>NZ_KI912613.1:5519652-5521807 GCF_000519325.1 Patulibacter minatonensis DSM 18081 | reverse complement strand
ATGCCCAGCTGCCGAAGCCGCCGAGTGCGCTGATGATGTCCGGGGTGTACGGCCGCACGCAGTCGAGCATCGGTGTGGCCTCCTTCGTCACGCGGCCCACCTTGTTCAGGAACGGCGTGCCATTGGTGAGGAGAGTGTTGAGCTCGGGCGCGACCTTGGTCGTCGTCCGCACGGTCGAGAGCGCCGCGGGGACGATCGAGGACAGGTTCTGCAGCGCGGGCGTCGCGGCCTTGGCGAGCGGGCGGATCTTCTTCGCGCCCGGCTTCAGGTCGTCGACGAGCTGCTGGAGGCCGCCGAGGCTGCCGTCCACGCGCCGGAGGGTCGTGCGGGTCTCGCCGAGCGCCGACGGGATGCCGTCGAGCGTCTGCTGGACCTGCGTCGACCGGGCGGCGAACGCCTGGAAGGTGCGGGAGGACACGGTGACGAGGTCCTGGACCTGCCCCGAGCGGGCGGCGAGGATCTTCGTCAGGCGGTCGGCGTTCGTGATCAGGCCGGACAGCGCGACGCTGTCGCCGCCGAGGTCCTTGAGGAACCCGTCGATCTGCTTGAGGCCCTCGGGCGTGGAGGCGAGCGAGTCGTTGGTGTCCTGCTCGGACCCCGACAGCGCCCGGTCCATCTTCTGCGTCAGGTCCGTGACGGACTGCCGCGTCTTGCCGTTGAGCGTGTTGAGCACCGCGTCGATGTCGACCGCGGGACGCGTGTCCTTCGTGGCGATGATGCCGCCCTCGGGGAGGTCCTTGCCGCCCTTCGGCCCGAGCTGCAGGTCGACGCGCCTGGTACCGGAACCGATCGTGGTGCCGTACCGGGAGGTCGCCGTCGTGCCCTGCGGGATCGGCCAGTAGTCGTCCGAGATGCCCATCTCGACGACCGCGCGGCCGTCCTTGTACTCGACGTCGGAGATCTTGCCGGCGTCACGGCCGTCGATCGCGACGTCCTGACCCGGGCGGAGGTTGAAGGCGGTCGGGAACGCCGCCTTGATGTGGTGCGGCTCTGACCGGGTCCCGATGACCCAGATCACGAACCACACGAGGACGGCAGCGCCGATGATGGACCACGGGTGGCCGACGAGCCACCGGCCGCCTCGCACCGCGGGATTTGGGCCGCGCCGGCCCGACGCCTGGGCTCGAACCTTGGTGCGGTTCGGGCCCAGCTTGCGCAGGGGCGTACGCGTGTTGTCCTGATCAGACACGACTGTTCAGCCTCCGACGGGCAGCTTGGAATCGGCGCCCCAGAAGAGGATCGTGAAGCCCTCGTTGAGCACCATCGTCAGGATCAGCGCCACCACCATCGATCGGGCGGTCGCCTCACCAACTCCTACGGGTCCGCCCTTGGCGTTGATCCCGTAGTACATCGCCGCGATCACGATCGCGACCCACATCACCAACGTCTTCAGATAACTGAAGATCACCGACGGTGCATCAGTGAACGCCCAGTGCACCGATTCCCATGCCCCGCGCGAGATCTCGCCGATCTGGAACAAGATGACGAACACCTCACCCAGGTAGAACAGCACCAGACCACTGATGAAGATCGGCAGGCTGACGAGGATGTTCGCCAAGAGGCGGGTGCCGACGAGGTAGCGCATCGGGTTGATGCCCAGCGACTCCATCGCGTCGATCTCCTCGTTGATCCGCATCGACCCCAGCTCGGCGACGTAGCCGCAACCGATCTTCGCGCCGATCATGTACGCGAACATGAACGGCGTCGCCTCACGCACCGGACAGATCGCCGAGAACACCCCGGCATACGACGAGGCGCCGTAGCCGCGCAGGACATACACGGCCTCGTTGCCGCACGTCAGTCCGAACGTGAACTGCATCGCCCACAACACCATCGCGGACCCGGTGATCAACAACGCGACCTGCCGCATCATCTCCGCGGAATACCGCAGCGTGCCGCGCAGCTCCAAGAACGACCGGCCCGCGAACGCACCGATCTGCCCGGCCTCCACCAGGATGTTGCGGACCGGGTCGACGAACCCCGCAGCGAACCGCTCCAGACCGGTCGGGGTGCCCTTGCGGCCCGCCCCGGTGGGCTGGTACGGCGCGGGAGAGTTTCCAGCTTCCATAGCTCTCAGCCCCTAGCGGAGGGTCGCGGTCTCCGGGAACGCGCCCAAGAGCAGCGAGTTCAGGAGATAGTTGTAGATGTAGATCGC
>NZ_KI912613.1:5401218-5519552 GCF_000519325.1 Patulibacter minatonensis DSM 18081 | reverse complement strand
GGGTCCGCGCCGGCGGCCGGATCCGCGTCCGCCCCCGGCCCCGCCGCCGAGCCCGCCGTCCCGGTGGCCGACGACGGGCAGGCGACCGACCCCGGCGCCCTGGTCGGCCGGATCGACCGCCTGCGCGGGCGGGTCGACGCGCTCCTCGCACTGGTCGACGGGCTCGAGGAGCGCCCGGCGGAGACCGACGCCGCGGTCGACCGGCTGCAGGTCCCGACGACGACCGCCGGCGCCGGCGCGACGGGCGGGTCCGCGCCTCCGCAGCAGGCGCCCGATCCGCCGCGGGAAGCGGTCCCACCGCCCGAGCGGGCCCCGACGCTCGAGCCGGCCCCGACGCCCGAGCCGGTCCCGCCGTCCGGGACCGCGACCCTCGTCGCCCGCGAGCTCCTCGCGTCGGGCATGACCCGCGAGGACGTGCTCCGGCGCCTGCGCGAGTCCTACGGCGTCGCCGAGCCCGACGCCGCCCTGCGCGCGGCGGGCTAGGCGGCCCGCGGGCTCAGACCCGCGCGCCGTCCCGCAGGTACGCGTCGTAGCTGCGCGGCGCGTGGGCCCGGCCCGAGACGGCGAGGACGGCACCGGAGCCGTCCGGGAGCAGCGCGACCGCGGCCCGCAGCTCGTCGCTGTCCGAGACCCCGGGTCGCGAGACCAGGACCGTCCGTCGACCGATGGGGTGCGCGAGGAGCTCGCGCGTGTCCGCCACCGGCAGGAGCGGGGCGGTGTCGAGGACGACGTCGACGCCCGACGCCGAGAGCTCCCGGAGCACCCGGGCGGCGTCCGGGCTGCCGAGGAGCTCCGGCGCGTTGGGCGGGAGCTCGCCGGCGGGCAGCAGACGGAGGCCGGCCTCGACCTCGATCAGCAGGTCGGCGACCGGCACGCCGCCGACGATCGCGGCCGTCAGACCGCGCGCGGGGTTCCCGGGGACGCCGAGGGCCCCGGAGAGCGCCGGGCGCCGCAGGTCGGTCTCGACCGCGACGACGGGGCGGCCGGCACGGGCCAGGGCGCGGGCGAGGCCGGCGGCGACGGTGGTCTTGCCCTCGCCGGGGGCGGCGGACGTCACGACCACGACGAGGCCGGGGGCGTCGTCCGGGCCGGGGGCGGGCACGAGCGCCGCGCGGAGCATCCGGAACGCCTCGTCCGCCCGGCGGGCGTCGGCGGCATCGGACCCGGGCGGCGGGACGTGCGCGACGAGCGGCAGGCCCGACACCGCCTGGGCGTGGGCCCCACCGGTCAGGCGCGTCGTCCGGCGGCCCAGGACGAACGCCGGGGGCCCGGCGACGAGCGCCCCGACGCCACCGCCCGCCACCGCCGACCACCACGGGCGGTCGTCGACGAGGAGCAGCCCGACGGCGGCCCCCACGAGGACGAGGGCGAGGGCGAGCAGGAGCGCGGTGAGGAGGCGGCGGGACACGATGGGGCAGACGATCGGAGGACGCCGACGCGGCCCCGGATCCACCGGGCGCGGCAGCACCGGGACCCGTCGGCGCGCGCGACGCTCCGCAGACCTTCGCGCAACGCCCGGCGGAACCGCTCCGCGGCGCCCGGCCGGGCATGATGGGGTCCGATGACCATCGAGGAGCAGCACCAGGCGGCAGGCGGCGACCCCGAGGCGATCGTCCGTGCGCTCCTCGACCGGCCGCCCATCGCCCTCCGCCTGCTCGAGGCCGCGCGCACGTGCGTCCTGGACCGCGGCATCTCCCGGGTCACCATGAGCGACGTCGCGCGCCGGGCGGACGTCAGCCGCACGACGCTCTACCGGCACTACCCGGACGTCGAGACCGTGCTCCGCGATCTCGTCACGCTGGACTTCGGCCGGGCGGTCGTCGCCGCCGGCCGCGCCGCGGAGGGACTGCCGTCCGCCAGGGAGCGCCTCGCTGCGACGATCGTGGCGGGCTGCCGCGGGATGCGACGCGACGACCTCTTCCGCAAGATCCTCGACGTCGACCCCGAGTTCCTGCTCCCCTACGTGACCGCTCGCACCGGGGTCTCGCAGCGGGTGATGCTGACGGTGCTCGAGGCCGGCGTCCGTCGCGGACAGGACGACGGGTCGATCCGCGAGGGCGATCCGACGGACCTCGCCCGGGTGCTGCTCGTCCAGGCCCAGGCGCTCGCGGTCTCGATCGGCGTGGTCTCCGACGACGAGGACGACGAGGCCCGCCTGCTGCTGCTCGCCGGCGAGGCGTTCGACGCCCAGCTGCGTCCGCCCGCGGGCCGGTGAACCGGCGGCCCGGCGGCCGCCGCACCCCGGCCCGGGCTCAGGGCGCCTGCTCGACGACGGTCAGCTCGACCGCGCCGCCTCGGCGCTCCTCGCCCAGCTCGACCGTCCAGCCGGCGGCGGCGATCCGCTTCGCCACCCGCGCGGGCGTCTCCGGGCCGTTCCACACCGGCTTGTCGCGCAGGAGCGCGCGGGCGATCGCGCCGCGCGTCGCCTTCGCGTCGTGGCTGACGACCGTCCGCTTCCCGCCGGACTCGCGGACGACGCCGACGAGCACCGTCGGGGCGTCGGCGGGCCCGCGCCACAGCTCCCGGTAGGGCCCGGAGCGCAGGTCCACCACCAGCTGGTCGGCGGGGAGGACGGCCGCCAGGGGCTCCTGCCACGTGCGCCGCGCGCTCTCGGCACCCGGGAGTCGCGCCCCGGCCGGACACCGGTACGCGGGGATCGGGTCCGACGGCCTTAGGACGCCCCACAGCGCGCTGACGATCCGGACGTGCTCCTCCGCGCGCTCCTTGGCGCCGCCGCGCAGCGACGTCAGCCCCAGGCGGTCGAAGAGGACGCCGGTGTAGACCCGGGACGCCGGCGCGGTGGGGGCGGTCCGCAGCACGCGGTTGCGCTCGAGGTCGTCGCGGCTCTTCGGCCCGAGGTGCAGCTCCTCCAGGGCGACCGCCTCGTCGCCGGCGGACAGCGCCTCGAGGGCCTCGAGCGTCGCGTCGCGGACCGGGGTCAGCCCCGGGTGCGAGAGCGCGTCGAGGTCGAGCGGTGGGCCCGACCGCGGCGCGGTCTTGCCCTCCGAGGGCGGCACGAGGATCAGCACCGCGCGGACGCTAGTGCAGCGTCCGCGCGTGCGGCGTGCCGGCCCGGGGGCCGGCGAGGAGGCTCAGTCGCGGGGACCGAGCTCCGGGCCGTCCTCGCCCTCCTCGACGTCCGCCGCCATCTGCTCGGCGAGCTGGGGGAGGAGGTCGGCGACCTGCATGCCGAGGACCTGGGCGAACGTCGCGACGACCTGGTTCTCGCCGTCGGGACCGGGGACCTCCTCGATCTGCGGCGAGAAGATGGCCTCGGCCTGGACCTCGCCGGGCTCCTGCGGGTGGTCGGAGAGGATGATCACGGCGCGTCCGGGACCGTCCTTGACGACGGACCCGCCGAGCGCGTCGCGGACGGAGCCCAGGATCTCGGCGACCATCTCGGACCACAGCACGCGGGCGTCCTCGCGCTCCGCGTCGTCCATGTCGGCGAGGTGGTGGGAGTTGCGCCGGGCGAGGGCCTCGACGCCCGCGGCCACCGAGCGCTGCTCCAGCAGCTGATCGATGTGCAGGGGCACGGACGGCTCGTGCGTCGGGACGGGTTCGGGATCGCTGCTCATGCTGGGCGCACGCTACGCGATCGGGCTCCGTGGCGCACCCGCCGTTCTGCGGGCCGGGGGACGCTCGCGCGGTCGCCGGCCCCGGGGCCGACGGTCCCTCGGGGTGGACCCGGAAACGCGGCGCACCCGCCGTGGGGCGGGTGCGCGGGTCCTGCGTCGGTGCGCGCCGCCCGCGGGCGGCGCGCGGGGTCGCTACCGCGAGACCCGGATCGTCCTGCAGTTGGACGAGTACCGGTTGCGCGAGGCGTACTTCCGGTTGGCGAGCACGACGTCCGTGCCCGAGCCGCACTTCACGACGGACGGCGCGGTCGCCTTCCGCAGGTCGATCGTCGATCGCCCGGTGCTCGGCCGGCCGTTGAAGACCGAGGAGCGACCGGTGCCGCCGATGATGTAGTTGCGGTTGAAGCCGCCGGAGAGGCGGTCGTTGCCGACCCCGCCGTCGAGCCGGTCCCGGCCGTCCTGGCCGTAGAGCGTGTCGTTGCCGTCGGCGCCGAGCATCGTGTCGTTGCCCTGCCCGCCGTACATGCGGTCGTTGCCCGACTCGCCGTAGATCGAGTCGTTGCCCTTGTCGCCGTACAGCGCGTCACGCGACGCCCCGCCGTAGATGCGGTCGTTGCCGTTCTCGCCGTAGACGTGGTCGGTGCCGGTGCCGCCGTAGAGCCGGTCGCCGCCGGTCCCGCCGTAGATGCGGTCGTTGCCGGAGCCGCCGTCGATGCAGTCGCCCGCGTCGAGGGCCGACAGGGCGTCCTTGCCGCCGAGACCCATGATGCGGTCGCGGTTCTTCGTGCCGTAGATCAGGTCCTTGCCGTTGTCGCCGAGGACGACGTAGCCGACCCCCGGACCGCGGAGGCACTTCGAGTTCGGCAGCTGGCCGGCCTCGGCCAGACGGCGGGCCTCGGGCAGCGGGAGCACCCGGCCGCCGCGCGGCGTGTCGGTGCTGTTCGGCACGCCGATGACGACGAGGCCGTAGCGGTCCGTCGCCGGGATCTGGCAGACCCGCGGGCCCTGGCCGACCGGGATCGAGCCGACGGGGCAGATGCCGTCGCCGCCGTCGTCCGGGTTGTCCGGGTTGTCCGCGGGCGGGTCGCACGCGTTGCCGCGCTGGGCGACCTTCGTCTCGCCGACGGTCAGGTCCACGAGGCCGCCCTTGGACGAGCCGCCGGAGAGGATCTGGATCCGGAGCGGGGTCACGACGACCGAGTCCGCGGTCTTCGTCACCTGGTTCAGCGGGTAGATCTTCACGACGGCGTCGAGGCCGGCGTCGGACAGCGCCTTGGCCAGCCCGTTGACGAGTCCGTCGAGCGTGACGGGCTGCCCGAGCAGCTGGACGTTCGTGATCTCCGACGAGCCGGTGAACACGGGCTTCTTGTTCACGCACTTGGCGGTCGCGGTCGCCTTGACCGCCCCGATCTTCAGGAAGCTCGGGTTCGTGCCCAGCAGGCGCAGGTCGAGGTCCGCGATCGTGGTCGACGCGGTCGCGGTCTGTGCGGCCGACGACCCGGTCTCGGGCGTCAGGGTCGTCTTCTCCTGGACCGCCGAGGTCCCGATCAGGCCCTGGAGCCCGACGGAGGAGGTGACGTCGCCGGCGCCCTGCTCGTCGTTGGAGCAGGCCGCCTTGTCGAAGACGGGGCCGGGGACCGAGCCCTTGAGGCCGTTGGCCACGAGGGGCTCGACGTACGGCTGGTTGGCGATGGACGCCGCGAGGGCGCTGGCCCGACACTGGAAGCTCGGCTGCTCGGCCGCCTGCGCGCCCGAGGCCACCACGAGGGTGGAGCCGAAAGCGACGAGGGACAGGACGAGAGCCAGAAGCGGGGGACGTGATCTGACGTGGTGCACTGAGGTTCTTCGCCTTGCTCGGTGCCTCTGGCCCGCGGGGACGCCGGGTCGAGGCCACCGATCGGTGGACCCAGACATCCTACGGCTGGTGTAGGACATCTGTCGAGGAGGCAACCGACCGCCCGGGGAGCACGGAGGCAGACCCCCCGACCGGCGGACGGGGTGGCTCCGAACATCGGGACGGGTTCGCCGGCGGACCCGGAGCGTTGCGGGACGGGCGCCGGTCGGGGCGCGCACCGCGGGAAGCGACGACCGCCCGCCCCGGTCCCGCCGGGTGGCGGGAGCGGGTGGGTGTCGGAGAGTCCGGCGGAGGGCCGGGGCGTCGCGGCGTGCGCGACGCGGGTGGACGCCGGAGCGTCCTGGGTGGCACCCGCGAGCGGCGGGTGCCGGGCCGCTACCGGCGGCCGGCGAGCTCGACGATGAGGTGCTCGGTGATCGGCACCTGGATCTCGTGACGCTCCGGGAGGCGGAGGACGCGGCCGGAGAGGCCGTCGTGGTCGGCCTCGAGCCAGGCCGGGACGATCGCGATCAGCTCGGTGGACTCCGTGGCGATCGGGCGGACGGGGCTGCCGTCCTTGATCGTCACGACGTCGCCCGGGGACAGGCGCGCGGACGCGACCGTGTGGCGCTGGCCGTTCACGAGCACGTGGCCGTGCGAGACGAACTGGCGGGCCTGGGCACGCGTGGACGCGAAGCCGAGGCGGACGATGATGTTGTCGACACGCGACTCGAGGAGCTGCAGCATGCGCTCACCCGTGACCGTGTTCTCCGCGTTCCGCTTGCTGGCCTCGTTCATGAGGTTGCGGAACTGCTTCTCGCGGATGCCGTAGTAGCGCTTGGCGCGCTGCGTCTCACGCAGCTGCTGGGCGTAGACGGACGTCTTGACGCGACGGCCACCGCCGTGCTGGCCCGGGGGCAGCGCCCCACGACGCTCGAGCGCGCCCTTGCCTGCGAGGCGACGAGCGCCCTTGAGTTCGAGATCGACGCCCTCGCGCCTCGAGAGCCGCTCGACCGGCCCGGTGTAACGACCCATTGGGCCTCCTGTGGTCCTGCTCCGACGAAACGACGACACAGGGTAGCCAGGTCGGTGCCCCTCGCGTCGTCCGGCATGCGAAGATCCGCCGTCGCGTCCGGGAGGATCTCCACCGGTCGCGTGGAATCTTCCCCGGAACCGCCCCGGCCCGCGTGCATCGGCACGGCGCGCCGGATCCCCGCCATGAGCGACACCTCGACAGACGACCTCCGAACGCCCGTCGGTGACGACGAGCACCGCGACGACGCGTCCGGTGACGTCCTGCTCGACGACGACGGGCCGGCGGAGCCGCCGGTCATCGGGTGCACGCGGTGCGACGCCCGCGTCGTCATGGGGTCGCGCTACTGCCCGAGCTGCGGCGTCCCGCTGGTGCGCTCGGGGGAGCAGGCGGCGACCGCGCTGTCCCGCACCCGCCGGCGGGCCCCGATCCTCGTCCGCCTGCTGGTGCCGCTGATCCTCCTCGGGATCCTCTACGCCATCTGGTACGTCGCGAACCTCGACCCGCTCGAGAAGGAGAAGGACTCGCTGAAGACGCAGGTCTCCCGCGTCGTGGCCGACCACCGCACCCTGTCGGACCGCCTCGAGGAGCTCGAGGGGGAGACGGATCCCGCCGCCGCGCTCGGTGCCGCCCGGGCTGCGCTCAGCACGCTGCGCGACGTGCAGGACGAGACCGAGGGCGTCGAGTCCGGCACGACCGGCCGCACGACGCGGGTCCGCCGCGCGCTCGCGACCGACCGCCTGTACCTCTCCGCCGTCGTCAGCGTCCTGGCCGACCCGCGGTCGAAGGTCCTCAGCCAGCTCGGCGCCCGCTCCGCACGGGCCGCGGCGGCGCTGAAGGACATCGACGACATCGCGAACACGAAGGACGCGATCCGCGGGACCAAGGTCCTCGGCATCGCCGTCCGCGCCCGGGCGTCCGGATCGCGGTCGAAGCCGGGGACCACCGGGTCCGCCGGGCGCAGGACGTCGTCGTCCCCGTTCGTCAACAAGGTCGACGCAGCGCTGCAGAAGGGCGACGGCATCCGCTCCCAGCTGACCCGCGGCTTCGCGCTGCTGCGCGCGGCCCGCGACGGCGTCTCCGCGTGGGACGGGCAGGGCGCGGCCCCGGAGTCGCAGGACGCGGCGCTGGACGCCGCGGCCACCGCCTTCAGGAGCGTCGCGACGAGCCGCGCGAGCTCCGCCGCCCGCGCCCGTGCGATCGACACGAAGCAGGACAACCAGCGCGCGATCACCGAGAAGCTCGCGGTCGCCTACGAGGCCGGCGCGGCGACGGCGACGAAGATCACCGGCTGCATCGCGTCGTTCGACAACACGGGCCCCGAGGGCGTCGCCCGTCAGTGCCTGCAGGGCGTCCGCGGCGCCTCGAAGACGGAGGCCACGGCGGTCGCCGCGTTCGCCTCGTCGTACCGCCCTGCCCGCGAGGCCGCCGGCCTCACGGGCCCCGTCCCCGCGTTCTAGGAACCGCGTCCCGCGCCGCTCCCGGGAGCGGTCACGGGGCGGGCAGGAGCGCCGCCCGCACGAGCGACCGCACGGAGTGGCGGACCTGGTCGGTCCGCACCGCGAAGAACCACGGCATCCCGTCGGGGAGCTCGCGGATCGCGTTGCCGACGCGCGCGAGGTGCGCGAGCCCGAGGATCTGGACGTACATCGCGTTGGCCGTGTAGTCCGGCTCGGCGACGGTGAACTCCCCGGCGGCGTCGCCCTCGCGCAGCAGCTCGATCGGGCGGTGCAGCGCCGCGGCGACCGCACGACCCATCTGGAGCATCGCGCCCTCGCTGACGACCTCGAGCAGCTCGGTCCCGGGCTGCCGGAGCATCGTCATCGCGGACTCGACGAACGCCGGGTGGGCGAGGCAGAAGCCGAGGAACGTCTCGGCGAAGTCCGCCAGGCGGTCGGCCGCCGGCCCCGCGTCCGACAGCTCCGCGACGTCGGCCAGGAAGTCGTCGACGTAGGAGACGATCACGAGCGCGAAGAGCTCGTCCTTGCCGCTGAAGTGCCGGTAGATGAGGGCCTTGTTCAGCCCGGCCTCGCGGGCGACGTCGTCGATCTGGACGTCCTGCGCGCCCCGCTCGTCGAGGAGCCTGCGGGTGGCCCCGAGGATCTCCCGCTCGCGGTCGCGACGACGGGCGGCGGCACCGGAGCGGCGGTCCGGGGTGGTGGAGCTCCTGGGGGCCATCGGGTGTGATCCTACCCACGGTTGCATCGTCTGTAAACCGTGGTTACACTTCGGGTCAGACGCCCCCGACCGGGGGGTATTCGTTCCCCGCGTTCTTCCGAGGACCCGCACCATGAGCACCACCTCCGACTTCATGACCATCGCCGGCGAGCTTGCGCAGGAGCGCATGAAGCCGGAGTGGCAGACGTTCAACCTCGAGCTGAACGAGGAGCAGCAGACCCTCCGCGACTGGGTCCGCGAGTTCTCCGTCAACACGATCCGCCCGGCCGGCGCCGAGTGGGACGAGCGCGAGGAGTTCCCCTGGCCGATCGTCAAGGAGGCCGCCGAGATCGGCCTCTACGGGCTCGAGTCGACGATGTCGATGTTCCTCGACCCGACGGGCCAGCTGACCCCGATCTTCCTCGAGGAGATCTTCTGGGGCGACGCCGGCATCGGCATGGCGCTCCAGGGCACCGGCCTCGCCGTCTCGGCCATCTTCGGCCAGGGCACGCAGGAGCAGATCGCCGAGTGGCTGCCGCGCTGTTACGGCTCCGCCTCCGAGCCCGTGATCGCCGCGTTCTGCTCGTCCGAGCCGAACGCCGGCTCCGACGTCTCGAACGTCCGCACGACGGCGAAGTACGACGAGGCCACCGACGAGTGGGTCATCAACGGCTCCAAGTCGTGGGCCACCAACGGCGGCATCGCCGACGTCCACGTCGTCATCGCCACGGTCGACCCGTCCCTCGGCTCGCGCGGCCACGCCGCCTTCATCGTCCCGATGTCGGAGATCAAGGGCATCTCGCAGGGCGCCAAGGTCAAGAAGCACGGCATCCGCGCCTCGCACACGGCCGACGTCAACCTCGACGACGCCCGCGTCCCCGGCGCCTACCTGCTGGGCGGCAAGGACAAGCTCGACGCCCGCCTCGCGAAGGCGCGCGAGGGCAAGCGCTCCCACGGCAACGCCTCGATGGCGACGTTCGAGGCCTCCCGCCCCGCCGTCGGCGCGATGGCCATCGGCGTCGCCCGCGCCGCCTACGACTACGCGCTCGACTACGCGAAGGAGCGCGAGCAGTTCGGCCGCAAGATCATCGAGAACCAGGCCATCGCGTTCAAGCTCGCGAACATGAAGACCGAGCTCGACGCCGCCCGCCTGCTCGTGCAGCGCGCGGCCTGGATGGGCGGCGCCACGCTGCGCGGCCAGAAGGCCGAGTTCCCGAACGCCGAGGGCTCGATGGCGAAGTACAAGGCGTCGGAGGCCGGCGTCCGCATCACCGAGGAGGCCATCCAGATCCTCGGCGGCAACGGCTACACGCGCGAGTACCCGGTGGAGCGCTTCCACCGCGACTCGAAGATCATGACGATCTTCGAGGGCACCTCCGAGATCCAGCAGCTCGTGATCGCCCGCACGATCTCGGGCGTGCGCGTCCCGTAGGACCCGCGACACCTGCGGTCGGCGGAGGGCCGGGAGCGACGCTCCCGGCCCTCCGCCGTTCCGGGCTCAGCTGCCGCTGTTGAGCAGCGTGTTGCAGCTCGGAGCCTTCTTCGCGAGGTCGTCGGGGACCTTCTCGCTCTTGGCCGACTTCAGGTCGAGGCTCGCGAAGACGCCGGTGATCTTCGGCAGGTCCTTCTGGGTCTTGATCTCGGCGAGCTTCTCCTTCGCCGTGCCGACCGCCTTCTTCGCGTCGTCGGCGGTGCCCTTCAGCGATTTCTGGAACGACGACCACTTCTTCGGGGCGTCGGCGTCCGCGAGGACGGAGATCTGGCTGTCGAACGTGTCGAGCACCTCGCCGAGGCTCTCCCGAACCTTCGCGACGTTCGCGTCGGACACCGTGGAGCTGCCGGTCGCGAGGCCCGCGATCGCCGTCTGGGCACCGGTCGCGGACGTCACGATCTTCTTGCAGGCGCCTTCGTAGGTCTTCACGTAGGTGCCCTCGTCGCCGTTGGACCCGCCGCCGCAACCGGCCATCGCGAGGCCCGCGGTGGTGAGGAGCGCAGGAGCGAGAAGTCGTGTACGGCGGAAGATCATGGCGGCAACCTAGCGGGAGCACGCGGTGGGAGGGGCCGGGCCGCCGGGCGGGTCGACGCGGTCGTACCCTTGGGCGGTGCCCGACGCGGTCCTCCCTGTCCCCGGACTCCCCGTGGCCCGCTCCGGCGCCGCCGTCCCGCTCGGCCCGCTGACGACCCTCGGGGTGGGCGGCACCGCGGACCGCCTGGTCGTGGCCGAGGACGAGGAGGCGCTGGTCGCGGCGGTCACGGACGCGGACGCCACCGGGCGGCCGGTCCTGCTCCTCGCGGGCGGCAGCAACCTCGTGATCGGCGACGGCCCGGTCGCCGGAGACGTCGTGGTGATCCGGACGACGGGGACCGCGGACGTCGAGGGCCCCGCGCCGTCGGGCGACGCACCGACCGTGCTGCGGACCGTCGCCGCGGGCGAGCCGTGGGACGCCGTCGTCGCCCGCTCGGTCGCCGACGGCCTCGCGGGTCTCGAGTGCCTGTCGGGGATCCCCGGCGCGGCCGGCGCGACACCGATCCAGAACGTGGGGGCCTACGGGCAGGAGGTCGCGGACACGGTCGTGGCGGTCCGCGCGCTGGACCGCCGGACCGGGCGGGTCGTGCGCCTCACCGCCGAGGAGCTCGGCTTCGCGTACCGCGACAGCGTGCTGAAGGGCCGGGCGGACCACGTCGTCCTCGACGTCACGTTCGCGCTCGAGCGGTCCGCCCTCGGCCGCCCGGTGCGGTACGGCGAGCTCGCCCGCGCCGTCGGGGCGGAGGACGGCCGCCGGGTGCCGTCGGCCGAGCTGCGCGACGCGGTGCTCGCGCTGCGGCGCGGCAAGGGGATGGTGCTGGACCCCGGCGATCCCGACACCCGCTCGGCGGGGTCGTTCTTCACGAACCCGATCCTCGACGACGACGCGTTCGCGCGGCTGCGGACCCTGGTCGCGCGCCGGCTCGGCGACGGGGTCGAGCCCCCGGCCTTCCCCGCCGACCCGGGGCGGACGAAGACCTCCGCGGCGTGGCTGATCGAGCGCGCCGGGTTCGCCCGCGGGCACGCCCGCCCCGGCGCCGCGATCTCCTCGAAGCACACCCTCGCGCTGACGTCGCGCGGGGGCGGGGCGGCCGACCTGCTCGCCCTGGCCCACGAGGTCGCCGACGGGGTGCGGGACGCGTTCGGCGTCGCGCTGCACCCCGAGCCGGTGCTCGTGGGCGTCGGCTGGTGAGCCTCTGCTAGAAGGCGCTGCAGGCGGCCGCCTGCTTCTTCAGCGCGGCCGGCAGGGCCGGGAAGGGCTTCGTGACGTCGACGCTCTTCATCGCCCGCGTGAACGCCTTCGGGTCGCCGGACTCGACCGGGTCCTTGACCTTGTCGATCGCCTTGATCGTCCCGGGGGCGGAGTCGGACACCTGCTGCTGGAAGTCCTTGAACTCGTCCGGCGCGTCGAGGCCCTTGACCTTGTCGAGCGCCTGCCGGAACGTGGCGAGCAGCTGCCCCGTGGGCTTGGCGAGCTCCGCGATCTTCTTCTCCTGGTCGCCGCGCGCGACCTTGTCGGCCTCGTTGCCCTGGTTCTGGAGCGTGGTCGCGGCGGACGTCAGGGACGTGCAGACGTCGTTCCAGGTCGACGCGTAGGAGCCACCGCCCTTGCCGTCCCCGTCGGAGCCGCCGCAGCCGGCGACGCCGACGGCGAGCGCTGCGGCGGCCAGGACGGCGGCGGGGCGGTGGAGCGCGGAGCGGGAGAGCATGGCGCGCACCTTAGCCGGATCGTGCATGTCGGCGGCTCGAAACCGCCCGGCCCCCGGGCGGCCCGGGGACGTCGTACGCCGGAGCGTCCCGGTCAGACGGCGCCGGCCGACCTGCACGCCGGCGTCAGCCGGCGGAGGTCCTCCGGGGCGTCCGCGGCCCGGGCGAGATCGGCGACGGCCAGGGTCGACAGGGCCTGCAGGTCCCCGCCCCGGACCCGCTCCTGCGCGGAGCGCGTCCGGGCGGCGGCCGTGTCCAGCCGTCCCCGGGCGCCGGTGTGGTAGACGCGCCACTCCGGCGGCGGGACCGCGCCGGCCACGCGGCGGAGCCGCCGCTCGACCCGGCCGAGGAACGGGGCGACGACGCGCCGGGCGACCGTGCGGCGCTCGGCGGTCGACGCCCCGCCGGCGAGGCGCGCGCGGACCGTCGCGGTCGTGCGGTCCGCGTCGGACCGCAGCGCGACGCACGTGGCCTCCCACGTGCGCGCGTAGGCGCCGGCGACGGGACCCGGCCGTCGCGGGCCGTCGTCCCCGCCCCCGGTGGCGAGGAGGAGCACGGCGACGACGGCGGCCAGGAGGACGGCGAACCCGGCACCGACGAGCGTCCGGCGCCGGGTCATCGCAGGACGGTGCAGTCCGGCGTCTTGTCGCGCAGGTCCGCCGGCGCGTCGACGGCCGACGGCCCGACGCTCCCGACCGCGAGCAGGGGGAGGGCGTCCGGGTCGCCGCCCTGGAGCCGGCGGACGCCGTCGGCGACCGCGCTCCGGCGGGCGGCGATCGTCCGCAGCTCCGTGGCGTGCCAGGCGGCCCACCGCGACGGCGGGTCCAGGCGGCGTGCGGCGTCGAACTGGCGGTCCAGCGCGGTCTGGAGCGCCTTGGCGGGCGCGAGCAGGTCGGCGCTCACCGACGCGGCGCGGGTCCCGGCGATGACCTCGGCGTCGCCGGCGTCGGGGGACGTGGTCGCGGCGGTCGACGCGTCGGTCCGGAAGGTGCTGAGGGCCCCGCCCACCCCGCGGCAGACGCTGTCCCAGCCGTCGGCGTACGTCGACTCCTGGTCGCTGCCGCAGGCCGCGAGGCCGGTGCCGGTCGCGAGCACCGCGAGGGTCACGGCGATCCTGCGACGGGGCAGGCGGGCACGGCGTCGGGGCACGCCGGGAATCGTAGGGCGCGCGGTCACGCGGTGCAGGCGGACGCCCGGGAGCGCAGCGACGCGGGGGCGGACGGCGGCTTGCCGAGGTCCTGGACCTTCTTGATGACGGTCGCCTGAGCGCCGGTGTCCCCGCTCTGCAGGCCGCTGCGGTTGGCGGAGATCACCGACGTGATGCCGGAGACCCAGGAGAGCGTGTCGCGGTGGTACGACGCCAGCGACGACGGCGGCGGCGCGGCCTTCAGACCCTCGGCGGCCGAGGAGATCGCCGTGCCGTAGCTGATGGCGGCCCGGCCGAGCGCCTTCGGGTTCCCCTGGCCGGCCGAGATGTCAGCCGTCAGCGCCTTCGTCGCGGCGTTGAAGCCGGAGCAGAACCGGTTGGCGTCGGCGGCGTAGGCCGCGAGCTCGCCGGCACCGGAGTCGCCGCCGCCGGAGGACGACGGGCCGGACCCGCCCGACGACCCGCTCCCGCCGCTCCCCGAGGAGCTCGACCCGCCGGTGCCGCTCGGATCCTGCTGCACCGTGGACACGCCGGTGACCTCGCGCGTGACGACGCTGGTGGCGCCGGGCGTCGTGATCGGGGCGGGGGCCAGGGCGACCGTCGCGCCGCCGCCGTCGGTCGCGGCGATCGGGTCGCCGTAGCCCGCGCCGCCGCAGCCGGCGAGCACGAGGGCACCGGTGGCCGCGAGGCCGGGCAGCGCACGTCGGAGGGGCGACAGCATCCGGCGAACCGTAGCGGGGCCCGCCCGGTCGGCGCGGAGGCCACGACGGGACCGGCGACCGCCGGGCGTCAGTCGCCGGTGCGCCGGCAGTCCGGGGCGTCCTCGAGGACGCGGGCCGGGATCTCGGGGAGCCCGGCGCCGCGGACCTCCTCCGCGAGCGCCGTGGCGACCTTGCCGCGCCGACCCTGGACGGCGGCGGCGTGCATCGCGTCGGCGTGGCGCCGCAGACCCTCGAGCGTCGACGTGCGGAACGCCGCGTCGGCCTTCGGTGCCTTCGTGTCGGCGAGCCGGTCGGCGGCGCGGCGGACACCGTCGGAGTACCGCTGGAGCGCGGTCGCCAGCCCCGCCTGCTCGGTCGACGCGGTCGTGCGGACGAGGTCCTGGCGCAGCGTGGTGACAGCGGCGCTCAGGTCGCGGCACGTGCGGTCCGCGGCCCGGCCGAACGTCGTCGGGTCGCCGTCGGACCCGCCGCCGCAGCCGGCGAGCGCGGCCACCGCGAGGGCCACGAGCGCCGAGGTCCTCACACCAGACGTCATGGGCCGCAGGCTAGATGATCGTCCCGCCGGTCCCGGGCGCGCCCCTGGCCGATGGACCCACCCCCTACGCTCCCCGGCATGGACGTTCCCCTCGAGCAGCTGGCCGCGGTCTCCGAGGCGGTCGGGCGCGCGGAGGAGGCCGCGGAGGAGCAGGCGTGGACGTCCGCGCGCACCGCGCTCGACGACGTCGACCGGCTGCTCGAGGAGCTGCGCGAGGCGTACCGCACCCTCGGCTCCCGGGAGCGCGGGACGCTCGGGGCGATCGCCACCCCGCTGCGCGCCCGGCGCGACGTCGTGGCGGCCCGGGTCCCGAAGCCGCAAGCGGTGAGCGACGGCGCCCCCGTGCACGATCCGGAGCAGGACGACGAGGCGGGGCTCGAGGCGCCGCCCGCGGGGGCCTGACCGGGCCGCGTCTCGAACCCGCGGCCCCGGCCCGCCGCGTCAGTTGACCGAGGGGTCCTCGGGAACGGTCGCCAGGCGGGCGTACGGCCCGCCCATCCGCTCCAGCGCGCGGTGCCAGAGCAGCTCGGAGTCCTCGCGGAAGAGGTCGTCCGGCTGCGCGGGCACGACGAGCCAGTCGGACGCGCCGAGCTCGTCGTCGAGCTGGTCGGGCGCCCAGCCGGCGTACCCGGCGTAGGCCCGCGCCCGGTCGACCTCGGGGGTGCGCGGGGCCTCGTCGCCCCGGACCATCCCGACCCGGCCGAGCACGAGCAGCGCGGCGTCGGCGGGATCGCGGAACTCGGCGACGGTCAGGAGCGACTCCGGCTGGACCGGTCCGCCGTCGTGGACGACGGCGTCCCCGTGGAACATCGAAGCGATGTCCGGCACGACGGCCTCGACCTTCGTGGCGGTCGGGCGGTTCAGGACGATCCCGAGGGCGCCGTCGCGGTCGTGGTCGACCACGAGCACGACCGTGCGGGCGAACGTGGGATCGCCGATCGTGGGTGAAGCAACCAGCAGCTGCCCGGACAGGCGTCGCGCCATCTCGACTGATGCTGGCAGGTCCGGGGGACGGGCACGTGGCGGCGGGGGCGCGGGCGTAGGCTCGGGTGATGCGGCTGGCGCGCTTCACGCACCCCTCGATCGCGGGCTCGGTCCTGCACGGCGAGGTCCGGGACGACCGGGTCGTGGCGTTCTCCGACGGGTCGACCGTCCTCTCGCGGCTGGACTCGGGCGACCGGTCCCCGGCCGCCGGCGAGGCCTTCGCGCTGGACGCCGTGGAGCTCCTGATGCCGCACGAGCCGGGGGTGATCCACGGGATCGGCAAGAACTACGCCGCGCACGCCGCGGAGATGGGCGGCGACGTCCCGACGGTCCCGATCGTCTTCCTGATGCCGCCGACCGCCGCGACCGGGCCGTCGGGCCCGGTGGTCCGCCCGGCCGTGACCGAGCAGCTCGACTACGAGGTCGAGCTCGCGATCGTGCTCGGGCGGCTGCCCGACGGCGCGGTCGGCGCGGCCGGCTTCTGCGTCGCGGACGACGTCAGCGCCCGGGACCTCCAGGACACCGAGGACCAGTGGGCGCGGGCCAAGGGTGCCGACACCTTCGTGCCGTTCGGTCCGTGGATCACCACGAGCGACGAGCTGGCGGCGCGCGACGTCGCCTGGGACGGCGGGACCCCGGTCGTCCGCGTCCGGACGTGGGTCAACGACGAGCCCCGTCAGGACGCGTCGACCGCCGACCTCGTCTTCGGCGTCGACGCGCTGCTGACGCACATCGGGGCCGCGATCACGCTGCGGCCCGGCGACCTGGTCCTGACCGGGACGCCCCACGGCGTCGGGAAGGCCACGGAGCGCGCCGACGGCTCGGGCACGGGCGTCTGGCTGGTCCCGGGGGACGTCGTCCGCATGGAGATCGAGGGCCTCGGCACGATCGAGCACCCGATCACGGCGCCCTGAACGACCGACGCCCGGCGAGGGCCGGGCGTCGGGAGGACTGCGGTGCGCGGCGCGGGCCGCGCGGGACTACTGGACGTCGAAGCCCTTGTTCGGCTGCGAGAGGTCCGGGAGCTCGGTGCCCAGCACGGTGTCGATGAGGCCGTACTCCTTGGCCTGCTGCGGCGAGAAGAAGCGGTCGCGCTCCATGTCGCGGTCGATCGTCTCGCGCGTCTGGCCCGTCAGGCCGACGTAGATCTCGTTCAGGCGGGCGCGGGTCTTCAGGAGCTCGCGGGCGTGGATCTCGATGTCCGACGCCTGGCCCTCGAAGCCGGTGACCGACGGCTGGTGCGTGAGGATGCGCGAGTTCGGCAGCGACGAGCGCTTGCCCTTCGCGCCGGCGGCCAGGATCAGCGAGCCGGCGGACATCGCGATGCCGACGCAGATCGTGCGCACGTCGGGCTTGACGAAGTTCATCGTGTCCATGATCGCCAGGCCGGCGGTGACCGATCCGCCCGGCGAGTTCACGTAGATCGAGATGTCCTTGTCCTCGTCGTCGGACGCGAGGTGCAGGAGCTGCGCGACGATCAGGTTCGCGACCTGGTCGTCGATCCCCGTCCCGAGGAAGATGATCCGCTCGTTCAGGAGGCGGCTGTAGATGTCGTACTCGCGCTCACCGCGCGCAGTGCGCTCGACGACGACCGGAACCAGAGGCATGGGAACACCCTATAGATGCCGCCCGGCGGCCCCGTCGCCGCTGGACGGGAGGTCGTCTGCCGTACAGTCGGGAGACGTGATTGACGCTGCAACGATCCCGGATTCCCCATCGGGAATCCGGGTTCCTCACGTGCGTCCGGCGCTGTCGGTCCGCGGGTTCACGAAGACGTACGACGGGGGCTTCACGGCCGTCGACGGACTCGACCTCGACGTCCCGGACGGGTCGTTCTTCGGGCTCCTCGGGCCGAACGGGGCGGGCAAGACCACGCTGATCGGTGCGGTCTGCAACCTCGTCCGCCCGACCGCGGGGGAGATCGAGGTCTTCGGGCATCCGCACGACGCGCGGAACGCCCGCAGGCTCGTCGGGCTCGCCGAGCAGGACATCAACCTCGACCGCTTCCTGACGGTCTCCGAGGTCCTGATCTACCACGCGGGCTTCTTCGGCATGGCGCGGAGGCGGGCGAAGGGGCGCGCCGAGGAGCTGATGGACGTCTTCGACCTGACGTCGAAGGCGAAGGTCCGTCCGACCGCGCTGTCCGGCGGCATGCGCCGCCGCCTGCTCCTCGCCCGCGCGCTCATGCACGAGCCGCGCCTCCTGATCCTCGACGAGCCGACCGCCGGCGTCGACGTCGAGCTGCGCTCCGAGCTCTGGGAGTACACGCGGAAGCTGCACGCCGCGGGCACCACGATCCTCCTGACGACGCACTACCTGGAGGAGGCCGAGGCGCTCTGCGAGGAGATCGCGCTGATCCGGGGCGGGCGCATCATCGCCCGGGACAGCGCCGACGGACTGCGGGCCCGGTACGGCGCCGACGACATCGCCGGGGTCTACCTGCAGGCGATGTCCGACGCGGCCGGCGACGACCGGGGCGCGGCGCGGTGAGCGTCTCCGACGTCACGACCCTGCCCGATCCCGACGCGCCGTTCGTCGAGGACCGCCGGGGCCTGCTCTGGCTCTGCGAGCGCGAGGTCGTGCGCTTCCTGAAGCTCTGGATGCAGACGCTGATCGCCCCGGTGATGTCGTCCCTGCTCTTCATCGTCGTCTTCGGCCTGGCGCTCGGCGACACCATCGCGGACGTCGACGGCGTGCCGTACAAGCAGTTCATCGTCCCCGGGCTCGTGGTCCAGGCGATCCTCACCGCGGCGTACTCGAACAACAGCTCGACGGTCTTCCAGGCGCGGTCGGACCGCTTCATCAACGACGTCCTCTCCAGCCCGCTGCGCTGGTGGGAGGTCAACATCGGCCTCGCGATCGGCGGCGTCGTCCGCGGGCTGCTGACCGGGATCCTGCTGCTCGTCCTCGGCGTGGCGATCACCGGCGTCGGGGTGGAGCGGCCGCTCGTCCTGATCGTGGCGACGGTGCTCGTGCTGATCGCGTTCGCGCAGCTCGGGGTGATCGCCGGGATCTACGCGAACTCCTGGGACTTCATGGCGTTCGTGACGTCGCTGGTGATCCTCCCGCTGAGCTTCCTCGGCGGGATCTTCTACTCCGTCGACCGGCTCCCCGGGGCGTGGGAGGTCGTCTCCCACGTCAACCCGATCTTCTACCTCGTGCAGGCGTTCCGGATCGGGTTCGTCGGGCACGGCGACGTCAGCACGTGGCTCGCGCTGCTCGTCCTCGTCGCGCTCGCCGCCGGCCTCAGCGCGTGGTGCGCCTGGCTGTTCCGGACCGGGCACCGCCTGAAGCCGTGAGCCCGGCGCCGGAGGCGCCGACCGCGCCCTCGGACGTCCTGCTGATCCTCGGCGGGATCGCGTCGGTGCAGGTCTCCGCCGCGGTCGCGACGGGGATGTTCGACGACGTCGGGCCCCTCGGCGCGACGATGCTCCGGGCGCTCCTCGCCGCGACGCTGCTCCTGGCGGTCGTCCGGCCCCCGGTCCGCGGGCTGCCCCCGGGCGCCCTGCGGGCGGTCGTCGCGTACGGGCTCGTCCTCGGCGTGATGAACACCGCGTTCTACCTCGGCATCGACCGCGTGCCGCTGGGGACGGCGGTGGCGATCGAGTTCCTCGGTCCGCTGGGCGTCGGGGCCTGGTTCGCCCGGCGCCCGCGGGACCGCGCGTGGGCGGGGCTCGCCGCGCTCGGGGTGCTCGCCCTGACCCGGCCGTGGAGCGCCGACGGGGCCGATCCCCTCGGGGTGCTCTTCCTGCTCGTCGCCGCGGCGTGCTGGGCGGCGTACATCCCGCTGGGCGGGCGGGCCGCGCGCGGGCTCCCCGGCCTGCAGCCCGTGGCGCTCGCGATGGGCGTCGGGGCGCTCGTCCCGCTGGTGCCCGGACTGGTGGAGGGCGGGGCGGACCTGCTGCTGCCCCACGTCCTCCTGCTCGGGCTGGTCGCGGCGGTCGCCGGATCGGCCGTCCCGTACGCGCTCGAGCAGCTCGCGCTCCGGAGGGTCGCCCCCGGGGTCTTCGGCGTCCTGATGGCGCTCGAGCCGGGTGTCGCGGCCCTGGCGGGCCTCGTCCTGCTCGGCCAGGACCTCTCGGCGCTCACGCTCGCCGGCCTGGCGCTCGTCGTCGTCGCCGGCGTGGGGGTGACCCGGGCGCCGTCCGTCGCGTCCCCGGACCCGCCACCGCCCCCGGCGCCTCCGCTCGCCTGAGCGCGGGGCCCCGCGGCCCGTGTCGCGCGGCCCCGGGGTTCCGCGGGCCCGCCCGGGCCGGACCGCGGCTCGCACCCGGCGTCGGGGACCGGGATACTCCCACCGGTGCCCGTGAACCTGCCGAACGCGCTGACCGTGATGCGCATCCTGCTCGTGCCGGTCATGGTCTTCGCGCTGGCGCAGGAGACCGGCACCGGTGACGTCGTCGCGGCCTTCGTCTTCTGGCTGGCGTCCGTCACGGACTGGTTCGACGGCTGGCTCGCCCGGCGGTCCGACCTGATCACGAACTTCGGGAAGCTCGCCGACCCGATCGCCGACAAGCTGCTCGTGATCGGGGCGCTCGTGATGCTCGTGAGCGTCGACCGCGTCGCCGCCTGGGTGGCCGTCGTGGTGATCGGGCGGGAGCTCGCGGTCACGCTCACGCGCGCGGTGGCGGCCCAGCAGGGCGAGGTCATCGCGGCGGCCTGGCTCGGCAAGGTCAAGACCTCGTTCCAGATCCTCGTGATCCTGCTCCTGATCCTCATCTCGCCGGTGCCGGCCTGGTTGGACGTGCTCGTCTACGCGATGGTCGCGATCACGCTCTGGAGCGGCGTCGACTACTTCCTCGGCCTGCGCCGGACGATGGCCGCGGACCGCACCCCCGCCGCCTGACGGACCCCGTCGACCGCGCCCACGGGGTTCCCGCGCGTACGCAACTACCGGCACCGTGGGCACCCATGCGTGCGATCTGGCCGGATGTCCGTCCCCTGCCCGTGTGACAGCGATCACCCTCGCGACGCGAAAGCGTCCGACCTTGTGCTATTCCTTGCAAGCACGACGACAGGTCAGCGTCGGCACCGCAGGGGACCGCGACAGCGCCCGGGGGCCACGACTGCATGTCGACGGTGGAGACATCGTGATCGTCCTCCGGGCAGGGTCCGGTGGACATCGAACCGAAGATTGGAAGGTTCCGACGTGAGCAACAACGAGGCCCTCTTGGCCGACGAGACGCCGATCACCGAGATCGACGAGTTGCGAGCGCTCATCGCGGAAGGTCAGGACAAGGGGTTCCTGACCGTCCAGGGGATCGCGGCCGCCCTCGAGGAGGCCGAGGTCACGAAGGAGCAGCTCACCGCGTTCCACGGTCACCTCGACGAGCTCGGGGTCGACGTCCTGCAGAGCGGCACCGACGCCCACGACCGGACGGCGTCCGAGGCCGAGCGCCTCGAGCAGGCCGGGTCGCGCAAGGACCGCGAGTCCGGCTCGGCGCCGAAGGAGCGCCCGCAGATCGACCTCACCGTCGAGCCCAGCCTCGACTCCCTGCGCATGTACCTGCGGTCCATCGGCCGGGTCGCGCTGCTGACGGCCGACCAGGAGGTCCAGCTCGCCAAGCGGATCGAGCGCGGCGACATCCAGGCCAAGCAGCAGATGATCGAGGCCAACCTGCGCCTCGTCGTCTCGATCGCCAAGGCCTACCTCGGCCGCGGCCTCTCCTTCCTCGACCTCATCCAGGAGGGCTCGCTCGGGCTCATCCGCGCGGTCGAGAAGTTCGACTACCGCCGCGGCTACAAGTTCTCCACGTACGCCACGTGGTGGATCCGCCAGGCCGTCACCCGCGCGATCGCGGACAAGGGCCGCACGATCCGCATCCCGGTCCACATGGTCGAGAAGCTCAACAAGGTCGTCCACGTCGAGCGCCAGCTCGTCCAGTCGCTCGGCCGGCAGCCCACGCCGGAGGAGATCGCGACCGAGGTCGACATGCAGGTCCGCGACGTGCGGGACATCCTGCGCATGTCGCAGCAGCCGATCTCGCTCGAGAAGCCCGTCGGCGAGGACGAGGAGTCCTCCCTCGGCGACTTCGTCGAGGACAAGGACGCCGAGTCCCCGTTCGAGATGACGAGCGAGCAGCTGCGCAAGGAGCACGTCCGCCGCGCCCTCTCGACGCTGCCCAAGCGAGAGCGCGAGGTCATCGAGATGCGCTTCGGCCTCTCCGGCGACCAGCCCTCGACGCTCGAGGAGGTCGGCCGCGCGTTCGACGTCACCCGCGAGCGCATCCGCCAGATCGAGAGCCACACGCTCAAGAAGCTCGAGTCGCTGCCCGAGTCGCAGCGCCTCCGCGACGCCGTCTAGTCAGGTCCTCCCGGCGAGGCGACGCGATCCGCGCCGCCTCGCTAGGATCCGCCATCGCTCGGGGGGATGTCCGAGTGGTTAAAGGAGACGGGCTGTAAACCCGTTGGCTCTGCCTACACAGGTTCGAATCCTGTTCCCCCCACTGCTCGAAGGCCCCGCGACGCGGGGCCTTCGTCGTTCAGCGGTCGAGGACGACGACGCCGCTCGAGGTCTTCCGCGCCGGCTGCTTCGGGTGCTTCGGGGCGCCGGGAGGATCGGGGAACTCGAGCAGGAGCCGTGCACCGGAGTCGGTGAGCTGCGGGCCGGTCCTGCCCGTCGTCCACACCAGGCCCAGCGTGCGGCGGGCGTGCGCCGGGATGCGGATCTCGGGACGATCGGGACCCAGCGACGCCCCGGGTCCGGAGACCGACCAGATGAACGTCTGCGCGACGGCCGAGCGGAGGCCGACGGTGATGGAACCCCGCGGGAGCGTGAGGGACCTGGGACGCCGGTTCCCGACGGTCACCCGCGCGGTGATGAAGACCGAGTCCTGCGTCGGCGGGCGCAGCGCGTCCCCGCCGTTCGGGTTCGGCACCGTCTCGCTGCGGACGATCGAGCGCAGCCGCGTCGTCGTCCCCAGGAACGACAGCGGCTCGTGGCGCCCGGCGACGTGGGCGCCGGGCTGGTCCTCCGCGCAGAAGCCGCGCGTGACGTGGCGCCGCCGCTCCCGCGCCCGGCGCCGGACGCGCTCGCCGGGCGTCCCCTCGCACGGGTCCCCCGGGACCATCACCGTCGGCCGCGCCCGCGCGAGCGCCGGGGGTGGGGTCCGGACCGTCGTCGTGGGCGCGACGTCGGCGTCCGCGGCGGTGGTCGTCGGGAGCGGATCGTCGGGGCCGGGGGTCCCGGGGTCGGGGCCCCCGGTAGTGGTGCCGCCTCCGCACGCGGCCAGGAACGGGACGGCGATGCAGAGGACTCCGGTCACGACACGCTTCACGGCGTACAACCTAGGGGCCGGCGGGTCCGGGGGCGAGCGCCGGCGGCACCGGATCATGCGCGAGACTCCCGCCATGGCCGAGATCACCGTCACCGTGCAGGACGCCGTCGCCGTCATCACCCTGGACGCGCCGGAGCGCCGCAACGCGCTGACGCTGCCGATGGCGCGCGAGCTCGTCGCCGCCTGCGAGCAGGTCGACGCCGACGACGGCGTGGGGGCCGTCGTGCTCCGCGGGGAGGGGCGGTCCTTCTGCGCCGGCGGGGCACGCGACACGCTCCGCGCCGTGGGACAGCCGGACGCCCCGCCGGAGACCGTCGAGGAGCTCCGGGCGCTGTACGCGTCGTTCGTGCGCGTCGGGGCCCTGCGGGCACCCGTCGTCGCCGCCGTGGCCGGTGCCGCGGTCGGCGCCGGCCTGAACCTCGCGCTCGCGGCCGACCTGCGGATCGTCGCCCACGACGCCCGGATCTTCGCCGGCTTCCATCGCATCGGTCTGCATCCGGGCGGCGGGCACTTCACGCTGCTGGAGCGCGTGGCGGGCCGCGAGGCCGCGATCGCGCTCGGCGTCTTCGACGAGGAGCTCGACGGCGACCGCGCGGTGCAGCTCGGCCTCGCGTGGGCCGCCGTCCCGCGCGAGGAGGTCGACGAGCGCGCGATGCGGATCGCCCGGCAGGTCGCGGACGACCCGGTGCTCGCGCGCTCCGCGATCGGCACCGCGCGCCGCGAGCTCGGGCCGCCGCGCCTCGGCTGGCCGGCCGGGCTGGACCTCGAGACCCCGGCGCAGGTCGCGTCCCTGAAGCGCGCCGTGGTGTCGGGGAAGCTGCCGGACTGAGAAGCTGCCCGGGTGCTCCGCACGGTCCGCGCCCTCCGCTACGTCTCGCCGCTCCGCGAGGGCGGCTCCGTGCCCGCGCTGGTCGAGGCCGACGACGACGGGCTGTACGTCGTCAAGCTCTCCGGCGCGGCGCAGGGCACGAAGGTCCTCGTCGCGGAGCTCGTCGTCGGCGAGCTGATCCGGGCGCTGGCGCTCGAGGAGCCGGAGCTCGGGCTGCTGATGCCGGACCTCGTGATGGTCGACCTGCCGGTCGAGCTCTCGCACGCCGAGCCGGACCCCGAGATCCAGGAGCCGATCGCGAAGAGCGCCGGTCTGAACGTCGGGATGGACTTCCTGCCCCGGGCGCTCCCGTACAGCGCCGCATCGGGGCCGCAGCCGTCCGCCGACCTCGCGGCGGCGCTCGTCTGGCTCGACGCGTTCGCCGAGAACGTCGACCGCACGCCCCGTAACCCGAACCTCCTGACCTGGCACGGCCGCGTCTGGATCATCGACAACGGCGCGGCGCTCTACCGCCAGCACGCGGGCCTCGACCCCGCCCGCGCGACGGGGCGCTTCCCCGCGATCCGCGACCACGTCCTGCTGCCCCTCGCCGGGTCGGTCGCCGCGATGGACGAGCGCCTCGCGCCCCACGTCACCGAGGGCCTGCTGCGGGCCGTCGTCTCCGAGGTGCCGGAGCAGTGGCTGGGGGAGGGCGGCCCGGACCTCGTGGTCGCCGACCTGCTGGCGCGGATCACCGGTCCGCGGGGGTTCGTGGAAGAGGCCGAGCGTGCCCGGACCGCCTGAGCGGAACGACGAGGCAGGACCCGTCGCCCGCGACCGGGCGGACGCCCGGGGCGCCGACGCCGAGGCGCGCCCGGACGCCGCCCCGTCCGCCGCCGGGTCGGGGACGGACGAGGTCTTCCAGTACGCCGTCCTCCGCGTCGTGCCCTCGATGACGCGCGGGGAGGGCCTGAACGTCGGGGTGGTGCTCCACGCCCGCCGGCACCGGTTCCTCGGGCTGCGCGTCGTGGTCGATCCCGAGCGCCTGCGGGCGCTCGACCCGACGCTCGACCTCGACGCCCTGCAGGAGCACCTCCACGGGCTCCTCCGCGTCGCCGAGGGCGACCCGGCCGCCGGGGCCATCGCCGCGATGCCGCGGTCGGACCGCTTCGGGTGGCTGGCGGCGCCGTCCAACACGATCGTGCAGCCGTCGCCCGTGCACACGGGCCTCTGCGCCGACGCCGCCGCCACGCTCGACCGGCTCGTCACGCAGCTCGTCGTCGTGCCCTGACCCGCGCTCGCGGGACGGCGGCGCCCTGCCCCGTCGGCCCTGGATACCCTGGCCCGATGATCTCGCCCCGACGGCTGCTGCCCCTCCCGCTCCTGGTGCTCGCGCTCGCGGGCATCGGCTGCGGCGACGAGAAGACCGAGAAGGACGTGGCGGGCACCGCCACCGAGCAGACGACCGCCGAGGGCGCCACGACCGCCGAGGGCGCGAGTTCCACGGAGGCGACGACCGCCACGGAGGCCACGAC
Source organism: Patulibacter minatonensis DSM 18081 (assembly GCF_000519325.1). Lineage (GTDB taxonomy): Bacteria > Actinomycetota > Thermoleophilia > Solirubrobacterales > Solirubrobacteraceae > Patulibacter > Patulibacter minatonensis. The sequence goes on along the minus strand of NZ_KI912613.1, from coordinate 5,494,209 downwards.
CGCGGCCACCGAGGGCGGCGGGAGCAGCGCCGCGGCCGTGAAGAAGCTCGTCGCGGGCGTCGGCTCGAACCTGAAGACCGCGCCGAAGATCACGTCGCCGTCGGCGACGGCCCCGTCGTCGCTCGTCAAGGACGACGTCGTCGTCGGCAAGGGCACCGCGGCGAAGGTCGGCGACAAGGTCACCGTCCGCTACACGCTGGTCAACTGGGGCGGCGACAGCTCGCCGGTCGACTCCTCGTGGACCCGCAGCCCGAACTCCTCCGAGTTCCCGCTCGAGGAGGGCGGCCTGATCGAGGGCTGGATCAAGGGCGTCCCGGGCATGAAGCCGGGCGGCCGTCGCGTCCTCGTCGTCCCCGCCGCGCAGGGCTACGGCGACCAGGGCACCCCGGACGGCTCGGTGCCGCCCGGCGGGACGCTGATCTTCGTCATCGACCTCGTCAAGGCGTCGTGAGCCGCGCCGGGCGGCGTCCCGAGGTCCGGCGGTCGTCCGGCCGCGGGTCGGCGCTCGGCGCCGCGGCCGCGGTCGCCACGGCGACCGGGACCGCGCTCGTGCTCGCCGGCGGCGCCGCGCCCGCCGGCGCGGCGAGCGCCTCGTGCACGACGCCCGCCCCGCGGGCGAGCGGCGCGGGCTCGGCGGCCGCGGCGGTCAAGCGCATCGGCCGGGCGGCCGGCACCCGGACGTCGAAGGCCCCGCGGATGACGTCCCCGTCGAGCCGCCCGCCCACGCGGCGGATCACCGACGACATCGTCCGCTGCGCGTCCGGCGCCCGCGCGGGCTCCGGCGACACCGTGCAGCTCCGGTACTCGATGGTCGTCTGGGGCGGCTCGAAGAAGCTCGTCGACAGCAGCTGGAGGCAGACGCCGAACAGCACGACGTTCCCGCTGACGAAGAGCGCCCTGATCAAGGGCTTCTACGCGGGGGTGCGCGGCATGCGGGTCGGAGGCCGCCGCGTGATCGTCGTCCCGCCGTCGCAGGGGTACGGCGGGGCGGGCACGAGCGGCGTGCCGAAGAACGCGACGCTGATCTTCGTCGTCGACCTCGTGAAGGTCTCCTAGCCCGGGCCGTCCGGCTCGCCCCGCCGGCAGCGGGGCGAGCCGTCGATCAGCCGCGCTCCTTCGCCACCCGCGCGGCGAGCTCCGCCGGCCGGGTGCTGACGAGGCGCTGACGGATCTTCTCCTCGACCGGCCCGCGGACGAGCATCGCGAGCATCCGGCCCGGGTCGACCTCGATCTCGTAGGTCGCCTTCGTCCGGCCGCCGCCCAGGTCCTCGAGGGTCCAGGACCCGTCGAGCTTCTTGACGTCGCCCTTCTCGACCTTCCAGGTCAGCTTCGTCGGCGCCTGCCGGGAGAAGCGCGTGATCACGCTGAGCTCCTTGACCTTGACGTCGGCGGTGATCTTCACGAGCACCGGCTCACCCTCGGCGTTGCGCTCCAGGGGCTCGGAGCCCACGATGCCGTCCTGCCACTCGACGATCGTGTCGATCGCGGTCAGGGTCGCCCAGACCTCGTCGATCGGAGCGTCGATCTCGCCGGTCGACGTGCCACCAAGTCCAGCCACGTGCTGCCCTTTCGTCGGGATCCACCGCACGCCCCCGGTCGGGACGCGCGGCTCCTCGGCCGCACCGTACCCCCTCGGGCGCCCGGCCACCCGTTCGGGTGGACGGGTGCCACGGCGGACCGGGCCGGGGCGGCGCCGGGACCTGCCCGCCGTACCACGGGATCCCGGCCCGCGAAACGGCAACCGGAGCCCCGCCGGGTAGCCTTCACACCGCGATGACGGACCCCGACGCGCCCTCCGCCCCCGACCGCGTGAAGGATCGTCGCCCGTCGGCGCGCAGCGAGATCGCGCGCCGGGAGATCGACGTCGCCGGCGTCGAGGCCGCCACGCGCGACCTCCTGGAGGCGCTCGGACAGGCTCCGGACGCACCCGGAACGACGGACACGCCGCGGCGCGTCGCCAAGGCGTGGGCGGAGATGCTCTCCCCGGAGCCGTTCGAGGCCACCACCTTCGAGAACGACGGCGGCTACGACGAACTCGTCGTCGTCAAGGACATCCCGTTCTGGTCGCTGTGCGAGCACCACCTGCTGCCCTTCCACGGCGTCGCGCACGTCGCGTACCTCCCGGGCGACCGGATCGTCGGACTGTCGAAGCTCGCCCGCGTCGTCGACACCTTCGCCCGCGACCTCCAGGTGCAGGAGCGCCTGACCGCGCAGGTCGCCGACTGGATCACGGACACCCTGCAGCCCAAGGGCGTCGGCGTGGTGCTCGAGGCGGAGCACCTCTGCATGGTCGTCCGCGGCGTCAAGAAGTCCGGCAGCCGGACGGTCACCTCGGCGCTCCGCGGTCTGCTGCGCGACGACGCCCGGACCCGCGCGGAGTTCCTCGGCCTCGTGCGCTGAGGCCCGTCCGTCCGTCCCGGCCACCTCGCCGCGCGCTCCGGCGCCCGGCTCGCTACTCTTTCCGGACTCGCCCTCTTAGCTCAGTGGTAGAGCACTTCCATGGTAAGGAAGGGGTCTGGGGTTCGAATCCCCAAGAGGGCTCCTGCAGAAGGCTCCGCTCCGGCGGGGCCTTCGTCGTTCCCGGGGTCCCGCGGTCGCCGCGGGACGCCCCCCCGGGCCCGCGTCAGGCCGTCGCCGCGGATGCGCCGCCCGGTGCCACCGCGGCCTCCGGCCCCGTGCCGTGCACCGCACGCCCGCCGCCCGCCCGCTTCGCGACGCGGCAGGCCTCCTCCGCGTGCCACAGCCAGCGCTCGCCCGTCATCCCCGGGACGAGCTCGGCGACCCCGATCGAGGCGCGCAGGAAGCCGGGCGGCAGGCCGGGGGCGTCGCAGCCGCGCAGGGCCTCGGCGATGCGGTCGGCGACGATCGCCGCACCCGCGGCCGGGGTGTGGGGGAGGAGCACGACGAACTCGTCCTCGCCGGGGTGGGCACAGTGGTCGCAGTCGCGGACCGACGCGCGGATCGCGTTGGCGACCGTCCGCAGGAAGGCGTCGCCGCGCTCGCGACCGAGCGTGGCGTCGACGCCCGCGAAGCCGTCCAGGTCGATCGAGAGCAGCGACGCGCCCACGCCGTAGCGCCGGGACTCCTGGGCACGCAGCCCGAGCTCGACGTCCAGGCGCGAGCGGTTCCAGAGGCCCGTCAGGCCGTCCTCCTCGGTGCCGCTGCGCAGCTCCTCCTCCAGCCGGCGGTGCCGCGTGACGTCGACCGCCTGGGCGACGAGCCAGCGCGGCGCGCCCGAGGTCTCCCGCACGAGCGCGACCGAGAGCTGGATCCGCAGGACGTGGCCCTCGGCGTGCAGGTAGCGCTTCTCGAGCACGTACCCGTCGCGCAGGCCGTCGAGGGTCTCCCGGAGGAGGGCCTCGTCGGTGTCGAGGTCGTCCGGGTGCGTGATCGAGCGGAAGTCGCGTCGGAGCAGCGCCGTCTCGTCGTGGCCGAGCAGGCGGCAGAACGCCTCGTTGACCTTCAGGAAGCGGCCGTCGGGAGCCACGATCGCCTTGCCGATCGGGGCGCGGGCGAACGACAGCTCGAACATCTCGTCGGCGTCGGCGATCACCGCGGCGTCGCGGCGCCGGGCCGTGACGTCCCGGAGCACGACGACCGCACCGGTGCCGCTGCGGGGGTCGCGGACGGGGGAGACCGTCGCCTCGAAGACCGCGGCGTGGTCCAGGGTCTCGAACTCGCAGGCGGACGCGTCCCCGTGGAGCGCGGCGGTGCACGCCGGCTCGATCACGTCCCACGGGAGGACGGGCAGGGCCTTCCGGCCGTGGCGGCCGAGGAGCACCTCGCGCGGCTGGCCGCGGCGGGTCAGGGCGGTGCCCGCGACGGCCCGCAGGCGCATCCCGGCGTCGAGGACCAGCACCGAGGTGTCGGGGATCGCGTCGAGGACGTTCCGGGCCAGGACGTCCGCGGCGAGGTCGTGGCGCCCGGCCACGCGGCGCTCGGGCGCATGAGGCTCCGCGGGGCGGGGGCCGGTGGCTGCGGGCGGAGCCCCGTGGTCCGGGACGAGCGGTGCGACCGCCCGGCCACCGGTCACCGGGGCCTGGACGGGGACGTCCGGGGCCGGCGGCTCGACGAGCCACGACCGCGACGGGTCGAGCTGGACGACCAGGTGGTCCCGCTCGGCGCGGACGGAGACCACCGAGCTGCCCAGCCTGCCGCGGAGCTGCCCCGCGACCGAGAGCGGCTCCCTGAGCGCGACCGTCAGGTGCACGGATTCGCCGGCGACCGCGTCGACGACGACCGACTCGACCTGGCGGATGGTCAGGAGCGTCGCCGTCAGGACGTCGAGCTGGCGCAGGTCCGCGACGGGCCGCACGCGCAGCCGCACGTTCCCGGTGCTCAGCGGCATCAGCGCGTCGGGGACGCCCGACGCCTGGCCGGCGGCGACCCCGGTCGGCCCCCGTCCGGCGTGTCCGCGCGTGTGCTTGCTCATCGAGCCCTGCCCCTTCGGCCGGCGCCGCTGCGGGTCACCGGGGCCCGGGGTCGGTGCACGACGATCGGTCGTCCGGGCGATCGTGGCCCCTCGACGCCCCGTGCGGAAGCGAGATCGTCCGGATGTCCAGCGGGCGACGCGGGACGCGGGTCGCGTACGGCTCCCGGGACGGACGGGTGGTGCCGCCACCCGTCGCGCTGCGTGCGCGGCGTCCCAGGAGATAGGTTCCGCATGCGGAGGGCGGAGATCCCCGCACCACGAACGCACCCCGAGCCACAGGGCGGAACCGCGCATGATGAAGGTCATCTACACCTACACGGACGAGGCGCCCGCGCTCGCGACGCACTCGTTCCTGCCGATCATCGAGGCGTACGCCGGCAAGGCGGGCGTCGAGGTCGAGACCCGCGACATCTCGCTCGCCGGGCGCATCCTCGCCCAGTTCCCCGACCTCCTGACCGACGAGCAGCGCGTCCCCGACGCCCTCGCCGAGCTCGGCGAGCTCGCGAAGACGGCGGACGCCAACATCATCAAGCTGCCGAACATCTCGGCGTCCGTGCCGCAGCTGAAGGCCGCGATCAAGGAGCTGCAGTCGCAGGGCTTCGCGATCCCGGACTACCCCGAGAACCCGCAGTCCGACGCCGAGAAGACCGCGCGCGCCGCCTACGACACCGTCAAGGGCTCCGCCGTCAACCCGGTGCTCCGCGAGGGCAACTCCGACCGCCGCGCGCCCGCGTCGGTCAAGCGCTTCGCCCAGAAGCACCCGCACTCGATGGGCGCCTGGTCGACGGAGTCGCAGTCGCACGTCTCGACGATGGACGACGGCGACTTCCGCCACTCGGAGACGTCGACGACGCTGACCCAGGACGACGACCTCCGCATCGAGCACGTCGCCGCCGACGGCACCGTCACGGTCCTGAAGCCGTCGACGAAGGTGCTGGAGGGCGAGGTCGTCGACGCCGCCGTCATGCGCCGCTCGGCGCTCGACGCCTTCCTCCAGGCGCAGGTCGCCGACGCCAAGGCCAAGGGCGTCCTCTTCTCGCTGCACATGAAGGCGACGATGATGAAGGTCTCCGACCCGATCATCTTCGGCCACGGCGTCCGGGCGTTCTTCGCCGACGTCTTCGCGGAGCACGGGGACGACCTCGCCTCCGTGGGGGCCGACCCGAACGACGGGCTCGCGTCCGTCATCACGGCCCTCGACAAGCTGTCCGCGGACAAGAAGCAGGCCGTCCAGGACGCGATCACCGCCGCGTACGCGTCCGGTCCGTCGCTGGCGATGGTCGACTCGGGCAAGGGCATCACGAACCTGCACGTGCCGTCCGACGTCATCATCGACGCGTCGATGCCGGCGGCGATCCGCACGTCCGGTCAGATGTGGAACACCGACGACGCGCTGCAGGACACGAAGTTCGTGATCCCCGACAGCTCCTACGCACCGCTCTACGCCGAGACCGTCGACTTCTGCCGGAAGAACGGCGCCTTCGACCCGGCCACGATGGGCACGACGCCGAACGTCGGCCTGATGGCCCAGAAGGCCGAGGAGTACGGCTCCCACGACAAGACGTTCGAGGTCGCCGCGGCCGGCACCGTCCGCATCGTCGACTCCTCCGGCACGACCCTGCTCGAGCAGACCGTCGAGGCCGGCGACATCTTCCGCGCCTGTCAGACGAAGGACGCGCCCGTCAAGGACTGGGTCCGTCTCGCCGTCGAGCGCGCCCGCGCGACCGGCGCCCCGGCCGTGTTCTGGCTCGACGAGGCCCGCGCGCACGACGCCGAGCTCCTGAAGAAGGTCCACGCCGAGCTGCAGGGCCACGACACCGACGGCCTGACGATCGAGATCAAGAACGTCGCCGACGCCACCCGCTACACGCTGGAGCGCGCGAAGAAGGGCGAGGACACGATCTCCGTCACGGGCAACGTCCTGCGCGACTACCTGACGGACCTCTTCCCGATCCTCGAGCTCGGTACGAGCGCGAAGATGCTCTCGATCGTCCCGCTGATGCAGGGCGGCGGCCTCTTCGAGACCGGCGCCGGCGGCTCCGCCCCGAAGCACGTCCAGCAGTTCGAGCGCGAGGCCCACCTGCGTTGGGACTCCCTCGGCGAGTTCCTCGCCCTGGCCGTCTCGCTCGAGTTCCTGAGCGATAAGACCGACAACGCGCGCGCCGGAGTCCTCGGCCGGACGCTCGACGAGGCCGTCGGGAAGTTCCTCGACGAGGGGCGCTCCCCGTCGCGCAAGGTCGGCGAGCTCGACAACCGCGGCAGCCACTTCTACCTCGCGCAGTACTGGGCGCAGGCGCTCGCGAACCAGAAGGACGACCTCGAGCTGGCCGACCTCTTCGGCCCGCTGGCCAAGCGCCTGGAGGACGGCGAGGAGGCCATCGTGGCGGAGCTCGCCGCGGCCCAGGGCCCGGCCGTCGACCTCGGCGGCTACTTCCACGTCGACCGCGCGAAGGCCGACGCGGCGATGCGCCCGTCGAAGACGTTCAACGACGCCCTGGCCGCCGTCGACGCCGCCTGACGGATCGGGGGCCCGGTCGGTCTAGCGGCCGGCCGGGACCTTCGCGCGGACCGACGGGACGACGACGCCCGCGAGGCCGCGGACCAGGCCGGCGGTGACGTTCACCCAGTCGAAGTAGTCGCGCCACACGGTGATCCGGCCGTCCCGGACCTCGAAGCGGCCGACGACCCAGAACTGGATCCGCAGGCGACCGATCTCGATCGCGTCCGTCCGCTCGGTGAGCACGACGTGGCCGTCGGCGGCGATCCGGTGGTTGACGGCCTCGAAGCCCGTCGCGAAGCGCAGGAAGCCCTTCAGCACCGAGCGCACGTTCTCGCGGCCGTGCACGGTCGGGGTCGACACGTTCGTGTACGCGACGTCGTCGGCGAGGTAGCCGAGCGCCCGCTCGATGTCGAGCAGCTCGAGCGAGGCGAGGAACGCGCGGACGACGGACGCCTCGGGCGACTCGGACGCGGCGGCGCCGCTGGGCAGGGGAGCGGGATCCGGGGTGCTCATGCCCGGGACGGTAGAGGCTCGGTCGGCTCGTCGCGACCGCCGGCCGACGGCCGGTGTCGGGCGCGACGAGCCGGCCGCGGTGCGGGCGACGTGCGCGTCGGAACCCCACCCGGGACGGCCGGACCGGGTACTTGGGCACGCAACTACGTCGCGCTACGATCGCGGCGCGCGGTGGATGCCGCGCGCCCACGACCCGAGGACCCGATGACCGACGCCCCCGCCAGCGCCCCCGCGCGCCCGCTCCCCGGACTGCCGCCCGGACGCCCGGCGCTCGGGCCCGTCCACCTGGCCGTGACGGACCGCGAGCGTGCGCTCGCGTGGTGGACCCGCGTCCTCGGCCTCGAGCTCCTGGACCACGACGCGTACGAGCTGCGCCTGGGCGCCGGCGGCCGCGAGCTCGTCGTGCTGCACCCCGGCGCGGGCGGGATCGTCGCCCGTCGCCGGACGGGGCTCTACCACCTCGCGATCCACGTGCGGACCGACGAGGACTTCGCCCGCGTGCTGGCCCGCATCTTCACGGCCCGCTGGCCCAACAGCCCGACGGACCACACGTTCACGAAGACGACGTACCTCGACGACCCCGACGGCAACGGCATCGAGATCGCCCTGGAGACCCCCGAGCGCGTCGGGCGCCTCGTCTACACCGACGACGACTACGGCGTGGTCGACGCCCAGGGCGTGCGCCGGTCCGGCCGCGACCCGCTCGACCTCGAGGAGGTCTTCGCCCACCTGCCGGAGGAGCGCCGCCTCGACGAGCCGATGCCCGCAGGCACGACGATCGGGCACGTCCATCTGCACGTGAACGACCTCGACGCCTCGATGGCGTTCTACGCCGAAGGGCTCGGGCTCGACCGGCACATGTTCGCGCGCGGGATCGGGATGGCCGACGTGACGGTCGACGGCTGGACGCCGCACCTGATCGCGTTCAACGTCTGGAACGGTCCCGACGCGCCGCGACCCCCGGCCGACACCGCCGGCCTGCGGTTCGTGACCTTCGCGTTCGCATCCGCCGCCGAGCGCGCCACCGGCGTCGCCCGCCTGGAGCGGCAGGGCCACGCCGTCCGTCGCGACGCCGCCACCGGCGAGGTCCGCGTGCTCGACCCCTCGGGCAACGAGCTGCTCCTCGTCGTCCGGGACGAGGTCGCCTCGTGAGCGCCGCCGAGCACCGCGTCCAGGCGCCCGGCGGCAGCCAGGGCCCGATCGTCCCGCGCACGCCGGCGGCGCGCCCGATCGACCCGGGCGTCCGCATCGGGCACGTCCACCTGCGCACCGCCGACATCGACCGGGTGAAGGCGTTCTACGTCGACATCCTCGGCTTCGACGTCGTCACCGAGGCGCGGGACGTGCCGGGGTGGGGCACGACCGGCGACATCCTCTTCCTGTCGGCCGGCGGCTACCACCACCACCTGGGCTTCAACACCTGGAAGTCGGCGGGCGGCCCCGCACAGCCCGACGGCGTCACCGGCCTCCACCACGTCGCGCTCGTGCACCCGACCCGGGCAGGGCTCGCCGACGCGGTCTCCCGTCTGCAGGGCGCCGGCTGGCCGCTGCGCCAGTGGACCGACCACGGCACACACGAGGCCGTCTACGTGACGGACCCGGACGGCAACGACGTCGAACTGATGTGGGACCGCCCGTTCGGCGCCTGGCCGCTCGACGCCGCGGGGCACCTCGACGGGGGCTTCGGGCCGGACATCGACCTCGACGACCTGCTCGCGGAGCTCGACGCGGACTGACCCCGGCGCGGCAGGACGTCTCCGGCCCGACCGGGGGGAACGTCCGAGACCTGGATCACAGACGCGGGTCCGGCTCCATACGCTGGGCCCGTGGCCACCGTCGCGTTCCGTCCGTTCACCGTCGACGTCCCGGAGGCCGACCTCCAGGACCTCCGCGACCGCCTCGCCCGCACCCGCTGGCCGGAGGCCGCGCCCGCGGCGGGCTGGGACCAGGGCGTCCCGCTCGCCTACGTCCAGGAGGTCTGCGAGCACTGGCGGACGTCGTACGACTGGCGCGTCGTCGAGGGGCGCCTGAACGCGCTGGACCAGCAGATCGCCACGGTCGACGGGCTCGACGTCCACGTGCTCCACGTGCGGTCCCCGGAGCCGACCGCGCGCCCGCTCCTGCTCACGCACGGCTGGCCCGGGTCGGTCCTCGAGTTCCTGGACGTCCTGGGGCCGCTGACCGACCCCGTCGCGCACGGCGGGGACGCCGCCGACGCGTTCCACGTCGTCGCCCCGTCGCTGCCCGGCTACGGCTTCAGCGCGCGCCCCGACGAGACCGGCTGGGGCCTCGAGCGGATCGCCTCCGCGTGGGTGGAGCTCATGCACGCCCTCGGCTACGAGCGCTTCTTCGCCGGCGGCGGAGACTGGGGCTCGCTGCTCACCCACACGCTCGGCATCCACCACGCCGAGCACCTCGACGGCGTGCACCTGACGCTCGGGGTCTGCAGTCCCGAGGCCCTGATGGCGCTCGGCGACCCGACCGAGGACGAGCAGCGCCAGATCGGCAAGCTCCAGGCGTACGTCGCGGACGAGAACGGCTACGCGCAGCAGCAGGCCACGCGGCCTCAGACCCTCGGCTACGGCCTGACGGACTCGCCCGCCGGCCAGGCGGCGTGGATCCTCGAGAAGTTCGGCGCCTGGACCGACTCGGGCCACGACCCCGAGTCGGTGATCGCGCGGGACGCGCTGCTCGACAACGTCTCCCTCTACTGGCTCACGGCGACGGCCACGTCGTCGGCCCGCCTGTACTGGCAGAGCTTCGGCGGCGTGCTCGCGTCGTTCGAGTCCCTCGCGTGCCCGGTCGGCTACTCCGTCTTCCCCGAGGACCTCTTCGAGTTCTCGGAGCGCTGGGCCCGGACGCGGTACCCGGACCTCCGGTACTACGCCCGGCCGGCCCGCGGCGGGCACTTCGCCTCGCTCGAGCAGCCGGAGCTCTTCGTGGACGAGGTCCGGGCCGCGCTGCGGCCGATGCGCTGAGGATGCGGGGCGGGCCCCACCCCGGGCGTCTCGGGAACGGGAGCCGGTCGGACGTCGGAGGGGCCCCGGGCACCCGCAGGGCCCACGGGCCTCCCGGCCGGCGTCAGCTCGTGGCGCCGGCGGTCTGGTGGGCGATCTTGGTCATCTCGTCGGTGTCGACGAGCTTGACGCGGGGCCGGCCCTGGGGTTCGCCAAGGGCCCGTTCGTGGGCGTCGATGCGCTGCCAGCCCGGGTAGTCGACGTGGTCGGGGACCCGCTCGGCGATCAGGTCCGCGATGTCGCTCTGGTCGGTGGGGGTGGGGAGCTTGCCGGCCTGGTGGTCGGCGGCGAGTTCGGCGATCGTGTCGTTGGCGCACTTCTTGTTGGTGCCGATGATGCCGGAGGGGCCGCGCTTGATCCAGCCGGCGGTGTAGAGGCCGGGGATCGGGTCGCCGGTCTGCAGGTCGATGACGCGGCCGTCGAGGTTGTTGATCGTGGCGCGCTGCTCGTCGAACGGCACCCCGGGGAGGGGCCGGCCGCGGTAGCCGATGGAGCGCAGCACGAGGCCGGTCTGGATCGTCTCGGTCTCGGTGGTGGGGCGGGCGGAGAGCCAGCCGTCGTCGTCGGCGACGAGTTCGTTCTTGACCAGCTCGATGCCCTCCACGCGGTCGGTGCCGATGAGCTTCACGGGGGAGGCGAGGAAGCGGAGGATGATTTTGCGCTTCTTGCCCGTGGGGGTGCGCGTGGAGTACTCGGTGGCGATGTCGACGTTCTTCTGCTCGCGGGCGTCGGCGCCGTCGCGGTTCAGCCAGTTCTTGGATCCCTCGTCGAGGTCGACGTCCTCCGGGGACACGATGATGTCGGCGTCCTCGAGCTCGCCGAGCTCGCGGAGCTCGGGATTGGTGAACGCTGCTTGCGCGAGTCCGCGGCGGCCGACCACCAGGATCTCCTCGATCTCGGAGTTCGAGAGGGCGTCGATGGCGTGGTCGGCGGTGTCGGTGACGGCGAGTTCGGTGGGGGTGAGGGCGAGCATGCGGGCGACGTCGACGGCGACGTTGCCGTTGCCGATCACGACCGCGCGCTTCGAACTGAGGTCGAAGGTGAGGTCCTTGGCGTCGGGGTGGCCGTTGTACCAGGCGACGAAGTCGGTGGCCGCGACGGATCCGGGGAGGTCTTCGCCGGGGATCCCGAGACGTCGGTCGTGCGACGCGCCGGTGGTGTAGATCACGGCGTCGTAGCGCGACGCGACCTCGTCGTGCTGGACGTCCTTGCCGACCTCGACACCACCGAAGTACCGGAAGCCGTCCTTGGCCGCGACCTTGTCGTAGACCTTGATGACGGACTTGATCTTCGGGTGGTCCGGCGCGACCCCGAACCGCACCAGGCCGTAGGGGGTCGGGAGGCGGTCGAAGAGGTCGACCCGGACCTCGCCCTCGATCGCCTTGCCCGACAGCAGCTGCGCGGCGGCGTAGAACCCCGCCGGACCGGCACCGATCACAGCGAACTTGAGTGGACGGGTGTGCTCTTCGGTCACGGGTGCTCCTCAGCAGTCCGACGGGTGCGGCTCGTGGCCCGCGCACGGGTGCGCGGCGCGTCCCCGGGCGGCGCAGAGGAGGCCCGGGACCCGTCGTTCGGTCGACCTCACCATCGTACGCGAGCGCACCCCACCCGAAAGGCCCGTCCTGAACTCCCGAACGGGAGAGTTCCACAGCCCGTCGCCGGCGTCGGCGTCGGCGCGGGCCGGCGACGGAGGCTCGCCAGGCGCACTGCGTACACCCTCGCGGCACGGATCCGAGGCGCCCGGGGCCGCGCCGACCGCCTTCCACCGGTGTCGAGACGCCGTCGCCGACGATGCGACAACGGGCCTTGCGTTGTCCACCTACCCGCGCGTAGGCTCGCCCGGGTCGTCGTCCGGAGGATCCGTTGTCCGATCGTGCAGTCACCCGTCGTGGGCTCCTGGGAGCGGGAGCCGGAGTCGCCGCGGGAGCGGCCGTCCTGGGGGCCTCCGCGGACGCGGACGCCGCGAAGCGGAGGGCGCCGAGGAAGAAGAAGCGCAAGGCCGCGGCGAAGTCGGTCGACGTGGTCGTCGTCGGCGCCGGGATCTCCGGGCTGACCACCGCCCGCCGCCTGACCGCGGCCGGTCGGTCGGTCGTCGTCCTGGAAGCCCGGAACCGCGTCGGTGGGCGCACCCTGAACCACGACGTCGCGCCCGGGCGGGCCGTCGAGGCGGGCGGCGAGTACGTCGGCCCGACCCAGAACCACATCACCGCGCTCTGCAAGGAGCTCGGGATCGGCATCTACGAGGCGTACACGAAGGGCGACAACTCGTACATCGCCGACGGCCGCGTCCAGCGCTACACCGGCGACATCCCGCCGGAGCCCACCCAGCTCCTCGGGCTCAACGAGGTCCTGTCGTCGCTGGACCAGATCGCGGCGTCGCTGTCCGTGCAGAACCCGGGGGCGGGACCCGCGGCCGCGGTGTGGGAGAGCGACACGATCGCCTCGTGGCTGCGCGGCAAGGGCGGGGTCGTCAACACCACGCGCGTGCAGCAGCTGATCGAGTGCCTGATCGAACCGAGCTTCGGGGCCGGGCAGCAGGAGGTCTCGCTGCTCCTGATGGCGCGGTTCGTCGCCGGCGCCGGCGACGAGAACCACGTCGGCACGGCGGAGCGGATGCTCGGCAGCAAGGGCGGCGCGCAGGACTCCCGGATCCTCGGCGGCAGCCAGGTCGTCTCGTTCGGGCTGGCGGAGGGGCTGAAGGTCGTCCTGAACGCCCCGGTCCGGCGCATCGAGCAGCGCGGCTCGACCGCGACCGTCGTCTCCGACGGCGGCACCTGGAAGGCGAAGAACGTCGTGATCGCGATCCCGCCGCCGCTGGCCGCGGCGATCGACTTCGATCCGGTGCTCCCGTCCGAGCACCGCCAGCTCCTGCAGCGTTCCGCGATGGGCGCGCTCATGAAGATCGAGGCCGTCTACGACAAGCCGTTCTGGCGCCAGGACGGGCTCAGCGGGATGGCCGTCGCGGTCGACGACGGCGGTCCCTGTCGCGCGCTCTTCGACAACACCCCGCCGGAGGGCAGCCCCGGCGTGCTGTTCGGGTTCTGCGGCGGCGTCGGCTGGCGGCAGTGGAGCGGGCGTCCGGTGGCGCAGCGCCGGGCGGCGGCGCTCCAGCAGTTCGCCCGCTACGTCGGACCGCAGGCGCTGAAGGCGAAGGACTACTTCGAGCAGGACTGGGCCCGCGAGCCCTGGTCGGCCGGCGGCCCCGTCGCGATCCCGTCGCCCGGGACGCTCAGCGCGTTCGGCGGCCAGATGCGCAAGCCCCACGGCCTGGTCCACTGGGGTGGGACGGAGACCTCCGACTACTGGGCCGGGTTCATGGACGGCGCCGTGCGCGCCGGCGAGCGGGTCGCACGCGAGGTCGGGGCATGACGCAGGGACGTCCAGCGCTCCGCCTCGCCCTGCTCCCGGCGGCCCTGGTCGCGGCGCTGGCGTGCGCGCCCGTCGCCGCCGCCCACAGCGAGGCCGAGGAGGCCGCGGAGGAGGTCTACGCCGCGAAGCACCCGGCGAAGGCCGCGGTCACGCCGGCCGGCAGCGACGCGATCCGGCTGCGGGCGAAGATCGCGCCCCCGGCGTCCTACGCGGCGACCGCCGCGGTCCCCGGACCGCCGAAGAAGGTCCCCGCCGGCGCCCTGCGCGCCGGGGTCGGCCGCGCCGATCTCACCCCGCCCCGCACCGGGTACTTCCTCGGCGGCTGGACCCGCGCGGACCGCGTCGGCCACGGCGTCTCGACGCGCCTGACCACGAGCGCGATCGTGCTCGAGAAGGACGGCCGGCGCGTCGCCCTGGTCGCGATGGCCGACTTCGCCGTCCCGCAGGGCCTGCAGCAGGCCGTCGCCGCGAAGGTCCAGGACCTCGGCCTGAACGAGCGGACCGTGATCCTCTCGGCGACCCACACCCACTCGGGCACGGGCGGCTTCGCGAACACCCCGACCCTGAACACCGCCGCGCCGGGCGCGCAGCTGATCCTCTCGGACCCGACGAGCCTCGCGGGCCTCGTGGCGCCGTCGAAGGCGGATCCGCAGCTCTACACCTTCATCGTCGACCAGGTCGCCACCGCGATCCGGCGCGCCGCCGGGTCGATGGGCCCGGCCGCCGCCGCGTGGGGCCACACGACGCTCTCGGGCCTGACGAGGAACCGCAGCCTCGTCGCGCGCTTGGCCGACTTCGGCACGACCGACGCGTCCAAGGTCCCGTACGCGAAGACGATCAACCCGAGCGTCGACGTGCTCCGCGTCGACCGCCTCGTGGGGCCGACCTGCACGCCGGCCGTCCGCCGGGCCGCGAAGCGGGCGACGACGCTGAAGCGCCGTGCGACCGCCGCCACCCGGACCCTGACCCGGGCCCGTCGCACCGCCCGGTCGGCGTCGTCCGCGAAGGCGGCCGCGGCCCGCCGCGCCGTCCGCACCGCGCAGCGCCGGTCGCGTGCCGCCGCCCGCGCCGCGACCCGGGCCCGCACCGCCGCCCGCCGCGCTGCTCGCCGCTCGTGCGCGAAGGACGGCCGCCTGCCGATCGGCGGCTGGTCGAACTTCGCCAACCACGGCACCGTCGTGAAGTCCGAGTTCGGGCTCTACAGCGCCGACCACGGCGGCGTCGCCGCACAGCAGTTCGAGGCGCTCGTCCGCCGCGACGCCGACGTCCCGGCCGGCCAGCCGGTGATCGCGGTCTACGGCAACGCCGACGAGGGCGACATGTCCGCCGGGCTCGACCACAGCGGGCCGGCCGGCGCCGACCTCGTCGGCCGCACGGAGGGCGACGCGTTCTACCGGGCGTGGCAGGACGCCGGCCCGAAGCTCAGCGCCACTCCGGCCTTCGACGTCCAGTGGACCCGCTTCTGCTTCTGCGGGAGGACCGCCAGCGACGGCGGCAAGGTCGCCGTCAAGCCGCAGATCGGCGCGCCGTTCCTGACGGGCTCCGAGGAGGGCCGCGGCCCGCTGTTCGACATCACGGGCGTCCCGCTCGAGGGCACGAAGGTCCCCGCGGTCGACGACGTCCAGGGCGACAAGCTGATCGTCCCGATCGGCGAGTGGTCGGAGGCCTCCCCGATGGTGCTCGCGCGCATCGGCGACGGCGCGATCGTGACGATGCCCGGCGAGGCCACGATCGGCGTCGGCGAGCGCACCCGCGCCAACGTCCTCGCGCAGATGAAGGGCGTGGGCGTGAACCGCGTGACGATCGCCGGCCTCGCGAACGACTACCTGAACTACATCACCACCCCCGAGGAGTACGACACGCAGCAGTACGAAGGCGCGTCGACGGTCTTCGGGCGGCACTCCGGCACGTTCCTCGCCGACCGCGCCGGCGACCTGGGCGCCGCCTCGGCGGGCCGGGCGGTGACGCTCGAGAAGCGCGACTACGACGCGAGCAACGGCGTCAGGGCGAACGGGCCCGCGTACCCGCAGGGCTCCGCGGCGGGGCGGCTCACCGCGCAGCCCGGCGACGTCCGCCGGCTCGGCCTGGTCGACGTGGCGTGGCAGGGCGCGCCGTCGGGCGGGGACAAGCCGCTCGACAGCGCGTTCGTGACGATCGAGCGCCAGGACGGCGCCCGGTGGGTCGCCGCCGACAACGACCTCGGCACCGCGATCGCCTGGAGGACCGACGCCGACGGGAAGTACGTGGCGACGTGGAACCCGCCGGAGACGACGCCGCTCGGGACCTACCGCGTGGTGATCACCGCGCCGCGCTACACGCTCACGAGCAAGGCGTTCCGGGTGCTCGCCAGCGACGCGCTGGAGGTCCGGCGGCGCAGCGCCCCGGCCGGCCGCGTCGCCGTGCAGGTCGGCTTCCCGCTGCCGCGCGAGAACGTCGACCTGATCGCCCGTCCGACGATCCTGCTCGCGGGCACGGTCGACTTCCGGGTCGGCGACCGCACCGTCTCCGCGCCGATCGGGAAGGACGGCGTCGCGACCGTCGAAGCTCCCGCCGGCACCACGGTGACGGTGCCCGTCGGCGCCGCGCGCGACCCCGACGGGAACGTCAACGGCAAGGCCGCCACGGCGAGCGGGGGCGGGTCGTGAAGGTCCGCCCCGGACGCGCCACGGCGGCCGTCGTCCTCGCGCTCGGCGCCCTCGCCCCGGCGGCGTCCGCCGCGCCCGGCGACACCTCCGTCTTCGCCCGCATCGGTGCGCCTGGGTACCCGGCGCACGCCTACGTCCACCCCGACGGACGCGTCTACGAGGGCACGTACGTCAACCACGCCGCGGCCGGCGTGCCGTCGAAGGTGCTCGAGTTCCCCGCGACGGGTGGCACGGGACCGGAGCAGCGCGGCACGACCCGCAGCTGGACGGTGCCGAACCAGGACGTCTCCGCCGGCGAGCAGGGCGTCCAGGTCGCCACGAGCGACGCGCAGGGACGCCTCCTCCTGCTCGACAAGACGCCTGCGCGCGCGCTCCTGCTCGACCGCGACACGGGCACGTTCTCGACCTACGCGCGGTTCCCGGACCTGAAGCCCTGCAGCACCGTCGCCTACCACGTGGACTGCGAGCCGGGAGGGGGCGACGAGCAGCCGATGCCGAACTACGCGCTCTGGCTCCCGGACGGCTCGCTGCTCGTCACCGACTACCAGCAGGACGTGATCTGGCGAGTGCCTCCGGGCGGTGGCACCCCGGCGGTCTGGCTCGGGCTCGACCGCTTCGCCGCGGAGGAGTTCGGGCTCGCGGGCCTCGGGCTCTCCGCCGACCGCCGGACGGTCCTGACGACCCTCGCCTCGAACCTCGGGGCGGGGCAGACCGACATGCTCCAGGGCAAGCTGCTGGAGATCCCGCTGCTCGCCGGCGGGCTGCCCGGGACCCTCCGGACGCTCTGGACCTCGGGGCCGATCGACCTGCCCGACGGGTTCGCGATCTCGAAGGCCGGGAACGTCTACGTGGCCCTCGTCGGGGCGTCGGCGCAGATCGTGAAGCTCGGTCCCGGCGGGCAGGAGCTCGCGCGCTTCGGTACGCCGCTCGTCGGCCTCAACGGCTCCCCGATCCCGTTCGACGGGCCGTCGAGCGTCCGCTTCCAGGGCACGCGGCTGCTCGTCGCGAACCAGAGCGCGCTGTTCGGCGTCACCGCCAACCAGGCGATCCTCGCGGTCGACGCGGGGGAGTCCGGACTGCCGGAGCTGATCCCGTCGCGGGCGGGATCACCGCCGCCGGCCGTCGGCTCGGGGAGCACCGCCACGCGGCCCGCGCTGCGGGTGACCGCCGCACCCCGCCGCGTGGTCCTCGGCCGGCGGACGACGGTGCGCCTGCGCGTGACGGGCGTGCAGGCCGGCGTCCGCCGGGGCGTCGCGAAGGCCCGGGTCCGCCTGGCGGGCCGGTCGCTCCGCACCGACGCCCGTGGCCGCGCGAGCGTCGTCCTCCGCCGCACGACGACGGTGAAGGTCCGGGTCGTCGCCACGGCGTCGGGCTTCCGGGCCGGCACCGCCACGATCGTGGTGCGCCGCCGCTGACCGGGGCCGATCACGGTCACCAGGGTCGGTGCCGCCGCGGAGAACGTCTCCTGGTGGGCGTCGCTCCGGCCCCGCCAGGCGGCGGCGGGCGTCCGCGCCGCCCGCCGGCGCCGTAGGACCGGGAAGATGCCCGCGATGCCCTCCGCCCCGCCCGTCGCCGCCCTCGCCTCGGGCCTGCCGCTGAACCTCGCGGCCACGGTGGCCGCCGTCGTCGTCGCCTTCGCGGTCACGTTCGCGGTCGCGAGGAAGGCCGGCCGGCACAGCGTCATCGACGTCACGTGGGGCGCCGGCTTCGCGGTCGTGGCGGTCGTGACCTTGGTGCTCTCGGCGGGCGACGGCGACGCGCTGCAGCGCGCGGTCGTCACCGCGATGACCGTGCTCTGGGGCGGCCGCCTGGCCTGGCACATCGAGCGCCGGGGTCGCGGGAAGGGCGAGGACCCGCGGTACGTCGAGCTCATGGAGCGCGCACCCGCGGGCCGGGAGACGTTCCACATCGTCACCCGCGTCTACCTGACCCAGGCGGTCGTCCTCTGGTTCGTCTCGCTGCCCGTGCAGGTCGCGCAGTACGAGCAGGGCGGGGTCGGCGTCCTGACCTGGATCGGCGTGGCCGTCTGGCTCGTCGGGATCACCTTCGAGGCCGTCGGCGACCGGCAGCTCGCGGCGTTCATGGCGGACCCGTCGAGCAAGGGCCAGGTGATGGACCGCGGCCTGTGGCGCTACACGCGCCACCCGAACTACTTCGGCGACGCGTGCGTCTGGTGGGGCATCTGGCTCGTCGCCGCGAACGAGGTCCCGGGGCTGTTCACGATCCTGTCGCCGGTCGCGATGTCGTTCTTCCTGGTGTTCGGCACCGGGAAGGCGCTGCTCGAGAAGGGGATGGCGGACCGACGCCCGGGCTACACCGACTACGTGCGCCGGACGAGCGGCTTCGTCCCCCTGCCGCCGAAGGACTAGCGGGGGCGCTTCTCGATCAGGCGCAGCCAGGTCTCCGTGCGGGTCGGGAACGCCGGGACGGCGCGGTCGAGCACCTCGAGCGGGACCCTCCCCGCGACGGCGATCGTGGCGGCGTGCAGCTGCTCCGCGATGCCGGCGCCGACGAACGTGGCGCCCACGAGGACCCCCGCGTCGGGGTCGATCACGAACCGCGTGGTCCCCCCGGCGCCCTTGCCGATGAAGCTCGCGCCGGCGTTGCCGTCGGAGGGCACGTCGATCGCGACGGCGGCGATCCCGGCGTCCTTCGCGGCCTGCAGCGTCAGGCCGACCGCGGCGACCTGCGGCTCGGTGAACGTCACGCGCGGGCTGCTGCCGCCCTCGAGCTCGTCGGACGCCAGGGCGGCGTCGGCGTCCCCGAGCACGTGCGCCGCGACGATGCGCGACTGCCGCTTGCCGACGTGGGTGAGCAGCGCGCGGCCGTTGACGTCGCCGACGGCGTAGAGCCACGACGTCCCGCCGGTCAGCAGGTGCTCGTCGGTCGGCAGGTTCCCGCGGTCGTCGGTCTCCACGCCGACGGCGTCGAGCCCGAGGTCCTCGGTGTTCGGCGCACGGCCCGCGGCGACGAGCAGCTCGTCGGCGCCGACCGCCTCGCCGCCGGCGAGCGTCACGGACACGGCGACGTCCGGGTCGCCGGTCTCGCGGGTCGCGGAGACGATGTCGACCCCGACGCGCACGTCGACGCCGTGGGCGCGCAGCCCGTCGGCGACCTCGGCGCCGGCGAACGGCTCCTCCTTGCCGAGCAGCTGCGGGGCGACCTCGAGCAGCGTGACCTTCGACCCGAGGGACGCCCACGCCAGCGCCTGCTCGGCACCGATGGGCCCGCCGCCGATGACGATCAGGGACCCGGGGACCTCGTCCGCGGTCGTCGACTCGCGGTTCGTCCAGCCGCAGGCGTCCTCCAGGCCCTCGACGGGCGGGAACGCGGGGCGGGTGCCGGTCGCGACGACGACGGCGCGCCGCGCGACGATCCGCTCCTGCGGCCGGTCCTCGCCGCTCAGCACGACCTCGACGGTCCGCTCGGCCACGAGCCGCCCGCGCCCGCGCACGAGGCGGATGCCGCGGTCCTCGAGCCACGGCAGCTGGGAGGCGTCGTCGAGGTCGTGGATGACCTCGTCGCGGCGGTCGAGGACCACCTGCGGATCGAGATCGCCGTGGACGAGCTCGCGCACGCCGGGGACCCGGGCGGTCTCGGCGAGCAGGTCGACGGGGCGCAGCATCGCCTTCGACGGCATGCATCCCCAGTACGAGCACTCGCCGCCGACGAGGCGGTCCTCGACGAGGACGACGTCGAGGCCTCCGTCGGCGATCTGGCCGGCGGCGACCTCGCCGGCCGGCCCGGCACCCAGCACCACCACGTCGGCTTCGGTCTCGTGCACTGGTGCTCCTCGGGGTCGGTGGGCGTGCGCCGCGGTCGACGCACGAAGGGCTTGGTCCGGCCGGCGGCCCCGGCGTCACGCGGCGCGGCGACGGACGACCCATTGGTACCCGATCGGGGCCGCGAGCCCCGTCCCAGGACGACGAACGCCGCCCCCGGGATCCCGGGAGCGGCGTCGGTGCTGCGGCGGCCGGGTCGGCCGCGGCGCTACTTCAGGCCCAGGAACGCGGTCCAGGTGGAGCGGTCCTGGCCGTCGCGCGTCTTCAGCCCGGACTGCCAGCTCTCGCCGGTGTCCTGCGGGTCGCGCAGCTGGTACCAGAGGAACGCGCGGACCTTCTGCTTCTTCGCGACGGTCCAGGCGGACTTCAGGTACGTCGTCGCCTTCGACACGGACAGCTCGTCGCTGCCGGTCGTCTTGTACGCGAACTCGGTCAGGTAGATCGCGCCGGCGGCCTTCGACGAGATGCGCCGCGTCTTCGCGGCCTTCTTCAGGTCGCTCTTCGCGTAGCCGAGGTTGGCCTGCGTCCACTCGTCGCGGTTCTTGCGCTTCTTCGTCGGGCTGGCCTTGAAGTCGTACGTGTGCAGCGCCACGCCGTCGGCCTTGACGGTGTACGTCTTCGTGCTGCCCTTGCCCTTGAACTTCGCGCTCAGCCCGAGGACCTCGCGCGTGAACGAGCCGGCGTTGGTGGACTGGCCGCCCGGGTAGTTCTTCGAGAGCGCGCGGGCGTACGGCAGCAGCTCGCCGAAGAGCACCTTGGCGCTCGGGTCGACGGACTTGATCTCCTTGTACGCGATGTTGTGGAGCTTGCGGTAGAGCGCCGCGCCGCCGCGCTTGGGGATGTGGCGGTACCAGTTGGGCTCGTTGATCGGCGCGTAGTAGAGCGCCGCGCCGCTGCCCTTCAGCTCGGTCGCCAGGGCCTTGATGTACTTCGTGTAGGCGCTGGAGGAGACCTTCGACGCGGCCGTCGGGCCCGTCTTCTTGCCCCGCGGGTTGAACGACTCGTCGCCCGAGATGTTCGGCGAGATCTCGACGGCGGTGATCCCGGACTTCACGCCCGCCTGGATCGCGGCCTTGATGCCGGCGACCTGTCCGGCGTCGGGCGTCGAGGACTTGCCGTCCCACCGCGTGTTGTAGCGGGACATGCCCACGCCGGCGGCCTTCGCGTCCGTGAAGAACGAGGAGGACAGGTCGGGGTGGTTGACCGTCATGTCCTGGTCCTGGAGGCCCTTCACCGGCGCGGCGCCGGCGGCTCCGGCGGAGACCAGGAGGGTCGCGGAGACGGCGGCGGAGGCCGTGAGGAGTCGACTGGCTCGGGGGAGGGTCATGCCTACAGACAAACAAAGACGCGCGGACGATGTATCGCCACGACGACGCGCGCCGCCCCCGGAGGCGTCCGGGAGCGGCGCGGATCCGGCGTCCGGAGGGCCGCGACGGCACGGGCCGTCGCGCCCCCGACGGCCCTACTTCAGGCCGCGGAACGTGGTCCAGGTGCTGCGGGAGCCGCCGTCGCGGGTCTTCAGGCCCGACTGCCACAGCTCGCCCGTCGACTGCGGGTCGCGCAGCTGGTACCAGACGAACGAGCGGACCTTCTGCTTCTTCGCGACGTCCCAGGCGCGCTTGAGGTACGTCTTCGCCTTCGACGTCGAGATCTTGTCGCTGCCCTTGGTCTTGTACGCGAACTCGGTCAGGTAGATCCGCCCGGCGGCCGTCTTCGAGATGCGGCCGGTCTTCGCGGCCTTCTTCAGGTCCGACTTCGCGTAGGCGAGGTTGGCCTGCGTCCACTGGTCGCGGTCCTTGCGCTTCTTGCGCGGATCGGCCTTGAAGTCGTACGTGTGCAGCGACACGCCGTCGGCCTTGACGGTGTAGGTCGACTTCTTGCCCTTGGCCCGGTACTTCGAGTCCAGCCCGAGGACCTCGCGGACGAAGTCGCCCGGATCCGTCGACTGGCCGTTGGGGTAGTTCTTCGACTTCGCGCGGGCGTACGGCAGGAGCTCGCCGAAGAGGACCTTGGCGGTCGAGTCGACCGACTTGATCTCCTTGTAGGCGATGTTCACGAGCTTGCGGTAGAGCGTCGCGCCACCGCGCTTCGGGATGAAGCGGTACCAGTTGGGCTCGTTGATCGGCGCGTAGTAGACGACCGCGCCGGACCCCTTGAGGCTCGTGGCGAGCGACCGGATGTACTTCGTGTACGCGGACGACGAGATCAGCGACGCGGCGGTCGGGCCCTTCTTCTTGCCGCGCGGGTTCGCCTTGTCGTTGCTCGACAGGCTCGGGGCGACCGTGACCGAGCGGATGCCGGCGGCGGCGCCCTGCACGATCGCGTTGCGGACGAGGGCGACCTGACCGGGGTCCGGCGCGGAGGACTTGCCGTCCCAGCGGACGTTGTAGCGGGTGATGCCGACCTTGGCCTCCTTCGCATCGGCGAAGAAGGACGAGGACAGCTGCGGGTTGTTCACCGTCATGTCCTGGTCCTGCAGCCCCTTGACGGGGGCCGCGTCGGCGGCGCCGGCGGGCACGAGGGCCAAGGCACCGGCGGCAGCTGTGGCCGTGAGGAGACGACTGGCTCGGGGGAGAGTCATGTCCGTCGGAACACGGCACCCGGCGAATCGACGCGGTCGGCGGGCGCGACCTCATGGTTCCCTCACGATCCGGAGGGTGGCGCGCCACCCGTCCGTCGGGTGCGCGGAGGGGCCCGCTCCGGCGCCGGACCCGCGTGGGTCCTTCCCCCGGATACGCTGGGGTTCATGGCGTCGGAGGCCCAGCCCGCGGAGCACCAGTCGGCCGCCGTCGTCGCGGCGGACGCCCTGGGCGTCTTCGTGCGGGCGATGGCCGGCATCGAGCAGGCGACGCCGGAGTCCGCCGGCTTCTACGACGGGCTCTGCGAGGCCGTCTGCCGGGCGGTGAAGGTCGATCGCTCGGTGATGTTCCTGTACGACGAGGGGCGGCGGCGGGTCCGGCCCGTCGGGGCCCACCGCATCGACCGCGACCGCTTCCCGACCGAGGGTGTCGGCATCGAGGACGCGCCGCTCTCCCGGGTCTGCCTCGAGGAGGACCGCGTCGTCGACTCGCTCGACACGACGGGCGACGAGCTGAACCGCCCCGACCTCCAGCAGCTCCCGGAGGGCGACCTCGCGTACGTCCCGATCGCCGCCGGCGGCACGTGGTACGGGGTGATGGTCGTCGAGCAGACGACCGGCCAGCCGCTCGGGGTCCCGCAGCGCGACGCGCTCTGGATCGCCGGCAAGGTCGTCGCGTTCGCCGCCGAGGCGCGCCGCGCGACGCGGCACCAGGAGCAGGCGCGTCAGCTCGAGCACCGCCTGATGCTCGTCCGCCAGGTCCACGAGCAGGTGATCCAGCGCCTCTTCGGCCTGGGGCTCGTGCTCGGCTCCGGGCAGCCCCTGGAGGGCGACGCCCTGGAGCGCGCGCGCATCGAGGTCGAGGCCACGCAGGCCGACCTCCGGCAGCTGCTGCACGGCCCCCAGCTCCGGACGGGCGCACCGACCGCGATGCGCCTGGCGGAGGAGGTCGAGCGCCTGCAGCGCGCCCACGACACCGTGCAGCTGCAGGCCGACCTCGAGGACGGCGTCGAGATCCCCCTGCCGCTCGAGTCGCTCGCGCAGTCGGTCCTCGGCGAGGCGGTCCGCAACGCGCTGAAGCACGGCGCCCCGACGGTCCTGCACGTGACGCTGACGCGTCGCGACGACGCGCTGTCCCTGACGATCGACTCCGACGGCGCGACGCACGGCGGCGCCGGCGGATCGAGCACGGGGCTCGGGCTGCGCCTGGCGGCGGTCGAGGCCCTGCAGGCCGGTGGCCTCCTGGAGTTCGGGGCGCGGGGCACGGAAGGCTGGCGGGTGCGACTGCTCCTGCCGGCGATCGACGAGAACGAGGTGGGCGGATGACCCGAGAGGTCGGACGGACGACGGTGCTCCTGGTGGACGACCACGAGGTCGTGCACTGGGGCCTCAGGGCCCTGCTCTCGGGCCAGCCGTGGGTGTCGCGGTGCCTCAGCGCCCACAACGGGCAGGAGGCCGTCGAGCTGACGAGCCGGTACGCGCCCCACGTCGCGCTCGTCGACCTGTTCCTCGGCACCGAGTCGGGCGCCGAGCTCTGCGAGCGTCTCCGCGCCGCCGAGCCGCGGACGAAGGTCCTCCTGATGTCCGGCTCCGGCCGGATCTCGGCCGCCGCCGCGCGTGCCGCCGGGGCCTCCGGGTTCGTGCCGAAGGACTGGCCGGCCGCGGACGTCTGCCGCGCGGTCCGGACGATCGCCGCGGGTCGCACGGTCTTCGAGGGCGCCGCGGGCCCCACGACCCCGGCCGGCCTGAGCCCCCGCGAGCGCGAGATCCTCGGCCTCATCGCCACCGGGGCCACGAACCCCGAGATCGCCGGCACGCTGCACCTCTCCCCGCACACGGTGAAGGAGCACACGAGCTCGCTCTACCGGAAGCTCGAGGTCCGCAACCGCGCCGAGGCCGTGCGCACCGCCGACCAGCTCGGCCTCCTCTGAGGACAGCGCCGTACACCGTCCCGGGGGGTTGCTCCACCCGTCGAGGGGGTGGGATCCCCCGTATCCAGCGGGAACGCCCGCGTCCGTGGCAGGCTCTACGACCGTGAGCGTTCGTACGGCAGTCCTCTTCCCAGGCCAGGGCGTCCCCCTGGAGGGCGCGGGGGAGGAGGTCGCCCGCCTGCGACCGGACCTCCTGGAGATCGCGATCGACGCCGTCGGCGAGGATCCGTTCCCCCGCGCGTCGGAGAGCACCCGCTTCACCCAGCCCGCGATCGTCTGCTCGTCGCTCGCGCGGTGGTCGGTCCTCGGCCTGCCGAACCCCGACGCGTTCTTCGGGCACTCGCTCGGCGAGATCGTCGCCCTCGCGGTCTCCGGCACGATCAGCGAGCGCGAGGCCCTCGTCCTCGCCGCCGCCCGCGGCGCCGCGATGGCCGACGCCGACCCCGAGCGCCTCGGCAGCATGGCCGCGGTCCGCAAGGGCGGCATCGAGGCCGCCTCCGAGCTCGCCGCGCAGCACGGCCTCGTCGTGGCGTGCGACAACGCCCCGGGGCAGGTCATCATCGCCGGCCTGATCACGGGCCTGGAGGCCGCGGGGGAGACCGCGAAGGCGACCGGCAACCGCGTCCGGCTGCTCGACGTCGCCGGCGCGTTCCACTCTCCCCTGATGGAGCCCGCGATCCCGCTGCTCCAAGAGGCGATCGACGCCACGACCTTCCGCGAGCCGCACACCACCGTCTGGTCGGCCGTCACCGCGACGCCGATGGACGACCCGCCGCGCCGTCTGATCGAGAGCCTCACCCACCCGGTCCTCTTCCGGCCCGGGCTCCTCGGCCTGCACGCCACCGGCGTCCGCCGCTTCGTCGACGCCGGTCCGGGCGACATCGCCGCCGGCCTCGCCCGCCGGACCTTCAAGGAGGCCGAGGGCGACGACGTGGTGGAGGTCGAGGTCCCCGAGGCCCCGGAGACCGCGCCGCAGGGCGGCCCGCAGGTCGTCGGTCGTACCGGCGATGATGCCTGACATGTCGGAAGCTGCAAACACGGTTCCGTCGGGGACCACGCCCTCCACGCCGGCGGTGCGCGTCGCGCCGATCGGCGTCGGCTCCGCGCTGCCCGACGGGGTCGTCACCTCGGCGGAGATCGAGGAGCGCCTCGGGCTCGACCCGGACTGGCTCGTCAAGCGCACCCACATCCTCGAGCGCCGCATCCTCGGGCCGGGGGAGAAGCTCACGGATCTCGCCCTCACCGCGTCGCAGCGGGCCCTGGAGGACGCCGGCATCCCCGCGACCGACGTGGACTTCGTGATCGCCGCGTGCCTCCAGAGCGACGACATCGCGCCGTCGATGGCCGCGGTCGTCGCAGACGGCCTGGGCACCGACCACGCCGGCGGCTTCGACCTGTCGTCGGGCTGCAGCGGCTTCGTGGCGTCCGTCGCGACCGCGGCGGGCCTGATCGAGTCCGGGCGGGCACGCACCGTGGTCGTCGTCGCGGCCGAGGCGATGAGCCGCCTGACGGACAAGACCGACCGCGCGACCGCGGGCCTGCTCGGCGACGGCGCCGGCGCGATCGTCCTGCGCGGCGCGTCGACGCCCGCCGACGACCGGCACCCGGGCCGCACGGGCCGCTCGCTGTTCGGCTCCGACGGCGCGAACGGCGGCACCGTCCGCGTCGCCACGGACCACCCGTCGGTCTACGACGCCGGCGAGTTCGGCCCCGGCAAGGCCGGCCAGGTCCAGATGAACGGCTTCGACACGTACAAGACCGCCGTCAACCGCTTCGAGTCGACCGTCCGCGACACCGCGACGATCAACGACACGACCCTCGAGGACGTCGACCTGATCGTGCTGCACCAGGCCAACGGCCGGATCCTCGACGCGGTCCGCAAGCGCCTGGACCTCCCCGAGGAGCGCTTCGCGACCTCGGTGCACAGCCACGGCAACACCTCGGCGGCGTCGATCGCCCTCGCGCTGGCCGACGCCCGCGCACAGGGCCGCGTCGTCCCCGGCACCAGGCTCCTGCTCGCCGGCTTCGGCAGCGGGCTCGCCTGGGCCGGCATCACCCTGACCTGGGAAGGCACCCCCGCATGAGCCCCGCGAAGCAGGACGACTCCTGGCCCCCCGCCCGACCGGAGGACGGCTGCGCGCTCGTCACCGGCGGCTCCGGCGCCATCGGCTCGGCGACCGTCAAGGCGCTCGCCGCCGACGGCTGGCCCGTCGTCGTCCACTACGGCCGCGGCGCCGAGCGCGCCCAGGCGGTCGTCGAGGCCGTGCAGGCCGCCGGCGGCACGGCCGTCGCGATCAGCGCCGACCTCGCCGACCCGGCCGCGCCCGAGCAGCTCCTGAAGGACGCCGTCGAGGCCCTCGGCCCGGTCCGCGTGCTCGTCAACAACGCCGGCATCACCCGCGACAACCTCGCGATGCAGATCAGCGACGAGGACTGGGACGCCGTCATCGACGTCGACCTCTCCGCCGCGTTCCGCCTGATCCGCCCGGCGCTGAAGACGATGATCCGCGCCCGCTGGGGCCGCGTGATCAACGTCTCGTCGGTGATCGGCCTGAAGACGAACCCCGGCCAGGCGAACTACGCCGCCGCGAAGGCCGGGCTGCTCGGCCTGACCCGCTCGGTCGCCGCGGAGGTCGGCCGTCGCGGCGTCACCGTCAACGCGGTCGCCCCGGGCTTCATCGAGAGCGAGATGACCGAGGGCCTGATCGAGGGCCTGATCGACCACATCCCCGCCCGGCGCGCCGGGCGCCCCGAGGAGGTCGCGGCCACCATCCAGTTCCTGGCCTCCCCGGAGGCGTCCTACGTGACCGGTTCCACGCTCGTCGTCGACGGCGGCCTCGGGGCGTAGGACCTCCAGGCCCCGCCTGGACGCGCACCCCTGCGCCGCCCCGCCGACCGGCGGGGATGCCCCCCCCGGTCGGCGGTCCCGCCGCACTGCACGTGTGCCCCCACCGGAGGAGCCGTGTAGTCATGCAGGACCAGCTCTTCCCCGCAGTACGCAGCACGAACCACAACCCCCGGAGAGACCACCACCGTGTCTACCCCCACCCGTGAAGCCGTCGAGACGCTCGTCCTGAGCTCCCTCGAGGAGCTGGGCGCCGAGGCCGACGCCCTCAGCCCGACCGCGACGTTCGAGGACCTCGACGTCGACTCCCTCGACCTGGCCGAGCTGTCCCAGATCGTCGAGGAGCAGTACGGCGTGAAGCTGCAGGGCGAGGACGTCGCCAAGCTGCGCACCGTCGAGGACGCCGTGAACCTGATCACGGAGCGCGCCGCACAGTGACCCGCGCGGCCATCACGGGCGTCGGCGCCGTCACCCCCCTCGGGGTCGGCGCCGACGCCCTGTTCGGCGGCTGGACCGCCGGCACGTCGGGCATCGAGGACGGCGAGGGCGCGTGCCGCGACTTCGTCGTCACCGACCACCTGACGAAGAAGGAGGCCCGTCGCGCCGACCGCTCGAGCCAGCTGCTGCTCGCCGCCGGCGACGAGGCACTCGCGCAGGCCGGCTGGGGCGCACCGCGCGCCGGTGAGCTGCCCTACGCGCCCGAACGCATCGCCAGCATCATCGGCTCCGGCATCGGCGGGTTCATCACGCTGACGAACAACCACGCCGCGCTCCTCGAGGGCAAGCCCGTCTCGCCGCTCGCGATCCCCCTCCTGATGGCCAACGGCCCGACGGGCCAGATCGCCCTGCGCCACGGCCTCCTCGGACCGAGCTGGGGCACCGTCTCCGCCTGCGCCGCCGGCGCCCACGCCATCGGCTCCGGCCTGCGCGAGCTGCGCGCCGGCACCGCCGACGCCGTCGTGGTCGGCGGCACCGAGGCCGCGATGGTCGACCTCGCTCGCGCCGGCTTCGGCGCGATGGACGCCCTGTCCGAGACCGGGCAGTCCCGCCCGTTCCACAAGGACCGCGACGGCTTCGTCCTCGCCGAGGGCGCCGCCGTGCTCGTCCTCGAGCTCGAGGACGCCGCGAAGGCCCGCGGCGCCACGATCCTCGGCTACATCGAGGGCGTCGGCTCGTCCCAGGACGCCCACCACCTCACCGCCCCCACGCCCGACGGCTCCGGCGCCTCCCGCGCCGTGATCCAGGCGCTGGCCGACGCGGGCATCGCCGCCGAGGACGTCGACTACGTCAACGCCCACGGCACCGGCACGCCGCTGAACGACCGGTCCGAGACCGGCGCCATGCGGATCGCGCTGGGCGACCACCTCTCCAAGACCCCGATCTCCAGCCTCAAGTCGGCGATCGGGCACTCCCTCGGCGCCGCAGGGGCGATCGAGGCCGTCGCCACGGTCCTGGCCCTCCGGGACCGCGTCGCCCCGCCGACGCTCAACCTCGACGTCCCCGATCCGGAGCTCGACCTGCTCCACGTGATCGGGAAGCCGACGCCGCTGCGCGAGACGCCGGGCAGGGCCCCTCACGCGCTGTCGACCTCCTTCGGGTTCGGCGGCCACAACGCCTGCATCGTCCTAGGAGGCGCCGCATGACCC
This sequence comes from Patulibacter minatonensis DSM 18081, assembly GCF_000519325.1. Classification (GTDB taxonomy): domain Bacteria; phylum Actinomycetota; class Thermoleophilia; order Solirubrobacterales; family Solirubrobacteraceae; genus Patulibacter; species Patulibacter minatonensis. The sequence goes on along the minus strand of NZ_KI912613.1, from coordinate 5,464,951 downwards.
CCCGCACCGCGACCGCATCGACACGTCAGGTCCCGTCCAGCCCCGCCACCCCGGTGAAGTCCGCCGCGGCGGCCCCGGGCCAGGGCGAGCTGACGCCCCTGCAGCGCCTGGAGACGCTCTGCGACCCGGGCTCGCTGCGCCTGATGCGCACCGCGGTGCTCTCGCCGACGCTCGGCGACCGCGCGACCCCCGGTGACGGCGTCCTCGCCGGCGTCGGCACCATCGGCGGCCGCCCGGTCGCCGCGTTCTCCGAGGACCCCGCCCTCCTGGGCGGCAGCCTCGGCGCGCGCCACGCGGACACGATCGTCCGCCTGCTCGAGATGGCGGGCGACGCCGGCATGCCCGTCGTCGGCTTCATCTCCTCCGCGGGCGCCCGCCTGCAGGAGGGCCTCGAGGCCCTGGCCGGCTACGGCCGCATCTTCGCCGCGCTGACGCGCCTCTCCGGCCAGGTGCCGCTGATCTCCGTCGTCTGCGGCACCTGCGCGGGCGGCGGCGCGTACGCCCCGGCGCTCACCGACATCACGATCATGACCCGCCGCGCGCGGATGTTCCTGACCGGCCCGGGCGTCGTCCGCGAGGTCACGGGCGAGGACGTCACGGCCGAGGACCTCGGCGGTCCCGACGTCCAGAAGAAGAACGGCGTCTGCCACCTCGTGGCGGAGGACGACGACGACGCGGTCCGCGTCACGCGCGAGCTGCTCGGCCACCTGCCGCAGCGGTCGGGCGAGGAGCCCCCGCGGGCCCGCCCCGTCCCGGCCCCGGCGTTCGACCCGTCGATCCACGTCCCGGCCGAGCAGCGCCGCGGCTACGACGTCCGCGACGTCGCCCGCGCCGTCGTCGACGGCGGGCGGATCCTCGAAATCTCCGAGGCGTGGGCCCCGAGCGTCGTCACGGCGCTGGCCCGCATCGACGGCCGCACGGTCGGCATCGTCGCCAACCAGCCGAAGGTCATGGCCGGCACGCTTGACGCCGAGTCCGGCCAGAAGGCCGCGCGCTTCGTCCGCTGGTGCCACCTCTTCGGGGTGCCGCTGGCGGTGCTCGTCGACACCCCCGGCTTCATGCCCGGGAGCGAGCAGGAGTCCGGGGCGGTCATCCGCCACGGCGCCAAGCTCGTGCACGCGTTCGCCGAGGCCGACGTCCCGAAGGTCACGATCGTCCTGCGCAAGGCCTTCGGCGGCGCGCAGATCGCGATGAACTCCCGCGCTCTCGGTGCGACCCTCGTCCTCGCGTGGCCCTCCGCCCAGATCGGCGTCATGGGTCCCGAGCAGGCCGTCGGCATCATCGAGCGCCGGAAGATCGCCGCGGCGGACGACCCGCTCGCCGAGAAGAAGCGCCTGGGCGCCGAGTACGCCGAGGAGCACCTCACCGCCGAGGGGGCCGCGCAGCTGGGCATCGTCGACGAGGTCATCGACCCCGCCGCCACGCGCGACCGCCTCGTGTGGGCGCTCGGCTCGCTGCGCCGCCCGTCGGCGCGCGAGCACCGCGCCCGCAACCTGCCGATCTGAGCATCCCGCCCCGCGCCCGCGGAGCCCGCCCGTCCGCGGGCGGGCCGCGGGCGGGACGGCACCCCATCCCCACGACCCCGAGGACCCGTCCGTGACCGTTCCCGTGCCCTCCGGCCTGCTGGCCGGCCGTCGCCTGCTGATCACCGGTGTGATCACGAAGGACTCCATCGCCTGGCACGTCGCCGCGCGTGCACAGGAGGCCGGCGCCGAGGTGCTCCTCACCGGCTTCGGCCGGCCCAAGCGCCTGACGGACCGCGCCGCGAAGGCGCTGCCGACCCCGGTCGACGTCCTCGAGCTCGACGTCAACGAGCCCGAGGACCTCGCGGCCGTGGCGAAGGAGATCGACGACCGCTGGGACGGCCGCCTCGACGGCGTGCTGCACGCGATCGCGTTCGCCCCGTCCGACGCCCTCGGCGGCAACTTCCTCGAGACCCCGCCGGAGAGCGCGAAGATCGCGTTCGAGACCTCGGCGTACTCGCTGAAGGCCCTCGCGGCAGCGCTCCTGCCGGCGCTCTCGAAGTCGGAGCACGGCGGCTCCGTCGTCGGCCTCGACTTCGACGCGCAGGTCGCCTGGCCGATCTACGACTGGATGGGCGTCGCGAAGGCGGCGCTCGAGGCCACGTCGCGCTACCTCGCGCGGTACGCCGGACCGCAGGGCGTCCGCTCGAACCTCGTCTCCGCCGGCCCGCTCGGCACGATCGCCGCGCGCGGCATCCCGGGCTTCTCGCTCCTGGCCGACGGCTGGGACGAGGCCGCCCCGCTCGGCTGGGACGGCGCCGACCCGACGCCGACCGCCGACGCGGTGCTGTTCCTGCTCTCCCCGCTGGCCCGCGCGATCTCCGGCGAGATCCTGCACGTGGACGGCGGCGTGCACTCCTGCGGCCCGGTCGGCCACGGCGCACCGCTCGCCGCGGACCCGGGCGAGACCCCCGCGCACTGATCCTGGACCGGCCCGTGGCACGGCCCGTCCGCGCTGGGTCCGGCCTGCGCCGTACGCGCGCCGGGCGCGCGCGTCCGGCGGCGTGCTTCGCGGCACCCCGCCGGTAGCGTGGCGCCGTGGACCTCCCGTACCTCCTCCTCCACAGCACCCTCGCGCTCGACCTGATCGGGCTCGCGGTGCGGCTGGTCGCGATCGTCGTCGTCCCCGTCAACCGCCGTCCGGCGTCGGCGATGGCGTGGTTGATGGCGATCTTCCTCATCCCGTACCTCGGGGTGATCGCGTTCCTGCTGATCGGCAACCCGAAGCTCCCCGAGCACCGGCGCCGGAAGCAGCGCGAGGTCAACCGGATGATCCTCGAGCGCACGAAGGGCATGGAGGACGTGCCGGAGGACGATCCCGGCCCGCCGTGGCTGCAGTCGGTGGTGCACCTGAACCGCAACCTCGGTGCGATGCCGCTCGTGACGGGCAACCACGCCCACCTGATCGAGGACTACGAGGAGTCGCTGGCCGCGATGACGGCGGCGATCGGCGCGGCGACGACCTATGTCCATTGCGAGTTCTACATCCTCTCCTCGGACAGGGCGACGGCCCCGTTCTTCGACGCGATGGAGGCCGCGGTGGAGCGCGGCGTGTCGGTCAAGGTCCTCTTCGACCACATCGGCTCGCTGCGCACCCCGAGATACCGCCGCACGCTGCGCCACCTGCGCCGGATCGGCGTCGAGTGGCACCCGATGCTGCCGGTCCAGCCCTACCGCCTCCGCTACCAGCGGCCGGACCTGCGCAACCACCGCAAGCTCCTGGTCGTCGACGGCGACGTCGCGTTCGTCGGCTCCCAGAACCTCATCGACCGCAGCTACGACAAGCGGGCCAACAAGCGCCGCGGCCTCCGGTGGCAGGAGCTCATGGTCCGCTTCGAGGGGCCGATCGTCGGCGGCGTCAACGCGCTCTTCATCACGGACTGGTTCAGCGAGACGGACGAGGCGCTGGAGGGCGAGATCGGCCCGGTCGACCCGCGCGAGGCGCTGACGTCGCTCGAGTGCCAGGTCGTCCCGAGCGGCCCGGGGTTCGACGGCGAGAACAACCTCAAGCTCTTCAACGCGCTCCTCTACAACGCCGCCCGCCGCATCTCGATCACGAGCCCGTACTTCGTGCCCGACGAGTCGCTGCTCGAGGCCGTCACGACCGCCGCCCAGCGCGGCGTGGACGTCGAGCTCTTCGTGTCGGAGATCGGCGACCAACCCCTCGTCTTCCACGCCCAGCGGTCCTACTACGAGGCCCTGCTGCGGGCGGGCGTCCGCATCCATCAGTACCCGGCGCCGTACATCCTCCACGCCAAGCACCTGACGATCGACGAGGAGGTCGCGGTGATCGGGTCGAGCAACATGGACATGCGGTCCTTCGGCCTGAACATGGAGCTCTCGGTGCTCGTCAGCGGCCGGACGTTCACCGACGAGGTGCGTGCCGTCGAGGACCACTACCGGAGCGTCAGCACCGAGCTGACGCTCGACGCGCACCTCGCCAGGAACCCGGTGTCGAAGGTCGTCGACAACCTCGCGCGGCTGACCTCGGCCCTGCAGTGACGGTCGCTCGGCCGGGCCGGCGGGCGCCCGTCGGTCCGGCGTCGTCCGCGGCGGGACGGACCGCCGGTAGGGTCCGCGCCATGCGCGGGTCCCGCCCAACTCCCCACGGGGCTCCGCGTGCCTGACCCGACGCCGCCCCGGGACCCGGGGCCCGAGGACCTCGCGCCGCACGGCTTCACGTCCCGGCGCCTGCGCGGGCTGACCGCGATCCTTCGCCGGGTCGTCTCGAGCGACGGCTTCGTCGTCCGGGTCATGCACCTGGTCCTGGTCGTGGTCCTCCTGATCGCGAACTTCGTGTCGGCGGGCATCACGATGCTCCTGATCGTCTTCGTGGTCCCCGGCAGGGCGACGGACGCCGCGCGCGACGCCCTGGGCGGCAACGCGTGGTTCCTCCTGGGCTTCCTCCTCGTGGTGATCCCGTGGGTGCTCTGGTGGTCGAACCGCGCGATGGGCTCGGTCAACCGCTGGATCCAACTGGACCGCGATCCGAAGGAGCACGAGATCCGGCAGCTGCTGCGCGCCCCGGTCCGCGTGCTCGTGATGCTGGGGTCGGCCTGGGCGCTCGCGGCGGTGCTGTTCACGCTCTTCAACGTCTGGCAGTCCGACGCGGACGGCCCGACCACGGCGCTCCTGGCGCTCCGCGTCTTCCTCGTCACGCTCATGACCGGGATGACGATGGCGGCGTTCGGCTACCTCGTCACCGAGCGGCTGCTCCGGCCGGTCGCGGCGATCGCACTGCAGGCCGGCGGGCTCGACCAGGCCGTCCTGCCGGGGATCACGCGCCGGCAGCTGCTGGGCTGGGCGACGGCCACCGGCGCGCCGGTCCTCGGTGTCGTGATCATCGGGGTGCTGGCCACCGTCGACTCCCGGGGCGTCACGACCGGCCGCATGGCGCTCGCGATGATCGTCCTCGGCGGCGTCGCGCTCGTCTTCGGGCTCGCCGTCGAGCTCCTCGCCGCCCGTGCCGTGGCGGATCCGACCCGCACCGTCCGGCGCGGCATGGAGCAGGTGCGGCGCGGTGATCTCGACGTCAGGATCCCGGTCTACGACGCCAGCGACCTCGGCCGGCTGCAGGACGGCTTCAACCGCATGGCCACCGACCTGCAGGACCGCGCCCGCCTGCGCGACCTCTTCGGCCGGCACGTGGGGGAGGACGTCGCCCGCGCCGCGCTGCAGCAGGAGGTCCGACTCGGAGGCGAGTCGCGCGAGGTCTGCGCGCTGTTCGTCGACATCGTCGGCTCGACGACCCTGGCCGCCGAGCGCGCGCCCGACGAGGTCGTGTCGGCCCTGAACCGCTTCTTCGCCGTCGTCGTCGGCACCGTCGCCGACCACGGGGGCTGGGTCAACAAGTTCCAGGGCGACGCCGCGCTCGTCGTCTTCGGCGCCCCGGTCGCCCAGGACGACGCCCCCGACCGCGCCCTCCGCGCGGCCCGCGAGCTCGCCCGCAGGCTCCGCGACGAGGTCCCCGAGCTCCGCGCGGGCGTCGGCGTCAGCGGCGGCGTCGCGGTCGCCGGCTACATCGGGACCGAGCAGCGCCTCGAGTACACGGTGATCGGCGACCCGATCAACGAGGCCGCCCGGCTGACGGAGGTGGCGAAGGACACCGCCGCCATGACCGTCGCGGCGGGACGCCTCGTCGACCGGGCGTCGGCCGCCGAGCGCGCCCGCTGGCGTCGCGATCACGACGAGACGCTCCGCGGCCGGTCGGAGGAGACGGTCGTGATGGTGCCGACGGACGATTGAGTCCGTCCTCTCTACCCGCCGCGGAGACACCCCATTCGGGGCCCCGGCCGGTGCTCCCGGCGTCGCAGCCGCCCCGGTCGCGGCTGGCCTCCCGGCGCAACCGCCCCGGCCCGGAAGCCCGTTAGTGTCGGGGTCGATGCCGAACGGACCGACCCTGTCGTACGAAGGCCCGGAGGGGATCTACGACGAGGCCGTGACGGCCTCCGGGGCCCCCCGCGACCACCTGACCCAGCTGATGGAGGCCGTGGGCTCCCTGGAGCCCGAGCAGCTCGCGGCGCTCGGCCGGCGCCGCGACGCGAACTTCATCCAGGCGGGCATCACGTTCGACACGATCGGCCCGGACGGCCAGGCCGTCGACCGCCCGTTCCCGCTCGACCTCGTGCCCCGCGTCATCGACGCCGACGACTGGTCCGTGATCAAGCGCGGGCTCGCCCAGCGCATCCGCGCGCTGAACCAGTTCATCGACGACGTCTACCACGGGCGCGAGATCGTCCGCGAGGGCATCGTCCCGTGGCGCCTGATCGTCTCGCGCTCGCACTTCGCCCGCCAGGTCGACGGCGTCCGGCCCCCGGGCGGCGTCTACACCCACATCGCGGGCCTCGACCTCGTCCGCGACGCCGACGGCACGTGGCGGGTCCTCGAGGACAACGTCCGCACGCCGTCGGGCATCTCGTACGTCCTCGCCAACCGGCAGGCGATGACCCGCCTGGCGCCGCGCCTGTTCTCGGGCTACCGCGTCCGGCCGGTCGACCACTACCCCCAGGTCCTGCTCGAGGCCCTGCGCGCGGTCGCGCCGGCCGACGAGGGCGAGGCCACGGTCGTGGTCTGGACCCCGGGCCCGCTGAACCCGGCGTACTTCGAGCACGCGTTCCTCGCGCACCAGATGGGCGTCGAGCTCGTCCAGGCCTCCGACCTCGTCGTGCGCGGCGACGTCTGTTACATGCGGACGACCCGCGGGCTCGAGCGCGTCCACGCGATCTACCGCCGCCTCGACGACGAGTTCTGCGACCCGCTCGACTTCCGCCCGGACTCCGTGATCGGCGTCCCGGGCCTCCTGCGCGCGTACCGCGCGGGCACCGTCGCGGTCGCCAACGCCTTCGGCACCGGCGTCGCCGACGACAAGGCGATCTACCCCTACGTCCCGGACATGATCCGGTTCTACCTGGGGGAGGAACCGATCCTCCAGAACGTCCCGACGTACCGGATGGACCGCCCCGACGACCTCGCGCACGTCATGGACCACCTCGACGAGCTCGTCGTCAAGCCGACCAGCGAGTCGGGCGGCAAGGGCGTCGTGATCGGGCCGCACGCCACGAAGGCCGAGCTCGACCAGCTCCGCAAGGACGTGATGGTCAACCCGGCCAAGTGGATCGGCCAGGAGGTCGTGAAGCTCTCGACGGTCCCGACGGTCCTCGAGGACGGCAGCCTCTCGCCCCGCCACGTCGACCTGCGGCCGTTCGCGGTCTTCGGCGAGTCGATCCGCGTGATCCCCGGCGGCCTGACCCGCGTGGCGATGACCCCGGGTTCGATGCTCGTCAACTCGTCGATGGGCGGCGGGTCCAAGGACACCTGGGTGCTCGAGTCGGATTCGCCCGAGCCGGACCCGGAGGCCGCGGACGCCCCCGCGCAGGGCGAGCGCCTGCTGCCGTCGCTGCCCGAGGTCCGCTGGGACAGCGCCTGGGTCGGCCAGAGCCAGCAGCAGCAGCAGACCCGCGACATCACGGAAGGGGAGGACGTCTGATGCTCGCCCGGATCGGCCACGAGCTCTACTGGCTCGGCCGCTACGTCTCGCGCGCCGAGCACACCGCGCGCATGCTCGAGGGGGTCTTCGCCGCCGACCTCCAGGGCCGGCCCGACGACCCCGTCGGCGTCAATCTCTCCTGGGGCCCGGTCATGGCGATCATGGGCGCCGAGTGGGACGGCCGCCGCGTGCAGGCGGGCGACGCCCTCCAGCGCCTGATGCTCGACCCGACGCAGGACGCCTCCGTGGTCGCCTGCGTCCGCCGCGCCCGCGAGAGCGCCAAGGCCTTGCGCGACGTCGTCCCGCAGGACATGTGGGAGGCCATCAACTCGCTCTCCCTGGAGCTCCTCGCCGTGTCGCCCGACGCGCTGCTCCACGACCCGTCGGTCGCCTTCCGCGCCGTGCGGGAGCGCTGCACGCTCTTCTGGGGCCTCGTGGGCCGCACGATGCTCCGCGACGAGGCCAGCGCGTTCCTCGCGGCCGGCGAGCGCCTCGAGGGCGCCAGCGTCCTCCTGCGCATGCTCCGCGTGGTCCTCCCGGCCGGCGGGCAGCGGACGGGCGACGACGGCGAGAGCGACGGCCAGGCGCACGCCCTGCTGCGTGCCGTCGGCGGCGAGCAGGCCTTCCGCCGCGGCGCCGCCGGTCCGCCGGACACCCCGCACGTCGCCCGGTTCCTGCTCTTCGAGCGCGACTACCCCAATGCGGTGGCGGCCCACGTCTCCGCGGTGCTCGAGGCCCTGGACCAGGCGGACGTCGCCTCCCGCCACAGCCCGCCGGTCCTGCGCCTCTCGCGCCTGGCCGCCGACCTCGACTTCCACCGCCGGAGCCTCGCCTTCGCCGACCGCAACGTGCTCGTCGAGCAGTCGGTCGTCGTGCAGGGCGAGCTCGACGCGGTCGACCGCGACATCTCCGAGCGCTACTTCTCCGGAGCCCTCCGACCCACCGCCTTCAGCGTCGCCTAGGGCGACCAGCGACGACGACGGAGACCACCACCGTGCATTTCGGCATCGACTACGTCACCGAGTACCGCTACGACGGGGAGGTGATCGACAACCTCAACGCGATCCGGGCCCGTCCCGCCACCACCCCGGTCCAGCGCTGCGACGAGTTCCACGTCCGCACGGACCCGGAGACCCGCCTGCACCGCTACGTCGACTACTTCGGCGCGGAGGTCGTGGAGTTCGGCATCGACCGGCCCCACGACCACCTCTCGATCGAGGTCCGCGCCCGGGTCACGACGACCGAGCCGGACGAGCCGCCGGAGGCCGAGTGGGACGCGCTGCGGACGACCGCCTACGAGACGGTGGCCGGCGAGTTCCTGCTGCCGACCGGCCAGGAGCCCCGGCCCGAGCGGACCGCGGAGCTCGTGGACCTGACGCGGGCCACGTCGCCGCTGGCGACCCTGCGGCTCACCACCGAGCTCCTCCGCGACCGCTTCGTCTACGACACCCAGGCGACGTTCGTCGGGTCGACCGTCGACGACCTGCTGGACCAGGGCGGCGGCGTCTGCCAGGACTTCGCGCACCTGGGCACGGTGCTGCTGCGCGCCCACGGGATCGCGGCGCGGTACGTGTCCGGCTACCTGTGGGCCTCGGACCCCGAGGGGGGCGACGACTCGATGGAGGTCGAGACCCACGCGTGGGTCGAGGCCCTCCTGCCCGGCAGCGGCAGCGAGGACCCGGTGTGGGTCGGCGCGGACCCCACCAACGGCGTGCTCGCCGGCGCGCGGCACGTCAAGATCGGTCACGGGCGCTTCTACCAGGACGTCCCGCCGGTCCGCGGGGTCTACCGCGGACAGGCGATGGCCGAGCCCGGCGTGAAGGTCACGATGACCAGGCTGGAGGCCCAGCCGAGCCCGAGGGCGTAGGGCGGGGGACGGCCCGGAGCGTCGTTCGCTATTCTCCCCCGCCGGACCTGCCTCGCGTAGGTCCGTTTCGTCCGGGCGACCTCGCGGTCTGCCTGGAAGCCTTCGACTCGCATCGCGTACGGGAGCCCACATGGCCCGCGGAGATGTTCGCGTCGCAGCCACTCTCGCCTGCGAGACGTGCAAGCGACGGAACTACCAGACCAAGAAGAACAAGCGCAACACGCCCGACCGGCTGACCATCAGCAAGTACTGCAAGTGGTGCCGGGCCCACACCTCCCACAAGGAGACGCGGTAGGCGGCCTGACCGCTCGACTCGCACGAGACACGCCCCATGGCAGTTGAGGACCACGACAACGAGCGCCCCCGCCTGAGCACCTCCCCCGCAGGGGCAGGAGCCGCAGGTGGCGCGCCGTCGTCGGAGAAGCAGGACGTCGTCCGGACCTCGGGCGGCATCCGCCGGTTCCCCGGGTTCCTGAAGGCCTCCTGGGCCGAGCTGCAGCGCGTCCGCTGGCCGGACCGCGCGCAGGTCGCCCAGGGCACCGGCGTCGTGATCGTCTTCGTCGCACTCGCCGGGGCGTTCCTCGGTGGTGTCGACAAGGTCGCCTCCGAGCTCGTCGACCTCGTCATCTAGTCGCAGGCCGCATCGCACCCTCTCTCATGTATCGCTGGTACGTCGTCAACACCTTCTCCGGGCACGAAGCCAAGGTGAAGCAGAAGCTCGAGCATCGCCTGATCACGCTCGGGCAGCGCCGTGCCGTGCGCCAGATCGTCGTCCCGACGGAGTCGGTGACGGAGGTCAAGGACAACGTGAAGGTGACGTCCGAGAAGCGGACGATGCCGGGGTACGTGCTGGTCCAGATGGACCTCACGGACGACTCGTGGCAGCTCGTGAAGGGCACCCCGGGCGTCACCGGGTTCGTGGGAGCCGGCGATGAGCCGATCCCGCTGACCCAGGAGGAGATCGATCGCCTCCTGAAGCGCTCGCAGCAGCCCACCAAGGCGCAGGCGCGCGCACAGTTCACCGTCGGCGAATCCGTCAAGGTCGTCGCCGGCCCGCTTTCCGACTTCTCGGGGGAGATCGCAGAGGTCTCCCCGGACGCCGGCAAGCTCAAGGTTCTTGTGTCCATCTTCGGCCGGGAGACCCCGGTCGAGGTGGGCTTCGATCAAGTGAAGAAGATCTGAGATGGCGAAGAAAGTTCTCACCCAGATCAAGCTGCAGGCCGTAGGCGGCCAGGCCTCCCCGGCCCCGCCCGTCGGCCCCGCGCTTGGTCAGCACGGCCTGAACATCATGGAGTTCTGCAAGGCGTTCAACGCCGCCACGCAGCAGGACGCCGGCACGATCATCCCCGTGGTGATCACGGTGTACGAGGACCGCTCGTTCACCTTCGTCACCAAGAACCCGCCGGCGGCCATCCTGATCAAGCAGGCCATCAACCTGCAGAAGGGGTCGGGCGAGCCCCACATCAACAAGGTCGGCAAGCTCACCGCCGACCAGCTGACGGCGATCGCGGAGAAGAAGCTCTCCGACCTGAACGCCAACGACATCGACGCCGCGAAGAAGATCATCGCCGGCACCGCCCGCTCGATGGGCGTGGAGGTAGAGGCCTGATGCCGAAGCACGGTAGGAAGTTCGTCGCGGCCCGCGCCAAGGTCGACCGCACGAAGGAGTACGACGCCACCGAGGCGCTCGCCCTCGTGAAGCAGGTCTCCCGCGCGTCGTTCGACGAGTCCGTCGAGGTGCACATCCGCACCGGCCTGAACGTCCGTCACGCGGACGAGCAGCTGCGCGGCACCATCGCGCTCCCCAACGGCCTGGGCAAGTCCGTCACGGTCGCCGTCTTCGCCGCCGGCCCGAAGGCCGCCGAGGCCGAGGCCGCCGGTGCGGACTTCGTCGGCACCGACGATCTGGCCAAGCGCATCGAGGAGGGCTTCTCCGACTTCGACGTCGTCGTCGCCACCCCCGACCAGATGCCGCTCGTCGGTCGTCTCGGCCGGGTCCTCGGCCCGCAGGGCAAGATGCCGAACCCGAAGGTCGGCACGGTGACGATGGACGTCGCCAAGGCCGTCTCGGAGTCGAAGGCCGGCAAGGTCGAGTACCGCACGGACCGCACCGCGATCGTGCACCTCACGATCGGCAAGGCGTCCTTCCCGACCGAGCAGCTCGTCGAGAACCTCGTCGCGGTCCTGGACGAGATCAACAAGGCGAAGCCGTCGGCCGCCAAGGGTCGCTACATCCGCACCGTGACCGTGGCCTCGACCATGGGCCCGGGCGTGAAGATCGACCAGGCCAGCGCACGTGTCAGCGTCGAGGAGGGTGTTGCGGTCGCGGCCTAGCCGCAACCCCGCTCCACCACCCTCGTCGCCCCCGAAGACCCTCGGCTGGCCGTCACCTGACGGCCGGAAGTCCGGGACAGGAGGCTCATGAACCGGGAACAGAAGACAGCGGCGGTCGCAGAGATCGTCGAGAACATCAACGAGTCGCAGGCCGTGCTCGTCGTCGACTACCGTGGCCTCACCGTCACGCAGGCGGCCGAGCTGCGCGGGTCGCTCCGCGACGCCGACGCCACGCTCGTCGTCGCGAAGAACACGCTGACGGGTCGCGCGATCGCCGAGGTCGGCGAGTCCGCCGAGCCGCTCCGCGACTTCCTCGCCGGCCCGACCGCCCTGACGTACGTCAAGGGCGACGTCGCCGCCGCGGCGAAGGCGATCACCACCTTCGCCAAGGACAACGACGACCTGCCCGCCTTCAAGGGCGGCGTCCTGGACGGCAAGCAGCTGGCCCCGGACGAGATCCAGGCCATCGCCAAGCTCCCGTCGCGCCAGGCCCTGTACGGCCAGCTCGTCGGGCTCGTCGCGTCGCCGATCACGGGCCTCGCCCGGAGCCTCGGCGGTCTCGTCGGCGGTCTCGCGATCGCGCTCGGCGAGGTGCAGGCCAAGAAGGAGTCGGGCGAGATCCCGTCGGGCGATGCGCCCGCGGCCTCCGCTCCGACTGAGGACGCCCCGGCTCCGGCCGAGGCAGAGGACACGGCGACCGGGGACGACGTCCCCGCCGCCGAGAACGACGCGGCCGCCGAGGCCGCAGACGAGTCGGGTGCGTCGGCGTAACCACGCCGCAGCAACCCGCCAGACCCACCCGAATCGCACACAGGAGAACCAACATGGCTACCACGCAGGACTGGATCGACGAGCTCAAGAGCATCACCGTGCTCGAGCTGGCTGAGCGCATCAAGGCGCTCGAAGAGGAGTTCGGCGTGTCGGCGACCGCCGTCGCCGCCGCCGCCCCCGCCGGTGGTGGCGGCGACGCCCCCGCCGCCGAGGAGCAGAGCTCCTTCGACGTCATCCTCGAGGCCGCCGGCGACAAGAAGATCGGCGTCATCAAGGTCGTCCGCGCCGCCACCGGCCTGGGCCTGAAGGAGGCCAAGGCCGTCGTCGACGAGGCCCCGGGCGCCGTCAAGGAGGGCCTGGACAAGGACGAGGCCGAGAAGCTGAAGGCCGAGCTCGAAGAGGCCGGCGCGACCGTCACCCTCAAGTAGCACCGCGCAGCCACGAGGCTGCGCACCCGGCGCGGCGGCCCGCCGCCGCGCCACACGCCCACGGGCCGCTCCTCGAGCGGCCCGTTCGCGTTCCCGGGGGCGCCGTGGGCCGGCGCGGCGGTGGTCCCGCGGCGCCCGCGGCGGCAGGCGGATCGGCGTCCCGGCGCCGGGACGCACGGGCCGGTCGCGGCCACACGCCGCGCAGTCCGCCCGTGGTGACCCCCACGGCGGCGCGGCGTGGACCGATGACCGAGCGACCGGCTCATGCGTCCGCCGCCACTGGACATCGGCCGGACCTCGTGATCCGGGCAGGGTGAGATCCGGGCGGCCGGGGTGATTCCCGTGGTGGAGGGCGATTTCCCCGTGTACGCTCTCGCCCCGTCGATCGTGGGTCCTCAGCCCGCGTCCGTCGATGCCCGCCCGACACCGTCGCGGAGGGCGTTCGATACGAACTCGATACGACCCCGACCTAGCGTGCCCGCCATGACGACTGCGTCACCTGTCGCTTCCCTGCGCTCATCCGCCCCGAGGATCCGCCGGACGCCGGCGCTCCTCGCCGCGCTGCTGGGGGCCCTCGTGGTCCTCGGCCTCGCCGCGGTCCCGGCGGCGAACGCGGCGGACCGCAACTTCGCACCACGGTTCTCGGTGAACGACACCGGCGACATCGACATCTTCGGCAACACGCTGATGACGTGTCCGACGTCGGCGGCCGGCTGCACGGCCGCCCAGCGGTCCGGCGTCACCACGACGTCGGACTCCATGAACCAGAACAACGCGTACAGCATGCAGTACGTCGACGTCGACGGAGACCCGTCGACGTTCAACTCGAGTCGGGCGACGGTCACCATCCCGACGGGGAGCACCGTCCTCTTCGCGGGGCTCTACTGGGGTGGTCGGGCAGGAGGGGCAACCGGGTTCGCCCAGCGCGGGACGGTGAAGTTCAAGGCGCCGACCTCCAGCGCGTACGTCCCCCTCACGGCGACGACCCTCGACGACGGCGGGACCGCCGGTGCCTCCGACAGCATCTACCAGGGCTTCGTCGACGTCACGTCCCGGGTCCAGGCGGGAGGGTCGGGCGTCTACACCGTGGCCGACGTGCAGGCGGCGCTCGGCGGCGACAAGCTCGCGGGCTGGTCGCTCGTGATCGCGTACCGCGACACGTCCCAGCCCGCCCGGAACCTGACCGTCTTCGACGGCATCAAGTCGATCAGCGGCACCCAGGGCGGCACGATCCCGGTCTCCGGCTTCCTGACGCCGCCGGCGGGCGCGGTCAAGACGCGCGTCGGCTTCGTCGCGTACGAGGGCGACGCCGGCATCGTCGGCGACAGCGCCTCGCTCAACGGCACGATCCTGAGCGACGCCCAGCACCCGGCCACCAACTTCTTCAACTCCCGCAGCAGCCGCGACGGCGTGCTGCGGACCGCGACGGACCCGAACTACCCGAACAACCTGGGCATCGAGCAGTCGATCCTCAAGGCCGACGGCATCCTGCCCAACAACGCGACGTCGGCCACCATCGGACTCACGACGTCGGGTGACGTCTACGCCCCGGGCGTCGTCACCTTCGCGACCGAGCTCTACGCGCCGAAGGTCGATCAGACCAAGAAGGTCGAAGACGTCAACGGCGGCCTCGTCGAGCAGGGCGACACGCTGCGCTACACGATCGAGGGCACGAACTCGGGGCAGGACGGCGCCGCGAGCTTCGTCCTCCGCGACCCGATCCCGGCGAACACGACGTACGTGCCGGGAACGCTGCGGATCTCCCCGGCGACCGGCGGCGCCGCGACGGTGACGCCCACCGATGCCGTCGACGCGGACCGCGGCGAGTTCGACGCGACCGGCAACCGTGTCGTGGCCCGCCTCGGCACCGGCTCCACCGGCACGAGCGGCGGCACCGTCCCCGCAGGCGGCACCTACACGGTGACCTTCGACGTCAAGGTCGGGGGCCCGAGCCCCGCGATCGCCTCCGACACCGACATCAAGAACGTCGCGACGGCCAGTTTCGCCTCCTCGAGCCTCGGCACCCCGCTGACGGCGCAGTCCGACGCCACGGCGACGGTCCAGTCGCCCGACCTCACGATCACGAAGGTCGGCCAGGGGCCCATCACGCGCGGCCAGCCGCACGACTACGTCCTCACCGTGAAGAACATCGGCGACGCGCCCACCCAGGGGCAGTACTCGGTCACCGACACCCTGCCCGCGGGCGTGACGGCGACGAGCGTCGACGCGGCCACCGGCTGGACGTGCTCGATCACGAACTCCTCCAAGACCGTCACCTGCACCCGCACGACGGCACTGGCCGTTGGCGGCTCGAGCCTCATCACGCTCCACACGCAGATCGCGGCCAGCGCCCCCACGCCGGTCGTCAACTCGGCGACGGTCGCCGGCGGTGGCGACGGCAACCCGACGAACAACGTCGGTACCGACAACGCCCCGGCGGGCAGCCAGGCCGACCTCTCGATCACGAAGTCGACCCCGACCACTGCACCGGCCGTCGGCGAGAACGTCGTCTACACGCTGACGGTGAAGAACAACGGCACGTCGGACTCCACGGGCTCGGTCGTCACCGACACGCTGCCGGCCGGCCTGACCTTCGTCTCCTCATCTTCCGGCTGCACCGGCACCAGCACGATCTCGTGCACCGTCGGCGCCCTCGCCGCCGGTGACACCAAGGCGCTGACGATCACCGCGAAGCCGGCCGTCGGTACCGCCGGCAAGCCGATCAAGAACACGGCTGCGGTCACGGGCAACGAGCCGGACCCGTCGTCCGCCAACAACACCGGCGACCAGACGGTGACGGTGAAGCCTGTCGATCTCGTGGTGACGAACGCGATCGCCGGGACGCCCACCCCGACCACCCTGCAGGCCGGGAACACGTACACCTGGCAGGTCGACGTCAAGAACACCGGCGGATCGCCGGCGACCGGCAGCACGCTCGCGTTCCCGGTCCCGGCCGGCACGTCGGTCGACGGTCAGCTGCCGAACGGCTGCACGCTGTCGGTCGACGGCCGGACGATCACCTGCACCCTCGGGACGATCGCGCCGGGCGCCTCGGTCCCGACGCTGAACATCCCGCTGAAGGTCGACAGCACCAACCCGCCCGCGTCCGTCTCGACGATCGCGACGGCCACGAGCCTCGAGCAGGACGCGAACGTCGACGACAACAGCGCGACCACGAGCACCCCGGTCGTCTCGGCCGTCGACCTGGGCGTGACGCTCGCGTCGAATCCCGGCTCGACGAGCGCCGGCGACACCCTGACGCTCACGGCCACCGTCAAGAACAACGGCCCGGCGTCTCCGCAGAACCCGAAGGTCACCGTCGCGATCCCGGCGGGCACGACGTTCGTCAGCGCACCGAGCGGTTGCACCTACGACGCGGCGGCGCAGACGGTCGTCTGCGACCTCTCGACCTCGGACCTCGGCAGCGGAAAGTCGACGACGCGGGACATCGTCGTGAAGGTCGGCTCCAACCCCGGAGCGACGATCGACTCGTCGGCGAGGGTCACGACGGTCAACGACACCGACCCGTCGAACGACACGGCCGCGCTGCAGGTCCCCGTGGTCCGCGTCGCCGGCCTCTCGATCACGAAGTCGGCGTCGAGCGCCAACGCGAAGCCCGGTGACACCGTCACCTACACGCTGAAGGCCTCGAACGCCGGACCGGCCGCCGCCCAGGACGTCGTCATCGACGACGTGATCCCGGCGGGCACGACGTTCGTCTCGGCCGACGCGCCGTGCACGTTCTCCTCCGGCAAGGTCACCTGCGCGGTCGGCGACATCGCCGCGGGCAGCAGCCGCAGCGTCGCGGTCCGCGTCCAGGTCTCGCCGCTGGCGGGCAGCTTCGACGCGAACGCGACGCAGGACCTCGACGTCCAGAAGAAGGAGGTCGACGTCGCGATCCAGCCGAAGTCCGCGAACACGGCTCAGGCCGGCACGGTCACCTGCGATCCGGGCTACTTCGCGACGGACGGCAGCGCACGTCTGGAGCACGTCGATCAGGGCACGGGCAACCTCGGTGATCTCCATGTCCGCGCGAGCCGCGCGACAGTCGACGGTACGGGCTGGACGGCGATCGTCGACAACGACACGATCGGCCAAGGAACGCTGAAGGTCACGGTCGTCTGCCTGAAGACCACGACGGCCAGCTCCGGCGGCCACACCCACCCGCTGCTGGTCTCCGCCCCGGTGACCGCGACGCGGCAGCTCGCGGCCGGCCGGACCGAGGTCGTCCTGGCCTGCGGCACCGGTCGCGTGGCCGTCGCCCCGAGCTTCACGTTCGTCAACGGCGGATCGGCACGGGTCAGCGGCTCGCAGCGCGACGGCCAGACGGGCTGGAAGTTCACCGTCGACACCACGGAGGCGGACAGCGGTACGTTCTCGGTCCGGTGCCTCTCGACCACCACCGGCGCCGTCAACGGCCACGTCCATGACCTGCAGTTCACGCAGCTGAACGACACGATCGTCGTCCCGGCGAACCAGACCGGCAGCACGAAGACGACGAAGACGCTCGACTGCCAGTCCGGCAAGGGCATCGTCGGCGGCAGCCTGGTGCCCCCGGGCCTGACCTCGGCGGGGAACGACCCCCAGCCGCAGGTCCGCGTCTTCGGCTTCCAGAACACGACCGGCCAGGACCTCACGGCGAACGTGTCGCTCCTCTGCCTCGGCATCCGCACGGGCGGCGAGCTCGGGTTCGCGAACGTCGTCAACACCGCGTCGGTGAAGACGAGCACGCAGGACGCCACGACGGCGGACGACACGGCCTCGGCGACGTTCACCGCGACCAACGCCTCGGGGGACACCGGCACCGTGACGCCGGCGCCGACCCCCACGCCCGTGGCCCCGCGCCCCGTCGCTCCGGCGACGCCGGTCGCGCCGGCCCCGAGCGCCGCGGCTCCGGACGTCGCCGCCCCGCCGACGACCGCCCCGCGCGCCGCGGTCCTGGCCACGTCGCTCCGGGTCTCCGGCACGACGACCAAGGCCTCGGTCGCGGTCCCGGTCAGCTGCTCCGTCGCCTGCACGGGCACGGCGAAGCTGGTGGCGCTCGGTCCGGTCAAGGCGAGCGCCACGATCAAGAAGGGCTCGGTCCTCGCGACCGGGACCCTGAAGCTCAAGGCCGGGAAGAAGACCACGGTCAGGCTGTCGGCGAAGGGCAAGGGCGCGAAGGCGTTGCGCCTGGGGCGCGTCGCGAAGGCCCAGCTCGTGATCACCACGGGCAAGGGCACGACCGTCAAGAAGACGGTCCGCATCAGCATCCGCTGAACCGGGCGTCCGTCGTGGGCCTCCGGGTCCGTGACGCACCGGAGCGGTCCCTCGGGCCCCGTCGTAGGACGGGGCCCGTCGTCGTCCTGAGGACGGCCTCAAGGCCGGCTGAGGGGAGCATCAGGTCCGCCCCGGCGGGTGCGGACGGCAGTCACATCCCGCTTGCGCGACGGGGTGGGGGCGGGGTACCGTCGAAGGACGACCCCTCGTCGTCCGCCCTCGCAACCCCACGCCGGAGCCCTCAATGGCGATCCAGAAGTCCCCTGCCCCTCCGTCTCGAAGCAGCCTGCTGCGCCGCATCCGTGCGCTCGAGTCGAGGCTCGAGGAGATCGGGGACGAGCCGACGGCCCGCCGGTCCGCGCGGGAGGACGACGACCCGGCGGCCGAGGTGCAGGAGCTGATCGCGTCCGGCCGGCCGATGAGTGCGATGCGGCGCTACCGCGAGATCACGGGGGCGTCGGAGTCCGAGGCCCGCGATGCGATCGAGCAGCTCGGCGGCTTCGCGTCGCACGCGGACTGACCGTCCGCCGCAGCACCCCGGGGGCGCCGGTCACCGCGGCGCCCGCGGGTCGCGTATAGTTCAGACCGTCGACCGATAGTCGTAGCCGTCCTCCCATCGGATCCCGCGCCACATACGCGGGTCTGCAGGACGGGGTCCGTGACCGTCGACCGCCCTCGCCACGGGGTCTTTGTTCCCGTGTGCTAATTTTCATGTGTTCGTATCCGCGCGTCTGCTGGACGTAGGCGCGGTCCGGGTGCGAATCCTCGCCCGACACACCGACACCCCCGAGGAGTCGCCCGCCTTGTCCACGGTCAACGCCCTGCGCACGCGACGCACGTTCGCACGTCTGGATCAGGTCCTCGACGTGCCCAACCTCATCGACATTCAGCGACGCTCCTTCGCGTGGCTCGTGAATGGCGTGCAGGGTGGGCTTCGAGAGACCATCGACGACATCTCCCCGATCGAGGACTACACCGGCAACCTCGCCGTGGAGTTCGGCGAGCTGGAGTTCGGCGAGGAGACGCACACCCTCGCGGAGTGCAAGGAGAAGGGCCAGACGTACTCGCGGCCGCTCTCCGTCGAGGTCTCGTTCGTCAACCGGGAGACCGGTGAGATCCGCGAGCAGTCCGTCTTCATGGGCGACTTCCCGTGGATGACCGAGCGGGGCACGTTCATCGTCAACGGCACCGAGCGCGTGGTCGTCACGCAGCTCGTCCGTTCGCCGGGCGCGTACCTCATGGAGCCGAAGGACCGCGAGAAGCAGGTCTTCGTCGCCAACCTCATGCCGGCCCGCGGCTCGTGGCTCGAGCTCGAGGTCGACAAGAAGGGCAAGGTCTTCGTCCGCATCGACCGCAAGCGCAAGCTGCCGGTCACGGTCCTCCTGCGGGCCATGGAGTACAACCCGGAGCTCGACGCCGACGTCGAGGAGTCCGACGCCGACGTCGACGCGCTCGACCAGGTCCTGCTGGACCGCTTCGAGGGCTCCGCCTACGTCCGCAACACCCTGCTGACGGACACCGAGGCGACGCGCACCAAGAAGGGCGCGCTCATCGAGCTGTTCAA
The DNA here is from genome assembly GCF_000519325.1 of Patulibacter minatonensis DSM 18081. GTDB lineage: Bacteria > Actinomycetota > Thermoleophilia > Solirubrobacterales > Solirubrobacteraceae > Patulibacter > Patulibacter minatonensis. Next base: position 5,445,219 of record NZ_KI912613.1, on the reverse strand, counting down.
GAAGCAGCGCCCCGGCGAGCCGCCGACGGTCGACGCCGCGTACGCCCTGCTGCAGACGCTGTTCTTCGACCCCAAGCGCTACGACCTCACGCGCGTCGGCCGCTACAAGCTGAACTCGCGGCTGAACCTCGACATCGACCTCGAGACCCGCCACCTCACGCCCGAGGACATCTACGCGCTGATCAAGGAGCTCATCCGGCTCCCGCGCGAGCTCGGGATCCCGGAGGAGGAAGAGGTCGAGATCAAGGACTACGCGGCCGAGGCCTCGGCGATGCCGCGCGAGCCCGTCGCCGACCTCCTCGACGAGTACGAGCACTTCGGCAACCGCCGTCTGCGCACCGTCGGCGAGCTGATCCAGGACGCCTTCCGCGTCGGCCTCTACCGCATGGAGCGCGTCGTCCGCGAGCGCCTCACGACGGAGGACGAGGACACGATCACCCCGCAGTCGATCGTGAACATCCGCCCGGTCTCCGCGGCGCTGAAGGAGTTCTTCGGCTCCTCGCAGCTCTCGCAGTTCATGGACCAGAACAACTCGCTGGCCGGCCTGACGCACCGCCGCCGCCTGTCGGCGCTGGGCGCCGGCGGCCTGACCCGCGAGCGCGCACCGATCGAGGTCCGCGACGTCCACCCGACCCACTACGGCCGCATGTGCCCGATCGAGACCCCGGAGGGCCCGAACATCGGCCTGATCGGGTCGCTGTCGAGCTACGCGCAGATCTCCGAGCACGGCTTCATCACGACGCCGTACCGCGTGATCGCCGACGGCAAGGTCACCGGCGAGATCGTCCACCTGGACGCCACGCAGGAGGAGGAGGGGCTGGCCGCGCAGGCCGACGCCCCCGTCGGCGCGGACGGCGAGCTGCTCGAGGACGAGGTCCTCTGCCGCACGCAGGCCGGCAAGTACGTCGTCATCCCGAAGACCGAAGTCACGCTGATGGACGTCTCTCCGCAGCAGATCTGGTCGGTCGCTACGGCGATGATCCCGTTCCTCGAGCACGACGACGCCAACCGCGCGCTCATGGGCTCGAACATGCAGCGCCAGGCGGTGCCGCTCCTGAAGACGGACGCGCCCCGCATCGGCACCGGCATGGAGGCCCGCGCAGCGCAGGACTCCGGCGACGTCGTCCTGGCGAAGAACGCCGGGACGATCCAGTACGTCGACGCCAAGCGCATCGTCATCGAGCACGCCGAGGGGCGCGACGAGTACCACCTCGAGAAGTTCGAGCGCTCCAACCAGGGCACGCTCATCCACCAGCGCCCGCTGGTCAAGCGCGGTCAGGAGGTCGGCGCGGGCTCCGTGCTCGCCGACGGCTCCTCGACCTCGATGGGCGAGATGGCGCTGGGCAAGAACCTGATGGTCGCGTTCATGTCCTGGGAGGGCTACAACTTCGAGGACGCGATCATCCTCAGCCGCCGCCTGGTCAGCGACGACGAGCTCACCTCGGTGCACATCGAGGAGTACGAGATCGACGCGCGCCAGACGAAGCTCGGCGACGAGGAGATCACCCGCGACATCCCGAACCGCGCGGAGGAGTCGCTGCGCAACCTCGACGATCGCGGCATCGTCCGCGTCGGTGCCGAGGTCGGCTCGGGCGACCTCCTGGTCGGCAAGGTCACGCCGAAGGGCGAGACCGAGCTGACGGCGGAGGAGAAGCTGATCCGCGCCATCTTCAAGGAGAAGGCCCGCGAGGTCCGCGACACCTCCCTGAAGGTCCCGCACGGCGAGGGCGGCGTCGTCATCGACGTCAAGACGTTCCACAAGGACGAGGGCGACGACCTGCCCCCGGGCGTCAACGAGCTCGTGCGCGTCTTCGTCGCGAAGAAGCGCAAGATCTCCGAGGGCGACAAGCTCGCCGGCCGCCACGGCAACAAGGGCGTCATCTCGAAGATCGTCGACATCGAGGACATGCCGTTCCTCGAGGACGGCACCCCCGTCGACGTCATCCTGAACCCGCTGGGCGTGCCGTCGCGCATGAACGTCGGTCAGGTGCTGGAGATCCACCTCGGGTGGGCCGCCGCACAGGGCTGGTACCCGGACGGCACGCAGGCCTGGGACGAGCGCGAGGGCAACAAGGGCGGCGGCGTCTACGTCTCCACCCCGGTCTTCGACGGCGCGACGGTCGCGCAGGTCGACGAGGCCCTGGTGAAGTGGCAGGACAACCACTCCGCCAACGGCGGCCTGATCAACATGGACGTCGACAAGGCGCGTCCGGACGGCACCCAGGCGAGCGGCAAGTTCACGCTCTTCAACGGGCGCACCGGTCAGCCGTTCGACGCGCAGATCACCGTCGGCTACATGTACATCCTGAAGCTGCACCACCTCGTGGACGACAAGATCCACGCACGTGCCACGGGCCCGTACTCGCTCGTCACCCAGCAGCCGCTGGGCGGCAAGGCGCAGTTCGGCGGCCAGCGCTTCGGCGAGATGGAGGTCTGGGCGCTCGAGGCGTACGGCGCCGCCTACACGCTGCAGGAGATGCTCACCATCAAGTCCGACGACACCGTCGGGCGCGTGAAGGCCTACGAGGCGATCGTCAAGGGCGAGAACATCGCCGAGCCGAGCGTCCCGGAGTCCTTCAAGGTGCTCCTGAAGGAGATGCAGGCGCTCTCCCTCGACGTCCGCGAGATCCACGACGAGGGCGCCGCGGGTGGCGCCGACGACGAGGACGAGCTGCTGCGCGCCGCCGAGGAGCTCGGCATCGACCTGGGCGGCGTCCGCGCCGACCTGGGCGACGAGCCCGCGTCGGACGAAGCTCCCGAGAACAACGCAGAGGCTCCCGCGGAGGGCGACACGCCCGCCGCAGGTGAGCAGGCCGCCCCGGCGGCCGCGGAGGACGAGGCGTAGGACCGGCACGGCCGGCCCGCCGAGCCCCGGTCCCGACCGCCACCGAGCGGCCGGGACCGGGACCCGGCGGAGCGGCCACGCCGACCCCCGCCCCGCCAAGCACACGATCAGGGAACTCACCCACCGTGCACGACATCAACACGTTCGACGCCATCGAGATCGGCCTCGCCTCCTCGAAGCAGATCCGGTCCTGGTCCTCGGGAGAGGTCCTCAAGCCGGAGACCATCAACTACCGCACGCTCCGCCCCGAGCGCGACGGGCTCTTCTGCGAGCGCATCTTCGGTCCGACCAAGGACTGGGAGTGCTACTGCGGCAAGTACAAGCGGGTCCGCTACAAGGGCATCATCTGCGAGAAGTGCGGCGTCGAGGTCACGCGCTCGAAGGTCCGCCGCGAGCGCATGGGGCACATCGACCTCGCCGCGCCGGTCTCGCACATCTGGTTCTTCAAGGGCGTGCCGAGCCGCATCGGCTACCTGCTCGACATGGCTCCCAAGGAGCTCGAGAAGATCCTGTACTTCGCCGCGTCCATCGTGACGTGGGTCGACCAGGAGGCCCGCTGGCGCGACCTCCCCGACCTCGAGGCGCAGGTCCAGGACGACCTCGACCAGTCGACCTCGATGGAGAAGGACGAGCTCTCCGGCCTGGAGAACTCGCTGGAGGTCCGCACGCAGTACCTCGCCGACGGGTCGCAGGACGGCTTCTCGGACGACGACTACCTGTGGGCCGAGTCGCTCGACATCACCGTCGCGAAGCTCACCGACGACGAGCGCAAGAAGCTGCTCGCCGACAACAAGAAGCAGCTGACGGCCGAGATCGACGATCTCCGCTCGCACTACGAGGAGTCCCGCGCCCGCCTGCGCGAGGTCTGGAAGCTCTTCGCGAACAAGCTCGAGCCGAGCGAGGACCCGCCGAACGACGGCGAGGAGTGGCCGCTCTCCGCCTTCACGGACAAGGCGATCGAGAAGGACGACCTCGTCCCGCAGACGGTCATCGCCGACGAGACGTTCTTCCGCGAGCTGAAGATGCGCTTCGGCTCCGTCTACGGCTACGGCGAGTACTTCGGCGGCGGCATGGGCGCCGAGTACATCCGTGAGCTCATGCTCATCAAGCCGGAGTACGACCGCGAGGCCCCGCGCCGCGACGTCGACTCCGAGCGCCTGGCCGGCGTCGAGCTGGACATCCGTGACCAGCCCGGCTTCTGCCTGAAGCACGAGCGCGAGGACCTCGAGGACCTCGTCAAGAACGGCAAGGGCCAGAAGCAGCAGCGCGCCGTCAAGCGCCTGAAGGTCCTCTCGGCGTTCTACGACCCCGAGAACGCGCCGTACTACGCGCAGGTCAACAAGCCCGAGATGATGATCCTGGACGCGGTCCCGGTCATCCCGCCGGACCTCCGTCCGATGGTGCAGCTCGACGGCGGCCGTTTCGCGACGTCCGACCTCAACGACCTGTACCGCCGCGTCATCAACCGCAACAACCGCCTCAAGCGGCTCCTCGACCTCGGCGCGCCCGAGATCATCGTGAACAACGAGAAGCGCATGCTTCAGGAGTCCGTCGACGCGCTCTTCGACAACGGCCGTCGTGGTCGCCCGGTCACGGGCCCCGGCAACCGCCCGCTGAAGTCGCTGTCCGACATGCTCAAGGGCAAGCAGGGCCGGTTCCGCCAGAACCTGCTCGGCAAGCGCGTCGACTACTCCGGCCGCTCGGTCATCGTGTCGGGTCCGTCGCTGCGGCTGCACCAGTGCGGTCTGCCGAAGCTGATGGCGCTCGAGCTGTTCAAGCCGTTCATCATGGCCCAGCTCGTCGAGCGCAAGGACGCGCAGAACATCAAGGCCGCCAAGCGCCTCGTCGACGAGTCGCGCGAGGAGGTCTGGGACGTCCTGGAGCAGGTCATCCAGGAGCACCCGGTGCTGCTCAACCGCGCGCCGACGCTCCACCGCCTCGGCATCCAGGCGTTCGAGCCGGTCCTCATCGAGGGCAAGGCCATCCGCGTCCACCCGCTCGTCTGCGCCGCGTTCAACGCGGACTTCGACGGCGACCAGATGGCCGTGCACGTCCCGCTGTCCGCCGAGGCCCAGGCCGAGGCGCGACTGCTGATGCTGTCGTCCAACAACATCCTGTCGCCGTCCAACGGGCAGCCGCTCGCGACGCCGTCGCAGGACATGGTCATCGGCGGCTACTACGTCACCCTGGGCGACGAGCCCGAGGTCCTGGCGAAGAAGCACACGTCGCTGTACGACGGCACGTGGCCCGAGGACGAGCGCAAGCCGCGCGTCTTCCGGACCGCGAACGAGGCCACGCTCGCCGACCAGCACGGCGGGGCGAAGCTCCACGACCTCGTGGAGTTCCGCGCCGAGGGCCGTGCGCCGGTGCTCACCACGCTCGGCCGCGTCATCTACAACGACCGCATCGAGCGGGCGCTGATCGAGACGCTCGGCGAGGAGTACGACCCGTCGTCGTACGTCTTCATCAACCAGTCGATGCGGAAGAAGGACACCTCCCGCTTCATCGACCAGCTGGTGCAGATCTACGGCCCGTCCACGATCGCGACCGTCCTGGACGCCTTCAAGGACCTCGGGTTCGAGTTCGCGACCCGCGCCGGCGTGACGATCTCGAAGAACGACGTCGTCATCCCGCCGAACAAGGGCGAGATCCTCAAGAAGTACGAGGACATCGTCGCCGGGATCGAGGAGCAGTACGAGGACGGCCTCATCACGGAGTACGAGCGCCACGAGCTGATCGTCGGCAAGTGGAACGAGGCGACGGAAGAGGTCGCCGACGCCATGGAGAAGAACTTCCCGGCGCGGAACCCCATCTACATGATGGCCAACTCCGGTGCCCGTGGTTCCCTGAAGCAGATCCGCCAGCTGGCCGGCATGCGCGGCCTGATGTCGAACCCGAAGGGCGAGATCATCGAGCGGCCGATCAAGGCCAACTTCATGGAGGGCCTCGATGTCCTCGAGTACTTCATCTCCACCCACGGCGCGCGCAAGGGCCTGGCCGACACCGCCCTGCGTACCGCCGACTCGGGGTACCTGACGCGTCGTCTGGTCGACGTGTCGCAGGACGTGATCATCCGTGAGCACGACTGCGGCACCGAGGGCTGGATCGACATGCCGGTCTACAACGAGGTCCAGGAGCTCAACCCGAACCTCGCCGGTCGCGTGACGGCCCAGGACGTCCTCATCGGCGGCGACGTCCTGATCCCGAAGGGCGAGGAGATCGACAACGTCCGCGTCCTGCGGATCACGGAGATGGGCCCGGCGGAGGAGCGTCCGACGGTCGCCGTCCGGTCGGTCCACAAGTGCGAGGCCCTCACCGGCATCTGCCAGGCGTGCTACGGCCGCTCGATGGCCTCCGGCCAGCTGGCGGAGATCGGTGACGCGGTCGGCATCGTCGCGGCGCAGTCGATCGGCGAGCCCGGCACCCAGCTGACCATGCGCACGTTCCACACCGGCGGCGTCGCCGGCGCGGACATCACGCACGGTCTGCCGCGTGTCGTCGAGCTGTTCGAGGCCCGCAAGCCGAAGGGCCTGGCGAAGATCGCCGAGCACGACGGCACGGTCGCCGTCGAGTCGACGGACAAGGCGCTCACCGTCGTCGTCACCGACGCGGCGGGCGACGAGCACCGCTACACGTTCCCGCGCCGCACGCGCCTGTTCGTGGAGGACGGCCAGAAGGTCAAGGCCGGCGAGCAGCTCAACGAGGGCTCGCTGTACCCGCACGAGCTCCTCGAGCTGCAGGGCCGGACCGCGACCGAGCAGTACCTGGTCAAGGAGGTGCAGTCGGTCTACAAGTCGCAGGGCGTGGACATCAACGACAAGCACATCGAGCTGATCGCCCGTCAGATGCTCAAGCGCGTGCGCGTCGAGCAGAAGGGCGACTCGGACTTCCTCCCCGGCCAGTTCGTCGACCGGAACGAGTTCTTCCGCGTCAACGAGCAGATCGAGGCGGACGGCGGCGAGAAGGCGACGTACGAGGAGGTCATCCTCGGCATCACCAAGGCGTCGCTGAACACGGACTCGTTCCTGTCGGCGGCCTCCTTCCAGGAGACCACGAAGGTCCTGACCGACGCGGCGCTGGAGGGCAAGCGGGACGACCTGCTGGGCCTGAAGGAGAACGTCATCATCGGCAAGCTGATCCCGGCGGCGACCGGCCTGCGGCACTACCGCCGGATCGAGATCGAGCCGACGGACCCGCTCCCGCACGGCGGCGACGTCGCCCTGCTGGACGGTGACGAGCTCCTGGGCGACATGGGCCTCGACGGCGGTCAGCCGTACGGCGACGACCTGTCGCAGGACCTGCGCGACCTCGAGCAGCTCGGCGGCAGCCAGGGCGACCTCGCGGACGAGCTCATCGAGCTCGACGTGCCCGGCCCGGACGACCGCGCCTGAGCCCGCGGGCCGGCGTCCGTCGGCCCGCCCGTCGCACCGCGACACCGACGCCCCGGCCCTCGGCCGGGGCGTCGTCGTTCGGGGACCGCCCGCGACTGTGACTCAACGGGTGATCGAGTGGGACGACCGGCCCATGGAACCGGACGATCGTCACGTGTCATGGGCGATCTGCCACGGTGGCGAACCGACTCACCGACATCTCCGACGAACCGGGTCGCATCCTTAGGTGAGGTCGCTACGGTGAAGCCACGAACCCGCCGATACGTGGGACAGGGCCCGCCCGGGCCCGGCTCCCCGGATCACCCGTTCTGCATCGATGCTCCAACTCGGAATCGTCCTCGCCCTCCTCAGCGCGCTCGCCGCCAACCTGGGGTTCCTCTACAAGCACCGCGGTGCCAACGAGGCCCCGGCCGTCGATGCCCGGCATCCCATCAAGACGGGCCTCGCCCTCTGGAAGTCGCGCTGGTTCGCGGCGGGCATGCTCGTCGGCGCGGTCGGGTGGGCGTTCCACACCGCGGCCATCGCCGTCGCGCCGATGTCGGTGGTCCAGGTCGTCCTCGCCGGCGGCATCGTGCTCGTGGCGGTGCTCGCCGACCGCGTCTTCGGGATGACGGTCGGCAGACGGCAGTGGATGGGGCTGATCCTCACCGGCATCGGCCTCGCGATGCTCGTCGTGGCGATGCCGGGCGTGGACTCCGCCAACAGCAACTTCCGGGTCCTCGGGCTCGCGCTCTTCGAGGGCGTCCTCCTGACCGTCGGCGCGCTGATGATCCTGGGCGGCCAGCACGAGCGCGGCGCCCACCTGCGCGGGCCGCTGATGGGCGCGGCGGCCGGCCTCCTCTTCGGCGTCTGCAACGTCGCCGTGAAGGCCACCACGGGCGTCATGGGCGCCGGCGGCAGCATCATCACCCCGTGGATCTTCGTCGCGATCGTCGCGTCGGTCCTCGCGTACTACATCTCCGCGCGCTCGCTGCAGGAGGGCGGGGCCGTCGAGGTCATCGCGATCACCGCGACCGGCGCCAACGTCGTCGGCATCCTGGGCGGCTTCGTCGTCTTCGGGGACCCCATCGCCACCGACACGATCGGGATCGTCGTCCAGTCGGTCGCGTTCCTGATGGTCATCCTCGCGGCCGCGCTGCTGCCGGCACCCCGGGCGGCCTCGTCCGGTGGCGGGCCGGTCGGCGCCGCCGCCTGAGCCCGGCCCGGGCGCGGAGCCGGTCGACGCGGCCCCCGGGCCTCCCGCACGCCGGCGCCCCTCGACGGAGCGGCCCGGTCGCTCCGGGGCCTCAGCCCCGCGAGGTGCCGGTGAGGATCGTGTCGGCGACCTTCTCCGGGTCGTCCCAGAGCGGGACGTGCCCGCAGCCGGCGAGCGGCACGAGCTGGGCGAAGGACAGCCGCTGGACCGCACGACGACCCTGACGGGGGAGGAGGAGCGCATCGCGCTGCCCCCAGGCGACCGTCACGGGCGCGACGGTGCCGCCGCCCTGGATCTCCTGGCCCATCGCCGCCCGGAGGACCGGCAGCGTCCCCGGGCTGTGCGCCATGCTCCGCACCAGGCCGGCGGCGTCCTCCGCGGGCACCGCCCACGGCTTGGCGAACATCTGCGCGCCGAGGGCCGCGCGGAGCGTCGCCTGCGGCGCGAGGCGGTCGACCTGCCCCGCGATCGCGCGGCTCGCGGCGTGCGTGGCCCGGAGGCTCGCCTTCGCGAACGCCATCTCGGGCAGCGTCGCGAACCCGATCGGGGAGATCGCGACCGCCGACGACACGCTGCCGGCGCGCGCGAGCTCGATCGCGATCCCGCCGCCGAGGGAGATCCCGGCCACCGCCGGGCGCTCCAGCCCGAGCTCGGCGATCGTGCCGGCGACGGCGTCGGTCAGCCGGGCCAGCGTGGGTGAACCGGCCAGGGGACGGCTCTCGCCGAAGCCGGGCAGGTCGATCGCGACGACCGTGCGGCCCTCGAGGAGGGGGAGGAGCGGCTGCCAGACGTTCCGGTGCCCACCGAGGAAGTGCAGGAGGACGAGCGGCGGACCGTCGCCGACGCGGTCATGGGCCAACATGGCCCGAGCCTATAGGCCGTAGACGGTGCTCCGGGATCGACCCTGTGACGGTGCCGCCGGAGCGGTATGGTGCGGCGGACGGGCACGCGCACGACCGGGCGGCCCACGGGGCGTCGCGACGCCCGACGGACCGGGACTCGTTTCCCGACGGGCGTTGCTACTCTCCCTCGTCGCATGCCCACGACCAGTCAGCTCGTCCGCAAGGGGCGCAAGCCCAAGGCGAAGAAGCTCTCCACTCCCGGCCTCAAGTCCGGACCGGGGCGCAAGAAGAAGGTCGCCGCGCCCCAGCGCCGCGGCGTCTGCACTCGCGTCTACACGACGACCCCGAAGAAGCCGAACTCGGCGCTCCGCAAGGTCGCCCGTGTCCGTATCTCCTCGGGCATCGAGGTCACGGCGTACATCCCGGGTGAGGGTCACAACCTGCAGGAGCACTCCGTCGTGCTGGTCCGTGGTGGCCGCGTGAAGGATCTCCCGGGCGTGCGGTACAAGGTCGTGCGGGGTTCGCACGACGCCGCCGGCGTCAACGACCGCAAGCAGTCGCGCTCGCGGTACGGCGTCAAGAAGGGGAAGAAGTAACCCATGGCACGCCGTTCCAGTGCTGTGACCCGCACGCTCGAGCCGGACGCCGTCCATCGCTCGCGGCTGGTCCACCAGGTCGTCAACAAGGTCATGCTCGACGGCAAGAAGTCGACCGCCGAGGGCATCGTCTACGACGCCCTCGCGATCCTCGCCGAGAAGACCGGCGGTGACCCCGTCGAGCAGCTCGAGGAGTCCATCAAGGCCCTCACCCCGCAGCTCGAGGTCCGCTCCCGCCGCGTCGGTGGCGCCACCTACCAGGTGCCGGTCGAGGTTCCCGCCCGTCGCTCCCGCACGCTCGCCATCCGCTGGCTCGTCGAGGCGGCGCGCAGCCGCCGCGAGCGCTCGATGGCCTCGCGTCTCGCGAACGAGCTGATCGAGGCCCAGAAGCAGCAGGGCGGCGCGTACAAGAAGAAGGACGACATCTTCCGCATGGCGCAGGCCAACAAGGCCTTCGCCCACTACCGCTGGTAGTCGGTCACGCGCGAGGCGCACGCACGCGCTTCGCATCTCGGCCCCGATGGGTTCGGCAGGACTGGCGTCCAGCTCTCACCTCACCGGAGCCGACCTGCTCGACGTGCGCACACCTCGCACGCAACCGACGGGGTCGGACGAGCAACCTGAAGGGCGCCGCGAGGCGCCTTTCGTCGTTCTCGGGGGGCCGGCGGCGGGGTCTCCCGCACCACGGTGCCCGGCTCGCGGAACCCACGCTCCACGCGGGCGAAACGCCCGTCGTCGATGCGCGCCGGAGGCGGGTTCCGTTCCTCGGAGGACGCTGCTATAGTCCTCCGTCGCTGCCCGTCTGGAGCCCGCGCGTCGAGCGCTGGCGATCGGTGGCACCCCCGGTCCCGCATCGTTGGGATCGTGCAGTTCCTCCGCAGGCCTGACGGCTGTGGGACCCCGGTCCCCCCGCCGACGAGCCTTCAGCGCGGAGACCTCGGTCCTTGCCTCCCCAAAGTCGTCTGCGTACCTCGGAAGCTCTTTCATGTCGCGTAAGTACTCCCTAGAGAAGACCCGGAACATCGGGATCATGGCGCACGTCGACGCCGGTAAGACCACGACGACGGAGCGCATCCTCTTCTACACCGGTCGCACGTACAAGATCGGCGAGGTCCACGACGGCTCGGCCACGATGGACTGGATGGAGCAGGAGCAGGAGCGTGGCATCACGATCACCTCCGCCGCCACCACCGCCGAGTGGGACAAGCACCGCATCAACATCATCGACACGCCGGGCCACGTCGACTTCACGGTCGAGGTCCAGCGGTCCCTGCGCGTGCTCGACGGCTCCGTCGCCGTGTTCGACTCGGTCGCCGGCGTCGAGCCCCAGTCCGAGACGGTCTGGCGCCAGGCCAACGACTACGGCGTGCCGCGCATCGCCTACGTCAACAAGATGGACCGCACCGGCGCGGACTACGACATGTCCGTCCGGACGATGATCGACCGCCTCGGCGCCAACGCCGTGCCGATCCAGCTGCCGATCGGTGCCGAGGGCGACTTCGCCGGCATCATCGACCTGGTCGAGATGAAGGCGACGTTCTACCGCGACGACATCGGGCGCGACGTCGACGTCGTCGACATCCCCGAGGAGTATGCCGACGCCGCGGCCGCCGCCCGCGAGAAGCTGCTCGACGCCGTCGCCGACTTCGACGAGGAGCTCATGGAGCTCGTCCTCGAGGGCGAGGAGGTCCCGGTCCCGCGTCTGAAGACCGCGATCCGCGCCGCGACCCTCGCGCTGTCGATCAACCCGGTCCTCTGCGGCTCGTCCTTCAAGAACAAGGGCGTCCAGCCCCTGCTCGACGCCGTCGTCGACTACCTGCCTTCGCCGCTCGACGTGCCCGCCATCAAGGGCGTCGTCACGGCGAAGGACGGCGAGGAGCACGAGGAGGAGCGTCCGTCGGACGACTCCGCCCCGTTCGCGGCCCTGGCCTTCAAGATCGCCACCGACCCCTACGTCGGCAAGCTCGTCTTCTTCCGCGTCTACTCGGGCATCCTCGAGGCCGGCTCGAAGGTGCTCAACACGAACACCGGCAAGACCGACCGCGTCGGCCGCATCCTGATGATGCACGCCAACGACCGCGAGGACGTCGAGAAGGTCTACTCCGGCGACATCGCCGCGGCCGTCGGCATCAAGCAGGTCTACACCGGCGACACGATCTGCGATCCGAACCACGCGATCGTCCTCGAGGCGATGGACTTCCCCGAGCCGGTCATCAAGGTGGCTGTCGAGCCGAAGACCAAGGCCGACCAGGAGAAGATGGGCGTCGCCCTCCAGCGCCTGGCCGAGGAGGACCCGACCTTCCAGGTCGAGACCAACGAGGAGACCGGCCAGACCGAGATCTCCGGCATGGGCGAGCTTCACCTCGAGATCCTCGTCGACCGCATGCGTCGCGAGTTCAACGTGGAGGCCAACGTCGGTACGCCGCAGGTCTCCTACCGCGAGACCGTGAAGTCGCTGGTCGAGAAGGTCGAGGGCAAGTTCGTCCGTCAGACCGGTGGTTCCGGCCAGTTCGGCGTCGTCGTGATCTCCATGGAGCCGGCGCCCGGCGAGGGCTTCGTCTTCGAGAACAAGATCAAGGGCGGATCGATCCCGGTCGATTACCACAACGCCGTCGAGAAGGGCCTGCGCGAGGGCATGGACAGCGGGCCGAAGGCCGGCTACCCCATGGTCGACGTGAAGGTCACGGTCACGGACGGCAAGTACCACGAGGTCGACTCCTCGGAGGTCGCGTTCAAGATCGCCGCGAACATGGCGTTCACCGAGGCGTCCCGCCGTGCGAAGCCGATCCTGCTCGAGCCGATCTTCAAGATCGAGGTCGTCACGCCCGAGGAGTTCATGGGCGACGTCATCGGTGACCTCAACCGCCGACGTGGGCGGATCGAGGGCATGGAGCCGCGCGGCAACGCGCAGATCGTCACGGCGTACTGCCCGCTGAGCGAGATGTTCGGGTATTCGACGGACCTCCGCTCGGCCACCCAGGGCCGCGCGACGTACACGATGCAGTTCGAGCGCTACGACGAGGTGCCGTCGCACGTCGCCGAAGAGATCGTCGCGACGCGGACCGGCAAGTAGTCCCACCGCACCGCATGAACACCCCGGCTCTGGCTACCCTTCACGGGTTCGCCCAGAGCCGGAGCCGGCGAACGTCGGCACCGACCCCATCGAAGAACAAGACTTAGGAGCGCCCAGTGGCGAAGGAGAAGTTCGAGCGCGGTAAGCCCCACGTCAACGTGGGCACCATCGGTCACATCGACCATGGCAAGACGACGCTGACGGCGGCGATCACCACCGTGCTGGCCAAGGCCGGCGGCGGCGATGCCCGGTCGTTCGCGGAGATCGACAACGCTCCGGAGGAGAAGGAGCGCGGCATCACGATCTCCACCTCGCACGTCGAGTACGAGACCGCGAACCGGCACTACGCGCACGTCGACTGCCCCGGGCACGCCGACTACGTGAAGAACATGATCACGGGTGCCGCCCAGATGGACGGCGCGATCCTGGTCGTGTCCGCCGCCGACGGCCCGATGCCGCAGACGCGTGAGCACATCCTGCTCGCGAAGCAGGTCGGCGTGCCGTACATCGTCGTGTTCCTCAACAAGGCCGACATGGTCGACGACGAGGAGCTCCTCGAGCTCGTCGAGGTCGAGGTCCGCGACCTGCTCAACGAGTACGACTTCCCGGGCGACGACATCCCGTTCGTCACGGGTTCGGCGCTGAAGGCGCTCGAGGGCGACGCCGAGTACGAGGGCAAGATCCTCGAGCTCGCCGAGCAGCTCGACACCTACATCCCGGAGCCCGTCCGCGTCCTGGACAAGCCGTTCCTGATGCCGGTCGAGGACGTCTTCTCGATCACGGGTCGCGGCACGGTGGCCACGGGCCGCATCGAGCAGGGCATCATCACCATCGGTGACGAGGTCGAGATCGTGGGCATCCGCGAGAAGACCAAGACCACGGTCACCGGCGTCGAGATGTTCAAGAAGCAGCTCGACCGCGGCGAGGCCGGCGACAACGCCGGTCTGCTCCTCCGCGGCACGAAGCGCGAGGACATCGAGCGCGGGCAGGTCCTCTGCAAGCCGGGCTCGATCACGCCGCACACGAAGTTCAAGGCCGAGGTCTACATCCTCAAGAAGGAGGAGGGTGGCCGTCACACGCCGTTCTTCTCCGGCTACCGCCCGCAGTTCTATTTCCGCACGACGGACGTGACGGGCGTCGCCAACCTGCCCGAGGGCACGGAGATGGTCATGCCGGGCGACAACGTCCAGATGGAGATCGAGCTGATCCAGCCGATCGCCATGGACCAGGGCCTGCGCTTCGCCATCCGCGAGGGTGGCCGCACGGTCGGCTCCGGCGTCGTCGCCGAGGTCATCGCCTAGTACCAGCAGCACCCCGACGGCGTGAGCGGCTCCGGCCGCTCCGCCCTCACGGCCCCGCCCGCGGACACCTGGTCCGCGGGTGCGGTGCCACCCCGCTGGGCCGGCCGTCGTGCGCCTCCCGCACGCGGACGGAGGGGCTCCACAGCCCCGGCAGTACCCAGCCCAGATCTTCCTCCAGTCATCAGACGGAACGGACAGCAGAGAGCCCCGATGGCAGCCGCCACACAAAACAAGATCCGCATCCGCCTCAAGGCCTACGACACGTCGGCCATCGAGTCGGCGGCCAAGGAGATCGTCGAGACCGCGCAGCGCACCGGCGCGAGCGTCTCCGGTCCCGTGCCGCTCCCGACGGAGAAGAACGTCTACTGCGTGATCCGGTCCCCGTTCAAGGACAAGGATTCGCGCGAGCACTTCGAGATCCGTACGCACAAGCGCCTGATCGACATCCACCAGCCGACCCCGAAGACGGTCGATTCGCTCCAGCGTCTCGACCACCTCCCCGCGGGCGTCGACATCGAGATCCGACTGGCGGGGTGACCCAGATGGCCGCGATTCTCGCCAAGAAGCTGGGCATGACCCAGCTGTTCCTGGAGGACGGCACCGTCGAGCGCGTCACCGTGCTCGAGGCCGGCCCGTGCCCCGTCACGGGTCGCCGGACCGCCGAGCGCGACGGCTACGACGCCGTCCAGCTCGCCTTCGGCGCCACGAAGGAGAAGCACCTCAGCAAGCCCGAGCTCGGGCACCTGAAGAAGGCCGGCGTCGGTCCCCACCGTCACCTGGTCGAGTTCCGCGACGTCGACATCGACGTCGAGGTCGGCCAGAACGTCACGGTGGAGGCCTTCGAGGCGGGTCAGAAGATCCGCGTCGCCGGCACCTCGAAGGGCAAGGGCTTCCAGGGCACGGTCAAGCGCCACGGCTTCGCCCGTGGTCCCGTGACCCACGGCTCGCACAACACCCGCGCCCCGGGCTCGATCGGCGCCGCCGCATGGCCGGCCCGCGTGTTCAAGGGCATCCGCGGTCCCGGCCACATGGGCGCGGAGCGCGTGACGCAGCGCGGCCTAACGGTCGTGCGCGTCGACACCGACGACAACCTGCTGATCGTCCGCGGCTCCGTCCCGGGCGCGAAGAACGGCCTCGTGGAGGTCCGGACCGATGGCTGATGCACCGATCCTCGGCGGCGGCACCCTGCAGCTCGACGATGCCGTCTTCGGCGTCGAGTTCAACGGGCCGCTCGTCCACCAGAACGTCCGTCACGAGCTGAACGCGCGCCGTCAGGGCACGTCGTCCTCGAAGACGCGCGGCCAGGTCTCCGGCGGCGGCGCCAAGCCGTGGCGCCAGAAGGGCACGGGCCGTGCCCGCGCCGGCTCCTCGCGCTCGCCGATCTGGACGGGCGGCGGCACGGTCTTCGGACCGCAGCCGCGCCACTTCACGTTCAAGGTGAACCGCAAGGAGAAGCGCGCCGCGCTCCGCAGCGCGCTGTCGCTGCAGGCGCTCCGCGGCTCCGTCGCCGGCCTCGACGCCGGTGCCGGCTTCGACACGCCCTCCACCAAGGGCGCCGCGAAGACCCTGGCCGGCTGGAACATCGACGGCCTCGACAAGGGCCGCACCCTGCTCGTCCTCGCCGCCGGCGAGGACAACGTCGGCCTGTCGTTCCGCAACCTGCCGAAGGTGACGGTCCTCTCGGCCGACGCCGTCGGCGTCGCGGACGTCGTCGGCGCCCGCCGGCTCCTGCTGACCGCGGGTGCCGTGGGTGAGCTCGTCGAGCGCGCTAGCGGCGACGGCAGCACCGCCACGACCACCGCAACGGAGGCCTGACATGGACGCGACCCAGGTCATCATCCGTCCCGTCGTCAGTGAGAAGAGCTACGTGCTCGCCACCGTCGGCAAGTACACGTTCCGGGTCCACCCGGACGCCCACAAGACGCAGATCCGCGCGGCCGTCGAGGAGCTCTTCGACGTCAACGTGCTCGAGGTCCGCACGTCGACCGTCAAGAGCAAGCCGAAGCGCCGTGGGACCACCTCCGGCCGGACGCGCTCCTGGAAGAAGGCCATCGTCCAGGTCGGGGAGGGGCAGGAGATCCCGATCTTCGCCTCCCTCCAGGGGATCGAGGAGTAACCCATGGCCATTCGCAAGCCCAAGCCCACGACCCCCGGTCAGCGGTTCGCGACGTACGCGGACTTCGCCGAGATCACGAAGACCACGCCCGAGCGCTCGCTCGTCGAGGGTCTGACGAAGTCCGGTGGTCGCAACAACAACGGTCGCAAGACGTCCCGCCACCGCGGCGGCGGCGCCAAGCGCCTGTACCGGAAGATCGACTTCAAGCGCACGCGCGACGGCATCCCCGCCCGCGTCGCCGCGATCGAGTACGACCCGAACCGCACCGCGTACATCGCGCTCCTCCACTACGTGGACGGCGTGAAGTCGTACATCCTGGCCCCGCGTGGCCTGACGGTCGGCACGATGGTCCAGTCCGGCCCCGGCTCCGACATCAAGACGGGCAACGCGCTCGCCCTGAAGGACATCCCGGCCGGCACGGTGATCCACAACGTGGAGCTCCAGCCGAACAAGGGCGGCCAGCTCGGCCGCTCCGCCGGCACGGTCATCCAGCTGATGGCGAAGGACCAGGGCATGGCGACCCTGCGCCTGCCGTCCGGCGAGATGCGCCTGGTCATGGACGCCTGCCGCGCCACGATCGGTTCGGTCGGCAACGCCGAGCACCAGAACATCTCCGTCGGCAACGCCGGGCGCAAGCGCCACATGGGCGTCCGCCCGCAGACGCGTGGTACGGCCATGAACCCGGTCGATCACCCGCACGGCGGCGGCGAGGGGTCGACGACCCCGGGCCGTCACCCGGTCACCCCGTGGGGCGTTCCCACGCTGGGGTACCGCACCCGTAAGAAGAACAAGCCCTCGGACCGCTACATCGTGCGCGCGCGCCGTCGTGGCAAGGGCAAGAGGAAGTAGCCGTGAGTCGCTCGAGCAAGAAGGGGCCGTGGGTCGAGGAGCGTCTGATGACGCGCATCGAGTCCATGAACGCCTCCAACGACAAGAAGCTGATCAAGACCTGGTCGCGGGCTTCGACGATCTTCCCGGAGTTCGTCGGTCACACGATCGCCGTGCACGACGGCCGGAAGCACGTTCCGGTCTTCGTCTCGGAGTCGATGGTCGGTCACAAGCTGGGCGAGTTCGCGCCCACGCGGACCTACCGCGGTCACGGCGACACCGCCAAGAGGCGCTGAGCAGATGGCTGACGAGACCCCCCAGAACGACACCACCGACGAGCCGCAGGCCCAGGTGACGCCCGAGACCCCCGAGGTCGAGGAGACGACGCCGAAGGCTGAGGAAGCTGCCACCGAGACGTCCGAGGACGTCACGGCGGAGGCTGCGGACGTCGACGCCGACGAGGCCGAGGACGACGCGTCCGAGGACCACGGCCACTCGCACGACGAGGGCGACCACGAGCACAGCCACGCTGCGCCGGTCACCCAGGTCCGCGGCGGCGCCCGTGCCGACGCCCGCCGGGCGCGGCGCAGCCAGCCCGCCGGCGAGGCCCCCGTGGTCCGTGCCGTCGCGAAGTACGTGCGCACGACGCCCCGCAAGGCGCGCCTGATCGCGGACCTCGTCCGCGGCAAGGACGTCGAGACGGCCCGCGCGATCCTGCAGCACAGCACCCGCTCGGCGGCGCAGGACTGGAGCAAGGTGCTCGAGTCCGCGATCGCGAACGCGGAGAACAACCACGATCTCATCGGTGACGACCTCGTCATCAAGAGCATCACCGCCGACGACGGCCCCACGCTCAAGCGGTTCCAGCCGCGTGCCCAGGGTCGTGCGTACCGGATCAACAAGCGCACCAGTCACCTGACCGTGTCGCTCACGCCGAAGGAGCAAGGCTGATGGGACAGAAGGTCCATCCCGAGTCGATGCGCGTGGGGTACATCCACGACTGGAAGTCCCACTGGTTCAGCGCGCAGAACACCGCCGATTTCCTCCACGAGGACCGGCAGATCCGTGATCACATCGAGGGCAAGCTGGCGCACGCCGGGCTCTCCGACATCGCGATCCGGAAGAACAAGAACGAGGTCGAGGTGTCCATCCGGACCGCTCGTCCCGGCGTCGTCATCGGCAAGTCCGGTGTCGAGGTCGATGCGCTGCGGAAGGACCTGCACCGCATCACCAAGAAGCAGGTCAAGGTCAACATCCTCGAGGTCCGCCGGCCGGAGCTCGACGCCAAGCTCGTCGCGCAGTCCGTCGCGGAGCAGCTGCAGAACCGCGTGGCGTTCCGCCGCGCGATGAAGCGCGCCCTCACGAGCGCCATGCGCTCCGGCGCCAAGGGCTGCAAGATCCAGGTCTCCGGCCGCCTCGGCGGACGTGAGATGAGCAACACGGAGTCCTACCAGGACGGCCGTGTGCCGCTGCACACCATGCGTGCGGACATCGACTACGGCTTCTTCGAGGCCAAGACGACGTTCGGTCGCATCGGCGTGAAGGTCTGGGTCAACAAGGGCGAGATCATGCCGGAGGGCTACGGCGGCTCCGACCTGACCGACATCGACGGCCCGAGCACGCAGGACCGCGGCGGTCGCGGTGGCGGACGTGGCGGTCGTGACGGCGGCGGCGGACGCGGCGGCTTCGGCGGCGGCGACCGTGGTGGTCGTGGGGGCCAAGGCGGCGGCGGACGCGGTCCGGGCGGTCCCGGCGGCGCCGGTGGGCGCGGGCGCGGCCCGCAGGGAGGCCGCTGATGCTGTCCCCGAAGCGCACCAAGCACCGCAAGGTCCACCGTGGTCGCAAGCGCGGCCTGTCGCGCGGCCAGAACCACGTGCAGTTCGGTGAGTTCGGCCTGAAGACCCTCGAGGCCGGTTGGATCACCAACCGCCAGATCGAGGCGGCCCGTATCGCCATGAACCGCAAGATGAAGCGTGGCGGCAAGGTCTGGATCAACATCTTCCCGGACAAGTCCGTCACGAAGAAGCCGGCCGAGACCCGCATGGGTTCCGGCAAGGGCTCGCCCGAGGGCTGGGTCGCCGTCGTGAAGCCCGGCCGCGTCATGTTCGAGGTCTCGGGCGTGCCGGAGGAGCTGGCGCGCGAGGCCATCCGCCTGGCGGCCCACAAGTTGCCCGTGCGGACCAAGTTCGTCACGGCGGAGGACGACTGATGCGTACGCAGGAGCTGCGTGACCTCGACGATCAGAAGATCGTCGAGCAGATCACCGCCTTCAGGAAGGAGCTCTTCGGTCTGCGCTTCCAGCAGGCGACCGGCGAGCTCGAGAACACCGCCGCGCTGCGCGCAACGCGCCGCGAGCTGGCCCGGGCGATCACCATCGCCCGCCAGCGCGGCATCGACGTCGAGAACGGCTGAGCCCCATGGCTGACGAGAACGAGAACATCACCGAAGAGCCGACCGACGCCGTCGAGACCGACACGGCCGAGACCGAGGCCGCGCCCGAGGCGCCGGCCGGTCCCGACGCGTCGCTGTCGCCCGTCCAGAAGCGCGCCTGGCACCGCCAGCGCTCGGGGACCACGACGAACGCGTCGAAGTCCATCGAGGAGAAGGCCGAGGAGCGGAAGGCGCTGCGCAAGCAGAAGGCCGCCGCCCGCACGCGTCGCCGCAAGCAGGAGCGGGAGAAGCAGGCCGCGAAGCTCGGCGCCGAGGCCGGCACCGACCGCGGCACGCCGAAGCCCGAGCACGAGCCCGGCCGCAAGCAGGTCCGCCAGGGCGTCGTCGTCTCCGCGAAGGGCGACAAGACGCTCGCCGTGCGGATCGACCACTCCAAGCGGCACCCGAAGTACAAGAAGATCGTGCGTCACACGACGAAGCTGTACGCGCACGACGAGCAGAACGACGCGGGTGAGGGCGACACCGTCCGCATCGAGTCGTCGCGTCCGCTCTCGCGTACGAAGCGCTGGACGCTCGCCGAGATCGTGGAGCGTGCCAAGTGATCCAGAACGAGTCCCGACTCAAGGTCGCCGACAACACCGGCGCCCGCGAGATCCTCACCATCCGCGTGCACGGCGGCTCCCGCCGGCGCTACGCCCGCGTGGGCGACACGATCACGGCGACCGTGAAGGCCGCCACGCCGAACGGCACCGTCAAGAAGGGCGAGGTCGTCAAGGCCGTCGTCGTCCGGACCCGCAAGGAGTTCGGTCGCGAGGACGGCACGTACATCGCCTTCGACGAGAACGCCGCGGTCATCATCGACGCGAACAACAACCCGCGCGGCACGCGCATCTTCGGACCGGTGGCGCGCGAGCTGCGCGACCGCTCGTTCATGAAGATCGTGTCGCTCGCCCCGGAGGTGCTGTAAGCCATGGCGCTTCGCATCCGTCGCGACGACCAGGTCGTCGTCATCAGCGGCAAGGACCGCGGCCGCACCGGCACCGTGATCTCCGTCGACCCGTCGCGTGAGCGCGTCGTGGTCGAGGGCGTGAACATCGTCAAGCGGCACCAGCGTCCGAACCCGTCCGCGCTGCCCGGCACGCCCGCCTCCCAGGGCGGCGTCGTCGAGCAGGAGGGTCCGATCCACGTCTCCAACGTGATGCTCGTGGACCCGAAGACCAACCAGCCCACCCGTGTGGGCGTGACCCGGACCGACGACGGCCGCGCCGTGCGCGTCGCCAAGCGGTCCGGCCAGCAGATCGACTGAGGTAGTCCGCATGAGTGCGACCACGACCGCGCGACTGAAGACGCGCTACCTCGACGAGATCCGTCCCCGCCTCTTCGAGGCCGGCGACTACACCTCCGTGATGCAGGTCCCGCATCTCGAGAAGGTGACCCTGAACATGGGTCTCGGCGAGGCGAAGCAGGACAACAAGCAGTTCGCGGCGGCTGTCGAGCAGCTCGCCGCGATCGCCGGGCAGCAGCCGAACGTGCGCCGCGCCCGCAAGTCGATCGCCGGCTTCAAGCTGCGCGACGGCATGCCGGTCGGTGCGGCGGTCACGCTGCGCGGCGAGCGCATGTACGAGTTCGTCGAGCGCCTCGTCGCGATCGCGCTCCCGCGCGTCCGTGACTTCCGGGGCCTGAAGACGACGAGCTTCGACGGCCGGGGCAACTACTCCCTGGGCGTGCGCGAGCAGATCATCTTCCCCGAGATCGACTACGACGCGATCGACCAGATCCGCGGCCTCGACATCACCATCACGACGTCGGCTCCCACCGACGGCGAGGCGTTCGCCCTGCTCGCCGAGCTCGGCTTCCCGTTCTCCCGTGAGGGGAAGCGCCCCGCCGGCGCTCCCGCTCCCGTCGATCCGTCCACCACCCAGGGGAGCTGACCCATGGCGAAGACCTCTCAGCGCGTCCGCCAGGCGCGCCCCCAGAAGTACCAGACCCGCGAGTACACCCGGTGCCGCAGCTGCGGCCGCTCGCGCTCGGTGTACAAGAAGTTCGGCATCTGCCGCATCTGCCTGCGCGAGCACGCCCACAAGGGCTACATCCCCGGCATGACGAAGAGCAGCTGGTAACGCATGTCGACGA
This sequence comes from Patulibacter minatonensis DSM 18081, assembly GCF_000519325.1. GTDB lineage: Bacteria > Actinomycetota > Thermoleophilia > Solirubrobacterales > Solirubrobacteraceae > Patulibacter > Patulibacter minatonensis. The sequence continues at coordinate 5,423,508 of NZ_KI912613.1, read as the reverse complement.
CTGATCCCATCGCGGACCTGCTCACGCGGATCCGCAACGCCATCACGGCCGCGCACCGCACGGTGGTCCTGCCCTCGTCGGGCAGCAAGGCCGAGATCGCCCGCATCCTCAAGGAGCAGGGCTACATCTCCGACGTCAGCGTCGCGCCCGCCACGGAGCACCCGGGCGAGCTGCTGACGATCACCCTGAAGTACACGAACGACCGTCGCTCGGCCATCACCGGCCTGCGTCGCGTCTCTCGTCCCGGCCAGCGCCACTACGTCGGCGCAGGCCAGGTCCCGAAGTCGCTCGGCGGCCTCGGTACCATGATCGTTTCGACCTCGAGCGGCATCATGACCGGCCACGACGCCAAGAAGGCCGGCGTCGGTGGCGAGGTCTGGGCCGAGGTGTGGTAATCGCATGAGCCGCATTGGACGCAAGCCGATCCCGGTTCCCACCGGCGTCGACATCACCATCCAGCCCGGGACCGTCACGGTCAAGGGCCCCAAGGGTCAGCTCGCCGAGCAGATCCACCGCGACATCACGGTCACCCAGGAGGGGACCGAGATCGTCGTCACGCGCCCGACCGACCGGGGCCCGCACCGGGCTCTGCACGGTCTGAGCCGCAGCCTGATCGCGAACATGGTCGAGGGCGTCACCTCGGGCTTCAGCAAGACGCTGGAGATCCAGGGCGTCGGCTACCGCGCGTCGCTCAAGGGCTCGACCCTGGACCTGGCGCTCGGCTTCTCGCACCCCGTCTCGGTCGAGGCCCCCGAGGGCATCGAGTTCGAGGTCCCGCAGCCCACCCGCGTGATCGTCAAGGGCACGAACAAGCAGCTCGTCGGCGAGACCGCGGCCAAGATCCGCAAGAAGCGGCCGCCGGAGCCCTACAAGGGCAAGGGCATCCGTTACGAGGGCGAGTACGTCGTCCGGAAGGTCGGTAAGCGCGCATGAGCGTCGTCACCAAGGAAGCGCGCCGGCTCAAGCGCCGGCGCCGCGTGCGAGCGAAGGTCTCCGGCACCGCCGAGCGGCCCCGCGTCGCCGTGTTCCGCAGCAACAAGGGCATCTTCGCGCAGGTCATCGACGATCTGGCCAACGACGGCAGCGGTCACACGCTGGCCTCCGTCAGCTGGACCGAGGACGAGTTCAAGGGCCTCAACAAGGCCGACCAGGCCGTCGCCCTGGGCAAGACGCTCGCCGAGCGCACGAAGGCCGCCGGCATCGACACGGTCGTGTTCGACCGCGGCGGCTACCAGTACCACGGGCGCGTCAAGGCGTTCGCTGAAGCGGTCCGCGAGGGCGGGCTCACCGTCTAGGAGCCACTGAACCCATGACGATCGATCGCACTGTCAGCCCCGTCGGCCTGGATCTCCAGGAGCGGGTCGTGGAAATCAACCGCGTCGCCAAGGTGGTGAAGGGTGGCCGTCGCTTCTCCTTCACCGCTCTGGTCGTCGTCGGCGACGAGAACTCCGTCGTCGGCATCGGCTACGGCAAGGCCAACGAAGTCCCGCTGGCCATCCAGAAGGCCGTGGAGCGCGCGAAGAAGGACCTCTTCCGCGTCCCCAAGCACAACACCACGATCACGCACCCCGTGATCGGGCGCTTCGGCTCCGGCCAGGTGCTCCTGAAGCCGGCCTCGCCCGGTACCGGCGTCATCGCCGGCGGCGGCGTCCGCGCCGTGGTCGAGCTCGCCGGGCTGCAGGACGTCCTGACCAAGAGCCTCGGCTCGCAGAACCCCATCAACCTGGTCAAGGCCACGGTCGAGGGCCTGCAGCAGCTCCGTACGCCCCGCGAGGTCGCGGAGCTCCGTGGCCTGCAGATCAAGGACGTGCTCGGTCTGGTCGACCGGCCGGCCGAGGTCGAGGTCGAGGTCTCCGAGGACGCCCCCGCAGAGGAGGTGACCGCGTGAGCACCATCAAGGCCACGCAGTTCAAGTCGAAGATCGGCAGCAACCAGGCGCAGCGCGACACGCTGCGGACCCTGGGCCTGCGCCGCATCGGTCACACCGTCGAGGTGCAGGACACCCCGCAGGCGCGCGGTGCGCTCCACGCGGTCCGGCACCTCGTCCGCATCGAGGAGGAGTCCGCATGAGCTCCGACAGCACCGAGATCGTCGGGCTGCACAACCTGCAGCCCGCCGAGGGCAGCCGCAAGCCGCGCAAGCGCGTCGGCCGCGGTCACGGCAGCGGCACGGGCAAGACGTCCGGCCGGGGCCACAAGGGCGCGGGCTCGCGTTCCGGCTCTAAGGACCGCACGCGGTTCGAGGGCGGCCAGACGCCGATCCAGACCCGGATGGGCAAGCAGCGCGGCCCGAACAAGAAGACGTCCATGCCGTTCGAGCGCTTCCGCACGGAGACGCAGCCGGTGAACCTGGACGACATCGCCGAGCGGTTCGAGGCCGGCGCCGAGGTCACCCTCGAGGCCCTCAAGGCCAAGGGTCTCGGCCAGCGCAAGGACGTGCCGGTGAAGGTCCTGGCGCGCGGGGAGCAGCTCTCCGTGTCGCTCACGGTCCACGCCCACGGCTTCAGCGCTGCCGCCCGCGAGGCGATCGAGTCCGCCGGCGGCACCGCGGTGGTCGTCGAGGGCTGAGTGGCACCTGCGGGAGGGTCGTCGTGCGCGGCGACCCCCCTGCAAGCCGGTGCCGAGGCGTTTCGCGTCACGGCCCCGTAGGATCCAGCAGCACCCGCGCGGGCCACGAGGCCCGCGCCGTCCGTTCCCCGCGCGTGTCGTTCTTCGCCCCGCCTGACTTCCCACTGCGAGCCCGATGATCCGCATCCTTACCGGCGCGCTCACCGTCCCGGAGATCCGCAAGAAGCTGGGCATCACCCTCTTCCTGCTCGCGCTCTACCGGATCGGTGCGCAGATCCCGGTCCCGGGCGTCTCGCGCGAGGCCGTGAACAACCTGCAGGACTCCGCGCAGTTCCAGGGCGGCGCGCTGCAGCTCCTCAACGTGTTCTCCGGCGGCGCGCTCAGCCAGATCGCGGTGTTCGCGCTCGGCATCATGCCGTTCATCACCGCGTCGATCGTCCTGCAGCTCCTGCAGGTCGTCGTCCCCGCGCTCGAGAAGCTCAAGCAGGAGGGCGAGATCGGGCAGCAGCGGATCACGCAGTACACGCGCTACCTGACCGTCTTCCTCGCGCTCGGCCAGTCCTTCGCCTACGTCACGCTGTTCCGGAGCATCGACACCGGCAGCCCGCTGATCGAGAACTTCAACATCGGCAAGCTCGTGCTGATCGCGGCGTCCCTGACGTGCGGCGCGATGATCGTCATGTGGCTCGGTGAGCTGATCACGCAGCGCGGCGTGGGCAACGGCATGTCGCTGATGATCTTCGCCTCGATCGTCAGCCGGCTCCCGAGCGGCGTGAGCGCGTGGTGGAACAGCGGCGACCCCGTCTTCAAGGTCCTGCTCCCGGTGATCATCCTCGGCGTCATCGCGGCCGTGGTGTTCGTCCAGGAAGGCCAGCGACGGATCCCGATCCAGTACGCCAAACGGGTGATCGGCCGCCGCATGAGCGGCGGCGGGCAGACCTACCTGCCGCTCAAGGTCAACATGGCCAACGTGATCCCGGTCATCTTCGCGGCGTCGATCCTGTCGATCCCGCCGACGATCGCCCAGGTCATCACCGGCACGCAGGACAACGCGGTCCAGAACGCGGTGCTCCCCGGAACATGGGGCTACATCGCGGCCGAATCCGTCTTCATCATCCTGTTCACGTACTTCTACACCGCGGTCACGTTCAACCCGGTGGAGCAGGCGGACAACCTGAAGAAGTACGGCGGCTTCATCCCCGGCGTCAGACCGGGCAGGCCGACGGCCGAGTTCCTCGACCGCGTGCTCGCCCGGCTCACCTTCCCGGGTGCGCTGTACCTCGCGGCCGTGGCCGCGGTGCCGACCATCCTGTTCAGCAAGGCGTTCGGATCGTCCACCCAGGGCTTCGCCTTCGGCGGCACGTCGATCCTGATCGTCGTGGGCGTGGCGCTCGACACCGTCAAGCAGCTCGAGGCCCAGCTGATGATGCGCAACTACGAGGGCTTCCTGAAGTGATGCCCGCGCCCCTCTTCCCGACCGACCCGCACGAAGGACGCACCGATGGCTGAGCTGAACCTGATCCTCCTGGGCCCCCCGGGCGCCGGCAAGGGCACGCAGGGCGAGCGCCTCACGTCGAAGGAGACGCTCGAGTACGTCGTCACCGGCAACATCCTGCGCGCGGCGGTCAAGGAGGGCACCGACCTCGGTGTCCAGGCGAAGGCGTTCATGGACGCGGGCGACCTCGTCCCCGACGAGCTCGTCATCGGCCTGATCCTCGAGCGCGTGCGTTCCGAGGAGGCCGCCGAGGGCTTCGTGCTCGACGGTTTCCCGCGCAACGTCGCCCAGGGCGAGGCCCTCGGCGAGGCGCTCGGTGAGCTCGGCCGCGACATCAGCGGCGTGCTCCTGATCGACGTCCCGGACGAGGACATCGTCCGACGGCTCTCGGGGCGCCGGGTGTCGCAGTCCGGCCGGATCTACCACCTCGAGCACGACCCGCCGAAGGTGCCCGGCAAGGCCGACGACGACGGGTCCGACCTGATCCAGCGCGACGACGACAAGCCGGAGACGATCCGCAAGCGTCTCGCGGTCTACCACGAGCAGACCGAGCCGCTGGTGGCCTTCTACGAGGCCCAGGGCCTGCTGCACCGGTTCGACGGCACCGCCGCGCCGGAAGAGGTCGAGGCGCAGCTGCGGAAGACCGTCTCGTCCCTCCGGCTCGAGGGCGCGATCTAGGACCTCTCCCCGAGAGGGGGCGGACTCCGCCCCTTCCAGGGACAGGCCCTCCGCGCGCCGGTCCACCGACCGGCCGGACCGTCGACCGATGGGCCCTCCGCGCCTCAAGGCCCCGCACGAGGTCGACGCCATGGCGGCGTCCGGGGCGATCCTCGCCGGGGTGCTCGACGCGCTCGCGGCCGCCGTGGCCGTCGGCGTGACCACGAGCGACCTCGACGCCCTCGCCCGGGAGCTGATCCGCGCGGCCGGCGGGACCCCGTCGTTCCTCGGGTACCGGGGCTTCCCCGGGGCGATCTGCGCGTCGCCGAACGACCTCGTCGTCCACGGCATCCCCGGGCCGCGACCGCTCGCGGACGGCGACCTGCTGTCGATGGACGTCGGCGTCACCTACGACGGCTGGGTGACCGACGCCGCCCGGACGGTCCTCGTGGGGGAGGGCACCGACGACGACCGGCGCCTCGTCGCCGCGGGGGAGGCCGCGCTGGTCGACGCCGTCGCCGCCTGTCGCCCCGGGAACATGACCGGGGACGTCGGGGCCGCGGTCCAGCGCCGGGCGGAGGCGATGGGCGTCGCCGTCTTCCCGTCCCTGATCGGCCACGGCGTCGGTCGCCGGCTGCACGAGGAGCCACCGGTCCCGAACGTGGGCCGGCCCGGGCAGGGCATCCACCTCCGGCCCGGTCTGACGATCGCCGTCGAGCCGATGCTCACGCTGGGGCGACCGGCGATCAGGATGGCGGGGGACGGCTGGTCGGTGTTCACCGTCGACGGCGCGCGGGCCACCCACGCGGAGGTCACCGTCGCCGTCGGGGAGGACGGGCCGCGGGTCCTGACGCCGTGGGGCGGCGACGCCCGCTGGTGACGGCGGGGGAGGCGGGAGGCCCCACGGGGCCCGTGCTGCTACTGTCAGCGATCCGCTCGGGTGCCGTTCGACGTGCCCGGGGTGAAGTCTGGTAGCGTGCCGAGTCTGCGCGTGTCGCGCCTCTGTGCGTTCCACGCCTCAGTGACTGGTAGCGGGGGTCCATCGACCGTCAGAGCCAGGCCACTGAAGAGCGAAGCCGAGAAAGAGGACCATGAAGGTACGACCGTCGGTCAAGCCGATGTGCGAGAAGTGCAAGGTCATCCGCCGTAACGGCAATGTCCTCGTGATCTGTCAGAACCCCCGCCACAAGCAGCGGCAGGGCTGAGTCATGGCACGCATCTCCGGCATCAACATCCCGCTGAACAAGCGGATCGAGATTGGCCTCACCTACATCTACGGCATCGGCCGTTCGGGTGCCAACGACATCCTCGACGCCACCGGCATCGATCGCGACACCAAGGTGCGCGACCTGACGGAGGACCAGGTGTCGAAGCTCCGCGAGCACATCGACAACGAGGTCGTCGTCGAGGGTGATCTCCGGCGCGAGCGGAACCAGTCCGTGAAGCGCCTGATGGAGATCGGCTGCTACCGCGGCCTCCGTCACCGCCGCAACCTGCCCGTCCGCGGGCAGAAGACGAAGACCAACGCGCGGACCCGCAAGGGCCCGAAGCGCATGCCGACGGCCGGCAAGAAGAAGCCCGGCAAGAAGTAGCAACGGAGCCTTTCGAAGACCATGCCCGCACCCAAGCGCCCCGCGCGCGGCCGCCGCAAGCCGAAGAAGAACATCCCGGTCGGCCAGGCCCACATCAAGACGAGCTTCAACAACACGATCGTCTCCCTCACCGACAAGGAGGGGAACGTCATCGCCTGGGAGTCCGCCGGCGGCGCCGGGTTCAAGGGCTCGCGCAAGTCGACCCCCTTCGCCGCGCAGGTGACGGCCGACTCGGCCGCCCGCAAGGGCATCGAGCAGGGCCTGGAGAAGGTCGAGGTCTTCGTCAAGGGCCCTGGCTCCGGACGCGACACCGCGATCCGCTCCCTGCAGGCCGCGGGGCTGGAGATCACGACCGTCCGCGACGTGACCCCCCAGGCCCACAACGGCTGCCGCCCCAAGAAGCGGCGCCGCGTCTAGCACCTCGGCCGCCCGCCCCGGCGTCCCGGTCCCCGCGAGGACCGGGCCCCGACGGTCGGACGGCCCTGGTGGGAGCGACCCAGGTCGCTCCCGCCGGCGGGGAGCCCGGACCCACCCCGGTGGGCCGGCCCCCGAGCAGCACCCAGCAGCGCGCAGCAGGGGAGGTCGACGCCCCAACCGCGCACTGCACCGCGATCGGACCCGCCCCCCGCTCGCGCGTCTTCCGACGAAGCAAGGACCTTGATGCTCGACTACCAGACCCCTCGAATCACCCACGAGTCCGTCGAGGACAACCGTGGCACGTTCACCATCGAGCCCCTCGAGCGCGGCTTCGGCTACACGTTCGGCAACTCGCTCCGCCGGGTGCTGCTGAGCTTCCTCTCCGGCGCCGCCGTCACGAACGTCCGGATCGAGGGCGTCGCCCACGAGTTCACGACGCTCGAGGGCGTCGCCGAGGACGTCACGGACATCGTCCTGAACCTCAAGACGCTCGTGTGCCGCATGCACTCCGACGCGACCGAGGTCGAGGCCCCGCTCGTGGCCGAGGGCCCCGGCGAGATCACGGCCAAGGACATCGACCTCCCCGCGGGCGTCGAGATCCTGAACCCCGAGGCGCACATCGCGACCCTCGAGGCCGGCACGAAGCTCGAGGTCTACCTCACCATCGGCCAGGGGCGCGGCTACCGCTCCGCCGACGAGAACAAGACCCCGGACCAGCCGATCGGCGTCATCCCGATCGACTCCATCTTCTCGCCGATCCGGCGCGTCGCCTACCGCGTCGAGCCGGCCCGCGTCGGCCAGCGCACCGACTTCGACCAGCTCACGCTGGACATCGAGACCGACGGCTCCCTCGAGCCGGGCGAGGCCCTGCGCGAGGCCTCCGAGATCCTGATCCAGCAGCTCGCGGTCTTCACCGACCCGGACCGCGTCGAGGAGCTCCGCGCCTCGGTCGGTGGCGAGCTCGAGGACGGCCTCGTCGGCGATCACGGCTACGGCGATCCGACCGACGAGATGATGATCGAGGAGCTCGAGCTCGGCGTCCGCTCCTACAACTGCCTCAAGCGGGCTGGGATCCAGACCGTTGGCGACCTGACCTCGAAGACCGAGGCCGAGCTCGCCGCCATCCCGAACTTCGGGAAGAAGTCCATCGACGAGGTCGTCGAGACCCTCGCGGCGCGGGGCTACGGCCTCCGCGACGAGTAGTCCCGGCCCCGCCGGCGAGCCCGTACGAAAGATCTGAACGATGCGCCACCAGAAGAACCGCCACAAGCTCAGCCGCGACAGCGCGCACCGCAAGGCCCTGCTCCGCAACCTCTGCAAGGAGGTCATCGAGCACGAGCGGATCAAGACGACCGAGGCGAAGGCCAAGGCGCTGAAGCCCGAGATCGAGCAGCTCATCACGCTCTCGAAGGGCGGCGACCTCCACGCTCGCCGTCAGGTGCTCCAGAAGCTCGGCCAGGACAAGTTCTCGGCCTACAAGCTGATCGAGGACATCGCCCCGCGTTACGCGGAGCGTCCGGGCGGCTACACCCGCATCCTGAAGCTCGGGCCGCGGAAGAGCGACGCCACCGAGATGGTCCTCATCGAGCTCGTCTAGAGCGCTCCGCGCCGCTCCGGCGGCGCACCGACGGCGGAGCCCACGCTCCGCCGACCCGACACGGCCGCCCTCCGGGGCGGCCGTCGTCGTTCGCGGGCTCGTGCCCGGCGCCGTCGCGCGCCGGCGCGTGGTCCCTGGGGCGGGGCGGCCGCGACGCACCGAACCGCGCCCGGCGCCGCCGTCCGGCAGGATGGTCCGCCGGTGAGCCACGTCCGTCTGGAGATCGAGTACGACGGCACCGACCTCTGGGGTTGGGCGCAGCAGCCCGGGATCCGGTCGGTGCACGGCGAGCTGTCGCGCGCGCTGCGGACGATCCTCCGTGAGGAGGTCGACCTCACCGTCGCCGGGCGGACCGACCGCGGGGTCCACGCCGTGGCGCAGGTCGCGTCGTACCAGGGGCCGGTCCCCGACCTCTACGGCCTGAACGCCGTCCTGCCCGGGGACGTCGCGGTGCGCTCGGCGCTGGAGCTCGACGTGCCGTTCGACGCCCGGCGGATGGCGACCGACCGCACGTACTGCTTCCGGTTCTTCACGCGGCGCCGGCCGTCGCCGTTCGCCTCGCGGCACGCGCAGTGGTGGCCGTACCCGCTCGACGAGGACCTGCTCCGCGCGTGCGCCGCGGCGATCGTCGGCACGCACGACTTCACGGCCTTCACCCCGACGGAGACGCAGCACGTGCTGTTCCGCCGGACGATCCGCGCCGCCGAATGGGTGCGACGAGGGGAGTGGCTCGACCTCTGGATCACGGGCGACGCGTTCATGCGCCACATGAACCGGATCCTCGTCGGCACGATGATCGAGGTCGGGAACGGCCGCCGTCCGTTCGAGGACTTCCTGCGGCTCCTCAGCGGTGCCGCGCGTGCCGAGGCGGGCGTCACGCTCCCGCCGCAGGGCCTGCACCTCGCCGGGATCGGCTATCCGGAGGAGGTGGGCGGGGACGCGCTGCCGCCGCCGGGCTGGGGCGGTCCGCCGTGGGCCGAGGCGTGCGGGACGCCCTGACCGGAGACGCACCCGCTGGAGGTCGGCAGGTCTCCCGGGCCGAGCGGACGCGCACCGTCCACCGCAGCCGGGCGAGCCGGAACGGGCTCCGCCGCCCGGCAGCCTGAGCGCGGCGTCAGTAGCCCTCGCGGGCGGTGCAGAGCCGGCCGAGGGCGAACGCCACGGCGAGCGCTCCGAGCGCGTAGAACGGCTCGGGCGCCCCGCTGCCGTCGAAGCCGACCCAGGCCACGGCCCACGCGAGCACGCCGAAGTAGACGAAGCAGTAGCCGTAGCCCATCGACCGCATGGCCGAGGTCTCCTCGCGCTCGTCCTGCGCGAGCCCGCCCGTCTGCCGGAGCTGGGCACGGAACCGGAACACAGCACCGAAGAGGCTGCCGACGATCAGTCCGACGAGGACGGTCCCGAAGAACGAATCGCCGTCACCGGTCCCTGCGGCCACGACGGCTCCGGCGCCGAGCACGGTCATCGCGGGTCCGTAGACCCACAGGAGCCACCAGCGCTGGGTGGCCTCCCGCTCCGCGCGGCTCCCTGCGACGGGACGCGTATCGGTAGTGGACGTGGTCGGCCGGATGCTCATGTCAGGTCCTCCTGGTCGGGATGGAACAGCGCCTCGATCCGCACGTCGAAGTGCCGGGCCAGGGCGAACGCCAGGGGGAGGGACGGCAGGTACCGGCCCTGCTCGATGGCGATCACGGTCTGGCGCGACACGCCCAGCGCCTTCGCGAGCCCCGCCTGCGAGAGGCCCGCGGTGCTGCGGTGGTGGCGGACGTCGTTGCGCACTGATGTCAAGGGTGCTTGACACATCGGCCGTTGTCAAGCGACCTTGACATCGGGGGCGCGAAGCGCGCCCGGGAGTCCGACGACGCTGGGCGCCCGGTGCGGACGTCGGAGCGTCCGGATCCGGGGCGGGGCGCCCCGGACAGGACTACTCTCGGAGCGGCATGACGACGCGCGTCCTCCTCACCAACGACGACGGGATCCACGCCGACGGGCTCCTGACCCTGCGGCGTGCGCTGGCCCGCCTCGAGGGCATCGACCTGCGCGTCGTCGCCCCGGACGGCAACCGGTCGGCGATGGCCCGGTCGATCACGGTCCGCCGGCCGCTGCGGGTCCACGACATCACCTTCGACGACGGCGGCACGGGGACCGCCACCGACGGGACGCCGACCGACTGCGTCCGCCTGGCCGCCCACGGCATCATCGACGGCTGGATGCCGGATCTCGTCGTCTCGGGGATCAACCACGGGGCGAACATGGGGGAGGACGTGACGTACTCCGGGACGGTCGCCGCCGCCCTGGAGGCCGTGGTCCACGACATCCCCGGCGTCGCCGTCTCGATGTCCTCGCCGCACGGGGACTGGTCGCTCCGGCGCGAGGACACCTGGGACTTCGGGGTGGCGGCGGAGATCGCCGCCCGGATCGTCGCCGAGGTCGAGCGGGTGACCAGCCGCGACGGGCAGCTCCCCCTGCCCCGCCGGACGATCCTGAACGTCAACGTGCCGCAGAGCCGCAGCGGGTGCACGCCGCTGGCGGTCGAGGTCACGCGCCTGGGGCAGCGGCACTACCGCGACGAGCTGCAGCCGATCGAGACCCACGCGGACGGCAGCCGCAGCTTCTGGCTCTACGGCTCCGAGCACGGCTTCGCGCCGACCCCGGGCACCGACCTCGCCGCCGTCGCCGCCGGCCACGTGTCGATCACCCCGCTGCACCTGGACCTCACGCGCCAGTCGGCGATCGCGCCGCTGGCCGGGCACGGCTTCGAGGGCCTGCTCGACCGCATCGGCGAGCTCCTGGACTAGGCGCCGCGGGTCGCGGACGGTGGTCGTCCGCGGGCGTCCCGTCCCGGCGCGTCGGCGCGGAGGGCCGCGGGTATCCTCGGCGCGTGCCCCGGAAGTCCGCCAAGACCGCCACCGCCAAGGCCGACGACCCCGCCGCGCGGGCCGCCGAGCTGCGCGAGATCGTCGAGCACCACCGCCGCCGCTACTACGAGCAGGACGACCCGGAGATCGGCGACGACGACTACGACGCGCTCTTCACCGAGCTCGAGGGCCTCGAGCGCGACCACCCCGAGCTCGCCCTTCCGGACTCGCCCACGCAGCGCGTCGGCGGCGCCCCGATGGAGAAGCTCGTCAAGGTCAAGCACGAGCAGCCGATGCTCTCGCTGGCCAACGCACGGAGCGCCGAGGAGCTCCAGGGCTGGGTCGACCGGATGACGAGCCACCTGGCGCGCGAGGGCATCACCGACGCGTCGTTCCGGTACGTCATCGAGCCGAAGGTCGACGGGCTCGCGATGAGCCTGCGCTACGAGGACGGGCTCCTCGTCCGCGCCGCGACCCGCGGCGACGGCGAGATCGGCGAGGACGTCACCCACAACGTCCGGACCATCCCCGACGTGCCGCTCCACGTGAAGGACGCCCCCGCGGTCCTCGAGGTCCGCGGCGAGATCTACATCGCGCTCGAGGACTTCAAGCGGGTCAACGAGAAGCGCGCCGCCGCCGGCCTCTCGACGTTCATGAATCCGCGCAACTCCGCCGCGGGCGCCATCCGTCAGCTCGACCCGAAGGCCGCTCGCGAGCGGCCGCTGTCGTTCTGGGCCTACGGCGTCGGGGTGATCGCCGCGACCGCCGGCGACGCCGCCGAGGAGGCCTCCGAGGGTCGCGACGGCGCCGACGGGACCGCGGCCAGCGTGGGCGAGGTCCTGGGCGTCGACGGCCACCGCGCGACGCTGCAGTGGCTCAAGGACCGCGGGTTCCCGGTCAACGAGGACGTCTCGGTCGCCACGACGGTCGACGACGCCGTCAAGACCTGCCTCGGCTGGGGCGAGCGGCGCGACCGCCTCGCGTTCGAGATCGACGGCGTCGTGCTGAAGGTCGACGACTTCGAGCTCCAGCGACGCCTCGGCTCCGTCGGGCGCGACCCGCGGTGGGCGATCGCGTGGAAGTTCCCGCCGCGCACGGCGACGACGCTGCTGAAGGACGTGATCTGGAGCGTCGGCAAGTTCGGCGACCTGCACCCGTACGCAGTGCTCGAGCCCGTCAACGTCTCCGGCGTCACCGTCTCGCAGGCGACCCTCCACAACGAGGAGGACCTCGAGCGCAAGGACGTCCGCCCCGGCGACGAGGTCATCGTTCTCCGCGCGGGCGACGTGATCCCGCAGGTCGTCTCGCCGGCCCCGCACCAGGCCGAGCGCGAGGACCGCGGCGAGAAGCCGGTGCCGCCCGCGACGTGCCCGCGCTGCGGCACGCCGACCGAGAAGCCGGAGGACTCCGTCTTCACGCGCTGCCCGAACCGCGGGGGTTGCCCCGGGCAGCAGTGGCAGCTCCTGCGCCACTACGTCGGGCGGCAGGCGATGGACATCGAGGGCCTCGGCGAGAAGCAGGTCGGGCAGCTGCTCGAGAAGGGCCTCGTCACGAACGCCGCGGACCTCTACGAGCTGACCGCCGAGCAGCTGCTCGAGCTCGAGGGCTACGGCGAGATCTCCGCGAACCGCACGATCGCCGCGATCGAGGCGTCGAAGGAGCGCACGTTCGCGCGGGTGCTCTTCGGCGTCGGGATCGAGGAGGTCGGCGAGATCACGGGCCGCAACCTCGCCGCCCGCTTCCGGACCATCGACGCGCTGCTGGGGGCGACGGCCGAGCAGCTGGCCGACACCCCGGGCGTCGGGGAGAAGATGGCGCGGATCATCGCCGAGCGCCTGGCGGACCCGGCGGTCGCGACGGTCTTCGCGCGGCTGAAGGAGGCCGGCCTGAACCTCGAGGTGCCGGAGTCCGAGGGCGGGGCCGAGAACGCCACGCTGCTCGAGGGACTGACGGTCGTCATCACCGGCACGCTGCCGTCGCTGACCCGCGAGGACGCCACCCAGCGGCTCCTCGCCGTCGGTGCCCGGGTCACGACGTCGGTGTCGAAGAAGACGAGCGCCCTGGTGGCCGGCGAGGCCGCGGGCTCGAAGCTCGAGAAGGCCGAGCGCCTGAAGGTGCCGGTGCTCGACGAGGAGGGGCTCAAGCGCCTGCTGGCGGAGGGGCCGTCGGTGATCGCCCCCGCCGAGGACGAGGACGGCGAGCCCGCCGGGTCGGACGGGGACGAGGCGGGCACCGGCGACGACGCGGACGGCGGCTCGGCGTCGTCGCCCGCCGACTGAGCGGCGGGACCGGCGCACACGACGCCGTACGCTCGGCGACCCGTCCGGGTCCGTCCCGGCCGGACCCGGAGGAGTGCTACGGTGGTGAGGTCGTCACACCGCCTACGTGGCTGGGGTACTTCGGTACCCACCTCGGTAACGCGCCGCTTGCGGCGGACTGCCTGAGGGGCTACGAGTGTCAGTCTGCCCAGGCTCGACACGAGGTCCTGGGATGTTTAAGTAAGTAGGGGTGGTGTAGTCGATGGTGGCGGGCGAGTCGCAAGGCTCGCCCGTCGTCGTTCTCGGGGCGGTCGCGTCCCGGTCACCCGGTTTCAGCCCGACTGCGCCAGGCGCGCGACGAAGCGGTCCTGGAAGGCGCGGGCGGAGGAGACGTTCCCGCCGTTCTGGAGGATCGCGAACGCGACCTCGCGCCCGCGCTTGGTGGTGCAGAACCCGGCGAGGCCGGAGACGCCGTTGATCGTGCCGGTCTTCGCGGCGCAGCGGCCGACCGCGGCGGTGCCGCGCATGCGGCCCGCGAGCGTGCCCGAGCGCCCGGCCTGGGGGAGCGAGGCCCGGAGCACCGGCGAGATCGTCGGATCCGCGTCCAGGCGCTGCAGCAGGCGCGCGACGAGCGCGGGGGAGACCCGGTTCTGGCGCGTGAGGCCGGACCCGTCGACGATGTGCGGCGTCGAGCCGAGGACGCCCCGGAGGGTGGTGCGCAGGACGAGGCTCCCGGAGCGGGTCGTCGCCGACGGCGCGGCGATCGCCTTCGCGTGGCACTCGGCGGCCACGGGGGGCTCGGGGACGAGCGTCTCCGGCGGCGTGATCGCCGGCAGGGACGCCGCGACCCGGCACGCGGCCTCGATGCCGTCGCGCGACGCGAGGTCCTTCAGGAGCGTCTCGGCGTTGTAGTTGTCCGAGGGGCCGAGGGTGCTGGCGGCGAGCTGCGCGAGCGTCGGGCCCTCGTGCGTCGCGATCGGCGTGGCGGATGCCGGCGCCGCGGTGCGGTCCTGGACGACGGAGCCCGAGACGGTCAGGCCGGCGGTCCGCAGGGCGGTGCGGAAGAGGCTGCCGGCGCGACTCGCCGGCAGCGTCGTGCGTGCCCCGCGGTCGACGCTGATCGCCCCGATCCGTCCGCCCATGTCGCCGTCGGCGGCCTTCCCCGTCCGTGCGCCGCCCTGCCAGTCGTCGAAGGTCGTGGCGTCGACCCGCAGGCGCCCGCCGAGCTTGTCGACCCCCAGGGCCTGCACCGTCTGGGCGGCCAGGGCGCGCAGCGCCGCGGTCGACAGCGACGGGTCGCCGCCGCCGACGAGATGGAGGTCGCCGTCCCAGGTGCGCCCGTCGGCCTGACCGGTGGCGACCACCCGCGTCCTGGGCGTCCAGTCGGGGCCGAGGAGCTCGAGCGCCGTGCCGACGGTGAAGAGCTTCGTGACCGACGCGGGGATCCGCCGGCTGTTGCCGTCCCGGCTGAGCAGCGTCCTCCCCGTCCCCAGATCGATCACGACCACGCCGGCGCGTGACCCGATCCCGGACGTCGACGGCATCGCGGCGCCCGCCGGGGCGGCGACGGCGAGCGTCGCCGCCGTGGCGACGGCGAGCGAGGTGAGGGTCGTGCGCGTCGGACGGGGGGCGGGCATCGCGGGCGCAGGCTAGCGCGTGGCGCGGCGCACGCGGTGCAGTCGCACCCGACCCATCCCCTTCAGGTGGACCCGGCCGATAGTGCTCCAGGCGAGACCGTCCTGGGTCGCGCGCTCGCGGGTGAGGTCGTCGGCGAGGACGGTCTCCGGCCGTGCGGCGGCACAGGCGCGCGCGGCGCGGTTGACCGGCGGGCCGAACCAGTCGCCGGCGCGGGGGACGGCGTCGCCCGTCGCGACGCCGGCGCGGATGCGGGGGAAGTCCTCGGCGAGCACGCCCTCCTGCAGGGCGAGCATCGACTCGACGACCGCGGCGGGACGCGGCCCCGCGAGCATCACGGCGTCGCCGATGGTCTTGACGACGCGGACCCCGCCGACGGAGACCTCGGCGCCGAGCTCGCCGAGGCGCTTGGCGACGTCGCGCAGGCGCTGGGCCCCGAGCTGCTCGCCCATGCGGGTGAAGCCGACGACGTCCGCGAACCCGATTGCGATCGGGGTGGCGCCCGCGACCCTGCCGTCCGCGATCTGCTCGGCGTCGAGCTCGATCGCCGTCAGCTGGTCGAGCGTGAGGGTCCGCACGAGGACGCCGAGGGTGTCGGCGAGGTGGTCGTTGACGGGCACCGTCGCGGCGGCGAGCCGGGCCGAGAGCTCCCGCTCGGTGTCGCCCTCGCGGGTGAGGCCCGAGCCCAGGCCGATGATGGCCGCCGCGCCGACGCGGGCGGAGGTCTCGCCCAGCGTGCGGGCGAGCTCGACGAGGGCCTCGTCGTCGATGCCGAGTCCCGAGAGCGCGGCGATCAGGCGGGGGAGGGCGAGGTCGCGCTCCTCCCAGGCGGCCTCCCGGTGCGCCGGGAGCGCGACGCCCGCGGCCTGGAGGACGCGCTCGAGGAGCTCGGGGTCGACGCCGGTCCGCGCGACGAGGTCGGCCGTGCGGAGGGTCGGCGTCCCCTGGAGCACCCGCTGGACGGGCAGGAGCGGGAGCCGGGCAGCCCGGGCGGCGGCCTCGAGCTCCTCGTCGGGCACGCCATCCGCCCGGAGCTCGTCGACGAAGGCGCGACGCTCGTCGAGCGCCTGCCCCTCCAGGCCGTCGAAGAGCGGGTCGGTGGGGACGGCCGGGGACGCGTCCTCCGCGGCGTCGGGGGCGTCCGCGTCGACGGGCTCGTCCTCGGGCGGCGTGCACCCCGGGAAGCGGCCGGGCTTCACCGAACGGTCCCCTGGCCGAGCGCGCGGAGCAGGCGCGGGCGGGCGGTCCCGCCGCGGACGGCGATCCGGACGTGGTGCTCGTCGCCCAGCGGGAGCCCGGACTGGACGAGGACGCCGCTGCGCTCGAGGTGGGCGTGCAGGGCGCCGCCGCCGCGGTCCGGGGAGCGGACCCAGAGCGTCGCGGACTGCGACGGGTGCACGAGGAGCCCGAGCTCCTCGAGGTCGGCGGTCAGGGTCCGGCGCTCGCGGTCGTTCTCCCGGACGCGGCGGGCGAGCACGTCGTCGGCGGAGCGGACGGCCGCGAGCGCGCCGGCGAGGGCGAGGTCGGACGAGCCGAGGCGTGGCGCCAGGCGCCGCAGCAGGTCCTGGCCGCCGGGACCGGCCACGGCGTACCCGCAGCGCAGGCCGGCGAGGCCCCACGCCTTGCTGAACGACCGGACGACGAGGAGCCGGGCGAACCGGTCGGTCAGGCGCAGCGCGGCGTCGACGGGCTCGGCGGTGACGAACTCGCGGAGCGCCTCGTCGAGCACCACGACGACGTGGTCGGGCAGCCGGGCGAGCAGCTCGGCCAGCACCGGGGCGGGCAGGAGCTCGCCGGTCGGGTCGTTGGGGCCGCCGAGCACGATCATCCGGGTCCGCGGGGTGACGGCGGCGAGCAGCAGCTCCGGGTCGAGGCCGGCCACGCGCACCGCGGTCGCGCCCGTGTCGCGGGCCAGCAGCGGATAGAGCGGGTAGCCCGGCCAGGGGACGACGACCTCGTCGCCGGGCGCCAGCAGCTCGTGGGCGGCGCGGGTGAGGAGGCCGGCGGCGCCCTCACCGACCACGACCCGCGACGCGTCGACGCCGTGACGGACGGCCAGGGCCTCGCGCAGCTCCTGGTCGCGACCCTCGGCGTAGCGGTTCAGGCCCTTCCGGGCGTGGAAGGTGATCGCCGAGACGACCTCCGCGGGCGGCAGCTCGTGCCAGGTCGTGCGAGCGAGGTCCAGCGGCTCGACCCGGGCCAGCGCCTTCCCGCGCTCCTCCTGCGCGCGCTCCCGGAGCCCGCGGTTGACCTCCTCCTCGGTCAGTCCCTCGAACTGGCGGTAGTAGCGGAGGAACCCCACGCGGCTACAGCCCGCCGGCGGTCGGCTGCAGGCCCCCGATGAAGAGCAGCCACACCGTGAAGCAGGGGACGACGACGATCGTCGTGATCAGGAACAGCCGCCCGAGGACGCCGTCGCGCTGGTCGACCCCCGACGCGCGGCGCGCGAGGATCCACGCGAGGTCGAGCTTGCGCAGGAACGACAGGGCGCCGAAGACGAAGAGCAGCACCAGGGCGAACGCGACGGCGATCCACAGCCCGACGTTCGACGACGCCACCTGCGAGGCGATCCACATGGCGGCGATCGGGAGCGGGCCCCAGACGGCGGCGGTCAGGAGCACCATCACGGCCAGGAGGGTGGCGGCCGCCACGGCGTCGAACGCCGCCCGGCGGGCCGACCCGCGCTGCGGCAGCCGGCCGTACCGCACCGGCGCGGTGCCGGGACGGCGGCCGATGAACAGCCCGCCGTTGTCGGTGGGGTCGGTGCGCACGGGGGACATCCTAGCCGGGGTGGGACGGGCCTCAGGCCCCGTAGAGGGCGTCGAGCTGGTCCTTGAACCGCTCGCTGACGACCGCCCGCTTGACCTTCAGGGTCGGCGTCAGCTCACCGGTCTCCTGCGTGAGGTCGCGGTCGAGGATGAGGACCTTCTTCACCTGCTCGACGGGGGCGAGCTTCGCGTTGGCGGCGTCGACCTCCGCCTGGATCATCGCGACGACCTGGGGGTGCACCGCGAGCTCCGCCAGGTCGTCCGGGAGGCCGTTCGCGGCGGCCCACGGCACGATCGTCTCCGCGTCGAGCGTCACGAGGACCACGGGGTACGGGCGACGGTCGCCGTGCATCACGGCCTGGCTGATCCAGGGCGAGCGCTTGAGGTCGTTCTCGAGGTTCGCGGGCGTCAGGTTCTTGCCGCCCGCGGTGATGATGATGTCCTTCTTGCGCCCGACGATGAAGACGTAGCCGTCCTCGTCGATCGAGCCGAGGTCCCCGGTGTGCAGCCAGCCGTCGGTGATCGC
Source organism: Patulibacter minatonensis DSM 18081 (assembly GCF_000519325.1). GTDB lineage: Bacteria > Actinomycetota > Thermoleophilia > Solirubrobacterales > Solirubrobacteraceae > Patulibacter > Patulibacter minatonensis. The sequence continues at coordinate 5,405,138 of NZ_KI912613.1, read as the reverse complement.
CCCGAACGAGGCGTCGGCCATGCCGTGGTAGCCCTGGAAGACGTTGCCGCCCTTGATCAGGAGCTCGCCGTCGTCGGCGATCCGGGCCTCGACGCCCGGCAGCGGCCGGCCGACGGACCCGAAGCGATGGTCGGCGGGCGTGTTCACCGAGGCGCCGGTGGCGGTCTCGGTCATGCCGTAGCCCTCCATGACGGGGACGCCGCAGCCGTAGAAGAACTCGAGGATCTCCTTCGCGATCGGCGCGGCGCCGGTGACGGCGCGCTGGAGCCGGCCGCCGAAGAGCGCGCGGACGTTCTTGTAGAGGGCCTCCTCGGCCTGGTCGAACGGTCCCTGCAGCTCGGCGGGCACGGGCTCGCCGCGCTCCCGGAGTTCGCGCACCCGGACGCCCAGCCGGGCGGCGCCGAGCATCTGCTCCTGCTCCTCGGGCGGCTTGGTGCCGACGGCGAGCGTGTAGATCTTCTCGAAGATCCGGGGGACCGACGGCAGGACCGTGGGGTTCGTCTGCGTCAGCTCGGGGACGATCCGCGCCGGGTCGCCGCCCCAGTAGACGATGGTCGCGCCGCCGTCGAGCGCGCAGAGCTGGAACAGCAGCGCGAAGGCGTGGGCGAGCGGCAGGAAGAGGTAGAGGACGGCGCCGTCGTCGTTCATCGGCGTCAGCTCGCCGGACGCGCCGATGATGAAGCGGTAGTTCCCGTGCGAGAGGACGCAGCCCTTCGGCTTCCCGGTCGTCCCCGACGTGTACATGAAGACGTACGGGTCCTCGGGCCGCACCGCGGCCGCGCGGTCGCGGAGCTCCTGCGGGTCGCGGTCCGCGCCGAGCGCGCGCAGCTCGTCGAGCGACGTCGCGCCCGGCGCCACGCCCTCGAGGACGACGATCCACTCGAGGTCGGGCAGCTGGTCGCGGACCTCGGCGATCTTCGCCACCTGGGCGGCGTCCTCGCAGACGATGCCGCGCGAGCCGGAGTCGCCGACGACCCAGGCGCACTCCTCCGGCGCGTTCGTCGGGTAGACCGACACGTGGACCGCACCCGTCGCGACGATCCCGAGGTGGGCGATCGTCCACAGCGGCCGGGTGGCACCGAGGACCGAGACGCGGTCGCCCGGCTCGAGGCCGAGTCCGAGCAGCCCCAGCCCGAACGCGGTGGCGTCGTCGGCGAGCTGCCGGTAGCTGCGGAGCTCCCACTGGTCCGGGGCGGTCTGGTACCTGGCGAACGGGTGATCGCCGAAGGCGTCCGCGGCGCGGAACGCGAGGTCGGCGACCGTCTCGCCGACGACGGAGACGCCGGCCGGCGTCGGGGAACTCGTGCTCATGCGATCTCTTCCGTTGGGGTGGGCCCTCCACCGCCGGCGGCGCGGCGGGGGACGGTGACCGCCACCGATCCTACGCCGGGTAGCGGGAGGCCGGGGACGTTTTCGGACGGCCGTGCGAGCGCCCGCCGGAGGGTGCGCCGTACACCCGCGACGCGCACCCGGCCGGGGCCGCGCGAGGGACTCAGATCGGGTTCCCCGTGTCGACGAACCGGTGGGTGATCCCGAAGCGCTCCTGCAGGCGCGCGCCGAGCGCCTGCACACCCCCGGTCTCCGTGGCGTGGTGGCCGGCGCAGATCGCGTGGACGCCGTGCTCGCGGGCCAGGCCGCGCGTCTGCTCCCGTGGCTCGCCCGTGAGCAGCCCGTCGAGGCCGTCGGCCGCGACCTTCGGGAGCATCCCGGCGGCGGCGCCCGAGACGATCGCCAGCCGCCCGACGCGGTCCGGGCCGCCCGGGAAGTGCAGCGGGTCGGGCTGCGTGACCCCGGCGATCCGCGCGACCAGCTCGTCCACCGGGATCGGATCCGCCCACGTGGCGACCACGCCGATCGCGGGGGAGCCGGAGCCCGCCCACGGCTCGGACGTCGCGCCCAGCGCGTCCGCGAGGAGCGCGTTGTTCCCGAGCTCGGCGTGGCCGTCGAGCGGGAGGTGGTAGCCGGCGAGGGCGATCCCGCCCGCCAGGAGCACCCGGAGCCGGGCGGCGGCGACGGGGTCCAGGGCGCGGGGGTCGCCGTCCCAGAAGAGCCCGTGGTGGACGAGCACGAGGTCGGCGCCGGCGTCCGCGGCCGCCTCCAGCGCCTCCAGGTCGGCGCTGACCGCGGTCACGACCGTGCCGATCTCGGCGTCCGGGCCGTCGGGGTGCGGCACCTGCAGGCCGTTCGGGCAGAAGTCCCGGAAGGTCGCGGGTGCCAGCAGCGCGTCGAGGTCGTCGAGGAGATCGCCGAGGCGGGCCATCGCCGCATCGTGCCACGGGGCCACGGCCCCGGTCAGCACCCCGTCGCGGGCCCGCGACGGCGGACCGGGGTCCGCCGTGGCGCGGACGTCCGTTGCCGGTGCGTGACAGCGCCCGCCCGCGCGTCTATCATCGCTCCGTCGCGGTCGGCACCGATCCCCGGGTGACCGTCGCTCGCAGAACCACGAGGCCATTCCCCGATGTCCGTCACCGCCCCACAGCGCCCGGCTTCAGCCGGTGCCACCCGCCGTCACCCGTTCCTCACGGCGACGACGACGCCCGACGCCAGCCTGGTGACCCTCGCGGCGGCCGGCGACGAGCGCGCGTTCGAGATCCTCTTCCAGCGCCATCGCACCGACGTCCTGGCGTACGCCACGCGGATGCTGCGCGACCACGGGCGCGCGGAGGACGTCGTGCAGGACGTCTTCGTCAGCGCGATGCGGGCGATCGTCGGGGCCGCCCCCGAGCAGCAGCCCAAGCACGTCCGCGCGTGGTTGCGCGAGATCGCGCGCCGCGCGTGCATCGACCAGTGGCGCGGCTCCACGCGTCGCGGCGAGGTCAGCCTCGACGCGCCCGAGCGCCTCCGCCCGGCCGACGCCCACCGGCTGTCGGACGACGACTCGCTGGCCCGCACCACCGACGGCCGTGAGGCCGTCGCGACGCTGCGCCTCGCGTTCGACGACCTGCCCGAGCTCCAGCACGCCGTGCTCGTCCAGCGCGAGCTCGAGGGCCGCTCGATCGCCGAGATCGCGGCACGGCTCGAGGTCACGCCCACCGTCGTCGAGGGGCAGCTCGCCCGCGGGCGCCGCGCCCTCGGGCAGGCGTACCGCGAGCTCGAGAGCGGCCAGCGCTGCGTCGCCGTCCGCGCGCTCTGCGACGCGTCGCTCGGCGGTCGCCTCGGCGTCCGGGACCGCCACCGCGTCGGCCGGCACGTCCAGGGCTGCGACACCTGCCGCCGCTACGCGCACGAGTCCGGCGTCGACTCCCGCCTCGTCGACCGCACGGTCCTCAGCCGCGCGTCCCTCCTCCTCCCGTTCCCGCTGCTGCGGCGCCTGTCGATCGAGCACTCGGGCGCCGGCGAGGCCGCCGGCGGCGTGCTGGGCGCGAAGGTCCTCGTCGGCGCCGCGGTGCTCGCGGCGGGCAGCGGCGGTGCGTACGTGGCCCGGGTCGCCCCGTCCCCGAAGCCGGCTCCCGCCCCGACCGACGTCCCGACGCCGGCCGAGGCCGCGGGCCTGCGGATCGGTCCCGACGGGCGGGCGTTCGTGAAGATCGCGCTGCCCGACGGCGGGACGGCGAAGGTGACGCTCCCGGGCGCGAGCCCCGTGGCCGCGCTGGGCGGGTTCTCGATGCTGCCGGCCCCGGCCGCGGCCCCCGCGGCGGGCGTGCGGCAGCCGGCGCCCACGCGCGACCCGATCGCCCCGAAGGCGCAGGCTCCGGACGACGACGCTCCGGCGACGACGCTGCCCGTCCTGCCGGAGATCCCGAAGTCCCAGTCGCCCGCGACGGCGACCCCGAACACCACGCCGCCGCCGCGCGGGTCCGGCACGCCGACGCGCGACACCGCGCCGGTGCCCGTCACGCCCGGCGCGGTGAACGCGCCGTCCGCGGACGACGTCCCGTCGGGCGCGGCCCCGGACCGGCGGTCCGACACCTCGGCGGACG
>NZ_KI912613.1:5368308-5401118 GCF_000519325.1 Patulibacter minatonensis DSM 18081 | reverse complement strand
CGCCGACGTCACACCCGACGCCCCCGCCGACCCGCCCGCCGCGACGGCGCCGGAGCCGACGGCCGAGCCCGTGGCGGACGCCGCGCCGGCTGCGGACCCGGCCGTCCAGACCGACGCGCCCGACGGGGGCGCCGTCGGTGGCGAGTGACCGCGAGGGCCTGATCGACGTCGCGTCGCACTCCACGATGTACGCGATCGGCGCGTACTTCTGCGACCGGCATCCCGAGCTCGTCGACGACGTCCTGGCGGACGCCGACGCGATCGAGGGCGATGGGCTCCGCCGGTGGGCGGCTCGCGAGGACGTCGCGGTCCAGGACGCGTTCGAGACCCTGGTGACGGGGCTCGCCATCCGCTTCTACACGGCGCTGGCCGGCGAGGCGTTCGACGAGGGCGGCATCGGCGCGTCGTCCTCGGGCGGCGCCGGCGCCGGCTGATCCGGGCGTCCGGACCGCCCCGCCGCGAGGTGGGGGCGGGCACGGGGGTCAGGGGACGCGCGAGGGCCCGTCCGTGCCATACTCCTGCACGCATCGGGGCGTGGCGCAGCCTGGTAGCGCGCGCCGTTCGGGTCGGCGAGGTCGGAGGTTCAAATCCTCTCGCCCCGACTGCAAGTGCACAGACCCGAGTGCACGACGAGGCCCGCCGTCCTTCCGGACGGCGGGCCTCTCTCGTACTCCGGGGCGGGTGCCGCGGGCGACGCTCAGGGCGCCGTCGGCCGGGTGTCCGAGGACGTCGCGGTCGCGGGGCGCGTCCCGAGCGTGACCTTCGCGGTGCGCGTGTCCCCGCCCCGGGTGTAGGTCACCTCGACCTGCTCTCCGGGCTGGTGCGCGTCGACCGCGGTGCCCATGACCTCGGCGTTCGTCACGGCGGTGTCGCCGATCTTCGTGATCACGTCCCCGGCGCGCAGGCCGGCGTCCCCGGCCGGGCCGCTCGACGTGACGGCGGCGACGGTGGCGCCGACGCCGTCGTCGCCGCCCGCCGTCGGGTCGGCGGTGCTGACGCCGAGGTACGCGTGCTTCGCGGTGCCGGTCGCGCGGAGCTGCTTGACGACGCGGGTGACGGTGTCCGACGGGACGGCGAAGCCGATGCCGACGTTGCCACCGCTCTCCCCGCTCGACGACGTCGACGAGGTCGCGATCTGCGAGTTCACGCCGATCACCCGGCCCTCGGCGTTCAGCAGCGGGCCGCCGGAGTTGCCGGGGTTGATCGCCGCGTCGGTCTGCAGGACGCCGTTGATCGCGTATCCGTTGGGCGACTCGATGCTGCGGTGCAGCGCGGAGACGACGCCGGTGGTCAGCGTGCGGTCCAGGCCGTAGGGGTTGCCGATCGCGAACGTGGCGTCGCCGACCTGCACGTCGTCGGACTCGCCGAGCGTCAGGGCCGAGAGCGCCTTCGGCGCCGAGACCTTCAGGAGCGCGATGTCCGTCGACTGGTCGACGCCGACGACCTTCGCGGGGAGGGTGTCGCCGTCGCCGACCTTGACCTTCACGCTGTCGGCGCCGTCGATCACGTGGGCGTTGGTGACGACGTAGCCGTCGGAGGACACGACGAAGCCCGAGCCGGTGGCCGTCCCGGCCGACGACGACCCGCCCTGGCCCCCGGAGCCGTACGGGTCCGTGCCGGAGCCGCCGTAGGGGTCGTTCCCTGAACCGCCGAGGCCCTGGCGCGTCGCCGAGCCCGAGCCGGACGTGGTCGCGGTGATGTAGGCGACGGCGTCACGGCTCTGGGCGTAGATCTGGCCGGCGGTCAGCGCCGCGGACGACCCCGTGTCGGCGACGTTCTGGTTGACGACCTGCGACGGGGCGGCGGCCTCGGTGACCGTCCGGGTGTGGTCCCCGACCGCCTCCGACGCGATCACCGCGCCGCCGGTCCCGCCGACGAGGGCGGCGGTGCACATGACGACGATCGAGCGGGTCGGCTGCTTCATGGTGCACACGCTGACGGGGCCCGCTGACCCGGCCCCCAAGCGGTGCGAAGACGTTCCCCAAGGTCTCCGAAGAGCCACCGAAGGACCACGGGCGCCGCCCCGCGCGGGCGCATGGGACGATCGGGTCGTGGTCGAGACGATCCCGCTGCGGCTGTCGTGCCGCGCCCCGTTCGCCGGCCGGGCGCTCGTGGCGGTCCTCGCGGCGCGTGCCGTCGACGGGCTCGAGCGGATCGGGACGGACGGCTCCTACCTGCGCACGCTCGCGCTGCCCCACGGCCCGGCCGTCGCCCGGCTGCGGCCCGCGGAGGACGACGTCGTGGAGGGCGAGCTGCGGGCCACCGACGCCCGCGACGCCGAGGTGGCCGTGGCCCGGCTGCGGCACCTGCTCGACCTCGACGCCGATCCGGCGGTCGTCGACGCGCACCTGGCGACCGACCCCGTGCTCGCGCCGCTCGTCGCCCTGCGCCCGGGCCTGCGGGTCCTCGGGACCGTCGACGGCTTCGAGCTGGCGCTCCGGGCGGTCATCGGGCAGCAGGTCTCCGTCGCCGCCGCGCGCACGGTGCTCGGCCGCGTGGTGCTCGCCCACGGCGCGCCGCTCCCGGGCGGTCTGGACCCGGAGCCCGCCGGGCACGGGTTGCGGCTGCTGCCGGAGGCCCGCGTGGTCGCCGGGCTGCCCGACGACGCCCTCGCGATGCCGCGCGCGCGGGCGGCGACCGTCCGGCGCGTGGCCGCCGCGGTCGCCGACGGCACGCTCGACCTGCGGCACGGCGTCGCCCCGGGGACCGCGACCGCGGCGCTCCTGGCGCTCCGCGGGATCGGCCCGTGGACCGCGTCCTACGTCGCGATGCGGGGCCTCGGGGACCGCGACGCGTTCCCCGCGAGCGACCTCGTGCTGCGCCAGGCCGCGGCGTCGCTGGGACTGCCCTCCGACGCCCGCGGGCTGGCCCGCCACGCGGAGCGCTGGTCGCCGTGGCGCGCCTACGCCGCCCAGCACCTGTGGGCCGTCGCCGCGGCGGCGCGGACGCCCTGACCCTCCGTCAGTGCGAGGACGGCGCGCCGGTCGTCGCGGTCGTGGCGCCCGCCGTCCGGAGCTCCTCGAGGGCCCGGTCGCCGTCGCCGGGCGCGACGTCGACCGCGGCGACGGCGTCGGTGACCACGACGGTCGGGAGCCCGCCGCCCAGCGCGTCCAGGGCGGTCGCCCGGACGCAGTAGTCGGTCGCGAGGCCGCAGACGACGACCCGCGCGACGCCGCGGGCGCGGAGCGACTCGAGCAGCCCGGTGCCGTCGAAGGCCGAGTAGGCGTCGCGGTCGACGTCGGTGCCCTTGTCGAGGACGAGGCCGCCCTCGAGGTCGAGGCCGGGGTGCAGCTCCGCACCCCGCGTGCCGTCGACGCAGTGCGGGGGCCACGGCCCGCCGCGCTCCGCGAACGACACGTGGCCCTGCGGATGACGGTCGCGGGAGGCGTAGATCACCGCGCCGGCCGCCCGGGCGCGGTCCAGGAGGATCCCGATCGGTCCGAGGACGCGGTCGCCGTCCGGGACCCCGAGCGCGCCACCCGGCAGGAAGTCGTGCTGGACGTCGACGACGACGAGCGCGTCGTCGGGGCCGAGCAGGAGCTCGCCGGACAGCCCCGACCGCAGGGCCCGCAGCGCCCGGGAGCGCCGCACCGGCGGCGACGCGGTGCCCGCGCGCCCGAGCTCGGCCGCGGCCCGCTCGCGCGCGGCCGCGAGGTCCAGCGCGCCCGGCACCTCGACGCCGAGCCGGACGGCCGGCCGGAGCAGGGCCTCGCCCGGCGTCGCCTCGTGGGCCAGGTGGATCGTCAGCTCCGTCCCGTCACCGGTGCCGCGCCGCGCCAGGCCGTGCACGCCCGGGTCGGTCTCCTTGCCCGGGGAGCGCTTCATCACGTACCGGCGGTCGGGATCCGCCTCGTCGTGCTGCTCGCACAGCTTGTACACGCCGCCGAGCGGCTCGCCCGCGCGCAGGCGCGTGCCGAGGCCGAAGTCGTCGGCCGGCACGTCGGCCCGGACCATCGCGCCGATCGACGCCGCGTCGAGGTCGCCGCTGAGCATGATCCTGGTGTCCGGGAAGCCCGCCGCGTCCAGCTGGGCGCGGGCGTCGCGCGCTCCCTGGGCCAGGTCGCCCGAGTCGATGCGGATGCCGCGCAACGGGCTGCCCGTCCGGCGCGAGGCCGCCATCGCGCGGTCGATGCCGCGCGTCGTGTCGTACGTGTCGACGAGGACGGCGGTGCCCTCCGGGTGGTCGCCCAGGGCTTCCGCGAAGGCGTCCTCCTCGTGCTCCTCGCCGTGCGCCATCACGGCGTGGTGCGCCATCGTGCCGACCGTCGGGATCCCGTGCCGCATCCCCGCGAGCGGCAGCGCGGTACCCGCGAAGCCCGCGATCCACGCGGCGCGCGCCGTCTCGGGCCCGGCCTCCGGCCCGTCGAGCCGGCGGAGGGAGAAGTCGTAGACCGGTCGGTCGCCGGCGGCGCGGACGGCGTCGGAGGCCGTCGTCGCGACCCGGGTGCCGTAGTTCAGGGCCGCGAGCACGACGGGCTCGACGATCGTCGCCTGCACCCGCGGGGCGGTCACCCGGAGGAGCGGTACGCCCGCGGGGAGGCAGACGCCCTCCGGCACCGACCAGACCGTGCCGGTGAAGCGGAGGTGCTCCAGCGCGTGCAGCAGGGCGTCGGAGAAGCGCCCGTCGGCCCGCAGCCACGCGAGCTCCTCGGCGGTCGTCCGCAGGCCGAGGAGCCCGTCGACGGCCTCCCGCACCCCCGCGATCATCACCCACGGTCGGCCCGGCGGGAGGCGCCGGATCGTGACCTCGAACGAGACGAGGTCGTCCCGGTCGTGACGGACGAACGTGTCCGCCATCGTCAGGGTGTAGAGGTCGGTGGTGAGGACGCTCACGGGCTCCTGCCGTCCTGGCTTCGCGGGCTCGGCGGGGACGGCTTCAGGGCGCCTTGACGCTCGTCCGCTACCCTTCCGCCGGAGAAGGGCAGTATCCCGCAAGCGACGTCGCCGTCAGTACGGCCCCTCACGGGCCCGGTGCGTCCACCCCGGCGGTGGGAGAGACCTTCGACCCAATCCACCCCACGGTCGGAGTCCTCTCCATGTTCCATTCCATCCTTGCCAGCGGCGGCGGCGCGCCCGGCGCCGGCGAGACCCACTCGATCTTCGTGTGGATCGGCTTCACGGCGTTCATCGTCGCGATGCTCGCCCTCGACCTGGTCCTGCACTCGAAGACGGAGGGCACCGCGGACGACCCGCACACGCCGCCGTTCCGCTCGACGGTGACCTGGAGCATCTTCTGGACGCTCCTCGCGTTCGCCTTCACCGGCTACATCGCCGCGACGATGGGCGGCCGCGAGGCCAGCGAGTACGTCACGGGCTACGTCATCGAGCGCAGCCTGTCGCTCGACAACCTCTTCGTCTTCACGATCCTCTTCAGCTTCTTCGCGGTGCCGATCCAGTCGCAGCGCAAGGTGCTCTTCTACGGGATCATCGGCGCGATCGTCCTGCGGGCGATCTTCATCCTCGTCGGCGGCGCGCTGCTCGAGACCTTCTCGTGGATGATCTACGTCTTCGGCGTGTTCCTCGTCATCACCGGCATCCGTCTGGCGACGTCGCACGACAGCGAGGTCGACCCCGAGGCCAACCCGGTGCTGAAGCTCCTGCGGAAGGTCGTCCCGATCACGGACGACTACGAGGGCGAGAAGATCTTCACGAAGCGGGACGGCAAGCGTTGGGCGACGCCGATGTTCGCCGCGCTGGCGATGGTCGCCACGTTCGACGTCGTCTTCGCGATCGACTCGATCCCGGCCATCTTCGCCGTCACGCAGGACACGTTCATCGTCTTCGCCGCCAACGCGTTCGCGCTGCTCGGCCTGACGTCGCTGTTCTTCCTCGTCGCGGGTCTGCTCGAGCGGTTCCACTTCCTGAGCTACGGCCTCGCGTTCATCCTCACCTTCGTCGGGGTGAAGATGCTGCTGACCGACGTGTGGCACATGCCGCCGTTCGTCTCGCTGGCGGTCATCGTGCTCACGCTGCTGATCGCCGCCTGGGCCTCGCGGAAGTGGCCGAAGGACGAGGACGGGGGCGGCGACGACGCCGGGACGTCCGGCGGCACCGGCGACGCGACGCCGGCCCCGGCCGCCTGAGCCCGCGCCCGGGGACCGCGGACGCGGTTCCCCGGGCGCGCGTCGCGCCCCGCCGCGCCCGGCAGACCGCCCGACCGCCGGGCCGGCGGGCGGGCCGGAGCGCGGTCACGGGAGCTCCCGGGCCCGCTGGATACGCTGCGCCGAGTGCCCGACCCCGTCGTCTCCGTCGTCGTCCCCACGCACAACCGCGCCGCGCGCCTCGGGCGCCTGCTCGACGGGCTCCGCGCCCAGACCATCGGGACGGACGCGTTCGAGGTCGTCCTCTGCGACGACGCCTCGTCGGACCCCGCGGTCGCGACCGTGCTCCACGAGGCCGCCCACGACGGCCGACTCCACCTCCGCGTGCTGCGGCGGGAGGCGTCGGGTGGCCCCGCGGTCGCGCGCAACGTCGGCTGGCGGGCGGCATTGGCGCCGCTGGTCGCGTTCGTCGACGACGACTGCGTCCCGGTCCCGACGTGGCTCCAGGCCCTCGTCGACGCCCGCGACGCGGCGGGCGTCGACGACCTCGTGATCCAGGGCCCCGTGGACCCCGACCCCGCCGAGTACCCGCATCGGTACGGCCCGTTCTCCACCACGCTTTGGGTGAAGGAGGCGTCGCCGTGGTTCGAGACCGCCAACATCGCCTACCCCCGTGCGCTGCTCGACCGGCTCGGCGGCTTCGACGAGGAGCTCGTGATCGCCGGCGAGGACAGCGATCTGGGGTGGCGGGCCGTCGAGGCGGGGGCCACGGTCGTGTGGGCGGCACAGGCGCTCGTCCACCACGGCGTGATCGCCCAGGGTCCGTGGGGACGGATGTGGAAGGGGCGGCGCTGGCGCTACGTGCCGGCCGCGTTCGCGCGGCACGAGGGGCTGCGACGCGAGCTGCAGTACGGCGTCTTCTGGAACGACCGCCACCGCTGGCTCTTCGGGGCGCTCCTCGCGCTCCTGCTCCTGCGGCGGCGCGGGCCCGGCTGGTCGTTCCTGCGCTGGTGGTTCGGCGGGCCGTACCTCAAGCACCTCACGCACTACCGGACCGGCCCGCTGCTGGCCCCCTACCGCCTGGCCTGCGACGTCGTCGAGGTCGTGTCGATCGGCGAGGGCGCCGTCCGGCACCGCATCGTGATGCTCTGACGGGCCCGGCGGGACTCCGCACCGGGACCGTCCCGCCCGCGGACGGTCGATCGCCGCACGCCGGGCGCCCGGGGCGGGGCCACGCCCGCGCTAGGGTCCGCCGATGCCCGACGCGCCGGTGCTCGCCTCCCGGGGGATCTCGCTGCTGCGAGCGGACAACCCCGGCCCGAAGACCCTCGAGGGCACCAACACGTGGCTGCTGCACCGGGACGGCCGCGTCTGGGTCGTCGACCCCGGACCGGACCTGGCCGAGCACCTGGACGCCGTGACCGCCGCCGCGTCCGCGCTCGGCGAGGTCGCCGGGATCGCGCTGACCCACCGCCACGGCGACCACGCCGACGGGGTCCGCGGGCTCCTCGAGCGCGTCGGCCCGGTGCCCGTCGCGTCGAGCACCGGGTGGCTCCCGGAGGGGGCACCGGGGGGGACCGCCGCGGTCACCGTCGGCGAGGGCGACCGCTTCGGGCCGTTCGCGGTCGTCGCGACGCCCGGCCACGCCGCCGACCACGTCGTCTTCGTCGCGGGCGACGCCGCGTTCGTCGGCGACACCGTGCTGGGGACGGGCAGCGTGCTGCTCGTCCCGCACGAGCACGCGCTCCGGGGCTACCTCGACGCCCTGCGGCGCCTGCGCGAGCGGGGCCTCGCGATCCTGCTCCCCGGCCACGGCCCGGTCGTGGAGGACGCCGACGCGAAGCTCGACGAGTACGTCGCCCACCGCCTGGACCGCGAGCGCCGCGTCGTCGCGGCGCTGGAGGGCGGCGCCCGCACCGCCGACGAGCTCCTCGACGCCGTCTGGGACGACGCGCCCGGCATCCTGCGCCTGGCCGCCGCCGTCACGCTCCGCGCGCACCTCGACAAGCTCGCCGACGAGGGGCGACTCCCCGACGGCGTCGAGCTGCAGGAGTTCGGCGACTTCGACGGGCTGTAGAGGACGTCGTCGCGGGCCGGCCGTCCTCGTGCGCCGGCGCCGCGGCCACGACGGGTCGTCAGGAGGAGGCCGGACGACCCGCCGCGTGCGCGTCGAGCCCCGCGCGCTGGACGTCGACCAGGCGCGCGAACGACGCGTCGCGCGGGGCCGGCATGCCGAAGCCGCCGCCGGACTCGAGCAGGACGAACCCGTGCAGCGCGCTGCGGACGGCGCGCACGAGGTGGACGAGCTCCTCCTCGTCGTCCTCCCAGTGCCGGACGACGGCGAACACGACCTCGGTCGCCCGGGCGGCGGCGGCGCGCAGCTCGTCGTCCTCCGCCGGGACGACGCGCTGGGTCGCGGCGTACGCGCCCGGGTGGGCCAGCGCGTAGGCGCGGTAGGCGTCGGCGACGGCCCGGAGCGCGTCGGGCCCCGAGCGCCCGACGGCGGCGTCGCGCAGCGCGGTGCCGAGGTCCCGGAGGCCCCGCAGCGCGACCGCGCGCCGCGCGCCGTCCAAGCCGTCGACGTGGTGGTACAGCGACGGCGTGCGCACCCCGAGCTGGGCCGCCAGGCGCGAGAGGGTGAGCGCGGCGAGACCCTCCGCGTCGGCGATCGCGACGGCGGCGTCGGCCACCTGCGCCCCGTCGAGGCCGGGACGGCTGCGGCTCCCGGGCGTCCGGCGGGGCCCCGGCGCGGCGTGCCCGGCGGTCTCGGCCGCCACCTCAGCAGCCGCGCGCGATCGCGCGGTCCATCTCGGGGCCGGGCGCGTCGACGACCGGCCCGTGACCCGGCGCGAGGCGCTGCGGGTCGAGGGCGCGCAGGTCGCGGGCGGTCTGCAGTGCGGTGGGCTTGTGCCACGTCGCCAGCGCCGGCAGCGGGAAGGTCGCCTTGCCCTTCGCGCACGTCGCGACGCCGAAGAGGGTCGCGTACGCGTCGCCGCAGATCAGCGTGCCGTCGCGCTCGTCGAGGAACGCGAGCTGTCCCGGCGTGTGTCCGGGGGCGGCGACGGCGAGCAGCGAGCCGACGCGGTCTCCCGCGACGATCGTCCGGGTGGGGGCGGTCCTCGCGCCCTTCAGGCCACCGCGGATCTTCGTCTGCGGCTCGTCGGCGTCGAGCGTCGTGTCGCCGGCCAGGAGCCGGGCGTCGCGGGTGGAGATCAGGACCTCGACCCCCGGGAGCCGCTCGGCGAGCGCGTCGAGGCCGCCGACGTGGTCGTCGTGGGCGTGGGTGAGGAGGACGCGCACGATCGGCTTCCCGAGCTTCTCGGCGGCGGCCACGATCTTCTTCACGCCGCCCTTCATCGTGGTGTCGACGAGGGTCAGGCCGTCGTCCTCGGGGACGAGGTACGCGTTGACGGCGCCGAGGAGGGAGACGCGGACGATCCCCGCGGGGATGGGGTGACTGTTGCTCATAGGGCAGAGACTAATCGTATTAGTCTCCAACCGCAAGTCGACGGGCCCGCGGCGGAGATCGCGCCCCGCGGACCGGTCGCTAGGCTTGCCGCCTGCCCCCTCCCGGCCAGCGCCGGGAGCCTCCGCACCGGCACGGGGAGACGCACGATCGCCACCCCGCCGCCCACCCAGCAACCGCAGGAGCCCACATGACCGACGTCGTCATCGCCTCAGCCGCCCGCACCGCGATCGGCAGCTACGGCAAGTCCCTGAAGGACGTGCCCGCCACGGAGCTCGGGATCACCGCCTCGAAGGCCGCCATCGAGCGCGCGAAGCTGCAGCCCGAGCAGATCGAGCACGTGGTCTTCGGCAACGTCATCCACTCGACGACGAACGACATCTACATGTCGCGCGTCGTCGGCATCGGCGCCGGCATCCCGATCGAGACGCCGGCCCTGACCGTCAACCGCCTCTGCGGCTCCGGCGTGCAGTCGATCGTCACCGCGACGATGCACATCCAGACCGGCGACGCCGAGGTCGCCCTGGCCGGCGGTGCCGAGTCGATGTCGCAGGCCCCGTACTGGGTGCCGACCGGTCGCTGGGGCGCGCGTCTCGGCCCCGGCGAGTACATCGACCCCGTCGTCGGCACCCTGCAGGACCCGTTCAAGAAGAACCACATGGGCGTCACGGCGGAGAACCTCTCCGAGCGCGACACGATCTCCCGCGAGGACCAGGACGCCTTCGCGCTGCGCTCGCACCAGCGTGCCGCCGCCGCCCGCGCCGCCGGCAAGTTCGCCGACGAGATCGCCCCGCACACGATCCCGTCGCGCCGCGGGGACGTCGTCTTCGACACCGACGAGCACATCCGCGAGGACATCTCGCTCGAGGGCCTCGCGAAGCTGAAGCCCGCCTTCAAGAAGGACGGCACGGTCACCGCCGGCAACGCGTCGGGGCTCAACGACGCCGGCGCCGCGGTCACGCTGCTCTCGTCCGCCAAGGCCGCCGAGCTCGGCACCCCCGTCCTCGCGAAGATCGTCGGCTACGCGACCACCGGCGTCGACCCGGACATCATGGGCATCGGCCCCGTCACGGCCATCCAGAAGGTCCTGAAGCGCACCGGCGTCTCGCTCGACGAGGTCGGGATCATCGAGCTCAACGAGGCGTTCGCCGCCCAGGCGCTCGCGGTCACCCGCGCCCTCGGGTTCGAGGACGACGACGCCCGCGTGAACCCCAACGGCGGGGCCATCGCCCTCGGCCACCCGATCGCCGCCTCCGGCACCGCGATCACCGTCAAGGCCCTCAGCGAGCTGCAGCGCACCACCGAGCGCTACGCGCTGGTCTCCCTCTGCATCGGCGGCGGCCAGGGCATCGCGATCCTGCTCGAGCGCCCCTGACGGACGCACCTGAGGCGCACGGGGACGCATCGGATCTCGGCACGGGACGGGCTCGGCAGTGCGGAGCACAGCTCTCGCCCGCCCCGCACCGACCTCCTCGGTCCCCGCACACCTCAGGCACATCCGTGGGCCGCCCGGCTTCGTTAGGGTCCGGGGCCCGTGCTCTTCACCACCGCAGACGACGTCCACGACAGCCTCGGCCGGCTGATGGAGGAGCTCGCGACCGACGCCGACGTCGGTCTGCGGCTCTCGCGGCTCGACACCGTGGTGCAGCTGCGGTACCGCCACCCGGACACCAAGGTGACGCTCGTCGCCCGCGAGGGCGACGCGCCGACGGTGCACCTCGGCGAAGTCCCGCAGGGCACGCCGAACCCGGAGCTCGTCGTCACGCTGGACGCCGACGTCGGCCACCGCCTGTGGCTCGGTCGCCAGAACGTCGCCATCGGCATCGCCCGCGGGCTCGTCCAGTGCAAGGGCGAGACCCGGCGGATCGTCGACCTGCTGAACCTGGCGCCGTCGATCGCCCCGCACTACGAGCAGCTGCTGCGCGCCACGGGGCGCGAGGCGCTGCTCGACGAGGACGCCGGCCTGGCGCCGGCCGAGGGCGAGGCCCCAGCCGAGGGTGCCGAAGCGCCCGCCGGCGAGGGTGCTCCGGACGGCGGTGAGGCCACGGCTCCCGAGGGTGAGGCCGTCAGCGAGGGCGAGGCCCCCGCGGGCGACGCCGCCGCGGCCGAGGGCGACGCCCCGGCGGCGGAGTCCGACGGCACGGCGGCCGACGCGGGCGAGCCGCAGGCCTGATCGGCGGTCCGGCCTCCCGGCCGGGCCGGCACCTAGTCCCGCTGATCCCGCGGGCGCTCGCCCACCGGGACCGCACCGCTGCGGTAGTGGACGGGCGTCCCGTCCGGACCGGGGATCGTGAGGACGGGGTCGCCCTCCTCCTCCGTGAGCACGGGGAGCGTCGCGTCCGGCAGCCCGTCGGGGCAGCCCCCGACGGCCTCGGCGACCGAGGCGTGCCGGGCGAGGTCCTCGAGCTGGCGCATCGTCGGGAACGCCAGCACGGCGGTCCCGGCCTCGACGTCCCGCAGGAGTACGGTCGGCGTCGCCCAGCGGCTGTCGACGATCTCCTCGCCGTCGATCACGGCCTCCGCGCCGTCTGGCGCCGGCGCCAGGAAGAAGACGGTGTCGAAGCGCTTGGGCAGGGCCTCCGGGGTCACCCAGCGGTCGTAGGCGCGGAGCTGCTCCACGGGGACCGAGATCCCGACCTCCTCGCGGACCTCGCGGGCCGCGGCGACGGGCCAGGCGGCCTCGCCGTCGCCGTCGGTCGGCTCGACGCGGCCGCCGGGGAAGACCCAGAAGCCGCCCATGAACCTCGCCTTCGTCGTCCGCTGTCCGACGAGGACCTCGAGCCCGTCGGCGCCGTCGCGCACGACGATCACGGCCGCGGCCATCCTGGGGGTCACGGGGGTGTCGCTCACGTCATCGGTCCTTGGGTGTGGCGGCGAACGCCGCGTAGTCGAGCTTCCAGCTCCCGTCGACGCGCCGCATCGGTACGGGGGACTCCCCGCCGACGCTGATCGTGGCGCGGTCGCCGCCGATCTCGACGTCGGCGTCCTCGATCAGCGCGACGTCGCGGGGCGACGGTCCGGCCGAGGTGTTGCCGAGCCCGGGCAGGAGGGCCTCGCAGGTACCGGACTGTCCGCGCGCGCGGAGGAGCTCCTCGAACCCCACGGCGTGCGAGCACGCGGCGGCGGCGTCGCGCTCCACGAAGGCGTCGGCGAAGGCCTTGAAGCCCGCGCGGACCGGGGCGGCCTCGGCGGCCGTGGCCTTCCGCGTGTCGACGTACTCGGTGATGCGCGGACCCGTCTGCGTGGGGACCGTCGCGGACCCGCCGCGGTCGCCCTGGGCGGCGAGCGCGTCGGGGACGGTGGACGCCGAGGTCGTCGTCGGGCCGTCGTCGCCGCACCCCGTGGCCCCGGCCGCCGCGAGCGCGAGGGCGCAGAGCAGGAGGGGGAGCGGGCGGGAGGACGGCATCGTTCGGGACGTGCCCGGTGGGGATCGGGCGTGGGGCAACCCTAGCGTCGGTGCCCCCGCCGCGGACGGAGGAGCCCGTCGCGGTGATGCGCGTCGACGTCCTGTCGCGGAGCGGCCGGACGTCGACGGTCCGGCGTCGCTCAGGGGACCGGCGTGAGCGGCGGGGTGGCCGGGGCGCCCTCGGCCGCGTGGCCGGACGTCGCGGGGGTGGCCGGCGGGGCCAGGGCGCCGGGATCGCGGGGACCGGCGTCCCCCCGGTCGTCCGCCGGGGACCGCTCGGCGGTCGCCGCCGTCCGCGCCGGCCGGCCCGGGGTGAGCAGCCCGATCAGCGCGCCGATCGCCAGGACGACGCCGCCGACCGGGATCGCGGCGCGCAGGCCGTCGGTGAACTCCGTCGGCGACACGTACGAGCCGCTCGAGGCGAAGACCGTGGCGAGGATCGCGACACCGAAGACGCCGCCGGTCTCGCGGATCGCGTTCGTCGCACCGGACGCCTTGCCGGCCAGCGCCGTCGGCGCAGCGGCGAGCACCGCGCCGGTGACCGGGGCGATGACGAGGCCCATGCCCGCGCCGGAGAGGGCGAACGGCACGATCAGCGCGCCGTAGGCGACGTCGACCTGCGTGACCGCGGCGAGCCAGAGCAGGCCGACCGCCTGGAGCGCCATGCCGGCGACGAGCAGCGGTCGCGGGCCGATCCGGTCGGCGAGGATCCCGGCGATCGGGGCGACGATCACGGGCATGCCGGTCCACGGCAGGGTGCGGAGCCCGGCCTCGAGCGGGCCCATGCCCTGCGCGACCTGGAAGAACTGGCCGAGCAGGAAGATCGACCCGAACATCCCGAAGAACATCGCGAAGACGAGGAGGTTCGTCGCCGAGAACGGCACCGAGCGGAAGAGCCGGAGCGGCAGCATCGGCGCGGTGGTGCGGCGCTGCCAGACGAGGAACCCGGCGAGCACGACGATGCCGATCGCGATCGAGGCCACGACCGTGGTGCTGCCCCAGCCGAGCTCCTGGCTGCGGACGATCCCGAACGTCAGGCCGAAGAGTCCGAGCGAGGAGAGGACGAGGCCGGGCCGGTCGATCGGCGTGCTGCGGCCGCCCTCGCCGTAGGACTCGCGCAGGCCGCGCCAGGCGATCGGGAGCAGCGCGAGGCCGATGGGCACGTTGAGCCAGAAGATCCACGACCAGTGCGTGCCCTCGACGACCGCCCCGCCGACGGCCGGCCCGAGCGCGACGCCGAGACCGGAGACCGCGCCCCAGAGCCCGATCGCCGGACCGCGGCGCTCGGCGGGGACGGCGTCGGCGAGGATCGCGAGCGAGAGCGGCGTGATGATCGCGGCGCCGAGTCCCTGGACGGCGCGGGCGCCGACGAGGACCTCCACGCTGCCGGCGAGCGCGGCCACCGCGCTGGCACCGGTGAAGAGCGTCAGGCCGATCAGGAACATCCGCTTGCGGCCGAAGCGGTCGCCGAGCGCCGCGCCGGTGAGCAGGAAGACGGCGAAGGCGAGCGTGTAGGCGTTGACGGTCCACTCGAGCGCCTCGAGCGAGCCGCCGAGGTCGGCCTTGATCGACGGGAGGGCGACGCCGACGACGAGGTTGTCGAGCGACGTCATGAAGACCGCGACGGCCACGATCAGCACGGCGCGGAACGGGTTCTTGAGGGCGGGTGGGGAGGACATCGGACGGCCTTTCTGGTGCGAGGTGGGTGGAGCGGTGTGGTCGGGGGATGCGAAGAGCGGGCGGCGGGGGGCTGGAAGAAGTAAGTGCTCGCTTCCTTCGGGTGGAAGAAGAGCGGCGGCCGGGGCCGCCTCCTGGCGGGGGGTGCGGGTCAGTCGGTGTCGGCGGCGTCCGGGGTGGGGGTGGCGGCCGTCGCGGTGCAGCCGCCGAGCTGGGCGTCGACGCCGCCCGTGAGCACGCGGGCCCAGTCGGTGTCCAGGCCGTAGAGGTCGAGCGCCGCGATCACGTTGCAGAGCATGCCCTGGGCGAAGAAGCCCCGGATCTCGTCGGAGTCCGCGCCCGAGACCCGCTGGGTGAGGTCCGTCAGCTCGGCGAACGACGCGCGCATCGCCTCGCGGACCGCCGGCATCGTGGCCGACGCGGCGTGCGCGTGGAGCTGGACGAGGAGGACGTCGCGGTCCTCCAGGAGCTCGGTGTACGCCTTGCCCATGGCCTCCAGGGGCGGCCCGTCCGCCGCCGTCGCCTCGGACGCCGCACGCTGCATCACGTGCGCGACGCGCGCGTTGCACCGCTGGACGACCGCGACGACCAGGTCGTCCTTGCTCGGGAAGAGCCGGAACAGGTAGGCGTGGGAGATGCCGGCGCCCTTCGCGATCGCGAGGGTCGGCGTCGCGTCGAACCCGCGCTGGGCGATGAGCTCCATCGCGGCGTCGATGATCGTCTCGCGGCGCTCCTCGGCGGACATGCGGGTCGTCGGCATCGATGGTGAGTGTGCACTTACTTCCTAGATCTGTCAAGGCGTTTCGCATCGCACGGCACCGGTCCGCGTGCCGGTTCGCCGGGTCCCGGCGACCGGGCGGGACCCGGCGCGTCCGGTCCGGGCCGCCCGCACCGGACGGTCGTCACGTGCACGTCCCGGCCGCGCGCACCGGCACCGGACGAGCGTCACGTTCACGTCCCGGCAGCGCGCGCCGGACCCGGACCCGTGATCCTCCCCGGCGTGTCCCAGTCGTCCGTCACGACGGCCGGTCGTCCCCTCACCGGGGCGCTGGCCGAGGTCCTGGGTGCCGAATGGGCGGTCTCCGTCCGCGAGGCGGTCCGGGCGTTCGTGCTCTCGCGGGCCGTCGTGTGGGTCGTCGGCCTCCTGGTGATCGCACTGTTCGGCTGGGCCGACTCCCGCGGCGCGCGCCTCGACCCGGTCTGGGCGTGCCGTCCGACCGGCGGCGGGGTCGACGCGCTCCTGGCCCCCGGCTGCCGGTGGGACAGCACGTGGTACCTGGAGATCGCGCAGGGCGGCTACACGCCGACGGATCCGGCGCGGTCGGCGTTCTTCCCGCTGTACCCGCTGCTGATCTCGGTCGTGTCCGCGCCGCTGGGCGGCGCGATGGTCGCGGCGGGGCTGCTGATCTCGTGGACCGCGGCGCTCGGCTTCCTGGCGTTGCTGCACCGGGTCGTGGCGGAGGCCCGCGACGTCGCCACGGCCACGACGGTCGTCAAGGTCGCGGCCTACGTCCCGCCGGCGATCTTCCTCTCGGCGATCTACACCGAGGCGCTGTTCCTGCTGTTGTCGCTCGGCGCCCTCGTCGCCGCGCGCCGGGATCGGTGGGCCCTGGCGGGCGTGCTCGGCCTGGTGGCGGCGTCGTGCCGGAGCATCGGCGTCCTCATCGTCCTGCCGTTACTCGTCGAGTACCTGTGGGGCCGGCGCAGCACGGGCGACACGCGGCTCGTGGCCCGCTGGTGGCACCCGCGGCACGCGCTGCGCCGGGACGTCCTCTGGATCGGGCTGGTGCCCCTCGGGGTGCTCGCCTACATGGCGTACCTCGGCGTGGCGACCGGGAACCCGATGGGGCTCTTCGCGGCCCAGGGCGACTGGCAGCGCCACTTCCTGACGCCGATCGGCGGGATCCTCGAGGGCACCTGGGCGGTCGTCGGCCGGCTCGGCGACTTCGCCGGGGTCTGGCACGTGGCGCCGCTGCTGCCGGAGCAGGCGCCGACGATCACGCTCGCCCGCGACGTCGTGCTGCTGGCCTGCGTCGCCGTCGCGCTCTGGGCGCTGTGGTGGGGCCGGCGGCGGGTGCCCGTCAGCTGGCTGGCGTGGGGCGCCGTCTCGGTGGCCTACCCGCTGTCGGTCCCCTCGACGGTGCAACCCCTGATGTCGCTGCCGCGGTTCTCGATGGCGTGCTTCCCGCTCGTCGTCGCGCTGGGCCTGTGGGCGCACCAGGGACGCCGGATGCGCTGGCTCGCGCCGCTGATGCTGACGCTGCAGGCCGGGTGGTCGGTGATCTTCGTCGCCTGGATCTGGGCGCCGTAGGGGGCGCCGTCGTCGGAGGCCGGGCGCCGTTGGGGCACCGTGGCCGGAGGGCCGGGCGGCGTCGGGGGACCATCCCCGCGGGGTCGTCCGGGCCGCGCCTTCCGGACTGCGCCGTTCGGCGCTCGCGTCCCTGCCATGTCGGCACGCGGAGGAACGCTCGACCGGGCCCCGATGCGGTTCCGGAGCCGCCCCACCCGACGGCACCGGGGGTCGCCCGTCCGACCCGATGGTCGGTCGACGACGCGAGACGGCGGGGTTGCGATCGGGCTGCGCTACCGTCGGTGTCCGCTCCCCCGCCGCGCCATCGCCCTTCGCGGGCGACCCCGGCAGGCGGGCCGACCTCCCTCGAACGACGACCACCGATGCGCGAGAACCACGTCAGCAAGCTGATCGCCCGGTCGGTCGCCGACCTGCGGGCCGAGGGCGACGACGTCGACGACACCGCCCCGCGCATGGGACTCCGTGCCCGTCCGGTCGGCCCCTCCGCCGGGGACGAGCCGGCCGCGGACGAGCCGGCGCTCGACCCCGAGGAGCTCTCCGCCCGGCTGCGGCGCCCCGTGGCGGGCCACCACCACAGCCCCACGACGATCGCGCACGTCGAGGCGGCCCGGCAGCTCGGCCAGCTGCGCGACGCCGGCGTCGCCGATCACGAGATGTCCTGGGCGCTCTTCGCCGCCGTCCGCCGCCGGCTGGTCGAGACCTACGACCTGCCGGGCTCGTTCGCGACCACCCTGGCCCACCGGGCCACGGCCGAGGTCGACCCGCACCTGCGGCGGCGCTGACCGGGGCGAGCGGCCAGGAGCCTCGGGCGGCGATGGTGGTCGTGGCTGGTCGGGTGGCGACCATCGTTGCCCTCGACGGTCCTGGGCGGCGGGCGGTCGGTCGACGGGCCGCGGTCAGAACTGGTCGGACATCGACCACCGGTGACCTCGGCGGTCGCGGGCGGGCGAGGCGGGCGGTCGGCCGAGGGGCCGCGGGCACGTCTGGTCGGATATCGACCATCGGTGACCTCGGCGGTCGCGGGCGGGCGAGGCGGGCGGTCGGCCGAGGGGCCGCGGTCACGCCTGGTCGGATACCGACCATCGGTGACCTCGGCGGTCCCGGTCCGGCGGTCGGTCGACGGGCCGCGGTCAGAACTGGTCGGATACCGACCATCGGTGACCTCGGCTTCCCCCGAGCCGCCCGCCGCCCGCCCGCTCCCGGGAGCGCCTCGTCGGCCGCCCACCGACCGGCGGTGACCCCGGAACTCAGTCCAGATCGACCACGAGCGGCACGTGGTCGGAGGGCTTCTCGCCCTTGCGGAAGTCGCGGGCGATCCACACGGAGTCGATGCGCTTCGCGGTCTCCCGGTCCAGCATCGCGAGGTCGATCCGGAGGCCCCAGTTCTTGTGGAACGAGCCGGCGCGGTAGTCCCACCAGGTGAAGACGGGCTCGCCGGCGGCGTCGAGGGCGCCGTTGTAGGCGTCGTGGGCGTCGACGAGCGGGCCGGCCTCCAGCACGCCGCGCAGCGCGGCGCGCTCGGGCTCGGAGGTGTGGGTGGAGCCGACGAACTGGGCGGGGTTCCAGCAGTCCTGGTCGGTCAGGCAGACGTTGACGTCGCCGAGGACCGCGACCGGGCCGGCGTCAGCGAGCACGCGGACGCGGTCGGCCATCGCCCGGAAGAACTGGAGCTTCGCCTGGTAGTCCGGATGGTCCAGCGCCTTGCCGTTGACCACGTAGGCGGAGCAGACGACGATCCCGCCGACCCGCGTCTCGACCCAGCGGGCCTGCGCGGGATCGTGCTCGCCCTGCAGGCCGCGGACGGTGTGCGAGCTGGCCTCGAGCGCGGGGTCGCCGTCGCCCGCCTCGGCGTCCTCGATGCGCGTCAGCACCGCGACGCCGTTCCACCGGCCCTCGGAGTGGTCGTCGATCCGGTAGCCGAACGACGCGATCGCCTCGCGCGGCAGCTGCTCCGCGGAGCACTTCGTCTCCTGCAGGCACAGCACGTCGGGCTCGAGCTCCTCGAGCAGCTCCTGCACGCGCGGCAGGCGGGCCCGGAGGGAGGCGACGTTCCAGCTGATCAGGCGCACCGCCCCATCGTGCCGGGTGGGGCGGTCGGGGCGTCGGGCGGTGGCGGGTGTCCCGGGCCTCGACGGCGACCGAGGCGGTCACGCCCCGCGACGCCCGGGACGGGGCCCGCACCCCCTAGCGCCCCCGCCACACCGGCGGCCGCTTCTCCCGGAACGCGGTGACGCCCTCGAGGAGGTCCTCGCTGCGGAAGCTCTCCTCGCGCAGGGCGACGAGCTCCGCCTCGAGCTCGGGGGTGACGTCGCCCTCGGCGGCCAGGAGGGCGCGGAGCATGCGCTTGTTGCCCCGGATCGAGAGGGGAGCGCCGCCGGCCAGATCGATCGCCAGGGCGAGGACCTCGTCCTGGAGGTCGTCCGCGTCGGAGACGCCGTTGATCAGGCCCCACGCCAGGGCGGTGCCCGGGTCGATGCTGTGGCCGAGGAGGAAGAGCTCGCGGGTGCGGGCGACGCCGATGACGTCGACGAATCGGCGCAGGCCGGTGTGCGGATAGACGAGGCCGAGCTTCGCGGGCGGCATGGCGAGCTCGATGTGGTCGGCCGCGACGCGCAGGTCGCAGGCGAGGGCGAGCTCGAGGCCTCCGCCCATCGTGTGGCCGGGGAGCGCCGCGACGGTCGGGACGTCGGTCGCCTCGAGCGCCTGGATCGCCGCCGTGAACGGGTGGGCGATCAGGGCCTCGGCCCGGCGGACGAACTCGTCGCGGGGGAGGTCGCCGAGGCCGCCGAGGTCGTAGCCCGACGAGAAGCGGCCGCCTGCGCCGGTCAGCACGATCGCGCGCACCCCGCGGGCGATCCCGACCTCGCCGCCGTGGTCCTCGACTGCCGCGGCGATCGCGTCGAGGATCGCGTGGTCGAGCGCCCCGTGCCGGGTCGGGTTGGAGATCGTCAGGCGGACGACGCCGTCCGCGGGGTGGTCCTGGAGGAGCTCGCCGGGCATGAAGGCGCCGACGATAGCCGCGCCGAGGGAGGGTTGCGACCGCCGGTAGGGCTTCGTGTGCGGGGTCGCACGCGTCGGACGCCGGCTGTCGGCGGTCCGGACGGTGGCCGGAGGCGGATCTGCGGGTCCTCCGGCTTGATCGGCTGTAACGCGCGGAACCTCGAGGCGAGGTCGAGGCGGGGTTGTCGCGTTACGGACGCGACTGGCGAGGTAGTGGCGGTCGTTCGTGACCTGGGGCGTCACGGAGGACTGCCGGACGGGTGTGGCGGGGGTGGTGGCGGTCGAACGTGTCGCAGGGCGTCACGGATGACCGCCGACGGCCTCGACGCCGCGGTCGACGCACGCCGCGCTCGGCACGGTCCCCTGCCCTTCGCCCCGCGCTTCGGCGAAGCGGCGCGCCTGATCCTCCCTCCGGGCGAACCCGGACGCGACCCTCGGTAGGGTCGGGCCATGTCCCCCGCGGCGCGCGAACCGACGGTCCACGAGTTCGGGCCGCCGAGCCCGCAGACCGTGAAGCTCGGGGGCCGCACGCGCCGGTACTGGCTGCCGATCGCGAGGGGCTGGCGCATGACGCCTCGCGGGATCCGGATGCTCCAGCGCGTCATGGACCCGACCGACCACGTGCCGATCCTCAAGGGCACCGCGGTCGAGAAGGCGACGATCGGCGGGGTCCGTTGCGAGCGCGTCCGGGCCCGCCGGGCGATGAAGGACCATCCCGAGCAGCCGGCGCCTGCGTCGCCGCGCGACGGCGAACCGCTCGTCCTGTACCTCCACGGCGGCGGCTACGTCTTCGGGTCGGTCCGGACGCACCGGGGCCTCGTCGCGCGGCTCTCCCACGTGACCGGCCTGCCGGCGGTCTCCGTCGACTACCGCCTGCCGCCGGAGTGGATCCTCCCGGCGCCGATCGAGGACGCGCTGGCGGTCTACCGCGCCGTCCTCGAGCACACCGACGCGTCCCGGATCGTCGTGGCGGGCGACTCGGCCGGCGGCAACCTCGCGCACCAGCTCGTCCTGCACGCCGCGGAGGCCGGGCTGCCGATGCCCGCGGCGCTCGTGCTGCTCTCGCCGTGGAGCGACCTCTCCGCCAGCGGCGAGTCGATCCGGCTGAACGCCGCCGAGGACCCGTTCATCCCGGAGGTCGGGCTGCGGCGGTGCGCCCGCGTGGCGGCGGGCGGCAAGGACCCGCGCGACTGGCGGATCTCGCCGCTCTTCGCGCCCGAGGAGCTCCAGGCGCAGCTGCCGCCGACGCTCGTGCAGGTCGGCGCGGGGGAGGTCCTGCGCGACGACGGCGCACGCGTCGCCCACGCGCTGGCCGCCGCCGGCGTCCCGGCCACGCTCGAGGTCTACGAGGGGGCGCTCCACGTCGTCCCCGCGTGGGCCGGCACCCCGGAGGCTCGCGACGCGCTGCACCGGATCGCGGACTTCGTCGCCGACCTGCTGCCGGGCGCCCCCGAGCCCGACGCCGCGGCGGCCGACGAGGCCACGGACCGCGACGCCGACGGCATCGTGCCCGGTCCGCCCGGGGCCCCCGGACGGACGTGAGGGACGGCAGGACGCCCGGTATCCGGGTTCGCGGCAGGATGTCCGGATGATCCTCGCCATCGACCAGGGCACCACGGGCTCGACCTGCTTCGTCGTCGACGAGGACGGCGTACCCATGGGGCGGGCGTACCGCGAGTTCGCGCAGCACTTCCCGCACCCCGGCTGGGTCGAGCACGACGCGGGCGACATCTGGTCCACGACCCGTGCCGTGGCGCTCGAGGCCTGCGACGACGCGGGCGTCGACCCGGCGGACCTGACGGCGGTCGGCATCACGAACCAGCGCGAGACGGTCTGCGTCTGGGACCCGGCGACGGGCGAGCCGCTGCACCGCGCGATCGTCTGGCAGGACCGCCGCACGGCCGGCATGTGCGACCGGCTGCGCGAGGAGGGGCACGAGCCGCTCGTCCGGCGGAAGACCGGCCTGGTGCTCGACCCGTACTTCTCGGGGACGAAGATCGCGTGGCTCCTGGAGCAGGCGCCGGAGCTGCGCCAGCGGGCGGAGCGCGGCAGCGCGGTCTTCGGGACGATCGACTCCTGGCTGCTCTACAACCTGACCGGCGAGCACGTCACGGAGCCGTCCAACGCGTCGCGGACGATGCTCTACGACCTGCACGCGGGCGACTGGGACCCCGAGCTCTGCGACCTGCTCGGCGTGCCGATCCGCGCGCTGCCGGAGGTCCGGCCGTCGATCGGCGGGTTCGGGCGCGTGAAGCCCGACGCGCTCGGTGGCGCGACGTGCCCGGTCGGCGGCGTCGCGGGCGACCAGCAGGCAGCGCTCTACGGCCAGGCCTGCCTCGACCGCGGCGAGGGCAAGAACACGTACGGCACCGGCTCGTTCGTGCTCCTGAACACCGGCACCGCCCAGGACTTCCCCGACGGCGAGCCGGTCGTCCACGACGGCCTGATCACGACGGTCGCCTGGCAGATCGGGCAGCGGACCGTCTTCGCGCTCGAGGCTTCGATCTTCGCCACCGGCGCCGCCGTGCAGTGGCTGCGCGACGGTCTGGGGATCATCTCGGCCGCCGGCGAGACCGAGGGCCTCGCCGCGTCGCTGTCCTCGAACGACGGCGTGTACCTCGTGCCCGCGTTCGCCGGCCTCGGCGCCCCGCACTGGGACCCCTACGCGCGCGGCACGATCACCGGCCTGACGCGCGGCAGCACCCGCGCGCACCTGGCCCGCGCGACGCTCGAGGCGATCGCGTTCCAGACCGTCGACGCGGTCCGGGCGATGGAGACCGCCGCGGGGGAGGACCTGCGCGAGCTGAAGGCCGACGGCGGCGCGACCGCCAACCGGTGGCTCATGCAGTTCCAGGCCGACGTGCTCGGCGTGCCGGTCGTCGTCCCGGCGATCCACGAGACGACGGCGCTCGGCGCGGCGTTCCTCGCGGGCGTCGGGGTGAACGCGTGGAGCCAACGCGACGTCACCGCGACCTGGCGCGAGGCCGCGCGGTACGAGCCGGCGATGTCCCGCGACGAGGCGGCGGCGCTCCACGAAGGCTGGACCGATGCGGTCGGCCGCTCGCTCCGGCAGGTCGTCCCCGACTAGGATCCCCGCGATGGCGGACGATCTGGTCAAGCTCAAGGAGCAGGTCTACATCGACCCGCGCCCGAAGGAGCTCTTCGACAAGTACCACGCGAGGACGCGCGAGAAGGAGCCCGGGCCGGCGTACGAGCTCGTGCGCCTCGTGACCTCGCTGGTCGGCGTCGGCTTCTACCGGACCGTGGCGTACGGCACCGAGCGGATCCCGGCGTCGGGGCCGCTCGTGATCGCGCCGAACCACTTCTCGAACTTCGACCACTTCTTCATGGGCCTCGCGACGCGCCGGAAGATCCACTTCATGGCGAAGTCGCAGATGTTCAAGCCGCCGATCGACCGCCTCTACGCCAACGGCGGCACGTTCCCGGTGCGCCGTGGACAGCGCGACGACGAGGCGTTCAAGACGGTCCACGCGATCCTCGACCGCAGCGGCTGCATGGCGATGTACTGCGAGGGCGGCCGGTCGCGCAGCGGCAAGCTCGCCGAGCGCGCGAAGCCGGGCATCGGCCGGATCGCACTGGAGAGCGGCGCGACGATCCTGCCGTGCGCGATCCACGGCAGCTCGCACGTGCGCAACCTGAAGCGCGGGCACTTCCCGAAGATCACGATCCTCTTCGGTGAGCCGATGCGCTGGGAGCGCGTGGGCCCCGGCAACGCGGCCCGCGACGACTCGCAGGCCGTCGCCGACGCGGTCTTCGACGAGATCAAGGGCCTCTACGGCGCCGTCGAGGCCGGGGGCCGCGAGGTCGCGAAGATCTGGGCGCCGGGCTGGACGCCGCAGGTGGCGGCCGCCCCGGGGGAGCCGGATGCCGCCCCGGCCGACACGGCCGACACGACCGACACGACCGACGCGGAGGCCAGGACCGACGCCCAGGTGTCGCCGGACGTCACCGGCGCCCGTCCCGCGACGCCGCCCGCCGGCACCGACGCCACGGGATCCGTGGCGGACCGCACCGACGACCGTCCGGCCGGCGCGCCGCCGAAGGTCGCGGCCCCGACGGCGCTGCCGACCGACGAGCACCCCGGGCGGGAGCGCGACGGCGCGTGAGCCCGGCGGGTCACCACCTCGACGGTCCGGCGTTCGCGAAGGCCTGGGCGGCCGCCTGGAACGCCCACGACGTCGAGGCGGTGCTCGCGCACTTCGCGGACGACGTGGTCTTCACGTCGCCGATCGCGAGGCAGCTCCTCGACGGCAGCGACGGTGTCCTCCGCGGCAAGGCGGCGCTGCGGGACTACTGGACGCACGCGCTCGGCCTGATCCCGGACCTCCGCTTCGAGGTCCTCGGCGTCTACGCGGGGGTCGACGTCCTCGTCATCAACTACCGCAACCAGCGCGGCAACATCGTCTGCGAGGTCCTCGCGTTCGACGGGCCGCTCGTCGTCGTCGGGCACGGGACGTACCTCGGCGCGGACGCCGACCCGGCGGGCGCGGAACCGGCCTGAGCCGCACGCCCCGGGGACCGGGCTGCGTCCACGGGAAGGAGTCGGACGCCCGGCGGCGAAGCCCACGGGTGATCGCCCCCGACGCACCGTCCGGAGCCGCGGAGACCCGCAGCACCGGCCGTGTCGGGGGTGAGTCGCGTCCGGGGCCTTCCGGGTGCGCCGGGCCCGGCCGCGCTGCGGTGCGGTCTCGACCGGCGATGCTCGGCGTGGGGCCCGTTCCCGTTCCTCAGCCCGTCATCCCGCCCGTCGCCCCGCCCGTGACGTGCAGCGTCTGGCCGTGGACGTAGTCCGACCACGGCGAGCAGAGGAAGAACACGCCGCCGGCGGCCTCCTCGGGAGTGCCGGCGCGGCCGAGCGGCACGCCGAGCGCGGCGAGCTCCCGCGCGGACTCGGGCATGCCGAGCCGGACCTGCTGCCCGTCGATCTCGGCGACGTTGTCGTCGCCCGCGAGTGCCGTCAGGCGGGTCTCGATCCAGCCGAACGCGACCGCGTTGACGTTGACCTTGAACTGGCCCCACTCCTTGGCGAGCGTGCGCGTGAGCCCGACGATCGCGGCCTTGCCCGCGGCGTAGTTCGCCTGGCCGGCGTTGCCGAAGGTGCCGGAGATGGACGAGACGTTGACGATCTTGCGGAAGACCTCGACGCCCTCGGCGCGCTCCTGCTTGGCGGGCTCCCGCAGGTGCGGGGCCGCCGCACGGATCAGCCGGAACGGCGCGACCGTGTGGATGTCGAGCATCCGCTGGAACGCGTCGTCGGTGAGCTTGTGGAGCGGCGCGTCGAGGGTGTAGCCCGCGTTGTTGACGAGCATGTCGATCCTCCCGTGCGCGGCGATCGTCTCTTCCACGAGGCGGTCGGGCACGCCGGGCTTCGTCAGGTCGCCCGCCACGACGCTCGTCTCGCCCGCGATCCCGTCGGCGGCCTCGCGGGCGACGTCGGCGTCGAGGTCGTTGACGACGATCGTCGCCCCTTGCTCGCTCAGGAGCGTCGCGGTCGCCAGCCCGATCCCGCGGCCCGACCCGGTGACGATCGCGACCTTGCCGTCCAGTACGCCCATGTCCTGCTCCTCCGTCGTGCGATGTCCTCGGTCGGAGGATCGCGGATGCCGCCCTCAGACCCCCATCAGCCGCCCGATGACGTCCTTCATGATCTCGTCGGTGCCGCCGCCGATCGGGCCGAGGCGCGCGTCGCGCAGGGCCCGCTCGACGCCGTACTCCTTCATGTAGCCGGCGCCGCCGTGGAGCTGGAGGCAGCCGTCGGCGACCTCGACCATCGCGCGCTGGGTCATGAGCTTGACCTGCGCGACCTCCATCGGCGTGACGACGCCGAGCTCGTGCTTGCGCAGCGCCTCGAACGTCAGCGCGCGGCAGGCCTCGGCCTTCGTGCCCATCTCGGCCAGCGCCCAGCGGGTGCCCTGGAAGTCGGCGATCCGGCGCCCGAACGCGCGGCGCTCGGCCACGTAGGACTTCGTCGTCTCGAGCACCGCGTCCATCCCGGCGACCGCGCCGAGCGCCATCGAGATCCGCTCCCACGCGAAGTTGCTCATGATCAGCTTGAACGCGCCGTTCAGCTCACCCAGCAGGTGGTCCTCGGGGACGAAGACGTCCTGCAGGCTGATCAGCGCGGTGTCCGACGCGTGCCAGCCGAGCTTCTGCAGCGGCCGGGCGGTGATGCCGTCGCCGCGGTCCGCGCCGAGCGCCGCGGGGTCGTCCTCCGCGCCCTCGGGCGCCGGGGGACGCTCGATCACGAGGAACGAGATGCCGCCGTGGCCGCCCTCCTCGGACGTCTTGACGGCGGCGACGAGGTGGTCGGCCCGGACGCCGCCAGTGATGTAGCACTTCTCCCCGTTGACGACGAAGCCGCCGTCGACCTTCGTCGCGGTCGTCTGCACGCCCGCGACGTCGCTCCCGGTGCCCGGCTCGGTGATCGCCAGCGCGGCGACCTTCTCGCCGGTCAGCACGGGCGGGACCCAGCGCTCCCGCTGCTCGGGCGTGCCGAACTTCAGGATCGGCGGCGTGGCGATCGTGATGGGCGCGCCCAGCGCCGCGGCGAGGCCGGCGGACCCGGAGCGCGCGAGCTCCTGCTGCAGCACGGCCTCGTGGATCGGCCCGCCGCCCTGCCCGCCGAACTCCGTCGGGTAGGCGAGGCCGAGGAACCCGAGCTCGCCCGCGCGCCGGAAGACCGAGGAGGGCACCCACTCGGCGTCCTCCCACGCCTGGACGTGCGGCTTCAGCTCCGCGTCGACCCAGCGCCGGATCGAGCCGCGCAGCTCCTCGTGCTCGGCGGTGAACGGCGGGTCGGGGAGGCGGGCGGCGCCGTGGTCGACGCCGGAGGACGCGGCGCTCGTGTCGGTGGCGCTCACAGGCCGTACGACCGGCCGATGACCTCGAGCAGCGTCTCGTCCGTGCCCGCGCCGATGCGGTTCAGGCGCAGGTCGCGCCACGCCCGCTCGATGCCGTACTCCTTCATGTAGCCGGCGCCGCCGTGGATCTGCAGGCACTCGTCGGCGACCTCGCACGCCATGCGCGAGGTGTAGAGCTTCGCCATCGAGATCTCGCGCACCGGGTACTCGCCCTGCATCACGCGCCAGGCGGTGTTGTAGGTCATCTGGCGGCCGGCCTCGATCTTCGTGGCCATCTCCGCGAACTTCCAGCGGATGCCCTGGAACTTGCCGATCGAGCGCCCGAACGCCTGACGCTCGCGGGCGAAGTCGAGGGTGCGCTCCATCAGCCGCTCGGCCGCCGCGACGGCCCCCGCGGCGGCGATCAGTCGCTCGCCCTGGAGCTCCCACATGATGTGGTAGAAGCCCTTGCCCTCCTCGCCCAGCAGGTTCTCGGCGGGCACCCGGACGTCCTGGAAGGCCAGGAGCGCGGTGTCGGAGGCGTGCATCCCGAGCTTCTCGAGGCGCTTCTCGCGGACGACGCCGGGGGAGTCCATGTCGACGAGCAGCAGGCTGAAGCCGCCGTAGCCCGCGTCGGGATCGGTCTTCGTCACCAGCACGATGTAGTCGGCCCGGTGGCCGTTCGTGATGTAGAGCTTCGAGCCGTTGACGACCCACTCGTCGCCGTCGCGCACCGCCGTGGTCTGGATGCCGGCGACGTCGGAGCCCGCACCCGGCTCGGTGATGCCGAGGCAGGCGATCTTCTCGCCCTTCAGCGCCGGCACGAGGTACTGCAGCTTCTGCTCGTGGGTGCCCAGGAGCTTCAGCGGCGGGTTCGCCATGTCGGTGTGGACGGCGACGCCCATGACGAGCCCACCGGAGTGCGAGCGGGACATCTCCTCCGCCAGCACGATCTGGGTGGCGTAGTCGCCGCCCTGGCCGCCGTACTCCTCGGGGTAGTGCAGCCCGAGGTAGCCGAGCTCGCCCATCCTCGTGAAGACCGAGTCGGGGAACGTCGTCTCCTCCCACTCGTCGGCGTGGGGGGCGAGCTCCTTCTCGACGTAGCTGCGGATCGACGCCCGGAGCTCGTCGTGCTCGTCGGTGAAGATCGGGTGGCGTCCCGACGCCGCGTGGTCGGGCTTGATGACGCTGTCGGTGGCCATGCGCCGAAAGTAGCATGTGGCACCTCTTACTTGGGGCGGATCACTCCCCGCCGAGCGCCGCGAGCCGCTCCGCCGCGTCGGTCTGCTCGTCGTCCCCGTCGCCCTCGAGCTCGATCGCGCGCCCGTAGGCGGTGCGGGCCTCCGCGATCTCGCCGATCGCCTCCGCGGCCCGGCCGTACCAGCACCAGTTCCACGCACCCATCGGCGCGATCTCCGTGTAGTGGCGCAGGTGGCGGTAGGCCTCGGCGTGGCGGCCGAGCTCGAACAGGGTGTAGCCGAGCGCGAAGTGCGCCATCCCGTCGCCGGCCTCCAGGCAGTGGCGCCAGCGCTCGACGGCCTCCTCGCCGTCGACCTCGGTCGCCATCCCGAAGATCGAGCGGTTGATCGAGTCGCGGCCGGCGAAGAACGTCCGCGCCGCGAGGACGATCTCCCCGGCGGTGGCGTCCGAGAGCCCGAGGACCGGGGCGTCGAAGCGCGGGTCCTTCCAGATCGCGGCGTGCTCCGGCGCGTCCTCGTCGAAGTCCGGGAAGTCCTCGACGACGAAGCCGACGATCCGGCCGCCGGCCTCTTCCGCCAGGTACGCGAACGTCGCGCTCAGGGCGTGCCAGCGCTCCTCGGGCTGATCCTCGGTCACGCGCCCGAACTCGACGGCGCGCAGCCAGTCGAAGTCGATGTCGTGGTTGAGGTACAGGCGGGGGCGGGCGTCCACCCCCTGAGGATCCCGCATCCGGCGGCGGGGTCGGGGCACCGGCCACGGCGGCGGGTCGGGGACGCGGCGGACGGGCCCGCGGTCCATGGTCCCGGCCGGGGCGGCACGCGAGGCTCGAGGGGTGCACGGACCGCCACCCAGCGACGCCGCCCGGAACGGCCACGGACGGGCCGCCGACCGCGATGGGACGGACCGCGTCCCGGCGCCGGCGTGGGACGCCCGCGCCGGTCGGCCCGTCGGCCCGCGGATCGCCGCGGTCCTGCCCGGCGGCGGCGCCCGCGGCGCCTACGAGGTCGGGGCGCTCTCGGTCCTCGGGCCTGCGCTGGAGGCCCGCGGCGAGCGCATGTCGATCTTCTGCGGCACGTCGGTCGGGGCGATCAACGCGGTCTTCCTGGCCTCGACGGCGCACCTCTCGGCGGAGAAGGCGACGGCGGCGATGCTCGAGACCTGGCGCGGGATGCGCAAGGACGACGTGATCCGCCCGTTCCTCGGGCCCTCGCTCGTCGCGACCGGCCTGCGCATGGTCGGCGAGATGCTCGAGGTCCCCGGCGTCCGGCTGTCCGGGCTGATGGACCCGTCCCCGCTGGCGGCGTCCCTGGAGCGCTGGATCGACTGGGAGGCCGTGCGCAGCAACGTCCGTCATGGGCGCGTCGACGCGGTCTGCGTGATCGCGACGGCGCTCAGCGGCGGTGGGCCCGTCGGGTTCGTGCAGTCCGGGCGGCCGGTCCCGACGAGCGGGCCCGCGGACGACCTGCGGTACGCGGCGGTCGACGAGCTGAAGGCCGAGCACGTGCGTGCGAGCGCCGCGATCCCGCTGCTCTTCCCGCCGGTGCAGGTGAGCTCGCCGCCGGAGGCCGCGGACTCGTACATCGACGGCGGGGTCCGGCTGAACTCGCCGATCGCGCCGGCGCTGGCGCTGGGGGCCGAACGCGTCGTCGTGATCGGCTTCGAGCCGTTCGCGGCGCGCTCGCCCATGCCCGAGCCGCTCCACGCGCCGCGCCTGGCCGACGTCACGGCGAACATCCTCGACGGGCTGCTCGTCGACCAGGTCGCCGACGACCTCCACCGTCTCGCCGCGATCAACAGCTTCATGGTCGAGGACGGCGCCGGCTCGACGGCGGCGGTGCGCGCCGCGCGGACCGAGCGGCTCGCGCGCGGCAAACCGGCCTACCGCCGCGTGCCGTACGTCCTCGTCGCGCCGGAGCAGCGCGGCCGCATCGCGCAGATCGCGGAGCAGGTCTTCCAGGAGCGGTACACGGGCTGGCGCGGGATGCGGCAGCCGGACCTGCCGGTGCTGTCCCGGATCCTGGGTGGCGGCCGGTCGCGGGCGCGCGGGGAGCTCCTGAGCTTCCTGCTCTTCGACGAGCGCTTCGTGGAGCTCCTCGTCGAGCAGGGGGCCGCCGACGCGCAGCGGTGGCTGGACCGCCACCCCGGCGTCTGGTGCTCCGACGCCACGCACGACCTCCACGTCGACCGCTCGGGCGAGCGGTCGGCGCGGGACCAGGAGACGATCGACGAGTGGCGGTCGCTGCGGCGCCGGTGAGGACCGGGTGGGGCCGGGTTCCCACCGGGTGCTCGGGGCGTCGTCGCAGTCCGACGCGGCCCGGACCCGCGTCCCACCGGGCGGCGCCCGGGCGGGCGGGACCCCCCTCTCGTTCAGCCCTCGAGGTGCTCGTCGAGGAACGCGAGCGTGCGCGCCCACGCCGCCCGCGCGGAGGTCGGGTGGAAGGAGGCGCGGGCGTCGCAGTGGAAGCCGTGGCCGGCCTCGGGGTAGCGGACGACCTCGGTCGGGACCTCCGCCGCGGCGGCAGCGGCGCGCAGGGCCTCGACGTCGTCGACCGGGATGCCGGTGTCCTCATCGCCGTAGAGCCCGAGCCACGGGGTCTGCAGCGCCGGCGCCTGCTCGACCAGCGCGCGCTCGCCGAACCGGCCCTCGGCGATGCCGCCGCCGTAGAAGGTCACCGAGGCGCCGAGCAGGTGGCGGACGCCGGTGACGAACGCGACCGTCCCACCCATGCAGAAGCCGACGACGCCGATCGCGTGGTCCTTGAAGCCCAGGCGCCGGAGGTGCTCGAGCGTCTGCTCGACGTCCTCCTCGATCCCGCGGCTCGTCAGCGCGGCGAGGTGCGGCCGGGCCTCGGCGAAGTCGTCGTAGCCGAGCCGTGGTGCGTCGGTCCGGTGGAACAGCGCCGGCGCGACGGCGAGGTAGCCCTCGGCGGCGAAGCGGCGCGCGACGTCCTCGATGTGGTCGTTGACCCCGAACGCCTCCTGGGCGACGACGACCGCGCGACGTGGCGTGTCGTCGGGGCGCGCCTCGTAGACCGGCATCGGGCCGTCGGCGGTCGGCAGGTCCACGGTGCGCGTCTCGCCCATGGGCGGAACCTAGCCGAGGGTGCGGCAGACCCTGCGTCGACCCGTCCGCCGCGTCCGCGGTCGGCCGGCCGTGCAGGACGCCGCGCCCCGCCGGGTCCGGGGCGCTCGCTCGCCCGCCCGCGCAGCCCCGTCAGCAGGACTCGCGCACGTACCCGGGCTCGCCCTCGCGGACGAGGTCCCGGTCGCGCAGCAGCACCGAGAGCGTGGCGCCCCGGGCGGCGCAGGCGGCCTTGAAGCGCGCCCGGTCGTACTCGACCTCGAAGACCCGGTCGCCGTACGCGCGGGTGTAGCGCCCGCACTCCGCGTACTGCTGGCACTCCTCGACGACGGCGAAGTCGAACCCGAGGGGGCGCTTCGCACCGCGGATCAGCTCGGCCGCGTTCTTCTGGCCGGCGGCGAGCCCGGCGCGGTGGGCGCGGGCGACGAGCAGCCGGCCCATCGCCTCGCTGTCGGACCGCGTCAGGCGCCCGCGGGAGCGGGTCCACGAGTCGAGGTTGTCGAACTCGACGCCGCGGAAGCCCTTCCGCGCGCAGCCGTCGATCCAGCCGCCGACGATCGACGCGAGCGCCTTGCGCCGCGCGGCGGTCGAGACGTCGAGGACGGTCTCGGGCCAGTTCGGGTCGCGGACCTCGCGGCCCTTCACCTTCAGGAGGAGCTCCGGGTGGCGGCGGCGCCACCAGCTGATCTCGCTGTCCTGGGTCTGGAAGCCGTTGACGTAGCAGACGCCGTAGGCCCCGGCCGGGGCGACCGAGGTGCGGTCGCGCTCGACGACGCCGGCGTCCGCCGGGACCGCGTAGGACCCGCCGAGCTGCAGGTCGAAGCCGACGTTCCCGGGCGGCAGCTGGGCCGCCGGGGTCGTGCTGGCGGCCGAGCGGGTGCCGACCGCCGGGCGGGTGCTGGCCGCGGAGAGCAGGACGCCGAGGAGGCTGATGCCGACGACGGCGCCGCCGGCCTGGCCGATGGCCCGGATCCTCGAGCGTCGCCGTGGGGTCCCCGGGCCGTTCACGCGCGTCAGCCTACGACGTGGTCGAGGAACGCGCCGCCTCGCACCATCTCCATGCGGGTGACCAGGCGCGAGGCCTCGTCGGGGCCGGCGGGGAGGTGCGCGTCCAGCAGCGCGTTGACGAGCGTCGACCGGTGGACGGACGCGACGCGGCCGGTGGCGCCCGCGACGACGTCGTCGAGCTCGGCGCGCAGCGGCTCGGGGAGCCGGGCGTTGCGCTCCTCCCAGGGGTGGTCGAGCGTGTCGAGCTTCCGCCGGCGGTAGCCGCCGATGGTGCGCGCGGCGGCCTCGCCGTCGGCGGGCAGGTGGAAGTGCAGGACGGCCGTGACGATCGCGGCGAACGTCACCCGCGGGCCGGTGGCGGCGACGAGGGCGTCGGCGCGCCCGGACAGCGAGCGGTCGAGGATGAGCGCGGTCTGCTTCGGCCGGCCGAGGAGGCGCGCCGGGGCGAGCGCGACGACGTCCAGTGCCGACGCCCACTCCGGGAGGTCGCTCGTGTCGACCGCGGCGCCGGCGGGCGTCGTGGCGGTGGGGGCGGTGGAGACCGGGGTCGCG
The DNA here is from genome assembly GCF_000519325.1 of Patulibacter minatonensis DSM 18081. Classification (GTDB taxonomy): domain Bacteria; phylum Actinomycetota; class Thermoleophilia; order Solirubrobacterales; family Solirubrobacteraceae; genus Patulibacter; species Patulibacter minatonensis. The sequence goes on along the minus strand of NZ_KI912613.1, from coordinate 5,368,515 downwards.
GGGGAGGCCGGGGCGGCATCCGCCTGCGCGTCCGCGGTGGCCTCGAGGTCTCCGGGCGCGTCCGCGGCGGGGGCGGGCACCTCGAGCGGCACGTCGGATGCCTCCGTGGTCGCCTCGCCGGCGGGCTCCTCCTGTGCCAGTGCCCCGGCCGCGGCGGGGGCGGACGTGTTGTCCGTCAGGTCGGCGAGGTCGGGCGCGGCCACGAGC
>NZ_KI912613.1:5366955-5368208 GCF_000519325.1 Patulibacter minatonensis DSM 18081 | reverse complement strand
GGCGGGCTCGGGGGCGACGGGACGGGCCGCGGCGGGCCGCTCGGCGGCGACGGGCGCCTCGCCGGGGCCGGCGTTCGAGACGTCCAGCGGGCTGCGGAGCCCGCTGGCGGACAGCTTCAGACGGGCCATCAGGCCACCTCCACCAGGGTCGGATCGGACTTCTTCTTGGACTTCTTGCCGCGGGCGGCGGCGATCGGCTTCGCCGGGTCGGGGACCTGCAGGGCGGGCGCGTCGATCTCGGCGGCGAGCTCCCGGAACGCCTGGGCGGCGCGGCCGTCGGGGTTGCGCAGGACGAGGGGCACGCCCTCCGTCGTCGCGTCGTGGAACCCGGACCGCATCGGGATCTGGGCTTCCAGCAGCGGCGCGTCGAGCTCCGGGAGCGCCTCGTTCAGCGTCTGGAACGTGTTGCGACGCGCATCGACGTTGTTGCGCAGGATCCCGAGCGTGCCGACGGTGACGCGGCGCTTGCGCAGCGTGGTGAGCGTCGACAGCAGCGTCGATGCGCCCTTGTAGGCGTTGCGGTCGATCATCGAGATCGGGACGAGGACCTCGTCGGCGGCGACGAGCGCGTTGACCGTCAGGAGCCCGAGGTTCGGCGGGCAGTCGATCAGGACGTAGTCGTAGGCGGGGATCGTCTCGGTGAGCGCCTCGGCGAGGAACTCCTCGCGCCGGACCTGCGAGACGAGGGTCAGCTCGACGTCGGCCATCCGCCCGTCGCCGGCGAGCAGGTCGACCGACGGGGCGACGTCGCGGAGGAGGGCGTCCTCGGCCTCGGCCTCGCCGAGGAAGACGTCGGCGATCGTGTGCGGCGCGTCGGCCGGGTCGTGCCCGAGCATCGCCGTGGTGTCGAACTGCGGGTCGGCGTCGACGACCAGGGCCCGGCGACCGGCCTGGCCCAGCGCGACGGCCAGGTTCACGGTCACGGTGCTCTTGCCCGCGCCGCCCTTCTGGTTGGCGATCGCGATCACTCGGGTCATCGGCTGGGGTCCTTCGGGTCGGGGCGGATCGGGCGGTTCCGGCGTCCGGCGGGGCCGGTGGGGGAGCCCCCGGCGCGCGGAGAGGTGCTCGCTGGTCCGGGTCTTCGCCCTCGCGTGCGGGAGTCCTCCCGGCCGATCGCGCGGATCTCCGGCCGGCCGGCCGCTCGCCCGTCGCGCCGTCCCTGCGACCGATCGGTCCGCCGCGCCCGCGCCCTGCCCGCCCGCCGTGCGTCCGGCCGACCTCGCCCTCGGACGCCCCGCCGGTCCTGCCGTCGA
>NZ_KI912613.1:5303577-5366855 GCF_000519325.1 Patulibacter minatonensis DSM 18081 | reverse complement strand
GAGCCGGCGTTCATTCCTGCGCTCCGGCCGCAGCAATGCGCGCCGGCCTGCCGGCCGACCCGGCCCTGGCGTTCGTTCCTGCGCCCCCGCCGCAGCAATGCGCGCCAGTCCGCCGGTCGCCCCGGCCCGGCGTGCGCTCGCGCACCCCGCCGGATCTCGTCCGCCCGGCCGGCGCCCCGACCGCCCCGCCCGCCCGCCCCGCCTCGACCGGTTCCCGCGCACGCTCCCCGTCGGAAGTGAGAGGTAGAACCTCCGACACCGTGCGAGGTAGTACCCTCGACCTCCTCATGACCTCGCTCCCGCTCGAGGGCGTCCGCGTCCTGGACCTCTCCCGTCTCCTCCCCGGACCGTTCGCGTCGTTGCTCCTCGCCGACTTCGGCGCCGACGTCGTCAAGGTCGAGGACACCGGGGCGGGCGACTACGCGCGGGCGGCCCCGCCGTACGTCGACGGCGTGGCGGAGTCCGCGAAGTCGGCGCCGTTCATCGCGCTGAACCGCAACAAGCGGTCGATCCGGCTGGACCTGAAGGCGCCGGCGGGCCGCGAGGCGCTGCTCGCCCTGGTCGACGACGCCCACGTCGTGCTCGAGTCCTTCCGGCCCGGCGTCATGGAGCGCCTCGGCCTCGGCCTCGACGCGCTCCGCGCCCGCAACCCGGCGATCGTCCACTGCGCGATCAGCGGGTTCGGGCAGACCGGCCCGCTGACCCAGCGGCCCGGGCACGACATGAACTACCTGGCGCTCGGCGGCGTCTTCGCGCTCAACGGCAATCGCGACGGCGCCCCGGTGCTCGGCGGCGTGCAGGTCGCCGACCTCGGCGGCGGGGCGCAGATGGCCGTGATCGGGATCCTCACCGCGCTGCGGCACGCCGAGCGGACGGGGGAGGGCCAGTCGGTCGACGTGTCGATGACCGACGGCGCGCTCTCGTGGACGGCGATGGAGTCCGCGGCCGCGCTGCAGGGCGAGAAGCCGCGGCGCGGCCACACGCTGCTGACCGGCAGGCACCTCTGCTACCTGCCGTACGAGTGCCAGGACGGGTGGATCACGATCGGTGCGCTGGAGCCCAAGTTCTGGCTCGCGTTCTGCACCGGCGTCGACCGCACCGACCTCGTCCCGCACCAGTTCGACCCGCCCGGCTCCGACGCGCACGCCCAGGTCGCCGAGATCGCGCGCTCGCGGACCCGCGCGGAGTGGGCGGCGTTCGGGGAGCAGCACGACGCGTGCCTCGAGCCGGTGTGGGAGCTCGAGGAGGCCCTGGAGTCCGGCCTCGTGCGCGAGCGCGAGATGGTCGTGGAGCTCGACCAGCCGGGGGCGACCACGCCGGTCCGGGCGCTCGGCGTGCCGATCAAGCTCTCGGGCACCCCGGGCGACGTCCACCGGCGCCCGGCCCCGGGGCTCGGCGAGCACACCGAGGAGGTGCTGCGCGAGGCCGGGTTCGACGACGCCCGGATCGCGGAGCTCGTCGCGTCCGGGGCGGCGGGGACGCTGAAGGGATGAGCGCCGAGGCACCCGACATCACGGGCCTCCTGCGGATGGGGGACCTCGCCGACCAGGCGGGCGTCAGCCCCGCGACCGTCAAGCACTACCTGCGCGAGGGGCTGCTCGAGAGCGAATCAGACGCCGAGAACGGCGTCGCGATCGTCCGGACCTCCCGGAACATGGCGTACTACCCGCCGGCGTTCGTCGAGCGGATCCGCTTGGTGCGGCGCCTGCAGGAGGAGCGCTTCATGCCCCTGCGCGCGATCCGCGAGGTCCTCTCCGACGGGCCGGACCGCGCGCGGGAGCTCGTGGGGCGCCGCGACGAGATCATCGAGCGGGCCCTGTCCCGGCGCGACGGCGACGAGCTCACGCCCCGCGCGGACCTGATCGCGTCGACCGGGGTACCGGCGTCCGTGCTCGACAAGTTCGCCGAGCTGCGGGTGATGGGGGACGGGGTGCGCGGCTACGACCCCGACGAGGTCCGGATCGTCCAGGCGTTCCTGCGGTTCCGCGACACGGGCTTCGGCGACGAGCTCGGCTTCACGGTCTACGACGCGCTGCGGTACGTCGAGGCGCTGGAGCCGCTGGTGCGTGAGGAGACCCAGACGTTCCTGCACCGGATGGTCGACCGCGACGTCGACCCCGAGCGCGCGGTCGAGCTGATGCTGTCGGCCACCGACCCGCTCCGCGAGCTCGTGGGCGCGGTCCACGGCCACGTGCTGCGGCGCGAGCTCGAGCGCGAGCGCCGCACGGACTGACGGCGGCCTCCCGTGGCCGCCCGCCATGCTCGACCCGGCCGTGGCGGGGCCCGGGCCGATCTGGGACCCTGGCGGCGCCCGGAACGCGCGGGCGCGGAGCGGATATAGTTCCCGATTGACTGGTCAATCAACCGACCGTCCTCCCTCACCGTGCGCGCTGCCGTCGTCCAACTCCTCGCCACCTCCGACGTCGCGGCCGCGCAGGCCGTGGCCGACCGGCTGGTCCGCCGCGCCGCCGGCGCGGGCGCCCGGGTCGTCCTGCTGCCCGAGAAGTGGTTGGTCTGCGGGCGCGACGCCGACGTCGCCGCGGGGGCCCAGCCGCTCGACGGCCCGGCCGTCACGTGGGCCCGGCGGATCGCGGTCGAGCTCGGCATCGACCTGTTCGCGGGCTCCGTGGCGATCACGCGGGCCGACGGCCGTCAGCAGAACACGGCGCTCCACGCCGCCCCCGACGGGCGACTGGCGGTCTACGGGAAGCTCCACCTCTTCGACGCGGACGTCGCCGGCCGCCGGTACCGCGAGTCCGACCGCGAGATCGCGGGCGACGGGCTCGTCGTCTCCGCCCTGGCGGATGACGCGGCGACCGGCGTGGGGATGACCGTCTGCTACGACCTGCGATTCCCGGAGCTCCACCGCGCGCTCGCCGTCCGGGGCGCGCGGATCATCACCGTGCCGGCGGCGTTCACCGAGCGCACGACCGCCGCGCACTGGGAGGTCCTGCTCCGCGCGCGGGCGATCGAGAACGGGGCGTTCGTCCTCGCCGCCAACCAGCACGGCGAGCACGCGCCGGGGATCCGCTCCGGCGGCCGGTCGATGATCGTCGACCCGTGGGGCACGGTCCTCGCGGAGGCCCCGGACGTGGACGAGGCGGTCGTCGTCGCCGACCTCGACCTGGGCCGGGTCGACGAGGTCCGCGAGGGCCTGCCCGTGCTGCGTCAGCGCCGCGCGGACGTCGCCGCCGCGCTGGCGGCGGAGGAGTCGGGGGACCTCGCCGCGGCCTGGCCGGTCGCCGCGCCCGACGAGGCCGTCCGGTCCGGGGAGGGCCGCTGATGCCGCCCCGCACCACCGCCGCGAGCGCCGAGAAGCGCCGCGCGATCCTCGACGCCGCGGTCCGCGTCTTCGCCGAGCGTGGCTTCAACCACTGCCGCGTCTCCGACATCGCCGACGAGGCCGGGGTCGCCTACGGCCTCGTCTACCACTACTTCAAGAGCAAGGACGGCATCCTCGACGAGGTCTTCCTCGAGCGCTGGGCGCTGATGCTCGAGGTGATCGAGGAGGCCGCCGGGGACGACGCGCTGAGCGTCCGGGACCGCCTGGCGAAGGTCGCGACGTTCATCGTCGAGAGCTACGGGCGTCACCCGGACGTCATGCAGGTCGTGATCGTCGAGGTCACCCGGCAGGCCAACACCTTCGGGCGCAAGCACTGGGCGACGATCCAGGACGCCCACGCCGGCCTGGCCCGGATCGTCGAGCGGGCGCAGGAGTCGGGCGAACTGCGCGGCGACATCCCCCCGTCGTTCGCCGCGATCGTCTTCTACGGCGGCATCGAGCAGGTCCTGACGTCGTGGATCTTCGACACCGCGCCGTCGACGCCGGACGACCGCCGCGCGGCCGTCTCGAACCTCGTCGAGACGATCTGCGGCGGCCTCGACCCGCGCTGAGCACCCGCCGGATTTCCGACCGCCGGTAGCTCGCGCACCCGTGACCCCGGTCACGCGCGGGGCGTCGCGGGCCCCCGCGGCCGGGTGGATCAGGACCGCGACCGCACCGTCGCGAGTGTGCTTCGCCGTACCCACGGGTAGGATCGACGTCATGGAGAACGAGCTCGTCAAGCGACTCGCCTGGTCCGGCCTGGTCGCCGGCCTCGGTGTCGCCAGCAGCCTGGTCGCGCAGCGCGTGGCCGCACTGATCTGGCGCCGTGTGTTCGGAGAGGAGCCGCCCGAGTGAGCGACAAGACCGAGAAGACGGACGACGAGGGCGGGTGGGTGCCCTCCGCGGAGCAGCCCGTCCCGCCCACGACGGAGTTCGCCGCGGTGCAGCCCGAGGGCGTCGAGCCGATCAGCGGCCCGCTCGAGCCCGACGAGGAGCCCGCCCCCTCCGCGACCGCGGGGGAGGACGCCCCGACGACGGGGTCGGCCCCCCAGGCGACCGACGAGCCCGCGGCCGACGACGAGCCGGAGGCCGCAGCGGCCACCACCGGCTCCGCGCCGCAGGTCGACGCCCCTCCGGCTGCGGCCGCGACGACGTCGCACCCCATCGTGACGCCGAAGCCCGCGGACCCGCCGGAGCCCGCGCCCTCGAAGGCCACCGGGGCCGCACCGTCCGGGGCCTCCGTCCCGCCCGCCGGCGCGCCGTCCCCGTCGGAGCCCCCGGCGTGGAAGACGCCGCCCGCGGCCGGCCTGCCGCCGCAGTGGGGCGACCCCGCCGCCACCGCGGCCGCCGCCACCACGGGCCCCGAGCCGACGAACGACATCTCGAACCTCTGGGGCCTGGCCCCCGAGGACCGTCCCGAGGTCCTCCTCGGCGCCGCCCTCGCGGGCGGCGTGCTGACCGCGATCCTCCTCCGGACCCTTGCGCGGCGCTGACCAGCGGCGGCGCGACGACGCCGCGCGCGAGGCCTCGCTGAAGTCCGTCGTCGAGCATCTCGCCAACGTCACGGAGCGGTCGCAGCACATCGTCCGCGACGAGATCGAGCTCGCGAAGGCCGAGGTCGCGCAGAAGGTCGGCTCGATCGGCCGCGGCGTCGCCGTCGGCGGCGCGGCGGGCGTCTTCATCGCGCTCGGCGGCCTGTTCTTCCTGCACGGCCTGTCGTTCTTCTTCTGGTACGCGTTCGGATTCCCGGGCGACCAGATCTTCTGGGGCTACTTCATCACCGCGCTCCTCCTGTTCGTGCTCGCCGGTGTCGGTGGGTTCCTGGCCTGGAAGTTCGTCAAGAAGGGCGCCCCGCCGGTCCCGACGATGGCGATCGACGAGGCCAAGCTGATCCGCGAGAGCGTGCAGGGCGCGGCGGCGAGGCAGCCGCCCGAGCCGCAGCACGGCCCGTCGCGGACGCTCGGCACCCCGGGCGCCCGCCGCGCCGAGTCGTCCGCCCCGCCGAAGCCCGCCGCGCCTGAGGCCTCGACCTCCGCGGTGCAGAAGCCCGTCGCCACGGTGCTCCCCACCAGCGTGGACGAGCCGAAGGCCGACGCCCCGAAGACGGGGGCCCCGAAGCCCGAGGCCCCGAAGGCCGACGGGTCGTCCGACGCCGGTGACACCCCCAAGGGAGGCTCCGATGAGTCCTAGCCGCACGCCGGAGGAGATCCGGCGCTCCCTCGAGGAGAACCGCAAGGAGCTCACGAACTCCATCGAGCTCCTCAAGAGCGACGTCACGGAGCTCTCCGACTGGCGCGGTCACGTCCGGCGCAACCAGAAGGCGGCCGTGATCGGCGTCGCCGTCGCGGGCTTCGTCCTCGCGGGCGGCATCGGCGGCCTCACGGGCCTCCTCCGCCGCCGGTAGCGGACGCACCTGAGGCGCACGGGGACCTCCGCGGCCCGCTCTTCGAGCGGGCCGCGGTCGTGCTCAGCCCTGCAACAGCGAGGCCGGCACGCCGCCGACCCCGAGCAGGCCCGGGCCCACGTGCGCGCCGATCACCGGGCCGACCTCGCTGATGAAGAGCGGCGGGGTCCCGATGACCGCCTCCGCGGCGTCGGCCAGGCGACGGGCCTCGCCGGGCGCCTGGATGTGCTGGACGCACCAGACGTCCTTCCCGTCGGCCTTCAGGGCCTCGGCGACCTGGACCATCCGGTCGAACGCCCGGCGCGACGTGCGGACCTTCTCGATCGGCGTGATCTCGCCGTCCAACGTGAGGATCGGCTTGATCTTCAGGGCCCCGCCGATCCACGCCTGGGCGCTGCCGACGCGCCCGCCGCGCCGCAGGTACTCGAGAGTGTCGACCGCGAAGACGAACTTGCGCTGCATGTTCTGGACGGTCTCGTTCGCGCGGCGGACCGCCGAGTCGAGGTCGCCGCCGGCCGTCGCGACCGCGGCGGCGGCGAGCACCGGGAACCCGAGCGCGCCGCAGGCCAGCCGGGAGTCGACGACCTCGATGCGGGCGCTCCCACCGGCGTTCTCGACCGCGATCTCCGCGGCCTGTCGCGCGCCCTCGTAGGTCCCCGAGATGCCGCCGGCCAGGTGGATCGACACGATGTCGTGCCCGGCGGCCAGGAGCGGCTCGTAGACCGCGAGGAAGTCGCCCGGCGACGGCTGCGACGTCGACGGCAGGTCCTGCTGGTCGCGGAGCCCGGCGTAGAACGCGTCGAGGTCGGTGATGTCGAGCTCCCGCTCGGCGCTCTCGCCGCGCGTCACGTACAGGCTGACCTCGTGGATCCCGTGCTCGGCGACGAGCTCCCGGGGGAGGTAGTGCGTGGAATCGGTGACGACCGCGACGGACATCCCGCCAGCCTAGATGGTCGGTTGGGCGGAGCCCGGGGCGGTGCGGCGCGCCCGCGACCCGCGATCCGACCGTCGGTAGCAGCGGGCGCGCGCCGGCCGGTGGGCACCGCGGCCGGGCCGGTCCTCAGCGCCCGGCGAGCAGCAGCGCCAGGAGGACGTGCTCGCCGCCGTCCGACTGGCGGCGGAACGCGGGGGAGAAGCCGACGCTCAGCACGTGGCCCGCACCGACGGTCTCGTCGACGACCAGCGGGCGTCCCGCCAGGCCGCGCCCGGCCCCGGCGGCACCGGACGGCGCGAGCGCGTCCCCGGTGCCGGCCCGGAGCGACACCGCGGCGCCCGCGGGGGCGGACAGCAGCGGCTCCCCCGCGATCGTGACCGACGTCGGGGAGCCGATCGCGTGCCCCACCCGGTCGGCGCCGGGGACCGCGCGGACCGCCACCGCACCGGATCCGGGGGCCGGCTCGGTGGTCACGCCGCTGAGGCCCAGCGCCCGCGTCGCGGCGACGCCCTGCGCCCCGAGCGCGACGACGGTCCCGCCTCCGCGCACGAACGCGTCGACCGACGCGCGGACCTCGGGGGTCGCGCCGCCGGTCAGCGCGGCGGGCCCGAGGACCAGGTGGGTCGTGCCCGACGGGACTCCCGCGGCGAGCGCGGCACCGGTGACGACGGTCGGCGCGGCGTGCCCGGCCCGGAGCGCCCCGGTCACCCAGCCCTCCGGACGGTCCTGGACCGGGAGCTGCGCCGGGGTCCCGGTCATCAGGGGCGTCGGGTCCTCCGGGACGACGACGTGCACGGGCGGGACGGCGACGTCGCCGGCCGCGGGCCCGCCGGACGCGCGGACCTCGACGCCGGCCGCCGCCGCGGCCGCCGACCACGCGGGGTCTGCGCTCGTGCGGAAGTTGCCGCCCGTGGTGCGGGTGACCGGACGCCCGGCGGCGAGCGCGGCGAGCGCCGCCCGGGACCCGGCGGCGCTGTCGGCGTCGAACGCGACCGCGGACCCGGACGCCGCGGGCGACGTGGCGGGGCCACCGAACCGGGCGAGGTCGTCGGTCGGCAGCGGCGAGCGGACCACGGCGGCGTCGACGCCGGCGGCCCGGGGCACCGACCACGTGTCCGCACCCGCCGACGCGGCGCCGGCCTCGTCGGCGTCGCGGCCGAGCAGGACGTCCGCCCACCGCGCGAGCGGCTGGGCGGCGGGCACGACGATCGTCCCCGCGGGCAGCGTCGTCGCCGCGGTCGGCGCGGGCCCCAGCGGATCGAGCCGCAGGCGCGCGGGACGACGGAGGACGCGCACGTGCACGCCCTGCCGGCGCAGCCGCAGCGCCAGGGCGGTCGCGTCCGCGCCGTGGTGGTCGGTCCTGAGCGCCCAGCCGAAGGACCGGTCGCCGACGGTGCCCCGACCCTCGCGCCCGGCGCGCTCGGCGGCGGCGAACCCCGCCGCCCAGTCGCGGATCGCGGCCTCGGGGCGGCGCCCGACGGCCTCCAGCGCGGCGAGCATGGCGGTCTCGTGGCGGCGGGCCTTCTCGGGGAGCGGGACGTCGGAGCCCTGCTCGAGGGTCATCCCGCCCGCGCCGAAGAGGAGGCTCGTGGCCGAGTCGGCGTAGCCGGGGAAGAGCAGGTCGTAGTCCCCGTGGTCGGGGGTCGTCCCGATGCGTCCGAGGGCGCGGTCGATCGCGCCGCTCACCGTGCGGTCGGCCAGGCGCCGGGTCGCGTGCGGGAGCCCGGCGACCACGGGCGCGGCGTACGGCGGGACGAAGTACCCCGTCCCGGTCTGCTCGTGGGCGTCGAGGGCGACGGTCGGCGGGAACCGCGAGAGGAGCTCGGTGCGGGCCGTGGTCTCCGGCTGGCTGCCGGCGAACCAGTCGCGGTTGAGGTCGACGTCGGCGGCGTTGGTCCGGGTGCCGATCGCGCGACCGTCGGGGTTCTGGTCCGGCACGACCACCGCGAGGGTCGCGCGGAGGGTGCGCCGGGTCGCGCACGAGTCGTCGGTGCCCAGGCGCCGGAGCAGCGCCAGGGACGCGGTCGTGCCCGACGGCTCGTTGGCGTGCACCCCGGCGCCGATCCAGACGACGGCGGGGCCGGCGGCGGCGCGGTCGACCGCCCGGGTGTCGAGATCCCCGCGCCGGACGGCCCGCAGCGCCGCGGAGATCGCACGACGCCTCGCGGGCGCGAGCGCGCGCGGGTCGCCGACCAGGGCGTACCGCAGCGGCCGGCCCTGGACCGAGCGCCCGGCGACGCCCGTCACGATCCGCGCGGACGCGGCGTCGAGGGCGAGGAGATAGCGGTCGGCGTCCTCGGGGGAGAGGGGCGCGGCGTCGAGCGGACGCCCGAGCACGGCGTCGGCCGTCGGCAGGGCGGCGGCACCCGCGACGGCGGGGCAGGTCGTCGCGCGGCCCCCCGCGCCGGCCGCGGTGCCCGACGGCGCGAGGAGGGCCACACCGACCGGCAGCGCGGCGAGCGCGGCGACCAGCGGGAGGGCGCGGCGTGGGGCGCGACCCGGCACGACCCCGCCGCCCGTGGCTCAGGCCAGCCGGTTCTCGGGCTGCAGCAGCCCGTCCTGCCCGACCGGGGCGTCGGGCGCCTCCGGGGCGGCGGGGGCCGCGGCCTCCGCGCCGACGAGCCCGGCGAGCTCGCCGCTCTCGTACATCTCCATCACGATGTCGCACCCGCCGACGAGCTCACCGCGGACGAAGAGCTGCGGGATCGTCGGCCACTGCGAGAGCGCCGAGAGCTCCTGGCGGATCCGCGGGTCGGGGAGGATGTCGACGCTCGCGAACGACACGTCGAGCGCCTGCATCACCCCGACGGTGCGGGCGGAGAAGCCGCACGCCGGCTGCTCGGGCGTGCCCTTCATGAAGAGGATGATCTCGTTGTCCGTGATCGCCTCGGAGATGGCGTCGCGGAGCTGGTTCTCGCTCATGTCGCTGTCCTTCAGGACGGGGTCTTGGTGGTGAGGGCCATGGCGTGGATCGAGCCGCCGAGCTCGCCGGCGAAGACGTCCATCACCATCCGGTGCTGGGCGACGCGGGTCTTGCCCGCGAACGCCGGTGACGTCACCACGGCCTGGAAGTGGACGCCGTCGGCGCCCTCGACCTGGGCGGAGGCGTCCGGGAGCGCGGCCTCGATGCGCTGCTTGATGTCCTCGGCACTGGGCATTCCGCCAAGGGTAGCGGGCCGGGGGCCCGGCCCCGCGGGGGTGCGGTGCGGCGCCGCCCCTGGCCGGGGGAGGAGCCGTCGCGGCGCCGGGATCGCCCGCGGACGCGGTGACCGACGGACGCTGCCGGACCGGGGTCCGGGGTCGCTACACTTGTTGAAGCATTGGGGCCCAGAGGCCCCACACCGCTTCGGAGGACCACGCATGATCACGATCACGGACAAGGGCGCGGAGAAGGTCCGCGAGTTCCTCGACAGCAACCCGCAGGAGGGCGAGGCCGGTCTGCGCGTCGGCGTCCGCGGCGGCGGCTGTTCGGGCTTCCAGTACGTCCTCGCCTTCGACGAGAAGCGCGACGGCGACATGACCTTCACCTCGGGTGGCATCACGGTCCTCTGCGACCGCCAGTCGTTCCCGTACGTCACCGGCTCCACGATCGACTACCTCGACGCCATGACCGGCGCCGGCTTCAAGGTCGAGAACCCGAACGTCACGGCCGCCTGCGGCTGCGGCTCGTCGTTCCGCGTGCAGGACGAGGAAGAGGTCTCGGCGGTCTGACCCGCCCGGGCGCGGCACCGCCGCGCCCACCCGCCGCCGCTCGCTAGCGTGGGCGGCGTGTCGTCGTCCGCCCCCGGCCGTCGCCGGGTCGCGACCCTGGCGCTCGCCGCGCTCCTCCTGCTGGCGATCGGCGCGTTCGTCGGCCGCGCCACGGCGCCGGACGAGGGCGGCGACCCGCCACCCGCCGCCGACCGCGCCGCCCCGGACCGCGAGGTCCGGCCCCCGACGCTCGCCGTCGGGCTCGTCACCACCGACGCCGGCGCGCTCACCCCGCCGGCCACGCCGGTCCCGGACTTCTCGGCCGCCCAGGCGGTCACCGACCGCATCGCCGCGCGGTTCGTCCGCGTCGACGTGCGCTGGGACCTCCTCCAGCCCGACGCCGCCACGCCGCTGGACCCGGCCCGCGTGATCGGCGACGGGTGCGGGCGCGAGAGCGCCAAGCCCTGCTCCGGCCCGATCAGCCTCGCGCGGACGCTCGGGGCGCTCAAGGCGGCGCAGGTCGCGCACCCCGGGCACTACCGGCCCCTCATCAGCTTCTGGGGCATGCCGACCTGGGCGGGCGCACCCGGCACGGGCTGCGACGCCGCGAAGGCCCGCGACGGCGCCCGACCCCTGGCGCCGGGGAAGGAGCCCGCGTACCGCGCGGCCGTCGCCCGGGTCTGGGAGGCCGTGCGCGCGGCCGGCATCGACGGCGCCGACTGGACCCCGTGGAACGAGCCGAACGCCCCGTACTTCCTCGATCCGCAGCGCGCGTCGTGCGCCGTCGACGCCGCGCCCCGCTCGCCCGCGGAGTTCGGGCGCCTCGTCGTCGCGATGGACGGCGAGCTGCACCGCCTGCGCGCCGCGGCCCCGGCCGGCTCGGCCGCCCGCGACGACCGCCTCGTCGTCGGCGAGCTCGCGGCCTGGGCCGCCCCGGCACCGCGGTCCGTGCCGTCGGACGAGTTCCTCCGCGCGCTGCCGGACGACGTGCTCTGCCGCGCCGACGTCGTGTCGCTCCACGGGTACTTCGAGGCGCGGCCCCGCAGCGGCCGCGGCGAACCCGTCGCCGCCGGGCTCGCCGAGCTCGACCGCCGTCGGTGCCTGGACGACCGCCCCGCGTGGATCACCGAGACCGCGGTCGGGTCGCCCCGGGCGGGCGGGAAGCGCGACACGTCGGCGTCGACCCTGCGCGCCGAGTGCCGGCTGATGGACCGCCAGCTCGATCACTGGTACCACGAGCCCCGGGTCACGGCCGCGTTCCAGTACGCGGTGCGCGAGGACCCGGCGTTCCCGACCGGCCTCCTCGACGAGGGGCTCACGCGGACGTTCCCGGTCGCGGGGGTCTGGGCGGCCTGGGGCGGCGCACGGGACCCGGCCGCGCCCGCGCCGGCGCTGCCCGCGGACTGCCGGGAGCCGTCGGACGACGGTGCGGCCTCGGCGCCGCCCGGGTGAGCCGGCCACCCGGGCGCCGGGTGGCGTCGCGCCCGCAGGAGCGTCTGTGCGCCATCCGGCGGAGTGCCCGTTCCGGCCCGTGCGAGCCCCGATCGCACGGTGTTCACAGGGCTTCCGCGTGGTCGGCCCGGTGACGATCCGGGGAACCCCCCGGAAGCCGGTGTTCCCCCGTCCCCTGTCGCGTGTACTGTGCCGGTAATGCGCGTTGCGCTGGTTTCGCCGTACTCGTGGACGTATCCCGGGGGCGTGGCCCGGCACATCGAGGCACTCGGGCGGGAACTTCGCGAGCAGGGGCACGACGCCCGGGTGCTCGCGCCGTTCGATCCGCCCGATCGTCTCGCCACCCGGCTCCACAAAGGTGCCCCGCCCCAGGAACGCACTCCACCGGAGTGGCTCGTGCCACTCGGTCGCACCGTGGGCATCCCCGCCAACGGTGGCGTCTCCAATCTCTCGATCAGCCCCGCGTCCGTGTCGCTCCTGCGGCGCGAGCTCGACGCCGGCGGCTACGACGTCATCCACCTGCACGAGCCCCACGCCCCGCTGCTCGGCTGGTACACGCTGCTCGGCTGCCGCGCGGCCCCGCTCGTCGGCACGTTCCACTGCTACTCGACGAACAACCTCACGAACGGGCTCGGCGTCGTCGCGGGCGCCCGTCGTCGCCTGAACCGCCTGACGGAGCGCATCGCCGTCTCCGACGCCGCCGCGTGGACCGGGCAGCGGTACTACGGCGGGCGCTACCGCGTGATCCCGAACGGCGTCGACCTGCTCGAGCCCGAGCAGGCGTCCCGCGAGCGCCCGCTGCGCCCGCCCGGCACGATGAAGATCGCGTTCGTCGGCCAGGCCGTCGAGCGCAAGGGCCTCCCGGTCCTGCTCCGCGCGTTCGACGCCCTGCGCGAGCAGCTGCCCGTCGAGCTCGTCGTGATCGGCCCGGAGGAGCAGGAGGTCCGCCGCCTCGCGCTCGACGACCGCATGGAGGGCGTCCGCGTCCTCGGCCGCGTCGACGACGACACGAAGCACCGCGAGCTCGCCGACTGCGACGTCCTCTGCGCCCCGTCGCTCGGCGGCGAGAGCTTCGGCATGGTCCTGACGGAGGCCTTCGCCCAGGGCGTCCCGGTCGTCGCGTCCGACATCGTCGGCTACCGCGACGTCGTCGACCACGGCCGCGACGGCATCCTCGTCCCGCCCGGCGACGCCCTCGCACTCGCACACGCCCTCCGCGATCTCGCCCTCCGCCCCGCGCGCCGCCGGACGATGAGCGAGGTCGCCGCGCGCTCCGCCCACAAGTACGAGTGGTCCCGCATCGCCGCGCGCGTCGCGACGGTCTACGAGGACGCCCAGACGGCCCCGGAGCCCGAGGGCGCGTTCGAGCGCTTCCAGGTCCACCGGGGCCTCAAGCCCGCCGACGGTCGCCCCGCGGTCCCCGCCCGTCGCATGCCACGGCCGGACGCCCCGACCGAGCCGCCGACCCGCGACGAGCGCTCGCAGAAGCGCCGGCGCCTCGCCCGCCGCGGCCTCGTCGGCCTCGGCGTCGCCGCGACCGTCGGCATGGGCGCGGTCGCGCTCAACCGCATCGGGCTCGAGAGCATCGGCGACAGCCTGCTGCGCAGCTCGCCCGTCTGGGTCCTCTTCGCCCTCGCCGTGATGGCCCTCTCCATGGGCTTCCGCGCGATCTCCTGGCACGCGATCCTCCGCGCGGCCATCCCCGAGGCCGCGATGACCCGGATGGAGACCTTCCGGGCCACCGCCATCGGGGTGATGATGTCCGCCACGCTGCCGGCCCGCCTCGGCGAGCCGTCGCGTGCGCTGATCATGGCCCGGCGCATCGGCCGACCACGCGAGCGCCTGCCCGTCGTGGTGGGCACGCTCGTCTCCCAGACGTTGATGAACGTCTTCGCGCTGATCCTCCTCGGCGCCGTGATGGTCAGCTCGATCAAGATCTTCCGCGGCCACGACGGCGCGCTCGTCACGCTGGCGATCGCCCCGGCGGCCATCCTCCTCGTCCTGCTGTTCGGCCCGGTGCTGCTCCGCGTCCGCTGGGGCTCCAGCGACCGCAGCGGCCGCCTGCACCGCATCCAGACGAAGCTCCGCGACTTCGCGCACTCGCTGCGCGCCGGCCTGCGGGTCTTCCGCAGCCCGCGGCTCGGGGCGATCGCGGTCAGCGCGCAGCTGTTCGCGTGGGTCCTGCAGTGGATCTCCTGCTTCCTGCTCCTGAAGGCGTTCGGCATCGACGAGGGCCTGGGCGCCGCCGCGGCCGTGCTCTTCGCCGTCAACGTCACGGCCGTGCTGCCGCTGACGCCGTCGAACCTCGGCGTCTTCCAGGCCGCGTGCGTGACCGTGCTCGGCGCCGGCTACGGCGTCAGCTACGCCGACGCCCTGGGCTACGGGATCATCCTGCAGGCCGTCGAGGTCGCGACAGCGCTCGCGCTCGGCATGCCCGCGATGCTCGGCGAGGGCGTCACCTGGCGCGACATCAAGACGCGGGCGCTGCACGCCAGCCCCGTCGACCTGCCGCCGCTGCCCAAGGGCGTGCACGCCGGCAGCGGCGTCGAGATCGAGTCGTAGGCGGTCCGGGCGCGTGACGGCGCGCCGGTTCGGGCCGTCGGGCGCCCGAGGGACGTCGGACCTCTTGCGGACACCCGTCCGGTCGGACCGCCGTCCGGCGCAGGTTCCGAACCTGCGGCCGATACTGGTGGGGATGTCCCGCCCAGCCCGTCTCGTCGCCGCGCTCGCGTTCGTCGTGCTGCTCGTCACTGCGGGCCCGGCCGGTGCCGCGACGCCGTCCGCACCGGAGCCGCGCGTCGAGTCCGGCCGGCTGGTCGACGCCTCACGCACGGACCGCGCCCCGCTCCAGCTGCGAGGCGTGAACCGCTCCGGGACGGAGTTCGCCTGCTCGAAGCCGATCACGACCCCGGCCGACCCGACCGTCCCGGGGAGCACGGCGACCACGGTCAACGGGTTCTCGATCTTCGACGGACCGTCGTACGCGGCCGCGAACGTCACGCAACCCGAATCGATGCTCACGGCGATGGAGTCCTGGGGCATCAACGCGGTGCGGATCCCCCTCAGCGAGTCCTGCTGGTTCGGGCGCCCGGGGCTCCAGACACGGTTCTCGGGTGCGGCGTACCAGACCGCGATCGCCCAGTACGTCGACCAGCTGAAGGCCCACGGGATCGTCGCGATCCTCTCGCTGCACGTCGCATCCACCTCCGCCAGCCCGAACTTCGACGGCACGTTGTGGCCGCTGCCCGCCGCCCAAGGGGCCCCGATCTTCTGGTCCCAGGTCGCGGACCGCTTCAGGCTCCGGACCAACGTCGTCTTCGACGCCTACAACGAGCCGTTCATCGACGAGACGCTCACCACGGGAGGCGCCTTCGACGCGCGGCACAGCGACGACATCGGCGACGACGGCGTCCGTGACACCGACGCACAGCGGTGGGCGTGCTGGCGGAACGGCTGCCTGCTCGATCCGGCGGACCCCGCGGACCCGCCCGCCGATCCCGCGTCCACGGACCCACCGCCCACCTCGACGCCCACGCCGGCGTACCAGGCCGCCGGGATGCAGCAGCTCGTCACCAGCATCCGTCAGGCCGGCGCCCACCAGCCGATCCTGCTCGGCGGGCTCGGATATGCGAGCACCTTCGTGTCGGGCGCCAGCGGCTGGCTGTCCTCGTTGCCGACCGACCCGGACGGTGGGCTCGTCGCCTCCTTCCACGCGTACGCGCCGCCGCAGACCCGGTGCGCGTACGAGACGTGCTGGAACCAGCAGGTCGCCCCGATCCTCGCGGCCGGGCACCCGGTGGTGACGGGGGAGATCGGGCAGTTCGACTGCGCCGGGGCGTACGTGGAGCGCTACATGACGTGGGCCGATGCCCAGGGCCCCAGGTCCGGGGCACGCGGCGGGATCTCCTACCTCGCCTGGACGTGGAACGAGACGAAGCCCGTCGGGCGCCTCCCGAGCTGGAACTGCAGCACCAGTCCGGCGGTGATCGAGGACTACGGCGGCACCCCGACCGCGACGTACGGCACCGTCGTGCGCCGGCACCTCCTCGACCGGGCGGCGGCCGAGGCGTACGTCGCCCCGGCGCCGATCGACCCGGGCCCGCCGGTGACGACCACCGCGGCACCCCCGGCGACGGTCACGGCCCCGCCCGCGACGACCGCGCCGCCGGCCGCTACGACGCCGGTGCCGACGACACCGAGGACGATGCCCGCGCGCACGGTCGCGGTCTCTGCGAAGGCTCTGCGCCTGAAGGGCGGCAGCGTCGCAGCGACGGTGTCGTGCCCGAAGGGGTCGACACCGTGCGCCGGGTCGGTCCGCGTCCGGACGGCGACGCGCGCGACGCTCGGCCGCCGACGGGGCACGTTCGTGGTCCTGAGCACGACCTACGCGGTCGAGGCGGGCCGGACGGCGACGCTGCACGTCCGGCCCACCTCCGACGGGCGCGCGCTGCTGCGCCGGACCCGCCGGCTGACCGTCGTCGCGACGGCCACCTCCGACGGCGCGGGCCCCCGGACCCGCCGGCTCGCGCTGACCCGGTGACTCGGTGACCCGGCACCGCACCGTGACCCCCCGCACACGCCGCGCCGCTCGCGGTGGACGCAGGCGGATCGTGGCGCACGACGACCCCGCCGGACGTCCGGGAGGCGGGTCCGGAACCGGGTTCGCGGCGTGGGTGCTCATCTACTGTTGACCGCCCATGCAGAGCGAGCTCGGATCAGTGACCCTCCCGTACGAGACGCGACGCATCGACCTGGCCGACGGCACGCACCGCACGGTGCTCGAGCTCGGTGAGGGCGAGCCCTTCCTCCTCATCCACGGGCTCTCCGGCACCCACGCCCACTGGGGCCTGCCGTTCCTCGAGCGGCTCGTCGCCGCCGGTCGCCGGGTCATCACCGTCAACCACGTCGGGGTCGCCGGGTCGAGCCGCTCACGGGAGCAGTTCTCGATCGTCGACCTGGCGGACGCCCAGGCCGCCGCGCTCGACGCCCTCGGGATCGACGGTCCGGTCGACGTGTTCGGCATCTCGATGGGCGGCATGACCGCCCAGGAGCTCGCGCT
Organism: Patulibacter minatonensis DSM 18081; assembly: GCF_000519325.1. Lineage (GTDB taxonomy): Bacteria > Actinomycetota > Thermoleophilia > Solirubrobacterales > Solirubrobacteraceae > Patulibacter > Patulibacter minatonensis. The sequence continues at coordinate 5,349,991 of NZ_KI912613.1, read as the reverse complement.
CCGCCATCCCGGCCGGGTCCGCTCCCTCGTCCTCGGCTGCACCACGGCCGGTGCGTCGGCCGCCACGTGGATGGCGCAGTCCGACATGGCGGGTCTCGTGTCCGCGCTGCAGAGCGGCGACACCGGCCAGGCGCTGCGCGCCAGCTGGGGCATCAACGTCTCGCGGGCGTTCGCCGAGGAGCGGCAGGACCGCTTCGAGGAGTTCTCCGAGGCGACGCTCGCCAACCGGGTGACGCTGCGGATCCTGTCCGAGCAGATGCAGGCGATCGGGACCCACGACACGGTGGACCGGCTCGGCCGCATCGCGGTGCCGACGACCGTCGCGCACGGCACCGAGGACCTCCTGCTGCCGTACCCGAACGGCCTGAAGGTCGCCGAGGCGGTCCCCGGCGCGACCCTCGAGACCTTCGAGGGTGCCGGGCACCTGTTCTTCTGGGAGGACCCGGCCCGCGCGGCCGAGGTCGCCCTGGAGACCGCCTCGCGCGCCGACTGAGGGACCCGCCGCCTCAGCCCCGCGCGTGCGCCGCCGCGGCCGCGACCTGCTCGTCGGTCGGTCGCACGCCGGTGTAGAGCACGAACTGCTCCACGGCCTGGAGCACCATCACCTCGGCTCCCGTGATGACCGGGACGCCCGCCGCCCGGGCCCGGAGGACCAGCGGGGTCTCCGGCGGCAGCGCGACGACGTCGAACACCGCGGCGGCGCCGTCGACGAGCTCGGCCGGGAACGGCAGGTCGCGCGACTCGTCTCCGCCCTCCATGCCGATCGGCGTCGCGTTCACGAGCACGGGGGCGGGACCGCCCACCGCCGGCGTCTCCGCGGCCCAGTCGAACCCGGCGCCGTCGGCGAGCGCGCGTCCGGCGGTCGCGTTGCGCGCGACGACGGTCCCGGTCCGGAACCCGCCCTCCCGCAGCGCGTGGGCCACGGCCTTCGCCATCCCGCCGCTGCCCCGCAGGAGCACCGGGGCGCCGGTCGGGACCTCGCGCTCACGCAGCAGCGTCGCGACCGCGATGAAGTCCGTGTTGAACGCGCGCAGGTGCCCGTCGTCGTTGACGATCGTGTTCACCGACGCGATCACCTCCGCGGACGGGTGCAGCTCGTCCACGAGGGCGATCACGTCCTCCTTGAACGGCATCGAGACCGCGCACCCGCGGATCCCGAGCGCCCGGACGCCGCCGATCGCGGCGGGCAGGTTCGTCGTCGTGAAGGCCTTGTAGAGGAGGTCGAGCCGGAGCTGGTCGTAGAGGTGGTTGTGGAACCGCGTGCCGAACGACCCCGGCCGGCCGGAGAGCGACATGCAGAGGCGGGTGTCCTTGCTGAGCGGCGGGCGCATCGGTCGAGGGTCGCACGGACGGCGGCCGGGATCCCCGCCGCCCCGGGCCCGGCGGAGCGGTCCTCTACGGTCGGGAGGACGTTCCCCGATCCGCGCCGGCCGCCCGTGCCCGCGCCAGGAGCCCCATGCCCCCGCAGAGCCCCCGCACCGTCCTCGTCACCGGATCGACCGCCGGCATCGGCGAGGCGATCGCCGTCGCGTTCGCCCGGGGCGGCGACCGCGTGATCGTCAACGGCCGCGACGAGGCGCGCACCGCGGCCGCGGCCGTCCGGGTCCGGGAGGCCGCGGGCGGCGCCGGCGAGGTCGTGCCCGTCGCCGCGGACGTCGCGGGGGAGGAGGGTGCGCAGCGGCTGCTCGACGCGGAGCCCGCGGTCGACGTCCTCGTCAACAACCTCGGGATCTTCGCCGCGCAGCCGGTCTTCGAGATCCCCGACGAGGAGTGGCGCCGGTTCTTCGAGGTCAACGTCCTCAGCGGGGTCCGGCTGGCCCGCCTCTACGCGCCCGCCATGGCGGAGCGGGGGTGGGGGCGCGTGGTCTTCATCAGCAGCGAGTCCTCCGTCCTGATCCCGACGGAGATGGTCCACTACGGGATGACGAAGACCGCGCAGCTCGCGGTCGCCCGCGGCATGGCGCAGGAGCTCTCGGGCTCCGGCGTCACCGTCAACACCGTGCTCCCGGGGCCGACGCTGACCCCCGGCGTGGAGGAGTTCATCCGCGACCGCGTCGGCGACGACGTCTCGTTCGAGGAGGCCGAGCGCCGGTTCATCGCGGAGGAGCGCCCGACCTCGCTCCTGGGGCGCCTGATCCGCCCGGAGGAGGTCGCGAGCCTCGTGCACTACGTCGGCTCGGAGGCGTCCTCCGCGACGACCGGTGCCGCGCTCAAGGTCGACGGCGGCGTCGCGCCGGCGCTGATCCCGTAGATCAGCCCGCGCCGAACGCGGCCGCCTCGCGCCGCAGCAGGCGCGACAGCGGCTCCTGCAGCGCCAGCACCCCGTCGGTGTCGCCGGTCGCGAGCCGGGCGGTGACCAGCGAGCTGATCGCGCCGACGAGGACCTCGCACCTGAACAGGTCCTCCGGGGTCGTGGCGCCGAGGATGCCGCCGAGGACCTCGACGAAGCGCCGCTGCAGCGCGATCCGGGCCTGGAGCGCGGTCGGTCCGGCGGCGTAGGTCTCGATCAGGAGGACCCGGGCGAACTGGGGCTTCGACGCGAGCCCACCGAGGTAGGACTCGAGCATCCGGTCGACGCGGTCGCCCGGATCCGCGCCGGGGCCTCCGGCCTCCGCGGCCCGCGTGGTCTGCGCGAGGACGATCTCCACCGCCCACGCGTAGGTCGCGGCGAAGCACTCCTCCTTCGAGGTGAACTGCTCGTAGAACGTCTGTCGCGAGACCCCGGCGCGCTTGAGGATCGCGGTCACCGACGTCCCCACGTAGCCGTCCACGGCCATCGCGCCGGCCATGCCGTGGATGATCCGCTCGCGCTGCGACCGCACGACCTCCTCGCGCGAGAGGCCGTGCCGGCCACGGGGCAGGCGGTCGACGGTGGGGTCGTCGTCACGGCGGTCCGGGGAGCGCGGGTCGGGCGCGACGCTGTCGGGCACGCGGCCACGCTAGCAGTGGAAACCCACGAACCACCGGATCGTCGGGTCATCGGACCGACCCTGCGTTCCGTGAACGACGACGTACACGAGTGCTACGGTGCCCGCATGCTGTGCCGCACCACCCCGCTTCTCGCCGGTCGTCGGGTGCTGATCACCGGCGGCGGCCGCGGCATCGGACGAGCGTTGGCCGTCCACATGCACGAGCGCGGGGCGCGCGTGGCGCTGCTCGGTCTCGAGCCGGAGCGGCTGCAGGAGGCCGCCGCCGAGGCCGGCGACGCACCGTGGCGGTTCTGCGACGTCGCGGACCACCACGCCACGAGGGCGGCGATCGACGACCTCGCGGGCAGCCTGGGCGGTCTGGACGTCGTCGTCGCCAACGCCGGCATCGGGCGGCAGCTGCCGCTGGTCGGCGGCGACCCCGCCGTGCTGGCGACCACGCTGCGCGTGAACGTCGTCGGGACGGGGAACACGATCGACGCCGCGGGACCGCACGTCGCGCACCCGGGCGGCTACGTGCTCCTGACCTCCTCCCTCGGCGCCGTCGTGCACCTGCCGCTGATGGGGGCGTACAGCGCGTCGAAGGCCGCGGTGGAGGCGCTGGCGTCGACGCTGCGTCAAGAGCTCCACCACACGGGTGCCCGTGTCGGTGTCGCGTCGTTCGCCGAGCTCGACACCGAGATGACGCGCCGGGGCTTCGACACCGACGCCGCGCGCGCCGCGCTCTCCGGCCTGACGCTCACCGGCGTCGCACCGCTCGGTCCCGCCGTCGATGCCGTCGAGCGCGGGATCGCCCGCCGGTCCCGGCGGATCGCGTCGCCGGCGTGGGTCCCGGCGGTGCGGGCGATCGCACCGGTTGCGACGGCCGTCGTCGCGCGGCGGCTCCGGGCCGGGGTCCCGGAGGCGCTGCGGATCGCGCGCGACGAACGGGTGCCGTTCACCACGGAGCAGCCGGACGCCCCGGAGCGGATGCGTGCCTGAGCGCGCCCCCGGGCCGGCCGGCGCCGCGACGGGCCCGCGCATCGCCCCCGGCGGCAGGAGGGACGTCGGTACCGCGGGCTGGGCGTTCGCGCACGCCGCCGGCCTCGTTGCCGGGACCGGCCCGCCGAACGTCTTCCTGACGCTCGGTCGCCACCGTCGGCTGTTCCGCGGGTGGCTCCGCTTCGCCGGTCGGCTGATGCCCGGCGGGCTGCTCCCGCGCCGGGAGACCGAGCTCGTGATCCTCCGCGTCGCGCACCTGGCGGGCTCGTCGTACGAGGTCGCCCACCACGAGCGGCTCGGCCGGCGCGCGGGCCTCGACCCGGACGACCTCCGCCGCGTGGCCGTGGGCCCGGGTGTCCCGGGGTGGAGCTCCCGGGAGCGCACCCTCCTGGCGACCGTCGATGCGCTCCACGAGCGCCGCGACCTGGACGACGCGGAGTGGGCGCTCCTGCGGGTGCACCTCGGCGAGCGGGAGGCGATCGAGCTCTGCCTGCTCGTCGGGCACTACGAGATGCTCGCGACGGTGCTGACGACGCTGCGGGTGCAGCCGGACGTCCCGCGACGCCGGCGGCGCCGCGGGTGACGCGCCGTCGGTGCCCGTCCGGGCACCGGCAAGGACCTCAGGCGGCGGCCGGCGTCCCGTCCGCGTTGACCGTGTCGGCAGCCTCCTCGACCTCGGCCTCGAGGAAGTCGGCCTCGATGCGGGTCGGGTCGCGCTCGGTGTCCTTGATGACGTCGTCGGGCGTGCCGTCCTTCATGAACCGCCCGTTGCGCATGCCGTAGTACGTGGCCTGCGGGTGGTGGACGACCATCGCGAGCGTCGACTGCTCCGGCGTGGGGGAGTAGCCGTCGGTGATGTCCAGGCCGATCTGCGAGATGTCGAGGAGCTCCTTGACCTTCTCGTGCTCGGACTGGTCCGGGATCGCCGCGTAGCCCCAGGACAGGCGGCGGCCCTGGGTCACGGGGATGCCGTACCACTCGCGGACCTTCCAGTGCAGCCACTCGGAGAGGCCCTCGGCGGTCTGCACGCCGAGGCCGTGCACGAACAGCTGCTCGGCGTACTCGCCGTCCTGCTCCAGCTTGGCCATGAGCTCCGTGACCTCCTCGCCGACCGTCAGCGCCTGCACGGCGATGACGTCGAGCTCCTCCGGCGGCGCGACGGTGCCGTCCGGCTGCTTCACGCCCGGGCGGTAGAAGTCCGACGTCGCCATGCGGTCGCCCTTCTGCTGGCGCGGCGTGACGAAGCGCTCGATCTCGGTCTTCCGGTCCTCCGGGTCGAGCAGCACGACGTCGTTGCCGTCGGCGTAGCAGGGGAAGAACCCGATCAGGGCGCGCGGGCGCAGGTAGTCCTGCTCCTTCCACATGCGCTCGAGCTTGTGGCGGAAGCCCTCCTCGGACTCAGGGTCGGACGGATCGCCCTCGATGAGCTTCTTCCAGGCGTCGCCCTTGATGCCCTTGCCGCCCCAGTGGAGCTTGAAGAGCACGTGCGTGTCGAGGTGGTGGTAGAGCTCGTCCATGTCGACGGGCACCTCCTGCACGCCCCAGAACGGCGGCTCCGGCACCGGTGCGTTCCGGTCCACGGGGGAGTCCGCGACCTCGGTGGTCTCGGGCAGCTCCTCCTCGTTCTTCGCCTGGTCGCGCAGCTTGATGGCCCCCGCCTTGATCTCCTCGATCATCTGCGGGTGCTCCTCCTTGTCGACCATGCGGTCCATGACGCCGAGGCCCTCGAAGGCGTCCTTGCAGTAGAAGACGCCGCCCTCGTAAGTCGTGTCGTCGTCGAACCCGTTGGGATGCAGCGCGCGGTAGGAGAAGTTGCGGTTGATCGCCGCGCCGCCGAGCAGCACGGGGAAGTCGAGGCCCTCGCGGTGGAGCTCCTGGATCGCCAGCGGCATCTGCTTCGACGTCGAGACGAGCAGGGCCGACAGGCCGATCGCCGTGGCCTTGTGCTCCTTGGCGGCCTCGAGGATCGTGCCGACCGGGACCTGCTTGCCGAGGTCGACGACGGTGTAGCCGTTGTTGGAGAGGATCGTGTTGACCAGCGACTTGCCGATGTCGTGCACGTCGCCGAACACGGTCGCCAGGACGACGGTGCCCTTCGTGTAGTCCGCGGTGCGCTCGAGGTAGTTCTCGAGCTGTGCGACGGCCTTCTTCATGACCTCGGCGGACTGCAGCACGAACGGCAGGATGAGCTCGCCGGCGCCGAACTTGTCGCCGACCTCCTTCATCGCCGGGAGCAGCACGTCGTTCAGCGTCGGCACGGCGCCGAGCTTCTCGACGGCGCGGTCGATGTCGGCCTCCACGCCCTGCTTCTTGCGCTTGAGGATGCGGAAGTGCAGCGCGTCCTCGGGCTCCATCTCCGCCGTCGGGTCGGCCTTCTCCTCGGCCTCCGCGCCGGGGCCCTTGGACTCGAAGTGGTTGATGAACTTCTCGAGCGCGTCCTCGCTCGTGTTCCACACGAGGTTCTCGGCCAGCTCGCGCTCGACCGGGTCGATCTCGCCCATCGGGATGATGTGCGCGGGGTTGACCATCGCGAGGTCCAGGCCGGCCTCGACGCAGTGGTAGAGGAAGACGGAGTTCAGGACCGAGCGCGCGGCCAAGCCGACGCCGAAGGAGACGTTCGAGACGCCCAGCGACGTCTTGACGCCGGGCAGGCGGTTCGAGATCTCCTTGATCGCGCCGATCGTCTGCACGGCGGAGTCGCGCCACTCCTCGTCACCCGTGGTCAGGGTGAACGTCAGGAGGTCGAAGATCAGGGCCTCGTTCTCGAGGCCGTGCTCCTTCACGGCGATGTCGTGGATGCGCTCGGCGATCTCGAGCTTGCGCTCGACCGTCTTGCCCATCCCGACCTCGTCGATGGTCAGCGCGATGACCGCGGCGCCGTGCTCGAGCGCCATCGGCACGACGAGGTCCATCTTGTCGCGGCCGGCCTCGAGGTTGACCGAGTTGACGATCGCGCGGCCCGGGATCTGGTCCAGGGCGATGGAGATGACGTCGGGCTCGGTCGAGTCGATCTGGATCGGCGCGGGCTGCGTCAGCGAGATCTTCTTGACGACCTGCCGCATCTGCTCGGCCTCGTCGGCGCGCTCGGTCAGCGCGACGCAGACGTCCAGGACGTGGGCGCCGCCCTCGACCTGACCCTCGGCGATCGTGACGAGGGAGTCGTAGTCGTCGGCCAGGAGGAGCTCCTTGGCCTTGCGCGAGCCCTGCGAGTTGACGCGCTCGCCGACGATCGTCGGGCGCGGCTCCTGCACGAGGTCGGCGGCGCCGATCATCGACGAGACCTGGATCGCGCGCTTGTCCTTCGAGTTCGCGCCGACGTTGAACGCCGTGGCGCCCGGGTCGGTCTTCGCGACGCGCTCGGCGATCGCGGAGATGTGCTCCGGCGTGGTGCCGCAGCAGCCGCCGACGATGGCGACGCCGAAGTCGTCGACGAACGTGCCCAGCGCGTCGGCCAGGGGCTGCGGCTTCTCGGGGAAGACGGTCTCGCCGTTGATGCCCTGCTGCGGGATGCCGGCGTTCGGGATGCAGTGGACCGGCACCGAGGCGTACTCGCCGAGGTAGCGGATCGCGTCGCGCATGTCCTCCGGGCCGGTCGAGCAGTTCAGCCCGATGACGTCGGCCTTCAGGGCCTCGAGCGTCGTGACGACGGAGGCGATGTCGGTGCCGAGCAGCATCTTGCCGCCGTTGGGCAGCAGCGACACCGAGATCTGCAGCGGGACCTTGATGCCCGTCGACTTGAACGCCTCGCGGGCACCGAAGATGGCGGCCTTGACCTCGAGGATGTCCTGCGCGGTCTCGATGATCAGGAGGTCCGAGCCGCCCTGGATCAGGCCGCGCGACTGCTCCTCGAAGACCTTCACGAGGTCGCGGAACATGATGTTGCCGAGCGTCGGGTCGTCCGAGCTCGGCAGGTAGCCCGTCGGGCCGATCGAGCCGGCGACGTAGCGGTCCGGGCCGGCGGCCTTGCGGGCGATCTCGGCGGCCTTCTGGTTGATCTCGAGCGTGTGGTCCTCGAGGCCCCACTCCTCGAGCTTCAACCGCGAGGCCTGGAACGAGTCGGTCTCCAGCACCGTGGCGCCGGCGTCGAGCATCGTGGTGTGGAGCTCCTCGATGACGTCCGGTCGGTTGAGGACCAGGACCTCGTGGGCGCGCCCGGGGAGCTTGTAGTCGTCCTCGAGCGAGAGGTTCTTGTCCTCGAGCAGGGCGCCCATCGACCCGTCGAACACCACGACGTGATCGCGGACGGCTGCCAGGTAATCGCGCTCGGCCATGCACCGATCCTAGCAACGTGCGGGCCAACCTTGACACGAGCGCGTCAAGGTTGGGGTCGTCGGGGGCGGAGGAACGGCGCACGCTACGCGTCGGCACCGCGCCCCGGATGCCGGCGGTGGCCCGTCCGTCGAGCGGCGCCGGGCGTGCGCGAGGCGCGACCACCGACCGCCGATCGGTCGGGGGATGGCCCCGCTCCTCACGCGCCTCCCGGCGCCCCGCGGCCTGCACCCCGTCATCGCGCTGGCGGGATGGTTCGTCGCGGCGTTGCTCGCCTTCCGGCTGTGGGTCGAGGACCCGGGGGTGGAGTACGGCGGCGGGCCCGCCGGGTGGATCGCACGGGTGGCCCACACCGTGAACCTCCTCTTCCACGAGGCCGGGCACGTGTTGCTCGCGCCGCTCGGGTGGGACGCGCTGACCCTGCTCGGCGGCACGCTGCTCCAGCTCCTGGTCCCGATCGTGCTCGTGGGACTCGCGGTCCGCGAGCGGCGTCCGGGGGCCCTCGTCGTCGTGCTGATGCTGCTGTCGACCTCCGCGTACTCGGCCGCGACGTACGTCGCCGACGCCCGGGCGCGGGAGCTCCCCCTGATCACCGGCGACAGCAGCCACCACGACTGGGGGCAGCTGATCTACGAGATCTGGGACGTCCCGGGCGCCGAGGAGCCGATCGCGCTCGTCCTGCGCGTCCTGGGGATCGCCGCGTTCGTGGCGGCGACCGCGGTCTGCGTCCTCGCCGGGCGGCGGTGGGCCGCCGGGCGGGACGGCGCGCCCGCGATCCGTCGGCGGCCGCTCGGTCCGTACGGTCGGTGACCCGTCGCACCGGTCGGCCCGATGCGGACAGGTCGTGACCCCGTCCGGTGCGATGCTGCGCCCATGGCCCCCGAGATCTGGACCGTCGGCTACGAGACCCTGCTCCCCGAGGCCCTCGTCGCCGAGCTCGAGGCCACCGGGATCGAACGGCTGATCGACGTCCGGTACCGGCCGCAGTCGCGCCGCGCCGGCATGTCGAAGACGAAGCTCGGCCTGCTGCTCGGCGAGCACCGGATCGCCTACGAGCACCGCCGCGAGCTCGGGACCCCGCCCGACATCCGCGTCGACTACAAGCAGGGCCACGTGGCGGCGGGCCGCGAGCGCATGGAGCGGTGGGTCGAGGAGGAGGCCGGGCCGTCGGCGGCGCTCGACGTCCTCGCCGAGGAGGTCGCGTCCCCGGATGCGCTCCGGACCGTCCTGATGTGCCTCGAGGCGGACCCCGCCGTCTGCCACCGACGGGTCCTCGTGGAACGCCTCGCCGACCGCGTCCCCGGGCTCGTCGTCCACGACCTCTGAGCCCCGGCCGGCGCCGGCCACGCGTCGTGACCCGGTCCCGGTGGCGGTCGTCGTGACGATCGCGTGACGTTTCTGGATCGGTTCCAGATGATGTGCGAGACTCGGCGCCGTGCCGTCGGTCCCCGAACTCGAGAGCGTGCTGCGCGGGGCGTCCCTCCGCGTCACGCGCCCCCGGGTCGCGGTCCTGCACGCCGTGCACGAGCACCCGCACGCCGACACGTCCTCCCTGATCGACGCCGTCCGCGGCGAGCTCGGGGCCGTGGCGCCGCAGACGGTCTACGACGTGCTCGACGCGCTGACCAGCGCCGGGCTGGTGCGCCGCATCCATCTGCGCGGGTCCGTCGCGCGGTACGAGTCGCGCGTGGCCGACAACCACCACCACGTGGTCTGCCGGTCGTGCGGGGCGATCGCCGACGTCGACTGCGCCGTCGGCGAGGCCCCGTGCCTGCACCCGTCCGAGGACCACGGCTTCGTCATCGACGAGGCCGAGGTCGTCTACTGGGGCACCTGCCCCGCGTGCGCGGCGACGCACAGCAGTTCCTGAACCCCCTCACACCACACCGGAGAGAGCCCGTGTCCGATACGCCGGATGCCGTCGAAGGCAAGATGAACGAGCAGCAGCCGGAGGCCGCCGAGGCCCGCTGCCCGGTCGCCCACGACCGCCTGCCCTATCCGACCCAGGGCGGCGGGAACCGCGACTGGTGGCCCGACCGCCTGAACCTGAAGATCCTGGCGCCGAACCCCGCCGTCGCGAACCCGCTCGGCGAGGACTTCGACTACGCGCAGGCGTTCCAGAGCCTCGACCTGGCGCAGGTCAAGAAGGACATCGAGGAGGTCCTCACGACCTCGCAGGACTGGTGGCCCGCGGACTTCGGGCACTACGGCGGCCTGATGATCCGCCTGGCCTGGCACAGCGCCGGCACCTACCGGATCCACGACGGCCGCGGCGGCGCCGGCGCCGGCCAGCAGCGCTTCGCCCCGTTGAACTCCTGGCCCGACAACGCGAACCTCGACAAGGGCCGCCGTCTCCTCTGGCCGATCAAGCAGCGGTACGGCCGCAACCTCTCGTGGGCCGACCTCATGGTCCTCGCCGGCAACGTCGCGCTCGAGTCGATGGGCTTCCAGACCTTCGGCTTCGCCGGCGGCCGCGAGGACGTCTGGGAGCCGCAGGACGAGGTCTACTGGGGCCCGGAGCAGGAGTGGCTCAAGGGGGACAAGCGCTACACCGGCGAGCGCGTCCTCGAGAAGCCGCTCGGCGCGTCGCAGATGGGCCTCATCTACGTCAACCCGGAGGGCCCGGAGGGCAACCCCGACCCGGTCGCCGCCGCGAAGGACATCCGCCTGACCTTCGGCAACATGGCGATGAACGACGAGGAGACCGTCGCGCTGATCGCCGGCGGCCACACGTTCGGCAAGACCCACGGCGCCGCCGACCCCGACCAGCACGTCGGCCCGGAGCCGGAGGGCGCCGACCTCGTCGAGCAGGGCCTCGGCTGGAAGAGCAGCTACGCGTCCGGTGCGGGCAACGACACGATCACGTCGGGTCTCGAGGTCACCTGGACCCGCACCCCGGTGCAGTGGTCGAACGACTACTTCGACTTCCTCTTCGAGTACGAGTGGGAGCTCGAGAAGAGCCCGGCCGGCGCGCACCAGTGGGTCGCCAAGGGTGCCGAGGCCATCATCCCCGGCCCGACGCCGGACGCCCCGCCGCGCAAGCCGACGATGCTGACGACGGACCTCTCGCTCATCGAGGACCCCGAGTACCGGAAGATCTCGAAGCGGTTCCACGAGCACCCGGACCAGTTCGCCGACGCGTTCGCCCGCGCCTGGTTCAAGCTCACGCACCGCGACATGGGTCCGATCCAGCGCTACCTCGGCCCCGAGGTCCCGCAGGAGGAGCTCCTCTGGCAGGACCCGGTCCCGGCCGGCCCGCAGCTGACCGACGCCCAGGTGGCGACGCTGAAGCAGGCCATCGCGGACACGGGCCTCACGGTCACCGAGCTCGTGAAGGCCGCCTGGGCCTCCGCGGGCAGCTTCCGCGGCAGCGACAAGCGCGGCGGCGCCAACGGCGGCCGGATCCGCCTCGCCCCGCAGAAGGACTGGGAGGTCAACGACCCGGCCGAGCTGCAGAAGGTCCTGACCGCCCTCGAGGGCGTGCAGCAGGCCTTCGACGGCGACGTCTCGATCGCCGACCTCGTGGTCCTCGGCGGCAACGTGGGCGTCGAGCAGGCCGCGAAGGCCGGCGGCGTCGACGTCACGGTGCCGTTCACCCCGGGTCGTGGCGACGCGTCGCAGGAGCAGACGGACGTCGAGTCCTTCGACGCCCTCGAGCCCGCCTCCGACGGCTTCCGCAACTACGCGGCGGGCAACCAGCCGCAGCGCGCGGAGTACCTGCTCGTCGACCGCGCGAACCTCCTGACGCTCAGCGCGCCGGAGATGACCGTCCTGGTCGGCGGGCTGCGCGTCCTCGGCGCGAACGCCGGGAACTCGAAGCACGGCGTCCTCACCGACCGCGTCGGCACGCTCACGAACGACTTCTTCGTGAACCTGCTCGACATGGGCGTCAGCTGGACGGGCGCCGGCGAGAACACGTTCGAGGGACGGAACGGCGACGGCTCGGTCAAGTGGACCGGCACGCGCGCCGACCTCGTGTTCGGCTCGAACTCCGAGCTGCGCGCACTGGCCGAGGTCTACGCGTCCGACGACGCGTCCGAGCAGTTCGTCCACGACTTCGTCGCCGCCTGGGCGAAGGTCACGGACCTCGACCGCTACGACGTCGCGGCGTAGCGATCCCGGTGCCGGCCCTCCCGGGCCGGCGCACCCGCAGGACCCACGGCCCCCGGACCCCCGGGGGCCGTCGTCGTCCGGTGCGGACGACGACGCGGACCGGCGGTGCCGTCCCGGCGCCCTCGCCGCCGGTCAGCCGCTGTCGGGGTAGACCTCGATGCGGCTCCAGCGGCGCGCCTTCAGGTCCTGCGCGTCGATCAGGAAGCTGACGCTCCCACCGTCGAGGAACGATCCGCCGACGGTGTCGGGGAGCAGCGTCAGGAGCGTCAGCTGGCCCGGTTCCCGCGGATCGTCCTGGGCGGTGGTCGGGATGCCCAGGACGGCGTGCTCCGCCAGCTCGCTCCCGCGCTCGTCGTAGGACGGGACGCCCGAGCGCCGGTTCCACTCGGGGATGGTCCGTTCGTAGGCCCGCTCGCCGGCCTCCCCGAGCCGGTAGCGCGGGGCGTCGGCCAGGAAGAGGCTGTCGACCAGCGTCAGCCGGGGCCGGAACCCGACCGCGACGGACGGGACCGTCGCGTCCTCGATCCCCACGTCCGGCGGCGGGCGTCGCGTGGGCCGGGGCTTCGTGGCGTCCTCCAGCGGCACCCGCGCGGGCCGGTAGAGGACCCGGAGCCGGCGTCCGGGGCGGTTGCCCGACTCGGGCTCGAACAGGCGCTCCAGGGCGGCGAAGAACGTCAGGGTGCCCGTCGCGGGGAGCCGCCGGCGACCGGGGAACTGCGGCAGCTCGGCCAGGTCGATCAGCGCCACGAACGACAGCGGCCGGCCCTTGCGGACGGGCCACCGGGTGCCGCGGGGGAGGACCGGGGGCCCGCCGATGCGGCTGCGCCCGGGACCGGTCCGGCGCACGGGGAACGCGCCCCACTCCGCGTCGTGGGCCAGGCGCTTCGCGCCCCGGGCGGGCACGCCGCGCGCCACCAGCAGGCGGCGCAGCGCGGCCCGGGTCCCGCGCCCGTCCGTCGGGCCGGGCCGGTCGGCCGCCGCGATCGGGGGTGACGCCGGCCGTGGTGCCGGCGCCTCCCGGAGGACGGTCTCGCCGCCGTCGATGGGGAGCAGGTCGGTCCGGTGCCCGCGCGGCAGCACCGCCGGCGCGAGCAGCGCGAGCACGACGACCGCGCACGCGACGACGACCAGGACCGGCGGCCTGCGCGGGGTCACGACGAGGATGGGCGGAGGCCGGGACGGGACACGCCCCGCAACCGTAGCCCGCCCACCGCGTCCCCGCCAGGATCAGCCCGCCGGCGTGTACGTGATCGTCGTCGACGGGCAGCCCGCCGCCCGCGACGCCAGCGCGCTGCGCTCCGCCGTGTCCACGGTGAGCCCCCAGCGGAGCTTCACCGACACCCACTCGGCCGCGTACGTGCAGCGGTAGGACGTCAGCGGCGGCTCCCACTCGGCGGGGTCCTTGTCGCCCTTCGCCTGGTTCAGGCTGTCCGTGACCGCGATCAGCGTCCGCGGATCGCTCAGGTCGTTCGCGTAGGACTCACGGCGGGTCGCCGTCCACTTCGACGCCCCGGAGTCCCACGCCTCCGCGAGGGGGACGACGTGGTCGATGTCGAGGTCGGCGATGTCCGTCCACCGCTCGCCGTCGTACGGTGACGTCCAACTGCCGTTCGTGAGCGAGCAGCCGCTGCCGACCGTCGGGGCCTTCACGGCCTCGTCGATCAGGACCTCGCGGCGCGTGTCGCAGCCGTCGGAGTCGGCGTCGATCCAGAGCTTGAACTTCGACCGCTCGTAGCCCGTGCGGCTCTCGGTCGCGCCCGGCAGGGCGGACACGCCGGCCTTGAGCGTCGTGCTGGCGGCAGACGCCACGGCGGGGGTCAGGGTCACTGCGGTGGCCGCCGTCGCGAGGACGACGACGATCGGGCGGCGGATGCTGGGGGAGCGCATCGGTGCCTCCTTCTCGGGAATGGGACCCCGCGATCGTCGTGCCGGGACCGTCACGGCGTGTGACGACTCCGTGACGGACGGGACCGGAGCCCTGCACGGCCGGCCGGCACCCGGCGGCTCGGGGCACGGAGGGCCCGCACCGGGCGGGGCGTCGCGCTCCCGGAACGTGGCGCGTTGCCACTCGTCTAGTCTGCCGGGCGTGGCGTCCTTCTCCGACGACGGCCCCGGCCCGCTGCGGGTCGAGTTCCTCGCCCCGACGGCGCTCGACGAGGCCGGGAGGCGGTGGCGCGAGCTCGAGGCCGATGCCGGACCCGTCCCCGTGATGCGCTCGTGGGTGTGGTCGTCCGCATGGGTGCGCGCGTTCGGTCCGGAGGTCGCCTGCCGCTTCGCCTTCGTCGTCGACCCACGCGGCCGGACGGTCGGGGCGACGCTGGTCACCGCCGGACAGACGCGTCGGGGGCCGGTGCCGCTGGACGTCCGCTGGCTCGGCACCGGGGACCTCCCCGAAGGGGCGGAGGCGTTCCCGGACGCCAACGGTCCGGTCGCGCTCCCGGGGCACGAGTCGCCGGTGCTCCGGGCCCTCATCGCCGCGCTGGCCGACGAGGGCGGCTGGGACGAGCTGCGCCTCACCGGGGCGCTCGACGACGACGCCCGGCGGTTCGCGACGACCTGGCCGGCCTCCCGCGTCCGGGCCCAGCGCCTGGCCTCGCCGCTCCACGACCTCCGCCGGCAGCCCGTCGACGGTGACGTGACCGCGTCGCTGCGCCGGAGCCACCGCCGCAACGCCCGGCGGACGCTGCGCGCGTTCCAGCGCACGGGGGAGGTCACGGTCGACTGGGCCGAGACGCCGGCCGAGGGGCTCGCGATGCTCGACGAGCTCGTGCGGCTGCACCAGGTGCGCTGGAACGCCGACGGTCGCCCCGGTGCCTTCGCCCGCCCTGAGGTGCTCGCGTTCCACCGGGAGCTGGTGGAGCGCCTCGTGGCCGACGGCCGCGTCGCGCTCTCCCGCGTGCGGTGCGACGGGCGGACGATCGCGACCACGTACGGCTTCGTCGACGGTGGGCACCTGCGCAGCTACCAGACCGGCCTGGCACCGGCGGGTGGTGGCCGACTGCGGCCGGGGGCGCTCGGCGACCTCCTGACGATGGCTGAGGCCCGCAGGCGGGGGCTCGAGACCTACGACTTCCTCCCCGGCGGCGTCGACTACAAGCGGACGCTCTCCACGGGGGAGGGGCGGCGCTGGCGCGTCGCGCTCCGGGGGCGGCGGCCGCGCCTGGCCGTCGTCGATGCGCTCGCGGGGGCCCGGGAGGTCCTCCGCCGCGTGCGCGGGCGCCCGGCGCCGGCGGAGGCGGGCTGGGACGGCGCGGAGGAGCTCGTGCTCCGGACGACCGAGGGCCCCGCGTCTGCGGGGCCCTCGGGTGCTGCGTCGCCGGCCGGTCGCCGGCGAGGAGGCGCTACTTGATGAAGAGCATCTCCGAGTAGTGCGGCAGCGGCCACAGGTCGTCGGCGACGATCTTCTCGAGCTCGTCGGCGGTCTCGCGGACCGACTCCATCGCCGGGAGGACCTCGTCGCGGAGGAACTTCGCGTGCTCGAGGTCGGCGAGCTCGCCCTCCGTCGCGTTCAGCTTCTCGAGGTGGAGGATCTTGTCGTAGAACGTGTCGACGAGCGCCCGGACCTCGGCGGCCTGCTTCTCGAGCCCGACCGACTCGACCCGGCTGAGCTGCGCGATGCCGGCGGGCAGGATGAGGGTCCGCGCCATCGAGGCGCAGGTCTCGGCCTCGATGTTCAGCTTCGCCGAGTACTGCTCGACGAGGACGTCGTAGCGGGCCTCGATCTCGCGCTCCGAGAGGACCTCGTAGCGCTCGAACAGCTTGATCGACTTCTCCGTGACGAGCTCGGGGAGCGCGTCCGGGGTCGTGCGGTGGTTCAGCAGACCGCGCTTGGCCGCCTCGTCCTGCCACTCCTGGGAGTAGCCGTCGCCGCCGAAGACGACGCGCTTGTGGGCCTTGTAGACCTCGGCCGTGAGCTCCGTGACCGCGGCCGCGAGCTCGGTGCCGGCCTCGAGCTTCGCCTCGAGGCGCTCGTTGAGGTCGTCGATGGCCTCGGCGGTCATCGTGTTCAGCACCGTGTTCGTCAGGCCGAGCGACTGGGACGAGCCCAGCGCGCGGAACTCGAACTTGTTGCCGGTGAACGCGAACGGCGAGGTGCGGTTGCGGTCCCCGCCGTGGCGCGGAAGCGGCGGCAGCACCGGGGTGCCCATGCCGAGGAACGAGCCCGGGGCGGACGGATCGCCCTCGCCGGCCTCGATGGCCTCGAAGATCGACTCCAGCTCGGAGCCCAGGAACATCGAGATGATCGCCGGCGGTGCCTCGTTGGCACCGAGGCGCCAGTCCTGGCCGACGTTCGCGGCGGTCGCCCGCAGCATGCCGGCGTGCTCGTCGACGGCCTGGATCACGGCCGAGCAGAAGAACAGGAAGATGAGGTTGCCGTGCGGCGTGTCGCCCGGGTCGAGCAGGTTGCCGCCCAGGTCGGTGCCCATCGACCAGTTGTTGTGCTTGCCCGAGCCGTTGACGCCCGAGAACGGCTTCTCGTGCAGCAGGCAGACGAGGCCGTAGCGGGTGGCCGTCGAGGCCATGATCTGCATGACCAGGTGCTGGTGGTCCGCGGCGACGTTCGAGGTCTCGAACAGCGGAGCGAGCTCGTACTGGCCCGGCGCGACCTCGTTGTGGCGCGTCTTGATCGGCACGCCCAGCTTCTCGAGGGTGCGCTCGGCCTCCATCATGTACGCCAGCACGCGCTCCGGGATCGACCCGAAGTAGTGGTCGTCGAGCTCGTGGCCCTTCGGCGGCTTCGTGCCGAACAGCGTGCGGCCCGTGATCTGGAGGTCGGGGCGCTCGTAGTAGTACTGCTCGTCGATCAGGAAGTACTCCTGCTCGGCGCCGATCGTCGTCAGCACGCGCTGCGGGTCGTCGTCGCCCAGCGTGGAGAGGGCGCGGATCGCGGAGCGCGACAGCACGTCCATGGAGCGGAGCAGCGGGATCTTCGTGTCCAGCGCCTCGCCGGTCCACGACGTGAACGCCGTCGGGATGCAGAGCAGCGCGCCGTTCGGGTTCTCGAGGACGAACGCCGGCGACGTCGGGTCCCACGCGGTGTAGCCGCGGGCCTCGAACGTCGAGCGGATGCCGCCGGACGGGAAGGACGAGGCGTCCGGCTCGGCCTGGATCAGCTCCTTGCCGGAGAAGTCGGCGATCGCGCCGCCGTCGCCGGTGGGGTTGAAGAAGGAGTCGTGCTTCTCGGCCGTGTGGCCCGTCAGCGGCTGGAACCAGTGGGTGTAGTGGCTGGCGCCCTTCTCCAGGGCCCAGTCCCGCATGGCGGACGCGACGGCGTCGGCCAGCGTGACGTCGAGCGCCTCGCCGCGCTCGAGCGTGCGCTGCAGGCGCTTGTAGACGTCCTTCGGAAGGCGCTGCCGCTGGACGGCGGGGCTGAAGACGTCGACGCCGAAGACCTGGTTCTGCGGGCGTGTGAGGTCGTCGATGCCGAACGCGACCTCGTCGGCGTTCCACCGGGCGGCGGAGACGTTCCTCTGGCGGGGATGGGTCATGGGCTGCGGGTGCTCCTCGGGGTCGGTGACCGTCGTCGTACGCGCGGGACACAGTCCTCCGGCGCGTACGGACCAGCGGCGACACTAGGTCCGACTGGGTGACCCAGACCTTATCCCGATGTCCAAGAGGGCGGTTCGTCCGGTCGACACGACGGATGGGCCCCTCCCATGTGGAGCATCTGTACATCGGGGCTTTCGCCATCGGGACAGCGGACCTTCGACGCCGGGCCGGGAGCCTGTGGTCAGTCCGATCAAGGAGAACTCCCGATGTCTTCGACCCTACGCCGGTCGACAGGCGGGCCTGGTCCCGCCGTCTCAGAAGGTCCGTCCACCCCCGACGAGCCCGCGGCCCCCGCGCGGGGCCTCCGCTCGCGTCGCGGGCGCTTCGCCGCCGTCGCGGCCACCGCAGCCGGCGCGGCCCTCGTGCTGCCGGCGTCCGCCCTGGCGGTCGCGGCACCCGACGAGCCCGGCTTCGGCGGGAACGTCCAGAACATCGGCAACTCGCTCGCGGACCTCGCGAACGAGGTCAACATGTTCTGGCTCATCTTCGGCGGCGCGCTCGTCTTCCTGATGCAGCTCGGCTTCCTCGGACTCGAGGTCGGGTTCTCGCGGGGCAAGAACGTCGGCTCCGGCGTGGCCAAGATCTTCGTCAACCTCTCCGTCGCCAGCATCGTCTGGTGGGCGCTCGGCTTCGGTCTCGCCTTCGGCGGCAACGGCGACGACGGCGCGCCCGGTGGCTGGCTGCTCGGCGCATCCGGCTTCCTGTTCCAGAACGGGACCGACTTCAAGGGCGTCGGCGCGACGAACTCCGACATCGCGTTCATGTTCTTCCAGTTCACGTTCGCCGCGGTCTCCCTGGCGATCGTCTGGGGCTCGACGCTCGAGCGGATCAAGTTCATCGTCTACCCGATCTTCGGCGTGGTCTTCGTCGGGTTCATCTACCCGGTCATCGCCCACTGGGGCTTCGGTGGCGGCCTGTTCTCCGACATCGGCTCCGGCGCGCTGGACTTCGCCGGCTCGACCGTCGTCCACCTGACGGGTGCGACCGCCGCGCTCGCCGCCGCGATCGTCCTGGGGCCGCGCATCGGCAAGTACGACAAGGACGGCAAGCCGCGGGCGATCCCCGGCCACTCGATGCCGATCTTCGCCATCGGCGTGATCGTCCTGTGGGTCGGCTGGTTCGGCTTCAACGGCGCCTCGACCGTCGCCACCGACGGCTCGTTCTTCGCCCACGTGATCCTGTCGACCAACCTCGCGGCCGGCGCCGGCGCGATCGCGGCGATGATCACGATCTTCGCCATCACGAAGAAGTTCGACGTCGGCATGATCGGCAACGGCGCGATCGCCGGCCTGGTCTCCGTGACCGCCCCGTCCGGCTTCATCGAGGTCTGGGCCGCCGTGCCGATCGGCTTCATCGGCGGCGTCATCGTCGTCTTCGGCGTCCTCGGCATCGACAAGCTGAAGATCGACGACCCGGTCGGCGCGACCTCCGCGCACGGTCTGGCCGGCATCTGGGGCACCCTGGCCTGCGGCCTCTTCGCCTCGAACCGCCTCGTGCTCGACCCGGGCCAGACCGGCCTGTTCTACGGCGGCGGCCTCGGCCAGCTCGGCACCCAGGCGGCGGCCGTCGGCATCGCCTTCGTGTTCGTCTTCGTCGTCTCGTTCGCGGTCTTCAAGCTCCTCGACATGACGATCGGCATCCGCGTGTCCGCCGAGGACGAGCGCGCCGGCCTCGACATCTCCGAGCACGGCATGTACGGCTACCCTGAGCAGTTCATCCCGGAGGCCGAGCTCATCGGCGCCGCCAACGCGGCCCCGGTGGACCGGCTGAGCACGCCCAGCAAGGAGATTCCCGCATGAAGATGGTCGTCGCATACGTCCGCCACGAGGCTTTCGAGCCGATCCGTGGCGAGCTGCTCGACCTCGGCTTCCCGAGCCTGTCGGTGAGCGAGGTCAAGGGCTCCGGCCGTCAGAAGGGGATCACGGAGCGCTACCGCGGCGCCGAGCTGACGAACTACCTGCGTCCGAAGCTCAAGATCGAGTGCGTCGTCGAGGACGGCGACGTCCAGACGATCGTCGACTCGATCCTCAAGCACGCCCGCACGGGTGCCGTGGGCGACGGCAAGGTGTTCCTGATGCCGGTCGACGAGTCGTACCGCATCCGCACGGGCGAGGCCGGCAGCGAGACGCTGCAGGCCCATTCGACGGACGACCTGCCGCCGAAGTGATCACGAGGGCCGGGGGCTGACGCTCCCGGTCCCGATCCTCGGTCGCCTCGGGCGTCGCCGGTTCTCCCGGCGGCGCCCGTCGTCGTTCCGGGCGGTCGCCGGGAGCGCGCGCCGCCCGGCCCGTCGGCGGTCAGTCGTCGGAGACGACGGTGTCGAGCGTGCCGCTCGTGCTGCCGCCGGACGCCGCCCGCACCGGGCCGTTCTCGTCGAGGCCGGCCGAGACGCGCCAACGCACCGCGTGGCTGCCCGCGACGGCGGGGGTGAGCTTCCACGTGAACGTCTTCGACGCGCCCGGGGCCAGGCGACCCAGCGCCCAGGTGCCCACGTAGGCGGTGGTGCCGCCCTTCGGCGGCTCGTCGACGACCCAGATCGGACGACGCGGATCGGCGACGCGGCCGGCACCGTTGTCGGCCACGGCGATCGACCGGTTCAGGCCCCCGAGCGTGACGGCGACGTCGGGCAGGGCGCGCTGATCGGCGTTCTTGACCGTGACGGTCAGCGTCTCGACGTTCGCGAGCTTCTGGTCCTTGGCGAAGGTCGCCTGCGCGGAGACCGCGAACGGCTGGCCACCCGACGCGTCCTTGAGCTCGCCGTCGCCCCCGCCGCAGGCGGTGAGCCCGACGGCGCAGGCCACCAGCGCGAGCGCCGGGACCCCGTGGAGCGGCCGGCGGGACGGCCTCGTGCGGGATGGAGTGGGAGGGGCCGTCATCGCGCGGGCAGGCTAACACAGCGCGGAGGGCGAAAACGCGGGTCCGGACGTGGTCCCGAGACGGGTTGTGACCGACGGTCCGAAACTGAACACGAACCAAACCTGCCGCGGGCGTCATCTGCAAACCCGCTCCAGCACTGGAGTTTCGTGTGGTCGGTGGCACACAGCGATGGCATGGCGTAGGCTGCAGCCGTCCCTTCGTGCCCCGCGCGGAAGCAGGAACACCTTCATGGCATCCACCGTCGTCAACCGCGTCTTCGATCCCGCCAAGGGAGCTCTGGAAGAGGTCGGCGACATGATGATCCTGGCGGGGAAGACGATCGTCTCCGCCGTCAGGCCGCCGTACTCCTACGGCGACGAGTTCGTCCACCAGTTCCTCTTCGCGCTCCGGCTCTGCTGGTTCCCGCTGCTGGTGTCGACCGTGGCCTTCGGCTTCGGCGCCCCGGGCCTCCAGGCGGCGAACTTCCTCGTGCTGTTCGGCGCGTTGGACCGCCTGGGCGGCTTCTTCGTGCTCGCGTCCATCCGCGAGTTCGCGCCGTTCGTGACCGCGGTCGTGCTCGCCGGCGTGGCGGGGACCGCGATCACCGCCGACCTCGGCGCGCGGAAGATCCGCGAGGAGCTCGACGCCCTGCAGGTCCTCGGCGTCGACCCGGTCAAGAGCCTCGTCGTCCCGCGCTTCCTCGCGCTGATGATCGTCACGGGCCTCTTCGACGTCTACGCGCTGATCTTCGGCATCTTCGGCGGCATCGTCGCGACCCTGGTCAACGGGGCACCGCTCGGGCCGTTCTGGGCGACGTTCTTCGGCAACGCGTCGACGACCGACCTGTGGGGGTCCTTCGTCAAATGCACGTTGTTCGGCGCCATCATCGCCGTGGTCTGTTCGTACAAGGGCATGACCGCGAAGGGCGGTGCAGAGGGCGTCGGCAGAGCGGTGAACCAGGCGGTGGTGATCGCCTTCCTCGGCATCTTCGCGTTCAACTACGTCTTCACCCAGACGCTCCTGGCCACCAACCCCGAGATGCTGGTGATCAAGTGACCTCCCGCTGCGTCACCCGGACGGAGGTCGTGCGATGAGCGCGTGGCTCGAGCAGCCGAAGGACCTCCTCGCCAACGTCGGCGAGGGCGCCAAGTTCTCCGCCAAGATCATGGGGCAGGTGTACTCGCTGCGGGTGCTCCGGTTCCTCGGCGAGGCCCTGCGCCAGGCCGGCGTGCTGATCACCAGCTCGACGGTCGTCATCTGGGGGCTCGTCTTCATCATCGGCCTGCAGTGCGGCCTCGAGGGCGCGTACTTCACCCGCTCCATCGGCTCCCCGGCGTACGCCGGCGTGTTCGCCGCGTGGTGCGATCTCCGCGAGCTCGTGCCGTACGCCTTCGGGTACATGATGGCCGCCAAGGTCGGCACCGGCATCGTGGCCGAGCTCGGCTCGATGCGGATCTCGGAGGAGATCGACGCCCTCGAGGTCATGGGCTTCGACTCGGTGCTGTTCCTCTGCGCCACCCGCCTCCTCGCGTCGTGGCTCGTGCTGCCGTTCATGTACGTCGCCGCGATCGGCGCCGGCTTCTTCGCGTCGTACCTGACGGTCGTGGAGCAGGTCGGGGACGTCTCGTCCGGTGGCTACCTGCTGATCTTCTGGATGTTCCAGAACCCGCCCGACCTGCTGTACAGCCTGATCAAGGCCATGTCGATGGCCACCGTGATCGTGCTCGTCGGCTGCTACTACGGCTACAACGCCAACGGCGGACCGGTCGGCGTCGGCACGGCGACGGCGAAGTCGATGGTCGTCAACCTGATCATGGTCCACCTGATCGGGATGCTCGGCACACAGTTGTTCTGGGGCGCCAACCCGCGCGCTCCGATCGGAGGCTAAGGACCTATGCCGTTCATTCCCAAGCGCCGCGGGCGCGATGACGACGACCGCCCCGAGACCGAGGACACCGCCGTCCACCCGACGGCGGGCTCCGGCCGGAAGGACGACGTCGCCGTCCCCGACGACACCGGCCTGTTCGTCGACCCCGACGAGGGTCGGGCGTCCACGACGGACGACACCGAGCTCGACCTGCCGGACGACCGGACCGAGGACGTCGACCAGCGGGCGCCGCTCACGCGCCTGTCCGGGAACGCCGAGGAGTCCCGCAGGGAGTCGTCGGCCGGAACCGGAGGCGGCGTCAGCGTCGTGCGGGAGCCGCAGGCGGAGGATCCGGACGACGAGTACCAGTGGCACACCGGGATCCGTCGTCCGACGGGCAACCCCGACGCCGTCGAGTTCGTCGAGACGCACAAGGCGTTCGGTCGCAACAAGATCCTCCGCGGCCTGAACATGGGCCTGCCGGAGGGCATGATCTCGATGATCCTCGGGCCGTCCGGCACCGGCAAGTCGGTCTGCATCAAGCACATGGTCGGGCTGCTCTACCCCGACGACGGCGACGTGCTGGTCCACGGCGAGTCGGTGCCGTCGATGGGGCTGGACCACCTGCTCGGGATGCGCCAGAAGTTCGGGGTGCTGTTCCAGGACGGGGCGCTGTTCGGGTCGATGAACATCCGCGACAACGTCGCGTTCCCGCTCCGGCAGCACACCGACAAGCCGGACAAGGACATCCTCGAGATCGTCGACCGCCGCATGGACGAGGTCGGTCTGGGCGCGGCGTGGGACAAGTTCCCCAACGAGCTCTCCGGCGGGATGCGCAAGCGCGCCGGGTTCGCCCGCGCGCTGGTGCTGGACCCGTCGATCGTCCTCTTCGACGAGCCGGACTCCGGTCTGGACCCGGTCCGTACCGCGCTGTTGGGCGAGCTGATCCAGGAGATCCATCAGGAGACGATGGAGGACGCGCGGGAGAAGAACTGGCCGCACATGCCGGCCTTCACCCTGATCACGCACGACATCATGACCGCGCGCCGCGTCTCGCAGTTCATCAACGTCGTGTGGAAGGGCCGGATCGTCGAGTCCGGTCCGGCGGACGAGCTGTTCGACTCCGACAACGCGTTCGTCAACCAGTTCCTCGCGGGCGCCTCAAGGGGCCCGCTCGGCATGAACTGACCGCCTGCCCGCGCGGCGCGTCCGGGCCTCCCGGGCGCGCGGTCCGCGCGGGGCCGGCGGCGGACGGGCGTACGCCGTCCGTGACGCCCCCCGGAAGTGGGGCTCCGCGGATCCGTACCATCGGTAGGGAAGCTGGGCGGCGGACGCCCGGCCGCCCGACCGGTGCCGACGACCCCGCCCCCCTCATCGACCGGTCCCGACGGGCCAGCGTCCTCCTGGCGCCCACGGGCCGCTGCGGCGCTCACCGTCCTCGTGGTCGCGGTCCTCGCGGTCCTCGTGCTCGCCTCGCGCGACCGACCACACCGCTACCTGCTGGCCCTGCCGAACGCCGGGCAGCTCGTGAACGGGGACGAGGTCCGGGTCGGTGGCCGGCGCGTCGGGACGATCGGCGACCTGCGGCTCGCGCGGGACCGCACGGCGCTCGTCGACCTGCACGTCGACGACGACGTCGCGCCCCTGCACGAGGGGACCACGGCCACGGTCCGCGCACCGTCGCTGTCGGGCATCGCCAACCGTTACGTCTCCCTCAGCCCGGGCCCCAACAACGCGCCGGAGCTCGCGGACGGCGCCACGATCGCGCCCGACCGCGTCACGCAGATCGTCGACGTCGACCAGCTGTTCTCGGCCCTCGACGCGCCGACCCGCCGCGGGCTGCGGAAGCTGATCCGCGGGGCGTCGCGGACGACCGCCGGGCGCGAGCGGCTCGCGAATGCGACCCTCGAGCAGCTGAACCCGGCGCTGCGCTCGGGCCGTGCGCTGTTCGCCGAAGTCGCGGCGGACGCCCCGGCGCTCCGGACGTTCCTGGAGAGCTCGTCCCGCGTCGTCGGCGCCCTCGCGCTCGAGAAGGGGACGCTGACGGGCCTCGTCGGCCACGCCCGCACCACCGCCGCCGACGTGGTCGCGCAGGAGTCCGCCGTCGACGCCGCGCTGGACCGCCTGCCCGGGACCCTGCGCGCCGGGCAGCGGACGCTCGGCGGGCTGAACACCACGCTGGCGACCGCTGACCCCCTCGTCGACGCCGCGCTCCCCGCGACCCGGCGCCTCGCCCCGCTCCTGCGACGGTTCCGGCCGCTCGCGCGCGCCGCGGTCCCCACGATCTCCGACACGCGGAGGCTCGTCCGCAGCCCCGGCCGCGAGAACGACCTGATCGACCTGCTCCGACGGACCCCCGGGCTGGCCGACGCCGCGGTCCCGGCGCTCCGCGACGCGGCCTCGACGGCCACGGCCGCCCGCCCGGTGGCCCGGTTCGTCCGGCCGTACACGCCCGACTTCGTCGGCTGGCTGCGCGACTTCTCCCAGGCGTCGGCCGGGTACGACGCCAACGGGCACTACGCGCGGATCCAGCCGATCATCAACGAGAACGCGGTGGTCGGCGACAGCGTGCTCGGCCCGGCGGTGCGGAGCCTCGTCGGCCTGCTCGGGCCGGCCGCCGGCACCGGGGCGCAGGACGTCGGAGCGCGCCGCTGCCCCGGCACCGCCACCCAGATCCGTCCCGACGGCTCCAACGACCCGACGAAGAGCGACGAGCCGCTCGACTGCGACGAGAAGGCGGTGCTCCCCGGCCCATGAGGCGTCGCGCGCTCACCGTCGTGCTCGGACTCCTCGTCCTCGCGGTCGCCGTCGTCGTGCTCACGTCCTCGTCGGACGACGGGCGGGACGACGGCGCCTACCGGGTCCGGGCGATCTTCGACAACGCGTTCGCCGTCATCCCGGGCGAGGAGGTCCGCGTCGCCGGCGCCCGCGTGGGCAAGGTCGACGACACCGACGTCACCCCGGACCGCAAGGCCGTCCTCGTGCTCCGGATCGACGACCGCGCGTTCCAGGACTTCCGCTCCGACGCCGAGTGCACGATCCGCCCCCAGTCGATCATCGGCGAGCGCTACGTCGAGTGCACGCCGACGCAGCCGCGCGGCACCGGCAGCACGCTCCCGGCGCCCCTGCGGACCGTCACGGTCGACGGGCAGCACCAGCAGCTGCTCCCGGTCTCGCGCACGACGAAGCCGATCGACCTCGACCTCGTCGTCGGCATGAACCGCCTGCCCGAGCGTCAGCGCACCGCGATCCTCCTCAACGAGCTCGGCGTCGGTCTCGCGGCCCGGGGGCCCGCGCTCCGCCGGGCGATCCGCGCCGCCCTCCCGGGCCTGCGGGAGACCGACCGCGTCCTCGCGCTCCTGCGCTCGCAGAGCGACGGGCTGCGCCGGCTCGCCGCCGACGGGGACCGCGCGCTCCGCCCCGTCGCCGCGGAACGGGCG
Organism: Patulibacter minatonensis DSM 18081; assembly: GCF_000519325.1. Lineage (GTDB taxonomy): Bacteria > Actinomycetota > Thermoleophilia > Solirubrobacterales > Solirubrobacteraceae > Patulibacter > Patulibacter minatonensis. The sequence continues at coordinate 5,323,988 of NZ_KI912613.1, read as the reverse complement.
GCGCTCGGGAACGTCGTCTCCCGCGCCGCCGACCTCCAGGACGCCGTCGCCGACCGTCGGACCGACCTGGACACCGACCTGCGGCGCCTGCCCGCGACGCTCGCGCAGCTGCGCCCGACCGCCCGCGAGCTCTCGCGCCTGTCGCGTCAGGGCGCTCCCGTCGCCCGCGACCTCCGCCGCACGGCGCCCGCCGGGCTCGAGGTGCTGCGCGCCCTGGACCCGTTCGGGAAGGCGGCGATCGAGCCGGTGGAGGACCTCGGCCGGACCGCCGACCGCGCCCGCACGACGCTGGAGGACGCCGACCCGACGATCCGCCGGCTCGGCACCGTGGCCCGCACCGCCGCGCCGGTGCTGCGGAACGCCCGCGCGCTGACGACGTCGCTGGAGGACACCGGGGGGTTCAAGCGGATCCTCGACTACGGCTACTTCCAGGTCCTCGCGATCAACGCGTTCGACGACGTCGGCCACTACCTGCGGATCAACGCGACCGTCAGCCCGTGCAGCGTCTACGCGACGACGCCCGTCGCCGGCTGCTCCGCGCGGTACGGCGACGTCGCGGGGACGCGGTCCGCCGCCGGGAGGGCCCGCCGCGCGGGGGAGACCCCCGAGGCGACGCTCGCCCGCCGCGTGCTGTCGGGCGAGTCGCCCGCAGCGGTGCTACGGGACGCCCGCGGCGACGCGCGGTTCCGCCAGGTGGTCCTGCGGCTCGAGCGGCTCGCCGACCGGCGCGGCTCGACGGCCCCCGTCCGGCCGCGGACGTCGGGCTCGACCACGCGCGGATCGGACGCGCCGATCGAGGTGCAGGACGACCCGATCCCCGGCGCGACCTCGCCCGTCGACGCCGCCTCGCGGCTCCTGCGCACCCTCCTCGGGACGGGCGACTGATGCGCCGGAAGAGCTCGATCGTCGCCAACCCGGTCCTCATCGGCGCCGCCGCGGTGCTCCTGGCGATCGTCGCGGTCGTCCTGGCGTACAACGCGAACCGCGGGCTGCCGTTCGTGAAGACGTACGACATCCGCGCCGAGGTGCCGAGCGGCCAGAACCTGCTCCCCGGCGGCGACGTGCGGCTCGGCGGCGCGCGGGTCGGCCAGGTGGCCGACGTCACCCCGACCCGCGATCCGCGGACCGGCCGGATCCACGCGACGCTCGAGCTGAAGCTCGACGAGGGCGTGGGGCCGCTCCCGACCGACACCACCGTGCTCGTCCGGTCGCGCTCGGCGCTCGGGCTGAAGTACCTCGAGCTGACCCGCGGGCGCTCGCGCACGACCGTGCCCGACGGCGGCGGGCTCACGCTCGCGCAGGCGACCGTCGAGCCCGTCGACGTCGACCAGATCACCGCCGCGTTCGACGACCGGACCCGTCGCGCGTACCAGCGCGGCAACCACGAGCTCGGCGACGCGCTGGCCGGCCGCGGCGAGGCGCTCGGCTCGGCCGTCGACGCGTTCGGGCCGTTCCTCGACGACCTCGCGCCCGTGATGCGCAACCTCGCGGACCCGGCGACCGCCCTCTCCGGGACGATCGGCCTCCTCGGACGCACCGCGGGCGAGGTCGCACCCGTCGCGGGCACCCAGGCGAGCCTGCTCCGGCACCTCGACGGGACGCTCACGCCGCTGGCCCCGGTCGCCCGCCCCGAGCTCCAGGACGCCGTCAGCACCGCGGCCCCGCTCGAGGGCTCGGTGATCCTGCGGTCGCCGCAGCTGCGGCCCTTCATGCGCCGGACGCGCAGGCTCCTGAACGACCTGCGCCCCGGGCTGCGGTCCCTGCGGGTTGCGGCGCCGGACATCGCGGGGGCGCTCGGCACCGGCACGCGGACGCTCCCGCGCCTGCCGCAGCTGACCACCCGGCTCGACGGCGCCCTGCGCTCCGCAGACCGGCTCGCGAAGGACCCGCTGACGCCGAGGAGCCTCGATGCGCAGACGCGCGCGGCGAAGGTCCTGTCGCCGGTCCTCGACCAGCTGACGCCCGCGCAGGTGACGTGCAACGCGATCACGCTGTTCGGGAAGAACCTCGCGAACCACCTGTCGGAGGGCAACAGGTACGGCACGTGGGAGCGGATCCTCTTCATGCTCGCGCCGCAGCAGACGACGCCGACCGCGAAGCCCGCCGCCGACCTGAACTACGACCCCTACCCGAACGTCGGGCAGCCCGGCGCGCCCGTCGAGTGCGAGAGCGGCAACGAGCCGTTCGCGCCCGGCGGTCGGATCGGGAACGTGCCCGGGAACCAGGGCACGACCGTCGACCGCAGCCCCGGGCTGGAGAAGTAGCGTGCGCCTCCGCCGACGGACCCGCAGCGCCCAGGCGCCCGGCATGAACCCGCTCCTGGCGGGCGCCCTCGCCCTGCTCGTGCTGGCCCTCGTGATCGCCGTCGGCGTCACCAAGGGCCACGTCCCGGGCACCCACGGCACGCGCGTGAACGCCGTCGTCGCCGACACCCAGGCCATCGCGAAGGGCTCCCCGGTCCGCATCGCCGGGATCGCGGTCGGCAAGGTCACCGCCGTCGACGCCCGGGGCGACGGCACCACGTCGGTCGTGCGAATGGACCTGACGAAGGACGTCCCGTCGATCAGGGCCGACGCGACGCTGAAGATCCGGCCCCGGATCTTCCTCGAGGGCAACTTCTTCGTCGACCTGCAGCCCGGCTCGCCACAGGCCCCGGCGCTCGGCGAGAACGGCACGCTCCCTATCACCCGGACGTCGTCCGCGGTCCAGGCCGACCAGCTCCTGACCGCGCTCCCGAGCACCGTCCGGGGGGACCTCCGGCGGACGATCGTCGGCTTCGGCGACGCGCTCGAGGACCCGCCGTCGGCCGCCGACGCCCTGAACCGCACCTTCGACGACGCGCCGGTCGCGCTGCGCACCACGCGGACGAACCTGGACGCCCTGCGCGGGGTGCGGCAGGACGATCTCTCCGCGCTGGTCCGCTCGACCGGGGCCGTCACCTCCGGCCTGGTCCCGCGGCTCACGCAGCTGCGGGGCGCCGTCCGCGCCCTCGACACGACGACCGCGGCGCTGACCGCCGACCGCGGGGCGCTGCAGCGCACTCTGGCCGAGCTCGCACCGACGCTGGAGCGCGCCGACGGCACGTTCACCGCGCTGGACGCGGCGTTCCCGGGGGTCCGCAGCCTCTCCCGTGCCCTCGTCCCCGGCGTCCGCGAGACCGGGCCCACGGTCGACGACGCCCTGCCGTGGGTGGCCGCCGCCCGACGCCTGACCGCCAAGGGCGCGCTGCGCGGGTTCGTCCGCGAGCTGCGCCCCACGGTCCCCGTCCTCACGCGCCTGACGACCGAGGGGCGGGCCCTGTTCCCGCAGCTGGACGACGCCGCGCTGTGCCTGAGCCGCGTCGTGATCCCGGCCGGCAACCAGAAGATCGAGGACGGGAGGTTCACCACCGGCCGCGAGCTCTACAAGAGCTTCTTCCACGGCCTCGTCGGCCTCGCCGGCGAGGGGCAGAACAGCGACGGCAACGGCCCGTACGCCCGCGTCCAGACCGGTCTCGGGCCGAACCTCCTCGACTTCGGCCCCGTCGGCGAGCAGGGGAACCTCCTCGCGGCCGCCGCCGACGCCCCGATTGGCGTCCGCCCGGTCCGCCCGAGCGCCCGTCCGCCCTACCGCGACGACGTGGCGTGCCGCACGCAGCCCGTGCCCGACGCCAACGCGGCCCGTTCCGCACCCGGCGACGCCGCCGCGGTCGTCGGGCGCGCCAACGGGACGGCCCCCCGCGGCCGGGCCGCCGTCGGGGCGTCCAGCGCCGCCGACGACGAGCGCCTGACCCGCGGCCTCGGCCGGGCGCTCGGCGCGCTGCGCTCCACCGGCAAGGAGGACGACCGATGATGCGCGCGATGCGGAGCCACGGCCGCTGGGTGGCCGTGATCGCCTTCAACGTCCTGCTCGCCGCCGGCGTCGCGATCTTCATCCTCGGCAAGCAGCGCGTCGCCTTCCCGTCGTGGCTCCCGGGCGGCCAGGACCGCGTCGGGTTCCACGCCGTCTTCTCGACCGGTCAGTCGCTGACCCCGGGCCAGGGCCAGACGGTCACGATCGCCGGGATCGACGTCGGCGACATCACCGACGTCCGGGTGCAGGACGGCAGGGCGCGCGTCGGGTTCCGGCTGCGCCCGAAGTACGCCGCGATGATGCGCACCGACGCCAGCGCGCTGCTGCGCCCGAAGACCGGCCTCAACGACATGGTGCTCGAGCTCGACCCGGGGACCCCGTCCGCGCGGAAGGTGCGGGCCGGCGCGACGATCGCCGAGTCCCGGACGACCCCGAACGTCAACCCCGACGAGATCCTCGCCTCGCTCGACGTCGACACCCGGTCCGCGCTCCAGCTGCTGCTCTCCTCGACGGGCACCGGCGTCGGGTCGGCGGAGCGCGCCCGCGACCTCTCCCGGGCGATCCGGGAGACCGGGCCGGTCACGCGCGACCTGCGCCGGGTCGGCGAGGCCCTCGAGGACCGCGCCGCCAACACCAGGCGCGCCGTCCGCAGCCTCCGGCTGGTCAGCGGCGAGCTCGCGCGCCGCCGCACCGACGTCGTCCGCGCCGTCGAGACGACGAACACCGTCGTCGGGACGGTCGCCGACCGCAGCGCCGAGCTCCGCGCGTCGCTGCGCGCCCTCCCGGCGACCCTGCGCACCACGCAGGCGGCGCTGACCGACACCGCCGGCCTGGCGGCCGAGCTGCGGCCCGCCACCAGCGCCCTGCTGCCGGTCGCCGACGCACTGGCCCCCGCGCTGCGCTCGACGCACCCGTTCCTCGAGCGGACGACGCCTGTCCTCACGGACCAGCTGCTGCCGCTCACGGAGGAGACGCTCCCGACCGTCCGGCGGCTGCGGAGCGCCGTCGCCGCGACGAACGCCGTCGCCCCGGACGCGACGGCGACGCTCCGGCGGCTGAACACGGCCGGGAACATGCTCGCCTACGACCCGCCCGGCGACGAGCAGGGCTACCTCTTCTGGGCGCAGTGGCTGTCGCACCTCGCCCCGTGGATCTTCAACACCCAGGACGCGAACGGTCCGATCCGCCGCGGCCAGCTGATGTTCACCTGCGACACGCTGAAGGACCTCGCGGGCGTGGGGCAGGTCAACCCCCTCGCGTCGCTGCTCGACGGCGCCTTCGGGACCCTCGCGCAGGGCGGCTCCTGCCCGATCGGGCCCGGCGGCGGGTCCGATCTGACGACGACGCCCCGCGCGGGCGGGAAGGGCGGCCGATGAGCACGCGCTCGCCCGGGATCGCCCGGATCCTCGTGATGGTGGCCTTCGCGGGCTCCTGCTTCGGCCTGCTGCTGTTCCTCTGGACGTCGTTCGGCGGCTCCGTCCCCCTGCGGGCGCAGGGCTACCGGATGCACGTGACCTTCACGGAGGGCGCGCAGCTCGTCACCGAGTCCGACGTCCGGATCTCCGGCGTGCCGGTCGGCAAGGTCAAGTCGATCGACACCGACCGGCGGACCGGGCGCTCCGACGTCGTCCTCGAGATCCGGCCGCGCTTCGCGCCCGTACCGCGGGACACCCGCGCCACGCTGCGGAGCAAGACGCTGCTCGGCGAGACCTACGTCGAGCTCTCTCCCGGCACCGCGACCGCGGCGAAGGTCCCCGACGGCGGGACCCTCGGCGCCGGACGCGTCAGCGAGACCGTCGACTTCGACGAGGTGCTCAGGACCTTCGACCCCCGGACGCGCCGGGCGCTCCAGGACGGCCTGCAGAGCTCGGCGACGGCGCTCCAGGGTCGCGGCGCGGACCTCTCGGCGTCGATCGGCACGCTCTCGCCCTTCGCGCAGGACGGCGGGACGCTGCTCCGGATCCTCGACGACCACGAGCAGGCCGTCCGACGGCTCGTCCGGGACGGCGGCGTGGCCGTCGGGGCGCTCAGCGAGCGCCGCGGCGACCTCGCCGGGCTGATCGACGACGCGAACGGGCTCTTCGCCATCACCGACCGGCGCTCCGCGGGCGTGCGCCAGGCGATCACGGCGCTGGCGCCGTTCCAGCGCCAGGCCCGCCGGTCCGTCGAGCGGCTGGCCCGCTTCCAGCGCAAGGCCGACCCGCTCGTCGCCCGGCTCGCCCCCGTCGCGCAGGAGCTCTCGCCGACGCTCGACGACCTCCGCCGGCTCTCGCCCGACCTCCGCGGCCTGTTCGGCGACGTGTCGCCGCTCGTGAACGCCTCGGCGGCCGGCGTCCCGGCGCTCGGGCGCACCACCGACGCGCTCCGGCCCGCCCTCCAGCAGCTCGAGCCGCTGCTCCGGGAGACGAACCCCGCGGCCGCGTTCGTCGCGCGCTACCCGGGCGAGCTGCGCTCGTTCTTCACGAACGCCGCGGCATCGCTGCAGGCGTCGTCGACCGGCGCCGACGGACGGCGCTACGGCTACCTCCGGCTGATCACCCCCATCAACGGGGAGAACGTCGCCGTCCAGCGGCAGCGGCTCCCCACCAACCGCCCGAACGCCTACGCCCAGCCGGGCGTCTTCTCCGGCCTCGGCGCCGGGCTGCCCGTGCTCGAGGGCCGGCAGTGCGGCCGCTCCACGTCCACGACCGGCGCGGCGTCCGGGCTGCTCCAGCTGCTCGGCGGCGCGACCGCGACGGCCGCGCCCCCGTGCGTGCAGCAGGCGCCGTTCACCGCGGCGGACGGCAGCCGCACGGACGTCCCGAAGGTCCCCGCCGACCGCTGAGCGGGACGACGCTCCGCCCCGCGATCGCGGGGCTCGTGGCCCACGGAGGTCCGCGACGCGCGAGGATGGACCGTCGATGACCGACGAGCGCCCCGACGAGCCGGACGAGCACGGCGACCCGCGGTCGGAGGACGGTGGGAACGAGGACCCGTTCGCGTTCCCGGACGACTCGCGTCCGTCCGGCGGCGGGCCCGGCGATCACCGGGCCCGGGACGCCGGCGGGACCGCCGACGAGGACCCGTTCGCGTTCCCCGGCTCCGAAGGGCCCGCGGACGACCGGCCGGACGCCGCGCCCGGCGCGACCGACGGTCCCGCCGTGGCACCCGTCGGCGCCGACGACACCACCGCCGCAGCCCCCTCCCGGCGGCGGCGCCGCGGCCGCCCCTCGGCCGCCAGGCGCTCCGACGACGAGGCCGCGCGCATCCGCGCGGCCGCCGAGGCCGCGTCGGCCCGGGCCCAGGCCGTCGGCGTCCGCTGGCTCGCCGTGGCGGGCATCGTCCTCGTGCTCCTCGTCGGCGTGACCACGCTGATCGGGGGCCGGGACGGCGGCCCGACCGGCGGCGACGTCGCCGCGGGCGAGCAGCTCCCCGACTTCGCGGCCCCGCTCGCGACCGCGCCGAAGCTCGACCGGGACGACGTGAACGTCGCCCAGAAGGACGGCCAGGGGGAGGCCGGCAAGTACGCGGCGTGCTCGATCAGGAACCCGTCGGTCGTCACCTCCTGCGCGCTCCTGGACCGTGGCCCGCTCGTCCTCGTGCTCTTCAGCCGCGGCGTCCAGCAGTGCGTCGACGCGGTCGACCTGCTCGACCGCGAGCGCCGCCGCTTCCCGACGCTGCAGACGCTGGCGGTCGCCACGCTGGGGCAGCACGACGCGACGGCCGAGACCGCCGCCTCCCGGCGCTGGACGCTCCCCGTCGCCTACGACCGCGACCGCGGCTTCTCCGCGCTGCTGGGCGCCCCGGCGTGCCCGCTGGTGCTGTTCGTCCGCCGCGACGGCACGGTCGAGAAGCGGATCATCGGCCGGCTGAGCACCGACGCGCTCGTGCGTGCGATGCGCGGTCTCGCACGATCCGCCGCCCCGCCGACGACGACGGTCGACGCGACCCCTCCCGGCCGATAGCCTCGGTGCGTCGTGGCCCAGCCGAAGAACAAGAAGCGTCGATCCCGCAAGCGCGCCCGCGCGGCCTCCGGAGGCGGCGCGCCGGCCAAGGGGACGGCGACCTCGTCCGGCACCGCGGCCCCCGGGCCCAAGCCCCAGCCGGCGAAGGCGAAGAAGGTCACCCAGGCGCAGCGCGCGCAGAAGGCCCGCGAGGCTCGGAAGGCCGCGCCCGGCCCGCCGTCGGTGAAGGCCGACCGCAGCGAGGCCCCGCAGGCGATCTGGCACCCGCTGCCGATCACCGAGGTCCTGATCCTCGTCGGGCTCGTCGTGGCCGTCGTCGGCCTGTTCTCCAAGAGCACCGGCCTCGTGCTCGGCGGTCTCGCGCTGCTGGTGCTGAGCTCCCTGGAGCTCGCGGTGCGCGAGCACATGGCCGGCTACCGCTCGCACTCGTCCCTGATCTCGGCCGTGTGCGCGATGGTCAGCGCCGTCGGCCTGGGCCTGCTCCTGAACGTCGCGAACGTCGGCCTGCCCCAGTGGCCGCTGCTCTTCGTCGCGATCTTCGTCTTCGCGGGGACGTTCCGCGTGATGCGGCTGAAGTTCAAGGAGAAGAGCGGCGGCCTGACGTACCGCGTCTAGCCGCTCAGCGGTGGAGGTCCGGGCCCGGCAGCTCGCCGTGCTCGGCCTCGAAGTCGCGCTTGACCCGGCCGAAGATCTCGAGCGCGCGGTCGAGGTGCTCGCGGGAGTGGGTCGCCATCACCGACGTGCGCAGCGCGGCGCCGGACGGCGGCACCGCGGGGTGCAGGGCGGTGTTGACGAAGACCCCGGCGTCGAACAGGGCGCGCCACAGCAGGACGGCCTTCCAGTCGTCGCCGACGGTCACGGTCACGATCGGCGTGACGATGTCGGTCTCCGGCGCACCCGCCGGGTTCACGCGCTGCGGCTGCAGGACGGCGTAGCCGAGGTCCTCGAGCCCCTGGCGCAGGTACCGGCCGTTGTCGAGGACGGCGCCGGTGAGCGCCGGGCCCTCGTCGGAGCGCACGATCCGGAGCGCCGCGAGCGCCGCCCCGACGGCCGCGGGCACGGCCGATGCGGTGAACAGGAAGGACCGCGAGCTGATCCGCAGGTACTCGACGACCTCGTGCGAGCCCGCGATGAAGCCGCCGCAGGACGCCAGCGACTTCGAGAACGTCCCCATCCGGAGGTCGACCTGCTCCTCGACGCCGAGCAGCTCGCTGGTGCCGGCCCCCCGGGCGCCGAGGACGCCCGCGCCGTGGGCCTCGTCGACCATCAGCCGGGCGCCGTAGCGCTCGCAGAGCGCGGCGATCTCGGGAAGCGGGGCGATGTCGCCCTCCATGGAGAACACGCCGTCGACGACGACGAGGACGCCGCCGCCGTCGCCCTGGGCGCGCTGGAGCTGCTTCTCGAGCTTGTCGAGCTTGTTGTGGCGGAACGGGCGCAGCTTCGCCTTCGACAGCAGGCAGCCGTCGAGGATCGACGCGTGGTCGCCGGAGTCGGCGACGACGGTGTCCCCGGGCGCCAGGATCGTCCCGAGCGCGCCGACGTTCGCCTGGTGGCCGGTGGAGTAGACGATCGCCTCCTCGGTGCCCATCCAGTCGGCGATCTCCTCCTCCAGCTGGACGTGGAGCGGGATCGTGCCGTTGAGCAGGCGCGACCCGGTGAGGCCGGTGCCGTAGGCGTCGATCGCGCCGTGGGCGGCGGCGATCACGCGGGGGTCCGAGGTCAGGCCCAGGTAGTTGTTGGAGCCCAGCTGGATCTTCTCGGCACCCTCCATCGTGACGACCGGCAGCGCCGGGCTGTCCTGCACGTGGAAGTACGGCAGCAGGTTGGCCTCACGCGCCGCCGCCAGCTGCTCGGCGCGCTCGTGGCCGCGGACCTTGGCGAAGACGTCGACGGGGGCTGCGGGTGCGGAGGAGTCGGTCATGGCGCTCCTTGGTTGTACACCGGCCGGGGGCCTTCGGTACTGCCGAGGGGCCTTCCCGGGCCCACGACGGGCGCGCGGGGGCGACCGGCACGGCCCCGCCGGCGTCGGCTCCCGAGCGCCCGGCGGGGACGACCGCGGGCGCCGCTATCCTCGGCGGCGTGCTGCCCCCCGAGACCGCGCTGAACGGCCAGGACGACGTCGTCGTCGAGCTCGTGGACGCCGAGCTCGTGTCCCCGGCGCCCGACGAGGGCTCCGCGGTGACCACGGGCCGGAGCGAGGTCCGGGAGCTCGCCCGCCGCAACCCCGCCGTGGTCGCCGCGACGGCCGCCGCGGCCGTCGGCACGGGGTTCGTGGCGGGGGTGATCGCCACCGCCGTCGTCTCGCACAAGGTCTCGGCGGTCCGCGGTCGACGCGACGCCCGGCGCCTGCCCCCCGTCGTGGGATCCCGGCGGTTCCTCGTCGACGTGCACCTGCTCGGCGACCGCTGACCCCGCCGTCCGCCCGGCGGCGTAGCCTGCCCGGCGTGATCGAGGTCCGTGCCGAGGTCGGCCCGGCCGGTCCCTACCGCCTCCCGCGCTCCTCGGCCGACGGGCTCCTGCGCCGTCGGGACGGCGTGCTCTTCCGCTACGTGCGCTCCGGCGGGCACGACGTGCTCCTCCGGGCCGCGCAGCTGCGCGACGGCCGGGTGGTGCTCGGCGCCCGGGCGGACGGGGGAGGGGAGGGCGATCCTCGGCGGGCCGCCGCGTCCGCACTCGCCCGCTGGCGCTTCGGGCTCGGCGTGGACCTCGACCTCGCGCCGTTCGTGGCGGCCCACAAGGACGATCCGCTCATCGGGCCGTCGATCCGCACGCGGCCGTGGCTGCGTCCGGGCCGGCGGCTGTCGGTCTTCGAGGCGCTGCTCTGCGCCGTGTGCGAGCAGCTGATCGCCTACGAGGACGCCGTGCGGATCGAGCGGCGCCTGATCGCCCGCCACGGCACGGTCCGGGCGCCCGACGTCGCGACCCACCCCCGGCTCCGGGACGCCCCCGACGCGGAGGCCGTGGCCGACGGCCTCGTCCCCGCGCACCTCGAGGGCTGCGGGCTGGCCCCGAAGCGGGCCGTCGCGCTCCATCGCGCGGCGCGGGAGATCGCCTCGGGCCGCATCGACGCCGGCCCCGGCTGCGACCCCGACCGCGTCCTCCTGCGGCTCGGGCGGCTCCCGGAGATCGGCACGTGGACCCTCGCGCTCGTGGCCTCCCAGGCGCTGGGCCGGCACGACCGCCCGCCGTCCGGTGACCTCAACCTCCGCAAGGCGCTCGGGCGGATCCTCACCGGCGACCCCCGGGCCCGGGTGCCGGAGCAGGAGGTCGACGCCTGGCTGGACCGCTACGCGCCGTACGGGGCGCTGGCGGCGGTCCACGTGATGGCCACGCGCCCGGAGGTCCTCGCGGGCCGGGGCGCCGTCACGGTCCCCGCCGCCGGGGCCGCCCGCGCTCCGCGGCATCCCGCGGCGGCCGGGGCGCCGGTGGTCGTGCGGGCTCCGTCGCCCCGGGCCCCGGACGTCGTCGCGGCGGGAGTCGCGGCGCCCCCGCGGGACGCGGCGCCCGTCGCGGCCTGAGCGCGCCGCGGCGTCGTCGACGCGGGACCGCGACCGCCCGACGGGCGTGGGGCCGGACGCCCCGGCGCGTCCGGCCCGCCCGCGGCTACTCGCCGCGGTAGCCCGGCAGGCTCTGGTCCGGGCGGGCCGAGCCGTCCGGCGTCTTGCGGCCGACGCCCGCGCCCTCACCGGCGAGGAAGTCCGTCGTGACGACGTTGTCGAGCGGGAGCTGCTTCTTCAGGAGGCCGTTCTGCAGCATCCACTGGGCGTAGTCGGCCCACTGGTCGGTGTCGAGCCAGCCCCAGGGCTGCTTCGCGTTCTTGCCGGTGGGGAAGAACGCGTCGACGGTCTTCGCGACCGCCGCCTCCTGGAGCTTCGGGTCGAGGTCCTCGTTGGCCTTCAGGAGCGGATTCACGCCCTCCGACGGGTTCTTCCGGACCACCTGGTAGCCCTGGCCGATCGCGCGGACGAGGCGCCGGATCGAGGACTCCTTCTTCGTCAGGGTGTCCCCGCGGGCGACGAGGACGAGCTCCGCGTACGACGGCACCCCGAGCTTGTCGACCGGCGTGATCCGCGGATCCCGCTTCTTCTGCTGCAGCTCGACGCCCTCGACGTTCCAGAAGCCGCCGAGCGTGGCGTCGACCTTGCCCGAGACGAGGGCCTGGTCGAGGTTGAACCCGACGTCCACGCGCTTGATCGACGACGGGGAGATCCCGGCGGACTTCGCGATCGTGTCGAGGTAGGCGTTCTGGTACGGGATCCCGGCCGTGCCGACCGTCTTGCCCTCGAGGTCGGCGGGCTTCGCGATGCCGGCCTTCGGCAGGCTGATCAGCGACGTCAGGGGACGCTGGACGACGCCGGCGATCGCCACGACGTTCTGGCCCTGGGCGCGGGCGAGCAGGACCTCGGGCTCGTAGGAGATGCCGACGTCGACCTTGCCGGTCTCGACGAGCTTCAGGACGGTGGCCGGGTCGTCCGGGGTCTTGACGTCGACGTCGAGACCGGCCTTCGTGAACGCGCCGCTGCTCTGCGCCTGGAAGATCCCGGCGTGGTCGGCGTTCGGCAGGTAGTCGAGCAGCAGCGAGAGCTTCGCCGCCGGGGGCTTCGAGGTCCCCGCGACGTCCTCGCTGCGCTCGCCGCAGGCCGCGAGGCCGAGCGTCGTGGCGACCGCGGCGAGCAGGACGAGCGGTCGGCGCGTCATCGGCCGGTCCCTCGCGTGCTCAGCGGTCCGTCGGATCGTTCCATCGTGCTCCCTCCGCCGGTATGAGCCGGATCAGGTCGTCGGGTCGGCGCGGACCCGGCGCCCTCTCAGCCCCCGCCTGGGACTCCCCGGTTCTTCAGACGCGTCGAGGGTATCGGCTCGACCGCCCGCCCCGCCGCACGCCGCGGGCCGGGCCCGGGCGGCGACGCAAGTCCGGTGGACGGATGACGGAGACACCAGCTCGATACGGTTTCGTACCGGCTTTGGTTCGAGGCGCAACCACACTGGATCCCATGCTGATCGTCCTGCTCCTGCTCGTGGCCTGGGTCGCCGTCAACGTCGCGCTCCTCGGGGCCGTCGCCTACGCCGATCGTTCAGGTCAGCGCCGCGTCGTCGAGGTCGCTGCCGCGGAGCGCCCGGCCCGTCGGGCCGGCGTCGCCGCGACCGGCCGGTAGTCCCCGCGGCCCGGTCGGCATCGCGGCGTCGCACCCGACGCCCGTCCGCTCAGCCGCGCCGCCCGCTGTGCGCCCAGGGCGCCGCGAGGCGCTGCAGGACCGCCAGCGCCCCGGTCGTGACGACGGCGAAGACGGCGAGGATCGCCACCGCCGCGAACGCCCGCGCGGTGTTCAGCTGGGCCGTCTGGATCACCCCGCCGAGCCCGCCCTCTCCCTGCTCGTAGCCCGCGTACTCCGCGAAGATCGCCGCGATCCCGGCGATGGCGACCGACACCTTCGCTCCCGAGAGCGCCGCCGGCAGGGCCGCCGGGAGCTCCACCCAGCGCAGGAGCTGGAGCCGCGAGGCCCCCATCGTGCGCAGCAGGCGCGGCAGCTCCGGGTCGACCCGCTCCAGGGCGTCGAGCGTCGCGATCGTGACCGGGAAGAAGCAGATGATCGCCACGATCGCGAGCTTCGGCGCCAGCCCGAAGCCGAGCCAGAACACGAGGACGGGGGCGAGGACCGGGAGCGGGATCGCCTGGGTGCCGATCACCAGCGGGCCGAGCAGCGCCCGGACGACGCGCGAGAGGTGCATCGTCATCGCCAGGAGCGCTCCGACCACCAGCGCGATGGCCAGGCCGAGGAGGATCTCCTGCGCGGTGCGCTGGAACGCGTGCCACAGGAGGTGGCGGTCGTCGTGCAGCGCCGTGAGCACGGTGGTGGGCGCCGGCAGCAGGATCTCGTCGACGTCGGCGAGGCGGACGTACGCCTGCCAGCCGCCGAGGAGCAGCAGCGGGCCGAGCACGCCCAGCAGGACGCGGACGCCGCGGGGCAGGGGGCGCCGGTCGCCGGACGGCCGCGACGCGCGGGGCGCGGGGCTCACGGGATGCCCCCGCGCCCGGCGGCGATCGCGTCGTGGAGCGCGTCGCGCACCGCGGTCCGGGCCGCCAGCACCGACGGGTCGGCGACGTCGCGCCCGGAGCGCGCGCCCTCGACCGCGAACGTCCCGGTCACGCGCGCAGGGCGGGGCGACAGGACGACGACCCGGTCGCCGAGCAGGACGGCCTCCTCGACGTCGTGCGTCACGAGCAGCACGCCGCGCGGTCGCTCGTCCAGGAGTCGCGCGAGCCACGCGCGGAGCTCCTCGCGGGTGATGGCGTCGAGGGCGCCGAAGGGCTCGTCGAGGCACAGCAGCTCGCGGTCGGTCGCCAGGGCGCGCAGGAAGGCGACCCGCTGGCGCATGCCCCCGGAGAGCTGGTCCGGGCGGCTGCGGGCGAAGCGCCCCAGGTCGACGTGGTCCAGGAGCTCCTGGGCGCGCCCGCGGGCCTCCTTGCGGCCGGTGCCCGCGATCCGGAGCGGCAGCGCGACGTTGTCCCGTGCGTCGAGCCAGGGGAGCAGCAGGTCCCGCTGGGGCATCAGCGCCGCGGGCCGGGCCGTCACCGTCCCGGCGTCCGCGGGCTGGAGCCCGCAGACGAGCTCGAGCAGCGTCGACTTCCCGCAGCCGGACGGCCCGACGAGCGCGACGACCTCGCCCGGGCCGATCTCGAGGTCGATCCCGTCCAGGACGGGCAGCGCGCCGAGACTGCGCGACACGCTACGGGCGACCAGCGGGGCGGCCCCGGAGGCCGGGAGGTCGTCGGAGCTCACCGGCGGCCCAGGGTACCGGCCGTCCCGGGGGCGCCGCCGGCGCGGCTACGCGGGGGCGATGATCAGCAGCGAGCTCTGGGCGGTGGCCAAGACGCGTCCCGCGGCGTCGCGGACGTCGCCCTCGGCGAAGGCGACGCGCCGGCCCGCCTTCGTGACCCGGCCGCGCACGCGGAGCTCGCCGACGTCTGCGTGGGCCGGGCGCAGGTAGTTCACCTTGATCTCGATCGAGGTGTACGCGACGCCCGCGGGCAGGGTCGTGTGGACCGCGCAACCCAGGGCGGAGTCGAGCATGGTGCAGACGTAGCCGCCGTGGACCATCCCGATCGGGTTGTAGACGGACTCGTCGGGCGTCCCCACGAACTCGGCGACGCCCTCGGCGAGTTCGCCGAGATCGAAGCCCATCAGGCGGGCGATGGGTGGCGGCGGGATCTCGCCGGCGGCCACGCGACCGAGGAACTCGAGCCCGGGCAGGTCGGCGCCGGCGCGGGCGGTCAGCAGCGGGTCCTCCCAGGTGATCGTCTTCCGACGGGTCCCGGGAGCAGCCGGCGGCTTGGCGGGTTCGTTCATGCTACGGACTCTACCGGGCGTCGTTCCGCCGCCGCGGGCGAGGGACGGGGCCGTGCCGCCGCGACGGAAGAAGCGACGGCGGCCCGCGGATCGGGCATCATGAACGGGACCGTTCCGCGGGCCCTGTCCACGGGGACGCCCGATCCCGATGTCCGTCCGTCGATCAGCCGGCCCGCCCGGCCTCCGTCCATGAGCGCCCCGGAGCTCCCGCGTCCGCGGGAGCGGGCCCACGGGGTGGAGCGCCGGGCCCGCAAGGTCCTCGAGCGCGACTACGAGCGCCTCCGCGCGGCGACGTGCTCCGCCGTGGAGCGCAAGCTCAGCCGGCTGGGGGCCCGGGTCGACCCCGCGGACATCGATCCGGCCTACAACCTGGCGTGGCAGGCCCTGTACGCGAAGCTCGCGTCGGGCGACGAGGTCGAGAACCCCGCGGGCTTCCTGACGCAGGCGACGTTCTTCCGGGTCGTCGACGAGCACCGCGGCCGCCGGGGCGACCGCCGCGAGGACGTCGATCCCGCGACGCTCGCCGCGCCGCACCGCGACATCGAGGACCGCCTCGACGACGAGCGCCGGCTCCGCGAGCTGGCCGAGGGCATGCGCGCGCGCCTCGGCGAGCGCGAGCGCCGCGCCGCGGTCCTCTGCTACCTGCACGGCTACTCGCGGGACGAGGCCGCTGACGAGCTCGGCATCCGCGCCTCGCGGATGCAGAAGGTCATGGACCGGGCGTCGAAGGTCGTCCGGTCGGTCGTCGAGGAGGTCAGCGGCGACGAGTGGTGCGCGTCCCAGCGGTCGCTGATCACGGCCTACGCGCTCGGCGTCCTCGAGCAGGGCGGTCCGCGCCACGTGCTGGCCCGCGACCACCTCCGGGAGTGCTCGGGCTGCCGGGCCCGCGTCCTGGCGCTCCGCGGGATCGGCGCGGCGGTCCCGCCGATCGTGCTCCCGTGGGCCGCGGTCGGCCTGAGCGCCACCCAGGTCCCGGCGGTGCTGGGAGGGACGGCCGCGGTCGGCGGGGCGTCGGTCGTCGGCGCCGGCGCGGCGGCGTCCGTCGGCGGCACGGCGACCGTCGCGACCGGGGGAGGGTCCGGGTTCGGCGGCCTCCTCGCGGGGATCGGCACGCAGGCGGGCATCATCACCGGCGCGGTGGCGTCCGTCGCGGCGGTCGCGACCGCGGCCGCGGTGCTGCCCGGCGGCGGCGACCGGAAGGCGTCGGCCGCGCCGACGACCACCGCCCCGCCGGTCGCGTCCGCGCCGCCGGCGGCGACGCCGGCCGAGCGCCGGGCCACGGTGCGGACGACGCGCCGCGCGCTCCGGTCGACGGGCCGCGACGCCGGGCGGGCGCTGCGGGCCGGCGGCACCGGGCTCCGCGCCGTCACGGATCCGGCCGGTCCGACCTCGGTCGCCGCGGCACCCGCGGACGATCCGGCACCCACCGCGACGACGGACCCCACGCCCCCGACGACGACCGACACGGACGAGGCGACGCCGAGCGCGCCGACCACCACGACCGAGTCGCCCGCCCCCGGCACGACGGAGCCGACGGAGCCGACCGTCGCGTCGCCCGCCGAGGAGCCCACCCCGACGGCGGCCGCGGATCCCGGCCCGGCCCCCACGCCGACGACCTCGTCACCCGTGCTCCCGGCGCTCCCCACGGTGACCGTGGGCTCCGACGGCGTGACGCTCGCCGTGCCGATCCCCGGACAGGGCTCGGGCACCGTGACGCTCGGCGGCCCGTCGGGGCTGACCGTCGCCGTCCCGCCGGTCGTCGGGCTCCCGGGGATCAAGGTCCCCTGACCCGGGCCCGACCGTCGGACCGGGCCTGCGCCGCCGGGAGCGGCGGCGGACCTACCGGGGCGGCCGGCCGGGGGCGGGCGCGGTGACGACGCTCGAGGTGAGCGCGGTGACGAACTCCTCGAGCTGGTCCGCGGTCCAGCACTCGTGGACCTGGCAGTACGGGCGGTAGCGGCTGATCACCGAGTCGCCGTAGTCCCAGTAGAGCGCGGGCTCCGGGTTCAGCCAGAACGCGCGCCCGGCGCGCTCGGCGATCTGCGCGAACGCGGCCTCCGCCGGATCGCGGCCGTTGGTGCGGGCGTCGCCCAGCACGATGACCGTCGAGCGGGGGTTCAGGTCGTCCTCGGTCTGCTCGAGGAACTCGCGCCAGACCCGCCCGTAGTCGGTGTAGCCCGTGACGTCGGCGACCCCGGCGTCGCGGCCGATGGCGAGCGACACCTTCGCGAAGTCGCGCTCGCGCTCGAACAGCTCGGTGACCTCGGAGATCCGCTCCACGAACACGAACGAGCGCATCTTCCGGAACGCGTCGTGCAGCGCGTGGAGCACGGAGAGGAAGAACAGCGAGGCGCTCGTCACCGACGTGGAGACGTCGCAGAGCACGAAGATCTCGGGCCGGCGCGGGCGGATCGCGCGCTCCTTGACGACGACGGGGACGCCGCCGGTCTGCAGCGACGCGCGCATCGTGGCGCGCAGGTCGACCTGGGTCCGTCGGCGCTGGCCGCGGAGCTCGTGCCCCTGGGTGTTCAGGCGGCGCTTGAGCTGGCGGACGACCCGGTGGATGTCGGCGAGGCTCTGCCCGGCGCCCGTGGGCAGGGCGCGGTCCATCTGGTTCAGGGCCCGTGCGGGAGGCAGCTCGCCGAGCCGCTCGATCCTGCGGCGCTCGAGCTCGCGCCGGAGCGCCTGCTCGAACTCGCGGATGCCCTCGCGCGGCAGGCCGTCACGCCGCGGGTCGCCCTCGGGGGCCTCGGGGTCGGCCTCGGGCTTCAGGTCCAGCGCGCGCCGGATCCGCTGGACGTCGACGCCGACCACGCCGGTGTCGTTGACGCGGCCGCCGACGCTGCCGATCGCCAGCGACGCGAGGTCGCCCATCTGGCCGCTGGCGCCGTCGGCGATCGCGCGCGCGATCGCCTCGCGGACGGCGTCCAGGTCGGGCGGCCCGGAGTCCCCTTCGCCCTCGCCCTCCCCGTCGACGCCCTCGCCGTCGCCCGAGACCTCGTCCGCCTCGCGGTCGGACTCGGGGTCGTGCCCGGCGGCGGCGTGCCGGACGGCCTCGAGCTCGGCCGCGCGGAAGAAGAACCGGTCGAAGACGAGGTCGAAGACGTGGCGGTCCTCCGGCGACTTCGCCAGCGTCGCGGCGAGCGTCTCCTTGAAGTCCTCGCGGGCCGACCACCCGATCGCCCCGAGCGCGACGGTCGCGTCGAGCAGCTCGCTGGTGCCGACGGCCATGCCCTCCCCGCGGAGCTCCTCCGTGAACACGACGAGCTGGCCGGCCAGACCGCCGGGGACCGGCCCCTCGACGTCGGCGTGGATCGCCGCGCGCCGCAGCTGCCGCGGGCTCAGGGCCTTCTGGGGTCGGGAGGACGGTGGGGAGATCGGGGAGCCCGGAGGGTCGGCGGTGGGAGGATCGGCGCTGCCGGCGCGGGTCCGGCGGTCAGCCGGCGGTCGCGCCGGACTCGGGCAGGCGCAGGCCGATGCGCTCGGCCACGAGGTCGAGGTCGGTCCGGTGCTTGACGATCACCGAGAGCGTGTCGCGGAAGACGTCCTGGTCGATGTCGTCGGCCCCCAGCAGGAGGAGCGCGCGGGCCCAGTCGATGGACTCCGCGATCGACGGCGGCTTCTTCAGGTCGAGCGCGCGGACGTCCGCGATGACCTCGACGAGCCGGCGCGAGAACGACGCCGAGAGCCCGGGCACGCGGCCGCGGACGATCTCGAGCTCGTGCTCCAGTTCGGGGTAGTCGAGCCAGAGGTAGAGGCAGCGGCGCTTCAGCGCCTCGGTCAGCTCGCGCGAGTTGTTCGACGTCAGCAGCACGATCGGCTGCGACGTGGCCTCGATCCGGCCGAGCTCGGGGATCGTGATCTGGAAGTCCGACAGGAGCTCGAGCAGCATCGCCTCGAACTCCTGGTCGGTCTTGTCGATCTCGTCGATCAGCAGGACCACCGGCGTCGGGCTGGCGATCGCGCGCATCAGCGGCCGCTCGAGCAGGAATTCGTGGCCGAAGACGTCGTCGTCGAGCGTCGCCGCACCGTCACCGGCCGCGGTGCGCGCCTGGATCGCCAGCAGCTGCTTGCGGTAGTTCCACTCGTAGAGGGCCTTGGCCTCGTCGAGCCCCTCGTAGCACTGCAGGCGCACGAGATCGCGGCCGAGGACCTCGGCCAGGGCCTTCGCGAGCTCGGTCTTCCCGACGCCGGCGGGCCCCTCGACGAGGACCGGCTTGTCGAGTTGGACCGCCAGGTGGGAGACCAGCGCGGTGCGGGCTCCCGGCAGGTACCCGACGCCGCGCAGTGCGGTGGCGAGCTCGTCGACGGTCGAGGGAACGGCGGACACGGTCCTCCGCATCATAGGACCCGGTCGCCCGGGGGCCCGTGCCGTTCCGGCCCGTCGCCGGTTCGAGCCCGCCGGTCGGAGCGGTCCGCCGCACACCGGGCCGGGCCTGTGGGATCCTCGGATCGTGTCCTCGCTCCCGCTCGCGGTCTCGATCTCCGCGCAGACCGTGGTCGTCCTCATGGCGATCGCCGTCGTGCTCGCGATCCTCGGCCACCTGACCCGGCTGCGGTCCCTGCTCGCGACCGGGCTCGTGCTGCTCTTCCTGGCGACCTTCGGGATGATCATCGGCGGCTTCGGCGCCTGGCAGGACGCCCCGGGCCCCGCGCCCGACACCCTGCGCCCGACGAGCCTGCCGCCCGCGGACGGGTCGATCGGCGACGCGAAGCAGGACGCCGAGCGCGGCGTCGACAAGAACCCGTAGCCGCGGGGGGCGGGCCCGGTCGCGCGGCCGGGCGCCACGCCGGCGACGGGCGCCGCCGTCGCTCAGCGGTCGTCCCGGCGCCGGCGGCGGCGCCCGAAGCGACTCCCGGACCCGGGTGCCGGGACCTCCGGCGGCCGGAGCCGGGTGGGCTCCTCGGCGGGGGCGTCCTCCGGGCGTCGCCCGGAGGACGCGTCGGGCTCCGCGGGCCGGGGCGGCGTCGGGCGGCGCCGGGACGGGGGTACCGCCGGCGGCGGGGGCGGCAGCTCCTCGTCGTCGTACGCCCAGGACCGCGACGGCGGACGCGAGTCGGGCCCGGGATCGCGCGGGTCCGGGACGCGGCGCGTCCGGTCGTCGGGGCCCGGCCACGACGGCCGCGGCGGCGGGTCCTCGCGGTCGTAGCGCGGGTCGGGCGTGCCGCGGTCGTACCGGGGATCGGGTGCGCCGCGGTCGTACCGCGGGTCACGCCCCCGGTCGTAGCGGGGGTCGGGCGCGTCGCGGTCGTACCGCGGATCGGGGCCGCGGTCGTAGCGGGGGTCGGG
>NZ_KI912613.1:5216238-5303477 GCF_000519325.1 Patulibacter minatonensis DSM 18081 | reverse complement strand
CGCCGCGGTCGTACCGCGGGTCGGGCGCGTCGCGGTCGTACCGGGGATCCGGGGCGCCACGGTCGGACCGCGGAGCCGGCGTCCCGGGGCCGTACCGGGGGTCCGGGGCGTCCCGCGCCGGGTCCGGCGCGTCGCGGTCGTACCGCTGCTCCGGGGAGGGCGGCGCGTCGTCCGCTGCCGCCGCGGGCGCGCCGGCGGGGCCCTGGCCGGCCGCGGGCGGGGCCGGGTCGTCGTCCCGCTGCCCGTCGGCGGGGGTGCCCGACGGGGACACGACGGTCTCCGGCTCCACGAGGTCCTCGGGATCGACGACGGGGCCCTCGGGCGGGGGTGCGGTCTCGGCGTGGAGGGCGGCGTCCCGTCGGCGCTGGTCGAGGCCCGTGGCGAGCAGCAGCCCGACGGCGAAGAGGCTGGCGAAGATGCCCCACGAGAGGCCGATCAGGCTGGCGGACCCGTTCTCCGCCTTGCCGTCCGGCTTGTCGAACAGCCGGTAGACGATCAGGACGCCGATCCAGGCGGCCGCGACGGTGACGACGGTGCCGTCGGTCAGGGGCAGGCTGAAGCGCTTGTCCGTGGCCCGGGCCCACACGAGCGCGAGGACCGCGACCGCGACGAGCAGCACCGCGGCCTCGACGAACGAGAACGCCGCGATCCCCGACATCGTCCCGTCGGTGAGCTTGTCCCCACCGCCCTTGAAGGCGATCTGGGTGGAGTACCACGGCGTGCCGAGGCTGACGAGGACGACGATCGCGGCGGCGGCGGTCCGCTGCTGCGCGGCGTCCAGCGACCGGATCGCCCGGATCAGGCCGGTGCCGGTGCCCTGCTTCGACGGGCGGCGGGTGGGGCGGGGGGCGGAGTCGTTCACGGGCCGATCGGGATGTCCTCGACGTGCGGGGCGGGGTCCGCGGCGGCGCGGGCCGTGCGGACGGGGGGGTCGGTGGCCTCGAGCTCGAGGCGGTCCACCCACCAGTCGATGATCGCGCGGACGAGCAGCAGGAGCTGGCGCAGGATCTCGGTGACCTGGCCGCGGAGCTCGGTCGGCACGAGCTCGCGCAGCGCGCGGACGAGCTCGGCGAGCGCGTGGACCTCGTCGGCGCGCTCGCTGCGGTCCTGCGGCGTGGCCCAGCCCCCGGCCGGCGTGCCGCCGCCCGCCTCCGTGCGCCGCGCGTCCTCGGCCCGGGCGTGGAGGCGCTCCGCGGCCTCCTTCGTCGCCAGGATCCGCTCACGCAGGTCGGCGACGGCGTCGTCGTCGGTGAGGGGGGCGTGGGCGGGCTCGGTCATGCGGGGTCGGGGGCCGCCGGCGGGCTGAGGGTCACGTCGAGGACCCCGTCACGCAGCGACGCACCAGTCGGACGATAGTGCGCGATGGCCGGGGGCAACAGCACGGCGCGGCGGCGACCCCCGACCTCGACGACGAGCTCGTCCCCGGCGCGCCGCAGCGAGACGTCCTCCCGGTCGGCGAGCGGCACCGCGATCCGCAGCCGCGCCCCGTCCTCGTCGACCTCGAGCTCGCGCGACAGGCCGACGTGGAGGACGTCCTCGGGGTGCACGCCGGCGTAGAGCGCGTCGCCGAGCCGGTCGAGCGCGTCGGTCCCCACCACCTCGCGGTCGAAGTACGGCGCCTGCAGGATCGGCAGCGGCGCGAAGGCGTCCTCGATGCCGCGCAGCTCCTCCTGCTGCTGGTCGCGCCAGCCGGCGAAGTAGGGGCCGACGTCCTCGGGGAACAGGCGGTTGACGATCACGGCGTCCGTCGCGACGCCGTGGAGCCCGAGCGCCGTGTAGGTGCGCCGCGCCTCCTCGACGACGACGCGGTCGGCGGTGGTCACGAGCCGCATCGAGACGTGCTCGCGGTCGACGAAGAGCTCGCGCATCGCGAGGAGGCTCTCCATCATCCGCGCGACCTCGTCGAGGACCGTCCTGTCCGGGAGCGTGATGTCGAGGACCGCCCGGGCGAGGGGGCGGACGGTCCCGAGCAGGTCCTCCTGGCGCGGGACGACGCGGCTGAGCCACCAGTGGGCGAGGTCGGGGAACGACAGGAGCCGCAGCGTCTCGGCGGTCGGGGCGCAGTCGACGACGATCACGTCGTGGTCGCCGGCGTCGCGGAGCTCGACGAGGCGCAGCAGGCTCAGGAGCTCCTCCAGGCCGGGCGGGACGGAGAGCTCCTCGGCGGAGATCCGGTCGACGCCGCGCCCGACGAGCGTGCGGGACGCCCAGTCCCGGACGGCGCTCCAGTGCCGGGTCAGCTCGCTGCGGTCGTCGAGCTGCAGCGCCTCGAGATCCGGTGCGACCGGCGTCGGGTCGGCGCCGACCTCGGCGCCCAGGACGTCGGCGAGGCTGTGGGCCGGATCCGTCGAGACGACGAGGACCCGCAGGCCGGACGCCGCGATCCGCCGGGCGGTGGCGGCGGCGACCGACGTCTTGCCGACGCCGCCCTTCCCGGTGTAGAGCACGATCCGCGTGGCCATCGGCCCGCGAGCGTATACGCGCCCGCGCCGCGCCGCCCGGGGCTATGGCTGGCTGACGGCGGGGGAGGCCACCGCGGCCCCGGTGTCCGGTGCGTCGACGCCGGGTGCGGCGGGACCGGTGGAAGGGGACGCGGCGCGGGTCCGTGCGCGGGACGTCGGGCCGGTCGGCGTGCGCTGCAGGTCCAGCGTGAAGCGGTCGGCCATCGCGCAGTACGGCGCGGCCGGTGCCGGGGGCTGCGCGCCGGCGACGGGCCGGCCGGCCGCGAACGTGCCCGCGTCGGCGGTCAGCACCCGGCACAGGGAGCGCATGTTGTCGCGCGAGAGCAGGTGGTAGCTCGGGGTCTCCTTCGCGCCGCCGATGTTGTACCGGGCCCAGGTGCCGAGGTCGTAGGAGGGCAGCTCGGCCCGCAGCTCGCGCTCGGCGCGGACGTAGAGGGCGTTCACCTTCCCGTCCTGCGTCGCCGCCCCGACCTCGTGGAGGGCGGAGACGGTCTGCGAGAACGCGTTGAGCACCCGCGTGTTCGCGAACGTGTAGAGCAGCAGGTGGTCGCCGGCCTTCTGCTTCGAGCGCGCGCCCTCGGGGGCGCTGCGGCGGAGCAGCTCGACGGCCTTCAGGGCCGTCTCGCGGTACTTCGGGTCGCCGAGCTTCGCGGAGGTCCGGACGAGGGACTGCATCGCGGTGGCCTGCGCCATCCCGGAGCCCCAGGGCGGCGCGCCGCCGCCGAAGTCGAAGAGGTACTGCCAGGCCGGACCACCGGCGCGCTGGGACGCCAGGCGCAGCGCCTCGTCCTCGATCGCGCGGAGCTGCTCGAGCTTCGCCGGCGTCGACGTCGTGCTCAGCGCGTTGGCGAGCCCGAAGGTCGCGAGCCACTGGATCTGCAGGCCCTCGCCCTTGTAGTACTGCCAGATCAGCGGGCTGCCGTCGACGATGGGGCGCGAGCGGTCCGGCGGCGCGGGCCGCGACGCCCACCAGTCGCGGTTGACCTGCAGCGTCAGGAACACGCTCGGGGCGATCGAGGCGGTGAGGTCGCGCCGGGCGGCGATCGTCTCGGTGTTCTGGAGGACGCCGAGGAGCTCGGTCCTCGCCGTCCCCTTCGGCGCCGCCTTCGCCCGCGCGGTCACGTCGCGGTAGAGCGTGCGCCAGGTCGAGAGGTCCTTCGCGGAGATCGCCTTCGAGGAGCGGAGCTTCCGCAGCTCGCCCTCGACCGTGTACTTCGGCTTGGCCGGCTTCTTCTTCTTGCTCTTGGCGGCGGCCGACGCGGCGGCGGGCCCGAGGGGCGGGGTGCCGGGGAGGACGGCGGGCACGGCGACGGCGAGGGCCAGCGCCGCCAGGCCGGCCGGGGCGAGCCGGCGTCGGGCGGGTGCGGGGGAGGACACGACGAGCGATGCTAGGTGCGCCCACCTCCCGTCCGCGCAGGTTCCCGTGCGTCGCGCCCGTCGACACCGTCCGCGGCCGGGGACGACCTCGGGCCCCGAGGAGCGGGCCGGCGCGCAGGTCTCAGGGTCGGCTGATGCGGCCGAGGAGCTCCTCGACCTCGGCCGCGAAGTCGCCCTCGGGCCGCCCGCGCCGCCGCCGCCGCGCGTGACGGGCGGCGACCATCGCCTCGACCTCGGCCCGGACCTCGGCGTCGTCGACCGGCTCCGCCGGCGCGGAGAGCAGGTCCCGCAGCTCGGCGTCGATGTCCTGCGGGCTCTCCCCGCGCGCGATCCGGCGACGGTTGCGGGCCTCGAGCATCTGGCGCACGTCGTCCTCGCGCATGTCCGGCGTCTCGACCCCCGGGTCGTTCACCGACGGGACGAACGCGTTGCCCCCGATCGTGCTGTGGGGCGGGGCGCCACCGAAGATGAACGTGCCGATCGCGATCACGCCGGAGATCCCCACGACGGAGAAGATCACGATCCCGAAGACGGAGTCCACACCAGCAGTGTGCCCGACCCGGCGGTCCACCGGGGCGATTGCGCGTCGTCGCACACCCGCCCGGCGGTCGACGAGGTGCTCCGCGGACCCCGATCGGGCCTCCGTCCGGGCGTCCCCGGCGGTCCCGGACCGCCCGTCGGCCTGCGATGCTGGAGGTCGTGTCGGCGGACGGACCCACCACGGAGCGGCGCCGGGAGGCCCGCCGTGCCGCGCGCGAGGCCGCCCGCGAGGCCGCGGGGAGCGCGTCGGCCGCGACCGAGGTCGTCCCCGACCGCCCGGCCCGCCCCGGTGGCCAGGGCGACCCGCTCTCCGGGGCGCTGCGCCGGGCCGGCCTGGTCCGGTTGCTCGTCCTCCAGCTCCTCGACGGGGACGGTCCGGCGTACGGGAACCGCCTGATCGAGCGGATCCGTGAGCTCTCGGCGGGCCTCGTGACCGTCAACCCGAACACGATGTACCCGCTGCTCCGGGCCCTCGAGGAGCAGGGTCTCGCCGTCGGCGACTGGGAGCACCCGGACCGGCGGTCGCGGCGGATCTACCGGATCACCGAGGCGGGGATCGCCGAACGGGAGACGCTCCGCGACGACGTGCTGCCGACGCTCGACGAGGTCGCCGCGGCCGTGGAGACGCTCCGCCGGGAACTCGCGGGCTGACCGTCGCGCAGGGTCCCCCCACGGTCGGGCGGGAGGCGCCCGCGGTCGACCGATTGGCCAGTCGGCCAGATAGGCTCCGGCCAGCCCGGCGCGTCGCGTCCGACCGCCGAAGGGCCCCCACCGCATCCGAGCTCAGGAGCAGTCCAGCCGTCATGTCGTTCGTTTTCAAGGCCGCCGTCGTCGGTGCAGGCACGATGGGCGGGCAGATCGCGCAGACGATCGCCGCCGCCGGCATCGACGTCGTGCTGAAGGACGTCAAGCAGGAGCTCGTCGATCACGGCATCGAGGTCGCGACGGGGGTCACGGAGAAGCAGGTCGGGCGCCTCGTCAAGAAGGGGAAGCTCTCCGAGGAGGACGCGAAGGCGCAGGTCGCCGCGGTCGTCGGGCGGATCCACGGCACCCTCACGTACGACGCGTTCGGCGACGTCGACTTCGTCATCGAGGCCGTCCCGGAGAAGCTCGAGATCAAGCAGGCGGTCTTCGCCGAGCTCGACGCCGTCACGCCGGGCCGCGCGATCCTCGCGTCCAACACCTCGGGACTGGCGATCTCCGACATCGCCGCCGCGACGGTCCGCCCCGAGAAGGTCGTGGGCACGCACTACTTCTTCCCGGCGTCCGTGATGCCGCTGCTCGAGATCGTGGAGGGCGAGCTGACGTCGCCGGAGACGATCGCGACGACGTACGCGTTCGCGCAGACGACGAAGAAGCAGCCGATCGTCGTCGGCGAAGGCCCCGGCTTCACCGTCAACCGCATCCTCGCGGCCGAGCTGTCGGAGGTCTTCCGCGCCCAGCAGGGGCAGGGCCTCTCGATCCAGAAGATCGACGACGGACTGAAGGGCAAGGCCCTGCCGATGGGCCCGTTCTTCCTGATGAACAGCCTCGGACTGGATCCGTCGCTGCACCTCCAGCAGCAGATGGTGGAGGAGGTCGACGAGGGCGACCAGTCGCCGTCGGCACGCTTCTTCAACCATGCCCGCCAGGCCGAGCTCGTGGCCCAGGGCGACCTCGGCGCCAAGACCGGCGACGGCTTCTACAAGCAGGACGGCTCGTCGAACGTCGACGGCGACGGCGACCCGGACATCGACCGGATCATCGAGCTCTCGCACCTCGCGATGGTGCGCGAGGCCCTGCTGCTGATCGAGGACGGCGACGCGACGGTCCGCGACATCGACCTCGGGATGGCCGCCGGCACCGGCCTGGACCCCAAGCGCGGCATCCTGCCCCCGCTCCTGAAGTGCGACGTCGAGGGCCTCGACGTGATCCTCGAGCGGTTCGAGGAAGCCGCGGCGTCCGAGGGCGACCGCTTCGAGGCGCCCCCGACGCTGCGCCGCCTGGTCGCCCAGGGCCGCCTCGGCCAGAAGTCCGGCCAGGGCTTCTACGACTATCCGCAGTACGACGAGACGCAGCCGGGCGAGACGGTCAAGCTGGAGACCCGCGAGCACGGCGTCGTCATCGCCTGGCTCGACAACCCGCCCGTGAACTCGATCTCGCCGCAGGTCGTCGACGACCTGCAGAAGGTCTGGGACCACCTGGAGGCGGACGGCACGACCCGGGCGGTCGTGTTCGCGTCGGCGTCGCCGATGTCCGGGGTGTTCTCCGCCGGCGCCGACATCAAGGCGTTCACGACGCTCGGCGAGGACGGCGCGAAGTCCCTCCTGGACCAGGCGCACAACGTGTTCCGTCGCTTCGGCCACAGCCCGATCACCACGATCGGTGCGATCAACTCGATCGCGTTCGGCGGCGGCTCCGAGCTCGCGCTCGCGATGGACGTCCGCATCGCGGCGCGCTCGGCCGTCTTCGGCCAGCCCGAGATCAAGCTCGGCATCATCCCCGGCTTCGGCGGCACCCAGCGCCTGCGGCGGCTCGTCGGTCAGGCCAAGGCGCTCGAGCTCAACCTCGTCGGCGACCCGATCCTGTCGGACGAGGCGTACGCGCACGGCCTCGTGAACACGGTCGTCGACGACCACGAGCTGCTCGACGTCGCCCTGAACTGGGCGCGCCGGTTCGCCGCCCAGGCGCCGATCGCGGTCCAGAAGATCAAGCAGGTCTCCGACGTCGCCGGGCTCGACGAGGGCATCGAGGCCGAGAAGGACGCCTTCCACGACATCTTCGGCTCCGCCGACGCCGCCGAGGGCATCCAGGCGTTCATCGAGAAGCGCGAGCCCCGCTGGACCGGCGAGTAGCCTCCCAGGGGTGACCGACCCGGCGAGCACGGAGCACCACGACGAGCTCGCCCGGCGGATCGCCGCCGCGGACTCGGTCGTCGTGCTGACCGGGGCCGGGATCTCCGTCCCCTCGGGGATCCCGGACTTCCGCAGCCCCGGGACGGGCATCTGGGCGAACGTCGACCCGATGACGGTCGCCCACGTCGACGTGTGGCGCTCGGACCCGGTCCGCTTCTGGTCGTTCTACGGGGACCGCTTCGCCCGCTTCGGCGGACTCGAGCCCAACGACGCCCACCGCGCGGTCGCCGAGCTCGAGCGTCGCGGGCACGTCCGGACGGTCCTGACGCAGAACATCGACGGGCTCCACGCCCGGGCCGGGTCCGGCGACGTCGTCGAGCTCCACGGCAGCATCTCGGGCGCCCACTGCCCGGCGTGCGGGGCACGCGAGCCCCTCCCCGCGGTCCTGCGGCTGATCGCGGAGGCGGACGACGGCGTCCCGCGCTGCGGCGTCTGCGCCGGGGTGCTGAAGCCCGACGTCGTGCTGTTCGGCGACCTGCTGCCGGTCGAGGCGCTCCGCCGCGCCGAGGACCTGGCGCGGGACGCCGACCTCGTGCTGTGCATCGGCAGCTCGCTCGTCGTCTGGCCCGTCGCCGAGCTCCCGCGGCGGACCCTGGAGCACGGCGGCGACGTCGCGGTGGTGACCACGAGCGACACGCCGTACGACGACGACGCCGTCGTCCGCCTGCGGGGCGACGTCGTCGCGGAGCTCGACGGGCTCCTCGCCGCGCTGGACCGCCTGGCGGACTGACCCCGAGGCGCCGGGACCGCGGTCAGGGGGAGGGGCGGGGGCGCGACGCCGGCAGCGGCGCCTCGCGCTCGCCGACCCGCCGGCCGCCGGCAGGGCGCGCCAGGGCGAACGAGACGGCCTTCAGGACGTCGCGCACGTCGGCGTCCTGTTCCTCCTCGAGGCCGCCGCGAGCGGCTGCCGCCGCGGCCGACGCGACGCGCGGCCGGGCGTCGAGCAGGGCGGTGATCGCGTCGTCGAGCTGCGGGGCGGCCCGCCAGGGCTCGAGCTCGGTGATCGCGGCCTCGAGCGCCATGCGCAGCCCGAGCGCGGCCTCCCGGACGCGCCCGGCGTTCAGGTCCTGCCGGGCGCGCAGCGTGAGCACCTCGGCGGCCAGGACGGCGTCGCGCCCGCTGAGGAGCTCGGCGAGCCGCTCGTCGGACGAGGCCGCCGGTCCGCCGCGCCGGCGCCCGCTGCGGTCGTCGGCGGGGACCGGGAGCCGCCTGGACGCCGTCCAGCGCCCGTAGGCGCCCTCCGGCCCCGTGCCGTACGCCACGGTCGCCCGCGAGAGGTCCCGGGCCCGCAGCGGCCGCGGATCGGGGTCCGCGGCGGCGACGGCGGCGAGGTGGAGCAGGTGACGCAGGATGTCGAGCGCCTCGGTGAGCACGGCCTGGTCGTCGACCCGGGCCAGCCAGCGGTCGACGTCGCGGGCCTCGAGCGGGTCCGCGTCGACGACGGTCAAGGTCGTGGAGGGCTGCTGCGCGTCCTCGTCGGGGTCTGCCCGGCGCCGCAGGTACCGACGCCGCGGCCGGTCGGTCGACTCGACGAGCACGACCGCGCGGGGGCGGTTGGCGTGCCCGCGGACCGTCCAGCGGCCGTCCTGCACGTCGACCGCCCCGGGGACCTCGACCTGCACGATGCGGAACAGCGCCCCGTCGCCCGCCTCGGGCACGCGGTCAGTCGCCGGACTTCGGGGCCTTGACCGCGTACTTCGACGGGGTGTCGACGACGGTGGGGTTGTCGATGTCCGCGATGCGGTCGATGAGCTTGATCCACTGGCCCGGCTTCAGGACCTGCGTGACCTGCCTGCCGAGCTTCGCACCCGGCGCGACGGTGGGGCGGAAGCCGACGTGGATGTGATCGTCGTGGTCGCCCATCGCGAACGTGTTGTCCGCGCCCTCGAAGGTCATCAGCGAGATGATCTGGTGCGGCTTCAGCGTGCCCTGGAGCCCCAGGAGGATCCGGATCGCCTGCTCGGTGATCGAGCCGGCGCCCTGGGTGGCCTTCGAGATCGTGATCCCGTTGACCGAGGAGATGTCCACGGCGTTGCCGGAGTCGTGCTCGGAGACGTTGCCCG
The DNA here is from genome assembly GCF_000519325.1 of Patulibacter minatonensis DSM 18081. Taxonomy (GTDB): domain Bacteria; phylum Actinomycetota; class Thermoleophilia; order Solirubrobacterales; family Solirubrobacteraceae; genus Patulibacter; species Patulibacter minatonensis. The sequence goes on along the minus strand of NZ_KI912613.1, from coordinate 5,294,141 downwards.
AGGAGGTGATCGCGCCCGGCCGGCGCAGCGACGACACGCCGATCCGCAGGCCGCTGGCGGTCAGGTACTCGAGCGTGGCCAGCACGCGGCGGTCGATCGCGCCGGCCTCGACCATCCGGCGGCCGGCCGCGTAGATGTCGAGCTGCGGATCGGCGAGGACGCGCTCCTGGAGCTGCTCCTTGCTCATCAGGAGGACCTGGCCGGTGGACGCGCCGTCGGTCGTCTTGAACAGCGCCGACGACGCCTTGGCGCGGTAGACCGTGGTGGACTCGAGCAGCTTCCAGCCGTCGAGGATCGGCTTCGGGTCGACGAGCGGGGCGTCCTTGCCGGCCGGCCGGACCTGGAACTTCAGGTGCGGCGAGGCCTTCGACGTCGCACCGAGGCGTCCCAGGATGGTCCCCGCCATCACGCGGGAGCCCTTCCTCAGGCGCTTGAGGACGACGTCGTCCTTCGTCAGACCGTGCAGCGTCGAGAGGTAGGCCGAGAACGTGGCGTCGTCGGCGTGGGCCTGGTCGAGCTGCTCCGCGCCGCCGTTCTTGCGGGCCAGCGGGCGGGCGGGGTTCGCGAAGACCGCCTCGGAGTCCCGGCTGGGCGCGACGGGCGCCGCGGGGGTCGACGACGGGACGGCCCCAGTGGTGCCGGCCAGGGCCTTCGGGGCGTCGGTGGTCGCGGGCTTCGTCGCCGAGTCCGGCGCCTGCGTCCCGGCGGACGCGGCCTTCGTCGGGACGGGGTCCTTCGCAGACGCGTGCCGGACGGGGGCGGGGGTCTTGTCGTCCTTCGCCACCGGGTGCAGCGCGGAGACCTTCTTGAGGTTCCCGTACGTGTAGGTGTTGCCGTAGACGTCGCGCAGGCGCACGTACCGGCCGAGCTTGTCGCCCTGTCCGATCGACGTCACCGTGCCGTCCTGGACGGCGATCGCCGGGGCGCCGGCCTTGGCGTACAGGTCGATCGACGAGCGGGAGCTCGACTCCACCGACTTCGCCGCGTTGCCTCCGGCCCTGGCCTTCGCCCGGGCCTTGCGGTTGCTGTCGTCGCCGGCGTACTGGGTCTTCGACGCGACCGGGAAGACGCCCTGCGTCAGGCCGGTCAGCGACCCGACGAGGTCGTCCGGGAGCCCGGAGACCAGCCGGGCGCGCAGCATCACCTGGTCGACGTACCACCCCGCGTGGTTGTAGGCGAAGACGGCCTTGCGGATGTGGTCGTGGCCGCCGGCGGCCTTCAGGTACCGGGCGGCCGCGAAGATCGCGTCGACCGGGTTGTACGGATCGGCCTTGCCGTCGCCGTTGGCGTCGACCCCGTAGGCCTTCCAGGTCTCCGGCATGAACTGCATCCAGCCGACGGCGCCGGCGGAGGAGACGGAGAGGTTGCGGCCGTAGTCGGTCTCGACCTCGTTGATGGCGGCGAGGACCTCCCACCGCACGCCGTACTCGATGCCGGCCGCCTGGTAGATCGGCAGCAGGAACGGCGGGATCCGGAACTTGTCGATGAAGAAGTTCGGGACGCCCGCGGGCGTGGCTCCCGGGAGGACCTCGGTGAAGCCGGGGTCCGACGCGTTCGGGACGTCGGCGGCCGCGGCGGCGCGGGGCTCGTCCGTCGTGGGCGTCGCAGGGGCGTCGTCGGACGTCGCCTGCTTCTTCCGGCGCGTGACCTTCGTGCCGTCGGTGCGGGCCTTGCGGCGCTCGGCGGCGTCGCGCCGCTTCTCCTCGTCGACCGCGTTCTGACGGCCCTCGCCGCCGCTGTCGTCGAAGACGGAGCTGTCGACGGACGGGTCGGTGACGCCCGTCGTCGTCGCCGGGGTGGTGGCGGTGGCCCCCGGTGCGGGGACGGTGCCGGTCGCCGCCTGGCCCTCCACGGTGGCGGGCTTCGGTGACGCGTCGCGCACCGAGACGACGGGGGCGCCCAGGTCCGGGAGCGGGATCTGCTCGACCGGGGTCCCTGGCGGGACGTCCACGTTCACGACGACGGTGCGGCCCCCGGAGAGGGTGACGTTCAGCGTGCGCGCCTCGGCCCCGGCCTGGACCGTGGCACCGAAGCCGGCGGCCACGGCGCCCGCGGCCGAGAGCCCGACCAGGAGCTTGCGTGTGGACGACGGCATGGTTCTCTGCAGAGCCTCCTCAGCGCACCACGACGAGGCTCGCGCGGCACTGACCGCGCAACGGTACCACGGGGTTCGGGCGGCCCGGCCCGCCCCTGCGCACCCGTACGAGCGTGCTCCGCGGTGGGCTAGGGTGGCGGGTCCGGCGACCGTCCGGGGTGGACCCGTCCGCCCCTCCCGGTCGCCCCGACCGACGTCCGAACGCAGGGGCCGACACGCGCATGACCGACGAGCAGTCCACGTCCTCGAAGGACCTCCGCGAGCGCGTCAGGGGCGCGTCCGAGGAGACGATCGGCAAGCTCGCCCAGGAGCTGCTCGGCAATCCGATCGTCACGGGGGCGGTGCAGCGCGCGATGGACGTGCGCGAGCGCGCCACCCAGGCGCAGGAGGCCGCCTTCGGGGCCCTCAACGTGCCGACGGCGGCCGACATCGAGCGGCTGACCCGACGCGTGCGCAACGTCGCGCAGCGGCTGGAGTCGATCGAGGACGCGGTCGACCGCGTCGACGAGCGCCTCTCCGCGCTGGCGTCGCGGGAGGTCGAGGGCCCGTCCGACAAGGCGCTGGCCGACCTCACGAAGCGGCTCGAGGCCATCCAGGCGTCGATCGACGCGCTGGCGGCGAAGGACGGCAAGGCCGGCTGACCACCCGGGCGCCGCGGGCCGGCGCCCGGACACCCGGCCCGGGATCCGGGTCGGGAGGGGCGGTCAGGCCGCCAGGGCCCCGGCCGCCGCGGCCCCCACGGCCTGCCACCACGCCGCACGGGCGTCGTCGGACTCGCCGGGGCCCGGGAACCCGAGCACGGCCGCCGCGGGCAGCCCGAGGCGGGCCGCGGCCGCCAGCAGCGGCGCGGTCTGCCGGTCCACCGCGTGGGCGCCCGGATGCTCGGGCGGCGGCGGTCCGCCGTCCGCGGGCAGCAGGTCGACGCTGACCACGCCGAGGTCCGTCAGCCCCGTCCCGGTGAGCCGCGCGGTCAGCTCGGCGTCGGGGCGGATCTCGTCCCCCGGCGCGCGTCCGAGGGCCCGGCTCGTGCCGTCGTGCGCGACGGCGAACCGGACGACGCGGACCTCCCCGGCGGCGACGTCCGGCCCGGTGGCGACGGCCGACCCGGCCCGCACGACGCGCCGCACGCCCGCGTCGTGGAGCTCCCGCAGCACCGCCGCGGCGCTCGGCCCGCCCGTCCCGACGGAGAGCACGCTGAGCCGGCGGCCGTCCTCCGTCCCCCCGGTGTAGCCCCAGAGCCCGCGGGCGTGATTGCTCATCAGGGGGCCCTCCAGCAGCGTCCGCGCGAGCGCGAGCGCGCGCCCGGGATCCCCGACGAGGACCGCCCGCTCGGCGACGGGGTGCCCCAGGCGGAGGATCGGGGGAAGGCGCGCGGGGTCGTTCACGGGATCCGGGCGAGGATAGACTGGGCGGGTGGAGACCGATCCGTCGAGCGACCCGATCGACCGCGCGACGGACGCCGCGTCCGCACCCGACGACGCCGGCACGCGGCGCTCGGCGCGGGTCGAGGCGGTGCGCCGGGCCGTCGACCAGGCGCTCGCCGTGACCGCCGGCGCCCCGCGGTCCACGCGGGCGCGCGCCCAGGACCTCGCCGACGAGCTCGGATCGGTCGTGACCCGCGTGCGCGGGGCCCTCGAGGACCTGAGCACCGCCGGGACCGCGCAGGCGGGCGTCCTGGCCGACGAGGTCCAGCAGGCCGTCGGGCGCCTCGGGCGGTCCCTCGACGACGCGCGCCTGGTCACCGGCGAGGAGGCCCGTCGCCTGTCGGAGCGCCTCGACGCCGTGGAGTCGCGGCTCGCCCGCCTCGAGCAGGACGCCGCCCCGCCCGTCGATCCTCCGTCCTCGTGACGGACCGCCCCTTGACGTGGTGCCCGTCGGGCGGGTATGACTGAGCGCACCGACAAAGCCTCCGGTCAGAACGTGGACGACCAGTCGTCTGCGAGGCGCCGCCCCGATGTGGGACGAGCGCCGACGACCGACGGTGCGGGACGAGACTCCCGCGGGCGGCGGGGCCTGAGAGGGGCCCGCCGCCAGAGCTCTCCGCCGGGTCCCCCGGTCGTCCCCGCTTCCGGTCAGACCGTCCTCGGACGCGCCCGGGTCGCCGAGCTCGTCGGCGTCTCGGAGGGCACCCTCCGGCGGTGGGCCGACCTCGGGCTCGTGCCCCGCGGCGACGGCGGGGCGTGGACGTCGGCCTCGCTGAACCACGCGCGCGTCGTCCAGCGCCTGCGCTCCAAGGGCCGGTCGCTGGCGGACATCGCGCTCGTCGCGGAGCGCAACGGCCTGGCGCTCCACTACCTGGGCAGCGTGCTCGACCCGCCCGTCGAGCACGTCGATCCGGAGGAGGTCGCCCGGCGGACGGGTCTGGAGCCCGCGCTCGTGCGCCGCGTGGGGGAGGCCTTCGGCTTCAGCGCGGAGGCGGTCGAGCGGATCGGCGCGGACGACGTCGCGCTGTTCGAGCACGTCGCCCGGGTGCTCGACGCCGGCTTCCCGCTCGTCGCGATGCTCCAGCTGGCCCGGATCTACGGGCAGGCTCTCGGCCGGGTCGCGGACGCCGAGGTCCGGATGTTCCGGCTCTACGTCCGGGACCCGCTGGTCCGCGACAACGCCGCCGCCCTGGACGCCGCCGAGTCGGTCGGGACGCTGGCGGCCCACGTGATGCCGCTGGCCGACCGGATCATCAGCGACGTGCACCGCCGGTCGCTGCACTGGTTCATCGAGCAGGACGCCGTGAGCCTCGTGGAGCAGGCCCTCGACGCCGACTCGCTCCTCGGGCTCGGGCGCCTGCGCGTCGCGATCGCGTTCGCGGACCTCGCGGGGTTCACGCGGCTGACGGAGGAGCAGGGCGACGAGGAGGCCGTCGAGGCGGTCGAGCGCTTCGTCGACGCGGTCGAGGCCTCCCTCCCGGACGACGCGCGGATCCTCAAGACGATCGGCGACGAGGTGATGGTGATCGGCGACGACGCCGGGACCCTCGTGGAGTGGGCGGTCAACTACCAGCTGCTGCACCCGCAGGAGCCCCGGCCGCGAATGGGGATCCACCAGGGCGAGGTCCTCTTCCGCGACGGCGACTACTTCGGCCGCGAGGTCAACAAGGCCGCGCGCGTCGTCGCGCGTGCGGGCGCGGGCGAGGTCCTGGTCACCGACGCCATCTCCGCCGTCTCGCCGCGGCACGTCGCCTTCGACCCCATCGGCGACGTGCGCCTGAAGGGCTTCCGCGAACCGACCGCGCTGTTCGTCGCCCGCGCCCGGGCCGGCGTCGGTCAGACGTGAGACCCGACGCGCCCTCCGGTCGAGGCCTGGAGGACCGGGTCCGCGCCACGGGGCACCTCCCGCCGCCGGGGCACCCGGTCGTCGTCGCGCTGTCGGGCGGGCGGGACTCGCTCTGCCTGCTGGACGTCGCGCGACGGATCTGCGGCGGCGACGACCTCCTCGCGGTCCACGTCCACCACGCGCTGCGCGGCGCCGACGCCGACGCCGAGGCCACGCGTGCGACCGGGGCCGCCGCGCGGCTCGGGGTCGCCGCGCGGGTCGTCCGGCTCGCGGTCCCCGGCCACGTCGGCGCGTCGAGCGCCTCGCCGGTCCCCTGGGCCCGCGACGCCCGGCGGGACGCGCTCCGGGACGCCGCCGACCGCTGGGGCGGACCCGGAACGCCGGTGCTCGTCGCCCACACCGCCTCCGATCAGGCGGAGACCGTGCTCCTGCGGGCCATCTCGTCGCCGGGCACGCGGGCCCTGGCCGGGATCGCGCCGCGGGACGACGCCCGCGGCGTCCGGCGGCCCCTGCTCGCGGCCGGGGCGACCCGGGCCGACACGGGGGCATGGTGCGCGGAGCACGGCGTGCGCTGGAGCGACGACCCGACGAACCCGGGCTCGCCGCGCGGGCGCGTACGTCGGCTGCTCGCCGAGCTCGAGGGCGTGGACGCGCGGGCGACCCCCGCGCTCGTCCGGACCGCCGAGCTGGCCCGCGAGGACGACGCCGCGCTCGGCGCGCTGGCCGACGCCGTCGTCGACGGCGCGGGGCCCGGCGGCGTGGAGCTGGAGCGGATCGCGACGGCACCGGCCGCCGTCGGACGGCGGGTGCTGCGGCGCCTGGCGGAGGACGCGACCGGCCGGTCGTGCCCGCGGGTCGGTGCCCGGTTGCACGACGTCCTCGAGCTCGCCCGCCGGACGGCGACGACGAGGTCGGCGGACGTCGGTGACGGGGTCCGGGTCGTCGTCGAGGACGGTCTCGTGCGCTGCGAGCCCACGCCGCCGCGTCGCTGAGGGCGGCCCCGTCCCGGCCCCCGCCGGGTGGCGGGACGCGTCCCGAGCGGACCCGGTCGTCCACTCGTGGCGCTCTAGACTCCGGCCCGTGCGCGACCCCAACATCGGCGAGATCCTCATCCAGGCCGACGAGCTGCAGGCCCGCATCGCCGACATGGGGGTGGAGATCAGCCGGGACTACGAGGGTCGCGAGATCCTCATCGTCTGCGTGCTCAAGGGCGCGGTGCTCTTCGTCGCGGACCTCATGCGGCAGCTGACGGTGCCGTGCGAGGTCGATTTCATGGCGGTCTCGTCGTACGGCTCCGCGACGCGCTCCAGCGGCGTCGTCCGGATCCTCAAGGACCTCGACGGGTCGATCGAGGGCAAGAACGTCCTGATCGTCGAGGACATCATCGACTCCGGGCTGACCCTGCAGTACCTGATGCGGAACCTGCGCTCCCGCGGGCCGGCGTCGGTCGAGGTCTGCTCGCTCCTGACGAAGCCCAGCCGCCGGGAGGTCGAAGTGCCGATCCGGTACACCGGGTTCGAGCTGCCGGACCGCTACGCCGTGGGGTACGGACTCGACCTCGACCAGCGGTACCGGAACCTCCCGTACGTCGCCGCGCTGACCGATGCGGCGATCGCCGCGGCGGGCTGAGACGGGCGGGGACGACCACCCGCGGACCCGGGAACACCGACCCGGCCCGCCGGTTACAGGTGCGTTGCTACGCTAGTCGCCCGGCTTCGCTCCTCGCTCATCGTGAGGGGGACCGCAGTCGGTCACCCATATGAGCCGGTTCTTCAAGAGCGCCCTCTTCCCCATCCTGATCGTGCTGTTGCTGGCGTTCTTCGCGCAGCAGCTGTTCTCGAATCAGAATCGCGAGAAGTACACCTACGGCCAGTTCACGGAGCAGCTGGCGTCCAAGTCGATCGAGAGCGTGACGATCAAGACGAAGGACAACGCGCTCGACGTCAAGACCAACGACGGCAAGAAGTACGAGGTCGGGTACGTCCCCGACGCCGGTGCCGCCGTCCAGAACACGCTGTCGGCCGCCAAGAAGGACGGCACGATCGCGAAGTTCGACATCAAGTCTTCGAAGACGTCGGGCCTGCTGAGCGCCCTGATCTACATCATCCCGTTCGTCCTGATCCTGGGCGTCTGGTTCCTGATCATGAACAACGTCCAGGGCGGCGGATCGAAGGTGATGCAGTTCGGCAAGTCGAAGGCGAAGAGGATGTCGCCCGACACGCCGAAGATCACCTTCCGCGACGTCGCCGGCGCGGACGAGGCCGTCGAGGAGCTCCACGAGATCAAGGAGTTCCTGGAGAACCCGAAGAAGTTCCAGGCGCTCGGCGCGCGGATCCCGAAGGGCGTCCTGCTCTTCGGCCCTCCGGGCACCGGCAAGACCCTCCTGGCCCGCGCCGTCGCCGGCGAGGCCGGGGTGCCGTTCTTCTCGATCTCCGGCTCGGACTTCGTCGAGATGTTCGTCGGCGTCGGCGCCAGCCGCGTCCGCGACCTCTTCGAGCAGGCCAAGCAGAACTCGCCCTGCATCATCTTCATGGACGAGATCGACGCCGTCGGTCGCCACCGCGGCGCCGGCATGGGTGGCGGTCACGACGAGCGCGAGCAGACGCTGAACCAGCTCCTGGTGGAGATGGACGGCTTCACGATGACGGACAACATCATCCTGATCGCCGCCACCAACCGCCCGGACATCCTCGACCCGGCGCTCCTGCGCCCGGGCCGCTTCGACCGCCAGATCGTCGTCGACCGCCCGGACCGCAAGGGCCGCGCCAAGATCCTCGACGTCCACACGCGTGGCAAGCCGCTGGCGCCGGACATCGAGACCGAGGCCCTCGCCGGCCAGACCCCGGGCTTCACCGGTGCCGATCTCGCGAACCTCGTGAACGAGGCCGCGCTGCTCTCCGCCCGCTCGGGCAAGAAGCAGATCGGGCAGCACGAGCTCGAGGAAGGGATCATGCGCGTGATCGCCGGTCCCGAGAAGAAGACCCGCGTGATGTCCGAGAAGGAGCGCGAGATCACGGCGTACCACGAGATGGGGCACGCCTTCGTCGGCCACTTCCTCGAGCACGCCGACCCGGTCCACAAGATCTCGGTCGTCGGCCGCGGTCAGGCGCTGGGCTACACGATCTCGATGCCGGCGGAGGACACGTTCCTCACCACCCGCCAGCAGCTGCTCGACCAGATGGCGATGACCCTCGGCGGCCGCGCGGCGGAGGAGATCTGCTTCGGCGAGATCACCACCGGCGCGTCCAACGACCTCGAGAAGGTCACGGGCTCGGCCAAGCAGATGGTCATGCGCTTCGGCATGAGCGAGCGCCTCGGGCCGCGGGTCTTCGGGCACGACTCCGGTCAGCCGTTCCTGGGCCGCGACATGGGCTCGACGCCGGACTACTCGGACGAGATCGCCCGCGAGATCGACGACGAGATCCGCCGGATCGTCGAGGACGCGCACCAGCGCGCCACCGACATCCTGAACGACCACCGCGAGCTCCTGAACTCGATCTCCGAGATCCTGATCCGGCGCGAGACCATCGAGCGTGACGAATTCCTCGCCCTGCTCGAGGGCCGTCACGAGGACGACGTCTTCGACGACGAGCCGCCGGCCCCGGCTTCCGGCCTGCCGGCCGCGGCCGAGGACGAGGCCCGCTCCGAGCGGCCCGCCCCGCGCCCGCTGCCCCGTCCGGGCCTCGGCACCGCGATGGACGCCGGCGACGGCGCCCGCGGGTGGCGCCGGACCTGATCCGGCGGCGCTCCGCGCGCCCTTCTGCATCGTCACGACGGCGGCCTCCGGGCCGCCGTCGGTCGTCCTGGGAGCGCCGCCCGGGCCACGGACCGCCCGATGGTCCATGGTCAGGGTGGGCCGTTCGTCGAGTCCGCGTGACGCGCCGCGCGACCCCGCCTAGCTTCGCGCCATGCCTGCGCCGTACACCCTGATGGGGGTCCTCGACCTCACGCCCGCGTCGCCGTCCGAGTACGGCGCGCCGTTCGACGTCGACGCCGCGGTCGCCCGCGGCGTCCGGATGGCGGGCGCCGGGGCGGCCGTGATCGACGTCGGCGCCGAGGCGACCGCGGCCATGGACCACGACGTGCCCGCGGCGGTCGAGATCCGGCGCATCGTGCCGGTCGTCGAGGGGCTCGTCGCCGAGCGGCCGGGCACCGTGGTCTCGATCGACACCACGAAGGCCGTGATCGCCCGGGCCGCGCTGGCCGCGGGGGCCACGCACGTCAACGACATCTCCGGGCTGCGGTCCGACCCGGACATGCTCCCGGCGGTCGTCGAGCACGGCGCGAGCTGCTGCCTGGTGCACATGCGGGGCACCCCGCGCACGATGCAGGGCCACACGCGGTACGAGGACGTGGTCCAGGACGTGCGGTGGTTCCTCGAGCGCCGCGTCGACGTGGCCGTGACGGCGGGCGTCGACCCCACCAGGATCGCGGTCGACCCCGGCGTCGGCTTCTCGAAGACGCCCGAGCAGGACCTGGAGGTGCTGCGACGCCTGCGCGAGTTCACGACGATCGGCTGCCCGGTGATGGTCGGGACGTCCCGCAAGGGCTTCGTGCCCCACCTGACCGGCCGCGACGACCCCGCGCAGCACCTCGGCGCCGCGATCGCGACCGCGGTCGTCGCGCTCCAGCACGGCGCCACGATCTTCCGCGTCCACGACGTTGCGCCGGTCGCCGACGCCCTCGCCATGGCGGCCCACCTCCCGTGGCCCACCATCGCGCCGCGGGCCGCCGACCGCATGCTCGAGCTCGGGGTGCGCTGAACGTCCTCCGCGGCGCGGGGACGCGGCACGGGGGACGGGCGCCGTAGGCTCGCCCGATGCCCGCGCCCTTCGCCGTCATGGGGATCGTCAACGTCACGCCGGACTCGTTCTCGGACGGCGGGGAGTGGTTCGACACCGACGCGGCGGTGCGCCACGGCATCGAGCTCGCGGCCGCCGGCGCGACGATCCTGGACGTCGGCGGCGAGTCCACCCGCCCCGGGGCCCCGGCCGTCGACGCGGAGGAGGAGCTCCGTCGCGTGGTGCCGGTCGTCGCGGGCCTCGTGGCGGCGGTGCCCGGCGCGGTCCTGTCGGTCGACACGACGAAGGCGTCGGTGGCCCGCGCCTCCCTGGAGGCCGGGGCGACCTACGTCAACGACGTCTCCGCGCTCCGGTCCGACCCCGGGATGCTCGGCGTCGTCGTGGAGCACGGCGCGCGGTGCTGCCTCATGCACATGCAGGGCGACCCGCGGACGATGCAGTCCCAGGCGCGCTACGACGACGTGGTCGACGACGTCCGGGCGTTCCTCGAGGGCCGCATCGAGGTGGCGGTCGCGGCCGGCGTCCCCCTGGAGCGGATCGACGTGGATCCCGGCATCGGCTTCGCGAAGACGCAGGACCACAACCTCGAGCTCCTGCGGCGGCTGGACGAGATCGTCGCGATCGGCCCGCGCGTCGTCGTCGGCACGTCGCGGAAGAGCTTCCTCGGGCGCCTGACGGGGCGCGACGACCCCCGCCAGCGGCTGGCGGGGACGATCGCGACCAACGTGCTGGCGCTGGCCTCCGGCGCCCGCGTGTTCCGGGTCCACGACGTCGGCGCCGTCCACGACGCGCTCGCCGTCGCCGCCCACGTGGTGGCCCCGGGTCGCGAGGACACCGGTGCTAGCGTGGCGCGCCATGGATGACGAACGCGACGAGCGCCCCTCCGACGACGGAGAGGACACCGGGGCCCCGCGGGACCCGGACGCGCGGTGCGGTCGCCGGTCCGACCCACGGGACGGCGACGCCGACGTCCCGGACCTCGACGCGGACGCCGACGAGGACGACGACGATGACGACCTCGACGAGCTCGACGGCGAGGAGCGCGACGAGGTCACGGTCGAGATCCGCGGCCTGTCGCTCTACACGCACCACGGCGTCTCGGCCGCCGAGCGCGAGATCGGCCAGCGGCTCCTCGTCGACCTGCGGATGGCGGTCGTCGACTGCGACGCCGTCGTGACCGACCGCGTCGCCGACACGATCGACTACGGCGAGGTCTGCCAGCTCGTCGCCCTCGTCGCCCAGCAGCGCTCCTACAAGACGCTCGAGCGGCTCTGCGCCGCGATCGCCGACCGCGTCGTCGCCGACTACGGCGCCGAGGAGGTCTGGGTCAAGTGCACGAAGCCCGAGCCGCCGATCCCGCTGGCGGTGGAGGAGGTCTCGGTCGAGCTCTGGCGCGCGGGGGACGGCGGTTGAGCCCGGACCCGCACGCGCTCGCGGGCACCGTCTTCTCGCGGGCGACGGCCGTCCGCCGCGACCCGGCGGTCGACGGCCGGTACGCGGCGCACGTCGACGCCGGGTGGGACGCCCCGACCGGCCCGAACGGCGGCTACCTCGCGGCGATCGTCGTCCGCGCCGTCGAGGCCGAGCTCGCGCCCGCCGGCGAGCGGCGCCTGCGGTCGCTGACGATCCACTACCTCCGCGGCCCGAAGGTCGGGCCGCTGCAGCTCGACGTCCGGGTGCTCCGCGCGGGCCGGCGGACGGCCACGGCGACCGTGACGGTGCTGCAGGACGACCGCGAGGTGATGGTCGCCATCGCCGCGCTCGCCGTCCCCGGCCTCGAGGCCGCCGCGACGTGGGCCCCGGCCCTGCCGGACGCCGGGCCGCCACCGGCCCCGGACGCCCCGGCGGTCCCGATGGCCGACTACCGTCGCGACGCCGCCGCCTGGATCGCCCCGTTCGAGGGCATGCCGCCGATCACGAGCCAGTTGCGGATGTCGCCGCGACTGGGCGGCCTGCCGTTCTCCGGCCGCATGCCCCGCGACGGCGCGGCCGTGGAGACCGGGGGCTGGATCGGCTCCCCGGAGGACCAGCAGATCGACGCCGCCTACGTGGCCCAGCTGACCGACTTCTGGTGGCCGCCGTCGTTCGAGGCGGTCTCGCGGCCCGCGGCGCTGCCCACGATCGACCTGACGATCCACTTCCGGGCCGACCTCCCGTCCGGCGGTCTGCCGGCCGCACCGGTGCTCGGCCGCTACCGGTCGACCACGGCCGAGGGCGGGCTCGTGGAGGAGGACGCCACGCTGTTCCTGCCCGACGGCACGCTCCTCGCGCACTCCCGACAGCTCGCGCTCCTGGCGCCGGTCGCATGACGGCTTCCGTCGCGCTCCGGGCGGGGGAGGCCCTCGGGTACCTCGGGCTCGGCACGAACGTCGGCGACCGCCGGCTCCAGCTGCAGACCGCGGTCGACGCCCTCGGGCGCCACGGCGTCCGGGTCCTCGCGTCGTCGGCGACCTACGACACCGACCCCGTCGGCGACGTGCTCGACCAGCCGGACTTCCTGAACGCCTGCGTGCGGATCGCGACGGCGCTGGCCCCGGAGCAGCTCCTCGACGCGTGCAAGGCCGTCGAGCGCGAGCACGGCCGCACCACCGACGTCACCGCGCCCGACTACGTCCGCCACGGGCCGCGACCGATCGACGTCGACCTGCTGCTGCTCGGGGACGCCCCCTACTCGTCCGAGCGGCTGACGCTGCCCCACGCGCAGGTCGCGGAGCGTAGGTTCGTCCTCGTGCCCCTGCTCGAGCTGGACCTGGACCTCGCGCTGCCCGACGGCACGCGCCTGATGGAGCGCCTCGAGCGGCTCCCGCTCGACGAGGGCGTGCGCCGGTCCGGCGACCCGCTCGACGTCTCCGCGGCGGGCTGAGATGCCCGGCCCGCAGCTCGTCCTCGGGCCGCTGCTCCGGCACGTCGACGCGGACTCGGCGACGGTCTGGGTCGAGACGGACGTGCCCTGCGAGGTCGAGATCCTCGGCCACGTCGGCCGCACCTTCGAGGTCGCCCACCACCACTTCGCGCTGATCCGCGTCGAGGGGCTCGAGCACGGATCGGTCACCCGCTACGGCGTGTCGCTCGACGGCGAGCTCGTGTGGCCCCACGCCGACGACCCGTATCCCGCACCGGCGATCTGCACGGTCGATCCGGGCGAGGAGCTGCGGGTGGCCTGGGGCTCCTGCCGCGTCTCGCGTCCGCACAAGGACCCGTTCGACCAGCCGCCGGGCACCGACGACGAGGCGTTCGGGATCGACGCGATCCACGCGCTCGCCGAATCGCTGCGCGACGGGCCGGCCGAGGAGCTGCCGCACCTCCTGATGTGGCTCGGGGACCAGGTCTACGCGGACGACATCCCGCCGGTCATCCGGGAGCGGATCGAGCACCGCGACGACGACCGCCGTGGTGCCCCCGAGGACCAGATCGCGGACTTCGAGGAGTACACCTGGCTGTACCACGACGCCTGGGGCAGCCCCCCGATCCGCTGGCTCCTCTCGACGGTGCCGAGCGCGATGGTCTTCGACGACCACGACGTCCACGACGACTGGAACACCTCGCGGGCGTGGCGGGCCGAGTTCGCCGACAAGCCGTGGTGGCACGAGCGCGTCGTCGGGGCGCTGGCGTCGTACTGGGTCTACCAGCACCTCGGCAACCTCTCGCCCGAGGCGATCGACGAGGACGACCTGCACGCCCGCGTCGTGGCCCACGACGGCGACGTGCTCCCCCTGCTCCGCGAGGTGGCCACCGCCGCGGACGAGGACCCGTCGACCTTCCGGTGGAGCTACGTGCGGGACCTCTGCGGCACCCGGATCGTCGTCGTCGACTCCCGGGCGGCGCGCGACCTGGGCGGCGAGGACCGCGACCGCCGGATGGTCGACCGCGAGGAGTGGGCCTGGGTGCGCGAGCAGTGCGCCGGCGACCACGACCACCTCTTCCTCGCCACCTCGGTCCCCGTCTTCGTGGGGCACGGGATCCACTGGATCGAGGCGGCGTCCGAGGCGCTCGCCGCCGGGGCCTGGGGCCCGTGGGTCGGCCGGAAGGTCGAGCAGGCCCGACGCGCGGCGGACCTCGAGCACTGGTCGGCGTTCGGCCGCTCGTTCGGCGAGATGACCGAGCTCCTCGACGACGTCGCCTCCGGCCGGCTCGGGACGGCACCGGCGTCCGTGGTCCTGCTCTCCGGCGACGTCCACCACGCCTACGTCGACCGCGTCGGCTTCCCCGCCGGCGGCCCGCCGCGCAGCCCGGTCCTGCAGGCCGTCTGCTCGCCGTACCGCAACCCGCTGCCGCCGGGGCAACGCCGCCTGATCAAGACGCTCCACACGCGGGCGGCGTGGGGCGCCGCCCGGCTCCTCGGTCGCGCGGCGGGCGTCCCGGATCCGCCCGTCGGCTGGCGGCGCGAGCGGGGGCCCTGGTTCGACAACCAGCTCGCGTGGCTCGAGCTCGACGGGCGTCGCGGCACCCTGCGGTTCCAGCGTGCGGTCCCCGGACCGGCGCTCGAGGATCTCGGCGAGCTCGTCCTGCGCGGCTGAGCGGCCCGCCGGCGCTGCCGCCGGAACCTGGTCCGCGGACCTCCGGGCCTCGTCGCGGTCAGCCCCGCAGCGCCGAGAGCCACTCCTCGGGGAACGCGCCCGCGGGGACGTGCCCGTCCCACGCGGGGAAGACCCGGTTCGCGAGCGCCCCGGCCGGCCGGGCGCCGAGCGGTCCGGCGAGGTCCTCCATCGTCATCAGGAGCCGCAGCGACGCGGCGATCTGGAGGTCGGCGGCGTTCTCGACCGACCCGCCGAGCGTGCCGTCCCGCAGCCACGACTCGATCCGGTCGAGGTGCCGCGGCAGGTCGCGGAGGTCGGCCCGCACGCCGGCGTCGGTCGCCCGGTTCATCCGCCGCTCGACCGCGACGATCGCCGGCGTCAGCAGCGGTCGGACCGCGGCCGGCAGCGGCAGCTTCGAGTGCTCCTGGAACGTGGGGATCGCCGTCGGGACCTGGTCGAGCGCGTACCACAGGACCCGCCGGGGGATCGGCTGCAGCACGTCGTCGCCCCACGCCTCGGCCTCGAGCACCCGCCGGCGGGCGCCGGCGTCGGCCGGCAGGAGCGCGGGCGTCGGGTGCAGCTCGTCGAGCCGGCGCAGGATCGCCCGCGAGCCGGTCAGGCGCTCGCCGTCCGCGAGGCGCAGCCCCGGGACGGTCCGGCGCCCGAACAGCAGCTTCTGCACCGGGGCGTGGGCCGCGGGCGGCAGTTCGACGACCTGGTGGTCCACGCCCTTGAGGTGCAGCGCACGCTCGACGGTGGCGCACGGATGGGACCCGTGGACGACGAACAGGGAGGCCGGCATGCGCCGAGCATAGGGGCGGGTGATACTCCACGAGATGCTCCTCGTCGTCGACGTCGGCAACACCCAGACCCACTTCGGGGCCTTCCGCGGCACCGAGCTGGTGGAGCACTGGCGCTTCGCGACCGTCAGGCAGTCGACCGCGGACGAGCTCGGCGCCAAGCTCAGCAACCTCCTGGAGCTCCGCGGGATCCACACCTCGGACATCTCCGCGTCGATCGTCTCGTCGACCGTGCCGCAGCTCGCGGACGAGTGGCGTGGCATGTCGGACCGCTACCTCGACCACGAGATGGTCGTGGTCCGGCAGGGGATCAAGACCGGGATGGCGCTCCGCTACGACAACCCGCGGGAGATCGGGGCCGACCGCCTCGTCAACGCCGTCGCGGCCTACGAGCGCTTCCAGGGCGCCTGCGTGGTCGTCGACTTCGGCACCGCGATCACCTACGACCCGGTCTCGGCGGACGGCGAGTACCTCGGCGGCATCATCAGCCCCGGCGTCGAGATCTCGCTCGAGGCCCTCACCGCGCGCGCCGCCGCGCTGCCCCGCATCGACCTGATCGCCCCGCGCCAGCTGATCGGCAAGAGCACCGTCGAGGGCATCCGCTCCGGCGTCATCTACGGGTTCGCCGGCGGCGTCGACGCGATCTGCGAGCGCCTGATGGACGAGCTCGGACGCGACATCGACCTGATCGCGACGGGTGGGCTGGCGCGCAGCATCGTCCCGCACTGCCGGACGATCGACGAGGTCGACGACCTGCTGACGCTGACCGGTCTCCGGCTGCTCCACGAGCGCAACTCGTGACCACCGTCGCGACCGGGGCCGGCGCCGGACCCCGATAGCGTGGGGCCATGGCCTCCCACCTCGTCCACACCTGCGTCCGCGTCCGCGACATCGCCGCCTCCGTGCGGTTCTACGAGGCGCTCGGCTTCGAGCATCGCGGTCGGCTGAACTTCGACACCGCCTACAACGTGTACCTCGGGCTGCCGGGCGACGGCGACAAGCTCGAGCTCACCGTCAACGACGGGCGCGAGGAGCCCTACGACCTCGGCGACGGCTACAACCACATCGCCCTGGTCGTCGACGACCTCGAGCAGCTGCTGGCCAACCTGAAGGCCCAGCTGGGCGTCGAGCCCGAGAAGCCCGCGTTCCACCCCGGCGGACGCGAGGACCTCCCGCTGATCGCCTTCGTCCAGGACCCCGACGGCTACCGCATCGAGCTCATCGACCAGAAGTTCCCCACCCCGCAGGACCCCGACGAGCGCTGAGGAGGAGCGGGGCGGGCCGCGGTACCCTGGAGCGTCCATGGCAGCCGCGCCGCTCACCGACTCCTGGACCCTCGGCGGTCTCACCGTGCCCAACCGGGTCACGCTCGCGCCGCTGGCCGGCATCGGCAACTGGGTCGTCCGCCTGCAGGCCAAGCGCTACGGCGCGGGCTACGCGGTGTCGGAGATGGTCTCCTCGTTCGCGATCCACCACCGCAACGAGAAGACGCTCCGCGACCTCCTGCGGTTCGAGTCCGCCGAGCGCGCCGGCGGCCCCGTCGCCATCCAGCTGTTCGGGCAGGACCCCGAGGTCATGCGCTCCGCCGCGGCCTACGTCGCCGAGCACGTCGCGGTCGACGTCATCGACCTGAACATGGGCTGTCCCGTGCCGAAGGTCGTCAAGACCGGCGCCGGCGCGGCGATGCTGAAGGATCCGGACACCGCCGTCGCCGTCGCGCGCGCCGCCGCCGAGGGCTCCGGGCTGCCGGTCACGGTGAAGCTCCGCTCCGCGACGAAGAAAGACGGCGAGGCCGACGGCTACGCGCTCGCGTCCCGCCTCGTCGACGAGGCCGGGGTCGCCGCGATCGGCTTCCACCCGCGCTCCGCCCAGGTCCACCACAAGGGCACCCCGGACTACGAGCTCGCCGCCCGGCTCGTGCAGGAGCTGCCCGTCCCGGTCGTCCTCTCCGGCGGCCTGCACGACGACGCGGGCACCCTCGCGGCCTACGAGCAGGTCGGGCCGGCCGCGGTGATGCTCGCCCGCGGCGCCCTGGGCAACCCGTGGCTGTTCTCGTCGCTGCTCGGGCTGCGCGACGACGTCCCGCCGACGGCGGACGAGGTCCTGGCGGAGTTCGAGTGGGTGCTCGACCGCACGATCGAGCACCTCGGCACCGAGCGCGCGGGGCGCTACCTGCGCAAGCACTACCCCTGGTACGTCGAGCGCCTGGCGGAGGCCGCGTCGGCGACGTCCGGTGACGGCGCGCGGGTCCTCCCCGACAAGGTCCTGCAGGCGGCGCTGCAGAGCTCCGAGGACATCGAGGCGGCCCGGGCGCTGGTGCGCACCGCCGTCGCCGACGCCCCGGTCGCGGCCTGACCGGCCCGGTCGTCCCCCACGGTCGCACCGCCGGGCGTCGGGGATCCGGTCCGGCGCGTCGCGGGCGGCCCTCCGGGGTGCCGGTCGCGGCCCCGCACGCCGGACCCGCATCGCCCGTCGGGGCCCCGGATCGTCCCGGCGCCGGACGGACGATCGACGGCGACTCCCCGGCCGCGGTCGCATTGTCGCGGGACGCCGTTATACTGCCGCGCTCGATAGGCGGCCGGTCGCGGATCGACGCCAGAAACACTCCCGCCGACGCCCTGCACGGGCGACGAAGGCGAAAGGTCCCCACGTTGCCCAAGGACGTCATCCTCACCCACGAGGGTCTCGACAAGCTCAAGAAGGAGCTGGACCACCTCTCGACCGTCAAGCGTCGCGAGGTCGCGGAGCGCATCAAGGAGGCTCGCGAGTTCGGCGACATCTCCGAGAACTCCGAGTACGACGACGCGAAGACCGAGCAGGGCATGATCGAGGGCCGCATCCTCGAGATCGAGGAGCAGCTCCGCTCCGCGTCCGTCATCGACGAGTCGTCGCTGACGACGGACGCCGTCCAGATCGGCACCCGCGTGTCGGTGAAGGACGAGAAGGGCAAGACCAAGGAGTACGCGATCGTCGGCTCTGCCGAGGCCGATCCCGCGGAGAACAAGCTCTCCAACGAGTCGCCCGTCGGCAAGGCGCTGCTCGGCCAGCCCAAGGGCGCCACCGTCAAGGTCGCGCTGCCCAACGGCAAGACGCGCACCCTCGAGGTCGTCGGCATCTCGCGCTGAGCGAGATCGCCGCGCCCCCGCCGCCCCTCCCGGCCGCATGACCGACACCACGCCCGACGCCGCGACGGCGGCGGAGGACGGCACCGACCTCCTCGCCGTCCGCCGCGCGAAGCTCGACCGCCTGCGCGCCGCGGGTGTCGACCCGTTCCCGCACGACTTCGACGACGTCGAGCCGATCGCCGGCGTCCGCGAGCGCCACGCCGGCCTCGAGGACGGTGCGGAGACCGAGGACCGTCACCGCATCGCGGGACGTCTCCGCGCCCGCCGCGGCCAGGGGAAGATGGCCTTCCTGGACCTCGACGACCGCTCGGGCCGGATCCAGCTGCAGGCGAAGCTCGACGTCCTGGGCCCCGAGGTCATGTCGCGGCTCCTCGACGACGTCGACCTCGGCGACCTCCTGGGCATCGACGGCACCGCGTTCATGTCGCGGCGCGGCGAGCTCACGCTCCGCGTCGAGGCGGTCACCGTCCTGGCGAAGTCCCTTCGGCCGCCGCCCGACAAGCACCACGGCCTGCAGGACCAGGAGGTCCGCCAGCGCCGCCGCGAGCTCGACCTGATCGGCAACGAGGACACCCGCAGGGCCTTCGTCACCCGCTCGAGGATCGTGTCGGAGATCCGCCGCTTCCTCGACGGCGAGGGCTTCCTCGAGGTCGAGACCCCGGTGCTGCAACCGCTCTACGGCGGTGCCCTGGCCCGGCCGTTCACGACGCACCACAACGCGCTGGGCCGCGACCTCTACCTGCGGATCGCGACCGAGCTGTACCTCAAGCGGCTGATCGTCGGCGGCCTCGAGCGCGTCTACGAGCTCGGCAAGAACTTCCGCAACGAGGGCATCTCCCACAAGCACAACCCCGAGTTCACGATGCTCGAGTGGTACGAGGCCTACGCGGACGTCGAGGACGCCGCGGACCGCCTCGAGGCCTGCGTGCAGCACGTCGCCCGCGCCATCGAGGACATGGTCCCCCCCAGCCCCATCCGCTGGACCGAGCCGTGGGCGCGCAAGACGCTGGCGGGCGCGATCGAGGAGGAGACCGGGATCGACGTCCTCGCGCACCGCAGCGCCGAGGAGCTCGCCGCCGTCATCCGCGCGTCGGACCGCACCGACGTGCACCCCGACGACCGCACGTGGCCGCAGCTCGTCGACGACCTGCTGTCCAAGGACGTCGAGCCGAAGCTGCAGCAGCCCACGATGCTGTTCGACTATCCCGTCGAGCTCTCGCCGTTCGCGAAGCGCAAGCGCACCGCGACGGGCGAGGACACCGGCCTCGTAGAGCGCTTCGAGGCCTTCGCGCTCGGCATGGAGATCGCCAACGCGTTCTCCGAGCTGAACGACCCGGACGAGCAGCGCCGGCGCTTCGAGGAGCAGGCGCGCCTCGAGCTCCAGGGCGACGACGAGGCCCAGCAGTACGACGAGTCCTACGTCGAGGCGCTCGAACAGGGCATGCCGCCGACCGGCGGCCTCGGCCTGGGCATCGACCGCCTGGTCATCTGCATGACGGGACGCAGCACGATCCGCGAGGTCGTCCTCTTCCCGACGATGCGCGACTGACCCGGCCGAGCGGGGCGGCGCCAACACGGCGTACGCCCGGTCGACCGGCGGTTGATCCCGCGCACCAGGGGGTACCTTCGGTCGCGTGAGCACGCGTCGGACCGGCACCCCCGTCTTCCGTGGTCGCCCCGGCCGGAAGCTCCCGCAGCTGCCGCGGCGCGGCCGGACCGACCGCGACCACGACGTCGCGCAGGACGACGCCGGGCTTCGGGTGGGACCGCCGAAGGACCACGCCGTCGGCATGGGCGCGACGTGGTCGATCGCGAAGCAGGGCATGCGCCACCTGGGCGTGACGCGCTCCGCCGCGACGCTGCTGCGCATCAACCAGCCGAAGGGCTTCCAGTGCCCGAGCTGCGCGTGGCCGGAGCCCGAGGGAGGCGCCGGCCCGATCGAGTTCTGCGAGAGCGGCGCGAAGGCCGTCGCCAACGAGGCCACCAGGATGCGGGCCTCCCGCGAGCTCTTCGCCCGGCACAGCGTCGAGGACCTGCGCGGCCGCACGGGGCACTGGCTCGAGCAGCAGGGCCGGCTGACCGAGCCGATGTACCTCGCGCCGGACGCGACCCACTACGTGCCGATCGGCTGGGACGAGGCGTTCGGCGTGATCGCTCGGGAGCTCCGCGCCCTGGACTCGCCGGACGAGGCGACGTTCTACACGTCCGGCCGCGCCAGCAACGAGGCCGCGTTCGCGTACCAGCTGTTCGTTCGCGCGTTCGGCACGAACAACCTCCCCGACTGCTCGAACATGTGCCACGAGTCGACGAGCAAGGCGCTCGGCGACACGATCGGGATCGGCAAGGGCAGCGTCTCGATGAGCGACCTGCCGGAGGCCGACCTCATCATCGTCGCCGGCCAGAACCCGGGGACGAACCACCCGCGGATGCTGATCTCGCTCGAGGAGGCGAAGGAGGCCGGCGCGAAGATCATGGCGGTCAACCCGCTCCCCGAGGCCGGGCTCCAGCGGTTCGACAACCCGCAGCGCCCGCTCGAGCTCGCCGGCCGCGGCACGCACCTCCAGGACCTCCTCGTCCAGCTCCGCCTCGGCGGCGACGGCGCGCTCTTCCAGGCCTTCTCGCGCCTGCTCCTCGAGGCCGACGACGAGGCACGCGCCGCCGGCCGTCCGCCGGTGCTCGACCACGAGTTCATCGCGACCCACACCGACGGCTTCGCCGAGCTCGAGGCCCACCTCCGCGGCCTGGACTGGGCGGACCTCGAGCACGAGACCGGCCTCACCCGCGCGGAGATCGACGAGGCGATGGCGCTGGTCCTCCCGGCGGAGAGGATCGTCGTCTGCTGGGCGATGGGGCTGACCCAGCACCGGCAGTCGGTGGCGATCATCCAGGAGGTCGTGAACTTCCTCCTGCTGCGCGGGAACGTCGGCCGCCCGGGCGCCGGCCTCTGCCCGGTGCGCGGCCACAGCAACGTGCAGGGCAACCGCACCGTCGGCATCTGGGAGCAGCCGCCCGAGGCGTTCCTGGACCGCCTGCAGGAGGCCCTCGGGTTCGAGCCCCCGCGCGAGCACGGCCTCGACGTCGTCGACAGCGTCCGGGCCTTCCGCGACGGGCGCCTGAAGGTCTTCTTCGCCCTCGGCGGCAACTTCGCCTCCGCCGTCTCGGACACCGAGGTCACCGAGGCCGCGCTCCGGCGCGCACGGCTCACCGTGCAGGTCTCGACGAAGCTCAACCGCTCGCACCTCGTCACCGGTCGCGAGGCGTTGATCCTCCCGACCCTCGGGCGCACCGACCGCGACGTCGTCCCCGACGGCCCGCGACGGGGCACGGCGCAGTTCGTCACGACGGAGGACTCGATGAGCGTCGTGCACGCCTCGCACGGGCACCTCGAGCCGCCGTCGCGCGAGCTTCGCAGCGAGACGCGGATCGTCTGCGGGCTGGCGCGGGCCGTGTTCGGTCCCCCGACGCAGCGCGGCGAGGCCGAGGGCCACCACACGCCGTCCGGGAGCTCGTCGATGCCGGACGGCCACGACTCGGGCGTCGACGGCGACCGCGGGCTCGGCACGCCGACCGGCCGCGCGGAGGACCTCCCGTGGGAGGCGATGGCCGACGACCACGACCTGATCCGCCGCCAGATCGAGGCGGTCGTCCCCGGGTTCGACGACTACGGGACGCGCGCCCAGCGGCCCGAGGGGTTCCAGCTGCCGCACCCGCCGCGCGACGAGCGGCGGTTCGAGACGGCGACCGGGAAGGCGCGCCTCACGGTCAACGTCCTCGACCCGATCGTCGTCCCCGACGGGCACCTGCTGCTGCAGACCCTGCGCTCGCACGACCAGTACAACACGACCGTCTACGGGCTGAACGACCGCTACCGGGGGATCAAGGCCGGCCGCCGCGTCGTGCTGGTCCGGCCGGAGGACCTGGACCGGCTCGGGTTCGAGGACGGCGCGGTCGTCGACCTCGTCTCCGTCTGGCGGGACGGCGTGGAGCGCCGGGCGCCGCGCTTCAAGCTCGTGGGCTACCCGACGGCCCGCGGGTGCGCCGCCGCGTACTACCCCGAGACGAACTCGCTGATCCCGCTCGACAGCGTCGCGGAGGGCAGCAACACGCCGACGTCGAAGTCGGTGGTCGTCCGGTTCGAGTCCTGCCGCGACCCGGCACCGGGCCGGCCGCTCGTGCCGTGACGGCGGACGACGGGCGTGCCACGATGCCCGGGGTCCGGCGCCGGGACGGGCGTCCGGGCGGACGGGCGCGTCAACGCGCGTCGTACGGATGGCCTGGACATCCGGTCGGTCTTCGTACGCCCTGGCGCATCCGTCCGCCGCGAGGTGCCGTAGAACCTGTTGAAGACAGGGAGCCTGGAGGGGTCCGGTTGGGCCACTGGTAGGATTCTTCTCGAGCCACGGAAGGACCCAGGGATGTTCGAGCGATTCACAGAACGAGCCAGGCAGGTAGTCGTTCTCGCCCAGGAAGAGGCGCGGACGCTCAAGCACAACTACATCGGGACGGAGCACATCCTCCTCGGTCTGTTGCGCGAGGAGGAGGGGCTCGCAGCGCGCGTGCTGGAGAGCCTCGACATCACCGTCGAGCGCGTCCGCGCGCAGGTGGTGCGGATCGTCGGGTCGGGTGAGGAGGTCACGTCCGGCCAGATCCCGTTCACGCCCCGCGCCAAGAAGGTCCTCGAGCTCGCGCTGCGCGAAGCGCTGAGCCTGGGCCACAACTACATCGGCACCGAGCACATCCTGCTCGGCCTGGTCCGGGAGAACGAGGGCGTCGCCGCCCGCATCCTCCTCGACTTCGACGCCGACTCGGAGAAGATCCGCAACGAGGTCATCCGCATGCTGTCCGGCCCGGGTGGCCGGCGGCAGACGGCGGGCTCGTCGGTCTCCGGCGCAGGCCAGACCGCGGAGGGCACGCCCCAGAAGCGCTCCTCGAAGGTCCTCGACCAGTTCGGTCGCGACCTGACGAAGCTCGCCGCCGAGGGCAAGCTCGACCCGGTCGTCGGGCGCGAGAAGGAGATCGAGCGGATCATGCAGATCCTCTCGCGGCGCACCAAGAACAACCCGGTGCTGATCGGCGAGCCGGGCGTCGGCAAGACGGCCGTGGTCGAGGGCCTCGCCCAGCAGATCTCCTCCGGCGAGGTGCCGGAGCTCCTGCGCGACAAGCAGATCTACACGCTCGATCTCGCCGCCCTGGTCGCCGGGTCGAAGTACCGCGGTGAGTTCGAGGAGCGCCTCAAGAAGGTGATGAAGGAGATCGCCAACAAGGGCGACGTCATCCTCTTCATCGACGAGATCCACAACCTCGTCGGCGCCGGCGCCGCCGAGGGTGCGATCGACGCCGCCTCGATCCTGAAGCCCGCGCTGGCCCGTGGCGAGCTGCAGACCATCGGCGCGACGACGATCGACGAGTACCGCAAGTACCTCGAGCGCGACTCCGCGCTGGAGCGTCGCTTCCAGCAGGTCCGCGTCGAGCAGCCGTCGACGGAGGAGGCCGTGCAGATCCTGAAGGGCCTGCGCGACCGCTACGAGCAGCACCACAAGATCGAGATCACCGACGAGGCCCTCGAGGCCGCCGTCGAGCTCGCCGACCGCTACATCTCCGACCGCCAGCTGCCGGACAAGGCCATCGACCTCGTCGACGAGGCTGCGTCGCGCAAGCGCATCCGCTCGATGAGCTCGCCGCCGGTGTTCCAGGAGGTCGAGGAGCAGATCGCCGAGGCCCGTCGCAAGAAGGACGCGGCGATCGAGGCCCAGGAGTACGAGACCGCCGCGTCGCTGCGCGACGAGGAGCGCAAGCTCGTGCAGAAGAAGCGCGAGCTCGTCGAGAAGTGGGAGCAGGGCGAGGGCGACCAGCCGCGCCTCTCCATCGGCGAGGAGGAGATCGCCGACATCGTCTCGATGTGGACCGGCATCCCCGTCTTCAAGCTGACGGAGGCCGAGACGCGCCGCCTGATGCGCATGGAGGAGGAGCTCCACGAGGCCGTCGTCGGCCAGGAGCAGGCCGTCAAGGTCGTCTCGAAGGCCATCCGGCGCTCCCGCGCCGGCCTGAAGGATCCGAAGCGCCCGACGGGCTCGTTCATCTTCGCCGGCCCCACGGGCGTCGGCAAGACGGAGCTCGCCAAGTCCCTGGCCAACTTCCTGTTCGGCGACGCCGACGCGATGGTCCGCGTCGACATGTCCGAGTACATGGAGAAGCACGCCGTCTCGCGGCTCGTGGGCTCGCCCCCGGGCTACGTCGGGTACGACGAGGGCGGCCAGCTGACCGAGGCCGTGCGGCGCAAGCCGTACTCGGTGCTGCTGCTCGACGAGATCGAGAAGGCTCACCCGGACGTCTTCAACCTGCTGCTGCAGATCCTGGAGGACGGTCGCCTGACCGACTCCCAGGGCCGCACGGTCGACTTCCGGCACGCCATCGTGATCATGACGTCGAACATCGGCGCGTCCGAGATCGCCAAGTCGACGCCGCTGGGCTTCCAGCTCGGCGACGAGGACGAGGCCATCACGTACGAGGACATGAAGCAGCGGGTCACCGGTGAGCTCAAGAAGGCCTTCAAGCCCGAGTTCCTGAACCGCATCGACGAGGTCATCGTCTTCCACAAGCTGACGAAGCCGCAGATCACGACGATCGTCGAGCTGATGATCGATCGCGTCCGCAAGTCGCTGAAGGATCGCGAGCTCACGCTCGAGCTGTCGGACGGCGTCAAGGACCTCCTGGTCGAGAAGGGCTGGGATCCCGCCATGGGCGCCCGTCCGCTCCGCCGGGCGATCCAGCGCTACATCGAGGATCCGCTCGCGGACTTCGTGCTGGCCAACCAGGTCCCGCCGAACGCGCTCGTGAAGGTCGACGTGAACCCGGACGAGGACGCCGAGGAGAAGGTCGTGCTCTCGATCGTCGAGGGTGCCGTCCCCGTGCCCGCCACGGTCGGCGCGACGGACGAGGACGCCGCGACGGACGAGAAGCCCGCCGAGGGCTCCGCGGACGACGTCGCGGCCTCGGACGCCTGATCGCCCGCCGGACACCCGTGTGACGACCGCGAGGGCGGGCCTTCGGCCCCGCCCTCGGTCGTTAGGCTACGGCGCGTGATCCGCAAGCCATCCCTGCGACCGCGCCGGTCCGGCGCCGACGTGCGTCCCACCGGGGGCCGCTCGTGAGCGACGAGCAGGACGAGCCGACGGGCGACGCCTGGGTCAAGGGCGAGGCCGGGGTCCTGCCCAAGGGGCTCGCCGCAGCCGCACGGGCCCGGCTCGACCAGCAGCGCGAGCGCATCGCCGCGGCGCGCGGTGGCGGGAACGCCGCGACGCCGGACGGCGACCGGCCGGCTCCCCGGCGGTCGCCCGACGAGGCGTCCGCCCCGGATCGCGTGCCATCGGGTCGTCCTCGGCCGTCGTCGGCCGCGAGCGCGGCGCCGACCTCGTCCACGGGGGGGCGCGACGCCGAGGCCCGGCCCGCGCCCGCCCGGGCCCGGCGCGCGGAGCCCGACGCCCGCCCGCAGGCGGACCCGGAGCCCGCACCGGCGCAGGGCGACGTCCTGGGTCTCGCGACGCAGGTCGTGACCGCCGGGATCGCCGCCCCCGTCCAGGGCGAGCCGTTCCTCCGCGGCCCGGTCTTCGCGGGCCCGTACCACGCCGCCGGGGACGTCGGCGACGCACCGCACCTGTACGGGCGGATGAGCAACCCCGGGTTCGAGCGCTACGAGCAGGCGCTCGCCACGCTCGACGGGGGCCGGTCGGTCGTCTTCGCATCCGGGATGGCTGCGGCGACGGCCGTCCTCCAGACGCTCCTCGGTCCCGGCGACCTCCTCGTCGCGCCGAACGACGGGTATCCCGGCGTGCTCCAGTACGCCCGCGAGCACCTCGCCACCCGCGGCGTCGGGGTCCGGACGGTGCCGACGACCGACGAGGCGATCCGCCGCGCGGCGAAGGGCGCCGCCCTGGTCTGGATCGAGACGCCGGCGAACCCGGGACTCCAGGTCCTGGAGCTCGGCGCGACGATCGCGGCGTGCCAGGAGGCCGGGGCCCGCGTGGTGGTCGACAACACGCTGGCGACGCCGCTCCGGCAGCGGCCGCTCGACCTCGGGGCGGACCTCGTGGTCTCCTCGGACTCCAAGCACCTCACGGGGCACAGCGACCTCATCCTCGGCCACGTGTCGGGCACGGACGCGGACCTCGTGGAGCAGCTCCGGCGGTGGCGGACCCTCGCGGGTGCCGTCCCGGGACCGTTCGAGATCTGGCTGGCGCACCGCTCGCTCGGGACGCTCGACGTGCGCCTCCGACGCCAGGAGGCCGTGGCCGTGGCCGTCCACGGCACCCTCGCGGCCCGCGAGGACCTCGAGGACGTCCGGTACCCCGGGTTCAGCAGCGTCGTCGGGTTCGACCTCGGGTCGATGGCCCGCGCCAAGCGCTTCCTCGCGACGCTGGAGCTCGTGGCAGAGGCCACGAGCTTCGGCGGCATGCACTCGACGGCCGAGCGGCGCGACCGCTTCGGCGACGGGCAGGTCGGCCCCGGGTACATCCGCTTCTCCGCCGGGCTGGAGACGCCGGGCGACGTCGTCGCCGACCTCGTCCGCGCGCTCGACGCCACGGGCTGACGGGCCTGGCGGCGGCCGGTCGACGGTGGATCGTCACCGGATCGGCACGGGAGCGGGCTGGACCGTCCGCCGGTCGCGGGCGTAGCGTTGCCCCGTCCATGGCCCGTGCCGCGACCGTCCACGTCTGCACCGCCTGCGCCCACGAGTCCCCGCGCTGGCTCGGCCAGTGCCCGGGGTGCGGCGCGTGGGGCACGATCACCGAGGAGCGCGCGAACCGACCGACGGGAGGACGTGGCGGCACCGCACCCGCCGCCGGCCCCTCCGCCAAGGCCCGCGGGGGCGTGCCGGCGGGCGTCCCGACCCGGCTCCGGGACGTCAGCGCCCCGAGCGTGCCACGGCTGCGGACGGGGCTGGGGGAGGTCGACCGCGTGCTCGGCGGCGGCCTGGTGCCCGGGTCGCTCGTCCTGCTCGGCGGCTCGCCGGGCATCGGCAAGTCGACGCTCCTGAACACCGTCCTCGGGCACCTCGAGGGTGCGGGGACGCGCACGCTCTACGTCTCCGGGGAGGAGTCGGCCGCGCAGGTCCGGCTGCGCGCCGAGCGGCTCGCGGCGCCACCGAAGGCGGAGGACGTCGCCGCCGGGATCGGGTCGCACGACCCGCGGGGGCTCGAGGCCGCGCTCGACGTCCCGATCCTCGCGGAGACCGACCTCGCCACGGTGATCGCGACGATCGAGGAGCTGCGCCCCGAGGTCTGCGTCATCGACTCGGTCCAGACGATGCACGACCCGGACCTGACGGGTGCCCCGGGGTCCGTCGGCCAGGTGCGGGAGGTCGCGGGGCGCCTGATGGAGGTCGCCAAGCGCCTGGACGTCGCGACGGTGCTCGTGGGCCACGTGACGAAGGAGGGCTCGCTCGCGGGTCCCCGCGTCCTCGAGCACCTCGTGGACTGCGTGCTGCAGTTCGAGGGCGAGCGCGAGCGGACGTACCGGACGCTCCGCGCGAGCAAGAACCGCTTCGGCTCGACGAACGAGGCCGGGGTCTTCGAGATGCGCGGCGTCGGCCTCGTCGAGGTCCTGGACCCGTCGGCGCGGTTCGTGGGCGAGGCGACGAAGGCGGCCGGGTCGGTGGTGCTCTGCGCCATGGAGGGCTCCCGGCCACTGCTCGTCGAGGTCCAGGCGCTCGTCTCCCCGAGCGAGCTCGTGCCGCCGCGTCGCGTCTGCAACGGGATCGACCGCAACCGCCTGGCCCTGGTGCTCGCCGTGCTGGGGCGGCACGCCGGGCTGTCGACGAGCACGCACGACGTGTTCGTCAACGTCGTCGGCGGCGTCCGGGCGGACGAGCCGGGGGCCGACCTCGCCGTCGCCCTCGCGGTCGCCTCCGCCGCCCGCGGGATCGTCCCGGGCGGCGACGCCGGGGCGGACCTCCCGGTCGCGTGCTTCGGCGAGGTCGGGCTGACCGGGGAGCTCCGGGGCGTCGGCCACGCCGATCGGAGGCTCGCCGAGGCCCGCAAGTTCGGGCTGCGGGACGTCATCGCCCCGGAGCGGCACGCGACGCTCCGGGAGGCCCTCCGCGCGGCGTTGCCGAAGCGTTCGACCTGACCGATCAGGAACGGACACGCGGCTCCCGCCCGGAAGGCCGCTCGCGCCCGTCCGTCCGCCGTGACGGGGCCGGGACCGCCCGTGGACGCGGGAAACGGGGTCTTCGGCGACCGTGAGCGAACGTGTTCGCCCACCCAAAACGACCGTCGAGCAACGGCTACGACCTTGATACAATCGTTGCGATGGTCCAGCGCCCCGGCGAAGAGTTCCAAGAACTCGAAGGTCGTCAGGAACCCCGGCTGGTGAAGGCGCTCGAGATGATTGCGCCCGGTACCGCTTTGCGGGAGGGCATCGATTCGATCTTGAACGCGCACACCGGTGGGCTCCTGGCCATCGGTGAGCCCGAGGAGATCACGCACCTCTGTTCGGGCGGCATCCGCCTGGACATCGACTACACGCCGGCGCTGCTCTACCAGCTGGCGAAGATGGACGGCGCGATCACGCTGAACGCCAACGCGACGAAGATCGCGATGGCGAACGTCCAGCTCGTGCCGGATCCCACGATCCTCACGCAGGAGACCGGCACCCGGCACCGCACCGCGGAGCGCGTCAGCAAGCAGACCGCCGCGCTCGTGATCGCCGTCTCGCAGCGCCGCGAGGTCGTCTCCCTCTACGTCGACGGCATGCGGTACCAGCTCGACCAGATCCCGGTGGTCCTCGCGAAGGCGAACCAGGCGCTGGCGACGCTCGACAAGTACCGCGCCCGCCTGGACCAGGTCTCCACCCGCCTCTCGGCGCTCGAGTTCGAGGGGGGCGCGTCGCTGCACGACGTCCTCACCGTGCTCCAGCGCGCCGAGCTCGTCTCCCGCATGGCGGTCGAGATCGAGCGCTACATCGTCGAGCTCGGCACCGACGGCCGGCTCATCGAGATGCAGCTCGAGGAGACCACCGTCGGCACGGCGGGGGAGAAGGCCGCGCTCGTGCGCGACTACTCCACGGACCCCGGCGAGGAGGCGGTGGCCGAGGCGCTCGACCTCCTGCCGCGGCTCCCGCACCCCGATCTTCTCGATTTCGGTCGACTCGCCGAGCTCCTCGGCTTCAACCGGAAGCTCAACACGCTGGACTACCCGGTCAGCCCTCGCGGGCACCGGGTGCTGGGGCGCATCCCGCGCCTCCCCAAGCTCGTCGTCCAACAGATCATCGAACGGTTCGGTGGCCTGGACGAGCTGCTCGTCGGAACCGACACCGAGCTGGAATCGGTGCCGGGCGTCGGCGAGATCCGGGCGAAGGACATCCGCGAGGGCCTTCGCCGCCTGCAGGAGATCAACCTCGTCGATCGCTACCTGCAGACGTGACGCCTCACCGCGTCGCGCCTGCCGAAGGCGATCGTTCCGCCGCGCCCGAGCGCGGCCCATCCCAGGAGGGACCACATGACTGAGACCATCGACGACGATCTGTTCGAGATCCCGATCAGCACCGACTGCGACTTCCAGGTCGGAGACAACGTCGTGTACCCGCACCACGGTGCGGGAGTCGTGAAGTCCCGTGCTCCGCGCACCGTGCTCGGCGAGGAGCGCGAGTACCTGCGGATCCGGATCCTGCACAACGACATGACGGTCCACGTCCCGTGCGACCAGGCCAACGCGGTCGGGCTGCGCCGGGTCATCGACGAGGACACG
This sequence comes from Patulibacter minatonensis DSM 18081, assembly GCF_000519325.1. GTDB lineage: Bacteria > Actinomycetota > Thermoleophilia > Solirubrobacterales > Solirubrobacteraceae > Patulibacter > Patulibacter minatonensis. The sequence goes on along the minus strand of NZ_KI912613.1, from coordinate 5,263,788 downwards.
GTCCGCAAGGTCCTCGGCGTGCTCGAGGGTCCGTGCACGGACATGCCGAAGAACTGGAACCGGCGCTTCAAGCACAACCGCGAGAAGATCAAGACCGGCAACATCTACGAGCTGGCCGAGGTCGTCCGCAACCTCGCCACGCGCGAGAACGAGAAGGGCCTCTCGACGGGCGAGAAGCAGATGTTCACGCGTACCAAGAAGGTGCTCGCCTCCGAGCTCATGTACGCGCTCGAGAAGACCGAGGACGAGGCCGAGGAGTACCTCGACGGCATCCTCGCCCCGCCCGCCGAGGGCTCGCCGCAGGCCATCGCCCTCGCCGCCCACGCCGCCGCCGCCGCGGCCGCCGCCGAGGACGAGGCGGACGACGAGGACGAGTCGGCCGACGAGACCGACGCGGAGCTCGCCCTCCAGGACTGAGGTCCGTGCCCGCCGGCAGCCCGGAGCGTCGACGCTCCGGGCTGCCGGCGGGTCGTGGTCCGGCGTGATGCCTCCCGTCGTGTCCACCGCACGGCCGTCCCCGTGGCCGTAGCCGTCGTCGTCGCCGGCGGCGCCGGCACGCGCCTCGGTCACGTCCTCCCCAAGGCCCTCGTCCCGCTCGCGGGGCGCCCGCTCGTGGCCTGGTCCCTCGAGGTCCTGTGCGCCGTCGCGCTGCTGCGGCGCATCGTCGTCGTGCTGCCCGCGGGGGAGGAGCTCCCGGACGACCCGACCGCGTGGGGCCTCGCGCCCGGCGCGTGGGACGGGCCGGACGGGCGACGCGTCGTCGCGGTCCCGGGCGGCGCCGAGCGGTCGCACTCGGTGCGCGCGGGTCTCCGCGCCGCCGGCGACGGGCCGCCCCAGGAGCCCGTGCTCGTGCACGACGGGGCCCGCCCGATGGTCACCGTGGACCTCGTCCGTGCCTGCCTGCTGGGCGTCGCGGCGGGCGCCGACGCCGCCATCGCCGCCGCCGCGGTGACCGACACCGTCAAGTCCGCGCGCGCGCCGCACGGCGCCCCGCCCGAGCCGGGGGACCCCGTGGGGCTGCCGCGCGTGGACCGCACGATCGACCGCTCGCTGCTGTGGTCGATCCAGACGCCGCAGGTCTTCCGCCGTGGCATCCTCGCCGCCGCCATGGACCGCCCGGACGTGGAGCTCGCCGCCGCGACCGACGACGCCTCGCTCGTCGAGGCCGCGGGCGGCGACGTCCGTCTGGTCCCGGCCCCGCGGACCAACCTGAAGGTCACCGTGCCCGAGGACCTGCACCTCGCCGGGCTGCTCCTGCGCGAAGTCGGGCAGAATCCCGCCCCGTGCTGAGCGATCTCCACGTGCACCTGCGTCCCGACGCCCATCCGTCGGAGCCCGACCAGTACTTCACGGGGAAGAACGGCGAGGCCTACCGCGCCGCCGCGACGGCCCGCGGGATCACGGAGCTCGGCGCCTCGGAGCACATCCATCGCTTCGAGCAGGCCCTCGACGTGTGGCAGCACCCGTTCTGGAAGTTCTCCGCGCGGGACGACCTCGACGCCTACTGCGCGTTCGTGCGCGAGGAGACCGACCTCAAGCTCGGGATCGAGGCCGACTTCATCCCCGGCCGCGAGGACCGGATGGCCGAGCTCCTCGGGGCCCGCGACTGGGACTACGTGATCGGCTCGGTCCACTTCCTGGCGGACCGCGGCGTCGACGCCGAGTACTCCGAGACCGGGACGAACTGGGACGTCTGGGACGGGGCCCGCAGCGCCGACGACGTCTGGCGGAAGTACTTCGAGACGCTCGCCGAGTGCGCGCGCAGCGGCCTCTACGACATCCTGGCGCACCCGGACCTCGTGAAGGTCTGGGGCCGGAACCGGCCGGCGCCCGAGATCGACCCGCGCTACTTCTACGAGCCGGCGATCGAGGCGATCGCCGAGTCCGGGATCGTGGTCGAGATCTCCACCGCGGGGCTGCGCAAGCCCGCGGGCGAGCTCTACCCGGCGACCGCGTTCCTCGAGATGGTGGCCGACGCCGGCAACGCGGTCGCGCTGTCCAGCGACGCCCACACCACCGAGCACCTCGGGTACGGCTACGCCGAGGCCCTGGAGGCCCTCGACGCCGTCGGGATCACCGAGCTGACGACGTTCGAGCGCCGGACGCCGCGCGCGATCCCGATCGAGGACGCCGACCGCGAGACCGCGCACCGCCACGGGAACACCCCGCCGCCGGCGATCGACCCCGAGACCGGCCGGCCGGGCTGATGACCGCGTTCGACGTGCGGACGGGGCTCGGCTGGGACAGCCACCGGCTGGTCGCGGGACGCCCGCTGATCCTCGGCGGCGTCCGGATCGAGAGCGAGCTCGGCCTCGACGGGCACAGCGACGCCGACGTCCTCACCCACGCGGTCATCGACGCCCTGCTCGGGGCCGCCGGGATGGGCGACATCGGCGAGCACTTCCCCGACACCGACGAGCGCTGGCGCGGCGCCGACTCGATCGCGCTCCTGCGCCACGTCGCGGGCCTCGTGGCCGACGCCGGGTGGACGACGACGTCGATCGACGCGACCGTGATCCTCGAGCGGCCCAAGCTGAAGCCGCACAAGGAGGCCATGGCGGCGGGCCTCGCCGACGCCGCCCGGATCGCGCCGGACCGCGTCAACGTGAAGGCGACGACGGCCGAGCGGCTCGACGCGGTCGGACGCGGGGAAGGGGCCGTCGCCCAGGCCGTCGCCACGATCGTCCGGGGACAGTGAGCGCGGGCACGCGGCCGGCCGAGCCGTCCCGCGACGTCCCCGGTCGGCGCAGCACCCACCCGGGGCCCGGCGGGCGGGGCGGCACCGCGGGACCCGCCCGCGGATACGATGTCGCCGGCATGGGCGCCTCCGTACGCACGCCCGTGGCCATCGTCGCCGGGGCGCTGTTCGCCCTGGCCGCGCTCTCCCTCCTGGCGCCCTCGACGGCGACCTACGATCCGTGGTCCTGGATCGTGTGGGGCCGCGAGGTGGTCCACGGCGACCTGAACACCGTCTCCGGGCCGTCCTGGAAGCCGCTGCCCGTGGTCGTCACCTCCGTGGCGTCGCTGTTCGGCTCCGCCGCCCCGGACCTCTGGATCGTGGTCGCCCGCGCCGGCACCCTCGCCGGCGTCGTGGCGGCGTTCGTGCTCGCCCGCCGGATCGCCGGCACCGCCGCCGGGGTCGTCGCCGCCGCGCCGCTCCTGTTCGCCCCCTGGTTCTTCAAGCACGGCTGGTTCGCGAACAGCGAGGGCATCCTCGTGCTGTTCGTCTTCTCGGCGGTCCTCGCCGAGCTCGACCGCCGGCGGGGCGTCGCGATGGCCTGCTGGGTCGCCGCCGCGCTGCTGCGCCCGGAGGCCTGGCCGTTCCTGCTGGTCTACGCGGGCTGGGTCGCGTGGCGCTCCGACCTTCGCGGGCGGCTCGCGGTCCTGGGCGGCCTGGTCATCCTGCCGCCGGCGTGGCTCCTGCCCGAGAAGTGGGGCTCCGGCGACTTCTGGCGCGCCTCGTCCCGCGCCCAGAACCCCGACCCCGGCTCCGCGTCGCTGACCGCCCACCCGTGGTGGACCATCGTCCGCAACTTCGCCGACATGGTCCCGACGGTGACCTGGGCCGCCGCCGCGGTCGTCGGGATCCTGCTCGTGGTGGTCGCCGGGCGGAGCCGCACGGCGGGCCCGTCGGCCGGTGCGTCGGCGTCCGGGTCCTCTGCGGCGGGGGGCGATGCGCCGTCGGGCGCTGCGACACCGACGGCCGGCACGCCGTCGACCGACCCGATGTCGCCCGCCGAGGCCACCGGTCCGCCCGCCCGGCCCTCCGCACCCTCCGGCCCGCGGCGCTGGACCCCGGACACCGCCGTGCCGGGCGAGCCCGCGTGGTGGCGCGGCGGGACCCCGACGGCGTGGCAGGCCGTCGGCGGCATCGCGCTGCTCGGGCTGGCCTGGCTCGTCCTCGTCGTGATCATGACCGAGCGCGGGTACTCGGGGAACGAGCGCTACCTGATCCAGCCCGCGGGCCTCCTGATGGTGGCCGCCGCGGCCGCCGCCGGACTCGTCCTCCGCGACCTCCCCGCGGGGCCGCGCCTGGGGCTGGCGGGGGCGGCGCTCGTCGTCATCGCCGTCACCGCGGTGTCCCAGATGCCCGGGCTCCTGCGGAACCTCGTGTACGAGGGGCGGCTCGTCGAGAACCTCCCGACCGCGATCGACGACGCCGGCGGCGCCGACCGCCTCAAGGCGTGCGGGGGGGCCGGCACGCTGAACATCATGGTCCCGCAGGTCGCCTGGGCGCTCGACGAGCACGCCGTCGACGTCCGCAACGCGCTCGGACCCGGGCAGCGGGTGCTGTTCCGCGTCCGCATCCGGAAGGGCACCGACCCGACGCCGGACGGGCGACGCGTCCCCGCGATGCCGACCCTGGCGACCACGAAGTACTGGCAGATCGAGGCCGCGGGATGCCCCGCGCCGGGAGGACCTTCGCGATGAGCTCCACGACGCCCGACGCCACCGGGACCCCGCCCTCGTCGGACCACCTCGGCGTGGCCGGCCGGAAGGCCTCGCGCACGGTCGCGTGGTTCGTCGGCCGGGGAGCGCCGGTCACCGTCCTCCTGCTGTTCCTGTGGTCCGCGTACCTGCGGACCCGCAACCTCGACGCGCCGTTCTGGATCGACGAGGGAATCAGCGTCGGCGTCGCGCATTTCCCGTTCACCGAGATCCCGTCGGCGCTGCGCCTCGACGGGAACCCGCCGGTCTACTACCTGCTGCTCAACGTCTGGCTGTCGCTGTTCGGCGACTCCGTCGCGGCGGCGCACACGCTGTCGACGTTGTTCTCGCTGCTGACGATCCCGGCCACGTACCTGCTGACGCGCCGGCCGCTGGGCATCCGCGTGGCGCTCGGCGCGACCGCGGTGGCCGCCACCCTGCCGTACCTCACGTACTTCGGGCAGGAGACCCGGATGTACTCGCTGGTGGCGTTCCTCTCCGTGCTGGTGGCCGGGCTCCACCTGCGGCTCTTCGACGAGGGCGCCCGGAAGGTCCAGATCGCGACCGCCGGCGTCCTGATCGTCCTCCTCTACACCCACACGTGGGGCGTCTTCCTCGTCGGCGGCAGCGTCCTGGCGGTCGGCACGCGCGCCCTGATGCAGTCCGACCGTGCCGCGCGCGTCCGCGTCGTGAAGATCGGCTTCCTCGTCCACCTCGCCGCGGCGATCGCGTGGGCCCCGTGGGTCCCGATCCTCGCCAAGCAGGCGAGCGAGACCGGCGCGCCGTGGTCGCTGAAGCCGACGTTCCAGATGGCGGTCGAGGGGGCCGCGTCGATCGCCCAGCCGAGCGTCCCCGCCGCGATCTTCCTCTGCACGGGGATCTTCGGCGCGAGCGTCCTGATCGCCGCCCGCAGCCGCCGGACGACGGGCCCCGCCGTCGCCGAGCCCGCCGAGGCCGGGACGCTCCTGCAGCACGCGGTCGTGCTCGGCGTGATGTTCGTCTCGACCCTGCTCTTCGCCTGGGTGGCGTCGCTCATCAGCCCGGCGTGGGCCAGCCGCTACATGGGGGTCCTGATCGGCCCTGCCGTGATCCTCGGCGGGCTGCTCCTGACGCGCTCGGGACGGGCACCGCTCGCGGTGCTGCTGATCCTCCTCGTCGTCTGGGGCACGAGCACCCAGGGCACGCGCCTGAACAACAAGGCGACGCCGGAGGCCATGGTCAAGGCGACCGCACCGGAGCTGCGGTCCGGCGACCTCGTGATCAGCGTGCACCCGGAGCAGCTGCCGGTGATCGCCTACGGCCTGCGGCACAACGGGGTCCCGTCCGGCGTCAACTACGCCACGTCGATCGGGCCGCAGAAGGACGTCCGGATCTTCGACTGGCGGCACGGGCTCGACCGCCTGAAGGCCGCGGAGCCGTGGGTCGTCGCCGACCGTCTGATCCGCGCGCAGAAGCCGGGATCGTCGATCCTCCTGGTGCTCCCGGTGGTCTCCCGCGGCAACTGGACGGGCCCGTGGACGCGCCTCGTGGCCGATCGCACACGAGCGTGGAGATCGCTGCTCCTGGCCGACCCGCGACTCCGGATGGTGGGTCGTCGACCCGTCATCGGACCGGGTGCGGGCGATTTTGGCGTACTCTTCACCGTTCGGCCGTGACCTTTCCTCGGGTTGCGGGTAGAGGTCCTAGACCTTGCTGAACGCACCCCGACCGTAGGAGTCCCGATGCACGACGGCACCACATCGCCTTCGAACACCCCCACCGCGCCCGAGGGGCGCACCATGGTGATCGGCGGTGGCCCGGCCGGCCTGACGGCCGGCTACCTCCTCGCCAAGCGCGATGCGGACGTCGTCGTCTACGAGGCCGCGGACCAGGTCGGCGGCATCGCGATGACCGTCGTGCGCGACGGCTACCGCTTCGACCTCGGCGGGCACCGCTTCTTCACGAAGGTGCGCGAGGTCGAGGACCTCTGGTACGAGATCATGGGCGACGAGTTCCTGCGCCGCCCGCGGATGTCCCGCATCTTCTGGAACGGCAAGTTCCTCGACTACCCCCTCAACGGGATGGACGTCATCAAGAAGCTCGGCCCCGTCGAGCTGACGCGCTCGGGCTTCTCGTACCTCTGGGCGCTCGTCAAGAAGCCGTTCCGCCGCAAGCCCGAGGCCTCGCTCGAGGAGTGGGTGTCCGCCCGCTTCGGCAAGCGCCTCTACGAGCACTTCTTCAAGACGTACACGGAGAAGGTCTGGGGCCGGCCGGCCAGCGAGATGACGGCCGACTGGGCCGCCCAGCGCATCAAGGGCCTGTCGTTCATGACGGCGGCCAAGGACGCGTTCTTCCCGTCGAAGAACGGCGAGATCAAGACGCTGATCACCGAGTTCGACTACCCCCGCTACGGCCCCGGCCAGATGTGGGAGAAGATGACCAACGCGATCGAGTCGCGCGGTGGGTCCATCGAGATGGAGAGCCCGATCGAGCGCATGAAGCTCGAGGGGAACCGCATCACCGAGATCACGGTGAACGGCGAGACCATCACCGACTTCGGCAACGTCGTCTCCTCGCTGCCGCTGCGCAACCTGCTGCGCATGACGGAGGGCGCGCCGGCCGAGGTCGTCGCCGCCGCCGAGGCGCTCCGCTACCGCGACTTCCTGACGGTCTCCCTGATCCTGGACGGCGAGGACCCGTTCCCGGACAACTGGATCTACATCCACGAGCCCGGCGTCATCGTCGGCCGCGTCCAGAACTTCCGCTCGTGGAGCCCCTGGATGGTCCCGGACGAGACCAAGGCCTGCGTCGGCATGGAGTACTTCTGCTTCGAGGGCGACGACCTCTGGACGTCGTCCGACGAGGACCTCGTGAAGCTCGCCACGAAGGAGCTCCAGGAGATCGGGCTCTCGAAGCCCGGCCAGGTCGTCAAGGGCTACGTCGTCCGCGTCCCGAAGGCCTACCCCGACTACGTCGACGGGTACGCCGAGAACGTCCAGACGATCAAGCGCTGGGTCTCCTCGATCGAGAACCTGCAGCAGGTCGGCCGCAACGGGCTGCACCGCTACAACAACTCCGACCACTCGATGCTCACGTCGATGCGTGCCGTCGACAACCTCTACGGCGAGGACCACGACCTCTGGGAGGTCAACGCCGAGGACGAGTACCTCGAGGAGGGCGACACGAAGCAGTCGCCGTACCCGTACCAGGCGGGCAAGACCCCGTCGGGCGAGATCGGGGCCCACGACGAGGTCGCCATCAAGACGTCCGAGAGCGTCTCCGGCGACTGATCCTCCGCCGTCGCGGTCCGGCGGTCGCCGGGCACCGCGACGCAGGTCCTCGACGGCCGCCCTCCGGGCGGTCGTCGTCGTTCCGGGACGGGTGCCCGGCGACCGCGGGGGTGGGCGCGCACGGCGCCGGATACCCTGGGTGGTCGTGCGCACGATCAGGATCCACGACACCGCGAGCGGGGAGCTCCAGGAACTCCGTCCGCGCGTGCCCGGCGCGGTCGGCATCTACGCCTGCGGGCCGACGGTCTACAACCGGATCCACGTCGGCAACGCGCGGCCGTTCGTGGTCTTCGCCCTCTTCAAGCGGTTCCTCGTCCACGAGGGCTACGCGGTCACGCTCGTCGCGAACCTCACCGACGTCAACGACAAGATCTACGCGGCCGCGACCCGCCAGGGCGTCGCGTCGACCGCGCTCGCCGAGGAGATGGGGGCGCACTACCGCGCCGACACCGACCGGCTGCAGCTCGGGCGCCCGGACCTCGAGCCGCTGGCAACGACGTCGATGCCGGCGATCGTCGCGCTGATCGAGGACCTGATCGCTCGCGATGCCGCCTACGTGGCCGAGGGCGACGTCTACTTCCGGGTCCGCGCCGACACCCGGTACGGCTCGCTGTCGCGCCGCGACGTCGACCGGATGGACCAGGGCGAGGGAGACGATCCGGTCGGCCTGCGCCTGAAGCAGGACCCGTTGGACTTCGCGCTCTGGAAGGCCACGAAGCCGGGCGAGGACACGGCGTGGGACACGCCGTGGGGGCGCGGCCGGCCCGGCTGGCACATCGAGTGCTCCGCGATGGCCGAGGAGGCCCTCGGCGTCGGGTTCGAGATCCACGGCGGGGGCAACGACCTGGTCTTCCCGCACCACGAGAACGAGGCCGCGCAGACCCGCTGCGCCCGCGACGCCGAGCTCGCCGCCCTGTGGATGCACACCGGCATGATCGAGCTGCGCGGCGCGAAGATGTCGAAGTCCGTCGGCAACATCACCCCGCTCCACGAGGCACTGGACGAGATCGGGCGCGACGCACTCGTGCTGCTGTTCGCGTCCTCGCACTACCGGCAGCCGCTGAACTGGGCCGACGACTCGATCGCGCAGGCCCGGGCCGGCGTGCGGCGACTTCGGGAGATCGGGCGCGTGCTGGAGCCGGGACCGTCCCCCGACGACCTGCAGGGCGAGTCCGACGCGTTCTTCGCGGCGCTCGCCGACGACTTCAACACCGCCCGCGCGCTCGGCCACCTGTGGTCCTGGGTGCGCGAGGCCAACCGGCGGACCGCCGCGGGGGAGACCGTCGGGGACGACCGGCTGCGCGAGATGCTCGCGGTGCTGGCGCTCGACGGCCTGCTCGACCCGGCCACCGAGGACGGGCCCGACGACCGGGCGCTGGCGCTCCTGCGCGAGCGCGGCGCGGCGCGGGCGGCGAAGGACTGGGCGCGTGCGGACGAGATCCGCGACGCGCTCGCGGCGGACGGCTGGACCGTCCGCGACGGCGCCTCGGGCGCCGAACTCGTACGAACGGAAGGCTGACCACCATGGCACCGAAGCCGAAGGGCGGCGGGGGATCCCGCGGCGACCGGCCGGGCGGCAAGGGGTCGGGCGCCGAGTCGCGCGACGCCCGCCGCGCGGCGAACCTCAAGGGCGGCAAGGCCGCGCGTGACGCGCGCCGCGCCGAGGGTGGCCGGAAGGGCAACAAGCCGCCGGCGCCGGGTGCACCGGATCCTCGCGGCGAGGGGTACTGGGGCGACCAGCGCGGGCCGGACTACTGGAAGGCGCGGAAGGCCGGGAAGATCCCGCCGCCGTCCGCCGCAGGTCGTGACGACGCGGCGGGCCCCGGCCGCCGACGCGGACCGGGCGGGAAGCCTGGCGGTCGCCCGCCGAAGGGTGGCGCCTCGTCCGGCCGCGACGACCGCGGTCCGCGCCGCGACGATCGCGGTCCGCGCCGGGAGGACCGCGCGGGGGCCGATGCGCCGCCGCTGCCACGCGACATGGCCCTCGAGGGCCAGCTCCTCTACGGCCGCAACGCGGTCCACGAGGTCCTGCGCGCCGACCGCCGCACCGTCCGGGCCCTCTACGCCACCTCGGCGACCGCGTCGGCGGAGGAGTGGCTCGAGGGCGAGGACGTCCGCCTCGCGGACGCCGACGCGCTGACGACGCTGGCCGGCTCCCCGGACCACCAGGGCGTCGTGGCGGCCGTCGATCCGTACCCGTACGTCGAGCTCGCCGAGCTCCTGGCCGTCCCGTCGCCGCTGATCGTGGCGCTCGACGAGGTCCAGGACCCGCAGAACCTCGGGGCGATCGCCCGCACCGCCGAGTGCGTGGGGGCGACGGGGATGATCATCTGCCGCCATCGCGCCGCCGAGGTGACCCCGGCCGCCGTGAAGGCGTCCGCGGGCGCCACCGAGCACCTCAAGGTGGTCCAGGCGCGGAACCTGGCCGACGCGCTCGCCGAGGCCAAAGAGGGAGGCGCCTGGGTCTACGGCGCGGCCGGGCGCGAGGCCGGCGCCGTCGACTACACGCAGCCCGACTACACGGGCGGGATGGTGCTCGTGATGGGCGCCGAGGGCACCGGCCTCAGGCCTCGAGTAGCCTCGACCTGCGACGCGCTCGTCGCACTGCCCCTGCGGGGCCGCCTGGACAGCCTCAACGTGGGGGCTGCGAGCGCCGCCCTCCTGTACGCGATCTTGCAACAGCGAGATCGGGTTGACAGGGGGACATAAGTTCTGTCACAGTCACCGCGTCGTGACCGTCGACCTCAGGTCTAGACCGGGCCCTCGGGGAAACCGATCACGACGAGGACAGCAGCACCAAGTCAGCTCATAGCGCCGAGGGAGGCGCGCGTTACGAGGCTTCAAGACCGCGTGGAGGCGGTCGGAAAGGCATCTCGTGGCACAACTCAAGACCAACCCTAACTCTCAGCGTCAGGTTGAGGATGGGTTCCTCATCGCCCGTGCGAAGCGTGGCGACGAGGTCGCAACGACCCGCTTGATCAAGCGGTACCAGGGATTCGTCCGGATGAAGGCGAGTTCCTTCTTCCTGAGCGGCGGCGACCGCGACGACCTCATCCAGTACGGGCTCATGGGCCTGTACGAGGCGATCCGCGACTTCCGGACCGACCGCGAGTCGAGCTTCCGGAACTTCGCGGAGCTCTGCATCACGCGGCGGATGATCACCGCGATCAAGGCCGACAACCGGCACAAGGCGAAGCTCCTCAACGACGCCGTGTCCCTGTCCTCGCCGCCCCCCGGGGCGTCGGAGGGCGAGAGCACGATGCACGACGTCATCCCGGGCCCGCAGAAGCACGACCCAGCCCGGCTCGCGGTGGACCGCGACGAGCTCCGTGCCCTCGTGTCCTCCGTCCCCGAGCTCCTGTCGGACCTCGAGTCACGCGTCCTCGCCCTGTACCTGCGCGGCCGCTCCTACGAGGAGATCGCCGAGCGCCTCGGCTCCGACACCAAGCGGGTCGACAACGCCCTCCAGCGCGTCAAGCGCAAGATCGGCGACTTCCTGCGCGAGCGCGAGCGCGTGCCGCTCCGGGTCGTCGCCTGAGCGTCGTCCCGCGCCCACGGGCCGAGCGGCAACGCGCCACGTCGGGCGCGTCCGCCGTCTAGCATGCGCGCCATGTCGGCCGCGCTGTCCACCACCCTCCTCGATCCGACCGGCCACGTGCCACTGGCCGTGTCGGTGGTGGGGGTGGTGCTCCTCGTCGTCGTGGCGGCCGTCGGCCTCCTCGCCCTCACCGGGTGGGTGGCCGGCCGCCGCCGCGACGACTCCCAGCGCGCCCTGACCGACGAGCGCATCCGCTCCGCCAACTCGGCCCTCGCCGCGGCGCACGCCGCCGACGAGGGGTGGGACCCGGCGGTGCTGCGCGCGGCCGCGCTCGACGCGGCGCGCTCGCTGGGCATCAGCGACCCGTCCGCGGTCGGCCTCAGCCTCGTCTCCGTCGACGACCAGCCGGGTGTCGCGAACGACCGCGCCACCTTCACCGTCGCCGACGGCGAGCGCACCCACGAGATCGTCCTCGGCCGCAACGCCGAGGGCGCCTGGCTCCCCGTCTGACGCTCCGCCGCCGGGCCCGGCCACGCCGGGCGACCGGCCTCGTCCTCCGCCCGTCGGCCGGCGGCGGCCGGACGGGCGCGGGTCGCGGGCGCCTGGACGACCCCGGCCGCCCCGGGGGTCAGGCGCCCGGGCGGCCGATCAGGCCCTCGGCGACCTCGCCGGTCTGGACCGACCACAGCGCCGCGTAGCGCCCGCCGGCGGCCACGAGCTCCTCGTGGGTGCCGGCCTCCGCGACGACCCCGCGGTCCATCACGTGGATCCGGTCGGCGTGCCGGATCGTCGACAGCCGGTGGGCGATCACGATCGTGGTCCGGTCGTGCGCGACCCGCAGCAGCGAGCGCTGGATCGCGGCCTCCGTCTCGTTGTCGACCGCGCTGGTGGCCTCGTCGAGCACGAGGATCGCGGGGTCGCGGACGAGCGCTCGGGCGATCGTCAGCCGCTGGCGCTGGCCGCCGGAGAGCTTGATGCCGCGCTCGCCGACCGGCGTGTCGTAGCCGTGGGGGAGGGCCGAGACGAAGTCGTGGGCCTCGGCGAGCTCGGCGGCCCGGCGGAGCGCGTCCCGGTCGGCGTCCGGGGCGCCGTACCGGAGGTTGTCCGCGACGGTCCCGTCGAACAGGAACGTGTCCTGGCCGACGTAGCCGATCGCGCCGCGCAGGGACGCGAACGAGAGGTCCTCGGCGGGGACGCCCCCGACCGTGAGGTCGCCGGAGTCGGGGTCGTAGAGCCGGAGGAGGAGCTTGACCACGGTCGACTTGCCCGCGCCCGTCGCACCGACGATCGCGTGCGTCTGGCCGGCGGGGACGTCGATGTCGAGTCCGTGGAGGACGGGGATGCGGTCCTCGTCGGCGACGACGGCGCCGGGACGCCCGCCGTAGGAGAAGCGCACGTCGGCGAAGCGGACCGGCAACGGGGTGAGGGTCGCTCCCCGCGGGAGCTCGGTGGCGCCGGGACGGATCGTGATCGGCGTGTCCAGGAGATCGAGGATGCGCCGGATCGAGGCGACGCCGCGCTGGTAGAGGTCGAGCGTCTCGCCGAGCTCGGTCAGCGGCCAGAGCAGGCGCTGCGTCATGAACACGAGGACGGAGTAGAGGCCGATCTCGAGCGAGCCGTCGAGCGCCGCCCGTCCGCCGAGGACGAGCGTGAGGATGAAGCCCGCGAGGATCGCCATGCGGATCAGCGGGACGAACGCGGAGCTGTAGGCGATCGCGCGCCGGTTGGCTGTGGCGTACGCGGCGGACGCCTCCTCGACGCGCGCGGCCTCGCGGTCCTCGGCGCCGAACGCCTTGATCGTCGCGATGCCGCCGAGGTTGCCGCCGATCAGGCCGCCGAGACGCCCGGCCCGGTCGCGGACCGCCTCGTACCGCGGGCCGAGGCGCCGCTGGAACAGGAGCGATCCCGCGATGATCACCGGGATCGGTAGGAAGGCCGTGAGCGCCAGGACCGGCGAGATGACGACGAAGACCGCGCCGACGGCGACGACGTTCGTCGCCGTGAGGATGATCTTGCTGGCGCCGATGTCCAGGAACCGCTCGAGCTGGTTGACGTCGTCGTTGAGCACCGTCAGCAGCCGGCCGGACTCGCGGTCCTCGAACCAGGCGGTGTCGAGGTCCTGCACGTGCCGGTAGGCGTCGAGGCGCAGGTCGTGCTGGAGGTCCTGCGAGAGCCCGCGCCAGAGCCGGGCGGACAGGTAGTCGCTCGCCGACTCCAGCACCCAGGCGATCACGGTCAGGCCGGCGAGGATCAGCAGCTGGTCCTCGCGGTCGGCCACGTCGAAGAGCTGGCCGACGAACGACTCGTCCTTGCGCACGACGACGTCGATCGCGACGCCGATCAGGAGCTCCGGCGCGATGTCGAACAGCTTGTTCAGGACCGTCGAGACCACCGCCAGGACGATCCGTGGACGGAAGCGCGTGGCGCGGTCCCAGAGCCGCCGCAGGGGGTGTGGCTCGTCGGTCGCGGGGTCCGTGGGAGCGTCGCCGGCCATGGCTCCAGGGTAGGTGAGCGGGGGCGGACACCCACCGGCGGGGCGGAGTGAACCGTCGACGTCGAGGGTCACGGGCGTCGCTACGATGGCGGCAGCCCGCCCGCGTAGCTCAGTTGGCCAGAGCAGCGCTCTTGTAAAGCGAAGGTCGTCAGTTCGAATCTGACCGTGGGCTTGGCGCAGGTCGCGGGCCGCCGGATGTAACCGCGGGCCCCGCACGGGGTCTTGCAGTACAGATGGATCGCGAGTCACCCGCCCCCGAGCACCGCCCCGACGAGACCCCGCTGCCCGCGGTGCGCTCGCTGCCCGCCAAGGCCGAGCGGCCGGATCTCGACCGGGATCAGCGGCTCGCCCTGCACGCGCGGGTGGGCAAGGGCGTCAACCCGCTCGTGTACTGGACGGTCCGGGCGTTCTTCCAGCCGTTCTTCCACGTGTACTTCCGCCTGGCGCGGATCGGCCGCGAGCACGTGCCGGCCACCGGCCCGGTGATCTTCGCGGCGAACCACCGCAGCTTCCTCGACCCGTTCATCATCGGCGCGATGAGTCGTCGTCCGCTGTACTTCGTGGCGAAGAAGGAGCTCTTCCGCAAGCCGCTGCAGCGCTGGTTCCTGAACAGCCTCGGCGCCTTCCCGATCGACCGTGGCAACGCCGACGGCGACGCGATGAGCACGGCGCGCGAGATCCTCGAGCGCGGGGACTGCGTCGTGATCTTCCCGGAGGGCACCCGGGTCCGCCCCGGCGGTCTGGGCCGCCCGAAGCGCGGCGTCGGGCGCCTGGCGCTGGAGACCGGCGTCCCCGTGGTGCCGATCTCGATTCACGGCACGACCCACGTCCGCACGGGTTGGCGGATCCGACCGCACAAGGTCATCGTCCGCGCCGGTCGCGCGCTGACCTTCCCGCAGGTCGACCAGCCGACGGGCGAGCTGGCCAACGCCGTCACCGAGCGGATCTGGCCGTGCGTCGAGCTCGGCTGGAACAGCCTCGGCGGGCACACGACGGAGACCGGCATCGGGGTCGACCCGGCGCACCTCCGTCCCGAGCTCGCGCCCGAGGGCCTGCAGCCCGTCGCCGCGCTCCCCGCGGGCGACCCTGACCGGAAGGCCCGCTCGGCAGGCGCCTGAGGACGACGCGAGGCGCGGACCGCCGCCACCGCCTACCGGCGGTAAGGTGCTCCGCGTGGAAAAGGCCGAGCTCGACGACAGGTTCTCCGAGCTCTACCGGGACCACCTCCGCGACGTCTACTCCTTCGCCTACTACCGGGTCGGCAACCACCACGACGCGGAGGACCTCACCGAGCAGACGTTCCTGCAGGCGTACCGGCACTTCGAGCGTGCGCTCCGCGAATCGGACGGGCGGCCCCTGCGGCCCTGGCTGATCCGCATCGCCCACAACCTCGCCGCCAACCTCTTCCGGGACCGGTCACGGCGCCCGCAGACCTCGATCGACGACGACGAGTCGACGACGATCCTGCGGGCGACCCACACGACCGAGGACCTCGTGGAGGAGCGCGACGAGCTGGGCCGCATCCTCGCCGCCGTGCAGCACCTGCCGGACGACCGCCGTGAGGCCCTGATCATGCGCTTCGCCCTCGGGATGGACAACCGCGAGATCGCCCGCGCGATGGGACGGTCCGACGGCGCGACGAAGGTGCTGATCCACCGGTCGATCAAGCAGCTGGAGGGCCTCGTGGCCGACCAGCCGACGCCGGGGCTGCCGTCGTGAGCCGGTCCGTCGACAAGTCCGCGGTCGACATCGAGCGCCTGCTCCGGGAGGCCATGGCCCCCGTCGAGCCGCCGGAGCGCCTCGGCACCCGGGTGGAGTCGACGCTGCGGAACCTCTCCGAGATGGCGGCCGACGAGCTCGAGTCGTGGGAGCTCCGCGCCATGAAGGACCCGCGCAACTGGGTCCGGCCCGCGATCGCCGTCGCCGTCGGCGGGGTCGCCGGCACCGGCCTCGCCGCGTTGCGGTGGAAGCAGGTCAGCCGCTCGCGGGGCGCCCAGGCGGGGCGGACGATCGACCGCGCGGCGGAGGACGTCGCCGGGGTCGTCCGTCGGGGCGCCCAGCGCCTCGGCAGGCGTTGATCGTCGCCTGAGGCGCGACCGATACGCTCCGCCGTCGATGGCCACCTGTTACCGCCACCCGGCGCGCGAGACGGGCGTGTCGTGCTCGAACTGCGACCGTCCGATCTGCCCCGACTGCATGACGTCGACCCCGGTCGGCATGCGATGCCCGGAGTGCGCCAAGCAGCGCACGAAGGTCCACACGATCTCCTCCGTCGGCGGCGGGCACCTGCCGCGGGTGACGCAGGCGATCATCGGGATCTGCATCGTCGCGTTCCTCGCCGGCGGCAACTTCGGCCTCGAGGGCACGAACGGCTCGTGGATCGACCGCAACGGCGTGCTGTTCCGCGCCGGCATCGAGCAGCACGACTACTGGCGTCTGGTCACCAGCGGCTTCCTGCACGCCGGGCTCATCCACATCGCGTTCAACATGCTGCTGCTCTGGTTCCTGGGCAGCGAGATCGAGGGCAAGCTCGGCGGTCCGCGGTTCGCCCTCCTCTATCTCGTGGCGCTCCTGGGCGGCTCGCTCGGCGCGATGATCCAGACGACGAACCCCCTGCAGGGCACCGTCGGCGCCTCCGGGGCGGTCTTCGGCCTCGCGGGCTACCTGCTCGTGGAGATGCGCCGACGGGGCGAGAACCCGTTCCAGAGCCAGCTCGGGTTCCTGCTGCTGATCAACCTCGTGCTGTCGTTCCGGCCCGGGGTCAGCTGGGGCGGGCACCTCGGCGGGCTCGTCTTCGGCGCCCTCGCGGCCTTCGTCCTGTACGAGGGCTCGCGGCGCGGTCCCCGGTGGCTCGGGCCCGCGCTGTGCGGTGGGCTCTGCGTCGTCGCGGTGATCGGCTCGATCGTCGTGGCCGGCTCGTCCGAGCAGACCGTGAGGTTCGGATGAGCCGCGGACCCCTGTCGTCCGGCGGTTCCCGCCGTCGCCTCCCAGCCCGCCTGCCGCTGATCGGCGGCGCCGTCCTCGTCGTGGTGCTCGTCGCCGCCGGGGCCCTGCTGCTGCTCGGCGGCGGCAAGGGCTCGCCCGAGGAGCGCCGCGCCGCGGTCTCGGCCGCCGAGCGCCTGACCGCCTCGGTCACGTCCCGGCCGACCCCGTCGTCGCGGCGCCTGTGCGCGGCCCTGGGCGCGCAGACGCAGCAGGACCTCGCGGCCCTCGCCCGCTTCCTCCCGAAGCCGCGGACCGAGTGCCGGAACGTGCCCAACCGCCTGCTGCGCGCCGCGCTCGAGCCGTTGCCCGCCGCGGTCGGGAAGCCGCTGGAGGCGGAGGTCGACGGCGACGTCGCGACCGTGCGCATCGCGGGTGGCCCGGAGGTCACCCGCGCGACCCGCACGGCGGGGGCCTGGCGGGCGGACCCGGGCGTCGGCGGGCTCGGCGAGTGGCGCCTGGAGACCTCCCGCCGGTGCTCCCGCGCGCTGACGACCAGCCGCCTCGCGCCGCTGACCACGGACCCCGCGGGCTACCGGCAGGCCGTCACGGTGCGCCTGCGCGGCGTGACCGAGGTGCTCGACATGCTGCAGGACGACGAGCTGCCGAAGGCGCTCGACGGTCTGGTCGGCGAGCCCCGCAGCGGACTGGTCGAGCTGCGCGACGGCCTCCGCAGCGCGCTGCAGGCGACGGAGACGGGTGACGGCGAGACGCTGGCCCGCAACGCGCCGGACAGCTCCCAGCTCCCGTCGGTCCTCCAGCTGCTCGAGGCGTTCGCGTCCCTGCGCGAGCTCGGCGCGCCGTGCCTGGGCGGTCCGAGCTCCCCGTCCGCGCTGAGCGCGGGCAACGCGGTCTGCGCCGTGTACCGCCAGAAGGTCGACAACGGGTACCGCCGGGTCGGCCGGGGTGTCACGAACGCCGAGGTCGCCGAGGGCTTCCGGGCGCTCGCCGGCGCGTGGCGGCAGATCAGCACCCGGGTCGGGCGCATCGACCTCGGCGACGTGCCGATGCTCGAGCCCGTCCGCGCCGACGCGGTGCGCTCGGGGCAGGCGGTCGCCACCCTGGCCGACAGCCTCGCCGACCAGGTGCAGCGGACGGGGGAGACCAGCGACGGCGCCGCCGCCGACCTCGACCTCGCGCAGCAGAGCTCGCTCGACGCGCTGATGGCCCTCGGCTTCCGGGAGTGCGGCGCGATCAGCTGACCGCGGGGGCCGCCCGGCCGCCCGCCGTCTGCTCGTCGTAGAGCGCCTGCAGGCGCTCCGCGAGCAGGGCCGCGCCGAACCGCCGCGCGGCGTCGTCGGCGGCCAGCGCCCCGAGGGCCTCCCGGCGACCGGGGTCGTCGCGGAGCCCGGCGAGGGTCGACGCGAGGGCCCCGGCGTCCCCGGGCGGGACGAGCACCCCGGTGCGTCCGCCGTCGAGGATCTCCCGCAGGCCCCCGTGGTCGGCGGCCACGACGCAGCAGCCCGCGGCGGCGGCCTCGAGCGCGGCGTTCGGCAGCGGGTCGGGGTGCGTCGACGGGACGGCGACGACGTCGGCGGCGGCGTAGACGAGGCCGACGCGGTCGACGAACCCCGGGAGCAGCAGGCGGTCCCCGACGCCGAGCTCCGCGGCGCGCGTCCGGAGGGCGTCCCCGAGCGTCGGGTCCTCCCGCCACGCGGCGCCCGCGAGCAGGACGAGGGACCGGCGGTCGTCCCGCAGCGCCGGGCGACCGAGGGCCTCGACGAGGAGCTCCTGGCCCTTCCACGCCGACAGCCGCCCCAGGAGCGCCGTGACGAACGCGTCCTCAGGGATCCCGAGGGCGGCCCGGGCCTCGTCCCGGTCGACGGGGTCCGGCGCGAGCGCGAGGCCGTCGTGGAGCACCCGCGCGCGGTCGGCGCGACCGAGGCCCGCGAACTGCGCGCGCACGGCCTCGCTGACGCACGGGAGCACGGACGCCGTGGTCAGCATGCGGCCGTAGGCGGGCCAGAACCGCTCGAACCCGGTGTAGATCTCCCGGACGTGCCACACGTGCGGGATCCCCAGGGCGGCGGCGGCGGGGGCGCCGCCGAGGGTCACCGACGTGTTGCTGTGGAGCACCGCGACGCCGCGGCGCCGGGCGATCCGCCCGAGCCCGACGAGGTCGGAGCCCCATTCGCGCCCCACGCGGACGAGGCCGGCGGGGGAGAACAGCTCGCGGCGCAGCACCGCGAGCGGCCGGACGAGGACCTCCGCGCCGACGTCGCGGAGGTCGTCGACGAGCGGCCCGTCCTCGGCGAGGACGGCCGTGGCCCGCCAGCGGTCGGGATCGAGCCCGCCGGCCATCGCGACCAGCTGGCGGTCCGCGCCGTAGCGGCCGGCCGAGCTGTGCAGGTAGAGGACCCGCCGGGGGGCGCTCACCGGGTGGCCACCGGGACGGTGCTCCGCGGGACGTCGAGGACGGCGCCGGGGGCGTCCGGCACCAGGGCGGGATGCAGCGCGTGCGCGAGGGTCTCGATCCCGGCGACGAGCCGGGGACCGGGTCGCGTGAGCAGCCCGTTCGCGTCGACGGCGACGACCCGACGGGCACCCGTCGCCCACAGGCGTGCGGCGTGCGGCGTGGCCTCGACGAGGGACCGCTCGGCGTCGTAGCCGCAGGGCATGCAGACGACGACGTCGGGACGCAGCATCGCGAGATCCTCCCAGCGCGCCCGGGCGCTGTGCTCCCCGGGCAGACCCAGCAGGTCGACGCCGCCGGCCAGGTCGATCAGCTGCGGCGTCCAGTGCCCGGCGACGTAGACGGGGTCCAGCCACTCGACCGCGACGACGCGTGGGCGCGGGGCGCTCCGCACGGCCACCCGGATGCGGTCCGTGCGGGACCCGATCTCCCGCAGCAGCGCCCGTCCCGCGTCGGGGACGCCGCACAGCCCGGCGACGGTTCGGACGTCGTCCAGGGTCTCCCCGAAGGTGTGCGGGTCGAGGGCGAGGACGTCCGGGGGCCCGGGGAGGTCGGCCGTCAGCGCCACGACGTCCTCGTGGGAGACGGCGCAGACGGCGCAGAGCTCCTGCGTGATCACGAGGTCCGGGCGGAGCTCCCGGAGCAGCTCCGCGTGCAGGCCGTTCGGCGACCGGCCGTCGCGGGCGAGGGCGGAGACCGCCTCGTCGATGCCGCGCGCGTCGAGCTCGCCGCCGAGTCGGCTGAAGGTCACCTGCGGCAGGTCGCGCGCCGCGGCGGGGTGGTCGCACTCGTGGGTGACGCCGACCACGCGGTCGCCCAGTCCGAGCGCGAACAGGAGCTCCGTCGCGTGCGGGACGAGCGAGACGACGCGCCGCGGACCGCGGGTCTGGTGGCGTGCGGGCGGCAGGTGGTCCACTATCCCTGTTTATGGCAGACCTGATCGGTGAGGGACGGCTCGAGACGTGGCTGGGGGCGCACGCATGGACCCGGGAGGACGGTGCGCTCCAGCGCGAGTGGACGCTCGACGACTTCGCCGGGGCCGTCCAGTTCGTGAACGCCGTGGCGGGCCTCGCGGAGTCCCAGGGCCACCACCCGGACATCGCGCTCCACAGCTACAACAAGGTCCGCCTGCGGCTCACCACCCACAGCTCCGGCGGGATCACCGAGAACGATCTCGAGCTGGCGGAACGCGTCGACGAGCTGCAGTGAGTCATCCGTCCAGGGCGTGCGGGGCCGTCCAGACCGTGTCCGTCGTGAGATGGGCCGTTTCGGCCATCGGAGTGGTCGGAACCTAAGGACATCGGTGGATTGCCGCCAAACGGCGCTCCCGGGGAGTGGCGACCGCGGCGAATCCGTCACTATGTCCCTGTCCGAGCCGATCCTGGTGCGGCTGGACGGGACAACATGGTGCAGTGCCCGGGACGGCGCTGTACCAACATAGGAAGGGCGATTCGTCGCCCGACCACCACACACACGCACGGATGACCCCGAGGAGCTCGCTCCTCGGGGTCATTTGTTCGTCCGGGGCCCGGAACGAGCGAGGGCCCGCGGTGCGGGCCCTCGGCTGCTGCGACCGGCCGGGCCGGCTGGACGGGTGGTCCCTCAGCGGGACCAGTCGAGGAAGCCCTCGCCGGACTTCCGGCCGAGCTTGCCCTCGGCGACGAGCGCCTCGAGCGCCGGCGGGACGTCCGCGCCGATGACCTCGCCGATGGCCTTCGAGACGTCGAGCCCGACGAAGTCGAGCAGCGCGAACGGCCCCATCGGCTGGCCGGCGCCGAGCTGCATGCAGGCGTCGATGTCCTTGGCGGAGAGGCCGCTCTCCTCCTTGAGCTCCACGGCGGAGAACAGGAACGGGAACAGGAGCTTGTTGACGACGAAGCCCGGCATGTCGGGCATCTCGACGGCCGTCTTCTCCCAGGCCGTCGCGAGGGCGCGCGAGCGCTCCTTCGTGTCCTCGCTGGCCGCCGCCGGGAAGATCAGCTCGATGAGCTCCATCTTCGTGACGGGGTTGAAGACGTGCAGGCCGACGAAGCGCTCGTGGATGCCGGAGGCCTCCGCGAGCTTCTCGATCGAGAGCGACGACGTCGTCGTGGCGAGGATCGCGCCCTCGTGGATGATCGACTCGAGCTTGTCGAAGACCTCGCTCTTGGTGGAGTGGTCCTCGGAGACGGCCTCGATCAGGTAGGTCCCCTTCGCGAGGTCCTCGATGTTCGTGGTGACCGTGACGCCGGAGACGTCGATCTCGAGCTTCGCGGCCTGCTTGTCGATGGCCTTCTGCGCGCGGGCGGCGCTCTCGGGCGAGCGCGCCCAGAGCAGCACGGGCGAGGTCTTGGCGGCGGTGACCGCGATGCCGGTGGCGATGGTGCCGGATCCGGCGACGGCGACTGTCTCAGACATGGGGTTCCAGGTTCGCTGAACGAAGACGGGGAAGCGCGGCATCCTACTGACCGTCGGATTCCGGGGGCCCGACGTCCGCGCCACCCTTGTGGCGCCGGACAGCGGGCCCGTGCCGGACGGTGGATCCGCCCGCTCCGGTGCGCGATGCGACCCGTCTGCTGCCCGGCGCCGCCGCGCCGGATGCGGCGACCGCGACCCGCCCGCCGCCGCCCCGGTGGGCTCGGTCAGCCGTCCTGCGCGAGCCGGAAGCCGCTGGGGGTCACGTCGAGCGTCAGCGGGGAGGCGGGGAGCTCCTCGGGGAGGTCCACGTCGTTGAACGGCATCGGCGCCAGGTCGTTCGGGCCGTCGGGGTGGTAGGTCGCGGCCAGCAGCTGCGCCTGGCCCCGCCCGGGACCGAGCTCGGTCTGCCCCCCGGAGTACGTGCCGATCCCCCGCTCCTCGCACGCGGCGTAGAAGGCGGACAGCTCGCGCAGCGACCCGATCCGCGACGGCTTGAGGTTCACGGCGGCAGGGGTGAACGGCAGCGCGTCGAGGTCCGCCACGTCGTGCAGCGGGACGTCCCACGTCATGCGGTCGGCGTGCGGCTCCAGCACGGGACGCGTGGCGTCGTCGACGAACGGGTCCTCGAACCACGAGTCCGGCAGGCCGTCGACGATCAGGGCGTAGAGGTCGGCGTCGATCGGGGCGTCCACCGGCGTCCCGCGGTACAGGCCCTTCAGGTCGACGGTGGTCGCGGCCCCGGTGTCCGCCAGCGCCGCGATCGACGCGGCGTCCCACTCGCGGCCCAGGTCGAGCTTCATGCCGAGGCCCGGGGAGCGCCGGCGGAGGTCGTCGATCGTCCCGGCGTCCGGCGGGTCGCCGACGCCGCGGGACGACACGAAGGTCAGCGGTCCGACGGGACGCCCGACGGCGGTGCTCCAGTCCGTCCCGGCCTGGCGCAGCGCGAGGTCCAGCGCCGCGGACTCGAACGCCCAGCGGCGGTACCGCTCGTCGACGTCGTGCTCGGGCGTGGTCGGGAAGAGCGTGATGCCGTCGAAGACGGCGCTGAACGACGCGATCGTCCACGACCCGCGGACGTCGGGGAGCCCGTCCCACTCGAGCAGCGCCGAGTGCGAGAACGGGTCGTAGGTGACGTCCTCGCCCACGCCCTCGTGGCCGCCACCCCGCAGGTGGACGACGGTGGTCAGGCGGACGCCCATCTTCGTGGGGCGCTCGAGGGTCTCCAGCTCGAGCTCGTCGACCTGCAGCGCGAGGCCGGAGACGGCCTCCCACAGCGTCGGGCCGGGAGCGGGGGGCGGGACGGGAGCGGGCATGGCGGCCGGGAGGGGGCGGGCGGCGCGGCGGCCGGCTCAGCCCTTGGGGAGGGCCGTCGACGGCAGGCCGGGCATGCCGGGCTGGGCGAGCCCGCCGCGGACCTCGCCGCTCGTCCCCAGCGCGGTCAGACGACGGACCTCGGACTCCCCGAAGGTGCGGGCCGGGTGCCCGGCCGGCAGGCCGCTGATCAGCCGCGCGACGCGGTTGCGGATCTGCTGGGCGAAGTGCGGCGTCGCGGCGCCGGTGAGCTCGCGGATGTCGTCGATCGTGACGGCGGCGCCGGGATCGCGCTGGTCGGGACGCTGGGCTTCGCTCATGCCCCTGTTGTACCGCTCCGGCCTCGCGCGCGCGGCCGGAGCGGGTCCGCCGCCTACGGCGCCTTCGGCGTCGGGGCGCCGGAGGAGGTCGTCGTCCCCGGGCGGGCGGGGGACGCGGACGGCGTGGGTGCCGTCGTCGTCGGCTTGGCCGTGGTCGGCGTCGGGGCCTTCTTCGCGCCCGTCGGGAGGCCGTCGGGGCTGCCCTTCGCGGAGTCGCTGACCGGTGCGACCTCGAGCAGGGTGTCGATCTGCGCCTGCACCTTCGCGCTGATCTGCGTGAAGTCGCCGGTCAGCCAGGCGCGGTTGTACCGGGCCACGCCGGTGGCGTCGAGGCTGGGGTCGTCGGGGTAGTACCCCTGCCGCACGTCGCGGAGGTACTCGCGCACGGGGACGGTCAGGTCGCCCTGGTCGCCGTCGACGAGGAGCAGCGGCCCGTGGAGCCCGGAGGCGGCGAGCGGTGCGAGCGCGATCGCGCCCAGCGTGTCGTCCTGCCGGGCGATCAGGAACCCGTGCCCCGGCTGGTTGACGTTCCAGCCGAAGGCGCCGTCCTTGTAGCGGGCGAAGCCGACGGCGTTCTCCGCCGGCGTCACCCCGCCGAGACGCTCGACCGTGCCGTACTTGCGCAGGAGCTTCGTGACGGACGGGCGGATCACCTTGCTCGGCCCGAGGACGTAGAGCGTGGCCTTCGGGTGCGCGGCGAGCTGCTTCGCGGTCGCCGCCGGGATCCCCCTGCTCGTCACGAAGGCGACCGGGTCCCCGGACTTCGCCAGCCACGCGGCGGCGGGGATCGCGAACTCCGGGTCGTCGGCGCTGACGACCAGCACGCGGTCGCTGGTGCGGCCGCGCGCCTGCGTCGTCCGACGGTCGATCGCGCGGGCGAGCTCGAACGGGTTCGCGCCCTCGATCGACGCGGTCCGCAGGCCGGCGGGCCGCGCGGTCTTGCCGACGAGGACGGCCTGGGCCCCGCCGAACGGGTCGCTCCCCGACGGCTTGAGCGCCGCGATCGCCTTGTCCGTGACGTCCGGGAGCTTCGTCCCGTCGGTGTAGAGGAGCGGTGCCGTGGTCGGGGCCGCGGTCAGCGCGGTCGCCGCGAGCGCCGCGCGCCAGTCGTTCCGGTCGACGAGCGTCACGGCCTTCGCGCGGCTGAAGTCCGAGCCGTTCGGGTACGCGGCCCGGGCGTCGGCGGCCGCGGCGACGAGCGGATCCTTCGTGGCGGTGCGGGTCGTGTTCCGCGTCGCCGCGGTCGGGTAGCCCAGCGCGGCCGCGTCGTCGGCGTCGCCCTTCGGGGGCGTGAAGGGGGAGGTGTCGTCGTCGCTGCCGCAACCGGTGAGCAGGGTCGCCGTCACGACGGCCGTGAGGACGGCCGTGGCGGCGCGGCGGGTGCGGGAGGAGACCGGTCGCATCGGGCGCACGGTATCCGTCCTGCCGGGGTCCGTGCGCGACCGCACACGGACCCCGGCCCCGCACGGCTGCATGGACGGATCTCCGACCACCACGGGCGTCGCCGTGCCCCACCGTGACGGATGACCTGCTCGGTGCACCACGGGTTGCACGGTTGGGCGACGTCTTGCGCGGTCCCTGCTACTCTGCCCGGAGCCGAATCACCGGAGTCGAATCCGGTGGGCGGGGGAACCACGTGTTCTTGGGGCTAATCGGCCGGTCATCCGGTCGGGGCGCTGCTCTTTCTGCGCCAGCCCGTCAGCTAACCCCGTAGGCCGACGAAAGAGAGCACGCAGTGCGTTTGACTTCACGGGCCATAGCGTTGACGGCTGTCCTCGCCACCGGATTCACCGGGGCCGCAGCGACCGCTTCAGCACAGAGCACGACCCCGGCGCCCGCCACCGGCGGCGTGGCGCCGACGGCCCCGGCCGCGCCCACCGCGCCGGCGACCCCCGCGGCACCCGGTGCCGTCGCCGTCCCCGCCGGGATGCGCACCACCAACGGCATCAAGGCCAAGCGGTACAAGGGCAAGACCGTCGACGGTCGCGCCGCCTACTTCGCCCGCGTCCCGCTCAAGGCCCCGGCCCCGGTCCAGAACGCGGTCATCGCCGCGAACAAGATCGTCGGCAAGCCGTACCGCCTCGGCGGCGGCCACGCCCGGGTCGAGGACTCGGCCTACGACTGCTCCGGCACGGTCTCCTACGCGCTGATCGCCGCGGGCACGCTCGAGACGCCGCTCTCGTCCTACGAGTTCGACGACTCCTGGGACGACGGCCTGCCGGGCGAGGGCCAGTGGATCTCGGTCTTCGGCAACTCGGGCCACGCGTTCGCGATCATCGCCGGCCTGCGCCTGGACACCTCGGCGGCCAAGGACCCGAGCGGTCTGCCCGGCCCGCAGTGGCGCCCGGACAACCGCACCGACGAGAAGAAGTACGTCGTCACCCACCCCAACGGTCTCTGAGCGCCCGGTCCGCCCGTCGGACCGCGCCGCCGACCGGGCCCACGGGCCCACCCCGCTCCGAGAGGCGCCGCGACCGCGGCGCCTCTCGGCGTTCCGGGGTGCACGTCGCGGAGGCGTTGCGGGGAGGACGCCCCGCGTCCGCCCCCGGGCGAGTCCTGCCGCGCCACACCCGGCGCGGCGACGACTTCACGGACCGTTGATCCAGGACCGATAGGCTGACCGGCGATCGTCCCCAAGAACGCCACGAGGAGCACCACATGGGTCTCGGCGCCCGCATGTCCACCACCATCAAAGCGAAGCTGTCCCGGGTTCTGGACAAGGCCGAGGACCCCGGCGAGACGCTGGACTACAGCTACCAGAAGCAGCTGGAGAACCTCCAGAACGTCAAGAAGGGCATCGCCGACGTCGTCACGGCGAAGAAGCGCCTCCAGCTGCAGACCGACAAGCAGCAGCAGTCGATGGTCAAGCTCGACACCCAGGCGCGTCAGGCGCTGGCCGCCGGCAACGAGGAGCTCGCCCGCGTCGCCCTGGAGCGCAAGACGCTGATCCAGACCGAGCTGCAGGGCCTCAGCGGCCAGATCCAGGACCTCGAGAACCAGCAGCAGCAGCTGATCGCGTCGGAGCAGAAGCTCCGCACGAAGGTCGAGCAGTTCCGGACCAAGAAGGAGGTCATCAAGGCGCAGTACAACGCCGCGGAGGCCCAGGTCCGGATCTCCGAGGCCGCCAGCGGCGTCGGCGAGTCCATGGCCGAGGTCGGCATGGCGATGCAGCGCGCCGTGGACAAGACGGAGAACATGAAGGCCCGCGCCGACGCGGTCGCGGAGCTCGAGGAGGCCGGCACGTTCGGCGACGTCATGGAGCTCGGCGACGGCAAGGACGACATCGACCGCCAGCTCGAGCAGCTCTCCGCCGGCTCGCAGGTCGACTCCGAGCTCGAGCGCATGAAGGCCGAGCTCGGCCAGGGCAGCGCGCCGGCCGGGGCCCTCGGCGCCGGCGAGACCGCATCCACCGAGCCGACGGCGACGCCCGAGAAGCAGGAGAAGGAGGCGTGATCGTCCGGATCTTCATGGACCAGCAGTACCGCCTGGCGGACGACACGCACGCCGCGCTCAACGACATCGACGACGCGGTCGTGGCGGCCGTCGAGGCCGGCGACGAGGGCGGCTACGCGCGTGAGTTCGCGAAGCTCCTGGCGTTCGTCCGCGAGAAGGGCACCCCACTGGCCGACGACGAGCTCATCGGCAGCGACGTGCTGATCCCCGCCGACGACTTCACGTTCGAGGAGGCCGGCAAGGAGTTCACGGGCGAGGGCCTCGTCCCGGACCCCGCCGAGGCGTAGACCGCGGTGCGGGCCCCGCCCCGAGCTTCTCGGGGCGGGTCGCCCTCGGGGTCAGACCCCGATCGGCGCGCCCCAGAGGGGGTACCAGCGATCCATCTCGGGCTCCAGGCCCATCATCGGCTCGAGGATCGCGCGGAGCTGCATCTCGCGCTCGCGGCCGCGCTCCTTCGTCTGGCCGGGCACCGGAACGAACGGGTACCACGTGCCCCGCTTGGCGAGGTACACGAGGTGCACGGGGCTCTTCGTGCGCTCGTCGCGGAACGCGAACACGGCGCAGAGCACGCGGTCGGCGTAGCCACTGGCCTGCAGCGACTCCATCACCGCGTTGATGCCGATGACCTGGTCGTCGACGTCGGGGTCCTGGAGCACCATCCAGCGGTAGCCGTAGTCGTCGTCGCGGCGCACGACGGTGGTGCCGGTGTCCTCGCCCGAGCTGCGGAGGATCGCCTCGGCGTCGTCGGCGATCTCGTTGAAGTCGCCCGTCGCCAGCGGCTGGAAGACGATCGCGGCCTCGCCCGTGGTGACGATCTGGTGCGCGGTCTCCAGGTCGATCGAGGCGGTCGTCAGCGCGAACAGGCGGTCCGGGCGGACCTGCTTGACCGTCTTCGTCCGGCCGAACAGGGTGTCGAGGAAGCCCACGGGATCAGGCCGTCCGGCCGAGCTGGAGCTCGGTCTCGATCTTCTGCAGCGCCGCGATCCGCTTCTCCATCGACGGGTGCGTGGAGAACAGCCCGCTGATGGCGCTCTTGGCGCGCGGCGGCAGGATGTAGAAGGCCTGGACCGCACCGACCTCGCGGAGGTCCTGCTGCGGGGTCCGCTCGATCCCGTCGCTGATCCGGACGAGGGCGGCGGCCAGCGCGCTGGGGCGGCCCGTCACGACGGCTGCGCCGCGGTCGGCCGCGTACTCGCGGTAGCGCGACAGCGCGCGCAGGAGGAAGAAGCTGACCGCGTAGACGAGTGCCGAGACCGCGATCACCGCGAGCAGGCCGGGGCCGTCGTCGTCGTCCGAGTCGCCGCCGCCGAACCAGATGGCGTTCTGGACGATCATCGCGGCGAGCGACGCGAAGAAGCTCGCGAGCGTCATGACCGCGACGTCCTTGTGCGCGATGTGGGCCAGCTCGTGGGCGAGGACGCCTTCGAGCTCGGCCGGCGGCAGGAGCTCGAGCAGGCCGGTCGTCACGGCGACCGTGGCGCTCTTCCGCGACCGGCCGATCGCGAACGCGTTGGGCATCCGGTCGTCGGCGATCGCGACCTTCGGCTTCGGGAGGTCCGCCTGCAGGCACAGGCGGTCGACGAGGGCGTGGAGCTCAGGCGCCTGCTCCGGCGTGACCTCGTGGGCGTGCATCGAGCGCAGCGCGAGCTTGTCCGCCGTGAAGTACTGGAACAGCAGGAAGACGAGGCAGATGATGATCACGGGCCCCGCGTTGCCGAGGGCGGCGAACAGCACGCCCATGAACACGACGTAGAGCAGGCCCAGTGCGAAGAGGGTTCCGACCATCCGGGCCTGGAGGCCGGGGTCCTTTCCGAACGATGCACCGCGAGGCATGGGGGCATCGTCCCACACCGCCGACCCCGCGGAGCCCCTGGAACGCCGTCGGAGCGCAAGATTTACTCGTCGCTCAGCGCCCCTTTCGCGCCGACGGCGGCCAGCGGCATTGCGCCAGGCCGGTTTTTGGGCGCCACGCGGCGCCGAGCGCCCGGACGCCACCCGCGATGGGGCCCCCGCCCCGGACGGCAAGGTGCGCAAAGGCGGTTGCACCGCTCGCCCGACCCGGAGGTCCGCCGTACCTTCGGACGTCTGTGCCCCGGTCCGCGCCCCATCGTCCTTCACGCGTCCGTCCGTCCGCGGGCGTCGCCCTGCTCGTGACCGCGGGCCTGGCGACGGCCGGGATCGCCGGGGGCGGTCCGTCGGACGCCGACGCCGCCTCCCAGCAGAGCCTCGACCGGCTCCGCAGCAAGATCGGGGCGACCCGGGGCAAGGTCGAGTCCAAGAAGCGCCGCGAGCGGGTCCTCACCGCGGACGTGCAGAAGTACAGCGCCCAGATCGGCGGGCTGCAGTCGAAGATCGACGTGCTGCAGGCCCGGCAGGACACCGTCCAGGCCGATCTCGACCGCAGCCAGGCCGAGTTGACGCGGACGCAGGCCGACCTGCGCTCCGAGCGCGCACGGCTCGTGCGTCTGCGAGCGCGCCTGAAGGAGTCGCGCGAGGTCCTCGCCGCGCGCCTGGTCGAGCTGTACCAGGCGGACAAGCCCGACCTCGTCTCCGTCGTCGTCTCCGCGCGCGGGTTCTCCGACCTCGTCGAGCGCGGCGAGTTCCTCGCCCGGATCGGCGCGCAGGACAAGCGCGTGATGGAGGCGGTCAAGGCCGCGAAGGCGGACGCCGTCGGCACCGAGGCGAAGCTCGCGAAGCTCGAGAAGGGGCAGCGCGTCGTCAACGACCGCATCGAGTCCCGCCGCGACGAGGTCGTGCAGGTCAAGGGCCGCCTCGTGAGCGCCCGCAGCACCTACGACGAGGCGCGCTCGGCCCGCAAGACGCTGCTCAAGCGCGTCCGCGGCGACCGGCACCACCTCCAGGAGGACCTCGCGGGCATGGAGAAGGAGGAGAGCAAGATCCAGGCGAAGCTCTCCGGCATGCCGAGCGGCGGGGGCGGGGTCAAGAAGGGCAGCGGCGCCCTGGACTACCCGGCCAACGGCCAGTTCACGTCGCCGTTCGGGTACCGCTGGGGCCGCCTGCACGGCGGCATCGACATCGCGGTCCCCGTCGGCACGCCGGTCCACGCCGCGGCGTCCGGCACCGTGCGCATCGCCGGCTGGGTCGGCGGCTACGGCAACTACGTCTGCATCGACCACGGCGGCTCGCTGTCCACCTGCTATGGCCACAACTCGCGGCTCGGCGTCAGCGTCGGCCAGAAGGTCTCCAAGGGCCAGGTCATCGCCGCGTCCGGGAACACCGGCAACAGCACCGGGCCCCACATCCACTTCGAGACGCGCGTGAACGGGGTCCAGAAGGACCCGATGGGCTACCTGTAGGCCCTGACCGTCTAGCCTCCCGGGCGTGCAGCCCGAGATCGACCTCCTGGGTCTCCCCATCAAGACCTTCGGGCTCTGCTTCGCGCTCGCCTTCCTGGCGGCCGGAGCGGTGCTCGCGCGGCGCTTCCGCGAGGTCGGGTGGCCCGGGGACCAGGCCACGGAGGCCCTGCTCGCCGCGCTGCTCGGCGGCCTCGTCGGCGCCCGCGGGTACTGGTTGATCGACAACTGGTCCGAGGCCAAGGGCGACGTCTTCGGCTCGATCTTCGGCGGCTCGGGGCTCACCTGGTACGGCGGTGCGGCCGGCGGCGCGCTCGCCGTGCTCGCCTGGGCGAAGTGGCGCGGCCACTTCAACGCGAAGCTCCTCGACGCCGCGGCACCGTCCTTGGCCCTGGGGTACGCCCTCGGCCGCGTGGGCTGCCAGGTCTCGGGCGACGGAGACTACGGCCGCGTGTCCGACGCCCCGTGGGCGATGGGGTACCCGAAGGGCGCCGTGAAGACCGACCCCGGCGTCGAGGTCCTACCGACGCCCATCTTCGAGACGGTGGTGATGGGGGTCGCCGCCCTGCTCCTGTGGCAGCTCCGCGACCGCCTCCCCGCCGGTGCGCTGTTCGGCCTCTACCTCGTGCTCGCCGGCGTCGAGCGGTTCGTCGTCGAGTTCTGGCGGCGCAACCCGGAGGTCGACCTCGGGCTCACCACCGCCCAGGTGACGAGCATCGCGATGATGGTCGTCGGCGGTGCGCTGCTCGCGTGGCGGCTCCGCGCCGCCCGGACCCGGGCCGCCGCCTGATCGGACGTTCGTCCAGTCCGGCCCCGTGGGGGTCGCGCTGGACGCTCCTCCTGCCGATGCGACGTACGTGGCCCGCCTGCGCCTGATCGGATCAGTCATGCCCGGGGTCAGCCTCGGAGCGCTCCCCGTCGTGGCCGCGGTCGTCCTCGCCGCCGGTGCGGCGGGCGTCCTCGGCGGCACGGGCGTCGTCAGCGTCCCGTCGCCCGACACCGACGCCCCGCTGGTCGTCGGCGGCGACTCCGCGGAGGCACCGACCCGCCTCGTCGCCGCGGCGGACCGCGACGCCGCCGTCGCGCTGCCCGCGCCGGTGCGCCGCACCGCGCGCCGCGACGCGACGAGCACGGCATCCGAGCGCACCACGCGGCCGCCCACCGCCCGCGCCGCGACGCCGACCGCGACCCCCGCCCCGCTGCGGTCGACGGCGACCGCAACGCCGACGAAGCGCACCCCGTCGACGCCCCGCCCGTCGGCCCCGACCAGGACGGCGCCGAGCCCGCCCCGCACGCCGGCACCGGACCCGGTCGCCGCGCTCGGCAAGAGCCTCGACGACACGACCCACGGCCTCGCCGACGTCACGGGGTCGCTGACCGACGGGCTCTCGAACGCCGTCGGCGGGCCCGAGTCGCTGGTCGGCGGTCTCGTCGCCGGCCTCGGCCAGGCGCTGGGCGACACGCTCCGCGGCCTCGGGAACGGGCTCGCCGGTGTCCTCGGCTCCACGCAGGCGCCGACGACGACCACCGCACCGACGACGCCCACGGTCCCCGCGCCCGCCGTCACCCCGTAGCCTCGCGCCCCGCCGGTCGGGGTGGCACTGGCATCATCCGGCGGCGATGTCCGCCGACCAGCTCGCCGTCTATCCCCGGGGCAGCGCCCTGAACGACCGCGGGCACCTGGTGCTCGGCGGCTGCGACGCCGTCGACCTCGCCCGCGAGCACGGCACGCCGGCCTACGTCGTCGTCGAGCCGGACCTCCGCGAGCAGGCCCGGGCCTACCAGCGGGCGTTCGAGGCCCACGCGCCCGGTGCGCACGTCTCGTTCGCGTCCAAGGCGTGCCCGTGCACCGCGGTGCTGCGCGTCCTCGAGTCCGAGGGCCTCGGCTGCGACGTCGCGTCCGGCGGCGAGCTGGCGCTCGCGCTGAACGCGGGCTTCTCGCCGGACCGCATCCACCTCCACGGCAACGCGAAGTCCGACGGCGAGCTGGAGGCCGCGATCGGCCACGGGCTGCGGCAGGTCGTGATCGACAACGGCGACGACCTCGAGCGGCTCGAGCGGATCGCGGGCGAGCACGGCCTGGTCCAGGGCGTGAGCATCCGCGTCACGCCCGATGTCCGCGGCGACACGCACGACGGGATCTCGACCGGCCAGGCCGACTCGAAGTTCGGGCTCGGCCTCGACGAGACCCGCGCGGCCATCGACCGGATCCGGGCGTCGTCGTCGCTGCGGCTCGACGGCCTGCACTTCCACATCGGCTCGCAGCTCTTCGACCTCGACGTCTTCCGGCGCGCGGTCGCCGCGATCGCCCCGCTGGCCGACGGCGTGGGGGAGGTCAACCTCGGCGGCGGTCTCGGCGTCGCCTACACCGCCGACCAGGTGGCCGGGCTCCCGAGCGTCGACGAGTACGCCCGCGTGAAGGTCGCCGCGGTGCGCGACCTGATCGGTGACCGCGTCCGGATCTCCGACGAGCCCGGGCGGTCGCTCGTCGGACGCAGCGGCGTCACGCTCTACACCGTCCAGACCGTCAAGCGGAACGTCTCGACCTGGGTCGCCGTCGACGGCGGGATGGCCGACAACCTGCGCCCGATGCTCTACGGCGCCGGCTACGAGGCGCAGATCGCCGACCGGTTCGTCGTCGGGGGCACCCCGGGCGCGACCGCCTGCCGCGTGGTCGGCAAGCACTGCGAGAGCAGCGACGTGCTCGTGGCGGACGCGCAGCTCGACGCGCCGGCCCCGGGCGACGTCCTGGTGACGCCCGTGACCGGGGCCTACGGGTACGCGATGGCGAACACCTACAACGGCGTGCCCCGCCCGCCGGTCGTCTTCGTCGGCGAGGGGCGGTCGCGCGTGGTCGTCCGTCGCGAGCGCGTCGACGAGCTCTGGTCGCGCGACGTCTGACGCCGCGCGGTCGGCCGGTCGGCGTCCGCCGTGGGGCGACCGTGCCGTCCGGCCGTCGGCGCGCCCGGCGGCCGGAGCCGGTCAGCCTCCGAGACCGGCTCCGCGCAGGAACGCCGCGACGTCGTCGACGACCTCGTGGGCGTCCCGCAGCGCGCCCTCCTCGTGCGCCGAGCGGACCGCCACGACGCGCATCCCCGCGGCGCGCCCGGCGGCGATCCCGGCCGGCGCGTCCTCGAGCACGACGCAGTCCCCGGGCGCGACCCCGAGCTCCGCGGCGGCGAGCAGGTAGGGGTCGGGGTCCGGCTTCACCCGCGCCGTGCGCTCGGACGTGACCATCGACGCCGGCTCCGGCAGGCCGGCCGCGCGCAGGCGGGCGGTCGCCAGCGGCCCGGTGCAGGAGGTCACGACCGCGACGCGCGGCCACGCCGGATCCAGCGTCGACGTCGCGGCGGCCGACAGCAGGGTCGTGGCTCCGGGGAGCGGCCGCACGCCGTCCAGGTCCGCGATCTCGCGCCGCTCGAGCTCGCCGGCCTCCACGTCCGCGTCGAGGTGCGGGGCCAGCATCGCGACGACCTCGCGGGCGGGGATCCCGTGCGGGTGCTCCTCCGCCGGCACGACCCGCAGCCCCCGGTCGCGCATCCAGCCCTGCCACACGCGGAGGACCGCGGGCGTCGAGTCCACGAGGGTGCCGTCGAGGTCGGAGAGGATCGCCCGCATCGCACCCCAGCGTCGCACGGCCCGCCCGGTGACCGGCGGGGACGGTGCCGGCGGTCGCGAGCGGAGGCCGCCGTCACACCGGCCCGTGCGATGATCCCGCGCGATGTCGGACGCCCCCGCCCCGTTCCGCGTCGGCCTCCTCGGCCACGGCACCGTCGGCTCCGCCGTCGACCTGCTGCTGCCCGAGCGCGCCGACGCGATCGCCCACGTCACCGGCCTGCGGCCGGAGGTCACGGGGGTGCTGACGACGAGCCGCGGGGACTTCGACGAGATCCTCGCCTCGTCCGACCTGATCGTCGAGGTCATGGGCGGCATCCACCCCGCGCACGAGTACGTCACGCGGGCGATCGAGGCCGGCAAGCACGTCGTCACCGCGAACAAGCAGCTCCTGGCCGAGCACGGCGAGGAGCTCTGGGCGCTCGCCCGCGAGCACCGGGTCCAGCTGCGCTTCGAGGCCGCCGTGGCCGGCGTCGTGCCGGTCATCCGCGTGCTCCAGGAGTCGCTGACGGGCCAGCACATCGACCGCCTGCACGGCATCGTCAACGGCACCACGAACTTCATCCTCAGCCAGATGGCGGCGACCGGCGCGTCGTACGCGGAGGCGCTGAAGGAGGCCCAGGACCTGGGCTACGCCGAGGCCGACCCGACCGACGACGTCTCCGGCAAGGACGCCGCGGCGAAGATGGCGATCCTCGCCCGCCTGGCGTTCGACACGCCGGTGCACCTCTCCGACGTGCCGTTCGAGGGCATCGAGCACCTGACGACCGAGGACATCGCCTACGCCCGCGAGCTCGGCCTCTCGCTGCGCCTGATCGGCACCGCCGAGCGGATCGGCGACGAGCTCGCCGTCCGCGTCCACCCGGCGTTCCTCTACGCCGGGCACCCGCTCTCCTCCGTGGACGGACCGTTCAACGCCGTCACGATCGAGTCGCCCGCGATCACCGAGATCACCCTGTCCGGTCCCGGTGCCGGCGGCCCGCAGACCGCGACCGCCGTGATCGGCGACGTGATCTCCGCGATGATCCCGCCCGCCCAGACGCCGCCGACGCAGAACAAGCTCGGCTTCGTCGCGGACGTCGAGTCCAGCTTCTACCTGCACGTCGAGGTCGCCGACCGGCCCGGCGTGCTCGCGCAGATCGCCCAGGTCCTCGGCCTGCAGGGCGTCTCCGTCAAGAGCGTCGTCCAGAAGGGCACCGGCACCGGCGCGCGCCTCGTGCTCGTCGTCCACCCGGTCCTGGAGTCCCGCTTCTACGGCGCGGTCCAGCTGATCGCCTCGAAGGACTTCGTGACGGCCACCCCGCGCGCCATCCGCGTGATCGACGAGGAGTTCGCGTCGTGAGCCCGACCGACGACCTGCTGACGCCCCCCGCCGGAGCCCGCATGGACCAGCCCGGACACCGCCTCACCGGCTCCGACTCGATCCGCCGCATGGGCCTGATCGAGCGGTACATGGACCGCCTGCCGTTCGAGCCCGGAGACCCGATCGTCTCGCTGAACGAGGGGTCGACGCCCCTGATCGCCGCGCCGCGGCTCTCCGAGCGCGTCGGGGCAGAGGTCTTCCTGAAGTTCGAGGGCCTGAACCCGACCGGGTCGTTCAAGGACCGCGGCATGACCTGCGCGGTCTCCGCGGCGGTCCGCGACGGCGCCGACGCGGTCATCTGCGCGTCCACCGGCAACACCGCGGCGTCGCTGGCGGCCTACGCCGCCCGCGCCGGCATCCGCGGCATCGTGCTCGTGCCCGACGGCAAGATCGCCGCGGGCAAGCTCGCCCAGGCCCTGATGCAGGGGGCCGAGGTCGTGGCGCTGCGCGGCAACTTCGACGAGGCCCTGCGCCTCGTCCGCGAGATCACCCAGGTCCACCCGATCGCGCTGGTCAACTCGGTCAACGACTTCCGCATCGCCGGCCAGAAGTGCGCCGCCTTCGAGGTCATGGAGGACCTCGACGGCCGGCTCGACGCCCTGTGCATCCCCGTCGGCAACGCCGGCAACATCACCGCGTACTGGAAGGGCTTCCAGGAGCTGCACGCCGAGGACCCCTCGGTGAGCCTGCCGGCGATGCACGGGTTCCAGGCCCGCGGCGCCAACCCGCTCGTCCGTGGCGAGCTCGTCGCCGAGCCCGAGACGATCGCCTCCGCGATCCGCATCGGCGCCCCGGCGCGCTGGGAGGAGGCGATGGCCGCGATGACCGGATCGGGCGGCACCGTCGCCGACTGCACCGACGAGGAGATCCTCGACGCCTACCGCTTCCTCGCGCGCGAGGAGGGCGTCTTCTGCGAGCCGTCGTCCGCGACGTCGGTGGCCGGCCTGCTGAAGCACGGCGTCGGCGACGCCGAGCGCGTCGTCTGCGTGCTCACCGGCCACGGCCTCAAGGACCCGCAGACGGCGCTCGACGAGTCACCGCCGGTCGTCCCCTGCGAGCCGGACCTCAAGGCGCTCGAGAAGATCCTCGTCGGCTAGAGGAGACCGGGGCGGGCCCCGCCCCGGGCGTCTCGGGTCGGGTCACGTCGGAGGTCGGACGGCCCGGGGCACCCGCCTGCCGCGCAGGGTCGACGGCGTGGCTCAGGCCGGACCGACGACCGTCGGCGGGGCGGCGGTGCCGCGCGCCTGGTC
Organism: Patulibacter minatonensis DSM 18081; assembly: GCF_000519325.1. Taxonomy (GTDB): domain Bacteria; phylum Actinomycetota; class Thermoleophilia; order Solirubrobacterales; family Solirubrobacteraceae; genus Patulibacter; species Patulibacter minatonensis. The sequence goes on along the minus strand of NZ_KI912613.1, from coordinate 5,227,641 downwards.
GACCAGCGACTCCGGGGTCGTCGTCGGGCCGACCCGGATCCGCGGCAGCTGGAACGGGTCGTCGGTCGGGGCCGCGATCCCGGGGACGACGGTCGTCGCCGCGACGTACCCGGCCTGCCGGGCGGCGGCCCGGACCCGGTCGTCGTTGCGCCCCGCGGGGTAGCAGAGGAACCGCGTCGACACGCCCAGCCGGCGCTCGATCAGCATCCGCGACCGCGTCAGCTGCTCGGCGAGCGCGGCGTCGTCGAGCGTCGTCAGGTCGAGGTGGTCGACCGTGTGGGAGTCGATCTCCCAGCCCTCCCGGACCAGGCGCCGCGCGCCCCACATCGGCAGGCCCTTGGGCCCCAGGTGGTTGACGGCCAGGTTCAGCACCCCCGGCCAGCCCGCGCGGGCGAGGACCGGCGCGGCGTTCGTGACGTGGGAGAGGTCGCCGTCGTCGAAGCTCAGGACGACCGGGTGGCGCGGCAGCGTCCCGGTCCCGTGCCACGCCTTCCAGAGGTCCTCCGTCGTCACGGCGGTGAAGCCGGCGCCGCGCAGCGCGTCGACCTGGGCGGCGAACTGCTCCGGCGTGACCCACAGGTCCGGGTACGGCGTGCCGGGCTTCGGCGTCGCGACCACGTGCCACATGAGGATCGGGACGCTCGTCGCGCGCGCCCTCGCCCCGCGCACCGACCACGCCGACGTGTCGCGTCCCGGGGAGCGCCGGTCGAGCTCGGCGGTCGCGCGCCGGACCTGCGCGGTGGACGGCCGGGCCGTGGGCTCCGGTGCCGGGAGCGGCCGCGCGGCGGCGACCGTCGCGGTGCCCGTCGACCGCGTCTCGCGGCGCACGATCACGGCAAGGAGGCCCGCCAGCACGACCGACAGCACGACGATCACGGGCAGGAGCGAGCGGGACGCTCGACGGGACGCCGGAGACACGCGCCCAGCCTGCCACACGGGTCCCCCGGAGCGCGGCCCCGGCCCGCTTGTCTCCCGGGCCACTCGGGTACGGTAGGCCTGGCATGGGTCGCACCGTCTCCGTCTCCGTCCCCGCCTCGAGCGCCAACCTCGGCCCGGGCTTCGACTGCATGGCCGCGGCGCTCGGACTGTGGCTGCACGTCGAGGTCGAGGAGACCGGCACGTTCGCGGTCGAGCACGACCTCCCGCTCTCGACGGGGCGCGACAACGTCATCGTCCAGGCCTTCGAGCGCCTGCGGTCCGCCGACGGCGTGACCTTCCGCGTGCGGACCGAGATCCCGCTGGCCGGCGGCCTCGGCTCGAGCGCGACGGCGATCGTCGCCGGCCTCGCCGCCGCCGCGGCGCTCGACGGTGGCAGCACCGAACCCGACGCCCTCCTGCCGCTCGCCGTCGACGTCGAGGGGCACCCGGACAACGTCTCCGCCGCGCTCTACGGCGGCATCGTGCTGACGGACGGCGGCTGGTGCGTCCGGATCGCGCCGCCCGAGGGGCTCGAGGCCGTCTTCGTCGTCCCGCACGAGGCCGTGCGCACCGCCGCCGCCCGCGCCGTGCTGCCCCAGCACGTCCCGCTGGAGGACGCCACCAAGAACGTCGCGTGGGGGGCGGCGCTCGCCATCGGCCTCGAGCGTGGCGACCTCGACATCGTCGCCCACAGCCTCCAGGACGTCCTGCACCAGCCGCACCGCGCCGCGCTGTTCCCGCGTTCGTCCGAGCTGATCGACGACGCGACGAGCCTCGGCGCGATCGGGGCGACCGTGTCCGGCGCCGGGCCGACGGTGATGCTCTGGACGAGCAGCGCCGACGCGCCCGCGGTGCTCGAGCAGGCGCGCGAGCGCGCCGCCGGCTGGGCGACGGTGCTGCACGCGCCGTTCGTGGGCGAGGGCGCCCGAGTCGCCGTCGTCGTCGGCGACTGACCCCGCCGCCCGGGCTCAGGCGCGGGCGGCCTTCGCCAGCGTGCCGAGCTTGCGCTTCGCCGGGGCCTCGCCCAGCGCGGCGGCGATCTGGCCCGCGAGGTCGAGGTAGTCGACCCCGAGCCCCGGGCGGTGGTCGAGGATCGACACGCCGCGCTCCGACGACTCGGCGTACGCGATCGAGTGCCGGACGACCGCGTCGAAGACCTTGCCGGGGTGGGCCTCCCGCAGCGCGACCACGGCCTCGCGCGAGTGGACCGTGCGCAGGTCGGCCTTCGTCACGACGGCGCCCAGGAACTCGAGGTCGGGGTTCAGGCCGTCGGTGGCCAGCTCGATCACCTGCAGCGCCTGCTCGACGCCCTGGAGCGCGAAGTACTGGGCCTCGCACGCGATCAGCGCGTGGGTGGCCGCGACGAGCGCGTTGACCGTCAGGAGGCCGAGGTTCGGCGGGCAGTCCAGCAGCACGACGTCGACGTCGTCGTCGGCACCGCGGAGGACCTTGCGGAGGATCAGCTCCCGGCCCATCTTCCCGGCCAGGGCGAGCTCGGCCTCGGCGAGCTGGAGGTTGGCCGGGATGATCCCGTCGTGGATCGCGTCGGCGGCCGTCGCACGCCCGGTCAGGACCTCGGCGATCGTCGGCGTCGCGTCCGGTGGGACGTCGAAGTAGTCCGAGAGGTTGCCCTGCGGGTCGAGGTCGATCACGAGGACGCGGAGCCCGCCGCGACGGAAGGCGTCGGCGAGGGTGCGGACGGTGGTCGTCTTCCCGGTGCCGCCCTTCTGGGACAGCACGGCGATCCGGTGGGCCATGCGCGGAGTGTATGCGGGGGTCCGGCGGGGGAGGAGCCGGGGAACCGGGGGCGAACGGGGTGACGACATGCGCCGCCAGCCGATCTCCGAAGCCGACCTCGAGCGCCAGCTGCTGCGGCGGTCCGTCTCCTCGCTCCACGCCGAGCGCCTGCGCTGCGACCGCTGCAAGCGCACGCCGCTGGTCGGCGAGGTCGTCTACCGCTACCCCCGCGAGCGCACGATCTGCGCCCTCTGCGTCCCGTACCGCCGGGACCGCCCGCTCGCCTCGATCCCGGTCCGCCACGGCGAGGAGATCCGGGCCCAGCGCCTGACGCCGCCGGTCGCCGAGCGGTCCTGACCCACAGAGGCGTCCCACCGGCCACCGCGGGGCTACACTTCGCCCCGTGGATCCGGTGAGCAGCACGATCAGCATCGACCGTCCCCGTGAGGAGGTCTTCGCGTTCCTCTCGGACATCGCCAACCACCGGCGGTTCCTGGACGGCAAGCTGACCGACTGGCACCTCACGCGCGAGGACTCGATCGGCCTCGGCGCCGGCGTCCGCGTCAAGGCGAAGCTCCGCTTCAACCGCTTCTCCTACTACGACGTGACCTTCACGGAGATGGAGCCGCCGTACCGGATGGCGATGGTCGGCCGCGGCGGCAAGTACGACCGCACGCTCGTGATCGCCGAGATCACGATCACCGACGAGGGCGCCCACGGCTCGAAGCTGACGTGGACGATCGAGACCGAGACCCAGCTCCCGTCCGACGGCATCATGGAGGCCGTCGCCGGGCAGAAGGGCGTCGCCAAGCGCGCGCTGAAGAAGGGGCTGCAGCGCCTCCGGGCCATCCTGGAGGACGGCGCGGAGGGCTCCGCACCGGTGGGGATCGCGGGCGGCGCCCGCAAGCCGGCGTCCGGCTTCCGGCTCCCGCAGGAGCTCGCCACGAGCGCCGACCCGGTCGACGGTTCGCGCGCGCACGCGGCGCGCTGAGCGCTCGACTAGACTGCGCGCCGATGCGTAACAGGCTCTTCCCTCTGCTTGCCGTCGCCCTCGCGTCCACCGCCCTCACGGCGTGCGGCGAGAAAGAGGACGTGGTCACCCACGCCGAGACCGAGGCGGTCTACGTCTCCGTCGGCCCCAAGGACGGCCCATACCTGAAGTACCAGGTCCAGGTCTCCCGGCAGCTGAACCCCGGCGACTTCGAGAACCTCTCCGCGCGAGGTGACCAGGAGAAGATCGATCCCGAGGACTCCGAGTACCTGAAGGGCATCCCCCAGGACGCCCTCAAGCTCACGAAGAACCCGAAGAAGCCGCTCGACGACGAGGTCTACTTCGGCGTGTTCATCCAGGTCGCGAACGACACGAAGAAGCCGCTGCAGTCCGCGGCGCTCAGCGGGTTCGAGATCAAGGACTCGCAGTGGACCGAGGGTGACCCCCAGGCCGAGAAGCACGTCTACCTCCCGATCGCGGCCGTCAGCCCGAAGGACCCGGGCAATCCCTTCCTCTACCGCCAGGCGATCGTCCCGGCCGCCACGGGCACCGGCAGCGGCTACCAGCCGCTCGCCAACAGCCCCGCCGGCTCGAGCACCACCGCCGCCGAGCTCCTGGTCTTCAAGATCCCCCAGGCGAACCTCGAGAACCGGCCGCTCGTCCTGCACATCAAGGGGCCGACCGGCGGCGAGGCCGAGGTCGACCTCGACGTCTGATCCGCACCCGCCGGCCGCGGCCGGCGACGCAGCAGTCTCCTCGACGGGGCGCCCACCGGCGCCCCGTCGTCGTTCCGGGGGCGCGGGCGGTGGACCGCGGTCAGCGGCCCGTAGGTCGCCGGCCGTGGGCGCGTCGCGGGACGTGCGGGAACGGACCGCTCACGGGCCTTCGCGCTAGTCGACTGCCACGCGGGACAGTGGCCGGTCAGGACCCGCCGCGCGAGGGGCTGCCCGCCGGTCAGCCGCCGAGCGCGGCGGTCAGGACCTGCCGCGCGACCGGAGCGGCCGTGGCGCCGCCCTGGAAGTTCCGGGCCCGGAGCACGCCGACGGCGATCGGATCCACGCCGTTGCGGCGGGTGACCGGCGCGAACGCTGACATCCACGCCGTCGTCGACTTGCCGTCGGCGTTGCCGCAGGCGGAGACGGGCTCGGGGGCGTCGGTCACCGAGTCGGGTTGCGCCGCGGCGGCCTTCGCGGCGGCCTCCGCGTCGCACTGGGCACCCTGGGTGGAGGCGAGCTCCGCCGTGCCCGTCTTGCCGGCCGTCGTGATGCCGGAGATCCCGACCCGGGCGTCCTCGCCGGTGCCGTTGCTGATCACCGCGCTCATCAGGGTCCGCATCGACGCGGCGGTCTTCGCGCTGATCACTCGGCGCGTCTTCGCGGCCTTGCTCGTGCGCAGGAACGTCAGCGTCGGCTGGCGGCCGTCGTTGGCGATCGTGGCGGTCATCAGGGCGATCTGCAGGCTCGTGGCCTCGACGCGCCCCTGGCCGATCGCGGATGCGGCGACCTCGGGCAGCTGCATCTGCGACGCCTCGGGGATCGTCGAGGTCGCGGCGCCCGGGAGCCCCGGGGTCGCCTTATTGAAGCCGAACTTCTCCGCCATCTCGACCAGGCGCTTCGCCCCGAGCTTCGCGCCGAGCGGGACGAAGACCGAGTTGCAGGAGTGCGCGAACGACTCCACCAGCGTGCCGCCGCAGACCTCGCCGTTGGAGTTCTGGACGTTGAAGCCCTTGGCCTCGGTCTCGCGCGGGTAGGTCGACGTCGTCTTCGCCACGCCGTCCTCGAGCGCGGCCGCGGCGGTGACGATCTTCATCGTCGACCCGGGGGGCTGACGGGCGGACCAGGCGCTGCCCTGGAAGCCGAGGACCTCGCCCGTCCGGGAGTCGATCACCGTCGTGCCGCTGACGTCCGGGGCGTTGGCCTGGGCGGCCGCCGCGGCCTTGACGACCGCGATCGAGATCGAGCTGCGGACGGCCTTCGCCTTCTTCGGCGCGACCTTCGCGAGCACGCGGTCGCCCGCCCTCAGGGTGCCGCCCGGGGTGCCCACGAGCTCGGGGTTGAGGAGCCGCTCGAGGCCCGAGGTCCCGACCTTCGCCCCGTCCGGGACGCCGAGGCGCCGGAGGGCCGGGGCGTCCTCCTTCGACGCCGTGCCGAGGACCCCGACGACCTGGGAGGCGATGTTCGGGACGTCCGACGTGCGGTTCGTGCCGCCGGCGAGGACCGTCGAGCCGTCGCGGGCGAGGATGTCGGCCCGCGCGGGCATCTGGGTCGTGCGGCTCAGGGTCTCGCCGGTGCGCAGGCCCGGCAGGGCCATCCGCCGCGTCCAGTCGATCCCGGCCTTCTTGCCGGAGCCCTCGAGCGGGAGCTCCACCGTCCCGCGCAGCGTCCCGAAGAGCCGCGTGTGCACGGCGACGCGCACCGTGAAGCCGTCGCCGTCGCGCTTCGGCTCCGTCGCCCCGACCGACCTGGCGGTCGCGGTCGTGAGCGTGCCGCGCATGATCTCGGTGAAGCGCTCCTTCGTGGCGCGCCCCTTCGCGACGCCGCCGAGGTCGTCGTACATCGCCCCGAAGTCCTGCGCGGTCCACGCCTTGACGTACGCCTTCGCGAGATCGCGCTCCGCCGCCCGCTCCGAGCGCGCGTGCAGCACCAGGTACGCCGCGACGCCCGCGACGACCAGCAGGACGGCGGCCACCACGGGCACGAGGCGCCGGCGGGAGCGGCGCGGAGCGGGACGGCCGCCCCGACCACCGGAGCGGCGCGGCTGCGCACGCGTCACGGGCGTCATCGGCCTCGCGGACCCTCCGGGGGCCCGGCGCTGCGGAGGACGTCGGCGTCCGGGGTCGGCCATGCGACGGCCCATACTACTCACGCGTAGCCACCCGGCTCCCCGATCGACCGGGTAGCCTGGATCCCCTCGTGACGGGCCTCGACTGGGCACTGGTGGTGATCCTGGTGCTCGCCGCGGCGGGAGGCACCACGCAGGGCTTCCTCGCCTCCGCGCTCGGCTTCGTCGGGTTCATGGGCGGCGCGATCGCCGGTGCCCGCCTGGCGCCGATGGTCGTCTCGGGTGGTGCCGACGGACCGAACGGCGCGGCGGCGGCGATCGTCGGGGCGGCGGTCCTCGGCGTGCTCCTCGGCGTCGGGCTGCAACGGGTCGGCGACCTCCTCCGGATCCGCCTGAACGCCGGCGAGCACGGGGGGTTCCGGGTCGGCCGGGCGCTCGACGCCGCTCTCGGCGCCGTCTTCACCGCGGCGCTCGTGATCATCGCGGCGTGGTTCGTGTCCGCGATGGTCCTCCAGACGCCCGGTGTCCCGGCGTCGTGGCGGTCCGAGGTCCGACACTCGTCCGTGCTCAAGCGGCTGCGCACCACGCTCCCGCCCGCCGACGACGCGCTGGCGCTGCTCTCCCGCTTCGATCCGCTGCCGGGCTTCGCCGGTCCGCGCGCGGCCGTCGACGCCCCCGATCCGGAGATCCTGAAGCGACCGGGCGTCGCGGACGGCCGCAAGGGCGTCGTCCGGATCGAGGGCTCCGCCTGCGGCGTCGGCATCGTGGGCACCGGCTGGGTGGCACGCCCGGGCATCGTCGTCACCAACCAGCACGTGATCGCGGGGGAGGACGACACCCACGTGATCGCCGAGGTCGGGGGGCAGCGGGTCGAGGCCCACGCGGTCTACGCCGACCGGGCGCAGGACATCGCCGTGCTCGCCGCTCCCGGGCTCGACGCCGAGGCGCTGCGGGTGGTGGAGGACCCGGAGAGCGGGACGTCCGCGGCCATCCTCGGGTACCCGCTCGCCGGCCCGTTCAAGGCGCGGGCGGCCCGCATCGCCGCCGCCCAAACGGTCAGCGGCGAGGACTCCTACGGCAACGGGCCGATCCGGCGGCGGGTGCTGCCGTTCCGCGGGCTCGTCCAGCAGGGCAACAGCGGCGGCCCGCTCGTCGACCGTCGGGGGCGCGTCGTGGGGACGGTCTTCGCCTCCTCCACGAGCGGCGGCCAGCGCCGCGGCTTCGCGGTGCCGAACGAGATCGTCTCGAAGGCGCTCCAGGACGCCCGGAGCGACGTCCGCGTGTCGACGGGCCCCTGCAGCCACTGAGGAGCTTCGTCACAGGTCCGGCGCGGAGTCGGCACGGACGGGGGGAGAGGCCGGGGTGGCGACCCCGCTACGCTGCCGCCCGTGGGCAAAACGCTGGTCATCGCCGAGAAGCCGTCCGTCGGGCGGGACCTCGCCAAGGTCCTCCCGGGCTCGTTCGCCATCGGCAAGCCGACCGGCGAGCGCAGCGCGCGCTGGATGGAGGGGCCCGACCACGTCATCACGTGGGCGATCGGTCACCTGGTGCAGCTCGCGGAGCCCGACGCGTACGACAAGAAGTTCAAGCGGTGGAAGATGGAGGACCTCCCGATCGTCCCGGAGGACTTCCAGCTGGTGGAGCGCGACGACAGCTCCAAGAAGCAGATGGCGGTCATCAAGAACCTGCTGCACCGCGACGACGTCTCCGACGTCATCAACGCCTGCGACGCCGGGCGCGAGGGCGAGCTCATCTTCAAGTGGGTGTTCACCGCCGGCGGCGGCACGCAGCCCGTGCAGCGTCTGTGGCTCTCCTCGATGACCGAGGCCGCGATGCGCCGGGCGCTGGCCGAGCTCCGGTCGCCCGACGAGCTGGTCCTCCTCGGCGAGGCCGCGCAGTCGCGGTCCGAGGCCGACTGGCTCGTCGGCATGAACGCCACCCGCGCCGCGACGATCCGCCTGCGGTCCAGCTTCGACGGCGCCGTCTCCCTCGGCCGGGTCCAGACGCCGACGCTCGCGATCCTCGCCCGCCGCGAGGAGGAGATCAAGGCGTTCGTCCCCGAGCCGTACTGGCTGGTGGACGCCCGCTTCGACGCCGGCGTCGGAAGCGATCCCACCCACCCGACGAAGAACCGCACCTACCTCGGTCGCCTCTACCAGGGCACGCAGCCCCGGCTGAAGACCGCCGAGGAGGCCGACGCGATCGCCGCGGCGGTCAAGGGCCGCACGGGCACGATCACGAAGCTCGACAAGGTGCGCCGCAAGGAGCGCGCGCCGATGCTCTACGACCTCACGTCGCTGCAGCGCGAGGCCGGCAGCCGCTTCGGCTTCACGGCGCGGCGCACCCTCGGTGCCGCCCAGCGGTGCTACGAGGAGCACAAGGCGCTCACGTACCCGCGTACGAGCTCGCGCTTCCTGACGACGGACATGATCCCCGAGATCAAGCCGACGGCCGGGCAGGTCGGCTCCCGCCCCGAGTACCGCGAGGCCGCGAAGTACGTGCAGGGCCTCGACTCGCTGCCGCTCGGGCGCGTGGTCAACGACGAGAAGGTCGCCGACCACCACGCGATCATCCCGACCAACGCCCAGCACGTGCTGGACAAGATGGGCGACGACGACCGCCGCATCTACGACATGGTCGTCCGCCGCTTCCTCGCGGTCTTCCACCCTGAGGCCGAGTTCGAGAACACGCGGATCGAGACGACGGTCGAGACCCCGGACGCCCCCGAGGTCGCCAAGGGCCCGCACGTCTTCCGCACCCGCGGCCGCGTGCTGCTCGTGCCCGGGTGGCGCGGCGTCTACGGCGAGCTCGAGGAGGGCTCCGGCTCGGACGACGACGAGGGCGCCAACCAGACGCTGCCGAAGCTCGCGAAGGGCGAGGACGCGAAGGTCACGAAGTCGACGTCGGACGAGAAGGTCACCAAGCCGCCCAGGCGCTACAGCGACGCCTCGCTGCTCGGGGCGATGGAGACCGCCGGCCAGCTCGTCGACGACGACGAGGCCCGCGAGGCGATGAAGGACGCCGGGATCGGCACGCCTGCCACGCGCGCCTCGATCATCGAGCGCCTGATCGACGTCGGCTACGTCGAGCGCGACGGTCGTGCCCTGATGGTCACGGAGAAGGGGCAGAACGTCATCCGCCTGCTCGACGGGCACCAGCTGACCTCGCCGTCCCTGACCGGCGACTGGGAGCACCGGCTCGCGAAGATCGAGTCGGGCGAGGAGTCCCGGAAGGCGTTCATGGACGCCATCGCCGGCTTCGCCAAGTCGACGGTGGAGGAGCTCGACGCCAAGCTCAAGGACGTCCGGATCCCGCGCGCCAACCTCGGGCCGTGCCCGGTGTGCGGGCGCGACATCAGCGAGAACCGCAAGGGCTTCTCGTGCTGGTCGAAGGACGACCCGGGGTGCGGCTTCGTGATCTGGAAGAACAAGGCGGGCAAGACGCTCGCCCCCGTGGTGGCCAAGGAGCTCATCAAGACGGGCCGCACGGTCAAGCCGGTCACCGGGTTCAAGAGCCGCGCGGGCCGCAGCTTCCGGTCCCGCCTGGCCCTGCACCAGACCGACGAGGGCAAGTGGCGCGTCGAGTTCGACGAGCCGTGGGCGCAGGACGGCCTGAAGGCCCCGACGCCGCAGGAGGTGGAGGCCGCCGAGGCCGCGACGGCCGCGGCGACGGGGGAGGCCGCCGTCGCGGTCGCGGCGGAGGCCGCCTCGGCCGACGGCTCCGACGTGGCGGCGTAGGCCGCGTCCCGGGGGTGGCGTCCGACGTCGTGCACCCCCGGAACGCCCGCCGCAACGGGCCGTGCACGCCGTCCGGGCGCCCTGAGACGGTCCACGGGTGACCCTGCAGCTCGTCACCGGGCCGACGAACGCCAGCAAGGCGGGCGTCGTGCTCGGCCTCGTCCGGCGCTGGGGAGCGGAGAACCGCTCCCCGGTCCTCGTCGTCCCTACGGGGCCCGACGCGGACCGCTACCGGCGCGAGCTCCTGCGGGTCTCCGGCGGCGTCGCCGTGGGCGTGACCGTCGGCACGTCGGCCCGGCTGACGGAGCTCGTCCGCCGCGCGGTCGGGATCCCGGCCGCCACCCTGGGCCCGCTGGCCCGCGAGCGCCTCCTCGCCACGGCCCTGTCCGCCGTCCCGCCCGGACGGCCGCTGGGACGCACCGCCGACCGGCCCGGGGTCCGGCGGCGGCTCGACGGGCTGCTCGAGGAGCTCGCCGAGCGCGGGTTCGGCCCGGAGCAGCTGCACGACGACCTCCAGCGGCTCGACCCGGTCGAGCACGGCGTCGACGGCCAGCTGGTCGACGACCTCCGGGCCGTCCTCGAAGGGGTCGCCTCCGCGTCGGCGGGGCTCGTCGACGGACAGGGGCACCCGCTGCCGTCCCCGGCGGCGCAGGCGCGGGCGGTCCGCCTGCGCCTCGCCGGTGAGCCCGGCCTCTGGGCCGGCCGGCCGGTCGCGTTCTACGGCTTCGACGACCTGACCTTCGCGCAGCTGGCCCTCGTCCGGACGCTGGCGCGGGCCGCCGACGTGGTCGTCTCGCTGCCGCACGAGGACGACCGCGTCGCCACGAGCGCCCGCCGCGAGGTCGTGGCCGAGCTGCGGGCGGTGGCCTCCGAGTCGGCGGGCCGGGCCCAGGGCTCGACCGGGGCGCTGCCGCTGACCGCGGGGTCCCCCGAGCTCCGGGAGGTCGCGATCGCGGCGCTGCGCACCCACGAGGTCGCGCTGGCGCCGCCCGGCGGCGAGGGCGGTCGCGGCCGGCTCGAGCGCCGGCTCTTCGAGCCCCGGGGCGACGACGACGGGCCGGCGCCGGACGCCACGCTCGACGACGTCGTGCTCGTCGAGGGCGGCAGCGCGCGGGCGGAGGCCGAGGCCCTCGCCGACGAGCTCCTGGCCGCCGTCGACGAGCTCGCGCTGGAGTGGCACGACGTCGCCGTCGCCGTCCGCGAGGCCGCCGGGCCGGCGGGCGCGCGGCTGGAGCGCGA
>NZ_KI912613.1:5199873-5216138 GCF_000519325.1 Patulibacter minatonensis DSM 18081 | reverse complement strand
CCCTCGCGCGGATCCGGACCGGGGCGGGCGACGCCGAGGACGTCCTCCTGGTGCTCCGCGCCGGCGCGTCGCTCGCCAACGTCGCGCCGGTCGACGCGTTCGCGCTCGCGCTCCGACGGGAGGGCGTGACGGACGCCGCGACCGCCGAGCAGCGGGCGCACGTGTTCGCCCCGACCCTCGAGGGCCTCGACCTCCTCGGCGCCGTCCCGGCCGACCGCCGCAGCCCCGGCGTCGAGCACCTGCTGGAGGGCCTGCTGCTCACGGCGCTGCCGATGCTCGAGGACCTGCTCGCGTCGCCGAGCACCCCGGCGGACCGCGATCCCGAGCTCGCGGCCGCCCGGCGGCTGAAGGAGCACCTCGTCGCCCTGCGCACGCTCGCCGGTGCCGACGCCGGCCTGCTCCCGCCACCCCAGGAGCTCGCGGCCGAGCTCGCGGAGCTGCCCGTGCCCGTCGGCGAGCCCCCGGGCCCCGGCCGGCTCGAGATCGCCGTGCCCCCGGCGCTCCGCGGACGCCAGGTCGCCGTCCTCGCCCTCGCCGACCTCCGTGAGCAGGCGTTCCCGGCGCCGGAGCCGGTGGACCCCCTGGTCGACCGCGACGCCCGCGAGGTCCTCGCGCGCGCCGGGGGGACGTCGCTCGCGGTGCCGGTGGCGCGCCTGGCCGCCGAGCGCGTCCTGTTCCTCGAACTCGTGGCGCGTCCCACCCGCCGCCTCGTCCTCTCGCGCCCGACGGCGTCCGACGCGGGGGAGGCCCTGCCCCCGGCGCCGTTCCTCGCGGACGTCCTCGCGGCGCTCGCCCCGGCCCGCCCGTCCGTGGTGGTCCGCCGGGCGTCGGTCGTCCGCCCCGGGCGGCGTCGCTCGCTCGCGTCGGCGGCGCCGTTCGGCGCGGAGCTCGACGCCGCCGGGCGGGAGGCCGTGCGGCGCGCCCTGCTGGACCACGACCGGTTCGCGGTGCGCGAGGTCGAGCGCCTCGTGCGGTGCCCGGTCTGCTGGGTCGTCGAGCACCTGGCCCGGGCGGGCGACGACGCCCCGGACTCCGAGGCCCAGCGCCACGGCAACCTCGTGCACCGGATCCTCGAGTCGGCGCTCGTGGAGTGCGCCGCCGGCGGGGTGCCCTACGGCGACCTCGACCCGGCGACCCTCGTCACCGCCGGACGCCGGGCGCTGCGTGCGGAGGGCCCGCGCGCGACGGCGGGGCTCCCCGCGCACCGCGCCCGCGTCCTGCTGCGACGGGTCGACGTCGGGGTCTCTGCGCTGCTCGCCGAGCTCCCCGGCCGCTACGCCGCCGCCTCCCTGCAGGCCACGGAGGCCGTCGTCGGCGACGGCGGCGCACTGCCGGCCATCGACCTCGGCGACGGCGCGCAGGCGGTCGGCCGGATCGACCGCGTCGACGGGGTCGTCCTCCCCGACGGCAGCCGCGGTCGCGGGGTCGTCGACTACAAGCTCGGCGCCGGCGGGGCGGTCGGGGCCGGCCGGTGGGCCGCGACGGCGACGCTGCAGGCCGCGCTCTACGCGACCGCGGTCGGGACGGCCGCCGAGCCCGTGGCCTACGCGCTCTACCAGCCGACGTCGCCGGTCTCCGGCCACGACCCGGGTGCCCGGCCCCCGGCGGGGATCGAGCTGCGCGGGGTGCTCGGCTCGCGCGGCGGCCCGAAGGAGCTCGCCGAGGTCGGTGCCGTGCTCGAGGAGGCCCGGGCCCGGGCGGCGGACGCCGTCGCCGCCCTGCGCGCCGGGGCCGTCACCCCGGGGCCGGGGTCGGTGCACGGCGACGCCGGCGAGTGCGACCACCCGGCGGTCGCGAGGCTCCTGCCGTGAGCGGGCCGGACGGGAGCCTCCGCACCTCGCCGATCGCGTACGAGCGGCTCTTCGACGAGGACGGCGGACTGCGCCGGGACCTCCCCGACCCCGGGCAGGCGGGCAACGTCTTCTCCCTCAACCAGGCGACGGCCATCGAGCGCCGCGGCGAGACCCTCGTCTCCGCCGGCGCCGGCGCGGGGAAGACGAGCGTCCTGGTCGAGCGGTACCTCCGGCTGCTGGACCGCGACGACACGCTGTCGACGTCGTCCGTCCTCGCGATCACGTTCACGGACAAGGCCGCCGCCGAGATGCGGGAGCGGGTCCGCACGCGCCTGGAGGCCCTGGTCGGCGGCGACGTCGAGCTGCCGGAGCGCTGGCGGCTGGAGGACGCGTGGATCGGCACCTTCCACGGCGTCGCCCAGCGGCTGCTGCGCCGGTACGCCCTGGCGGCCGGCATCGACCCGGACGCCGAGATCGCCGACGAGGGGCGCGCCCGCGAGCTCCGGCACGAGGCGTTCGAGCGGGCGCTGTCGTCCTGGCTGGAGGATCCGCGCCGGGCCCGCGGGGGCGCGCCGCTCCCGGACGACGACGCGCACCCGGCGGACGCGACGTCGGCGCTCGTGCTGGCCGCGGCCACGGGGATCGACGCCCTGCGCGACGAGACGCTCGGGCTCCTCGCGCTCCGCCGCACCCAGGGCCGCGATCCCGCGACGACCGAGGGTCGGGCGCTGCCGGAGCCGCCGCCGGCCGACGACGCGGTCCGCGCAGTCCTTCGCGCGCTGCGGGCGGCCGCGACCCCGGCGGCCGACGAGGCACGCGAGGCGTTCGACGCGGGGACGCCGAGCGACGCCGGTCGCCGGGCCCTCGACATGGTGCTCGAGACGGTCTCCGGCGTGCTCGCGGACGCGGGCGACCCGGAGGCCCCCGATCCGGTGCTCCCGTCCGCCGAGGTCCTCGCCACGTGGGCGATGCCCAACCGGCAGCCGCGGGTCGGCAAGGGCCCCGCGGTCGGGGCGCTGCGCGAGGCGATCGACGACGCCGTCGCCCTGGCCCGCGCGCTCGCCGTGGCCCCCGCCGCCGCCCGGGACCTCCGGCTGCGGGAGGCCCTCCTCGTCGCCACCGCCCGCGCCTACGGCCGGCTCAAGCGCGAGCGCGCGGTGATGGACTTCGACGACCTGCTGCTCGCGCTCCTGGCGCTGCTGCGCCGTCGGCCCGACATCGCCGCCCGGCTGCGGGCGCGGTTCCGCCAGGTCCTCGTCGACGAGTACCAGGACACGAACCCCGTGCAGCTCGAGCTCGTCCGGAGCCTGTCGGAGCCCGCGGCGCGGTTCCAGGTCGGCGATCGCCTGCAGGCGATCTACGGGTTCCGGCACGCGACCGTCGCGGGCTTCGACGAGGCCGCGACCCGTGCCGCGGAGGGCGACGGCCGGCTGCTGTTGGACGAGACCTTCCGCTGCCCGACCGACGTCCTGGCGCTCGCCAACCGCCTGGGGATGCCCGGCCACGACGGGTACCAGCCGCTGGTCGGCGGTCACCGGCGGGCGCCCGCCGACACCCGGGAGGCCCCGGCGGTTGAGCTCCACGTGCTCGCCACCGACCCGCGATCGGCGGCGGCCCGCACGGCGTCCTCGCCCGCGCTCGACGCCGAGGCCCCCGCCGGCGACGACGCCGAGCCCGCGATCGCGGCGGGGGAGGCCGAGTACGTCGCCGGCCTCGTGGCGGAGCTCGTGGCCGCCGGACGCAGCGCGTCGGACGTCGCCGTGCTCGTGCGCCGCACCGCCCCGGTCGCCGCGCTCGAGCGCGCGTTGCTCGAGCGCGGCATCGACGCCGTCCCGGTCGTCGCGCGCCCGCTGCTGCGGACGCTCGAGGTCCGGGAGCTCGAGGCGTGGCTCCGCGCGGTGCAGAACCCGCTGGACGACGTCGCGCTGTTCGGCGCGCTGCGCCTCCCGACCGCCGGCGTCGAGGCCGACGCGATCGTGCCGCTCGCCGCCGAGCACCGCCTGGCGCTGGACGCCGCGCGCGAGGCCCGCGGTCCGGCCCCCGCGCTGTGGGACACCCTGCGCACGACCGGCACGCCCGGGCACCGGGCCGTCCACGTCATGCCGGACGACGCCCGCGACGAGCTCGACCTCCAGGCGATGGCGCTCGTCCGGCACCGCGGACTGGCCCGGCGGCAGGGGCCGTCGGCGCTGGTCGCGGACCTCCGGGCGAACGAGGCCTACCGCTCCGCGATCCTCGAGCGCCCCGGCGGCACCCGGCGGTGGGCGGCGGTCGAGGCGTTCGCCGACTGGGTCGAGGACCAGGAGGCCCGCGGGGACGACCTGGCACGACTGCTGCTGCGGATCGAGGCGGACCGCGACGGCCCGGACGCCCCGGTGCTCGCGGACGGCGACGCCGTGCGGATCACCACCGTCCACCGCTCGAAGGGTCTCGAGTGGCCGGTGGTGGTCTGCTGCGACCTCGGGTCGCCGGTCAACGCCTCGCGTGCCGGCATCCTCCTCGACGCCGATCCCGCCAGCACCCGCGTGGGCCTGCGGACGAGCGTCGCGGGGGAGACCGTGCGGCTCTGGGACTACGACGCGCTGGCCGCGTCCGCCGACCGCGCGCAGGCCGAGGAGGAGCGCCGCCTCGTCCACGTCGCGGTGACGCGTGCGAAGGAGCGTCTCCTCCTCTGCGGGACGTGGCCCCGGGCGTGCGAGGGCAGCGGCGACTCCCGCGTCGTGCTCGACCGCCTCGACGAGGCGAAGGTGCTCGCCGCGGTCCCCGACGAGCACGACGACGCACCCCGCACCGCGCCGCTGCGCTGGCTCCTGCCGATCGCCGCACCGGTGGAGGCCTGGCCGGGCGTCGGGGAGGACCGCGACCTCCCGCTCCACGACCCCTCCGGTGCCGTCGCGGAGCCCGTCACGGTGCGGATGCTGGTCCGCGACCCCGCCGTCGTCGCCACGCCGGGCGACGCCGTCGAGATGCCCGTCCCGCCCCCCACGGCCCCCGGACCCGGCTGGGACCCGGAGCAGGCCGGGCACGCGCCGGAGCCCCCGCCCGCCCTGCCGCTGCCCGATCCCGTCAGCTACAGCGCGCTCGCGGACCGCCTGGGGCTGGAGACGGATCCCGGAGACGTGCGCCACGACCGCCGGGCGCCGGACGACGCCCCGGCCGACGACGACCCCGCCGGTCTTCCCGCGACCCCGCCGCCGACGCTGTTCTCGACCGTCGCGCTCGACGCCCGGACCCGCGGGGTCGCGGTGCACGGCCTGCTGGAGGCCCGCCTGCAGGGCGCGTCGCCGCCGGCCGGGTCGGGCGTCCCCGCCACCGCCGAGGACGTCCGCGCCGTGCTGGCCGAGGAGGCCCCGGGCCTGGGGGTGCTGGACCCGCACGATGCCGAGGCGCTCGTGGTCCTCGCCGGCCGCCTCGAGGCGACGGACGTCGCGCGCCGCGCGGTCGCGACCCCCGAGGAGCGCCGCCACGTCGAGCGGCCGTTCCTGTTCGACGTCGGCGCCGGCCGGCCGCTGGTGCAGGGCTTCGTGGACCTGTGGCTCGACGAGGGCGACGGCCGCACGACGATCGTCGACTGGAAGACGAACCGCCTGGCGGGGCGCGCGCCGACCGCGGTGGTCGACGGGCACTACGCGCTGCAACGCGACGTCTACGCGCTGGCGGCGCTGCTGGCCGGCGCGACCCACGTGGACGTCGTGTTCGTCTTCGCGGAGGCCCCGGACCGTCCCGCGGTCTACGCGATCCCGGCGGCGCGGACCGACGCCCTGCAGGAGCGGGTCGCCTCGGAGATCGACCGCGCCGGCCGCGAGGGCGCGCGGCCCTGAGCCGCGGCCCCCGGGGGCGCTCAGCGCAGGTCGGTGGTGTCGTCGTCGAGCGGGTCGTCGTCGAGCGGCACGCCCATCGAGGCCGGCGGTCCGCCGCGCAGGAGCCGGGTCCGCTCCGTCTCGGCCTCGACCTGCGCGCCGAAGAGGAACGCCGCGGACGACAGCCACAGCCAGAAGAGCAGGACGACGGCGCCGCCGAGCGCGCCGTACGCGCTGCCGAAGCCCGCGAACTTCACGTACCCGGCGAAGAACAGGGTCGCCAGCACCCACGCCAGGAGCGCGGTGACGGTCCCGGCGGTGAACAGACGGAGCTTCGGCTCCTGCAGGTCCGGGGCCCGCGCGTAGACCAGCGCGATCACCAGCAGGAGCGACGCCACGCCGACGGGGAGCCGGAGGATCTGCCAGATGATCGGCGCGTTCCCGAGCCCGAGGGCGTCGAAGACGTCGTCGGCGATGCTCCCGCCGAGCACGAAGAGGACGGCGGCGAACGCCATCAGGACGATCACGAGGAACGCGATCGCGATGTCCGCGGCCTTGTGGCGGACGAAGCCGCGGGTCTCGGGCACGTGGTAGACGACGTTCAGCGCGCGGCCGGCGGCGGCGAAGGCCCCGGAGGCCCCGTTCAGGGCCAGCAGCACGGAGACCGCCAGCGCGATGCTGGCGCCGCCCTTGGCCTGCTGCAGGGCGTTCTCGACGAGGCCCTTGACGGCGTTGGCGCTGTCGCTGGCGGTCGAGCTCGACGTGCGGTCGGAGACGAGCGACGAGAACTCGTCCGCGATCGTCGTCGGCAGCGAGTCGGCGCCCAGGAGCGTCAGGAGCGCGGCGGCGACGAGGAGGATCGGGACGATCGAGAGGACCGCGTAGTAGGCGAGCGTCGCCGCCCAGTCGGTCATGCCCTGCTCGCGGAACGACGCGAACGCCCGGGTGTAGACGCCGCGCCAGGCCTTCGCGTCGAGGTCGACGTCGCGGAGCGGCCTCAGCCGTGTCGGGCGCTGCTCGTCGACGTCGGATGCCATCTCCTCGACCGTACCCAGCCTGGCGACGACGCACCGCTCCCGGGCGGATTGGAGTCCACGCGGAGGGGGTGTAGAATCCGCCGTTCCCTCCGGGTCGCCTCGTCGCCCACCCCGGATCGCCTCCACGGGCCCTTCCCGCGGAGCACCTCCCTTGCCTATGACCCGATTCACCCGTCTCCCCGCGGCCCAAGGCCTCTACGACCCACGGAACGAGCACGACGCGTGCGGCGTGGCGATGGTCGCCCGTCTGGACAACGTCCCCGAGCACGAGACCCTCGTGCGGGCCCTGACGGCGCTCGAGAACCTGGACCACCGCGGCGCGGCCGGTGCCGACGCCCGCACGGGCGACGGCGCGGGCATCCTCGTCCAGATCCCGCACGAGTTCCTCCGCGCGGTCGTGGACTTCGAGCTCCCCGAGCCCGGCTCGTACGCGGTCGGCATGTGCTTCCTGCCGCAGGACGCGACGGTCCGCCACCGCATCGAGCAGATGATCGAGCGGAACGTGCGCACCGAGGGCCAGCGGGTCCTGGGCTGGCGCGACGTCCCGGTCCGGCCGGACGAGATCGGCGTGACGGCCAACGAGGCCCGCCCGTACTTCCGGCAGCTCTTCATCGAGGCCGGCCCCGGCTTCGACCACGACCAGGACGCGTTCGAGCGCAAGCTCTACGTGATCCGCCGCATCTGCGAGCTCGCGACGCCCGACTTCTACGCGTCGACGTTCAGCTCGCGCACGCTGGTCTACAAGGGCATGCTGCTGTCGGCCCAGGTGCCGGCGTTCTTCCCGGACCTCCAGGACGAGCGCTTCAAGTCCGCGATCGCCCTGGTGCACTCGCGCTTCTCGACGAACACGTTCCCGAGCTGGGACCGCGCGCACCCCAACCGCGTGATCGCCCACAACGGCGAGATCAACACCCTGCGCGGCAACATCAACTGGATGCGGGCGCGCGAGTCGCAGCTGCACTCGACGCTGTTCGGCGGGGACATCGGGAAGATCAAGCCCGTCGTCCGCCCCGGCGGTTCGGACTCCGCGACGTTCGACAACGTCCTCGAGCTCCTCATGCTCGCGGGCCGCTCGCTCCCGCACGCGGCGATGATGATGGTCCCGGAGGCCTACGAGGGCCGGGACGACCTGACGCCCGAGCTCGCCGGCTTCTACGCGTACCACTCGCTGATGATGGAGCCGTGGGACGGCCCCGCGGCGGTGCTCTTCACCGACGGCCGCACGGTCGGCGCGACGCTGGACCGCAACGGCCTGCGCCCCGGCCGCTG
This sequence comes from Patulibacter minatonensis DSM 18081, assembly GCF_000519325.1. GTDB lineage: Bacteria > Actinomycetota > Thermoleophilia > Solirubrobacterales > Solirubrobacteraceae > Patulibacter > Patulibacter minatonensis. The sequence goes on along the minus strand of NZ_KI912613.1, from coordinate 5,208,239 downwards.
GGCGCAGACGAAGGACGGCTGGATCATCCTCGGCTCCGAGGCCGGGATGCTCGACATCCACCCGAGCAACATCGAGCGCCTCGGGCGCCTCGCCCCGGGCCAGATGTTCCTCGTCGACCTCGAGAAGCACCGCGTGGTCTCCGACGAGGAGGTCAAGAAGCAGGTCGCGACGCAGCGCCCGTACGAGGCGTGGCACCGCGACCAGGTCGTCCACTTCTCGGACCTCGAGAAGCGCACCGCCGTCCACGAGTCCGGCGAGCACCTCCGGCAGCTGCAGCAGGCGTTCGGCTACACGCAGGAGGACGAGCGCGTCCTCCTGACGCCGATGGCGTCAGGCGGCGCCGAGCCGATCGGCTCGATGGGCAACGACGCCGCGCTCGCGGTCCTCTCCGACAAGCGCCCGCCGCTGTTCAGCTACTTCAAGCAGCTGTTCGCCCAGGTCACGAACCCGCCGATCGACCCGATCCGCGAGGACATCGTGATGTCGCTGTCCGCCTCCATCGGCGGGCAGCGGAACCTGCTGGAGGAGACCCCGGAGCACGCGCACCACCTGGTGCTCAAGCACCCGATCCTCCGCAACGACGAGATGGAGACCCTGCGTCAGGTCGACCAGGGCATCTTCAAGTCGCACACGATCGACATCACGTGGCCCGTCGCCGACGGCCCCGAGGGCATCCATCGCCGCATCGCGGACGCCTGCGACGAGGCGTACGACGCGATCCAGGCGGGCCGCAACGTCCTGATCCTGTCCGACCGCGCCGCCAGCGGCTCGCGGGTGGCGATCCCGGCCCTCCTGGCCGTGGCCGCCGTCCACCACCACCTGGTGCGCGAGGGCGTCCGGCTCGAGGCCGGGCTCGTCATCGAGTCCGCCGAGCCGCGCGAGGTCCACCACTTCGCCACGCTGCTCGGCTACGGCGCGGCGGCGATCAACCCGTACCTGATGTTCGACACGGTCGACGACCTCGTCGCCCAGGGCCGGATCCCCGACGTCACGGACGCCGCGACCGCCCAGAAGAACGTCGTCAAGGCCATCGGCAAGGGCCTCCTGAAGGCGATCTCCAAGATGGGGATCTCGACGATCGCGTCCTACTCGGGCGCCCAGATCTTCGAGGCCGTCGGCCTGCACGCCGACCTCGTGGACCGCTTCTTCACCGGCACGGCGTCCCGCATCGGCGGCGTCGGGCTCGAGGTCCTGGCCGAGGAGACCCTGGAGCGCCACGCGCGCGCCTGGATCGTCGACGCCGAGCACGACCCGACCGAGACCGGCGCCCGCGTCGAGGCCCTGCTGCCGGTCGGCGGCATGTACTCGTGGCGCCGCGACGGCGAGCACCACATGTGGAACCCGACCACGATCTCGCTGCTCCAGCACGCGGTCCGGGTCGGCGACCGCGACAAGCCGGACGACGACGCCCGCGCGAAGTTCCGCGAGTTCTCGGACACGAGCAACGGCGACGCCACCCGCAAGGCCACGCTGCGCGGCCTGATGGCCTTCGACACCGACGGCGTCGAGCCCGTGCCGCTGGAGGAGGTCGAGCCCGCCTCGGCCATCGTCAAGCGGTTCGTGACGGGCGCGATGTCGCTCGGCTCGATCTCGACCGAGGCGCACGAGAACCTCGCGATCGCGATGAACCGCCTCGGCGGCCGCTCCAACACGGGCGAGGGCGGCGAGGACCCGCGTCGCTTCACGCCGGAGCCGAACGGCGACCGCAAGCGCTCGTCGATCAAGCAGGTCGCGTCGGGCCGCTTCGGCGTCACGTCGCACTACCTCGCCAACGCGGACCAGCTGCAGATCAAGATGGCGCAGGGCGCGAAGCCCGGCGAGGGCGGCCAGCTGCCCGGCCACAAGGTCGACAAGTACATCGGCTCCGTCCGACACACCACGCCGGGCGTCGGGCTGATCTCGCCGCCGCCGCACCACGACATCTACTCGATCGAGGACCTCAAGCAGCTGATCTACGACCTGCGCTGCGGCAACCCCGAGGCCTCGGTCTCGGTGAAGCTCGTGTCCGAGGTCGGGGTCGGCACGATCGCCTCCGGCGTCGCGAAGGCCGGGGCCGACCACGTGGTCATCGCCGGCCACGACGGCGGCACCGGCGCCTCGCCGCTGTCGTCGATCGTCTCGGCCGGCGTGCCGTGGGAGATCGGCCTCGCCGAGACCCAGCAGACGCTGCTCCTCAACGACCTGCGCTCGCGGGTCCGGGTGCAGACCGACGGCCAGCTGAAGACCGGGCGGGACGTCGTCATCGCCGCGCTGCTCGGCGCCGACGAGATGGGCTTCTCGACCGCGCCCCTGATCGCGACGGGCTGCATCATGATGCGCGCCTGCCACCTGAACACCTGTCCGGTGGGCATCGCGACCCAGGACCCGGAGCTGCGCAAGCGCTTCAAGGGCACCCCGGAGCACGTCGTCAACTTCTTCCTCATGGTCGCCGAGGAGGTCCGCGAGATCCTCGCGTCCCTCGGTGCCCGGTCGATCGACGAGATCGTCGGCCGGATCGAGCTCCTGAAGGCCGACGAGGCGGTGGACCACTGGAAGGCGCGCGGCGTCGACCTGGCGAACCTCTTCCACCGGCCCGAGGTCCCCGAGGACGCGACGCTGTACGGCATCGACCCGCAGCTGACCGGTCACCTCGACGACCACCTCGACTGGAAGCTCATGGACGGCGCGCTGCCGGCCGTCGAGCGCCGCGAGGCCGTCGAGCTGACGTCGAAGATCCGCAACGTCGATCGTTGCGTGGGCGGCATCATCAGCTCCCGCATCGCGACGGCCCAGGGCATCGAGGGCCTGCCGGAGGGCACGCTGAAGATCGCGTTCTCCGGGTCCGCCGGCCAGAGCTTCGGCGGCTGGCTCGCGTCGGGCGTCGAGTTCTCGCTCTCGGGCGACGCGAACGACTACACGGGCAAGGGCCTGTCGGGCGGCGTGCTGTCCGTGACGCCCCCGGAGTCCGCGACGTACGTGGCCGAGGACAACCAGATCGTCGGCAACACGGTGCTGTACGGCGCCACGAAGGGCCGCGCGTTCTTCCGGGGCCGCGCCGGAGAGCGCTTCGCCGTCCGCAACTCGGGCGCCTCGACCGTCGTCGAGGGCGTGGGCGACCACGGCTGCGAGTACATGACCGGCGGCCGCGTCGTCGTGCTCGGCGAGGTCGGCCGGAACTTCGGCGCCGGCATGTCCGGCGGGTTCGCGTTCGTGCTCGACGAGCAGGGCACGTTCCGCCGGAACGTCAACCCGACGATCGCCGACCAGCTCGAGGACCCCGACGAGGCCGACCTCATCGAGCTCCGCGACCTGATCGCGGAGCACCGGGATCGCACCGGTTCCGCCGTGGCCGAGCGCGTGCTCGGCGACTGGGAGCACGCCTCGCAGCGCTTCGTGAAGGTCTTCCCGGCGGACTACCGCCGGGTGCTGGAGCAGCTGGCGCACGAAGAGGCCGCCGTCGGCGCACGTGCCGCGAAGGCCGAGACCACGGAGGCCGTCGGCGCTCCGCAGACCACCGATGAGGAGAAGTACTAGATGGGCGAGCTCGGTGGGTTCCTGAAGGTCGACCGCTCGCCGGTCAAGTGGGACGATCCGCGTGAGCGGGTCGGGCGGTACACGGAGTTCATCGCTCCACGTCCGGTCGAGGAGGTCCAGCAGCAGGGGGCCCGCTGCATGTCCTGCGGCGTGCCGTTCTGCCACAACGGCTGTCCGCTCGGGAACCTGATCCCCGACTGGAACGACCTCGTCTACAACGGGCGCTGGCGCGAGGCCATCGACCAGCTGCACGCGACGAACAACTTCCCGGAGTTCACCGGCCGCGTCTGCCCCGCCCCGTGCGAGGCCGCCTGCGTGCTGGAGATCAACGAGGGCGACGCCGTCACGATCAAGCAGATCGAGAACACGATCATCGATCGCGCCTGGGCCGAGGGCTGGGTCACCGCCCAGCCGCCCGCGGCCGAGACCGGTCAGACGGTCGCCGTCGTCGGCGGCGGGCCCGCCGGTCTCGCCGCGGCACAGCAGCTGCGCCGCGCGGGCCACGCGGTCACGCTGTTCGAGCGCGACGAGGCCGCCGGCGGCCTGATCCGCTTCGGCGTCCCGGACTTCAAGATCGAGAAGCACCTCGTCGAGCGCCGCGTGCAGCAGCTCGTCGACGAGGGCGTCGAGCTGCGCTGCGGCGTGGACGTCGGGAACGACGTCACCGTCGAGGAGCTGCGCGAGCAGTTCGACGCCGTCGTCATGGCGATCGGCTCCCGCGTCCCGCGCGACCTCCCGGTCGACGGGCGCGAGCTCGGCGGCGTCCACTTCGCGATGGAGTTCCTCTACGAGCGCACCCGCTGGGCGCAGGACGAGCAGGGCGTGCCGCACCAGGCGCCCCGGCCCGAGCCCCGCGGCATCAGCGCCCGCGGAAAGCACGTCGTCGTCATCGGCGGCGGCGACACCGGCGCCGACTGCGTCGCGCAGTCGATCCGCGAGGAGGCCGCGTCGGTCGTCCAGATCGAGCTGCTCCCCGAGCCCCCGTCGAGCCGCCCCGACGACCGCACCCCGTGGCCGCTGTGGCCGGCGAAGTTCCGCCTGAGCTACGCGATGGAGGAGGCCCGCGCCATCGGCAAGGGCGTCCAGAACTTCTCGGTCGCCACGCTCGGCCTCGACGGCGACGACCAGGGCAACGTGGCGAAGCTGCGCTACGCGCAGGCCGCCCCGGCCCCGCCGTTCGGCCCGGTCGAGGGCACCGAGAAGGAGCAGGACGCCGAGCTCGTGCTGCTCGCGATGGGCTTCCTGCACCCGGACCCGCAGGCGTTCCAGGGCACCGAGCTGGACCTCGACGCGCGCGGCAACATCAAGGCGCCGACGTACGCGACGTCGATCGACGGGGTCTTCGCCGCCGGCGACTGTCGTCGCGGTCAGTCGCTGATCGTGTGGGCGATCAACGAGGGCCGGCAGTGCGCCCGCGTCGCCGACCGGTACCTGGCGCAGCAGGCCGGCCGCAAGGCCCGTCCGGCGGCGCTGTCGGGCACCTGATCCGCACGCCGACGGCGGGAGCCGGTCGTGTCCGCCCGACCCTCCCGGAGCGGGGGCGGCGCGGCGTCCGGCCCCGCCGCCACGCGCCCGCGTGCCGGGGACTGGACGTCCCGACACCGCGCGCGGCCCGGCGTGGCGGGACGACCAGGGCAGCCACTAGGGTGAGCGCCGACCGATGACCGACGCCCCGCACCACGCCACCGCCGAGGTCGCGCCCGTCCCGCTCGGGAAGCGCGAGCAGACGAAGGCCGCCAACCGCGAGGAGATCCGCACCGCGGCGCTCGAGGCCTTCACCGACCTCGGGTTCGGGGCGACCACGGTCCGCGACATCGTCCGTCGCACGTCGCTGGCGTCGGGCACGTTCTACAACTACTACGCCGACAAGGACGCGATCCTGTCGGAGCTGATCGCCGAGCACGTGGCGGAGGCCGACCGTCGGATGACCGTCGCCCGCGCGGCGGCCACCACGCCCCGCGAGGCCGTCGAGCGCGGCGCCGCGGCGTACTTCGGGCTGCTGATGGAGCGCGGCGACCTGCTGGCGATGTTCCGCCGCAACGCCGGGACGATCCGCGGCTACGCGGCGGGCGACGTGCTGACCCACGTGGTCGCGAGCTTCCGGGAGGACCTCGACCGCCTGCTCGCGGACGCCGGTGCCGAGGGGCTCGACACCGAGCTCCTGGCGGCCGGGGTGATGGGGGCCGGGATGGACATCGCCATGCGCTTCGCGGAGCGCGGGGGAGACGACCCCGCCGTCGCGCTCGCGGTCCTGCGCGCGCTCCTCGTCGACGGCATCCTGGGCCGCGCCGGGGCCTGACCGCCCGGCTCCCCGGTGGCGGACGGCGTCCGCCGCGCGGGCGCCGGTCGGGTCGGACGTCGCGACCGTACAATCGGCGGGTGTTCTGCCGTCATGGTCGCCGTGAAGACCGCTGCATCGTCTGCCTCGGGGAGCGCCGTCGCGCTCGGGAGGCCGCGGCGAAGAAGGCGTCGAGCAGCGGCAAGATCACGAGCGCGCGCCGGGCGTCGAGCTCGCGCAGCGCGTCGAGGACCGCGGCGGCCGGTGCCGTGGGTGCGCGCCGCGCGTCGACGTCCTCCCAGGTCCGCGTCAAGCAGATGACCCGTCACGCGGAGGACGGCTGGAGCCACGACCTCCTGCCCGGCCTCCGCTCCAGCGGCGAGGCCCTGGACCTCCTCGGGCACCTCTCCCGCGCCCGGGTCCGGCTCGACCGGCTCGCGAGCGACGCGCCGGGCCCGTACGCCACGGCCCGCGCGCTGGCCGGCGGCGACGCCGACGACCGCGAGGAGGCCACCTGGCTCCTCTTCCAGGTCGCCTACTACGGGCCGCTGGAGGGCGACGAGCCGTTTCGCGAGATCGACCGCCTGCTCGTCCGCCGGGACGACGCCCTGCCCGCGCCCGACGTCCTGGAGGCGGTCGCCGTCGGTCCGCGCGGCGCGCACGCCCACGACCGCGGCGTCGCGACCCTGCAGGGCTACCGCGACTGGTCGACCCGGGTCGGGAGTCAGCTCACGGGGCTCGCCGCCGGCGGCACCGACGCGGCGCGGCGGTTCGACGCCGCGTTCCGTGCGCTCGCGCTCCCGGGCCTGCACCGCGACGCGCGCTTCGAGTTCCTCGTCACGCTCGGCAGCCTCGGCCTGCTCGACGCCGCGCCGTGGTCCCTGCTGCTCGACGCCGGCCGCGATCCCGTCTCGGTCGCCGCCAAGCGGGCGTTCCTGACGGGGGACGCCGTCCTGCTCCAGCGGCGGTTCGGGGCGTTCGCGCGAGCGCTCGGCGTGCCCGTCGCCGCGTTCGACCTCGGCCTGCGCAACTGGGACCTGCGCCCCGGTCCCTCGGCGCCGCTCGGCTACCTCGTGGCCGGCGTGCCGGCCGAGCCCGACGCCGACGAGGTCGCGCTGCTCGCGGCCGAGCTGGGGCTCTCGGCCGGCGCCGAGCCGGCGCCCGAGCCTGTCGCCGCCGACGAGTAGGCCCGCCGACCGGATCCCGTCCGGACGGGCGATGCGGGACCCGGGACCCCTGGCGTCACGATTCGGGGGGTGATTTGATGCGGTCCCGGGGGTCTTCACGGTGCGACCCCGACCGCGTCCCTCCTCCCGTGCCCGACCTCCAGCCGTCCGACCTCTCCCGATCACCGGCCTCCGGGCCTCCTGCGGACGCCCGGTCGGCGCCCCCCGGAGCGGCCGGCGACGAGCGTCCGCAGCCGACCGCGGGGCGCCGTTCGCGGCCGCTACCGCGTCCCGGGATCGACCCGGCCCGGGAGCTCGCCGCCAACGCGACCGCGATGTTCGCCGTCGCGCGGCGGGTCTCGATCTGCGACGACGACGCCCACGACGCCGTCCAGGCGGCGGCGGAGCGCTTCCTCGGGCATCTCGACCGGGTCGACCCGGAGACCGTCGGCGGGTGGCTCTGCACGGTCGCCCGCAACGAGGCCCTGCGCGTGCGGGAGCGCCGGGTCCGGAACGGCGAGATCGGGGAGGACGACGACCGGGTCCTCGCGGACCGTGGCGACGGCCCGGACGACCTCGTGGTCCGCGAGGAGGAGCTCGCCGTCGCCCGCGAGGCCCTGGGCCGGCTGAAGCCGCAGGAGCGCCTCGCGCTCTGGATGCAGGCCGAGGGCCGCAGCTACGACGAGATCGCCGAGGAGCTCTCGTGGACCAGGACCAAGGTCAACCGGTCGATCACGGAGGGCCGCGCGAGCCTGCGCAAGGTCCTGACCGGGATCGCGACCGGTGAGGGGTGCGCGCTCGCCGCGCCGCGGATCGACCGCCTGGCGGCCGGGGCGGCGTCGCCGGAGGACCTGCGCGAGCTCCGCCCGCACCTGCGTCGCTGCACCGCGTGCCGGGCGCGTCTCCGGCGCGCGCGTGGCGGGCGCTGGAGCGTGCTGCCGCCGATCGTCGTCGCGTGGGTCCCGTGGGCGGGCCGCGGGGGCGGGGCACCCACGCCCGCGCGCACGCGGGTCGGCGAGTTCCTGGCCGAGCGTCTGGCGATCGTGCTCCCGGCGAGCACCGGGGCGGTGTCCGAGGTCGGGATCGCGGTCACGACCGGCCTGGCCGTCGCGGCGCTCGGCGCCGGCGTGGTCGCGGGAGGATCGGCGTCCGACGACCGCGACGCCGATCGTGAGCGCCGGTCTCCACGGGTGACGGCCGCGACGGGGACGACCCGCCCGGCGGCGACCCGCGCGATCGTGGCCGCGGGAGCCGCCACCCCGCTGCGGCCGTTCCCGTCGGCGGGGGCGGAGGTCGCGACCCCGGCGTCCACGGCCCGCACGGTGAAGGAGCGGCTCGCGGAGGCCGATGCACGAGCCGCCGCCGCGGCGCGTGCGGCCCGGGAGCGCCGCCAGGCCCGGGCGCGCCG
>NZ_KI912613.1:4872170-5199773 GCF_000519325.1 Patulibacter minatonensis DSM 18081 | reverse complement strand
GACGCCTCCCGTCGCCCCGCCGGCCTCCGGGGCGACGGGTGGGGCCCCCGCCGCGAGCGGCGGGTCGTCGGGCTCCGGCGGTGGGACGTCGTCCTCCGGGGGCGGGTCGTCCCCGGGCGGCGGTGCGGCCTCGGAGTTCGGCTTCGAGTGAGTGCCGGAGGTCGCGGGCCCGCCCGGGGTCTCCGTCCGCCCCTGCCCGTACCGTTGCGGTCGACCTCTTCGGAGAACGGACCCCGTGGAACTCGTCTTCATCAACCCCCAGGACGCCATCCGCGTCATCGCCGAGTCGATCGGCCGTGAGGCTCGCCGCCAGCTCGTCGGCGAGGTCGTCCGCGCGTGGGTGGACGAGATCCCGGAGCCCGAGCTCGTCGGCCAGTACTCGCGGACCCTCGCGGCGCTGGACGACAACGACCTCTCGATGCTCGCGGCTTGGCACGCGTCGATGGAGGTCGGTCAGCCGCTCGCCAACCGCGAGTTCCTCGTCCGCGTGTTCCCGACGCTGGGGGAGAACCGGCGCGAGGCCATGAAGATCGCCGCCGGCTTCCGGGGCGACGACGCGTTCGACGCCGGCGTCGCCGAGGAGCAGGCGCTCCAGGCGGTCCTCCCGCACCTCTCGCGGGAGAGCGCCGAGCTGATCGTGCAGGAGGCGCTCGAGCTCTACTGCTGGGACCGCCTCGGCTCCGAGAACTGATCAGTCGCCGACGCGGCGGAGGATGTCGTAGCGGCCGAGGCCGGTGCGGCCGTGGAGGCGCCACCGGAAGAACGCCATGTCGAGCCGGAGCCGGCCGAGCTCGAGGGTCGTGCCCGAGATCGGCTCGCCCGTCGCGGTCCACACCGGGCCCTCGTCGCTCTCCCAGAGCTCGACGGTCGCGAAGGTGTGGTGGCCCTCTCCGTCGACCGTCGTCGAGATCCGGGGCTCCGGGGCTTCCACCGCCTCGGGGCCGGCGCCCGGGTCCGGGGCGTCGCTCCCGTCCGGGGCGTCCTCGTCCTCGCGGGCGACCATCGCGGCGGGCCGGGCGACCGACGCCCAGGCGACCTCGTCGGCGTGCGACGCGGCGCCCGCCGGCCGCATCGCGCTGACGTTGAACGCCAGGTCGTCGCCGAACCAGCCGGTGACGGTGCGGGACAGCTCGAGGGACTCCCAGTCCGGGGCGCCCCACTGGTGGCCGCGCTGCCCGACGCCGTCGATCTCGATCCGCCGGAGCGGCTGGTCCGGCACCTGCAGCTCGACGCGCCCGCGGACCCGGCACGGCTGCTCGTACCCCTCCATGCCCCCGCGTCGCGCTGCGGCGTGCGTGGGGGAGAGGACGAACGCGGGCCCGGTGGCCTCCAGGTCGAGCTCGACGACGACGCCCTCGAGCGTCGCCGACACCGTCCAGCGGCGGTGCGGCTCGACGACGCGGTGCGTGATCCCCGCCGCGGACAGCTCGCCGTAGTCCCGGACGCCGGCGTCGACGGCGATCCCGCCCTCGGCGTGCGCGACCGCGGGGACGCCGCCCACGAAGACCATCGTCAGCCCCGACGCGGCCCCGGCGGCGAGGCCGATCCGGATCGTGCCCTGCACGCCCGAGGCCTCGTCGGCGAAGGCGCAGGTGACCGCGTCGCTGAAGCCGGGGGCCTCCGAGACGCGCGGCCGTTCCAGATCGGGGTCCAGGACCATCGCGCGATCATGCCACGGGGCCGCCGGGACGGGTCCGCGGCCGCGGACCCGGGGTCAGCGGGGATCGCCGCGGTGCGGGCGGTCGTCGGCGGCGGGCAGGACCTCGCCGCGGACCGGGCCCTCCGGCTCGGCCGGCCGCCCGGCGTCGGTGGCGTGGCCCTCGACGTCGGCCGGGCCCCCGGGGCGCCGGCCCGGCGCCCAGCCGGCACCGCGCGCGGTGAGGATCACGGGGAGGGCGCGCCGCGCGACGAGCCCGGCCAGCAACGGGCGCAGCGCCGCCCGGACGGGCGGCAGGAGGACGAGCAGCCCGACGGCGCTGCTGACGAGCCCCGGCAGCACGAGCAGGAACCCGGCGAACACGACGAGCCCGGCGTCCAGGACGCTCCGGCCGACCCGCTCGCCGCTGCGCGAGGCGTCCGCGACCCGCCGCCAGGCCCGCACGGTCCCGCGGCCGAGGACGCGCGCACCGACGAACGGGCCGGCGACCAGGAGCAGGAGCACCGGCAGCACGCCGATCGCGTCCGCCGCCTGGATCGCCACCCAGACCTCGAGCACCACGCCGCCGAGGAGGAGCACCAGGATCAGCAGCGGCATCCTCCTACCGTACGCGTCCGGCCGGGACCCGGCGCCCCGTCTGTCACACTCGACCGATGGCCACCGTGGAAGACGTCGAAGCCGCGCTCGCAAACGTGATCGACCCCGAGCTGGGGCTGGACTTCGTCGAGCTCGGGCTCATCTACGGCATCGAGATCGAGAAGGAGCACGTGCAGGTCACGTACTCGCTGACGACGCCGGGCTGCCCGATCGGGCCCCAGGTCGAGTCGCAGATCGAGGAGTTCGTCTCCGAGCTCGAAGGCGTCGAGACGGTCGGCTCCGAGGTCACCTTCATCCCGCCGTGGACGCCGGAGAAGATGAGCGAGGACGCCAAGTTCGCGCTCGGCTTCTGAGCGGACCGCGACCGTCGCCGGCGCGGGAACGTCCCTTCGCCGGCCGCCCCGGACGCATCGAAGCGTCCCCGGGCGTGTTCCGAGGACCGTGACCCCTCGTTCCCGGACCGTCCTCGCGGTCGTCGCGGCCGCCCTCGGCCCCACGGCCGCGCTGCCCGCCGTCGCCGACGCGCGGGCCGCGTCGGGCGTCACGGGCCGTCTGCTCGTGACGATCCGCGGCGGCGACGCCTCGCCGCAGGACACCACCACCCGCGTCGACGCCGCGCTCGCGTCGCGGGGCTCGACGGCACGGGCGACCGAGACGCTCGGGCGGACCGCGGCGGTCCCCGTCCGCGGGGCGGCGGCGCGCGCGGCGCTGCGGGCGGCGCTGGCCCGGACCCCGGAGGTCGTGCAGGTCGTGGACGAGCAGCGCGCCGCGACCCGGTCCCTCCCGGACGACCCGGTCCTGCGGGACCGCGACACGTTCGGCCCGCCCGGCGTGACCCAGGCGTGGTGGGCGACGAAGCTGCGGCTGCCACAGGCGTGGGAGGTCGCCAACGGCAAGGGCACGACGATCGCCGTGATCGACAAGGGCTTCGACCTCTCGCACCCGCAGCTCGCGCCGGTCGTCGACCGGGCGCTGACCTCGAAGGTCGTCGGCATCACGGGGACGGCGCACACCGACGAGGACGGCCACGGGACCCACGTCGCGTCGCTCGCCTGCTCGGCCTTCAACGACGGGGCCGGGACCGTCGGCGCGGGTGGCCGCTGCCGTCTGGTGACGATCAAGAGCGACCTCTACCCGCTGAGCGTGGCGCGCGCCGTCCGGCGGGCCACCGCCCTGCACGTCGACGCCATCGTCATGAGCTTCGGCAGCGACGGCAGGGAGCCCGCCACCCTCGCCCTCACGACCGCGCTGAACGACGCGGCCAGGAAGGGCGTCGTCCTGGTCGCCGCTGCGGCGGACGACGTGCCCACCGACGAGCAGGGCTGGCCCGCCGACGTCCTCCAGCCGACCGGCACCGGCCCGGACCGGTCGGCGGGCATCGGGCTCACCGTGACCGCCACGACCGCCGCCGACGCACGGGCGAGCTTCGCCGGGTTCGGATCGCAGATCAGCATCGCGGCCTACGGGGCGTACGCCGAGACCGGCGGACCGCCGGGCATCCTCGCGGCGTTCCCGGCGAACGCCACGACGCTCGAGGCGGAGGGCCGGGCCGCGCGCACGACGGTCCGCGGGGACGCCCGCTACGCCTACGAGAAGGGCACGTCGATGGCGGTCCCGATGGTCGCGGGTGTCGCGGCGCTCGTGCGCTCGGCGAACCCGGAGCTCAGCGCGCCGGACGTCCTCGGCGTGCTGAAGCGGACCGCGCGGCGGTCCGGAGGGTGGACCGCCGACGTCGGCTGGGGGATCGTGGACGCTCGGGCCGCGGTCGACGCCGGGCGCCGCCTCGACCGCCGTGCACCGTCGGCCGTCTTCTCGACCACGCCGAAGCCGGTCCGGTCGGCGACGGTCCGCCTCGCGTGGCGCGGCAGCGACCGCTCGCCGAAGCCCCAGATCCCGTCCGGCCTGCGGACCGTCGAGCTCTGGCGGAGCGTCGAAGGCGGGCGGTTCAGGAGGGTCGGCAGCGGTCGCGACGGGCTCCGGGCCGACATACCTCGCGGGACCGTGCGCTTCGTGCTCCGCGCCGTGGACCGCGCCGGGAACCGCGCGCCGCTGGTGGCGAAGGACGCCCTGAAGCTCACGCGCCGCTGAGGTCGGCGCCGCCGGGCACCGACGTGCCCCCCCGAACGTCGGGTCCGTGGCGGCGCCCCGTGAGGTCGAGGCCGCGGGGGGTAGGCGTACGCCGTCCCGTCCCCCGAGCAGGAAGCACACGTTCGTGCACCGACAGCCATCCCGCCGGCCGCGCCTCGTCGCCGGCCTGCCGATCCTCGTCGTCGTGGCCGCGGCCGGTACCGCGCCCGGTGCCGCGTCGGCCGCCGCTTGGCTCCCCCCGCAACCGATCGCCGGATCACCCCAGACGATCGCCACCGGTGCCGCGCCGGGTGACGTCGCCGTGGTCGCGGCGGACGCCGGCACGTTCCGGGCGTACGTCCACGACCCGGGTTCCGGGGCGGGCTGGCGCGTGGCGTCCACGACGACCTTCGACGGTGACGTGCTCGCCGGGCCCGGCGGTGCGCTGGTGGTCGTGCACGACAGCGACGACTCCACGACGACGGTCGACATCGGGGCGTTCGACTCGCGGGGCGTCTGGCGCTCCGCGGGCTCGAGCGCCATCCCGGGATCGGTCAGTGCCGGCGCGGTCGCCGCCGGACCGGACGGGACGGTGGCCGCCGCGATCACCGACGACGACAGCGGCCAGCTGAGCGTCCTGAGCGGGAAGGCCGGTGACCCGTCCCTCGTGCGGCAGGACGCCGAGATCGACGGACGCTCCGCGGTCGGTGAGGTCTCGGTGGCCCCGGGCGCCACCGCGGGCGTCAACGTCGCCTGGAACCGGGAGGGCGCGGACGGACCGCAGATCTGGGGCGCGCGGGTGATCGCGGGCGCAGAGGCGAAGGGGACGCTCCTCGCGCGGCTGGCGCCCACCGACCCGACCGCGGACGACCCGACCGTGTCCGCCGCCGCGGCCGCGGCACGGACGGACGTGCCGACGGCCGTCTGGGTCCAGGCGACGGAGGACGCCCAGGCCGTGCGCGCCGTCCGGCTCGGCGGAGCACCTGCCGACGTGGTGACGTCCCCCGGCGTGCTGCAGCTCCTGGGTGCGCCGTCCCGCACCGCGCAGGGCCGCGTCGTGGTCCCGTACGCCGACGAGACGGGCACCCGGATCGCGGTGCTCGGCGACGACGCGGCACTCGTCTGCACCGCGCCCGCGTCCGGGACGCCGGCGACGAGCGTCGGCGGAGCGCCCGCCCTGATCGCCGGCGTCGGTGACGGCCGGCTCTCCGCCACGGCGATCACGGGGGCGGGGTGCGACCAGGCGGCCCCGGTCTTCTCGGCGGCCGTCCCGCGTGCCCCGGCCATCGTCGCGGCCTCGGACGCCGCCGACGACGTGGTGGCCGCGGTCGGCCAGCCCGCCCCCGGCGCGATCGCGGTCCTCGACCGGACCGCGCCCGCGCTCGAGGTCGGGATCGATGCCGAGGGCGGCCGGCCGGTGCGCGCCGTCGCGCGCTCGTCCGACGGGTGGGGACCGGTCACGGTGTCGTGGAAGGTCGACGGCGTCGCCGCCGATGCGCCGGGCGGGACGCTGGGCCTCTCGGGCCTGGCCGCCGGGACCCACCGGATCACCGGGACGGCGGTGGACGCGGCGGGCAACGCGACCGTGCGGGAGCAGGACGTGCGGATCCCGGACACCGGGTCGACGGACCCCCCCGCGCCGGTCGACCCGGGGCCGGCCGGGACACCCGAGCCGACGACCCCGGTCGCACCTCCCGTGACCACCCCGATCCCACCGAGCGGCACGCCCGGGGCGAAGCGACGCCCGAGCGTGCGGGTGCTCCGGATCCGCAGGTCCGGCGCACGATGGGTGGTGACCGTCCGCGCGCGTGACGCGGACCGCCTGCGGGTGACCCTGTTCCGCGAGCGCTATCTCTCCGGGAAGGCGCTCGGCGGCCGACCGACGATCTGCCCGCGCCGCGCGGTGCCCGCGCGACGACCCTCCACCGGACGCCGTGGGCAGGTCACGGTCCGGGTGCGGGGCGGCGCCGCCCGCCTGGTCCTCTCCGGACTGATCGCGAAGGCCCTGGAGCGCCGCGGGCGCTACACGATCCGGGTCGAGGCGTACGTGGCGAAGACGCCGAAGCGCGTCGCCGCCGACCGCCGCCGGTTCTCCTCCTGCTGAGCGCCGCACACACTTCCCCGAAGACACGATCCCCCAACGAATCCAGGAGCACCCCATGACCCAGCTGTCCCCTGCCATCGGCTCGCCGCCCGTGGCCGATCCGTCGCGCGTCTCCGCACGGCTCACGCGGTGGCGCGTCGCGGCCGCCACCCTCTTCACCCTCCTCGTCGTCGGACTGAGCGCCGGTGCCGGCTCCGCCCACGCGGCCTCCGCGGAGGTCACGCCCGACACCTGGACCGAGGGGAGCGTCCGGGTCACGGTCACGCCGTCCCCGAGCTCGAAGTACCGGGCGGACATCAGCGTCAAGGACATCCGTGGGCGCGCCGTGCCCCGTGCCTGCTCGTTCACCGACCCGCTCGACTGCATCGGTGACGTCGCGACCACGATCTGGAACGGCATCAAGTGGGTCAAGCGCAACGGCCTCAACATCGTGCGCTGCTCGGCCGCCGTCGCCGTCGCCATCTATCCGGGAGCGAAGGTCTACAAGTTCGCGAAGAAGCTCGGAGGCCCCAAGGGCGTGGTGAAGCTGATCGCGGCCTCGCGCAACGAGGGCACGTTCGTCTCGAAGCTCAAGGGCAAGCTCGGCAAGAACTGGAAGGACGCCGCCACGTCGTTCCTGGGCATCGCTCCGATCGAGCTCTACTGCTTCGGGAAGAAGCCGTGAGGTTCGCGGGACCGCGCTGAGCCGCGGTCCCGCCCGGACGTCGCGCGCTCAGGCGCGCGCGGCGTCCCGCCCGGCGGTCACCTCGGCCGCCAGGGCGTCGAGCCGCTCGATCTCCGCCGCGATCCCGTCGGCGATGAGCTTGAGGTCCGGCAGGGCGTCGTGGTCGCCGATCAGCCCGAAGTTCACGGCCCCGTCGTACGACAGGATCGCGATCGCCAGGGCGTGGTCCTGGGGGAGGAACGCGATCGGGAACGCGCGCTCCATCCGCCGGCCGCGGAAGTACAGCGGGAACTGCGGGCCGGGGACGTTCGTCACCAGCAGGTTGAAGAGCCGCGTGGAGAACGTCAGGCGCGACGCCTGCGCGAGGATCGTCGGCGGCGCGAAGTTCTGGACGTTCGCGATCGCCTCGGCACCCAGGGCCTGCTTGCTCTCCTTCAGGTCCTTCATCGCCTCGCGGATCAGCGTCAGGCGCTGCACGGAGTCGTCGACGTAGACGGGCAGCGGCCCGCGCATGGCCGTCAGGCGGTTGCCGAGCTGGCCCCGCTCGTCCTTCTGCCGGGTCGAGACCGGCACGAGCGCCCGCAGCTCGAGGCCCTCCGTCCGGACCCCGCGGGCGCGCAGCCACTCGCGCAGCGACGCGGTGACGACCGAGAGCACGACGTCGTTGACGGTGCCGCCGAAGGCGTCCTTGATCCGCTTGAACGTCGCGAGGTCGCACTCCACGGCGCGGTACCTCCGGTGCGGGCCGATCGGCACGTTCAGCGGGGTCGCGGGCGCGGGGTTCATGAGCGCCCACGCCATCTCGCCGACGCCCTCGCCGACCTCCCGGACGCGGCCGAGCGCGGCCTTCGGGCGGGTGATCGCCTCGACCGCCCGGGCGGCCCCGAGGATCCCGGCCCGCGCCGCGCCCTTGACGCCGTCGGCCAGGAGCTCGGCCGTCGAGGGGACGGGGCGGGGCTGCCACGCCTCGTCCGGGTGCGGGACCTCCATCGGCTCCGGCCCGAGGTCGAGCAGCGCCGTCGCGATGTCGATGCCGCTGAGGCCGTCGATCAGCGCGTGGTGGGTCTTCGAGATCATCGCCCACCGGTCGCGCTGGATGCCCTCGATGATCCAGAGCTCCCACAGCGGCTTGGAGCGGTCCAGGCGCTGCGAGAAGACCTGGGCCGTCGCCTCGCGGAGCTGGTCGCGCTTGCCGGGGGCCGGGAGCGCGGTGCGCCGGACGTGGTACTCGAGGTTGAAGGCCGGATCGTCGATCCAGACCGGGTTGCCGGACTGCATGGGCGCGTGCTCGAGCCGCTGCCGGTAGCGCGGCAGGAGGTGCAGGCGGCCACGGATGGTGTCGAGGACCTCGTCGAAGGGCGGGGGCGGGCCCTCGAAGACCGTCAGTCCGCCGATGTGCATGTGCGAGGCCGGGCCCTCCTGGTGCAGGAAGCCGGCGTCGACGGCCGTGAGCCGGTCGGAGCGCTGCTGGGCCATGGGGAGGATCCTCCGTCGTCGTGCTGCGGCGACCCGGGTCGGCGGCCGGCCCGGGACTCCGACCACCCTACCCCCGGTGGTGCCCCGCGTCATCGCCCGCGGCGCCGCGTACGCTGGGCGGGTGAGCCGCGACCGTCCCCCGGCCCTCCGCATCGTGCTGATCGTCGTCGCGACGACCGTGGCGGCGGCCCTCCTGATCGCGCTGCTCTCGGTCGCCACGGGCGAGCGGGGCGAGCGGCGGGCGCCGCGGACCACGACCGCCGCCGCGACGACGACGGTGCCGCGGAACGCGGCCGCGGCCCGGGTCGCCGGACCCGCGTCGGCCGCCGGCACGGGCACCGGGGCCCGCACGTCCGTCGTCGCGACGGGCCGCCCGTCGGCGGCCGAGCTCGACGCCCAGGTCGCCGCCGCCCGCCGGCCCGTCGCCGGCGTGCCGCGGGCCCGCACCCGCGCGTTCGACGCGGACCGGGCGCTCTCGCTGGTCCGCCTGCAGGTGGCCGCGGGGCCCCGCCCGGCCGGCAGCGACGCCCTCGCGGCCGTCCGGAGGCAGCTCGTGCGGCGACTCCCGCGCGCCACCACGGAGGCGGTCGCCGGCAGCCCGGGGCTCGTCAACGTCGTCGGCCGCATCCCGGGGAGGGCACCGGCGGTCGTCCTGGCGGCGCACTACGACACCCAGCTCCGGCCCGAGGGCTTCGTCGGCGCCAACGACTCGGCGGCCGGCACCGCGGTCGTGCTCGAGGCCGCCCGTGCCCTGTCGCGTCGCCCCCGGCCGGCGGGGGCGCGCGAGGTCCGCTTCGTCCTGTTCGACGGCGAGGAGCTGCCGCCAGGGGGCTCGGACGCCACATTCGAGCAGGACGGCCTGCGCGGGTCGAAGGCCTACGCGGTGGCGCACCGGGGCGAGGTCGGCGCGCTCGTGCTGGCGGACTACGTGGCGAACCGGGGGCTGCGGCTGCCGCGGGAGCTCGGCTCGGACCCGCGGCTGTGGGCCCGGGTGCGGGCGGCCGCGGGTCGCGCGGGCGTCGGCCGGATCTTCGCCGGCACGGGCATCGGCATCGTCGACGACCACCTGCCGTTCCTGGAGTCCGGGGTCCCCGCCGTCGACCTGATCGACTGGGACTACGCGCAGAAGAACACGGCGCAGGACACGATCGACCGCCTCTCGCTGCGAGCGCTGGACGCGACCGGCGAGACGGTCGTCGGCTGGCTCGACGCCGAGCGCCGCCGCTGACGGCCGCCCGGTGCACGCCGAGGACGTCGCTGCGGCGACGTGGCCGACCGGAGGCGGCGCGGATCCCGCCTCACGTCCCGCCGTGGTCCCGGACCGGCACCGGCGCGACCGTCACGACGACCAGGCCGCGCCCGTCGTCCGTCCCGGAGGCGAGGACCGACCCCACGGAGTCCAGGTCCACGGAGCGTGCGACGGGGACCGGCAGCTCGCCCGACGCCACGAGCGCCGCGAGCTCGTCGAGCTGGCCCGGGTTCGGCTCGAGGAACACGTTGGTCACGTCGACGTCCGGGCGTCCCGAGCCGGTCGCGGCCCCGAACGCCGAGACCGCGTACCCGCCCTCGCGCAGGACCCCGAGGGCCGCCTTGAACCCGTCGTGGTCGCGATCCACGAGGTCGATCAGGGCGTCGACGCCGTCGGGTCGCAGCGCGGTGAGCGCTGCGACGACGTCGTCCCCGGGTTCGAGCACGTCGTGGGCGCCCTGCGCTCGCAGCACGTCCTCGTCGGCGGCGGTGCCGGTGACGATCACCCGGGCGCCCGTCCGGGCGGCGAGGGCGACCACGAGCGGGGCGAGCCCGAGCACGTCGCCGTCGACGAGGACCTCTCGGCCCTCGCGCGCCCGGGCGGCCGACACGAGGTTCTGGGCGACGACGCCGGCGAGCCCGAGGGCCCCCGCGACGTCGTCGCCCACCCCGTCGGGCGTCGCGGCGACGAGGGCGTCGTCGGCGACGACGAGCCGTTCGGCCCACGACCCGCGCTGCACGACGTCGCCGAGCACGAGGCCGAACACCCGGTCGCTGGCGGACCGGCCCCGGACGTCGTCGCCGACGTCGACCACGACCCCCGCCCAGCTGCGCCCGAGCGTGACCGGGAACACGTGGTCGACGCGCGACAGGAGGCGCCCGTCGGCGATCGCGCGGTCGATCCCGGTGACCGCGCTGGAGCGCACCTCCACGAGGAGCTCGCCGGGCCCGAGGACCGGCGCGGGGACGTCGCGGACCCTCGGACGGGATCGGGGGCCGTCGACGGTGAGCGCTCGCATCGTCCGACGGTAGCGCGAGGGCGACGTGATCCTTGTGGAATGCAGGTATCCGGTCGCCGCGCTCGCGTGACGCATCTCCGACTCCCGTGGTCGGGAATCGGTGTCGGTGGGGCGCCCGGACAGCTACCATGGTGTCGTGACCTCGCTCCCCACCCCGGACACCGTCCTCATGGCGCGCCCGCGTGGCTTCTGCGCCGGCGTCGACCGGGCCGTCGTCACGGTCGAGCGCGCGCTGGACCTCTACGGCCCGCCGGTCTACGTGCGCAAGGAGATCGTCCACAACAAGCACGTGGTCGAGAGCCTCCGCGCCCGCGGGGCGATCTTCGTCGACGAGCTGACCGACGAGGTCCCGCCGGGGGCCATCACCGTGTTCAGCGCCCACGGCGTCAGCCCGGCGGTCCACGAGGACGCGGCGAAGCGCGGGCTCAAGACGATCGATGCGACCTGTCCCCTCGTCACGAAGGTCCACCGCGAGGCCGTGAAGTTCGCCGAGGAGGGCTACCACATGATCCTCATCGGCCACGCGGGCCACGAGGAGGTCGAGGGCACGATGGGCGAGGCCCCCGACCACATCACGCTGGTCGAGACGATCGCCGACGTCGACACGCTCGACATCGACCCCGACACGGAGAAGCTCGCCTACATCTCGCAGACGACGCTCTCGGTGGGGGAGACGAAGGACATCATCGCCCGGCTGCGCGAGCGGTTCACCCACATCACGGGTCCGCGCAAGGACGACATCTGTTACGCCACGACGAACCGCCAGGCGGCCGTCAAGGAGCTCGCCGGCGAGTGCGACCTCGTCCTGGTGATCGGGTCGAAGAACTCGTCGAACTCGCTGCGCCTCGTCGACGTCACCCGCGAGCTCGGCACCGACTCGTACCTCATCGACCACGTCGACGAGGTGCAGGACGAGTGGCTGCAGGACAAGCGGGTCGTCGGCATCACCTCGGGCGCCAGCGCGCCGGAGGAGCTCGTCGCCGGGCTCGTGGAGCACTTCCGGTCCCGCGGGACGACCGAGTTCCGGGAGCTCGAGGTCGTCCGCGAGGACGTGCGGTTCATGCTGCCGAAGGCGATCCGCGTCGAGCAGCACGCCCGCGAGGCGCTCAAGGCCTGAGCGCCACCGTGGCCGATCCGGCGGTCCCGACGCTCGTCGTCTCGGACCTCCACCTGGGGGCGAACTCCGGCACCGACCTCCTGCGGCGGCCCGGAGCGGCGCAGGACGCCCTGCTCGGGGCCCTGCACGGCGTGCGGCGGCTCGTGGTCGCCGGCGACCTGCTGGAGCTGCGCCACGCCCCGCCGCGCGTGATCCTCGAGCGGGCCGCCCCGTTCCTGCGGCGCCTGGGCGAGGCCCTCGGCCCCGACCGTGAGCTCCTGCTCCTGGCCGGGAACCACGACCACCGCGTCGTGCGGCACTGGCTCCACGACGCCCGGATGCGCGGCGAGCCGCTCGGGCTCGACACCGACGTCCCCGTCGACGGGGCGCCGCTGACCGCGGCACTGCGCGCCGCCCTCGGCGGGCCCGCCGGCCCGCGGCTCCGCGTGTCGTACCCGGCGGCCTGGCTGGTGCCCCCGCCCGCCGGCGCGCCCGGCGGCGTCCTCGTCACCCACGGCCACTACATCGACGCGGTCTGGCGGATGCCCACGTTCGAGCGCCTCTCGGCGGGGCTGGCCGCCCGGAGCCACGGGACGACGATCGGGGGCCTGCGGACGCCCGCGGACTTCGAGCGGCTGCTCGCTCCGGGCTACGGCTGGATGGACGCCCTCGCCGACCACGCGGACGGGACCCGCGTCGGGGCGTCGCAGAAGGCGTCGGCGAACGTCTGGGCCCGCCTGAACGAGCGCGGCACGTGGTCGGGGCGCGGGCTCCGGCTCGCGGTGCCCCGCGCCGTCGCGGTGCTCCGCCGGCTCGGGATCGACGGGCTCGACGACCGCCTCACGCCCGACACGCTGCGGATCGCCGGGCTCCGGGGGATGGACCGCGTCGCGTCGTCCCTCGGCGTGCGCCCGGCGCACCTGATCTCCGGGCACACGCACCGCGCGGGCCCGCTCCCCGGCGACGCGGCGTGGGAGTGGCGGCTGACCGGCGGCGGGCAGCTCTGGAACACCGGGTCCTGGGTCCACGCGGGCGACGCGCCGGGGGCGGGCCCGCAGGGGCCGGGAACGCCGTACTGGCCGGGGCGCGCGGTCCGGGTCGACGAGGACGGCGTCCCGCGGCTCCTCGAGCTCCTGGGCCCCGGCGACGTGGTCGACCCACCGGCGTCCCCGGACGCGCCCGCGGGGTAGGTTCGGGACATGCGCTCCCCGTCCCCCCGAGCCGCGTCCGCCGCGCTCGGGCTCGCCGCCGTCCTGCTCGCCGCGCCGTCCGTCGCGTCGGCCTACGACGGCGGGATCACCGCCGTCGGCCTGACGGACGCCCGGCCCGGTGCCGTGCCCCGGCCGCTGACCATCCGGATCGCCCAGCCCACCGCGGACCCGGCCCCGAAGGACGTGCGGATCGCCGTCCAGGGGCTCCTCCTCGACCCGGGGACGTCGTCCGGGAAGCGGATCGGCTCGGTCGACTTCGAGACGACCCTCGGCGCGTTCAAGGGGCTCGCGATCTCGACCGCCGGGCCGGGCGACGGCGCGCCCGGCCGCTGGGCGCTCACCGCGCCCGGGGTCGGGACGTTCAACGCCACCGTCCGGCCCGGCACCGACCTCGACGCCGCGGGGGCCCCGGCCGCCGCGGCGGGAAGCACGCTCGTCGGGGTCAGCGTCCCGACCGATCTCCCACTCGGGGCCCGTGTCACGAGCGTGACGCTGCGCCTCAACGTCGACGACAAGGGATGCGCCACGACCACGCCGGGAGCCACGAACCCCACGGCGCCCGGCGCCTACCGGATCCGCGCGTTCGTCTCGGCGTCCGACGGCACGAGCCGCGTGAGCGACGGGGCGGCGAACGTCGTGGCCGGGGCGCCGGCACCGCCGGCGCTCCCCGCAGGGTGCCCGACGCCCACCGACACGGGCGCAGGCGGCGCGGTCGTCCCGGCGAAGGCGAAACCCTCTGTCCGCGTGTCCGCCTCGAAGCGGCGTATCGCCCCGGGCGGCAGGACGACCCTGCGGGTGCAGGTCGTGAACGGTCCCGCGACGGTCCGGATCGTCCGCGGGTCCCGCACCCTGAAGACCCTGAAGCGGGTTCGGACGGCGGTGAAGCGCTACGTCTTCGAGGCATCCCGGTCCGACGCCGGGAAGCTCGTGCGGCTCACCGTCCGTCCGACGGGCGGAAAGGCGAAGACCGTGAGGATCCGGGTGGGCCGCCGCTGACCCGGCCCGCAGTCGTTCGCGCCGCCGTCCCGCGACGGACGGTGGGGTCGAGCCGGAGATCCGGCGCGCGTCGTCGACTCAGCCGGCGTCGGGCGCGGCGAGTCCCGGCGCGAAGCTCACGGCGTGCACGGTCGTGCCGTCACCGGGCTCCAGGCGCAGCTCGCCCGTCGTCGACACGTCGTGGGCGAGCAGCCGCTGCGCCCCCGGGTGCTCGACGACGATCGTCTCGCCGTTGACGACGAGCGACCCGAGGCCCTCGGCGGGCGGTTCGAGCGTCGCCCAGACCTCGCCCGCCGTGTAGGACCCCGACCACGGCCCGTCCTGGTCGGGGGTCGGCATCACGAGCAGCGCATCGTCCGCGTCGACGGGGCGCAACGGGGCCAGCGGCTCGGCGTCGAGCCCCAGGAGCTCGAGCAGGACCTCCTCGGTCGCCCGCCAGCCGCCCTCGCCGTGCTCGTAGTCCACGAGCCAGCTCTTCCCGTCGAACAGGTACCGGGACGGCCAGCCCGGGGCCTCGAACTCGTCGCGGTACGCGCCCTCGTCGTCGATCAGCACCGGGAACGTCAGGCCGAGCCGCTTGATCGCCTCGCCGACCGTGCGGTAGCCCCGCGAGCACTCGAACCCGGGCCAGTGCACCCCGACGACGCGAAGCCCGTCCGTCTCGTACCGCTCGTGCCAGGCCTGCAGGTACCGCACGCTGCGCACCGACGCGGGGCGGGCGACGTCGAAGAACTCGATCAGCACGGGGCGCCCCTTCTGCTGGTCCATCCGGAGCATCGCGACGTTGGCCCAGAGCGCCGGGCGAGGGAACGGGGGAGCGGGGATGGACTCCGCGGGGACGCGCATGAGGGCCGACACGGTACATCCCGCCCCTGGCCGCGCGCCCCGCCGGGGTGCGGCCGGTCCGTCTTCCGCGTCCCTACCATCCTCCGAATGCTCGACGCTTCACGCGGACGGCCGCGCCGGTGGATCGCGGCCGGGACGTCCGTCGCCCTCGGTGCGCTGCTGGCGCCGTCGACGGCCGCCGCCCACGGCCTGGGCGGGACCCGCAGCCTCCCCATCCCGGAGTGGCTCTTCGCCTGGGCGGCCGCGATCGTCCTCGTGATCTCGTTCGTGGGGCTGTCGATCCTCTGGCCCCGCCCGCGCCTCGCGCAGCTGTCCGAGGGCCGCTCCTACGCCGTCCCCGCAGCGGTCCGCGTCGGCGGCCGCGTCGTCCTCGGGGCGCTCGGCATCGCGCTCTGGGGCCTCACCGTCTGGGCCGGCCTGAGCGGCACCCAGAACATCCAGCGCAACATCGCGCCGAACATGGTCTACGTCATCTTCTGGGTGGGCCTGCCGGTCGTGTCGTTGTTCGTCGGGGACCTCTGGCGGGTGCTGAGCCCCTGGCGGGCGATCGCCGACGCCGCCGCCTGGGTCGCCCGGAAGGCGGGCGGTCCCGAGGGTCTGCCCGCCCCGATGCCGTTCCCCGCCCGCCTGGGGCTCTGGCCCGCCGCGGCGGTCCTGCTCGCGTTCGCGTGGCTGGAGCTCGCGGCCCCGAGCAAGGACGACCCGGACCTGCTCGGCCTGCTCGCGCTGCTGTACGGCGCCGCGATGCTCATCGGCTGCGGCGTCTACGGGACGCGCTTCCTCGACCAGGTCGACGGGTTCGGCCGCTACTTCGGCCTGGCCGCGTCGCTCGCGCCGCTGCACTGGGCGGACGGGCGGGTCCACGTGCGCTGGCCGGGCACCGGGCTCGCCGGGGTCAAGCCGGAGACGGGGCTCGCGGCCGTCGTCCTCGTGCTCGTCGGCTCCACGACCTTCGACGGCGTCTCCGCCGGTGAGCTCTGGACCGCCAACGGCTCGCCGGGCGTCTGGCTGACGGACCGCATGGCCGACCTCGGGTTCACCGCGAGCGGGTCGGCGACCGCGGCCGAGACGCTCGGGCTCGCGATCGTGATCGGCCTCGTCACCGGCTTCGTCCGCCTCGGGATCGCCGGCGTGCGGTCGGTCGACCCCAAGCGCCTGGAGTCCCGCGACCTGATGGGGCGGTTCGCGCCGACGATCGCCCCGATCGCGATCGGCTACGCGGTCGCGCACTACATCTCCTACCTCGTCGACACGGGCAAGTTCGTCATCCCGCTCGTGTCGGACCCGCGCGGGACCGGCGCCGACTGGTTCGGGACGGCGGGCGTGAACGTCGAGAGCGTGCTGCTCGGCGGGACCCTCGTCTGGTACCTCCAGGTCGGAGCCCTCCTGCTCGGCCACGTCGCCGGCCTCGTGGCCTCGCACGACCTGGCGCTCCGGACGTTCCGCGGCCCGCGGGCGGCGGCGCGGTCGCAGTACTGGATGCTGGCCGTGATGGTGGCGTTCACGTCGCTGGGTCTATGGTTGCTGTCGTGACCGTCGTCGCCCACATCGGCCACTGGTACCACGTGTTCCTCTACCTGGCGCCCGTGGTGATCGTCGCCGGAGGACTGTGGTTCGCCGGGAAGCGCCTGCCCGACGAGGGCGAGGGCCCCGACGAGTTCGACGTCGACGGCGACCCGCTGGAGCAGGACGCCCGCGGCGCATGACGGCGCGCCCGGCCGCGCGGCCGGGCCATCACGAGGTCGACGGCGCGAGCCCCGGACGCGTGTCCGTGAGGACGCCCGGAGTCCGTCACGACGTCCTCGGCGCCCGCTCGCGGCCGGCCTTCCGTGTGGGATCGCGCACGGGTTGCGTCATGGCGCAACCGAAGAGCGTCGACGGGGTTCTCAAGGACGAGCGGCAACCGTCCGATACCGAGATCAACGATGCTCCCCGTCGACACCCACGAGCTGCACGAGCTGCTGGACTCCGTCCCGGACACGCGGGACGTCATCGTCCGGCGCGCGGACGCCGAGGACCTCGCCCAGGCGGTCTGGGAGGCCGCCCGCGACGATGCGCTCGAGGCCTGGGCCGCCTGGTCCCGCCGACCGGGCCGCGACGGGTGGGCCGTCTTCGTCGCCGCGAGCGACCGCGAGGACGCGGCCTTCACCGCGCTCGGGCGCGCCGCCGTCCCGTCGACGGCGCGGGGCTGAGGCCCCGCGAGCTCAGCGGGCTGCGCCCGCGCCCTGCGACTGCACGACGCGGACGTCGTGCGCGAGCTTCTTGTCCGTCATCTGGTCGACCGGCCACGAGACCTGCTGGCGTCCCTGCGCGTCGAGCACGAGCACCGTGGCCGTGTGCTCGAAGCCCTTGCCCTGCTCCTGGATCCCGTAGGCCCGCCAGATCGGCTCGAGCTGCTCCCGGCTGCCGAGGACGTACTCCGCACGGCCGCCGAGCCGCATCCTGTTGAGGAACTGCTGCGCGTTGGACGGCGTGTCGTTCTTCGGGTCCACGCTGATGATCACGGCCGGGACCCGGTCGTCCCCGAGGTCGTCGAGGGCCGACGAGATCTGCCGGGCCGTGGCGGGGCACGTGTCCTCGCAGGTGCTGTACATGAACGTCACGATCGCCGGCTTCCCACGCAGCGACGCGAGCGACACCTGCCTGCCGTCCTGGTCCTTGAGGTCGAACGCGGGGGAGGGGATGCCGCGCCGGCTCGCCCCCTCGTACGGCGATCCGGCGGACTGGATCCCGTCCGGATCGCTCGTGCCCGAGTCGTCGGGGCGGGACACGACGAGCACGACGATGACGCCGAGCAGGACGACCGCGGTCGTCATGAGGGAGAGTCTGAGACGGGCGTTCACGGCCGTTCGAGGGTAGTCCCTCTCCGCCGTCGGCCGCGCCGTGCGCGGGCGCTACACTTTGTAAAGCAAGGAAACCCTATGGACCTTCAGGTGAAGACATGACCCCCTCGGGTGCGGAGTTCGTCCGTCAGATCAAGGGCCAGATCGCGGAAGTCGATCCGGCGCAGGTCCACGACGTCCTCTGGGACGAGAACGTCGTCCTGGTCGACGTCCGCGAGAGCGACGAGGTCGCCGCGGGCAAGCTGCCCGGCGCCGTCCACGTCCCGCGCGGCTTCCTCGAGTCGCGCATCGACGGCGCCGTCGGCGACCGCGACAAGCGCGTCGTCCTCTACTGCGCGTCCGGCAACCGCTCGGCGCTCGCCGCGCGCACGCTGACCGAGGACCTCGGGTACGCGAACGTCGAGTCGATGACCGGCGGCTACACGCTGTGGAAGGACCGTGGCTACGAGGTCGACGTCCCGCGCACGCTCTCCGCCGAGCAGCGCGAGCGCTACAGCCGCCACATCCTCATCAACGAGGTCGGGCTCGAGGGCCAGATCAAGCTCATCGACTCGAAGGTGCTCCTGATCGGCGCCGGCGCGCTCGGCTCGCCGAACGCGCTGTACCTCGCGGCCGCGGGCGTCGGCACGATCGGCATCGTCGACGACGATGTCGTCGACCTCTCGAACCTCCAGCGCCAGGTCGTGCACGGCACGTCGACGATCGACACGCCGAAGGTCGAGTCCGCCGCCAAGCGGATCAACGACCTGAACCCGGACGTCAAAGTGGTCCAGCACCAGCAGCGCCTCGACGCGGACACCGTGCTCGAGCTCTTCAAGGGCTACGACGTCATCGTCGACGGGACGGACAACTTCCCGACGCGCTACCTCATCAACGACGCCGCGGTGCGCCTGGACAAGCCGGTCGTCTCGGCCGCGATCCTCGGCTTCGAGGCGCAGCTCTCCGTGTTCGACACGCGCTCGCACGAGGGCCACGAGTCCGGCCCGTGCTACCGCTGCCTCTTCCCGGTGCCGCCGCCCGCCGAGCTCGCCCCGTCGTGCGGCGCCAACGGCGTCCTCGGCGTCCTGCCGGGCACGGCCGGGCTGCTGCAGGCCACCGAGGTCATCAAGCTCATCATCGGCGTCGGCGACTCCCTGCAGGGCCGCCTGCTGATGTACGACGCCCTGGCCGCCGAGTTCAACGAGGTCAAGGTCCGCAAGGACCCGGAGTGCCCCGTGTGCTCCCGCGACCGCGCGTCGATCTCCGACGACGAGCTGGGCGTCTTCCCCGACTACGAGGCGTTCTGCGCCGCGGCGGGCTAGGGTCCCGATCCTCATGGCCACCATCCGCATCCCTCCGGTCCTGCGCCCGTCCGTCGGCGGCGAGCGTCAGGTGTCCGCCGACGGCGCCACGGTCGGCGACGTCCTCAAGGACCTCGTCGCCTCGCACGAGGAGCTGGGCAGCCAGCTCTTCGGCGCCGACGGCGAGCTGAACCGCTTCGTCAACGTGTACCTCAACGACGAGGACGTCCGCGTCCTCGGCGGTCTGGAGACCGCGGTCGGCGACGCCGACACCCTCCAGATCCTGCCCGCCATGGCCGGCGGGGCGGCCTGAGGCGCACGCCGACGCTTCGCATCTCGGTCCGCGCGGGCCTCGGCAGTACGGAGTACGGCTCTCCGCCCGCGCGAACCGACCTGCTCGGTCCTCGCACGCCTCAGGCCGCCCCGCTTCGCGGCGCGGTCCGTGGCTCGCGCACATCGCGCGGGCCACGGTCGCGTCTCCCGTCCTGATGTGCCGCTGAGGTCCGCCGGGTACCCTCCGCGGGTGCCTGACGGACCGACCGACACCTCGCCCGAAGCCGCCGGGGAGCTCCCGACCGGCCGGGTCGCCCGCACCGCGCGGGTCGGCCGCCTCGTCGCCGGGCAGGGCCTCCGCTGGACCGGCATGCGGGCCGCCAACAAGGTCCGCTCGCCCGAGCGCGCCGACCAGGCGCGCTCCGACCGCACCGCGGCGCTCGTCCACCAGCTGGTCGACCAGCTCGGCCAGATGCGCGGCGCCGCCATGAAGATCGGCCAGATCCTCTCCATGGTCGAGTTCGACGGGTTGCCGGAGGACCAGCGCGGAGAGCTGCAGGCCAAGCTCGCCCGGCTCCGCGACGACGTCCCCGCGGTGCCGTTCCGCAAGCTCGAGAAGCTCATGCGCGAGGAGCTCGGCGGCCCCCTCTCGTCCGTGTTCTCGTCGTTCGACGAGGACGCGTTCGCCGCGGCGTCGATCGGCCAGGTGCACCGCGCCACGACGCTCGACGGGCAGGACGTCGTCGTCAAGGTCCAGTACCCGGGCGTCGCCGAGGCCGTCGAGACCGACCTGCGCAACGCGGTGCTGCTGCTGCCGCTCGTCAAGCGCCTCGCGCCGGGGCTCGACGCCAAGGCGCTGGCCGAGGAGCTCCGCGAGCGCATCTCCGAGGAGCTCGACTACGAGCTCGAGGCCCAGAACCACCGTCGGATCGAGCGGATCTACCGCGGGCACCCGTTCGTCCGGATCCCGCGCGTCCTGACCGAGCTCTCGACCCGCCGCGTCCTGGTGTCGGAGTTCGTCGAGGGCCAGCGGTTCGAAGCGGTGCGCAGGCTGGACCAGGACGAGCGCGACCGCTACGGCGAGATCGTCGTCCGCTTCTTCTTCGGGCTCCTCTTCCGGGAGGGGATCGCGCTGGGGGACCCGCATCCCGGGAACTACCTGCGGTGCCCGGACGGGAAGGTCTGCTTCCTCGACTTCGGGCTGCTGCGCGACGTCGCGCCGGCCTACCTGGACGGCGAGCGCTGCATCGCGGCCGCCACCCGGGACTCCGACGCGGACGCCCTCCGCGACGCCCTGATCTCGACGGGCTACCTGCCCCCGGAGCGCGCCGCCGACATGGACGGCGACCTCGTGCTGCGGCTGATGCGCGCGATGGCCGGCTGGTACGCGGTCCCGGGCGAGCGGCGGTTCGCGCCCGACGCGGGCGACCCGCGGGTCTGGACGACCCCCGAGGGGGAGGGTGACGACGCGGCGCCGGCGCCCGACGACGGGCCCGGGGCGACGGGCGACTCGCCGGAGCGCCCGGAGCGCGACCGCGCCGCCTCCCGCGAGCGCATGAGGGCCGTGCGCGCCGAGGCCAACCGCTTCACGCTCCCATCCGAGGCGGTGCTCACCCGCCGGATGTTCGACGTCGTCGCGATCGTGCTCGGGCAGCTCCGGGCGGGCGCGGACTGGGGCGGCATCGTGGGGGAGGTCCTGTACGGCGACGCCCCCGCGACCCCGCTGGGCGAGGAGGACGCGGCGTTCTTCGCCGATCCCGCGTCGGTCCGCGCGTGAGTCGGTCCTGATCCGGCACACGCGGGCACCCACGCGTCACGGGTCGTCCGGCAGCATGGAGGACGTGGTCACCGCGACGGACATCCCCCTCGACGACGAGGCGCTCGAGCGCCTGCGCCGGCTCACCGGCGACCCGGACGCGGTGTTCCGCGAGCACCAGCTCGACGCCGTGCGCGATCTCGTGCAGGACCGGGCGCGGGTGCTCTGCGTCCAGCGCACGGGCTGGGGCAAGAGCGCGGTCTACTTCGTCGCCACGGCGCTCCTGCGCGCCCGCGGCGCGGGGCCCACGCTGATCGTCTCGCCCCTGCTGTCGCTCATGCGCAACCAGCTCCAGGCCGCCGAGGCGATGGGGCTGCGGGCCCACACGATCAACTCCACGAACGCGGGGGAGTGGTCGACGATCGAGCGACTGATCGAGTCCGACGAGGTCGACCTCCTGCTGATCGGCCCGGAGCGCCTGAACGCCGACCGCTTCCGGGAGCGGCTGCTGCCGGTGGTGGCCGCGCGGACGGGCCTGCTCGTGATCGACGAGGCCCACTGCGTCTCCGACTGGGGGCACGACTTCCGCCCCGACTACCGCCGGATCAAGGACGTCCTCGCCAACCTGCCGGCCGACGCCGCGGTCCTGGGGACGACGGCGACGGCGAACGACCGCGTGGTCGCCGACGTCGTCGAGCAGCTGACGGCCCCGGTCGGCGCCGGGACGACCGACGCGGCGGACGCCGGGGACGGCGGGCTCGACGAGGGCGCTGCCGCGGGGGGCGACGGGGACGCTCCGCGCGCCGGGCTGCGCACCTACCGCGGGTCCCTCGCGCGGACGAGCCTGCGGCTGGAGACCGTCGAGCTGCCGCACCCCGCCGAGCGCCTCGCCTGGCTCGTCGAGCACCTGCGGGGCCCCGACGCGCTCGAAGGCTCGGGCATCGTCTACACGCTGACCGTCGCGGACGCCGAGCAGGTCGCGGCGTTCCTGCAGGACCAGGGGGTCGGTGCCGAGGCCTACACGGGCCAGCAGGCGTCCGAGGACCGGATCGCGCTCGAGGAGCGGCTCCAGCGCGACGACGTGAAGGCCGTCGTCGCCACCAGCGCCCTGGGGATGGGCTACGACAAGCCGGACCTCGGGTTCATCGTCCACTACCAGGCGCCCGGGTCCGTCGTGGCCTATTACCAGCAGGTCGGCCGCGCGGGCCGCGGCGTCGACCACGCCGAGGTCGTGCTGCTCCGGGGTGCCGAGGACCGCCGCATCCAGGACTTCTTCATCACGCAGGCGTTCCCGAGCGCGGAGCGGGTCGCGGAGGTCCGGCAGGTGTTGTCCGACGCCGGCGACGCGGGGGCGACGACGCGCGAGGTCCAGGCCCGGGTCAACCTCGGCCTGACCCGTCTGGAGTCCATGCTCAAGGTGCTCGACGTCGAGGGCGCGGTCTGGCGGTCCTCCGGCCGGTGGGGGCACGTCGAGGGTTCCGGGTGGGTCTACGACGAGGAGCGCTACCACCACGTGACGCAGCTGCGGCGGGCGGAGCAGGACGCCATGGCGGCGTTCGGCGCCGACGGCCGCTGCCTCATGCGCGCCCTGCAGGAGGAGCTCGACGACCCGGACGCCGCCGACTGCGGACGCTGCGCCGTCTGCACGGCACCGAAGTACGGGGACGCGCCCGATCGCGATCTCGTCCGGGCGGGGCAGACGGCGCTGCGCTCCCGTCCCGTGTCGTTCGACCCCAAGCGGATGGCCCCCGAGCAGGGCAGCGGGAAGATGAAGAAGATCCCGGAGGACGCACGCACCGAGCCGGGACGCGCGCTCGCCCGGCGGGGCGACGCCGGGTGGGACGCCCAGGTCCGGGCCGAGGTCGACGCCGGGCGGGTCGGGGACGACGTCGTCGCCGCGATGGCCGACCTCGTCCGGGGCTGGGGCGTCCGGCCGACGTGGCTGGCCGCGGTGCCGTCACGGCGCCCGCAGGATCCCGTCTCCGACCTCGCCGAACGCCTCGCCGGCGCGCTGCAGCTCCCCTTCCACCCGGTCGTCGCCCGGCGCGAGGACCGCCCCAGGCAGGCAGGGCAGCGCGGGGCGGCCCAGCAGGCGGCGAACGTCCGCGGGGCCTTCGCGGTGTCGGCGGACGTCCCGGACGGCCGGTGCCTCCTCGTCGACGACCTGCGCCAGAGCGGGTGGACGACGGCGATGGTCGGGGGCCAGCTGCGACGCCGCGGCTCCGGACCGGTCTTCCCGCTCGTCCTCAGCACCACGAACTGACCGGGCGGGCCGCAGGCCCCGGGCGGCCCCGGGGCCCACCGCCCGTGGTGGCGTCCTGGGACGGGCGCGGACGCCGCGACGCCCGGATCGTCCGCGGTGGCGGGGATCGGGCCCGTCCGTGGCTACACTTCGGAGGTCATGGCGATGCCCCCTCTGGAGAACCGGCCGTGCGCGGGTCGCTACGGCGACATCGTGCAGTCGATCGGTCATACGCCGCTGATCGAGCTCAAGCGCCTCTCGCCGAAGCCCGGCGTGCGGATCTGGGCCAAGCTCGAGTCCGCGAACCCGACCGGCTCGGTCAAGGACCGCGTCGCGAAGGCGCTGATCGAGGACGCCGAGGAGCGCGGGACGATCGGGCCGGACTCGATCATCCTCGAGCCGACCTCCGGAAACACCGGCATCGCGCTGGCGATGATCTGCCGCCGCAAGGGCTACCGGCTCAAGGTCGTGATGCCCGACAACGTCACGCAGGAGCGCACCGACCTCCTGAGGATGTACGGCGCCGAGATCGTCTACTCCCCGGGCGACCAGGGCAGCAATGGCGCGGTCGCGATGGCGAACGAGATGGCCGCTTCCGACCCGACGTACGTGATGCCGTACCAGTACGGCAACCCCGCCAACCCGCTGGCCCACTACAACGGCACGGCGGTCGAGATCCTCGACGAGCTCGACGGCCAGGTCGACGCGTTCGTCGCCGGCCTCGGCACGGGCGGCACCCTGATGGGCAACGGCCGCCGGTTCAAGGAGGAGCTCGGCGACCGCGTCAAGATCGTCGCCGCCGAGCCGATGCAGGGGGAGCCCGTCCAGGGCCTCCGGTCGCTGGACGACGGGTTCATCCCGCCGATCATCGACCTGTCGCTGCTGGACCGGAAGATCTTCGTCACGAACTCCGACGCGATCGTCTGGACGCGCAAGCTCCTCGACGAGGAGGGCCTCTTCGCCGGGGTCAGCTCCGGCGCCATCGCCCGCGTCGCGGTCCGGATCGCGAACGAGATGGATGAGGGCAACGTCGTCTTCATCGTCTGCGACGACGGATGGAAGTACCTCTCCTCGGGCATCTACACCCGCCCGATCGAGGAGATCAAGGATCTCGAATCGACACTCTGGTGGTGAAGTAGATGCCCGGAATCGGCGCACCCGAGCTGATCGTGATCCTCGTGATCGCGCTCCTCGTGCTCGGACCGAAGAAGCTCCCCGAGGTCGGCAAGTCGCTCGGCAAGGGGATGCGGGAGTTCAAGGACAGCCTCGCGAACGCGAACCCGTTCGACGAGGACGACGAGGACGACCGTCCCGCGGCCCCGCGCCGCCGTCCGGCGCCCGTCGAGGCCGCGAAGACGCCCGACCCCGAGGACGAGCCTTCCGCGCCGTCGTCCGACGGCGACCGCGAGGCGCAGGACGCCTTCGGCGCGAACAAGTCGTGACGGCGCACGTCGCGCCGCAGGGCGCACATCGCGACCGGACGGACCGATGAGGATCTCGCAGGAGCTCCTGGATCAGGTCGTGGCGCACGCGCTGCGCGACGCCCCGGACGAGTGCTGTGGCCTCCTCGGGGTCAAGGACGGCGACGTCGTCAGCGTCCACGAACTCGAGAACGTGCTCCAGGGCCCGAAGGTCTTCGGCTTCGAGCTCGGCGGGTCGTCGTACCCCCGGGCGATGATGGCGATCGACGACGAGGAGGCCGATGCCGGCGTGCTGTACCACTCGCACACGCGCTCGAAGCCCTACCCGTCGCAGACGGACATCAACTTCGGCCGGGATCCCCAGCGGCTCCCCGGCGTGGAGTGGCTCATCATCGGGACCAAGGGCGAGGAGCCCGAGATCCGCAGCTACCTGATCGCCGAGGACGGCGGGGTGACCGAGGTTCCGGTCACCGTCGTCGACTGAGGACCCGTCGCCCGCCCGACGCGGGCGTGCGTCCCCGTATGCCACCCCGGGCGGCCGGCAGCCGGGTCGCGGGTCGGAGCCCCACGGGAGCCCGGGAACGACGAAGGGCCGCCATGGGCGGCCCTTCGTCGTCCTGCGGTGCCCGCCGTGCCCGGAGGCGCGGCGGGCGGCGATGCTCAGACCAGCTCGGGCAGGTCGGCGCGCTCGGCGGCACCGTCCAGGATCGACTCGATCTGG
Source organism: Patulibacter minatonensis DSM 18081 (assembly GCF_000519325.1). Taxonomy (GTDB): domain Bacteria; phylum Actinomycetota; class Thermoleophilia; order Solirubrobacterales; family Solirubrobacteraceae; genus Patulibacter; species Patulibacter minatonensis. The sequence continues at coordinate 5,174,256 of NZ_KI912613.1, read as the reverse complement.
TCCGTCGCGCGGGTGAACTCGTCGTCGGAGAGCACCGGGGTGCCCTCGAACGGCAGGTCGCGCTGGATCTCGAGCCACGAACGGCATCCGCCGAAGTCGTCGCGCACGCGGACGGTCACCGGACGCGGGATCCGGTAGGCGCGCAGCAGCACGACGTGCAGCGGGTGGCGGTGCTTCCACTTCAGCCGCTTCTCGGCGTAGTCGGGGGTCCACACGTAGTACGGGGAGAGCGCCTCGACGACGCGCGCGTCCGTCACGGTGTAGTGCGCCACGGCCTCGGCCCAGGCACGGATGCGCACGCGCTCCGGCTGCGGGATGCCGCCGTCCTCCGTCAGCGCGGTCGGGGGCGGGTCGCCGTCAGGCCACACGCCCTCCTCGAGGGCACGACGCAGCTCAGGGAGATGGGACTCCCGGATGACGTCGTTGCGCTGGTGATCGAAGGTGGGGTAGAGGAAGAAACGATCGTGGTCGAGCCGGAAGTGCTTGTGCTCTTCCCGGACACCACCCTTCCGGAGCGTGAGCAGCTGCTCACCCTCGGCGAGGGCACGGACCGTGACCGCCCATTCCTTGAAAGCAATCGGCATGGCGGAACCAACTGTTGGAGATGAAACGAACCTGGGCGCAGCCGCAACAACATGCGGAGATCGCTCCAGGCCGGAGAAGCCATCGTTGCAGACACCGCTGCAAAAACCAAGCGATTCGACCAAATCCGTGCGGCAGCGCACGGATCTCGAGCAATCCTGCTAGGAGCCGCCCCGCGGTCGGCCGGGAACGTCGGAGGACGCGTCGGCACCGGGGTCCGGCGACCCCGGCGGAGGTCCGTATCCGCCGCCTCCGGGGGTCTCGATCAGCAGCACCTGACCGGCCTTCATGCGGCCGCCGGCCTTCGGCGGGAGGACGTCCCCGTCCAGCGAGTGGACGCCGGGCATGCCGTCGAGGCCGCCCGCGGCTCCGCGGGCGCCGACGGTCCGACGCTCGCCGAGGACCTGGAACTCCAACGGCTCGAGCGCCCGGATCGCGCGGACGACGCCGTCGCCGCCACGGAACGTGCCGTCGCCGCCGCTGCCCCGGCGCACGGCGTAGCGGTCCAGGCGCACCGGGAAGGCGATCTCCAGGGCCTCGACCGGCGTGTTCCGGGTGTTCGACATCGCGACGTGGACCGCCGTCGGACCGTCGGCGTCCGGCAGGGCGCCCTGGCCGCCGGCGATCGTCTCGTACATCGTCCGGCCCTCGTCGCCGAGCGTGACGTTGTTCATCGTGCCCTGGCCGAGCGCCCGCCCGAGCGCCCCGAGGACGAGATCGGCGACCCGCGAGCTCGTCTCGACGTTGCCCGCGACGACCGCCGGACGGGTCCCGTCCTCACGGGGCCGCGCGTCGAGGATCGAGCCGGGCCGCGTCAGCACCCGGATCCGTCGCCTGGTGCCATCGTCGGTGGGCAGCTCGGCGTCCGCGACCGCCGCGCGCACCGCGAAGAGGCACGCCGACTCCGTGACGGCGCGCGGGCAGTTGAGGTTGTGGGCGCCCTGGTCGGGGGCGTCCCGGAGGTCGACGACGACGGCGTCGTCCTGGACCTCCACGACGGCCCGGAGCGGGATCGGCCCGTCGCGGCCCTCGAGCAGGTCCTCGAACCGGTGCTCCCCGCGGGGGAGCGACCCGATCGCGGCGACCATCCGGCGCTCCCCGTACGCGAGGACCTCCTCGAGCGCGGACTGGAGGGCGTCGGCGCCGCGGGCCGCCGCGAGGTCGGCGAGCCGTGCCGCACCGGCCTCGCAGGCCGCCACCTGCGCCCGGAGGTCTGCCCGGCGCTGCTCCGGGTGCCGCATCTGCGCGGCCAGCTCGTCCACCAGCCCGGGGGTGAGCGGGCGGGGGGCGATCACGACGCCCTCCTCGTCCAGCGTCGTGGAGTCGGCGGGCATCGAGCCCGGGGTGCGGCCCCCGACGTCCGCGTGGTGGGCGCGGGCGGCGGAGAAGCCGATCAGGTGCGGCGCCCGACCGTCCCCCTTCACGAACACCGGGGTCACGACGGTGATGTCCGGCAGGTGCGACCCGCCCGCGTACGGGTCGTTGAGGATCCACGAGACGCCCGGCTCGTGGTCCTCGTCCCGGACGGCGGCGACCGACGCCGGCATCGCGCCCAGGTGGACGGGGATGTGCTCGGCCTGCGCGATCATCTCGCCGCTTGCCCCGAACAGCGCCGTCGAGCAGTCGCGGCGCTCTGTGATGTTCGGGGAGTGCGCGCTGCGGACGAGGACGGCGCCCATCTCGTCGCACGCGGCACGCAGGCCACCGACGAGGACCTGGAGGTCGACGGCGTCGAGGGCGGCGGGGTCGCCGTCGCCGTCCCGGGGGCCGCCGTCCTGCTCCGCCGAGCCGTCGGCCTCCCACGGGGCGGGCGCGGGGACGTCGTCGTCCGCCTCGACGTGGAGCGTGCCGTGCTCGTCGGTCCACGACGTCCAGCCGCGGGGGACGACGACGGTGGCGCCCGCGAGGCGGACGACGCCCGGTCCGCCGGTCCGCCCGCCGTCCCCGTCGTCCGCGTCCTCGCCGAGGGCGACGTCCGGCGCCGGGGTCCGGCGCGTCTCGCGGACCGTCACGAGCTCGAGCTCGGCGTCCTCGTTGGCGAAGCCGTAGCGCTCGAGGTGCGCGGCGTCGAAGGCGGTGCGCAGGGCCGCCGGGTCCGGCGCGACGTCCCGGACGGTCAGTTCGAACGCCTGACCGGCGTACCGGACGTCGTAGGCCCGCTCGACGCGCTCCTCCGAGCCGGAGCCGTCGGTCGCGTCGTCGCCCGCCAGCACCTCGGCGGTGATCGCGTCGCCGCGGAGCAGGACCGTCCGGGCGGCGTCCGCGCGGTCCTCGGCCGCGGCGAGGCCGAGCGCCGAGAGCACGCCCCCCGCCCGCGGGACGAGCACGCGGCCGATCCCCAGGCGGGCCGCGAGGCCCGCGGCGTGCAGCCCGCCCGCGCCGCCGTAGGCCAGGAGCGCGAAGCCCCGCGGGTCGACGCCGCGCTCCACGGTCATCACCCGCAGGGCGCGAGCCATCTCGGCGTCCGCGACGCGCAGGATCCCCCGGGCACAGGCGTCGAGGGACAGCCCGGTCCGCTCGGCGAGCCCGCCGACGGCGTCGCGGGCGGCGTCGACGTCGAGCGTCACGTCGCCCGCCAGCGGCTCGGCGGGATCGAGGGTGCCGAGCACCACGTGGGCGTCGGTGACGGTCGGCTCGGTGCCCCCGCCGCCGTAGGCCGCCGGGCCCGGCACGGCGCCCGCCGAGCGGGGACCGACGCGCAGGGCGCCCCCGGCGTCGGCCCAGGCGATCGATCCCCCGCCCGCCCCGACGGTGTGGATGTCCACGGTCGGCAGCGCGATCGGGCGTCCGGCGATCGCGCCGCCGCCGGTCTCGCGGACCCGGCCGCCGGACACGACGAGCACGTCGCAGGAGGTGCCGCCCATGTCGAAGCAGAGGAGGTCCGGCTCGCCGGTCGTGCGGGAGACGATCGCCGCCGCGGCGGCGCCCCCGGCCGGGCCGGAGAGCACCGTCGTGGCACCGCGCGCCGCGGCGTCCTCGAGGTCGCAGACGCCGCCCGACGACTGGAGGATCCGGGGGCGGGGCAGGCCGGCGCTCGTGCAGCGTTCCGCGAGCCGGCGGAGGTAGCGCCCGACGAGGGGCGACACGGCGGCGTCGACCTCGGTCGTGGCGGCGCGCTCGTACTCGCGGAACGTCCCGACCGCCTCGTGCGAGAGCGACACGTGGACGTCGTCCCCCAGGGCGTCGCGCAGGGCGCGGCCGAGCAGCCGCTCGTGCTCCCGGTGGCGGTCGGCGTGCAGGAGGACGACCGCCACCGCCTCGGGCTCCATCGCGGCGACCTCACCGGCCACGCGACGGGCGTCCTGCGCCGTGAGGGGCCGCTCGGCGCCGTCGGGGCCACAGCGCTCGGGGACGGCGACCCGGCGCTCCGCGGGGACCAGCGGTGCGACCCGCGCCCGTGCCAGGTCGTACAGGTGCGGCCGGTCCTGGCGCCCGAGCTCGACGACGTCGACGAACCCCTCGGTCGCACAGAGGACGGTCGTGGCCACCCGCCCCTCCAGGAGCGCGTTGGTGGCGACCGTCATGCCGTGGCGCAGACCCTCGACCTCCGACGGGTCGGCGTCCGCGTCAGCGAGGACGGCCTCGATCGCGGCGAGCACACCGCGGGACTGGTCGTCCGGGGTCGTCGGGGTCTTGGCGGTGTGGACGCGACCTCCGGCCACGAGGGCCGCATCCGTGAACGTTCCGCCGACGTCGACCCCCAGGAGCATCCGCCCGAGGCTACCCGCGTGGCCGCGGGTGGCCGCGGTCAGGCCGCGACGGCCTCGAGTGGCCCGCGCTCCCGGAACTCCTCCATCGGCTCCTCGGTCTCGCTGAGGTGCTGGTGCGACGGGCAGTAGCGGGACCCGTGCAGCGGGTCGCGCTGGCACGGCTGGCCGCGCCGCGTCGTCGCCTGGCACGTCGGCTTCGTGCCGGTCAGGTCGTGCCCGAGGTCCGGCCGCCGCCGGAGCTCCTCGGCGACCGTGCCGACGTAGAGGTCGACGGTGCGCCACACCTGGGCCTGGGCGGCCATCGGGAAGAGGAACCTGATCTCGTTGAACAGGCTCTTCGCCGGGTGCGCGAAGTAGTGCGGATCGGTCACGAGCCGCTCGATCGTGGTCTCGCAGGCCCGGAGCACACGCTCCTGGGTCGTGCGGGAGCCGCCGCCGGGCAGGTTGCGGGTGACGTCGCGGAAGAGGGTCCTGGAGAGGTGGTACATGGGAGAGGGACGGTGGGTCGGGACCGTCCACACCTTGAAACACCCCGAATGTTGGGTTTCGATGAAGAAACGGCGCTTCGGGTCGCCGCAACTGATAAAGGCGAATTTATTGATTCGGCCGTTATCTGCGGTTTAACGCCGGACGGTCGTTCGACCGACGCGGCCCCGGTCCGGCGAGGCTCGGCGGCGGCCCGGGACCGATGGACCCCGGTCAGTCCCAGCGCTCGCGACGCGTCGCGTCGCCGGTCGGTTCGACCACTGTGTGGACGAGGTCGAGCGCGGGGTCCTGGGCCGGGTGGTCCAACCGGCGGTGCGCGCCGCGGCTCTCCTCGCGCGCCAGGGCGGCCGCGCCGATGGCCCGCGCGAGGGGATGCGGGTCGTCGAGCAGCGTGCGGAGCCCGTCCGCGTCGCGCTCGATCCCCGCGTGGCGCCACAGGGCCTCCCGCGTCTCCCGGGACGGGGCGTGGACGGCGGGCCCCGCGGGCGGCGCGTCGAACGCGTCCGGGAGCGCGGGGGCGTCGAGGGCCGCACGCGCGGACCTGCCGCCGTAGACGATGCACTCCGCGAGCGAGTTGGAGGCCAGCCGGTTGGCACCGTGGAGACCGGTGCAGGCGGTCTCGCCGATCACGTGGAGGCCCGGCACCCGCGTGCGGCCGTCGAGGTCGCAGGCGACGCCGCCCATCGTGTAGTGGCACGCCGGCGAGACGGGGACGAGCTCCGTCACGGGGTCCAGTCCGGACTCCCGAAGCGCCCCGACGACGTTCGGGAAGGCCCCGGGGTCCACCCGGCGCATGTCGAGCATCACCGAGCGGCTGCCCTCGGCGAGCATGGTGCGCCAGACGGCCTGCGCGACCTCGTCCCGGGGTGCGAGCTCCTCGACGAACCGCTCCCCGGAACCGTCGAGGAGCGTGGCGCCCTCGCCGCGGATCGCCTCCGTCACGAGGAAGCCCTCGCGCCCCGGGATCCCCGCCACCGCCGTCGGGTGGAACTGCACGAACTCGAGATCCGCCAGCTCGGCGCCGGCGGCGAACGCCAGCTGGGCGCCGACGCCGACCGAGCCGGGAGGGTTCGTCGTGCGGCTCCAGAGCGCCGCCGACCCGCCGCAGGCCAGGATCGTCGCCCGGGCGACGATCGCGCGGGCGTCGTCCAGGACCACGCCGACGGCCCGGCCCTCCGACGTCCAGACCGCCGACGCCCGCGTGTGCTCGTAGACGGTCACCGCGGGATGGGCGACGAGTCGCGCGGAGAGCTGGCGCACGAGCCGGCGCCCCGTCGCGCTGCCGCCGGCGTGCACGACCCGTCGGTGCGTGTGGCCGCCCTCGAGCCCGAGCACCCGCCGGCCGTGGCGGTCGGCGTCGAACCGCACGCCGAGCGACTCCAGGTCGTGCACGGCGTCGGGGGCCTCGCGGCAGAGCGCGTCCGCGGCGGAGCGCCGCACCAGCGCCCGGCCGGCGCGCTCCGTGTCGGCGAGGTGCGCGGCGGGGGAGTCGTCGACCGCGAGCGCCGCGGCGACGCCGCCCTGGGCCCAGTAGGAGGCGGTCTCCGCCAGCGGCGTCGCCGACACCACGGCCACCTGCGCCCCGTCGCGCGCGGCGCAGAGCGCCGCGTAGAGCCCGGCCGCCCCGGCTCCCACGACCAGGACGTCGGTGGTCGCGTCGGCGGCGGCGGACATGGCGGGTACCGTATCCGTCGTGGCCCGCCCCCTCTTCCGTCACGAGTCCTCGCTCCGCCACGACACGGGCTCGCACCCGGAGCGCGCGGGACGGATCGTCGCCGTCGAGCGCGAGCTCGCCGCCCGCGACTGGTGCGGCTTCTCCCCGGAGGACTCGCCCGAGGCGACCGTCGAGCAGCTCCTCGCGGTCCACCCTCGACCGCACGTCGAGCGGATCCGCGCGCTCTCCGCGGCGGGCGGCGGGCGCATCGACGCGGACACCATCGTCTCCGCGGGCTCGTGGGAGGCCGCGCTGCACGCGGCGGGGGGCGCGGTGGCGATGGTCGACCGCCTGCTGGCGGGCGGCGCGACCCGCGCGGTGTCCCTGCACCGCCCGCCGGGTCACCACTGCGAGACCGCCGAGCCGATGGGCTTCTGCCTCTTCAACTCCGTCGCGATCGCCGCGCGCCACGCGACGGGCGTCCACGGGCTCGAGCGGGTGCTCGTGTTCGACTGGGACGTCCACCACGGCAACGGGACCGCCGAGATCTTCGCCGGCGCCGGCGACGTGCTGTTCGCGTCGATCCACGAGTTCCCGCTGTACCCGGGCACCGGCCGGCCGACGGAGGTCGGGCACGGCGCGGGGGAGGGCCTGACGGTCAACCTGCCGGTCCCCGGCGGGACGGGCGACGACACGTGGGTCGGGCTCACCGAGGACGTCGTGCTGCCGATCGCGCGTTCGTGGGCGCCGCAGCTGGTCCTCGTCTCCGCCGGGTACGACGCGCACGCCGACGACCCGCTGGCGGGCTGCGAGGTCACCGACGAGGGCTTCGCGCGGATCGCCGCGGCCGCGCACCGGCTCGCCGACGAGCTGGGCGTGCCGCTCGGCATGGTGCTGGAGGGCGGCTACGACGTCGACGCGCTCGCCCGGTCCGTCGCGGCGACGCTCGAGACGTGGTCGGCGGCGCCGGGTCCCGCGCCGTCCGCGCCGTCCGCCGACCCGGTCGTGCTGCGGGCTCGCGAGCACTTCGCGGCGCGCTGGCCGGTCCTGCAGGGCGACTGACGGCGCGGGTCTCGGCGTCCGGCGACGGCCCGGCGGCCGGTCAGCCCGGTCCGGCGGGGGTCGTGCCGGCGCCGCCGGCGGGCGACGCGGTGGTCGCCGGGGGCGCGGCGGTCCCGGCCGGCGGCGTGGCGGTCTGCGCGGGCGGGGTGCCGGGGGCGGCCGTGGTCGGCGACGCGGAGGTGGTCGGCGCCGGCGCGACGACGTCGGGCTGCGGCGCGACCTGCGCGGGCGGTGCGGTCGTCGTCGCGGCGGGCGCGTCGTCGTCCGTCGTGGTCAGCGCCACGAACGCGCCGAGGGTGCCGCCGGCGACGACGAGGACCACGGCGGCGATCGTCGCGACCGGGAGCTTCCAGTTCGGCGTCGGCCGCATCCGCGTCCGGGCCGGGGCGCCGCAGCTCAGGCACCACGACTGCTCGGCCTCGACGGTGTTCCCGCAGCGCGGGCAGACGACGGGCGCCGGGGGGACGCTGGTCATCGCGGCCGGCGTCCGGTGCCGGTCGTCTGGCCCGCCGCGATCGACCCCGTGTCGCCGGGACCGGTGACCACGGTCGCGGGCTCGGCGTGGCCGGGCGCCGCGGTGTGCTGGTCGACCCGGATCCCGCACTGCGGGCAGAAGTTCGCGTCGCTGCCGTGGAGCGCGCCGCACCGGAGGCAGACGGAGACGCCGGGCTCGTGGAGCTCCTCGACGTTGCGGAAGTCCCGCAGCCCGTGCTCGAGGGCGCGGAGCTCCTGGTCGATCGACCACAGCGCGTCGACCTTCGCCCCGACGAGGACCTCGTTGTCGGCCCGGGCGCGTCGGAGCTCGAACACGAGGCCCCCGAGGTCGCGGTAGCCGAGCTCGCGGACCCGGCGCAGGTACCGGAGACGCCGACGCATGCGGCCCCGGTTGCGCACGTTGACCTTGCGGGGGACGGCCTGCGCGGCGACCTGGGCGGCGGGTGCCACGTCCGGGATCGGCGGCTGCTCCGGGGCGGGGGGCACGGCGGTGCGCTCGCGGGGCGCGGGGGTGAAGCCGGTGATGTCCGGGTCCGCGGCGGGCGGCGTGGCGGTCTCGTGGACGGCCGTGCGCTCCTCGTCGTCGTAGCCGAAGGAGACCTCGGGCTCGCGCTCGGACGACGGCAGCGCCGTGGGCGGCTGCGCGGGCCCCTCGCCGGACTGGCCGTCCTGGTCGCGGGGATCGGGTGTGCGGTCGGGAAGCTCGCTCATGGGTCTTGCGGCCCTCGGGGGTTCTCGTCTCGCCGGACCGCGGTGCGAGTGTAACGGCGCGGTGGACGCGGTCCGCCGGGTCTCCCACGGACCCCCGGCGAGGGTGGAGACCGGGCGCGGTTCCGGCACGGGATGGGCACTGTTGCGGGCTGGAGCGGTCACGGGGTCCGGTCGCACGATGGAGACGCATCCGATCCACCACCCAGAGGAGCACTTCCCGTGTCCCGCATCCAGCAGTCCCCGGCCCCCGCGGCCGTCCCGTCCGCGTCCCTCGCCGTCGTCCCGGCCGCGTCGCTCGGCCTCGCCGCCCGCGCCCACCACCGCCTGATCCGGCTCCGCGACGAGGAGCGCGGCCAGGGCACCGTCGAGTACGTCGCGCTCGCGATGCTGATCGCCGCCGTGATGGCCGGCGTCGTCGTCGCGGCCGGCGGCCTCAAGGGCGGCGGCATCGCCCAGGCGGTCGTCGAGAAGGTCAAGTCCGCGATCACCGCCACCGGCAAGAAGTGAGCGGACCGGGGTCCCCGGGACCCCGGTCGGCCGGGCACGTCGCCGTACGATGGCGACGTGCCCCGACTCGTGCTCGCGACCCGCAACCCGCACAAGGCCGAGGAGTTCGACGAGCTGCTCCGGCCGTGGACGGTCGTCCCGCTGCCCGACAACGTCGACCTGCCGCCGGAGACCGGGACGACGTTCGCCGAGAACGCGCTGGGCAAGGCGCGGGCCGCGGCGGCGGGCACCGGCCGGACGTCGTTCGGGGACGACTCCGGGATCGTCGCCGACGCCCTGGACGGCGCTCCGGGCGTGCGCTCGGCCCGGTTCGCCGGCGAGGACGCGACCCACGGGGAGAACCTGGCGCTGTTCCTGGAGCGGGTCCCGGTGGGCTCCGCACTGGCCTACGTCTGCGCGATCGCCTACGTCGACCCCGCGACGCGGACGGAGCACGTCGTCGAGGGGCGCTGCACCGGCACGATGGCCGCGGAGCCCCGTGGGGACGGGGGTTTCGGGTACGACCCCGTGTTCCTGCCCGACGACGCCGACGTGGCCCGCGGCCGCACGATGGCGGAGCTCACGCCGGCCGAGAAGGCCTCGATCTCCCACCGCGGGATCGCCGCCCGGGCACTTCTGGAGCTCCTCCGCGGCCAGGCCTGAGCGCCCGGGACGGGCCGGGGCCGAGGGCCCGTCAGCGGAGGTTCGTCGCGGCGGCCATCCCGACGGCGGCGGAGACGGCCGCGTAGCCGAGGAAGTTCCGGACGACGAGCACGATCGCGGTGATCAGGCACGCCAGGATGACGATCGACCAGGCGGCGCGCTCGAGGGTCATGGTCGACATCCAAGCACCTCGTCCCCGCCGGCGGGCGGCGCCGGTCCGCCGGGTCCGCGTCGGGCGGTCCCGCGAGGCCTCCCCGGGTGCTCCCGGGGGGCCCCGGGAGCGGCGCCGCCAGGGGGCCGGACGACGTTCCGTCCTGTGTTCAAGGCACACTCTCGCCGTCCGCCCCTCGCCGTCAGGCGTCGGACGGACCGCCGTCCCGCTCGTGCGGGGGGCGTGCAGACGCGATAGCGTCGCAACCCGAAACGTGCCCCACCACAGGAGGAGCGGTTAGATGACCAAGGCAGAGTTCGTGGACCACGTGGCCGAGAAGGCCGGTCTCGGCAAGAAGGACGCGCAGGCCGCAGTCGACGCGGTGCTCGACACGATCACCGACGCGCTGTCCCGCGGGAGCGACGTCACGTTCTCCGGCTTCGGCAAGTTCTCGGTCGCCGAGCGCAGCGCTCGCAAGGGCATCAACCCGGCCACCGGCCAGCAGATCGACATCGCGGCGAAGAAGCTGCCGAAGTTCTCCGCCGGCGCCGCGCTGAAGAAGTCGGTCGCCTGAGGACCCAGGTCCTCGACGACCGGTCGGTTCCCGGGTTCGGGAGCCGGCTGGCGTCCGCGGTACGGCGTCGCGAGAGCGCGATCGCCGTCGGACTGGACCCCGACCCCGCCCGTCTGTGGCGCGGCGGGGAGTCCGTCCCGAGCGGTGACCCTTCGGTCGCCGCAGCGTCCGCCGTGACGGACCACTGTCGCCGCGTCCTCGACGCGACGGCCCCCGCCTGCGTGGCGGTGAAGCTCCAGAGCGCCTCCTTCGAGCGCCTCGGTCCCGAGGGTGCCCGCGCCCTGCGCGACGTCGCCGAGCACGCCCGGCAGCTGGACCTCCTCGTCCTCCTCGACGCCAAGCGCGGGGACATCGACGTCTCCGCCGCGTCCTACGCCGCCGCGTCCTTCGGCGGGACCGACACGCCGTGGGGCCACGTCCCCGGCGTCGGCGCCGACGCCGTCACGGTCGCTCCGTACATGGGGCGGGACAGCATCCGGCCGTTCCTCGACGCCGGCCGCCCGCTCGGTGGCGGCGCCTACGTCCTCGTCCGGACGTCGAACCCCGGGGCCGCCGACCTCCAGGAGCACGAGCTCGCGGACGGCGAGCCCGTCTGGGCGCTGACCGCACGCCTCGTGGCGGGTCTCGGCGACGACGGCCCGGACGCCGGGGCGCCGGTCTCCGACGTCGGCGCCGTCGTCGGGGCCACCGCGCCGGACCGGCTGCTCCGCCTGCGGGAGCTGATGCCGCGGACCCCCTTCCTGCTGCCCGGCGTCGGCGCTCAGGGCGGCCGCGTCGAGGACCTCGCACCAGCGTTCGCACCGGGTCCCGGCGCCGCGCTGGTGACCGCGTCCCGCTCGATCGTCGGAGCGGCGGGGGACGGGCACGAGGATCCCGCGACGGCCGCGCGCCGCGCCGCCGAGGACCTGCGGGCGCTCGCCCAGGCGCTGTGACGCGCGTTGCGGCGGCGCCGTCGCTGACGCCGTCCGCCTATCCTTCCCGCGATGCCGCCGCGGAGCAAGTTCCGGATCCTCCCCGCGTTGGTCCTGATCGCCGTGGTCGTCGCGGTGTGGCTGGTGGTGCAACCGCACACGCAGGAGCCGACGGCACGGCCGGCGGCCGAGGTCACGGAGCAGCGCGACACCCAGCCGAAGCGGCGCACCTACACGGTCCGTCAGGGCGACAGCCTCTCGTCGGTCGCACAGCGGTACCGCATCACGGTCGACCGGCTGATCGAGCTCAACCCGCGCGTCGACCCGCAGGCGATCCACCGCGGCCAGCGGTTGCGCCTGCGTGACTGACCAGCGCCGCCGGGCCGCCCACACGGCCCGCGTCCTCGCCCTCGCCGCCCTCAGCGCCCTCCTGCTCCTCGCACCGGGGGTCGCGCGCGCCGCCGACGACGACGCCCCCCGGATCCAGGCCCCGTCGGCGATCGCGGTCGAGCTTTCGACCGGCGACGTCGTCTTCGGTCGCCGCGAGGACGTCCAGCGGGGCATCGCGTCGACGACCAAGCTGATGACGGCGCTCGTCGCCCTGGAGCACGAGCCGGACCTGTCGAAGCGCTTCACCGTCCCGGCGTACGCCGCGAGCGCGGGGGAGTCCCTCGCGAACCTCCACGCCGGCGACCGGATGACGATGGAGGACCTGCTCGGCGGCATGCTGCTGCCGTCGGGCAACGACGCCGCCGCGGCGATCGCCAGGAGCGTCGCGGGCTCGATCCCCGCGTTCGTCCGGATGATGAACGACCGCTCCCGCGAGATCGGGCTCGACGCGCGCTTCCGCAACCCGATCGGGCTCGACGCCCCCGGCCATCACGCGAGCGCCTCCGACCTGGTCAAGCTCACGCTGCTCCTGCGGCGCTTCCCCGCGTTCCGCGACATCGTGGACCGCAGGTCGATGACGCTCGACTCCGCGTCACCGGCGATCACCGTGGTCAACCGCAACACGCTGGTCCAGGAGTACCCGTGGGTCGACGGCGTGAAGACGGGGCACACCCGGTCGGCGGGCTACGCGCTCGTCGGATCGGGCCGGCGGCGCGGGATCTCCGTCATCTCCGTCGTGCTCGGCGACCCGTCGGAGGCCGCGCGTGACGCGGACAGCATCGCGCTGCTCCGGTACGCGACCTCGAAGTACCGGCGGGTCCGGCCGCTCCGCAAGTCGACCGTCGTCGGGCGCCTGCCGCTCCGGTACCGCGACACGAAGGTCGACATCGTCGCCGCGGCGACGGTCACCCGGACCGCCGAGCGCAGCGAGAAGCTCCAGACCCGCGTCATCGGGCTGCCGCGCGACGTCGAGGGCCCGCTCCGGCGCGGCGCGCGGCTCGGCACGATCGAGGTGCTCCAGCGCGGCAAGGTCGTCGCACGGATCCCGGCCGTCACCGCGACGCCGGTGGAGGCCGCGACGTTCTGGGAGCGCCTGGACGACGGGCTCGCCCGCGGGTGGGTCCGGTTCCTCATCGGCCTGGGCGTCGTCTGCCTCGTGGTCCTCGCGGTGCTCGTGCGCCGCTCGCGTCGCGCCCGCTGAGCGGTCGGCCGCGTAGGGTGGCCTCGAGCGATGATCATCACCGTCACCCTGAACGCGGCCATCGACCGGTCGCTGGTCGTGCCGAACATCCGCCTCGGCCATCGCCACCGCGCGGTCGAGCAGACCACGCTCGCGGGCGGCAAGGGCGTCAACGTCGCCCGCACCCTGAAGACGCTCGGGCAGCCGGTGATCGCCACCGGGTTCGCCGGCGGCGCGACGGGGACCCGCATCGTCGAGCAGCTCACCCGCGAGTCGATCCTCAACGACTTCGTCCGCATCGCCGACGAGTCGCGCACGAACACCGCGATCTTCGACCCGACCTCCGGCGTGCAGACCGAGGTCAACGAGAAGGGCCCCCGGGTCGACGAGCGCGAGCTCGAGCTGTTCCAGGACAAGCTGCTCTACCTCGCCCGGGGCGCGGACATCGTCGTGCTCGCCGGGTCGCTCCCGCGCAACGTGCCGGAGACCGTCTACGGCGACCTCGTCCGCGAGCTGCGCAAGTTCGGTGTCAAGGTCTACGCCGACACCGACGGCGAGCCGCTGCGCCACGTCCTGCGCGCCGAGCCCGACGGACTGACCCCGAACCAGCTCGAGGCCGAGGAGATCGTCGGCCACGAGTTCGCCGACGACACGGACCGCGCGCTCGCGATCCGCGAGCTCCTCGACCACGGCGTCACCGAGGCCGTGATGACCCTGCAGGACGGCTGCGTCGCCGGCGTGCGCCACGACGGCGGGGCCAGCGGGCCGGTGGGCCTGCACCTGCTCCGGGCGCGCATCGACGTCCGGGAGACCGTCGCCCGGATCGGTTCCGGCGACGCGTTCCTCGCCGGCATGGTCGCCGCGCGCTACGAGGGCCGCACCGACGACGAGGCGCTGCGCTACGCCGTCGCCTGCGGCGCCGACGCCACCCAGCGCCTCGGCGCCGGACTCGTGGACCCCCGGCAGGTCGAGCGGCTCGTGCACGAGGTCGAGATCGAGCGCATCCCCCTCGACGACTGAGGGGATGCCGTGCGGGCCCCGCCCCGAGCATCGCGGGTCCGGACCGCGTCGGACTCCGTCAGGGCTCGGGTCACCCGCGACGCCGAGCGACCTCGACGCGCCTGCTCCCCTCGGGACGGGCGGCGCGGCTCGGGCCGCCCGGAGGCCGCCCGACGCCCGTCCGGCCGCTGCGCGATCCTTCTGTGAATGGAGATCGAGATCGGCCGGGGCAAGAAGGCCCGCCGCGCGTACGGATTCGACGAGATCACGATCGTGCCGTCGCGACGGACGCGCAACCCGGACGAGGTCGACATCGCCTGGAAGCTCGGGCCCTACCGCTTCGAGCTGCCGCTGGTCGCGTCCCCGATGGACGCCTCGATCTCGCCCTCGACCGCCCGCGCGATCGGCAGCCTGGGCGGCCTCGCCGTCCTCGACCTCGAGGGCGTGTGGACCCGCTACGAGGACGCCGACGAGCAGCTCGCGAAGCTCGCGGACCTGCCGGAGGCCGAGGCCCTCGCCCGCCTGCGGGAGCTCCACGCGGCCCCGGTCCGCGCCGACCTGATCACGGAGCGCATCCGCGAGATCAAGTCCGAGCCCGGCGTCGTCGTCGCCGGATCGCTGACGCCGCAGCGCGTCCGCAAGCACTACGAGGTCGCGCTCGAGGCCGGGCTCGACGTCCTCGCGATCCTCGGCACCGTCGTCTCCGCCGAGCACGTCGCCAAGGAGGACCCCCGCGGGGGACCGACCTCCGAGGTCCTGAACCTCAAGGAGTTCATCGCCGAGGTCCCCGTGCCGGTCGTCGTCGGCGGCTGCTCCAGCTACCACACCGGTCTGCACCTCATGCGGACCGGCGCGGCCGGCGTCCTCGTCGGCGTCGGCGCCGGCGCGGGCTCGACCGTGCGCCGCGTGCTCGGCGTCGGTCTCCCGCAGGCGACGGCGATCGCCGACGTCGCGGGCGCCCGTTCGACCCACGTGCTGGAGACCGGCGAGTACGTCCAGGTGATCGCCGACGGCGGGATGCGCACCGGTGGCGACCTCGCCAAGGCCATCGCCTGCGGCGCCGACGCCGTGATGCTCGGCGCCCCGCTCGCCCGCGCCGAGGAGGCCCCCGGCCGCGGCTGGCACTGGACCCCGGCGGCCGCGCACCGCGACCTGCCCCGCGGCGGCCGCGTCCACGTCGGGACGGCCGCGCCGCTGCAGGAGATCCTCCTCGGCCCGAGCCGCGACGGCAGCGGCACCACCAACCTCGTCGGCGCCCTGAGGCGCTCGATGGCGACGTGCGGGTCGCTCGACCTCGCCGAGTTCAACCGCGCGGAGATCGCCATCGCCCCCGCCGCCAACCTCCCGACCGCCTGACGCCGTGACCGACTCCGCAGCCACGCCCGCCCCCGAGAACCCCCTACCGACCGGAGCGGACGTCGACGAGGTCGTCGTCCTCGACTTCGGCGGGCAGTACAGCCAGCTGATCGCGCGGCGCGTCCGCGAGTGCGGCGTGTTCTCCGAGCTCCTCCCGCACCACGTCGGCGCGGAGGAGGTCCGGCGGCGGAAGCCGAAGGGGATCATCCTCTCCGGCGGCCCCGCGTCCGTGTACTCCCCGGACGCCCCGCCGCTCGACCCGGAGCTCCTGAACCTCGGGGTCCCGGTGCTGGGCATCTGTTACGGCATGCAGCTCCTCGCCAAGGAACTCGGCGGCCGCGTCGAGTCCGCCGAGGTCGGCGAGTACGGCCGGTCGCAGCTGACGGTGACCGAGCACGGCACGCTGCTCAAGGACCAGCCGGACGAGCAGCCCGCGTGGATGAGCCACCGCGACACGGTCTACACGCCGCCCGAGGGGGCCGTCGCGCTCGCCAGCTCGACGTCGTCGCCGGTCGCCGCCTTCGAGTCGAAGGACCGCGGGCTGTACGGCATCCAGTACCACCCCGAGGTCGTCCACACGCCCTACGGGCAGCAGACGCTCCAGACCTTCCTGCGCGACATCTGCCACTGCCGGCTGGACTGGTCGGCGGCGAACATCGCCGAGGAGCAGATCCGCCTGATCCGCGAGCAGGTCGGCGACGGCAAGGTCATCTGCGGCCTCTCCGGCGGCGTCGACAGCTCCGTCGCCGCGCTCCTCGTCCACCAGGCGGTCGGCGACCAGCTGACCTGCGTCTACGTCGACCACGGCCTGATGCGCAAGAACGAGACCGAGCAGGTCGAGAAGACGTTCGGCGAGCACTTCCAGGTGCCGCTCGTGGTCGTCGACGCGAAGGACCGCTTCCTCGAGCGCCTGAAGGGCATCACCGAGCCCGAGGCCAAGCGCAAGGCGATCGGCGGCGAGTTCATCCGCATCTTCGAGGAGGAGGCGCTGAAGCTCGCGGTCGGCGCCGGGGCGGAGGTCGACGGCGCCGAGGTCAAGACCTACGGCCAGGTCGACGCCGCCGGCGGCGACACCGGGGCGAAGTTCCTCGTGCAGGGCACGCTCTACTCCGACGTCATCGAGTCGGGCGGCGGCACGGGTGCCGCGACGATCAAGAGCCACCACAACGTCGGCGGCCTCCCCGAGGACATGACGTTCGAGCTCGTCGAGCCGCTGCGCGCGCTCTTCAAGGACGAGGTCCGCGCCGTCGGCAACGAGATCGGCCTCCCCGAGCGCATGGTCTGGCGCCAGCCGTTCCCCGGTCCCGGCCTCGGCATCCGCATCGTCGGCGGCGAGATCACGCAGGCGAAGCTCGACACCCTGCGCGAGTGCGACGCGATCCTGCAGGAGGAGGTCCGCGCCGCGGGCCTCTACCGCGACCTGTGGCAGAGCTTCTGCGTGCTGCCGGACATCCGCACCGTCGGGGTCCAGGGCGACGAGCGCACCTACGGGTACGTCGTCGCCATCCGTGCCGTCACCTCCGACGACGCGATGACCGCGGACTGGGCGCGCCTGCCCTACGACCTGCTGGACCGCGTCGCGGGCCGCATGGTCGGCGAGGTCCGCGAGGTCAACCGGGTCGTGCTCGACATCACGAGCAAGCCGCCCGGCACGATCGAGTGGGAGTAGGCCGGGCCCCGGGATCCGGGGGCGGTCGACGCGGCGGCCCACGGTCTCCGCGCCCGCCCGGCACGCCCCCGGCACGGGGCCCGAGGGCCCTCGTCTACCTCGCCGGTGCGGCCCTCGTGGCGGCCGGCGTCGCCGCCGGGGAGCTCGACCTGGCCCGGACCGCGGTCGCGGTCGCCGGCGTGCTGCTCCTCGTGGGCCTCGCCGGCGGGCTCGCGGACGGTCCCTGGGGCGCCGCCCTGGTCGTCGCCGGGGCGGGGGCCGGCGCCCTCGCGGCACCCGGGCTCGCCCCGCGGGTCGACGTCGTGCCCGAGACGGCGGCCGGGATCGGCGCGGCGATCGGGCTCGTCGCCGTGGTGCCCCTCGTCCTCACGGCGCGCCCGTGGGGCCCGGGGGCGACGCTCCTCGCGGCGGCCTGCGTCGCCGCGGTGCTCCTGGAGGACGTCGACGTCCCCGCCCTGCACCGTCCCGGGACGTGGGCGGGCTTGCTCTTCCTGCTCGGAGCCGTCAACCTGTTGCTCTGGGCGCGCGACCGCGAGCTGGGATGAATCCCGGCCCGCGACGCTGACGGGGCCCGACTCCGGACCGGACGGCGTCGTCCACCGGTCCTGCGCTAGTCTCCCCCGTCGCTGCGCGTCCATCCCTGCCCGCGCCAGCCGAGATTCTTGTGAAGACGTACGTCGCCAGCTCCGAGACCCGTGAACGCTCCTGGTACGTGGTGGATGCCACGAACCAGACGCTCGGGCGCCTCTCCACCCAGATCGCCGAGCAGCTCCGCGGCAAGAAGAAGCCGGAGTACACGCCGCACGTCGACACCGGCGACTTCGTCGTCGTGATCAACGCGGAGAAGATCGCGGTCACGGGCAAGAAGCGCACCGACAAGCTGTACCACCGCCACTCGGGCTTCCCGGGCGGTCTGTACACGCGCACCTTCGAGGAGCAGCTCGAGAAGCAGCCCGAGGAGATCATCCGCAAGGCCGTCAAGGGCATGCTGCCCAAGAACCGCCTCGCGAAGAAGCAGCTGACCAAGCTCAAGGTCTACGCCGGCCCCGAGCACCCGCACGTGGCCCAGAAGCCGCAGGCCCTGGAGATCAACGCCCGATGACTGACGACGTCACCCCCGACGAGACGCCCGAGGAGACCCCCGCCGTCTCCGAGGACGCGCCGCAGGCCGACGCGGCCGAGGCCACGCCCGCCGCCGAGACGCCCGAGCAGCCCGTCGCGGAGGAGGCCCCCGCCGAGGAGGCCGTCGCCGAGGACGACGAGGACGACGCCCCCGCCGAGCCGCGCGTCAAGCCGGCCATCCCCGGTGCCGACCTCGAGGTCGACATCGTGTTCGAGGGCACCGGCGCGCAGGGCGACAAGCCCGACGAGTTCGGCTACTACACCGAGGGCGACGCCGAGGGCGAGTCCGAGGGTGGCGAGAACGCCGACAGCGACGACTCGGCCAACGAGCCGATCGCCGACGTCTCGATCGACCTCTCCGAGGGCGCGCGCTACGCCGCCACCGGCAAGCGCAAGTCCGCGATCGCCCGCGTCATCCTCTCGCCCGGCACCGGCACCTACACGGTGAACGGCAAGGAGCTCGACGAGTACTTCCCGCGCGAGGCCCTGCGCCGCAACATCCGCCAGGCCCTCGAGGTCGTCGGCCAGGACAGCAACCTCGACGTCCGGGCCAGCATCCAGGGCGGCGGCGTCTCGGCCCAGGCCGGCGCGCTGCGCCACGGCATCTCCCGCGCCCTGCTGGTCGCGCAGCCGAACCTGCGTGGCGAACTGAAGAAGCGTGGCTTCCTGACGCGTGACGCGCGCGTCAAGGAGCGCAAGAAGGCCGGCCTCAAGAAGGCCCGCAAGCGCCCGCAGTTCTCCAAGCGCTAGCCCAGACCCGGAACCCGCCACCCACACCCGCTGCCATGACCCGGCTCTTCGGCACCGACGGCGTGCGCGGGAGGGCCGGAGCGGTCCTCACGGCCGAGCTCGCCCTGCGACTCGGCCGTGCTGCCGTTCTGGGGGGCGTCGCCTCCCGGGACGACGCCGAGGGGGCGCGTCCGCGCGTCCTCGTCGTCCGCGACACCCGCGAGTCCGGTCCGATGCTCGAGGCCGCGTTCGCCGCCGGGGCCTCGGCGTCCGGGGCCGACGTCCACCTCGCGGGCGTCGTGCCGACCCCGGCCGCGGCGATCCTCGTCCGCCGGCTCGGCTACGACCTGGCCGCGGTCGTCTCGGCGTCGCACAACCCGCACGCCGACAACGGGATCAAGCTCTTCGGGCCCGACGGCCGGAAGCTCCCCGACGCCCTCGAGGACCGCGTCGCCGGGCTCGTGGAGGAGCTGCCGGCGGACGCGACGCACGGCACCGACATCGGCGGCGTCTCGGCGTTCCTCGGCGCGGTGGAGGACCACCTCCGCGCGCTCGACGAGCGCTTCGGGACGCTGGACCTGACGGGCGTCCGGGTCGCGCTGGACTGCGCGCACGGCGCGACCGCCGTGGTCGGGCCGGAGGCCTTCCGCCGTCGCGGCGCCGAGGTCGTCGTGATCGGCGACGCCCCCGACGGCCGCAACATCAACGCGGGCGTCGGCTCGACGCACCCGGAGGCCGTGCAGGCCCTCGTCATCGAGCACGGCACGACGATCGGGTTCGCGTTCGACGGCGACGGCGACCGCGTGCTCGCGGTCGACGACGCGGGCCGCGCCTACGACGGCGACGAGCTGCTGGCGATCATGGCGGGCCACCTGAAGGCCACCGGCCGGCTCGCCGGGGGCGTCGCCGTCACGGTGATGTCGAACTACGGCTTCCACGCGGCGATGGACGCCGCGGGGATCCCCGTGGCGACGACGCCGGTGGGGGACCGCCACGTCGTCGCCGCGCTCGACGAGCGCGGCTGGAACCTCGGCGGCGAGCAGTCCGGGCACCTCGTCGAGACCGGCTTCGCGCCGTCCGGCGACGGCGTCGCGGCCGCGCTGCTCCTGATGGAGTCGCTGGACGGCGCGTCGCTCGCGTCCTCGCGCGCGATGGAGCGCCTGCCGCAGGTCCTGATCAACGTGCCCGTCACCGATCGCGACGGCGCGATGACGGCCCCGGCCCTGCTGGCCGCGATGTCCGCCGCGGACGAGGGCCTGGCCGGTCGCGGGCGCGTGCTCGTGCGTGCGTCCGGCACCGAGCAGCTCGTCCGCGTGATGGCCGAGGCGCCGTCCGAGGACGAGGCGCGCGCGGTCTGCGAGGCCCTCGTGCTCGAGGTCCCCGGGCGCGTCGGCGCCTGAGCCCCGATCCACCGGGCCCGGGGTCGTTCCGCCGGTCGTCGGCGGAACCGGCCCGGGCCGGGGAGCGCCGCGCCCACGCGGGTAGTCTCGGACCATGGACCAGGGCGTCGGGATCGACCTGATGGACGTGCGACGGCTGGAGGCCGCGCTCGCGCGACGACCGGCGCTCCGTGATCGGCTGTTCCGCCCGGACGAGCACACCGCGCGCGACGGCACTCCGCGGTCGGTCCGGAGCCTGGCCGCCCGCTTCTGCGCCAAGGAGGCCGTGACGAAGGCCCTCCGGCTCGACGCGTTCCGCCCGCTGGAGATCGAGGTCGTCGGGAACGGTGGCCCGCCCGAGGTCCGGCTGTACGGGACGGCGGAGGCCCGCGCGGAGGAGCTCGGGGTCGAGGTCGTGATCTCCCTGACCCACGAACGCGAGAGCGCCGCGGCGGTCGCGTGGGCCGTCCACCCGGCCCCGGTGCCGGCGTGAGCGGCGACGCGGCCCCGGACCTGCCCGCGGGCCTGGACCCGCTCGTCGACGCCGAGGCGATGCGGGCCACCGACGCCTGGGCGATCGACGAGCTCGGCATGGGCGGCGGGGCGCTGATGGAGGCGGCGGGCGCCGCGCTCGCCGACGCCGTCGTGGAGCTCGTGCCCGACGGGCTCGTCGTCCTCGTGTGCGGCGCCGGGAACAACGGTGGCGACGGGTACGTCGCGGCCCGGCTGCTCGAGGACCTGGGTCGTCCGGTGCGGCTCGTCTCGACCGTCCCCGACGAGCGGCTGCAGGGCGACGCCGCGGCGGCCCGGGACGCGTTCCGTCCCGCCGGGCCGTGGACGCCGGACGCCCTCGACGGTGCGGCCGTCATCGTCGACGCGATCCTCGGCACGGGCGCCCGGGACGCCCCGCGCGGCACCGCGGCGGCCGCGATCTCCGCGATCCGTACGGTGGCGGTCCCGGCCGACGACGGGACGCCGGGCGTCCCCGTCGTGGCCTGCGACGTCCCCAGCGGCGTGGACGCCACGACGGGGGAGACCCCGGGGGAGCACGCCGTCCCCGCCGACGTCACCGTCTCGTTCCACGCCGCGGCGCCGGGCCACTGGATCTCCCCGGGCAAGACCCGCACCGGCCGGCTCGTCGTCGCGCCGATCGGGATCCCGGGCCGCCCCGGCGCCGACGTCCCGGCGCCGTGGGCGGGGGTCCTCACCGACCGGCTGCCCGACGCCCTCCCGACCCGCGCGACGGACGGCACGAAGTTCCGCTCCGGCCACGTCGTGGTCGTCGGCGGCGGACCCGGCATGAGCGGCGCACCGTGCCTGGCGGCGAGCGGTGCGATGCGTGCGGGCGCCGGCTACGTCACCGTCGCGGCGCCGGGCAGCATCGAGGCCGGGATCCTCGCCCGGGCCCCGACCGAGACGCTCGGCCTGGTCCTCCCGCACGACGACGAGGGCGGCGTGACGTCGGCCGCGGTGTCCCCGGTCCTCGAGGCGCTCGACAGCCATGGCGGCACCCTCGTCCTCGGTCCCGGACTCGGTCGTGGTGGTTCGCGGGGCACCCTCGTCCGCGACCTCGTCGCCCGGCACCCCGGCCCGGTGGTGCTCGACGCCGACGCACTGGCGGCCGTCGCCGGCGACCCCGAGGCCCTGGCCGCCCCGCACGACGGCCGTCGTGCCGTGCTGACGCCCCACGCCGGCGAGCTCGCACGGCTCCTGGACGTCGGGTCCGCCGACGTCGGGGCCCGTCGCCTGCACCACGCGCGGGAGGCCGCGCGCCGTGCCCACGCCGTCGTGGTCCTCAAGGGGGACGACACGCTGATCGTCGCGCCCGACGGGCGGGTCGCGATCAGCCCCGGCGGCGTCCCCGGGCTGGCGACGGCGGGGACCGGCGACGTCCTCGCGGGGACGATCGGGGCGCTGCTCTCGCGGGGGACCGACGCCTTCCTCGCCGCGGCCGCCGGCGTCTGGCTGCACCTCCGGGCGGGGGCGCTCGCGTCCGCGGAGCACGGCCCGGACGGGGTGGTCGCCCGCGACGTCGCCGAGCGCCTCGGGCACGCCCGGATCTCACGCGTGCAGCACCGGCAGTAGCGTTCCCGGGATGCGCGTCGTCGCCCGCATCAACGTCGCCGCGATCGAGCGCAACGTGACCCGCCTCCTGGGGCGCGTCGGCCCGGGGACGGCGATCTGCGCCGTGGTCAAGGCCGACGGCTACGGGCATGGCGCGGTGCCCGCTGCCCGCGCCGCCGTCGCCGGGGGCGCCACGTGGCTGGCCGTCGTGACCGCGGCGGAGGCCACCGCGCTCCGGGACGGGGGCATCGACGCGCGGCTGCTCGTCCTCGGGCCGCTCCGGGACGACGATCTCCCGGAGGCGCTGGACGCCGGCGCCGAGGTCGTCGTGTGGGACGCGGAGGGCGTGGAGCGCCTCGAACGCCTCGGCCGGCCGGCCGACGTCCACGTCAAGCTCGACAGCGGCATGGGGCGCCTCGGGCAGCGCGACGCCGACGAGGCCCTGGCGCTCTGCGACCGCGTCGCCGCGGCTGCGCACCTGCGGCTCTCCGGGGCGATGACCCACTTCGCGACGGCGGACGCCCCGGACGACCTCTACGCCGACCAGCTCGCGCGGTTCACCGCCTGGGCCGCCGACGTGCGCCGCCGCCATCCGTCGGCCGTCCTCCACGCCGCCAACAGCGCCGCGCTGCTGCGGGATCCGGCGTCGCACTTCGACCTCGTGCGCCCGGGCATCGCGATCTACGGCCTCGATCCGATGAACCACGACGCGGCGGACCACGACCTCGAGCCCGCCCTGGAGTGGCACACCCGGCTCGCCGCCGTCAAGCCGCTCCTCCCCGGCGAGAGCGTCGGATACGGGCGCCGCTTCCGCGCGGCGGAGGAGACGACGGTGGGCACGGCCTCGGCGGGCTACGCGGACGGCGTCCGTCGGGCCCTGACGAACACCGGCACCGCGCTGGTCGGCGGCCGTCGTCGGCCGATCACCGGCACGGTCTCGATGGACAGCATCGGCATCGACCTCGGCCCGGGCGCGACGGATCGCGCCGGCGACCGCGTCGTCCTCGTCGGGCGCGACGGCGACGAGCACCTCAGTGCCGAGGAGGTCGCGCGGACCCTCGGGACGATCAACTACGAGATCACCTGCGGGATCGGGCCGCGGGTCCCGCGCGTGCACCACCGCGACGGCGCGCCCGTCCCGGCGGCGGGCCCGCCCGTCGACCGGGCAGCGCGGTCGGGCGGGACGACCGCCCGGTGAGCGACGACGTCGCGGCCGGGCTGCTGGAGCACCTGCGTGCGCAGGTGCCCGAGGGACCGGAGGCCTGGATCGTCGGCGGAGCCGTGCGCGACCGGCTGCTCGGGCGCCCCACCGACGACCTCGACCTCGCGGTCGCCACCGCCGACGGCGCCGTGGTCCGGCGGATCGCCCGCGGGCTGGCCGCGCGGGCCGGCGGCCAGGCGTTCCCCCTCTCGGACGCCTACGGCGCGTGGCGGGTGTCCTCGACCGCCGGCGCCGCGAGCGCATGGCAGGTCGACCTGACCCCGCTGCAGGGCGCCGACCTGGCCGAGGACCTCTCGCGGCGGGACCTCACCGTCAACGCGATCGCGGAGCCGCTCGCGGGCGGAGCGCTCGTCGACCCGTCCGGCGGGGCGGAGGACCTGCGCACCGGCCGGCTGCGCGCCGTGGGCCCGTCGTCGTTCTCGTCCGACCCGGTCCGGGTCCTGCGACTCGCGCGCTTCGCGGCGGAGCTCGACGCCCGCCCCGACGAGCCGACCCTGGACGCCGCGCGCCGCGCGGCGCCGGCGCTCGGCACCGACGTCCCCGGGGAGCGGATGCTGCCCGAGCTCTCGCGAGCGCTGACCGGGCCGGGCTGGGCCCGCGGTCTCGACGTGGGGGAGGCCACGGGCGCGTTCGCGGCGGTCCTGCCGTCGGCGGTCGGGGACGACGGCCGGCTGCGGCCGGACGTGACGGCGACGCTGGCCGCAGTCCTCGGGCCGGACGTGGGGATCCCCGGGGCGGGGCCGCAGGACGCCGCCGCGCTCCGGGAGCGGGGCGCGTCCCCGGAGGCCCGCCTCGTGCTCGCGCTCGCCGCCCTCGTCCGGCACGCGGCGGATCCGCGGTCGGCGCTCCACCCGCTCCGCCCGAGCCGCGAGCTCCGGAGCGCCGTGACGCGGGCCGTCGCCACCGCCGGCCGGATCGCGTCCCTCGGCCCCGCACCGTCCGCGATGGAGCTCTTCGCCGCCCTGGGGCCCGCCAGCAGCGACGTCGTGGACGCCGCCGTGTTCTCCCGCGCCGTCGTCGGGCCGGCGGGCCGGCCCTGGCCCGCGATCGCCGCACGCGCCGTGCGGTGGGGCCGCGACGGTCCGCCCCGCCCGCCGGTCACCGGCGACGCGCTCGCCGCGGCGCTCGGGATCCGGCCGGGCCCGGAGCTCGGGCGGCTCCTGACCGCCGTGGCGGTGGCGCACGACGCCGGCGAGATCGACGGTGAGGACCGGGCGGTCGCGCTCGCCCGCGAGCTGCACGCCGCCGGCGCGGGGGAGTCCGCGGGCGGCGGGTAGGCTGGCGGCATGGCCCAGGATCCCGACTGCATCTTCTGCAAGATCGTCGCCGGCGAGCTGCCCTCGCTGGTGGTCGCCGAGGACGACGACACCGTCGCGTTCCTCGACGTCAACCCGGCGACGCCCGGCCACACGGTGGTGATCCCCAAGGCGCACCACCGCGACCTCCTGACGATCGACGACGACGCGCTGCAGGCGACCCTCGCGACCGCCCGGCGCGTGGCGGCGACGGCCTCGGACCGCCTCGACGCCGTCGGCATCAACCTCGTCAACAACTGCGGTGCGGGCGCGTGGCAGACGGTGTTCCACTTCCACGTCCACGTCATTCCGCGCTACGAGGACGACCCCCTGCGCCTGCCGTGGGTCCCGACCCCGGGCGACCGCGACGAGATCACCGCCACGCACGCCCGCCTCACGGCCTGAGCGTCGTCGCCCGGCCGTCGGCCCACGCCCCCGGGCGGACGGTTGCAACCGGGGCGCGGTGCGTCCCGATCGGGCATCATCGGCGCGTGACCGCCCGCTCGGGCGGTCGTGCGGCCGGTGCCGCGGACGCCGTGCGACGGACCAGGTCGCGTACCCCGTCCGTGCCCCCGACGCCGCCGTGGCCGGTCCGTCGGGATGCCCCCGCGAACCCGCCCAGCCGCAACTTTCCATCCCCGGGAGGGTTTTCGATCACCATGAGCAGTCGCCGTACCGTCGTCTCCCTCGCCCTCGCGGCCACGTCCCTGGCGGTGGTCCCCGCCGGTGCGTCAGCCGCGAAGATCACCGAGGTCGGTGCCGTCACCGACGGTCGCGCGCCGCGGTGCCCGGACTCCTGCTCCGTCGTGACGCGCACCACCGCGTTGCCCACCAGCGTCGACGGCAACCGCAACGTCTACGTCGTGCCCGCCAACGGCCGCATCGTCGCGTGGAGCATCACGCTGGGCACCCCGAGCGCCGACGACCGCAAGGCGCTGGAGAAGCAGCTCGGCCGGGCCAGCGCGGGTCTCGTGATCCTTCGTCGCGGCAAGAGCGTGTCGGCCTCGGTGGCCGCCGCCACCTCGATCAAGAAGCTCGACCCGTACTTCGGCGGGGAGACGACGTTCGCGCTGCCGACGTCGATCTCCGTGAAGAAGGGCGACGTCATCGGCCTGACCGTGCCCTCGTGGGCCCCGACGCTGGTCCAGGGCTACGGCACGAACACCTCGTGGCGCGCGAGCCGACCGGCCGGACGCTGCGGCGGGACGACCGACGAGCGCAAGAAGGACTACTACGTCGACACGACGCTCTCGATGGGCAAGAGCGGCACGTTCAACTGCCTCTACAAGGCCGAGCGGATGTCCTACACCGCGACGCTGGTGCCGACGCCGGCGAAGACCAGCGAGGCGTCGAAGACCAAGA
Organism: Patulibacter minatonensis DSM 18081; assembly: GCF_000519325.1. Classification (GTDB taxonomy): domain Bacteria; phylum Actinomycetota; class Thermoleophilia; order Solirubrobacterales; family Solirubrobacteraceae; genus Patulibacter; species Patulibacter minatonensis. The sequence goes on along the minus strand of NZ_KI912613.1, from coordinate 5,148,004 downwards.
AGTAGGGGGCGGAGAGCCCCAGCGGGGGCGATCCGACCGCACGCGCCCCGAGCCGGCCGGGGCGTGCTGGCGCCGCCCCGCGCGGGGCGGCCTCAGCGGCAGACGCCGGGGTTGGTGTCGCAGAACTCGCCGAACTCGCTCGGCGTCGATCCGCCCGAGCTCGACGACCCGCCGCCGGAGGTGGACGTCCCGGACCCGGACGACCCGGACGACCCGGAGCCGCTGCTGCCGGAGCCTGAACCGCTGCTGCCCGCCCCCGATGTGGTCCCGCCGCCGCTCGGCGTGCTGGTCCCGCCGGTCCCGCCGTTGCCGGCCGACGTGCCCGAGCCGCTCGTCGACGTCGAGCCGGAGCTCGTGTCGGTCCCGGAGTCCGAGGAGCCCGTGTCCGACGAGGTGTCCGAGGAGCCGGTGTCCGCCGTGCCCTGGTCCGACGAGTCGCCCGACGCCGGCAGCGGGCCGGTCGACGTGGTCGTCTGCGTCGGCAGGTCGGTGACCTGGGACGCCTGGTCCCCGGCGCCGGCCGCGAGGCCCTCGCCGGTGGGGGAGGTCAGGGCGGGCGTCGACTTCGGCTTGACGTCGGTGGCGATCTCGTCGCCCCCGCACGCCGCGAGGCCCCCCGCGCTCGCGCACAGGGCTCCCACGAGGAGGAGCCGGCGGAGCGGGGCGGTGCGCATGAGGGTCGGCCTCCGGGCCGGTCCCGGGATCAGGCCGTGGCCGTCTCGACCGCGGTCATCCGGCGGCCGCAGGTGGGGCAGTCGTTCAGGTCGAGCTGCGCCATCTGCCCGCAGTGCGGGCAGTGGCGGAGGTTCTCGAGCGACCACGGGAGGTTCGACGTGCTCGGGGCGAGCGGGACGAGCTTCCCGACGGGCTCGAGGGTCTCGCCGGTCTCGCGGTCCCGGTAGGTGTGCCCGGGCTGGGCTTCGATGATGACTTCGCGGCCCGTGGAGGGCGCGCGGAACCGGTAGCGCTGACGTGCGGCCATGCGCGAAATCTACCTGCTCCGGGAGGGTGCCGGTGTCAGGCCGTCGCGGCGGGGCGCTCCGCGGCCTCGCGGAGGTCGCGCAGCCGGCCGATGTGGCGGCCGATCCGGTACTGGGACGGGGCGACGCCGTGGTGGCGCCGGAAGGCCTTCGCGAACTGCGCGGGCTGGCGGTAGCCGACCGAGCGGGCGGCCTCGCGCACGGAGACCGGGCCGCGGGCCAGCATCTCGGCGGCCTCCTCCATGCGGATCTCGATCAGGGCGCTGCGGAAGCTCGTCCCGCCGATGTCGTGGAACGCCCGCTGCAGCTGGCGGCACGAGCACGCGACGCGGTCGGCGAGCTCGGCGACCGTGAGGTCGGACGCGTACTCCTCGCGGAGGACGGAGACGGCTTCTTCGTAGAGAGCCGTGCGGATGAAGATCGTGTCGGGGCGCCGCATACCAGGGATACGGATCACCGCCGATCCGGGATCACTCGATCGGGCGGGAAGTTCGCGAACCGGCGCGTAGACGCTCGGATCGGGGTGGAGTACACTCGACGTGCTTGTGCCGATGTGCACGAGCATTGGTGTTGATCGTCACACGATGGAGGTCTTGGAGATGCTGGTTCGCGACGCGATGAGTCCCCTGGTGGTCGAGGTCGGGCCCGGGCACACGCTGGCCCAGGCGGCCCGGCTGATGGCCGGCCGCAACGTCGGTGCCGCGATCGTCATGGACCCCGAGGGCGCGGGCCCGGGCATCCTCACCGAGCGCGACGTCCTCCGCGCGGTCGCCGCGGGCGACGACCTGGCCGCCGTGGCGGTCGCGGAGCACACGACGACGTCGGTCGTGTACGCCGAGCCGACGTGGTCGCTCGACGAGGCCGCGGCCGCCATGGTCGACGGCGGGTTCCGCCACCTCGTCGTGATGCAGGGCCCCGACGTCGTCGGCGTGCTCTCGGTGCGCGACATCGCACGGTCGTGGGCCGGCGAGCGCGGGCTGCTCGACGAGCGCCGGGCCGCCGGCGGCGGGAACGCGCCGAGCGGCGTGGTCGGGATCGCCTGACCGGGGTCGGGGCGGGACGCCCCGACCGGCTAGTGCCGGGTGTCCCCGGAGTCCTGGGCGCGGGCCTCGGCCTCGCGCCGGGTCGTGGCCGCGGCGTCCGACGCCCGTCGCCGGACGGCGCGGAGGCTCTCCCGCAGCTCGTGCGGGTCGGCGGGGGACACCTTGGGGAAGCTGTACGTGTGCTGGTCCGTCATGGTCTACCTCCAGGAACACCGGAGTCGGCGATCGGTTGCGCCGACTCGTCGTCCTCCGGGTCGTCGGCCGGTCCGCGCGACGGTCGCAGCGACCGCCCGGAACGTGGACGGACGTCGCGATCGCCGTGGGAGACGGTCGACGGGGCTCGGGGCGTCGGCTGACGACGGACTTCGTCGCCGGTGCAGGAAATCCTGCACGCGGCCCCGCACCGGTCCGGCGCCCCCGGCGGGGTGCGCCGGACCCGGCGGGAGGTCAGACGGCGGCGACGTCGTCCGCGAGGACCGGCACGTCGCGGAGGTACCGCTCGGCGTCCAGCGCGGCCTTGCAGCCCGAGCCGGCGGCCGTGATCGCCTGGCGGTAGGACGGGTCGACGAGGTCGCCGGCCGCGAAGACGCCGGGCTTCGACGTCTCGGTGGTGACGCCCTCGACGACGACGTAGCCCTCGTCGTCGGTGGTCAGCTGGCCCTGGACGAGCTCGCTCTGCGGGTCGTGGCCGACCGCGATGAAGGCCCCGGTGATCTCGAGGGTCTCCGTCTCGCCGGACTCGCTGTGCTTCAGGACCACGGTCGACAGGGGCTTCAGGCCGTCGCCGGCGGCCGCCTCGAAGCGCTCGACGACGTACGGCGTCTTGAAGGTGATGTTCTCGACGGCCTTGGCGCGCTCGACCATGATCGCCGACGCCCGGAACTCGTCGCGGCGGTGCACGATCGTGACGGAGCGACCGAACTTCGCGAGGAAGATGGCCTCCTCCATCGCGGAGTCGCCGCCGCCGACGATGAGGGTGTCGTGGTCCTTGAAGAACGCCGCGTCGCACGTGGCGCAGTAGGAGACGCCGCGACCGGAGAGCTCGTCCTCGCCCTCGACGCCGAGCTTGCGGTGCTCCGCGCCGGTGGAGACGATCACGGCGCGGGTCCGGTACTCGGTGTCGTCGACCCAGACGGAGTGCAGTCCACCGGGCTCGTCGGAGAGCTCGACCTTGGTGACCTGCTCGGTCTTCAGGCGCGCGCCGAAGCGCTCGGCCTGGTCGCGCAGGTCCTGCATCATGTCCGGCCCCAGGATCCCCTTCGGGTACCCCGGGAAGTTCTCGACGTCGGTGGTCTGCTGGAGCAGGCCGCCCCAGTTCCAGCCCTCGATCACGAGGGGCTCGAGCTCGGCGCGCGCGGTGTAGAGCGCGGCCGTGTAGCCGGCGGGGCCGCTGCCGATGATGATGACGTTCTCGGGATCCGGCATCGAAGGGTTCCTTCTCGGTCGTCGGGCGGGGCGCGGTCGCGACCCACCGTCTTCACTCACTTTACAAAATGAAGTGCCGCAGCACCAGGGGCCGTCGCGGGGGAGCTCAGGCGCGCCGCGCGCGCCCGGCCCAGTGCCCGACCCAGTCGCCCGCGCGCTTCAGCGGCCCGGCCGCCCGGGGGGTCGCGCGACGGACGCCCTCGGCCAGCGACCCGCCGGCCACCAGGTCCGTGACGTAGTGCTCGCCCAGATAGATGAGCGCGAACCCGAGCGTCGAGGCGTAGGCCCAGCCGATGGCGCCGGCGATCGGGCCCGTGTCCCGCAGCACCTGCGCCGACGCCACCGACGTCCCGAAGTGCAGGGACGGCATCGCCGCGAGCGGGTTGCCGCCGAGCGCGTCGTAGAGCTGCGGCCAGTGGTCCCCGAAGAGCTCCTCGCCGTACTCGCGCATCAGCCGGCGGAGCGGGCGGCCGTCGGGGCCGAAGTCGATACGGCCGGCCTCGGCGGCGAACCACGGCGGCGCCGTCGGCACGGCCCAGTAGACGACCGCGCCGAGGTCGAAGGTGCCGTAGATGCGGGTCGCCGCGCGCGGGAACTGCTCCGGGTGCCGGAACATCACGTAGAGCGCGGTCGAGTGCGGGACGAAGAACCAGACCCAGTGGCTCCAGCAGAGGACCTTCTCCCACCACTGGAAGCCGGAGTCGCGGTGCAGCGCCTGCTGGAGGCGGACGGTCGGGATGCGCCCGGCGCCGATCACCATGTCGGTCCGCACCGGGTAGTCGACGCGGACGCGGCTGCGGAGGCGCTCCGGGTCGTCCGCGGGCATCTCGTACGCGGCGAAGTACGCCCACATCTGCAGGCTGCAGACGACGACGTCGCGGGCCTTCGAGCGCGGGACGAGGAACGTCACCGCGACCGGGGCCGACGCGGCGGTGGCGAGCACCACCGCCGGCTTCAGGCGCAGGCGCTTGCGGGCCAGTGGCGCAGCGACGCCGAGGCCGACGGCCGCCCACGCGGCCGCCCGGATCAGGTTCCTGGACGTCACGATCGCGGACCCTAGCGGGGGGACGGGGGCCATCGGCTCCCGGTCTTCGCCGGCGGGTGGTCGGCCCGACTGGCTGCGCAGCCAGTCCGTCGTGTGCGCTGTGTCATCCTGCGGCCTATGAGCGCCTTCGAGCCGGTCCACGAGTACGACACCGTCAATCTCCTGCGCGACGGTCCGGCGGCCATCGTCGAGATGAACCGGCCGGCGGTGCTGAACGCGTGGGACGGCCAGATCGGGCACGACCTCCTCGCCGCGCTCCGGGCGTGCGGGGAGGACGACGTCCGCGCGGTGCTCATCACGGGCGCGGGGCGTGCGTTCTCGGCCGGCGCGGACCTCGGCTCCGTCTCCGACGGCGGGATGCCGACCCGCCCCGGTGGCCGCCCGGACCTCGAGGCCGTGCTGCAGCTCCGGTACCACCCGATCATGCGCGAGATCCGCCGGCTCCGGAAGCCGGTGCTCGCGGGCGTCGACGGGACCGCGGCCGGCATCGGGATGAGCTGCGCGCTCGCCTGCGACCTCGTGACCGTCAGCGAGCGCGCGAAGCTCAACCACGCGTTCACGAAGATCGGCCTGGGTCCCGACGGCGGCGCGTCGATCTTCCTGCTCGCGCGCCTGGGATGGACCCGTGCCGCGGCGATCATGCTCGAGGGCCGCGTCGTCGAGGCGGACGAGGCCGTGAGCATCGGCCTCGTGAACCGGAAGGCGCCGACCGAGGGCTTCCGCGAGACCGTCGAGGCCGAGGTCCGGGCGCTCGCCGCGGGGCCGACGCTCGCCAACGCGGCGGCGAAGCGCGCGATCAACGCGCAGGTGCTCCGGAGCCTCGAGGAGGTCCTCGAGATCGAGGCCCGCGAGCAGGGCCTCCTGGGGGAGTCGGAGGACTTCGCGGCCGCCGTCACGGCGTTCATGAAGAAGGAGCAGCCGACGTACGCGGGACGATGACGGCGCGCTCGCGCTCCCCGCGACGCGCCCGGATCCCCCGTTCCCACGGGGGTTCGCGGTCCGACGTCGGAGGGTGGTTCCTTCCCGTGCTGCCGAACACTAGAATCGAGCGCGCTTTGCGACGCTTGAACCGGATCCCTCACCTCACAAGGGCTTCCTGGCGCGCTGCGACGTCCGCCATCGCCCTCGCGATCGGCCTGACGCTCGTCACCGCCGGACCAGCCTCAGCCTCGTTCTGGGCGCCGCAAAAGGGCGGCTCCCCGAACGCGGACCGCATCCACACCCTCTATGCCGTCGTGTTCGTCGTCGGCGTGATCATCTTCGTCGCCGTCTTCGGTGCGCTGGTGTACGCGATGGTCAAGTTCCGGGCGCGCCCGGGCGCCGTCGCCGAGCAGCTGCACGGCAACACGCGGCTCGAGATCGGCTGGACCGCCGGCGCCGCCGGGATCGTCCTGATCCTCGGCATCGTCACGTTCCTGATGCTCCCGGGCATCCGGAACCCGGACAACTCCGACAAGGACGGCTTCGACCTCGCCGGGTACCAGACGGCGAAGGACAAGGACCTCCTGCCCCCGAACGGCAAGTCCCTGAACATCGACGTCAACGGGCAGCAGTACGCCTGGCGCTTCACGTACCCGGACAAGGACGCCGACCGGCAGAACAACGTCCAGGCGTACGAGGAGATGGTCGTCCCCACCGGCACCACCGTCACGCTCGACATCCGGTCGTCCGACGTCGGTCACGCCTGGTGGATCCCGAAGCTCGGCGGCAAGGCCGACGCGCTCCCCGGGTACACGAACCACACGTGGTTCAAGGTGCCGGCGAAGGCCCTCCGCAACGACGACGAGCGCGAGAACGGCCGGGTCTTCACCGGCAACTGCGCCGAGCTCTGCGGCCGCAACCACGCGAACATGACCGCCCAGGTCCGCGCCGTCACCCCGGCCAAGTTCCAGGAGTGGCTCGACCGTCAGAAGGCCGACCTGATCGCCGCCCACGAGGCCGCGGTCGAGTTCCGCGCCAAGCAGGCCGCGTCCGACAAGGCGGAGGCCGCTGCCGCGGCCGCCGTGGACGACGCGACCGAGCCCACCGATTCCGCGGCGCCCTCCGGCGCACAGCGCTAGCCGCCCGGTAACGAGGAAGACTTCCCATGGCCACCGTCACCGCCACGCCGATCCCTCAGGTCGTCGCCCACAAGGTCGAGAAGCCCGTCACGGGCTGGGTCGACTGGGTCACCACCACCGATCACAAGAAGATCGGGATCATGTACTTGGTCCTCACCTTCGCCTTCTTCGGCGTCGGTGGGGTCGAGGCCCTCCTCATCCGTCTCCAGCTGGCGGTCCCGGACAACACGCTCCTGGACTTCAAGACGTACAACCAGCTGATCACGATGCACGGGACGACGATGATCTTCCTGTTCGTCGTCCCGGTGATGGCCGGATTCGGCAACTACTTCGTGCCGCTGATGATCGGCGCCCGGGACATGGCGTTCCCGAAGCTGAACGCCCTGTCGTTCTGGATGCTCGCCGCCGGCGGACTCGTCTTCTACGCGTCCATCTTCTTCAACCCGCCGGAGTGCGGCTGGACGTGCTACGTCCCGTTGGCGTCGAAGGACTACCTGCCCAACGGCGGCGTGGACTCCTGGATCTTCCTCGTCCACCTGACGGGCATCGGCTCGCTCGTCGGCTCGGTGAACTTCTACGTGACGATCGCGAACCTGCGGGCACCGGGCATGACCTGGAGCCGCCTGCCGCTGTTCGCGTGGACGATCCTGACGTACTCCGTGCTCCTGATCCTGGCCCTGCCGGCGATCGCCGCGGCCGTGACGCTGCTCCTGACGGACCGCCACTTCGGCACGAACTTCTACGACCCGGCAGAGGGGGGATCCCCGCTCCTGTGGCAGCACCTGTTCTGGTTCTTCGGGCACCCCGAGGTCTACATCATGGTGCTGCCAGGGTTCGGCATCATCTCGGAGGTCCTCCCGGTCTTCGCCCGCAAGCCGATCTTCGGCTACAAGGCGATCGCGGCCTCGACCCTCACCATCGCCTTCCTGGGCCTGATGGTGTGGGCGCACCACATGTTCACCACGCCGAGCCCGAGCGTCGTGCTCGTGTTCTTCATGGTGAGCTCGATGCTGATCTCGATCCCGACGGGCATCAAGATCTTCAGCTGGATCGGCACGCTGTGGCGGGGGACGATCATCTTCGCCACGCCGCTCCTGTTCGCGGTCGGCTTCCTCGGCACGTTCCTGATCGGTGGCGTGACCGGCGTCATCCTCGCGATCTACCCCGTCGACTGGCAGCTGCACGACACGTACTTCGTCGTCGCGCACTTCCACTACGTCCTCATGGGCGGCGCGGTGTTCGCGGTCTTCTCGGGCCTCTACTACTGGTTCCCGAAGATGACCGGCCGGATGATGGACGAGAAGCTCGGCAAGATCAGCTTCTGGACCATGCTGATCGGCTTCCACACCACGTTCCTGGTGCAGCACTCCATCGGCCTCGACGGCATGCCGCGACGCATCCCGGAGTACGCGGACGTCGGCAACCTCGCGATCTACAACCTGATCTCCACGATCGGCGCGTTCATCCTGGGCGTCGGCATCCTGATCACCGCGTACAACGCGCTGCGGAGCCTCAAGCACGGCGCCGTCTCGGGTCCCGACCCGTGGAAGGCGAACACGCTCGAGTGGTTCACCCAGTCGCCGCCGCCGCAGAACAACTTCGACGCGGTCCCGCGCGTACGCTCGGTCGAGCCGATGAAGGACATCCGCGCCGAGATCGAGCGCCGGAACAACGAGCCCAAGCCGGTCGAGGCGTGACCTCGACGACCGACAGCACGTCCGGGGGGAGGTGACCCGCATGTCCACCACCGTCTCGGCACCGCCGAAGACCGGCGCGGCGCCCGTGCGCGTCGCCTCCACCTCGCGTCAGCTGGTGGCCGACCTCGTCGCGCTGACGAAGCCGAAGGTGCAGGTCCTCCTGCTCCTGACGACGATCACCGCGATGTACGCCGCCGGCAGCCCGTCGCCGTGGCTCGTCCTCTGGACGGTCGTCGGCGGCTCGCTGGCCTCCGGCGGCGCCAGCGCCGTCAACCACTGGTACGACCGCGACATCGACCGGCTCATGGAGCGGACGCAGGACCGTCCGATCCCCTCGGGTCGCATGGAGCCCCACGTCGCCCTCTGGGTCGGCCTGTGGTTGACGATCGCGTCGTTCTTCCTGCTCGCGCTCGCGGCGAACATCACCGCGGCGCTCCTGGCCCTGGCCGGGTTCGTCTGGTACGTCGGCGTCTACACGATGTGGCTCAAGCGCCGCACGACGAACAACATCGTCATCGGCGGCCTCGCCGGCGCGTTCCCGCCGATGGTCGGCTGGGCCGCGGTCACCGGCGGCTTCGCCGTCGACTCGCTGTACCCGTTCGCGATCGTCTTCGCCTGGACGGCGCCGCACTTCTGGGCGCTGTCGATGCTGATCAAGGACGACTACGCGGCGGCCAGCATCCCGATGCTGCCGGTCGTCAAGGGCGACTCGTACACCTTCAAGGCGATCGTGGTCTGGTCCGCGATCACCGTCGTGGTGTCCGTCGTCCCGGTCATCACCGGAGCGTTCGGGACCATCTACCTCGCCTTCGCGCTCGTGCTCGGCGTCGAGCTGATGCGCCAGTCGTTCGTGCTGCTGCGCAAGGGCACCCGCGCCGCCGCGCTCTCCCTCCACCTCTACGCGTTGATCTACCTGACGGTGCTGTTCGCCGGCATGGTCCTCGACGCCAAGATCTGACCCCGGAAGAAGCACCCTCACATGGATCGCAACCTCGCCAAGCGCAACCTGCGCGACGCGCTGATCGCCGGCATCGTCATCCTCGTGATGTTCCTGCTGACGTTCGTCGCGGCCGTGATCTACGTCTCCTAGGAGCACCATGAGCGAGCTCGAGAAGCCCGTCCCGCCCGCCGGCGACGAGATCCACCTCCCCGGGAACAGCGCGCAGCCGCTGATCCTCACCGTCGGCGTCACGATCCTGCTGGTCGGCGTCACCACCAGCCACTGGATCATCGCGGTCGGTCTGCTGATCACCGTCGGCACGCTCGTGGCCTGGGTGCGCGACGCGATCCGCGAGACCAACGCGCTGCCGCTGCACCACCACGACGACCACTAGTCGTCCGCGACGGTGGGGTGACGGGGACGCTTCCCGCCGCACGCACCGCCGTCGTCCCGGAGCCGGCCCGCGCCCACGGGCGCCGGTCAGTCCGGTCGGTCGGTCGGGGTCGGGGCGGTCGCCCGCCCGCCCGTGCCGCGGCCCGCGCTCCGCGACCGGCGCCCGTCCGCCGCGAGCTCCAGGAGCTCCGCGAGCGACCGCGTGACCCCGTCGGCCAGGATGTCGAGGTCCGCGAGCTTGTCGAGGTCCCCGAGCAGCCCGAACTCCGCCGTCCCGGCGTAGGACGTCACCGCGATCGCCAGCGTCCGGTCGCCCGAGAGGAACGGGATCGGGATCGTGGCCTGCAGACGCCGGCCCAGGAAGAACTCGTCGCTCCGGGGTCCGGGGACGTTGCTGACCACCAGGTTGAAGCGCCTGGTGTCCATCTCCAGCCGGGAGACCTGCGCCAGCACGCTCGGCAGCGCGAACCGCTCGGCCGACGTCAGGCGCTCGGCCGTGAGGGGGTGGCGCCCGGCGGTGTTCTCGGACATCGCCCGCCGGATCCGTTCGAGGCGGACGAGCGGGTCGGCCTCGCCGATCGGCAGCGGGGCGTGGACGAGGGTGATCGTCCGCGGCTCGCGCCTGCGGGCCTGCACCGCGAGCGGCACCGCCACCCGCAGCTCCACGCCCGTCGTCTGCAGACCGCGCTCGGTCATCCAGTGGCGCACCGCGCCCGCGACCAGCGCCAGCACCGCGTCGTTGACGGAGCCCCCGAAGGTGTCCTTGACGCGCTTGAGGTCGGCGAGGGGGACGGCGGCCCGCGCCAGTCGGCGGTGCGGGCCGATCGGCACGTTCAACGGCGACGGCGGGGCCGGCTTGAGCCGACGCGACACGCGTCCTCCGAGGCCGGCCGCACCGGCCGCCGCCTCGGCGAGCGCCTCCGCCGGGCGGGTGACCGCCGCGGCGAGCCGCACGGGCCGGTCGACGACCATCCTGCCGGCCTCCCGGACGGCGGAGGCCACGAGCTGCGCGGACGTCGGCAACGGGGGCGCGAGCCATCGTCCGGGGCGCGCTCCGGGCTCCGGGGGCGCCGGCTCCGGGTCGGCGTCGAGGAGCGCCTCCATCAGGTCGAGCGTGACGACCCCGTCGACCAGCGCCTGGTGCGACTTCGTCACGATCGCGAAGCGCTCGTCCTCGACCCCCTCGACGACCCACAGCTCCCACAGCGGCCTCCGGCGGTCGAGGCGCTGCGAGAACAGGCGCGCCGTCGCCGTCAGGAGCTCGCGCTCGTCGCCCGGGCACGGCAGCGCCACGTGACGCACGTGGTACTCGATGCCGAAGTTCGGATCCACGGCCCAGTGCGGGCGGCCGATCCCGAGCGGCGGCCGGACGAGCGTCGTGCGGTACCGCGGCACGCGCTCCAGCCGTGCGAGCACGTGCGCCCGGATGTCCTGGATCGACGGCGGCGGCCCGGCGAAGAGCGACACCCCGCCGACGTGCATGTGCGCCGACGCCGCGCGCTCCTCCCGCAGGAGGGAGGCGTCGGCGGCGGTGAGCTCGTTGAGGTGGGCCTGGGACATCGGGTCGGACCGGCGGGACCGGTGCGTCGACTGTATCCGACGCCTCCGGGCTCCCGGCGGTGGGCGCAGGTGACGAGCGCGGCGGGTGACCTAGACTCGCGGCATGGATCTCCGAACCCTCCCGGCGTCGTGCGGCTGCTGCTGATCGGCGGCGGTCGACGCGGCCTGGCCCTCACGCGGCTCCTGGCCGCCGAGGGCCACGCGGTCCGCGTGGTGACCCGCGACCCCGAGCGTCACGCGGCGATCGCGGAGGCCGGGGGAGAGCCCTACGACGGCGACCCCGACCGCATCGGCACGCTCCGGTACGCGCTCGACAACGTGACCGTCCTGGTCTGGGCGCTCGGGACCGCCGAGGGCGACCCGCTGCGGGTGCACGCCCTCCACGGCACGCGCCTCGAGATGCTGCTCGAGCGGACGATCGACACGACCGTGCGCGGCGTCCTCTACGAGTGCGGGGGCACGCTCCCGGTGGAGCTCCTCAGCCAGGGTGCCCGGACCGTCGAGCGCATGTGTCGCCACAACGAGATCCCGTGGGGCCTCCTGCACCACGAGACGACCGACGTCGACGGCTGGGCGGCCTCCGCGGCCGACGCGGTCGAGCGCATCCTGGCGCGCGACCGCGGCTGATCTTCGGCCGCGGGCCCGGCGTCAGCGGCGCGCGGGCTGCGGAGCGCCCACGAGGTCCTCGGGCATGCGCTCGAGGAGCTCCTTCAGCATGCGGCCGGTCGCCCCCCAGACCACGTGGTCGCCGACGACGTAGGCGTCCGTGGTGAACGGGACCCCGCGCCGGACGAGCCGACGCCGCTCGTACCCGGACTTCAGGGCACCGAGCTCGAGCTCGAGGACGGCGTCGACCTCGCGCGGGGAGAGCTGCCACTCGCCCGGATGGTCGACCCAGCCGACGACGGGGTACACGGCGAACCCGGTGACGAAGGTGCCGACCGGCGACAGGGCACCGAGGATCTCGACGTGGTCCGGGGGCAGCCCGACCTCCTCGTGGGCCTCGCGCAGCGCCGTCGCCGTGGGGCTGACGTCCTCGGGGTCGGACCGGCCGCCCGGGAACGAGATCTCCCCGGCGTGCCGGCGCATGTCGCTCCGGCGACGCGTGAGCACGACGTGGAGGCGGCCGTCGAGCTCGAGGAGCGGGACGAGGACCGCGGCCCGCGTCGAGCCGTGGGCCGCGAGCTCCGCGGCCGGCTCCGTCCGGAGCAGGGACGCGCGGATGCGCTCGCGCGGATCAGGCGACGCGGGCAACCCGCTCGACGCGCTCGTCGAACATGACCTCGCCGTCGAGGATGCGGTGCACCGGGCACTTGGTGGCGATCACGCGGAGCCGGTCGAGGACGTCGTCGGAGACGCCCTCGTCGACGCGCATCACGAGCTCGAAGCGGGTCGGGCAGCCGCGCTCGGGCGCGGGCTTGTAGGAGCACTCCACCTCGATGTCGCCGATGTCCCAGCCCTTGCGGTCGGCGTACATCTGGAGCGTGATGGCCGTACAGGAGGCGAGGCTCGCGGCCATGAGCTCCTGGGGCGTCGGTCCGGCGTCCTCACCGCCCATCTCCGCCGGCTCGTCGACGGTCGTGCTGTGGTGCCGCATCCGCACGGTGTGGCGGAGATGGTCGTCGCGGTTCGCGCGAGCGTTGACCTGCATCGTTGTTCCCTCGTGGTTCCGGGATCGAGGCCGAAGGTCCAGTATGCCACCGCGGGCGGGCTGTCCGAGCGCGTGGACGAATGCCTATACTCGCCCGGCAGGGACGGGGCGTGGCGCAGCCTGGTAGCGCACCGACTTTGGGTGTCGGGGGTCCCCGGTTCGAATCCGGGCGCCCCGATCGACGAGGACCGCGGACGCGCGAGAGGACCACGGTCCCGCGCCCCGCACCCGGCGGCCCCCGACGAGCAGAGCCAGGGAGATCCGCTTCGGGCGACCGAACGGACGTGCGAAGATGTCGGCGTGTCCAGCGAGGTCCAGGAACCGCCAGCGCCGACGCCCGCCCCGGCGACCCGCACGGACGTGCTGAAGGCCTCGCCGCCGATGTTCCGCACGCCGGTCGTCGACAAGGTGACCCGGGTGCACCCGATCGTCCCCGTGCTCGTCTTCGTCCCGGCGATCGTCGTCGTCGCCGTGCTGGCGGACCGCCGCGTGGGGACGGGCGAGCTCGCGCTGCTCGCGTTCTGCGGCTGGGCGTTCTGGGGGCTCGTCGAGTACTGGACGCACCGGATCGTCTTCCACATCGAGCCCGAGAAGGGGTTCGGCGCCCGCCTGCACTGGATGGTCCACGGCGTGCACCACGACCACCCGAACGACCCGCTCCGCCTCGTCATGCCGCCGGCGGTCTCGGTCCCCGGCTCCGCGGCGTTCGTGCTGGGCTTCGTGGCGCTCTTCGGGATCGGCTCGGGCCTGTCCGTCGGCGTCGGCTTCCTGGTCGGGTACCTCGTGTACGACATGACGCACCACGCCCTGCACCACCACACGCCGCGGACGGCGTTCGGACGCCGCCTGCGCGAGAAGCACATGCGCCACCATTTCCAGGACGACACCCGGGGCTTCGGGATCAGCGCCCCGTGGTGGGACCGCGTCTTCCGCACCGCGCCCGACCGACCGCGGCGCGACGCCCCGCGCTAGCCTGACCGGCGTCCCTCGAGGACCCCTGCCCCCATAGCTCAGCTGGATAGAGCAGCGGCCTTCTAATCCGCAGGTCCTTGGTTCGAATCCAAGTGGGGGCGCCTCACCCGGGCGTGCGCGGACGACGTGCACGTCCCTCGCGCCGAGCGGATAGGTTCGCGCGATGCACGCGCGCACGAGATCCGTCGCCCTCCCGGTGCTCCTGGTCGCCTCACTGGGCGTCTCCGGGTGCGGTGGGGGCGGTTCGAAGGAGGACGAGGCCCAGCAGAAGCTCATCAAGAGCCTGCCGAAGGTCAAGCAGAACGGGGTGGTCGACGCCACGGACACGGCGGACGCCAACCTGAAGTGCGCGGCGTTCCAGAAGAAGAAGCCGAAGCTCGTCACCCAGATCAAGTTCCGCATCAAGGGCCAGCCGTCGCAGCCCTGCATCATCCAGTGACGGCGAGCCCGGCGGGCGGACCGGCGGGCAACGCGGTATCTTGACCAGCGCGCGGCGGACGTAGCTCAGTCGGTAGAGCTCCTGGTTGTGGTCCAGGCGGTCGCGGGTTCGAGCCCCGTCGTTCGCCCCTCGCGCAGACGGCGTCGCTGCCCCGCAGCGGCGCCGTCGCTCGTTCCGGGGACCTCTTGGTCCGGCCGCCGGATGCCCGTGGGCGGGACGTTGCATCGCCCAGGCATTTCGGCGTGCACCGCAACTCCGCGCCGCCCGCGTGGTTGATGGAGGTGTAACGCACACCAGTACGAGGAGACACCCCCCATGTCCCGCATTCGCTCGGCCTTCACCGGCCGCGTCCTGACCGTCACCGCCGCGGCCACCGTGTCCGTCGCCATCGCCGCCCCGCTCGCCGTCGGCGCGAGCAACGGCAAGGAACTGAAGGGCGGCACCCGCAACGGCACCTTCACGTCCGAGACCCGCGTCATCGCGAACAGCTCGAACTTCGGCACCCGCCAGTCCAACCTCGGCGCGGGCGGCGGCGCGATCTACGGCTGCCGCGCGGCGGCCTCCGGGCAGGGCTGCATCGAGGCCTCGAACCTCAGCAACGGCCAGGCGTTCAACTTCCGCTTCCGCGGCGTGCTCGGTGGCACGATCAACACGATCGCCTCCGACAAGAGCAAGGTCGCCCCGTTCACGACGAACGCCACGGGCGTCGCGACCGGCCTGAACGCCGACAAGGTCGACGGCCTCGACGCGTCGCAGATCGCCGACACCGCCGCCGCCGCCGCGAAGGCCGGCACGAAGAAGACCATCGTCGGCACCGACGGCGCGCTGGCCAACCAGAGCGGCTTCACCGCCGGTGCCCGCGAGTCCGAGGGCCGGTACCTGGTGACCGCCGACGCGGACATCAGCAAGTGCGTCCCGCAGGTCACCGTCTACGGGACCGACGCCGCGCCGGGCGCGACCGCGAACGTGCAGGCGGCCGCCGCGAACCAGCTCCGCGTCATCGTGCAGAACTCGGCCAACCAGCCGGCCGACCGTCAGGTCGCCCTGACGGTCTCCTGCTGAGCCGACGGACACCCGCCGCGCTCCGGCGCGGCACCCGCAGGACCACGCGGCGCCCTCACGGGCGCCGCGGCCGTTCCGGGGTGTCGCGGGCGACGCTCAGGCGCCGCGGCGAGCGAACCGGGCGCGCACCCGCGCCGCGACGACGGGCGCCAGCGCGGCCCCGACCTCCAGCGCCGTCCCCACCAGGTGCCCGACCGGGCCGGAGACGACCGCGAGGAGGGTGCGGTCCAGCCGCGTGGGAGCCCCGGGGTCTGTCACGACGCTATCGTTGCCGATTCTCATGTCCGCTGTCTCCACGACCGTCACCGAACTCCCCGATTCCCGCGTCAAGGTCGAGGCCGAGGTGACCACCAAGGCGCTCGAGCAGGCGATGCTCGACACCGCCAAGGTGCTCGCCCGCGACCTCCGCATGCCGGGCTTCCGACAGGGCAAGGTCCCGCCCCCGGTCGTGATCCGTCGCTACGGCCGCGAGACGGTGCTCGACGAGGCCCTGCGCCGCACGATGGGCACCTGGCTCGTCGCGGCGATCGAGGAGGCCGACATCAAGACCGTCGGCGAGCCCGAGGTCAACATCGGCGAGGCCCCGGCCGCCGGCCAGCCGCTGACGTTCGACTTCGAGATCAGCGTCCGCCCCGTCGCCACCCTCGGCGGCCTGGAGCCCTTCGAGGTCGGCCGTCGCGAGGCCGTCGCCGACGCCGAGCGCGTCGACAAGGAGATCGAGCAGCTCCGCGAGCGCCAGGCGAAGCTCGTCGCCGTGGACCGCGAGGCCAAGGAGGGCGACACCGTCCTCATCAGCTTCGTCGGCCGCATCGATGGCGAGGAGTTCGAGGGCGGCGCCGGCCGCGACCAGCTCGTCGAGCTGGGCTCCGGCCGCCTCGTCCCCGGCTTCGAGGACCAGCTGCAGGGCGCCAAGGGCGGCGAGGACCGCGACGTCACCGTGCAGTTCCCGGACGACTACGGCGCCGAGGCGCTGCAGGGCGTCGAGGCGATCTTCTCGGTCACCGTGCACGAGGTGCAGGAGAAGCAGCTCCCCGAGCTCGACGACAGCTTCGCCGAGGAGGCCGCCGGCGTCGACACGCTCGACGAGCTGCGCGAGGACATCGGGCAGCGCCTCAGCGAGCAGGACGGCACGAACGTCGAGCGCGAGTACCGCGAGGCCGTCATCGACACCCTGATGCTCAAGGCCGAGGTCGAGATCCCGGACTCCCTCGCGCGGGCGCGGGCCGCCGAGCTCCTCGAGCGCACGCTGAACCAGCTGGCGCAGCAGGGCATCCAGCGCGAGCTCTACTTCCAGATGTCGGGCAAGACCGAGGAGGAGCTGATCGGCGAGGCCTCGCCGGAGGCCGCCCGGTCGCTCCGTCGCGAGGCCGCGGTCGAGGCGTACATCGCGCAGGAGGGCATCGAGCCCGGCGACGGCGACCTCCTGGACGTCCTGAACGCCCCGGCGGCGCAGCAGGGCACGACCCCCGAGAAGCTGCTCAAGCGCCTCGTGCGCGACGGGCACCGCGACGAGCTCGTCTCCGACGTCGCGCAGCAGCAGGCGATCGAGAAGCTCGTCGAGGCCGCGACCGCCGTGTCCGTCGAGGACGCGAAGTCCAAGGGCCTGCTCTGGACGCCGGAGCCCGGCGAGGACGCCGCCACCGGCGGCGGCCGCCCGTGGGCCGCCGAGGAGGCCGCGGCCGACGAGGCCGCCGACGCCCCCGAGGGCGACGAGGCCGAGGCTGCCGACGCCCCGACCGAGGACGCGCCGACCGAGGCGTAGTCCCGGCCGCGTCGCCCCTCCGCCCGGGGCTCCCCCGGGCGGCGGGGTGCGCGGGAGCGGTTGGTACGCTCAAGCGCAGGTCTTTCAGAGTCCCGTCCGTCGACGCCCCGGCGCCGGCAGG
Organism: Patulibacter minatonensis DSM 18081; assembly: GCF_000519325.1. Taxonomy (GTDB): domain Bacteria; phylum Actinomycetota; class Thermoleophilia; order Solirubrobacterales; family Solirubrobacteraceae; genus Patulibacter; species Patulibacter minatonensis. Next base: position 5,130,854 of record NZ_KI912613.1, on the reverse strand, counting down.
ACCCGTCATCCCCACACCGAAGAGGGAACCCCAGCATGAGTCCGATGGTCCCCATGGTCGTTGAGCAGACCGCCCGCGGCGAGCGCGCGTTCGACATCTACAGCCGCCTCCTCAACGAGCGGATCATCTTCCTGGGGACGCCCGTCGACGACCAGATCGCGAACCTGATCGTCGCGCAGCTGCTGCACCTGGCCTCGGACGACGAGGACAAGGACATCTCCATCTACATCAACTCGCCGGGCGGCTCCGTGTACGCCGGTCTGGCGATCTACGACACGATGCAGATGATCAAGCCGCAGGTGCGGACGATCTGCGTCGGCATCGCGATGTCGATGGGCGCGGTCATCCTCTCGGGCGGCGCGCCGGGCAAGCGGATGTCGCTGCCGAACTCGAAGATCCTGATCCACCAGGTCAGCTCCGGCTTCCAGGGCCAGGCGACGGACGTCGACATCCACGCGCGGGAGATCATCGAGCTGCGCGGCAAGCTCGACCAGATCATCTCCCACCACTCGGGCACGCCGCTCGAGAAGGTGAAGAAGGACACCGAGCGCGACTACTTCATGGATCCCGAGGAGGCCAAGGCCTACGGGATCATCGACAACGTGGTCGCGAAGGCCTGACGGCCGGACCACCCCGAGACACCCCGGAACGGACGCGACGACCATGGCCCGAGCCACCGAGAGCGGCGAGCAGCTCCTCTGCTCGTTCTGCGGGAAGTCGCAGCGCCAGGTCAAGAAGCTCATCGCCGGTCCGGGCGTCTACATCTGCGACGAGTGCATCGAGCTCTGCAACGAGATCATCGACGAGGAGCTCTCGGCGCAGCCCGGCTTCGACATCGAGCACCTGCCCAAGCCGCAGGAGATCTTCGGGATCCTCGACGAGTACGTGGTCGGCCAGGACGCGGCGAAGCGCACGCTCGCGGTCGCGGTCTACAACCACTACAAGCGCGTCCGGCTCGCCCAGCGGGCCGACGTCGACGTCGAGCTGCAGAAGTCGAACATCCTCATGCTCGGGCCGACGGGCTGCGGCAAGACGCTGCTCGCCCAGACGCTCGCACGCATCCTCAACGTCCCGTTCGCGATCGCCGACGCCACGGCGCTGACCGAGGCCGGCTACGTCGGCGAGGACGTCGAGAACATCCTCCTGAAGCTGATCCAGGCCGCCGACTTCGACGTGAAGAAGGCCGAGACCGGGATCATCTACCTCGACGAGATCGACAAGATCGCGCGCAAGGCGGACAACCCGTCGATCACGCGCGACGTCTCCGGCGAGGGCGTGCAGCAGGCGCTCCTGAAGATCCTCGAGGGCACCCAGGCGTCGGTGCCCCCGCAGGGCGGGCGCAAGCACCCGCACCAGGAGTTCCTGACGATCGACACGACGAACATCCTGTTCATCTGCGGCGGCGCGTTCGCGGGTCTGGACGACGTCGTCAAGCGCCGCACCGGCCAGCGGTCCGTCGGATTCGTCGACGCCGGGGCCGAGAAGCGGGAGGACCTCCCCGCCGACCGCCTCTTCGAGCACGCGCTGCCCGAGGACCTCGTCGAGTACGGGCTGATCCCGGAGTTCATCGGTCGCCTGCCGGTCGTCACCGCCGTGCGGCAGCTCTCCCGCGGCGACCTGATCACGATCCTCACCGAGCCGAAGAACGCGCTCGTGAAGCAGTTCCAGGCGTCCTTCGACTTCGACGACATCGAGCTCGTCTTCGCCGACGAGTCCCTCGACGCCGTCGCCGACAAGGCGCTCGAGCGCGAGACCGGGGCCCGAGGCCTCCGGTCGATCCTCGAGGAGGCCCTCCTCGACGTGCAGTTCGAGCTCCCGAGCCGCCGCGACGTCCGCAAATGCGTCGTGACGCGCGAGACGATCGCCGACGGCCGTCGCCCGACGCTCGTCACCGAGGCCGTCGCGGGCGACGACCGCGACGACATCGCCGAATCCGCCTAGCGGGCGCGGTCCCGGCGAGCGGCGGCGTGCCACGGCGCGCCGCCGGGTAGCGTCCCGGGCATGTCGCTCCTCCGCCGCGCCCCCGCCCGCATCGCCGGTCGCCGTGTCCTCCCGTGGCTCGTCGTGCTCGACCTGCTGCGCGAGGGCCAGGCCCACTGGCAGGAGCAGCTGACGAAGCGGGAGCGCTCGCGGCTGATCGGCCTGCTGAAGGACAGCAAGGGCGTGCCGTCGCGCCTGACGGCGAAGGACCAGGCCGAGTTCCGCGCGCTGACCGCCAAGCTCGACCTCGTCGCGCTGGGCAAGCGCGCCGCGGTCGCCGGCGTCGGCCTCCGTGCGGCGCGGAAGAAGCGCCGCTGACGGGTCAGGCGGTCGCGCCCGCCGTCCGGGCCTCGAGCACCCGCGCCTCGTCGGCGGCCGCGTAGCCGGGGGCCGCGTAGACCTCCTGCACGAGCTCGATCCGGCGCTCCTGGAAGCCCGCCTGGACGTAGGCGAGGTAGAGGTCCCAGAGCCGGATGAAGGTCTCGTCGTAGCCGAGCGCCCGGACCTCGTCGAGTCGCGCGTTGAAGGTCGCGCGCCAGCGTCGGCAGGTCTCGGCGTAGTGCGGCGTCAGGTCCTCGACGTCCACGGTGCGCAGGCGCGTGTCGGACGTGACGAGGCGCCCCATGACCTGCTGCGAGGGCAGGCACCCGCCGGGGAAGATCATCGTGTTGATGAAGCTGCGCTGGCGCTTCTCGATCTCGTAGGCGCCGTCGTCGATCGTGATCGCCTGGACGGCCATCAGGCCGTCCTCCTTGAGCAGGGCGTCGCAGCACTGGTAGAAGGTCGGCAGGTCGCGCCAGCCGACGGCCTCGATCATCTCGACGGACACGAGGCGGTCGAACTGGCCCTTCAGGTCCCGGTAGTCCTCAAGCCGCAGGTCGATGCGGTCCGCGAGGCCCGCCTCGTCGATGCGCCGGCGCGCGAGCGCGTGCTGCTCGCGGCTGATCGTCGTCGTCGTGACGTCGACCCCGTACTCGCGGGCGGCGTGGATCGCGAGCGCGCCCCAGCCCGTCCCGATCTCCACGAGCGACATCCCCGGCTGCAGGCCGAGCTTGCGGCAGAGGCGGTCGATCTTCTCGACCTGGGCGGTCTCGAGGTCGATCTCCGGCCGCTCGAAGACGGCGCAGGAGTAGCTCATCGTCGGGTCGAGGAAGAGCCCGAAGAGGTCGTTGCTGAGGTCGTAGTGCGCCGAGATCTGGCGGCGGGCCCGGGCGACGGTGTTCCGGGCCCCGTTGCGGACGTGCTGGACGGGGAGCAGCAGGTGCTTGAAGCGGCCGCGGAGCCGGTCGAACGCGGGCATGTTGCGCGCGCCGACCGCGACCAGCGACACGAGGTCGGGGCTGCTCCAGCGGCCTTCGGCGTACGTGCGACCCACGCCGAGCGACCCGCGCAGGAACTCGCGCCAGACGCCCTCGTCGTGGAGCTGGATCTCGCCGCGGAGCGGGGCGCCGACCGTCCCGAAGCGGTGCTCGCGGCCGTCGGGCTCGCGCACGAGGAGCTCGCCGTGGTCCGTGGCGCGCAGGATCCGCAGCGAGATCGAGCGGGCGGTGTCGTCGGTGATGAGGCGGGGCATGGGCTGCTCAGCGGTCGGGGTGCGGGAAGTGGGGGACGCGCTTCACGGCCAGCGCGAGCGCGTGGCCGTAGATGCGGGCCACGTCGGCGAGGGTGCCGAGCGGCTGGCGGCGGACGAAGGAGCGGAGCCCGGCGGCGTCGAGCGGACGCCGGCGCAGCGTGAGGGTGGCGTCGAAGACGCGCTCGCCCTCGCGGTGGCTCTCGAGGTGCACGAACAGGCGCTCGCCGGGCGCGCTCAGGCGCCAGCGGTAGCGGTGGTCCATCGCCATGAACGGCGAGACGTGGAACGCCTTCTCGATGCCCCAGGTGTACTGCGGGTCGGCGGCGCCGCCCGTGACCTCGGCGTCCTGGACGTCGACGACGTAGGCGTGGTGCTCACCCCAGGGCGTGTTCGTGACCTCGGCGAGGACGGCCTCGAGGGTCCGGCCGTCGGCGGCGTAGCAGTACGCGAACGTCACCGGGTTGAAGTCGCGGCCGAGGATGCGCGGCTTGGTCAGCAGGCGGACGGGGCCCGCGGGGCGGCGGCCCGTCTCGCGGTCCACCGTGGTGCGGACCGCGTCGGCGAGCGGGACCGCGGGGTCGCCGTGATGGTCCGCGCGTCGGAAGGACAGCGGCGCGCGGCGTTCGACGCCCCAGCCGCGGTGGCCGTCGAGCGACCCGGGCAGCTCGTCGAGATCGAGGAGGAGCATCGCGGTCGGGTACGCGAATGCGTGCTCGCGGGGGAGGTGCCGGCGATGGCGGATGTCCCCGAGGTAGACCGCGGACCCGCGGTCGACGCCGTGCCCGCCGGTGCCCGCGGCGCTCGTGGTGCGGGCGGTCGCCGGCGGCGCGGCGTCTCGCGCGGTGGTGGGCACCACGACCACGCTCTCGGGGACGACGCTCACGCGAGGGCCGGCTGGGGCTCGTGCAGCGGGACGGTCGACCCGAGCGCCCGGGCGACCCGCAGGCCGCTCCACACGCCGTCCTCGTGGAACCCCCAGCGCCAGTAGGCGCCGGCGTAGTGCGTGCGGCCCTCGACGGTGGAGACCTCGTCCCAGCGCCGCTGGGCGACGAGCCCCTGGGACGTGAACACCGGGTGGTGGTAGGTCATCCGCTCGAGCACGTGGTCCTCGGCGATCGACTCGTCCATGTTCAGGGTCACGAGCAGCCGCGTCGGCGTGTCGAAGCCCTGCAGCCGGTTCATGTCGTAGGTCAGCGTCGCGCGGTCCTTCGGCTCGCGCAGCAGGTGGGCGTTCCAGCTCGACCAGGCTGCGCGGCGGCGGGGCATCACCGACGTGTCGGTGTGCAGGGTCGCCGCGTTCTCCTGGTACGGGATCGCCCCGAGGACGTCCCGCTCGGCGTCGGTCGGATCCTCCAGGAGGGCGAGCGCCTGGTCGCTGTGGCACGCCAGGACCACGTGGTCGAAGTCCTCCGTCGCCCCGTCGGCCGTGCGGACCGTCGCGCGGTCCGGGTGCCGTGTGAGGCCGGTGACCGGTGTCCCGAGCGCCAGGCGGTCCTGAAGCGGCCGGAGCAGGGCGTCGACGTAGGCGCGCGAGCCGCCGACGACCGTCATCCACTGCGGCCGGTCGCGCAGCGAGAGCATCCCGTGGTTCTCGAAGAAGCGGATCAGGAAGATCGCGGGGAAGTCCCAGAGCTGGGCGGGGTCCGCGGACCACACCGCGCTGGCCTGCGGCACGATCAGCCGCTCGGCGAACCACGTCGAGAAGCGCTCGCGGCGCAGGAGCTCCCGCAGCGACGTCGTCTCGTCGCCGGAGGCCAGGAAGCGCCGGGCGACCCGGTTGAACCGCACGTACTCGGCGACCATCCGCAGGAAGCGCGGGTCGATCGCGTTGCGGCGCTGGGCGAACAGGCCGTTGACGGACTCGGCGTGGTACTCGAAGTCGAACTCGCGGGCCGTGACGCCGAAGCTCATGTTCGTCGGCCGCAGCGCGACGCCGAGCTCGTCCATCAGCGCCAGGAAGTTCGGGTACGTGTGGTCGTTGCAGACGATGAAGCCCGAGTCGACCGCGAACGTGCCGCCGTCGACGTGCACGTCGCGCGTGTGGGTGTGACCACCGGGCCGCGCGGCGGACTCGAAGATCCGGACGTCGTGCCGCTCCGCCAGGCGGTGGGCGCACGCGAGGCCGGCACTGCCGGTGCCGACGACCGCGACCCGCATCACACGGCCTCCGTGAGCATCATGCCCTTGTCGACCGCGGCCAGCAGGACCTCGACGCACCGCTCCGGCTCGTCGAACGTCGGCATGTGCCCCGCGTACGGGATCACGTGCTGGTAGACGCCCTCGGGCGGGTTGATCTTCGGCGGCGTGACCATGCGGTCGTCGCCGGCCCACACGAGGAACACCGGGACGCGCTTGGCCAACGGCGTCAGGCGGCGGGTCACGTTGTAGACCTCGGCGAGCATCGCCTCGTTGACCCGGACGTAGTCGTCCGCCGCGCCGTAGGCGCGCACGATCTCGAGGCCGTCCGAGTAGGGGAGCCCGCCCGGGCCGCCGAGCGTCCCGACGAGGAGACCGTTGCGCATGAACGGCAGCGTGAAGACGATCGGGGCCAGTGCCGACCAGCGGCGGGCCGAGCGGATGGCCTTCCGCTGCCGGTCGCCGGACGGGTGCGGCCAGAACCCGGCCGGGCACAGGCCGGTCACCGAGACGACGCCGTCCGGCGCGATGTCCCCGATCTCGAGCGCGATCCACCCGCCCAGGCCGTGACCGACGAGGTGGAAGCGCTTGACGCCGTTGGCGCGCAGGTGCCCGTGGACGGTCTCGGCCAGGGCCCGGGGGGTGGGGGTCACGTTCGACGGCAGTGGGCGGGACCGTCCGAACCCCGGGACCTCCACGACGACGACGTCGTAGAACTCGGTGATCCCGTCGATCACGTGCTTCCAGGTGGTGCGGTCCCCGCCGAGGCCGTGGATCAGGACGACCGGCGGGGCGGCGACGCGCCGACGGGATCGCGACGGGTGCCGCTCGAGGTACATGTCCATCATCTGCTCGTACGACGGGCGCTTCGGACCGGATGCGGATTCAGGGCGAGGGGCGAACGCATTTCCGAGGGGGATCCTAGACTGGCTCCTGATGCCCGATTCGCCGGAGACCACGCGCTACGAGCCCTCGCGGGCCGAACCCGAGGTCTTCGCGCGGTGGGAGGACGCGGGCGTCTTCCGGTCGGACCCCGCGGACGACGGTCGGGAGACCTTCTCGATCGCGATCCCGCCGCCGAACGTCACCGGCGCGCTGCACATGGGCCACGCGCTCAACGGCTCGATCCAGGACGCCCTGATCCGGCTGAACCGGATGCGCGGCAAGAACGTCCGCTGGACGGTCGGGACCGACCACGCGGGCATCGCCACGCAGACGAAGGTCGAGCAGGCGCTGGTCGCCGAGGGCACGAGCCGCGAGGAGGTCGGTCGCGAGGCGTTCCTCGAGCGTACGCAGGCGTGGCGGCAGCAGTACGGCGGCACGATCATCGGCCAGTTCCGACGCCTGGGCTGCTCCGCCGACTACGCGCACGAGCGCTTCACGATGGACGACGGGTACGTCGAGGCCGTCCTGAAGGTCTTCGTGGCGCTCTACGAGCAGGGCCTGATCTACCGCGACACCTACCTCGTCAACTGGGACCCGGGGTCGCGCTCGGCGATCTCGGACCTCGAGGTCGAGGACCGCGAGGAGACCGACACCCTGGTCGAGATCGCGTACCCGCTGAAGGAGGCCGTCGGCGACCTGACCGAGGTCGTCGTCGCCACGGTGCGTCCCGAGACGATGCTCGGCGACGTCGCCGTCGCCGTGAACCCGCAGGACGACCGCTTCAAGCACCTCATCGGGTCGACCGTGGTGCTGCCGTTCGTCGGCCGCGAGCTGCCGATCATCGGCGACGACTACGTGAAGACGGACTTCGGCACCGGCTGCCTGAAGATCACGCCGGCGCACGACCCCAACGACTTCGAGCTGGGCAACCGGCACGGCCTCGAGCCGCTGAACGTCATCGGCGAGGACGGCCGGATCACCGGCGGGTACGCCCCGCAGTTCGAGGGCCTGACGGCCGCCGAGGCGCGGACGGCGATCGTCGACGCGCTGCGCGAGCAGGGCGCCATCCGGGGCGAGGAGCCCTACGTCCACACCGTGCCGTTCTCGCAGCGCTCCGGCGAGCGCATCGAGCCGTTGATCTCGCTGCAGTGGTTCATGCGGATGGACGAGCTCGCGAAGCCCGCCGCCGACGTCGTCCGCGACGGCCGCGTCCGGATCCACCCCGAGAGCCAGTCGCGCCGCTACCTGGCGTGGCTCGACGAGATCCGCCCGTGGGTGCTCTCCCGCCAGCTCTGGTGGGGCCACCAGATCCCCGTCTGGTACCGCGCCGACGAGGTCTACTGCGGCACGACGGCCCCCGAGGGCGACGGCTGGGAGCGCGACCCCGACGTCCTCGACACGTGGTTCTCGTCGGCGCTGTGGCCGTTCGCGACCCTCGGCTGGCCGGAGGAGACGCCCGAGCTCGAGGCGTTCTACCCGACCTCCGTCCTCTCGACGGCCCGCGACATCCTCTTCCTCTGGGTCGCCCGGATGGTCATGACCGGTCTGCGCTTCGCCGGCGACGTGCCGTTCACCGACGTCTACTGCCACTCCGTCATCCAGGCGCCCGACGGCCGCCGCATGAGCAAGTCGCTGGGCACCGGCATCGACCCGCTCGACCTCATCGACGGCGGCCCCCGCCCGGCCGTCTTCGCGAAGAAGGGCAAGAAGGGCAAGCTCGAGGATCCCGGCGACTTCCCCGCCTACGGCGCCGACGCCGTGCGCTTCGGCCTGCTCGCCATGTCCTCGACCCAGGACGTGCGGTTCTCCGAGGAGAAGATCGCGCAGGGCAAGCAGCTGACGACGAAGCTCAGCAACGCCGTGCGGTTCGCCGTGGGGCGTCTCGAGGAGCATCTCGAGGGCGCCGCCGCCGGGGTCACGGGGGAGACGCTCCCGACCCGGCTGGAGGACCGCTGGATCGTCTCGCGAACCGAGCGGATCGCCCGCGAGACCGCGCAGCGGATCGACGAGTTCGACTTCTCGAAGGCCGCGCTCGGGCTCTACGACTTCGTCTACGGCGAGCTCTGCGACTGGTACCTCGAGCTCGTCAAGGGCCGCGACGCCGCGACCGACCCCGACCTCGCCCGCGTGCTCGGCTGGGCCCTGCGCCGGACGCTCCAGATCGCGCACCCGGTGATCCCGTTCGTGACCGAGGAGTCCTGGTCGACCCTGCCCGGGGCGGAGGGGCTGCTCGCCGTCTCGCCGCTGCCGGCCACCGACGACGCGCTGCTGTCGTCCGACGCCGAGGAGCGCCTCGGCCGGGTCATCGACGTCATCACGACCGTCCGCTCGTGGCGCAACGGCGCCAACGTGCCGCCCGGCCCGGTCCTGCCGGTTCGCGTGGAGGCCGAGGGCTACGACGACGAGGCGCTCGCCCTGATCGCGCGCCTCGCCCGCCTGGAGTCCTCGACCGACGCCGGCGACGCCGTCCCCGTGGCGATCCCCGGCGGTCAGCTGGCGATCCTCGCCGGCGAGCACGTCGACCCCGAGGCCGAGCGCGCCCGCGTGGAGAAGCGCCGCGCCGAGGTCGAGCAGGCGATCGCGTCGACCGAGGGCCGCCTGTCGAACGAGAAGTTCGTCTCCCGGGCGCCGGCGGAGGTGATCGCCGCCGAGCGCGCGAAGGTCGATGCGCTCCGCGAGGAGCTCCGCACCCTGTGATCGCCGACGTCCCGTCCGGCGAGGACGAGCTCGGGTCCGACGATCGCCTGCGCGCCGCCGAGGAGTGGCTGCTCGGCCGGGAGCTCTTCGGCATCCGGCCCGGCCTCGCCCGGATGGCCGCGCTGCTGCGGCGCCTCGGCGACCCGCAGACCCGCTTCGAGGCGATCCACGTCGTCGGGTCCAACGGGAAGACGTCGACCGTGACGATGGCGGCGGCGCTCCTGGCCCGCCGCGGCGTGCGGTCGGGCGCGTACGTGTCGCCGCACCTCGTGTCGTTCCGCGAGCGCGTGATGGTCGACGGCGAGCCCGCCGCGCCGGGGCTCTTCGCGGCGGCGGTGGAGCGGGTCCGGGAGGCGGCCGAGGCGCTGGAGGCCGACGGACCGGAGGCCGCGGACGACGCCCTCGACGGACCGGTCACGCAGTTCGAGGCCGTGACGGCCGCGGCGTTCCTCGTCCTCGCGGAGTCCGGCGTCGCCTGCGCCGTCGTCGAGGCCGGGCTCGGCGGCCGCTGGGACGCCACCAACGTCCTGCCCGACGCCCGACGCCCGGGGCCGGACGGGACGCCACGCCCGGCCGTCGCGGTCCTCACCTCGATCTCGCTGGAGCACACCCGCTGGCTCGGCGACACCGTGGCCGAGATCGCCGCCGAGAAGGTCGCCGTGCTCCGGCCGGGCGGGACGCTCGTCCTCGCCGACGGGCTGCCGTCGTCCGCCCACGACGTCGCCGAGGCCCGCGCGGCCGAGCAGGGCGGGACGGTCGTCGAGGCCGACCCGGACCCCGGCGCCGACGTCCCGACCCCCGGCGCGGCCCGCTACCAGCGCCGCAACCTCGCGACGGCGATCGCCGCGGTCGGTGCGCACCTGGGCCCGGGCGCGGACCGCGACCACGCGGCCGAGCGCGAGGTCGCCACCCACGTCGTCGTCCCCGGCCGCTTCGAGACCGTCGAGCGCCCGGGACCCGGCGAGGACGGCGTCGTGGTGATCCACGACGGCGCGCACAACGAGGCCGGCTTCGAGGCCCTGGCCGGCGCGCTCGACGACGCCGCGCCGTCCCGGCCGGTGGTGGCGGTCGTCGGGGTGCTCGACGACAAGGATCCGGCGGGGATGCTCGCCGCGTTCGACCGCTGGTGCGACGTCCTCGTGGCCACCGCGCCGTCGAACCCGCGCCGACTGCCGGCGGACGCCCTGGCGCAGGCCGCGGGCACCGCGCTCGCCGGCCGGGACGTCCACGTCGTGGAGGGTGCGCACGACGCCCTGCTCCGGGCCCGTACACTTGCCGGATCGCGCGGTACGGTGCTCGTCACCGGCTCCCTGCACCTGGTGGCGGACCTCCGTCGAGGTCGCGGCGCCGGACCGGGAGCGCGATTCTGACCATGGCCCCGACGACGCCCCGCCACGACGACTCGATCCCCGTCCTCCGGATGGTGCTGGCCGTGGCTGCCGTCGTCGCCCTCGTGATCCTGGTCTTCTTCGGTGTCGGTTACGGGCTCGGACGGGCCTTCGTCTGACCGATCCCGGCCGGTTGCAGGGAATCCCCCCTGCGACGGCGAACCCCCGCCCTGTGATCCACATGACTGATCCCCATGCCTGATCTCCTCGCTGTCTTCGGCATCGACAACTCGACGCTCGACGTGGTCGTCAAGCTGCTCGTGCTGTTCGTCGTCCTGATCTGGCTCGCGCTGGTCTACTACACGTGGGCGGACGCCCGGCGCCGCATCACGGACCCGGTCCTCATCGGCACGGCGACGGTCGCCGCGCTCGTGCTCCCCTTCGCCGGCACCGTGATCTACATGGTCGTGCGGCCCCCGGAGTACCTGGACGACGTGCGCGAGCGCGAGCTCGAGATGCAGGCCGCCGAGGCCCGGCTCCTGCAGTCCGGCGTGCTTCTCTGCCCGCACTGCGAGTACCAGGTCCAAAAGGACTTCCTGCGCTGCCCGTCGTGCCTGAAGAAGCTGCGCGACCAGTGCACCGGCTGCGCGCGCCCGCTCGATCCCGAGTGGCGCATCTGCCCGTACTGCGAGACCGAGATCGCCGGCCGCACGCCGCGCCGCCGGCGCCGTGGGCGCTCCGAGGCGCGCGAGACCGAGCAACAGGCGTAGCCCGGGACGGTCCCGTCCCGTCCCGCCCGGATCGGCGCCGCCCCGCGGCGTCCCGCCACCGCCCGCCCCGTCGCGGGCGGTCGTCGTTCCGGGGTGCCGCGGCACCCTCGCGTCGCGCGCGCGCCGCGACTGGTTGACTGTCCGGCGTCCGCAGACCCAGACGCGCGCAGCGCCGCGCAGGAGTGACCGAATGTCCCGCACCCTCATCCTCGTGAAGCCGGACGGCGTCCAGCGCCAGCTGGTCGGCGACGTGCTCGGCCGCTTCGAGCGCAAGGGCCTGAAGATCCAGCAGCTCAAGCTCGTGCCGCTGCAGACGTCGGTCGTCGAGGAGCACTACGCGCACCTCGACGACAAGCCGTTCTTCGGCGAGCTCGTGTCCTTCATGACGCAGAGCCCCGTCGTCGCCGCGATCCTCGAGGGCCCGTCGGCCGTCGAGGTCGCCCGCCAGATCATCGGCGCCACGAACCCGCTCGAGGCCGCCACCGGCTCGATCCGCGGCGACCTGGCCATCGAGGCCGGCGAGAACGTCGTCCACGGCTCGGACTCCGACGAGAACGCCGAGATCGAGATCAAGCGCTTCTTCCCGGAGATCGGCTGATCGATGGGTGCCGCGCCGCCTCCCGGGATCCGCTCCCGGCGGGCGGACGCGGCACCCACCGGGCACCGGCCGGCCCCGTCCGCCCCGACGGTCCGGACCCGCCCGTGAGCGAGCTCGTCCTCGCCTCCGGATCCCCGCAGCGCCGGGCGATCCTCACCACCCTCGGCGTCGAGCACCGCGTCGTGGTCCCCGGCGTCGACGAGCTGACCGACGGCGACCCGGTCGCGGTCGCGGTGCAGAACGCCCTCCTGAAGGCCCGCGCGGTCGCGCGGGACCAGCCGGCCGGGACCCTGATCCTCGGCTCGGACACGGTGATCGTCGACCGCACGGCCGACGCGCCCCGGGCGGTTGGGAAGCCGGCCGACGCCGCCGAGGCCGCCACGATGCTGCGCCGGTGGTCCGGGGACGGCCACCACGTCGCCTCCTCGGCGGCCGTCGTCCGCGCGGGCGGCCCCGACGGGGCGGACGAGGTCCTCCTGGCCGACGCCGCCCTCACCCTCGTCCGCTTCCGGGCCCTGAGCGACGACGACGTCGCCTGGTACGTCGGCACGGGGGAGTGGGAGGGCCGCGCGGGCGGCTACGCGATCCAGCTCCGCGGCGCCCTGCTCGTCGACGGCATCGAGGGCGACTGGTGGACGGTCGTGGGCCTGCCGGTAGGCCTGATCGTCCGGGCGGTGCCGGGGCTGCTGCGGTCCTGAGCCCGGTCGCCGACCGGACTCCCGTGCTCCGACCGTGACGCCCCGCACGCTCCCCGTGCGACCACCCCGACCGTACCGGCGGTAGCCCCGATGCGAGCAGGCGATTCGCGCGGGCCTGCACGGCCGGATGCACCGGCGGGCGGACGGGGCCCCTCCGATAGACTCCGCCCTCGTTCCGCGGCGGTGGCGTGGCACGGCGTCCCCCCGACGAGTGCCCGACCCCCGAGACCTCGCGGAACCGGAACCTGCCTCGATGAGCATCTTCAGCTACCTGACCGGGATCGGCAGCCGCGACATGGCGGTCGACCTCGGCACCGCCAACACCCTGGTGTACGTCCGGGGCCGCGGGATCGTGCTCTCCGAGCCATCCGTGGTGGCGATCGACTCACGATCCGGCGAGGTCCACGCCGTTGGCATCGAGGCCAAGCGCATGCTCGGCCGCACGCCGGGCACCATCCAGGCGATCCGTCCGCTGAAGGACGGCGTCATCGCGGACTTCGACGTGACGGAGGAGATGCTCCGCCACTTCATCCAGAAGGCGCACCAGAACCGGTTCGCGCACCCGCGGGTCGTCGTCTGCGTGCCCTCGGGCGTCACCGGCGTCGAGAAGCGCGCGGTCGAGGAGGCCTCGATCTCCGCCGGCGCCCGTCAGGCCTACCTCATCGAGGAGCCCATGGCCGCCGCGATCGGTGCCGGGCTGCCCGTGGCCGAGCCGACCGGTTCGATGGTCGTCGACATCGGCGGCGGCACCAGCGAGGTCGCGGTGATCTCGCTCGGCGGCATCGTCGTCTCGCAGTCCGTCCGGGTCGGCGGCGACGAGTTCGACGAGGCGATCGTCGCCTACGCCAAGCGCGAGTACAAGCTGCTGATCGGCACCCAGATGGCCGAGGACGTGAAGCTCGAGGTCGGGTCCGCGTACCCGATGGTCGAGGAGGTCCAGACGGAGATCCGCGGTCGCGACATGGTCTCGGGCCTGCCGAAGACGGTCGTCATCACGTCCGAGGAGGTCCGTACGGCGCTCGAGGAGCCGCTGTCGACCATCATCGAGGCCGTGAAGGAGACGCTGGACCGCACGCCGCCCGAGCTCTCGTCCGACATCATGGACCGCGGGATCATGCTGGCGGGCGGCGGTTCGCTGCTCCGCGGCCTGGACGAGCGGCTCCGCGAGGAGACGCAGATGCCCGCACACCTGGCAGAGTCCCCGTTGACCTGCGTGGCCGTCGGCTCCGGCCGCTCGCTCGAGGAGTTCGAGGTCATCCACCGGATGAACCGCGGCCACTCGCGTCGCGGCGGGCGTCGCAACCGCTACTAGGAGCTAGGCTCCCCGCGCGCCGACTCCCCGGTCGTCCTCCCCGCGCACCCACCCTCCCACGTGATCGATCCCGCCGCCCGCCGCCGACGCCGCCTGATCCTGGCCGCCCTCGTGGCGGTCTGCCTCGTCCTCATCACCGCAGGCTTCGGAGCCGCGGGAGGGGCGTCCGGCGGACCGCTCGGCGCCCTGGGCGAGGGCGGCTCGAAGATCGCCAAGCCCGCACGGGACCTCGTCCACTGGGTCGGGGACACCGCCGACGCCAAGGGCGAGAACCAGGACCTGAAGAAGGACGCCGCGCAGCTGCGGGCCGAGAACGCCCGGCTGAACGGCGAGCTGCGGAAGTTCCCGAACATGCAGTGCCTGTCGAACATGGTCGACAGCCTCAAGCTGCAGCGCAACGACCCGCTCCCCGCGAACGTCATCGGCAAGAGCCCGACCGCCTGGGCGACCACGATCACGATCGACCAGGGCACCGCCCAGGGCGTGCAGGACCGCCAGGCCGTCGTCGGGGCCGCGGGCGAGGGCGCCGGGCTGGTCGGCTTCGTCAGCGGCGTCCGGCTGAACAACGCGACGGTCTCCCTGCTGCCCAGTCAGGACGTCGCCGTCGGCGCGTACCTCCCCGGGGTCAAGCCGGTCCTGACGGTGCGCGGCGCCGGGGCCGGGACGCTCTCGGACCTCGAGCTCGAGTTCGTGCCGTCCACGAGCACGATCAAGCAGAACGCGCTCGTGTACACGTCGGGGACGGTCGACGACACGAGCAAGTTCCCGTCCAACGCGCCGCCGTACCTCCCGATCGGGAGGATCACGAGCGTCAGCGACCGGCGCACCGACGAGCAGATCGGCCACATCAAGCCGCTCGTGGACCTCCAGACGCTCGAGGACGTCCAGGTGCTCCGTCGCGTCGTCAACGGGAACCGCGCGAGCGGCGCGCGGCCGACCGGCAGGGTCGCCTCGTGCCCGAGCACCGCGCAGCCGGACCGCGGCGGGCGGACGACCTCCGGGTCCGCGAACAGGCCGACGACGAGCACGGGCACCGCGGCGACCACCACCGGCTCCACCCCTGCGACGACCGGCGAGAACGGCGCGACCGGCGGCACCGGCACGACGACCCCGGGCGCCGGGACGACCGGGGCCGGGAGCACCGACACCGGCCAGACCGGCACCGACGGGGCGACGTCCGGTCGGACCACGACGTCCGGGGCTCCGTGAACCGGCCGCCGACCGTCCGTCGGTCCGGCCGCCGCCGGCGACGGCGGCCGCGGCTCCCCGACCACGCCGCGCTCGGGCCCAAGCCCGTCCTGCGGCTCGTGCTGCTCGGGTTCCTCGTCGCGATGCTCCAGCTGTCGTTCTTCGGGCGCGTCCAGTTCCTCGGCATGGGGATCGACCTCGGACTGCTCTCGGTCCTGATGGTCGCCCTGCTGGCCGGCCCGGTCAGCGGGATCGCGTACGGCTTCGGCGTCGGGCTCCTGATCGACCAGATCACCGGCCAGACCAGCGGCATCACGTCGCTCGTGTACGTCGTCGTCGCGTACGCCGCCGGACGCCTGGGGGAGATGCGCGACCCGGAGTCCAGCGTCGTCCCGGTGGTCATCGGCCTGTTCGGCACCGCCGCCGGGCTGCTCGTCTACAGCTTCGTCGAGCTGCTCCTGACCCAGGGCGTCACCGTGAACGTCCGGATGGTGTGGGTGATCGGGGGCACGTCGTTGATCGACGCCCTGATCGCGCTGCCCGTGCATAATCGGACCCGGGCCTGGCTCCTCCCGATGCTCCCCGAGGAGGCCCGCCGCAGACGACGCCGCCGCAACTACGGCCGCCGCTCGGCATCGTCCGACATCGACGTGCGCATCCGATGAGCTCCCTCGACCGCAGGACACCGACCCCGCAGCTCGCGCTCCGCGTGGCCGCCTTCGGCATCATCGCGTTCGGGGTCTTCGCGATCCTCTTCCTGCGGCTCTGGTTCCTCCAGATCCTGCAGGGCGACCAGTACCTGACCGAGGCCGCCAGCAACGGTGCGCGCGTCGTCCGCGTCGCGGCCCCGCGGGGCAACATCGTCGACCGCGACCGCAAGCCCCTGGTCGAGAACGACGCGTCGACGGTCGTGACGCTGCAGGCCGAGGCGATCCCGGAGGACGACCGCACCACGATCGCGAACTGGGGCCAGAAGCAGGGCGAGTACGACGTCGCGGTCGGCAACCTGTCCGACCAGCTCGTCGACGACAAGAAGCGGAACCACGACAACGCGCTGAGCGCGACGGCGAAGCGGCGGATCGCCCGGCAGACGCCCGCGCAGGCGGCGCGGCGGCTGACGCAGACCCGCCGGCGGGTGGCGCGCTACCGCAAGGCCGCGGACCGTCAGGCCGAGCGGACGCTCGCGGGCAGGCAGCCCGCGCAGCTGCGCGTCAGTCGCGACGCGTCGCCGCGGCTCCGCGCGCTCCTGACCCGGATGGCCCCGCTGCTCGGGTCGTCGACCCGCACCCTCTACGACCGCGTGGTCTCGAGCACCGTGAAGCTGCCCTACGGCGGGGTCGCGCTGAAGAGCCGGAAGGTCAGCGCCGGGCTGCGCAACTACCTGCTGGAGCGCCAGGCGGAGTTCCCGGGCATCACGGTGACGAAGGAGTACCTGCGGCGGTACCCGAACGGGTCGGTCGCCGCGCAGCTGTTCGGCAACGTCGGGCAGATCAGCGAGGACCAGCTCAAGGAGGCGAAGTACCGCGACCTGAAGGCCGGGCAGCTGATCGGTCAGAACGGCCTGGAGTTCGAGTACAACAGCTTCCTGCAGGGCAAGGACGGCGAGCAGACGGTCGAGGTCGACGCCCAGGGCCGCCCGACCGGGAAGGTCTCGGACGAGGCCCCGAAGCAGGGCAGCCGCCTGCAGCTCTCGATCGACACCGCGCTGGAGAAGACCGGCCAGTTCGGCATGTCCAAGGTCATCGGCCCCAAGTCCGGCGACTCGATCGACTCGAAGACGGGCTACCGCGCCGGCGGCGCCTACGTGGCGATGGACCCGCGCAACGGCGAGATCCTCGCGATGGGGTCCTACCCGACGGTCGACCTCAACACCGTCTACGGGCCGCTGTCGACGAAGAAGTACCGCCGCCTGGTCGGCAAGCGCGCCGGGGTGCCGCTGCTGAACCGGGCGATCCAGGGCCAGTACGCGACGGGTTCGACGTTCAAGCCGGTGACGGCGCTGGCGGGCCTCTCGACGGGCGTGATCACCCCGGAGACGCAGGGCCCGAGCGGCTCGTGCATCACGGTCGGCACGCTCAAGCAGGAGTTCTGCAACGCCGGCAAGGAGGACCTCGGCAGCTCGAACCTCGAGGGTGCGCTGCAGATCTCCTCGGACGTCTACTTCTACGAGATCGGTCAGCAGCTGTTCCGCCAGCAGAACAAGCCGCTGCAGACGTGGGCCCGCCTCTTCGGCTACGGCAAGGACACCGGGATCGACCTGCCGGGCGAGACGCCGGGGACCGTCCCGGACGCCGCGTGGCGGAAGAAGCAGAACGAGCGCGAGCTCCAGTGCCGCAAGGACGAGGGGAAGGCGTCCTGCGGCCTCGTCTTCGACCCGACGGGTCAGTTCCTGCTGGGCGACAACATCAACCTCTCCGTCGGCCAGGGCGACTTCCTCGCGACGCCGCTGCAGGTGGCCGTCGCATACGCCGGGCTCTACGACCCGCGCGGCCGGCCGACCCAGGACCTGCACTTCCCGACGCCGCAGCTCGGCATGCAGATCCAGAAGCAGGACGGCGAGCTGCTCCAGGCCTTCAAGCCGAAGCCGCGCCGCACGGTCCAGGTCGGCGACCCGACCTGGAAGCAGGACATCCTCAAGGGCCTCAACGCGGTGACCGCCACGCCCGACGGCACGGCGGCCGGGGTCTTCGCCGGCTGGGACCAGAACGCGTTCCCCGTCTACGGCAAGACCGGCACCGCGCAGCGCTGCAACGAGTCGTCCTGCCCGGACCAGGCGTGGTTCGCCGCGATGGTCCCCGATCCCGAGCGGCCGATCGTCGTCGTCGCGACCGTCGAGAACGGCGGCTTCGGCACCACGACCGCCGCCCCGGTCGTCTGCCGGATGCTGCGCACGTGGTACCAGCAGCCCAAATCGACGGCCCCGTGCGAGGCCGCCAGAAGCTCCGCGAACGCGACCGAGTGATGGCCACCGGACGCTCCGCCGGCCAGGTCGGCCTCCGCTCCCCGCAGCGCCGCAGGCGCACGCTCTCCGACATCGTCGACGTCGGCCTGCCGTTCGACCCCGTCCTCGCCTTCGCCGCGATCGCGCTGACGGCGTGCTCGTGCCTGGCGATCGCCGGCGCGACGACGGGCAACGCCTTCGTCGTCCGCCAGGTCGCCTACGGCATCGTCGGCCTGGGCGTCGCGGCCGTCGTCTCCCGCATCGACTACGCCCGCTGGCAGGCGATCCGCTGGCCGCTCTACGCCTTCATGATCGGGTCGATCCTGGCCGTCGCGTTCCTCGGCCAGAAGGTCAACGGCTCGACGCTGTCGATCAACCTCGGGTTCTTCAGCTTCCAGGCGTCCGAGCTCGGCAAGGTCCTCGTCGTCGTGGTCGCCGCGAGCTTCATCGTCGGACGCAGGACGGCGGTCCACTCCTGGACGACGACGTTCGGCGTGCTCGCGCTCGCGGGCGTCCCGGGGGCGCTGACCGCGGACTTCGGGACGTCGCTCGTCTACGGCGCCATCGCCCTCGCGGTGCTGCTGATCGGCGGCACGCCCGGCCGGCACCTGGCGATCATCGGGACGATCGCGACGATCGTGATCGTCGGTGCCCTCGGCGTGCTGCCCGCCGCCGGGGTCAACGTGCTGAAGGGCTACCAGGCGGACCGCATCACGGCCTTCCTGAGCCCGAACGCGAACCACCGGGTCGAGCCCGGCCAGACCGACCCGCGCTACCAGCTCAAGCAGGCCAAGGCCGCCATCGGCTCGGGCCAGAAGACGGGCCGCGGCGACGAGGCGACGCAGCAGACCCTCGGCTACCTGCCCGAGCAGCAGACCGACTTCATCTTCGCCTCCGCCGGCGAGCGGTACGGCTTCGTGGGCGCCGCAGCGATACTCTCGCTCTTCGCCTTGATCATGTGGAGAGGGCTCCGGATCCTCTCGACGGCCAGAGACTTCTACGGCGCGGTCCTCGCGGCGGGTATCTTGGCCATGCTGTTGTTCCAGGTCCTGGTCAACGCAGGGATGAACGTCGGCATCATGCCGATCACCGGCATCCCACTCCCACTTGTGAGCTACGGAGGGTCCTCCGTGCTGTCCACCTATCTCGCGATCGGCCTGCTGCAGGCGATCTACGCGCAGGGCAGGGCAGCTGCGAGACGCGGCCCGACCGTGGACAGAACCGATTGAAGGCAACCCCATGAGGAAACAGGTCCTCGTGAGCGTGGATCGCGGCGAAACCCGCGTGGCGCTCCTGGAGTCCACCGAAGCCGGTGACGCCCGCCCGTCCGGCCAGGCCGCCAAGGGCGCCGGCCAGCAGAACGGCGAGAGCGCGTCCGCCGGCGGTCGTCGGCGTCGCGGACGGGGCGGTCGCGGCCGGTCCGGGTCCCCGAAGGGCTACCGCGTCGCGGAGCTCTACTTCGAGCGCCGCTCGAACCGCTCGATCGTCGGCAACGTCTACAAGGGCCGCGTCGACAACGTCCTCCCCGGCCTCGAGGCCGCCTTCGTCGACATCGGGCTGGAGAAGAACGCCTTCCTCCACGTCGACGAGATCCGCCTGCCGGGCGTCAAGGTCCAGCGGCGCGGCCACGGGGGAGGGGGCGACCACGTCAAGATCTCCGACCTCATCAAGCCGGGCGACGAGCTCGTCGTGCAGGTCACGAAGGACCCGCTGAAGACGAAGGGCGCGCGGGTCACGATGGACCTGACGATCGCCGGGCGCTACCTCGTGTACGCGCCGAAGGGCGAGGGCGTCGGCGTCTCCAAGAAGGTCGACGACCAGGAGCGCAACCGGCTGCGCAAGGAGGTCAAGAACCTCGAGCTGAACGGCGGCGGCGCGATCGTCCGCACCGCCGCGCGCGGTGCGGTCCGCGAGGACTTCGAGCGCGAGCTGCCGTACCTCTTCAAGCTGCACGAGGTCCTCGAGCAGCGGGCGCAGGACACGACCGGTCCGTGCATGGTCTTCCAGGAGGCCGACCTCTCCGTCCGGGTCGTCCGCGACATCTTCTCCTCGGAGTTCGAGAAGGCGATCGTCGACGACCCGCAGCAGGTCCAGCGCCTGCAGTCGTTCTTCACGCGCACCGCGCCGGAGCTCGTCGACAAGGTCGAGCTGTGGCAGGAGTCGCAGCCGCTGTTCGAGTCCCACGACGTCGAGGAGGTCATCGACGGCCTGCTCGGCCGGCGCGTGGACCTGCCCTCCGGCGGCTACCTGATGATCGACTACGGCGAGGCCCTGACGGTCATCGACGTCAACTCCGGGTCGTTCACGGGCAAGGGCAAGCAGGCCCGGCTCGAGGACACGATCACCCGGACGAACCTCGAGGCCGCCGAGGCCGTCGTCAACGAGCTCCGCCTGCGCGACATCGGCGGCATCATCGTCATCGACTTCATCGACATGGCGCGCGCGAAGAACCAGCGCGACGTCCTGAAGACGCTGCGCGACAAGCTCGGCGACGACCGCACGAAGACCTTCACCGCCGAGATCTCGAAGCTCGGGCTCGTCGAGATGACGCGCCAGAACGTCACGGAGGGCGTGCGCGAGGTCATCACCCGCGCCTGCCCGACGTGCGACGGCGACGGCGTCATCAAGAGCGAGGAGACCCTGGCGATCGAGTTCGAGCGCCAGCTGCGCGAGCTCGCCTCCCGTGCCCCCGAGTCCTCGCAGGCGTTCCTCGTCCGGATGCACCCGGGCGTCGTCGCCGAGTTCACGGGCCAGAGCGCCAAGGTGCTCCACCAGCTCGAGGCCCAGACCGGCCGCTACTTCGTCTTCGAGGGCACCGAGCGCCTGCCGCTCGACGACTTCGAGGTCGTCATGGAGGGCTCGATCGACGACGTCCGCGAGCGTGCGATCCCCTTCCAGGAGGGCGAGGAGGTCCTCGTCCAGATCGTCGAGCCCCACATGTACAACGTGGACGACGCGGTCGCGAAGGTCGGCGGCTACGTCGTGTCCGTGACCAACGGGGGCCGCTTCGTCGGGGAGAAGAAGCTCGTCCGCATCGAGCGCGCCGGCCGCACGTCGGCCAGCGCCGTGCTGGTCGGGCCCGACGCGGTCCTGCCCGTCGACGCCGCCGCCGGCGCGCCCTCGGGCTCCGCCACCGGCGCGACGAACAAGCGCTCCTCGCGCCGGCGCCGTGGCGCCAAGGCCCGCGCGGCCGAGATCGACGCCGTCGCGGAGTCCGAGGACGAGCAGTCCGACGTGCCGCGCGACGAGCGCGCCGAGCCGGACGCCGCGTTCGACGAGGTCGGTGCCGACGACGACGCGCCCCTCGACCCGCAGGAGCTCGAGGACGCCGCCGACGAGGTCGTCGAGGCCGCCTCGGAGATCGTCGCGGCCGTCGACGAGGTCGGGACGACGACGTCGCAGGACGGGGGCGAGGACGAGGACGGGGAGCCGCGGAAGCCGCGTCGCCGGTCCCGCGGACGCGGACGTCGCGGCCGGGGAGGCGCGAAGGCCGCCGAGCAGGCGACCTCCGAGGAGAACACCCCGGACACGGCAGCCGACGCGGACGATCCCGATGACGTATCGTCTCCTGTCCGGCGCCGCACCAGAGGTGCGCGCCGCTCTGCCGCGTCCCCTGAGGACCTCGCCTCCGGTGAGACCGCAGAGCCCATCTCGTCCGAGTGAGCCGTAACCGCATGAGCAGCCTCTACGCAATCGTCAAGACCGGTGGCAAGCAGTACCGCGTCGAGCAGGGCCTCGAGCTCCTCGTCGAGAAGCTCGACGTCGAGGTCGGCGGCACCGTCACGCTCGAGCCCGTCCTGGTGCGCGGCGACGCGATCACCGTCGACCCGTCCGCGCTGAAGAGCGCCACGGTCGGCGCCACGATCGTCGAGCACGTCAAGGGCCCGAAGATCCGCATCTTCAAGTACAAGCCCAAGCGCGGCTACAAGCGCACCACGGGCCACCGCCAGCCGCTCACCAAGATCCGCATCGACTCGATCTCGGCGTAACGCCGACCTCGAAGGAGCACCAGAACTCATGGCACACAAGAAGGGCCTCGGCTCCTCCCGCAACGGCCGCGACTCGAACTCCCAGCGCCTCGGCGTCAAGGTGTTCGGCGGCCAGTCCGTCACCGGTGGCGAGATCATCGTCCGCCAGCGCGGCACCGTCTTCCGCCCCGGCGTCGGCGTCGGCATCGGCAAGGACGACACGCTCTACGCGAAGGCCGTCGGCACCGTCGCGTTCACGCGCGGCTGGCGCGGCCGAACCGTCTCGGTCGTCCCGAACGCGGCCCCCGAGGCCGTCGCCGCCGACTGAGCGACCAGACCTCGCAGGACCCGCCGCGCACGTCGCGGTCGGGGCAGGACCGACGACCCGCCACCGGCGGGTCGTCGTCGTTCCAGGCGCGCGGGCCGGGCGGCGCGAAGCTCACGGGCGGCCCCGGCGGCCGACGACCTCGCGCCCGCGGCGGCCGACGCCTCCGACGGCCGACCGCGCCGCGCCGGGCGAGGCCTCGGACCGGGTTCCGCGGCTCAGGCCTCCTCGCGGCGGACCCACTCGCTGACGGCGATGCTCGACGCGGCGGCCGCACCGGCCATCGCCACCGTGCCGATCACGCCGGAGCGAGGGAGTGCCTTCGCCGCGGCCAGCGTGGCGAGGAGGTCGGTGATGTCGCCGAACGAGCTCGTACGGGCCCAGCGGTAGCCGCGCTGTGGATCGGTCGCGGTGTGCACCAGCGCCATCCCGATCAGGGCGTCACGGATGCCGACCGCGCGGATCGCCACGCCGGCCTCGGGCGTCGTGCCGCCCGCACCGAGCCACGATTGCCCGACCTTCTCGGGCACCGCGATCATCGCGATCCCGAAGACGATGCGTCCGGCCCCGAGGAAGCGGATGGCGTTGGCGGGTGAGATCAGGCTCATGGGCGGCACGCTACCCGCACGGGGCGGCCCCACGCCAGGGGTTCGGGGCACCGGCGACGCCGTCCGGTGCGGACCGACTCCGGGCCGGGCGAGGCGTCCGCGCCCCGGTGGGAGGGCGGTGCGCCGGTGGCCTGCCCGTCCCCGCCGGCCGGCCGGGCGGTCCGCACGCCGGGTGGCCTGCCGGTCTGCTGTCGGCCCGGCGGTCCGCCGGGCCTCGTTGGACGTGCGGTCCCGTCACCCGGCCCGTCGGTCAGCCGTCCTGCGCCGTCGGCCGGATCAGGATGTCGTTGACGTCCACCCGCGCCGGCTGCGAGAGCGCCCAGACGACCGCGTTCGCGACGTCCTCCGGGTGCAGCGCCTCCAGCTCGGGCTTCGTGTCGAAGAACGGGGTGTCGACCATGCCGGGCGCGACGAGGGTGACTCGCGCCCCGGTGCCGTTCAGCTCCTGACGCAACGACTCGGCCATCGCCCCGACCGCGAACTTCGTCGACGAGTAGAGGCTGCCCGGCAGCGGGCGACGGCCGGCGACGGACCCGGTGATGACGAAGTGCCCCTTCGACGCGGTCAGCGGGTCGATCGTCGCGCGGATCGTCAGCGCCGCGCCCAGGACGTTCGTGAGCACCATGTCGCGCCACTGCTCCGGCGACTCCTCCCGGAAGCCCCGCTTCGCCCCGAACCCGGCGTTCGCGAACACGGCGTCGAGCCCGCCGAAGCGTTCCTGCGTGGCGACGACGGCCTGCTCGAGCTCGGCGAACTCGGTCACGTCGCACGTCGTCGCCAGCGCGTGCTCCGCACCGATCTCCTCCACCAGCGCGTCGAGCTTGTCCCTCGACCGTGCGGCCAGTGCCACGTTCCAGCCGGCCGCGACGGCGGTACGCGCGGTCGCAGCGCCGATGCCCGTGGACGCGCCGGTGATCAGGAGGGTCTTGCGGTCGCTCATGGGGCGAGTCTGGCAAAGGGGGCGGGGTGGGTCGGTGGGAGCGGGCGCGGGACGTGTCGGACCGGTGACGGGACCGCACCGGAACCGTGTCCCCCCGGTGTGGGGCGGCGGGCGCGGGCACGATGGGCGGATGGGCCGCGTCTCCGCGATCGAGCTCCAGGCGACCGGTGACCGGGACCTGAAGACTCCCGGCCTCGTCGCGCGATTCGTCGTGCCGCGTGCCGGCGTCACGGTCCCTTCGGATCTGCGTGGCGATCACGCGATCGCGTTCCTCGCTGCCGCGCAGCACGGGGTCGTCGCGACCTGGCAGCTCGAGGCCTGCGGGGTCAGCCGATCAGTGGTCCGGAGCCGCCTCGCGAGCGGTTGGATGACCCGGATGCTCGTCGGGGTGTACGCCACGGGCCACGTGCCGCCGACGTTCCAGACCCGAGCCATGGCCGCCGTGCTCGCGGCCGGCCCCGGGGCCTTCGTGAGCCATGCGAGTGCCGCGCTGCTTCTCGACATCCTGCCGACGCCCCGAAGTCCGGGCACTGCTTTCGCGGTCGCGAGGCCGTACGGGGCTGCCGATCGTGGCGCGCGTGATCGGTGCGGGCAGCGTCTTCGCCCGTTCCGAGGCAGAGCGCCTGCTGCTGGAGCTGCTCCGCCGTGCGGGACTGCCCCAGCCGCGCATGAATACGCGCGTCGGGGGGTTCGAGGTCGACGGGCTCTGGGACGCCGAGCGCACCGTCGTGGAGTTCGACAGCTTCACCTTCCACGGCGACCGGATCGCCGTTCGTCGCGACCGCCGCAAGAGCGCCCGCCTCCAGGCCCAGGGATACGACGTCGTTCCGGTGATCTGGGAGGACCTCACGGAGCACCCCGAGGTGGTGGTCGGGGTGATCGCGTCCGTGCTGGCCGTGGCCCGCGAGCGGCCTCGGGGCGGACCGCGTCGCTGACGGTGTGGCCGGCGTCGTCGGCGACGTCGACCCCAAGCGGACCCGCGGCGTCGGAACTCCAGCCCGTCCGGGAGGGTCGCCTACGACCACCAGGTGCCAAGCCCCCGGATCGCGGCGGGACCGTGGCACCTGGTGGTCGCTGCACGACCGCGAAGTGCCAAGGTCAGACGATTCCGGGGGGCTTGGCACATCGCGGTCCCCGGCGCATCTCGCGGCCCGACGGTGTCCCGATTCGCGAAGGCTCCCGAGCGGCCCGCAGCACCCTGCCACTCGACGGGCGTCCCGCCTCGAGCGGCTGCACCGCAGCACACCCCGGCTCACGACCTCGCGCCACCCGCGCCCCGTGCCGGTCGCCTGCCGGTTGACGGCACCGCATCGATCCGCGCCCGCACCCCGCCGCCCGACCCCCACCTGCGACCATCCCTCGGTGCTCTCCGACTCCGCGCACATCTTCGTCCAGGGCGGCAACGGTGGTGACGGGTGCATGTCGTTCCGGCGCGAGGCCCACGTGCCGATGGGCGGGCCCGACGGCGGAGACGGGGGACGGGGCTCGAACGTGGAGTTCCTCTGCGACGACTCGTACCGGGACCTGCAGTCGTTCGGCCGGCGGGTCCACTACAAGGGGCCGCGCGGCCGGCACGGCGAGGGCGCGCTGAAGAAGGGGCACGACGGCGAGGACCTCGTCGTCAAGGTCCCGCCGGGCACGCAGGTCACCGGCCTCGACGGGACGGTCCACGACCTCGTCCTGCCCGGCCAGCGCGTCGTCATCGCCCGCGGCGGGTCGGGGGGCCGGGGCAACGCCCGGTTCGCCAGCGCCACGCGTCAGGCCCCGCGGTTCGCCGAGAAGGGCCTCCCGGGCGACGAGGGATGGATCGACCTGAAGCTGAAGCTGCTGGCGGACGTCGGGCTGATCGGCATGCCCAACGCCGGCAAGTCGTCGCTGATCACCCGCGCCACCCGCGCCCGCCCGAAGGTCGCGAACTACCCGTTCACGACGCTCGAGCCGAACCTCGGCACCATCGACGGCGAGCGCCGCCAGCTGATCCTCGCGGACATCCCGGGGCTGATCGAGGGCGCGAGCGAGGGCAAGGGCCTGGGGCACGAGTTCCTGGCGCACGTCGAGCGGTGCCGCATGCTCGTGCACGTCGTCGACCTCCTGCCGTTCGACGGCACAGACCCCGTGCAGAACCACGCGACGATCGAGGCCGAGATCGCGGCGTACGACCCGCGGCTGGCGAGCCTCCCGCGGGTCCTCGTCCTCAACAAGGCGGACCTCCTGACCCCCGAGGCCGCCGACGAGGCGGCCCGCGAGTGGCGGACCCGGCTGGACGGTCCCGACGCCTCCGTCCTCGAGGAGTGGGAGGAGCCGCCCGTCCCGGACGTGCCGATCGTCGTCACCTCGGCCGCCACCGGGCAGGGCGTCGACGCCCTCCGCGCGCTGCTGCTGCGCACCGTCCCCGAGCGCCCCGCGTTCGGCCCGGACGCGCCGGACCTCTCGGACGTGCCGCTCGCCGACCACAAGGTGTACCGCCCCCGCGTGGAGCGCGACTGGGCCGTCGAGCGGACGGTGGACGGCTACCGCGTCTTCGGCGCCGGCATCATGAGGCTCCTCTCGCGGCACGACCTCGAGAACGAGGAGGCCCTCGAGTACGTCGAGACCCGCCTCCGGAAGATGGGCGTCATCGAGGCGCTGCAGGAGCAGGGCTTCGAGCCAGGCGACGACGTCGAGATCGCCGGCGTCCTGTTCGAGTTCGACCCCGACGCGTAGCCGCCCGCAGGCCGCGGCGCGTCCCGACGCCGCGGAGGGCTGCGGGTGGTGCGCCGCAGGCCGCGATGCTGCGACCAGCCGGCCGGCTCAGGTCGGGCGGCGCGGCATGTGGCCGTCGACCGTCGTCGGCGCGCCGAGCAGACGGGAGAGTCGGACCGCCGCCGCGGCCACCGACGCGAGGACGTCGTCGAGGTGCGGCTCCATCAGGCGGCGCTCGCCGCTGACGTTGATCGCCGCCACGCGGTCGCCGCGGAAGTCGTGGACGGGCGCGGAGACGCCGACCGCGCCCTCCTCGTGCTCCTCGCGGACGATCGCGGTGCCGTCGGCCCGGACGTCGGCGAGCACGGCCATGAGCTCCTCGACGCTCTGCACCCGGCTGCGCGGCGCCGTCCCGGAGAGCTCGGCCGCCCGGTAGCGGTCCCGGAGCGCCGCCGGGGGGAGCCCGGCCAGCAGCACGCGGCCCGCGCTGGTGGCGTGGGCCGGAGCGGTCTCGCCCTCCCACGCGCCCCAGGCCGTCGCCCGGACCGGCGGGGACTCCGAACGGAGCGTGAGGACGTCGATGCCGTGCAGCGTGCACAGGTGGACCGTCTCGTCGAGCTCGCCCGCCAGGTGGCGGAGGACGTCGGGCGCGACCGACATCAGCCGGCGCTGCGCGGTCGCCGCCGCCAGCGCGTAGAGCTCCAGGCCGAGCTGGTACCGGCCGGTCGACGGGTCGCGCTCGACCAGACCGGTCTCCACGAGCGCGCGGAGGCTGCGGGAGACCTGACTCTTGTCGCGGCCGATCGCGGTGGCCAGGCGGACGACCCCGAGACCCTCGCCGGTGCTGTCGGCCGCGAGACCGCGCAGCAGGTCGAGGTCCTTCGTCAACCGCATCGCTCGCGATCGCGACGCGCCTCGAGCGTCCCCCGGGGAACGATCGGACGGTGCTACCTCCTGCGTGCCGCCCGGACGAGCGGGTTCGTCTGTCACTTCGTCTCCGAGGCCGTGGTGGCTTGCGGCTGGGTCGTGGGTGTGCTTCCGTCGGCGCGTGGCTCGCGTCGGGTCACGGTTCGCAACCAGAAACCTCGCACAGAGGCATCGAGGCGATCGTACCGTGGCGGTATGACGAGCACCGACCCCACCCAGAGCGAGTCATCAGCGGCGCGCAAGGGCGCCGATGCGCCGAGATTCTGCGGCGCTGCGCGCGCACTACCGGGAGGGTAGATTGGCCCGATGTTCGTCGCGAGTGTCGCAGGACTCAGCTCGGAGGACGTGACCGTCCTCTTGACTCTCGCACAACTCGTCGTCGTCGTCGTCAGCCTTTGGTATTTGGGTTCACAGGTGCGTGGGGAACGAGTCGCAGCGGGGTTCGCGGCCTATTCACACGTCAACGATTCCTACATGGAACACCTGTGGCGAGCAGTCGAGGATCCGTCGCTCGATTGCATCTGGGATCCGTGGCACGACGATCGGGTGTCGGTCTTGAACGTCGCTCAGCGAGGCCAACACTGGGGGGCATGGAGGACCATGACCGTCGATGAGCGGCGCTGCTACCGATACACGCGGGCGGCGATCGAGATCTTCGAGCAGGCGTGGGAGGTCAAACGTCGGAACATGATCGGGGATGACACGTGGGCCAAATGGCACGCGTGGCTGACGACGTGGTGCAACAGTCGCTACTTCGAGATCGTGCTCGAGGATATTCGGCCTCGGTTGATCAAGGAGTTCGCCGAGGAAGTGGATCTGGCGAGATCTGAGCGCGACGCTTCGTCGTGAGGGCCCATCGCCCGTCCGTCTCGAACTCGGTAGGGCATCCACCTCGGTAGGACGACGGTGTTCAGGCGCATCGACCAGAGGGAGCAGGGAGCGATGGTCCCGTTCCGTGGGCGTCGTCGTCTCGAGGGCACCTCAGCCCGGAGGGCTCGCTCGGTGCGCGTGAGGGCTCCGGAAACTTGCTGCGATCCAACTGCCGGTCAGGACGAGGCCGAGTCCGACGATCGTCGTTCCACGCAAGGGGTCGCCGGCCAAGGAGACGCCGAGTGCCACCGACGCTACGGGCGCGAGGTACATCGACAGGGCGGCTCGTTGGGAGCCGATACGGCGAATCAGTCCGTAGTAGAACACCCACCCGAGTGCTGTGCCGAGCAAACCAAGCTCGATAACGGCTAGGGTTGGGCCCAGACTTGGAGCATGTGTTGGCAGGTTGATGACGGCGAGGGGTGCCAGGACGACAGCGCTCACTGCACTTCCATATGCCGCGAGGCCCAGAGGCGGGGTTGTTTGCAGTCGCCGTTGAACGATTCGGCCTCCCGCTGCATACCCACAGCTCGCCAACAGGAGGAGGAGGCCTCCGCCGATCGCGTCGCGTCCTTGCAGGTCGACGCCGAAGATCAGCACGATGCCGACCATTCCGACCAGCACGCCGACGATCGAAGCAGGTCCCGGGCGATCTGCATCGTGCAATGCGAGTGCCGCGATTGCCGCAAGCACCGGAGTCGTCGAGACCAGGATACCGGCGAGGGACGGCGACACCGTTCGCTGACCAAGCCCGATCAAGAGCGTCGGAGCGGTGACCATGACGATGGAGGCGACGACGACCCATGCGACCGACGTCCTGTCCACGTGGAGCGCGCCACTCCGGAGGGCGATGGGCACGAGTACGAGAGTTCCGAGGAGTTGACGGCCGAATGCCACGACGGCGGGTGAATAGTCATCCAGTGCGACGTCGATGAACAGGTAGGAGGACCCCCACACGCACGCAAGCACGATGAGGGGGATGACAGCCGGGCCTCGCACACCCCGAGCGTACTCGGCCGAGGTCGAACTCGGTCGCGAGCGAGAAAGCAGCGCCGCCGCCCGATTGGGGTGGAACCGCCACGAGTATCGCTTCCCAGAGCACTACCCTCCACGGTCGATGTCCCTGACCGTCATCAAGCTCGGTTCGAGCGTCGTCGTCGACGACCACGGCCTGCTCCGGACCGATCTGCTCGCCGCGCTGTGCGCGACCGTGGCCGGGCGTCACGCGGAGGGCGAGCGGTTCGTCCTCGTGTCCAGCGGGGCGATCGCCCGCGGGATCCAGCAGCTGGGGCTCCCGAGCCGGCCGACGGCCATCGACGCGCTGCAGGCCGCCAGCGCAGTGGGGCAGGGGCGCCTGTTCCGCTCGTGGGACGACCTCTTCGCCGCTGAGGGCCTGATCGCCGCGCAGGTGCTCCTGACGCTCTACGACCTCGGCGACCGCGAGGCGTTCGTCAACGCCCGCCGGACCCTGGCGAAGCTCGTCGACATGGGCACCGTGCCGATCATCAACGAGAACGACACGACGACGACCGAGGAGATCTCGTTCGGCGACAACGACCTGCTCGCCGCGCAGGTCGCGATGATGCAGGGCGCCGACCGGCTCGTGCTGCTGACGTCGACCGACGGCCTGTTCTCCGCCGACCCGCGGACCGACCCCTCCGCCCGGCTCGTGCGCGAGATCCACGACGTCGAGGCCGCGCTGACCGAGAACGACGTCGGCACCACGACCTCGTCGCTGGGCACCGGCGGGATGCGCTCGAAGGCCCTGGCGGCCGACATGGCGGCGGCCGCGGGGATCCCAACCGTCGTCGCGTCCGGACTGCGCCCCGAGGCCCTGGCGCGCGTCCTGGCGGGCGAGGACGAGGGCACGCGGTTCGTCGCCGGCGAGGCCCGCTGGTCGAGCTTCAAGCTCTGGCTCCGCTACGCGAAGCCCGCCCGCGGCACCATCGAGGTCGACGACGGGGCGCGCCGCGCGCTGTCGCGGGACGACACGTCGCTCCTGCCCGTCGGCGTGGTCGGGGTCACGGGCGACTTCAAGGTCGGCGACGCCGTCGACGTCCGTCACGGCGACGAGCTCGTCGCGAAGGGCATCTCCGGCTACGCGTCGGGCGCCCTGCGCCGCGTCATGGGCGAGCGGACCGAGCAGGTCCGCGAGGTCTTTCCCCGGGCCCCCGCCGAGGCGGTCCACCGGGACCGGCTCGTCGTCCTGTAGGCGGGCGACCCGTCAGACCAGTCCGGCGTCGTGCGCCAAGAGCGCGATCTGGACGCGGTTGTTCAGGTCGAGCTTCTGGAGGACGCTCGAGACGTGCGCCTTCACCGTCGCCACGCTCATGTGGAGCTCGGCGCCGATCTCGGCGTTCGAGCCGCCACGGCCGAGGGCGACCGCGACCTCGCGCTCCCGGTCGGTGAGCTCGGTCAGGCGCTCCTCGGCCCGGCCGCGCCGGTCGTCGCGGGCCGGGTCGGCCACGTGGTCGATCAGCCGGCGCGTGACCGCGGGGGAGAGCATCGCCTCGCCGGTCGCGACCAGGCGGACCGCCCGAGCGATGTCGGCCGGCGGGGTGTCCTTCAGGAGGAACCCGGCCGCGCCGGCGCGCAGGGCCCGCAGGACCTGGTCGTCGGCGTTCAGGGTCGTCAGGACCACGACCTGCGGCGGGTCGCCGCCGGGCGCGGGTCGGGAGCGCAGCCGTTCGGTGGCGGTGAGGCCGTCGACCCGCGGCATGCGGATGTCCATCAGGACGACGTCGGGACGGAGGTCGTCGACCGCCCGCGGCACCCCGTCGCCGTCGTCGACCTCGCCGACGACGCGCACGCCCTCTGCACCGTCGAGCATCATCTTCAGCGCGGAGCGGACCAGCGCGTCGTCGTCGACGAGCAGGACCTTGACGGGACCGCTCACGCGGGCCACGGCAGCCACGCGCGGAGCAGGAACCCGCCGCCGGGGGCGGGGCCGGCCTCGAGCCGGCCGTCGGCGAGCTCGACGCGCTCGCGCAGCCCGACGAGGCCCGTCCCCGCGCCGGGGATCCCGGACGCCGGCCCGGCGGCGCCGACGGCGGCGGGCGTCGCGACCTCGACCGTGAGCCCGTCGCCCGGCGATCCGCCGCACCGCACCCGGACGACCGCGCCCCACGCGTGCTTGCGCGCGTTGGTCAGGCCCTCCTGGACGACCCGGTAGGCCGTCCGCCCGGTCGCGGCCGGGATCGCGGCGCTGTCGGCGTCGAGCTGCTCGTCGATCCGCACCCCGGCCTCGCGCGACTCGCGCAGCAGCGACGGGAGGTCCCGGAGCCCCGGCTGGGGGCGCATCTCCTCGGCCCCCGGGACCGGCGCCCCGTCCTCGCCCGTGGAGTCGCCGTCGCGGAGGACCCCGATGACCTGGCGGAGGTCCTCGAGCGCGTCGTGGGCGCTCGCGCGGATCACGCCGGCGGCACGGGCGACCTCCTCCGGCGACGCGTCGGGGCGGAACTCGAGTGCGCCCGCGTGGAGGCTGACGAGGGAGATCCGGTGCGCGAGGACGTCGTGCATCTCCCGCGCGATCCGGGCGCGCTCCTGGGTCCGGGCCTGCGAGACGCGCAGCTGCTGCTCGCCCTCGGCGCGGGAGGCGCGCTCGCGCAGCGACGCCACCAGCTGCCTCCGGGCGCGGACGACCATGCCCCACGCGAGCACGAACGCGAGGAGGACGTGGACGAAGAGGACGAGCCACCAGAACGACAGCGTGTCGTCGGGCCAGATCGCGGCGTAGAGGAAGATCGTCGGGGACTGGACGACCGCGATCGCGGCGACGTACCGGGCGTCCCGGTGGACGGCGAGCGTGAACAGCGCGATCAGCCCGGCGCCGCCGGAGGAGAGCGAGAACGCGCTCAGCAGCGTCCCGAGCACCGCGAGGCCCATCGGCCACCGCCGGCGGAACCAGAGGCCGACGGTGAGGACGGCGCCGGCGATCAGGTCGAGCGCCGCGACGGGGTCGTGGAGCGGCGAGCCGTACTGCCCGAGGTATCCGAGCGCGCCGACGCCGATCGCGATCACGAAGCACAGCACGTCGACGGCCCAGTCCCGCGTGGTGCGCGGACCGACCGGGGGCGCGGCACCGCGGTCGGCGCCGAGCAGCACCGACGGGAGCAGCGTCCTGATGGCGCGCACGGGCGCGGAGCTCGCCGTCGGACGTCCCATGGCGCAAGCGTACGCGCAGGGTCGGGACGGGACCACCGACGAAGGACGATGCCGCCCCGCCGAAGGTCGGGGGTCACGACCGCCCGCCGGCCGATGCCGTCCGGGAGTCCCGGCGCCAGTGTGGATCGCATGATCGACATCGAAGGCCTGACCAAGCGCTACGGCGCCCACACCGCGGTGCAGGACGTGTCGTTCCGCTGCGAGCCCGGGACGGTCACCGGCTTCCTCGGCCCCAACGGCGCCGGCAAGTCCACGACCATGCGGATGCTCTGCGGACTGACGTCCCCGAGCGCCGGCCGCTCGAGCGTCCTCGGCGTGCCGTTCCGCGAGCTGCCGAACCCCGGCCGCGAGGTCGGCGTGCTGCTCGACGCCTCGGCCCAGCACGCCGGGCGGACCGGCCGCGAGATCCTGACGGTCTCCGCCCGCGTCCTCGGCGTCGGCGACGACCGCGTCGAGGAGCTCCTCGAGCTCGTGCAGCTGTCCGGCGACCGCGCGCGGCGCCGGGCGGGGGACTACTCGCTCGGCATGCGCCAGCGCCTCGGCATCGCCCACGCGCTGCTCGGCGACCCTCGCGTCCTGGTCCTCGACGAGCCGGCCAACGGCCTGGACCCCGAGGGGATCCACTGGATGCGCGGTCTGCTCCGCGACTTCGCGGACCGCGGCGGGACGGTGCTCCTGTCCTCGCACCTCCTGCACGAGATCGAGGCGGTCGCCGACCACCTCGTGGTGATCGCCGGGGGCCGGATCGTCGCCGACGACTCCCTCTCGGCGCTCCTCGCGGGGGCGGGCGTCGTCGTCCGCGCCACGGACACCGCGGCGCTGCGCCGCGCGCTCGCCGCGGCGGAGCTGCCGTCGGTCACGACGACGGACGGCGCCCAGCGCGTCGAGGGCGAGGCCGAGGCCGTCGGCCGCGTCGCCGCCGAGCACGGCCTCGTGCTGACCGAGCTGCGGCCCGCCGACCGGGCCGGGCTCGAGGACCTGTTCCTGTCCCTCACCACGACCCCGGCCGAGCGCCGGGAGGAGATCGCCGCATGAGCACCGCCACCGCACCCGCCACCGCCGTCCGCGGGCTCCGCGGCTCGGCCCCCTCCGCGCCGGCCCTCGCCCGCGTGGAGCTCCGGAAGATGGTCGACACCCGCGCCGGCCGCTGGCTCCTGATCGCCGCGGCGCTGATCGCGGTCGCCGCGGCGCTCGCGCGGATGCTGACCGGGGACGTCCAGGACCGCACGTTCCTCGACGCCTTCCAGATCACCCTGCTGCCGTTCGGGGTCCTGCTGCCCGTGATCGGCATCCTCGCCGCGACCGGAGAGTGGTCCCAGCGGACGGCGCTGTCGACGTTCGCGCTCGTCCCGCGCCGCGACCGCGTGATCGCCGCGAAGGGCCTCGCGGTGCTCGTCCTCGGGCTCGCCGGGTTGGTGATCGCCGTGCTCGCCGCCGGCGCGGCGACGGCCGTCGGCTCGCTCACCGCGGACCTGCCCGACCCGTGGACCACGAGCGGCGGGGCGTTCGCGCAGGCCGTCCTGTTCCAGGAGCTCAGCGTGCTGTGGGGGCTCGGCTTCGGGCTCGTGCTGTTCGCGCCGGCCGTCGCGATCGTCGCGTTCTTCGTGCTGCCGACGATCTTCACGCTGCTCGGCCAGCTCGCGAGCGGGCTCGAGGATCCCCTGAGGTGGGTGGACCCGAACCTCGCGCTGTCCCCGCTCGCGGACGGGAACGCCTCCGGCACCGAGTGGGCCCGGGTCGCGACCGCGAGCGCGCTCTGGATCGCGATCCCGATCGCGGTGGGCGTCTGGCGGACGATGCGGCGCGAGGTGAAGTGACCGCCGCCCCGCGCCCCGACGGTCCGGCCGCAGTGGCCCGGCCCGGCCCCGGCGACGTCGCCGGGGCCGGGCCGTCCGTCGTCCGGGGCGGCCGCGTGGCGCGTCAGTGGCAGTAGCTCGCGGGGTTCGTCCAGTCCTCCGACGCGTAGACGAAGGTCGACTCCTTGCGGGTCCCGAACGCCGGGATCCGCACCTGGTAGTCGGTCACGCCGCCGCACTCGTCGCCGTCGCCGCCGTAGGCGATCTTCAGGCCCTTGGCGACGGCCTCCGCGTTCTCCGGTCCGGCGACGCCGAGCGCGAAGATCCGGTCGACGTGGAACGGGACCGCGCCCGGCATGCCCTCGCCGTAGAGCGTCGTGGCCTCCGTGTCGACCTTCCGCACCGCGGACGCGATCACGCCGCGGGACGTCACCCAGGACGTCGCCCGGCTGTCGGTGATCAGGTTCAGCACCCGGTCGTCGGAGGCCGGCGTCGCCGCGTCGGTCGCGGGGGCGGCACGCAGCGTCTTCAGCCAGGTCGCCCCCGTCCGGACGTCCTTCGTCGTGATGGCGTCGACGAGCCCGTGCTCGTCGGACTGGCTCGTCGTCGTCCACGCGACGGTGCCCTCGCCGACGGCGACCTTCGTCGCCGTGCTCCAGGGACCGAGCGTCCGCACGTAGCGGCGCTGGCCGGGCTTGCGGGTGCACGCCTTCATCGTCGTGCCCTCGCGCCAGACGCGGAGGTTCGGGCCGGTCGCCTTGGCGATCGTCTTGCCGGCGGTCGGGCAGGGGGTGTGCTTCGCGGCCGCGGCGACACCGGTGCCGGGGCCGGCGAGCAGCGCGGCGCCGAGGGCGGCGGTGAGGAGCGGGGCGGCGCGGCGGGTGGTGCGTGTGCGGGGCATGGTCGTCCGATGTGCGAGGGGAAGGGGTGGGATACGGGGATGCTCGTCCCTGGATGACGGTGTGAACACGTCGTCCGTCACGTTCGGAGCGGTGCGTCCGCCGCACGGCGGTCCCACGTCGGTCCCACCCCGGGACGCACGACGGCCCCGCGCGTGCGGGGCCGTCGTCGTGGTCCGCGTCGGACCCTGCCTCCGACGGTCCGTCGGAGGCAGGAGGCGCGGGGTCCGTCCCGGGGGTCAGGCGTTGCAGCCCTCGTGGTCGATCGCCGTCGGCTGCGACCCGTAGGTGAGGTGGGTGGCCGCGGAGGTCCCGAACGCCGGCACGTTCACCTCGTAGGTCTGCACGCCGCCGCAGTCGTCGCTCTCCCCGCCGTAGCTCAGGCTGAGGCCCTTCGCGACGCCGGCGGCACCGGCGACGCCGGCGTCGCCGAGGAAGATCTGGCGGCCGACGCGGAACGGCAGGCTCGGGACGTCGAGGAACTCGTCGTTCGGGTCGAGCTTCCGCGCCCCGAGGTTGACGACGCCGCGCGAGGTCACCCACGCCACGCCGCTGTGGTTCAGCACGAGCTTCAGGACGCGGTCGTCGGTGGTCGGCGCGGACGTGTCGGGGACGATCGCGGTGTGCGTCGTCGAGAACCAGCGCTTGCCGGCCTTCACGTCGTAGACGTCGATCGCGTCGACGACCCCGTGCTCGTCGGACTGGCTCGTCGTCGTGTACGCGACGCTCCCCTCGTCGACGACGACCTTCGTGCCGGACGTCCAGACGCCGAGGGTGCGGACGTACCGCTTCTGCCCGGGGCTCCGGGAGCAGGCCTTCAGCGTCGTGCCCTCGCGCCAGACCCGGACGTTCGGCCCGTAGCCCTTCGCCACGGTCTTGCCGACGGTCGGGCACGGGGTGTGCTTGGCCTTGGCGGACGCCGATCCGACGGCGGGGCCGGCGAGCAGCACGGCGCCGACGGTCGCGGCGATCGGGAGGGCACGGGAGAGCGGGCGGCGGAGGAGCGTGGTGCGCGGCATGGTCGTTTCCGGTGGATGGGACGAGGTGTCGGGGACCACTCTGCCGCCCCGGGCGCGTCCTGAACACCTCGGATGTCACGTTCGGGACGGCGCGTGCGTCACGACCGCGTACGCTTGAGGGCATGGCCAGCACCGCCGTGGAGGTCCCCACCGTCGTCGACGTCTGCCGTCGTGCCCGCGCCGCCGGCCGCCGGCTCGCGGCGCTCGACACCGCCACGAAGGACGCCGCGCTCGACGCGATCGCCACCGCGATCAGCGCCCGCGCACCGGAGATCCTCGCCGCGAACGCCCTGGACCTCGAGGCCGGCGCCGAGGCCGGTCTGCCGACGGCCCTGATGGACCGCCTGAAGCTCACCGACGCCCG
Organism: Patulibacter minatonensis DSM 18081; assembly: GCF_000519325.1. Taxonomy (GTDB): domain Bacteria; phylum Actinomycetota; class Thermoleophilia; order Solirubrobacterales; family Solirubrobacteraceae; genus Patulibacter; species Patulibacter minatonensis. The sequence goes on along the minus strand of NZ_KI912613.1, from coordinate 5,094,186 downwards.
CCTGGAGGGCATGGTCCGCGGCGTCCGCGACGTCGCCGTGCTGCGCGACCCCGTCGGCGAGACGATCGATGGCTACCGGCTGCCCAACGGGCTGGACGTCCAGCGCCAGCGGATCCCGCTCGGCGTCGTCGCGGTGGTCTACGAGGCCCGCCCGAACGTGACGATCGACGCGCTCGCCCTGGCGCTGAAGAGCGGCAACGCGATCGTCCTGCGCGGGTCGTCGAGCGCGACGCACTCCAACCGGATCCTCGCGACCGTGGCCTCCGACGCCGCGATCGCGGCGGGCATCCCCGACGGGGCGATCGGCCTCGTCTCCGGCGGCGGGCGCGAGGAGCTCGCGGAGCTCGCGACCCAGGACCGCTACGTCGACCTGATCGTCCCGCGCGGGGGAGAGGGCCTGAAGAACGCGCTGAAGGGCGTCGCGACGGTCCCCGTGATCTTCGCCGCCGCCGGCATCGGCCACGTCTACGTCGACGCGTCCGCCGACCTCGAGCAGGCGCTCTCGATCGTCGAGAACTCGAAGGTCCAGCGCCCGAGCGCGTGCAACGCCGCCGAGACCGTGCTCGTCCACCGCGAGGTCGCCGACGACTTCCTCCCGTCGCTCGCCGGGCTGCTCGGGACCCGCGGCGTGCAGCTGCGCGCCGACGAGGGCAGCCTGCCGCTCGTCTCCGGCCACGGCGCCGACGTCGTCCCCGCGACGGACGAGGACTGGGACACCGAGCACCTCGCGCTGATCCTCGGCGTGCGGCTCGTCGACGACGTGTTCCAGGCGATCGAGCACATCGAGGACCACGGCTCGGGCCACAGCGACGCGATCGTCTCCACCGACGCCGGCGCGATCCGGGCCTTCGAGCGCGGCGTGAACTCGGCCGCGGTGTACGTCAACGCGTCGACCCGCTTCACCGACGGCGCCGAGTTCGGCATGGGCGCCGAGATCGGGATCTCCACGCAGAAGCTCCACGCGCGCGGGCCGATCGGCCTCCGCGAGCTGACGACCTACCGCTACCTCGTGCGTGGCGACGGCCACGTCCGGCCGTAGCCCGACCCGCCCCGTGGCCCCGCGGATCGGCCTCCTCGGCGGCACGTTCAACCCGCCGCACCTCGGGCACCTGGTCCTCGCGGAGTGCGCACGCGACGAACTGGGGCTCGACGAGGTCCGGCTCGTCCTCGCCGCCCGCCCGCCGCACAAGGACGTCGAGGACGACCCGGGGGCAGAGGAGCGCCTCGCCCTCTGCCGGGCCGCGGTGGAAGGCGACGAGGGACGGCTGGCGGTCTCCGACGTCGAGCTCCGCCGCGAGGGCCCGTCCTACACCGCCGACACGCTCGAGGGGCTGACCGCCGAGCACCCGGACGCGGAGTTCGTCCTGCTCCTGGGCGGGGACGCGGCCGCGGGGCTCGAGTCCTGGAGCCGGCCCCGCGACGTCCTGCGCTTCGCCGCGATCGGCGTCGCGGAGCGCGGGGAGGACACCCACGAGCGCGCGCGGGAGACCGTCACCCGCCTGGGACACCCCGACCGCCTCCTGCCGTTCCGGATGCCGTCGCTGCAGCTCTCCTCGACCGAGATCCGGGCCCGCGTGCGGTCCGGGCGCACGGTCCGGCACCTGGTCCCGCCGGGGGTCGAGGCGCGCATCGACCGTCTGGGGCTCTACCGTGGGAGGTCGACCGCATGAGCAAACGCACCTACATCTCCCAGAACGCGTCGCCCGACGTCGACGACGTCGTCCTGCCTCCCGACCCGGAGCTCGAGGGCCTGGTGCGCCGCATCGCGACCGCCGCGGGCGACCGCAAGGCGCTCGACGTCGTCGCGGTCGACCTCCGCGGGGCGTCGGCCTACACCGACGCCTTCGTCATCTGCACGGGCCGCACGGACCGCCAGGCCAAGGCGATCCACGACTCCATCCACGAGGGCCTGAAGCACGACGGCGAGCGCCTGCTGCCCAAGCGCACCGAGGGCGTGCAGGAGGCCCGCTGGATCCTGCTGGACTACGGCGACGTCGTCGTCCACATCTTCGTGCCGGAGACCCGGGCCTTCTACCGCCTCGAGAGCCTCTGGGGCGACCGCCCGCGGTTCGACGTCTCGGACGTCGCGGGCGAGACGTCGGTCGGCGGGGACGGCCCCGGCGACGACGACGAAGCGCTCTACGTCGACTGAGCCGGCGTACGCGAGCGCGTCCCGACGCGCTCCGGGACGCTCCGGGAACCGGCACGCCGGGTGGACGGTTTGCCCTATCTTTCCGCGGGTGCGTCACACAGCCCCAGCGGCACCGGGCCGCCTCACCGCGTCCCACCGCTCCCTCCTCCTGTTCCTCGTGCTCCTCGCGAGCGCCGTCCCGATGCTGGTTCTCGCGCCGCAGGCCTCGGCGCTCTCCAAGGGCCTGATGGACGAGAACCTGCCGCGCTCGGACGACCCCGTCCAGCGCGCCGAGTTCTTCGCGACGGCGAAGGCCGCGAACGTGAAGTTCGTGCGCACCTACATCCAGTGGGAGGGCAAGACGAGCCACCCCGCGCCGCACGAGATCGAGTCGATCCGCCGGTACGCGACGGAGGCCCTCGCCAACGGCATCGACACGATGTTCATCGGCTTCAACGGGCTGATCGCGGCCCCGCAGGGCGGCGGCTTCGACGACGCGCGGGACATCAGCCTCAAGCGTTACCGCGCGCTCGTGAAGTCGTCGGTCACCGCGCTGAAGGACCTGCCGATCCGGCTGGTCTGGGAGCCGATGAACGAGGCGAACATCTACACCCTGTTCCCGAAGAAGCACGGGCCCGAGGTGTGGCGCAAGATGCAGAACATCGCCTACGAGGAGGTCAAGGCCCAGACCCCGAAGGCGATGGTCACGGCCGGCGAGCTCGCCCCGTACGCGCGCAACCCGAAGTCGACGAACCCGGGCACCTGGGTCCAGCGCGCCCTCGGCCTGGACTCGAAGTTCAAGCCGCGGAAGGGCACGAAGGCCAAGGACTACGCGATCAAGGCCGACGGCTGGACGCTGCACTCCTACGACTACCTCGTGAACCCGGCGAAGACGCTGAAGAGCGACACGATGTGGACGATCCGGAACATCCCGCGCACCAAGTCGCTGCTGCGGAAGATCGCGCGGACCAAGCGGGTCCCGGCCGGCGCGGTCAACAAGCTCTACATCACGGAGTTCGCCTACATCGCCGAGGGCAGCCAGGCGACGTCCGAGGAGAACGCGGCGAAGTGGACCCAGACCGCGTGGGACATCGCGAAGAAGAACCAGCTCCGCGGCTTCCTGTGGTTCCAGGTCCGCGACCCCGTCGACATCTTCTACTCGGGGCTGAAGACGATCGACGGCGCCGAGCGCAAGGTCTTCCCGGTCTTCCTCGGACTGAACTGATCGACGTCGGAGGGTCGGCGGGGCTGTCATGATGTGCGGATCGTCCGCACCCAGCTGACACCCCGCCGTCGGTCGGCGCCAGGAGCCCGGTCATGAGGGTCGATCGCTGCTTCGCGTTCATCGACCTCTGCGGGTTCAGCGCGTACACGGAGCGCAACGGCGACGAGGAGGCCGTCTCGGTCCTCTCGATGATGCGCTCCGTCGTGCGCCACGCCGCGGACCGTCGCGGCGTCCGGGTCATGAAGTGGCTCGGGGACGGCGTCATGCTGTCGGGCGCCGAGCGGGGCTCGATCGCTGCCGCGACCCTCGAGATCCGGCACCACCTCGGAGGCGCCTGTCCGCTCGAGGTCCGGGTGGGCATCTGCCGCGGCGCCGCGCTCGTCTTCGACGGCGACGACTACGTCGGCACCGTCATCAACGTCGCGGCGCGGCTCTGCGACCTCGCCGAGCCGGGGCGCATCCTGATGGCCGAGCACCCCGACGCCACGGTCCCGCCGTGGGCCGTCACCCGGGAGCACGGCGTGGTCGAGGTCGCGGGCCTCGTCCAGCCGCTGTCGGTCAGCGAGGTCGACCTGCGGCTCGACGACGACGCCCGGCCCGTGATGGACCCGGTCTGCGGACTGCCGATCGACCCGGCCGTGGCGATCGCCCCGGCGGGGGAGGACGACGCGCAGCTGCGCTGCTTCTGCTCGACCGACTGCGCCGAGCACTGGGGCCGGGCCTCCGCCCGGCGCGTCCAGCGCGTCGCCTGAGCCCCGCGGCCCCGGACCTCAGACCCGGGCGGTCGGCCGGGCCGGGGGCGCCGCGACCGCCGGGGTGGTCTCGTAGGACTCGGTGTCGAACGACGCGACCCGCCGGCGGTAGAGGAACGTGAAGTCGGGCCAGAGCGTCGTGTTGCGGCCGCGCTTGTCGAGGTACCACGAGGCGCAGCCGCCGTCGTTCCAGACCGTGCCCTGCAGGCGCTCCTGGATCTCCTCGTTCTCGGCGTCGACGACCGGCTGCCGCGGGGCGAGCGCACCGATGCCCTCGGCGCGGGCCCGGCGCAGGGCGTCGCGGACGTAGCCGACCTGCGACTCGATCATGTAGATGATCGAGTTGTGGCCGAGCCCGGTGTTCGGGCCGACGAGCATGAAGAGGTTCGGGAAGCCCGCGATCGTGGTGCCACGGTAGGCCTCCATGCCCTGGCTCCAGTGCTCCGCCAGCCGGCGACCGTCGGCCCCGACGAGGCGGTCGGCGATCGGCTGGTCGGTGACGTGGAACCCGGTGCCGTGGATGATCGTGTCGACCTCGTGCTCCACGCCCTCGTTGTCGACGATCGAGTGCGGGCGGACCTCGCGGATCCCGGAGGTGTTGACGTCCGCGTTCGGGGCGTTCAGCGCCGGGAAGTACTCGTTGGAGATCAGGACCCGCTTGCAGCCGACCTGGTAGTCCGGGGTCAGCTTCGCGCGCAGCTCGGCGTCCTTCGGGATCTGGCGGCGCAGGTGGGCGAGCCCGATGATCCGGGGCAGTCCGCGGAGCTTCGCGACGTGGTTGAACGACAGCACGAAGCTCTCGCGGCCGACGTAGATGCCGAGCCGCGCGAGCTTCTGCGCGAGCGGTGCCCGGCGGAAGACGAACCGCTCGATCGGGGTGATCGGACGGTCGGGGCGGGGGAGGACCCACGGCGGCGTGCGCTGGAAGAGCACGAGCGACTTCGCCTGCGGCTGGATCCGCGGCACGAACTGGATGGCCGACGCGCCCGTGCCGATGACGGCGATGCGCTCGCCCGTCAGGTCGTGGTCGTGGTCCCACCGCGCCGAGTGGAAGACGGTGCCCTCGAAGGTGTCGAGGCCGGGCAGGTCGGGGTACTTCGGCTCGCACAGCGGGCCGGTGCCGGCGACGAGGAACTGCGCGACGACGGTGCCGCGCTTCGTCTGCACCGTCCACCGCTGGGTCGCGCCGTCCCACGTCGCGTCGACGACCTCCGCGCCGGTGCGCACGTACGGCCGCAGGCCGAACCGCTCGACGACGCGCTGCTGGTAGGCCCAGATCTCCGGCTGGGTCGCGAACGAGCGCGACCAGTCCGGGTTCGGCGCGAACGAGAACGAGTACATGTGCGACGGGACGTCGCAGGCGCACCCGGGGTACACGTTGTCGCGCCACGTGCCGCCGATGTCGTCCGCCTGCTCGAGGATCACGAAGTTGCGCTCGTCGTCCTGCAGCAGGCCGACGGCCATGCCGAGCCCGGAGAACCCGCTGCCGACGATGGCGACGCGGACCTCGGCAGGGAGTGGCGCGGTGGTGACGGACTGCGACGGCGCAGCGGTGGTGCTCATGGGTCCATCCTAGGGAGGGAGACGGGGCTACTCAAGAGTAGCCTACGAATCCGTAGCCAGGGCGTCCCGGTGTCGGCTCCCGGCGTCAGCCGAACTGTGTGAACAGCAGCAGGATGACGATCACGAACGCGAAGATCGCAATCAGCGAGCCGACGGGCCACTCGCCGCGCGGCAGGCCGTCCTCGCCCTCCGGGTCCCTGGGCGGCGGCTCGTGCGGCTCGATCGTCACCCCCCGATCGTAGAGCGGGGTGCGCACTCCGCGGGCCGGTCGGCCGAACGTTGAGTGTGCGGTGCACCCGCGACGGACGGACGACGTAGCCTCGTTGTGGCCCGCGGCCCGGTGTCCGATGCTCTCGCCATGACCGGACGCACACCGACGGAGCACCAGCACCTCCGCCCCGTCCGGCACCGCGGCCGGAGGGCCCCGCGATGATCATCGGCGCCTCCCGCGTCGCGGTCGGGCCGCTCCGCGACCTCGACCAGCTCGACCGGACCGTCGACCTGCTCGAGCGCGTGCCCGGCGTCGGCGCGGTCGCGGTCGAGGCGTTCGTCGGACGCCGCGTGCTGCTCACGGTGCACGCACAGCACCCGCTGGACCTCGCGGGCGCCCTGCGCGACCAGCTCGGGGGCGGGCTGCGGTCCTGCGGGATCGTCGGGGAGCGCCTCGAGGTCGTGCTCGCGGAGTCCACCGACCACCCGGCCGACGACGTCGCCCCGCAGGACGACGCCGTCGACGCGACGTGGGAGGAGGACGAGGATCCCGCTCCGACCACGACCTCGGCGGGGATCGAGCGGCACGTCCCCCAGCGCGCCGCGCCCACGATGGTGGTGAGCCGCGAGCTGCTCGCCGGCCGCCGCGAACGGCTGATCCCCGCCGAGCCGGGGGAGCTCCTCGAGCTCTCCTTCGCCCACGCGCCCGTCGCCAAGGCGCTGATCTCGACCGACGGCCGGTGGCTCCGCGTGAACCGACGCCTCTGCCGGCTCCTCCGCCGGGACGAGGCCACGCTGCTGCGCTGCGACCTGCAGGAGCTGACGCACCCCGACGACCTCGGCGCCGGCCACGTCCTGGTCCGGGAGGCGCTCGACGGTGCCCGGGACGGGTGGTCGCTCGAGACCCGGTGGATCGCCGCGGACGGCGAGGTGCTCCCGGTGCGCGTCGAGGTGTCGCTCGTCCGTGCGGGGGACGGCGAGCCCCGGTGGTTCGTGTTCGAGGTCGTCGAGCACGCCCGGGCCGCGCGGTCCCGCGCGCTCGTCGCGCCGGTCTGACGCGGTCCGGGCCGTGGCCGGTGCTGCCCGCCTCCCCGGGAACGGGGTCGACGGTCACACGCCGACTTCCTACACTGGTGTAAAGGACCAGCGCCCGTCTGCCGATGGGTCCTCATCCGGTCCGTTCGTCCTTCCCCGAGGTCCCGTATGTCTGATCGTCGCGGTCCCGCACCGCTCCCCGTCCCGTCCTCGCTCGACGCCCACCGGCTCACGGCCGTGACGGCGCCGGCGCGACGGGGCGCCCGGGCCGACGCGTCCCTGCCGATCCCGGCGCCCGCCGTCCACGCTCCGCGTCGTCCCGTGGACGACGCCGACACCGCCCGGCTCCTGCGGACCGTCGACGCGCTGCGTCGCCTGCAGGCGACGCTCGGCGCCGCGCAGCAGGCGCTCGACGAGGTGATCACCGAGGTCCGGGTGGCCAGCGGGGGCGATGCCCGACGCTGATCGCGCCACGGCCCGGCGACGTCCGCGCCGTCGGACGAGCGGTCACTGGGCGGCGTCGGTCGCGGTTTCGTCCGGTGGGCGCGCGGGTACGAGCCCCGCGCCCGGAACAGCACCCGGAGGATGACGTGTCCCCCCTCCCAGAGCAGCTCGCACGCGCCACCGTCACCCCCGCCGTCCGCGACGGTCGCCCCGCGCGGTCCCCCGGAGCCCGTCGGTCGGTCGAGGGCGGTGCGCCCGCAGCGGCACGGGCGGCGCTGCGCCGGTCGATCCGGGGCGCGACGACGGCGTCGCACGAGGTCGTCCCCGCCCTCCGGGAGCCCGGGATCGGTGCGGCGCCCGCGATGAGCGTCGAGGACGCCCGACGGGTCCTGGCGGTCCTCGACGCGACGCTCGCCCAGCTCGAGCGCACCCGGAGGACCCTCGCCGACGTCGTGGGCTCGATGGGCGTCCCGGTCGTGCCGGGGTCCCGTCCGGCGGAGGCGCCGACGGCGGAGGTCCGCGACGATCCCCGGCCGGTCCTGGTGTCCGGGCGCCGGACCGCCAGGGGCAGGAGCCTGCCGCCCGAGCCCACCGAGGTCGTCCCCGAGCTCCCCTCCGGGATGGCGGCCCTGGCGCCGGCCGCACTGGCCGAGCACGTGGTCGACCTCCGGGTCGCCGTGCCGGAGGCCCGTCTGCGGGCGAGCGCGGCGACGGCTCAGCGCGACGCCCCGGCCTGACGGCGTCCGGCGTCGCCCCGCCGGGTCCGTCGGGTGCCGCGGCCTCCCGGGGTCCCCGGCGCGCGGTCGACGACCGCCTCCTGGTCAGGCGACGACCTGCTCCGAGAAGTCGATGACGTGGGCCGCCAGGCCCGCCGGGGCCTGCCGCATCGGGCGCTTCGGCTCCGCGGCGACGGCCGGGACCGTCGCGGCCGGGACGCGCGGCGCGGTCGGCGCGGCGGCCACGGGGGCGGGAGCGGCGACGGCCTGCATCGGCACGTGCGCGGTGATCGGGACCACCGGCGTCGAGATGGGCGTCCACGTCGCCTTCGGCGCCGGCGTGGGCAGCGCGCGTGCGGTGGTCGACGGTGCGACGGCCTGGTCGAGGGCGCCGATGGCCGAGTCGAGGCCGGCGCCGAGGCGCTCCAGCGCGAGGACGAGCTCCTGCGAGCGCCGGCGACGCGCCAGCTCGTCGAGGGCGTCGATGGCCCGCGCGGCCCGGTCGAACGTGCTGTCGCGGCCGACGACGGCCTCGTGCCGCGCGGTGGACGCCAGAGCCCGGTCGTCCGACGGCGCGAGCGTCGTCGGAGCGGTGGACGTGGCGGATTCGATCAGCACGACGAGGCCTCCGGGGCACAGGGAACGGGACGCGAGCGCCGGGAGCTCGTCGGCACGGGGCCGGAGGCGGCGTCGCGGGATTCCATGGGTCCATGGTGCGCCACCCGCATTGCAGACCGGTATCGCCGGGGTGTCGGGGTGGATACGGGCGACGCCGGTGCGGGCACCGCGAGCGCCGCACGGGCCCGCGCCCCGACCTCGCGGATCGGGAGGGGGGGATCGGCCCGGGTGGTCCGACTACGGGGTACCCCATCGCCGACGCGACGGGCCGCCGGCGCACGACCGTCGGCGGCCCGGCACCACGGGGACCGCCACGGCCCGTGCCCACTCCCACGAAGGACCCCATGATCCGCGCACCCCGGGCAGACCGCCGATGATCTCCGACCAGCACCCGGGCGCGGAGCGCGGGCGGGAGGGCGAGCACGAGGACCCGGCCGCCGCCGAGCGGCTGCGCGCGCTCAAGCGTCTGCGCGGCGAGCTCGAGGCCGCCGAGCAGCTGCTGGACGACGCCGGGAACGGGTCCCGGGCCGGCGGCGACGACCGGCCGACGCCGCCGGACCGCAGGTAGACGGGCCTCCGGCCGCCCCGGGCCCCGGTCGTCCGCCGGTGGTCTGCGGTCGTCCGGGCGCCCGGGTGGCTACCGTATGCGCAGCACGGGGTCGCCCCGCGCTCCCGCGGGAGTTGCTGGAGGACCTCGGACGATGTGCCCACGAGGGGGTGCTCCGTACATGCGACGGGGCGCTCGGCGGTGAGGACCACCCTGTCGACGCACCCCTCGAGGCCGAAGCTCGCGATGCCCGATCGCCCCCACGTCCCGCAGCAGGAGATCTCCAACCGGATCGCCCAGCTCTACAAGACCCGCCTCGGCCGGGGGCCGACCAAGGTGTCGACGACGATCGTCGGCGACCTCGTGGTCTGCGTCCTCGAGGACACCGACACGCCGTTCGAGGAGACGCTCCTCGGGCTCGGCGCCCAGGACCTCGTCCAGGAGGCCCGGTCGCGGTTCCAGCTCGAGTGCACGCCGGAGCTCGTGGCGATCGTCGAGCGCGCGACCGGCAGGTCGGTCCGGGTGCACGTCCCCGGGTACCGCGCGTCCCTCGACGCGGCCACCGAGGTGTTCCTCCTGCAGGACGACGCACTGGTGGGCGGGCCCGGCGTCGGGTAACCTCGGGCTCGTGCTCGCCGTCCGTCGGTGCGGAGGCGGCCTGGTGTTCTGCTCCCCCCGGAACACCGGTCCCGACGTCACCAGGAGCCTGGCAGCGCGCACGAAGAAGCAGCAGGCACCACGTGCTCCGGCCCCCCACGGGATCCGGGAGATGCGTGCCGGAAGACCGACTCCCTCCCCCGGAGCACTTCATGCTGGAAGACGCAACCCGACGTGAGCAGCACGATCTCGAGCTGCTGCGCCGTCACCGCACCCAGGGCGACCCCTGGGCCCGCGACGAGCTGACGGAGCGCTGCATGCCGCTCGTCCGCTCGATCGCCCGCAAGTACGCCTCGAGCCGCGAGCCGTTCGAGGACCTGGTCCAGGCCGGCTCGATCGGCCTGGTGAAGGCGATCGACCGCTTCGACCTCGATGCGGGGCACCGGTTCGTGTCCTACGCGATCCCGACGATCCAGGGGGAGATCCGCCGGCACTTCCGCGACCACTGCTGGGCCGTCCGCGTCCCGCGCTCCACCCAGGAGCTCTGGCAGCGCGTCAAGCACGAGCAGCGGGCCTTCGTCGAGCACACCGGCCGCGACGCCACGCCCGGGGATCTCGCCCTCGCGCTCGAGGTGCCCGAGGAGGACGTCGCCGACGCGCTCCGCGCGGGGGAGGGGTACGACGCGCTGTCGCTCGACCATCCCGCCGGCGAGGACCGCGCGATGCTCGACGTCCAGGGGGACAGCGACCCGGGGTTCGCGACCGTCGAGGACCGCAGCGTCGTCGCGCAGGCGTTCGACGTGCTCGACGACCGCGCACGGCGCGTCGTCCACGACCGCTTCTACCGGGAGCGCCTGCAGCGCGAGATCGCCGTCGACGTCGGGGTCTCGCAGATGCAGGTGTCGCGGGTGGTCTCCGGCGCGCTGGAGGACATGCGCCGCCACCTGCTGCACACCGGTGCGGCGGCTGCCGACGCCCGGACGCAGGCGGCCTGACCCAGGGGCCGGTCCCGCCGGGGCCGGCCCGTCAGACCTCGACGACCGGGTCCCCGGCCTCGACGCGCCCGAGCACGTCGCCGGCCGGCAGGCCGAGCAGGGTGGCCCCGGCGAAGTCGGCCGCGAGGCCGTCGAACCGGCCGTGGTGGCGGAGCATCGCGTGCTTGCCGCCCCGGACGGTGACGAAGCCGACCTCGGTGGAGCGGCCCATGGTGCGCGCCACCTCGAGCGCGGGCTCGCGTCGCGCGATCCGGTCCTGGTCGCCGTGCACGACGAGGATGCGCCTGCCCTCGAGGCCGGGAGGGGTGTCGGAGGCGTAGACCCACGGTGCGAGCGCGACGGCGCTCCGGACCGCGTCGTGATGGGCCGCCATCAGCGCGGCCCGGCCCCCGAGCGAGTGGCCGACGAGGCACGCCGGCAGGGGCCCGCCGAGGCGCCGGGCGATCTCGTCGAGCGCCCACTGCGCGTCGTCGACGGGCGACCGTGCCTCGTCCCAGCCCCGCTGCGCGTTCAGGAGCCGGTAGACGGCGAGCCGTCCCGCACCGACGCGGGCGATGCGGCGGGCGATCGGGACCATTCGCAGCACCGAGAGCTGCGAGGGGCTCACGGCCCTCGCGGCGCCGCGCGCGGCGCCCCCGTGCAGCACGAGGACGACGCCCTCGGGATCGTCCGGGACGGCGGTCTCGATCAGGCGAGGGGCGAGTTCCACGACGGGCACGGTACCGGCAGGTACGGTGCCCGCCGGGCGCCGGATGCCCCTCCACGGACGGGGCGAGGGGGAACGCTGTTCAGGATCACCCTGGGCGACCTTGCGCGCTCACCCCGGCCTTGCGCATCATGGCGTCGACGAAGACCAGCGTCGATCCGGGTCGCCCCGGTCCGTTCCCCCCGCCCAGAGGTCCCCCATGCACGCTCCGACCGCCGACGAGCACCACACCCTGACCGAGCTCCGGCTCCCACGAGGGGCGCGCCCGGACTCCGACGAGCTCCGCCGTGCACGCGCCGCGGTCGTGTCGATCGAGCGCGTCCGGGCGCAGCTGGCGGAGACCCAGCGCTCGCTCGAGGCGTTCATCGCGCGCTCCGCCGTCGAGGCCGACCGCCGTCGCGCGGCCGGCCCCGGCGTGCACCACTGAGCCAGCGTTCGGTCGCGCCCGGTCCGTCGCGCGCGGGCCGGCGTCGCGGCGCCCGGGGAGGGACGTCCAGCCCGCGTCCACGGCGAGCGGCCCCGTCCGTGTCCGGGAGAGGACGATCGAACGAAGAGTGTTCACGTGTACGAACCCGTACACTCCCGTGCGTGCCCAGGTCCGACCATCCCGTGCGGGGCGAGCTGCGCGCCGAGGCCGATCGGGTCTCCGAGCTGCTCCACGGGCTCTGCGCGGCGTGGGAGGACGGGACCCCGCCCGCGACCGACGACCTCCACCGCGTCATCGAGGACCTCGGTCGCCTGCGGACGCTCGTCGAGGGCACGGTCCTCGGCGCCGAGCACCGCGTCGCCGGACGCTGACCGGTCCGGACCGGCCGGTCCAACCGTCGTGCAGCGCTTGCGCCCGGCCTCCGGGAGGGATAGAAGCACTGGTGCCGTGTCGGAGCCGCGCACACCAGCGATCGTGACGGGCCCCTCGTGGCGGGCCCCGCGGGTCGTCCTCGGTCGTCCCCGCGGCGGGGCGCGATGACCGACCGGCCGTCGACGCCCGAAGAGCTCCGGATGGAGGCCAACTCGGTGCTGGACCGCCTCCGCCGCCTCGAGTCGTCCGTCCGCGACGGCGGGCACCTCGCGATCGACGCCATCGACGGCCTGACCGACGCGATCTCCACGTTCCAGGGCCGGATCGAGGAGACCGCCCGGCACTACAACCACGCCTGGGCGCTCCAGGACGTCCTCGCCGCCCGCCGGGCGATCGACGAGGCCCGCATGATCGTGATGGGGTTCCTCACCGATCTGCGCGACGACTGATCGCGTGCCGGTGGGCCGCGCCGGGGCGTCCTGGCCGCCGCGGGCCCGCCGCACTGCCCTAGGATCCGCGTGCCCGAAGTCCCCGAGCACCCGACGACTCCACGAAGATGTCCGAGCACCACGCGGTCCCCCAGCAGGAGATCTCCAACGCCATCGCCCAGCTGTACAAGGCGCACATCGGTCGTGGCCCCACGAAGGTCGTGACGACGATCTCGGGCGGGCACGTCCTGTGCGTGCTGGAGGACACCGACACCCCGTACGAGCAGACGATCCTGCAGCTCGGGGGCCGCGACCTGCTGCGCGAGGCCCGCGCGCGGTTCCAGCAGCACGCGCGGGGGGAGATGATCGCCGTCGTGGAGCAGGTGACCGGGCGCAGGGTCCGGGGCCACGTGCCGGGCTACAGCACGACGATCGACGCGGCGACCGAGGTCTTCCTGCTCGAGGACGCCGACTGAGTCCCGGTCGGCCACCCCGGGCGCGCGGACCGGGTCGGTCGGACGCCGGGAGATCAGGCGACGGCCCGCGCCGTGTGGGCGACGCGGGCCGCCGTCGTCCTGCGGGTGCCCGATCCGCGGCGGGTGATGCGCCGCGCAGGAGATCGACCGCGCGCGGACCCGGCGCGGCCGGGTCCGGGTGCGGTCAGCGGGCGGCGTCGCCCGCCGGGCGGGGGAGGCGTACGCCCCGGCCCTCGGGCTCGAGCTCGCCGTTGCGCTTCAGCCGGCTCACCGTCGAGGCGACGACGGTGCGCTTCATCCCGCTGACGCGCGCGATGTCGGCGGCGGTGACCCCCGGACGGTCGGCGATCACCGCGAGGATGGCGCTCTTGTTCGCGCCCGCACCGCGCCGTGACGGCTGCCCCGACGCCGACGCGGCCGGATCAGGGTCGGAGGACCCGGGCGCCGGCGACGCGCTCGCGGCGAGGATCGCCCGCAGGCGCTCCGCCTCGTCGAGGTAGGGCTGGAGCTCGGCGAGCCGGGCGGTGACGGTCTGGACGACGGCGTCGACGACGTCACCCGAGGGCGGGTCGTCGGGGGTCTGGGATGAGGCCATGGGGGATGTGGCGGGGTTCGGAGGGAACGCCGGCCCGGGGACCCGCAGGTCGTCCGGGGCCGACGATGCGACCAGCGTCGGCGCGGTGGCCCGCGCGTCGACGTTCACGTCATCATGACACCGTGAACGGCGTCGACGCACCAGGCGTGAGCCGCCTCCTTCCGACCGGGGCATCGCGGCGGCCTCAGGCGTCCGGGGAGGACGCGTCGTCGGTGGCCGTCGCCGTGCCGCCGGCGACCTGACCCGCGGCCTCGTTGTGCGCACGGTCGACGCCGGCGCCCAGCGTGCCGGCGGCCGCGCCCGGGAGCGGGATCGACTCGATCGGCGTCGAGGCGACCGCGGCGAGGAGCGCGTCGAGGGCGTGCCCCGAGAGGGTCTCGAACTCGAGCAGCGACTTCGCGGTCTCCTGGACGGTCTTCCAGTTCGCCTCGAGGACGACGTGGGCGCGGGACTCGGCCTCGCCGACGAGGCGGGCGACCTCGCCGTCGATGAGGTTCAGGGTCTCCGGGCCGGTGGACCCGAGGTCCTGCAGGGCGTTGCCGAGGAAGACCTCGCCGCCCGCCTCGCCGACGGTGACGTGGCCCAGGCGGCGCGACATGCCGAACGACGTGACCATCGACCGCGCGAGCTTCGTGGCGGCGTGGAGGTCGTCGCTGACGCCCGTGGACTCCTCGCCGAACTCGATCATCTCGCCGGCGGTGCCGGCCATGATCGCGGCCAGCTGACGCTCGAGGTCGCGGCGCCCGTGCATCACGGCGTCCTTGTCGGTCATCATCGACGCGGCGGTGCCGAGCTGGCGGCCGCGGGCGACGATCGAGAGCTTCTGCGCCGCGACCGTCTGGCCGACGGCGCGGGTCACGACGGCGTGCGACGCCTCGTGGACGGCGATCGTCCACTGCTCGTCCTCGGTGAGGACGTGGCGCTTGGCGGGACCGGCGATGACGCGGTCGATCGCCTCCTCGAGCGTCTTCTGGTCGATCGTGTCGCGGCCCTCGCGGACCGTCAGCAGCGCGGCCTCGTTGACGAGGTTCGCGAGCTCGGCGCCCGAGAAGCCGGGGCAGAGCTTGGAGATCTCGAGCAGGTCGACGTCCATGTCGAACTGCCGGCCGCGGGCGTGGAGCTCCAGGATCTCCAGGCGGCCGTGGATGTCGGGGACGTCGACGACGACCTGGCGGTCGAAGCGGCCCGGGCGCAGCAGCGCGGGGTCGAGGATGTCCGGGCGGTTCGTCGCGGCCATCACGACGACGCCGGCGTCGCCGCCGAAGCCGTCCATCTCGACGAGCATCTGGTTCAGCGTCTGCTCGCGCTCGTCGTTTCCCTGGCCGACGCCGGCGCCGCGCTTGCGGCCCGCGGCGTCGACCTCGTCGATGAAGATGATCGCCGGGGCGGCCTTGCGGGCCTTGGCGAAGAGGTCGCGGACGCGGGCCGCGCCGACGCCGACGAGCGACTCGACGAACTCGGCGCCGGACGCGGAGAAGAAGGCGGCGTCGGCCTCGCCGGCGGTGGCGCGGGCGAGCAGGGTCTTGCCGGTGCCGGGAGGGCCGACGAGCAGGACGCCCTTCGGTGCGGCTGCACCCTGGGAGAGGTACTTCTCCGGGTTGTCGAGGAAGTCGCCGATCTCGCGCAGCTCGGCGAGCGCGCTGCCGGCGCCGGCGACGGAGTCGAACGTGATCGGGGAGCTGCCCTTCTTCTTCCGCTTGCCCTTGCCGCGGAAGGACGAGAAGCCGGCGATGCCGCTGGACGCGTCGCCCGCCTGCCGGGTGAAGAACGCGAACAGCGTCACCAGCAGCAGGATCGGGAGGAGGAACTGGACGATGACGGTCCGGGTCGGCTTGTCGGACTGCAGGTCGACCGTCGCCGTGGCGCCCCCGCGGTGCATGCGCAGCAGCAGGTCCTGGGTGGCCGAGTCCGACGACGGGTAGTCCGCGTAGACGGTCTCGCCGCTCCGGAGCTTCGCGACGATCTGGTGGTCCTGGTCCAGCAGCTCCGCCGTCGTGATCTGCTTGGCGGTCGACGCCGAGATGATGTTCGAGTAGGAGACCTGCCGCCCCTCGCCGCCCGGCTTCAGCGACCCGAGGAGGCTGAAGAAGAGGATCGCCACCGTGATCGCGGAGACCAGGAGGAACAGGGCCATCTTGTCGCGGGTCAGCCACGTCCAGACGGCCTTGGCGACGTCTGCGACGAAGATCGCGGCGTCGCGGGATGGTGTGCGCTTCTTGTTCGAGGCGGCCAGGCGTGGATTGCTCACGGAGTCTCGCTGCGGATCGTTCGAAAGAGGAGGGTGTTCGGGTCCGGTGACGGCGTCACCGGGCGGGAGGGCGGGGTGCGGACCAGGGGGAGAGAACGCGGCCCGACCACCGGACCGGGGGCACCATAGAGGAGCGGAGGGCCCGTCTCACGTGAACAACCTCGTGTTCACGACATTCCAACAGCAGGCCTTCACGTCGCGTTCACGCCTGGACGGACGGCGGGGTCTCGCGGGCCCACGTGGGCCCGCGAGATCACCGCTTCGGGGCCGTCGGCTGCCGCTCGAGGAACGCGCAGCGGAACCGCTCGGGCGACCCGCTGGGGACGCCCCCGGCGAACCCGCCGGCGTTGCCGTTGTCGAACACGGTCGCGTACTGGAGCGTCGACGGGGCGGGGTTCGTCGCGGACCCGGAGGCGGCGCTCCCCGTGGTCGTCGTGAAGAGCGACGACGACAGCTCCCGCAGGTCCCGGCGGCCGGCGGGGTCGATGAACGCCATCGAGGGGCGGTCGTCGAGCCGTCCCGAGAGGCGGAGCTTCGGGGCGGCGCCGATCAGCATGCCGGCGGTCGGGAGGCGGCCGCCGAGGCGGACGCACGCCCGCGATGCGCCGGCGAAGTCCGCCGTCCCGCGGACGCCGCGATCGAGGCACCAGGTGCCGAGGTCGGCGGTCCCGGACGGGCAGCCGAGCCGGACGTCCTGGGCCCGCAGCCGGCCGAGGCGCAGCGTGGTCCGGGCCCGCTCCACCGTCGGGACGGCCGACGCGGCGAACCGCGCGTCGCGGCCGAGCCGGAGGACGGCGCCCTTCTTCGGCGTCGGGCTCGCCCGGACGGCGGCGTTGCGCGCCTCGCCGACGCCGGTCGTCGCGAACGTCGCGGCGACGGCGGCGACCACGAGGGCCAGGGCGCCGAGGACGAGCGCGGGGGAGGGACGGTGACGGGTCATCGGGTGCGGCCCTTCGTGGACGACGTCGACCGCTTCTTCGCGGACCCCGACGGGGTGCGGCGCTTCGGGGCGGGGACCTGGAACGCGCGTCGCACGGCGACGACGTTCCCGGCCGCGTCCTGGGCGCGGACCAGCACGCTGTACCGGCCGCCCTTGGCGTAGACGTGGCTCGCGGCGCGCGTGGCGCCGTCGGCGGTCTGCCCGTCGCCCCAGTCGACGACGGTGCCGCCTGCCGCGACGCCGGACGCGTGGCCCTTGCGGCCGGGGTCGGCGATCCGGACCCGGATCCTGCGGGTGCGCCGTGTGACGGTGACGAGCGGCGTGCGACGGTCGGCGCCGAACGTCGCGACGGGCGTCGTCGTGCTGCCGCCGCCCGTGCGGCTGTCGGCGGTCACGGTCACCTGGTGGCGCCCGTCGGCGAGCGCGCCCGGGGCGAGCCGCAGGCTGCGGTCGTAGATCGTCCGCCCGGCGACCCGGCCGTCGACGTGGACCGTGTAGCGCTGGGGTCGCGGGTCGTTCGGCGGCGCCTGCCAGGTGATCAGCGGACGGCGGGCGTTCGTCCAGTCCGGCGGGACCTCGACGAGGAACGGGACCGGCGGGGCGTCGACGCGGGAGACGACGACCTGCCCCTCGTCGGGGAGGCCCTGCCGGAAGCCGACGAGCGCGTTGCCGTTGCCGGCCCCCGCGATCGAGAGCCCGTCGACCGGTCCGCCGACGGCGCCCGAGACGCCCTGGGTCGCGGTGACGCGGTCGCCCGCGAGCTCGCGGACCACGACGCGCCCCCCGCCGTCGGTCGTGGCGGTCGCGACCGCGCCGCGGCCGTCGACGCCCTGGGCGACGACGGGGGCGGGACCGCTCGACGGCCCGACCTCGACCCCGGCGCCCGGCGTCGGGCCGGTGCCCTGGGCGAGCGCGCCGACGCCGCCCTGGGCCCAGCCGACGAGCATGCCGAACCGGCCGCCGACGTCGACCCGGGGGGCTCCCGCCGCCGCGCCGCCGGGCGTGGCGACGGGCTGCGCGCCCGTGAACGCCTTCCCGGCCCCGCTCTCCGGCTCGTCGAGCTGGTTGACGTAGACCTTCGGGGCCTCCCCGCGGGCCGACGGATCGGGCTGCTGCCGGAAGGCGACGACGGCGCGGCCGTTGTCGGAGATCGCGACGTCGAGGGCGTCCGCGGCGCCCCGGGCGGGGGCCCCGCCGACGGTGGTGGGGCTGACCGGCAGGACGATCCCGAGACGCTGCCCGAACACGCGGCGGGCCCAGACCCGGTCCTGGAGCGCCTCGTCGGGCTCCTGCCACGCGACGACCGCGGCACCGTCCGCGCCGATCGCGACCTTCGGCGCGTTGGCGGCGTCGGGCTGGCGCAGCGGCGCGGTCGCGATGCGGTTGACGGGGACGCCGAGCCCGCTCCAGCGCGACCCGTTGAAGCGGGCGAGCTTGATCTGGCTGTCGACGTAGTCGTTGCCGAGCAGCGGGTCGGAGAACGCGGTGACCCGCTGGTACACGAGCAGGGCGTCGCCGTTCGGGGCCATCGCCAGCGACGGGTAGGCCGCCCGGGAGTCGCCGATCGTGAAGTCGACGAGGGTCGGGGCCTGGAACGCCCCGGCGCCGCGCGGCAGGGACGCGGAGTACATGGAGTCCTGGTTCGGCGGACCCTCCTGCACCCAGGTGACGACGAGTCGTCCGCCGTCGGCCGCGCCGATCCGCGGCCACGTCGACGAGAACCGCTGGCCGGCGTCGACCCGTTGCGGGGCGTACCAGCGCTCGCCGTCGTACCGGGCGGCGTAGACGTGCGGGGCACCGTCCTCCGAGCGCCGGTAGACGACGCCGCCGGTGCCGTCGGGCGCCATCGCGACCTGGCCGAGGTCGATGATCGCCGGGTCGGGCCCGGCGACGGTCACCCCTGGACCGACACGTGCGGAGGAGGCTGCGGGGAGTGCGAGGGCGGTCGTCGCGGCGAGGGCCACGAGCGACACGAGGCCGGGGCGCGACGACATCGCGGGGCACCGTAGCGGCTCAGGGGCCGCAGCCCGCGCGGGTTGTTCACGTTTCACGCTCTGTTCACAGCGCGCTGGACGTCCGTCCGGTTCCGTGTCGAGGCGGTTCAACGCCACGGTCGAGTGTTGACGCGCCGTTCATCGTCGGGGCAGATCCGCACGAGAGCAGGGGATTCGTGCCCCTCGAGCGCCCGCGGCGTCCCCGTTCGTTAACAACATGTCGGAACCACGGCCACGCAATGTTCACGCGGTGTTGTCGGTCGAGGACGAAAGTGCCCGTGTCCTGACGGCGACGTCGTCCGGTCCCACCCCTTCTCAGGAGCGAACACACGATGAGGACCACCACCGGGCTGCGCATCGGCGCCGCCGCGGCCACGGCCGCGACGGGCACGATCGTCGCGCTGGCCATTCTTCCCGGGGGCGCCAGCGCCGCCTTCGACCCCGCGTTCTCGGCGCAATGCCAGGGCACGACGACCATCCAGGGCCGCGGCGCCTCGTTCCAGCGGACCGCGCACCTCGCGTGGGGCGCGTCGAGCGTCGTCGCCAACCCGGCCGCCGCGACGGCCGTCGGCTTCGGCTACGCCACCGCCGGCAGCGGCGGCTGCGCGAGCTTCAAGCTCGCCGCCGACGGCGGCACGAACTCCGTCAGCTTCGACCCGCAGGGCTCCGGCGAGGGCCGTGGGGTCGTCGGCGCGACGACGAGCCCGGACGCGACCGCCGGCTCGCCGAAGGGCAACCCGGGCGTCCGCAAGACGGCGCTGCAGTTCGGCGCCGCCGACGAGCCGCCGAAGCCCGCGGAGATCGCGGCCGCGAACAACGGCCCGGACCAGATCGCCGGCACCGCCGACGACGCCGTCCTCTACACGGTGCCGGTCGCGCAGTCCTCGGTCGCCACCGTCGTGCAGCTCCCGAACGGCTGCACCGTCCCGAACAACGCGCAGTCGCGCCGGATCACCCGCGCCGCCCTCGAGGGCGCGTTCGCGGCGTCCCCGGACTTCTCGACCTGGGGCCAGATCCTCCCGAACATCGCGGGCGTCGACGCGGCGGGCACCACCGCCTGCAAGGCGAAGGTCTTCAAGCGCGTCGTGCGCCTGGACTCCTCGGGCACCACGTACGCCCAGAAGAACTACCTGCGCGACATCAAGTCGTCGGACTTCCCGACGTCGCTGGGCAACACCGCGTGGCCCGCGGACACCGGCGCGAGCGCCGTCGTCCGTGCCGACGCCAACGGCGGCGGCTCGCTGATGGACAAGCTCAAGCTCCAGACGACGGACGGCGGCATCAGCTATGCCGACCTCGCCACCGCGCGCTCGAAGGGCTTCGACACCGCCGCCGGCGCCGCCGGTGACACGGACTCGACGATCTGGCTGAGCGTCGAGCGCAAGGGCGACGGCGTCTACCAGTCGCCGGCGCTCAACGACGTCAACGGCACCACCGACACCGGCGCCAACTGCAAGAACGTCACGTACAAGGACGTCACGACCGGCGCCCTGCCGACGGTCCAGCAGAGCTGGTACGACGTCACGGGCAGCGCCTCGGCCGCCGACTACCCCGTCTGCGCGCTGACGTACGAGCTCGTGTGGGAGGACCTCGCCAAGGCGAACGTCGGCCACGCCGCCGGTGACCCGGACTACACGCAGGCCCAGGCCCGCGGCGTCAAGGACTACCTCGGCTACATCCTCAACGTCACGGGTGGCCAGGCCGCCCTGGCGCCGGCCGGCTACCAGGGCCTGCCGACGGTCGTCGGCGGCGCCGCGCAGAGCGGCAGCGTCCTCGCCGTCGCCCGCGCCGCGCAGCAGTCGCTGACGTGGAACAAGCAGACGGTCGTCGACCCGGGCACGGGCGGCGGTGGCACCGGCACGACGCCGACCACGCCGACGACGCCCACCACGCCGGTGACGCCGACGACGCCCGTGACGCCCACCACCCCGGTGACGCCCACGACGCCCGTCAAGCCGTCGACGCCGGCCGTCGTCAAGCCGAAGGTCTCGGTCTCCAAGGCCGCCGCCGTCAAGGGCCGCAAGGTCACGCTGTCGGTCTCGCCGTCCGCTGCGGGCAAGGTCTCCGTCTCCGCCACCACGGGTTCGGGCAAGAAGAAGGTCACCGTCCTCTCCGGCTCCGCGACGGCCAAGAAGGCCGGCGCGCTGAAGATCACGCTGAAGCCCACGAGCAAGGGCAAGAAGGCGCTGAAGTCCGGCAAGAAGGCGAAGATCGCCTTCAAGGTGACCTACACGAACGCCGACGGCTCCAAGACGTCGGTCACCAAGACGATCTCGGTCAAGATCAAGGGCTGACCGGCCCGGGTCGCGATCCCGGGGCCCGTCGGGGTCCCCGGGAGGGCGACCGGTTTCCCCACGGGGTTCTCCTCGGGCCGGCGCGCACGCGCCGGCCCGAGCCCGTTGAGGAACGCGTTGACGACACGTTGACGAACAGGCGTCCATGTTTTCGCCGGGTTCCCATGAAGTTCACGAAAACGGCGGGGCCGGGACCTACAGTCCCCGGCCGGTGCGCCGTCTACGTTCATCCGGGTCGCTGATGCGACCAGGCGCGCCGCGCGCTGCCCGCGGTCCCGTGCTCATGAGCACGTTGACGTCGGCGCTCGTCGCGGCCGGGGTGGCGGCCCCGGCCGCGACCGCGACCTTCTCGCCCGGCGCGACCCCCGCGTCGGCGTTCGGCTCCCTCGTCGGCGACGACCAGAGCGCCGCGCCCCTGATCTCCGCCGACGGGCGCTACGTCGTCTTCCAGACCGCGGCGTCCGTGCTCATGGGCCCCGGGTCCACGGGCGACGTGCGGCCCTCCGCCGGCCTCGTCCGCAAGGACCTCGTCACCGGCGCGGTCGACCTCGTCGCCCCGCCGCGCGAGATCCGCCGGGCAGACGGCACGACCTCGAACGCCGGCACGACGTCGGGTCTCGCCGGGATCAGCGCCGACGGGCGCTACGTCCTCTTCGGCAGCCCCGCGCGGCTGGCCGCGGGCGACGCCGCCCCGTCGACCCCCGACGTCTACGTCCGCGACATGGACCGCCCGATGGCGGGCGGGGGCGCCTTCGCGCTCGTCTCCGCCCGCGACGGCTCGGACCTCGGCGCCCAGTACGCCGCCGACGACCAGGGCAGCGTCCCCGGCGCCGCGGGCTACGCCCTGAGCGCCGACGGCCGTCGTGCGGTCTTCGTCACGACCGTGGTGTCGGACCTCCCCGACCGCCTGGCGATCACGACGCCGCAGCGCCAGGTGTGGGTCCGCGACCTCGACGCGCGGACGACCCGACTGGTCAGCCGCCGCGCCGACGACGCGTCGCAGGCCGGCGTCCCCGCGCCCGCGCCGACCGCCATCGGCGCGACCGTGCCGACCGCGGCGATCAGCGGCGACGGCAGGAAGGTCGTCTGGACCGCCGGGGACGGCCAGCTCCAGACGCCGACGCTGCCCGGCGAGGCGCCGTTCGGCCCCCAGCCGACGCTCCTCTGGCGCGACCTCTCCGCCGCCCCGCAGGCGCCGAGCCGCCGGGTCGCCGGGGCGATCGACCTCGACGATCCCGCCTGCGCGCCGGGCACCCCGGCACCGGGGCCCGACGACGGCGGATCGTGCGCCGGGCCGTTCCGGACGAGCGAGGGCGTCGACTTCAACGGCGACGTCAGCTCGCTCGCGTTCGAGGGCCTCAGCGCCGACGGCTCCTCGGTGCTGTTCGCGTCGTCCGCGACCCGGCGTCCGTTCGACCCGCTCGCCTATCGCCCGTCGACCAGCTACGTGGCGGACATGCGGTCCGGCCTGGCCCGCAAGCAGGGCGTCCAGGTCGCCTGGTCCTACCCGGCGGTGAAGAACCGCGGCGCCATGCTCGGAGGCCGGCTCGCCGCTGACGGCCGCCACGCGACGTTCACGTCGACGGACAACCGGTTCGACGGGCTCCAGCCGATCGGGACGTTCCCGACGGGCAACCTCCTGACCTTCAACGTCTACGTCGCCGACCTCGCGGCACGCACCGTGGAGCGCGTGACGTCCGGCGACGACGGCGGCGACTACGTGACCGCGTCGCAGCCCTCCACGCCGACCGGGATCGCCGTGCCGTCGGCCGACGCGTCGAGCGTCGCGTTCCCGGCGCCCGACGGGAACCTCTTCGTCGGCGACGCCAACGGGGTCGACGACGTCCTCGTCGCCCGCACCCTGGTCTCGAGCGCGGGCCGCGGGGACCGCGTGCTCCCGCTCGCGGCGCCGCCGGTCCCCGTCGATCCCACGCCGATCACCCCGCTGAAGCCCCGCTTCTTCACCACCGTCGGCCGCGTCACCGTCTCGCGCCGCACCGGCACCGCGACCGTCAGCGTGAAGGTGCCCGCGAAGGGCACCCTGACCGCGTCGGCCCGCGGGACCCAGAAGCGGAAGGTCGGGCGGAAGGTCCGCTCGACCAGCGTGACCGTCGGCTCCGCCCGCCGGACCCCCGCCCGCGCCGGGACCGTGCGCGTCACCGTGAAGGTGGGGGCCAAGGCCCGCACCGCGCTCCGCCGCCGGCCCTACCTCCTGGACGTCCGCATGACCCTCCGCTTCCGTCCGACGGGCGCCGCCGCGACGACCGCGACCCGCGCCTACCGCCTGAAGCGCTCGTACGTGGCCCGCACCGCGGCGAAGGGACGGACCCGATGAGGCGCACGCTCGTCTCCGTCCTGGCGACCGCCGCCGTCCTCTGCGGTGCCGGGGCGTCCTCCGCGTCGGCGGCGAGCTGGACGAACGTGCCGCTGCCGCCCCCGCCCGGCGGCGCGTTCTCGGTCCCCGCCGGGTTCGTCGGCGACATCGCCTTCTGGGCCCCGAACCGCGGGCTGATGACGGTCGGCGGCAACAACAGCGTCAAGCCCGGCCTGTACAGCTGGGACGGCGAGTCGTGGCACCAGCTGTCGACCGTCTGCGGCGGCGGCCCGAACGCGAAGATCGCGTGGGCCGGTCCCGACGAGTTCTGGACCATCACCGGCCCGAGCGTCGGCACGCTCCCCAACGGCCTCGGCGTCTGCCACTACAGGGGCGGCGCGGTCGTCGGCTCGTACAGCTTCTACAACGTCCCCGACTTCGTCCCCCAGGTCAACGCCGCGACGTGCCGGACGGCGAGCGACTGCTGGTTCGGCGGCGTCGGGGCGACGAGCGTCGGCGGCAACCGCGTCGGGGCGTTCCACCTGCACTGGGACGGCACGACCCTGAGCTCCGTCTACAACGGGCAGGGCCGTGGCGTCTCGGACCTCATCACCCACCGCGGCCAGGTGCTCGAGAGCACGTACGTCGGGACCGGCCCGGGCGCCCAGGGCACCCGCCCCTTCCTGAACGCGCCCGAGCCCGTGCCGGCGCTGCTGCACCGGATCGACGGCCTGTCGTTCACGAACGCCCCGTTCACGCCGGCTCCGATGGACGGCGTGCCCACCGACGGCACGGACCTGCGGTCGCTCGACACGGACGGCACCACCGCGTGGGCCGTCGGCGGCGGGGCGAACTCCGGCCCGTCGGCCGCCGACGGATTCGTCCCGCGCACGCCGATCGCGGTCCGCAAGGACGGCGACGGCGCCTGGCAGGAGCTCCCGCTGCAGGGCGACCTGCCGACCGCGAAGTGGTTCGGCTCCGTCGCCGCGCTCCCCGAGACGCGCGCCGCGTGGGCGACCCTCGCCGACACCGAGGTCGCCGGCGCGACGCCGTCGGGCGAGACCTCGGCGCCGTCCGTCGCGTTCGTCGGCGCCGACGGCCAGGTCTCGACCGAGCGCCTCGACGACCGCGAGGGCGGCGCCGCGCGCGGGGCCGCGACGGCGATCGCGTGCCCGACGTCCGACGACTGCTGGGTCGCCACCGCCCGCGGCTACCTCTACCGCCGCACGAGCGGCGCGACGTACGCCCGCGACACCGATCCCGCGTTCCAGGGCACGATCACGATCCGACCGAACGAGGCCGCGTCGCAGGTCATCCCGGACGAGCCCCCCGCCGACGACTCGCGCCTGCTCGCCCCGCCCGTCGTGCTCGCGCCGCCCGTCGCCCCGGTCCCGCCCGAGTGCGACGCCCCGCCTGCGCTCGTCTCGCGCGTCAAGGCCGGTCGCAAGGCGCTGACGGCGCGCCAGAAGCGGCAGCAGAACGCGAAGATCACGCTCGTCATCCGCTTCAAGCTGGCCCGCCGGGCCAAGGTCGGCGTGATCGCCAAGCGCGGCAGGAAGACGGTGGGGCGGGCGAAGGCGAAGACCTTCCGGCCCGGCACCCGCAGCCTGGAGGTCGCGGTGCGCCGCAAGTCGTTCCCGAAGAAGATCTCGTTCACGCTCAAGGAGCTGACGACCCCGGCGTGCGTGACCGGCGGCGGGGACGACGACAGCGTCGTCAGCACCCGCGCCGACCACGGCTCCACGGTCGGCGTCCCGGGCGGGGCGTCCCGGTGAGCGCCGTGCTCCGCCGGCGCCGCCGCACGGCGGCGTCGCTCGTCGTGCTGCTCGCGGTCGCAGCCCCCGTGGCGCTGCTCGCGAAGCCGGACGCCCAGGCCCAGACCGCCGCCGGCCCCGTCGGCGTCGAGGCCCAGATAGGCCCTGCGAGCGGTGCCACCCTGCTCGGCCCCGCGACCGCGACGGGGACGCCGGGGGAGGCCTGGGGCTTCACCGACCAGCAGCGCACGAACGTCCAGCCCAAGACGGTCGACGGCCAGGAGCTGGCGACCACCAAGGTCTACCTCGTGCGCTACCGCCCGGCCGAGGGCTGGCGGTACGTGCAGGCGCCCGAGGACGAGCAGGGCGCCCCCTACGCCGGCATCTTCGACGCGGGACGCGTGACCGCCCGCGGCGGGCTCCTGCTGACGGGCGACGACGACACGCGCCCCGACGGCCGCAAGCGCGTGGTGCTCGTGCGGGACGCCACCGGTCCGACCCGCGTGGTCCCCGCACCCGGACCGGCGGTCGTGCTGCCGGCCGCCGGCGCCGACCCGGCCGAGGAGCTCTCGCCCGGCGTGATCGCCGCGCGGGCGACCGACGACGGCCGCACCGAGGGCTTCGTCGCCGTCGGCGGCCGCGCGCTCCAGACCGGCGTCGCACGCTGGGACGGCACCGCCTGGTCGCGCGACCCGATCTGCGTGGCGACCGACGGCACGACCGCCCCGGACGGTTGCTCGGACGCGGACACCCTCCGCGGGTCGCAGGCCGGCCTGACCGCGGTGGCGCTCGGGACCGCCGAGGGCGGCGGCGCGTGGCTGCTGGCCCGGGCGGACGACGCCGCGGGCCAGGGCCTCGTCCTGTTCCGCCGCTCCGGGGACGGCACGGCCGCCCGGTGGCGCCTGCGCCCGCTCGGCAACGACCGCTTCTCGTCCGCCGAGAACCCGGCGCGCGGGATCACCGCGGTCCGCCCGCTCGCCGGCGGCCACGCGCTGACGGCGACCCCCGGCGGCGTGTGGGTCGACGGCACGTTCCGCGAGGGCGGGGCGGTGCGGAGCGTGACGCTCCACGTCACCGAGCAGGGGACCACCAGCTACTGCGACGGCGGCTCGTGCGACCGGCCGCTCGGCTTCGACCTGCGCGACGACGCGACGAGCCAGGCGTTCGACGGCCCGGGCGACGGGACGCGCGTGATCGGCCCGGTCGGCCGCGACACCTCCCGGTACGGGACCTTCGACGGCACGACCTGGTCGGCGCCCGCCGCGTTCAAGTCGATCACCGACGGGATCGCGTTCTCGAGCCTCACCGAGGGCTGGCTCGGCGACGTCCACGTCACCCGCGACCGCCCCGCGTCGCCGCTGGCCGCGTGGTCGATCCCCGTCCGCCACCCCCTGACGTCGGTGACGAGCGCCCCGGGCGCCCGCGGCGACCTCGCGACGCCCGCCCTCGCCGTCGGCATGGGCGGCAGCATCCTCCGCTACACGCCCGGGCAGGGCTGGGACGGCGAGGTGAAGCTGAACCCCAGCGGCGTGGCCCGCAACGACATGCGCGGCGTCGCGTGGCCGACCGCCGACACGGCCTTCGCCGTCGGCGACGAGGGCACGATGTGGCGCTGGCGCCGCGTCACGGGGCTGTGGGAGACCGATCCCGCCACCCCGTACGACTTCACCGGGCACCTGACCGGCATCGCGTTCGACCCCGCGGACCCGGAGCGCGGCTTCGCGGTCGGCCGGGACGGCGTCCTCCTGCGCTACGGCAAGAGCTGGGAGCCGATGAGCCTGCCCGCCGAGGCCGCCACGAGCGGCCCGGGCGGCGGGCGCGCGGACCTCTACGGCGTCGCGTTCGCCGGCAGCCAGGCCCTCGCGGCGGCGGGCACCGCCGGCGTCCTCACCGAGAGCGGCGACGGCTGGAAGACCGATCCCGGGGTCACGGCGCTCCTCGCCCGCCTGAAGGGCGCCGGCGCGGTCTACGCCGTCGCCGGGCTGCCGGACGGCGGCGCGGTCGCCGTCGGGACCACGGGCGACAACAAGGGCCTGGTGCTCGAGCGCGACAGCGCCGGCGGGGCGTGGCGCTTCAGCGACCAGCCGCTGACCGGCACCGCGGTCGCGGCGTCGGCCTTCCGCGACGGCGACCGGGTCCGCGCCGTCGTCTCGGTCTCCACGCGCGTCTGGCCGACCGTCGACGACCTCCAGGTCCCGCCCTCCGATCCGGCGTCGCCCGCGCCGCGCCGCCAGCCGTTCTCGCTGCCGGTCGACGGGTACCTCCTGCGCGAGACCCCGGCCGGCTGGCGCGACGAGGAGCGCACGCAGCTCGACGCGCCGACGACGGAGCGGTCCCGCAAGTCCGACCCGAACCTCGCGCTCCTGACCGACCCGGCCGGCCGCGGGTGGGCGATCGGCGGCTGGACCGGCGGGGTCGACCTGCTCGGCCGCGGCGACGACCCGGCGCCCGACGCCGCGGAGACGGCCTCCGTCTCGCGCTACGACCCGGCCGGACCGCAGACGTCGAGCAACGTGACCGTGCAGGCGCCGGCGATGGACGCCGGCCGCGCGCGGCTGCTCGTCGGCGGGCACGCCCAGTGCGCGGCGGTCTGCGCGGACCTCGCGCCGATCGACACCATGCCCGACCGGACGCTCGCCCGCGCGGTGCAGACCGCCGGGACGCTCGGTGCGATCCCGACCGGACCGCGCGCGTTCGTCTACACCGGCGGGCGCGTCGCCCGGACCACCGCGACCGCCTCGGCGGCCGAGGAGCAGCGCTACGCGACGCTCCTGGCCGGCGGGTCGCTCCCCGTGTTCGCCGCGACCTCCCCGGGCGACGCGTCCGGCGGTTCGACCGCGACGTTCGGTGGCGCGTTCTCCGGCTTCCAGGCCCCGCTCGGGACCGGCGGCGCCGCCACGGGCACGACGCCCGTCGCGATCGGCAACGCCGCCGCGGCCGGACGGGCCCGCACCCACTACGCGGTCGACGTGACCACGCCCGAGGGCGTCGTCCGGCTCGTCGTGATCGACAACTCCGCCGGATCGCTGCTCCAGAGCGATCCCGCCGGCAACCCGGCCGAGGACCAGTCCTCGTGGCTCGACGCGGTGCTCGCCGACGCGAAGGCCAAGGGCGTCGCCGTCGTCGTCTCCGGCAGCCGCAGCCTGAACCCGCGGGACACCGGCGCCGCGACCGACGGCACGAAGGTGGCCGTCCAGCTGCGCGACGGCGGGGCCTCCGCCTACGTCTACGACGGGGCCGGCGTCCAGCGCCGCGGCACGATCCCGTTCGCCTCCGACGACACGATCCCGACGTTCGCGAGCGGCTCGCTCGGCTACCGCGCGCAGGACGACGTCGAGGGCCGGGGTGTCCCGGGGCTGCTCCTCCTGGAGCTCGACCTCACCAAGCGCGACGCGACGTCGAACCGCGCGCCCGCCGCGGTGCGCCTGATCCCCGTGATCGACGACCTCGCGATCGACGCGGTCGACGGCCGCCTGCTGAACCGCAGCCAGCCCGCGCTGTTCCAGGGCCTCGGGCGCCGCCCGCGGTCCGGCGGCAACTGGGTCCAGGGCGGCTCGACCGGCGGCGGCGAGGGCAACGGCGCGGACCCGTACGTGACGCTGCCGAGCCCGCTCTGCGTCGGCCAGCAGCGCGCGGACTGCGCCACCTCCCGCATCGACCCCGAGGCGACGTTCCACTCGAGCGACCCGGACATCGCGGACTTCGTGCGCGTCGACCCGGCGTCGAGCAACCCGCGCAAGCCGTTCGTCGACCCCGCGACCGACAAGCCGGTCCCGGACCCGACCTCGGGCCTGATGTGCCCGTTCAACGCCGGCACGACGACGATCTCGATCGAGTCCGGCGGCCTGCGGTACCAGACCACCGTCACGGTCCGCGCGGGCAGCGCGCTGCGTCCGTGCGGCACGGTGGCGCTCGCCGCGTCGCGGTTCCCGGCCGCCGCGCCGCCGTCGACGGCGCCCGCGACGCCCCCGGGGCCGTCGTCGCCCCCGGCGACCTCGAACCCGACGGTCGACGTGCCGATCCCGCAGGTCCTGTCGCCCGCGCCCCCGGCGCCGGTGACGCCCGCGGTCTCGACGCCGGCCGTCCCGCCGGCCCCGGCCGCGAAGCCCTCCGTCGCGCTCCCGCCCGCGCCGCTCTTCGTCCAGCCGACCCTCGCCCCGCCGCTCGCGCTCCCGCCGCCCCCGGCCGCCGGGTCGCCGGCGCCGCCCCCGGGCACCAGCGGCGCGAGCATCAACGTCCCGGTCTCCCAGCCGGTCACGCAGGCGGAGCGCCAGAAGGACGAGGAGGTCGCGGAGGAGTCCTCCAAGGCCTACATGCAGTACGACGCGGTCGCGTCGGACCGGCACTCGGCCGGACCCGGACAGGGCGCGGCGGTCGTCGCGCTCGTCCTGATCGCCGCCGTGGGTGGCGGCACGGCGCTCGGCACCCGCCGGCGCCGCAACCACCCGTACGACTACGCCCGGGCCACGTCCCGGGACGACCGGAGGACCCGATGATGAGGATCGTCAAGCCGTCGCCCACGGTGCTGGCCGCCGCCGCCCTGGTGGTGTCGACCCTGGCCCTGCTCTTCACCATGAGCGGCATCGGCTCGGCGAAGGACGCACCGGTGCGTCGCCCGTCGACGCCGAGCACGAAGCCGCAGCCGTACGGGATCCTCCGCCTCGGTGCGAACCGGAAGTTCCCGGCGAAGGCGATCCCGACCGTCGGCAAGGCGAAGACCGCCTCGAAGCTCGGCGACCTCGCGGCCAAGGACGTCACGACGACCTGCCCGAACGACACGATCGACCTCGGGACCTGGTGCATCCTCAGCGGCGCGCAGCCGGTCGACACCGAGGACGTCGGGAAGAACGACTACTTCTACGCGACCCAGAAGTGCGTCGAGCTCGGCGGCTGGCTGCCGTCGGCCGAGGAGCTGATCGGCGCGGCCGACCAGGTCAAGCTCGCCAGCACGCTCGACGACAACTCGACGACGGCGTCGACGGACATCCTCCCCGACGACGGCCTGGGCGACCGCCGCGAGATGAGCTCCACGCTCGTCACCACGACCGCCGGCAGCAGCGCCGCCGGCAGCGAGGGCTCGACGGCGGGCGCCACCGGCGACCCGGGAGCGGGGGAGAGCGACCCGATCCCGCTGCCCGCCGACCCGGCCCCCGACTCCCTCCAGTACGTGACGGTCTTCGACAACCACGACAAGGGCGGGTTCGCGGGCAGCAAGCCGGTCTCCAGCCCCGAGCGGTTCCGGTGCGCGTTCGCGAAGAAGCAGGGCCAGAACGCCCGCGAGGACTGACCATGCGCCCCAGGATCCCCACGCTCGCCCTGCTCGCGGTCCTCGCGATCCCGCCGTCCGCGGCGTTCGCCGACGGCGAGACCCCGGCGACGACCGACGCCGCCCCGGCCACGACGGCCGCGCCGGCGACGCCGAGCGACCCCGTGCCCGCCGCCCCGGTCGGCCCGCCCGCGTCGACGACGACGGTCCCCGCGCCGATCCCGACGACGACCACGCCCGTGCCGATCCCGGAGCGCAGCCCGAAGGGGCCGTCGTCCGCGCCGTCGGTGACCGGCAGCACCCCGCACGGCAAGAAGCGCCGCGGCAAGGACGCGCCGAAGCGGAAGAAGGCGAAGCGGGCGAAGAAGCGCGCCACCTCCGGGGGCCGGTCCGCCGACGACGTGCGCGACGACGCGAAGGACGCGAAGGACGCGAAGGACGCGGCCGACGCGAAGAAGACCGCCGCGGAGCTCCTCGACGCCCCGGCGACGAAGCTCTCGGCGCTGTCCGTCGCCCGCTTCCGGATCCCGCCGTTCCTGCTGCCGATCTACCAGGCCGCCGGCGTCCAGTACGGGATCCGCTGGGAGGTTCTGGCCGCGATCAACGAGATCGAGACCGACTACGGTCGCAACCTCAGCGTGTCGACCGCCGGTGCGCAGGGCTGGATGCAGTTCATGCCCGCCACGTGGAAGACCTACGGGGTCGACGCCAACGGCGACCGCAAGGCGGACCCGTACAACCCCGTCGACGCGATCTTCGCCGCGGCCCGGTACCTGAAGGCCGCCGGAGGCGACAAGGACGTCGAGCGCGCGGTCTTCGCGTACAACCACGCCGGCTGGTACGTCGACGACGTGATGGCGCGGGCGAAGGCGATCGCCGGGCTGCCGACCGACGTCGTCGCGTCGCTGACCGGCCTGACGCTCGCGCAGCTCCCGGTCCACGTGGCCGGCAGCGGGACGGGCGTCACGAAGAGCGGCAAGCACCGCGACGGCCTCGTGCTGCGGGAGAACGGCCCCGACCGCTGGGCGCGGATCGCGTCCCCGGAGGGCTCCGACGTCGTCGCGATCCAGGACGCGACCGTCACCCGCATCGGCAACGGCCCGAAGCTCGGCCGCTTCATCGAGCTCCGGGACGCCTACGGCAACCGCTACAAGTACGCCCACCTCGGGTCGCTGGCCGAGCAGCACCTGATCGCGCGCCCCGCGAAGAAGGGCGCCGCGACGACCACCGACGAGGACGGGCCGGCCGCGACCGGCGCCGCGGCGAAGGGCGACGCGCAGGCCCCCGGCACCACGGGCGCGGACCCGACGCCGAAGGCGCCGGCGACCGCCGGCTCCCGGCCCCGGCTGCGTGCGACCCACGCGCGCCGCACGAGCGGCCGGACCGCGACGACGCGTGCGTCCGCCGCGGGACAGGACGGCCCGACCGCCGCACCCGTCGCCGCCGGGGGATCCGTCGCGGCCGTCGGCCCGGCCCGCCCGCGGACGGTCGCCGACGCCGGTGGCCCCGCGAGCGGCCGCGACGGCGTCGGCCGCGGCGACGACGCCGGCCTCCGGGGGACCGCGGGCGCCGTGTCCGCGCCCGGTCCGGCGACCGTCGCCGCGCCGCCCGCCACGACGACCGTCCCGGTCCCGCCGGCGACGACCGCGACGGCGCCGCCCGCGGATCCCGCGCCCCCGGTCGCCCTCACGCCGCCGCCCGCGGACCCGGCCCCGCGGGACCCGGCGACGGCGACCCCCGCCGTCAACCCCGAGACGGGCCTGCCCACCACGCCGATGCCCGCCACCGGCACGCCGGCGACCGTCGCCGCGGTCCCGGGCGACGGCACCGCGCCGTCCGACGGCTCGGCGACCGGCGGCGAGGCCGGACCGCTCACCGCCGGACCCACCGCGCCGTTCCAGGCCCCGGCCGTCCCGGTGTTCGTGCCGGGCGCCTCCGGCGTCGGCGCGGTGCTGCCGCAGCTGCCCGGCACCGGCGATCCGGTCATGACGCCCGGCCTCGCCACGATCGGGACGCGGACGGTGGTCGGGCCGTACGCCACCGCCCAGCTGCTGCGGGGACGCACGGAGACGACCCCGGAGCCCGCCCCGGCCGCCGTGCCGAAGCGGACGGCCCCGACCGTCGCGGCCGCTCCCGGCTCCGCGAAGGACGACCACGTCGACGACGTCGATCGCTGGATGGTCCGTGCCGGGTCGCTGCGCCGGAAGGACGTCCGCCTGCGGCCGCTCGTCCGCGGCAGCCGCGTGCTCGCCGGCTCGATCCTCGGGAAGACGTCGTCGACGTCGCTGCGCCTGGCGATCCGCCCGGCCGGCGACGGCACGCCGCGCATCGACCCGAAGCCGATCATCGCCGGCTGGCG
The DNA here is from genome assembly GCF_000519325.1 of Patulibacter minatonensis DSM 18081. GTDB lineage: Bacteria > Actinomycetota > Thermoleophilia > Solirubrobacterales > Solirubrobacteraceae > Patulibacter > Patulibacter minatonensis. Next base: position 5,061,180 of record NZ_KI912613.1, on the reverse strand, counting down.
GCTCCTGGACGACGCGTCGGTCTTCGGGCACGACGACCGCAGCGAGCTCGTCGCCGACCGCGGCGACCGTCCGGACGTCGGGCGCCTGCTGCTCATGAGCAAGGCGCAGCTCCAGGCCCGGGTCCTCGCCGACCCGCGCCTGACGATCTACGACGGCGGCCGCGAGGACGTGCGGACCGGTGCGATCGATCGGCGCGTGCTGGCGATGCTCGAGTACCTCACCGCCAACGGCCTGCACCTCACGGTGTCCTGCCTGAAGACGGGTCACAGCCTGATGACCGCGTCGGGCAACGTCTCGGCGCACTCGTACGGGTCGGCCGTCGACATCTCGGCCGTGAACGGCATCCCGATCATGGGGCACCAGGGCGCCGGCTCGATCACCGCGTCGACCGTCCGGAAGCTCCTGCAGCTCCAGGGCACGATGAAGCCGAACCAGATCATCACCCTGATGACGTTCCCCGGCGCCGACAACACGTTGGCGATGGCCGACCACGACGACCACATCCACGTCGGCTACCCGCGCGAGGCCACCGACGGCGACGCGAAGCTCGGCAAGCAGGTCAACGCCGTGCTGAAGCCCGGCCAGTGGAGCCTCCTGACGAACCGGCTCGCCCAGATCGACAACCCGTCGGTCCGGCGGACAGTGTCGGACGCGGCGACGTCGGCGAAGGACCAGCAGGAGCGCTGAGGGGGGGAGAGACCGCCCGGGCCCCGGCCCGTGCGTCCCGGGTCGGCCCGCCGGACGGGCGGTCCGTCAGCCGCCGGCGGCGGGGAGCTCGAGCGCCGGGACGTCGTCCGCGCCGGAGGTCCCGGGCGGGTCGACGCCGAGCGTCGAGGCCGCCAGGCGCGTGAGCGAGCGCAGGTCCGTCGCGACGTCGAGCGACGAGCCGGCCTTCGCGTCGGCGCGGAGGACGACCGTCGGGGCGGGCGGCAGCGCCGCCGCGGGATCGACCGGGGCGGCCGGGGCCGCGGGCGTGGTGGGGCAGGGGTCGGCAGCGCCGACCGTCGTGACGATCACGACGCCGCTCTCCTGGTACTCGGTGCTCTCCGTGATCGCCGTGACCGTGTCGGAGACCTGGTCGGGCAGCGCGACGACGGTGCGTTCGGGCGGCGCGCAGCCGCCGAGCGTCGCGTAGGAGAACGACGGGAGGGAGTCGCCGGACGAGACGTCGTTGCCGAGCGTCTCGAGGCTCGCGGTGCCCTTCGCGCAGAGGTCGTCCGTCCGCAGCGCGGTGATGCGCCCGAACGGGGTGCGGGCCGCGAGGGCCGCGGCGGCCGCGTCGCCGGCGGGCGGGTCGGCGCACGCGCCGGGCAGGGCGTCGGCGCCGCCGGGCTGGACGTCCACGTAGCTCCGCCAGGTCTGGTCGGCCGCGGTCAGCTCCTCGGGGAGCGACGCGGTCGGCGCCGCCGACGGATCGACGGTGGTGGTCGTGCCCGCGGCGGGCGTCGTCGTGGTGGTCCCGGGAGCCGCGGCGGCGCCGGCGGGCAGGTTCCCCGTGACGAGGGTCGTGGCGTTCCCGATGGTGTCGGCGGAGACGGGCCGGACGCCGGTGAGCCGCACGCCCTGCTCTGCGACGCGATCGACGGCCTCCTGGGCGCGGGGCCCCTCGATCGCGAGCAGCCAGACGTGGGGCGGGATCGCCGGCTCGTCCGGGGTCGTCGTGTCGTCCCCGGTGTCGCCGCCGGTGTCGGCGGACGTGTCGGTCCCCGTGTCCGTCGCCGCCGGGGCGGCGGTCACCTCGGCCGGCGCTGCGTCCGCCGTCAAGCTCGTGTCGTCCGACGCGCTCGTGTCGGACGACGAGGGGACGGGCGCCGACGCCGACGGTTTCGCGGCCGTCGTCGTGGGTGCCGGTGCCGGCGCGGCCGCGGCCGTCGGCCGCGTCACGACCGCGGCCCGCGCGCCCTCGCCGCCGCCGGCGACGAGGGACCCGGCCAGCCCGGCGACCGCGATCGCGGCGACGGCGGCGGCCATCGGGGCGGCACGGCCCGCCGGGGCCGCCGCGGGAACCGGCGCCGGGGCCGGGACGCCCTGGTCCCGCAGCACCGCGAGCGGGTCGAGCCGCCGAGCGCCGAGGAGCTCGCCGCACCCGAGGCAGTACCGCTGCGCGGTCGTGGTCGGGACGCCGCAGGACCGGCAGGGTCCCGCGGGCTCGTCGGGGGCGACGTCGTCGCGTGGGCGCTCGTCGGCCATCGAGACAGGACGATCCCAACGCGTGAACGTCGAGTTGTGAACGACCTGGGACCGGTTCGCGCCCGTTCGTTGATTGGTGTCGTCAACCATGCGTTCACGACGCCCGGCCTGGACGGGTGTTGTGTTTACGTCGATTCCACCGGATGTTCACAGTCCGGTCCTGCGCAGGTCCCATGATCCCCGTCTGTGCGCCCCGCCTCCGCGGCGGTGGGCGCCTTCCCTCACCGTCGCTACGACCTCGACTCCCAGGAGACCTCAGCACCATGCGCATGCCCGTCCACGTCACCCGCCTGACGACCGCCACGGCCCTCGCGGCCGCGTTCGCGGTCCCCGCCGTCGCCGCCGCCCCGGCGTCCGCCGCCAAGAAGACCACCATCACGATGAGCGGCTCGACGTCGATGTACCCGCTCGTCACCGCGCTGACGAAGAAGTACAGCTCGCTGAACTCGAAGGTCTCCTTCCGCGTCGCCCAGGGCGGCTCCGACAAGGGGATCACCGACGCCTCCAAGGGTCGCGTCACGATCGGCAACTCCTCGCGCGACCCGCGCTCCGACGACCCGAAGGGCAGCAACTTCTACCGCGTCGCCAAGGACGCCGTCTGCCTGATCACGAACCCGGCGAACAAGCTCGCCAACGGCCTGACGCAGAAGCAGGTCCAGGACATCTTCTCCGGCAAGATCCGCTCCTGGTCGGACATCCCCGGCGCGCAGCAGACCGGCACGATCAGCCTCCAGGCCCGCAACGAGGCCTCGGGTACGCTCGACGCCTTCGAGAACCTCTTCATGGGCGGCGCCTCGCTGTCGTCGACGGCCGCCCGCCTGGGCTCCAACGGCCTGATCCAGGCCGCGGTCAAGCGCGACCCGGCCGCCATCGGCTTCGTCTCCATCGAGTTCACCGAGGGCGTCAGCGCCGCCAGCTACCAGGGCGTCACCTGCACGACCGCGAACGCGAAGTCCGGCGCGTACAAGGGCACCCGCTCCTTCTGGATGGTCACGAAGGGCGCCCCGAAGGGCGAGACCGCGCGCTTCGTCAACTGGGTCCGCACGAGCTCCGCGGCCCGGAAGATCGTCGTCGCCCAGAAGGCCGTCCCGCTCAAGTAGTCCCGCGGACGCCCGAGACCAGGACCAGCGACAGGAACCACCCGCGTGCTGCGCAGCCTCTTCCGGCCGCTCACCGACCGTCGCGCCGAGCGGATGCTCGGCGCGACGGCGGTGAGCGTCGTCCTGGTCATCGTCGCGATGATCGTCTTCATCGCGATAGAGGCCTGGCCGTCGTTCCAGCACAACGGGCTCAGCTGGTTCGGGTCCGGGAAGGACGTCGACGCCGAGCTCGGCGCCATGGTCAACGCCGGCGCCGACCCCTCGGGGGACGCCTACCAGCTCCGCGCGTGGCCGCTGCTCTACGCGACCGCGCTCACGACCGTCCTCGCGGTCGGCCTCGGCGTCTTCATCGCGGTCCTCGCCTCCATCTTCATCGTCGAGCTCGCCCCGCCGCGGGTCCGCTCGATCGTCGTCCCCGTCGTGCGGCTGCTCGCCGCGGTGCCCTCGGTCGTCTACGGCCTGATCGGCATCCTCGTCCTCGTCCCGTTCGTCAACGACCACCTCATCAACGAGGGGCAGCGCGAGTCGGTCTCGTACGTGATCACGCTCAACGGGCCCGGGCTCCTCGTCTCCGTCGTCCTGCTGACGCTGATGATCACGCCGATCATGATCTCGATCGTCGTCGACGCCCTGACCGCCGTGCCGCGGGGCTGGCGCGAGGGGGCGCTGGCCCTGGGCGTCACCCGCTGGCGCGCCGTCATGTCCGTGTCGGTCCGCGCGATCCGGCCGGCGATCGTCGCCGCCGCCGTGCTCGCGAGCGCCCGTGCGCTGGGCGAGGCGATCATGCTCTCGATGGTCTCCGGGTCGAAGGGGTTCTCCCCGCAGCCCTGGGACGGCCTGATCTTCCTCTTCGAGCCCCTGCGCCCGCTCGCCGCGACGATCGCCGAGCAGTCCGAGGGCATCGCCGCCCCGGCGCTGAAGTCGAGCATCTACGCGATGGCGCTCGTCCTGCTCGTCTCGTCGCTCTTCCTGTCGATCGGCGGATCGCTGATCAAGCGGCGCCTGCGGCTGGGGACGGCACGATGAGCGTGCCGGTCGGCCCCGGGGGGCGGCGTTCACGCCGCGACCGCCTGCTCGGCGAGCTGCGGCTCTGGCGCCCGCTCGACCTGATCGGCGTCGGCGCCGCCTGGCTCGTCGGCATCCTGCTGGTGCTCGTCGCCGCGTCGCTCCTGATCTACATGGGCTACCGCGGCCTGCAGTACGTGAACCTGGACCTCCTGTTCAGCCGTCCGCAGCCGGGATCGGACCAGTCGCAGACCGGCGGCATCCTCGACCCGATCGTCGGGACGCTGATGATCATCGTGATCGCCACGGCGATCGCCCTGCCGCTCGCGGTCGGCGCCGCGCTCTGGATCGTCGAGTACGGCAAGCCGCGCTGGCTCGCGCGCGTCGTCGAGTCCGGCATCGAGGTCATCGCCGGTGCCCCGTCGATCGCGATCGCCATCTTCGGCCTGGCGATCTTCCAGCTGCCGATGTTCTCGTGGGCGTCGTTCTCGGCCGCCGACGGCGGCGGGGTCTTCGGGCGCAGCTTCATCGCCGCCGGCACGGTGATGTCGCTGATCGCCGTTCCGTCGATCTTCGCCACCACCCGCGAGGCGCTGCAGTCCGTGCCGCGCCACGTGCGCGAGGCGAGCTACGGCCTGGGCAAGACGCGGTGGGCCACGATCCGGCGCGTCCTGCTGCCGACCGTGCGCCCCGACATCGCCACCGGCACCGCCCTGGGCATGGGCCGGATCGCCGGCGACACCGCGATCATCGTGCTGCTCCTCGGAGCCACCCTCCAGCTCCAGGCCGGCACGGACATCCCGGGCATCGGCACGCTGCAGGGCACCGGCTCCACCCTGACGAGCTACGTCTACAACAACTCCCCGACCGGCGAGGGCAACGCCCCGGAGAAGGCGTACGCCGCCGCGTTCGTCCTGATGCTCCTGATCATCGCCCTGAACGTCCTCGTCGCCTTCATCGGCCGACGCCGCGCCGGCAACGACCTCCCGAGATGAGCAGTCCCATGGCCGAATTCCCGCCCCCGGTCCGCCGGATCAGCTCCGAGCAGGCCCCGAACGTCGTCGATCCCGCGACGCGCCAGGAGATCCCGGAGCCGATCGCGCGCGCGCTCGCGCCCTCCTACGGGCCGGAGCGCCTACGGATCGACGAGGTCTCCATCCACTACGCCGGTTCGGCGCGGCCGGCCGTCAACCGGGTCACGCTGCCCGTCCGCCAAGGCGAGGTCCTCGCGCTGATCGGCCCGTCGGGCTGCGGCAAGACGACGCTCCTGCGGTCGCTGAACCGGCTCGTCGAGCTGACTCCCGGTGCCACCCGCGACGGGCGGATCCTGCTCGACGGCGACGACATCGACCAGCTCGAGATCACCCGGCTGCGCCGCCGCGTGTCGATGATCTTCCAGCAGCCCAACCCGTTCCCGATGTCGATCTTCGACAACGTCGCCTATGCGATCCGCGAGCAGGCGATGCGCCGCCCCGGCAAGGCGGTTCTGCAGCCCCGGGTCGAGAAGGCCCTGCGTCGCGCCGGCCTCTGGGACGAGGTGGCCGACGACCTGGGCCGGCCCGCGCTCCGGCTCTCCGGCGGTCAGCAGCAGCGGCTCTGCATCGCCCGTGCGCTCGCCGTCGAGCCCGACGTCCTCCTGATGGACGAGCCGTGCTCCGCCCTGGACCCGATCTCGACCGGCGTCGTCGAGGAGCTGATCCACGAGCTGCGGCAGAACCTGGCGATCGTCATCGTCACGCACAACCTCGCGCAGGCCCGCCGCGTGGGCGACCACGTCGCGTTCATGTACCTCGGCGACCTCGTCGAGTACGCGCCGACGGAGGAGCTCTTCACGAACCCCCGGGCCGACCGCACGCGCGACTACGTGCAGGGGGCGTTCGGATGAGCGCCTCCCGGCGCTCCGGCGTCGGGCCCGCGGCGGTCGGCCTCGCGGTCTGCGGGCTGGCGCTCGCCGGCTGCTCGACGACCCAGGACAAGAGCGCCGCGCTGCAGCGCAGGGCGAAGGCCGTCGACGCGCCGGGGAAGGTCGCGCTCGGCCGTCCCGACCCCGCCGTCCGGGTCGTGGGGCGCAAGGAGGTCCGCACGAAGGCCGGGACCGCCGTCGTCGTGGAGCTGCAGAACACGGGTCCGCGGGCGCTCCTGCGGGTGCCCGTCGCGCTCCGGCTGCAGGCCGGCGGCAAGCAGACGTACTCCAACGACGGCGAGGGCGGCGACGAGCTCCTGCTCCGCGTCCCCGTCCTGCCGCCGCGCGGCCGCGTCACCTGGGTCAACTCGAACGTCCCGGCGACGACCACGGACGCGAAGCTCGAGGTCATCGTCGGCGCCCCCACCCGGCGCTCCCGCCGTCCGGCCGCGGCGCTGCGCGTCAGCGCCGTGAAGCGCAGCACCGAGGACTCCGGCGAGGACGGCGTCGCCGTCACCGGCGTCGTCCACAACGACCTCCGCCGGGAGCAGACCGAGGTCCCGGTCTACGTGACCACCCGGGACGGCGACGAGCTCGTCGCCGCGGCGGCCACCCGCATCGACACGATCGCCCCGCGGTCGTCCGCCACCTTCGAAGCCGTGTTGGTCGGCGACGGCCGCCGCGGCCGCCTCGCCGCCGAGGCCCTGCCCACCAAGCTGCAGAAGACCACGAGGTCCTCCCGATGAGCACCAGTCCGTTCCTCCCCGCCGACGATCCGCGCGCCGGGTCCTGTGGCTCCTGCGGCGCACCGATGGCCGCCGACCAGCGCTACTGCCTGTCGTGCGGCGCCCGGCGTCAGCACGCGCGGCTCCCGTTCCAGGACGCCCTGGTGCCGACTGCGCCGGCCGCCGCCCCGCCGGTGGGCGCCGTGCCGCCCGCCCTGTGGGCGGCACCCCAGAGCAGCGGCCCCGCGACCGGGACCCTCCTCGCGGCGCTGGCCTGCGTGCTCCTGGCCTTCGGCGTCGGCGTGCTCGTCGGCGACGGCGGCGGCGACGGGTCGCAGCAGCCGATCGTCGTCGGCGGCGCTCCCGCCGCGGCGGCCGTGACGCCGACGACGACCGCGGACACCGCGGCGTCGGCCGACGACACGACGTCGACCGAGGACACGAAGGCCTCGGCGGACTCGGGCTCCGACAAGGTCGAGAAGATCGACAAGAGCAAGCTCGACGCGACCCAGAAGAAGGAGGCCGCGGAGATCGAGAAGACCCCGGCCACCGCGCCGAAGGCCGTCGCGATCCCGAAGTCGACGGAGGACGCGCTGAAGAGCAAGGACCCGGACAAGGCGCGCGACGCGTCCCGCGCCCTGCCCGACGCCGTGGTCGTCGGGGGCAACTGAGATGGCCACCCGTCCGCGCCTGCCCTGGAGCCGCCCGGCCGAGGCGCCCCCGATCCCGGGCATGACCCCGCAGCGCGCCGCACTGGAGGACGAGCGCCGCCGGCTCGCCGAGCAGGTCGCCGAGAGCACCTGGGACCTCGGCGGCCTCGTCTACGAGATGGCCGTCCGCGACCACTTCCGCGTCGACGTCCTCGCGCAGCGCGCCGCGGTGCTGCAGCGGCTGGACGCGCGGCTCAGCGAGGTCGAGCGCCTCGCGGAGGACCACGCCGGCATCGCCGGCAGCTGCCGCTTCTGCGGCGCGCCCCACGGGCGCTCCGCCGAGTACTGCTGGAGCTGCGGCGAGCGGATCATCGTCCGCCAGGTGCTGGGCACGATCGAGGGCACCGTCCGCGAGGAGTCGACGCGGGAGCACGCCCCCGCCGCGGAGCCGGCTCCGGCGGCGCCGGAGACCGCGGGCCCGCGGACCGTCCCGATCGATCCGGACGGCGAGTTCGAGGTGCCCAGGGAGGGCCGGGACGGCCGCTGAGCGGCGCCCGCGGAGCCGTCCGAGCGCCGCCGCGCCATCACCGTGAAAGGGTCGTGAAGGCCCGCTGCGCGGGGGCCCCGAAGGGTAGGGCGGACGGTCATGGGTTCCGACGTCCTCCTCCTCGTCGTGGTCGTCGTCGCGGCGGTCGCGTTCGACTTCACCAACGGCTTCCACGACACCGCCAACGCGATGGCGACCTCGATCGCCACGCGGGCGCTCAGCCCCCGGAAGGCGGTGATGCTCTCGGCGGTCCTGAACCTCGTCGGCGCGTTCCTCTCGGTGAAGGTCGCCGCGACGATCGCCTCGGGCATCGTCGACAACACCGTCATCAAGGGCGACGGGGGGATGGCGCTGATCTTCGCCGCGCTCGCCGGCGCGATGCTCTGGAACCTCGTCACCTGGGCGCTGTCGCTGCCGTCGAGCTCGAGCCACGCGCTGATCGGCGGGATCGTCGGTGCCGTCCTGATCGCGAACGGCACCGGGGCGATCAAGGGCGACGGCCTGGTCGAGAAGGTCCTGCTCCCCGCCGTCCTCGCCCCGGTGATCTGCGGGTTCGTCGCGGCGCTCGGCACGTTCGTGGCCTACCGCCTGCGTCCCGGCGGGCCGACGGACCAGAGTCGCCGGGCCTACCGCTACGGGCAGCTCGCGTCGGCGTCGCTCGTCTCGCTCGCCCACGGCACGAACGACGCGCAGAAGACGATGGGCGTGATCACGCTCGCGCTGGTCGCCCACGGGACGCTCGAGAACGCCGACACGATCCCGGTCTGGGTGAAGCTCGTCGCGGCGCTCGCCATCGCGTCGGGCACGGCGATCGGCGGGTGGCGGATCATCCGCACGCTCGGGACGCGGCTGACCGAGATCGAGTCGCCGCAGGGCTTCGTCGCGGAGTCGTCGTCCACGAGCGTCATCCTCGGCTCGACGTACTTCGGCTACCCGCTCTCGACGACCCACGTGGTCTCCGGCGGCGTCCTCGGCGTGGGCCTCGGCAAGAAGCTGTCGGAGGTCCGCTGGAGCCTCTTCGGGACGATGGTCCTCGCCTGGCTGTTCACGATCCCGGCGGCCGGCCTCGTCGCGGCGATGATCTGGCAGGCCGCCGACGCCATCGGCTCCGGCTCGACGGGGTCCGTGATCATGGCGATCGTCTCCGGCGCCGCCGCGGCCTCGCTGTTCATCACGGTGCAGCGCAAGGCGGTCGAGCCGGACGACACGGTCGGGTCCGGGGACGAGGCGACGGAGCGGGAGCCGCGACGACCCGCGGCCCCGACCCCGGCCGGGAGCGCGGCATGATCGCCCCGCTCGCCCAGGTCGTGGACCTCGACGCGCTCTGGAAGATCGTCCTGATCGCGCTCGGGGGCGGGGTGGGGGTGACCGCGATCTTCGGGTTCGGCGTCCTGCGCGGCGAGGCGCTCGAGCAGGCGCGCACCGAGGGGCGGTCCACGGCGGTGCTCGTCAACGGGGCGCTCGTCGCCCTCTGCGGCGCGGTCTGCCTGGCCGCGATCGTGTTCGGCGTCATCGCGATGACGCACAAGTAGGGCCGCCGCTCAGCCGGTCCGGCGCAGCAGGTACGTGTCGAACATCCAACCCTTCCGCGCCTTCGCCTCGGCGCGGAGGGCCCGGATCTCCTCCGCGACCTCACCGAGGGGACCGCTGCGCAGGAGCTCGTCCTCCGTGCCGAGGTACGCGCCCCAGTAGATCTCGAGGCCGTCGGCGGGGATCGACGCGAACGTGGCGTGCGCGTCGAGCATCACGACGACGTCGTCGACGTCCTCGGGCATCCCGTCCGCGAGCAGGCGCGCGGGGGTGATCTGCACCGCGCGGCCGACGCGGTTCAGCGGGATCCGGTGGCGTGCGGTCAGCACGTGCACGGCGCTCACGCCGGGCAGCACCTCGACCTCGACGGGGACGGCGGTGCGGGTCACCACGGTCTGCGCGATCGCGAGCGTCGACTCGTACAGCGACGGGTCGCCCCAGACGAGGAACGCGCCCGTCTCGTCGGCCCCGAGGTGCTCGTCGAGGGCCGCGGTCCACAGGTCGGCGCGCTCCCGGCGCCACTGGCGCACGGCGCTCCCGTGGTCGCCGTCGAGCTCGCGTTCCCGTGGCGGGTCGGGGAGCTCGACCGTGCGGTACGCGCCCGCCGCGCGGTGTCGGTCGACGACCGTGCGGCGCAGCGCCAGCGGCTCGTCGACGCCGGGCTTGGTGACGACGAACAGGACGTCGAAGTCGTTCAGCGCCCGGACCGCCTGGACCGTGACGTGGTCGGGATCGCCGACGCCGATGCCGATGATGAGGAGCCGGGGCACGACGCCGCATCGTAGTGCCGCGACGCGCTCGACCCCGGGACGGTCAGCTCCCCTCGCGCCGGCGGCGGCGGAGCTCCTCGAGGTCCTCGCCGAAGATCAGGTTCTCCGGCGGCGGCTGGGCGTGGACGTTGCGCAGGCTGCCCGGCGGCGGGGCCCCCAGCAGCGAGGTCCGCAGGCGGTCGCGCTCGGCGGCCTGGGCGATGCCCTCCTTGCGCTCCAGGTCGCCGCTGATCCAGAGGCGGTGGATGACGCCCATCAGCGGGATCAGGACGATCGCGATGCCGTACATCCCGACCGGCGTGAACGCGTACCCGAGCGGGCTGAACGTCTCCGTCATGACCTTCGTCCAGAAGTACGTGCCGATCACGAACACGGCGAGGGAGGCGACGGCGAGCGCCACGGCGGCGGCCCGGGCGGCGAGCTCCGCGGGTCCGATGTGGGACGTGTGCTGGGGCGTGGGTGGGAGGGTGCGAGCGGTCATGGCGCCGGGCCCGGGGCGGACGAGTGAGGACGGTGACGGGACCCACCACCCAACGTAGCATCCGAGGGCGCCACGATGGTCCCGATGCGGCCACCGTACGCAGGGCGCCCGGACCGCGCCCCGGTACCGTCCCGCGGATGGTCCCCGACGGTGCCGCCGCCGACGCGAACGCGTCCAGGAACGCGCGCCGCGAGCGGGGGCGACGACCGCGCTGGGCGTCGTGCCGCGACGCGCTCTGGTCGCTCACCGACCCGCACCTGGCCCCGGGGGCCCGTGTCGCGGTCGTGGGCGCGGGCAACGGCGACGACCTGCCCCTGGGGCGGATCGCGCACCGGGCGTCCGTCGTGACGCTCCTGGACATCGACGACGCGGCGGCGGCCGAGGCCGTGCGGCGCGTGAGGCGCGGCCTGCGCCGGCGGATCCGCGTGGTGCAGCACGACGTCACGCGCGGTGCGGTCGACCGGGTCGTGCACGCGGCGTCCCACGAGGGGGCGGTCGGTGCGCCCGCGGCGCGGGGCGCGGCGGTGGGCCCCCGGTCCGGGCCGGCGACGACCGGCGACGGCGGGACACGGCTCCCCGGCGGCCCCTACGACCTGGTGATCGGCGACCTGCTCTACAGCCAGCTCCTCTACCCGGCGCTGCTGGACGCCGGTGTGCCGGCCGACCGGCGCCGGGCGACGATCGCCCGGGAGGGCGGGCCGCTGACCGCGGGCGTCGTGGCCGTCCTGCACGCGTCCGCCCCGGTCGTCGTCCACGTCCACGACCCGGCGTGCTGGGGCAACGGCTACGCGCAGCCGGTCGAGCTCCGGGACGTGCTCGACGCCGCCGACGACGACCCCGGCGAGGCGCTGCGGCTGGCCGCCCGCGCCAAGGGCCCCCGGGAGGCCGACCCGCGCCCCGCGCTCGCCGAGGCCGGCGTGCCGGTCCTCTCGACGGCCCTCTGGCACTGGCCGTTCGTCGACGGGGTCGACTACCTCGTCGTCGGCACCGTCGCCGGCGCGCCGCGGTCGGCGGGCGCCTGAGCCCGGGCGGTCGCCGGTCCCCCGCGTCCGCCGGACGCCGAGGGTCGCGTCGCGGCGCTCAGGCGGCCGGCGCGACGGCCCACGGCTCGACCCCGGGGACCCCGATCGCGCGCAGGACGCGCAGGAGCTCGCGGTCGGCGGAGGCGTCGGCCCCGAGCCACTCCAGCGCGTCGAGGCCGAGCCGCTCGCGGGCGGCGAGCAGCAGCGCCTCGAACTCCGGGCCGGGCCCCGGGTGGAACTGCGGGGGGCAGCCGGCCTGGATCGCGTCGTCCGTGTCGAACCCGGCCCGGAGCGCGGCGGCGACGTCGGACGACTCCGCGGCCGCCGACTCGACGTCGGCCCGCAGCGCCTCGAGCAGCGGCGCGGGCGCGAGCAGCCGCGTGGGCCGGACGGCCGCCACGGTCGCGGCCAGGTCGTCCGGCCCGGGAGCGCACGTGACCTCGAGGCCGAACGCGATCGCCGCGTCGACGTCGACGGTCCGCACCCCGGCGGTCGTGGCGGGCAGCGACGTGACGATCCGGCCGCCGAGCGCGGGGGAGGACTCGTCCTCGACGCGGACGAGGGCGGCCAGGAGCTCGCCGTGGGTGCGGCGGACGGGCGCTCCGTCCTCGACGAGCACCGCGGCGACGTCGTCCCCGGTGAGGGCGGCGGTCGCCGCCGCGAGGTCGATGCCGTCCCCGGCGCCCGACTCGAGCGCGTCGAGCGTGGCGGTGGAGCCCTCGCCGCCGTCGACGGAGACGACGTGCGTCAGCGCCGTCGCCCCGGAGATCCCGGCGATCGCCCCGGCGTGGGTCACGGCGACCCGGGCCCCCGCGGCGTCCACGAGTGCGGCGGCGTCGTCCGCCGGCGACGCGCCGAGCTGCAGCGCGGCGGCCCCGAGGTGCTGGACCGCGAGGTCGACGAGGTGGAGCTCCGGCGAGCCGGCGAGCGCGACGGCGACGACGTCGCCACGACCGACCCCGATCGTCTCGAGGCCCCCGGCGAGGCGCGCGACGCGACCGGCGGCGTCCTCCCAGGTGATCGCGGCGCCCTCCGGGCCGGCGGACCGGAGCCAGACGTCGGCCGGACGCTCGGCCACCGTGCGGGCGAACGCGTCGGGGAGGGTCGTCGCCTCGAGGGCGGCGGGGCGGGGGCGGGTGGTGGTCTCGGTCCAGGACATGGGGACGCTCCGGGGTGGTGGAGGTGGCTCAGGCGCCGTCGAGCTCGAAGTATCGCGAGATCGCCTCGGAGCGGTTCGCCGCGCCGATCTTGCGCAGGACGCGCTTGACGTGCGACTTGACCGTGCCGGTCGTGATCACGAGCCGCTCGGCGATGACGCCGTTGGACGCGCCGGCGAGGATCAGCTCGAGGACCTCGCGCTCGCGCGGCGTGAGCAGCGCGTCGATGGCCGCGTTGCTCCCGCGGGGCGCGGGCACTGCGTCGGCGTCGGGTTCGTGACCCGGGACCGCGAAGCTGAAGTCCGCGGCGCCGAGCTCCTCGGCCGCCTCGGTCTCCGCCTGCAGCGCGGCGATCAGGGTGCGCCGCTGCGTGTCGAGCCGCTCCTGCAGCGCGGTGCGCTCGTAGATCTGGCCGAAGGCCCGGCCGAACGCGGCGAGGAGCTCCCGGTCGACCTCGTCCGCCGGTCGGTCCGTCGGGTGGTGGTCGCCGTGGAGGAGGCCCAGGACCCCGGTCGACACGGGCACGGGGACGACCACGTGGGACGACCCGAACACCTGCCGCATCGGGGTGTCCGCGTCTGCGGGGACGACCACGCCGTCGCCGGTGCGGAGGACCTCGCGCTCGATCCCCGCCATGTCCTGCGACATCGCCAGGAGCTCGGGGGGCGGTTGGGCGCCGGGCTCGTGCTCCGCGTGGATGCGGCACACGCTCCAGTCGGTCTCGGCCACCGTCGACAGCGCCACGCGCGAGAGCCCGGTGCACGTCGCGGCCTCGCCGCAGACGCGGTCCAGCAGCCCGGTCGTCGAGCTGACGTTCCGCAGGCGGGTGACGCTCTGCTGCAGGGCCTCCGCGGGGCGGCCGCGCCCGGTCATCCGCAGGGCGCGGATGCTGCGGCGGGCGTCGTGGAGCTCGACCAGGACGGCGGCGAGCTCCGACCGGCGCCGCGCCGGTGCGCCCGTGAGCAGCCCGGTCACGAGCTCCGCGCCGCGGTCGAGCGTGGTCGAGGCCCGCTCGAGGTCGTCGGCCCCGATGCCCGCGGCGCCCGGGTCGATGCCCATCGCGTGCAGGCGCCGGACGATGGTGTCGGCGTGCCGGGCGACGTCGCCCGTCCGGCGCGCGCGGGGGGACCGGGAGCCGCCCAGGACCTCCGGGCTCATGCGACCTGGTTGGAGCGGCGCGTGAGGTGCGCGTAGCGGGCCACCGCCGCCGACCGGGTCGGCGCCCGCAGCTTCCGCAGGATGTTCTTGACGTGGGACTTGACGGTGCCCTCGGCGATCACCAGCTGCTCCGCGATGCGCGTGTTGGTGGCGCCCTCGGTCATCAGCCCGAGGACCTCGCGCTCGCGGCTGGTGAGGAGGTCCTGGACGCGCTGGGCGGTCGGCCCGCCGGCGTCCTGGCGCGTCGGCCCGTCGGCGACCTCGGCCGCCGAGCGCAGGGCGTCGTCGAGGCGGACGGCGTCCTCCTGCAGCCGGATCAGGGACGACTCGGCGTCGGCGAACGCGGCGCGGGACCGCAGCCGCTGGGCCGCCAGGCGGTCCCGGAGCAGGGTCTGCTCGTGGAGCAGCCCGAAGCAGGACGCGAACGCGGCGAGCCGGTCGCGGTCGTGGTCGGTGACCCGCGTGTCGCCGTCGTGGCGGTCGGCGTGGACGAAGCCGATCGCGCGGCCGCGCGACATGATCGGGGCGACGACGTAGGCCGCCGACTGGCCGGCCTCGACGATCGGCTTGAACGTGCGCTCGTCGCCGGCCGTGTCGTCGACGATCCCCGCGACCCGGCGCCGGACGAGCTCGGCCTCGAGCAGCGTGTGCGCGAGCGGGATCCGGGCGCTCGAGATGTACTCCTGGAAACTGTCGGCGTGCTCCTCGTGGCCCGGCGTGATGTGCAGGTGGCGCGGCACCCAGATCGAGCCGACGACGGCGGAGATCATCCCGCGGCCGACGTCGCAGCTCTCGCACAGCACGATGGGCGCCCGGCGGACGGCCTCGTCCGTGCTCAGGCCGGACAGCGCGTCGACCGCCCGCTGGATGCGGGCGAGCTCCGTCAGGCGCTCGCGCACCGCGCGCTCCTCGCGGATCCGCTGGACCTCGTCCACGGACCGGAGGAGGTCGCACGCCTCGACCACGGTGTCCCGCGACCACGTCGCGGCGTCGCGGCTGAGCCGGTCCTCGAGTTGCTCGCGGGCCACGGCGAGGGCGAGGTCGGGGGCGCCGTCGGCGGTGGGCTGGGCGCCGAGGAGGGCCCGCACGCGGCCGTCGAGCGCCGCGACGTGGGCGGCGGTTCCGATGTCCGGGGACGACGACTGGACTCGTGTGCGTGCGCTCACAGCACCAACCATACCTGGCCGCGCTCTCGGAGTGTGAACGATGGTTCACGGCGTATGCCACCTCCGGCCCGCCCGTCTGTGCGCGTCGGCCGAACGGACGACGTGCGAACGGTCGCTCACGTCCCGATCCGCGACGGACGCACGTCCCCCCGTGTCCTCGGCGAGGTCACGTGAAGGATCGTTCACGTAGGGTCGTCCGGACCCGGGCGGCCTGGCCGCCGACCGCGACCGAGAGGACCCCGATGCACGCAGTGCGACTGCACGAGTACGGCGGACTGGACACGCTCCGGCCGGAGGAGGCGCCGGACCCCGTCGTCCCTCCCGGATGGGTGCTCGTGGAGCTCCGGGCGGCCGCGCTGAACTGGCACGACTGCCTCGTCCGTCGCGGGCAGTACCCCGCGCCGCTCCCGCTCGTGCCCGGGGCCGACGGCGCGGGCGTCCGGCGCGACACGGGGGAGGACGTCGTGATCGTCCCCTCGCTCTGGTGGGGCGACCGCGACGCCGCCCCCGGACCCCGCTTCGAGATCCTGGGCGACCGGGTCGACGGCACGTACGCGGAGCTCGTCGCGGTGCCCGAGGAGAACGTCCTGCCGAAGCCCGCGCAGCTCTCGTGGGAGGAGGCCGCGGCCCTGCCGCTGGCCGGCGTCACGGCCCACCGCGCGCTGTTCGGCCGTGGCGGCCTGCGCCCCGGCGAGCGCGTGCTGATCCTCGGCGCGGGCGGCGGGGTCGCGACCTTCCTCGTCGCCTTCGCGCACCGCGCCGGTGCGCGGATCACGGTCACGTCCTCGTCGCAGGGCGGCATCGACGGCGCGGTCGCGCTCGGCGCGACGGCGGGGGTCTCCTACCGCGATGCGGGCTGGCCGCAGGCGGCGCGCGAGGCCAACGACGGCGAGGGCTTCGACCTCGTGATCGACCCCGTCGGGCAGTGGGCGGACGCGCTCAGCACCCTGCGCCCCGGCGGACGGGTGGTGAGCTTCGGCGCCAACGCCGCGGAGCAGGCCGAGATCGCGATCCGGCCGTTCTACTTCGGCCAGTTCGACATCCGGGGGACCACGATGGGCAGCCATCGCGACTTCGCGGCGATGCTCGGCCTGATCGACCGGATGCCGGACTGGCGGCCGGTCGTGGGGACGGTGCTCCCGCTCGACCGGGCGGCCGACGCCCATCGGCTGCTCGAGGACGGCGGCCATCGCGGCAAGGTCGTGCTGACGACCCGGTGACGCGGGGGCGGGGGCCGCGGCGGCGCGCCGCGGGCCCCGCCCCCGCGACCGGGAGCGAGATGCCCCTCCGCGACTCGCGCGTCGTTGTAGAGGTCTCCAGCGATACACCGTCTTCGGCGATCGAGGAGGTCGGCCGGGCGGTTCAGCGTGTGACACTGCGCACGATCCGACACCCGACGGATCGTGGAGCCCTCACCCGGCGGCCCGCGCCCGCAGCCGCGCACCTCACAGGAGACCCGATGAGCACCCCCACCGAGACCGGCAACGCGATCGTCCCCGACGACATCGCCCGGCAGATCGTCCTGCCGGAGGGCCACCGCGACGAGGACAAGCTCTACGCCGCGTACGACTGGCTGATCGCCAACGCCCCGCTCGCGCAGGCCCACGTCGAGGGCTACGACCCGCTGTGGCTCGTCGTCAAGCACGCCGACATCCAGGAGGTCGAGCGCCAGCCGCAGATCTTCACGAACGGCGGGGGCGAGAACAAGGGCTCGCACAACCCGATCGTCGTCAACCAGGCCGGCGAGGAGTTCACGAAGCAGCTCACGGGTGGCAGCTTCCGCGTCCTGGAGACCGTCACCTACCTCGACCCTCCGGAGCACACGTTCGTCAAGAACATCGCGCTGGACTGGTTCCGTCCCGCGAACATCAAGCAGTGGGAGGACCGAGTCCGTGAGCTCGCCCGGGAGTCGGTCGCCGACCTCAAGGTGAAGGCCGCGGCCGGCGAGCTGGACCTCATCGCCGACTGGGCGATCCACTATCCGCTCCACGTGATCATGTCCCTCTGCGGCGTGCCCGAGGAGGACGAGCCGCGGATGATGGCGCTGACGCAGGACTTCTTCGGCACGGCGGACCCCGACAAGAAGCGCGACGACGTCGACGTGTCGCCCGAGGCGGCGGCGAAGCAGTGGGTGGCGACGATCAACGACTTCTACGCCTACTTCGACACGATCGTCGAGGACCGCCGCGCCAACCCGACCGAGGACCTCGCCACGATCGTCTCGGTGGCGCGCGGCGACGACGGCGAGCTCCTGCCGAAGGAGATCGCCTACGGCTACCTCGTCGCCGTCGCGACCGCCGGGCACGACACCACGTCCGCCACGCTCACCACCGGCATCCAGCAGCTGCTCGAGCACCCCGATCAGCTGAAGGCGCTGCAGGACGACCCGTCCGGGATCCCGAACTTCGTCAACGAGGCGATCCGCTGGACCTCCCCGGTCAAGCAGTTCACCCGGCAGGCGCTCGAGGACTACGAGCTCCGCGGCCAGAAGATCAAGAAGGGCGACCGCCTCCTGACGCTCTACCAGGCCGCCAACCGCGACACGGAGGTGTTCGAGGACTACGACACCTTCGACTCCACGCGCAAGCCGAACAAGCACATCGCCTTCGGCTACGGCCCGCACATGTGCATCGGGCAGCACGTCGCGAAGCTCGAGCTGCGCGTGATGTTCGAGGAGCTCCTGCCGCACATCGTCAGCGGCGAGGTCACCGGCGAGCGCAAGGTCACGCAGACGAACTTCGTCGGCGGCGTGAAGAACCTGCCGGTCAGGCTCGAGCTGCGCTGAGCCGAGCGGGAGCGCCCGCGCGAAGACCGGTCCTGAGCGGGGTGTTCCTGCCCCGCTACCGGTCCGCGACCGGCCCCCGGATCGCGTCTGTACCCCCACCGGTAGAGGAAGATCGCCCGGTGCGAAGGCGGCGGGCTCCCGGGCGCTCGTGAGACTGCTCCCGCAGAGCGAGCGCGCTGCCGCGGGAGAGCCTCACCGCTCCCGAGCACGGCGGCGCATGCCCCATCCAGGAGATTTCCATGAGCACCGCCACCGAGACCGACAACGCGATCGTCCCCGACGACATCGCCAAGCAGATCGTCCTCCCCGAGGGGCACCGCGACGAGAAGAAGCTCTTCGAGGCCTACAAGTGGCTGCGGGACAACATGCCGCTCGGACAGGCGCACGTCGAGGGCTGGGACCCCATGTGGCTCCTGACGAAGCACGCGGACATCATGGAGGTCGAGCGCCAGCCGGCGATCTTCTCCAACGGCGGCGGCGAGGAGAAGGGCAGCCACAACCCGCTCTTCACCAACCAGGCCGGCGAGCAGTTCACCCTCAGCATCACCGGCGGGTCGCACCGCGTGATGGACGTGCTCCCGTACATGGATCCGCCGGAGCACTCGGTCGTCAAGAACGTCGCCCTGGACTGGTTCCGCCCCGCCAACATCAAGAAGTGGGAGGACCGGATCCGCGAGCTCGCCAAGGATTCCATCGAGGACCTCAAGGAGAAGGCGGCCGCCGGCGAGCTCGACCTCATGAAGGACTGGTCGATGTACTTCCCGCTCCACGTCGTGATGTCGCTCTGCGGCGTCCCGGAGGAGGACGAGCCGCGGATGATGGCGCTGACCCAGGACTTCTTCGGCACCGCCGACCCGGACTCCAAGCGCGAGGAGATCGAGCTCTCGCCCGAGGCCCAGGCCCAGCAGCTCATGGCGACGGTCCAGGACTTCTACGCCTACTTCGACCAGATCGTCGAGGACCGCCGCGCGAACCCGAAGGACGACCTCGCCACGATCGTCGCGACCGCGAAGTACGACGACGGCGAGTACATGCCCAAGACGTTCGCGTACGGCTACTTCATCGCCATCGCGACCGCCGGCCACGACACGACGTCGGCGACGCTCGCCACGGGCATCGAGCAGCTCATCAAGCACCCCGACCAGCTCAAGGCGCTGCAGGAGGACCCGAAGGGCATCGCGGACTTCGTCAACGAGGCCATCCGCTGGGCCGCGCCGGTCAAGCAGTTCACCCGCCGGGCCGAGCAGGACTACGAGCTGCGCGGCCAGAAGATCAAGAAGGGCGATCGCCTCCTGACGCTCTTCCAGTCGGGCAGCCGCGACGAGGAGGTCATCTCCGATCCCGACACGTTCGACTCGACGCGCCGCCCGAACAAGCACATCGCCTTCGGCTACGGCCCGCACATGTGCATCGGCCAGCACGTCGCCAAGCTCGAGCTTCGCGTGATGTACGAGGAGCTCATCCCGCTCATCGTCGGCGGCGAGTTCACGGGCGAGCGCAAGGTCGTGCAGACGAACTTCGTCGGCGGCGTGAAGAACCTGCCGATGAAGCTCGAGCTGCGATGAGCGCGCGCGCCGGGACCGACGCGACGCCGGCGGTGGCCCGGTGAGCGCCGCGGACGAGGCGCCCGTCGTCATCGTCGGCGCCGGGCACGGCGGGGGCACCCTCGTCGGGACCCTGCGCCAGCTCGGCTACGAGGGCCCGGTCGTGCTGATCGGGTCCGAGCCCGATGCGCCGTACCACCGTCCTCCGCTCTCGAAGAAGTTCCACGCCGACGAGCTGGAGGATCCGCTGCGGCCGCTCGAGTTCTACGAGGAGCAGGGCATCACGCTGCGCCTCTCGGAGGACGTCGTCGCGATCGACCCTGAGGCGCGCACCGTGCGCCTGGGCGACGACACCGAGCTCGCGTACTCGACCCTCGTGCTCGCCACCGGGGCCGAGCCGCGGCGCCTGCCGGTGCCGGGCGGGGACCTCGACGGCGTCGTCGTCCTGCGCACGCTGGCGGACGCCCGCGTCCTGAAGGACGCGGTGCACCCCGACAAGCGGCTCGTGATCGTCGGTGCCGGCTACGTCGGGCTCGAGGTCGCGGCGGTCGCGCGCTCCGTCGGCCAGCAGGTGACGGTCCTCGAGCGCGAGGACCGCGTGCTCGCTCGGGTCGCGAGCCCGGAGCTGTCGGAGATCCTGACCGGGCACCACGTCGCCCAGGGCACCGAGGTCCTGACGTCGGCCGACGTCACCGGGTTCGCGGGCGACGACGACGGCCACGTGCGCGCGGTCGTGCTCGGCGACGGCCGCGAGATCCCCTGCGACCTCGCGCTCGTCGGCGTCGGGGCGATCCCCCGAGACGAGCTGGCCAGCGCTGCCGGCCTGACGTGCGACGGCGGCATCGTCGTCGACGCCGCCACGCGCACGAGCGACCCGCACGTGCTGGCGATCGGCGACGTGACCCGGCGTCCGGTCGGGAACGTCGAGGAGCTCGTCCGCATGGAGAGCATCCCGAGCGCGATGGAGCAGGCCAAGCAGGCCGCGCACGTCATCGTCGGCAAGGACGTGCCGGCGGCCGACGTGCCGTGGTTCTGGTCGGACCAGTTCGACCTGAAGCTGAAGATGGCCGGGCTGCTCCGCCCGGGTCACGCGGCCGTCGTCCGTGGCGATCCGACCACGGGACGGTTCACGGTCTTCCACCTCGACGGGGACGTCATCGCGGCGGTCGAGTCCGCGAACGCCCCGAAGGAGTTCATGGCCGGCAAGAAGTACATTCGGACCCGACAGCGCGTCGACGTCACCCGTCTGGCCGACGAGGCCGTCGGACTCAAGGACGTCGTCGCCTGACGGGCGCCGCGACTCCCACCCCTCCCACTCACGAAGGAATCACCACGTTGCCAAGCGTCACCTACGTCCTCCCCGACGGCTCGGAGCAGACCATCGAGGTCAAGTCCGGGCTCAGCGTCATGGACGGCTCGGTCGCCAACAACCTGCCCGGCATCGAGGCGGAGTGCGGCGGCAGCTGCTCCTGCGCCACCTGCCACGTGTACGTCGAGGGCGAGTGGGCCGCGCACTACGGCAAGGCGTCGGAGGAGGAGTGGGAGCTCCTCGAGTTCCTGGACACCGTGCAGGAGAACTCGCGGCTCTCGTGCCAGCTCGTCGTGACCGACGCCGAGGACGGCCTGAAGGTCACGGTCCCCGAGGAGCAGGGCTAGGAGGAGGACTCCTCCCGGCGACCTGCGTCGCCGGTCGCCCCCGCGCGGAGCGGTCGACGTCCGTCCGGCCGCGCCCCGGCCGCGCCCCGGGGGCGCGGCCGCGGACCCGCCGGACCCGCGGCGCCCCACCGGACCGCCGGACCTCCGGCGGTCCAGCGTCCGGTCAGTCGGCGGCAGCCGCCGCGCCGTCCTGGCTGAACACGGCGAAGCACTTGTTCGAGTTGAAGACGTCCGTCTCGACGAACGTCGACCAGTCGGGCGTCATGCCGAGCTCCTCCATCGCCCCGACGAGGCAGAACCAGTTGAGCATCTCGTGCTGGCCCGCGTCGACGACCTCGGCGCCCGTCACCGCGCGCCAGGTGTCGAGGTCGCCGGCGACGAACGCCTCGTAGAGCCGGCGGTCGGCGGGCGTGTCCGGCCAGAGGTGCCAGGTCTTGTCGACGAGGAACGCGTGCGACCAGCTCGAGGACGCGACCAGTGCGACCCGCTTGTCGGTGCCGGCGAGCGCGCGGACGACGGAGGCCCCGAGGTCCATGCAGCGCTTCGGGGTCGGGCCGACCGGGTCCAGGCGCTCGTCGTGGATGTCCGCGAATCGTGCGAGCCCGCCCTTGCGGGCGATGGCGTGCTGGCCGTAGCAGTTGACCGTGATCGGGACGATCGGGTAGGGCAGCTCGGCGCCCGCGTTGTCGTAGTCGAGGAACAGCTGGGTGTTCAGGATCGCGTGCGGGAAGTGCGCACCGGCGCGCTTCTTGTACGAGTAGGCCATGTCGAAGCCGTCGTCGATCAGGCTGTTGGTCATCGACCGCGCGGTCTCGGGATCGCCGTGGAGCACGATCTCGAAGTCGTCCGGCAGGCCCCAGGCGTTGGGGCTGCCGCGCTCGTTCATGACCTCGAAGGCGGGGACGTCGAGATCTTCGTAGGCCAGCACGCAGAACGGCGGCACGACCTCCTCGCGGAAGTTCTCGTACTGGTCGTCGCCCCAGACGATGAGGACGTCCGGCTCGAAGTCGTCGAGCGCCTTGCGGCATCGCGCCATGTGCTCGCGCAGCTCGGCGCGGTGCGCGGCCGCGGCCTCCGTGCCGCGCTCCCACTCCGCCCGCATCGACGGCGACCAGGCGGCCGGGTCCTTCAGCTCCTCCGGGATGTCCGGATCGCCGAGCGTCCAGCGCAGCAGGCCGGCCATGTGCTCGTCGGTCCCCGCCAGGAGCGGGTAGTGCGTGACCCCGAGGCCCAGGAACTCGGCCATGTCAGGCCACCTTCCCGGCGACGAGGAACTCGAGATGCATCGCGTTGAACGCGTCGGGCTGCTCGAACTGCGGCCAGTGGGCGCAGTCCTCGAGCACCTCGAACCTCCCGTCCGGGAGCTCCTTCGCGGTCTCGCGGGCGAGCTCCGTGCTCTGCCCCGGGTTGTCGACCGTCCAGAGGACGAGCGTGGGGACCTCGAGCCGGGCCATCGTGCCCGGGGCGTAGTAGTCGGTGCCGTCGTTCGTCCCGCGGATCATCCCGATGACGCTGGACATGATCGTCGCGACGCTGGAGAGCATGCCGTCCTGCGTGTAGACGCGGTGGCGCACCTGGATCATCTCGTCCGTCATGCGGTCGGGGGAGGAGACGAGCCAGTTCATGCGGTGCCGGACGCCCTCGAGCGTCACGCCGTCCCTCGCCATCGCCATCGTGCGCTGCTCGAGGTCGTCGAGCTGCGCCTGTCCGGGGGCGTCGGGGCGGGCGAGGATGCCGGTGTTCAGCACCGCGCGTTCCACCCGCTCGGGGTGCGTGATGCCGACCCAGGCGGAGACCATCGCGCCGAGGGACTCGCCGGAGAGGATCGCCGTGTCGGCGCCCAGCGCGTCGAGCAGGTCGACGATGTGCCCTGCGAACGTGTCGAGGGTGTAGTCGACGTCGGGGCGGTCGGTGAAGCCGTGCCCGATCAGGTCGGGGGCGACGACGCGGAAGTGCTCCGACAGCGGGCCGAGGTTGCGGCAGTACGTCTCCGCGTGGCCGCCGGTGCCGTGGAGCAGGAGGAGCACCGGCCCCTCACCGCACTCCAGGACGCGGGTGCGGACGCCGCCGGCGTCGTAGAAGCGCTCCTGGACGCCGGCGCCCATGAGGTCGAGCCAGATCGAGGTCATCGTTTCTGTCCTTTCGAGATCGCTTGCAGGTAGTGCCACACGCGCGCCAGCTGGCGTGGTGCGGGACCGTCGTCCGAGGCGAAGGGCTCGGCCGCGGTCGCCGGATAGGGAAGGGGGGTGGACACGGTGTGCGCCGCGAGCAGGGCGGCGGCGGAGCGCTCGAGCAGCCAGGCGCGGGCCACGGCCTCCTCGATCGTCCGGCCGACGGTGACGGAGCCGAACCCGCGCAGCAGGAGCGCCGGGCGCGGCCCGAGCGCCGACGCCATGCGGTCGGCGTGCTCGGCCGCCGTGATCGTCGTGCTCGTGTCGAAGACGGGGACCTGGTGCCCGAGGAACAGGCCCATGCCCGTGGTCGCCGGCAGGGCGCGCCCGAGGGTGCCCCAGGCCAGGGTGCTCGGACCATGGAAGCGGACGACGCTCCCGACGTCGGGCCGCGCCCGGAGGATGCCGAGGTGGAGCGCGGTCTCGCCGGGCAGGAGCGTCGCGTCGCCGCCGCGGACGTCGCCGTCCGGACCGATCAGGACGAGGTCCTCGGGTCCGGTGACGAGCCCCGGTCCGGCGCTGCCGGAGATCAGGACGTCGTCGGCGCCGTCGACCCGGGCCGTCACGTGGCCGAACGCCGTGGTCAGTCCCTGGTGCTCGAGCACCCGGCAGGCCGCGACGAGGGTCGCGGTCGTGGGGGAGGGCGGGACGGCGCTCACAGGATCATGCTGAGCGCACCGTTGGGGCTCAGCCGCTCCTGGTCGATCTCCGCCCGGCGGCGACGGATGCGGAGGCCGTCCTCGGTGCGCACGAGCGTCATGAGGTACCGCGCGACGAAGTGGTCCTGGCGCCCGTGGCGGAAGCGGTGGACGAGGATCGACGCCGTGATGTCGAGCTCGTCGTCCTCCGCACGCAGCACGCGGACGTTCGTCACGAGTCGGCGGGTGCGGGACCACGGGTACTCGCGGTGGGCGTGCCGGCTCTTCAGCCGCTTCACGCGCCACTCCAGGCGGAGCCGGTCGTCGTCGATCAGCGTCAGGTCGCGCGCCGGGTCGCCGCCGGCGAGGTCCGTCGACGGCACCACGTAGGTGGCGTCGTCGGTGAAGAGGGCGATCCAGTCGTCGAGGCGCCACTCGTCGAGGATCGCTGCCTCCTCGATCAGGAACTCCTCGACCTCGAGGCGAAGCATCAGGCGGTCGTGGGTGGTCTGGGGCATGGTGGTGTCGGTCATGTCGCTCCTCCGGAGCCTCAGAGCATCGTGCTGCCGCCGTTGACGCTCACGACCTGGCCGGTCACGAACGACGCCTGCGGGGAACCGAGGAACGCGACGACGTTCGCGACCTCCTCGACGGTCGCGGGGCGACCCATGGGGATGACGTCGACGGCCTCGTCGAGCATGTGCAGGACGGGCGGCGTGAGCGTGTCGCGGTCCCGCTCCATCTGCACGACCTGGTCGGTCAGCACGATCGAGGGGGCGACGACGTTGAACCGCACGCCACGGGGCGCGAACTCGCGGGCCAGGCCGGTCGTCAGGCCGTGCACCCCGCCCTTCGCGGCGTTGTAGACCGCGTGCATCGACAGGCCGTTGCGCACCGAGTCGCCACCGATCGAGACGACCGAGCCCCGCGACTCCAGGAGCGCGGGCATCGCGGCCTGGATGCAGTGGATCGTCGTCAGCAGGTTGCGCGAGATCGTGGCCGCGATCGACGCGTCGTCGTGGTCCATGAAGGGCCGGAGGACGCCGCCGCCCGCGTTGTTGACCAGGAGGTCGATGCGGCCGTGCTCGGCCGTCGTGTCCGCGATCAGCGCGCGGGCGATGTCGGCGTCGCTCAGGTCGCCGCCGAAGGACAGGACGTCGTCGCCCTCGGCCTGCGCGGCTGCGCGGGCGACGTTCGCCTCGAGGTCCGCGAGGACGACGAGCCACCCGTCGGCGCGCAGCCGGCGGACGATGGCGCGACCGATCCCGGCGGCAGCGCCGGTCACGACCGCGACCGGGGGCGTTCCCGTCACGTGATCGCCCAGGTGCGCTCGGCGTCGGGGGTCACGAGCTCGTCCGGCAGCGGGGCGTCGCCCCAGTCGTCGATCTCGTAGCCCTCGATCTGGGCGACCCACTGGCGCCAGAACGCGCGCATCTGGAGCTCGTCGTCGACGAGGGCCTCGCGCTTCATCCCGCGCGAGACGTCGTTCCACTGCTCGCCGCCGGCCTCGAAGCCGATCTGGCACGACTCGAGGGCCTCGACGTCGTCGGGCGTGGCGAAGCCGCCCGGCCCGAGGAACTCGAGGAAGTTGTGCAGGCGCGTCTGCAGGGCCTCGCCCTCGCCCTCCTCGACGGGGGCGATCGCCCAGGCGTCGATCTCCATGTAATCCTTGCTGACCGGCCAGAACGTGCGGATCGTCGTCGACATGATGTCGTTGATCACGAGGTTCGGGTAGATCAGCATGTTGCGGTTCCACTCGCAGATGCGGTCGGCCTTCTCGGCGCCCTGCCGCTCGACGATCTCGGCCTTCGCGGCCTCGATCGCCGGCTTGGCCTCCTCGCCCATGATCGGCACCCAGCGGGCGACCGGCCGGCCCCAGGGGGCCCAGTACTCGACGCACGCGTGGCCGTTGCCGAGCGAGTGGCCGCGGCCGTGGAGCTTCTTGCCGCCCTTCCCACCGAGGCCGCCGGCCTCGGCGACGTACTCGAAGTACGTCTGGTGGGTCGGCATGCCGTGGTAGCCGTCGATGCTGTTCTCGGCCAGGAGCTTCCAGTTCGCCCGGATCGAGTACTGGTGCGAGCCGTCCGCGACGCGCAGCTGCCCCGACGGGGACTGGTCGACGATGAGGTCCAGGTACTCCCGCGCCCCGGCCAGGTAGTCGTACAGCGGCTGGATGTCCTCCTGGAAGCTCACGAAGTGGAACCCGCGGTAGCTCTCGAACCGGGCCACCGGCTTGAGCGAGCGCTCGGCCGCATCGAAGGTGCCGCCGTCGTAGCCGTCCTTGCCCGGGATGCCCTTCAGCTGGCCCCGGGAGTTGAACGTCCACGCGTGGTAGAAGCACTGGAACGCCTTCGCGACGCCCTTGTCCTGGCGGCAGACGATCGCGCCGCGGTGCGGGCACGTGTTGTGGAAGGCGCGGATCTCGCCGTCGTCGCTGCGGACGAAGATGATCGAGCGTCCCGCGATCTTGCGCCGGCGGTACTCGCCCTTCTCGGCGAGCTCGGACTCGTGGCCGATGAACAGCCAGGAGCGCTCGAAGACGCGCTGCATCTCCGCGGCGTGGATCTCGTCCGAGAGGAAGGCGGAGCGGTGGACGCGGAACGTGCCGTCGTCCTTCTGGTCCTCGACGAGGACCTCGGGGCGGGCGGAGCTCATGCGCCGGCGGCGGTCGAGCGGACGGACGTGCCGTCCCGGTGTGCGATGGGCATGACCCAGCTGTATCCGGCCGGCGCCCGCACCGTCAACCCGGATCCCGGATATCAGGACGACGTGGCGCGTTCGAGTTCCTCTGCGGAGGCGGGGACCGTCAGGCGCTCGGAGATCGTGCGCGCCGCACGACGAACGGTGCTGGTCAGTGCCGTCTCGGCCCGGGCGAAGCGCTCCGTGGGCACCGAGATCGAGAGGGCGGCGACGGCCCGGCCGTCGTCGTCGAAGATCGGTGCGGCGACGCACGACAGGCCGGGCTGGACCTCCTCGCGGTCGTAGGCGACCCCGTCGGCCCGCACGCGGTGGAGCTCCGCGTAGAGCCGGTCCCGCGTGGTGATCGTGTTGGCGGTCATCGGCTCCAGCCCCTGGTCGTCGAGGATCACGTCGACGATGCCGGCGTCCTGGTGCGCGAGCAGCACCTTGCCGACACCCGTGCAGTGCGCGGGCAGGGAGGAACCGACGGAGGACACGGGGATCTGGGCCCCGCGCGAGCCGACGAAGCGGTCGACGTAGACGACCCGCCCGCCGTCCAGGGTGCCGACGTGCACGACCTCGCCGCTGCGCCGGGCGATCGTCTCCGCGACGCGCTGGGCGACCGGCCGGAAGGGCGTCGACTCGGTGATCAGGCGGACGAGCTCGAGCGCCCGCCAGCCGATCCGGTAGCGCCCGCCCGGCACGCGGCGGAGCAGGCCGATCTCCGCCATCGAGGTCATCAGGGCGTGGGCCTTCGACGTCCCGACGCCCAGGACGTCCGCCATCTCGGCGACCCCGCGCTCCGGATGGTCCTCGTCGTAGGCGTCGAGGACGCGCCCGACGTTCATCACCGTCAACAGCATGGTCGGCGAGGCTAGCCGGTCGATCCTCGCGCCTGGGCTTTTCGTTCTGGATATCGGGATACGGGTTGCGTCGAGGCGTGCCGTGTGGTCCGGTCCCGGGAATGTCGACCACTGACCACCGTCCTCGGTCCTCCGCCGAGCTCGACGCCCTCGCGCGCGAACTCCTGGAGGCCTTCGAGTCGGGGACCGCCGTCGAGCCCCTCACCGAGCGCCCGGGAGGGCTCGACGTCGACGACGCCTACCGCGTGCAGCAGCGCCTCGTCGCCGGGCACGCCGCGGCGGGACGGACGGTGGCCGGACGCAAGATCGGCCTGACGAGCCTCGCGATGCAGCGCCAGCTGGGTGTCGACGAACCCGACTTCGGCGTGGTGCTCGACTCGCACCTGTTCGCCGACGGGGCGACGTTCGACCCGGCCGCACAGCGGATGGTCGCCCCGCGCCTGGAGCCCGAGCTGGCCTTCGTCCTCGGAGAGGAACTGCGCGGACCGGGACTCACCGTCGAGCAGGTGCTGGCCGCGACGGCGGAGATCGTCCCCGTCTTCGAGGTGATCGACTCGCGCGTCGTCGACTGGCGGATCACGCTGCCGGACACGATCGCCGACAACGCGTCGTGCTTCGGCGCGGTGCTCGGCGCCGCGGTCCCGCTCGACGCGGTCGGCGACCTCCGCGAGATCGAGGTCGTGATGACGCACGACGGCGACGAGGTCGGGCGGGCCACCGGCGAGGCGGTCCTCGGTCACCCCGCCAAGGCGGTGGCGTGGCTCGCCGAGGCCGTCGGCCGCTTCGGCGAGGCGCTGCCGGTCGGGCAGCCGATCCTCGCCGGGTCGTTCACCGCGGCGGTCCCGGCCGCGCCCGGCGCCTACGAGGCGCGGTTCTCCGGCGCGGTGGGCACGGTCACGGCCACGGTCGGGACGACGCGATGACCACCGGAGCGACGAGGGTCGCGATCATCGGCACCGGCAACATCGGCACCGACCTGCTGATGAAGCTCCGCGGCAGCGAGACCATGGAGGTCGCGTGCTTCGCCGGCATCGATCCCGCGTCGGAGGGCATCGCCCGTGCGAAGGACCTCGGCGTGCCGGTCTCCTCCGACGGGCTCGACGGCGTGCTGGAGGCCGACGTGAAGGTCGTCTTCGACGCGACCTCCGCCGGCGCGCACCGCTCCCACGCCCCGCGCCTCGAGCAGGCCGGCATCTTCGCGGTCGACCTGACGCCCGCGCACATCGGCCCGCTGGTGGTCCCGGCGGTGAACCTCGACGAGCACCTCTCCGGGACGAACGTCAACCTCATCACCTGCGGCGGACAGGCGACGATCCCGATCGTCCACGCGCTGGACCGCGTGGCGCCGCTGAAGTACGCGGAGATGGTGTCGACCATCGCCAGCCTCTCGGCCGGGCCCGGCACGCGGCAGAACATCGACGAGTTCACCCGGACGACGTCGGGCGCGCTGCAGCAGGTCGGTGGCGCCGCGGCGGGCAAGGCGATCATGGTCCTGAACCCCGCCGACCCGCCGATCCTGATGGGCAACACCCTCTTCGCGGTCCCGGAGGATCCGGCGATCGACGAGGAGGCCCTCCGTGCCTCCGTGGACCGGATGGTCGAGCAGGTCTCCCGCTACGTGCCCGGGTACCGGCTCAAGGTCGAGCCGGTGATCGACCGCCAGTGGACGCCGTGGGGCGAGCGGACGGTCGTGATCGTCCTCCTCCAGGTCGAGGGCGCGGGCGACTTCCTCCCGCCGTACGCCGGCAACCTCGACATCATGACCGCCGCCGCGTGCCAGGTCGGCGAACGATGGGTCCAGGTCCAGCGCGAAGGGCTGGTGGCCGCATGAGCTCCCGCATCCGCATCACCGACACGACGCTGCGCGACGGGTCCCACCCGATGCGCCACGCTTACACGGTGCAGCAGGTCGAGGACGTCGTGCGCGCGCTCGACGGCACCGGCGTCTCGCTGATCGAGGTCACCCACGGCGACGGGCTCGGCGGGTCCTCGCTGCAGTACGGCATGTCGCACGTGCCGGAGCTCGAGCTGATCGAGCGGGCCGTCGCGGTCTCGGAGTCGACCGACATCGGCGTCCTCCTGCTCCCCGGCGTCGGTACCCGCCGCGACCTGAAGGCGGCCGCCGACCTGGGGGTGAAGGCGGTCCGCATCGCCACGCACTGCACCGAGGCGGACATCTCCCAACAGCACTTCGCCGCGGCGCAGGAGCTCGGTCTGGAGCCGATCGGCTTCCTGATGATGTCCCACATGATCGAGCCGGCGCAGCTCGCCGAGCAGGCCGCGCTGATGGCCGGCTACGGCGCGACGTGCGTCTACATCGTGGACTCGGCCGGCGCGCTCGTGCCGGCAGGCGTCCGGGACCGGGTGGCCGCCCTCGCCGAGGTCGTCCCCGAGGTCGCGTTCCACGGGCACAACAACCTCGGGCTCGCCGTCGGCAACACGATCGCAGCGGTCGAGGCCGGCGCGACCCGGATCGACGGCTGCCTCCGCGGACTCGGTGCGGGCGCGGGCAACGCGGCGACGGAGCTCTTGGCCGCGGTCCTGCACCAGTCGGGCATCGACACCGGCTTCGACGTCTTCGGGCTCTCCGACGCCGCCGAGCAGGTCGTCCAGCCGTTCATGCCGTTCCAGCCGTTCCCCGACCGCGAGTCGCTCGCGCTCGGCTTCGCCGGCGTCTACTCGACGTTCCTGCTCCACGCCAAGCGCCACAGCGAGCGGCTGGGGATCGACCCGCGCGACGTGCTCGTCGAGCTGGGTCGCCGCAAGGCCGTCGCGGGCCAGGAGGACTGGATCGTCGACGTCGCCGGCGAGATCGCGGCGGCGCAGGCCGCCGACCTCGCGACCGGGGCGAGCGCGTCGTGAGCGCGCCCGGCCGCGACGTCCCGCCGCGCCTCACCGACTACGAGGAGGCGCGCCGGACCTTCCGGATCGACGTGCCCGCGCGCTACAACGCCGTGATCGACATCGTCGAGGGCTGGGCGCACGACGCGCCGGACGACCTCGCCGTCCTGTCGATCGGTCCCGACGGGGAGACCACCGCCGAGCAGACCGCCGCGGACCTCGCGCGGGACGCCCGGCGGTTCGGCCGCGCCCTGCTCGACCAGGGGGTCGGCAAGGGCGACCGCGTCTTCGTGATGCTGCCGCGGATCGCCGAGTGGTACACGGCCGTCCTCGGGGCGATCCGCATCGGCGCCGTGCCGATGCCGGGGCCGAACCTGCTGACGACGAAGGACATCGCCTACCGGCTCGAGCAGTCCGGGGCCGTCGCCGCCGTGACCGACGTCGCCGGCGCCGCGAAGATCGACGCCATCGCTCACGTGCCGGCGGCGCTGCGGACCCGGATCGCCTGCGGCGGCGTGGACACCGCGGACGGGACCTGGCTGGATCTGGCCTCGGTCGTCGACGCCGCGCCCGAGGACGGCGGGGACCTCCCCGACGACCCGACGGCGCGCGAGGACCCGATGCTCGTGTACTTCACGAGCGGCACGGTGTCGCACCCCAAGATGGTCACCCACGTCCAGGAGTACGGCCTGGCGCACGTCCCGACGGCCCGCTTCTGGCACGACCTGCGTCCGGGCGACCGGCACTGGGCGGTCACCGACCCGGGCTGGGCGAAGGCCGCCTTCGGCACGCTCTTCGGGCAGCTCCACGAGCGCGCCACCATCGTGCAGGTGCAGCTCGGCAAGCCGACCGCGGACGTGATCCTCGGGATCCTCGCCGACCGCGGCATCACCTCCTTCTGCGCGCCCCCGACGCTCTACCGGACCCTCGTCCAGGCGGACCTGAAGGCCTTCGACCTCTCGGCGCTGCGGCACTGCACGAGCGCGGGGGAGCCCCTGAACCCCGAGGTCATCAAGGTCTGGGCCAAGGGCACGGGCGGCCTCACGGTGCACGACGGCTACGGGCAGACCGAGACCTCCGTGACGATCGCGAACTACCGCTCCGTGCCCGTGCGCTCCGGGTCGATGGGCCTGCCGATGCCCGGCTGGGACGTCCAGGTGCTCGACGCCGAGCTGCAGCGCGCCCCGGACGGCCAGGTCGGCGACATCGCGATCCGCACCGACGGCGAGCACCGGCCCGTCGGGCTCTTCCGCGGCTACGACGGCAACGCCGAGGCGACGGCCGAGCGATTCCACGACGGCTGGTACTTCACGGGCGACAAGGCCGCCCGCGACCCCGACGGGTACCTCTGGTTCGAGGGCCGCGACGACGACGTGATCACCTCGTCGGCGTACCGCATCGGTCCGTTCGAGGTCGAGTCCGCCCTCGTCGAGCACCCCGCGGTGACGGAGGCCGCGGTCGTCGGCAAGCCCGACCCCGACCGCACCGAGATCGTCACCGCGTTCGTGATCCTGTCGGCGGGCCACGAGGCCTCCGACGCGCTCGCGAAGGAGCTCCAGGACCACGTCAAGCAGCTGACCGCGCCGTACAAGTACCCGCGGGAGATCCACTTCGTGGAGGAGCTGCCGAAGACGATCAGCGGCAAGATCCGCCGCACCGAGCTGCGCGACCGGCTGCGCGACGCGGGCTGACCCAGCCGGCCGCGCGCGGACGCGGCGGGGCCGTGGCGACGCCGCGCGGTCCCGGCCGGCGGCGCGCGGTCGGGATCGCCCCGGTCGCGCGCCGCGTCTGGCTCAGCGGGGGTCGGCGAGGCCCATGGAGCGACCGACGATCTCGAGCATGACCTCGTTGGGGCCGCCGTAGATGCGGTTGATGCGGGCGTCGGCGTAGAAGCGGGCGATCGGGTACTCGAGCATGTAGCCGTAGCCGCCGTGGAGCTGCAGGCAGCGGTCGACGATGCGGCCCTGCGCCTCGGTGGCCCACCACTTCGCGATCGCGGCGTCCTCGGCGGAGAGGTCGTGGTCGTTGTGGGCGAGGGTGGCGGTGTCGATGTGCGCCTGCGTGACCTGGAGCTCGCCGAAGCACGACGCGAGCTCGAAGCGCGAGTTCTGGAAGGTGCCGACGGGCCGACCGAACGCCGTCCGCTGCTTGACGTACTCCAGGGTGCCGTCGAGCGCGCCCTTGGCGGCCGCGGCGGCGGCGATCGCGATCGTCAGCCGCTCCTGCGGGAGCCGCTGCATCATGTACTTGAAGCCGAGGCCCTCCTCGCCGATCAGGTTCTCGACGGGGACCCGCATGTCCTGGAAGAACAGTTCGGCGGTGTCCTGGGAGTGGAGGCCGAGCTTGTCGAGGTTGCGCCCGCGCGAGAACCCGGGGGTGTCGGCCTCGATCGCCAGGATCGAGATGTCGCGGTGGGTGCCGGTGTCGCCCGTCCGCACGGCGCAGACGACGAGGTCGGCGTTGATGCCGTTGGTGATGAACGTCTTGGCGCCGTTGACGACGTAGTGGTCGCCGTCCCTGACCGCGCGGGTGGAGAGGTGCGCGAGATCGGAGCCGGTGCCGGGCTCGGACATGCCGATCGCGGTGATGAGGTCGCCGGAGACGACACCGGGGAGCCAGCGGTCCTTCTGGTCCTGGGTGGTCAGCTCGGTGAGGTACGGCAGGACGACGTCGTTCTGGATCTGGACGGCCATCGCGAAGCCGGCGAGCCCGCGGGAGAAGCCCTCCTCGGCGAGCACCTGGTTGAAGCGGAAGTCCTCGGTGTCCGCGCCGCCGTGCTCCTCGCCGACTTGGAGGCCGAGGAACCCGGCGTCGCCCGCCCGCTTCAGGACCGCGCGGTCGATGACGCCGGTCTCCTCCTCCCAGGTGTCGTAGACGGGGGCGACCTCGCGCGTCAGGAACGCGGCGTAGGACTCCCGCAGGTCCTGGTGGTCGGCATCGTGGATCGTGCGCTTCATGGGGTCCTCGGGGTGCGTCGTGCGGGGGTCAGACGGTGAGGCCGAGGCGTGCGCGGACGCCCGCGATGCGCTCGACCTGGGTCAGCTGGTCGGGACCGGCGACGGCGAAGGAGAAGCCCTCGATACCGGCCCGGCGGTACTCCTCGAGGCGTTCGGCGACCTGGTCCTCCGAGCCCACGATCGTCCACTTGCGGACCTTCTCGTAGGGCATGCCGTACTGCTTCTTGACGAGCTCCGCGGCCTCCTGGTGGCCGCGCTCCTCGTCGTCGTTCACGTTGATGAACGCGACGAGGGCGGCGCCGGGGGCGGGGCGGTCCAGCTCCGCGGCGTACTCCGCGAGCTGCGCGAGGCCGGTGGCGACCTGGTCGGGGTCCAGCCACATCGGCAGCCAGGCGTCGCCGGCGCGGGCGGTGCGTCGGAGCGCGGGCTCGGCGCGGCCGCCGATCAGGACCGGGGGCACCGGGGCGCTCGGGACCATCGCCGGGGTGTCGATCCCGTGGAGACCCTCGTGCGTCACGGGCTCGCCGGAGAACAGCGCGGGCAGCAGGTCGAGCGCCTCGTCCAACCGACGGGCGCGCTGCTTGCGGTTCACGCCCGCGGCGGTCCACTCGGGCTCGTACTCGCCGCCCATCCCGACACCCAGGAGGGTGCGGCCGGGGGCCAGGGTCTCGAGGGTCTGGAGCTGCTTGGCGGTCCAGATCAGCGGGCGCAGCGCGGGATTGAGGATCGCGGTGCCGAGCTTCACGCGCGACGTGGCGCCGGCGATCATCGCCAGCGTCGTGAGCGCTTCGACGATCGGGCGGTGGAAGACGAGGTGGTCGGGCACCCAGACGTGGTCCAGGCCGTGGTCCTCCGCCGCGCGGGCGACGTCCAGCACGGGGTGGCCGATGCCGTACGCGTCGACGCTCGGGACGGCGACGCCGATGCCCGCCCAGGGGCGCGGGGCGCGGGTCATCGGCCCGTCCCGGCACGGTGGTCGGTGCCGTGCTCGACGGGTCCGACGATGTCGTGGAGCGGGCTCGGATTGGGCACGGCGCCACGCTACCACGAGGGATGAACGATCGTTCACATCGACCTCCTCGACGGGTGGATTGACCCCCAACGGGAGGGGAAGCCCCGTCCCGGGGGCGACGGCGGCGGGGCGGTCGCTGGAGAGACTCCCAGCGGAAGGTCGCGCGCCCGCGACGACCCGTCGGGTGTGCGGATACGTTCGCCCCGACCCGCGAGACCGACGTCGCCGACACCTGCACGCCGGACCTCCCGGGTCGCCCGTCATCGACCCAACGAGGAGCACCATGGACATCACTGCAGCAGTCGTACGCGAGGGCGGGAAGCCGTTCACCATCGAGAAGCTCGAGCTCCAGGCGCCGCGGGCCGGGGAGCTGATCGTCGAGATCAAGGGCGTCGGGCTCTGCCACACCGACCTCACCGCGCGCGATCAGATCCTCCCCGCTCCTCTGCCGGCCGTCTTCGGGCACGAGGGCTCGGGCATCGTCCAGGCGATCGGCGAGGGCGTCACCAAGGTCAAGGTCGGCGACAAGGTCGCCGTCGGCTTCGCGACCTGCGGCACCTGCCCGACGTGCAAGGACGACGACCCCTCCTACTGCCACAACTTCGCCCCGCTGAACTACGGCGGCGTGCAGGGCGACGGCGCCGTCACGCTGAACAAGGACGGCGAGGCCGTCCACGGCAGCTTCTTCGGGCAGTCCTCGTTCGCGTCGTACGCGCTCACCTCCGAGCGCAACGTCGTCCCGGTCGGCGACGACGTCCCGATCGAGCTCGTCGGCCCGCTCGGCTGCGGCCTGATGACCGGCGCCGGTGCCGTCGTCAACTCGCTGAAGGTCACGAAGGGCTCCACCCTCCTGATCCTCGGTGGCGGTCCCGTCGGTCTCGCCGCCGCGATGGGCGGAGCGATCCAGGAGGCCGGGACCATCATCGTGTCCGAGCCCGTGGCCGCGCGCCGCGAGCTCGCGCTCGAGCTCGGTGCCACCCATGCGATCGACCCGACCTCGGGCGACATCGGCGAGCTCGTGCGCGCGATCGTGCCCTCCGGCGCGAACTTCGTCGTCGACACCACCGGGATCCCGGACGTCATCGCGGGCTCCACGGCAGCCGTGGACTTCCACGCGACCTACGGCATCCTCGCCGTGCCGCCGGCGCTCGACATCCTGACCCCGATCCCGTACCTGCCGCTGCTCGCGCTGGGGCTGACGGTCCGGGGCATCCAGGAGGGCGACTCCGACCCCGACGTCTTCATCCCGAAGATGCTCGAGTGGCACAAGGCGGGCAAGTTCCCGTTCGACAAGCTGATCGAGACGTTCCCGCTGTCGCAGATCAACGAGGCCGTCGACGCCCAGCACCGCGGCGAGGTCGTGAAGGTCGTCCTCGTCCCCGACGCGGCGTAACGCCCCGCCGGTCCGCGGGGCCCGCGGCCCGCGGACCGGCACCGGCACCCGCCCGGCCGGTGTCCGTCCGCACAACGTGCGGGCGCACCGGTCGTCCGGGCCCACGTCCCGCCGATAGCGTCGTCCGCGGGGCGTCCCGCACGGCGCCCCGCCTCGACCGCTCCAGATCGGACTCCCCATGCCGCAGAACCCGCCCGGCTCCTCCACCCCGCCGTTCGTGCGCACCGGCGAAGGAACGCCGCTGGTCCTCCTGCACGGGCTCACCGGCACCTGGCGCGTGTGGACGCCCGTCCTCCCCGCGGTCTCCGCGAAGCACGACGTGCTCGCGCCGACGCTGCTCGGGCACGGCGGCGGCACGCCCCACCCCGCGGACGCCGAGATCAGCGTGGCGGCGCTCGCCGACGACGTCGAGCGCGCGATGGACGCGGCCGGCTTCGGGACGGCCCACGTCGTCGGCAACTCGCTCGGGGGCTGGGTGACGCTGGAGCTCGCCCGTCGCGGGCGTGCCACGTCGGCCGTCGCGTTCTCCCCTGCCGGCGGCTGGCTCGACGACCGCCGCCTGGCCCGGGTGTCGCGGCTGATGCGCCAGGCGAGCCGGTTCGGCTCCGTGACCAACCCGGGCGTGCTGCGGGTGCTGCGACGCCCGCGGGCCCGGAAGCTCGCGTTCCGGTCGGTGATGGCGCACGGGGAGCGCGTCCCGGCCGCCGCCGCGCTCGAGATGACCGAGGACCTCGGGGCCTGCACCATCCTCGAGCCGTTCCTCGCCGCGACGCTCCGGGACGGCCCGTTCGCCGAGGACATGTCGCAGGTGACCTGCCCCGTGCGGGTGGCCTGGGCCGAGCTGGACCGGACGATCCCGTTCCCGGGTTACGGGGTGCCGCTCATGGAGCACCTGCCGAACGCCGAGCTCGTGCACCTGCCCGGGGTCGGGCACGTGCCGATGTTCGACGACCCGGCCCTCGTGGCCCGGACGATCCTCGAGGTCACCGGGCGCGTCGACGCCGAGCAGGGCACGGAGGTCGGGGCATGAGCCGCGACGCACCGGCGGACTGGGGCGTCGCGGACGAGCTGACCCCGTTCGAGGCGATGATGTGGCGCGCGGACGCGAACCCCGCGCTCCGCTCCGCCGGCGTCGTCGTGGAGATCCTCGACCACGCGCCGGAGTGGGAGCGGCTCCGCGCCGGTCACCAGTGGGCGGTGCGGCGCGTCCGGCGGATGCGGCAGCGGATCCTCGACGATCCGACGCTCGTCGGCCAGCCGGCGTGGGTGGACACCGAGGTCGACCTCGACGTCCACGTCCGGCGGGTGCGCCTGCCGGAGGGCTCCACCCTCGACGACGCGCTGCGCGTCGCGGGCGACCTCCACGAGGAGGGCTTCGACCGCACCCGTCCGCAGTGGCTGAGCGTGCTGGTCGAGGGGCTCCCGGACGGTCGGGCGATGTACCTCCTGAAGCTCCACCACGCCATGGCGGACGGCACCGCGATCGTGCAGCTGCTCGACCTCCTGCACAGCTCCACGCGCGACCCGACGGTCACGGCCGGACTGGTGGGCCCGCTCGACGCCGCACCGCGGAGCTCGGGTGCGGCGCTCGCCGTCCGGCACGCGACCCGGCAGGCGACGCGGACCCCCGGGCTCGCGTTGCGCGGCGGCCGTGCGGCGCTCGGCCTCGCGGTCCGGCCGCGCAAGGGGTTCACGAGCGCCCGGCGCTACGCGCAGTCGCTCGGCCGCGTCCTCGGCGCCCCGGCGGGCACGCCCTCGCCGGCGATGCGCGAGCGCAGCCTCGGTCGCGCGCTGTTCCCGATCGACGTGCCCGTGAAGGACCTGAGCGCCGCGGGCAAGCGGCTCGGGGGGTCGCTGAACGACGCCTACCTCGCCGGTCTCGGCGGTGGGCTGCGGCGCTACCACGCGGCGATCGGGGTCGAGGTCGACGAGGTGCCGCTCGGCATGCCGATCAGCCTCAGGACCGCAGAGGACGAGAGCGGCGGCAACCGGTTCGCCGGCGCGCGCATCGCGCTCCCGGTCGCGGAGCCCGACCCCGCCGAGCGCGTGCGCCGGATCCGGGAGCAGGTCCTCGCCGCACGGGGCGAGCCGGCCCTCGACTTCACGGGCGCCACCGCGCCGATGATGAGCCGCGCACCCACGGCGCTCCTGACGCGCGCGACGGCGAGCTTCACGAACGGCCTCGACGTCCAGGCGTCGAACTTCCGCGGGCTCGACCGCGAGGCCTTCATGGCCGGCGCCGAGGTCCTCGCCGTGTACCCGATGGGCCCGGTGCCCGGCTCCGCGTTCATGGCGACGCTGATCTCCCACCGCGGGACGTGCTGCATCGGCGTCGCCGTCGACACGGCCGCGGTGACCGACGTCGAGCTGCTGCGGCGCAGCTTGCGTGAGGGCTTCGACGAGGTCCTCGGCACGACCGGGGCGACGGCATGAGCCTCGAGGAGCGCCTCGCCGCGATCGAGGCGGCACCGGAGGGCCCGCAGACCGCCGCGATCTTCGACTTCGACGGCACCGTCATCGACGGGTACTCGGCGGCGGCGCTGATGAAGGACCGCTTCCGTCGCCGCGACATCGGCCTGATGGAGATGGCGAACCTGACGCTCGTCGGGCTCAAGGGCGCCGCCGGGCGCAGCAGCTTCGAGGAGCTGATGCGGGTCGGGGTCCGGGCGCTGAAGGGTCGCCGCAAGGAGGACCTGGACGCCGCCGGACGCAAGCTCGCCCGCAGCGTCACCGGTGGGTGGATGTACGAGGACGCCTTCCTCCTCATCGAGGCCCACCAGCGCCGTGGTCACACCGTCGTCATCGCCAGCTCGGCGCTGCCGTTCCAGATCGAGCCGGTCGTGCGGGAGCTCGACGTCGAGCACGTGCTGTGCACGACGCCGTCGGTCGTCGACGGGGTCCTCGACGGCGGCATCGTCGACGACGCGATCCTCTGGGGTGCGGGCAAGGCCGACGCCGTCGAGGCGTTCGCCGACGCGCACGACGTGGCGCTGATCGACAGCTTCGGCTACGCCAACGGCGCGGAGGACATCGAGTTCCTCTCGGTCGTCGGGCACGCCGTGGCGATCAATCCGCACGACGACCTGCGCGCCCACGCCGAGCGCCAGGGCTGGCCCACCGAGACCCTGGTCGCGCGGACGCCCCTGGGCGTGGTCGACAAGGTCCGGTCGCTCGCGGCGTACGGCAGCATGGCGACGTCGTTCGGACTCGGTCTGGGCCTCGGGGTGCTCAACCGCGACCGCAAGGTCGCCGTCGACGTGACCCTCGACGTCGGCAGCCGGCTGGCGCTCGCGTTCGC
This sequence comes from Patulibacter minatonensis DSM 18081, assembly GCF_000519325.1. Classification (GTDB taxonomy): domain Bacteria; phylum Actinomycetota; class Thermoleophilia; order Solirubrobacterales; family Solirubrobacteraceae; genus Patulibacter; species Patulibacter minatonensis. The sequence continues at coordinate 5,021,938 of NZ_KI912613.1, read as the reverse complement.
CGGGGTCCGGCTGAACGTGGAGGGGGAGGAGCACGCGTGGTCGCATCGCCCCGCGGTCTTCATCTTCAACCACCAGAGCTGGATCGACGGCCTCGTGGTGATGCGGCTGCTGCGCCAGGACATGACCGGTGTGGCGAAGGCGCAGGTCGCCTCGCAGCCGGGGATCGGGCAGTTCGCGCGGCTGGCCGGCATCGCCTTCGTCGAGCGCGACGGGTCCGGTGACCCGCGGAAGGTCCTCGATCCCGTCGTCGCGCGGCTGCAGGAGGGCGTCTCGATCGTGCTCTCGCCCGAGGGCACCCGCTCGATGACGCCCCGGCTCGGGCCGTTCAAGAAGGGCGCCTTCCACATGGCGCAGCAGGCCGGGGTCCCGATCGTCCCGATCGTCCTGCGCAACGCCGGGGCGCTCCAGTGGCGGGGCGACGGCTACATCCGCAGCGGCACCCTCGACGTCCGGGTGCTCGAGCCGCAGCCGACGACCGACTGGGCCACCGAGGACATCCCGGCGCAGGTCGAGCGCATCCGCGGACTGTTCCAGACGACGCTCGACGAGTGGGGCCCGTCGGCCCCGCCGGCGCTGGAGGCCGCCCCGTAGGCGACCGCCACGGATGGACCTTCGCCTCCCATCGGGGGGACGTCCTCCGGGGCCCGCCGACGCCCCGGACCGGCGAGACCGCCGTCGGGACGGGCGATCCGTGTTTCGCACGGGCGATCCGCGCACCGGACGGCATGTAAACGATCGTTCACGGATCCGGTACTGTCCATCCATGGCGATGACCGAGACGACCCGTGGTACCGCCCTGCGCCGGGCCGGCGGGACCGCTCCGGCGTTGCGGGCGCTGCCCGACGTCGAGGCGCCGCGGGCCGACCCCGCGGCTGCGCGGGCCTTCGGTGAGGTCCTCGGGCGGGCCGGCGACCGCCCGGGTCTCGACGCGGTGCTGCGTCCCGCCGCCGAGGCGCTCTGCGACCTGCTGGACGCCGATCGCTGCAGCGTCTACCTGCGCGGGGGAGAGGGCGGGTGCTTCCACGGCCGCCTCGGCCACCCGGCGTCCCTGGACCCGGTCCTGCGGCGGCTGATCCTCGATCCCACCGGCGAGCCCGCCGTCCGCGAGGCCGTCGGGCTTCGCACCCCGGTCGCCCTGCCCGACGCGCCTCCCGGTCCGCGCCCGGCGCAGGCGGTCGCCGTCCGCCGGCAGCACACCGGCTCCGTGCTGATCGTGCCCGTGTCCGCCGGAGGGCGCGTGCTCGGCGTCGCGTTCGTCGAGGACCGCGACCGTCGCCGGCGGTTCGGGACGGAGCTCGAGTCCGCCGCCGCGGCGTTCGCGGCGCTGCTCGGTCGGTGGATGGACCGCTCGCTGCGCGTCGCGGAGCTCGCCGCGGCGCGGGACGCCCTGGCCCGCGAGCGACGGGCCCACGCCCGGATCGCCCGGGTCGAGCGCGCCATCGGCGAGACCGGAGGCGCGGGCCGTCGCACGCTCCTCGAGGCCGTCGCCGTCGCGGCCGAGGTCGTGGTCGAGCTCCGCGACGGGTCGGGCGAGCTCGTCCTCCGCGCCGGTCCCGCCGATGCGGACGGCCGGCCCTCCCCGGACGCCGCCGTCGGGATCGCCGCGATGCGCGCGAGCACCGTGCCGGACGACGACGGCACCGTCGTGGTGCCGCTCCGGTCCGGGCGCACCGACGGCCCGTCGTGCGCCGCCGCGCTGGTGCGCACCGGACCGGGCGACGGACCGCACGTCGTGCTCGTGCTCCCCGCCGGCGGTCGCCCGGGGACGACCGACCGCCTGATCGCCGCCAGGATCGCCGCGGCGCTGACGGTCCGGCAGGCCCCCGTCGGCGAGCCCGACGACGCGGCCCGCGCGACGCTCCTCGCGGGCGTCCTCGGCGGAGGGCTCGGTCCCCACGCCTGCGACGCCCTGGCCGTCCGGCTCGGGATCGACCCCGAGGCCCCGCGTCTGGTCGTGCTGTCCGACGGCGGTGCCCTCGACCTCGATGCGGTCCGGTCGGCGCTGCCGGCGTGGGCGCCGGTGGAGGTCGTGCTCGGGACGGGCTCGGTCCTCGTGGTGCAACCTCCGGCGGACGTCGAGCGACGTGCCGCGGCGGGCGCCGCCCTCGAGGCCCTCGCCGACGCGGCCGGGATGGACGTGCGCGTGGTGGTCTCCGCGCCGAGCACCGGCCTCATCGGACTCCCGCGCGCGCTGCGGGAGGCCCGCGGCGCCGCGGTCGTCGCCGGTCCGTCCAGGTCGCTGACGGTCGAGAGCCTCGGTCCCGCGCGTCTGTTCGCCTGCGAGGCCTCGGATGCCCGCGACCTGGCGACCGAGCTGCTCGGACCGCTCCTGCGGGCCGAGTCCGCCGGCGGGGACCTCGTGGAGACGCTGCGCCACTTCTTCGCCGCGGGCGCGAGCGTCACCGAGACCGCGGCGGTGCTCGGGCTCCACGCCAACACGATCCGCCACCGGTTCGCGCGCATCCGCGAGCGGACGGGACTCGACGTGCTCGGCGACGTCGGCGATCAGCTGACCGCACAGGCCGCGGTCATCGCGCTGCGCAGCTGAGCAGCCGCGTGCGGGGCACCGGCGGGCCGCCACCCGTCGGTGCCGACCGCCCCGGCCCTCAGGCCACCTCGTGGTGCTCGCTCTGCGCGGCCTCGGCCCGCAGACCGCGGTAGGCGTCGCGGGCGGACCGCCCCTCGTTGACGACCGCGTCGACCTCCTCGGCGATCGGCATCGAGACGTCGTGCATCGCGGCGAGCTCGAGGACCGTCCGGACGGACTTGACGCCCTCGGCGACCTGGCTCATCCCCGCGAGGACCTCCTCGATCGTCTTCCCGCTGCCGAGCTCCTCGCCGACGCGCCGGTTGCGCGAGAGCTTGCTGGAGCAGGTGGCCAGGAGGTCCCCGAGGCCCGTGAGGCCCGTGAAGGTGACCGGGTCGCCGCCGAGCGCCACGCCCAGCCGCGTGACCTCCGCGAGCCCGCGGGTCACCACCATCGCCCGCGTGTTGTCGCCGACGCCCAGGCCGTCGGCCATGCCGCTGGCGATCGCGATCACGTTCTTCAGGGCGCCGCCGAGCTCGCTGCCGACGACGTCCGCGTTGCGGTAGACGCGGAACAGCGGCGTCGAGAACAGCGGTTGCAGGGCCTTGGCGACCTCGGTGTCCGGCGTCGCGACGACGGCGGCGGCCGCCTTGCCGTCGAGGATCTCGCGGGCGAGGTTCGGGCCGGCGAGCAGGCCGATCGGGTGACCGGGCAGGACGGACCCGATGATCTGGGTCGGGCGCAGACGGGTGCCGACCTCGATGCCCTTGGAGAGCGACAGCACCGGGACCCAGGGGCGCAGGTGCGGGGCGGCGAGCCCGGCGACCTCGCGCAGCGCCTGGGACGGGACGCCCATCACGAGCACGTCGGCCTTCGCGACCGCGGCGGCGAGGTCGTCGGTCCCGCGGAGGCTCTCGGTGAGGGGGCGGTCCTCGAGGAACCGCGAGTTGCGGTGGTGCTCGTCGATGTCGCGGGCGACGTCGGCGTCGCGGGCCCAGATCGTGGTCGGGGTGTTCGTCGCCGCGAGGGACGCGACGGTCGTGGCCCACGAGCCACCACCGAGGACGACGACGTTGACGGGCTTCGTCATGCCGGTGCGGGGAGGTCGTCGTGCCGGGAGATCGTGCGCATGCTGGTGTTCCTCGTCCGGGATCCGTCCGACGACCGTATCCGCAGCGCACGGCTCGCGAGCGGATCCGAGGGGTGGTCTGCGTCCTCCATCCGGGGGAACCGCGCGTGCGCCGTACGACGGACGGGGACTATCCTCCGCTCCGACCGCCGCACCCCGCGGCACACCACGCGAGGAGCACCGTGCCGCAGGAGACGACGTCCGCGAGGAGCACCGAGGCCGCCGACTGGGGCACGGCCGACGAGCTGTCGCCCTTCGAGACGATGATGTGGCGGGCCGACGCCGACCCGGTGCTGCGCTCGGCGGGGCTCCTGGTCGAGGTCCTCGACCACGCGCCCGAGTGGGAGCGGCTCGTCACCGGCCACCGCTGGCTGGTCCGCCGCGTCCGCCGGATGCGCCAGCGGGTGCTCGAGGATCCGTCGCGCATCGGGCAGCCCGCGTGGGTCGACGTCGACGTCGACCTCGACGCGCACCTGCGCCGGATCGCGTTGCCGCCCGGGTCGACGTTCGACGACGCGATGGTCGTGGCGGCCGAGGTCCACATGGAGGACTTCGCCCGCGACCGCCCGCAGTGGAAGGGCGTCCTCGTCGAAGGGCTCGCCGACGGACGGGCCCTGTACCTCTTCAAGCTCCACCACGCGATGGCCGACGGCACGGCGCTCGTCCAGCTGCTGGACCTCATCCACAGCGACACGCGCGACCCGACCGTCTCGGCGACCGGACAGGCCGGACTCGTCCCCGCGGAGGCCGCGTCGGCGTCGGGGCTCCTCGTCCGCAACGCGACCCGGCAGCTCGCACGGACGCCCGGCATCGCGGCGCGCGCCACCCGCCTGGCGGGCGGGATCGTCCGGCGCCCCCGGCGGACCGCCGCGGCGACCGCGCGGTACGTGTCGTCGCTGGGACGGATGGCCGGCGCGGCGCCGGGGAGCCCGTCGCCCGCGTTCCGCTCGCGGGGCCTCGGGCGCGCGGTCTTCACGCACGAGGTCTCGCTCGCGGACCTCCGTCGTGCCGGCAAGGCGCTCGGCGGATCGCTGAACGACGCGTACCTCGCGGCGCTCGGCGCCGGACTGCGTCGCTACCACGAGCGGCTCGGGGTGGACGTCGACGAGCTCCCCCTCGGGATGCCGATCAGCCTGCGGACGTCGGCCGACGGTTCGGGCGGCAACCGCTTCGCCGCCGCCCGGGTGGCGCTGCCGGTGGCGGAGCCGGACGCCGCACGACGGATCTCCCGGGTCCGGGAGCAGGTCCTCGCCGCGCGCGACGAGCCCGCGCTCGACCTGGCGGGCGCCGTCGCCCCGCTGATGAGCCGGCTGCCGACGGCGCTCATCACCCGGTCGACGGCCTCGCTGACGAGCGCGCTCGACGTGCAGGCGTCGAACTTCCGCGGCCTGGACCGCGACGCGTTCGTGGCCGGGGCCGAGGTGCAGGGCCTCTACGTGATGGGCCCCGTCCCGGGCTGCGCGATCATGGCCACGCTCGTGTCGAACCGCGGCGTCTGCAGCATCGGGATCGCGGTCGACACGGCCGCGGTGACCGACGTCCCGGCGTTGCGGGAGAGTCTGCGGGCGGGCTTCGACGAGGTGCTCGCGGTCGGCGCCTGACCGCTCGCCGGGTACACCGTCCGGGGGGTGCCGGGAAACTCGTCCTACGATTTTCGTCTGTTTTCCCGATCCCGGTCGTCTCTGTCTGATGACCCCCGACGCGCCAGGGTCCACGTGCCCCCGGAGCCCTCCGGGATCGCCGGACCGGCCCACACGATGCCCCGACACGACCGCACCGGCGACACCGAGCTCTCCACCCACTTCATCGCGGTCGCGGACTGGCTGACCGAGGAGCTCTCGCAGGAGCTCTACGCGGCGCGGCAGGACCTCGCCGACGCGGCCCACGACGTGCCGGAGTGCGCGGACGAGGTGTCGGTCGTCCGCGCCACGCTCCTCGTCATCATCCACCGGCTCCACGAGGTCGCGACGACGCTCCGCGAGAACCCGGCCGCGGAGATGCCCGTGGAGGACCTCGAGGACCTCGCGGAGCGCATCGCCGAGGACTGCCGCGCCGCAGAGGACTCGATGTCCCGCGGGCGCGACCTGATGGCCCGCCCGGCCCGCGCCGACGTGCCGTCCCGCCGACTCGGCCGGTCCCGCCCGCTCGTCGCCCTGCTCGGCGGCCCGCCCGTCCTGCGCCCGGGCGCCGGGACGCCCGCCTCGCGCGGACCCCGGCGCGTGCGCCGGCCCTCCTGCTGATCGCCGGCGCCGCGCGTCCGGCGGTCCCGGCCGGGACCGCCGCGCGCGGACCGTCAGTCGTAGTCGTAGACGCCGTGCCCGGTCTTGCGGCCGAGCCGGCCGGCCGACACGAGCCGCTGGAGCAGCGCCGGCGGGGCGAACAGCTGCTCGCGCTGCTCGGCGTAGAGGGTCTCGGCGACGCCCAGCACGGTGTCCAGTCCGATCAGGTCCGACAGCCGCAGCGGGCCCATCGGGTGCGCGCAGCCCTTGACCATGCCCTCGTCGATGTCCTTCGCGGACGCGAGGCCCTGCTCGAGCATCCGGATGGCGGAGAGCAGGTACGGGATCAGCAGCGCGTTGACGGTGAAGCCCGCGCGGTCGGGGGCCGTGATCGGGTCCTTGCCCAGGACGTCGACGACGAACGACCGCGCGCGCTCGGTGACGCTCTCGGACGTCAGGAGCGACGGGATGATCTCGACGAGCGAGAGCACCGGCACCGGGTTGAAGAAGTGGAGCCCCAGGACGTTCGTGGACCGCTGGCCGACGGCCGCGCCGAGCTCGACGATCGGGATCGACGACGTGTTCGACGCGAGGATGGCCGTCGGGTCGGTGAGGATCTCGGCCAGCGCGCCGATCACCTCGAGCTTCGCCTCCTTGCGCTCGACGACCGCCTCGACGACGAGCTGCCGGTCGGCGAGGTCGGCCATCGACCCCGACGCGCTGAGCCGTCCGACCGTGTCGGCGGCCTCCTCGGCGGTGAGCTTGCCCCGGCTGACGCCGCGCTGCAGGGAGGCCTCGATCCTGGCGACCGCCTTGTCCGCGAGCTCCTGGCTGACCTCGACGACGACGACGTCGCACCCGGCGCGCGCGGCGACCTCCGCGATCCCGGACCCCATCTGCCCGCCGCCGACGACGCCGACGAGGTCGATCTGCTCCGCGGCGCTCATCGGCCGGCCTCCGGGAGGCACGCGGTGGCGGCCGGGCGGCCGAGGGGGTGAGCGCTGGGGTCCATGCGATCACGCTAGTCCTCCGGCGACGTGCCGCGACACCCCCGACCGGGGGTCGTTCGCGCCGCCCCGCGACGCGTCCCGGCGGGCCGTGTGACCTCGCCACCCCGGCCGGCCCGGCCGCGGTGCCCGTGGCGCATGCACGAGGGCGCAGGAGGTGCCGCGACGGCCCGCGACCGGCGACGCGCCCCCGGGCTCAGCGGTCGAAGCGGGTGAGCCGCTCCTGCCGGATCAGCGCGATCAGCTTCGAGCTGTACGACGGGTCGGTGGCGTACCCTGCGCGCTGGAGCGCCTTCGCGAACCGCTTCGGATCGCGGCGGTACCGGAACGCGGTCGCGTACCGCGGGTTGTCGCGCAGGAACCGCCCGTGGTCGGCGAACGAGCCGCGCATCGTCCGGTACAGCCGGAACGCGGCGATGATCCGCACGTCCGTGCCGCCCTCGGACTCGAACGTCGGCACGTTCACGCAGCCGACCGCCGAGGACCCCCAGGTGAACGTCCCGGTGCCCGGGTCGACCTGCTGCGCCTTGATGCCGAAGTAGTTGTTCGCCCCGGCCGTCGCCTTCCCGGAGTCGGACTCGAGGATCCCCTGGGCGACCGACACGGACGCCGGCACGCCGGTCGAGCGGAACGACCGCCGGGCCTCCGGTCCGGCCCGCTTCACGAACGCGGCGCGCGACCGCGGGGCGGCGAGGAGCCGCACGGGGGAGCGCCGGAAGCACGTCCCCTGCGAGCCGCCGACGCGGGTGGCGTCCTGCCAACCGCAGTACGGGGCGACCATCTCGGTGCGGGTCGAGAGGTCGGTCGCGGCGCCCGGGAGGTAGGCGATCTCCCCGGTCGGGAGCTGGACCTGGTTCCAGAGCCGCGACGTGCCGTACGTCGACGCCTGCTCGTCGCCGTTGACCTGGCAGCGGATCACGAAGCTGTCGCCGTCCTTCACGGCGCTGCCGGGTGCCGGCGCGACCGGGCTCCGGCGGGTCGCGATCGTCGACCCGGCCGGCTTCAGCCGCACGACACCCACGGGCGACGGCGCGGCGCGCGCGGCCCGGGGCGTCGCCGGGCTCGCCTGGGCGGCGGGGCCGGCGGGCGGCCCGGAGGACGCCGCCGCGGGGGAGACCGCCGCCGTGGCGGATGCCAGCAGGACGACGGCGATGGACGACAGGGGACGAGGACGCACGCGCATGGGACGCCGCCAGGGTAGCGCCCGTCCGGGACGCCCGTGCCGGCACCCCGCCGACCGCCGGGCGTGCGAGGCTCGACGGGTGCTCGAGCCGCAGGACGCGCCGCCGGACGGGATGGCGATCGAGGAGGTCCGCGCCCTCGCGACGGGCTGGGCGGGCGACGTCGAGGGCATCGCCGGGGGCATGTTCGACTACCTCGCGGAACACATCCCGGAGGCCGTCGACGACCCGGAGATCGCCGGCGTGACGCTCGCGTCGTGCAGCGCCAACGTCGAGGCGATGATCTCGATGGTGCGCCACGGCATCCCGGCGAGCGCGACCGAGGCCCCGGTCGCCGCGCTGGAGCACGCCCGGCGGATGGCGGCCAGCGGCCGCGGGGTGGACTCGACCCTGCGCTTCTACCGGCTCGGGCACGCGTACTTCTGGGGCCTCTGGAGCTCCGCGCTGACCGAGGTGATCACCGACCGCGACCGACTGGCCGTCGCGCTCCGCGACACCGCGGCGTTCTCGTTCCGCTACATCGACACGGTCTCCGCGCGCGTCGGCGCCGAGCACGTCGCCGAGCGGGAGCGACGCCAGCGGCGAGCGGCCATCGTGCGTGCCGACGTGGTCCGCGCCGTGCTCGCGGGAGAGCCGGTCGACCACCGCTCCGCCGAGCGTGCCCTCGGCCACGCGCTCGCCGGTCCGCAGCTCGCGTTCGTGTGCTGGTCGACCGGCGATCCGGTGGAGCTCGAGCGGGTCGCGCTCGCCCTCGCGGCGACGGTGGGGAGCGCCCGGCCGCTGCTCGTCCCCGACGGGCCCCACGTCCTCGGCGGCTGGGTCGTGCCCGACGGGCCGGTCGACGTCGCCGCGTCGACCGCGGCGACCCGGGCGGCGTCGGCCGAGGTGCACGTCGCGGTGGGGAGCCCGGGGGTCGGCCTGGCGGGCTTCCGCGACGGACGGCTCCAGGCCGACCGCGCGCGCCGGATCGCGACGCTCGCGGAACACCGCGCCCCGTCGCTCTCGACCTACGCCGACGTGGCGCTCGTCGATCTGCTGAGCCGGGACGTCGACGCGGCGCGGGCCTTCGTGGCCGGCGAGCTCGGCGGCCTGGCGACGGCCGGTCCGGCCGCGGAGCGCGTCCGCGCCGCCCTGCTCGCGGTCGTCGCGCCGCAGGGCGGCCTCGCGGCGGCCGCGCGCCTGCTCGGCGTCCATCGCAACACGGTCCTGCAGCGCGTCCGCCGCGCCGAGGAGCTCCGCGGCCGTCCGGCCACCGACCGCCCGGCCGAGCTCCACGCCGCGCTGCTGCTCGCCGCGGCGCTCGGCCCGGCGGTCCTGCCCGGCTGAGGCGGTGGACCCGTCGCGGGGGATGTGCGATCCGCACACCGCCCTGGGCCGGGTGCCCGTAGCCACCGGCGCTCCGGGGGCGTACGTTGGGATCGCACCGTCCGTCGAGGAGCCGCCACCGATGTCCGCCACCGTCCCCCCACCCGTCACCGTCCGCCGGATCCCGAACCCTGCGGAGCCCGTGCCGTCCGTCGCGGTCCCGACCCTCGCGCTGCTCGTCGTGGGCCTCGCCGGCTGGATCGGCGCGACCGTGCTCTACCTGGCCGACGCCGTGCCGTGGTGGGCGACGGTCGTCGTCAACGCGGTCACCGGGTACCTCCTGTTCACCGTCGCGCACGACGCGGCGCACCGCTCGGCGTCGAGCAACAAGGTCCTGAACAACGCGATGGGCCGGGCGTCGGCACCGTTCTTCGCCCTCCACGCCGCGTTCCCGGTCTGGCGCTTCATCCACATGCAGCACCACCGGTTCACGAACCACGACGACGGCGACGACCCGGACCACTACACGATGCGTGGGCCCGGCTGGCAGCGGCCCTTCCGGTGGGTCACGATCGACTACCACTACGTGCTCTTCTACCTCCGGCACGTCCGCTCGCGGCCCCGTCCCGAGCAGGTCGAGGGCATCCTGTTCCTCGCCCTGGGCGTCGCGGTCCCCGTCGCGCTGATCGCGACGGGCAACGTCGTCGCCTGGCTCGTCGTCCTCTTCGTGCCGTCGCGCCTGGCGATCATCTGGCTCGCCTACGCGTTCGACTACCTCCCGCACCACGGCCTGCACCACCGGCCCAAGGAGGACCGGCTCAAGACGACCCGCAACCGCATCGGCGGCGAGCGCTGGGTCTCCCCGCTGATGCTGTACCAGAACTACCACCTGGTCCATCACCTCCACCCGACCGTGCCGTTCTACAAGTACATCCAGGTGTGGCGTCGCAACGAGGCGTCGTACGTGGACGGCGACCCGGCGCTCTCGACCCTCCGGGGCCGGGAGATCACCGCCGACGAGTACCGGCGGATGCGCGAGCTCGTCGAGGACCACGAGTAGCACCGGGTCCGGCGTCCGGGCGCCGCGCCCCCCGGATGGACGTCCGATGGGCCCGGACGACATTCGTGGTCACAAAACGGGAGGGTCGTCCGAACAACGGGCAATGACCGCTTCCGGTGGGGGAACGCACGACATGAGCGCACGCACGGCGAGGCGCGCCGCGGGGTGCCAGGCACGGGTTGCGCGACGGGGGACCCAGCCGTCGGCGCTCCGCGAGGAAGCCCGTTCAGTCCGCCTGCGCGTCGAGGGTGTCCTCGACGCGACGCACCTCGGCGAGACCATCGCGATCGAGGACATCGACGCGATCACGACGACGCTGGTGGACCTCCAGTGGCGGATCGAGCGCTCCCGGCCCGAGCGTCACGGCGACGGCGGGATCGACGCGCTCCTCGGCGCGCGGCGCGACATCGGCGCGTCGGTCGAGACCGTGTCCGAGCTCGTCGAGTACTTCGCGACGGTCTGACCGCGCCCGGGCCGACGCCGGCCCGGAGGTCGAACGGCCCCGGGACCGGCGACGAGGTCGCCCGTCAGGCCACCGTCGCGACGCCGCCGGCCGGGTCGTCCGCCGACCCCGGACGGTCGGTCTCCGGGTCGGCGAAGCCCGTCGGCCGGGAGCGCTGACGGTCCAGGCGGCCGACGGCGCGCAGGCGGCGGAGGACGTCCGCGAGCTCGTCCGCGAACGCGGTGCGCCGGGCGGCGAGGTCCGGATCGCCGGGGGCGTCCACGAGCCCGCGGTTCTTCGCGAGCTGCAGGGCGGAGCGGAAGAGGTGGGACGACAGGGCCTCCTCGCTCGTGACGTAGCGCTGCATCCGGTACTGCCGACCGAGCAGGAGGCACCGCTCGATCGTGTCCTCGACCTCGACGGACTTCGCGCCCGACGCGGCCAGGTGGTCCGCGACGATCGCGTACGCCTCGACGAACGACCGCAGCACGCGGTGAGCGACCACCGCGCCCGAGTCGCGGAACCGCTCCCCGAGCTCGGGCACGAGCTCGGCGCGGCTCTCGCGGTCGCGCCAGCGCGGGTCGATCAGCGCGACCTCCTCCCGCAGCTCGTCGAGGAACTCCTCCTTCTCCGGGAAGAAGAACTCGAACTTCAGGAGGTCGCGGAGCCGGAACGCGTCCTCGACCGCGACGTCGAACGGATCGTCGCCCTCGCCGGGCTCGGCCTCGGCCGCGTGGAGCAGGGCGAGCTCGACGATCGCGCGGTTGATGAACCAGTGGATGCCGGCGTTGCGGTAGAAGGCGGCCACGAGCTCCTGGTCGGGGCCGATGCGGAACACGGTCTCGCGCCCGCCGGCGAAGCACTCGACGACGCCGTGCTCCTGCAGCGTCTTCAGGGTGCGCTCGACCCGCGAGGTCACCGCCAGGCCGTCGGTGCTCTCGGCGCCGGGGATACCCCGCTGGTGCACGTAGGTGATCAGCGGCTCGAGCGCGTCGGAGACCTCGCCGATCGTCAGGGCGCGGTCCTCGCCGGCCAGCAGCGCGAGCGTGACGAGGCAGGTGTCGGTGACGGCGGTGGCGCGGTTGATCCGGGTCATCACCTCGAACGACGACTTGCTGCGGGCGAGGCGCTTGGCGGCCGGCTCGACGTCCTTGCCGAGACCGCCGTGGCGGCGCAGTGACGCGGCGAGGTCGAGCGGCTCGCCGAAGTTCACGTGGATCGAGCCGTAGTCGCCCTTCTGCGAGCGGGCGAAGTCGAACAGCCACTTGGCGCCCTCGGCGGGCTTCACCGCGCCGCGGGACTCGCTCGTCATCTCGTGCACCTCGCGCAGCTCGTCGTAGACGATCGACACGGGGATCACGCGGAGGTCGTCGGTGCCGAGGTCCTCGACGGCGTCGGCGAGGTAGTTGAAGAGGCCGAGCCGCGGGGGCAGGAGCTTGCCGGTGCGGGAGCGTCCGCCCTCGATGTACCACTCGAGGTTGAACCGCTTCTGCACGAGGAACCCGAGGTACTGCCGGAGCGCGAAGCGGTAGACCTCGTTGTCGCGGAACGTGCGGCGGATGAAGATCACGCCGTTGCGCCGACCCATCGGGCCGAGCGGCCAGAACGACATGTTGATGCCGCCCAGCGTGTTGTTCGGCGGCAGCCCCTGGTCGTACATCAGGGCCGCCATCACGAACCCGTCGAGGTTCGAGCGGTGCGACGGGAGGAAGACGAGCGGGCGCTCCGCGGCGAGCTCCCGGATCCTCGCCACCTGCTCCGGGTCGACCTTCACGTCGTAGGCGCGGTGCAGGAACCGCGACCAGCGGGCCCAGACGTCGCGCGCGGCGCTGTGCTGCTCCGTCCCGAACTCCTCGAGGTAGGCGCGCGCGTCGGCGATGACGCCGACGGGATCGCGGCCGAGGCGGACGGCGAGTGCGTCCGCGGCCTCCTGGAACCGGTGGTCGCCGATGATCTCGTCGACGGCTCCCCGTGGGGCGCGGTAGCGGTCGCCGGTGACGGAGCGCTTCGCGCGCTCGAGGACGATCCCGGCCGCCCGCTCGATGAACGACGGCAGGTCGCCGGTCGACGAGGACGCGGGTCCGGACGAGTCCGACGTGGTCTTCCCGGGGGTCCCGGTGCGCTCGCGCCAGCGGGCCTCGAGCTCGGTGAGCGTGGCCGGCGCGCCGACGAGGACGCGGCAACGGGAGGGGTCGCTCGAGAGGACGCGACGCTGGCGCGGGAGCCGGAGGGCCTCGGGGGCGGCGACCCGGGTGATCTCCCGCAGACCGGCGAGGCGCGCGGGGCCGCCGTCCCCACCCGCCGGCGACCAGTGGACGCGGACCGGCACGATCGGCCGCCCGGGGTCGTCGGCGGCCGCGATCGCGTCCGCGCCGGAGAACACGAGCTGCGGATCGCCGTCGCCCACCGCGAGCGCCCGGACGGCGCCGAGCAGCACGTCGCGCTCGACCGCGTTGGCACTGGGCGCGAGGTAGACGGGCTTGCCTCCCTCGGGCGGCCAGGGCGTCGGTGTCGTCGTCGTGATGCCTGCTCGTCCGCCGGGGGCCCCATGCATGTCCAGAGCCTCCATCATCGGCCCGTACGCCGCAAGCTCCGGGCGTCTCGCGCCCCCGGCGCGGGGGGTGGGACCCGCCGGGTGTCGTCCGGACCGCCGCGGTCCGTGAGCGACGGCGGGGTGCGGCGGACGGATCGTCGGTCCCGCCCGGCCGCACCGTCCAGTGGCGTTGACACGGCGGGCGGGGTGGAGGGAAGCTGCTCCCCGCCGACCCGATGCCCGGGCCGCCACCGCAGGAGCAACGACCGTGAACGCGACCCCACGCACCCGCCGTCCGACCGCCCTCGAGGCGGCGCGGCGGTGCGCGGGGACGGCGGCCGGACGCTCAGCCCGTAATGTTCTGCCGCACCTGCTCGACGACCTCGTTGGGGACGGACTCCATCCCGTGGTCGGCCTTCGCGTGCTCGGCGACCTGGGCGAGGATCGCGTCCTCGGTCGGTCCCTCGAACGTCGCGGTGCACCCGGGCACCACGCTGCCACATGCGAACTGCTTCATCTCGACTCGACTCCCTGCGTTGACGGCTCGGACGACCGTGGTCTACCAGACCTCCGGCGGGTACGTGCAGGAGTGATGGACGGACGGGGGACGACGATGCGGGGAGGACGACGGTGATCGAGACGACGGCCGACCCAGGGCTCGACTGGTCCCGTGCGCTCGACCTCGTCGGCTGCCCGGACGGCCCGGTGCGGCTGGCGTTCCAGCCGATCGCCGACCTGCGGCGCGGGGTCGTCGCGGGCTACGAGGTGCTCGCGCGCTTCGACCTCGACGGCTACCCGCCGTACCCGCTGCCCTGGCTGGCCGCCGCCGAGCGGGAGCACCGGCTCGGCGACCTCGAGCGCGCGATCCTCGCCAAGGCGCTGCGCGTCCGGCCGCAGCTCCCGGCCAACACGTTCCTGAGCGTGAACGTCAGCGCCGGGGTGATGCTCGAGACCGCGACGTCGGAGGTCCTCGCGGCGGGCGGCGACCTCCGCGGCCTCGTGGTGGAGATCACCGAGCACGAGCGCGTCCTGGACTACGACGCGTTGCGCACCGCGTTCGCGTCGACCGCGTCGGCGGGGGCGCTGCTCGGCGTCGACGACGTCGGGGCGGGCTACGCCAGCCTCGGCCACGTGCTCGCGCTCCGGCCCGCGTTCGTCAAGCTCGACCGGGCGCTCGTCACCGACCTCGACCACGAGCCCCACCGCAGGGCGGCGGTCGCGGCGATCGGCGCGCTGACCGACGAGCTCGACGGCTGGCTCGTCGCCGAGGGCATCGAGCGCCGCGGCGAGCTCGAGGTCGTCGCGGAGCTCGAGGTCGCGCTCGGACAGGGGTACCTGCTCGGCCGGCCCGGTCCCGAGGCCGGGGACCTCGCCCCGGAGGTCGCGGACCTCGTCCGGCACCTGGGCGACCACGAGCACGTGGCGCTGCCCGTCGGGCGCCTGGTCCGGGAGACCCCGATGCGCGAGGTCGACGACGCCGAGATGCGCGCGGTGATGCGGACCGCGAACGGCCGGCGGTCGCTCACGGGCGAGCGGTCGCACGTCGTCCTCGTCGACGACCACGGTGCGCCCGTCGGCCTCGAGGTCGACGGGGAGCTCGTGCCTGGCGGCCCGCGACCGATGTGCGTCATGCCGGGGGAGGACGTCGCCGACGTCGCGCTCCGCGCGGCGGGGCGTCCCGCGTCCGAGCGCCTCCTCCCGGTCGTCTGCTGCGACGCGCTGGGGCGCGCCATCGGCGTCGTCGGGGTCGAGCGCCTGACCGAGGCGCTGGCCCGGTCCCGCACGTCCGGCTGAGGTCGGCCCCGGTCCGGTCGCGGCACCGGGGCGCCGGCGTCTCGACGTCGTCGACCCGCGACGGCGGTGGTCGCCCCCGGGCGTCGGCCGGACGACCGCCGCACGGCTTCCACATCGGGCGGAACCGGCGGCGCGGATCATGGCCGGACTGGACACGCCCACGGGCTCCGGGACGGCGTACATTCGGTGCAGGCGACGTCCACGTGTCGCACACATCCACCTTCGGGTGCGGGCAGGGAGGTCGGTATGCGGTTGGACCACGGGTCACGAGCACGTTCCACGGGCGGCCGCCCGCGGTCTGGGCGGGGCGGGGCCGGCGCCGGCGCCCGTCGTCCCACCGGGGGGCGTCCGCACGCCCGCCCGCTGCGCGGGATCGCGGAGGAGGCGGAGTCGGTGCTCGCTCGGGTCCTCGACCTGACCGTCCGCATCGAGGCCGATCCGCGGATCGACGCCTCCGTCGAGCTCGACGCCCTGGGGCTCCATCTCGTCGTGCTGCGGCACCGCATCGAGCGGGCCGCGGCCGGCGCGCCCCTCGGCCCGTCCGGTGATGCGGACCTGTTCGCGGCGCGGCGGGCCCTGGCGGAGGCCCTGGTCGTCGTCGGCGACGTCATCGGGCGCCTCGACGCCGGCTGAGCGGTCGCCGGCGGGTGGCCGCGGTCGCGCGGTGGCACGCGGAGCACCGGCCCTCGACGTGGACCCGGACCGGCGGCCGGCGACGGACGCCGCGCCGTCATGTTCACCGCTTGAAGGTGATGAGAGTCAGTCTCATGTAAGGTCCTCGGTCGTCGGGCCGGGACGACCGGGTCGACGCGCACCCCGCCGCTCCCGTCAGGAACCGCATGCACGTCGCAGCACCCCGTCCGACCACCCGCCCCGCCGGGACGCTCCGCCGCCGGCTCGTCGCCGCCGCAGCGGTGGCCGCCGCATCCGTCGGCCTCGTCGCCTGCGGATCCGACTCGGGCACGTCCTCCGGATCCGGCGGCCGGATGACGGTCGTCGCGACCACGTCGCAGCTCGGCGACATCGTCCGCGAGGTCGGGGGCGACGCGGTGGACGTCCACCAGGTGCTCCAGCCGAACACCGACCCGCACGAGTACGAGCCGCGCCCCGTCGACGTCACGGAGACCGCGGGGGCGAAGGTCGTCTTCGCCTCGGGACTCGGGCTCGACGGCTGGATCTCCGACGTCGCGAAGCAGTCCGGCGGCGACGCCCCGGTGGTGACCGTCGGCGACGGCGTCCCGACGAAGCTCGCGGGCGACGAGCACGCGGAGGAGGAGCACGGCGACGAGCACGCGCAGGACGAGCACGCCGAGGCGGGCCACGACCACGAGGGCGACACCGACCCGCACTGGTGGCACGACCCCACGAACGTCGAGGCGGCCGTCGGCATCGTCCGCGACGCGCTCGTGCAGGCGGACCCGTCCGCCGCCGACGCCGTGCGCCGCAGCGCCGCCGCCTACCTCGCGAAGGTCCGTGCCCTCGACGCCCGGATCCGCGAGTGCGTCGCGGCGGTCCCGGAGGCCGAGCGCAAGCTCGTCACGAGCCACGACGCGTTCGGGTACTTCGCACACCGCTACGGCATCACCGTGGTCGGGGCCGCGATCCCCTCGCAGACCACCCGGGCGCAGCCGTCCGCCGGCCAGGTCGCAGCGCTCACGAAGCTGATCGAGCGCGAGAAGGTCAAGGCGATCTTCCCCGAGTCGTCCGTCAACCCGAAGCTCGCCGACGCGATCGGGAAGGAGACCGGGGCGTCGTCGGACCTCACGCTCTACGGCGACACGCTCGGCGAGCAGGGCAGCGACGGCGCGACGTACATCGGCATGGAGCAGCACAACGCCGACGCCGTCGTCCGCGGCTTCACGGGCAAGGCCGATGGCTGCACGTTCCCCCGCTGACGGCGCGGTCCGCGACCGCTGGCTCGAGCTCGCGACCCGGCGGATGACCGCCGCCGGGCTGCGCGCCGGCGCGGCGCGGACCGCCGTCGTCGAGACCCTGGCGCGCGAGGGCCAGTGCCTGCTGAGCGCCGCCGAGATCACGTCGCTGCTGCGCCCCGGCGGCGGCGGATCGACCGCCTCGGTCTACCGCGTCCTCATGGAGCTCTCCGACCTCGGGCTGCTCCGCCGGCTCGACGGGCGCGACGGCGTCGCGCGGTTCGAGATCGCCGACCCCGAGCACCATCACCACCACGTCGTCGACGAGCGGACGGGCGAGGTCCGGCCGTTCACCGACGACGACCTCGAGCGCTCGATCGAGCGGGTCGCCGACCGGCTCGGGATCGAGCTGCGCTCCCACGAGGTCGTGCTCCGCGGCGTCCGGCGCGAGGCCTGAGCGACCGGGGCGGGCGGCCCGCGGGCGTGAGAACGCGAATCACGCTCATCCGCTGGGCGGCGCGCCGACCCGGTCGTACGGTCGCCGCATGAGCGATCACGTGATCCACGAAGACCACGACCACCAGCACGGCCCCGGCTGCGGCCACGTCGCCGTCGAGCACGACGGGCACGTCGACCACCTCCACGACGGGCACCTGCACCACCAGCACGGCGACCACGTCGACGAGCACGTCTTCGTCGTCGACGCCGAGCACCCCGACGGCCACACGACCCCCGCCGCCGGCCACGACGACGCGCACGTCCACGGCCCGGACTGCGGGCACCCGGAGGTCCCGCACGGCGACCACGTCGACTACCTCGTCGACGGCGTCCTGCACCACCCGCACGGGGACCACTGCGACGACCACGGGCCGGTTGCGGTCGTCGGCTGACCTCTCCGACCGGTCGCGAAGCCTCAACGTGACGTCAGCGTCACGTAAGACCTGTCCAGGGCCCTTGGAACTTCCGGCCGGGCGCGCTACGGTCGTGGAGTCCGAGTGCTCCTGGCACCAGGACGGGACAACAACGGTCGGAGGCCCGGGACGGCCTCCGCCCACCACACACACGCCGTCGAGCGCCTCCGGATCCGTCCGGGGGCGTTCGGCGTTGTGGGGTCGGTTCTGCGAGCGTGCCCCGCATGAAGCTCTCCCCGCGTCGCGCGTTCGGGCCGTTCATGGCCGGCATGGGCGTCCTGCACCTCGCCGCCCCGAAGGTCTTCGCCCCGGCGATGCCGTCGTACCTGCCCGCCCACCGCGAGCTGATCCTGCTCAGCGGGGCCGTCGAGCTCGTCGCGGGCGTCTCGACGATGCACCCGCGCACCCGCCGGTTCGGCCGGCGGCTCGCGGCGGCCACCATCGTCGGCGTGTTCCCGGCGAACGTCGAGATGGCGCTGCACCCCGAGCGCTTCCCGAAGCTCCCCGGCGGACAGCGGACCCTCGTCGCCCGCCTGCCGCTGCAGCTCCCGCTGTTCCTGCTCGCGCTGCGCGCCGGCGGCGACGACTGACCCGGGCGGAGCACCGGCTCGGCGCTGGTGGGTTTTCCCACCGGACGACCGCGCCCGGGGCTGGGATGATGGGTGCAGGGACCGCCCCGCCCGGGCCGTCCGCACCCGTCGAGGAGCAGCACGTGTTCACGTTCGAGAGGATCATCCGCTTCTGGTTGCCGGCCACGATCTTCGCGGTCTGCGTCGTGCTCCTGATCGTGCGCCACGATGCCGCGGGCATGGAGGCCGCCGGGCTCCTTGCCGGCGGTGGAGGCGGGATCGTGCTGGTCAACTACATCCAGCGCGTCGGCTTCGCCGGGGACGTCGACCGCCACAAGGAGTCCGAGTCGCGGGAGTTCCTCGAGCGGTACGGGATGTGGCCGGGACAGGCGTCGCCGGAGCTGATCGCCCAGGCGCGGCGCGACGGGATGCTCGAGCACGTCGTGCTGCCGAAGCGGCCGGGTGCGACGTCGTCGTCGGGAACCGGCCGGGCGTAGGCACCGCGCGGGCGTGGGACACCGGGGTCCGCATTCCGCGACAGGACGTCGGTCAGGTTCGACGGCGACGACCGCGTGGTGCTCCGGCGACGTCGACGAGCACCGGGTCCGGCGGCCGCGACGGGTCGGACCCGCCCGGCATCCCGCCATCCGGGACGGTCCCACCGGACACGGAACGCGCCCCTGTCCATCCCCACAGCGATGCCGGGCGCCCCTCCCACGCGGAGGTCGTGTGATGGGAAGCTCACGACATGCGGGTCTCCGCCCGCATCGCCCTGCCGTCCGAGCGTCCGAGAAGACCGAGGAGAACACATGAGCACCGTCGCCGAGCTGGAAGTCACCTACGACACCCTCTACATCGGGGGGGAGTGGGTGCCGCCGACGGGGTCCGAGCGGATCACGATCACGTCGCCGTCGACGCTGCAGCAGATCGGCTCGGTGCCGGACGGCACCGAGCAGGACATCGACGTCGCCGTCACCGCCGCGCGCCGCGCGTTCGACGACCCGTCCGGCTGGTCGCGCT
Organism: Patulibacter minatonensis DSM 18081; assembly: GCF_000519325.1. Lineage (GTDB taxonomy): Bacteria > Actinomycetota > Thermoleophilia > Solirubrobacterales > Solirubrobacteraceae > Patulibacter > Patulibacter minatonensis. The sequence goes on along the minus strand of NZ_KI912613.1, from coordinate 5,002,369 downwards.
GGTCGGCCGAGCAGCGCCAGGAGACCCTGAACAAGCTCGCCGACGCGATGGACGCGCGCGCCGAGGACTCCGCGCTGCGGACCTCGTCGCAGAACGGCATGCCCGTCGCGATCTCCCGCGCCTTCGAGGGCCCGTTCCCGGGGATGGTCCTCCGCTACTACGCGGACCTCGCGACGAAGCAGGACGTCGAGGAGCGCCGCCCGGGCCTGCTCGGCGGCACCTCGATCGTCCGCCGCACCCCGATCGGCGTCGTCGGCGCGATCGTGCCGTGGAACTTCCCGCAGGCGATCACGTTCCTCAAGCTCGCCCCGCTCCTGGCCGCCGGCTGCACCGTGGTCCTGAAGCCGTCCCCCGAGACGACCCTCGACGCCTACACGATCGCGGAGGCCGCGGAGGCCGCGGGCGTGCCCGCCGGCGTCATCAACATCGTCCAGGGTGGCCGCGAGGTCGGCGCGTACCTCGTGCAGCACCCGGGCATCGACAAGGTCTCCTTCACCGGCTCGACCGCCGCCGGCCGGAAGATCGGCGAGGTCTGCGGCCGCCTGCTCCGTCCCGTGACGCTCGAGCTCGGCGGCAAGTCGGCCGCGATCGTCCTCGACGACGCGGACCTCGTGGGCAACATGGAGGCCCTGTTCGGCTCCATGCTCATCAACAACGGGCAGACCTGCTGGCTCAACAGCCGCATCCTCGCGCCGAAGAGCCGCTACGACGACGTCGTCGAGACGCTGTCGGCGCTCGCCAACGGCGTCACGATCGGCAACCCGCTCGACGACGGCACGCAGATCGGGCCGCTCGTCTCCCAGGTCCAGCGCGAGCGCGTCGAGGGCTACATCCAGAAGGGCAAGGACGAGGGCGCACGCGTCGCCGCCGGCGGCGGCCGCCCCGACGGCCTCGACGGCTACTTCGTCCAGCCGACGATCTTCGCGGACGTCGACCGCAACTCCGCGATCGCCCAGGAGGAGATCTTCGGGCCGGTCCTCTCCGTCATCCAGTACGACGACGAGGACGACGCCATCGCGATCGCCAACGGCACCGAGTACGGCCTCGGCGGCACCGTCTGGACGCAGGACCAGGAGCGGGGCCTCGCCGTCGCCCGTCGCGTGCAGACCGGGTCGATCGGCATCAACCACTACGTCAACGACCCGGCGGCGCCGTTCGGCGGCGTGAAGTCCTCGGGCCTCGGCCGCGAGCTCGGTCCCGAGGGCCTGGCGCACTACCAGGCGCTCCAGACCGTCTACCTGGACCCGCCGGCCGCCGGCTGATCCGGTCCGCCGGCGGTCGGTCCAGAGCGTCGGCACCTGGGACACTGCGGGCGTGCCCGGCACGACCGCAGTCCCGCCCGCGGGTCCTCGCCCATGAGGGCCCCGGCATCCCTCCCCGACGCGGTCGCCGCCGCCGTCGCGGCGGGTACCGCGGCACCGACGGGGGTGGAGCACGTCGCCTGCGTCGCCGCCACCGGTCGCGTGGCCGCCGCGGACGTCGTCGCGCCGGTGTCGCTGCCCGGGTTCGACGGCTCGGCGATGGACGGCTACGCGGTACGGGCCGCCGACACCGCTGCGGCCGGCGACGGCGCGCCCGTCGTCCTGGCCCTCGTCGACGAGGCCCGTGCCGGTCGTCCGGCGACCGGCACGATCGGCGCCGGGCAGGCGCTGCGCATCAGCACCGGCGCCCGGATCTCCGGCGGCGCGGACGCGGTGGTGCGGGTCGAGGACGCGGAGGAGTCGGACGCCGCGGTCGTCCTGCGGCGACCCGTGGCGGCCGGGAACGACGTCCGGCGTGCGGGGGAGGACGTCGCCCGCGGCGACGTGGTCGTCCGGTGCGGCGACCGCCTGCACCCGGGCCGCGCCGCGCTCCTCGCCGGCCTCGGCATCGCGACCGTCGCCGTGCGCCGGCCCCCGACGGTCTCGGTGCTCGTCACCGGCGACGAGGTCACGCCGACCGGCCGCCCGCTGCCGCCGGGCGGGGTCCACGACGTGCACGGCACGGCGCTGCCTGCGCTGCTCGCGGCCGCGGGGTGCGGCCCGGTCGACGTCGCGCACGTCGGCGACGACCCGGACGCGACGCTCGAGGCCCTGCGGTCGGCAGCCGGCGACCTGGTCGTCGCCTGCGGCGGTCTCTCGGTCGGGCGGCACGACCACGTCCGTCGCGCCTTCGCTGCCGTCGGGGTGCGGGAGATCGTCGCGGGCGTCCGCATGAAGCCCGGCGCGCCGACCGCCCTCGGCGTGCTCCCCGGCCCGACCGGCGCTCGCCCCGTCCTCGGCCTGCCCGGCAACCCCTCCGCCGCGCTCGTCGGAGCGGTGCTGCTGGCGGTCCCGATCGTGCGGGCGATGCGCGGCGCTCCGCCGGCCGGGCCGGAGCATGCACGTCTCGCGGTCGACGTGCGGGGGACCCCGGACCGGCACCGGGTGCTGTGGGCCCGGCTCGCGGTCGACGACGACGCGCTCCTCGTGGCCCGACCCGCCGCGCTGCAGCACTCCCACCGGCTGCGGACCCCGGCGGGCAGCGACGCCCTGGTGATCGTGCCGCCGGGACCGGAGCACCGGGCGGGCACGATCGTGCCGGTGCTGCGTCTGCCCGGTGCCTGACGGCCCTGCCGGGGGTCGTCGCGTCATACAACCCCCCGGAGTCGGGGGTTGCGCCCCCGGTGTCCCGCGCGTAGAAGATCGCATGCACCAGAACCTCGATCGGCGGCCCGCCCCGGCGTCGGCACGTCGCTCCGGGTCCTGGGACGGGGTCGTGGGTCGCGTGCGGGAGTGCGCCGACGCCGCTGCCGCCGTGGCGGTTCCCGGCGGGACGGTCGACCGCGCGCTCCTCGCCGACGTCACGGCACGGATCGCCGCCAGCGAGGCCGAGCTGCTGGCCGTGCTCGCCGACCCGGCGTCCACGCCGCTGGTCCTCGACGCGGCGTGCTCCGCCCTCACCGAGCTGCTCGACACCCAGGCCGAGCTCCGGGGCTTCGAGCTGCGGCTCCGCTTCCGGGCGCTGGAGCGGGTGCACGAGGCCGTCGACCGGCTGCGGCGCGCCCCCACGGTCCGGCAGCTCGTCGAGAGCGTCCCGCGCGAGCTGTGCGCCGCCGGCGCGTTCGACCGGGCGATGATCTCCCACCTCCGCGGATCGACCTGGGTCCCGCGCCGGATGCACTTCGAGAGCGACGAGCGCCACCCGACGAACCTGGCCTTCCGCGACTACTCGCTGCAGGCCGAGATCGCCCTGACCTCGACGATGCCCGAGGCCGAGCTCGTCCACCGGCGGACGCCCACGCTGATCCGCGACCGGGCGTCGCTGCAGCGGGTCGCCCAGCCGATGCTGCAGGTGTCGCAGTGCAGCGGCTACGTCGCCGCGCCGCTGATCACCTCGACGGGAGTCATCGGCTTCCTGCACGCCGACGCGTTCTCGTGCGGGCGCGAGCTCGAGCCGGAGGACCGCGACAACGTCCGGGCCTTCGCCGACGGCCTGGCGCTCGTCTTCGAGAGCGCGGTCGCCGCCCAGCGGGTCGAGATGCAGCGCCGCGACGTCCGCGACGCGTTCAGCCAGGCCGAGCGCCGGGTCCTGGCGCTCCGCGAGCCCACGGTCGCGTTCCCCGGCCCGTCACCGTCCGGGGGACCGGTCGCCCCGGGCCCGCCGGTGGCGGCGACCCTCACCGACCGCGAGCGGGAGATCGTCGCCTGCCTCGCGGCCGGCGCGAGCAACCGGGACATCGCGGCGGAGCTCGTGATCGCGGAGAGCACGGTCAAGTCGCACGTGAAGAACGTGATGCGGAAGCTCGGGGTGAACACGCGCTCCGGGGTGGTCTCGCAGGTCCTGCAGACGACGATCGCCCAACAGGGGCGCGTCCGCCCGTGACGCTGCTGGACGGACGGGTCGCCCGCATCGCCCCGTCGCCGCTCCACGGTCCCGCCTACGGGCGCCCCGAGCGCGAGCTGCACGCCCGGCTCGAGCGGCTCCGGGAGGCGCTGCCCGACCACGGCGGGGGGCCGGCGCCGGCCGTGCCGCGGGCACGTGGGGCGGCCGTGCTCGCGGAGGAGCTGTCGGCCCACTGCCTCGAGCGCCTCCGGACCGGGGACCCCGGGGATCGCGACGCCGCCACCCACCGCGACGCGCTCGTCGCGCTCCGGGCGATGGCGACCGAGGCCTTCGCGTTCGATCGGGCGCGGACGGCGCAGCGCGTCACGGGATGCCGGATCGCGCTCGACGTCCTGCGGGCCGCGCCGACGCCCCACCATCTCGTCGAGGAGCTGTGCGCGGAGCTCGTCCGCCACGTCGGGTTCCGGCGGGCGACCCTGGCGCGTCGCGACGACGGCGACTGGGAGCCGTGGACCGCGGCGGTGACCGACGACTGCCCGGGGGACGACGCCCCGCGGGAGCTGCTGGCCGCCCCGCCGCAGCGCGCGATCGCCCGGGTCGTCCGGGCGGGCGACGAGGAGCTCGGCCTGCTGGTCGTCGACCACGGGCCGGACGGCCGGGACGTCGACGCGCTCGACCGCGAGGCCTTCGACCTCTTCGCCGCCGGCGTCGGCGCGACGTTCGAGCGGACGGCGATGCTCGCCCGCCTGCGGCTCCAGCGCGACCACGTCCTCGAGCGTCTGGCGGCGGTCGACCGGGACGTCGGGGAGCTGACCAGCGCGCCGGTCGAGCTGACGCATCTCCCGGAGGCCGGGAGTGCGACGGTCGCCCCGCGCGTCGCTCCCGCGCTGCGCAACGCCCTGGGGGAGTCCGACGACGACGACCGCCTGACGGTCCGGCAGGCCGAGATCCTCGGGTTGGTCCTCCACGGGCACTCGAACGCGTCGGTGGCCGCCGAGCTCGGCATCACCGTCGGGACCGCGAAGTCGCACGTCAAGCGGATCCTCCGCAAGCTCGGCGTGATCAACCGGGCGCAGGCGATCTCCGCGTGCATCGACGCCGGGTGGGAGCCACCGCGGCGAGAGCCGCCCGTGGCCTCGTCGGGGTCCGACGACCGCTGACGGGGGCGAGCTCGGGGGTGGGCGTCGCTCCGGGGTCCACGTTGGTCGGAGGGCGACCATCGGTGACCGCGGGGCCGGTGGTCTGCCGGTCGGTCTCGGGGTCGGGGGCCACGTTGGTCGGAGGGCGACCATCGGTGACCGCGGAACACGTGGTCCGGATCCGGCGCCATCGGGCGGCGGACGGGGCGGCGGACCGTCCCGTCCGCGGCGGTCAGCGGATCGGTCCGGCGCGGCGCGCGTTCAGCACGACCCAGACGAGCAGGATCAGCGCGACGATGCCGATGATGCCGCCGCCGACGGCGACCTTCGCGAGGAAGAGCACCAGGGCGACGACGACGAGGAGGGCGACGAGTCCGTAGAGCATCGTGCGCCCCTATCGCCGGTCGGCGGTCGGGCCGCCGGTGCAGGTGTGCGGGGTGGGGGACATGCGGGTGGTCCTTCCTTCGGGGGACGACGCCGGTCGGCGTCGCCCGTCGGCTACCCCCGGCCCCCGGCCCGATGAGCCCGTTCGACGCATGGACGGTCCTGCTTGACATCCGCGTCCGACGGGAGGACGCTTCGGCCGCGCCGGGGCCGCGCCGGGGCCGCGCCGGGGCCGCGCCGGGGCCGCGCCGGGGCCGCGCCGGGGCCGCGCCGGGGCCGCGCCGGGGCCGCGCCGGGGCCGCGCCGACGGCGACCCCTCCTGCCGACGCGCCTCAGGCCGTCCCGCTTCGCCGCAGCACGGCGACGCCCAGGATCGCGACGAGCAGCGCCGAGATCCCGAGGCCGCGGGCGACCCAGTCGGTGTCGTCGGGCGATCCGCCGGCGGTGGCCGTCGTTGCGACGGGGGCCTTCGCGCTCGCCGCCCCGGACGTCGTCGCGGGGGCGGACGTGTCCTCCGTGCCCTCGCCGCCCGCGTTCTGCCGCGGCGCGCCGGCGACGACCTTCGTCACCGGGGCGGGGCTCTCGGATCCGGGTGCGCCGATCCAGCGTGCGACCGGTCCTTCGTCGTAGGTCTGGATCGCCTTCCAGGTCAGCGTCGTCGGCTTGTCGGGGGTGCTCGCCAGGAAGCGGAACGCGGCGAACCCGTCCTCGGCCAGCTTCCCGGTCCAGACGACCCGGTCGACCGCGCCGTCGGGGGCGGTGATCAGCTTCCGCTTCCAGCCGGGGGTCTCGCCGTAGGAGAACGGGATCACGCCGGGTGGGAGCTTGAGGTCGACCTTCGTCGTGTGCGCCTCGCGCTCGCTCGGGATCAGGACGGTGAACTCGACGGGGTCGTCCGGAGCGACCGTCGACGGCTGGAGCTGGACGTGGGCACCTGCCGTCCCGGCCCCCGCGAGGGGGACGACCACGGCGATCGCGGCCGCGAGGGCGGCTCGGCGGCTCATCGCTTCTTCAGCCGGAAGGTGAAGCTGCCCGACTGGTGGTGGCCGTCGGCGGCGACGGCCGTCCACCGGGCGGTGTACCGGCCGGCCTTCAGCCCGGACCGCAGGCCGACCTTGATGCGCTTGACGTTCGTCTGGTCGAGGCCGCCCCGGCCCCTCGAGACCGTGGTGCCGCCGCGCGTGACGACGATCGTGCCGGACTTCACCTGGCCGGTGAACGTGACCTTCACGGTCTGCACGGAGGTCGACGCGGTCCCGCCGGCCCTCGGGCTGGTGGAGGAGACCTCGGTGTGGGCGTCGGCGGTCGCGACGCCGAGCGCGAGGGTGCCGAGGACGGCGAGGGCGGCGGCGGTGCCGCGGGCGGCGGGGAGGGAGGCTCGGGCGGATGCGGAACGCATGGTGGGATCGCTTTCGTGGTGCGGGTGTGCGGTTGGAGATCGGGTGGGCGCGGCGGCGCCGCACCGTCCGGCCCCGCGGGGCCGGACGGTGCGGCCCGTCGATCACGGGCCCGACCGTGGGCCGGGCCCGCCGGACGCGGGCGCCCGGGGGAGTGCCGCGACTAGCGGGAGACCGTGGCCCTCGTCGTGCCGACGACGAGCTCGAGGGTCACGGGGACGCTGCCCTTGGCCTTGCGGAGCTTCGCGCCCTGCGACGCGGACGGCTTGACCGTGATCGACCCGGTCCCGTCCCGGCCGACGACGCCGGACTTCGAGCCCAGGATCGTCGAGTTCAGGCCGTGCCGGCGCGCCTGCGCGGCGGAGACCGTCGCGCGGACGCGGAGCGCCTGCCCGGCCGGTCCGGTCACCGCGACCGGGACGCCGGTGGACGCGATCGCCGCGGGCGTGAAGTGCGGGCGACGGGGCCCCCGCGAAGCCGCGGGGAGGGGAGGGTGCCGAGAAGGAGGCGGAGATGCGTGCCGTGTTGGCTTTCATGGGGTCGATCCGGGTCGTGCACGGGGGAGGGCGGCGGTCCGGGAACGCCGGGCGGAGGCGCGCGCGGGGCGCCGTCCTCTGCGGGCGATCGGGCCGCGTCGGTGCGCAGGTCCGTCACCGGACCGCGCGTGCGGGGACGCGGCGGCCCGCGCCCCGCGTCGGGGCGTGGGGCACCGCGGGCGCGGGAGGAGCGACCCTCCGGTGCTCGACCGGGAGTCGTCCTCAGGTGCCGGCGTGCACGCCCGGTGGCGGGCGCATGGCCAGCGCGAACGCCAGCGCGGAGCCCACGGGCCGGACGACGTCCGGCAGGACCGGGCGCGGGACCCGCGACGCGACCCGCGGTGCGCGCGGGCGCGCACGGCGGGCCCGCGCCCGGGCCAGGGTCCGCTCGCCGGGGAACGCCCCGGCGGCGAGGATCAGGAAGAGCAGCAGCGCCGGCCCGAGGACCAGTGCGGCGTGCGGTGACGCGGCAGCGAGCATCCCCGACGCGGCGAGCACGCCGAGCGCCGTGCCGATCCGCGGGAGATGGGGGCGTGGCCGCATCCGGCCGGACTCTAGCGGAACCCCCGGGCGCCGGAGCGAATCCCGATCGGGAATCAGGCTTCCGACGGGACTGGCTGGTCGAGCCGGTCCGCGGCCGACGCGGGGTCGATCAGCACCTTCGCGTGCGTCGGATCCGTGCCCAGGGCCTCGAAGGCGGCGCCGACCCCGTCGAGACCGACCGTCCCGGTGATCAGCGGCCGCGGGTCGACGTCCCCGTCCGCGAGCGCGTGCAGCGTGTCGCGGAACTCGAGCGGCGTGTAGCCGAAGACGAACCGCAGGTCGATCTCCTTGTTGATGCCCATCGCGGGGGTGATGCGGTCCTCGCCGACGCAGACGCCGACGACGACGATCCGGGAGAACATCGGGGCCCCGGCCATCAGGTCCTGCAGCATCCCGGGAACGCCGACGCACTCGAAGACCACCGGGTGCGGCGGGTCCGCCAGGCCCGCCCGGTCCGCCGACCGCCAGAGGTGCCACCACCCGACGGGGAGGCGCTGCATCTTCTCGAGCGACGAGACCGCGAGCTCGAGCGTGTCGGGGATCGACCGCAGGTGGCGGTCGGAGCCCGCGGCCCACGGCGAGTCGGTGGTGGGGTCGACGACGACGTCCGCCCCGCAGCGCTCCGCCAGCGCTCGCCGGCCGGCCGACGGGTCGCTCGCGACCACCGTCCGCACCCCGCGGGACTTCAGCGTCAGGATCACGCCGAGCCCGACGGGCCCGCACCCGACCACGACGGCGGTCTGCCGTCGGCCGACCTCGCCGCGCAGGACGGCGTGGCGGGCGACGGCCATCGGCTCGGTCAGGGTCGCGACCTCCGGGTCCAGGCCGTTCGGGACGGGCAGCATCAGCGAACGCTCGACGAGCAGCTGCTCGGCGTAGGCGCCCGGCGCGTGGCGGGACAGACCGGTGAGATCGATCGCCCCCGGCGTGCGGTTGCGGAGCATCGGCAGCGCGACGACCGGCGTGCCCTCGGGGACGGTCGCCTTCGTCCGCGGCCCGTACTCCGCGACGCGCCCGCAGAACTCGTGTCCGAGGACCACCGGCTGCGCCACCCGGCCGAAGCGGTCGTAGCCGACCTGGTCGGCCATGTCCGCCCAGGCGTCGAACCCCTCCCGGGCGTGGAGGTCCGAGCCGCAGACGCCGCAGCGCAGGACCTCGAGCCGCACCTGTCCGGGCCCCGGCGTCGGCTCGGGCAGGTCCTGCACCGACAGCTCGGTGTGCTGGCAGACGACGGCGCGCATGGCGGCAGTCTGCCAGCGGCGTGGCGGTCCGGTCCGACCGCCGGACGACTACGCGGAGCCCCCGCGGCGCGTCCCGTCGCCCCGCACCGCCAGCGCGGCGAGGTACAGCCCTGCGACCACGAGCGGGAAGAACGCGAAGACCGGTGCTCCGATCACCGCCACCACGACGATCACCACGATCACGCCGCCGAGTCCACCGATGAGTGCCGCGCGGTTCTGGTCCATGCGGTTCGCGTACCCGGATCCGCCGGTCGTGATCCGGGGTCGGCTCAGCCGCCGCTGCTGCCGCCGCTCGACATCGCGCCCGACCGCATGAGCTTCCTGCGGCGCTCCGCCTTGCGGCGGGCCTCGGCGACCTCGTCCTCGGTCTTGCCCTCCGCCCGGGCCCGCGCCTCGGCGCGGTCGGGGGAGACGCGGTCTCGCAGGGTTCCGATGATGCCCATGGTCCTCCCGTTCCCGTCTCGCGCGATCACAAACAGGGCTGTTTGGAAAAGATCTGACCTGTATGGTCGAAGGCATGGTCGCCGACGCCACCGCCGACGTGACGGACGCCGAGGAGGGCACGTTCATCCGGCGTGCCCGCCGGTCGCAGCTCGTCGCGGTCGCGATCACGACGATCGCCGACGTCGGGCTCGAGCGCGCCTCGATGGTGCAGATCGCCAAGCGGGCGGGCGTCAGCCGCGGCGTCCTCACCCACCACTTCACGGGGCGCGACGACGTGCTCGACGCGGTCGTCCGCGAGGTCTACGCGGTGGCCCGCGACGCGCTCGCGGCGAAGGTGGCGGCGGCCGGCGACCCGCGCGCCTCGCTCCTGACGTTCGTCGGCGGGAGCATCGACTTCTACGCGGCCTACCCCGACCACATGGCTGCGCTGCGCGAGATCTTCGCCGTCGACGGGCGCCCGGGCGCTCCTGGGAGGGCCGACGCCGACGACCACCGTGGCGAGCGGGACGCGGTCGTCGCGCTGCTCCGCGCGGGGCAGGAGCGGGGCCTCTTCCGGCCGTCCGACGTCGAGACGAGCTACGCGGTGATCCGGGCGATCCTCGACGCGGGGCTCGTCCGCGTCCGGGCGGGCGCCGACGTCGACGCGCTCCGCGCGGAGCTCGTCGAGACGGTCGATCGCACGACGAGGGCGGCATCGTGACCCGCCCCGGCCGGGCGTTGGCCGCGGTCGCGCTGGCGGGGATCGCGCTCGCCGGCTGCGGCGGCGGGGACGATGACGGTCGGACCGTCGCGGGCGGCACGACCGGCGCCCGGCCCGCCGCGACCGCGCCGGGCACGCCGGCCACGTCGACGCCGACCGCGCCCGCCACGGACGCGCCTACCGCGTCGACGACCAGCGGCCGCCTCCGCGGCGTCGCCACGGGGCGCGCCCACGAGTTCCTCGGGGTCCGCTTCGCGAAGCCGCCCGTCGGCGCGCGCCGCTGGACGCTCCCCGAGCCGGCGCCCCGGGCGGCCGGAACGGTCGACGCCACGAAGCCCGGAGCGCCGTGCGCCCAGGCGGGCGCCGCCCCGGGGGCGAAGGCCACCGCATCGACCTCCGAGGACTGCCTCTTCCTGAACGTCACGACCCCGGTGGACGCGCGCCCCGGACAGCGGCTGCCGGTGATGGTCTGGTGGCACGGCGGCGGCTTCACCAGCGGGTCGGGTGCGGTCTACGACGCGCAGCGGCTCGCGAGCGAGGGGCACGTCGTCGTCGTCACCGCGAACAAGCGGCTCGGGATCTTCGGGTACCTCGGGCTGCGCGGCCTCCCCGGGTCGGGGAACTTCGGCTTCGCCGACCAGCTCGCCTCCGCGCGGTGGGCGCGCGAGAACGCGGAGGCCTTCGGTGGCGACCCGGAGAACCTCACGGTCTTCGGCGAGTCCGACGGCGGTATGGCCGCGTGTGCGGCCCTGACGTCCCCCGCGGCGCGCGGCCTGATCGACAAGGTCGCGATCAGCTCGGGGTCGTGTCTCCTGTACTGGCCCGCCGGCACCCTGCTGCCCGGCACGCCGGCGCAACGGCCGTACGTCTCCCTGGCCGACAACCGCGCGCTGGGGGCGTCCGTCGCGAGGAAGCTCCGCTGCACCGGACGGGACGCGCTCGCGTGCCTGCGGCGGCTGCCGACGAAGGCGCTCCTCCCGCAGAGCGAGGGCTTCTCGAACGTCCTCGCCTACGGGACGACGCTCCTGCCGGAGGACCCCGCGAAGGCGGTCGCCGACGGGCACACCGCTCGGATCCCCGTGCTCTCCGGCGGCAACCGCGACGAGGAGCGCGCGTTCCACGGCGGCGCGGAGCAGGCGAAGCCCGGAACCTTCACCCGCGCCACGTACCCGCGCCTCCTGCGCACCGCCTACGGGAGGGACGCCGGAGCCGTCGCGCGGACGTACCCGCTGCGCCGCTCCGCCTCGCCGGTCCTCGCCTTCTCGGCCGTCACGACCGACGGCTCGTGGGCCTGCCCGACGCTGCGCGGAAACCGCGCGCTCGCCCGCCGCGGGCCGGTCTACGCCTACGAGTTCGCCGACCCGCACGCGCCGAACGTCAACGGCGTGCGGGCCGTCCCGCAGGGTGCCGCGCACGCCACCGACGTCCCGTTCCTGTTCGACCTCGGGGGCCGGAGCCTCCTCCGGACGCCGGAGCAGCGCGCGCTGGCCCGGACGATGGTCGCGTCGTGGACGAGCTTCGCCCGTGACGGTCGTCCGAGGGCGGACGGCGCCCCCACGTGGCCGCGGTTCCGCGGCGGCGACGAGGTGCAGCGCCTGGCCCCAGGCGACATCGGCCGCACGGACGTCGCGGCCGAGCACCGGTGCGGGTTCTGGGACCGGCTCGGCTGAACGGCGCCCCGGGCGGACCGCGTGCAGGTCCCGGCATCCCTGGGGCGACGATGCAACGGGCGTTGAACCAATAGGTGCTTAATCTGACCCGGTACAACAGGTTTCGGCGCGGACGGCGTCTCCGACGCGCCCGCGCCGACCCCAGACGCCGAGTCCACGGAGGACCCCATGGCCACCACCGACCGCACCACCCCCGCGACGCCCGCGGACCCGTCGACCGCGACCCCCGCCGTCCCCGCGACCGGACCCGAGGGCCTGTCCGGCGCATACTGGCGCCGGCCGCTCGTCCGCTCGCGGCAGGACGAGCGCTGCGACGACACCCCGCAGACGAGCGGCATGCGCCGCTTCGCCGCGATCTCCGGCGGTCTCACCGGGTCGCAGCACCTGTGGATGGGCGGCAACACGGTCCGCCCGGGGGAGGCGTCCGACGATCACCACCACGGGCCCGCGGACTCGGGGATCTACATCGTCTCCGGGCACCCGCGCTTCACCTTCGTGGTCGACGGGCGCGAGGAGTCCGTCGACGCCGCGCCCGGGGACTTCGTCTACGTGCCCGCCTACGTGCCGCACCGCGAGGAGAACCCGTCCGCGGACGAGGACGCGGTCGTCGTCCTCGCGCGCAGCACCCCCGAGGAGATCGTCGTGAACCTGCGGGACCTGTGGGACACCACGGGGATCCCGGACGCCGGCGACGAGGCGCGGCCGGTCGCCTGATGCGACGACGCGGCGGGTCCGGGGCGCCGACGGCCGGTACGCCGTCCGCACGCGGACGCACCGGTGACGGCTCCAGGCCGGCCGCGACGATTCAATTCTTGTAAAACCGTATCTGGTTTAGGCTTATTCCAATGACGGGTGAAGCAGACCTCGCGGCGATCGGATCGCTGCTCTCGGATCGGACGCGGGCCACGATCCTCACGACGCTGCTCAACGGCGGACTGACGCCGGCGTCGAAGCTCGCGGAGCGCGCGGGCGTCTCGCGGTCCCTCGCCAGCTCGCACCTCCGCAAGCTGACCGAGGGCGGGCTGATCACCGTCGAGCCCCTGCGGCGCCAGCGGCTGTACCGCCTGTCCGGTCAGCACGTCGCCGACGCGCTCGAGGTCCTCCTCCTGATGGCGCCGCTCGCGCCGGTGCAGAACCTGAAGGCGTCCCGCGAGCGCGACGGCCTCCGCGAGGCACGCCTCTGCTACGACCACCTCGCCGGGCGACAGGGCGTCGCGATCACCGACGGGCTGCTCGCCGGCCGCCTGCTGGTGCCGAGCCCGGGCGGCTACACCGTGACGACGCGCGGGGAGTCCGCGTTGCGGGCCCTCGACATCGACGTCGAGGAGCTGCGCGGGCGGCCCCGCCAGCTGACCCGCGCCTGCATGGACCGGTCCGAGGGCCGGCACCACCTCGCCGGTGGCCTCGGCGCCGCGCTCACCGGTGACCTGCTCCGGCGCGGCTGGCTGCAGTCGCGGGAGGCCAGCCGCGTCGTGAGCCTGACCCCCGCCGGGCGCACCGGCCTGCGGGACGCGCTGGGGGTCGTCGTCCGGGAGCAGGACGACGATGCGCCGGGCGTCCACGGCTTCGTCGCCCACGGGCACGGCCACCAGCACCTGCACAGCGACCACGCCCCGGCGGTGGGCCCGTGACCGCGGTCGGCACCGCGGGCCGGTCCGGTGACCGGTCGTCGTCGGCCGGACGCCCGACGGCCACACTGCCCGCGGGCGATCCGCGTGCCGTCCTCGCCGCCGCGGACCGCGTCGCCGCCGCGATCGCCCCGCGCGCCGCGGAGCACGACCGCACCGGAGCATTCGCGCACGAGCACGTCGCCGCGCTCTGGGACGCCGGGCTCGGCGCTCTGACCCTGCCCGTCGCCCTCGGCGGCACCGGCGCCGACCTCCGCACGAGCACCGAGGCCGTGGCCCGCATCGGCGCGGCGGACCCGTCGACCGCACTGGTCTGGGTCATGCACCTGCTGCAGCTGCGGCTCCTCGGCGAGCCCGGCGGGGGCTGGCCGGACGCGCTGCGCGACCAGGTCGTCGCCGACGTTCTGACGGGCCCGGCGCTGCTCAACGCGCTGCGGGTCGAGCCGGACCTCGGAACCCCCGCCCGTGGCGGCGTCCCCGCCACCCGCGCGGTCGCGACCGTCGACGACGCCGGCCGACCGGCCTGGCGCCTGTCGGGCCACAAGGTCTTCAGCACCGGCAGCATCGGGCTGCGGTGGTTGGCGGTGTGGGCGTCGGCGGACCGGGCGACGCCGGGCGACGCCCCGTCTGCGGGACCGCTGGCCGGCACGTTCCTCGTCCGTGCCGACAGCCCCGGCGTCGAGATCCGCGAGACCTGGGACCACCTGGGCCTGCGGGCGTCCGCGAGCCACGACGTCCTCCTGCACGACGTGGTCGTGCCGGCCCACCACGCGGTCGGCCTGGCGCCGGTCGGCGGCGACTCCCCGCTCCGGCGGGGCCCGCTGGCCGCGTGGACGACCGCGCTCCTGACCGCGGTCTACGTCGGGGTCGGCCGCGCGTCCCGGGGTGCCCTCCACGCGTACCTGCACGACCGCGTCCCGAGCAACCTCGGCGCCCCGCTGGCGACCGTGCCACGCCTGCAGGCCGAGGCGGGGGAGGTCGAGGCGTCGCTGCTCGTCGCCGAGTCGCTCGTCGTCGGACTGGCCCGCGACGTCGACGCCGGCGGCCCCGATGCCGCGGCGGCGGCGGAGCGCGCCGGACTGGTGAAGACCCTCGCGACCCGCGCGGTCGTCGACCTCACCCGCCGGGCCGTCCAGGCGGTCGGCAACGCGGGCCTCACCCGGCACCACCCGCTCGAGCGTCACCACCGCGACGCGCTCTGCGGGCCGGTCCACACGCCGCAGGACGACACCGTCCTCCAGGCCGCCGGCCGGACGGCGCTGCACCGGAGCGCCGCCGCCCGGGAGGGCCCACCGGGCTGTACGTAGGGCGGCCGGCCGCGAGAGCGGCGCCGCCGGCGACGACCCCGCCCCGCGCGGGTCGGCCCAGGAGCCGGAGTCGCCCTCCTCATCGGCCGCCGTCCGCGGCCACCACGACCGCGGGGCCCACGCCCCGGACCCCACCCACCGGCAGCCCTCCGCCGCCGGTGACGGGACCGCCATGCCCGCGGCGGCCCCGCATCCGACCCCCTGCGAAGGACCCACAGCACCATGCCCATCGAGCTCATCGGCCTCATCAGCACCAACGACGCGTCGGAGACCCACCAGTCCGCGGGCCCGCTCGTCGATCC
This sequence comes from Patulibacter minatonensis DSM 18081, assembly GCF_000519325.1. GTDB lineage: Bacteria > Actinomycetota > Thermoleophilia > Solirubrobacterales > Solirubrobacteraceae > Patulibacter > Patulibacter minatonensis. Next base: position 4,987,274 of record NZ_KI912613.1, on the reverse strand, counting down.
CGACCACACCCGCCGCTTCGCCCTGGCGCACGAGGAGAGCGACTTCGACCGCGTCCTCATCGGCTACTCGTCGGCGTCGCCGGACAACCTCCAGGTCGCCGCGTTCGCCGCCGCCAACACCGAGCGGCTCGGCTACCTCGTCGCGCACCGCCCGGGCGTCGTCCAGCCGACGACCGCCGCGCGCTACTTCGCGACGCTCGACCAGTTCGCGAAGGGCCGCATCGCCCTGCACACGATCACGGGCGGCTCCGAGCACGAGCAGCGCCGCGACGGCGACTTCCTCGAGAAGGCCGACCGCTACGCCCGCTCCGAGGAGTACCTCCGGATCCTCAAGGAGGTCTGGACCGCGACGGAGCCCGTCGACCACGACGGCCGCTTCTACCGCTTCGAGGACTTCCAGCTCGCGGTCCGGCCGTACCAGCAGCCGCGGATCCCGATCTACTTCGGCGGCTCGTCGGAGGACGCCTACCGCGTCGGCGGCGCCGAGGCCGACGTCTACGCCCTGTTCGCGCAGCCGCTCGACCAGATCGCCGAGGAGATCGCGCGGGTCCGGCAGGCCGCCGACGCCGCCGGCCGCGCCACGCCGCCCGGCATCAGCGTCTCCTTCCGCCCGATCCTCGGCGCCACCGAGGACGAGGCCTGGGAGCGCGCGCACCGCATCCTCGACACGACGAAGCAGCGGATCGCCGACGGGCAGGGCCTCAAGGAGTACCGCCGCTTCCTCTCGTCCGGCCCGAAGAGCGTCGGCTCGCAGCGCCAACTCGACGCCGCCGCCCGCGGGGAGCGCCACGACCGCGCGCTCTGGACCCCGCTGGCCGCCGCCACCGGCGCACCGGGCAACACGACCGCGCTCGTCGGCACGCCCGAGACCGTCGCCGAGGCGCTCCTGGACTACGTCGACCTCGGCGTCACGACGCTCCTGATCCGCGGCTTCGACCCGTTGGCGGACGCGGTCGACTACGGCCGCGAGCTGATCCCGCGCGTCCGGGCCGGGGTCGCGGAGCGCGACGCCGCGAAGGACGCCGCCGCCCAGCACGCCGCGACCCGTCAGGGGGTGGCCGCATGACCCGCCGCGCAGCCTCCGGGCACCGCGTCACCCTGACCCGCGGCGGCCTGCTCGCCGCGGGCGCCGCCCTCGTCCTCGCCGCCGCCGGCTGCGGCACGGGGGAGGACTCCACGACGAACGCCGCTGCGTCGGGCAAGGCCTCGACCGCCGAGGGCGGCACGCTGCGCTGGGCGATCAACGCCAACGCCTCCTGGGACCCGGTCACCTCCGCGGCGGGCAACGAGGTCCGCCACCTCGGCCTCGTCTACGCCGCGCTGACGTCGATCGACGAGCAGGGCAGGCCGCAGCCGGGCCTGGCCACGAAGTGGGCGTTCTCGAAGAAGGGCACGGTCCTGACCTTCACGCTGCGGCCGGGCGTGACCTTCACCGACGGCGCGAAGCTCGACGCGGAGGCCGTCAAGACAAACCTCGACCGCGCGCAGCAGCAGAAGGGCTCCGTCCTCACGCAGCTCCTGGCGAACGTGAAGAAGACCAAGGTGGTCGACGCGTCGACGGTCGAGCTCGACCTCTCGCAGGCCGACTACGGCCTTCCCCTCGTGCTCGGCGGCAAGGCCGGCATGCAGGTCAGCCCGAAGGCGATCGCCGCGGGCGTCCAGAACCTGCCGACGAAGCCCGTCGGCGCCGGCCCGTTCCGGCTCACGAAGTTCGTCCCCGACGCCTCCTCGACGCTCGTCCGCAACCCCGGCTACTGGGACGCGAAGGAGATCCACCTCGACGGCGTCGACCTCCAGTACCTGAACGACCCGCAGGCGGTCCTGGCCGGCCTGCAGTCCGGCAGCATCGACCTGGCGAGCTCCACCGGCAGCCAGGTCGCGGCCTCCAAGCGCGCCGGCCTCCAGGTCGAGCAGCTCCCGAGCCTGTCGGCCGCGTCGATCGAGATCAACGACGCGATCAAGCCGTTCGACAACAAGAAGCTGACCGAGGCGATCAACTACGCGATCGACCGCAAGGCCCTGATCCGCACCCAGAACGGCGGCATCGGCGAGCCGTCGTACCAGCCCTTCCCGAAGGGCTACGTCGGCTACAGCCCGGAGGTCGCCGACCTCTACCCGTACGACCCGGACAAGGCGAAGCAGCTCGTGAAGGAGGCCGGCTTCCCGAACGGCGTGACGATCCCGATCACGTACTTCGACGCCCAGGGCTACAAGGGCCTGACCGAGCAGCTGCAGGCGCAGCTCGCCGCCGTCGGCATCAAGTCGAAGCTCTCGACCCTGCCCCTCGCGCAGGCCGCCGAGCGCGTCTACGTCAAGCACGACGTGGCGTTCAACCCCAACGGCATCGTCGGCCGCGAGTCGCCGCTGCAGATGCTGGACGTGCAGTACGGCAAGGACGGCCTGCTGAACCCGGGCCGCAAGGCGAGCCCGGAGCTGACGACGGCGATCGCCGACGCCGCGAAGCTGCCGCTCGACGATCCGAAGTACCCCGCGGCGATCCAGGCGGTCACCGCCCGCGCCGCGAAGGAGAGCGCCGTCGCGTTCCTCTACACGACGCCGACGGTGCTCGTGCACACGAGCAAGGTCTCCGGGATCCGGCCCTACATCGTCGGCACGCGGCTGGAGGGCGTCCGGCTCGGCGGCTGAGCCGGCGGCGGACGAGGAGCGACCATGAGCACGACGACCCTGTCCAGACCGATCGCGGGCCGCGGCGCGCGGGTCCGTCGACGCGCGACCCGGCCGGGTCGCGCGCTGCTCCTCGGCGTCGTGCCCGTGGCGCTGATCAGCACGTTCCTCGTCTTCCTGATGACGTACCTGGCGTCCGCGAACCCGGCCGCCCAGAAGCTCGGCGAGAACGCCACGCCCGAGGCGATCGCCCAGCTGAACCACACGTGGGGGCTCGACCGCGGGTTCTTCGAGCAGTACGTCTCGTGGCTCGGTCACGCGCTGACCGGCGACCTCGGCGCGTCGTACTTCACGGACACGTCGGTGTCGGAGGCGATCGGGCAGCGGCTGCCGATCGATCTGGCGCTGACGATCGTGGCGATCGTCACCGCGATCGTGCTCGGCTTCGCGGCCGGGACGATCGCGGCGGTCCGCCGCGGCGGCATCGTCGACCGCGTCGTCACGCTCGTCGCGTCGGTCCTGATCACGATCCCCGAGTTCTGGCTCGCGATCATGGCCGTCGTCCTCTTCTCGGTGACGCTCGGCTGGCTGCCCTCGGGCGGCTGGGTGCCGTTCCACCGGGACCCCTGGCTGTGGCTCCAGCACGTGCTGCTGCCCGGGGTCTCGCTCGGCCTGACGGTCGCCGCACAGGTGGCCCGCCAGCTCCGCGGCTCGCTGATCACGGCGCTGGAGGACGACTACGTCGTCGGCGCCCGCGTCCGCGGCCTGTCGCCGCGCCGCATCCTCTTCGGCCACGCTTTGCGCAACGCCGCCGCACCGGCCGTCGCCACCGTCGGCCTCGCGGTCCCCACGCTGCTCGGCGGCGCGGTCATCGCGGAGTCGATCTTCGGGCTCCCCGGCCTCGGCCAGTACGCCCTGAACGGCGCGCAGAGCCACGACGTGCCCGTCATCCAGGGCGTGCTCGTGGCGACCATCGCGATCGTCCTGATCTCCAACGTCGTCGTCGACGCGCTCCTGTCGCGCCTGCGGCCCGCCACCCGGAAGGCCTGACATGGACACGTTCCGCCGCACCTTCGCCACGACGTACGTCCGCGTCGCCGGCGTCGTCCTCCTGCTCGTCCTCGTGGTCGCCGTGCTCGGCGGCACCCTGGCGCCGCAGGACCCGCTCGGCCAGGGCGACGACATCTTCGCCCACGCCGGCGCCTCCGGGCACCTGCTCGGCACCGACTACGTCGGGCGCGACGTGCTCAGCCGGCTCCTCGCCGGCGCCGGCGCCTCCGTCCTCAGCGCCGGCGGGATGGTCGCCGTCGGGTTGCTGCTCGGGGCCGTCCCCGGGGTGCTCTCCGCGTTCGCCGGCCGGTGGACGGAGTTCGGGCTGCTCCGCTTCACCGACTCGCTGATGGCGCTGCCGCCGATCGTCTTCGCGATCGCGATCGCCGGGCTCTTCACGAACGGCGAGGTCGGGGCGATCATCGCGATCGGCGTCCTCCTCGCGCCGCGGTTCTTCCGGATCGCGCGGGCCGAGACGCTCGGCTTCGCGCACCAGCAGTACGTCGAGGCCGCCACCCTGCTGGGCGCCTCGCGCGGCTGGATCGTGCGCCGCCACGTCTGGCGCAAGGTGCTGCCGACGATCGCCGTGACGACCGCGACGTCCGCCGGCTACGCCGTCATGGCGGCCGCGAGCCTCGGCTTCCTCGGGCTCGGCGTCCAGGCGCCGGACCCGACCTGGGGCGGCATGCTCGCCGCGAACGTCGAGCACCTCGCCGAGGACTCCTGGGCGCCGATCTGGCCCGGCCTGTTCATCGCCCTGACCGCGTGGTCGCTGAACGCGCTGGCCGACGGCCTGCGCGACGGCCTCGCCGTCGAGTCGGGCCTCGTCCGCGGCGCGGTCGACGACCCCGACGCGCTCCTGGCCGGCGTCGCGCCGGCCGCCGACGAGCCGCGACCCACCGGCGCGCCGGGGCCCGACGTCCCGCGGCCGGGCGTCCTCGACGAGTCGACGCACACGACCGGCGCCGACCGTCCCGCGTCGGGCGGGCGCGCCGGATCCCGGGTCCCGGTCGGCGCGGGGGTCACGGGCCGACCGGGCCCCGGCCGCGAGGAGGTGCGCCATGTCGGCTGACCTCGCGACCCGCCCGGAGACCGCGCCCGTCGCGACCGGCGCGCCGCTCCTCGAGGTCCGCGGCCTGCGCGTCGCCGTCCCCGGCGCGGACGGCCCCGTCGACGCGGTCCACGGCGTCGACCTGCGCGTCGGTCGCGGCGAGGCGCTCGGCCTCGTCGGCGAGTCCGGCTCCGGCAAGACGCTGACCTGCCGCGCCGTCCTGGGCGTCCTCCCCGGCCGCTGCACGGTCGCGGGCGGCACCATCGACCTGGACGGCACCGACCTCGCGACGCTCTCGCCCCGGGCCTGGCGGGACGTCCACGCCGTGCGGATCGGCGCGGTCTTCCAGGACCCCGCGTCGTACCTGAACCCCGCGCAGACGGTGGGCCGCCAGCTCGCCGAGGTGCTCCGCGTGAAGACCGGCCTCGGCCGGCGTGCCGCGCGCGCTCGGGCGCTCGAGCTGTTCGCGACGGTCGGCCTGAAGCGGCCGGAGGTCGTCTTCGACCGGATCGCGGCGCACCTGTCGGGCGGCATGCAGCAGCGCGTGATGCTCGCGATCGCGATCTCCTGCGACCCGCAGCTCCTGATCGCCGACGAGCCCACGACCGCCCTGGACGTGAAGACGCAGGCCGAGATCGTCCGGCTGCTGCGGGAGCTCCGCGAGCGGATCGGCCTGGCGATCCTGTTCGTCAGCCACGACCTCGCGGTCGTCACCGAGCTCTGCGACCGCATCGCGGTCTTCCGCGACGGCCGGATCGTCGAGGAGGCGCCGACCGCCGAGCTGCTCGCCGGGCGCGCCGAGCACCCGTACACGCGCTCACTCCTGCGGGCCGCCGGACTCGAGACCACCACCCCGGAGGACGACCGTGTCGCCTGAGACCGCGCTCCTGGAGCGCCCCACCACGACCCCGGTGCCGGACGACGCGCTCCTGCGCGTCTCCGGCCTCCACGCCTCGCTCGGCGGGCACGGCGGCACCGACGGCCACCACGTCCTGCGCGGCGTCGACCTCCACGTCGGCCGGTCGGAGGTCGTCGGCATCATCGGCGAGACCGGCTCCGGCAAGACGACGCTGGCCCGCGCGATCGCCGGGCTCGTCGGCACCGACGAGGGCTCGATCGACCTCGACGGCGTCGACCTCACGCGCCTCGGACAGGGACGCCGTCGCCGCGCCCACCGCCGCGCCGGCCACCTGCAGCTCGTCTTCCAGGACCCGCTGCGGTCCTTGGACCCGGCGCTCCGCGTCGAGGAGCTCGTCACCGAGGGGCTCGCGATCCGCGGCCGCCTCGCCGCCCAGGTCCGCCGCGAGGAGGCGATCCGGGCCCTCGAGCTCGTCGGCCTCGACGAGACGCTCCTGCAGCGCGTGCCGCGCGACATCTCCGGCGGCCAGCGCCAGCGCGTCGCGATCGCCCGCGCGCTCGCCACCCGCCCGCGCCTGATCGTCTTCGACGAGCCGGTCTCCGCGCTCGACGCCCAGAGCCGCGAGTCGGTCCTGCGGATGCTCGCCGGGCTGCGCGACGAGCTCGGCACCGCGCTCGTGGTGATCAGCCACGACCTGACGAGCATGGTCGGCGTCGTCGACCGCGTCGTCGTCCTCTACGAGGGCGCCGTCGTCGAGGAGGGCCCGACCGACCGGGTGCTCCGCGACCCCCGTCACGAGTACACGCGCCTCCTGCTGCAGGCCGCGCCCGCCACCGTCCGCCGGCGCCTCGACGCCCTCGCGTCCGCCGCGGACACCTCCACCACCATCCCCCGGAAGTCCTGACATGCCCGTCGAGTTCATCGGTGCCGTCCTCACCAACCGCGCCTCGGAGACCCACGACGCGGGCCCGCCCGTCGACCGCGCGTACTTCCGCCGCATCGTCCGCGCGCACGAGGACGGCGACTTCGACCGCGCCCTCGTCGCGCTCGCGTCCACGATCGCCGAGCCGATGCAGGTCGCCGCGGACGCCGCCGCGCACAGCGAGCGGCTGGGGTTCCTGGTCGCCCACCGCCCGGGGTTCATCGCCCCGACCGTCGTCGCGCGCCAGTACGCCACGCTCGACCAGTTCAGCCAGGGGCGCGTGGCGCTCCACACGATCTCCGGCGGCGTCGACGCGGAGCAGCGCCGCGACGGCGACTTCCTCGAGAAGGCCGACCGCTACGCGCGGTCCGAGGAGTTCCTGCGGGTGCTCAAGCGTGCCTGGACGTCGACCGAGCCGTTCGGCCACGACGGGCGCTTCTACCGCTTCGAGGACTTCGTCCTGGCGACCCCGCCGCACCAACGGCCGCGGATCCCGATCTTCTTCGGCGGCTCGTCCTCCGTCGCGTTCCGCATCGGCGCCACCGAGGCCGACACGCACGCGCTGTTCGCCCTGCCGCCCGCGCAGCTCGCCGCGGAGATCGCGAAGATCCGCGCGGCCGCGACGGCCGCCGGCCGCGACCACGGACCGCGGATCAGCGTCTCGTTCCGGCCGATCCTCGGTGCGACGGAAGAGCTCGCGTGGGCCCGCGCCGAGCGGATCCTCGAGACGACGAAGGCGCGGATCGCCGCCGGCGGCGACCTCCAGACCTTCCGCGGCCGTCCGGCCGAGGGACCGAGCGAGGGCTTCCGGCGGCAGCTCGAGGCCGCGGAGCAGGGGCCGCGGCACGGCAAGGCGCTCTGGACCGAGCTGGCGAAGGCGCTCGGCGCGGGGGGCAACTCCACGGCGCTCGTCGGCACCCCGGAGACCGTCGCCGAGGCGCTGCTGGAGTACGTCGACCTCGGCGTCTCGACGCTCCTGATCCGCGGCTACGACCCGCTGGACGACGCCATCGACTACGGCCGCGAGCTGATCCCGATCGTCCGCCAGGAGGTCGCGCGCCGCGACCGCGAGCGGGCCGCGGCCGGCCGCGAGCTCATCGGTGCCGCGCCCGTCGGCGGCGCGGGCTGGCGCGAGGACGCCGGGCTGATCCCGCGCAGCGTGGAGCCCGCCCGGGAGGCGGTGGCCGCATGAGCGCGCCGATCGAGGTCGTCGAGTACACCGACCCGGGCTGCGTCTGGTCCTGGGGCAGCGAGCCGCAGCTGCGGTGGCTGCGTCGCCACTATGGCGACCAGCTGCGGTGGCGCCGCGTCCTCGGGGTCCAGGTCGACCGCCTGTCGGAGACCCACCCGACCCGCGACGCGGTGCGCGACGCCGAGGCGTTCCGCGACGACTGGCTCGCCGTCGCCGTCCACACCGACGCCCCGGTCCCCGTCCGCCTGGACCGCCAGCACCGCTCCACGCGACCGGCGTCCCACGCCGTCCGCGCGGCGGAGCGCCAGGTCACCGCCGAGCACCCCGACGTCGCCGACCGCGTCCTGCGTCGGCTCCGCGAGGCGGTCTTCGTGCACGGGCGTCCCGCCGACACGCGCGAGCGCATCGCCGACGCGCTCGCCGGCGTCGACGGCCTCGACCTCGACCGGCTCCTCGGCGACCTCGACGATCCGGAGGTCCTCGCGAGCGTCCAGGCGGACTGGGAGGAGACCCGGCGCCCGCACCCCGCCGTGATCGGCCGCACCGGCCCGGGCCCGAACCCCGGCGGCGCGAAGCCCGACGGCGAGCGCACCCGGTACGGCTTCCCGACGCTGCTCCTGCGCGGCCCGGCGGGGGAGGAGGTCGTCTCCGGCTGGAACGACGTCGCCGCGCTGGCGCGGGCCGTGGAGTCCGTCGGCGCCCGCCCGGTCGACACCGCCAGGACGCTGGACCCCGACGAGGCGCTGGCACGGTACCGCACCCTGACCGCCGCCGACCTGCGGATCACCACCGGCGGCCGCGAGCCCCTGGGCGCCGTCCGGATCGACACCGCCACGACGCCGATCTGGGTGCACCCGGACGAGGCACCGCCGACCGGCGCCGAGCACACCCACGCGCGGACGGCCTCCGGCGCCGCCGCCGTCTGACGGGAGCAGGCGGACATGAGCGAGCGGAAGCTGAAGTTCGGGGCCGCACCCGTCGGCGTCGGCGGACCCGGCCAGCAGCACACGTGGCTGCACCCCGAGATCCCGGGCGACGCCAGCGTCGACATCCGGTGGTACGCCGACCTGGCGCGGCGGTTCGAGGAGGCGCTCTTCGACTTCGTCTTCGTCGTCGACAGCCAGTTCATCACCGCGGACTCGCCGCCCCACTACCTCAACCGCCTGGAGCCGCTGACCCTGCTCTCGGCGCTCGCGGTCGCGACGACGAGGATCGGCCTGGCGGCGACCATCACGACGTCCTACACCGCCCCGTTCCACGTCGCGCGGCAGCTCGCGTCGCTCGACCTCATCAGCGGCGGTCGCGCGGGCTGGAACGTCGTCACGAGCCTCGACCCCGGAACGGCGCGCAACTACGACCGCGAGGAGCACCTCGACTACGCCACGCGGTACTCGCGTGCGCTCGAGCACGTCACCGTCGCGCGGGGCCTGTGGGACTCCTACGAGGACGACGCGTTCCCGCGCGACAAGGCGGCCGGCGTCTTCTTCGACCCGTCGCGCCAGCACGCGCTCGGGCACCGCGGGGAGCACTTCTCGGTGCAGGGGCCGCTGAACGTCGAGCGCTCGGCGCAGGGGCAGCCGGTGGTCTTCCAGGCCGGCGACTCCGAGGAGGGCCGCGACCTCGCCGCGACGGTCGGCGAGGGGATCTTCACGATGCCCCGCCGGTTCGAGGAGGCCCGGGCGTTCTACGCGGAGATGAAGGACCGGGCGGCCGCGAAGGGCCGCGACCCCGACGACGTCCTGATCCTCCCGTCGCTGACGGTCGTCCTCGCCGACACGGACGAGGAGGCCCGCGCGATCGACGACGCGACATACGCGGCGAAGGACTTCGCGCGGTCGCTCGCCGAGTTCGGCCGGCCCTACGTCTGGCACGACTTCGCGCAGTACGACCCCGACGCGCCGTTCCCCGACGTCGCGCGGTACGGGGAGACGAGCGGGCGCACGATCACGGCGCACCTGCAGCAGGTCGCCGCCGAGCGGGGCCTGACCCTGCGGGAGACCGTCCTGTACGCCGAGCGGCGGACCCGCACCGCGTTCGTCGGCGCGCCGCGGACCGTCGCCGACGAGATCGAGCGCTGGTTCCTCGGGCGGGCCGCCGACGGCTTCATCATGCACGTGACCGTCCCGAGCGCCTTCGACCGGTTCGCCGGCGAGGTCCTGCCGATCCTCCGGGAGCGCGGCCTGTTCCGCACCGCCTACGAGGCGGACACCCTGCGCGGGAACCTCGGCCTGCCGGTGCCGGAGAACGTCCACACCGCCCTGCGGCGGACCGTCGGGACGGGATCCGCCACATCGTAGGCCGAGGATGTCGAGGGACGGGGCGCAGCTCCGATCCCCTTCCGACACCCCACCGACGGAGGATCCTCCCCATGCCCCAGACCACCTGCCACATGTCCATCTCGCTCGACGGCTTCGCCGCCGGCCCCGACCAGGACCGCGACAACCCGCTCGGCGTCGGCGGCATGGAGGTCCACCGCTGGCACCTCGGCGAGATCACGGACCCGGCGGACCGCACCGCGGTCGACTGGTTGATGCGGCCCCGCGGGGCGTACGTCATGGGCCGCAACATGTTCGGCCCGATCCGCGGCGCGTGGGACGGCGACTGGACCGGCTGGTGGGGCGACGAGCCGCCCTACCACGCGCCGGTCTTCGTCCTCACGCACCACGCCCGCGAGCCGGTCGAGCTGCAGGGCGGCACGACGTTCCACTTCGTCACCGAGGGCTTCGACGCGGCGTTCGCGCAGGCCACCGAGGCCGCCGGCGACCGCGGCGTCGACATCGCGGGCGGCGCGTCGACGGTGCGGCAGGCGCTGCGGGCCGGCGTCGTCGACGAGCTGACCCTCGACGTCGCGCCGGTGCTCCTCGGGTCGGGCGAGCGGCTGTTCGACGACGTGTCCGACCTGCGCGTCACGCCCGTCGAGGTCCTGCACTCGCCGCTGGCCTCGCACGTCAGGTACCGCATCGACCGGTGAGCCTGACCGGCCGCCGCTCGCTCACTGCGGCGGCCGGGGCTCAGGCCGGTGGCCGAACAGGTGCTGCGTGATCACCGGCGCGAGTGCGGTGATCACGGTCTCGCGATCGTCCGACGCCACCGGTTCGACCCGAACGACGTAGCGGACCAGGACGAGTCCCAGGAGCTGCGACGCCACGAGTGCGGCACGCCGCTCGTGATCGTCGACCCCGAGGCCGACGACGAGGGGGCCGACGACGCCGTGGTGGACGAATCCGCGGAGCAGCTCGGCCGCGGGCTCGTGGGTCGAGGCGGACCGCACGAGAGCGATCAGCGGATCGGCGGCACCCGGGGCGTCCCAGGCGTCGAGAAAGCGCCCGAGCATCCGGAGGGCGAGCTCGTCGCGCGACCCGTCGAGCAGCTCGGCGACGATCTCCGCGGGGTCGATCGGCAGCTCCATCGCCGTGGCGAACAGCAGGTCCTTCGTGCGGAAGAAGTAGTGGACGAGCGCCACGTCGACGCCGGCGTCGGCGGCGACGTCGCGCAGGCGGGTGCCCGCGTAGCCACGTTCGACGAAGTGCGAGCGGGCGGCATCGAGCACCGCCGTCCGGGTCTCGGGACGTCCCGGACGGCGGCCGGTCCGGCCGCCGCGCTCGGGTTCACGCCGTCGGTGGTCCATCGACGCGGTGGCGGGGTGGCGTGACACGTGGTTCACAGCTATATCAACAGTGGATGATATACGTGGTCGCATGCCTTCCGGAACTCAGGACGGCCGCGGTCGATGACCGGCGTCGTCGTCGTCACGGGCGCGTCGAGCGGCATCGGTCGCGACTCTGCGCGGCTGCTCGCCGAGGCCGGGTACCGGGTGCTCGGCACCGTCCGTCGCGATCCCGACGCCCGGGAGCTCGAGGCGCAGCACCCCGGGATCACCGCGGTCCGGCTGGACGTCACCGACGCCGACTCGATCGAGCAGGCGCGCGCGACGATCGACGCGGCGTGCGGTCCGGCGGGGCTGGCCGGGCTCGTCAACAACGCGGGCGACGGGCTCGCGATGCCGCTGGAGTTCCTGGAGGCCGAGCCGCTCCGCCGGCACTACGAGGTCAACGTCGTCGGTCCGCTGGCCGTGACGCGCGCGCTGCTCCCGGCGCTCCGTCGTGCCCGGGGCAGGATCGTCTTCATCGGCTCGATCGGCGGGCACGTGGTGCTGCCGTTCGCGGGCCCGCTCGTCTCGTCCAAGCACGCGCTGACGGCACTGGCCACCGCGCTGCGGCTGGAGCTGCGGCCGTGGGGCCTCCCGGTCGCGATCGTCGAGCCGACGACGATCGCGAGCGCCGCGGTCGGCAAGCTCGAGGAGCAGACCGCCCGGAGCGTCGACGCGTTCGACGACCACGGGCGCGAGCTCTACGGCGAGCGGTTCCCCGCCGCGATCCGGACCGCCGTGGCCCACGAGCGGCGCGGTGCGGAGCCGGTGGTCGTCGCCCGCGTGGTCCTGCGTGCGATGACCGATCGCCGCCCGCGCACCCGCTACCCCGCGGGCCCGGGCGCGCGGGGCGCCGAGGTCCTCTGGCGTCTGGCCCCCGACCGGCTCCTCGACGCGCTGATGGGGCGGGTCTTCGGGCTCCGACGCGGTTCGGCGGTCCGCGACGCCGGGTGAACGCGGGACCGCCCGGCGCCCGCGGGGCGCCGCGACGCGGTCCGGGCGGTGAGGGAGACGGAGCGTGCCGAGGGCGACGTCGGGGTACCGATCTGGCGGCCGCCGCGCCCGGCGGTGGCCGGTCCCGAATCCCCCAGGAGCCCGCATGTCCGTGCCCTCACCGCGATCCCTCGTCCCCCCGGGTCTCGCGCTCGCCGCCGTCCTGCTCGCGCTCCCGGCCGGCACGCACGCCGCGTCCGCCCGCACCTGCGAGGACGTCCTCGGCGAAGGTGCCACGCCGTTCCAGATCACCGCGAGCGGCACCTCGTGCTCGGCCGCGCGGAAGCTCGCGAGCCGCGTCAGCAAGGTCCGAGGCGCCCGGTTCCGCGGGTGCTCGTACGTCTCGGGACGCGAGCTGAAGCTGACGTCGCCCTGCGTCCGCAGCGGGTACCGCTGCCGGACGACGGCCCGCGTCGGGGACACGATCCGCGTTCGGTGCGTGCGCGGCGGGCGCACCGTGCGGTTCCGGATGTAGCGGCCACGCCCGGTCGAACCGCACCGCGGACGGGACGATGTCCCCGACGCCTCGACGTCGACCACGACGCCCCGCACTACGATCGGCCGATGCTGACGAACGCCATCCTCACCGCGGCCTCCGCCGCCGCCGGCCGGCTCCGGGAGCGCGGCGAGACCGTCGCCGTCGCGGAGTCCTCGACCGGCGGGCTGATCAGCGCCGCGCTGATCGCCCAGGACGGCGCGTCGACGTACTACCGCGGCGGGTTCGTCTTCTACACGCTCGAGTCGATGACGGTCTCCCTGCAGGACGTGTCCGAGCTCGACCGCGGGAAGCGCAGCGCGACCGAGCAGCGGGTGCGGTGGGTCGCGGACTCCGCGCGGATCCGGCTGGAGGCCGACTGGGGCGTGGGGGAGACCGGGGCGTCCGGTCCCAAGCCGAACCCCTACGGCGACCCGGCCGGCCACAGCTGGGTCGCGGCCGCCGGTCCCGGCGGGATCGCGACCGCGCACCTGCTGACCGGCGACGACGACCGCACCGCGAACATGGAGGTCTTCGCGGTGCGGGCGCTGGAGCTGATCGCGCAGGGGTGAGACCGGGCGGCCTGCCCGGCGGTCGGCGCGGTCAGCGCGACCTGAGCGAGATCGGCAGGCCGTCGACCGGGAACGGGCCGGTGCCGTAGTCCATCACCGGCTCGTACCCGGCGGGGATCGTCCACGTGGAGCGCAGCAGGAGCTGGTGGAGGATCGCCTTGACCTCCATGCCGCCGAAGTGCATGCCGATGCACTTGTGGACGTTCCCGCCGAACGGGGTGAACGCGTACTTGTGCGACTGGTCCTCGCGGCGCTCCTCGGAGAACCGCTCCGGGTCGAAGCGGTCCGGGTCCTCCCACCACTGCGCCATGCGCATCGTCTGGTAGAGCCCGAGCATCAGGTTGGTGCCCGCAGGGACGTGGTGGCCCTGGATCTCGGTGTCGCGGAGCGTCTGACGGGCCAGCATGCCGACGGGGGAGTTCATCCGCAGCGTCTCCTTGAACGCCAGGTCCATCAGCGGCAGGTCGTCGAGGTCGTCGTAGCCGATCGCGTCCTTCCCGAGCGCCTCGGACTCCGCGCGCAGGCGCTCCTGCCACTCGGGGTGCCGCGCGAGGTAGTAGACGAGCATCGCCAGCGTGATCGTGCTCGTGTCGTGCGCGGCCATCAGCACGAAGATCATGTGGTTGACGACGTCCTCGTCGGAGAACCCGGCGCCGTCGTCGCCCTCGGCGCGGCAGAGCACGCTGAAGAGGTCCGCACCGTCCCCGGCGCGCTTGGCGGCCAGCTGCCCGCGGAAGTAGTCCTCGAGCAGCCGGCGGCTGACCAGCCCGCGGTGCCAGCGCGTCCCCGGCACGTCCTGGCGGATGACGGTCTGCCCGCCGTGCACCGTGTGGATGAACGCCTCGTTCAGGCGGTCGGCGTCGGCGCCCGTCTCCGCGCCGACGAAGATCTCGGTCGCGATGTCGAGCGTCAGGGCCTTCGTCGCCTCGTAGATCTCGAAGCCGTCCTGCGGCCGCCAGTCCGCCAGGCCGCGCGCGATCGTGCCGTTCATGCCGTCGAGGTAGGAGACGAGGCGCTCGCGCTTGAACGCCTGCTGCATGATCCGCCGGTGGTCGCGGTGCTCCTCGAAGTCCATGAGCATCACGCCGCGCTCGAAGAACGCCCCGATCAGGTACCCCCAGCCCTGCTCGTTGGAGAACACCTTGTCGCGGTTCGTCAGGACCTCGCCGATCGCGTCGGGGCCGAGGACGAGCACCATCCGCGTGCCGAGCGAGCCGGTCCACGAGACCGGCCCGTACCGCTCGTGCGCGCGGCGGCAGTAGGCCAGGGTGTCCTGCATCATGCCCAGCGTGTTGCCGACCACCGGCAGCCCGGGGTCGCCCAGCACCGGGCGCAGGTCGCTGCCGGCGGGCGGCTCGGCGAGGGGCACGGACCGGCGCGCCGGCAGGCGGTCGACGACCGCGGCGGCGGCGGCGCGGGCTCGGTGTTCGAGGGGCACGGGCATGCGGGGACTCCTCCGGGGTGGTGCTCGCCAAGGACGATCCCACAGGATTTGACACGGTGTCAAGTTTTCGGTCGCGCGCCGACCGGGCGGTCGCCCACGGGAACGCTGCGGCAGGGAGGCCGGGGCGCGATCGCCGACGTCCCGGAGCCGCAGGAGCGGGCGTCGGACGCTCGATCCGGGCGTGAGAACCCGTCAGACGATCCGGACGGGGGTCCCGATCGTGAGCAGGCGACCGAGACGGCGGAGGTCCCGTGCCCGCAAGCGGACGCAGCCGTGGGAGGGGCGTCCGGGGATCAGGGCGGGCGCGTCGGTGCCGTGGATCCCGACGACCCCGCCGCCCGGCCACTCGCTCACCTGCGCGTAGGCGCTCAGCCCGAACGCGAGCGAGCCGTAGATCGTGCCGGACGCCGGGACCAGCCGCTCGCGGACGTAGAACCGCCCCGCCGGTGTGGGCGTGGCACGCTTGCCGACCCCGACGCGCGCGCGCCAGATCGTCCTGCCGTCCCGGACCAGCGTCGCCCGCAGGGTGCGGCGGTCGACGCGCAGCAGCGAGGTGTTGCGGTGCAGCCCGCCGAGCGCGGACCGGGGGACCCAGCCGGTCTGGCCGTTCGGCCGCGCCGGCAGGCGCACCTTGATCCAGGGCGTCCCCTCGGCGTCGACGGTGCGCTCCAGCGCGAGGTAGACCTCCGGCGGCCCGTCCTCCGTGTCGAGGCGGAGCCGGCCGACGGCGCGGGCCTCGTCGGACGGCGAGCGGCGGACGATCGCCCGCCCCTCGGCGTGCGCCCACCGCGACAGCGTCCGCTCGTCCGAGAGGGGCGTCACCGCCGGGGCGGGCGCGGCGGCCGGCGCTGCGGGCGCGGTGGGCTGCGCGGCGTGGGCGACTCCGACGACGCCACCCGCCACGAGGAGCACGACGACTCCGGAGAGGACGGGGGCGGGATGTCGCACGATGACGCGAGTATGACCCTCGGCGAGGGTGCGGGCGCCGTTCGGGGCGGTGCGGGGCATCGTCCGTCCACCCCAACCGCGGCGTAACCGGTCATCCAGCGCATACGCCGTCGAGTGCGAGTACAAGTGCAGGAGTCGAGGGTCGTCCGCCATCCCGGCTCAAGGACTCGACTCCTCCGAAAGAGGTCCTCATGACCGCAGCACCACGTCGTCGCACGATCGGCTGGTTCGCTTCACTCGCCGCCGGCTCGGCCCTCCTCGGGCTCGCACCGACCGCCGGCGCCGCACCGCGCCCCGGCGGGTCGGACTTCACCTGTCGGGCGAGCGCCGCCCGCGTCACCCTCCTCGGCACCACGCTGCTCGAGCCGACGATCGCCAACGCCTCCGACGCGCCCTGCGCGAACGGGACCGCCGCGATCCTGAATCCCACCGACATCGGCCCTGTCCGCGTCGACCTGGCCAACGCCGACACGGTCGTGCAGCCCGCGAACCTCGCCGGCGCACCGGCCGCCGACGGCGACAACGGCCGCGCGACCGCGTCGGTCACCAATCCGGTGGTCGACGTGGGAGGCGGCGCCACGGGCATCCGCCTGACCGCCGACGTCATCGGCGCCACCGCCTCCTACACGTGCCGCGCCGGGGCGCCCGTCCCGGCGGGCTCGTCGGTCGTCGCGAACATCGTCCTGACGGTCGGCGGCGTGGCCACGCCGATCACGCTCCCGGGCAACAACCAGCCGTACCGGCTCGACCTGCCGGCCGGTCTCGGCACGCTGCTCCTCAACCAGACCGTCCAGACCAACGGCCGGATCGTCCAGCGCGCGCTGCAGCTCCAGGTGCCGGTCGACGGCTCGGTCGCCGACGTCGTGATCGGCGAGGCCGCCGCCGGGTTCACCGGCAACCCGTGCGCCGCCGCGGTGATCGCGCCGCCCGCGAACCCGCAGTGCTCCGACGGCGCCGACAACGACGGCGACGGCCTGGCCGACGCGAAGGACCCGGGCTGCCTGAGCGGCCCCGGTGGCACCTACAACCCGCGGGACGACGACGAGACCGACCCGAACACGCCGGGCGGCACGCCGCAGTGCTCCGACGGGCTCGACAACGACGGCGACCTCGTGTCCGACGCGCGGGACCCCGGCTGCCTGAGCGGCCCGAACGGCGCCTTCAACCCCGCCGACGACGACGAGCGCGACCAGGGGAACCTGCCGCAGTGCTCCGACGGGATCGACAACGACAAGGACGGGCGCACCGACTTCCCGCGCGACACGGGGTGCAGCTCGGCCAACGATCGCACCGAGGCGACCCCTCGTGGACAGGCGAAGCTGACCTCGAGCCCGAGCGGGATCGCCACGGGCGGTGTCAGCGGCACGTGCACGAAGCGCTCGTTCACGGCCCGCGTCTCGGGGCGCTCGATCCGCAGCGTGGTGTTCTCGGTCGACGGCCGCAGGGTCCGCACCGACCGCACCTCGCCGTACACGGCGCGCATCAGCACCACCCGTCGCGGCGCCCACCGGGTCTCGGCGCGCGTGACGTTCGCGAGCGACAGTCGGACGGCGGCCCGCTCGCTGAGCTTCCGGTTCCGGCGCTGCGCCGCGGGGGCGCCGAAGGTGCGCTTCACGGGCTGATCCGCGGCGCGAGCGGTCGGGCCCGGGCGACGGGGGCCCGTCCGGCCCGCGGTCGCACCTGACGTTCGGCGGGCCGACGCGTCCTACCGGGGATGCACCCCCCGACGACCACGTCGCCCGTCCGGCCTGCCGGACCCACCCGGGCGTCGCCACCGGCCGGCCGATGACCGGCCCGGAGCATCCCCGTCGGACCGGGGTCGGAGCGCGCGTGCGGGCGGTCCGCGTGTTCGCGGACCTGACCCGGGAGGAGCTCGGCCGCAGGATCGGGGCGAGCCCGCGCACGATCCGTCGGCTCGAGGACGACCAGCGCCGGATGACCGACCGCGAACGCGCACGCATCGCCTGGGCGTGCGGCGCGCCCGAGTGGTTCCTGGCCTCGGGATGGGAGGGTGCGCAGTCGCCTGCCGACCCCGCACAGGAGTCACAGGACGATCGCGACGGCTGATCCGGGACGCCGGTGCTCGACCTCGGCGGGCCTCGTGGTCGTCGCACCAGGCGACGAGCACCCCCGGGGCGGGCGCCGGCGTCGGGCGACCGCGCCTCCGGCAGGACCGACGGCCGAGACGGGCGGGCCGGGGGCCGTTTCGGCTCGACCGTCCGGCCGCATCCCATAGGGCCCGGAGTAGGCCGATATCCAGCGGTTGCGCTCGTGTGAGGAGGGCATCGTCGGTCCTGCAACGACGGGCGCGCCGCGTCTGTCCCCCAAGAGAGACGAACACCATGAGCAGCACGAAGCACCGCCTCACCGCAGCCGTCTTCGCGACGTCCTGCGTCGGTCTGGCGACCGCGTCGTCGGCATCAGCCGACGCGATCCGGTACTCGGTCGCCCCGAACCCGAGCCTCTACACGGTGAAGGACAACGGCAACGGCCTGATCAAGGTCTCGTACCTCGGATGCGTGACGGCGTCGCAGGCCCAGACGCTGCAGTTCACGTTCGGGTCCGACGTCTCGAAGCCGGCCCACGCGACCTTCAAGCTCCTGCAGCTCAAGGGCACGAGTCCGACGCCGGTCTTCTCGCCTCCGGAGGTCGACCTCGTCCCGGGCGACACGCAGGACCACACCGCCACGATCGCCTACGACTTCCGGACGGCCACCCAGGCCGCGACGTCGTTCCGCGTGAAGCTCGAGCCCGACAACGGGTCGGGGCTCGGTCAGGCGGCGGGCGTCGTCGTGGACGTCCCGTGCATCCTGGCGGCCCCGGCGTCCCCCGCGACGCCGCCCGCTCCGGGCACGCCCGCGACCCCGGGGGCGCCCGCGGCCCCGGGGACCCCGGTCGTGCCGGCCGGCACCCCGACCGTCCCGACCACGGGGTTCATCCCGGCGCCGACCGGCAGGCTGACGCGCGGTGGTGCGAGATGCATCTCGACCCCGAGGACGCTGCGCCTGCGCGCCCGGGAGACGACGATCGTGCGGGTCACGATCCGCAGCACCAGCGGCCAGGAACTGAACCGGGCGCTCGTGCGGGCGACCTACCCCGGCGGCGTCCAGAACCGGCGGACCGACGTCGCCGGCGTCGCGACCTTCCGCGTGAAGGCGGCACGCGCGGGGACCCTCGTGCTCCAGTCCGAGGTCTGCTTCGGCGCGGACCGGCGTCGCGTCCTGGCCCCCCGGGTCGTCCGCGCACCGCGCGCGGGCCGCTTCACCGGGTGAGCACCGCGTCCGCCGTCCGGGGCGACCGGATGCGTCGGGCGCTCGCCGGCGCGGTCGCGATCGCGCTGGCGGGCGTCGCGCTCCCGGCGGCGTCCGCGTCGGCCGCGCCTGGTCCGACGATGGGGTCCACGGTCCCGGCGCGCCCCCGCTTCCCGGCGGTCGAGGACCTCTACGACCCCGGGGTGCTCGCGCGTCACGCGTTCGTCGACCGTGCGTTCACCCCGCGCGTCGCTCCGTCGATGTCCGCGCGATCGGCGGGGGCGAAGCTCCGGCTGCTGACGGAGGACCGGACGACCGAGCTCGTGCTCGTGCTCGCCCGGACCGCGGACGCCGACGGCCGCACGTGGCTGCGGGTCCGCACCCCCGGACGGCCGAACGGCTCCGTCGGGTGGGTCCCCGGCGACGTCCTCGGCACGATGCGCCGCGTCGCGACGTGGGTGCAGGTCGACCTGCGGCGGACGACGTTGACCCTCGTGCGCTCCGGGACGGTCGTCCTCCGCGTCCGGGTCGGGGTCGGGAAGCCGGGGTCGCCGACGCCGACGGGCGAGTTCTACGTCCGGAACGAGCTGTCCGGCCGGACGCTCGGGGCGATCTACGGCCCGGTGGCGTTCGGGCTCAGCGCGCACTCCGACGTGCTCACCGACTGGCCCGGCGGTGGCGTCGTCGGGATCCACGGGACCGACAGACCGGACCTCCTCCCGGGCGCGGTGTCGCACGGGTGCATCCGCCTGCGCAACGCCGACGTCCTGCGGCTCGCGAGGCTGCTGCCGATCGGGACCCCCGTCACGATCCGCTGACCGTGGGCAGGCGGCGCGGGAGCCCCGTCCCGGCCCGGCCGTGGCGGGGGGGCGATCGGCGTCGGCGCACACCCTCGAGGCCCGCCCCGGGCGTGGGTGCACGACCGTCCGAGGTCAGCCCTGACCTTCGGGGCGGTCCGGCGTCACACCCCCCATGACCACGAACCGCAAGAACGCCACCACCGCCGTCCTGGCGGCCGCCTGCGTCTCGCTCGGCGCCGCCGCACCGTTCGCGCTCGCCGACCAGCCCGAAGGCGCGCCCCACGGGCCCAAGACGACGACCACGACGCCGGCGACCACCACCACGGCCACCACGACCACCGGCACGACCCCGTCCACGCCGGCCGAGCCGACCGCCGCGGAGAAGAAGCGGGGCTACGGCGTCCTCTGCAAGGGCCAGTCGAAGACGCACGTCGCGGGGCAGAAGGGCACGCCGTTCTCGCAGTGCGTCGTCGCGCTGGCGAAGGTCGACCGGAAGCCGAGCACCTCGCCGAAGGTCGCGTGCAGGGCGCTCGGCAAGAAGCACGTCAAGGGCACGAAGGGCACGCCGTTCAGCCGGTGCGTCACCGCCGCGGCCAAGCAGGCCGAGAAGTCGAAGCAGGCCCGCTGAGCCACGAGGCCTGATCCCCGTGGCGCTACCCTCGTCCGGTGGCGCGCGGGGGACACGACGGCACCGGCTCCGCGCTCCCCGCCGGTCCGCGGGCGCCCGCGCTCTGGCAGACCCTCGCCTGGATGGCGCGCCCCGGGGCGTTCCTCCAGCGGACGCACCGTCGGTTCGGCGACCCCGTCACGATCCGCACGTACTGGACGCCCGAGCCGATGGTGCTGTTCTCGCACCCGGACGCGGTGCGCGAGATCTTCCGGCTCGACCCGGGCGTCGCACCCGCGGGGCAGAGCTGGGAGTTCCTCCGGCCCTTCGCGGGGCCCGACTCGATCCTGCTGCTCGACGGCGAGCCGCACCTGCGCGAGCGCCGGCTGATGGGCGCCCCGTTCCGCGGCGCCGGCATGCGGCAGCTCACGCCGACGATCGCCGAGGTCGCCGCGCAGGAGCTCGGCGGCTGGGACGGCCGGGTCACCACCCTGGAGCGGTCCCGGCACCTGACGCTCGAGATCATCCTGCGCGTGATCTTCGGCGCCGGCGACCGGACGGAGGTCGACCGGTTGCGCGCCGCGATCGACGGTGCGCTCGACGACGTGCGCAGCCTGCCGCGGATGCTGTCGATGGCCGTGGTCCAGCGGGACCTCGGCCCCCGCAGCCCGTGGGGGCGCTTCCGGCTGGCGGTCGAGCGGTTCGACGCGGTGCTGCTCGACGTCATCGCCCGCCGTCGCGCGGCCCCGCGGGGCGACGCCGTGATCGACGTCCTGCTGCACCAGCACGACGAGGACGGACGACCGACCACCGATCGCCACGTCCGCGACCAGCTCGTCGCGCTCCTCATGGGCGGGCACGACAGCTCGGCCGCGACGCTCGCCTGGGCGTTCGAGCGCCTCGCCCGCCATCCGCACGTCCAGGACCGGATGCGCGACGGCGACCCCGACTACATCGACGCGGTCGTCCGCGAGGTCCTGCGCGTGCGGCCCGCGCTGACGATCGCGCCCCGGCTCCTGACGGAGCCCGTGACGATCGCGGGGCACCGCCTTCCCGCCGGCGTCCAGGTCGCGGCCTGCCTCTGGCTGGCGATGCGCCGGGAGGACCTCTGGACGCAGGCGTCGGCCTTCCGGCCGGAGCGCTGGCTCGGGAAGCTCGACGAGATGCGGTCGTGGATGCCCTACGGCGGCGGGGTCCGGCGCTGCGCGGGCGCGCCGTTCGCCGAGCTCGAGCTGCGCGAGGTCCTCCGGGCGGCGTCGGGGCTGCGGTTCTCGCCCGTGCGCCCGGAGCCCGAGCGGGCGCGGAGGAGCCTGCTCGTCGTCGTGCCGGACCGCGGGGGCGAGGTCCTGGTGCAGCGGGCCTGAGGAGGTCCGGCACGTCGTCCCGGCCCGTCAGGCCCCCGATCGCCCGCGCCGCCCGTCGAGCATCCGGTGCAGCAGCCGCGGGTTCGCCGGCCACGCCGCCTCGATGAGCTCCCGCGGAACGCTCCGCGCTGCGAAGCGCATCAGGAGCACGACGGCGACGACGTCGTCGAGCGGACCGATCACCGGCAGGAACTCCGGGAGCAGGTCGATGGGGGAGAGCACCCAGAGGATCGCGACGAGGAGCGCGACCTTCGCGCGGCGGGGGACCTCGGGGCTCCCACGCAGCGCCCGGGCGGTTGTGACGCACGCCGGGAGGAACTCCAGGAGGTCGCGCAGGAGCCCCGGCGGGAGGCGCCGGGCGAAGAGGACCATGGCGACGCAGCTGAGCGCCCACACGGCGAGCGTGACGCCCGCGATCCACAGCAGCGTGGTCACGCCGGACCTCCCGTGGGTCCCGGGTCGCCCGCGGGGAACAGCGCCTCGAAGGTCGTCGGTGCCGTGTCGACCAGCAGCAGATCGCCGCCGTCGCGACGCGCGAGCTCGCGCGCGACGGTCAGCCCGATGCCGCTGCCCGTGCCGACGCCCCGCCCGAAGATCGCCGTGGCGTCCGTCCCGCCGATGCGTCCGTCGTCGGCGACCCGCAGACGGACGAAGTCGCCCGGGGAGGTCGCGCGGACCCGGGTCCGTCCGGTGCCGTGGTCCAGCGCGTTCTGGAGCAGGACGTCGAGGATCTGGCGGACGGTCTCGGGCGCGGCGCGCCCCCACGTGGCGTCGTCGCTGAGCACGAGGAGGTCGCGGTCCGCGTCGTCGAAGCGCGAGCGCCAACGCCCGGCGTCGACGTGCTCGGCGACCAGGCCGCCGACGTCGACGCGGTCGGGCGCGTCGTCGCGGTGACGGGCCGCGGTCTCGAGGTGCTCGATCGTCGCCACGAGCCGGTCGACCTGCACGAGCGCCGCGTCGGCCTCCACGCTCATCGCCGGGCGGTCCGCCAGCGTGCGGAGCTCCTCGAGCCGCATCCGCAGGCCCGTCAGCGGGGTCCGCAGCTGATGCGACGCGTTGGCCGTGAACTCGCGTTCGCGGCGGATGAGGTCCGCGAGCCGCCCGTCGGCGCGGTTGAGCGCGACCTGCACGCGGTCGATCTCCGGGACGTTCCCGGTGACCGGTCCGTCGTCGTAGGTCGGCTCCCCGACCCGCTCGACCCGACGGGAGAGCTCCTCGAGCGGCGCGGCGAGGCGCCGGGACTGCACGGTCGCCAGGGCGACGGCCGCGCCGAGGGCCAGGACCGCCAGCCCGGCGATCGCGACCCACACGGTCCCGACGTCGTCGCCCCGGACGCCCGAGGGTGCGACGAGGGTCGCCCGGAGCGGACCGCCGTCGCCCGAGGTCACGCGGGTGACGTCGTGCGTCGGCAGCGACCCGAGCGTGATCCTCCGGCCGTCCTTCGTGATCTGGACCGCCTGGTGCGGCGGGAGGAGGTCGGCGACGAGCGCGGTCGTCAGCGGGGTCCCCGAGGACTCGGCCCGTGCGACGCGGAGCGCCACGGCGTCCGCGCGGCGCTCGAGGCGCATGTCGGCCCGCTGGTGCAGGAGCTCCGTCCCGACGACCCCGAGCGGGAGCCCCAGGACGACGACGGCGACCAGCGCGATGGCCAACGTCGAGCGCAGCAGCCTGCGCCTCACGCGCGCTCCAGCCGGAAGCCGTAGCCGCGGACGGTGGTGATCAGCGGCGGATCGGCGAGCTTCTGCCGCAGCCAGCCGATGTGCACGTCGAGCGTCTTGGTCGAGCCCCACCAGTTCTCGTCCCAGACCTCGCTCATGATCTGTTCGCGCCGGACGGCCTCGCCCGCGTGCGAGGCCAGCGTGGTGAGGAGGTCGAACTCCTTCGGGGCGAGCTCGAGCTCCCGGTCCTCGCGCCACGCCTGCCGGGAGGACCGGTCGATCCGGAGGCCGGAGACCTCGATCGCGTCCGGGCCGACGGTCGGCGCGGACTGGCGGCGGACGAGCGCCCGGACGCGGGCGGTGAGGACGGCGAGGCTGAACGGCTTGGTGACGTAGTCGTCGGCACCGGCGTCGAGCCCCACGACCTCGTCGAGCTCGGAGCTGCGCGCGGTGAGCATCAGGACGGCGGTGGCGTGGTGGTCGCGCCGGATGTGCCGGCAGACCTCGACGCCGTCGATGCCCGGCAGGCCGATGTCGAGGACGACGACGTCGAACCGGACCTTCGCGAGGCGGACGAGCGCCGACTCGCCCGTCGTGACGTGCTCGACCTCGAACTCCTCGCGGCGCAGCGCGCGCACGAGGGGCTCGCCGATGCTGTCGTCGTCCTCGACCACCAGTAGGCGCTCCACACGGTGATCGTAGGGCCGGAAGGGGGCTCCGAACCGGCCTTTGCCAAAGCTTTCCGCGGAGCTGCCCGGCGGTTGGGCGGCCGCGCCGCACCATGGGGACCACGACACGGCGTCCCGCCGTCTCTCCATCCCGAACCCACCGGAGCCCGACCATGAACCCCACCGATCCCACCGTCGACGCGACCGTCCGCGACGCCATCGCCCGCGCCGTCGGCACCCTCGGCGTCGCCGGCATCGGCCTCGTGCACCTGCTCGACGCCCCCGGCAAGTACAGCGAGACCCCCTACATGTTCTGGATGTACATGGCGCTCATCCTCGGCTGCATCGCGGTCGGCGCCGAGCTCATCCGGACGGGCTCGAAGCTCGCCTGGGCCGCCGCGGGGGGACTGGCCGCCAGCGCGATCGTCGGGTTCGTCCTGACCCGGACGACCGGGCTGCCGCAGGCGCACGGCGACATCGGCAACTGGACGGAGGGCCTCGGCCTCTCGAGCCTGTGGATCGAGGGCTGCGTCGTCGCGCTGGCCGGGGCCGTCCTGGGGGCACGGGCGACCGTCGCCCGCCGCCTGCCGGTGGTCGCCCCGACGCCCGCGACCCGCGTCTCCTGACGATCCGGCCCCGGCCGCGGTCTCGCCCGCTGCCGGGGCCTCTGCATCCAGCCTTCCGCCGATGCCCGGGGGACGGCCTTTGCCGTTTCTTGTCGGTTCGTTCGACGACGCTTGTCCGGTCGCCGGGCACCGTGCTCCCGAGGTCGTCGCGTGGTCGGCGCCGTTCCGCCCCAGGGCGGACGGCGGCGGACGCGGGACGGCCGACCACCCGCCTCCCACCGGAGCCCACATGGCCCTCGCCGACATCCTCGACAACGTCAACGGGCTGCCGACCCACGCCCTGATGGTCCACTTCACCGTGGTCGTCGCCACGGGCGGGGCGATCGGCGGCCTCGCCTACGCGTTGATCCCGCGCTTCCGCCGCTGGCTCAGCTGGCCGCTCCTCGTCACCGGGGTCCTCAGCATCTTCCTCGGCCTCGTGACCCCGTCCACGGGGGAGAAGCTCGAGGCGCGGACCGAGCCGAGCAAGCTCCTCGAGAAGCACACGGAGCTCGGCGACCAGATGGGCACGATCCTGATCGCCTACGGCGTCATCCTGATCCTCGCGATGCTGGCCGTCCGCTACCGCCGACGGGCCGCGTCCGGCGCGGACCCGGCCGCGGCCGCCGCGACCCCGACCGCCGTCGACCGCATCGGTGGCATCCCGGGGGAGGCACCCCGCGCGTTCCCGGGCCAGCCGCAGGTCGCCGCCGCACTCGCGCTGCTCGTGCTCGTGTTCTCGGTGATCTCCGGGATCTGGATCTACCGCACCGGCGAGGCCGGCGCCCGCTCGGTGTGGCACGACACCCCCGCCGCGGCGGCCCCGGGGCACGGGGACGGCGACGAGCGCTGAGCGGACAGGTCGGGGCGGAGCTCAGATCACCGGCGGCCGGACGCGGAGGTCCGTGAGGAGGTGGCCGACCATGTCCAGCGACGTCCGGATGGACGAGGCCGCGGCCCAGAGCGCAGGAGCGTCCGAGGCCGGCGATCCGCTCTGCGCCTCGCCCAGCCGGGCGCACATCGTCTCCAGCGCGACCGAGATCGCGTCGAGCTCCCGCAGCGCGGGCGCGCGGCCGTCGCGACAGGTGCGGACGACGGCGGTCACGCGCCCGTGCACGACCTGGGCCTCCAGCAGGATGCGTCCCGCGGCCCACGTGGCGGCGTCGGGCGCCTCGGCGGGGGTCTCGATGGACACGGACTACCAGCGCTCGCGGCGCTCGCGCACGACCGGCCGCTCGAGGAGCGCGTCCCGGCGCCGGGCGAAGGCCGCGGCCCACAGGACGCTGAGGACGAGGCCGACCACGCCGATGATCATGAGGATCGTGCCGGCCGTGTGGATGCTGAACCCGGAGGTCGAGGCGTGCACGGCGAAGCGCATGATCGCGCCGACGCCGATGAGGAAGAGGGCGGTTCCGTAGGTCATGGGCGTGGTCCGTCGTTTCGGGTCCGTCGAGCGACCGGGATGGTCCCGACGACCGCGAGGGTGCGGCCGGCGATCTGCTCGTACCAGCCTGGAACGCGCCGCGACCGTCAAGGTCAGGGACGACCGCGGACCGCGGGGACACCGGGGCGCCGTTCGTCGAGCGACCCGCCCTGCGCGCTTCTTCATCGGGTACAACCTGACCCTGGCCCGCTGTGGACGTCGCAGGGGCATGAGCGGACGAGAGGGGGGCCGAGGTGCAGGCAGCGACACGCGTCTTGAAGCGCCGCTCCCGGGCCTCGCGGGAGCACCCGCCGGCGGTCGCGGGGGATCCCGCGGCCTTCGCCGCGCTCTACGAGCGGCACCGGACGGAGCTCTTCCGCTACTGCCGCTCGATCCTCCGTCACGAGCAGGACGCGCACGACGCGCTCCAGAACACGATGGTGAAGGCCTTCGCCGCCTTGCAGACCGAGGACCGCGACCTGGACCTACGGCCCTGGCTCTTCCGGATCGCGCACAACGAAGCGATCTCGCTGATCCGCAGACGACCGGAGACGGCGGAGCTCGACGACCGGGTCGGTGGCGACGACGACACGGTGCACCGGACGGTGGAGACCCGGGAGCGTCTGGGGCACCTCCGGGCCGACCTGCAGGACCTGCCCGAACGGCAGCGCGGCGCGCTGGTGATGCGGGAGCTGAGCGGGCTCAGTCACGAGGAGATCGGGGTCGCGCTGGGGACCTCTGCGCGCGCCGTGAAGCAGACGATCTACGAGGCGCGCAAGGGGCTCGGCGACGCCGCGGAGGGTCGCGCCATGGACTGTGACACCGTCCAGCGCACCCTCTCGGACGACGACGGCCGGGTCGTCGGCACGCGCCGGATGCGGGCGCACCTGCGGAGCTGCCGGTCGTGCCGGACGTTCCAGGGAGCGCTCGCCCAGCGCCCGAAGGACCTGGCCGCGCTGTCGCCGGTCGTGCCCCTCGCGGGTGCGGCGGGCCTCGCAGCGCTCCTCAAGGGCGGTGCCGCGGGCGGTGGGATCGCCGGGGGTGCGGGCGCCGGGGTCGCCGGGACCGCGGGCGCCGGCGTGTCGGGGGGCGTCGGCGCGACGGCCGGGGTCGGCGGGGGCCTCGCGCTCGCGGGTGCGACGAAGATCGTGGCCGTGGTGGCCGCCACCACGGCCCTCGCGGGCGGGGCGGTGGCCGTGGACCACGTGGTCTCCCACGATCCACCCGGACCCGCCCGGTCGGCACCACCGGGGGCCGGCGCGAACCGGTCCCCGGCGGGCCCCGGCGGCACCGTCCGTTCGCCGGCGATCCCGGGCACGGCCACCGGTGCGCGCACGCCTGCGGACGCGCGAGGGGTGGCGGCCACCCGACGGGGACGCGAGGCGGGGAACCGCAGCACGACGGGTGCATCCGGTGCGCCCGGTGCGGGCTCGGCCTCCACGGCGCCTCCGGGCGACCGTGGAGGACGCGCGGACGCCGCGTCGACCGCGGACGCGAAGACGGCGAAGGCGGAGGCGAAGGCGGAAGCCAAGGCGAAGAAGGCGGACGCCAAGACGGCGAAGTCGAACGCGAAGGCGACGGCGGCGAAGGCCGAAGCGGCGAAGTCCAAGCCCGCGAAGTCGGAGGCCGCGAAGGCCAAGTCGGCGAAGGCCGAGGCTGCATCGGCCGCGAAGGCCGAGGCCGCGAAGCGGAAGGACGCGAAGGGCTCCGGCTCCTCGACCGGCGGAACCTCGGACTCCGGACGATCCTCGGCGACGACGTCGTCGAAGCCGTCGACCACCACGACCACGTCGGCGAGCCCGCCCGCGAGGACCACGCCGGGCGGATCCTCGACGAGCACCAAACCCTCGAACTCCGGCAAGGGCGACTGATCGGTGGACCCCCGCGCCGAGACCGGACGCGTGGCGATCGGACCCGTGCGACGGATCACCCACCGGTGCCGCGGACTCGTCGCCGCGGTCCCGCTCCTGCTGCTCGCAGGCTGCGGGTCGTCCGTCCCGTCGTCATCGGACGGCACCGGCCGGGAGCTCTCCGGACGGCTCGCCGCGGTGCAGCGCGCGGCGAGCGCGGAGGACCGACCTGCGGCCCTCCGCGCCCTGCGGACCTTCTCGACGACCGTGGCGGAGCGTCGGCGCACGGGCGCGCTGAGCTCCGCGCAGGCCGACGCCCTGCGGACCGGCATCGCCCGGACGCGGGCGCGCATCCTCGCGGAGCTGCCGGCCACGTCGTCGACGGCCGACACGACGACCACGGCACCGTCGACCGGCGGCGGGTCCACGGCGTCGACGACACCCGCGCCCGTCACGACCGCGCCCGGGTCGGGTGCCACCGGTGCGACCACCGCCCCGACCACGACTGGTGGGCCGTCGACCCCGGACCCCGGTGCGGGGCCGGGCGTCCCCGGATCCGCGGCGGCTCCCGCGGCGGGTGCGAGGACACCGTCGCAGGACGCGAAGCAGCGGGCGAAGGACGCGAAGCAGCGGGCCAAGGACGCGAAGCGCCGCGGGAAGGACGCCGAGAAGCGCGGGAAGGGCTCGAAGGGCCCCGGGCAGGCGGGTGGCCCGGCCGGCCCCGGCGGTCCCCCCGCGGGTCGCGGGAAGGCCGCCGGACCGTCCCGTGGCGGCACGAGATGACCCTGCGGGCCGGAGCCGCGCTCGCCGACGGGCGCTACCGCCTGGACCGCCCGCTCGGCGCGGGGGGCATGGCGTCGGTGTGGCTGGCGCACGACCGGCGCCTCGACCGTCCGGTCGCGATCAAGATCGTCGCCGACGCCCCCGCCGGGGACCCGCAGTGGGCGACGCGGTTCACCCGCGAGGCGCGGGCCGCGGCGGCGGTCGAGCACCCGAACGTCGTCACGGTCTACGACCACGGGCTCGAGGACGGCCGTCCCTTCCTCGTGATGGCCCACGTCCCCGGTCGGGACCTGGCGCGGCTCCTCCGCGAGGCCGACCTTCCGGTGCCCGATCCCGAGCGTCTCGCCCTCGAGCTCCTCGGCGCCCTCGGCGCGGTGCACCGCGCCGGCATCGTGCACCGCGACGTCAAGGCCGCCAACGTCCTCGTCGACGCGGAGGGCCACGCGCACCTCGCGGACTTCGGGATCGCCAGGACCGAGGGCTCGTCGCCCCTGACCCAGGTCGGGATGGTCATCGGGACGCTCGAGTACCTCGCACCCGAGGTCGCCGAGGGGCGTCCCGCGACCGTCGCGAGCGACCTCTTCGCCGCCGGCGTCGTCCTCCGCGAGATCGCCGCGGTCGCTCCGTCCGACGCACTCGACCGGCTCGCCGACGCGTTGACGCGGTCCCGGCCGGAGGACCGCCCGTCCTCCGCCGTCGACGCGCTGCGCATCCTGGTCGACCCCGCGGGAGCACCGGAGCACCACCGCACCGCGCCGACCCGCATCGACGCCCGCCTCCCGCGGGACGAGGTGCCACGGGGCCGCCCGCTCTCCCCGGTGGGGGGCCCGGGCGACGCCGGCGCACGACGACCGCGAACCGGTGGCGGCCGGTCTCCGGAGCCCGTTCCCGATCGCCCCGGGACGCCGACCGGCGTCCCCGGCGGCGCCGTCCGGGCGTGGGCACGGCGCGACCGACGCGCCGTCGGTGCGGTGGTCGCGCTCGTGGCCGTCGTGGTGCTCGTGGTGCTCGTCGCGGCGGTCGGGTCGTCGGGCGACGGGTCGAAGGCGGTGCCGCGCCCGGCCTCCTCCGTCGCCCCGCTGACCGAGCAGCTCCGGTCCCTGCGGTCGATCGTCGACGGGGTGCCGCGGTGAGCGGCTGAGCGGCCCGCCGCGGCCCGGGCCCCGAGCTCGACCACGGGGCCGGTCCGGCCGCCGCAGTCCGGCGAGCCTCAGCGGATCCGCGGGCCCGCGCGCCGTCCGTTCAGGACGACCCAGACGAGCAGGATCAGCGCGACGACGCCGATGATGCCGCCGCCGATCGCGATCTTCGCGAGGAAGAGCACGAGGGCGACGACGACGAGGAGGACGACCAGTCCGTAGAGGTTCATGGCCGGGCTCCTAGTATCGGGGACGGTCGTCGACGAGGACGGTGTCCCGGCGTCGCGCCGCGGACAGGCCCCAGATCAGGCTCAGCACGAGGCCGATCGCGCCGATCACCATCAGGATCGTGCCGGCGGTGTGGAGGCTGAAGCCCTTGGTGTGGACGTGTACCGCGAAGCGCAGGATGGCTCCGACGGCGATGAGGAACAGCGCGGTTCCGTAGGTCATGTCTTCTCCTTCGTTGGGGGACGTCGCCACTGCGGCGTTGGTCGTCGGTACCCCCGTGGACCCCGCGGAACTGCTCGCTCGACGCATGGTCGATCTTCGCCGGATCGTGCCTGACCTTCGCCATCCCCACACGTTGCGGCGGCGCCGACGTGGTCGTCGTCGACGGCCACCCCCGGATCCCGGCGCGAGAGCGAGCTCCGCGGTCACCCCGGCGCCGTGGGGAGGGGAGGACTACCGAGCAGCGGCGCCGATCAACTCGTGCTCGAGCGCGTAGGCCACGAGCTCCGCCCGTGTGCTCCGGCCGGCCTTCTGCTGGACGCTCGCGCGGTGGGACTCGACGGTGCGCACGCTCAGGAAGAGGAGCTCGGCGATCTCCGTGTTCGTGTGCCCGAGTGCGACCATGCGCAGCACCTCGAGCTCCCGGGGCGACAGGTCGTCGGGCGGGCCGGCGGGTTCGGGTGCCGCCGCGATGCGGGCGCCGAGCGACGGGTGCAGGTACGTCCCACCCTCGACGCAGACCCGCAGAGCCCGGACCAGCTCGTTGCTCGCCGCGTCCTTCAGCACGTACCCGCGGGCACCGGCGAGCAGGGCGGCCCGCGCGAAGGCCGGATCGTCCTGCATGGTCAGGACGACCACCGCGGTCGCAGGAGACTCGGCGAGCATCCGGGGGATCGCATCGAGGCTCGACTCGCCGGGCATGTTCAGGTCGAGGACCAGGACGTCCGGCTTGTGTCCGAGGACGGCCCGGCGAGCGGCCTCGGCGCTCCCGGCCTCGGCGACGACGCGGATGTCGGACTCGGACTCGAGGACGAGGCGGAGGCCCCGGCGGACCACCTCGTGGTCGTCGGCCAGGGCGACGCGCAAGGGGACGGGCCGTTCGTCGGACGGATCGGACGGCCGGGTCATCCGGCGACCGTACCGTCGTGCTCCGGCGGGGTCGCGCGACGCGGACGTCCGTTCGGGTCCGGGCGGCCCGATCGTCGGAACGTCCAGCCCCGGACACCGTTCCGCCCACCTCGGCGACACTGCCCCGGTGCTGGATCTCCATCCGGACCCCACCTCGGAGCACGTCGCGCTGGACGACTCCCGGATGCGCGCGCTGATCGCCGCGGGTCGTCGGTTCGCCGCGGAGCTGGACGAGGACGGGATCCTGCGCGAGCTGCTGACCAGCGCGCAGCAGCTCACCGGTGCTCGGCACGCGGTCGTCGTCCGCGAGGCCGGACCTGACGGACACCGACGGGCGCTCTCCCTGCGCCTCGACGGCGTGATCGACGATGCGCGTGCGGAATCCGCGTGGGCGGCCCTTTGCGGCGACCCGGTCCCGTCCGGGGTGCTGACGGCCGACGTGACGGTGCGTCGGGCCCCGTGGGCCCGTCTGCGCTTGGCGTCGCGCGGCGACGGCGACGCGTTCGACGCGCGCGACGTCGAGGCGCTCGAGGTCCTCACCGACTGGGCGGCGGTCGCGGCGGCGAACGCCGCGGCCTGCGAGGAGGTCCGACGTCGGCGAGCGGAGGCCGCCCACCTCGTCCAGACGCTCGCGGCGACGACCGCGATCACCCGCGCCATCGGGGACGAGACCGAGCTCGCCCGGGTTCTCGAGCTCGTGGTGTCCCGTGGTCGTCGGCTCATCGACGCCCGTACGGCGGTCATCTCGCTGCCCGCCGGTGACGAGCTGGAGATCGCGGCCGCGGCCGGGGACGCCGGGCGTGCGACGCGCGGCGCCCGGATCCCGATGGCGACGTCGACGGCGGGCGAGGTGCTGCGCAGCGGCGTCGCCCGGCGGGTGGCGGCCCGCGACCTCGGGCACGCCCCCGCCCGGATGGGACTGCACGGGGTGGAGAGCAGCATGCTCGTGCCGCTGATCTTCCGCGGGCGTCCTCTCGGGGTGCTCGCCGCCCTCGACCGACAGAACGGCGGGCCCGACTTCACGGGGGAGGACGAGGAGCTCCTCCGCGCATTCGCCGCGAGCGCCGCGATCGCGGTCGCGACGGCCCAGCACGTCGGGGAATCCCGGCTGCGTGACGCGCTGGACGGCGCGGAGCAGGAACGCCGCCGGTGGGCGCGTGAGCTGCACGACGAGACGCTGCAGGGACTCGCGGGACTGCGGATGCGGCTCGAGATGCTCGAGCGTCAGGCCACGGACGAGATGCTCGCGGACGGCGTCCGGGATGCGGGGACGGCCGTCGCAGGAGAGATCGCGCGGCTCCGGACGCTGATCACGGAGCTCCGGCCCGCCGCGCTCGACGAGCTCGGCCTGACGCCGGCGCTGGAGAGCCTCGTCGACCGCGTGGGGGCCACCGGCGGAGTCGCGGTGGCTCTCCGGGTCCGTCTCCCGGCCGACCGGCTGCCGGCGGAGCACGAGACGGCCGTCTACCGCATCGTCCAGGAGGCGCTCGCCAACGTCGTGAAGCACGCTGCGGCGGACGTCGTCCGCGTGGATGTGAGGCACGACGGGAAGGCGGTGGTCGTCCACGTCGTCGACGACGGCCGAGGCGTGGATCCCGCCCTGCTCCGTCGCCGCGAGGGGTTCGGCGTGACGGGGATGCGCGAGCGCGCCACGCTGGCGGGTGGACGGCTCGATCTCGAGCCGGTCCCCGGCGGCGGGACGTCGCTCCGAGCCACCCTGCCGCTGGGGCGCTCAGGGACCGGCGCCCGGGCGACCGGTCGCTGAGTCCCCCATCGCCACCGGGTCCCGGAACGCCCGGGTTCCGCAGTCTCCCGCGGAATCTGCGGCGAACTACCCAGGTGGCCACGCCACCGACTAAGGACGCTCGGTCCATGCGCACCGTCAGCCAGCCCGACCGGCGTCCCGAGCACCGTCCGGACGAATGGCCGGACCGCAGCGTCGTGGCCGTCGGGCGCCTCGTCGACGTCCTGCGCAGACGCGACCCGGTCGATCGCCTGCGGGCCGCCCACCTCCTCGAGGTGGTGAGTCGACGTCGTCCGGACCTCCTCGGGACCCACGTCCCCACCCTCCTCGCCGTCGCCGTCGAGGACCCCGACCTGGTGCTGCCGATCCTGCAGGTGCTCCCCCGCCTCGAGATCCGACCGGTCGATCGCGACGCGGTCGAGTCCGGGGTCCGCAGGTGGCACGACCACGAGGACGCCGCGGTCCGCGTGTGCGTCGACGTGGTGCTCATCGCGATGGGCCGGACGGACGACCCCGGCGCCGGGTCGTGACCGACCGTCGCGCCGCACCGCTCGTCGTCCTCGTCGTCGGGGTGGCGTACTACGCGGCCTCCGAGCTCGGTCTGGCGTTCGTGGCGCATCCGGGGCACGTCGCGGTGGTCTGGCCCGCGAGCGGCATCGCCTTCGCCGCGGCGCTGCTCGCCCCGGCGCGCTGGGCGCCGGCGATCGCCGCGGGCGTCTTCGCGGGGAACCTGCTCGCGCAGCTGGGCGCGCGGCCCGGCGTCGCCCTGGCCGTCGCCCTGGCGGCGGTCAACGCCGCCGAGCCGCTCCTCGGCGCCGCGGTGGCGCGCCACCGGCGCGGGGCGGGACTCCCGGCCTGGGACGGCGTCCGCGGCCTGCAGAGCGTGCTGCTCGGTGCCGTGGTGTCGGCCGCCTCGGCGGGCCTCGCGGGCGCGCTCGCCCTGGGGGCGACGGTGGGGTCGCCGGTCCTCGCAGGGTGGGCGACCTGGAGTCTCGCCGACGGGCTCGGCATGGTCTTCGTCGTCCCGGTCCTGCTGCGGCTGGGCGGACGTCGTGGCGACGCGGCGGGGGACGCGGTCGGGTACGCCTTGGCCGCCACGGCGATCCTCGTCGGCTGCGCCGTGTTCGCGGTCCCGCGGGCGCTCGACGTCGTGGTCCTCGACTATCCGTACGCCACGTTCCCGTTCCTCGTCTGGGTCGCAGTGCGGGGGCAGCGCGGCCCGACGATGCTCGCCACGAGCGGGGTGGGACTCGTCGCGGTCCTCGGGACGGTCGGAGGGCGCGGGCCGTTCGCGGAGGTCGCCGGAGGGCTCGACGCGGTGGTGGCGGTGCAGGGGTTCCTGGCCGTCGTGCTCGTCGGGGTCGCGCTGACGTCCGCGATCGTCGGTGAGCGTCGTTCCGCGGCGGTCGCCGCGCTCGACGGCGCCGAGCGCTACCGGCAGCTCGTCGGGGCGATGCCCGACGCGATCTGCGCGCTGTTCGACGCCGATCTCCGGCTCGAGCTCCTCGACGGCACGTCGCCCGCGTCGCTCGGGGTCGACACGACGGCGCTCATCGGCCGGCCCCTCCACGCGGTGGTCTCGAAGGAGCGCCTGGCCGTCCTCGAGCCCCTCTTCCGGCGGGCCCTCGACGGCGAGACCGTGCGGCTCGACCACGACTCCTCCTTCACCGGGACGGCCGGCGAGCTCGAGATCGCACCCCGGCGAGACCCCGAGGGGCGCGTCACCGGCGTCTTCGTCCTCGCCCGGGACGTGACGGACCGCCGACGGCAGGAGCACGCGCTGCGGAAGATGCACGACGACTTCCGGGCGATGTTCGAAGCGGCCACGATCGCCCAGCTGGTGATCGGACCCGACGGGCTCGTCAGCCGGGCGAACGCGGCGCTCGTCCGGCTGGTGGACGGAGGACGACCCGAGGGGGCGCCCCTCGGAGCCGTGGTCGGCGAGGAGCACGCTCGCTGCGTCCGGGAACGGGTCGACCTCGTCCGCGACGGGGGAGTGCCGGACGGCGAGCTGGAGCTCACGACGGAGACCGGCGCGACCGTGACCGTCCACGCCTGTGCGATGAGCGGCGGCCAGGTGCTCGTGCAACTCGTCGACGTCACGGAGCGACGCCGGTACGAGGGGGAGCTGCGGCACCTCGCCGACCACGACAGCCTCACCGGCCTCGCGAATCGGCGCAGGTTCGAGGAGGAGCTCGCCCGTCAGCTCGACCAGGTCCGGCGGTACGGCGACATCGGCGCCGTCTGCGTCCTCGACATCGACCACTTCAAGCAGGTCAACGACACGCTCGGGCACAAGGTCGGCGACGACCTGATCGTCGCGATCTCCCGCCTGTTGTCCGGTCGGCTCCGGGCCTCCGACGTCCTGGCCCGTCTCGGCGGCGACGAGTTCGCCGTGCTCCTCCCGCGCGCGACAGCGGCGGACGCCGAGACGGTCGCCGGCGAGCTCGTGCGCGTGGTCCGGGAGCATGCCGGTGGCATCGAGGGCGTCCGTCCTCGGGACGTCACGGTCAGCGTCGGCGTCGCGGTCGTCGACGGCGACCGGCCGGGCATCACGGCGGAGGAGCTGATGGTCGAGGCCGATCTCGCGATGTACGACGCGAAGTCCGCAGGGCGGGACCGGTTCGCGGTGTTCTCGGACGGGCGGGTCCACGAGTCCCGCACGAAGGTCCAGATCGAATGGGTGGAACGGATCGAGACCGCGTTGCGGACGGACGGCTTCGTCCTGCTCGCGCAACCGATCGAGGACCTGTCGACGGGGGCGGTGGACCGGCACGAGCTGCTGCTCCGGATGATCGACGACGGTGACCTCATCCCACCCGCCGCGTTCCTGCCGGTCGCGGAGCGTCACGGACTCGCTCCGCGGATCGACCGGTGGGTCCTCAGCCGGGCGCTCGAGCTGCTCGAGCGGATCGCCGACGCCGGGGGCTCCCACCGGTTCGAGGTCAACGTGTCCGGGCGGTCGCTCAGCGACGACGGGCTGCTCAGGCACATCGAGCGCGAGCTGCGCCGCACGGGCGTCGACCCGCGCGCCCTGATCATCGAGATCACGGAGACCGCGGCGATCGCCGACATCGCCGCGGCGCGGGAGTTCGTCGAGCGCCTCACCCGCATCGGGTGCCGGTTCGCCCTCGACGACTTCGGCGCCGGATTCGGGTCGTTCTACTACCTCAAGCACCTGCCGTCCGACTACCTGAAGATCGACGGCGAGTTCGTGCGGGGTTGCGCCACGAGCCACGACGACCGGGTGGTCATCCGCTCCCTCGTCGCGGTCGCCCGGGGGATGAACAAGCGCACGATCGCGGAGTTCGTCACCGACGAGGCCGTGCTGCGGTGCGTCACGGACCTCGGGGTCGATCTCGCGCAGGGGTTCCACATCGGCCGTCCTGCGCCGGTCGACCTCGACGAGCTGCTCGGGCGTGCGAGCACCGCTCCGGCGGCGCCTCGCGCCGCAGCTCGGCGGTGACGGCGTGTCGTCCCGCGGGGATCAGACCGCGGGCGCGTACCGGTGGTGGAGGTCGAGGACGTTGCCCGCAGGGTCGCGGAAGAGGGCCTGGTGGCACGCGCCGCTGTCCAGCACGTCGCCCAGGAACACGACGCCCCGCTCCTCGAGGAGCGCCCGCGCCGTCGGGACGTCGTCGACCTGCAGCGCGAGGGGCGTCCCGTGGGTCCGGACCTCGCCGTCGCCGCCGAAGGCCCGAGGATCCATGAGCGCGATCGTCAGGTTCCCGGCCTGGAACTCGGCGGCCGGCATGCTGGCCCAGCGCTCGACGAACGGGAGGCAGAGGGCCTCGCCGTAGAAGCGGACGGCCGCGTCGATGTCGTCGACCGGGAGCGTGACGAAGTCGACGCCGGTGATCAGGGGAGGGGAGGTGCTCATGCACGGTCTCGTCTCGGTCGTGCGGGGAGCCGTCGTGGCGCGGCCGCGCGGGTCAGGTCCCGGGCGTCGGCTCGCCCGTGGGCGGCGTCGTCCCGGAGTCTGGTGGTCCCGTCCCGGCGGCGCCGACCGACGCCGCCGCACCTCGGCCGGAGCAGGGGGCGCCCGGCGTGCGCCTCCGGTCCCGCGGGACGCCGAGTGCGCGGTCTGCCCTCAGGCAGAGGTCCGGGAGCCCGGCCGCGTCCGTCGTCCCGAAGACCACGCGGTCGGGGCGCACGAGGGCCGCTGACGCTGGGGCCAGCCAGGCACGGAGCACGCCGTCGTCGTCGGCGGTCCCGGACGGCCCGAGCTGGACGACGACCGGGGCGGCCGGGGACGCCGGGCGACGGGACACCGGGCCGGTGGCGGACGAGGTCGTCCCCGCCGCGCCGACGTCGTCCACGATCACGACGGCCCATCCCGCGCCGAGCAACGCGTCGAGCGGGACGGTCCGGCCGTCAGGGGTCACGACGTCGGGCTGGGGGAGCGGGAGCCCCGCCCGGTGGTCCGCGCGCCCGGCCACGAGCGTCCCGCCGACGCGGCCGGGCGGACGCCAACCGCCGGCCCGGATCCATGCCTGGACCCGGGCGGACCCCGCGAGTCGCGTGAGCACGGCGTCGCGCACGCGTGCCGCCCGC
Organism: Patulibacter minatonensis DSM 18081; assembly: GCF_000519325.1. Lineage (GTDB taxonomy): Bacteria > Actinomycetota > Thermoleophilia > Solirubrobacterales > Solirubrobacteraceae > Patulibacter > Patulibacter minatonensis. The sequence goes on along the minus strand of NZ_KI912613.1, from coordinate 4,949,692 downwards.
CCGCGACGCACCTGGACCAGCGCACCGAGGCCGACGGCGAGGGCGGTCGTCGTCAGGACGTGGGGGAGGCGCTCGCGAGCGTACGACCGCAGGAGGCGCTCCGGCCGACCGTCCTGCTCCACCGCGGCGATCTTCCACGCGAGGTTGTGCACGTCGCGGAGCCCGGCGCCGAGACCCTGGCCGGCGAACGGCGGCGCGAGGTGCGCGGCGTCCCCGGCGAGCAGCACCCGCCCGGCGCGCAGACGCGGCGCGATCCGGGCGTGGAACACGTAGACCGACGCGCGGGCGACCGCCGGTCCGCCGCCCGGGACGCGTTCGCCGAGGAGCCTCGAGGCGAGGTCCTCCGGCGACCCGTCGCGTCCTTCCTCGGCGGTCAGCAGGAACTCCCAGCGGTGCCGGCCGCCGGGCAGCGGCCCGTGGACCCACGGGCGGCGCGGGTCGCAGACGAACGTGAACGCCGGATCGGTCCCGGGCGGCGTGGTCCCGTCGACGACGAGCCAGCGGTGCCCGGACGTCCGCCCGACCAGCCGGAGCCCGCGGTCCCGGCGGATGCCGCTGCGCCCGCCGTCGCACGCGAGGACCCAGCTCGAACGCACGCTGCTCGTCCGGTCGTCGGACCTCCGGACCAGCCGCACGACGGCGTGACCGTCCTCGTCCCGCACCCCGACGACCTCGTGGCGCAGCAGGACCTCGACGAGCGGCTCGGCGTCCAGCAGCGCGCGCAGCCTGCCCTCGAGCTCCGGCTGGCGGAAGAACGACAGCGCCGGATGCCCGCCGTCGGCCGGGGGCGGGGGCAGCTCCACGAGCGTCCTCCCGGTGGGCCCGGCGATGCGCACCGGTCCGCCGGCGTGCAGCGGGAACCCGGGCGGGTCGAGCGCCCCGGCGGCCTGCAGGACCCGCAGCGCCCCGTCGTCGAGGGCCACGGCGCGGGGGTGGGGGAAGACCTCGTGTTCCCGCTCGACCGCGAGGACCGGCACGCCCTGGCGCGCGAGCAGCAGCGCGAGCGTCGCCCCGACCGGACCGAGGCCGGCGACCACGACGGGAGCGGGGTCCGGGACGCGCACCGACCCGACGCTACGCTCATCGGGTGCCCCCGGAGCTCCCGCCGCGCCGCGCGCGCAACGACCTGCGCCAGTACGACGACCTGGCCGACCGCTGGTGGGACCCGGACGGCCCGTTCTCGTCGCTGCACTGGCTCGCCCGGGCACGGGCCCGCCTGATCCCGGTCGCGACGACCCCGGACGCCCGGCTGCTCGACGTCGGCTGCGGCGGCGGGCTCCTCGCCCCGCACGTGACGGGCTACCACCACGTCGGCGTCGACCTCTCGGACGCCGGGCTCGCCGTCGCGGCCGACCACGGCGTCGACGCGGTCCGGGCGGACGCCGCGGACCTGCCGTTCGACGACGCGTCGTTCGACGTCGTCGTCGCCGGCGAGATCCTCGAGCACGTCTCCGACCTCGACGGCACCGTCGCCGAGGCCCTGCGCGTCCTGCGGCCCGGCGGCACGTTCGTGTGCGACACGATCAACGCCACGGCGTTCGCGCGGCTCTCGCTCGTGACGATCGGGGAGCGGGTGCGCGGCGGACCGCCGCCCGCCTGCCACGACCCGGCGCTGTTCGTCCCGCCGGCGCGGCTGCAGGAGCTGTGCGCCGCCGGGGGCGTCGACCTCCACGTCCACGGCCTGCGGCCGGCCGCCGCCCAGTTCGTCGCGTTCCTGCTGCGCCGACGTTCGAGCGTCGAGATGGTCCGGACCCGGTCGCTCGCCGCCGTCTACCAGGGGGTCGGGGTCAAGCGCGGACCCGCGTAGGTCAGAGCGTGCGCGTGCCGAGCGCCCCGCCGTCGACCACGAGCGTCGTGCCGTGCACGTACGCCGCCGCGTCGCTCGCGAGCCAGACCGCCGCGGCCGCGACCTCGTCCGGCTCCCCGAGCCGGCCGGCCGGGAACGCCCGGGCGGCCTCCTCGAGGAACGCGACGTGGGCGGCCGTGCCCTCCGTCCTCGTGATCCCCGGCGCGATCGCGTTGAACCGCACGCCGGTGCCGGCGAACTCCGCCGACCATCCGCGGGTGAGCTGCTCGACCGCCGCCTTGGACGCCGCGTAGAGCGCGCCGGACGGCATCCCGACCGTCGAGATCCAGGAGCCGACGCTCAGGACGACCCCCGATCCGCGCTCGACCATCGCCGGGACGACGGCCGCGGTCAGGACGTGCGGGGCCCGGACGTTCGTGGTCCAGACCGCGTCGAGCGTGGCGTCGTCGACCTCCCTCGTCGGTGCCGACGGGTAGATCCCCGCGTTGTTGACGAGCACGTCGATCCGGCCGCCGAGCACGTCGGTCGCCTCGGCCGCCAGGGCGCGCACGGCGTCCCCGGACGCGCCGAGGTTGGCGGTCACGACGTCGGCCCGGCCGCCCGCCGCCCGGATCCCGTCGACCGCCTCCGCTCCGCGGTCGGCGTCGCGCCCGGTGAGCACCACGTGGGCGCCCTCCGCGGCGAGCGCCGCCGCGATCGCGCGACCGATGCCGCTCGTCGAACCCGTGATCAGCGCCGTGCGCCCCTGCTGCGTCGTTCCCATGGTGCGTCTCCGCTCTCGCGAGCCCGTTCTGGACTCGCTGGTCCATTCGTTGTAGCAGAGTGGACCCGGCGGTCCAGTGCGTACGATGGGGACATGACGACGGGCGCACGGACGGCGAAGGGCGAGGCGACCCGCGCGCGGATCGTCGAGGCGACCGCGGACCGGATCCTCGCCGCGGGGCTCGGCGGGACGAGCCTCGACGACGTGCGCGCCGACACCGCGACGAGCAAGAGCCAGCTCTTCCACTACTTCCCCGGCGGCAAGGCCGAGCTCGTCCGCGCGGTCGTCGACCTGCAGGGCCGCCGCGTCCTCGACGCCCAGCGCCCGGCGCTCGACGCCCTGGACGACTGGCCGTCGTGGGAGGACTGGCGCTCGCGGCTCCTGGCCCACTACGACGCGCAGCACGGCTGGGGGTGCCCGATCGGCTCGCTGGCGACGGAGGCCGCCGCGACGGACCCGGTGCTGGCCGGCGAGCTCACCGCCTATCTGCGGGACTGGGCGGCGCTGCTCGCCGCGGGCGTCGGCCGGCTGCGTGCGGCGGGGCACCTCCGGGCGGAGGCGGATCCCGAGCGGCTGGGCGTCGCCGTGCTGGCGGCCGTCGAGGGCGGCCTGCTCCTCACCCGGACGGAGCAGGGCCTCTGGCCGCTCGAGGCCGCGCTCGACGGTGCGCTCGCGCACCTGCGGTCGTGGGCGCCCGCGGAGCGGTAGTCGCGCCCGCGGCGATCGCCCCTCGGGGCTCCTCCTCGACACCGCGACCGGGGCCGCTCCTCCCCGGCGGCGCTCAGGCCCGGTACCGCAGGAGCGCCGCGTAGAGCGTCAGGCCCGGCCCGAACGCCATGAACACGACCGGGTCGCCGTCCTTCAGGTCGCGTCGGGCACGGATCCGCTCGAGCACCATGAGGACCGTCGGCGACGAGCAGTTGCCGTGCTCGCGCAGGATCGTGGCGGTCTCCTCGAGCTCCTCCTCGGGCAGGCCGAGGCGCTCGCAGACGACGTCGATGATGCGCGGGCCGCCTGGGTGGACGGCCCAGCCCGCGACGTCGGAGGCGGTGAGGCCGCGGGGCGCGAGCAGCTCCTCGACGACGCCGGCGACGTGCTCCTCCAGCACCCGCGGGACCTTCGACGAGAGGCCCATCCTGAACCCGAGGTCGGTGACGTCCCAGCGCATGAGCTGCGCGTGCTCGACGGCGGTCCGCGCGACGACGTCGAGGACCTCGAAGCCCTCCGGTGCGTCCGGGACGACCGCCACCGCGACGGCCGCGTCGGAGAACAGCGCGTGCGCGACGACCTGCTCGAGGTCCCGGGTCGGCGGCTGCAGGTGCAGCGACGTGAGCTCCAGGCAGAGCATGATCGACACCTTCCCGCGGGCGGCGGTGGCGTCGGCGACCGTCGCGAGGCCCGGGACCGCGGCGTAGCAGCCCATGTGGCCGATGTGGAGGCGCTGGACGTCGTCGCCGAGGCCGAGGTCGCGGGCCAGCAGGACGTCGACGCCGGGCGTGCCGTACCCCGTGCACGAGACGACGGTCAGCTGGCCGACGTCCGACCGGTCGACGCCGGCGTCCTCCAGGCACGCCTCGACGGCGCGTAGCCCGAGGGGGAGGGCCTCCTGCTGGAACCGCTGCATCCGCTTCTCGGTGCCCCACTCGCGGACGTCCTCGACGAACGGGTCGACGATGCCGTGGCGGGAGTCGACGCCGCTGTTCATGAAGATCTGCTCGGGGACGGACCGGCCGCCGAAGTGGTCGCGGAAGAAGCCGTTCCACAGCTCGGTCTGCGTGCGCACGGGCGGGAAGGCCGACCCGAACCCCACGACGGTCGGGACCGCGGCGGGCCGCGGGACGGTCCGGGGCAACGGTCCGGACCCGCCGGGGGGTTCGCCGGCGGCGCGCGAGCTCATCGTGCACCTCTGCCCTCTGCGGCGGTCGACCAACCCCCGATCCCCACGGGCCGACGTCTGCGACCAGCGAGGATCACCCCATGGACACCATCACCGTGAACAACGGCGTGCAGCTCCCCGCGCTCGGGCTCGGCGTCTTCCAGACGCCGCCCGACGAGACCCGGGCCGCCGTGACCTCGGCGCTCGACCAGGGGTACCGCCACATCGACACCGCCGCCGCGTACGGGAACGAGCGCGAGGTCGGCGAGGCGATCGCGGCCTCGGACGTCGACCGCGCCGACATCGTCATCGAGTCGAAGGTCTGGATCTCCGACTACGGCCACGACGAGACCCTGCACGCGTTCGAGAAGAGCGCCGGCAAGCTCGGGGTCGACCAGATCGACCTCTTCATCCTGCACCAGGCGCTCCCCTCCGACTTCGAGCGGACGCTCGAGGCGTACCGCGCGCTCGAGACCCTGCTCGAGCAGGGGAAGGTCCGCGCGATCGGGGTCTCAAACTTCATGGTCGACCACCTCACGACGCTGCTCGACCGCGCGAACGTGGTGCCCGCCGTCAACCAGCTCGAGATCCACCCGTTCTTCCAGCAGGCCGAGGTCCTGGCGTTCGGCGAGGAACGCGGGATCGTGTCGCAGGCGTGGTCGCCGATCGGCGGCATCACGTTCTACCGCGACAGCGGCCACGCCAGCGCCCTGGAGGACCCGACCATCGTCGGCGTCGCAGAGGAGCACGGGAAGTCGCCCGCCCAGGTGATGCTGCGCTGGGGCCTCCAGCACGGCCGCCAGGTGATTCCGAAGTCGACGAAGCCGCACCGCATCGGTGAGAACCTCGACGTCTTCGACTTCGAGCTCACGGCCGACGAGGTCGCGGCGCTCGACGGCCTGGAGACCGGCAGGCGCGGTGGCCCGGAGCCCGAGCAGGTGACCCTGGAGGCGTTCGGCAAGGAGATCCCCGAGGCCTGACCGGCCCCCGGTCAGGCGGCCATCGGGACCGGGATCGTCGCCCGGACGCGGACGCCCTCGCCCGGGGCGGAGTTCAGCGACCAGGTGCCGCCGACCTGCTCGATGCGCGAGCGCGACAGGGTCAGACCGAGGTGTCCGTCCTCGCGCGCCTCGCGCAGCGCGTCCGGGGTCATCCCGACGCCGTCGTCCTCGACGACCACCACGATCTCGTCCGGCGATGAGCGGCGGACGACCGTCACGTCGACGCGCCGGGCCCGCGCGTGCTTGGCGGCGTTGACGAGGGCCTCGCGTGCGCAGGAGACGACGTGGTCGTCGAACAGGCCGGCCGCGGCGGGATCGACCGAGACCGTCGCCTCGAACCCGCCGCGGCGGGCCGCGCGCGCGGCGACGGTCCTGAGCGGCTCGCCGAGCCCGTCCGGCGCGGCGTCGTCGAGGGTCCCCGCGAGCGCCGCGCGCAGGTGCTGGATGCCCTCCTCCAGCGTGGCGCGGGTCTCCTGCAGGTCGATCGGGGGCGGCTCGTCGGGTCCGACCTCCTCGAGCTCCTCGAGGTCCTGGTGCGCGGCGAGCAGGTGCTGGAGGCTCTCGTCGTGGACGACCTCGACGAGGCGCCGGCGCTCGTGGTCGCTGATCTCGGTCATGACGTGGTCGCGCGCCGCGTCGCGCTCCTGGAGGCGCCGGACGTCGTGGTCGGCCTGCTCGAGCAGGGCGGTCAGCATGCGGTCGGCGAAGCTCGGATCCGGGGCGGGCGCGGGCAGGTCCGAGCGCTCGCGGGCGCGATCGACGAGCGCGCGACGGGCCTCGTCGGGGAACGGCAGCGCCGGGTCGGCGACGAGGAGGTCGAGCGCGGCGTGCACGGCGCCGGGGTCGGTGCTCAGGACCACGTCGAACGTGCGGGCGTCCTGCGCCGGTCCGGTGGTGCGCGCCTCGCCGCGGTCCAGCCCGCTCAGCACCACGCTCACCGACGGGCCGAGCGCGACCACGAACCACTCGGACTCGAGCGCATGGCCCGCCGGGACGGGGACGAACGCGCCGCCGGTCGTCGTCGTCCGCGTCCGCCCCGGACGGGCGAGGGCGATGGTCGTCACCCCGCTCCGGGCGTAGCGCTCCGACGCGCTCCGCCAGTACCGCTCGTACTGGAACCCGCCGACGAGCACCGTCGCGGGCCCGTCGGTCTCGGCGACCGACTCGATCACGCGCGAGATGCGGGTCATCGCCGCCTTCGAGACCACCGTTCGCGGGATCGAGGGGTGGCGCTCCACCATGCGGGCGTGGAACGAGCCGGGAGCGGGGGCCGCCATCGTCGTGAAGTGTCGCAGGACGGGTCCAGGGATCAGGGGCGGATGTCGCCCGGCGGGCCTCTCCTCCGGGAGGAGGTGAACAACCCGCCGATCGGCTGACTGTACTCCCGTACGTCCGGCAGTACACTGCGCCGTATGAGCGCGGACCGACTGTTGCCCTCCGGCGAGGCCGAGGAGCTCGTGGCCATGGCCCGCGAGCTGGCCGCGGGCGAGCTCGCGCCGAACGCCGCGCACGCCGAGGCCCAGCACGCCTTCCCGCGGTCGACGTTCCGGCACCTCGGCGAGCTCGGGATGCTCGGGATGCCGTACGACGAGGCCTACGGCGGCGCAGGCCTGCCGTACGAGGTCTACCTGCAGGTCCTCGAGGAGCTCGCGGGTGCCTGGGCGAGCGTCGCGGTCGGCGTGTCCGTGCACGTGATGTCGTGCTACCCGCTGGCGACGTTCGGGACGGACGAGCAGCGGGCGCGTTGGCTCCCCGACATGGTCGGCGGGACGCTCCTGGGCGGCTACTGCCTGTCGGAGGCCGACGCCGGGTCCGACCCCGCGGCGATGCGCTGCCGGGCGGAGCGGACCGACACCGGCTACCGCCTGACGGGCTCCAAGGCGTGGGTCACCCACGGCGGCGAGGCCGACTTCTACACCGTCTTCGCGCGCACGTCGGACCACCGCTCGCGCGGGATCTCCTGCTTCCTCGTCCCCGGGGACGCGCCCGGGCTGTCCGCCGGCAAGGCCGAGTCGAAGATGGGCCTCACGGGCTCGACGACCGCGACGATCGAGCTCGACGGCGTCGAGATCCTCGAGGAGCGCCGGATCGGCGACGAGGGCCAGGGTCTGCAGATCGCGCTGTCGGCGCTCGACTCCGGCCGCCTCGGTATCGCGGCCGCCGCGGTCGGGCTGTCGCAGTCGGCGCTCGACCACGCCGTCGCCTACGCCGGCGAGCGCGAGACCTTCGGCAAGCCGATCATCGAGCACCAGGGCCTCGGGTTCCTGCTCGCCGACATGGCCGCCGCGGTCGACTCCGCCCGCGCCACGCTGCTCGACGCCGCGCGCCGCCGCGACCTGGGGCGGCCGTTCGCACGCCAGGCGTCGGTCGCCAAGCTCGTCGCCACCGACGCCGCGATGCGCGTCACCACCGACGCGGTCCAGGTGCTCGGCGGCGCGGGGTACACGACGGAGTTCCCGCTCGAGCGCTTCATGCGCGAGGCGAAGATCATGCAGATCTTCGAGGGCACCAACCAGATCCAGCGGATGGTCATCAGCCGTCACCTGCAGAAGGACGGCGCGGCGGCGTCGATCCGCGCGACCCGCGCGGCCTGAGCCCACCGGTCCGGCCGTCGCACGACGGCCCGGTCGCGACGCACGCCCGGCGGGGGAGCCCCGGCGCCGGCGAGTCCGCGCGCGCCCGTGACCCGATCCGGGGCCACGAACCGACCTGCGCGCCGGACGCCCGGCGCGGAGCTTCGACCCACAGCGAAGGAGCACACATGGAGATCAAGGGAACCGGCGCGATCGTCTTCGGCGGAGCCTCGGGACTGGGCGAGGCCACGGCCCGTCGCCTGGCCGCCGAGGGCGCGCACGTCGTCGTCGCCGACCTCGCGGAGGACCGCGCGGAGGCGCTGGCCACCGAGATCGGCGGCATCGGTGTGAAGACCGACGTCCTCGACGAGTCGTCGGTGGCCGACGCGATCGAGCGGGCGAAGGAGGCCCCGCGCGGCCTGCGGATCTCGGTCGTCTGCGCGGGCCTCGGCACGCCGGCGAAGCTCCTGGGCCGCGACGGCTCGGCGACGCCGTTCGCGAAGTTCGAGTCCGTCATCAAGGTGAACCTGCTCGGCACGCTGAACGCGCAGCGCCTCGCCGCCGCGGAGATCGCCGCGCAGGACCCGGACGACGACGGCGAGCGCGGCGTCCTCGTGCAGACCGCGTCGATCGCCGCCTACGAGGGGCAGATCGGGCAGGTCGCCTACGCCGCGTCGAAGGGCGGCGTCGTCGGGCTCACGCTCCCGATCGCCCGCGAGCTGGCGGCGCACGCGATCCGCGTCGTGACGATCGCCCCGGGCCTGTTCGAGACCCCGATGCTGGCCGGGCTCCCGCAGGCGGCGCAGGACGCGCTCGGCGGCAGCGTGCCGTACCCGGCGCGGCTCGGTCGTCCCACCGAGTACGCGGACCTCGTCGAGCACATCGTCACCAACCGCATGCTCAACGGCGAGACCGTCCGCCTCGACGGCGCGCTGCGGATGGCACCCCGATGATCGCCGCCGGCACCGGCCGCGCGGGCCGCGTCGCCCGCGTCGGCGAGAGGACCTGAGCGTGCCGGGGCCGCTGCACGGCGTCCGGATCGTGGAGCTCGCCGGCATCGGTCCCGGGCCGTTCGCCGCGATGCTGCTCGCCGACCTCGGTGCGGACGTGGTCCGTGTCGAACGGGTCGACGCGGCGAAGCGGGACGGACCGGGCGGCCTCGAGCTGGCCGTCCTGAACCGCAGCCGCCGGTCGATCGCGGTCGACCTGAAGTCGTCCGAGGGCACCGCCGTGGTGCTCGACCTCGTCGAGCGGGCGGACGCGCTGATCGAGGGATTCCGCCCGGGTGTCGCGGAGCGGCTCGGACTCGGACCGGACGTCTGCCTGGCGCGGAACCCGCGGCTCGCGTTCGGGCGCATGACCGGCTGGGGCCAGACCGGCCCGATGGCGAAGGACGCCGGGCACGACATCAACTACATCGCGCTCTCCGGGGCGCTCGCGGCGATCGGCCCCGATCCGGACGCCGCGCCCGTCGTGCCGCTGAACCTCGTCGGTGACTTCGGCGGTGGGTCCCTGTACCTCGCCCTCGGGCTCGTCAGCGCGATCCTCGAGGCCCGTGGCAGCGGCCGCGGACAGGTCGTCGATGCGACGATGGTCGACGGCGCGGCCAGCCTGATGACCGCGTTCTTCGGCCTGCACGCCGCGGGCCAGCAGCGCCTCGAGCGCTCGTCGAACATCCTCGACGGCGGCGCACCGTTCTACGCGGTCTACGGGACGAAGGACGGCCGCTGGGTGTCGGTCGGCGCGCTGGAGCCGCAGTTCTACGCGCTCCTGATCGACCTGCTCGGCCTGGCCGACGCGCCCGAGTGCGCCGACCAGCACGACCGCTCGGCGTGGCCGGCGATGCGCGCCACGTTCGAGCGGACGTTCGCCACGCGCACGCGCGACGAGTGGGACGAGATCCTCGGCGGGACGGACGCCTGCTACGCGCCAGTGCTGGACCTGGCGGAGGCCCCGGGGCACCCGCACAACGTCGAGCGCGGCGTGTTCGTCGACGTCGGCGGAACACCCCAGCCGGGGCCGGCGCCGCGGTTCTCCCGCACGACCCCCGACCCGCCGACCGCACCCCCGGCGCCGGGGGCGGACACGGTCGAGGCGCTGGCCGCCTGGGGCGTCCCGCCGGAGACGATCGACCGGCTCCGCGAGGCCGGGACGATCTACCAGCCGCCCGCCGCCTGATCCAGGCGACCGGCCGAGAGGTCGGCCAGGGGCGCGTGCCGCGACCGGCCGCGCCCCGCCGCGTCTACTTCGACGGCGTCCAGGCGGCCTGTGCCGCGTGGATGCCGTTGATGAAGTTGTTGACCTGCAGCTCGGGCTCCGCCGTGAGGTGGAGGTCGGGCATGCGGGTGTAGACCTCGCGCAGGGTCGCCTTGATCATCTGGCGGCCGAGCGCGGAGCCGATGCAGAAGTGCGGGCCGCCGGCGCCGAAGCCGAGGTGCTTGTTCGGCGAGCGGAGGATGTCGAACGTCGTCGGGTCCTCGAAGACGTCCTCGTCGTAGTTCCCCGAGCAGTACCACATGACGAGCTTGTCGCCGGCCTTGATCTCCTGGCCGCCGACGACGGCGTCCTTGACCGCGGTGCGGCGGAAGTGCTGCACAGGGGAGACGTAGCGGAGGATCTCCTCGACGGCGCCGTCGAGGCGGCCCTCCATGTCCTCCTTCAGCAGCTCGAGCTGGTCCGGGTGCTCGTGGAACAGGCGGAACGCGTGGCCGATCGAGTGGCGCGTCGTGTCGTTGGCCGCGGATCCGAGCAGCGAGAAGAACGCCGCGATCTCCCAGTCCTCCAGCACGCGATCCTCGAACTTCGCGTTGACGACCCACGAGACGAGGTTCTCGGCCGGGTGCTCGCGGAAGTGGTCGGCGCGGGCCATCGCGACCTCCTGGATCCGGTCGGCCTCCTCCGCGAACGTCGTCAGGGCGTCGCGGCCCAGAGCGCAGTTCGGGTCGTCCCACGCGAGCATGCGCTCGGCGGCCTCCATGATGGTGTGCATCTCCTCGGAGCCCGCGTCCACACCGAAGAAGAACGCGAAGATGCGGCCCGGCAGCATCTTGGCGTAGAGGTCGACGATGTCGCCCTCGCCGAGACCGATGATGTCGTCGACGAGCCCCTTGGCCTCGCTGTTGATCCAGCCCTCGATCTGCTTGACCTTCCGCGGCGTGAACGCCTGCGACACGATGCCGCGGACCTGGCGGTGCTCCGGGCCGTCCATCGCGAGGAACGACGTCGTCGCGAGGGTGACGACCTCCGGCACGTCCTCCATCAGCACGCCCTGGCCGCTGACGAACGACTCGACGTCACGGGAGACCCGCCGGCAGTCCTCGAACTTCGTGATCGCCCAGAAGCCGGGGGAGTCCTCGTCGGGCGGGAGCAGCGAGCTCTCGTAGGCGCGGTGGTAGGAGACGGGGTGCTCGGCGCGCAGCTTCGCGAAGGACTTCTCCCGCTCGGCGAAGGGGCGCTCCCAGAAGGTGCGGGCCGCGAGGTCGAGGTCCGCGGGCCAGGACTTGCCGTCGGCGTTGTTGAGGGTGGTGCTCATACCGCCGAGTCTCGCGTCTGTGACCGGCGTCCGCCATCGCCCGCGGGAGGGAGATGCGCGTTCCTCCCGGGGGACACCGGGCGTGGGCGGGCGACCGGGAGCCGGCCCGCCCGGCCCGCCCGGCCCGGTCGGCCCGGTCGGCGGGCTCAGCCGGTGACGTCGCGGCCGATCAGGTGCCGCGCGATCACCCACTGCAGGACCTCGTTGGCGCCCTCGAAGATCTCGAGGATCTTCGCGTCGCGGTAGATCTCCTCCAGGCGGTACGTCTCGCCCGTCGCGCCCATCTGGCGGGCGAACCCGTAGCCGCCGTGGACCTGCAGGGCGTCGCGTGCGACGTCGTTGGCCAGGCGGGTGGCGTAGCTCTTGGCCATCGAGGCCTCGGGCTCGCCGGAGCGGTCGCCGAGGTCCATCCGCATCGCGGCCTTCTGGTAGAGCGAGCGGGCGCACTCGATCTCCGTCGCGTGGGCGGCGAGGCGGTACTGCCAGTGCTGCATCTCGCCGATCAGCTTGCCGAACAGCTTGCGCTCGCGGACCCGCTGGACGGCGAGGTCGAGCGCGGCCTGCGCGACGCCGACGCCGGCGGCGGCGATCCCGACGCGGCCGGCGGCGAGCGAGCCGAGCGCGACGCCGAGTCCGCGGCCGGGCTGCCCGAGGCAGTGGTCGTGCGGGACGTGGACGTCCTCCAGCACGATGTCGGCCGTGATCTGGCCGTGGTGGCCCATCTTCGTGTCGGGCGGACCGATCGTGACGCCGGGGTTGTCCTTCAGCGGGATCAGCAGCATCGTGCACGCGTCCTCCTCGCCGTCGCGGCAGAGCATGCACACGTAGTCGGCGACGATCGAGTTCGTGATCCAACGCTTGCGGCCGGTCACGGTGAAGCCGTCGGCGGTGCGCGTGGCGACGGTCTTCAGGGCCGACGGCGTGAGGTCGGACGACGCGTCGGGCTCGGTGGTCGCGAAGGAGAAGACCTGCTCGCCGGAGATGAGCTTCGGCAGGAGCTCGGCCTTGACGTGGTCCTCGGCCCAGCGCAGCGTCTGGGCGACGAGGATGCACTGCCCGTCGTAGACGCCCGCGAGGCTCGAGCTCTCGTAGGCGATCTCCTCCGTCGCGATGCAGGTGCCGAGGTTGCGGTGCGTCAGCCCGGCACCGTGCTCGCCCTCGAACGGGTACGCGAAGACGCCGGCCGACGCGAGCCCGCGGAAGGCGGTCCACGGGAAGGCGTCCGGGGTCTCGAGCTGCCGGCCGATCTCGCGGGCCGTCGGGGCCAGGTGCTCGGCCACCGCGGCGCGCACGTCGGCCCGCACGTCCTTGACGTCGTCGGGCAGCAGCACGTCGTGCCACATGCGGTCCTGGGTGCGGTCGGGGGCGACGGAGGGCGGGGCGGTGGCCATAGGAGCACCTTGGCGGATCCGCGCGCCCGGCGCATCCACCGCCGGGGCGAGATCGGCACCCCGGAAGGGGAGGTCGGGGCCCGTCCGGGCGCGGTGCCGACCGGACGTCCGGGGTCAGCGGCGCGGCGCGTGCGCCGCCTGGACGACGCCCGCCGGGTCCAGCCGGGTCTTGATGTCGGAGAGCCGATCGCCGACGCTCGACTCCGGGGCGACGTCGCCGTCCGGGGACTCCACGAAGTTCGGGAACGTCCCGACCGCGCGCGACGCCACGCGCGCCGCGATCGCCGTCAGGTCGGTCCCGATCGTCGCGGGGTCGGCGGGGCCGCCGAGGACGCCGAGCGCGAAGAACAGGAAGCCCGCGTCGATGGTGCGCTGGGCGCCCACGCCGGTCGGCCGGGCCAGCGCCCCACCGAGCTGCCGGAGCTCGACGACGGTCGCGGACGTGCCGCTGTCGGCGCCGGCGGTCGCGACGAGCGCGTCGAGGACGTGGTCGTCGGCCTCGGAGAGCAGCGCATGGGTGCTGATGGCCGGCACGGGGACGGGCGGGTCCATGTGCAGCTGGGTCAGCGCCTCGAGCGGGGCGGGGCCGAAGGTGTCGAGCATCGGGCAGATCGCCCGGAGGGGTGCGACGACGGCCTCCGCGTCCGCGGCGGGGCCGACGAAGGCGCCGTCGACGACGACGAGCGCCGCACCGCGCAGCGGCTCGGGCAGGGCCGGGTCCGGCGGGAAGCGCATGAGGCGCGCCGAGGTGCTGATCGACTCCGGGGCGACGGCGCACCAGTCGCGCCAGGCCCCGAGGACCTCGCGGGCCCGCTCGATCGGCCAGAACAGCGCGCCGGCCGACAGCTCGGGGACGGGGTGGAGGGCGAGCTCCAGCGCGACGACGACGCCGAACGCGCCGCTGCCGCCCCGCAGGGCCCAGAGCAGCTCCGCGTGGTCGTCGGCCCGGGCGTGGACGAGCGACCCGTCGGCGAGGACGACGTCGGCGCCGAGCACGTCGCCGCAGGCCAGGCCGTGCCGGCGGCCGAGGAACGACAGGCCGCCACCGAGGCAGAAGCCGACGACGCCGACGTCGCCGGCCGAGCCCGCCAGCGGCGCGAGACCGTGGGGCGCCGACGCCGCGAGGACGTCGTCCCACCGGGCACCGGCGGCGACGCGGACGGTCCGGGCCTGCGGGTCGACGGCGACGTCGCGCATCAGGTCGGTGCGCAGGAGGACGGCCCCGGTGAGGGGGCCGAGGGCTGCGGCGCCGTGGCCGGTCGCCTGGGGCGCGACCCGCAGCCCGCGTGCCCGGCAGAGCTCGACGGTCGCGACGACGTCGGCGGTGGATCGGGCCCGGACGACGGCCTCGGGGCGCTGGTCGACGGAGAGGTTCCAGGCCTGGCGGGCCTCGTCGTGCCCCGGATCGCCGGGGCAGGAGACAGGGCCGGTGCAGCACTCGCGCAGGGCGGCGCCGAGGTCGAGGGTGGTGGGCGGGGCGGTGATCGTGGACATGCCGAGGATCCTGGCCCCGGCGTGACCGGGCGGCATCGGGGGGTTGCCCCTCCTGTCGCGGCGACGACGGCCGACGACCGCGGCGGAGCCGTGGTCTGCGGACGGCGTCGTCCCGCCGGGACCCGACGTCCCGCGCGGACGGACGCCTCGGGGCCGCGGGACGACGACGCGCACCGGCGGAACGACGACGAGCGCCCGCCGGACCGGCGGGCGCTCGTGCGCGTGATCGCCGGGGCGGACCGGCGACCGATGTTCAGGCCTCGGCGGACCCCCGCCGGCAACCGACGATCAGGCCTCGGCGAGCCCCCGGCGGCGGGCGGCGGCGCGCGCCCGCCGGACCCGCAGGCCGGGCGAGCCCAGGGCGACGAGGACGAAGCACCCCGCCGCGAACTCCCACGCGTGGTCGAAGGCGGCGGCCGCAGCGGTGGGCGTGGTCGGGACGCCGATGATGGCGACGACGACGGCCACCCCGATCACGGCGCCGAGCTGCCGCGCGATCGAGTTCAGGCCCGTCGCCGTGGCGTACCGGGCCGCGTCGACGTCGGCGACCGCCGCGCCGCCGATCACCGGGAAGCACGTCCCCGCGCCGACGCCCAGGAAGAGCATCGCGGGCACCCACTCGCCCAGCAGGTCGGGCGTCGTGCCGACCGCCGTGACGAGCACCGCGATCCCGGCGGCCCACAGGAGCGCCCCGGCGGCGATGACGGGGAACGCGCCGACGCGCTCGGCGACCCGGCCGGCCGGGCCGGCGACGGCCGCGGCGACGATCGGCCCGGGCGTGAGCGCCAGGCCGGCGTCGAGGACCGACCAGTGCCACATCGTCGTGAGGAACAGGACGTTGACGAGGATGTAGCCGTAGAAGCCGGCCGCGCCGACGACCGTCAGGACGTTCGCCACGGCGGTCGAGCGCACCCGGACGAGCTGGGGGTCGATCAGCGCCACCCGGCCGCGACCGCGGCCGCGCACGACGACCAGGAGCCCGAGGACGACGGCCGCGACCCAGCTGCCGAGGACGGCCGGGCTGTCCCAGCCCCAGTCGGAGCCCTCGACGATGCCGAGCGTCAGGCTCGCGGTCGAGAGCGCCATCAGGCCGGACGCGACGAGGTCGGGGAGCCGTCGGTCGGTGCCGCGGCTCTCGGGGATCGATCCCCGCGTCAGCGCGAGCACGAGCGCACCGATCGGCAGGTTGACGAGGAACGCCAGGCGCCAGCCGTCGACCTCGACGAGGAGTCCGCCGAGCGACGGGCCGAGGCCCGCCGCCAGCGCGGCGATCGCGCTCCACAGCGCGATCCCGCGTGCCGGGGACGTCCGCTGGTAGGCCTGGACGACCAGCGCCATCGACGCGGGCACGAGGATCGCCGAGCCGACGGCCTGGAGCACCCGGGCGCCGATCAGGACCGGGAGGGTGGGTGCGACGGCGCAGAGGCCCGAGGCGAGGGTGAAGAGGAGCACGCCTATCGTGAACATGCGCCGGCGTCCGAGGACGTCGGCCAGGCGCCCGGCGGGCAGGAGCAGCGCGGCGAAGACGATGTTGTAGGCGTTCAGGACCCAGGAGAGCGTGTCGAGGGAGACGCCGGGGAAGTCGCGGCCGATGTCGGGGAACGCGACGTTGACGATGGTCGCGTCGACGAACGCGACGCCGGCGCCGAGGGCGGCGACCGTCAGGACGCGGGAGGGGGCGGGGCTGGTGGAGGGCATGCACCGATCGTGGAACGGTGCCCGCGTCCGCACATCGGGGGGTTGCCCCTGGGGCGACCCCGGTGCTCGCGGGCGGGACCCCGGTCCGTGACCCGGCTCACGCGACGGCGGGCTCGGCGCGCAGGGCGTCGGCCAGCTCGACCCTGCGGCGGATGCCGAGCTTGCGGAAGGTGCGGCTCAGGTGGTGCTCGACGGTCTTCGGGGCGAGGAACAGCGCGGCGCCGACCTCGCGGTTGGTCATCCCGCGCGCGGCGTGCAGCGCGATCTGCAGCTCCTGCGGCGTCAGCTCGGCGACGGCGGCGGACGCCTCGACCGCTCCGACGGTCGCGACCGCGGGCGTCTCCTGGCCGCCGCACGCCTGCAGCTCGGTCCGGGCCCGCTCGATCCACGCCGGCGTCCCGAGGCGCTCGAACGTCGCCAGCGCGCCGTGCAGCGGACCGCGCGCGTCGGCGGGGCGGCGCGCGCGCCGGAGCCGCTCGCCGTGCAGGAGCCGCGTCCGGCCGGCCTCGAGCGGCTGCGGGGTCTGGTCGTGGAGCGCGAGAGCCGCCGCGAACAGGTCGTCGACGTCGTCGTCGGGGGCGAGCAGCCCGCGCGAACGCAGCACGACCGCCCGCGCCCAGGTGTGCCCCGGACGGTCGGCCTGCCGCTGCAGCCGCTCCACCTGCTCCCGCGCCTCGTCGTGGCGTCCGAGCCGCCAGAGCGCCTCGACGAGCTCGGGGGCCCAGCGGACGATGCCGGGCTCGTCGTTGTCCGTGCGGGCCTCGGACCGTGCCGCGGCGAGCGCCCGCCGGACGGCCTCCTCGGGGTCCCGGCGCCCGGACGCGAGGAACGCGAGGGCGCCGTGGCCGTAGATCGCGGTGGCGTCGGCGCCCTGCGCCTGCGCGAGCGCGAGGCAGCGACCGGCGTGCGCGCGGGCGTCCTCGTCGTGGCCGAGCGCGGCCTCGACCTCCGCCAGGGCACCGAGGGCGTGGGCGACCACAAGCTCCTGCCCGGTGGCGTCGCCCAGCCGGACGGCCTCGGAGGCGTCGGCCCGCGCGGACGGCAGTCGCCCGAGCCGGAACGCCAGGTGCGACCGGACGGCGAGCGGGTAGACGAGCTCAGCGACCGCGCTGGCGTCGCGGAGGCGGCCGATCAGGCGCTCGAGGATCGTCTCGGCCCGCTCGAACCGCTCCACCCACAGGGACGAGTGGGCGGCCATCGCGACGACCGGCGGCGGCCCGGTCCCGACCTCGAACGCCCGCAGGACGTCCTCCGAGGCGGCGAGCGCCGCGTCCCCGGCCGCGGACTCCCCGAGCGCGAGCCGCGCCTCGGCCACGATCGTGTCGGCGAGGAAGGCGACCGGCGGAACGGCGTGTCGGGCGAGCGTGGCGGCTCGTGCACCGACGTCGACCATGCGCCGCAGCCGGCCGGAGGCCATGTCGACGACGGCGGCCTCCAGCAGGAAGATCCCGGCCCGCGCGGGGTCCGTCGCCACCAGGCGCTCGCCCTCCTGCACGAGGACCTCGCGGCCCGACAACGCCGCGCCGGTGCGGATGTCGGCCCGGGCGCCGGCGGCGCGCAGGTCCGCGCGCAGCAGCTCGTCGCGGGCGAGCTCGGCACCACGCTGCGCGTGGGTGACGGCCTCGGGCGCACGGGAGGCCAGCGCGGCGAGCACCGACGCCTCGAGCAGGAGCCGGGCGCGGGCGTCTCCGTCCTGCTCCAGGTCCGCGGCGCGTGCGAATGCGCGCGCGGCCTCGTCCGGCGCGCCGCGATCCCGGGCGTCGGCGGCCGCGGCGGCGAGCGCGCCGGCGGCCTCCGGGTCCGCGCCCTCCGCCGCGGCGCCGAGGTGCCACGCTCGCGCGGTCCCGTCCTCGGGCAGCACGGCGGCCAGGGCCCGGTGCGCGGCCCGCCGGGCGACGGGCGACGCCGTGGCCAGCGTCGCGGCGCGCAAGAGCGGATGACGGAACACGATCCGCTGGAGCTCGAGCCGCAGCACGCCGGCCTCCTCGGCCGGCAGGAGCGCATCGCGGTCCAGACCGCTGCCGACCACGGCGTCGAGGACGACGTCGGGGCGGAGGTCGCCCGCGCACGCCGCGACGACGAGCGCGCGGCGGGCGTCGACGGGCAGGCTCCCGATCCGGCGCCGGAACGCGTGCTCGAGGTCGCGTCCGATCGGCAGCGGGTCGTCGAGCGGCTCGGCGCCGGACCGCTGCTCCGGCGTCAGGAGCGTCGGGATCTCGAGCAGCGCGAGCGGGCTCCCGTCGGTGGCGGCGACGAGGCGTTCGGCCACCGCGGGGGCGATCCCGGCGTCGTCGAGGAGCCGCAGGGCGGGCCCGGCGGCGAGGCCCGTGACCGGCAGCGTCGGCAGGCCGAGATCGAGGACGTCGAGGCCCTCGTCGTCCCGGGCCGCGAGGACGACCGCGAGCCCTTCGCGGTCCAGACGGCGGGCGACGAAGAGCAGCGCGCCCCGCGAGGCGTCGTCGAGCCACTGCAGGTCGTCGACGACCACGAGCGTCGGGGCGTCCTCGGCCCCGGCGGCCAGCAGGCTGAGCGCGCCGGCGGCGACCGCGAACGGCGTCGCCTGCCCGTCCTCGAGGGCCAGCGCGCACCCGAGGGCCCGCGCCTGGGCGGGCGGGAGGCCGTCCCGGAGGTGCAGGAGCGGGTCCAGCAGCTCGGCGAGCGCGGCGTGCGCGAGATGCGCCTCGCGCTCGAGGCCGGTGGCCCGGAGGACCCGGACGCCCGGGGCGTCCGCGACGAGGTCCTCGAGCAACGCGCTCTTGCCGACGCCTGCCTCGCCGTGCAGGACGAGCACGCCGCTCCGTCCCTCCCGGGCGTCGGCGACGAGCCGACGCATCGTGGCCCGCTCGTGGTCGCGACCCACCAGCACGGCGGGCAGGCTATCACCGGTACCGCGTGGCCCCGAGGCGTCAGCCGAGCACGCCACCGGCGGCGCGGGGAGTGCCCGCGGCCGCGGCCCACGGCGCACCGGGCGCCCGGAGTCGCGCGCCGGGAGCCGGTCCGCATAGCCCGTGCGGGAGAGGAGAACCCCTCCCGCGGTCCATGGCACGCGGACGCTCGGATGCGAGAGGGTCGGGGTCCACCCCTGCGACCCGACGGAGCCGTCGACCATGCACCCCGGAGCCCATCCGCCCGAGAACACCGCGATCGTCCTGTCGGTCTCGGGCCGCAGCGCCACCTACGGGGAGCTCGACGCCGCCGCCAACCGGGTCTCGCACCTCTTCCGTTCGCTCGGCCTGGAGACCGGCGACCACGTCGCCCTCGTCGTCGACAACTCCATCGAGTTCTTCGAGCTGCTGTGGGGCGCCCACTACGCCGGGCTGCTCTACACCGCGATCTCCACGCGCCTGACGCCGGAGGAGATCGCCTACATCGTGCAGGACTGCGGAGCCGGGGCGCTCGTCGTCTCCGCAGCGTACGCGGAGACGGCCGTCGCCCTCGACGGCCTGGTCCCCGACACCGTCGCGCGGCTGTCGGTCGGCGGGGAGATCGACGGGTACCGCGCCGTCGAGGACGCCGCCGCGGAGCACCCGTCCACGCCGATCGAGGGCGTCCGGATCGGCGGCAAGGACATGCTCTACTCGTCCGGCACCACCGGGCGGCCGAAGGGCATCAAGCCGAAGGACCTGACGGTGCCGATCGACGAGGCCCCGATCATCGTCGTCCCGATCCTCCGCGACATGCTCGGCGTCGGTCCGGAGTCGGTCTACCTGTCGCCCGCGCCGCAGTACCACGCGGCGCCGCTGCGCTTCACGATGGCCGTCCACCAGCTCGGCGGCACCGTCGTGATGATGGAGAAGTTCACACCGGAGACCGCGCTGCAGGCGATCGCGGACCACGGCGTCACGCACACCCAGATGGTCCCGACGATGTTCGTGCGGCTGCTCCGCCTCCCCGAGGAGACCCGTGCCGCCGCTGACCTCTCGAGCCTGAAGGTCGTCATGCACGCCGCCGCGCCGTGCCCGGTCGACGTGAAGCAGCAGATGATCGACTGGCTCGGGCCGATCATCCACGAGTACTACGCGTCGACCGAGGCCTGCGGCCTGACCTGGGTGACGAGCGAGCAGTGGCTCTCGCACCCGGGCACGGTCGGCAAGGCGGCGATCGGCGTCCCGCACGTCGTCGGTGACGACGGGCAGGAGCTCCCGGTCGGCGAGATCGGGACGGTCTACTTCTCCGACGGGCCGCCGTTCGAATACCACAACGATCCCGTCAAGACGGCCGAGGCGCACGACTCGCGGGGCTGGGCGACGGCCGGCGACATCGGCCGGCTGGACGAGGACGGCTTCCTCCACCTGACCGACCGCAAGAGCTTCATGATCATCACGGGCGGCGTCAACGTGTACCCCCAGGAGGCCGAGAACGTCCTGATCTCCGAGCCCACGGTCCTCGACGCCGCCGTCTTCGGGATCCCGCACGCGGACTTCGGCGAGCAGGTCCACGCGGTGGTCCAGATGGTCGAGCCGGTCGCTCCGGAGGACGAGGCCGCCGAGGCCGAGCGCCTGATCGCCCTCTGCCGCTCCCGCCTCGCCGACGTCAAGTGCCCGCGCTCGCTCGACTTCCGCGCCGAGCTCCCGCGGCACGACACGGGCAAGCTCTACAAGCGGCTGCTCGTCGACGAGTACAAGGCGCAGGCGGCGCAGGCCTGACGCGCCGCCCGGGGCGGGCGGTCAGACGGGCGTGCCGGTGCTGCCGCCGCCCGACCCGGTGCTCGGGGCCTTCAGGACCTTCTTCGGCGCACGGATCGTGAGCTTCTCGTCGAACTTCGAGAAGCGCAGGTCCGACGCCGTCGAGGTGTCGTCGGGGTCCGTGCAGGAGGTCGCCTTGCCGCCCGGCTTCACCTTGCCGGTCTGGAGGAGGCGCAGCGGGAGCGGGTCGCCGGAGGCCGCGAGGAACAGCCTGCCGGGGGCGGTTCCCGGCTCGTCGCCGGCGTCGACGAGGACATCGGCCTTCGTGCCGCCGACCGAGGAGGCCTTCCCGGCGGTCAGCGTGCCCGTCGTCCCGGGAGCGACGAGGCACGACGCGATCCGCTCGGGCGCGATCTCGGTGAAGATCCCCGCGAACTCCTTGGCGTCCGCCTTCGCGACCTTGATCCATCGGCCGGCGAGCTTCTTCGCGAGCGCGGCGCCCTGCTTGCCGCCGACGTTCCTCCAGTACCTGGCGTCGCCGCTCAGGTAGGTCGTCGACGAGACCTTTCGGAGCCGGAACGTCCCGTTCGCGCCCTTCAGCGTCACGTTCGCGTTGCCGGACGCCTGGACGTCGGCGGTGTAGCGGAGGGTGCCGTCCGCGTCGGTCGAGCTCGCGGAGACGTGGTAGCTCTTCACCTTCGCGAGGCTCGCGGCGGCGTCCTTCAGGAGCTGCCGGGGGTCCTTCGCGTCGCCGTCGGCGGCACCCGCTGTGGAGGCTCCGAGGGCGACGACCGGGACGAGGACGGCGAGGGACAGGGCCCGATGCACGCGCATGCGCCCGGGATACCCGCCCGCGTCGCGGGCATGCGTCGCTCCTCACGGGTGCCGCGCGTGCCGGTCGCGACGTCGTCGGGGCGCCGCGACCGACGGCGGCGCCCGGGTCCGGTCCCGCCCCGCTCAGCCCCCGACCGCGGCCGCGCCCTTGAGCGCGGTGAGTCGGTCGATGGTGTCGGTGGCCTCGCGCATGATGCGGTCGATGAGGTCGTGGACGGTGGGGATGTCGTGGATGAGGCCCTGGGTCATGCCGGCCCACCAGATCCCGGCGTCCGTGTCGCCGGAGTCGTAGACCTCGCGCCCACGAGAGCCGGCGACGAGGTGCCGGACGTCCTCGAACCGGCCGCCTGCCTTCTCGATCTCGAGGACCTCGGCGGTGATGGCGTTCTTCGCCACGCGGGCGGTGTTGTGCATGGTGCGGAACAGCAGGGCGGTGTCGCGTTCGGTGTGGTCGACGATCCGTTGCTTGACGTCCTGGTGGATGAACGATTCCTGGGTGGCCATGAACCGGGTGCCCATGTTGATGCCGTCGGCGCCGAGGGCGAGGGCGGCGATGAGGCCGCGGGCGTCGGCGATGCCGCCGGAGGCGACGATCGGGATGGTGAGCCGGTCGGCGGCGGCGGGGATGAGGATGAGGCCGGGGATGTCGTCCTCGCCGGGATGGCCGGCGCACTCGAACCCGTCGATCGAGATGCCGTCCACGCCGAGCTTCTGCGCCTTGACGGCGTGGCGGACGGCGGTGCACTTGTGGAGCACCTTGATGCCGTGGGACTTGAGGTCGTCGACGTGCTCTTCGGGGTTGGAGCCGGCGGTCTCGACGACGGTGATGCCTTCGTCGATGATCGCGCGGCGATATTCGTCGTACGGGGGTGGGGTGATCGACGGGAGGATGGTGAGGTTGACCCCGAACGGCTTGTCGGTGAGCTGCCGGGTCCTGTCGATCTCGCGGCGGAGGTCGTCGGGGGTCGGCTGGGTGAGGGCGGAGAGGAACGCGAGGCAGCCGGCGTCGGCTGCGGCCGCGATCAGCTCGGCGCGGCCGACGGCCTGCATGCCGCCCAGCGTGATCGGATGCTCGACCCCGAAGGCCTCGGTGAACCGCGTGGAGATGGTGGGCACGTCGCCACGATCACCGGGCGTCCGGGCGCGCACAAGACGAGCGCGACCGAGACCCGCACTTCGGCAGAGCAAGATGCCCCCGGGGCGGGACCCCGGCCGGGCGGGTGGTCGCGCCACCGGGTCAGGCGGCGGCGCTCAGGTGCTCCCGGATGATCGGCAGCGCCCGTGCGAGCGCGGGGGAGGGGTCGTCACGGCGCCACGCGAGGGCCAGCTCGACGGGGACGGCCGAGTCGGAGAGGTCGCGGTACACCGCGCCCTCGATGCTGAGCGCGGCGACCGACGCCGGCACGAGCGACACGCCGAGACCCGAGGCGACGAACGACACGAGGGTCGCGGTCTCGGCCACCTCCGCCGTCACCTCCGGACGGAAGCCGTGCTCCAGGCAGGCGGCCTCCACCGCGTCGTGGAGGACCGAGCGCGCGTCGTAGGGGTACGCGATGAACGCCTCGCCGGCGAGGTCCGCGACGGCGACCCGGCCCCGCGTCGCCAGCGGATGCCCGGCCGGGAGGACCGCCACCAGCGGCTCGCTCCGGACGACCTCGACCGCGAGCTCGTCGCCACGCACCGGGGGACGGAGGAGGCCGACGTCGAGGGTGCCGTCGGTCAGGCGCGCGACCTGCGTCGGCGTCAGGAGCTCGCCCGCCAGGTCGAGCCGCACGCCGGGCAGCCGCCGCACGAGCGTCGCCACGAGCGAGGGCATCAGCGAGAACGTCGCCGACCCCGTGAATCCGACCTGCAGCCGGCCGAGCTCCCCCGCGGCCGCCCGACGGGCCTCGTCCGCGGCCTCCGCGTGCGCGGCCAGGATCGCCGGGGCCCGCGCCAGCAGCGCCTCGCCGGCCGCCGTCAGCTCGACCCGTCGCGTCGAGCGGTGGAACAACCGGGCCCCGACGTCGTCCTCCAGTCGCCGGATCCGCTGCGACAGCGGCGACTGCCCGAGGTGCAGGCGCAGCGCCGCCCGCCCGAAGTGGCGCTCCTCCGCGACGACGAGGAACGCGCCCAGCAGGTCCGTCCGCATCGGGCCACCCTAGATCATGCGGAAAAGCCGCACAATCGAGCGGAACTGTGACTTGCACGCGGCACAGCGAGCGACGAGGGTGCACCCGATGGACCCGCTCGACGCCACCCACCCGGCAGCCGCCCCGCTAGCCACCGCGACCCGGATCGTGCGCGTCGAGGCGATCCCCGTCCGGCTGTCCTACCGCCGGCCCGGGCGCTTCGCGTCGGGCGAGATCACGGTCGCCGACAACGTCCTCGTCCGCATCCACTCGGACTCCGGGCACGTCGGGATCGCCGAGGCGCAACCGCGGCCCTACACCTACGGCGGCACCCAGGAGTCGATGGTCGCGAGCATCGAGCGCGACCTCGCGCCGCGCCTCCACGGGATCGACCCGATGCGCCGCGAGCTGCTCGCCTCCCGCGCCGACGTCCCCGGCGCCGACCGGGTGGCCCGCGGGGCGCTCGACATCGCGATCTGGGACCTCTGCGGCAAGGAGCTCGGCGTCCCGGTCCACCGGCTGCTCGGCGGGTTCGCCGACGCGGTGCCCGTGGCGCACATGGTCTCCTTCGACACGCCGGAGGAGATGGCCGCCGACGCCGTCGAGGCCTTCGAGCGCTTCGGCGTCCTGGCGTTCAAGGTCAAGGTCGGGCGCGATCCCGAGCTCGACGTCGCCGCCGTCCGCGCCGTCCGCGAGGCGCTTCCCGACGCCGGGCTCTACGTCGACGCCAACCGCGGCTGGAGCGTCGAGCAGGCGCTCGCCGCGACCCCCGGGCTGCTCGAGCTCGGCGTGATCGCGATCGAGGAGCCGATCGACGTCACGGACACCGAGGGGCGGCGCCGACTGGCGGAGGCGTGGCCCGTCCCGCTCGTCGGCGACGAGAGCTGCACGAGCCTGCCGACCGTCCGGGCGGCGCTGCACGAGGGCGCCGTCTCCCAGGTGTGCGTGAAGGCCGCCCGCACCGGGTTCTCGGAGTCCCGGCGGATCGTCGGGCTCTGCGACGGCGTCGGCGTCCCGGTCGTCGTCGGCTCGCAGTACGAGGGCGCGATCGGCGCGTTCGCCTCGATCGCGCTCGCGGCGTCCTCCGCGGCCACCGCGGGGCGCCCCGCCGAGGTCACGAACTTCGCCGACCTCCACGACGACCTCGTCGTCGCGCCGCCGGACATCACGGGCGGCCACGCCGTGCTGCCGGCCACGCCCGGGCTCGGGGCCCTGGTCGACGACGAGCGCCTCACCCACCACCGGATCGATCGCTGATGCTCTTCCACGTGGCGATGGACGTCGCCCTCCCGCACGACATGGACCCCGCCGCGGCGGCCGAGCTGAAGGCCCGCGAGAAGGCGCTCGCGCAGGACCTCCAGCGCGACGGCCGGTGGGTGCACCTCTGGCGCGTCGCGGGGCGCTACGCGAACGTCAGCGTCTTCGACGTCGACTCGATCGACGAGCTGCACGACCTCTTGAGCGGCCTGCCGCTCTTCCCGTACATGGACATCCGCGTCACCCCTCTCGCCCGTCACCCCTCGGCGATCGACGACGACCTCAGGAGCACCCGATGAGCACCCGCACCGACGAGCTGGCCGGCGGCCTGCTGCGCCACATCCACGAGCAGATCGCCGCGAGCGACCTCACGTACGAGGAGTTCGGCGCACTGAAGCAGTGGCTCATCGACGTCGGCGAGGCCGGCGAGTGGCCGCTGTTCCTCGACGTCTTCGTCGAGTCCGCCGTCGAGCAGAACGCCTTCAAGGGCCGCGAGGGCTCCAAGGGCACCATCCTCGGGCCGTACCACCTGGAGGGCGCCCCGGTGCTGTCCGCGCCGTTCGAGCTGCCGCGCCGCGAGGACGAGCAGGGCGAGCGGATCGTCATGACCGGGCGCGTGGTCGACGCCTCCGGGACGCCGCTGCCCGGTGCCGTCCTGGACGCCTGGCAGGCCGACGCCGAGGGCCTCTACTCGGGCTTCGACGCGCGGCTCCCCGAGGGCATCCTGCGCGGCAAGGTGATCGCCGACGACGAGGGCCGCTTCGAGATCCGGACGATCCTCCCGGCGCCGTACACGATCCCCACCGAGGGGCCGACCGGGCGGCTGTGCAAGGCCGCCGGCTGGAGCCCGTGGCGTCCGGCGCACATCCACGTGATCGTCACGGCGGAGGGCCACGAGGAGCTCGTCACGCAGCTGTTCTTCGACC
Organism: Patulibacter minatonensis DSM 18081; assembly: GCF_000519325.1. Taxonomy (GTDB): domain Bacteria; phylum Actinomycetota; class Thermoleophilia; order Solirubrobacterales; family Solirubrobacteraceae; genus Patulibacter; species Patulibacter minatonensis. The sequence goes on along the minus strand of NZ_KI912613.1, from coordinate 4,923,804 downwards.
AGGGCGAGCACCTCGACGACGACGTCGCGGGCGCCGTCAAGGACGAGCTGGTCGTGAAGCCCGAGGTCGGTCCGTACGCCCCGGAGCGCTCGTTCTCCTACGACTTCACGCTGGCGACGGTCCACGCGTCCACCCCCGACACCGCCGGCGCGGTCGCCTAGGCCGCGGTGCGCGTCGCGATCGCAGGGGGCGGGATCGGCGGGCTGACGCTCGCGATCGCGCTCCGGGAGCAGGGCGTCGAGGTCGACGTCTTCGAGCAGGCCGACGAGCTGCGGGAGGTCGGGGCCGCCGTCGCGCTGTCGGCCAACGGCGTCCGCGAGCTGCACCGGCTGGGGATGGAGGACGGACTCGCGGCGATCTCCACCGAGTCCTCCGCGCTCTTCATCCGCGACGGCCTGTCCGGTGCGACGGTCGCGCACGACCCGCTCGGCCCGACCTACCGGGAGGCGTTCGGCGCCCCCTACTACGGCGTGCACCGCGTGCCGCTCCTGCAGCTGCTCGCCGACCGCTTCGGTCCCGAGCACGTGCACCTCGGCCGCTCGTGCGCCGGCGTCGAGCACGACGACGACGGCGCGACGCTCCGGTTCGCCGACGGTGCGTCCGTCCGCGCGGACGTCGTGGTCGGCGCCGACGGCGTGCACTCCCGCACCCGGCGCGCGCTCGGCCTGGGGTCCGACGCCGTCTTCTCCGGGACCGTCGGGTACCGCGGCATCGTGTCCGTCGAGGAGCTTCCGTCGCTCCCGGACCCCGACGCGATCCAGTTCTGGGCCGGTCCCGGCGCGCACCTCCTCCACTACGCCATCGACGGCGGCCGGGCGGTCAACTTCCTCGCCGTCGTCCGCGTCCCGGGGTGGACGTCCGACACCTGGCGCGAGGACTGCACGACCGCCGACGCGCTGCAGGCCTTCGCGGGCTGGCACCCGGCCGTGACCGAGATGGTCGGCGCCCCCGAGAACGGCGCCCGCTGGGCGCTGCACGACCACGACCCGCTCGACACCTGGCACGACGGACGCGTCGTCCTGCTCGGCGACGCCGCGCACGCGATGCTGCCCCACAACGGCCAGGGCGCCAACACGACGATCGAGGACGCCGCGACGCTCGCCGCGCTCCTCGCCGACGCCGACCCGCAGGACCCCGTGCCCGCGATCGAGGTCTACGAGGCGCTCCGCCTCCCGCGCACCGCCAGGGTCCAGGCGTGGACCCGCCGCGCCGCCGACCTGCTCCACGCACGGGACGACGCCGGCGTCGCCGCCCGCGACGCGGGGCTGTCGAACCTCACCCACGACCTCGGCTGGATCCACGGCCACGACACCCGCGTCGCCCTGTCGGCGCAGACGGAGGAAGCCCGATGAGCGAGACCCCGACCTACGTCCTCGTCCCCGGCGCCTGGTGCGGCGCCTGGGCGTGGGAGGACCTCCTCCCGCACCTGGACGGTCCGGCGGTGACGATCGAGCTGCCGTCGACGGGCGACGACGCGGCCGCGCTCGGCGACCTCCACGCGGACGCGGCGGCCGTCCGCGCGGCGATCGACGACGTCGACGGCCCGGTCGTCCTCGTCGGCCACTCGTACGGCGGCATGGTCGTCAACGAGGTCGCCGACCACCCGCGGATCGTCCACAGCGTCTACCTGACCGCGTTCTGGCCGCCGGCCCCCGGGGCGTCGATGTTCTCGATCCTCGGTGCCGCCCCGGAGTGGGCGGCCGACAACGGCGACGGCACGATCAGCGTCACCTCCGACCCGGTGTGGGCGCGGCGGATCATGTGCGCGGACCTCGACGCCGACCGCTCCGCGGAGCTCTCCGCGAGGCTGCGGCCGCACAGCCTCTCCTCGTTCGCGTCGGAGACCACCGGCCGGACCCACCCGCACCCGACGACCTACGTCGTGTGCGACGACGACCAGGCGATCCCCGCGCCCGCGCAGGTCGGGATGTCCGGCGCCGCCGACCACGTCGTCCACCTGAGCTCGGGCCACTTCCCGCAGGTGACCGTCGCGGCGAAGGTCGCCCGCGTCCTCCAGGACGTCGCGGTCCCGAGCACGAATGGCTGAGGTCACGGACCTGCGCTCCGCCGTCGCCGGGCTCGTCCGCGACGGCGACGCGGTCGCGCTGGAGGGCTTCACGCACCTGATCCCGTTCCGGGCCGGCCACGAGATCCTCCGCCAGGGGCGCCGCGACCTCGAGCTGATCCGGATGACGCCCGACGTGCTCTACGACCAGATGGTCGGCGTCGGCGCGGCGCGGAAGCTCGTGTTCTCCTACGGTGGCAACCCGGGCGTCGGGTCGCTGCACCGCTTCCGCGACGCGATCGAGCACGGCTGGCCGCACCCGATCGAGATCGAGGAGCACAGCCACGCCGGGATGGCGAACCGGTACCTGGCCGGTGCGTCGGACCTGCCGTTCGCGGTCCTGCGCGGCTACCGCGGCACCGACCTCGAGGCCCGGACGCGCGTCGAGCGCGTCACCTGCCCGTTCACCGGCGAGGTCCTCGCGGCCGTCCCGGCGCTGCACCCGGACGTCTCGATCGTCCACGCGCAGGAGGCCGACCGGCAGGGCAATGTGCAGCTCTGGGGCATCCCGGGGGTGCAGAAGGAGGCGGTCCTGGCCGCGACGCGCTCGCTCGTGACGGTCGAGCGGATCGTCGACGAGCTCGTGCCGCGACCCGGCGGCGTCGTCCTGCCGGGCTGGACGATCGACGCGGTGGCCGAGGCCCCGGGCGGGTCGCAGCCCTCCTACGCGCACGGGATCACCGATCGCGACAACGCCGCCTACCGCGAGTGGGACCGCGTCTCCCGCGACCGCGACACGTTCGCCGCCTGGATGGACGAGCACGTGCTCGACGCGTCGGCCCCCGTGACATGAGCCGCGTCGCCCGGCCCGCCGACTCCCGCCCGCACGGGCGCAACGGCACCACGAACCAGCGCAGGAGGACCAGCGCATGAGCACCGTGAAGCAGGCCCCGGCCACCACCGGCGAGGTCCAGACGATCGTCGCCGCCCGCCGCCTCACGTCCGCGAAGGTCGTCTTCATCGGCGTCGGCAGGCCGTCGACCGCGGCGATCCTGGCGCGCGAGGTCCACAACCCCGCGCTCGTGCTCGTCTACGAGTCCGGCACGATCGGCGCGAAGCCGCGCCGGGTCCCGCTGTCGATCGGCGACGGCGAGCTGGCCGAGACCGCCGACGCCGTCGTGGCGGTCCCCGAGATGTTCGCCTACTGGGTGCAGGCGGGCCGGATCGACGTCGCGTTCCTCGGCGCCGCACAGGTCGACCGCTACGCGAACCTCAACTCGACGGTCATCGGCGAGTACGACGCGCCCCGCACGCGGCTGCCCGGAGCGGGCGGCGCCCCGGAGATCGCCGGCGGCTGCGGCGAGGTCGTCGTCATCGTCCCGCACACCACCCGCACGTTCGTGGAGCGCCTGGACTTCGTCACGACCGTCGGGCACGCCGACCCCGACGGCGTCCTCGGGTCGATCCCGGGCGAGCCCGCGGGCATCACGCGCGAGGGCCTCGGCCTGCGGGGCCGCGGCCCGTCCGCGGTCATCACCGACCTCGGCGTGCTTCAGCCGGACCCCGTCACGAAGGAGCTCGTCCTCGTGGAGCTGCTGCCCGGGGCCACCGTGCAGCAGGCCCGCGAGCGGACCGGCTGGGACCTGCGGGTCGCCGACGACCCGCGTCGCACGGCCGAGCCCACGGCGGAGGAGCTCACCGCGCTGCGGGAGCTCGTGGGACGGTGACGGCGTGACCACGTCGTCCTCCGCCGCCTACGTCCTGGACGCGGTCCGCACCCCGTTCGGCCGGTTCGGCGGCGCCCTCGCCGGCGTCCGGCCCGACGACCTCGCCGCGAGCACCCTGACGGCGCTCCTGGAGCGGTCCCCCGACCTCGACCCCGCGCGGATCGCCGACGTCGTGCTCGGCGGCGCGAACCAGGCGGGGGAGGACAACCGCGACGTCGCGCGCATGGCCGTGCTGCTCGCCGGCCTGCCGACGAGCATCCCCGGCGTCACCGTCAACCGGCTGTGCGGGTCGAGCCTCGAGGCCACGATCCAGGCTGCCCGCGCGATCGAGACCGGAGACGCGGAGGTCGTCGTCGCCGGCGGCGTCGAGTCGATGAGCCGTGCGCCGTGGGTGCTGCAGAAGCCCTCGCGGCCCTATCCGGCCGGCCACGAGACGCTGCACTCGACGACGCTCGGCTGGCGGATGGTCAACCCGGCGATGCCCGAGCAGTGGACGATCTCGCTCGGCGAGAGCACCGAGAAGCTCGCGGCGATCCACGGCGTGACCCGTCAGGAGCAGGACGCGTTCGCGCACGGCAGCCATCAGCGCGCCGCGAAGGCGTGGGCCGACGGGGTGTTCGCGGACGAGATCGTCGCGGTTCCCGGCGTCCCGCTCGAGCGCGACGAGGCGATCCGCGAGACGACGACGCTCGAGAAGCTCGCGACCCTGGAGCCCGCGTTCCGCGAGGACGGCACGGTGACCGCCGGCAACGCGTCGCCGCTCAACGACGGCGCGTCGATGGTGCTGCTCGGGAGCGAGGCGGCCGCGAGCACGCTCGGGCGCGACCCGCTCGCCCGGATCGTCTCCCGTGCCGCGACCGGCATCGATCCGGACGTCTTCGGCTACGGCCCCGTCGAGGCGGCGAACGCGGCCCTGCGCCGCGCCGGCATCGGCTGGGGCGAGCTCGCCGCGGTGGAGCTCAACGAGGCGTTCGCCGCCCAGTCGCTGGCGTGCCTGCGGGGCTGGCCGGAGCTCGACCCGGACGTCCTGAACGTCCACGGCGGCGCGATCGCGATCGGGCACCCGCTCGGCGCGTCGGGCGGGCGGATCGTCGGCCGGCTCGCGCACCAGCTCCACGCGAACGGCGGTGGCTGGGGCCTCGCGGCGATCTGCATCGGCGTCGGGCAGGGCCTGGCGGTCGTGCTGCATGCGTGAGCGCCCGTGACCGTCGTGCTCGCCCACGAGAAGGAGGGTCCCGCGGACGCGCCGGCGGTCCTGCTCCTGCACTCCATCGGGACCGACCGCGAGGTCTGGCGCCCCGTCGCGGAGCGCCTTCGCGCGGCCGGCCTGCGGCCGGTGCTCGTCGACCTGCGCGGCCACGGCGCGAGCCCGGCACCGGCGCCGCCCTACGCCCTCGCGGACCTGGCCGACGACGTCCTCGCCCTGCAGGACGCCCTGGGGCTCGGTGCGCCGCACGTCGCCGGGGTGTCCCTCGGCGGGATGGTCGCCCAGTGGCTCGGGATCCACGCGCCCGACCGGGTCGACCGACTCGTCCTCTGTTGCACCGCTGCGCACCTGGGCGGTCCCGGGATGTGGGACCCCCGCGTCGAGGCAGTCCTGCGGGACGGCACGTCCGTGCTGGCCGACGGCTCGATCGACCGCTGGGTGACGCCCGCGTTCCGCGCCGCCCACCCGGGCACCGAGGCCGCGTTGCGACGGACCGTCTCGACCACCCCGGCCGCGGGGTACGCGGGCTGCGCCTCGGCGATCGGGGCGATGGACCTCCGCGCCGACCTGCGGCGGATCACCGCCCCGACGCTCGTCCTGGCCGGCGCCGACGACCCGGCGACCACGCTCGAGGACCACCTCCGCCCGCTCACCGACGGCATCCCCGGTGCACGCCTCGCGGTGGTGCCGGGCGCCTCGCACCTCGCGCCGCTCGAGCGGCCGGACGTCGTCGCGGAGGCGATGCTCCACCACCTCTCGGCCTGAGGGACGGGCGGCCTACGGTCCGGCGGCGGCCTCCGCCGCGTGCGCGTCGAGGTGCAGGTCGCGCAGCCGGTGGCGCCCGGCGACGCCGAGCTTCGCGTAGACGCGCTTGAGGTGGGTGGCGACCGTGTTCGTCGAGAGGTGCAGGACCGCCGCGATCTCGGCGTTGCTCTGCCCGTCGGCGGCGGCCCGGGCGACGCGCAGCTCCGCCGCCGTCAGCCGGTCGCGGTCGTGGGCGCGTCGTCGCCGGCCGCCCGCGAGGCGCAGCTCGACCGCCGCGGGATCGGCGATGGGGCGCGCGCCGTGGGCGTCGGCGATCCGGAGCGCCTCGGCCAACCACGGCCGCGCCGCGACGGACGCGCGCGTCCGTCGCAGCAGCGCGCCGCCGGCGAGGAGCGCCTCGGCCCGCTGCAGCGGCAGGTCGACGTCGCCGAGGCCGGCCAGCGCCCGCTCGTAGGCGGCGAGCGCCGCCTCGTCCTCGCCGTCGTGCTCGGCGATCCGCCCGTGCGACAGGTCGCGGACGAACGCCGGCCAGCGCGTCGGGTGCCCGTCCGCGGCCTCGGCCTGGCGGTGCAGGACCCGCCGGGCGTCGGCGTCGCGGCCGGCGAGCAGGTGGGCCGCGACGGCGTGCCCGGTCCACTGCGTGTGGTTCGGCTCGCGGATCCCGACGGCGTCGACGATCTGCTCGACGTCGAGGAACGCGTCGGAGCTCGCGCCGTCGCCCGCCCACAGCAGGTGCAGGCCGCGCGGGATCGCCGACCACAGCCGGATCAGCCAGGCGCCGGGGGCGAGCCGCAGCGCCCGCTCCGCCTCGGCGAGCCCCTCGTCCGCGCGCCCCGACCACACCAGCGCCTGCGCCCGGAGCGCCGCGGCGACCGGGATCGTCAACGGAGTGAGCTCCGAGAACAGGCCGGCGAGGTCGGCCGCCCGGAGCGCCTCGTCGAGCCGTCCGCGCCGGAGCAGGTGGTTGCCGAGGAAGAGGTTGACCATCGCCGCGGAGCCCGCCGCGCCCGCGTCGTCGAGCCGGCCCCGGACGAGCTCCAGGGCGTTCAGGCAGTCGTCGAGCCGCTCGTCGTACTGGGCGCCGTGGGCGACCGGGTAGACGACGGCGAGCGGCGAGACGAGCTCGGACACCGGGACGTCGTCGACCCGTGGTCGCCGGCCGCTCCGCGCCAGCTCGCGCGTCGTGACGATCCCGTCGACCTCGCCGCACTCCGCGGCCAGGCTGCCCCAATGGGCGAGTGCCGCGTCGCGCACGTCGGGGGCGGCGTCGCGGGCCAGTCCGCGGGCGCGCGTGGCCAGCGGCAGCGCCGCGGCGGGCCCCTCGGCGACCCAGACGCTCGACGTCTGGTCCAGGAGCGGTCCGACGGCGCGGGCGGGGTCGTGCTCGGCGGCGAGCACGACCGCGTCCTCGAGCGCGGCGGCCCCGCCCTCCGGGTCGCCGGTCAGGTAGCGGCAGCGCCCCAGGAGCGTCAGCGCGTCGATCCGCGCCGACCACCCGAGCTCCGCGTCCGCGAGCACCCGGCCGCAGGCGTCGGCGCCGTCGGCGGCCCGTCCCGCCGCGCACAGCGCCTCGGCGTGCGCCGTGCGGAGCGCGGCTCCGGCGTCGTCGCCGAGGAAGCGGACGGCGGTCCCGAGGTGCCGCACGGCCGCCTCGATCGCCCCGTCCCGCAGCGCACCGCGGCCGACGCGCTCGAGCAGGCCCGCGGCGTCGCGGTCGCCGGAGAGGTCGGCGCGGACCGCGTGCTCGACGGCCTCCGCCGACAGCCCGCGGCGGGCCAGCTCCCGGAACGCACGCCCGTGGAGGTGCCGTCGAACGGCCGGTGCGACGTCGTCGTGGAGCGCGCGGACGAGCAGCGGGTGGAGGAACCGGAGCCGGTCGTGGCCGTCCTCCCGCACGAGCCCGGACCCGACGAGCGCCTCGAGCGCCCGCTGGGACCGCGGCGCGGGGAGGCCGGCCACGTCGACCGCGACCTCCGGCCGGAAGCTCGTCCCCAGCAGGCCCGCGGTCCGCGCGAGCCGCAGTGCGTCGTCGTCCAGGCCCGCGAAGCGCCCGACGAGCAGCCGGGTGCCGGGACCGCCGGGGACGCCCGGGTCGTGCGGGACGACCTCGGCCGGTGGGGCGACGGCGCGGTCGCCGAGCGGGTCCTCGCCCCGGCCCAGCGCGGTGCCCACGTACCCGGTGAGGAGCGGGTTGCCCCCGCACAGCTCCCACACCCGTCGGGCGACGGACGTCGGGAGCTCCCGCCCGGCGCGCTCGACGAGCAGCGCACGGCTCGCGTCGCGCGAGAGGGGTCCCAGGCGTGCGACGTCGACCGCGCCGTCGGCCTCGAGCGCGTGCACGAGGTCGTGGGCGTGCGGCGGCCAGGCCCGCAGCGCCCCGACGAACGTCACGGGCAGCGCCGCGAGGCGCCGGACGAGGAACGCCACGACCCGGAGCGAGTCCTCGTCCGCCCAGTGCAGGTCGTCGAGCGTGACGAGCAGCGGCCCGTCGTGCCGCTCGAGCCGTCGGAGCGCGCGGACGAAGGGCACCGTCGGGTCCACGGCGTCCGGTCCGTCGCCGGCGCCCGGTGCGTCGCCGAGGGCGCGGAGCAGCGCGTCGAGGACGCCGAACGGGACGCCGGTCTCCATCTCCTCCGCCCGGACGGCGACCGTCGCGGTCCCGCCCGCCGCGCGGCGGGCGGCCTCGAGCACCGAGGTCTTCCCGGTCCCCGCGTCCCCGACCACGACCACCGCACCGCCGCGGCCGTCCCGTGCGCGCTCCAGGGCGGCCGAGACCAGGGCGAGCGTCCCGTCGCGTTCCCGCAGTCCGCCGGTCATCCACCCCAACCCTACGGTCTCGCGGGGTGGCGGGCGGCCGCCCGCGGTCCGGCGCACCCGCTCCGGACGGCGCGGGAGCGACGTGGCGCGTCACCACCTGTTGGCGCGGCGATGACGACCGGTTCACAGCGTGGCGATGCGGCCGTCGTAGCGTCCGCCCGTCCCGGCGTCCGCATCGTGCGACGCCTCGCGAAGGAGCCTGTATGAACGACCCCGCCCGCGTCGTCACCCACCGATCATCCCGCCGCCGCGCGGTCCGCGCCGTGGCCGTCGGCCTCGCCGCCACGGCCTCGGCGCTCGCCGCGCAGCCGATCGCCGCGGCGTCCGCGGCGCCCCTGAGCGGCGTGGACCTCTCGACCTACGTCCGCGTCGGCAGGTACGACCTGCCGGAGCCGACCCGCACCGTCGCCCCGGCGGGCAGCCTGCTCGCCCAGGAGGCGTCGGGCGTCGCCTACAACTGGGACACCGACTCGCTGTTCGTCGTCGGCGACGGCGGCACGTCCGTCACGCAGGTGAGCAAGACCAACGGTGCGCTGATCGACTCGATGACGCTCGCGGCGGGCAGCAGCCCGCAGGGCACGACCTTCTACGACAACGAGGGCATCACCTACATCGGGAACGGGCAGTTCGTCATGACCGAGGAGCGCGACCGGCAACTCGTGCGGTTCACGTACGCACCCGGCACGACGCTCACGCGCGCGCAGACGAAGACCGTCAAGCTCGGCACCACGATCGGCAACGTCGGCTTCGAGGGCGTCAGCAACGACCCGAAGACGGGCGGGTTCCTCGTCGCGAAGGAGAAGGACCCGAAGGGCCTCTTCCAGACCGGCATCGACTGGGACGCCGGCACCGCGACCAACGGCTCGCCGACCGCGACCGGATCGACCGATCTCTTCGACCCGGCGCTCGTCCCGACGACCGACATCTCGGACGTCTTCTCGCTGTCGAACCTCAGCGGCCTGACCGGTCCCGACAAGGACCGCATGCTCCTGATCAGCCAGGAGTCGGGGAAGATCGTCAAGGTCGACCGCTCCGGCAACGTGTCCGGCACGCTGACCATCGTCGGCGACGCCGACACCCCGAAGTCGATCCCCGACCAGACGCACGAGGGCGTCACGATGGACGACGCCGGGCGCATCTACACGGTGAGCGAGGAGGGTGGCGGCGACATCGACCACCCGCAGCTCTGGGTCTACGCGCCGTCGACGGCGACGAACCTCGCGCCGACGGCCGTCGCGCTCACGAACCGCACGGCGTCGATCGCCGAGAACTCGAGCACCGCGACCCGCGTGAAGGTCGCCGACGTCTCGGTCACCGACGACGGCATCGGCACGAACCAGCTCTCCGTGACCGGCCCCGACGCGTCGAGCTTCGAGGTCGAGAGCACCGGGCTGTACCTGAAGGCCGGCACGACCCTGAACGCCGCGACGAAGAGCAGCTACACCGTCAGCGTCGCGGTCGACGACCCCGCGGTCGGCACCACGCCCGACGCGACGAGCACCCCGTACACGCTGAACGTCACGCCCGTCGCGGGCGGGGGCCAGGCACCGTCGGTGATCGTCTCCGAGGTCTCGCCCTGGAGCAGCGGCAACAGCCCGTACGCCGCCGACTGGTGGGAGCTCACGAACACCGGCACGACGACGATCGACCTCACGGGCTGGAAGGTCGACGACGACTCGGCGTCCGCCGCCAGCGCGGTCGCGCTCAACGGGGTCCCGCGCCTGGCGCCGGGGCAGTCCGCCGTCTTCATCGAGGGGACGGCCACGCAGGCCGACGCCTTCAAGTCCGCGTGGTTCGGCTCGAGCGTCCCGGCCGGCTTCCAGATCGGGACCTACAGCGGCGGCGGGATCGGCCTCGGCACCGGGGGTGACCAGGTCAACGTCTTCGACGCCACGGGCACGCGCGTCACGGGCATCGCCTTCGACGCGTCGACCAGCGGTCGCACGTTCGACAACACCGCCGGGCTCGGGGGCACCGTGGCGCCGCTGCCGAAGGTCGCGACCCTCAGCACCGCGGGCCAGAACGGCGCGAGCACGGTGGGCGGCGAGACCGGGTCCCCGGGCGTCGCACCCGTCCCGACCCCCGTCGCGGTGACCGAGGTCGCCCCGTGGGGCAGCTCCGACGCGACCTACGCCGCCGACTGGTGGGAGGTCACGAACACCAGCAACCGCACGGTCGACCTGACCGGGTGGAAGGTCGACGACAACTCCAACGCCTTCGCGTCGGCGGTCGCGCTCAGCGGCGTCGGCACGCTCGCACCGGGCCAGTCCGCGATCTTCCTCGAGGGCGACGCGACGAAGGTCGCGGCGTTCAAGTCCGCCTGGTTCGGCTCGAGCGTCCCGGCCGGGTTCCAGATCGGCTTCTACAGCGGCGGCGGTGTCGGGCTCAGCACCACGGCCGACGCGGTCAACCTGTTCAACGGGTCGGGCGACCGCGTCACCGGCGTCGCGTTCGGCGCGTCGACCGACAAGGTCTCGTTCGACAACGCCGAGGGTCGCGGGAGCTTCACGCTGCCGCTCCCGGTGATCTCGACGCTCAGCGTCGTCGGTCAGCGCGGCGCGTTCCTCGCCCACGACGAGATCGCGTCCCCGGGCACGATCAAGAACGCCGCGGTCGGCCCGAAGCTGACCACGGACACCCCGTCGTTCCCGGCCCAGGAGGTCGGCACGACCGGCCCCGGCCAGTGGGTCACGCTGACCAACAGCGGCGACGCGGCGGTCACGATCGGCCGCGTCTCGATCCGCGAGGCCGACGAGGCGTCCGCGGGCGACTTCCTGCTCACCAGCGATCGGTGCACCGACCAGTCGATCGCCCCGGGGGCGACGTGCAAGGTGCAGGTGCGGTTCTCGCCCGGCCGCGCGACGGCGACGTCGGCCGCGGCCCTCGTGATCCCGTCGAACGTCGCGGGCAGCCCGACGACGGTGTCCCTGACCGCGGCCAGCACGGCGGCGACCGCGGGTCCGAAGGGTGACACGGGCGCTGCGGGTCCGAAGGGTGACACCGGCGCCGCCGGGACGAACGGGAAGGACGGCGCGGCCGGCTCCAACGGCAAGGACGGCGCGGCCGGGACGAACGGCACCGACGGCAAGGACGGCGCCACGGGCCCGCAGGGGGCACAGGGTCCGGCGGGCAGGGACGGCACGTTCGCGATCGTCGCGTCGCGCTCGAAGGTCGCGGCGCGCCGCGGCCGGCTCGTGACCCTGAAGCTGGAGCTCGCCAACGACACGACCGCGGAGGTCGGCCGGTTCGGTGCCCGGATCACGACCGCGAAGGGCCTCCGGACGACCGGTGCCAAGCGCGTCGTCGTCCACTCGATCGAGCCCGGCAAGGCGCGCACCCTCGTGCTGCGGCTGCGCGTCCTGCGCACCACGAAGGTCGGCACGCACGCCGTGAAGGTCGCCTTCGCGGTCGGTGGTCGCACGGTCACGCGGACGATCGCGGTGCGGGTCACGCGGTAGGACGGCACCCTCCGCCCACGACGCCCCGCCGGACGCCGGCGGGGCGTCCGGCGCGGGCCCCGCCCCGGATCTCACCCCGAGAAGCGCTGGCTCCCGATCGTCGACAGGAGCGCCAGGGCGTCGGCGTCGGGGGTGCCGTGCTGCGCCGTGTAGACGATGAGCTTCAGCGACGAGTCCTCGACGTGCAGCACGTCGCAGTCGACGGTGAAGCGCCCGACCTCCGGGTGGTCGACGACCTTGCGGCGCGAGCCGGTGCCGCCGACCTCGGCCCGCGCCCACCGCTCGGCGAAGTCGGGACTCGCGTCGAGCAGCTCGTCGACGAGCTCGCGGACGGCGGCGCTGCGGGGCGAGGTCGTCAGCGACCGCCGCAGCTCGGCGACGATCCGCGTCCGGAAGTCGTCGTGGTGGCCGTCGTCGTCGCGGATCCGCAGCCCGCCGCCGAGGAACATCGTCCGCGCGTAGTTCGTGCCGACGAGGTCGTCGCCGAGGACCGCGATCGCCAGGCGGTTGGCGTGCACCACCGTGTAGCGGTCGTCGGAGACGTGCACCGGGGTGCCGTCCAGGCGGTCGAGGATCCGCATGATCCCGGGCGTCATGTGCGGCGACACGCGCGACGATCCGGGCGCGTGGCCGGCCAGCGCGAGCAGGTGGTCGCGCTCGGCGTCGGAGAGCCGGAGCGCCCGGGCGAGCGGACCGAGGACCGCCGCGGACGGCCGGGCGGCACGACCCTGCTCGAGCCGGGCCAGGTACTCGACCGACAGCCCCGCGAGCTCGGCGACCTCCTGCCGGCGCAGCCCGGGCGCGCGGCGCCGACCCCCTGCCCGCAGGCCGATCTCGTCAGGCGGGAGCCGGTCGCGCCAGGCGCGCAGGCACGCCCCGAGGTCGTCGTCCATGGTCCCCAGTGTCCCAGCCCCGGCCGCGGCGAAGGTGGCCCTGCGAGTACCCGGCTGCGGCGGTCCCTTGTCCCGTCCCGGCGGCCGCGGGACCGTGGATGCATGACCACGATCCTGATCTCCGGAGCCAACAAGGGCCTCGGTCGCGAGACCGCCCGCCGCCTCGTCGAGCTGGGCCACGACGTCTGGGTGGGCGCCCGCGACCCCGCCGCCGGACGCGCCGCCGCCGACGAGCTCGGCGCCCGGTTCGTCGCGCTCGACGTGACCGACGACGCGTCGGTCGCCGCGGCCCGCGCCACCGTCGCCGACGCGGGCGGGCTCGACGTCCTCGTCAACAACGCCGGCATCAGCGCCACCCGCCGCCCGGTGCTCGACACCGACCCGGCCGAGATGGTGGATCTCCTCGCCACGAACGTCATCGGGCCCGTCCGCCTGACCCTCGCCTTCCGCGACCTCCTCGACGCTTCCCCGGCGCCGGTCGTCGTCAACGTCTCCAGCAGCCTCGCCTCGCTGTCGCAGACCGCCACGGACGGCTCGGGCCAGTCGGCGTACGACGGCCTCGACTACCCGACGTCGAAGTCCGCCCTGAACATGGTGACCCTGAAGCTCGCCCGTGCCCTCCCGCGGTACCGCGTCAACGCCGTCTGCCCGGGCTTCACCGCCACGGCCCTCAACGACTTCGAGGGCCACCGGACGGTCGAGCAGGGCGCCGAGGTCATCGTCCGGGCGGCGACGCTCGGGCCCGACGGCCCGACGGGCGAGTACTTCGACGACCAGGGGGCCGTCGCCTGGTGACCGAGGGGCGTCGTGCGGGGCCGGCGCGCGTCGTGGCGGTCTCGTCCGCGGCCGGGACGTCGGCCGCGCGGCATGCGCCCGCGCCGACGGGCCCGCGGCGGCCGCTCGCTAGCGTCGGCCCATGACCGCCATCACCGTTCCGACCTTCGGCGACCCCGACGTGCTGACGCTCGAGGACCGTGCGACGCGGGAGCCCGGTGCCGGCGAGGTCCGGATCGCGGTCGCCGCCGCGGCGGTCAACCCGACGGACCTCCTGACCCGCAGCGGTGCGGCGTCGCGGTCCGCCGAGCCGTCGTCGCCGATCGTCCCGGGGATGGACGCCGCCGGGATCGTCGACGCGGTCGGCCCGGACGTCGACCGCCTGGCCGTCGGCGACCGCGTGATGGCCGCGGTGCTGCCCGCGCGGCCCGACGGCGGGGCGTACCAGTCGTCGCTCGTGGTGCCCGCGGCGTCGGTCGTGGCGATCCCGGACGGGGCCACGCTGCTGCAGGCGTCGACGCTCCCGATGAACGGGCTGACCGCGATCGAGGCGCTCGACCAGCTCGACCTGCCGGGCGGCGCGACGCTGCTGGTGACGGGCGGCGCGGGGTGGCTCGCGACCCTGATGATCCCCCTCGCCAAGGAGCGCGGACTGCGCGTCGTCGCGGACGCCCGGCCCGACGAGCACGACCTCGTCCGCGGACACGGGGCGGACGACGTCGTCGACCGCGGGGACGGACTCGCCGACCGCGTCCTCGCGCTGGTGCCGGACGGCGTCGACGGGGCGCTCGACACGGCGCTGATCGGGCCGCCGCTGTTCCCGGCGATCCGCGACGGCGGCGGCTGGGCCGTCGTCCGCGGGCAGCAGGACGAGACCGAGCGCGGGATCGTGCGGCACACGGTGTTCGTCCGCACCCGCCTGGAGGACACCGCCGCGCTCGAGCACCTGCGGGAGCTCGCGTCGGCCGGCACGCTGCCCCTGACCGTCGCGGAGACCTTCCCGGCCGAGCGCGCGGCCGACGCCCACCGGCGGCAGGACGAGGGCGGCGTGCGCGGGCGTCTGGTGATCACGTTCGCGGGGGACGCCTCGTGAGCGGCGCGCGGGGCGTCGCTCCCAGGGGGACCACGTCGTGAGTCGCGTCGTCGTCACCGGGTCCGCCGACGGGCTCGGGCACGCCGCCGCGAGCACGCTCCTGGACGAGGGCCACCACGTCGTCGTCCACGTGCGCGGCGAGCACCGCCGGGACGCGGTCGCCGGGCTCGTCGCGCGCGGCGCCGAGGTCGTCGTCGGGGACCTCGGCGGCCCGGACGGCACGCGCGCGGTCGCCGAGCAGCTCGCACGCGTCGGCCGCCCGGACACCGTGATCCAGAACGCCGGCGTCTACACCGGATCGGCGATCCTGCCCGTCAACGTCGTCGCGCCGTACCTCCTGACCGCGCTGCTGGAGCGCCCCGCGCGGCTGGTCGTCCTGAGCAGCGGCATGCACACCGGCGGTCGCCCGACGCTCGACGGGCTCGACTGGTCCGGGCGTACCGGCACCGCGTCGTACTCCGACTCGAAGCTCCTCGTGACGACGCTGGCGATGGCCGTCGCGCGCCGGTGGCCCGACGTGCTCGTCAACGCCGTCGACCCCGGGTGGGTGCCGACGCGGATGGGCGGCCCGAGCGCGCCCGACGATCTGCGACTGGGGCACCGCACGCAGGAATGGCTCGCCACGAGCGACGACCCCGAGGCCCGCACGACCGGCGGCTACTGGTACCACCAGGAGCGCCGGGACCCGCATCCGGCCGTCTACGACGAGGCGTTCCAGGACGAGCTCGTCGCGACGCTCGAGCGGGTCACCGGGGTCGCGCTCGCGAGGTGATCCGGGCTCGGACCCCGCGGCGAGGGTGCGGGGCCCCGCCTCAGAGCACCCGGTTGACCGCGTCCGGGTGCGCCGCCGCGGCCGGCCCGTCCGCCCGCATCAGCGCCTGCGCGCAGCGACGCACGTAGGCGGTCAGGTCGGGGCCGCCCAGCTCATCGAGGTCGGCGGGGAGCTCGATCGCGTCGCCGACGGCCTTCTGCTTCTCGGTCAGCCAGCGGACGAGGTAGCGGTCCAGCTGCGCGGCCACCTGGCCGTCCGACGCCTCACCGGCGAGCGACGTCCGGGGTGCGCTGGAGTCCCACGCCGCGGGGGCGCCGTCCGCGCCGTCGCCCTGCGTGCGCACGGGGCTGTAGTCCGGCACGGCGTACTCGCGCGACGCCGGATCGGCGGTCGAGCCCTCGTGCCGGTTGTCGTCGCCGCGAGGCTCCGGCCCGTCGCCGGGACGGAAGACGCCCTTGACGGGTGCCGGGGCCTTCGGCCCGCGGGTCTCGCCGAACGTCTCCCGGATCTCGGCGGGCGTCATGTCGCCCTGCGCGACCGCGCCGGCGTAGTCGATCGCCTGCTTGCTCGTGATCGCGCCCTTGTCGGTCTGGCGGCGCAGCAGGTCGGCGATCGTCAGCGACAGGTCGCCGTCGGAGACCCGCTGCTGGACCTCGTCGGGCAGCTCGAGGAGCTTCAGGTGCCGACGCACCCACGACGGCGACAGGCCGATCGACCGCGCGACCTCGGCGGCGCTGGCCCCCTCGCGGCGCTTCATCAGGAGGCGCAGCCCGCGAGCGGCCTGCAGCGGCTCGAGCTGGACGCGCTGCACGTTCTCCAGGAGCTGGATCTCGAACGCTTCGTCCTCGTCGAGGTCGACGATCTCGTCCACCGGCGTCGTCTCCCACCCCAGCGCGACGAGCGCCGCGTGCCGGCGGTGGCCGGCGACGAGCAGGAACTCCCCGTCGCCGCCCGGCTTCCTACGGACGAGCGGGGGCGTCAGCAGTCCGCGCTGCCGGATCGACAGCGCGAGCTCGTGGATCTCGGGGAGGTCCGGGCGGATGTTGCGGTCCGCGGCGATCCGGTCCACCCGCACGACCTGGCGCACCCGGTCCTTGCTCGCGGTGTCGAACACCGGCTCCTCGGCCAGCTCGGCCGCCAGCCGCTCGCGCTCCTGCTCCGCCCGCTCGGCGTGCAGCTGCGCGACCGCCTCCTCGCCCTTCTGGAGATCGTCAACCGACATGCAGCACCTTCCTCGTCATCGAGGAGGGCACTGTAGAGGGGCGTCCGGCGGGCGCGGGCGGACGCCGCCGCGACCCCTCCGGAAGCCCGAGAACCACGATAGAACATTGTTCTAGAAAAATGATCTAGTCGCTGGTACGGTCCCGCCATGAGCACGTCCGACCGCCCGACCGCCGTCGTCACAGGAGCCAACCGCGGGATCGGCCGCGCCGTCGCCGAGCAGCTGCTCGTGGCCGGCCACCGCGTCGTGCTCGCCGTGCGGGACCGGGGGTCCGGGGCTGCGGCGTGTCACGAGCTCGGGCTCGACCCGGACCGCGACCTCGTCGTCGCGGACCTCTCGACCATCGCCGGGGCGAACGCGGCGGCCGACGCGATCCTCGACGCCTGCCCGAGCATCGACGCGCTGGTCCAGAACGCGGGGATCTGGCCGACGGAGCGCGTGATCACCGGCGACGGGCTCGAGCAGGCGTTCGCGGTCAACCACGTCGCCCCGTTCGTGCTGAACCACCGGCTCGCCGACCGGCTGGCGGAGGGCGGCGGTGCGCGGGTCGTCCAGGTCAGCGCCGGGCTGTACATCAAGGGGACCGTCGACCTCGAGCGGACGCCCACGGGCGAGGACTTCTCGGAGATGGGCACCTACTGCGACACGAAGCTCGCCAACCTCCTGCTCGTCCCGCGCTTCGCCCAGCACTGGGCGGGGACCGGCGTCACGATCACCGCGCTGCACCCGGGGGTCGTCCGCACCGGGCTCGGCGACCGCGAGGGTCCGGAGGGCGACCAGGTCCGGAGGATGAAGGAGTCCTGGGCGAGCCCCGACGAGGGCGCTCGCCCCGTGGTCCGGCTCGTCGTCGACCCCGAGCTGGACGGGGTCAGCGGGCGGTACTGGTTCGAGCACCTCGAGCAGCCGCTGATCGCCCCGGCGACGGACACCGCGCTGGCCGCCGCCGTCTGGGACCACGCCGGGCGCATCGCGCTGCAGCGCGCCTGATCGTCGCGCCGCCGCGGAGTCGTGGCCCCGCGGTGCGGGACGCCCGCGGAGCGGGTCCGGGATCGCTCAGCGGGTCGTGGCGGTGCGACCCGAGCACCGCAGCAGCAGGATCGCGCAGACCGCCACCACGCCGCAGAGCGCGGAGCCGAGCAGGTCGGTGACGAGGCCCGTCGCTGCGACGGCCAGGAGCAGCGCTCCGGCGATCAGGTACCCGTCGACCGGTTCGCCCGTGATCGGGACGCGCCCGCAGGTCCGCTGCAGGAGGGCGGGCCAAGGGGCGCGGCGCTCATCGGGGGAGCACGAGTGGTCGGTGATGGTCGTGGTCGACATGGGGCGTTCCGGTACGGGGCGGGATGTACCGGTGCAGACCGTCGCCCGGCGGAGAACTCATCGCAGGTCGTCCGCGGACCGGGCGACGACGGCGCGCAGCTCGGAGACCTCCTCCGCGAGCCGCCGCAGGTCGTCGGGGTCGAGGTCGGTCGGCATGCGGGCGGCGACGTCGGCGCTCGCGAGCGACAGGTGCTCGCCGGCGACGAGCGCGGCCATCGGGGTGACCGGCCGGTGCGCGAGGTGGAGCCCGAAGCCGTCGGGGGCGGGGGAGAGGTGGCCGGCGATGAGTTCCCGCCACGAGCCGGGCGCGACGTCCGGATCCGGCCCGAGCAGCACCGCCAGGTCGTCCGCGCGTCCCAGCGCCTCCAGGCGGTCTCCGAGATCGTCCGCGCCCCACGCCCGCGAGCTGGCGTCCCGGAACGCGGCGAGGTCGTCGTCCGACCCCTCGCGGACGAGCCACCACAGGGTCGTCGTCGTGCGGACGAGCGACCGGAACGCCTCCTCCTGCAGGAGCGAGCCGTCCCCGCGGGGCGCGTCGATCAGTCCCCGGGCGAGCTTCGCGGCCCGGACGAGCAGGCCGCCGATCACGGCGCGATCGGGGTCGAGCGGGGCGGCCGTCGACCGGCAACAGGCCTCGGCCATCAGGCACCCGCGCCGCAGTGCACGCCACCCCTGATCCTCCGGCGACGGCCGGTGCTCCTCCGCGGCGGCGGACGACCCGCGCCGGACCGCGATGGGCTCGTCGCCGATCGTCGCCGCGCGCCGGGCCACCGCCTCCTCCGGCTCGACCGCCGCCGGCGGCGTGGGGACCGGCTTCGCGGCGAGGCAGTCCTCGCACACCGTCCCGCGGAGCATCGTGTGCCCCACGGCGACGCCGACGCCGCGGACGGGCACGTCCACTCGCCCGCAGGTCGTGCACCGCGTCGGCTCGTCCCGCCCCGGACGGCCGAGCCGCTCCTCGAGCGTGGCGGCGACGGCCTCCGTGCACGCCGCGCGTCGGCAGCTCCGCAGGTCCGGGACCGCCGCGAGCCACACCGCACCCTCCCCCGGGTCCTCGGCGAGGTGCGGGCAGACCAGCATCGCGTCCGTCGCACCCCGGAACCGCGCGATCAGGTCGAGGACCCACGGCGTCGTCGTCGCACCGAGGACCGGTCGCGCGGACCGGCGGTCGCCGGCGGCCGGGCGCCGGAACACCACGCCGCCCGGCCCGGGCGCTCCGCCCTCCTTCTCGACGCTCATCCCCTGCAGTGTCGGGCGGCGGGCGGACGGCGCCCGACCTGGGGCGATCCGCTGCCGTCGTCCGCGCCTCAGCGCGGCGCGGGAGCGAGCGCCGGCGCGCCCGGGGTCCCGCCGGCGTCGTCGCGCTGCCACGAGCGGTCGACGACGACGACGGTGTCCGCCGCCTCCCGGGCCTCCGTCATCGCCGCGCGGGCACGGGAGAGCCATGTCGACGCCGGGGTCCCGGGGGTCGGCGCGAGCGTCGCCACGCCGACGCCGAGCCCGTCCGCGCCCCCGCCGAGGTGCGACTCGATCTCCCGGGCCAGGCGCAGGGCGACGACCGAACCGGCCCCGGTGCTGGTGTGCGGGAGGAGCACGACGAACGTCCCGTCCGCCAGCCGTGCGCAGTGGTCGCACGACCGGATCGCGCGGCGGACGACCGAGGCGACCGTGCGCGTCAGGGCCGCATCCGGCCCGGGGTCGCCGTCGACCGTCAGCGCGAGCAGGGTCATCTCGAAGCCGTACCGGTGGGCCTCCCTCGAGCAGCGACCGATCTCGACGGCGATCCGCTCCTCGTCCCAGAGCCCCGAAGCGGCGTCGACGCCTGCGACGGTCCGCCCGGTGCCGGCGTGCGGACGGGTGACCGCGGGCGACGTCGACCGGGCATCGGCGCGCGGCGCGGCGGCGGAGCGGGGTGCGCGCGCGGCGTCGGAGGGCGACGAAGCGCGTCCGCGGGCCATCGGCGTGGCGCGGGCGGGCGGGACGGCTTCGGCCGGCGGACCCGCCGGCCGGACGGCATGCGTCGAGGTCTCGCTCGCGCGGAGGGCGGTGGTCACGGACCGCAGGGTCTCGATCGTCCCGATCGGGCGGACGGTCACGGGCGCGGGCGGCGACCCCCCGCCGCCGCGCGACCCTGCGTCCGCCGACGCTCCCGACGGCGACGGGCCGCGCCCGGGTGCGGCGGGCGCGGGGACGGCGCGGACGACGCCGACGAGCTCGAGCAGGCCCTCGGCGAACCGGCGGACGTCGCCCCGGTCGGTGTACTCGACGACCGCCGTCGTGTCGGTCGCGAGTCCGAGGCGCTCGGCCTCGCGGCGGAGCTTCGCGCGGCCGACGACCCCGGCCCGCGGGTAGTCGAGGACCCCGCCGACGAGGTGGATGCGGGTCTGCAGCGACCCGGACCGGCGCAGGACCTCCCCGGCGTCGGTGAGCGCCCCGGTGCGCTCCGCGGCGTCCGACGAGGCGGCCCGGAGGGAGATCGCGACGAGGAACGACGGGGCGACGTTCGTCAGCCGGTGGTGCCGGGCGAGCCAGGCGCCGACGCGCCCCGTGGTCCCGCCGCGCTCGACGGTCGCGACGGCCGTGATCACCGACGCCGACCCCGGGTCCCGGGCCTCCTCGCCGTCGACGTCGCCTGTGGCGACCGCGAAGCCCGCGCGCCGGACCGTGTCCGCGATGTCCCGCGCGACCCGGCGCGCGTGGCCGTCCTTGCCGTCGAACACCACGAGGAACGGATCTGAAGGGGTCATGCGGCCTCCGGGTGTCGGGTCCTCCGGTCGCCTGCGGGCCGGGCGGCGCCCGGGGTCCCGGGGCGTCGGGGACGGTCCGCGCCGATGGCGCGCCGGAGTGCAGAGAGGACCGCAGCGTACGCCTCACGCAGGCGGGATCCTCGACGAACGTTGGGCCCGTGGACGGATGATCGGGCGAGCCGGTGCTGACCCCGTGGAGGCGCCCACGGCCGGGTCGGAGATGCGTCCGCGCGGCTTGACGCCCGGTGCCGGGGTCGCCGCTTCTGGGCAGGGTCCGGCGGCGAGCGGTACGGCCCCGCCGCACCGCTCGGTGTCCGCACGCGCTCGCGCGACGCGCGACTACGGCGCGTCCACGGCGACGTGGGTGCCGGTGCCGTCGCTGTCGTCGCCGGCGGACCCGTTCCACAGGACGACGGTTGCGATGGTCGAGCCCTTGGCGACGCGGAACGGCAGCTTGTACCTCTTCGACAGACCCGGCTGGATCTCGCTGCCGCAGAAGTCGTTGCCGGGGAGGTTCAGCGCCTCTTGCGAGTCGAAGTCGATGTTCCGCTCCTGGCTATCGACCAGCTTCGCGGAGCCGCCGCCGCAGAACGGATCGGCACCGTCCTTCGAGTCGTTCGTCACCTTGACCCTGAGCAGGTACAGGTCCTCGTCAGGCTTCGGCTTCAACGGCGAGCTGTACTCGTCGGCGGCGATCGACGAGACCTGGCGGAGCGAGCGGACGGTGAACGTGAGCCCGTCGTCGGTCGCTGGGCTTCCGATCTGTGCGGGTGTCGCCTTCGCTGCCTCCGTGGTCGTCGTCGCGGCGTCGTCGTCCGACGAGAAGCCGCCTTCTTCGTCGGGATCGGCTGCGACCAGCCAACGCCCGCCTTTCTTTTCGAACGAGATGTCCTCGGGCTCGCCGTCGTCGTCCTTCGATGCGCTCTTCGCGATCGCTGAGTCACCGATGATCTCGAGGCGAGAGAGGTCGTAGGACGCGTCGGAGACGTCTTCCTCGGCGGCCGCGGCAGACAGGCCGTCTGCGCAACTCGGGTTCTCCTTCTCGCTGATGAGGGCCGCCGCGAACTTGATCTGTGTCCTGAGCTCGAGCGTCGCCAGCGAGCAGAACGTGTCCCAGTCCTTCGAGCGGATCGCGGTCTGGAGGCTCGCCGTGAGGGCCTTGATCTGTTCCCGGTCGCTGCCCGAGGTCGATGGTTTGTCAGCGCCGCCGCATCCGGTGGCGCCGACGACGAGGACCGTGCTCGCGCAGGCCATCCATGTCTTCATGTCATTCCTCCTGGTGTGTCTCGGTCGCGGGCCGACCGGTCCTGCGCGCCAGGCTACGGCGTAGCCGCGCGCCCTCGTGCATCGCCATCCTGCGTTCAGATCGCGATGGAGGCGGACGACCGTTCGACAGCCGATGGTGGAACGCCGTTGCTGCTCGGTGAGCGACCCGACGGATCGCCGGGCCATGCTGCTCGAGGCCTCGGCGGACGGCGCGACGGAGGCGCAGCGGTGGCGCTCGCGCTACGCCGAGGCGGCCGAGGACCTCTTCGCCGCGCTCTCCGGCCCGGACCGGCAGGCGCTCCTGGAGGTGTTGCGCAAGGTCGACGGGGAGGGCTGAGGGTCGCCCCGTCGCCCCGTCGCCCCGTGCTCAGGCGTCGGCGGCGCCGCTGGTCAGGCGCCGGCGGCCGCGCGCCGTGCGCGCCGCTGCGGCCCCTTGACCTGGACCTCGCGGGCGACGACGTACGAGCCGACCACCGCGCCGACGGCGACGGTCTGGCCGATCACGGTCTCCCAGTTGCCGAAGACCGAGAACCAGGTGCCGAGCCACCCGGGGCTGTCCCAGAACGTCGAGGTGCCGATCCAGCCGGCGAGCTGCATCTCGTTGACCTGCTCGCCGACCATCACGAACAGCACCAGCACGAGCAGCGCGAAGGTGATGATGAGGAGCTTCTTGTACGGCAGCTTCCGGTGCAGGACGAAGGTCACGATCCCGGCGGCGGTGGTGAAGAGGAGGCCGAGCGTCACGCCCTCCAGGACGACCGACGAGCCGTACCCGACCCGCAGCGACTGCAGGAAGAGCACGATCTCGAAGCCCTCGCGGTAGACGGCGCTGAAGCCGAGCAGCCCGAGGCCGAGCAACAGCCGCGGGCTGCCCGCGTCGGCGTGCAGCAGGCCCTTCTTCTTCCGGTTGTGCCGCTTGATCCACCCGGTCCAGTAGGTGTCGTGGAAGAACCAGTTCATGATCACCAGCAGCACGAGGATCGCGGGGATCCCGGTCGCCGCCTGCACGTTCAGTCCGGTGCCGCCGAAGGCCCCGATGACCCACACGGCCGCGAACCAGGTGACGACCGACAGCAGGAGCGCGACGCCGCCGCCGATCGCGATCGGCCGTCGCTGCCCGGCCGCGGGGCCGCGGAGCCCGGCCGTGATCGCGGCGAGGACCAGGACGCACTCGAGGCCCTCGCGGAGCACGAGCACCGCGCTGTTGACGACGACGGTCGTCCGGCTCAGGGTGCGGCCGGCGTCGGTGGGGTCGACCGTCCCGCCGGCGGCGTTCCAGCCGGCGACCACCGCGAACGCGAGGAGCCCGAGCACGACCACCAGCCACGCGTAGAACCAGCGCGAGTCGGTCCGGGACTCGGCGCGTGCGGTGCCGTCGGTGGCGAGGGGTGTAGCGGACATCGAGGTCTCCTTAGGGCGCCCTGCGCAGGGCACCCTACGTCCGAACTCGATGAGTGCGAGATGAGTGGCGCACAGGCGCTCTCGGTGGTTCGTGGGCGCCTCGGTCGACCGCGGGGATGCGGGAGCCGTGGACGTACCTTCGAGGTGGTGGGGGGGTGCACGCTTCACGGGACGGCCCTCGACCGCGCGGCGTCCGGCGCACGGAACGCGGACACGACCCTGCGCAGGACGACGCCGCGCTGAGGCGGCACGCCGCCGGCGGACGACCTCGGCGGGGGAGGGCCGGTCCACGTGAACGCGGTCGTCGTCGACGGCGCGGCTACGATCCTCCGATCGCCGAGCCGCCGACCACCCGACCCCGGCGCAGCCGGCAGCCGATCGAGGTCCGGCGCCGCGAGGTGCTCGACGCTACGCTCGACCTCATTGCCGACGGCGGGTTCGCGGCAGTGACGATGGAGGCCGTCGCGCGCCGTGCCGCGCTGGCGAAGACCGTCGTCTACAACGCCTATCCGAACCGGACCGAGCTGCTGTCGGCGCTGCTCGAGCGGGAGTTCGGCCGCGCCCTGTCGACTCTCGCCGAGGCGCTGCCGGCCACCGGGGCGGCCGGCGGCGACCCGCTCGCCGCGTCGTTGCGGTGGGTCGAGGCGATCGCGGTGGCCATCCAGCGCGACCCCACGACGTGGCGCCTGATCCTGTTCCCGCCGGACGGGCCGCCGGAGGCGCTGAAGGCGTCGATCCAGGCCGGCCGGGACGTCGTCCTCGGACACCTGCGCGTCATGCTCGACGATCTCGCCGCGGTCCGGCCGCAGATCGCCCGATTCGACCGGGAGTTCCTCCCGCTCGCGCTCCTGGCGATCTGCGAGGAGGGCTCCCGGCAGCTGATCGCGGCGCCCGACGAGTACGACCCGGCACGCGTCGTCGGCTTCGCGCGCGAGCTGCTGACGGTCCTGGCGCGCTGACGGGCGGCCTTCCGCACCACCGCGGACGTCGTCCCCGACGCCGGCTCGTCGCGCCGACGGGACGCGGGCCACATCACGACGTCCCGACGGTCGCATGAAGATCTCCTGAGGGTGCGTGCGCGGGACCGGTCGTGGGTAGTTCCCCTTGCAACGACCGGCCCATCGGGGGTCCGGCGCTCGACCAAGGACGTTCAGGATGTTCCAGGTTCTCGGCAGTGCCACGTCAGCCACGACCGCGCATCCCGCGGTCGGGTCGCGGGAGGACCGCGACGCCGATCGCGGCATCGGCGCGGTCGGTCAGTCCCACCCGGAGGTCGACGCCGCGCTGGAGCGCGAGAGCGTCAGCGGCGTCGAGTGGCTCCCGCGTCACAAGCCGCACCGCTGGATCTGATCCCGACGGGCTCGTGCGGAACTTTTTCGCGCGGGGCCGGTCGAACATGCAGTTCCCCATCGACACGACCACAGGAGACGACATGACGGACATCGCAGGCAAGGCCAAGGAGACGACCGGCAAGGTGACCGGGAACGACGACCTCAAGCGCGAGGGCCAGGTCGACCAGGCCGTCGACAAGGTCAAGGAGACCGCCGAGAAGGTCACCGACAAGGTCAAGGACGTCCTGAAGAAGGACTAGCAGCCCCCTCGCGGGGCGGAGCGGCGCGCGTCCCCCGGCGCGCCGCCCGCGCCGGGCGCGCAGCCCGGCGCGGTCCCCGCACCCGGTCGTCACCCGCGACGACCGTCATCCCCGGACCCCGTGGATCGCTCGACATCGTCGCGCGCCGCGAACCGGACCACTCGTTCCACCTCCCGGAGACCCTCCGTGTACAAGATCCTCGGCCGCATCACGTGGCAGATCCTCAAGCTGATCGCCCCGCCGCTGGCTCGCAAGTTCCAGCACCGGCTGACCGGCACCGCCCCGCAGAAGCCCTCGAGGCTCGACCGCGTCAAGAACCTCGGACGGCGATGATGCGCCGTTTCACCACCGGGACGCCGACGCGGTCCCGCGCGTGAGCCTCTTCCGCAGCGCTTCCGCCCGGCGCGCCGGTGGCAGGGCCGTCCCGTGGCTCGTCGTCGCGGACGTCGCGCGGGAGGGCCACCGGCACTGGACCTCCCGGCTCTCCGGCCGCGAGCGTCGGCGTCTCGTCGAGCTCGTGCGGCGCAGTCGGGGCAGGCGGAGCCGATTGACCGACCGCGAGCAGCGCGAGCTGCGGCGCCTGGTCGCCCAGCTCGACCTGAAGCTCCTCGCCCGGCACGCCGCCCAGGTGGCGGTCGTCGGCAAGGTCCGGCACTCCAGGCGCCGCGGCCGCTGAGCACCCGACCGGTCCGCACCCGCGGGCCGGCACCACGACCACCCGAAGAACCAATGAGCACCGACACCACCACCGCCGAGCAGTCCCCGACGTCCGGTCGTCCGGACCCGACGCACGAGAAGCCCACCGGCTCCCGTACGAACGCCGCGATGTGGTTCGCCATCCTCGGCGGCGTCATCCTCGCGATCCTGCTCGTCTTCATCCTGCAGAACCTCGACCGGGTCACGATCGAGTTCCTCGGCTGGAACGGCCGCGTGCCCGTCGGCGTCGCGCTGCTCCTCGCCGCCGTCGCCGGTGGCCTGATCGTCGCGATCGCCGCCGGCGCCCGCATCCTCCAGCTCCGTCGCCGCGCGACCGGCTGGAAGCGCTGAGGCGGGCGGCGTCGGGCCGACCCGCCGGCGGGCGCCGCTCCACACGGGCCGTCGGTCCGCCGGGATCGAGCGAGGCTCCGAGGCGCTTGACGAAGCTACGGGTCCGTATGTACGCTCCCGTACCTACGGTCGGGTAGGCAGCCATCGCCGAGCCCGACGACCGCCCAGGAGGACCCCATGGCCACGCCCACCGTTCCCGAGACCCCCGAGGCCGCGCCGCTCGGCGACCCGCCCGCGACCGCACGGGCCACGGCCCGCCCCGCGGCCACCGGTCCGGCGACGACCGGCGACGCGAAGGCCCGCCGTCGCGCACCGCGTGCCCGCGACCTCACGCCGATGGAGGACTACGGCTGGTTCGGCCCCGACTCCGTCGCCTGGCGCGTGTGGGTGTACCCGACGGGCATGACCGTCGGCTTCAGCCGCGCGGTCGTGGTGGAGGAGCTCGACCCGTTCCTCATCGCGCCGGTGAAGGTCTCCAGCAAGATCTACCAGCAGCCGAAGGTCCGCTACGACCGCACGCTGCGCTACTTCGCGACGTGCCTCTTCGGCGACTCGGCGTCGATCGCCAAGGCGTCCGGGATCCTCACCCGCGTCCACGCCCGCGTCGCCGCGCCGGACCCCGTCTCGGGGCTGCTCTCGGATCCGAACAACCCCGAGCAGCAGCTGTACATCCACATGACGGCGTGGCACTCGATCCTCTACACGTACGAGGTCTTCGGCCCGGGCCGCCTGTCCGCCGCGGACGAGGCGCAGTACTGGGCGGAGTGCCGCGTCGCCGCCCACGCGCAGACGATCGACCCCGAGACGGTGCCGATCACCCGCGCCGGCGTGCGCGAGTACTTCGACCGCATGCGCCCGCGCCTGGCCGCGTCCGAGGCCACGCAGGAGGCGATGGCCCACCTGATGGACCTCGGCCCGTTCGCGCCGGACGTGCCGCGGGTCTTCCAGCCGGTCTTCACCGTCGCCGGCTGGATGTTCCGCGCGGCGGTCCTCTCGACGATGCCCCGCTACCAGCGCCGGCTCGCGAACCTGAGCCAACCTCGCTGGGTCGACGTCGCGATCCGCCCGATCATGAAGGCCACCTTCGCCCTGGTCGACAAGTCGGTCCGCGCGAAGCTCATCCTCCTGTCGGCCCTCTCGCCGAACACCGTCCCGGTCGCGGGCCAGGTCCTCGCCGGCATCCCGGCCCGCTCCTCCGAGGTCCTGAGCCCCGAGGAGACCTACCGCCGCCACGAGGCGCCGACCCCGCGCGAGCTCTACGCCGAGCTGGGCCACGACCAGTCGCAGGTCGTCTTCACGCCGTCGGCGCCGGTGCCGGCGGAGGTGGCGGAGCGGGCGGCGGTCGGCTAGGAGTCCCCGGGAGCGCGGGCGACGTCCGGGGATCGGTCAGGCCCTGAGCGCCCCGGCCAGCCCGCCCCGGCCGGCGACGCCGAGCTTGCGGTACGCGTTGCTGAGGTGCAGCTCGACGGTCTTGCGCGTCACGAACAGCGCCTCCCCGATCGCGCGGTTCGTGAGCCCGTCGGCGGCCAGCTCGACCACCCGGCGCTCGGCCTCGGTGAGCGATCCCGGGCCGGTCAGCGCGGTGGTCCGCGGGCGTCCGCCGGCGGCGTACAGCTCGCGACGGGCCCGCGCCTCCAGGACTCCCGCGCCGAGCCGCGCGGCGAGCTCGAGGCCGGCGCGGAGGGCGAGCCGTGCGTCGGCGGTGGCGTCCGCGGCGCGCAGCGCGGCACCGAGCTCCACCTGCGCCCTGGCGTGCTCGAGGCGCGCCCGGGTGCCGTCGGTCGTCGCCACCGCCTGACGGAGCCGGGGGATCCCGGGTTCGGCGGTCTCGGCGCTCCCGCCCTCGCTCGCCTCGGCGCTCCCGCCATCGCTCGCCTTGACGGTCCCGGCGCCGGCGATCCCGGTCCCGCCGGCCGCGCCGACCTCGATGCTGCCGAGGATCCGCAGCGCCTGCCCGACCAGTCCGGGTGACCCCCACGTGCGCGCCTGCGCCAGCGCGCCCTGCGCGGCGACGAGCGCCTCGGCGTCGCGGCCGAGTCCGTGCAGCGCGACGGCGCGGTGCGCGAGCGCCGGGGTGTCGAGGAGGTGGGGGAGGAACGCGAACCGGCGCTCGAGCTCGGCGGCCGCGGCGAGCGCCTCGTCGTGGCGCGACTCCGCGTTCAACAACGCGACGCGGCTGTCGAGCCACATGCGGGCCTCGTCGGTCTGGCGGTCCGGGGCCGGGACGCTCTCCAGCGCCTCGCGGGCGCCGGCCAGGTCGTCGCGCTCGATCCGCACGCGCGCCCGGAACGCCGCGGCGTGGACGCCGCCCTGCACGGCGTTCCAGTCGCGTGCCGCCTCGAGCGCGTCGTCGAGCGCCGCGTCGGCGGCGGCCAGCTCGCCCCGGCGGACGAGGCCGTAGCCCCGGAAGAGGCTGAGCGCGACCCGCGCCTGGTGGGAGCCGTGCAGCTCGCACTCGCGCTCGATCGCGGCCCAACCGGCGTCGGCCTCGGGGCGGTCGGCGATCTCGAGGACGAAGACCGCCGAGACGGCGAGGAACACACTGTCGGCCCGCACCAGGTCGCCCCCGTCCAGCGCGGCGAGTGCGAGGGCGGCGCAGTCGTCGGCCGCCCCGCCGTCGAACGCCCAGTTCCGGGCCGACTGGGCGGCGAGCATCTTCGCGCCGATCCCGGGCTGCAGCGGCAGGCGGCGGCCGAGCGCGACGACGTCTGCCGGCGGCGTGACCGTCGGGTCGAAGAGCGGGGCCATCAGGGTCGTCGTCGCGACGATCCGACCGAGGTCCTCGGCCCCCGGCGGGAGCTCGGCGGCGGCCTGCTCCAGCAGCGGCACGCTCTCGTCGACCCGGTCGATGAACATCAACAGCCGGGCGAGGTCGATCAGGAGCGACACGCGCTCGGCCGGGTCGTCGGTGAGCCGCAGCGCCTCGCGCAGGTCGAGTTCGGCCGCAGGGCCGTCGACGAGCATCGTCGCCCGGGCGAGCGCCGCGGCGAACTCGGCGCGACGATCCTCGGGCGGTGGTTCGGCGATCGCACGACGGAGGAACAGGGCGGCGTCGGCGGGCGCGCCGGCGTGCAGCGAGGCGCGGGCCGCCTCGGCGAGCACGTCGCACGACCCCGCCCGGCCGTCGGGTGGCGCCAGGACGAGGTGCGCGGCGATCGCGTTCGCGCTCCTTCCGCGGTCGCGGAGCAGGTCGGCGGCGGCGCCGTGCGTCAGCGACCGCTGCGGCGCGGGGAGGTCCTCGTAGATCGCGGACTCGACGAGCGGGTGCACGAAGGTCGTGCCGGCCTGGTCGGCGAGGATCTCCGCGCCGATCAGCGCGGTGGCCGCGGCGCCGGCGGCGTCCGGGTCGAGCCCGGCGAGTGCGGCCGCGAGCGACAGGTCGGCGGTCTTCCCGAGCACCGCGAGCGCGCGCGCCAGCTCGGTCGCCCCGGCCGGCAGTCCGGCCAGGCGGACGAGCACGGTCCGCAGCACCGCCCGCGGGCCGAGCGCGTTCACCGCGTCGAGCTCGCGGGCCACCGGCGAGACCGCCTCCGACCGCAGCGTCTTGACGAGCTCGCCGAGGAGCAGCGGGTTGCCACCCGTGGCCTCCCTGCACGCCGCCGCGAACGTCGCGTCCGCATCCTGGTCGAGCGCGCCCTCCAAGAGCTCCGCCGTGGCCGCGTCGCTGAGTGCGGCCGGCCGGACCGACGTCGTGAGCGGATCCCCGACGAGCTCGCCGAGCAGTGCGGCCGA
Organism: Patulibacter minatonensis DSM 18081; assembly: GCF_000519325.1. Lineage (GTDB taxonomy): Bacteria > Actinomycetota > Thermoleophilia > Solirubrobacterales > Solirubrobacteraceae > Patulibacter > Patulibacter minatonensis. The sequence continues at coordinate 4,893,970 of NZ_KI912613.1, read as the reverse complement.
CGCGGAGCGCTCGAACGGCCGCAGCGTGGCCAGCACGGATGCCCGCAGACGACCGAGCCGACGCGTGAGGTACCCGAGGAACAGCAGCGACGGCTCGTCGCAGAGGTGCAGGTCGTCGATCAGGAGCATCACCGGACGCTGCACCGCGAGTGCTTCGGTCTCGCGGAAGAGGGAGGCGAGGACGACGAACGACTCGTCGCCCGGGTCCGCCGCGGTCGGTCCCGACCGGGCATCGCGCCGGTCGGGGAACAGCTGGTCGACGACTCCGAACGGCAGACGGTGCTCCCGTTCGCTGCCACGGGCCTCGAGCACGAGCATCCCGGCCGCGATCGCGCGGTCGCGTGCCGCCGTCAGCAACCGGGTCTTGCCGATGCCTCCGGGGCCCTCGATCAGGATCAGGCCGGGCCGGCCTGCGGCAGCGCGATCGACGGCGCCGTCGAGCAGGTCGAGCTCCGGGCCGCGCTCGAGCAGTCGAGGGGGACTCGGGGGATCGGCCATCTCCCCGGGGATCCTAGGCCCTCACCACCTGAGGGCCGGCCGAGTTCGAGCGGGGAGGCGCCACCCGGCCGGGAGTCGCCTCCGGGCCGGGGCGACCCCGCAGGTACCGGACTCCTCGCTGCGCGCCGCGGCCTCCGGTGAGGGACGGCCGCGCGGGGGACCGGCTACCTGATCCGCGCGACCTTCCTCCCGACCGTCGTGGTCCCCGCGCCCGTGGTGGCGCGCAGGGTGAGCGCCGCCGACAGCTTGGCCTTCGCCTTCAGGGCACGGGCCGCTTTCGCCGGCAGCCTGATCGTCACCGTCTTCGTGGTGGCCGTGCTCGTCGCCGTCGCGAGCTTCACGGTCGTCGTCTTCCTGCCGACCTTGAGCTTCACGGTGCCGCCGACGACGAGCTTGGCCTTCCGGTCGCAGCGGACCGCGACGGTGAACCGGCCGTGCTTGACCCTCGAGGGCGCGGCGACCGAGCACTTGGGCTTCGTCCCGGCGATGCCGGAGCCCCCGGGGGTCGGCGTCGTGGTCGTGGGCGGGACCACCACGGGAGGCGTGGTGCTCCCGCCGCCGGTCGTCCCGCCACCCGCGGCCCCGGCACCGCCACCGGGTGCGGCCCCGCCGGGCACGCCGGGGTCGGTGGTCGCGAACGTCGCGCCGACGGCCTTGTCGCCGTCGAGCGTCACCGAGCACGCGCCTGCACCGGCGCAGGCGCCGGTCCAGCCGGTGAACGTCCACCCGGGTGCCGCGGTCGGCGTGAGCGTGACGACGGTGCCCTGCGGACGGGTGGCCGAGCACGTGCCGGGGCACGAGATGCCGCCGCCGGCGCCCCCGACGAACCCGGACCCGGTCACGGTCACGGCGAGGGTGCGCTGGGCCTGGCCGGGGAGCGCGAGGCGGACGTCGATCCCGCCCTTGTCCTGGCCGTAGTCCGAGACCACGGCCGAGGCGCCGCCGGCCGTCTCGGATCCGGCCAGGTCCGCGGTCCGGTAGTAGCGGGCCGCGTAGGCGCCGACCGGGCCACAGGAGGGATCGGCGACGAACTGGACCAGACACGGCAGGGGAGCCAGGCGGTGGACCCGATAGGTGCCGTTCGCCGCGGTGCAGGCGCGGCTGACCTCGTCGCCGTCGGTGTCGAACACGCGGGCCGAGACGCCCGGGAGCCCCGCGTTCCCCGCGGCCTCGGTCACCGTGCCGCTGATCGTCGCCTCGGTCTGGAGCGCCGCGTCGATGTTCGGGCGATCCGCGCCGTCGACCACGTCGACGGCCGTCGCGTTCTTCGCGTTCAGCCGGTTCGCGTACCAGGTGCGGGCGTAGCCCGTCCGTGCGCAGGTCGCCGGATCGCCGGAGTACGAGACGTAGTACGAGCCGCTCGAGAGGCCCGAGAACGCGTACTTCCCGGTGCCGTCGGTGCAGACCGACGAGATCTTGACCCGGTTCGAGCCGTAGAGGTCGACCGTGTACTGCGACACCGCGCCGCCGTCGGCGGCCGCGGTGACGGTGCCCTGGATCGAGCCGGTCGCGGCTGATGCGGTCGCCGGGACCGCGGCGCCGAGGGCTGCCGCCACGGCGGCGGCCCGCAGGACGTTCTTCATGTGCTTCATGTCGGGGGACACCACTTCTTCTCGAGGTCGGGCTCGCTCCGCCGGCCGACCTCGCGGGCGGGGGAGCGTCCGTCGCAGCTTCGCGTCGCCCCGCGCGCCGCACAATGCCTCGACCCCTAGACACGGACCCTAGGATTTCGGCTGTCGGACGCCCTACGGGAAGAGGTTCTCCGTGTACCCGATCGCGGGGGCCGCCGAGGCGTCCAGGCTGCGGGTCAGGAGCTCGCCGGTGCCCGGGAGGTACGCCGGGACGAGCTGGGCGAGGTCCCCGCTGTCGGGCCCGACGGTGATGCGGGCGGTCTCGTCCTTCCGCGACAGCGGGAGGCTGGTCACGACCTGCCCGTCGACCCGGTCCCGCACGGTGATGAGGCGGGTGCCGTCGATGCCGGCGGCGTGGATCGGCGAGAAGGAACCGTTCGACGCGATCGCGAACGGCGTGCGCCGCCACGTGCCGCGGGGGGTGCCGAAGGCCCAGCGCTGGTGGGCGTAGACGCCCCCGCCGTTCGTGACCGGGGTCGTGCTCTCGACGGCCACGCGGCCCCCGTCGGCGAGCACCCGGAGCCAGGTCTCGCGGGGCGCCGAGGTGCGGATCTTCTTCGCGGATCCGATCGTGGTCCCGGTCAGCGTCGCGCGCCAGAGGACCGAGTGCTCGCGCGACGTCGTCTTCGCCGGGTGGGTCGTGAAGTAGAGCCGTCCGCGGTCGATGCCGACGCCGCCGATCTCCCGGCCGCGGTACGTCGACCGGATGCGGTGCACGGCCCCGGTGTCCAGGCGGACGAGTCGCAGGTCATCGCGAGCGTCGTCCTTCGCACGCTCCGTGGCGACGAACGCGACGGGCACGCCGCCCTTCGCGCTCCCGACCTCGAGGCCGTCCACGCCGTTGTTCGCCGCGTCCGTCAGGGTCGCGAGCTTGCGCGGGCCGTCGGATGATCCCGTCGTCCAGAGGACGACCGGGGCATCGCCCGGCCCCGGGCTCGTGTCCTGCGTCGCCCACGCGGTCCGGGCGTTGCCGATGCTCGCCACCAGCGCGGTCTCGACCGTCGCGGGCTGCAACGACTGCCCGATGACCGTCGGGTCGGCGGCCGACGCGGTCGATGCGGTGAGCAGGGCGACGAGGGCGGCACCGGCGAGCGGTGCGGCCACCAGGGCGGGGGTTCGGGAGTGCGTCATCGCAGTGGGAACCCGGGCCGGCGGAGGAAGTTGCGTACACCGGCTCGCACGGGCGGCGTCGCGACGCCCTCGTGCCGCTGGCCGGCGAGCTGCGACGTCGCTCCCGGCGTGTCGACGCCCGATCCGCGACGACGGCCGGTGGGTGCCGACCGTCCTCGATCCGCGCTCCTCCGTGGTCAGCAGGTCAGCGCTTCAGCGTGAACGTCTGCGTGCCCGAGTCGCACGTGACGTCGCCGTAGGGCGATCCCGAGGTCCGCACCGAGCCCGTGATCCTCTGGCCCTTGGCGTACGCGTCGCGGGGCGCTGGACTCGCCCTCCGGGCTCGCCCAGCGCCCCGCCCCGCCGACCCCGACCGGCGCAGACTAGATTCCCCGAAACCAGACCCAACGCTGTCTCTCAAACCCAGCACGGCTCGCCGCTGCGGTGAGGAGCCGCTCCAGCCGCAGCCCGGGTCGGCGCGTCGCGAACGACGCGCCCGGTATCCGGTCCGGTCTGCGGCGGGGAGCTCGCGATCCCGTGCTAGCCGCTCAACGCGGGACGACGACCTTCAGGGCCGAGGCCTGGCGGCCGGCACCGACGCGGAGCGTGTACGAGCCGGCGACGAGGCGTCGGCCGCTGGTGCGGCGGAGCTCCGTCCGGGTGCGCCGCACCGTGCCGGTCGCGTACGTCCGGCCGTGACGAGTCAACCGGGCCCGGACGGTCCGGTTCGTGGCGTTCTCGCCGGAAACCGTGCAGGTGATGCGCGACGCGCTGCCTCGGACCAGGCGGCATCGCACGGCGGCGTCGGCGCCCTCCGGGCCTCGGTTGCCGCGGTCGCCCTTGGCACCCGCGAGACCGGCGGGACCGGCAGGGCCCGTGGCCCCTGCGACGCCTGGCGCGCCGTTCTTGCCGTCTGCACCGTTCGTGCCGTTCGAGCCGTCTGCACCGTCCGTGCCGTTGGCGCCGTCGGACCCCGGCGTGCCCTGCGTGCCTGACGCGCCCGGCGCACCGTTCGTCCCCGGGGTGCCCGGCGCGCCAGTGTCGCCCTTCGGGAGTGCCCCACCGGTGCCGGTCAGCGCGACGTCGGCGGAGACCGGCTGGCCGCCCGCACCGATCAGACGCACCGCGGCCGCGCGCGCACCAGCCTCGCCCGGTGCGAACCGGATGTCGATCGAGCAGGTGTCGTTCGTGTTCAGGGTGGCCTCGGCGCACCCGTCGCGGGTCACCAGGAAGTCGCTGACGTGCGTGCCGGTGATCGACGCGCGCGCCACGTCGATCGCGTCCTGCCCGGCGGTGAACGTCACCGTCCGGGCCGCCGAGATCGTCGACTGCGGCTGCTCGGCGAACGTCACCGGCGCCGGAGCCGCGACCGGGGTGCCGACCTCCAGCGCGACGACGCCACCGAAGCGCACTGCCTGCGTACCCGCGAGCTGCGGCGCGCTGGCCTGGAAGCGGACCTGCCAGCGAGCCCCCGGGGGCAGAGTCTTCCCGTTGACGGACGTCACGACGCCCTTGGAGGTCGTGAAGTCGTCGACGCAGCCCGTCGGAATCGAGGCCGCCTTCGCGGCGGTCAGGACGTCGGTCAGCGGCGCGCCTGACGGGATCCGCACGGCGCAGAAGCGCACGTCGCCGTCGCCGGCGTCGACGCTCAGCGCGATCGGGACGGTCGTGCCGTCGGTCACCGTGGGAGCGGGCCGCAGGCGAGGGTTCGTGGGGTTCGCGCGGACCGGTGCGGGGGCCGACCAGCGGAAGTTCGAGAGCGCGCGGACGGCGACCTCGGCCGAGTTCATGTCGGTGCCGCCCGCCGGATACGCGGTCGTCGGGGCGTACTTGAAGCTGCCGTAGCCGACCTCGCCGGGGTTCGTGTTCGTGCCGGACAGGCGCTGCAGACCGAGGATGAACTTCACCGGGTTCTGGTCGTTCGGGGTCGTCCATTCGGCGCTCTGCGGATCGACACCGCAGGCCTTCAGGCCGATCAGCGCCCAGCCGGCGGACGGCAGGTTGTTCGGCGGGATGCTGTTCTCGTTCGCGACGCCGAAGCCGCCGGTCGTCGGGTTCAGGCGACGCTTCAGGAAGTCGATGCCCTTCGCGACCGGCGCGTCGGCTGGCGTCATGCCCTCCTGGCACACCATCGAGAGGACGGCACCGGTCATGTCGATGTCGCCGTTGCCGGTGGCGCCGGCGGTGAACGACCAGCCGCCGACCGCGGTGCGTCCCTGGGCGTCCGGCGTCGTCGACGTCTTCTGCGCGGCCAGGAGGTTGGCGACGATCTTCTGCCGCACGCCCTTGGGCAGGAACAGGCTGTTCGTGGCCAGCAGCGCGAAGCCGTCGCTGTTGGGTGCGAACGCCCCGAAGTCGCCGTTGGCCTTGCGCCACCGACTGGCCAGCGACGCGGTCATGTTCAGGTCCTGCGTGACCTTCGTGACCTGGATCCCGGCCGAGGAGGAGATCAGGGCCTCGCGACCGAACGCGCCGGCGGAGTTGGTGTTCGGGAGCGTCGCGTAGCTTCCGGGGTAGGTCCCCTGCTGCCAATCCTGGAGGCTCTGGGTGACGCCCGGGTTCTGGACGTCGGCGGCGTTGATCCCCGCTGCGGCGAGCGAGGTGATGACCCAGTTGCCCTGGAAGCCGGGGAGCGAGCCGTTCGTGGCTCCGCCGGGCGCTCCGGTCGTGGTCCGGCCCTGCTGGTTCACGACCCAGCCGGCGCCGTTCTGGACGGCGGTGTCGATCTCCGCCTGGGTGGCGGGTGCCGCGCCGGCCGCGGCCGGGAGGGCGGCCGCGGTGAGGACCGCGGCGATGCCGAGGGTGCGCAGCCGGAGGCTGCTCGTTGAACGCATGTCGTTGCTCCTGTTCTGGGACGACGACACGCGGAGGACGCGGTCCGCGGAGGGCGGCGCGTCTGCACGGACGCCGTCCTTTCGCGAGACGGATGGCCTATGACGTCCGAGCGGATGTTCGGGCTCGGGATCGTCCTCACGACTCGCCTTCCCGGACCAGGACGGAGCCCTGTTCCAGTGGCAACGAGAGTCGCTCGTCCCCCATACCGCTGCGCGTCAGCCCCGGATTCCCACCGGAGTTCCCCGCTCGTGACGGCAGCAACGTAGCAGGCCGACGCGCCAGGTGTCCGTGCTACCTTCAGCGCGAACATCAGCGGAACGTGGTGAAGGGAAGACCGGTGCAAGACCGGCGCGGACCCGCCACTGTGAGCGATCAGGACCGCCGCACGCCACGTGCAGCCACTGGGAGGAGGGTCTCCTGGGAAGGCGCGGCGGGACCCCAGTCGTGAGCCAGGAGACCTGCCCGGTCCGCCCCACGTCGAACGCCCCTCGGGACTAGGGGAGAAGGACACCATGGCTCGCTCCATCGCGGGACGCTCAGTCGTCGCCGCTCTCATCGTAAGCACCCTCGTCGTCGCCGCCGCCGCCGTCGGCGCCGGACCGGCACGCGCCGCGCCGTCGGACCAGCGCGTGAGGATCGAGGGGAAGAGCACGACGCTCTTCGAGGGCACGATCCGCACCGACGGCCACGCGATCCGTGCGTCGTCGGACACCGAGGCCCGGAAGTGCGACGGCACGAACAACGGCGCCCACGCGACGCCCGGGCCGACCCCGACCGCCGCGTCCGAGGACGCGATGCGCAGCATCGGCCAGGACTTCGACGGTCAGTGGTACCCCGGCTTCGACGACTACTTCATCCAACGCTTCGGACCGGACGCCGAGGACGCCGGGACCGCCGCCTACTGGGGCATCCTCGTCAACGGGATCTACACCTCCGTCGGCGGCTGCCAGTACGGCCTGAACCCGGGCGACCAGACGCTCTGGGTCTACGACGCGTTCAACAACCGGGACCTGCTCCGGCTCGACGGTCCGCAGGGCGTGGGGGAGCCGACGTCCGACGTCGAGGGCGCCCCGCCCACCGCCGCGGCGAAGAGCAGTTTCACCGTCGGGCTCGGGCAGCCGTTCGGCGTCACGACGATCCGCAACGAGTCGACCGGCGACATCGGTGCCGCCGGATACCGCAAGCCTGCCGCGGGCGTGCGCGTCTCGCCGGTCACGACCGCCGCGAACGGCGTGCAGACGATCCAGAGCACCGACCCGGCGACCGTCGTCTCCGACGCCGCCGGCCACGCGACCCTGTCGTGGTCGACGCCGGGCTGGAAGCGGGTCAAGGCCGAGGGCACCGGCTTCGTGCGCTCCAACCGGCTCGACGTCTGCGTCACCGACGCGGCCGGCGCGGGCTGCGGCGCGACCCCGTCGGCGGACACCGCCACGCGCGTTCCGCCGCCCAGCACCGTTCCCTCGCCCGCCCCGACACCGACCGGCAGCGGCGCGCTGACCGTCGGCGCGGCGGCACCGTCGGGCAAGGGCTTCCGGGTCGGCGGCCTCACCGTGCAGGGGCTGCGCGTCACCACCGACGGCAACCCCGCGGCGCTCGTCGGCGTCCGGTGGACCGTCCTCGGCGGAGCCGCGATGAAGGGCTGGCGCATCGAGTACCGCGTCCCGGGAGTCGCGCAGCCGCGGTGGAGGACGGCGAAGAGCGGCACGGTGCAGAGCTCGGCGCTCCTCGACGTGCCGTTCGGTCGCACGGTCGACCTGAGGGCCCGCTTCGTCGCCCCGACAGGCGGTGCGGTGCTCCGGCCGATCGGACGTGTCGTCGTGCCGATCGACGAGCGGGTCCGGCAGGTCCGCTTCTCCGGTCGCATCGCTCGTGAGGACGACCCGCTGGCGTGGCGGAAGACCGTCACGCGGATGGGCCGCGGCACGTCGCTGCGCGTCACGTTGCCCGCCGGCCGTCCGGCGCTGGTCGTCCGCTCCGACCGGCGCAAGGCCGTCGTCGAGGTGCGTTCCGGCCGGGCGCGTCCGCAGCGCCTGACCGTCCCCGCGCACGCCGACGGCCGGACCGTCGTGCTCCGCGCCCGCGACCGTCGCCGCGGTTCCGCCGTGCGGGTCCGCGTGCTCTCGGGCGTGGTCCGGGCCGACGGTCTCGCCGTCGGACCCTGAGGCCCGGGTGCCGCTCCGCCGCCCCGCCGGGCCGCGCCCTCGTCGCCGCCTGGCAGCGGCGGCCATGGCGCTCGCCATCGCCTCCGCGTCGGCGTCGTTCGTCGGCGGGACCGATGCGGTCGACGCCGCCGGAAAGCACCCCGCGCCGAGCGCGCGGGAGGGCGCCCGGCTGGACCGCATCGTGCGGTTCCTCCAGGACACCCAGAACGACGACGGCGGCTACGGCGGTACCCCAGGTGCCGCGTCCGACCCGCTGATCAGCGCGTGGGTCGGGATCGGGCTGGCGGCGGCCGGCATCAACCCGCAGGACCAGAAGGCGCCGGGGTCCAGGACGCGCAGCGTCGCGACGTACCTCGAGTCCGCGGGGCCGATCACCTCCGGCGGCCGCCCGCCGGTGACGACGGAGTTCGAGCGCATCGGCATGTTCATCAACGCCGCCGGCATGGACCCGCGGAGCTTCGGCGGTCGCGACTACGTCCGGTCGCTGATGGATCGGCAGTCGCAGAGCGCGTGGCAGCCGCCTTCCGATTCCGCTCCCGAGCAGTCGTCGGGGGCGGCACCGGACCTGTCCGCGGCGGCACCCCCGGTCGGGCCCGGGGCACTCCCGACCGACGGCAGTTCCTCGTCGACCGCCCGGGTGCCCGCGAAGCCGGTCCCACCGGGCTGGTTCCCGCACGTCCGGGACGGGCAGAACCCTGGCGTCAACGACACGATCTTCGCGATCTTCTTCCTCGCCGGCGCAGGCGGCACCGACACGAAGGCCCCGATCGCCCGGGCCGCCAGCGCCGTCGAGGCGATGCAGCGCCCCGACGGCACCTGGCCCGCGGTCCGACCCGGCGATGGCACGAACGTCGACATGACCGGCGCCGCGATCCAGGCGCTCTGCGTCGCCCGTCGGTGCGGCACCGCCGCGGTCCGTCGCGCGCTCGCGTGGCTGAAGGACCACCAGCAGCCCGACGGCGGGTGGCAGGCCGGAGATCTTGCCGACGAGCGGCCCGGCGAGTCCAACGCCGGTACGACGCCGTGGGTCGTCCAGGCCCTGTGGGCGACCGGCACCGACCCGGCGACGTGGCGGAAAGGCGGCAGGGACCCGCTCGAGTTCCTGGGCACGCTCCAGCGTCGCGAGGGCAGCATCCGCTGGCGCGAGAGCCGCGACCTCAACCCGACCTGGATGACCGCCTACGCGGCGCCGGCGTTCGCGGGCCAGGCATGGCCCGTCCCGGCGCCGCCGCGCGAGGCCGTGGTCCGTCGCGAGGCGCGCCGGGCCGCAGCGAAGCAGGCGCGATCCGAGAAGGTCGCCGCACGGCGCGAGCTGCGCGAGGAGGCCGAGCGGGGCGACGCGGGCTCCTCGTCCGACGACGGAGGCGTCGTGTCGGGCGGTGGCGGCGGTCGAGGCGCGCCGCTCTTCAGTCGGCCGCAGCCGCAGAGCCGCGGGGCGACGCCCGGCGGGGCCCGCGACACCGAGCGCGACCAGGCCGCACGGCGAGGCACCCAGGGCCGGAAGGGCGCGACCGGTACGGCCGCCGCCAGCGGTCCCGGCGACGACGGCGGCGTCCAGAACGGGGAGCGCGCGAAGGCGGAGGACCCAGCCGGCACTGCGGTCTCGGGCGCGATCGTCCAGGAGCCGCGGGGCACGCAGGGCACCGAGCGCGAGCGCGCGATCGCCCCGGGTCTACGGTCGGCACGGGCGGGCGACTCGAGCACGCCGTGGGCGTCGATCGGTCTCGGCGGACTGGCGGTCCTGGTGTTCGCGGCCGGCGCCGGCCTCGAGCGACGGGTCCCGCGGGAGGTGGCGTCGTGAGGCGTCCGCTCTTCGTCGTCCTGCTCGCGCTCCTCCTGACCGGCTGCGGTCTGGGCGCGGGGGAGACCCCGACGGACGTGACGCTGCGGGTGACCGACGGCTTCGGTCGCAGGACCATCCTCCAGAGCGCCACCCCGAAGATCGAGGGCGAGGACACCATCATGCGGCTCCTCCGCCGCAACGCCCGGGTCGACACGGCGTACGGCGGCGCGTTCGTCACCGCGGTCAGCGGCCGCGAGGGCGGCGAGCGCGCGGACGGTCGGACCCGGGACTGGATCTACTTCGTCAACGGCGTCCAGGCGGAGAAGGGAGCCACGAGCATCCGCGTGCACGACGGCGACCACATCTGGTGGGACCGCCAGGAGACGGGGCTCGCGGCGGTCGGCGCGGTCGTCGGATCGTTCCCCGCCCCGCTCCGGGGTGACGGCGCGCGCCCCGACCTCGCGTGCGCCGACCCCGCCGGCGAGGCCTGTCGGACGACCGTCGACCGGCTCCGCGCGGCAGGCGTCGCGACGCAGCCGCGCGCTCTCGACGACCGGTCCCCGTCCGCGACGGTCCGTGTGCTGGTCGGCGCCTGGCCGGCACTGCGCCGTGAGGACGGTGCTCGGGCGTTCGCCCGCGGGCCCCGCGCCTCCGGAGTCCTCGCGGTCCCGGTGCGGGGCGGCCTCGCCGCCTACGACGCGGCCGGGCGTTCCGGTCCGCTGCTGCGACGCTGGGGGCTCGTCGCCGCGATGCGCCCCCGCGGCTCCGGGGTGACCTGGCTCGTGACCGGTGCGACCGAGGCCGACGCGACCGCGGCCGCCGCCGCGCTGCGCGAGCCGACGCTCCGCGGGCGCTTCGCGGTCCTCGTCCGCGGCGACCGCACGTCGCCGCTCCCGACCGGGCCGGAACGATGATCGGCACGAGCGCGACCGAAGCACCCGCCGCGGCATCTCGGCCGAGCGACGCTCCGCCGACGGTCGGGGCGCGGGCGTCCGGGACGACGCGCCGGGGCTCGGCCCTGAGCGCTGCCCGCCCGGTGGTTTCCGCCGCCTGGTGCGCAGCCGTCGCGGTCGTCGCGCTCGCGATCTCGCACCCAGTGGCGCTCGCCGCGACGCTGGCCGCCGTCGTGGGCGTCGCCGCCCGGGTCGGCGCCGCCGCGCGGCTGCGCCGGATCGCACGCTTCGCGGTCCCGATGCTCGTCGTCCTGGTCGTGCTCCAGGTGCTCGTGGACCGCCACGGCCTGACCGTCCTCGCGCGGCTCGGGACGCTCCCCGTCCTCGGGGCCGTCGACATCACCCTCGAGGCGCTCGTCGCCGCCGGTGCCCTCGCGCTGCGGCTCGCGATCGTGTTCGTGGCGACCGCGATCGCGGCGGCGACCGTCGACCTCGACGCGCTGCTGCTCGCAGCCCACCGCCGGTGGCCCGCGGGCGCGCTCACCGCCTCCCTCGCGCTACGGATCGCCCCGGTCCTCGTCCGTGACGGCGCACGGATGGCGGACGCCCGGCGCTCCCGGCCCGCCGGGACGCCCGGCGCCACCGACGACCGCGGCGCCCGTCTGCTCGTCGTGCGTGCCGTCACCGGCTCCGTCCTCGAGCGCGCCTCCGACCTGTCCGCGACCCTCGAGCTCCGCGGCCACGGACTGCCCCCGGCGGCGCGGGGTCGGGCACCGCGTGCTCGTCGTCCGTGGTCGCGCCACGACCTCGCGCTGGCCGGCTCGGCCGTCCTGCTGGTCGCGGTCACCGCGGCAGGGATCGCGACCGGCGCGCTGCGCCTCGGCACGGACCCCGAGCTCTCCGGTCGCCCGGCGTCGTCGGCGGCCCTCTTCGCGGTCGCGCTGGTGCTGCCGCTCGTCGCCCCGCTCGCGGACCGACGGGGAACGGGGCCGTGAACGCCCTCGCCCGGGTGACGGCCGGTACCCCCGTGCTCGAGCTCGAGCACGTGACCGCGACGCACGCCGGCGCTGCCGTCCCGTCGCTGGAGGACGTCTCGTTCACCGTCCGACCCGGGGAGTTCGTCGTCGTCGCCGGTGCGTCGGGGTCCGGGAAGTCGACGCTGCTGCACGCCTGCTGCGGTCTGCTTCCGCACCACGTCGGCGGCGTGCTGCAGGGTCACGTGCGCGTGGCCGGCGTCGACACCCGCGACGCCGGGCCATCCGCGCTGGCGGCCGTCGTCGGAACGGTGCTGCAGGACCCGGAGACCCAGGTCGTCATGAACACCGTACGGGCCGAGCTGGCGCTGCCGCTGCGCCTCCGCGGCGAGGACGAGGCCACGGTCGCCCAGGCGGTCGAGGAGGTCGCGCTCGCGCTCTCCATCGAACCGCTGCTCGAGCGCCGCACGAACGAGCTCTCCGGCGGCGAGCTGCAGCGCGTCGCACTCGGCGCCGCGCTCGTCGCCGGTGCGCGCGGCGGCCCGTCCGACGGCCTCCGGCTGTTCCTCCTCGACGAGCCGACCGCCCAGCTGGACCCGGTCGCCGGCGACGAGCTCGTCTGGCTCCTCCGTCGGCTGAACGAGGAGCACGGCACCGCGGTCCTCCTCGCCGAGCACCGGCTCGACCGCTGCCTGCACCACGCCGATCGCGTGATCGCGCTGCGCGCCGGACGCGTCGCCTGCGACGCGACGCCGGGGGCGTTCCTGGACTGGGCCGCGGACCACGACCCCGGACTGCTGTCCCCGGCCGCGCGACTGTTCCACGCCGCGGGTCGCCGCCCACTCCCGGTCGGCGTCCGAGACGCCCGGCTGGCGATCGCGCACGACGTCGGGTCGGCCGACCGCGTCGAGGACACGACGACACGAGGCCGGGCCGCGACGACCAAGGGCCGTCGCGCACGCGCGGTGGACCCGGCGATCCGCCTCCGCGCCGCGTGGCGGGAGATCTCCGACGGTCCGGTCGTCCTCGCGGGTGTCGACCTGGACGTGGGGCCGGGCGAACGCGTCGCGCTGATGGGCCGCAACGGCGCGGGAAAGTCCTCGCTGCTGCGGCTGATGGCCGACCTCGACCGCCCGACGCGCGGCCGCGTGCAGTGCGCCGGGACCGCCGCGCTCCTGCCGCAGCACCCCGGCGACGTGCTCCTGCACGACCGCGTCGGCGACGAGACGACGAGTGCCGCCCTGCAGCTCGTCGGCCTGGACCACCTCGCGGACCGTCATCCGCGCGACCTCTCCGGCGGGCAGCGCCAGAGGCTCGCCCTCGCGGTCGTCCTCGGTGGCGCGACGCCCCCCGCGCTCCTCGGCCTCGACGAGCCGACCCGCGGCATGGACGCCGCCGCCCGGTCCGCGCTCCTCATCGAGATCGACCGGTTGTCGGCCGCCGGAACGGCGATCGTCGTCGCCACCCACGACGTCGAGTTCGCCGCCGAGGCCGCCGACCGCGTCGTCCTGCTCGGTGGTGGGCGCGTGCTCGCCGACGGTCCGCCGGGGGCGCTCCTCGGTCGCGGGTGGTATTTCGCAACGCAGACCGCTCGGATCCTGGGCCGGGCCGACGCCCTGACCCCGGACGCGGGAGCTGCGGTCCTGCAGGCCCGGACACGCTCGACGACCGGCCGAGCGTCGCGCGCCGCGGAGCGCAGCGCCCCGTGAGCCCGACGCTCCCCGCGACCGCGCTGGTGGTCCTCGCGCTCGTCCTGATGGCCTGGTGGTACGAGCGCACGCGTCCGCCCTCCCGCGTCCTCGCCCTCGTCGCGACGCTGGCCGCGCTCGCTGCCGTAGGCCGGCTCGCGCTGGCGCCGGTGCCGAACGTGCAGCCCACGACCGACGTCGTCGTCCTCGCCGGTCTCGCACTCGGTGCCGCTCCCGGGTTCGCCGTCGGGGCGGTCGCCGCGGTCGTCTCGAACGTCGCCTTCGGCCAAGGGCCATGGACCGCCTGGCAGATGCTCGCCTGGGGGTGCTGCGGACTGCTCGGCGCCGGACTGGGGCTGCTGGTCCGCGACCACGTCGGCCGCTTGACCCTCGCCGTCGTCTGCGGTCTCGCGGGCCTCGTCTTCGGAACCATCATGAACGTCTCGGTCTGGCTCGGCGCGACCGGCGCAGGGACCGGCGAGCTCGTCGCCGTCGCGGCCTCGTCGGCCCCGTTCGACGGCGCGCACGCCGCCGGCAACGTCGCGTTCGCGCTCGCGTTCGGGCCGGCCATGCTCGTCGCGATCCGCCGGTCCCGTGCCCGCCGCGAAGGGCGTTTCGAACCCGCCGTCATCCCACCTCGGAGCCCCGTATGACCCCCGCCGCGCCGCTTGCCGACGTCGTCACCGACGCGCTCACCGACGTCGCTTCCGCGCTGCAGACGCCGGTCCACGTGCTCGCCCTCGCACTCGGGCTCCTGCTCATCCTCGAGCTGGGCCGCGCCGCCGCCGAGGCCGCCCGGCGCCTGCGGCCTGCCCGTCCGCGGCTGCTCGCCGTCGCCGCTGGCGCCCTCGCCGACCCGGGCCGGGCCCCGGAGATCGCGCGCGCCGCCCCGGGTGCCCTGACCGAGCGGGCGATCCGCGACATGGCCGAGGCCCGGGCCACCGGTCGTCCCGAGGCCGTCGAGGACGCCCTCGCCGACTACGAGCTGGGCGTCCAGCGACGCCTCGACCGGACCAGGATGCTCGTCCGCGCCGGTCCCGCCGTCGGCCTGATGGGCACGCTGATCCCGCTCGGTCCCGGCATCGCGGCCCTCGGCCGCGGCGACGTCGCCGCGCTCGCCGGCGACCTCCGCACCGCGTTCGCCGCCACGGTCATCGGCATCCTCGTCGGCACCGCGGCGTTCGCGCTCACGCTGGTGCGCACCCGGATCGCCACCGAGGACCTCGCCGCGCTCGAGCGTGCCGCCCGAACCAGCGGCGAGGCGACAGGCCGATGAGCCGCATCGGCCTCGGACGCCACGGCGGCGTCGACAGCGACACGGGCGACCCGCTGGACGGGCTCGTCAACCTGTTCGACCTCGGCCTCGTCCTGGCGGTCGCCTTCCTCGTCGCGGGTCTCAGTCTCGCGATGGACGACGACGGGAGGATCGTGCCGCGGACCCGGACCTCGGAACGCTCGCCGACCCCGACCGAACGCACGCTGAGCACCCCGTCCTCGCCCTCGCGGGTCACCGGTCGCGGTGAGCCGGTCGGCCAGGTCTACCGGCTGCCGGACGGCCGGCTCGTCCTCGTCGACCCGAAGCGGCCTTGAACGACGCACTACGCCCTCGTACTACGCCCTGCGTTGGCGATACCTCCGACGGGCCGCCTGATTTGCCTCTAGAACGAGGAAACCCCCGTCGGTGACGGGGGTTCCGGTGGTGTCGCTGAGGTGGAGCTAGACGGGCTCGAACCGTCGACCTCCTGCATGCCATGCAGGCGCTCTTCCAGCTGAGCTATAGCCCCAGCGCGACGAGCAAGGTACCACGGGCGGTGTTCCGGGCGTCGTGCGGCCGGGCGTCGGGCGGGTGGCGGGCGGTCGGGAAGAGGACCCCCGACCTTCGGCGGTGTACCGGTCTCCCGCGGTGGCCGAAAGTCGGTTGAACGACCTGCTCGTGGCCGATGGCGGCGAGCCCGACCGGTCGTAGGTTCGGGTCATGGTGTTGGAACGCGCGCTCTTCGGACCGATGACGACGGCGGCAGCCGACGCGGGCGGGCAGTCGTCCGGGACCGGTGCGGACTTCCTCACCCGGTCCCTGGTCCGCACCTCGTCCGCCCCCGGCATGACCGTCGAGAACCAGCACTGCGTCCGGGCGACGGTCGACGGGGCGCTGATGGCGCGTCAGGGTGCGATGGTCGCCTACCGCGGAGACCTGACGATCGCGACCAAGGGGCAGGGCGTGAAGAAGCTGCTCAAGCGGGCGGTGACCGGCGAGGGGCTGCCGCTGATGGAGGTCGCCGGTCGGGGTGAGATCTGGTTCGCGGAGCTCGCGAAGCACGTCGCCGTCCTGCCCGTCTCGGCCGACGCCGGGCTCGCGGTGGCGGGGCGGTGCGTGCTCGCGTTCGACGCCGGCGTGACCTACGAGATCACCCGGGTCAAGGGCGCCGGAATGGCCGGGGGTGGGCTGTTCGCCAGCACGTTCGGCGGCGACGGCTCGGTGGCGATCACCGCTGACGGGCAGCCGATGGTGATCCCCGTGACCCCGGACGCACCCTTGTCCGTCGACACCCACGCGATCGTCGGCTGGTCGGCCGGGCTCACGACCTCAATCACGAGGTCCGAGAGCGCGAAGTCGTTCCTCAAGGGCGGCTCCGGCGAGATGTTCCAGCTGCGCCTCGCGGGCGACGGCGTCGCGATCGTCCAGCCGAGCGAGGGACCGATCCTCCCGAAGAAGGACGGCGCGGGAGACGTCATCGAGGAGCTGCTCGGCTGACGCTCAGTCCTGCCGCAGGAACTCCGGCGGTTCCAGCGGCCGGTTCGGACCGTTGTCCTCGCGCGGGCGGCGGGCGCCCGACTCGCGGTCGCGGACGGGGCCGCGTCCGCCGTCGCCTCGCCTCAATGCGCCGCTCGTCTCGCCCCGCCTCGCGCCCGACGCGCCACCCGCGTCGCTGCGCCCGCCGGACCCCGAGATCCCGGTGTCCGCTCGCCGTGTCGGCGCGCGCGGGCCGCCGTCGCCGCGGGTGAACGGGAGCCCCTCGCCGTCGGTGTCCCCGCGCCGGTCGTCCGACGCGCCGTCGCGGTCGTCCCGCCCGGCCTCCGACCCGATCCGCCGGACCGGCACGCCCCCGCCCGGCGGGAGCCGGAACTCGCTCTTGTCGTAGCCCTGCGGGGCCCTCGCCGGCGTGCGGCCGGACCGGTCCCCGGCGTTCGGGGTGACGCGGTCCAGGGCACCGATCAGAGCGGCGTGACTGGCGCGGACGTCGTCGAGAAGGATCTTCGCGTTGACGTCCAGGGAGCGGCCGAGCTCGCGGAGGTCCTGGGCCAGGGTCTCGCCCTCCTGGAGGACGTGACGGGCGACCTCGCGGGCCTTGCGCAGGGACGCGGAAGAGCGCTGGTGGACCTCCTCCTCCGTCGCGGCGGCCAGGCGGACCGCCTCCTCGCGGGTGGCGCGGGCGGCGGCCTCGACGGCGCGGGCGTTGTCCTCGGCGCTGTCGCGCAGGCGGTGCGCGGCGTCGTCGGCCTCCTGGAGCCGGCGGGAGGCCTCGGCCTTCGCCTGCTCGAGGACCGCCTTCGCGTGCTCGGTGGCCAGGCGGGTGACCTCGGTGGACGCCTGGTCCGCGCGGGAACGCTCCTCGCTGACCGCGAGCCGGGCGTCGGTCTCCAGCCGGTCGGCCTCGCGCTCGGCCTCGCGGAGCCGCTCCTCGCCCTCCTGCACGGCCTTCGCATGGAGCTCCTCGGCGCGGTCGGCGGCCTCCTGCAGCGCGAGCGCGCGCTCCTCGGCGATCCGGGCGCGCTCGTCGGCCAGCAGGCGCTCGGCCGACGCGGTGGCGTCGTCGAGGAGGTCGCGGGCCTCCGCCTCGGCGGCCTCGACGCGCATGCGGGCGGCGCGCTCGGCCTCGGCGATCCGTGCGTCGGCGCGCTCCTCCGCCTGCTGGACACGGGCGGCGGCGGCACGGACGGCGTCGTTGCGGAGGGTCTCGGCGGTCTCCTCCGCAGCGCGCACGATCCGCGCGACCTGGTCCCCTGCGGGTGCATCTCGGCGGGGCAGCCAGGCCAGGTCGTCATCGGGCCGCGGCTCGCGCGGTCGGGGGGCTCCCGCCATCGCCGCCTACCCTCCCAGACCGACCGGCGTCCGGTCGCACGGGGTGGTCCGGGGACGGCTACGCCGTACGGGCACGCCCCGAGGGCCCCGCTAGGCTCGGGCGGTGCGCCGGCTCCCGATCGTCGTGATGGCCCTGGCCGTGCTGCTCGCCGCGGCGGCGCCGGCGTCGGCCGACGCCGTCTCCTGCGCCCCGCCGGTCGACGCCGCCGGGAACGGGAACGGCGTCCTCGAGGTCCGGGCCTCCGGCGTCACGTGCGTGACGGCGCGCCGCGTCGCCGTGCGAGCGGTCCGGCGCAGCGACGGGCGGATCCGGCGGAGCTTCACCTCCGGCGGCCGGCGGTGGCGGTGCCGCGTGACCGGGACGCGGGCCGGCGACGCGCCGAGCTACATCCGGTGGACGGGTGTGCGCTGCGCCTCCGGGTCCCGCGTGGTGCGCCTGCAGGTCGCGTCGTAGGGACAGGGCGCGGGGCCCGAACCGCATCGGGCTGCTCGGCCACGCGGCCACGAGTGGCGTCGGAAGACTCGGCCTCTCGGGCACGAACCGGGGGGAAGCGAGGCCCCGACCGCGCGGGCACGAACCGCGAGGGCGCCCCGACCGTGCGGGGCCCGTCCCGCGCGCCCCCGTACCATGGTGGGTCGCGCATGGAGCACCGTTACGACCCTCAGGAGATCGAGCCCCGCTGGCAGGCGGTGTGGGCGGAGGAGAAGACCTGGGAGGTCGACGACGCGGTGCTGGACGATCCAGCCGTCGACCCGGTGTACGTGCTGGAGATGCTGCCGTACCCGTCGGGCGAGCCGCACGTCGGGCACCTGAAGAACTACTCGATCGGTGACGCGGTCGCGCACTTCAAGCGCCGCCAGGGCAAGACCGTCCTGCACCCACTGGGCTACGACGCGTTCGGCCTGCCGGCGGAGAACAACGCGATCAAGACCGGCCAGCACCCGCGGGACGCGACGGAGGCGTCGATCGCGTCGTTCCAGCGCCAGTTCCGCGACTGGGGCGTGTCGATCGACTGGTCGCGCGAGCTCGCCACCCACCGCCCCGAGTACTACCGCTGGACGCAGTGGCTGTTCCTGAAGCTGCTCGCCGGCGGGCTGGTCGAGCGCCGCAGCGCCGCGGTCAACTGGGACCCGGTCGAGGAGTCGGTGCTCGCCAACGAGCAGGTCATCGACGGTCGCGGCGAGCGGTCCGGCGCGCTGGTCGAGATCCGCCAGCTCGAGCAGTGGTTCCTGAAGATCACCGACTACGCCCAGCGGCTGATCGATGACCTCGACACGATCCAGTGGCCCGAGCACGTCAAGACGATGCAGCGCAACTGGATCGGCCGCTCGGCCGGCGCGCGCGTGTCGTTCCGCTGCGAGGAGACGGGCGACGACTACGAGGTCTTCACGACGCGCCCGGACACGCTGTTCGGTGCGACGTTCTTCGTGCTCGCCCCCGAGCACCCGGACGTCGAGGCGCTGGTCGCCGGCACGCCGCAGGAGGCCGACGTCCGGGCCTACGTCCAGAAGGCGCTGACCGCCGAGCGCACCGAGCGCGGCGCGGCCGACAAGGAGAAGACCGGCGTTCCGCTGGGCCGGCACGTCATCAATCCGGTCAACGGCGACCGGCTGCCGATGTACGTCGCCGACTACGTCCTCATGGACTACGGCACCGGCGCGATCATGGCCGTCCCCGGCCACGACCAGCGCGACTTCGACTTCGCGCAGGCGTACGAGCTGCCGGTCAAGCGCGTCATTCAGGGTGCCAACGAGGGCGCGCCCGACTCGCATCTCGGCGACGACGCCGCGTGGGAGCTGTCGCCCGAGGCGCTGCCCTACATCGGCGACGGCCCGGTCGTCGACTCGCACCCCGACTTCGACGGGCGCCACAACCGCGAGGCGCTCGCGGCGATGAACGACTGGCTGAAGAGCGAGGGTAAGGGCGAGGAGGCCATCAACTTCCGCCTGCGCGACTGGCTCGTCTCGCGCCAGCGCTACTGGGGCTGCCCGATCCCCGTGATCCACTGCCCCGAGCACGGCATGGTGCCGGTGCCCGAGGACCAGCTGCCGGTCGTCCTGCCCGACGTCGAGGACTACAAGCCGAAGGGCAGGTCGCCCCTGGCTGCGGCCGAGGACTGGGTCAACACGACCTGCCCGACCTGCGGCGGCCCGGCCAAGCGCGAGACCGACACGCTCGACACCTTCGTCGACTCGTCCTGGTACTTCCTGCGCTACACCGACGCGCTGAACACGGACGCCCCGTTCGACCCGAAGGTCACGAACCGGTGGATGCCGGTCGACCAGTACATCGGCGGCGTCGAGCACGCCATCCTGCACCTGCTCTACGCGCGCTTCTTCTGCAAGGCGCTCACGGACCTCGGCGTCCTGGACGTGAACGAGCCGTTCCAGAACCTGTTCACGCAGGGGATGATCACCAAGGACGGGGCGAAGATGTCCAAGTCCAAGGGGAACGTCGTCGCGCCGCGGGCGATCATCGACCGCTACGGCGTCGACACCGCGCGCACGTACGTCTGCTTCATGGGCCCGCCGGACCAGGACGCCGACTGGTCCGACGAGGGCGTCGAGGGCGTCTCGCGGTTCCTCGGTCGCCTGTGGCGGCTGTCGGCCGAGGCCGCCGAGCGCGTCGGCGGGTCGTCGGGCGTGCGTGGCGCGGCACGGCCGGGCGACGAGGCCGCCGGCGACCGCGATCCCGGCGTCGCGGCGACCGAGCCGAACACCGTGGTGGCGGGGATCCTGGCCCCGGAGTCCCCCGAGGGCGACGACCTCGAGCTCGTCCGCAAGGCGCACTGGGCGATCGACAAGGTCACGCAGGACCTCGACGGCCGTTTCGCGTTCAACACGGCGATCTCCGCGGTGATGGAGCTCGTCAACGCGGTGTCGTCGCGGCGGAACGCCGTCGCGGAGGGCGCTTCGACGGCGGCCGCCGCGCGGGCGGCGTCGCGCGAGGGCGCGAACGCGAACGACGCGGGGGATGCCGCGGACGGCGCGGGCGACGGGTACGCCGCGGTCTCCCCGACGGCCGCGGACACCGACGCCGCGCTGATCGCCGACGCCGAGGCCTGGGCCGCGATCCGCTTCGCGCTGACCACCGCCAACACGCTCCTGCAGCCGTTCGCGCCGCACCTGACCGCCGAGGCCTACGAGCGCCTGACGGGCACCCGGGTCTGGGAGCAGCCGTGGCCCGAGGCCGAGCAGCGCTACCTGGAGCGCGACGAGTTCGAGCTCGTCGTCCAGGTCCAGGGCAAGGTCCGCGACCGCGTGATGGCCCCGACCGGCGCGTCGAAGGACGAGCTCGAGTCCTTGGCGCTCGGCCGCGAGAAGCTGCAGCCGTTCCTCGAGGGCAAGACGGTCGTGAAGGTGATCGTCGTCCCGGGGAAGCTCGTCAACGTGGTGGTGCGGTAGGCGTCCGGCCGGCCGCGTCGGCGGCGGCACCCGCCGCCCCGGCGGCGGCAACGGCCCCGGGTGCGTGACCTGACCCGGCGGCACCGGCGGCGGCGTCCGGCCCTGAGTGCGTGAGCTGATCCGGCGGCGTCTGCCGCCCGCCGGCGTTGGCGACGGCGTCGTCGGCGGCGCTCGGGGCGACGCAGTCACGGCAGCGGGGCCCGCCGGCAGGACGGGGCGCCGCTGATGGCGCAGGGCCGGCCGATGGTGCGTTCGCGTCGCTCTGCGACGAGAACGCAGAAGTGGCCCGTTCCGCGGGGTGGCATCGTCGGGGGAGGCGCGTCCGTTGATGCGTTGGCGTCGCTCTGCGACGAGAACGCAGAAGTCGTCGCCTGCGTCCGATCTCCGTCGCCCCCGGTCCTGAGCGCCGCAGGGTCACGGTCGCCCGCGCGAAGTCGGAACGATCCCGCGACGCTCTCGGGGTCCTGTGCAACGCGCCTCGCCGTAGCGTCGTCGGGGTGCTGGATCGTCCTTGGGTGCGCCTCGTCCTCGGGGCCGTCGTCGCCGCGCTGCTCGGGGCGATGGCCGCGCGCGTGGCGGTCTCCGCGTCGGCCGGCGACGGGGCGGGTGGGGCGACCGGGGCGGGGGCGTCGAAGGGCGGGTCCTTCGGTGCCGGGTCGCGTGGGAGCTCGTCGTCCGGTGGCGGCGGTGCCGGGTCGGGGAACGCGGACGGCAGCGGCGGGTCGGGCGCGGCCGACGGC
>NZ_KI912613.1:4348468-4872070 GCF_000519325.1 Patulibacter minatonensis DSM 18081 | reverse complement strand
GTGGCGCGGCACGGCCGGGCGACGAGGCCGCCGGCGACCGCGATCCCGGCGTCGCGGCGACCGAGCCGAACACCGTGGTGGCGGGGATCCTGGCCCCGGAGTCCCCCGAGGGCGACGACCTCGAGCTCGTCCGCAAGGCGCACTGGGCGATCGACAAGGTCACGCAGGACCTCGACGGCCGTTTCGCGTTCAACACGGCGATCTCCGCGGTGATGGAGCTCGTCAACGCGGTGTCGTCGCGGCGGAACGCCGTCGCGGAGGGCGCTTCGACGGCGGCCGCCGCGCGGGCGGCGTCGCGCGAGGGCGCGAACGCGAACGACGCGGGGGATGCCGCGGACGGCGCGGGCGACGGGTACGCCGCGGTCTCCCCGACGGCCGCGGACACCGACGCCGCGCTGATCGCCGACGCCGAGGCCTGGGCCGCGATCCGCTTCGCGCTGACCACCGCCAACACGCTCCTGCAGCCGTTCGCGCCGCACCTGACCGCCGAGGCCTACGAGCGCCTGACGGGCACCCGGGTCTGGGAGCAGCCGTGGCCCGAGGCCGAGCAGCGCTACCTGGAGCGCGACGAGTTCGAGCTCGTCGTCCAGGTCCAGGGCAAGGTCCGCGACCGCGTGATGGCCCCGACCGGCGCGTCGAAGGACGAGCTCGAGTCCTTGGCGCTCGGCCGCGAGAAGCTGCAGCCGTTCCTCGAGGGCAAGACGGTCGTGAAGGTGATCGTCGTCCCGGGGAAGCTCGTCAACGTGGTGGTGCGGTAGGCGTCCGGCCGGCCGCGTCGGCGGCGGCACCCGCCGCCCCGGCGGCGGCAACGGCCCCGGGTGCGTGACCTGACCCGGCGGCACCGGCGGCGGCGTCCGGCCCTGAGTGCGTGAGCTGATCCGGCGGCGTCTGCCGCCCGCCGGCGTTGGCGACGGCGTCGTCGGCGGCGCTCGGGGCGACGCAGTCACGGCAGCGGGGCCCGCCGGCCAGGACGGGGCGCCGCTGATGGCGCAGGGCCGGCCGATGGTGCGTTCGCGTCGCTCTGCGACGAGAACGCAGAAGTGGCCCGTTCCGCGGGGTGGCGTCGTCGGCGGAGGCGCGTCCGTTGGTGCGTTGGCGTCGCTCTGCGACGAGAACGCAGAAGTGGCCCGTTCCGCGGGGTGGCATCGTCGGGGGAGGCGCGTCCGTTGATGCGTTGGCGTCGCTCTGCGACGAGAACGCAGAAGTCGTCGCCTGCGTCCGATCTCCGTCGCCCCCGGTCCTGAGCGCCGCAGGGTCACGGTCGCCCGCGCGAAGTCGG
Organism: Patulibacter minatonensis DSM 18081; assembly: GCF_000519325.1. Lineage (GTDB taxonomy): Bacteria > Actinomycetota > Thermoleophilia > Solirubrobacterales > Solirubrobacteraceae > Patulibacter > Patulibacter minatonensis. The sequence goes on along the minus strand of NZ_KI912613.1, from coordinate 4,870,791 downwards.
AACGATCCCGCGACGCTCTCGGGGTCCTGTGCAACGCGCCTCGCCGTAGCGTCGTCGGGGTGCTGGATCGTCCTTGGGTGCGCCTCGTCCTCGGGGCCGTCGTCGCCGCGCTGCTCGGGGCGATGGCCGCGCGCGTGGCGGTCTCCGCGTCGGCCGGCGACGGGGCGGGTGGGGCGACCGGGGCGGGGGCGTCGAAGGGCGGGTCCTTCGGTGCCGGGTCGCGTGGGAGCTCGTCGTCCGGTGGCGGCGGTGCCGGGTCGGGGAACGCGGACGGCAGCGGCGGGTCGGGCGCGGCCGACGGCGGGTCCGGCGGGGCGACCGCGACCCTGGGCGGCGGCTCGGGGCGCGTGAAGGTCCACGTCACCGGGGAGGTCCGACGACCCGGCGTCTACGACCTGCCGGAGGGGACGCGGGTGGACGATGCCGTCCGGCGCGCGGGTGGTCCGACAGGGGACGGCGACCGGCAGGCGCTGAACCTCGCGGCACCGGTGCGCGACGGCCAGCAGGTCCGCGTGCCGCAGAAGGCCCCGGTGGCGGCGGGTCGAGGGGTCGCCGGAGGGTCGGCGGGGAAGGGCGGCGCGCCAGCCGGCGCGGAGGGTCCCGGCGGCGGTGCCCCGATCGACCTCAACACCGCGTCCCTCGAGGAGCTCCAGACGCTCGACGGGGTGGGGGAGGCGACCGCGGCGAAGATCGTGAAGCTCCGCGAGGAGCGCGGCGGGCTGTCGGGGGTCGACGACCTCGACGAGATCCCCGGGATCGGCGCCAAGAAGCTCGAGGCGATCCGGGCGCAGCTCGAGGGATGACCGCCCGCTGGCCGCAGCACCACCTGGCGGCGTGCATCGCGGTGGCGCTCGTGGTCGCTCCGCGGTGGCCGGCGCTGCTGCCCGTGCTCGCGGCCGTGGCGTGGGCGACCCAGCCGCGGACGGGCTGGGCGACCGCGGCGGTGGCGGCGGTGCTGCTCGCCGCTGCCGTCGGGGTGTGGCGGCAGGCGGACGCGGAGCGGACGGCCCGGGCGCCGCTCGCGCGCGGCGTCGCGGTCGGTCCGTCGGAGCGGGTGGAGGTCCTCGAGACGGCGGACCGGTCGCTCAGCGGCGGCTGGCGCACGACCGTCCGGTTGCGCGGCGCGACGGTCGAGCTGCGGACGCCGGTCGCGGCGTCCGCGCCCGACCTCGTCCCCGGCCGGCTGATCCGCGTCCGTGGTCGGCTGCGGCCGGTCGGCGAGGGCGCGGTCGGTGCCCGCTCGCGCGGCATCGCGCTGACCCTGGATGCGCAGATCGTCGGGACGGCGGGGAGACGCGGCGGCTGGCGGGGCGCGATCGACCGGTTCCGGGAACGGGCGGAGCGGGCGCTGACCGCGCCGGGAGCCGGCAACGCGCCGGGGGCCGGCTACGCGCCGGGCGACGACAACGCGCCGGGGGCCGGCAACGCGCCGGGCGACGACGACGCGCCGGGGGCCGGCAACGCGCCCGGCGACGACGACGGGCCCACCGCCGCCGTCCCGTCGACGGGTGACCGCGGAGGCGGTCCTGCTCCGGGGCCCGCGGAGGAGGGCAGCGGCGCCGGCGTCGTTCCGCGCACCGCCGCCGACACCCGCACCGCCCTCCTGCGCGGGATGGTCCTCGGGCAGGACGACGGGTTCACCGACGACGAGGAGGAGCGCTTCCGGCGCAGCGGGCTGTCGCACCTCGTCGCCGCGAGCGGGCAGAACGTGGCGCTCGTGGCGGCCCTCGCGATCGGGATCGCGGCGCTCTGCGGCCTGTCGCGTCCGGCGCGGATCGGGTGGGCGCTGCTTGCGGTCGCGCTGTACGTGCCGCTGGCGGGCGGGGGACCGTCGATCCGTCGCGCCGGGGTGACCGGGGTGCTGACGCTCCTGGCGCTCGGGCTCGGCCGTGCCCCGGACCGCTGGTGGGCGCTGCTGCTCGCAGCGATCGCGACGGTGGTGGTGGATCCGTTCTCGCCCGAGCAGCTCGGCTGGCAGCTGAGCTTCGCGGCGGTCGTCGGGCTGCTCGTCCTCGCGCCGCCGCTCACGGCGGCGGCTCGACGGGCGGGCTGGCCGCCGTGGCTCGGGGCCGCCGCGGCCGTCCCGCTCGGCGCGGGGCTGGCGACCGCGCCGGTGCTCGCCGCGGGGGTGGGAGACGTGTCGCTGACGAGCCTCCCCGCGAACCTCGTCGTCGAGCCGGTCGTCGCCCCGGTCACGTGGCTCGGGATGCTCGCCGGCCTGCTCGGACCGGAGGGGGCGCCGGTCACGGGATGGCTCGTCCGGCTGGCAGGGCCGTTCCTGGACTGGACGGGCGGCGTCGCGACCTGGGCGGCGTCACCGGACTGGGCGGTCGTCCGGCCGGGGCCCGGTGCGGCGCTCGTCCCCGTCCTCGGGCTCCTCGCCGCGCTCGTGGTCGTCCAGCGCCCCGCGTGGCTCGTGCGTGGGCAGGACCTCGCGCGCCGACGGGCCGCGCGCACCGGGCCGGGGCGGCGCGCCCTCCGGCTCTCCCGCCTGCGCCCGGTCCGGATCGGCGCCGTGGCCCTCGTCGCCGTCGGGCTCGTGCTCGCGACGGTCCTCGGTGCCCGCCGTAGTCCCGGCGGCCATCCGGTGCTCGACGGTGACGGGGTCGTCGTCCTCGACGTCGGACAGGGGAGCGCCACGTTGCTGCGGCAGGGCGACGCGACGATCCTGGTCGACGCGGGCCCCGTCGACGGCCGCGTCCTCGACCGTCTGGCCGAGCAGGGCGTCACCCGCCTGGACGCGCTCGTCCTGTCGCACGCCGCGGCCGACCACACCGGCGGCGCCCCCGCCGTGGCGAGCCGTCTGCGGCCGGGCCTCCTCGTCGACGGACGCAGCGGCAACCCGGATCCCCCGACCGCGGCCGCCGCGGCGACCGTCCGCGCGGCCGGCGGACGCGTGGTCCCGGGGCGGGCCGGCCTCGTGGTCGCGGCGGGCGACCTGCGTGCCGAGATCCGGTGGCCGCCGGCCGGTCAGGGGCCGACGCCGGCGGGGGAGGACCCCAACGACCGGGCGCTCGTGGTGCGGGCCGTCGTCGGTGGGCTCCGGGTCCTCGTGCCCAGCGACCGCGAGGGGATCCCGCTCCGGCGCGCCGCGGGCGGCCCGGTCGACCTGCTCGTCCTCCCGCACCACGGCAGCGCCGACGACGACGTCCCCCGCCTCCTCGAGGACCTCCGACCGCGGGCGGCGATCGCCCAGGTCGGCGCGCACAACGGCTACGGCCATCCCGCCCCGCCGACCGTGGCCGCGGTCCGGGCCGCGCGCGTACCGCTGTGGCGCACCGACCGGAACGGCAGCGTCGGGGTGCGGGGCGGACCAGGCGGACCGCGCGTGGAGGCGACGCGGGGTGCGGGCGGGCCGTGACGTTGGCGGGGGCGGGCGGTGATGTTGGCGGGGCGGGCGGCGACGTTGGCGCGGGCGGACGGTGACGTTGGCGCGGGCCATCTCCGGCAAGGCGGCCGGATCGCGACGCAGCGGGGCTGATCTCGACGGGGCTGGGCTCCGAGACGGGGTGGAGACGGCACCGTTCCGACGTGGCGCGCCTCGAGCTCGCGGCCGCAGGCCTCGACGCGGCGGTGGCGTGCCGGCTCCTACGCAGATCGACGTAGACGCCGTCCACGCGGCGGTTGACCCGCGGCCCCGGCGGCCGTACGGTCGCCCGATCATGCCCACCGCCGCCCCGACCGCCTCCACCGCCCGTACATCCGCCGCTCGTGTTCGCCCAAGCGGCGGTCGCGGGGCGGGTGTCGGCCGCGGGACCGGTGGGCGTGCGTCGCGCGCGCTCGGAGGCGTCGCACTCGCGGGCGTCGTCGCGGTCCTGGCCGTCGCGCCCGGAGGGGCGTCCGCGGCGGGCGCGAAGACGTGCACCGTGCCCGCGCTCCCGGGCACCGGCACCACCGTGACGTCCCTGAAGGTCACGAAGACGACCTGCGGGGCGGGTGCCAAGACCGTGAAGGCCTTCACCGCGTGCCGCACGAAGACGGGCCCGGCCGGTCGCTGCGTGAAGAAGGTCTCCGGCTACGCGTGCCGCGAGGTGCGGCAGAACGCACCGACCGAGATCACCGGCACGGTCACGTGCACGAAGGGCAAGGCGAAGGTCGTCCACGGCTACCGGCAGGTCATCGGGGGCTGACCCCCGCGGCGCGGCCGCGCCGTTCTCGGTCGTGTACCCGTGAGGTACCGGATCGGGAACGCGCCGCCCCGGGGCCGGCCGCGTGCGATCCGCGCCGGCCCGCGTGCCTGATCGCGCACCCGTGAGGTATCGGATCGGGGACGCGCCGCCCCGGGCACGCCGTGCGGGGACCGCCTCGCCTGCGACCCCGGCCGTCCGCGCCCCATCCCCTACCCTTGGCCGCGATGACCACGTGGCTGCCCGCCTACCTGATCCACGGTGACGACCACGACCGGGTCGCCGAGCGCCGCGCCCGGCTGAAGGCGACGGCGGAGGCCGAGGTCGGGGCCGAGGGCGTCGAGCACCTCGACGGGGACGCCGCCACGCCCGCCGCGATCGCGGACACGCTGTCGGCGATGACGCTCGGGCTCGGGCGGCGCTTCGTCCTCGTCGACGGGGTCGAGAAGTGGAAGGACGACGAGGTCACCGCCCGGCTCGTCCCCGTGCTGAAGGTGCTCGACGGCACGACCACGACGGTCGCGTTCGTCGGCATGGAGGACAAGAAGCTCCAGGTCCCCGCGGCACTCTCCGGTGCGGTCGAGAAGCTCGGCGGGGCCAAGGTCCACGAGGGCGCGCTGAAGGCCGCGCAGCTCCCGCGCTGGGCGAAGGAACGGGCCCAGCAGCTCGGGTTCGAGCTCGACGGGGCCGGAGCGCAGGCACTGGTCTCGCAGGTCGGCGAGCGCCGCGTCCGCCTGGAACGGGAGCTCGAGAAGCTCGCCCTCGAGTACGGGCCCGGCGCACGCCTCTCGACGGCCGAGGTCGAAGGGGCCGTCGCCGACGCCGCCGAGCAGCAGGTGTGGGGGCTCGTCGACGCGATCGTCGCCGGCGATCGGAACGCGGCGGTCGCGTCGTACCTCGCCCTCCGCGCGCAGGGCGAGCAGCTCGCGCGCCTGACCGGCCTGCTGCAGTCCCGGATGCGCCAGGCGCTCGAGATGGCGCGGCGGCTGGAGGCCGGCGAGGACCGCCAGGCGATCTCGAAGGCCGTCCGGATGTCGCCCTGGCAGTTCGACCGCCGCCTGGTCGAGGCGCGGGACGCCGGCGTCGCGACGCTCGCCCAGGCCGTCAACCGCATCGCGACCCTCGAGCTCGCCGCCCGCGGCGACAGCCTGCTGGACCAGGACACCGAGGCGATCCGCGTCATCGGCGCCGTCACCGCACGTCGCTGACCGGGACACCCGCCACGGACACGTCGTCCCAGGCGGTCGAGGCCCCGCCCCGACCGACGGTTCCCGCCCCGACCGACGATGCCCGCCCCGACCGACGGTTCCCGCGGCGTCCCGGGATCCGGTGGTCGGTCCGGCCCGGCACCCGCCGCGAGTAGGGTCCGGTGGATGCGCGCGCCGGTGGTGCTCCTCCTGGTCCTCGGCGCGCTCGCGTCGACGACCGGCTGCGGGGACGACCGGGACGCACCCGCGGACCGGCGCGCCGCGGCCGTCGCGGTCTCGCCCGCCGACTACGCCAAGCGCGCCGAACGACGCTGCCGCGCCATCCTCGTCGCCGCCCGCCGGACGGTCGCGACCGAGCTCCGGTCGCGGCGGCTCAGGACGCCCGCCGGCGACCGCCGGTACCTGCGGTCGTACGGGACCTACCTCGACACCGTGGGGCACCAGCTCGACCGGCTGTCCCGCCTGACCGTCCCGGACGAGCCGGAGTACCGGGCGCTGCGCCGCGGGCTGCGGGCCGTCACGCCCGGGCTCACGGCGACGCTGCACCGCAACACCGTCGAGCTCGCGCGCGACCCGACGCCGGAGACGTACGCCCGCGTCCGGCGTTCGTCCGAGGACGCCGGCCGCGCCCTGCCGGTGGACCTCTTCCCGGCGACGCTCTCGACGTCCGCCCCGTCGTGCCGCACGCTGCTCGGGCCGGGCGGCGGCGGGGGCGCCGCCCCGGGCGGCCTCTCGGCCTGAGGCCCGCCCCCGAGCCGCCGTCAGTCCTGGCGCAGCGCGTCCCGCAGCCGGTCGAGCTCCTCGTCCGTCACGCCGTGCGAACGCAGGAACGCCTCCGTTCCGCCGTGGGCGTCGGTGAAGTGCGCGAGGGTCTTCGTCATCGCGGCGGCGGGGGCCGTCATGGCGGCGGCCATCTTCTGCTCGGTGAGGCCCGCCTGGATCGCGCGGCGGTGGATCTCCTCCAGGGCCTCGCCGACCAGGAGCTCGGCGGTCCGGGCGTAGTCGACGGCGATCACGTCGTCGGGGACCCCGGCGATCGACAGCACCAGCGCGGCGACGAGGCCGGTGCGGTCCTTGCCGGCCGCGCAGTGGACGACGGCCGGCAGCGCGTCGGGGGCGGCGAGCGCGCGGACGGCGGCGGCGAGCCGCTCGCCGCGCTGCTCGATGATCATCAGGTAGAGGTCGTCGACGCCCGTGATCGACTCGATGTCCATGCCGGGGCCGATCACCGGGACCGACCGGAACGCGACGTCGAGCCCGTCGAGGTCGTCGGGGTGCTGCTCCTGCTCGATCTCCTGCCGGAGGTCGACGATCGTGCGGATCCCGAGCTCGGCCAGGACCGCGCGCCCCTCGGTGCCCAGCTCGGTGAGGCCGTCGGAACGCCAGATGACGCCCAGCGGCACCCGGTCGACGGGGCCGATGGAGCGGAAGTTGACGGTGCCGGGGACGGCGGCGAGCCCGGTCGCGTCGACGAGGTCGGAGGGGACGGGGGCGGGGAGGCGGGGCACGTCCTCGGACGATGACCGATCGCCGACCGGATCGCGAGACGAGTCGGTGACGTCGCCTGGGGAACCCGACAACCCGCGGCCCGCACGACGAAACGGCCCGTCGTCGACGAGCCGTTCTGCGGTGCTTCGGTGCTGCGCGCGGGCCGCTCGGCCCGCGGGGATCAGGCGGCCGCGGCGGCCTTGACGAGGCGGGCGGCCCCGGCGATCTTGCGCGACCCGGTGTTGCGGTGCAGGGCGCCGGCCTTGACGGCCTTGCCGACCAGGCTCGTGTACTTGCGCTGGGCGGTCTCGATCTCGGCGGAGTCGCCGGCCTTCACCGCGGCCTCCAGGTGACGGAGCTGCGTCTTGAGGGCCGACGTGTAGCGACGGTTCTCGAGGCGCTCGCGCTCGGAACGGAGGATGCGCTTCTTCTGCGATGCGATGTTTGCCATAAGCCGACCCGGGATAGTAGCGCCGGCCCTCATGATCGTGCGTGGCGGGTCCGCCGGTCGCACGTGGCGCGTCGCCGTCAGCACCGCCGGACGGCCGACGCGGGGCATAGGATGCCGCACCGGTGCCCGCGTCCCGCCCACGACCCCACGCCGCGGTTCCCGGCGACCCGGATCCCGAGGGCGGCGGTGCCGAGGGCGTGATCCCGGAGTCGGGCAGCGCGTCCGGCCGGGCCCGCAACACGATCATCTTCTCGGTCGCGACCGGCCTGTCCCGGGTCGCCGGCCTGATCCGCGAGATCTTCTCCAACGCGCTCTACGGCGCGGGCGGGGCGGCGTCGGCGTTCACGATCGCCTTCGCGGTCCCGAACCTCCTGCGCGCCCTGTTCGCGGACATGGCGCTGTCGGCCGCGTTCGTCCCGGTCTTCACGGAGCTGCTCGAGAAGAAGAAGAAGCGCGAGGCGCTGCTGCTGCTCTCGACGCTCTTCTGGGTGCTCCTGGCCGGGCTGGCGCTGCTCGTCGGCGTCGCGATGCTGACCGCGCCGCTCTACATGCCGCTCTTCGTCGGCGACGAGGTGACGCGGGACCTCGGGTCCGGCGGGAACGGCCTGACCGTCGGCCTGTCGCAGGTGATGCTGCCGACGGTGCTCCTCCTCGGCCTGAACGGGCTGTTCGTCGGGGCCCTGAACGCGTACGACCACTTCACCATCCCGGCGCTCTCGCCGCTGGTCTGGAACTTCGTGATCATCGTCGTCAACCTGGCGCTGCTGCCGGCGTTCGGCGGCGCGGACTCGGCGCACGGGATCTACGCGCAGGCGGTCGGCATCCTCGTCGGGACGGGGGCGCAGCTGATGATGGCCGTCCCGGTGCTCCGGCGGTACGGCATACGGCTCGTGCCGAAGGTGAACATCCACGACCCCCGGCTGCGCCAGGTGCTCGTGCTGATGGTCCCCGTGGCGATCAGCCTGGGGCTCATCAACTTCAGCGCGCTGATCGACTCGATCCTGGCGTCGCACGTGTCCGACGACGGGCCTCGCGCGATCGAGGCCGCGTTCCGCCTGTACATGCTGCCCCAGGGCATCTTCAGCGTCGCGATCGTCACGGTCCTGTTCCCCGTCCTCAGCCGCGCCGTCGCGCGGCGGGACGATGCCCAGCTGCGCGGGCTCCTCGGCAACGGCATGGCCCAGATCCTCGTGCTGCTCGTCCCGATCGGCCTGCTGTTCGCCAGCCCGGTGATCTCGCACGACATCATCGAGACGCTCTTCCAGCGCGGCAAGTGGACGGACGCGAACACCGACACCGCGACGACGGCGCTCGTCTGGCTCGGCATCAGCCTCGCGCTCAACGGCGTGAGCCTCCTGCTCTCCCGCACGTTCTTCGCGCTCCAGCGCCCGTGGGCGAACACCGGCCTCGCGATGGGCAGCCTCGTGGCCAACGTAGCGGTGTCGGTCGCCCTGTACCGCCCGCTCGGGATCGCGGGCATCGTGATCGGCACGTTCGTCGGCAACGTCGTCCTCGTCGGCCTGCAGATCCGGCTCCTGCGCAAGGAGACCGGAGGACCCCTCGGGCTGCTGCCCGTGCTGCGCTCGCTGCTGCAGGTGCTGGTGGCGTCCGTGCTCGCCGTCCTCGCGGCGACCGGTGTCGTCCTGATCGGCCAGATCGCGACCGACGCGCTGGCCGACGGCGCGGCCTCGTCGATCGTGACCATGGTCTACCTCGGCATCGGCATCGTCGCGGGCGGCGTCGTCTACGTCGGACTGGCCCGCGACCTCGGGCTCCGCGAGCTCGAGCAGGCGGGGGCCCGGTTCGTCCGCCTGTGGGCCCGCGTGCAGGGCCCGCTGCTCCGGCTCCCCGGCGTGCGGACGCTCGTGGCCGCGTCCGGCAGCTCCGTCGCCCGCACGACCGGCGACGCCGTCGGGACCGTGCTGCGGATCCTCGCGTGGCCGCTGCGCCTGCCGACCGCGTTGGCGGTCGCCCTCTCGCGCCTGCTCGTCGGGATGGTGCCCGCGGGCCCCGCCGTCGCGGTCGCCGGACCGGCGGTCGGCGGGCCCGGTCGCGCCGGTGCGGCACGGGCCGGGGGTCGGTCGGGCGGGGCGACGCGCGGACGATCCGGCGGGGCTGCGGGCGGGCGGACCGGCGCGGTGGGCCCCGGCGGTGCCGGCGCTCCACGGGTCGACGCCGGGCGACCGCATGATTCCGGCGCGACGCCGTCGGACGCCGGGCGTCCGGGGCCCGACCCGTCCGCGGGCTCCGCCGGACCGGGCGGGGCTCCGACGTCGCCCGGCGTGGTCGGCCCGCGCGGCCGTGGTGCCGGCCGCCGCCGCCCGGACGCCGGAGCGCCGGCGCCGTTCGATCCTGCTGATCCCGCCACGCGGTCCGGGGGGACGGAGGTCTCCCGCCGCCTGATCCACCCCGCGGCGCCCGTCGACCCCGGCACGCCGTCGCCGGGCGCGCCCCGGGTCGGCGAGCCCGTCCCGGGAGCCCCCACCGGCGCGTCCGGCCCCGGTGCGCCGCCGGCCGACCCGGGCGCCCCGGCACCGGACCTGTACGACGCCGCCCGCGACTGGCCCACGATCGGCCAGCGCGGCGGCGAGACGCTCGACGTCCCGTGGCCCGGGGTCGAGCAGCACGGGACCGCCGACCCGTACTCCGAGCCGGCGTGGGAGGACGAGGTCGGGGCGTCCCGCCTCGAGGCCTACGGGGTCGAGCGCCCCGAGGGCGGCCTGACGCCGGAGCAGCAGCGTCGCGCGGCCCAGCGCGCCGAGGCCCGCCGGATGATCGAGGCCCGCGAGGAGGCCCTGGAGCGCATCGCCGAGCGCGCCCGCCGGCGCCGCGAGGGCGGCGGATCGGGTCCCAGGCGCGGGAAGCGCAAGCGTCGCGACTGACCGGGTCGACCACGGCGTTCGCGGGCTCCGCAGGTCGCCGGTCCGGTCCGGGCGGGCCCGTCGGCGCCTCCGCCCGGTGTGCACGGGCCGTCGCCGCTCCCGGGTTCCTGCCGCCGGACCGCGGGTAGCCACCCGCCATGACCTTCGACAGCCCGAGCGACCCCGTGGAGCCCGACGAGCGGGCCGAGGTCCCCACACCCGACACCGGCCGAGAGGTCCCGCTCCCCAACCGGCACGATGGGGAGTCGTCCGAGCGCCCCGGGAAGCACGACGACAGCGGTCGCGCGACCCCGCCGCCGCCGTCTGGGCACGCGGACGACGACCCCGACAACGTGTCGACCCCGACGCCGGTGGCCGATCCCGACCCGGAGGACCCGTCGGTCTCGGCCTGAGTCCGGCCGGCCCCTGACGCGGGGCCGCGTTCGTCGCACCGGGTGGCGCGCCGGGGGCCGTCCGCCCCGGAGACGATCCGCTCCGATCGAGCTCGGGGCCGGGCGCCGTCAGTCCGTCCGCACGCCCCGCTTCGGCGTGCCGTGCGAGAAGTCGGCGTGCTCGACCCCGCGCAGCGGCGCGGGCTGTTTCGTCAGCCGGTGCAGGGCGCGGTCGACGTCGGCGAGCAGCAGGTCGCCGAGGTCGTCGCTGAAGCCGTTGCGGACGACGACGCGCAGCACGTGGAGGTCGTCGCGGGCCTCGACGAACGGGTACGCCGGGACGAGCCAGCCGCGCTCGCGCAGAGTCGCCGACACGTCGTAGACGGAGAACTGGTCGACGTCGTCGGCGAGCGTGACCGCGAACACCGGGAGCTCGTCGCCGCGGGTCAGGGCCCGGAAGGCGCCTGTCGCCTCGAGCCCGTCGGCCAGGCGCGTCGCGGTGTCGCGCGAGCCCTGCTGGACCCGCCGGTAGCCGTCCATCCCGAGGCGCAGGAACTGGAAGTACTGGGCGACCACCTGGGCGCCGGGCCGGCTGAAGTTCAGCGCGAACGTCGGCATGTCGCCGCCGAGGTAGCTGACGTGGAAGACGAGCTCCTCGGGCAGCGCCTGCTCGTCGCGCCACAGCGCCCAGCCGACGCCCGGGTAGACGAGCCCGAACTTGTGGCCCGACGCGTTGATCGACGCGACGCGGGGGAGGCGGAAGTCCCAGACGAGGTCCTCGTCGAGGAACGGCGCGATGAATCCGCCCGACGCCGCGTCGACGTGGAGCGGCACGTCGAGGCCGGTGCGCGACTGGAGGTCGTCGAGCGCCGCGGCGATGTCCGCGATCGGCTCGTAGGACCCGTCGAACGTCGAGCCGAGGATCCCGACGACGCCGATCGTCCGCTCGTCGCACCGGGCCACGGCGGTCTCGGCGTCGAGGTGGAAGCGGTCGCCCTCCATCGGCACGAGGCGCGGCTCGACGTCCCAGTAGCGCGCGAACTTGTCCCAGCAGACCTGGACGTTCGCGCCCATGACGATGTTCGGCCGGTCGATCGGCTCGCCGGCGTCGCGCCGGCGGGCCTCCCAGCGGCGCTTCAGGGCGAGCCCGGCGAGCATCGCCGCCTCGCTGGACCCGGTGGTCGAGCAGCCGACGGCGGTGGTGGCGCCCGCGGTCGACTCCGGGCCGCTCGTGTCCCCGCCGTCCTTGCGCGGCGCGTTCCAGAGCCCGCCGAGCATCGCGACGCAGCGGGCCTCGAGCTCCGCCGTCTGCGGGTACTCGTCCTTGTCGATCATGTTCTTGTCGAAGACCGACGCCATCAGCGCCTCGGCCTCCGGCTCCATCCACGTCGTGACGAACGTGGCGAGGTTCAGCCGCGCGTTGCCGTCGAGCAGCAGCTCGTCGAGCACGATCCGCTGCGCCGCCCGGGGATCCATCGAGCCGGTCGGCAGCGCGTCGCGCGGGACCGGCGGTGTCCCGGGGCGGTGCAGCGGGTTCTCGGCGAGGGTCGGTCGGCGCGACCGGGGACCGCGGCTGGGCTGGTGCAGGGCCATGGGGCGACCCTACGGCCGCGCGGCCCGGACGGCGGCGGATTGGCGCGCCGGCACGGGTCGGTCGTCGATCGGTCGGTCCGGAGCGGCGGCGTGAGCGATGCGCGGATGGCCTGCGGGGCGGGCCGATGGCGCATCGGTCGTGGACGGTGGCGGGCGTGTTGGGTGGTCGGCCGGTGGGACGGTCCGATGGCGCGTGGGCGCCGAGATCGAGCTGCGCCCTGGCGGGCTGTACCGCCTGGAGTGGCGGGAGCACGGCACGTCGATCGGGCGCGTCGTCACCGTCGAGCCGCACACGCGGTTCTCGTACCGCTGGAACGCCTACGGGCCGAAGTGGCGCGAGGAGCCCGAGGACGGCCACGCGACGCTCGTCGAGTTCACGCTGGAGCCGCGCGGCACGGCGACGCGGCTGCGGATGGTCGAGACGGGCTTCGCGGATCTGGTGACCGACGAGGGGACCCGGACCACGGCGTTCGACGGGAACGTCCGCGGATGGGCCTCCGAGCTCGGCGAGCTCGAGGAGTACGCCGCGCGCGTGGCCGCATGACGACCGTCCGTCGCGTCGACCGAGCGGCACACCCGACGCACGGGCCGGGCCGTGGCGGATCCGTCCGCCCCGGAGCCGAGGTGGCCCCGTGACCGCCACCGCGACCGACGGCCCGCCCGCCGAGGTGCTCGCCGCCCTCGCCGACCCGACCCGCTGGGAGGTCCTGCGGCTGCTCGGCGAGGCGGGGGAGGGCACGGCGACGACGCTCGCCGCCGCCCTCCCGGTCAGCCGCGTCGCGGTGACGAAGCACCTGGGCGTGCTGGACCGGGCGGGCCTCGTCGGCTCCCGGAAGGTCGGACGCGAGGTGCGCTTCCGGGTCGACCCCCGGCCGCTGCAGGACGCCGGTCGTCGCCTCGAGGCCCTCGCGGCTGCGTGGGACGCGCGGCTCGCGCGCCTGAAGGCGCTGGCGGAGGCGGCCGAGTCGGGCTGAGGACCGGCGGCACGATCGCGGGCGGGTCGTCCGAGGAGCGGGACGACCGGGAACCGGGGTGAGAACCGGGCGGGCCGATGCCTGCCGTGGTGACGGTGTGGGAGCCAGCCACCCGCAGGGCGGCGGCTTCGTGCGCCGCCCCGTAGCCGTCGTGTGGCGTGCGTTCCTGCGGCCTGCGCGCAGGAATGAACGCCGGCCAGGCGTCCCGCCTCGCGTGGCGCGCGTTCCTGCGGCCTGCACGCAGGGATGAACGCCGGCCGCGTGTCCCGCCTCGTATGGCGTGCGTTCCTGCGCCCGACGCCGCCGCCGAACGCCTCACCGTCGCCTCGGTCGACCGCCCCGTCGGCCCGCGACGAGCGTCGCCGTCCGGACCCCCGCCGGCCCCCGTCCCGGCACCACGACGGGCCTTCCGCCGCCGCACCCGTACCCTGTGTCGACCTGATGAGCGACCAGTCCAAGATCCGCAACTTCTCGATCATCGCCCACATCGACCACGGCAAGTCGACGCTGGCGGACCGCATCCTCGAGCTGACCGACACCGTCGCCGACCGCGACATGCAGGACCAGCTGCTCGACTCGATGGAGCTGGAGCGCGAGCGCGGGATCACGATCAAGTCGCAGGCCGTGCGGGTGTACTTCGACGCCGACGACGGCGAGACGTACATGTTCCACCTGATCGACACCCCCGGGCACGTCGACTTCACGTACGAGGTCTCCCGGTCGCTGCAGGCCTGCGAGGGCGCGCTCCTGGTCGTCGACGCCTCGCAGGGCGTCGAGGCGCAGACGCTCGCGAACACGTACCTGGCCGTCGAGGCCGGGCTCGAGATCATCCCGTGCCTGAACAAGATCGACCTGCCCGGCGCCGAGCCCGAGCGCGTCGGGGCCGAGGTCGCGGAGCTCCTGGGCGACGACGCCGACTCGATCCTGCGGATCTCCGGCAAGACCGGCGAGGGCGTCGACGCGGTCCTCAACCGGCTCGTGCAGACCGTCCCCGCCCCGGACGGCGACCGCGACGCCCCGGCCCGCGCGCTGATCTTCGACTCCGAGTTCGACCAGTACCGCGGCGTCGTCGCCTACATCCGGGTGGTCGACGGCGTGTTCAAGAAGGGCGACAAGATCCGCGCGATGGCGGCCGAGACCGAGGCCGACGTCGACGAGCTCGGCATCTTCTCGCCGCAGATGGTGCCGATCACGGAGCTCGGGCCCGGCGAGGTCGGCTACGTCATCACGGGCATCAAGGACGTCATGCTGCTCAGGGTCGGCGACACGCTGACCCACCGCTCCGGCGTCCGCGGCCAGGGCGAGAAGCTCGTGCCCGCCGAGGAGGCGCTCCCGGGCTACCGCGAGATCCTGCCGATGGTCTTCTGCGGCCTGTTCCCGACGGACAACGCGCAGTACCCGGACATGCGCGACGCGCTCGAGAAGCTGTCCCTCAACGACGCCGCGCTGGCGTGGGAGCCCGAGACGTCCGACGCCCTGGGCTTCGGCTTCCGCATCGGCTTCCTCGGCCTGCTGCACATGGACATCGTCCGCGAGCGCCTCGAGCGCGAGTACGACCTCGACCTGATCGCGACGATGCCCTCGGTGGGCTTCGAGCTGGAGCTCCAGGACGGCACGATCCAGGAGATCCACAGCCCGTCGGCCTATCCGGACCCGACCTTCATCAAGAAGGTCAGCGAGCCGTTCGTGAAGCTCAACGTCCTCACGCCGACCGAGTACGTCGGCACGACGATGGAGCTCTGCCAGGAGAAGCGCGGCGAGCACCAGGGGATGCAGTACATCTCCGCCGACCGCGTGCAGCTGACCTACGACGTCCCGCTCGTCGAGATCGTCCTGGACTTCTTCGACCAGCTGAAGTCGCGCACCCGCGGCTACGCGTCGTTCGACTACGAGCCGATCGGTCTGCGCGAGAGCGACCTCGTCAAGCTCGACATCCTGCTCTCCGGCGAGCCCGTCGACGCCCTCTCGCTCCTCGTGCACCGCACGAAGGCGCAGGAGATGGGCAAGAAGTTCACGGAGAAGCTCAAGGAGAAGATCCCGCGTCAGCAGTACGACGTGCCGATCCAGGCCGCCATCGGCGCTCGGGTCGTCTCCCGCGAGACCGTCAAGGCGTACCGCAAGGACGTCACCGAGAAGCTCTACGGCGGCGACATCTCGCGGAAGAAGAAGCTGCTCCAGAAGCAGAAGGTCGGCAAGAAGCGCATGAAGCAGGTCGGCAACGTCGAGGTGCCCCAGGAGGCCTTCCTCGCGGTGCTGGAGCTCGGCGACGCCTAGGACGCGGGGACGGTAGGGCACGCGGCCGCCGACCGCCGTGCGACCCTGACCGCGGCCGTGCGACCCTGGCCGCGGCCGCGCGGCCCGGACCGGGCCGCGCGCCACACCGGCCGGGCCCCGGCACCTGAGGTGCCACGATGTCCGGCATGTCCTCCCGGGCCGTCCTGACGCGCGCGACCTGGGCCGGGATCGGCGCGGCCGACGGGCCCGCACGCCCGACCACGGACCCGGACGCCGTGCCCACGTGGGCGGACGACGCGCAGGTCGCGGACGCCGAGCGGGACGAGGTCGTGCTCCCGATGGCCCGGCTGGCCGCGCTCCGGCGCGCCGCCGACCTCGAGCTCCGCGGACGGCTCGCGGCGCTGCACCCGGCACTCGCGGGCGACGCGGCGCCCGACGGCGGTTGGGTGCTCGGCGTGGCCGGCGGCGTGGCGGCCGGCAAGAGCACGATCGCCCGGCTCCTGGCCGAGCTGCTGCCCGCCGAGGTCGGCGGGCCGGTCGTGGTCGTCTCCGTCGACGGGTACCTCCGCACCAACGCGGAGCTCGAGGCCGACGACCTGACGGCGCGCAAGGGCTTCCCCGAGAGCTACGACCACGACGGCCTGCGCGCGCTCCTGAGCGCGGTGCGCGCCGGCGGTCCGCCCGTCGACGCCCCCGTCTACGCCCACCGGATCCAGGACCGCGACCCCGACCGCACCGTCCGGGTCGACCGTCCCGCGGTGCTCGTCCTCGAGGGCCTCGGCGCGCTGTCGCCGGAGGTCCGGGATCTCGTCGACCTGGGCGTGTACGTCGACGCGGCCGAGGACGACGCCCGCGCCTGGTATCTCGAGCGCTTCCGTGCCTGGCGGGGCGCGGCGGCGGACGACCCGGGCGCGCTGCTGCACCGCATCGCGGAGATGCCGGACGAGGACGCCGACGCCCTGGCCCTGCGGGTCTGGGAGACGACGAACGCCCCCAACGTCCGCGAGCACGTCCTGCCGACCCTCGAGCACGCCGACGTCGTGCTCGAGAAGGGAGCCGACCACCGCGTCGAGCGCGTGCTGGTCCGGACGCCCTGACCCGGTCGACCGCCGCTCGGGCAGCGCGCGCCGGGCCGATGTCGTGGGACGCACCGGGACCAGCCCCGGCCTTGCGACCATCACCCCATGGACCTCGGACTGACCGGCCACGCGATCGTCGTCACGGGCGCCACCAGCGGCATCGGCCGCGCGGTCGCGTCGCAGCTCGCGGAGGAGGGCGCGCGACTCCTCCTCGTCGCCCGCGGGCAGGACGGCCTCGACCGGACCCGGGCGGCGCTGCCCGGCGGTCCGCATGCCACCCTCGCCGCCGACGCCTCCGACCCCGACGGCGGTGCCGCGATCGCCGCGGCCTGCCGCGACGCCCACGGACGCATCGACGGCCTGGTGCTCGCCGCCGGCGCCACCCGCGACGCGCCGCCGGAGGACCTGACGCCCGAGGACTGGGAGCTCCAGTGGCGCCTGAACGTCCTGGGCCCCCACGGGCTGCTGCTCGCGGCGCAGGACGACCTGGCCGCGGCGCCGGGAGGCGGCCGCGTCGTGCTGATCTCCTCGTCGTCGGGCAAGCGGCCGTCGGCGAGCAACATGGCCTACTCGGTCGGCAAGGCCGCGCAGCTGTCCCTGTCGCGCGCGTGGGCGCAGCAGCTCGCCCCGCGCGGGGTGCGGGTCAACGCGGTCGCGCCGGGGCCGATCGACAGCGAGATGTGGCTCGCGGACGGCGGCCTGGCCGACCAGGCGGCGGCGCGCCGCGGGACGACCCGCGAGGAGGCGCTGGACGGCTCGCGCTCCCGCGTCCCGCTCGGTCGTTTCGGCACGCCCGAGGAGATCGCCGACGTCGTCGTCCTGCTGGCCTCCCCGCGGGCCGGGTTCGCGACGGGCGGCGCCTGGTCGGCGGACGGCGGCTCGGTCGCGACGATCGTCTGACCGCGCGTCCGCCGCCCCCGCCGCGGCGAACGACCGCACCGGCGCACGCTCCGCCCGTGCTCGCCTCGTCCGGGCCCGCCCAGCCCGTGCTCGCCTCGCCCGGGCGCGCCCCGTCCGTGCCCGCCGCGGCCCACGCCCCACGGCCCGGCATCGCCCCCGGCGCGCGACCAGCGGGGTCCCCTGCCGGTCAGCCGGCCGACGGCACGACGATCGTGCGCTCGATCGTCGTGGTCCGCTTCGCGGGCAGCGTGACGAGCACGACGAGCTGCGGCCCCGGGGTGGGGTTGCCGTTCTGCGGTGCGACGGCGACGACCTCGCCCCGCGCCTTGGGGGGCAGGCCCTTGAACCGCACCTGGAAGCGGCTCCCCGTCGGGGTCACGACGGTCAGGAGCCGCGAGAGCGCCGCGGGTCCGATCCGCTGGCCGACCTTCAGCGAGCCGGCGTCGCCGGAGCCGTAGGTCGGGATCCGCAGCTGGGCGGAGATCGTCTCCTTCCGCAGGTTCCGCACGACGTACGTCGTGCGGATGCTCGTCGAGGCCACCCGGTGCTTCACCGTCAGCCGGACGCTCGCGGCCTTGTCGGTGCCGGTCAGCGCCACGGGACCGTCCATGGTGCGCGCCACGTTCAGCCGGCTCCTCGCCGGCGCGATCACGGTCTGGGTGTCCTTGTAGACGCCGCGCTGGGTGTCGACGAGCGTCCTGCCCGCCGCGCGCAACCGCAGCCCGAGCGCCCCGTCGCCGCTGCCCCCGACGCCGGTCAGTGCGCGGCCGCGCGAATCCAGCAGCCGCGCGGGCTCGAGGCCGCCGACCTTCAGCGGCGACCACGGCTTGAGGAACGCCGTGGCGAAGCGCGAGGTCGTGACGGCGGTGCGACCGATGTCGGCGTCGTTCGTGACGGCGTCGGGCAGCTGCTGGAGGTCCGCGCCGGTGTCCGCCGGGCTGGCGAGCCCGCGGTCGGCCATCTCAGCCAACGTCGAGGCGAACCGCGCGGTGCCGGTCAGCCCGTCGAACGTCGGCGTCACGAGCGGCCCGCCGGAGAGCCCGAAGGCGGTGGCCGGCAGCACGACGGAGCTGGCCGCGGCGGCGCGCTGCTGGTACGTCGCCACCGCGCGCCGGACGAGCCAGCGCGTCGTGGCCTGCTGCGACGGCAGGTACGCCTGCGCGGTCGAGCCCTCCGTGCCGGCGGCGAACCCGCGGAGCGCGAGCAGCCAGTACTGCGTCAGGTGCAGGCGCGACAGGCCCTTGCCGGAGTCCCAGTTCAGGTAGCCGCTCGTCGACCAGTCGCCCCAGGCGGTCCGGCGGACCCAGCCGCGCAGCGTGTCGCGGACGCGCTTGGGCAGCTGGCCCATCCCCGCGGCGCGTGCCTGGTCGAGGTAGGCGAGCGCGCCGAGCGTGATGTTCGCGTACTCGGCGGTGTCGGAGCGATTCGTGGCGTTGTCGGCACGGCGCTGCGGCAGGTAGTGGAAGGCCCCGCCGGTGCCGAGGTTCGGCGACCCGCCCGGGTAGGCCGTCTTCCGCGCGTGCTCGGCGAACCAGATCAGCTGGTCGCGGTAGTCGCGGCGCAGGAGCATCGGGTCGCCGGTGACGGTCGCGTCGGCGGCGTAGAGGTCGGCGCTCCAGTTGATCTGGTTGAGCAGGCGCGAGGGCGAACGCCAGAACGGCGAGCGCGCGACGGCGCGGACGCGGTCGACGATCAGGTCGCGGGACTCCTGCGACAGGCCGGCGATGTCGCGGGCCCGCCAAGCGGCCGCGAGCGCGCGGGCGGCGACGGCGTCGAGGGCCTGGTGCATCGACACGAGCCCGCCGACCGGGTCCGCGAACCCCGGGGCGTGGATCGTCACGCTGTGGCCCGGCGCCGGAGCGGGGGCGACCTTGCCGTTCAGCGTCGGGACGTACATCGGGCCGGTGAGGAGCTTCACGAGCGGCTCGATCCGCTCGGGGTGCGCGTCGGTGCCCGTCCGGCCCGCGAGCGCCGCGTAGGAGTGCACGAGGAGCATCTCGGCGTTCAGGCGGGCGCGTGCGACGCCGGCGACGACGTAGGCGCCCTGGTCGGCGTTCCACAGCCCGTCGATCGGGGTGGTCGCGGCGTCGGCGACGGCCCACAGGTCGCCCGGGTCGGCGGCCTGCAGCCGGGCCTCGCCGGTGGCCAGGGCGCCGGGATCGGCCGTCCCCGGGGCGCTCGGCTCCGTGGGGTCGATCTCCGACCGCGGCGTCGCGGCGGTGCCCGTCCCGGTCGGTGCGTCGATCTCGGCGGCGGCGCCGGCGGGGGCCGGATCACCGTCCACGACCGCGGCGCCGGCCAAGGCGGGCGAGGCGGCGAGGAGGACGACGGCGAGGAGCGGGGCCAGGGCGCGGCGGACGGGGGGTGACGCGTGCACGACCGCGCATGGTGTCGCATCGCCCCGACGACGTGCGTCACCGGCGGGCGGGCGCCGGGTGGTCGCGGACGGGGCGGGCGGGGGCACGCGGACGATCCTGCGGTCACGACGCCCGCGGCACATCGGGGAACTCCCCGCCGGCGTCGTGCGCACCGCGCCGCCCACCCGACGTCCGTGGGATGGGTGCTCCGCCCGAGGGCGTCCGGCCCGGCGTCGTGGGTACGATCGGCCGGAGTCCGCCGATCGCGCCCTGGCGGGCGTCCCGGCGGCGACCGACCCCGGAGACGATCCCGACGTGACCGAGACCACCGCCCCAGTGGGGAAGCAGTACCCGCCCGTCGACTACGTGCTGGGCCGCGAGAAGATCCGCGAGTACGCCCGCGCCGTCGGCGAGACCAACCCGCTGCACCACGACGTCGCCGCCGCGCGCGCCGCCGGGCACGACGACGTCGTCGCACCGCCGATGTTCGTCGTCGTCTACTCGGCGGAGGCGATCGGGACCGCGATGTTCGACCCCGAGGTCGGCATCGACATGGCGCGCCTCGTGCACGGTGCCCAGGAGTTCTCGTGGGAGCGCGTGCTGGTCGCCGGCGAGGAGGTCTCCACCGTGATGACCCTCGACGAGGTCCGCCACGTCGAGACCGCGGACCTCACGTACTACGTGTTCGGCGCGACGACGACCGACGCCGCGGGCGAGGTCGTCTCCACCGGGGTCTGGACCAACATCGTGCGAGGAGCGGGCGAGTGAGCGACGAGAAGACGGCCCCCGAGAGCGCCGCGGACGTCGTCTGGGAGGACGGCGCCGCGGTGCCGACCCTCACGGTGCTGCCCGACAAGTACCTGACCGTCCGCTACGCGGGCGCGTCCGGCGACTTCAACCCGATCCACGTCGACGAGGAGTTCGCCCAGCAGGTCGGGCTCCCCGGCCGGATCCTGCACGGCCTGTGGACGATGGCCCAGGTCGCCCGCGCCGCCACCGAGGCGGTCGGCGGCGACGAGGCCCCCGGCTCGTTGCGACGGCTCGAGGTCGCGTTCCGCGGCATGGCGGTGCCGGAGGAGGACGTCGTGGTCACCGGTGACGTCAAGACCGTCGAGGACGGCCTGGCGACGGTCTCGCTGACCGCCCGCCAGGGGCGCGCCCGCGTCGTGCGCAACGGTCGCGCGACGGTCCGGGTGCCCGACGGCCGCTGAGCGGCCCGCCCGGGCGCAGCTCGCTCAGGCCCGGTCGTCGTCGCCGTCGACCGGGGGCCCCAGGCGGTCCGCCGCGCGGGGGCCGACCGGGCGCGGGGGGCGCGGCGTCACCGGGAGGACCTCGGTCGGTGCCTCGTCGACCGGTCCGGCGTCCACCGGCCCGGTGTCTGCAGGGCGGGCATCGACCGGCTCGTCGTCGTCCGCGTCGGCCGGGCGGACCACGGTCGGCTCGCCCGCGTCGGCCGCGGTGACCAGCGTCGAAGCGTCGGGACCGTCGCTCGACCGCACGTCGGTCGGCTCGTCGTCGCGGGCGACCTCGTCCCCGTGCTCCGAGCGGGCGAACTCCTCGACGCCCTCCTGGATCGCGGTCACCGCGGCACCGCCCGAGCGACGGGCCCGGCGCCGCTCGCGCAGCCGGGTGCGGCGCGCGCTGCGCTCGACCTCGAGGACGGGGCTCGCGGCGCGGTCGGCGAGGGTCTCCGCGGTCCGGTCCTCCATCGTCCGCTGCGCCGAGATCGCGGCGTTCAACTCGGCGCCCAGGAGCAGCGAGCAGCTCGAGAACCAGAGCCAGAGGACGACGACGATCGCCCCCGTGAACGCCCCGTACAGCGCGCCGATGTTCACGACGTTCGAGATGTACTCCGAGAGGCCGTAGGAGACCAGCAGCCACGCGACGACCCCGAGCACCGCGCCGGGCGTGACCAGGTGGAACGCCCGGTGCTTGAGGTCGGGTGTCACGTAGTAGACGAACGAGAAGCCCAGGAGCGCGCTGGCGACGGCCGCGGGCCAGCGCAGCAGGCTCCAGATCTCCGCCGCGCTCTCGTCCGCGCCCACGAGGTCGAGGATGTCCTCCGCCAGGCCGCGTCCGACGACGACGAACACCACCGTCGACAGCACGAGCGTGATCAGCGCGAACGTCGACACCACGTCGACCGCCTTGCGCCGGACGAAGCTGCGACCGCCCTCGACGCAGAAGACGACGTTCAGCGCGCGGCGGATCGACTCGAGCACCCCCGTGGTGCCGAACAGCGCCAGGAAGATCGACAGGACGAGCCCGGTCGTCGCGGTGCTCTTGTTCCGGAACGCGTCGCGCAGGGACTCGTCGATCGGGCGCACCACCGACGGCGGCGCCACGTCGTCCAGGTACCGGACGATCGCGTCGTAGGTCCGGGGGTACTCGCCGACGACGCCGAGGATCGACAGCGCGAGCAGGATCGCCGGGAACAGCGACATGAGGCTGTAATAGGTGATCGCAGCGGCGTGCTGCGTCATCTGGTCGTCGTAGAACGAGACGACGGTGCGTTTGATGATTGCCCAGGTTCGGCGCATCCGACCGGCGGGAGCTTGACGGCTCGCGGACGGGCGGGGGCCGCGGTGGGGGTGCGCGGGGTCGCCGGCGCGCCTCGGCAGCGGGTCGCCGGCGCACCCGCGGGACCTCGCGCATCACGTCGGCGGTCGCCCCGGCGCCGTCCTCACCGCCGCTGCAGCACCCCGCCGACGAGTGCCACGACGGCCGGGACGGCCAGCAGCTCGGCGAGGAACGTCGCCGGCGCCGCGGTGTCGGTGAGCAGCCGCTGCCCGTCGGCGCTGTCGATCCCGCCGCGCCACAGCAGCCAGAGCCCGGCGGCGAGCGCGAGCACGACCAGCGCGCGGGGGAGGTCCTGGTGGTCGACCTTCGACGGCAGCAGGCCGATCGCGGCGCTCAGCGCCACGAACGCCCAGAGCACGGCACCGACGTCGACGGGGCGCTCGGCGAGGGCCCGCGGCAGCTCGTGCGGGGCGTCGCCCAGCGCGACTCCGGGGACCAGCGCGCACCCGGCCGCGTAGACGAGGGCGGGCACGAGGACGAGCGGCGCCAGGCCGACGGCCGCCCGGCCGACCGCGCCGCCGAGCACCGGGATCCGCGACGGGTGCCAGCGGACCTCCCCGAGCAGCACGCCGCCGTCCCGCATCGGCGTGGGGGAGAACGGCACGAAGCGCGTGACCTTCCCGAGCAGCGCCGTCGCCACCGCCGCGTGCGACGCCTCGTGGAGCGTGACGCCCGGCGCGAGCAGCGCCCAGGTCGCCCACCGGCGCGGCCGGCCCGCACGGATCGCGTCGCCGACGAGCCCGTCGAGCAGCCGGCGACCCAGCACGTAGACGCACAGGAGCTCCACGGCGATCACGGCGAGGACGACCATCGGCCGGGGACGATGGCAGCCCTCCCTGAGGATTCGCCCAGGACCCCGGCGCGGCCGCCTCCGGGTCGCCCGGTACCCTGGGGAGGGAGATGCTGACGCCCCGTCAGGAGCTCGTCCTCGGCAAGGTCGTGGCGCGCTTCCGCGAGACCGGACTCCCGGTCGGCAGCAAGATCCTGTCGTCGGACGAGGACGTCACCTTCGGGCCCTCGACGATCCGGGCGGAGCTGTCGCAGCTCGAGGAGCTCGGGCTGCTGGACCACCCGCACACCTCGGCGGGCCGCGTCCCGACCGACCAGGGGCACCGCTACTTCGTCGACCACCTGCTGCCCGCGACCGTCGGCGGGCCGTCGGTGGAGCTCGAGCTCGTCCAGCGCGAGGTCGACGAGGCGATGCGCGTGACGAGCGAGACCCTGTCCGCCGTCACCGACCTGCTCGCCGTCGTCACCGCGCCGCCGGTCTCGACCGCGACGATCCGCCACGTCGAGGTGCTGCTGCTCCAGCCGAACGCGGTGATGGTCGTCGTGATCACCTCCGCGGGCGACGTCGCCAAGCGCGTCGTGACGTTCCCGGGAGCCGTCGACCCGGGCCTGGCCGCGTGGGCGAAGGAGTACCTCAACGAGCGGCTCGCCGGCATCGGCCTCGGTGCGCGGATGCTCGGCGCCCGGCTCGACGATCCCGGCCTGGGGCCGACGGAGCTCCGGTTCCTGCAGGCCCTGCGTCCCGCCTTCGAGGGGCTCGGTGCGTCCGACGCCGGACCGGGCGGCGGGGTCTACGTCTCCGGCGCCGCGCGGCTGATGCAGAGCTCCCGCTCGTCCGAGGTCGCGCACCTCGACGCGCTGGTCGACGAGCTCGAGCGGCGGGCCACGCTGCTCGGCATCCTGCGGCACGCGCTGGGGGGCCCGGACGTCGTCGTGCGCATCGGCGCGGAGAACCCGATCCCGGCTCTGCGATCATTGACGGTCGTCGCCGCGGGATACGGACCCCCGCAGCGGAAGTTGGGCAGCGTGTCGGTGATCGGCCCCGTCCGGATGGACTACCCGCAGGCCATCCGCGCAGTGCGGGACGTCGCCTTCCAGCTGTCGCGTTACGTCGAGGAGCTGTACGAACAAGCATGAGTCAGACCGTGCCGCGTGATCCCTAC
Organism: Patulibacter minatonensis DSM 18081; assembly: GCF_000519325.1. Taxonomy (GTDB): domain Bacteria; phylum Actinomycetota; class Thermoleophilia; order Solirubrobacterales; family Solirubrobacteraceae; genus Patulibacter; species Patulibacter minatonensis. The sequence continues at coordinate 4,846,594 of NZ_KI912613.1, read as the reverse complement.
GAGGTGCTCGGTGTCTCCCGTGATGCGGACGAGGCCGAGATCAAGAAGGCCTTCCGCAAGAAGGCACGGACGCTGCATCCCGACGTCAACCCGGACGACCCGGACGCGCAGGAGCGCTTCCGCGAGTGCGCCGAGGCGTACGAGATCCTCTCCGACGCCGAGCGCCGCGCCACGTTCGACCGCTACGGCCACGACGGCCTCCGGCAGCGCGGCATGGGCGGCGGTGGCGGCCAGGGCTTCGAGGGCTTCGGGTCGATGCAGGACCTCTTCGGCGCCGTCTTCGGGCAGGCGTTCGGCGGGGGCGGCGGCGCGGGCCCGGGCGGCCCGCGGCCCGGCGGCGACCTCGCCGTCGAGACCGAGATGACGCTGAAGCAGTCGCTGACCGGCGACCGCGTGAGCGTCGAGTACGAGGTCGTGGCGCGCTGCGACACGTGCACCGGCAGCGGCGCGAAGCCCGGCTCGGGCACGAAGACCTGCGGTCAGTGCGGCGGCCACGGCGTCGTCGACCGCGTCAACCGCACCCCGTTCGGCGAGATGGTCCGCCGCGTGGCCTGCGACGCCTGCAGCGGCCGCGGCCGGGTCCCCGAGGACCCGTGCACCGACTGCCGGGGCGAGGGCCTCAAGCCGACGACGCGCACCCTCGAGGTCGACGTCCCGGCCGGCATCGCCGACGGGCAGCGGATCCGCCTGAGCGGCCGCGGCCACCAGGGCGAGCCCGGGGCCCCTGACGGCGACCTCTACGTCGTCGTCACGGTCATGCCCGACAAGCGCTTCGTGCGCGAGGGCGACGACCTCATCACCGTCGTGCCGGTCCCCGCCCCGCGCGCGGCGCTGGGCGAGACGATCACCGTCGAGGCCCTGGACGAGCCGCTCGAGGTCGAGATCCCCGCCGGCACCCAGCCCGGCAAGACGATCACCCTGCGCGGTCGCGGCATGCCCCGCATCGGCGGCGGTCGTCGCGGCGACCTCCACGTCGTGGTCGACATCTCGATCCCGCGCCGCCTGAACGACCGGCAGCGCGAGCTCCTGCGCGAGCTCGCCGACTCCCTCGACGACAGCCAGCTGGACGACGCCGACGAGTCCGTCGTCGGCCGCCTGCGCCGCCTGTGGCGCAAGTCGTGAGCGCCGGAGTGGCGTCGGCGGGCCCGCGTGCTGCCCGGGGCGTCCACGACGCGGGTCCCGCGGTCCTCGTGGGAGCCGTCGTGATGCGGGTTCGTGCGGGAGCACCCGTCGCGCGGGATCGACCGGCCGGCCCGACGCGGTCGTCCACCGTCCGCCCGACCAGTCCGACCGCGTGATCCGCCTGGCCTTCCGGGTCCGCCCGGCCGACGCCGAGGTCGTCCTCGCCGAGCTCATGGACCTCGCGCCGGGCGGCGTCGAGGAGACCGACCTCGGCGACACGATCGAGTACGCGGTCTACGGCGCCGAGGGCGAGCTCCCGGCGCTCCCCGCGGTCCGTGCCGTGGTCGGCGACGCCCTGGTCGAGGTCGTCTCCACCGAGGTCGCCGACGACTGGGCCGACCGCTGGCGCGCCTTCCACGAGCCGATCCTGATCAAGGACCGCCTCTACGTCCGCCCGCCGTGGTCGCCGGCGTACGAGGGTGGGGGAGCGGGCGCCGACTCCACGCCGACCGGTCCCGGAGGACGCGGGGCGTCGGGTGGGGCGGCGGCCGCGGCCTCCGACCTGATCGTCGACCCCGGCCAGGCGTTCGGCACGGGCGCGCACGCCACGACCCGGCTGTGCCTGGAGTTCCTCGTCGAGCTGACGGACGCCCGCGTCGCGTCCGGCGAGCCGCTGGGCCCGGTCCTCGACCTCGGCTGCGGGTCGGGAGTCCTCGGCATCGCGGCCTCCCGTCTGGGCTGGGGCCCGGTCCACGGCGTCGACCACGAGGTCGCCTCCGTCGAGGCCACGCTGGAGAACGCCCGCGTCAACGGCGAGCCGATGACGGCCGACCGCTTCGATCTGCTCCGCGACGGCGCGACGGCGATGCCCGGGGCCCACGGGCCGGGCGGCCACGCCGCCGGTCCGGGAGCGGGCGCCGACCACGCCGCGCCCGCCGACGGAGCCGTCGGGACCGACTCCGCACCGCTGGTCCTCGCGAACCTCCTCCGCCCGCTCCTCCTCCGCGTCGCAGCCGACGGCTTCCAGGGCGAGCCCCCGCACCACCTGATCGCGTCAGGCCTCCTGGTCCACGAGCTCGACGGCGTCGCCGCCGCCTTCGCCCGGACCGGCCTGGTCGAGGCCGAACGCCGGACCCAGGGCGACTGGGCCGCGCTGCTGCTGCGGCGCGGCTGACGGAGCCCGGCGGGCCGGCGCGCCCCGGCGGACGCCGGGCGGGCGGTACGGACGGCGGGGAAGACGACAGTCGACGACTCGCCGCATCTCACTGTCGGGAGTCCCGCCGGAGGAGCGGGAGACGCGACGGTCGACGGACCGTCGCGCTTCGCTGTCGGGTTTCCCGCCTCCGCGCAGGTCGGTCCGCGCCGGCTCCGCGACCCTCGAGGACCCCGTGTCGCTGAGCGAGCTGCACGACCCGACAACGAGTGCGGGCCACCGATCGAGTGTCGGGTCGTGCAGCTCAGGGATGCACGCCCCGACAGTCGATCGCGGTCGCGATCTCGTTGTCGGATCATGCAGGGCGATCGGACCCGTGCTCGGTGCCGCAGCTCCGGGTCGACCGGATCTCGGCCGTGTTCCGCCGGCCCGCCCACCCGTTCCCGACGCCAGTCATTTCAGCCCCGCCCTCGTCCCGCCGGCCGGCCGTCCCCGCGGCCCCGGCCTCACCCCGCCGGTACGTCCACGGTCGTCGTCAGGAGCACGGCCTCCCGGACCGCGACGCGCGCCGCCTCGTGGAAGTCGGGGGCCGCGCAGGCCAGCAGCGTCCGGCCGTCGTCGCCCCCGAGGCCGCAGGCGAACACGCCGAGGCCCTCGGGCATCGCGACCTCGTCGACGATCCGGCCGCCCGGGGCGATGCGGTTCAGGACGCCGCCGAGCGCGTTGGCCGCCCAGACGTGGCCCTCGGCGTCGACGGCGCACCCGTCGGGGGCGAACGCGAACGACGCGAGCATCGTCGCGAGGTCCGCCGGCTCCGGGGCGGGCTGCACCTGGGCCCACACGCGCCGGTCGTGCAGCGTCCCGTCGGGCGCGATGGTGAAGGCTGTGAGGCGCGCGGCGAAGGTCTCGGCGACCACGAGCGTCGTGTCGTCGGCGAGCACCATGCCGTTCGGGAACCACAGGTCCGAGGCGGCGACGCTCGCGGTGCCGTCCGGGGCGACGTGCACGAGGTCCGCGGTCGTCGGGTCGGCACCGCCCATCAGGTCGAAGCCGAAGTTCCCGACGTAGGCGTGGCCGTCGCGGACCAGCATGTCGTTGGGGTGGCCGCTCGCGAGCCCGTCGAGGTCGGCGTGGATCGCCACGGCCCCGTCGGCACCGCGGCGGAGGAGCTTCCGGTCCTTCATCGAGACGACCAGCAGGTCGCCGTCGGGCAGCCACCCGAGGCCGGACGGCTGGGCGTCGACCCGCAGCACCCTCTCGGTCGTGCCGTCGGGGTCGATCGCGAGGACGGCGTGCGAGTAGAAGTCCGAGACCCACCACCGCCCGTCGTGCCACCGCGGACACTCGAAGTAGTGCCCGTCGTCGACGAGGGTGCTCAGGACGTGCTCGCTGCTCATGTCGCTCCTTCGGGGGATGCCTTCGCGAGCACCCTCTCGCGCCGGAGCGCCCGTGTCCATGCACCGGTGGTCCGCCCCGGCCGGTCCGCCGGGCGCCGACCGCCCGGTCCGCGCTCCGCCCGCCCCGGGCTCGAACCCGCCCCATCACGTGAACGCCGTGTGAGAGCCGTTCGATCCGTCCGGGGGAGGGGCGTATGATCTGCCTTGCATGAACGCAACCGCGGCAGGCCCCGATGGGCCGCGCACCCTCGTCGATTCCGGTGGTGCGCGCCGCGGAACCACGAACCCAGGGAGAACGTTCTGAGGCGACGGCTCGAAGTGCCGTATGAGGTCGCCGTTCAGCTCAGCGATGCCGGTGAAGCCGGCCTCCGCGCACTGGGGGAGCACGTCGACTGCGACGTCTTCCTGCGCGGAAATCTGCTGACGCTCGACGGTGAGGCGGAGGCGGTCCAGCAGGCCGCCACCGTGGTCCGGGAACTCATCACGCTGTCCTCGCGCGGGCACACGCTGGACGCCGGGACCATCCCGGCCGTCGAGTCCGCGCTGGGCGCGTCCCAGAAGCCGGCCGAGGTCCTCACGGACGTCGTCTGGCAGAACCCGTCGCGCGACGTCCGCGTGGCCCCGAAGACGGCGCTGCAGAAGCGCTACGTCGACGCGATCCGCGAGAACACGGTCACGTTCGGCATCGGTCCCGCCGGCACCGGCAAGACGTTCCTGGCGGTCGCCGCCGCCGCGGACGCCCTGGCGCGCCACGAGATCAAACGGATCATCCTGACCCGCCCGGCCGTCGAGGCGGGCGAGCAGCTGGGGTTCCTCCCCGGCGACCTCATGCAGAAGATCGACCCGTACCTGCGGCCGCTCTTCGACGCCCTGCACGACATGCTGGACCCCGAGCGGGTGACCGCGTACATGGAGAACGGCGTGATCGAGGTCGCGCCGCTCGCCTTCATGCGCGGCCGCACGCTGAACGACGCCTTCATCATCCTGGACGAGGCCCAGAACACCACGCCCGAGCAGATGAAGATGTTCCTGACGCGCCTGGGCTACCGGTCGAAGATGGTCATCACGGGCGACATCACGCAGGTCGACCTCCCGCGTGAGCAGCGGTCGGGCCTGGTCGCGGTGGCGGACGTGCTGGAGGACGTCGAGAAGGTCGAGTTCGTGCGCTTCGAGCGTCGTGACGTCGTCCGGAACGACCTGGTCCAGAAGATCGTCGCCGCGTACGAGACCCACGCCGAGAGCCTCGCTCCCGAGCTCCGGCCGGCAGACGGTCGCCGCAAGGAGCGTCGCCCCGCGTGAGCGGTCCCGACCCCGAGGCCTTCGGGACGCCCGTCCCGGGTGCCTCGGGGTCGGGAGGCTGGCCCTCGACGTCCGACGTCGGTGCGGCCGACGACCTCGGCCCGGATGTCGAAGGATCCGCCCTCGAGATCGAGCTCGAGGTCGACCACGAGGACTTCGACGAGGACCGGCTCCCCGACGGCATGCCGTCCGGCCAGGACCTCCGCGAGCTCGTCGAGACCGCCGCGGCGTCCGCCGGCGTGACCGACGGCCACGTCGCGATCACCATCCTCGAGCCCGAGGCGATCCACGCCCTGAACCTCGAGCACCGGGGCAGGGACAAGCCGACGGACGTGCTCTCGTTCCCTGTCGACGGAGCCGGTCCGGTGGCCGGTCCGCGCGAGATCGGGGACGTCGTCGTCTGCCCCGAGCACACGGTCAGCATGCGGGAGGCCGTGGTACACGGCATCCTCCACCTCGTGGGCTTCGATCACGAGACCGATTCCGGCGAGATGCTCGCCGTGCAGGGACAGATCCTGTCCTGGTACGAGAACCACGACCCGCCCCCCTCCCCGCCCGCCGGCCCGACCGCTGGGACCGAGGCTTGAGCACGTACGGCCCCGACGACGGCGTCGAGCTGCCCGTCCCGGTCTTCGACCCGGACGAGAAGCCCCTGACCGACCCGGATCTCGACCCGGACGCCAAGCGCTCCGGCTTCGTCGCGTTCGCCGGCCGCCCGAACGCCGGCAAGTCGACGCTCACCAACGCCCTGGTCGGCGCGAAGGTCGCGATCACGTCCGACAAGCCGCAGACGACCCGCCGCGCGATCCGCGGGGTCCTGACGCGCGAGGACGCCCAGATCGTCCTCGTCGACCTTCCCGGCGTGCAGCGCCCGAAGGACTCGCTCACGGGCCGCATGCAGCGGCGGGTGGACTCCGAGCTGCGCGAGGCCGACGTCACGCTGCTCGTCCTGAACGGCGAGGAGGGCGTCGGCCCGGGCGACCGCTACATCGCCTCCCAGCTCCGCGAGACGCGCGGCCCGACCGTCATCGCGGTCAACAAGGTCGACCGCCTGAGCCGCGGCGAGACGATGGCCGTCCTCGTCGCCGCCGCCGAGCTCGAGATCGGCGAGGACGTCTTCCCGATCTCCGCGAAGTCCGGGATCGGCGTGCAGCCGCTGCTGGAGCACCTCGTCGGCCTGCTGCCGAAGGGGCCGTTCTACTTCCCGGTCGACGAGAGCTCCGACCAGCCGCAGCACGTCCTGCTGGCCGAGCTCGTCCGCGAGCAGATCCTGCGCCGGACCTTCCAGGAGGTCCCGCACGCCGTCGAGGTCCAGATCGAGGAGATCGAGCGCCCCGGCGACGACCTCCACGTGATCGTCGCCAACGCCTGGGTCGAGTCGCCGTCCCAGAAGGGCATCCTGATCGGCGCCGGCGGCAAGATGGTCCGCACGATCGGCACCGCCGCCCGCAAGGAGCTCGAGCGCGAGCTCGGCACCCGCGTGCACCTGGACCTCCAGGTCAAGGTCCGCCGCAACTGGCGCTCCGACGACACGCTGCTGGACCGGCTCGAGATCGACTGACCGTGGCGGGTCCGCCCGCACCGAAGGACCCGACCGGCCCTCCGGCCCACATGGACCTGCCGGGTCCGTCCGCACCGGAGGACGGCGCGGTCCGGCGCGGTCCCGTCCTGCACGCGTTCCTGGCCCTGGAGCTCGTCCTCGCGCTGCTGGGCATCGCGGGCGTCCTGATCGAGCTCGTCGCCACGCCGGCCGCGGAGCGCTGCACCGGCCCCGGCACGGCGACGTTCTCCTACGTCTCGGTGACCTCCGCCCTCGGCGCCGTCCCGCTCGGGCTGCTCGTCCTCCTGGGCCTGGCGGCCGTCTGGGTCCGCACGGAGCAGCGCGTCCGCTGGATAGCCGCGGAGATGGTGCTCACGGCCTCGGCGACCGTGATCGGCGGCCTCTCGTTCCTCGGCTGGATCGGGGTCTGCAGCGGGCACGGGCCGTTCGGCGGGTGACCCGCAGGGCAGCCCGTGCGCCGGGCGAACGGCGCTAGTCCGCGTCCGGCCGGATCACGCGGGTGATCTGGGTCCGGCTGTTCACGCGGATGCGGATGGTCGCCTGGCTGCCCGGGCGGGGGAGGGTCGAGCGGACGCCGGGGCGGCTGCGGGTGATGATCCCGCCGGGCGTGAGGCCGAGGAGGCCCACGTGCATCGAGGCGCCGCCGGCGGAGCGGACGACGTAGTCCTGACCGCGGCCGCAGCCGGGGAGCCGGCCGCGCTTCGGCAGGCCGAGGACGCCCGGACCGCAGCGCACGGTGCCGCTCCGGCCGGCGGACGGCAGGCGGAGCTGGACCTCGACGTCGCGGCGCGGGTCCACGAGGTAGGTCGTGATGATCCGGTCGGGCAGGAAGCGGTGCGTGACGCGGACGACGGTGTCGCCCAGGGCGGCGCGGCCGGTGTAGGCGTTCGGGTCCTTCTTCGCCTGGCGCAGGGCGAGCGCGCCGACCTGGGTCGGGCCGGGCTGCGTGTCGAGCAGGACCTTGCCGTCGCCGACCAGGCGCAGGCCGAGCGAGCCCTGTCCGCCGCCGCCCAGGGCGATCAGGCTGTCGGCGTTCGCGTCCAGGAGCCAGGCGGGCTCGAGGCCGCCGCCGGTCGGGATCGCGGTCGGGGACAGCGCGGTCGAGTAGCGCGGGCCGTTGACGGTGAGGCGCTTGAACTCGGGGTCGAAGCGGGTCAGGACCGGCGCCTTGGCGGACGCGGGGGCGGCGAGGCGTCCGCGGCACCGGCAGTCCGCCGCCCACTCGGCGATCGTCGCGCCGAGCCGGACGCTCGCGGTCGTGCGGTTGTTCCGCACCCCGACGAAGCGCGACGGGTAGTTGAACGACGTCGCCGGCAGGAGGACGGTCCCGGCGCCGGAGGACCAGCGGCGGAAGAGCTCCTCGCCGCGGCTGACGACGCGGTCGCCCTCCGTCGGGTCGCGCTTCGTCATCCCGGCGCTGCCGAGCAGGCCGTTGGCGACGCCGTCGAGCGCGAGCGCCCAGTACTGGCGCAGGTGCAGGCGGGAGCCGGCCTTCCCGGTCTCCCAGTTCAGGTAGCCCGACGCCGTCCAGTCGGCCTCGAGCGTGTGGGAGACCCAGGCCGTCAGCGTCTTCTGGTCGTCGTCGGAGAGCGGCTTCATGCCCGCCCTGACGGCCTCGTCGTAGTAGCGCAGGGCGCCCATGACGATGCTCGCGTACTCGACGGTGTCGCTGCGGTTGAGCACCGTCTGCGAGTCGGCCTCGGGCTGGTAGAAGAACCCGTTGCCGCTGCTGAGGTTCGGCCGGCCGCCCTCGACCGTCGGCTCGTGCGCGTGGTCGACGAACCACTGCAGCTGCGCGCGGTAGTCGTTCTTCAGCAGGGTGTCGTCGTTGGAGACGGTCGCGGCGGCCGCGTAGAGGTCGGCGTTCCAGTTGATCTGGTTCAGCAGGCGCTCCGGGTTGCGGAACGCCTTCGAGGAGGCGACGGCCACGACGTCCTTGCGGATCGCGTCGCGGGCCTTGCCCGAGAGCTTCACGTTCGCGCGCGCCAGCCACGCCATCCGCAGGCCGCGGGCGACGGTGGCGTCGATGCTCGGGTGCTGGTTGACGACCTCCGAGGACGACTGGCGCCACCCCGGCACGTGGATCGAGTTGTGGCGGGAGCTGCCGAACTTCTCGCCCTCGCTGCTGTCGATGTACGCGGGGCCGGTCAGGTAGGCGACGATCCGGCGCACCCGGTTGTCGTGCCGCGCGGAGCCCTTGTGCCCGGCGACGGCCGCCGCCGCGTGCAGGCGCAGGAGCTCGGCGTTCAGTCGGGTGCTGACCCTGCCGCCCGGGGAGACGTACACGCCCTTCTTCTCGTTCCACAGCCGGTTCAGCGGCATCGAGACGGCGTCCGGGACCGCCCAGGCGTCGTCGTCGTCCGACACCGACAGTTCGCGCTCGGCCTTCTTGCCGGCCTGGTCGAACTTCGGATCCGTGGGCACCTCGTCGGCGTCGCTGCCGTTGTCGACGGAGTCCTCGGTCGTCGGATCGGCGACCCGGGTCGTGCCCGTCGGGGTCGATCCGCCGTCGCCGCTCCCGAAGGCGACGAACGCCAGCAGAGCGGCCAGGAGCGCGGCGAGCGCCGCGGCGGCGATTCGCCGCCGGTGCTTCGGCGCGGCCTTCATCGGCGGCAATGGTATGGATTCCGGCCGCCGAGGCACCCCACCCGCCGGGTCGCCAGTGGTGGACGGCGTTCGCGGGGTGGGACCGGGGGCGGGCGGTTCGCGGGGTGGGGCGGCACGGAGCGCTGCCGGACGGCTCGTGGGGCGGGGGGTGGCAGCGGGTTGTGCGGCGGGGCGGCACGGATCGCTGCCGGACGGCCGGGTCATGCGGGTCGGCGACCCGAAGACCTCGGACCAGCGGCCGACGACCGCAGGAATGCGCGCCGGGGCCGGACGTCACACGGTGCCGGCGTGCATTCCTGCGCTGGGGGCGCAGGTTCGAACGCCGGCCGTCTCGTTCCGCGATGCCGGCGTGCGTTCCTGCGCCGGGGGCGCAGGTTCGAACGCCGGCCGCGCCGCCCGGCGGGAGCCGGCGTTCGTTCCTGCGGCGGCCGCGTGGTCGGCTCGGCCCGGCAGCGCGGCGATCGTCGCACGGCCGAGCCGCTCGGCCACCGGGCCGCTCGGGCACCGGAACGGCCCCGCCGCCCGGCCACCTGGCCTCCGAGTACCGGGCCGCCCGAGTACCTGGCCGTCCGGCCACCCGACCGCCCGAGTACCGGCACCGGCCACCCGATCGCCCGGCCACCCGACACCGGACCGCTCTGCCACCGGGCCGCCCGAGCACCCGACCGCTCTGCCACCGGACCGCCGACCCACCCGGAGACCCGCCGCCGGACCCCCGCTGTCAGAATCGCCGCGTGCCCGTGCTGCCGGACCTGACCGCCACCGTGCGCTTCGACGACGCCGGCCTCGTGCCGGTGGTGATCCAGGACTGGAGCACCGGCGAGGTGTTGACCCTGGCCTACGCCAACGACGAGGCGCTGACGCGGACCCGCGAGACCGGCGAGCTGCACCTGTGGTCGCGGTCCCGCGACGAGCTCTGGCACAAGGGCGCGACCTCCGGGAACGTCCAGAAGGTCCGGGCGCTCCGGATCGACTGCGACCAGGACGCCGTCCTCGCGCTCGTCGAGCCCGCCGGCCCCGCCTGCCACACCGGCGCGCGCACCTGCTTCCACCCCGTCGGCGCGCCCGAGGGCCCCGCGGCCGACGACTGGGCCCCCGAGGGCGAGGGCGTGGGCGCCCTGCTGGCACCGCACGAGGTCCTGCCCGACCTCGTCCGCGTGCTCGCCGACCGCCGCGCCAACGCGCCCGAGGGTTCCTACACCGCGCAACTGCTCAACGACCGCGCCTTCGCCGGCGGCAAGGTCGAGGAGGAGGCCGAGGAGGTCTTCCGCGCCGCCCGCGAGGAGACCGACGACCGCGTCGACAACGAGGCCGCCGACGTCCTCTACCACCTCCTCGCGCTGATCCAGGGTCGCGACCGCACCCTGGACGACGTCCTCGAGGTCCTGCGGCAGCGCCGCGCGTAGGCGCGGCGCCGTCGCGCCGCCGCAGTCCGATCGCGCTGCGGCCGACCGGTCAGGCCCGCCGCCTACCGCCCCGCGTCCTCCGGCACCAGCGAGTGCAGGATGTCCGTGAGGACGCCGAGCAGCGGCTTCGGGGTGCCGTCGGTGTGCATCAGGCCGGTGGTCCAGTTCAGGCAGGACGTCGTCCGGCCGCCGTCGCACTGGACGTCCTGCAGCAGGAACTGGCTCATCATCTTCACGCCCGGGAACTGGCTGGCCAGCCGGAACGCGTCGCCGACGAGCTTCGCCTGCTCGGGCTCGGTGACCGCGCGGTGCGTCCCGATCACGGTGGTGAAGTAGCCGTACTCGGTGAGGTAGAGGTCGCTGTCGGCCCACGTGATGCGCTTGCGGGCGGCGAGCTTCGTCAGGAGCTTGTGCAGCTTCGCGGTGTCGCCGAGGATCGCGTCGTCGGGCCGTCCGTCGGCGGACGTGTTCGACGGGCCGGTCTCGAACGAGTACGGGTGGTGGGCCCACCCGTCGCCCGGCAGCTGGGTGAAGCCCTTGCACGCGCCCTTCCGGATCGGCTTGAGCTTCGCGTCGACGCAGGCCAGCTCGCGGATGAACTGGAGCGGCGGGACGCCGCCGTGGAGCCCCGACAGCGCGTAGGACCCGGTGCTCGACGTGGCACCGATGAGGAACGTGGCGTTCGGGCTGATCGCCTTCACCCGCGGGTACGCGGCGGTCAGCATCCGGCGGTAGACGCCCGGGCTGGCCGGCTTGCGGCCCTTCTTCGTCTTCTTCCACTGCGGGGTGAGGAAGCCCTTGATGTTCGGCTCGTTCCACAGCGTGTACGTGTTCACCGCGGGCAGGGGCTGGACGACCGGCTTGGCGGGCGCCGCGGGAGTCGTGGTCGTCGGCGCCGGCGCGGGCTGCTTGCCGCCGCCGAAGAGGGCGTCGAAGAGGCCGCGGGTGGACACCTGCGGAGCGCCCGACCCGGTCGCGGCGGACGTCGCGCCCGCCTTCGACCGTGCCGCGCCGGCCGCCGGCACGAAGTCCCCGTGGTAGCGCCGGACGACGGCCTCCGCGAAGTCCGAGAACGCGCTCGGGTCGACGTTCTCGCGGGCCCGGATCCCCTGCGACCCGACGGGCTCGGTGGTCGCCCAGTACGGCGCCCAGAAGCCGATGTCGATCATCGGCTCCATGTGGTGCGCGCGGACGGCACGGACCGCGAGGTCGAGACGGTCCCACACGCCGGCGGGGTACGACGCCGAGTTCTTCGCGTCGAAGATCGGCTGGGTGTCGCTCGCGGCGTCCGGGGCGATCTCCTGCCAGTTCGCGGTCAGCCGGACGTGCGTGAACCCGATCGCCTCGGCCTTCGACAGGGCCCCGTCGACCTTCGCCTGGTCGCCCGACAGCAGCAGCGCGTCGTCCTGCACCACGCTCGAGAGCGCGCTCGCCTGGGATGGCGCGCCGGCGAGCGCCAGCAGCACGAGGATCGGCAGGAGGAGTCGGGAGGCGAGCGTCATGGGATGGCGGCGCCGGGTCGGGCAGGCGCTCTCGACGAGAAGCTCGGCCGCCGGGGCTCCCGTGGCACGGTTCGAGTCCTCCGATGGACGAACGACGGGGCGGCCGCCTGGACCTATGGGCGCCCGCCCGCGGCCCCGGGCCGCTCCGACGGGGCCGCGAGCCGGTGACCGACTCCCACCCGGGTCCGCCCGGAGGCGTCCCGTCGCCCCTCGGCTCCTCCTGGGAGAATCACGGTCGTGCCCGTCGCGCCAGATCTCGCCGCCTCGCTGGCCCGGGCCGAGGCCCTCGGGCTGCAGCTGCGCCCGACGCTCGACGAGGCGCTCGCGCTGGCCGTGGACCACGACGTCGTCCCGGTGCTCGCGCAGACCATCGACGACGTCGAGACCCCGGTCTCCGCCTACCTCAAGCTCCGTGCCGCCCACCCGGGCGAGCCGTCGTTCCTGCTGGAGAGCGCCGAGCAGGGCCGCGTCGGCCGCTTCTCGTTCCTCGGGGTCCGCCCGGCACGGACGATCGAGTGGTCCCTCGGCGACCCGGGCGACCCCTACGCGATGGCCCGCGACGCGATCGGCCGCCGCCGCGTCGCCCAGGTCGACGGGCTCCCGCCGTTCGTCGGCGGCGCCGTCGGCGTCTTCGCGTTCGACCTCGTCCGCACCGTCGAGCCGCTCGCCGACCCGAACCCCGACGTCCTCGGCACCCCGGACCTCGCGCTCCAGGTCACCGACGCGATGGTCGTCTTCGACGGCCTGCTGCACACGATCACGGCGCTCGCCCCGCTGCACACGGGCGCGGACGCGACGGCGGAGGGGCCGGCGCCGGCCACGGCCGGCGCGCCGAGCGGCGTGTCGGGGTCGTCCGCCACCGGCGCCGCGACCGCCGGCACGTCCGTCGACGACGGCACCTCCGGCCCGGCCGCGGGCGCAGGCGCGACTCCCGCCGGGCGCGCCTCCGACGAGGTCCTCACCGAGCGCTACGCGACCGCCGCGGCCCGCATCGTCGAGCTGCGCGAGGCCCTGCTCCGCCCGACGCCCCCCGGCCGCACGTCGACGCAGGACGGACCGCTGCCCGTCCGCGAGGCCCCCGAATGGGTGTCGAACCACTCGCGCGAGGCCTTCGAGGCGATGGTCGCCCGGATCATCGAGTACGTCCGTGCCGGCGACGCGTTCCAGGTCGTCCCCTCGCAGCGGTGGACGGCGGAGCTCGGCATCGACCCGTTCTCGGTCTACCGCGGGCTGCGGGTCGTCAACCCGTCGCCGTACATGTACTACCTCGACTTCGGCGACTGGCAGGTCGTCGGCGCGAGCCCCGAGCCGCTCGTGACCGTCCGCGGGCGCGAGATCTCGATGCGCCCGATCGCCGGCACCCGCCCGCGCGGCGGGACGCCGGCGGAGGACGCAGAGCTGGCCGAGGGCATGCTCGCCGACGAGAAGGAGCGCGCCGAGCACGTGATGCTCGTCGACCTCAGCCGCAACGACCTGGGAAGGGTCTGCGAGTACGGCACCGTCACCGTCGACGAGCTGATGGTCGTCGAGACGTACTCGCACGTCCTCCACATCGTCTCCGCGGTCTCCGGCACGCTGCGGCCCGAGGTCGCGGCCACCGACGCCCTGCGCTCCGTCCTGCCCGCCGGGACGCTGTCGGGCGCGCCGAAGGTCCGGGCGATGCAGATCATCGACGAGCTCGAGCCCGTCAAGCGCGGGGGCTACGGCGGAGCCGTCGGCTACCTCTCGTGGTCCGGCGACCTCGACTCCTGCATCCACATCCGCACCGCGGTCTTCAAGGACGGCACCGCGCACGTGCAGGCCGGCGGCGGCACGGTCGCCGACGCGCTCCCGGCGTACGAGTTCGAGGAGTCCGTCAACAAGTCGCGCGCGATCCGCCGCGCCGTCGAGGTCGCCCTCGCGCAACCGGATTGGGCCTGACATGACCTCCGTCCTCGTCATCGACAACTACGACTCCTTCACCTACAACCTGGTGCAGGAGCTCGGCGAGCTGGGCGCGGAGATCGACGTCGTCCGCCACGACAAGGCGACCGTCGACGAGCTGCTCGATCGCTCACCGGACCGCGTCGTCGTCTCGCCCGGCCCGTGCACGCCCGACGACGCCGGCATCTCGCTCGAGGCCGTCCGCCGCTTCCCCGAGGCCGGGATCCCGCTGCTGGGCGTCTGCCTCGGACACCAGGCGCTCGGTCAGGCGTTCGGCGGCACCGTCGTCCGCCACGAGCCCGTCCACGGCAAGACCTGCCTGATCACCCACGACGGCCGCTCGATCTACACCGGGCTGGCCGACGAGGTCGAGGTCGGCCGCTACCACTCGCTCGTCCTCGAGGAGCCCGCGCTGCCGGACTGCTTCGAGGTCACCGCCCGCGGCGGCGGCGTGATCCAGGGCGTCCGCCACAAGGACCTCCCGGCCGAGGGCGTCCAGTTCCACCCCGAGTCGGTCCTGACCCCGCTCGGCATGGGCATGCTCGCGCGGTTCCTGGAGCACGGCGTCGCGCGCTGACCGCGACGCGGGCTGCGACCGCGGGCCGGGCGACCCCGACCCCGACCCCGACCGCGACCCCGACCGCGACCTCGATCGAGCGTCGTCGACCCGGTTGATCCAGTGCGGACCCATGCGCGGAGCGGTTCGGGGTCACCGATGGTCGGGATCCAGCCACCGGTGACCGTGGCGGTCGGGGGATCGAGTGGTGATCCAGGGTGCATGTCGTGGATGGTCGGTATCCGACCACGGGTGACCGTCGCGGTCGTGGAATCCGGTGACGGGGTGGATAGAGGTCCCGGACGGTCGGTACCCGACCGGAGGTGACCATTGGGCCCCGTGCCACCGGGGGTGGAGGTCGTCGATGGTCGGTGTGCGCCCATCCGTGACCGCGACGGCCGGGTGATCGACCGGCGGGCCAGGATGAAGGTCACCGATGGTCGGTATCCGACCATCGGCGACCGCGGTTCCGCCGGACGCCGAAAGTCCGCCCCGGACCCCCGCCCGCCCGATCCGGCCGGCGCCTCCTCGAGCACGACCTCGCGCGCTGAGAGAGGACGGCGCCCGGCAGGGTCGCGGTCGCGACCTGCAGGATCCGCCAACGAACACGGACTGCCGATCGACTGTCGTCTTGTGCATGCCTGCGCTGCAGGATCCGACACTCGATCGGCCCGCCGAGTTCGTCGTCGGATCGTGCAGCTCCGCGCCGACGCCGGATGTCGCGACCGCCCCGAAGCGGCCGCCCTGGCCCGGCCGCCGCGACGCGGCCGTCCTGACCCGTTCGCGCTGGCCCGGCCGCCGTGGCCCGGCCGCCGCGACGCGGCCGCCGTCACCCGGCCGCTCTGGCCCAGCCGCCCCGATCCGGCCACCCGACCCCCGACCTGGCACGATCGCCCCATGGCCACGACCGCGGACGCCCTGCAGGACGACCTCGTCGCGCTGCGGCGGCGCCTGCACCGGATCCCCGAGGTCGGCCTGCACCTGCCGCGCACCCAGGCGGCGATCCTCGAGGCGCTCGACGGGCTGCCGCTCGAGATCCATCGCGGGAGCGGACTCACGTCGGTCGTCGCGGTGCTCCGGGGGACCGCCCCCGACGCGGACGACGGTCCGGTCGTGCTCCTGCGCGCCGACATGGACGCGTTGCCCCTGAGCGAACGCACGGGCCTCGACTTCGCCGCCGACGGCGACGCGATGCACGCCTGCGGGCACGACCTCCATTCGAGCGTCCTCGTCGGCGCGACCCGGCTGCTCTGCGACCGCCGGGACGAGCTCGCCGGGACCGTCGTCCTGATGTTCCAGCCGGGCGAGGAGGGCCACGACGGCGCGCGCCACATGCTCGCCGAGGGGCTCGTCGACGTCGCCGGCCGCCGTCCAGCGGCCGCCTACGCGCTGCACGTGGAGTCCAAGCGCGACCGCGGGACCATCGCGACCCGCCCTGGCCCGCTCTTCGCGGCCTCCGCCGTCCTCACCGTCGACGTCCACGGGGGCGGGGGCCATGCCGCGATGCCGCACCTGGCGCGCAACCCGATCCCGGCCGCCGCGGCCCTGGTCGCCGCGTTCCCGGGCTGGGTCGACCGCACGTTCGGCGCGTTCGACCCGGTCGTCGCGACGGTCACGGGCCTCACGGCCGGTGGTGCGGAGAACGTCATCCCCGACGTCGCGACCGTCCGCGCCGCCGTCCGCAGCTTCTCCCCGGAGGCCGCGGCGACCCTGGCGGCGGACCTCCCCGCGTTCTGCGCCGACGTCGCCGCCCCGCACGGCTGCACCGCCGAGGTCGGCTGGGACGTCCGCTACCCGGTGCTCGACAACGACGCGGGGGAGACCGCCTTCGCCCTGGACGTCGCCCGGGGCCTGGCGGGCCCGGACCGCGTCGAGGAGCTCGCCGCCCCGCTGGCCGCCTCGGAGGACTTCGCCCGCGTCCTCCAGGAGCTCCCCGGCTGCTACCTCCTCCTCGGCGCCCGGCCCCCGGAGCTCGCCCCCGAGGACGCCGCGCACCACCACGCGCCCGAGGTCGTCTTCGACGACGCGGTCCTGTCCGACGGGGCGGCGCTGCTGGCCGCGCTCGCCGCGGAGCGGATCGCGCGGGGCTGACCGCCCGCTCAGGCGCGCCACGATCCACTAACCTCCGCTGACCCTATGCCGCACCCGGTGCTCACGCCCGCGATCGAACGGGTCGCGTCCGGAGAGGATCTCGAGCTCGAGGAGGCCCAACGGGTCCTCGGGGAGATCATGGCCGGCAACGCCTCGCACGTCGAGATCGCCGGCTTCCTGATCGCGCTCCGCACGAAGGGCGAGACCGCCGACGAGATCGCCGGCCTCGCGGCCGCCATGCGGGCCCGCGCGGTGCAGGTCTCGAGCTCTCGCGACGACCTCGTCGACATCGTCGGCACCGGCGGCGGGGCGCTGACGTTCAACGTCTCGACGACCGCGGCGTTCGTGATCGCCGGCGCGGGCTGCGCGGTCGCCAAGCACGGCAACCGCTCGGCGACGTCGAAGTCCGGCGCCGCCGACCTCCTCGAGGCCCTCGGCGCGTCGATCGAGCTGGAGCCCGAGCAGGTCGGCGCGATGATCGACGAGCTCGGCTTCGGCTTCCTCTTCGCCCCGCGCCATCACGGCGCCACGCGGTTCGTGATCCCGGTCCGCAAGGAGCTCGCCGTCCGCACGGTCTTCAACGTGCTCGGCCCGCTCACGAGCCCCGCGCAGGCCCGCCGCCAGGTGATCGGCGTCGGCTACCCCGGGATGATCGAGCGGATGGCCGACGCGGTCCACCGTCTCGGCACCGACCGCTCGCTGCTCGTGCGGTCCGAGGACGGCCTTGACGAGATCTCGATCGCCGCCCCGACCACCGTCTTCGAGGTCACGCCCGACGGCGTCCGCTCGTTCACCGTGACGCCCGAGGAGCTCGGCGTGCGGGTCCACGCGCTCGACGAGGTCGTCGGCGCCAGCCCCGCCGAGAACGCCGAGGTCACCCGCCGCGTGCTGAGCGGCGACACGCCGGACGGCACGTCCGCGGCGCTCGAGCTCGTCGTCGCGAACGCGGGCGCGGGCATCCTGGTCGGCGGCGGCGCCGACACCCTGGCCGACGGAGTGGAGCGTGCCCGCGAGGCGATCGCCTCCGGCGCGGCCCACTCCGTGATGGAGCACTACGTGAAGCGCACCACCGAACTGGTCGAGGGGTCCCCGGCATGACCATCATCGACGACATCGTCGAGCGGACGAAGGAGGAGGTGAAGCGCCGCCGCAAGGAGACGCCCGAGAAGGAGCTCCGCAAGCGCCTCGAGGGCCGTGAGGAGGGCCGGCCCTTCGCCGAGGCCCTCGCCTCGCAGCCGGGCGTCTCGGTGATCGCCGAGCACAAGCGCCGCGCCCCGTCGGCGTCGGAGCCGCTCCGCGAGGGCGGCGACCTGGCCGAGATCGTCTCCGCCTACGAGCGCGCCGGCGCGACCGCCCTGTCGGTCCTGACCGACGGCCCGTTCTTCGGCGGCGCCCTCGAGGACCTCACGGCCGCGCGCACGGCCAGCCGGCTGCCGATCCTGCGCAAGGACTTCATCGTCCACCCGTACCAGGTGGTCGAGACCGCGGTCTCCGGCGCCGACGCGATCCTCCTGATCGTCGCCGCGCTGAAGGACGACAAGCTCGCGAAGCTCTACCGCGAGGCCCACGAGCTGGACCTCGACGTCCTGGTCGAGGTCCACGACGAGGAGGAGCTCGAGCGCGCGCTCGAGGTCGTCGACGCCGACCTGATCGGCATCAACAACCGGAACCTCAAGGACCTGACGGTCGATCTCGACACCACGTTCGAGCTCCTCAGCCAGATCCCGGCCGGCAAGGTCGTCGTCTCCGAGTCCGGCATCTCGCACCACGACCAGCTCGAGGAGCTCGAGCGCGTCGGCGTCGACGCGGTCCTCGTCGGCTCGCACCTGATGCGCCAACCCGACGTCGAGGTCGGCGTGCGGGAGTTGCTCGGTACGGATTGAGGGCGGCGCCAGGCGTCCGTCGACGCATCGCATCTCGCGCCGCCCGGAGCTCGGCAGTGCGGGTGCACAGCTCTCGCACCGGGCGCCACGACCTGCTCGGTCCACGAACACCTGGCATCCACCCTCGGCGTGTTCCGGGCACGAACCTTCGGCGGTCGGCCGGGCGGCTCACGGGCGCGCAGGGCGGCCGCGACGGTGGCCGCCTACGATGGAGGGGTGCAGGACGATCAGCAGGATCCCTCCGCGTCGCCGGTGACGGCCCGCGCGCGCCCCGTCCGCCCGCAACGCCCGGTCGTCCGCGACACGGTGGAGTCGGCCGCCCCGGCGCCCGGCCCGAAGGCCGTCGTGCGGACCCGGATCAAGGTCTGCGGCATCACGAGCCTCGAGGACGCCGAGCAGGCGGTCGACGCGGGCGCGTGGGCGATCGGGCTGATCCTGTGGCGCAAGAGCAAGCGGCGCTGCCGGATCGAGGAGGCCCAGCGGATCGGGGCGGCCGTCAAGCGCCGCGCCGAGGTCGCAGGGGTGTTCGTCAACGCGACGCTCGACGAGATCGACCTCGCCGTCGACCAGTGCTCGCTGACGATCGTGCAGCTCCACGGCGACGAGGGCCCGTCGTTCTGCGCCGAGGTCGCCCGCCGCACCGGGGCGAAGGTCATCAAGGCCGCGCGCGTCCGGACGGGCGCCGACGTCGTCGCGCTGCGCCCGTTCCACACGGACTTCCACCTGCTCGACACGCACGTCGAGGGCATGCAGGGCGGCACCGGCGAGACGTTCGACTGGTCGCTGGCCCGCACCCGCCGCGCCGCGCCGGGCGAGAAGCAGCCGCCGCTGATCCTCTCCGGCGGCCTGCGGCCCGACAACGTCGCCGAGGCCGTGCGCACCGTCCGGCCGTACGCGGTCGACGTCGCCAGCGGCACCGAGAGCGCACCCGGCAGGAAGGACCCGGAGCTCGTCACCGCGTTCGTCCGCGAGGTCCGCGACGCCTTCGAGACGACGGAGCAGGCATGAGCACCACGCACGGACCCGAGACCGGCAGCGAGCGGCGCTTCGGCCCCTACGGCGGCCGCTACGTCCCCGAGTCGCTGCTGCCCGCCCTCGACGAGCTCGAGGCCGTCTGGTCGCAGCTGCGCGACGACGCGGCGTTCCAGGGCGAGTTCCGCGGTCTGCTGCGCGACTACGTCGGCCGGCCGTCGCCGCTGTACCTCGCCCGCCGCCTCAGCGAGCGCGCCGGCCGCGAGGTCTGGCTCAAGCGCGAGGACCTCAACCACACCGGCGCGCACAAGATCAACAACGCGCTCGGGCAGTGCCTGATCGCCAAGCGCATGGGCAAGCCGCGTGTGATCGCCGAGACCGGCGCGGGCCAGCACGGCGTCGCGACCGCCACCGCCGCCGCGCTGCTCGACCTCGAGTGCGTCATCTACATGGGCGTCGAGGACATCCGTCGCCAGATGCCCAACGTGCAGCGGATGAGGCTGCTCGGCACGACGGTCCAGCCCGTCGAGTCCGGCGCCCGCACGCTGAAGGAGGCCGTCTCGCAGGCCTTCCGCGACTGGGTCGCCAGCGTCGGCGACACGCACTACGTCATGGGCACGGCCGCCGGCGCGGCGCCGTTCCCCGCGATCGTGCGCGACCTGCAGCGGATCATCGGCGACGAGGCCCGCGAGCAGATCCTCGAGCAGGCCGGCCGGCTGCCCGACCGCGTCGTCGCGTGCGTCGGCGGGGGCTCCAACGCGATCGGCATCTTCACCGCGTTCCTGGACGACCCGGGCGTCGCGCTCGTCGGCGTCGAGGCCGGCGGCCACGGCATCGCCTCGGGCTCGCACGGCGCGGTGCTCGCCTCCGGTGTCGACGCCGGGGTCCTCCACGGCTCCTACGGCCCCGTGATGCAGGACGCGCAGGGCCAGATCCTCGAGGCCCACTCGGTCTCCGCCGGCCTCGACTACCCCGGTGTCGGCCCGCAGCACGCGTGGCTCCGCGACAGCGGCCGCGCGACCTACGTCCCGGTCGAGGACGACGACGCCGTCCGCGCCTTCCGCGACGTCGCGCGCCTGGAGGGCATCATCCCCGCGCTGGAGTCCAGCCACGCGCTGCACCACGTCCTGAACGTCCCGGCGCCGGAGGTCGAGGTCGACCTCGTCTGCCTGTCGGGCCGCGGCGACAAGGACCTGGCCGAGGCCCTCCAGAAGCTCGAGGAGATCGACGGCGCCGACGCGCTGAAGCTCGACGGCGAGCGCACGATCGCCCCCGCGCTGGGGCACGATCCGGCCGCCGACGAGGACGGCGCCGGCCCGCAGGGCGGGGAGGAGGTCCGATGAGCACCGATCAGACGACCACGGGCGCGCTGCGCGGCGGCGCGGGGGAGGAGCGGCTCGCCGCGGCCTTCGCGGAGCACGAGGGCGACGCCGCCCTGATGCCGTACATCATGGGCGGCTACCCGGACCTGACGACGTCGCGCGAGATCGCGAAGGCCTACGTCGCCGGCGGCGCGGACCTCGTCGAGCTCGGCGTCCCGTACAGCGACCCGCTCGCCGACGGACCCGTCGTCCACGCGGCCGGGACAGCGGCCCTGCAGGCGGGGGTCACGGTCGACGACGTCTTCGCGCTCGGCGAGCAGCTCGCCGCCGACGTCCCCGTCGTCCTCATGACCTACGCGAACATCGTGCTGCGCCCCGGCGTCGGGGCGTTCGCCGCCCGGCTGCGCGACTCGGGGCTCAGCGGCCTGATCGTCCCGGACCTCCCGATCGGCGAGGAGTCCGAGGGCGTCGTCGCCGCGCTGGACGCCGCCGGCCTCGCGTTCGTCCCGCTCGTCGCGCCGACCACGGCCGACGCGCGCGTCGCCGAGGTCCGGCAGGCCGCCCGCGGCTTCCTGTACGCCGTGTCGGTCACCGGCACGACCGGCGAGCGCGCCTCGCTGGGCGACCAGTTCGCGGAGGTCGTCACCCGCGCGAAGACCGCCGGCGCCGGTCCCGGTGGCGGGTCGGAGGTCCCGGTCGGGCTCGGCTTCGGGATCTCGAACGGCGAGAACGCCGCCCAGGCGGCGGCGGCAGGTGCGGACGGCGTGATCGTCGGCTCCCGCCTGGTCCGTGCCGCCGGCGACGAGGACCCGGTCGCGTCGGTGTCGTCCGTGCTCGCGGACCTCTCCCGCGGCCTGGGGCGCTGAGGGCCGACCGGGTCGCCGGTCGTCGGCCGATCCCGGTAGATTGGACGGCCCATGGGTCTCATCTACGCGGTCACGTCGGCCTTCCTGCTCCTCATCGTCCTCTGGGCGCTGGGCATGAAGCAGTTCGACGCCACCCTGATCTCCGTCGGCCTGATGGTCCTCGCCACGGCGATCTGGAAGGTCCTCTCGTACTTCCCGGGCCGCGGTTCCGATTCCTCGGGACCCGACGCCTGATCCGATGAGCCGCGCGGCTCGCCGCGCCGCTCTCGGCCTGGCGCTCGTCGCCTCCGGCGCCGGCGTGGCCGGTTGCGGGGACGACCCGACCGGCGAGAAGGCCGGCGCCACGAAGGTCGCCGCCTACCTCGGCGTCCCCCTCCGCGGGCCCTGGGGCGAGCGGGGCCTCGCGGTCACCGCCGGCGCCGAGCTGGCCCTCGCCGACTCCGGCGGCGGCGCCGGTGGCTTCAGCCTCCGCCTCTCGGAGCGCGACGTCACCGACGACGACGGCGTGACCGTCGGCGTCGCCGGCGCCGCCCGGGAGGCCGGGGTCATGCTGCGCGACTCCGGCACCGTCGGCGCGATCGCCGGCGTCTCCGCGATCTCGGTCCGCGAGTACGGGCTGCTCGCCGGGCAGACCGGCGTCGCGTTCGTCGCGGCCAGCGGTGACGACCAGACCGAGTCGGGCGTCGACCTGCAGCCGCGGGGCACCCGGTCCTCGGTCGACCTCTCCGCGACCGACGCCGCGGTCCGCGCCGGCGTGATCGCGCGCGTCCGCGCCGCCGACTGCCGACGCCCGGTCGTGGCGGACGCCCGGTCCCCCGTGACGGGCCGTGCGTACGACCTGACCGCCCTGCGTCCGGTGGCGAAGGCCGCCGCGGCGAGCTGGGACGACGCGAAGCTCCGCACCACCGTCTCGCTCGCCCTGCGCGACCGTCGCGCCGACTGCGTCGTCCTGACCGGCGACCCGTCGGGCGGCGATCCCGCGGACCTGCTGGAGAGCATCGGCTCGCGCATCGACGGCCACCGGCTCTTCCTGTCCCGCGGCGCCGCGTCGCCGGCCACCGCCGACCTCGTGCGCACCCGCGGGCTCACCGCCGAGGCCGTCGTCGACGACGGCGTCCCCGACGCCACCGCGGAGGGCCGGCGCATCGACGGCCTGTACCGGGCGCTCTACGACACGCCGGCTCCCGTCGGGGTGCTCGTCGGCTGGCGCAGCACGAAGCTCCTGCTCCGCGCGCTCGGGAACGCCGGCTCGAAGGGCAACCGCCGCGACGGCGTCCGCGCCGGGCTGCTCCGCGCCGCGATCCCGGGCCCGCCCGCCGAGGGCCGGCAGAACCCGGACGGCACTGTCACCACCCCCGCGCTGAGCGTCGCGAAGGCCGAGCCCTACGGCTGGCGCGCGGTCGAGGCGCTGGATCCGGCGGACCCGGCGAAGCCCGCCGTCTCGACGTCGCGTTGACGGGCGGGGTGCGGGCGAGGGCGCCCGCGCGGACGGAGGGCGCCCGATCGGCGGTCCCCGGCGACCGCGTCGCCGGAGGCGATGGTCCGTCGTTCGGTGGGGCGTGACGTACCGCACCCGACCACGGATGCCGCCGGAGGCGATGGTCCGTCGTTCGGTGGGGCGTGACGTACCGCACCCGACCACGGATGCCGCCGGAGGCCATGGTCCGTCGTTCGGTGGGGCGTGACGTACCGCACCCGACCACGGATGCCGCCGGAGGCCATGGTCCGTCGTTCGGTGGGGCGTGACGAACCGCACCCGACCACGCCGGCCGCGGCCCCGCCTACGACCCGAAGACGTCGTCCAGGGCCCCGACCAAGCCGGGGTGCAGGAAGCGGTAGCCGAGCTCGTCCGCACGGCCGGGCTTGGCCCGCGAGCTGTCGAGAACGAGCGCCGACATCTCACCGAGCACGGTCTTGAGTACGAAGCCGGGGGCGGGGAAGAGCGCCGGGCGGTGCAGGGCGGAGGCGACGGCCTTCGAGAACCGCTTGTTCGTCGCGTCCTCCGGCGCCGCGGCGTTGACGGCACCGCTGAACGTCGGGTGGTCGAGCGCGGCGAGGAGCAGCCCGACCTCGTCGTCGACGTGGATCCAGGGCACGTACTGCTTCCCGTTGCCCAGCCAGCCCCCGGCACCGAACCGGAACGGCCTCGCCATGACGGGCAGCGCGCCGCCGTCGTCCGCGAGCACGAGGCCGGTGCGGACGACCGCCACGCGCAGGCCGTGGGCCTCGGCCCCCCTCGCGGCGGCCTCCCAGCCGCTCGCCAGGTCGCCGAGGAAGTCGTCCGCCGGCGGGGCGTCCTCCGTCACCTCGGCGTCACCGGTGTCGCCGTAGTAGCCCGTGGCGGACCCGTTGACGAGCGTCGCCGGCCGGTCGGTCGTCGCGCCGATCGCGGCGACCAGCTGGTTCGTCGTCTCGACGCGCGACGCCTTGATCCGCGGCTTCGACGTCGCGGTCCAGCGCTGGAAGACGGGCTCGCCGGCGAGGTTGACGACGGCGTCGCGCCCCTCGAGCGCCGCGATCAACGCGGGGTCGGCCCCCGCGGCGGCACCGCGGCCCGGGGTCCACGCCACGGCCTCGACGTCGCCGAGCGCCTGCTTCGCCTTCTCCGCGTCGCGTGAGAGGACGGTGACCCGGTCGCCGCGCTCCTGAAGCCGTGCGACGAGGCGGGACCCGACGAGTCCGGTCGCTCCGGTGACGGTGACGTGCATCTGGCTGCTCCTCGGTCGGTGATCCTGTCGCCAGGAAGGCTACGGATCGGCGGCCCCGGTACCCGTTCCGGTGGACCTGCTGCGGGTTGGTGCGGTGGGGCGACAGGAATCCGCAGCGCCCGGGCCGCTCGTGTGGACCGCTGCGGATCGGTGCGGTGGGGCGGCAGGAATCCGCAGCGCCCGGGCCGCCCGTGTGGACCGCTGCGGATCGGTGCGGTGGGGCGGCAGGAATCCGCAGCGGCCGCGCGGCGCCGCCCCGCCCGCCGGGGCGCGTGGGCGAAGGCCCCGCCTCCGCCCTCAGGCCCCGGTCGCCGCCAGCGCCTCGGCGGCCACCGCGGCCGCGACGGCCGGCGCGACGTCCCGGTCGAAGACCGACGGGATGATGTTGTCCTCGCGCAGGTCCTCGGGCTTCACGAGATCGGCGATCGCGTGGGCCGCGGCGATCTTCATGCCCTCGGTGATGTGCTTCGCGCGGGCGTCGAGCGCGCCGCGGAAGATGCCCGGGAACGCCAGGACGTTGTTGATCTGGTTCGGGTAGTCCGAGCGGCCCGTGGCGATGATGCGCGCGTACGGGGCGGCCTCCTCGGGGGAGACCTCCGGATTCGGGTTCGCCATCGCGAAGACCATCGCGTCGTCGTTCATCGCGGCGAGCTTCTCGGCCGGGAAGATCCGCGCGCCGGACAGGCCGATGAAGAGGTCGCGGCCCGCGAGGTGGTCGCCGGGGTGCCCGGTCAGGTTCTCCGGGTTGCTCATCTCGGCGTACCAGCGCTTGACGCTGTTCATCGTGCCGTCGAGGTAGTCGGCGCGCGTCGTCGAGACCAAGCCCTTGGAGTCCGCGCCGATGATGTCGGTGACGCCCGCGGCGAGCAGGATCTTCGACACCGCGATGCCCGACGCGCCGAGGCCGGTCACGAGCACCTTGAGGTCCTCGATCCGGCGGTCGGTGATCTTGCACGCGTTGATCAGCGCGGCGAGCGCGACGATCGCGGTGCCGTGCTGGTCGTCGTGGAAGACCGGGATGTCGAGCTCGGCCTTCAGGCGCTCCTCGATCTCGAAGCAGCGGGGCGCCGAGATGTCCTCGAGGTTGATGCCGCCGAACGTCGGGGCGACCGCCTTGCAGATCGCGACGATCTCGTCGGTGTCCTTCGTGCGCAGGGCGAGCGGGAAGGCGTCGACGTCGGCGAACTCCTTGAAGAGCACGCACTTGCCCTCCATCACGGGCATCGAGGCCTCGGGGCCGATGTCGCCGAGCCCGAGGACCGCGGTGCCGTCGGTGATGACCGCGACGGTGTTCTTGCGGATCGTCAGGTCGTGCGAGAGCTCCGGATCCTCGGCGATCGCCGTGCAGACCCGGGCCACGCCCGGCGTGTACGCCATGGCGAGATCGTCGCGGGTCTTGAGCGGGTACTTCGCCGTCGTCTCGAGCTTGCCGCCCTCGTGCACCTGGAACGTGCGGTCCGTGATCGCGAGGACCCGGGCGCCGGCGCGCTCCGTGATCGCCGTCGAGATCGCCGCCCAGGTGTCCTGGCCGTCGGCGGACACCGTGATGTCGCGGACGAGGGTGTCGCCCGCGACCGATACGAGCGCGACGTCGCCGATGACGCCTCCGGCGTGCCCGATGGCCGATGCGACCTCGCCCAGGGCCCCGGGCTTGTGGTCGATCTCCACCCGGATCACGATCGAGTACTGCGCTGACGGCGTTCCGTTCACGGCGGCAACACTAGTACGCCCCAAGCACCGGGTTCGGTGCGACCTAGTATGCAAGTTCGCCCTGCACGACGACGGATCCGGGGGATCGTCCGGTGGTGCAGGAGATGCCCGCCGTCCGGCGTCCAGCGTCCCCGCCGGGTGGGTGGGAGCCGTCCGGGGGATGGACAGCGGTGCCGACGCGGACACGTCCGGTCCGCGGAGGCCGCTCCCGGGGCGGGTGCCCGTGGTCCCGCGGGTTATGGTCCCGGCGTGGCCCCCAAGACCCCCGACCTGCTCCTGATCGACGGCAACTCGCTGGCCTACCGGGCGTTCTTCGCGCTGCCGGAGTCGATCGCGACGTCGACGGGCGAGCCGACCAACGCGATCTTCGGGTTCGCGTCGATGCTCGTGAAGCTCTACCAGGACCTCGGGCCCGTCCCGACGGCCGTCGTCTGGGACGCCGGGATGTCCGGCCGCAAGGAGGTCTACCCCGAGTACAAGGCCCAGCGCGCGCGCAAGCCGGACCTCCTGCGCCAGCAGTGGCCGTTCCTCGCCGAGATCGCCGCGGGCTTCGGCTACGCCAACGTCTCCTCCGAGGGCTGGGAGGCGGACGACGTCATCGGCACGCTCTCGGTCCACGCACGCGAACGGAAGCTCCGCACCGTGATCGTCACCGGCGACCGCGACCAGTTCCAGCTGATCGACGAGGGCGACCTCGTCGGCGTGATGGCGACCGCCCGCGGCATCACCGAGGTCAAGGTCTACGACCACCAGGCCGTGATCGATCGCTACGGCCTGCCGCCCGCGTTGATCCCCGACTTCTACGGGCTGAAGGGCGACACCTCCGACAACATCCCGGGCGTCCCCGGCATCGGCGACAAGACCGCCGCGCAGCTGCTCCAGCAGTTCGGTGACCTCGAGACCGTCCTGAAGTCCGTCGACCAGATCTCCGGCGCCAAGCGCAAGGAGAACCTGACCAACCACGCCGAGAACGCGCGGATCTCCCGGGAGCTCGCGCGCATCAACTGCGACGTCCCGGTCGACTACGACCTCGACGCGCTCCTGGCCGCCAAGCCCGACGCCGCCGTCCTGCGCGAGTCGTTCATGCGGTTCGAGCTGCGGGACCCGTGGCGCCGGCTGGAGCCGCTGCTCGACTCCGACGGCCGGCCCGCCGTCGCGAAGGGCGCGAAGCCCGACGCCTCCACGGTCGACGCGCCGGTGCGCGAGGTCGCGCTGGCCGACCTCGCCGCCGCGCTCGCCGAGCACGACCCGGCGGACGGCGACCCCCTCGCCGTGGCCGTCGCGGTGGTCGAGCCCGTCGCCGCGGAGCAGGAGGAGTCGGGCCAGCTGTTCGACCCCGACGCGACGGCCGAGGCCCCCGCGGACGGCGAGGACGGGTCGCCGGACGACGCCTTCCCGCTGCGCTTCGCCGTCGCCCGCCTCGGCGACTCGCGCCCCGTCGAGTTCCTCGTCGGCGGCTGCGAGGAGCCCGCCGCCGTCCTGCGGGCGCTGCAGGACCGCCCGCTCGTCGTCCACGACGGCAAGGCGCTCGCCGAGGGCGGTGCGGCGCGGGCCGGGGCCGACGGCGGCACCACCGACCCGGCCGACGGGGACGTCGACGCGGCCGGCGGGTACCACGCTCCCCGCCTGGAGTTCGACACGCTCCTGGCGCAGTACGTGCTCGAGCCGCAGCGCCGCGGCTACCCGCTGGACGAGCTCGCGGACGAGGCCGGCGTCGCCGTCGCCGACGCCGTGAAGGACGTCGCGGCCGCCACCGCGGGGCGCGTGGCGCTGCTCGCGGTCCACCAGCGCAAGCTGCTGCACGACGCCGGGCTGACGGACCTCGTCCGCGACGTCGAGCTGCCGCTCGTCGACGTGCTGCGCGAGATCGAGCGCGAGGGCGTCCGGCTCTCCGTGCCGCGCCTGGACGAGGTCGGCACCGAGGTCCGCACCGAGATCACGGAGCTCCAGGTCAAGATCCACGAGCTCGCCGGCCGCGAGTTCACGATCGGGTCGCCGAAGCAGCTCGGCGAGGTCCTCTTCACCGAGCTCGGCCTGACGACGAAGCGCCGCGGCAAGACCGGCTTCTCGACCGACGCGCGGGTGCTCCAGCAGATCCGCGACGAGCACGAGATCATCCCGCTGATCGAGCGCTGGCGCGAGCTCTCGACGCTGACGAAGACGTACCTCGACGTCCTGCCGAAGCTCGCCGCGAAGGATCCGGAGAGCCGGATCCACACGACGTTCCAGCAGACCGTCGCCCAGACCGGGCGCCTCAGCTCGACCGACCCGAACCTGCAGAACGTGCCGGTCCGCACGGCGCTCGGCCGCCGCATCCGCGGGTGCTTCGAGGCCGCCGACGACCTCGTGCTCCTGTCGTGCGACTACTCGCAGGTCGAGCTCCGGATCCTCGCCTTCTACGCCGAGGAGGAGACGCTCCGCGACGCGTTCCGCGAGGACCGCGACGTCCACACCGCGACCGCGATACGGGTCTTCGGCGTGGAGGAGGACGAGCTCGACGCCGGCCTGCGGTCGAAGGCCAAGATGGTCAACTACGGCATCGCCTACGGCCTGACCGACTTCGGCCTGGCGGAGCGCCTGAACATCCCGCGGGGCGAGGCCGGAGAGGTCATCGACCGCTACTTCGCCGAGTTCACCGGGGTCAAGACGTTCATCGACTCCACGATCGAGCAGGCGAAGGAGGCCGGCGAGGTCCGCACGATGTTCGGCCGCCGTCGCCTGATCCCCGAGCTCCGCGCCCGCAACCCGCAGATGCGCTCCCTCGGCGAGCGGCTCGCGGTCAACACGATCATCCAGGGCACCGCCGCGGACATCATGAAGCTCGCGATGATCGGCGTCCGCCGCGCGCTGGACGAGTCGGGCCACCGCTCCCGCATGGTCCTGACGATCCACGACGAACTGCTCGTCGAGGGCCCGGCGTCGGAGATGGAGGGCCCCGACGGCGTCAAGGCCCTGGTCGAGCGCGAGATGATCGCCCCCTGGAAGCAGGACCCGCCGCTGCGGGTCGAGGGCGGCGTCGGGAAGACCTGGATCGACGCGAAGTAGGTCAGGTCGGCGCCGCCCGTTCCCGCCCCGCCAGCCAGCGCGCCAGGAGCGGGGCCGCCAGGAGCATCGCGAAGAGGCGGAGGACCTGGACGGAGAGGACGAACGTCGCGTCGACGTCGCTCGTCGAGGCCGCCGCGAGGACCGCGTACAGGCCGTCCGGCGTGGTCGCGAGGTAGGCGTCGAGCGCACCGACGTGGGCGAGCGGGACGAGCAGCAGCCCGAGGCCCGCGGTCACCAGGATCAGCGCGGCGACCATGGCCAGCGTCGCCGGGAGGATCCGCGCGGCGTGGCGCAGGCTCGCGACCGTGAACCGCAGGCCGACCGACAGGCCGATCGCGACGTAGGCGACCTGCAGGACCGCCGCCGGGACGGGCGCGACGATCTGCACCCCGCCGAGCGAGAGGCCCGCCGCGACGAGCAGCGGGCCGAGGAGCGAGCCGGCCGGCAGGCGCGTGACCCGGGCGAGCGCCGCACCCGCGCCGAGGCAGAGCGCCAGCATCGCCAGCCCCTCGAGCCACGTGCCGGACGGACCGCCGGCCCCCGCGGCCCGCCCGTCCCCGCCGCCGGCGAACCCCGCCACCAGCGGCGTCAGGACGACGATCACGAGCACCCGCAGGTACTGCATGACGGCCACGAGCCGCTCGTCGGCCCCGAGCTCGCGGCTGATCGCGACGATGCCCGACGCCCCGCCGGCCACCATCCCGAACGACGCGGTCGCGCGGTCGAGGCCGGTGAGGCGGCTCATCGCCAGGCGGCGGCGATCGTCGCCGCCAGGGTCGCGACGGTCACCCCGAGGATCGGCGCGGCGTTCCGCCCGATCTCGGACAGCGTCGAGCTCTGCACGAGGATCCCCAGCGACACGCCGAGGACGCCCTGGGCCGCCCGGGCCCCGAGCGGCGGCACGTCGAGCGACCACGTCGTCCGGAGCGCGAACGCGAGGCCCACGAGGAGCCCTGCGAACAGCGCGGGGGACGGCACGCCGACGGCCGCCGCGGCGAACCCGCCGGCCGCCGACGCCACCGCGACGGCGGTCCAGCGCCGGACCGCGGGGTCCGTGGGGGAGGGACGGGGCACCGCCGACGAGTGTGGCACCCGCCCGCCGCGGGTCGGGGGCCGGGGCCGGGGGCGTCGCACCGGACTGACTGTTAGGATGCCCTACATGACCGCATCGCTGTCCCCCGCAGCGCGCCGGGCGAAGGACCGACCGTCACCCCTGACCACCGGGCACGCGACGGTCGTCCGGACCGAGCGCCTCACGCCCGGCGTCCAGCGCATCGTCTTCTCCGGCCCCGACCTCGCCCGGCTCCCGGACGAGGAGCCCGGCGAGATCATCACGCTGATCTGGCCCGCCGACGGCGCCGACCGCCCGACGCTGCCCACCGACGGCTGGCGCTACGCGCCCGGCACCCCGGACCAGCACTGGCGGAACTACACGGTCCGCGACCACGTGGCCGACGGTCCCGACGGCCCGCTCCTGACCGTCGACTTCGTGCTCCACGGCGACCACGGGTTCTGCGCGCGCTGGGCGGCCGCCGCCCGACCGGGCGACGTCCTCGGGTTCGCCGGCCCGCGCATCCACTTCTACGCCGAGCCCGACGCTGACTGGACGCTGCTCGTCGGCGACGAGACCGGGCTCCCGTCGATCGCCGCCACGCTCGAGCGCCTCCCGTCCGGGCACCCGACGCTGGCGTTCGTCGAGGTCGCGGACGCGGCCGAGCTGCAGGAGCTCTCGACCGAGGCCGACCTCGTCATCGAGTGGGTGACCCGCGACGGCGAGCCCGCCGGTCGCTCGCGCCGGCTGGAGCAGGCCGTCCGCGCCGCGTCGCTGCCGACGGGCACGCCGAAGGTCTGGGTGGCCGGGGAGTCGCTCGCCGTCCGCGGCATCCGCGAGCACCTGAAGGGCGAGCGCGGCCTGCCGATCGGCCCGCAGCAGGCGATCGGCTACTGGAAGCACCGCGACACGCCCGACGACGTCGAGTGACGACCGCCGGCGCGCCCCCGCGCCGGACCGCCGACCGCACGGAGCCCGCGTCAGCCGGGAGCGCGTCCCCGTGCCCGTCGGCGGACCGGCGCGTCCACGTCTACGGGTTCGAGGACCCCACGTGGACCCTCGTCCTCGGGGACGACCTGAGCCTGTCCTCGATCGACGCGCTGCTCGACCGCCGGCGGGCGGTCGGCCCGACGGTCGTGTTCGTCGAGGTCGACGACGACCGCCGGCCCGCGGAGCGCTTCGCGAGCCCGGGCCTCGTGGTCGAGTGGGTCGCCCGCGGGTCCGGCGACCGGGGTGACGACCGCGCGCTCGAGGCGGCGGTCGCCGCCGCGGACCTGCCTGCCGGATCCCCGAGCGTCTGGGTCGCCGCCGCGTCGCTCGTGGACCGC
The DNA here is from genome assembly GCF_000519325.1 of Patulibacter minatonensis DSM 18081. Taxonomy (GTDB): domain Bacteria; phylum Actinomycetota; class Thermoleophilia; order Solirubrobacterales; family Solirubrobacteraceae; genus Patulibacter; species Patulibacter minatonensis. Next base: position 4,815,092 of record NZ_KI912613.1, on the reverse strand, counting down.
GGCGTCTGCCGGAACCTGCGGACCGACCACGGCCTCCGGGTCGGCCCGCTCCGCGCCGTCCTCTACCGCGGGGACGACGACACCGCGGCGTGAGGCGCCTCGTGGCGGCGCCGTGGGCGGGCCGCGACGGTGCGCGGGCGCGTCGCTCCCGGGCCGTCTCGCACCCTCCGGGGTCCGAGCCGCTCCGGCGCCGTCCCGGGCCTGGACCCGGCGATCAGCCGGCCGGGGCGTCCCGCCCGGCCCCCGTCCACGCGAGCCACAGGTCGGCGTAGCGGCCGCCGGCGGCGACGAGCTCGTCGTGGTGGCCGTCCTCGACGATCTCGCCGCGGTCCATCACGAGCACGCGGTCGGCCGTGGCCGCCTGCGTCAGGCGGTGGGCGACGACGACGGACGTGCGGCCCCGGAGCGCGCGGAGCGCCGCGTCCTCCAGGATCCGGGCACCGGCGCTGCCGGCCTCGGCGGTCGCCTCGTCGAGCAGCACCACGGGGACGTCGCGCAGGACGATCCGCGCGAGCGCGAGGTGCTGGACTCGCGTGGCGCTGAGGCGCAGGCCGCCCTCGCCGACCCGCGTGCCGAGGCCGTCCGGGAGCTCCCGCACCCAGCCGTCGGCGCCGACGTGCCGCAGCGCGTCCCAGAGCTCGTCGTCGGGTGCCCCGGGGGCGACGAGGCGGAGGTCGTCGGCGAGCGTGCCCGCGAAGACGTGCGGCTCCTGCGCGACGAGCGCGACCGTGCGACGCAGCTCGCCGGGCCCGAGGTCGCCCAGCGCCGTGCCACCGATCCGGACGTCACCGGCGGACGGCTCGAGCACGCCGGCGACGATCTTCGCGAACGTCGTCTTGCCCGCACCCGTGGTGCCGATCAGGGCGACGTGCTCGCCCGCGGCGATCCGCACGTCGACGCCGTGGAGGACCGGTGATCCGCCGTAGTCGTGCCGCAGCGCCAGGACGTCGACGTCGACCGGTCCGTGATGCCGGTGCGCGTCCTCGGTCTCCGCGCCGTCCCGCGCGGTCTCCGGCAACGACGCCACGCCGACCATCCGCGCCAGCGCGGTCATCGCCTCCTGGAGGTCGTCGAAGACCATCAGGAGTTCGCCGACCGGGTCGAACGCGCGGTGGAAGTAGAGCGCGCCGGCGGTCGCGGCACCGACGGTCAGGGCGTCGGCGCGGACGAGCAGGAAGCCGACGACCAGGACCGACGCGAGGCCCACGAGCTCGGCGCCGTTGACGGCGTGCAGGAAGCCGCGCAGGCGCAGGACGCCCTCGAGCGCCACGTCGCGGCCGCGCTCGGAGCTCGCGCGGACCCGCGCCTCCCGGTCCTCGTGGAGGCCGAGCGCCCGGACCGTGCGGGCACCGGACACGCTGTCGACGAGCTGCTGGGTCCGCTCGCCCTGGACGACCCGCTCGCGGCGGTAGATCGGCACGACCGTCCGCAGGTACCAGCGCAGGCCGACGACCTGGATCGGGACGGCGGCCAGCGCGGCGACTGCGAGCCGCCAGTCGAGCAGCACGAGCCCGCCGACCGTCAGCGCGACGGTGAAGCCGGCCGTCGCCACGGCGGGCAGCACGGTACGGATCGCCTGCGAGACGACCGCGACGTCGCCGCTGACGCGGCTGAGGACGTCGCCCGCCCCGGCCCCGTCGAGCTCCTCGAGCGGCAGCTCGAGCGACCGGGCGACCACGCGCTCCCGGAGCTCCGCGAGCAGCGCCTCGCCCAGCCGCGCGAGCAGGAGCCCCCCGACGGCGGTGAGCAGTCCCTGGGTCACCGCGGCCGCGCCGAGCAGCACCGCGGGCGCCGTCAGCTCCGAGACCGTCCCGCGGTCGATCGTGACGTCGACGAGCCGGCCGAGCAGCGGCGGGACGAGGAGCCCTGCGGCGGCCGCGGCGACGAGCAGCCCGAGCGCCGCGACGGCCAGGCCGCGGCGGGGCCGGACGAGGCGGCCGATCGCCCGGCGGGTCTCGCGCGGCGAGGCGGTGGGCAGGAGCAGCCGGCCGCTCATCGCAGCACCGCCTCGCGGTAGGTCCCGTGGTCCGCCGCCAGGCGGTCGTGGACGTCGTCGGCGACGATCCGCCCGTCCACGACGAGGACGACGCGGTCGCACGCGGCCAGGAGCGACGGGCTGGTGGTCACGAGCACCGTCGTCCGTCCGCGGCGGACGCGGGAGATGCCGGTGGCGATGCGCTGCTCGGTCACGGCGTCGACGGCGGTCGTCGGGTCGTGGAGCACGAGCACCGGCGGGTCGGCGGCCAGCGCCCGCGCCAGGGCGACCCGCTGGCGCTGGCCGCCGGAGAGCCGGGACCCGCGTTCGCCGACGGCCGCTTCGAGCCCGGCCGGCAGCACCGCGAGGACCTCGTCGACGCCGCTGGCGGCCAGCACCTCCGCGGAGGGCGGCACCGCGTCGGCGGTGAGGTTCTCCCCGACGGTGCCGTCGAAGAGGTCGGCGTCGTGGTCGGAGACGAGGAGGAGCCGCCGGGCGTCGGCGACGGCGAGGCCGTCGAGCGGGACGTCCTCGACCCGGACGGACCCGCAGTCCGGTGCGCGTCGCCGGGCGAGGACGTCGAGCAGCCGCGCGGCCTCCGCGGCGTCCGGGACGACGACGCCGACGTGGTCGCCGGGGGCGACGTCGATCCAGAGGCCGGTCGTCGCGGGCGTGCCGTCGGGACGCAGTCCGACGCCTTCGATCCGGAGTGCCCCGGGACGGTCCTCCGGGAGCGGCGTCGTCCCGCCGCGCACCGCCGGGGGGATCTCGAGCAGCGCCGCGACGCGCCGGGCGGACCCGCGCGCCTGGGCGAGCAGGCCGAGCGCCCAGCCGATCCGCTGCAGCGGACCGAGCAGGAACTGCGTCAGGCCGACCGCGGCGATCAGGTCGCCGATCGAGATCGTGCCGTCGAGCGCGAGGCGGCCGCCCACGTAGGCGACGACGGTCAGGAACGCGCCGCCGATCACGACGTTCAGGCCGGCGAGCACGTTGTCCGGGACCGCCGCGGCCAGCGACGCCCTCCGGGCGGACTGGCTGGCGTCGCGATAGCGGCGCTCGGCGGCGGCCTCGGCGCCGAGGCCCTTCAGGACGCGGATCCCGGTCAGGAGGTCGGTCGCGACGGCCGAGGCGTCGGCGGCGCGCGCCTGCTGCTCCTCGCTGCGGGCCTCGAGCGGCACCGCGACGCGGTGGAGCAGCAGGACGACCGGCGGGGCGCCCAGCAGCACCAGCAGGCCCAGCGGCAGCGAGATGGTCAGCAGCACGATCGCCGACACCCCGATCGCCGCGACGGCCCCGAGCGCGACCACGACGCCCTCGATCCCGAGCGCCGCGGTCCGCGCGTCGGTGCCGGCCACGCTGACGAGCGCGCCGGTCGACCCGGCCACGTCGTCGGGCGCGCCGGCGGGGTCCAGGCCGACCGGGTCCAGTGCGCGCCGGGTCAGGCGCATCCGCATGCGGTGCTGGGTGTGCTCGATCGCCCGCTCACCCGCGGTCAGCTGGGTCCGGTACGCGAGCGTCAGGGCGACGAAGAGCAGCAGCAGGAGCCCGATCCAGAGGACCAGCGCGCCGGTGTCGCCGGGGGCGATCGCCCGGTCGACAGTGGCCCCGATCACGACCGGGACGAGGGCCTCGCAGGTCTGGTGCCCGACGGCCCCCGAGGCGGAGATCGCGATGCGGCGGCGCTCCTCCCGGACGGCGTCGCGGAGCGGTCGGAGCGGGCGCGGGGGAGGCGCGACGGCGGTGGCCTGGGGGGCGGGCACGACGAGTTAGGGTACTCATACGAAGCCCGTCGTCCGTCGCCCCGTCAGCGTCCGGGGGCGGACGCCGCCGGTGCCGCGTCGTGTGTACTCTCCGCCGAGTTAGGGCGTCCTTCGTAGGGCACCCTCTCCATCCCCCGAACCCTCCGGCGAGGCGGCCCCCACCGCCCGCTCCCACACGACCGAACGGATCGACATGCCCTCAGTCCTCGCACGGCCGCGCCCGGTGCTGCGGCTGGTCCCCACGCTGCTCGTCGCCGGGGCGCTCGCCCTCGGTGTCACCGCCTGCGGCAGCGACTCCGACGAGTCGGCGTCGGCGTCGACCTCCACCGCCGCGGGGTCGACGACCGCCGCCTTCCCGGTGACGATCAAGCACGCGCAGGGGAGCACGACGATCAAGAGCGAGCCCAAGCGCGTCGTCGCGCTGGGCTGGAGCGACCAGGACCCGCTGCTGGCGCTCGGCGTCAAGCCCGTCGGCTACACCGAGTGGTTCAACGAGGAGCCCGGCGGCGTGTTCCCGTGGGCCGAGAAGGCCGCCGCCGGAGGGACGCCCGCCGAGAAGGTCGCCACCACCGACCAGATCGACTACGAGAAGCTCGCCGCCGCCCGGCCGGACCTGATCCTCGCCCTCTACGACGAGATCGACGGCCCGACGTACGAGAAGCTGTCGAAGATCGCCCCGGTCGTCGCGAACGACCCGAAGTACGACGGCTTCGGCACGACGTGGCAGGACCTGACGATCACGACCGGCAAGGCCGTCGGCCGGGAGCCGCAGGCCCGGAAGCTCGTCTCCGACCTCGAGGGCCGCTTCACGAAGCTCCGCGCCGACCACCCCGAGTGGAGCAAGGAGACGCTCGTGATGATGGCCGACCTCGTCAATGGCAACTTCAGCGTCTTCTCCCCGCAGGACGCCAAGACGCGCTTCTTCGCCGGGCTCGGCTTCAAGACGACGCCGAAGTTCCTCGACGGCAAGTTCAAGACCGGCGAGAACACGACGATCATCAGCGCGGAGGACGTCAGCCTCCTGGACGTCGACCGCCTCGCGTGGACGTCGGACCCGGTGCTCGTCGGGAAGCTGAGGAAGAACCAGCTCTACAACACGCTGAACGTCGTCAAGGACGGCCGCGTGTCGTACCTCGACTACACGAAGGCGCCGTTCACCGGCGCGGCGGTGACGTTCAACACGGTGCTGAGCATCCCGTACGCGCTCGACCGCGTGCTCCCGCAGCTGATCGCTGCGAAGCAGCCGAGCCGCTAGCCCCTCCCGAGGTCCCCCATGACGTCTCCGCGCCCCCACGCCACCTCGTCCTCCTCCACCCCGGACGGGAGCCTCCACGCCCCCGACCGTCCGGTCGACGAGCGCACGTGGACCCGGGCCTTCGAGGCCCGGGTCGCGGAGACCCCCGACGCCGTCGCCGTCGTCTGCGAGGACGACGAGCGCACGTACGCGGAGCTCGACGCGCGGGCCAACCGCGTCGCCCGCGCGCTGCGTGCGCGCGGTGTCGGCACCGAGGACGTCGTCGGCGTCGCGCTCCCGCGGTCCGTCGAGATGGTCGTCGGGCTGCTCGGCGTGCTGAAGGCCGGCGCGGCGTACCTGCCGCTCGACCTCGACCACCCCGCCGAGCGCCTCGCGTCGATGCTCGAGCGGTCCGGCGCGCGGATGGTCCTGACCACCGACGAGCTGGCCGGCCGGCTGCCGGGCACGCTCACCGAGGATCGCCTGACGCTCGGGACGGCGGCCACCGAGCGCGAGCTCGCGGACCACGCACCGGACGTCCTCCGGGACGACGAGCTGCGCGCCCCGATGACGCTGGAGCAGGCCGCGTACGTGATCTTCACGTCCGGCTCGACGGGTACGCCGAAGGGCGTCGTCGTCAGCCACGACGGCATCGGCAGCCTCGTCGCCGCCGCCCTGGACCGGATCGCCGTGGACCGGGACAGCCGCGTCTCGCAGTTCGCGTCGATCGGCTTCGACGTCGCGGTCTGGGAGCTGACGATGACGCTGTGCGTCGGCGCGACCGTGGTGGTCGTCCCGAGCGCGCGGCGGGTCGCGGGCCCGGAGCTCACCGACTACCTCGCGCACCACCGCGTCACCCACATGGCGCTGCCCCCGGCGCTCGTCGGGGCGCTGCCGGACGACTGCGACCTGCCGCACGGCGGGTTCCTGCTCGTCGGCACCGAGACCGTGCCGCTCGAGCTCGTCCGGCGCTGGTCGCCGACGATGACGGTCGTCGCCGCCTACGGCCTGACCGAGGCGACGGTCAACTCGACGCTGTGGACCGCCGACCCGGCGTGGGAGACCGCCGTCCCGATCGGGGTGGCCGACCCGAACACCCGCACCCACGTCCTCGGCGAGGACCTCCGTCCCGTCCCGGACGGCGTCGCCGGCGAGCTGTACGTCGGCGGTCGCGGGCTGGCCCGCGGGTACCTCGGGCAGCCCGGCCTGACCGCCGGGCGCTTCGTCCCCGACCCGGACGGCGGACCCGGCGCGCGGATGTACCGCACCGGCGACCGAGTGGTCCGGCGACCCGACGGCGTCCTGGACTTCCTCGGCCGCGGCGACGACCAGGTGAAGATCCGGGGCCGCCGGATCGAGCCCGGCGAGATCGAGGCCGTCCTGATGCGCGACCGGCGCGTCGCCCAGGCCGCCGTGATCGTCCGCGAGGACCGGCCGGGCCTGCGGCGCCTGGTCGGCTACGTCGTCCTGCGCGGCGGCGCGGACGCGACGGTCCTCGACGAGGTCCGAGCCGGCGCGGCCGGCGTCCTGCCCGACCACATGGTCCCCGCCGTGCTCGTCGAGGTCCCGGGCGGGCTCCCGCGGACGACCAACGGCAAGCTCGACCGCGCCGCGCTGCCCGCGCCCGAGCGCGCCGGCGGCGGCCGTCCGCCGCGCACCGACGCCGAGCGCGCCTGGTGCGCCGTGCTGGCCGGGGCCCTCCGGCTGGACGAGGTCGCCGCTGACGAGGACTTCTTCGCCCTCGGCGGCGACAGCATCACCGCGATGCGCGTCGTCGCGGACGCCCGCCGGGCAGGCCTCGCCGCGACGCAGCGCGACGTGTTCGCGCTGCGGACCGCCGCGGCGCTGGCCACGGAGGTCGGGACGCTCGACGACGCCCCCGTCCCGGGCGACGCGCCCTCGAGCGTCCCCGCGGACGTCGCCGCGCGGGTCGCGGCCCGCACGGGGGCCGAGCCGTCCGCCGTCTGGCCGCCGTCGGCGCTGCAGGAGGGCCTGTACGTCCAGGCCATGTACGACGGCGGCGACGCCGACGTCTACACCGGGCAGCACCGGTTCACGAGCAGCGCGGCGGTCGACGTCGAGCGCCTCCGCGCCGCCGCGGTGGCGCTCGTCCGGCGCACCACGATCCTCCGCACGGCGCTCGTCGCCGACGACGACGGACGGCCGCTGCAGGTCGTCCTCGGGGACGCGCCGGTCGACGTGCGCGAGGCTCGCGTCGACGCGTCGCGCGACGACCGGGATCCGGCGACCGCCCCCGACGCGGGGTCGCCGGACCGGCGCGCGGCGCGGATCGCGGAGCTGGCGGCCGACGAGCGCGCCCGGCCGTTCGACCTCGCGACCCCGCCGCTGTTCCGGGTCCTCGTGGTCGCCGGGGCGGACGGTGCGCCGTCGGAGATCCTCGTGACCCAGCACCTCGCCGCGTGGGACGGCTGGTCGCAGCACGCGGTCTTCGAGCAGCTCTTCGCGCTCTACGCGCACGGCGACGACGCCGACCTGCCCGACCCGGGCACGCACGTCGACCACGCCCGCTGGCTCGCCCGGCAGGACCACGAGCGGGCGCTCGGGCTCTGGGAGGACGCCCTCGCCGGCCTCGAGGAGCCCACGCTGGTGGCGCCCGACGACGGCGACCGCACCGCGGCCCCGGAGACCGCGACCGTCGAGCTCGACGAGGAGCGGTTCGCGGCGCTGGGCGAGGCCGCCCGCGGCGTCGGGGTCACGCTGAACTCCGTCCTCACCGTCGCGTGGGCGGTGGTCCTCGGGACGCTCACCGGCCGCGAGGACGTCGTCTTCGGCACGACCGTCTCGGGCCGCCCGGCAGAGCTGCCCGGCGCCGACCGCACCGTCGGGATGTTCCTCAACACCGTCCCCGCACGGGTGCGGACGGACCCCGCGGAGCCCGTCGCCGAGCTGCTGCGGCGGGTCCAGGCGGATCGGGCGGCGCAGACCGCCGCCGACCACGTCGGGCTCGGCGAGATCCAGCGGGCCACCGGCCACGACCGGCTGTTCGACACGCTCTTCGTGCTGCAGAACTTCCCGGGCATCGACGCCGGGGTCCTCGACGCGGCCGGGGTCGCGTACGAGGACTACGCCGACCGGACGCACTTCCCGCTCGTCCTGATCGCGACGCCCGGCCGGACGCTGCGCCTGGCGCTGCAGCACCGCACCGCCGCCATGGGCGCCGACGAGGCCGCCGCGACGGTCCGGCGCGTGCTGCGCACCGCGGAGGACCTCCTCGCGGACCCCGACGCGCCGCTGGCCGCCGTCGACGTGACCGCCGCCGCGGAGCGCTCCGCGCTCGAGCGCACCTGGGAGGCGTCGGCGCGCGAGGAGTCCGTGCTGACGGTCGCCGAGCTGCTCGAGCAGCAGGTGCGGGCGACCCCGGACGCCGCGGCGCTCGTGTCGGTGTCGGGCGAGCGGTGGTCGTACGCGGAGCTCAACGACCGGACCAACCGGCTCGCGCGGCTCATGCTCGCCCGGGGCGCCGGTCCGGAGCGGATCGTCGGGCTGGCGCTGCCGCGGTCGCTCGACATGGTCGCGGCGCTGTTCGCGGTGCTGAAGACCGGCGCGGCGTACCTGCCGCTCGATCTCGACCACCCCGCCGACCGTCTGGCGCTGATGGTGGAGGAGGCAGCACCGGTGTGCGTGCTGTCGACGACCGGCGTGCTCGCCGGGCTGCCCGCCGTCGCGGACGCCGCGCCGGCGGTCGCGCTGGACGACGCGGCGGTCGTGCGCGAGCTGGGCGAGGCCTCCGGCGACGACCTGTCCGACGAGGAGCGCCCCGGGTTCGTGGTCGGCACGCCCGGGCGCCTGGACCACCCGGCGTACGTGATCTTCACGTCCGGCTCGACGGGGCGGCCGAAGGGCGTCGTGACCCCGTATCGCGGCCTGACGAACATGCACTTCAACCACCGCGACGCGATCTTCGCGCCCGTGGTGGCGGCGTCCGGCGGCCGGGGGCTGCGGATCGCGCACACCGTGTCGTTCGCGTTCGACATGTCGTGGGAGGAGCTGCTCTGGCTCGTCGAGGGGCACGAGGTGCACGTCTGCGACGAGGAGCTCCGCCGCGACGCGAGCGCTCTGGTGGCGTACTGCGACCGGGAGCGGATCGACGTCGTGAACGTGACGCCGACGTACGCGCGGTCGCTGATCGACGAGGGGCTGCTCGCCGACACCGGGGCCGGCCACCGCCCGGCGCTGGTGCTGCTCGGCGGCGAGGCCGTCTCGGACTCCGTCTGGACGGACCTGGCGGAGGCCGACGGGGTCCTCGGGTACAACCTCTACGGGCCGACCGAGTACACGATCAACACGCTGGGCGGTGGCACGGAGGACTCGTCGACGCCCACGGTGGGCCGGGCGATCTTCAACACCCGCGCGTACGTGCTGGACGGCGCGCTGCGCCCGGTGCCCCGTGGCTCCGTGGGCGAGCTGTACGTCGCGGGAGCCGGCCTGGCGCGCGGCTACCACGGGCGCTTCGACCTGACGGCGGAGCGGTTCGTGGCGGACCCGTTCGCGTCGGAGCCGGGCGGGCGGATGTACCGCACCGGGGATCTCGTGCGCGAGCGTCCCGACGGCACCATCGACTTCCTCGGGCGCACGGACGACCAGGTGAAGATCCGCGGGTACCGGATCGAGCTGGGCGAGGTCGTCGCGGCGATCGAGGCCGTCGAGGGCGTCAGTGCGGCGGCGGTCGTGGTGGATCGGTCCGGGCCCGTCAAGCGGCTGGTCGGGTACGTGGTGCCTGCCGCCTCGGTCTCCGACACGGCCTCCGTCTCCGAGGCCGCGTCCGGCGCGGACGCGTCCGACACCGTCCGCTCCGCGATCGCGGATTCCCTGAAGGACCGGCTCCCGGGCTACATGATCCCCGCGGCCCTGGTGGTCGTCGACGCATTGCCGCTGACGGTCAACGGCAAGCTCGACGTCCGCGCCCTGCCTGCGCCGTCCTTCGCATCGGACGGTCCCCGCCGCGCCCCGCGGACCGGGACGGAGACGACGATCGTCGCGGCGTTCGCCGTCGTCCTCGGGCTCGTGGAGGACGAGGTCGGGATCGACGACGACTTCTTCGCGCTCGGCGGCGACAGCATCGTCTCGATCGCGCTCACCAGTCGTGCGCGCCGGGACGGTCTGGCGCTCACACCGCGGCAGGTCTTCGAGCACCGCACCCCCGAGGCGCTCGCGCGGGTCGCCGGCGTCGTCGCGTCGGACGAGCAGGAGCCCGTCGCCCCGTTCTCCCTCGTGGAGCTCACGGTCGACGAGCGGGCCGGGATCGAGCGGCAGGTCGGTCCCGTCGAGGACGTCTGGCCGCTCTCCCCGCTGCAGCAGGGCCTGTACTTCCAGGCCACCTACGACGACGACGGCCTCGACGTCTACGCCGGGCAGACGACCTTCACGGTCGGGACGCGCCTGGACGTCGACCGGCTCCGCCGCGCCGTCACCGCACTCGTCCGCCGGCACCCCGCGCTCCGCGGGGCGTTCGTCGACCCGGGCACCGGCACGGTCCGCCAGGCGATCGCCACCGCGGTCGACGCCGACGTCGTGCGCGTCGTGGACCTCGCCGACCACGCCGACGCCGACGCTGCGCTGGCCGACCTGGCCGCGGCGGATCGCGTCGAGCGGTTCGACCTCGCCGCCGCCCCGCTCTTCCGGATCACCGTCGTGCGGATGCCGGACGGCACCGACCGCCTGGTCACGACCTACCACCTGCTCGCGTGGGACGGCTGGTCCCACGGCACCGTCTTCGGCGAGCTGTTCGCCCTGCACCTGGAGGACGGCGACGACGACGGCCTTTCCACGCCCGGATCGTTCCCGTCGTACCTGCGCTGGCTCGCCGACCAGGACGCCCCCGCCGCGCTCCGCGACTGGCAGGCCGCGCTTCAGGACCTCGAGGACCCGACGCTCGTCGGCTCCGGCACCACCGCCCGGGACCGCCCCGTCGTGCCGGAGCGCACGACGCTGACCCTCGACCCCGCCGACGCGGAGCGGCTGGACGCCGGCGCGCGCGGTGCCGGGGTGACGCTCAACACCGTGCTGAACGTCGCGTGGGCCGTCGTCCTCGGGACCCTCACCGGCCGCGACGACGTCGTCTTCGGGACCACCGTCTCCGGCCGCCCCGCCGAGCTCGCCGACGCCGACCGCACCGTCGGCATGTTCCTGAACACCGTCCCCGCCCGCGTCCGCCTCGACGCGGCGGAGCCCGCCGCGGCCCTGCTGCGCCGGGCACAGGACGAGCGCGTCCGCCTGATGGCCGGCGACCACGTGGGTCTCGGGGAGATCCAGCGCGCCGCAGGGCACGACCGCCTGTTCGACACGCTGTTCGTGCTCCAGAACTTCCCCGGCATCGACGCCGGCGCCGCGGACGCCCTCGGCGTCCTCGACGAGGCGCACGTCGACGCCACGCACTACCCGCTCGTCCTCATCGCCACCCCGGGCGACGCCTTCGAGCTGACCCTCGAGCACGACGAGCGGATCGCCGACGCCGACCACGCGCGGACGCTCCTGCATCGCGTCGCCCTCGTCGCCGCGCGCCTGGTCGACCGACAGGACGCGCCGCTGGCCGCGATCGGCGTCGTCGACGACGCCGAGCTCGACGCGCTGCGCCGCACGTGGGACGCGTCGTCCCGCGAGCAGTCCGACCTGACCGTCGCCGAGCTGCTCGAGCTCCAGGTCGCCGCCACCCCGGACGAGACCGCGCTGGTGTCCGTCACCGGCGAGCGCTGGTCCTACGCGCAGCTCGACGACCGGATCAACCGCCTGGCGCGCATCATGCTGGACCGCGGTGCCGGTCCGGAGCGGGTCGTCGGGCTGGCGCTGCCGCGGTCGCTGGACATGGTCGCGGCGCTGTTCGCGGTGCTGAAGACCGGGGCGGCCTACCTGCCGCTCGATCTCGACCATCCGGCCGATCGCCTGGCGCTGATGGTCGAGGAGGCCTCGCCGGTCTGCGTGCTCTCGACCGCGGACGTGCTCGCGGGGCTCCCGGACGTGGCGACCCTCGCCCCGGCCGTCGTGCTCGACGAGCCCGCCGTCGTCGCCGAGGCGGCGGAGACCTCCGGGGGACCGCTCCGCGACGACGAGCGCCCCGGGTTCGCGGTCGACGCGCCCGGACGCCTGGAGCACCCGGCCTACGTGATCTTCACGTCCGGCTCGACGGGGCGCCCGAAGGGCGTCGTCACGCCGTACCGCGGCCTGACGAACATGCACTTCAACCACCGGGACGAGATCTTCGGCCCGGTCGTGCGCGACGCCGGCGACCGGCGGATGCGGGTCGCGCACACGGTGTCGTTCTCCTTCGACATGTCGTGGGAGGAGCTGCTCTGGCTCGTCGAGGGCCACGAGGTCCACGTCTGCGACGAGGAGCTCCGCCGCGACGCCGCGGCACTCGTGGCGTACTGCGACGACCAGCGGATCGACGTCGTCAACGTGACGCCGACCTACGCGCGCACCCTGATCGACGAGGGGCTGCTGACCGACACCGACGGCGGGCACCGCCCGGCGCTCGTGCTGCTCGGCGGCGAGGCGGTCTCCGACTCCGTCTGGACCGACCTGGCGGAGACCGACGGCGTCCTCGGGTACAACCTCTACGGGCCGACCGAATACACGATCAACACCCTTGGTGGGGGCACCGCGGACTCCGCGACCCCGACGGTCGGGCGCGCGATCTTCAACACCCGCGCGTACGTGCTCGACGGCGCGCTGCGTCCCGTCCCGCAGGGCGCCCCGGGCGAGCTCTACATCGCCGGCGCGGGCCTCGCCCGCGGCTACCACGACCGCGTCGACCTGACCGCCGAGCGGTTCGTCGCCGACCCCTTCGCGACCGAGCCCGGGGGCCGGATGTACCGGACCGGCGACCTCGTGCGCGAGCGCCCCGACGGCAACATCGACTTCCTCGGACGCACCGACGACCAGGTGAAGATCCGCGGCTACCGGGTCGAGCTCGGCGAGGTCGTCGCCGCGATCGAGGCCGTCGACGTCGTGACCGCCGCCGCCGTGGTCGTCGACCGCTCGGGCCCGGTCAAGCGGCTGGTGGGCTACGTGGTGCCGGACGGGAAGCCGGTCGGCCAAGACGGACCGGGCAGGACGCCCGCGACCACGACGCCCATGGCCGCCGACGGGTCGGACGACACCGTCCGCACCACGATCGCCGACGCCCTGAAGGACCGCCTGCCCGGCTACATGATCCCCGCGGCCCTGGTCGTCGTCGACGCGCTGCCGCTGACGGTCAACGGCAAGCTCGACGTCCGCGCGCTCCCCGCTCCGTCGTTCGCGTCGGACGGCCCGCGGCGCGCGCCGCGGACCGCGACGGAGACGACGATCGTCGCGGCGTTCGCCGCGGTCCTCGGGCTCGCGGACGACGAGGTCGGGATCGACGACGACTTCTTCGCGCTCGGCGGCGACAGCATCGTCTCGATCGCGCTCACCAGCCGTGCGCGCCGGGACGGCCTGGCGCTGACGCCGCGACAGGTCTTCGAGCACCGCACCCCCGAGGCGCTCGCGCTCATCGCCGTCGCCGGTGACGCGACGCGGACGTCCGACGTCGGCGTCGGCGTCGTCCCCGCGACCCCGATCCTCGCGTCGCTCGCCGCCGACGACGTCCCCGTCGACGGGTTCTTCCAGTCGATGGCGGTCCGCACGCCGGCCGGCGCGGGGGAGCCCGAGGTCCGCCGGATCCTCCAGGCCCTCGTCGACCACCACGACCTGCTCCGCGCCCGGCTCGTCCGCGACGCCGGGACCTGGTCGTTCGACGTCCCCGCGGCCGGGACGGTCGACGCCGAGGACCTCCTGCGCGTCGCCCCGCTGCCCGGCACCCCGGACGGGATCGCCGAGGCGCTCACCACGCACCGCGACGACGCCGTCCTGCGCCTGGACCCCGACGCCGGCACGATGCTGCAGGCCGTCCTCCTGACCGGCGCCGAGGGCCCCGGCCGGCTCGTGCTCGTCGCCCACCACCTCGTCGTCGACGGGGTCTCGTGGCGCATCCTCGGCGAGGACCTCCGGACCGCGTGGGACCAGCTGTCGGCGGGCGAGCCGATCGCCCTGGACCCGGTCGGGACGTCGTTCCGGCGCTGGGCCGAGGCCCTGCGCGACACCGGCGACGTGCCGGAGGCCGAGCAGGACCGCTGGCGCACCACCGTCGCCGACCAGGACGGCGCGCTCCGCATCGGCGGACGCGCGCTGGACCCGACGACCGACACCGTCGGGACGTCCCGGTCGCTGCGCGTCGCGCTCGGCGGCGCCGAGACCACCCGGATCCTCGGCCCCGTCCCCGCCGCGTTCCACGGCACGGTCAACGACGTGCTCCTGACCGCGCTGGCCGTCGCGGTCGGCCACGACGACCCCGACCGCTCCGCGCTGCTCGTCGCCCTCGAGGGCCACGGTCGCGAGCCCGGCATCGCCGGCGACCTCGACCTCGCCCGCACCGTCGGCTGGTTCACGAGCATCGCCCCGGTCCGCGTCGACCCCGGGCCGCACGCCTGGGACGCGTTCGTCGCCGGCGGCGACGCGATGCGCTCCGCCGTCAAGGCGGTCAAGGACCAGCTCGCCGCCGTGCCCCACGGCGGCGTCGGCCACGGGCTCCTCCGGTGGCTCCGCCCCGACGTCGTCCCCGAGCTCGCGGACGCCCCGGACCCGCAGGTCCTCTTCAACTACCTCGGCCGCTTCGCCGCGTCCGACGACGCTTCCGCCCGCGACTGGGACCTCGCCGCCGAGGCGCCCGAGCTCGGCGAGCGCGCCAGCGCCTCGGCCGCCGCGGGCCACGCGCTCGAGATCAACGCCGGGGTCAGCGACACCGCCGACGGCCCCGCGCTGAGCGCCGAGCTGACCTGGCCCGCAGGGGTCCTGACGGACGCCGACGCGGCGGCGATCGGCGAGCGCTGGATCGCCGCGCTCCGCGCCCTCGCCGCCCACGCCCCGGAGGCCGGCGCGTGGGGGAGGTCTCGGTCCGACTTCCCGCTCGCGACGCTCACCCAGGACGACGTCGACGAGCTCCGGGCGACGTTCGACGACCTCGACGACGTCTGGTCCCTGACGCCGCTGCAGCAGGGGATGTACTTCCACTCCCGCTACCACGAGCACCGTCCCGAGGACCCCGACGGCTACGTCGTCCAGTACGTCGTCGACCTCGACGGCGCCGTCGCCCGGGACCGCCTCGACGACGCGCTGCAGGCCCTCGCCGCCCGGCACGCCGCCCTGCGCGCCGGGTTCCGGCAGACCGCCGACGGCGTCCTCGTCCAGCCCGTCGCCCGGCGCGTCCGGGTGCCCCTGCGCTGGGAGGACGTGCCGTCCGGCGACGGACCCGCGAACGGCCCGGCGACCGGCACCGCCGACGACGCCGTCGATCGCGTCGCCCGGGACGAGCGAGCGAGCGCGTTCGTGCTCGACGCCCCGCCGCTGCTCCGCGCCGCCTGCGTGCGCACCGGCGAGCGGCAGCACGCGCTCGTCCTGACGCTCCACCACCTCGTCGCCGACGGTTGGTCGGTCCCGGTGCTCTTCGACGACCTGCTCGGGCTCTACGACGCCGCGGGCAGCGGCCGCGACCTGCGGCCGGTGTCCTCGTACCGCACCTACCTGGGCTGGCTCGCCGACCGCGACCGCGCGGAGACGACGGCCGCGTGGACGGACGCGCTCGCCGACGTCGGGTCGCCCACGTTCGTCGGCGAGGCGCTCGCGGAGACCGCGGAGCCCGTCGCCCCCGAGGTGGTCGAGGCCACGGTCGCGGCCGCCGACGAGGAGCGCCTGCGCGCCGCCGGGCGCCGGCACGGCCTGACACTGAACCCCGTCGTCCAGGGCTTCTGGGCGTTGGCGCTCGGCGTCGCCACCGGCCGCAGCGACGTCGTCTTCGGCGCCGTCGTCTCCGGCCGTGACGCCGAGGTTCCCGGCATCGAGGAGCAGGTCGGGCTCTTCATCAACACCGTCCCCGTCCGCGTGCGCTGGTCCGACGCCGAGCCCGTCGGCGCCGCGTTCGCGCGCCTGCAGGCCGAGCAGGCCGACCTGCTCGGCCACCAGTGGCTCGGGTCGACCGAGATCCAGGCGCTGTCCGGCGAGCGCGAGCTCTTCGACACGCTGTTCGTGTTCGAGAACTTCCCGCCCGGCGGCGGGGACGACGACCGCGACGCCCCGCGCATCGCCGGGGTCCGCGAGTCGGTCGAGGCCCGCACCCACTTCGCGGCCTCGCTCCAGGTGTTCCCCGGCGACGGGCTCGCGCTGCGCCTGCAGTACGACGACCGCCGCATCCCGGCCGCCCGCGCGCGCCGCCTGCTCGACACGTTCCTGCTGCTGCTGCGGCAGACGACGGAGGACCCGGACACGACGATCGGCGCGCTCTCGATCACCGACGCCGACGAGCTGGACGCCCTGCGCGCCGGCTGGGACGCGTCGGCACGCGACGAGTCCGAGCTCACGGTCGCCGAGCTCCTGGAGCTCCAGGTCGAGGCGACCCCGGACGAGACCGCCCTGGTGTCGGTGTCGGGCGAACGGTGGTCGTACGCGGAGCTGAACGACCGGACCAACCGCCTGGCGCGGGTGATGCTGGCGCGGGGCGCCGGTCCCGAGAAGGTCGTCGGGCTGGCGCTGCCGCGGTCGCTGGACATGGTCGCCGCGCTGTTCGCGGTGCTGAAGACCGGCGCGGCGTACCTGCCGCTCGATCTCGACCACCCGGCGGACCGCCTGGCGCTGATGGTGCAGGAGGCCGCGCCCGTGTGCGTGCTCTCGACCGCCGCCGTCGTCGCCGCGACGCCCGCGATCGTCGGCGACGCCGCGCTCGTCAGCCTCGACGCGGACCACGTGACCGACGAGCTCGCCGCGGTCGCCGGGACGGACCTCGCGGACGAGGAGCGCCCCGGCTTCACCGTCGGCACGCCAGCCCGCCTGGACCACCCGGCGTACCTCATCTTCACGTCCGGTTCGACGGGTCGCCCGAAGGGCGTCGTGACGCCGTACCGCGGCCTGACGAACATGCACTTCAACCACCGGGACGAGATCTTCGGCCCGGTCGTGCGCGACGCCGGCGACCGGCGGATGCGCGTCGCCCACACCGTGTCGTTCTCCTTCGACATGTCGTGGGAGGAGCTCCTGTGGCTCGTCGAGGGGCACGAGGTGCACGTGTGCGACGAGGAGCTGCGTCGTGATGCGACGGCGCTGGTGGCGTACTGCGACCGGGAGCGGATCGACGTCGTGAACGTGACGCCGACGTACGCGCGGTCGCTGATCGACGAGGGCCTGCTGCAGGGCGGGGGCGACACCCGGGGGGCCGGCGACGTCGTCCTCGAGACCGCGGACGACGCGACCGCGGGCCGCGCGGCGGGCCACCGCCCGGCGCTGGTGCTGCTGGGCGGCGAGGCGGTCTCCGATTCGGTCTGGACGGACCTCGCCGAGACGGACGGCGTCCTGGGCTACAACCTCTACGGCCCGACCGAGTACACGATCAACACCCTCGGTGGCGGCACCGCGGACTCGGCGACCCCGACCGTCGGCCGGGCGATCTTCAACACCCGCGCGTACGTGCTCGACGCCGCGCTGCGCCCTGTGCCGCAGGGCTCCGCGGGGGAGCTGTACATCGCGGGCGCCGGACTCGCCCGCGGCTACCACGACCGCTTCGACCTGACGGCCGAGCGGTTCGTGGCCGACCCGTTCGCGGTCGAGCCGGGCGGCCGGATGTACCGCACGGGCGACCTCGTCCGTGAGCGCGCCGACGGCAACATCGACTTCCTCGGGCGCACGGACGACCAGGTCAAGATCCGCGGGTACCGGATCGAGCTGGGCGAGGTCGTCGCGGCGATCGAGGCCGTCGAGGGTGTCAGTGCGGCGGCGGTCGTCGTGGACCAGTCGGGTCCGGTCAAGCGGCTCGTCGGGTACGTCGTGCCGGCCGGCGCCGCCTCCGACGCGGACACGTCCGACGCGATTCGCGCCGCGATCACCGAATCCCTGAAGGACCGGCTCCCCGGCTACATGATCCCGGCCGCCCTGGTGGTCGTCGAAGCGCTGCCGCTGACGGTCAACGGCAAGCTCGACGTCCGCGCGCTGCCGGCACCGTCGTTCGCGTCGGACGGTCCCCGCCGCGCGCCGGAGACCCCGTTCCAGCGGGTCGTCCTCCAGGCCTTCGCCGCGGTGCTCGGACTCGACGAGGACGCGGTCGGGCTCGACGACGACTTCTTCGCGCTCGGCGGCGACAGCATCGTCTCGATCGCCCTGACCAGCCACGCCCGCCGGAACGGCGTGCTGTTCCGGCCGCGCGACGTCGTCCTCGGCCGCACCGTCGAGGCGATCGCCGCCCGGTCCTCCGCGGCCACCGGCGCCGTCGTCTCCGACCCGGGCACCGGCAGCGTCCCCGCCACCCCGATCGTGCGCTGGCTCGAGGAGCTCGGCGGCCCCGTCGACGCGTTCCACCAGTCCACGATCGTGCAGACGCCGCACGACGCCGGCGAGGAGGAGGTCCGCCGGATCGTGCAGGCCCTCCTCGACCACCACGACCTCCTCCGCGCCCGGCTCGTCCGCGACCCGGACGGCTGGCGGTTCGACGTCCCGGAGCCCGGCGCGGTCGACGCCGCGGACGTGCTCCGCTCCGCGACCGTCCCGGCGGCCGAGCTCGAGGACCGCACCACCGGCGAGCAGCAGCGCGCCGTCGACGGGCTCGCCCCGGAGGCCGGCACGATGTTGCGGGCCGCGCTGGTCCGGCCCGACGACGACGCCCCCGGCCGGCTCGTCCTCGTCGCGCACCACCTCGTCGTCGACGGCGTCTCGTGGCGCATCCTCGGCGAGGACGTCGCGACCGCGTGGGCCCAGCTCGCCGCGGGGGAGGAGATCGCGCTGGAGCCCGTCGCCACGTCGTTCCGCCGCTGGGCCGAAGCCCTCTCGGGCGCCGGCGCCGCGCACGGCTACGGCGCCGAGGCCCCGTACTGGAAGGCGCTCGCCGCCCGGCGACCCGGCCGGTTCGTCCGCGAGGACCCCGACCCCGCACGGGACGTCGTCGCGACGGTCCGCGAGCACGCCGACGACCTCGAGGCCGACTGGACGGCCCCGCTCCTCGGCGCCGCCCCGGCGGCCCTGGGCGCCACCGTCAGCGCCGTGCTCCTGGCGGGGCTCGGCGTCGCCGCGGCCGAGTGGCGCCGGCGCGCCGGCCGGGACGCCGGCGACGGCACCACGGTCGCCCTCGAGGGCCACGGGCGCGAGGAGCACGCCTTCGACGCCGACCTCGGCCGCACCGTCGGCTGGTTCACGTCGGTCTTCCCGCTCCACCTCGACGTGGCGGCCGACCGCTTCGACGCCGTCGCGTCGGGCGACCCCGGCGCCGTGGGGGACCTCGTGCGGGCGTCCGGCGACCGGCTCTGCGCGATCGCCGACGGCGGCCTCGGGTACGGCGTGCTGCGCCACCTCGACCCCGAGGACCGGGCCGGGCTGGCGGGCACGCCGACACCCGAGCTGCAATTCAACTACCTCGGGCAGTACGGCGGCGGGGCGGACGGCGACTGGCGGACGGCCCCGGGCCGGAACCCGCTGGACGGCGGCAGCGACCCCGCGATGCCCGTCCCGTACCCGCTGGTGCTCGACGCCATGGCGATCGACGGCCCGGACGGCGCGGTGCTGCACGCCTCGTGGGACTGGACGCCCGGGCTCTTCGCCGACGGCGAGGTCGGCCTGCTGTGCACGCTCTGGTTCGCGGCGCTCCGCGGCATCGTCCGGGCCGCGGGCGTGGCCCCGGGCGCGCTCCCGGAGGCCGATCGCCGATGAGAGCCGAGCGTCACGGGCGAGTCACCGGAACGCCCACCCGACCCGGTAGTATTAGGGTTACCAAATCTTCACGGCACCGGGCGGCGGGACCCGTCCCCGGAGCCGTGGGGGGACCGTCCCCGACGGCCCTTCCTCCGCATCCCCAGCAAGCCGAAGGAGCCCTCCATGGCTAATCCGTTCGACGACGAGCAGGGCACGTTCCACGTGCTCGTCAACCACGAGGACCAGCACTCGATCTGGCCCGCCTTCGCCGCCGTGCCGGAGGGCTGGCGGACGGTGCTCGAGGGCGCCGACCGCGCCGCGGCGCTCGCGTACGTCGAGGAGCACTGGACCGACATGCGCCCCGCGAGCCTGCGGACGGCGATGGAGGCCGCGGACGAGGACCGGCGCGCGCTGAAGGGGTCGGTCGCATGAGCGGCACCCGGCGCATGCCCGACGTCGAGACCGCCGGCATCGGGTTCGGCCCCTCGAACCTCGCGCTGGCCATCGCCATCCACGAGGACGGCGACACCAGCGCGCAGTTCTTCGAGCGCAAGCCCGAGTTCGCCTGGCACCGGGGCATGCTGATCGACGACGCCACGATGCAGGTCTCGTTCCTCAAGGACCTGGCGACGATGCGCAACCCGTCGTCGGACTTCAGCTTCGTCTCGTTCCTCCACCAAGAGGGCCGGCTCGTCGACTTCATCAACTACAAGACGCTCTATCCGCTGCGGATCGAGTTCCACGCGTACCTCGAGTGGGCCGCCGCGCGGGTCGACGACCTCGTCACGTACGGCCACGAGGTCGTCGACGTCGTGCCCGTCGAGGAGGACGACCGCGTCGTCGCGTTCGACGTCGTCGCCGAGGACCGGACGGGCGACCGCATCGTCACCCGCGCCCGGAACGTCGTGCTCGCCGCCGGCCTCACGCCCGTCGTGCCCGAGGGCGTCGAGTGCGGCCCGCACGTCTGGCACACCAGCGAGCTCCTGCACCGCATCGACGAGCTGAAGGCCGCCGGGGCGACCCCGGAGCGCTTCGCCGTCGTCGGCGCCGGGCAGAGCGCGGCGGAGGCCGTCGCGCACCTGCACCGCGAGTTCGAGGACGCCGAGGTCTGCGGCGTGTTCTCGAAGTTCGGCTACACCCCGGCCGACGACTCCGCGTTCGCCAACCGGATCTTCGACCCCGACGCCGCGGCGCTGTTCCACGGCGCCCCGCCGGAGGTCAAGGACTCCCTGATCGCGTACCACCGCAGCACGAACTACTCGGTGGTCGACGGCGAGCTGATCGAGAGCCTGTACCGCGAGCACTACCGCGAGCGCGTCCTCGGCAACGAGCGCCTGCGGATGCTCGGCACGTCGCGGATCGAGACGCTGACCCCGGCCGACGGCGCGGTCGATGCCTCGGTGGTGGCGCTGGCGACGGGCGACCGGTCGGTGCTCACGTGCGACGCCGTCGTCTACGCGACCGGCTACCGCCCGATCGACCCGATCGGGCTCCTCGGGACCGCCGGCGAGCTCTGCCGGCGCGACGCCGACGGGTTGACGGAGGTCCTCGGCGACAACCGCCTCGCGCTGCACGACGACGCCGACGCCGCGATCTTCCTGCAGGGCGCCGCCGAGCACGCGTTCGGGCTGACGTCGACGCTGCTGTCGATGGTCGCGGTCCGCGCGGGGCAGGTCTTCGACGCGACGAAGGCCCGCCGCACCGCGGACGCGAAGGTCGGCGTCGCGGCCTGACCCCGGCGGATCGCCGAGCATGGACCCCGTGGAGACCCCGATCACGCACGACGCGCCGCTCCCGCCGGGGGACGCCGCGTTCGTGCCCGTCGACGCCGACCGCGACGGTCCGCTGCTCGGCGGCTGGTTCGGCGCGGAGCACGTGCGCCCGTGGTGGGCGGTGCCGGCGGTGGGCCCGTACCTCAAGGGCGCGCTCGCCGCCGACCACCAGCGCTCCTGGCTCGTCGCCGACGACCTGGGCGCGTTCGGGTACGTCGAGACGTACCGCGCCGCGGACGACGCGCTCGCCGACCACGTCCGCGTCGACGAGGGCGACCGCGGCTGGCACGTCCTGATCGGCGAGCGCGGCCGGCAGGGCACGGGCGCGGCGGACCGCCTGGTCGCCGCCACGGTCTGCGGGCTGTTCGCGGAGCCCGGCGTCGAGCGGGTCCTCTGCGAGCCGGACGTCCGCAACGGCCGGATGCTGGGCTTCTGCGCCCGCAACGGCGGGCGGGTGCTCGAGGAGTTCGACTTCGGCGGGCGCAAGCGGGCCGCCCTGGTGGCCTGGGGCCGGGACGACGTCGCGCTGCGCTGGCCGCGCGAGCTCGCGGCGGCGGAGGGCGCGCACCGGCGGTGGGACGCCCTGCAGCGCTCGGCCGGCGGCCGGCTCCCCGCCGTGGGCGCGGCGGCGCCGCGTCACCGTCCACGGTGATCGACCCGGCGACCGTCGCGGGTCGCGCCGCCGACGGGACCCGGTCCGTGGCCGCGGCCGGGAGCGGACGGCGCACGCGAAGGACACGCTGTTAGGGTCCCCTTCGCACGTGAGCGCCAGCGTCACCACGAGCGCGCCGACGGTCCAGCCCGCCGCCCCGGCGGGCACCCGCCGTCGCGGCTCGCTCCTCACCCTCGGCCTGCTCGGCTGCGTGGCGCTGCTGCTCGTGATGGTCGCGGTCAGCATCAGCGTCGGCGCGCGGTCGCTGCCGCTGGACCGCGTCTGGAGCCTGGTCTTCAGCCCGGACGGGTCGTACGACGCGATCATCGTGCAGGACCAGCGGATCCCGCGGACCCTGCTCGCGCTGCTCGTCGGTGGGGCGCTGGGCGCCGCGGGGGCGCTGATGCAGGCGCTGACCCGCAACCCGCTCGCGGACCCCGGGATCCTCGGCGTCAACGCCGGGGCGGCGACCGCGGTCGTGGTCGCCGTGGCGATCTTCGGCTACGTCGAGCCCGCCGTGCAGGTCTGGTTCGCGTTCCTCGGCGCCGGCCTGGCGACGGTGATCGTCTACGGGGTCGCCTCCCGTGGTCGCAGCGGCGCCACGCCCGTCCGCCTGGCGCTCGCCGGGATCGCGCTGACGTTCGCGCTCTACGCGGTCGTGCAGGGGATCACCACGCTGAAGCCCCAGGTCTTCAACCAGTACCGCTACTGGCAGGTCGGGGCGCTCTCGGGCCACGACGCGTCGCTCGTGCGGCAGATCACGCCGTTCATCGTGGTCGGGCTCGTCATGACCCTCGCGCTGGCCCGGCCGCTGAACACCCTGGCGCTCGGCGACGAGATGAGCCGCGCCCTCGGCGCCAACGTCGCCCGCACCCGCGCGCTCGGGGCCGTCGCGATCACGCTGCTCTGTGGCGCGGCCACCGCCGCCGTCGGGCCGATCACGTTCATCGGCCTGACGATCCCGCACGTCGCCCGCGCGATCGCCGGGCCCGACCAGCGCTGGGTGCTGCCGTACTCCGTCGTCCTGGCCCCGATCCTGCTCCTGGTCGCGGACGTCATCGGTCGCATCGTCACGCGCCCCGGGGAGCTCCAGGTCGCGATCGTGACCGCCGTCATCGGCGCCCCCGTGTTCATCGCGATCGTGCGCCGCCGGCGCATCGCCCAGCTGTGAGCACGATGGTCAAGAAGCCCGCGCCGGACCAGGTGCGGACGGGGCTCGGGCAGATCGTCCGGGTCCCCGGCGTCGGGATCACGCTGCGCGTCGCCCCGCGGGTCCTCGTCGTCGTCGGGATCCTCCTCGTCCTGACCGTCGCGGTCTTCGTGCTGGCAGTCGGGACCGGCACCTACAAGATGTCGCCGGGGGAGGTCGTCAGCGCCCTCTTCGGCGGCGGCGACGACGCCCAGCGCTTCATCATCGAGACGATCCGCCTGCCGCGGGCGATCACGGCGATCCTCGTCGGCGCGGCGCTCGGCGCCGCCGGCGCGGTCTTCCAGAGCGTCACGCGCAACCCGCTCGGCAGTCCCGACATCATCGGCTTCACGTCCGGCGCCTCCGCCGGGGCGGTGCTGCAGATCGTCGTGTTCGACGGCGGATCGGGCGCGGTCGCCGTCGGGGCGCTCCTCGGCGGCCTCGGGACCGCCGCGGTGATCTGGCTGCTCGCGTACCGCGGGGGAGAGGGGATCCAGGGCTACCGCCTGATCCTCGTCGGCGTCGGCGTCAGCTTCGTGATGATCGCGGTCATCGACTACCTCCAGACCCGGGCGAAGCTCGAGGAGGCCGCCCAGGCCAACGTCTGGATCACCGGCACGCTGAACGGCCGCGGCTGGGAGCAGGTGGTCCCGGTCGGGATCGCGCTCGCCGTCGTCCTGCCGATCTTCTTCCTCATGGCCCGCGAGCTGCGGATGCTCGAGATGGGCGACGACGCCGCCGTCGCGCTCGGCGTGCGGGTCGGATGGGCGCGCAACGTGCTCCTGCTGTTGGCCGTCGTCCTCACCGCGGTGGCGACGTCCGCCACCGGCCCGGTGCTCTTCGTCGCGCTCTCGGCGCCGCAGATCGCGCGGCGCCTGACGGCGGCGACGGGACCGGGGGTGGGGGCCGCCGCGATGACGGGCGCGCTCCTGCTGCTCGTCTCCGACTTCGCCGCCCAGCGGCTCTTCCCCGACCAGCAGCTCGCGGTCGGCGTCGTCACGGGCGTCCTCGGTGGCGCCTACCTGATCTGGTTGCTGGCGAACGAGTGGCGGGGCGGCAGGGCATGAGCGCCGACGGACCGACGACACGGTGGACGGGCATGGGACTTCGACGACGGGACACGGCATGACGGACACGGCGACGGACGGCGGCGTGCGGCTGCGCGGGGAGGAGCTCTCGCTGGGCTACGACGCCCGTGCGGTCTCCCACGACCTCACCGTCGAGATCCCGGACGGGTCGTTCACGGTCATCGTCGGCCCGAACGCCTGCGGCAAGTCGACGCTCCTGCGCGCGCTGGCACGGATGCTGAAGCCGTCGGTCGGCACCGTCCTCCTCGACGGCGGCCCGATCCAGAGCCTCCCGAGCAAGGAGGTCGCGCGCCGGCTCGGGCTGCTGCCGCAGAGCTCGATCGCCCCGGACGCGATCACCGTCGCCGACCTCGTCGCGCGCGGCCGCTACCCGCACCAGGGCCTGCTGCGCCAGTGGTCCCGCGAGGACGAGCGCGCCGTCGCGGCGGCGATGGCCTCCACCGACGTGACGGAGCTCGCGTCGCGGGCGGTCGACGAGCTCTCCGGCGGCCAGCGCCAGCGCGTGTGGCTGGCGATGGTGCTCGCGCAGGAGACCCCGATCGTCCTGCTCGACGAGCCGACGACGTTCCTCGACATCGCGCACCAGATCGAGGTCCTCGACCTCTGCGCGGAGCTCCACCAGGACCAGGGCCGCACGCTCGTCGCGGTGCTCCACGACCTCAACCACGCCTGCCGCTACGCGACGCACCTGATCGCCATGCGCGACGGCGCGGTGGTCGCGGAGGGCGACCCGTCGCAGATCGTCGACGCCGAGCTCGTCGAGCGCGTCTTCGGGCTGCGCTGCCGCGTCATCCCGGATCCGGAGACCGGCACGCCGCTGATCGTCCCGGCCGCCCGGCAGCGGCAGCGGGAGCACGCTCCGGCTCCGTCGCTCCCTGCCGCGGCGACGTAGCGACGCGGGGCCCGGCCTTCCGGGTGGCCCGAGCCCTGTCGAGGTCCGACGCCGTCCGGACCCGAGACGCTCGGGCCGGGGCCCGGTCTAGTACCCCGGCGGGTGCCGGGCGACGAACCCGGCGGAGCTGCGCATCTCGGTGGTCCAGCGGGTGCCGCCGCCGCTGAGCGCGGAGGTGTCGTAGCGCCGGCCGTCGACGACCATGTACGCGTGGCCGCCGTTGGCGTAGACGGTGATCCGCTTGCCGGGACCCGGCTCGCCCCAGCTCATGAAGGCGCCCGACGTCAACGGCGAGCTCAGGAGGCCGCCGGCGGCGAGGGCGTAGCTCAGGGAGCCGGAGCAGTCGTAGCCGCCGCTGGCCCCGCCGTGGCCGCCGCCCCACACGTAGGGCGTGGTCGCGATCTCGTTGGCCGCCGCGACGACGCGCGCCACGGCGCTGCCGTCGTTGCTCGACGGCGCGGCGCTGGAGCCGCCGCCACCGCCGCCGCCCGACGAGGGGGCCGACGCGGCGCGCGGGGCCGCCTGCGTGGCCGACGCCTGCTCGCGCGCGGCGCGTGCCGCGGCGGCCTGGGCGCGCTCGAGCCGGGCGATCCGGCCGCGGACGCGGGACAGCTGCGCGCTGGTCCCGGCGCGGGAGGCGAGCTGCGCCTGCTTGCGGCGCAGGATGGCGTTGCGGACGACGTCGGCCTGGTCGCGGTCCTCGACCGCCTCCTTCGCGAGCACGCTGAAGCGTTGCCGCATGACCTTCAGGTCGGCGGCCTGCTTCGTCACCGCGTCCTTCGCGTCGCGCGTCTCGTCGAGGATGTGGCCGTTGTGGGCCGAGACCCGCTTGAGGAAGTCGACCCGCTCGAGCAGGTCGCTGAAGCCCTTGGACGTCAGGACGACGGAGACGAGGTCCGGGCGGCCGGACTCGTAGGCGTTCTGGAGGTTGTCCGAGAGGACCTCGGTGGCCTTCTCGGCCTTGCGCTCCAGGGTCGCCATGCGGACGCGGGCGCGGACGAGGTCGTCCTGCGTCCTCTGCACCTGGCCCTGCCGCAGGTCGACCTTCTGGTCGAGCGCGTTCAAGCGGCTCTCGGCGGCCGCGAGGCCGGCGCTCGTCCGCTCGATCCGGGCGGTCTCGGCGGCGACCTTCTCCCGCAGCGACTGGGCGGCGGCCCGCTCGGCGGCCACGTCGGCGTACCCGTTCGACGGCACGCCGGCTCCGACCGCGATGGCGGCGGCACCGGTGGCGGTGGCTGCGAGGGCGCGCAGCAGGGGTCGGCGTCGTGGGGTCGGCGGCATGGAACCTCGTGATGTCGTGCGCGGGGACGCGCGGGCGCTCGCGTCGGGCGGCAGGCGACGGCGGGCGAAGGCGCTCGACGGACGTCGAGCAGGGCGCGACGCTAGTGGCGGGACCGCTGCGGGACCAACTCCCGGACCCCCGTTGCAAGCGGTCTTGCAGAATCAGGATCCGGCGCGCGCTGCCGAGGGCGGCGCGGGCCGGGGGTGCGCTGGCATCATCCGGCCGATGCCCGCGCCCGACGCCTCCTCGCCCGTCCTCGGCACCCCCGGCACCGCCGGCGCGGTCCGGCTGGTCCTGCTCGGCAGCGGCGAGCTCGGGCGCGAGGTCGCGATCGAGGCGATGCGGCTGGGCTGCGAGGTCGTCGCGGTGGACCGCTACGACGGCGCGCCCGCCCAGCAGGTCGCGCACCGCTCGCACACCATCGCGATGACCGACCCCGACGCGCTGCGGGCGCTGCTGCGGTCCGAGCGGGAGCGTCCCTGCGCCCGGATGCTCGTGGTCCCGGAGATCGAGGCGATCGCGACCCCGGTCCTCGAGGAGCTCGAGGCCGAGGGCCTGCACGTCGTCCCGACCGCCCGCGCCGCCCGGCTGACGATGGACCGCGAGGGCATCCGGCGCCTGGCCGCGGAGGAGCTCGGGATCCCGACCTCGCCGTACCGCTTCTGTACGACGGCAGGAGAGCTCCGTGACGCCGTCGCCGCGCTGCAGCCCGCGTCGGGCGCCTTCGTGCCGTGCGTCGTCAAGCCGGTGATGTCGTCGAGCGGCAAGGGCCAGTCGGTGGTCCGGCGGCCCGAGGACGCCGACGCGTCGTGGACGTACGCCCAGGAGTCCGGCCGAACCGGCGCGTCGGCCGTCATCTGCGAGGGCTTCGTCGACTTCGACTACGAGATCACGCTCCTGACCGTCCGGCACGCCGGGGGCACGACGTTCTGCGCGCCCATCGGGCACACGCAGGAGGACGGCGACTACCGCGAGTCGTGGCAGCCGCAGCCGATGAGCGACGCGGCCGCCGCGCGCGCCGAGGAGATCGCCCGCACGATCACCGACGGCCTCGGCGGCTTCGGCCTGTTCGGTGTCGAGCTGTTCGTCGCCGGCGACGAGGTCCTCTTCTCCGAGGTCTCGCCGCGGCCGCACGACACGGGGATGGTCACGATGGCCAGCCAGGCGGCGTCGGAGTTCGCGCTGCACGTGCGCGCGATCCTGGGGCTGCCGGTGCCGACCGACGCCGCGGGTCGCGTGCCGCTGCTGGGACCGGCCGCCAGCGCGGTCGTGCTCGGCGACGCGGACCGGGACGCCCCGACGTTCGCGGGCGTCGCGGCGGCCTACGCGGTCGATCCCGCCGTCGACGTCCGGCTGTTCGGCAAGCCGGACGCGCGCCCCGGACGCCGGCTCGGCGTCGCGCTCGCCCGCGGAGCCGACGTCGACGAGGCCCGCGCGCGGGCGACGACGGCGGCCGCGGCGGTCACGATCGGCGGCTGAAGGGCCGCCGGCCCTCGGGGTCGTCCGCGGTCCACGTCGACGCCGAGAGCGTCCGCAGGTACGCGCTCCACGCGCGCCGGCCGACCCGCGGGGGCGAGGTCGCGCGGAGCGCGAGCTCGAGCGTCCGGTGGTGCGGGATCACCCGTCCGACGAGCCGCTGCAGGCGGAGCAGCCAGCGGTAGGCCGGGTGCTTCTGCGCCGAGATCCCCGCGTAGCGCCGGAGCGCCTGCTCCCGCGTCTGTCGACCCTCGACGACGTCCCGGAGCTCCCGGCCGAGCGCGATCCCGAAGTGGAACGCCGGCCGGATCCCCTCGGCGGTCAGCGGGAGGCAGTGCCCCGCGCTGTCGCCGACGAAGAAGACGCCGCCGCCCGTCGCGGACCGCAGGCGGTGCGGGATCCAGTTGCCCTGGAACCCGTCGGGCTCGCGTCGGAGGTCCTGCACCAGCCGGAGCGTCGGGTCCTTCACGTGGTGGTGCGGGTCGAAGGAGCCGACGCCGACGCGGACCTCGTCGCCGGCGGGGAACGACCACGAGTACCCGTCGGGCACGTACCGGTCGTTGAGGTAGAGCGCGAGCTCGTCGGAGCGGCCCTCGGGGTGGACCTCGAGCCCGCGCGACATGTACGCGTCCGGCGGCTGGATCGCGTCCTCGGACTCCGGCGCGAGCACCCGGCGCCAGCCGAGCGCGTCGACGACCAGCGGCGCCCGGACGGGCCCGCGGTCGGTGATCACGGTCATCGGACCGCCCGGGACCGCGGGGCGCGGACCGAGGCCCTCGACCTTCGCGGTCTCGAAGAGGAAGTCGCCCTGGTCCGCCAGCAGGCGGCAGAGGCGCCGGTAGTCGAACGTGACGAACGGCTCGGGCAGCGCCCACGAGTACGACCGGTCGGCCGTGTGGGCGACGATCTCGTCGAACGACTGCAGCGCGGCGTCCGTCAGGCCGAGCAGCTCGAGCCACGGCCCCGGCACGGCGCAGGCGGACGTCTGGCGCTCGCCGATCTCGTACCGGTCGACCACGAGGACGCGGGGCCGCGCCGGGGACCCGGCGAGCTCGCGCGCCACGGTCAGGCCGGCGAAGCTCGCGCCGCAGATCAGGACGTCGCAGTCGACGTCCAGCGGCGTCCGGTCGTCGCCGCGCTTGGTCGCTCGGGTCGGCATCGGTCGGGGATCGTAGCCCGGATCGCGGGCCCGTCACGCCCGGCCCGGGGGCGCGCCGTCGTCTAGCGCACCCCGGCCGAGGTGCGGGTCAGTCGGCGCAGGCGTCGAGGCCGAGCTTCTTCGCCGCGGCGTTCGCCTCGCTCCCGAGCGGGTCGAGCTTGGCGAGGTCCTGCAGGCCGCTCTGGTCCTTCGCCTTCGCCTTGTCCTTGAGCGTCCCCAGGAGGTCGGAGACCTTCGTGCTCGCGGCGGTGAACGCGTCGTAGTCCGCCTTCTCCGCGTCGCCCGGCTTCAGGGCCTTCAGGCGGTCCACGAGGTCGGTCGCCAGCGGCGCGACCTTGTCGAAGTACGCGCTCGCGACGTTCGCGTCCTGGATGTCGCTGGGCTGCGTGACGGCCTTCAGCCTCGTCTCCACGTCCTTGCAGACGGCGTTGGCCTTCGACTGCAGGTCGCCCTTGCTGAGCGTGCCGTCGCCGCTGCCGCCGTCGTCCCCGCCACAGGCGGCGAGGGACAGGGTCAGCGCGGCGAGCGCGGCGGTGGTGGCTGTACGGATCGTGGGCACGGGGGGCTCCTTCGGGTCGGTCGACGACCGGGCACGCTCCCCGATGCGGCGCTCGGCCACGACCGGGGCTCCACCCCCGAGTTTCGGCAGCGCCGCAGGGACCGACCGGCACCGGGTTCGGGGTCGACCGCGGCACGGCGACGGGAAAGTTCGGGGTGCGGGTCCCGTCGCTGGGCGACGGTCGCGTCGTCAGCCTCCGCGCCATGCTCCGACCAGTCCCCTCGTTGCTCGCGTCCGCCCTGCTCGCCACCGCCGCCCTGACGGGGTGCGGGGGAGGCGACGACGGACCCGACCGCGCGTCCGCGACCACCACCACGACGGCCCCGGCCCCCGACGGCGGCGGGGCCGCGGCGTTCCGGCTGGCGGTCGCGGAGGGCAAGACGACGATCGGCTCGATCGGTACCGACGTCGAGACCGCGATCAGGTCCGCGGACCAGCGCAGCAACGCCGAGCTCGCCCAGCAGTTCTCCGCCCTCGCGGACCGCACGCGCGCCGCCCTGGAGACGCTCCGGGCGCTGCGGGCGCCGACCGACGCCTCCGATGAGCTCGCCGCCCTGCGCACCGCGGTGGAGACGGGGGCGACCGACCTCCAGGACATCGCGACCGCCGCCGACCGCGGGGACGTCGAGGCCGCGACGGCGGCGACCAAGGCCCTGATCGCCCACAGCCCGGCGATCGGGGCGGCCGGCGACCGGCTCGCCGGCGTGGCGGGCGTGACGGGCGCCGACACGGGGGCGGACGGGACGTCCGGCAAGATCACCGTCGAGTACGAGCCGCCCCGGACGAAGACGGAGAAGCTCGCCCAGCAGCTGCTCGAGGTCGGCGGGACCGACGGGGTCGCCGCCGGCTTCTCGCAGCGCTTCGTCCTGCCGACCGACCTGAAGATCCAGGCGGTGCGCGGCTTCGTCGGGCCGAACTACGACCCGAGCACGAAGACGGTGACGCTCTCCTACGGGTTCGTCGACTACATCGCGTCGGTGATCCGCCGCAACGACCCGAAGATCACCGACGACGACCTCGGCGGCGAGATCGCGGCGATCGACGGGTTCATCCTCGTCCACGAGCTCGGGCACGCGTTCGCCGACGTCTTCGAGCTGCCGCTCACCGGCCGCGAGGAGGACTCGGTCGACCAGCTCGCGACGGTGTTCCTCGTCGGCGGCGTGAACAACGGCGCGACGTACGCGATCCAGGCCGCCCGCTTCTTCCGGCTCCTGTTCGACGACCGGAAGGCGCTGAAGCAGTCCGACTACTGGGACGAGCACTCCCTCAGCATTCAGCGGGCCTACGACATCGCGTGCCTCGTCGCGGGCTCCAGCGAGGAGAACTTCGACGGGGTCCGGTCGCTCGGGATCCTCGGCCGCTCGCGACTGGAGCGCTGCCCGTCGGAGTGGACGAAGATCGACAACGCCTGGCAGACGCTGCTGAAGCCGCACCTGCGCGGCTCCTGAGGGCGGTCAGGCGCCGGGCTCCGCCAGCGCGGCGGCGACCTCGGTCCGGCGCCGGACGTCGAGCTTCCGCAGCACCGCGCTGACGTGCGTCTCGGCGGTCTTCTGCGTGATGAAGGCCGCCTGGGCGATCTCGCGGTTCGTCAGCCCCTCGGCGACGAGCTCCGCGATCCGCCGCTGCGTGGCGGTCAGGCTCTCGGCCCCGCTGGCGAGGTACCGGCGTGGTCGGGCGCCGAGGACGTGCAGCTCGCTCCGGGCGCGCTCGGCCAGCGGCCGGGCACCGCTGCGGGCGGCGAGGTCCATCCCCTCCTCGAGCACGGTCCGCGCGTCCCGGCGGCGACCGGCCCGGCGGTGCAGCACGCCGAGGTCGACCAGGGCGCCGGCGAGGACGGCGCGCCGCTGCGACGTCCGGAGGACGCCGACGGCCTCCTCGAGCGCCTCGGCGCCGGCGGCGGGCTCCTCGGCCAGCGCCCGCGCGTGCAGCGCGTTCCCGAGCCCCCCGGGCGTGCCCCAGCGACGGGCGATCGCGACCGCCTCGTCGGCCAGGGCGACGGCCTCGTCCCGCCGGCCCTGGGCGAGCAGCGCCCGCGCCGCGACGAGACGCCACGGCGCCGTGCGGTCCTCGTAGCCGACGAGCGCCGAGATCCGGCCGAACGCGGCGGCCTCCTCGTGCGCGGCCACCGGGTCGCCCGCGGCCTCGGCGAGGACGCTCGCCCCGTACCGGACGAAGATCCGCTCGGGGGTGTCGAGGTCGCCGCGGGCGCTCCACGCGTCGACGAGCTCGCGGGCCCGGGCGAGATCGCCGGTCTGCGCGACCGCGTCGACGAGGAACCCGACCGCCGCGGTCGCCCAGCGCTCGACGACGGTGTCGGCCATCGGTCCGTCCCAGTACGCCACGGCACCCTCCCCGTGCGCGATCGCGGCGGCGAGGTCGCCGCGCATCAGCTCGAGCTGGAGGCCACCGAGGGCCACCGACGTCGCGGCGAGGGGGGACCCCTGGGCGCGGGCGAGGGTCGCGGCGTGGCCGCACTCGCGGGCGACGCGGTCGTAGTCCTCGGCGAACAGCAGCACGTACGAGGACTGGCCCCACGGGGCGCCCAGGCCCGACTCCTGGAGCAGCGTGCCGTCGGCCAGCGCCCGCAAGGCCAGCGGATGGGCGTCGTCGGCCCGCGACGCCGTCGAGAAGGCGGTGGCGAGCGCGGCGTTCGCGAGGGCGATCCGCTCGGCGGGGGTGTCGCCCGCGAGCGTCGCGTACCCGAGCATGCGCCGCTGCGCCTCGGGGGCGAGCGGCGGGACGTAGAGCGCGAGCGTCGTGCGGACCGCGTCGAGCCGCAGGGCCGCGTCGCCCGTCGCGCCGGCGGCGGTCTCGTCGAGCATCGCGACGGCCCCGGGGTAGTCGCCGACGGCGGTCATGGCGGTCGAGAGGTCGATCGCGACGTCGATCCGGTCCGCCACGTCCGGCAGCCGCCTGCGCGCAGCGTCGAGGTGCTCCCGGGCGGCTGCGACGTCGCCCGTGACCAGCTCGACCCGCCCGAGCGCGGCCAGCACGGCGGGCGCGCGGCCCGGCGCCGGTGGCTCGGCGAGCGCCCGCCGCAGGTGCGTCGCGGCGATCGCGGCCGCGCCCTTCTCGGAGGCGTCGAGGCCGGAGGCGAGCAACCGCTCGGCGACCTCGGGGTCCCCGGTGGGCTCCGTGAGGAGGAGGTGCGCGGCGACGCGCGCCGGGTCGGCCCCGGCGTCCGTGAGGATCCGTGCGGCGCCCTCGTGCAGCAGGCTCCGCTCGACGACCGTGAGGTCGGCGTAGACGGCGCTGCGCACCAGCGGGTGCACGAACTCCTGGGGGTTCGTGTCGGCGAGGACGCGGGCCGAGACCATCCGGACGATCGCCGCGGCGCCCGCCGCGCGGTCGAGCCCGGCGAGCCGGCAGACGGTGGTCAGGTCGCTGTCGGGTCCCAGGACGGAGACGGCCCGTGCGACCGAGACCTCGTGCTGCCCGAGGAACCCGACCCGCAGCATCACCGCGTGGCGGAGGGACTCCGGCGCCGTGTCGGTCAGCCCGCCGACGGTCGTGTCGTCGATCTCCTGGCCGCTCTGGTGCAGGGCGAGCACGACCTCCCCGATCAGGAACGGGTTGCCGCCGCTGATCCGGTGGCAGACCTCGACCGTCCGCTCCCGCGGGACGGTGCCGGCGACGTCGGCGAGCAGGCGCCCCGTGCCGGCGGGGCTGAGGGGCCGGGGCGACAACGCGACGACGGAGTCCTCGCCCCGGAGGGCCGTCAGGGCCTCGGGTGCCTCCGCCCCGTCGCGGGTGGCGACGACGAGCAGGACGGGCAGCCCGTCGAGGCGGCGCGCGAGGTGCCCGAGCAGCCGCAGGGACGGGGGATCCGCCCAGTGCGCGTCGTCGACGACGAGCGCGAGCGGTCCGTGCTCGGCGAGGGCGACGACGAGCCAGTAGAGGCCGTGGAGGACGCCGTGCGACGGTTCCGCCGGGTCGGGGGAGGCGGGCTGCGGTCCGGTCGGCAGGTCCAGCGCGGCGAGGCCGAGGCGCGCAGCGTCGCCGTCGGCGGTCGCGGCGAGCTCGGCCTGCCGGGACCGCACCTCCCGCTCCAGCAGCTGGCGGACGACCCCGAAGGCGAAGTCCCGCTCGACCTCGGCCCCCCGGGCGGCGAGGACGCGCAGCCCGGCGGCCTCCGCGAGCTCCGACGCGGCGCCCACCAGCCGGGTCTTTCCGAGGCCCGCGGCGGCCTCGACGAGGACGACCGCACCCGACCCGGACGCGACCCGCTCGACGGCGCTCTCGATCGCGCGGAGCTCCGGTCGCCGCTCCAGCAGACCCTGTTGGGCGTCTCGGGTCATCAGGACCCGGGATCATAGGTCCTGGTGTACGGCCTAGAGGTCCCGTGCCGGTCCCGATCCCGGGGCGCTCCCGTCGCCCGGGAGCGCGTGCTCGTCGAGCACCCCGTCGATCGCCCCCGCCAGGCCGATCCAGCCGGCGAAGCCGCGCCACGCGCCGTCGTCCGACCGCAGGCGACCGCTGAGGGGGCGGGCCTCGTCGATCTGGAGCTCCACCGAGATCGGGCGTTCCTGGGACACCACCACAGGATGGGCGCGGGCCGGACGTGGCGCGTCGGCAGGCACACCCCTGGATTTCGCCTGGGGGGCCATGGGGGACCCCCGCACGTGACCGGTCCCGCGGCCCCCGCGGCGGCCCCGTCCGGCGCGGCGGGGCCGCGAGGCGTCGATCCCCCTCGTGGCGCTAGGATGCGCGGTTCATGTCCACCACCGAGATCCCCGCGGCGACCGTGGTTGAAGGCTCTGACGGCCTCCTCCTCGAAGTCGACGGGCACATTGTCCCCAACTACGACGCCACCTTCCCCGGCTTTGCCGAAGGTGACGTGATCACCGGACGCGTCGTCCGCATCGACCCGGACGAGGTCTGGGTCGACGTCGGCTACAAGTCCGAAGGCGTGATCCCGCAGCAGGAGCTGTCGATCCGCAGGAACGCCGACCCGTACGACGAGGTCGAGCTGGGCGAGGAGGTCGAAGTCCTCGTCATGATCAAGGAGGACGACGAGGGTCGCCTCAAGGTCAGCCGCAAGCAGGCCCGCTACGAGCGCGCGTGGAAGCGCATCGAGGCGGCGCAGGAGACCGGCGAGCCCGTCGAGGGCACGGTCATCGAGGTCGTCAAGGGCGGCCTCATCATCGACCTGGGCGTCCGCGGCTTCCTGCCGGCGTCGCTCGTCGACATCCGTCGCGTCCCGAACCTCGACGAGTACCTGCACACGATCATCGAGTGCAAGGTCATCGAGCTCAACCGCCAGCGCAACAACGTGGTGCTGTCGCGCCGCGCGGTGCTGGAGGAGGAGCGCAAGGAGCAGCGGCAGGCCATCCTGGACGTCCTGCAGCCCGGCGTCGTGGTCGAGGGTCAGATCTCGAACATCGTCGACTTCGGCGCGTTCGTCGACCTCAACGGCATCGACGGCCTCATCCACATCAGCGAGCTGTCGTGGACGCACGTCAACCACCCGACCGAGGTCGTCTCCATCGGGGACGTCGTCCAGGTCAAGGTGCTCGACATCGACCGCGACCGCCAGCGCATCTCCCTGGGTCTCAAGCAGACGCAGGAGGACCCGTGGCAGCGCGTCGTCGACACGTACAACGTGGGCGACGAGCTCGAGGGCACGGTCACGAAGGTCGTCACGTTCGGTGCGTTCGTCGAGATCATGGAGGGCGTCGAGGGCCTCGTGCACATCTCGGAGCTCGCCTCGCATCACGTCGAGTCGCCCCGTGAGGTCGTGCACCCCGGTGACGACGTCAAGGTGAAGATCCTCGAGATCGACGACGACCGCCGCCGGCTGTCGCTCTCGGTCAAGCGGGTCGAGGGCCAGGTCCTGCCGCGTCGCGAGGCGTCGGCGGACTCGGGTGACGAGCTCGCGCACACCTCCGGTGGCGACGAGACCGCGTACACCTCCAGCGACGAGGGCTTCAGCCAGCCCCCGGCGCCGGTCGAGGACGACGAGGCTCCGGCCGCCGAGCAGGACGACGCGCCGGTCGCCGAGGCCCCGGCCGCCGAGGCCGAGACCGAGGCGCCCGCCGCCGAGGCAGCGGTCGAGGAGACCGCCGCTCCGGACGAGGCCGCCGCGCCGGCCGCCGAGGAGGAGCAGGCCTAGCCTGATCCCCCCGGGGCGCGCTCCTGCGCGCCCGCCCAGAGGTCCCTCCGCGGCCCGCCTTCCGGCGGGCCGCGGTCGTTCCGGGGAACACCATGAGCCGCACGGCCCCGTCGGTGGTCCGCGCCGCTGCACCGCCCGGTACGGTTGACGTCGATGGCCGTCCCCTTCGTAGGACTGACCGGAGGCATGGGCTCCGGCAAGTCCACCGCGCTCGCAGCGCTCGCCCGCCTCGGGGCCCATACGCTCTCGACGGACGCCGTGGTGCACGAGCTCTACGCGGGCGACGAGATCCGCGACCTCGTCGTCGAGCGCTGGGGTCCCGGGGTCGCGCCCGGCGGCGTCGTCGACCGCGCCGAGGTCGCCAAGCACGTCTTCGGGGATCCGGAGGAGCGGCGCTGGATCGAGTCGCAGCTGTGGCCACGCGTCGGGAACGCGGTGATCACCTTCCGGCAGCGGTCCGCGAGCGCGGATCCCGCACCGCCCGCCGCGGTCGTCGAGACCCCGCTGCTGTTCGAGGCCGGCATGGAGGCCGGGTACGACGCCACGATCGCGATCACCGCCCCCGACGACCTCCGGGCCGAGCGGACGGGTGCGCGCGGCCACCACGGCGTGGACGAGCGCAACGCGCGCCAGCTCACGCAGGAGGACAAGGCCGCGCGGGCAACCTATGCAGTGGTGAACGACGGCACGATCGAGCAGCTCGAAGCACGCCTGCGGGACATCCTCGACGACCTGGCGCGCCCGCGGCCGTGAGCGCGAGCGGACCGGCCCGGAGGCCCCGGGCCCCCGAACCCGCGGACGCACCGCGGGGTGCGCCGCTGCGGGCGGTGCCGCGTCCGTCGGGATCGCGGTCGTCGTCGACCGCCCGCGCGTCGGCGGCGCGGTCCCGGCAGGACGCCGCCCGGACGTCGGCGTCCCGGACGTCCGCACCGCGTGCTCAGGGGCCCCGTCCCGCGACACCCCGTGGGTCGGGCTCGCGCGGGTCCGCCGCACCGCGACGCCCGGCGCCCCGCCCCGCGGCCCGGGGGGCCTCCGGCGGCCGGCGCCCGGCCTCGCGCGTCCGCGGCCTCGGCCGGCTCCTCGTCGTCCTGCTGCTCGTGGTCGGCGCCGGCGCCCTGGCCTGGTCGGGGCTGCGGCCCAAGATCGAGGGCGCGGTCGACGAGATCCGGCTGCCGCTCAAGCACGAGGACGTCATCCGCCAGCAGGCCAAGGAGAAGGACCTCGATCCGGCGCTCGTCGCCGGGGTGATCTACGCGGAGTCCCGCTTCCGGGACAACCAGGAGTCCTCCGCCGGCGCGCTCGGCCTCATGCAGGTCACGCCGGACACCGCGCGCGACATCGCACGGGAGTCCGGGGCCAACACCTTCGCGATCGGCGACCTGCACACCGCCGACGTCAACATCCGGTACGGCACGTGGCGGCTGCGCGACATGATGCGCCGCTTCGACGGCAACCAGGTCCTCGCGATCGCCGGGTACAACGCCGGCCCGGGGAACGCCAAGCGCTGGCAGGACGAGGCCGCCGCGCAGGGGCAGGAGATGACGATCGCGAGGATCGGCTTCCCCGAGACCCGGCACTACGTCGAGAAGGTGCTCAACGCGGAGCGCGACTACCGGCGCACGTACAGCAAGGAACTCGGCCGTTGACGGCCGAGCGCCCGCTGTTCCACGGCGCACGCGTCGAGCGCGTCTCGGCCGTCGACCCCCACCTGTACGCGCGCCTGCTCCGCATCTGGACGGACGTCTCGAACGCCGGCGGCTGGGTCGGGTTCATCCCGCCGGTCGTCCCCGCGGACGTCGAGCCGGCCCTCGACGCGGCGCTGCGGCGCGTCCACGACGGCCGCGACTGGCTCGTGGTCGTCCGGGTCTCCCCGGACCCCGACGTCGCCCTCGGGTCGGACGGCGCCCCGGGCGGATGGCGCGACGTCGCGGGCTTCGCGATCGTGGCGGCCAACGACCGCCTGCTCTCCGAGCACTGGAGGTGGGTCCTGCGCGTCCAGGTCCACCCGGAGCACCAGGGCTCGGGACTCGGCGCCGTCCTGCTCGACGGGCTCGGCGACATGGCCGAGGACGCGGGCCTGGAGATGCTGCACCTGACGGTGCGCGGGGGAGAGGGCCTGGAGTCGTTCTACGCCCGCGCGGGGTACCACGAGGTCGCCCGCATCCCGGGCGCGATCCGCGTGGCGCCGGGCGACGACCGCGACCAGGTCGTCCTCGTGTGCCGGCTCGGGGAGCGCGGCACCCACCGCCGCTCCTAGCGCCCGTCCTAGCTCAGGCGCCGGCGGCGGGCTTCGTCGCGGTGATCGTCCGCAGCGGGGGCATGGTCGACCAGCGCCGCCGCGAGCGCGTCGCGTCGGTCAGGCCACGGGCCCGCAGCTCCTCGACGACGGCGCGCGTCCCGAACGGCTCCAGCAGGGCCACGCGGCCGCCGGGCCGCAGTGCCCGCGCGATCTCGGCGGCGGCCTCGCGGCGCGCCGCTCCGGAGGGCAGCATCGCGAGAGCGTCGCGCGAGACGATCACGTCGAACCCGGCGTCCTGCACCGGCAGCTCGCGGATCGACCCGGTGCGCAGGGTCACGCCCTTGACGCCGGCGAGCGACAGCGTGCGCTTCGCGACGGCCTTGCCGTTCGGGGTCAGCTGGCTCTCCACCCACGCGTCGACGCCGGTGACGTCGCCGTCGGGGAGCCGGACGGCGAGTCCGGCGCAGAGGAGGCCCGTGCCGCACCCGAGGTCCAGGGCGTCCTCGTCGCCCCGCAGGTCGAGCCCGTTGAGGAGCCGGTCGACGGCCTTCACCTTCGACGACGAGGCCGTGCGGAACAGGCCGGCGCTGATCACGAAGCTGCCGATGCAGACGAGCAGCAGGAACAGCACGAGGACGACGAGGCCGGACTCGAACGCGTTCGGCAGCAGCGCGGAGACGAGCGTCAGGACCCCGGCGAGCATCCCGATGCCGGCGGTCCCCCGGGCCTGCTTGGGCCGGTCGAGGCCGTACGGGAAGTGTGGGTCGACCTCGGCAGCCATGCGGCGCCAAGGATAGATAGGTGCGACGGCGACCCGCCCCGTCGCTCCCGGCCGCGGAGCGCGACCGCGGACCGTGGCTGTCCGCATGCGAACGGGCGTTCGACCAGGACGGGATCCGCCCTCGCTACGCTGGGACGCGATGCCGCCGTTCAAGCTCGCCCCAGGATGGACGCCCAAGGCCGACCAGCCCAAGGCGATCGACGCGATCGTCGAGAGCGTCGAGAGCGGGTCGCCGTTCACGACGCTCCTCGGTGCCACGGGCACCGGCAAGACGATGACGATGGCCTCGACGATCGAGCGCCTGCAGCGCCCTGCGCTCGTGATGGCGCACAACAAGACGCTGGCGGCGCAGCTCTGCAACGAGTTCCGCACGTTCTTCCCGCAGAACGCGGTCGAGTACTTCGTCTCGTACTACGACTACTACCAGCCCGAGGCGTACGTCCCGTCGAAGGACCTCTACATCGAGAAGGACTCGGCGATCAACGAGGAGATCGACCGCCTCCGCCACGCCGCGACGGCCGCGCTCTTCGCCCGCAAGGACGTCGTGATCATCGCGTCGGTCTCCGCGATCTACGGCCTCGGGTCCCCGGACACGTACGACCGCAACCTGATCGTGCTCAAGCGCGGCGACACGATCGACCGCGACGAGCTGCTCGCCAAGCTCGTCCACATCCAGTACCAGCGCAACGACACCGCGCTGGCCCGCGGCACGTTCCGCGCCCGCGGCGAGACGATCGAGATCTTCCCCGCCTACGCCGAGACCGCGTTCCGCATCACGCTGTTCGGCGACGAGGTCGAGCGCCTGCAGCACCTCGACACGCTGACCGGCGAGCTCCTCGAGGACGACCTCGAGCACCTCGCGGTCTGGCCGGCGTCGCACTACACGACGCCCGAGGGCCAGATGGAGCGCGTCGTCGACGAGATCGGCACCGAGCTCGAGCAGCGGATCAAGGAGCTCGAGGCCGAGGGCAAGGAGCTCGAGAGCCACCGCCTGCAGCAGCGGACCCGCTACGACATGGAGATGTTGCGGGAGATGGGCTTCTGCAACGGCATCGAGAACTACTCGCAGATCACCGACGGCCGCAAGCCCGGCGAGCGCCCGTACTGCCTCCTGGACTACTTCCCCGAGGACTTCGTCTGCTTCCTCGACGAGTCGCACCAGACGGTCCCGCAGATCGGCGGCATGTACGAGGGCGACCGTTCGCGGAAGCAGACCCTCGTCGACTACGGCTTCCGGTTGCCCAGCGCCCTGGGTAACCGCCCGCAGACGTTCGACGAGTTCCTGTCGATCACGCCGCAGATGGTCCTCGTGTCCGCGACGCCGGGCAAGTTCGAGACCGCGCGGTCGGAGACCGTCGTCGAGCAGATCGTCCGGCCGACGGGCATCGTCGACCCGGAGATCGACGTCCGCCCGTCGATGGGACAGGCCGACGACCTGATGAACGAGATCCGCAAGCGGCGCGACCGCGACGAGCGGACCCTCATCACGACGCTGACGAAGAAGATGGCGGAGGACCTGACGACCTACCTCCTCGAGAACGGCTTCAAGGTCCGGTACCTGCACTCCGACGTCGACACCCTCGAGCGGATCCAGATCATCCGCGAGCTCCGCCTCGGCGAGTTCGACGCCCTCGTCGGCGTCAACCTGCTGCGCGAGGGCCTCGACCTGCCCGAGGTCACGCTCGTGGCGATCCTCGACGCCGACAAGGAGGGCTTCCTCCGCGGCGGCACCGCCCTGATCCAGACGATCGGCCGCGCCGCCCGCAACGTCGAGGGCCGGGTGATCATGTACGCCGACAAGCGGTCCGAGGCGATGGAGTACGCGATCTCCGAGACCGAGCGTCGCCGCGCGATCCAGCTCGCCTACAACGAGGAGCACGGCGTCACGCCGACGACGATCAGCAAGGGCGTCTCCGACATCGGCGAGTTCCTGCAGGGCGAGTCGAAGCTGCCGAAGGGCAAGCGCCGCCGCAAGAAGCAGGAGGAGACCGACAAGCTCTCCGCCGAGCAGCTGAACGAGCGGTTCGTCGCGCTGGAGGAGGAGATGCTCCGCGCCGCGGAGGA
Organism: Patulibacter minatonensis DSM 18081; assembly: GCF_000519325.1. Taxonomy (GTDB): domain Bacteria; phylum Actinomycetota; class Thermoleophilia; order Solirubrobacterales; family Solirubrobacteraceae; genus Patulibacter; species Patulibacter minatonensis. The sequence goes on along the minus strand of NZ_KI912613.1, from coordinate 4,774,161 downwards.
GCTCCGGTTCGAGCACGCCGCCGCGCTCCGCGACGAGCTCCGCGAGCTCCGGCAGGAGCTCGATCGCCGGGGCGACATCGGGTCGAGCGCGGCGCCCGCCGACGCCGCGTCGGCGGACTGACGCGACGGTCGTCGTCTGCGGCCGGGCCCCGGTTCGGGTCGCCGGTCGCACGAAGGCGCGGGCGCCGGGACGCCGACCGGTCCCGGTGCGCGGTCGGCGTGAGAGTCTGACGCGATGCCCCGGTCGTCCCGCCGCCTGCTGCTCGTCCTCGCCGTCCCCGCGGCCGCGCTCGCCCCGGCCGCCGCCCTCGCCCGGGGCGGATCCGTCGGTCCGGCGGTGCCCCCGGCGGACCCGCCGCCGGTGACGTTCGTGTCGCGGCCGATGTCGTGGTCGCTCGTCGGCACCGCCGACGCCGGGCGCTCGCTGGTCGTCCGCCACAGCGGCTACGGCGGGTGCGAGACCGCGCCGACCGCGAGCGCCGTCGAGCGCGGCACCGCCATCGAGGTCGCGGTCGCCACGACCGTCCCCGCTCCTGGGAGCGAGGTCGCGTGCACCGCCATCGCCCAGACCCCGGGGAACCTGACCGTGCGGCTCGCGAAGAAGGTCGACGGACGACGACTGACGGGAGCGAAGCGCCTGCCCGCGGCACCGTTCTCCACGGCGCCGTTCCCGACCGGCGCCGAGAAGCCGGCCCGCCTCGTGGTTCCCGACGTCCGAGGGCTGCGGGCCCTCGACGCGCGGCGGGCGCTGTGCGCCGCCGGCTTCGCGTCCCGGTCCGCCGGTCGGTCTCCCGCGGGCGCCCCGGTCCGTGCGACGGATCCGCGTGCCGGCACGCGCGTCCCGCGTCCCTCGGCCGCGGTCCTCGAGCGCCGCTCCAAGCCCGCGACCTGCACCGGTACGGCGTGGAAGGGCGCGCCCCGCGTCGCCGTGCTCACCGCGCCGAGGTGACCGCGCGCCGCACCTCCTCCGGCCGGCGCCGTGACCGGCCCCGGCGCCGCGCCGCGGCCCCGGCGCGGCGTCCTTGGCTGACTCTTAGGAACACCACAGGCAGGGCGTACGGGGGTGGTGCAGGATGGGATCCACAGCAGCCCCCCAACCGCTGGAAGGTCGAACACCATGACGTACCGCAGCCGCCACACCGCTCTCCCGCAGCTCGAGGTCATCAGGGCCTCCGACGACACGGTCCGCGCCGAGCTCATCGCGCTGCCCCTGGTGCGCACCACCGTGGGCGACCACGTCATCGAGGACCCGGCGGCGGCCGCAGCGATCGTCCGCGACGACGCCTCACAGTCGGGCTCGCTGCACGCCGTCTGAGGACGTCCGCGGCGCACCGGCCGCGCGAGGCGGGCGCGTCGCGCAGCGGGTGCGGCCGGGGCCCGGCCGGCCCCTCCCGGGTCGGGGTGCAGGTCTCCGGCGGCCGCGAGGTACGGCGGCCGGGGCGTCGTCGCGCCGCCGTCGCGGGCTACGCTCGGCCGCATGCCGCACGAGACCGCCGCCCGCCTCCGCGGGTTCGGGACCACGATCTTCGCCGAGATGACCGCGCTGGCCACCGAGGCCGGCGCGATCAACCTGGGGCAGGGCTTCCCGGACGAGGACGGGCCCCGCGAGATCCTCGAGGCCGCGTCCGAGGCCCTGCTTGCGGGCCCGAACCAGTACACGCCGGGCCGCGGGACGCCGGAGCTCCGCGCCGCCGTCGTCGCCCACGCCGCGCGCTGGTACGGCCGGGAGCTCGACCCCGACACGCAGGTCCAGGTGACGGTCGGCGCGACGGAGGGGATCGCCGCCGCCCTCCTCGGCGTCTGCGAGCCCGGCGACGCGGTCGTGACGTTCGAGCCGTACTACGACTCCTACGCCGCGGGGATCGCGATGTCCGGGGGCGTCCGGCGGACGGTGGCGCTGCGGCCGCCGTCCTTCGGGCTCGACGTCGAGGCCCTGCGGGCGGCGGTGCGGGGCGACGCCGTCGGTGGGCGGTCCGCGCGGCGCGGGGACGGCGCCGGGCCGGCCCGGGTCCTCGTCCTGAACTCGCCCCACAACCCGACGGGCAAGGTCTTCACCCGCGCCGAGCTCGAGGCGATCGCCGAGGTCTGCCGGGAGCACGACCTGGTCGCGATCTGCGACGAGGTCTACGAGCACCTCGCGTTCGACGGGGAGCACGTGCCGCTGGCGACGCTGCCCGGCATGGCCGAGCGCACCCTGACCGTGTCGTCGGCCGGGAAGACCTTCGCGCTGACGGGCTGGAAGGTGGGCTGGGTCACCGGGCCGCCCGCGCTCGTGACCGCCGTCGCCACGGCGAAGCAGTTCCTCACGTTCTCCGGGCACGGCCCGCTGCAGCACGCCGTCGCGCGGGCGCTCGCGCTCGACGACGCCTACTTCTCCGTCGCCCGCGACCGGCTCCGGACCCGTCGCGACCGCCTCTGCGACGGGCTGGAGGCCGCGGGACTGACGACGCTCAGGCCCGAGGGCGGCTACTTCGCGATCGGCGACGTCGCGTCGATCGGCGAGGACGACGGCGCGGCCTTCTGCCGCGCGCTGCCGGCCCGATGCGGCGTCGTCGGCGTGCCGGTGAGCGTCTTCTGCGACGACCCGGACCTCGGGCGCACCCTCGTGCGGTTCGCGTACTGCAAGCGCGAGGACGTCATCGACGAGGCCGCGTCCCGGCTGGCGGGGCTCCGCGGCTGAGGACCGGCCGGCGCGGTACGGGTGGTCGACCGTCGGGCGCCCGCGTCGCGGCCGTCGGCCGACAGCGGGCGCGCGCTCCCACGACCGGCACCCGGCCGACGCCGGGCGGGTCGGCGCGCGGCCGACGACGCACCCGCGAGGCCTCGCGATCGGTTGCGGTTCCTCACCACCCGGTCGTCGGCAACGCGGCGTGCGCGGGGTGCACGGCGTCCTCCGGGCGACATAGGATGGCCTCAGTCGCGTGACGCACCGCCCCTGCGGGCGAGAGCGTCCGGCGACGATCCCCCGTCAACGCTCCCCCGAACAAGAAGGACATCCCCGTGTCCCGATCACTGCTGGTCGGCGCCCTCGGCGCCGCCTCGACCGTCTGCGCGACGCTCGCCCTGGCCCCGGCCGCCGGTGCGGCCGACGGCACCTACGACGTCTACGCCTGCAAGGGCCCGACGGGCTCGCCCGTGGGCGTCGCCGGGTGGACCTCGTCGGCCACGTCCGGTGCCGGCGCGACCGACGGGTGCGCCGGAGGCGGCCCGTTCTCCGTCACCGTCGGACTGAACGCCGCCGAGACGACCCGAGCGGCCTGGTCGTTCGCCGCTCCGGCCGGGACCCGCGTCGCCGGCGTCCAGCTCAACCGGGCGACGCAGGGCTTCGGCGGTGCGAAGGCCTCGCGCCTCGTCTACGAGCTGAACGCCGACGGACAGGCGGCCGGCGCCGGGCTCGAGGGCCTGACGCAGTTCCGCGAGGACCAGGACCAGGCGGATCTGACGGCCCCGGTCACGAAGCCCGGGCTCGACGCCTCGGGGCTGTCCCTGGGGCTGCGGTGCTCGCCCACCGCCAACAGCGCGACGTGCCCGAACGGGACGGCCTCGGTCAACGTCCAGCAGGCCGTCGTCACGCTCAAGGACGCCGCCGCCCCGTCGGTCGGCAACGTCCAGCAGACCGACTCCGGCGACGTCTCCGGCGTCCTGCGCACGAAGTTCGACGCGTCCGACGTCGGCGGCGGGCTCTACCGGGTCCGCACGCTCGTCGACGGGCAGCCGTTCCTCAACGAGGGCCTCGGCGACGCGAACTGCGCCGACGCGGACCCCGCGACGCCGGACACGTTCCAGTACCTGACCCCGCAGCCGTGCGTCCCGAGCGTCGCGGGCCGCGAGGTCGCCGTCGACTACCGCAAGCTGTCGCCGGGTCCCCACACGGTCCAGACGGACGTGCAGGACGCCGCGGGCAACACGACGACGGTCAGCGCGGTCCCGTTCCCGAAGGCCAACGTCGACGGCACCGCCGCCGACTACGAGCGCCTCCGCACCGCGTCGTTCCGCGCGTGGTTCGTCAAGGGCAGCAAGCATCCGCGGTCGCTGTCGGTGAACGTCGGCACGCGCACCACGGTCCGCGGCGACGTCGTCGACAAGAAGGGCAAGGGCATCGCCGGCGTCCGGCTCGACGTCTACCACGTGCTCGCCAACGGCAAGCGGACGCTGGCCAAGACCGGCCTGAAGACCCGCACCAACGGCCGCTTCACGTACATCGTCTCCAGCCGCATCGACACGCGGAAGATCCAGATGACGTACCGGATCGTCCGTCCGGGCCCGGTCTCCAACCGCCGCACCCTGGCGCTGCGCGTGACGAAGAAGGGCAAGACCTTCTACCTCCCGGGCAACAAGCCGAAGGCGAAGAAGTCGACGAAGAAGTAGCCGGTGGCGGGGCCGGGGCCCGTGCGCCCCGGCCCTGCCCCGACGCCCCGGGCGGCGCGACCCGCCGACGGCGGACCCGTCCGCCGGGCACCACGACCGGCCGCCGGTCTAGCCTGCCCGGCGTGCCCGACCCCGAGGAGCACCCGGACGTCGTCCGGGCCGACCGCGACGCCGCGCGCGAAGCGGTCCTCGGGTGGTACGACGAGGTCGCCCGCGACCTCCCGTGGCGGAGGACCGACGATCCGTACGCGATCCTCGTGTCGGAGGTGATGCTGCAGCAGACCCAGGTCGCCCGGGTCGTGCCGCGCTTCGAGGACTGGCTCGACCGATGGCCGACGGCGGAGGCCCTCGCCGCGGCCGACCGTCGCGACGTGCTCGCCGCGTGGGTGGGCCTCGGCTACAACTCGCGCGCCGTGCGGCTGCAGGCCGCGTGCGTCGTGGTCGCCCGGGAGGGCTGGCCCGGCGATGCGAAGGGCCTCCGCGCGCTGCCCGGCATCGGGCCGTACACCGCCGCGGCGGTGGCATCGTTCGCGTTCGGGGAGCGGGTCGCGGCCGTCGACACGAACGTCGTGCGGATCAGCGAGCGGCTCGGACTGGGAGAGCCTGACGACCTGCTCCCCGACGACGACCGCGCGCCCACCTGGAACCAGGCGGCGATGGAGCTCGGCGCCACCGTCTGCCGGGCCCGTGCGGCGGACTGCCCGCGCTGTCCCGCGGCGCGCTGGTGCCGGTCGGCGGGACGCGTCGTCGTCCCGCCCCGCGCGGCCGGCGGCACGCGGCCCCGCTTCGAGGACACCGACCGCTTCGTCCGGGGCCGCATCGTCGCGGCCCTGGCGTCCGGCGGCGACTGGCCCGACCACCTCGAGCCCGTCCGCCTGGAGCGCGCCATCGACGGCCTCGTCCGCGACGGCCTGGTCGTCCGGACGGCGGCGGGGGTCGAGCTGCGCGAGGACCACGCGGGCTGACCGGGCCGGCCCGGGCGCGAGTTCGGGGGTGGGGGTGGGGCCGGCGGGCGGGCGACCGTGTCGGATCCTGTACCGCCGGGGTACCCAACCCGACACGGAAGGGCTGCCGGCCTGCGGCCCGCGGCCCCGCCCCCGGCGGTGCTCCGATCGCGAGCCGCCCAGGTACCGGGTCCGGCGCGGACCGGGCCGCGCAGCCGCACGATCCCGTCCGGCGGGGCTCGCCCCAGGCCGGGTCCTATAGATTCGGCCGCGGTCGGCCTCCCCACGTCCGAAGGGACCCCAATGTCACTGGACCGTCAGAGCATCGAGAAGCGCGACTTCCCCATCTCCCGGCGCGGCTACGAGACCGTCGCCGTCGACGAGCACCTCGCCGCGATCGCCGAGGAGGTCGCGGCGCTCAAGGCGGCCCGGCCCGCCCCGGAGGCCGCCGCGTCGCTCGCGTCCAGCGCGTCCGAGCGCATCCGCGGCATCGTCGAGGCCGCCGAGACGACGGCCGCCGAGATCGAGCGCACCGCCGAGGAGGACGCCGCCGCCACCCGCGGTGCCGCCGCCGACGACGCCCGCGCCACCCGCGAGGCCGCGTCTTCCGAAGCCCAGGCGCACGTCGCCGCGGTCCAGGAGGCCACGACCTCGATGCTCGAGCGCGTCAACGCCCTGGAGTCCGACGTCCTCGGCCTGCTGACGCAGCTGCGCAGCACGGCCGGCGGCATCGGTGCCGGCCTGGCGACCCTGCACGCCCAGGTCGCGGAGGTCGGCGGCCTCGGGACCGGCGCGCCCGCCCGCACCGGCGAGGCCCCGGCCGCGGAGCCCGCCCCGGTCGCCGCCACCGGCGCCGTCGCGCCCGTCGCACCGGAGCCGGTCGCCACGCCCGAGCCGCCCGCCCCGGCACCCGCCGTCGAGGCCGACCCGGAGCCCGTCGCCGAGGTCGCCCCCGAGGCGCCCGAGCAGGCCGAGGAGCCCGAGCTCGTCGACGCGGTCGCCGAGGACGACACCGTCGCGCAGCTGCCGCTGTCCGACCTGCCGCCCGCCGAGCGCAGCACCGACATCGCCGGTGCCCGCATGGTGGCACTGAACCTCGTCCTCGACGGCGTCCCGCGCGACGAGATCGAGGCGCACCTCGACGAGCGGTACGCGCTGAAGGACCGCGCCGGGCTGCTCGACGAGCTGTACTCCAAGCAGGGCGGCTGACCTCAGCCGCCGCGCTGCCAGCGGCTGAGGACCATCAGGGTCTTCGTCCCGGTCACGTGACCGGTGTGCCGCAGGCCGTTGATGACGTGCTGGAGGTGCTCGACGCTCCGGACCCGCACGCGGACCAGCGCGTCGGGGTCGCCGGCGGTCGTGGCGACCTCCTCGACCTCCGGGACCCGGCGGGCCGAGTCGACGATCTCGGTCACGTCGGTGTTGCCGGTGAACCGCAGCTCGACGTACGCCTCGACCGACGGTCCGAGCGCGGCCTGGTCGACCTGCACCGTGTAGCCCGTGATGACCCCGGTGCGCTCGAGCCGGTCGATCCGCCGGCGTACGGGCGCGGGGGAGAGCGCGACCCGCTGGGCGATGTCGGCGATCGTGCGCCGCGCGTCCTCACGGAGCAGATCGATGATCCGGCGGTCGATCTCGTCGAGGGCCACGGGAGCGGGCATGGGCGAACGGTACGCCCGGACGGCTCGCGACGTGCGAAAACGTGCGCGGAGGGGCTGTTCGGCGGTCCGATCGGGCGCCGGGGCGCCCGTTCCGTGCGTGCGACTTGCTCCCGGCGCGGACGGGGTGTCTCCTCCGGCCATGAGCATCACGCAGACGCGACCGGACGCCGACCCGATCGTCGCCCCGCAGCTCGCGGGACCGACGGTCGCGCCCGGCGACGAGCTCTTCGGCGGAGAGCGCCTGGTCCTCGCCCACGACGCGGCGACCGGCCTGCGCGCCGCGATCGCGGTCGACGACACGACGCTCGGGCCCGCCCTCGGCGGCGTGCGGTTCAAGCGCTACCCCGACCCGGCGGCCGGGGTGCGGGAGGCCCGGCGCCTCGCCGCCGCCATGACGCTGAAGAACGCCGCGGCCGGCCTGCCCTACGGCGGCGGGAAGGCCGTGATCCTCGACGACGGGCTCGCGACCGACCGCGAGGCGCTGATGGCCGCCTTCGGCCGGGTCGTGGCCGCGATGGGCGGGACGTACCTGCCGGGCGTCGACATGGGCACCACGACGGGCGACCTCGCGGTGATGGGGCACGCGGGGGCGGAGGTCTCGTGCGCCGACGAGGACCCGTCCCCGTGGACCGCGCTCGGGGTCCACGCCGCGATCGTCGCGGCCGTCCGGCACCTCGACGGACCGTCGGTGGTCAGCCGTCCGGCCGGCGTGGGGGACGCGTCCGCGCGCGCCGACGGAGCGGTCGCCGTCCGGCACGACCGCCGGCCCGACTCCGGCAGCGACCGCGGTCCGGCCGGGCACGGTCCCCTCGCCGGCGTCCGCGTCCTGATCCAGGGCGCCGGGCACGTCGGGGCCACGCTCGCGCGGCTGGTCCGGGACTCCGGAGGCACCGTGCTGATCGCGGACGTCGACCCCGTCCGTGCCGCCGCGGTGGCGCAGGAGACCGGCGGGACGACCGTCCCCGCGGACGAGGTGCTCACCACCGCGTGCGACGTGTTCGCCCCGTGCGCCGTCGCGCGGGTCCTCGACGAGCGGACGATCGCCGGCCTGCGCTGTCGGATCGTCGCCGGTGCCGCCAACGACACCCTCGCCGAGCACGAGGACGCCGCCCGGCTCGCCGACCGCGGGGTCCTCTACGTACCGGACTTCCTGGCCAACGCCGGTGGCGTCGTCCACATCCACGCGCTCCGGGCGGGCTGGGACACCGCCCGCCTGCGCGCCGAGATCCTGGCGATCGGCGATCGCGTCAGCGCGGTCCTCGACGACGCGTCCGCCGCGGGAGGCACCCCGCTGGCCGCGGCGGAGGCGCTCGCGCACGAACGGATCGCGCGGGCACGCCGCGCCGGGGAGCTCGCTGGGACCCTCGCATGAGCTCCGCCCAGGCCCCCGGCCGCGAGGTGCGGCTCGACGACGCGCTCACCGCCGAGGACGGTCCCGTCCTCCTCAGCGGGATCCGGGCGCTCGTCCGCCTCGTCCTCGAGCAGCGGCGCGGCGACGCGCGGCGGGGCCTCGACACCCGGGCGTTCGTGTCCGGGTACCAGGGGTCGCCGCTCGGCGGGGTCGACCGCGCGATGCAGGGTGCCCGCGAGCACCTCGACCGCGCGGGCGTCGTCTTCCGGCCCGGTCTCAACGAGGAGCTGGCCGCCACCGCGGTCGCCGGCACCCAGCTGCTCGGGCAGCTCGACCGCCGCACGACCGAGGGCGTCACCGGTTGGTGGTACGGCAAGGCCCCCGGGCTGGACCGCGCCGCCGACGCGATCCGGCACGGCAACCTGTCGGGTACGGCGCCGCTCGGCGGGGCGGTCGCGTGGATCGGCGACGACCCGACCGCCAAGAGCTCGACGGTCCCGAGCTCGTCCGAGCCGCTCTGCCGCAGCCTCGTCGTCCCGCTGCTCGCCCCGGGCTCCGTCGGCGACGTCGTCCGGCTCGGGCTCCACGCCGCCGCGATGTCGCGCCACGCCGGGCTGTGGACCGGCCTCAAGATCACCGCGGACGTCGCCGACGCGACCGCCGTCGTCGACGTCACCGGTGTCCGCGACGGCATTCCCGCGTTCCGGCCGCGCGAGGCGCACCACGCGCCCGTCCTGCTGCCGCCGACGAACCTCGACGCCGAGCTCGACCTCCTCACGGGCCGGCTCGACCGCGTCCACGAGTACGCGCGGGCGGCGGGCCTCAACCACGTCGTCGCCTCCGCCCGGGCGCCACGCCTGGCGATCGTCGCCGCCGGCCCCGCGTTCGCGGCCGTCCAGCGCGCGCTCCAGGACCTCGGCGTCGACCGGGACGGCGTCGACGCGCTCCGACTCCGGCTCGTCCGCCTCGACCTGCCGTGGCCGCTGGACCGCGCGCTCGTCCGGGAGCAGCTCGCGGACGTCGAGGCCGTCCTGGTGGTCGAGGACAAGACGCCGTTCCTCGAGGGGCTGGTCCGGGACGCGCTCTACGGCGTGCCCCGCCCGCCCGCGGTTCTCGGCCGCGAGGACCACGAGGGCCGCCCACTCCTGCCCGCCCGGGCCGCCGTCGACGCCGACGACGTCGCCCGCGCCCTCGGCCGGCTGCTGCCGGCCGACCGGCTCGACGACCGTGGCAGGGCGCGGCTCGCGGTCCTGAGCGGCCGCGACCTCGCCGCCGCGACCCCGGCGACCGGCGCCGCCCTCCCGCCGCGCACCCCGTACTTCTGCTCCGGCTGCCCGCACAACGTCTCCACGAAGGCGCCCGTCGACACGCTCGTCGGCGTCGGGATCGGCTGCCACACGATGGTCGCCCTCGACGACGACCGCCGCGGCACCCTGCTCGGCATGCCGCAGATGGGCGGCGAGGGCGCCCAGTGGATCGGCCTCTCGCCGTTCACCGACGACGAGCACCTCGTGCAGAACATGGGCGACGGCACGTTCCACCACTCCGGCTCGCTCGCGATCCGCGCCGCCGTCGCGGCGGGCGTGAACGTCACCTACAAGCTGCTCTACAACGACGCGGTCGCGATGACCGGCGGCCAGCACCCCGAGGGCCAGCTGTCGATCCCCGACCTGACGCGCTGGCTCACCCTCGAGGGCGTCGCTCGCGTCGTGGTGACGACCCCCGAGCCGCACGACTACCGGCGGGTCGCCCTGGACCCGACGGCGAGCGTGCGCCACCGCGACGACCTGCAGGACGTGCAGGCCGAGCTCGCGGCGGTCCCGGGCGTCACGGTGCTGATCCACGACGACCGCTGCGCGACCGAGGAGCGCCGCCTGCGCAAGCGCGGGAAGCTGCCGACGCCGCCCGGGCGGATCACGATCAACGAGCGGGTCTGCGAGGGCTGCGGCGACTGCGGCGAGGCCTCGACGTGCCTGTCGGTGCAGCCCGTCGAGACGACCTTCGGCCGCAAGACCCAGATCCACCAGAGCTCCTGCACCCAGGACCGGTCGTGCCTGAAGGGCGACTGCCCGTCGTTCCTGACCGTGGTCCCCGCGAAGGGCGCCGTCGCGGCGCTGCCGCACCCCGGCACCGCCGGGTCCCTGCCCGTCGCCCTGCCGGAGCCCGTCCGCCGCGTCCCCGACGACGTCCTGATCCGCATGCCCGGCGTCGGCGGCACCGGGGTCGTCACGGTCTCGCAGGTGCTCCAGATGGCGGCCCACCTCGACGGCCTGCACGCCGCCGGGCTCGAGCAGATCGGCCTGGCGCAGAAGGGCGGCCCGGTGCTCTCCGACGTCCGCCTCGGCCCGGCGCCGATCGACGGGCAGCTGCGCGCGAGCACGGGCTCGGCCGACCTGCTCCTCGGCCTCGACCTGCTCGGCGCCGCGGCCGACGCGACGCTCCGGACCTGCGACCCGGCGCGCACCGTCGCCGTCACCAGCGTCTCCCGCGTCCCGACCGCCGGGATGGTCACCGACCGCACCGTCCGGCCGCCGTCGCCGCGCGGACCGCTCGGGCGGATCGACGCGGCCACCCGTGCGGAGGACGGCCTACGGATCGACGCCCAGGCGCTCTCCGAGGCGCTGTTCCGCGACCACATGCCCGCGAACCTGCTGCTCCTCGGCGCGGCGTTCCAGCACGGCTGCGTCCCGGTCTCCGCCGACGCGATCGAGCGCGCGATCGCGCTGAACGGTGCCGCCGTCGACCAGTCGCTCGCGGCGTTCCGCTGGGGCCGCGCGGCCGCCGTCGACCTGCGGGCGGTCGAGCGGGCCGCAGGGCTCGCGGACGACCCGCGGACGGCGGGACGGACCCGCGGCGGGCGGGCCGACGAGGGGGCGCCGGGTGAGGTCGGCCGGGGCACCGCCGTGGTGTCCGACGCGGGCACGCTCGGCGGCGGACGGCCCGGCTCGTCGCCCGACCCCCGGATCGCCGCGCTCGTCGCCGAGCACCACCTCGACGGGCGGCTCGCGGACCTCGTCGCCCACCGGGCCGGTGAGCTCGTGCTGTTCCAGGACCTCCGCTGCGCGCGGCGGTACGTCGCCGACGTCGCCTCGGTCGCCCGGCGGGAGCACGAGGCGACCGGCGGCGACCGCGTCGCCCGCGCCTACGCCGTCGGGCTGCACAAGCTCGTCGCCTACAAGGACGAGTACGAGATCGCCCGGCTGCACCTCGATGGGACCGAGCGGGCCCGCGTGGCTGCGGAGTTCGGGCCGGGCGCGAAGGTCCGCGTGATGCTCCAGCCGCCGCTCCTGCGGGCGCTCGGTGTCGACCGGAAGATCGCCTGCGGACCCTGGATCCGGCCCGTGTTCGGCGTCCTGCGCCGCATGCGCCGGCTCCGCGGGACGCCGCTCGACCCGTTCGGGCACACCCGGGTGCGGCGGGTCGAGCGGGCGCTGCCGGGCGAGTACCGCGCGCTCGTCGACCGCGCGCTGCGGGCGCTCCGTCCCGAGACGGTCGCCCAGGCCGTCGCGATCGCCGAGCTGCCCGACGTCGTCCGCGGCTACGAGGACGTGAAGCTCCGCGGCGTGGCGGACTTCCGGGAGCGGGCCGCGGCGGCGGTCGCGGCGCTCGAGGCCACGCCGATCGATCCGACCGGGCCGGTGCTCGCGGTCCGCGTCCACCGGGTGGGGGCGGACTGACGGCCGGCCGGCGGGCTCCGGACGCGCGACCGCGCCGCCGGTCGGCGGGCGCCCCACCGGAGACCGCGTCGCCGGGTGGGTCTCGCCGCGGCGGCGCCGGGGATGGTCCGTCCCGTCGCCGATGTTTCGATCACGCGCGCATCAGGTATCCACCGGCCGAGTGCGGTCACCCGACGGTGGCCGCGACCCGACCCCGAAGGAGCGCGCATGCCCAGGCTGACCGTCGACACCGAGAACGGCGCCCCCGTCCAGCTGCACTACGAGGACCACGGTCCCCGCGAGGCGCCGCCCGTCGTCCTGATCCACGGGTGGCCGCTGTCCGGTCGGTCGTGGGAGGCCCAGGTCCCGGCGCTGATCGACGCCGGCCACCGCGTCGTGACGTACGACCGGCGCGGCTTCGGCGCGTCGTCCCAGCCGTGGGACGGGTACGGCTACGACCGCTTCGCCGCGGACCTCGACGCGCTGCTGCAGCACCTCGACCTGGAGGGCGTGACCCTCGTCGGCTTCTCGATGGGCGGCGGCGAGGTCGTGCGCTACCTGTCGGCCTACGGCGCGACCCGGGTCACGAAGGCCGTCCTGGCCGCGGCCGTCCCGCCCTACCTCTACAAGAGCGACGACAACCCCGACGGCGGCCTCGACGACGAGACGATCGCCGGCTTCGAGCAGGGTGTGAAGACCGACCGCCTCGCGTTCCTCGAGGAGTTCACGACCGGGTTCTTCGCGGCCGGGGACAAGACGGACCTCATCTCGGAGGACCAGCGGGCCTACGCGAAGCAGATCGCCGCGTTCGCCTCGCCGAAGGGCACCCTGGACTGCATCGCCGCGTTCGGCCGCACCGACTTCCGCGGCGACCTCGAGAAGATCACCGTCCCGACGCTCGTCATCCACGGCGACGCCGACGCGATCGTCCCGTTCGAGGTCTCCGGCAAGCGTTCCCACGCCGCGATCGAGGGCGCCGAGCTCGCCCTGATCGAGGGCGGTCCGCACGGCCTCAACGCGACGCACCCGAAGGAGTTCAACGAGGCGCTGCTCGCGTTCCTCGCGAAGTAGGGAAGGAGCTGCCCGCCGACCGCCTCCGTGCGGCCGGCGGCACCGACCCGCTCAGTCGAACGCCTTGCCCGTCCCCTCGACCTTCGTCGTCGGGTCGCCGTCGAGCGCCGCCTTGATGCGCGGGCGCAGCTTCTCCAGGGCGTAGGGAATGCTCAGCGGGCTGCTGAATCCGACGGCCTGGGAGATCGCGCCCTGCTGGTCGAGGTAGATGACCCGGCCCTCGCGAACGGCCTTCAGACGGGCGAAGGCCTGGTTCTTCAGGAGATCCCGCTCATCGCCGTAGATCACGAGCAGGTCGGCGTCGAGGAGCTCGAGCCGCTCCTGGCTGACGTCGGCGTAGAACGCCCGACCCGCGAGCTCGTCGATCGCCGGCGGGACCTCCATGCCGAGGTCCGTGAAGAAGCGGCTCCGCAGGTCCGACGACGAGAAGACGGAGAACGTGGCCCCCGTGTTGGCCGCCAGCACGACGGACCTCCCGGCCAGGTCGCCGTCCGTCTTCGCCTCGGCGACCTTCGCCTCCACCGCCTTCTGGACCTCGGCCGCCCGGGTCGTGCGCCCGAGCGCCTGCCCGGTGGTCTTCAGCTGCTGCTGCCACGGCTCGCCGTAGTCGACGGTCCCCGGCGCCTGGCCGACGGTGGGGGCGAGCTTCGACAGCGTCGCGTGCTCCTTGTCGGTGATGCCCGAGTAGATCGCCAGCAGCAGGTCCGGCTGCAGGGCGGCGATCTTCTCGAAGCCGAGGTCCGTCTCGCCGACGACCTCCGGCTTCGCGCCGCCGAGCGCCTCACGCGCCCACGGGCGGTTCGCGATGTCGGCGCCCTGGAACTGCCGGAACCCGAGCGGCGTGACGCCGAGCGCGAGCGCGAAGTCCTGGTCGTTGTAGCCGACGGCGACGACGCGCTTCGGCTGCGACCGGACCTCGACGGTCCCGAACTTCGTGGCGATCGAGACCGGGAACGCGCCGCTCGCGGCCGGCGCGCCGGAGTCGGACGTGGGCTCGTCGTCGGACCCGCAGGCCGCCAGCGTCAGGGTGGCGCAGACCGCCAGGGCGGTGGCAGCGGTGCGGCGGCGGGATCGGCGACCGGTGCGGTGCCGGGGGGTCGTGCTGGGCGCGTCGGGGGACATGCGTGCTCCGTGCTCGGGGGAAGTAGGAGACCCTAACGCGAGTCGCGTCGCCGAGCCGTCCGACCCGCGGTAGCGTGCGGGCATGAGCGCCGAGACCCCCGCCCCGGAACGTGAGCACGACCTCGTCGTCTTCGGGGCCACCGGCTTCGTCGGCCGGCTGACCGCCCTCTACCTGGCCGAGCACGCGCCGTCGACGGTGAAGGTCGCACTGGCCGGGCGGTCGCGTGCGAAGCTCGAGAGCATCCGCGAGACGCTGCCCGGCGCCGCGCGCGAGTGGCCGGTCGTCGTCGCCGACAGCCACGACCCCGTCGCGCTCGGAGAGCTCGCCCGCTCGACCCGGGTCGTCATCACCACGGTCGGCCCCTACGCGCGGTACGGGCTGCCGCTCGTCGCGGCCTGCGCCGAGGCGGGCACCCACTACGCGGACCTGACGGGCGAGACGCTCTTCATGCGGAAGTCCATCGACTCCGCGGACGCGGTCGCGAAGGAGAGCGGCGCGCGGATCGTCCACACCGCGGGCTTCGACTCGATCCCGTCGGACCTCGGCGTGCTGGCGCTCCACGACGCGGCGCAGGCGGCCGGCGCGGGCGAGCTGGCGGAGACCACGTTCGTCGTCGTGGCGATGAGCGGCGGGCTGAGCGGCGGGACCATCGACTCGCTGCGCAACCAGCTGGACGAGGGCAGGGCCGACAAGGACGCACGCCGCCTGGCTGCCGACCCGTACGCCCTCTCGCCCGACCGCTCGGCCGATCCCGACCCGCGGGGCGAGCGCGATCCCACCGGCGTCAGCCGCGACCCGCACACCGGCGCGTTCCTGGCGCCGTTCGTCATGGGCACGGTGAACACGCGGGTCGTCCGCCGCAGCAACGCGCTCCAGGGCTACGCCTACGGGCGCGGCTTCCGGTACCAGGAGCTCATGAGCGGCGGCAAGGGCCCGCTCGGCGCCGTCAAGGCCGGTGCGATCGTCGCCGCGCTGGCCGGCGTCGTCGGCGGCCTGTCGGTGAAGCCGACCCGCAAGGTGCTCGACCGGATGCTGCCCGACCCCGGCGAGGGTCCGAGCGAGGCCGCGCGCGAGAAGGGCTTCTTCCGCATCGACATCACGACGACGACCGCGTCGGGCCGCCGGTTCCGCTGCCGCATCGCGGCCTCGGGCGACCCCGGCTACAAGGCGACGGCCGTGATGCTCGGCCAGGCGGGGCTGTGCCTCCTGCAGGACGAGGAGAAGCTGCCGAAGGTCGCCGGTGTCCTCACGCCGGCCACGGCGATGGGCAACGTCCTGACCGACCGCCTGCGGGCCGTCGGCCACAGCTACGACGTGACGGAGCTGTAGAGCGCGAGCCAGGCGCGTTCGCCCGCCTCGGCGCGCGCTGGATCGATGAGGTGTCGAGGCCGATCCTCTCTGGCGCTCGGAGCGGAGAGGCACGCGACCGTCGTGTCCGCAGGAATGAACGCCACCCCTCGATCTCCGCAGGGGCCGGCGTTCGAACCTGCGCCCACGCCGCAGGAATGTGCGCCACTTCGGGGTCGCCGGCCGGCCGGCGTTCAACGCTGCGCTCCTGACGCAGGAACGCACGCCACCCATCTCGACGCGCGGGGCCGGCGTTCGAACCTGCGGCGCGCGGCCCGGTGCGCGCGGCCGGCCGCCGGCCCGCACGAGGAGGACCACGTCCGAGGGCGCGACGGCGATGCGGGCCGCGGGTCGACGTGAGGCCGGCCGACCCGCTGCGTCGTCGACCGCCGCCCCGGACACCGGTCCTTGACCTGGACCGCACTCCAGGTCCTACCGTCAGAGGCATGACGACGATCACTCCCCAGCACGCCATCGGGTCGGGCTTCGGCGCCCGCAGCACGGCGGAGGAGGTGCTCGAGGGCATCGACCTCTCCGGCCGCCTCGCGGTCGTGACGGGCGGCTACTCCGGCATCGGCCTCGAGACGGTCCGGGCCCTCGTGAACGCCGGCGCGCACGTCGTGGTCCCGGCCCGGCGGGTCGCCCACGCGGTCGAGCAGCTCGCGGACGTCGGGACGGTCGCGACCCTCGGGGCCACCGGCGGCGTCGCGCCCGGCAGCGCGCCGATCGAGGTCGACGAGCTCGACCTCGCCGACCTGGAGAGCGTCCGGGCGTTCGCCGAGCGGTTCCTCGCCTCGGGCCGCTCGATCGACCTCCTGATCAACGACGCCGCGGTGATGGCCAACCCGGAGACGCGTGTCGGTCCCGGCTGGGAGTCGCAGTTCGCGACGAACCACCTCGGCCACTACGCGCTGACCGCGCGCCTCTGGCCGGCGCTCGTCGCCGGTGACGGCGCCCGGGTGGTGGCGCTCTCGTCGACCGGCCACAAGCGCTCGGGGATCCGCTGGGACGACGTCATGTTCGAGCAGGGTGGCTACGACAAGTGGGACGCCTACGGGCAGGCGAAGTCCGCCAACAGCCTGTTCGCGGTCCATCTCGACGCCGCCGGCCGCGAGCACGGCGTGCGCGCCTTCGCGGCGCACCCGGGCGGGATCCTGACGCCGCTGCAGCGCCACCTCACGCAGCAGGAGATGGACGACCGCGGGTGGTTCGACGAGAACGGCCAGCCGATCGATCGCTTCAAGACCGTGGAGCAGGGCGCGTCGACCGCCACGTGGGCGGCGACGTCGCCCGAGCTCGACGGCCTGGGCGGCGTCTACTGCGAGGACTGCGAGATCGCCGAGCCGACGGACGTCGGCGGCGAGACCGAGGGGGTCTCGGGCGTCGACGCGCACGCGATCGACCGCGACCAGGCCGCACGCCTCTGGACGCTCTCGGCCGAGCTGACCGGGGTCAACCCTTTCTAGCCTTCGATCGCTTCGGAGGCCTCCATCCAGGCGGCCTCCAGCTCGTCGCGCTCCGTGGCCAGCGCGGTCTGCTCGTCGCCGAGCTCGCTCAGCCGGCGCATGTCGGTCGCGGCGTCCGCCATCGCCTGGTGCAGCGCGGTCTCGCGCTCGTCGATCTTCTCGATCGCGCGCTCGAGACGCTGGACCTCCTTGCGGGCCGCGCGGAGGGCGCCGCCGGTGAGGGCAGGCTTCGCGGCGGCGGGAGCGGCGGCGTCCTTCGCGCCGGCACCCGCCGGGTCCCCCCCGCCGGTGCGACCGGCGGCGTCGGCCTCCTCGGCGGCGTGGCGCAGCCGCAGGTACTCGTCGATCCCGCCCGGCAGGTGCCGGACGCCGCCGTCGCCCATCAGGCCGAAGACGTCGTCGCAGACCCGTTCGACGAAGTACCGGTCGTGCGAGACGACGACGAGGGTGCCGGGCCACGCGTCGAGGAGGTCCTCGAGCGCGGTCAGGGTGTCGATGTCGAGGTCGTTGGTCGGCTCGTCGAGGATCAGGACGTTGGGCTCCTCCATGAGGAGCCGCATCAGCTGCAGCCGGCGGCGCTCGCCGCCGGAGAGGTCCTTGACGAGGGTGCGCGAGCGGGCGCCGCGGAAGCCGAAGCGGTCGCAGAGCTGGCCGGCGGTGAGCTCCAGGCCGTCGCTGGTGGTCGTCCGGCCCCGGACCTCCTCGAGCGACTCGAGGACGCGGAGGTTCGGCGGGATCTCGACGGTGTCCTGGGAGAGCTGTGCCAGGCGGACGGTCGTGCCGCGCTGGACCTCGCCCCGGTCGGGCTGCAGCGCGCCGCTGATGACGTTGATCAGCGTCGTCTTGCCGGCGCCGTTGACACCGACGAGTGCGACCCGGTCGCCGGGACCCAGGCGCCAGGTGGCGTGGTCGAGCAGCACCTTCTCGCCGAAGGCGACCGAGACGTCCTCGACGTCGACGACCTTGCCGCCGAGGCGCCGGGTCGCGAAGCGCAGCAGCTCGACGCCGTCGCGGGGCGCGGGCTCGTCGGCGATCAGCTCGTTGGCGGCGTCGATGCGGAACTTCGGCTTCGACGTCCGGGCCGGCGGGCCACGGCGGAGCCAGGCGAGCTCCTTGCGCAGGAGCTGCCGTCGGCGGGCGTCCTGGGCGGCCTCCTGGCGGTCGCGCTCGGCGCGGGCCAGGACGTAGGACGCGTAGCCGCCCTCGTACTGGTGGACCGTGCCGTCGACGACCTCCCACGTGTCGGTGCAGACCTCGTCGAGGAACCACCGGTCGTGGGTGATGACGACCATCGTGCCGCGGCGCTTGGCGAGGAACCCGGCGAGCCAGGCGACGCCCTCGACGTCGAGGTGGTTCGTCGGCTCGTCCAGCAGCAGCAGGTCGGGGGAGTCGAGCAGGAGCTTCGCGAGCGCGATGCGCCGCCGCTCGCCGCCCGACAGCGGGCCGATCACGGTGTCGAGGCCCTTCGGGAACCGCCGCAGCTCGACGCCGCCCAGCAGGCCCTCGAGGACGGAGCGGAACGTCTTGTCGGCCGCCCACTCGTGGTCGGCGCGGTCGCCGATCAGCTCCTGGCGGATCGTCTTCCCGGGGTCCAGCGAGTCGCCCTGGCCGACGAGCGCGAGGTCGAGGTCGCCGAGGCGCGTGACGTTGCCCGAATCGGGCTCCTCGAGCCCGGCGATCAGGCGCATCAGGGTCGACTTGCCGTCGCCGTTCTTGCCGACGATGCCGATCCGGTCGCCGGCGTTGATGCCGAGGGTGACGTCCTGCAGGACGGTGCGGCTGACGAAGCCCTTGTCGACCGCCTTGAGGTTGACGAGGTTGCGTGGGGCGGGAGCCATCGGCCGTCCATCTTGCCGGGATCGCTCCTCGACCGGCTCCCGGCCGTCCGGGCACAGGTCGGGCACCGTCGGCTCGACACGGCCGACGCTCCGACGACGACCCGCGGCGCCCGTCCGCTGCAGCGGACGGACGCGCGACCCCGTCGCGCTTCTCAGCCCGGCTCGGGGCCCGTCGCCACCGGCCGCGACGCGTCGCGGCTGTAGGCCGACCACGAACCCGGGAAGAGCCGGCCGCGGCCGAGTCCGGCGTGCTCGATCGCCAACAGGTTGTGGCACGCGGTCACGCCCGAGCCGCACGAGGAGACCAGCGGGGTGCCCTCGTCGATGCCGACGGCGGCGAACCGGGCGCGCAGCTCGTCGACCGGCAGCAGGCGGTCTCCTTCGCCGAGGTTGCCCCTCGCGGGCAGGTTGCGGGCGCCGGGGATGTGCCCGGCGCGGGGGTCGAGCGCGTCGGCACCACCGGCGTAGCGGTCCGGCGGCCGGGCGTCGACGACCACGTTGCCGCGGTCGGTCGCGTCGTCGATCGACGCCAGCAGCTCGGTGGGCCACTCGCGGACGGTCAGGACCGCCGGCGACGCGTCGACCGTGCCGGTCTCGAGCGGCCCGTCCCAGGCGGCGAGGCCGCCGTCGAGCAGCGTCGCGTCGTGCCCGACGGCCCGCAGCATCCAGACCAGCCGCGCGGCCATCACGCCGCCGGCGTCGTCGTACGCCACGACCGGGACGCCGTCGGCGATCCCCACGGCGCTCAGGCCCGCCGCGAAGTCCGCGGGCTCCGGGAGCGGATGACGGCCGCCGGCGTCGGACCCCGGCCCCGCCAGCACCGTCGGGAGGTCGACGAACACGGCGCCCGGGACGTGCCCGGCGGCGTGGGCGTCGCGGCCGCTCCGCCCGTCGAGGTAGAAGCGGACGTCGGCGACGACGGCGTCCTGGTGCTCCCGGAGCCACTCCGGACCGACGAACGGGGGGATCATGGCCGGAGCCTATCCCGGGGCCGTCGGCACCCGTCCGGAGCGCGGCCGCCGGTGGTCAGCGGCCGACGATCGCGGCGTCCGGGTCGAACCCGTCGCCGCCGACCGGGCGCGTGAAGCTCGCCACGATCGCGGTCATCGCGGCCTGGATGCCGGTGGGGGACGCACCAGGGTCGAACCGCAGCCGCTGGAGGTGCCCGTCGATCAGCGCGACGACGCTGTCCGCGAGCTCGCCGAGCGTCCGGCCCGGCGACATCTCCCGGCCCGTGGCGACGACGAGCGCGGCGAAGAACGCCTCCGCGAACCCCGACTGCGTGACCCGGGCATCACGCAACATCCGGGCTGCCGTCGCGTCGGTGTCGCAGATCGAGAGCCCGAGGTGGAGGACGCGCTCGCCGGCGGCGGCCTCCGCTCCCGAGGGGCCGGGGAGGAACGGCAGCAGCGCCTCGCCGATCGCCGCATGGACCCCGTCGAGGTCGCCGCGGGACGGGACGTCCTCCGCCGCGCGCACGAGGGCGCCGGAGGACCGCTCCGCGGCCGCGAGTCGGGTCTCCAGCGAGGCGGCGAGGATCGCGAGGGCCAGGTCGCGACGCTGGAACGCGTACGTGCCGCTGCCGGTGTCGTCGCCGCCGAAGTGGTAGCGGACGGTGGACGCCGAGCGGTCGCTCGCGGTCGCTATGCGCTCCGGCGTCAACGCGCGGAGGAGGTCGCCGGCGTCGGCGTCCCCGATCAGGCGGAGCGCGGCGGCGGTGATCTGGTCGCGTGCGGAGGAGGAGGACTGGTCGTGCATCCTGGGCCGGGCGTCACGCGCTCCGCGGTACCGCGGCCGAGGGCCGGCGGGGTCGCGTGCGGGACGTGCTGGGACGGGACGGGGACGAGCGGGACACTGCGGGATCCATCGGTCGATGGCCTGGTGCGTCGCCGCCGGGGAACTCGTCGACCGGCCGAGTGTAGGGGCTGGCTCCCGCCCCGCGAATGTGGAAACCCGCAGGGCGGACGGACGATCGAGCAGGGCCCCGGCCGGCGGGGTAGGTTGCTCCCATGGACCCCCAGATGCGGAACCTGCTGGCCGGGGGCGCGGCCTTCGTCGTGCTCGGGATCATCGCCCTGTTCGTGGGCGCCCCCGGGGTCCTCGCCATCGTCGCGATCGCCGCGGGGATGGTCATGCTGGGGCTGTACTCGACGGGGCACGCGTCGCTCCCGGCGTTCTTCGAGGCCCGCCGGGCGAACCGCCGCCGGGCCGTCCGCCCGCGGCCGCGGAGGGCGACCGACGAGGACCCGGGCGCCTGAACGCCCGGTCGCCGGGCGGCCGGTGGCCGCCGGTCCCTCGGCCGCCCCGAGCGCCGGCCGGCCCGGACGTCCGTCGCGCGGGAGCGTCGGTGCTCAAGTGCTCCTCCGTGCCCGCCGATGCACGTCCCGTGCGCCGTCTCCTCCCCGCCCTCGCGGCCGCCGTCGTCCTCGCGCTGCCGTCGCCCGCCGGCGCCGCGCTGATCTCCGGCGGCCCGCACGCGGAGCCGCGCACCGACCGCGCCGCGGCCCGCATGGTGCAGCGCTCGTCGTTCGAGCCGCGCGCCGACAACCACGCCGCGAACCACACGATGCCCACGGCGGCGCAGCTCCGCGACTTCCGCAGCCGCTCCGACATGCCCAACAAGCGCTGGGTGACGGGGCACTTCACCGGGACGACCGACGAGATCCTCCAGTGGGGCGCCTACAAGTGGCGCGTGTCGCCGGACCTCCTGCGCGCCGTGGCGACCGTCGAGTCGTGGTGGCACATGTCGACGGTCGGCGACTCCGGCGACTCGTTCGGGCTGATGCAGATCCGGCGTCCGTACCACTGCTGCGAGCCGCTGACGTCGCAGGACACCGCGTTCAACGTCGACTACTACGGGGCGATCCTCCGCGCGTACTACGGCGGCAAGCAGCCGTGGCTGAACCAGGTCGAGCGCGGGCGGCCCTACCGCGCCGGCGACCTCTGGGGCTCCGTCGGGGTCTGGGCGTCCGGCCGCTGGCACCTCGGCGACGAGGAGTACGTCGCGAAGGTCAGGCAGCGGCTCGCCGAGAGGACGTGGCGCACCGACCGCTGGTTCTGACGGAACCCCACACCCCGGCCCCCCGTTCGCCCGCGCGACCACGTGCGGAGCCCGCACCTTGTCCCGTTGGCGCATGTGCGGTCCATCCACCCGGGCCTAGGGTCGAGTGGTGTCGGGACACGTCCACGCGAGCCGAGCAGGCACCGACCCCGGACCACGCGGCCGGGGCGGCCCACAGGTCCTCCCCGCGTCGGGGGACGACGCCGCGCTGGTCGACGGCACCCTGGGCCGCGACTGGCTCTACCGCGTCATCGGTGCCGTCGCCCAGGGCCCCGACGTCGACGGCGTCCTGCCGGCGGTCGTGGAGCTCCTGAGCGACGCCACCGCCTGCCACGCGTGCTTCGTCTACCTCCGCGACCACGACCGCCTGACGATGCGCGCGGCGTCGAAGGTCTTCGCCGACGCGGTCGGCCGCGTGTCGTTCGGCGTCGACGAGGGCCTCTGCGGCTGGGTCGTCCGCCACGACCGCCCGGCGTTCATCCGCGAGGACGCGTTGTCGGATCCGCGGATGAAGCTCGTGCCGGAGCTCCAGGAGGAGCGCTTCCAGTCGATGGTCGCCGTCCCGCTCCGGGGCCGGGACGGCGTCGTCATCGGCGTGATCGTCCTGCACACCGAGGCGCCGCGCGAGTTCGGGCAGGAGGTCCTCGACTTCCTCTCGCACGTCGCGTCGCTCGTCGCCGGCACGATCGAGAACGCCCGGCTGTTCGAGCGCGAGCAGGAGCGCGTCCGGGCGCTCGACCGCCTCGCGCTCCTCGTGCAGCGGCTGGCCACCGTGTCCCGTCGCGGGGACCTCCTGACCGCCACGTGCGACGGCACGCTCGAGCTGCTCGCCGCCGACCGCTGCCGGCTGCACCTCGTCGACCTGGGCGACGGGGCGTCACGCGTGGTCGCGTCGGCGAGCGCGACCGGCAGCGTGGTCCGGCCGCAGGACCCGCCCGTCGACGCGCCCGAGCGCGGCGCCCTGGCGGTCCGCGTGGCCGCCGGCGACGCGGGGGAGGGCGTCCTCTCCGTCGAGCGCGAGGCCCCGTTCCAGCCGCACGAGCGCGGGATGCTGGAGACCGTCGCGGCGCAGGCGGCCGTCGCCCTGCGCACCGTCGAGCTGATCGAGCGGCTGACCGAGGAGAACCTCGTCCGCGACCTGTTCGACGCGATCGCCGCCGGCCGTGGTGGACAGGTCGCCGCACGGGCCCGCGGCGCGCGGATCGACCCGGACGGCCCGCACGTCGTCGCGATCTTCGAGCCGCTGCGGCCCGGGCGGTCGTGGGCGTCGGCGGAACGGGTCGAGACCCGGCTGCGGCACGCGGTCCCCGGCGCCCTCTGCGACCCGAGCCCGGAGCGCCTGCGCGTCCTCGTGCCCGTCGCGTCGGGGGACGGCCGGGCCTCGGCGCTCCGGGACCTCGACGAGCTGCTCGACGCGATCGCCCGCGAGGAGCAGGCGGTGGGCGGGCGGTCGAGCGTGCAGGCGCAGCTGGCGGCCGACCGCGCGAGCCTCGTCGAGGCCGCGGCGGCGGCCCGCATCGCCCGCGCGCTGGCGCCCGAGGGCGGCCTCCGCGCCTGGGACGCCCTGGGCGCCTACCGGTACCTCGTCGGGGTCGGGGGCGAGGTGCAGCCGGACGCCCGGCACGCCGCGGCGGTCGACGCGCTGTGGCGGTACGACGCCCGCCGCGGCAGCGAGCTCGTCCGCACCCTGGAGCGCTACCTCGCCGACCGCAGCGTCGTCCCGACCGCCCGCGCGCTCTACATCCACGCGAACACGCTCCGCCAGCGCCTCGAGCGGATCGAGCACCTCACGGACCTGACGATCGCGGAGGAGGACCTCGTGTCGCTCGAGCTGGCGATCAAGCTGCACCGCCTGCGGGCGCCGGAGCGCGAGGCGGCCTGAGGCTCGTACGCTGGTCCGATGACGGACGACGCCCGGTCGATGCGCGAGCGGATGCACGCCGGCGACCTCTACCTCGCCGACGATCCGGAGATCCGCGAGGAGTCGCACGTGGCGCTGCGCCTCGCGCGCGAGCTGAACGAGACGGACCCGACCGACCGCGAGGCCCGCACGGCGATCCTCCGCCGGCTGCTCGGCGCGTTCGGCGAGGGCAGCGAGATCCGCTCGCCGTTCCACTGCGACTACGGGTACCGGACGACCGTCGGCGCGCGGACGTTCGCCAACTTCGGTCTGGTCTGCCTCGACGTCGCCCGCGTCACGATCGGCGACGACGTCCAGATCGCCCCCAACGTGCAGCTGCTGACCGCCACGCACCCGCTGGAGGCCGGTCCGCGGCGTGACAAGTGGGAGTCCGCCGCGCCGATCACGATCGGCGACAACGTCTGGCTCGGCGGCGGCGTGATCGTCTGCCCCGGGGTCACGATCGGCGAGAACACCGTCGTCGGCGCCGGATCGGTCGTGACGAAGGATCTCCCCGCGGACGTGATCGCGGTCGGCAACCCCGCGCGGGTGGTGCGGCCGCTGCCGGAGTAGCGGCCCTCCGGGGGACGCAGAGACCCGTGGCGCCGGCCGCCTGCCCCCGGTCGAGCGCTCAGAGCCCCGCGTCCCGCGCGATCCGCGCGAGCAGCGTCCCGACGGGCTCCTCGGTGACGCCCCGCCAGCCGTCGCCGGCCCAGAGGTGGACGGCGTCGGGATCGCCCTGCTCGGCCGCCGCGGCCCGGAGCGGCCGGGTCAGGTGGTGGACCTCCGGGTACGCCGACGGAGCGTCCGGGAACGCCAGCGCGAGGGGGTTCGCGAGACCGCGGGCCGGACGTCCCGTGAAGCCGCGGGTCACGGTCGTCCCGTCGTACCGGCGGTCGAGGAGCGCGCGCCGGTGGGTCGCCGACGTCCCCGCCTCGGGGGTGCAGAGCAGCGCGGTGCCGAGCTGCACGCCCGACGCGCCGGCGTCGAGGACCCGCCGGACGTCCGCGCCGGTCATCAGGCCGCCGGCGGCGAGCAGCGGGAGCGGCGTCTCCGTCCGCGTGCGGGCCAAGAGCTCGTCGAGCGGGACGAGCTCGCCGCCGCCCGGGAACGCGCGGTCGTCGACGAAGACGCCGCGGTGGCCTCCGGCCTCGGCACCCTGCAGCGCGAGCGCGTCGACCCCCGCCGTGGTCGCCTCGACGGCCTCCGCGGGCGTCGTCACCGTCGCGACGAGCACCGCGCCGGTCGCCTCGCGCAGGCGCCCGACGAGCTCGGCGGGCGGGCAGCCGAACGTGAACGTGATCGCCGCGGGGCGACGCTCCAGGAGGACGTCGACCTTCGCGTCGACCGCGTCGTCCTCCCATCGCGGATCGCCGAGCGCGACGCCGCGGGCCTCGGCGAGCGGGCGCAGCGCGTCGGCGTGCGCAGCCACCGCCGCATCGTCGGCGGCGGGCGGTCCGGGCAGGAAGAGGTTCGCGCCCCACGGCGCGTCGGTCGCGGCCTCCACCTGGTCGATCCGGTCGGCGAACGCCTCAGCCGTCAGGTAGCCGGCCGGGACCAGGCCCAGACCGCCCGCGGCCCCGACCGCGGCGATCAGCGCGGTGCTCGAGGGACCGCCGGCCATCGGGGCGGCCCAGATCGGTAGGCGCGGGGCACGACCGGGGGCGAAGGGGAGCGGGCGGGGCATCACCACAGCCAAGCGCATCCGCACCACGGGTCCGGCCGGAAGCACGTTCGCGTCGCAGGACGGGGAGAAGGTGCCGAGCGGGATCTGCGGCGCCCCGATCCGAGGCCGTGCGTCTGCGGCGCTCCGTCGCTGCGCCGCGGCCGCCCCGATCCGTCGAGCGGGACGAGAGCGCACGCGCGGCGGAGCCCCGTCCCCGTGGACCGCCCGGACCCGCCGGGTACCGTGCCCGCATGAGCACCGAGCACGAGTTCGACGTCGTCGTCATCGGTACGGGTCCGGGTGGCCGCGGCGTCGCCCCGGCGCTCGCGGAGGCCGGGAAGCGCGTGGCGGTCGTCGAGGACGAGCTCGTCGGCGGCGAGTGCCCCTTCTGGGCCTGCATCCCGTCGAAGACGCTCCTGCGCCCCGGGCAGCTGCAGGCGCAGGCGCGCAGCGTCGCCGGCGTCGAGGTGCCGGCCCTCTCGTGGGAGCAGGTCCGCGAGTACCGCGACTACATGAACTCCGGCCTCGACGACGGGGCCAAGGCGGACTGGATCGGCGGCATCGACGGGATCACGCTCGTCCGCGGCCGCGCGACCGTCCCCGAGCGCGGCCGGGTCCTCGTCGGCGACCGCGAGCTGCGCTGCGCCGACGTCGTGATCGCGTCGGGCACCCACCCGGCGATCCCCGACCTGCCGGGCCT
Organism: Patulibacter minatonensis DSM 18081; assembly: GCF_000519325.1. Taxonomy (GTDB): domain Bacteria; phylum Actinomycetota; class Thermoleophilia; order Solirubrobacterales; family Solirubrobacteraceae; genus Patulibacter; species Patulibacter minatonensis. The sequence goes on along the minus strand of NZ_KI912613.1, from coordinate 4,748,009 downwards.
GGAGCGCGAGCACGTCTGGACGAACCGCGAGGTCACGTCGCTGGCCGAGGTGCCCGAGAGCGCCGTGGTCCTCGGCGGCGGGGCGGTCGGGCTCGAGGTCGCCCAGTACCTGCGCTCGTTCGGCTGCGAGGTCGTGCTGCTGCAGCGCTCCGACCGCGTGCTGACGCGCGAGGACCCGGAGCTCGCCGCGCACGCCGCCCAGGCGCTCCGCGACCACGGGGTCGACGTGCGGCTCGGGACGAGCATCGAGGCCGTCCGCCACCACGCCGGCCGGACGGAGGTCACGACCGACGCCGGGGACGTCCTCGACGTCGAGCGGCTCGTCGTGGCCGCGGGTCGCACGCCGCGGATCGACGGCCTGGCCCCCGACGGCGTCGTCGTGGAGAAGGGGCTGATCCGGGTCGACGAGCGCTGCCGGGCGGCCGACGGGATCTGGGCGGTCGGCGACATCACCGGCGAGGCGCCGTTCACGCACGTCGCCGGGTACCAGGGCCGGGTCGTGGTCGACGCGCTCACGGGCGGCGACGCCGTCGCCGACTACCGGGCGATCCCGCGCGTCGTCTTCCTCGAGCCCGAGATCGCCGCCGTCGGGCTCACCGCCGACGCCGCGCGCGAACGAGGGCTCACCGTCCGTACGGCGACGCTCGACCTCTCCGGCACCGACCGCACCGAGACGTACGGCCGCGGGCTGAAGGGCGGCGTCGGCGTGGTGCTCGACGCCGACCGCGACGTCGTGGTCGGCGCCTGGGCCGTCGGGCCGGAGGCGGGCGAGTGGATCCACACGCCCGCCCTGGCGATCAAGGCCGAGATCCCGCTGGGGGTCCTCCGGGACTTCGTCCCGCAGTTCCCGACGTTCAGCGAGCTGTGGGGCGCGGCCTTCCGGCAGCTGTAGGGAGGGGACCGGGCCCCGCCCCGAGCGTCGCGGCGCGAAGGCGCGGTGGTCGACGACGGGGCTCGGGGCACCCGGAGGGACCGGGCCCCGCCCCGTAGGCTCCCCGGATGGAACCGACCGACCTCGAGGTCGCCCGCGCGGCGGCCGCCGCCGCGGCCGACGCCGTCGTCCACGAGCTCACGCACGCGGTCGAGGTCGACGAGAAGTCGTCGCCGACGGACCTCGTCACGAGCGCCGACCGCGCGGGGGAGGAGGCCGCGTTCCGGCTGCTCGGCGAGACCCGCCCTTCCGACGGCGTCCAGGGCGAGGAGGGGCACCGCCGGACCGGGCGGCGCGTCTGGCTGATCGATCCGGTCGACGGCACGCTCAACCTCGTGCGCGGGCTCCCTGGCTGGGCGTGCGTCGTGGGGCTCGAGGAGGACGGGGGCTCGAAGGTCGCGGTCGTCCACGACGTCACCGCGTCGCAGACGTTCTCCGCCGAGCGCGGGCGGGGCGCGTTCCGGGACGGCGAGCGGATGCGGGTGCGCGAGGACGTCGCCCTCGACGCCGCGCTCGTCTCCACCTACCTGCACCCGTCCAAGCGCGGCATGCCGGGCGTCGACGCGGTCAACCGGGCGCTGCTCATAGGCGTCGGCGCCCTGCGCGCGGGCGCGGGATCCGGCTCGCTCGAGCTCGCGTGGATCGCCGACGGCCGCCTCGACGGCTGGGTCCAGCCCGACCTCGCAGCATGGGACTGGGCGCCCGGCGCGCACCTCGTCCGCGAGGCGGGCGGTCGCGCGGTCGAGATCCGCCCCCTGCCCGACGGCCCGGTCTGGGGCGTCGCGGGCACGCCCCGGGTCTGCGACGCGCTCGTCCGCCTGGTCGAGGTCGCGGCGCTGGGGTGAGGGGGTGCGGGTCGCGGCGTGCCGGGCCGTCGTGGGCGGCGAGCCGCGGGCGCCGGTGGCTGCGGGGCGGGCGGCCGCGCGGGCGGCCGGCGCACGGCTGATCGGGCGGGACGACGTCCGGATTGCGGGCGGAGCCCGGATCCGGGTGCTCGTTGCACGGCGGCAGGGGCTCCCGTGGCCCTCGGCGTCCATGGTCCGACGTCGCGCCGGGCGAGACGAAAGCGCACCCGACACCGTGCCCCCGCGAGGCCGGTGGTCCGACGTCGCGCCGGGCGAGACGAAAGCGCACCCGACACCCTGACGCACGCCCGCGTCCACGGCCCGCTCGGCGACGTAGACCTCGTATGAGCGCGACACGCATGCCCCGCCCCGGTCGTCGGACGGCCGGGATCGCGGTCCTGGCCACGGTGGCGTGCGGGGGTGCGGCCGCGGCGGCCGTCGCGTCTCCGTCCGCGCCCTCGCGCGCCCAGACCCCCGGCGGGACGATGACCCGGCAGCTGCCCCAGGCCATCACCGTCGCCGTCAGCGGGCGGCGGGTCACGGTGCACTTCGGCTCGCTGCGCCGGCGGGCGGTCCGGACCGCGACGGTGCGGTTCACGCGGACCGGGGGGCGGTCCACGGTCGTGCGCCGGGCGAAGGCCTCCGGGATCCTGCGACTCACGGCGCCGACGGGCACGCGCCGCGTCCGCCTCTCCGTCCCGAGCACCCGGGAGTGGACGGCGACGTCGATCACCAGGGCCGTCCGGCGGTAGTCCGGGCGCCCGGCAGGGCGCCGGGCCGCCCGCCGCCGGGGGAGTCGATGGTCGAACGTCCGGCGGGGCGTGACGAAGCGCACCCGATCCCGGCCGCCCGGGGGAGTCGATGGTCGAACGTCCGGCGGGAAGTGACGAAGCGCACCCGACCCCCGGTTCAGGCCCGCGCGACCGTCCTCGCGATCCCGTCGACCACCGGCTCCCAGACGCGCCGCGGCAGGTCGTGGCCCATCCCCTCGATCTCGAGGAGCTCCGCGCCGGGGATCGCCGCCGCGGTCGCCCGGCCGCCGCTCGGCTTGACGACGCGGTCGCGGGTGCCGTGGACGACGAGCGCGGGGATCGCCAGGTCGCGGAGTCCCGGGGTGCGGTCGGTCTCGGCGAGCACCGCCGCGAACTGCCGGCCGCCGCCCGCCCCGTCGCCCTGGTCGCGCTGCGCCGAGCGGCGGAACGCGATGCGGACGTCCTCGTCGTCCTCGGCGGTCCGCCCCGTCGAGCCGATCCGGCCGAAGGTGCCGACGAGGTGCTCGGCCGCGCCCTCGGGGTCGCGCGGGCCGGAGCGCAGGAACTCGGGGCGCATCCGCCACGCGACCTTGCCGGTCCGCCCATCGCCGGGCCGGCCCATGATCGACGTCAGCGACCGGACGCGGTCGGGATGCCGGATCGCGGTCTGCTGCGCGACGAACGACCCGAGCGACACGCCCGCGACGTGCGCGGTGCCGTCACCGGCGACGAGGGGGACGAGCCGCCCGGCGTCGTCGGCGAGGTCCTCGAGGGTGTAGACCGGGCGCGAGCGCCGGGTGATGATCGCGGCGACCCCGGGGACGGCACCGCGGCACGGGGTCGAGCGGCCGACGTCGCGGTGGTCGTAGCGGACGACGCGCAGCCCGCGGTCGACGAGCGCCGCGCAGAAGTCGTCGCGCCACCACACGAGCCCGAGCCCCATGCCCTGCATCAGGAGGAGCGTGGGGTGGTCCGGGTCGCCGAGCTCGTCGACGCAGAGCACGATCCCGTCCCCGACGTCGACGAGGCGCTCGGTCATCGGGCGACCCTACCGCCGGGCCTCCCCGCCGTGGAAGCACAACGGCCGGATCGCCGCGCGGCGGCGGACCTCAACCCCCGGTCTCGCAGACGCGACGCAGGACCGCTTCGATTGTGGCGGCGTCCGGCGGGTCGTCCGCCAGCAGCCCGTGCAGGCAGATCCCGTCCAGCACCGCGGCGAAGGTCCGGCGCCCGACGTCGTCGAGGCCGTCCGCGAGCGGCCCGATCGCGACCCCCAGCCAGGCGAGCGCCGCGGGCCGGAGCGCTGGCCGCCGGGCCGCGAGCAGGTAGAGCTCGAACTCGGCCACGGCCCGCTCGCGGTGGTGCAGCGACTCGTCGGCCAGGAACGCGGCGAGCCGCCCCAGGTGGGTGTCCGGCGCGTGCCCGGCGAGGGTCGCGGCCCACTCCTCGGTGGCGGTCGTCATCGCCGCGACGAGCAGGTCGTCGATGCTGCCGAAGTGGTACCGGACCGAGGCCGCCGCGACCCCCGCCTCGGCCGCGACCGCGCGGTGCGAGACCGCCGCGACGCCCCCTTGTTCCATGACGGTCAGCGTCGCCGCGAGCAGTCGGCGGCGGCTCTCGTCCCCGCGGGCGACGCGCCCGTCGGACGTGGTCTCGCGCGCGCTCACTCGTGGGCCGCCCCGGCCTCGAGCGCGACGGCCCCGGCGATCACGAGACCGAGCCCGACGACCTGGACGGTCGTCAGGGTCTCGCCGAACAGCGGGATCGAGAGCGCGGCGACGAGGGCGATCCCGACCGCGCACCAGATCCCGTAGGCCACGCCGAGCGGGACGCCCCGGCCGAGGCAGAGGCCGAGCAGCGTGAACGCGACGACGTACCCGGCGACGACGAGGACGATCCAGCCGGGCTTCGAGAAGCCGTCCGACGCACGCAGGCTCGTGGTCGCGATGACCTCCGAGACGATGGCGCCGGCGAGGAAGACGTAGCCCATGAGGAAGCTCCGGAACGGGATGGGCCGCACCGGGAGGCGCGGCGGAACAAGTGGTGCAATCGCACTACTTGTACGAACGTATCATCATCACCGTCGTCTCTGCCGCGCTCCCGCGCCCCACGGCCCCGGGCCCCCGCGAACGGCCCCGGCACCGCATGGCGCGGTCCGCCCTGCCGCCCGGGCGCCCTCAGACCGCGAGCAGCTCCGGGGCGCGCACGCCCGTCAGCTCCTCGGAGAGCGACCAGAGGCGCTTGGCGCTCTCCGCGTCGCTGGCCTCCGCCGTGCGCCCGACGAGGACCGGGCCGCCGCGCATCTCGGCGAGGCCGTCCGGGCCGACGTACGACGCGCCGGGCAGGTCCTGCGAGGCGGCGAACAGCGTCGGCAGCGCGCCGGCGGCGTCGTCCTGCGCGACGACGCGGTTGGCGACCTTCATGCCGATCCGCTGGAACGGGTTCGTCGTGGCGGACTGCAAGTTCGTCGCGGCGTAGCCCGGGTGCGCGGCGAGCGCGCGCACGGGGGAGCCCGCGGCGCGCAGCCGGCGCTCGAGCTCGAGCGTGAAGAGCAGGTTCGCGAGCTTCGACTGCCCGTACGCCGCCCAGTTCTTGAACTCCCGGCGCTCCCAGTTGAGGTCGTCGAGGTCGACCTTCGCGCCGCGGTGCGCGCCGGAGGCGACGGTCACGACGCGCTCGGTGATCTTCGGCAGCAGCAGGTTCGTCAGGGCGAAGTGGCCGAGGTGGTTCGTGCCGATCTGCAGCTCGAAGCCGTCCTTCGTCGTGCCCCGCGGCGGGATCATCACGCCGGCGTTGTTGACGAGGACGTCGAGGTCGCCCTCCCACTCGGCGGCGAACGCGCGGACGGACGACAGGTCGGCCAGGTCGAGCCGGCGGACCTCGACGTCGCCGGTGATCCCGGCGGCGGCACGCTCGCCCTTGGCGGGGTCGCGGACCGCGATCACGGTGCGGGCCCCGGCGCGGGCGAGCTCGCGGGCGGCGACGAGGCCGATGCCGCTGTTGGCGCCGGTCACGACGACGGTGCGGCCGGAGAAGGAGGGGAGGTTCGAGGCGTTCCACTTGGGCATGGACCGGAATGTAGGCGGTGACAACAGAGTTGTCAACGCCAACATCATCCGGCGTTCGCGGTAGCCTCGGGCGGTGGGCACCCAGACCGACGCGCCGCGGCGCTACCACCACGGCAACCTGCGGGAGGCCCTGCTGCGGCGCGCCGAGGAGGTCCTCGCGGAGTCCGGCGCCGGCGAGCTCTCGCTCCGGGGGATCGCCCGCGACGTCGGGGTGAGCCACGCGGCGCCCCGCCGGCACTTCGCCGACAAGCAGGCGCTGCTCGACGCCCTGGCCGAGGACGGGTTCGGGCGCCTGGCGGTCGCGCTCGACGCCTCGGTGGGGGACGACGGCCGACCGTTCGTGGAGCGCCTGGCGGCGATGGCGGAGGCCTACGTCGGGTTCGCCGTCGGGCACGCCGCCCTGCTCGACGTGATGTTCACCGGCAAGCACCGCCCCGGGGTCGACGCATCGCTGCTCGCCGCGGGCGCCCGGGCGTTCCAGGCGCCGCTCGCGCTGGTCGTGGCGGGGCAGGCGTCCGGCGACGTCGTGCCGGGTGACGTCGAGCGGGTGGCGACGTCCGCGTGGGCCGCGATCCACGGGCTCGCGTCGATGGCGAACGCCGGGCTGCTCGACGCCGAGGCGCTCCCCGGGATCGTCGCCGACACCGCCGAGCGCCTGGTGCTGGGGCTGCGGCCGCGCGGCTGAACCGCGCGCGCCCCCACGTGTGCGGCATCCAGCGGGCGGTGTCCGGCGTACGATCTGCAGGCATGGACGAGGCGCGGACGCAGCAGACGACGGGCACCGCGCGCCGCCGCTCACCCCTGCTGGTGGCGGCCGCCGCCGTCGTCGCGCTCGGGCTCGCGGGCTGCGGCGGGGACGACGGTCCCGCCGGCGGGACCGCGACGTCGCTCACGCCGGCGGACGCCCGGGGTGCAGACACCACCGTCAAGGACGCGGTGCGCGAGCTCGCGGAGTCGGTGGAGACGTGCTTCAAGGGCTCCGGCGACTACGCCCTGTGCACGACGAACCGGCAGCTCGGTGCGACGACCGCGTCGCTGACCCCCGCGCGCCCCCGGGCCGGGGAGGCCACGATCACCCGCGCGACCCGGACGGGGTACCGGATCCTCATGGTGTCGCTGTCGGGCACCCGGTTCGCGCTCACGCGGCAGGGCTCGAGCGTGATCCGCTCCTGTGCGGTGAAGACCCCGCTGGGCCGGTCCGGCGGCGGGTGCACCGGCAACGGCTGGTAGTCCGCGCGCAGCGCGGTCCGGGGGCGTTCTCCCTGCACCTGGGCGCGCGGACGGCCGTGCCAAAGCGAACGTCCGTTCGCCTGCGTAGACTCGGTCCCAATGGCAGGTAGCGGACGGATCGTCGTCACCGGTGCTCGCGAGCACAACCTCAAGGACGTCTCCCTCGAGCTCCCGCGGGACTCCCTCGTCGTCCTGACCGGGCTCTCCGGCTCGGGCAAGTCGTCGTTGGCGTTCGACACGATCTACGCCGAGGGCCAGCGCCGCTACGTCGAGTCGCTGTCGGCCTACGCCCGGCAGTTCCTCGGGCAGATGGACAAGCCCGACGTCGACTCGATCGAGGGCCTCTCGCCGGCGATCTCGATCGACCAGAAGACGACGTCGCGCAACCCGCGGTCGACGGTCGGCACGGTGACGGAGGTCCACGACTACCTGCGCCTGCTCTGGGCGCGGATCGGGCACCCGCACTGCCCCAACGGGCACGGGCCGATCGCCGGGCAGTCGGTCGAGCAGATCATCGACCGCGTGATGACCCTGCCCGAGGGCACGCGCTTCATGGTGCTCGCGCCGCTCGTCCGCGGGCGCAAGGGCGAGTTCCGCGACCTCTTCTCGCACCTGAAGGACGAGGGCTTCCTCCGCGTCGAGGTCAACGGCGACCTGCGGATGCTGGACGAGGAGATCATCCTCGACAAGAAGTACAAGCACGACATCTCGGTCGTCGTGGACCGCCTGGTCATGCGGCACGACGTCCGCAAGCGGCTGGCGGAGGGCGTCGAGGCCGCGACGAAGGAGGCCGAGGGCCTCGTCGAGATCGCGCTCGTCCTCCGCGAGGACGACCAGGTGCCGGAGGAGTGGGAGGAGCGCCACACGTTCTCCGAGAACTTCGCCTGCCTCGAGTGCGGCTTCTCGATGTCCGAGGTCGAGCCCCGGACGTTCTCGTTCAACGCCCCGCACGGCGCGTGCCCCCGCTGCACCGGCCTGGGCGCGCAGCTGATCGTCGATCCGGACCTCGTGATCCCCGACGGGTCCAAGACCCTCGAGGGCGGCGCGATCAAGCCGTGGAGCTCGTCGCCCAACCCGTTCTACCGCAAGCTGCTCGAGGGCCTCTGCGAGCACTTCGACGTCCGGATGGACGTCCCGTGGTCGGAGCTGACCATGGAGGAGCAGGAGGGCGTCCTCTACGGCGCCCCGGACGGCGAGCGCGTACCGCTGCGGTTCAAGAACCGCGCCGGTCGCCGCCGCACCTACAACATGCGCGCGGAGGGCGTGCTCTCCAACCTCGAGCGCCGCTACCGCGAGTCCGACTCCGAGGCGGTCAAGGAGAAGATCGAGGAGTACATGTCGATGGTGCCGTGCCCGGACTGCGAGGGCTCGCGCCTGAAGCCCGGTCCGCGCAACGTGCTCATCGGCGGCATCGGCATCCACCAGTTCTCGGCGCTGTCGGTGCACGACGCGCTGACGTGGGTCGACGAGGTGCAGCTCACGACGACCGAGCGCAAGATCGCGAACCTCATCGTGCGCGAGATCAAGGAGCGCCTGTCGTTCCTCGTCGACGTCGGCATCGGCTACCTGACGATGGACCGCGGCGCCGCGTCGCTGTCGGGCGGCGAGGCCCAGCGCATCCGCCTGGCCACGCAGATCGGCTCCGCGCTCGTGGGCGTCCTCTACGTGCTGGACGAGCCGTCGATCGGCCTGCACCAGCGCGACAACGAGCGCCTGATCAAGACGCTCGAGCGTCTGCGCGACCTCGGCAACAGCGTCCTCGTCGTCGAGCACGACGAGCAGACGATGCGCCGCGCCGACCGCCTGATCGACATGGGCCCCGGCGCCGGCGAGTACGGGGGAGAGGTCGTCGCCAACGGCACCCCGAAGCAGGTCGAGGCCAACGCCAAGTCGCTGACGGGACAGTTCCTCTCGGGCAAGCGCGCGATCCAGGTGCCCGAAGCCCGGCGCGAGCGCACCGGCGAGCTCCGGATCCGCGGCGCGCGGGACCACAACCTCAAGGGCATCGACGTCACGATCCCGCTGGGGGTGCTCTGCACCGTCACCGGCGTGTCGGGCTCGGGCAAGTCGACGCTGATCAACGGCATCCTCCACAAGTCCGCCGCGGCGCAGCTGAACCGCGCGCGCGTCCGGCCCGGTGCCCACGACGGCATCGACGGGATGGAGCAGCTGGACAAGGTCATCCAGGTCAACCAGTCGCCGATCGGCCGCACCCCGCGCTCCAACCCGGCCACCTACACCGGGATCTTCGACCACATCCGGACGCTGTTCTCGCAGACGCCGGAGGCCAAGGCCCGCGGGTACAAGCCCGGCCGGTTCTCGTTCAACGTCAAGGGCGGGCGCTGCGAGGTCTGCAAGGGCGACGGCCAGATCAAGATCGAGATGCACTTCCTGCCGGACGTCTACGTCCCGTGCGAGCAGTGCGACGGCCGGCGCTACAACCGCGAGACCCTCGAGGTCCACTTCAAGGGCAAGTCGATCGCCGACGTCCTCGCGATGCCGGTCGACGAGGCCATCGACTACTTCGAGAACGTCCCGAAGATCCGCCGCCGGCTCGAGACGATCCGCGACGTCGGCCTCGGCTACGTCCGGCTCGGGCAGCCCGCGACGACGCTGTCGGGCGGCGAGGCGCAGCGCGTGAAGCTCGCGCACGAGCTCGCGCGCCAGGCCACGGGCCGCACGCTCTACATCCTCGACGAGCCGACGACCGGCCTGCACTTCGCGGACGTCGAGCGCCTGCTCGAGGTCCTGCAGCGCCTCGTGGGCACCGGCAACTCCGTGGTCGTCATCGAGCACGACATGGACGTCATCAAGACGGCCGACCACCTGATCGACCTGGGGCCCGAGGGCGGCAACGGCGGCGGCGAGCTCGTCGCCCAGGGCACCCCGGAGCAGGTCGCCGCGGTCACGGAGTCGCACACGGGACGCTTCCTGCGCGAGCTCGTCGAGGCCGACGCCGGGGCGGTCGCGGCCGGCGGCACGGCCAAGCGCGCACCGGCGGACGAGCTGCCGCGGAACACGAAGTCCAAGGCCCAGAAGCAGGCCGAGGCCGCCGAGGCCCGCGAGCGGATCGCGGCCGCGACGAAGCGCCCCCCGACCCGCCGCAAGCGCGCAGCCGCGGCGGACTGAGCCCGGGGACCCGCCGATGCCCGCCCGCCGCCGATCCCGCCACGACGTCGGTGCGACCGGCGGAGCGGGGCGGGCGGCGGCGGGCGACGCACACGTCGGCGCGTCGGCCGACGTGGCGTGGGTCGCCGACGGCGACGGGGGAGCGCCCGCCGCCTACGGCGAGGTCACGCCTCCGCCGGCGCTCGCCGACCGGGTGACCTGCCTCTGGTGGGTGCAGGGCGCGGCCGGCGGATCCGGGCCCCGCACCGACGCTCCGCCCGCGCCCCGGGAGCGCGTCGCGGCCGACGTGCGCGTCCCGGCCCCGATGATCCTGCCCGACGGCTGCGTCGACCTCGTCTGGCACGCCGGCCGGCTGACCGTCGCGGGACCGGACACCGCCGCGCGGCCCGCGGAGCCCGGAGACGACACGACGGTCGGTGTCCGTCTGCGCCCGGGGGCGGCGACGACGTTCGGCACCTCCGCGTCGGCGCTGCGCGACGAGCACCCCGACGCCGAGGAGCTGTGGGGCACGGACGGTCGGCGCCTGACCGAGCGGGTCGCGGAGCAGGGCGACGTGCGCGGCCGGCTGCGGGTGCTGACCGCCGCCGTGGCCGCGCGCGCCGCTGACGCGGGGCCGACGGACCCGCAGGTCGACGCGGCGGCCGAGGCCCTGAGCGCCGGCCGCATGGGCGTCGCCGAGCTGGCCCGCGAGACCGCGCTCAGCGAGCGGCAGCTCCGACGTCGCTTCCACCACCACGTGGGCTACGGCCCCAAGACGCTCGAGCGCGTTCTCCGGCTGCAGCGCTTCCTCGGCCTGGCGATCGCCACGGACGAGGACCTCGCGGGTCTCGCCGCCCTGGCCGGCTACGCGGACCAGGGCCACCTGGGCCGCGAGACGCGGGCTCTGGCCCTGGCGACCCCGGCCGAGCTCGTCGCCGCGCGCCGGCCGGGCCAGGCGGCCCGGGGCGTTCGGGGCGCGGCGAGCCGTCCGGTGGGCGACGCCGTCCTGCCGTGTCGGTCCCGCGCCGACGTGTCCGAAACGTCCGAGACGCCGGCGCCGCGGCGCGGCAGGATGGCGGCATGAGCACGAGCGCCGCATCCTTGGACATCGCCGCCGCCGAGACGTTCCTCCGCCAGGAGGCCCGGATCCTCGACCTGCGGCGCTTCGAGCGCGCCTTCGGCGAGGGCACCGACGCGTCGGTGCTGGCGGCCCTCTCGGCCTACCGGAACGCTGACGGCGGGTACGCCGGGATCCTCGAGCCCGACCTGCGGACGACGATCAGCCAGCCGCAGTCCGCCGAGCTCGCCCTGCGCATCCTCGACGAGGTCGGCACGGTCCCGGCCGACGTCGCATCGGGTCTGTGCGACTGGCTCGTCACGGTCTCCGGCGACGACGGCGGCGTGCCGTTCACGCACCCCTCCGCGCGCGCTCACCCGGCGGCCCCCCACTGGCACCACGCCGACGGCGAGACCTCGTCGCTGAACCCGACCGCGGCGCTCGTCGGGATCCTGCACCGCCACGGCGTCGAGCACCCGTGGCTGGACCGCGCGACGGCGTTCTGCTGGCGTGCGACCGGTGCCGACGGGACGGCGGCGGGGGCGGGGGAGGACCTCGACCTCTACAGCGTGCGGGCGGCGCTCTGGCTGCTCGATCCGGCGGTGCCCGCCGCGCCCGACCCGGCCGCCCTCCGCACGTGCCTGGAGCAGGGCGTCCGGGACCACATCGCGCTCGACCCCGCGCTGACGGAGCCCGGCGCGCCCGGCCACCACATCGGTCCGCTGGAGGTCGCCCCGTTCCCGGGGGACCCCGGCCGGGCGTTCCTGCCGCAGGACGCGGTCGCCGCCGCGCTCGACGCCCTGGCCGCGCGTCAGCGCGCCGACGGCGGCTGGGACGTCAACTTCGAGCCGATCTCGCAGGCCGCCCGGGCGGGATGGCGTGGCTGGGCCACGCTCCACGCGCTCCTGGTGCTGCGGGCCGCCGGCCGACTGCACTGACCCGGCCTCCGGGACGGGCGGATGCCCCGGCCGACCCGAGCCCCGCCGACCCGAGCGTGCGGCTGCCCCCGGACCTCAGCGGGTCCGGAAGCTGATCGTCTTCGTCCGCTGCTTCCCCGGCTCGTTCTGGGCCTGGAGCTTGATCCAGTAGCGGGCGGCCGGCAGGCCCTTCTTGAACTTCAGCGTGTACGAGATCGAGTGCTTGCCGACCGGCGGGTTGATCGAGTACTTCGACGTGCTCATCGTCGTGAACCACTTGGTGCCGCTGTAGGCCTGGTCGCGGACGCCCTGCTTCAGGCGGATCCGGCGCTTCACGTCGACCTGGGTGAACTCGACCTTCGTGTCGGGGTCCTTGAACGTCACCCGCAGGCTCTTGATCTTCGAGCCCGTCCGGGTCTTCGGCAGGGCCACGGCGACGACCGGCGCGCTCGAGTCGGCCGGCGGCGCGGGCTCGGTGGTCGTCGGCGTCGTGGTCGTCGTCGGCTCGGGCTCGAACGGGGGTGGCTCGGTCGTCTGCGCGACGGCGGCCGCGGCGAACGCGCCGACGGCGGCGGTGGTGACGACGGCGATGGGCAGCGCGGGGACTCGCATCGGCCGATCCTACGCCCGGGGGCGGAGGACGGGGCCGCGTGCCGCGGCGCGCCCGCGGCGACGATCCCGTGCACGGTGCAACGACCGGGCCGCGGACGCGTATGGTCCCGGACGTCGCCGGACACCCCTCGCCATGCGCCGCCCTCCGACCTACCGCTCCCTCCGCCATCGTCGCGCCGACCGCTCGCGGCTCCAGCCGCAGGGCCCGCCGACGGCGCTGGAGGCCAAGTCGATCGACGACGCGCTCACGGACTGCGCCGTCTACGACAACGGCGAGCGCAAGGGCGGGACGGTCCCGTTCACCGAGGCGATGGACCGCGCGCACCGCTCGCGCGACGGGTTCGTGTGGATCGGCCTGCACGACCCGGAGCCCGCGGCGGTCGAGGCGATCGGGGCGCAGTTCGGCCTGCACCCGCTGCAGATCGAGGACGCGATCCACGCCCACCAGCGGCCGAAGCTCGAGGCGAAGGACGGCCTGATCTCGCTCGTGATGAAGACCGCGCGGTACGTCGACGAGACCGAGCACGTCGAGGTCGGCGAGCTGATGCTCGTCGTCGGCCCGAAGTTCGTCGTCTCGATCCGCCACGGCGCGCCCGTCCCGCTCCACGCGCTGCGCGAGGACCTCGAGAACGACCGGACCCGCATGGAGCGCGGTCCCGGGGCGGTCTTCCACGCGATCGTCGACCGGGTCGTCGACGAGTACTCCGACGTCCTCGACGGGCTCTACAACGACGTCGACGAGGTCGAGGCGATGGTCTTCTCGGACGAGCGGAACAACCCGACCGAGCGCATCTACCGCCTCAAGCGCGAGGTCATCGCGTTCAAGAAGGCGGTCGGCCCGCTCGTCACGCCGCTGACCCGCCTGGTCGAGGACGAGGACCTCCCGGTGCCCGACCGCGCACGCCCGTACCTGCGGGACGTCCTCGACCACCTCGAGCGCGACGCGGAGGCCGTCAACGCCATCGACGACGTCCTCTCGGGCGTCCTGGACGCCAACCTCGCGCAGATCTCCCTGCGCCAGAGCGAGGACGCCCGGAAGATCTCGGCGTGGGCCGCGATCGCGGTCGTGCCGACGATGATCTTCGGGCTCTACGGCATGAACTTCGAGCACATGCCCGAGCTGAAATGGGACCTCGGGTACCCGCTCGTGCTCGTCATCACGATCGCGATCTGTGGGTTCCTCTACGCCCGGCTGCGGCGCGCCGGGTGGCTCTGACCCGGCGGCTATGCTCCGCCGCATGCCGGCCCACCCCCTCCGCCACGTCGACGACGCGTTCCTCAAGGACGCGCCGCTGGTCGTCCGCAGCTCCGTCCAGCTCCGGGCCCAGCCGTCCGAGGTGTGGGAGGTCCTCGGCAGCGACGAGATGTGGTCGTGGCTGCCGGTCATCGACCGGCTCGAGTGGCAGACGCCGCGCCCGCACGTCGCGGGGTCCGTCCGGCGCCTCCGGATCGGGAAGTTCCTGACGCTCGACGAGGAGTTCTACCGCTGGGACACCGACCGACGGGCCACGTTCCGGGTCGTCGGGCAGAGCCGCAGGGTCGTCGACGCCCTGATCGAGGACTTCCTGCTCGTGCCGTCCGAGGGCGGCACCGAGCTGACCTGGACGATGGCGTTCGCGCCGCTGAAGGGCGCGCGCCTGCCGCTCGGGCTCCTCGCCCCGGTGCTGCGGCCCGGCAACACGCTCGCGATCAGCGGCATCAAGAAGCTGTTGCGCTGAGATGGCCGTCCCGCCGCTCGACCGGCGCCTCGCGGCGCAGTGGGTCACGAAGTGGCGGTGGTACACGCGGCCGCAGCGGCCCTGGAACCGCGCGCGGCTCGCGGTCGAGCTCGCGCGCCGGGAGTCGTTCGCCCGCGGGCGGCTCAACGGCGACGTCCTCGGGATGCTCCTCGACGGTCGACTGGAGCTCGGGCCGCAGGTCTTCCTCGAGCCGGGGGTGTGGATCACCGCCGGCGACCACGGCCGCGTCCGCATCGGGGGCGGCACGTTCCTGAACCAGGGCGTGATGATCGCCAGCGAGGGGCTCGTCGAGATCGGCGAGCACTGCATGGCCGCCAACGGCTGCCTGATCACCGACGGCAGCCACCGGTTCGAGGACCCGGAGACCCCGGTGCCCTGGCAGGGCTTCACGACGAAGGGTCCGACCCGGATCGGCGACAACGTGTGGCTCGGCGCGAACGTCGTCGTCACGAGCGGCGTCACCATCGGGCGCCGGAGCGTGATCGGCGCCAACTCGGTGGTGACCGCCGACGTCCCGCCGTTCTCGATCGCGGCGGGCTCCCCGGCGAAGGTGATCCGGAGCATCACCTACGCCGGGGCGGAGCGTCCGGCGGTCTGACCGACCGGCGCGCCCGCCGGCACCGGCCGGCTCAGCCGCCGAACCGCGCCCGCAGCGCCCGGACGCTCTCCACGTACCGCTTCGTGTCGTCGTACATGCCGCGTCGGCGCACCGACGAGAGCCCCTGGTAGTAGGCGGCTGCGGCCTGGTCCTGGTCGCCGCCGGTCTCCTGCAGCAGGTGTTGGAGGTAGAGCGTGCCGGCCTGCACGTTGTCGGTGGCCGACGACGGGTCGAGCGTCCGCGACGAGAGGTTGCGGTCGATCCACGTCCACGTGTCGGGCATCACCTGCATCACGCCCCGCGCACCGACGGACGAGACCGCGCCGTTGTCGTTGCCGCTCTCCTGCCACGCGATCGCGCGGGCCAGCGCCGTCGGGACGCCGTTGGCGGCCGCGGCGGAGCCGACCTGCGAGCCGCTGACGCGCACCCCGGAGCTCGGGGCGACCCCGGTGGCACCGGGAGCCTGCTCCTGCGTGGCGGAGGCGGTCCCCCTCGCCTCGGAGGACGAGGTCGCGGCGCCCGCCGCGGGCAGCGACAGACGTCGACCGGCGGGCAGCAGCGCGGACGCGGTCAGCCCGTTGTGCGCGGCCAGGGCCGAGACGGAGACCCCGGCCCGCGCGGCGATGGCGCTCAGCGTGTCCCCCGGGCCGGACGACCACCCCACCGGCGGACGACGCTCCTGCCGGGCCTGCGCCCGTGCCGGTCGACGACCCGGCTGCGGCCGTGCCGGTCGACGACGTGGTGGCGGTCGACGTCCCCGTCCCGGCGCCGGAGGAGGACCCCGCGGACGCCGGCGTCGCGACGACGTCGGTCACCGGCGGCGCCGACGCCCCGGCGCGGGCGGGGATGCTGACGACCTGTCCGACGCGGATCGGGGCGTCGACGGGCACGCCGTTGGCGGCCGCGAGCGCGGCGGGGGAGAGGCCGTTGACCGCGGCGATCTGCGACAGGCTCTCGCCTGCGACGACCTGGTGCAGCGGCTGGGCGTGGGCGGCGGGTGCGGCGACGGCGGCCAGGGCGCACGCGCAGCACAGCACGACCGCCCGGCGTGGGAACGCGTTGGGGGACACGCGCGCCTCCTTCGGGTGGGGGATGACGGGGCCCGTCGGTTCTCCCGCACGGCGCCCGGGCCCGCAACCCGGGGGCCCCCGCTGCACCTGATGTTGCGGGCCCTGCCCCGGCACCACGGTCCTCGCCGGCCGTGCCGCCGGCACCCCGCCGATCGCGCCGTCGGCGCCCCGCGGTAGCGTCAGGGCGCCACACCGACGGAGGTCCCCGTGGAACCAGGTCGCAGCATCCCCCGAACGGTCCTCGCGGCCACCCTGACGATCCTCGCGGTGCTCGCCGCGCTGGCGCTGATCTACCTGCTGCGCGGGCCGCTCTCGTGGCTCGCGATCGCCGGGTTCATCGCCGTCGCCGTCTCCGGTCCCGTCGGCCGGCTCGAGAAGCACATGCCGCGGGGGCTCGCCGTCACCGCGGTCTACGTCGGCGTCCTGCTGATCCCGGCGCTCGTCGGCCTGATCGTGATCCCGCCGCTCGTCCGGGCCGCCAGCGACCTGATCGACCAGGCCCCGCACTACGCGGACGAGGTCCAGCACTACGTCCAGGGCAACGACACGCTGCGCAAGCTCGACGACGACTTCGACCTCGTCGACCAGCTCCAGAACCAGGCCGACAAGCTGCCCGCCCGGGTCGGCGACGCCGCGTCGTGGCTGGGGGACCTCGGCCTCGGGATCGTCAACTCCGTCTTCGCGGCGGTGACGATCCTGATCCTCAGCATCTTCCTGCTCGGCAGCGGCCGTCGGTGGATCGACGCGCTGCTCGACATCGGCACGCCCGACCACGCCGACCGGATCCGCGGGGTCCTCGACCGGATGGCGGCGGCCGTCGGTGCCTACATCGGCGGCGCCGTCCTGCAGGCACTGATCGCCGGCACGCTGGCGTACGTCGTGATGCTGATCCTCGGCGTGCCGTTCGCGGCGCCGCTGGCCGTCACCGTCGCGCTGTTCGGCCTGATCCCGATGATCGGCGCGACGATCGCCGCCGTCATCGTCGGCATCGTCACGCTCTTCCACGACTTCCCGACCGCCACGATCATCTGGGTCGTCTGGGCGGTCGTCTACCAGCAGGTCGAGAACACGATCATCCAGCCACGGATCCAGAGGCGCGCCGTCGGCGTGCACCCGCTCGGCGTGATGGTCGCCGTCCTGTTCGGCGGCAGCCTCCTGGGCGTGATCGGCGCGCTGCTCGCGGTGCCGATGGCGGCGTCGCTCCAGATCGGCGTGCAGGCCTGGTGGGCATACCGGCAGGAGCTGAAGGCCGAGGCCGCGGGGCCCGACGGTGACCCCGAGGGTCCGGGCGACGACGACGGCGCGGCGGGTGGACCGCCGGACCCGGGGACGTCCCCGGGAGACGCGTCCCCCGCGCCCGCCTGAGCGGCGGCGCGGGCGACGGGGTCGCTCAGGCCGGGTGGCCCTCGACCTCGGACGGCTCGGCGCCGTGGATCTGGGCCAGCGAGCCCTGGAACCGCTGGAGCTCCTCCGGCGGGATCGCGTAGGTGTGCTCACGACCGGGGAAGACGCCGTCGCGGACCTCGTCGGCGTACGACGCGACGGCGGCGACCATCTCGTGGTGGAGGTTCGCGTACTGCTTGACGAACTTGGCGGTGTGGCCCTCGAGCAGCCCGAGGAGGTCGTGCCAGACGAGCACCTGGCCGTCGGTCGACGCGCCCGCGCCGATGCCGATGACCGGGATCTCGATCAGCGGCATGAGCTCCTCGGCGACGGCGGCCGGGATCGCCTCCAGCACGATCGCGCAGCACCCGGCGTCCTGGAGGGCCAGGGCGTCGAGCACCATCTGGGCGGCCTGCTCGGCCTTCTTGCCCTGGGCCCGGAGCCCGCCGAGCGCGTTGGCGGTCTGCGGGGTCAGACCCAGGTGGCCGACGACCGGGATGCCGGCGTTCACGATCGCGCGGGCGCGGTCGATCATCACGCCGCCGCCCTCGAGCTTCACCGCCTGGGCGCCGGCCTCCTTCACGAACCGCTGGGCGCTCTTGACGGCCTCGTAGTCCGACGCCTCGTACGAGCCGAACGGCAGGTCGGAGACCATGAACGTGGCCTTCAGCCCGCGGCGGACGGCCTTGCCGAGCATCAGGAGCTCGTCCATCGTCGCCGGGACCGTCGAGTCCAGGCCGAGGACGGTGGTCGCGGCGCTGTCGCCGACGAGCACCATCTCGACGCCGGACTGCTCGGCCACGACGGCCGAGGGGTAGTCGTAGGCGGTCACCATGACCATCTTGCGACCCTGCCGCTTCTGCTGGAGCAGCGAGGTCACGGTGACGGGAGCACGGTCGATGGTGGTGTTCTCGACGGTGCGGGGGCTGGCGGACATGAGGTGGTCTCCGGAGTGGAGGGGTGAGGGTGTGGGGAGCGCGGCGCCTAGGCGACCGTGCTCACCCGGTCGGTCTCGGTGAGGAGCGTCGCGACGGCGTCGTCGACGTCGATGATGCGGTTGGTGCCGCGCTCGACGTGGACGACGACCGGCTCGTAGTGCTCCAGGTCCTCGCGCGAGTACTGCGCGTAGCTGATGACGATGATGGTGTCGCCCTTGTGGACGAGCCGGGCGGCGGCGCCGTTGACCTTGACCTCGCCCGAGCCGCGCTCGCCGACGATCGTGTAGGTCTCGAAGCGCTGGCCGTTGTCGACGTCGACGACGGCCACCTGCTCGTGGACCATGATGTCGGCGGCCTCGAGCAGGTCGGGGTCGATCGTGATCGACCCGACGTAGTGCAGGTCGGAGTCCGTCACCGTCGCCCGGTGGATCTTGGACTTGAGCATCGTGCGCTGCATGGGGTCAACCCTTCTCGGAGGGATGGGGGACGAAGCCCCCCGCGCGCCCGGAACCCGTGAGGGTCGGGACGGGGGAGTCGCTGAGGACGGGGGTCAAGGTGGTGTTGTCGATCAGGCGGACCGGACCGACGGGGACGGCCAGTGCGAGGACGACCGGCGCCACGACGGTCGCGACCGGGGAGAGGTCCGCCGGATCGGCGATCGCGACGTACTCCGGCGTGAGGCCGGCGTCCGCGAGCTCGGAGACGGCGCGCCCGGTGAGGACCTCGGCGTCGCGCTCGCCGGCGTCGAAGGCCTCCACGACCCGGGCGATCGCGCGCGGGATCGCGACGGCCTGCCGGCGCTCCTGCGCGGACAGGCGGACGTTGCGGCTGGAGAGCGCGAGGCCGTCCTGCTCGCGGACCGTCGGCCGGGTGGCGATCTCGACCGGGAGGTTCAGGTCGGCGACCATCCGGCGGACGACGAGGGCCTGCTGGTAGTCCTTCGCGCCGAAGAACGCGACGTCCGGGGCGACCATGTTGAGGAGCTTCAGCACCACGGTCGTCACGCCGTCGAAGTGCTCGGTCCCGCGGTGGGCCCCCTCGAGGCGGCCGGTCAGCGGGCTCGTGACGCGCACCTCGGTGCCGAACCCGTCGGGGTAGACCTCGGAGACGTCGGGCACGAACAGGACGTCCGCGCCGGCGGCGGACGCCCGGGCGGCGTCGCGCTCCTCGGTGCGCGGGTACGCCGCGAGGTCCGACGCGTCGTCGAACTGCCGCGGGTTCACGAAGATCGAGACGACGGTGCAGGTCGCGCGCTTGGAGGACGCCAGGATCAGGGACTCGTGCCCCTCGTGCAGCGCGCCCATCGTCGGCACGAGGCCGATGATGCCGCCCTTGCGGCGCCGGTCGCGGACGAGGTCGCGCAGCTCGGCGACGGTGCGGACCGTCAGCACGGGACGCTCCCGGCGGCCACCCGCGTCCGGTCGTCGGCCGGCGCGGCGGCGCGGCCGGCGAGGCGCACGGTCGCGGCCGTCAGCGCGTCGAACAGCTCGAGGTCCGCGGCGGGCAGGCGGCCCGCGATCGCGGTGCGCTGGCGGGCGACCGTGGCGTCGTCGCCGCGGGCGACCGGGCCGGTCAGCGCGTCGGCGGCACCGCGGTCCTGCCAGGCGTCGACCGCGGCGCGGACGAGCGGGGCGAGCGCCGCCCGGTCGAGCCCGGCGTCCTCGGCGACGCGGGCCGCGAGGTCCTCGACCGCGAGGAGGTAGTTCGCGGCGATCGAGGCGGCGGCGTGGTAGGCGGCCCGGTCCTCGTCGTCGACGCGGATCGGCCGCATCCCGCAGGCGGTGCCGAGCCGCTCGGCGAGCGCGAGGGCGGCGGACGAGGAGCCGGCGATCGCGCACGGAGCGCCGGCGAGGGAGGTGCGGCCGTCGGGCACGGTCATCAGCGGGTGGAGCGAGAAGGCGGTGTGCGGTGCCAGCGGGGCGAGGGTCGTCGCACCGGAGCAGTGTCCGACCAGGCGGTCGGGACGGACGGTGATCGCGCCCGCGGCGTCGGCGATCGCGGCGTCCGGCACGCAGAGGACGACGACGGTCGCGTCGTCACCGTCGTGCGCGCGGCCGTGCGGCCCCGTGACGTCGATCCCGGCGTCGGCCAGGTGACGCGCGAGCGTCGTGCCGAGTCGGCCCCGTCCAACGACGGAACATCGGGGGGTGGGCGCATCGTGCGATGCGCGTGGACGCAGGTCCATCAGGTCTCCGGTCCAGCTCCCCGTAGGGGATGCCGGTCGCGTGGTACGAGGGTGTGGTGCAGGTGCTGCGGCAGGTCCGTCCCACGAACGTGGTGACGGCCTTCCTGAGTTGTAGCACTCCGCGCGGAGAACGCAACGGAGTGAAACCAGGTCAGGGTTCCCAGGTTTTACCTCGGCTTCGGGATCATGTGCGTGCGGTCCGTCCGGCGACCCCGCCGGCCGCGGGTGCTCCGCCGCCGCGGACCCCGCCCGCTAGCCTCGTCCGTCGTGGGATCCCCGCCGTCCGCTCCCGCACCGCCGCCCACCGCGGCGGAGCGTCGCCTGCACCTGGCGGCGGCCCGGGGACGGGCCCGGTCGTGCGTCCGCTGCCCCCAGCTCGTGGCCGCACGGACGACGGTGGTCTTCGGCGCGGGCGACCCCGACGCCGAGGTGCTGTTCGTCGGCGAGTCCCCGGGGCGCAGCGAGGACCAGCAGGGCCTCCCGCTCGTCGGTGCCCCCGGGCGGCTGCTGACCGACCTGCTGGGCGAGATCGGGCTGCGGCGCGAGGACGTGTACGTCACGACCGCGCTGAAGTGCCGGCCCCCGTCGGGCCGCGACCCGTTGGCGGAGGAGCTCTCGCACTGCCGCGAGCACCTCCACGCCCAGATCGCCCTCGTCCGCCCGAAGGTCGTCTGCACCCTCGGGAACTTCGCCACGAAGCTCCTGCGCGAGGATCCCGGGAGCATCAAGACGCTCCACGGCCGCGCCGAGGTCCGGCGACTCGGCACCCGGACCGTGCGGCTGCTCCCGGTCCACCACCCGGACGCCGCCCTCTACGAGCCGCGCCTCGTCGACGTGCTCCGTGCGGACCTGGCCCTCGTCCCGGGGCTCGTGGAGCTCCCCGAGCCGCCGCAGCCCGTCCCGGACCCTCCCCGCGGGACCGACCGCGGCGTCACGCCCCCCGTCGACGAGGACCCGCGCGGGCAGCTCGGGCTCTTCGAGATCGACGGCCCGGCCTAGATGGGCCCGCTCCCGTACTCCGGCTGGAACGCCGTCCTGGTGGCCGTGCAGGCGCTGCTCGTCGCGTTGCCCGCCGCCGGGCTGCCCGCCTTCGCGCACCGCTTCGCCGGTCGTGCGTGGTCGCTCGTCCTCCCGCTCTCGATCGCCGTCGTGGTGGGCGTCCTCGCCGTGCTCCCGGGCGCGGCGGTGGGCCTGACGTGGCTCGCGTTGATCGCCACGCCGCCCCTGGCCGCCGCCGCGGTCGGGTGGGGCGCCCGCGGGGCCCGTCCGTGGCTGGCGGTGCTCGCCGTGCCCGCGCTGGTGGTGGCGATCACCGCGGAGGGCGAGCGCGCGGGCCAGGCCGCCGCGCTGGCGATCACCGCGCTGAGCTGCGTGACGCTCGGACGGCTCCTCGTCGGCGTCGTGGGCGGGGTCCCGGTGCCGGACGCGTCGGCACCGCTGCCCGACCACGGCGCGGCGCAGGTCGCCGGGCGGGTGCGGGTCGCGACCGGCCGGGTCCTCGAGGCCGTGCCGCCGCTCGCCTGGATCCGGATCGCCCTGGTCGCGATGGCCGTCATCGACGCGGTGCTCGTGTTCTCGGGCGGCCTGGAGAAGCCGAACGACGCGCTGAACGCCGCCGTCCCCGCCGCCGACCTGCCGCGGCTGCAGTTCGTCCAGTTCGGCACCGCCTCGATGGGCTACGGCGACGTCTTCGTGGCAGGCGTCCTGGGGGCGGTGCTCGCCGCGGAGGGTGCGAGCCGGCGGCGGCAGTTCGCGGCCGCGGGGGCCACGCTCGTCCTCTCGCTGCTCTTCGACCTGCTGTTCGAGGTCGTGGACACGCTGCCCGCGACGGTGCCGATCGCGGTCGCCCTCCTGCTCTTCGGGGGGCTCCGCGGGCCACGGGACCGGGGTGCGGCGGCGTCCGCGGCCGGGCCGTCGGGCGCCGCGGCACCCGGCTGATCGGCACCGCTCGCGGCGGGCCGGCGGCGCGCGCCGACCGGGCGCGCCTGCACGGTGCCGTGCGGCGGAAGGACGACGACGGCCGGTGGCGAACGCCGGAGCTCATGTCTCGGTCCCGTCTCGCCGTCTCCACCGCCGCCACCGCCGTGCTGCTCGTCGCAGCCGGGTCCGCGGACGCCGCTCCCGCGCCGGTCTCGCTGTCGGTCACGCAGCCGACCACCTCCGTGCCCCGTCTGCAGCTCACCGCGAAGGCGTCGGCGGCCACGCGCTCCGTCGTCTTCCGGGGACGCTGGAAGGGGGCCGACGGCGTCGTGCGGACGCGGAGGCTCGGCGTCGACGAGGTCGCGTCCAACGGGTTCGCGATCGGGTGGGACGCGTCACGGGTCCCGCGCGCGACCCAGGTCTCCCTGACCGTCCAGGCGCGCGACGCGACCGGCCGCATCCGCGCCACGTCGACCGTTCGGACCTGGCGGTCTCCGGGCAAGGCGGTCGGGACCACGACGGAGACCGGCGACGGGACGAGCACCGGGACGGGCGAGGGCACCGGCAGCGCGGTCCTCCCCGCCGGGGGCGTCGCGGGCACGATCGTCGGGGAGTGCCCGAAGAACGGGACCTGCACGGTCGCCGTCCGCAGCACGCCGGGCACGGCCGCCCCGCGCGTCGCCGCGCTCGACGCCGGCACGAAGGTCACCGTCCAGTGCCGCACCACGGGGCAGACGGTGACGACGCCGAGCGGGACCTCCAGCACGTGGATCCGCATCGGCACGGACCGCTGGGTCTTCGCGCCCTACGTCGAGGTGTCGCCGAAGGCGAAGATCCCGACCTGCGCCGCCTGACGAGCCGGTCAGCCGACGGCCGGGGTGTCGGCCGTCGCGCCGCGCGCGGGCGTCGTCGGCGGCAGGAGCTCCTCGAGCTCCGCCTCCGTCGCGGCGCGCACGCCGTCGGCGGGGGAGGTCCACCACGCCAGCGCCAGGGTGACCGCGGCGGCCACGGCCTGGGAGACCAGGACGATCGTCGCGAACTCCGTGGCCGACCAGCCGTGCCGGGCGAGGAACCCGACCTCCAGGACCGCGAGCACCAGGAGCGGGACGAGGTGCCGGTGCCGGCCGATCGCCGACAGGTACTGCACGGACATCAGCGTGATCGACAGGAGCAGCATCGCGATGCCGAGCAGCGGCAGCGCGCCGGACGCCGAGCCGAACTCCGGGCCGAACGCGGTCTCGAGCAGGAACTTCGGGATCGCGACGAAGATCAGGATCGCGGGGACCCCGATCAGGAAGAGGAAGGCGATCGCCCGTTTGAGCACCGGGTGCGGGTCCTCGCCGGCGACGGCGCGACGGGTGGCCTCCGGCAGCAGCTGCAGTGCCACACCGACGGCGACCCAGACGACGGCCTTCGCGGCCACCGCGGCCGCCGCGTAGGACCCCGCCACCGACTCGTCGAGCTCGCGCTTGGCGAGGATCGTGTCGACGTTCTGCATGATCGCCACGAGCAGCAGCGAGACGATCACCGTGCGCTCCCAGCGGGCGAGCTGCCAGAGCGGGATCGGCTGCTCCCCGTCGCTCACGACCTCGTCGTTGACGTGCTTGGCCCGCAACCGGCGGTCCATCCCGAGCGCGAGCACGGCGAACGCGATCGGGGCCGCCGCGAAGGCGCCCGTGACCTCCATGCCGATCGCGACCAGGACGATCGCGGCACCCAGGCGCAGCACGGCCTCCATCACGATCGACCCGCCGACGGCGTCGAAGTCGCCGAGCCCCTGGAGCGCCCCGCGCTGGAGGCACACGAGCAGGAAGAGCGTGCCCGAGACCGGCAGCACGGCCGCCGCCCACGGGTGCTGGCCGACGCCGATCAGGTCCGCCAGGGGCTGGCGGAAGACGCAGCCGAGCACGAGCGCCAGGATCGAGAGCAGGAGCGCCTGGCGCGTCCAGCCCCAGACCTCGCGGTACGGCTCGTGGTGGCCGCGCTGCGTCCACCGGACGATCGCCCGCGCGGCGGCGGCCTGCATCGCCTGGCCGGAGACCTGGAGGATCAGGAACGCCGCGACGAGGGCCGCGAGCGACGCGTAGCCCGTCTTGCCGAGCAGGCGGGTCAGCAGCACCGTGAAGAGCAGCTGGATCGCGTTGTTCAGCATCGACGCCGCGGCGAGCTCGGCGGTGCGGCCGGTCTCGGTCTCGCGGGCCGCCTTCAACCGGGCGATCAGTCCGACGGGCGCGGGGGACGGCTCGGGGGCCCCAGGGCGTCCTGGGTCCACCGGCGTGGGAGCGTCGGACGGCACGAACGACGAAGGGTAGAGGACGGGTGGAGGACGTAGACTCGCCGTGGATGCGTCCCGACGGCCGAGCACCGGACAGCGATCCGCCGGTGGGCGCCACGGGCGGCGGTCCCGACGACGTGCGCACGACGACCTCCGCGGCCGCGACCGAGGCCCTCGGCGCCGAGGTGGCGCGCCGCCTACGGGCCGGCGACGTCGTCCTCCTCCGGGGCGATCTCGGGGCCGGCAAGACGACGCTCGTGCGCGGCGCGGCGGCCGCGCTCGGCGCCACCGGCAGGATCACCTCCCCGACCTTCGCCCTCGCCCACCGGTACGACGGCGCGGCGGTACGGATCGCGCACCTCGACCTCTACCGGCTCGCCGGACTGGGGGAGGACGACGAGGACCTGATCGACGAGGAGCTCGCCGGGGACGTCGTCGCGTTCGTCGAATGGCCCGGCCCGGCGGAGGCGCTGATCGCCGACCGCGTCGCGCTCGAGGTCGAGCTCGCGCACGCCGGCGACGACCGGCGCGAGGCCCGGTTGACCTGGCGGGCCGCGCGATGACCGACCGCCCCGTCGTCCTCGGGCTCGACACCGCCACGCCCGCCACCGTCGCCGCCGCGGTCGCACCGGGCGCGCGGTCCGCCACCCGGATCGAGGTCCCCGCCGCCGGCGAGCGCCCGGGGCACACGCGCCTGCTCCTCGGCCTCGCCGAGGACGCCCTGACCGCGGTCGGCGCGGGGTGGGGCGACGTCGGACGGATCGTCGTCGGGCTCGGCCCCGGGACCTTCACCGGGATCCGGGTCGGGGTGGCCACGGCGCGGGCGCTCGCGCTGGCCCACGGCGCCGGGCTCGTCGGCATCGCCACACCGGCCGCGCTCGCCGAGGCCGCCGGTGGACCGGGGGCCCCGTTCGAGGGTCGGCCGGTCCTCGTCGTCCAGGACGCCCGCCGGCGGGAGCTGTTCCTCACCTGGTTCCCCGACGGCGTCGCCGGGGGCGCCGCCGTCGTCCCGTGGACGGTCCCGCATGACGGCCTCGCCGCGGCGCTCGCCGACCTCGGGACGCCGCCCGCCGTCGCGGTCGGGGACGGCGCGCTCGCCTTCCGGGACGTCCTGACCGGCGCCGGCGTCGAGGTGCCCGAGGATCCGGCGTCCCACGCGGTGGACGGTGCGGCGCTGATCCGGGCGGCGGCCGCGTCGCCCGTCGGGGCACCGGGGGACGTACGGCCCCTGTACGTTCGGGATGCGGACGCCGTGCCGACCGCAGAGCGCCGGTGACCCCTCCCGTTCCCCACACCTCGCCCGAACCCCCGTCCGGAGACCGGCGGGAGACCCTGCCGTCGCGCGGGATCGCCATCCAGCGCCTGACGTTCTCCGACATGCCACAGGTGCTGGCGATCGAGCGCCGGAGCTACAACGCCCCGTGGTCGCTGGCGATGTTCGTGCTGGAGACCGCGAAGTCCGGCGGCCTCTGCGTCGTCGCGCGGGCGTTCGGCGCGGGCGCGCGCGGGTCGGCGTCCGGCGTGGCCCTCGTCGGCTACGCGATCGTCTCGAAGTACGACGACGCGTTCCACGTGATGAACGTGTGCGTCGACCCCAACCGCCGGCGCGAGGGCATCGCCCGCGGGCTCCTGGAGCACGTGATCGCCCGCGCCGGCGGCAACGAGGCGCGGCTCACCCTCGAGGTCCGGCCGTCGAACGCGAGCGCGCGCGGGCTCTACGACGACCTCGGCTTCCTCTCCGTCGGCGTCCGGCGGCGCTACTACCGCGACGACGGCGAGGACGCCCTCATCATGTGGCGGACCCCGGCGACGCTCGAGGGTCGCACGTACGACATCCCCGGCGCCGAGGACGAGGGCATGGGCGGCGGCCGCCCCGGGTCGAAGGGCCCGGTGCCGCCCGACATGCCGGACCTCAGCGGCCCCCCGCCGCGGCGGGACCGCGCGTGATCCTCGCGGTCGAGACGAGCTGCGACGACACCTGCGCCGCCGTCGTCGACGACGACGGCCGGATCCACGCGAACGTCATCTCCAGCCAGGGCATCCACGACGCGTACGGGGGCGTCGTCCCCGAGCTCGCCGCCCGCGCCCACGCCGAGCGCTGTGACCTCGTCGTCGCCGACGCGCTGCGGACGGCCGGGATCACCCTCGACGACGTCACCCGCGTCGCGGTCACCCGTGGGCCGGGCCTCGTCGGCGCCCTGCTCGTCGGGCTGCAGACGGCCAAGGCGATCGCGGTCGCCCGCGGCCTGCCGCTGGTCCCGGTCGACCACCTCGACGGGCACCTCCTCGCCTGCACGCTCCGGCCGGTCGCGTTCGAGCCGCCGTTCGTCGCGCTGGTCGCGTCCGGCGGGCACACGTTCCTCTCCCGCGTCGACGATCCCGACCGCATCGAGGAGCTCGGCGGCACGCTCGACGACGCCGCCGGCGAGGCGATCGACAAGGGCGCGCGCCTGCTGGGCCTGCCGTACCCGGGCGGGCCCGCGCTCGAGGCGCTGGCGGCGGAGGGCGACCCCGAGGCCTTCGCGTTCCCGACCGGCGCCAAGGTTCGCGGTCTCGACTGCTCGTTCTCGGGCCTGAAGACCTCGCTGCTCTACCGGATCCGCGACTTGGGGGAGGCGGAGGCGACGGCCCGGCGCGCCGACCTCGCCGCGTCGTACCAGCGCGCGGTCGTCGAGACCCTCGCCGTCCGGGTCGAGCGCGCGCTCGAGCAGACCGGCCTGGACCGCCTGGCGGTCGGCGGCGGGGTGGCCGCGAACGGCCCGCTCCGCGAGCGCCTGGGCGCGCTGCCGGCCGCCGTCGCCATCCCGGACCGCAGCCTCTGCACCGACAACGCGGCGATGATCGCCGCCGTCGCGCGCTTCCGCCCGGCCCTGGCCCCGGAGGACGTCGCCGGCCTCGAGGCGTACGCGACCGGTCAGCGACCTCCGGCGGCCGCCTCCGCCCGGTGAGCGCGGCCCCGGTCCCCGTCCGTGCTCCCGGGTCTGAGAGGATCGGGGCGTGACCGCTCCGCCCATAGAGGTCGTCGTGTTCCTGCGCGACGGCTGTCACCTGTGTGCCGACGCGCTCGCGGATCTCGAGGCGCTGCGC
The DNA here is from genome assembly GCF_000519325.1 of Patulibacter minatonensis DSM 18081. Lineage (GTDB taxonomy): Bacteria > Actinomycetota > Thermoleophilia > Solirubrobacterales > Solirubrobacteraceae > Patulibacter > Patulibacter minatonensis. Next base: position 4,720,294 of record NZ_KI912613.1, on the reverse strand, counting down.
AGCCGGGAGCCCTTCTCGATCCGCACGGTCGACATCGAGCGCGACGACCGGCTGCACGCCCGGTACCTCGAGCGGATCCCGGTCGTGGCCGTCGCCGGCGAGGAGCTCTGCGACTTCGCGGTCGACGCCGAGCGCGTCCTGGCCGCGGTCCGCGACGTCCAGCGGCGCCGCGCGGCCGTGGGCGGGGTCGAGGGCACGAGGCGGAACTCCACCGCCACCCCGCTGTCGGCCGTGGCCGCCCGCCGGATCGCCGCGCAGCCGCTGCGGCCGATCAGCCGCACGCCCGCGCCGGTCCTGGAGGTCGACGCCGTCTCCACGACGGAGATCGAGTCCGGCGGCGAGGGCGACGACACGCCGGAGGTGCCCGAGGTCCGCCTCGGCGTCGGGCAGGCGGAGCGGCTCTCCCGCTACCTGCAGACGCTGACGCAGGCCAGGAAGATGGGCCGCGCGACGATGAGCTCGCAGGAGCTCTCGGCCCACACCCACGTGAACTCGACGCAGATCCGCCGCGACCTCTCGGGGTTCGGCCGGTTCGGCAAGCGCGGCGTCGGCTACGACGTCGGCGAGCTCGTCGACAAGATCCGCTCGATCCTGCACACGAGCACGCACGTCGGGATCGTCCTCCTCGGCGCCGGCCACCTCGGCCGGGCGATCGCGGGCTCCGACACGTTCGCCGACCACGGCTTCGACGTCGTCGCCGTCCTCGACAACGACCCGGCCAAGATCGGCACCCCGATCGGGGACCTCACGATCGGCGACGTCCGGCACCTCGTCGACGTCGTGCGCGACAACGAGGTCGTCGTCGGCGTCATCGCGTCGCCGGCCAAGGCCGCCCAGGGCCTCGCCGACGAGCTCGTCGACGCCGGCGTGCAGATCATCTTCAACTACAGCGGCACGCTGCTCCGGACGCCCCCCGAGGTGACGGTGCACACGTCGAGCCCCGCCGTGGACCTGCTCCACGCCCTGTACTACTACCTCGCCTAGTGACTGTCCCCACCGTGACGTTCGCGGAGGTCACCCGCTGATGGGTGCCGACGCCGCCATCGACCTGCCCGCCGCCGAGGCCGCCTACGCGTCCGGGACCGACGGGACCGTCGGGATCGAGGAGGAGTTCATGCTCCTCGACGAGTCGACGCTCGACCTCGTCCCGCGGTTCGAGGAGCTCAGCGCCTCGACCGCGAAGGACCCCGGACTGGCGGTCTCCGTCGCCGGGGAGCTGATCCGCACCGAGATCGAGATCCGGTCCGGCCGTGGCGTCACGCTCGGCGACGCCCTGGACCGCCAGCGCGTCCACCGCGACGGCCTGTTCGACCACGCCGCGCGCCTGGGGATCGCCCTCGGCGCGACGGGCACGCACCCGTGGGACGACTACCGCGAGCAGACGTTCATCGACACGGAGCACTACCGGCGCGTCGTCGACGGCCTGCGCTGGGTCGCCCGGCGCAACGCCACGTTCTCGCTCCACGTGCACGTCGGGATCCGCGACGCCGACCGCGCCATCGCCGTCTGCGACCGCCTGCGCCCGGTCCTGCCGATGCTGCTGGCGATCTCCGCGAACTCGCCGTTCGTCGACGGCCTCGACACCGGCCTGCACTCGATCCGCACGCAGACGTTCACGAAGTCGTTCCCGCGCTGCGGCGTCCCCGACCACTTCGGCTCGTGGCGCGCCTTCCGGCGCTACATCGAGGTCCTCCAGGCCACGAACTCCATCCAGGAGTACACGCAGGTCTGGTGGTCCGTCCGGCCGCACATCTCGTTCGGCACGGTCGAGATCCGGATCTGCGACGCCCAGAGCACCGCGCAGGAGAGCGAGGCCCTGACCGGCCTGATCGTCGCCTGCGCCCTGCAGGCCGCGCGCGACCACGACGAGGGCCGGCCGCTGGACCCGCAGCCGCCCCGTCTGGTGGAGGAGAATCTCTGGCGGGCGATCCGCGACGGCCGGGACGCCCGGCTCGTCGACTGGGAGACCGCCTCCGAGTACCCGGCCGCGGCGGCGCTGGACCGCCTGCTCGCCTGGACGGCCCCCGTGCGGGGCGAGCTCGGGATCGAGCCGACGTTCCCGGCGCAGAACGGCGCCCAGCGCCAGCGGGCCCGGGTCGCCGAAGGCGCGTCGCCCGTCGAGGCCTTCGCCGCCGCCGTGGCCGAGACCCGCGCCACCTACCCTTCCGCGGACCACGCAGTCGACCCCCAGGAGCGATCCACGTGAGCACCCAGGACCCGAACGCCGCAGGCCAGCCGGGCGGTGAGGCCCAGCCCTCGCAGGAGGAGATGATGGCCGCGTACGAGGAGCAGATGCGGAACATCCGCGTCGAGGAGGTCCTCGTCCAGTCGTTGGCCAGCTTCATCGAGCTCGGCGGCCGCCGCGGCGGTCTCGCCGGCGACCCGGAGCAGGCCGGCGAGCCGGACCTCGACCAGCTGGGCCTCGCGATCGAGGTCATCCGGGCGCTGCAGCCGCTCGCGGCCCCGCTGCTCGGCCCGAGCGCGAGCCAGGTCGACCAGGCGCTCTCGCAGCTCCAGGTCGCGTTCGCCCAGCAGGCCGGCACCCCGGCCCCGGGGCAGCCCGGCGGCCCGAGCTCGACCGGCGGTCAGCCCGGTCCGGGCGGCGCGGCCGGACCGGGCGGCCAGCAGCCCGAGGGCCCCGGCGGCGGTCGGCTCTGGGTCCCCGGACAGTGAGCCCGTCCCGCGCCCCCGGCGGGACCCCGTGGAGGACCGCCCCGGTGGTCCTCCTGCTCACCGCAACGCTGGCCGGCTGCGGCGACTCCGGCTCCGACGGGACGACCGCCGGCGGCTCCACGCGCGCCGGCACGTCCGCGTCCGGAGGAGGCACGGCCTCGGCGTCCTACGAGCAGGCGGGCGCGCGCCTCTGCCGTCGCCTGTTCGACCAGAACCGCGCGCTCCCGCAGCAGCAGGCCGACGAGGGCCTGTCCGTGAAGCAGGCCCAGGCGCGGGCGAAGCAGCACGGCGACCGCTTCCTCATCGACTTCGCGGCGCTGAAGCCGACGGGCGACGACCGCGCGGCGCACGACCGCCTCGTCGCGGTGCTGCGCATGCAGGCGACCGAGCCGCCGGCGAAGGACCCCGACACCGCGATCCGCGTGCTGGAGCGGACTGCGAAGGCCTACGAGACGGCCGGTCAGACCACGTGCGGGCGCCTGGTCCGCACCGGCATCGCCGAGCTGCGCTCGGCGGCGCGGACCTCGCCGCGCGAGTGATCCCGGGGCACGTCCGTGGGCCGCGGCCCGCGGACGGATCGTGGCGCCCCGCCACTCGCTGCGGGGTTCGCCGCCAACCGGCGTAGACTGCCGCCCCGGCCATGGCCGAACGCCGACTCCACGGACTCCAGCGCGTCCTCGGGACCAACGCGCTCTTCTCGACGGCCTACGGCAACGTCGGGTCGTCCATCTACTACGCCCTCGGGCTCGTGGCCGGCTTCGCGCTCGGCCTGACGCCCGTCGTCTTCATCATCACGGGCGTCATCTTCTACCTGACGGCCGCCACGTACGCCGAGGCGACGTCGATGTACCCGGAGGCCGGCGGTTCCTCGAGCTTCGCCCGCCGCGCCTTCAACGAGTTCTGGTCCTTCTTCGCGGCGTGGGGCCAGATGCTGAACTACACGATCACGATCGCGATCAGCTCGTACTTCGTGCCGCACTACATCGGCGGGCTGTGGGAGCCCCTCGACTTCCTGCGCCACGCCCCGGGCGACATCGGGTTCGCGCTCGTCGTGATCGCACTGCTGGCGACGATCAACATCGTCGGCGCGAAGGAGTCCGCCGGGGTCAACATCGCGCTGGCGGTCACCGACTTCCTGACGCAGGTGCTGCTCGTCGGCCTGGGCATGTTCCTCGTGTTCTCGCCGGACACGCTGATCGACAACGTCCACCTCGGTGTCGCGCCGCAGTGGAAGGACTTCCTGATCGCGATCCCGATCGGCATGGTCGCCTACACCGGCATCGAGACGATCTCGAACATGGCCGAGGAGGCCAAGGACGCCGGCACGACCGTCCCCGCCGCGATCAAGCGCGTCGTGATCGCCGTCTTCGCGATCTACGCGTTCCTGCCGATGGTCGCGCTCTCCGCGCTGCCGGTCACGAAGGGCGCCGACGGCACCTACACGACGCAGCTGGGGCTCCCGGAGGACCAGGGCGGCTTCGCCGGCGACCCGATCCTCGGCGTCGTGAAGAACATGGACCTCGGGTTCCTCCAGCAGCCGACCCAGATCTACGTCGGTCTGCTCGCGGCCACCATCCTCTTCCTCGCCACGAACGCCGGCGTGATCGGCGTCTCGCGCCTCGTCTACTCGATGGGCATCCACCGGCAGATGCCCGACGGCCTGCGGACGCTGCACCCGAAGTTCGGGACGCCGTGGGTCGGGATCCTCGTCTTCAGCGCGCTGGCGGCGCTCGCCGTGATCCCCGGCCAGGCCGAGTTCCTGTCGAACATGTACGCGTTCGGGGCGATGCTGTCGTTCACGATCGCCCACGTCTCGGTGATCGCGCTGCGCCGGCGAGAACCCGACTTCGACCGCCCGTACCGCGGCCCCGGCAACGTCACCTTCGGCGGCGTCTCGTACCCGCTGTTCGCGATCGTCGGCGGCCTCGGGACCGGGATCGCGTTCATCGTCGTGGTCGGCCTGCACCCGGCGGTCGCCCTCGCCGGCGTCGGCTGGATGGCCGCCGGGCTCGTCATCTACCCGCTCTACCGCCGCAACCAGGGGCTCGACCTCCGGACGACGCACAAGATCGCGACGCCGGAGGCCGTCGTCGACCACGAGGCCGAGTACGAGTCGGTGATCGTCGCGCTGCTCGGCCTGCGCTACTCCCACGCCGCGATGGCCACGGCCGCGCGCGTCGCGTCGGTCCGGCGCCGCGGCATCTACCTGATGGTCCCGATCGTCGTGCCGCAGTCCTCGCCGATCGACGCGCCGATGAAGGAGCAGGAGCGCGCCGCCGAGGCGCTGATCGAGGAGGCCCGCCTGCAGATCGGCAACCGCCTGCAGGCCCGGTGGGTCAAGGTGCGCGCCGGGCAGTTCGGGCGCGTCGTCGTCGAGGACGCCAAGATCACGAAGGCCCGGGCGATCGTCATGTCGATCCCGCCGCGGGCCGGCTCCGGCAGCATCTATCGCTCGATCGACACCGTGATGGCCGAGCGCCCGTGCCGCGTGATCCTCCAGTCCGACCCGCAGGCGCAGACCGTCAAGCAGCTCCACGAGGACCAGCGGCAGGGGGCGCGGACGTGAACCGCGGGCTCTACGGCAACGCGACGGTGGTCCTCTCGTCGATCGTCGCCCTGATCGGCGTGGCGATCGTCGTCCGCACCGTCGCCGGGGGCGGCGGACCGGTCGCCCAGGGCATCCTGATCGGCGCGCTGTTCATGATCGCCGGTGGCGGGCGGGCCTGGATGGCCTGGCGTGGCGCGACGCTCGCCCAGCCGCGTGGCGGGGCGGACGCCGGGTCGCGCGGTGCGGGGGAGGGTCGCGCCGATGACTGATCCCGTCCGCCGCGGGACGTCGCTCGCCTACCGGACGATCGGCAACCCCACCGTCTTCGCGATCACCTACGCGTCGGTCGCGGGCGGGCTGTACTTCCTGCTCGGCCCGATCGCCGGCAACGCGCTGGGCGCGACGCCGTTCGTGATGGCCGCCGCAGCGGTGCTCTTCGGCCTCGCGGTGATGACCTTCACGGAGGGCGCCGCGCTGCACCCCGAGCGGGCCGGGTCGCCGACCTTCGCCCGCCACGCGTTCGACGAGGCCTGGAGCTTCGTCGCGGCGTGGGCGCTGCTGCTCGACTCCGTCCTGATCACCGCCGGCGCGACGCTCGCGGCGACGAACTACCTCGAGGTCGTCTGGCACGAGACCTCCGACGGGAAGACCGAGATCGCGCTCGCGGTCCTGATCATCGCGTTCGTCACGATCCGCGCGATCCGCGGCGGCACCGGCGGGCCCGCCACGCGCGTCGCCCGGCTGGCGATCGTCGTCTCCGTCGACCTGCTCCTGCAGGTCCTCGTGATCGTGCTCGGCCTGGCGCTGCTGCACGACCCGGGGTCGATCACCGACGGCCTGGACCTCGGCACGAGCCCCGACTGGCAGGGCGTCCTCTTCGGTCTCGGGGCGGCGATGGTGGTCGTCACCGGCCTCGAGTCGGCGTCGGGCCTCGCGGGCGAGATCTCGGTCGGGAAGAAGGGGCTCCGGCGGCTCGTCACGTCGCTCCCGATCGTGATGTTCGTCGTCTTCGTCGGCGTCGCGCTCGTCGGGCTGATGGCCCTGCCGGTGGAGGACGGGGTGACGAAGCTCGGCACGCGCTGGGTCGACGCCCCCGTGATCGGCATCATCGACCGGCTGGCGGACTCGACCGCGGTCGACGTCCTGAAGGTCGTCGTCGGCGTCGCCGCCGCCGCGACCCTCGTCGGGATGGCGCTCGCGTCGCTCTCGAGCGCCGGCCGGATCGCCACCCAGCTCGCCCGGCACCGGCAGATCCCGACCCGCCTGGGCCGCCTGCACCCGAAGTTCGGCACCCCGTGGCTCGTGATCGCGTTCGCGGGCGTCGTCGCGCTCGTCCTCGTGTCGTTCCGTGACATGGACGCGCTCGTCGGCACGATGGCCTTCGGCGCGATGACCGCCGTGACGATCGCTCACCTGTCGATCCTGCGGCTGCGCTTCACCGAGCCCGACCTCGAGCGCCAGTACCGGATCCCGTTCAACGTGCGGGTCCGCGGCGCGTCCCTCCCGGTCCCCGCGCTCCTCGGAGCCGTCCTCAGCGGCCTGGTCTGGGTCGCGATCGTCGTCTCGCACCCGGCCGCCCGCACCGTCGGCCTGGCCTGGATGGCCGTCGGCGTCGTCGGCTACGTCGTCTACCGCAAGACGCACGGGCTCCCCGTGCGCGGCCGCGTCGCGGTGCCCGACGCCGCCCTCCGCCGCGAGGAGAAGCCCGTCGAGTACGGCTCGATCCTCGTGCCGCTGCTCGGCAGCGCCCTGGACGACGACCTGATCCAGACCGCCGGTCGGCTCGCCGGCGGCGACGACGAGACCGACCTCGAGGAGGGGTACGCCGTCATCGAGGCCGTGTGGATCCACGTCCTGCCGATGTCGCTCCCGATCGACGGCCCGCTGCCCGACGAGAAGCGCGCCGAGGGCAAGGCCGCCCTGGCCCGTGCCCGCGCCGTCGGCGAGGAGTACGAGGGCGTCCGCGTGGCGACCTCCGCCGTCCGCGCGCGGTCGCTCGGCAAGGCGATCATCGACGAGGCCGAGCGTCGCGGCTGCCAGGCGATCATCATGGTCGCCCCGCCGCCGACCGGCCGCTCGAAGACCGGTCGCGCAGGTGCCGCGCTCGGCGCCCGCGGTGGCCGAGGCGACGCTCTCAGCGAGACCGCCCGGTACGTCGTCGACCGCGCGAAGTGCCAGGTCATCCTCGGCGCCCCGTCGCTCGCGGAGACCGAGGAGGTCATGCGCCGCCGCCGCGAGGCCACCGCGGGCCCCGACGACGACGGCGGCCTGACCGACGAGGACGAGGCCTGGCTCGACCAGCTCTGATCCCCTCGCCGTCCCCGTCGACCGGTCGCCCGACCGCAGCATCGCCGTAGGCTCCCCGCATGATCGACTGGGGCACCGGGACGTACGAGCTGACCGCGACGCAGCTGGCCCCCGCGGCCGAGCGCGCCGTCGCCGCCGCCGAGATCGTGCCCGGCGACCGGGTCCTCGACGTCGCGTGCGGGACCGGGAACGCCGCACTCCTCGCGGCGATGCGGGGCGCGCAGGTCACCGGGGTCGACCAGGCGGAGCGCCTGCTCGAGGTCGCCGCCGGCCGGGCCCGCGCCGCCGGCGTCGAGGTCGACTGGCGCGCCGGGGACGCCGTGGCCCTGCCCTGCGAGGACGACGCGTTCGACGCCGCGCTGTCGGTCTTCGGCGTGATCTTCGCCCCGGCGGCCCCGGCCGTCGCGGAGCTCGTGCGCGTGACCGCCCCCGGCGGCCGCGTCGTCCTCGTCACCTGGACGCGCGAGGGTACCGTGGCCGCCGGCAGCGGGATCCTGCGGCGCGCGATGGCCGACACGGGCGCGATCCCCGCCGCCGGACCCGGGCTCGACCCGGCCGTCGTCGACTGGGGCGACCCCGAGCACCTCGCGGGGCTCTTCGCCCCGCACGGCGGCGAGGTCGAGGTCGAGCGCTACGGCCACGCGTTCGAGGGCGCCTCGCCCGAGGCCTTCGCCGACGAGTGGATGGAGCGCCACCCGATGTGGCTCTCCGGCCGCGAGGCCCTCGGCGACGAGGCGTTCGCCGCCCTCAGGGACCCGCTCGTCGCCGTCCTGTCCGAGGGCAACGAGGATCCGGACGCGTTCCGGGCCACGAGCACGGCGCTCGTCGTCCACGTGCAGCTGCCGTAGGCGCGACGTCGCCGGTGCGCCGTCGATGCACCGCGCTACAGTCCCGCGCGTATGTTCGTCCTGATCGTAGGGGCCGGCCGCGTCGGCTCGGCCGTCGCGCAGTCGATGCTCGCCCAGGGCCACGAGGTCTCGGTGCTCGACCACGACCCGCTGAGCCACGAGCGCCTCGACGCCGGGCTCGCGTCCTCCTGGGAGGAGACCGGGGGCCGCTTCACCGTCGGGCAGGGCATCGAGGTCGAGGCCCTGCGCGAGGCCGGGATCGACGACGCCGACGTCTTCATCGCGTCGACGTCGGGCGACAACACGAACCTCGTGATCGCCCAGGTCGCCCAGAAGCGCTTCAACGTCTCCACCGTGATCGCCCGCGTGATGGATCCCGCGCGCGCCACCTGGTACGCCGAGCAGGGGGTGCGGACGATCTGCCCGACCCTGCAGGCCATCTCCATGTTCGAGTCGGCGATCGTCGAGGTCTCCTGATGTACGTCGTGATCGCCGGCGGCGGCAAGGTCGGCTGGAACCTCGCCCGCGAGCTCATCGACAAGGGCCACGAGGTCACGCTCATCGAGCAGACCCGCAGGCGCTACCTGACGATCGAGGAGGAGCTCGAGCACGCCGTCCAGTACGGCGACGCCACCGAGATGTGGGTGCTCGAGCGCGCCGGCATCCAGCGCGCCGAGCTCGTCGTCGCGGTCACCGGCGACGACGAGGACAACATCCTCATCTGCCAGATGGCGCGCGAGAAGTACGACATCCCGCGCACGATCGCCCGCGTCAACAACCCGCGCAACCGCGAGCTGTTCGAGCTGCTCGGCGTGGCGCCCGTCGTCTCCGCCACCGACCTGATCCTGCGCCTGATCGAGCACGAGGTCCCGAGCTTCGGCCTCGTCCACCTGCTCGACCTCCACGCCGAGCGGCTGGAGATCGTCGAGGTCGAGGTCACGCCCCAGGCACCGGCGGCCGGCAAGCGCGTCTCCGAGATCTCGATGCCCGAGGGCTCCCTGATCATCTCGGTGCTGCGCAAGGGCGCCGGCTTCGTCCCGAAGGCCGACACGGTCATCGAGGCCGGCGACGAGGTCCTCGTCGTCCTGGACCCGGGCCTCGAGGACGGCATCACCGACCTCTTCGCCGTCGGCGCCTAGGAGACGGAGCGGGCCCCGCCCCGAGCGTCTCGGGTCGAGGCCGCGCCGGACGTCGGCGGGGCTCGGCGCACCCGCAACGGCGGGGAGCGGGCCCCGCCCCGAGCGTCTCGGGCCCGACCGCGTCGGACGCCGGCGGGGCTCTGCATACCCGCCGAGGGCAGGGCGGTGCCGCACCGCGCGCCGACGAAGTCCCCGCTATCATCCGCGACCGCGGTTCCGCCTCGGCGGCCGCCCTTGCCGGATGGTGTAATTGGCAACACACTGGTTTCTGGTACCAGCATTCAAGGTTCGAGTCCTTGTCCGGCAGTCGACGAAGAGCGTCCCTCACGGGGCGCTCTTCTCGTTCCGGCAGCGGTTCCCCCGCCGGGAAACCGCACGGCCGGCCCGGAACGCGGCACGCCCGTCCCACGCCCCCGTGCGACCGCGCACACGCGCCACGCGCCGATCGGCACACGTGGCGTCGTGCCGTTCGCCTCATGACGGATCGGGGCATACGCTCCCACCATGGCCTGGAACATCGTGATCGCCGGCGGCGGCTTCGGAGGGCTCGAGGCGGCACGCCGGCTCGAGCGCAAGCTGCCCCACAACAGCGCGCAGGTCACGCTCGTGTCGGACCAGAACTTCATGCTCTACACGCCGCTCCTGCCCGGAGCGGCGGCGGGCACGCTGGAGCCCCGTCACGCGGTCGTCCCGCTCCGCGAGCAGCTGCGGCACACCCACCTGCGCCTCGGCTCGGTCACCGGCGCGGACCCTGCGCGCAAGGTCCTGCAGGTGACGACCGGCGACGGGCGCGAGGAGGAGCTCCCGTACGACCACCTGATCGTGTCGGTCGGCTCGGTCTCGCGGACGCTCCCCATCCCCGGGCTCGCCGAGCACGCCGTCGGGATGAAGACGCTGCCCGAGGCGATCGCGCTGCGCAACCGCCTGCTGCAGAGCCTCGAGATCGCGGAGGGCATCGACGACCCGAAGGCCCGTGCGGAGTGGCTGACGTTCGTCTTCGTGGGCGCGGGCTACGCGGGACTCGAGGGCCTCGCCGAGCTCCAGGACTTCGCGACCGACCTCCTCGACCGCTACCCCCGCTGCCGGGACCAGGGCGTGCGGTTCCTCCTGGTGGAGGCCCGCGACCGGGTGATGCCGGAGATCCCCGAGTCGTTGGCCGACTTCGCGGTGCGCGAGCTGAAGGCGCGGGGCATCGAGATCCGCACCGGCACCACCATCGACGCGCTGACGGCCGATACGGCGACGCTCGCGGGCGGCGAGGTCCTGCCGTGCCGCACCGTGGTCTGGACCGCCGGCGTGAAGCCGAGCCCCGTCGTCAAGCGGCTCGGGCTGCAGCTCGACGAGCGCAGCGGCCGGATCGTCGTCGACCGGGCGATGCGCGCGGCCGGCGCCCCGGGCGTCTGGGCGATCGGCGACGCCGCCCATGTCCCCGACCCGCTCGACCTCGACCGGCCGTCGCCCCCGACGGCGCAGCACGCGATCCGCCAGGGCCGGAAGGTCGCCGACAACGTGGTCCGGGTCATCTCCGATCGCAGGCCGCGGAAGTTCACCTACAAGACGCTCGGCGTCTTCGTCGACCTCGGGCGCGGCAAGGCCGTCGCGTCGACGATGGGCCTGCGCTGGCGTGGCGTGCCCGCGTGGTTCATCGCGCGGACCTACCACCTGCTCTCGATGCCCGGCACGAAGCGCAAGGTGCGCCTCGTGGCCGACTGGACCGTCGGCCTGTTCTTCGGCCGCGACGGCTCGGAGCTGGGGCGGCTCGGCCACCCGGGGCGGCTCGATGCCGCGGCGGACAGCTCCCTGGGCGATCCCGACGAGGGCACGGCGACGGAGGCCGCGGAGACCGCCCCGGCGCCCGACGCGGAGGACGCCGACGCGACCGTCCCTCCCGTGGTCGGTTGAGGGGCGGCCCGCCGGTCGGGGACCGACGGGCCGCGGCCCGCTACTCGTCGTACTGCTTGAGGTCCAGCTCCGGCCGGTTCATCAGCTTGATCAGGCTGGAGCTGTAGGACGGGTCGGTCGCGTAGCCGGCCTTGTGGATCGCCTTGGCGAACTGCTCCGGGTCGTCCGTGTACTTGAACGCCGGGGCATAGCGGCTGTTCTGCACGAGGAACAGGCCGTGGTCGACGAACGATCCGCGCATGTCGGTGTACATCCGGAACGAGGCGATCTGGCGGACCGTGCGGCCGCCCTCGGACTCGTTCGTCTGCTTGTGGACGCAGCCGACCGCGTTCTGGCCCCACGAGAACGTGCCGGGGGACCCGGCGACGGCCTGCGCCTTGATGCCGAAGTAGTTGTTCGCGCCGGCCGCGAGCGTGCCGGACGCGGACTCGAGGATCCCCTGCGCGAGGGTGACGGCGGCGGGGACCTTCGTGGCGGCCTTCGACTGCTTCGCGAACGGCGCCGCGAGCTGCGTGAACGCGACGGGGTCCGGGTCGCCGTTCGGCTTCGTCGGCACCTGCACGAGGTCGACGGACGCGACCGAGCTGCAGCGCCCCTGGCCGGGGTTCCCGCTGACCGGCTTGGGGTCCGGGAAGCCGCAGTAGGGCGCGACGAGCGAGTTCTTGCTCGACGTGTTCATGTACACGTCCGGGACGTAGCCCATCCGCCCGTTGGAGAGCTTGACCCGGTTCCAGACCTTCGACGTGCCGTAGCGGCCGCTCGTGACGGCCTCGGTCGAGTTGACCTGGCAGCGGACGCGGGTGACCTCGCCGTTCCTCATCGTCCCGGCGCGCTTCGACGAGTTCGGCGACGTCCGTGCGGTGACCTTCGACGAGGACGCGAGCACGATCGTGGCGCGCGACGTGGGCCGGGTGGAGGCCGCGCGCGTGGCGGCCGCGGGCGACGCCGCCGCGGACGTGCCCGGCGGGTTCGCGGGGGTCGGCGTCGCCTCGGAGCTCAGGCCGCCGGACGCGGCGTGCGCCGCGGCGGGGGCCACGACCGCCGCGAGCAGGGCGGCCGACGCGAGGGCGGGTGCGGTGCGGCGTGGGGGCATCAGTGGTCACAACCGACCGGGGCCCGCAGGGTTGCGGTGCCCGGACGGTGATCGGGTCGGGGTCGCGGCGACGGGTCCGCCGCCGGGCACTACGGGAGGGCGGCCGCGGCGTCCTCGGTGCCGTGCTGCCAGTCCCGGTGCAGCGTGGCGTACGCGCCGCCCTGCTGCAGCAATTCTTCGTGCGACCCCGACTCGACGACGCGCCCCCGGTCGACGACGACGATCAGGTCCGCGGTGCGGATCGTCGACAGGCGGTGGGCGATCACGATCGCGGTGCGCCCCTCCAGGAGGGTGGCCAGCGCCTCCTCGATGCGGCGCTCCGTGCGGAGATCGACGTTCGCGGTCGCCTCGTCGAGCACGAGGATCGCCGGACCGCCGATCCCGCGGTGCAGCGTCCGCTGGGCCTCGTCGTCGCCGCCCGCCCGGTCGGCGGGCGTCCCCGCGATCAGGGCGCGGGCGAACGCGACGAGCTGCCGCTGGCCCGCCGACAGCGACGTACCGCGCTCGCCGACGGTCGTGTCGAGCCCGCGGGGGAGCGCGTCCAGGATCTCGCGTGCGCCGATGCGGTCGACGGCGTCCTCGACCTCCTCGCGCGTCGCGCCGATCCGGCCGAAGGCGATGTTCTCGGCGACGGTGCCGGAGAACAGGTAGCCCTCCTGCGGCACGATCCCCATCCGGGAGCGCAGGTCGTTCTGCCGGAGGTCCCGCAGGTCGACGCCGTCGAGCAGGACGCGGCCCTCGGTCGGGTCGGCGAACCGCGTGGCGAGCTTCGCGATCGTCGACTTGCCGGCGCCCGTCGCGCCGACGAGCGCGACCGTCGCCCCGGCGGGGATCACGAGGTCGACGTCGTCGAGCACCGTCGTGGCGGTGACACCGGCCTTCGTCGCGCCGTAGGAGAACGTCACGTGGTCGAAGCGGAGCTCGCCGCGCAGGGGGCTCGGGACCGCGACCGGGTGCTCGGGGTCGGTCAGCGTCGACTCCTGCTCCAGCAGGTCGCCGATCTTGTCGAGGGCCGCCATGCCCGACTGGAACGTGGTGTAGACGTTCGAGAGGTCCGTGATCGGGCCGAAGAAGTTGTCCAGCGCCGTGACGAAGCCGACGAGCACGCCGATCGTCACCGCGCCGGCGATGGCCTCGTGGCCGCCGACGAGCAGCACGATCACGATCGCCGCGGTCGACAGGTACTCGACCGCCGGGAAGTACGCGGCGTTCAGGTAGACCGTCTTCATGTTCGCGGCGCGGTTGTCGTCGCCGAGCTCGGTGAAGCGGTCGAGGTGGGCGCGCTCGCGGCCGTAGGAGCGGATCACGCGGACGCCCGACAGCGTCTCCTGCAGATGGGCGGTGATCGCGCCGATCGTCTCGCGGGTCCGGGCGAACGCGTCGACCGACGCCAGGCGGAACGCGAGCGACCCGATCAGGAGCACCGGGATCGTCGTGAACGTGATCAGCGCGAGCTTCACGTCCAACGTCAGCAGGATCACGATGGAGCCCGCGAGCAGGAGCAGCGACTGCACGAGCGTGACGAGGCTCGACGAGATCATCTGCTGCAGCGCGTCGACGTCGTTCGTCATCCGCGAGACGAGGACGCCGGCGCGCTGGCGCTCGTGGTAGGCGACGGGCATCGTCAGCAGGTGCCGGAAGATCCGCTCGCGCAGGTCGGACAACAGGCGCGCGCCGAGCCAGCCCACGAGGCGGGCGAGCGCCATGCTCGCCACCAGGCCGATCAGCGAGATCACGACGAACGCCACCACCAGCGTGGTCAGCGCGTCCAGGTCGCCGTCGGCGAGGCCGTCGTCGACGGCGCGCTGGACGAGCGGCGCCGGTGCGAGCATCGCCCCGGTCGACAGCAGCAGCGCGATGCCGAGCAGCACGAGCCGCCCGCGGTAGGGCCGCAGCATGCCGAAGAGGTTGCGGATCCTGCGGCCCCGGCCGCGCGTCGCCGCGCGGCGACGCCGGACGTCCGCGAGGAACGTGCCGCGGCCGCGGGGGGCGTCCGGGGTGCTCATGCCTCCTGCACCTCCGTCGGGCGATCCTCGCGGCTCAGGAAGACCTGGTCCGCCATCCCGTAGGTGACGATCTCGCGGTAGAGCTCGGAGCGCTCGACGAGGTCCTGGTGCGTCCCGACGTCGGCGACGCGCCCCTGGTGCAGGACGACGACGCGGTCGGCGAGCAGGACGGTGGAGAGCCGGTGGGCGATCACCAGCGTCGTGCGGCCGCGCATGACCTCGCGCAGCCCGGCGGTGATCTCCTGCTCGGTGGAGGCGTCGACGTTCGACGTGGCGTCGTCGAGGACGAGGATCCGCGGGCCCTGTCCGGCGTCGCCGGGCCGCTCGGCGGTCCCGGGGGCAGGACCGGCCAGGAGCGCGCGGGCGATCGCCAGCCGCTGGCGCTGGCCGCCGGAGAGCGTCAGTCCGCGCTCGCCGACGACCGTGTCGTAGCCGTCCGGCAGCTCCGTGACGAACTCGTGCGCGCGGGCGCGGCGTGCGGCGCCCTCGATCTCCGCCCGGGTCGCGCCGGGGGCCGCGTAGGCGATGTTCTCCGCCACCGTCGCGGTGAAGAGGAACGGGTCGTCGTCGATGATCGCGATCTCGTGGCGCAGCGCCGTCGGGTCGAGGTCGCGGACGTCGACCCCGTCGATCAGGACGCGCCCCCGCTCGGGGTCGTAGAGGCGGGGGAGGAGCTGCACGAGCGCGGTCTTGCCCGAGCCGGTCTGGCCCACGATCGCGACCCGCTCGCCAGCGAGGACGGACACCGAGACGTCGCTGAGGGCGGGGGTGTCCTGGTCCGGGTAGCGCAGCGTCACGTCGTCGAACTCGACCGCGCCGATCGCCGCGCCCTCGGTCGCGAGGGGGAGCGTCCGCAGGGCGGCGCCCTCGGGCGCCACGATGTCCGGGGCGCGGTCGAGCACCTGGAACAGCCGGGCGCCGGACGCCGTCGCGCGCTGGCCGAGGCCGAGCATCACGCCGAGCGACCGCAGCGGCTGGACGAGCATCATCACGTAGACGAAGAACGCGGTGAACTGCCCGAGGGAGATCGTGTCGTCGACGACCATCCGCCCACCGACGAGGAGCACGATCGCCAGGCTGATCTGCGGCAGGAACTGCACGACCGGCTGGAACGACGCGTCGATCCGGACGGCCCGGAGCTGCTTCTGGAAGGCGTGCTCGACGGCCTCGCCGAACGCCTCCTGCCGCCGGTCCTCCGCGGCGAACGCCTTGACGACCCGGATCCCGGAGATCGACTCCTCGGCGGACGCGGTGACCTCGGCCACCGCCTGCTGGGCGTCCTGCTGCGCCGGTCGGCCACGGACCCCGTAGGCGTGCCCGACGAAGACGATCAGCGGTGCCGGCACGAGGCACGCGAGGGCGAGCAGCGGTTGCTGGATCGTCATCGCGATCGCGGCGAGGACGACCGTCAGGAGCGACTGGACGACGAACACGAGCCCGTAGCCGAGGAAGAAGCGCACGGCGCTCAGGTCGACGGTCGCGCGCGACATCAGCTGCCCGGTCTGCCACCGGTCGAAGAACCCGAGGTCGAGCGCCTGGAGGTGCCCGTACAGCCGGTCGCGGAGGTCCTGCTCCACCCCGAGCGAGACCCGGCCCGCGACGAGGCGCCGCCCGATCGTGAGGACCATCCGCCCGATCCCGAGCAGCGCGAGCGCGACCGCGAACTCGGTCAGGCCGCCCTTGTCGCCGTCGCGGATGCGGTCGATCGCGTGGCCGATCAGCGCGGGGCTGAGGACGGTGACGCCCATCGCGAGGAGGGCGAGGACGAAGGAGACGGCCCAGAGCCGGCGGTACGGCCGCAGGAATCCGAGCAGGCGACGGAACGTACCCACGGAACCGATGGTACGGACGCCGGATCCGGGCCGGACGCCGCCGGGGGTTTCGGGCGCGGGACGGTGCACATGGGTCACCGTAGGAGTTCGAGCGCGCTCGAGGTCAAGGGCCCGCCGGGCGCCGCCGTCCGGGGCCGGTCCGGGCTCCACGGCCGATCGCTCCGGGGCGGGGCTCCCGGCAGGGGATACTGCGGCGGTGCCCCCGAGCTTCGGCCTCTGCGACGCGTGCGCGTTCCAGCGCGTCGTCGGCAACACCCGCGGATCGCGGTTCTCCCTGTGCGGCCGGGCCCGCGAGGACGACCGCTTCCCGAAGTACCCGCGGATGCCCGTGGTGCGCTGCGACGGCTTCGAGCCCCGGAGGGACGACGATGCGACCTGAACCACCACCGCCGGCGAAGGTCGCCGCCGACGCCCGGACCAAGCGCCTGACGCTCCTGGCCTGCGTCCTCGGCTCGACGATCGTGATGATCGACGGCAGCGTCGTCAACGTGGCCCTGCCGCAGATCCGCGACGACCTCGGGGGCGGGCTCGCCGGGCAGCAGTGGGTGACCAACGGGTACCTGCTGACGCTCGGGTCGCTGCTCCTCGTCGCCGGGTCGCTCGGCGACGTCCTCGGCGAGCGGCGCGTCTTCCTCCTCGGCGTCGCCGGCTTCGGCGTGACGTCCGTGCTGTGCGCGCTCGCCCCGTCGATCGAGGTGCTCGTGATCGGCCGGGCGCTGCAGGGGGCGTCCGGCGCGGCGCTGACGCCGGCGGCACTGGCGGTGATCGTGTCGGTGTTCGACGCCGACGAGCGCAACCGCGCGATCGGCACCTGGACCGCCTGGAGCGGCATCGGGGCCGCGATCGGACCGCTCCTGGGCGGCTGGCTCGTCGACGCGCTGTCGTGGCACTGGGTGTTCCTCATCAACGTCCCGCTGGTGCTCGGGACGCTGGTCCTGATCGCCCGGGTGATCCCGGCGGCGGCGTCCCGCGACCGGACCCGCCACGTGGACGTGCCCGGCGCGCTGCTCTGCGCGACCGGGCTCGGCGCGATCACGTTCGGCCTGATCCAGCAGCCGCTCGGCGGCTGGGGCGCGCCCGACGTCCTCGGGCCGCTGGTCGGCGGCGTCGTCCTGCTCGTCGTGTTCGTGGTCTACGAGGACCGCTCGCCGGACCCGATGCTGCCGCTCGGGCTGTTCACCCGGCGCAACTTCGTGGTCGGCAACGTCGAGACGTTCGTGATGTACGCGGGTCTCGCGCTCCTCACGTTCTACCTCGTGATCTTCCTGCAACAGGTCGCCGGCTGGGACGCGCTGAAGGCCGGCGCCGCGATGCTCCCGGTGACGATCGTGATGCTGCTCTTCGCCGGGCGCTTCGGGGCGCTGGCGGACCGCCACGGACCCCGGTTCTTCATGGGCGCCGGGCCCCTGATCGCCGGCGCCGGCCTGCTCCTCCTCCTGCGCCTGGACGCCGACGTCTCCTACCTGACCGACCTGCTCCCGGCGGTGGCGCTGTTCGCGCTCGGCCTCTCGATGACCGTCGCGCCGCTCACGGCTACGGTGCTCGCGGACGCCGAGGCCCGCAACGCCGGTGCCGCGTCGGGCGTGAACAACGCGATCGCCCGGGTCGCCGGTCTCGTCGCGATCGGCGGGGTGGGCGTGGCGGTCGCCGCCGGCTTCGGGTCCGGGGTCGACGATCGCCTCGAGGGGCGGGCCCTCGGGCCGGCGGCCGTCCGGGCGGCGGACGAGCTGCGCGACAGCCCGTTCTCGCGGCCCGACGTCCGTGGGTTGCAGCGCGGCGAGGCGGCGGTGCTGCAGGACGCGGCGAAGGACGCCGGCGTCTCGAGCTTCCGCCTCGGCATGGGGGTGTCCGGCGGGCTCCTGGTCGTCGGCGGGCTGGTCGGGGCCGCCGGGATCCGCAACCCCCGGCGGGTCGTCCTCGCCCGCGACTGCTCCGGAGGGCAGTGGGCCGGCCAGCCCGCCGATGCCGCCAACCTCGCGGCGGTCGACCCCGAGACGGTGTCCACCACCTGACGGTCGTCGGGTCCGTCCCGCTCCGGGCCGGCACCGGTCCCGGCCGCGGGCTATGTTCTCGTTGCGCGCGCAACGACATGTGTGCGGCGACGACGAACGGGAGCGGCAGCGATGACGGACGAGATGGCGGGCGACGGACGCGACGTGGGGGGATGGACGAAGGAGATCGGGACGACCGGCGACTTCCGCCGCCAGGACAGCGCGTTCCGCGACCGGGTCACCGCCGACGGCTCCTCCGGCTTCCCGGCCGCCGCCGGCCGGTACCACCTGTACGTGTCGCTCGCCTGTCCCTGGGCGTCCCGGGCGCTGCTCGTCCGGAGGCTGAAGGGCCTCGAGGACGCGATCGGCCTGACGGTCGTCGATCCCTACCGCGACGACCAGGGATGGGCGTTCCGCCCCGGCACCGTCTCGCGACCGGGGGAGTCCGACCCGCTCCACGGCTGGTCGTTCCTCTCCGAGGCCTACCTCGCGTCCGATCCCGCGTTCGACGGCCGCGTGACGGTCCCGGTGCTCTGGGACACGGTCACCGGGCGGATCGTCAACAACGAGTCGTCGGAGGTGATCCGGATGCTGAACGCGGAGTTCGACGCCTTCGCGACGAACCCGGACGTCGACCTCTACCCCGAGGACCTCCGCGCCGAGATCGACGCGCTGAACGACCGGATCTACCCCGAGATCAACAACGGGGTCTACCGGTCCGGCTTCGCGACGAGCCAGGACGCGTACGAGGACGCGGTGACCACGCTCTTCGACGCCCTGGAGTGGCTCGAGGCGCTGCTCGCGGAGCGGCGCTACCTGACCGGCGACCGCATCACGGAGGCCGACTGGCGGCTCTTCATGACGCTCGTGCGCTTCGACCCGGTCTACGTCGGGCACTTCAAGTGCAACGTCAAGCGGATCGTCGACCTGCCGAACCTCTGGGCCTACACGCGCGACCTCTACCAGCAGCCCGGGGTCGCCGACACCGTCGACCTCGAGCACATCAAGGTCCACTACTACACGACGCACCCGTCGATCAACCCGACCCGGGTGGTCCCGGTCGGGCCGCAGATCGACTGGGACGAGCCGCACGGACGCGGCTGACGCCGGCGCGCCGGCACCGTTCTAGAACGGTGTTACGGTCCCACGATGGCGACGACCACGACGGGATCCGGGGCGGCGCGGCCCGTGGGCCGGGTCGCCGGGTGCGGCCCGGGCGGCCGCGGGGACGCACCGTGACGCCGAAGCAGGCCCGCGGCCTGCGGACGGCGGAGCAGCTGCTCGACGCCGCCCTCGCCGTCCACGACCGCGAGGGCCGCCCCGGCTTCACCGTCCAGGCGGTGCGGGCCGAGTCGGGCGTGAGCCTCGGGAGCCTCTACCACCACTTCGGCAGCTTCGACGGGCTGTCCGCCGCGCTCTACCGCCGCTGCATGGGGGAGCTCCTCGACGCGCTCGTCGACGCGCTGCGGGGTGCCGACGGTGCCCGCGCGGGGATCGAGGCCCTGGTCCGGCGGTACCTCGAGTTCGCGGGGCGGCATCGCGCCGAGGCGCGGTTCGTCCACACCGCCGCGGACGCGACGTTCCTCCGGACGCACGCCGAGGACCTGGCCCGCGACAAGGCTCCCCGCGTGGAGGCGATGCTCGGCTGGCTCGCGCCGCACGTCGCGTCCGGGGCGATCGTCGACCTGCCCGCACCGGTGCTCGAGTTGCTGCTGATCGGGCCGCCGGCGGAGGCCGTCCGGCGGTGGCTGGGCGGCCAGCCGGGCGTGGACCCCGGCGACTCGGCGCGGGTCCTGCCCGCCCGGGTCTGGCGGTCGCTCGACGGGTCGGCCACCGACCCGGGGTGAGCGCCGCGGCGAGCCGCGGCGCTCGCGCGGTCAGACGGCCGCGAGCTCCAGCTCGTCGAGCCACTCGGCGGGGATCTCGCCGCGCTTGCGGGCCACGTACGCGTGGTAGTGCAGCGGCTCGCCGCTGACGGCCAGGCGGTGCTGGTACCGGTGGTCGACCTCGACCTCGAGCAGGCCCTCGGCGTGCATCCGGGTGATCAGGCGGCTGAAGCCCGAGTCGTCCGCGACGGTGAGGAAGTCGTCCTTGATGGTCATCGCGACCCAGCCGTCCTGTGCGACGTAGCCGAACGCCGTCGCGAAGGCCCGCGGCGGGATGTCGCCGAACCCGAGGGCGGCCACCGTGGTGAGGAGGTTCGCCCGGAAGTCGCGCAGGCCGGGCAGGTCGTGCGCGTCGGGCGCGGTCAGGTCGGCCACGACGTAGTCGTCGTAGACGCCCGGGCGGTCGCGCTCGGCGGCCATCTCGGCCTCGGGCAGGATGTCGACGCCGACGAGCGCGGAGGCGCCCATCTCCTGCAGCTCCTCGGCGACCATCCCGTTGCCGGCGCCGAGGTCGAGGACGCGGAGGTCCTTCGCCGACCGCCCGGCCGCCTGGAGGCGGGCCTCCAGCAGCGAGCGCACGACCTTCGGCGAGTCGCACTTCAGCTCGGTGTAGAAGAGGCGCTCGTACAGGCCGGGGATCGCGAAGAGCCGGTCGTAGTCGTGGAAGCGGACCCGCTCGGTGCCACCGGGGAGCTCGACCTCGCACCACTCCTGGTCCTGGTCCAGGTCGTCGGCGCGCGCCTCGGCCTGAGGCATGCGCACCACGAGGTCGGAGGCGTGGAGGTCGGACGTCGGTGTGCTCATGGGGCTCCTGGGGAAGGGATCCGTGCGGGACGGGGCGGTGCACCGTCCGGGGACGCCAGGCCACGGGACCCCCGAGGGGGTCGGGCCGACCCGTACGCGGCGGGGCCGCGGGCCTGGGCATCCGGAGGAAGGGTACCGAACGACATGCAGAAACGACAACGGAGTTGTGAATTCAGCAACATCTGCATCTCGGCGGTCTCCGCCCTGTTGCCCCCTGGGCATCCGGGCCAAACGCGCGGCGCCGAGATCTGTGCGTTCGGGCACGGATTCCGGTCCCCGGGCGGTCGGTCGTCGCCCGGGCCCTCGGCGCGCCGGAGCCCGGGGCCCGGGCTCAGGAACCGCGCTTCTGCAGCAGGCGCGAGAGCAGCAGCAGGCCGCCCGCGCCCCAGACGAGGAACACGAGGATCGCGAGCGGCACCCCGCCGAAGACGTCCTCGGGCAGCGCGCCGTCGACCATCAGTCGCATGCCCTGCCCGCTGGGGACCGCCTGGAAGATCGCGTCCGCCCACCCCGGCGGGTCGACGCCGACGACGAACCCCGGGACGATCACCGGCATCACGATGACCCAGCCCCAGGTGTTGAGCTTGTCGGCGCTGCGGAAGACGTAGGCCAGGCAGAGCCCGAACCCGACGATCGAGATCACCATCCCGAGCAGGCCCAGCACGAAGATCGCCGGCCGTTCTATCGGGACGCCGGTGAGCGCGAGCAGGATCGCGGACGCGACCGCGGAGTAGACGATGCCCACCAGGGCCTTGGCGGCGAGGACCTCGGGTCCGCGGGCGGCGAGCAGCAGCGCCTCGATCGTCCGCTTCTCGATCTCCTCGGCGAGCACGATCGGCGTCGCGAGGAGCCCGATGAAGCCGATCGTCATCACCACCGCGGCGAGCACGAAGTAGTTGCGCAGCCCGAGCTCGTCGACGACGGACGGCGACTGCGGCTCGACGTCGCGCACGGCGACCTGGACCGCGGGCGGCCGGTCGGCGAGCTTCCCGACGGTCGCCGGCAGGAGGTCGATCACCGCGCGGGCGGTCGGCGAGGCCTTCGGGCCCACGAGCGTCGTCAGCGGCGGTGCGCGGCCGGCCTTGGCGTCGGCGACGAGGCCCTCGGGCACCACGATCGCGACGTCCGCGTCGTCGTCGGCGACGGTCTCCCGCGCCTGCTCCTGGTCCGACTCGTAGGTGACCTTCAGGTCCAGCGAGCGGTCGACGTCGCGGGGCAGCGCGACGGACAGGCGCTTCGCGTCGGTGTTCGACGGGCTGCCGACGACCACGACGTCCGCCGTCGGGCGCGGCTCCTCGTCGGGGTAGATCAGGGAGTACATGACCCCCAGCGCGATCGGGACGATGATGATCGCCAGGATCCGGCCGTCGCGGATCGCGTCGAGCAGGTCCTTGCGGAGGATGGTCCAGACGCGGGAGAGGCTCATGCCGCGGCCTCCGTCCGGCCCGGGGCGTCCTCGTCGAGGCTCCGTCCCGCCAGCGCGACGAAGACGTCGGCCAGGGACGGCTCGTCGCTGTGGACGGTCAGGACCCGGCCGTCCCGGAGCCAGCCCGACAGCCGCTCGTCCTGCTCGGGGTCGTCGAGGACGACCGTGTGCTCCGAGCGGTCGTCGAGGACGACGCGGGCGCGACGTGACGCGCCGGCCTCGTCGCCGACCTTGAGCTTCAGCTCGCGCGGCGTGTCGAGCGCGACGATCGCGCCCTCGGAGAGGAACGCGACGCGGTGGCAGAGCTCGTCGGCCTCGACCATGTCGTGCGTCGTCAGGACGACGGTGGTGCCGGCGTCGCTGAGCTCCCGCACGATCGTCCGGAGGTTCCGCGCCGACATCGGGTCGAGGCCGCGGGTCGGCTCGTCGAGGAACAGCACCTGCGGGTCGTTGACGAGCCCCCGGGCGAGCACCAGTCGCTGCTTCATGCCCGTCGAGTACGTCTTGACCTTGCGCTTCGCGGCGCTCGCGATCCCGACCCGCTCGAGCAGCTCGTCGGTGCGGTCCGCCGGTGCGCCGTACAGGTCGGCGAAGAGCTTGAGGTTGTCGCGCCCGGACAGCCGCTCGTAGAGGTTCTGGTCCTCGAAGACGAGGTTCAGGAGCCCGCGCGCGGCCTCGCGCTCGTCGACGATGTCGTGGCCGCCCACCGCGGCCGTGCCCGAGGTCGGCGGTGTGCGTCCGGTCAGCATCCGGATCGTCGTCGTCTTGCCCGCGCCGTTGTGGCCGAGGAGGCCGAAGACCTCGCCCGGGTGGGCCTCGAAGGAGATCCCGCGGACGGCCTGCACCTCGCCGTAGTGCTTGACGAGGTCGGCGACGACGACGCCCGCGCCGGACGGCGCGCCCGGTGAGGGGATCTCGGCTGCAGGACGCGGGACCGTCATGCAGCGCGACGCTAGCAGCGGTCCGCGGCCCTGCGTGTCATCTCGGGGTGACGACGGCCCGGACGTGGGGAACGCCCGGACCGAGCGTTTGCACGCCACCGATCGAGGGCAGCGGGCGCGGCCCGCGGGAGGCCCCCGGTGTGGACCTGGGGCTGTCCCCACCCCGGGTCGGGGGACGCCGGCCGGCCGGTCTGCACCGGGCCCCAATCCCGACGGGTCGGCCCGGGAGCAGGGTGGGATCCATGGTCCACCGACGCTCCACCTCCCCCTCCGCACCCGTGCCACCGCCGCCGGATCCCGGCCCTCCGGCGGGCGCGCTGTCCCGGGTCGTCTCCGCGATCTCCCGGGCATCGACCCGCCGGCCGCGCCTCGTCGTGACCCTCTGGGTCCTGCTCGTCGTCGGCTGCACCGCCGCGGGCGTGCTGACCGGCACGAAGACGCTGACCGAGGCCGAGAACGGCGTCGGCGAGTCCGGCCGCGCGGCCGTCCGGCTCGACGACGCCGGGCTCCGCGCACCCGCCGTCGAGACGATCCTCGTCCGCTCCGCCTCCGCGGCGGCCACCGCGGACGCCGCGCGCGAGCTGCAGACCCGTGCCGCGCGCCTCGGCGACGTCGCGTCCGTCCAGGGCGTCGGTGCCCGCGGCGCCTCCACCGACGGCGGACGGTCCGTGCTCGTCCGCGCGACGCTGCGCGGCGATCCCGAGGACGCCGCCGACCACGTCGGGCCGTTGACCGACGCGGTCGCCGCCGTCGCGCGCGAGCACGCCGGCACGCGACTCCTGCAGTCCGGTGCCGGCACGCTCCAGCACGAGTTCGACGACGTCGTCGCCTCCGACATGCAGAAGGCCGAGGTCTACTCGATCCCGATCACCCTGGCCGTCCTCGTGGTCGCGTTCGGCGCGCTGGTCGCCGCGTCGGTCCCGCTGCTGCTCGGGGTGACCGCCGTCGCGGGGGCCATGGGCGCTCTCGGCGTGGTCTCGCAGCTCGCCCCCAGCGGCGACACCACCGGGACGATGGTGGTGCTGATCGGTCTGGCCGTCGGTGTCGACTACTCCCTCTTCTACGTCCGGCGCGAACGCGAGGAACGCCGGCGCGGGCACCACGCCGACGCCGCGCTGCGGGCCGCGTCCGCGTCCGTCGGTCGGGCGATCGTCGTCTCCGGCATCACGGTGATGGTCGCGATGGCCGGGCTGCTCCTGACCGGCGTGGCGGCGTTCACGTCGATGGCGCTCGGCACGACGCTCGTCGTCCTGATCGCGCTGCTCGGGTCGCTGACGGTCCTCCCGGCGGTGCTGGCGCTCCTGGGCGACCGCGTCGACAAGGGCCGGATCCCGTTCGCCGGGCGGCTGCGGGCCCGGCGGGAGGCGCGCATCCGCGCCGGTCGCCCGGTGCGCCGCACGGTGTGGCAGGTCGTCGCCGGCACCGTCACGCGGCGGCCCGGGGTGTCCCTCGTCACCGCCGGCGCCGTCCTGCTGGCCCTCGCCGCTCCCGCGATCGACATGAAGACCGCCGATCCGGGGC
Source organism: Patulibacter minatonensis DSM 18081 (assembly GCF_000519325.1). Classification (GTDB taxonomy): domain Bacteria; phylum Actinomycetota; class Thermoleophilia; order Solirubrobacterales; family Solirubrobacteraceae; genus Patulibacter; species Patulibacter minatonensis. The sequence continues at coordinate 4,695,377 of NZ_KI912613.1, read as the reverse complement.
TGGCCTCGCTGCCGAAGGACTCGCAGGTCGCCGCCGCGCAGCGCACGATCGACCGGGCGTTCCCGGGGGCGCCGGACGACGCGCAGCTCGTCGTCACCGGCCGCGGGCTCGACCGCCCCGACGCGCGGCGCGGGCTCGAGGCGCTCGGCGCCCGCGGCGAGCGGGTCACCGACGGGCGTGGGCCCGTGACGGTGCGGGTCTCCCGGGACGGTCGCACCGCGCTGGTCGCCGTCCCGATGCCGGACCGCGGGATCGACGCCGGGCGCGACACGGTCCGCGAGCTCCGGTCGCAGGTCGCTCCGACCGCGACGCGGATCGGGCCGGGGACCGAGGTCCTGGTGGCCGGCGACGCGGCGAGCTCGCTCGACTTCGACCACGTGATCACCTCGAAGCTGCCGCTCGTCATCGGGTTCGTCCTCGGCCTGGCGTTCGTGCTGCTCCTCGCGGCCTTCCGCTCCGTCCGGCTCGCCGCCACGGTGGTGCTCCTGAACCTGCTCTCCGTCGGCGCCGCCTACGGGGTGGTGACCGCGGTCTTCCAGAACACGTGGGCGGAGGACCTGCTCGGATTCACGTCGTCGGGGACCGTCGTCCCGTTCTTCCCGCTGCTGGCGTTCGTGATCCTGTTCGGGCTCTCGATGGACTACAGCGTCCTCGTGCTCGAGCGGATCCGCGAGGCCCGCGACGCCGGACGGTCGCCGCGGGACGCCGCGGCCGAGGGCGTGGCCGCGACCGCCGGCAGCGTCACCAGCGCCGCCGCGGTGATGGTCGCCGTGTTCGCGATCTTCGCGGTCCTGCGGCTCCTGGAGATGAAGCAGATGGGCGTCGGGCTGTCCGCCGCCGTGCTGATCGACGCGACGATCGTCCGCGCCGTGGCGCTGCCCGCCGCGGTCGCGCTCCTGGGCGAGCGCGGGTTCGGGCGCCGGCGCGGCGACCGCCTCCCGCGGCGGATCCGCCCCGTCGTCCCTGAGGCGTGGGACGATGGGCGCCGCGCACCGTCCGGCGCGCGCCCCCTGACCCCGATGTCCGCCGACGCCCCCACCACGACCCTGGACCGCCGTGTCCGCTGACACCGTCGACGTGCTGCGGCACGACGACGAGCGCGAGCCCGATCCGGCGTTCGGGCTCCAGGTCGCGTTCTCGGCGACGGTCGGCGCCGCCGTCACGGTCGTCTGGGTCGCGGCGGGCGGCGAGGACTTCTGGCCCCGCTGGGTGTGGTTCGGCCTGGCGGTCCTGCTCGTCCTGCACCTGCTCGTCCGCTGGGCCGTCCTGACGCCGCCGTGGCCCGGGAAGGCGCTGCGGATCGGCACCACGGTGCTCGTCGTGCTCTCGATCATCGACGTCGCGATCTGGATGCTGACCGGCGCCAACGACGCGTTCTGGCCGCTCTGGCCGATGATCGGCTACGGCGTGATCGCGGCGTCGGCGACCGCCGTCGTCCACCGTCACCGCCTGCCGGGCGCCCGGTCGCAGCAGCTGATCGAGCGCGTCGACGAGCTCACCCGCACCCGCAGCGGCGCCCTGGACGTCCAGGCGCAGCAGCTGCGGCAGATCGAGCGGAACCTCCACGACGGGGCCCAGGTCCGCCTCGTCGCGCTGACGATGCAGCTCGGGCGCGCCGAGGCGCGGCTGGAGGACGCGGGCGACGAGGCCACGCTCGCGCTCGTGCGGCGCGCCCGCGTCGAGGCGTCGGCCGCGATCGGCGAGCTGCGGGACCTGGCGCGGGGGATCGCTCCGCCGGTGCTGGCCGACCGCGGCCTCGCCGCGGCGGCGGAGTCGCTGGGCAAGCGCGCCGCCGTCCCCGTGGTGGTCGAGACCCGGCTGGGCGAGCGTCCCGCGCCGGTCGTCGAGGCCGCGGCGTACTTCGTCGTGTCGGAGGCCCTGGCGAACGCGAGCAAGCACGCGGCCTCGTCGGAGGTCCGGGTGTCGCTCGAGCAGGACCGTCGCCGACTCGTCGTGGTCGTCGCGGACGACGGCCCCGGCGGGGCCGATCCGCTCGGGTCGGGGCTGACGGGCCTGCGCCGCCGGGTCGAGGCGCTGGACGGTCGGTTCGCGGTCGCGAGCGAGCCCGGGGTCGGGACGAGCATCAGAGCGGAGCTGCCGTGCGTGTCGTGATCGTCGAGGACCACGCCCTGCTGCGGGAGGGCATCGTCGCGCTCCTGCGCGAGCACGACGTCGAGGTCGTCGCCCAGGCAGAGGACCCGGAGGGCCTGCTGCGCGTCGTGCGCGGCCACCGGCCGGACCTCGCGATCGTCGACGTGCGACTCCCGCCGACGTTCACCGACGAGGGCCTGCGGGCGGCGATCGCGGCTCGCGAGATCCACCCGCCGCTGGCGGTGCTCGTGCTGTCGCAGTACGTCGAGCCGGTCTACACCGCGGAGCTGTTGTCGTCGGGCGGCACCGGCGGGATCGGCTACATGCTCAAGGAGCGCGTCGGCGACGTTCGGGCGTTCATGGACGCCGTGCATCGCGTGCACGCCGGCGGGACGGCGCTGGACCGCGAGGTCGTCGCCGAGCTGGTCCGCGGGCGCGACGAGTCCGACGACTGCGGGCTCGACCGCCTGACGCCGCGGGAGCGCGAGGTCCTGGGGCTGATGGCCGAGGGCCGCACGAACGCCGCGATCGCCGAGACGCTGGTGGTGACGGGCGGCGCCGTCGAGAAGCACGTGACGAACATCTTCCAGAAGCTCGGGCTCCCGGTCTCGCAGGGCGACCACCGCCGCGTCCTGGCGGTGCTCGCGTACCTGCAGGCGTCGGGCTAACCCACCTGCTCCGTCGGCCGGATGAGGATCTCGTTGATCGCGACGTGGCGCGGGCGGGTGACGAGGTAGGAGATCGCGTCGGCGATGTCGTCGGCGCGCAGCATCTCGACCTCGGCGAAGCGGGTGGAGAAGCGCTCCTTCGCCGCGTCGCTCAGGTGGTCGCTGAGCTCGGTCGCCACGGCGCCGGGCTCGACGAGCGAGACGCGGACGTGGCGCTCGGTGACCTCCTGCCGGAGGCCCTCGGAGAACGCGCCGACGGCGTGCTTCGTCGCGTTGTAGACCGCCGAGCCGCTGCGGGCGACGCGCCCGGCGACGGACGACACGTTGACGAGGTCGGCGACGCCGCGGGGATCGCTCGCGCCGGCCTTCAGCAGGTGGGGGAGGGCGGCGTGCGCGACGTACATGAGCCCCTGCACGTTCAGGCTCAGCATCCGCTCCCACTCCCGGAGCGGCGCGCCCTCGATCGGCCCGAGCAGCATCACGCCGGCGTTGTTGATCACCGTGTCGAGACGCCCGAACTCCTCGGCGGCCCGCTCGACGGCGCCGACGGCCTGCTCGCGGTCGGTGACGTCGGCGACGATCACCTGCGCCCGCGCACCGGCGCCGCGGATCCGCTCGGCGAGCGCCTCGAGCCGGTCGCCGCGCCGGGCCACGAGCGCCACCGCGGCCCCCTCGACGGCGAGGCTCAGTGCCGTCGCCTCACCGATCCCCGAGCTCGCGCCCGTGACGAGGGCGGCCGTTCCGGTCAGGTGCTGTCCCATCGGCCCGACACTAGAGGTCGGGTCCGGCGGCGCCGGTCGGTCAGGCCGCGGCCTTCGCCGCCAGCTGCCCGCAGGCGGCGTCGATGTCGCGCCCGCGGATCAGGCGCGTCGTCGCGTTGAAGCCGTTGTCCTCGAGCTTCTGACGGAAGCGCTCGATCTGCTCGCGCTCGGAGCCGTCGTACACGGAGTCGGTCGGGTTGTACGGGATCAGGTTGATCTTGTACTTCCACGGCTCGAGCAGATCGGCCAGGAGCTGCGCCTGCTCGACCGAGTCGTTGACCCCGCCGAGCATGATGTACTCGACGAAGATCATCTTCCGGCGCTTCTCGTAGAAGCGGTCGCAGGCGGCCTTGACGTCGGCCAGGGAGTAGCGCTCGTTGACGGGCATGATGTCCGTCCGCAGCTGCGGGTCGGCGGAGTGCAGGGACCAGGCGAGCCGGACGGGCACGTCGCTCTCGGTGAGCTGGTCGATGCCGGGGACCCAGCCGACGGTCGAGATGCCCGTGCGGCGGTTCGTGATCCCGAGGTCCGGCAGGCGCCGGCAGACCTCGAGGACGTTCGGCAGGTTCATCATCGGCTCGCCCATGCCCATGAAGACGCAGTGGTTCAGCTCGTCGATGCGGCGCAGGTGCAGCGCCTGGTCGAGGATCTCCCACGCCGTCAGGTTGCGCCCGAACTTCATCGCGCCGGTCGCGCAGAACGTGCACGTCAGCGGGCAGCCCGACTGCGACGACACGCAGATCGACCGGCGGCCGTCCTTGTAGCGCATGAGGACGGTCTCGATCGGCCGGCCGTCGTGCGTGTGCAGCAGCAGCTTGACGGTGCCGTCCGACGCGGTCGCGCGGCGGTCCTCCGTCAGCGTCGAGAACGGGACCCTCTCGGTCAGCTCGTCGCGGAGCGCCGCGGGCAGGTTCGACATCTCGTGGTAGCCGGCGGCGCCGCCGGCCGTCCACTTCCAGATCTGCTCGAAGCGGAACTTGGGCTGGCCGAGCTCCTCGAGGGTGCTGCGGAGGAGGTTCAGGTCCACGCACCCGATGATGGCAGGCGCCGAGGGGGGCGGCCGGGCGCGTCGGGCCCGCGGTCAGCCCGGAGAGCCGATGCGCAGCACGTTCCCGGCGGGATCGACGTGGGTCCAGCGCGTCCGTCCGCCCTCGTCCGACGACGTGGTCCGGCCGCCGGGGACCGCCGACCACCCGCGTGCGAGAGCCCCCGCGTCGTCGACGACCACGACGACGATCCCCCGGGCAGCGGGCGTCCCGGCCGGGTCCGGGACGACGCGCAGCGCCAGCCCGTCGCGGACCGCGACGCCGGACCCGTCGTCGTCCGGGTGCACGTCGAAGCCGAGGGCCCGGTAGTGCGCGAGCCAGGCGGGGACGTCGGGCGCGGTGAGGACGGGGAGGAGGGCGAGGAGCGTCGGCTCGGCCGGGGCGTCGTCCGCGCCGGCCCACTCCTCGCGGTCGTCCGTGGCGGCCCACCCGTCGTCGTCCTCCGCGGCGATCGACCGTCCGCCGTCCGTGCCCGACCCCGCGGCGTCGTCCTGGGAGACCGTCGCGCCCGGTCCGGTGCCGTCGGGGAACAGGACGTCGCCCGCGAGGTCGCCGAGGGCGACCGCCGACGCGGCGCGCAGCCGGAACTCGACCTTGCGCTGGGCGGAGAAGAAGACGAGCCGCACCGGGTCGCCGCCGTCCTCGTCCTCCGAGGCGACGAGGACCGGGGCGATCTCCTCGAGCCAGTCGTCGTCGCCGAACGCGTGCGGGTCCTCGACGAGCAGGTCGACGTCGAAGTCCGAGACCGCGTCGCCGGTGCCCTCCTCCGCCGAGCGCGAGCCCGTGAGCACCACGGCCCGGACGTCGGGGCGCCCCGACGCCCATCCGACGACGGCGCGCAGCAGGGGATCGGTCTCGGCGTCCATCGGCGGATCGTCGCACCGTCCGCGCGTGGGTACAGACCTCCCGTGACCCGCACCGCCCTGATCCTCGGCGACCAGGTCTCGCGGGAGAACCCGGCGCTCGAGGGCGCCGACCGCGCGGTGCTGATCACCTCCCGGGCGCTGCTGCGGCGGCCCGGCCTGCACCGCCAGCGCGCGCACCTCGTGCTCTCCGGCATGCGCCACCTCGCCGCCGACCTGCGCGAAGGCGGTCGGATCGAGGTCGAGGAGCGCACCGAGGACGGGCTCCTCGAGGGCCTCGACGCGATCGACGGCGACGTCGTCTGCGCCTATCCGAGCTCGGCGGCGATGCTCGAGGCGCTGCACGAACGGGGCGTCGAGCTGACGCCGCCGACCCAGTTCCTGACGAGCCCGGAGGCCTTCGCGCGCTGGGCGGAGGGCCGGAAGACCCTGCAGATGGAGCCCTTCTACCGGGAGCAGCGCCGCCGGCTGGAGGTCCTCGTCGACGACGCGGGGGAGCCTGTGGGCGGCACGTGGAACCTCGACCACGACAACCGCAGGCCGCCGCCGAAGGGCGGGCTCGACGCGCCCGATCCGTGGTCGCCGGAGGAGGACGACGTCGACGCCGGGGTTCGCCGCGACCTCGACCGCTCCGGGATCGACTTCTGGGGCGACGACGCGCCCCGGGCGTTCGCGGTGACGCCGGACGAGGCCTCGTCGGCGCTGCGGTCCTTCGTGCAGGGCCGGCTGAAGGAGTTCGGTCCGTGGCAGGACGCGATGGTCGACGGGGAGCGCACCCTCTTCCACTCGCTGCTGAGCGTCCCGATCAACCTCGGCGTGCTGCCGCCGCTGGACGCCGTCCGGGCCGCGGAGCGCGCGTACCTCCGCGACGACGCGCCGCTGCAGTCGGTCGAGGGCTTCGTGCGGCAGATCATCGGCTGGCGCGAGTACGTGTGGGGGATGTACTGGCTGCGCGCCGGGCAGTGGCCGCGCCGCAACGCGCTGCGCGCCCGGGAGCCGCTGCCGCGGGCGTACCGCGAGGCCGACTCCGGCTGGAGGTGCCTCGACGAGACCGTGCGGTCGGTGCGGGAGACCGGCTACGCGCACCACATAGAGCGCCTCATGGTGCTCGGCACGATCGGCCTCACCTCCGGCGTCCGGCCGTGGGACCTCGTCCGCTGGTTCTCGCGCGGCTTCGTCGACGGCGCCGAGTGGGTGATGGCGCCCAACGCGGCGGGCATGGCGCTCTACGCCGACGGCGGCGAGATGATGAGCAAGCCCTACGCGGCGGGCGGCAACTACGTCAACAAGATGTCGCAGCACTGCCCGTCGTGCCGCTTCGACCCGAAACGGCGGACCGGCGAGGACGCCTGCCCGCTGACCGCGCTCTACTGGGACTTTCTCGACCGCCACCGCGAGGACCTCGCCGGGAACCACCGGATCGCGATGCCGCTGCGGTCGCTCGCGAAGATCCCGGACGACGAGCTCGAGGAGATCCGCGTCCGGGCCCGCCGTGCGCGGAAGGAGCTGCGCGGGACCGCCGGGTGACGATCACGGGTGGGCACGGCTGGTCGCACCTGGCATGCTGCCCTGTCCATGGACGAGCGGGACCACCAGATCGGACTGCACGGGCTCGCCCTGCTGCGGTCCGGGGTGAAGGGCGACAGCCTCGGCGTCCACCGGCACCGCTCGGCGATCGCGGAGCTCATCGGCGACCCGCGGGAGGCCGCGTCGCGCCGCCTGCCGGTGGTCGGCGTCCAGGAGGGCTACGCCGCCTGGGCGACCTCCTACGACGAGCGCCGCAACCCGACGATCCGGGCGGAGGAGCCCGTCGTGCGGCGCCTCCTCGCGGACCGGCCCGCCGGGGTCGCCGTCGACGTCGGCACCGGCACCGGCCGCCACGCCACCTGGCTCGCGGAGCAGGGGCACGACGTGATCGGCGTCGACACCTCCCGCGCGATGCTGGAGGTCGCGCGGATGCGCGCCCCCGACCTCGAGTGGATCGAGGCGGACCTCCGCGCCCTGCCGCTCGACGACGCCTCCGCCGACGTCGTCGTCTGCGGCCTGACCCTGTCGCACCTGCCCAAGCTCGACGGCATCGCCGAGCTCGCCCGCATCCTGCGCCCCGGCGGCCGACTCGTGGTGTCCAACCCGCACCCGCTCGCGACCGAGGTCCTGCACGCCCGCGCGTGGACGACGACCGAGGACGGCATCCGCGTCCAGGTGCCCGAGTGGGCGCACGGGCTCGGCGCGTACGTCTCCCGCTTCGTCGCCTGCGGCCTCGTGCCGACCGCGCTCGAGGAACCGGCCCACGACGGCGAGGACCCGATGCTCGAAGGCATGCCCGCCGCGCTCGTGTGGGCCGCCGACCGACCCGAGGACCGCTGACATGCGCCTGCAGAAGTTCCTGGCCCACGCGGGCGTCGCCTCCCGCCGCGCGTCGGAGGAGATCATCTACTCCGGCCGCGTCACCGTCGACGGCCGGATCGTCGCGGACCCCGCGCGGGACGTCACCGCCGACGACGACGTCCGTGTGGACGGGCGCAGCGTCGCCCCGGCGGCCGACACCGTCGTCTTCGCGCTGAACAAGCCGGCGGGCGTCGTGTCGACCGCCAAGGACACCCATCGCCGCGAGACCGTCGTCGACCTCGTGCCGGCCGGGGGCCGCCGCCTCTACCCGGTCGGTCGCCTCGACGCCGAGACCACGGGCCTGATCCTCCTGACCGACGACGGCGACCTCGCCGACCTCCTGACGCACCCGCGCTACGAGGTCGAGAAGGTCTACATCGCCGAGGTCTCCGGCGGCCCGGTCGGCGGCGAGACCGTCGAGGCGCTGCGGTCCGGCGTCCAGCTCGACGACGGGCCGACCCTCCCCGCGGGCGTCGAGCTCCTGAACCCGCAGCTCCTGCGGATCACGCTCCGCGAGGGCCGCAAGCGCCAGGTCCGCCGGATGTGCGAGGCCGTCGACCACCCCGTGCTCTCGCTGCGCCGCGTGAAGCTCGGCCCGCTCGACGTCGGCCGGCTGAAGCCGGGGGAGTGGCGCGCGCTCGAGGCCACCGAGGTCGACGCGCTCCGCGCGGCGCCGCGCCGCGACCACGCCCGCTGACGAGGAGAAGGTCCGGGCCCCACCCCGAGCGTCCCGGGTCGGGATCGCACCGGGCGTCGGCGAGGCTCGGGGCACCCGGGCGGACGTGGGTGCGATCATCCGCCCGATGCGGCTGCACGCCCTCCGCGGGGCCATCTCCGTCGAGCACGACGACGCGGACGAGATCCTCTCCCGGACCACCGAGCTGATGCGTGAGCTGCTCGACCGCAACGCGCTCTCGCCCGACGACGTCGTCTCCTGCATCTTCACCGCCACGCCCGATCTGAAGGCCGCGTTCCCCGCGGCCGCCGCGCGCCAGATGGGCTTCGACCAGGTCCCCCTGATGTGCGCGGTCGAGATCGACGTCCCGGGCGCGCTGCCGAAGATCATCCGCGTGATGGCGCACTACCACGCCGCCGCCGAGGAGCACCGTGCCCAGCACGTGTACCTCGGGCGGGCGAAGGCGCTGCGCAGGGACCTCGACTCGGCGCAGTAGGGGAGGGGTGCGGGCCCCGCCCGGGCGTCAACGGCGCTCCGCGACCGCGTACGTCGTGCGGAGGCCGCGGGAGCCGATCCATGCGACGACCGTCCGACGGCCGTCCGGCGTGACCGCGACCGCGGGCTGTCTGTCCGTCCCGCGGGCGAGCCGCTCGGCGACGCCGAAGCGTCCCGTGACCCGGTCGCGGGTCGCCGCCCAGACCGCGCCGAACTCGCCGGGGACGTCCGGATTGCCGGCGAACGTCACCGCGGCGGTCCCGTCCGGGGCGGTTGCGAGCCGGAGCCCACCGACGCTCGCCCCGCGCGGGGAGAGCCGTCGGAGCGACCGGGACGAGTCCACGGTCCCGACCTCCGCGCTGGTCATGTCGGCCCGGTCGTGCTCGAGGGCGATGAGCGCCGGTCCCGGACCGGCGAACGCCAGCTCCCCGCGGAACGCCTCGTCCGTCTCGCGGCGGACAAGACGGCCCCGGAGATAGGGGCGACTCCGGGCGGGCGCGGCCCCAGGGGATCCGAGCGCGATCCAGAAGGTCTTCGGGGCGCTGTCGACGGGCGCGATCCCCGCCGCGGGGCCGAACCACGCCACGGCGGTGCGACCGGTCCGATCGACGGCCGCCGAGGCGAACTCGACGTCGGGACCGGCGTGCCCGATCCTCCGGACCGGCGAGAGCCGCCCGCTCCGCGAGATCGTCCGGGCGAACACGTCGGTGACCTCGTCGTCCCCGGCGCCTCGCTCTACGGTCCACGCCACCAGAACATCTCCCTTCGGGCCGATCGCGGTGCGGTGGTCGCCGATGTCGCCCGGCGGTGTCACGGAGCGGGCCGGGGCGAGACGCCCGAGGCCGGCGCCGGGGGTCCCGCGGGCCATCCAGACCCGCGTGTCCCCGCTCGACCGGTCCTCGACCTCCGCCGAGATCACGACCCGCCGGCCCGACGCCCGCAGCGCCGGCTGCGACCAGTCGCCGGTGATCCGCGTCTCGACGACGGACGCGCGGTCCCCCGTCGGGCCGACGACGCCGTAGCCCAGCGGCGGGCCGTCGCTGCCGTAGCCGGGATCGGCGATGGCGATCGTCCGGCCACCCCCGACCGGCGCGACGGTCGGGTCGCCGTCCCCGTAGCTGACCGACACCGGTCGCCCGGCCCGCTGCAGGCGGATGCGGCCGCGGAACGTCGCTTCGTCCGCCGACCGGGACAACACCGACGTGGTCCCCGACCCGTCGACGTCGTAGCGGCGCAGGAGGATCGATCCTGTCGGCCCGGTCGCGGCGGTCAGGAACCCGTCGTCGCCGTCCTCCACGGGCGGGCCGACCGTCCGGGGGGCCGACCACGCAGCGCCGACCGGGGGCACCGCGGCCCCGGAAGCGGCGAGCGCCGCGACGGTCGTGAGGAGCGCAATGGTCGCCCGTCGCCGGGAGGAGCCCGGCACGGCGCTCACGGGAGCAGCTCCGCGACCCGGGGCTGCGCGTGGTCACCGCGGAGCCACGCGGCGACGACGCGCCGCCCGTCGGGAGACACGGCGATCGTCGGGCCGGCGGTGATCGCCGTCCCGAGCCGGTGGGGCGCCGCGAACCGTCCGCCCGGGCCCCGCACCGACACGAAGGACGGCTGCGGTGCGAACAGGTCCGGGGCGTCGGCGCCGATCACGGGCGACCACGCGACCGCGGTTCGGCCGCCGGCGCCCGCCACGGCATCGATCGCCGCCGGGTGGCCGCGGGGGCTCAGCCGCTGGAGCCTCCCGGATCGCCGCAGCGGCCCGGCGCTGACCCGGCCGTGACCCTCGACCGCGAGCACCAACCCGCCGGAGTCGGCGAACGTCGCGGCGACCGCGTCGGCCGATCCGATCGGCCGGTCCGACGAGAGCGGGCGTCCGCCGTCACCGAAGCGCACGGGCACGAGCGCTCCCCGGCGCCTGGCCCGCGCGACCCACGGCCGCCGGCGGAGGTCGCCATCGATGCTGCCGACGGGGGTCGCGTCGGCGATCCAGGTCGCGGCGGACCTGCCTCGGCGATCGACGTCGACCGACCCGATCTCGATGGTCTCCGACCATGGACCGAGCGCCCGGATCGGACCGGTCCTCCCGTCGGCGGACATCGTGCGGCCGAACACGCGACGCGAGCGCCCGTCCTCGTCGCGGCGCTCGACGCTCCAGACGGCGGCGACGTCGCCGGATGCCCCCACGTCGATCGCGAAGTCGGCGATCCCCCCGGGGGCGGAGAGGCGCCGGACGACCAGGCGCCCGTCGGCGGGACCGGTCGCCACGACGACCCGCTCTGCCGAGGCGGTCGCGCCCTCCGGCGCGACGAGCGCGGCGATCGCGAGGTGCCCACCAGATGCGCGGACCACCGGCCTGCGGGGCTCGCCGTGGAGGTCGAGCGTGCGGACGCCGGCCGGCCGCAGCGCGGCGTCCGAGAGCCCGAAGCGGATCCGGGTGGCGGGCGACCGCGGATCGTCGGCCAGCGCGACGATCCGGTCGTCCCCGAGCGCGGCGAGCGCGTCGGGACCTTCGAGGGCGACCGGACGTCCCGCGGCGACGAGCGGCGAGGGCACCGGCGCGGAGACCCTGCCGGTCCGTGCGTCGAGGGCGAAGAGGCGGTCGGGCGTCGCCTCGTCGGACGCGGAGCGCCACGCCACGACGGCGCGACCGTCCCCGGTCACGACGGGGGAGAGCGCGATCGTGTCGACGTCACCCCCGGGGGCCGGGGAGAGCACCTGCGGACGGGTCCAGTCCCCCGCCGCCACGCCGGGTGCGCCGAGGAGCCCGGCGATGACCGCGAGGGCGGGGATCAGGGCCGCGCCCCGAGGACGCCGGACCGCTGGGCCGGGTGGCAACCACACGGCACGACCGTACCCGCCGCGCACCCCCGTGAGGGATCGAACCGGACGGGGATCGCCGCGACGACCCGTCCGCGCACCGCCGGTCCCGGCGACGTGGCACGATCCCCGGGTGCCGCTGAAGATCACCGACCGCGCCGCCAAGATCCCGCACTACCCCGCGGCCGGCGGCTACAGCCTGCCGGACGGGGTCGCGCTGCTGGCGTCGAACGAGTGCCCCGACCCGCCGCTGCCCGAGGTCGTCGCCGCCGCCGCGGCCGCGCTCGGGGCGACCAACCGCTACCCGGACCCCTCGTACCGGCCGCTGCGCGAGGCGCTGGCGGAGCACACCGGCGTCGACCCGTCGCTGATCGCCGTCGGCAACGGCTCCTGCGAGGTCCTGCTCGCCCTCGGCGAGGCGCTGCTCGACCACGACTCCGAGCTCGTCTACGCCTGGCCGGCGTTCTCGGTCTACCCGCACCTCGAGGCCGCCTCCGGGGCGACCGCGGTCCGCGTGCCGCTCGACGGCGACCACCGCCACGACCTCGACGCCCTGGCCGCGGCGATCACGGACCGCACGCGGCTTGTGATCGTCTGCAACCCGAACAACCCGACGTCGACCGCCGTCGGCCTCGACGCCATCCGGGCGTTCCTCGCGAAGGTCCCCGACGACGTCGTCGTGCTCCTCGACGAGGCCTACATCGAGTTCGCCGAGCAGTACCGCCCCGAGGACTCCGTCCCGCTGCTGCAGGAGCACCCGCACCTGATGCTGCTGCGGACGTTCTCGAAGCTCTACGGCCTCGCCGGGCTGCGCGTCGGCTACGGGCTCTGCAGCTCTCCGGAGCTCGTCGCGGCGGTCGAGCGGGTCCGTCAGCCGTTCGTCGTCAACGTCGCCGCCGCGGCCGCCGCGACCGAGGCCCTGCGCCACCCCGGCGCGATCAACGCGCGCATCGCCCAGGCCCGCGAGTCGCGCGCCGCGGTCGCCCTCGGCCTCGGCGCGCTGGGCATCACGCCCGCGGCGTCGGAGGCGAACTTCTGCTGGTTCGACCTGCCCGCCGGCGACGGGGCGACCGACGACGAGCGCAGCGCGCTCGAGCACCGCGTCGTCGCCGACCTCCGCGAGGCCGGCGTCCTGATCCGCACCGGCGGCGCCCTCGGACGCCCGGGCGCCGTCCGCGTCACGTACGGCACGCCGCAGGAGAACGAGCGCTTCCTGACCGAGCTGCGCGCCGCGCTCGCCTGAGCCCGTCCGGACCGGGCGATCCGCGGTCGACGTCCTCCACTAGCCTTGACGGGGCCCGGGCACGATCGGCCCGGACCACCGGCCCCCGCTCGACGTGCAGCCCCGTCCCCTCCTCCTCGCCGCCGCGACGTCCGTCGCCCTCGCCGCCGCCGGCTGCGGCGGATCCGACGCCCCGAAGCCGCGGCCCGTCGCGGCGGACGACCCGGCGAGCCTGCGGTGCCGGCAGTTCCCCACGCCGCGCAGGGAGACCTGCGAGTCCTCGTTCTTCGCGTGCGCGGAGGACCGCGCCGACATCGTCTACGACATGGACCGCGGCAAGCACCCCTCCCGGCGGGCGATCGCCGACGAGTACGCCAGGGCGTACTGGGGCGAGTGGGACGAGCCGACCCGGGTGGCCGCCCGCCGGGGCTGCTCCGGCGGACTCCCGCGCTGATCGGGTCCGCCCGGCGACGAGGCTCCGGCGGTCGACTAGGTTCCGGCGGTGCGCTCCGTCGTCCAGGACTACCTCGACTCGATCATGGGGGACTGCTCCGCCGACCGCTCCGGCGCGGTCGCGGACTACATCCCCGAGCTGGCGGCGGCCGATCCCGACCGCTTCGGGATCTGCGTCGCCAGCGCCGACGGCTTCGTCTACGAGGCCGGCGACTCGCGGGTGCCGTTCACGATCCAGTCGATCTCCAAGCCGTTCACCTACGGTCTGGCGCTCGCCGACCGCGGGCTCGACGCCGTCGACGCGAAGGTCGGCGTGGAGCCGTCGGGTGATGCGTTCAACGAGATCAGCCTCGACCCCGAGTCCGGGCGACCGCGCAACCCGATGATCAACGCGGGGGCGATCACGGCGGCGTCCCTCGTCGACGGCACGGACGACGCCGACACGTTCGAGCGGGTCCGCCGCGCCTACTCGCAGTGGGCGGGCCGGGAGCTCGCGCTCGACGAGCAGGTCTACGCCTCCGAGCTCCGGACCGGTCACCGCAACCGCGCGATCGGCCACATGCTGCGCACCGTCGCGATCCTCGAGGACGACCCCGAGCCCGTCGTCGACCGCTACTTCCGCCAGTGCTCGCTGCTCGTCGACGCCCGCGACCTGGCGCTGATGGCCGCGACCCTCGCGAACAACGGGATCCAGCCCCTGACCGGCGAGCAGGTGCTCGCGCCGCACCTCGTCGAGCGGGTGCTCTCCGTGATGACGACGTGCGGGATGTACGACGGCGCCGGCGACTGGGTCTCCGGCGTCGGGATGCCCGCGAAGAGCGGCGTCGGCGGCGGCGTCCTCGCGGTGCTGCCCGGCCAGATCGGCGTCGCGGTCTTCTCGCCGCGCCTGGACGAGCACGGCAACAGCGTCCGCGGCGTCGAGGCCTGCCGCCGGCTCTCCCGCGAGCTCGAGCTCCACTTCCTCCACGTCTCCCGCGGCGCCCGCTCCGCGGTCCGCGCGTCCTGGGACCTCGTCGACCGGCCCTCCCGACGGCGCCGGACGCCCGAGGAGGAGGAGGTCCTCCGCGAGCACGGCCGCCGCGCCCGGATCTACGCGCTGCACGGCGACCTCCGCTTCGCCGGCGCCGAGACGGTGGTCCGCGAGATCGCACGCCGCAGCGACGACCTCGAGCTGCTCGTCCTCGACCTGCGCCGCGTCGACGAGGTCGCGAGCGTCGCCCGGCGGATGCTCGGCGAGCTGCGTTCGCGGCTGCGCGAGTCCGGCTGCGAGGTCTCGATCGTCGACCCCGACGGCGTGCTCCCCGAGCCCGAGCACGACGACCAGTCGTGGCCGCCCCGCCACGGCGGCCTGGACGGTGCGGTGGAGTGGTGCGAGGACGAGCTGCTCGCCCGCCACGGCACCGCGTCCTGCCGCCTGGAGCGGGTCGCGCTCGAGGACCACCCGCTCGTCGCCCGCCTCGACGCCGCGCAGCTCGAGGTGCTGCGCGCGCACCTGCGTCCGCGCACCGCGTCCGCCGGCGACGTCCTCGCCCGCCGCGGCGACCCGCCGGTCGGGATCCACCTCGTGCTCTCCGGCCGGGTCACCGTCAGCGTCGACGGGCCCGACGGCCGGCCGCGTCGCGTCGCGACCCTGTCGGCGGGGATGAGCTTCGGCGAGCTCGCCCTCGTCGCCGGACAGCCGCACGCCGCCGACGTGCACGCCGACGGGCACGTCGACCTGCTCGTGCTCGACCCCGACGCCTTCGCCGCGCTCGGCACCGAGGACCCGGCGGTCCGCCTCGGCGTCGTCGAGGGCGTGATCGCCCGGATCTTCGAGACGGACGACCGGGCCGCCGCCGCGATCGCGCTGCGCCGGGTCGCAGGGGCCGCACCGCAGCACGGCGGGGACGCCCCGGTGCCCGCGCCCGCCTGACGCCCCCGCCCGAGAAGTCACCGAACGTTCCCACGGGATCACCCGCCCGGCGCCTACGGTCGCCTCACGATGGACGCCTGGGAATCCGGCCTGTTCGACGACGACCTGGCCGCGGACGTCCGCGGTGACTGGGAGGCCGCCCTCGCCGGCGGGGCCTCACCGGCACGGGCGACGAAGCGGCTCGTGGAGGAGTGGCTGGACGAGGTCGCGGGCTCCGTCGCCCTGGCCGCCGCGTTCTGGATCGCGCTGGCCGCGCTGCAGCTGCGGACGGGTGCGCTGGAGACCGACGTCCGCGACCGGGCGGTCCGCGCGATCGGCCGCGGCGACGACCTCGACCGCTGGGAGCAGGGCCCCTTCGGCGCGCTGGACGAGGACGTCGACGAGGACGCGCGGGACGAGGTCGCCGACCGTCGCCACGTCACCGCGGCGCTCCGGTCGCAGCTGCTCCGCGCACCGGTGGTCGACGGGGCGCCGCGGGCGCGCCGCGCCTGACGCGCCGCGGGCGGGTCAGTCGTCGCCGTCGTCGTCCCCGGCGGAGCCGGTGACGACGGAGAACGACGACGACAGGCGGACGACGCGCTCGGTCGACCGCGACGTCAGGACCTCGACCTCGTACCGCGCGCGACCCTCGTCCTCGACCTCGATCCCGGTGACGACGCCGCGGACGGCCCTGCCGGCGGCGCTCGACGCCCGGCCGGCCGCCGCGTAGGTCAGCCCGTCGCGGTCCTCCGCGGTGGTGCGCAGCACGCGGAACCGGGAGCTCAGGTGGACCTCGCGCGCCCGGTTCGCCCTGGTGATCACGGTCACGTCGTACGTCACCGGGCCGCCGTCGGCGTCGCGGTCGATCGACGTCGCGCGGCCGGGCACGGCGCGCAGGGCCGCGGCGCGCGCCTTCGACGCCTGGGCGTGCGTGAGGCCGTCGTCGCCGGTCCGCGCTGCGCGGGGGAGGGCGGCGCTGCCGGACACCGCCGGGGCCGCCGCGATCGGGGCCGACGCGGCCGGCGTGGGAGCGGGGTCCCCCGGACGGTCGACGGCGCCGGCGACGGCCACACCGCCGGCCGCGGTGACGGCGGCGATCGCGGTGACGGTCAGGGCGGTGCGGGGGCGGATCATCGGGTGCTCCTCGGTCGGGTGGGGGCGGCGCACCCCCGTCCCGCGGGGCGGGTGGGTGCGCCGTGGTCCCCACGCTAGGGAGCGGCTGATGAGTGTTCGATGAGAGCCCCGCGCGGCGACCCCGGCCCTCACCCGGCGACCGAGAACCACGCGTCGGTGCCACCGCCGGTCCGATCCTCGACGTCCGCGCGGCCGCCGTGGGACGCGGCCACCGCGGCGACGATCGCGAGCCCGAGCCCGGTGCCGCGCCGCTCCCGCCGGTCCCCGGCTCCCGTGACGAAGCGGTCGAAGACCCGGCCCCGGAGGTCCGTCGGGACCCCCGGTCCGCGATCGAGCACGTGGAACGCGACGCGTCCGTCCCCGGACGCCGCGACCCGCAGCTCCGTCTCCCCGCCGCCGTGATGGAGCGCGTTCACGACGAGCCCCGAGAGCGCACGGTCCAGGTCGCCGGAACGCCCGGTGACGACGCGCGGGTCGGCCACGTCGAGCACCACCTCGAGGCTCCGGTCCTCCGCGGCGAACGCCCCGGAGAAGCGGTCGCGCACGGCCTCGAGCAGGTGGCGGACCGGGACCTCGGCGGGCGGGTCGGGGCGCCCGCTCTCGGCGCGCGAGAGCACGAGCAGGTCGTCGGCGAGCCGCTCGAGCCGGCGGGTCTCGTCGGACGCCGACGCCAGGGCGGCCCGCAGCTCGCCGGCGTCGCGCTCCCCGCGCGTGGCGAGGTCGAGCTCGGTGCGCAGGACCGTCAGCGGGGTCCGCAGCTCGTGGCTGGCGTCGGCGGCGAACGCCCGCTCCCGCCGGAACCCCGCGGCCTGGCGGTCGAGCATCGCGTTCAGCGTCCGGCCCAGCCGCGCGATCTCGTCCCGCGAACGCGGCACCGGCAGCCGCTCGTCCGACGGGCCCGCGATCCCGTCCGCGCGCCGGCGCATCGCCTCGACGGGACGCAGCGCCCCGCGCGCGAGCGCCCAGCCGAGCGCGGCCGACAGGAGGATCGCGACGGGCAGACCGATCGCGAGCGCGGTGTCGAGCGACCGGACCGCGGCGTCCCGGTCGGCGACGCCGGTGGCCGCCACGACGATCGGCAGGTCCGCGCGGTCGTCGTCGACCGGCGTCGCCCGCAGGCGGGCCGCGAACGCGTCGGTGTCGCCGTCGTCGTCGCGGACCCCGACGTCGCGGCGGTCGATCGTCACGTCGTCGTCGGCGGCCTCCCGCAGCTCCCCGGCCCGGAGGAGCGGCGACCCCGCCAGCCCCGGACTGGCCGCCAGCACCCGGCCGGAGCGGTCCAGGACCTGCACGACGACGGTGTCCTCGTCGGCCTCGCCCGCCGGGACCGCCGCGCGGGCCGAGCGCCCGGCGGCCAGCGAGCCGGTGACGTCGGCGAGCCGGGCGTCGAGCGTCCGCCCGAGCGCGTCGTCGAGCCCGCCGGCGACCTGGCCGCGCAGGAACGCGCCGAGGGCCACGAGGACCACCGCCATCGCGACGGTCGAGGCCACGACGACCCGCAGGCGCACGGACAGCCGGCTCACGCCCCGGCCTCCGCATCGAGCCGGTAGCCGACGCCCCGCACCGTGGCGATCAGCGCCGTCCCGAAGGGCCGGTCGACCTTCTGGCGCAGGTAGCCGACGTAGACGTCGACGACGTTCGAGCGCGGGTCGTAGGCGTCGTCCCACGCGGCCTCCAGCAGCGCGCGGCGGTCCAGCGCCTCCCCGGGCCGACGCATCAGCACCTCGAGCAGGGCGAACTCCTTCGCCGAGAGCCCGAGCTCCTCGTCGCCGTGCCAGGCGCGTCGCCCGGCGGGGTCCAGCCGCAGCGGGCCGACGGTCAGGACCGGGTCGAGCGCGACCTGCCCGCGCCGGACGAGCGCCCGCAGCCGCGCCTCGAGCTCCCCGAGGTCGAACGGCTTGACGAGGTAGTCGTCCGCGCCGCCGTCGAGGCCGGCGATCCGGTCGTCGACGCCGTCCCGTGCGGTCAGCATCAGGACGGGGGTGCGAACGCCGTCGGCCCGCAGCCGCCGGCAGGTCTCGAAGCCGTCGATCGTGGGCAGCCCGACGTCGAGGACGACCACGTCGTAGGCCGTCGAGCCGGCACGCCAGAGGGCCTCCTCGCCGGTGCCGGCCAGATCGACCGCGTGGCCGGACTCGCGGAAGCCCCGCGCGAGGAGCGCGGCGAGCTTCGCCTCGTCCTCGACGATCAGCAGGCGCACGGGGGAGGACGGTAGTCGCTCGGCGTCCGACGGTGGCGCGTCGGCGCTCGTCCGCGGGGCACGCGGTGGCCGACCCGGCAGTGCGCCGAAGGGCCGGGTGGCCGGTCGACGGTCCCGGCCCCGCCGTTCCCTCCCTCGCGTCGCGCAGGCCCGTGACCATCGCGGACCGGTGCGCTACGATCGCCGGGTCGATGTCGACGACCGCCCCTCGAGCCCTGCCTTCCGCAGCCGAGTACTCCCCGGTCGTCGCCCCGCGCCCCGACGTGGCCTCCGTGGCCTCGTACGCGTGGCGCTCCTGGCGATTTCGCTAGGCCCTCGGTCGTCGTGTCCTCGTAGGTCTCCGGGGCGCGCATCCGCCCCTCTCCCGCGGGGTGGTCGATCGGGTGCCGGACCCCTCACCCTCGCCGACGGGACGGTGATCCAACCCATCCGATGACGACGGACGTACCGTGGGCAGAGGCCCGACCGGGCGTCCGGGAGGAACGACGAACGATGAGCACCAAGACGACCGCAGCACCCGCCGAGGGGGTCCGCGAGGTCCCGTACCGCCTGGGATCCCTGCAGGCGACCGGAGGACGCGAGACGACCCTCGAGATCGGCGGACGACGGATCGGCGGCGGGGCGTTCGCGACGATCGCCGGGCCGTGCACCGTCGAGTCCGCGGACCAGACGCTGTCGACCGCGCGGATCGTGCGGGACGCTGGCGTCCAGCTCTTCCGCGGCGGGGCGTACAAGCCGCGCAGCTCGCCCTACAGCTTCCAGGGCCTGGGGCAGGAGGGGCTCGACATCCTCCGGCGCGCGAAGGAGGAGACCGGCCTCCCGATCGTGACCGAGCTGACGGACGTTCGCGACGTCGAGGCCGTCTGCGAGGTCGCCGACGTCGTCCAGGTCGGCGCCCGGAACATGCAGAACTACCCGCTGCTCACCGAGATCGGGCGCAGCGGGACCGCGGCGCTCATCAAGCGCGGGCTGGCGGCGACGCTCAAGGAGCTCCTGATGTCCGCCGAGTACGTGCTGGCGCAGGGCAACCCGAACGTGATCCTCTGCGAGCGCGGCATCCGCACCTACGAGACGTCGACCCGCTTCACGCTCGACATCGCCGCCGTCCCGGTCCTGAAGGGCCTGACGCACCTGCCCGTCGTCGTGGACCCGTCCCACGCGGCCGGTCGCCGCGACCTCGTGCTGCCGCTGTCGATGGCCGCCGCCGCGGCCGGCGCCGACGGTCTGATCGTCGAGACCCACCCGGACCCCGACAACGCGGTCTGCGACGGCCCGCAGCAGCTCCGCGCCGACGAGTTCGGCGCGTACCTGCGGCAGGTCGAGGCGGTCGCGGCTCTGGCCGGGCGCGTCCCGGCACCGGTGGCCGTGCCGGCCTGACGCCGCCCGCCCTGTCCGGGCGTACAGGGCTCCCGCCCGTCCGGATCCCGCGGGGCGCGGGATCCGGCGACGGCCCCGTAGGATCCATCCGCCGCCCGGCCCGCGCGGGGCGGCGGTCGACCACCCCCACCGCACCAGCGAAGGACCACCACCGGATGGACGTCCGCTTCGACCCCTCGGGGCCGCTCAAGGGCCGGCTGACGCCGCCCGCCGACAAGTCGATCAGCCACCGCGCAGCGATGGTCGGCGCCATGGCGTCCGAGCCCGTCGTGGTCACGAACTACCTCGCCGCCGAGGACACCCTCTCGACGTTGGAGGCGATGCGGACGCTCGGCACGATCGTGCAGCGCGACGGCGACCGCGTCGTCCTGCGCGGCGTCGGCATGCGCACCCCGGACGCGCACGGCGAGACGATCGACGTCGGCAACGCGGGCACGCTCATGCGGCTGCTGCCCGGCTGGCTGGCGGGGCAGGACGGCCGCTCGTTCCGCTTCGACGGCGACGCCTCGATCCGCCGCCGCCCCGTCGACCGGATCGCCGAGCCGCTGCGCCTCATGGGCGCCAACATCGAGGCCACCGACGGCCGGCTCCCGCCGTTCACCGTCCACGGCACCCAGCTGCGGGGCATCACCTACGAGCTGCCGGTGGCCTCCGCGCAGGTCAAGAGCTGCGTGCTGCTCGCCGGCATGCTGGCCGACGGCGGCACGACCGTGGTCGAGCCCGTCGCCTCGCGCGACCACACGGAGCGCCTGCTGTCGCGCCTCGGGGTCCCGCTGTGGCGGGACGGCGACCGCATCACCGTCGGCCACGTCGACGAGCTGACCGTCGAGGACATCCACGTCCCCGGCGACGTCTCCTCGGCCGCCTTCCCGATCGTCGCCGGCGTCCTCGTCCGCGGATCCCGGCTGCTGATCGAGGGCGTGAACGTCAACTGGACCCGCACCGGCATCCTCGACGTCCTCCAGCGCATGGGCGCCGTGGTCGTCGGCGAGCGGGAGCGGCGTCAGGACGGCGTCGTCCCCGGCGAGGAGCCGGTCGCCGACCTCGACGTCGCGCACGGCCCGCTGAAGGCCACGACGGTCGAGGCCGAGGAGGTCCCGCTGGTGATCGACGAGCTGCCGCTCGTCGCGCTGCTCGGCTGCTTCGCGGAGGGCGAGACCGTCGTCCGCGGTGCCGAGGAGCTCAAGCACAAGGAGTCCGACCGCATCGCGACCGTCGTGAACGGCCTGCGCGGGCTCGGCGCGGAGATCGAGGCCACCGACGACGGCTTCGTCGTCCAGGGCGGCACCGGCATCCGCGGCGGCACGATCGAGGCGCACGGCGACCACCGCCTGGCGATGCTCGGCGCCGTCGCAGGGCTGGCATCGCGCGAGGGCGTCACCGTCGTCGGGATGGAGGCCGCCGAGGTCTCCTACCCGGGCTTCGGCGACCACGTCGCACGGCTGCAGCGCCGGTAGACGGCGCCGGCCGCGCCCCCCGGCCTAGACGTCCCAGCGCGCGCGGGCGACGACGAACCAGTCGCCGTCCAGCAGGACCTCGCCGCCGATCTCCTCCGCGAGGACGTCGCCGTCGAGGTAGCGCTTGTAGACGCGGTGCTCGGACCCGTCGCTGAGCGTCCGGGTCTGCCACCCCGCGGGCTCGACGCCGTCCCGCAGCGCGGAGTCGACGACGACCAGCTCGCTGCCGAGCCGCCGGGCCTCGCGGAGGAACGCGGCGCGCTCCTCGTCGTCGAGGTGGCCGTAGAAGTGTCCGGTGAAGACCCGGTCGAAGACGCCGTCGGCGAACGGCGCGGCCAGTGCGTCGCCGACCACCGCCAGGCCCTCGGGCAGGCGCTCCTGCGTCAACCGGACCATCTCGGCGCTCTGGTCCACGCCGATCAGCAGGCCCCGCAGGTACCGCGTGAAGTACCCGGTGCCGCAGGCGAGGTCGACCGTCCGGGCGGGCGGCAGGGCGCCGAGGGCGCGGACGAGCCGGTCGAGCTCCTCGGTCCACCCGGGACGGACGCGGTCGGCGAACATCCCCGACCCGTCGAACCAGTCGTCGTACTCGCCCGCCCGCAGGTCGTAGTAGGCGTGGGTCGCGGCGTCGACGGCGAACGGCATGGTGCTCCGGTGCCCGCCGGGGCGGGATCGCACGCGCGGCCGGGTCCCGTCCCCGCCGACCGGCGGGGCACCTGTCCGCGCGCCTCGGGCCGGCACGCCGGTCGCCGCCGCGCGGTGCGGGTACGGGGTGCCGGTGACCCCGGCGATCGACGGCCTCGACCTCCACGACGTGCCGACGCGCCACGGCACGGTGCGCGCCGCGGTCGGCGGTGCCGGCCCGCCGCTGCTGCTGCTGCTGCACGGCTACCCGGAGACGCACCTGATGTGGCACGCGGCCGCGCCGCTGCTCGCCGAGCGGTTCACCGTGGTCGCGTGCGACCTCCCGGGCTACGGCGCCTCGGAGCGGCCCGCGGCGCACGACGACCACCTGCCGCACGCCAAGCGGACCTGGGGCGCGGCGCTCGCCGACGTGATGACGGCGCTCGGGCACGAGCGCTTCGCGGTCGCGGGTCACGACCGCGGCGCGCGGGTCGCGTACCGGATGGCCCTCGACCTGCCGGACCGGGTCGCGCGGCTCTGCGTGCTCGACGTCGTGCCGACCGTCGAGGTCTGGGAGCGCGCCGACGACCGCATGGCGATCGCCTACTGGCACTGGCCGTTCCTCGCCCAGCCGGCGCCCCTGCCGGAGGCCCTGATCGGCGGCGCACCCGAGGCGTTCTGGGACGCGCACGTGACGCGGATGGGGATCGACCCGGCGGACGGGGACCACTACCCGCCCGCGGTCCTCGCCGCCTACCGGGCGCAGCTCGACGACCCGGGGTTCCGCACCACGATCTGCGAGGACTACCGCGCCGGCGCGACGGTCGACCGCGAGCACGACGCGGCCGACCGCGAGGCCGGGCGGCGGATCGCGTGCCCGACCCTGGCGCTCTGGGGCTCCCGCGGGGCGCTCGAGGTGCTCTACGGCGACGTCCTCGAGGTCTGGCGCCCGTGGTGCGGCGAGCTCACCGGCCACGCGGTCGACGCGTCGCACTTCCTCGTCGAGGACCGCCCCGCCGAGGTCGCCACGGCGATCGCGGACCACTGCGCCTGACCCGGGCCTGGAAGGGAGTCGCCGCGCCCAGCGCCCGACCCGGGATCACGCCGGGTCGTCGAGCGGGTGCTCCAGCTCGTCGCGCCGCAGCCCGAGCACGAACAGGACCCCGAGCCCGGAGACCGCGGTCATCACGCCCGCGACGACGAACACCGCGGTCACGCCGACGAGCTCGCCGGCCGGTCCGGCGAGCGCCATCGACACCGGCAGCAGGCCGAGCGACACGAACCAGTCGAGGCTCGCGACGCGTCCCTGCAGGCGCGCCGGGACCCGGCGCTGCAGGAGCGTGCCCCACACCACCTGGCCGACGGCGTCGCAGGCTCCCGTCACGACGAGGACGAGCGCCATCGCCCACAGCGCGTCGAGGAACCCGATCGCGGCGATCGGCAGCGTCCCGAGGCCCCAGCCGACCAGCATCGCCGTCATGTACCGGCGCGGCAGCGGCCGCGACGAGATCGCGAGCGCGCCCAGCGCCGACGACACCCCGTAGACCGCGAGCAGGAGCCCGTACTCCGACGAACCGCCGCCGGTCTGGTCGCGGACCGCGAACGGCAGCAGCACCTCGAGCGGGCCGAGCAGGAAGAGGATGGCGACCATCGCGAACAGCAGCGTGCTCCAGAGCCACCGCTGCGACCGGACGTACCGCGCCCCCTCGGCCATCTCGGAGACGACGGACCGCAGTCCCGCGGACCGTCCGGCCCCCGCGGGCGGTCCGGTCGGAACCGGTCGGGCGGCCCCCGCCGGGAGCCCGCTCGCCGCGACGACCGCCGGACCGGCGACGACCCCGGCACCGGGCCCTTCCGGCGCCGGCACCGGCCGCATCGCCAGCAGGAACCCGACCGACGCGACGTACGTCCCGGCGTTGACGAGCATCGCCACCCCGGGATCCGAGGCGGCGACGAGCAGCCCGCCGAGCGCCGGCCCCGCCGACTGCACGGCCAGCGGCCGGACCACGCCCTCGAGGCCGTTGGCGGCCAGCAGCTCGTCGGCCGGCAGGAGCTGCGGCACCAGAGCGGTGAACGCCGGTACGAAGAACGCCTCCGCCGCCCCGATCGCGAAGCCCCCGACGGCCAGGTGCCACAGCTCGAGCGCCCCGGTCACGGCGAGGAGGCCGAGCGACAGCGTCGCGACCCCGCGGACGACGTCGGCGGCCAGCATCACGCGCCGGCGGGAGACCCGGTCGGCGACGACGCCGCCGAGGAGCACGCAGGACACCAGCCCGACCGCGAACAGCGTCGTGACGATCGAGAGCTGCACCGGGCCGCCGCCGAGCTCGATGACCTGCCACGCGATCGCCACGAGCCACAGCCCGTCGCCGACGAGCGAGACCGCGAGCCCCGACCACAGGAGCCGGAACTCCCGGTGGCGGAGGGGACGGAGCGCGCGCACGGGCACCTGTTGTAGCGCGGGAGCGCGGGCGACCCCGGCCGGACGCGGGCGTTCGGCGGTCACCCCGGGGTTCGAACCGGGCCCGCCTCCCGCGTGGTCGCGGGTCGCGGGCGGCCCGCGCTCGGACGCGACGCCCACCCGGCACGGCCGGGCACCGTCACGGACGACCGCTCTATCCTCGGACGGATGCTCGTCGCGATCGACGGCCCAGTAGGGGCCGGGAAGTCCACCGTGGCGCGCGCCGTCGCCGCCCACCTGTCGTTCACCTACCTGGACACGGGGGCCATGTACCGCTGCGTCGCGCTCGCCCGCGTCCAGGACGAGTCCGCCGCCCACAAGCGGCCGGTCGAGGACCTCGCGATCGACTTCGACGGCGAGCGCGTGCTGCTCGACGACATGGACGCGACCGAGGCCATCCGCACGCCGGCGGTCAGCCAGCGGGCGTCCGAGGTCGCCACGGACACGGCCGTCCGCGAGAACCTCGTCGAGCGCCAGCGCGCCCTGACGCAGCGCGGCGACTGGGTCGCCGAGGGGCGCGACATCGGCACCGTCGTGCGCCCCGACGCCGAGCTGAAGATCTTCCTCACCGCCTCCGACGAGGAGCGCGCCGGGCGCCGGGCGGCGCAGACCGGGCGCTCCCTGGAGGAGGAGCTCGCCGACCTGCGCGAGCGCGACGAGCGCGACAGCACGCGGGAGGCCTCGCCCCTGAAGCAGGCCGACGACGCGGTCCTCGTCGACACCACCGGTCTCGCGTTCGACGAGGTCGTCACCCGGATCGCCGTGCTCGTGGACGACGTCCGGAGCTCCGCGACCACCCCGAAGGACACCCCCGCATGAGACAGGTCGCCGTCGTCGGCTTCCCCAACGTCGGCAAGTCGTCGCTCGTCAACCGGCTCACCGGCCGGCGCGAGGCCGTCGTCCACGAGCGGGCCGGCATCACCCGCGACCGCAAGCACCTCGAGGCCGAGTGGAACGGTCGGGTCTTCGAGCTCGTCGACACCGGCGGCGTCGACGCGCTCGACCCGGACCCGATGGCCGCCGCGATCCTCGACCAGGTCCGCGCGTCGCTCCTGACCGCCGACGTCGTCGTGATGGTCGTCGACTCGAAGTCGGGCCTGCGGCCGGGCGACGCCGAGCTGGCCGACATCCTGCGCCGCTGGAAGGGCCCGAAGATCGTCGCGGCCAACAAGATCGACGTCGGCAAGGACATCCCCGAGGCTGCCGAGTTCTACGGCCTCGGCCTCGGCGAGCCGATGCCGGTCTCCGCAGCCCAGGGCCTCGGCACGGGCGACCTGCTCGACAGGATCGTCGAGGCGCTCCCCGACGGCGACGGCGACCAGCACGCGGAGGACGTCCTGCGCCTGGCGATCATCGGCCGGCCGAACGTCGGCAAGTCCACGATGTTCAACCGCATCGTCGGCGACGAGCGGACGATCGTCTCGAACGTCGCGGGCACGACCCGCGACGCGATCGACCTGCCGCTCAACGTCGACGGGCGGGACATCGTCATCGTCGACACGGCCGGCATGCGGCGCCAGTCGAAGGTCTCGGAGTCCGTCGAGTACTACACGACGCTCCGCTCCCAGCGGGCGGTCGACCGCGCCGACGTCGCGATCGTCGTCTGCGACGCCGCCGACGGCGTCACGAGCCAGGACTTCCGCATCGCCGAGCTCGCGATGCACGCCGGGTGCTCCACCCTGCTCGTCCTGAACAAGTGGGACGAGCACAACATGGGCGACGACGACCTGGCGCACGAGCGCGGGCACGTCCAGCAGAAGCTGCGCCTGCGGCCCCGGGTCCTCACGGCCAGCGGCCTGACCGGCCGCAACGTCCAGCGCGTGCTGTCGGAGGCGATCTCGCTCGGCGACCGCCGCAAGGGCCGCATCCCGACGTCGCAGCTGAACCGGTTCCTCGCCGAGGTCGTCGAGGCCAAGCAGCCGCCGGCGGTCCGCGGCAACCGCCTGAAGATGCTCTACATCACGCAGGTCGGGGAGGAGCCGCCGCGCTTCGCGATCTCCGTCAACGACCGCGGCCGCGTGGTGCGCTCCTACGCGTACTTCGTCGAGAACCGGCTGCGCGCGCGCTTCGGCTTCGACGGCGTGCCGGTGATCATCGACTTCAACGAGCGACGCGCCCGGCGCAGCGAGGTCTCGATGACCCCGGGGCGCCAGCGCAAGGTGATCGAGGCCGAGGTCGAGGACGAGTTCGGCCCGGAGGACGAGGACCTCCCCGAGGTCGAGGAGTTCGAGGTCGACCCGGAGCTCGACCTGCTCCCGTGGATCGACGCGGGCGACGGACCGCTCGACGACGACTGACCGATGCCCCGGGCGCCCCGACGGCCGTCGCGGCGACGCATCGCCGCCGCGGTGGCGCTCGCGGTGTTCCTGACCGCGATCGGCGTGGTGCTCCTCCTCAGCGCCGAGGAGGAGCCGCCGCTGCGCCCGTCCGGCGCGTCGCTGCGCCTGGTGCCCGAGGGCGCCCTGATCGCGGTCGAGGTCGCGGCGGACCAGACGACGCCGCAGGTCGACGACGCGCTGCGGCGCCTCGACGACCTGCCCGGCGGCACGGCGCTCCTCGGCCGTCTGCGCGACGGGCTGATCCCCGGCGGCTGCCCGGCCGTCCCCGTGTCCGCGCGCGAGGTGACCGTCGCCCTGGTCCGCGTCCGCGACGGGGGGCCCGCCGCGCCGCTCGTGCTCGTCGAGCGCGGGGGACGGCGCACCGACGCGGGGCCCGTCCGCCGCTGCGGGGGACGCACCGTGCAACGCCTCGGGCGGTTCCTCGCGATCGGGCCGGCCACGGTCGTCCGGCAGGCCCGGGCGCTGCTCGGAGTTCCCGGCGCTCGCGGGTCGCTCGCCGCGCTGCCGCTGCAGCGACGCCTCGTCGACGGCCTGCCGCGGAACCGCCTCGCCACCGCCTGGCTGTCGCCCGACGGGGTCCGGCGGGTGCTGGCGACGCGGGGGCGGGGCGCCGCGACGATCGCCGCCGCGCTGGACCGCCCGGTCCTCGGGGGCATCGCGATCGGGGCGACCCCGACGGGCGACGGGGCGCGACTGGTGGTCCGCACGGACACCGCGCCGAACGGGAGCCGGCCGTTCTCCGCGACCACGCCGGTGCTCGCCCCGTCGGGGGCCGTCGGGACGATCCTCACGACCGACCCGCTGGCGACCACCTCGCGGGTGCTGGACGCGATCGCGGCGTCCCGCGGCGAGGGGCCGGAGGACGTCGCGGCGCTCCTCTCGTCCGTGGTCGAGCGGATCGACGTGCGCACCGGCGGCCGGGTGCGCCGCGACGTCGTCGGCGCGCAGCGCAGCCCCTCGGAGGTCGTGCTCACCCCCGGGCCCGACGCCGAGGGCCGGGCGACCGGCCCCGACTCGCGCGGGCTGGCGGTCACGGTCGTCGTCCCGGTGACGGACGGCCGGCGGGCCGCCTCCGCGCTGGCGGGGCTGCGCCCCCGGCTCGCCCGCGCCCTCGGCGACCGCCGCGTCGACGTCCGCCGGGTCGCCGGGCGACGCTCGTGGGCGCTCCGGCTGCCCGGGGGCGGGGGCGCCGGATACCTCGTCGACGGCGACCGCGTGGTCGTCTACACCTCGCGCGCCGGGGCGGAGGCCGTGCTCGCGGGCGGTCCCCGCCTGACCGATCGCGTGGACTGGGACCGCGACGACGGGAGGACGCCAAATGTCGCCATGTCGATAGGCTTTCTCGACTTCTCGCTGTTGCTGCGCGTCGCCGCGCCGCCGGCCGGGAGCCTCTCGAGCGCGGACCGTGCCCTCCTGGACGGCCTGCGACGGGTGCGCTCGGCCAGCCTGCGCTCGCGCACGGACGGGCGGGAGGACACCCTTGACGTCGACCTCAGGATCCCATGAGCCAGTACGCCGATAACGAGTTCCTGTTCACCTCGGAGTCCGTCTCCGAGGGCCACCCCGACAAGGTCGCCGACCAGATCTCGGACGGTGTCCTGGACGCGGTCCTCGCGAACGACTCCAACGTCGAGAAGGCCCGCGTGGCCTGCGAGGTCCTCGTCAACACGGGCCTCGTGGTGGTCTCGGGCGAGATCCGCACCGACGCCTACATCGACGTGCAGCAGGTCGCGCGCGACACGATCAAGGGGATCGGCTACACGCACGGCGACCTCGGGTTCTCGTTCGACTCGTGCGCCGTCCTCAACGCCATCGACCCGCAGTCCGCGGACATCGCGCAGGGCGTCGACGACGCGACCGAGGCCAAGGGCGGCTCCGCCGACGAGTACGACGTGGAGGGCGCCGGCGACCAGGGCATCATCTTCGGCTACGCGACGAACGAGACCCCCGAGTACATGCCGGTCGCGATCCAGAACGCGCACCGCCTCGCCGAGCGTCTCGCGAAGGTCCGCAAGGACGGCGACCTCGACTACCTGCGCCCGGACGCGAAGACTCAGGTCTCCGTCCGCTACCGCGACGGCAAGCCGGTCTCGATCGACAAGCTCCTGATCTCGACGCAGCACTCCGAGGACGTGCTGGACCAGAAGCAGATCAAGTCCGACCTCTGGGAGCACGTCGTCAAGCACGTCCTCCCGGGCGAGCTCTACGACGAGAACACCCTGCTGCCGGAGTTCCTCGTGAACCCGACGGGTCGCTTCGTCATCGGCGGTCCCGTCGGCGACACCGGCCTGACCGGCCGCAAGATCATCGTCGACACGTACGGCGGCGCCGCCCGCCACGGTGGCGGCGCGTTCTCGGGCAAGGACTCCTCGAAGGTCGACCGCTCCGCCGCGTACGCGACGCGCTGGGTCGCCAAGAACGTCGTCGCGGCCGGCCTCGCCGACCGCGCCGAGATCCAGGTCAGCTACGCGATCGGCGTCGCGCAGCCGATCTCGATCCTCGTCGAGACGTTCGGCACCGAGAAGATCGACCGCTCGAAGATCGAGAAGGCCGTCCGTGAGGTCTTCGACCTCCGCCCGCTGGCCTACCGCCGCCACCTGAACCTGTTCCGCCCGATCTTCCAGAAGACGGCCGCGTACGGCCACTTCGGTCGCGAGGACCCGGACTTCACGTGGGAGAAGCTCGACAAGGTCGACGAGCTGAAGGCGGCCGCCGGCCTCTAGCCGGGAGCGCACTCCGCAGGACCGACGGGCGCCGCTTGCGGCGCCCGTCGTCGTTCCGGGGCGGGCCCGCTCAGACGCCCTTGAAGAGCGCCGCCATGTCGTCCTCGCCGTGGCCCGCCTGCAGCGCGCGGTCGAGGTGCTCGGCGGCGACGGCCGAGATGCCGTTGCGGACGCCGGCGCCGTCGGCCGCGTCGCCGACGAGGCGCGCGTCCTTCAGCGCGTTCTTCACCGAGAACGCCGTCGGGTAGGCGTCGTCGAGCATCGACTGGCCCTTCACGTGCAGGTACGGCAGGTCGAGCGGACCGCCCGAGACCGCCTCGACGAACAGCCGTGGGTCGAGGTCGAGCCCCTGCGCGAGCGCGAACGCCTCGGCCGTGGCGGCGGTCACCGCGAGCACCCACGAGTTGGCGACGAGCTTCAGGCGCGTCCCCGCCCCGGCTGCGCCGACCCGCATGGTCCGCGACCCGACCGCGTCGAACACGGGCTGGGCGACGTCGATCGCGTCGTCGGGCCCGCTGGCGAGGATCACGAGGGTGCCGTCCTGCGCGGGGCCGAGGGTGCCCAGCACGGGCGCGTCGACGAAGCGCGGCCCGAGGTCCTCGGCGAGCGCTGCGAGGCCTTGCGTCCCGGCCACGCCGACGGTGCTGGCCTGCACCCAGACCTGGTCGTGCGTGAGCCCGGGGGCCGCGGCGGCGATCGTCTCGCGGACCGCGGCGGCGGCGTCGAGCATCGTCACGACGACGTCGGCGCCGCGGACGGCGGTGGCGGGATCGGCAGAGATCTCCGCCCCGTCGTCGCCGAGCGCCTGCGCCTTCTCGGGGCTGCGGTTCCAGACGCGGACCGCGAGTCCGGCGCGCAGCAGGTTGCGCGCCATCGGGGCGCCCATCGTGCCGGTCCCGAGCAGGGCGACGGTGGGGGATGCGGGCATGGGGACTCCAGGGGTCGTGGACGGCCGGGCGACGACCGCGGCCTGCACGCCCGGTACCCGTCGGGGTCTGCGAGCCTCGGCCGATGACCGCCGAGCTCGAGCGCCGTGCCCTCCGTGCCGCCGGGGCGGTCGCGGACGCGCAGAGGATCCCGTGCGACGACCCCGTGCTCGTCGCGTCGGGGAGCAACGTGCTCGTGCACCTGCGGCCGTCCCCGGTCGTTGCCCGGGTGATGACCGGGACCGTGGCACTGCACGCCGATCCGCGCGGGTGGCTGGCGCGGGAGCTCGCGGTCCTGCGGTTCCTCGCCCCGAGCGGCCTGGCGGTCGCACCCTGCGCGGACGCGGCGCCGGGCCCGCACGAACAGGACGGCCTCTGGATGACCCTCGTCGGGTGGGTGCCGGACACCGGGCCCGCCGTCCGGCCCACCGGCGGGCGCCAGGTCGGACGGGCGCTGCGCGACCTGCACGACGCGCTCGAGCCGTTCCCCGGAGACCTCGACACCGCCGACGACCTCCGCGGACGGATCGAGCGGCTCCTCCACGTGCTGGAACCCGCCGACGTGGGCGGGGCGACGGCGCTCACGGCGCTCGGCTCGCGCCTGGACGAGCTCCGCGGCGACGTCTTCGCGTCCACGCTCCCGGCCCGGGCGCTCCACGGGGACGTCTCGCTGAGCAACCTGCTCCGGACGCCGACGGGGCTCGTCTGGAACGACTTCGAGGACACGTTCCGGGGCCCGGCGCACTGGGACGTCGCGGGCCTCGTCCTCAGCCTGCGCGGCCGCGGCGCGGGCCCCGAGGTCGTCCGCGACGCCCTCGACGGCTACGGCTGGGAGGACGACGCGGCGCTCGCCCCGTTCTTCGCCGCACACGACGTGTACGACGAGGTCTGGCGGGCCTACGACCGCCGGCGGCGGCGCTGACCGCCCCGACCCGGGATCAGAGCCCGTCGCCCGAGCGGCCGCGGACCCGGGCGTCGGCCTCGGCCTCGGCGCGGGCGTTGCGGTCGCGCTCGGCGTCGAACGCGTCGCGCTGGGTGCGGTCGACGAGCCGCACGAGCCCGTCCGGGTTCGACACCCCGATCATCCGGAAGCGCGAGCCGTCGTCGCCGGCGGTGTCGTAGTCGACGGTGCCGATGCGCAGGAGCCGCTCGGCGACCGACTGGTCGAGGGTGACGTTCTGGATGCGGTCCAGGCGCGTCTGCTGGACCTCCTTCGAGAGGAAGCCCTCCCGGACCTGGATCCGCTGGCTCGTGACCATGTACGTCGTCCGTGAACGCTCGGCCCAGAGCAGGCCAAAGACGACGAGCGCGATCACGACGCCGGCCGCGATGCCGATGCCGACGTCCGCGATCAGGCCGACGACGGCGCCGACGAGGATCGACCCGATGACGAGCATCACGTGCTTGCCGAACTGGCTCTTCCACGACGGGCTCGTCTTGAAGATCAGGGTCTCGTCGTCGTTCAGGTCCATGCCGCGACGATACCGGCGGTGCAGGCGGTGGACGGGCCCGATGGACGGTCGACGGTCGGTCCCGGGGCGTGACCGGGTGCCGGCGGTGCCGGACCGGCGCGGGCCGGGACGGATCCCGTGCCGGAACACCGCCGGCCGTCGGCCCGCGCCGCGCTCCTGCGACGATCACCGCGGTGTTCGGTCCGCGCGTCATCCAGGTCGAGCCGCTGGTCTCGGCCCGCGGCGTCCGCGGCCCGTTCGACTACGCCCGTCCCGACGGCTGCGACGTCGGCGCGGTCGTCGACGTGCCGTTCGGCCGGCAACGACTGCGTGGCGTCGTCACCGGGCTGGCCGAGGACTCCGACCACCGGCTGAAGGCCCCGACCGCCGTCTCCGACGTCTCCCTGCCGCCGGAGCTCGTGCGGCTCGCCCTCTGGATGGCCGACGACATCGTCTCCACCCGCGCGCGCTGCCTCGAGCTGCTCCTGCCGCCCGAGGGCGTGGGCGAGCGGACGCGGAAGTGGGCCGAGCCGGTGGTCCCCGGCGACCCCGCCGACCCCGCCGATCCGTGGGCCGACGTCCGCCTGAACGCCAACCAGCGCGCGCTCCTCGACCGCCTGCCGGACTGGGCGGGCGACGACCTGCCTGCCCTGCGCCGGCTGGAGGGCCGCGGGTTGGTGCGGATCGAGGAGCGCGCCCACGGCCGCCGCCCCGACCACGCCCAGGTCGGCGGGCTCCACGGCGACGGGCGCACGGCTCCGCCGCTGAACCCCGACCAGCACCTCGCGGTCGGCCGGATCGCCGCGGTCCTCGCCGATCCGGACGCCCCGACCCGCGAGCGCCGCCTGCTGCTGCACGGGGTCACCGGGTCCGGGAAGACCGAGGTCTACCTGCAGGCCGCGCAGCGCGTCGTCGACGCGGGGCGGACGGTCCTCGTCCTGGTCCCCGAGATCGCGCTGACGCCGCAGACGGTCGCGCGCTTCCGCCGCCGGCTGGGGGAGACCGTCGCGGTCCTGCACTCGGGCCTGTCGAAGGGCGAGCGCCGCGACGAGTGGTGGCGCCTGCGCTCCGGTGAGGCCCGCGTCTGCGTCGGCCCGATGTCCACGGTGTTCGCGCCGGTCTCGGACCTCGGGCTCGTGATCGTCGACGAGGAGCACGACCCCGCCTACAAGCACGACGGCGACCCCCGCTACGACGCCCGGCGCGTCGCCGCGTGGCGGGCGACCGACGCCGGCGCCGTCCTGCTCGTCGGGTCGGCGACGCCGCGCCCGGAGTCGTGGGCGTCGCTGCGCCGGATCGGGCTGCCTCGCCGGGCCGACGGCGGCGAGATGCCCGCCGTCCGCCTGATCGACGTCCGCGGCACGCGCGGCGCCCTGCACCCCGAGGTCCATCGCGCGCTGGCGGACGCCCGCAAGGCGATCGTCCTCCTCAACCGCCGCGGCTGGGCGACGTGGATGGAGTGCGCGGACTGCGGCCACACCTGGGAGTGCCCGAACTGCGACGTCTCGCTCGTCCTGCACGGCGGATCCTCGGCGTCGGGGCGCACCCGCGGCGTCCTGCGCTGCCACCACTGCGGCCACCAGGAGCGCCCGCCGGGACGCTGCGTCACCTGCACGTCGGTGTCGGTCGGCCAGCACGGCCTGGGCACGGAGCAGCTCGCCGAGGAGCTCCCCGGCCACGTCTACCGGCTCGACGCCGACGTCCGGGACCGCTCGTCGGTGCTGGAGGCCTTCGGCGCCGCCGACCACGGGATCCTCGTCGGCACCCAGATGATCGCCAAGGGCCACGACTTCCCGGGCGTCGAGCTCGGCGTGGTCGTCGACGCCGACGCGACCCTGCGGTTCCCCGACTTCCGCAGCCAGGAGCGCACCTTCCAGCTCGTCGCGCAGCTCGCCGGGCGTGCGGGGCGCGGCGCGGGCGCGGGGGAGGCCCCGGCCCGCGTGCTCGTCCAGACCCGCTCGCCCGAGGACCCGTCGCTGCGCTTCGCCGCCCGGCACGACGCGCACGGCTTCGTCGTGGAGGAGATCGAGCGCCGGCGGACGCTCGGGTACCCGCCGTTCTCCACGATCGTCCGCGTCGTCTGCGAACACCCCGACGAGCACCGCGTCCAGGCCGCCGCCGACGCCCTGATCGTCCGCATGCCGCAGGACACGATGGGGCCCGTCCCCCTCTTCCGCCGCCAGGCGCGGTTCCGCCGGCAGCTGCTCGTCAAGGCGACCTCCCGCGCCGCGACCGTGGCCGCGGTCCGGGACGCGGTCGCGGCGGTCGTCGACGACAACGCCCACCGCGGGGTCGTCCTGGCGATCGAGGTCGATCCGCGGTAGCCCAGGAATCGCGTCGTCGCCGGGGCTGGCACCCTTGGTCCCATGGACGCCGACCGAGCCGGGCGGACCGGGCGCAACGTCGAGCTGAAGGCGCGGTGCGCCGACGTCGCGGTCCTCGAGGCCCGCGCGCTGGCCGCCGGGGCCGAGCCGACTGCGGTGCTCCACCAGCGGGACACCTACTTCGCGGCGCCCCGGGGCAGGCTCAAGCTCCGGGTGGAGCGGCGCGAGCCGTGGCCGGGCCGCGCCGGCGTCGACGTCCTCGTCGCGCACCTCATCCACTACGAGCGGGCGGACGAGGCCGTCGCCCGCGAGAGCGCGTACGAGCTCCTCGCGGTCGACGATCCCGCGACCGTCCGCGCGACGCTCGACGAGCGCCTCGGGACCACCGCCGACGTGCTGAAGACCCGCGGGCTCCTGCTGTGGGAGGGCGTCCGCATCCACCTCGACGACGTCGACGGGCTCGGGACGTTCGTGGAGCTCGAGGCGGTCGTCGGCCCCGCAGGGGATGCCGAGGCGTGCGCCGCCAAGGTGGCGCACCTCCGTGCGGCCCTGGGGATCGACGACGGCGACGTCGAGTCGACCGGCTACGCCGGGCTGCTGGCCGCCGCGGCCGGCTGAGCCCGCCCGGGCCCCGCACGCCCGGGTCCGGGGCTCCCCGGGTCACCCGCGGTCGGGACCCCGCTCGTCGGGGTCGGGCCACGAGCCCTCCGACCCGGGGGACCCGACGAGCACCCCGCGGGTCACGCTCCCGCTGCCGAACCGCTCGAGGACCGCGTCGACCGCCGTGTCGACCGCCCGGGGGTCGCGGACGGTCCCTGCGGCCTCCTCGCCGTCGAGCGGCAGGGCGAGCTGGAGCGGCGCGTCGTCGGCCTCGAGCGCGGAGACCGCGA
The DNA here is from genome assembly GCF_000519325.1 of Patulibacter minatonensis DSM 18081. Classification (GTDB taxonomy): domain Bacteria; phylum Actinomycetota; class Thermoleophilia; order Solirubrobacterales; family Solirubrobacteraceae; genus Patulibacter; species Patulibacter minatonensis. The sequence continues at coordinate 4,660,106 of NZ_KI912613.1, read as the reverse complement.
TGCCCACGAGGGTCACGCCGCGCCGGCGGAGGAGCGCGCGCTCCTCGGCCAGGAGCGCCCGCGCGACGGCGAGGACGACCGCGGACTCCGCGGTCCGGAGGGGGAGGGTCCTGGCGCGCGTGATCGCGGTGTAGTCCCCGAGCCGCACCCGGACCGTGATGGTCCGGCCCGCCCGGCCCGCCGTCCGCATCCTGCGGGTCACCCGGTCGGCCAGGCCCACCAGCCGCGCGTCGATCGCCGCGGACCCGTGCGGACCCCGACCCATCGCGGCCTGCGCACCGAACGACCGGCGGCGTCTCCCGGACCGCACCGGCGTCCGGTCCAGGTTGTGGGCGACGGCGTGGAGCCGGCGGCCGCCGTGCCCGCCGAACCACGCGACGAGGACCTCCTCGGACCACGCGGCGATGTCGGCGACGGTCCTGATCCCGTGCGCGTCGAGCCGCTCGACCGTCGCCGGACCGATCCCCGGGACCGCCCCCACCGGGCGGGCCCGCAGGAACGGCAGCTCGTCGTCCGGGGCGAGCGCGAGCAGCCCGTCGGGCTTGCCCGCCCCGCAGGCGATCTTCGCGAGCATCCGGGTGCTCGCCCCACCGACGCTCAGCGGCAGTCCGACCTCGCGCCGGACGTCCAGGCGCAGGGCCCTGCCGATCGCCGAGGGCGACCGGCCCAGCCGGTCGAGTCCCGTGACGTCGAGGAAGGCCTCGTCGATCGACACGGGCTCGACCTCGGGGGCGGCCGCCTCGAAGACCGCGCGCACCGCCCGGCTGGCCTCGACGTACGCGCTCCATCGCGGCGGCACCACGATCGCGTCGGGGCACAGGCGGTACGCCCGCGCGCCGCCCATCCCGCCGCGGACGCCGGCCGCGCGTGCCTCGTAGCTCGCGGCGAGCACGACGCCGCCGCCGACGATCACGGGCCGCCCGGCGAGCGCGGGATCGTCCCGCTGCTCGACCGACGCATAGAAGGCGTCGAGGTCCGCGTGGAGGATCGCCCGCGGGCTGGACACGAACGCATGTTCGCATCGTCGTCGGACGGTGGCGCACCCGCGACGGACCGCGAGGGCGCGGCGTGCCGTCGGCGCGATCCGCCCCGTGTGGGGCCCGCGATACCCTGGGCGGTCGATGGCCGACGTTGAGATCCAGGAGGACCGGACCGCCGAGACCGCCCGCGCGCAGGCGCAGGCCGAGGCCGACGCCCGCCGCGCCGCCGCGCTCCAGGCCATCCGGCAGTGGGGCGACCCGGTGCTCAAGGGCAAGGCCCGCGAGGTCGAGCACTTCGACGACCAGCTCAAGCACGAGCTCGACACCATGGGGCAGCTCATGCACGCCGCCCGCGGCGTCGGGCTCGCGGCCAACCAGGTCGGCACGCTCCACCGCGTCCTCGTCTACGCGGTCGACGGCGGCGAGGGGCCCGTCCGGCGGCTCGTCAACCCGCGCATCGAGTGGCGCGGCGCGGAGTCCGAGGTCGGGCAGGAGGGCTGCCTGTCGCTGGCCGGCGTGCTCGTCGACGTCGAGCGCTCGGTCCACCTGCGCGTCTCCGCCCAGGACGACCGGGGCGACGACATCATGGTCGAGGCCTCCGGCTTCGAGGCGCGGATCATCCAGCACGAGATGGACCACCTCGACGGCGTCCTGATCCTCGACCGCACCTCGCGCGACCAGCGCAAGCGGGCGCTGCGCGAGCTCCGCGCCCGCGCCGCGGCCGGCGACGCATGAGCGTCGAGGGCCCGCCCGCCCCGCGACCCCAGGACCCGCCCGCCGACGGCCCGCCCGTCCGGACGGCCTTCCTCGGCACCAGCTGGTTCGCCGCCGACGTCCTGCGTCGCCTCGTCGCCGCCGACCGCGCGCCGGGCCTCGTCATCACGCGCCCGGACCGCCCCGCCGGCCGCGGCCGGAAGCTCACCCCGCCACCGGTCGCCGACGCGGCGCTCGAGCTGGGCCTGCCGCTGCTGCAGCCCGAGACGCTCGACGACGACGTGGTCCGCCGGATCGCCGCGGTCGAGCCCGACGCCCTGATCGTCTGCGCGTACGGCGCGATCGTGAAGGAGCCGCTGCTCTCCGCGCACCCGATCCTGAACGTCCACCCGTCGCTGCTCCCGCGCTGGCGCGGCGCGGCGCCGGTGGAGCGGGCGATCATGGCCGGCGACGCCGAGACCGGCGTCTCGATCATGGAGCTCGTCGAGGCGCTGGACGCCGGCCCCGTCCAGCTGCAGGAGTCCCTGCCGATCGGGCCCGACGACACCTACGGCGACGTCGCCCCGAAGCTCGTCGAGCTCGGCTCCGACCTGCTGCTGCGCGCCCTCGACGAGGTCGCCGCCGGCACGCTGACCGCGACCCCGCAGCCGGACGAGGGCATCACGTACGCCGAGAAGATCGTCGCCGCGGACCGCGACCTCGACCCCGCCGCGCCGGCTCGCGTGCAGCACGACCACGTGCGGGCGCTCGCCCCGCACATCGGCGCGCGGCTGAAGCAGGAGGACGGCTCGTACCTGGGCGTCCGCAGGACCGCCGTCGCCGCCGACGGCACCCTCGAGCTGCTCGAGGTCCAACCCCCCGGGAAGAGCCCGATGACCTACGCCGACTACCTCCGTGGACGGGACGCCCGATGACCCGGACCGCCGCCCGATGAGCGACTCCGAGCTGCCCAAGCGCGGATCCGGTCGCCCCGACCGCTGGGAGCGCCGGCCGAAGCGCGGCCCGGCGACCACCGGCCGGCCCGGCGCCCCGCACGACGGCGCCGCGGCGACCGGACAGCGGCCGGCCCGGGACGACGACGCGGCCGCTCAGGACCCCCCGCGCCCCGCCCGCAAGCCGGGCTACTGCGCGCCGCGCGGTCCCCGCGCCGGCCACGGACCGGGCAGCGCCCCGCGCCCGCGGCGCTCCGGCGCCGACAAGGCCGGTGCCGCCCGACGCGCCGCCCACGAGGTCGTCGTCCGCTCGCTCCGGGACGGTGCGTTCGCCGACCGGGCGCTCCACGGCGTCGCCGGCGAGCTCGACCCGCGCGAGCGCGGCCAGGCCAAGCGCCTCGCGTTCGGCGCCATCCAGCGGCGGCTGACGCTCGACCACGTCATCGGGCAGCACGTCGACCGCGAGCTCGACGTCGAGGTCCGCGCCGCCCTGCACGTCGGCCTCTACGAGCTGCTGTTCTCCGACGGCGTCCCGGCCCGTGCGGCGGTCGCCTCCGCGGTCGAGCTCGCGAAGCCGAACATCGGCTTCAAGCTCGTCAACGCGGTGCTGCGCCGGGTCAGCGAACAGAGCGGCGCCGAGGACGGTCCCGGCGCCCGCGTGAAGGGCCTGATCCCGCCGGACGACACGCCCGAGGGCGCGGCGATCCGGCACAGCCATCCGCTCTGGATCGTCAAGCGCTGGTGGGACTGGCTCGGACCGAACGCCACCCGCGCGCTGCTCGCCGCCGGCAACCAGCCGACCGAGCTCGTGCTCCGCGCCAACGGGCTGCGGGCCGACCACGCGATCTCCGAGGGCTTCGAGGTCCCGGGCGAGGAGTTCGACCCCGCGATCCCGGAGGCCCGCCGGGTCACCGGCCCGCTCGACGTCCTCGGCGATCCCGCTTGGCATGAGGGCGTCTACGTCGCGATGTCCTACAGCTCCCAGGTGGCCGCCCGCGCGGTCGCCCCCGAGCCCGGCGAGCGGGTCCTCGACCTCTGCGCCGCCCCGGGCGGCAAGACGACCCACCTCGCCGACCTGATGCGCGGCGAGGGCTCGATCGTCGCGCTCGAGAAGCACGGCGGCCGCGCGCGGGCCCTCCGCCGCACCTGCGAGCGCGTCGGGGCCACGAACGTCGAGGTCGTCCACGCCGACGCGCTGGAGCACGAGCTCGCGGCGGGCTCCTTCGACCGCGTGCTGCTCGACGCGCCGTGCAGCGGCCTCGGCACGCTGGCGTCGCACCCGGACCTGCGCTGGCGGGTCCAGGAGGGCGACCTTCGCGAGCTCGAGAAGCTCCAGACCCGTCTGCTCGAGGTCGCCGACCGCGCCGTGCGGCCCGGCGGACGCGTCGTGTACAGCGTCTGCACGTTGAATCCCGGCGAGGAGCAGCAGACCGACGGCACCGTCCGCCGGCTCTACCCGCACCGCGACCACACCGACGGGTTCTACGTCTCCGCCGTCGGCGGCTGAGCGGCCCGGAGCCCGCGATCGACCGGCCACCACCGGGTTCACCGGAGGGTGGCGGGGTCGCCGCGCGGCGACTGCAATAGTGGCGGGCATGGAGGTCGACCTCGGGCTCAGCTGTCCCGGATGCAAGGAGCCGTGGCTCCGCCCCACGAACCTCCCGGGGCGCTACCGCTGCGTCAACTGCCTCTCGCGGTACGAGCTGCGGTCCGTCTGCCCCAACTGCGGCGAGCACTCCACGATCGTTCGCATGTCGAAGACCGCGACGCTGGCCTGCAACCACTGCGGCTCCAGCATGCTCGTCCAGGTGTAGAGCCCGGGCGTCACGCCCCGCCGGACCCCCGATACCCTGACCGGGTGACCGCCCCGGATCCCCGTCTCGCCCGCCTGAAGGGCATCGCCCCCTCGATCCTCGCCAGCGACTTCGGCGCCCTGCGCAGCCAGGTGCAGGAGTGCGTCGACGCCGGCGTCACGGTCATCCACGTCGACGTGATGGACGGGCACTTCGTCCCGCCGATCACGATGGGCCCGATCGTCGTCGACGCGCTGAAGGGCGTCGGCGCCGTGCTCGACGTCCACCTCATGATCGAGCGGCCCGAGCGGCACCTCGCGGAGTTCGCGAAGGCGGGCGCCGACTGCCTCACGGTCCACGCCGAAGCCACGCCGCAGCTCCACTTCGCCCTCGGCCAGGCGCGGGAGCTCGGCGCGCTCGCCGGGCTCGCGGTCTGCCCGGGCACCGGGCTGGCGCCCCTCGAGGAGACGACGAGCCTCGTCGACCTCGGGCTCTGCATGACGGTGAACCCGGGGTGGGGCGGGCAGAAGTTCATCCCGACGTCGTTCGGGAAGATCGAGCGGATGGCCGCGCTGCTCGGCCCCGACGCGGTGCTCCAGGTCGACGGCGGCGTCGACCTCTCGACGATCGGGCGCTGCGCCGCCGCCGGCGCGACGAGCTTCGTGGCCGGGTCCGCGGTCTTCGGCAAGCCGGACCCGGGCGAGGCCGTCCGCGCGCTGCAGGCCGCCGCGGACGGGGCGCTCGCCGCCGCCTGACCCGCCGGACCGCGTGGTGTCCGTCCGGCGTCGCGCGGACGGCCAGGCCCCGGGGATGTCCCCGATCCGCCGGGGATCACCCTCGGACGGGGCCTCCCCGCCGCCGCGCTCTGCTTCGATGGTCGTCGTGAGCACTCCGATCGTGCAGGCCGACGACCTGCGGAAGACCTACGGCCGCGGCGAGACCGTCGTCACCGCGCTCGACGGGGTCACCGTCGGCTTCCAGGCGGGTGCGCTGGCCGCGATCATGGGGCCGTCGGGATCGGGCAAGTCCACGCTCATGCACTGCGTCGCCGGCCTCGACCGCCCCGACCACGGCACGGTCACGATCGACGGCGTGGAGACCGGGTCGCTCGACGACAAGCGGCTCACGGAGCTCCGCCGCGACCGGATCGGCTTCGTCTTCCAGGCCTTCAACCTCCTGCCGGTCCTGACCGCGGAGGAGAACATCGTGCTGCCGCTCACGATCGCCGGCCGGAAGCCCGATCCCGACTGGCTGGAGCACCTGATCGCCACCGTCGGCCTCGGCGACCGCCGCGACCACCGCCCGAGCGAGCTCTCCGGCGGCCAGCAGCAACGCGTCGCCGTCGCCCGCGCGCTCGCCAGCCGCCCGGCGGTGATCTTCGCCGACGAGCCGACGGGCAACCTCGACTCGCGCTCCTCCGAGGAGGTCCTCGAGCTGCTGCGCCGCTCCGTCGACGAGTTCGGCCAGACGGTCGTGATGGTCACGCACGACGCGCACTCGGCCTCCTACGCCGACCGCCTCGTGCTCCTGAAGGACGGCCGGATCGTGCACGACGGGCCCGCCGGGGGCTCCGAGGCCGTCCACGAGCGCCTGCGGCAGGTCACGGACCCCGACGCGCCGAACCCGCCGGCCGCCTGATGCGCGTCCTGCTCCTCCGCTCGCTGCGGGAGCGCTTCCGCCGCACCGTCATGACGTCGCTGGCGGTCGTCATCGGCGTCGCCCTGATCTCCGGCACCCTGATCTTCACGGACACGATCTCGCGGTCGTTCGACGAGATCGGGGAGGTCAGCTACCGCGGCGTCGCCGTCGCGGTCACCCCGGCGGTGCCGCTGGGCACGCCGAGCAGCGAGGGCAGCGACGACGACCGCGGCCTGCGACGCGACGCCGTCGACCGCGTCGCCGGGGCCCGGGGCGTGCGGCTCGCGGTCGGGCAGCTCGAGGGCCGGGCCATCGTCTACCGCAGGGACGGCCGGACCCCCGTCGGCAGCAACGGTCCGCCGACGCGACTGCTGTCGACGCTCCCGCCCGGCGTGGGCGGCGTGCGGTACACCGCGGGGCGCGCCCCCGCCGCGGACGACGAGGTGGCGATCGACGCCGACACCGCCGAGCGCGCAGGGGTGCGCGTCGGCGATCGCGTCTCCGTCCAGGGCGAGGGACCACGCCGGAGGCTGCGGCTCGTCGGCCTCGCCGGGCTGGGGGACGGCACGACCTTCGGCCCGCGGCCGACCGTGCTCGCCACGCAGGCGACGGCGGCGTCGATCCTGCGCCGGACACCCGACCGGTACTGGAGCCAGGTGCTCGCGCTCAGCGCCTCGGGCACCCGGGACGAGCAGGTGGCCGCGGACGTCCGTCGCGTCGTCGGCGACGGTGCCACCGTCCGCACCGGCGAGGACCAGGGCGCCCGGCAGGCGAAGGAGATCAAGGACCGGATCTCGTTCCTGCCCACGATCCTGCTGGTCTTCGCCGGGATCGCCACGTTCGTCGGGGCGTTCCTCATCTTCAACACGTTCACCATCACGATGGCCCAGCGGCAGCGCGAGTTCGCGCTGCTGCGGGCCCTCGGGGCGGCGCGGGGCCAGATCCGCGCGATGGTCGCGGCGGAGACCACGACCGTCGGGCTCCTCGGGGCCACCCTCGGGCTCCTGGCCGGCTTCGGCGTCGCACCGGGCCTCCGGGCGGTGATCAAGGCGCTGGGAGTCGACCTGCCGACGACCGCGACCGTCTTCTCGGGCCGGACGATCGTCGTCGGGTTCGTCGTCGGGATGGCCGTCACCGCGGCGGCGGGACTGCTGCCGGCTCGCCGGGCGACGCGGGTCGCGCCCGTGGAGGCCCTGCGCGACGCCGCGGCACCACCGGGCCGCGGCAGGGTGCCGCGCGGTCCGGTCCTGGCCGGCCTGGCGATCGGCGTCGTCGGGTCCGTCGCCCTCGCCCTGGCCCTCGTCGGCTCGGTCGAGGGCGACACCGGGACCGCGTTCGCGGGCGGCGGAGCGGGGCTCCTGTTCCTCGCCGCCACGCTGATCTCCCCGGTGCTCGTGGGTCCGGTCGCCCGGATGCTCGGCCGGCCGCTCCGGCGGATCTTCGGGCTTCCCGGCCGGCTCGCCCAGGACAACGCGTCGCGGCAGCCGGGCCGCACGGCGATCACCTCGAGCGCCCTGATGATCGGCCTCGCCCTCGTCGTCTTCGCCACGGTCTTCGCCGCCGGGCTGCGGGAGACGCTGCGCGGCGACATCGAGCGCGTCGTCGCCGCCCCGGTGGTCGTCCAGGCCTCCGGAGGGTCGTTCAGCGGCGTGCCGACGTCGGTCGTGGGCGCGGTCCGGCGGGCACCCGGGGTCACGTCGGCCGGCGGCGTCGGGTTCAGCCGCGTGGCGGTCGGCGGGCGTCGGGCGAGCCTGACGATCTTCGACGCGGAGGCCCTGCGCACCGGCCTGGTCCGGCTGCAGCGCACCGACGGGGGCGGCACCGCCGGCGACCCGGGCCCGGGCGGGGCCTACGTCACCGACACGGTCGCCGGCGATCTCGGGGCCCGTGCCGGCCGGACGGTCCTGGCCCGGGGGACCAACGGCGAGCAGCACCCGCTCAGGATCGTCGGGATCGTCAAGGGCAGCGCCTCGGCGGTCAGCGGCGTGGTCGTCAACGGGGCGACCGCCGCCACGTTCGGGACGACGCAGCCGTTCTTCGTCGTCGTGGACGGCCGTCCCGACGCGGTCCGCCGCGCACTCGCCCGGGACTACCCGGCGACCGAGGTCCTGACCCGCAGCGCGTGGATCACCGACCAGACGGGCCAGGTCAACCAGCTCCTGGGGCTCGTCTACGCGCTGCTCGGCCTGTCGGTGCTCGTCGCCCTGTTCGGGATCGTCAACACGCTCTCGCTCTCGATCCAGGAGCGGATCCGCGAGCTCGGCCTGCTGCGTGCCGTCGGGGCGACCCGGGCGCAGGTCCGCCGGATGGTGCTGCTGGAGGCCGCGATCACCGCGCTCCTGGGCGCGCTCCTCGGCGCCGCCCTCGGCTTCGTCCTGGCCGCCGCGGTCGGGGCGACCCTCGACGGGTTCGCGCTCTCGATCCCGGTCGGGCAGATCGCCCTGCTGGTGGCACTGACCGGCGTGCTCGGGGTGGTGGCGGCGATCCGTCCGGCGAGGCGGGCGGCGCGCGTCGAGGTGCTGGACGCGATCGCCGGGGAGTGAGACCAGGGCCCGCCGGCGCCCCGGCCCAGCGGGCGCCCGGCGCTCCTGCGCCGGCGGGACGGTCGCCCACGGGACCCTTCCTCAGGGGGGAGATCGAGGTTCCCCCTAGCTGGGCGCGATCTGTGTCGTGGGTCCGGACGTAGTACGAACCAGTGGGGGATGCGTTCTCACTCTCGATCTGAGGACGTTCGTATGGTGTTCGACTTGAAGGACCGGTGGAGCTGATGTCCACTGTGACGGGGCTTGGCCCCGGGACCGGAACGACGCGTGAGCGTGGCACCCTTCCGGGTGGTCTGCGTGAGGCGCCGAGGCCGCCGAAGGGTCTGCCTGGCCCGCTTGGCTGGGTGGAGCAGCTCACCGGGATGACGCTGTTGACGTTGCAGGTGATGAAGTCTGCGATCTCGCCGCCGTACAATTGGGGTGGCGAGTTCATCGAGCAGTCGTGGTTGGTGACGAAGAAGGCGTTCTTGCCGTGCTTGTTCTGCACGCTGGTGTTCGCGTATGGCGCGCCTGGTATCTCGGGTGGTTCGCTCTTGTCGACGTTGGCGACGACGGATCGTCTGGGTGCGTTCTCGGTGATGGCGTCGGTGCGTGAGCTGGCGACGTGGATCAACGGGATGGTCGTCGCGGGTGTTGCCGGCACCGCGATCTGCGCTGATTTGGGTGCCCGCAAGGTTCGTGACGAGCTCGACGCGCTCGCCGTTCTCGGCACCGACCTGGTGAAGGTCCTGCTGGTTCCGCGCTTCATCGCGCTTGGCGTGATGACGGTGATGTTCAACTACTGGAACACGGCGGTGTCGATCATCGGCCAGTTGTTGGCGAACATCCTGGTGTGGGACGAGACGGTCGCGGGGTACACGTCGACGTTCGCGTCGAACTTCACGATCGCTGAGGTCGTGTTCAACACGCTGAAGGTCCTGACGTTCGGGTTCATCATCGCCGTGGTCTGCTGTTACAAGGGCATGAACGCGAAGGGTGGCGCGGCCGGGGTCGGCAAGGCCGTCAACCAGGCCGTCGTGATCTCGTTCTCGGCGATCTACATCTACAACTATCTCCTGAACTCGCTGCTCTTGGGCGCGTTCCCGGAGACCGCGACCCTCCGCTAGGGGCTGAGAGCTATGGAAGCTGGAAACTCTCCCGCGCCGTACCAGCCCACCGGGGCGGGCCGCAAGGGCACCCCGACCGGTCTGGAGCGGTTCGCTGCGGGGTTCGTCGACCCGGTCCGCAACATCCTGGTGGAGGCCGGGCAGATCGGTGCGTTCGCGGGCCGGTCGTTCTTGGAGCTGCGCGGCACGCTGCGGTATTCGGCGGAGATGATGCGGCAGGTCGCGTTGTTGATCACCGGGTCCGCGATGGTGTTGTGGGCGATGCAGTTCACGTTCGGACTGACGTGCGGCAACGAGGCCGTCTACGTCCTGCGCGGCTACGGCGCCTCCAGTTATGCCGGGGTGTTCTCGGCGATCTGTCCGGTGCGTGAGGCGACGCCGTTCATGTTCGCGTACATGATCGGCGCGAAGATCGGTTGCGGCTACGTCGCCGAGCTGGGGTCGATGCGGATCAACGAGGAGATCGACGCGATGGAGTCGCTGGGGATCAACCCGATGCGCTACCTCGTCGGCACGCGTCTCTTGGCGAACATTCTCGTCAGCCTGCCGATCTTCATCAGTGGTCTGGTGCTGTTCTACCTGGGTGAGGTGTTCGTCATCTTGTTCCAGATCGGCGAGATCTCGCGCGGGGCATGGGAATCGGTGCACTGGGCGTTCACTGATGCACCGTCGGTGATCTTCAGTTATCTGAAGACGTTGGTGATGTGGGTCGCGATCGTGATCGCGGCGATGTACTACGGGATCAACGCCAAGGGCGGACCCGTAGGAGTTGGTGAGGCGACCGCCCGATCGATGGTGGTGGCGCTGATCCTGACAATGGTGCTCAACGAGGGCTTCACGATCCTCTTCTGGGGCGCCGATTCCAAGCTGCCCGTCGGAGGCTGAGGAATCCACGGGCCGGCCCGCAAGGGACCGGCCCCACCACGCACCACCCCTGAGGGGCCGGACACCATCCGGCCCCTCACCCGTTCCCGGGCCGACGCCGGCGCCGCCGCACCTCTCGCGCGGCCGGGCGGGTCGCGCTGCCGGGCCCGTCGCGCTCTTCGGCTCTCCGCGCCGCCGGGCCCTGCCCGTGGCCGGCCGTGGGCCGCTCGAGCCCCGGCCGCGCCGCTCAGGCGGTCGCGGCGGCAGCCTCGCCCGGCACCGGCCGCGCGTAGACCCGCGACAGCAGGCCGCAGAGGACGAACGCGCAGAGCGTGTAGCCGACCTCGGCGTTCCACAGCTCGTCGCCGATCGGCCCGACGAGCATCCACACCACGAACGCCCCGCCGGCGACCAGCCACGACGCCGCCGCCGGCCACGCGTGCCCGCGCGCGAGCGCCGCCTGGTTCAGGGTGCCCGCCGTCAGGTGGGCGCCCATGCCGATCGCGACGACCGCCAGACCGAGCACCGGCGGCTCCTGGCCCTTGAACAGGATCGGCATCACGACCCCGCCCAGGACGAGCAGTCCCACGACGACGAGCGCCGCGAACGCCGCGATGTAGGTGATCGCCTTGCGGATCGCCGCCGCGATCTCCTGCGGCGCTCCGGTGGCGACCAGCGACGCGAAGTGCGGGAGGAGCGTCGTCTGCACCGCCTGGAACAGCTGGAGCGGCGCCCGCGTCACCAGCAGGGCGCTGAAGATGAGTCCCGCGACCGCCTTGTCCGCGGTCAGGAGCGTGCCGGCGTTCACCAGGGTCTGCTCCCCGAGCTGGATCATCGCCACCGCCACCGCGAACGACCCGCCCGCGCGCAGGCCGGCGTCGGACGCCGCGGACTTCGCCGCGACCCCCTCACGCGCCGAGCGCTCGGTCTCCGCGCTCATCCGCTGCGTCGCGGCGCGGATCGCCCACGGGACGACCAGGAGCGACGCGAGCGGAGCCGCGAGGATGCCCGCCGCGACCGCGATCTGCCCGGACGAGATGCCGACCAGCGCCGCGATCGGGAAGAGGATCCGGGCCACGGACTCGAACAGCACGAGGCCGCCGTAGAGGGCGAACCAGCCGTGCCCGGCCACGAACCCGCGGGCGAAGTAGCTCGCCGCGTAGGCCAGGCCGGCGCCGACCAGGAGCCAGAACATCCCGTCAGAGCCGATGTTGTCCTGCAGCGGACCGCGGGCGATCAGCGCCGCGGCCACGAGGACCACCGCGAACCCCGCCTGGATCAGCAGCGGCTCCTTCAGCGACGGGTGGGCCTCGCCGCGCGCCCGGGCGGTCGCGATCGTCCGCGACAGGAGCTGCTCCACGGGCCGGTAGAACACCGACATCGCCGTGAAGAGGATCGCCCACATCGTGGCGATCTCGCCGTAGTCGTCCTTCCCCTGCGCGCTGTCCCCGAGCGCGTGGGACGCGACGGAGAAGAAGAGGAACGTCAGGAGCCCGGTGGAGGCGATCCCGATCGTCAGGAGGCGGGCGCCGCGTCCGACCGAGCCCTGCTCGTGCGTCGCGTCGGCGAGGTCCTCCGCCAGCGCCTCGTCGGCGACGGCCCCCGACGGGTCGAGGTTGGGGTCGGCCGGGAGCGCACCGGGAGCGGTGTGCTCGTACGGCCGGTGGCGGGGCTCCTCCGGGTCGCTCACGACCGTCCCGCCCCGCCGTGCCGCAAGGTCAGTCGCCGACGCGGACGAGGAGCTGCGTCCACGGGAACGGCTGCCGGGTCTCGACGACCTCGCCGTGCTGGGAGAGCAGCTTCTTGAACGAGCGGGTCGACCAGTGGTTCAGGTGGCCCGGGGTGTTGCCGAGGTCCTTGATGTACGCGCCGCGCGCCATGTTCACCGCGCGCCAGATCGGCTCGCGGGGGACGGACACGAGCAGCCAGCGCTTCGCCACGCGCGCCATCTCGGCGACCGTGTGCTCCGGGTCCGGCACGTGCTCGAGGACCTCGATCGCCGAGGCGACGTCGAACTCGTCCTTCTCGAACGGCAGGTTCTCGGCGCGCATGATGCGGTAGTCGAGGTTCGGTGCCTGACGCTGCGCCCAGCCGGCCTGGATCGAGTCCTCCTCGAGGTCGATCCCGACGACGCGCTTGTCGCCCAGGCGCTGCGCCCACTGGTGGACGAGGACGCCCTCGCCACAGCCGACGTCCAGCAGCGACTGCGCGTCGGCGCGGACGAAGAGCTCCTCGAGCTGCCGCTCGAACCCGGCCTGCAGCCGCTTGGCCACGGGGTTCGTCGTGTTGTACTTGTCGTACGTGTTGCCGGTGATGACGCCGTCGTCGTTCGTCGTGACGATCAGCGGGTTGCCGCCGGAGCCGGAGGGGCCCGGGGTACCGGTGGGCTGGCTGGGGGTGCTCATCGGGGCGTCGTCTCCGCGTCGGTCTCGTCGGTCACCGGCGGCGCGGCGTGCGCGCCGGTCGTGGGGCTCTGGCCGGTCGGCTTCGCGCCCGGCTCGTAGTGGCTCGGCGGGACGCCGAGCTGCAGCTCGATGCGCCTGACGCGCTCGAACACGCGCTGGGTGAGGATCCGCTGCCCGTGCAGCAGGTCGCCCATCACCGCCAGCGCGGCGACCATCACGGCGGCCGTGAACAGCACGCCGCCGAAGATCAGGGACTGCACGTGGCCGGCACCGTCGCTCTGGACCCAGGCGACGAAGAACCGCAGCCACGGGATGCAGGCGAGCAGGAACAGGACCACGGCCATGCTCATGAACACGCGCATGGGCTCGTACTGCGCGTAGATCCGGAAGATCGACACGGTGTTGCGCCGCACGTAGGACCACATCGACGGGAAGAGCCGCGATTCGCGGAGCTTCTCGTTCGTGGAGACGGGGACGTGCTTCGTCGCGACCAGCAGCTTGCCGGCCTGGATCAGCGACTCGAGCGTGTACGTGAAGCGCGAGACGACGGCGAGCTGGATCGCGGCCTCGCGGTTGTAGGCGCGGAACCCGGACGTCGCATCGGCGATCTCGGTCTCCGACGCACGGCGGACGACGGCCGACCCGAGCTTCTGCAGCCGCACCTTCAGCGGCGAGAAGTGCTCGATCTTGTGGACCTCGCGGTCCCCGACCACCATGTCCGCCTCGCCGGCGAGGACCGGGGCCACGAGCGCCGGGATGAACGACGCGTCGTACTGGTTGTCGGCGTCGGTGTTCACGATGACGTCGGCGCCGAGCTTCAGGCAGGCGTCGAGCCCGGCCTGGAAGCCCGCCGCGAGGCCCTTGTTGTTCGTGAGCTTGACGATGTGGTCGACGCCGTGGTCGCGGGCGACCTGCAGCGTCTTGTCCACCGACCCGTCGTCGATGACGAGCCACTCGACCTGGTCGAAGCCCTCGACCTCGCGAGGCAGGTCGGCGAGCGTCGTGGGGAGCGTCTCCTCCTCGTTGAAACAGGGGATCTGGATGATCAGCTTCATTGGGGCTCAGCGCGTCGTTGGACGATCAGGTCGGTGCCGCGGGCGTGCACGTCAGCACGGCCCGCGGCGAGATCGGGGCGGTGCCCATCGGCCCGCCCCTCCTCTGCGCGCCGCGTGATCCGGATCAGCGGCGCGGGCACGAGCATCGGTCGATGCCGTGGAACCGCAGGAGTATTCCAGAGGCGGCGGAGGGCCCGACGCCCGGGTCGCCGGAGGGGAGGCGAGGTCCCGTCCCCGCGAGGTCCCGTAGACTCGCCGACGCATCTTGGAAGGACCGGAAGACACGCACCGCAGCGGCCCGAGCTCCCGCCTGCCCTGGATCGCCTTCGGCCTCTTGTGCGCGGGCCTGCTGACGCTGTTCCTGGTCTACCCGACCTACCCGAACTACGACAGCTACTACTCGCTGCTCTGGGCCCGGGAGATCTGGGACGGGCAGAAGCCGGTCTTCGACGCGTTCCGCGCGCCGACCGAGCACCCGCTGGCGATCCTCTTCTCGATGTTCCTGACCCCGTTCGGGCAGGGCGCCGACCGCGTCGTCGTGTTCTGCGCGATGGCCTCCGTCGCCGCGCTCGGGGCCGGCATGTACCAGCTGGCGAAGCTCGCCTTCAACCGCTGGGTCGGCCTCGTCGCCGGGGTCCTCCTCGTCGCCAACTGGGACCTGATCCTGCTGGCGGTGCGCGGCTACCTCGACGTCACCTACATGGCGCTCGTGCTGTGGGCGGCGGTGCTCGAGACGCGCCGCCGGCGCCGCGGCTGGCCCACGATGCTGCTGCTCACCCTCGCGGGCACGCTCCGGCCGGAGGCCTGGGTGCTCTGCGGGCTCTACGGGCTCTGGATGGCCTGGGACGGCGCCCACGTCCTGCGGGACGGCCGGATCGCCCTCCGCGAGGGCCTCTCGCGCGTCCTCACCCGCCGCGGCATCACGTGGCTCGCGCTCGGGTGCGTCGCCACCGGGCTGTGGCTCGCGACGGACACCGTCGTCACCGGCAACCCGCTGTTCTCGCAGACGTACACGTCCGGGCTGGCCGAGGAGCTGGGGCGCACGCAGAGCCCGCTCGCGATCCCGTTCACGACGATCTCGTTCCTCCGCGGCATCGACGGTCTGCCGCTCTTCGTCGCGGGCCTCGTCGGCCTGCTGACGACGCTCTGGATCGTGCCGTACCGCGCGACGATGCCGCTCGTCCTGTTCGTCGCCGGCATCGGTACGTTCTTCCTCCTCGGCTTCGGCGGCTTCTCGGTCATCGACCGCTACCTGCTGGTGCCGGCCGCCCTGCTGCTGATCTTCGCCGCGGTCCTGCTCGTCGGCTGGACCCTGATGCCCGAGGGCCGGGTCCGGACGTGGTGGGCCCGCGCGTCCCTGCTCGGCGGCATCGGCGTGGTCGTCGTCGGCGCGGTCAACCTGCAGCCGAACTCGCTGGCCAACGACCTGAAGTTCCGCGGGGACGCCCACAAGGACCTCGTGCGGGTGCTCGACGAGCCCCAGGTCCGGGCTGCGCTGAAGTGCGGGCCGCTGTGGACGCCGAACCACAAGCTCGTCCCCGACTCGCGCTGGATCCTCGACGCCGGCAACGCCGAGGTGCTCCCGCGCTCGATGCTCAAGCCGGCGCTCTTCGACACCGACGTCACGGGGTACGGCAGCCCGGACCGCCGCGTCGCCCGCAAGGCCGTCCCCGACGCCGAGGGGCTCCGCGGACCCGACGGCAGGCTCCTCTACGTCACGGTCAAGGGTCCGAACGGGACGCCGAAGCGGGACTCCCGCGGCGACGTCCTGAAGACCACCGTGCCGAACCCGACGCCGACCGTCACCCGCGGCGTCGCACTGCTGCCGACGTCCCGCCTGGCCCTCGTCCGACAGGGCTACGTGTTCGTCGGCGACGACCGCGCCTTCGACGTGATCCCGCCCGCCGGCTTCCGGCGCATCGCCACGAGCACCCACTACGCCGTCTACGCCTCGTGCCGACCCTGAGCGCATGAGGCTCCCGGCCCCCGATCGGCTGCGGTGGGGCATCGCGGTGGGCGTGCTGGTGCTCGCCGGGCTCGTCCTGCGCCTGTGGGGCATCCGGTCGGGGCTGCCGTACGCGTACAACGCCGACGAGAGCTCGCACTTCCTGCCCCAGGCGGTCGGGATGTTCCGGGGCGACCTCGACCCGCACTACTTCATCAACCCGCCGGGGTTCACCTACGCCACGCACATCGGACTGCGCCTGCGGTTCGGCGGAGCGGACTCGGTCTGGTCGGCGTTCGCGAACGACCCCGGCAGCGTCTACGTCGTCGGGCGCGTCGTCTCCGCGCTGATCGGCGTCACGTCGGTCTGGCTCGTCTACCTCGCCGGCGTGCGGCTGCTCGACCGGCGGACGGGCATCTTCGCCGCCGGGCTGCTCTCGGTCGCGTTCCTCCCCGTCTTCTACGGGCACCTCGCGCTGAACGACGCGCCCACCGTCGCCCCCGTCGCCCTCGGGCTCTGGGCGTCCGCGGGGGTGCTGCGATACGGACGGGACCGCGACTACCTGATCGCCGGTCTGGCGGTCGGGCTCGCCGCGGCGCTGAAGTACACCGGCGGCATCGTCCTCCTGCCCGTGCTGATCGGCGCCGTGATCCAGGCGGCGCAGCCCGACGGACGGGTCCCGGCGGTCCGCGGCACGATGCTGGCGTTCGTGGCCTTCGCCGTCGGCTTCGTCGCCGCCAACCCCTACGCGCTCCTGAACTTCGACGACTTCTGGTTCGGCATCGCCCACCAGAGCTCGGCGGCGGGCGGCGAGACGACGACGAAGCTCGGCTCCACCCGTGGGGGCGGCGTCGGCTTCTACGTCTGGACCTTGACCTGGGGGCTCGGGATCATCCCGTCGGTCGCCGCGGTCGGCGCGCTCTTCCCGCTCTGGCGGGACGACCGCCGGGTCTGGTTCATGCTCGTCCCGACGGTCGTCTTCTTCCTGCTGTTCATGAGCATCCAGGGGCGCTTCTTCGCCCGCTGGCTGCTCCCGGTCTACCCGGCGCTCGCGCTGCTGGCCGGCTACGCGGGGACCCGGCTGGTCGAGCTCGTCGAGTTCCGCAGACCGCGCTGGCAACCGGCCGCCCTCGTGGTGGTCGGCCTCGTCCTGTGCGGTCAGGGGCTGTTCTCGAGCGTCCACGTCGCGCGTGTGCTGGCCCGGGAGGACACGCGCAACGAGACGCGCGACTGGATGGTCAAGAACATCCGGGCGAACGAGAAGATCGTCCTCGAGCCGGTCGTCCCCGCGAGCTGGCTGTCGGACCTCGACTCGGTCAACGCCCGGGACGACGGCACGCGCTGGTCGCGTTACCCGACGAGCCGCTCGCCGTGGGACCTCCGGACCGGGAAGCCCGTCAAGGGCGGCGTCTCCGTCTTCCTCGAGAACTACGTCCGGTCGCTCGACCCGCGCCTGATCGAGCGGTACACCGCGGGCGGCTACTGCTGGGTGATCACCGGGTCCACCCAGCGCGGGCGCGCCGAGGCGGAGCCCGAGGAGGTCCCGCGGGCCATCCAGTACTACGAGAAGCTCGACAAGGTCGGCAAGCTCGTCTTCGAGTCCTCGCCGTACAAGAAGGGCGCGGACCCGGTGAAGTTCGACTTCGACTGGTCGTTCGACTACTACCCGGGGGCGTACGAGCGCCCGGGGGCGATCATGAAGGTCTACCGGCTCACCGGCGGCAAGTGCGCATCCGCCTGAGCGGTCGCCGGACCGCGGTCCGACTCGTCATCCCAGGCGTACAGGGGAACCCGGAGCGGCAGCACTATCCTCCGGAGCACGGATGACGATCGATGCCCGAGACGTGGCCCTGCTGGAGCGGGCGGTGGAGCTCGCCGAGCGCGGCCGGCGTCACGTGAGCCCGAACCCACTGGTGGGCGCCGTCGTCTCCCGCGACGGGCGGGTGGTCGGCGAGGGCTGGCACGCCGAGCTCGGTGGTCCGCACGCCGAGGTCGCGGCGATCGCCGCCTGCGCGGGGGAGGACCTCTCCGGCGCGACGATCCACGTCTCGCTCGAGCCGTGCTGCCATCAGGGCCGCACCCCGCCGTGCACCGACGCGATCCTCGCGGCCGGGCTCGGTCGCGTCGTGGTGGCGGCCGACGACCCGTCGGTCAAGGCCGCCGGCCGGGGCCTCGGGATCCTGCGCGACGAGGGCGTCGAGGTCGCGAGCGCGGCCGCGGACTCCGACGTCGGCCGCCGCGCGCGGCTGCAGAACCAGGCCTTCCGCAAGCACGCCCGCACCGGGCTGCCGTGGGTGATGATGAAGACGGCGACGAGCCTCGACGGGCGCCTGGCGACCCACTCGGGCGACTCGCGCTGGATCTCGTCGGGCCCGTCGCGCGAGCTGACCCACGGCTGGCGGGCCGAGGTCGACGCGGTGGTCGTCGGGATCGGCACCGCGCTGGCCGACGACCCGCAGCTGACGGCCCGCGTCCCCGACGCCGGGCAGCAGCCGCGCCGGGTCGTCTTCGACTCGGAGGCCCGCCTGCCGCTCGACGGCCGGCTCGTGGCGTCCGTCGACGAGGCCCCCGTCACCGTGATCACGAGCCGCGCCGCGTCCCGCTCGGCCGTCGACGCGCTGACGGCCTCCGGGGTCGAGGTCGTCGTCGTCTCCGGACAGAACGAGCACTCCCGCGTCCGCTCGGCGCTGGCCGAGCTCGGCCAGCGCGGCGTCACCTCCCTGATGCTCGAGGGCGGCTCGCACCTCGCCGGCGCGTTCTTCGACGCGGGGGAGATCGACGAGCTGCGCATGTTCGTCGCCCCGCTCCTGCTCGGCGGCAAGCAGGCCCCAGGACTGATCGGGGGCGAGGGCGTCGAACGGATCGCGGACGCCGCCCGCCCCGTGGAGCTGACCCGGCGGACGGTGGGGGACGACCTCCTGACCATCGCCCGCCTCAAGGAGTGGTGAGACCGTGTTCACCGGCATCGTGCAGGACCTCGGGACGGTCGTGGCCGTCGACGAGCAGGACGACGGCGTGCGGCTGCGCGTGTCGACGGCCCTCGCGGGCGAGCTCTCCCCGGGCGACTCGATCGCCGTCAACGGCTGCTGCCTCACGGCCGTCGGCGAGTCGGCCGAGGTCGCGGGCCCCGACGGGACGTCCACGACGACGCTGAGCTTCGTAGCGGACGTCATGAACGAGTCCCTGCGGCGCACGAGCCTGTCGCGCGCCGCCACGGTCGGCGGCCGCGTCAACCTCGAGCTGGCCATGGCCGCCGGCGACCGGTTCGGCGGCCACATCGTCCAGGGGCACGTCGACGCGACCGGCTCGGTCGTCGGCACCCGCCCCGACGGCTTCGCCCGGATCGTGCGGATCGCCCCGGAGGACCCGGCGCTGCTGCGCTACGTCGTCGAGAAGGGCTCGATCACGATCGACGGCGTCTCGCTGACGGTGTCGTCGATCGACGAGGAGGCCATCGAGGTCTCCTTGATCCCCGAGACGCTGGAGCGCACCACGCTCGGCGGCGTCGGGCCCGGCGACCCGGTCAACCTCGAGGTCGACGTGCTGGCCAAGCACGTCGAGAAGCTGCTCTCCGCAAAGGACCGCTCGTGAGCGACACCGCCCCCCGCACCACCGGGCACCCGTTCGACACCGTCGAGGACGCGATCGCCGACATCCGTCTCGGGAAGATGGTGATCGTCTGCGACGACGAGGACCGCGAGAGCGAGGGCGACCTCGTCTGCGCCGCGCAGTACGCCGACGCGGAGGTCGTGAACTTCATGGCCCGCGAGGCGCGCGGCCTGATCTGCCTGACCCTGACGCCGCAGCGCTGCGAGGAGCTCGGCCTCGACCTGATGGCCGCGAAGAACGAGGCGCAGTTCGAGACCGCGTTCACCGTCTCCATCGAGGCGCGCGAGGGCGTGACGACCGGCATCAGCGCCCAGGACCGCGCCCGCACCATCGAGGTCGCGATCGACGAGCGGTCCGGTCCGCGCGACGTCGTCGTGCCCGGCCACGTCTTCCCCCTGAAGGCCCGTCGCGGCGGGGTCCTCGAGCGCACGGGGCACACCGAGGCGTCCGTCGATCTCGCGCGGCTCGCCGGGCTCCATCCGTCCGGCGTGATCTGCGAGATCATGAACGACGACGGCACGATGGCCCGTGTGGCCGACCTCGTGCCGTACGCGCAGAAGCACGGCCTGAAGATGATCACGGTCGCCGACCTGATCGCCTACCGCCGGCAGAACGACGTGCTCATCGAGCGCGTCGTGGACATCAACCTGCCGACCCAGTTCGGCACCTTCACCGCGGTCGGCTACCGCTCGCTGGTCGACGACAAGCACCACGTCGCGCTCGTGAAGGGCGACGTCGCCGGCCGCGAGGACGTGCTCGTCCGCGTGCACTCGGAGTGCCTGACGGGCGACGTCTTCCACTCGATGCGCTGCGACTGCGGCGAGCAGCTCGAGTCGGCGCTGATGACGATCGAGGAGCAGGGCCAGGGCGTGCTGCTCTACCTCGCCCAGGAGGGCCGCGGGATCGGCCTCCTGAACAAGCTCCGCGCCTACAAGCTGCAGGAGGAGGGCTACGACACCGTCGACGCCAACCTCAAGCTCGGCCTGCCCGCCGACCTGCGGGACTACGGCATCGGCGCCCAGATCCTCGTCGACCTCGGGCTCTCGTCGATCGCGATCATGACGAACAACCCGAAGAAGATCCGCGGCCTCGAGGGCTACGGGCTGTCCGTCAGCAAGCAGGTGCCGATCGAGCACCGCGCCAACGAGCACAACGAGACGTACATGCACACCAAGCGCGACCGGATGGGCCACATCCTGAGCGGCGTGGTGGACGGGACGGCCGGCGTCGGGACCAGCGAGCACCCGCTCCACCACCAAGGGCTGCCGCTCGACGAGGAGATGCTCCGGGAGGAACAGATCCGGGACCACGCCGCGGACGGCACGGCCGGGATGCACGAGGGCCCGGGCGACGACGGGATCGTCCGATGACCGACGGGCGCTTCGCGATCGTCGCGGCCACCTTCTACCGCGAGCTCGCCGACCGGCTGATCACCGGCGCCCAGGCGTCGTTCGCCGAGGCCGCGAAGGAGGCCGGAAAGCCGGCCGACCCGGTCGACGTCTTCGAGGTCCCCGGGGCGTTCGAGCTGCCGCTGGCCGCGAAGTACCTGGCGGAGTCCGGCCGCTACGGCGGCATCGCCTGCCTCGGCGCCGTGATCCGCGGGGAGACGGACCACTACGACTTCGTCTGCGCCGAGGCCGCGCGCGGGCTGCAGCAGGTGCAGATCACCACCGGCGTCCCCGCCACCTTCGGCGTCCTCACGGTCGACTCGATGGAGCAGGCGCTCGCGCGCTCCGGGGGCGACACCCGGGACTCCGGCCGCCACGCCGCCGACGCCGTCCTGGCGCTCGTCGGCGTCCGCCGGCAGCTCGCCGGGACGTAGGACGGACAGCGCCCCGGTCCGCGGGCCCGCCGCGGCGGCGCGCTACGCTGGGTCGATGGACACCGAGTCCGTCGCGCTGCTCGCGATCTTCCTGCCGCACGGCGTCGCCGGGGTCTTCTTCGGATGGCGCCTGATGCCCAAGGACGCTCGCCGCGAGCTCCGCAGCTGGTTCAAGGACGACGGCGACGGCGGCACGCCCCGCCCGGTCCCGGTGCGCCCGCGCACCGGCGGCGGTGGGGGAGAGCCCCCGCTGCCGTCCGCCGAGCCGTCCACGGTGCGCCTGCGCGAGCCCGGCCGCCTCGCGGACGCCACGCCCGCTCCGGCCAGGCGCCCGTCGCACCCGCCGACGCCCGCCCCGGCGCCGGACCGCGTCAACGAGCCGATGCGCCGCTGACCCCGATCCGAGGCGCACGACGGGGGGAGGACGCACCGCGCTACCCTCTCTCGTCTTATGGCGAAGGTTTGCATCTCTTGCGAAAAAGGCCCCGCGTTCGGGCAGAGCCGGAGCCACTCGATGCGCGCCACGAAGCGGCGGTTCGATCCGAACCTGCAGAAGGTGCGCATCGTGCTGAAGGGTGCCCCGCAGCGCGCGTACGTGTGCACCCGGTGCCTGAAGGCCGGCAAGGTCCAGAAGGCCGTCTAGCGATCCATCGGGCGCCCCGCGCCCGGCGGTTCCCCATCACCCGTTGACCCCGGTCGATCCCAGCATCGTCCGCTTCCGCGACCTGGTCGCGGCGGCGGCCGCCCACGTCGAGTCGCGCAAGCAGGAGATCAACGACCTCAACGTCTTCCCGGTCGCCGACGGCGACACGGGGGACAACATGGCGTTGACCCTCCGCTCGGTCGTCGAGGAGCTCGACGCCGTCCTGGCGGAGGGCATCACCCTCAACGTCGGCGGCGGTCGCGAGGAGCTCGTCCGGCGGCTCGCCCGCGCCGCGCTGCTCGGTGCGCGCGGCAACAGCGGCGTCATCCTGTCGCAGCTGATCCGCGGAGCCGCGGAGGAGCTCGTCGCCCGTCCCGGCGAGCTGATCCGCCCGCCGTTGGTGGCCGCCGCGCTCGCCGGCGCGTCGCGTCGCGGCTACGACTCCGTCCGGCAGCCGGTCGAGGGCACGATCCTCACGGTCGTCCGCGAGATGGCGGGCGCCGCGTCGCACGCGGTCGCGCAGCTCGATCCCGGCCAGCTCGGCACGCCCGCCGACGACGCGGAGCAGTCGTTCGCGCTGGCGATCGTGATCGGCGAGGCGATCGCCGCCGGGCTCCGCGCGCTCGACGAGGGGCCCGAGCTCCTCCCCGCGCTGAAGGAGGCCGGGGTCGTCGACGCCGGCGGCTTCGGGCTGCTGGTGCTCTTCGCGGGTGTCATCCGCTTCCTCCGCCAGGGCCAGCCCGGCGGGGACTTCGACATCCCGCACTACGCGGCCGCGCGCCTCGAGGGCCTGAGCCACGCCTCCGAGACGTTCCGCTTCTGCACGAACTTCGCGGTCACCGGCCCGCACCTCGACGCGCGGCGCGTGCGCAACGAGCTGGCCCGCATGGGCGACTCGATCATCGTCGTGGTCGGCGACGAGCAGACGCTGAAGATCCACGTCCACACCGACGATCCCGACGCCGCGATGGCGCTGTTCGACGGCACCGGCGAGGTCTCCCGTGTCGACGTCGCCGACATGGACGCCCAGGTCGCCGCCCGCACCGGGCGCTCGGTCGCTGCGGCGGAGGCCCTGGCCGCCGCCACCGTCGAGCGGGAGCGCACGACGAGCGCCGTGCTCGCGGTCGTCTCCGGCGCCGGACTGATCGGCGCGTTCTCCGACGAGGGCGCGATCGTCGTCGACGGCGGCGCGACGATGAACCCGTCGACGGCGGACCTCGTGGCCGCGATCGACGCCGCACCGGCCGACGAGGTCGTGCTGCTGCCGAACAACTCGAACGTCCGGATGGCCGCCGACCGGGCCGCCGAGCTCGCCGGCAAGCCGACCGTCGTCGTCCCCACGCGGTCCCAGCAGGCCGGGCTCGCCGCCGTCGCCGCCGCGCTCGACGACGAGCCCGCGGCGGACAGCGCCGCCGCGATCGAGGCCGAGGTCGCGGAGCTGACGATCGGCGGCGTCGCCCCCGCCGCCCGCCCGGACCCGTCCGGCCGCTTCGCCGTCGGTGACGCCCTGGGCTACGTCGACGAGGAGCTCGTCGCCTGGGGTCGCCCCGAGGACGTCCTGCGCACCGTGCTGGAGCGGACGACGGACGACGGCCGCGAGTTCGTCGTCCTGGCGTCGGGCGAGGGCGCGCCGCTCTCCGACGACGACGTCGTCCGGCTCGCCCCCGAGGGCAGCGAGCCCGAGCTCCTGGCCGGCGGGCAGACCGCCTGGTGGTGGCTCGTCGCCACCGGGTGAGCCCTTCCGGGGCTCCACGTCCGGCCGGTCCGCGACGATCCGACGCCGTGCCGGCCGACGAGGCAGAACCCAGCGAGCGCCCCGCCGGCTCGGCGTTCCCCACGGGGGACCCGCTGGACGTCGCCGCGCTGCTGCACGCGCCGGTCCGCCGTCCGCGCCCGTCCCGCTGGGACGCCGCGAGCGGCTTCGGCGGCAAGAAGGCGCTGAAGGCCGCCGCCGCGATCGGGATCGACACCGTCGGCGGGCTCCTGACGCACCTGCCCGTCGAGTCCGGGCGCGTCGGCACGATCGCGGGCGTCCGCGAGGACGAGCGCGTCACGCTGCTCGTGCAGGTCCAGCGGATCGCCAGCCGGCCCGTCCGCCGGCGCGGGATGCGGCCGCTCGTCGAGGCGCTCGTCACGGACGGCACCGGCGTCCTGCGCGTGGCGTTCTTCAACCAGCCGTGGCTCGTCGAGCGCTACCCGCCCGGCACGAAGCTCCTGCTCAGCGGCACGTCGAAGGGGCCCGGGCGGTTCTCCGTGGCCGCGCACGCCCCGAGCAGCGACCCGCTGCCCGAGCCGACGCCGCTCTCCGCCGGCGTCCTCCCGGACGACCCCGACGGCGGTACGACCGTCGACACGGGGGAGGGCGCGCCCGCGGACGAGGGCGACGGTGCCGTGATGGCGCGCTACCCCGCCACCGACGGCATCACCTCGATCGAGATCCTGGCCCGCGTCCGCGAGCTCCAGGACGAGCTGCACGAGGCCGTCGACCCGCTGCCCGGGCGTCTGCGGGCCCGGCACCGGCTCCCCGGCCGCGTCGACGCGCTGCACGCCGCGCACCTCGGCGACCACGAGGCCGGCCGGCGGCGCCTCGCCTTCGACGAGCTCCTCCTCGGCCAGCTCGAGTACCTGCGCCGCCGGCGGCGCCACGGCCGCAGCCGCCCCGCGGTCCCGCTCGACGGGCCGACCGGCCTCACGGACCGCTGGGTCGCCGAGGCCCTGCCGTTCGCGCTCACGGACGACCAGGTCAAGGCGGTCGACACGAACGCCGCCGGGCTGGCCGGGGACACGCCGCTCCAGCGCCTCCTGATGGGCGAGGTCGGCTCCGGCAAGACCGTCGTCGCGCTGCACGCGATGCTCCGTGCCGTCGAGACCGGCCACCAGGCCGCGCTGATGGCGCCGACCGAGACCCTGGCCGACCAGCACTTCCGC
Organism: Patulibacter minatonensis DSM 18081; assembly: GCF_000519325.1. Classification (GTDB taxonomy): domain Bacteria; phylum Actinomycetota; class Thermoleophilia; order Solirubrobacterales; family Solirubrobacteraceae; genus Patulibacter; species Patulibacter minatonensis. The sequence goes on along the minus strand of NZ_KI912613.1, from coordinate 4,635,129 downwards.
ACCCTCCAGAAGCTGCTCGGCGACGTCCTGGTGCCCGTCGAGCTGCTCACCGGCTCCACGCCGCAGGCCCGCCGCAAGGTCCTCCTCGCCCGCCTGGCGTCCGGCGAGCTGCCGCTGCTCGTCGGCACGCACGCGCTGATCGAGGACCCCGTCGTCTTCCGCTCCCTCGCGGTCGCCGTGGTCGACGAGCAGCACCGCTTCGGCGTCCAGCAGCGCAGCCGCCTGGACCGCAAGGCCCCCGACGGTCGGGCGCCGCACGTCCTCCACATGACCGCGACGCCGATCCCGCGGACGATGGCGCTCCTCGCCTACGGCGACCTCGACGTCGTCGCGCTCCGGCAGCTCCCCGCCGGGCGCAAGCCGATCTCCACCCACGTCTGCGCGAGCGACCGCGAACGCGCCCGGGCGTACGAGCGGATCCGGGAGGAGGTCGGCAAGGGGCGCCAGGCGTTCGTCGTCTGTCCGCTGGTCGACACCTCCGAGGCCGTCGATGCGCGGTCGGCCGTCGCCGAGCACGAGCGGCTCTCCACCGGCGAGCTGAAGGAGCTCCGGGTCGAGCTCCTCCACGGCCAGATGCGGCCGGCGGAGAAGCAGGCCGTGATGGAGCGCTTCGCCGCCGGCACCGCCGACGTCCTCGTCGCCACCACCGTCATCGAGGTCGGCATCGACGTGCCCAACGCGACCGTGATGCTGATCGAGAACGCCGAGCGGTTCGGGATCTCCCAGCTCCACCAGCTCCGCGGCCGCGTCGGCCGGGGCGGCAACGCCTCCGCCTGCCTGCTGTTCGGCCCGAAGTCCACCGCCCGCCTCCGCGCGCTCGCCAGCCACACCGACGGCTTCGCGCTGTCCGAGGTCGACCTCCAGCTCCGCGGGGAGGGCGAGCTGCTGGGCACCCGGCAGTCCGGCATCGCCCGCTACCGGACCGCGCGCCTGCCCGACGACGCCGACCTGCTGCTGCGGGCCCGCGACGTCGCCGAGGAGCTCCACCGCGTCGACCCCGAGCTCGAGGACCCGATCCACGTCGGGCTGAAGGACGCCGTCGAGGCCCGCGCCGCCGAGGCGGACGCGGAGGAGGCGATCCCGGCGTGAGGATCGTCGCGGGACGCTTCGGCGGACGACGGCTCACGGCCCCGCCGGGGCTGGACACCCGTCCGACGGGCGACCGCGTCCGGGAGTCGCTGTTCTCGATCCTCGGTCCGCTCCACGGCGCGCGCGTGCTCGACCTGTTCGCGGGCACCGGGGCGCTCGGGCTCGAGGCGCTCTCGCGGGGCGCCGCGCACGCCACGTTCGTCGAGCGCGACCGCCGGGCGCTCGACGCCCTGGGCGCCAACATCGACGCCTTCGGACTCGATCAGGACGAGGCGCTCGTGGTGCGCGGCGACTACCGCCGGGCCCTCCGGGATGCAGGCGCGCGCGGCGAGGCATACGATCTCGTCCTGCTCGACCCGCCGTACCGCGACGCGTCCGGGATCGCTCCCGTGCTCGACACGGCTCTGCGGCCGCTGCTGCGCGAGGGCGCCACGGTGGTGACGGAATCCGACCGTCGCTCCCCGATGCACCTCGACCTGGGCGGAGCCGACGAGCGCCGCTACGGGGACACCCTGATCCGCATCCATCGCCCATGAGCCCAGACACCGACCACCGAATCGCCGTCGTCCCGGGGAGCTACGACCCGGTCACCAACGGCCACCTCGACATCATCAAGCGGGCCGCCGGCCTGTTCGACGAGGTCGTCGTGGCGGTCGTGAACCAGTCGGTGCGCAAGAGCACCGCCATGTTCACCATCGACGAGCGGATCGGGTTCATCCAGGACGCGCTCGCCGAGGCCGGCGTCACGAACGTCCGCGTCGACCCGTTCTACGAGCTCGTCGTCGCCTACGCCCGCCGCATCGGCGCCCAGGCGATCGTCAAGGGCCTGCGCCAGATCTCCGACTTCGAGTACGAGATGGAGATGGGGCACCTCAACCGCCAGCAGGCCCCGGAGATCGAGTCGATCTTCGTGATGGCGTCGCCGCGCTACGCGTTCCTGTCGTCGAGCTGGGTGAAGGAGCTCGCGCGCTTCGACGGCCAGATCGACGAGCTGGTCCCCGCGCCCGTGGCGAAGCTCCTGGGCGAGCGCGTCGCCGCCCAGCGCGCGGCCGCGGACTGACCTCGCGGGCCGCTCCGGCGGCCCCCGCCGCGCCCCCGTGGGCGCGATCTTGCACGCTGAGGGCCCCGACGTTGGTGTTGTGGAGCCGATCCGGCAGGATATGTCGGGCGGTCAGCCAATCCCTCTGACGTTCCGCCCAACGCGGATCCATCCGGAAAAGAAGGACTTTTCCGGACCACCGCGAATCGGAAGTGTGCCATGGACGTTCTGGTCCTCATCGACAAACTCGACGACCTCGTACACAACGCGAAGCAGGTCCCGCTCACGGACCAGGTTCGCGTTGACCGCGAGGAGATCTTCGACATCCTCGACCAGATGCGCGCGACGATCCCGGAAGAGATCAAGCAGGCGCGCTGGATCGTGAAGGAGCGTCAGGAGATGCTCGCCGAGGCCAAGCGCGAGGCCGAGCGGATCATCAAGGAGGGCAAGGAGCAGCAGGTCGAGCTCGTGTCCGAGACCGAGATCGTCAAGCTCTCCGAGCGCGAGGCCGACGACATCATCGACGAGGCGCGGGCCCGCGAGCGCGAGATCCGTCTCGGCGCCGAGGACTACGCCGACGAGATCCTGAACACGCTCGAGGTCAACCTCATGAAGTTCATCGCGGCCGTCCGCCGCGGGCGCGAGCGCCTGCAGGGCAAGGACGACGCCGAGCTCGAGGGCGCCGAGAGGTAGAGCGCGGGCCGGGCCCCGCCCCGAGCGTCTCGGGCAGGGCCGCGCCGGACCGCGACGAGGCTCGGCGCACCCGGAGGACCCGCCCGCGGCCGTCGACGGCCGCGGTCGGGGACACCACCGTCACGTCCGTCGTACCCGCGGTAGCATTCGCGCCCATGCCGCTGGCCGCACCGCTCGAGAAGGTCACGACCGCCGCGGGGGACACGACGTTCCTGCTGCGGCAGCTCGTCGCGGCCGGCGTCGTCGGGCCGATGCGCCCGAGCGTCGTCGCCGGCGTCCTGAAGGGCCTGCACGAGTTCGGGCCGACGCCCGCCGCGGGCTTCACGATGAACGCCGCCCGGCGTCCCCATCACACGGCGATCATCGACGACCACGGCTCGTTGACGTTCGGCGAGGTCCACGAGCGCAGCAACGCGCTGGCCCACGAGCTGCGGGCGATGGGGGTCCGCGAGGGCGACGCCCTGGCGATCATGTGCCGCAATCACCGCGGCTTCGTGGAGACGATCGTCGCCGCGAGCAAGCTCGGCGTCCATCAGCTGCTGCTCAACACGATGTTCAGCGGCCCGCAGCTCCGGGACGTCCTGGCCCGCGAGAAGCCGGTCGTCGCCGTCTACGACCAGGAGTTCCGCGAGCTCGTCACCGGCGACGGCGACCCGTCCGGCACGCTGAAGCAGGTCGTCTGGACCGATCCCGCGCTGCCCGCGCCGGGCGGCGACGTCGCGACGGCCGAGGGCCTGATCGGCCGGGGCGACCGCTCGGCGCTCAGGGCCCCCGCCGAGATGGGCCGCATGGTGATCCTCACCTCCGGCACCACCGGCACCCCGAAGGGCGCGGCCCGGCAGCAGCCCAAGGGGCTCGGGCCCGCCGCGCAGATCCTCTCGCGCATGCCGCTGCGCTCGGAGGAGCGCACGATGCTCGCCGCCCCGATGTTCCACTCGTGGGGCTACCTGCACTTCACGATGGGCTTCGCGCTCGGCTCGACGCTCGTGATGCAGCGGAAGTTCTCGCCCGAGGGCACCCTCGCGGCGATCGCGGAGCACCGGTGCCAGGTCCTGCCGGTCGTCCCCGTGATGCTGCAGCGGATCCTCGAGCTGCCCTATGAGACCCTGGCGAAGCACGACCTCTCGAGCCTGCGGATCGTCGCGCTCTCCGGGTCCGCGCTCCCCGGCGAGCTCGCGATCCGCGCGATGGACCGGCTCGGCGACGTCCTCTACAACCTCTACGGCTCCACCGAGGTCGGCTGGGCGACGATCGCCACCCCGGAGGACCTCCGGGCCGCACCCGGGACCGCCGGCAAGGCGCCCCGCGGCACGGCCGTCCGCATCTACGACGAGCACGAGCGTGAGCTGACCGAGCCCGGTGCCGTCGGCCGGATCTTCGTCGGCAACGACATGAAGTTCGACGGCTACACCGGGGGCGGGGGCAAGGACGTCATCGACGGGCTCCTGTCCTCCGGCGACGTCGGGCACTTCGACGCCGAGGGCCGCCTGTTCGTCGACGGCCGCGACGACGACATGATCGTCTCGGGCGGCGAGAACGTCTTCCCGCGGGAGGTCGAGGATCTGATCGCCGACATGCCGGAGGTCAAGGAGGTCACGGTCTTCGGCGTGCCCGACGAGCGCTGGGGCGAGGTCCTCCGCGCCGTGGTCGTCCTCGACGACGGCGCCGAGCTCCCCGTCGAGACCCTGAAGGCGCGGGTGAAGGAGAACCTCGCCGGCTTCAAGGTGCCGCGCGACGTCGAGTTCATCGCCGAGCTGCCGCGCAACGCGACGGGCAAGGTGCTCAAGCGGGAGCTGCGGCCGGCCTGAGACGCGGCGTCCCGCCACGCCCGCGAGCGGGGCCGCGCCAGGTTCGCGCCAGATCGGTTTCAGGCGCCCGGACGCTCGCCGTCCGGTTCTACGATCCGCCGATGCGTGTGTGGTGTACGACGACGGTGCTCGTGGCGATCGGTGCGGCAGGACTCGCGGTCCCGGCCGCCGGCTCGGCGGCCGCGCAACGGTCGACGCCCTCACCGGCGGCGACGGTCACCGACGGCCGCGACCCCGGCCCGGTCGACGTCCGGACGACGTCGCTCGTGCAGGACGGGCAGGACCTCACCTGGGACCTCGGGACCCGGGGGCCCTGGGAGTCCGCGCGGCTCCAGGGCGGCGCCGGCCGCCGCATCTGCCTGTCGGTCTCCCGGCACGGCCGCGAGGCCCACCGGGCGTGTGTCGTGCGACGGGGCTCGGCGCTCACGCTCCGCAGCACGGGGATCGGGGCGGACGGCCTGCCGACGGGGTGGCACGCCACCGACGCGACGGTGTCCCGCGAGGACGGCCGGTCGCTGCGGGTGCGGGGCCTGCCGAAGGACCTCGTCGGCCGTGCCACGGGTCCGGTCCGCTGGTACGCGACGACCGGCTGGGAGGGCAGCACGAATTGCCCCGAGGGGCGCCCGTGCGCCGACCGCGCCCCGGCGACCGGGTCGCAGGGCTACGTCGTCCGTAGGGCGGTCCAGGCGGGCTGCGTCGCGTCGGGCCCGACGCTCGTCACCCGCGGCCCGGCCCGCAAGGAGGTCGCGCTGACGTTCGACGACGGCCCCTGGACGCTGACCTCGCAGTTCCTCGACACGCTGAAGCGGCTCGACGTCCCGGCCACGTTCTTCATGATCGGGCAGCAGGTCGGGGCGAAGGCGGACCTCCTGCGGCGCATGGTCCGCGAGGGCCACGCCCTCGGCAACCACACGTGGAGCCACGCCACGGTCGCCGGCGGCGGCATGGGGCAGATCACCTCCGCCAACGACGCCATCGAGCGCGCCGTCGGCTTCCGGCCCTGCCTGTTCCGCCCGCCGGGCGGCGCGCGGGGCGGGACCCTCGACGGGCAGCTGTCGTCGTTGGGGATGATCGACGTGCTCTGGACCGTCGACACGAACGACTGGAAGCTGCCGGGCACCGCGGCCGTGGCGTCCCGCGCGGGTGGGGCCCCGGCCGGAGGGATCGTGCTGATGCACGACGGCGGCGGGCCCCGTGGTGGCACCCTGGCCGCGATCCCGTCGATCGTGAAGCACCTCCGCGCCCGGGGCATGAAGCTCGTGACGGTCCCGGAGCTGCTCGGACTCAAGCCGCGCTGGCAGTACCGCTGACCGGGCGACGGTCCGCCGGGGCGTCGCCCGGGAGGGGTACCGTAGGTCCATGGAGCCCACGGACCTGATCGACCTCTCCGGGCTGCGCATGAGCCCCGGCGAGGGCCGGCGGCTCGACCTGCCCGTCGTCCTCGACGCGGTGCGGCTGAGCGAGCAGGGCTACGCGCCCGACCCCGAGACGCAGGAGGTCCGCCTCGACATCTCGCGGATGCTCGGCGGCGGGTACGCCCTGCAGCTGCGCTTCGACACCACGATCGCGGGGCCGTGCATGCGCTGCCTGCTGCCGACGAAGAGCGAGGTCGGCGTCGACGTGCGCGAGCTCGAGCAGAAGAAGCGCGATCCGGAGGAGCAGTTCGACAGCGACTACGTGAAGGGCGACGAGCTCGACCTCCACCGCTGGGCGAACGACTCGTTCGTGTTCTCGCTGCCGGTCCGCGTGCTCTGCCGCGAGGACTGCAAGGGCCTCTGCCCGGAGTGCGGCGCCGAGCTGAACGACGACCCCACGCACCACCACGACCCGAAGCCGGATCCGCGCATGGCCGCCCTGGCGGGGATCCGCTTCGACGAGGACGGCAACATCGTCCAGGGGCCCTAGGCGCGGCCGGGCATCGCAGGTCCGGGCCCGTCGGACCACGGCGGGGCCCCGGGCACCCGGGGGCCGGATCGGCCCTCGGAGGCAGGCGACGCGGGGGCGGGCGATTCCCTATCCTTGCCCGTCTTATGGCCGTACCGAAGCAGAAGCAGTCTCACGCCCGTACCGCCAAGCGCCGTGCGAACCACAAGGCCGCGCGCCCGACGGTCAACGAGTGCCCGCAGTGCCACAGCCCCCGCATCCCGCACCGCGTGTGCGGCACCTGCGGCTACTACGACGGCCGCGTCGTCGTCGCGCCGAAGAGCTCGCTCGACTTCTAGGACGCTCGCGGCCGGTCACCGGTCGCGATCCTCAGTCATGACGGTCACCGTCGCGGTCGACACGACCGGTGCCGACCTCGGTCCGGCCGAGGTCGCCGAGGGGGCGAAGCTCGCCGCCTCGCGCGCCGATCTCCGGATCCGGCTGTTCGGCCCGTCCGCCGAGCTGCTCGCCGTCGTCGACGGCGTCCCCGGCATCGAGGTCGTCGACGCTCCGCTGTCCATCGCCAAGGCGCCGGACCCGGCCGTCGCGGTCCGCTCGCACCCGGAGGCCTCGATCGTCCGGGCGATCCGCGACGTCTCCTCCGGCGGCTCCGACGCGTTCGTCGTCGCCGGCGCCACCGGTCCCGCGCTCGCCGCGGGGCTCATGCACGTGCGCCGCGCCCGCGGCATCCACCGGCCCGCGCTCGCGCTGCCGATCCCGACGCTCGGCGACCCGGTCACGCTCGTCGACGTCGGCGCGAACGTCGAGGCCCGCCCCGACCACCTCGTCCAGTTCGGGTTCATGGGCGCCGCCCTGGCCCGCACCGTCCTCGGCGTGGAGCGCCCGCGCGTCGCGCTGCTCTCCAACGGCGAGGAGTCCACGAAGGGCACGCCCGACGTGGTCGAGGTCCACCGCCTGCTCAGCGAGCGCCTCGCGGACCACCCGCAGATCGAGTGGGTCGGCAACGTCGAGGGCAACGTCGTGGCGGCCGGCGCGGCCGACGTCGTCGTGACCGACGGCTTCACGGGCAACATCGCCCTGAAGCTCATGGAGGGCGTGTCGCAGACCGTCGTCTCCGGCGTCCGCCAGGCCGCGACGTCCAACCCGATGGCGATGCTCGGTGGCCTGCTGCTGAAGCCCGCGCTGAACCGCTTCAAGGCGTCGATCGACCCGGAGGGGCCCGGCGGCGCCTACCTGCTCGGCCTCCGCTCGCTCGGCGTGGTGCCGCACGGCCGCTTCACCCGCGAGGGCTTCGCCCGGGCGATCGTGCTCGCCGCACAGGGGCACGAGCGCCGCATCACGGACCTCCTGCACCAGGACCTCGAGGACGCCGGCGCCCTGCGGCGTCCGCCCGCCGCGGCGGGCGTACCGGCCGACGGGGCCGCCGCGACGACCGGTGCCGTGCTCGCGGCCGCCGACGCCGCATCGGGCACCGACCGCCCGAGCGGGTAGCGTTCCGGGGCCATGACCCGCGACGAGGTACTCGACATCGTGCGCTCCCACCTGGCCGACGAGCTCGAGGTGGACCCGGCCCGCATCACGGAGTCCACGCGCCTGCGCGAGGACCTCGAGGCCGACTCCCTCGACCTCTTCACGCTGGTGCAGGAGCTCGACGACAGCCACGGCGTCACGCTGCCCGATGACGAGGCCGCGAAGATCACGACGGTCGGCGAGGCCGCCGACGCGGTCCTGCGCCACCTGCCCGCAGGCGCCTAGGGCCGGGTGCAGGACGACGTCTCCACACGGCCGCTGCGCGAGCTGCTCGACGGCCTGCCCGAGTCCGCGCGCCGACCGGTCCTCAGCCACTCGTCGTGGACCTCGCGGCGCTCGGACTCCTACGAGCGCCTGGCGTTCCTCGGCGACAGCGTCCTCGAGCTCGCCGTCTCGACGCACCTGTTCCGCACGCTGGAGGCCGAGCGCTTCGGCGCCGGCCGGCTGACCGAGGTCCGGGCCGGCACCGTCTCCGCGGCGCCGTGCCGCCGGGTCGCCGAGCGGCTGGAGGTCCCGCGCCGGATGGCCGAGGTCGCCCCGGACAACCTGCGGCGGCGCGTCGCCGACCTGACGCGCACCGAGCGCGTGCTCGCCTCCGTGTGCGAGGCCATCATCGGGGCCTGCTACCTCGAGTTCGGCTACACGCGGACGGCCGAGGCCGTCGTCGCCGCGTTCTCGCCGGAGCTCGAGGACGCCCTGGACCACCCGGCCGACCACAAGAGCCGGCTGCAGGAGCGCCTGATGGCGCGCGGGTCGACGGTCGCCTACCGGGTCATCGACGAGATCGGGTCGCCGCACGACCGCACGTTCGTCGTGGAGGCGGTCGTCGAGGACACGGTCGTCGGATCCGGCCGCGGCCGCTCGAAGAAGCTGGCCGAGCAGGAGGCCGCGCGGGAGGCGCTCGCGACCGTCGAGCCGTAGCCGTGCGCCGTCTCGCCGCAACGCATCCAGGGTCCGGTGGCTGACCCGTGCACCTGAAGTCGGTCACCCTCAAGGGCTTCAAGTCCTTCCCGGACCGCACGCGCCTGGAGTTCGATCCGGGCGTGTCCGTCGTCGTCGGCCCGAACGGGTCGGGCAAGAGCAACGTCACCGACGCGATCCTCTGGGCCCTCGGCGAGCAGCGCCCACTGGCGATCCGCGGGCAGTCGATGCAGGACGTGATCTTCGGCGGCGGCCGGGGCGTCCAGGCGCGCGACGCCGCGGAGGTCGAACTCGTCCTCGACAACAGCGACGGCACCGTCGACCTGCCGGTGGCGGAGATCTCCGTCGTCCGGCGCCTCGACCGCACCGGTGGCGGCGGCTACCGGCTCAACGGCGCGTCGTGCCGCCTGACCGACGTGCAGGAGGTCCTCTCCGACACCGGCCTGGGCAAGGAGGCCCACTCGGTCATCTCGCAGGGGCGCGTCGAGGGCATCGTCACGTCGAAGCCGAAGGACCGCCGGCTCCTGATCGAGGAGGCCGCTGGTCTCGGCAAGCACCGCAAGCGCCGCCGCCGCGCGCAGCTGAAGCTCGAGCGCACGCGCCAGAACCTCGACCAGGCGCTGCTCGTCGAGCAGGAGGCCCGCAAGCAGCTCGGGCCGCTGAAGCGCCAGGCCGAGGCCGCCGAGCTCCACGAGCGCCTGGAGCGTCAGACGGTCGAGGCCCGCTGGGAGCTCGTCCGCGACGGCCTTCGCGCCCGTCGCGCGCAGCTCGCGACCGCGGAGGCCGAGACGACCGCCGCGAAGGCCGAGCGCGACGAGCTCCAGGGGCAGCTCGACGCCGTCGTGGCGGAGCGTCGCGAGGCCGAGGAGGCCCTGCAGCAGCAGGCCCATCGGCGCGACCGGCTGGCCTCGCGCGCCCGTCGCGTGCAGTCGTCGGCCGACCGCGTCGAGGGCCGCGTCGAGCGCGTCGCCGACCGTCGCCAGGCGCTCGAGGAGCGGATCGAGCGCCGGCGCGAGTCGCTGGCCGAGCTCGCGGCCGCCGCGGCGCACGACCGGCCCGACGAGGTCGGCGCGTCCCGCATCGCCGCGCTCGAGGAGGAGCTCGAGCGCCTGGACCGCGAGCGGCAGGAGACCCTCGAGCGCGAGGTCGCGGTGCTCGAGCAGGCCCGGGTCGCCGCCGAGGGCGGGGTCGCCAGCGCGCAGGCCGCCGCCGAGGAGGTCCGCGCGCAGGGCCGCGCCGCCGAGGACCGCGCCGAGGCCGTCCGCGAGCGCCGCCGCGAGCTCGAGCAGGCCGTCGAGCAGGCGCGCCGCGACGCCGCCGCGATCGGCTCGCAGCTCGCCGCCGCCAACCAGTTCCTCCGCGGGGCCGGCGGGGTCGCCGGCGGCGCGTAAGGGCCCGCGACGCCCGGGCGCCCCGGAGCCCGTCGCGCTGGGCGACGGCCTGCGTGTCGACGACGGGTGCGAGCTCGCGGTCGCCGCCGCACTCGACGGCCGCCTGGGCGCCGCCGTCGCCGACGATCCCGCCGCGGCCCGCGAGCTCCTGACGAACGCCGGGCGCGACGGGGTGCGCGTGCTGCTGGCTCCCGACGCCCCGGTCCCCGGGTCACCGTCGGGCGGGCCGGGCGACGCCGGGACCGCCGGCGTCCCGGCCGGGACGGCCGACGGTGGATCCGGCGCCCCGGCGGGCACCCCCGCCGACCCGCCCCCGTTCGACGGCGCCACCCCGCTGGCCCCGCGCGTCTCCGGCTCCGATGCCGCCGTCGCGATCGCCCGCCGCGTGCTCACCGACGCCTGGCTCGTCGACGCGCTGCCCGACGCGGTCCCGTTCACGTTCACCGGCACGCTGGTCACCGCCGACGGTCACGTGTGGCGGGTCGGGGCGGGCGAGCTCCAGCGCAGCCCGCAGGGCGGCGAGGAGCGCGTGCTGGCCGAGCGCAACCGCCGCGACCGGCTGGTGGGGGAGAGCGAGCAGGCCGCGAGCGCCGCCCGCGAGGCCGTCGTCGCCGTCGAGGCCCTGAAGGACGACCTCGCCGGTGCCGACCGCGAGCGCGAGGCCGCCGAGCAGGCCTCGCGCGAGGCCCGCCGCGGGATCGTCGACGCCGAGGAGGTCCTCCGCGACGCGGTCCGCGCCGTCCAGCGCCGGCAGCTGGCGCCGGACGAGGGCCCGACCGCCGTCCGTCGCGCGCAGATCGTCGGCGAGCTGCAGGCCGAGCGCCGCACCGCCGAGCGCCTGACCCGGGAGCGTGCCGAGCGCGACGCGCGGGTGCAGGTCCTCGAGGAGGCCCTCGCCGCCGACGTCCGCGTCGAGCCGCTCGGCCAGCGCATGACCGACCTCCTGCTCGACGCCCTCCGCGTCGTCCGCGAACGCGCGGCGGTGCTCGAGCAGGCCGTCCAGGACGACCGCGCCGCCGGGGACGACGTCGCCGGGCGCCTGCGCTCCTGCGCCCAGCGCGAGGCCGACATCTCCACCCGGATCCGCCGCACCGGCGAGCGCGTGACGGCCGGCGAGGTCGCGTTCCAGCGCGCCCGCGACCAAGAGGCCGAGATCCTGGTCGAGCTGCAGGCCCTGGCCGAGCGCCTCGGCCTCCCGCCCGAGCCCGCCGAGGAGGCCCTGGACGAGGAGACCGCCCAGACACTCCGCGACCGGATCGCCCGTCTGCAGAAGCGCCGCGAGACCCTCGGTCCGGTCAACCCGCTCGCGATGGACGCGTACGAGGAGGCCCGCGAGCACGTCGAGACGCTCGAGGCCCAGCGGAACGACCTCGAGACCGCGTTGCGCGAGCTGCGGGCGTTCGTCCGCGACACCGACCGTCAGATCCGCGAGACGTTCGAGCAGACCTTCGCGGCGTGCGCCAAGAACTTCGAGGAGCTCTCGCAGCACGTCTTCCCCGGCGGCCGCGGCCGGCTGCGGCTCGTGCGCGAGACCCCGGACGACGACAAGGACGAGTCGGGCGAGTCCGAGGACGACGGGACGAAGGAGGCCCGCGACCTCGACGACGCCGACCAGGCCGACGCCGACCGCGACGAGGACCTGGGCGTCGAGATCGAGATCACCCCCGCCGGCAAGTCGATGAAGCGCCTGACCCTGATGTCGGGCGGCGAGAAGACGATGACCGCGATCGCGTTCCTGTTCTCCGTCTTCCTCGCCAAGCCGAGCCCGTTCTACGTGCTCGACGAGGTCGAGGCCGCGCTGGACGACCTCAACATCGACCGCTTCCTCCAGCTCCTGCGCCGCTACCGCGACCGCGCGCAGTTCATCGTCGTCACGCACCAGAAGCGGACGATGGACGTCGCCGACGCGCTCTACGGCGTGTCGATGGGCGGCGACGGCGTCTCGAAGGTCGTCTCCCGGCGGCTCGACCAGCAGGGCGTCGGCGCCGCGGAGCAGCTGCCGGGGCTCGCGGACCCGGGCGCGCCCGCGGGCTGAGCATGCCGGGGACGCCGGCCGACCCCGCCGCCCGGCCGGGCCCACGCGCGCTCTACGCGTCGTTCGACCGCTTCCCGTCGCGCAAGGGCTCCGCGGTCCACATCGACCGCTTCGCGCGCACGCTCTTCGACCACCACGGCGGCGGGCTGCTCTACGTCCTCGGCGGGGACGACCTGCCCGCCTACCAGCGCGAGGGGGACGTCGAGATCGTCCGCTTCTCCCGCGACGAGCCGCGGTTCATGGCCCGCGCCCTCGCGTTCGGCGTCCGGCTCGACGCCCTGCTGCAGGAGCACGCGGGCACCCTCGAGGTCTGCCACTTCCGCGATCCGTGGAGCGGCGTCCCGGTCGTCGAGGCCGGCGGGCCGTGGTCGACGGTCTACGAGGTCAACGGCCTGCCGTCGATCGAGCTGCCGTTCCTCTTCCCGCGGATCCCGCCGGACGTCCTCGCGCAGGTCGCCGCGCTCGAGCAGCGCTGCCTGGACGCCGCGGACGCCGTCGTCGTCCCGGCCGACACGATCGCCGCCGCCGTCCGGGCCCGCGGCGTCCCGGAGGACCGGATCCACGTGCTGCGCAACGGCGCGGACCTGCCCCCGCCGACCCCGCGACCGGCGGGCGCCCCCGACCGCTACCTCCTGTACTTCGGCGCGCTGCAGCCGTGGCAGGGGCTCGACGACGCGCTCCGCGCGCTGGCCCGCCTCACGGACCTCGACGACCTCGGGCTCGTCGTCTGCTCGTCGGTCCACCGACGGCGCGCGAAGCCGTACGCCAAGCTGGCCGAGCGCCTCGGGGTCGCCGACCGCGTGACGTGGCACGCGGCGCTGCCCGAGCACGAGCTGGCCCCGTGGCGCGAGCACGCCGACCTGTCGCTCGCGCCGCTGAAGGACTGCGAGCGCAACGTCGCCCAGGGATGTGCGCCGCTGAAGCTCCTGGAGTCGATGGCCTCCGGGACCGCCGTGATCGCCTCCGACCTGCCGGCGGTCCGCGAGCTCGTCACCGACGGCGTGCAGGGCCGCCTCGTCCACCCCGACCGTCCGGCGGAGCTCGCCCGGGCGATCCGCGTGCTGCTCGACCACCCCGACCGGGTCGCCGCGATGGGCGCCGCCGGCCGCGAGCACGTCGCGGCGCACCTGACGTGGGACCGCTCGACCACGGCGCTGTCGGCGCTGTACTCGACGCTGGCCGCCGGATCTGATCGACTCCCCGCCATGCCGGCGACGCCGACCACCTCCGCGTCGGGTCCCGCACCCCGCCCGGATCTCGTCCCGCAGACCGGACCGGGCACCCCGCCCGCCGCCGACGACGCACCCGGATCCGACCGGTGAGCGGGCTGAAGGAGCACCGCGCGTCCCTCGACGCCGCGCAGCGGGCCGTGCTGGACGCGAAGGTCGTCGGCGGCGAGCGCCCGGCGCTCGAGTGGCTCGGGCTGCTCGGTCCCGTGCTCGCCCACGACGTGCGGATCGGCGAGGCGCTCGAGCGCGTCCGCCGGCGGACCTACGCGGCGAGCTCCACGTTCGTCGGCGGGTGGATCGTCGCGATCGTCTCCGGCGTCGCGGGCGTCGCGCCGCTCGGCGTCGCGGCGGGGGTCGTCGTCGTCCTCGCGCTGCTCACGATCGTCGCCCTCCGCGTCGAGCGCCGCCGGCTCCGCACGCAGGACCTCGAAGGCGAGCCGCTGCGCCTGACCGCCGCGCTCCTGCCGATCCTCGCGGAGGACGCAGCGCCCGGGACGCCCGTGGCGCTCGACCTCGACCTCACCGGGCACCGGACCGACGCGAAGAAGCTCGGGAAGAGCGACACGTACCGCAAGGGCGCCTACCACGCCATCGTCGACACGTTCTACGACGACCCGTTCCTCCGGGCCCGCGTGCGGTTCGCCGATGGCGCGCAGGTGTCGATCGCGGGCCGGGTGCAGAGCCGCGTGTCGCGGAAGACGAAGCGCAGCCAGAGCAACAAGATCAAGACGAAGATCAAGACCAAGACGCGCACGACGTACGAGGTCGACGTCCGCTTCCCGGACCGCAACTACGCGGCGGTCCCGACCACGTCGGGCGGGCCGAGCCCGTCGGGCACCGACCGCGAGCGCGTGAGGACCGCGCCGGGGCGCACCGCCGTGCGCGAGCGTCGCGTGATCAAGGCCGTCGGGCCGAGGGTGGCCCTCGATGCCGCGCACGTCGTCGACCTGGTCGCCCACGCCTACGACCGCGTCGACCCGACCCGCAGGAAGAAGCTCCGATGAGCACGGCCTCCCTGGACCCCTGCGCCTGCAAGCGCGGGTTCTTCACGCTCCGGGACTGCGAGCGGGCGGCGACCCGGACCTGCGACGTCTGCCGACGGCGGATCTGCGACGAGCACCGCGCCCCGCGCGTCCAGGCCACCGTGTGCGTCGAGTGCTCCGCCCGCCAGGCGGAGGACGACGCCGTCGAACCGCTGGTCCGGACCGACGGACGGCCCGGCGTCGGCCCCGTGAACGCGGGGGAGGGCCCCCAGGTCGTCGCGCCCGAGGACGCGACGGCGAGCACCGCCCGCTACCGCCGCCGCTACTACGACCGCCACGGCTACGAGCCGATGTGGTGGGGCACGCACGACAGCACCTGGTCGGGCGACGGGTTCCGCTGGTACGACGACGGCACCGACGACGACGGCGGCGGCTTCGGTGACAGCTGACGCGGCGGGCGACCCCGCGGCCCTGCGCGTCCTCTGGATCACCGAGACGTACCCGCCGTCCCGCGGCGGCATGGCGCAGTCGTGCGACCGCATCGTCCGCGGGCTCCGGGGCGCCGGGGCCACGATCGACGTCCTCCACGTCACCCCGACGGCGCGTCCGGGCACGGAGCCGTTCCGCGTCGTCCGCCGGGCCGGCGGCCTGCACCTGCCCTGCCCGGTCGACGACGACCCGCCGCACGCGTTCAACCGCGCGTGGTCGGCGCTCCAGGCACAGGGCGACCCCGACGGCATCACCCACGTCGTCGCGTTCGGGGGGTCCCGGCCGATCACCGTCGCGCCGGTCTATGCAGCGTGGCTCGGGGTGCCGCTCGTGACGCTGATCCGCGGCAACGACTTCGACTCCGCGGTCTTCTCCGCCAGGAGGCGAGGCCCGCTCGACGACGCGCTGTCGCGGTCCGCGCTCGTCGCCGCGGTGGCGCAGGACAAGGTCCGCCGGATCGCGGCCCTGCACCCCGGGATCCCCGTGCGCTGGATCCCGAACGGCATCGACCTGGACGACTGGGCGACC
Organism: Patulibacter minatonensis DSM 18081; assembly: GCF_000519325.1. Classification (GTDB taxonomy): domain Bacteria; phylum Actinomycetota; class Thermoleophilia; order Solirubrobacterales; family Solirubrobacteraceae; genus Patulibacter; species Patulibacter minatonensis. The sequence goes on along the minus strand of NZ_KI912613.1, from coordinate 4,619,510 downwards.
GCGCCGTCGGACCGCGCCCGCGCGGCGGCGTGGCGGGCGGCGGAGGTCCCGGCCGGCCGGCGCGTGATCGGCATGTTCGGGCATCTCAAGCCGAAGAAGGGCGGGACGCTCCTCCTCGACGCCCTGCTGCGGTCGGGGCGCGCGGACGACGCGCACCTGCTGCTCGCCGGCGACCGCGACGAGGCGATGGACGCCTGGCTTGCGGACCACGACGGCGAGGTCTCGTGGAGCGGGCTGCCGTTCCTCGACCGCTTCGAGCTGCTGCCGTGGTACGCCGCGTGCGACTGGGTCGCCATCCCGTCCTTCTACGACGGCCTCCCGAACGTGCTGGTCGAGGCCGCCGCCCTCGGGGTCCCGGTCCTCGGCTCCCGCGTCGCGGGCATGGCGGACGTCCTCGTCGACGGCGAGACCGGCCTCCTCTTCGAGCCCGGCGACGAGGACGGCTGCGCCGAGGCCCTGCGGCGGGCCCTGACCGAGGATCCCGAGCCGTACGGCCGGGCGTGCCGCGCGCTCGCCGAGCGCGCGTTCGACGCCCGCACCGAGACCGCGCGGTACGTCGACGCCCTGACCGCGTGCGCCTCCGCGGGCGGTCCGCGGTGACCGGGGTCGACCGGACCGCGGGCGCACGCACGGCGCGTGCGTCCGTCCGCACCGGCGGCGCCCCGACCACGCCGCCGATCGTCGACGACGGCAGGGGAGAGGTCCTCGTCCACGCGCTCGGCGGTGGCCTCGGCCATCTCGCGCGCGCATGCCGCGTCGTCCGGGCGCTGGGCCTCGAGGACCGCGCGGTGCTGCTGACCGCGTCCCGTCACGCCGGCGACGTCCGGGCGACCGGCGGCCTGCCGGTCGTCGCCGTCGACCCCGCGGCGGCCGGCGACCCGGCGGCCCTCCTCGACCTGATCGCCGCCCGCGCGCCCGCCAGGATCGTCGTCGACGCGTTCCCGCTCGGCGTCGCCGGCGAGCTCGAGGGCCTTTGCTCGTCCGGCGTCGCGGGCGGACCGCGGGTCGACCACGTCGCCCGTCGGCTGCGCTGGGACGTCTACCGGCCCCGGTTCGGCGCCGGCCGCGTCCGCTTCGGCACGACCCTGGTCCTCGAGCCGCTGGAGCCCGCCCACGAGGCCTTCCTCCGGGACCACAGCGACCGCATGGTCCCGTGGTCGCCCCCGGTCGAGCGTCACGCGCCGCGCCGCGCGCATCCCGGCCCGCACTGGCTCGTGGTGCACAGCGGCCCGGACGAGGAGACCCTCGAGCTCGTGGCCCACGCCCGCGAGCACCAGGCGGCGGAGGGCACGGACCTGCCGATCGTCGTCCTGTCCCCGACGACCCCGCCGGGCCTGCCGGACGACGTGCTCGTGCGGGACGAGCTGCCGGCAGCGCCGTTCCTGGCCGCCGCCGACCGGCTCGTGACCGCGGCGGGCTGGAACGTCCTGGACGAGAGCCGACCGTTCCGCGGTCGTCACCACGTCGTGCCGTTCGAGCGCGCGCTCGACGACCAGCCCTGGCGTGCCCGCCACGTCCGCCGCGAGCTGGGCCCCGACCTGGCGGCGTGAGCCGGCGCGCCGCCGGGGCCGGCTCAGCGCCGGTCCGCGGACGGGGCGGCGAGCGCGGCCCGGCGTGCCGCCACCTGTGCGGCCAGGCCGTCGTCGAGGGTCGTCCGGGCGACGAACCCGAGCGCCCCCCGGGCCCGCGAGACGTCGGCGGCGGTGTCGCGGACGTCGGCGGCGTGCGCGGCCGCCCCGGCCGTCGTGAGCGTCCCGCCGCACAGCGCCGCGACGCGCCCGAGCACGTCGCGCACGGCGACCGGCGCCCCGCCGCCCACGTTGTACGTGCGCCCGGCGGGCCCGCGCGTGCCGGCCGCGATCGTCGCTTCGACCGCGTCGCCGACGAACGTGAAGTCCCGGGTCTGTCGCCCGTCGCCGAAGACGAGCAGCTCGTCGCCGTGGAGCGCCGCGTCGATCGCGCGGGCGAGCAGCATGTCCGGCCGCTGGCCCGGCCCGTAGACCGTGAAGTACCGCAGGACGACGACGTCGAGCCCCTGCGCGCCGTAGGCGGCGGCGAGCCCTTCCGCCATCACCTTCGTCGCGCCGTAGGGCGAGACCGGGGCGGTCGGCGCGTCCTCCGGCGTCGGCAGCGGTGCTGCGCCGCCGTAGACCGAGGACGACGACGCCAGCACCACGCGACCCACCCGCGCGGCGTGGCAGGCGTGCAGCAGCCGCTGGGTCGCCCGGACGTTGTCGTGCAGGTAGCCGTCGAAGTCCTCGCGCCAGCTGGCCCGCGCCGACGCCCGGCCGGCGAGGTGGAGGACGACGTCGGCGCCGCCGACGAGCGGGTCGAGGTCCGCGTCCACGAGGTCGGCGCGGTGGTCGGCGCCCGGGCGGCGGTCGGTGCCCACGACGTCCCAGCCGCGCTCCCGCAGGGCGGCGACGAGGTGGGTGCCGACGAACCCGGCGGCTCCGGTGACGACGGCGCGCATCGGCGGCAGGGTACCCCGAGCCGGACGCCTTGCCGCCCCCGGTATCGTCGGAGGGGATGGCGCGCGAGTGGACCGACCTCTTCGTCCTGGACGAGACCCGCGCTGCGGCGCTGCCGGCGCCGGAGCCCGAGAAGCGCGGCCGCTTCTTCAAGCGCCTACGCCAGAACATGAAGAAGACGCGCGAGGCGCTCGGCGCCGAGCTGACGCAGACGCTCTTCGACACGCTGGACGAGGAGACCTGGGAGCGCCTCGAGGAGGCGCTGATCATGGCCGACTGCGGCGCGAAGGCCACGGCGGAGATCGTCGGCCGCCTGGAGACCGAGGCCACGACCGGCGGGCTGACCGACCCGCAGGCGCTGCAGAACCGCCTGGCCGAGCTGCTGGCGGAGGCCGCGCGCCCGAAGGAGGACGCCACGATCGACCTCCGGCACGGTCCGACCGTCGTGATGGTGTGCGGCATCAACGGCACCGGCAAGACGACGTCGATCGGCAAGCTCGCCAACACGCTGACGCTCGAGCTCGGCCAGAAGGTCGTCCTCGGCGCCGCCGACACGTTCCGTGCCGCCGCGGTCGAGCAGCTCCAGATCTGGGGCGAGCGCGCGGGCGTCGAGGTCGTCACCGGCAAGCAGGGCACCGACCCCGCGTCGGTCGCCTACGAGGCCGTCCGCCGCGGCCGCGAGTCCGGCGCCGACGTCGTGATCGTCGACACCGCCGGGCGCCTCCACACGCAGCTGCCGCTGATGGAGGAGCTCTCGAAGGTCCGCCGCGTCGTCGAGAAGCTGATGCCGGGCGCCCCGCACGAGATCCTCCTGACCGTCGACGCGACCACCGGCCAGAACGGCCTGCGCCAGGCCGCCGAGTTCTCGAAGGTCGCGCCGGTCTCCGGCATCGTCCTGACGAAGCTCGACGGCAGCGCCAAGGGCGGCATCGCGATCGCGATCGCCCAGGACCTCGGCATCCCCGTGAAGCTCATCGGCATCGGCGAGGCCCTCGAGGACCTCCGCCCGTTCGATCCCGACGACTTCGCGCAGGCCCTCGTCAAGCCCGACGAGGTCGCCGCCTGACGGAGGCCGCCGCGCGCCGACGGGACCCCGCCGGCCGTCAGTCCCCCCTCGCCCCGCCCCGGGCCCGGTAGCCGCGCGTCTTCGCGCGGTTGCCGCAGCGCTCCATCGAGCACCACCTCCGGCGTCCCGGCCGCGACCGGTCCACGAACAGGAGGCCGCAGTCCTCCGCCCCGCAGACGCGGATCCGGCCGTCGGCGAGCGGCCCGCCGAACAGCTCCACGGCTTCGCGGGCCAGGGACGCGAGCGCTCGCCCGGCGGTCGTCGGCGGGCGATGGGCCACCCCGGGGCGCACGAGCTCCTCGACCATCGGCGCCCCCGCGGCCGCCGCGTTGACCCGCGCGACGTCGGCGGCGGCGGGCGCGTCGCCCGCGGCGATCGCCCGGGCCACCCGTCCGATCGCGTTGCGCACCCCGCGCACCTCAGCGACGTCCTCGTCCCGGGCAGCCACGGGCGTCCGGACGAGGAGCCCCAGCCAGCGCCCGACGTCCTCGGGCGCGTGCAGCAGCTCGAACACGGCGTAGCGGCCCTCCGCCCCGGTGTGCGTGAGGTCCAGGCAGTCGGCGCCCGTGCGGAACCGGCGGGCGTCGTCGGCGCCGAGGTCCTCGCGGCGGAGCACCCGCGGATCGGGGGCGTGCGGTTGACCCTCGGACACGACACCAGTATAACCGGTTGCATGCTGGAGCTCACGGACCCCCGCACCCACGACTGGACGCGCCCGTCGATCGACCACGTCCACCTCCGCGTCGCCGACCTCGACCGGTCGCGGGCGTTCTACCGGCGGGCGCTGGAGCCGCTCGGCGTGGCGTTCCTGCTCGACGCGCACGGCCTGCTCGCGTTCGGCAACCTCGCGCTCAGCGCCGACGGGCCGGTCACCGCCGGCGCCCACGTGGCGTTCGTGGCGGAGTCGACGGAGGCCGTCGACGCGTTCCACGCCGCCGCGATCGCCGCCGGCGGGGTCGACAACGGGGCGCCGGGTCCGCGCCCGCACGCGCCCTACGCGGCGTTCGTGCTCGACCCGGACGGCGCGAACATCGAGGCCGTGTGCCGCGTCGGGCAGTGGGGCGCGGAGGCGTGAGCCCGGTCGTGCGCGACCCGCGACCGCCGCGGCCGTTCGCGGCGTCCCCCGGCCGGACGGGGTCCCCGACGTGGCGCGCCGGCGTCCGTCGCCGCACCCGGCGGGTAGGATCAGACCATGGACGCGTGGGTTCCCTGGCTCCTGATCGCCGTCGTCCTCGGGGTCGGCGAGGTCCTCACGCTCTCGCTCTTCCTCGGGCCGTTCGCGGTCGGTGGCGGAGCCGCCACCGTCACGGCCCTCGCGGGGGCGGACACCGCGCCCCAGATCGCGATCTTCGCGCTCGTCACCGCCCTGATGTTCGGCTTCGTGCGCCCGGTCGCCAAGCGCCACCTGCGCCAGCCGTCCAGCACGAAGACCGGCACCGCCGCGCTCGTCGGGCGCACCGCCGTGGTCGTCCGGGCGATCGAGGGGCCCGAGCTCCAGGGCCAGGTCCGCCTGGACGGCGAGATCTGGACGGCCCGGGGCGAGGGGCACGAGCCGATCGCGGTGGGGGAGACCGTCACGGTGCTCGAGATCCGCGGCGCGACCGCGGTCGTCGCGGACTGATCCGGGACCGACCCCGATTGTGCGGCGCGGCGCCTGCTTTGTAGGCTCCGCCGCAGGTCGGGCGCTCGCCCCGGCCGTCGGCTCGCCCCCCGGAGGTCCCCGTGGTCATCCTGATCGTCCTCGCCGTCCTGCTGTTCTTCGCGCTGCTGGTCGCCGCGAAGACGGTGCGGATCATCCCGCAGGCCCGTGCGGGGATCGTCGAGCGGCTCGGCCGCTACCAGCGGACCCTCGAGCCGGGGCTCCGGATCACGGTGCCGTTCATCGACCGCCTGCTGCCGCTCCTGGACCTCCGCGAGCAGGTCGTGAGCTTCCCGCCGAACTCCGTGATCACCGAGGACAACGTCTCGGTCTCGATCGACACGGTCCTCTACTTCCAGATCACGGACCCGAAGTCCGCCACCTACGAGGTCGCCAACCCGTTGCAGGCGATCGAGCAGCTGACCGCCACCACGCTGCGCAACGTCATCGGCGGCCTGACCCTCGAGCAGGCGCTGACCTCCCGCGACGAGATCAACGGCCAGCTGCGCACGGTCCTCGACGAGGCGACCGGCAAGTGGGGCATCCGCGTCGGCCGCGTCGAGCTGAAGGCCATCGACCCGCCGTCGACGATCCTCGACGCGATGGAGAAGCAGATGCGCGCGGAGCGCGACCGCCGCGCCGCGATCCTGACGGCCGAGGGCTCCAAGCAGAGCCAGATCCTGACCGCGCAGGGCGAGAAGGAGTCCGCGGTCCTGAAGGCCGAGGGCGCGAAGACCGCCGCCGTCCTCCGGGCCGAGGGCGAGGCGAAGGCGATCGGCACGGTCTTCGACGCCATCCACGCCGGACGCCCCGACAAGGAGCTCCTGAGCTACCAGTACCTCCAGATGCTGCCCGAGCTCGCGAAGGGCGAGGCCAACAAGCTCTTCGTGATCCCGTCCGAGTTCACGCAGGCGCTCTCCGGGCTCGGCGGGGTCGTCGACGGGCTCCGTGGGCACGCGTCCGCGCCCGACGGCCCGCCGCTGCCGGGCGGGCGACCGGCCGACGCTCCCCGCGCCGTCGACCCGCCGCGCCCCGTCGACCCGCCCCGACCCGCCGATCCGTCCCGCCCGGAGTAGCCGGACCGCGCGCGCCCTCGTTGTGCGGTGGCCCCGCGCGGCGCCGGGCCGGCGTCCCGCGAACGGGTAGCAGGGCCCGGACGTGCGCTGGATCGAGCTCGAGATCGTCGTCCCCGCCCCGCCGGCGGAGGCGTTCGCGTGGGTCGTCGAACCGGGGTTGCTCAAGGAGTGGCTGCCGCAGCTCGAGGAGCTGCGGCCCCGCGGCTTCCTGCACCACCGGCCGGTCGTCCGGCACGGCGGCCTGCGCCTGGGGCTCGACGTGCGCGTCTCCCGCGTCGTCGTCCCCGAGGTGCTGGAGCTCGACGTCGCGTGGCGCGGCGTCGCCGGCCGGACGACGCTCGAGGTCGATCCGCACGACGACGGCGCGACCGTCACGTGGAGGGTCGGCCTGACCCTGCCGCCGACGCTGCGCCTGGCCGGGCCCGGCGTCGCGCGCGAGCTCCGCCGCATCATGCGTCGCGACCTCGAGCTGCTCGCCGAGCGCCTGGGGGAGCCCCACCCCGACGTCGACGAGCACGAGGACGGCGAGGTCGACGTGCTCGGGCCCGACGAACCGCTCCCCGAGGCCCTGGAGGAACCCGGGCAGGTGTGACGGAGGGCCCCGGTCCTGCGACACTTCCGACTGCCGTGTTCGACGCCCTCTCCGAGAAACTCCAGGCGACCCTCGACGACGTCCGCGGTCGCGGCTCGCTGACGGAGACCGACGTCAACGTCGCGATGCGCGAGATCCGCCTCGCGCTGCTCGAGGCGGACGTCAACTTCAAGGTCGTCAAGTCCTTCACCGCGACGGTCAAGGAGCGCTGCCTCGGCGCCGACATCCTCGGCAAGCTGAACGCCGGCCAGCAGGTCGTCAAGATCGTCCACGAGGAGCTCGTCGCGCTGATGGGCGGCGAGCAGGAGGGGCTGCGGTTCGCCTCGAGCCCCCCGACCGTGATCCTCATGTCCGGCCTCCAGGGCTCGGGCAAGACCACCGCCGTCGCCAAGCTCGCGAAGTGGCTGAAGGACGAGAAGCACTCGTCCGTCGCCGTCGCCGCCTGCGACGTCCAGCGCCCGGCCGCCGTCGAGCAGCTCCGCCTCGTCGGTGCCCAGGCCGGCGCCACCGTCTACGACCGCGGGACCGAGCTCCCGGCCGTCGAGGTCGCCCGCTGGGCGCTCGACCAGGCCAAGCAGGACGGCAAGGACGTCCTGATCGTCGACACCGCCGGTCGTCTGCACGTCGACCAGGACCTCATGGACGAGCTCGTCCAGATCCGCGACGCGGTCCGCCCCGACACCGTCCTCCTCACCGTCGACGCGATGACCGGCCAGGACGCCGTCAACGTCGCCGAGCAGTTCTCCGCCGCCGCCGGCTTCGACGGCGTCGTGATGTCCAAGCTCGACGGCGACGCCCGAGGTGGCGCCGCGCTGTCGGTCAAGGCCGTCACCGGCAAGCCGATCCTCTTCGCGTCCACCGGCGAGAAGCTCCCGGACTTCCAGGAGTTCCACCCGGACCGCATGGCGCAGCGGATCCTCGGCATGGGCGACGTCCTGTCGCTCATCGAGTCCGCCGAGAAGCAGTTCGACGAGGGCGACGCCAAGGACCTCGAGCGCAAGCTCCGTCGGAACGAGTTCACGCTCGAGGACTTCCTCAAGCAGATGAAGATGATCCGCCGGATGGGTCCGATGTCGAAGGTCCTCGGCATGCTCCCGGGCGTCGGGTCGCAGCTCAAGGACGCCCAGATCGACGACCGCGAGATGGACCGCGTCGAGGCGATCATCCTGTCGATGACGCCGAAGGAGCGCCGCCACCCCGAGCTCATCAAGGGCCGCCGGCGCATCCGCATCGCCAAGGGCTCCGGCACCTCGGTCCAGCAGGTCAATCAGCTGGTGAAGAACTTCCAGCAGATGCGCAAGATGATGAAGCAGATGAGCAAGGGCGGTCTGAAGGACATCGGCGCGATGATGGGCGGCGCCGGCATGCCCGGCGGGATGCCCGGCGGCGCGGGCCAGGCCGGCCAGGGCGCGCCGGTCGGCGTGCGGGGCGGCAGCCGCGCCGCCCGCCGCCGCAAGCGCTGACGCGGGAGGGCGTGCGGGCCCCGGCCCGTGCGTCACGGGTCGGACCGCGGCCGGGCACGGTCCTCCCGCAGGGAGCGTCCGCGGTGCCGCACCGCAGGCAATTCCGGGTCGCGGTAGGCTGTCCGTCTTCCGGCGTGCGGCCTCTCGGCCCGGGCCGCTGTTTTTCCTCTCCTGACTTCGACTGAAGGACGTTCGTGGCTGTTCGACTGAGGCTCACCCGTGTGGGGAGCAAGAAGAACCCGGTGTGGCGCGTCGTCGCCACCGACTCGCGCAGCAAGCGCGACGGCCGGGTGATCGAGACCATCGGTCAGTACAACGCCCAGACCGAGCCGTCGACGATCGTCCTCAAGGAGGACCGCGTCCGCCACTGGCTCGACGTCGGCGCCGAGCCGTCCTCGACGGTGAAGAAGCTCCTGCGCACGCAGGGCATCGAAGTCGGCTGATCCGGCCGTGACGGCGGCCGACCAGGATCCGACTGTGGTCGCCGAGCTCCTCGGCGACCTCACGCGGGCGATCGTGGACGAGCCCGACGCCGTCACCGTCACGCCGGACGTCGACACCGACGACGGCGCCGTGGTCCTCGAGCTCCGCGTGGACGAGGGCGACTACGGCAAGGTCATCGGCCGCGGCGGACGCACCGCCTACGCGCTCCGCACGGTCGTCAAGGTCGCCGCCGCGCACCGCGACCAGCGCGTGCTCGTCGACATCGTCGACGACTGACGTGGCCGCCGACCGCCAGGACGGACCGGACGCCGACGGCGCCCCGGTCGACTCCGGCGTCCCCGCGGACGCCGGGACGCCCACCACGGCCGCCGGTCCCGGCGCCCCGGTCGCCCGCCAGATGCACCAGCTGGGGCGCATCGGGAAGGCCCACAGCCTCGACGGCTCCTTCGCGGTCACCCGCCCCAAGGGCGAGCACCTCACCGTCGGGACGGTGCTCACCGTCGGAGGCGTCGAGCGCGAGATCGTCCGGCGGTCCGGCACCGACGCCAAGCCGATCCTGCGCCTGACCGGGATCGACGGGATCGACGCCGCCGAGGCGCTCCGCGGCACGGACCTGCTCGTGCCGCGCGACACGCTCCCCGCGCTCCCCGACGACGAGTTCTGGCCCGACGACCTGGTCGGACTGCCGGTCCGCGCGGCGACCGGCCAGGACGTCGGCGAGGTCGCCGAGGTCCTCGTGATGCCGTCGGTCGACGTCCTCCGCGTGCGCTGGGCACCGGAGCACGGGCGCCCCGACCTGCTCGTGCCGCTGCACCGGGACGCCGTGCCGGTCTTCGACGTCGCGTCCCGCGACGTCGTCATCGACCTGGCGTTCCTCGACGAGGACCCTCCCGGCGACGCCGCGGGGGAGCCCTCCGGCCCGACGACGCCCGAGGAGGGCTGACCCTTGCAGCTGGACGTCATGACGCTCTTCCCCGACTGGTTCGACTGGTTCCGGGAGCAGCGGCACGTCAAGAACGCGATGCAGGACGGGCACGAGGTCCGGACCTTCAACCCGCGGGACCACAGCGACATGTCCGCGCGGCAGGTCGATGACACCCCGTTCGGCGGGGGCGCGGGCATGGTCCTGCGCGTCGACGTGATGGAGAAGGCGCTCCGGGGCGTCTACGACGAGGACCCGGTCGAGCTCCGCAAGCAGCGCCGCGTGATCGCGCTGACACCCGGCGGCCGCGTCCTGGACGACGCGTTCGTCGACGAGCTCGCGGCGGAGGAGCAGGGCATCACGCTGCTCTGCGGGCGCTACGAGGGCTTCGACGAGCGGATCGTGCAGCACTTCTGCTCCGACACCCTGTCGATCGGGCGCTACGTCCTCGCCGGCGGTGAGCTGGCGGCGATGGTCGTGTGCGACGCGGTCCTCCGCAAGCTCCCGGGCAGCCTCGGGCACGCGGACTCCGCGGTCGAGGAGAGCTTCTCGGTCGCGCTGGACGGCGACCCGGAGTACCCGCACTACACCCGGCCGGCGGAGTACCGGGGCTGGAAGGTCCCCGACGTCCTGCTCTCCGGTCACCACGCCGAGATCGAGACCTGGCGCCGCGCGCGCAGCCGCGAGCGCGGCGACGGCGGCACCCGGCTCGGCCGCTGAGGCGCCCGGCAGACCCCTCCGCGGGCCGGTCCGCCGACCGACCGGAGGCGATTCGCGCGGTCTCCAGCGGTTCTCCGCCGTGGGCGGGGGAGGCGCGGAGCGCCGGACCCCGGGGCTCCGCTAAGGTTCCGAATCTTGCCCGGATCACGCGCTGGTGCGTGTTTTCCGACCAGTCCGGGCCCCTCGCTGATGACCACCGTAATCGAGAAGCTCGAGCGTGAACAGCTCCGCTCGCAGCCCGACTTCCAGCCCGGCGACCGCGTTCGCGTCCACTTCCAGGTCGTCGAGGGCACGCGTCGCCGTACGCAGGTCTTCGAGGGCATCGTCATCAAGCGCCAGGGACACGGCGCCCGCGAGACGTTCACCGTTCGCAAGCAGAGCTTCGGCGTCGGCGTGGAGCGCACGTTCCCGCTGAGCTCGCCGAAGATCGAGAAGATCGACGTCGCCGCCCGCGGTGACGTCCGCCGCGCGAAGCTCTACTACCTGCGCGGTCGCGTCGGCAAGGCCGCCCGCGTCCGCGAGCGTCGCTACGTCGCGCCGGAGAAGCTCGTCGCCGCCGACGCGCCGGCTCCCGCCGACGCGGTCGACGAGGCCCCGGTCGCCGAGGCCCCCGAGGCCGAGGCGCCCGCCACGGAGTCCTCGGACTCCTAGCCACCGGCGCTCTCCCCCGTGAGCGACGACACCCCCGAGCCCCGGTCGACGACCGGGGCTCCGGACGCGCCCGAGTCCGCCGCTCCGAAGGCGACCGAGCGCCGGACGGCCGAGAAGAAGAAGAAGAAGAAGGGCCTCAACCCGATCGTCGAGCTCGTCGGCCTCGTCGCCATCGCGCTGCTCCTCGCGCTCGGGATCCAGGCGTTCTTCGTCAAGCCGTACCGCATCCCGAGCGAGTCGATGGAGCCGCTCCTCGACGTCGGGCAGCGGGTGCTCGTCAACCGCATCTCGCACCACCTCGGGAGCGATCCGTCGATCGGCGACGTGGTGGTCTTCCACCCGCCCAAGGGCGCGAAGACCGACCAGGTCGGCAACGAGGACGCCGCCGAGTGCGCGCAGGCGGACAACATCGCCCAGGGCCGCCCGTGCCCGGAGAGCGTCGGGGGCGAGTGGAAGAGCGAGAACTACATCAAGCGCGTCGTCGCCGGCCCCGGCGACCGCGTCTCGGTGCAGGACGGGCACGTCGTCCTCAACGGCAAGAAGCAGAAGGAGTCGTTCATCTCCGACACCTGCGACGGTGCCGGGACGACCGACACGCCCTGCAGCCTGCCGAAGACCATCACGGTGCCGAAGGGGCACTACTACATGATGGGCGACAACCGCGGCGCGTCCAACGACAGCCGCTTCTGGGGCCCGGTGCCCCGGGACTGGGTCATCGGCGGCGCCTTCGCGACCTACTGGCCGCCGAAGCGCATCGGCGGCATCTAGCCGCACCACCCCGTGGCCCCGACGTCCCGCACCTCCGGCCCCGCGCCGGTGACGCCGCGGGCGCCGGCACGCCGCAGGCTCCCGTCCTCCGGGAGCCGCGGTCGACGGCTCTTCGGGCACGACCGGGCGCTCGGGACCCGCTGGGTCGTCGGCGCCGACGAGGCCGGGCGGGGCTGCCTGGCCGGCCCGCTGGTCGCCGGCGCGGTCCTCTTCGACCTCGAGCGCATCGGCCCCCGCGAGGTCCGGGCGCTCGGGGCGCTGGACGACTCCAAGGCGCACACCGCCGAGGAGCGCGAGCGCCTGTTCGGCGTCGTCCTCGGGATCGCCGTCCGCGTCGCGTCGGTCTCGCGGTGCGTCGAGGGGTTGGACGCGCGGGGGCTGCACGTGACGAACCTCGAGGCCCTGTCGACCGCCGCCCGGCGGGTCGCCCGCCCGGGCGCGCTCTGCCTGACCGACGGCTTCGCGGTCCCCGACACCGGGTTCGACCAGCGACACGTCGTGGGCGGAGACGCGAAGAGCGCCGCGATCGCGGCGGCCTCGATCGTCGCGAAGGTCACGCGCGACCGCTTCATGCACCGGGCGGCCGTCCGCCACCCGGCCTGGGGCTTCGAGCAGCACATGGGCTATGGGACCACCGCCCACCAGGACGCGATCCGCGAGCACGGCCTGTCGGTCCTGCACCGGCGGTCGTTCCGCGCCGCCGCGTACGAGGGGCACCTGTAGGTCAGAAGGCCGCCTCGATGTGGTCCAGGCGCACGAGCCGGCCCGTCGGGTCGACCAGGACGCCGATCGCGTCGAAGCGGATCTCGCGCCCCGTCGGGCGGTCGGTGGTCTCGGACAGCCACGCCGCTGCGAGCCGCCGGACCTGTCGGCGCTTGCGGGCGTGCAGCGACGCCCACGGGGCGGCGCTCCCGCGCGCCACGCGGGACTTCACCTCGCAGAAGACGATCGTCCGCCCGTCGTAGACCACGAGGTCGATCTCGCCCCACCGGGTCCGCGCCCGCTCGGCGAGCACCTCGTAGCCGAGGCGCACCAGGTGGTCCCGCGCGTACCGCTCCCCGGTCCGTCCGACCCCCGGGCGGTGGTCGTGACGCGGGTGGTGCGGCTCGGACGACGGCTGGCTCTCGGACACGATGCGACCGTAGGCCGACGCCCGTGCCCGCTCCACCCCCGATCCGTGCGGAACGCGCGTCCTGATCGTGCCGGAACTCCGCTCCGGCGGACGGTCGACGCCGCCGGTCGCCGTCCGGCGGGTCGCGACGTCCTCCGTGACGGATCCGGTGCTGTTCCGGCACGGTCGTCCCCTCGTCCCGGCACGGAGCCCGGGCCTAGCGTGGCCCCCATGTTGGCCCGCGTGCACACGTTCTCGATCGACGGACTCGAGCCCCGTCCCGTCGTCGTCGAGGTCGACGTGCGGCCCGGCCTGCCGTCGTTCACGATCGTCGGTCTCGGCGACCTCGCGGTGCGGGAGTCGCGCGAGCGGGTCCGGGCGGCGCTGGGCAACCAGGGGTTCGAGCTGCCGGGGCGACGGATCACCGTGAACCTCGCGCCGGCGAGCCTGCCGAAGGGCGGTCCCGGGTTCGACCTCGCGATCGCCGTCGGCCTGCTCGCGGCGTCGGGGCAGGCCCCGGGGGTCGATCTCGCCGGCGTCGCGGTGGTCGGGGAGCTCTCGCTCGGGGGGATCGTGCGACCCGGGCGCGGCGCGCTCGTGGTCGCCGAGGGCGCGCGGGCCGCCGGGCTCGGCGCGATCGTCGTCCCGCGCGAGCAGCGCGACGAGGCGGGCCTCGTGCCGGGTGTCGCGGTCCGCGCGGTGGGGACGCTGCGCGAGGCCGTCCGCGCGCTCGGGCAGCCCGGGCGCGACGACCGGACGCCGGACGCCGGACTCCCGGCTGCCCCTCCCGACGGCCCGGACCTGGAGGACGTCCGCGGTCAGGCGCTCGCACGGCGTGGGCTCGAGGTCGCCGCCGCGGGAGGTCTCAGCCTGCTCCTCGTCGGGCCCCCGGGGACGGGGAAGACGATGCTCGCGCGCCGACTGCCCGGGCTCCTGCCGGCGATGCGGACGGCCGAGGCGCTCGAGGTCACGAGGATCCACAGCGTCTGTGGCCTCCACGACGGCGCGGGGCTCGTCGCCGAGCGGCCGTTCCGGGCACCGCACCACGGCACGTCGGCGGCCGGGCTGGTCGGCGGCGGCACCGTCGGCCGGCCGGGGGAGATCACGCTCGCGCACCGGGGCGTCCTGTTCCTCGACGAGTTCCCCGAGTTCCGGCGCGACGCCCTGGAGGCCCTGCGCCAGCCGCTCGAGGACGCCCGCGTCGTCCTGGTCCGCCAGGGGCGGACGCGGACCTTCCCGTCGCGGACCCTCCTCGTCGCCGCCGCGAACCCCTGCCCGTGCGGCCACCACGGCTCCTCGCGGTGCCGCTGCGGCCGGCAGGACCTCGAGCGGTACCGGCGCAAGCTGTCGGGGCCGCTGCTGGACCGGATCGACGTCCACGTCGCCTGCCCGCGGCCCAGCGCGGCCGAGATCGCCGGTGCGCCGGCCGAATCGACCGCGGCGGTGCGGGAGCGCGTCGCCGGGGCCCGGGCGTTCGCGGCGGAGCGGCGCCGCTCCACCGGTCCGCGGCGGCTGGAGGCCGACCTCGCCGGACCCGCCGCGGAGCGCCTGGAGCGGGCGTACCTCGGCGAGACCCTCTCGGCCCGGGGCCGCGCCCGGGTCCTGCGCATCGGCCGGACGATCGCCGACCTCGCCGTCTCGGACCGGATCACCGGCGACCACCTCGACGAGGCGCTGTTCCTCCGCCAGCACGTGGCTCGGGACGACGACGAGGCCGTCGCCGCATGAGGGCCTGCGCCGACTGCGTCCGGCGGGCGCAGCTCCTGCGGGAGATGACGCCCGGCCTCGATCGCCCGCGTGCGGGCCGTCCGCCGCTGGTCCTCGCGCTGGAGAACGAGGACTTCGTCCGTGCGGTCCAGGGCGACGGGGCGCCGCGGCCGCGGGCGCTCCGCTGCTCCGACGACGAGCTCCTGTCCGGGGCGGCGGGGGAGGAGCGCGCGTTCGGCGTCGAGTCGGTGTGCCGGCACGACGACGCGTTCCCCGGTCGCCTGCGCGAGCTCCGCGACCCACCGGCGGTCCTCCACGTGCTGGGAGGCGTCGAGCGGCTGCTCGCCGTCCTCGGACCGGGGCTCGACCGCCCGACGATCGCCATGGTCGGTGCGCGGCGGGCACCCGCCGACGGCCGACGGCTCGCCCGCCGGTTCGCCGAGTCGCTCGCCGGCGGCGGCATCACCGTGGTCAGCGGCATGGCGTTCGGCATCGACGAGGCGTCGCACGAGGGGGCGTTGGCGGCCGGTGCTCCGACCGGGGACGACCACGCGGGCCCGGGCGGGACCGTGGCGGTCCTGGCGAGCGGTCCGGAGCGGGCGACGCCCGCGACACTGCGGGGGCTCTACGGGCGGATCGCGGAGCACGGCGTGATCGTCAGCGAGCTCCCTCCCGGGTCGACGCCCCGGCGCTGGAGCTTCCCGGCCCGGAACCGCCTGATCGCGGCCCTCGGCGACGGCCTGCTCGTCACGGCCGCGGCGCGCGGTTCGGGGTCGCTGCGCTCCGTCGAGCACGCGAACGGGCTGCACCGCCCCGTCGGCGTGGTGCCCGGCTCCGTCCTCGACCCCGCATGGGCGGGGAGCAACGACCTGCTCCGCGGCGTCGTGTCGGGGGACGACGACGATCCCGGCCCCGCCCGGGCGATCGTCACCGCGGACGACGCCCGGCAGATGGTGCACGAGGCGCTCGTGGGCGTCCGCAGCGTCCGGCGGGGGGCGTCGTCCGGCGGTGGCGGTCCGGTGCAGCTCCCGCTCGGACAGGAGGAGCCCCCGTCCGCGCCCCGCGTGGTCCCACCGACGCTCGGGGTCCCGCTGCCCGAGGTCGACCGGCTGCTGGGTCTGCACGGGAACGCCCGCCGCATCGGCGAGCAGCTCCTGCGGGGACCGCGCACGATCGAGAGCCTGATCGCCGAGGACGGGGCGACGACGGTGCTGGCGGGGCTCGGGGCGCTCGAGGCGGACGGGCGGCTGCGTCGGTCGCTGGACGGCGGGCTCGAGCTCCTGGCCGAGCGTCCGGACGCCGGGCCCAACGATTGAACGACGGCCGGGAGGAGCGTCTGCCCCGACGCCGCCATCGCGGTAGCCTCGGTGTGCATGGCCGTGCGCACCCCCATCTGCCTGACGATCGCCGGCTCCGACTCCGGAGGGGGCGCGGGGATCCAGGCCGACCTCAAGGCGTTCGCCGCCCAGGGCGTCCACGGGACGAGCGCGATCACCGGCCTGACGGCGCAGAGCACCGTCGGCGTGACCCGCATCGACGCGGTCGCCCCTCGGATGATCGTCGAGCAGGTGCTGGCGGTCGTCGGGGACCTCGGCGTGGACGCCGTCAAGATCGGCATGGTCGGGTCCGAGCCCAGCATCGGTGCCGTCGTCGAGGCCCTCGCGGGACTCCCGGCCGGCGTGCCCGTGGTCGCGGACCCCGTGATGGTCGCCGAGTCCGGTGCCCGGCTGCTCGAGGCCGACGCCCAGCGCGCCTACGTCCGGGACCTCCTGCCGTTCGCCACGGTCGTCACGCCGAACCTGCCCGAGGCCGTCGTGCTCGCCGGTCGCGACGACGTGCGCGACCTCGCCGTGCTCACCGACGACGACGTCACCGAGCTCGCCCGGACGATCCAGGCGGCCGGCCCGGCGAACGTCCTGGTGACCGGCGGGCACCGCGCCGCCGCGGAGGACCTCCTCCTGCTCGAGGACGGCACCGTCCACCGGCTCCCAGGCGTCCGCCACCCCGACGGCGCCGCCCACGGGTCCGGGTGCACCCACTCGAGCACCCTGGCCGCCCGCCTCGCGGCGGGGGACGACGTCGTCCGCGCCGCCCGGGTCGCGCGCGCCGAGGCCGGCGAGGCCGTCCGCCGCGGGCTGCGCGACGTCGGTGCCGGTCCCGGCCCCGTCGACGTGCTCGACCTCCCCGCTCTGCGGACCCCCGCGGGAAGTCGCGCGGACGCCGCGACCCCGGCACCGGACCGGGTGAGCGCGCCATGATCGTCGCGCTCGCGATCGCGGCGTTCGTCGCCGCCGCCGTCCTGCCGCTCGCGCTCACCGCCGGCTACTGGTTCCCGCTGCTCGCCGACCGCGTGGAGCACGCGGTCGCCGTGGTGCGCGCCGGGCGCGCCGGCCACCTCGAGCGCAAGCGGGCGGAGGCCACCGCCCGGGACCTCCTGCGCACCTGCCTGGACGAGGACAGCTGGGCGATGTACCGCGACCTCGGGTTCGTCCGTGTCTGGGGCGGGGGCGGGCGTGCCCCGGCGCCGTCCGGCCGGCGTCCGGCGTCCGGCGTCGCGTACGCGTACCTCGTCTACCCGCATCGTCCGCACGTCGTCTTCCTGCCGCAGACCACGACGCTCCTGGGGGAGTGCCGGGTGCAGCTCGCCGGGCTCGATCCCGACGAACCGCTGGTGGCCAGCGACGACGTCCTCGCGCACTGGATGGCGCTCACGCAGGACGAGCGCGGCGTCGTCGCCTCGGCGCGGATCAGCTTCCCCGGCACCGAGTTCTCCCGCCGGTCCATCCGACGGGACCTCTGGCGCATGCGCGAGTGGGAGCGGGAGCGCACCGAGCGCGCCATGGGCCTGGCCCGGACCGGTCGCCTCGCGCGTGCCGCCCGGCGTCGCGCCGCGGGCTGACCGGGGGCCGCAGGTCGCCGCCGGTGGTGGGGTAGCGTTCCCCCGGTGAGCGACACCTCCGACCACGTCGACCTGAAGCACCGGAGCCGGGTCATGACCGAGGGGCCGCAGCGCGCGGCCGCCCGGACGTACCTGAAGGGCATCGGGTTCGACAACGAGGCGCTGAGCAGGCCGATCATCGGCGTCGCGCACGGCTGGATCGAGACGATGCCGTGCAACTTCAACCACCGGGTCCTGGCCAACAAGGTCAAGGAGGGCATCCGGGCGGCCGGCGGCACCCCGATGGAGGTCAACCACATCGCGATCTCCGACGGGATCACGATGGGCACCTCGGGCATGAAGACGTCGCTCGTGTCCCGCGAGGTCATCACCGACTCGATCGAGCTCGTCGCCCGCGGCCACCTCTTCGACGGCCTCGTCGTCATCACCGGCTGCGACAAGACGATCCCGGCCGGCGTCATGGCCCTCGCCCGCCTGAACATCCCCGGCCTGATGCTCTACGGCGGCTCGATCCCGCCGGGGCACCTGCACGGCGAGCAGGTGACCATCCAGTCCGTCTTCGAGGCCGTCGGCCGCCACGCCGCGGGGAAGATGACCGACGCGGAGCTCGACGAGCTCGAGAACGTCGCCAGCCCCGGCGCCGGTGCCTGCGGCGGCCAGTTCACGGCGAACACGATGGCGATGGCGTTCGAGGCGATGGGGATCAGCCCCGCCGGCGCGGCCATGGTCCACGCGCAGGCCCCGTCGAAGCTCGAGGTCGCGTTCCGGACCGGCGAGCTCGTGATGGACGTCCTGCGCCGCGACCTGCGCCCGTCCGACGTGATCACGAAGGAGTCGCTGCAGAACGCCGTCGCGGCGGTCTCCGGCTCCGGTGGCTCCACCAACGCCGTGCTGCACCTGCTGGCGGTCGCGAAGGAGATGGGCGTCGACTTCGACATCGACGACTTCGACCGCATCAGCCGCTCCACGCCGCTGCTCTGCGACCTGCTGCCCGGCGGGCGGTACAACGCCGTGGACCTCTGGCACGCCGGCGGCACCCCCGTCTTCCTCGGCCGCCTGAAGGAGGCCGGCCAGCTCCACGAAGGACAGCCGACCGTCACCGGTCCCACGATCGGCGAGCTCGCCGACCAGGGCGTCGAGGCCGAGGGGCAGCGCGTCATCCGGCCGCTCCACGACCCGATCCGGGACACCGGCGGACTGGCGATCCTCCGCGGGAACCTCGCGCCCGAGGGCTGCGTCGTGAAGCTCTCGGGGCACGAGCGCCGGCGGCACGTCGGTCCGGCGCGGGTGTTCGAGCAGGAGGCCGCGGCGATGGCGGTCGTCACCGACGGCGGGATCCGGCCCGGTGACGTGATCGTGATCCGCAACGAGGGTCCGACCGGCGGTCCGGGGATGCGCGAGATGCTCGCCGTCTCCTCCGCGCTGTCGGGGATCGGGATCTCCGGCGAGGTCGCGCTGATCACCGACGGCCGGTTCTCCGGCGCGACCCACGGCTTCTCGGTCGGGCACGTCTCGCCGGAGGCGTTCCACCGCGGCCCGATCGCGGCGGTCCGGGAGGGCGACGAGATCACGATCGACGTCGACGAGCGCCGCCTGTCGGTCGACCTCACGGACGCGCAGATCGCCGAGCGGGCCGCGGCCTACGAGCCCGTCCTCAGCCCCGACGCCACCGGGGTCCTCGCCAAGTACGCGAAGCTCGTCGGCACCGCCAGCGAGGGCGCCGTCACCATCGGCTGACATGGACGGCGCACGCGACATCCTGCCGGTCGTCGAACCGGACCGCGACCTCGACGACTGGGGCCGCTCCGCGCGCCTCAGCGGCGTGCTGGACCGGACGGTCTGGGAGGCCGCGCACAAGCTCTGGTTCCGCGTGGAGCTCGAGCACGCCGACCGCATCCCGTCCAGCGGGGGCGCCCTCCTGATCGTCACCGGCGGCGGCGTCGTGTCGCCGATCGCCCCGCTCCTGGCCAAGGCCGTCCGCGAGGACCACCCGCGCCGCCGCGACCCGCGCATCTGCGTCGACCGGTCCCTGCTGGACCAGCCCGGGCTGTCGGTGCTCCTGACCCGCGCCGGGGCCGTCGGCGCCCACGTCGACGACCTCACCCGCCTGCTCGGCGACGAGGGCGAGCTCGTGGTCCTGAGCACCCGGACGGATCGCCTCCACGACGCCGCGGCGAGCGCGACCCTGGGGCAGCACCCGGCCGTGCTCGCCGCCGTCCGCACCGGCGTCCCGATCGTGCCCGTCGTCGCCGCAGGCGCCGACGACGCACAGCCCGTGCTCGCGCGCGTGCCGCTCCCCGGGGGCCGCCGGGTCCCCGTCACGCTCGGCTTCCCGCACCTCGGGCCGCTCGCCCTGCTGGCCTTCCTGCCCGCGAAGATCCGCCTGCGCCCGCTCCCGCCGCTCCACCCCGACACCGACGACGGCGTGCAACCGGCCGCCGAGGCCGAGCGCCTGGCGCTCTCGGCCGCCCGCCGGCTCCGGCACGAGACCGCGGACATGCTCCGCGCCCGGACGTCGCGGTGGGTCGGATGACCGGCCTCCGCGTCCTGGTCACCGCCGGGTCCAGCCGCTTCGGCGCGCTCGTGGTGACCGCGCTCGAGCGCCGCGACGACGTGGAGACCGTCATCGCGGTCGACGACCACGCCCCCGGCGCGCCGTTCGTCCGGGCCGAGTTCGTCCGCCTCGGCGAGGGCCTGCTGCAGCTGCCGCGGGTCGTGCGCGGGGCCGGCGTCGACGTCCTCGTCGACGTCCGCGCCGCCGCGGCGATCGCCCCGCTGGACGAGCGCGCGATCACCGGGCACGCCCGCGTCACCGAGCGCGTCGGCGCGGCGTGCACCGACGACGGCAGCCCCGTCCGGCGCCTCGTGACCGTCGGCTCCGTCCACCGGCACGGGTGGGGGCGGGACCTCCCGGCGTTCCTCACCGAGGACGTCGAACCCCCGTC
This sequence comes from Patulibacter minatonensis DSM 18081, assembly GCF_000519325.1. Lineage (GTDB taxonomy): Bacteria > Actinomycetota > Thermoleophilia > Solirubrobacterales > Solirubrobacteraceae > Patulibacter > Patulibacter minatonensis. The sequence continues at coordinate 4,599,036 of NZ_KI912613.1, read as the reverse complement.
GTCGCCCCGGGGCGCCCTGGCCACCGCGCTGGCGCAGATCGAGGGCGCCGCGGCCGGCGTGCTCCGCCGCCGGCCCGAGCTCGGCCTGACGACGGTCCGCCTGGCGGACCACGTCGGTCCCGCGGGCAGCGGCATCCTGCAGGCCGCGGACCGGCTGCCGCTGCTGCCGACGGTCCTCGGGTTCGACCCGCCCGTCCAGGTCGTCCACGAGGAGGACGCCGCGGCCGCCGTGGCCCACGTCGTCGGCGAGCGCCTGGACGGCCCGTACCTCGTCGCGGCCGACGGCACCCTCGCGCTGACCGAGGCGCTGCGGATCCTCGGACGCGCGCACGCCCCGGTGCTGCCCCCGTGGGGCACGGGCATGATCGCCGGGGTGCTCTCGCGGGCCGGTCTCGGTGGCGCGCACGAGCTCGCGGGCCAGCTGCGCCGCGGGCGGGGCATCGACAACCGCCGCCTGAAGGCCACGGGGTTCCGGTACCGCGCGACCTCGCGGGAGGCCCTGACCACCGCTGCGGGCGTCCGGCGCCGGCGCCGGGTGCTCCATCCGGGGATGCCCGCGCCGTACGAGCCCGAGGTCGAGGCGTTCCTGCGGTACAGCCCGTCGGCGCGGTCCGACGGCGGCTCGCCGAGCGCGCCGGACGACGACGGGATCGGCGCCCTGGAGGGCGACGCGCTGCTGGTGCTGCTGCCGTCGCTGGACCCTGAGGCGCTGCGCGCGCTCCGGGCGCACGAGGCCGCGGGCCCGGGCCGGCGCCGGGTGCTCGACGAGATCGACCTGCTCCTCCAGCAGCGCTGACCGGCGACCACCGCGGGACCCCCGGCGGGACGTACGCCGTCCGCGATCGTGAGAACGGTCTCATGGATGCAACCGCGGGGCCACCTCCGACGTAGGACCGTCTGCCGCTGAACCCGCCGTTGCACGCGGCTTCGGTTCCGCCGATTCCCCGTTACCATCCATGGTGCCGCCATGCGTCAACGTCCTGTCCTGATCCTCACCACGCTGCTCTCGGTGCTCCTCGTGGCCTGCGGCGGCGTCCTCGTCGCCGACGCGAGCACGCCGAAGAAGATCCCGGAGGGCGTCACCATCGGTGGCGTGGACGTCGGCGGGCTGACCGCGTCAGCCGCCGAGCGCAAGGCGACGACGGAGCTCACCAACCGCCTGTCGAAGCCCGTGGTCGTCAACCACAGCGACCGGAAGTGGACGCTCACCGCGGCCCAGGCCAAGATCAAGGTCGACATCAAGGACGCCGTCGTCCAGGCCGTGAAGCTCGGCGAGGACGGCAACGCCTTCTCCCGCGTCTACCACCGCGTCGCCGGCCGCACGGTCCGCAAGGACTACTCGCCGCTCAGCACGTACAACCGGTACGCGATCACGCGCCTCCTCAACCGGGTCGAGAAGGACCTCCACCGCGAGCCGAAGTCCGCCGCGGTGTCGTTCGCGGGCGGCACGTTCCAGTTCACGAAGGGCCGCGTCGGGCTGCGGCTCCAGCGCGAGCGCGTCGCGCAGCTCGTCCGCACCGCGCTGATGGACCCCTCCGCGGACCACGACGTCTCGGCGTACACGAACAAGATCAAGCCGGCGGAGACGACCGCAGCGATCCGCAAGAAGTACGGCACGGTCCTCGTGGCCAACCGCTCCACCTTCAAGCTCACGCTCTACAAGGACCTCAAGGTCGCCAAGAGCTACGGCATCTCGGTCGGCGCCGCCGGCCACGACACGCCCGCCGGGCAGTACACGATCGGCAACAAGGCCGAGAACCCGTCGTGGCACGTGCCGAACTCCGCCTGGGCCGGCAGCCTCGCCGGCACCGTGGTCCCGCCCGGACCGTCGAACCCGATCAAGGCCCGCTGGCTCGGCATCTACGACGGCGTCGGCATCCACGGCACCAGCGACGATGCCTCGATCGGCACCAACGCCTCCCACGGCTGCCTCCGCATGCACGTGCCGGACGTCATCGACCTGTTCCCGCGGGTGCCGGTCGGGACGCCGATCTACATCCTCTAGGGACGACGCAGGGGTGCGGGCCCCGACCTGAGTCGCGGGCTGCCATCGCGCCGGACCGCGGCGCGGCGGGCCACCTGAGGGGTGCGGGCCCCGACCCGCGGTGCGGGCCCCGACCCGAGCGTCCCGGACCCGGCGTCAGTCCTGCGGGTCGCGCGGCGGTTGCGCCGCGAGGGCACGGACCTCGGGCGAGACCGCCGAGATCTCCGCCGCCGCGAGGGCCTGGATCGCGTCGTCGAGGTCGCCGATGCCCTCCTGGCTCGTCGGGGTCACGGGGCCGAACGCCGCGATCTCCTCGACCGGGACCTCCTGCCAGCCCTTCTGCAGGAGGAGGGGATAGTGGTCCCCCTGTCGAAAGACGAGGGAGCCCAGCCAGATCCCGCGCTCCTGCTTCCGCAGCACCGCGTACCAGAGCGTCGAGGCGTCGCCCGAGCCGCGGATCTGGTGCCACGGCCGCGGGGGCGGGGTCATGGAGTCGCCCAGCCCCGCGTACGTCAGCTGCCGCTGCGTCGCGACGCGACCGGAGTCGGTGTCGATGAAGAACAAGCCCACAGCCCCACAGGATACGGACGAGCTCCCCGAGGCCTGGGCCGCCGCCCTGGTCGTCCTGGACGACGAGCATCGCCGCAAGGGTGCGGCCGAGCGGACGCGCACGGCCTACGCGGGCGACGTCGGCCGGTTCGCGCGCTGGTGCGTCGCCGACGGACGCCCCGGGCCCGGCGATGTGGACGTCCGGACGATCCGCCGGTACACCCAGAGCCTGACCGAGCGCGGGGCCGCGGCGTCGTCCGTGACGCGGGCCCTCGCGGCGCTCCGCGCGCTGTTCCGCGCACTCGTCCGCGCCGGCGTCGTCCCGGGCAACCCCGCGGAGCTGGCCCAGGGGCCCCGGCGGCCGCAGCACCTGCCGCGGATCGTCAAGCCGGACGACGCCTCGCGGCTCCTGGACGAGATCCCCGCCGACGACGACGCGCTCGCGATCCGCGACCGCGCGATGCTCGAGATCGCCTACGGCTGCGGGCTCCGCGCCGCCGAGCTCGTCCGGATCGACGTCCAGGACGTCCACCTCGAGGAGCGGGCGCTGCGCACGACGGGCAAGGGCGAGAAGACCCGGACGGTCCCGCTCGGGGATCCCGCCGCCGACGCGATCCGCAGGTACCTCCACCGTGGACGTCCGGCGCTGGCCGCGCCCGGCGCCGACGGCCCGGCGGAGCAGGCGCTCCTGCTCTCCCGCCGCGGACGCCGACTGTCCACCAGCGACGTCCGTCGCCGCATGGACCTCTGGGTCCGTGCCGCGGGCCTGCCGAGCGACCTGCACCCCCACGCCCTGCGCCACTCGTTCGCCACCCACCTGCTGGACGGCGGAGCGGACCTTCGGTCGATCCAGGAGCTCCTGGGACACGCACGCTTGTCCACAACCCAGGTGTACACACGTGTAGAGTCCAGCCGACTGAAGACGGCTTATCGGCGTAGCCACCCCCGAGCTTGAGCGCGGTCGGGGAGGCTGGACGATCCCCCCGATTCCTCCCAATTCCCACGACCACGGATCCTCCTCGGTGCCGAGCCCGCCACGTCCCAACGACCTCCGCGACCTCTGGCGTCGCCTCCGGGAGAGCCAGGACCCGGTCGCCCGGGAGAAGCTGGTCCTGAACTACGCGCCACTCGTCAAATGGGTCGCCGGGCGTGTCGCCGCGACGCTGCCGCCGCACGTCGAGGAGGGCGACCTTATCTCGTACGGGCTCGTCGGGCTCACCACCGCCGTCGACCGCTTCGACACCACGCGGGACGTCCGCTTCGAGACGTACGCCGTGACCCGCATCCGCGGCGCGATCATCGACGAGCTCCGGTCCCAGGACTGGGTCCCGCGGTCCGTCCGCCAGCGCGCGCGGGAGATCGAGCGCACCCACGCGAAGCTCGAGCACAAGCTCCACCGGGCCCCGACCGACGAGGAGATGGCCCACGCGCTCGAGATCACCGTCCGCGAGTTCCAGGACGCCCTCGTGTCCGTGTCGCAGTCCACGATCCACGCGCTGGACGAGATGTGGTCCGTCGGCGACTCCAGCGGCGGCGACCAGGTCTCGCTGCTGGACACGATCGAGGACCAGCAGGCCCCCGACCCCGCCGCGATGCTCGCCGAGCAGGACGTGCGCGACCAGATGCGCGGGGCGATCGAGCGGCTCCCGGAGCGCGAGAAGGTCGTGATCGCCCTCTACTACTACGAGAACCTCACGCTGCGCGAGATCGGCGAGGTCCTGGGCGTCACCGAGTCGCGCGCCTCGCAGCTGCACACGAAGGCCGTGCTGCGCCTCCGCGCGCGCATCAGCCCGGACGACGTCGCGGTCGCCTGAGGGCGGCGTCGGGCCGCCCCGCGTTGCTAGCCTCTGCGGGTGGCATCTGACGGCAACTACGAGGTCTGCGCGGTCTGCGACCGGCACCTGCTCCGCGGCGAGCAGCCCGAGATCTTCCTGCACGACGGCGCCCGCAAGGACGTCTGCGAGCTCTGCGTCCCGCGGGCGCTCTACGCCGGCTGGATCCGCGTCGGCGTCAACGACGCCCCGACCCTCGAGCCCGGTCGCGGCCGCGGTGCGTCGCTCGTCGAGCGCCTCCGCCGCGGGATCAAGCGCGACCGCGCACCGCGGACGCCGGACCCCGAGCCCGGTGCGCAGCGCGCCGGCCGCCGCCGCGACCACCAGACGGACGAGGCCCCGGATCCGACGGCGCGCCCCGAGTGGCGCCCGCACCGCCTGGAGGACGAGGTCGAGGGGCTCGGGCTCCACGACGAGCCCGCCGCCGCCCCGCTGGCCGCGTACGCGACGACGGCGGCCGGCGCACCGGCCCAGGTCACCACGTCGGGTGCCCGCATGAGCGCCCGCGCGATCGACGTCTACAACCACTCGGAGCACCCGCGGAGGCTCGCCGGGATCGCCCGCACGCTCGGGGCGCCGTGGGTCACCGTCCGGACGGTCGAGGGCTCGCGCGTCCAGATCGTCCTGGCCTGGGAGCTCACCTGGTACCGGTTCGAGCTGGACCTCGCCCGCGAGGCCGACGGTGTCCGCCCGACCGGTCAGGGCACGTCGCTGCAGGACCTCTCTCCGGGCGACGTCGACCCCAACGCCGTGGCCGACGACCACGGCTACCTGTACCTGCAGGCCGGCGTCGCCGGCTGACGACGGCGGGCCCCGCGTCGCTACGGCCGGGGCCGCCGGCCCTCGCCGAGCCGCTGCTCGCGCTTCTCGCGCTTCTCGTCGAGCTCCTCGATCTCCGCGCGGAGCTCCAGGTAGGAGACCCGGCGGGCCTCCGGCAGCGTGCCGTCGGCGACCGCGCCCAGCACGGAGCACCCGGCCTCCCGGTCGTGTCGGCAGTCGGTGAACCGGCAGGTGCGTCCGAGCTCGACGACGTCGACGAACGCCGCGTCGAGCCCGCCGGTGTCGCGGACGAGACCCAGCTCCCTGGTCCCCGGGGTGTCGAGCAGGCAGGTGCCGCCGTGCAGCGGCACGAGTTCGCGCGCCGTCGTCGTGTGACGGCCCTTCGCGTCCGTCCCGCGGACCGCGCCGGTGGCCAGCAGCTCGCGGCCGAGCAGCGCGTTGACGATCGACGACTTCCCGGCCCCGGACTCGCCGATCAGCGCCGTCGTGCCGCCGCGGGGGAGGAGGGCCTCCAGCTCGTCGAACCCGCGCCCGTCGCGCTTGGAGACCGCCACCACCGGCGTGCCCGGCGGGATCTCGTCGCGCAGCGCCCGCCACGCGTCCGGCAGGTCGAGGTCCGCCTTCGTCGCGACCACGATCGGTCGCACGTCGCCCTCGTGCGCGATCACGAGGGAGCGCTCGATGCGGCTCGGTCGGAGCGGGCGGTCGAGGGCGTGCACGACGAGGACGGCCTCCACGTTGGAGGCGAGCACCTGCTCGAGCAGCTCCCGCGACGGATCGCGGCGGCCGACGAGGCGGTGCCGTGGCCCGACGGCCACCGCCAGCAGGCGGTCGTCGCTCTTGTCGCGCTCGGTCGCGACCCAGTCGCCGACCGCGAGCGGGGTGTCCGAGCGGTCGTCGTCGAGCTCCGAGGTCCGGCCCAGCCGGCCGACCCCCGGCGTGCGGCCCTCGGCGGTCACCAGGTGACAGCCGCCGTACTCGATGCGCGCCACCCGGGCCGGGCGGCGGTCCCCGGTGAGGTACGGCTGGAGGTCGCGGGCGACGTCGTCGTTCCACCCCGCGGCGGCCAGCGGGTCGTCCAGGTCCCACAGGTCGGCGACCGCCTCGCCGTCGCCGAGGACGTCGACGTCGGTCATCTGGGCGGGTCCGGGGGCGGCATTCCCCTGCAAGCCTACGTGTCCGGCCCCCGAACGGGAAGCAGCCGACACGCGAAATCCAGGCTCGCTATATTCCACGTCCCGCGCGGATGTAGCTCAGTTGGCTAGAGCGTCTGCTTGCCATGCAGAAGGTCGAGAGTTCGAGTCTCTTCATCCGCTCCTCGGGCAGTACCGGAAGCCCCCGCTGACGCGGGGGCTTTCGCGTTTCCGGGGCGATGCGCCGGCAGCAGGCCGCGCTCGGGCGTGGCAGACGTCCGCGCTCAGCGGGGGCGATCGAGTGGGTCGGGCCCTGCGCCGGGCTCCGCGATCTCGAGTGCCGCCCGCCACCGGGCGAGCTCCTGCTGGCGCGCCTCGATCGCGTGCACGAGCGGGTCGACGACCGCGTCCCGGACGGGGACCGCGTCGCGCAGCTCGGACTGCAGCGCATCGATCAGGCGCTGCAGGTGCTCGACGCCGGCGCGGAGGGCGCGAGCGGGTCCGTCGTCGGTTCCGGGCATGGGGCGGGCGATCGTCGCGATCCCGCTCCTGCCGCGGGCGCTGCGGCCCGGATGGCCGCTCGCGAGCGACCACCCTAGCTGGCTTATGGTGTTATTCGGTAATCGGGTCCCGGGCCCGAGGGCCGGCCGGTCGAACCGCTACTCGTCGATCGGACGCGGATCGGTGCGGCCGGCGACGCGGTTCTCGGCGGAGACCATCCAGGCGAACTGCTCGAGCTACTCGAGGAAGCCGTGGAACTGGTCGGCCGTCGTGGGGTCGGCCTCGTCGACGTCGTCGTGGCCCTCGCGGATCGTGCGGCAGACGCCGTACAGGCGCTCGGGCACGAGGTCGATCGTGTCGGCGATGTCCGGCGAGCTCGCGCAGCTGCTGCCGACCCCGAGGCACTTCGAGCAGGCCGGCGAGCTCGTGACGGAGGAGCTGATCGCCGAGTCGATCGTCTGCGGGCCCGACCTCGACCACCACGTCGAGCAGCTCCAGGCGTACGCCGACGCCGGCGTCGACGAGCTGTACGTCCAGCAGGTCGGCGGCGGGCACGACGCGTTCTTCGCCGCGTACGCCGAGCACGTCCTGCCCCGCTTCCACTGATCGTCGCTCAGGGCCCGGCGCCGGGGTCCTGCGCGGAGGCGAGGTCCCGCAGGGCGCGCATCCCCGGCCCGAGGGCGTCCTGGAGGTCCGCGAAGACCGGGAGCAGGTCCGCGTAGGTCGCGGCCGCCGCCCCGTCCGGATGCAGGACGCGTCCCGGCGGGGTGGGACCGGCGCCGTCGTCCAGGCCCAGGGCGCGCAGGCCGACGAGCGCCGCGCCGCGTCCCGACCCCTCCGGGTCGTCCGGGAACCCGACCGGCAGCGCGAGCACGTCGGTCAGCAGCTGCCGCCAGAGCGGGCTGCGCGAGAACCCACCGGTGGCACGGACCTCGTCGACGCGGTGCCCGGCCTCCCGCAGCGACGCGAGGACGAGCGCGAGCTGGAGGCACACGCCCTCGACGGCCGCGCGCACGAGGTGCCCGCGCCCGTGCCGTGCCGTCAGTCCGACGAACGCACCGGTGGCGTCGCCCCGCCACCGCGGCGCGCGCTCCGACCACAGGGACGGCAGCAGGACGAGCCCCTCCGCGCCGGGCGGGACCTCCGCCGCGAGCGCGAGGAGCGCGTCCTCAGGGTGCGGGCCCAGGTCCGGTGTGAGCGCCGCCCCGGCCCAGCGGAGCACGACGCCCCCGTTGTTGATCGCGCCGCCGGTCACCCAGCGGTCGTCGTCCAGCGCGTAGCTGAACAGCCGCCGCCGGGCGTCGACCGCCGGGCGGTCGACGGTCAGCCGCAGCGCGCCGCTCGTCCCGATCGAGCACGCCGCGACGCCCGGGGCGACCGCGTCGATGCCGAGGTTCGCGAGCGGGCCGTCCCCGGCCCCGACGACGACCGGCGTCCCCGCGGGGAGCCCGGTCGCGTCCGCCGCCTCCGCGCTCAGCCCGCCGAGGACCGTCGACGTCCGGACGACCGGCGCGAGGAGGCCGGCGTCGACGCCCACCAGATCGAGCGCGGCCGGGTCCCAGTCGCGGGTCGACGCGTTCCACAGCCCCGTCCCGGACGCCACGGACTCGTCGAGCACGAGCTCGCCGGTGAGGGCGTGGAGCACGAGCTCCTTGACGCCGACCCAGCGGCGCGCCGCGGCGAACGTCGCCGGGTCGTGCTCGCGGAGCCACGCGAGCTTCGCCGGCGGCGCCATCGGGTGGACCGGCGTGCCGGTCCGGTCGTGCAGCCCGGGATCGGCCTCGCGCAGCCGATCGGCCTGGGCGGAGGCGCGCGTGTCAGCCCACGTGAGGATCGCCGTCAACGGTGCGTCGCGGGCGTCGAGCGCGCACAGGCCGTGCATCGCGGTGGACACGGCGATCCCGGCGACCCGGTCGCCCGCGGCGCGCCGCTCGGACGCGACGTCCCGCACCGTGCGCAGCACCGCCGCGGTGACGCGCGCGGGGTCCTGCGTCGCGTGGCCCGGGTGCGGCGCGTCGAGCGGGTAGCCCTGCTCCGCGCCGGCGCCGCGGCGTCGGCCGTCGGGGCCGAACGCGGTCGTCTTCGCGGCGGTCGTGCCGACGTCGACCGCGAGGACGACGGGCACGGGGGAGGCGTCGGGCGGCACGGGCCGAGCCTGGCAGAGGCGCGAGCCCGGCCGCCGCGCGACCGCCGCCCGGCGCGTCCCGACCACCGGCGCGGACGGGGCGGCCGTCAGGCGGCCCGGCGCCCGCCGGTCGACGGGGCGGTCCCGCGGTCGACAGCGGTCCCGGGTGCTGATCGACGGGGCCGGACGACGACCACCGTCCGATCGGTCGGGGTGGGCGGCGGCGCGAGGGTCAGCGCTGCGGCGTCCCGCGGGCGCCCCACGTCGGCGTGCCGCATCGCGATCGCGATGCGGCGTCCCGCGAACGTCGAGAAGCGCGCCCCCGATCCGGGGTCGAACGCCTCGATCGCGTCGACCAGGGCGGTGGTGCCCGATCGGGCGAGGACCTCGACGTCGTCGTCGGTCCGGGCCACGGTCCGGGCGAGCGACCGCACGCGCGGCGTCCAGCGGCGGAGCAGCTCGGCGAACGCGCGCCGGTCGTCGGTCGCGTGGTGGCGGCCGAGCAGCCGGAGGTCGACGCGGTCCTGGGGAGAGAGTTCGGGGGTCACGAGGTCAGGAGGAGATGGGGGGGACGGGGGTGGACGTGCGACGGGGGCCCGGTCCACGAACCCCGATCCGGGCCGCGGCAAACGCCTGCGGGGGACCGGGCCGGGTCACCGGGACTCGCGCCCGCTGGGGGCGCGGAAGCGCGTGGTGGCGTGCGTGCCGTCGCAGAACGGTCGGATCCGGGACCGCCCGCACCGGCACAGGGCGACGGGGGACCGCCCGGGGTCGATCTCGACGCCGTCCTGGTCGGTGATCGTGACGGGACCGCGCACGATCAGCGGCCCGTCGCGGTACGGGACGATGCGGACGGCATCGTCGTCGGCCCCGGGGCTCACGAGACGGCGTCCCCGGCCGGACGCTCCGCCCGGATCACGACGAGCTCCTCGTGGACGTCGCCGTGGTCCGCCAGTCCCGCGCGTCGCAGGTAGGCGGAGCGGCGGCGCATCACCGGGCCGTACGCGAGCTCCCGCCGTGCCACGACCTCGGCGCGCAGGCCCTGCCGGGCGAGCAGCTCGAGGGTGCGGTCGACGCCGCTGACGTGGCTGTGGACGAGCAGCAGGCGGCCGCCCGAAAGCAGGCGCGACGGTGCGTCGGCGCAGATGCGGTCGAGCACGAGGCGCCCGTCGAGGCCCGCGTCCCACGCGCGGGCGCTGCCCCGATCCGGGACCGCGACGGCGTCGGCCGGGACGTAGGGCGGATTGGACACGATCAGGTCGAAGCCGCGGTCGTCCGGCAGCGCGCCGACGAGGTCGCCCCGGACGACGGTCCCGCGCAGGCCGTTGCGTCTGAGGTTCATCCGGGCGGTCGCCACGGCCCGTCGGGAGACGTCGACGGCGACGACCTCGGCGGCCCCCGCCCGCGCCGCGGTGAGCGCGAGGAGTCCGGAGCCCGTGCAGAGGTCCAGGACGCGTCGGCCGGCCGGGGCCTCGCGGCGCAGCTCGCGGGCCAGGAGCCACGAGTCGGCCTGCGGCTCGTACACGCCCGGAGCGGTACGGATCCGCAGCGGGTCGGCGGCCGGCACCGGCTCGCGCGACGTCGTGGGCGGGGCGGGAGAGAGCAGGAGGTCGTCGAGCATGAGGGAGGTCCGAGGCCGGACGGCGCGTCGCTACCCACCGCGGCGCCTCCCATCCGGCGGCGGGGCGACGACCCCACCGTCTCCGCGATCCGGACCCGTGGGAGCGCCCGGGCTGGGTACAGACCGACGGTGACCACGATCGGACTCCCCACCGCACGCGGACCGCTCACCGAGCGGCTCCTCGACGTGATCGCGGGCGCACCGGGTCGGGGGGACGTCGCGGCCGAGGAACGCGTGCCCGACGACGTGCTCGGCGACGAGGACGTCCAGCTCGCGCTCTACTGCTGCTACGAGCTCCACTATCGCGGGCTCCCCGGCGTCGACGACGCGTGGGAGTGGGATCCCGGCCTGCTGGCCCTCCGCGGCCGCCTGGAGCGCGCGTTCGAGCAGGACGTGCGCGCCGTCGCGCCCCGTCCGGAGCGCGTCGACCCGTCGCGGATGGACGACGCGCTGCGCGAGATCGTCCGCGCCGACGACGGGCCGTCGCTGTCGGCGTTCGTCGAGCGCGAGGCGGACGCCGACCAGGTCCGCGAGCTCCTGGTCCACCGCTCGGCGTACCAGCTGAAGGAGGCCGACCCGCACTCGTTCGCGCTGCCGCGGCTCTGGGGTCGCCCGAAGGCCGCGATGGTCGAGATCCAGGTCGACGAGTACGGCGCCGGCAAGCCCGACCGCATCCACGCCGACCTCTTCGCGGCGACGATGGACGAGCTCGACCTGGACCCGCGCTACGGCGCCTACCTGGACGTCCTGCCCGCGACGACGCTGGCGACCGTGAACCTCGCGTCGTTCTTCGGCCTGCATCGCCGGCTGCGTGCCGCGTGCGCCGGGCACCTCGCGCTGACGGAGATGACCTCCTCGGTGCCCAGCCGCCGGTACGCGACCGGGCTGCGCCGGCTCGGGTTCGACACCGCGCGGGCGACCGACTTCTTCGACGAGCACGTCGAGGCCGACGCGGTGCACGAGAGCATCGCCGCCGTCGACCTGGCCGGCGGTCTGGCGCACCAGGACCCCGAGCTCGGGTGCGACGCGCTCTTCGGCGCCGCGGCGCTCGCGGCCGTCGAGGGCCGGTTCGCGGCGGCGGTCGACGCGGCGTGGGCCGACGGCCGCAGCTCGCTGCGCGCGGCGCCGGTCGCCGCCGGCTGACGCCGGGCGCGTTCAGCCCGCGCCGCCGTGGTGCGTCGCCACCATGCCGCGGTGCATCACGCGGTCGCCGTCGACGGCGGAGTGGTCGGCGCGGTGCAGGACGCGGGCGTTGTCCCACATCACGACGTCGCCCGGAGCCCACGCGTGCGCGAGGACGTTGCGCGGCTCGGTCGAGTGCCCGAGGAGGTGCTCCACGACCCGCTCGGTCTCCGCCGGCGACGCACCGGAGACCTCGGCGCACCGCTTCGGGGTCGTGAGGAACACCCCGAGCCGGCCGGTGAGCGGGTGCGGGCGGAGGATCGGGTGCCACGCCTCGGACTCGTCGGCGTCGGCGAGCTCGACGCCCGTCGCGACGTGGAGGATGCTCCGTCCCTCGAGCTGGTCCCGGACGTCGGCCGGGAGCGTCTCGTACGCGCGCTCCTGGTCGGAGAACAGGGTCTCACCGCCGCGCGCGGGGATCCGGACGGCGCGCAGCGCGGTGTAGGCCGGGGGCTCGCGGACGTAGCTCGTGTCCACGTGCCACGTGCTCCTCGGCGGCGTGGTCCGGCCGACGTTGCTGACGACGTTGAGGTCCGGGGCGCCCGGTGCGGACGCCTCGCCCGTGGTGAACGCCAGCGGCCCGAAGCCGCGGAGGAAGGCGACGAACTCCGGGTCCCCCGCGTCGTCCTGGCCCGGGAGGACGAGGACGCCGTGGTCGGCGAGCAGCCCGCGCAGCGCGTCGGTCTCGTCCGGGCCGACGTCGGCCAGGCGCAGTCCGGTCACCCGGGCTCCGAGGGGGTCCAGCGGCTCAACCTGCACGGGGCGTCTCCTTCGTCGTCCGGGTGGGGCCGCCGCCGTGGGCGTGGTCCGCGCGGCGCGTCCGCGCCTGCCGGACGGTCCGGCGGAGCAGCTCCGCCGGGCCGACGCCGGCCGCGCGGGCCATGACGCAGAGCACGCTCTGCTCCGCGAACGAGCAGTAGAGGCTCGCCTCGAGGAACCACGGCCGGCCCTCGGGGTCCACGCGCACGTCGAAGAGGCCGTAGTCGCGGCACCCCAGGGCGACGAACGTGCGGCGGGCGAGCTCGTGGACCGCGGCGACGATCGGGTCGTCGGCGTCGACGATCCAGGCGCTCGCGGCGTCCTTGGCCATCAGGCGCAGATCGCCGTCGGCGTGGCGGACGATCTTGTCCTCCGCGGTGCGCACGTCGGAGACCCGGTACTCCTCGAGCGGCAGGCAGACGAGCGCGCCGTCCTGCTCGAGCACGCCGCAGCGGACCTCGCGACCGAGCGGCACGTAGTCCTCCACGAGCGCGGCACCGGCGTGGTCCAGCGCCCCGGCGAGCGCGGCGTCGAACCCGTCGACGTCGCGGACGAGCGTCACGCCGACCGAGTTGTCGGCGTCGACCGGCTTGACGACGACGGGCGGTGCGATCCCGGGACGGTCGCCCGCGCGGAGCACCTCGCCCCGCGGCACGTCGACCCCCGCCGCCGCGACGACCGCGCGGGCCTTCGCCTTGTCGGCGGTCAGCGCCATGACGTCCGGGCCGTTGCCCGGGTAGGGGATCCCGAGCACGTCGAACAGCCCGCGGTAGACGGTCATGCCCGCGAGGCAGAACATCTGGGGCACCATCACGTCGACCTCGAGCCCCGCGATGCGACGGACGGCGTCGCCCAGCGCGAGCGGCTCGGCGCCGGCGATCGCAGCGGGGGAGAGGTCGTCCGGGAACCGCCACCGGCCGTCCGGCGCGACCCAGGCGACGTGCGACTCGAGATCGGCGCCGGCGATCGCGTCGAGGCAGTCGGCGGCGTACAGGCGCGAGAGATCGGCGTGGAACGCGCTCGTCGGCGAGCCCGCGAGGTGCAGGACGCGCACGCTCAATCCCCCGCCGGCTCCACGAGCTTGCCGATGTTGAAGTCGACCTTCACCCACGGCTTCGCGCGCAGCAGGTTGCCGAGGATCAGCCGCGGGATCTGCAGGTGGTGGACCAGGAGGAACGGCAGCGGGTCGCCCGGGTCGAAGATCGCGTCCTTGCTGCGCAGCACCGTCCGCAGGCGGCCCGCGGCCGTCGCCGGGTGACGGAGCGCCTGCCAGGCCTCGTGGTAGAGCCAGGAGGTGGGGCGGCTCGACGCGGTCGGCAGGACCACGTCGCCGTCGTCCTCGAGGTACGCCCCCGCGACGCCGGGGTGGTCGTAGAACATCGTGATCGCGGAGTGCGTGCGCGGGTTGCACTCGATCGCGCGGGCGACGCCGTCGCGGCCGCGGATGAAGTCGAACGAGGCCTGGCCGGTCAGCCCGAGCGCGCCGACGAACCGCGTCACCCACGCCTCGATCTCGGGGTCGTCCACGTGCTCGTAGTTCAGCTGGAACGCGGAGGAGCGGCAGCAGCAGTGCAGGCGCACCCGGCCGCCCCGCACGGTGCTGTGGGTGCAGAACTCCTCGCCCTCGACGAACTCCTGCAGGATCCACGGGTTGCCGGTGGAGATCGGCAGCGACCGCGCGAACGCCGAGGTCTCCTCGGGCGTCGGCCGGGGCAGCAGGGTCAGGTCCATGCGGCGGACGGGGTCGTAGGCGATGCTCTTCAGCACGTACCGGGTGCCGTCGTCCGGGAAGTCGAACGCCTCGACCTGCCGCGGGTCCGTGATCCGGTGGGTGTCCGGCACGGGGAGCCCGAGCCCCGCCGCGGCGGCCGCGAAGCGGTCCTTGTCGTCGAGCGTCTCGATCGTCGTGGAGTCGACGTGGACGACCTCGCAGTGCGCGTCGAGCGTCCGGCGGGCGAGCGCGTCGTAGAAGCTCGCCTTCGGGCTGCACACGGGGACGTACACGTCGACGTCCTCGTCGCGGACGATCCGCAGGAGCGCCCGCGCATAGTCCTCGGCGTCGGGCTGCGGCACCACGTGGAAGGCATCGACGGCCCGCGAGAAGCGGTGGCCGGTGAGCCGGTAGCGCGACGTCTCGGCGAGGACGACGCGGTGCCCGGCGGCGTGGAACGACCGCGCGAGCTGCAGCGCCTTGGTCATCTTCCCGCCGCTGATGAGGACCGTCCTCCGCGCCGCGCCGGGAGGACCGGCGGGCACGCGTCGCGGGCGGCGCAGCAGCAGCGCCCCGGTGACCGCGGCGTTCAGCGGCAGGACGGCGGTCAGCGCGCCGAGGGCGGCGACGGAGCGCAGCACCGCCCGGGCACGGTCACCGGTGTCCGGCGGGGCCTCCCGCGACGTCACGCCGCCCGCCGGATCAGGGTCAGGCCGTCGCGCACCGGCAGGAGGACCTGCTCGACCCGCGGGTCGGCGGCGACCGCGGCGTTGAAGTCGCGGATCGCGGCGCCGTTCGGCGTCGGCTCGCCGGGGAGGTACGGCTGCCCCTGGAGCAGCGTGTTGTCGACCGCGACCACGCCGTCCGGGGACAGCAGCCCGCGGTCGAGGACCGCGTCGAGGTAGCCGGCGTAGCCCGCCTTGTCGGCGTCGACGAAGACCAGGTCGAAGCGCTCGCCCGCGTCCGCGAGGCGCCCGAGCGTCTCGAGCGCGGGGGCCAGCTCGATCCGCACCTTCGCGCCCGCCGCGGACGCGCCGAGGCACTCCTCTGCGATCGCCGCGGCCCGCGGGTCGACCTCGCAGGCGACGAGCTCCCCGTCGTCCGGGAGCGCCTCGGCCATCGCGAGCGCGGAGTACCCGGTGAACAGCCCGACCTCGAGCACCCGCCGCGCGCCGGTCGCGTGGACGAGGAACCGCAGGACCTGCCCCTCGACGTGGCCGGAGACCATCTCCTGCTCGAGCCCGAGGCCGCCGTCGTGCGTGCCCCAGTCCTCCGCGGCCGTCCGACGGTGGAGCGCCGCGAGCGCCGGCGACTCCGGGCTCGTGCACGCCGCGACGTACGGGTCGAGCCCGGCGGCGAGGTCGCGGGCGCGGACCAGCCCGGCCAGCAGCTCGGCGTCCGGGGGGCCCTCGGCGGTGACCCGCGCCACGAGCGCCTCGAGCTCCGCGGCGAGGATGCCCACCGGCGTGACGGGGCGCGGCGCGCCCGTCGTCGCCTCGGTCTCCGGGGCCACGACGGCGCTCAGCCCACCGCCGGGGCGCCGGCGGAGACGAACATGTCCTCGCCGTCGCCGCCGCGCGGGTGCTCGGCGCAGAGACCGCGGTGCACGGCCAGCGTCGCGGCGAGCTCCTCGGAGG
This sequence comes from Patulibacter minatonensis DSM 18081, assembly GCF_000519325.1. Classification (GTDB taxonomy): domain Bacteria; phylum Actinomycetota; class Thermoleophilia; order Solirubrobacterales; family Solirubrobacteraceae; genus Patulibacter; species Patulibacter minatonensis. Next base: position 4,583,222 of record NZ_KI912613.1, on the reverse strand, counting down.
TCGCGTCGTTGACGAAGAAGCACGTGCCGATCGGCTTCGGGACCGCGGCCCGCAGCAGCCCGTCGCGCGTCTGCGTGATCGAGGCCGTGGCCTCGTCGAGCAGCTCGGACGTGAGGTACGGGCTGTCGATCGCGAGGCCCAGCCCGCTCATCAGGCGCAGGACGCGGTCGCGGTCCTCCGGTGTGATGTAGCCACGCTCGGCCGCGAGGGTCGCGGAGAACGCCATGTCGACCGTCACCGCGTGGCCGTGGCGCATCGGCGTCTCGGGCACGAGCTCGAGCGTCGGGCTCCACGTGTGGCCGTAGGCGATGACGCGGTCGAGGTCGATCTCGTGGAGGTTCGGGACCTCGAGGCGCAGCATCGTGTCGATGGCGTCGTACGTGCCCTTCCGCGCGTGCTCGAGCAGCTCGGGCGTGCCGTCGACGTGCCCGAAGCTGGTGCGCAGCAGGTCCTCGCCGTGCGCCTCGAGCAGCTCGAACAGGCCGAGGTCGGCGACGACCGCGATCTTCACGAGTTCGGCCATGCCGTTCCGGACCTGCTCCGTCGGAAGGGTCCTGAGGAACGAGAAGTCGAGGAGCACCTTCGACGACGCGTGGTACGCGCCGAGGCGGTTCTTCATGTGCCCGTGGTTGACGGCGACCTTGATCGCGACGCTCGCGTCGACCAGGCCGATGAGCGTCGTCGGGACGCGGACGTAGGGGGTGGCGCGGCGGTAGCTCGCGCAGGCGAACCCGGCGATGTCGGTGGTCAGCCCGCCGCCGACGACGAGCGGTGCCTCCTTGCGGAGCAGGCCGAACCGGCCGAACTCGTCGACGATGCGCTCGAGGGTGCGAAGCGACTTGGCGGTCTCGTGCTGGCGGATCGGGAACGCGGTCAGCGCGATCCCGTGGTGCTCGAAGTACGCCTCGAACGTCTCGCGGTAGAGGCCGTGCACGGCCTCGTCGACGATCATCAGGCAGCGGCCGGCGTCGCGGTAGTGGTCGGCGATCTCGGTGTTCTCCACCGCGAACGCGCCGTCGACGATCAGCAGGCTGAAGTCGATCCGCTCGTAGCCCTCGACCCGGAACTCGCGATCGGTGGCGGTGTAGCTCGCTTCGACGTTGCTCATGGCAGGCCTCAGGCGACGGGGATCAGGGCGCGGAGGGCGGGGAGGCTCAGTTCGTCGACCCGTCCGTCGGCCGCCTCGAAGTCGTGGCCGGCGGTGTTCGCGTTGGGGAACGCCGCGACGGCGACCGACGCGGCCCGGGCCGACGCGACGCCGCCGACGTTGTCCTCGATCGCGACGCAGCCCGACGCGTCCTCGCCGAGCGTGCTCAGCGCGAAGAGGTACGCCGACTCGTCCGGCTTCGGCCGCTCGACGCTCCCGGCGTCGACCACGAGGTCGAAGTCGGAGCGGTCGACCGTCCCGGCGAGCCCCTGCACGAGCGCGTCGACGTTCTCCGCGGACGTCGTCGTCACGAGCGCGATCTTGTAGCCGGCGTCGCGGCCCTCACGGATGGTCTCGACGACGCCGGCGCGCGGCGAGAGCTCGGCGTCCGCCAGCGCCTCCTGGAAGATCCGCGACTTCGTCGCGTGCACGGCCTCGGCGTCGACGTCCTCGCCGGAGGCCTCGGCCTGCTCGGCGATGCGCTGCTTCCCGCCGTTCTTCTGCAGCAGCTCGACGTACTCGACGCGGCTCCAGTTCCAGTCGAGCCCGTGCTCCTCGAAGGCGCGGTTGAACGCGTCGCGCTGGAGCTCGGAGGTGTCGGCGATCGTGCTGATCGAGCCGAACAGGATGGCGGTCATCGTGGGTCCTTGCGGTCGCGGGGCGGTCGGCGGCGGGGGCCGCCATGGGGATCTGGAGCGCCCCCGGGTGCCGTCGCTACGGGGCGGTGCGGTGTGCCGGTTGCCCTCCTCCGCGGATCCGTCCGACGCCGGCGGACGGGGTCGGACGGGCCCGGGGAGCACGACGATTGCGGGGCGTCGGCGGCGGGCAGAGAGTGCGGTCATGCCGCGCCCGACCGTGACCGCGCACTTCCACGGAGGACCGTTCGACGGCGGCAGCCTGTCGATCGACGAGGACCGCGCGGACGAGCTGGTCGTGCTCAGCGCAGGGCCGGACGGACCGGTGCTGGGCGACCCGGTGGCGGAGGGGGAGGAGCGCGCGGGGCGCGAGCTCTACCGCCTGTCGACCGACGCGAGCGGCTTGGAGGGCGACGTCGAGTACGCCTACGCGGAGCTCCTCGAGGAGGGGTGAGGTCCCGGCCGACGCGGCCCGGCCGGTCGGGCCGCTCCGGGCTCCGGGGTGCCGTCCCGGGGCCGCGATCGCGGCACGGCCCCGGTCGGTCGTGTGCGGTTCGACCGGTGCGCGGTGTGCGCGCCCCACCGGGGTAGGGACCCCGGGCACTTCGGTCGACCGGGGTGTGGTCGGCGCCGGGACGCGCGCTGACGACCACCACCCGCGGGAGAACGATGACGACGGCCGACGAGAAGATCGTGCAGTACCTCAAGGAGGCCCGCGCGAGCGAGCTGGCCCTGGTCCGGGTGCTCCAGTCGCAGATCGCGATGACGCCCGAGGGGCCCTTCCGCTCGGGGCTCGAGCGGCACCTGGGCGAGACGCGGCAGCACGCCTCCCGCGTGCACCGACGGGCGAAGGGCCTGCAGTCCGGGTTCGATCCGGTCGCGCTGGCGATCGGCACGACCGAGGCGGTCGTCGGACAGGCCCTCGCGCTCGCGAAGACCCCGCTGGACCTCCTCCGCGGGAGCGGCGGTGAGGAGAAGGTCCTGAAGAACGCGAAGGACGCCGCCGCGACGGAGGCGCTCGAGATCGCGACGTACACCGCCATCAGGCAGCTGGCCGAGCGCGCCGGCGACGCCGAGACCGCCGAGCTCGCCGAGTCGATCCTGCGCGACGAGCAGCGCATGCTCGACCGGATCCTGGACGAGATCCCGCGACTGACCGACGCCGTGTTCGACGCCGACGTCCGGGGTGCCGGGTCCTACGACGTCGGGGACACCGGGGCCGCGCAGGCGGCGAAGGCCGCCACCACGACGGTGACGCAGGGAGCGGCGAAGGCGAAGGAGACCGCCACGCAGGAAGCGGCGAAGGCCAAGAGCTCCGCCGCCGCGGCGGCCACAGCGGCGAAGGCGAAGACCGAGGAGGCCGCCGATACCGTGAGCGCGGCCGCGCCGGAGCCGACGGAGGACGCGGCCCCGGAGCCGACGACCGGCGACGACGCGCCGGAGCACGACGACACGGACGACAAGCCGTGGGCGAACTACGACGAGCTCGCCGTGCACGAGGTCCGCGCGGTTCTGCTGACCGCGGACGCCGACCTCGTCGACCGCGTCGGCACCTACGAGCGTGCGCACCGGGCCCGCACCGGCGTCCTGACGGCCACGGAGCCGCGGGGCCAGAAGGCCTGAGTCGCGGCCGCGGCGGGCACCGGCGAGGACGCGGTGGGGTAGGCTGGCTGCGAGTCGGTTGGCGTCCGCTCCGGTGAAGACCGGGCGGCGCGTCCGCCGAGGTGTCGTATCCGTTGGGTGGGCCAGGGCGTCGAGTCCAGGTTGCCGGGCGGCCAGTCCCACTACGGCCCGCACCGGGTCGCGATTGGCGCCGCATGGCACAGGACCGACGTTCCGACAGCTCGTATCGCGAGCGAGACGCGATGGATCTCGCACTGATCCGGCTCTACCGGTCGACCCGCGATCCGCGACGGCTCGAGAAGCTGGTCGTGCGGTTCCGGCCGATGGTGCGCCACGTCGCGCAGCAGCACGCCCGGGGCCGCGAGCCGATCGAGGACCTGCTGCAGGTCGGCCTGCTCGCGCTGGTGAAGGCGATCGAGCGGTTCGAGCCGCAGCCCGGAGCGAGCTTCGGCGCGTTCGCGCGGCCCACGATCAGCGGCGAGATCAAACGCCACTTCCGCGATCACACGTGGGACGTCAAGGTGCCGCGATCGGCGCAGGAGCTGCACGTCCGCGTCTCCCGCGCCCGGGCCGAGCACCCGGACGCCACGCGCGAGCAGCTGGCGTCGATCCTCGAGCTGACCGTCCAGCAGATCCAGGACGCCGAGGCGGTCCAGCGGGCGTACAGCGCGGACTCGCTCGACTTCCGGTCGGCGGGCGACGAGGGATCGACCCTCGGCGACCGTCTCGGCACCGTCGAGCGTGGGTACAGGGAGGTCGAGGATCAGGACGAGGTCGAGGACGCGCTGTCGATCCTCGGCCCCCGCGACCGCGAGGTCGTGCAGCTCCGGTACTTCGACGAGCGACTCCAACGCGAGATCGGCACGGAGATCGGGCTGTCCCAGATGCAGATCTCCCGCATCCTCAACCGCTCCCTCATGGACATGGCCGACCACCTCGACACCGACTCCGCGATCGTCGTCGCGGACGACGACGCCGCCCGCTCCGCATGACCGACTCCCGTCCCCGTCCCGCGCTCCTGGCGGCCGTCGTCGCCGCGCTCGACGTCGTGAGCGACCACGTGGTGCTCCTCGACGATCGCGGCCGGGTGGTGCACGTCAACGTCGCATGGCAGCGGTTCTCGCTCGACAACGGCGGCGATCCGACGGAGTGGATCGGCGTCGACTACGTCGCCGCGAGTGCCGTCCCCTGCGACGATCCCGACGCCACGGACCCGATCGCCGAGGGGCTCCGCGCCGTCCTGGACGGACGACGCTCGCGGTTCGAGCACGACTACGACTGCCACGCCCCGGACGAGCTCCGGTGGTTCCGGCTCCTCGCGGTCCGCATGGAGCTCCCCGGGATCGGGGCGATCGTCACGCACACCGACATCACCCCGCAGCGGCTGGCCGAGCGCGCGCTCGAGCACCACGCCACCCACGACGACGTCACCGGGCTCCGCAACCGGGCGAGCCTCGAGCAGCAGATGCGGCAGCTCGTGTTCGAGCGCCGGACGGTCGCTGCGGTCCGCGTCGAGCTCGCCGCCCCCGGCACGTCCGCGGACCTCGTCCCCGACCAGGACCTCGCGAAGGTCGCGATGCTGCTGCGCGAGCTGTTCCCGCCTCCCGCCATCCTCGGCCGGTGGGGGAGCTCCAGGCTGCTCGTCGTCCTCGCGGGCGCACCGGATGGACAGATGGACGACAGCGCGGACATCCTCGACGTGACGCTGGGCTCGATGTACTCCGAGCTGGACGCGGTGGTCCGGTGGCACCGCATCCGCGACGACCGCGACTTCGTCGCGCTGGACAGCAGCGCCGCCCCGACGCACGAGGACCACCCCACGGCGTGAGCGGTGCCGTCCGGGCCCCCGGCCGGTCGGCGGTCGCGGGGCGGACGCCGGGGTCGCGCGCACCCGATGCTCGGTCCCTGCAACCACTGGGCCGGGCCGGACGTACGGGTCTCGTATGACCGCGCGTCCGGAGGATCCGCCCGCCATCGTCCCCGAAGTCCTGCCACGCGAGCGGTCGGAGCGGCAGGCGATCGCCGACGCGATCTCGGCGGCGTACAAGGCGCAGTACGGGCGGGGCCCGGAGAGCATCAAGGTGCACCTGAACCCCGACTCGGTGCTGGCGGTCCTGCGCGGCGGCTTCTCGATCGTCGAGGAGTCGCTGCGGAAGGCGGGCCGGTCCGAGGCGGTCCGCGACCAGCGCCGGGCGTTCGGCGACATGATCGCCCCGACCCTCGGCGTGGCGGTCTCGGAGGTCCTGGGCCGGGAGGTCGTCGCGGTGCTCGCGGACACGTGCCAGGACCCGGACCTCGGCGCGATCGTCCTCGTGCTCGAGCGGCCCTGAGGTCGCCGGGCCGCCCTACGCCCTCCGTCGTGCATCGTCGCCCGGGGAGGCCGGCGTCCGGGACGGTACCCGGACCCGACCGAGCTGCGGCGGCGAGGGGCCGGGCTGGCAGGCGGGGCACCAGAAGGTCCGGCGGTTGTTCTCGCCCGAGCCGCGCTGGACGATCGGGGTGCGGCACCGTGGGCAGGGCCGACCCGCGCGGCCGTAGATCTCCCGGGGACGCAGGTGCGTCCCCAGCCGGCCGCAGCGCTGGATCCGGGGCGCGATCCACTCGACCATCGCCCCGAGCTGCCGATCGGTGACGACGCCGAGGGGCACGAGCGGATTGACGCCCAGGGCCCAGCAGACCTCGACCTTCCAGACGTTGCCCACCCCGGCCATCGTGCGCTGGTCGAGGAACGCGTCGCCCACGGGCCGTTCCGGGTCGTCGTCCCGCAGCCTCCGGACGATGCGGCGCACGTCGACCTCGCGCGCGACGCACAGATCCGGACCGAGCCGGCGCAGGTTCGGGTCCGCGAGGACGGACCGTCGCTCCCGCAGGCGCAGGAAGGGACCGCCGAACTGGGCGACGTCGCGACCGGCACGACGGAGCACCACCCACGCGGCGGCCGGGGGTCGCGTCCATGCCTCCCCGTGCTCGCACACGACCCAGGAGCCGCTCATGCCGAGATGGCTGTGGACGACCAGCGGCCGGTCGAAGGCGATCAGCAGGTGCTTCCCGCGTGCGGCGACCGACGTGACCGTCGCGCCGCGGAGCGCCCGGTCCCATCCGCGCCCCCGCATCCGGGGTCCCGGATGCCAGGCACCCTCGATGGGCGACCCGACCAGGGCGGGCCGGAGCCGGCGCGCCAGGTGGTGGATCGAGTCGCCCTCCGACACGTACCCCGGTACGTGGCGCCCGTGGCGACGGGTTGCGTCGGTCCTGCGGTCGCGCGGCCGCCCGCGTCGGGGTCCGCTCGACGACCGACCCATGGCCGGCCGCGAACCGGGTAGCCGCCGGGACGGCGATCCCGCCACACGACCAGAGGAGCATCCGATGCCCGATCCGAACCCCGATCCCGAGAAGACGGACGGCGGCGTGGACCCGGAGTCCGGTCCGGCCGTCAGCGTCCCCGACGCCGCGAAGCGGTCCGGCGGTGAGGACGAGCAGCCCGGCGAGGCGCAGACCGAGAAGCAGGTCGGCACCGAGAACACCCCCGAGGAGACCCCGCCCGCGTGGTGACGCCTCCGCGCGACGCGGCCCCGTGCCGTTCGGTGCGGGGCGCGATCCGCGGGTAGGGAGCGCCGATGCACGTCGTCGTCCTCGGAGCAACCGGCAACGTCGGGACCGCGCTCGTCCGATCGCTGGTCGCGGAGCCGCAGGTGACCGCGATCACCGGCTTCGCCCGGCGCGCCCCGGAGCACACGTCCCCGGGGGTCACCTGGGTGACGGGCGACGTGCGCGACCACGACCTCGCCGGGCTCTTCGCAGGCGCCGACGCGGTCGTCCACCTGGCGTGGCGGATCCAGCCGTCGCGCCGGCGGGACGTCACGCGGGAGACCGACGTCGGCGGCACGGGACGCGTGCTCGAGGCGGTCGCGGCCGCCGGCGTCCCCGTCCTGGTGCACGCGTCGTCGCTGGCCGCCTACGGCCCGCACCCGGGCGACCCGACGCTCCGGGTCGACGAGGGCTGGCCGACGGTCGGGATCTCGACGTCGTTCTACTCGCGCGAGAAGGTCGCCGCGGAGCGCCTCCTCGACGTCTTCGAGCGCCGGCACCCCGAGGTGCGTCTCGTGCGCCTGCGCCCGGCGCTGATCTTCCAGCGGTCCGCCGCCCAGGAGATCCGCCGCTACTTCCTCGGCCCGTTCTGGCCGAGCGCGCTGGTCCGCCCGGGCCGCATCCCAGTGGCGCCGCTCCCGCCCGCGCTGCGGTTCCAGGCGGTCCACGCCGACGACGTCGCCGAGGCCTACCGCCTGGTGCTGCTCGACGCGGACGCCCGCGGGGCGTACAACGTCGCGACGGAGCCGGTGCTGACGCCGCGTCGGATCGCCCGGGTGCTCGGAGGGCCGCGCGGCGTGCCGGTCCCCGTCCCGGCGAGGGCGCTGCGCCTGCTCGCGAAGGCGACGTGGCTCGGTCGCGCGCAGCCGACGCCGCCGGGCTGGCTGGACCTCGCGATGGACTCGCCGCTGCTCTCGACCGACCGCATCCGCGGCCTGGGCTGGGCGCCCGTCCACGATGGACCGGAGGTCCTGCTCGAGCTGCTCGAGGGCCTCCGCGACCGCGCCGGCGGCGACACCCCGCCGCTCCATCCCGACGCCGGAGGGCCGTGGCGGACCGGCGAGGTGCGCTCCGGCGTTGGCGGCGGCGCCTGATCCCGACCGGGGGTGCGGTCGCGGCGGCGTGGGTACGGACCCGCGGTGACCGACGCCCTCGACGAGCTCGCCCGCGACACCCTCGGCATCGAGGAGCTGCTCCCGGAGCAACGCACCGCCATCGCCGCGGTCGTCGAAGGGCGGGACGCGCTCGTCGTGATGGCGACCGGGTCGGGCAAGTCCGCCATCTACCAGCTGTCGGGACTGCAGCTCGACGGGCCGACGGTCGTGGTCTCGCCGCTGATCGCACTGCAGCAGGACCAGGTCGCCGGTCTGAACGACCGCTCGGGCGACGACGACCTGGCGGTGACGCTGAACTCGCAGATGGGCGCGCCGGCCCGCCGGGACGCCCTCGAGCGTCTCGCCGACGGCCGTGCCCGCTTCGTCCTCCTGGCCCCCGAGCAGCTGACGAACCCGGACGTCCTCGAGGACCTCGCGGCGACGTCGCCGGCGCTGCTGGTCGTCGACGAGGCGCACTGCATCTCCGAGTGGGGCCACGACTTCCGGCCCGACTACCTGCGGCTCGGAGGCGCCCGGACGCTCCTGTCCGGGGCGAGGACGGGGCCGTTGCCCGTCCTCGCCCTCACCGCCACCGCGGCGCCGCCCGTCCGCGACGAGATCGCGTCCCGGCTCGGCATGGAGGACCCGGAGGTCGTGATCGGCGCCTTCGACCGTCCGGAGCTCTGGCTCGAGGTCCGCCGGTACGAGGACGAGCGCGCCAAGGACGAGGCGCTGCTCGACGAGCTCGTGGCGAGCACGGGCTCCGGCCTCGTCTACGTCGCGACGCGGAAGGGCGCCGAGGAGCTGGCGGAGGCGCTGCGGGACCGCGAGGTCGATGCACGGCACTACCACGGCGGGATGCCGTCCGCCGAGCGCGAGGAGGTCCTCGCTGCGTTCCTCGCGGACGGCGTCCGCGTCGTCGTGGCGACCATCGCGTTCGGGATGGGCGTCGACAAGCCCGACGTCCGCTTCGTCCTCCACGACGCGCCGTCCGCGTCGCTCGACGCCTACCTGCAGGAGATCGGGCGTGCCGGTCGCGACGGCGAGCCCGCCTCCGCAGTGCTGTTCTACCGGCCCCAGGACCTCGGGCTTCGGCGCTTCCAGGCGGGGGCGGGGCAGGTCGACGGCGACCAGATCGAACGCGTGGCGACGGTCGTCGGGGCGCTCGGGGACGCGGTCGACCCGGTCCGCCTGGCGGACGAGATCGACCTGACCGCCTCGAAGGTCACGACCGCGGTGAGTCGCCTGGAGGACGCGGGCGCCGTCGAGGTGCTCCCCGACGGACGGGTCGCGCCGCTCGCCCCGCCCGACGATCTCGAGGAGGCGGTCGGGACCGCGGAGGAGGCCGGGCGCCACCGGCAGGCCTACGAGGAGTCGCGGATCGCGATGGTCCGGACCTACGCGGAGACGCGCGACTGCCGGCGCGCGGTCCTGCTCTCGTACTTCGGCGACGACTTCGCGGGCCCGTGCGGCGCGTGCGACAACTGCGCCGAGGGCCGGACCGCGACGCAGGACGACGAACACCGGCCGTTCGCGGTCGGGGCCACCGTCCGGCACGAGGAGTGGGGCCCGGGGGTCGTGCAGCGCTACGGCGACGGGCGGATGACCGTGCTGTTCCAGGACGCGGGCTACCGGACCCTGGGCGTCGACCTGGTGGTCGAGCGCGGGATCCTCACCGCGGCGGACTGACCCCGGGGGTCCGGCGGCGCTCAGCCGAGCCCGTCGGCCCCCTCGCGGGCGCCCTTCCCGCGTTCGAAGAAGTCCCAGACCTCGATCAGGTTGCCCGCCGGATCGCGGACGTAGAGCGAGCGGTCGCCGCCGTCGTGCTCCTCGGGACCCTCGACCTCCAGTCCCATCTCCTCGGTGAGCCGCCGGTGGATCGCGTCGAGGCGGTTCGGGGTGGCCGACATCGCGAAGTGCACGTGCCGGCCACCCTGGTCGCCGAACTCCTTGCGGCCCGGGCTCCAGAGCCCCAGGCGCGTGCGCTCGCCGACCTTCAGCCACCGCCGGTCGCGTTCCTCGCTGAGCACCTCGAGGTCGAACGCCCGGACGTAGAACCGCTCCAGCGCCTCGGGGTCGTCGGACTCGAGGGTCAGCTCGACGACGTCGTTCACGTCCATGAGCGGTCGTGCCGGCAGCGGCGTCGGGAGGCGGGGCGGGGCATGCAGGTGCACTACCCGCTGCGTCGCCCCGGACCCGCCCCGCGAGCCCGCGCGACGTGGGCCGGAGCTCCCGGCGGTCCTCGGCGCTCCCGGCGCGACGTCGGTCCGCGTGTGCGTCCACCGGCGGCGCACCGGGCAGCTCCTTCGGGGGCGCCCGACCCGGTGCTAGCGTTGCGCGAGGAGGGTCCTCAGGGCACCGGCGGCTCGTGCGCGGCCGGCACCGGGGCGGCCCCCGAACGCCGAGGGCCCCGCGCCGGGGTTCGTCCGCCCGGACGAGTACCGGCCGATCGACTTCTGGTCCACCCGCGCCAGCGACCGGAGGCCCCATGACCGACCACGAACGCCGACCCGCCGCGGTCGATGCCGAGCTCCGACGGGCGACGGTCAGCGCGCTCACGAACCTGCGGGACGCCCTCGACGCGACCCGTCGGCGCCTCGACGACGAGGTGCGCCGCCTCGCCGACCGCCGACCGACCGCGGCCGGCGACGGGCCCGACGATCCTCCGGCGCGGCCCGACCCGGCCGGTGGGGACGGTCGCAGGACGTGACGGTCCGCCGTCGGAGCACCGACGCCGACGCCGGGGACTCGACACGCCCGACCCCGGCGGGCTACTTTTTGCCGAGGAGGGCAACCAGCGAGGTTCGGCGCCGTGTCGTCGAGGATCGCGCGGTCTGACTTCCGGTCCATGACGTCGTCGCGACCGGAGTCCGCATGCCCGCATCGGAGAAGCCCAGCACACCACCCGACCGACCCCTCCGCCCGAGGTCCCCGGTACCAGCGCCACAGCACACCCAGACGAAGCGCGGCGACGTCCTGACCGCGATCTCCGACGGCCTGGTCGCCCTGCAGAAGGAGTTCTACGGGAAGGGACCGACGCAGGCGAAGTCGTACTACGAGGACGACCTCGTGGTCTGCATCCTCCGCGGCGGGTTCACCCGCGTCGAGGAGACGCTCCTGAACGGCGGCCGGGGCGAGGCGGTCCTTCGGCAGCGGCGCGAGTTCCAGGCGATGATGCGCGACCGGTACGAGGCCGTCGTGGAGCACGCCACCGGACGGCCGGTGATCGCCTTCATGAGCGGGAGCCAGCAGGATCCGGACATGCTGTGCGAGGTCTTCGTGCTGGGGGCCCCGCAGGACCGCGGGGCGGACCGGCCGTGAACGACGCAGGACGGTCCGGTCCTCGACGCACGGCATGACCCGGACGACCGGCGTCCGGACGGGCCGACGATGAACGCGCGACGGCCGCACCCCGACCGCGGGGACGTCCTGACGGCGGTCTCCGACGGCCTCGTCGGGCTGCTGAAGGAGTTCTACGGTCGCGGTCCGACGCGCGTGCGGAGCTACTACGCGGACGACCTCGTCGTCTGCATCCTCCGCGGCGGCTTCACCCGTGTCGAGGCGACGTTGCTCGAGGCCGGCCACGGCGCGGCCGTGATCGAGCAGCGGATGGCGTTCCAGGAGCTCCTGCGCCGGCGGTTCGAACAGGTCGTCGAGGACGCGACGGGCCGTCCCGTGGTCGGCTTCATGTCCGGCAACCACCAGGATCCGGACATGATGTGCGAGGTGTTCGTGCTCGGGTCGGCAGGCGACCCGGAACCCGTGGACGACCACGGGGACTGACGACGGTGCACCCGCTCCGCGGGCGTCGGGTCGGCGGACCGGGTGCAACCGACCGGCCCCCCGCGTCGTACTCTCCGGTGATCGGGCTCGGCGACGAGCCCGGACGCACGAGTCGCAGGGATCTCACCAGGGAGCTCCGGGAGGCGTGAGGCAGGACCGCCGGCGGGCATCGCCCGCCGACAGGAGGCCCCGAACCCGAACGCGAAGGATCCACTGTGCCCCTCGACGACCCGCGCGCCGGACGTCCCGCCGCCCCGGCGACCCGCCTCGCGAACCGGGACGGACCCGCCCCGGACGATCGGCACGCCGGAGGCCTCGACGTCCGCGGCGCCGACGGGCTGCGCGCCCGCGCCGACCTGATCCTCGCGGACCTCCGGGCGATCACGCACGGCGTCCACGTCGGTGGACCGGTGGACGTCGATCGGGTCGAGGTCCTCACGGGCGCGCTGCGCGATCTCCAGTCCCAGGTCGCCGGCGCCACGCGGCGCCGCCTCGACGGTGCGGACGTACCGGAGCTCCACCGAGCCCGCCGGAGCATCTCCGACGCCCTGTTCCTGACGCTCGACCTCATCGAACGCCTGGAGGGGCGCTGAACGCGCACACTACGGGCCGTGAGGCCGATCGGATGTCTTCGGCCCGATCGGCGATCCGGTGTTTCGGACGGTCGGAACGGGGAACAGGTGTATAGCGCTGCCGATCAGGTCGCCTCCCGCCCCCGCCTCGACCAGAGGCTCACGGGTCGGACGTCCGCGGCCCCCCGGGCGGCGGCGCACTTCAGCTCCAGGTGGACAGTCCTTCGCGGCCGATCTCGGCTCGAGCGATGCCGCTTCTCACGGTTCATCACTCGAAGGGACACCCATGGTCGAAGACGCGACGTTGCGCGACCTGCGCGACAAGCAGCTGCTGGGCCGGTACCGCGACCGCGGCGACCGGGCGGCGTACGACGAGCTCGTGCACCGGTTCACGCCGATGGTGCGCTCGTTCGCCCGCAAGTACGCCGGGCGTGGCGAGGAGCTCGAGGACCTCGTCCAGGTCGGGATGCTCGGCCTGGTGAAGGCGATCGAGGGCTTCGACCTCTCCCGACCGCACCGCTTCGTGGCGTACGCCGCGCCGACGATCACCGGCGAGATGAAGCGCCACTTCCGCGACCACTGCTGGTCGGTCGCCGTGCCGCGGTCGATGAAGGAGCTCCAGACGCGCGTCACCGCCGAGGAGGCGGTCATCGAGCGCGGGGGCGACGTCGCCACGACCGCCGAGCTCGCCCGCCGGCTCGAGACCACGGAGGAGCAGGTGGTCGACGCCCGGCGTGCCGCGCGCTGCTTCCGCATCGACTCGCTCAGCTTCCCCTCGGGCGAGGACCGCGAGCTGCTCGACACCTTCGGTCGTCCGGAGAAGGGCTACGGGCACGTCGAGGACGTCGACCTGCTCGACGACGCCCTCGCCGTGCTCAGCGAACGCGACCGCAAGGTCGTCGACATGCGATACCGCGACGAGATGCTGCAGCGCGAGATCGGCGCCGAGGTGAACGTCTCGCAGATGCAGATCTCCCGCATCCTCGAGAACGCCGCCGCGCAGATGCGCGCCCATCTCGAGCCCGGGGCGGACCGGGCGGTGGCGGCGTGAGCGCGCCGGCCCCCGACTCCGTGGGCGAGCGCACCGGCACGTCCGACGTCGACGTGTCGCGGGTGCTCGCGGCCGTCCGAGACGCCGACGCGCAGGACCGTGCCGCCGCCGATTCGGGCCCGGTGCGGTCGGACCGTCGCCGCGTGGCCGCCGCGCGCCGAGCGCTGCGTGCGTACGCGCCCTACGCCCCGACCGACGCCCGGCGCCTCGGCACCGGAACCTGACCCACGGGGCCCGTCGGTCGCGGTGGTCCAGGAGCTGATGGGCGGGACGTCCGGCGAGATGTCGACCTTCCTGAACGACACGGTCCGGTCGTTCACCTTCCGCGAGCGCCGGAAGGCGCGGCCGTTCGTCCGCGTCTCGAGGCGTGCGACCCCCTTACCGTTTTGGTGCGTCCTGGTGATTCGGCCAGGATGCGTTGTGGGCCCGGTGTCGTTGGTAGCGCTGAAGGCCCCCTGTCCGTTGTGATCTGGGGGGTGTTGCGGCCAGCGGCACGGGCATCCCGGTGACCGCTGATAGGGACACGCCCACGTTGGGGCTGATTCGTAAGGTGGCTGCGGCTTCGGGGTGCGGTTCGGGCCCTGCAGGGCCCGAACCGCACCCCGAAACGAGGAGGAGCAGCCGTCATGAGCGACCACGACGATCCGGGGATCGAGGTTTGGATCGGGCTGGACGTCGGCAAGCACGACCACCACGCCACGCTCATCGACACGGCGGGTGGGCAGCTCGCGGACCGGGCGGTGAGGAATCGCCAGGACGACCTCGAGGCGCTGCTGGACACCGCTCAGGGTGTGGGCCGGGCGGCGTTGGTGATCGATCAGCCCGGCTCGATCGGGTCGCTCGCGGTGCAGGCCGCGAGGGCACGGGATATGCCGGTGGCCTATGTGCCGGGCCTGGTGATGCGCAGGGCGGCGGAGCTCTACCCGGGCGAAAGCAAGACCGACCGACGCGACAGCATGGTCCTCGCCGACACCGCGAGGCTTCACGCAGCGCGGCTGCACTGGCTGCCGGAGGACGACGAGGTGCTGCAGGCGCTGCAGCTGTTGTGCGGGATGGATGACGACTTCGCACACGACGTGACGCGGGTCTCAAACCGGCTGCGAGACCTGCTGTTGCAGGCCCATCCGCCGCTGGAATCGGTGCTTGGCAAGCGGTTGGAGCACCCGGCGGTGTTGCAGCTGCTGACCCGGTATCCGACTGCAACGACGCTGCGGAAGGCCGGCAAGGGCCGGATCCTGCAGACCTTGAAGCACCACGCACCACGGATGGCCGAGCGGCTCCGCGACGACATCTGGGCCGCTCTGGAGCAGCAGACGATCGTGGTGCCGGCCGAGCGCACGATCGGATCGATCGTCGCCGGACAGGCGAAGAACCTGCAAACGCTCAGGCGCGATCGGGCAGCGCTCGAGGAACAGATCGGGGAGTTGTTTGCTTCCCACCCTCTCGCCCCGGTCCTGGAGAGCCTCCCCGGGATCGGGACCAGGACCGGCGCCAGGATCCTCAGCGAGATCGGTGACCCGACCCGATTCGCGACCGCCGGGCACCTCGCCGCCTACGCCGGACTTGCGCCCGTGACCCGCCAATCCGGTTCATCAATCCGTGGCCAGAGCCGGTCTCGGCGCGGCAACCACCGGTTGAAGAACGCGCTGTGGCTCTCCGCGTTCTGCTCGCTGCACCACCCACCCTCCCGGACCTACTACGACCGCAAACGGGCCGAGGGCAAGCGCCACAACGCCGCGATCATGTGCCTCGCTCGCCGGCGCTGCGACCTGCTTCACAAGATGCTCCGCACGCAGACGCTCTACCGGTTCGAGGGGGCCGGCTCCGCCGGCCCCCTCACCCAGACAACCTGACCCGATCGACTTGACAACCCGATAGGGACACCCCCCGGCCGCCCGCGCGCTATCCGGCCGCGAGCTCCAGGTGGTCGCCGTCCGGGTCCCATTCGACGAGTCCCCGAGCCGCGAACGCCGCGAGCCAACCCTCCATCGCCCAGCGCCCCCAGACCGCACGGAACCGTCGCGCGTTGCGCACGACGTCGTGAAGGTGCTCGATCGGCGGGTCCGAGACCGGGTGGTCCTGGTGATACGCCCACGCGCCGCCGACCCACGTCAGTCCGACGCCCGCCCGCCGGGCCCGGAACGCGTAGTCGGTGTCCTCGCCGCCGTAGCCGGCGTACCCCTCGTCGAACCCGCCGATCCGCTCGTGCGTCAGCGGCGTCACCGCGAAGGAGAGCGACCAGAACAGCTCGTGCCGCGGCTCGTCGAGCAGCGCTCCGGCGTCCGGGACCGGCCGACCGCCCCGGACCCGCGCGGCCCGGCGGTCGTCCTCGGTCAGGACGGTCGCGGAGGGGCGACCCGCGGGCAGGTGACCGACGGGTCCGGCGAGCAGGCCGCCGCGCTCGCGCGTCGCGTCGGCGTAGCGGGCGACGAGCTCCGGGCCCGGGATGCAGTCGGTGTCGAGCAGGACGACGAGGTCCATCCCGTCGAGGGCCGCGACCGCGGCGTTGCGGGCGGCGGCGAGGGGGAGGGGCAGCTCGTCCGCGACCGGCATCCGGATCACCCTCGGATCGGGGTCGTCGATCCTCGGCCCGTCGGGCGACGGGCGGTCCGCGCTGGCGGGGTCCATCGAGACGACGACGTACGCGTCGGGCCGCCGGGTCTGGGCGGCGACGCCCGCGACCTGGCGCCGGAGGTGCTCGCGGCGTCCGCGCTGGATCGTGGCGAGGCCTACGCGCACCGGGCCGGCCCCTCGGCGCGGGCGAGCGATGTCGTCGCGGCCGCTCGGGGTGGATCCTCCCCGCGGGCCACCGCGCGGACCGCCGTCGCCATCCGCTCCGCGCCCCGCCCGTCGTGGTGGGCCGACCACCGCCCGACCGGCCGTGCGGCAGCGTCGCGCAGGAGCTCCGGCCACGCCTCCGGGGCCGGCCACGCGGCGAGGGTCGCCGCGAGACCGGCGGACTGCAGCAGCGACGCCTGGCGGCGCTGCTCCCCGAAGGGGCGGGCCTGCGGCAGGAGGATCAGCGGGCGGCGGGCCGCCGCGACCTCCGCCACGACGTTGCCTCCGGCGGTCCCGACCACGACGTCGGTGGCGTGGAGCAGCGCGCGGACGTCGGCGTCCGGGCCGCGATCGGTGACGCGGCCGTCAGGCACCCGCAGCGCCCCCGCCACCTCCCAGACGACGCCCGGCGTCGCGGCGGCCGCCGCGACGACGTCCTGGGCGTGCAGGTCGTGCCCACCGGCGCCGACGAGCACGAGCACCCGTCGCGGGTCGGCGGCGGGGGCGCGTTCCGGCCGGTCCGGCGACAGGCGGTCGAACCGCGAGACGGCCCCGCACAGCACCAACCGGTCCTCGGGTGGACCGTCGCCCGGCGCGTGCGTGGCGGCGGTCCACGGCGCGAGCACCGCGGAGGCGCCCGCGTAGGCCGCGGCGTGCGGCCGGTCCGTGCGGCGGCCACGCTGGGCGACCACGACCGTCGGCACCGAGAGCAGCCGGCCGAGCAGCGCGACCTCGACGGAGACGTCCACGACGAGGACGGCGGGGTCGTGCTCGGCGACCCACGCCGCGATCCGCGCGGTGCGGGCGCGGAGGCCGGCGACCCGTCGCGGCGCCCAGTGCAGCGTGCCGCCCGCCGTCGGGTCGTCGGGCTCGCCGTCGGGGACGTCGCCGGGGAGCTGGACCCAGCCGTCCTCCGGGACCGACGCGGGCCGCGCCAGCGAGCCGAGTCCGACGACCTCCGGTCCGAGCAGCTCGCGGACGGCGAGGAAGCGGTGGAGGTGGCCGGCGCCGTGGTGGTGGACGTACCAGCCGACCGTCACGACGGTGCCCGGACCGGGGCGACGGCGAGCGCCCGGCTCCGGGACCGTCGCGGGCCGGGGGCGACGACCGGCGGCGTGCGCACGACGTGCAGCGGCTCGGGACGCGTCCGCCCGCCGGCGAGGCGCGCGTACCGGCGCTCGTAGGCCCGGCCCATCGCGTCGATGCCGGCCGTCAGGGTCGCGTGCGCGCGGACGGCGTCGCGATCCATCGCGGCCGCGGCGATGATCGCCCGGGCCAGGTCGGCGACGTCGCCGGGGCGGGCGAGGCGCCCGCCGTCGTCGCCGACGAGCTCGGGCAGGCCGCCGCGCGCGAACGCGGCCACGGGGGTCCCGCAGGCCATCGCCTCGGCGGCCGCCAGGCCGAACGGCTCGTCCCACGCCGGCGTCATCAGGGCGACGGACGCCGCGCCGAGCTCCCGGGCGAGGTCCTCGTGGTCGAGGTGCCCGGCGTAGCGGACGTCCGGCCCGAGGCGCGGCTCGACCTCCGCCGACCAGTAGGCCCGGTCGATGACCGGCCCGGCTAGGACGAGCCCGCGCCCGGCGGCCCGACAGGCGTCGATCGCCAGGTGCGGCGCCTTCTCGGGCACGATGCGCCCGCTCCAGACGGCGCCCCCGCCGCCCCGCCCCGCCGGCCACGCCGCCGGGTCGACGCCGTTGCGGACCACCGGCACGCCGGGCACGACCTCGTCCCAGGCCGCGCGGGTGGCGGGGGAGACCGCGTTCAGCGCCGGGCGCCCGGTGGGCTCGAGCGACCGCAGCGCGCTCTCGAGCCACGGGGTCGGCGGCGTGTGCAGCGTCGTCAGCATCGGGATGCCGATCGTCGACGCCATCAGGAGCGGCAGGTAGTGCAGCGTGTTCGAGTGGACGACGTCGTAGGTCGTGGGCGCCGCGCGCAGCTCGAGCATCAGGCGCTGGTAGGCGTGGTGCGCGGCCATGAAGTCCCCCGGCGGCATGTCGACGTCGGAGCGGGCGGCGTCGCTGAGACGGACGTCGAGGTCGAGCTCGCGGATCTCGACGCCCGGGATCGCCGAGCCCCGTGGCGCGTGGGCGACCACGTCGTGCCCGCGGCGGGCGAGCCAGCGTCCGAGGTTCCAGGTGAACGACTCGACGCCGCCACCGAACGGCGGCCGGATGGGGGCGACGTGGTGGGCGATGAGGACGATGCGCACGACTCAGCTCCCGGAGGCCGTGGACCGGGCGTGGGGAGAGGCGATGGGAAGGATCGTCCGTCGCGGCATGGCGCCGTCCGTACCCCGGGTCCGCGCGTCGGGAAACCCCGCGTAGACGTTGTTCGTCGCCCCGGTTCCGGGGCGCCGTCGCGGGGTAGGGACGCCGATCCGGCGGGTGCCCGCGACCGTCCGGATCCGCCCGGTTCGCACCCCGGGGCACGGGTAGGGACCCCGCTCGCAGCACCCCGAACGA
The DNA here is from genome assembly GCF_000519325.1 of Patulibacter minatonensis DSM 18081. GTDB lineage: Bacteria > Actinomycetota > Thermoleophilia > Solirubrobacterales > Solirubrobacteraceae > Patulibacter > Patulibacter minatonensis. The sequence continues at coordinate 4,564,489 of NZ_KI912613.1, read as the reverse complement.
GAGGCATCCCCATGAAGGCACTCACCTGGCACGGCGTCGACGACGTCCGCATCGACACGGTCCCCGACCCGACGATCGAGCAGCCCACCGACGCGATCATCAAGGTGACCTCGAGCGGCATCTGCGGGTCCGACCTGCACCTCTACGAGGTCCTCGGGCCCTACCTCGACAAGGGCGACGTCCTCGGCCACGAGCCGATGGGCATCGTCGAGGCCGTCGGCCCCGAGGTGACGCACATCAAGGCGGGCGACCGCGTCGTCATCCCGTTCAACATCTCGTGCGGCCACTGCTTCATGTGCGACGGCGGGCTGCAGTCGCAGTGCGAGACCACGCAGGTCCGCGAGTACGACACCGGCGCCTCGCTGCTCGGCTTCTCGAAGCTCTACGGCCAGGTCCCCGGCGGTCAGGCCGAGTACCTCCGCGTGCCGCAGGCGCAGTACGGCCCGATCAAGGTCCCGCACGGCCCGAAGGACGAGCGCTTCGTCTACCTCTCCGACGTCCTCCCGACCGCCTGGCAGGGCGTCGAGTACGCGAACGTCCCCAAGGGCGGGACCATCGCGATCTTCGGGCTCGGCCCGATCGGCCAGATGGCCGCCCGCATCGCGCTGCACCGCGGCGCCGGCCAGGTCTTCGGCCTCGACCTCGTGCCCGAGCGCCTGGCGATGGCCGAGAAGCACGGCGTCACGCCGATCGACATCACGAAGCACGACGACCTCGGCGCCGCCCTGCGCGAGCTGACCGGCGGCCGCGGCCCCGACAGCGTGCTCGACGCCGTCGGCATGGAGGCCCACGGCGCGCCCGTCGGCGCCTTCGCGCAGAAGATCACGGGCCTCCTGCCCGACAAGCTCGCGCAGAAGGTCATGGAGACCGGCGGCATCGACCGGATGGTCGTCCTGCACACCGCCATCGACGTCGTCCGCCGCGGCGGCACGCTGTCGATCTCGGGCGTCTACGGCGGCACCGCCGACCCGATGCCGATGCTGCAGATGTTCGACAAGCAGCTCACGCTGAAGATGGGCCAGGCGAACGTGAAGCGCTGGATCGGCGACCTCATGCCGCTCCTGGAGGGCGACGAGGACCCCCTCGACGTCGACGGCCTCGCGACGCACAAGCTCCCGCTCGAGGAGGGCCCGCAGGCCTACGAGACGTTCCAGAAGAAGGACGACGGCATGATCAAGGCCGTCCTCCAGCCGCACGGCCCGGCCTGAGCCGCGGGCCACGTGTTCCTCTTCTTCTCGAACCGCCTCGGCTGCGCCGGCTCGATCGCCCTGTCGGTCGGCCTGACGCTCCTCCTGCTGCTCGTGCTGCGGGCCGTCTGAGGGAGCCGACGGGTGGGGCCGCCGCGCGGGGGTAGGGACGCCGGATGGCTCGACTCCTCCTCCAAGGGCGCGGCGTCCTCGTGACCGGCGCGGCGGGCGGGATCGGCGCGGCCGTGGCCCGCCGGCTGGTCCGGGCCGGCGCCCGACCCGTGCTGCTCGACCTCACCGGCGAGCGCCTCGACGCGGTCGCCGCCGAGCTGGGCCCCGCCGCGGTGCCGGCCCCTGCCGACGTCCGCGACCGCGACCAGGTCGTCGCGGCCGTCGACGCCGCGTGCGAGGTCACCGGCGGTCTGATCGGCGCCGTCATCGGTGCGGGGCTCGTCCGCCCGGAGACGCTCGTCGCCCAGACCGAGGCCGACGCCCGCAACGTCGTCGACGTGAACTTCTACGGGACCCTGTGGGCGTTCCAGGCGGCCATGCCGCACATCGACCGCCAGGGCGGCCATGCGCTCGCGCTGTCGTCGATCGCCGGCATCGCGCCGATCCCGCTCTCCGGGGTCTACCCGGCGACGAAGGCCGCGGTCGACTCGATCGTCGCGACCGTCCGGACCGAGGCGATGAACCGCCCGTCCTCCGCCGGTGTCGTCTACCTGAGCGCGGTCGACACCCAGATGAACCGCGACGTCCAGTCCGACGCACGCGCCGCCCGCGCGGCGCAGCACTCGGTGGCGTTCCTCACGAGGGCGATCACCGCGGACGCCGTCGCAAAGCGGATCGTCCGCGCCCTCGAGCGCCGCAGCCGCGTGGTGACCGCGCCCCGCTGGCTCGCCCCGTCGGTCTGGCCGCAGACCTTGACCCGTGCGATCGCCGAGTGGTTCATGGGCCACACGGCGCTCCGCGAGGAGCTCCCCGGGGGCCGCGAGTCGGCGCAGGCGCTGACCGAACGGGCCGGGACCCGGGGTGCTCCCGAGCGCGACGGCGGCGGCCCGGACGGCGACGACGGCCTCGGCGACCGGGACCCGGACGACCTCGTCGCCCGGAGCGAGCACCGCACGACGGACCCCGTCGACGACGGGAGCGGCGCGGCATGAGCCGCATCTCGCTGCAGGGCCGCGGCGTCCTCCTCTCCGGCGCGACCGGCGGTATCGGCCGCGAGGTGGCGCGCGTCCTCCTGGAGCGCGGGGCGAAGGTCGCGCTGATGAGTCGCCCGAGCGAGCGGCTCGACGCCCTCGTCGAGGAGCTCGACCACGAGGACGCGGTGGCGGCGCCCGCCGACGTCACCGACCGCCGGCAGGTCGTCGAGGCCGCCGACCGCGCGGCCGAGCGCTTCGGGGGGCTGAGCGCCGTCGTGGCCGGTGCGGGCGTCGTCCTGACGGGCACGATCGCCGAGCAGTCCGAGGAGGACGCCCGCCGCGTGATCGACACGAACCTCTGCGGCACGCTGTGGACCCTGCAGGCCGCCCTGCCGCACGTCGACCGCTCCGAGGGCCACCTGCTCGCCGTGGCGTCGATCGCGGGCATCGTCCCCACGCCGCTGGCCGGCGTCTACCCCGCGACGAAGGCCGCTGTCGGCGAGCTCGTCGCGCAGATGCGGATCGAGCTCCTGCACCGCGGGACGTCCGCGGGCGTCATGTACCTCGGCATGGTCGACACCGAGATGTCGACCCTCGTCGGGGAGGACGAGCGCCTGCACCGCGCCATGGAACGGACCCCGGGCGTGCTGACCCGCTCGCTGACCGCCGCCGACGCCGCCGAGCGCATCGTCCGCGCGGTCGAGCACCGGCAGGGCGCGGTGGTCGCACCCGCGTGGCAGCTCCCGATCGCCGCACCGCAGCTCGGGGTACAGAAGGCCGTGGAGACCGGGTTGCGCCTCACGGCGCTCGCCCGGGAGCTGCCGCGCGGCCGCTCGGGACCGGCGGCGCCGTCCGCCCCGCCGGTCTAGCCGCTCCGACGCCGCCCCGTCCCAGCGCCCACCCGTCCCGGAGCCCGCCATGCCGTTCGCCCTGATCATCTCGCTCGTCCTGCTGGTCACGCTGCCGGTCGCGCTCTGGGTGATGCGCGGCAGGATCCGCCGGCTGGTCGCGACCGACCGCAGCCGGATCGGGCACTACGTCAACGACACCGGCGTCGACCGGCGCACGAGGGCCGTCCACTCCGTGCAGTCGGCGTCGATCATCACGCCGACCGAGCGGCTGGACGCGAGCTGGGACGTCCGGCACCTCGAGCGCCTCGCGAGCCTCTACTGGCTCTACATGGAGAAGACGTCCCTCGGGCTGATCCGCGTCGTCGTCGAGGGCGGCGGGCGATACGTCTGCTTCCTCTCGCCCCGCATCAAGCTCCTCGGCTTCCGCGAGCCGGAGTTCCTCGTCGACGCCGACAGCGGCACGGTCCGTTGGCCGATCGACCGCGGGCTGCTGATCTCGCGCCGGGGCCGCGGCCGCGGGGTCCTCGAGCTCGAGGTCCGGCGCGACGACGACCGCGGCGGCGAGGCCGACGGCACCCCGATGAGCCACGCGCGGATGCAGCTCGAGGTGCGCGACTTCCACCCGACGATGTCCTCCGGCCTGGCCGGCTTCGTCTACCGGCAGACCCAGTCGCGGTACCACGTGCTCCTGGCGTTCGGCTTCATCCACTCGCTCGCGTCCGCCGACCTCGACCGGGCGGGTGTCGGCCGGTTCGGGCGCCTGCTGCGCCTCGGCAAGCACGAGCCCCGGGAGCGGATGCGCCCGACCGGGTCCTGAGCGGACCCCCGACCCGTCGCTCGCCCGGCGGGATCGTCAGCGACCGAGCAGCCAGATCCAGACGAGCAGGATCAGGACGAGCACGATGCCGATCTGTTGCGCCTTGAGTCCAGATCGGCCGTCCCTCCTTGACCTCCTTCGGGGGAAGCGGTGCCGCCCGGCGCCGGACGGGCGCGGGGGAGACGGGTCGGCGAAGGTCGCGGCGGATCACGCACGGGCCCGGGGCGGGGCGCCCCGGCGACCTCCGCTCGCGGTGGCTCCCCACCCGTGCCGCCGCCATGCGTCGCGTCGGCGACGCTCCGCGTCAGCTGTTCCGCACGCCGCGCAGGAGGAGGTCGACGAAGCCGTCGGCGACCTGCTCGGCGTCGAGGCGCCCGTCGGGGGCGAACCACAGGGCGCTGTGGTTGACCATGCCGAGGAGGGCCAGCGCGGTGAGGTCGGGGTCGGGGATCGTGAACTCCCCGGTGCGGACGCCGTCGCGGAGCACCCGGAGCAGCAGGGCCTCGAACGCCCGGCGGTCGTCGCGGACGGCGGACCACGCGGGGTCGCGCTCCAGGGTCCGGCGCTCCTGCTCGAAGACCGCGACGTGCGCCCGATGGGTCTCGACCTGGTGCATCCAGATGCGCGTCATCGCACGGAGCCGGCCCGCGGCCGACGCCGGGGCGTCGGGGCCCTCCACGGCCGCCGTCGCCGCCTCGAGCAGCGGGCCCATCAGGTCGTCGAGGATCCGGGTCAGGGCCTCGGACTTCGACCCGATGTAGTGGTAGAGCCCACCGCGGGCCAGGCCCGTGGCCTCGATCAGGTCGTCGATCGAGGTCCCGTGGTACCCGCGCTCGGCGAACGCACGGGCGCACGCGTCGAGGACCTCCCGCTGACGGGAGTCGTACTTGCGCCGCAGCGTGGGGCTCTTGGGCGGGTCGGCCATGGGGGTGGAGGTTCGCGGAACTCGGGGGCGGGGCTGCCCCGGGAGTCAACCACGAACGCCGCGCATCTTGAAATTAGACCGTTCAGTCGGTAGAAGTGCAGGCATGGACCTCGATCTGCCCGACGACGCCCTCGAACTGCGGAAGGTCGTCCGCGACTTCGCCGTCCAGGAGGTCGCGCCGGTCGCGGAGGAGCTCGACCGGACGAAGGCGTTCCCCTACGAGCTCGTCGCCAAGATGGGGGAGCTCGGGTGGATGGGCATCCCGTTCCCGGAGGAGGTCGGGGGCGCCGGCGGCACGACGCTGCAGTACGCCGTCGCGGTCGAGGAGCTCACGCGGATCGACTCGTCCGTCGCGATCACGATGTGCGCCCACACGTCGCTCGGCACGCAGCCGATCTGGCTGTTCGGCGACGACGCGCAGAAGGCCGAGTACCTGCCCGACCTCTGCGCGGGGAAGAAGCTCGGGGCGTTCGGGCTGACGGAGCCCGAGGCCGGGTCCGACGCCGGCGCCCTGAAGACCCGTGCGAGCCTCGACGGCGGCACCTGGACGATCGACGGCTCCAAGCAGTTCATCACCAACGCCGGGACCGACATCTCCGGGCACGTCGCGATCACCGCGATCACGGGGGAGACCACCGACGCGAAGGGCCGCACGCGTCCGGAGATCTCGAACCTCATCGTTCCGAACGGCACGCCCGGCTACGAGATCGGCGAGCCGTACCGGAAGATGGGTTGGAACGCCTCGGACACGCGGCCGCTCTCGTTCTCCGGCGCCGAGGTGCCCGAGGCGCACCTCCTCGGTCCGCGCGGTCAGGGCTTCAAGCAGTTCATGCGGATCCTCGACGGCGGCCGGATCGGCGTGGCGGCGATGGGGCTCGGGCTCGCGCAGGGCGCGCTGGACGAGGCCGCGGCCTACGCCAAGAGCCGCAACGCGTTCGGCGGGCCGATCGCGCGGTTCGGGCAGATCCAGGCGAAGATCGCCGACATGGCCACGGAGATCGAGGCCGCGAGGCTCCTCGTCTACCGCGCCGCGGCGCTGAAGGACGCCGGCCGCGACTTCTCGCTGACCGCCGCCCAGGCGAAGCTGAAGACCGGGCGGCTCGCGGTCAAGGCGTCCGAGGAGGCCGTCCAGATCCACGGTGGCTACGGCTACATCGAGGAGTACCCCGTCTGCCGGTTCTACCGCGACGCGAAGATCCTGACCATCGGCGAGGGCACGGACGAGGTCCAGCAGATGGTCATCTCCCGCGCCGTCCTGGCGTAGTCGGATGCCGACCGCCTGCCCGGACGGGCGGGACGCCCGTGCCTGACCGCGTCCTGATCGCCAACCGCGGCGAGATCGCCGTCCGGATCGCCGGGACGCTCGCCCGCGTCGGCACGGAGTCCGTCGCCGTGTGCGCGCCGGAGGACCTCGGCGCGCCCCACGCGCGCGCCGCCGACCGCGCCGTCGCCCTGCGCACCGACGGGACGTCGTCGCCCTACCTCGACCTCGAGCAGCTCGTCGACGTCGCCCGCGACACCGGCTGCGACGCCGTGCATCCGGGCTACGGGTTCCTCGCGGAGCGCGCCGACGCCGCCCGGGCGTTCGAGGCCGCCGGCATCACGTGGATCGGGCCCGGCTCCGACGCGATCGACCTCCTCGGCGACAAGATCCGCTCGAAGGAGACCGCGGCCGACGCCGGGGTGCCGGTCGTCCCGGGGCTCCAGGGCGCGGACGTCGACGAGGCCGCCGTGCGCGCGTTCGCCGACGACGCGGGGCTCCCGCTCCTCCTGAAGGCGTCGGCGGGCGGCGGTGGCAAGGGCATGCGTCGCGTCGACGACGCCGGCGCGATCAGGGGTGCGGTGGAGGCCGCCCGCCGCGAGGCGCAGGCGGCGTTCGGGCGTGGCGAGCTCCTCGTCGAGCGGCTCGTCGACCCGGCGCGGCACGTCGAGGTGCAGATCGCCGCCGACGCGCACGGCACCGTCGTGGCGATCGGCGAGCGGGAGTGCAGCCTCCAGCGCCGGCACCAGAAGCTGCTCGAGGAGTCCCCGGCGGTCTGCCTGACGGACGCCGAGCGGACCGCGCTCCACGGGGCGGCGGTGCGGCTGGCGACGGCCGCGGGGTACCGGAACCTCGGGACGGTCGAGTTCCTGCTCGACGTGTCCGGGACCGTCGGCGCGGACGGTGCCCGGCCCTTCTACTTCCTCGAGATGAACGCCCGGCTGCAGGTCGAGCACCCGGTCACGGAGCTCGTGCACGGGCTGGACCTCGTCGAGCTGCAGCTGCGGATCGCCGACGGGGAGCGGATCGACGCGGAGGCGCTCTCGGCGCCCGCGGTCGGCCACGCGATCGAGGCGCGGATCACCGCGGAGCGGATCGCGGGGGCCACCGGGACGGACGGCACGTTCGTCCCCGCGCGGTTCCTGCCGGCGATCGGTCCGGTCGTCGCGTACCGCGAGCCGTCCGGTCCCGGTGTGCGCGTGGACTCCGGCATCGAGGAGGGCACGGTCGTGACGACCGCGTTCGACCCGATGCTGATGAAGGTGATCGCGACGGGCCGCGACCGCGCGCAGGCGCTCGCGCGACTGGACCGTGCGCTGGCCGACCTCGTCGTGCTCGGGGTCGAGACGAACGCGGGCTTCCTGCGCCGGCTGACCGCCCGCGAGGAGGTCGTGGCCGACCGCCCCACGACGACCCTCGTCGAGCGGCTGCTCGCGCGACCGGACGACGCCGCGTCCCTGTCGGCGGAGCCCGTCGACGACCGCGACCGGGCCCTGCGGTCGCTCGTGGTCGAGCGGCACGCCGTGCTCGCCGCGGAGGCGGGCGCCGGGGCGTTCGCGGCCGTCGACTCGTGGCGCTCCGGCGCCGCGGGCTGGACCCCGCTGGACCTGCTGGACCCCGACGACGCCGCGGTGACGGTCCGGGCACGTGCGACCGCGGACGGCGTGGTCGTGCTGGTCGGCGACGAGCGGCAGGGCGAGGCCGCCGGCCCCGCCGCACCGATCGTCCCCGACCCGGCGCGGACCCTCGCGCGCGACGGCGACCGGTGGTGGCTGCACACGGACGGCGGGACGTGGTCGTGGCGCGACGCGCCCGAGGCCACCGGCGGGCCGGGCGCGACGGCGGGTGGTCTCGAGGCGCAGCTGCCCGGGGTCGTCCTGGCCGTCCGCGCGGCGGTCGGCGACCGCGTGGGCGCCGGTGGCGTGGTGCTCGTCGTGGAGTCGATGAAGATGGAGATGGACGTCACCGCGCCGCACGCCGGAACGGTGACCGCGATCGACGTCGCGGTCGGCGACCCCGTCGCGCGCGGCCAGGTGCTCGCGGCGGTCGAGGAGGACGAGGCATGAGCAGCATCGAGCAGGACGCCGAGGACGTGACGGTCGGGTCGGCCCCCACGACGCACCGCGAGCGGCACCTGACCCTGATCGCCGACCTGCGGACCCGCCTGGAGCGGATCGCGGGCGGTGGGGGACAGCGCGCCCGCGACCGGCACACGGCGCGCGGCAAGCTCCTGGCCCGTGAGCGGATCGAGCGGCTCGTGGACCCGTTCTCGCCGTTCCTGGAGGTCGCGCCGCTGGCCGCCGAGGACGTCTACGAGGACGACCTGCCGGCCGCGGGGGTCGTCGCCGGGATCGGCCGGGTGCACGGCCGCGAGGTGATGATCGTCGCCAACGACGCGACGGTGAAGGGCGGGTCGTACTACCCGCTGACGGTGAAGAAGCACCTCCGTGCGCAGGAGATCGCGAAGGAGAACCGCCTGCCGTGCGTGTACCTCGTGGACTCCGGCGGCGCGTTCCTGCCGCGGCAGGACGAGGTCTTCCCCGACCGCGAGCACTTCGGCCGGATCTTCTTCAACCAGGCGAACCTCTCGCGCGCCGGGATCCCGCAGGTCTCCGCCGTCATGGGGTCGTGCACCGCCGGCGGCGCGTACGTGCCGGCGATGAGCGACGAGACGGTGATCGTCAAGGAGCAGGGCACGATCTTCCTCGGTGGCCCGCCGCTGGTGAAGGCGGCGACGGGCGAGGTCGTCTCGGCCGAGGACCTCGGCGGCGGCGACCTGCACGCGCGGACGTCGGGGGTCGTCGACCACCTGGCCGAGGACGACGCGCACGCGCTGCAGCTCGTGCGGCGCATCGTCCGGACGCTGCCGCGGCCCCGCACGCCGTACGTCACCGCCGCCGGGCCGGACGGGATCGCCCCGGCGGGGACGACGGCGCCGTGGGAGGTCGGGCCGGCCGTCGGTCCCGAGCACGACCCGGACACGATCCTCGACGTCGTGCCGGCCGATCCCCGCGAGCCCTACGAGGTCCGCGACGCGATCTCCCGCATCGTCGATGCGGGATCGTTCCACGAGTTCAAGCCGCTGTTCGGGGAGACGCTCGTCTGCGGCTTCGCGGTGGTGCAGGGCCATCCGGTCGGGATCCTCGCCAACCAGGGGATCCTCTTCCGCGAGAGCGCGCTGAAGGGCGCGCACTTCGTCGAGCTCTGCGACGAGCGCGGCATCCCGCTGCTGTTCCTCCAGAACGTCGCGGGCTTCATGGTCGGCCGGGACTACGAGGCCGGCGGCATCGCGAAGGACGGCGCGAAGCTCGTCGCCGCGGTCTCGACGACCCGGGTGCCGCGGATCACCGTCGTCATCGGTGGCTCGTACGGCGCCGGCAACTACGGGATGTGCGGCCGCGCCTACTCGCCGCGGTTCATGTTCATGTGGCCCAACGCGCGGATCTCGGTGATGGGCGGCGAGCAGGCCGCGACGGTGCTGACGACGATCCGCGACGACCAGGCGGCCGCGCGCGGCGAGACGTGGGACCCCGACGAGCGCCGCGCGTTCGGCGACGGGCTGCGCGACCAGTTCGAGCGGCAGGGCAACCCGGTCTACGCCTCCGCCCGGCTCTGGGACGACGGCGTCATCGACCCGCGGGACACCCGGCGCGTCGTGGCGCTGGCGCTGGAGGCGTGCGCGAACGCCCCGCTGGAGCCGGTCGCGCGGCCGTTGTTCCGGATGTGAGGGGCGGTTCCGCGTCGTGCGCGGTCCACGGGGATGAATCGACTCATCCCTTCGGTCCGCAGCCCTGGCGCCGCCGTCGCGACCGGGGGGAGGTTCGTCGACCTCAGGACCCTCCTCAGTCGTCACCGGAGCCCCTCGCATGCCCGAGAACACCAGCACCGCGGTACCCGTCTCGACCACGGAGGTCCCGCCCGCGGACGTGTCGGCCGTCGCCGAGTCGCATCAAGGGCCGCAACTCCGGGAAGCACCGCGAGGACACCCGGCGTCTGACGTCACCCATGCGGCGGGTGGCCGACGGCAAGGCGCTCAGGTCGGGTGCGTCGGACGACGAGCTGGTCGCGATGATCCGTCGTGCGGTGGCGGGGAAGCAGTGGGGGCACGAGATGCACAAGCCGGGGTTCCGGCCGCCGGACCGCCCGATGAGCGCCATCGGCGGCTGAGCCCGACCCCGACACGCCGGCTCTGGCGATTCCGCGACCGGCGACCGACCGGTCCTGGCGCCGCCGGCCAAGCTCGGACCGTACGGGACCCTCCCGGGCGCTACTCGGTCGCGGCGAGGTGGGTGACGTACGAGGTCGGCCAGAGGCACTCCCACTGACCGTGGCCGGGGGCGCCGTCGATCGTGACGGTGCAGGCGGCCTCGGTGACCGTCGTGTCGGTCCCGAACGGCATGTTCACCACGGCGTAGCGGTCCATGGTCATGGTGGTCGTGTCGCCCCGCTCGTCGTCGAACTCGACCTCGAGGTGCCGCTGGGTCATGTCGTCGTCGTATGTCGCCGACTGCCGCACCCCGGTGAACGCGACGGGCTCGCCGTCGCGCAGCACGTAGCCGTTGACGCCGAGCTCGCCGCGCGCGATCCACAACATCGCGTTGAGCCCCACCCCGTCCGGGGTCTGCGCGCACAGCCACTTCCAGTGGTGCGGGAAGCGCCAGTTCCTGCGCCCCCACGAGTGGTCGCGGTGGACCAGCGTGTCGAAGTCGATGGTCCGCCCGTCGACCTTCAGCGTCCCAGTCGCGCGGCCGGTCTGCTCGAAGCGGTCGATCGCCATCCACTGCGGGCAGCCGACCGGGTTGCGGGTGTAGCTGAACGGCGCGTGGAGGGCGGTGTAGGAGTACTCCAGCGAGACGCCGTCGCCGGCGTACCGGATCTCGGCGCGCGTGAGCGGCTCGGGCAGGTCGATCTCCAGGCCGCCGACGCGCCAGGCGTCGAAGTCCTGGTCGTCGGGGACCTTGATCCCGTGCTCCATCTCCAGCGCCAGCGGCTCCGGCCCGGGGCCGAAGACGGCGAGCTGCCGGCCGGCCCAGCCGTTGTGGTCGACCATCGTGTAGACCTGCAGCCCGAGCTCCTCCTCCGGCAGGATCAGGTTCCAGAACAGGCTGTCGCGGCCCTTCACGCCCGCGGGGACGCGGTGGCGGAGGTCGTCCTGGGCGGTGAGCGTGCTGACGGTCATGTGGTCCTCTCGGGCGGGGCGGGCGACGATCGTCATCCGCCCGTGCTCCCTCGGTCGCGGATCGCGAGCCCGGCGTCGACGAACTCGCGCACCATCGAGGGATCGGCGTAGTACGGATCACCGTTGCCGCTCTCGTAGCGGCGCCGGCTGTACTCGAAGAGGATGGCGAGCCGCCAGAGGGCGAAGGCCGCGTACCACGAGAGGGCGGAGACGTCGCGTCCGGTCCTCGCCGCGTACCGGGCGGCGAGCGCGGCCGGGTCCGGATAGCCGTCCTCGGTGGTCACGCGACAGAGTCGGGTGAGCGGGTGCTCGGGTGCGGTCGGGTGGGCCCACGTTGCGACGAGGTAGCCGAGGTCGGCCAGCGGGTCACCGATAGTGGCGAGCTCCCAGTCCAGGATCGCCGCGACCGGCTGGTCGTCCTGCGGGCGGAGCATGAGGTTGCCGATGCGGTAGTCGCCGTGGACGATCGTGGCCGGCCCGGACTCCGGCGTGGTCCCCACGAGCCAGGCACCGAGCTCCTCGAGGCCCACGGGCTGCTCGCCGTCGCCGATGAGCTTCCCGAGCCGCCGGAGCTGCCGCTCCAGGTACCCGTCGGCCCTGCCGAAGGACTCGAGCCCGTGGGCGCGCCAGTCCGCGGCGTGCAGCGCCGCGAGGGCGTCGACGATGCCGTCCGCGATGTGCCGGCGCGTCGCGGGGTCGGCGTACGGAGCCGGCGTGTCGTCGGTCAGGACCACGCCGTCGACGTGGTCCATCACGTACATCGGAACGTCTGCGACCTCCGGCACGTCGTCGACGGCGACGACCCGCGCCACGGGCACGCCCGTGCCCTCGAGCGCACGGAGCACCTGCGCCTCCCGGAGCACGTCGTGCGCCCCGGGCGGGAGCGGGGGCGGCGGTGGCCGCCGGACCACGACCCGCCGCGTGCCGTCCCCGACCAGCAGGGTGATGTTCGAGTGCCCGTCCCCGATGCGGCGGATGTCGGCGACCGCGTCGAGGAGGTCGCGCTCCACGAGCCACCGCTCGAGCGACGCCCGGTCGACGTCGGGCCCGGCCGTCGTCCCGCTCATGCGACCGTCACCCCCGACAGCAGGCGCTTGACCGCGGCGACGTGCTCGATGGTCTCCTCGAGCTCCCCGCCGTGGGCGATCAGGCTGAAGTCGCTGCACCCCCGCTCGGCGTACGGCGCGAGGAACTCGGCCAGGTCCTCGGGCGTCCCGGCGGGCGACCACTTCTCGAAGCGCTCGTAGTCGATGCCGTAGATCGCGTGCATCTCGTGCGCGACGACCTCCCGCACCTTCACGCGGTCGTCGCCGAGGCCGCACCAGACGATCATCTGGTGGCGCCACGGCACGTCGGTCCGGCCGGCGTCGGCGCCCGCCTGCTCGACCTGCTCGACGGTCTGGGCGAACCGGTCGGCGGAGACCCAGATCCCCTGCCAGCCGTCGCCGAGCCGCCCGGTGCGCTGGATCGCCTTGTCGGAGCGCCCACCGATCAGGATCGGGATCTCGGGATCGGGCGTGGGCGTGAGGAACACGTCGTCCAGCTGGAAGAACTCGCCGTCGTGCGTGACGCGCTCGCCGTGCAGGAGCGCCCGCAGGATCGGCAGGTGCTCGTCCATCCGGCGTCCGCGGGTCTTCGGGTTGACGCCGCACATGCGGACCTCGGCGGGGTCGTCGCCTCCGACGCCGACGCCGAGCACCAGACGGCCCGGGGCGAGCTCCGTCAGCGTCGAGAGCTCCCGGGCGACGAGGACGGGATGGCGCAGCACGGGCTGGTAGACGCCGAGGTGCACCGGGACGAGGTCCTGCATGTGGAGCATCGACGTGGCGGTGATCAGGCCGTCCCAGCCGGTGCCGTTGCGGAAGCTGACGTGGTCGCCGAGGTGGATGTGGTCGATCCCGGACTCGCCGATGGAGCGCAGCACGGTGCGTCGGTCCTCGGCGGTGCGGTGCTTCAGCGGCTCGTTGAAGACGGTCATGCCGATGCCGGGGGCGGTCGTGGTCATGCGGGGAGTCCTCGTCGGCTGGCGGTGGTCGGGGGGCGCACGGATGCTGGTCAGTCCGCGAACCGGGGCGTCCGGCCGTCGCGCGCGGCGGCGAGCGCCTCGCGCACGTCGGGGCCGGGGGAGAGCATCGCCTGGCCGCGGTTCTCGAGCTCGAGCGCGGTGCGGAGCGAGGGGGCGTCGACGTTGGCGTAGAGCGCGCGGAGGCTCATCCGGACGCCGAGCGGCGCGTTGGCCGCGATCGTCGACGCGGTGTCGAGGGCGGCGTCCACCAGGTCCTCCGCGGGGTGGACGTGGCTGATCAGGCCGATCCGCAGGGCCTCGTCGGCGAGGACCGTGCGGGCCGTCGTGATCAGCTCGGCGGCGACGCCGAGGCCGACGATCCGGGGCAGGAACCACGTGCACCCGAGGTCGCCGGCCGAGAACCCGCCGCGCACGAAGATCGCGCAGAGCTTCGCGTCCTCCGCGGCGATCCGGACGTCCGACGCCAGCGCGAGCGAGAGCCCACCGCCGACGCAGGCCCCGTTGATCGCGGCGACCACCGGCTGCGGGACGGCGTGGATCGCCTCGACGACGCCGGCGGCGCGCTCCTGGAAGTCGAGCATCTCGCTCGACGTCAGCTCGGCGAGCGCGGGGGCGTCCGCCAGGTCGAAGCCCGGGCAGAACGCGCGTCCGGCGCCCGTGAGCACGACCGCCCGGACGGTGCGGTCGGCGCCGACGGTCCTCGCGGTCGCGGTCAGCTCGTCGAACATCGTCGCGTTCAGCGCGTTGAGCTTCTCCGGCCGGTTCAGCGTGATCTGCGCGACGCCGTCCCGGGGGCGCGTCAGCGTCAGGGTGGTCGGGTCGCTCACGCGGGGTCGCCCTCGGCGAGGAAGCGGGCGCGCTCCTCGTCGATCTCGGGGTTGCCGAAGATCGAGTAGCCGTAGAGGGCCTCGATCCGCAGCTGGTCCTCCAGCGGCCGGCCGATGACCTCGAGGATCGTGTCCTTCGCCGACTCGACCCCCTTCTGTGGGTTGCGCAGGATCTTCTCGGCGTACCACTCGGCGGTCTCCATCAGGTCCTCCGGTGAGACGACCTTCGAGATCAGGTTGCACTGCAGGGCGCGCTGCGCATCGATGGGTTCACCCGTGAGCTCGAGCTCGAGAGCGATCCCGGCGCCGCAGATGTTCACGAGCCGGACGATGCCGCCGTCGGCGGGGTGCATCCCGCGACGCAGCTCGAACGAGCCGAACATCGCGTGGTCGACGGCGACGCGGATGTCGCACGCCAGCGCGAGCTCGAGGCCGCCCCCGATGACGTAGCCGTTCAGCGCCGCGATCACCGGCTTCTTCGTCCGGTGCAGCCCGCGGGTGATGCCGCCGGCGAAGCCGTTGGGCAGTGCGTCGCGGCCGAGTCCCGGGCCCGCCCCGGTCCAGTGCCCGACCATCGTCGACAGGTCGGCGCCGGCGCAGAAGGCCTTGTCGCCCGACCCGGTGAGGATCGCCAGGCGGAGCTCGTCGTCGTCGCGGAAGTCGGTCCAGATCTCGCGCAGCCGCTCGTTGACGTCCGGGTCGATCGCGTTGAGCTTGTCCGGGCGGTTGAGGGTGACGTAGGCGATCGGCCCGCGCTTCTCGTAGAGCACCTTGTCGGTCATGCGGCCTTCTGGGTCGTGGGTGCTCCGGGGACGGAGCCACCCGGTGTCGGGCGTCGAGGGACGCGTCCGGGGACGACGCGGTCGGGGCGTCGGCGGCCCGGACCGGGAGCAGTCTCTGGGACTGGGAGCAGTCTCTGTCAACCGTGACCTCCCGCGCTTCAGCCCTGCGGGTGACTCTCGTCGTGCGTTGGGCGGAACTCCCGTCGTGTTCGGCGCCGGAGCGGCGTCAGCGGCGGTCGCGCGGCGACGATCCGGGCACGTCGCGGCGGAGGTACAGCGCGACCGCCTGGGCCCGGTTCGTGGCCCCGAGCTTCCGGAGGATGATCCGCATGTGCGATTTCACGGTCGCGGGCTCGACGACGAGCTTCCGGCCGATCGCGGCGTTCGTCAGCCCCGCCGCCATGAGGTCTGCGACCTCGCGCTCGCGCGGCGTCAGGAGCGCGTCGTCGACCGGGCGGTCCTCCAGCGGGTCGCGTGCGCGGTACCGGAGGTCGACGGGCCGGGCGAGCTCGATCGTCTCGCTGAGCTCGGGCACCGCCTTCAGCGCCGCGCGGGCAGTCGCCTCGACGATCGCGCGCTGGGCGCCGAGCCGGTACCGCAGCGCCGCGCGCTCGTAGAGCCGGCCGAACCCCTCGGCGAACGCCCACAAGAGGTCGCGGTCGCCCTCGTCGACGTCGCGGTCCTCCCCGTCCCGGTCGACGTGGAGCAGCCCGATCACGCGGTCGTCCGGCGCGACGGGGACGACGGCGAACGACCGGTCCATCACCCCGCGGATCCGCCGGTGCACCCGTGCGTCGGCGTCGGCGTCGGTGACGAGGAGCGGCCGGCGCGTCCGCACGACCTCGAACTCCAGCGGCATGCGGTCCAGCGGCACCGTGGGCTCGTCGGGGTCCTGGCGGTCGGACGCGCCGGACGACCACGACACCGGGGACCAGGCGTCGTCCCCGACGCGGCTGAACAGCGCGCGCCGCATGCCCCCGGCGAGGACGGCCTCGTCGGCGACCCGCCGCAGCAGGGTCGCGGGATCGGCGATCGCCATCAGCCGCTCGACGGCGTCCTCCTGCGCGGCACGGCGGCGGGCCCGCCGGACCGCCCCGTGGTGCCGGAGTTCGCGTTCGAGGTCGAGGGCGTCCATCGCGATCGCGGCGTCGTCGGAGCGGCCGGACCCCTCGGCCATCCGCGCACCGGCGTCGCGCGCGAGCCCCTGGACGAGGGCCAGCGCGTCGGGGGCGCGGGGCGGCCGTGGCACGTCCGCCGTCGCGAGGCCACGATCCGCCGCACGACGAGCGAGCCGCTCGACCGCCGCGAGGACGTGCGGCTCGGTCCGGCCGACGTGCTCCGGGGTGCTCACCAGGTCCGCTCCGTGGCCTGCAGGTATCGGGCGACGGCCTCCGCGCGCGAGTGGGCGCGGAGCTTGCGGCTCGCGCGCGCCACGTGCGTCTTGATCGTGTTCGGCGAGACGACGAGCTCCCGGGCGATCGCCTGGTTCGTCGCACCCGACGCGACCATCGCGAGGATCTCGCGCTCGCGGGCCGTGAGCGTGTCGGGTGCGGGCTGGTCGTCCGCCTCGTGGTGGTGCTCAGCCTGCGGCCGCCAGACGTCCGACTCCGCCGGCGGGAGGAAGACGAGGCGACTCGTCACGAGCGACGCGAGCTCGTCCGCCATCGCCCGCTGGCGGCCGGCGATGTCGTCGTGCCGGCGCTGCAGCTCCTCGGCGATCGCCACGCGGTCGTGGAGCAGGCCGAAGTGCCGCGCGAAGACGTGGATCCCCTCGCGGTCGCCCGGCGCGACGGCGTGGTCCTGGTCCCGGCGGTCCGCGTGGAGGAAGCCGATCACGCGACGCCCCGACAGGATCGGAGCCCCGACGTAGTCCCGCGCGCCCGCCAGGCTCACGAACGCCTCGTGGACCCGCGGGTCGCTCGCGGCGTGCTCCACGAGCAGCGGGATGCGGCGCCGGACCATCTCGGCCTCCAGCAGCATGTGCTGCATCGGCAGGACGAAGTGGTCCCCGAACCGGGCCCGCAGCGCGTCGGCGTCGGCGTCGACCCCGGGCGGCGGGAAGATCGGCACCCACGACGACCCGTCGACCCGGGAGATCATCGCCCGGGAGAACCCGCAGGCCCGCCGCAGCTCGCCGGGGGCGAGCCGGACGAGCTGGTCGATCGAGTCGCAGCGCCGGAGCCGCCCGAGGGCGTGCTGGATCTCGGTCCTCGTCCGTTCCAGGGTGTGCTCCTCGTGCTCGTCGACGGCGCGCAGCTCGTCGGCGACCTCGAGCAGTCGGCGCAGCGATTCCGTGGTCGGGAGGGTCCGCGCCGTCGCACGCCACGACTCCCACTCCGACCGCAGTTCGGCGACGACGGCCACGGACACGTGCCCGCGGACCTCGCGGGCGCGGTGGCGTTCCTCCCGGCACCGCTCGAGGACGTCGCTCACGGGTCCACCCTAGGGGCCCGGTGGCAAAAAGTCAGCCCTTGGGGTGACAGGGGTCACCCGCTCGGTGGCAGCGCCGGGGGCCGACGGCGGCAGAGACTGACGCCAGCCCATGACGAACCCCACCCGAGACGACGACACCACCACGAGCGGTCCGATCGAGCGGGCGCTCGGGGAGGCGACGCTCTGCGCGGCCTTCCTCCAGGTCGTCCGCGACCGGCCCGACCGCGTCGCGCTGCGCGCCTTCGGCTCGGAGCGGACCCTGACCTACGGCGCGTGGCACGAGGAGGCCCGCCGGGTCGCGGGTGGGCTCCACGCGCTCGGGGTCGGGCACGGCGACCGCGTCGCCCTGCTGCTCACGAGCCGCCTGGAGTTCCACGTCGCCGACATGGGCGCCCTGCTCCTCGGCGCCGTGCCGTTCTCGGCGTACGCCACCTCCCCGGTCGCGCAGCTGGAGCCGAGCATCGTGGGCAGCGCGTCGCGGGTCCTCATCACCGAGGCGTCGATGGCCGACGAGGGACGCGAGCTCCTCGAACGGTGCCCGGGCCTCGAGCACCTCGTCGTGATCGACGGCGACCGGGGGGAGGAGCTCGACCTCTTCGGCCTGCAGGACCTCGGCCCGGACGACTTCGACGTCGAGGCGACCGCCGCCCGCGTCGGGCCGGAGGACCTCTGCAGCCTCGTCTACACCTCGGGCACCACCGGGGCGCCGAAGGGCGTGCCGTACCTGCACCGGTGCCTGATGGCGACGATGGCCTCGATCCACGGGCACACCCCGGTGTCGGAGGACGGTCGCGTCGTCTCGTACCTGCCGATGGCACACATCGCCGAGCGGATGTTCGGCCACTACGCGGGGTTCGTCTTCGGCTGCGAGATCACGACGCTCGGCGACCCCACGAAGCTCGGTGGTGCGCTCGCAGAGGTCCGCCCGACGCGGTTCTTCGGCGTCCCCCGGATCTGGGAGAAGCTCCTCTCCGGCGTGCACCGCGCGGTCGGCGAGCAGTTCCCCGCCGAGCAGGCCGCGACGTTCCGCGCGGCGTGGGGGCGGGCGATCCAGCGGGTCGAGGCCGAGCAGGCCGGCACGGCCCCGGCGGCCGAGCTCGACACGTCACGCGAGGCCGACGACGCGGTCCTCGGTGCGGTGAAGCCGATGCTCGGCCTCGACCGGGCCGAGTGGCTCGGCGTGGCGGGGGCGCCCGCCGGTCGCGACACGCTCGTCGCGCTGCACGCCCTCGGGCTCCCGGTCAACGAGCTCTACGGCATGTCGGAGACGATCATCGTGTCGACGAGCCCGCCGGAGCGCGTGAAGATCGGCACGTGCGGCGTGCCGCTCCCGGGGGTCGAGGTCAAGCTCGCCGACGACGGCGAGATCCTCGTCAGCGGGGTCACGACCATGCCCGGCTACCTCGACGACGAAGAGCGCACGGCCGAGGTCCTGAAGGACGGCTGGATGCACTCCGGCGACATCGGCACGATCGACGCCGACGGCTACCTCACGATCACCGATCGGAAGAAGGCGCTGATCATCAACAGCGCCGGCAAGAACATGTCGCCGGCGATGATCGAGCAGGCGATCAAAGGCGGCGAGCCGCTGATCGGCCAGGTCGTCGCGGTGGGCGACGCGCGCAGGTACAACGTCGCGCTGATCGTGCTCGATCCCGACGGGCTCGAGGCGCTGCGCGCGAGCTGTGGGCTCGCCGAGGCCCCGTTCGCCGAGCTGTCGCAGCACCCCGAGGTGCTCTCCGAGGTCGACCGGGCCGTGCGCGAGGGCAACGAGAAGCTGGCGCGGGTCGAGCAGATCAAGTCCTACCGGGTCCTGGACCACGTCTGGCTTCCGGCGAGCGACCAGCTGACGCCGACCGCGAAGCTCAAGCGCGGACCGATCGAGGAGCGCTACGCGGCGCAGATCGACGAGCTCTACGCGTGAGGCGCACGCTCTTCACCGACGAGCACGACGCCTTCCGGGCCGCGGTCCGCGACTTCGTCGCCACCCACGCCACCCCGAACGTGGCGGCCTGGGAGGCCGCCGGCGAGGTGCCCCGGGCGTTCTGGCGCGCGGCCGCCGCGCAGGGCCTGATCGGGTTCGAGGTCCCCGAGGCCCACGGCGGCCCGGGGATCGACGACTACCGCTTCAACGCGATCGTGGCCGAGGAGGTCGCCTACGGCGACGCCGTCGGCGACAACTTCCAGGCGCAGAGCGACATCATCTGCCCCTACCTCTGCGACCTCGCCACCGAGGAGCAGCAGGCGCGCTGGCTCCCGTCGTTCATGACCGGCGACCTGACGTTCGCGATCTGCATGACCGAGCCCGGGACCGGCTCCGACCTGCGCGGCATCCGCACGACCGCCCGTCGCGCGGTCGGCGGCTACGTGCTCGACGGGACGAAGACGTGGGTCACCGCCGGCCTGCAGGCCGGCATGGTGATCGTCGTCGCCGACCTCGAGCCGGACGCCGCGGGTGCCGGTGGCGGTCTCACGCTCCTCTGCGTCGAGGACGGCGCCCCGGGCTTCACGCGCAGCGGCCCGCTGCACAAGCTCGGGTGCCACGCCCAGGACACCGGCGAGCTCTCGTTCGACGAGGTCTTCGTGCCGGCGGCGAACCTGCTCGGGGCCGAGGGCCGGGGCATGGCGCAACTGACGCGCCACTTGCCGCGCGAGCGCCTGTCGATCGCGGTCGTCGCCGTCGCCGTCGCCGAGCGCGCGCTGCAGCTCACGGTCGAGTACTGCCGCGACCGCACGACGTTCGGCAGGCCGATCGGCGAGCACCAGGGACTGCGCTGGCAGCTCGCCGACCTGCACGCCGACGTCGAGCTCGGACGCGTCTACGTCGACCGGTGCCTGCAGGCCCTCGGCGACGGTGAGCTCACGGGCGCCCAGGCCGCCACGGCGAAGTACTGGACGACCGAGATGGAATTCCGCGTCATCGACCGCTGCCTGCAGCTCCACGGCGGCTACGGCTACTCCGAGGAGTACCCGATGGCGCGGCTCCTGCGCAACGCCCGCGTGCAGCGGATCTACGGCGGGACCAGCGAGATCATGCGCGACATCGTCGGCCGCTCCCTGATGCGGGGCGACGCCGCGCGGACGGCCGGCCCGGTGCCCTCGTGACGGTCCCCGCACCACCCCTCACCCCTCGCACCAACGGAGTCTCATGAGCACCACGGAAGCCCCCACCACCGGTCAGATCCCCGACGAGGTGGCGCGCCGGATCGTCACGCCCGAGGGCCACGTCGACGAGCCCGCCCTGTACGAGGCGTACCGGTGGCTGCGCGAGCACGTGCCGCTCGGCGTCGGCCGCGTCGAGGGCTACGACCCGGTGTGGCTCGTCTCCAAGCACGCCGACATCATGGAGATCGAGCGCAACCCGACGATCTTCTCGAGCGCCGGCGGGCCCGACGAGCCGGGCGGCAACAACCCGATCCTGCAGAACCAGGCCGGCGACGCGTTCACGAAGTCGCTGACCGGTGGCAACCTGCGCATCCTCGATGCGATCCCGTACCTGGACCCGCCGGAGCACACGCGGCTGAAGGACGTCGCCGTCGACTGGTTCCGGCCGGCGAACCTCAAGGGCTACGAGGACCGCATCCGCGGGTCGGCCCGCGAGGCGATGGAGGAGCTGGCCGTGAAGGACGGCGAGTTCGACCTGATCCAGGACTGGCTGCTGGCCTTCCCGATGCACGTGATCATGACCCTGTTCGGGGTGCCGCGGGAGGACGAGCCGCAGATGCACGCCCTGTCGCAGGAGTTCTTCGGGACCGACGACCCCGACGTGAAGAAGCCGGACGTGGAGGTCACCCCCGAGGCCGCGGCGGAGCAGTTCGCGAACGCCATCCAGGGCTTCTACGGGTACTTCGACGCGCTCGTCGAGGACCGACGCGCGAACCCGAAGGACGATCTCGCCGGCCTGATCTCGAACGCGAAGGTCGACGGCGAGTACCTGTCGAAGGGGTACTGCTTCGGCTACTTCGTCGCAATCGCCACCGCGGGGCACGACACCACGACGACCTCGATCGCCACCGGCATCGACGAGCTGCTCCGGCGCCCGGACCAGCTGGCGCTCGTCCGGGAGGACCCGAAGAACATCGGTGGGTTGGTCAACGAGGCGATCCGGTGGGCATCGCCGATCAAGCACTTCGTCCGCAGGGCGGAGGAGGACGCGGTGATCAGCGGTCAGGAGATCCGGAAGGGCGACCGTCTGATGCTCCTGTACCAGTCGGGCAACCGCGACGCGGACGTCTTCGACGACCCGGACACGTTCGACCTGACGCGCCGCCCGAACAAGCACATCGCGTTCGGGTACGGCCCGCACGCGTGCATCGGCCAGCACGTCGCGAAGCTCGAGATGAAGATCTTCTTCGAGGAGTTCCTGCCGCGGATCGAGTCCATCGAGGCCGCCGGCCCGACGAAGGTCGCGCAGTCGAACTTCGGCGGCGGGCTGAAGAAGATGCCGGTCCGCAGTACGGCGGCCTGAGGTCGGTCGCGTGGACGACGCCGGCGAGCTGACGGCCGTCGGCCGGATCCAGGCGGCCCTCGCCCGCCTGCGGACGGTGGCCTCGGTGGCCGAGATGCTCGAGCGCATCCCCGTCGAGGCCGCGAGCTGCGGGTTCGGAGCGGACCGCGCTGCTCGAACGCCTCCGCGAACTGCCGCAGGAGGTCGAGCGGCTCGGCTCCGAGCTCCTGCGCGTCGCCGATCACCTCCGCGGCGAGGAGGTCCTGGCCGAGCGCCACCCGGTGGTCCTCTCCGGTCCCGCGCCGACCGAGGAGCTCCGGCACCTCAGCGGTCGCGAGCTCGAGGTGCTCCGGCTGATGGCGGGAGGGCTGCGCAACGCAGAGATCGCCGAGCGGCTGACGCTGTCCGAGCCGACCGTGAAGAGCCACGTCCGCCGGATCCTGCGCAAGATGCGGGCGAGCAATCGGGCGCACGCCGTCGACCGCTACTGGCGCACGACCCGCGGTC
Organism: Patulibacter minatonensis DSM 18081; assembly: GCF_000519325.1. Lineage (GTDB taxonomy): Bacteria > Actinomycetota > Thermoleophilia > Solirubrobacterales > Solirubrobacteraceae > Patulibacter > Patulibacter minatonensis. Next base: position 4,542,102 of record NZ_KI912613.1, on the reverse strand, counting down.
GCCCGTCGTGAGCCGTGCCCGGGCGGCCCGCCCGGGCTCGGCTCACCGCCGTCCGGCGAGCGCCTGGCCCGCGAGCGCCCGCAGCCGCTCGCGCCTGCCGGGTGCCCCGACCGGTGCGGGGTCGGCGACCACCGCGGGCGGCGACGGGAGCAGGCCGGCGTTGTAGTCCTCGATCAGCGCGGCGACCGTGTCCTGCGAGCAGCCCTTGTTCGTGCCGATGAAGCCGGACGGGCCGCGCTTGATCCAGCCGACGACGTAGGTGCCCTCGCGCGGCACCGCGGTCGCCGGGTCGACGACGCGCCCCAGGGCGTTCGGGACGATCCCGCGGGCGGCGTCGTAGGGCAGGTCCCCGACGGGCAGCCCGCGGTAGCCGATCGAGGTGACGATCAGCCCCGCGTCGAGGCGCTCGAGCTCGCCGGTCCCGACGACGGCGCAGGACGCATCCGTCGTGGTGCGCTCGACCTCCAGCGCCGCGACCCCACCCTCGCCGAGCACCCGCAGGGGCGCGCGCCGGAAGCGCAGCGCGATCCGCCGGTCCCCTGGGGCGGGCGCGGGCAGGTCGCGCAGGAGGGCGACCTTCGCGTGACCGTCGGGGGTCCCGACGAGCTCGGACGCCGGGACGTCCAGCGCGACGCCGGGCGTCGACCGCAGGCCGACGAGCTCCGGCAGCGTGAACGCCGACCCCTCGGCTCCGCGCCGGGCGAGGACGACGACCTCCTCGATCCCGCTCGTCCGCAGGGCGGAGAGCGCGGCCGGCGCGATCTCGCTGTCGTCCAGGGCGTCGGGGTCCTGCGTCAGGACGCGCGCGACGTCGAGAGCGACGTTGCCGTTGCCGATCACGACCGCCCGCCGGTGCGACAGGTCGACGGCGCGGTCCGCGTGGTCGGGGTGGCCGTTGTACCAGCCGACGAGCTGCGTGGCGGAGACGACGCCGGGCAGGTCGGCGCCGGGGATCTCCAGACGCCGGTCGGACGCCGCGCCCACGGCGTAGATCACCGCGTGGTGCCCCTCGAGCAGCTGCTCGTGCGTGACGTCGCGGCCGACCTCGACCCCGAGGTGCAGCGACAGGCGCGGGGACTCGCGGATCCGCTCCATCTGGCGGCTGACGCGCCGGGTGCGGCGGTGGTCCGGCGCGACGCCCGTGCGGACGAGGCCGAACGGCTGGTCCAGGCGCTCGTAGACGTCGACCCGCGCATCGGGGACGGTCAGGAGCTCCTCGGCCGCGTACATCGCGGCCGGCCCGGACCCGACGATCGCGACCCGCAGCGCCTCGCCGCGGTCCTTGACGACCAGACGCGGACGCATGGGCGCCATCACCGGCCGGGCCTTCGGGACGGCGTGGTACTCGGCGTTGATGCCGGCGAACACGCGCTCGGCCTCCGTCAGCTGCGTGTGCGGCTTGATCGCGTCGACCGGGCACGCGCTGATGCACGCGCCGCAGTCGACGCAGCTCGCCGGATCGACGTGCAGCATCTCGGCCAGCTCGAACGCCGGGTCGTCCGGGGTCGGCTGGATGCAGTTGACGGGGCAGGCGTAGACGCACGACCCGTCGCCGACGCACGACTGCGTGACGACGTGGGGCATCAGGCGACCAGCGTCGCGCGGCGGTCGGGCTCGCCGCGGTAGTTCGAGGGCTCGCCGTCGATGCCCATGCGCTTCCACATCCGCTTGGCCATCGGGGTCATCAGCCCGACGTCGGTGCACAGACGGCGCATGTCGCCGAAGTACGACGCCATGACGCTCTGGGCGTGCTCGCCCTTCCAGAAGGCCTCGCGGTAGACGTCGTCCGGGATCTGGAAGCGCCGCTTCAACGACTTCGGCGAGGTCATGATCTCGCCGGCGAGCCAGCGCATGATGATCGGGAAAGCGATCGCCAGCAGGTGCTTCTGGACCCGGCCGAGGCGGGGGACCCGCAGGCGCAGGAACTCGTCGGCGAAGGAGATGTGGCGGGCCTCCTCCGCGATGTGGATCTCCATCGTCCGGAGCATCGCGGGCGGCAGGTCGACGCCCTCCCGCAGCATGGCCTTCTGGTAGTGGTCGATCGGCTCCTCGCCGGCGAGGATGCCGACCATCAGGACGACCGGGAGGTAGCCGCCGGCCACGCCGATCAGGGGCGTCGCGGCCTTGAACAGGGGGCGCATCCCGGGGACGTCGGTGCCGGTGCGGTTGACCAGCTCCTGGAACATCTGGATGTGGTTGCACTCCTCCGTCATCTCGTGCATGCAGTACCGGAACTCGGCGGAGCCGTTCGGCAGGCTCATCGCGTAGTGCATGAGCCCGCGGATGAGGATGCTCTCGAACGCGCCGCCGACCTTGATGGCGTTGACCATGCGCCAGCGGCCGATCTCGATCTGGCGCTCCCGGGGCTGCGACCGGTACCACTCCGTCGCACCGAGCGGGTCGAGCACGGGGGAGAGGATCCAGCGCGGGTCCTGCTGGTCGATCTGCATCTCCGGGGCGTCCCAGGCGATGTCCTCGTACGGATCGAAGTGGACGTGCACGGAGCCCTCGGAGAGGGTCTTCAGCATCGTCTCGTAGGCCTGGTCGTGGCCGCTGGTGCGGGTGCGCGGGGCGGTGGTGGTGCTCATCTGCTGCTCCCTGCTCGGTGACGGTGGGCCGGAGGCGCCTGCGCGTGGTCGGGGACCCCGCGGGCGGCTCGTGGCTACGGATCCGTAGCGTAGCGGAACTACGGATCCGTAGCCAGCCCTTTCCGCGTGGCGCCGGAACCTGACTCCGTCGTGCGACGACCCTCCCTTAGGGGGAGAGATCCATGCCGTCCGGGTAGGTGTCATGGGGCGACCCACCCCCTATGCTCGCGGTCAGTGGGGGACGTGTTCCTCGCGCCGACCGCGCGGGAAACGCTTATCGGGGAACACATGACGGACTCGCCCAGGCGGCGCACGACCGGAGCGCCGACCGACTTCACCCACTGCTGCGTGCCATCGACCGGAAGGTCGGGAGGCGCGGGACGATGATCGATACGGACCACAGCCTGCGGACGGTCTCCGACCGGGTGCTGCTGAAGCGCGTCTCCCGCTCGGACGTCGCGGCGTTCAACGCGCTCTACGACCGGCACGTCGTGTCCGCCCACGCGCTCGCGGGCCGGATCGTCGGGTGGACCTCGCTCGCCGACGACGTCTGCCAGGAGGCGTTCATCGCGGTCTGGCGGTCGGCCGGCTCCTACGACCCCGCGCTCGGCGAGCCGCGCGCGTGGCTCCTGTCGATCGTCCGCAACCGCGCCGTCGACCAGCGGCGGCGCCGGAACCGGCTCGCGGAGCGCGAGTCCTGGGACGACACCGCCATCGACCGCCAGCCCGCACCGGCGGCGACGGCGACGGAGGTCGCGGCGCTGCGGCAGATCGACGCCCACCGCACGCGCGACCTGCTGGACGTCCTCTCGTACGAGCAGCGCGAGGTCATCGAGCTCGCGTTCTTCGTCGGGTGCACGCACATCGAGATCGCCGAGCGCCTCCGGATGCCGCTCGGGACGGTGAAGGGCCGGATCAGCCGCGGTCTCGCCCGGATGCGCACGGAGCTCGCCACGTAGGCGACGCCCGGGTGGACGACCGCTGCGGGCCGGTCGACGCCCCTGGACGTTCGGGGGAGGGCCCAGTCGGCCCGTTCGGGACGCCCTCGTACGCCTGTGGAATTGGTGGGAGCGTGGTGGGAGCGGCCGCCCGGGTCTGCTTTCATCACGGGCCGTCGCCGGGGGCGCGAGTCCCGCCCCGCCACCCGGCACCGTCCCGTGATGCCGCACCGCTCCGTCCGCTCACCCGCGTCCTCACGCCCCGGTCGCTCAGCCGGCGCGGCCCGATGAGCACCGTCCTCCCGCCCCGCGAGGAGCGCGGGAGCCGGCGTGCCCGTCGGGCCATGGACCGGGACTACGAGCGACTCCGCGGGACGACGATCTCGTCGCTCCGCCGCCGGCTGGTCGCCGCGGGCGTGCAGCTCGACGCCGCGGACCTCGACGCTGCGTACAACATGGCGTGGCACGCGCTCTACGCGAAGCTCGCGGACGGCGAGGACGTCCAGAACCCGGCCGGGTTCCTGACCCAGGCCGCGTTCTTCCGTGCCGTCGACGAGTACCGCGCCCAGCACCCCGATCGCCGGCGGGACGTCGCGGACCTCGACCAGCTCGGGGTCGCGCCCGACCTCGAGGGCGACCTCGACGACCGCGCCCGCCTGAAGCAGTTCTCCGAGGGGCTCACCCAGCGCCTCGACGGCCGGGACCGCCGGGCGGCCGCCCTCTGCTACCTCCACGGCTACTCCCGGCCCGAGGCCGCCGAGGCGCTGGGCGTCTCGGCGCCGCGGATGGAGAAGATCATGGACCGCGTGTCCAAGGTCGTCCGCGGCGTCACCGCCGAGGTCGGCGCCGGCGGCTGGTGCGAGAGCCAGCGGTCGCTGATGACCGCCTACGCCCTCGGCGTCCTGGCGCCGGACGGCGAGCGACGCCGGTACGCCGCCTCCCACCTCGAGTCCTGCCCCGGGTGCCGGGCGCACGTGCGCCGCCTGCGGGGGATCGGGGCCGTGGTCCCGCCGTTCGCGCTGCCGTGGGGCGCCCTCGGCGTGCACCCGCTCGCACTGCCGGGACAGATCCTCTCCGGCTGGCCGATCTTCTCCTCGGGCGGGTCCGCCGCCGCCGGGGCGGCGGCGTCCGGCCACGTGGCCGCGACCGCGTCCGGGCACGCGGTCGCGGGGCACGCCGGGACGACGGGCTCCGCGTCGGGTGCCGGCCACGCCGGCGGGACCACGGGGCACGCTGCGGCCGCGGGGCACGCCGGCTCCGCCGGGAACACCGCCGCGGCCGGCCACGCCGGGACGAGCTCCGCGAACGCCGGGACGGCCGGCGCCGGATCGTCCGCGTCGTCGGGGCACGCCGGCGCCGCCGCGTCGGGCCACGGAGGCGCGGGGCACGCCGCCGCGTCCGGTCACGGGTCGGCGACGTCGCCGGGCGGGTGGGGCACGATCGGCAACGGTGGGCCGACCCCGCGCATCACGAAGCCGCGCGTGGCCGTGGCCGGCGGGGCGGTCGCGATCCTGCTGGCGCTGGGCGGCATCGCGTTCGCGTCCGGGTCGGGCGGCGATCCCACCGCCGCGACGCGCAGCGGCTACGCCGAGTCGGGGGCCACGCTCGTGACCCCGACGGACATGACGCCCGCCGCCCCCTGACCGCCGGCCCGGCGGGACGGCGCGCTGCACGCCCGGTGTCGCCGCGGGCACCACGGGCGACGGCCTCGTAGGCTCCGTCGGGCCCGCGCGCCCGCCGCGCCCGGGCGGACCGCACGACCGAGGGCACGATGGACTTCCGCAGCATCTACCAGCACGGGTTCGCGCGGGTCGCCGCGTGCACGGGGCGCGTCGCGATCGCCGACCCGGTCCGGAACGCCGAGGCCGTCCTGCGGCAGGCGGCCGCGTGCGACGGGGACGGCGTCGCGGTGGCGGTCTTCCCGGAGCTCACGCTGACGGGCTACTCGCTCGAGGACCTCGTGCACCAGGACCCGGTGCTGGACGACGTGGAGACCGCCCTGTCGGCGGTCGTCGAGGGCTCCGCCGGGCTGCTCCCGCTGCTCGTGCTCGGCACGCCGCTGCGCCACCGCAACGGGATCTACAACTGCGCCGTGGTCGTCCACCGCGGCCGCGTGCTCGGCGTCGCGCCGAAGTCCTACCTGCCGAACTACCGCGAGTTCTACGAGGGCCGCCAGCTGACCGCCGGCGACGCCGAGCGCGGGACCATCCGGATCGCGGGCGACGAAGTCCCGTTCGGCCCGGACCTCCTCTTCGCCGCCGACGACGTGCCGGGGCTCGTCGTCCACGCCGAGGTCTGCGAGGACCTGTGGGTCCCGGTCCCGCCGAGCTCGGAGGCCGCGCTCGCCGGCGCGACCGTGCTCCTGAACCTCTCCGGCAGCCCGATCACGGTCGGCCGGGCGGAGGACCGCCGGCTGCTCTGCCGGTCCCAGTCGGCGCGGTGCCTCGCCGCCTACGTCTACGCCGCGGCGGGCGAGGGGGAGTCCACGACCGACCTCGCGTGGGACGGGCAGACGATGATCCACGAGAACGGGGCGCTGCTCGACGAGACCGAGCGGTTCCCCGACGGCGACCGCCGGTCGGTGGCGGACGTCGACCTGGACCTGCTGCGCCAGGAGCGCATGCGGATGGGGACGTTCGACGACAACCGCCGCACGCACGCCGCCCGGACCGACGCCTTCCGGACCGTGCGGTTCACGCTCGCCCCGCCCGACGAGGACCTCGGCCTGCGGCGGAGCCTCGAGCGGTTCCCGTTCGTCCCCGCCGACCCGGAGCGGCTCGAGCTCGACTGCTACGAGGCGTACAACATCCAGGTCGCGGGGCTCGTCCGGCGCCTCGAGTCGATCGGGCACCCCAAGGTCGTCATCGGCGTCTCGGGCGGCCTCGACTCGACCCACGCGCTGATCGTCGCCGCGCGGGCGATGGACCGCGCCGGGCGGCCCCGGACGGACATCCTCGGCTACACGCTCCCCGGCTTCGCCACGAGCGACGGCACGAAGGAGAACGCGCACGCCCTGATGGCGGCGCTCGGCATCACCGCCGCGGAGCTCGACATCACCCCGACGGCGCGGCTGATGCTGCAGGAGATGGGGCACCCCTTCGGACGCGGGGAGCCCGTCTACGACGTGACGTTCGAGAACGTCCAGGCGGGCCTGCGGACGGACTACCTGTTCCGGATCGCGAATCAGCGGGGCGGGATCGTGCTGGGCACGGGCGACCTCTCCGAGCTCGCGCTCGGCTGGTCGACCTACGGCGTCGGCGATCAGATGAGCCACTACAACGTCAACGGCGGGGTGCCGAAGACGCTGATCCAGCACCTGATCCGCTGGGTCGCGGCGTCCGACCAGTTCGGCGCGGACGTGAACGGGACGCTCACCGCGATCGTCGAGACGGAGATCAGCCCCGAGCTCGTCCCCGGCGAGGAGCTCCAGTCGACCGAGTCGAAGGTCGGCCCGTACGCGCTGCAGGACTTCACGCTGTTCCACGTGCTCCGCTACGGGTTCCGCCCGTCGAAGATCGGCTTCCTGGCCTGGCACGCGTGGCACGACGCGGACCGTGGGGCGTGGCCCACCGGATTCCCGGACGACCGGCGGGTCGCCTACGACCTGCCCGAGATCCGCCGCTGGCTCGACGTCTTCTGCCGGCGCTTCTTCGCCTTCGCGCAGTTCAAGCGGTCGGCGCTGCCCAACGGCCCGAAGGTGTCCGCCGGCGGATCGCTGTCCCCGCGCGGCGACTGGCGCGCGCCGTCGGACGGGACGGCGGCCGCGTGGCTGCGCGACCTCGATCGCTGGGACGACGACGCCTGGCGGTGACCCGGGCCTCCGCGACCCCGCCCGCACCCCGACCGGGATGGGCTCACATCGCGTAGCCGGGCTCCTGGTCGCCGAACGCGTCGATCGACACCACCGTGGTGCGCGCGTCGACGGCCAGGGCCTCGAGCAGCAGCTCGACCCGCAGCGGCCGGGACGCGGCCGCCGGGTCGATCGCGCGCAGCCACTCCGCGACCTGGGGTGCGCTGACCGATGCCGCGCCGGTGGCGTCCAGCGCGAGGCGGAGCGCCGACCACGCCGCCGCGCGGTCCGCGGGCAGGTGGGGCGGGCACCGGACCGCCGCGTCCGCCCGGTCCGGTGCCCTCCGTACCGGCCGGCGGGTGCTGCGTGAATCCACGGGTCCCATGATGCGACTACGCCTCGGGAGCGGGGCCGGACGCGCGCGCCCTACGCCGCGCGGTCGAGCTGCTCGCCGGCCTCGCGGACGAACGCCTTGACCCGACGGCCCGGGAAGAGCCGCTCACGGACGCCGGTGCCCTCGGCCTCCATGGCGTCCCCGGCCAGGCCGTTGAGCCGCCACAACGCCGTCAGCGCCGCGCGCTTCGTCATCGGATCGGGCAGCTCGACGGCCGCCACCCGCTCGCGGGCGCGGGCCCGGAGCTCGTCGACGACCCCGAGGCCGTCGCCGGCGACGGCGGCCGCGGCCACGTCGAGGTCGGGCAGCACGTGCCACAGGACGAGCAGGTGGGCGGCGACCGCGTCGTCGGACATCGCCACGCCGCGGAGCTCGACGACGTCGCAGAGCGTCGCCGCCTCGCAGTAGAGGTTCACGAGGATCCCCCCGACCGGCCCGGACGGCAGGGACAGCGTCCCGAGCCGGCGGTAGCGCCGCTTCGCGGCCTTCAGGACGTCCCGGTCGGAGAGCCCGCGGCTCTCGTCCCGCCGGACCGCCGCCACGAGGAGGACGGTGACGCCCTCGATCGTGACCGGCCGCTCGTCGTCCATCCGCAGCAGTCCGAGGAGCCCGCCCTCGGTCCGCGCGGTGACGGCGTCCTTCGCCGCGTCGGCGGCCTCGCGCGCGCGGGTCGCGGCGACCTCCTTCGCCTGCTCTCCGATCGCGGCGGCCTTCGCCGCCAGTCGCTCGCCGATCCCCACGGTCGTTCCTCCGCCTACGCCGTAGGAGTCCCGGGTCGCCCGTGCACGTCCGAGACGCAGGGCGTCATCCGGCGAGGGCCAGGACCAGCAGGCCGGCCGCGGCGGTGAGCGCGACGAGCACCGGCGTCAGGTTCGTCAGCCGGTCCCGGCGTCCGGCGGCGGCGAGCACGGTCGCCACGTCGGCGGTCGCGGTGCGGCGGGGGAGCCTTGCGGTGCGCATGTGGACCAACGTACGAGCGCCGCGTGTCGGTCGGGTATCCGTCGCCGGTCGACCGGGCGTCGGGCGGCCCGGAGCTCAGGCGCCCCCGGCGGCCCAGTGCCCGCTCTCGTCCACGTGCACGATGAATCCGCGGATCTGCGTCTCCCGGGTCCGGATCGCCGAGACCCGGGCGTGCACGCGGAGCTCCGTCCCGTCGCCACGGAGCATGCGCTTCTCGATGTCGTACCCGTCCTGCGCGCCCTGCCGGACCCCGAACAGGAGCTGGTCCTCCCTCCCACGGTCGTCCGGGTGGGTCGTCTCGCGGAGCGTGGTCCCGAGCAGCGACTCGTCGCTGCGGCCGAGGAGCCGCCGGAGCGCCTCGTTGGTGCGCATCCACTCGCCGTCGGGCGACAGCAGCGCCTGACCGGTGGGGGCACGGTCGAACGACGACGCGAGCACGGCGCGGAGCTCCTCGAGCCGGCGCTCGTCGCGCCGCTCGCCGGTGATGTCGCGGAGCGTCACGGTCCCGCCGACGATGCGGTCGCCGTCGACGAGCGGCCGGAACGTCGCCTCGTAGTGGCGCTGGCCGTCCGGGCTCGGCGTCTCGAGCGTGGTGGTCCTGCCCCGGAGCGCCCCCTCGTACCCGGGCGCCAGCTGCTTCCAGTGCTCCCGGCCGACGATCTCGTCGGGACGGCGTCCGAGGAGCTCGCTCCCCCGGTGGTCGTAGCGGTCGTGCATCGCGCCGGCGGTCCGGACGAACCGCAGGTCGGTGTCGAAGGTCAGGATCGACAGCGACGCGATCGCGTCGATCGCCTGACGCAGGCCGGACTCGGCGGGGTCCGCTCCCGGCGGACGGGGGCGGGGCGCGTCGCCGCCCGGCGCCGCGTCCGCCACGGGCGGGCGGGCGCCGTACGCGGCCCAGCTGCGGCGCGTCGACGACGGTGGCGGGGGCCCGTGGCCGGACGTGTCCGCTCCGGTGGTGCCCGGCCCGGCGGACCCGCGCGCGCCGGACCCCGGGTAGGCGATGTGGCCGGCGAGCGCGCCCGGACCGTGGAGCGCGTCGGTGTCCCGGCGGGCACGGACGCCCGGGCGACCCTGGTGCGGTCCGCGGTGCCCGGGGTCGACGGTCAGCTCGATCTGGCCGTCCACCGCGAGGCACGAGACGACCTGCCGTCCGAGGACGGTCCGCAGCTCGCTCGCGAGCGCCACCGGGCGGAGGGTCGTCACGTCGAGGACGGGGACCTCGCCCTCGGACCGGACGTCGACCGCGCCGATGCCGCGGATGGCGGCGATCGCGCGACGCAGCGTCGCCAGGTGGAGGTCGTCCCGCACGCCGGTGACGCGCACCACGGCGACCCCGCTGCTGAGCGCGGCCGCCCCGAGGCGATCCATCGCCCCCACGTCGCGGCGGCCCCGACCCGCGTGACCTGCTCCCCCGCTCGTCACGAGGTCCCGGCCCGTCGGTTCGCGTGCAGCGTCTCGCCCGTCGCTCCCACACCTGGATCGTAGCCATCCTGACGCCGAATGTTCCAATTGGGGGACCACCGATGGGGGGAGGTGGGCACGACGATCGGTGGAACCCCGGTGGTCGATCGTCCGGAACGGCGCCGCCGAGCCGGCCGCGCCCCTCCTGATCCCCGAGGACGGCCGCGTCGTCCTCGCCCGACCCGTGTCCGTTTGTCGCACGGGACAGGGGGCAGCGTGGAGGGCATGGCCCCCCAGACCTCGGACGAGCGGCCCGTCGCCCAGCTCGTCCACGACTTCTCCCAACAGACCTCGACCCTCGTGCGACAGGAGCTGCGCCTGGCGCAGCTCGAGATGCAGGAGAAGGGGAAGAAGGCCGGCATCGGCGTCGGGCTCTTCGGCGGGGCCGGGGTGATCGCCTTCTACGGGGTCGGCGCCCTGGTCGCGACCGCGATCCTCGCGCTGGCGACCGCCGTCGACGGGTGGCTCGCCGCGCTGATCGTGGCCGTCGTGCTCTTCGCGGTCGCCGGCGTCGCGGCGCTGGTCGGCAAGAAGGAGGTCACCGCCGCCACGCCGCCGGTGCCCGAGCAGGCGATCGACAGCACCCAACGGGACGTCCAGGAGATCAAGGAGCGGAGCGGACGATGAGCGCGAGCGAGAAGGACGAGGCCGTGACGGAGGACGCCACGGTCGAGCAGGTCCACGCGGCCGAGCCCGAGCACCCGGACCCCGTGCCCGGGACGGAGCCCGACCCGGCCGAGGCCGGCTCCGCGGCCGAGCTGCGCGAGCAGATCGAGGAGACCCGCAGCGAGCTCGGCGACACGGTCGAGGCCCTGTCCCACAAGCTCGACGTGAAGGCGCGGGCGAAGGAGGGCATCGACGAGCGCAAGCAGCAGGCCAAGGACGGCGTGCAGCACGCGAAGGAGGTCGTCTCCGAGACGGCCACGAAGGCGCAGGCCGCGATCGGCGACGCTGCGGCGAGCGTCCAGTCCAAGGCGTCCACCGCGGCCTCCGACGCGCAGGAGTCCGCCGCGCAGGTGGCCTCGGGGGCGCAGGACACGGCCGGGGCGGCGACGGCGTCCGCGCAGGCCCGCGCGCAGCAGGCGGGGCAGGCCGTCGAGGAACACAAGGTGCCGGTGACGACGATCGCCGCGGTGGCGGGCGTCCTGATGCTCGTCGTCCTCTGGAGGCGGTCGCGGTGAAGCTCCTCTACAAGCCCCTGGGCATCGCGTTCGGCGTCCTCGGCGGCCTCGCCGGCGGGGCGCTCTTCAAGCAGGTCTGGAAGCGGGTCGCGGGGGAGGAGGACGCGCCCGGTGCGCTCCAGAGCGAGTACGGCTGGGCGCAGATCATCCCGGCCGCGGCGCTGCAGGGCGCGATCTTCGGGGCCGTCAAGGCCGCCACGGACCGCGCGGGCGCCAAGGCGTTCGAACGGGTCACGGGGGAGTGGCCGGGCGACTGACGGTCGCGGCGACCCTGACCGCACCGTGTGCGCGGTTTCTCCGGCGGGCACCGCGGGCCGTGAGAGAATCGGTGCACGCAACGCCGATCCGGGGAACGAGGACGACATGCAGCACCAGTCAGCAGCACCGGGGCCGGAGGTCGGGTGGGGCATCGGGCTCGTCGGTCTGCTCGCCTCCGCGCTGATCGGCTGGTTCATGGACGCGGGGGTCGGCTTCCTCCTGTTCCTCCTGCTGTTCTGGGGTGGCGTGGGCACGCTGTTCGCGTTCCTCGTCGACCGCAGCACGGTCGAGGAGCACGACCGCGTCGAGGAGCTGCAGAACACCAAGCTCGGGACGCTGGCGATCCCCGCCCCGCCGGTCCGGGCGCCGAAGCCGGTCGACCCCGCCGTCGCCGCGGTCACCGATGCCGGGCCCTCGACGTCGGTGTCCTCCAACGCGGAGGCTGCCGGCATCGCGTCCGGTCCGCGCGTCGCGGCGCCGACGGCCGAGGAGGACGCGGCCGCGAAGGCCGAGCGCCGCCGCCGCGAGCGGGCCGAGCGCGACCGCAAGGTCCGCGCGGCGATCTCCCCGTCCCCCCGGGCCTATCGCGAGCAGCGCGAGGCCCAGGAGCGCGAGCGCTTCGGCGACGAGCCGGTCGCCCCGCCGGAGCGCCCGCAGCGCCAGCGTCCCCCCGTCGTCTCGGCCTCGCGGGGCACGGAGCGCCGGCCGGGGTCCGGGCGTCCCGCCGAGCCCGCCCCGGAGCGCCGACCGTCGCCGCAGGCGCGCCACGCCGCCCCCGACCCGGTCGTCCGTCAGCCGCGGTCGCCGCGCGAGTACCGCGAGGCGAAGCTCGAGGAGCAGCGCCGGCGCGACCACCACGCCGCCGCCTGAGCACCGGACCGCAGCCGGACGACGACGTCGCCCCGGCGGACGGCTCCGCGGCACCCGCCGTGGGAATCGACGTCGGGGCCCGGAGCCTCCACGCCGTCGCGCTGACCGCGGACCGGCGGATCGCCCGCGCCGCGGTCTTCGACGCCCACGACGTCGCCGGGGTCGTGTCGTGGGCCGCGGGAGCGCAGGTCGCCGGCATCGACGGCCCGGACGCCGCGAGCCCCGGCGTCCACGCGGACGACGGGACGATCGCACGGAAGTTCCGGGCGGCGCGGACGGGGGAGGTGGCGCTCGGCCGGCACCACGGCCACTGGGTCTCCTGGGTGACGCCGGCGGACGTCCCGGACGGATCCTGGATGGCGGTCGCGGTCGCGCTGCACGCGGCCTTCCGCGAGGCCGGGGCCCTCGCGATCGAGGTCTATCCCCACGCGGCGTTCGCGGAGCTCGCCGGCGGGCGGCGCCTGCGCAGCAAGCAGCGCCCGGACGGGCTGGGGGAGCGCGTCGCGCTCCTCCGCGCCGAGGTCGGCGACGTCCCGCACCTCGGGATGTGGTCCCACGACGGCCTCGACGCCGCGGCCGCGGCGCTCGTGGCGGCGGACCGGCTCGACGGCGTCGCGGTGGAGTCGGGGCCGCGGCCCGGCGACCCCGTCGGTCCGGACGGGATGCTCGTCGACGACGGGTCGCGGATCTGGCTGCCCCGACGGCGCTGACGTCGTCCGCCGGACCCTCGTCGTGCACGCGCCGCCGCCGGCCTCCGGTCGCCCGCCGGGGCCGGGTTCAGGAGCCGTCCGCGGCCAGCCGGTCCTCGACGCTGCGCACCTTGTCCTCGAGGGTCTGGTCCGGCTTGTCGGTGCGCTCGTCGAGCTTGAGGATCGAGTAGGCGCGGGGGAGCCCCAGGTCCAGGGGCACCCGGTGGAGCGTCGCGACGACGGCGAGGATGTCGGCGGTCGAGCCCTCCAGCGAGGTGCCCATGCCGTGCATGACGAACCGGACCCGGTCCTGCGCGGCGAGCCGGCGCTGGATCTCGGCGATGTAGCCGCTGGCGCTCGCCTCGGCGCGGCCGAGGCCGATCACGGTCAGGTCTGCGGTGGACATCGTGCTCCGTCCGGTCGGGTGCGGGGGAGCCCGACGGTACCGGCGCGCGCTCCTGGGGCGTGCCGAGGTCGCGCGCCGTCGGGCGCCGACCGGGACGCCGGGACGACGGCCACGAACTCGGGCTCAAGTTCGGCGCGGAAGTGGTCGATCCGAACATCATGGAGCGGACGGTGTGCACCCCCAGGAGCGTGTTGCAGGCCGTCGGGCGCGACATCGAGATGCACCACCACGCCGGCCTGATCGGCGGCCGCGCGGCCCGCGAGCGCCGGGAGGCCCTCCGGGCGCTCGCGCGGCGCCTGGGCGGCGACCTCGACCGGCCGATCGACCGCGACGAGATGTGGGCGTTGCACGTGCAGGCCTGCAACGTGGTGGCGGACCGCCGGACCGCGGAGTCGCTGCGCGGCGTGCTCGGCAGCTTCCTGCTGGAGGCCGCGACGACGGCCGTCTCCGACCGCCGCAGCGCCGCGGCGGCCGACTGAACGACGAAGGCCCCGCCGGGGCGGGGCCTTCTGCGAGGTGCGCGATACAAGACTCGAACTTGTGACCTCACGCATGTCAAGCGTGCGTGATCTGACCGGCTAGGTCCGGATCGCCTGTGTTCTAGGGCCCCTCGTTTGGGGCTCGCTGTCGTTCCCCGATGAGATGTCATCGGGTGCGTATCACGGTGCCTCAGGGGTGTTCACTGAGGGTGCATCGACGGCCATCTGGTAGCGCCGAAATATCATCGGAACGCGCTGTTCGCGTGCTACATTCACCGTACCAGCGCGGATCGCTGGTATCTCATCGCCTTCCGCTAGTCGCTCGGCGTTGAGCCCAAAAAGAAGGGCCCCAACGCCGGACAAGCACAGGGCCCTTCAGAACAGGAGTTCTACGGTGAATAGTACCGACCTAGACGCCCGGCGTCAGGCACTCGAGGCCCTTCCCGGCCCGTACCTCTCGCTTCACGCGATCGACAGGTACCGGCAGCGCATCAAGGCCCGCGCCCGGCAGGAAGAGATCGGCGCGGCGCTCGAGGCGTGCACGATCCAGGTGTGCCCGCCCGGCTGGGCGCAGCAGGGCCAGGAGCCCGCCGACGGCTGGGCCGTGAAGGGCCCGATCGCGTTCCCGCTTGTGATCCGTGACGGCCGGCTGCTCGCGACGACGTGCATCCAGAAGAAGCGGCAGATCCCGAAAGCGGACCGTCGCGCGTACCGCGAGCTCATCCGATCGGGGGAAGCAGCATGAGCGTCCACGACGCGTGGGGCCGCGCGGAAAGCAGCCGCGATCTCGCCGCCGCATGCCTCGACGTCCACGCAGAGCATGGTGGTGAAACCGAGGTCCTGGCCCGCGGTCTGATCCACGCCCTGCTCGGTATCGACGCCCGGCTGCAGCACCTGGCCTTGGTCTTGGGGACCGAGGCGTCCCGGATCGCCGACAACACGGAGCGGGTCGCGTGAGCATCTTCCATGAGGAGACGCCGATCCAGGTTCGGGAAGAGCTGTCGGTCGGGGCCTACCGTCTCTGGCGCCGCGAGCTCGGGTGGAGCACGTTCCTGTGGGCTACCGCCGGCTCGTACGCGCTGGCGAACGCCATCGACCGTGGAGCTGTGTTCTCGTGGGTGGCCTTCGCGGCTGCCGCCTTCAACTTCGCGTTCGGGGTGTGGCGCCTGTTCCGGCCCGCCGAAACTCTCGCGTCCGAGGCGCTCGAAGTGCGGCGTCTGCGTGACCGTGCCTGGAAGCGCGAGGCCTTTGAGGCGCTCGACTCCACCCGGGGCAACGCATCCTCGAAGCGGAAGGGCGCGTGACCGCATGACGACGGTCCACACATACCCCGTCAACGACATCGTCGGGCACGACACGGAGGGCGGCGACTGCATCTGCGGCCCGACCGTCGAACCCGTCGAGCGCGAAGACGGATCGGTCGGCTGGCACGTCATCCACCACAGCCTGGACGGCCGCGAGTTCCGAGAGACCGAAGACGTCCCCACTGTCGGCCAAGTCCGCATCGACCCCGCCGGCCACCCCTGGCGGATCGAGGCAGTCCACGGTCCGGAGGTCGTGCTCTACCGCGTCGGCGACGGCCCGGACCCGGTGACGACCGCCACGTTCTGGACCGTCTCGCACTGGCCGACCGACGGGCCTGCTTCCGAACAGGAGTCAGATCGTGGCGACTGACCCGCTCGACCAGGCCCTCACCACTCCCGGCTGGTTCACCCACCCGATCGGCAGCCTCGAACGAACCCTGATCGTCGACCTCGAGCGCATCCAGATGCCTTGGCGCTGGCAACGCGCCGAGTACCCCATGGCCGACGGCAGCACCGCCATCTACGGCGTGCTCCTCGCCGAGGTCGGATACGTCGGCAACGCCTCCCCGAACGGCACCGCGCCGATCCACAGCCGCGCCGACGTGAAGTACGCGTTCGGCCTCTACCTCGAGGCACACCGCCAAGCCCGCGGCGTGTCCGAGCCCGTGCAGCTCGAGCTGTTCGAGGCGGCCGCGTGATCCGCCTCGCCCATCCCGTCCGGCTCATCAACTTCGCGGTCGCGTTCGCGTGCTCCCTCGCGTTTCTTGCGTGGTTCCTCAACGTCGGAACCGACCTCGCGCTCGCCGGCGCCTGGCTCACCGCGTGCATCAACGACACCAAGGACCCCACCCGATGACCTGGGCGAAGTTCGACGACCGCATGGACGACAACCGCAAGGTCAAGAAAGCCTGGCGCCAGCACCCCCGCGCCGTCGGCCTCCACTCCATGGCGATCACCTATTGCTCCCGCCACGAAACCGACGGCCTCGTTGATGTCGAGTGGCTTCACGAGAAGCTCCCCGACCCCGCCGAGTACACCGACGTCCTCGCCGTCCTCGTCGACACCGGCCTGTTCGACACCGTCGACGACGATCACTACCGCGTCCACGACTACCTCGAGTACAACCCGGCCCGCCAAGACCTTGAGTCCAAGCGCGCGAAGGACCGCGAGCGGAAGGCGGTTGGAGGCCGCAAGGAATCCCCGAAGACTCCAGGCCGCGTCCAGCAGGATTCCGCGCGGAATCCGTCCGGAAGCAACGCGGATTCCGGAAGTCCCGGCCCGGCCCGGCCCGTCCCGTCCCAACCCGGCCCGGCCCGGCCCCCGGAAACCGCCGCCGCCTCGCCTTCTCCTCTCACTGTCGTTCCGCCCCCGCCGCCGATGCTGCCGCACCCCGACCTGGCCGCGAAGCTCCTCCAAGACGCCGGCGTCCAAATCCTCGACGCCTACCAACTCGCGGTGCTGCACACCGACTACCCGACTGTCGACCTCGTTGCTGTCGCACACATCGTCATCAAGCGCCACCGCGAGCGGCTCATCACCGGCAACCCCTTCGGCTACTTCCGCGGCATCGTCACCAGCAGCGACGCCCCGAAGCTCGACATCTCCACCGGCCAGCCGAAACCGGACGTGCCCGGCCTGCCGCCGTTCGAGCAGGCATTCGAAACCGTCGACCGCGCACTCAAGCGCAACCGCTACGAGTGGCTGTTCACGCTCCAAGACCTCGAACGATCCGACCCCGCCGCCGCACAGCTCCTCGCCATGTCCGACCTCTCCGACCACTGGCAAGGCAACAGGTCCACCTTCGAAGCCGGCCAGTGGAAGCAAGCACTCCGCCGCCAATGGGCCGACGCAACCCCGGACCAAACCGAGGTCAAGAACAACCTGCGGCTGCTGATCATCAACCACAACCACCGCGTCAACGGCGGCGCGGTCGGCGAACTGATCGAGATGCCGGCATGACCGACGACTGGTTCGACCCCAACGCGTTCCGGCCCCGCCGCCTCGTCGCCGTCCACGACCCGCACCACGCCGCCGCGGTGCACAGGCCGCACCCGCGGTTCCTGCCACCGCCGACGGATCTCGAGGCGCGGTATCTCGCCTCCCTCGACCCCGCCCAGGCCGCACGCGACCTCGACGACCTCGTCGACACCTACGTCGCCGAGCACACCCAGACCCACCAGGAAGCCGCATGAGCTACGGACACGCACACGCCATCGCCCAACGCGCCCTTGGGCGCAACCTGACGCTCGAGGGCGAGAATGCTCGGCTGAAGCGCCAGCTCGGCGCGAGCCGCAAGACCGCGTCGATTCTGATCGAGCAGCGCAATGGTGCCCGTAACGAGGCACGCCGGCTGCGGGCCCAGCTCGACGCCGCCGCTGGTCAGGAGCAGGGTCGTGCCTGAGGCGAAGATCCGCAGCGCGGGTGAGCTGCTGTGCCGTCGCGCTCTCGCGCGGGACGGCCACGGCGAGTTCGTCATCGGCCAGCACGAGGTGCGTCTCCTCGACCCGGGCAAGGACCGTGACCGCTACGACCTCGCGGCGGCGCTCTCCTACGTCGACGGCGAGGCGATGGCGTGCATGGTGACGTGCGTCCGGGAACGCGGTGCCGGGACGTGGCAGGCGGTCATGCTGCACCGCGGCGGGCTGCGCAAGATGGAGCAGGCGACGGCGATCGTCGACCTCGACGACGCCGGTATCGCGGCCCTGCGCGCTGCGGAGGGTGACGAGTCGTTCCCGTACGAGCCCGCGTCCGCTGAGACCGAGCGCTTCCGCGCGGCCGCTGAGCGGCTGATCCAGCGCTTCATGGAGCGCGACCTCACTCCGGGGGATGAGCGTCGATGACCGCTTCCGACTTCCGAACCATCTGGTTCCTGATCGGCGTCGTTTTCATGGGCGAAGGCACGGCGATGTTGCTCGCTGGGTGGGGCGCCATGGTCTACGGCTTCGCGTGCTGCGCGGCGTCCATGTACTGGGCGGTCGCTACCAACGCTACTTCGAGGGCTTGCGAGCACCAGTGGGTCGATGCCCGCAACTCCGCTGTGGAGAGCGGCGAGGTCTGCTTGCGCTGCGGCGCGGTGCGAGCCGGGAACGCTACTTCGAGGGCCGAGGAGGCCGACCGTGGATAAGCGGCAGAGGTGCCGGGGGACCGTCCGGTACGGGGGCTGGGACTGGCGTTGCGTTCGTGACCTCGGTCATCTGGAGCCGTGCTCCCGGGAGCGAGAGGACGCGGGATCGGTGCTGACGGAGGCCGTCCGCATCTTCGACTCGATCACTTCCACATCGAGGGCGAAGGAGGCCGAGTGAACGACCAAACCCCCCCGCAAGACCACGACCTCGAACAGCACATCCTCGGCGCCGCCCTCACCAGCCGCCAAGCCGCCGAACGCTACGCCCTCGACGACAAGCTCACCGACACCGACTTCACCCACGACCACCACATCAGCCTCTGGCGCGTCGTCCAACACCGCATCGACCACGCCAAAGGCCCCATCGACCACCACGTCCTCAACGACGTCCTACAACGCCACCCCGACCTCATCGAGGGCTACCACGACCGCGACGCCGTACTCGAAACCGCCGCGCAGATCGTCTACAACGCGAACCCGAAAGCGAACCCCGAACACGCCGCACGACTCCTCGACCTCGCCGAACGCCGACGCATCATCAACGCCTGCACCGCCGCGATCCGCCAGGCGCACGCCCCCGACCAAAAACCCGCCGACATCCTCGTCGCACACGACCAAGCCATGGCCGCCGCCGCATCAACCGACGGCCGCCCCACCCGCACCATCGCCGACATCGCCGAAGCAACCATCCCCGCCTGGGAAAACCCCGAACACAACCCCGGCCTCCAAACGCGCTACCCCGACCTCGACCACGTCCTCAAAGGCCTCGAGCCCGGCAACCTCTGCGTCATCGGCGCCCGCCCCGCCATGGGCAAAACCGCATTCGCCGTCGACATCACCGCCAACGCCGCCACCCAAGGCGCCGTCCTCTTCGGCTCCCTCGAGATGACCGACCAAGAAGTCGCCGCCCGCTACGTCTCAGGCCGCACGTCCACGCCCGGCCACTGGCTCACGCACGGCGAGGGCCGCCGGCCCGGAGCGAACAAGGACCCCGCCTGGGGCCGCATCATGGGGCTCCTCGAAACGGAGGAAGCGAACCGCATCCACGTCGTCGTCCGACGCGGCCTCCAAGTCCGCGAACTCGTACGCATCGCGCACCGCCAACACGCCAAAGACCCCCTCGCCCTGATCGTCGTCGACTACCTGCAGCTCCTCAAACCCACCGACCCCAAGACCCCCCGGCACCTCCAGGTCGCCGAGATGGCAAACGAGCTCAAGACCCTCGCGTTCGACCTCGAATGCCCCGTCATCGCGCTCAGCCAGCTGAACCGCGAGTGCGAAACGCGCGACGACAAACGCCCGCACCTGTCGGACCTCCGCGAATCCGGGGACGTCGAACAGACCGCCGACCAAGTCCTGCTGATGTACCGCGACGAGTACTACAACAAGCGCTCCGAAACGCCCGGGATCGTCGAGATCAACGTCGCGAAGAACAGGCACGGCGGCACCGGAGTCGTGCCGCTCACGTTTCAAGCGAGCTACCCGCGCATCGTCAGCACCGCGAAGGAACACCAGATCCAACAAGCGCCGCAACCGTCATCCGACCGCGGCCCGAACCACGACCTCCCGCTCCCGAATGCGTCCTGAAACAGCCGATATGCGCGATACCATCAAGGGATCGGCGAACACCCACACGACCCACTCCAAGCCCTCGCCGACCTCTGCGCCGAGTACAGCATGACGCTCACACTCGACCACCCCGCACCCACGATCTGGCACCTCAAGGTCCGGTCGACCGCAGCGATGACGTCGGCCGGCTGGGCACAGCAACGCCGCATGACGACCATCAACGGCGAGATGACCTTGAAGGCGTTGGCGAACGCGGCACAGGTGCTGCACGACGATCTGGTCAACGACCCGCCCATCGAACTCATCCCCGTCAGGCGGACCGACCGATGACGATCGACGAACTGAAGGACATGCCCTGGGTCCTCTACGTCGAACGGGACGACATCATCGACCAGTTGCACCCCGGAGGAAACGCCGAACCGATCAGCCTCATCACTGAGGTCTGGACCGTGGGCGTCACGCCGAAACCCTTCGGCGAAGGCCCCGACCGCATCACACGGCTGACCCGGGCAGTCGATGAGGCCCGGAGGAACCTTCTGGTCGGTCCGCACGCGATCCTTCGATTCGAGGCCCGCTGATGAGCCGGTGGGACGCCTTCACCGACGACGAACTCGACGCCATCGTCAATGCGTTCGAGGACGCAGGCGAAGCAGCCACACGCTTTGGCGCCGGCCTCGACAAGATCGAATACGCGGTGTACTGGGACGCCTTCGCTGAGTGGGAGCGCCGCGGCGGAAAGCCGATGCGTGCCCGCCTTCTTGCAGAGCGCGAGGCTGAAGGATGACAGCTCGTCGTCGGTGTAAGGGCGAGAACGCCCAGGGCGAAGACTGCGGAGCCGCACCCCTCAAGGGCAGTGACTTCTGCCTCGCGCACAGCGACCAGGAAACACGAGCTTCCACGGGGTTCGGAGGGCCGCAGGAGGGGTCGGGTCGTCCCCGCAACCCGCGGGCGGTGGACATCCTGCGGGAGCGCCTCGAACAGCAGGCCGATGCCGTCCTCAACGTGCTCTGGGACGGCCTGGAAGCCGACACCCACACCGTCGTAGGCTCCGGTGAGAGCGCCGAGCTTGAGATCCTGCCGGACCACCGCGTCAGGCTCCTCGCCGCGAAGGAGATCCTCGACCGCGCGTACGGCCGCCCGAAGCAGGCCACTGAGGTCAGCGGTGTGGGCGGTGACGCGATCAAGGTGCAAGCTGCGGATATGAGCGACCCGGCCGTTCGCGCTTGGGCGCTCGACATGGTTCGCGAGCGCGCTGGCAATGTCGACGACTAGTGCGGCGCCGGCTGAGCATGGGCTAGACGCCAAGGACATCATCACGGCCCGGGCTTCTCCCGCGGGGTTCGCCTGGGTCGCAGACGGCCGGAACGAAACGAGCGACCCCGAACAGGGGTGGCTGCCGTACAAGCACCTGCTCCTGCTGACCGACCTGTTGATGCGGGTCGCGTCCGGCGAGGTCAAGCGCGCGATCGTCACCATGCCCCCGCGGCACGGCAAGTCGCAGCTGATCTCGCACTACTTCCCGGCCTGGTACTTGGGCACGTTCCCGCGCCGCAAGGTGATGGTCACCTCAAACACCGCGCACCTGGCCGAGGACTTCGGCCGCGGTGCACGGGACGCGCTCGAGGAGTTCGGGCCCGCGGTTTTCGGGGTCGAGGTGCGCGACGATGTGGCCGCTTCAAGTCGCTGGCAGACCGACCAGGGCGGCGTCTTTATCGCCGCCGGCGTGGGAGGAACAATCACCGGCCGCGGCGCTCACCTGCTGATCGTCGACGACCCGATCAAGAACGACAAGGACGCCGCGTCGTCGAACATCCGCGACGACCAATGGAAGTGGTGGAAGGGCACCGCACGCTCCCGTCTAGCGACAGGCGGTTCGGCCATCGTCGTGCAAACCCGGTGGCACGAAGACGATCTGGCCGGGCGCATGATTCAGCAGTCCGCCGACGATCCCGAAGCGGACCAGTGGACCGTGCTGAACCTGCCCGCGATCGCAGAGGAAGGCGACGCGCTCGGTCGCGAGGTGGGGGAGGCGTTGTGCGAGGCGTTGATGACTCGCGACGAGTTGCTGACGACGAAGCGGACGGTCGGCAGTTACCAGTGGGCGAGCCTGTATCAGCAGACGCCCGCACCGGCCGAGGGCATGTTGTTCAAGGCCGAGCACTTCCGATACTGGACGATGTCCGAGAACGTCGATGGGCAGCCGTTCATCCGGTTGCACGCCCTTGACGGAACCTCGAAGAGCTTCGACATCGGCCGGTGCGCAAAGTTCCTTGTTGCGGATACTGCCGCGTCGACCAAGGAGACCGCCGACTACAGCGTCGTCACCACGTTCCTGCGTACGCCCGACTCCGACCTAATCATCTGGGACCTGAAGGCGCGCAAGTTCGACCTGCTCCAGGTCCCAGACTTCATCGAGGGAGTCTGGAAAGGCCAGGCCCGAGCGCCGTTGCATGTGGAGGGGTTCGGTCACGGATACGGCCCGGTCAAGACGCTGCGAGGACGCGGCGTGCCCGTGCACGACATCCAGCCGGTTTCGGACAAGGTCACCCGGGCCATGGACGCCGTCGCCCGCTACGAAGCCCACTCGGTCTACCACCCCCAGACCGCACCATGGCTCGACGAGTTCGAAGCTGAACTCCTCGCGTTCCCGAACGGCGCGCACGACGACATGGTCGACACCATCTCCTACGGCGCCATCAAGCTCCCCGCCATCGCATCCGACGACTGGAAGCCCATCGTCAAGACACGGCCGGGGAGCCGCACCCGACGACCACGCACCACAGCACGCCGCGCCGCCTGACCTCAAACCAGCGCATAGCGCTGAAATAGCGTCCGTGATCGCTAGTACCCTCACGGGCAGTGGCAATCGCGCCAAACGCACCGACCGGCCAAGACACCGTCCGCCGTCCCGTCCTCGCCACCGCCGGCAACACCACCGCCGCGGCCGCGACCTGGACCCAGATCGCCACGCGCGTCATGGAACGCGTCCCCGAATGGACGTACCCCTGGCGCAACGACGTCATCGCCGAGATGCGGACCTACGGCCACATCGTCGCGCTCGAGTCCGCGTTCTTCCAGCCGATCCACAACCTCCCCTGGCGCCTCGAGCCCGGCGACCTGCCGCCCGACGCCGCAGCGAAACTCGCCGAAGACCTCGACCTCCCGATCGGCCAGGCCGACGACGACTCGACCCGCCGGTACCAGGTCGGGTTCCACCAGCTCCTCGACTACGCACTCACGTACGCCCTGTACGGCCACGCCGTCTGCGAGATCGTCGGCGACACCGACATGGACCCCGGTTGGTGGCGCATCAAGCGGTTCGCGCCGATCGAGCAGGAAACGATCAACCCCGGAAAGTGGATGGTCGAACCCGACGGCACCCTGCAGTCGCTCGGTGTCGATCTGCTCGGCCCCGAGCCCGTCGTTCTCGATGCCGTCCGTGTGCAGCGGTGGGCGTACAAGCCGCGGCAGGGCGACCCGGTTGGCCGGTCGATGCTTCGCCCGCTGTACATGCACTGGCTCTGCAACCAGGAGCTGTACCGCGTCGATCAGGTCCGCCACAACAAGTCCGCGAACGGCACGTGGGTCGTCACCGGCAAGGAAGGCGACGACCACGACACGATCGAGGAGCTGACCGACGCGTTCTCGCAGACGATCGTGGACGAGCTCGCAGCGATCGGCCTTCAGCAGGGCCAGACCGCCGAGAACGTCGGCATCACGGGTGCGGTCACCGACCCGCTGCAGTCGATCAAGCACCACGAAGAGGCGATGAGCCGCGCGTGGTCGGAGCAGGTCGTCCAGCTCGGCTCAACCGAGTCGGGGTCGCGTGCGCTGGGGGAGGTCCACGAGGACATCGCAGCGTCCGCACGAATCGCGGTTGCCGCTGACATCGCGGAGGAGTTCAACCGCCAGTCCGTGTCCCGGTGGACGGAGTTCAACGACTACCGGGGCCTGGTGAAGAGGCCGCGCGTCACGTGCGACAAGCCGAAGCCGGCAACGCCGATCGTCGTGAACACCCCGCCGCCGGCCCAGCCTTCCGTGGACGAACCGGCCGATGTCGTCGCTGCGTCCCGTGGATGCACGTGCGGCACAGACCACGTCGCCGCAGCCCGAGCGGCCCCGGACGGTGGCAAGGTGCCTGGTGTTCCGCAGGCAACCCGTCAGCTGCGTGCTGCCGAGCGGTCCACGAACTTCGCCGAGATACATGGCGACTGGGAAGACGCCGTCGCGGAAGTCACGACCGCGTACCGCGCTGTCCGTGGCGAGCAGCTGAAGGCCGCGATCGAGGTAGTCGCAACCGCGAACACCGTCCTCGGCGCCCTCGAGACGCTCCGCGAGGACGCACGAGCAGCCGCCCTCGACGCCGTTCCGCAAGCGCAGCTCGAGGCCGTGTCCAGCGTCCTGGAGTCAACGGCGCAGCAGGCCGCCGGCACAGTCGCCGCGGATGCCCGCGAGGCCGGGACCCGTGTTCAGGAGGCGAACGTCGAGTACGCCACCGCAGCGTCGACTGCCGCGACCCTTGCGTCGCAGCAGATCGCGACGACCGTCGCCGAAGAGGTCACGAACCGCACGCAGGCCTTGGCGTCCGAGGCCGCCGATCCTGCCGCTGTCGCAGCAGCAGTCAAGGACCAGATCGACACGCAGCTCACCGACGCCCAGCTGACGCAGATCGCCGGCGCGGACACCACCCGTGCACAGACGGCGGGCAGGCAGACGCAGACCCGCGCATCCGAGAGCCAGATCCGCGACATCTACGCCTCGAGCGTGCTCGATGGCAACACGTGCTCCGCGTGCGCTGATCTCGACGGCACGCAGTACGACTCGGTCGACGAAGCCGAGCAGGACTTCCCGACCGGAGGTTACGCCGGGTGCGAGGGCGGCGACAGGTGCCGCTGCCTGTACGTCGTCACGTGGGAGTCCGAGCAGGCACTGGCCGTTGACGACAGGGGCACCGCATGACCGACGACCTCGTCACCTGGAAGCGCGTCCCCATCGCCGCAGTCGGCAACCACCAGACCAGCGTCGGCGACGGCGGCATCACCATCGACGACCTCAACGACGCCGTCGCCGCCCAAGGCGACCCCGCCGTCAAGACCGCCCGCACCATCCTCGGCCACTCGTTCCGCCAAGACGGCGACCACATCCGTCTCCTCGACCGCGCAGTCATCGGGCGTACCCAGAACCTGCAGGTCGACGGCGACACCCTGTACGCCGACATCACGGTCCCGCCGAACATCGACCGGATCGCCGCAACCGCGTTCCCGTCCCGTTCGATCGAAGCGATCCGGAACGTCAAGACCGACACCGGCGACTACCGCATGGTCGTCACCGGCCTCGCGCTGCTGTCCGACGAACTGCCGGCAGTCGAAACGCTCGAGGACCTCGAAGACCTGTGGGCGCGCAACGACACCGCGGCCCCATCCCCAACCGCTGACGCGCCCCTCGTGGCTGCGTCGCGGCTGGTGGCCTTCTCCACCCCTTCTCCCGATGACGACAACGCCGCTCCGGCGGTCACCACCCCCGATCCCCTGGAGGGACCGAACATGGCTGACACCCAGCCCGAGAAGACCCCGGAGACGACGGACGCTCCGGAGAACAAGACCGACGACACGACCGCGACGACGGACGCGCCGAAGGTGGACGAGCAGCCCAAGGCCGACGAGCCGAAGGTCGACACGCCCGATTACACCCCGCCCGCCGGGTTCAAGCTGATCAGCGAGGACCAGGAGGCCGACATCAACGCCCGGCTGAAGCGCTTCGACGAGTTCATGGACCGCAAGGCCCAGACCGACGCCGAGACGTTCGCGTCCGAGCTCGTCGCCGCCGGCAAGATCGCCCCGAAGTCCAAGGACAA
The DNA here is from genome assembly GCF_000519325.1 of Patulibacter minatonensis DSM 18081. Lineage (GTDB taxonomy): Bacteria > Actinomycetota > Thermoleophilia > Solirubrobacterales > Solirubrobacteraceae > Patulibacter > Patulibacter minatonensis. Next base: position 4,516,234 of record NZ_KI912613.1, on the reverse strand, counting down.
GGTCGTCGCCGACTACAAGGAGAACCCGCAGCTCACCCGCGGGATCTTCGACCACGTCGCCGCGACCATCCCCGTCGGCCAGCTCGCGACGTTCTCGCGGCAGCCGCACGACGAGCAGCCCACGGACGAGCTGCTCCCGTCCATCGTCCAGTTCACCGCGGCCGAACAGGCCCGCATCGACACCCTCACGAAGGGGGCCTGACCCATGGCTGCCAACGAAACCCGCGTCCACTTCCGACCCGGCGTTCAGGTCACCGGCCGCGCCACGGCCGACGTGCTCGCGAAGCGGTTCGTCACCATCTCCGCGGGCCGCAACGCACTGGCCGGCGAGAACCTGCCGATCAAGCCGGCCGTCGCGAACGTCTGGGCGCTCGGCGTCCCCGCCGTCGACACGGTCGCCGGCAAGACCGTCGCAGTGTACTCCGGCTCCGGCTACCAGCTGCGCGTCCAGTGCGGCGCCGCGATCGACACATCCGCCGGCCCCGTCGCGCTGATGGTCGGCACGGGCGGCAAGGTCATCCCGCAGACCGGCACGAACGTGATCGTCGCCTACGCCCTGTCCACCACAACGGCGACCGATCAGGACGTCGAAGTCCGTCTCGTCTGAGGAACTGACTCATGGTCGCCAACATCCCCACCCCCCTGTACCCGGAGGCCGTTCCGACGGTCAACGGGCGCAACATCACGATCTCGCAGTACGTGCAGGACCCTCGGGTCGTCGCACGTGACTTCGCGCAGCTCTACACCGCGTTCTCGTTCCTCGGCCGGCTGCTGCCGGACTCCGGAGCCACGACCGGCGGCGCGATCAAGTACTACCCCAACGATCCCGACGTCAACGCCGGCATCGAAGAGGTCGAGGAAGTCGCTCCCGGTGCTGAGCTGCCGGAGTACGGCGGCAAGGTCGGCGCGCCGAAGATCGCCGAGGTCTCCACGTGGGGCCACAAGATCGTCATCCCGCGCCAGTCGCTGAAGCGCAACGACATCCGCCTGTACAACCGCCTCGTTCGCGGCGCCACGCAGTCGCTGGACCGGAAGTTCAGGAAGCTCGCGCTCGCCGTGATCTCGGCGCGGCTGCAGGAGGACGGGCAGTTCATCACGGCCGCCGCGAACTGGACGTCGTTCACGGTCGAGGGCGCGAGCCCGACGGCCGCGCGTCTCCGTCCGGAGGGTGCCATCGACGCGGGCCTCGCGGTCTTCGAGGCCGACGACCAGGGCCAGAAGCCGACGCTCCTGATCATGAACCCGTCGGACTGGCTGCTGTTCGTGCAGGGCTACGGCCGCAAGCGCGCGATGGACGTCCTGTCCGCCTACGGCCTCGAGCCGATCTCGAACCCGGCACAGCCGGCCACGAAGGCGCTCCTGGCGGCCGAGGGGCAGCTCGGCGGCACGTACTGGGAGGACCCCCTCACGGTCGACACGTGGGACAACAAGCCGATCCGGTCGCAGCAGATCGACCTCGAGGGCTCCCCGGCGTTCGTGGTCGACAACACACCGGCTGCCGTCGAGATCCGCGGCATCAGCTCCTGATGCCGAAGGTTGAGCTCAAGGGCCGACTGGTCGAGATCGACGGCGTGTGGCTCAAGGGCGGCACGGTCGTCGACGTCGACCAGAAGGTCGCCGATCGTCTCGTCAGCCTCGACGCCGCCGAGAAGATCGACGGCCGTCGCAAGACGACCAGCGACACGGAGTAACGGGTGCCGGACCCGCAGAACACCCCGGAGTGGTGGCCGACCCTGACGTCGGTCGCTGCTCTGCTGCGGGCCCGGACGGTCGAAGCGGGGCGTGGCGGCGACTACGTCGACACGTTCACGACGAAGACCAGCCCGACTGCTGCGCAGGTCACCGCGTTGATCGCGCTGGCGGGCAGCGAACTGACGGAGGCTGTCGAAGGACGTGCGCCGTGCACGGCAAGCCTGGAGTTGCGTGCTGCGTCGTTCATGACGTATCGCGCCGCCCAGCTGGTCGAGATGTCGTACCGGCCGGAGGCGTCGGTCGAGAACACCACGCTCGCAGCCCAGCTCGGCCGGCTCGCGGAGGAGAAGCTCGCGGCCGCGAAGTTCGAGATCACCGACCGGTGCCCGCTGCCCGACGACGAAGCGGAGCACCCCAGCGTGTCTCGGTTCGGGCCGGCTGTTCGCGGCACGGGTTGCCGGACCGTCGGACGCTTGACGCGCTGGTAGCCGGATGTCGCTGCGTTTCACCATCGACGTTGGCGGCGACCGCATCGTCGACCGCACCCTCTCCAGACTCGCCGGCGCCGTCGAAGACTGGACCGACGCGTGGCCCGACATCGAGGACGCCCTCACCCACGAGGCAGCGAAGCAGTTCGATTCGCAGGGCGAGTACGGCTCGAACGGCTGGAAGCGCCTGTCCGATTCCTGGCTGGCGTACAAGGAGTCGCACGACCTCGACACCCGCATCGGACGCGCGACCGGTGCGATGGCGAACAGCCTGTGCATCAAGGGCGCCCACCAAGGCATCCGCGAAACGGCACCAGGCATGTTCCTGTTCGGGTCCACCGTCCCGTACCTGCCGCACTTCACGAAGCTCCGGCCGGTCATGCAGCTCCCGGAGTCGGGGCGCCGTGAGGTTCAGCGCCGGTTGCAGAAGTTCGCGATGAGCGTGGCCGACTGATGCCGGCGTTGACGTACGCCCAGCGAAAGGCCCGTGTTCTCGGGCCACTCACGGACGGCAACCACTTGACGTTGGTGATCGAGACGCTGCTTGAAATTGGGCTGCCGACGTATCTCGACGAGACGGTCCGCCAAGACGGCGAAACCGTCACCCCGGGCACACCGGGCGTGCAGCCGTGGAACAGCCTGCAGACCCACCCGATCACCGTCACCGAAGAACTCGCCGAAGACGCACTCCCGCGCCTCGTCGTCGTTGACGGCGGCACGATCGGCGCACCGTATGGCCCCGACTCGAACGGCCTGATCGGTCACACCTGGCGGATCGGCATTGCGGTCGAGATCGCCGGGGCGAGCATGAACGACGCGCAAGCGAAGGCTGGTGCGTACGGTGCCTCGATTCGTGCGCTGATGACGCACCACCTGGCGGACTTCCACGACCAGGTCAGCCTGGTGCAGTGGACGAGCTCCGCACCGGCTACCGGCACCGCTTTGCTTGGTGCTGAGCGGCGTTCGATCGCGGCGGTCGAGGAGCAGTTCGCCGTCCGTGTCGACGGTGTGTTGCGCGACGACAGCGAACTGACCTTGCCGGGTCCGGGCGACGAGCCCGTCGATCCGGCCGATCCCGGCGACAGCCCCGTGATCACGCAGACCGACCTGACGGTCCATCCCTCTCTGGAGATCGAAGATGCCTGACCCCGGCACCAGCACAGTGATCAGCGATGCGTTGCCGCCCGGCACCACACGCGGCATCCAGGGCGACAAAGGCGCGAAGGGCGACCCGGGCCCGTCGGGCCTGGGGGAGTTGCTCAACGGCATCCAGGTGGGGGAGGTGCCGTCGAAGGACTCGGACGGGAACCTGATCTCGATCCCGCCGGGTAGCGGCGGCTCGGTTCCGGATGCCACGACGACGATCAAGGGCAAGACGACGGTTGGGGCGTCGGGTGGCGCGGCGTCCTACGACGCGGTCGATGCGCTTGCCGGCGCGACGATCCCGAAGGCGATCACGCTCCCCGGTCGCGGCCTGATCACGAAGGTCGACGGGTATGGCAACAGCCTCGTTGCAGGCGAGGGCACGGAGTCCACGCCCACGGCCCGGTTCCTGCGGGTCCTGGCGGATGCGCTGCAAGCGACGGAGCAGAACAACGGTGTCGGTGGCAGCACGATCATCGGCAACCTGCCGGTGCAGCTGAACGGTGCGCTCGCCCGCTCCACCGGGACGCCCGCGGCTGAGGCGGCGGTCATCGACTGGATCGTCAACGACCCCGCGTACTTCGGCCCGAACTGCGCACCGGCGGTCGCCGCCGCGCACCGGGAGCTGATCTCGCGCATCCTCACCGACCCGGGTGACGTGAAGCCGTACGACGACGCGTCGATCTCGCTGACGGGGTCGTGGTCGTCGCTGGGTGGGGCGTTCAAGGCGATCGCTGGAAACGGGTCGCAGACCCTCACCGTGCCGTCCGGGTGGCGTGGCCGGATCGTGGCGTTCAACGTCGCCGCCGTCCAGGACGCCGGCGCGGTCCACACGGTCACGACGAACTCGAGCACCGACGGTACCCCGGCGGTGCTCGATACCCGCGGGCTGTACCCGGCGGCGCCGGTGACGAGCTCGGCGCAGGTCTTCACGTGCGTCCGGAAGTACATCCCGCTGGACGCGACGACGGTCACGATGGCCGTCACGAACGTCGTCGGCGCCACGTACACCTACGGGTACCAGGTCGAGTCCGCGGCCCCGCGCCTGGTGCAGGTGCTCGGGCAGTACCGCCTGCCGACGTACGCGATCTACGCGTCGACGCCGTTCATACCGACGGACGCGGTGATCGACACGATCAACACCGCGGTCGCGAACGTGGTGGCGGAGTTCCCGCCGCACGTGATGTTCCTGCCGACCGAGCAGCTGATCGGCAAGCAGCGCCCGAACCTCGTCGCCGACCAGACGCACCTCTCGATCGCCGGGAACCGCGCCATCGGTGCGCTGCTCGTCTCGGCCGCCCGGTCGTTCCCGGCGACGGGTGCGCTGGCGCTCGTGGGTTCGGTGGTTTCCAAGACCGACCTCGCCACGACGACCGCGGCCGGCATCGCGAAGCTCGGCGCCGCGGGAGGCGCGGCGACGTATCAGCGGGCGGAGGACCTGGCGGCGCAGATCGCGCTGCTGACGCCCGACGGGAACATCGAGTACGGCACGGGCGCCCCGGGCTCCGGGGTCGGCCAGAACGGCGACAGCTACGTCGACACGGCTGCGTCCCCGCCGCGGCTGTACGGCCCGAAGGCCGGCGGGACGTGGCCCGGGTCTTTCATCACGCTCGGCGGGTCTGGTGGCAGCTCCGACACCCGCTACAACGTCAACGCCTACGGCGCGGACAAGACCGGTGCGGCAGACTCGACCTCGGCGATCGTGGCGGCTGCTGCTGCGGCGAGCGCTGCGGGCGGCGGCATCGTCTACGCCCCGGCCGGCACCTACAAGACGCTGAGCTCGATCACGTCGTGGCCGAACAACGTGTCGCTGATCGGTGACGGCCCGGCGCTCACGATCTTCAAGCCGACGTTCGCGGACGAGTCGTTCCTGAAGAACATCAAGACGGCCGCGGCGCCGATGGTCGGCTGCACGTTCGCGAGCTTCCAGGTCGACGGTAGCGCGCAGACGCAGTCGGCTGGCTACGTGTCGGGGACGAAGGGGTTGTTCTCGCAGTTCCACCGTCGCTGCCACTGGCGCGACCTGTACATCCACGACACCCCGGCGACGGGCCTCGGCGTCGACCACTTCCAGGAGTGCTCGATCGAGCGGGTCCACGTCGACAACTGTGGGCGCCTGAACGGCGGGACGGGCCCGGGCGGCAACGGCATAGGCCTCGGCACCGGCGGGTTCGCGATCGAGAGCATCGTCGTCGGGCACTGCATCGCGAAGAACTCGGGCCGCTACAACATCTTCGTCGAGAAGCAGACGAACGTCTCGCAGACCGCGCTGTTCACGAAGGTCCACCACTGCCACACGGAGGGCGGCCAGTACGGCCTGGGCGACTGCGGCAACTCGCGAACGATCTGGGACCACAACACGGTCACCGGCGCGTCGATCGCGGGGATGGGCATCAACGGCGGCACGGTGTCGACGCTGCCGGGCTACAAGATCCGCGTCGTCGACAACGAGATCGACGCGTGCCCGACCGGCATCCTCTACGACACGTCGGGGTCGGGGACCGCGTCGGGCCCGACGGGCACCGAGCTCGGGCACATCCTGATCCGCCGCAACCGCATCACGGGCGGCACCTACGCGATCCAGGTGATCCTGAAGAACTACGACGTGTACGGCCTCGGGATCGACGACAACGTGATCGAGGGGACCAGCAAGTCGGGGATCTACTTCTCGTACAACTCCGGCGTGAAGATCCTCCGCAACAGCTCCGTGAAGCGCAACCGGCTCCGGAACATCGGGACGATCGGAACGGGCACGGACCGCGAGGGCGTGAAGATGACCGTCGCGTGCGACAACGTCGCGATCGACGACAACGAGTTCGTCGACGACACCGGCACCCCGACGGCCCGGTACGGCCTCACGTTCAGCGGCGCGTCGTACACGGGCGGGTCGATCAGCAACAACGAGGCGCGCGGGATGGCGACCGGCGGCGCGCTGTTCGCCACCGCCGTCTCGGCCACGACGCGGTACGGCCAGAACCGCGGGTTTCCGGCCGTCGCGCCGGCGACGTTCACGCTCGCGGCGACGGGCGTCGCGAACACGGCGGCCGTGATCCCGGATTGGCTGTTCCTGACCGGCGGGACGATCACGGACGTGAGGCTGAACGGAACCACGGTCGCGAGCTCCGGACCGTTCGCCGTGCCTCGCGATCCTGGGGACGTGGTGACGGTGGCCTACACCGGCACGCCGACCCCGACTACGAAGCCGCGATGAGCGCCGCGGCTGAGCTTGCGCGCCTCTTCCTCGTCGGCCACCAGGAGGGCTGGTACGACGGTGACCCCGCCTGGGACGAAGTCGCGGAGCTCGCCCGTAAGGTCCTCGCGGGCGAGCAGCCGCCGGCTGACGACGAGACCTAGCCCCTAGGTCTGGGGAAATCTAGGTCAGGACGGCGCGGGAGCGGGCACCAGTTCCTCCTCTCGCACCGTCCGAATCACGGCCAGCTTGCCGCGCTTCTCCCAGCGGACGCGGTACCGGCCGTCGCCGTGGTAGTCCTGCACCACCCCGACCCACCCGGGCCAGTCGAAGAGGTGCGTCACATGGGTCTCAAGCTCGAACATCGGCCCAGCATGCACATCGGACCCAAAAACCCAAGCGTCGCTACTTCGGGTCGGCGTCCTTGATGTCCTGACGGAGCCGCTCAACATCGGCGACCGACCAGCGGGCCTTCGCCGCGACCTCCTCGTCCGACGGTGGATCGGCGTTCAGGATCGCCAGGCCGACATCGCACCGCAGTGCCCGCTCGAGGCCCGCGCGCCGGCGGTCGTGCTCGTCGAGCGCGCGGACGCGTTGGCCGATCTCCCAGAGCCGGCGGTCCTGCATGTCGCGGATCTGCTGCTCCCGCTTCACGCGGTCCGCGACTCCGGTCCGTACTTGCCGCTGCTCTGCCTGCCCCATACGAACAAATGTTCGCATGAGGCGGGGCGGTTAGGCGGCGGCCTGGCCCTCTTCTGCCTCGGCCTGCCGAGCGCGTCGTGCCCGGACCTCTTGCCGCCGGCACTCCTTGCAGTGACGTCGTCCGCTGTTCACGTAGAGGTTGTCGCCGGACAGCGGGTGCCCCTGCGGGCAGTGCGTACGCCCTCGTTGAGCGTGTCCGCCGCCCTCGCCGCGCCTGCTGTTCTCCGCCGGAGTGACCGGCTCGAGGTGCTCCGGGTTGCAGCACGCGCGGTTGCGGCACAGGTGGTCGATGTGGAGGCCCTGGGGGACGGGCCCGTTGACGGCTTCCCACCTGAGGATGTGCGTGTACTGCTGCCGGTTGCGCCGAGTCGGGTCGGTCGTCTTGCCGTATCCGCCCTTGGTCAGGTGGCGGGCCCAGATGTGGCATGGCGTCCGGTAGCCGCGATCCTCGACGGTCCAGTCGGGGCCTTGGAGCTTGCGGCGGCCGATGAGTTCGGGGTACTCGGATTCGAGGCGGTTGCGGTCGAGGTAGAGGGCGGCGGCTTGGCGACCGTTCGGCTCACGCATCAGGAACGTCCTTCGCCCTCGAAGCGGGGTTCCACGCATCGGCGCGGCAGTCGGGGCACGGGAGCCGGTAGCGAGGGTCGTCGCCGGGAACCCGACGACCGGGGACCTCTCCCGAGTTGCCGCAGCGGTCGCAGTTCTCGCGGCGGTGCACTGCGCCCTCGCCGCCGTCGTCGATCCCCTCAGGCTCCGCCCTCGAAGTAGCGGCGCGGCCGGTGCCGTCGCACGACTCGCAGGTGTCGGTCATGTCCGGTCCCGCGCCGCCGTCGCTGAACGTGTACTTGCCTGTTCCGTCGCAGTCGGGGCAGACCGGCTCCGCCCTCGGAGTAGGCGCGTAGCGGACGAGCCGTGCGTCGCGCTCACGAAGCTCGGCGGCGAGGTTCGGGCCGATGTCGTACTCGGCCTGGTCGCCTTCGTCAGCGATGTAGCCAGGGCGCCCGTCGTTGCCGACGACGACCCAGATCACGGGCGGATCAGTCGACATCGGGACCCTGTTTCTGACCTTGCTCGGTAGCCCTCGATGTGGAAGCGCGCGCGATCAGGTCGATGAGCGCTTGGGCGGGTCCGTCGGACGAGGCCAGCAGGTAGTCGCCCCACCCCTCGCCGCTGCTCGACGATGCGGACGCGTACCGCTGGACCCGCATCTCGCCGTCGGCCCACACGACTCGAACTCGGGAGCCGTCGAGCACCACGCCATCGGGGCGACGAGCAGCGAAGTAGTCGCCGATCCCCAGGACGTAGGCGCTCATCGGTCGACACCCTCCGCCCTCGAAGCGGAAGCCCGCCGGCGGCGCTCGTTGAGCTTGATCGCCGGATGGCAGAGCAACCCCTTCTGAACGTCGATCGCCACTTGGATCGGCCCGATCTGAGCCCGGGCTTCGTCGGCCCAGGACAGCAGCGTCGCAAGGTCCGCCAGCGCGTCGTCGCGCTCACGGCGCGCTTCGTCACGCTCAGCGACCCGCAGCTCCAGGACCTCGTCCATGATGCGCCGCTCCTCTCGCCACGCCCTCCACGAGCGCCACCGGCCGATCATGCGCCCGGCTCCTGCATCTGACCAGCGCGGCGGCGGTCGCGGCACGCGAAGTTGTCGACGCACATCCGGAACGTCTCGATCGGCGCGGTCGTGGTCGTGACCTGTTCGAGCGGTTCGCCCGCCGCGCCGCAGCCCGCGCACCGACCCTGCTCCTGACCAGCGGTAGGCGACGGGAAGGCGCGACCCACGTCGCACCCGAGCCCTTCCGCCAGCGCCCTCTTCACCGCCCAGTGCGGCGTCATGCCGTACCGCTCGTGGTTCTGGATCGTCCGCGTCGTGATCCCCGACCGCGCCGCCAACTGATCCCGCGACATCCCCTGCTTTTTGCGTTCGACCTCAAGGGCCGTCATCTCACTCATACAGCAAGCCTACCGGAAAACTAGCTGACAGCGTCGAAATACCATCCGTATCTGCTAGTACGCTCACCGGGTGATCTCCGCTTCCACCTACGCGTGAGGACCCCATGACCGCAGACAGCGTTCGATTCGTCGGCAAGCACGACCCGCACTACCTGCCGTCCGGACGCCCCGTCGCGTTCGGAGACGAGCTCCACGTGCCCGACGACCTCGAGCAAGACGAAGCCGACCGCCTCATCCAGGCCGGCGCCGCCGTCGCCATCGAGCCGGAGCCGAAGACACCGGCCCGTCGCACACCCACCAAGACCGACAAGGGCTGATCCATGCCGACCCCCGGAATCGAAACCGCCCGCGTCGACAGCATCCAGCCGCCCGGCAGCGACACCGACACCAGCCTCGCCCTGGTGATCATGGAAACGCTCCGCGGCCCCGACACCCCCGTCGAAGTCGGCAGCGTCGCCGAACGCGACCTCATCTTCGGGCCACGCCAGACGTTCGGTGTCGGCCACGACGCCCTCGACGCCTTCTTCAACACCGGCGGCACCCGCGCCGTCATCTCCCGCATCACCGCGTCGACCGCTGTCGCCGCGTCCAAGGACATCGCTGGCACCACCGGCAACAGCCTCAAGGCCGTCGCGACCAGCACCGGCGACTGGGGCAACCAGCTGCAGGTCTCCATCACCGCTCCGAGCGGCGACGCCAGCCAGCGGATCGTGTCGTTCATCGACAGCGTCACCGGCAACGTCCTCGAGCAGACCCCCGCGTCGTCCACCCTCGCCGACTTCGTGGGGTACGTCGGCACATACGGCAAGCTGATCGCCGGGTCCGGCTCCGGCCTCCCGCCGGCCGCCGCCGCATCGTCGCTGACCGGTGGCCTGTCGAACCGCAACGCGATCGACAGCGCCGCGATCGTCGGTGCGCTCAACAAGTTCACGCCGGAGCACGGGACCGGCAACCTGTCCGCCCCGGGCATCTTCACCCAGACCGTTCACCTGGCACTCCTGGCGAAGGCGAACGACGACAAGACCCCGCGGTTCGCGGTCCTCGACCTCGACCCGACGATGACCGCGTCGCAGAAGACGGCGTACCTCAACAGCCTGAAGTCCGCGACCAGCCAGTGCGGCACCGGCATCGTGTCCCGCGTCCTCGTCCGCACCACCGACGGCGGCACCCGCTGGGTGTCCGGCTCCGGCTTCTGGTGCGGCCGCGCCGCCTACACCGACGCCGCAGCAGGCGCCGGCCAGGCGCCCGCCGGCGAGGAGTACGGCGAGCACCCCTACATCCTCGACGTCGAAGACACCTACAGCGACACCGAGCGCGGGCTCCTCAACACCGCCGGCGGCGTCTGCATCGTCCGCATCGGCGGCGCCCCGCGCCTGTACGGCGCACGGTCGCTCGCGAACACCACCCTGCACCCCGCCTACAAGTGGCTGACGTCCGCCCGCGTCGTCATGCGCTTCAAGGCCCTCGGCGACAAGGTCCTCGAGTCCAGGGTCCTGCGCCGCAACACCAAGACCGTCCGCCTGCAGCTCGGCAACGACCTCACCGCCCTCGCCGAGGAAGAGCGCAAGGCCGGCAACCTCGACGGCGGCGACCAGGACCTCCCCGAAGCCGCTTACCGCATCGACGTCGGCGATCAGCTCAACACCGAGCAGTCCCGTGCCGACGGGTGGATTCGCGCAGACGCCGAGATCCGGCCCCCCGAGGTCGCCGAGCGCATCCGACTGAACCTCGCCGTCCAGGTGCCCGGCGGCACCGTCACCGGCGCCTGACCCGAACAGGAACTGAACGATGCCGGTACTCACCGAACGCAACCACCTCATCAACCTCACGTCCGACAGCGCCGCTGTTCGGGACGCGTGGATGAAGTTCGAGGGCGGCAACCTGACCACCGAGACCGGCAAGATCCGGCCCGGCGGCATGGCCGATGCCGTCCCACTCGCCGGCCTCGACGACTACGAGGACATCGTCCTCACCCGCGAGTACGACCCGATCCGCGACCAGACGATCCGGCGTGCCCTCGTCCGCAACGCGAAGGACGGCGCAGCCGCCCGTGTCGTCGTGCAGGACCTCGACTCGAAGAAGAACGCGATCGGAACGCCCGACTCGTTCTCCGGGGTCATCAAGGCTGTCGGGTACCCGCAGCGCGACAGCGAGTCCGTGACCGGCCAGACGTGGACCGTCACGGTCGGATCGGTGACGCAGTGACCGACACCCCCATCACGGGCCCCACGGTCCGGGCGGCAGGTGACGAGCCGGAGGAGGCACCGGCCCCGTCTGTGGCCGCGCCCGAGCCGGGGTCCGTCGCGGACGCGATTGCGCAGGCCGGCCGTAAGGCCCGCCGCAAGCGCTTCCTCAACTTCCCGCTCGATCTCGAGGGGCCGATTGACTTCGGCATCCGCCTTGGCATCCCCAGGGACGCATCAATCACGATCTACGACGACGAAGAGGGAACGGTCGACAACTACTCGCAGCTCGAGTTCTTGGCGCACCGAATCCTCTGCGTCGTTCAGCGCGTCGAGGGCAAGTGGGCGCCTGTTGAGGGCTACACGCTCCAAGACCTGGCGACGATGCACGCTCGCGCGATGGAAGGCGACCCGGACCTCGAGCCGTTCGAACACGACACCCCGGCGTTGCAGCAGCTGTTCACGCTGTCCGACCCGCCCGAGGTGAACGTTCAGGCTGTTGCGTCGATGGCTAGGTCGTACCGCGTGTGGGCGATGAGCGGTGCCGAGGAAGACGGCGACCCTATCTCGGGGCCCTAGGCCCCGGCCGTCCGGAGATCGATTCCGCCGTGGAAATCGCTATCGCGATGGGGGCGGGAGAGGTCGCGGTCCGTCTTGCAGAACGCCAAGACCCCGGCGTTCTGCAGTGGTGGATCGACCGGGTGATCGGGGCGCAACAGATCGCCGTGAACCGTGACGACCTGAACCGGCTGGTGCCCTGATGGCAGCATCGAAGGACCAGATCGTTCTCGCGATCGAGATCGCGGGACGAGCGGCTGCGTCGAAGGAAGTCAAAGAGCTTCGCTCTGACGTCCGCGGGTTGGGGCCGGACACCCAGAAGTCGGGAAAGCAGGCCGACTCGGCGCTGGGGCAGGTTGAGCGGCAGGTCCGCAAGACGGGGGACCAGGCCGACACGTCGTTCACGAAGATGCGCCGTGGCGCGAAGCGGTCCGGCGACGAGATCGAACAGGCTGCCCCGAAGTTCCGGAAGGCAGCGTCGCCGATCGGCACCCTCGCGAAGCGTGCCGCGGCTGCGGGTGCGGCGTTCCTGTCGATCAAGTACGCGAACGAGTCCGTCGACACGCTCGAGGAGCTCGGCACGGCCGCGATGGGGCTGTCTGGCAACTTCGGGATGTCGGAGAAGCAGGCCGGCCGTTGGGCCGCGCTTGCGAAGGTCAGGAACCTTGCCCCGAAGGCGCTGAACCAGTCGTTCGGCACGTTGGCGAAGAACGTGTCGGCGGTCGCGCCGGCTGTCGACAAGCAGCGCGCTGCGATGAGCAAGCTGTCGCGAACGCAGCAACAGAAGCTCGCGGCCGCAGAGAACATCACCAACGCGCAGAAGCGCGAGGCGACGATCGCGAAGATCCTCGCGACCGGCGACGTCAAGCGAAGCGACCTGTCGTCGAAGAGCTTGGGCAAGCAGGCCGAGGCGCTGAAGAAGTTTGGGCTGTCATCGGAGGACGCTGCGTCGGCGAACACCGACATGTACGGGTTCCTGATGAAGGTCGCGGACGGCTACGAGAAGCTCGGGCCGGGAACGAACCGGTCGGCGCTCGCGATGTCGTTGTTCGGGAAGGGCTGGCAGACCCTCCGGCCGTTGCTGTCGAAGGGCTCGGAGGGTTTGAAGGAGCAGCTGAACCTGGTCGATGAGTACGGCGCGAACGTTGCCGGGTCGACCGATTCGCTGGCGGAACACGCGAAGAAACAGCGTGAGCAGAAGATCGCGATGCTCGGCATCCAGGTGCAGCTCGGCACGGTACTTCTGCCGCTGTACGCGAAGGCTGCTGACCTGACGGTCGATATGGCGAAGAAGGCCAACAAGGCGTGGCCGGAGGTCAAGAAGCAGATCACTCCGGTGGTGAACACCACCGAGAAGGTGGTCGATGTCGTCACGAAGTTCGTCGGCAAGCATCCCGAGTTGATCAAGGTGGCTGCGGGCTTTGTTGCGGTCACCACGGCCGCGAAGGGGCTGAAGCTCGCGGGAAACGTCACGGGAATCAACAAGGTCCTCAAGCTGCTGTGGAAGATGCGCACGTCCGCGAAGCTCGCGAACGAGGCTGGTGCTGCAGCGGGAGAGACCTATGCGTCGTCGGCGGGCCGGTCGGCGGGGAAGAACATCGGGCCGGAGATGAACAAGCGGAAGGGCCGGTTCTCGAAGGCCGGTGGCGCGATGGGCAAGGTCATGGGCATCGCGGCCGGCGCTGCACTTGCGGCCTACGCGGTCAAGCTCGCGCTGGACAACGTGAACAAGAACGTCGACGACACGATCGAGGCGGCTGGCGCGGAGGATAAGGACCCGACTGTCGGCAAGTACCGCCGGAAGGGCAAGCGCGAGAAGCAGCGAGTCGGCGGCGACGCTGGCTCCGAATCGGCGTTCGATGCGTGGGCGCGGGATCACCCGGCCTTGGCGGCGAAGTGGAAGCGCGCTGATCCGAAGGAGATCGGTGAGCGCGGGACGGCCAAGTACCGCCGGTACGAGAAGGAGCTGAAGGACTCCGACTACCCCGGAGACTTCAACTCGAAGTACTACAAGGCGAACCGCAAGAAGCGTGCAACGGGCGGGGTTGTGGGGCGTGGCGAGACCACGCAGATGAACGAGCACGGCCCCGAGCTCGCGGTCCTGCCGTCCGGCACCCAGGTCTTGACCGCCGGGCATCCATGGTCACGAGCCGCCGCCGAGTCCGCCAGAGCGCAGGCATCGAGCGGGCCCACCGGCGGGAGCCGCCGCGGGTACGAACAGCGGCCGACGATCCGCGTTCCCGTGTTCATCGGACAGCGTCTGATCTACGAAGCCGTTTCCGAAGAGACCGAGCGTCAGGCGTTGAAGAAATGAGCCGCCGCACCGAGTTCGTTCCCGACAAGGGCATGGTCCTGGGCGGCGGCATCAGCTGGGTCAAGCCTCCGCCGCCCGGCGGGTACGCCCCGAAGCTTGTCGTCCCCCCGCAGGGGTTCGTGACGCTCCGGACGGTCGACATGAAGTACGCGATCACCGTCATGTTCGACGAAACGGAGCCCGTCCTCACCCGCGGCGCCCCGAACTTCCAGACCGTTGACGGCCCCTGGCGGACACAGTCGACGTACTGGGCCGGTCATGCTGCGGACACCCTCGAGATCCAGATCATCGTCGACGGATTCCCGAACAAGAGCGTCGAGGCCGCGATCGACGAGATCGAGGTGATGATGGCGCCCCGCCGGGAAGGGCGCGCGTCCGGTGGCCCAAAAGCAGTCCAGGTGGCCGGGCAGCTGCCAGGCACCGACCAGCTGTGGCTGATGACGGGGATCACGCAGACGAAGGCGATCTGGGACCGCAACCGCCGGATCAGGCAGCACCTCACGATCTCGTTCCAGGAGTCGCATGACCTGTCGAAGCTGACGGCCGGGTCGCGAAAGAACACGCGGGCGAAGAACGGCAAGCTGAAGCGCCGGAAGGATCACACCGTCAAGAAGGGCGAGACGCTGACGTCGATCGCCCAGGACGTGCTCGGCCAGTCGAAGCGGTGGAAGGACATCGCGAAGCTGAACCCGCACAAGAAGGGCAAGAAGAAGACGCCTCGCCGGTCGCCGACGGACGTCAAGGTCGGCGAGAAGCTGAAGATGCCGCAGGACTGACCAGATGCCCGCGACCGTGAAGGCCAAGAAGGCCAAGAAGAAGACCCCCCTGGCGCCGTGGTTGAAGCTGCCGGCCCGCCCGGAAGCGACGATCGAGCAGACCGTCCGGCTGTACACGAAGGACCAGGTCGCGGACATCACCGGCCGTGTCCGGGACCTGCGGCGTGACCTTGGCCTCGATGACGCCGGCACGATCACCATCGACGTCCTCGACCCCGTCGGGGATCTCGCAGAGTTCGAACTGATCGACCAGAACGAGGACGAGCTCCTCGACGGCATCGACATCCGTTGGGGGTCGGTGTGGTGGCGGATCGTGAGGCTCGAGCGGTCCGATGACGGGTGGTCCGTGATCGCTGAGGACCGTGCGGCGGCGTACCTGCGGCAGCACAAGCGGCCGATGAAGGCGTCACGGAACAAGCAGACCCGGGCTGCGTTCATCTACCAGCTGGTCCTTTCGGTGAAAGCCGGCGGTGGCATCCCGGTGTACATCCCAGAGCTGAAGGACAAGCAGAAGATCGCGAAGGCCGAAGAGCCTGAGTCGATCACGACCGCGAAGCGGAAGGCAAAGGCTGTCGAGTCGTCGTCGGGTGGTTCGGGGTGGGGGTCCGCCGGGTCGAAGGTGAAGGTGAAGCGCGCGTCTGCAAACAGCACACAGCTGCGCTGCCTCGATCTGGCGCTGACCGAGGCAGCAGCGGTCGGTGCTTCGCGTCGCGTGATGATCGCGATGGTCATGTGCGTGACCCAGGAAACGGTGGCCGGGCTGCCGCAGTACACGCGCTCCAACGCCCTGGCGGCCGGCGTGACGCACCGCGGCCCGTTCCAGCAGTCCCCGAGCTACGGCTCAGACGCCGACGTGCTCGACACCAGGAAAGCGGCCCGGGCGTTCTTGCTCGGTGTTCATGGCATTCCGGGGTGGAAACAGAAGCACGGGTCGCTGCACAGCGCGGCCGGGAATCTGGGGCAGATGATCGACCAGGTCCAGGTTGCAGGGACGCCTTCTGCGTTCGGACAGTGGGAGGGCGAGGCGACGAAGACGGTTGACCTGTGGCTTGGTCGGAACCCGAACGCGACGTCGACGACGGATGCGGCTTCAACAAAGGTCGAGACGTACACCCAGCAGTTCGCGTTCAAGACGTCCGACAACGACGAGAACGTCAACTGGTGGGACGCCACCGGCCAGCTCGCCGACGATGTCAAGTGGCACCGGTGGGCTGCCGGCAACACGTTCGGGTACGCGTCCGACGACGAACTGATCCGCGGCAACCCGGTCCTTCACCTCTCCAGGGACATGGAGGAAGTGAAGGCGATGCCGTGGACGTGGGACGTTCGCCGCGAAGCTGCAGAGATCACCGTCACCCTGGCCTTGGCGGACGAGTGGCAGCTACTGCCCGGCATGACGGTGATGGTCGACGACGAATCGCCAGTCGACGGCCGGTGGATCGTGGAGAAGATCAGCGACTCGCCATTGACCGGCGGTGGGATCGCCGAGGTGACGCTGCGCAGGCGGAACGCGAAATCGCTTGAGCCGGCGTCGGTGATCGTTCAGCGCGAGGTGAAGGACAAGGCGTCGAAGAAGGCCACAATCGGCGGTGCGGCGTCATACACCGGCAAGCGCGGCAAGCTGACTTCGATCTCGGGAACCCCGAAGTCGATCATCGACACGATCGTGCTGCCGGTCGCGAGAAAGCACGGCATCAATGTGTCCGCCGCTTCCGTGACGGCCGCGAACGGCCGCCATGGGCCGACGGTGAACGGGACCCGGTCGATGCACCAGGGGCCGCCGTCGGTCGCTTGGGCGGCGGACATGTCCAACGGGGAGCACCCCACGCCGCAGATGGACGCGCTCGCGAACGAGCTCGCGGACATGTTCGGCCTGAAGCGCCTGGACATGACATCAACCGGCGGGTCGAAGCAGATCTCCAACGGCACGCTCAGCGGCTACCGGCTGCAGCTCATCTACCGGTCAACGACCGGTGGCAACCACTACAACCACGTCCACTTCGGTCTCGCGAAGGGCTAGGCGCCGCTTCGAAGGTAGACCCGCCGGCTGCCGCTCTTGCATGTGTCCAGCGCTTGCTCGTACCCCGGGAACGTGGTGCGGCACGTGAACGTCAGCCGGCCGACCCTGACGCGGCTGCGGTACTCGCCGAGCGACTCGGTCTGGTCGTTCCGCACCTTGATCAGCACCCTTTTGCCGGTGGCGCAGCTGACGCCTTTGACCTTGAGCCCGTAGAACCCGGCCCCGTCGGGTGGCTGGATCTTGCACCTCTTCGACGACGCTGCTCCAGCTGGTGCGGCAAACGCGAACGCCAGGACAAGGGGGAGGGGCAAAGCAACACGACGCATCACGTGATCGTAGGTCCCGTCGACGCCGGGAGCCGTCGCCTATCCGTCGACATCGTCATGCGACGAAATACCATCCGAGAACGCTAGTACGCTCACGGAGTGGCCCTAGCCGACGAACAGGTCCGAGCGCACCGCCAAACGCGCAGCACCGGCCTGAGGAACGGCGGGTACCGAGCCACGATCCGATCGAACCCCGCCAGCGAGAACGACCCGCTGAAGCTGGTCATCCCCGCCCTGTCGCCTGAGAACCGCTGGACCTGCACGAACTGGGAGCTCCGCGGCCCCGATCTTCCGATGGACGGCGACACCGGACTGGTGATCGTCGACAACACCGGCGACCTCTGGCTCATGAAGTGGACCCCGTCCGCCTGATGGCGACCGTCGACACACCCACCCTCGCATGGCCTGTCTCAATCAGCGACGGCACGTACTCGGTCGTCGAAGCGGACTCCCTCGAAGCGGTCACGCAGTCCGTCAGCCGCATCTGCCAGCTCGAGCTCGGCGAACTCCCGGACTTCCCGAACCTCGGCCTGCCGTCGTTCGAACTACGCAGCACCCGCCCGTCGCCGGGTGAGCTGCAGCAGCTCATCGAGTCGCAAGAGCCACGTGCCGCCGTGACGGTCAATCGCGTGCCGCAGACCGATCAGGGCCTCGAAGGTCTCGACATCGCTGTCGGCCTTGCCGGAGAGGCCAGTTGATGGGCGAGCGCATCTTCACCGAGCTGGAGGCTGACCCGCAAGGGATCGTCACGTCGATGCGGGCCCGGCTCGCGGAGATCGTGCCGAGCGCCGAGGCGGCAGACGACACGCTCGAAGGAGCGCTCCTGACCGCAACCGCGGAGGAGTACGCGACCGGCATCGAGATCCTGTCGGACGTCCTCGACACGATCGTGAACGAGATCGGCGTACGGTCCGGGCTGGTTCAAGAAGCCGCGCAGCCAGCAACAGGTACCGCGACCGCCGTCAGCGACGGGCTACAGCCCTACCTTCTGCCCGCCGGCGCGCAGCTCACAGCGGTCGCCGCGGACCAGTCGCGCTACCAGTTCGTCACCGAGCAGGACGCCGTGTTCGCGGCCGCTTCCACACCGGGCGCAACGGTCACTGTGACCGGCATCCCGGTCCGCGCCACCGACGAGGGCACCGACAGCAACGGCCTGACCGGCCCGGTCGACCCCGACCAGGCGTACGTGTGGCTGAACAGCATGACGCTCGAGGGACCGACCGTCGACGGCACCGATGGCGAGGACGACGACGCGTTCCTGAACAAGACGACGACCGAGATGGAACTGAACTCGTCGCAGGTCATCGTGCCCGGCGACTTCGCAGGACGCATCCAGTCGAACCCCGCGGTCGGGGGCGTCTCCATCGTCGATCTTCTCGACCCCGCCCACCCCGGAGTCGAGACCGCAAACGCGATGACCGCGTTCGTTCGCGACCTCGCCGGCGAGCCTCTCTCGTCGGGTGCGAAGACCACGATCGCCGCGGACATCGCGTCACGTCGCGAAACGAACTTTGGGCTGTTCATCGCGGACTACACGTACACGACCGTCAACGTCGAGATGACCGTTGCGGCATACCCCGCGTACCTCGGGGTCGCTCAGGCACAGGTCGTCGCGGCGCTGCAGCAGTGGCTGTCGCCGTTGTCGTGGGCGCAGCCGCCGGAAGACGTCGAAGCGGAATGGTGGGTGCCGTCCAAGCACGTCCGCCTCACTGAGGCTGTCGCGGTCGCCCGAAGCTGCGAAGCGATCGCGTACGTCGTGACCGGCACCCCAAAGATCCAGGGCACCGCGGCTGACCTCACGCTCAGCGGCCTCGCGCCTCTGACGCGCGCCGGCACGATGACCGTGACGGTCGTGGAGCGCGTGCCATGAGCACCTCGGTGACGCGCCCGCGAGAGATCGTGCTGCCGCCGTGGGAGATGACCACGATGGCCGAGCTCGTGTACCGCCGCCTCGGGCCGTGGACGTACCCGGACGCCGACAACGGGTTCGCGCTCGCCGCTCTCGTCGACGCAATCACATCCGTCGCCGGGTGGGTCGACGAGGTCGCACGCGTCGGATACGAAGCGCTCCTGGACCCCGCTCGCTGCCCGTGGTGGGCACTGCGGTGGTGCGGCCAGGCGTACGGGGTGCGGCTCCTCCCGCGGCTGCAGCCGTTCGAGCGCCCGACCGCGGCGATCGAGTCGGCGTGGCGGCAAGAGATCGCGAGCCGCCCGCGGTGGCGGCGTGGGCATCCCGACACGATCATCGCCGCAGCGCGCCGGCACATGGCCCCCGGAGGTGCGGTGACCCTGCGCGAGCGGTACGACCCCGCGCTCGGGGCGTCCGTCGACGCGCCGTACCACTTCCAGGTGCGCATCCGTGCGTCGGATGTCCTACCGGGGCACAACGACCTGATCGTCAGGGACGTCCTCGCCGCGAAGCCGGTACGGCTGATCGCGCACATCGTGATCGCCGACGACCAGACGTGGGACGACCTCGTCGACGAGCGGTCGTCGTGGAACGCCACGGTCACCGCCTACCCGACCTGGAACGACGCCGTCGCCGGCTGAGGTAACCCATGACTCGAGCAACGACCAGCCGCGGAGGCCTCCCGTACTACGCCGGCGGCGACATCCCCGCCGGCATGGACCAGCAGAAGGACCTCGCGCAGGTCCTCGGGGTCGGAGCAACGTTCTTCGACCAGGGCGCCTATGCCGATCTCGGCGGCTCGTCGCTGCCCGCGAACGCGGACCACAAGGGCTACCTCTACTACGCCACGGACGGCAAGGCGTGGTTCTACTGCGACGGCTCCACGTGGGTTCTGGTCGCGGCGCAGACCCCGGTTCTGACATCCGTCCCGACGGCGTTGTTCGAGGGGCAGCGCTTCGCGTTCCGGCCCGACATCTCGAACCAGCCATGGGTGCGGTGGGAGTTCGAACGCCAGAACAGCCAATGGGTCCTCACGGAGGGCGCGGCGTGGCGAACGTCGCTGACCGCCGACACCGGCACCCAGCCCGGCCAGAACGGCGACGTTCGGATCACCGCAGCGTCCGTGATCGTCCCGTTCGCGGGCACCTACGACGTCGACGGGTGGGTTCAGTCCGTCGCGTACGGCGGCGCAGTCACCGACATCCGCTTCCATGCGGCAGCTCGCGACGACGGAAGCACCGGAACCGTTTCGCGGTACGCGCCGGAGAACGTCGTCCTGACCCGACCGTCCGGCTCGAACGCTGCATCCGGCGGTGCGCTCGGCGGCCGCGTCGCGACGCCCTCCGCAAATGCGCGAGTCGGTCTCGCAGTCACCACGAACGGCACGTCCAACCCCGGCTGGCAGGCCTACGGCCTCGTCGCCAACGTCCGACCGCTCACGGTCACCGGCTGAACCTCATGACCGACTCCGCACCGAACCCCGCCCGCACACAGACGTGGATGCTCGCCGCGTTCGCCACAGCGCACACCCGCCTCACCGGCCTCGAGACCGCCGGCGCAACGCTGCTCGAGGTCAACTGGACCGACAACGACGACATAACCGTTCGCGCGAAAAAGCAGGGCGACAGCTGCGTTCTGACGGTCTCGTTCCCGGACGGCAAGGACCAGATCGGGCCGCTCCCGATCCCGTACGGATGGCTTGAGGCAGCATGATCCGCAAGCGCTCCTTGTGGCTCCTGGTCCTCGCAGGCGTTGTGCTGGCGTGCGCGATCGTGGCTCAGTCGTACGGCGGTCGCGTGAAGCTCCGAAACGACGCCGTTCGCGGCTGCGAGCGTTCTCAGCTCGACCGCCGAGGCCTCGCCGCGCTGAACACCGACGTGAGCAGCTTTGCTGGCGACGCCTCCGTCGCACGCCGCGCCGATGGGAACACTCGGACTGCGGACCGGTACCTCCGGATCGCCCGCCGCGCCGACGACCGCACGATCGAGCTCGCTGCGCGCCTTCCGCCGCGCCTCGAGTGCCAGCAGGCGTACCCCTACCCGTCACTCCTCCCATGGGCTGGCTGAAGTGCTCGAGCAGTGGCTCGGCCCGGGGTTCTTCGCGGTCTTCCTGGGGCTCCTTTTCGGCGCGTACCAGCTCAATCGAAAAGACGCCCGCGAAGCCGTGGAGACAGCGAACATGAACACCGACAAGGCCGTCGAGCGCGCGGACTCCGCTGAACTGCGCGAGAAGGACCTCCGTCAGCGACTCGCCGCTGCCGAGGCCGAGATCGACGCGCTGCGCCGGAAGCTGCGCGAGAACGGGATTGACCCGTGAGCCGTCACGCCGAGCCTGATCCGCAGGCACCGGTCGCCGTCGCGGAGATCGTGAAGCTTCGCGGCCGCATCCGTGCGCTGTGGGCCGTCGTGGCGGTCATGGCACTCGCCATTGGCGGGTCGTTCACGCTTCAGTTTTCGCAGGCCAGCGGCCGGCGGGAGGCGAACCGGCAGAAGATCGCCGCTGTCTCGACGACGGCCAAGAAGGCAGAAAAGTCCGCGACAGATCAGCTTCGCTACTTGCAGGGCAAGCAAGGCCTGCCCGGTGTACGCGGCGCGAACGGTGTCGATGGGTCGATTGGTCCGGTTGGCGCCCAGGGCCCCGCCGGACCGAGAGGTCCGCGGGGCTTTCTCGGTCCGCAGGGCTATCTCGGCGCGATGGGCCGCACTGGCGCGAGCGGAGCGGCCGGGAAGGACGGGACCACGGGCGCCGCTGGCGCGGCCGGAGCGAACGGGCTCCCCGGCGACGACGGCAGGACCGGTGCGAAGGGCGATCGCGGCGCGAAGGGCGACACGGGCGACAAGGGCGATACCGGGCCGCAGGGTCCGGCTGGTCCTGCAGGCCCCGCCGGGCCGCAGGGCCCGTCTGGGGACACCGTCACGACCACTGTCGTGGAGACCGTCACGGTCCCCGCCGATTCGAGCTCGACGACTCCGGGGCAGCCATGAGCGCTCTCGGTCACGTCCTGATCGTCCTGCCGACCCGTGCGTTCGCCCTTGCTGGGTTCGCTCTCTGCGGCACCGGACTAGCGGTTCATCACCTTCGCACTCGAAAGGCCCACCGATGAGCGCCAACGGCCAACTCAAGTCGTCGGAGCTCGGCGAGATCACGCACGCCACGAACGGCGAGCGGTGCTCCCTCCGCCGCGACGCCGCACGGGCGTTCCTTGCGATGAACGCCGAGTCCGAACGCCGCTACGGCGTGACGCTTCGCACGAGCTCCGCACGAACCGCGTACCGGCCGCTGAAGGACCAGGAGTACTTCTGGGCCCTGTACCGCTCTGGCCGCGGCAACCTCGCTGCCCGCCCCGGAACGTCGAACCACGGGCTCGGCCTGGCGGTCGACCTCGCAACCCCGCAGATGCGCCAGATCGTTGATCACATCGGCGCGAAGTACGGGTTCGCGAAGAAGTGGAGCGACGCTCCGACCGAGTGGTGGCATCTCAAGTGGCGCCCCGGCACTTACACAGCGATCGGCAAGGCGCTCGACCCCCTCGCCGCGTACCCCGCTGACGAACGCCGTTGGATCAGAGCGTTCGACAAGCACCCCAGCGCGAAGACCCGCGCCGCGCTGGTGCGTCGCATGACGGCTCGCCGCAAGTCGATCTGGCGAGCCGCCCAGAAGGACGGCTGGTCCAAGGCCGCCCGCACAACCCGCTACCGCAGCCTCACCGCCCGCACCTAGGAGCCCCCGTGAACACCACCACCATCGGCCTCTCGCCAAAGCTCATCCCCGCCGTCGCCCTCGTGATCCTCGGCATCATCGTCGCGCTCGCCGTCGACAAGGCCATCGGACTGACCGCCATCGTCGGCGGCCTCGGCACGCTCGGCGCCGGCTATGTCGCCCCGGCCGGGGCGGTCACCATCGCCGACCCGCAGGTTGCCCCGGACGCCCACCCCGACGACGAGCTCTCCGACGACCTCGAGATGCAGCAGGCACCCGATGGTCAGGGCCCCGACTCGCGGCTCACGCCCGACGCCCCGCCCGAGGACGCGTCATGAAGATCAGTGACGCCGGTGTCGAACTCATCAAGGAGTTCGAGGGGTTCAGCAGCCGCCCGTACCGTGACGCCGTCGGTGTGTGGACGATCGGGTACGGCCACATCGAGGGAGTCGGTCCTTCGTCGCCGCATCTGACACTCGCGGAGGGGAAGGCGCTTCTCGCGCGGGACCTGGACCGCAAGTACGCCCCGTACGTCAACGTCCTTGTCAACGCTGGGGTGAAGCTGACGCAGCACCAGTTCGACGCGCTCGTGTCGCTGGTCTACAACTGCGGGCCCGGCGCGATCGTCGCGTCGTCGACGGTCGGGCGGGCGCTCCGGGCCGGCCGGATGCACGCGGCGGCCGACGGGTTCCTGCTGTGGAACAAGGCGGGCGGGTCGGTTCTCGCGGGGCTGACGCGTCGGCGTAAGGCCGAACGTGCGCTGTTCCTGTCGGCAGCCAGGCCGAAGGATGCGCTCGCCGGGTACGCCTCGGACGAGAAGCGGTGGATCAGGGAGTACGACCAGCTGCGGCGCGAGGACCGTGACCTCGAGCGCCGGAAGGTGCTGCGTCGGTACATGCGGGCTCAGCGAAAGCGGATCTGGCACGCCGCGAAGCGCGATGGGTGGGCGAAGGCGTGGCGCCGCGAGCGGTACCGATCTCTGCTGGCCCGCTCGTCGTGAGCGACGTGTGGGTTCCGTGTGTTCTGCGGCCGTCGCCGCGGCCGCGCGTCACGCGGAACGGCACGTTCATGCCACGCTGGTACACCTCCCAGGCCGCCGAGCTCGCGCGAACCCTCGCCGTGAAGGTACCCGCTCTTCCGGCCGTCGAGACGGTCGTTGACCTGGCGGTCGTGCTTCCGCGCAAGCCGTCCCACCTGTTGAGGAACGGAGGTCTTGCCCGGAGTGCTCCCCGGTGGCCGCCGGCCCGTGCGGGTGATGTCGACAACCTCGCGAAGTCCGTGCTTGACGCCGCCGTGAAGGGCGGGGTGCTGCCCGATGACTCACAGATCGTTCGACTCAGTGTGTCCAAGCGGTACGCCGAAGCGCACGAGACCCCAGGGTTCGCGGTGAGATTTAAAGCTGTGGGGGCGAACACCGCCGAGCTCGCGGGTCTTCATGTCGAGCGGGCCGGTCCGGGGCGTACGAAGACACGGAGTTAGCGACCGGCGGCCCGCTCAGTCGATCCCGAGGCTGTCGATCAGCCACCGGCCACCTTCCTTCACGAACAGCAGCTCAGCACGAACATCGGTCTTCGCGGCCTTGTCAGTGCCGGACGCGATCCCTTCGCCCTTCTCGACCGCCAAGCCCGAGAGCTTCAGCTTCGAGAAGTACCCCGGCTCGGACGTCTGCAGGTACGACACGGCCTCCCCGCACGACTGGGCGTCGCTCTGGACCTTCTTGACCTCGACCAAGATCACGGACTGCAACCGTCCGGACAGCCGGTTACAGATCGCGCTGCCGGCGGGCAGCTTGGTGGTGGCGTCGTTGTACGCGATCACGAGCCGCTTGATTGCTCGTTCGTCCTTCGTGCCCGTGACGCGCTCCGCAGCACTGGCTGCCGTGCTCGCCGTCTTCGTGCTGGGAGGTTCGGGATCGCTGCTCGAGTCCGAGCCGCAGGCGAACAGCCCGGTCGTTGCAAGCACGACGAGCACGGTGGGGACGGTGGGGGTGGGGCGCACGGTTACGCATCCTTCTTGGCGATTCGGTCGGACAGCTCGCGAAGCTCGGCACGCATGGCCTGGACCTCGGCGAGCGTTTCGGACGGGATGGTGTCGATCGCGTGGGGTTCGTGGGCCTGGTCGAACGCGTCGGTGCCGGCGACGAGGTACCAGAGCGGCATGCCGGTGACGTTCGCGATCGCCTCGAGCTGCTCAACGCGGGCGGGCCGTGCGGCTCCGAGGCCGCGGATGTTCGCGGATCGCAGGCCGATGACGTCGGGATGTAGCTCTGTGGCGGCGGCGGAGAGTTCATCGATGGTGAGGCCGGCGTGGGCGGCGGCGGCGCGGATGCGCCTGTCGACGCCTTCGGCGATGGTCGGGGAGGGGATGGGCATGGGGTGCTTTCGACGGAGTGGCTGTTGGAAAGTAGAAGCGGGGAAATCTTTATGTAGGGCGGATCGCTAGTGGGCGACAGCGTTTGCGGCCCGCTTCTACTTCGCGTGAGGAGCGGTTCTCGCTACGACTCTGGGTGTGTTGACGGCGACCTGGGCGGGCATCTTGGGCTTTTGCAGCGACTTCACGGAGCGGTGTCAGTTCCGTCCGCGGACCCTGCGACCTTGGCGGCAAGGCACATGGGGATCGCTCCTCGGGCCGGCTCACCACAGCGTGTGGTGGGGAGCTCCTTCGGGAGGCAGAGAGCGACGACTGGGAGACACCATGTCCCCTCTCCAGAACCGGGCGGCCCGGACCCAGAGCCGCACCATGCAGACCATCGACACGTTCGACCTTGTGCTCGAGAAGCGCGGCCGGTCGGATGAGATCTCGCCGGAACAGCGCGAGGCGACCGCGGCCTACGCAGAGTCGCAGGGGTACGAGCGTGCCGCGCGCCGTATCCGTGAGCACAACGCTCGCCGCTACGGCTTCGGCCGTCCGCAGCTGCAGGCTGCGCCGGAGGATGCTCGCCGGCCGTTGAAGAGCAATGGCGATCGGCCGATTCTTGTTGCGCTTGACGGCTGGGCGGAAGCTGAGTTCGATCCCGAGCGTTCGTGGTGGAACGACGTGGGCCGGATCTGCGAGAGGCACGATCCTCGTTTCCTTAGCTTGCCGGGTCGCCTGTTTCGGGAAGCCCTTGTTCGGGCTCACTCCCGCCACGGCGCATAGCTGAGGCGACCTCGAGCTCGATCAGGTCGAGTACGTCCTCTCTGGTGAGCGGCTTGCCGTCTTGTCCGGAGGCACCGAACTCGCCCAGGGCGAAGTCTTCGCGGAGGCCGGCGAGTCGGGCTGCGTTGCGAAGGACCTGGTCGGGGGCGCGGGTGGGCCCCTTGGTGCGCATGTAGCGCTCGGCGGCGTCTTTGGTGATCCCGAGCGCTTCAGCGAACTCGGCCTGGCTCATGAGCGAGTAGCCCCTGAGGGCGCGCATCCGGCGGGCCGTTTCGTAGCGGTCGAGTTCCATCGACTCGCCACATTACGCGCCGATTCGCGGCGAAACACAACAAGTTCGCGCTATGACGCGTAATGATGCTAAGGTACGCCCCATGACGCGAACAAGCGCCAAAAGGCGCGCACCGACACACCGCCAGAACCGCGACCTGATCGTCGCCCGGCTGCGGATGGGCATGACGCCTAACGCGCTCGGCAAGCGAGCCGGCGTCAGCGGCAACACCGTTCTCGCTGCCGAACGCGGCGACTACGTCACCCCTCACTCGCAGATCGCGATCGCGAACGCCCTCGAGGTGCCCGACGTGTTCCTCCTATTCCCCTTCGAACGTCAGCGGGAGGCCGCATGACTCTCAACCTCGACATCCGAATCAAGTACCTCCAAGAGGGCAAGAGCCGCCGCGGCCTCGCAGACGAGATCGACGTGCCCGAAGCCGTCCTCCGCCGCTTCGAGGGAGGCAAGGGAGTGCACCCCAAGCACGCGCTTCCGATCGCCGAGTACCTCGGGGTCAACGTCACAGACCTCCCGCAGTTCGCCGCAGTCACGGAGCAGACGGCATGACCCGCAACGCCGGCTCGGTACCGCTGCGCGTCAACCCCGGCGTGATCGTCGGCGCGTCCTACCTGCTCCCCGACAACCCGAACGGACGAACCATCGTCGCGTTCGACCTCGGCGAAGGGTCCGTTCGCATCGCCGGCGGCACCCCCGAGCAGACCGCGGCCTGGTTCGACCAGATCGCCACATCCATCCGTACGGCAGCCGCGACCGGCGCCGACATCCACCCCATCACGAAGGCAGCCTGAACATGCCCATCAACAGCGTCACGATCGTCGGAAACCTGACCCGCGATCCCGAGCTCCGCGGCCTCCCGTCCGGCGGCTCTGTCTGCTCCATGCGGGTCGCCGTCAACGAGCGCCGCAAGAACCAGCAGACCGGCGCATACGACGACGTCCCGAACTTCTTCAACGTCACGGTCTTCGGCAACTCCGCCGACGCCACGGCGAAGTTCCTGACCAAGGGCCGCCAGGTCGCCGTCGACGGACGCCTGCGCTGGCGCGAGTACCAGGACAAGGACGGCAACCGGCGCGAGGCGATCGAGATCGTCGCGCAGGACGTCCAGTTCATCGGCGGCCGCGACGAGCAGGGCGGGGGAGGCCAGACCTCCCAGCAGTCCGGTGGGTGGGGCGGCGGCGACTTCGACCAGCCCCCGGCGCCGCAGCAGCAGCGCCAGCCCGTCCCGGCCGGCGGCCATGACGCGGACAGCATCCCCTTCTAGGCCCGGATGACCGCCGCGGCCCTCACGACCTCTTCGCGCCTCCCGGGCGGCTGGGTGCTGGAACACCCGCCGCTGCCCGGCGGCACGTTCCGCGGCATCCCGCACGTCCTGCTGTCGCTGCGCCTTCCCGGCGCCGGCCGCAAGACCAGGGTCGTGCCCGCGAACACCCCGATCACGAACGACGGCCCGCTGGAACGGGCCGCCTGACCAAACCCCTCTGTACAGGAGAACTCTGGTGCACACCAACGATACCCCGAAGCTGACCGAAGGCACGTTCGCGAACTCGCTTCACGTCGCCCCGGGCTGCCACTCGCAGATCAAGTTCATGCGCGTCACCGAGAACCACGAGTCGGTGGTCTTCATGGACGCGGAGTACGCGAAGGCCTCGATCGTGGTTCCCGACGATGCGCTCGACCTCTTCATCGAGGCCGCCATTCGTCTCCGTCAGGAGCGCGACCGCGATCGCGGCGACCACGTCGTCGAGTCGCTGCGCGGCACCGAGGACGGGATCGTCCTCGCCGACGCCCTGGACCGGGGGCGAGCGGCATGACCTGGGTCTGGCTGTTCATTGCCGTCTGGTTCCTCGTGAATCTCGCGATCGTCATCGGCCTCGACCGATTCCAGCGTCACTCCGCGCGGCGCATCAACCGGCGGCCGGTCATCGGCACGACGGTCCGCATCAAGTCCACCCCGCACCGCGAGGTCCACCGATGAGCCCCCTCAACTTCGTCGACGCGCCGAACGCGCCCGACACCTTCAACGTCCTCCTCTACGGACCCCCGAAGAGCGGGAAGACCGCCGCAGCCGCCACCGCTCCCGGACCGATCCTCTGGGTCAACCTCGAGGGCGGTGGCGCACTCGGCTACGCCCGCAAGGTTGCCGCCTCCCGCGGCTCCGACATCCACGAGGTCCGCGTCGAGAAGGACGACCAGATCAAGCCGATCCTCGACCAGGTGTACCTCCACGTCCGTGACGGGATGGCACCGAAGGTCAAGACCGTCGTCATCGACACCATCGGCAAGGTCCGCGATCAGCTCGGCCGGAACATCGGCCGCGGCAAGCAGCCCTCGATCCAGCAGTGGGGAGACATCGCGAAGATCGTCGAGGGGTTCGTCGTCGGGATGCGCGACCTGCCCGTCAACGTCGTGTTCTTGGCGCATCAGAAGGTGTCCGACTCCGACACCGGCGACCGGATCGTCGAGCCGATGATCGGCGGCGCATCGACCGCGAAGGTCTGCGGTGAAGCGGACGTGATCGCGTACTGCGGTCGCCACGAGACGGACGACGGCCCGCAGTACATGGGTGTCCTCGTCGAGCACAACGGACGCATCGGTGGCGACCGGTCCGGTGGGCTCGGCACATCCCGCCAACTCGACCTGTCCGAGTGGCTCGACACGTACCGCAAGGCGCTGATGGCCGGCGGGGTGCAGGAGCCCGCGGGGCTGCAGCTTGAGGTGCCCGCATGACCGCGGTGAGGGATCTCGTCCTGCCGCAGGTCGTGCAGACCGGTGAGGACGTGCAGGACCTGCACCGGCTGCTGATGGAGTCCGCGACCCCGCTGTCCCGCGACGCGGCGCAGCGCAAGGCCGCGAAGCTCGCGGAGGCCGCCGCGGCACTGGCATCGGCCCTGTCGGATGCCGAGGTGTTCCGGTGAGCCAGTACGGGATGCACGGCCCCGACCCGTCGTACTACCGCGCGATGGAGGAGGACCTCGACGCGCGCCTGCAGTCCGAGAAGGCATGCGGCGAGGAGGTCTCCACGTACCGCGAGCTCACCGGCCGCACTCCGGGCGAGCGGTTCGTGCGGAAGTCGGCGGAGGAGCGCGAGGCGGATCGCCTGGCGTGGCTCGAGGAGAACGAGAACCAGCTGGCGCTGTTGCAGGACCCGGTGACGCGGCTGCCGATCCGGCCCGCTCCGGTGCCGCGAAGGGACGCGGCATGAGCCGGAACAACAAGCCGACGCAGGTCTCCCGCATCGAGAAGGTGCTGGACGAGCGCGGCTACTTCAACGAGACCGAGTTCGCGGCACCGAACGTGCTGGACGGCGGCCTGCCGATCCAGCGGGTCGCGGCTCGGATCTACGAGCTCCGAAAGGCCGGCGTCGTGATCGACACCCGCTTCGAGAGCAACGGGACCGCGACGTACGTGAAGCGCCTGGCGGTCGTCACCGAAGAAGAGACGGGCCAGCTGGCCCTGGTGGAAGGGAAGGCGGCATGAGCGCGATGAGTCGGGCCGAGGCCCGAGAGATCGAAGAGGACCGCCGGCGCGGGAATCCGTCGTTCGCGGTGGGCGACAAGGTTGTCGTCGACAGCCGCTGGCCGCCGCACGTCGTCGAGTCCGTCGAGTGGTTTGGCGGATGGCCGGCTCGGAAGGACGAGCCCGCGGAGCCCGCGGGGTGGGTGTTCGAGGTCGACGGGGACATGGTGCCCGCCGATGCGCTTGAGCACTGGGACGAGGACGACGACCGGAACGAGGCGGCAGCATGAGCATCGCGATCCTGGCGGGACGGTTCCCCGAACCCACCCACTACGACCTCCGGTGCGCGGACTGCGGCGAGTCGGTGTTCCACGACGAGACGCCGCCGTACCTCACCGCCGATGACGCGATCGTCGCGCACCAGGAAGGCCGGTACGGCCTGGTCACGGATGACGGCTCGTGGGCTCGCTGCGACTCCTGCGTGGAGAAGCTGATGGACAACAAGGAGGACCCGGCGTGTGACGGGTCCGGGGAGATCACGTGGAACCCGTCGTCGTCTGGTGACCCGCAGGCGGAGCTGTCCGCGCCGTGCCGGGGCTGCCCGAACTGCGAGTGGCCGCCGGCCCCTACAACTGGGACGAAGGGAGATCGCTCGTGAGCCCCGCGAAGGCCATCGTGAAGCGGACCGAGGGCGAGATGATCGCCATGCTCCGCCGCCGCCACGAGCAGACCTCGGGCAACGGCGACGCCTACGCCTTCATCCCGCACGTCCGCGACGCCGCAGGCTTTGACGCGCGCCGGACGATCGACGGCTACGCGATGCACCTGTGGAAGTCCCGCGGGCTGACGATTGACGCCTTCGAGATCAAGTGCTCTCGCTCGGACTGGCTCCGCGAGCTCAAGGACCCGCAGAAGGCCGACGGGTTCTGCGAGCGCGCAGATCGGTTCTGGCTCGTCGTCGGCGACGCCGCGATCGTGAAGGACGGCGAGCTCCCGCCGACGTGGGGGCTCCTCGTCGCACAGGGGGGCGGCGACACCGCCCGCCTGGTCCAGAAGGTCGAAGCGCCCCGTCTGCGCCCGTGGGTCGGGACGAAGGGCGAGGTCCAGCCGCTCCCGCCGGGCCTCGACCGCTCGTTCCTCGCCGCGCTCCTGCGCGCGGCCACGAAGACGTCGGGCGTCACGAACGAAGAGCTCGCGGCGATGCACGCCGAGACGCACGAGATCGCGAACCGGATGGCCGCTGCCGCGATCGAACGCGCGGAGAACCACGCCGCGCGACTCGACGCCGAGATCAAGGCGTTCGAGGCCGCCGCAGGGGTGTCGATCAACGGCTGGCACCGTCACGGTCCCGACGGCCAGGCCACGGAGGTCGGGAAGGCGCTGCGCGCGGTCTTGGCCGGGAGCGAGGAGGTCGACCGGCTTCGCGATCACCTTCAGCGGCAAGCGCAGCGCTACCGCGAGATGGCGGCGAAGGCCGAAGAGCTCGCCTCGCCGCTGGCTTCTACTCCCGGGCGGAACGGCGGCGACCGATGAGCCGCGCGGATCGCATCGAAGCGCTCGGGGCGATCGCCGGGCAGATGAGCAACGGCTTCGACGCGCGCCACACCGCAGCGCTTGACGCCGTACGGCTGCTCGCTGCTGAGAACGCCGAGGACCAGGCCTACGACCTGATCGAGTTCGCGCGCGGCGCGTTCTGGGCCGGGAAGAACGACGAGCGCGAGATCCAGTCGCCAGGAGTTGTTCGGGAATCCCGGACAACTGTCAACGAATCCTTGACTGTTCGAGAGGAGGCCAGCGATGTCGACTGACCGCATCTGGCTGCACGAAACACACGGCGCCACGGTCAAGGTCGCCGGCCAGCTTCGGCCGTACGGCCACGACGGCGAGCCGGTCGAGTACGTCCGCGCCGACATCCTCGGCGGCGTCCAGCACCAAGCGCTCGAGCTGGGCCACGAGCTCGTGAAGGAGCGGAAGGCCGTGGAGGCCGAGCGCGACCGGTACCGCCGCGCGCTGGTTGAGATCGAGCGCACGTTCGGCGACCCCCGCCAGAAGCAGTACCCCGACGAGATTGCCCGGCAAGCACTCGACGGCCCCGCCACCACCGACGCCCAGGAGGGCACCACACCATGAGCATCGAAGGCATCAAGACCACCATCGGCTACACCAGCAGCCCCGACGAGGACACGGATCTCGTGACCCTGCCGGCGGTCATCGACCTGGACCAGGGCGCCGGCCTGCACATCCGGATCAACGACTCCGGCGAGCGCGTCTGGATCGACCTCGAGGACCTGACCGACGTCCTGCGCTTCTACGGCTACACGCTCGCCGAGGCCGCCCAGGAGGGCAAGTAGATGAGCACCGAGACGCGAGAGACGGTCCTGATCGGCCGCGAGCCGTGCGGGTGCATCACGCTCGTCGACTGCATGCCGCACCTGATGGGCCGCGAGCAGAAGCGCGAGGTCGCCAAGTTCGTCGCCGACGGTGGCGACATCCTCCGCCTGGGATCGCTCGACGAGGCCAAGGCCCTGGGGAACTTCCTGCCGGCCAAGTGCCCGCACAGCCCGATCGGCTGGGGCCCCGAGAAGGGCAAGCACGCGCAGCCGTCGCTGCTCGACGTGCCTGCCGCTGGTCAGGAGCAGGAGCGATGAGCACGAACCTGCGGGCGACCTACAAGCGAGATCACGGGATCTGCTGGCTGTGCGGACAACGCGTTCCGCTTGCCGGGCACGGTCCCGAGAGGGCGACGATCGACCATGCTCGACCCTCTAGCAAGGGCGGCACCTACTCCGTCAACAACATGCGCCTGGCTCACGCGGGATGCAACAACGCCCGTGGCACGCTGCCGGTGCCCGATGTGCTGCACGACGCTTGGCGAAAGCGTCGCGCGTCCCGGCTGGCTCCCTCCGATGACGAGGCGCAGCCCGGCGTGCCACGGAAGGAGTGGATGCGACTGGCCTCGGAGTGCGACCGCGCCGCACGCGATCGCACTGCGTCGCTGGCTGCCCGTGCTGCTCGTGCTTCGAGGGCTACCGAGCAGCGTCAGGAGCAGGGATGAAGCGCCGGACGAAGGTCACGATCAAGAAGTCCCTCGGGTTCATCGCCAGGGCGCCGCTCGGTCCGTTGGGCGGGGACCTCCACGCCGGGCGCTGGCCTGGCCGCGGGGCGTTCGTCGCCGACGCCGCCGACGTTCGCGCGGACGAGCGCCGCCGTGCCGCCCGCCGAGCGAAGGGCCGCCGATGCTGAACCCCACAACGAGGGCCACCGAGCAACGTCAGAAGTACGAGCCCGAGGAGGGCGCCGATGTGGCCTGAGAAGCAGTACCGCGCCGTCGGCGTCGACCGCAAGGACCCGGCGTCGTGCGACATCGGTGACTGGACGACGGACTTCGCGAAGCTCGATGCGCAGATCAACGACATGGCGAACGCGGTCCCCCCGTTCGACGACATCGTGACCGAGCAGCGCGTGGCGCTCTACTCCGACCCGCAGCCGTTCGACCCGGCCGAACGTCAAAAGGAGGGTCGATGACCGAGAAGGAGATTCACGCCATCGCCCAGGTCCTCTACTACGAGGACTGTGGCAACTGGGGCTACGACCCCGGCAAGGGGATGCACCGAGCGACCTACACCGCGAAGGCCCGACGCATCGCCGAACACGTCGATCGGCACCGCGCTGCCGCTGGTCAGAAGGAGGGTCCCGATGGGGCTGCTTGATCGGGCACGCCGGAAGGCGAGCGAGCAGGACGCGCGCGACGCGGAGGAGGCGCGCGATCGCGACCGACGCGCCCGCCTCGACGTCCTGCCGATCGCCAGGCGCATCCTGGAGATCGACCACGACGACCTCGGAATCGAAGACCTGACCGTCCTGTCGCCCCGCTTCGAGCGCGCGCTCTGCGGCTTCGAGTACGAGGGATTCGACTTCATCGTCGGCACGTACTGGACCGGGAACCCCAGCACCCGCGGCTTGCTCGCCGTCCGCACAGGCAAGACGCGCGGCAAGCCCGAGTGGCCGCCCCGGCACCCCGCCTCCGTGTCGAACACGCGCT
This sequence comes from Patulibacter minatonensis DSM 18081, assembly GCF_000519325.1. Lineage (GTDB taxonomy): Bacteria > Actinomycetota > Thermoleophilia > Solirubrobacterales > Solirubrobacteraceae > Patulibacter > Patulibacter minatonensis. Next base: position 4,482,350 of record NZ_KI912613.1, on the reverse strand, counting down.
GGGCACCCGACGGCTACACCGCGATCTACAGCCTTGCCGACCTCGGGCGAGCGTTCCCCACATCGAGGGCAATCCATGAGCCGGAGAACCCCGATGCATGAGCCCGCCGGCCGTGCGGTCGCGGGCCTCGAGCCCACCAAGCTGGATCGCCACGACCACCCGAGGCTTCACGTGGTGCTCGGGCCCAACGGCGTCATCAACGCCACCCCAGATGCCGAAGGCGCCGCCGCTCTTGCAGGCTGCTGCGCCGGCTGGCGGCACGTCGAGTACGTCGCCGTTCGAACCCACGCCAACCACGAGGCAGCATGAACCTCAACGAACTACGCAGCGACAGGTCCGTCCTAGCCGAGCTCTGCAAGACAGCCGGGCTGGACGTGTCGATCATGGCGATCCGACGCGAGCAGTGGTGCGCCCAGGTCTGGGCGATCGACCGGTACGTGTGGGTCGAAGACCAGGAAGACATCGACTGGCTGACGGTCGACCTGACGACCGCGCCGATCGTCGACAAGTACGCCGCAGCAGCATGAACCTCCTCGACCAGCTCGCCGCGGAGATCGAGCAGAACCCCGCCGGCGCTGAGCGCGTCGCGGGGTTGCTGGTCGCCGCGATCGACCCGGACCGCAGGTTCACCGCCGCCGAGATGGCGGAGCGATGGAACGCGAACCCGCGCACGGTGGAGCGGTGGTGCCGCGATGGCCGCATCCCGACCGCGACGAAGGTCGGGCATCGCTGGCTGATCCCGGCGGACGCGGTGGTCGAGCCGAAGGCCAAGAAAGATCACGGGCCCGCGCGCGCGTACGACCGCAAGGCCGGCCCACACGCCGCGGCGTCCGCGCGGGTCCTCGACGCGATGAAGCCCCAGCGAAAAGGACGAGCAGCATGAGTGTCGGCAAGCAGCCGAACGGAAAGTGGATCGTTCGGTGGCGCGACGAGGAGGGTAAGCAGCGCGGTCGCACGTTCGACCTCAAGGCGGACGCGGACGACTGGGACCGCGAGATGCGACGCCTGAAGCAGCGCGGCCTGCTGCACCGTGTCGAGAGTGGAAAGAGCAGCCTCGCGGACTTCGTCGAGAAGACGATGATCCCGGACCACTTCTCCCGGAAGTCCCCCCGAACGCAGGCGTTCTACCGCGAGTTGCTGTCCGCGCACATCCTGACCGAGCTCGGGCCGGTCCCGTTGCGGTCGCTGACGCCGAAGCGGATACGGGAGTGGCAGTCCAAGCGCCTGAAGGCCGGGGCGGGGCCACACAACCTGAACCGGGCGCTATCGCTGCTCGGGATGATCCTGCAGCGCGCTGCGGAGGACGGCGAGCTCGACGCGAACCCCGTCGCCCTGGTCCGCCCCGTCGTGAAGAATCCCACCGAGGCCGTTCAGCCTCTCGCGCCGGCAACGGTCGAGCTCGTTCGTAGCCGCCTCGAGCTGCGTGACCGGACGCTGGTGTCGGTGTTGGCGTACGCGGGCCTGAGACCGGGGGAGGCGTTCGCGCTCCGCTGGCAGGACATCGGCCTGCGGACGATCACGGTCCAGCGGGCGGTCGACGGGATCGGTGGGGTGAAGCGCACGAAGACGGGGAACGTGATGCCCGTCAAGCTGCTCGCGCCCTTGGCGGACGACCTGAAGTCATGGAAGCGCGCGAACCCTGGTGCGCGTCCCGGAGCGCTGGTGTTCCCGATCGGCCCGGACAAGGTCGTCGCGTCGAAGACGGCGATGGACAACTGGCGCGCCCGCCAGTGGACCGACGCACTCGAGCGGGCGGGGGTGGAGTACCAGCGCCCGTACGACCTGCGGCACAGCTTCGCGTCGCTGCTCCTGGCGGCCGGCCACACGATCCACTACGTGTCCGAGCAGCTCCGAAACAGCCCGAAGCTCGTGCTGTCGACATACGGGCACGTGATCGCCGAGTTCGAGGGGCAGCCGAACCTGGACCCGGAGGCCACGATCCTCGCCGCCCGTGACGTTCGCCACCGGATCTCTCTAGGGGCCCGATTCCGGCGCTCTGGGGCCTCCATGTGCACGGAGAGTGCATTTCTCGGTCGGCGCTTGGAGGCCGGCTAGATGCCCTGGAACGACGAAGGCCCCGCCGGGGCGGGGCCTTCTGCGAGGTGCGCGATACAAGACTCGAACTTGTGACCTCACGCATGTCAAGCGTGCGCTCTAACCAACTGAGCTAATCGCGCGCTGCGGTACTGCGGTGCAGCAGATTAGCAGCGGATCCCCGGACGTGGCGTGCGGGTCGGGAGCGCGCGTGAAAGGGGGCCGAGGCGCTACATTGCCGAGTCCCGGCACCGTGGCGGAGTGGCTACGCAGCGGCCTGCAAAGCCGTGTACACCGGTTCGATTCCGGTCGGTGCCTCTGGGACGACGGCCCGCGCCTCAGGCGTGGGCCGTCACCGTCTCCGGGCCCGGACGCGACCTCCGTCGCGCGCGCCATTCCCGGATCGCGAGGGTCCATCCGGCGCACCCGGCGCAGATGAGGATCGGCATCAGCGGCAGGTTGTAGCGGCCGTGCGCGACCGCCAGCGTGTGGACGCCGGTGGCGAGCAGGATGCCGAGGCCGACGGAGGCGATGGCGGGATCGCGTCGGCGGACGACGCCCCAGAGGATCCCCATCGCGCTGAGGACGACGATCAGGTCGTGCAGCGCCGTCCACCAGGGGCTGGTGTGGTCGAAGCCGCCGCGGGCGTAGCGCGACCACATCTTCACGGCCTTGAAGGCCATCATCTGCCCGAACTTCACGGGGTCGCCGAGCGCGTACTTGCGCAGGTTCTCCCGGGCCTCCTTGCCGAGCGCGGCGTCGCGCTCGAGCTCCGGATGGCGCGCGGCGACGTCGTCGAGGACGACCTGCGCCGGGATGGAGGTGTAGTGCCGGTCCTTGTAGTCCGGGTGACGTTCGACCACCTCGTCCTTCAGCGCGAACTTCATGTCGAAGGTCGAGCCGTTGCCCGGCAGGTAGGTGCCGACGAACAGCGCGGAGCCGCCGCCGGTGGTCACCGAGACGAACTTCCCGGCCTTGTTCGACGCGTAGATCGCCCAGGGGGCGACGACGATCGCCGCGGTGAGCAGGAGGAGCCCGGCGCTCTGGGCACCCAGCCTCCAGCTCACGGTGTTGCCGATGATGACGAGCCCCATCAGGGCGCAGAACAGCGGCACGAAGAGGAGGTCGGTGCGCGTGAGGATGACGGCGCCGAAGAGCGCGCCGGCCATCGCCCACCAGGGTCTCCGCCGGGTGCGCCACGCGAGGGTCAACGCGGTGAACGCGCACGCGACGAAGAACGCTCCCAGCGGCTCGGAGAGCAGGCTGCTCGGGCCCCACGCCAGCGGCGGGTACAGCGCGACCACGGCGGACGACGCGACGCCGGTCCACGCGCCGATCAGCAACCAGCCGAGGGCGAACGCGACGACGATCGTGGCGGTCGAGACCCCCCACTGCGCGTAGTTCAGGACGCGCGTGTCGTCCCGTGAGCTCGGATGGTCCCCGGGCGCCATCGAGTAGGCCAGGGCGAACATGTGCGGCGTGAACGGCGGCCAGTGCAGCGCCTTGATCTCGGCGTCCTTGCGGATCTCCGCGCCCGTGCGCTTGCTCTCCTTCGGCACCGGCCCCCGCTTGGTCCGCCCGGTGTACTCGCCGCGCTTGGCGATGTTCTGGGCGATGCCCGTGTACGAGAGGGCGTCCTGGCTCAGCTTCGGCTGCGGGTTCTGCGCCTGGTAGAGCCGGATCCCGCCCCCGACGAGCAGGACGACGACGAAGGCCAGCCAGGCGCCGCGGGAGATCGAACGCAGCCGGGGCATCGGCGGGCACGATACGGGGTGCACGCGCTCGGGGACCCCGCGTGGCGGCTTGGCGCCCGCACCGCACGGGTACCGTGACCCCCATGGCCGACGAGTTCCGCAGGGCGACCGACGACGACGCGACGCAGGTGCGTGGGGGCGTCGACCCGGTGGCCACGGCGGGCGTCGGTGTCGCGCCGGAGGCCCCGGCGGGCTCCCACGACGCCGCGCGGAGCGATCGTCCGCAGGGCGGTGCGGCGGCCGCGGCGGCGCAGGCGGCGGCCGCAGCGGCCGCTGCCGCCGCGGCGGCCCAGGCGGCCGCCGCCGAGGCGGGCCGTGCGGCCGCGGCCGCACGCGCCGAGCCGTCGCACGCGGACCCGACGCCCGCCGCCGCGCCGAACGGTGCGCCGCACGGGGACGCCGGCCCCGAGGGCCCGAGCCTCCGGGCCCGCGCCGCGGAGCGCACCGCCGAGGGCGCCAAGGTCGCGGCCGACCGCGCGTCCAGCGCCGCCTCGGCCACGGTGCAAGCGATCCGGGACACCGACGTCCACGAGATCGCACAGAGCACGACCAGCCTGATCGAGAACACCCGCCCGTTCTTCCTCACGGCGTTCGCGGCCGCGTTCGGGTTCCTCGCGGCGGTCGAGAACCACGCCGCGATCGGGGTCACCTTCGCGATCGCGGCGCTCCTCTGCGTGCTCGGCGCGGCGTACTCGCGGGAGATCGACCTGCTGATGACCGGCCGCGCGGAGCGCGGGCCGCGGGGCCGCGACAAGGACTGACGGCCCGGGCGGCCGTCAGCCGGCGAGCACCTCGAGCAGCCGGTCGAGGTCCCGCTCGTCGTTCCAGGCACCGACCGAGGCCCGCAGCAGGTCGGTGCCCGGCAGGTCGCGGACGACGACGCCCGCCGCGGCCAGCCGGTCGCGCGTCGCGACGGCGTGGTCGTCGTGCCACGACACCAGCGTCGTGCGGCCGCGCGGGGCGACGGTCCGCCCCGACGCCGTCAGCCGCTCCGCGAGGCCTGCCGCGAGGGTGGCGGCCCGCTCCAGGAGGTCGTCCCAGCCGGCGCCGGCGAGCACGTCCATCGCGGTCACCGCGCCGACGGACGACTCGGCCGACATCGAGAGGGCGTCGAACGCGCGGGCGTCGTCCCACGGGTGGGCGGAGAGCCCCTCCGCGGGGACCTGCAGGTTCCCGTACCCGGGGGCGCGCACGCGGAGGTCGGCCCGCCGGTCGGGGGCGATCCACAGCAGGCCGGTGCCGATCGGTCCGCAGAGCCACTTCTGCCCGGACGCCGCGTAGTACGCGCACCCCAGCGCGGTGACGTCGACCGGGATCGCCCCGGCGCCCTGGGCGCCGTCGAGCAGCACCGGCACCCGTCCGCCGAGCTCGGCCAGCGCCGCGGGCGCGAGCGTGCCGTCGGTCCAGCGGACGTGCGAGCAGGCGACGAGCCGCGTCGTCCCGTCGACCGCCTCGACGAGGTGCTCGAGCGGCGCGGTGCGCACCACGACGCCCCGCTGCTCCACGAGCGCCGCCAGCGGCCCGAGGAGCCCGGGGTGCTCCTGCTCGGCGATCAGCACCTCGTCGCCGGCGGACCAGTCGAGCGCCTGCAGGACGCGGACGATCCCGTCCGTCGTCGACGAGGTCAGGGCGACGTCCTCGGGCGCGGCGCCGAGCAGGCCGGCGTAGCGCGCCCGGCGGTCCTCCTGGGCCTGCACGAGCGCGCCGTAGTGCTCGCCGGCGCGGCCGCGGGTCTCCGCCTCGTGCTGCAGGACCGTCGTCGCGGCGCCGGCGGCACGGGGGAGCGGACCGCAGGTCCCCGCGTTCAGGTAGGTCAGCTCCGCGAGGACGGGGAACTCGGCGCGCAGCAGCTCGTGGTCCATCGGGCCAGCATACGAACGGGTCCACGGCCGCCCGGGACCCCGCGGGCAGCCTCCCGCCGCGCCCGGGACGCGGGGATCGAACCGCGACGACGTCGCGAGCAGGGGCGCCCGGCGGCCGCGTCGTCCCCTCGAATACCCTGGGGCCCATGCAGGTGACGCTTCCCGACGGCAAGGTGCTCGAGCTCTCCGACGGGGCGACGGGCACGGACGCCGCCCTGGCGATCGGCCCCGGCCTGGCCCGGGCCGCGCTGGCGATCACGGTGGACGGCGAGCAGCGGGACCTCGACCGGCCGCTCGACGACGGCGCGGAGATCGGGATCATCACCGAGCGCTCCGACGAGGCCCTCGAGCTGATCCGGCACGACACGGCGCACGTGCTGGCCGCGGCGATCCTCGACCTCTATCCCGGCACGAAGATCGCGATCGGCCCGCCGATCGAGCACGGCTTCTACTACGACTTCGAGTTCCCCGAGGGCGTCGTCCTGAACGACGGCGACTTCGCGGCGATCGAGGCGAAGATGCAGGAGCACGTCAAGGCGGACGAGCACTTCGCGCGCGAGGACGTCTCCGTCGAGGTCGCCCTGGAGCGGTTCAAGGCCGAGGACCAGCCCTACAAGGTGGAGCTGATCGAGGACCTCGTGAGGAACGCCCCGGCCGACGCGCCGGTGGAGACGGTCTCGCTCTACACGAACGGCCCGTTCACGGACCTCTGCCGCGGCCCGCACGGCCCGGGCACCAAGCGCATCGGCGCGTTCAAGCTCCAGTCGCTCGCCGGGGCCTACTGGCGCGGCGACTCGGACCGCCAGCAGCTCGTCCGGATCTACGGCACGGCCTTCTTCAAGAAGAAGGAGCTGACGGCGCACCTCGAGCGCCTCGAGCTCGCCCGCCAGCGCGACCACCGCAAGCTCGGCAAGGAGCTCGGGCTCTACCACTTCAGCGAGGCCGCTCCCGGATCCGCGTTCTGGACCCCCTCGGGCACCCGGATCTTCAACGAGCTGGTGGCGCTGTCCCGTGAGATGGGCGACGACCGCGGCTACACCGAGGTCAAGACCCCGCAGCTGTTCGACGCCTCCCTCTGGAAGACGTCGGGCCACTGGGACAAGTACCGGGACGACATGTTCCTCACATCCACGCACGACCACCACGGAGACACGGACCCCGCCCACCCCGAGGACGGTCAGGCGGTCGAGCCCACCATGGGCTTCAAGCCGATGAACTGCCCGGGGCACTATGAGCTCTACCGCCAGACCCGCTGGAGCTGGCGCGACATGCCCGTGCGCTTCTCGGAGCCCGGCCTGCTGCACCGCAACGAGCTCTCCGGCGCGCTCCACGGCCTGATGCGGGTCCGCCAGTTCTGCCAGGACGACGCGCACCTGTTCGTCATGGAGGACCAGATCCAGGACGAGGTCACGGCCTGCCTGAAGTTCGCGCAGGACACGTACGACCTCTTCGGGTTCGACGCCGCCGACTTCACGTACGAGCTGTCGACCCGGCCGGAGAACCGCCTCGGCTCCGACGAGATGTGGGACAAGGCCGAGGGCGACCTGCGCACCGCGCTCGAGAACAACGACCTGCCCTACGTCGTCCACGACGGCGACGGCGCGTTCTACGGGCCGAAGATCGACATCCAGTTCCGCGACTCGCTCGGCCGCTCGTGGCAGCTCGGCACGGTCCAGATCGACTACCAGGCGCCCGAGCGCTTCGACCTCGTCTACACGGGTGCCGACAACTCCGACCACCGGCCGGTCGTCCTGCATCGCGCGCTGCTGGGCTCGTACGAGCGGTTCATCGGGATCCTCCTCGAGCACACGGGCGGCGAGCTGCCGTTCTGGCTCCAGCCGGCGCATGTGACGCTGCTGACGGTCTCCGACCGCCACGCCGACGCCGCGCACGCGATCGCGAAGGACCTGAAGACCGCCGGCCTGCGGGTCGTCGTCGACGGGCGGACCGAGACCGTCGGCCGCAAGATCCGGGAGACCGAGCTCGCGAAGGTCCCGCTGATGGCGGTGATCGGCGACACGGAGGCCGAGGCGCACACGCTGACGCTCCGCCACCACGGCGGGCGCGAGGAGCCGGCGGCGCCGGTGGCCGACGTCGCGTCGCGGCTCGGTGCCGCGGTCCGCGAGCGCACGGCGCTGCAGGCCGGGGAGCCCGCGGCGGGCTGACCGGCGCCCCGGACCGGGCGTCCGCCCGCGCTACAGCTGCGGGCGGATCGCCTCGAGCAGGCCGGCGCAGGCGGCCTCGACCTGGTCGAGCACCAGCTGGAACCCGTCGGCGTCGCCCGTGTACGGATCGGGGACGTCGAGGTCGCCGGTCCCGACGGACGCAGGGTCGAACGACCGCAGCAGCCGGACCTTCTCCCGCGCCGCGTCGTCTGGGGCGAGGGCCCGGAGGTCGCGCGCGTTCCGGGAGTCCATGGCCAGGAGGAGGTCCGCGGTGCGGAAGTCGTCGACCGTCACCTGCCGCCCGCGGCTGGTCAGGGCGATGCCGCGGCCGGCCGCGGCGGCGGTCGCGCGGTCGTCGGGCGGGGACCCGACGTGCCAGTCGCCGGTGCCCGCGGAGTCGACCGCGACGCGGTCCGCGAGGCCCTCGCGGGCCAGCAGGTCGGCCATCACGCCCTCCGCGGTCGGCGACCGGCAGATGTTCCCCAGACAGACGAAGACGAGGCGCACGGGGGAGAGCCTAGGCAAACCACCCTGTCCCACGGGCGCTTCTGCGCTATGGTTGGGCTCTTGTTTACTCGCGATACCCCGCTTGCGCAGCCCTTGCGCCTCGCGGCCATTTCCTCCTAGTGCCGGTTCCGCGCAGGTTCGACCGCCGACCGCCGGAGCGTGACACGACTCGTGTCAACGACCGGATCAGGGTCCCTGAAGTCCGCGTGATCGACGAGAACGGCAACCAGGCCGGCGTCATGCGGACGGAGGACGCCCTCCGCTACGCCCAGCAGCGCGATCTCGACCTGGTCGAGGTCGCCGCCAACGCGCGACCCCCGGTCTGCCGCGTGCTCGACTACTCGAAGTACAAGTACGAGCAGGCGCAGAAGAAGAAGGTCGCCAAGAAGCACCAGACGCAGGTCGTCACCCGGGAGATCAAGTTCCGGCCCAAGATCGCCGATCACGACTACGCCACCAAGAAGGGGCACGTGATCCGGTTCCTCAAGGGCAAGGACAAGGTCAAGGTCACGATCATGTTCCGCGGCCGTGAGGTCACGCACCCCGAGCGCGGGCGCGACCTCCTGGAGCGCCTGGTCATCGACCTCGACGACATCTGCCAGGTCGACCAGCGCCCTTCGCTCGAGGGCCGCAACATGACCATGATGCTCAGCCCGTCGAAGGAGGTCATCAACGGCACGTGGACGCCGAAGGTGCCGCCGACGCAGGAGGAGCTCGACGCCGAGGCCGAGGCCGACGACAACGTCGGCATCGTGGTCGGTGGCGAGGCCCCGGCCGATCCCGACGACGCCCCGGCCACCGAGGCCGAGGACGCCCCCGCCGAGGCGGAGGCGGATTCCGAGAGCCCGGCGGACGACGCCGAGGCGACGTCCGACGTCGCCCAGACGGAGGACGCTCCCGCGTCCTGAGCGTCGGTCCGCCGCTCGCCGGCGGACCCCGGAGCGGCGTCCTGCACGCCGTCCGCGCCCGACCGCGGTCCCCGATGAGGGGGCCGCGACGCACGGGAATTGCAGGTCGTTCAAGATGGACGCAGCGGCGCGCGAGCGCCACCCGTGCTCGCCGCGACCTCGGTCGCGGTCGGCACGTACGCCGCGGACTCCGGGTCGCGGGACGCACGCCGTCCCGCCCGGTGCCCCCGGGCGATGCCCTGCCGGACGTGCGCCTGACCGCCACGCACGGCCCACCGCCATCTGGCACAATCACCGATTCGCATGCCCAAGCAGAAGACCCACTCGGGCGCCAAGAAGCGCTTCAAGCGGACCGGGACCGGCAAGATCTCCGCCCGTCACGCGATGCAGTCCCACATCCTGGGAAAGAAGTCGCAGAAGCGCAAGCGCAAGTTCGCCAACGCCGCCATCCTGTCCGAGGCTGATACGTCTCGCGTCAAGCGGCTCCTCGGAGACGGCTGATGACCCGCGTCAAGCGTTCTGTCAACGCGAAGAAGAAGCGTCGCGCGAGCCTCGAGCGGTCGAAGGGCTACGTCGGCCGCGCGAACAACACGTACCGCGAGTCCAAGGAGGCCGGGCTCAAGGCCGGCGTCTACGCGTACCGCGACCGCCGCAACCGCAAGCGCGACTTCCGTCGCCTGTGGATCACGCGCATCAACGCCGCCGCGCGTCTGAACGACCTGACGTATGGCAACCTCGTCCACGGCCTGATCCTGGCCGGCGTCGAGGTCGACCGCAAGAACCTGGCCGACCTCGCGGTGCGCGACCCGGAGGCCTTCTCGGCCTTCACCGCCGTCGCGAAGGACGCGCTGGCCGCCAAGGCCGCGGCCTAGCGATCACCGCCGGTCCCACGGGTCGGCTCCGAGCTTCCTGAACGGGCGTCCCACGGGGCGCCCGTTCTGCGTCCCGGGTCGGCGGACAGGCCCGCCGGTCCGCCGAGCGCGGCTCGTACCCGACCACCGCACCCACAGGCCATGTCCGTCATCAACTCGCACCAGAACGCGCGCCTCAAGCAGGTGCGCGTCCTCCTGAACCGCAAGCGCGAGCGGGCGAGGACGGGCCTGTTCGTCGCCGAGGGCGAGGACCTCGTGGGTGCCGCCGCCGCGGCGGGCTGGGACGCCGAGGACCTCCTCGTCCACGCCGGATCGGGGCTGGAGGGCACCGAGGTGGACCCCGCGCTCCTGGACGGTGCGTCGTCGCTCGGGTCGGGCACCCGCGCGATCGGGATCTACCGGCAGCGGTGGCTCGGGACGGCCGTCGGGCCGCGCTGCCTGCACCTGCACGGCCTGAAGGACCCGGGCAACGTCGGCACCGCGATCCGGGCCGCCCACGCCCTCGGCGCGTCCTGCGTGTCGATCGGTCCCGACACGGCCGACCCGTACGCCCCGAAGGCCGTGCGCGCGAGCATGGGCTCGGTCTTCGCCGTGCCGCTGGCGCGCGCGGACGGACCGGCCGAGCTGCCCGGCACGACCGTCGCGCTGGTGCTCCGCGCCGGCGAGGTGCTGCGGCCCGACCTCGTCGACGGCGCGGACGCCGACGGCCTGAGCCTGCTCGTGGGCGCCGAGCGCGAGGGGCTCCCCGACGACGTGGTCGCCGCGTGCGACCGGACGGCGCACGTGCCGATCGCCGGGGCGGAGTCGCTGAACGCGGCGATGGCCGCCACGGTCGCGCTCTACGAGCTGGCGCGCACGGCGCGCGGGTAGCGCGGCCGCGCGCCGGCGCCGGTCGGGCGTCGGCGCGGCCGCGTCGGCCGGACACGGTCCCGCACCGTGGTGCGGCACCGCGGCGGGCTACGAGCCCGACGGCGCTCCGCACGGCGCGACGTTCGCGAGCACCGTCGTCCGGCTGGTCGTGCGGTCCCTGCGCACGACCGTGATGCGCGCGGTGATCTTCGCCTTCGCCTTGGCCTTCGCGGACGCGGGCAGCTTGAACGACAGCGAGTAGGGGGCGCGCCGGTCGGTCCCGACGCGCCGGCCGTCGACGAGGAACTCGACGCTCCTGATCCGCGAACCGCTCCGCAGGCGCCGGACGGTGCTCAGGCGCAGCTGCGTCAGCGCGGCGCCGCTGAGGCAGCCGGCGGGGACCTCGAGTCCGAAGCCGCCGCGACGGACCAGCTGCGGGCCCGGGGCGATCGGCGCCATCCGGACCTCGCCGCCCCGGCCGGTCCAGACCGCCAGGCCGCGGCCGTCGTCGCCGACCGACAGGGCGGGCTGCCCGATCGGCTCGTCCGCCGCGACCTGCGAGGTCGAGAACGATGCGCCGGCGGTCCTCGACACCACGGCGCGCAGGCTGCTGCTGCCCAGGGTGCCGACGACGAGCGCGCGGGCGCCCGGGGAGACGTCGACCTGCAGGTTCGGGGTCGCCCCCGTCGCGGTCGTGACCGGGGGGCCGAACGTGGCGCCCGTCGTCTTCCGCACCTCGAGCCCACCGGACGTCCGGGTGGCGAGGAAGGCCGTGCCGGCGTTCGCGCCGAGGGCCGAGCGCCCGGTCACACCCGGGACCCGCGCCGCGGTGCCCCACGCCGTCGTCAGGTTCGGGTCGCCGCCCGCGGGGAGCCGGTAGAGGTGGGGGTTGCCGCCGGCGCCCGAGACCACCGCGATCGTGGAGCCGTCGGCGAGCGGGGCGACGTCGTTGCTCGCCGGGTTGGCGGCCCCGTTCGCCGCGGTGCGGTCGAGGATCGTGTTCGAGGTCAGGGCCGCGTCGCCGGCGATCGGCGCGGACGACACGGACGCGCCGAACGAGCCCCAGGCCGGGAAGAGGATCGACGCGCCGTCGCGGGTGAGGACGGGCGTCGTGCGCTCGGTCGTCCCGCCCTGGGCGGAGAGCTGCCGCACGGGGCCGAAGCTCGTGGCGCCGGTGGGCCGCTCCCACAGCCACTTGCCCGCCTGGTCGGTCACGACGTAGGTGCGGCCGTCGGCCTGGCGCAGGAGGCGGACGGGGCCGAGGCTCTTCGCCGCCCCGTTGGCGTCGAGGATCGATCCGAGGCGCTGGGGCGTCCTGTCGCAGCGCAGTGGCGTGCGGGTGAGCGTCACGCGACAGGCGTTGAAGGCGTACCGGTCGGCCGCCCCGGTCGTGTCCGGTGCGCGCCACGCGACGTCGGCGGCGGTGCCGGAGGGGTCGACGAGCACGTCGACGGTCGCGCCTCCGGCGTTCAGGCCGGGTCCGACGGGCACCGACGCGCCCGCGACAGCGGGGGCGGCGGCGAGACAGACGACGGTGGCGGCGAGCGGTGCGGCGAGCGATGAACGGGACATCGGGGTTCCTAGCGCGGGTCGGGGAGGAGGTGGTGTCCCCAAGTCAACCCGTGTACGGCGTCGGCCGCGTCGGGGCCAGCACCGATATTCGGTGCGCCACGACGGGCGCGGGCGCGATCGCCAGCGGTGGAGGGGGATCGTCGCCCGGACGCGGGACCGGGTCGGGACCTCCGCGGTTCGAACCCCACCGTCCCGACGCTCCCGGGGGAGCCCGGGATTCCGGGAACGCATCGATACGCTTGCCCGCGATGCAAGAACGGATCGCCGAGCTCCGCGCTGCGGGGGAAGCCGCCGTCGCCGCGGCCACCACGACGGACGAGCTCGAGGAGCTCCGCGTGGCGCACCTCGGCCGCAAGGCGGAGCTCCCGAACCTGCTGCGCGACGTCTCGAAGCTGGAGCCCGCGGAGCGCGGGATCGTCGGCAAGGCGGCCAACCAGGCGCGTCAGGCGCTGCAGGCCGCGATCGACGCGCGGGTGGCCGAGCTGAAGGCGTCGGAGCTCGACGCGCAGCTGATCGCCGACCGCGTCGACATCACGCTCCCCGGGAAGGCCGAGCCCGTCGGCGGGCTGCACCTCCTGACGCGCGTCCGGCGCGACATCGAGGACATCTTCCTGGGGCTCGGGTTCGACATCGTCGAGGGCCCGGAGACCGAGACGGTCCACTACAACTTCGACGCCCTGAACCACGCCGAGAACCACCCGGCGCGCGACCGCGCCGACACGTTCTACCTCGCGCCGTCGCCGCATCTCGACGGCGACGTCCAGCGCCTCCTGCGGACGCACACCTCGCCGATGCAGGTCCGGCACATGGAGCGGGCCGAGCCGCCGGTGGCGATCGTCGTCCCCGGCCGCGTCTACCGCCCCGACAGCGACGCGACGCACACGCCGCAGTTCCACCAGGTCGAGGGTCTCTGGATCGACACCGACACCACGCTGGCCGACCTCAAGGGCGTGCTGCTGAGCTTCGCGCGGGCGATCTTCGGTCCGGACCGCGAGATCCGCCTGCGCCCGCACTTCTTCCCGTTCACCGAGCCGAGCGTCGAGATCGACGTCTCCTGCCACCTCTGCGGCGGCACCGGCACGCTGAAGGACCGCTCGCGCTGCCCGCTCTGCAAGGGCACGGGCTGGATCGAGATCCTGGGCTCCGGGATGGTCGACCCGAACGTCCTTGCCGCGGTCGGCCGCCCGGAGTTCGACCCGGAGAAGGTCCAGGGCTTCGCGTTCGGCATGGGGATCGAGCGCATCGCGATGCTGCGCTACGGCCTCTCCGACCTGCGCCCGCTGTACGAGAACGACGTCCGACTGCTGGAGCAGTACGCATGAAGGCGAAGGGGTGGGCATGAGGGTTCCAATCAGGTGGCTCGGCGAGTACGTCGCGCTCGACGGCCGCGACGCGACGGAGGTCGCGGCGCGCCTGAACGTCACCGGCACGGAGCTCGACCGGCTGGTCCACCACGGCGTCGAGACGCCCGAGAAGATCGTCGTCGGCCGCGTCCTGACCTGCGAGCCGCACCCCGACGCCGACCGCCTCCGCGTGACGACGGTCGACATCGGCGCCGAGGAGCCGTCGCAGATCGTCTGCGGCGCGCCGAACGTCGCCGCGGGCCAGACGGTGGGCGTCGCGACCGTCGGCGCCGTCATGCCGGGCGGCATGAAGATCAAGAAGGCGAAGCTCCGCGGCCAGGCGTCCGTCGGGATGATCTGCTCCGCCCGCGAGCTCGGGATCGGGGAGGAGCACGACGGCATCCTCGCGCTGGAGACCGTCCTGCCCGGCGCCGCCGACGTCGCGCCCGGCACGCCGCTGACCGACGTCCTCGCGCACGCCGACGACGTGCTCGACCTCGAGATCACGCCGAACCGCCCCGACTGCCTCGGGCTCTACGGCATCGCCCGCGAGGTCGCCGCAGCCACCGGCGCCTCGCTGCGGCCGGCCCCGTGGACGGCCGCCGGTGCCGCCGAGCAGGGCTCGACGGCGGAGGAGGGCGAGGACGCCGCGGCGGTCGACCCGCGCGGCGAGGCCATCGACGGCTTCTCGCTCGAGGTCACGACCACCCGGTGCCCGCGCTTCACGCTCCGGCTCTTCCAGGACGTCGTCGTCGGACCGTCGCCGCTGTGGATCCAGGCGCGCCTGTCGGCCGCGGGCCAGCGGCCGATCAACAACGTCGTCGACATCACGAACTACGTGATGCTCGTGACCGGCCAGCCGCTGCACGCCTTCGACGCCGACCGCGTCGCCGGCGGGTCGCTGACGATCCGCGAGGCCGTCGACGGGGAGCAGCTCGAGACGCTCGACGGCACCACGCGGACCCTGAAGGCCGGCGAGCTCGTGATCGACGACGCCGACGGCCCGACGTCGCTGGCGGCCGTGATGGGCGGCGCGCGCTCGGAGGTCCACGAGGGCACCACGCGCGTGCTGCTCGAGGTCGCCTCCTGGGACGGCCCGACGATCCACAGGACGGCCCACCGGCTGGACCTCTTCAGCGAGGCAGCGTCGCGGAACGCCAAGGGCCTCGCGCCCGAGCAGGTCGACTGGGCGCAGGCCCTGGCCTCCCGTCTGCTGCGCGAGACCGTCGGCGCCACGCGCGTCGGCGGCACGCTGTCGGCCGGCACCTGGAACTCCGCGGTCGTCCAGCCGCCGCTGGCCGTGCGCGAGTCGCGCGTCGAGCGGCTGCTCGGCACCGCCGTGTCGCGTCCGCGCCAGACCGAGCTCCTCGACGCCCTCGGCTTCGGGGTCACCGACGCCGAGCCCGATGCGCCCGCCGGCACCGGCACGCTGCAGGTCGTCGTCCCGGCCGAGCGCCGCGCCGACGTCACGCGCGAGGTCGACCTGATCGAGGAGATCGCCCGATTGGGCGTCGTCGCCGACCTCGAGCCCACCCTGCCGACCCGTCGTCGTGCGGCCGCGGCCCGCCTGACGCCCGCCCAGCGCGCGCGCCGCCGGGTCGAGGACGTCCTCGTCGGCCGCGGGCTGCAGGAGGTCGTCGGCTGGTCGTTCACCGACGCCGGCGCCGCCGGGCGCCTCGAGCTGCCCGAGGGCGACCCGCGCGCCGCGGCCGTCGTGCTCGACAACCCGCTGAGCGAGGACCAGGCCGTGCTGCGGCCGTCGATGCTCGTGTCGCTGCTCGACATCGCCCGGCACAACCGCACGCGCGGCGTCGACGACCTGCGCATCTTCGAGACCGGCACCGTCTTCCGCGACGCGCCGGACCCGGTGCGCGCCGACATGCCGTACGAGCACCTCGCGGTCGCCGCGCTGGTGCAGGACGACGTCTTCGCGGCCAAGGGCCTGCTCGAGGCCCTGCTCGGTGCCCTGCGCATCGACGACTGGGCGCTGCACGCCACCGACGAGGTCCAGTTCCTGCACCCCGGCCGCGCCGCCCGGATCACCGTCGGCGCCGGCGACGACGCCCCGACGATCGGCTTGCTGGGCGAGGTCCACCCGCGCGTGGCGGACCGCTGGGACCTCCCGCGCGTCGCGACGTTCCTGATCGACCTCGACCGGCTCCTGCCGCTCGTGCCCGACGCCCGGACCTTCCGTCCCGTGGGTGCGTTCCCGGACGCCCGCTTCGACCTCGCCGTGCTGGTGGCCGACGACGTCACGGCCGCGAAGGTCGTCGCCGTCGCCCGCAAGGCCGGCGGCGCGCTGCTCGAGGACGTCCGCGTCTTCGACAGCTACCGCGGCAAGGGCGTCCCCGAGGGTCAGGTGTCGCTGGCGCTGCACGTCCGCCTGCGGGCGGCCGACCGGACGCTGACGGACGAGGAGATCGGTGGCGCCCGCGAGCAGATCGTGGCCGCGCTGGCGGAGCAGGTCGGCGGGGTGCTCCGTGGCTGAGCGCGTCGGGACCCGGGTCGCGGCGTCGCCGCCCGTGACGGTCACGGGGACGGACCGTGGCTGACAACGTGGCCTTCGGGGTCGCCTACGACGGGACGCCGCCCGCCCGCGGAGCGGCGCGCCCGCGCGTCGCCGTGCTCGGCGCGTCCGGGTTCGCCGGCGCGCTCGCGGCGCGGCTCGTGCACCGCCACCCGTACTTCGCGCTCGGGGAGATCACCGCCCGGGCCGAGGCCGGGATGCGGCTGGACGAGCTCTACCCGCACCACCGCGTGCCGATCGCGCTGACGGAGCCCGACCTCGACCGGATCGGGTCGACCCACGACGTCGCGATCGTCGGCTACCCGCACGGCGCGTCGTCGGAGGCCGTCGCCGCCATGCACGCGCAGGGCCTCGTCGTCGTCGACCTGTCGGCCGATTTCCGGCTGCGCGATCCCGCGACGTACCGCGAGTGGTACGGCGACGTCCACGTCGCACCCGAGCTCTTCGGGACCGCGGTCTACGGCCTGCCCGAGCTCCACCGCGAGGCGCTCGCCGGCGTCCGCGAGGGCGGGCGGATCATCGCGATGCCCGGCTGCTTCCCGACCGCGACGATCCTCGGCCTCGCGCCGTTGGCCCGCGCCGGACTGCTCCAGGACGTGATCGTCGACGCGAAGACCGGCGTCTCCGGCGCCGGCCGTAAGCTCGCGCGGACGACGCACTACGTCGACGTGTCCGAGAACGTGCACGCCTACGGCGTCGCAGGCCACCGGCACCAGCCGGAGATCCGCCAGGAGCTCGGCGCATTGGGCATGGGGGAGTCGGTGCAGCCCGTGTTCGTCCCGCACCTCGTGCCGGTCGACCAGGGCGAGCTGATCTCCGCCTACGTGCGGGCGACCCGCCCCGTCACGGCCGACGAGGTCGCCGACCTCTTCCGCGAGGCCTACGAGGGCGAGCCGTTCGTCGAGCTGACGACCGCCGAGCCCGGCATGCGCGACGTCCAGGCGTCCAACGTCGCCCGCATCCGCACCACCGTCGATCCCCGCTCGGGCCACGTCCTGGTCTTCGCGACGATCGACAACCTCTGGAAGGGCACCTCGAGCCAGGCCGTCCAGGCGCTGAACGCGGCGTTCGGACGGCCGGAGGACGAGGGGCTCACGGGCTGAGGGGGTGCGCTGTCCGCGCCACGTCGACACGGCGAGCCGCGGGCCGCACCGGACGGTGTCGCCCGTCGCTCGCCGCCTCCGGTGCCCGTCGGAACTCAGCGCCGGACGATCACCCGCCTCGAGACGAACGCCGTACCGTCCTCGGCCGTCGTCAGGATCCGGAGCGTTCCGGCCGTCCGCGGCGAGCGTCTGACCTTCGCTCGGAGCGCGGCGGGGACCCGAAGGCGCAGGCGGTGCTCGCCGGCCCGTCGCGGCCCGACAGCCGAGGTCGCCAGGATCGTCCCGGTGCGGACCTTGAGGCGGCGGGCGGAAACAGCGTCGGCGAGCATCGCGGCCCGGATCCCGGTCACCGCGGGGACACGAACCCGGACCGACCAGCCGGAGCGGACGAGGGCCGCCGCCCGTGGCGGACGGGGGGTGCCCACGAATCGCAGCGTCCCGGTGGTGTGGGGAGGGGCAGTCACGGGGAGCACGGGTGCCGGTGGCCGGAAACCGAGGGTCTCCAGCAGTCCAGCGACGTCGGCCGGCGGAACCGTCGGGCCGGACGTTCCGCCCCCTGGCGTGGCAGTCGACGTCGGGCCGGTGGCCGTCGTCGTGCTCGGGGGCTCATGGGTCGTCGGCCCCGGGTCACCGGTGATCGCGACGGCCCGCGACAGCCTCAACGTCGAGCCGTCCCGGCGTAGGACGACCGCGTCGTAGTCCCCCGCGGGTGCGCCCCTCGGGTCGAACGTGGCCGTGACCTCCCGATCATCTCCCGAAGCTCCGGTGCCGGTGAGCCGGAGCCCACCGCGCTCGAGCACGAGGTCGTCGGCGGCACGCAGGACCGAACCGTGGAAGGCGATCTCGGCCGGAGCGTCGTTCTTGAACGTCGCCGGCGTGACGTCGGACAACGCCGGTCGCGCGATCGTCAGCGCATCGGTGCGCCGCTGAGTCGAGGCGAGGGCGTCCGAGCGCAGCGTCGAGGTGATCGAGCGGGTCCCGGCAGGGGCACCCGGTGAGACTCGCGCATCGAACTCCACGACTGTGGTGGTCCCCTCCGCAGGAGCGCGGAGCGTCCAGGTCAGACGCCGGCCGTCGACCTCGGGTGCCGCGTCGCCTGACGATGCGCCCGCGTATTCGACGTCCTCCGGGAGAACCGTCTCCACGACGGTATCGGCGCCGGACAGCGGCCCGATGCCCCGTACCGCGAGCCGGACCGGTGCAGTCTCGCCCGGTGCCACCCGCCCCGGCACCGGTGCCACCGACAGGTACGGCGACGCGAGGACTCCGAGGTCGGCAGGCGCCCCTGTGATCCCGGTGCTCCACCGCGCCGTGTCGTTCGCCTTCGCGTCGTCCTCGCCGTTGGCGATCGTGCTGCCGATGACGAGGGGGACCCGTCCTGCGTCGGTGGGCACGGGCGTGAGCAGTCGGAGGACGTCGAGGGTCTGCCCCGGCTCCACGGGGCCGTTGCGGGAACAACGGAGCTGCTCGCAGGTCCACCCGGCGCCGGACACCTGTGAGCCCGGGAGAGACGAGGTGAGTGTCACGCTCGTCGGCGCGTTCGCGGTCTCGGTTCCGGCGTTCGTCACCCGGATGAGCGTCGAAGCGGTCCCTCCGGCTGCCGGGGGCGTCTCGGACGCGACACGGGCCACGAGATCGGTCAGGCCGCCGCCCCTGCCCGACGTCACCACCGCGACGTTGTCGTGCATCGACCAGTCGTCGGCAGCACCCGGTTCCGTTCGCTGCGGGAGGGCGACACCGACAGTGCCCGAGCTCCGGCCGTTCAGGCGGGGGGTCGTGACGTCGATGTGGACCGGCGGCAATTCCTCGCCGGGCAGGACCGGGCCGGGACGGGTGCACCGATCCGCAGCCTCGGTGCACGTCCAGCCGTCTCCCGAGGAGATCGCTGCTGCGGAGGGGTGGCTCAGGTTCAGGACGACCTGGCCGCCGAATGCGGTGGCACCCGCGTTCCGGACCGTCGCGACGGAACGGACCGTCTCTCCCGGAAGGGACGGGCGGGCTCCGGCGAGGGAGACCCCGAGGGACGCCGGCGCGCGGCCGGGGCTCGTCGTTGCGGCGCTGACGGCACCGTCGGTGAGGGGGATGTCCCCCGGGCGGGTGACGCCGGCGAGGAACGTCGTAGGGGACGAGACGCCCTGCTCAGGCCGAGGGCCGGTGAGGACGATCGCGGGCAGTTCGGATCCGGGGCCGAGCGGGCCGTCGTGGGTGCAGACCCGCCCTCCGAAGCGGTTGCCGGCGCAGGTCCAGCCGGGCGCCAGTACCGTCCCGCCGTCGCTGAGCCGCGCGTCGACGTCTACCCTGATGGGTCCGGGATCGATCGCGTCGCCGGCGTTGAGCACCCGCACCGATGCGGTCGGCCGGGTCTCTACGGTTCCGGGCCGCAGATCCTGGATCCAGGTCACGGTGCGGGGGCCGGCCCCCGACTTGCGGACGACCGACGTCGCCGAGCCGGCGTTGTTGCCGGTCCAACCGCCGTCGTCCCCGGTCGCCCGCGCACGGAGTTCGACCTCGCCGCTCCGCCGACCCACGTCGTCGATCACCAGGACGTGGACGTCGGGCGCCGTCGCACCGGCCTCCAGGGCGCCATCGAGACGGCAGACGAGCGAGCCCCTGGGGCAGAACCATCCGTCACCCCGGGCGGTCACGGTGCGGGCTTCGTCGCTGAACGTGCTGAGGTCCATCTCCACGGGGGCGGTCGTCGTCTCGGTGCCGACGTTCCCGACCCGGACCGAGAACGACGCCGGTCCGTCCGGAGGCACAGGACCGTCGGCGTTGACGGCCGTCACGACGTCCGAAGCGGTGGTCGGTGCGGCTCCCGACTCGGCCGCGGCCACGTTGTTCGACGTCATCCCGGCCGGCTCTCCGTGGCGAATGGTCAGCGTGGCGCCGGCGCGCGGACGGGAGACGGACCGTGCGGCGTCCGGGAACGCCGGGACGCTAACGACGGCACGCAGCGCGGGTGCCTCCTCTCCCGGTGCGAGCGGCCGAAGAAGCGCGCACCGCATGTCCCGGCCGGAGCAGCGCCACTCCTCGCCCCGGGCGACGATCGTCGTGGTGGTGGTCGCGGGGTCGAACGTGAGACCGGCGTCGACATCGACATCGACCTGCTCGGTCGTCGGCCGACCGCCGACGTTGCGGACGCGGAACACGAACTCGGCGTCGCGCCCGTTCAGGATCCGGCCGGTCGGTTCCGCGGACGCGGCGAGATCGGCCTCGGCCGCGCCGGTCACGCGCACGGCGGCCTCGGCCCGGTCGTTCGTGGAGACGGTGTCCTCGGCACCTTCGACCGTCGGGGTGAGCGGCACGATGCCACCGACGGCGAACCCAATGTAGTCGGCGCGGACGGTGATCTCGGGCAGGACGGATCCGGCGCGGACAGGACCCGGGTGGGTGCAACTCGTACCGTTGGTCTCGCAGACCCAGCCGGCACCCGATGGGGAGAGCCCGTTCGAACTCGACGACGTCGACCCGAACGAGACCGCGACGGGCCCGTTGTGGTCGGCCGATCCTCCGTTGCGGACGACGACGGGTGTCGGGGTCGCCCCCGTAGGCCGTCGGATCGCGTCACCGACGGCGATCGCGAGATCGGCCCCGGATCCCCGGGGCACGACGCGGGTCGTCGCCCTTCCGGGCGTCACGTCCGCCGTGCCGGTCGACGCGCGGACATCGAGGTCCAGGGGGCCGACGGCGTCGGAGAGGAGCCGGACGCGGACCGTCGCGTCGAGGGTCCGGACGGCTGTCGCACTTCGTGCCCACCTGCAGCGCAGGCTCGAGGAGCAGGAGACATCGGGTCCCGTGATGTCCTCGACGACGATGCCTGGTGGTGCGGTCACCGCGAGATCGACCGACTCGGAGGTGAGGGTCGGGGCGTCGACCCGGAGAGGGAGCTCGAGGGTCGTGTCGCGATCGCCCTGGGCCGAACGCGGGAGCGAGGCGAAGATCTGCCGACCGCGAGCGTCCGTCGCTGCCGGGAACGTGGCTCGGGCGGTGGAGTTGACGGTCGTGGCGTCGTCGGGACCGGAGACGGTCGCGGAGATGCCGACGGACGTGAAGCCGGTCGACGCCGGGTTCGACGCTTCCGCGCGAAGCGGAGGAAGGGCGCCGTCCACGGGCACGGGGCCCGGATGGACGCATCTCCGCCCGCACTGCCACCCGTCGCCACCGAGGAGCCGACCTTCGGTCGCGGTGACGGACACCGGCCCGCGGGCGGCACGGACCCCCCGGTTGCGGACCACGAGCAGCGCCGTGCCGAGATCCGGTCCGACCTGCGGCTCAGGACCTTCGGCCGTGATCGTCAGGTCCGCCGGCGAGCCGATCACCGGCAAGGACAGGGAGGCGGTCGCACCTCCGCCCCGTACCGCGCCCGGGACCGCGTGGACCGACGCCGACGTGGCGACCGCGACAGTGTCGGCGGGGGGAGCCGTGAACGCGACGTCGACCGTCGGAAGTGTCCCGCCGGCGGGCACGGGGCCCTCGTGGGTGCAGTACGTCGTCCCGGACTCGCCGTCCGTGCACGCCCAGCCGTCGCCGGTGAACGTCGATGCGGACCCGAGACGCCTGAGGGCGACCGTGACCGGCCCCGCGACGTCGACCGGCGCTGGGTTGACGACCCGGGCGGCCAGCCGGGCACGCTCGCCGCGGAGCAGCGGCCCGTCCGACGTGAGCTTGATGTCCAGTGCGCCGACCGACGAGCCGATGCCCGTGGTGGTCGACGTCGCGACCCCTGGCGCGGAATCGGCGATCGCGTTCACCGTCGCGGCCCCGATCGCCGTACTGACCGGAACCTCCATGGAGACGCTGATCGGTGGGACGTCGTCGCCCGGAGCGACGGCGTTCGCACGTCGGCAGACGAGCGCTCGCGTGCACGTCCATCCGTCTCCCCTCGCCGTCGCCGAGAACGGAGCGTCGACCCGGACGACCGGGGGATCCCCCGACCCGGTGGTCGGATTGCGCACGGAGATCTGCCACGTCGGCCGCCCTCCGACGGTCAGCGGGACGGGTTCTGGGATCGAGAGGTCGAGATGACCTGCCGAGCGTGCCTCGGGTGCCGCCGTCGTGATGCTGCTGCGGTCGTTGTCGAGGTCGGACGTTGAGTCCGGAGCGTCGTCACCCCCTCCGGCGACGCTCGCGGTCAGGGCAGGACCGGGCGGACCCGCGCCGGCGGGGACGGTCACCACGAGGGGCGGAGCGGTCGCCCCGGCGTCGATCCTTGCGACGGTCGTGCAGGTGCCGTCCGCCGCGGTGCAGATCCAGCCCGCGCCTGCCGCTCGGACCGTCGGATCGATCATCGACCCCCAGCCCCGGCCGAGCCGCACGCTGATAGGTCCCGTGCTCGGCGCGGGACCGACGGCGTGGACACGCACCACGTAGCGCGGGTCGGCGCCCGGGTTCGTGTCCGCGGCGGAGATCGTCGTGACGAGATCGGTGAAGGACCGTGGCAACCGCGGCGTCGAGGCGCGGTCCTCGGCGGCCGACGCGAACCCCCGCTCGCTGCCGTCGTCGCCGCCGCCGGTGAGGGTCGCCGTCAGGCCGTCCCGTGACGCGTCCAGCAGGGGTGTCGCCAGCGTGACGGTGACGTCGAGCGGCGACGCGCTCTCCCCGGCGGCGAGGATCCCGTCGTGCGTGCAGGTCGCCCTGGCATCGTCACATCGCCATCCCGAACCCGCGGCCTCCAGCGGCGGAGCGTCCGAGCCCCGCGGGAACTCGACGGCGAAGGGGGCCGTCGTGGCAGCTCCGTCCCCGTTGCGGACGCGGACGCGGAATCGACGTGGTCCGGTCCGGCCTGCGGGTGTCGCCGAGACGGTCATCCCGAGGTCGACGAGTGACGAGGAGACACGGGGCGACTGTGCCGTGCTTCCGCCGACGTAGACGGGACCGTCGTCGCCCGCGACGACCTTCGCGGCGACCGACACGTGCCCGACGCCTGCGTCGGAACGCCGGGCGTCGCGCCTGCGGACCTGCAGGATCGACGCGGACTCTCCCGCTCCCAGGGTTCGAGCGTAGGTGCACCTGGTCGGCGCCCCTGCGACGCCGGTGCACGACCACGAGTCACCGTCGGCGGTCGTGGGTTGCTCCGGGGTCTGGGCGTCGATCTCGACGACCGGGGGACTGGTCGTGCGGCCCGTCCCGACGTTGCGCACCGCGATCCGGAACGTGGCGATCGCTCCGCGCTCCACCGGCCCGTCAGGCGCCACCGACACGACGACGTCCGGCCCGACGACCGCGCCGTCGGCTGTTGATTGCGCCCCGATCGGGACGAGCAGGAAGCCGACGAGCAGCGCCCTGGTGTGGGCTGACCGGAACGGACGGATCGTTGGCGGGCGCACGGGACTCCTGGGACGATGCGGCTCCTCGAGCGGCGCACACCGGCGAGGTTGCGGGCATCCTCCCACAGGCCGTGGCGCCCAGACGCTCAATCCGACGGTCGGGAGGTCGTCGGCCTCAGCGGCGGATCGTCACCCGGCGCTTCGTGCTCGCGGGGCCGGTCGAGGAGATCGATCGGACCTGCAGTGTGCCGGTGATGCGGTTGGCTCGGCGGACCTTCGTGCGCAGGGCGGTGGGTACGCGGAGTCGGAGGCGGACGGTGCCTGCGAGGTGGGGGCCGGTGGTGGTGGTCGCGAGGACGGTTCCGCGGCGGAGTCGGAGGCGCTTGGCGGTGGTGGCGTCCGCGGTCAGGTCGGCGCGGATCGCGGTGGCGGTGGTGGTGCGCACGGAGACGAGCCAGCCGGAGCGGGCCAGCGCCGCGGTCCGGGGCGCGCGCGGGGTGCCCGAGAACGCGACCCTCGCGGCGACGGGGGCGGCGCCCGGTGCGGCGGGCGCGGGCGCCGGCTTCGGGGTCTGCGCGCCCAGGCCGGCGAGCAGCGCTGCCAGGGCCGCCGCCGGGTCGGTCGTCGGGGTCGTCGTCGAACCGCCTCCGGTGTCGGGCCCCGTCGTCCCGCCGCCCGGAGCGGGCGTGCCGCCCCCGCCGCTGCCCGGGTCGGCGGGCGGGTCCGGCTGCTTCGGCGCCGCGCTGATCGTGACCGCGCCGGGCAGCGTGAGGGTGCCGCCGACCGCGCGGCGGACCACGACGTCGTAGACACCCGGGGCGACACCACGCGGGTCGACGGTCCCCGTGACCACGTGGTCGTCGCCCGTCTGGGCGGAGGCCCGGAGCACGGTGCTCCCGGAGACGAGCTCGAAGACGTCGCGGTCGCGGAGCAGGTCGCCCGAGAACGCGACCGTCGTGGGCGCGGCGTCGTCGAACGCTCTCGGGGCGACCCCGGTCACCTGGGCCGGCGCGTCCGTGACCTCCACCGCGCCCGTGCGGCGCTGGCGCGACGCGAGCGCGTCGGACGTCATCGTGGTCTCGATCGGCAGGGACCCGGGTCGCACCGTCCGGTCGATCGCGACGTCGAACGGGACCACCGCGTCGGCCCCCTCGTCCGGGAACCGGACCCGCCAGGTGAGCCGCCGGCCGTCGACCTGGGGGGCCGGGGCGCCGCTCGGGCCGCCCGCGTAGGTCAGGCCCTCGGGCAGGATCGCGACGACGGTCCCCTCCTCGCCGGCGATCGGGGCGATGCCGCTCAGGGCGAGCTGGAACGGCCCGGTCTCGCCGGCGAGCACCCGTGCACGTGCCGACGCGACGGCGTAGTAGGGCGACGCCGCGACGCCGCCGTCGGACGGGGCGCCGGTGATGCCGGTGCTCCAGCGGGACGCGTCGTTGCCGGTCGCGTCGTCGTCCGCGTTCACGACCGACGCGGTGACGGACATCGCGTCACGGGGTGCGTCGCCCGGGACCGGGGCGGTCAGGCGGACGGTCTTCAGGAACGCGCCGCCGGCGACGGGGCCGGGATGCGTGCAGCGCAGCCCGTCGCAGGACCAGCCGTCGCCCTCGGCACGTGCGCCCGGCACCGACGAGGTCAGCGTCAGGACGGTGTCCGCGGCCGCCGGGACCGGTCCGGTGTTCTGGACGTGCACGAGGACCGAGGCGGTCGCCCCGCGGACCGGCGGGGCCTCCGGGACGATCCGGGCGACGAGGTCCGTCGGACCGTCGCCGACGCCCACCTGGACCACGGCCTCGTCGTCGTGGGTCGACCAGTCGTCCGCGGCGGCCGGAGAGCCCGCGGGCGGCAGCGATGCGGTGACCTCGGTCGTCCCGGCCGACGCGGGCCCGCGGGGCGCGGTGACCGTCAGGCCGATCGGTGGCAGGTCCGCCCCCGGCGCGACGGGTCCGCCGTGCACGCAGCGACGGTCGGTCCCGCACGTCCAGCCGTCTCCGGGGTCGGAGGCGTCGACGGTGCCGTGCGTGGCGCCGAGCGTCACGGTGACGTCGCCGGGGAACGCGGCACCCCCGGTGTTGTGGACGACGGCGGTGGCGGTGGTCGAGCCGCCCGGACGCAGCGGGTGTCCTCCGGTCAGCAGCACGCCGAGCGCGGCGGGGACCCCGCCGGGCTTCGTGGCCGACGCAGCGACGAAGCCGCCGGAGAACGCACCGACGTCGCCGATCGGCGCGACGACCCCGGCGCGGAGGGCGACGTCGGTCGTGCGGCCCTTCGGGGGCGTCGCCGCCGTGGCCCGGAGGGCGGGAGCCTCGGCACCCGGGAGCAGCGGGCCGGGCCGGGCGCAGCGGGAGACCCCGGCCTGGAGCGCCGTGCAGGTCCATCCCGGCCCGGTGACGTCGCCGCCCGTACCGGTCTCGACGTCGACGCGGACCGCGGCCACCGCCGGCAGGTCACCGACGTTGCGGACGCGCACGCGACCGGCGACAGGCGTCCCGACCCGGCCGGGCGCCAGTTGGTCGACGCTCGCGACGAGCTGCGGGCCGGCGCCGGTGGGACGGACCGGGGCGTAGGCCGTCACCGCGTCGTTGGCCGTCCAGCCGCCGTCGTCGCCGGTGACCCGGACGTCCTGCCGGATCCGGTCGGCGTCGTCGCGGGCGTCGTGGTCGGACGAGACGTGGAGGACCGGCGCGGTCTCGCCGGGCGCGAGCTCGTGGTCGAGGGTGCAGTGCCCCTCGTTGCCGCGGCCGCCGAGGACGCCCGGGCAGTACCAGCCGTCACCGGCGGCGTCGTGCGGCCGCGCGCCCAGGCCGTTGTCGCCGTAGTCGACCTGGACGCCGTTCGTGGTCGGTGCCGTGCCGGCGTTCGTGATGCGGACCTCGAACGTCGCGGTGCCGCTCGCGTCCGCGACGTCGGCGGCGCCCACCGAGGGGACCAGATCGGGTCCGGGGGCGAGTCGCACGCCGCTGCCGGCGACGGCGCGGTCGTCGGAACGCGAGCCGTCGGGGTCGCCGCCCGCGACCTGCGCACGGATCGAGGTCAGGCGGTCGCGGCCCGTGGCCTGCGACGCGTCGGGGAAGCCGGGGGCGAGGACCGACGTGCGCAGCGGCGGTGCCTCCTCGCCGGCCGCCAGCGGCCGGAGCAGGACGCAGCGCGCGCTGCGTCCGGAGCAGCGCCAGTCGTCACCGGTCGCGGCCACGATCGACCCGGACAGCTCGTCGAGGGAGCCGTAGAGGGTCCCGGTGTCGACGTCGACCTCGACCTGGTCGGTCGTGGGCCGGCCGCCGACGTTGCGGACCCGGACGTCGAAGGTGCCGCGCGCGTCGCTGACGGACGGGGCGGCAGGCGTGGCGCTGATCGCGAGGTCCGCCGCCGAGGCGCCGGTCCCGCGGGCCGCGCCCTCGGCCGCGTCGTTGGTCGTGACGGTGTCGGCGTCGTCCGACACGGTGGCGGTGATCTGCTCGACGCCGCCGTTGACCGTCGTCGCGAACGGGCGCCTGCGGACGACGATCTCGGGGAGCGTCCCGCCCGCCGCGAGGCCGCCGGCCCAGACGCACTGCCGCAGCTCGGCGCAGTCCCAGCCGGGACCGGACGCCTGGAACGCCGCGCCGGGGGTGGCGGGTGCGCCGTAGGAGACCGTGATCGGCCCGGGGCTGTCGGCGGTGCCGCCGTTGCGGACGACGAGCGGCATCGCGTAGCGCCCGCCGAGGGCGACCGGCGGCGCGTCCCCGGCCGTGACGGCGAGGTCGGCGCCCGCCCCGCGCGGCAGCACCCGCAGCGACGCGGTGCCGGGGGAGACGTCGGGCGCGTCGGACGTCGCCCGCAGACCGAGGGCGAGCGGTCCCGTCGCGTCGTCGGCGATCCGCGCGCGGACCACGACCTCGCGGGTCTCGCCCGCCGCGGGGCCGCTCTCCCACCGGCAGGTCGTGGGGTCGGTGCAGACGAGACCGGGGGCGGCGAGGCCCTCGACGACGAGTCCCGGCGTGGCGGTCGCGCCCAGCGACAGGGGCTCGGTGGCGGGCGCCGACGCGGAGACCCGGGCGGAGACGGTGATCGCGTCGCCGCGCTCGGACTCGATCGGGCCCGCCGGCAGGGACACGGCCAGTCGGCGGCCGCGGGCGTCGGTCGCGGCCGGCATGGCGAGGATCGACTCGTCGTTGCCGGTGCGGGACTCGCCCGGCGCGACCACCTGCGCGAACAGCTTCGTGGTCGTCGGGTCGTCGGTGTCCGGCGTCACGCGGACGCCGACCGGCGGCAGCGCGCCGCCCGCGGGCAACGGGCCGGGGTGCACGCAGCGACGCGTGCACGACCACCCGTCGCCGCTGACGCCGCGCCCGCCGGAGAGCTCCAGTCGGACCGGGCCGGTCGCCGCGCGGGATCCGGCGTTCCGCACGACGAGCGACGCGGTCCCGGGGGCGGGGCCGACCTGCGGGCGCGGGTCCTCCACGGTGACGACGGCGTCCACGGGCGTCCCGACGACGGGCACGGACGCCGTCGCTCCGCGCGTCGCGGCGTCGAGGTCCTGCAGCGCGCCGTCCTTCGCGTAGGCGTGCGCGGTCACGGCGACGCGGTCGTCGCGGCCCGCCGTCGGCGCGACGTAGTCCACCGCGAGGGCGGGCAGCGCCGATCCGGCGGCGAGCGGTGCGGCGTGCGTGCAGTTCGTGCGGGACTCGTCGCGCTCGGTGCAGACCCAGGCGTCGCCGGTGATCCGTGCGGCGGGGGCGTCGCGGTGGTCGATCGCGACCGTGACGGGCTCCGTGAGCGGCTTCGGGGAGCGGTTGCGGGCGACGACGGTGAACCGGCCGGGGCCCCCGGCGGTCGGCGCGGCGCCGGGTGCGACCTCGACGGCCAGGTCGGCGGCGGTCGAACCGACCCCGGTGCTGGTCCCGACCCCGACGTCCCCGTGGGACTGCGCCGTCGCGTAGAGCGAGGCGCCGAACGAGCCGGCGTCGTACGGAAACGTGTGCGAGGCGAGGGGGACCTCGTCGGTGAGCCGCAGGGGTGCGGCGGACTCACCGGCCCGCAGCGGCGCGTGCCGGCAGAGCCGGTATCCCGTGCACGTCCAGCCGTCCCCGCGCGCGTCGCCGAGGAAGAGCCGCAGCTCGACCGGCGTGGTGTCGTCCGCCCCGACGTTGCGGGCCAGCAGGGTCGCGCTGGTGGTGCGCGGGCGGAGCGCGGGCGTCCGGTCCCGCATCTGCAGCTCCAGACCGCCGACGACCGGGGGCACGGAGGCCGTGCCGCTGTTGTTGCCCGTCGGGCCGACGCCCTCGTTCCCGGCGTCGCCCCCGCCCGTGACCCGGGCGATGAGGCTCGGCCCTGCCGTTCCGCCACCGGCCGGCGTCACCACCTCGATGGGCGGGGAGTCGCCGTCGGACGGCACGACCCCGGCGTAGGTGCACGACGAGGTGCCCTGGTCGCAGATCCAGCCGGCGCCGCTCGCGCGCAGGCCGGTGTCGAGCGCGTCCGTGGGCCCGCGCGTGAACGCGACGCGGATCACGCCGGTGCTGTCGGCCGGGCCGATCCCGTGGACGCGGACCGAGAAGCGTCGAGCGCCGCCCGTGGCGGCGCCCGCATCGTCGACGACGGGCGTCAGGTCGACGTACGACGACGGCCCGGTCGCGGTGGTGACGTCGGCCCGGTCCGTCGCCGGGTCCCCGCCGCCGGAGAGCACCGCGGCGATCCCGTCGTCGGCGGGCTCCTCCCAGGCCTCGGGCACCTTGGCGCGCGTGGTCCGGGCTTCGATCGGCGGCGCGGCGGCACCGGCGGCGAGCGTCGCGGCGTACGTGCATCGCGCCGCGGCCCGGTCGCAGGTCCAGCCCGTGCCCGACAGCGCCGTGAGCGGCAGGTCGCCCGTTCTGTGCGGGACAGTGACGACCAGCGGGGCCGAGGTGGCGGCGTCCGGACCGTTCTGCACCACGAGCGCGTAACGTCGCTCCCCGGTGCGGTGGGCCGGCGCCGCGGTCGCGGTCAGGCCGACGTCGACGGGCGAGGCCGGGAGCACCGGCACCGTCGCGAGGCTCGGGCGGTAGGAGGTGCCGCCCCCGGCGGTCACCCGGGCGGACAGCTCGGCCCGCGAGGACGTGTCGCCGTCCGCCGTCGTCCGTACGGTCAGGTCCGGCGCGGACTCGCCCGCACCGAGCGCCCGGCCGAGCGTGCACGTCCGGGAGTCCGACGACGCGTCGTCCGCCGAGCAGGTCCACCCCGGGGTCTCCGCCGACGCGACGGCACGGCCGGACAGCGCGAGCACCACGGGACCGGAGGTGGCGGCGGTCCCGACGTTCCGGGTCCGGACGACGAACTGCGCCGCTCCGCCGCCCGTGGCGGTGCCCCGGCCCTCGACGGTGGGGACGACGTCCGGACCGACGACCCCGGCGTGCGCGGACGGCGCGAACGCCCCGGCGGCGGCGAGGCCCGCGGCGAGCGCGACGGCGGCTGGGCGACGGGCGGGACGGGACGGCACGGCGGGCTCCTGGGTCCGGGCGCACGCGCGCCCGAGGGGACTTTCGTCCCATCGGCACGGACGGCCCGGACCTTGAGCCCTTCGTGGCGACGTCGTGCACCGAGCGGTCGGATCCCGACCGTCGCGCCGGATCCCGGACCGCGGACCGCCACGGCGAGACGCGACGGCGGGACGCGGCTGCTCCGGGGGACGGTCGCGCGCACGGGCGCACGGGTGCTCATCGATCGGCAGGTCGGGCTCGAACCTTGAGCTTCGGGGCGATCCGTTCGTCGGACCCGGCCGCCGCGCGGCGGCCGCCCGCCTAGACTCGCCCCCCGATGTCCGTGCCCGCGACCTCCTCCAACCCGCCCGCCGACGCCCCGTTCTTCCGCTCCCGATGGGTCGAGGTGCCGGACTCGGTCGTCGGCGTCGCCGACCGCGGGCTGCCGAAGGGGTTCCGCGCCGCGGGGGTGGCCGCGGGGATCAAGCCGTCCGGCGGGACCGACGTGGCGCTGCTGGTCTGCGACGCGCCCGACGCCGTGTCGGCCGCGCGGTTCACCCGGTCGGGGACCGCGGCGCCGCCCGTGCTCGTGACGAAGGACGAGTCGCGCCTGGACGCCCTGCGCGCCGTCGTGATCACGAGCGGCAACGCGAACGCCGGGACCGGCCGCGACGGGTTCACGACCGCCCGCCAGGTGCGCGCGGCCGCCGCCGCGGCCTCCGGGGTCGCCGAGGACCGGGTCGCCGTCTGCGCCACCGGCGTGATCGGGGTGCCGCTGCCGATGGACGTCGTGCCCCAGGGCGTCGCGGCGGCGGGCGAGGCCCTGGCGGAGGACGGCGACGCCGACTTCCGCCGCGGCATCGAGACCACCGACCTCTTCCCGAAGACGGCGACCCTGACCGTCGCCCTGGAGGGCGGCGAGGTCACGCTCCACGCCGTCTGCAAGGGCGCGGGGATGATCCAGCCGAGCTTCGCGACGATGCTCTGCTTCGTCACGACGGACGCGAAGCTCTCCGCGGAGACCGCCGACCTGCTCCTCGGCGTCTGCGTCAAGCGCTCGTTCGACCGGATCTCGGTCGACGGGCAGCTCTCGACGTCCGACACCGCGGTCCTCATCGCCTCGGGCGCCAGCGGCGTCGCCGTCGAGCCCGGGACGCCGGACGAGCAGCGCTTCGGCCTCGCGCTCGACGCGCTCCTGCGGCAGCTCGCCCTGTTCATCACCGCCGACGGCGAGGGCGCCCGGCGCGTCGGCCGCGTGACGGTCCGCGGTGCCGACGGCCCGGCGTGCGAGCGCGTCGCCCGCCAGGTCGCCAACAGCCCGCTGGTGAAGACCGCGCTCTACGGCGGCGACCCGAACTGGGGCCGCATCGTCCAGGCCGTCGGCGCCGTGCTGCCCGGTCCGGCGCTGAACCCCGTCGGGGTCCGGATCGCCGGGATCGAGGTCTGCCGCGACGGCCAGGAGGTCGTCTTCGACCGCCCGGCGCTCGAGGCGCTCGTCCGGGGCGTCGAGGTCGAGTACGACATCACGCTCGGGGCGGCGTCGGCCGGCCAGGACTTCGCGAACGAGACCGAGGTCTACTTCAGCGATCTCGGCCACGAGTACGTGACGCTGAACGCCGAGTACACGACCTGACCGGTTCGAACCCGCACCGGACGACCGTCACACGCCCCCGGAACCGGCCCGGCCATTAGGGTTGCCCACGTGAACGACCCCGACGCCCCGACGCCCGACGCCTCCACGGGGCTCGGCGTCCGCGACGTCGGCACCCTGCTCGAGGCCCTGCCCTACATCCGGCAGTTCCGCGAGCGCACCGTCGTCATCAAGTACGGCGGCGCCGCGATGACGGACCCGGAGCTGCGCGAGGACTTCGCCCGCGACATCGCGCTCCTGAAGTACGTCGGCGTCAACGTCGTCGTCGTCCACGGCGGCGGTCCCGCGATCACCGAGTTCATGGGCCGGCTCGGCCTGCCGGTCGAGTTCCGCGGCGGCCTGCGGGTCTCCGACGAGGCGACCGTCGAGGTCGCGAAGATGGTCCTCGTCGGCAAGGTCAACAAGGACATCGTCGTCCGCATCAACCGCCACGGCCAGCCCGCGGTCGGGCTCTCCGGCGACGACGGCAACCTCTTCAAGGTCGAGACCACGACTGGCCCGAGCGGCGAGGACGTCGGCTTCGTCGGCCGCGTCACCCGCGTCGACACCGGCGTCATCGACCACGTCGCGGAGGACTTCGTCCCCGTCATCGCGTCGGTCGGCTCGGACGAGTCGGGCCAGGCCCACAACGTCAACGCCGACGAGGCCGCCGCCGCCGTCGCGCGGGCGCTCGGGGCCACGCGCCTGATCTTCCTGACGGACATCGCCGGCTGGCTGGGCGACGTCGACGACCCCGACTCGCTCGTCGTCCAGGCGAGCACCGACGAGGTCGAGGAGGCCCTGCCCCGGATCGCCGGGGGCATGCGCCCGAAGCTCCAGGCCTGTGTCGACGCGGTCCACTCCGGCGTCGGCGCCGCGTCGATCGTCGACGGCCGCAAGCCGCACTCGGTGCTGCTGGAGCTCTTCACCGACGAGGGCTGCGGCACCCAGATCCGGCCCGCGCGGTGACCCGCGTCCCCGACGGAGGACCCCACGCATGAGCGCCCCGCTGACCCTCGCCCAGCTCGAGGACCTCGAGTCCCGCCACGTCCTGCGCAACTACGCCCGCCTGCCCGTGGCGGTCGAGTCCGGGGCCGACGTCTGGCTGCACACCGTCGACGGCCGGCGCATCCTCGACCTCCTGTGCGGCCTGGGCGTGACGTCCCTCGGGCACGCGCACCCCGCGGTCACGATGGCGATCCAGGAGCAGGCCGGGAAGCTCCTGCACACGAGCAACCTCGTCCACCTCCAGGGCCCGACGCGGCTCTCCGAGCGGCTCTCGACGAGCTCGCTCGGGGGTGGCGTCCTCTTCCAGAACTCCGGCGCCGAGGCCAACGAGGCCGCGATCAAGCTCGCGCGCCGGAACAAGCGCGGCGGCGAGATCGTGTCGCTCTTCAAGGGCTTCCACGGCCGCACCTACGGCGCGTTGTCCGCCACGCCGCAGGAGGCCAAGCAGGAGCCGTTCGCGCCGCTCGTCGCCGGCTTCCGCGCCGTGCCGCCGACCGTCGAGGCGGTGCAGGACGCCGTCGGCGACGGGACCGCCGCGGTCCTGCTCGAGACGATCCAGGGCGAGAGCGGCGTGCTGCCGATCGACCACGACGTGCTCCGTGCGGCGCGCGAGGCGTGCGACGCCCACGGCGCGCTCCTGATCGTCGACGAGGTCCAGTCCGGGATGGGCCGGACGGGCACCATGTGGAGCTACGAGGCCTCCGGCGTGGTGCCCGACGCGATCACGGTCGCCAAGGCGCTCGCCAACGGCCTGCCGATCGGCGCGCTGGTGACCGCCCCGCACCTCTACGACGTCCTCCAGCCCGGGGACCACGGCTCGACGTTCGCCGGCAACCCGCTCTCGTGCGCCGCGGCGCTGGCCGTCTTCGACGTGATCGAGGACGACCGCTTCCTCGCCCGCGTCGTCGAGGCCGGCGACCGCTTCCGCTCCGGCCTCGAGGCGCATCCCGACGTCCAGCACGTCCGGGGCAGCGGCCTGATGCTCGCCGCGGAGCTGACGCCCGAGGCCGTCGCCCGCCACGGCAGCGCGGGGGAGCTCGCGCTCCGCCTGGTGACCGACCACGACGTCTGGGTCAACGGCCCGACGCCGAGCGCCCTGCGCCTGCTGCCGCCGCTGACGATCACCGACGAGCAGATCGACGACGGCGTCGCCCGGATCGCGGCGGGCCTCGCCGCCCGCTGACCCGCGCGGCGCCGCCCCGCGAGTCGCTTCCGAAGCGACGAGGGGCGACCGCCCGTCAGCCCGACGACACCGGCGGCAGATGCCCGATCCGCCGGGCCACGGTGCTCGCTGTGACGTCGACGACGCCGTCGAGCAGGTCGAGCACGGGGACGACGACGTCGGCGCCGAAGTCGATGCGCGCCAGGTGCACCGCCTCGCCCCGTCGCCGGATCGCGTCGTCGAGGACGTCGGCGCCCGGATGACCGTCCACCGTCGGCCAGCGCGGCGAGATCGGCGGCATGCCGGCGACCTGCTCGGCCAGCCGGTCGACACCGGCCGCGCTCGGCGTGTTCCAGTGCCGGAAGCGGTGCTCGAGCGCCCGGCCGAGGTGCCGCACGGCCGCCCGGTGCCAGCCGCCGCCGAGCCGCCGCAGCACGTGCTCCCACGGCTCCCCGGGCTCGCCGACGATCTCGACCAGGGTCTCCCGGACCGCGCGGGGGAGGTCCTCCGGTCGGCGGGCCGCGCCGACGACGCCGACGGCCGCGGCACGCAGCAGCTCCTCGCAGAACGCCTCCCACGCGCCGAGGGCGAACACGAGCGTCGACGCGGGGATCAGCCGGGCGCGGTCGTCCCGCGGATCGGCGAGCTCCAGCAGGTCGCGCGGGGCACGGACGAGCTCGGCGTAGCGGGCACGCGCCTGCTGGATCGGGATCGGCTCCACGGCGGTGACGGTAGCGGTCGGGGCGGCGCCGGACGGATGGTCGGGGACCACCCGGATATTCCGACCGGCCGTCCGTCGCGACTGGTACAACCGCCCCGAAAACGACGTACGCGCCAGAGCTGCGTCACAACCACCCGGAGTCCTCCATGCCACTACCCGGCGAGACCGCCTACTCGGCGACCAACGAGGCGAGCGCCAGCCGCCTGACCACGTTCTTCCGCTACTTCTGCTCGATCCCGCACGCCGTCGTCGGGGCACTCTGGGGCTTCGCCGCGTACTTCGCGACGATCATCGCGTGGTTCGCGCTGCTCTTCACGGGCAGGTACCCGCAGGGGCTCTACGACTTCAACGCCGGCTTCGTGCGGTTCCTCGCCCGGTACCAGGCGTACAGCCTCGTCGCGGTCTCGCAGTACCCGCCGTTCGACGGCGGCGAGCACCCGGAGTACCCGGTCGTCTTCCAGATCGGCCCGCCGAAGGCGTCCTACAGCCGCGCGCTGGTCTTCTTCCGCATCATCCCGCTGATCGCCGTGTACTTCATCGGGTTCTTCATCGCGATCTTCCTGTACCTGCTCGCGGTCGTCGCGTGGTTCGCGGTCCTCTTCACGGGCAAGCTGCCCGACGGGGTCCACGGCGCGATGTCGTTCTGCCTCGGCTACATCATGCGCGCCGCCTGCTACTTCCTCCTGCTCACGGAGGCCTTCCCGGGCTTCGCCAACGAGCCGGCCGACCAGGCGCCGACGACGCCGACCACCGGCGTCGCCGGCTTCTGAGCCTCGGGTCCCCGCCCGTCGCGTCCGGCTACCGCCGGCCGCAGCGGGCCAGCGCCCGCGCGTAGAACCGCAGGTACGACGCCATGCCGCGCTCCCAGTAGCGCAGCTCGTGCCCACCCGGGCCCGTCGTGGACCGGACGTCCTCGCCCCGTCGGCGCAGCGCCGTCGCGAACGCGCGGTCCGCCGCCAGGAACGGGTCGTCGGTCCCCGCGTCGAGCATCAGCGGCACGCCGTAGCGCTGCGTCTCCCGGCGCACGACCGGTCCGACCGGGTCGTTCGCCGCGAAGTCCTCCGCGTCGTCGTAGGCCCCAGGTGCGGTCGCGTCCGGATCGGTCCACAGGGCCGCCGAGTGGCCGCCGACGGCGCAGAACCGGCCCGGCGCGTCGCGGGCCAGCGCGAACGCGCCCGCGCCGCCCATCGAGAACCCGCCGATCGCCTGCCGGCGGGCGTCCAGTCCGTACCGCCGGCGGACCGCGGGGATCGCCTCGTAGAGGACGTACCGCGCCCACGCCCCGCTCCGGCGGTCGTGCCAGTAGGACCCGCCGTCGTCGGCCGGCAGCAGGACGACGGGCGCGCGGTCGCCCAGCGCGGCCAGGGCGGCGCGCAGCGGTCCGCCGGCGAGGACCGCCGGGTCCTGCGACTTCCCGTGGAGCAGGACGAGGAGCGGACGTCCGCGGACGTCGCCCGTCGGCCGCACCACGGTCTGCACGAGGGACCGGTCGGCCGCGACGCTGTCGAGGTCGTAGCGGTCGACCCGGGTCCCCGCCGTCGAGGCCCGGTCGACCCGGACGGGCGGCAGGTCCGACCCCGACCCGGAGCGGACGACGAGCGCCGCCGCCGTCGCGACGAGGAAGACGGCGACGAGGGCGAGGACGGCGCGGCGCACCGCCCGTCCCCGCGGCGTCGTGGACCCGGGCGTCGGCATCGGCGGCATCTTCGCGGGTCGGCCGCCGCGGTGCTCGGAAGACGCCGCCCGCTACCGTCAGGGGCTCATGCCGCTCGCCTCCGGAGGGACCGTCGCGCTCGAGCTGGCGGGCACCCTCCTCCTCGTCCTCGCCAACGCCTTCTTCGTCGCGGGGGAGTTCGCGATCGCCCGCGTGCGCGAGAGCCAGATCGAGGACTGGGTCGAGGGGAAGCGCCCCGGCGCCCAGTCGGTCCGGCACGCCGTCACCCACATCGACTCGTACCTGGCGGCCTGTCAGCTCGGGATCACGCTCGCGTCGCTGGGCCTCGGCGCGTTCGGCGAGTCCGCGCTCCACGAGCTCCTCGAACCGGTGCTCGGGGAGGGCGCCAGGATCGGCAGCGTCGGGATCGCGGGCGTGCTCGCGTTCGCCCTGATCACGATGCTCCACGTGATCGTCGGCGAGCTGGCGCCGAAGAGCGCCGCGATCGCTCGCACCGACCGCGTCGTCCTGGCCGTCGTCCCGCCGCTGCGGATCTTCTTCCTCCTCACCCGGCCGCTCGTCCAGCTCTTCAACGGCCTGGGGAACCTGCTGCTCAAGCCGTTCGGGATCCCGCCCGCGAGCGAGGCCGGGTCGTCGCCGTTCAGCGAGCGGGAGCTGCTCCAGATCCTGCGCGAGTCCGACGAGGGCGGCGAGATCAACCCAATCGAGCGCCGCCTGACCGAGAACGTCTTCGAGTTCGACGACCGCCGCGTCCGCGAGGTCATGGTCCCGCGCCGGAAGGCGATCGTCGCCAGCGACGCGCTGACCGTCGCCGAGGCCGCGGAGGTCGCGGTCGAGACCGGGGTCACCCGCCTGCCGCTGTGCCCCGAGGGCGCCGGGCTCGACGAGGTCGAGGGCGTCGTCCACGCCAAGGACCTCCTCGCGGCGCTCCTGCGCGACGACGGCTCCGCGCTCGTCGGCCTCGCCCGGCCCGTCGTCCGCGTCGGCGACGCCACCTTCGTCGGCGTCGCGCTGCGCGAGATGCGCCGCGCCCGCCAGCACCTGGCGATCGCCGTCGACGAGCACGGCACCGCCGTCGGGCTGATCACGATGGAGGACGTGATCGAGGAGCTCGTGGGGGAGATCGAGGACGAGTTCGACCACGACGAGGAGCGCCTGGTCCGGCCCGACGGTGACGACCTGGTGGTCGACGGCGAGGCCGGCATGCACGACCTCCTCGTCCGCGTGGAGGGCGCCGAGCACGACCCGACCACCGACCACGACTTCCACGAAGCGACCGTCGGCGGCCACCTGCTCGAGACCCTCGGGCGCCTGCCGGAGGTCGGCGACGAGCTCGAGCTGTTCGGGCGGACGCTGCGGGTCGAGGAGACGGGCGACGGCCGGATCCGCCGGCTGCGG
The DNA here is from genome assembly GCF_000519325.1 of Patulibacter minatonensis DSM 18081. Lineage (GTDB taxonomy): Bacteria > Actinomycetota > Thermoleophilia > Solirubrobacterales > Solirubrobacteraceae > Patulibacter > Patulibacter minatonensis. Next base: position 4,444,563 of record NZ_KI912613.1, on the reverse strand, counting down.
CTGCTCGGCGCGGCGCGCGGGGACGACGGGTGAGCGGCGGGCGCCTGCCGGAGGCGGTGCGCGGACGCCCGCGCCTCGGCGTCCCCGGGGGCGTCCGGGAGCTCGTCCCGGGCGTGCTGGGCGCCACCACCGACGAGGGGCACGACGTCCTGCTCGTCGAGCGCCCCGGCGCGCCCGACGCGGACGAGCGGCTCGCCGCGGCCCGGGTGGTCTCGCGGCCGGCGCTGGCCGACGACGTGACCCTCGCCGTCGCGCGGCGCTGGGCGGGCCCCGGGCAGGCGCACGCGATGCCGCCGGTGCTCCTGACCGCGTCGCGGTCGATGGCCGCGCTCCTCGCGGTCCTCGTGCTCCTCGACCTGCTCGCGGGCAGACCGGTCCCGCTCGGGCCGCTCGTCGCGGTCGCCGCGGCGCTGGCGCTGATCGCGGCCGGGGTGACGGTCATCGGGCGCCTCGGCCTGGCGGGCGTGGCGGTCGACGGGGCCGTGCGGGTCGTCGACGGTCCGATCCTCGACGTCGCGCGGGCGGCGCTCGCGGGGGACGACGCCGCACTCGCCCGGCTCGAGGAGCTGCGGGGCCTGTGGTGGACCGGGCCCGTCGACCCGGACCCGCCCCGCGCGGCGGCCCCGGGCACCCCGGAGGCCGCGACGGACCCCTCCGGACCGACGCGCGGGCCCGCGGCCGACGAGCCGTGGCGCGTCCGGGAGCCGGGCGACGCCGGCCTGTGGGCGACGAACCAGGTGGGCGACGCGGTCTACGCGCCGGGCGTCCTCGGGGTCCGGGACGACGACGGCCGGGAGCGGCTGCTCGTCGCCCCACCCGGCGGCGTCACCGGGTGGCGCCGACTCGTCGTGCTCCAGACGACGGGGGCGTCGGGACGTCTGGAGACCGACGACCGCTGGGCGCTGTGGTTCGCCGTCGCCCCGGCGCACGGGCGCGGCGCCCGCGCGGTGTTCCTCGTCGGCAACCTGCTCGCCGCGGCGGTGACGTTCGGCCTCGGGCTCGCGGCCGCGTCGGCGGCGGACGGCAGCCCGGCGGCGTGGGGCGTGGGCGCCGCGGTCACCTTCACCGTGGTGTCCGGCGGCGCCTGGTGGTGGGTCAGCGACCGCGTGGTGCGCGGCGCGTGCCGGCAGGTCCTGGACCCGGATCCGGACCTGCGCCACCGCTGCGAGGCGCTCCGGGCGACGCTCGAGGCCGAGGGCGCCGACGGGTCCGGGGTGATGTCCGGACGCCGGCTGCTGTGGGACGCGACGGCCCCCGGGACTCCGTCCTCCGGCGCCGCGCGGCGCTGATCGCACCGCCCCCTCCGAAGGCTCGAGCCCGTCGGTCCGGGCGGGCCGCGGGAGCACCCCGGACACCGTCCGCGGGGCGCAGTCCGGCGCGCGAGCCGCGCCGGTACCCTACGCCGTCGTATGACCGATCAGCCCACGCCGCCCGAAACCTCCGCCGAGCACACGGAAGTACGACGCGTGGCGGATCCGGGCCGTACGCGGGTCGCGTCCTACCTCGCCGACAAGGACGAGGTCCGCAAGGTCCTCCTGCTGTACTCGGGCGGCCTCGACACGAGCGTCATGCTCAAGTGGATCCAGGACGAGTATCAGGCCCAGGTCGTCGCGCTGACGATCGAGCTCGGACAGCCCGGCGAGGACTACGACGAGGTCACCGGCAAGGCCCGCACCCTCGGCGCCGTCGAGGCGATCGTGCACGACGCCCGCCAGGAGTTCGCCGACGAGTACCTGATCCCCGCGATCAAGGCGAACGTCAACTACGGCGACGGCTACCCGGCCTTCACGTCGCTCGGCCGGCCGCTGATCGCGAAGCTCGCCTGCGAGTACGCCCGCGAGCACGGCTGCGACACGATCGCGCACGGCTGCACCGGCAAGGGCAACGACCAGGTCCGCATCGAGGCGACGATCGCCACGCTCGCGCCGGAGCTGAAGGTCATCGCGCCGGTCCGCTCCTGGGCGATGGGCCGCGACGAGGAGCTCGCCTACGCCCGCGAGCACGGCATCCCGGTCAAGAACGCGCCGGCCGGCCAGCCCGCCCCGTACTCGATCGACGACAACCTCTGGGGCCGCTCGTCCGAGGGCCGCTGGATCGAGGACCTCGGCCACGCGCCGGAGGACGACGTCTTCCAGCTCGTGACGCGCCCGGAGGAGGCGCCCGACGAGTCCGAGACCGTCGCGATCACGTTCGAGGCCGGCGTGCCCGTCGCACTGGACGGGGAGCGCCTCGAGATCGTGCCGCTGCTGGAGCGCGTCGCGGAGCTCGGCTGCAAGCACGGCGTCGGCATCCTCGACCACATCGAGGACCGCATCGTCGGGCTGAAGGTCCGCGACATCTACGAGATCCCCGCCGCGGCGATCATCCTGCCGGCGCACAAGGAGCTCGAGCGGCTCGTCGGCACGATCCACCAGAACCAGTTCAAGCCGGGCCTCGACCAGAAGTGGGCCTACCTCGTGTACGCCGGCCTCTGGTGGGAGCCGCTGCGCACCGACATCCAGGCCTACATCGAGCACGTGAACCTCCGCGTCACGGGCACGATCGGCATGAAGCTCTACAAGGGCTCCGCCCGCGTGGTCACGCGCGAGTCGCCGAACGCCGTCTACGACGCGCAGCTCGCATCGTTCTCGGCCTCCGGCGGCCTGTTCGCCCAGGACGCCTCCCCGGGCTTCATCGAGCTGTGGTCCCTCCAGTCGCGCCTCGCGTGGCAGCTGGCCAACGGCAAGGTCGACACCGGCACCGGCACCGAGTAGCCGGTCGAGGGGCGGCGCTCCCGCACGACGTCGTGCGGGAACGCCGCACGGCGGTCGCTAGTCTGCGGTCGATGCGCCGTTCCGAACGAGGCTTCTACACGCTGCTCGGCTGGGTCACCTGGAAGGCGGCCAAGTGGTACGTCGCCAAGCGGCTGGGCCTCCGGTCCAAGGCGAAGAAGGGCGCCGTCGTCCTCGCGCTCGTCGCCGCCGGTGGCGGGGCGTTCGCGTACGCGCGGTCGCAGTCGCAGCAGACCCCCGGCTCCTGACGCCCCGCCGGTGACGCCCGTCCACCAGGTCCGCGACCCCGCGGACGGCCTGTCCGCGGTCGGACCGCTCGCCCGGGCCGCGGAGCTCGAGCTCCGGCTGCGCGAGGAGGCGCTCCGCCGCGAGCGCGCCGAGGCGCGCGCCCAGAACGCCGAGGCCATGGCCGAGGTCGCGTCCGCGCGCGTCGCGCTGCTCGAGGCCCGTGCCGCCGCGACCGCCGGGGCCCGCGCCGCCGACGTCCGCGAGCGTGACGCGATGATCGCCACGCTCCGGCGCGGCCTGCACGAGCTCGGCGGCGAGCTGGACGCGGTGCGTGCCGTCGCCGTGCGGCACGACCGGCAACGGGCGACCGCCGCCGAGGCGCCCCGGATCGACGCCGTCGCGGTCCGCTCCCGCAGCGCGCTGGACCCGTCGATCCGGATGGGCGAGCTCGCGCGCGGTGCGCGCGAGCTCCTGGCCGGCGGCCGCCTGGAGGCCGCGGACGAGGTCATCCGGGGCCTCGAGGACGCTGCGGAACGGCTCCGGGCGCAGGCACCGCCCGCCCCCGAGGGCGCCTGACCACCGGCCGGCCGCGGGCCCCGTCACCGCGCTGAGCAGGGGGTCTTCGAGGACCACCCCGCGACCCCGCCCGCCGACCCCCGCGACGTCCGGTCCGGCGCCTACTCTTGGCGGCGTGCGTTCCGGTTCCTGCGTTCATCTCCACGTCCATTCCGAGTACTCGTTGCTGGATGGTCAGCCGAACATCGGCAAGCTCGTCAAGCGGGCGGCGGAGTTGGATCAGCCGGCGATCGGGTTGACCGATCACGGCGTGATGAACGGCGTCGTCGAGCTGTACAAGGCGGCGAAGAAGGAAGGGATCAAGCCCGTCATCGGGTGCGAGCTGTACCTCGTCGACGACCATGCGTCGAAGGACAAGGTCAAGCCGAACCACCTGACGGTGATCGCGCAGTCGACGGAGGGCTACAAGAACCTGATGCGGCTGTCGTCGCTGGGGTTCACCGACGGGGTGCGGCGCGGCAAGCCGTGCGTCGATCTGGCGCAGATGAGTCAGAACTCGTCGGGGCTGATCGTGCTGACGGGGTGCCTGGCGTCGCGGATGTGCACGACGTTGGCGGACGACGACGTCGACGGTGCGCGGGCGCACGTGGACGATCTGTTCAACGTGGTCGGGCGCGACAACGTGTACTTCGAGGTGCAGAAGAACGGCATCGATCTGCAGGACAAGTGCAACGAGGGGATCGTGCGGATCGCGCGCGAGACGGGTCGTCCGTTGGTCGGGACGACGGACGTGCACTACCTGCACCGCGAGGACTACGACACGCACGAGGCGCTGCTCTGCGTGCAGACGCAGTCGACGCTGGCGAACCCGAAGATGTCGTTCTCGACGAACGAGTTCTACGTCAAGAGCACGCAGGAGATGCAGGACCAGTTCGCGGAGTGGCCCGACGCGATCCCGACGACGTTGGAGATCGCTGAGCGGTGCGACGTCCACATCCCGCTGAACGAGGGGTCGCTGCTGCCGCGCTTCCTGCCGGAGGGCGAGGACGAGCAGGCGTACCTGGGGGAGCTGGTGCGGCAGGGGTTGATCGCGCGGTACGGCGATCCGATCCCGGGTGCGGCGCGTGAGCGGGCGGACATGGAGCTCGCGGTGATCAACAAGATGGGCTACGACGCCTATTTCCTGATCGTGCACGACTTCGTGAAGTGGTCGAAGGACCACGACATCTCGGTCGGTCCGGGCCGTGGGTCGGCGGCGGGGTCGATCATCGCGTACAGCCTGGGGATCACGGATCTCGATCCGTTGAAGTACGACCTGCTGTTCGAGCGCTTCCTGAACCCGGACCGCGTGTCGATGCCGGATATCGACATCGACTTCTCCGTTCGTGGTCGGGAGGAGGTCATGAAGTACGTGACCGACAAGTACGGCAAGGAACGCGTCGCGCAGATCGTCACGTTCGGCCGGATGCTGCCGCGCAACGCGACGAAGGACTCCGCGCGGGTGCAGGGCTTCGACTACGCCACGGGCGACCGCTTGGCGAAGCTGATCCCGGACCCCATCATGGGCAAGACGCCGCCGCTGGAGAAGTGCCTGGCGGAGGGCACCGAGCTCCGCGGCGTCTACGACTCCGACCCGATCGCCAAGCAGGTCCTCGACGTCGCGATGGGCCTCGAGGGCACCGTCCGCAACGCCGGCATCCACGCGGCCGCGGTCGTGATCTCGGACCGCGACCTCTCGTCCGTGGTGCCGATCCAGATCACGGACTCCAAGACCGTCGACGAGCGCGGCGAGAAGATCTACAAGCGGGTCACCCAGTTCCCGATGGGGCCGGTCGAGGAGCTCGGCCTGCTGAAGATGGATTTCCTGGGCCTGCGGAACCTCGACGTCATCCAGGACGCCCTGAAGATCATCGAGGGGTCCTCGGGCGAGCGGATCGACATCTCGGAGATCCCGCTCGACGACCGGCCGACGTACGAGATGCTCGCGCGGGGCGACTCGGTCGGGGTCTTCCAGTTCGAGTCCGAGGGCATGCGCAAGGCCATGCGCCAGGTCAACCCGACGGAGTTCGACGACCTGATCGCGCTGGTGGCGCTCTACCGCCCGGGCGCCATGGACCAGATCCCGACGTACGCGTCGGGCAAGCACGACCCCAACACGATCAACATCCCGGACCCCCGTCTGGCCCCGATCATCGGGCCGACCAAGGGCGTCATCCTGTACCAGGAGCAGTCGATGCGGATCGCCCGCGACCTGGCGGGGTTCACGCCAGGTCAGGCGGACGACCTCCGCAAGGCGATCGGCAAGAAGAAGCTCGACAAGATGGCCGAGCTGGAGCCCGCGTTCCGCGAGGGCTGCCTGCAGTCGGGCACCAACGCGGGCGTCGTCGACTGGCTCTGGCAGACCAACCTCAACGCCGCGAACTACTCGTTCAACAAGTCGCACGCCGCCTGCTACGGCCTCGTCTCGTACCGGACCGCGTGGCTGAAGGCGAACTACCCGGCCGAGTACATGGCCGCGCTGCTCTCGTCGGTGATGTCGACGAAGGACAAGGTCCCGTTCTTCCTCAACACGTGCGACGACATGGGCATCGCGGTGCTGCCGCCCGACGTCAACGAGTCCGACCACGAGTTCACGGTCCACGACGGCGAGATCCGCTTCGGCCTCGACGCCGTCAAGGGCGTCGGGCACTCCGCGGTGGAGGCCATCAAGGCCGCCCGCGAGGACGGCGCGTTCACGTCGCTGTGGGACTTCTGCGAGCGCGTCGACCACAAGGCGGTCAACGGCAAGGCCCTGGACTCCCTGATCCGCTGCGGCGCGTTCACGTCCACCGGGGCGCCCCGCAAGGGCATGCTCGCGATCGTCGACGACGCCCAGCAGGTCGGCAAGAAGGTCCAGCAGGACGCCGCCGCCGGCCAGGGCTCGATCTTCGACTTCGGCGACGACGGCGGGGCCGCCGACACCGGGGGAGCGGGGAAGACGTCGACCCACCCGCCGATCCCGACGGTCGAGTTCGACCAGCGCGAGCTCCTGGCGATGGAGAAGGAGGTCATCGGCCTGTTCCTCTCCGCGCACCCGCTCAAGGACGTCCGCGACGCGCTGGCGAAGAAGACGGAGTGCGGGCTCTCGGACCTCCGCTCGCGCCCGCACGACTCGTGGATCCAGGTCGGCGGCATCGTCGCCGGCATCCGACGGATCAACACCCGCAAGGGCGACGTCATGCTCCGCGGCGTGCTGGAGGACACGGACGGGTCGGTCGACATCGTCGTCTTCCCGAAGGGCACCCCGGAGCTCGAGCCGATCCTCCAGCCCGACGCCGTCGTGCTGATCCGCGGCCGCGTCGACCTCAAGGACGACGAGCGCGCGACCGTCCTCGTCAACAGCGCCAAGGTCTTCGAGCCCACGGAGAAGGAGATGGCCGCCGCAGCGGGCGCCGCGGACGAGCGCCGCGCCGAGCGGGTGGCCGCCGCGGCGCCGACGGAGCTCTTCGTGCGCGCCGACGGGACCGCGATCCGCGAGTCCGCGCTCTCGCGGCTCAAGCACCTGTTGACCGACCACCGCGGCGAGACCGTGGTCGTCCTGACGGTCTCGACCTCCGGCGGTCCGCGGACCCTGCGCCTCGGGCCGGAGTACCGCGTGGCGCCGAACGCGACGCTGCAGATGGAGCTCGAGCGCCTGTTCGGCGAGGGCGCCCTGACCCTCGGCGCCCCGCCGGCGACCGCCGCGGCGCCGGTCGGCACCGCCGAGCCCGTCGCGGCGTAGGGCGCTCGCCGGCCCGTCGGTCGGCGGCCGGCCCGACCGGCGGCGGAGGGGCCCGTCGCGCCGCGGATCGCCGCACGGGCCGCCGGCTCGCCGGTCGGACATCCGTCGACTTCGTGGACGTTCGGCGTCGCGGACCGCGGTCCGGGCCGACGACACGGGGGAACGGCAACTCGCCGCCCCCACCGTCTCCCCGAGGTCCTCATGTCCCGCTCCGCCCTTCGTCATCCCGCGCTCGTCGTCGGGGTCGCCACCGCCCTGGGCGCGGCGACGATCGCCCCGGTCGCCGCCGCGGCGTCGACCCCGAAGCCCGCGGCCGCGACGGTCACGACCCAGGGACTCCTCGGCGGCCTGCTGGGCGCCGTCACGCAGCCCGTCGTCGAGCTCGTCACGCCGCTGGTGAACGGCTCGACCGGCGTGCTCCCGGCGGTGCTCCCGCCCGCGACGATCACGGCGCTCACCGACGCGCTGACCGGTGTGACCGGCACCGTCGACGCCCTCGTCCCCAAGGACGTGACGAGCCTGCTGAGCGTCCTGACCCCGGCCCAGGTGCAGCAGATCGCGACGAACCCCGCGGCGGTCGCGCCGCTCCTCGAGGGCCTGCTCCCGACGCTGACGAGCCTCGCCGGCGGCTCGACCCTGTCCTCGAGCGCCGTCACGTCCGCGCTCTCGCAGCTGACGTCCGTGCTCGGCGGCGGCGTCCCCAGCACCGCCTCGGGCCTCGCGACCCTGACGAGCCTGCTGGACCAGGTGACGAGCCTGCTCGGCTACCCGAGCGTCGCGTCGCTCCCCGTCGTGGGCCCGCTGCTCGGCGTCATCGCGCAGACCGGCAAGGCCGTCCCCGACGGTCCGGCGAAGACCGCCGCCGTCGGGGCGCTCACCACCGCCGGGACGAGCCTCGGCCTGACGCCCGCGCAGATCCAGTCCGCGCTCGACCTCCTCGGCCTCGGCCGCGTCGTCGCCAAGACGCCCGCCACGACCCCGGCGACCCCCGCGACCGGCGTCGCGAGGACGGTCCGCGCGAAGATCGTGTCGGTCAAGGTCAGCAAGAACCGCAAGAAGATCAGCGTCCGCGTCTCGTGCCCCGCCACGGCCGGCGCCGCCGGGTGCACGGTGAAGCCGTCGGTGAAGATCGGGAGCCGCACCGCGAAGACCACGAAGTCGGCCGTGATCAAGCGCGGGAAGACGAAGACGTTCTCCGCCACGGTCCCGGCCGCCGCGGTCAAGAGCGTGAAGAAGTCGGGCGGTCGCGTCGTCGCCAAGGTCACGACCGTCGGCAGCACGGCGGGTGCCGTCTCGAAGACGGTCAAGGTCCGCAGGGCCGCCTGACCCCGCCGCACGAGATCGGTCCACCGGACGCCCCGGCCACCGCCGGGGCGTCCGCTCGTCCGTCCGCAGCGACCGGACGGGACGGCGTATGCACATCCCGGGCCGCTTGGGTGAACGATCGTGTGCTCGGTCGGACATCCGCCGAGTTCCTGTGCTTTCGCTCACAGCTCGGACGGGGGGTCGCCGAGGAGACGGGGGAACGCGGCACCCGGCCGCATCGTCCCTTCGGAGAGAGGTCCCAGCATGCCCCCGTACGTCCTGCGCCACCCCGCCCTCGTCGTCGGTGTCGCCGCCGCCCTCGGCACCGCGACGATCGCGCCGACGGCCGCCATGGCCGCGACCACCAAGCCCGCACCCGCCGTGGTGCAGCACCAAGACCTGGGTGGGCTGATCAACGGCCTCGTCGGGTCGATCACCGGCCTGACCGGCTCGATCGCCGACCAGCTGCTCGCCGGCACGCTCCCCGGGATCCTCCCGGCGAACGCGATCAGCTCGCTGATCAACACCCTCGTCGCCGCGCCGCTCACGGCCGTCACCGAGATCGTCGACCTCCTGTCGCCGTCCCAGATCCTCCAGCTCGTCAAGGAGGGACCGGTCGCCGCGACCACCCAGCTCCTGCAGGGCGTGCTCGGCACGGTCACGAAGCTCACGACGACGCTGATCGCCGGCACGGCGCAGCTGCCGCTCGTCGGGGACGTCCTCTCCCGCTTCACCGCCATCCTCGAGGGCGGCATCCCGACCGCCGCCGACGCGCTCAAGTCGCTCACCGGCATCCTCGACCAGCTGACGACGCAGTTCGGCCTGCCGAGCGTCCTGCAGCTCCCGGCCATCGGCCCCCTGATCCAGAAGCTCATCGACCTGGCAGGCAAGGTCACGGACCCGGCCACGAAGGCCGCCGCCGTCCGGGCGCTGTCCGCGGCGGCGAAGACCGCCGGCATCGACCCGGCCACGCTCGCGTCGCTCGGCATCGCGGGCCTCGGTTCAGCCGCGGCCGCCGCGCCGGCCGCCGTCGTGAAGATCGCCCGGGCGCGGATCTCGTCGGTCGCCGTCGGCAAGAGCCGCCGGAGCGTCAGCGTCAAGGTCGTCTGCCCGGCCTCGGCTCCGGCGTCCGGCTGCGTCGTCCGGCCGTCGGTGAAGCTCGCCGGATCGGCCGCCAAGCTTTCGCGCAGCATCACGGTCGCGCGGGGCACCACCCAGACGGTGTCCGCCGCGGTCCCGGCGTCGATCGCCAAGAAGGTCCGCAAGTCCGGCGGCAGGCTCGTCGTGAAGGTCCTCACCACCGGCGCCACGGCCGGTGCGGTCACGCGCACGGTCGCCGTCCCGGCCGGCTGATCCCGACCGCCTCGGCCCGCGGTGCGCCGCGGGCCGAGGTGCGCGCGGCGCGCACCCGCGCTGCCCTAGGGTTCGCGGCCATGCGCGTCCGCTTCGCCCCCTCACCGACCGGTGCCCTCCACGTCGGAGGCGCCCGTGCCGCGCTCTACAACTGGCTCGTCGCCCGCGGCTCGGGCGGCGAGTTCCTGCTGCGCATCGAGGACACCGACAAGGAGCGCTCGACGCCGGAGAACATCGAGCAGATCCTCGACGCCCTGCGCTGGCTCGGCCTGGACTGGGACGGCGAGCCCGTCCTCCAGACCACCCACGAGGACCGGCACCGCGACGTCGTGCGGCAGCTGCTCGACGAGGACAAGGCGTACCGTTCGACGGCGACCGCCGACGACGTCAAGGCCTACAAGGCCGAGCACGGCGCGGACCGCGGATTCAGAGGCGCCGACCACCCCACGCGCAGCACGGACCCCGAGGTCGGCGCCGTCCGTCTGCGGGTCCCGGAGGGCGCGACCGTCGTCCGCGACCTGATCCGCGGCGACACGACGTTCCAGAACGTCCATCTCGACGATCCGGTGATCGCGCGCGCCGACGGCAGCCCGCTCTACAACCTCGCGGTCGCGATCGACGACCTCGACGCGGGCATCACGCACGTGATCCGCGGCGAGGACCACCTCTCGAACACCCCGAAGCAGCTCCTCGTCCTCCAGGCGCTCGGTGCGGACGAGCCCGTCTACGCACACCTCCCGCTGCTCCACGGCCCCGACGGCAAGAAGCTGTCGAAGCGTCACGGGGCGGCGTCGGTGCAGGAGCTCCGCGACGCCGGCTACCTGCCCGACGCCGTCGTCAACTACCTGGCGCTGCTCGGCTGGGGCGACGCCGACGACGAGACCGAGATCCCGCGCGACGAGCTCGTCAAGCGCTTCGCGATCGACCGCGTCTCGAAGAACCCCGCGCGGTTCGACGAGCAGAAGCTCAAGTGGCTGAACGGCAAGTACCTCCGCGGTCAGGGCGTCGACGGCCTCGCGGCCACCATCAGGGGCCACCTCGAGGCCACCGGGCACGCCGACGAGATCGCCGGCCGGGACGACCTGCTGCGGACCGCCGTCGAGATCAGCCAGGAGAAGATCTCGACGGTCGACGACTTCTGGACGCTCGCCGGCTTCCTCTTCGCCGGACCGGTGGACGATCGGAAGGCCCGCGACAAGTGGCTGGACGCCGGGCACCTCGAGCACCTCGCGGCGGTCCGCGAGACGCTCGCCGCCCTGGACCCGTTCTCGACCGACGTGGTCGACCAGGCGCTCCGCGCGCTCGTCGGCGAGCGCGGCGTGAAGGCGAAGGACGTCTTCCAGCCGCTGCGTGTCGCGCTGGCCGGGACGGCCGTCTCCCCCGGCGTGTTCGAGTCCGCCGCGGCGCTCGGCCGCGACGAGACCCTGCGCCGGGTGGACGCCGCACTCGCCGGCTGAGCGTCGCGGGGCGTCGGTCGGACCGCGCGTTCCGCCCGTCGTGGTCGCGGTTCGGGGCCAACCCTCACGGGGTGTCCAGCGACCCCGGAAACCAGCGTCCAGAGCGCGTCTACCGAACTGACGCGAAACCGATACCGAAGAGGACTCAAGTTGGACGGCGGGATCGCCGATGTGTCCAGTGAGGCCCTGGACTCCTCGCCCAACTCCCGTGAACCACTCCGCCGCCCCGACCTTCCCGCCCACCACGGACAAGACCTCGTCGACGAGCCCCCGCTCGACGACCTCCGGGTCCGTCCCGACCCGGCCCAACGAGCAGCACGGCCGCCGGCTGACCGCCGCGTTCGAGGCCCTCGAGGGCTTCCCGGCGCTCGCCGAGTCGCAGACGCGCCTCGTCGCCGCGCTCGACGCCGACCCGGTCGACCCGTCCGCGATCGTCGCCGCGCTGGAGACCGATCTCGGTCTCGGCCTCGGCGTCCTGCGCGTGGCCAACCGCCTGGACACCGCGTCCGCCGGCCGCATCTCCTCGATCGCCGCTGCGATCGAGGTCGTGACGCCGCCGTCGCTGCGCGTCCTGGCCGAGCGCACCCGCACGGTCGACTACTTCGACCGCGCCGGCAGCTGGGGCCGCGAGGCCGACGCCCACCGTCGCCACGTCGCGGCCGTGCAGACCGCGATCCACCGCATCGGTGCGATCCTCGGCGACGTCGACGTCGAGACGCTCTCGTCCGCCGCGCTGCTCCACGACGTCGGCAAGCTCGTCCTGTTGCACGCCCACGCCGGCTACCCGGACAAGGTCCTCCCGCGCGACGCGACCCCCGAGGAGCGGATCGTCGCCGAGCGCCGCGAGCTCGGCGTCGACCACGCGCTCGTCGGTGGCGTCCTCGTCCGCCGCTGGGGCCTCCCGCGCGAGCTCGCCCGCCTGGTCGAGCGCCACCACGCCGACGACGTCGACCGCGACGTCGCCACCCTGCGCCTCGCCGACCTGATCGCGCACCACGGTCACGGCGACGAGGTCTCGCCGCAGGCGCTGATGCGCGTCGCCCGCTCGATGGGCATCGACGCGAGCCAGCTCCGCTCGCTCCTCTACGACCAGGCCGTCCCGTCGCAGCGCCGTGCCCGCAGCGCCGCGCCGTGCCCGCTGTCCGGTCGCGAGATGGAGGTCCTCCGTCGTCTCGCCGCCGGCCGCGTCTACAAGCAGATCGCCAGCGAGCTCGGGCTCTCCACGAGCACCGTCCGCACGCACCTGCACAACATCTACGGCAAGCTCGGCGCCGTCGACCGCGCCCAGGCCGTCCTCATCGCCGTGGAGCGCGGCTGGCTCTAGCCGCCGCGCCGTCCAGGCACCCTCCGCGGTCCGCACGGCGGACCGTCCGAACGCACCGGCCGGGGTCTCCCCGGCCGGTCGTCGTCCCGGGGTCCGGCACCGCCTGTGCCGCGCCGCGGCGGCTCAAGGGCGCCGCGCCCGCACGCCCGCGAGGACGCCGACCCGCGTCCCGAGGAGCAGCACCGTCGCGATCGTGATCCCGATCGCGTCGATCCCGACGTCGTGGACCGCTCCGACGCGTCCGCGGACGAAGGTCTGGTGCCACTCGTCGCTCGCGGCCCAGAGCAGCGCGACCGTCGCCGCGGCACCCGTGGCCACGGCCGGGCACAGGGGCGTCGACCGCGCGCGCCGGAGGTGCGGCGCGAGCCCCGCGACGGCCCGCGCCCAGAGGCCCGTCAGGAGGGCGTACTCGGTCACGTGCGCGCACTTGCGCAGGAGGAAGTCCTCCTTGAGGCCCGAGTTGAGGTCGGGCTGCGCGCTGAGGAACCAGACGAGCCCCATCAGCGCCAGCGGCGGGCCCAGGAGCCCCATCGTGCGCAGCGCTCCGGGCCGCGCGGGTCGCGGGTCGTCCGCCGCCGTACGGATTCCCGGTCTCTCGACCGGGAATTCCTGGATCCGCGTGGCGTGCGGTCCGGTTCCTCCCATAGGATCGAACTGTACGGAGGCCCGCTCCTGTCGTCCCGTGGGCCGCGACACCGCTCGATGATCTCCATCACCGCAAAATCTCCCTACGCCGTGCAGGCGCTGACCGAGCTCGGTCGGGCGGGCGGCGTCACGACGCCGGTCCCCGTCGCGGAGCTCGCGCGCCGGCGGGACATCCCGGGGCAGTTCCTCGAGCAGCTCTTCGCGACGCTCAGGCGGGCGGGTCTGCTGCGGTCGCAGCGCGGCGTGCACGGCGGGTACGTCCTGACGCGCGACGCGCGGGAGATCACGGTCCTCGAGGTCGTCGAGATGCTGGACGGGCCGCTCGGCCAGGACTCCACGGGCGTCTTCGCCGAGGTCGCGGAGGCCGCGCGCGCCGTCCTCGCGGGGACGACCATCCAGGACGTCATCGATCGCGAGGCCCGGGAGCAGGGCCAGACGATGTACTGGATCTGATCGTGCCCGAAGAGATCACGGACATCACCGGCCTCATCGGGCGCACGCCCGTCGTGCGGCTGAAGCCCCTCGAGCCCGCGGGCACCGACGTCGAGATCTACGGCAAGCTCGAGACGTACAACCCGGGCGGCTCGGTCAAGGACCGCATCGCCCTCGCGATGGTGCTGGCGGCCGAGAAGGAGGGTCGGATCGCCCCGGGGCGGACGACCATCATCGAGGCCACCAGCGGCAACACGGGCATCGGCCTGGCCTTCGTCGCCGCCGCTCGCGGCTACGAGCTGACGATCTGCCTGCCGCAGGGGATGAGCCGCGAGCGCGAGACGCTGCTGCGCCTGTTCGGCGCGCGCGTCGAGGTCGTCGAGTCGATGGGCGGGATGACCGAGGCCGTCGACCAGGCCCGCCGCCTCGCCGACGGCGACGACGCGTGGATGCCCGACCAGTTCGCCAACCCGGCCAACCCGGCGATCCACCGCAAGACCACGGGCCCTGAGCTCCTCGAGCAGCTCGATCGCCGGATCGACGTGCTCGTCGCCGGCATCGGCACCGGCGGCACGATCTCCGGCGTCGGCCACGTGCTGAAGCAGCACGACGAGAACACGCTCGTCGTCGGGGTCGAGCCCGCGTCGTCCGCCGTCCTGTCGGGCGAGAACCCCGGCCCGCACCGGATCCAGGGCATCGGCGCGGGATTCGTGCCGCCGGTCCTCGACCGCCGGGTCGTCGACGAGATCGTGAAGATCACGGACGAGGACGCCATCGACACCGCCTGGGCGCTGTCCAAGCGGTGCGGCGTGCTCGCCGGACTGTCGTGCGGCGCCGCGATGCAGGGCGCGATCCAGGTCGCCTCCCGCCCCGAGAACAAGGGCAAGCGGATCGCCGTGATCCTGCCCGACAGCGGCGAGCGCTACGCCAGCATGCCGTTCTTCCAGCCCCGGTGATCGCCGCGACCCCGGGCCGTCGTCCCGGCCCGTCCGGCGCAGCACCGACGGCGGGGCCGGCCGCGAGCCTCCTGTGCGACGGCCCGCGCTGGGGCGCGCGCTAGCCTTCGTCGACCGTGTTCGGCCTCCGTTCCATCGCGCGCGTCAGCGCCGAGCTCCGCCGTGACGTGCGGGCCGCGCACGAGCGCGATCCCGCCGCCCGCGGCGTCGGCACGTTCGAGATCCTCGCCACGTGGCCCGGCGTCCAGGCCCTCCTGGTCCACCGCGTCAGCCACGGGCTCCAGCAGCGCGGCGTGCCGATCGTGCCGCGGGTCCTGGCGCACACCTCGCGCACGCTGACGGGCATCGAGATCCATCCCGCAGCCGTCATCGGCCGCGGCTGCTTCATCGACCACGGCGCCGGCGTCGTGATCGGCGAGACCGCCCGCATCGGGGACGACGTGACGCTGTACCAGGGCGTCACCCTCGGCGGCACCGGGTTCCAGGTCGGCAAGCGCCATCCGACGGTCGGCGACCGCGTGACGATCGGCTCCGGCGCGAAGCTCCTGGGCCCGATCACCGTCGGCGACGACGCGAAGGTCGGCGCCAACAGCGTCGTCATCACCGACGTGCCCCGCAACAGCACCGTGGTCGGCAACCCCGGGCACCCGGTGAAGATCGACGGCCGCAAGGTCGAGGGCCCCGACGCCGACTGGATCCACCTGCCCGATCCGATCGCCGACGCGATGAGCGCGCTCGGGCGGCGGGTCGCGGAACTCGAGGCCCAGGTCCGGGCGCTCGGCGGGACGCCCGGCGCGGACGCGACGGTCCGCGAGCCGGACGGCGCGCAGGTGCACGAGCTGCGGCCCAAGCAGGGCCGGAGCCCCGCCGGCGGCTGAGGCCCGGCCCGCAGAGAACCGCCGATCGGCGTTGTGCGGACGGTCGTCGACGGCCATCCTGCCGTCCATGCTCGTTCGTCCCGCCCGCGGTGCCGCTCCTCCGCGCGGCACGCTCCTCCTCGTCGCGGTCGTCACGTCCCTCGCCGCCGGTGTCGCCGGCTGCGGTGGGAATGACGACGCCCCGACGCCGCCACCGCGCACGGACGCGGCGGTCGTGTCCCGGAACTTCGAGACGGCCACCGGGGCGGCGCTGAAGGTGTCGACGGGTGGCAACGCCCCCGAGCTGCGGTTGGCGGACGCGATCGCCGGATCACGGCGATTCCCGCGGTTCTCGCTCGAGCTTCCGCAGACGTCCGAGGCCCGGGACCGGCTCCTCGAGAACGACCGGGGCGAACGCCTCGTCCGCGACAAGGACGGCTTCTACGGGGAGACGGCGACGTCGTTCGTGAAGGACTACGGGCGCGGCGTGTTCCTCAGGGCCGACGCAACGGAGATCGCCGACCCGCGGTTCGCCGAGCTCGACCGCGTGATGGCGGCCGTGGCCGCCGGGACGCCGGAGCGGGCCCCCGACACCGCACGGCCCTGCGCGGCGGTCGGGATCGATCCGGTCCGCGGGAAGGAGGGCTCGTGCGCCGAGGAGGGTCGGCGGCTCACGGTGGTCGACGCCGGGACCCGCCTGCGCGCCGGGCGGCTCAGCGCGAAGCTCGTGGGAGTCGCCCAGACGTCCGAGATCCCGTCGCGGGGTCCGGGCTACGGGACCTACCGCACCAAGGGACGCGTCGTGGTCGTCGTCTACCGCCTCACCAACAGCGGCGGCGAGCCCATCGACGTGCCGTTCGAGCCGCAGCTCGTCGTCGGCGGTGAGCGCTTCGGCGACGACGACTCCGAGAGCGCGCCGTCGATCTTCCTGGACGCGTACCGCCCGCGGGCCTTCCCGCTCCGGGACGGGAAGACGGTGAAGCTCGGTGCGGCGTTCCGGGTCCCGCGCAGGGTCGCGGCGCGGGTCGCGCGGGAGGGGCAGCTCGAGCTGCCCGCCGAGGCGGGGACCCTGGCGGCCGGCGCCCCGGGCGACGTCGGGAGGATCCGCCTCGCCGGCGCGAAGAAGGTCGGGATCGACGACGGGCAGGTCGCCACGAAGTGACGCCGACGGCAGCCGTCATCGGTGGTCGTCGGCGGCGGCGTGGACGTCCGCCGGGCGATGCTTGGCGTCGTCAGTAGAAGACGGTCCGGCAGCGGTGCCGCGGGTGGGCCTTCACCTCGGGTCGTTGTCCGGCGTGCCAGAGCCAGCCGTCGAGGTGCCGGGGCGCGATGCCGGTCCGGCGACTCAGGAGCTCGACGGCGTGGACGGCGCAGCAGCGGATCTCGTGCTCGGCCCGCTGCAGCGGCAGGGGCTCCTCCGCGTCGATCGAACGGGCGAGCTCCTCGTCGTAGACGAGGACGCCGGACCACCGCAGGACGTGGGGGACGAGGTTGTCCGCGAACATCGTCAGGTCGTCGAGGTCGCGCGGCTCCGCGAGGCCGAAGTGCTCCAGGTCCGCGCCGAGGATCTGCGCCCGCTTGTAGAGGCCGTGGTCGCGGTAGAACGGCATCCCCTCGACGAGCGCGTCGGCGAGCCGCGCCGCCGAGTCCGCGTGGGCGTCCAGGACGTCGACCGCCCGGCGCTTGCCGAGCCACGCGCCGAGGTCGCGCAGCGCCTGGGCGTAGAGCGCCATCAGGTGGTGGCCGGCGGGCTGTCCGAGCGTCCCGGCGACGTCGGCGGCGGTGAGCCCGCGGAGGTCGGCGGCCGACCACGGACCGTGGTCGCGCCACCGGTCGGCGAGGCCCCACGCGACGGTCCAGTAGCCGCTGGAGTGCGGGCGCTTGCGGATCGTGGGGAACCAGCCGGAGCCGAAGTTCACCGCATTGAGCGCCAGGACGTACGCGGCCTGGGCCTCGCGGTCGTCGCCGTGGAAGTGCCGGACCTCGTCGCGTCCGGGCGGGTCGGTGGCCGCCGTCGCGTCCATCGCGCCGAGGGCCTCCTCGTCGATCGTGACGAACCGCGCGGACCCGGCGACCTCGGCGGCGTGGGCGCGGACGCGCTCGGGGATGGTCGACGGTCCGGGGGACGACATCGGGGGCCACGCTACCGGGCGGGCGAGCGCCCGGAGCGCGTTCTTCCTGCACCTGACGGACCCCCGGAGCACGTCCTGGCCGGCGTCCGCCGCGGGGTCGGGACCTGTCCTCATCGGGGCCTATGCTCGATAGGTGAACTCCGTCGACGCGTACGCCGCAGAACTGCTCGAGGGGCTGAACGAGCCGCAGCGCCACGCCGTCCAGCACCCCGGCGGGCCGCTGCTCGTGATCGCCGGCGCGGGGTCGGGGAAGACGCGGGTCCTGACGCACCGGGTGGCGTACCTCGTCCGGTCAGGGCAGTGCGGGCTCGGCGAGATCCTCGCCGTCACGTTCACGAACAAGGCCGCGGCGGAGCTCCGGCACCGGGTCGGCGACCTGCTCGGCCGGTCGACGCGTGGCCTGTGGGTCGCGACGTTCCACTCCGCCTGCGCGCGGATCCTGCGGGTCGAGGCCGAGAAGCTCGGCTACACCCGCCAGTTCACGATCTACGACTCCGACGACTCCAAGCGCCTCGTCAAGCGCTGCCTCGAGGCCGAGGGCGCCGACACGAAGCGGTTCACCCCCAACGCTGTCCGCAACCAGATCTCGGACCACAAGAACCGGCTGCGCAGCGTGGAGCAGGCGCAGGACCTCGCCGCCGGCCACTACGACCGCACGGTCGCCGACGCCTACGCGGCGTACCAGAAGCAGCTCGTCGCGAACAACGCGATGGACTTCGACGACCTCATGGGTCGCACGGTCGACCTCTTCGAGCGCTACCCCGACGTCCGCGAGCGCTACCGTCGCGCGTTCAAGCACGTGCTGGTCGACGAGTACCAGGACACGAACCCCGCGCAGTACCGGTTCTTGCAGCTCCTCTGCATGGACGACCCGATGCACCAGGCGGGGCCGTCGGGTGGCGGGACCGGCCGCGACGCGAAGGGCGGCGGGGAGGACACGAACGCGCTGACCGCGCCGCTGGCGGGCGAGGAGCCCGGGCACCGCAACCTCATGGTCGTCGGCGACGACGCGCAGTCGATCTACGGCTTTCGCTCCGCCGACATCCGCAACATCCTCGACTTCGAGGACGACTTCCCGGACGCCGAGGTCATCAAGCTCGAGCAGAACTACCGCTCGACGCAGCACATCCTCGACGCCGCCAACGGGCTGATCGGGCACAACAGCAACCAGCGGCCGAAGCACCTCTTCACGGAGGAGGGCGAGGGCGACGAGGTCCGCGTGCGCGCGATGCAGGACGACCACGCGGAGGCCCGCTGGGTCGTCTCCGAGGTCGAGCGTCTGGCGGGCGAGGGCGTCCCGCTCGGGGAGATGGCGGTCCTCTACCGGACGAACGCGCTGTCGCGTGCGATCGAGACGTCGCTGACGCAGGCCGAGCTCGACTACCAGGTGATCGGCGGCGTCCGGTTCTTCGACCGCGCCGAGGTCAAGGACGCCTTGTCGTACCTGCAGTGGCTCCACAACCCGGCCAACACCGTCGCGTTCGCGCGGGTCGTCAACCGGCCGCGGCGCGGCATCGGCGACACCTCGGTCGGCCGGATGCTGAACCACGCGGCGTCGACCGGCGTCACGCCGCTCGAGGTCATCGCCGACCCCGCGGCGGCCGGGCTGAAGACCGCCGCGGTCAAGGCCGTGGGCGCGTTCGCCGAGCAGATCGCCGAGCTGCGCGAGACCCTGTTCGGCGCCCCGGACGAGGCCGGGGTGGGTGGGACCGCATCAGGCTCGGACCTCCGGGTCGCCGACCTCGTCGAGGACGTCCTCCGGGTCACGGGCTACCGGTCCGAGCTCGAGCGCTCCGAGGACCCCCAGGACGAGGGCCGGCTCGAGAACCTCGACCAGCTCCACGCGTACGCCGAGGAGTTCGATGCGGAGGGCACGGCGGGGGCGGGGGAGGGGACGGGATCGGAGGACGCCTTCCACGCGCTGGACCGCTTCCTCCAGCAGACCGCGCTGCTCTCGGACGCGGACTCGAAGGCGAACGGCCCCGAGGGCCAGGTCACGCTGATGACCCTGCACAACGCGAAGGGCCTGGAGTACGACGCGGTCTTCCTCGTCGGCCTCGAGGACGGCATCTTCCCGCACTCCCGCGCGATCGACTCCGGCGAGCTCGAGGAGGAGCGGCGCCTCGCGTACGTCGGGATCACGCGCGCCCGGCGGCACCTCGCGATCACCTGGGCGCGGCGCCGCGCGATGTACGGCCCGCCGCAGTCGCAGGTCCCCAGCCGCTTCCTGCGCGAGCTGCCGCACGAGGCGCTCGACGAGACCTCGCCCGAGGCCATGAGCGGCCAACCGTCGTTCGGGGGCTCCGAGCGCGGGCGCCGCGACTTCAGCCAGATCGGGCGCATCGGCCGCGGCTCGTCCCCGTCGCGCCCGGGTGGCCCGCCGCGCGACCTCTCGTCGCTCGGCCTCAAGCGCGGCAGCGACCTCGTCTCCAGCAAGGCCGACGCCCCGCCGGCGCCGACCTGGCAGCCGGGCCAGCGCGTCCGGCACGTGAAGTTCGACACCGGCGAGGTCGTGCGGATGGACGGCGACGTCGTGGTCGTGCACTTCGACGACGTGGGGGAGAAGCGGCTGATCGCGGGCTTCGCGCGCCTCGAAGCCCTGGGGTAGGCGGACGGGCCCCACCCCGTGCGTCCCGGGTCATCACCGCGAGGCACGGCGGCGGGGCACGATGCACCCGTTCGGCGTCCGGGCCCCGCCCGCGCCGGACCACCGGCTAGCCTGACCGACGTGAGCGCCACGATCATCGACGGCAAGCAGGTCGCGGCCGAGGTCCGCGCGGAGGTCGCGACCGAGGTCGCCGCGTTCGTCGCCGAGCACGGCCGGCCGCCCGGCCTGGCCACGATCCTCGTCGGCGAGGACGCCGCCAGCGCCGTCTACGTCGGCGGCAAGCAGCGCGCGTGCGCCGAGGTCGGCATCAAGGGCTTCGACCACCGGCTCCCGGCCGACGCCACGCGTGAGGACCTCGTCGCCCTGATCGACCGGCTCAACGCGGACCCCGAGGTCAGCGGCATCCTCTGCCAGCTCCCGGTCCCGGGCCACCTCGACGGCGTCGAGCTGACGAACCTGATCGCCGCGGAGAAGGACGTCGACGGGCTCACCATCGCCTCCGCCGGCCGCCTCGCCCTCGGGCTCCCCGGGCTCCGGTCGTGCACCCCGGCGGGCGTCATCCGGCTGCTGCGGCAAGCGGGGGTCGAGCTGTCCGGCGCGGAGGCCGTCGTGATCGGCCGCTCGAACCTCTTCGGCAAGCCGATGGCACAGCTCCTGCTGCAGGCGAACGCGACGGTCACGGTCGCCCACTCGCGCACCGCCGACCTCGCCGGCGTCTGCGCCCGCGCCGACGTGCTGATCGCCGCCGTCGGCCGCCCCGAGATGGTCCGCCGCGACTGGATCAAGCCCGGCGCGACGGTGATCGACGTCGGCATCAACCGCAGGGACCCGGCGCCCACCGACGGCAGCTCGTCGCTGGTCGGAGACGTCCACTTCGGGGAGGCCGCCGAGGTCGCCTCCGCTGTCACCCCGGTGCCCGGCGGCGTCGGCCCGATGACGATCGCCGAGCTGTTGGCCAACACGGTGCAGGCGGCGCGCATCCAGGCCGGGGCCGGCGCGTCGTGAGCCCGTCGGGCCGTCGACCAGGGGGCCGGTCGTGAACATCGAGCGGTTCCGCCGCGGCGAGTGGATCATCACGGCCGGCGCCGTGCTGCTCGTCGGGTCGCTGTTCCTGCGCTGGTACGGCTTCGACCAGGTCGCGACCGTGCGGTCGCTCGGGGAGCGCGGCTTCGGGCTGATCCTGCGCGGGACGCCGCCGTCGGGCTGGGGGGTCGTCGGGCACCCCTGGCTGGAGCTCCTGGCGCTCGCCCTGATCGCGGCGGTCACCGCCCTCGTCCTCGCCGCGCGCACCGGCCGGGGGACGCCGACCTACGGCGCCGTCGTCTCGCTCGTCGTCGCGGTCCCCGTCGCCGTCCTCGCCCTGCTCGGCGTGCTGCTGCGGACGCTGCTCAGCCAGCCGTCGCTCGCCGCGGACGAGCTCGGCAGCAACGCCCTGATCGGGACCCCGGTGACCCCCGGCGGCGGACCGGCCGACACGGCGAACACCGTCGTGCAGCTGAGCCCGGCGATCGGGAGCTGGGTCGGCCTCGCGGCGATCCTGCTCCTCGTCGCCGGTCTCTGGATCGCGATGGCCGACGACCGCACCGACGCCGCGGAGAGCGCGGGCGTCCCGTCGCCCGTCCTCGACGTCCCGCCGCTGCGACCGGACCCTCCGGCGGAGCCCGAGCCCGAGCCCGAGCCCGAGCCCGGACCCCGAGCCGAGGCCGAGGTGGCCGACGCGTCCGGCACGCCGGGCGAGACCGGGCCGGCGGACGACGCCGTCGGCGTCGCGGATCCCGCCCCGGAGCCGCCGAGCCGTCCGGCCATCGGGCCGCCCGGGACGGGCACGGCCCCGCCGGAGCACGGGCCGCCCGGCGCACCGACCTCCGGCTGATGTCCCCGAGGGCGGGGACCGGACCGGCGCTCACGGGACTCGGGCTCGTCGGCCTCCTGGCGTCCCTGCTCCTCGGCTGGGGCCACGCCGGGACCTACGGCGTCGACGCCCTCGGAGAGGGGTTCGACGTCCACGTCGCGGTCCCGGCCGGCTGGTCGTACCTCGGGCACCCGTGGGTCGAGCTCCTGGTCGTCGCGTGCGGCACCGCGGTCGCGGTCCTCGTGGTCCGGCTGCGCACGGGCGGCGTCCCGCCCGCGCTGCGCACCGTGGCGGCGGCGGTCGTCGGCGTCGCGCTCGCCGCGACCGCCCTCCGGGCCCTGCTGCTCCGCCCGACCGGCGAGTTCGGCACGTCGGTCGTCTCGACGCTCGCGACGACCGACCGGCTCGGCGCGTTCCTCGTCGCCCAGCCCGACGCGCACCCGTGGCCGGGGCTCGGCGCCGTCGTGGGCCTGGCCGCGCTCGCCGTCCTCCTCGTCGGGATCCTGCTCCCCGGCGGCGGAAGCGCCCCGGAGAGCGCTCCGACCGCCGTCCGGACCCGCCTCCGTCGCCTCCCGGGCCGCGGCGAGCTGCTCGCCGCCGCGGGCGCCGTCGTCCTCCTCGGTTCGGCGTTCCTCGCCGTCTTCACGGCGGACGAGGGTCGGTCGTGCTCGGGGTCGCTCGGTGCCCCCGTCGGCGGAGACGCGGCCGAGGGCCGCGGGGTCTGCGGGGTCGCCGTCGAAGGCGCCACGCTCGTCCTGGAGGACCGGCACTGGGACGCGCTCGGTCACCCGTGGGTCGAGCTCGTGGCGCTCGTGCTGGTCGCGGTCGCCGTCGTGGTGGCCCTCGCGCTGCGGGGCGGACCGGGCCGTTCCTCGTACGGTCCGGTGACGGCGCTCGTGGTCGCGGTCCCGGTCGCGGCGCTCGCGCTGGGCGTCGCCGTCGTGCGGCTGTTCGTCGTGCGTCCCGGCGTCCGGATCCCGGGGCCGACGGAGGGCGTGCCGGGGGGCGACGCCTCGCTGGCCGTGGCGACCGGCGGGTGGATCCTGCTGGCCGGCCTCGCGCTGATCCTCGCCGGGCTGTGGGCGGCGCTCGCGGACGACCGGACGCGCGGGAGCGGCGACGTCCCGGCACCGTCGCCGCGCGAGGTCCCGCTGCCGCGCGCCGGCACCTGAGCGCCGTCGTCGGACCCGTCGGGCGGCCGCCCCGGCGTCCGTCCGGCGCCGGACGGGATCCTCGTGCGCCCGCATCGCCCGTACAGTGCCCGGCGATGCGTACCCTCCTCCCGACGGACCGCTGGCGGCGCGGCGAGTGGCTCGTCGTCCTCGGCGTGGTGGTCGTCGTGGTCGGGCTGCTGGGGCCGTGGCTCCGGGAGGACCTCCACGGCGGCGGGGACGAGGCGGTCTACGTCCTGCGCGGCTACGGGGCGTCCGCGTACGCGGGGGACGTCCGTGGTCTGGCAGCGACGCGCGGGCTCGGCGGGATCGGGCACCCGTGGCTCGAGCTCGTCCTGCTCGCCCCGGTCGCCGCGATCGCCGCGCTGGTCCTCGCCCTGCGGGCCGGTCCGGGGCGCCCGACGTACGGCGCGGTGACGGGTCTCGTCGTCGCGTTCCCGGTCGCCGCGATCGCGCTCGTGGCCACGGGGCTCCGGCTGCTCGCCTTCCTCCCCGGGATCCGTGCCGCGGACGTCTTCGAGGTCCTCCCGATGTATCAGGGCTCCGACGACGTCCGGTCCCAGAACCCGCCGATCGACGCGGTGGTCGGCTGGGGCGGCTGGGTCGGGCTCGCCGGCCTGCTGCTGCTCGCCGCCGGACCCTGGGTCGCCCTCGCGGACGACCGGACGCGCCGGCGCGGAGCCGACGACCAGCTCCCCGAGCCGCGGCCCGTCCCGACGACGTCCCCGACCTGATCCCGGGCCGGTCGAACGCCGCCGGGCGGGTCGCCCCGGTTCGCGGTGGCACCGGCACTCGACCCGGCTGACCCCTCCCCGCGCCCCGCCTCTACCATCGGGACCGCATGATCGACCGCGACACCGTCCTCCACGTCGCCACGCTCTCCAGGTTGGAGCTGCGGGACGACGAGATCGAGCCGATGGCGCGGGAGCTCTCCGCCGTCCTCGGCCACCTCGAGACGATCGGCGAGCTCGACCTCGACGGCGTCGAGCCGACCGCTCACGTCCTCGTCGAGCGCAGCGCGCTCCGGGCCGACGAGCCCCGCCCGTCGCTGCCCCGCGAGCAGGCGCTCGACCAGGCGCCCGACGCGTCCGACGACGGCTTCCGCGTCCCGAGCCCCCAGGCCTGACATGACCGACCCGACCTCCCTCTCCGTCGTCGAGGCCGCCTCGGCGCTGCGCCGCGGCGACCTCTCGCAGGACGAGCTCTTCGGCGCCTACCGCGAACGCGCGGCAGCCGACGACACCAACAGCTTCACGTGGCTGGCCGACGACCTGCAGGCCGGGCTCGGCGACCGCGACGCGGCCCCCGGCACCGACCGGCCGCTCGCGGGCGTGCCGCTGGCCGTCAAGGACCTCTTCTGCGTCACCGGCGTCCCCACGGCGTCGGCGTCGAACCTGCTCCGCGGGTACCTGCCGCCCTACACGGCCACCGCGATCGCCCGGCTGCAGGACGCCGGCGCCACGGTGCTCGGCAAGACGAACCAGGACGAGTTCGCGATGGGCTCGTCGAACGAGAACTCCGCGTTCGGCCCGGTCCTGAACCCGTGGGACCGCACGAAGGTCCCGGGCGGCTCGTCCGGCGGCTCCGCGGCCGCCGTCGCGGCCGGCCTGGCGCCCGCCGCGATCGGCACCGACACCGGCGGCTCCGTCCGCCAGCCCGCCGCGCTCTGCGGCGTCGTCGGCCTGAAGCCCACGTACGGCTCGGTCTCGCGCTACGGGATGATCGCCTTCGCCTCGTCGCTGGACCAGGCCGGCCCGATCACCCGC
The DNA here is from genome assembly GCF_000519325.1 of Patulibacter minatonensis DSM 18081. Classification (GTDB taxonomy): domain Bacteria; phylum Actinomycetota; class Thermoleophilia; order Solirubrobacterales; family Solirubrobacteraceae; genus Patulibacter; species Patulibacter minatonensis. The sequence continues at coordinate 4,419,429 of NZ_KI912613.1, read as the reverse complement.
AACGTCGAGGACGCCGCCGCGCTGTTCCGGGCGATGACCGGCCCCGCCGACCCGAACGACATGACGTCGATCGGGTGGACCGGGAACAGCCCCGAGATCGACCTCCCGACCGCGGAGCGCCTCGACGGCGTCCGGATCGGTGTGCCGACCGAGCTCCTCGGAGAGGGCATCGAGCCGGGCGTCCGCGCCTCGTTCGACGCCGCGCTGGCGACGGCCGAGTCGCTCGGCGCCACGATCGTCGAGGTCGCGCTGCCGCACGCCCGCCACGCGCTCTCGGCGTACTACCTGCTGGCGCCGGCCGAGGCCTCCTCGAACCTGGCCCGCTTCGACGGCGTCCGCTACGGCAACCGCGCCGACATCGGGCAGGGCGGCCTCGTCGAGCTCTACACGAAGACCCGCCACGACGGCTTCGGCCCGGAGGTCAAGCGCCGCATCATGCTCGGCACCTACGCGCTCTCCAGCGGCTTCTACGACGCCTACTACCGGCGTGCGCAGCAGGTCCGCACGAAGATCGTCGAGGACTTCGCGGCCGTCCATCAGGAGGTCGACCTGATCGCCACGCCGACCAGCCCGACCGTCGCCTGGGGCCTCGGCGAGCGCACCGACGACCCGATCGCGATGTACCAGGCGGACGTCACGACCTTGCCGCAGTCGCTGGCCGGCGTCCCGGCGATCTCGATCCCGTGCGGGCTCTCCGACGGGCTGCCCGTCGGCCTGCAGCTCTCCGGTGCGGCGTTCTCCGAGCAGGCGATCCTCGATGCGGCGCACGCGCTCGAGCTGGCGTTCGCCTTCGACGGCTCGCCGGCACGGGGCGCGGACTCGGGGAGCGTGCGGGACGGGTCCGCCACCGCCTCGGGGGTCGCCGAGCTCGGAGCGCCGGACCCGACCGGGAAGGACGCGGCATGACCGAGTACGAGCCCGTCATCGGGCTGGAGATCCACGTCCAGCTGGCGACCAAGACGAAGATGTTCTGCGGGTGCGAGCTGGTCTTCGGCGACCCGCCGAACACGCACACCTGCCAGGTCTGCCTCGGCATGCCGGGCACGCTGCCGGTGGTCAACGCCGAGGCGATCCGCCTGGGCCTCATGATCGGCGCAGCGTTCGGCGGGAAGCTCGCCGAGCGGCTGGTCTTCCACCGCAAGTCGTACTTCTATCCCGACCTGCCCAAGGGCTACCAGATCAGCCAGTTCGACGAACCGCTGGTCGACGGTGGGCGCCTGGGCGACGTCGGCCTCGAGCGGGTCCACGTCGAGGAGGACGCCGCGAAGCTGACGCACGCCGGCGCGAGCGGCCGGATCGGCGGTTCGACGAGCTCGGTCGTCGACTACAACCGCGGCGGCACGCCGCTGGCCGAGATCGTCACGCTGCCGGAGATCCGCTCCGCCGAGCAGGCCTCCAGCTGGCTGCGACTGCTGCGCGAGACCCTGCGTCAGCTCGGGGTCTCCGACGTGAACATGGAGGAGGGGTCGCTGCGCTGCGACGCCAACATCTCCATCCGCCCCGTCGGCGACACCGGCCTGGGCACGAAGACCGAGCTGAAGAACATGAACTCGTTCCGGTTCATCGAGCAGGGGATCAACGCCGAGGTCGCGCGTCAGATCTCCCTCGTGCGGGCCGGCGAGCGCGTCCAGCAGGAGACCCTGCACTTCGACCCGCGCACGGGCTCGATCACGTCGCTGCGGTCCAAGGAGGGCTCGCACGACTACCGGTACTTCCCCGAGCCCGACATGCCGCCGGTCGCGGTGCCCAAGGAGCTCCTGGAGTCCGCGCTCGCGTCCGTCCCCGAGCTGCCGCTGGAGCGCGCCGAGCGCTTCCGCACCGAGCTCGGCCTGCACGAGGAGTCCGCCCGCCTGCTCGCCTTCCGGCGCGCGCTGGGCGACTACTTCGAGGCGACGCTGGCCGCGGCAGGCGATGACGCGGACAAGCAGCAGGTCGCCAACTGGATCGGCAACGACCTCGTCCGCCGGCTCGAGGCCCTGCGCCGCGACGACGACGCCTCCGACGACGAGTCCTCCACCGATCCGGCGGCGTCGAAGGTGACGCCGCAGGCCCTGGCCGAGCTCGTCGCCCTCGTCGGCGCGAAGACGATCAACCGCAAGGCCGGCGAGCAGGTCCTCGACGTCCTCGTGGCCGAGGGCGGCTCGCCCGCCGCGATCGTCGAGGACAAGGGCCTCGCGGCCGTCGGCGGTGCGGACGAGCTGCGGCCGGTCGTGCAGGCCGCGCTGGACGCGAACCCCGACGTCGTCGAGAAGCTGAGGACGGGCAACATGAAGCCGATCGGCGCCATCGTCGGCGCCGTGATGAAGGAGACCAAGGGTCGCGCCGACGGCGGCGAGGTCACCCGCCTGACGCGCGAGATCCTCGGGCTCTGAGGTCCGGGGAGGTCCGGCGCGGCCCTCAGGCGGTCGCGCCCGGACCGGGCGGCGGCAGCGGGAGCCCGCGGCCCGGCACGGCCGGGTCGGCGGGCGCGCAGACCATGAGCGCCCGGCGGGCGGCACCGGAGAGCCGGCCGTCGACCGCGTCGCGGTAGCTGGTCTGGGCCGCCCCGCTGCCGGGGGCCGCGGTGATCGCCGCGCGTCGGGCCAGCAGGTCCGCCGCCGACGGCCCGACGCCCCGCAGGATCGGACCGCACGCGCCCGGCGACGCGGCGCCGGCGGCCTGCATCGCCCGGTCGAGGGTCGCGGCGGCGGCGTCGAGCCGGGCCTTGGCCCTCGGGTCGCAGCTGATCGCGCAGTCCTGCGCCGTCGAGAGGAGCGCCCGGCGCCAGGCGTTGGCGGCGTCGCGCGCCGTCCGCGCCGGGGCGCCGGACAGCACGCCGAGCGACGGGCTCACGGGCGCCCCGCCCGGGGCGCGCGGCGACCGCAGGACGACCCACCCGGAGGGATCGCCCCACACGCCGACGAGCCCGCCCGCGGCCAGGCGGTCGTCGGTGGCGGCGACGACCTCGGCGTACCGGCCGCGCTCGGCGACGACGTCGGTCGTGGGGTCGGTCAGGTCGACGAGCACGTTGTCGTCGGTCGCGACGTGCAGCGGGTGCCCGACGCCGATCAGGCGGCTCTCCAGGACGTGGACCGGTTGCCCGCGTCCCGTCAGGTGCGGCTGGATGCGCCGGGGCGCCGCCACCGACCCGCTGCGCGGCACCGCGGCGACCAGCCGGTCCAGCGCGACGCGGTCGACCAGCTTCGGCGGCCCGTGCAGCGTCGCCATGGCCGCGAGCGGCGGTCCCTCGGGGCTGGTCAGGCCGCGGTCGTAGACCGCGAACCACGCGATCGTCCCGGCCACGAGCCCGGCACCGGCCAGCACGGCCGGCGTGCGGCGCGCCGCGACGGCCCAGCGCGGAGCCGCCCCGGTGCGGAGCGACCGCCGGGCGAGCGCGCGCTGCACGGTCGCGATCCCGCCCGCGGAGGCGATCGCCAGGGCCATCGTCGGGAGCAGCGAGTAGTGGAAGGACGTGCCCCAGTAGACCGGCTGGTCGGACAGGAAGCGCTCCGCGAACAGCGGGACCGGCAGGATCGCCAGCCGCGTCAGCCACGGTGTGACGACGAGGAACGGGGCCACGAGCGCCGCCATCGTCCCGAGCTTGACCGCCGGGTCGACGGCCACCGTGACCAGGCGCCACGGGTGCGTCGCCGCAGCGCCCAGGGCGCTCGGCGCGTCGTCGCCGAACTGCGAGTACGTCCAGTACGTGAAGCTCTCGACCCCGATCGACGGGATCCACCAGCGGGTCGCCAGGACGAACCAGGCGATCCCCGCGAGGACCGCCGCCGCCCCGTGCCGCCGCTCGCCCTCCAGGACGAGCCAGATCCCGAGCGCGACCACGAGCAGCGAGACGTCCTCCTTGACGCACAGGAGGAGCACCACGGAGACCCAGAACCAGCGCCACCGCCGCCGGTCGGCGAAGAGGACAGCGCAGGCCAGGAGCGCCGGCGCGAACGCCAGCTCGTGGACGTCGAAGTCGATCGCCCGCTGGACGCCCCACGACGTCCCGTACGCCAGCGCGAGGAGCACGCCGGCGACGGTGCCCGCCCGGTCCCGGGCCAGGAGGTAGAGCGGCACCATCGCCGCGGACACGAGGACGGCCTGCGACACGAGCAGCGCGACCGGCGACGGCCACAGCGCGCGGAGCGCCCCCCACAGCAGGATGATCGGGTGGAAGTGGTCGCCCCAGAGGTTCGGGATCTCCCGCAACGACGAGCCCGGCGCGCGCAGGTGGGCGAGGTTGCGGGTCGCCTCGTCGAAGATGCCGAGGTCGTACCCCGCGGTCAGGTACCAGCGGTGCCGCTGCCACGCCCACACGCCGTAGGCGACCGACAGCAGGAGCGCCGCGAGCACGACCACGGTCAGCCCGGGGTCGCGCGGCCGCCGGAGCGCCGGGATCCGGGGGAGGGGCACGGGTTACGCGCGCGCGTCCGGCGAGACGACCTGGTTCTCCGGGCCGCCCTCGGGCCCCCGCACGACGTCCGTCGCCGGTCCGCGCTGGACCTGTCCGAGCGCCGTGATGATCGGTCCCCAGAGGCGTCGCCCGAACGTCGTCACCTCGAGGTGCCAGGACCGGCCCTCCGTCAGGACGACGGTGAAGCGGCGCGACGGGCGGTAGGTCCCGAGCTCGACGCCGCGGACCTCGTCGCGCGGCACCTCGATCTCGATCTGCAGGGGCCGGTAGTAGACCGGCCCGCCGACGTCGCGGTCGAGCGTCAGCACCGCGACCCGGGTCGCAGTGACCACGAGCAGCCGCACCTGGGCGCCGGTCAGGGGCTCGTGACCCCACGCACCGCGCCCCGGCGCACGCCGCGCGAACGGCGACACCGGTGCCGCCAGGAGCACCGGCTCGCCCAGCAGCGCGGCTGACGGGGTGCTCAAGCTGGCCCAGCGGAACGTGGTCGTGCCCTTCGGTGCGTCTCCGGTGACCGGCTCCTGGTGAGCCGGTCGGAGAGGATAGGCTAGTGGTGTGGACGGACCGTTCGCATTCTTCCTCGCGATCTGCGTCCTCTTCGGGATCGGTGGCGGGCTCCAGGGCCGCTCCAAGGGCAGCTCGTTCCTGCTGTGGTTCTTCATCGCGGCGTGCCTGCCCCTGTTCGGATACATCGCCTCCGTGGTGTATCCCGGGCACCGCTACGAGCAGCGCCGGCAGTGCGACACCTGCGGCCGGCTGCTGCCGATCACCGACACGATGTGCATGAGCTGCGGCACCGACCTCGGGTTCCCGGAGGTCCGGTACCTGCCGGAGGCCGTCAACGAGGCGGCGCTCGACCACGAGGCCGCCGCGGGCGCCGTCGCGTCGGCCGACGACGCGCCCGACGCCGACGGCGGCGAGGCGGAGAACCCGTACGAGCGCGCCGCCGAGTCCGCCGACGAGGGCGCGGCGACGCCCAGCACCGGCGCCGGCGCGCGCTGACCGCGGGCCCGCCCGTCGTCCGCGTCCGCGGGCGTCCCTCGTGCAGGTGCGTCCGGGGCGGCGAAGGGCACGGATCCGCTGCTACCATCGGTCTTTCTGGCCGTCCGACCCGGGCGGCCTCGTGCTTTCAACGGGTCCCCTGCGGTTCAGTCGGGGAGGAGGATGGGCGTATGCGTGCGGTCGACGCGATCATGGAGTGCCTGAAGGCGGAGGGCGTGGACGTCGTATTCGGGTACCCGGGCGGTGCCAACCTCCCGACGTACGACGCGTTCTACGACGCCGGCATCCACCACGTGCTCGTCCGCCACGAGGCCGGCGCCGGGCACGCGGCCGAGGGCTACGCGAAGGCGACCGGCAAGGTCGGTGTCGCGTTCGGCACGTCCGGCCCCGGCGCGACGAACCTCGTCACCCCGATCATGGACGCGATGATGGACTCCGTCCCGGTGGTGTTCTTCACCGGGCAGGTCCGCACCGAGCTCCTCGGGACCGACGGCTTCCAGGAGGCCGACACGATCGGCATCACGATGCCGGCGGTCAAGCACTCGTTCCTGATCACGGACCCGCGCGACATCCCGCGCACGATCCACGAGGCGTTCCACATCGCGGGCACCGGTCGACCCGGCCCGGTCGTCGTCGACCTGCCGATGGACCTCACGAAGGCGGACATCGCCTACGAGCCGGTCACCGACGTGAACCTGCCGGGCTACCAGCCCCGCACCACGGGCAACGCGAAGCAGATCCGCCAGGCCGCCCGCGCGATCGCCGCGGCCCGCCGCCCGGTCTTCTACACCGGCGGCGGCGTCGTCTCCGCCAACGCGTCGGAGGCCCTGCGCGAGCTCGTGCGCGAGACCGGTGCTCCGATCACGTCCACGCTGATGGGCCTCGGCGCGTTCCCCGCACCGGACCCGCAGTGGATCGGCATGCTCGGGATGCACGGCACCCGCGCCGCGAACTACGCGGTCGACGAGGCCGACCTCCTGATCGCCGTCGGCTGCCGCTTCGACGACCGCGTCACCGGCAAGCTCTCCGAGTTCGCGCCGCGCGCGAAGTACATCCACATCGACGTCGACCCGGCCGAGATCTCGAAGAACATCCCGGCGCACATCCCGATCGTCGGCGACGCCAAGCAGATCCTCCCGAAGCTCGCGCACGAGTACCGGGAGCTCGACGCCGACCAGAGCCGCATGGACGCCTGGTGGCAGCGGATCCACACGTGGCAGGAGCGCCACCCGCTGACGTACGAGCCGGGCGAGAACGGCGAGATCAAGCCCCAGCAGGTCATCCAGGCGATCTACGAGGTCACCGGCGGCGAGGCGATCATCTCCTCCGACGTCGGCCAGCACCAGATGTGGGCGGCGCAGTACTACCACTACCCCGAGCCCCGCCGGTGGATCAACTCCGGCGGCCTCGGCACGATGGGCTTCGGCCTGCCGGCCGCCATCGGCGCGCAGATGGGCGTCCCGGACCGCCTGAACGTCGTCGTCACCGGCGACGGGTCCATCCAGATGAACATCCAGGAGCTCGCGACGATCCGCCAGGAGAACATCCCGGTCAAGGTCGTGATCCTGAACAACGGCTACCTCGGCATGGTCCGCCAGTGGCAGGAGCTCTTCTGGCAGGAGCGCTACTCGCAGGTCGACATGCACACGTTCGGCGGCGAGGAGGCCTTCCCGGACTTCGTGAAGCTCGCCGACGCCTACGGCATCCGCGGGATCCGCCTGACGGAGTCCTCGTCGCTCGAGGACGATCTGCGCGCCGCGTTCGAGGCGGAGGGCCCGGCGTTCATCGACGTCCGCGTCACCCGCGACGAGAAGGTGTACCCGATGATCGCGCCCGGCGAGGCCGCACGGAACATGGTGGGTTGATGATGGTCGACACGAACGAGCTCCTCTCCCTCGACGACCTGCACGCGGCGGGTTCGGTCCGCAGCGGCCGCAAGCACGTCCTGTCCGTGCTGGTCGAGAACAAGCCCGGCGTGCTCACGCGCGTCTCGGGCCTCTTCACGCGCCGCGGATTCAACATCGACACGCTCTCGGTCGGCCCGACCGACGACGAGCGGATCTCCCGCATCACGCTCACGCTCGACGGCGCGTCGCAGCCGATCGACCAGGTCACGAAGCAGCTGCACAAGCTGATCAACGTCCTGAAGATCAAGGACCTCCAGCCGGCCGAGACGGTCGCCCGCGAGCTCGCGCTGTTCAAGGTCTCCTGCGACCCGCAGACGCGGTCCGAGATCCGCGAGCTGGCCGAGGTCTTCCGCGGCAAGATCGTCGACATCGGGAAGAAGTCGATCATCGCCGAGATCACCGGCGAGCGGTCCAAGATCGAGGCGTTCGAGAAGCTCGTGCGCCCGTACGGGCTCGTCGAGATGATCCGCACCGGCGAGGTCGCGATCTCGCGGGGCCGCGAGGAGACCTGAGCGCCGCGGCGGGGTGCCCGGCGGTCCGGGCGCTCCGCGTCCGGCGGGCGCTCGTCGGGGCCCGTCCCCGGCGCGTGCGGGTGTGACCCGTCGCGCTGTGGTGCTCCCCTCCCGCTGCGATCATCCATCCATGTCCTCGACGGTCGTCCCCGAGTCCCGCACCGCGGACCGGGAGCCCGCGGTCCCGTTGACCCCGGCGGACCGCGACCGCCTGCTGGCCCACGCCCGCACCGCCCGTCGCCGCGCCACCCGCTCCGGCCGGCCGGTGCTCGCCGCGATCACCGTCGACGCGCCCCCGACGCTCGACGCGATGGCGACGGTGGCGTCCGGCCGCCTCCCCGGCGAGGCCTGGTCGGTGTACGGCCAGCGCGACCGCGACGGCCAGGTGCTCGCGACGCTCGGCTGCGTCGAGGCGCTCGAGGCCGAGGGGCCCGAGCGCTTCAGGCTCGTCGCCCGGGCGTGGAGCACGCGCTCCGCGGACGCCGTCGCCGACGCCGGCGCGGGGGAGGAGGCCGAGGGCCTCGTGGCGGTGGGCGGCTTCGCGTTCGCCGACGACGGCGCGTCGACCCTGGCCTGGGACGGGTTCGCGGCCGCGTCGCTCGTCGTCCCGACGCTCGCGCTCGCCGGGCGCAGCGGCCGCGTCCGCGCGACGATCGCCGTCCTGGTGCGGGCGACCGACGACCCCGAGGAGCTCGTCGGCGGCGCCCTGGCCCGCGTCGACGTGGTCGAGCCGGCACGAGCCCCGCTGCTCGACCCGGACCCCGCCTCCCGCGCGCGGATCGTCTCGGCACTCCCGCCCGCCCACTACGAGCACGCGGTGCAGAGCGGCGTGGACCGGATCCGCGCGGGGGCGTTCGAGAAGATCGTCCTCGCCCGCGAGGTCCAGGTCGCCGGACGCGCCACGCCGGACCCCGCGGCGGTCATCGGCGTCCTCCACGAGGCGTACGAGGGCTGCGTGGTCCTCGCCGTCGGTCGTGGCGACCGCACCTTCATCGCGGCGACCCCCGAGCTCCTGGTCCGTCGGGCCGGCAACCGCGTCGCGACGCTGGCGCTGGCCGGCACCACGGGCCGCAGCAGCGACCCTGCGGTCGAGACCCACCTCGGCGAGCACCTGATGCGCTCGGCGAAGAACCGCGAGGAGCACGCGATCGTCGTCCGGCGCATCGTCGAGCGCCTCGACGACCTGGCGATCTGGACGACCGCCGCGCCCCGCCCCGAGGTCGTCAAGGCCGCCAGCGCGCAGCACCTCGCCACGCCGATCCGCGCGCACCTGGCCACCGCGGTCGGGGTCCTCGACCTCGTCGAGCGCCTCCACCCGACCCCCGCGGTCGGCGGCTTCCCCGAGCCCGCGGCGCTGCCGCTCATCCCGGCGCTCGAGGGCATGGACCGCGGCTGGTACGCCGGCCCGGTCGGCTGGATCGACGCGACCGGCGACGGCGACTTCTCCGTCGCCCTGCGCTCCGCGCTCCTGGAACCGGAGCTCGCCCGCTGCTTCGCGGGCGTCGGCGTCGTCGAGGGCAGCGACCCCGCGGCGGAGCTCGCGGAGACGGAGATCAAGCTCCAGGCGCTGCTGCCGCTGCTCTCGGCCTGAGCGGCGCCCCGCCCCGTACGATCCTGCGCATGGCCGACCTCCGCGTCCTGCGCGTGCCGCACTCGACCAACGTGGAGCGCATAGCGCTCGCCGCCGGGCACAAGGGCCTGCAGGTCGAGTGGGTCGACGTCGACCCCGACGACCGCCGCGTCGTCCGCGAGGCCAGCGGTCAGGACCTCGTCCCGGTGCTGCTCGCCGACGACGACACCGTGGTGACCGACTCGCCGCGCATCCTGGCGTGGATCGAGGCGCGGTTCCCGACCCCGGCCCTGTGGCCGTCGGATCCGGGCGACGCCGCGCTGGCGGACGTCTTCTGCCACCGCTTCAACGAGGTGTGGAAGGGCCCGCCCAACCGGCTCGCCGCGCTGCTCGGGCCCGTCGGGTTCGACCTGTCCCGGCTGAGCGGCAGCGAGTCGCGGGCCGTCGACGACGACTCCGCACGGATGCGGACCTGGCTCAACCGCTTCGAGGAGCGCCTCGACGGCGTCGACCACCTCTGCGGCGACGCGTTCGGGATCTGCGACGTCACCGCCTATCCGTTCCTCCGCTACGGCGTCGAGGCACCGCCGCCCGGCGACGACGATCCGTTCCACCGCGTCCTCCACGAGCGCGGGACGTTCGACGCGGCGTCGCACCCGCGGCTGACGGCGTGGGCGGCCCGTGTGGCGGAGCGTCCGCGGGGCTGACGACCCGCGCGGCGGCGGGCGCCCGGCCCCGCTACTCCGACGGGGCGGTCTCGTCGGCCACCGCGAGCGGGGGCGCCGACATGGCGTCCGACACCGCCTCGCCGAGCCGGCGGTGCAGCGCGCGGTTCTCGGCGCGGTCCGTCCGGACCAGGAGGACCGAGAGCCCCCGGTGCGCCGACGCCGCGCGCAGGGCCGGGACGAGGTCCGCGCGGCGAGGCACCTCGTGCAGCACGCCGCCGGCCGCCGCGACGATCGCCGGGACATCGAGGCCCGTCGGCGTCATCACGTGCCGCTCGACGTCCGGATCGGCCCGTTCGCCGACCGGCAGGAAGTGGAAGATGCCGCCACCGTCGTTGTCGACGAGCACGACCGTCAGGTCCGCACCGGAACGGCCCGCGGCGAGCAGCGACCCGGCGTCGTGCTGCAGCGCGACGTCCCCGAGCAGCACGACGACCTCGCCGTCGCCGTCGCCGCGCCCGAGCGCCAGGCCCCAGGCGGTGGCGATCGTGCCGTCGATGCCGTTGGCCCCCCGGTTGGAGACGACACGCACCTGCCCGCGCGGGGCCATGTACCCCTCGACGTCGCGCACCGGCATCGAGGCCGCCACGAGCAGCGTCGCCGCCGGGGGAAGGAGCGCGGTCAGCTCGCGGGCCAGCCAGGGCTCGGTCGGCGCCGTGTCGTCGTCGCCCTCGTCGAGCACTGACGCCTGTGCGGCGGCGACGCGGTCGTCGGCCGCGCGCCACGAGGCGAGCCACGAGGGGTCGCGCGGCGCGTGGGCCAGGCGCGGTGCGAGCTGCTCCAGGAGCGGCAGCGGTGCCGCGACGATCACGTCGGAGAGCACGCCGTCGGGGTCCTGCCACGCGCCGTCCGCGGCGACGTGGACCTGCGGGACGTCGGTCGGCAGCGACGCGAGCCACGCCCGCAGCGGCTTGCTCGTCGGCAGGTCGCCGAGCCGGACGACGAGCTCCGGCGTGCCGAGACCGTCCGCACCGCCGGCCGCCAGCAGCGCGTCGTAGCGCGCGATCGCGGCGTCGCCGCGCCGCGCGTTCGAGAGCGGATCGGCGAGCAGCGGCAGCGACAGGAGCTCGCAGAGCGCGGCGAGCGCCGGGCCGAGCCGCGGCTCCTCCTCGTGTCGCCCGGCGACGACGACCGCGCGCGGTCGCGAGGCCAGCAGCGAGCCGAGGAGCCGGACGGCGTCGTCGTCGGGCCGCCCGGCTTCGCCGGTGCGCCGGACCCACGGCCGCCCGTCCGCGCGCGGGGGCACCAGCTCGTCGGCCGGTGCGGGCCCGTCGGTGGCGTCGGCGTCCGGGACGACCAGCGGTTCGCGCAGCGGCAGGTTCAGGTGGACGGGCCCCGGTCCGGCGGATCCGCCGCCGGCCGCGGCGTGCAGCGCCCGGGCCGCGAGGGTCCGGGCGTAGCGGACGGTCGACGCCGTGGCGGTGTCCACGGCGGCCTCGTGCTGCCAGCGCAGGACGGGGGCGAGCGGGCCGAGCTGGTCGACGGTCTGCCCGGCGCCGACGTCGCGCAGCTCCGCGGGGCGGTCGGCCGTCATCAGGACGACGGGCAGGCGGGCGTGGTGCGCCTCGACGACGGCCGGCAGGTACTGCGCGACGGCGCTGCCGGAGGTGCAGCACAGCAGCGTCGGCCGGCCGGACGCCTTCGTGATGCCGAGCGCCACGAACCCCGCGGAGCGCTCGTCGATCACCGCGTGGGTCCGGAGCCCCGGGTGCGCGGCGAGTGCCAGGAGCAGCGGCGTGTTGCGGGAGCCGGGCGACGTGACGGCGTCCGTGACCCCGGAGCGGACGAGCTCGTCGACCAGCGCGGCGACCAGCGCGCGGCTCCCGTGGCCGTCTCGGAGCGGTGGGTCGGTCGCGGACACCCCCTGAGGGTGCCAGAGCGCGGCCGCGCGCGCGGCTCTGCGAGGCTTCGGCCGGATGGCGCAGACGACGGTCCTGGCCCTCCACGGCTTCGGCGGCTCCGGCGCGTCGTGGGACGGGGTCGCGTTCGCCGCGGGGGACGACCTGCGGATCGTGGCGCCGGACCTGCGCGGCCACGGCGCTGCGGCGCACCTGCGGCCCGTCGACCTGGAGCACGTGCTCGACGACCTCGTCCCGGTGCTGCGCGGGCTGGCGGAGGCGTCGGACGGGCCGGTGACGGTCGCCGGCTACTCGCTCGGCGGGCGCGTCGGCCTCCACCTGGCGCTGGAGCACACGGCGCTCGTGTCGCGGGTGGTGCTGGTGTCGTCGACGTCCGGGATGGAGGACGAGGACGAGCGCGCCGCGCGGCGGCGATCGGACGAGGAGCAGGCGGTGTTCCTCGAGCAGGAGGGCGCCGCGACGTTCGCGGAGCGGTGGGCGGAGCTGCCCCTGTGGGACGGCGATCCGCCGGAGGCGCGGGCCGCGCAGCGCGACGCGCTGGCGGCCTGCGATCCGTCGGGACTGGCGGCCGCGCTACGCGGTCTGGGTGCGGGCGCGGTACCCGCGGTGGGGCCGCGCCTGGCGACGCTTGCGGTTCCTCTGAGCGTCGTCGTCGGTGGCCGTGATCTGCGTTACCGGGCGATCGGCACGCGGCTCCTGGGCCTTGCGGCGCAGCCGGCGGGCCAGGTCGTTGTTGCCGACGCCGGCCATGGCCTGCTGCGCGAGGCGCCGGCCGCGGTGGCTGCGGCGTTGTGCTCGTCCGGCTGAGACGTCGCTCTGCTGGGTCATCGGGGGATCCTTCGTTGGGGGACCTGCGTCGAGCCTGTACCCAGGAGTTCGTCGGCAGTCACCGCATCGACGACGCCGTGTGCATCGAGGCCGCGGGCGGCCTGCCAGCGGGCGACGGCGGCGCCGGTCCGGGCGTCGAAGGAGCCCGTCACGTCGGCCGCCGAGAGGAACCCCTCGGCCACCAGGCGCTGCTGCACGCGGTCCGCGGCGGCGGCCGGCGCGGGGGACAACCCGAGACCGGTCGCCGACAACGCCACGACCCCGGCGACCGCGATGGGAGCGGCCGCGTGCTTGACGCGCACGGTGGCGCGTCGGACGGGGCGGGTGGCGGACGAGTGCGAGCTGGATGACACCGATGACCCCTGGGGAGGAATCGATCTGCCTGCATCCTGCACGGAGCACCTCAAGGGCACTTATGCGTTCGCGGTCGCGCCGCGAAATCTTCGCCGGAGCGACGCAGATCCGACGCCGGACCGGGCGGCCGCGGCGGACGGATCAGGCGAGCCCGCGGGCCTTGCGGCCCTGCTCGCGGAGCCGCTTGGCGATCTCCATGTCCGCGATCTGCGGCTCCTTGCCGTCGACGCCCGGGCCCTCGAAGATCACGGGCATCCCGGCGAAGCGCGGCTCGCTGAGGAGCGCGGCGATGCCGTCCTCGCCGATCTCGCCGGTGCCGAGCGGTGCGTGCCGGTCGCGGTTGGACCCGAGCGGCGTCTGGGAGTCGTTGACGTGCATGCAGCGCAGGCGGTCGAGCCCGAACGTCGCGTCCGCGTCGGCCAGGACGGCGTCGAGGGCGTCGGTGGTGCGCACGTCGTAGCCGGAGGCGAGGAGATGGCACGAGTCGAGGCAGAAGCCGACGCGGTCGTGGCCGCCGGTGCCGTCGAGCAGGATCTTCAGCTCCTCGAACGACCGGCCGAGCGTGCCGCCGGTGCCGGCCGTGTCCTCGAGCAGCAGCGGGCAGTTCTCGGACTCCGCCAGCGCCTCCTTGAAGACGTCGCCGCAGCGGTCCAGGGCCTCGCCGACGTCGCCGTCCTTGGCCGACCCGGGGTGCAGCACGACGCCGACGGCGCCGATCTGGTCGCCGACCCGCAGCGAGTGGGTGATCGCCGTCAGCGACTTCTCGCGGAGCTCGGGGTCCGGCGTCCCCGCGTTGCTGAGGTAGAGCGCATGGATCACGACGGACTCGATCGGCGACGCCGCGAGGGCCTCGCGGAACTCCGCGATCGACTCGTCGCTGTGGTTCGTCGGCGCCCAGCGGCGGGGGCTCTGGGTGAAGATCTGGATGCTCTCGCAGCCGCGCTCCACGCCGCGCTCGACCGCCTTCGGCAGGCCTCCGGCGGGAGAGACGTGGAGGCCGAGGAGCGGGAGGCTGGCGGGGGAGTCGGTCATCGCGCGGCCACGATAACGCCGCGCCCGCCGCCGGGTCCGTGCGCCTCCGCCGGTCTCAGACCAGGCCCGGGGTGCGCGGCACGCTGAGCGTGCCGTCGCGGGGGACGAGCCGGGCGGCGAGGTCGCCCAGGCTCTGGCCGCCGATGCCGACGGCGTCCAGCGCGGCGGGCTCGAAGAGCTGGAGCGTCGCGAGGCCCGACGCGTCGCGCAGGCGCAGCGCGGCGGCGGCGTGGACGGCCCCGGCGACGGCGAGCGGACCGTCCCACGCGGACGCGAGGATCACGTCGGCGCGGGTGGACCGCGCGAGCGTCGCACGGGCCAGCAGCCCGCCGATCCCGCCGGACCGGCTGATCTTCAGCACCACCGCGTCGGCGGCACCGGAGGCGATGGCGCCGGGGACGTCCGCGGTCTCGTCCATCGCGACCCGGACCGGCAGCCGGTCGCGCACCGCGCGGATCGGCTCGATGCCGTGCACCGGCTCCTCGACGAGCTCGACCCCGTACGGCGAGAGGGTCGCGATCGCGGCGATCGCCTCGTTCACGGTCCACGCGCCGTTGGCGTCCAGGCGGAGCGCCACGTCCGGGCCGATGGCCTCGCGGACGGCACGGACGCGCTCCTCGTCGTCGGGCAGGCCGACCTTGAGCTTCACGGTCTCGAACCCGGCGTCCGCGCACTCGCGGGCGAGCTCGGCGGCGTCCTCGGGATCGTGACCGCCGATCGTCGCGTTGACCGGCACCCAGCGGTACGGGTCCTCGGTCAGCATCGACGCGACCGAGCGGCCCTCGCGACGGGACGCGCGGTCCCACAGCGCCAGGTCGACGGCCGCCAGGGCGTGCGGGACGTCGGTGACGGCGCGGCACAGCTCGAGGGCCTCGGCGCCCGACGCGACCGGGGTCTCCCGGAGCGCCCTGGCGCAGGACTGCAGGGCGTCGCGGCAGACGTCGAGCGGCATGCCGTCGTACGGCTGCAGCGGTGAGGCCTCGCCGAAGCCGATCATGCCGTCGTCGTCCTCGAGCTCGACGAGCAGCAGCCGCCGCTCCGTCATCTCCCCCCACGCCGCACGCATCGGCTGCGCGAGCCGGAGGGCCACCTCCTCGATGCGCAGATCCACGTCGCGCAGCGTATTCGGACGGCGCGGAGACGGTCGGACGGGTGGGCCGGGGCGCTCCGCGGACGCCGGGAGGGCGCACGCGGAGCCCGGGAGCGGGGCGTCCCGGGGTGGTCCTCAGGACAGCAGGATGCCCGCCGACAGCAGCACGCAGAAGAAGAGCTCGAGCTGTCCCGTGCCCGCGAGCGCGCCGTTCAGCGTCGGGCCGTCGGTGTGGGTGGCGACCGTCCGCGACAGGCGGACAGACAGCGGGGAGACGACCAGCACGACGAGCAACCAGAGCGTGAGGTCGGGGTCGACCGCGCCGACGACCGCGGTCACGACGTACGCCGCGACGTGCATCGCGGCGTACAGCACCCGGGTGCGCGTTCGCCCCAGGCGGACGGCGAGCGTGTTCTTGTTCGCCCGCCGGTCGGTGTCGATGTCGCGGACGTTGTTGACGACGAGCACCGCGGCCGCCATCAGGCCGACGGGGACGGCGAGCGCGAGCGCGGTGCCGTCGAAGTGCTCGGTCAGCGCGTAGTGGGTGCCGGTGACCGCGACGAGGCCGAAGAAGAGGAAGACGAAGAGCTCCCCGAGTCCGGCGTAGCCGTACGGACGCGGCCCGCCGGTGTAGAGCAGCCCGGCGACGATCGACGCCGCGCCGATCGCGAGGATGATCCAGCCCGCGACCACGATCAGGTAGGCCCCGCAGAGCACCGCGACGCCGAACGTCAGGTACGTCGCGAGGAGCACCTGGCGCGGGGGGACGAGGTCGCCCGCGGTGACGCGGAGCGGACCGAGCCGGTCGTCGGTGTCGGCGCCGCGTCGGGCGTCGGAGTAGTCGTTGGCGAGGTTCGCGCCGACCTGGATGAAGAGCGCCCCGAGCAGCGCCGCGATGAACGGTCCCAGCCGGAACGCGTCCTGCTGGATCGCCAGCGCGGTGCCGACGAGCACCGGAGCCAGGCCCACCGGCAGCGTCTTCGGGCGCGCCGCGAGGACCCAGATGCGGACGGGGCTCGGGCGCGGCGCCGACGGACCGGATCCGTCGCCGCCGAAATGGTCGGCGTGGGTGCTCATGCGCGGCGCGGGAACTGGCCGAAGTCGGGGCGGCGCTTCTGCTTGTAGGCGTCGCGGCCCTCCTGGGCCTCCTCCGACCCGTAGAAGAGCAGGTTCGTGTCGTGCGCCAGCTGCTGCAGGCCGGCATAGCCGTCCTCGTTCGCGTTGAAGCTCGCCTTCAGCAGGCGCAGGGCGAACGGCGAGTTCGCGAGCATCTCGTCGCACCAGGCGACGGTCTCCTCCTCGAGCCGCTCCAGCGGGACGACGGTGTTGATGAGCCCCATGTCGAGCGCCTCCTTCGCCGAGTACTGGCGGCAGAGGAACCAGATCTCCTTGGCCTTCTTCGGACCGACGAGGTCGGAGAGGACCGCGGCGCCGAAGCCGCCGTCGAACGAGCCGACCTTCGGGCCCGTCTGGCCGAAGCGGGCGTTGTCGGCGGCGATCGTCAGGTCGCAGCAGAGATGCAGCACGTGGCCGCCGCCGATCGCGTACCCGGCGACCATCGCGACGATCGGCTTGGGCAGGCGTCGCATCTGGACCTGGAGGTCCGTGACGTGGAAGCGGCCGACCGACGCGCCCGACGGCTGGCGGTCCGGGTTGTCCGGGTCCGTCAGGTAGCCGGAGTCGCCGCGGACCTGCTGGTCGCCGCCGGAGCAGAACGCCAGCGGGCCCTCGCCGGTCAGCACGATGACGCCGACGCGCGGGTCCTCGCGCGCGAGGTCGAGCGCGTGCCCGACCTCGATCAGCGTCTGCGGGCGGAACGCGTTGCGGACCTGGGGGCGGTCGATCGTGATCTTCGCGATCCCGCCCTTGTCGGACGGGTTGTCGCCGTCGCCCGAGGAGACCTCGTAGCGGATGTCGGTGTAGTCGCTGCCCGCGGGGGCGTTCCAGGTGACGGTCACGGTGCTCCTCGGTTCTCCGTACGGCCGTCGGGAAGGCTAGTCCGCACGCGGTCCGGACGGCGGGCGACCGGGCCGCGGGCCTGTCGCGGCCCACCGTGCGGGGAGCACGGCCGGGACGGGGGCGGCCGGGCCGACGAGCCGGCGGACGCCGTACCCCTCGGGCGTCACGGGGGCGACCCGGGCGCCCGGATAGCCTCGAGGGCGTGTCGTCCGTCGAGTCCTGGCTCCTGCGCTCCGCCCGCCGCCGGCCGGAGCACGAGGCGCTCCTGGACGTGACCTACGCGGAGCTGCTGCGCGACACCGACCTGCTCGCCCGTCGGCTCTGGGCGGCCGGGGCCCGCCCGGACGCGGAGGTCGGCGTGCTGCTCCCGCCGGGGCGGCCGTTCGTGACCGTGCTCCACGCGCTCCTGCGGATCGGTGCGGTGGTCGTGCCGCTCGACCCGCGGCTCCCGGTCGCCGAGGTCGACCGGCGGCTGTCCCGGGCGGTGCTGCGGCTGGACGCCGCCGCGGTCGACGGGCTCCCCGGCCCCGACGCCGCCGCCGACCTGCGCGACGAGCACGACCTCGACGCCGTCGCGATCGTCGTCCACACGAGCGGGACGAGCGGACCGGCCAAGCCGATCCCGCTGACCTACGGCAACTGGCTCTGGAGCGCACTGGGCTCCGCTGCGACGCTCGGGTGCCCGCCCGGCGAGCGGTGGCTCTGCGCCCTGCCCCTGAACCACGTCGGCGGGCTCAGCGTGCTGCTGCGCAGCGCGATCGCCGGGACGACCGCCGTCGTCCACGGGGGGTGGGACACCGAGCGGGTCCTCGCGTCGCTCTCCGGGCGGCTCCCGGAGGAGGGGCCGCCGCCGACCGTCGTCTCCGTCGTCCCGACGACCCTGCGCCGGCTGCTCGACGCGGGGCTCCACCGCACGGATCGGATGGCGCTGCGCTGGGTCCTGCTCGGCGGCGCGTCGATCCCCGGCGGCATGCTCGAGGAGGCCGCCGAGGCGGGGATCCCGGTCGCGCCGACCTACGGGATGAGCGAGACCACCAGCCAGATCGCGACCCTCGGCGCTCCGCTGTTCTGCACGCGCGTGGCGATCACCGCGGCCGACGGGACGCCGACCACCGCGCCCGGCGTGACGGGGGAGGTCCTCGTCTCCGGGCCGACGGTCAGCCGCGCCGCGGTCGCGGACGACGGGCTCCTGCACACCGGGGACCTCGGGGTCCTCGACGAGCGCGGCCACCTGCGCATCGTCGGGCGCAGCAGCGACACGATCATCACGGGCGGCGAGAACGTGCTGCCGCTCGAGGTCGAGCGCGTGCTCGAGACCGATCCGTCGGTGACCGAGGCCGCCGTCTTCGGGCGACCGGACCGGGAGTGGGGCGAGCGGGTCTGCGCGCGCGTCGTCCCGGCGCCCGGACGGGAGGTCGACGTCGCCGCGCTCCGGGCGGCCGCCGGCGCGCAACTCCTCCGGCACCAGGTCCCGCGGGAGATCGAGGTCGTCGACGACCTGCCGCGGACCCCGTCGGGCAAGCTGCTGCGCCGGCAGCTCACGTGACCGGGGCCCCGGTCGAGATCCGCGTCTCCCGCGGGTAGGGTCCCGGTCGATGCCCGGTCCCGGCGACGCCCCCCGTCCCGACGACGCGCCCGTCCCGGCGCTCCGGGCGTCCGACGCCGACCGCGAGCGGGTCGCCGACCAGCTCCGGCGCCACACCGCGGAGGGGCGACTCGACCCGGACGAGCTCGACGACCGGCTCTCCGGCACCTACGCGGCGCGGACGGTCGGGGAGCTCGAGGAGCTGACGGCGGACCTGCCGGTGCTCGCGGAGGCCCCGGCGTCTCCGGAGCGCCCCGTCGACCTCGAGGCGCGAGCCGAGCTGCAGGCCCACCTGGTCCAGCGCGGCGGCGGGGCGGCCGCGATCAGCGCGCTCTGCGTGGTGATCTGGGCGCTGACCGGCGCGGACTACTTCTGGCCGATGTGGGTGATCCTCGGGACCGGGGTCGGGGTGGGGGCGACGTGGTGGCGCGGCCTCGGCCCCGGTGGCGATCCCGTCCGCGAGCTCGAGCGGGCGGAGGAGCGGCGCGAGCGCCGCGAGTACCACGACCCGCACCGGCCGCACCGCCACCACCACGGCCGTCACGGCCGGCGCCGCTGACGGGGCGCTCGGGCGTGGCGGGCCGACCGGCGCCTGCGACGATGTCCTGGTGAGCGCCGCCGCACCGGACCCCACCCCGACGCCCGACGACCTCCGGGCCACCTCGCGCGAGCGCTGGGAGCGTTCGGCGCCGGTGTGGGAGGAGCGCCGCGACTGGTTCCAGGCCGCGGCCGCGCCGGTCTCGCACGCGATGATCGAGCTCTTGAACCCGCAGCCGGGGCACGTCGTCCTGGAGGCCGCCGCGGGGCTCGGCGACACCGGCCTCCTGGCGGCCGAGCTCGTCCATCCGGGCGGCAAGGTGATCCTCAGCGACGGGGCCGAGGCGATGGTCGAGGCCGCCAAGCGCCACGCCGCCGAGCGCGGCATCGTCAACGTCGACGTGTCGCCGATGGAGCTCGAGTGGCTGGACATGCCCGCCGCGTCGGTCGACGGCATCCTCGTCCGCTTCGGCTACATGCTCGTGCCCGACCCCGAGACCGCCCTGCGCGACGCCCGCCGCGTGCTGCGCCCGGGCGGCCGGATCGCGCTCGCGGTCTGGGACCGCGTGGAGGACAACCCGTGGCTGGGGCTCGGGACGACGCTCCTCGCCGACCGGGGGCTGACCGAGCCGTGGTCGCCCGACAGCGTCGAGCCCGGGCCGTTCTCCCTGTCGTCGCGCGACCGGCTCGACGAGCTCCTCGGCGGCACGGGGTTCGTCCTGCCGGAGATCGTCCGCCTCGACGTCGCGTTCCGCTCGCCGAGCGCCGCGGCCGCGCGGGAGAACTTCCTGGCGTTCTCCGACCGCGCGACCACCGCGCTCGCGGACGTCCCGGCGGACGAGCGCGCCGCCGTCCACGCGGAGATCGAGGAGGCGTTCTCGGCCTTCCCGGATCCGGACGGCCCCGACGGCGCGATCGCGCTCCCCGGGGCCGTGCTCGTCGCCGGCGCCGACGCCTGAACCGGAGGGAACCGCGCCGGTCGAGCTGCTCGCCGACCGACGCGGAGGGCGGCAGGATCGTCGGGCCCGTCCGCGCGGGATGCGGCACGCTCGGATGGGATGCCGTACGGGCGGACCGCGCCCACCGCGGGGCCGCGCGTAGTATCGCGGGCATGTTTTACGACGACGACGCAGACCTGACGCTGCTCGACGGCAAGACCGTCGCCATCATCGGGTTCGGCTCCCAGGGCCACGCCCACGCGCAGAACCTCAAGGACTCCGGGGTCTCCGTCGTCGTCGGTCTCCGCGAGGGCAGCTCCTCGATCAAGAAGGCGCAGGACGCCGGCCTCGAGGTCCTGTCGATCGAGGACGCCGCCCAGAAGGGCGACATCGTCCAGATCCTGACCCCGGACGAGCAGCACCGCGACGTGTGGGAGAACCACGTCGCCCAGGGCATCTCCTCCGGCAACCTGGTCCTCTTCGGCCACGGCTTCTCGATCCTCTACGGCGAGGTCACCCCGCCGGAGGACGTCGACGTCGCGCTCGCCGCCCCCAAGGGCCCGGGCCACCTGGTCCGCCGCCAGTACCTCGAGGGCTCCGGCGTCCCCGGCCTCATCGCCGTGCACCAGAACGCCACGGGCAACGCCCGCGAGCTCGCCCTGGCGTACGCCAAGGGCATCGGCTGCACCCGCGGCGGCGTCATCGAGACGACGTTCAAGGACGAGACCGAGACCGACCTGTTCGGCGAGCAGGCCGTCCTCTGCGGCGGTGCCTCGGCGCTCGTGCAGACCGGCTTCGAGGTCCTCACCGAGGCCGGCTACTCGCCCGAGATGGCGTACTTCGAGGTCCTCCACGAGCTCAAGCTCATCGTCGACCTGATGTACGAGAAGGGTCTCGCCGGCATGCGGTACTCGATCTCCAACACCGCCGAGTACGGCGACCTGACCCGTGGTCCGCGCGTCGTCAACGCGGAGACGAAGAAGGAGATGCAGAAGATCCTCAAGGAGATCCAGGACGGCGACTTCGCCCGCGAGTTCATCGCCGAGCACCGCGCCGGCAACGAGAACTTCAACCGGCTCCGCGAGGAGCAGGCCGCGCTCCAGATCGAGAAGACGGGCAAGGAGCTCCGCTCCAAGATGGACTGGATCGACGACTCGGGCTTTGCGCAGGGGTGAGCCCCGCGGCCGACGCGTTCGGCCGACGCAGTCCCGAAGGCCCCGCTCCGGCGGGGCCTTCGTCGTTCTCAGGGGTCCAGGCGCTCGAGGAGCGCGTGGAGGGTCCGGCGCTCCTTCGCGGTGAGCGGCGCGAGGACCTCGTCCTCGTCGGCCGCCAGGAGCGCCATCGCGCGTCGCAGCACGTCCTCACCGTCCGCGGTCGGTCCGACCAGCGAGCGCCGGCGGTCCGCGGGGTCGCGGCTCCGCGTCGCCCAGCCCCGGCGCTCGAGCTCGTCGACCAGGCGGACGACGTCGCCCGGGTCCTTCGCGAGGCGGTCCCCGAGGGACCGCTGGGACGGCGGTTCGCCCTCGGTGAGGACCGCGAGCGCCGCGACGTGGTCGAGCCGCAGCTCCTCCCGCGCGAGCGCGGCCACCGCCGATGCGCGGGACGCCCGCCCGGCCGCCGAGAGCCGGTAGGTCGTCGATTGCAGCAGCGACGCGGGCGGGGTGGGAGAGGGCGACACGCCATGATCCTATGGTGCTGACCAATCTTTGGTGTACTCCAATGAATGAGCTCGACCGCGTCCCGTCCCGACCACCCCGTCCTCGCCGCGCTGGTCGGTGACTGGCACGGGCGCGAGGCCCTCGCGGCGTCGCCCTGGGCGGCGGCCGGCGAGGCCGACGCCGCTCTGGGGTTCCGGCCGGTCGCCGGCGGTCGCGGACTCGTCCAGGAGTACGAGCAGCGGCGCGACGGGGTGGTGACGCTCGAGGGCCACGGGCTCCTGACCGCGGACCCCGACGGCGACGGCGTCCTCTGGTGGTGGCTGGACTCGATCGGGCATCCGCCGCTTCAGCCCGCGCGCGGGACCGCGGTCGGCGACGTCCTGACGCTGGAGCGCACGACGTCACGCGGCACGAACCGGACGACCTTCGACCTGGCGACCCCGGGCGAGCTCCGGCAGACGATCGCCGTCCGGCTCGCCGGCGAATCGGGGTTCGCGGAGCTCGTGGAGGCGACGTACCGTCGGGTCTGAGCCACCTGCCTGCGGTCGTGGTCGCGGCGGTCAGGCGGCCGCCGCGGCCAGCGCCCGGAGGACCTCCGCCGTGGCCGCCCGCACGGGCTCCACGACGACGACCCCGTCGACGACGTCGGCGCGCTGGACGGGGATCGCGCGGCAGGCCTCCGGGACGATCCGCGCGTCGGTGTAGGTCAGGACGGTGCGCAGCTCGTCGTGGGCGCCCGCAGCGCCACCCGGCCGGCCGGAGGCGTTGATCCAGCCGAAGGGCTTGGCGCTCGTCTCCGTCCCGCCGACGGTCCAGTCCAGGAGGTTCTTGAACGACCCCGGGAGCGCACCCGCGTACTCCGGGGTGCACACGAGGACCGCGCCGGAGTCCGCGATCGCCCCGCGCATCCGGGCGACCGCGGCCGGCAGCGGCTCGACGTCGTCGTCGGGGTCAAAGTGCGGCAGGGCCATGAGGTCCGTCCAGAGGACGGGCTCGACGTCTACGGGGGCGACCTCGGCCGCCGCCCGCAGCAGCGCGGTGTTCGTCGACGCCGACCGGGTGCTGCCGGACAGCAGCAGGATCCGCACGGGGCTCACAGGTCGTAGAGCGCGCCGTACTTGTCGTTCAGGTACCGCAGCAGCGGGGCCGGATCGAGGCCGCGGCCCGTGACGTCGTGCAGGATCTCGTCGCCCGTGCGCGTGCGTCCGTACCGGTGGACGTGCTCGCGCAGCCACTCGCGGAGCGTCCCGAGGTCGCCGTCCTCGATGCGGCGGTCGAGGTCGGGGATCGCGACGTGCGCGGCCTCCCAGAGCTGCGCGGCGATCATCGTGCCGAGCGCGTAGGTCGGGAAGTACCCGAAGACGCCGTGCGCCCAGTGGACGTCCTGGAGCACGCCGTCGGCGTCGGACGGGACGTCGACGCCCAGGTACTCGCGCATGCGAGCGTTCCAGGCGGCCGGCAGGTCGTCGACCTCCAGCGCGCCCTCGAACAGCTCGACCTCGAGCTCGAAGCGCAGCAGGACGTGGAGGCAGTACGTCGCCTCGTCGGCGTCGACGCGGATCAGCGACGGGCGGACCGCGTTGATGCGCCGCAGGAGGTCGTCGACCTCGAGGCCCTCGAGCGGGCCCGGGAACAGCTCCTTCGCGCGCGGGAGCCAGCGGGTCCACAGCGGGCGCGAGCGGCCGACCATGTTCTCCCACATGCGGCTCTGCGACTCGTGGACGCCGAGCGACGTGCCGGTGCCGACCGTCGTGCGGTCCCACTCCGGCGCGATGCCCGCCTCGTAGAGCCCGTGCCCCGTCTCGTGGAGGACGCCGAAGAGGCCGATCGCGAGCGTCGACTCGTCCTCCTTCGTGGTGATCCGGACGTCCTGCCGACCCATGCTCGCCATGAACGGGTGGGCGGCCTCGTCGATCCGCCACGCTGCGTCCTCGTAGCCCATCGAGCGGGCGATCTCGAGCGCGAGCGTGCGCTGGTCGGCGACCGGGAACGGGCCGGCGAGCTCGCCGGGATCGGGCTTCGCGGCGATTGCGGAGATCAGCGGCACGAGGCCCTCGCGGAGCTCCGCGAACGCCGCGCGCACGGTGCTCGTCGTCGCGCCGGGCTCGAAGCGCTGCATCAGCGCGTCGTAGGGGTGCTCGACCTCGGGGAAGCACGCCGCGTACTGCCGGCAGAGGTCGACGTGGCGGCGCAGCAGCGGCGCGAACGACGCGAAGTCGTCGGCCTTCCGCGCGGCCTCCCAGACGCCCTGCGCCTCCGCCGCGACCTCGGCCATCTCGGCGACCAGCGCGCCGGGGACGCGCGCGGCGCGCTCGTGGTCCTCGCGCACCGCGCGGATCAGCCCGGGGGCCTCGCCCGCGGACTCGGCGCCGTCGAGCAGCGTCCCGAGGGCCGGGTCGGCGGTCCGCTCGTGGGCGAGCCGCTCCAGCGTCCCGCCGGCCTGGCCCCGGCCCTGCGCGCCTCGCGGGGGCATGTGGGTCTGCTGGTCCCAGCCCATCAGCATCGCGGCGTGGTGGAGGTCCGCGACCTCGGCGAGGTGCGTGCGGAGGGCGTCGATCGCGGCGTCGGTCACGGCCCCATCGTGTCGGTTCCGGCGGACGCCGGGCGAACTCCTGCGCAACCCCGTGACCGGGTCGTGAATCCGGACCCCTCGCACGGAGGGGGTCCGTGGTCCTCTTGTAGACTCGGCCGCGCCGTCGCGACTGGCGCCCATCAGGTGGAACTGACCACCGGGGAGCGATGGCGCATACCGCCGCGCGCCTGGGCACCCGACTCCCTCCCGACTTCCGAGGAGCAGCATGACCGGACCCAGCAGCACCACCATCGAGATCCCCGACGACCTGAAGCCGGTCGACGGCCGCTTCGGCTGCGGGCCCTCGAAGGTCCGCCCCGAGCAGCTCACCGCCTTGGCCGCCGCCCGCGCCGCCGACGGCGCGCCGATCATCGGCACCTCGCACCGCCAGGCCCCGGTCAAGGACACCGTCGGCCGCGTCCGCGCGGGCCTAAAGCAGCTGTTCTCCCTCCCCGAGGGCCACGAGGTCCTGCTGAGCAACGGCGGCACGACCGCGTTCTGGGACGCCGCCACGTTCGGCCTGGTCGACCAGCGCGCCGCGGCCCTCGTCAACGGCGAGTTCTCCTCGAAGTTCGCGAAGGCGAACAAGGACGCGCCGTTCCTCGAGGACCCGCTCGTGATCGACGCCGAGCCCGGCACCACCGCGAGCCTCGAGACCGTCGAAGCCGCGCTGGCGGGCCAGCAGTTCGACGTCGTCGGCTGGGCCCACAACGAGACCTCGACCGGCGTGCAGACGCCCGTCGTCCGTCCGGAGAACGCCGGCGACGCGCTCGTCCTGATCGACGCCACCTCGGGTGCCGGCGGCCTGCCGGTCGACGTGTCGCAGACCGACGTCTACTACTTCGCGCCGCAGAAGTGCTTCGCCTCCGACGGCGGCATCTGGTTCGGCCTGTTCTCGCCCGCCGCGATCAAGCGCATCGAGAAGATCGCCGCGAGCGACCGCTGGGTCCCCGCGTTCTTCGACCTGAAGACCGTGCTGGACAACTCGCGCAAGGAGCAGACCTACAACACGCCCGCGCTGGGCACGCTGCTCCTCATGGCCGAGCAGATCGACTGGTTCAACGAGCACGGCGGCCTCGACTGGGCCGCGGGACGCAGCGCCGCGTCGTCCGGGCACCTCTACGCGTGGGCCGAGGCCTCGAGCTTCGCGACCCCGTTCGTCGCGGACCCCGCGCACCGTTCGGCTGTCGTGGCGACGATCGACTTCGACGACGCGATCGACGCCATCCAGGTCGCCAAGACGCTGCGCGCCAACGGCATCGTCGACGTCGAGCCGTACCGCAAGCTCGGCCGCAACCAGCTGCGCGTCGCGACCTTCCCGGCGATCGAGACGTCCGACGTCGAGCGCCTCACCCAGGCCATCGACTTCGTCGTCGAGCGCCAGACCGCCTGAGACGGAGAACAGAACATGAGCACCACCCCCAAGGTCCTGGTCAAGGAGAAGGTCGGCCCGTCCGGCATCGAGGCCCTGAAGGAGGCCGGCTTCGAGGTCGACCTCGGCATCGACTGGGACGACGAGACGTTCCTGCAGAAGCTCCCCGAGTACGACGGCGTCCTGATCCGCTCGGCGACGACGTTCACGCCCGAGCTGATCGAGACGGCTTCGAACCTCAAGGTCATCGGCCGTGCCGGCGTCGGCGTCGACAACGTCGACATCGCCGCCGCGACGAAGCGCGGGATCATCGTCGTCAACGCGCCGCAGTCCAACGTCGTCACCGCCGCCGAGCACACGGTCGCGCTGATGATGTCCCTGGCCCGCAACATCCCGCGAGCGAACGCCGGCATGCACGCCGGCAAGTGGGAGCGCTCGAAGCTCTCCGGCGTCGAGCTCTACGGCAAGACCCTCGGCGTCATCGGCTTCGGCCGCATCGGTCAGCTCGTCGCCGAGCGCGCCAAGGGCCTCGCGATGAACGTCATCGCGTACGACCCCTACGTCTCCGCCGAGCGGTACAAGGAGATGGGCGTCGAGAAGGCCGAGGACTCCGACGCGATCTACGCCGTCGCCGACTTCATCACGATCCACCTGCCCAAGACGCCGGAGACCACCGGTTGGCTCGGCACCGAGGCGTTCACGAAGACGAAGGAGGGCGTGCGCGTCCTCAACGTCGCGCGCGGCGGCCTGATCGACGAGGAGGCCCTGAAGGTCGCCCTCGACGACGGTCGCGTCGGCGGCGCGGCGCTCGACGTGTACGCGTCCGAGCCCGAGACGGACCACATCCTCCGCGGCTACGACAACGTCATCCTCACGCCGCACCTCGGCGCGTCGACGGCCGAGGCCAACGACCGCGCCGGGTTCCAGGCCGCCGAGCAGATCGTCGCGGCCCTCTCCGGCGGGACGGTGACCACCGCGGTCAACGCGCCGGCCGTCGGCAAGGAGGACCTCGAGGTCCTCACGCCGTTCGTCCCGCTCGCCGTCAGCCTCGGGCGCATCGCGGTCGAGCTCGCCGGCGGCTCGTCCGTCGAGCGGATCGAGGTCGAGGCGCTCGGCCGGATCGGCGAGCGCGACGTGCGCCCGCTGTCCCTCGCCGTCCTGCGCGGCGTCCTCCAGGGCCGCACCGAGGAGCACGTCAACGACGTCAACGCTCCGGGCATCGCCAAGGAGCGCGGCATCGAGATCGCGGAGACGACGCGCAGCCAGGCGCGCGACTTCACCGACCTCGTGCGCGTGACGGTCGTCTCCGGCGGCGAGCGCCACCGCGTCGTCGGCACGACGCTCGGCCGGCAGGACCGCCCGTACCTGCTCGAGGCCTGGGGCCAGCGCTTCAACCTCCAGCTCGACGGCAACCTCCTGATCCTCCGCTACGCCGACCAGCCCGGCATGGTCGGCCGGATCGGGCAGTTCCTGGGGGAGAAGGACGTCAACATCGAACAGGCCGCCGTCGGCTACCACCAGGACGCCGAGGGCACCCGCGGCGCCCACGCGGTGATGCTGATCACGACGGACCAGCCCGTCTGGAACGACACCCTGCAGCAGATCCTCGCCCTGGATGGGATCGAGGACGGCCGCACCGTCACCCTGTAGGGCGGAGGGTCCCGGCCGGCCGGCCGGGACCCGCTCTACAGCGTCGTGACGACCTCGTCGTGCTCCAAGCGCGGCAGGCGGTCGAACCAGGCGTCCTGACCCGGGCGCCCGATGTTCACGACGAGGAGCGAGCGCTCGCGCCCGTCGGGGAAGAACTCGGCGTCGACGCCGGCCTTGTCGAACCCGGCCATCGGGCCCGCGGCGAGGCCGGCGGCGCGGACGCCGAGCAGGAAGTAGCCGGCCTGCAGCGCGCCGTTGAAGCGCGCCATCGGCTCGGCGTCGGGCGAGCCCTCGAACGACGCGCCGCCTCCCTGCTTGTACGGCAGCAGGCGGTCCCAGTGCTCGAAGAAGCGGGTGTCGGCCGCGAGGATCGCCGTGACGGGCGCGCTCGCGGTCTTGTCGCGGTTGCCCTTGCTCATCAGCGGCAGCAGCCGGGCCCTCGCCGCTTCCGACCGGACGACCACGACGCGCAGCGGCTGCGTGTTGGCCGCCGACGGCGCCCACTTCACCAGCTCGTAGATCGCGCGGATCTGGTCGTCGGTCACCGGCTCGTCGGTGAAGGTGTTGGCCGTGCGGGCCTCGCTGAAGAGGAGCCGCTGCGCCTCGGAGGAGAGCGCGAGGAGGTCGGTCGGGGACGACGGGGAGCTCATGGGCCCAGCGTAGCGCAGAAACGGACCATAGTCCGAATCGGGGGGTGTCGCATGCCGGCGTCTTCGCACGGCCCGACCGACGCGGCCCCGGTGGATCGGGGAGGCCGGGTTTCCGGGTGCCTCGTGCGGGTAACCGCTGCGGGCTGTCCCCGACCCGTGGCGAGGCGGGAGGGGCCGGTGAGGAGGTGGGCCATGGCGGTCGGTTCCGGGCAGATGCGGCGACTTCGTCTCCGTGGTGCATCCGATCCGCAGACCGCGTCGTTCCCACCCACGAGAACCCCGGGGGCCGCGCGGCGGTGCCCGACAACCCCGATTTCAGGAGACCACCTGTGTCGCAGCAGATCAACCTCAACGAGCTCGACAAGTCCGGCGACGTCCGCCAGATCGCCGAGGACGCCGGCGTGGACCGGAGCACGTTCCTCCGCAACGGCGCGCTCGCCGGCGCCGGTGCCGTCGGCCTGGGCATCTTCGGCCTCCCGTCGATCGCAGACGCGACGATCTCGACGAAGAAGAAGTCGCTCAAGAACGACGTCAAGATCCTGAACTACGCGCTGCTCCTCGAGTACCTCGAGTTCAGCTTCTACGACGCCGCCGTCAAGCAGGGCACGTTCGCGTCCGAGCCGCTCAAGCAGTTCGCCGCGGTCGTCCGCGCCCACGAGAAGGCGCACGTCGACTTCCTCAAGAAGGGCCTCGGCAAGTCCGCGATCGGCGTCCCGACGCTGAACACGGACGCCGTCAAGACGGCGATCTCGGTCGAGAACTTCGCCGCGACCGCCCAGGCGCTCGAGGACACGGGCGTGTCGGCGTACGCCGGCCAGGGCCCGAACCTGAAGACCAAGGGCTTCGTCGTCGCCGCCCTGCAGATCCACTCGGTCGAGGCGCGTCACGCTGCCTGGATCCGGACCCTGCTGCTCCCGTCGGACGTCAACACGGCGAAGACCTCGGCCCTCCCGGCCCCGGTCTCGTTCGACAAGGCCCGCACGCAGGGTCAGGTCCTGAAGGTCGTCGGTTCCACGAAGCTCGTCAAGAGCTTCGACAAGAGCAAGATCTAGTCGCACCAGCGACGTCCACGACGATGCCGTTCCCGCACGGGGACGGCATCCGGGTGGTCCGACGGGCCCCGATCGCTCCGGCGATCGGGGCCCGTCGTCGTTCCGGGGGAGCCGCGTCGTAGCCTCCGGGGCCATGGAGCGCTTCTTCCGGATCTCCGCGCGTGGGAGCACCGTGCGGACGGAGGTCCTCGCCGGACTGGCGACCTTCGCGACGATGGCCTACATCCTCGTCGTCAACCCGTCGATCCTCGGCGCGGTCGCCGACGGGTCCGGGCTGAAGCTCGACCACGCGCAGCTCGTCACCGCCACCGCGCTCGTCGCGGGACTCCTGACGATCGCGATGGGCGTCTTCGCGAACGTCCCGATGGCGCTCGCCGCCGGCCTCGGGATCAACGCCTTCGTCACCTACACCCTGGTCGCCGGCCGGGGCCTCGACTGGTCCGACGCCATGGGCGTGATCGTCATCGAGGGCGCGATCATGCTCGTCCTCGTCCTCGCCGGGCTGCGCGAGGCGATCATGAACGCGATCCCCGACGTGCTGAAGCGGTCGATCGGCGCGGGGATCGGGCTCTTCATCGCCCTGATCGGGCTCGTCACCGCCGGGATCGTCGAGCACCCGAAGGACGGCGGGACGGTGATCGCGATGAACCCGGACATCGCGACCTGGAACACGCTGGTCTTCGTCGTCGGGCTCGTCGCGATCGGCGTCCTCGTGGCGCGCGAGGTGCCCGCGGCGCTGCTGCTCGGGATCCTGCTGGCGACGGTGCTCGGCGTCGTCATCAACGGCATCTCGGACGGCACGCCGGTCCCCGGCGCCGAGCTTCCCGGCTCCGTGACCGCGACGCCCGACTTCGGGCTCGTCGGCGACGTGTCGTTCAACGTCTTCGACGCCCTCGGCACCGGCGCCGCGATCGCGGTCGTCGTCGCCGTCCTGATGGCGAACTTCTTCGACGCGATGGGGACGGCCCTGGCCGTCGGGCGCAAGGCCGGGCTGGTCGACGAGGACGGCCGGCTGCCGATGCTGCGCCGCATCCTGCTCGTCGAGTCCGCCGGCGCGATCGCGGGCGGCGCCGCGTCGGCGTCGTCGAACACGATCTTCGTCGAGAGCACCGCCGGCGCCGCACAGGGCGCGCGGACGGGGCTCGCGAACGTCGTCACGGGCGTCCTGTTCCTCTGCTGCATGTTCCTCTCGCCGCTGGCCGCGGTGATCCCGTCCGCCGCCACCGGACCGGTGCTCGTGGCCGTGGGCGCGATGATGATCGGCCAGATCTCGGGGATCGACTGGGACGACATCGGCGTGGCGCTGCCGGCCTTCGCGACGGTCGTGCTGATGCCCTTCACGTACTCGATCGCCAACGGGGTGGGCGCGGGCGTCATCCTCTACGTCCTGATCGCGCTGCTGCGCGGCCGGTGGCGCGACGTGCACCCGCTCCTCGGGGCGGTCGCCGCCGTCTTCGTCTGGTACTTCTCCTACGGCACCGTCTGACCCTCCATGACCGCACGCACGCTCCTCCTCCCGCTCCTCGCCGCCACGTTGGTGCTCACGGCGTGCGGTGGAGGCTCCGGCGGAGGATCGACCGCGTCGACCGCCGCCGCCGTGACGACCCCGGCGGACGCCAAGCGCCTGAAGGCCGACCGCGCCGAGGACGCCGTGGGCGCCGTCAGCGTCTGCGGCTCGACGTCGCGGATGCGGGCGCTCCGCGGCGAGCTCCGCAGGATCGACGCCGGCAACGAGCGTCTCCAGCTCTCGACGCTCGGGTTCCCCGACGGGGACGGCGTGGCGCTCCGCGCGTTCGAGGCGCTCCAGCGCCGCGAGTCGGAGGACTGCGACGTCTTCGTGGCCGACGACGCGGCGGCGATCCCAGCGCTGGTGGCCACCGGCGCGCTCTACGACCTCGCCCCGGGGCTCGAGGAGCTGGTCGGGCCCGGTGGCACACCGCTGCGCCCGGTCGTGGAGGGCGAGCGCGCGTTCGGGCTGCCGATCCGGGCCGCCGGTCCCACCGACGGCGTCCTCGTCGTCTCGGTCCACGGCCGCAACCCGGGCGGCGCCCTCGAGCTCGTCCGCGTCCTCGGCGGTGCCCGAAAGCCCGCCGAGAAGTGACCGCTGTCACATCGTCGTCCGGTCGACGGGACGTCCGTACGTGATACGGTACGACTCATGGCAGCGGTGCCCACGGGGACGGAGATCCCCGCCAGCGAGCGCGAGCGGATCCAGATCGGTCCGCGCGTGCGGGCGCTGCGCGACAACATGGGCCTGTCGCTGCGGGACCTCGCGGAGCGCTGCGGCGTCTCGGCGACCACGCTGAGCCAGGTCGAGCGCGGCGAGAGCTCGCCGACGCTGCAGGTCGCCGCGCGGATCGCCGCCGGGCTCGACCTGAAGCTGAGCCAGCTGCTGCGCCTGGATGAGGGAGGCTCGGTCACGGTCGTCCGACCGTCCGAGCGCCGGCGCGGGGGCGACCCCGAGCGCGGGCACGCCGTGGAGATCCTCACCGCACCGCTGCCCGGGCAGCGCAGCGAGCTGACGCGCCACGAGCTGCGCGAGGGCGCGCGGACCGGCAACGTCGGCGACCCGCCGATGCACGAGCCCGGGACGCGCGAGATCGCGCTCGTCGAGCAGGGCTCCGTCGTCCTCCACTGCGACGGCACGCCGCACCCGCTGCAGCAGGGCGACTGCGTCACGTTCGACGCCGACCTGCCGCACCACTTCGAGAACCACGGACCCGGCACCGCCGTGCTGCTCGCCGTGGTCAACGCGGGGCTCCGCCGGAGCTGAGCGCCCGCTGCACCTCCAGACGCCGCGCCGCCGCCCTCCGGCGCGCCGCGGCCGACCACCTTCCCCCTCACACCCACCACCCTCACGAGACCCGCCATGCCGAAGACGCTGTTCGACAAGATCTGGGAGACCCACGAGGTCGGAGACGGCCTGATCTACATCGACCTCCACATGGTCCACGAGGTCACGAGCCCGCAGGCCTTCGAGGGCCTGCGCCTGGCCGGCCGCCCCGTCCGCCGCCCGGACAAGACGCTCGCCACCGCGGACCACAACGTGCCGACCGACGGCACCCCGGTCGCCGCCCGGATCAAGGACGCGCTCTCGCGCAAGCAGGTCGAGACGCTCGAGGAGAACTGCGCCGAGTTCGGCGTGCCCGTCTTCTCGCTCGGTTCCGATCGCCAGGGCATCGTCCACGTCGTCGGCCCCGAGCAGGGCATGACCCAGCCGGGCATGACGATGGTCTGCGGCGACTCCCACACCGCCACGCACGGCGCGTTCGGATCGCTCGCGTTCGGCATCGGGACCTCCGAGGTCGAGCACGTGCTCGCCACGCAGTGCCTGGTGCAGAAGAAGCCGAAGTCGATGCGGATCAACTTCGTCGGCGACCTGCCGTTCGGCGTCACGGCGAAGGACATGATCCTCGGTGCGATCGGCCAGATGGGCGTCGACGGCGCCGTCGGCCACGTCGTCGAGTTCGCCGGCCCGGCCGTCGAGCAGCTCTCGATGGAGGGCCGCATGACGATCTGCAACATGACGATCGAGGGCGGCGGCCGCGCGGGCATGATCGCGCCGGACCAGACGACCTTCGACTACGTCCAGGGCAAGCCCGCCGCGCCGACCGGCGCCGCGTGGGACGCCGCGGTGGCGACCTGGAAGGAGCTCTACACCGACGAGGGCGCCACCTTCGACCGCGAGATCGACGTCGACGTGACGGCGCTGTCGCCGCGCGTCACGTGGGGCACGACCCCGGACATGGTCGTCGGCGTCGACGGCACGGTCCCGACGCCCGAGTCGTTCGACGACCCGGCCGAGCGCGGCCAGGCCGAGCGCGCGCTGGAGTACATGGGCCTGAAGGGCGGCGAGCGCATCGAGGACATCTCGATCGAGCGCGTGTTCCTCGGCTCGTGCACGAACGGCCGGCTGGCCGATCTGCAGGCCGCCGCCGACGTCATCCAGGGCCGCAAGGTCGCCGACGGCGTCTACGCCATGGTCGTCCCCGGCTCCGTCCAGGTGAAGATCGCCGCCGAGGAGCTCGGCCTGGACAAGGTCTTCACCGCCGCCGGCTTCGACTGGCGCGGCGCCGGCTGCTCGATGTGCCTGGGCATGAACCCGGACGTCCTCTCGCCCGGCGAGCGCTGCGCGTCGACGAGCAACCGCAACTTCCAGGGGCGGCAGGGCAAGGGCGGCCGTACGCACCTCGTCTCGCCGCAGATGGCCGCCGCCGCGGCGATCGCCGGGCACTTCGTGGACGTGCGCACCTTCGAGCCCGCCGGCGAGCCCGTCGCGGCCTGACCGCACCGACTTCGAGAACGAGGACCTGACATGGATCCCATCAGCATCATCGAGGGCAAGGTCTCGGACCTGCCGCGCGACGACGTCGACACCGACCAGATCATCCCCGCGCGCTTCATGAAGCGCGTCGAGCGGACCGGCTTCGGCGAGTTCCTGTTCAACGACGCCAAGGAGGCGCCGGACTGGAACGTCGAGATCGGCAACCCGATCCTCTGCTCCGGCGCGAACTTCGGCTCGGGCTCCAGCCGCGAGCACGCGCCGTGGGCGCTCGAGGACGCCGGCTTCCGGGCGATCATCGCGACGTCGCTGGCCGACATCTTCGCGTCGAACTGCACGAAGGTCGGCCTGCTGCCGATCGAGCTGCCCGAGGACCAGGTGCGGAAGATCGCCGCGGCCGGCGAGGCCCGCATCGAGCTCGACGCCCAGACCGTCGAGATCGGTCCCACCCACGCCCGCGAGACCTTCTCGTTCGACATCGCCCCGGGCACGAAGCACCGGCTGCTCAACGGCCTGGACGACATCGGTCTGACCCTCGGCGACGAGGGCGCGATCACCACGTACGAGGAGCAGCGCGCGGCGTCGGCGTTCCCCGGCCCGAGCTCGCTGTCGCTGCCCCCGCAGGGCCCCGACGGCAAGACGATCCAGTCGACGCCCGTCGCCTGAGGGCGCGGGCCGGACGCGGGGGACGAGATGAGCGCTGAGGACGGCCCCCGCGACTGGGAGGCCCGCACGTACGACCGGGTCTCCACGCCCCACCGCGCGTGGGGCGGGGACGTCCTCGGCCGGCTCGACCTCCGCGGTGACGAGACCGCGCTGGACGCCGGCTGCGGCACCGGGCGGGTCACGGCCGAGCTTCTGAAGCTCGTGCCCCGCGGCCGCGTGATCGGCGTCGACGGCTCGCCGTCGATGATCGAGCAGGCCGGCCGGGTCCTGCCGAAGACCGTCGAGCTGCAGGTCCAGGACCTCACCGCGCTCGTCATCGACTCCCCGGTGGACGTGATCGTGTCGACGGCGACGTTCCACTGGATCGCCGACCACGCGACGCTGTTCCACCGGCTGGCCGACGCCCTCGTGGCCGGCGGCCGGCTCGAGGCCCAGTGCGGTGGGCACGGGAACATCGCCTCGGTGGAGGCCGCGATCGGCCGCCTCCGCGAGCGTGCCCCGTGGTCGGACGCGTTCCACGGCTGGGTCGACGACTGGAACTTCGCGGGCCCGGAGGAGACCGAGGAGCGTCTGCGCGCCGCCGGGTTCCTCGACGTCCGCTGCTGGCTCGAGCCGCGGCCGGTCGCGCTGGACGATGCCCACGTGTTCCTCCGCACCGTCGTCCTCGGCAGCTACCTCGCGCGCCTCCCGGAGGAGGCCCACGACGACTTCGTCGAGGCCGTCCGCGAGGAGCTCGACACCGGCGACGGGGTCACCCTCGACTACGTCCGCCTGAACATGAGCGCGACGCGCGGCGAGGCCGGGGCCCGGACGCCGCTCCGGCAGCCGGGCGAGGCGATCCCGGAGTCGCCGGAGGACCTGGCCGCGCGGCTGCGGGGCTGACCCGCCGGCCGGCCCCCGCGGTCGGCCGGATCGGTCTCCGCCGCCGCCTCGCGGGCGTCGCCCGTCGGTGTCACCGGGTGCACGTCGTCCGTGCGGACACCCACGCACCGGGTGCACGCCCGTGCACTCCTGTGCAGTTGCGCACGCAAGGAGCTTGGGCGGAACGTGGCGGGTAAACGCTCGCCCGATGACCTCCCGCTCCCGTCGCCTGTCCGGCGTCCTGTCGATCACGCGGTTCCGGCTGCGCTACCTCGCGGGGGAGAGCCTGTGGCTGATCCCCGCGATCTACGTCGCCCTGGCGTTCGTGATGGTCGTCGTGGTGGAGGTCCTGCCGGAGGTCGACCTCCTGAGTGCCCCGCAGGTCGACGCGACGCTGCTGACGTCGGTGGCCAGCGGCATGCTCGCGCTCGCCGGGTTCGTGATCACGATCTCGTTCATCACGGTCGAGTTCGCGTCGATCGCGATGTCCCCGCGTCTCGTCGGCATCCTCCGGCGCGACCGGATGGTGAAGCGGGCCCTCGGTCTCGCGTTCGGCGCGTTCACGTTCTCCACGATCGGGGCGCTGCTCGTGAAGCCGGAGGAGAACCCGGCCGACGACCTGTTCGGGATCATCGCCACGATCTGGTCGATCCTCGCCGCGGTGATGTTCGTCGTCATGCTCGACCGGATCACGAACACCCTGCGCGCCGGCAACGCGGTGGCGACCGTCGGCGACAAGGCCCGGACGGAGCTCGAGGTCGTGCACCCCGTGGCGTTCGGGGACGAGGCCGACGCCCCGCTGGCCGGCGCCGCCCCGGACGCGCCCCTCGAGGCACCCGGGGACGCGACGATCGAGGTCCACGACGGCCCGGAGGCCGAGTACTGGGACGGCGACCGCGGCATGCCGCCGACCCGGCGCTTCCTCGGGGACGGCGACGAGACCCTGCACCACGAGGGCCGCCCCGGCGTGCTGGTCGCGGCTGATCTGGTCGCGCTGTCCCGGCTGGCCGCGGAGCTCGACACCCGGATCGACCTGCACGCCCCGGTCGGCCGGTTCCTCCCCGCGGGCGCGGCCGTCCTGCGCGTCCACGGCGCCCGGGCGCTCGACCACGAGCGCACGCTGCGCTCGGCGCTGGCCTGGGCGAGCGAGCCGACGCTGGCCTCGGACCCCCGTCACGCGTTCCGGGTGCTCGTCGACATCGGGCTGAAGGGCCTCGCGCCCGGCGTCAACGACCCGACGACCGCGGTCCAGGCGATCGACCAGATGCACGACCTGCTGCGCCGACTGGCGTGGCGGCAGCTCGGCGAGCTGCGCGTCCGGGACGCCGAGGGCGCCGTGCGCGTCACGATGCCGTCGCCGAGCTGGGGGCACTACCTGCGGCTGTCGTGCGAGGAGCTCGCCGACTTCGGTGCCCGCCACGCGCAGGTCCGCCGCCACCTCCGGGTGATGCTCGACGACCTCTGCGAATGGGCGCCCGAGGAACGCCACGCGACGACGCGGATGCAGCGCGAGAAGACGGAGCAGGCGATGGAGCGGCTTCGCGCGAGCTGACCCGGTCGTCCCGGAAACCGGACGGTCGTGCGTCCTTCCGTGGGTCGCACGGCGGCGGGGGAGGGGTCCCGAATATCGTGGGCGGCATGGCTCACGCGATCGCAGTCCTGCCCGGTGACGGGATCGGCCCGGAGATCACCGCGCCGACCCTCGAGATCCTCGGGGAGCTCGGCGACTTCACGTTCACCGAGCACCCGTTCGGCGGCGCGTCGATCGACCTGCACGGGACCGCGCTGACGGACGAGACGACCGCCGCGTGCAAGGCGTCGGAGTCGGTCCTGCTGGCGGCGGTCGGCGGGCCGAAGTGGGACACGACGGACCCGAACGCGCCGCGCCCGGAGCAGGGCCTGCTCGGCCTGCGCAAGGAGCTCGGCCTGTTCTCCAACCTCCGCCCGGTCCGCCCGGTCCCGGCCCTGTACGACGCCTCGGCGCTCAAGCGCGAGGTCCTCGACGGCACCGACCTGCTCGTCGTCCGCGAGCTCACCGGCGGCATCTACTTCGGCGAGAAGACGCGCACCGCGACCGACGCGTCGGACCTCTGCCACTACACCGTCGCCGAGGTCGAGCGGATCGCGCGATCCGCCTTCGAGACCGCACGCAAGCGTCGCAACCTCGTGCACTCGGTCGACAAGGCCAACGTCATGGAGACCTCCCGCCAGTGGCGCGAGGTCGTCCACCGCATCCACGCCGAGGAGTACAGCGACGTCGAGCTGCGCGACCAGCTCGTCGACTCGTGCGCGATGGAGCTCATCGCCCGCCCGACGCAGTTCGACGTGATCGTCACCGAGAACCTCTTCGGCGACATCCTCTCCGACGCCGCGGCGATGCTCTCCGGCTCGCTCGGGATGCTGCCCTCCGCCTCGATCGGCGACCCGTCGCAGCCCGGCATGTTCGAGCCCGTCCACGGCTCCGCACCGGACATCGCGGGCCAGGGCATCGCCAACCCGCTGGCGATGTTCCTCTCCGCCGCGATGATGCTCCGCTACGACTTCGGCCTCGAGGCCGAGGCCACCGCGTTGGAGTCCGCGGTCGACGGCGCGCTGGGCGACGGCCTGCGCACCGGCGACCTGGGCGGCAAAGCGACCACGGCCGAGGCGCTGGCCGCGGTGCGGTCGCGCCTGAAGTAGCGGGCGCGCGGCGGCGCGGCGACCGTCAGCCGCGCGCCCGGCGCTGGGCCGCCTCGACCGCGCGCCGGCCGACGTCGCGGCCGAAGCCCCGCACCCAGCGACGCTCGGCGGCGAGCTTCGCCCGAGGCGAGTCGTACGGGTCCGCGAGCGCCCACGGGTCGGTGGGCGCCGATCCGCCGGGACCGTGCAGGCCGTCGGCCGCCAGGACCGCCACGGTCCGCGCGGCCATCTCCACCTGGCCCGGTGCCGACGGGTGGACGACGTCGGGCAGCACGTGCCTCCGTCCGCCGAAGTCCGCGAGGTCGAGCACGAGCGCCCCGTGGACCGCCGCGACGTCGCGCACCAGCGCCGAGGCCCGGGACGGCTTCGGCGCGCAGCTCGGCCGGCCCAGGTCGGCCGGCAGCGTCGCCACGACGACGCGGTCGGCGTGGGTCGTCGCCGCACCGACGATCGCGTCCATCGTCAGGCGGTAGTCGTCGGCGTCCCACGGGTCGCCACGGACGTCGTTGACGCCGGCGTAGACCAGGGCGACGTCGTAGCGGCCGTGCATCCGCGGCACGAGGTCGGCCAGGATCTCGCGGGCGGTCGCGCCGTTGCGGGCGAGCTTGTGGAACGGGACGTCGAACGCCTCGGCGACCCAGGCGCCCCAGGACTGCATCGCGACGCCCAGCAGCGGCTCGCCCTCGCCGACCGTGATCGAGTCGCCCAGGGCCACGACCCCGCGCCGGCTGGCGGCACCCTCGGGCGGCAGGACGTCCGGAGCCTCGCCGGGGATCGCGGAGAACGGGCTCACCGGGTGCTCCCCGCGGAACGGACGTCGGGACGCGTCATCGCCCCGCCCCGACCGTCAGCGCCTTCAGCCGCGCGGCGTCCTGCGCCGTCAGCTGCCCCGGCTCCAACCGGTAGCCCCACGACCCGCCCTGCTCTCCCGGCACGTTCATGCGGTACTCGCTGCCCAGACCGAGCAGATCCTGCACCTGCAGCATGCAGAGCGACGCCCGCGAGGACTGCGCCAGGGCCACCAGCGACCACCAGGGCTCGTCCTGGCGGACGCCGGCAGCGTCGATCGCCGCGTCGGTCTCGGCGCGTCTGTCGTCGGGGATCGACTCCCACCAGCCGCGCAGGGTGTCGTTGTCGTGGGTGCCGGTGTAGAGGACCTGGTGCTCCCGATGGTTCTCCGGCCGGTGCGGGCCGTCAGGGTCGTCCGGGTCGAACGCGAACTGCAGGACGACCATCCCCGGCAGACCGAGGCCGTCGCGCAGGCGCTCGACCGCGGGCGTGATCACGCCCAGGTCCTCCGCGATCAGGGGGAGGCCGACGGGGGTCTCCACGGTGCCGTCGGACGTCGCGTTCCCGGCCGATGCACCGGTCCTCGCCCCGCCGGGCGTGACCGGCGGCCCGCCGGCCTCCGACTCGCGGGCCCGGTGCTCCAGATCCGACCGCAGATCCCGCGCCGCCGCGTCGAACACGGCGCGCCCGGGACCACGCGCCCAGCGCCCGTGCGACGCGTCCGGCGCGTCCTCGGGAACGGCCCAATACGACACGAAGCCACGGAAGTGGTCGATGCGGGCGAGGTCGAAGAGGTCGAACGTGCGGCGGAACCGCTCCGTCCACCAGCGGTAGCCGCGGCGCTGCAGCGCCGGCCAGTCGTAGACCGGGTTGGCCCAGAACTGGCCCTTGTCGGAGTACGCGTCCGGCGGCGCGCCCGAGACGACGCCCTCGCGAAACAGCTCCGGG
Source organism: Patulibacter minatonensis DSM 18081 (assembly GCF_000519325.1). Classification (GTDB taxonomy): domain Bacteria; phylum Actinomycetota; class Thermoleophilia; order Solirubrobacterales; family Solirubrobacteraceae; genus Patulibacter; species Patulibacter minatonensis. Next base: position 4,379,959 of record NZ_KI912613.1, on the reverse strand, counting down.
TGCGCCCGGTGGTCGGCGCCGTCGGGCGCGACGTAGATCGGGACGTCGCCGATCATCCGTACGCCGCGTTCCGCCGCGTACGCGCGCAGGGCGGACCACTCGCGCTCGAAGCGGACCTGGTCGGCGACGGCGCCGTCGCCGGCGAACGCCTCCCAGTCGGTCACCCAGAACCCGTGGCGCGCCCGGAACCCGTCCTCCTCGTCGGCGCTCACCGGGGCCTCGGGATCCTCGAGGAACCCGTTCCACGCGGCGAACGCCGAGGCGGACTTGTAGGGCGAGCGGTACTCGTCCGGCGGGCCGAGCGGCAGGGTCTGCCACCACGACTGGCCGGCCGCGTGGAGCCAGTCGACGAACGCCCGGGCCTCCGCGCCGAGACGGCCGCCGGGCAGCGACGAGAGATGCAACTGGATCCCGCTCGAGCGCGGTATTGACATCTGGTGAACGTTTCCTGTCCGGGGCTGCTGGATAGTGGATCGGACACGTGCCCCGCGCCCCATCCTCGCAATCCCCGCCGCCCCGCATCCGCATCGAACGTCCGGGCCCGGCCGTCGACGGGGGCCGCGCAGCCGTCAAGCGCACCGCCGGCGACGTGCTTGCCGTGTACGCGGACGTCTTCCGCGACGGCCACGACACGCTCCGCGCCGTCGCCCGCTTCCGGCCCGCCGGCGAGGAGGCCTGGCGCGAGTCCCCGCTGCGCCCGGTCGACGCCCACGAGCAGGGCGTCCGCTGGGAGGGCGAGCTGCAGCTCGACGACACGCTCGGCGACTGGACCTGGCACGTCCTGGCCTGGGTCGACCGCTTCGCCACCTGGCGCCACGAGATCGACCGCAAGCACGCCGCGGGTCAGGAGGACCTCTCGGGCGAGCTGTCGGAGGGCGTCCTGATCCTGCGCGACGCCGCGAGGAACGCCGAGGGCGCGGCCCGTCGCCGCATCGAGGAGGCCGCCGCCCTGCTCGAGGGCCCGGACGCGCGTCCGGAGGTCGCGCTGGACCCGGACCTCGCCGCGATCCTCGCCGACCACCCCGACCGCGCCGAGCAGGCCGCCGGTGAGTCGCTGCCGGTCCAGGTCGACCCGGTCATCGCGCGCTTCGGCTCGTGGTACGAGCTGTTCCCCCGGTCGTTCGGGGGCCTGAAGGGCGCCACGGAGCAGGTCCCGCGCCTGGCGGAGCTCGGCTTCGACGTCCTGTACTTCCCGCCGATCCACCCGATCGGCCTCAAGAACCGCAAGGGCCGCAACAACACGCTGGTCGCCGGACCGGACGACCCCGGCAGCCCGTACGCGATCGGCGACGCGTCGGGCGGCCACACCGCCGTCCACGCCGAGCTCGGGACGATCGAGGACGTCGACCGCCTCGTGTCCGTCCTGGACGACCACGGCATGAAGCTCGCGCTGGACTTCGCGATCCAGTGCTCCGCCGACCACCCGTGGCTGACCGAGCACCCGGAGTGGTTCAACCGCCGCCCCGACGGCACGCTGAAGTACGCGGAGAACCCGCCGAAGAAGTACCAGGACATCTACAACGTCGACTTCGCGTGCGAGGACTGGGAGGGCCTCTGGCAGGCGCTCCTGGACGTCGTCCGCTTCTGGATCGACCACGGCGTCCGCGTCTTCCGCGTCGACAACCCGCACACGAAGCCGATCCCGTTCTGGGAGTGGCTGCTCGCCGAGGTGCGGAAGACCGACCCCGACGTGATCTTCCTCGCCGAGGCGTTCACCCGCCGTCGCGTGATGCAGGCGCTCGCGAAGGCCGGCTACCAGCAGTCCTACACGTACTTCACGTGGAAGAACGCGTCGTGGGAGCTACGCGACTACTTCACCGAGCTCGCGCACTCCGGCGAGCAGGAGTACTTCCGGCCCAACGCCTTCGTCAACACGCCGGACATCCTCAGCGAGGAGCTCCAGCACGGCGGGCCGAACGCGTTCCCCGTCCGCGCGGTGCTCGCCGCGACGCTGTCCCCGAGCTGGGGCGTCTACTCCGGCTTCGAGAACTTCGAGCACACCGCGGTCAAGCCGCACAGCGAGGAGTACCTCGACTCGGAGAAGTACGAGGCCCACGACCGTCGGCTCGACGGTCCGCTGCTGCCGCTGATCGGGACCCTGAACCGCGCCCGGCGCGACAACCCCGCGCTGCAGCACCTCGGGGACCTCCGGTTCCTGGACACCCGCAACGAGGCGCTCGTCGCCTACGTGAAGCGCCGAGAGGACAACGTCGTCATCACCGTCGTCAACGTCGACCCGCACACCGCCCAGGAGGGCCTCGTGGAGATCCCGCACGACCTGGGGCTGCCCGGGACCTACACCGTCACCGACCTCCTGAGCGTCGAGCGGTTCGACTGGCACCAGGGCGGCAACTACGTGCGGCTGGTGCCCGGCGAACGGGCCGCCCACGTGCTGCGGGTGGACACCCGATGAGCGGCGACCTCCCGACCCCCGGCGGCCCCGACGCCGCGAGCCTCCCCGAGCCCCGCGACCCCCAGGGCACCGCGACCCAGGCGCCCGCGGGCGGCGACACGACGACCCTGCCGACCCCGGGATCCGCGGACCCCGCGGGCGGCGGGCGCGAGGTCGCGACCCCGAACCACCCGAACTCGTGGTTCGAGAGCGACCCGCTGTGGTTCAAGACCGCGGTCTTCTACGAGATCCATCTGCGCGGGTTCTTCGACGGCAACAACGACGGATCCGGCGACATCCGCGGCCTGACGGAGAAGCTCGACTACCTGCAGTGGCTCGGCGTCGACTGCATCTGGCTCCTGCCGATGTACGCCTCGCCGCTGAAGGACGGCGGCTACGACATCGCCGACTTCTACCTCGTCCACGAGGACTACGGGACGATCGACGACATCCGCGCGCTGATCGACGCGGCGCACGAGCGCGGCATCCGGATCATCGCCGACCTCGTGATGAACCACACCTCGAGCGACCACGAGTGGTTCCAGAAGGCCCGGAACGCCCCGAAGGGCTCGCCCGAGCGCGACTGGTACGTCTGGAACGACGACGACCAGCTGTACTCCGAGGCCCGGATCATCTTCATCGACACCGAGCCGTCGAACTGGACGTGGGACCCCGTCGCGGGCCAGTACTACTGGCACCGCTTCTTCGCCCACCAGCCGGACCTGAACTACGACAACCCGGCGGTCCAGGAGGCCATGCTCGAGGCCCTGCGCTTCTGGCTCGACCTCGGGCTCGACGGGTTCCGGCTCGACGCCGTGCCATATCTCTTCGAGCGCCCCGGCACCAACGGCGAGAACCTGCCGGAGACCCACGAGTTCCTCAAGCGCGTCCGCCGCGAGGTCGACGAGGGCTACCAGGACCGGGTGCTGCTGGCCGAGGCCAACCAGTGGCCGGCCGACGTCGTCGAGTACTTCGGCGACGGCGACGAGTGCCACATGGCGTTCCACTTCCCGGTGATGCCGCGGATGTTCATGTCGCTGCGCCGCGAGGACGCGACGCCGATGTACGAGATCCTCGAGCAGACGCCCGACATCCCCGACAACTGCCAGTGGGGCATCTTCCTCCGCAACCACGACGAGCTGACGCTCGAGATGGTCACGGACGAGGAGCGGGACTACATGTACGGCGAGTACGCCAAGGACCCGCGCATGAAGCTCAACGTCGGCATCCGCCGGCGGCTCGCCCCGCTGCTCGACAACGGCCGGGACGAGATCGAGCTGATGAACGCGATCATGTTCTCGCTCCCGGGCTCGCCGGTCCTCTACTACGGCGACGAGATCGGGATGGGCGACAACGTCTACCTCGGCGACCGCGACGGGGTCCGCACCCCGATGCAGTGGACGGGCGACCGCAACGGCGGCTTCTCGAAGGCCGACTTCGCGCAGCTCTACGCGCCGCCCCTGATGGACCCGGTCTACAGCTACCAGGCGGTCAACGTCGAGGCCCAGCTGCGCACGCCGACCTCGCTGCTGCGCTGGATGAAGCGGTTCATCCAGCTGCGCAAGGAGCACCCGGTCTTCGGCGTCGGCACGTACGAGCCGCTCTCGCCGTCGAACTCGAAGGTCTTCGCGCACGTCCGCCGCTACGAGGACGACGTCGTCCTCTGCGTCCACAACATGGCCCGCAGCGCGCAGGCGGTCGAGCTCGACCTCTCCGCCTTCGAGGGTCGCTGCCCGGAGGAGATGTTCGGCCGGACGCTCTTCCCGCGCATCGGCGAGCTGCCGTACCTCCTGACGCTCGCGCCACGCGGGTTCTTCTGGTTCCTGCTGCGGGACACCGACGACGGCCCGGTCCTCGAACCGGTCGTCGCCGACCAGGAGGTCCCCGATGTCGGTTGATCTGAGCGGTCTGGACGAGGCGAACCTCGCCGAGTGGCTCGCCGGTCAGCGCTGGTTCGGCGCGAAGTCGCGCGAGCTCGCCCAGGTCCGCGTGCTCGACGTCGTCGTCCTGCGCGAGGACCCCGCGCTCAGGCTCGCCGTCGCGGTCGTCGAGGCCCGGTTCCCCGGCGGCACGCACGACCTCTACCAGCTGCCGCTCGCGATCCGGCCCGCCTCCGAGGCCTGGAGCACGGCCGTGCTCGAGCAGCTGGGCGGCCACACGGTCTACGACGCGCTGTCGGACCCCGAGGCCGCCGCGCTGATCGCCGGGATGCTGCGCGACCGCGCCGTCCTGGGGGAGGACCCGCGCATCGAGTTCCACTGGGTCGACGCCGTCCTGCCGCCGGCCGAGCAGCCGGTCGTCCGCGCGATGGGTGCCGAGCAGTCGAACTCGTCGGTCGTCATCGATGACGCGCTGGTGATGAAGGCGTTCCGCCGGATCGAGCCGGGGGAGAACCCCGAGCTCGAGATGACCCGCTTCCTCTCGGCGCGCGCGTTCCCGCACATCGCCGAGCTCGGCGGCTGGTACGGCTACAGCGGCGAGGTCATGGAGGCCACGTTCGGGGTCGTCCAGCGCTTCGTCGAGGGCGGGCGCGACGGCTGGGAGCTCGTCCTCGACGAGCTCGCCGAGGACCCGGAGGGCCTGCTGCCGCAGCTCGCCGCGCTCGGCGTCGTCGTCGCCCGGATGCACAACGTCCTGGCGTCGGACCTGAACGATCCGGCGTTCGCTCCGGAGGAGCCCACGGACGAGGCGCTGGCGATCATGGTCGCCACGATCGACGAGCAGATCGAGCGGCTCTTCGTCGACCTACCCGACGACGACGAGCGCCTGGAGGCCATCGCCGGTCGCGGCGAGGAGGCCCGGGACCGCCTGCGGCTCGTGTCGCAGATCGGCGGTGCCGGACGGCTGATCCGGCACCACGGCGACTTCCACCTGGGCCAGACGCTGCGCGTGGCCGACGGCGACGCGGGGCCGTCCTGGATCATCCTCGACTTCGAGGGCGAGCCCGCCCGCGCGCTCCTGGACCGCCGCCGCAAGCGCTCGCCGCTCCGCGACGTCGCGGGGCTCCTGCGCTCGCTGGCCTACGCCGCGTCCGCCGCGAAGCTCCAGCGGGGGTTCGAGCCGCCCGAGGGCTGGGAGGAGCGCGCCCGCGCCGCCTTCCTCGACGACTACCTCGCGGAGATCGAGCCGTCGCTGATGCCGCCGTCCGCGACGGCGACCCGCACCCTGCTCTCGATCCTGGAGCTCGAGAAGGCCGTCTACGAGCTCCGGTACGAGCTCGACCACCGCCCCGACTGGGTCCCGATCCCGGCCGCCGCCATCGCCCGCCTGCTCGAGGAGCCCATCGCATGAGTCCGAAGGACCTGCCCCGAAAGGCCCCGCCGTCGGCCGGCCCCGAGGCCTCGCCGGCGGACGTCGCGGCGCTCGTCGCCCGGGACCTCGCCGACCCGCACCGCCTCCTCGGCGCGCACCCCACGAAGGACGGCGCGGTCGTCCGCGTCTGGCGTCCCGACGCCTACGGTGTGGTCGTCCACCCGGAGTCCGGCGATCCCGTCGAGGCGGAGCGGATCGACGACGCAGGCCTGTTCCAGGTCGAGGTGCCCGGCGCCGAGGTCCCGCTCCGCTACGGCCTCGAGGTCGACTACGGCCAGCACGGCACGTTCCCCGTCGACGACCCCTACCGGCACGCGCCGACGGTCGGCGACCTCGACCTGCACCTGATGGGCGAGGGCCGCCACGAGGCGCTGTGGGAACGCCTCGGCGCGCACGTCCGGGAGCTCGACGGCGTCCGCGGGACGTCGTTCGCGGTCTGGGCCCCGAACGCGCGGTCGGTCTCCGTCGTGGGCGAGTTCAACGGCTGGGACGGCCGGTTGCACCCGATGCGGACCCTCGGCGCCTCGGGCGTCTGGGAGCTCTTCGTCCCGGGCGTCGGCGACGGGCAGCCCTACAAGTACGAGCTGCGCACCCAGGACGGGACGCTGAAGCTCAACGCCGACCCGTTCGCGTTCCAGACCCTCGTCCCGCCGGAGACCGACTCCGTCGTCCACGAGACGGCGCACGTCTGGCAGGACGACGACTGGGTCGCCCGCCGCAACGCGACCGACCACCTCGCCGCCCCGATGTCGGTCTACGAGGTCCACCTGCCCTCGTGGCGCCGCGGCGACGGCGACGCGCTCCTGAGCTACGCCGAGCTCGGCGAGCAGCTCGGCGACTACGCGGTGGAGATGGGCTTCACGCACGTCGAGCTCCTGCCGGTCATGGGCCACCCGTTCCCGGGGTCGTGGGGGTACCAGGTGACCTCGTACTTCGCCCCGACGCCGCGGCACGGGTCGCCCGACGACTTCCGCGCGTTCGTCGACGCGCTGCACGCCCGCGGCGTCGGCGTCCTGCTCGACTGGGTCCCCGCGCACTTCCCGCGCGACTCGTGGGCGCTCGCGCAGTTCGACGGGACCGCGCTCTACGAGCACGCCGACCCGCGCCGGGGATCGCACCCCGATTGGGGCACCCTGATCTTCAACTTCGGGCGCAACGAGGTCCGCAACTTCCTGCTCGCCTCGGCGCTCTTCTGGGTCGACGAGTTCCACGTCGACGGGCTGCGCGTCGACGCGGTCGCCTCGATGCTCTACCTCGACTACTCGCGCGAGGAGGGCCAGTGGGTCCCCAACGAGCACGGGGGACGAGAGGACCTCGAGGCCGTCGCGTTCCTGAAGGAGATGAACGAGGTCGTCTACGCCCGCGAGCCGGGGACGATCACCGCTGCCGAGGAGTCGACGTCGTGGCCGGGCGTGTCGCGGCCCACCTACACCGGCGGCCTGGGATTCGGCTTCAAGTGGAACATGGGCTGGATGCACGACACGCTGGAGTACTTCCAGCAGGACCCGATCAACCGCCGCTACCACCACCACTCCCTGACGTTCGCGCTGCACTACGCGTTCTCGGAGAACTTCGTCCTGCCGCTCAGCCACGACGAGGTCGTGCACGGCAAGGGCTCGCTGATCGAGAAGATGCCGGGCGACCGCTGGCAGCAGCTCGCGAACCTCCGCGCGCTCTACGGCTTCATGTGGGCGCACCCCGGCAAGAACCTGCTGTTCATGGGTCAGGAGTTCGCCCAGGAGCGGGAGTGGAGCCACGAGCGCTCGCTCGACTGGCACCTGCTCGACGAGCAGCACGACGACACGACGCCCCCGACGCACTCGGGCGTCCAGTCGGTCGTCCGCGACCTCAACCACGTGATGGCCGAGCACCCCGCGCTCTGGCAGCGCGACAACGACGCCGACGGCTTCTGGTGGCTGGAGCCCAACGACGCCGAGAACAACGTCGTCGCGTTCGCCCGGGCCGGCGCCGTCGAGCCGTCGGACCCGGCGACCCTCGAGTCCCGCGATCTCGTGATCTGCGTCGCGAACCTCTCGCCGGTGCCGCGCGAGGGCTACCGCGTCGGACTGCCGCGGGGTGGTCCGTGGCGGGTCGCGGTCAACACCGACGCCGCGGGCTACGGCGGGTCGGACGCCGGCAGCGCCGGTCGCGTCGATCCCGACGACGTCCCCTGGCACGGTCAGCCGTGCTCTGCCGAGCTCGCACTGCCGCCCCTCGGCGTGCTGTGGCTCGTCCCGGACGCCGGCGCCGCGTGAGCGCTCCCGGACCCCACGCGCCCGGCGGCGCGTACGCCTGGGAGCGTCGGCACGGCGCGACCCCGACCGGCGACGGCCGCACGACGTTCCGCACCTGGGCGCCACGGGCGGAGCGCGTCGAGGTCGAGGTCGCGGGCGAGCTGCACGCCACGGTCGACGCCGGCTTCGGCGTCCACGAGGCGGCCCTGCAGGCGCCGCACGGCACCGACTACCGCTTCGTCCTCGACGGCGAGCCCCTGCCCGACCCCTCGTCGCGCTGGCAGCCGGACGGCCTTCGCGGCGTCTCCCGCGTCGTCGACCCGGCCTCCTTCACGTGGACCGACGACGGGTGGCGCGGCGTCGACCGCTCCGCGCAGGTCCTCTACGAGCTGCACGTCGGCACGTTCAGCGAGGCCGGCACGTTCGACGGCGCGATCGAGCACCTCCCGGCCCTGGCGGAGCTCGGCGTCACGACGATCGAGGTCATGCCGGTCGCCGAGTTCCCCGGCGCCCGCGGGTGGGGCTACGACGGCGTGTTCCTCTCCGCCGCGCAGTCGAGCTACGGCGGCCCCGAGGGCTTCCAGCGCCTCGTCGACGCCGCGCACGCGGCCGGGCTCGGCGTGATCCTCGACGTCGTCTACAACCACCTCGGCGCGTCCGGTGTGCAGGCGATCGAGGCCTACGGGCCGTACCTCACCGACAAGCACGACACCTTCTGGGGCAAGGCCGTCAACTACGACGACGAGGACTGCGACCCCGTCCGCGAGTGGGTGCTCCAGAGCGCCGAGGGCTGGATCCGCGACTTCCACGTCGACGGGCTGCGCCTCGACGCCATCCACGCGATCTACGACGACTCGGCGCGCCCGATCGTCGGCGAGGTCGTGGCCCGCGCCCGGGCCGCGGGTCGGCCGGCCGAGCCGCACGGGCCCGGCGCGCAGGGTCGCGAGGTCCTGGTCGTCGCCGAGAGCGGCCTGAACGATCCGCGCGTGATCCGCCCGGCGTCGGAGGGCGGCCTCGGCTGCGACGGCGTCTGGGCCGACGACTTCCACCACGCCCTCCGCGTGCTCATGACCGGCGAGAAGGAGGGCTACTACGCCGAGTTCGGGGCCCTCTCGGACCTCGCCAAGGCGTTCCGCCGCCCGGTGCTGCCCGACGGCGGGTACTCGCCGAGCCGCCGCAAGCGCTTCGGCGCGCCGCACGACGACCGCCCGGCCCACCAGTTCGTCGTCTTCGACATGAACCACGACCAGGTCGGCAACCGCGCCGTGGGCGACCGCCTACCGCCCGCGATCCGCCCGCTGGCCGCGTTCCTGACGCTGCTCTCGCCGTTCACGCCGATGCTCTTCCAGGGCGAGGAGTACGGCGAGGACGCCCCCTTCCAGTTCTTCACCGACCACATCGACGAGGAGATCGCCGTCGCCACCCGGGACGGACGCCGCCGCGAGTTCGCGTCGTTCGCGGCGTTCCAGGGGGAGGAGGTCCCGGATCCACAGGCCGAGGAGACCTTCCTCCGGAGCAAGCTCACGCGACGGGAGGACCCGGAGCTCGCCGCCCTCTACCGCGACCTCCTGCGCGTCCGGACGACGATCGCCCCCGGCGACGCGACGCTCGTCGAGCACGACGACGAGCACGGGATCCTCCGCGTGGAGCGGGGATCGCACGTGATCGTGGCGAACTTCGGGGACGAGCCGACCCTGGTGGCAGCGGACGGCGTCGACCTGCTCCTGCAGACGCCCGGGGGTGCCGAGGCCGTCGAGGGCGGGGTCCTGATCGCCGCCCGCGCCGGGATACTCCTCGGATGAGCGTCACCGTCTGGCCCGGCCGGCCGTTCCCGCTCGGGGCCATCTGGAACGGCCAGGGCGTCAACTTCTCGCTGTACTCGATGAACGCGGAGCGCGTGGAGCTCTGCCTGTTCGACGACGACGACGTCGAGACCCGCATACCGGTCGAGCAGTGCACCGCGCACCAGTGGCACTGCTTCCTGCCCGACGCCCGGCCGGGGCAGCGCTACGGCTTCCGCGTGCACGGGCCGTACGACCCGGAGGGCGGGCACCGGTTCAACCCCGCGAAGCTCCTGATCGACCCGTACGCCAAGGCGATCGAGGGCGGCGTCGACTGGGACGCCGCCAACACGCTCCCGTACGTCCCGGGCGGCGCCGACACCCACGACGACGCCGACCTCGAGATCGACGACGAGGACTCCGCCGTCGCGATGCCCAAGTGCGTCGTCGTCGACGAGTGGTTCGACTGGGAGGGCGACGTCCGCCTCGAGCGGCCGTGGAACGAGACGGTCATCTACGAGACCCACGTCAAGGGCTTCACGATGACCCACCCCGACGTCCGCGAGGACCTGCGCGGCACCTACGCGGGCCTGGCCTCCGACGCCGCGCTCGGCTACCTGAAGGACCTCGGCGTCACGGCGGTCGAGCTCCTCCCGGTCCACCACATCGCCGACGAGTCGTTCCTCCACGACATGGGCCTCAGCAACTACTGGGGCTACGCGTCGATCGGCTACCTCGCGCCGCACGCCGGCTACTCGGCGTCGGGCACCCGCGGCCAGCAGGTCTCGGAGTTCAAGGGCATGGTCAAGGCCCTCCACAAGGCCGGCATCGAGGTCATCCTCGACGTCGTCTACAACCACACCGCGGAGGGCAACCACCTCGGCCCGATGCTCTCGATGAAGGGCGTCGACAACAAGACGTACTACCGCCTGGTCCCCGACGACCTGCACCACTACATGGACTACACGGGCACGGGCAACACGCTCGACGCCCGGCAGCCCGCCGTGCTGCGGATGATCATGGACTCGCTGCGGTACTTCGTGATCGAGTGCCACGTCGACGGCTTCCGCTTCGACCTCGCGTCCGCCCTGGCCCGCGAGCTCTACGACGTCGACCGCCTCTCCGCGTTCTTCGACACGATCCACCAGGACCCGGTGCTCTCGCAGGTGAAGCTCATCGCCGAGCCCTGGGACGTCGGTCCCGGCGGGTACCAGGTGGGCAACTTCCCGGTGCTCTGGAGCGAGTGGAACGGCATCTACCGCGACCAGATCCGCGACTTCTGGCGCGGGGCCGCCGGTGCTGCGGACTTCGCGGACCGCTTCTCCGGCTCCGCGGACCTCTACGAGGACGACGGCCGCGACCCGTTCGCGTCGATCAACTTCGTGACCGCCCACGACGGCTTCACGATGCGCGACCTCGTCACCTACAACGAGAAGCACAACGAGGCCAACCAGGAGGGCGGACGGGACGGCACCGACGACAACCGCTCCTGGAACTGCGGCGTCGAGGGCGAGACCGACGACCCGGCCGTCAACAAGCTCCGGCGTCGGCAGCAGCGCAACATGCTGACGACGCTGCTCCTGTCGCAGGGCACGCCGATGCTGCTCGGCGGCGACGAGATCGGCCGCACGCAGAACGGCAGCAACAACGCGTGGTGCCAGGACAACGAGATCTCCTGGTACTCGTGGTCGCCCGAGGTCAAGCAGGTCGAGCAGCTCGAGTTCACCCGTCGGCTGATCCGCCTGCGCGAGGAGCACCCGGTGTTCCGCCGCCAGGAGTTCCTGCGCGGTCGCGATCCCGAGGGCGACAACCTGCCCGACGTCTGGTGGTTCCGCCCCGACGGCCACCGCATGACCACGCGCGAGTGGGACGACCCGGACTGCCGCGTCCTCGGCGTGTTCCTCAACGGCGACGCGATCGCGGACCGCACGCAGCGCGGCGAGCCGCTGCAGGACGACTCGTTCGTCCTGCTCGTCAACGCGCACCACGAGGACGCGACGTTCACGCTCCCGTCCACCGCCTACGGCGAGGCGTGGGAGCTCGAGCTCTGCACCTTCGAGCCGACCGCCCGGGCGGACGGCGACACGCACGAGGCCCGCTCGGAGTTCGTCGTCCGGAGCCGGTCGATCACGATCCTCAAGCGCGCCTCGTGAGCGTCCCCCGAGCCACCTACCGGATCCAGCTGACCCCGGACCAGGACTTCGCGGCGGTCCGGGAGCTCGTCCCGTACCTGCGCGACCTGGGGATCTCCCACCTCTACCTGTCGCCCTCGCTGACGGCCCGCAGCGGCTCGACGCACGGCTACGACGTCGTCGACCCGACCACCGTCAGCGCGGCGCTCGGCGGCGAGGACGGCCTCCGGGCGCTCGCGGACGCCGGTCTCGGGATCGTGCTGGACATCGTCCCCAACCACATGGGCGTCGGCGACGAGAACCGCTGGTGGAGCGACCCCGAAGAGCGGGTCCGCGTCTTCGACTACGACCCGGAGGACGGCTGGTACCGCCGCTTCTTCGACATCGACGACCTCGCCGGCGTGCGCGTCGAGGACCCCGACGTCTTCGCGCTGACCCACGACAAGGTCCTCGAGCTCGTCCGGGACGGCGTCGTCGACGGCCTGCGGATCGACCATCCCGACGGCCTGGCCGACCCCGCGCAGTACCTGCGGCGGCTGCAGGACGCCGGCGTCGCGCACGTGTGGGTCGAGAAGATCCTGAGCGCGCAGCACCCGGTGGAAGAGCTCCCCGACTGGCCGGTCGAGGGCACCGTGGGCTACGAGTTCCTCGGCGACGCGACGGCGCTGTTCGTCGACCCCGCGGGGGAGGAGATCCTCACCGACCTCTTCGCCGAGCTGACGGGGGAGACGCGGCGGTTCGACGAGGTCGCGCTGGAGACCCAGCGGGTCCAGGCGACGACGACGTTCAGCCGCGAGGTCGAGCGCCTCCGGACGCTGCACGACGTCCTGGGCATCGCGGACGCGCTGGCCGGGATCCCGGTCTACCGGACGTACGCGCGTCCCGCGTCCGGCGACGGCGACGATCCGCTCCCGAGCGGCCCCTCGTCGCTGTCCGCCGCCGACCGCGACGCGATCGCCGCCTCGGACGCCCCGGAGGAGCTCCAGCGGGTCCTGCGACTCGAGGAGCCCGGCCACGGCGACTTCGTCACGAAGTTCCAGCAGACCTCCCCGCCGGTGACGGCCAAGGGCGTCGAGGACACCGCGTTCTACCGGTACGTCCGCCTCCTGGCGCTCAACGAGGTCGGCCACGAGCCCGACCGCTTCTCGCTCTCGGTCGACGCGTTCCACGCCCGCAACACCGCGCGCCTGGAGCACACCCCGCACGGGCTGCTCTCGACGCAGACCCACGACACGAAGCGCTCCGGCGACGTCCGCGCGCGGATCGGCGCGCTGGCGGGAATGGCGGGGGAATGGGCGGACGCGGTGCACCGCTGGCGTGCGCTCACCGCCGACCTCCGGACGGGGGACGCGCCCGACGGCGTCGAGGAGCTCACGATCCTCCAGACGCTCGTCGGCGCCTGGCCCCTGACGGCCGACCGTCTCTCCGGCTTCCTGCAGAAGGCGATGCGCGAGGCGAAGGTCCACACCACGTGGGCGGCACCCGACGAGGCGCACGAGTCCGCCGTGATCGGGTTCGCGACCGCGCTGCTCGAGCACCGGCCGTTCCTCGACGGCTTCGTGCCGTTCGCGGCGCGCGTCGCCGCCCGGGGCAGGCGGTCCGCACTCGCCCAGACGCTGCTGAAGCTCACCGTCCCGGGCGTTCCCGACGTCTACCAGGGCGACGAGCTCGAGACCCTGAGCCTCGTCGACCCCGACAACCGCCGGCCGGTCGACTGGGAGCGGCGGAGGGGCCTGCTCGCGTCGGTCGTGGCCGACGCCGCTGCCGCGTGGCCCGGGACGACGGAGGCCGCGGACGCGACGACGGTGGGGCAGGCCACGGACGCCGGGGCCGACCCGGACCCGTTCTCGGACGCCTCGACCGTCGCCTTCGACCGCCGGAAGCTCGCGATCGTCCACGGCGCCCTCGCGCTCCGCGGCCGGCTGCCCGACACGTTCGCGACCGGCGCGTACCGTCCTGTGGAGGCCGGTCCCGGCGTGGTCGCGTTCACGCGCGGGGACGACGTGCTCGTGGTCGTCGTGGTCCGCGCCAACGCTGCGACCGACGACGGCGGGGCCGCGGTCTTGCAGCTGGGGCCTGAGCACTCGGGGACCTGGGAGAGCGCGATCGGCGGCCCCGACCTGTCTGCCGACGGTCCGACGACGGTCGCGTCCCTCGTGGACGAGCACGGACTGGCGCTCCTGCGACGCCGGCGCGACGACCGGTGAGCGGTCCCGACGTCCTCACCCTCTCCTGGGAGTACCCGCCGGTCGTCGAGGGCGGTCTGGCGCGGCACGTCCACGGGCTGTCCGCCGGACTCGTGCGACGCGGTGCGGACGTCCGCGTCCTGACCCGCGGCGCCGAGGCGGTCCCCGCGCACGCCGAGTCCGACGGCGTCAACGTCCAGCGCGTCGAGCGGACGTCCCCGCCGGCGGGGCTCGACGCGTTCCTCGCCTGGGTCGACGAGCTCGGCGACGACCTGCTCGCCGCCGGCACCGCGGCGGCGGCCGACCGTCGCCCCGACGTGGTCCACGGACACGACTGGCTCGTCGCCGCGCCCGCCGCGGCGCTGGCGGACGCGCTCGGCGTCCCGTACGTCACGACTGTGCACGCCACCGAGCACGGGCGACACCAGGGCTGGGTCCAGAAGCACCCGCAGTCGCACGTCCACGGCGTCGAGCAGGCGATGATGGCCCGCGCGGACGCGGTCCTCGTGTGCTCGGACTTCATGCGCCGCCACGTCCTCGACGTGTTCGGCCCCGCGCCGGACGACGTCGTCGTGGTCCGCAACGGCATCGACCCGCAGCCGCCGGTCGACGAGGCCCGCGTGGCCGCGCTCCGGGCCGAGCTCGCGCCGGCGGGGGAGGCGCTCGTCCTCTGCGCCGGACGGCTCGTCTACGAGAAGGGCTGGCAGGTCGCGCTCGACGCGTTCGACCGCGTCCGTCGCTCGACCGCCCCGGCGGCGCCACCGGCCCGCATGGTCGTCGCGGGCTCGGGTCCGCACGAGGCGGAGCTCCACGCCCAGGCCACGCGCCTCGGCCTGGACGACGCGGTCACGTTCCTCGGCTGGACCGACGACGCGACGCTCCCGGCGCTCTACCGCGCCGCCGACGTCTGCCTCGTCCCCTCGCTGTACGAGCCGTTCGGGCTCGTCGCCCTGGAGGCGATGCGCGGCGGCTGCGCCTGCGTCGCCGCCGCGACCGGCGGGCTGCGCGAGGTCGTCCCCGACGGCACGGGCGTCCGCGTGCCGCCCGACGACGTCCGGGCCCTCGCGGCCGCCCTGCGTCGCCTGCTCGACGACGACGCGCTCCGCCGGCGCCTGGTCGTCGCCGGGGCGACGCACGCCGCCCGGTTCTCGTGGGACGACGCGGCGGCGCGGACGCTCGCGGTCTACGACCGCCTCGGCGTCCCGGTCTGAACCGGCGCCGGGCGGACCGGCGGCCGAGGACGGCCCGCGGGGCCGCGCCCGGACCGTCCGGCGCTCAGCCCGTGTAGAACGGGTTCGGCAGCTTGAACCGGCGCTCGGAGTGCCCGCCGACGAGGTCGCTCTCCTGGTCGCCGACGTTCGCGATGATCGTGTAGCCCTCGGCCTCGATCGCGGCGCGGGTGGCGGTCTTGTACTTCGCCGACGCCTCGGTCGCGTCCGCCTTCAGGGACAGGCCGGCCCACCCGCTGTACCCGGCGGCGCCGAGGTTGCGGATCGTGGTCTCCTGCAGGCCGGGCACGAGCGACGGGCGCGCGGTGATCAGGAAGACGGCCATGCCGCGCTTCTTCGCCGCGTCGAACGCCTCTCCGACGCCGGGCATCCGCGTCCCGGTCCCGGAGAGCGCGCCCGGGAACTGCCCGGCCGACCCGGTCTCGGGGTCCGAGTTGGGGACGCCGATGTAGTTCGACAGCAGCGTCTCGTCGATGTCGAAGACGACGGCGGGGCGGATCAGGCCCCGGCAGTCCGCCGCGTCGGGCACGGCGACGGAGGTCGTCGCCGCCGCGGCGGCCGCGCGGGCCTTCCGCGCGGCGGCCTTCGACCGCCGGTCCAACGTCCGCGCCTTCGCCCGCGCCTTGCGCCGGGCGGCGGCCGAGGCGCCGGCTTTCCGGGCGAGCCGCGAGCTGGCGGCCTTCGCGGCCTTCGCCCGCTTCGCGGCGCGCGCCGCGGCCTTCTTCGTGCTGGCGGCCTGGGCGACCTGCGCGGCCGTCGGCTGGGCGACCGTCGGCGACGTCGCGACCCCGTCGCCCCCGACCGGCAGGCCGTAGGCCTTGCAGGCTGCGGTGAGCTCGATCAGCTGGTCGCTGCGCTCGCGGATCCACGCCGTCGCGGGCGCCGCCGCCGCGGCGACGTCCTTCGCGTAGTCGCCGCTCTGGACGTACGCCGTCTTGGACTGCCCCGGCTTCTGGTCGGCCGACGCGACGGGGGGCAGGGCGGCACCCGCCGCGGTGGTCGCGAGCAGGGCGAGGAGCGATGAACGACCGCGGTGCATCCGAACAGTCTCGCCGATCGGCGCACCGCGGAGGTGACGGAAACGTCAACTTGCGAGTGTTCGCAGCTCGGACGGCCGTTCCCGGCGCGTCGCGCTACGCTCGCCGGACCAACCACATCCGGGGGGTCCCAGGCAGGGGCTGAGATGGCGCTGATCCGCGCGTACCCGACGACCTGATCCGGTTCATACCGGCGGAGGGAGCATCATGGAACGGCACGTCTTCGACGAGGACGGGACGTCGCGCACGCAGCACCGCGCGGCGAACGACGGGACGGTGACGCCCGAGATGGCACGCGTCGCCGAGCGGGAGGGCCTGAAGCCGGACGACGTCCGCGCCGAGGTCGCCCGCGGCAGGATGGTGATCCCCGCCAACCGCCACCACGCGGCGCTGGACCCGATGGCGATCGGGCTGAAGGCGCGGGTGAAGATCAACGCGAACATCGGCTCGAGCCCGACGACCAGCTCGCTGGACGAGGAGGTGCAGAAGCTCGAGCTCTCGCAGGGCTGGGGAGCGGACACGGTCATGGACCTGTCGACGGGCAAGCGGATCCGCGAGACCCGTCAGGCGATCCTCGACGTCTCGACGGTCCCGATCGGCACCGTCCCGATCTACGAGGCCCTCGAGCGCGTGACGACCGCGGAGGACGTCTCGATCGACCTGCTGATGGAGGTCATCACCGAGCAGGCGGAGCAGGGGGTCGACTACATGACGATCCACGCCGGCGTCCTGCTCGAGCACCTCGCGCTCTGTCAGCACCGCGTCACCGGGATCGTCTCGCGCGGCGGCGGCCTGCTGGGCCGGTGGATGGTCCACCACGAGCAGCAGAACCCGCTCTACGAGCACTTCGACCGGGTGCTGGCCGTCTGCGCCGAGCACGACGTGACGATCTCGCTCGGCGACGGCCTGCGGCCCGGCTCGATCGCCGACGCCTCCGACGCCGCCCAGTTCGCGGAGCTCGACACGCTCGGCGAGCTCGTCGGCCGTTGCTGGGACGCCGGCGTCCAGTGCATGGTCGAGGGTCCCGGCCACGTCCCGCTGCACCAGTTGCAGGAGAACGTCGAGCGCCAGCAGCGGGTCTGCCGCGAGGCGCCGTTCTACACCCTCGGCCCGCTCGTCACGGACGTCGCTCCGGGCTACGACCACATCACGAGCGCCATCGGGGCCGCGGTCGTGGGCTGGCACGGCACCTCGATGCTCTGTTACGTGACGCCCAAGGAGCACCTCGGGCTGCCGGACGCCGAGGACGTCAAGCAGGGACTGATCGCCTACCGGATCGCGGCGCACGCGGCCGACCTGGCGCGCGGGGGAGCCCACGGGGCCCGCGCGGCGCGGTGGGACCGCGGGGTGTCGCAGGCGCGGTTCGACTTCGACTGGAATCGCCAGTTCGACCTCTCGGTCGACCCGGACACGGCGCGCGCCATGCACGACGAGACGCTGTCGGACGACTACTTCAAGACCGCGGAGTTCTGCTCGA
This sequence comes from Patulibacter minatonensis DSM 18081, assembly GCF_000519325.1. Classification (GTDB taxonomy): domain Bacteria; phylum Actinomycetota; class Thermoleophilia; order Solirubrobacterales; family Solirubrobacteraceae; genus Patulibacter; species Patulibacter minatonensis. Next base: position 4,362,179 of record NZ_KI912613.1, on the reverse strand, counting down.
TGTGCGGGCCGAAGTACTGCCCGATGCACAACTTCCGGGACGTCGACTGGGGCCGGCTGCAGCAGCTCGGCGCCGAGCGGACCCGGGCGTCGGCGGAGCGGGCCCGGGTCGGGGCCGACTGACCGGTCGGCGGGCGGGCGGCCGCGCTGTCCGACCCCGGACACGCGACGGGCCCGGTCGTGACCGGGCCCGTCGCGGGCGGCCCGGCGGATGCCGGACCACGGATCCGCGGCCGGCGGCCGCGGACGGATCAGGTGGCGTCAGACGGCGACGGGCCGGCCGTCGGCGACGGTCGCCTGGACCGAGACGCGGCAGTGGCCGAGGGCCTCCGCGTCGATGGCGTCCGGCGCGTGGCCGTCGTCGGTGAAGACGTCGTCGAGGTTGCCGCCCTGCTGCGCGAGCGTCGCGCGGACGCGGCGGTCGCGGTCGGCGGTGTCGATCGTGTGGTCGGTCATGGTTCCTCCGTGCGCCGGGGGACGTGGGCGGCCGATCCGCGGACCGGCACCCCGACGTGCTCCTCTCAGCGTAGGAACCCCGGGCCTGCTGGTCCACGCCTCGAGCGGTGCCGTGCGACGGATGGGGGGTCGGCCGCGCTCGCGTGGAGGCGACAGGGACCGCGACGAACGTCCGGCAACGACGGGGTGGTGGGGCGTCGCCCGGCCGTCTACGGAGCGGGGCGCTCGGTGTGGAGGGCGCGCCGGTTCGTCCCAGGACGGTCCCGCGCGAGCGCCTGGACGCCAGGATGCTGGCGAGCGGGGTCCGACAGTCGCATCATCGGGGCATGCGCCGATCACTCGCACCCGTCGCCGTGCTGCTGCCGCTCCTCGTGCCCGCCGGGGCAGAGGCCGCGACCCGGTACGTGACCCCGTCCGGATCGGGAGCCGCGTGCACCACCGCCGCGCCGTGTGCGATCGCCACGGGTGTCGGCGGGGCGGGCGCCGGCGACGAGGTCCAGGTCGCCCCCGGCGACTACGGCAGCGCCTCGACGCCGTTGACGATCGGGCTCTCGCCTTCCGGTGCGGGGATCGACATCCACGGCGTCGCGGGTCAACCGCGGCCGCGGATCTTCACGACCGCGGACTACGGGGTCACGATCAGCAGCCCGGCCACCCACGTGTCGCACCTGCAGATCGAGGCGGTCCGCTCGTCGGGCGTCGGCCAGATCGGCCTCGCGGTGACGGCGGCCACCACCGGGTCACCCTCGCCGGTCGTCGTCGACGACGTGGTCGTCCGCCGCGTCGGCGGGACGGGCTACGCGTGCTTGCTCGGCGGTGTCGGGAAGAACGTCCTGCGCAACTCGACGTGCTGGAGCGACGCGGCGAACGTCTCGGCGCTCGGACTCGTGAGCGCGCTCTGGGGTCCGACCGACGCAGTGGTGCGCAACAGCACCCTCTGGTCCGCGGGCAGCGCGAACGGGGTGTACGTCGCGTCGAGCAGCGGGCGGTCCGTCCAGCTCCAGTTCGTCAACACGATCCTCCACGGCGGGGCAGGGGATCTCTACGCCGCCGTCAACTCCACGCCGGTCACGGTCGCAGCGACCCACAGCGCGTACGACCCAACGAAGGTCCTGCTCGTCGGCGGCGCGACGGGTCCGAACGCCGCCGACAACTTCGCGGCGCCGCCGGTGCTGGTCTCGCCGTCCACGGGCGACCTGCGCCAGCAGGCTGCGTCGCCGACCGTCGACGCCGGGGTCGACGACGACGCCGACGGGCCCTTCGCTCTCGGCGGGACGCTGCCGCGCATCCTCGGGGCCGCGACAGACGTCGGTGCCGACGAACTGGCGCCGCCTCCGACCTCGACGACGACCGCTGCGGACGGGGTGACCCCGTCGGTCGCCTCCCTGCACGGAACGGTCAGCACGGGCCGCCTCCCCGGCTCCGCCCACTTCGAGTACGGGACGAGCACCGCGTACGGGTCCTCGACGCCCGACAGCACCGTAGCCGCGGGATCGGCGGGCTCGCGCTCGGTCGCCGCGGACCTGACGGGCCTGTCCGCGAGCACGACGTACCATGCGCGGCTCGTCGTCACGACCGCCGGGGGCACCGCCACCGGTTCCGACGTGACGTTCACGACCGGCGCCCCGCCGGTCGGGGGCGGTGGAACCGGTGGGGGCGGAACGGGCGGCGGCACCGGGGGCGGCGGAACGGGCGGCGGCACCGAGGAGCAGGCCGCGCCGAAGCTCTCGGGCGTTCGGCTTGCTCGGACGGTCCGCATCGGTCGCGCGACCACGCTGCAGCTCGCCCTCGACCGTGCGGCGACCGTGCGGATCGCGCTCGTTCGGCTGGACACCGGGGTGCGGCGAGGCGCGCGCTGCCTCACGCCGGGGAGCAACCGGAAGGGACGGCGCTGCACACGCACCACCACCCTGAGGGTCCGGACGTCGAACCTGCGAGGCGGGAGTTCGAAGGTCCGCCTGTCCGCGAGCTTCCTCGGTCATCGGCCCGGGCGCTACCGCGTCGTCGTGCGTCCGAGCGCCGGAGGGCGCCCGGGCGCGGAGGTGAGCCGGTCGCTCCGTCTGCGGCGCTGACGGCCCGGACCACCTTCCGACGGCGGCCGTCCGATCGAGCAGGTCGGACCTGTGCTCCTCCGGGGACGTCGTCCCCGGCCGGGGCGGGAGCGCGGGGGCCGCCGTCCTGCGTCTGCACCCCGGTAGAGTGGGTCGCAGCCGCTCGTCGCGTCCGCGTCGGCGCGGACTGACCGACGAGGAGCGCGCGGTGCCGCAGGGCGACTACATCTGGAAGAACGGCGAGCTCGTCGCGTGGGACGACGCCAAGGTCCACGTCCTGACCCACGCGCTGCACTACGGGACGGGCGTGTTCGAGGGCGTCCGCTGCTACGACACCGCGTCGCACGGCCCGGCGGTCTTCCGCCACCAGGAGCACGTCGACCGGCTGTTCATGTCGTCCGAGCTCTTCTACATGCCGGTGCCCTTCACGAAGGAGCAGATCCGGCAGGCGACCCTCGAGACGATCGCCGCCAACGGCCTGCGCTCCTGTTACGTCCGGCCGCTCGTGTTCCGCGGCGAGGGCCCGATGGGCCTCAGCCCCCTGGACTCACCGGTCGACGTGATCGTCGCCTGCTGGGAGTGGGGCTCCTACCTCGGCGACGAGGGCAAGTCCAAGGGCGTGCGCGCCAAGGTCTCGTCGTGGCGGCGGCTGTCGCCCGCCGGGCTGATCCCGCACGCGAAGGCGTCGGGCCAGTACCTGAACTCGATCCTCGCGAAGATCGAGGTCACGAAGGCCGGCTACGAGGAGGCCATCCTCCTCGACGACCGCGGCATGGTCTGCGAGGGCTCCGGCGAGAACATCTTCGTCGTCCGCGACGGCGTGGTCTTCACCCCGCCGCAGTCGGCGTCGATCCTCGACGGCATCAACCGCCGCTCGGTCATGCAGATCGCCGCGGACCTCGGCTACGAGCTCGTCGAGCGCGACCTCGGCCGCGCCGAGCTCTACCTCGCGGACGAGATCTTCCTCACCGGCACCGCCGCCGAGCTCACCCCAGTCCGCGAGATCGACGACCACACCATCGGCGCCGGCGGCATGGGCCCGATCACCGCCGATCTGCAGCGCGTGTTCGAGGACGCCCTCCACGGGCGCGACGAGCGCTACGCGGGCTGGCTCGACCCGGTCCCGGTCCGCGAGCAGGTCGGCTGAGCACCGTGCGCACCGCGGCGACCCCCTTCGTGGGACGGCGAATTCCCTAGGGGCCTCGGCCGCGCGTGCGCGGACGGGAGCCCCACGCCCCCGTCCGCATCCCTCCCCGCGACCGGCAGACCGGTCGCGGACCACACGAAGACGACCTGATGACCCGCACGACCACCACCCGCCCCTTCGAGCTCTACGACGCCACGCTCCGCGACGGCATGCAGGGCGAGGGCATGACGCTGTCGGCCGACGAGAAGCTCCGCGTCGCGAAGAAGCTCGACGAGCTCGGCGTCCACCTCATCGAGGCCGGGTTCCCGTCCAGCAACCCGAAGGAGCTCGAGGTCTTCGACCTCCTGTCCCGCGAGACGTGGACGAACGCCACGATCGCCGCCTTCGGCATGACCCGCCGGCGCGACGTCACGGCCGACGCCGACCCGGCGCTCCGCACGCTCGCCGACTCCTTCTGCCCCGTCACGACGATCGTCGGCAAGACCTGGGGCCTGCACCTCGAGAAGGTCGTCCGCGTCGACCCGGAGGAGAACCTCCGGCTGATCACGGACTCCGTCGCGTTCCTGCGCGGCGAGGGCAAGCGCGTGATCTACGACGCCGAGCACTTCTTCGACGCGTGGCGCGACGACGAGGCCTACGCCCTGCGCTGCCTCCGCGCCGCGGTCGAGGCCGGCGCCGACACGCTCTCGCTCTGCGACACCAACGGCTCGTCGCTGCCGCTCCAGATCCACCAGGCGGTCGCGACGGTCGTCACCGAGCTCGGCGAGCACGCGCGCGTCGCGATCCACGCCCACGACGACGCCGGCTGCGGCGTCGCCAACTCGCTGCTCGCCGTCGAGGCCGGGGCCACGCAGGTGCAAGGCACCATGAACGGGATCGGCGAGCGCACCGGCAACGCGAACCTCACGACGATCACGGCCGACCTCGAGCTGAAGATGGGCGTCCGCTCGCTCCCCGAGGGCGGCCTGCAGCGCCTGACCGAGGCCTCCCACTTCGTCGACGAGCTCCTGAACCGCACGCCGCGGGCGACCCAGCCGTACGTCGGCCGCAACGCGTTCGCCCACAAGGGCGGCCTCCACATCGCCGGCATGCGCGCCGACGCCCGCACGTTCGAGCACGTCGATCCGACCGCGGTCGGCAACGCCCGCGAGATCGTCGTCTCCGAGCTCGCCGGCCGGGGCACGATCGTCGAGAAGGCCGCCGACGCCGGCATCGAGGTCGACGGCGACCAGGCCGCCCACATCATCGAGCGGGTCAAGGAGCTCGAGCACCAGGGCTACCAGTACGAGGCCGCCGACGGCTCGTTCGAGCTCCTGATGCGCCGCGAGACCGGCGTCTACGAGCCGCTGTTCGAGCTCGAGTCCTGGCGCGTCATCGTCGAGCAGCGCGCCGCGGGCCGCGTCGAGACCGAAGCGACGATCAAGATCTGGGTCGGCGGCGAGCGCTACGTGCGCACCGCCGAGGGCAACGGCCCCGTCCACGCGCTCGACGCCGCGCTGCGCGCCGCGATCGGGCAGGTCCACCCGCACCTGCGCGACATCGAGCTCACGGACTTCAAGGTCCGCATCCTCGACTCCACCAAGGGCACCGGCGCCACGACCCGCGTCCTGATCGACGCGTCCGACGGCCAGGAGACCTGGGGCTCGATCGGCGTCGACGAGAACCTGATCGCCGCCTCGTGGGAGGCCCTGGTCGACTCGCTGGCCCGCAGCGAGCAGTCCGGCCGGCGCGTCGCGGGGGCCGCGGCGACCCCGAAGGTCGAGGCGTGAGCGCGGCGGGCGACGCCCGGTCGATCCGCGCGTCCGTCGACCCCGGGGCCGTGTCGGCCTCGGACGTCGAGGCCGCGACGTCCGACACCGCGGGCACGCCCGCGTCGCCCGCCGACGACCGCACCCCCGTCCCGCTGGCCCGGCCGGTCATCGGCGAGGAGGAGGAGCGGGCGGTCCTCGAGGTCCTGCGCTCGCGGCACCTGTCGCTCGGACCGCGGGTGCCCGCGTTCGAGCGCGGGTTCGCGGACCGCGTCGGGGCGACCCACGCCTGCGCCGTCTCGTCCGGGACGGCAGGCCTGCACCTCGCGCTGCGCGCGGTCGGGGTCGAGGACTGCACGACCGAGGACGAGGTCGTGACCTCGCCGTTCTCGTTCATCGCCACCGCCAACGCGGTGCTCTTCGAGGGCGCGACCCCGGTCTTCGTCGACGTCGACCCCGACACCCTGAACGTCACGCCCGACGCCGTCGCCTCCGCGGTCACCGAGCGGACGAAGGCGCTCCTGCCGGTCCACATCTTCGGCTACCCCGCCGACGTGCCGGCGATGACCCGCCTGGGGCTGCCGATCGTCGAGGACGGCGCGCAGGCGCTCGGTGCCGTCCACGCCGACGGCGTGCCCGTCGGCGGTCACGGCCACCCGACGATCTTCGCCTTCTACGCGAACAAGCAGCTGACCACCGGCGAGGGCGGCATGGTCGTCACCGGCGACGCGGCGATCAAGGAGCGCATCGACTCCGAGCGCAACCAGGGCCGGGCGCCGGACATGCAGTGGCTCGACCACGACCGCCTCGGCTTCAACTACCGGCTGTCCGACCTCCACTGCGCGCTCGGCATCGCGCAGCTGGACCGGCTCGACGACATGATCGACGGCCGGAGCCGCGCCGCCGCGTGGTACCGCGAGGCCCTGCGCCCGCTGGCGGAGCGCACCGGACTCGAGCTCCTGTGCGAGGACCACGGCGGCGCCCGCCGCTCGTGGTTCGTCTACGTCGTCCGGGTGCCGCACGGCGTCGACCGCGATGCGACCATCCGGGGCCTCGCCGAGCGCGGCGTCCAGACCCGGCCCTACCTCCCCGCGATCCACCTCTTCGCCTTCTACCGCGAGCGGTTCGGCTACCGCGAGGGGCAGTTCCCGGTCGCGGAGGACGCCGCAACGCGCGGCTTGTCGCTCCCCTTCTTCCCGGAGATGACCCAGGACCAGGTCGAGCGGGTGGTCGCGGACCTGACGGCCGTGCTCACCGGCGACTGATCCGCCGCTCGGCGCGGCGGCGCGGCTGATCGACTCCCGCCGGTACGTCGCGCTGCGGTGGGCGGGAGGGGAGCCAGGGCCGGGTCCTGCGGCTCCATAGACTCCCGCCGGTATGTCGCGCTTCAGTGAGCCGCAGGACCCCGTCTTCCGGGAGATGAACACCAGCCTGGGCTACGACCGCCGGATGTGGCCGCAGGACATCCGCGGCTCCCGCGCCCACGCGCGGATGCTCGCGTCCCGCGGGATCATCGGCGAGGAGGACCTGACCGCGATCCTCGCCGGCTTCGAGACGATCGAGGCGAAGCTCGCGGACGGGACGTTCCCGTTCGGGGCGGAGGACGAGGACATCCACATGGCGATCGAGCGCCACCTGACGGAGCTCGTCGGAGACCCCGGCGCCCGCCTGCACACGGCTCGCTCGCGCAACGACCAGGTCGCCACCGACTTCGCGCTCTGGACGGGCGAGGCCGCCGGCCGCGCGGTCGACGCGATCGAGGGCCTCATGCGGGTCCTGATCGACGTCGCGACCGCGCACGCCGACTGGCCGATGCCGGCCTACACGCACCTCCAGCGGGCGCAGCCGGTCTACCTCGCCCACCACCTGCTCGCCTACGTCTGGATGCTCGAGCGCGACCGCGCCCGCTTCCGCTTCACGCAGGAGCAGGCCCTGCGCCGCATGCCGCTCGGTGCCGGCGCGTTGGCCGGGGTCAACTTCGACACCGACCGCACGATGACCGCGGCGGAGCTCGGCTTCGACGAGCCGCACCCGAACTCGATCGACGCCGTCTCCAACCGCGACTTCGCCCTCGACTACCTCGGGGCCGCGGCGACCTGCGCGACGCACCTCTCGCGCCTGGGCCAGGAGATCGTGCAGTGGGCGAGCGAGGAGTTCGGCTTCCTCACGCTCCCCGACGCCTGGTCGTCCGGCAGCTCCCTGATGCCGCAGAAGAAGAACCCGGACTGCGCGGAGCTCCTGCGCGCCAAGGCGCCCCGCATCGTCGGGCACCTCTCGGCGCTGCACGGCGTGATCCACGCCCTGCCGCTGACGTACAACAAGGACCTCCAGGAGGACAAGGAGCATGTCTTCGACGCGGCCGACACCCTCGAGCAGGCCCTCGCCGCCGCCGGCGGGATGATCGGCGGCGCCGCCTTCCGCGCCGACCGCATGGCAGCCGCCGCGGCCGACGAGCTCCTCGCTGCGACCGACCTGGCCGACGAGCTCGTCAAGCGCGGCGTGCCGTTCCGCCAGTGCCACGCCATCGTGGGCGGGCTCGTCCGCGAGGCCGTCGACTCCAAGCGGACGCTGTCGGAGCTCTCCGACGACGAGCTCACGGCGCAGAGCGAGCACCTGGGCCCGTGGATCCGCGACCTCCTCGAGCCGCTGTCGCTGCTCGAGCGCAAGCAGAGCCAGGGCGGCACGTCCTCGGCGCGGGTCGCGGAGCAGCTCGATCTCGCCCGGGCCCTCCTCGCCTGATCGCGCGACGGTCCGGCCGGTGACCGCGCAGGACGGGCACCACGCCGCGCCCGCGTCGTTGCCCCACGCCTTCTACGACCGATCGGTGGTCGACGTCGCCCGCGACCTGCTCGGCTGCGTCCTGATCCACGGCGACACGAACGCCCGGATCGTCGAGACCGAGGCGTACCACGAGACCGAGGGCGCCTGTCACGCCTGGCGGCCGCCGCCGGCGATGCCCCGGCCGACGCCGCGCACCGCCGCGCTCTTCGGTCCGCCCGGCGTCGCCTACGTGTACCGGTCGTACGGCATCCACACGATGTTGAACGCGGTCTGCGAGCCCGCCGGCGTCGCCGCGGCCGTGCTGATCCGGGCCGTCGAGCCGCTCGACGGCCTCGACCTGATGCGGGAGCGCCGGCCGGGCCGGCCGGACCGCGAGCTCGTCGCCGGACCCGGCCGCCTGACGCTCGCGCTCGACGTGCGGATGGAGCACGACGGGACGGATCTGAGCACGGGGCCGGTGCGGATCGGGCCACCGCGGAGCGCGGATCGCGAGCCACGGATCGTGACGGGACCGCGCATCGGCATCACGCGTGCGACCGAGCTGCCGTGGCGGTTCATCGACGCGTCGAGCCCCGACGTCTCCCGCCCGTGGCCCCCGGCCATGCGGCGCGGGCGCTGATCGGCGCCGGTCCTACTCGAGCGGGACGCCGCCGCTGCCCGACCCGCCACTCCCGGAGCCGCCGCCGGAGCCGGTGCCCGACGACCCCGTCCCGGAGCCGGTGCCGGACGACCCGGTGCCCGACGACCCGGTGCCGCTGCCCGATCCCGTGCCGGAGGGCGGCGTCGAGTTCGACGGCGCCGGCGACTGCGTGCCGCCGTCGCCGCCACCGGTCGTCCCGGACGACGTGCCGCCCGACCCGGAGCCGGTGGAGCCCGATCCCGACGTGCCGGACCCGCCGTCCGACCCGTCGCCCGACGAGTCCGTGCTGCCCGAGGGCGCGGCGCTGACCGTCGGCTCCGGGCTCTCCTTCGGCAGCTCGGCGTCCTTCTTCGACTTCTTGGCGCGGTCGGGGTCGCGCGCGTCGAGGATGCCCGTCGCGCGGGCCATGAACTCGCCCCAGATCGCCGCCGGGAAGGTGCCGCCCTCGACGGGCTCGCCCATCCACTCCGTCTGCATCGGCTTGCCGGAGTCGGGATACCCGACCCAGACGGCGACGGTCAGGTCGCGGCTGAACCCGACGAACCAGGCGTCGACGTTGTTCTCGGTGGTGCCGGTCTTTCCGGCGGCGAACCCGCCGTACTGCGCGCGGTGCCCGGTGCCCTTCGACACGACGGTCCGCATGATCGACGTGGCCGTGTCGGCGACCTCGGGGGAGATCACCCGCTCGGTCCGGCGCCGGTTCACGCGGGTCTTGCGACCGGGCTCCTTGATCTCCTTGATCCCGACGGCGCCGCCCCCGGGCCCGCCGAGGGTGCCGTTGACGCGGAGCCCGCGGGTCGCGAACGTCTCGTACGCGTGCGCCATGTCGAGCACGGTGACCCCGGGGTCGATCGCGCCCAGCGCGAGCGCCGCGTTGCTCGAGACCGGCGTCCGCACGCCCATCCGGGTGATCAGCTTCGAGACCCGCTTCGTCCCGACCGTCTGCCCGAGCTGCGCGTACACGGCGTTGTCGGAGAACGTCAGCGCGCGTGCGATGGTCGAGCGGCCGGAGTAGGCGCTCTCGTCGTTGGTGACGGGGAAGGCCTCGGTCCGGCCGCGGGAGTCCTTGACCTTGAGCGTCAGCTTCTTCGACGCGTACGTCCGGCTCGGGGAGATCCCCTCGCGCAGCGCCTGCGTCAGCACGAACGGCTTGAACGACGAGCCGGGCTGCCGCTGGCCCTGCGTGGCGAGGTTGTACGGCCGCTTCGAGTAGTCGCGCCCGCCGACCATGGCACGGACCTCGCCGGTCTTGTTGTCGATCACGACCATCGACGCCTGCGGCCCCGTCGGCTTCGTGAGGTACGCGCCGATCGCGCCCTGCGCGGCCTTCTGGAGGTTCTGGTCCAGGGTCGTCGTGACCTTCAGGCCGCCCTCGAACGTGCGCTGGGCGCCGACCTTGTCGACGAGCTGCGCGCTGACCCAGGACGCGAAGTACGGGTTCGTGGCATCGAGCGTCGGCGGCTCGACCTGGTCCCGCGTCGGCAGCGGCTCGATGAGGGCCAGCTGGTAGTCCTCCTCGGAGAGCTTGCCCTGCTGGCGCATCTTCTGGAGCACGGTGTCCCGCCGGCGACGCGCGGCCTCGGGCTCGGTCAGCGGGTCGAACTTGCTGGGCGAGGCGATGATCGCGGTCAGCAGCGCGGACTCGGCGGGGGACAAGCCCTCGGCGCACGGGTCGTCGGGCGGGGCGCAGCCCGCGTGGTCGGGGAGCGAGCCGAAGTACGTCTTGGCGGCCGACTCGACGCCGTAGGCGCCGTTGCCGAAGTAGATCCGGTTGAGGTACGTCGTCAGGATCTTCTGCTTCGACCACTGCTTGGTCATGTGGTACGCCAGCGCGGCCTCGCGCAGCTTCTGGAAGACCGTGCGCTTGTTCTCCGCCTCGAGCGAGACCTTCACGAGCTGCTGGGTGATCGTCGACGCGCCCTGCACCGCGCCGCGGGAGATCACGTCCTGGACGACGGCGCGGCCGATGCCCTTCAGGTCGACGCCGCTGTTCTGGTAGAAGCGCTCGTCCTCCATCGCGACGACGGCGTCCTTCATCGACGTGCTGATCTGGTTCGACGCGACGATGTACCGCGAGGAGTCGGCCAGCACGCCGATCGGCCGGTGGTTCCGGTCGAGGAGCACCGAGTTCTTGGCGGTCTGGAACTCCTTCGCCGTGTCGAGGTCCGGGAGGTCCGTCGAGACGGCCATCATCATCCCGAAGATCGTCGACACGACCGCGAGCGCACCGAGCGGGACGAGCAGCAGGAGCAGGCGCAGCCACCGGAAACGGAGCTTCGGGCGGATCGGGCCGTCCGCGTCGCCGCGTCCGTCGCCGTCGCCGCCCCCGGAGGCCCCTCCGCCGGAGCCGTCGTTCGCCCCGGGACCGCCGGGCGCCGGAGGTGCGGCGGGCGCCTCGACCGCGGCCGAGGGGCCGGTCGTCGCGGCAGCCCGCGGGCGCGGGACCGGTGCGTCACCGGCGGGGGTGACGGGGGCGGAGGACGTCGTGGCCCAGCCGCCCGTCGACGGCGGCGCGCCGACGGACCCGGCACCGGGGACCGACGACGCCGCGCGGGACCGGGCGCCTCCCGGGGCGGGGGTCCGGAAGGCGGACCCGGCGGGCGGCGACGGCATCGGGGTGGTCGGACGGGGAGCTGACGCCCGCGGGAGCGCCGCCGTCGGCGGACCGTCGGCGGCCGCGGACGGACGCGACGCGCCCGCGTCCTCACGGGCCTCGGAGACCCCGGAGCGCCCGGTCCCCGCCGCGGATCCGGGGGCCCCGCCCCGGGCTCCCCACCAGGGCGCGTGGGGGTCGACGACCGGCGGCACCGCAGGCGCGGCGCCGGGTCCGGGGTGCGGGCCGGAGGGCCCTGCACCGGGATGTCCGGTCGGTTCGATCATGGGTGAACGCGGGCTGGTCGGGCGGTACGGCGGCGGGGCCCGACTCTCGCTCGCGGAACAAGAGCCCGCATATCCTAACATCGGTCCGATGGCAGACCCCCGCACCGACGCAGCGTTCCTCACCCGCAACGCCGCGGCGGCCCAGCCCGCGGGTGCGCTCGAGGAGCGGCTGGGGCAGGCGGCGAAGGACGGACGGCAGCTCCGGGTCAAGCTCGGGATCGACCCCACGGCGCCCGACGTCCACCTCGGACACGTGGTCGTGCTGCAGAAGCTCCGCGAGTTCCAGGATCTCGGGCACCGCGTCGTCCTGATCATCGGCGACTACACCGCGCGGGTGGGCGACCCCAGCGGTCGGTCGGCGACCCGTCCGGTGCTGACCGGCGAGGAGATCGACCGCAACGCCCTGACCTACCAGGAGCAGGCGCTCCGCGTGCTCGACGACGCGCCGGACCGGCTCGAGGTCCGCCGGAACGGCGAGTGGCTCGACATGGGGATGGACGCCTTCCTGACCCTCGCGCGGATCCCGAAGGTGGCGCAGCTGCTCGAGCGGGACGACTTCGCCAAGCGGTACGCCGGTGGGAAGCCGATCAGCCTGCTCGAGTTCGTGTACCCGCTCCTGCAGGGGTACGACTCGGTCGCGGTCGAGTCGGACGTCGAGCTCGGCGGGACGGACCAGACCTTCAACCTGCTCTTCGGGCGCGACGTGCAGCGGGCCGAGGGCCGGCCGGAGCAGACGGTCCTCACGATGCCGCTGCTCGTCGGCACCGACGGGGTCCAGAAGATGTCCAAGTCCCTGGGCAACCACATCGGGATCACGGAGCCGGCCGAGGAGATCTTCGGCAGGACGATGCGGATCCCCGACGAGCTGATCGATCCCTGGTCGGACCTGCTGGGCGTGGACCTGCCGGGAACACCGGGCGACGACCCGCGCGGGCGCAAGCGCGCGCTCGCGCGAGGCCTGTGCGACAGGTTCGCGGGCGAGGGGGAGGGCGATCGTGCGCAGGCGGCCTTCGATCGCCTCTTCAAGGACCGTGCGATCCCGGACGACATCCCGGTCCACGAGCTCGGCGGCGAGGACGACGTCCATCTCCCGGCGCTCCTGGCCGACGCCTTCGGGGTGTCGCGGTCGGAAGGCCGGCGGGCGATCACGCAGGGCGGCGTCCGGATCGACGGGGAGCCGTGGCCCCAGGACGTCCTCGACGTCGGCGTCGACCGGTTGGACGGGGTCGTCCTCCAGCTGGGGAAGCGCCGGTTCGCGCGCCTGGTCGTCCCGGCTCCGGCCTGAGGGAGCCACACCGGCGCGAAGGATCATCGATGAGGCCGGCAGCGCGCGGAGCGAGCGGAAGCCCGGGCCCTCACGCACGGACCGAGGACCGGGCGGGAGACGCGGAAGCCGCGCGAATGCGCCGGACGGATCGCGGGCATCGGGGTCCGAGTAGGACATCCGACTGGTCCCGGGCCGACGGAACGCACTCGTTTCGAGAAACGTTCTCGAACGCCGGAACCTCGGTGCGCACTGGCGATCTGCGGCACGCAGTGCCGCCTGAGCACCCCCGGACGCGACGAGGGACGGGGGTCGCGCCGCATGGCTGGGGGGTCGTATGTATATTCATCGAGCCGCTGGTCACCGCGGCGTGGCGCCGAGCCCGAGAGTCCGAAGTTGGGCTCGACAGGGCAGGGGCGGATGCGCTACAGTGATCAGCCCGCATCGGACATCGGTCTGGTGTGCGCCTCCAGAGTTTGAACACCTGGTCCGTAGGGCGTGGCGGTCTTTGAAAACGCAACAGCATGCGCATGTCTCGCGGAAGCGGGGTGTGCGTCCAGGTTCGATGGCCGGACCGTTTCTTGTCTCGTTTGGGGCGGGGGTGGTGTCGGTCGATTGAATATTTTGGTTCCGATCTGGTGGTGCTCGTTTGAGTGTCGAAGGGTCGGTTCCTCCGTCATGTTGGGGGTGCCGTGGTGTACTGGTGCCCCTGTTTTGATTCATGGCAATCTCTCTGTTCATCGGT
>NZ_KI912613.1:4287228-4347228 GCF_000519325.1 Patulibacter minatonensis DSM 18081 | reverse complement strand
TCGCATCCTGGGGCTGTAGTAGGTCCCAAGGGTTGGGCTGTTCGCCCATTAAAGCGGCACGCGAGCTGGGTTCAGAACGTCGTGAGACAGTTCGGTCCCTATCTGCCATGGGCGTTGGAGAATTGAGAGGATTTGCCCCTAGTACGAGAGGACCGGGGTGAACGGACCTCTGGTGTATCTGTTGTTCTGCCAAGGGCATTGCAGATTAGCTACGTCTGGATCGGATAACCGCTGAAAGCATCTAAGCGGGAAGCCGGCCTCGAGATGAATTCTCCCATCCCCTTTGAGGGAGTAAGGACCCTGGTAGACCACCAGGTTGATAGGCCGGATCTGGAAGGACAGTAATGTCTGTAGGAGACCGGTACTAATGGTCCGAGGGCTTGACGGTTTTTGTGATACCCGCTGTGTAGTTTTCAAGGGCCCCCGGGAGCCGGTTTTTCGAGGCTTTTCGGTGGTTATGGCGAGGGGGATACACCTCTTCCCTTTCCGAACAGAGTAGTTAAGCCCCTCAGCGCCGATGGTACTTGGCTCGCAAGGGCCTGGGAGAGTAGGTCGCCGCCGAAATTAGGTTGAAGCGCCCCGCACGAACGTGCGGGGCGCTTCGTCGTTCCGGGGCCCGTGCACTGACGCCGGACCGCACGCGGCGCTGGCCTCGTAGATGTAGCCTGCCGATCCGCTCCACGGCTGTCGCCGGAGCGGCCGCGGCGTCGCCCAGCGTCGCTGCCCATCGCCGTGCGCCGGCGACGGGCCACCACGCTCCGGTCAGTGGGACCCGAGGGAGGCCCACACGTCGATCTTCGTGCGAACGCGGTTGATGACGTCGTCGGTGACCTCCGTGGTCGACGACGCTCCGCCGAGGTCCGGGGTCTTGATGCCCGCGGAGGCGCCCTCGAGCACCGACTCGTAGATCGCACGCGACGCGCGATCGGCCGCCTCGACCCCGTGGATCGCCGCGCCGTAGTGCAGGACCGCGGCGTTCGCCAGGATCATCGCCATCGGGTTGGCGACGTCCTTGCCGAGCAGGGACGGCGCCGTGCCGTGCGGTGCCTCGGCCATCGCGACCCGGGGCGTGTAGTCCTCGTTGAACGAGAGGAGCGTCGACTCGGCGCCCGCGATCGACCCGAAGAGGGGGAGGACGAGGTCCGAGAGGCAGTCGCCGTCCCGGTTCAGCGCCGGGATGACCAGCGGGCCGTCCGCGTCCCCGGAGACGAGGCCGGCGTAGGTCGCGTCGATGAGGACCGGCTGGTAGCGGACGTCGGGGTTGTCGGCCGCTGCGCGGTCGAGCTCCTCCTTGAGCATGCCCTCGTAGACGGGGGAGACCGTCCACTTGGGGCCGCCATAGACCCTGCCGCGCATCTTCGTGGCGGTGCGGAAGGCGTACTCGGCGACGGCCCGGCAGGTGCCGCGGTTGATCTTCTCGGTGCGGTACGCGATCTCGTCCGTGCCGCCCTCCTCGCCCTCGCGCCACTGCTTCGCGCCGTACGCGTCGTCCACGGCCATCCGGACGACCGAGATCGGGAAGTGGATGCCGGCGGCGGGCGTCACGCCCGGGATGCGACGACCGGTGCGGATGATGACCTTGCCGTCGACCTCCTCGCGGAGGATGCGGTTGGGCGAGCCGACGTCGTCCTTGCCCTCCGGCGTGACCGTCGCCGCCTTGACGCCGAGGCCGCTCTCGCGCATGGCCCTGGCGGCGTCGTGGACGATCTGGTTGCCCGTCTCCCGCCGCTTGGCGAGCGACAGGTCGTAGCGGTCCAACACCACCTCGAATCCGAGCACCTCGGGGTCGAAGACCCGCACCGACTGGTCGAGCAGCTCCTGACCGGTCTCGTCGCCTTCGAGGATGGTGATCGTGAGCGTGTCGGTCATGTCCTCCGAGGGTATCGACCGTCCCGCCGCATGCCGGTCCGACGGGTGGCGGAAACCTCCTGATCACATTCGGCCCGGAGGCGGGCCGGAGGGGGCGCGCCAAGTCCGGGTGGACCGCCACCGCGCTGCTACCCTCTCCGGCTGGTCCGTGGGCGGACGATCGCGGGCGCTCGGCCCCCGCTTGCGCCTCGACACCGGACCACCATCCCCATGGAGAAGTTCGTCATCGACGGCGGTCGGCCCCTCTCGGGCACCGTCCGCCCCGCAGGAAACAAGAACGGCGCCCTGCCGATCCTCGCCGCGTCGGTCCTGACCAGCGAGGACGTCGTCGTCCGCAACGTCCCGCGCATCCGCGACGTGGCGTCCATGATCAACCTGCTCGAGGGCCTGGGCGTGACCGTCGACTGGCTCGACGAGCACGCCGTCCGCCTGAACGCCGGGGCGCTCCGCGCGGAGGACGGGCTCCGTCGCGAGGACGCGGAGCGGATTCGCGCCTCGTTCCTGCTCGCCGGCCCGCTGCTCGCCCGGTTCGGACGCTGCACCATGCCGCCGCCGGGTGGCGACGTCATCGGGCGCCGGCGTCTCGATCCGCACCTCGACGCCTTCCGGGCGCTCGGCGCCGAGCTCGAGCTCGGACGCGACATCGAGATGGTCGCGCCGAAGGGCGGGCTCGTCGCCGGCGAGATCTTCATGGACGAGCCGTCCGTGATGGCGACCGAGAACGCCCTGCTCGCCGCGGCGCTGACCCCGGGCTCCACCGTCATCGGCAACGCCGCCTGCGAGCCCCACGTCCAGGACCTCGCGCGGATGCTCGTGAGCATGGGCGCGACGATCGACGGGATCGGCTCGAACGTCCTGCGCGTCCAGGGGCAGGCCGAGCTCCAGGGCTGCGACCACACCGTCGGTCCGGATCACATCGAGATCGGCTCCTTCATGGCGCTGGCCGGCGTGACCGGCGGCGAGGTCCGGATCACGGACGTCGCCCCCGACGACCTGCGGATGATCCGCCTCGTCTTCGGCAAGCTCGGCCTGCAGTCGGAGCTCGAGGGCACCACGGTGCTCGTCCCCGGCGGCCAGGACCTCCGGACCGCCCGCGACGTGGGCGAGCACAAGATGAAGGTGCAGGACGGTCCCTGGCCGGCCTTCCCGGCCGACCTCACGTCGATCGCCGTCGCGCTCGCCACCCAGGCGACCGGCTCCGTGCTCATCCACGAGTGGATGTTCGAGAACCGCCTGGTCTTCACGGACAAGCTCGTCGGCATGGGCGCGGACATCACGCTCTGCGACCCGCACCGCGCGATCGTCTCCGGGCCCTGCGAGCTGCACGGCGAGCGCATGACGTCGCCGGACATCCGCGCCGGCATGGCGCTCCTGATCGCCGCGCTCTGCGCCGACGGGCGCAGCACGATCCACAACATCGACCAGATCGATCGCGGCTACGAGGCCATCGACGAGCGCCTGCGCTCCCTCGGCGCGCAGATCGAGCGCGTGCCCGAGGACGCCGAGGTCGCCGTCGGCTGACGGAGGACGACGCCGGTGCCCCGCCCGGGCCTCTCGGGCAGGGCCTCGTCCGTCGTCGACGGGGCGCGGGCACCCCGCCGTGCGCGCGGGCCCGTCCCCGTGCTGCCCCGGGTGGGTCGCGCCGGACGTCGGCGGGGCACGTGGCACCCGCCGACGGGCACGAACCCCGCTCCCCGGGGGCCGCGGACGGGGCGCACGTCGCGCGCGTCCGCGACCCGGGATGATCCAAGGAGATGACGCTGCCGATCCCCAGCGGCACGCGGGACGTGCTGCCAGACGAGATGCGCGAGCGCCACGGCGTTGTCGCCGCGCTCCGCGACGTGTTCACCTCCCACGGCTACGGCGAGGTCTCCACCCCGGCGGTGGAGTACGCGTCCGTGCTCG
This sequence comes from Patulibacter minatonensis DSM 18081, assembly GCF_000519325.1. Taxonomy (GTDB): domain Bacteria; phylum Actinomycetota; class Thermoleophilia; order Solirubrobacterales; family Solirubrobacteraceae; genus Patulibacter; species Patulibacter minatonensis. The sequence continues at coordinate 4,343,454 of NZ_KI912613.1, read as the reverse complement.
ACCGCGCCGGCGTGGCCGCCTCGGCCGGCGCCGCCGATCCGCGGTTCCGCTCCGTCGACGAGCACGGCGAGACGCTCGTGCTGCGCTCCGACATGACCGTGCCGATCGCCCGGCTCGTCAGCTCCCGCTTCGCGGACGCCGAGCTGCCGATCCGCCTGAGCTACCAGGCGCACCTCTACCGCGGGATCGTGCCGGGGCGCGGGCAGTCGCGCGAGGTCCTGCAAGCCGGGATCGAGCTCGTCGGCGCCGGGGCGCCGGAGGGCACGGCGGAGGCCCTGACGGTGCTCGTCGGCGCACTGAAGGCCGTCGGTCTCGAGGACGCGCGCGTCGCCGTCGGCGATGCGTCCATCTTCCCCACGCTCCTGGCCGGCGCGGGCGTCGAGGACGATCGGCGGGCCGCCATCCTGCACGAGCTCGCGACCCGGGACCTCGTCGGGCTCGAGCGCGAGGTCCGGGCCGCCTGCGACGACGCGACCGCCGCGATGCTCCTCGACGTCGCGTCCCGCCGGGGCGGGCTCGAGGTCGTCGACGCGCTGACCGACCCGCGTGCCGTCGCGGCGACCGCCGGCGTCCGCAGCGTCGTCGAGCAGCTCGACGAGGACGTCCGCTCGCACCTGATCCTGGACCTCGGGCTGACGCTGAAGCTCGGGTACTACACCGGCGCGGTGTTCGAGGTCTACGCGCCCGGCCAAGGCCACGCCATCGGCGGCGGTGGCCGGTACGACGACCTGCTCGGCAAGTTCGGCCGGGACCTGCCCGCGGTCGGCTTCGCGCTCGACGTCGACGCGCTGCACACCGCGCTCGTCGGCAAGTCGCGCGGGTCCTGGCGCGTCGGCTGGACGACACCGACGGCGATCCCGTCCCCGGAGCCCGTGGCCGCGCCGACGGGCGGCCACGCGCCGATCCCCGGCGGCGGACCCACCGTCCACGCGCCGATCGCCGGGGGCTCGAAGGGGTCCGGCCCGAGCTCGACCGAGGTGTCGTCGTGAACCCCTTCGGACTCCGGATCGCCGTGCCGCGCGGCGTGATGATGGGCTCGACCCTCGACGCGCTGGATCGCGTCGGCGTCGACACGAGCGAGGTCCGCGACAACGACCGCAAGCTCCTGTTCGAGGAGCCGGGGATCGTCACGATGCGGCCGTCCGACGTCCCGACCTACGTCGAGAGCGGCGCCGCCGACGTCGGCGTCACCGGCAAGGACGTCCTGATGGAGCAGCGGACCCGCGACGTCGTCGAGCTCGCCGACCTCGGGTACGGCCCGTGCCGCATGGTGCTCGCGTCGATCGCCGGGGACCCGGACCCCGCCGAGGAGGCCCTGCGGCGCCTCGGCGTCATGCGGGTCGCCACGAAGTACGTGACGATCGCGACCCACTACCTCGAGTCGACCGGCCGGCAGGCCGAGATCGTCAAGGTCAACGGGTCCGTCGAGCTCGCGCCGCTGACCGGGATGGTCGACGCGATCGTCGACCTCACCGCCACCGGCACCACGCTGCGCGAGAACGGTCTCGTGATCCGCGAGGAGATCGCGACGTCCACCGCCCGCCTGATCGCGAACCCCGCGACGCACCGGCTGAAGGCCGACGCCGTCGACCGGCTGCGGGAGGCCCTGGTTGCCGGTTGAGCGGCTGACCGTCGACGACGCCGCCGGCGCCGACGCGGCGGCCGCGCGGATCCGGGCGCTCGTCCCCGGCGGCGGGCACGTCGCCGAGGGCGTCGCGACGCTGATCGCCGACGTCCGTGCCCGCGGCGACGTCGCGCTCCTCGAGCACGCCGGGCGCTTCGACCGCGTCGGCGGCGCCCCGCTCGAGCCCCTGGTCGTCCCCGACGACGAGCTCGACGCAGCCGTCGCCGCCTTGGAGCCCGAGCTGCGCGCCGCGCTCGAGCTCGCGATCGAGAACGTCGGGATCGTCGCCGCCGCGACCGTCCACGAGGACCGGGACGTGCAGCTGCCGCAGGGTCAGCGCGTCCTGGTCCGCGAGGTGCCCGTCCGGCGGGCGGCCGTCTACGTCCCGGGTGGTCGCGCGCCGTACCCGTCCACGGCGATCATGGGCGTTGTCGCCGCCCGGGCCGCCGGGGTCGACGAGGTCGTCGTCGCCAGTCCGTCCGACGACCCGGTGCTCCGCGCCGCCTGCCGGCTGGCCGGCGCCGCCCGCGTGTACCGCTTCGGTGGTGCCCACGGCGTCGCCGCGCTCGCGCTCGGCACCGAGACCGTCCCGCGCGTCGACGTCGTCGTCGGCCCCGGGAACCTGTGGGTGCAGGAGGCCAAGGCCCAGCTCTCCGGGTCGGTCGGCATCGACGGCTTCGCGGGTCCGAGCGACCTGCTCGTGCTCGCCGACGCCGCGGCCGACCCGAGGCTCGTCGCCCTCGACCTCGCCGCGCAGGCCGAGCACGGCGACGGCTCGCTCGTGGTCCTCGTCACCGACGACGAGGCGCTGCAGACCGCGGTCTGGGAGCTCCTCGCGCCGGGCATCGGCGGCAGCCTGCCGCTGGAGGGCTCGCCCGCCGCGTACGCGAGCGTGCTCGTGCCCGACCCGGAGACCGGGCTGGCCGTCGCCGACGCGTTCGCGGCCGAGCACCTCGAGATCGTCGGCCCGACCGTCGAGCCGCTCGCCGGCCGCGTCCGCAGCGCCGGCTGCGTGTTCGTCGGGGCCTCCGGCGCCACGGCCTTCGGGGACTACGTCGCGGGAAGCAACCACACGCTGCCGACCGACGGCGCCGCCCGCTACGCGTCGACGTTGTCGGCGCGGACGTTCCGACGCACGATGAACGAGGTCCACCTCGACGGCGCGACCGGGCCCCTGGCGGACGCCGGGATCCGCATCGCGGACGCCGAGGGCTTCGTGGTGCACGCGGCGTCGATGCGCGCCCGGCAGAATGGTGCGACCCGATGACCCGCACCGCGACCATCCAGCGCTCGACCGGCGAGACCCGCATCGAGCTCACGCTCGATCTCGACGGCACCGGGACCGGCACCCGGACCACCGGCGTCGGCTTCTTCGACCACCTGCTCGAGCTCCTCACGCGCCACGCGAAGGTCGACCTGCAGGTCACCGCGGAGGGCGACCTCCAGACCGGCAGCCACCACACCGTCGAGGACACGGGTCTCGTCCTGGGCCAGGCGATCACCGAGGCGCTCGGCGACCGCGTCGGCATCCGCCGGTACGGCTCCGCGACGGTGCCGATGGACGAGGCGCGCGCGACGTGCCACGTCGACCTCTCCGGCCGGCCGTTCGTCGTCTTCGAGGACCACGGCCTGCTGCCGCACGGCGTCACGGGCGGCTTCGAGCACGAGCTGCTCGAGGAGTTCGTGCGCGCCGTCGCCGCCACGTCGCGGTCCACGATCCACCTCGAGATCGAGGTGGGCCGCGGCGCCCACCACATGATCGAGGCCGGCATCAAGGCGCTCGCCCGCGCGCTGCGCGTCGCGGTGTCGATCGACCCCGACGAGCACGGCGTGCCGTCGACGAAGGGGACGCTCACCGGATGAGCGCCGCCGAGGTCGGGGCGGGCCCCTCCGCCTCCGGCGACGCGGACGACCGCGACGCGGCGCTCGCACGCCCAGACGGCGACCGCGTCCGCATCGTCGTCGTCGACTACGGCGTCGGCAACCGCCGCAGCGTCGAGAAGGCGCTGGAGCGCGCCGGGGCCGACGCGACGGTCACCGCGGATCTCGAGACCATCCGCGCCGCGGACGGCCTGGTGCTCTGCGGCGTCGGCGCGTTCCCCGAGGGCGCACGCCGACTGCGCGAGACCGGCCTCGACGCGGTCGTCCGCGACCGGGTCGCCGACGGGACGCCGCTGCTCGGCGTCTGCCTCGGCATGCAGCTCCTCTTCGACCGCTCCGACGAGCGTGGCGGGGCCGAGGGCCTCGGCCTGCTGCCGGGCCCCGTCCGGCAGCTCGAGCCCGCTCTCGGCCTGAAGCTCCCGCACATCGGCTGGAACTCCGTCACCTGGTCGGAGGGCACGACGTCGCCGCTGCGCGCCGGGCTGCCCGACGGCACGGCGTTCTACCACGTGCACTCCTTCGTCGCCCGGCCGGAGGACCCCGCCGACGTCGTCGCGCGCGGCGACTACGGCTCGCCGTTCGTGACCGCGGTCAGCCGCGGCCGCGTGCACGGCGCGCAGTTCCATCCCGAGAAGTCGTCCACGGACGGCCTGCGCGTGCTGCGCGGGTTCGCCGAGACCTGTCTGAGGTGCCCCACGTGATCCTGTACCCCGCCATCGACATCCTCGACGGCCAGGCGGTGCGCCTGGTGCGCGGGGACTTCGACGAGTCGACCGTCTACCGCGACAGCCCCCTGGAGGCCGCGCGCTCCTGGGTCGAGGCCGGCGCGCGCTTCCTCCACCTCGTCGACCTCGACGGGGCCAAGTCCGGCAAGCCCGCGCACCTCGACCAGCTCGCCGCGATCACCGAGGAGCTCGACGTCCCCGTCCAGTGGGGCGGCGGTCTGCGCGACATCGAGTCCGTGAAGGCCGCCCTGGCCGCCGGTGCGGAGCGCGTGATCCTCGGCACCGCCGCGATCACCGATCCCGACTTCCTCGACTCGGTCCTCGGCAGCCACCGCGACCGCGTGATGGTGTCGATCGACACCCGCGGCGGCAAGGTCGCCACGAAGGGCTGGCTCGAGACCACCGAGATCGACGGCGCCGAGGCGATCAAGCGCCTGCAGCAGCGCGGCGTGCGGCGGTTCGTCTACACGAACGCCGACCGCGACGGGCTCGAGACCGGCCCGGACATGGACGAGGTCCGCCGGATCTCCCAGGCCGTCCGCGGGTCGTGGATCTTCTCCGGCGGCATCGGCACCGTCGAGCACCTGCGCGAGCTCGCGAACGCGCGCCTCGTGAACCTCGGCGGGATCATCACCGGCAAGGCGCTCTACGAGAAGCGCTTCACGATCGCCGAGGGCCACGCGGCCCTGCAGGACCGCTAGACCCGCGTGCACCTCAAGCGCGTCATCCCCTGCCTCGACGTCGACGCCGGACGCGTCGTGAAGGGGACGAACTTCGTCGGCCTCCGCGACGCCGGCGATCCCGTCGAGCTCGCGGCGCGCTACGACGCGGAGGGCGCCGACGAGCTCGTCTTCCTCGACATCACCGCGACGAGCGACCAGCGCGACACGATCGTCGAGCTCGCCCGCCGTGCCGCCGACGAGGTCTTCGTGCCGTTCACGATCGGCGGCGGGATCCGGTCCGTCGACGACGCGCAGGCCGTGCTCGACGCCGGGGCCGACAAGGTCGCCGTGAACTCCGCGGCCGTCGCCCGTCCCGAGCTGCTCACCGAGCTCGCCGACCGCTTCGGCACGCAGTGCGTCGTCCTCGCGATCGACGCCAAGGGCGTCCCCGGGACGACCCGCGGGGCGGACTGGGCACCGGCCGATCTGCGCGAGGCGGACCTCGTCGAGGGCGACCCGTGGGAGGTCTTCGTCGCGGGCGGCCGCAGGCCGACCGGGCGCGGGGCCGTCGCGTGGGCGCGCGAGGGCGTCGAGCGCGGGGCGGGCGAGATCCTCCTGACCTCCATGGACGGCGACGGCACCACCTCGGGGTACGACCTGCCCCTGACCCGCGCGATCGCGGAGGCCGTCCCGGTGCCGGTCATCGCGTCCGGCGGCGCGGGCACGCTCGACCACCTCGTCGAGGCGTTGGAGTGCGGCGCCGACGCCGCGCTGGCCGCGTCGATCTTCCACTTCTCGACGTACTCCATCGCCGAGGCGAAGGCGCGGATCGCCGACGCCGGGATCGCGGTGCGGCCGGTGCGGCCGACCACGCTGTAGGCGTCCTCAGCGCTTTCCGGACCGGCGCTTCGCCGCCGCGCGGAACGAATCGACGTCCCGCGCCACCTGCCGCTTCGGCACCAGGTGGTAGATGCTCGTGTACGTGTCGAGGTACAGGCGCCGGCCGTCGGAGATGCCCGGGTCGAACGCGCCGCTGCGGTGGGCGTAGAGGAGCGCGCCGTCCTTCGCGCGACGGATGCCGAGCGACTTCTTGCCGAGGTTCGCGTACATGACCATGTCGCCGACGACGGTGATGCCGCCCGAGACCTTGCCGCCCAGGCTCTTGGTCCACCGCTGCCGGCCGGTCCGGGCGTCGTAGGCGTAGAGCGTGCCGCCGTAGGAGCCGATGAACACCGTCGGCCCGCGCCCGGCCACCGGCGCCACGGCGGGAGCCGAGTAGACGAAGCCCTTGGTCCTCCGCTGCCACGCCAGCCGGCCGGTCCGCTCGCCGATCGCCGCGACGGAGCCGTCGACGTTGCCGACGAACACGCGGCCGTACGCCACCGCGGGGGTCGAGTAGAGCCGGCCTCCGAGCGGCCGGACCCACCGCTTCCGCCCGCTGCGCAGCCAGATCGAGTGCATCTTCCCGGCGTAATCGCCGACGTAGAGCGCATCGCCGTCCCGCGCGACCGCCGCCTTCACCGCGGCACCGGCCCGGTAGCGCCAGACGACCCGCCCCGTCCGCCGTTGCAGCGCGAGCACGTCGCCGGACTCGGTGCCGAAGATCACGCGGTCGTCCGTCAGCAGGGGCGAGGACTCCGTGCGGCTCGCCAGGCGGACCTGCCACACGCGGTGCCCGTTGCGGCTGCGCAGCGCGACGACCTCGCCGCCCTTGACGAACCGGTTGCGGCGCAGGACCGTGGCGTAGACGCGTCCGTCGCCGCAGGCGGGCGCGGAGGCCGCGAGGCTGCCGACGCGCGTCGTCCACGCGACCTTCCCGGTACGGCGCTCGACGGCGCGCAGCAGCCCGTCGTTGCGCATCGAGTAGATCCGGCGGCCGCAGAGGACGGGCGGGAACTCGAGGAGGACGCGGCCCGTCACGCCCCACCGCTCGACGAACGGCGGCCGGATCGGCTCCGGGCCCGCGAACGCGACGTACCGGGTGCGCTGCGCGTTCCCGCCGTACATCGGCCAGTCGGCGCCGTCGTCGTAGCGGTCCTCCGCGTTCTTCGGCGCCCGCTGCTTCGTGGTCGAGCCGTCGTCGCCGGAGAACTCCACGCCCGGGTTCGAGACGTCGTCCGGGCCCCGCGTCTCCAGCACCAGCAGGGCGCCGCCCCCGCCGAGCACCACGAGTACGAGGACCACGGCCCCGCCCGTGCGCGACCGGCGGCGGCGCGGGTCGGAGGGCGAACCGGCCATCAGGGTACGGTCCTTCGACGTGGCCGTCCCCACCCCTCCACCGACGACCCTCGCCGCGGCCTACGAGGCGCTCCGGGCGCTGCCCGCCGCCGCGCCCCTCCTGGCGGCCGTCCGGCCCGAGGACGACGCCTGGCTCGTGGGCGGCGCGGTCCGCGACCTGCTGCTCGGCCGCGAGCCGCAGGAGCTCGACGTCGTGGTCGTCGGACCGGTCGAGCCGCTCGCGGAGCGCCTGGGGGAGACCGTCGCGCGCCACGAGCGCTTCGGCACGGCGACCGTGCGGACGGCGACCGGGGTCCTGCACGACCTCGCCCGCGCACGCACCGAGACGTACGCCCGCCCGGGCGCCCTGCCGGACGTCGTCCCCGCGGCCACCGTCGACGAGGACCTCGTCCGCCGCGACCTCACCGTCAACGCGATCGCGCTCCGGCTCTCCGACGGCCGGTCCGCCGAGATCCCCGGCGCACGGGAGGACCTCGCCGCCGGCGTGCTGCGGGTGCTCCACGACCGCTCGTTCGTCGACGACCCCACGCGGGTCTGGCGCACCGCCCGGTACGCCGCCCGGCTGGGCTTCGCCGTGGACCCCGCGACGGCGGCGCTGGCCGCCGAGGCCGACCCGTTCGCGATCTCCGGCGCCCGGCACGGCGGCGAGCTGCGGCTGGCGCTCGGCGAGCCCGATCCGGCCGCGGTCTTCCGGACCCTCCTCGCATTGAACCCGCGCTTCCTGCCGCCCGGCTTCGACCCGGAGCCGGCCGCCCTGCCGGCCGCCCTGGAGCTGCTCCCGCCCGAAGGCCGCCCCGATCTCCTGCGCATGGCGGCGTCCACGGCGGGCGTCGACCTCCGCCACCTGCTGCCGTGGGTGGCCGACACCGGCTGGAGCACCGCCGAGGCCGACGTGATCGGCGCGGGGTCGCGGGCGAGCACCGCCGGGCCCCTCGCGCGCGCCACCACCCCGTCGGAGATCCACCGGGCCGCGTCCGGCGTGCCGGTCGAGGTCGTCGCGCTCGCGGGCGGGGACAACGCCCGGCGCTGGTTCGACGAGCTCCGGCACGTACGCCTGACGATCGGCGGGCACGACCTCCTCGCGGCCGGCGTCCCCGCGGGCCCCGCGGTCGGCGAGGGCCTGCGACGTGCGCTGGTCGCGAAGCTCGACGGCCGGCTCGACCCGGCGCTCCCCGAGCGCGACGCCGAGCTGGCCGCGGCGGGGCTCCCGCACGCGGACGCCGGCGCGGTCGCCGGGCAGGAGACCGACCGGTGAGCGCCGGACCCGAGCTGCGCCCGACGCCCGACGGCGGCCTCGCGTGCACGCTCCCCGGCGCGGAGGTGCGCTTCACGGGACGCCTCGGCGGCGAGTCGACCGGCGCCTACGCCTCCCTGAACCTCGGGAGCTGGACCCCGGACGACCCCGCGGCCGTGCGCGCGAACCGCGACCGCCTCGCCGCGCTCGCGGGCGTGAGCCGCGACCGGCTCGCGCAGCCCCGCCAGGTGCACGGGACCGACGTCCTCGTCGTCGCGGGCGACGTCGACCTGCCCGGTGCCGACCTCGGGTCCGTGCGCGAGGCCGACGGCGTCGCCACCGCGCTGCACCGGACCCCGTGCGTGGTGCTGTGCGCCGACTGCCTGCCCGTCGCGCTCGTCGCCGACGGGGCGGTGGCGACCGTCCACGCAGGCTGGCGCGGCCTCGTCGCCGGGGTTCTCGAGGAGGGCCTGCGCGCGCTCCGCGCCGCCGGTGGCCGCGGGGCGGTCACGGCCGTCGTCGGGCCGGGGGCCGGACCCTGTTGCTACGAGGTCGGTGACGAGGTCCACGCCGCGCTCGCGCCGCTCGGCCCCACCGTCCGCGCGGGCCGGAACGCCGACCTCGCCGAGGCCGCACGCATCCGGCTCCTCGCGGCGGGGACCGACCGCGTTGTGGTCGCGGGGATCTGCACCATCTGCGCCCCCGGGCGCTTCTTCTCCCACCGGCGCGACGCCGGCGACACCGGACGACAGGCGGGCATGACGTGGTCGACGTGATCCAGGACGTGGACGTCGAGGACGTCCGGCGACGGCTGGGGGAGGTCCGCGAGCGCATCGCCGCGGCCTGCGACCGCGCGGGCCGCGACCCCGACGGCGTCGACGTCCTCGTCGCGACGAAGTACGTCGCCGCCGACCAGACCGGGCGCCTCGCCGAGGCCGGCCTGACGCTCGCCGGCGAGAACCGCGCCCAGTCGCTCGTCGAGAAGGTCGGACAGCCCGGGGCGGACGGGCTGCGCTGGGAGTTCATCGGGCACCTGCAGTCCCGCAAGGTCGCCGACGTCCTCCCGCACGTCGACCGCATCCACTCGGTCTCGAGCGACAGCGTGCTGGGGCGCCTCGAGCGCCACGCCGATCTGGCCCGTCCCGGGCTCGACGTCCTGATCGAGGTCAACGTCAGCGGCGAGGACGCGAAGAGCGGGATCGCGCCCGCCGAGCTCGCGGGCGTCCTGGAGCGCTGCCCCGTCCCGGTCGCCGGCCTGATGACGATGCCGCCCCACGCGGAGCGCCCCGAGGACAGCCGCCGGTGGTTCGCCGCCCTGCGCGAGCTCGCCGGCGAGCACGGCCTCTCCGCGCTCTCCATGGGCACCACGCAGGACTTCGAGGTCGCCGTCGAGGAGGGCGCGACCGTCGTCCGGCTCGGCAGCGTCCTCGTCCGCTGACGTCACTTCGCGGAAACATTCGGGGAACCGGGGAGGAACCGGGTCGCCGTGGGAGAATCAACCGCCAGTCATGGCCTTCCGCGACGCTTGGCACAAGGTGCTCGTGTACTTCGCTCTCGCAGAGGAGCGCGATCCGTACGACGACACCTACGACGATGAACCGGAGTACGACGACCGTCGTGAACGTGCTCGTGAACCCGTGAGGGAGCCCACACCCGTGCGCAGGATCGACCGCGCCCGACGCCGGCGCGAGGAGTTCGACGACATCTTCTCCGACGACGACGGCGGATCCTCCCGCGTCGGCGGCGCCCACCTGCGCCCGGTCGGCGGCTCGTCGTCCCGCAGCGCCGCGGGCCCCGGCGGCGACGTCCGGGTCCACCTCGTCCTGCCGAAGTCGTTCAACGACGCCCAGCAGATCGCCGACCGCTTCAAGGACGGCATCCCCGTCGTCATCAACCTGCAGACGTCCGACTCGGACCTCTCCAAGCGGCTGATCGACTTCGCCAGCGGCCTGACCTACGCCATGGACGGCGGGATGCAGCGCATCGCCGACAAGGTCTTCATGCTCACGCCCGCCAACGTCTCGATCTCCGCGGAGGAACGCGCGCAGCTGATCGAGAAGGGCTTCTTCAACCAGTCCTAGGGAGTGGGCCGGGCCCCGACCCGTGCGTCTCGCGTCCGAACGGTGTCGGACTGCGGCGTGGCACGGGCCACCCGGAGGGGCGGGGGCCCCGCGGCGGCGGACCGGTACCGTTCGGGGTCGTTCATGCGCTTGGGATTCCTCGGATCGGGCAACATGGCCTCCGCGCTCGCGCGGGGCATCGGCGAGCCCGCGCTCTGCTTCGACCCGGTCGGTGACCGGGCGAGCGCGCTGGCCACCGAGCTCGGCGGCGAGGCCGTCGCCGACGCCGCCGCGCTCGCCGAGCGCGCCGACGCCGTCGTGCTCGGGCACAAGCCCGGGCAGCTCCTGGACGCCGCGCGCGACGCGTCGGGTGCCCGGGCGGTCGTCTCGATCCTCGGCGGCGTCCCGATCGCCGACCTGCGCGCCGCCTACCCGGACCGCCCCGTGGTCCGCCTGATGCCGAACACCCCCGCGGGCGTCGGCAAGGGCGTCGTGGCCGTGGCGATCGAGGCCCGCGAGCCCGGCGTCGCCGCCCCCGCCGGGGAGGACGAGCTCCGCGCCGAGCTCCTCGGCCTGCTCGCGCGCTGCGCGACGGTCGTCGAGCTCCCCGAGTCGCAGATGGCCGCCGCCACCGCCGCGTTCGGCGTGCTGCCGGCCTACGTCAGCCTGTTCGCCGAGGCGACGGTCGACGCCGCGATCCGCCACGGGATGACGCCCGACGCCGCAGGCCGCATGGTCGCCGCCGGCATCGAGGGCTCCGCCGCCCTCCTGCGCGCGCAGGACCACGACACCCTCGCCGTCCGGCGGGGCGTGACGTCGCCCGGCGGATCGACCGCCCGCGGCCTCCGCGCCCTCGACCGCGGCGGGCTCCGCGAGGCCGTCCAGGACGCCTTCGACGCCGCGGTGGCCGTCTCGTGACCCTCGTGAGCACCCTGACGCCCCTCGCCGACACCCGGTACGAGGTCGGCTCGTTCATCAGCGCGCTGATCACCGTCTACACCCTGGTGATCATCGCCCACATCCTGGTGTCGATCGTCCAGAGCGCCGGCATGCGGATCCCGTACAACACGGTCACGGCCGCGGTGATCAAGTTCCTGCACGACGCCGCGGAGCCCTTCCTCGCGTTCTTCCGGCGCTTCATCCCGCCGCTCGGGCCGTTCGACCTCTCGCCGATCGTGGCGATCCTCGTCCTGCGCATCGTGGGCGGACTGGTGGTGCGCCTTGTCCAGGGGTGAGCCCCGCGTCGTCTCCCGCGAAGAGGCCCGTGCGGGGTCGCTCGCGGTCCGCCGCGTCCTCGCCGTCGCGGTGCTCGTCCTGGTCCTCGACCAGCTGACGAAGCGCCTCGTCGTGCAGGCGATCGACCGCGGGACCCGCGAGGAGGTCCTGCCGTTCCTCGACCTCACCTATGTCCGCAACGACGGCGTCGCGTTCTCGAGCTTCAGCGACCAGCCGTGGATCGTCGGGCTGCTCGTCGTCGGGGCGCTGACCGCACTGACGTTCTGGTTCCTCCGCAACCGCACGGTCCGGCTGGCGTGGCTCGCCGCCGGGATGCTCGCCGGCGGCGCCATCGGCAACGTGCTGGACCGCGTCGTCGAGGGCGCCGTCATCGACTTCCTCAAGCCGCCGAACTGGCCCGCCTTCAACCTGGCCGACGTGGCGATCGTCGGCGGCATGATCCTGCTCGTGGTCGTCGTCGAGCTCGAGAACCGGCGCAAGACGAACACGAAGGGCCGGCGGGAGACCCGCCCCCAGCGCGGATGACCGGCACCCGGCTGACGGTGCCGCCCGAGCAGGACGGCGCCCGGCTGGACGTCGTCCTCGCCGAGGCGTGCGGATCCCGCGCCCGCGCCCAGCGGGCGATCGCGGAGGGCGGCGTCCGGATCGACGGCACGCCCGCCGATCCGGCGCAGAAGCGCCACGCGGTCCGCGCCGGCCAGGAGCTCGAGGTCGATCTCGGCACCCTCGTCACGTCGATCGGGCCGGTCCGGGAGGACGCGCCCGACGTCGACGTCCTGTGGGAGGACGAGCACCTGATGGTCGTCGACAAGCCCGCCGGGCTCGTCGTCCACCCGGGTGCCGGCTCCTACGGCCCGACCCTGGTGGACGCCGTCGCGAGCCGCATCACCTCGGCGCTCCCGCCCGGCGGCGACGCCGAGCGCCCCGGCATCGTGCACCGCCTGGACCGCGACACCTCGGGGCTGCTGGTCGTCGCCCGCACCGACGAGGCGCACCGGCTGCTGCAGGAGGCCATCCGCGAGCGGACCGTGACCCGCGAGTACCTGGCCCTCGTCGACGGCCGCCCCGACGCCCGGACGGGCACGATCGACGCGCCGATCGGCCGCGACCGCCACGTCCGGACGAAGCACTCGCTGGACACCGACACACCGCGGCGCGCCGTCACGCACTTCGTCCTCGAGGAGGCCCTGACCCGGACGTCGCTCCTGCGGGTGACCCTCGAGACCGGTCGGACGCACCAGATCCGCGTGCACCTGAAGGCCATCGGGCTGCCCGTCGCCGGCGACCCGGAGTACGGGCGCTCGGGTGGTGGGGCGGCGGGGCCGGTCGGCGAGCACCCCCTCGGGCTGGACCGGCAGTTCCTGCACGCCGCCCGGCTGTCGTTCGCGCACCCGATCACGGGCGAGCCGGTCGACGTCGCCTCGCCGCTCCCCGAGGACCTGGCCCGCGCCCTCGAGCTCGCGCGCGCCTGACGCGGCCGTCCGGCCCGGCGTCACAGCGCCGGACGCCGGTTCCTGGTTGAATTCGTCGTCCGTGCGTCCGTCCGGACGCACAGCAGCACCGTCCATTCCTACCCCGCCGGGTACCCCCGGAACGTCCCTGCCCGACCCGTCGGGAACGCGCTCCGGTCCAGCGGGATCCTGTTTCTCAGAGCACCAAGGGAAGTACCCATGTCCGAGATCGGCATCAAGGATCTGCTCGAGGCTGGCGTCCACTTCGGACACCAGACCCGCCGTTGGAACCCGCGCATGGCGCGCTTCATCCACGGCGAGCACTCCGGCATCCACGTCATCGACCTGCTGCAGACGGTCGACCTCCTCGCCCAGGCGCAGGCGTTCGTGTCCGACATCGCCCAGCGCGGTGGCACCGTCCTCTTCGTCGGCACCAAGCGCCAGGCCCAGGACGCCGTGCGCGAGTCGGCCGAGGCCGCCCGCATGCCGTACGTCAACCAGCGCTGGTCGCCGGGTCTGCTCACGAACTTCCAGACGTCGAGCAAGCGCATCAAGACGCTGAACGACCTCGAGCGCCTCGAGGCCGAGGGCCAGCTCGAGCTGCTCCCGTCGCAGGAGCGCATCACGCGCCGCAAGGAGCTCGCGAAGCTCCAGATCAACCTCGGCGGCGTGAAGGACCTCCGCCGCGCGCCCGACGCCGTCTTCGTCGTCGACGTGAACTCCGAGAAGATCGCGGTCGAGGAGGCCTCGAAGCTCCGGATCCCCGTCATCGCGCTCGTCGACACGAACGTGAACCCCGACGGCGTCGACTTCCCGGTCCCGGGCAACGACGACTCCATCCGCGCCTGCGCCGCGATCGCCCACGCGATCGGCGACGCCGCCGCCGGTGGCGCCGCCGCCTGGTGGGAGGCCGAGGAGGCCCGCCGCTCGCGCGAGGCCGCCGAGAAGGAGCAGCGCCAGGCCGAGGAGGCCGCCAACCGCGAGGCCGAGGACGCCCGCCGCCTCGAGGCCGAGGAGCAGAGCGCCGCCGCCGCCGCCAGCCAGGAGGCCGCGCAGAACGCCGCCGACGAGACCGCCGCCGCGGCCGCCGCCGCCGAGCAGCCCGCCGCGCCGACCGAGGCCGCCGCACCGACCACCGACGCCCCGGCGCCCGCCGCCGAGTAACGAGGAGACCGCATGAGCACCACGATCACCGCGGCCGACGTCAAGGCCCTCCGTCAGCGCACCGGCGCCGGCATGATGGACTGCAAGAAGACGCTGCAGGAGGCCGACGGCGACATCGAGAAGGCCGTCGAGCTGCTGCGCGTCAAGCTCGGCAACAAGGTCGGCAAGCTCGCCGACCGCGAGACGACCGAGGGCACCGTCCAGGCGTTCATCGCCGCCGACGGCAAGCGCGGCGTCCTCGTCGAGGTCGACTGCAACACCGACTTCGTCGCCCGCAACGACGACTTCATCGCGTTCGCGAAGAAGATCGCCGAGCACGTCGCCGGCGCGTCCGACGCGACCGGCCCGGTCGACGTCGCCGCACTGCTGACCGAGGAGATCGCCTCCGGTCAGACGATCGAGGCCGCCCGCGCCGACGTCTCCGCCACCACCGGCGAGAACGTCGTCATCAGCCGCGCCGACCGCTTCGTCGTGTCCGGCGAGGGCGCCCTGTCGTCCTACATCCACGCCACCGGCAAGGTCGGCGTCGTGGTCGAGGTCGGCGGCGTCTCCGGCGACGAGGCCGCCGCGCTGGCGAAGGAGGTCGCGCTCCACGTGGCCGCCACCCCCGCCACGAAGTACGTCTCCTCCGACGACGTCCCGCAGGACGAGAAGGACGCCGAGCTGCGCGTCTACGCCCAGCAGGCCGAGGCCGAGGGCAAGCCCGAGCAGATCCGCGACAAGATCGCCCAGGGCAAGCTCAACAAGTGGTTCAAGGAGATCGCCCTCCTGCCGCAGGAGCACATCAACCCGGACAAGCACGACGGCAAGACGATCGACCAGCTCCGGGGGGCGCTGTCCGACGACGCCACCGTCGCTCGCTTCGCCCGCTTCCAGGTCGGGGCGTAGGACCTCCGACCCCGGAGCTCCCTCCATCCCATGACCGACCCGACGACGACGGCCTTCAAGCGCGTCCTGATCAAGCTCTCCGGCGAGTCCCTCATGGGCGAGCGGGAGTACGGCACCGATCCGGACCGCCTGGTGGCCGTCGCCTCCTCGATCAAGGACGTCCACGACCTGGGCGTCGAGGTGGCGATCGTCGTCGGGGCCGGCAACATCTACCGCGGCATGGCCGGTGCCGCCGCGGGGATGGACCGGGCCACGGCCGACTACATGGGGATGCTGGCGACGGTGCTCAACGCGCTGCCGCTGCAGGACGCGCTGGAGCGGATGGGCGTCGTCACGCGCGTGCAGAGCGCGCTCGACATCACCGAGGTCGCCGAGCCGTACATCCGGCGCCGCGCGGAGCGCCACCTGGAGCGCGGGCGCGTCGTGATCTTCGCGGCCGGCACCGGCAACCCGTTCTTCACCACGGACACCGCCGCCGCGCTGCGCGCCGCCGAGGTCCACTGCGAGGCCATCCTGATGGCCAAGAACGGCGTCGAGGGCGTGCTCACCGCCGACCCCCGGACGGACCCCTCCGCGGAGCTGATCGGAGAGATCACCCACATGGAGGCGATCGAGCGCCGCCTGCGGGTCATGGACTCCACCGCACTCACCCTGTGCATGGAGAACAAGCTCCCGATCCATGTGTTCAACATGGACGACGAGCGGAACATCGTCCGGATAGTCTCGGGCGAGCGACTCGGCACGCTGGTCCACACACCGGCGTGACCCCGGCCCCGCGCCGGTCCGCAGTCACCCACCCATAGGTCACCACCGAAGAGGTCCCCTGATGCCCGACGACTCCATCATCGACGAGCTGCTCGCCGACGCCGCGGAGCGCATGAAGAAGGCCGTCGAGCAGACGAACGGGGAGCTCGCGACCGTCCGCACCGGCCGCGCCAGCCCGAACCTGCTGGACCGCGTCGTCGTCGACTACCACGGCGTGCCGACCGCGCTGCGGCAGCTCGCGCAGATCGGTGCTCCCGAGGCCCGCCTGCTGACGGTGCAGCCGTACGACCCGTCCTCGATCAAGCAGATCGAGAAGGCGATCTCCGACGGCGACCTCGGCGTCACGCCCTCCAACGACGGCAAGACCATCCGCCTCGGCATCCCCGAGATGACGGAGGAGCGCCGCAAGGAGATGGTGAAGACCGCCCGCAAGATCGGCGAGGAGGGGCGCATCCGCGTCCGCAACGTCCGCCGCGACGTCCTCGGCGACCTCCGCACCTTCAAGACCGACGGCGACATCGGTGCCGACGAGGAGCACCGCGCCGAGGCCGAGCTGCAGAAGGTCACGGACGACGCGATCGCCGGGCTCGACGCGTCGCTGAAGGCCAAGGAAGCCGACGTCCTCGAGGTCTGACCCGGTGCCTGCGCCTCCCAGCGCCGACGCGACCGACGTCGCGTCCCCGGTCGACGCCGCCGAGCGTCCACGGGCCGTCGCGATCATCACCGACGGCAACGGCCGCTGGGCCCAGCGCCGCGGCGTCTCGGTCGCCGAAGGGCACCGCGCCGGCGCGGACGTCGTCCGCGCCCGCCTGCGCGACGCCGCCGAGCTCGGCGTCGAGGAGCTCACCGTGTTCTCGTTCTCGACCGAGAACTGGAGCCGGCCGGCGGCCGAGGTCCAGGCGCTGATGGCGATGTTCGCCGACCGCATCGACCGCGAGACCCCCGAGCTGATCGAGGAGGGCGCGCGGATGCGCTTCATCGGCCGGCGCGAGGGCGTCGACCCGGAGCTCGTCGAGAAGATGGACTGGGCGGAGCAGCAGACCGCGGGCGGCGAGAACATCACGCTCGTCGTGGCGTTCAACTACGGCGGCCGGGCCGAGATCCTCGACGCCGCGGCGAAGTACGACGGCGGGGGAGAGGACGCGTTCCGCTCCCTGCTCTACGGCCCCGACCTCCGCGACCCGGACCTCCTGATCCGCACCTCCGGCGAGCAGCGGGTCAGCAACTACCTGCTGTGGCAGTGCGCCTACAGCGAGATCGTCTTCGCCCCCGAGCTCTGGCCCGACTTCGACCGGGCCGCCTTCGAGCGCTGCCTGGACGCCTACGGCACGCGCGAGCGACGCTTCGGCGGCAGGGTCTCCTGATGCCGATCCCGCGGCGGCCCGCCGACGACGACTTCGACGACCTGGACGACGAACGCGAGCGCGCCCCCAGGAGGGTCCCGCCCCGCGGCCGACGCCGCGAGGCGCGCTTCGAGCTGGACTTCGGCACGTTCGAGCCGTCGGACCGCGGCACCGGCTCCCGCGACGACCGGACCGACTCGCGCGACGACCGGACGGGGTCACGCGACGACCGCACCGGCACCCGGGACGGTGGCCGGATGCGCGGCACGATCAGCGGCACGTACGACCCGGTCGAGCCGCTCCCGCGCCGCCGGCGCCCGCGCGCCGGCGAGCCGCTGCCCGACGACTCGGGCACCTACGACGTCCGGATCGAGGACCGCGACCGCCGCGCACGCCGACGCGTCTCGGAGGTCGAGGAGCGTCCCGCCCGCGCGTCCCGCGACGACGTCGCGGGGGAGATCGAGGCTCTCGAGCGGTTCGAGGACGCCATCGAGACCGTCCGCTCGCCGTCGAACCGCGGCGGCGGCAGCGACCTCGGCGCCCGCGTCCTCGTCGCGGTCCCGGCCGCCGTCGTCGCCGTGCTGCTCGTCGCGGCCGGCGGTCCCGTCTTCGCCGTCGGCATCGCCGCGTTCGGTCTCGTCGGCGCGTGGGAGCTCACCCGCATGTTCGCGAAGACGCGCCCGTCGCTCTTCGCCACCGGTCTCGGCATCACCGCGATCATCGTCGCCGCCGCCCTCGGCGACGGCTCGCGCGAACCGATGCTCACCGCGTTCGTGGCGATGGTCCCGATCGTCTTCCTCTCCGTGGCCCTGTCGCACCCGAAGGGCAGCATGCCCGGGGTCGCGGTGACGATGCTCGGCATCGGATGGATCGGCCTCGCGCTCGGACACGCCATCCTGCTCCGCGAGAGCGAGCACGGGGCGGGGATCGTCGTCGACGTCCTGATCGGCGTGTTCCTCGGCGACACCGGCGCCTACCTCGGCGGACGCCTGTTCGGCAACCGCAAGCTCTGGCCGCGCGTCTCGCCGAACAAGACGATCGAGGGCCTCCTGATCGGCATCGTCGTCGCCGTCGCGGCCGTCTGGTTCGCCGGGCTCTACCAGGACTGGCTGAGCGGCACCGACGCCCTCCTGATCGGGCTCGCCGTCGCCGTCGTCGCGCCGCTGGGCGACCTCTTCGAGAGCTTCCTCAAGCGCGACGCCGGGACGAAGGACGCCGGCGGTCTCTTCGGCGTCCACGGCGGCGTCCTCGACCGCCTCGACGCCGCGATGTTCGGCATCGTGGCCGGCTACTACGTGTGGCTGGCCATGGGCATGGCCTGAGGGAGGGGCCGGGTCCCACTCCGGGCTTCTCGGGCAAGGGCGCGTCGGACTGCGGCCGGGCCCGGAGCACCCGGATGGGTCCGGGTCCCGCCCCGAGCGTCTCGGGTCGCGGGCGCGTCGGACTGCGGCCGGGCCCGGAGCACCCGGATGGGTCCGGGTCCCGCCCCGAGCGTCTCGGGTCGCGGGCGCGTCGGACCGCGGCGGGGCTCGGAGCACCCGGAAGGGTCGGGCGACCGGCCTCGGGGCACCCGCGGACGGCCGCACCTGAAAGGGTGTCGGCGTCATGCCGCGCCGCCTCCTCATCCTCGGGTCCACCGGTTCGATCGGGACCCAGGCGCTCGACGTCGTCCGCGCCGCCCCCGAGGGGACGTTCGAGATCGTCGGGCTCGCCGCCGGGCGCCAGTGGGAGCCCCTGGTCGCGCAGGCCCGGGAGTTCGGCGTCGACCTGATCGCCCTGGGCGACGAGGAGACCGCGTCCCGCGCCTCCGCCGCCTGGGACGGCGGACGCGTCCTGCACGGACCGGAGGGCCTCGTCCACCTCGTCCTGGAGTCCGGGGCGGACCTCGTCCTCAACGCGCTGGTCGGCGCCGCCGGCCTCGGGCCGACGGTCGCGACCCTCGGGGAGGGCATCGACCTCGCACTCGCGAACAAGGAGTCGCTCGTCGTCGGCGGCGAGCTCGTGATGCAGCTGGCCGAGGCCACGGGTGCCCGGGTCCTGCCGGTCGACAGCGAGCACTCCGCCCTCTGGCAGCTCGTCGAGGCCGAGTCCCGCGGCGGGTCCCTCGAGGCCGGGACGATCGACACGCTCGTGCTCACGGCCTCCGGCGGTCCGTTCCGCGGACGGACGCGGGCCGATCTGGGCGACGTCGGCGTCGAACAGGCGCTGGACCACCCCACGTGGGCGATGGGCGGCAAGATCACCATCGACTCGGCGACGCTGATGAACAAGGGCCTCGAGGTGATCGAGGCGCACCACCTGTTCGGCACGCCGTACGACCGCATCGACGTCGTCGTCCACCCGCAGTCGATCATCCACTCGTACGTGACGCTCTGCGACGGGGTCGCGCTCGCGCACCTCGGGCACCCGGACATGAAGGCGCCGATCGCGTTCGCCCTGAACCACCCGGAGCGTCGGCCGATCCCGATGCGCCCGCTGAACCTCGCGGAGGTCGGGCAGCTGACGTTCGAGCCCGCCGACGAGGAGACGTTCCGGTGCCTGCCGCTCGCCCGTGAGGCCGGGCGCGAGGGCGGGACCGCACCGTGCATCCTGAACGCGGCCAACGAGATCGCGGTCCACGCGTTCCTGAACGGCCGCATCGGGTTCCTGCGGATCGCGGAGATCGTCGAGGCGACGCTCGACGAGGTCGCCCCCCGGTCCGTCCACGCCTTCGAGATGCTCTACGACGCCGACCGCGCCGCCCGCGAGGCGGCGGCGGCCCTCGTCGCCGGCTGAGCGGCCCGCGGCTCCCGCCGTTCACGCGTTACGCGCCCGTGAGGTCCTTGTGGGACCCTGTCCGGCGTGTCATGGGTCCTCGCGTTCGTCGGCTTCGCCGTCCTCATCATCCTGCACGAGGCCGGGCACTTCGCCGCCGCCAAGGCGGTCGGCATGCGGGTCGAGAAGTTCTACCTCTTCTTCGGCAAGCCGCTGTGGAGCATCAGGCGCGGCGAGACGGAGTACGGCATCGGATGGATCCCCGCCGGCGGCTTCGTGAAGATCAGCGGCATGGACCCCCGGGAGGAGATCCCGGAGGACGTGGTCGCGCGCGCCTACTACAAGCAGCCGGTCTGGAAGCGGATCGTCGTGATCGCGGCCGGGCCCCTGGTCAACGTCGTGATCGCCTTCGTGATCATCTTCGGCGTCTACGCGACGGCCGGCGTCCCGACCAACGACGCCCCCGTCGTCAACAGCGTGGCGAAGGACGGCGCCGCCGCGCAGGTCCTGAAGCCCGACGACCGCATCGTCAGCGTCGACGGGGTCGTCGGATACGACGGCGGACTGACCTACCGCAACAGCGCCGAGCGCCGGGCCGCGCTGACCAAGGCGATCGCCGCCCACGGGTGCGCGGACGGCAGCACGAAGGTCGGCTGCGTCGCCGCGACGCCCGCCCGGGTCACCATCGAGCGGGACGGGAAGCGGCAGACGGTCCTCATCAAGCCCCGGCTCACCGAGCTGAAGGACCCCGACACGGGCAAGACCGAGAAGCGCGCCCTCATCGGGGTCTCGTTCGGCGGGCTCGACTTCCTGCCCGCGGGCGTCGGCACGGCCGCCAAGGAGACCCCGAACTACATCTGGTTCGTCACGTCGGAGACGGCGAAGGCGATCACGCGGATCTTCTACTCGGCCGAGGCCCGGCGGGAGGTCGGGTCGGTCGCCGGCGCGTACGACGCCACCCGCCGGACCATCGAGTTCAGCACGACCAGGGCGATGATCCTGCTGGCCGTCGTCAGCCTGTCGCTGGCGATCATCAACATGGCGCCCTTCCTGCCGCTCGACGGCGGACACATCTTCTGGGCGATCGCGGAGAAGCTGCGGCGCAAACCGATCCCGTTCAGCTGGATGGAGCGCGCGAGCGTCGTGGGCTTCGTGCTCGTGATCATGCTCTTCGGGCTCGGGCTCTACAACGACATCGGGCGGTTCGCCGACGGGACGGCCGCGCGACAGGTCCAGGGCCCGTAAGCGGGCGGGCCCCGACGCTGGTTGGCCGACCAGCCAGACCTGGCGCGCAGAAGCTCCCGGTGGTAGGAATGACTCGGGCCGCTCGTCGGTGAGCGCCCGAGGCCAACGAGGGAGCGACATGGGGACGACGGACGCCACGACCGCGGTCGGCACGATGCTGGAGGTCTTCCGCGAGGGGCTCCGCAGGTGGCCCGACCAGGTGCTGGTCCGCACGAAGGACGACGCGGTCTCCTGGACGTGGACCGAGGCCGCCGAACGGATCGGGCGCCTGGCGGGCGGGCTCCGCGGGCTCGGCGTGGAGCGCGGCGACACCGTCGGGCTGCTCCTGAACAACCGGCCCGAATTCCTGATCTGCGACCTCGCGGCACTGACCGCGGGCGGCGTCCCGGTGTCCCTCTACCAGACGTCGTCGCCGGAGCAGATCGCCTACATCGCGGGCGACGCGGAGCTCGGGGTCATCGTCACCGAGGCGATGTACCTGCCCGGCGTCCTCGCGGTCCGGGACGAGCTCCCCGGTCTGCGGCACGTGGTCGTCGTCGACGACGCGGGGGACGCGGAGGGCGTGCTGACGCTCGCCGACGCCGAGGCGGCGGCACCCGCAGGATTCGACGCGGCGGCGGAGGCCGCGGCGGTGCGGCCCGACGACCTCCTGACGCTGATCTACACGTCGGGGACGACCGGTCCGCCCAAGGGCGTCGAGCTGACGCACCGCAACGAGCTCGCCGCCATGTGGGGGATCGGCGAGGTCGCGCACCTCGAGGGCGGCGGCCGGGTCATCTCGTGGCTGCCGGCCGCCCACATCGCCGAACGCGGCGCGCACCTCTACGCGCCGCTGATGTACGGCCTCGAGGTCACGGTCTGCCCGGACCCGAAGCAGATCGCGGCGTACCTGGCCGAGGTCCGGCCGACCTGGTTCTTCGCGGTGCCGCGGATCTGGGAGAAGCTGAAGTCGGGCCTGGAGGCGATGATCGGGGCGCAGCCCGAGGAGCAGCGCACCGCGGTGCTCGGCGCCATCGAGGCCGCCACGCGGCGCGTGCGGCTGCAGCAGGCGGGGGAGCCCGTTCCCGACGAGCTGGAGGCCGCGGTCGCGCAGGCCGACGAGCGGATCTTCGCGCCGCTCCGCGTGCGCCTGGGGCTCGACGCCGCCGAGTCGGTGAACGTCGGCGCGGCCCCGACCCCGGCCCCGGTGATCGAGTTCTTCCACGCCCTCGGGGTCCCCGTCGCGGAGATCTGGGGGATGTCGGAGACCTGCGCGTGCGGCACCCTGAACCCGGTCGAGCGGATCAAGATCGGCAGCGTCGGGCCCGTCGTCCCGGGGATGGAGCTCCGGCTCGACGACGACGGGGAGGTCCTCCTCCGCGGGGCGCCCGTGATGCGCGGCTACCGCAACCTGCCGGAGAAGACCGCCGAGGTCCTCGAGGGCGACGGGTGGTACCGCACCGGGGACGTCGGCCGGGTCGACGACGACGGCTACCTGTGGATCGTCGACCGCAAGAAGGAGCTGATCATCAGCGCCGGCGGCAAGAACATGTCGCCCGCGAACATCGAGGCGGCCGTCAAGAGCGCCCATCCGCTGATCGGGCAGGTCTGCGCGATCGGCGACGCCCGGCCGTACAACACCGCGCTGATCGTCCTCGACGCCGACCTCGCCCCGGCGTGGGCCGCGCAGCAGGGCATCGAGGACACCGACCTCGCCGCCCTGGCGGTGCACCCCGACGTCCTCGCCGAGGTCCAGCGCGGGGTCGACGCCGCCAACGCGACGCTCTCGCGGGTCGAGCAGGTCAAGCGCTTCACGATCGTCGAAGGCGACTGGGTGCCGGGCGGCGACGAGCTGACGCCCACGATGAAGCTCAAGCGCAAGCCCATCGGCGAGAAGTACGCCGAGGCGATCGAGGGCCTCTACGCCTGACGGCGTCCCCGACGGACGGCGCCCGCGCGGCGCCGTCCGTGGCCGGTTGTCCGACCGGATGAACCGTGGCGTCGCGACAGGGACCTGGCGCACTGGCGCCCATCCGGCGCGTATGAGAGCGTGACGCCACACCGAAGCGCGCGGTGCCCCAGGCCGGGGCCCGCCGCCGATCCCCCCGGAGTCCCCCACGATGGCCACCACTGCGACGCCGCCCCCGGCGGCGGCCGACCCACCACTCAAGCGCGCGATCTCGCGCAACATGCTCCTGCTGTTCGTCATCGGCGACGTCGTCGGCGGCGGTATCTACACGCTCGTCGGCACGATCGGGCAGGAGGTCGGAGGCCTCGTCTGGCTCCCGTTCGCCCTGGCGCTCGTGCTCGCGGTCCTCACCGCCACGGCCTACGCCGAGCTCGTCACGAAGTTCCCGCAGGCCGCCGGCGCCGCGCTCTACGTCAACAAGGCGTTCAAGAAGCCGTTCTTCACGTTCATGATCGCGTTCGCGGTCATGTGCTCCGGCATCGCGTCGGCCTCGACGCTCTCCCGCGGTGTCGCCGAGACGTACCTGCCCAAGCTCTTCGACTGGA
This sequence comes from Patulibacter minatonensis DSM 18081, assembly GCF_000519325.1. Lineage (GTDB taxonomy): Bacteria > Actinomycetota > Thermoleophilia > Solirubrobacterales > Solirubrobacteraceae > Patulibacter > Patulibacter minatonensis. Next base: position 4,319,691 of record NZ_KI912613.1, on the reverse strand, counting down.
CGCTGAACGAGACCCAGACGGTCCTGATCGCGCTCGGCTTCCTCCTCATCGTCGCCGCCGTGAACTTCCGCGGCATCAGCGAGTCGGTGAAGATCAACGTCGTCCTGACGCTGATCGAGTTCGGCGGCCTGATCCTCATCGTCGTGATCGGCCTCGGCGCCCTGATCGACGGCGTGGGCGACATCGGCAACGCGTTCTCGACGTCGGACGCCAAGGAGGCCGGCAACGACGTCAGCCTCGTCCCCGCCGCCCTGGCGGGCACCGCGCTCGCGTTCTACGCGCTGATCGGGTTCGAGGACTCGGTCAACGTCGCCGAGGAGGCCAAGGACCCGGGCCGCGACTTCCCGCGGGCCCTGTTCGGCGGGCTCGCGATCGCCGGCACGCTGTACGTGGTGATCGGGATCATCGCCCCGGCCGTGCTCCCATACACGACGCTCGTCGACGAGGACACCACGCCGCTGCTCGAGATCGCGCAGACGGGACCCCTGCACGTGCACGTGAAGATCTTCGCGGCGATCGGCATCCTCGCGCTGATCAACGGCGCGCTGATCAACATGATCATGGCGTCGCGGCTGACCTACGGCATGTCGCGCCAGCGAATCATCCCGGCGTTCTTCGGGAAGGTCCACAAGGGGCGTCAGACGCCGCTGCGCGCGATCCTGTTCACGAGCGGCCTGGCCATCATCCTGACCGCCACGGGCGACGTCTCCGACCTCGCCTCGACGACGACGACGCTGCTCCTCGTGGTCTTCATCACGGTGAACATCAGCGTGCTCGTGCTGCGCCGCAACCCGGTGTCCCACACGCACTTCGTCGCCCCGACGATCATGCCCGCGATCGGTGCGGTCGCCGCGCTCGGTCTGCTGATCCACCGGGTGGCGAACGACACCGACCAGATCACCCGGGCACTGCTCCTGATGGGGCTCGGACTGATCTTCTGGCTCGCGAACTACGTGGCGACGCGGAACCAGGACGCCACGTTCGACACCGGGATGATCGAGGCGATCGAGCATCCTGACAGGGACGCGCCGGACGACCGGCGCCCCGGCGGCACGACCTGAGGCGCAGGCGGGCCGGGCAGGACGCCCGGCCCGCCCCGGCTCACCAGGACCCGAGGTCGAGCGAGATGCCGCGGCCGCGGGCGACGGTCGTCGGCGCCCCGCCGTCCAGCGGCACGCGCTCGATCGCCCCGTCGGTGACCGCGAGGACCGCGTCCCCCGAGGCGACGGTGAACTCGGTGGCCTCCTGCAGCGTGCGCAGGGCGCTGCGCCGGGCGGTCGTGACGCGCTCGAAGCGCGGTGCAGGCCCGGCGACGTAGCGCCAGACGCGGAGCGGGCGATCGTCGCCGCGGTCGAACCCGTACGAGTCCGTGTACGCGTCGCCGCAGTCGCGGACCTTCCCGGTGCGACGACCGAACTCGTCGCAGTAGAGCCGCTCCTCACCGGCCTCGACCGTGGCGCTGATCAGGACCGCGCCACCGTCGTCCGTGCCGACGAGACGGAGCCCGTCGCCCTTGCGGAGCCCGGGGGGCGTCGGCAGCGACACCGTCCGGCCACCCGCGTGCAGGCGGACGCGTGCGGTCCCGATCGTGCTGCGCCGGGTCGCGGTCGCGGACCTGCCCGAGCACCGGAGCCGACCCGTGCGGACCGACGCGCCCGGCAGGTCCACGAGGAGGGTCCCGCCCGGGACGGCGAGCGCCCCGGCGGTCGACGGGTCGAGCGCGTCGCCGGAACGCAGCCCCCGCAACGCGACCGGGGCGCCGAAGGCGGAGCCGTCCAGCCCGCGGAGACGGATCGTGGGGGCCTTGGCGGACCCCGGGGTGGTCCCGCACCGGACGCGGGTCAGGGCGGTCCGGTCGCGGAGCGCATCGCGGACGATCGGTCCGTCGGTCTGCTGCCACGCCACGACGTCGCCCCCGAACGGCGAGCCGTCGGCGTCACCGAGCGTCCGGAGCGTGGCCGTCTCGGCACCGGAGCCGAGCCCGGCGGTGATCGTCCCGGCGTCGGCGCACGTCCCGGCGTCGACGGCGCAGACCACGCGGACGGTCCGGGCGGCTCCCCGGCCCCCGATCTCCGTGCGGTAGACGAGGACCTTCGTGCTGTCCGGGGACCACACCGGGGTCCCCGCCACGATCTTCAGTCGCCCGCCGCCGCTCGACGTCGAGTGCTGGACGAGGGTGACCGGCGCGGTCCCGTCGCCGGCGGTCACGCGGAGCGACGACTCGAACCGGTCGTCCGACTTCGGGGAGGTCCGGATCGTCGTCTGCGCGATCCGCCTGCCGTCCGGGGACACCGCGGCCCCGGCCACGTCGATCGGCAGCGGCGCGTCGGACCCGTCGTCCTGGACGACGCGGGCCTCGCGGTCGCCGCCGGTGGTGTACTCGGAGTAGATCACCGGCCCCGCCGCCACCGCGACCGTGGCGACGCTGCCCGTCGCGACGACGACCACCGCCGTCGTCACGCGTCGCCGATTGACCAGTCCTGGGATTCCACGCACGCGAGCACCCTACTGCGTGTGTTGGTCGTCCAAGCGCCGTCAGCGCACCCGGCGGACGGCCATCCAGCTCTTCGTCAGCGGGCCGAGGCGCTCGGCGTGGACCGCCGCCCCCGGGAACAGGGCGCGGAGCTCGCCGCTGCGGAGCAGCCGGACGTCCTCCCAGTGCCCCTGGGCACCGAGACGCCAGTAGGGACGCCGGAGCGCCGGCGGGAGCCAGTGCGCGACGGGGAGCAGCGCGTGGGGCTCGATCGGGAACGACCACGCGGGCGTCTGCACGTACAGCCCCCGACCGACGCGGGCGAGCTCCCGGGCGAACGCCATGCGCGCGAGCGGCGGGATGTGCTCGATCACCGAGCTGGCGTGCACGAGGTCGAACTGGTCGTCGTCGAACGGCAGGTGCACCGTGGCGTCCGCCCGCACGAACGGCCCGGGGTAGGTCGGGCGGTCCACGAGGTCGGTGCCCGTGATGTCGAGGTCGGTCTGCTGCGCGCGCAGGCCGAGCGTCCCGCAGCCGACGTCGAGCACCCGGTCGCCGGGGCGCACCCCGGTCAGCCCGGCGAACTGCGCGTGGCGCCGGGCCCGCAGGCGCGCGGCCACCGGGCCCGCGAGGCGGGCGACGGGGCCCCGGGCGGTCGCGTAGACGTCGGTGCTCGGCACGGCAGGGGAGGCTAGCCGTCCGCGGTCTCGCGGACCCGACCGGTGGAATCACCGATGCGGGACCGACGTGGCGCGTCGACGTTCGCCGGATGCCAGCCCCCTGGACCCCTGCCCGGCTCGCCACGACGACGGGGGTGGTGCTCCTCGTGGCGCTCGCGGTCCCGGCAGGTGCCGCCGCGACGACGACGGTGAGCCTCGCCGCGGACGTCGTGACCATCACCGGCGACGACGCGCCGAGCCTGATCGAGGAGTCGTACGAGGGCTACCTCGGCCGGAGCGTCCTGAACGAGCGCAGCGCGAACCCGATCGTCGCGGGGGCGGGGTGCGCGCAGCTTTCGGCGACGTCCGTCGACTGCGGGGCGCTCGGTCCCCAGGTCCGGGTCGTCGCGAACCTCGGGGGTGGCGACGACCGGTTCAAGTGGATCATCGACCAGTCGATCGAGATCGACGGCGGCGCGGGGAACGACGTGATCGAGACGGGGTACGGCGCCGACGTGCTGCGCGGGGGAGACGGCGACGACGACCTGAACGCCGGCCGCGGGGACGACACGCTCGACGGCGGCGCCGGCAACGACGTCGTCGACGGCTGGGACGGGTCGGACCGGATCACCGGGGGCACCGGGCGGGACGTGCTCCGCGGTGACGGCGCGACGGTCTACGCGGGCGGTGCGGACGTCATCGACGCCCGGGACGGCGAGGTCGACCAGGTCGACTGCGGCCAGGGCGCCGACAGCACGACGCTCGACGCGGGCGACGTCACGTCGGGGTGCGAGGGCGAGGATCGCGGCAAGGCGCCGACGCCGGACCCGCCCGGCCCGAGGCCGCCCGTCGTGCCCGGCGCCGTCCTGAAGGGCGGCACGGTCACGGCGCCGCGCCTGGGACGCCTGGCCGGCGGCTCGCCCGTGTCGCTGCGGCTCACGGCGCAGCGCACGTGCTCCGCGCGGGTGCGCCTGGTGGTCACGCGCGGCGAGGCCCGCCGGACCCGGCTCGGGTCGAAGGCGCTGACGCTCGGCACCGGCGGCAGCGTCGCGCTCACGGCGGGGAAGGCCGCGTCCGCGAGCGTCCGCGCCGCATCCCGGTACCGCTCGAAGCTGCGTCGTGCCCGTCGCGTGGACGCCACGCTCGTCGCGACCTGCACCGGTGGGGGACAGGCGGCGGCGACGGTCCGGGTCCCCTTGCGCCTGCGCCGCTGAGCCCCGCGGGCACGGGGAAACGGCGGGTTCACCGGCCGTTCAGCCGTCCCGCGTACAATCGGAGCGTGTCCTCCAAGCGCCAGATCCGCGTCGGCGACGTCCTCATCGGGGGCGGGGCCCCCGTCGCCGTGCAGACGATGACGAAGACGGAGACGGCCAACCTGCCGGAGACGATGGCCCAGATCCATCGCGTCGCCGAGGCGGGGGCCGACCTCGTCCGCGTGGCGGTGCCGCGCAACGAGGACGTCGAGGCGCTCCGGACGATCGTGAAGGAGTCGCCGATCCCGATCATCGCCGACATCCACTTCAACCACACGCTGGCGATTAAGGCGATCGAGGCCGGTGCGCACTGCATCCGCCTGAACCCCGGCAACATCGGTGGTCCCGAGAAGGTCGCCGAGGTCGTGGCGACGGCGAAGGAGTACGACGTCCCGATCCGCGTGGGCGTGAACTCCGGCTCGTTGCCCAAGCACCTGCGCGAGATGGAGTTCACCGACCCGGTCGGCGCGCTCGTCGCGGCGGCGGAGGAGACCGTGGCGCTCATGGAGTCGCTCGACTTCCAGGAGTTCAAGGTCTCGATGAAGTCGACGTCGGTGCCGAACACCATCGCGTCCAACCGCCTGCTCGCCCAGCGGATCCCGTACCCGCTGCACCTCGGCGTGACCGAGGCCGGCACGAAGTGGACCGGCTCGCTGAAGAGCGCCGTCGGCCTGGGCACCCTCCTGGCCGACGACATCGGCGACACCGTCCGGATCTCGCTCTCGACGTTCCACGCCGAGGAGGAGGTCAAGGTCGCCTGGGAGATCCTGAAGGCCCTGAAGCTCCGCGAGAAGGGCCCGGTCCTGATCGCCTGCCCGACCTGCGGCCGCCTGCAGTTCGACATGGATTCCGTGGTGCAGGAGGTCGAGCACCGCCTGCAGGCCTACGAGGACCCGATCGAGGTCTCCGTCCTCGGCTGCGCCGTCAACGGGATCGGCGAGGCCCGCCACGCGGACTTCGGCATCACCGGGGCCAAGGACGCCGGGATGATCTTCAGCAAGGGCGAGCCCCTGAAGAAGGTGAAGACCGCCGACCTCGTCGACGAGCTCTTCAAGGAGATCGACCGCTACTACGCGTCGGGCAAGCAGGTCGTCCGCGACGAGCGCGAGGCCGCCGAGGCCACGCAGTGGCTGTCGGAGAACGAGGACCTGTCGGCGATGACGCCGGAGCGCCTGGCCCAGATGGAGAAGGACAAGCAGCGCGAGGAGCAGGAGCGCCTCGCGGCCGAGGGCACGACGCCCGTCGAGGCCGCGAAGGCCTTCGCGGACGAGACGTCGTCGCCGACGGCCGGCCGCCGCTTCAGCCGCTCGGGCTGAGCGGCGACCGAGGTCCTCAGGCGCTGAAGCGCTCGGCGACCTTGTTCCAGTCGACGACGTTCCAGAAGGCCTCGAGGTACGCGGGGCGCTTGTTCTGGTAGGTCAGGTAGTAGGCGTGCTCCCACACGTCGTTGCCCAGGAGCGGGGTCTTGCCCTCCGCCAGCGGGGTGTCCTGGTTGGGGGTCGAGATGACCTCCAGGCCGGAATCGCCCTTCACGAGCCACACCCAGCCGGACCCGAACCTGGCGACGCCGGCGTCCTGGAACTGCGTCTTGAACGCGTCGAACGAGCCGAACGCGGAATCGATCGCGGCGGCGAGGTCGCCCTCGGGGGTCTGGACGCCGTCGCCCTGCAGGGCCTCCCAGAAGAGGGAGTGGTTGTAGTGGCCGCCGCCGTTGTTGCGGACGGGGCCCTGCTTGTCGGCCGGCAGCGCGCCGAGGTTCGCGACGATCTCCTCGATCGGCTTGTCGGCGAACTCGGTGCCCTCCAGCGCGGCGTTGGCCTTGTCGACGTACGCCTGGTGGTGCTTGTCGTGATGGATCTCCATCGTCTTCGCGTCGATGTGGGGCTCGAGCGCGTCGAACGCGAAGGGCAGCGAGGGAACGGAGAACGCCATGGGGCTCCTCTGGAGCGTCGGGAACGGAGGCGGGCACCGGCGTGCGGCGGACCCGCTCGGGTCAAACCTACAGGCGCGCCGGGCCGGGGCCGCCCCGCCGCGCGGTCCCTCGCGACTCCGGACGCCCGGGGCGGGCGGGTCGCGTAGATTCCGTGGTCGATGACGTCGCCGTCACATATCCCCGTCGCGCCCGCGCGCTCCGGTGGGAGCCGGTGCGCGTGCGCGTCGTCGCCGGCCGACGGCACCGAGACCGCGGGGCGGCTGCCCTGAGCCCCTCGACCGGCGACCGGCCGGACGAGGAGCCCGGCGCCGGCTCCCGCCCGCCCGCCGCCGACGGGGCCCCGGACGGGTCGGGCGACGCGTCGCCGATGCGTCGTCGGGCGCGGCGTGCCCGGGCGAAGGGCCGCGAGCGCCGCGACCAGGTCCGCGAGCGCACGAAGGAGCGGACGGAGCTCGTCCGCGAGCGCACCCGGGAGCGCACGGAGCAGGTCCGCGAGCGCACCGAGGAGGTCCGCGACCGCGCGATGGAGCGCACCGAGCACGTCCGCGAGCGCACGCGCGAGCTGACCGAGCCCGCGCGGATGACCGTCTACCGCCTGTTCGGCATCGACCGGTCCGGACCGCCGCCGATCGAGACCCTGGCGGGACAGCCGCTGCGGGTCTGGACGATCCCGAACGTCGTCGGCCTGATCCGGCTGGCGTTCATCCCCGTCTTCCTCGTGCTCGCGCTGCGGACGGACGAAGGCACCGACCTCGTGCCGGCGCTCGTCTTCTTCGCGATCGCCGCGTCCGACTACCTCGACGGCTTCCTCGCCCGCCTGACCGGGCAGTACAGCCGCTTCGGCACCCTGCTGGACCCGCTGACCGATCGTGCACTGATCGTCGCGGGCGGCGTCGTGTGCTGGCACTTCGACCTGCTGCCGCGCGAGGCGCTCGCGATCCTCGTGGTCCGCGAGGCCTACACGACCGACGCGGCCCGCCGTGCGCTGAAGAAGGACGTCCGTCTCGGGGTCAACTGGTGGGGGCGCCTCGCCGTCTGGCCGCTGATGTCCGGGCTGTTCGCCGCACTCGTCGGCGTCGGGTGGCCCGCGAAGGTCGCCGTCGTGATCGGGGTGGCGATGGCGATCATGGCGACCATCCGCTACGAGCGCGACGGGCGGCGGCAGCTCCGCGAGCGCGCCGCGGCCGAGGCCACGGCGGCCACGGATGCGCACGCCGGTCCGGCCGGCTGAGCTGGACCCTCAACCGGAGGTTCAGATCTTCGCCGGGACCGCTGGTATGCTCGCGGCGGCGCCCCTCACCATCGGAGCACCCCCACACCATGGACGACACCTTTCCCGACCTCGGCAGCCTCCCGGACGAGGAGCTCAAGGCGATCATCGACCGCCTCACGACCGAGGAGACGGAGGTCAGCTATCGCCGCCGCATCCTGCACGGCCAGATCGACATCCTGCGCGCCGAGCTCGTGAGTCGCCTCCGCCTCCGGCACGACGAGGGCGGCACCGTCATCCACGGCTCCGACGTCGACCGGCTGACGGAGATCCTCTCCGGGCGCGTCGGCGGACTGCGTCCCGTGCCCGACGAGGAGCCGACGGTCGAGCGTGACGAGGGCGAGGACGCGAAGGACTGATGGCGGTCCACTGCCCCGAGTGCGGGTTCGTGGCCGGCACGGCCGCGAACTTCTGCCCCAAGTGCGGGGCGTACCTGGCCGACGTGGGGTCGCCGAACGAGCCCACCACCGCCACCTACCACCTGCAGGAGTCCGGCGAGATCGCCGCGCTCGACGTCGGCGCGCTGCAGGAGCAGGGCGGCGCCGCCCTGGTGGTCCGGGCAGGCGGCGGCCGCGAGGGCGAGAGCGTCCCGCTGCAACGCGACCGCGTCACGATCGGCCGACGGCCGGAGAGCGACATGTTCCTCGACGACGTGACGGTCTCGCGCGACCACGCCCTCGTCGTGGCCCGCGCCGACGGCTGGCACATCGACGACCTCGGGTCGCTGAACGGCACCTACGTCAACCGCGGCCGGATCGACAGTGCGCTCCTGCACGACGGCGACGAGGTCCAGGTCGGCAAGTTCAAGCTCACGTTCCTCGGTCGCTGAGCGCCCCGTGTTCGCACTGTCCGGAGCGGAAGGCGGAGCCGGCGTCCCCGGGCAGGTCGCTTCACCGGACGCCGCCGCGCAGCGGCCCGCACCGGCGGTCCGCTCCGGTCGGCCGCTGACCATCGGGCAGGTCTGCAAGCTCCTCGTCGGCGAGTTCCCGGACATCTCGATCTCGAAGATCCGGTACCTCGAGGAGCAGAAGCTCCTCCAACCACGCCGCACGTCCGGCGGGTACCGGCTCTTCAGCACCGACGACGTCGACCGCCTGCGGACCATCCTCCGCCTGCAGCGCGACGAGTTCCTGCCGCTGCGCGTCATCCGCCAGGAGCTCGCCGCCGGGAGGGGCCAGGACGCCCCCCGCGTCTCGGGGCCGGGCGAGCCCGACGAGGACCCCGGGGATCCCGGCGCGCCACGCACCGGTCCGATCGCCCTGCGGGGCGGGGGCACCGCCCTCCACACGCTCGAGCAGCTCTGCGACGACACCCGCGCCAGCGCGGCGCTCGTGAAGGAGCTCCGCGACTTCGGCGTCGTGCAGGGCACCACGCGCGACGGGGCGATCGTCTTCGACGACGACGAGCGCGAGATCGTCCGCGCGGCGGTCGAGCTCTCCCACTACGGCGTGGGCGGACGCCACCTTCGCGTCCTGCGGAGCTCCGCCGACCGCGAGGGGGCGCTCCTCGAGCAACTGCTCGGCCCGTCCCTGCGGTCGCGCAGCGCCGAGCGCCGCTCGGAGGCCGTCGACGCCCTCGAGACGCTCGCCGCCACGACGATGCGGCTCAAGCACCTGCTGCTCGTGCGCGACCTGCGACGCTTGGTCCCGTGAGTCGTGAAGAGACCGCCGGCGTCGACCTGAAGGACCACGTCGTCGACATCCCGGACCACCCGACGCCCGGGGTGACGTTCCGCGACATCTCGCCGGTGCTCGCGCACCCCGAGGCGCTGGCGGCCGCCGTCGACCGCCTGACCGAAGCCGCCCGCGACCTCGGCGTGCAGCGCGTGATCGGTGCCGAGGCCCGGGGGTTCCTCCTCGGGCCCGCCGTCGCCCGGGAGCTCGGGGCCGGCTTCATCCTCGCCCGCAAGCCCGACAAGCTGCCCCGCGCGACGATCGGCGTCACCTACGAGCTCGAGTACGGCACCGACGAGCTCCAGGTCCACGCCGACCTGCTGCCGTCGGGGACCAGGGTGCTCGTGCACGACGACCTGCTGGCGACTGGCGGGACGGCCCGCGCCCTGTGCGCGCTGGTGGAGCGCCTGGGAGGCGAGGTCGTCGGCTGCTCGTTCCTGGCCGAGCTCGCGTTCCTGGGTGGTCGCGCGGCCCTCGCGCCGCACGACGTGTTCTCCCTCATCTCCTACGAGGACTGACCATGGGCGCCATCGCCGAAGGATCGGCCAGCAAGACGACGGACGCGGCGCCCGAGGACGTCTGGCACCACATCAGCAACGCGACCCGCCTGCCGGCCTGGTGGCCGAAGGCGGAGCGCGCCGAGGACGTCCAGGGCGGACTCTTCACGCTGGTGCTGCGCTCGAGCCGCGGGGTCCCCGTCCGGACCGACTGGACGACGACGACCTCCAAGCGGCCGGAGGTCCAGCGCTGGGAGCAGCAGATCGTCAACACGCCGTTCGAGAAGGCGCTGAAGACGAGCGTCGTCGAGATCCGGCTCGAGCCGTCCGGCGACGGCACCCGCATCACGGTCACCGTCGAGCGCGAGCTGATCCAGAAGGGGATGCTCGCCGCCCGGATGGGCCGGAAGGCGTCGAAGGAGCAGGCCGGGCTCGCGCTCGACGGCCTGCTCCGGGTGATCAGCTCCGCGGGCTGATCCGGCCGACGAGGACGGTCGGGCCCGGCTTCGTCGGGGCCTGGGCGGTCTCGCGCGTGATGCGGACCGTCGTGTAGACGGACGGGTCGACGCTCGTGGACTGCCGCGTCTTCACGTCGATCCCGACGAACGGGATCTCCGCGCCCTCGGCGGAGGGCAGCGAGGCGAGGAAGATCGGGTCGGCGCCGTTCTTGTCCGCCCACGCGAAGTACCGCCGCTTCGACGTCACGGCCGGCAGGCCCTGCATCGCGACCGCGAGGACGGGGATCGACGCGTCCTGCTGGCTCACGGTCGGCTGCGCACGGCCGAGGGCCTTCGCGGCCGCGCCGGTGGCCGAGGACGGCGGCCGCAGCGTGATCGACTGCGGGAGGGCGGAGGCGAAGCGCGCGGCGTTCGCCTCGGCGGCCGCCTGCTGATCGGACGCCGTGCCGTCCGCGGCGGCCGTCGTGGTGCCCGGCGCGGAAGCCGAGGAGTCGCCCTTGTCGTCGCCCCCGGAGAACCCGCCCGCGATCCAGACCACGAGCAGGACGAGGACGACGACCGCGGCCGCGGACCCGGCGAGCACACGTGGGGACCGCGAGCCGAAGGGGTTGCTCGCCCGTCCGGCGCCGCCCTTGGTGCCGATCGCCGCGAACGCCGAGCCGGCGTCGTTCCCCGCAGCGGGACCGGCGGAGGCCGCGACCGTCGGCGCGACGGCGGGGGCCTCGGCGACGGGGGCCGGCTCCGGCGCGTCGTCGGCGATCGGGGTCGCGACGGGCTCGACCGCGGCCGCGGCGGGCTCCGGCGTCCCGGACGCCGCCCCGGGCAGCTCCGGCACCGGTCCGCCGAGGGGCTCGAGCTCCGTCGCCACCGTGGTCGCCCACAGCAGCGCCGGCGGGTGGTCTCGCAGGAGCGCGGCGGTCGACTCGCGTGCGGCACCGCCGTCCTGGCCCAGCAGGTGGTCGGCGATGCGGTCGCGGTCCTCGAGCTGCAGACCTGGGACGTCGTCGGGCGCGAGGCCGTCGACGGCGTCGAGGGCCCGTTCACGGACGCCCTCCGGGGTCAGGCCGAGCAACCCGGCGAGGTCCCCGTACGGCATCCGCCGCCGCAGCACGAGCTGCAGGGCGGCCTGCTGGTCCGGATGGAGCGCCTGCAAACGGGACATCGGCGGTGAGCCTATAGGGGCCCGGGTTACGGTGAGGTAAGAGGTTCCGCCGTCCCGCGCGTAGGATCCCCGCCGATGGAGTTCGAGACCGTGGTGTCCCCGGAGAAGACCCTCGACGGCCTGATCGGGCTGCAGGTGGGTGACCACGGCGAGGACTGGGCGGAGGCCTCGGTCCCGGTCGCCGACAAGGTGCGCCAGCCGATGGGGCTGGTGCACGGCGGGGTGTACGCCGCGATCGCCGAGTCGCTGACGTCGATCGCGACCGCCCGGGCGGTGGTGCCCCAGGGGTTCGTCGCCCAGGGCCTGTCGAACACCACCAACTTCCTGCGACCGTGCTTCGAGGGGACGGTGCACGCGCGCGCGGAGCGCCTCCACAAGGGGCGGACGACCTGGGTGTGGGACGTGCGGATGACCGACGACCAGGGCCGCGTCTGCGCCATCACCCGCATGGTCATCGCCGTCCGTCCGGCGGCCTGACCCCTCCGGGATGGCACTGGCGCCTCAACGTTCGTCTGGCGTGTCGGTACTCTAGGGAGCGGTGCACCGTGCACCCGGCTCCCATGGACCTCCGAGACCCCGACGACTTCGCGCGCGCCTACGCCGAGCACGCACCCGCTGCAGCGGGTGCCGCGGCGGCCGTCCTGGCGCCGGTCGGGCGCCGCTCGGACGTCGAGGACGTCGTCCACGACGTCTTCGTTCGGCTCTGGCGGGACCCCCGGCTCTTCGATCCGACACGCGGCCCGCTCGGCGCGTACGTGCGGATGGTCGCCCGGTCCCGCGCGCTGGACATCCTGCGCTCCGGGCAGGCCGCCGGCAGGGCCGCCGAGCGCCTCGCGGCCGCGCCGCCGCCGCTGCCGTCCGACGTCGTCGTGAGCGAGGCCGAGCGCAACGAGGCTCGCGCCGCGCTGATGCGCGCCATGTCCGCGCTCCCCGTCCCGCAGCGGGAGGCCATCGCGCTCGCCTGCTGGGGCGACCTCACGGCCAACCAGATCGCCGACCGCTCCGGGCTGCCGCTCGGCACGGTCAAGGGCCGCCTCCGGCTCGGGCTGGCGCGGATGCGGGCGGAGCTCGAGGGCTCCGAGCTCGCCGCCGCGACGGTCATGACGATGATCTCGTCCCTGCTCTGAGCAGGGATTCTTCGCAGGTCGTGGCGCCCCGACGCTCGCCTGGCGGGTGTGCGGCATCGCACGGGTGAGACCCGGATCCGCCCCTTAAGGTTCACGACACCTTCACCGATGCCGAGTCGGGGCGTGCCCGCACGCTCCGAACGGGGGACCCACCGCCGCACCGCTCTCCCTCGAGCGTCGCGGCACGGGGCGAATCGGACGCCGAGTCGTCCGTAGCGCCCTCCGGCCGTCCCGCACCCATGTGCGGTCCGTCCGGAGCTCGCGAGCCCGTCAGCTAACTCCGTAGGCGTCTTCTCGAAGAGGAGAACCCAACGTGACCCGTGACGCCGTCGTCACGCCGACCCGTGCCGCACTCGCGGCCGGTGCGGCGCTGGCCCTGACCGCAGCCGTCCCAGCCATGGCCTCCGCGCCGGGCGGGACCCCGACCCCGAGCTCCGGGGCCGCACCGTCGCAGACGACGGCCGCCCGCGAGACCCCCGTGACCGCAGCCGTGGCCACCCCCGCCGCCGTTCCGGCGAAGCGCCGGACGCCCGCGATCCGCGCGACCACCGAGCGGGGCTCCGGCCTCGTCGGACGGACCGCCGTCTACGCCGGCCGCGTCCGGCACCACTCGGCCGGACAGCACGTCCGGCTCGAGGAGCACCGCGGCTCGAAGTGGCGCGCCATCACCCGTGACGCCGTCGGTCGCGACGGGCGCTTCCGCGTCAGCACGAAGATCTCGTCGATGGGCGACCGGTCCGTCCGCCTGCGCATCGTGTCCAACTCGCGCGGCAAGGGCGACATCGAGCGCGTCGAGCCCGTCCACGGCTTCCGCCGCGCGTACGCGTCCTACTTCGGGCCCGGCCTCTACGGCAGCGCGCTCGCCTGCGGCGGCCACCTGAGCCCCGGTACCGTCGGCGTCGCCCACAAGTCGCTGCCCTGCGGCACCCGCCTGACGCTCCGCCTGGGCGACCGCCAGGTCGAGGCCCGCGTCGTCGACCGCGGCCCGTACGTCGCCGGTCGCGAGTTCGACCTCACGTCGGCCACGAAGTCGCGCCTGGGCTTCGGCTCGACGGGCAACGTGATGGTCGACCGATAGGGAAGGGGACCGGGCCCCGCCCCGGACGTCCCGGGGACCGCCGTGCAGGACTGCGGCAGGGTCCGGGGCACCCGGAAGGGACCGGGCCCCGCCCCGGACGTCCGGGGACCGCCGCGGAGGACTGCGGCAGGGTCCGGGGCACCCGGAAGGGACCGGGCCCCGCCCCGGACGTCCCGGGGACCGCCGTGCAGGACTGCGGCAGGGTCCGGGGCACCCGGAAGGGACCGGGCCCCGCCCCGGACGATCCCGCCGTCCGTCGGCGTAGTCTGGTGCGGTGGGGTCGGAGGGAACACCCGTTCGCTGCATCGGGCACCTGGACTGCGACGCGTTCTTCGCCTCCGTCGAGCTGCTGCGGCGCCCCGAGCTCCGCGGCAAGGCCGTGATCGTCGCCCACGACGGCCCGCGCTCGGTCGTCACGACGGCGACCTACGAGGCGCGGAAGTTCGGCGTGGGGTCCGCGATGCCGCTCGCGACGGCCAAGAACCGCTGCCCGCAGGCGATCATCGTCCCGCCCGACCTCGACGCGTACCGCGAGGCCTCGGCCGGCGTCATGGGCATCGTCCGCGACGAGGTCGAGATCGTCGAGCAGGTCAGCGTCGACGAGGCCTACATGGACCTGAGCGCCATGGCGATGCCCAAGAGCGCGATGCGCCGGCTGCAGGCGCGGATTCTGCGGGAGACCGAGCTGCACGTCTCGCTCGGCATCGGGCCGAACAAGCTCGTGGCGAAGCTCGCCTCCGACGCCGAGAAGCCCCGTGGCTTCTGCGTGCTCTCCCGGAAGGACGCCTGGCTCCGCTGGGCTGACGCCTCGCCCGGCATCCTCGGCGGCATCGGACCGAAGACGACCGACGACCTCGCCCGCCGCGGCGTGGCGACGATCCGCGCCCTCTCGAAGGTCGACGAGGCGACGCTCTCGGACTGGTACGGCCCCCGCACCGGACCGTGGCTGTGGCGGCGCTGCCGCTTCGACGACGACGCGCCCGTCGAGCCCGTCCGCGAGCCCGTCTCGGAGAGCCGCGAGACCACGTTCTCCGTCGACCTCTCCGACGCGGAGGAGCAGGAGGCCGAGCTCCGGCGTCTGTCGATCAAGCTCTTCGAGGCGCTGGAGAAGCAGGGCCGCCGTGGGCGCACGGTCGGCATCAAGGTCCGGCTGCGCGACTTCACGACGGTCACGCGCTCCCGGACGTTCCCCGTCCCCGTCGTCGACGAGGAGGTCCTCGCGGACGCCGCGATCGGGATGCTCCGCGAGTACGCCCCGGCGCTCCCCGTGCGGCTGCTCGGGGTCCGGATGGCGTCGCTCGAGCTCGAGGACGGGCCCGGGGTGCAGCTCGTGCTGCCGCTGTCGACCGGATGACCACCGGCCGGTCGGGGTCGCGGCGGGCCCGCTGGTAGACCTTCCGGAGATGCTCCACGCCGAAGTCGCAGGGGACGGACCCCCGGTCGTCCTCCTCCACGGGCTGACCGCCAGCCACCGCTACGTCGTGATGGGCAGCCGTCACCTGGAGCGGGCGGGCCACCGCGTCCTCACGTACGACGCGCGGGGGCACGGGGCGTCCGACCCCGCCGACGACCCGGCGGCCTACCGCTACGAGGACCTCGCCGAGGACCTCGTCGCGACGCTGGCCGCCCACGACATGCCCCGTGCGGTGCTCGTCGGGGCGTCGATGGGCGCGCACACGGCGCTGCGGGTGGCGCTCCACCGCCCAGAGCTCGTCTCCGGCGTCGTCGTCGTGACCCCCGCGTACGAGCCGGGGAACGAGACCGACGAGCGCACCCTCGCGGGGTGGGACCGGCTCGCGGACGGCCTCGAGCAGGGCGGTGCCGACGGGTTCGTCGACGCGTACCGCTTCGACCGGATCCCGGAGGCGTGGCAGGACACCGTCCGCAAGGTCATGCACCAGCGGCTCTCCGTCCACGAGCACCCCGGCGCGGTCGCCGCCGCCGTCCGTGCCGTGCCGCGGAGCGCCCCGTACGCGAGCCTCGACGACCTCGCCGCGATCCGCGTGCCGACCGTCGTCGTCGGCGACCGCGACGAGGCCGATCCGGGGCACCCGCTCGCGACGGCCGAGCGCTACGCCGAGGCGCTGCCCGACAGCGCGCTCGTCGTCGAGGACGAGGGGAAGTCGCCGATCGCCTGGCAGGGTGGGCAGCTCTCCCGCGTGATCGCGGACCTCGTCGCCCGGACGGACGCGGTCGGATGAGCTCCGCCGACCCGGTCGTCGCGATCGTCGACGAGCCCGCCGACCCCGACGCCCCGGCGCGCTACGTCGTCGGCCCGTCCGCGCGCGGGCCGTGGGACGAGGCCAGCGCCCACGGCGGTGCGCCCGCGGCGCTCCTGGCCCGCGCCGTCGAGCGCCGGGCGGGGGAGGGACAGCGCACGAGCTCGCTCTCCTACACGTTCCTGGGGCCCGTCCCGATCGGCGAGGTCGAGGTCCGTACCCGGATCGTGAAGCCCGGGAGCCGGCTGCAGGTCGTCCACGCCGAGCTCCACGCCGCGGGACGCGTGGCCATGGAGGTCCAGGCCGTCGTCCTGCGCCGCGGCGACGTCCCGCTGCCCGCCGGGATCGGGATGCCGTGGCCGGAGCTGCCGCCGCCCGAGGGCCTGGCGCCGACGCGGAGCTGGTTCCTCCCCGAGGACGCGACCGCCTTCCACCCGACCGCGATGGAGATCCGGGTCGCCGGGGCCCCGCTCGCCGAGCCCGCACCGGGCGGCAGGACCGCGTGGCTGCGCCTGCGCGTCCCCGTGGTCGCGGACGAGACGCCCACGCCGGCACAGCGGACGGTCGCCGCCGCCGACTTCGGCAACGGCCTCTCGGCGCCCGTCACGTTCGCGGACTACCTCTTCGTCAACTGCGACCTCCACGTCGCGCTGCACCGCGACCCCGCCGGCGAATGGATCGGCGTCCGTGCGCGGACCGAGCTGCACCGCGCCGGCACCGGGCTGACCACGAGCGAGCTGCACGACGCCGCCGGGCGCTTCGGGACCGCCACCCAGACCCTCTACGTCGAGCGGCGCTGACGGGGCGGGCGTCGTCGTCCGCTACGGTCCGGCGACGTGGACGGCGAACCCGGGGCGCAGGCGGACGACGGTGGGTGGATCCTCGATCCGCCCGGGATGCTCTTCGTCTACGAGCAGGGCGCGTTCCCGATGGACACGCTCGACGGCGACGGGTGCTTCCGCGTCGCGGCCTACCGGGCGGACCCGCGGGCCGTGCTCCCGCTCGAGCACGTCCGGATCCCCCGGACCCTCCGCCGCACGCTCCCGCGGCGCGGCTACGCCCTCACCGTGAACGCGGCGTTCGAGCGCGTGGTCTCCGCGTGCGCGGAGCGTCCCGGACTGCGACGCCAGGAGGTCTGGCTGACGCCCCGGCTCGAGGAGGCGTACTCCCGCCTGCACCGGTGGGGGCACGCGCGGAGCTTCGAGGTCTGGGACGGCGACGAGCTGGTGGGCGGCACGTTCGGGGTGACCATCGGTCGCGCGCACACGCTCGAGTCGATGTTCCACCGCGGTCCCGACGCCGGGACGGCCGCGGTGCTCTCCGCGGCGGTCCGCATCCGCGACGCGGGCTACGCCGTGCTGGACGTCCAGCAGCGCACGCCCCACACCGCGCGCCTCGGCGTCGTCGAGGTGCCCGAGCCGGCGTTCCAGCAGCGCCTGCGGACCGCGCTCGTCGGGGGCCTCCGGCCGCTCGACCTCGACGGTGCGACGGGGCCGTCGGACGGGGCCGCGCTCGTCGGGCCCTGAGCGGCGCGCCCTCAGCGGAGCGAGCGGAAGGTCTTCCAGGTGCGGAGCTCCTTGCCGCCGGCGGTCAGCATGCCGGAGCGCCACTCCTCCGCCGGGCCCGGATCCTGCAGCTGGTACCAGGTGAACGACCGGACGTGCTCGCGCTTGGCGTAGTTCCACGCCAGGCGCAGCCACCGCGCCGCCTGCGCGTCCGGGGTCCTCGCCGACCCGTGGGTGCGGTACGCGAACTCGGTGATGTGGACGTTGCGCGACGCCTTCGCGGTGATGCGACCGGCCCGGGCGAGCGCCCGGATCTGGCGCATCGTGCCCTTGAGGTTGCCCATCGTCCACGCGTCGGACGGGTAGCGGCGCGCGACCGGGCTGAGGAAGAAGTCGTGCGTGTGGATCGCGAAGCCGTCCGCCAGGAGCTTCGTCCGGCACGACTTCGTGCGGTTCAGCGAGCGGTAGCTGGCGTTCAGGCAGAGGGCCTTGCGGAAGAACGACCCCGGGTTCACCGCGTTCGTCGTCCGGGCGTTCGGAGCGGGCTCGCCGACGTAGACCTTGGCGCCGGGATCGGTGCGCTTGAACGAGCGGTACGCCGCGTTCGACATCGTCACCCACGTCCGCGGCTGGTTCTGCGGCCACATCGACTTGAAGTTCGGCTCGTTCCAGGTGAGGTAGCCGGCCAGGCGGATCGGGCGGAACGCCTTGCCCATCGAGGCGGTGAAGTCCGAGAAGCGGGAGATCAGCGTCGCGTTGATCCTCCGCGGCACCGCGCGCTTGCGGTTGATCGCGGCGTAGATGCCGACGATGAGCTTCGCGTCGTGCGCCTTCGCGTCGTCGGCCGCACGGAGGATGCGGGCCGCGACGTCGGGGGCGATCGTCCGCTGGACGCCGTCCCAGGAGACCAGGAGCCGCACCCGGCCGACCTTCGCGCGCTTCGCGTGGGTCCAGAACCGCGCGCGGTCCTGCGGATCGTCCGAGAGCGTCAGCTTGGTGTCCTGGAGACCCTTGACCATGGCGGGCTGCGCGGCACGGGCGTGCGGGACGACGGCGAGGCACGCGAGGACGGCCGCGAGCGCCAGGAGTGCGCGCCGGGCTGGTGAGCGGAGGAGACTCGGCATCGGCGGGATGCTAGGGCGTGGGCGGTGTGCGCCGCGCCGGGGGCGACGCGCTCCGCGCGGCGCGACCTGGCGCCCGCACGTTGGCCCGTGGGTGCTTGCGCCATGTCCGGATCGTGTGGGAGGGTCGATCGCAGTCCGGATCCCCCGCCGGACGTGACCAGGAGGATCCCCCTCATGCAGCTCCACCGAGCACTCGCGCTCGGCGTGCTGACGGCCGCCTGCGCGGCCTCGGCCGTCCCAGCGTCCGCCGCGCCCACGAGCACGCGGCAGTACACGGTCGTCGCGAAGAACGGCACCACCGAGAAGACCTTCCGCGCCGCGGTGCGGTCGGCCGGCGGTCGCACGACCGACTACAACCGCGCCGTCGCCGTCGGCAGCGCGACCGCCCCGGACAGCTTCGCCCGCCGCGCGATCGCCACGCGCAGCATCACCGCGGCGTCCGAGCGACGCGTGATCGGCAGCGTGCCGCAGGCGTCACCCCGGTCCGCGGCGGCGAAGCGGATCGCCCGTCAGCGCCTGCTCGAGCGCGACCAGCCGCTCCGCGACAGCCTCCGCGGCCGCCCGCCGGCGCCGAACCCGCCCGCCACCGGTGTCGAGCCGCTGGCCCCGCTGCAGTGGGACATGGCCGCGATCGGCGCGAGCTCGTCGGGCAGCTACCGCTTCGGTCAGGGCGAGGGCGTGCGCGTCGGGATCATGGACACCGGCGTCGACGGCGCGCACCCCGACATCGCGCCGAACTTCGACCGCGCGCTCTCCCGGAACTTCACGACCGACGATCCGCTGATCGACGGACCCTGCTCCGAGGACCCCGACGGCTCGTGCACCGATCCGGCCGACGTCGACGAGGACGGCCACGGCACCCACGTCGCCGGCACGATCGCGGCACCGCTGAACGGCGCGGGCATCGCCGGCGTCGCGCCGAGGGCCTCGATCGTCAACCTCCGCGCCGGGCAGGACTCGGGCTACTTCTTCGCCCAGCCCACGGTCGACGCGCTCACCTACGCCGCCGACCACGGCATCGACGTCGTGAACATGAGCTTCTACGTCGATCCGTGGCTCTACAACTGCCGCAGCAACGCGGCGGACTCCCCGGCGGCGCAGGCACAGCAGCGGACGACGATCGTCGCCGTGCAGCGCGCCGTCGACTACGCCCGCCGGAAGGGCGTCCTGCCGGTCGCGGCGCTCGGCAACGAGAACACCGACATCGACGACCCGAAGGTCGACGGCGTGTCGCCCGACTACCCGCCGGACGCCGCGTACGAGCGGACGATCGACAACGGCTGCCTGAGCGTCCCGACCGAGACCGACGGCGTCGTCGGCGTCTCGTCGACCGGTCGCAGCGGTCGGAAGGCGTACTACTCGAACTGGAGCCTGAAGGAGACCCAGGTCGCGGCCCCGGGCGGGGACACCCGCGACTTCTTCGGCACCGCGCAGTACCGGTCGCCGGAGAACGGGATCCTCGCGCCGTACCCCGAGGCGGTCGCACGCACGGTCGGGGACGTCGACGCCGCCGGCGAGCCGACGACGCCGTTCGTGGTGAAGGACGTCTCGTCCGGGAAGCCCGCGTACTACCAGTACCTCCAGGGCACCTCGATGGCGAGCCCGCACGCCGCGGGCGTCGCGGCGCTCGTCGTCGCGGCGGAGGGCAGGCGGGACCGTCGGGGCGGCGGCGTGACGCTGGACCCGAAGCAGACCGAGCGGCTCCTCAGCCGCACGGCGACCCCGACGGCGTGCCCGGCGGGCGGCGTCCAGACGTACCCGGACCCGGAACTCGACCCCGCGCTCTATACCGCGCGGTGCACCGGGACGACGAGCCACAACTCGTTCTACGGGGACGGCGTGGTCAACGCCCTCCAGGCGGTGCAGCTCGGGAGGCGCTGAGCGGGGCGGGAGGTCCGGGTCCGGGGCGGCGCGCCCCGGACCCGTAGGCTCGTCCGGTGCCCGCCGACCTCGCCGCGCTGTGGCGCCGCGCCCAGCGCGGCTGGCCGGCGTCCTACCCCGTCGTCCAGTTCCCGAACGCGCCGCTGCTCGTCGCGATCGGCGCGTCGCTCTTCGCGAAGGCCGCCTCGGGGGACGCCTCCGACCTGCTCGCCGCGGTCTCGCGGGTCGGTGTGACGATCTGGGCGTACCTCGAGCTCGCGCACGGCGACGACGCGTTCCGGCGCGTGCTGGGCGCCGGCGGGCTGGTGTACGTCGCCGTCGCGATCTCCGGCGTGACCGACTGACGTCAGGCCGGCAGGTGCCCGGCGGCCGCGGCGGCCACGAGGTCCGGTGCCGTCCACGCCTCGGCGATCCGCACGACCGTCGCCGACGCGGCGGCCATCTCCTGCAGCGACGCCCACTCGCGCACCGAGTGGTACTCGTGCCCGCCGGTGAAGACGTTCGGGGTCGGGAGGCCCATGGCGCTCAGCTGCGAGCCGTCGGTGCCGCCGCGGATCGCGGTGCGCACCAGCGCGAGGCCCTCGGCCTCGATCGCGCGCTCCGCGGCGGTCACGACGGCCGGGAACCGCGCGATGTGGTCGCGCATGTTCGGGTACTGCGGCGTGACCTCGACCGACAGCGTCGCACGCGGCTCGTCGGCAGCGACCTCCGCGACGATCGACCGCAGGAGGTCGGCGTGCTGCGCGAGCAGGTCGTCGTCGAAGTCGCGGACGATCGCGCGGATCTCGGCGCGGGCGGCGGTGGCCGTGGTCTCGTAGACGTGGATGAAGCCATCGCGTCCGGAGGTCTGCTCGGGGGTGAGCTCCGGCGGCAGCGCCGCCACGATCCGGGCGGCCAGGCGCGTGGCGTTGACGAGCTTGCCGGTCGCGAAGCCGGGGTGGACGTCGTGGCCCTCGATCGTGACGACCGCCTCCGACGCGGTGAACGTCTCGTCCTGCAGCTCGCCCGGCTCGGAGCCGTCGACCGTGTAGGCGCAGACGGCGCCGAAGCCGGGGACGTCGAAGCGGTGCGCGCCGCGGCCGATCTCCTCGTCCGGCGTGAAGCAGACCCGCAGCGTGGGGCGGGGCAGCTCGGGACGCGCGGCCAGATGTGCCAGCGCGGTGACGATCTCCGCGACGCCCGCCTTGTCGTCCGCACCGAGCAGCGTGTCACCGCTCGACGTCACGACGTCGTGGCCGACGCGCGAGGAGAGCTCGGGCATCCGCTCGGGATCGAGGACCGTCCCGTCCTTCGGCAGCGCGATCGTCGTGCCGTCGTACGCGCGGTGGACGAGCGGCTCGACGCCCTCGCCCGGCGCGTCGGGGCTCGTGTCGACGTGGCTGATCAGGCCGACGACCGGCCAGGGCGTCCCGTCGGGTGCGGCGTCCGTCGTCGCCGGGAGCGTGGCGTACACGTAGCCGTCGTCGTCGAGGACCACGTCGTCCAGCCCGATCTCGCGGAGTTCGTCGACGAGGAGGCGCGAGAGGTCGAGCTGGCGGGCGGTCGACGGGCTCGTCGTCGCCTCGCGGTCGGACTGCGTGGAGACCCGCGCGTACCGCACGAACCGCTCGAGCAGCCCGGGCGCGAGCTCCTCCGCCAGGGACGACGTGAACGGCGCGCGCGGGACGGTGGAGGCCATGGGGGAAGCCTGCCAGATGCGTCAGGCCTCCCCGTCGGCCGCGCGCCGGAGCGCCGCGAGGTCGAGCTTGCGCATACCGAGCATCGCCTTCATCGCCCGGCCAGCGCGCTCGCGGTCGGGGTCGGAGAGGACCTCGCCCATCCCCTTCGGCACGACCTGCCACGAGAGCCCGAAGCGGTCCTTGCACCAGCCGCACCTGCTCTCCGCGCCGCCGCCGGCGATCAGGGCCTCCCAGTAGCGGTCGACCTCCTCCTGGTCCTGGCACTCGATCTCGAAGGACACCGCCTCGTCGAACGTGAACTGCGGGCCGCCGTTGATGGCGCAGAAGCGGGTGGCACCGAGCCGGAAGACGACGAGCATCACCGTGCCCTCGTCGCGCATGCCCTCCGGGCCGTAGCGGTGGACGTCGAGGATCTCGGCGTCCGGGAAGACCGAGACGTAGAACTCGGCGGCTTCATGGGCCTGGGTGTCGAACCAGAGGTTCGGGGTGATGGTGGGGGCGGAGACGTCGGGCACGGTGGTCCTCGGGTCGGGCGGCCGGATCCGCGCAGGCGGATCCGGGGCCGGCGGGCGGTCGTTCGGGACGAGGACCGCGCCGGCTCCGCGAACTCATCGGTGCGAGGATCTTCGGTACAGGTGTGCACTCAGGTGCTACTCTGAGTAGGAAAGGTGTACGCGGTCGTATCGAGACCGTGCGACGCCGTCGTCCCATCGACCCGGATCGCCACGAGATGAACCTGACCGACCGAGGAATGGCCCTGGGCCTCCGCGCGCTGAACCGCTTCGCGGGCTCCGAGCTGATCGACCGCCTGGGAGCCCGGAGCGCCAGCGAGCGCGTCGTGCGCATCGGTGCGCACCGCGGCTTCCAGGCGGCGGGCACCGTGGGGCGCACGTTCGCCAAGCGCTCCGGCGGGGGCTCGGCGTCGCGCCTGAAGCCCGCACGCACCGGCAACGGGCTGTTCGACCTGACGCCCGACGACGAGCAGGAGATGATCCAGTCGGCCGCGCGAGACTTCGCCGCGACCGAGCTGCGTCCCGCCGCCGAGGCCGCCGACACCGCCTGCGCGATGCCCGAGGGCCTGCTCCTGAAGAGCACCGAGATCGGGACCACGCTGCTCGGCGTGCCCGAGGCCGCCGGCGGCGCCGTCGAGGAGCGCTCGGCCGTCACGTCCGTGCTGCTCGCCGAGGCGCTCGCGCACGGCGACCTCGGCCTCGCCTACGCCGTCCTGGCGCCGGCCGCGGTATCGACCGCGCTGGGCCTCTGGGGCGACGCCGACCAGCAGGCGACCTACCTGCCCGAGTTCGTCGGCGAGGACGTCCCGACCGCCGCGCTCGCCGTCCAGGAGCCGCGGCCGCTGTTCGACCCGTTCGCGCTGCGGACGACCGCGACCCGCGACGGCGAGGACTACGTGCTCTCCGGCGTGAAGTCCCTCGTGCCGCACGTCGGGACCGGCGAGCTGTTCGTCGTCGCCGCCGACCTCGCGGACCATCCGGCGCTGTTCCTCGTCGAGTCGAAGACCGCCGGCGTCCTGACCGAGCCCGAGCCCGCGATCGGTCTGCGCGCCGCGGCCACCGGGCGCCTGGTGCTGAAGGACGTCCGCGTCCCGGCCTCCGCGCTGCTGGGCGGCGGCGACCCCGACGTCTACGCCGAGGCGATCCGCCTGGGCCGCATCGCCTGGGCCGCGCTGGCCACCGGCACCGCGCAGGCGGCGCTCGACCACGTCATCCCGTACGTCAACGAGCGCGAGGCGTTCGGCGAGCCCGTCTCGCACCGCCAGGGCGTCGCGTTCACCGTCTCGAACATGGCGATCGACCTCGAGAGCCTCCGGCTGACGACCTACCGCGCGGCGAGCCGCGCGGACATGGGCAAGAGCTTCGCCCGCGAGGCCGCGCTGGCCCGGAAGCTCACCGCCGACAAGGGCATGGAGATCGGCTCGCAGGCCGTCCAGATGCTCGGCGGCGCGGGCTACGTGAAGGACCACCCGGTCGAGCGCTGGTACCGCGACCTGCGGGCCGCCGGCGTCATGGAAGGGGCCCTTCTCGTCTGACAGGGGACCGGGCCCCGTCCCGTGTCTCTCGGGTCCGCACCGCGTCGGACCGTGAAGGACACGTGACACCCGGTTCTCCGACCAGGGGCGACGGCGTGCCGTCGGCCCACAGCCTTCCGAAGACCAAGGATCGAAATCCGATGATCAATCTCGAGACCCCCAAGAAGTTCGCGCCCCTGATCGGGCAGGCCAAGCAGGTCGCCCGCGAGGTGCTGCGCCCGAACTCCCGGAAGTACGACGCCGCCGAGCACGAGTACCCGAAGGAGCTCGACATGCTGGCCGCGCTCATCGACGGGCTCAACGACTCCGGCTCCGGCGGCGCCGGCGCCACCGGTGTGCGCGCGTCGAAGGACACGGGCGAGGGCAACCGCAACGGCACGAACATGTCGACCGCGCTGTCGGTCATGGAGACCTGCTGGGGCGACGTCGGCCTGACGCTCACGATGCCCCGTCAGGGCCTCGGCAACTCGGCGATCGCCTCCGTGGCGTCCGACGAGCAGCTCGAGCGCTTCGAGGGCAAGTGGGCGGCGATGGCGATCACCGAGCCGTCGGTCGGCTCGGACTCGGCCAACATCCGCACCACCGCCCGCTACGACGAGGCGACGGACGAGTACGTCCTCAACGGCACGAAGATCTACGTGACGTCCGGCGAGCGCGCCGACCTCGTCGTCGTCTGGGCGTCGCTGGATCTCTCGAAGGGCCGTGCCGCGATCAAGTCGTTCGTCGTCGAGCGCAGCAACCCGAACATGCAGCTGATCCGCCTGGAGCACAAGCTCGGGATCCGGGCGTCCGACACCGCGCAGTTCGAGCTCGTCGACTGCCGGGTCCCGGCCGCCAACCTGCTCGGCACGCCGGAGATCGACGCGAAGAAGTCGTTCGCCGGCGCGATGCAGACGTTCGACAACACCCGGCCGCTCGTCGCCGCGATGGCCGTCGGCGTCGCCGAGGCGGCGCTCGACTTCACGCGGAAGCAGCTGGAGGACGCCGGCGTCACGATCGACTACGACCGCCCCGCGGCCCTGCAGGTCGGTGCCGCGCAGACGTTCCTCGAGCTCGAGTCGGACGTCGAGGCCGCGCGCCTGTTGACGATGCGCGCCGCGTGGATGGCCGACAACCGGCTGCCGAACTCGCTGCACGCCTCGTACGCCAAGGCCAAGGCGGGTCGGACCGGCACCGACGTCGCGCTGCGCTGCGTCGAGCTCTGCGGCTCGATCGGCCTGAGCGAGGCCGACCTGCTCGAGAAGTGGTCCCGCGACGCGAAGATCCTCGACATCTTCGAGGGCACCCAGCAGATCCAGCTGCTGATCATCGCGCGCCAGCTGCTGAAGAAGAGCTCGGCCGAGCTGAAGTAGGGCCCGGCGTGCCCGCGAGCGGCGGGGCGCCCGTCTTCTCATCTACTGGCCCGCCGTCCGCCGCCCTGGTTGCATCGACGTCATGTGCATCCAGTGCGCGGCGGGCGCGATGACGGCCGTGGCGGGCGCCTCGGGCATGCGGATGTGGCTCGAGGCCCGCTTCCCCTGGCTCATGGGCCCGCGGACGAAGAAGATCGTGCGCCGGTCGCTGGTGGGTGTCGGGCTGCTCGTGGCAGGGCTGCTCGGGGGGAGCGGGGCGGCGCCGGCGTCGGCGACGGCCCCGTCGTCCGTCACGCATCAGCGGGCTGCGCTCGTCGCGCCGGTCGCCGCCCGCTCGGCGACCGGGCGGTAGGGAGCGGGGGCACTCACACCGCCGGTCAGAATTCTCCTTCTATCGGGGGACTCCAACGCCGCGATCCGCGGCGACGACACCCGACGGGCCGCACAAGTACCGTTCTGTCGCGACGCCCGACCGCCGCCGCCGTCGCGGTGGCGGTGCCAGGACCACGCCGCGATGCTCTCGAGCACACAACCACACCCGGAACCACCAGCCGGTCGGCGCCGGTGGATCGGATGAACGCCCAGATGCAGAAAAGGATTCGCCCATGGTGATCGGTGTACTGAGGGAGGCGCAGGCCGGGGAGACCCGCGTCGCGGCCACCCCCGCGACCGTCCAGCAGCTGCTCAAGCTCGGCTACGAGGTGACCGTGGAGACGGGCGCCGGCGAGGCCTCGAGCTTCACGGACGAGGCCTACACGGAGGCCGGCGCGACCATCGGCGACCCGCTCGCCGCGGACGTCGTCTTCGGCGTCAACGCTCCCGCCAGGGCGCAGCTCGACGGCCTGAAGCCGGGCGCGACGCTGATCGCTCTGCTCTCGCCGCGGCTCGACCAGGCGATGGTCGACGACCTCGCCCGGCGCCCGATCACGGCGCTCTCGATGGACGCGGTGCCGCGCATCTCCCGCGCGCAGTCGCTCGACGTGCTCTCGTCGATGGCGAACATCGCCGGGTACCGCGCGGTCGTCGAGGCCGCCCACACCTACGGGCGCTTCTTCACCGGGCAGGTCACCGCCGCTGGCAAGGTCAATCCGGCGAAGATCCTGGTCGCCGGCGTCGGCGTCGCAGGGCTCGCCGCCATCGGCGCGGCCGGCAGCATGGGCGCGATCGTCTACGCGACCGACCCGCGGCCCGAGGTCGCCGACCAGGTCAAGTCGCTCGGCGGCGAGTACCTCTCGGTCGAGTCCGAGGAGGCGCAGGTCAGCGCCACGGGCTACGCGAAGGAGATGTCCGACGACTACAACACCCGCGCGGCGAAGCTCTACGCCGAGCTCGCGACGGACGTCGACATCATCATCACGACGGCGCTCATCCCGGGCCGTCCCGCGCCCACGCTGATCACCGCCGAGATGGTGGCCAGCATGAAGCCCGGCTCCGTGATCGTGGACATGGCCGCCCAGAACGGCGGCAACGTCGAGGGCACGGTCAAGGGCGAGGCCGTCGTCACCGAAGGCGGCGTGACGATCCTCGGCTTCACGGACCTCGCGGGCCGTCTGCCCGCGCAGGCGTCGCAGCTCTACGGCACGAACCTCGTCAACCTCATGAAGCTCATGACGCCCGAGAAGGACGGCGTCCTGGTCCTCGACTCCGAGGACGTCGTCCAGCGCGGCATCACGGTCGTCGACGACGGCGAGCTGGCCTGGCCGCCGCCCGAGGTCCAGGTGTCGGCGGCGCCCACGGCCCCGCCGAAGGAGGTGGCCCCGCCGCCCCCGCCGAAGGAGCCGATGTCGGACACCACGCGCCTGGGCTTCGTGCTCGCCGCGGCCGCGCTGTTCTTCGGCCTGGTGGCGATCTCGCCCGAGGTGCTCGTGCCGCGCCTCACCGTCTTCGCCCTGGCGATCGTCATCGGCTACTACGTGATCGGCCACGTGCACCACGCGCTGCACACGCCGCTCATGTCGGTGACCAACGCGATCTCCGGGATCATCGTCGTCGGCGGCCTGCTGCAGATCGGGCACAGCAACGACACGATCACGGCCGTCGCGTTCGTGGCGATCCTGTTCGCGAGCATCAACGTCTTCGGTGGCTTCGCGGTGACCCGCCGCATGCTCGCCATGTTCTCGAGGAGCTAGCGGAATGACCGTCACCGTTCCGGCCCAGGCCGCATACCTCGTCGCAGCGCTGCTCTTCATCGCCGCGCTGGCAGGACTCTCCAAGCACGAGACCGCGAAGGTCGGTCTGCGCTACGGCATGGCCGGCATGGCGGTCGCCCTGATCGCCACCGTCTGGCTCGCCATCGACGCCGACATCAAGGACATCGGGCTCGTCCTGCTCCTCGTCGCCGTCGTCATCGGCGCGGCGATCGGGATCTGGCGCGCCCGCATCGTCGAGATGACCGGGATGCCCGAGCTCATCGCCCTGCTCCACAGCTTCGTCGGCATGGCCGCCGTCCTCGTCGGCTGGAACGGCTTCCTGCTCGTCGAGAACGACAAGAACGGCGAGGAGGCGCTGCACCTGGACGTCCTCGGGACGCTCGGGATCCACCACGCCGAGGTCATGATCGGCGTCTTCATCGGCGCCGTGACGTTCACGGGCTCGATCGTCGCCTACCTGAAGCTCTCGGGGAAGATCGACTCCAAGCCGCTGATGCTGCCGGGCAAGAACCTGATCAACGTCGGGTCGCTCGTCGTCTTCGCCGGGCTGACCGTGTGGTTCTGCGCCAGCCCCGGCATCGTGCCGCTCATCCTCGCGACGATCCTGGCGCTCGCGCTCGGATGGCACCTCGTCGCCTCGATCGGCGGCGGCGACATGCCGGTCGTCGTCTCGATGCTGAACAGCTACTCCGGCTGGGCGGCCGCCGCCTCGGGCTTCCTGCTCGAGAACGACGCGCTCATCATCACCGGCGCGCTCGTGGGCTCCTCCGGTGCGTACCTGAGCTACATCATGTGCCAGGCGATGAACCGGTCGTTCATCTCCGTCATCGCCGGTGGCTTCGGCATCGAGGCGCCCGCGGGCGACGGCGACACCGACTACGGCGAGCACCGCGAGGTCGACGCCGAGGGTGCAGCCGAGCTCCTGAAGAGCGCGAAGTCCGTGATCATCACGCCCGGCTACGGCATGGCCGTCGCCCAGGCGCAGCACGGCGTCGCCGACCTGACGCGCAAGCTGCGGGACGCCGGTGTGGAGGTCCGCTTCGGCATCCACCCCGTCGCCGGGCGCCTGCCGGGCCACATGAACGTCCTCCTGGCCGAGGCGAAGGTCCCGTACGACATCGTCCTCGAGATGGACGAGATCAACGACGACTTCGCGGAGACGTCGGTGGTCCTCGTGATCGGCGCCAACGACACGGTCAACCCGGCCGCCGCCGACGACCCGAGCAGCCCGATCGCCGGCATGCCCGTCCTGCACGTCTGGGAGTCCGAGAACGTGATCGTCTTCAAGCGCTCGATGGCCTCGGGCTACGCGGGCGTGCAGAATCCGCTGTTCTTCCGCGAGAACACGCAGATGCTGTTCGGCGACGCGAAGGACCGCGTCGAGGACATCCTCAAGGCTCTCTGAGTCCCGGTCGCGGCGTCGCGCTCCCCCGATGACGGGGGAGCGCGGGCCGCGATTCTCATCTGGTTGTCAGATGAGACTGAGTCTCATAGAACGGAGGGATGACCGCACCCCTCACCGACGACGGCCGGCTGCCCGTCACCGTCCTCTCCGGCTTCCTCGGCGCCGGGAAGACCACCCTCCTGAACCAGCTCCTGAAGAACCGCGAGGGTCGCCGCGTGGCGGTGATCGTCAACGACATGAGCGAGGTGAACATCGACGCCGAGCTCGTGGACCGCGCGGGCACGGGGGAGAGCGCCCTCTCGCGGGTCGACGAGCAGCTCGTGGAGATGAGCAACGGCTGCATCTGCTGCACGCTGCGGGAGGACCTCCTCGTCGAGGTCGGTCGGCTCGCCGAGCAGGGGCGCTTCGACGCGCTGGTCATCGAGTCGACCGGGATCAGCGAGCCGCTGCCGGTCGCCGAGACGTTCACCTTCGAGGACGAGGACGGCCGCTGCCTGGGCGACGTCGCGCGCCTGGACACGATGGTCACCGTCGTCGACGCCGCGCGGTTCGTCGACGACATCGGCTCCACGGACGACATCGCCTCTCGGGGCGAGAGCCTCGGCGAGGACGATGAGCGCACGGTGGTCGATCTCCTGATCGACCAGGTCGAGTTCGCGGACCTCGTCGTGCTCAGCAAGTGCGACCTCGTCGATGCGGAGCGGCTCCAGCGCACCGAACACGTCGTCCGGCAGCTGAACCGCGGCGCGCGGATCGTCCGCGCCGAGCACGGCGAGGTGCCGCTCGGCGAGCTCCTGGACACCGGGCGCTTCGACTTCGACGAGGCCTCCGAGCACCCCGGCTGGCTCCAGGTCCTCCGCGGGCAGGAGGAGCCCGAGACCGAGGAGTACGGGATCGGCAGCTTCGTCTTCCGGCAGCGCCGCCCGTTCCACCCGCAGCGCCTCTGGGACGCGGTCCACGAGGCGTGGCCGGGCGTCGTGCGGTCGAAGGGCTTCTTCTGGCTCGCCAGCCGGCCGGCGCTCGTCGGCGAGTGGTCGACCGCCGGGCCGATCCTGAACCTCCGCGCCGTGGGCACCTGGTGGGCGACGCAGCCCGAGACCGCGTGGCCCGACGAGATGCGCGAGCGCCTGGCCGAGGACTGGCACCCGGACTACGGCGACCGCCGGCAGGAGCTGGTCTTCATCGGCCAGGGGCTCGACCGCGACGCCCTGATCGCCCGGCTCGACGCGGCGCTGCTGACCGACGCGGAGCTCGCCCGCGGCCCGCGGTGGGGCCGCGCGCTCCCGGACCCGTGGCCCCGCTGGGGCACCGACGCGATGCACCACCACGGGCACGACGACGCGGTCGACGCGCGGGCGGCGTAGGGGACGGGCTCGACGACGCGGTCGATGCGCGGGCGGTCCGGGCAGGGCGGCGCGCCGCTCGGGCACGCGACGCGGGCCGGGACAACGTGACGAGCCCCCACGGGCGACAGAGGGGGTTGTCACGTCATGCTCGTCCCGGCCCGGAGAACGTGACGACCCCCGACCGTCGGACCGGGGGATCGTCACGTTCTCCGGGGTGACACCTCCACGATGCGTGCCGAGTCAAGTCGCGTTTTGTGGTGTAGCTCGGTTTCGTGATCCGTGAGCGGCTCTGGGTCGGAGGTCGTGGGTCGCGTGGTGCCCGGGTCGGGAGCCCGTAGGGCGAGCGGTCCGGGCACCACGCGCGTGGTCTGGGTCAGGCGGCGAGCTGCACCGGCAGCGCCTCAGTGGTGGTTTCGGTGCGGTTGAGAACGCGGCGCATCGAGGTCTCCGAGAGGTACCGGCGACCGACGAGCCATTCGTCGTTTTGCTCCAACAGCACCATGCCGGCCAACCGCAGCAGCGCCTGGTCGTTGGGGTAGATCCCAACCACGTCGGAGCGACGGCCGATCTCGCGGTTGAGGCGCTCCAGCGGGTTGGTCGACCTGAGCTTCGGCCAGTGCTCGCTGGGGAAGTCGTAGAAGCCGAGGAGGTCGTCCTCAGCACCTTCCAGCAGCCGGGCGACCTTCGGTGCGGGGCCCTCGAGCTGCTGCACGACCTCGCCGAGCTTGATGCGGGCGGCCTGGCCGGAGTCGGCGGTGAAGATCTGCCGGATCGCGGCGGTGACGAGCTGCCGTTGCGCGGCGCCGACGTGGCCGGTCATGTCGCGAGCGAAGTGCACGCAGCACCGCTGCCACCGCGCGGAGAGGACGCGACCGATCGCGTTCTTCAGACCCTGGTGCGCGTCGCTCATCACCAGCTGCACGCCGGCCAGGCCACGCGCCCGGAGCGAGTGCAGGAACTCGGTCCAGAACGCTTCGGTCTCGGACTCGCCGACGTCGAGACCGATGACCTCACGGACACCGGCCGCGGTCACGCCCGGCCGCACGCCCGCCTCGACGTCGGACTGCTTGATCCAGTTCGTCAGACACGACTCACTGATCCCGAAATCCTTCGCGATCTGCTTGATCGTCGTCGCCCCATCACGAGCCCTCGCGACCCGGACCACGTCCTCCTTGAACTCCCGCGGATACGGCTTCGGCACGCTGCACATCCTCTCTGGTGGCACCCCAGGGCACCACACGTCAGATGTCACCTACCGATGCAGCAGACCCCTTCGACAGGCCCTGCAGGCCCATCTGCTCAACCAACCGATCGACCTTCCGGGTCGAGACACCGTTGACGTAGGCCTCCTGCACGACGGCCACCAACGCCTGCTCGTAACGCTTCCGGGGCTCAAGGAACGACGGCAGATACGAGCCCTGGCGAAGCTTCGGCACCGCCACGTCGATCGTGCCCGCCCGCGTGTCCCACCGCCGGTGGCGGTACCCATTTCGGTGGGTTGAGCGGTCCTCGGATCGCTCGCCGAGCTCCGCACCGACGAGCTGGGAGACCTCGGCCTCGATCAGCTCGCGGACCATGAACGCGACGCTCTCGCGGACGAGATCGCCGTGCTCGGACAGCATTCTCTCGACCGCGTCGCGCGTGGTCGTCTTACCCTGGCTCTGGGCCATCGTGATGTTCCTTCTGGGTCGTGGGGGCCTCCGCCAAGAAGACCCACGGTCTCGATGCGAACGTCGCGGTGGCCCGCCTTCGACGGCCCACCGCGCTCCTCACCGAGCTACACCACTTCTATCTACTTGACCGCGTGCCGCCCGATCCGGACCGCCCGGCGGCCGATGCTCGTCGGCTCCCCGCACGACCACGAGGTGCCACGGGTCGCATTTCGCCGGCACCGTGACACGTCGTGGTCGTCCAGCGACCGCGATGTGCCACGGGTCGGCGAACCCTGAGGGCTCGGCACCTCGCAGTCGCTCCCCGCCCCCCGCCCCCCGTTCGCCGTCCGCCCGCCGGCCTGTCGGCGACATCCCGCCGCCTGCTGACCCCCACCGCGGACTGCCGACCGCCCGCTGCCTTCCGGCTCGAACTGCCGCCCGCCGAACGCCCGCCCACTACCAGCCGGCTCGGTCCGCCGTCAGCCGGCCCCGGTCCGCCGCCAGCCGGCACCGGCCCGCC
>NZ_KI912613.1:3739858-4287128 GCF_000519325.1 Patulibacter minatonensis DSM 18081 | reverse complement strand
CCGCCCGCGGGCCGACAGGGCGCCCCGCACGCCGGCGCCGGCCGCGACCACCAGGTAGATCGCGACCGTGACGCCCGCGATCGACGCGCCCGCCGCCGTGCCCGCGTGGTACGAGAGGAGGAGGCCGCCGACGCCCGAGACGAGGGCCACGGCGACGGCGAACGCCATCGTCGGGCCGAGGCGGCGGCCGAAGGTGCGGGCCGTCGCGGCGGGGGCGACGAGGGTCGCGGCGACGAAGAGGTTGCCGAGCGCCTGGACGCAGACGAGGGTCGCCACCGCGATCAGGGCGACGAGGGCGACGTCGGTGACGCCGACCCGCAGGCCGGCGGCGCGGGCGCCGTCGCGGTCGAACGTCGT
The DNA here is from genome assembly GCF_000519325.1 of Patulibacter minatonensis DSM 18081. Lineage (GTDB taxonomy): Bacteria > Actinomycetota > Thermoleophilia > Solirubrobacterales > Solirubrobacteraceae > Patulibacter > Patulibacter minatonensis. The sequence goes on along the minus strand of NZ_KI912613.1, from coordinate 4,286,771 downwards.
GGCGAGCAGGCGCGGGTGGAGGACCCGCAGCGCGGCGAGGACGAGGAGCGTGAGCGCCGCCGCGACCGCGACGTCGCCGTTCGTCAGGCCCAGGACGTCGCCGAAGAGCAGCTCCGAGACCCCGGTCGGCGTGTCGGGGGACAGCGCCATCAGGGTGCCGAGGCCGAACATCGACGTGAAGACGACGGAGATCGAGGTGTCGCGGTCGAGCGTCGGCACCCGCGAGGCGGCGGCGATCAGGAGCGCCGCGACGAGCAGCCCGACCGCCCCGCCGAGGACGAGCGGCGCGCCGATCAGCGCGGCGCCGACGAGCCCGGGGAACATCGCGTGCGGCAGGGCCTCGGCGCTGTAGGACAGCCCGCCCCACACGATCCAGCAGCCGAGCAGCCCGCCGGTCGCGCCGAGCAGGACGACCTCGATCAGCGCGCGCTGCATGATGCCGCTGCGCCACGGGTCGACCAGGCCGTCGAGGACGGACGCGAGGAGGGCGGGGTCGGTCATCCGCAGTGGTGCTCCGCGACGACGGCGAGCTCGCCGCTCTCCGCGACGCGGACGAGGTCCCCGCCGTACGTGCCCGCGAGGGTCTCCGCCGTCAGCGCGGTGTCGGGCGGGCCGTAGGCGACCTGGCGCCCGTTCAGGCAGAGCACGCGGTCCCATGCTCGGGCCTGGGCGACGTCGTGGGTCGCGATCAGGAGCGTGCGGCCCTCGGCGGCGAGCGCGGTGATCAGGTCGTCGAGCCGGCGGGCGCTCGTCGCGTCGAGTCCGCGGTAGGGCTCGTCCAGGAGGAGCACGCGCGCACGGCGGACGAGGGCCCGGGCGACGAGGACGCGCTGCCGCTGCCCGCCCGAGAGCTCCCCGAAGGTCGCGTCGACGCGGTCACCCAGCCCGACGGCGGCGAGGGCGTCGCGGGCGGCCTCGCGGTCCCGCCGGCCGGCGCTCCGCCACCAGGGCCGCCCGGCGATCGTGCCCATCAGGACGACGTCGAGGGCGGAGACGGGGAAGTCGAGCCGGGAGCGCTCGGTCTGGGGGACGATCGCGACGTCCCCCTCGACGGTCGCCCGGCCGGTGCGTGCGGCGAGCTCGCCGAGGACGACCCGGAACAGCGTCGTCTTGCCGCCGCCGTTGGGCCCGAGGACCGCGATCCGGTCGCCGGCGTTCGCGGTGAACGTCACGTCCCGGAGGGCCAGCGTCTCGTCGTAGCCGGCGCCGACGCCCTCGAGGGTCAGGAGCGGGGTGCCGACCGCGACCGGGTGGTCGGGGGCGAGCGCGGGGGACGGGGCGACCTGCGTGCTCATGGGCTGCTCCGGATCGGTGGCCGGGGCCACGTGGTCGTGGGAGTGGGCGTGCTCGGTCACAGCGAGATCCTGCATCCTCGGGCGCCGCCGGTGAAGCCGCGCACGACGGCGTCGGCGTTGTGCTGCTCCATCCCGAGGTACGTGGCCCCGGCGCTGCCGCGACCGCCCAGCGTGTCGCCGTAGAGCTTCAGGTCGACGGTCGCCCCGGTCTCCTTCGCGAGCGCGTCGGCGAGCTTCGGGTTCACGGAGTCCTCGGGGAAGATCGCGCGGACCCGCTCGCGGCGGACCAGGGCGGCCAGCCGGGCGACGTCACCGGCGGAGGCCTGCGCCTGCGTGGTCTGCGACGGGATCGCGGCGCCGACGACGCGGATCCCGTAGCGGCGCGTGAAGTAGCCGAACGCGTCGTGGCTCGTCACGAGCGTCCGCTCGCCGGCGGGGACGGCGTCGACGCAACGGCGGATGCCGCCGTCGAGCGCCCGGACCTTCGCCAGGTAGGCGCCCGCGTTCCGACGGAGCGCGACGGCGCCCGCGGGATCGGCGCGCACGAGGGCGTCGCGGATCGTGTCGATCGCGGCCTCCACGTTCCGCGGGTCGTGCCACCAGTGCGGGTCGTGGTCGCCGTGGTCGTGCCCGCCCTCCGCGTGGTCGTCCTCGACGCGGTCGTCGCCGCCGAGCACGGTCGGGACGGCCTCGCCGACGCGCACGATCGGGGCGTCGTCGCCGGACTCGGCGGTCACGTCGTCGATCCAGTCGTCGAGCCCGAGGCCGGACGCGAGGACCACCTTCGCGTGGCCCGCGGCGACGACGTCGGTGGGACGCGGCTCGTACTCGTGCGGATCGCTGCCGGTGTGGAGGACCTGATGCACGTCGACGCGGTCGCCGCCGACGTTGCGCGCGAGGTCGGCGAGCTGGGTGGTCGTCGCGACGACCCGCAGGCGTCCGTCGCCGCGGGCGTCGTCGGTGGTGCCGCCGACGACGATCCCGGCGCCGACGACGAGGGCCAGCGACGCCGCGGCGGTCGCCCGCACGCCCGGCCCGCGCGTCAGGCCGCGCTCGTGGAGCGCCCGCAGGCCGACGGAGACGGCGAACGTCGCGCCGGCGAGGACCGCGATCGTGGCCCCGGGCGGGGCGTTGGTCCGCGCCGAGAGCCACAGGCCGCAGACGCCCTGGACCGCGGTCAGCGCGACCGTCGAGAGCTGCCACGCACGGAGGCGCCGGACCCAGGGACGCGTGGCCGCCGCGGGCATCACCATCACCGCGGCGGCCAGCAGCGAGCCGACCGCGCTCAGCGTGGCGACGGCGACGACGGCGACCAGCAGGAGCAGCAGGGCATCCGGGCCACCGGCGCGGACCCCGGTGCTGCGGGCGCCCGCGCGGTCGAAGCCGACCGCCAGCCAGCGCGGCCCCAGCAGCACCGACGCGCCGAGCACGAAGACGGAGACCGCACCGGCGATCACGAGGTCGCGGTCGGAGATCACGAGGAGGCTGCCGAACAGGAGGGACGTGACGTTCGCCGCGCGCGGGAACGCGTCGCTGGCGAGCACCACGCCCGTGGCCAGGGCCCCGACGAGGACCATGGCGGTCAGGGTGCTGTGGTCCCCGGTCACGTCCTTCGCGGCGAGGCGCCCGACGGTCAGGGCGAAGAGCAGCGCGACGCCGAACGCCCCGAGCGGCCCGGCGAAGCCCAGGCCGGCCGCCAGGACGAGCCCCGGGAACGTCGCGGCGGCCACGCCGTGCGCGTAGAAGGAGAGGCCGCGGAGCACGATCCACGTGCCGAGGACCCCGGCACCGCCGGAGAGCAGCAGGACCTCCCAGAGGCCGCGCTGCACGAAGGGGAGGGAGAACGGCTCGAGCATCGTGCGGAGGCGGGCACGACCGGTGCCGGACCGACGTGGGATCCTACATGAGATCGGTTCCCATGTTCGTCGAGGTGTCCGCCGTCGGGGGTGACCTGCGGGTCCTCACAGGCGAGGACCCGCTCGCCCGGAGGCGCCGGCCGCAGGACGACGTGCGACCGGCGCACGCGCGGGGCCGACGGGGCACCATGTGCGGCGATGCTCCCCCCAGCCTTCCCCAGGCCGGGCGTCCGGCGCGGTGCACGTGGCGCGTCGGCGCTCGTCGTCACCGTGCTCGCCGTCGCCGCCGCGGCCCTCCCGTCATCTCCCGCCCGCGCGGCCGGACCACCGCTGACCCCGTCGGTCGTCGGCGAGGATCCGATCGGCGCCGGCGTCTTCCGCTTCCCGCAGGGCCTCGGGATCGACCCGAGGAACGGCCACGTCTTCGTCGCGGACCAGTACTCGGGCGTCGTCCAGGCGTTCGACGCGGGCGGCGCCCCGCTGTTCACGTTCGGCGGGCGCGCGACCCGCGGCGAGGCCGGGCGGCTCGGCGTCGTCGGCGGCGTCGCCGTCGACAAGCAGGGCCACGTGTTCGTCCTCGACAGCGAGAACGACCGCGTCCAGGTCTTCTCCGCCGACGACGGGCGGTACATCAGCGGGTTCGGCAACTCGTCGACCTTCACGCTGAAGTCGGGCTCCGACCGCGAGGACGCTGGCATCACGTCCGGCGGGATCGCGGTCCAACAGGACGCGCCCGGGAAGTCGGTCGTCGCGTTCGTCGCCGACAGCGGCGGCGACCGCATCCTCCGCTTCGCCCTGGACCCGAACTCGCTGCAGCCCTACGGCGCCCCGAAGTCGACCAGCGGCCTCGGCATCAAGCGGCCGCAGGGCGTCGGCGTGAACCCCAAGGGCGACCGCCTCTACGTGCCCGACAACCAGAACCACCGGCTGCTGGTGCTGAACGCGACGACGCTCGCGAAGATCGGGACCGCCGGGACCTTCGGGTCGGATCCGGGCGAGTTCAAGTTCCCCTACGACGTCGCGGTCGACGCCCGCACCCCGAACCAGGCGTACGTCGGCGACAACATCAACGGCCGGGTCAACGTCTTCGACGCCTCGAGCCTGAACTTCCTCGGCACGTTCGGCGGCTCCGGCTACCGCGTCGGGCGCTTCTCGATCGTGCGCGCGGTCGCCACCAACCCGCTGGACCCCGCGGGCGGCGTCTACGTGGCCGACACCGCGAACAACCGCATCCAGCGCGTCTCCGGCGACGGCGTCTTCACCGCCGCATGGGGCGTCGCCGGGCGCGGGCCGGGGTACGTCACCCGCGCCCGCGGCGTCGCCTACCGGGCGGACGGCACGATCGCGATCGCCGACACGTTCGCCCACCGCGCCGAGATCATCGCCGGCGACGGCACGTACATCGGGATGTTCGGCCGGATCAGCAAGCTCAACGGCTTCGCCGCGCCGGGCAAGGACACCGAGAACCAGATGACGCTCCCCAGCGGCGTCGCGTACGACACCTCCGGCGCGCTCTGGGTCGCGGACACGTTCAACAACCGCCTGGTCCGCTTCGACGGCTCCGGGGCCGTCATCGCGACCACCGCGCCGGGCGAGATCTCGCGGCCGCGCGGGGTCGCGGCGCTCCCGGACGGCGCGGTGCTGGCGACCGACTCGGGCGGCAGCCGCCTCGTGCGCGTCGAGCCCGGCGGCCAGGTCTCCACCAAGCGGGCGGGGCTGAACCGTCCGACCGCCGTGGCCGTCGGACCGACGGGCAAGGCCTACGTCGCCGGCCCGAAGCTCATCATCGACGACGACACCGGCGCCCGGGTCGCCCCGCCGGACGGCGCGCAGTACTGGGACGACCCGCAGGGCCTGGCGGTCGCGGGCGACGGCACCCTCTACGTGTCCGAGGCCCGGCCGGGCACCGCGAACGGCGCACGGGTGCTCCGCGGCACCCCGCAGGTGAACGGCGGCTTCTCGTGGGAGACGATCCTCACCGAGGGCCGCGGTCTCAACCAGGTCAGCGACCCCGCCAACCTGGCGCTGAGCCCCGACGGCCGCACGCTGCTGGTCGCCGACGCCGGGAACAGCCGCGTGCTGCGGCTCGACGCCCCGGGGGCCGCGCCGCCCGTCCGTCAGAAGGTGCAGGTCACGGTCGGCGGCGGACCGACGCAGGGCACCATCACGAGCGACCCGCCCGGCATCGACTGCGGCACCGACTGCTCCCAGCTGATCGGTGGCAATCGGACCGTCACGCTCACCGCGCGCCCGGCCGAGAACGCGCGCTTCGTCGGCTGGGGTGGCGAATGCGCCCCCGCCGGCGCCGGGACCGTGTGCCAGATCGCGGCGTCCAAGGCGCTGTCGATCGTCGGCACGTTCGGAGCGGTCCCGCCGCCCCCGGTCAAGCTGACGTCCGCGACGCTCTCGACGGCACAGTGGCACCTGACGCGCAAGGCGGTCCGCAAGCGCGGCAGCCGCAAGGCCAGGCCGGCCCAGCTCGCGACGAAGGCGAAGCTCCGGATCCGCCTGACGCAGGAGGCCCGCGTCCGCCTGCAGGTCGAGGAGTCCCGTCCGGGCAAGACGATCGGGAACGGCTCCAGGCGCCGGTGCGCCAAGGTCCGCTCGGGCGCGAAGGTCGCCGCGAAGGTGCGGTGCACCCGCTGGGCACTCCTGCCGACGTCCCGCACGCTGCGCCTGATCGCCGGGACGACCACCGCCGACGTCGGGCCGCGGTTCCCGGGACGGACGCTGAAGCCGGGGCTCTACCGCCTGCGGCTCACGGCGACCGACAAGCAGAAGCGCGTCGTCCAGCGGACGACCCGCAGCATCCGCCTCAAGCGCTGAGGCGGGCGGGCGTCGCGTCGGGTCGACGCGACGCCCGGGTCCGCGGGGCGTGGCCGCCGCGCAGCGGGGCCCGGCGTCTGGTTGGCTTCCGGGCGATGTCCGTCCGCCCGGAGCTCCCGCCGTCCGCCCCGCTGCCCGCCGGCGACGACGGGCCGATGCGCCCGCACACCGCCACCTGCTTCGGCTGCGGTCCCGAGAACCCCGCGAGCCTCGGGCTCTCGTTCGTCCGCGACGGCGACGTGGTGCGGGCCGACGTGGCGCTCCCGCCCGCCTACGAGGGTGCGCCGGGGCTCGCGCACGGCGGCATCGTCGCCGCGATCCTCGACGACATATCCGGCGCGATCCCGCGCACGCTCGGGCTGCGTGCGGTGACGGCGAAGCTCGACGTGGAGTTCGCGTCCCCGGTCGTGATCGGGCGGTCGCTCGTCACCGAGTCGTGGCTCGAGGCGCGCGACGGCCGGAAGATCCGGATCGTCGCGCGGCTGATGGAGGGGGAGCGGCTGCTGGCGAGCGCCCGGGCGCTGTTCATCGAGGTGCCGCCCGAGCACTTCCGTCCGCGCGACGCGGACCCGCCGGCCCGCCCGACGATCGCGCCCTGACCGGCGGGACGGGACGCAGGACCCCCGGTCCGGGGGCGAATCCGCCGTGCGCGCGGAGAGGTGCCGGTCGCGTGGGACGATGCGGCCATGAGCACGGAGCCTGCGTCCGCGGCCCTCGACGTCGCCGCCCTGCGCCGGGCGCTCGACGGGGACCACCACGTCGTCCGCGACCGGGTCCGGGAGCTCCTCTCGGACCCGTGCTTCGACCGCAGCGACGTCGGCTCCCTGGACCGCGACGCGTACCGCGACCGCGTCCTGGACTGGACGCGGCGGGTCGCCGCCACCGGCGAGACGATGCGCGGCTATCCCGAGGAGGTCGGGGGGCGGCACGACGTCGCGGGCTTCATCGCCGGCTTCGAGACGTTCGCGTTCGGCGACCTCTCCCTGCTAGTGAAGATCGGCGTCCAGTTCGGGCTGTGGGGCGGCGCCATCCAGCAGCTCGGCAACGCGGAGCAGCGGCTGGCGTACCTGCCGCGGGTCGGGTCGCTCGAGCTCCCGGGCTGCTTCGCGATGACGGAGCGCGGGCACGGCTCGGACGTCCAGGCGCTCCGGACGACCGCGACGTACGACCCGGTCGGCGCCGAGTTCGTGATCGACACCCCCGACGACCAGGCCAGCAAGGACTGGATCGGGAACGCCGCCCGCCACGGCCGCGAGGCCGTCGTCTTCGCCCAGCTCGTCGTCGGCGGGGAGTCGCACGGGGTCCACGCGCTGCTCGTGCCGCTCCGCGACGAGGGCGACGACCGCGCGCTGCCCGGGATCCGGATCGAGGACTGCGGCGACAAGCTCGGGCTCCAGGGCGTCGACAACGGCCGGCTGTGGTTCGACGGCGTCCGGGTGCCCCGTACCGCGCTCCTGGACCGCTTCGGGTCGGTCGACGAGGCGGGCGTCTACTCGAGTCCGATCGAGAGTCCGGGTCGCCGGTTCTTCACGATGCTCGGGACCCTCGTGCAGGGTCGCGTGTCCGTCGGCGGCGCGGCGGTCAGCGCGTCGAAGTCGGCGCTGACGATCGCGATCCGGCACGGCCTGGACCGCCGGCAGTTCGAAGACCCCGACGGCACCGAGGTCCCGGTCATGGACTACCTGGCCCACCAGCGGCGCCTGCTGCCGCTGCTGGCCACCTCGTACGCCCTGAGCTTCGCGCAGCACGACACCGTCGACGCGCTCGACGCGATCATCCGTGCGCCCGAGGGCGAGGACGTCGAGGAGCGGCGACGCGAGCTCGAGCCGCGCGCCGCCGGTCTGAAGGCGGTCGCCACGTGGCACGCGACGGAGACGATCCAGGAGTGCCGCGAGGCGTGCGGCGGCGCGGGGTACCTGCGCGACGCCGGGTTCGCGGCGCTGAAGGCCGACACCGACGTCTTCACGACGTTCGAGGGCGACAACACCGTCCTGCTGCAGCTCGTCGGCAAGACCCTGCTGACCGGCTTCCGGGACGACTTCGGCAACCTCAGCCCCCTCGGCACCGCGGGCTTCGTCGCCGGACAGGTGCTCGACGTGATCGTCGAGCGGACCGCCGTCCGACAGGTGCTCGGCGCGATCTCCGACGTCCTGCCGCGCCGGGACGGCGACGAGGGCGGTCTCGAGCGCGCCGATCAGCTCGAACTGGTCCGCGAGCGCGAGGAGCACCTCGTCTCCCGCGTCGCCCAGCGCCTGCGCGCCGGCATCAAGGACGGCCGCGACCCCTTCGAGGTGTTCTCGTACTGCCAGCCGCACCTCCTGGCCGCGGCCCGCTCGCACGTCGACCGCTTCGTGCTCGAGTCGTTCGCCGCCCGGGTGGAGCGCGAGGAGGACGCCGGCACCAAGGCGATCCTCGACCGCCTCTGCGACCTCCACGCCCTGCGCACCATCGAGCGCGAGCGCGCCTGGTACCTGGAGCACGGCCGCATCTCGGGCGGCCGCTCGAAGGAGGTCACCCGCCTCGTCGACCGCCGCTGCCACGAGCTGCGCCCGCACGCGGCCGACCTGGTCGACGCGTTCGGGATCCCGGACGCGGTGCTGGCGTCCCGGATCGGTGCGAAGGACGTGACCGGGGACCGCTGGTAGGCGGCGGGTAGGCGGCGGGTGCTGCGGATCGATGCCGCGTGACGGCAGGAACGTGCAGCGGCCGACCGGTGGACGGCGGGTGCTGCGGATCGATGCCGCGTGACGGCAGGAATCCGCAGCGGCCGACCGGTGGACGGCGGGTGCTGCGGATCGATGCCGCGTGACGGCAGGAATCCGCAGCGGCCGACCGGCGCCCGGAGGCCGGCGTCCGCTCAGCGACCCCGGAGATGCACCCGCAGCAGCCGGTCGTCGCCCGGCCGCTCGCTGCCGGGGTGGTCGAGGTTCGTCGTGCCGAGCCACAGGTCGCCGCCCGGGGCCGGGGCCACCGCCCGCAGCCGGCCGTAGACGCCGGCGAACTGCTTCGCGGGGGCGCCCAGTCCGTGCCGACGGATCGGGATCCGCCAGAGACCCTCGCCGCGCAGCGCCGTGACGTAGAGCGTGTCGTGCAGCACCGTCACGCCGCTGGGGGAGGCGTCCTTCGTCGCCCAGACGATCTCGGGCTCGCGCATCGTGCCCGGCCCGGCGGGGTAGTCCGGCTTCGGCCCGGCGACGTGGCCCTCGCGCAGCGGCCAGCCGCCGTTGCCGCCGCGGACGATGCGGTTGACCTCGTCCCACTTCGCGTCGCCGAGCTCGCTCTCCCAGAGCCGGCCGCGGTGGTCGAACGCGAAGCCCTCGACGTTGCGGTGGCCGATCGACCAGACGGCGGTCCCGTAGGGGTTGTCGGGCGGGACCTGCCCGTCCGGGGTGACGCGGAGGACCTTGCCGTTCAGGCTCGCGAGGTCCTGCGGGCGGATCCGCTTGCCGCCGTCGCCGGTGCCGATGTAGAGCATCCCGTCAGGCCCGAACGCGAGCGCCCCGCCGTTGTGCTGGTGCTCCGTCGGGATCCCGGTGAAGACGGGCGTGATCGTGTGCGCCGGGTCGTCGGTGGAGAAGCGGACGACGCGGTTGTCCGTCGACGTCGACACGTACGCGTAGACGAGGTGGTCGCGCCGGTAGTGCGGCGAGCGCGCCAGGCCGAGCAGCCCACCCGACGCGGTGTCGGTGGCGATGTCCGGGATCGTCGTCAGCAGCGTGGGCGGGCCGCCGTCGGCGGGCACCCGCAGGATCCGGCCGGTGTTCCGCTCGTCGACGAGCGCCGAGCCGTCCGGGAGGGGGAGGACGCACCACGGGATCTTCAGGCCGGTCGCCCGCCCGGTGACCGGCGGATCGGGTGGGGCCGGGGCCGTCGGGGTCGGGGAGGGGAGGGTCGTGGCGGGCGGTGCCGGGACAGCCGGCATCGCCGGCGCGGACCCGGTCCTGGCCGGCGGGGAGGCGGCCGGCGACGCCGCCGTGCCGGGCGCAGGCGACGGCGTCGCCGCGGCCGGCCCGTCCGCAGCGACCACCGCGGGAACCGTCATGAGGCTGGCGGCAGAGGCGAACGCGACGAGCGCGCCGCGGAAGGGACGAGCACCGGGACCGTGCATGCAGCAAGCATGCCAACGGTGGCCGGGGCGGTGCGACGGTTCCCGCCGTTCGGCGGACGTCCGGGGGCGTCGAGAGCGTGCACACCGTCCGCTCCGGCGGAGTGATTGCCGATCCGGCACGAACGCTTGCCGTAGGCGCTGGATCGCGCAACGGTGGCTCGGTGAGCACGCCGCACCCGGACCATGACGACGCGGCGGGCATCCGGCACGACGACGCGGCGGGGGCCGACCGCGACGACGCAGCGGCCGCCCCCCGTCGGCCGGACGAGCGGCCGCCGACGACCGCGACCCCGTTCGCCGACCCCGACGCCGCGGCGCGGTACGCCGACGGGCCGCGCCGGCTGGTGCCCGGCCTCGACGCGCTGCACCGGATGACGGGCCTCCTGCTCGCCGAGGGCGCTCCGGACGACGCACGGATCCTCGTCCTCGGGGCGGGCGGCGGCCTGGAGCTGCGGCACCTCGCGGCGACGCAGCCCGGGTGGCGGTTCCACGGCGTGGACCCCTCCGGACCGATGCTGATGGCCGCCGAGCAGCACCTCGGGGACCTCGCCTCCCGCGTCCGGCTGCAGGAGGGGTACGTCGACGACGCGCCCGACGGCCCCTACGACGGCGCGGTCTGCCTCCTGACCGTCCACTTCCTGCCGGAGGACGAGCGGCGACGGACGCTCGAAGAGCTGCGACGGCGCCTGGCGCCCGGCCGGCCGCTGGTCGTCGCGCACCACAGCATCCCCGGCGGGTCCGCGGAGCGGGAGGCGTGGCTCGGGCGCTTCGCCGCGTTCGGGATCTCCTCCGGGGTCCCGGCGGGGAACGCCGAGCAGGGTCTCCGCGCCGTCGGCACGAAGCTCCCGGTCCTCACGCCCGAGGACGACGAGCGGCTGCTCCGGGAGGCCGGCTTCCGCGACGTCGGGCTGTTCTACGCGGCGTTCACGTTCCGCGGGTGGGTGGCGTCCGCCTAGGCCGGGACCGGCGCCTCGTCGAGCGCCTTGCGGATCCGCTTGCTCGACACCGGCTTGGCGGGCGCATCGGGGCGGCCCGGGTCGCGGACGGCCTTCGTGCCGACGCCGCCGGCGAACTGGACGACGCGGAGCTCTTCGAGCATCCAGCGGACCTCGGAGAGCGCCGCGGGCAGCGGGCGGCCCGTCGGCCACGCCTCGACGCGCCGGGCGTAGGCCTGCTCCAGCTCGTGGACCGCCAGCATCCGGTCGGTGTCCGTCGCGCGGGCGTCGGGCAGGCGGTCCAGGCGGGCCGCGGCGGCCTCGAGGTACCGCACGACGTCCGGGAGCCGGCGGGCCCCGGTGTCCGCGACGAAGCCCGGGCGGACGAGGCGACCGAGCTGGGCGGTCACGTCGCGGTACGCGGCCTCGAAGGCCGGGTGCGGCGGCGCCGACGCGAAGCGCTCCAGGCGCGAGCGGACCTCGCGCTCGGCGACGATCACCTTCACGACCTGCCCGAGGACCCGGGCGGTCGCCTTCGGCAGCGCGCGGCCGACCGCGCCGTGCAGGGCGCGGAACGCGGCCTCGTCCCAGACGGGGCCGCCCGCTGCCTGCACCAGGCCGTCGACCGTCGCGGCGATCGTGTCGTCCATCACCCGGTCGACCGAGCCGTGCGGGGCGGTCGCGAGCGTCAGCTGCGCGCTCGTCGGCAGCGACTGGACCACCTTGCGGGCGGGGGAGGGTGTCGTCAGGAGCAGCAGGCGACGAATGCCGCGGTGCATCGACTCCGCCTGGGTCGACGGGTCGTCGAACGCGCGGACGCCGACGGCGGTCTCCTCGTCGACGAGGGCCGGGAAGACGCGGACGCCGTGCTCGCCGCCGCCAGGGAGGCCGATCTCGCGCTGCAGCGTGCCGAACGTCCAGTCCTTCTGCCCGTGGCGCTCGAGGTCGGGCGTCGCGTCGTCGAGGCGCTTGCGGAGCGTCGGGCGCAGCTCGACCCGCAGGGCGGCGAGGTCGTGCCCGGAGGCCAGCAGCGTGTCGTCGGCGTCCTCGATCCGGAACGTCATCCGCAGGTGCGCGGGCAGGGCGTCGAGTCGCAGCAGGCCGGGCGTCACCTGGACGCCCGGGAGCTCGCTCAGCTCACGCGCCAGCGCCACCGGGAGCGGGGCGCTGCGCGGCGTGATCCGCTGCATGATCACGTCGACGGTGTCGGGGATCGGCACGAGCTCGCGCCGGAGGTCCTTCGGCAGCCCGCGGACGAGCGTCTCGATCAGCTCGCGCCGCAGGCCCGGGACGAGCCACTCGAAGCCGACGGCCTTGATCTGCGGGAGCAGGTCGAGCGGGACGTGGACGGTGACGCCGTCGTGGTCCGTGCCGGGCTCGAACGCGTAGGAGAGCCGCAGGACGTGCTCGCCCTGCTTCCACGCCTCGGGCCGTTGCTGCAGGTCCTCGCCGGCCCCGACCGAGAGCTGGCTGCGCTCGTCGATCAGCAGGTCCTGCGTGAAGTGCAGGAGCTCGGGGGTCTTGCGCTTCTGGTCGCGCCACCAGCGGTCGAAGTGCGCGCCGGAGAGGACGCCTTCGGGGACGCGCTCGTCGTAGAAGCGGAAGAGGACCTCGTCGTCGACGAGGAGGTCGCGGCGCCGGGCGCGCTCCTCCATCGCCCGGACCTCCTCGACCATCGCCGCGTTGTGCTCGAGGACCTGCCGGCCGCCCGTCTTCCCGCCGTGCCACTCGCCCTCGACGAGCGCCTGGCGCAGGAAGATCTCGCGGCTGAGGACGGGGTCGATCTGCCCGTACTGGACGGGCCGCCCGGCGACGACCGGCAGGCCGTAGAGCGTGGCCCGCTCGTCGGCGACGACGGACGCGCGCTTCTTCGACCAGCGCGGCTCGGCGTACGTGCGACGCAGGAGGTGCCCGGCCAGGGGCTCGATCCACTCGGGCTGGATGGTCGCGGCGGTCCGGCCCCAGAGCCGCGAGGTCTCGACGAGCTCGGCGACCATCGTCCACGTCGGCGGCCGCTTCGCCAGCGTCGACCCGGGGAAGATCTGAAACCGCGCGCCGCGGGCGCCCAGGAACTCGGGGCGCTGCGGGCGGCCCTTGCGCTGGATCCGGCCCTTCTGGTCGGTCTTCTGCGTCTCGTCCTTCAGGCCGACGTGGGAGAGCAGGCCGGACAACAGGGCCTGGTGGACGTCGTTCTCGTTCGCCTGGCGGGTGCGTGCGGCCTCGCGCTCCGCGGCGCGGAGGCGGGCGACGCCGGTGCCGCCGGCGCGGTCGACGGGACGGAGCCCGGCCTCGCCGGTCTGCTCGCGCCAGGAGCCGCCGGCACGTGGCCCCGTGTCGGTCGCGCCGGAACCGTCGGCGCCACCGACCGGGGTCGACGCGGTCTCGGTCGCCTGGGTCGCGGCCTGGCCGTCGCGGCCTCGGCCCCGCCCGCGGCGTCGGGCGTTGCGGTTGCCGGTGGTGTTGGCGGGGCGGACCCCGCCCTCGGCGTCCGACGAGCCGCGCTGCCCGCGGCCACCGGAGGTGTCCGCGTCCGGCCCGCGGCCCGCGGCCCGACCGTCCTGGTCCGCCCCGTCCGGCGCGTCGGCCTCGAGCGGTCCGTCCGAGCCCAGTCCTGTCGCGAACCCCGGCCGCTTGCCGCTCCCTCGCGGCACCGTGATGCCCGTGCCCTTCGCGGCCTGGCGCAGCTGGGCGACGAGGTCCTGCCACTCGCGGATCCGCAGGTAGTGCAGGAACTCCTGCTTGCAGCGCTTCCGGAACTGGCTGCCGGAGAGCTCGCGCTGCTGGGTCTGGAGGTACTCCCAGAGGTTCAGGAAGCCGAGGAAGTCGGAGGTCTCGTGCTTGAAGCGCGCGTGGGACTGCTGCGCCTGCTCCTGCTTGTCCTGGGGCCGCTCGCGCGGGTCCTGGATCGACAGCGCGGCGGCGATCACGACGACCTGCTCGGTGCAGCCCAGGCGATCGGCCTCCAGCACCATGCGGCCCAGGCGCGGGTCGATGGGCAGCGCAGCGAGCGTCCGGCCCGTCGGGGTCAGGCGCTTCTTCGGGTCCTCCTCGTCCTGCTTCAGCGCGCCGAGCTCCTCCAGGAGCTGGATGCCGTCCCTGATCTGGGGGCGGTCCGGCGGCTCGAGGAACGGGAAGTCCTGGATCTCACCGAGGCCGAGCGCGGCCATCTGGAGGATCACGGACGCGAGGTTCGTGCGCAAGATCTCCGGGTCGGTGAACTCGGGCCGCGCGTCGAAGTCCTCCTCCGCGAACAGGCGGATGCAGATGCCGTCCGAGGTGCGGCCGCAGCGGCCCTTGCGCTGGTTCGCCGACGCCTGGGAGACCGCCTCGATCGGCAGCCGCTGGACCTTCAACCGCGACGAGTAGCGGCTGATCCGCGCCTGTCCGGGGTCGACGACGTACTTGATGCCGGGGACCGTCAGCGAGGTCTCGGCGACGTTCGTGGCGAGGACCACCCGGCGCCTGCCGCCCGGCGCCTTCCGGAACACGCGCTGCTGCTCCTCGGAGGACAGCCGGGCGTAGAGCGGCAGGACCTCGACGGCACCTCCCGGTCCCGGCCGCGTGTCCTTCGACCCGCCGAACCGCCCGCGCAGCGCCTCGGCGGTGTCGCGGATCTCGCGCTCGCCCGACAGGAAGACGAGGACGTCGCCCGGCGCCTCGTGGCCGAGCTCCTCGACGGCGTCGCCGATCGCGTCGATCTGGTCGCGGTCCTCGTCGCCGTCCTCACCCTCCACCGGTCGGTAGCGGACCTCGACCGGGTAGGTGCGCCCGGAGACCTCGACGATCGGGGCGGGCTCGCCCGCGCCGTCGCGGAAATGCTCGGCGAAGCGCTCCGGATCGATCGTCGCCGAGGTGATGACGACCTTGAGGTCCGGCCGCTGGGGCAGGAGCTGCTTGATCACGCCGAGCAGGAAGTCGATGTTCAGCGACCGCTCGTGCGCCTCGTCGATGATGATCGTGTCGTAGCGGCGCAGCAGCCGGTCGCGCTGGATCTCGGCCAGCAGCAGGCCGTCGGTCATGAGCCGGACGAGCGTGTTCTCGCCCGAGTGGTCGTTGAAGCGGACCGAGTAGCCGATCGCCTCGCCCATCTGCGTGTTCGTCTCGTCCGCGATGCGCTCCGCGACAGTGCGAGCGGCGATCCGGCGGGGCTGCGTGTGGGCGATCTGCCCGCGGATCCCGCGCCCGAGCTCCAGGCACATCTTCGGGATCTGGGTGGTCTTGCCCGACCCGGTCTCGCCGGCCACGACCACGACCTGGTGCTCGCGGATCGCCTCGAGCAGGTCATCGCGGCGCTGCGAGACCGGCAGGTCCTCGGGATAGGAGAGCTCGGGCACGCCCTCGCGGCGGGCGGCGACGGCGACCTCGGCCCGCTCGATCTCGTCGACGAGCTTCGCGAGGTCCTTCGCCCGGACGTCCTGGTCCTTCTGGTGGCGCAGCCGGTCGACCTTGCGGATCAGGCGGTGCTCGTCGCGGAGGCGCAGCTCTTTCAGGCGGGCGCGGAGGTCGCCGACGGACGGGGCCGTGGGCGTGGCGGAGGTCTCGTCGACCCGGTCGTCCGGGGAGGACGGACCGGGGTTCTCGCGGGCCTCGTCGGCCGGGGCGTCGGGGGCGGTCGACGCGCCCGCGGGCGTCGGTTCGGGCGGCACGGGCATCCCACCCAGGATAGGCGGCGACGCCGCCGGGCCGCGCGACGGCGGGCGTGCGGCCGTCCTGCGTGCGAAGGTTCGGGTCCGACCGGTCCCGCGGTCCCGTTCCCAGGAGCTCGTCCCATGTGGTCCCCACGCCGGCGTCCCGGTCTCCATCGCGTCGCACCGCACGCCGCCCGGCCGTCCGAAGCGCGATGACCCGTCCGGGGCAGGCCGTCGCCGACCCGCGACGTCGGGAGGACGCTCGTCGCGGGCTCCCGTGGCTCGTCCTCGTCGGGGTGCTCGCGGTCGTGGGCGTCGTCCTGCTCGTCCGCGGCGGGGGCGACGACCGTCCGGACTTCGCGGTCCGGGATCCGACGCTCCCGTCGTACGCGTCACGGGACGGTGAAGGGCTGATGGGGGACCGGCGCCGGATGCGCCCCGTGGTCGACGACCGGCACCCCGGAGCGGGCGACCCCTACGTCGTCTCGCTCGTCGGTCCGGGCAGCGCGGTCCTCGGGTATGCGGAGCTCGTGCTCGACCGGGGCGCGAAGCCGCTCCGGATCCGTCAGGTGGGGTCGGCGTACCGCGTCGAGCGCGACGGGGACGACCGCTCCACCTACGTGCGGTGGCACGGGTGGGTGGCCCGGGAGCCCGCGGACTTCGGCGCCGGACGTTCCGCTCCCCCGCTGCACTGGCGGTCGGCGGCCGGTGCGGGCGTCCTCGTCCGACCGGGGGAGACCGTCCGGCTGCGCACGCGCTACGACGTGCCGGGCTCCCGCGACCGGTTCTGCACCACGCAGGTCTTCGACGGAGGCGGGGAGTGGGAGATCCACGCCGCGGGCGGCGCACCCGACGACTCCGGGCTCGACGAGGCCGGCTGGACGACGCTCCCCGCCCGGTCCGAGGACGCGCACGGTGTGCGAGTCATCACCGTCCGGACGGGAGCGAACGGCACGGTCGGCTTCCGGATCGGTCGCGACGGGTGCCGGCCGAGCTCCGTCACCGGACTGGCGGGCGACCGTGACGACGACTGACCCGAGCGGTCCGGGCGACCGGCCGTCGCGGGCCCGGACCGCGGTCCGGCGCATGGGATCCGGTCGGGCCGGGCACCGGCGAACGGCGTCCACCCCGTCGTTCGTCCCCGTCCCGGAGTCCCCATGTCCGTCCCCCGTCGTGCCGTCCCTGCCGTCGTCGTGCTGGTCGCCCTCGTCGTCGCGGCAGTGGTCGTCGTCGTGGCCCGGGGCGACGGCGGCCTCCCGTTCCGGGCCGGGGAGCGGGAGTCCTCCCGGCCGGTGAGCGGCGAAGGGCTCCTCGGCCGGGCACGTGCGCCGCGGGCGGCCGTCGGCGACACCTTCACCGAGGCCGACACGCCCATCGTCGAGTACCACGGCCGCGGGAGCCTGACCTTCGGGTACCACGTCGTCCGGCTGCGCGAGGACGCGCCCGCGCAGCGGATCCGCCAGCTCTCGAGCGCGCAGGTCCTCCGCGACGACCCGGACCCCGCGGTGCGCTGGAAGGGCTGGGTCGCGCCGCAGCGGCCCCGCGACGAGCTCCGCCCGGGGGAGTTCGCCGTCGACGTGGTCGGGTCGTGGCGTCCGGCCGAGGGCGAGGGGGTGCTCGTGCGGCCGGGCGAGATGGTGCGGCTGCGCACCCGCTTCGACGTCTCCGGGCGCACGACCGGGCCCTGCAGCGAGGTGACCTTCGAGGACGGCCCGACGTGGGAGGTCCGAGAGGACGGCTCCGACGGCGCGTGGAAGCTCCTGCGGTACCGCGATCGCGACCCCGCCCGCGACACCGTCGCCCGCACCGGCATGGACGGGCGGATCTCGTTCCGGGCCGGCGCCCGCTGCGACCGCGACACCGACGAGGGCACCCACGAGAGCACCGTCGCCATCGACGGCCCGCTCGGCGAATGACGCCGGCCGCCCTCGATCCGGGGCGTGCCCCGGACGGACGTCCGAGCGGGTCCGCCCGTCGGACGGCGCGTGACCGGAGTCCTGCCGGGCCCGGGAGGGCCCGCCGCTACAGTCCGCCGCGTGACCGACCCAGCCGGAACGCCCGAGTCGAAGCCCGAGCCGCTGAAGGTCGGGACCCATTCGGGCTCGTTCCACGCGGACGAGGTCTTCGCGCTGGCGACCCTGCGCCTGGCGCTCGGGCCGCTCGAGATCGTCCGCACCCGCACCCCGGAGAAGCTCGCCGCGTGCGCGATGCGGATCGACGTGGGACGGAGGTACGACCCGGAGACCGGCGACTTCGACCACCACCAGGGGGACGTCGGGGAGCGCGAGAACGGCATCCGCTACGCGTCCTTCGGGCTGGTCTGGAAGACCTACGGCGAGCAGCTCGCCGGGAGCCCCGAGGTCGCGGCGTCGGTCGACGGACGGGTCGTCGCGCCGATCGACGCCGGCGACAACGGGCAGGAGCTCTACGAGCCGCTGATCGAGGGCGCCCAGCCGTACGCGGTCCCGGGCGTCATCGCGGCGATGAACCCGCCGTGGGACGCCGAGGACGGCGCCGCCGCCGAGCGCGCCGCGTTCGACGAGGCCGTCGACCTGGCCGAGGGGATCATCCGACGGGAGCTCGAGGCGTCCCAGGGCCGGGCGCGTGCCGCCGACCTCGTGCGCGCGGCGCTCGAGCGCTCCGAGCACCCGCGGATCCTCGAGCTCGACCGCGGGATGCCGTGGCGCGGCGTCGTGAAGAAGGAGGCGCCGGACGTGCTGTTCGTCGTCTCGCCGCGGTCCCGCGGCGACTGGAGCCTCCAGGCCGTGCCCGCCGGAGATCACGGGTTCGCGAACCGGCACGACCTGCCGGAGAGCTGGAAGGGCCTGGAGGGCGAGCCGCTGCAGGAGGTGACCGGCGTCCCGGACGCGGTCTTCTGCCACGTCGCGCGGTTCATGGCCGTTGCGGGCAGCCGCGAGGGCGTGCTCGAGATGGCGCGCCAGGCGGTGCTGGACGCACCCGCGCCCGCGCCGGCGGACCCGGCGCCCGCCGACTGAACGACGCCCCCGGGAACGGTCGTCGGTCGGTCGGCCGAGGGCCGGCGATCAGGCCACGACGAGCCGGGCCCGCGGCGCGCCGGTCAGGAGTTGACGGCCGCCGTCGACGCGGACGTCGACGCGATCACCGCGGTCATCACGGCGACCTGGACGTCCGCCACGGCGCTGCGGACCGCCTCGGCGGCCCACGGGCCGTCGGCGATCTCCTCGGCGCGCCGCTTCAGCGCCTTCTTGTCGTCCGTCGGCACGACCTTCGTGATCTGATCGATCGCCTGGACGAGCCCGATCAGCGCCGCGGTCCGCTCGTCCGGGTCCGCGCCGTCCAGCAGCGCGGCGTGGACGTCGCGGCGGACCTCGTCCTCGCGGTGGCCGTCGCCGGCGGGCCACCGGGTGTAGGAGACGATCCCGAGCGCCTTCTTCTCGTCGCGGCGCAGCTCGCCCGCCGCCTCGAGACGCTCGAGCACGCGCTCGCGCAGGCCCTTGCGGAGCTTCTCGAGCGACGCCTTGGGCCTCCGGCCCTCCTTCCCGCGGACGATCTCGAGTCCGTCGTCGAGGAGGTCGTCGCCCGTCGAGCCGTCCGTCTCGACGACGAGCCGGCCCTCCTTGACGTCCTCGCCGTCGTCGGCGACGCGCACGTGCCCGCGGATCGCGAGCTCCACGAGCACGCCACCGGCCAGCGCCAGACCGACGGTGTGCCGGTCGGTGACACCCTTCCCGGAGTCGTCGTCGTGCAGGAGCAGGGCCAGGTCCTCGGAGACGAGCATGCGGGACGGCTACCCCGGGGCAACGGGTCGGACGCGTCCGCGCACTACGCTCCGGGGCATGCGCCTCGAGGCCCTCCACCACGTCACCATGATCACCGGCGACGCGCAGCGGACCGTCGACTTCTACGGCGACGTGCTCGGTCTGCGGCTCGTCAAGACGACGGTGAACTTCGACCAGCCGGAGGCCTACCACCTGTACTTCGGCGACGAGCAGGGCAGCCCGGGTTCGGTCCTGACGTGGTTCGAGTTCCGCGGCGCCCGCAAGGGACGCGCCGGGGCGGGCATGGTCCACCGGCTCCAGCTGGCCGTCGCCGACGTCCCCGCGCTCGAGTTCTGGGCCGGGCGGCTGCAGGAGCGCGGCGTCGTCCTGCGGGGCGGCAAGAACGGGGTCCTGTTCGAGGACCCCGACGGCCTCGGCCTCGAGCTCACCGTCCACGACGTCGGCGCGCAGCTGAAGGCGGCGCACCCCGACGTCCCCGCCGAGCACGCGATCTCCGGCGTCATGGGCGCCCGCGCCTACTCCGCGAACCCCGACGCGTCGGTGCTCGTCCTGAACGACCTCCTCGGTTTCCGCCGCGAGCCGTCCGACGACGGCGACGAGTGGACCGTCTTCGGCGAGGCCCGCCACGTCCACTGGACGCTCGACCCGGCGCCGAGCGCCCCGGGGGTCCCGGGTGCCGGGACCGTCCATCACATCGCGTGGGGGAGCCGGGACGAGGACCACGAGGCGTGGCGGGCACAGCTCGCGCAGGCCGGCGCGAACATCACGCCCGTCATCGACCGCGACTACTTCCACGCGATCTACTTCCGCGAGCCCGGCGGCGTGCTCTTCGAGATCGCGACGCTCGGACCGGGCTTCGTGACCGACGAGGACGCCGCGCACCTCGGGGAGCAACTCCGTCTGCCGACGCAGCACGAGCCGCTGCGGGAGCGCCTGGCGGGCGAGCTGACGCCCGTCGTCCACCCGCGCACGGGCGAGCCGATCAGCTTCGACGCGCCGTAGCGGGGTGCCGGACCAGGGGCCGCCCGACGCCGTCCGGGCGGCGTTCGCGGCGCACTACGGCGACGGCGCCCGGATCGCCGCCGCCGATCGGGGCGGCGCGCTCCGGGGCATCGCCGTCCATCGGGGCGAGGGGCTGCTGCACCTCGTCACGATCGGGCTCGCCGCACGGGTCCCGCAGGGCCGGGACGGCGCGCCGGACGCCGGTCCGCTCGGCCACGAGCTGACCGTGCTCCTGCCGGCCGCCGACGAGCCGCCGGCCTGGGCGTTCTCCCTGCTGGACGGCGCGGCGCGGACGGCGCTGTCGGTCGGCCGGCCGTTCCACGCCGGGGCGCGGATGGCGCCGGGCGGCGCGGTCGACGGCGCGGGTTCCGGCCTCGTCGCCGTCGGGGTCCGGGCCGATCCGGTGATCGACCCGCCGGGACCCGTCGAGGTCCTGCAGCTCGTGTCCGTGACGGCCGGCGAGTACCTCCTGATGCAGCGCGTCGGCACGGCGCTCGTGCTCGACCGCCTGGCCGTCAGGGACCCGCTGCTGCGGACGGACCCGTCGCGGGCGTAGCGGCGGCCGCCGGCGCAGTGGGCGTCGCCGGTGCGGCGGGCGTCGCCGGTGCTGCGGCCGTCGGCGCGGCCGGCGTGGGGGCCACGGGCGCGGGCACCGGGACGCCCGGTGTCGGCGCGGGCGCGGGGGGCGCGGGGGCCGGCGAGGTCGGGATCGACGGCGACGGGTCCGGCGGGCCCGGCCGCAGCACCGGCGTCGCACCCCGGATCGTCGCGGGGAAGAACGCGTGCGACAGGACCTTCCCGGCGCCGAGCCGCAGCTGCAGGATCCCGCTGTCGGCGGTCGCGGGGGAGTGGGACGGGAAGACGAAGTTGCCGAGGCTGTAGGCGATCAGCCGGTCCTTCCCGACCCCGATCGCGGGCTGCAGCACGTGCGGGTGCCCGCCGATCACGGCGGTCGCACCGGCCAGGATCGCCGTCCGCGCGAGCTGCGCGGACTGGTCGGTCGGGGTGCGGGCCAGCTCGATCCCCCAGTGGAACGTCGCGATCACGACGTCCGCCTCCGCGGCGGCACGGCGGACGGCGGTGCGGACCGCCTCGGGCGTCGCCCACGCGATGCCGGGGGTCGACGGCCCGGCTCGGAAGTCCGACGGCTCGACGGTCGAGAAGCCCACGAACGCGACCTTGAGGCCCAGGCGCCGCACGATCCGGGGTCGGTGCGCGTCGTCCTCGTCCCGGCCCGCGCCGACGGCGACGATCCCGTTGTCGGCCACGTGGCGGAGCGTGTCCGTCGTCGCCTGACGCCCGAAGTCGCCGGTGTGGTTGTTGGCCAGGTTGACGACGTCGATGCCGGAGCGCTTCCGCATCGTGCGCAGCGCCGCCGGGCTGGTGCGGAAGGTGAACTGCTTGGCCTCGGCGGTCCCGCGCGTCGACACCGCCGTCTCGAGGTTGCCGAACGCGATGTCGGCGCCGCGCAGGCGCGGCCCGACGCTCCGCCACGGCGCTGCGGCGTCGGTCCCGGCGACGGACCCGAGCGGCGCAGGCGAGAGGTTGATGTCCCCGACGGCCAGGAGCCGCAACGCCCGCACCGGCACGTCGAGGCGCCCGGAGACGCGGCCGTCGGCCCCGACCGCGCGCAGCGGGGCGCTGCCGGTCGTCGAGCGGATCCGGAAGCGCGTGGCACCACCGTCGGTGGTGATCGGCTCGCCGCGGGCGACCCACCGGCCGCCCACCTGCTCCTGGACCCGTGCGGGGACGCGGACGCCCCGCGCGACGATGCGCACCCGGCCGCCGGGCGCGACGACGCGCGGACCGGCCAGCCGGCCGTCGGACGACGCGAGGCCGGTCGCGCCCCCGGGTCCGACGATCGCCCCGCGGCCGCGGTCGGGCCCGGCCAGGAGCACGACGTCCGTCACCCCGACGACGGCGACGACCGCGAGCGCGGCGGTGATCGTCGACCGGCGCTCCAGGAACCGCACGGCGGGCGACGGGCCCGCGACCGCGGGCCGGTGGCCCCCGGTCCTCCCGCTGAAGGTGCTCATCCAGGCGTGTACGGCGTCGGCCGCGTGAATCCTCCCTGCAAACCGGACGGAAGGGGCGGGCCGGCCGGTCTGCGCAGAATCGTCACCACCCGCGGCCCGCGAGCGGCTAGGTTGGCCGCCATGGAAGACCGCGACCCTCGCCGGACCACGACCCGTTCACGCCGCGTCGAGCCGGCGCGTGCCCGATCGTCGCGGCGGTCGGTGGACCTCGACGAGCGGCTCCGGCAGGGCCCGCCCGTCCCGCGCTCGCGCCGCGACGGCTGGGCGCGCCGGGCGACGGTCCGGGACGTGCGGGACCGCCGCGGCGGCGCTCGCAACGACTGACCGGCCGGCTCGCCCGGGGTGGCGCACGCGCGCCCCGGTCTCCGCGGCTGCGTCCGGGCGCACCCCGTCCGCGATCGTGTCGTGTGACGTTCGTCCGCTTCGCGGTCGGGTAGCGGGCGCGCAGAAGCCGGTCGGCCGACGTCCCGTGGGACGCGCGGGCCGGAGACCGCACACACGGAAGGGCACCCCATGACGAAGCTCCACGAGGCCGCGGACCTGCACGGCCGACAGGTCGTCGGCGCCGACGGCGAGAAGATCGGCAAGATCGACGAGGTCCTCCGGGGGGCGGACTCGGGCGAGCCCGCGTGGGCGATCGTCAACACGGGGCTCTTCGGCCTGCGGTCGTCGTTCGTGCCCATCGGGGACGCCCGCGACGTCGACGGCGCCCTGTCGGTGCCGTACGACAAGTCGACGGTGAAGGACGCCCCGGACGTCGACGCCGAGCACGAGCTCAGCCCGGAGGAGGAGCAGCGCCTCGTCGCCCACTACGGGCAGCGCACGCACGACGATGTCCCGCAGGACTCCGGCGTGATCTCGCCGCGCGAGTCCCGCGACGGGGGCGATGCGATCGGCGAGGCGGCCCCGGTCGACCACGAGCGGCGCGGGCCCGAGGGGCCGACCGGCCGCAGCGACACCGAGGATCCGGTCCCGCCGGACGGCGAGGCCCCGCCGGCCTCCGGCGACGTCCCCGCGCCCGCCGGGCTCCCGCACGTCGAGGGGGACGGCTCCTCCGACGACGTGCCCAAGCCCCCGGGCGCGCCCGACGGTCGCGAGCAGCCCGTGAGCGACGTGCCCAAGCCGGCCGGCGCCCCCGACACCGACGCCGCGCGGGCCCACGGGCTCGGGCACATCGAGATCCCGACGGGCGGCGCCAAGGCGACCCCCGAGTCGGGCCCGACCAGCCCGTCGACCGCGCAGGACGAGCTCGAGGCCCCCGAGAGCCCCGACAGCCCGTAGGCTCGCGCGCATGTCCGTGCGCGCGTCCCTCCTCGTCCTCGTCGGCAGCGTCGCCGTCGCCGGTGTCCTGCCGGCGACGGCGGGTGCCACGACCCCGGGCCTCGACGGCCGCATAGCGTTCTCCAGCCAGGACGACCTGTGGTCCGTCCAGCCCGACGGCTCGGGGCTGCTGCGGATCACCTCGACCCCGGACGTCGAGGAGGCCCAGGCCTCGTGGTCGCCGGACGGCCGGTACGTCGCGTACCGGAGGCGCCCCGCGGCCGGTGCGCCGTTCCAGGTCTACGTCACCGACGTCGCCTCCGGCGCGTCGCGGCGCGTCAGCTCGAGCACCGAGAACGAGTCGCAGCCGGGGTGGTCGCCGGACGGGACGAGGATCGTCTTCCGCCGCGGGGAGCGCGGCGCCGCGCGCTCGGACGTCTGGGTGATGGACGCCGACGGCACCGACGCACACGCGCTCGTCACGACCCCGGACGCGGACGAGCGGTACCCGGGCTTCTCGCCCGACGGGCGTCGGCTGGCGTTCTCCAGCGACCGCGACGGCCAGTACGAGGTCTACGTGTCCCGGGCTGACGGCGGCTCGCCGGCACGGCTGACCCACGACCCGGGGTACGACTCCGCGCCGTCCTGGTCGCCGGACGGGCGCCGCATCGCGTTCGAGCGCGGGTCGGTGCTGGACGCCGACGCCACGAAGGACGTCTGGATCATGCGGGCGACGGGCGCCGGACAACGCCGCCTGACCACGACCGCCGGCGTCGACGAGGGCCCCTCGTTCTCGCCCGACGGCCGCTCGATCGCGTTCACGAGTGGACGGGACGGCAACTACGAGGCGTACCGGATGCGAGCCGACGGCACCGGGCAGACGCGGGTGATCGCCCTGCCGACGATGGAGGAGTCGCCCGACTGGCAGGTCCGACCGAAGGGCTCGGGGCTCGGGGCGCTGCGCGACCTGCTCGACCCGCTGTTCTCCGGGATCCAGGGGCTTCTGGCTCCACGGGGCTGACCCGCCCGCACGCACCCTGCCGGGGGCGACCGGCCGAGCCTCGTCGCGGGACGCCTACGTGGTCGGGTCCGACGACGCCACGCGCAGGCCGCCGCGCTGGTGCAGCAGCAGCAGCGCCTCGATGGCGGTGGGGTCGAACTGCGACCCCGCGCCCCGGCGCATCTCCTCGATCGCCTCCGCCAGCGGCCGCGGCCGGCCGTAGGGGCGTGCGCCGGTCATCGCGTCCCAGGCGTCGGCCACCGCCATGATCTTCGCGCCGTCGGAGATCTGGTCGTCCGCGACGCCGTCGGGATAGCCGTGACCGTCGTGCCGCTCGTGGTGGTGGCGGATCCAGAGGACCTGCTCGCGGCTCAGGAGGTCGGCGACCATCTCGGCGCCGAGCGCGGCGTGGGTCTTGACCTGCTCGTACTCGGCGTCCGTGAGCTTCGCCGGCTTCAGGAGGATGGTGTCCGGCACCCCGATCTTGCCGACGTCGTGCACCAGCGCCGCGCTGTGCAGGAGCACGACGCGCGCCGGGTCCCAGCCCAGCGTCCGCGCGAGCTCGCCCGCCAGCTCCGCCACCCGCTCGGAGTGCCGCTGCGTCGAGGGGTCCTTGGCGTCGACCGCACTCGCCAGCGCCCGGACCGCGGCGAGCGTCTTCGCGGACTCCAGGCGGTGCATCGCGGCGCCGCCCGGCGGCGCGCTGATGAGCTCGGGCGTGTACCGGACGATGGTGTTGCGTCCGGCCGCCTTCGCCCAGTAGAGCGCCAGGTCGGCGTGGCGGTAGAGCTGCTGCGCATCGTCGGCGTCGTCGAGCGAGCAGATGCCGACCGAGCTCGTGATGCGGCCCACGTCCGAGAACGGCAGGTCGGAGATCGCGGCGCGCGCCCGTTCCGCCGCGACCATCGCCGAGCGGCCGTCGGTCTCCGGCAGCATCCAGGCGAACTCCTCGCCGCCGACGCGGGCGATCACGTCGCTGCCGCGCCGCACGGCCACGAGCCGCTCGGCGAACTCGGCGAGCGCCCGGTTGCCGGACTCGTGCCCGTGCGTGTCGTTGATGAGCTTGAAGTGGTCGAGGTCGAAGACCACCAGGCTCAGCGGGCGGCGGTAGCGGCGGCAGCGGCGGACCTCCTCCTCGAGCCGGTCGGAGAACGCCCGCTGGTTGTGCAGGCCGGTGAGGTGGTCGGTGAACGCGAGCTCGGAGAGCTGTTGGCGGGCCTCCGCACCGGTGACGGCCAGGCTGACGAGGTCGGCGAAGCGCGTGACGCGGGAGATCTCCTCGCGGTCGACGGTCGCGGCGTCCTCCCACCCGACGCTGATGGCCCCCCAGAAGCGTCCGTCGACCTCGATCGGCGCGGCGGCACCGGCCCGCATCGCCGCGGCGGGATCGTCGAGCTCCGCCGCATCGGCCGGGACGCCGCGACCGCTGACGGCGGCGGGCCGGCGGGTCCGGACCACGGTGGCGATCGCGGTCCCCTCGTCGAGGACGACCGCGCGCCCGACCTCTGGCGCGGACGGCGCGTCCTGCGCCCAGGCGCCGACCAGCCGCGTCGTCCCGTCGGGCTCGAGACGCACGACGCGGCTCATCGCCGCGGAGCAGACGTGGGCGACGTGCTCCGCGGCCGCCGCGAAGACCGCCCTCGGCGGGCCTTGCCCGGCGACGAGCGTCGCCACGGCTCGGAGGGCCTCCTGCTCGCGGACGCGTGCGCGGCCTGCGGCCTCCTGGTCCACGATCGCCAGGCGCAGCTCGAGCTCGGTCGTGGTCATCGCGGCGAGGTCGCGCAGGACGTCGAGCTCGTCCGCCGACCATTCGTGCGGCTCCCCGTCGATCAGACAGAGCGACCCGACCGCCACGCCGCCGCAGACGAGCGGGACACCGGCGTAGGCGATCACACCGAGGTCGGGGATGGCGCGGTTGTCCCGCAGCCGGTCGTCGTCCCGGGCGTCGGTGACGACGAGCGGCGCGGCGTCGCTCACGACGTGCTGGCAGAACGAGTGGCTGAGCGGGGTCTGACGGCGGGTCGCCCACGGCTCCGCGAGCCCCGTCTGCCCGGCGAACCACTGGCGCTCGTCGTCGACGAGGACCGCCAGGCTGATCGGTGCGCCGGTCAGCTTCGTCGCCAGGCGCGTGACGCGGTCGAACGCGTCGTCGGGCAGGGCGCCCATCAGCCCGAGTCGCCGGAGCACGTCGAGCCGCGCGGGGTCCGCGAGCGCGCCGGCCGCCGACGTCCGCGGCGACCCCGTCACCGTGCGGAGGTGGCTGTTGCTCGTCACGTTCGGGGCGGCTTCCGGGTGGGCGATGGTCGGCACCCCGCGGAGGGGCGCCAGGTCGGGTCCGGTCGTGGGGAGCGAACGGGAAGGCTGGGGGACGTCCGGGGACGCCCGTCGATCGTACTCCGGGCGCGCGTCGTGCATCGCACCGTCGATGATGCGGACGTGCGGGGTCGGGTCCGGGTCGCCCGCGGATCAGTCCGGTATCGGTGGCCGGCTACTCGGTGCGGTTGACGCTGCCCTGCTTGTCCGTGCATCTCGCGGACGACGAGGACTGGCGGTACCACGCCCGCAGGACGCGGCAGACGATCGGCCCCGCGGTCGTCGCGCCGAACTCGCCGTTCTCGACCGTCGCGACGACGACGATCGGGCGGTCGCGGTCCGGGACCATCGCCGCGAACCACGCCTGGTCCGGGCACGTCGAGCCCGCGGCCGTCGCGCACCGCTGTGCCGTGCCGGTCTTGCCGTAGACGGGGAAGGCGCCCTGGTCCCAGCCGGAGAAGACGCGGCCGGCGGTGCCGGCGGAGGTCGAGGTCACCTCGTGCAGTCCGTCCAGGATGTCCTTCTTCCACGACGGGTCGGGGACCCGGACGGTCCGGCGCGGCGCGGCCTTGAACCGGTCGCGCAGCCGGCCGTCGGACTCCTGGATCTCCATCCCCAGGTGCGGCGTCGGGAAGTGGAGGTCGGGGCTGGAGGAGCCCGGCGGGTCGTACAGCCCGGCGTAGGACACGGCGACCTGGAGCGGGGTGGCGAGGAAGTCGCCCTGCCCGATCGCCAGGTTGATGTTGTCGCCCTGCAGGAACTGCCCGTCGGGCGAGAACACGAGCCCGCAGGAGTCGACGTGCCGCTGCTTCCGGCACGCCAGTTCCTCGGCGTTGCGCTTCGTCCGCCACTTCGCGTCCGGGATCACCCCGGGGGACTCTCCCGGCAGGTCGACACCGCTCGGGCGTCCGTAGCCGAACCGGCGCGCCCAGCTCTGGATCTGCTGCCCCGGCTTCTGGAAGACGTCGCGACCGATCTCGTAGAAGTAGACGTCGGAGGACACCTGGAGCGCGCGCTCCAGGTTCGAGGTGCCGAGGTCCGCCTTGCCGGCGTTGCAGAACGCCTGGTCCTCGCGCCCGACCTTGATGCAGGCGCCGCCGCCGTCGCGGCTGCCCGGCGTGATCAGGCCGGAGGAGAGCCCCGCGAGCGCCGTCACGATCTTGAACGTCGAGCCGATCGCGTACTGGCCGCGGGTCGCGCGGTCGTAGAGCGGCGCGCCGGCGGCCCGTCCGACCATGCGGGCGTAGGTCCGGCGCGCGAGCGACGGGTCGTAGACGCGGTTGAGGTCCACGGTGGGGTAGGAGCCCGTCGCGAGGAGCTCGCCGTTGCGGGGATCCATGGCGACGAACGACCCGGCCGCGCGGTACCCGGTCTTCGAGTCGGTGTCCCCGTGGATCGTCTCCGCGATCGCCCGCTCGGCCGTGCGCTGGAGCCGGCTGTCGAGCGAGAGCTGCAGGCGGAGCCCGGGGACGACGGGGCCCGGGGTCCGGCGCCCGGTCGGGCGGCCCTGCGCGTCGACCTCGATGCGCTCGGCCCCGTCCTTGCCCTGCAGGTAGGCGTTGTACTCGAACTCCAGGCCGTCCTGGCCGATCTTCTGCCCGGCCTGCAGCCCGGCGTACTTCCGCTCCTTCAGCTGCGAGGCCGTGATCTCGTTGACCGTGCCGTAGAGCTGCGACGCGATCCCGCCGTCGACGTAGTGCCGGCGGTAGTCCCGCTTGACCTCGATCTCCGGGAACGCGCGGCGGCGCTCCAGCAGGAAGTTGCGCTGCGCGTCGCCGATGCCCGTGCTCTTCAGGGGGATGTCGGCGTACGGGAGCCGCACGACGCTGGTCACGAGCCGCCGGTACATGCGGGCGGGGGAGACCTCGAGCGGCTCCGACAGGCGGCGCAGCAGGGAGGTCATCCCCGGTGACGCGTCGCGCGAGAACGTGAGGTTGCGCGGGTCCCGCGGACCGGTGCGCGCGAGCCGTCGGACGGTGCGACGCCGGGCCGCCGCGAGCTGCGCCTTCCGCCGGCGGGCGTCGGCGCGGGTGCGCGCGCGGAACTGCGCGGGGGTCTCGGCGTCCAGGCGTCGTTGCAGCCGGTCGGTCGCGGCCTTGCTGCGGGCCTTCGCCCGCGCCGCCTCGCGTGCCCGGCGGGCGTCCACGATGCGGTCGATGCCGCGCTGCAGCGCCACGTCGTAGGTGCCCTGCGCCTGGCCCCAGCCGGCGATCCGGCTGCGGTCGGCGTCCGGGACGACCTCGGGACGCAGCGTCACGACCGTCTGGGCCTCGTTGGTGACCAGCGCCCGGCGCTCGCGGTCGACGATCGCGCCCCGTGGCGCGGCGGTGCGGACGATGCGCTCCCCGTTGCGCAGGGCCTCCGCGCGGTACTGGTCGCCCTGCAGCACCTGGAGGAACCACAGGCGCAGGAACAGGATCGCGAAGACGCCGAACGCCACGATCCCGAAGGCCGCGATCCGCACCGCGAGCTGCGGTGCCGGTGTCGTTCGTTCCTGGTATCCCACCGCACACGACCTGACTGGGAGGACGTCCCTGCTCCGGTGCCCGCCGATCCGCGGGGCGCCCACCGGGCCGGGGTCCACGCGGCGCCCACGCTACCGGAGCGGGCGTCGCGGCAAGCCGGTGGGAGCGCCCGCCCGCGCCGGGGCTCCGGCGGGGAGGGTCGGTCAGTCCTCGAGGCGCCGCAGGCGCCAGTCGAACGTGCCGGTGCAGACCAGGTCGCCGGCCTCGTCCTCGATCGCGACCGTGGTCGCCAGCGTCGCGCGGTCGGTGTCGCGGTCGTAGAGGCCCCGGAGCGTCCGGGCGGCGTCGTCGTCGAGGGCGCACCGGCCGACGAGCCGGCCGCGGGCGGGGGCGGCGAACCGCAGCTCGGCCGCGGCGCCCAGGGCGCTCACGCCCTCGAGCGCGGCGGGGGACGGCGCGGCCCCGAGCACGGCGGCGAGCCCGGCCGCGTCGGCGATCGCCACGAGACCACTGGCGTGCAGCGACCCGATCACGTTCGTCGCCTCGGTCCGCACGTCGAGCTCGACCTCCGCACCGTCGGGCGTCGCGGACCGGACGCGGATCCCGAACAGGCGGTTCGCCGGAACGGGCTCGAGCATGGCGGCGGCGACGGCGGTCGTGTCCATGCCCCCGGTCTACCTGCCGCGAGCGGGCGCGGTGTGCACGAGCGGTGATCGGCGCCGGCGCCCACCGCGGGGTTGCGCCGGTGCGGTACGCCGATGTACCGTTCGCGTGCGGTACATCGACGTACCGCTCACCGTCCCGCGGATCGAGGAGCTCCCGTGACCCCGTCCACCGACACCCCGTTCAGCACGCCGCCGGGCCCGACGACGCCGCCGTGGCTGCAGGCGGCCCTCGCCGCGTTCGTGCAGCTGCGGACGCTCCGCCGGCTCCACCGCACGTACGGCGACGCGTTCACCGTCCATCTGATGGCCCTGGGGAAGGTCGTCGTGATCGCGGACCCCGCGCTGATCAAGCAGACGTTCACCGCGCCGAGCGACGTCCTCTTCGCGGGCGAGCGCAGCCCGCTGCGGCAGGTGCTGGGGGCCGAGTCGCTCCTGACGATCGACGGGATGAAGCACCTGCAGCAGCGCAGGCTCCTGCTCCCGCCGTTCCACGGCGAGCGGATGCGCTCGTACGAGGCCATCGTCGCGGAGGAGGCCGGGCGCGAGCTCGGGACGTGGCCCGACGACCGGGAGCTGCCGACGCTCGAGCCGATGATGCGGATCACCCTGAACGCCATCCTCCGCGCGGTGTTCGGGGCGGCGGGTGCCGAGCTCGAGGCCCTGCGGCGGATCCTCCCGGAGCTCGTGACGATCGGCTCGCGCGTGGCGACCCTGCCGTTCCTGCAACGCGACCTCGGTCCGCGCAGCCCGTGGGGCCGGTTCCGGGCGCTGCGCGCGGCGTTCGACGAGCAGGTCGACGCGCTGATCGCCGACGCCCGCGGAGACGTCGCCCTGGCGGAGCGCTCCGACGTGCTGGCCCTGCTCGTCCAGGCGACCCACGCCGACGGCCGGCCGATGTCCCGCGACGAGCTCGCCGACCAGCTCCTGACCCTGCTCGTCGCGGGGCACGAGACGACCGCCGCGACGCTGTCGTGGGCGATCGAGCGGATCCGGCGCCACCCCGACCTCCTCGCCCGCCTGCAGACCGAGGCGCGGGAGGGCGGCCGCGAGCTGCGCGACGCGACGATCCGCGAGGTCCAGCGGACGCGCCCCGTCATCGGCGGCGCAGCACGGTACGTGATGCAGCCGTTCGACCTCGGGCCGTGGCGCCTGCGGCCCGGGACGACGATCCTCGCGTCGGCGATCCTCACGCAGTCCGACGGCCGCTTCTACGACGACCCGGTCCGCTTCCGCCCGGAGCGCTTCGTCGGGGCGAAGCCGGACACGTACGCGTGGCTGCCGTTCGGGGGCGGGATCCGGCGGTGCATCGGCGCGTCGTTCGCCCACATGGAGATGGACGTCGTGCTCCGGACCCTGCTGTGCACCCACGACCTCCGGCCGACGTCCGCCCCCGGCGAGCGGTGGCGGTTCCGCGGGGTCGCGTTCGCGCCGGCCGACGGCGGCCGTGCGGTGGTGCGCCGGCGCCACCCGACGACGGCGGGCCCGGCGACCGGGACGGCCGTGCCGGTCGCCGCGTGAGCGCCCGGCGACGGCCGCGTCCGGCCGGGATGGGAGCCTCGGCCCGTGCCGTCGTCCGTCCCTGACCCGACGTCGCCCCAGTATCACGAGCACCGCGCCCGGCTGCTCGAGGGCATGGCGGCGGCGGTCCGCAGGAGCGGGCTGCGCGGGTCGACGGTCGCCGACGTCGTCACCCTGGCGCGCGTCTCGCGGCGCACCTTCTACCAGCACTTCTCGGACCTCATCGACTGCTACCTGGCGCTGATGGACGCGACCGGCGACCTGCTGCTCGAGTCCGCGCGGCGCGCGGTCGCCGGCGACGGCCCGGTCCATGAACGGATCGACCGGGCGATCGCCGGCTACCTGGCGATGCTCGACGACGACCCGGAGCTCAGCCGCAGCTACTGGACGGAGTACCACCTGACCGGCGAGCGCGGTCTCGCGGGCGTGGTCTCGGCCAACGACCGCACCGCCACGCTGCTGCACGAGCTCGCCGCCGACCTGCGGGCCGCCGCGGGGATCGACGAGCCGCTGCCGTTCGAGGTCGCGGTGATGCTCACGGGGAGCCTGCGCGAGATGGTCCTGCAGCAGTTCCTCCACGACCGACCGTTGGCCGAGTCCCGGCCGATCGTCTCGTGGCTCGTGCAGCTCGTCACGCTGGCGCCGGCGCCGCGACCGGCGGCGGAGACGTGAGGGGCCGCCACGCGGACGACCGGCCGCGCGTCAGTCCGACAAGCGCGCCAGCTCCGCGTTGATGCGCACCAGCGTGGCGTCGATGGTGCGCTGGATCGCGTCGTTCTCCCGCCGGTAGGCCTGCTGCCCGGCCACGATCGCCGGCCGGCGCCCCTTGCGCACGAGCAGCTGGAAGCGCTGGATCGGCGCGGAGAGCCGGCCGTACGACCCGATCAGGTCCCGGTGGAGCCGGGCGACCACCTCCGGGGGGCGGACCTTCCCGAGGTCCGCCCGGACGCGGTCGACGTCGCCCGCGAGCCGGCGCAGACCGCTGGCGACCTCCGCCGGTCGGCGGAAGTCGCGGGACTCCTCGTTGAGCCGGCGCTGGTCGCGGTCGAGCCCGGCGATGATCCGGTTGACGCTCGTGGTGTACCCGAGCGCGTCGCGGACCTCCTGCGCCTGACCGCACCCGGAGAGGCCCGCCGCGGCGGCGGCGACGACGAGCGCCGCGAACGGCCGTGCACGGGTCGCGGGGGTGGAGGAGCGGGGGGCGGGCATCGGCACCGGGTCGACCAGACGGTAGACGCCCGCGTCGGACGATGGCCCGCCACCCCGCCCGGCGGGGACGGTGGACCCTGGTCACACAGTCCGTAGACTGCGGCCATGCGCGTGGCAGCAGTCGTACCCGTCGTCCTCGCGGGGCTCGCCCTCGCGGCGTGCAGCGACACCACCGAGAGCAGCCTGACGAAGGCCGACGTCATCAAGAAGCTGACCGTCAACCCGCCGCCCGCGGGCCTCCGGCGCCTGCTGTCGGCGACGTGCGAGGAGACGGAGAAGAACCGCTACACGTGCTCCGTCGAGACCGACGAGAAGCGCCGCGCGAAGCTCGACGTCCGGGCCGACGGCGACGACATCCGCATCATCTCCGCCCGCAACGAGTGAGCCGGGCCTGAGGGGTCTTCGGGACCGACCCCGCAGGCCGTAAGGGGTCGAACCCCGCAGACCGCACCGGATGCCCGATGTGCATACGTCGTGCGCAGTCCACGATCGGAGGCGTGCCCGCAGCGCACCACCTCGTTCCGATCGAAGGGATCGCACCATGCAGCCCGGACTCCTCCACGACCACCTCGTCGCCGCCGTCCACGCCGACCGGTCCGGCGACGGCCGACACACCCGCAGCACCGCCCCGGGCGCCGTCCGTGGCCGTCCCGTCGCCGCGCGATACTGGGCCCGTGTCCACGCGCGTCTCCAGCGCCCGGCTGATCGGGCGGGCCCCAGAGCTCACCACGCTCGAGGCGGCGCTCGCTGACGCCCGCGCGGGCCGCCCGGCGCTCGCGTTCGTCGCGGGCGAGGGCGGGGTCGGCAAGACGCGCCTGGTGAGCACCTTCACGGCCCTCGCGGCCGACGCCGGCGTCCCGGTGCTGCGCGGCGAGTGCGTCGCGCTCGGCGAGGGCGAGCTGCCGTACGCACCGGTGGCGGGGGCGCTGCGCCCGCTCGCGCGCGCCGGCCACCCGGTGCTCGCCGCGCTGCCGGCCGACGTGCGGCGGCAGCTCGGGACCCTCGTGCCGGGCCTCGGGACGGAGGCCGCCGGCGGCCTCCGGGCCGGCGGTCCCGACGGAGGGGACCGCGCGGCGCTCTTCGAGGCGCTGCTGACGCTGCTGGACGCGCTCGGTCGCGAGGACGGTCTGGTCCTGGTCGTCGAGGACGTCCACTGGGCCGACGCCGCGACCCGCGCGTTCCTGTCGTTCCTCGCCCGCGGCCTCGTCGACGAGCGGGTCCTGGTCGTCGCCACCTACCGGCCCGACGAGCTGCACCGCCGCCACCCCCTGCTCCCGCTGCTGGCCGAGCTGGAGCGGCAGGCGGGCGCGCTCCGGGTCGACGTCCCGCGCCTCACGCGCACGGAGTTGCGGTCCCTGCTCGCGGACATCCTGGGCGCGGCGCCGGACGACGCCCTGCTCGACCGCCTGTGGGCGCGCGGCGAGGGCAACCCGCTGTTCACGGAGGAGCTCCTGGCCGCGGGGCTCGACGGCCGCGGCGGCCTGCCGCCGACGGTCTCCCGCGCGCTCCGGGTCCGGGTCGAGCGGCTGCCGGCCGACGCGCAGGAGGTCGCCCGCCTCGTCGCGGTCGGTCGCGCCGTCGACCACGTCGTCCTGGCCGAGGCCGCCCGGCTGGAGGAGCACGAGCTCCACGCCGCGCTGCGGACGGCCGTCGACGACCACGTGCTCGTCACCGACGGGGACGATCGCTACGCCTTCCGGCATGCGCTGTTCGGCGAGGTCCTCGAGGACGACCTGCTGCCCGGGGAGCGGGTGGCGGCGCACCGCGCGCTCGCCCGGGCGCTCGAGCGCCACCCGGCCGAGCCGGGCGCGACCGTCCAGCGGGCGGCGCGGATCGCGCACCACCACGCGGCGGCGGGCGACCGCGACGCCGCGTTCGCCTCCGCGCTCCGGGCGGCGGAAGCGGCGCAGTGGATCCACGCCGACACCGACGCGGCGCGCCTGTTCGACCGGGCGCTCGAGCTGTGGGACCGCGTGGAGGACCCGGAGCGGGTCTCCGGCGGGCCGCGGTCGCGGCTGCTCCGGCGGGCCGGGATGGCCCATCGCTTCGCCGAGCAGCACACGCGCGCCGAGGCGCTGCTGCGCGCCGCGGTCGACGCGAGCCCGGGCGACGACCCCGCCACCCGCCACGAGCGGGCCGCGGCGCTCCACCAGCTCGCCGCGGCGATGTGGCAGCTGAACCGCCAGGACTCCGCGCTCGACGTCAGCGCCGACGCCCTCGCCCTCCTGCACGACGAGGAGCCCGGCGTCTGGCGCGCCCGGGTGCTGGCGTGGCGGGCCAAGCGGTGGATGCTCCAGGGCCGGTACGCGGAGGCGATCGTCGCGGCGCGCGAGACCGCACCGCTGGCGGCCGCACTGGACGACCACGCCGAGGGCGACGCCCGCAACGCGCTCGGCGTGTCGTTGATCTCGCTGGGCGACGTCGAGGAGGGGCGCACGGAGCTCCTCGCCGCCCTGCGCATCGCCCGGGAGCGCGACCGCGTCGGCGACATCGCCAGCGCGCACGTGAACCTCGCCGACGCGATGCACCTCATCGGGCGGTCGCGCGACGCCATCCGGATCACCCTGGAGGCGATGGAGGAGCTCGAGGGCCGCACCACCCGTCGCGACCTGTGGATGGAGCTCGGTCTCGGCGAGTTCGCCTTCGCCGCGGGCGACTGGGACGTGGCGCGGGAGCGGACCCCGCAGGACGCCCGCCGCGTCGAGGCCCGGAGCCTGGTGAACCTGCTGATCCGCCGGTCGGTGCTCGCGCTGGCGGAGAATCGCGAGGAGGACGCGGAGGCCGCGTTGGTCCCGATCGCGCCGCTGCTCCACGACGTCGTCGAGCCGCAGTTCCTCGGCCCCTACGCCGCCGCGGCCGCCGAGCTCGCGCATCGTCGCGGCGACCTCGCCGGCGGCCGCGCCGTGGTCGCCGAGGCGATCGACCGGATGGCGTACTGCACCGAGGACGCGACGCGCCCGGCGGAGGCCGCCGCCGTCGGGGTCGCCGTCGAGGCCGACGCCGCGGTGCTCGCCCGGGACCGCGGGGAGGACCCTGCCGCCGACGTCGCCCGGGCCGCGGCGCTCGTCGAGCGGGTGCGCGCGGCCGCAGCGCCGCACCGGCCGGTGGAGCGGGCGCTGCTGCTGGAGTCCGAGGCCGCGCTGCTGCGCGCCCGGGGTACGGACGACGGCGACGCCTGGGCGGGCGCCGCGGACGCCTGGGACGCGGTGGAGCGCCCCTACCCGGCGGCGCTCGCGCGGTGGCGGGAGGCCGAGGCCCGGGCCGCACGGGGTGCGCGACCGGAGGCGGTCCGGGCGGCGACCCGCGCCCGCGACCGCGCGCGCGACCTGGGCGCCACCTGGCTGCTCGCGGAGGTCGAGGGCCTGGCGGCGCGCGCCCGACTCGTCCTGGAGTGTCGCGTCGATGCGGGCGAGGATCCCGACGACGGACGTGCCGGATCCGACCGCGCGGGCCACGGGGCCGGTCGCGGTCCCGACGAGGACCCCGCGCGGACGGAGGCACGTCCCGCCGGGGCGCCGGGCCGCCCGGACGCCGCCGAGTCCGCACGCGCGGCCGCCGTCGAGCGGTTCGGGCTGACGCCCCGCGAGGTCCAGGTGCTCGGGCTCGTGGCGGGTGGGGCGACGAACCGTGAGGTCGGTGCCACGCTGTTCATGGCGGAGAAGACCGCGAGCGTCCACGTCTCGCGGATCCTCGCGAAGCTCGGCGTCCGCAGCCGGACCGAGGCGGCCGCCGTGGCCCACCGGCAGGGGCTCGCCGACGGGTGAGTCTCCGCCGCGGACCCGGTCCGCCGCGCCCGGGTCGGGTCCTCAGCGCCAGGCGAAGACGGGCTGCTCGAACTCCGCCACGCGCGTGTCGCGTCCGTGCAGGGCGACCTCGCGGAACTGGTGGAGGATCGCCGCCGTCGGGGCGTGGATCAGGTCGTCGAGGATCGGGAGCTGCACGACCGGGCGGTCGGACTCCGGGATCTCGTGGAACAGCGGCTCGACGTCGAGCGCGTCGAGCGTCAGCAGGTGGAGCTCGTCCACCTCGGCCGGGTTCGGCACCGGGGGCTCGGCCGGTCGGCCGGCCCAGGCGACCACCGGGGTGATCACGAAGCCCGAGCGGGTCTCGTAGTCGTCGAGGCGGCCGAGCACGGCGTCCTCGCCCAGGTGGACGCCGAGCTCCTCGCCGAGCTCCCGGAGGCCGGCCGCGACGTCGGTCTCGCCGGCCTCGAGCCGGCCGCCCGGGATCGCCCACTGCCCGGGGTGCGCACGCATCCGTGCGGCCCGCCGGGTGATCCACAGCCCGAGCTCCTCGCCGTCGTCGACGATCGCGAGGACGACCGCCGCCCGCCGCGTCCCCTCCGGGAGCGGGAGCGTCCGGGGACGGAACGCACGGAGCCGGTCGGTCACGGCGTTGCGGGTCGGGTGCTGCACACGTCGAACCTACGGTCCCGGACCCCGCTCGTGGGTCCGTCTCGGTACGGTCGCGTCCGATGATCGAGATCACGCGCACCCGTGACGTCCCCGGATCGCCGGAGGACGTGGCCGCCACCGTCGCCGACCTCGAGCGCTGGCCTGAGTGGTTCGCGCTGCACAAGGGCTGGTCGGGCCCGATTCCGACGTCCGCCGCGGTGGGCGTCGAGTTCAAGCACAAGGTCCGCGTCCTCGGCCTGCCCGGCGACGTCCAGTGGAAGGTCAAGGAGCTCCAGCCGCCGCAGCGGTTCGTGCTGGAGGGCAAGGGCCCGAGCCGCTCGAAGATGGGCGTCGACTTCCGCGTCACGCCGCGGGACGGCGGAAGCACGGTCGCGTTCACGGCCACCATCGGCGGGCTTGCGCTGAAGCCCGTCGAGGGCAAGCTCAAGCCGTGGATCGAGGAGCGCGCCGACCGGACGCTCGACGGGCTCGAGAAGGTCCTGTCGGAGGGGTGAGCACCGTCCCTCGCTAGCCTCGGGGGATGAGCACCGCTGCCCGCTCGCTCTTCTCCTTCGAGGACACGTTCGTCCGCGAGCTCGAGGGGCTGTACCTGCCCTGGGAGGCCGCGGAGGCGCCGGACCCGCGGATCCTGGCGCTGAACGCGCCGCTGGCCCGGGAGCTCGGCATCGACCCCGACGCGCTGGCCGGGCCGGACGGCGTGCGCGTCCTGGTCGGTGCGGTGACCGAGGCGGACGGCACCACGACCGTCGCGCAGGGCTACGCCGGCCACCAGTTCGGCGGCTACTCGCCCCGGCTGGGCGACGGCCGTGCCCTCCTCGTCGGCGAGCTCATCGGCCCCGACGGCCGCCGGCGCGACCTGCACCTGAAGGGCTCCGGTCGCACGCCGTTCGCGCGCGGCGGCGA
Organism: Patulibacter minatonensis DSM 18081; assembly: GCF_000519325.1. Classification (GTDB taxonomy): domain Bacteria; phylum Actinomycetota; class Thermoleophilia; order Solirubrobacterales; family Solirubrobacteraceae; genus Patulibacter; species Patulibacter minatonensis. The sequence goes on along the minus strand of NZ_KI912613.1, from coordinate 4,248,576 downwards.
CGGGAAGGCCGCCGTCGGCCCGATGCTGCGCGAGCACGTGGTCAGCGAGGCGATGCACGCGCTCGGGATCCCGACGACCCGGTCGCTCGCCATCGTCGCCACGGGGGAGGACGTCGCCCGCGAGACGATGCTCCCCGGCGCGGTCCTGGCGCGGATCGCCGCCAGCCACCTCCGCGTCGGCACCTTCCAGTACGCCGCGCGGCTGAAGGACGCGTCGATCGTCCCGCGCCTGGCCGACTACGCGATCGCGCGCCACCACCCCGCCGCCGCGGACGCCGAGCGCCCGTACCTCGCGTTCTACGAGGCCGTCGTCGAGGCGCAGGCGGCGCTCGTCGCCCGCTGGATGCACGTCGGGTTCGTCCACGGCGTGATGAACACCGACAACGTCACGATCTCCGGCGAGACGATCGACTACGGGCCGTGCGCGTTCATGGACGCCCACGACCCGGCGACCGTGTTCAGCTCGATCGACGAGGCCGGCCGCTACGCCTACGGCAACCAGCCGCACATCACCCAGTGGAACCTGGCCCGTCTGGCAGAGCCGCTGCTGCCGCTGTTCGCCGACCAGCAGGACGCCGCGGTCGAGGCCGCCACCGCGGTGCTGAACACCTTCCCCGCCCGGTACGAGGCGCACCTCGCCCGCGGGTACCACGAGAAGCTCGGACTGACCGGCGAGCCGGAGGACGGCACCCTGGGCCCCGATCTCCTGGACCTCATGCACCTGCAGCGCGCCGACCACACGGGCGCGTTCCGGGCGCTGGCGGCCGTCCTGCGCGGCGACGACGCACCGGTCCGGGCGCTGCTGCCGGGCGACGAGGCGCGCGACGCGTGGCTGGCGCGGTGGCGCGCGCAGCTCGAGGCGCAGGGCCGGGACGCTGCGGAGACCGCGGACGCGATGGACCGCGTCAACCCGCTGTACATCCCGCGCAACCACCTCGTCGAAGAGGCCCTGGCGGCGGCGACCGCGGGAGACCTCGACCCGTTCGAGCGCCTGCTCGAGGTGGTCCAACAGCCGTTCGTGGATCGCCCGGGCCTCGAGCGCTACGCCGCGCCCGCGCCGGAGGAGTTCGGCGGCGGCTACCGGACGTTCTGCGGGACCTGATCGGGCGGGCGCCGCCGCCAGCGGGGTCGGCACGTCTGCCACGTCAACGGTGGCCGACGTGCCAACGCTCGCGTGTGCGACGTGGGTTCCGCCCCCGCGACTCAGTCCCCCGACAGCGACGCCGCCCGCGACGACGCCGCCGCGGCGACCGCCCGCTCGACCGCGTTGACGTCGCGGATCGCACCCGTGTCGGCCGACGTGGCCATCGCCGCGTAGGCCCGCAGGGCGGGGGAGACCACGCGGTCGCGGGCGGCGGGGACGTACCCCGCGCCGGACTCCAGGCGCTCGCGGCGGTCGGCGAGCTCGTCGTCCGGGACCGCGAGGGTGATCGAGCGGTTCGGGATGTCGATCTCGATCGTGTCGCCCGTCTCGACCAGGGCGATCGTGCCGCCCGAGGCGGCCTCGGGGGAGACGTGGCCGATCGAGAGGCCCGACGTGCCGCCCGAGAAGCGGCCGTCGGTGATCAGTGCGCAGGCCTTGCCCAGGCCGCGGCCCTTGAGGTACGAGGTCGGGTAGAGCATCTCCTGCATGCCCGGGCCGCCGCGCGGGCCCTCATAGCGGATGACGACGACGTCGCCCTCCTTCACGCGGTCCGAGAGGATCGCGTCGACCGCGTCCTCCTGCGACTCGACGACGACCGCGGGACCGCTGAAGGTGAGGATCGACTCGTCGACGCCGGCGGTCTTCACCACGCAGCCGCGGACGGCGAGGTTGCCGGTGAGGATCGCCAGGCCGCCGTCCTTCGAGTAGGCGTGCGCGACGTCGTGGAGGCAGCCGTCGGCGGCGTCGGTGTCCAGCGTCTCCCAGCGCTCGGACTGCGAGAACGCCTCGGCCGACCGCTTGCAGCCCGGCGCGGCGTGGAAGACCTCGAGGGCCTCCTCCGATGCCTGCCCGCTGCGGATGTCCCAGCTGAGCAGCCACTCGTCGACGGTGCGCGAGTGGACGGTCGTGACGTCGTCGTTGAAGAGCCCGCCGCGGCGGAGCTCGCCGAGGATCGCCGGGATGCCGCCCGCGCGGTGGACGTCCTCCATCAGGTAGACGCCGTTCGGGGCGACCTTGCAGAGGCACGGGACGCGACGCGAGACCGCGTCGATGTCGTCCATCGTGAAGTCGAGCTCGGCCTCCTGCGCGGCGGCGAGGATGTGGAGGACGGTGTTCGTCGAGCCGCCCATCGCGACGTCGAGGGCCATTGCGTTCTCGAACGCCGCGCGCGTGGCGACGTTGCGCGGCAGGACGGACGCGTCGTCGCCGTCGTAGTAGCGGTTCGCGATGTCGACGACGCACTTCCCGGCGGCCTCGTAGAGGTTCTTGCGCGCCGTGTGCGTCGCGAGGATCGAGCCGTTGCCCGGGAGGGCCAGTCCGAGGGCCTCGGTCAGGCAGTTCATCGAGTTCGCGGTGAACATGCCCGAGCAGGAGCCGCAGGTCGGACAGGCGTTCTCCTCGATGATCGCGATGTCCTCGTCGGAGACCTCGTCCGCGACGGCGTCGGCGATCGCGGTGATGAGGTTCAGACCCTTGCGGACCGTGCCGTCGACGAGCGTCGCGGTGCCGCCCTCCATCGGGCCGCCCGAGACGAAGACCGTCGGGATGTTCAGCCGCAGCGCGGCGTTCAGCATCCCCGGCGTGATCTTGTCGCAGTTCGAGATGCAGATCAGGGCGTCGGCGCAGTGCGCGTTGACCATGTACTCGACGCTGTCGGCGATCAGGTCGCGCGAGGGCAGCGAGTAGAGCATCCCGCCGTGGCCCATCGCGATGCCGTCGTCGACCGCGATCGTGTTGAACTCGCGGGCGATGCCGCCGGCGGCCTGGACGGCCTCGGCGACGATCCGGCCGACCGGGGCCAGGTGCGTGTGGCCGGGGACGAACTGGGTGTACGAGTTCGCGACGGCGACGATCGGCTTCTTTCCGATGTCGGCGGCGGCGACGCCGGACGCGCGCATGAGCGAGCGTGCGCCGGCCATGTTGCGGCCGTGGGTGACGGTCTTCGACCGGAGGGCGGGCATGCTCCAAGGCTAGAACATCGCCTCCCCCGATCGGCGGATCCTCGTGTGCGGCCAGGATCGCCGGACGGCGGGACCCGGGGCCGCGTCTCAGGCTGCGCCGGTGTCGGGCGGCTCCCGGTCGTCCCAGCCGGTCATCGGGAGCCGGACGACGCCGATCCAGTTGCCGCTCGGCGTGCGGCGGAGCGTGAGCTTGCCGCCGATCGCCTCGATGCGGCTGCGGACGACGGCTCGATCGCTCTCGGGCACGAGGCCCTGTTGCCCGAGGCCGTCGAGGCCGGTGCTCTGGATCGAGACGAGGAGCTCCTGGTCGTCGGCGCGCACGCGGAGGTGGAGCTGCTGGCCGTCGGGGAACCGGCGGCCGATGATGCCGACCCCGGCCTCGAGGATCCGGTACGCGATGACGCTCAGGCGCTCCGGGACCGCGGCGCTCCCGAGCTGGTCGGAGAGGCGGATGTCGTGCCCGAACGACTCGAGCGTGCGGACGAGCTCGGGCAGGTCGGCGAGGGTCCTCGGTGCGTCGCGGGGCGCGGACGCGGGGGTGGCCGACGGGGTGTCGTCGCGGGACGCCGTCGGTGCGGCGTCCGTCCCGTCGATCGGGGCGTCCGCCGGCGGATCGGAGCCTTCGGCCTCGGCGGGCGCGACGGCGGCCGCGCGTGATCTCCGGAACAACCCCATGGTCAGCGACTCGGCGGTGCCGGCGTGCTTCGCGAACGAGTGTACGCAGCGCCGGGGGCGGCGGTGGCGGACGTCGCCGTCGGGCGGGTCAGCGCGTGGCGGACGGCCGACGACGGGCGATCTGCGCGTCGAGCTCGTCCCTGGTCGCGGTGATCTGCGAGCGGAGCCGCTCGAGCGCGCTGATCATCTGTTCCCGCTCCGTGTCGGAGTCGACGGGTGCGGCGCTGGGGCCGTCGCCTGGACGCGACGGCATGGCGGGTGCGGCACTCACGACGCGAGCGGTCCGCCACCCTCGGCGAGCACGGGGAGGACGAGGGCGCGGATCGCGGCGATCTCGGCGGCGACGGCGCGCAGGTCGCGGGCCTCCGGGGCCTCGCCCGCGACCCACATGTCCGTCAGGACGGTGAGACGGCCGACGACGTCAGCTGAGCGGTGCCGCAGCGCGTCGCGCAGGGCGGGCTCGAGCTGCGTCCCGGAGGACGGGGCGGTGGAGTGGTGGGGGTACGAGGTCGACACGGGGCTGCTCCCAGGGACGTGATGTCGGGGGGTCATCACGTAGTCGGAGCGAGCGCCGATCTCCCCCCCTCTTTCTTTTCGTGGTCCTGATCGACCGCACCGATGAGTTCCCGGGCGGTCCGCGGTCTGCACCGCATGACCGACACGAAGACCCCCACCACCCTCCACAACATCGGCGTCGCGATGTTCACCGTCGCCGACGTCGACGCCGCGATCGCCTTCTACACCGAGAAGATCGGCTTCGAGCTCCGCTCCGACGTCGCGTTCGGCGAGTCCGGCGAGAACCGCTGGGTGGAGGTCGCGCCGAAGGGCTCGACCGCCCGCCTGGCCCTGAACCCGCCGATGGAGGGCGTGTCGACGCCGGGCGGCAGCGCGATCGGCATCGAGACCGACGACGTCCTCGGCGAGCACGCCCGCCTGGCGGCGCTCGGGCTCGAGGTCGGGCCGACGCCGCAGCAGATCCCGCGCGCGCCGCTGCTGTTCATGCTGAGCGACCCCGACGGCAATCACCTGGCGATCGTCGAGACGCCGCCGGCCGCGTAGGCCGGCTGCGGCGCGGGCGGCGATCGGCCGCCCGCGCCTCGCCTACCGCTCGGACAGCATCTCGGCGGCGAGGAACGACAGCTCGAGCGACTGCGTGGTGTTCAGGCGCGGGTCGCACGCCGTCTCGTAGCGCGTGGCGAGCTGCTCGTCGGAGATCTCCTGGCCGCCGCCGAGGCACTCGGTGACGTCCTCGCCGGTGTGCTCGACGTGGATGCCGCCCGGGTGCGTGCCCAGCGCGCGGTGGACCTCGAAGAAGCCCTTGACCTCGTCGACGACGCGGTCGAAGTGGCGCGTCTTGTAGCCCGACGGCGCCTCCTCGGTGTTGCCGTGCATCGGGTCGCACTGCCACACGACCTTGTGGCCGGAGTCGCGGACGGCCTCGACGATCGGCGGCAGGGCCTCGCGGACCTTGTCGTTGCCCATCCGGGCGACGAGCGTGACGCGGCCGTCGACCTTGTGCGGGTCCAGCGCCTTCAGGAGCGCGACGGCGTCGTCGGGCGAGGACTTCGGCCCGAGCTTCACGCCCGTCGGGTTGGCGGTCAGCGCGGCGAAGGCGACGTGCGCGCCGTCGATCTGCCGGGTCCGCTCGCCGATCCACTGCAGGTGCGCGGAGAGGTTGTAGAGGCGGTCGCCCTGGAGGCGCAGCAGCGCGCGCTCGTAGTCGAGCACGAGCAGCTCGTGGCTCGCGTACATCTCGGTCGTGCGGAGCGAGACGTCCTCGACGCCGCAGGCGTCCATGAAGCGGAGGCTGCGATCGATCTCGCCCGCGACGCGCTCGTACCGCGCGCCGGCGGGCCCGCTGGCGACGAAGTCCATGTTCCACTCGTGGACGTGGTGGAGGTCGGCGAAGCCGGAGCTCGTGATCGCGCGCGTGAGGTTCATCGCGGCCGAGGCGTTGGCGTAGGCGCGCATCATCCGCGCCGGGTCGGGCCGCCGACCCTCGGGCGTCGGCTCGAACGCGTTGACCATGTCGCCGCGGTAGGACGGCAGCCCGAGCGCGTCGGTGTCGGAGGAGCGCGGCTTGGCGTACTGCCCGGCGATGCGGGCGACCTTCACGACGGGCATCGACGTCGCGTACGTCAGGACGACGGCCATCTGCAGCAGCGTCTGGATCGTGCCGCGGAGGTGCGCCTCGGTGTTGTCCTGGAAGGTCTCCGCGCAGTCGCCGCCCTGCAGCAGGAACGCCTCGCCGCGTGCGACGGCGCCGAGGCGCTCCTGGAGCCGGTCGACCTCGGCCGGCAGCGTGACCGGCGGGACGGCCTCGAGCAGGCGGCGGACCCGCACGGTGTAGTCGGCGTCGGGCCAGGACGGTTGCTGGAGCGCGGGGCGCGCGAGCGCCTCGTCCAGCGATGCGCGGAGCTGCGGCGGGAGGGGCGGGAGGTCGGGCAGCGACTCCGCGGGGATGTCGATCGTCCAGTTCACCCTCCCTACCCTACGTGGGGTCGCACGGAAGGCGCATTCCCGCTCGCGGTGCCAGAGCAGTCCCCGGCCCGGGACCTGCGCGACGATCCACACGTCGCGAGGCGTGTCGCCTACGGGGACACCCGGAGCGTCGTACCCGCCGGCAGCATCGGTCGTGGCCGCGACCCCGCGCCCCGCCGCGGTCCGAAACGCGGCGTCGCGCGAATCGTCCGGACCCACGCGGATCCCGGCTCCGGTGATGCCGGCGGTGGTACGCGACGTGGTTACGGGATGGCCGGGCACTCGGGGACGCCCCGTCCGCAGGGGCCGGCCCCGGAGTCGATGGTCCGACGCGGGGCGATCGTCGTGCGATCGGCCCATCGGCCTGAGATCGAAGGTGGAGGTCCGAGCGTCGACCTCCACCATGAGCGCGCTCCGACGAGGCGCAACCCCGCGCGTCCCGTCCCCGTGACGCTGGTGGTCCGGACACCGGGGGCATCGCTGAGCCACACCTGGCCGTCGGCGACCCACGCCGCACCCGTCAGTGTGGCGACGACGGCATCAGGCCGGCCAGGCGGTTGCGCGGCCGGAGTCCCGTGCGCGACGGGCACCGGCGACGACTCGGTCGTCCGAACGTCGTTCAGGACGCGACGGCGGAGTCGCTAGCGGTGACCGTGCGCTGTTCGAGATGGTCGAAGAGCGCCCGGTGGATCAGGACGAGGACGAAGCCGATGGGGATGCCGGCGACACGACTCACTGATCCCGAAATCCTTCGTGATCTGCTTGATCGTCGTCGCTCCGTCACGGGCCCTCGCGACCCGGACCACGTCCTCCTTGAACTCCCGCGGATACGGCTTCGGCACGCTGCACATCCTTCCAGCGGCACTCCTCTGGGCACCACAGATCAAATGTCACCTCTCCGTGCAGCAGTCCCCTCATACCTCGTATTCGGCTCACGCGACCCTGCAGACCGTGGCCCGGTGGTCCATCTGCCGCGCATCGAGTTGGCCCTCCGGGCCACCCGCATGACTCACCGGCAAACCGATGAACCCTCCAAGCTGGCCGACCCGTACTGGGCACAGCAGAACGCGCCTTCGTTGCATCGATCGACCGGTAGCCACGTCGGCAGGTACGGTCGCGTTCGTGAACGACTTGGATGCGATCCAAGCGATCCGCGAGGCGATCGCGCACCTCGAACGTTCGATCGCACCGGTCCGAGCACGGATCGACGCGATCCGAAGGGATTCCCAGACGGAGATCGCAACGCTCGAGGCGCAGATCGCCAACCACCACCAAGAGCTCGCGCGCTGGCGCGCGGCACTCGAACTGGCCGAAGGACGCACCCCGAACGGTTCCGCGATCAGGCGCGGACCGCTGTCGGTCGACGTCAGCGACGAGCACCTCGTCACGACGCTCCGGACGGCCGGGAGGCCACTGACCGCAGGCCAGCTACGCGCGGCCCTCGACCTCAGCGCCAGCATCCCAGCCCCGCGCCTCACACGCCTGTTCGGTCGCGCCGCGCAGCGTGGCGTGATCGTACGAACCGGCACCGGCCGCGCCACACGCTACGCAGCCCCGTGACCGAACGCCTGGTGGGAACCGTGGCGGGGCGGTCGCGCGGCGCTCGGGGTCTCGCCCGAGTGATGAACCCTCGATCGGCGTCCCGTGGACGCCGAGGGCGTCATGAACGGGAGACGACGCGCCGCCCGCCACCCGACCCACGGGCCGGTCCTGGCCCGTTCACGTGTGGTCGACCTGCAGGCGGCGGGCGCCCGCGAGCAGCTCCGAGGTCCGGGCCAGGAGTGCTTGGCCGTTCTCGCATTCCGCCGCGACGGCGCCGGCCAGCACCTCGATCGTGCGGGGAGGCGATCCGGCCTCAGGGCCGGCGTGGATCTCCGCCGCGAGCCCGCGGAGCCGGTGGATGATCACCAGGACTTGTGCGAGCACGCCCTCGACGCCGAGTGCCTCGTCACCCGACGCGAGCGCCGCTGCCGCGAAGCCCTCCAGCGATGATTGCAGCGACGGGATGAGGTCCTCGATGATCCGTTCCGCGAACGCCTCGAGGTCCGGATCGCCCGGCATGGCGCTCGACAGCTCGTCCGGACGGTCGCGTGGGTGCGGGCACATCGTTTGAGTATGCGCCCGCTCCGGTGCTCCCATACGGGGGCTATCCCACCAGTGACGGCGGCGGCCCGACCGGGTCCGCGTAGCCCCGAGGCACGGCCCAGGGCGGTCCCTCCTCGACGACCCGGCCGCGAGCAGGACGGCAGTCCGGCGAGATGCTCGACATCACGGGTCAGCCGGAGACCGCATCCTGGCGCGGAGCCGACCGTACTTAGGGCTCGAGGCCGGTCCCGTGTGGTGGGAAAACCCCCAGGTCCTCAGATCTGCGCGGCGGATACTCGACGACGATCCCCCTCCCCCTCCCACACCCGTCATCCGGAGGTCGCTCATGCGGCTTGCAGACCAGTACCCCGTGGACCACGCCCTCGGGTCGGTGCAGGCCCCCGGCGCGTCTCCGCGGCCGTTCGTGTGGCTTCACGGAACCGACAGCAGGCGCCGCCGAGCGTTCTGGGGCGGCGCGTCCGCCGTCGCGGCACTCGCAGTGCTCCCTGTCGGTGAAGCGCACGCTGCTGCTATCGGCCTCGGCACCGCCGACGCCTACGCGGTCCTCGGCGGAAGCGCGGTGAGCAACACCGGGCCGAGCACCATCCTCGGCGACCTCGGCGTCGCCCCCGGGAACGCGATCTCCGGCTTCCCGCCAGGGACGGTCACGGGCACCATCCACGACAACGACGCCAACGCGCTGCAGGCCGCATCGGACCTCGTCACGGCCTACGACGACGCCGCGGGCCGCCGGACGACCGCTCCGATCACAGCGGACCTCGCGGGCCGCACACTCGTCTCCGGGGTCTACACGGCCACCTCGTCGCTCGGCCTGTCGGGCACGCTCACCCTCGACGCCAAGGGCGACCCCGGCGCGGTGTTCGTCTTCCAGGCGGGCTCGGCGCTGACCGCCGGGTCGGGCAGCAGCGTGCGCCTCGTCAACGGTGCGCAGGCCTGCAACGTGTTCTGGAAGGTCGGCAGCTCCGCGACGATCGGCATGGCGAGCGCCTTCACCGGCACCATCCTCGCCCGCACCTCGATCTCCCTCACGACCAGCGCCACCCTCGACGGCCGCGCGTTGGCCCGCAACGGCGCGGTGACGCTCGACAGCAACACGGTCCGGCGCTCGACGTGCGCCACGTCGACGACCTCCGGATCCGGGACGCCCGGAGGAACGCCGCCGACAGGACCGAGCGGGTCGCAGGCGACCCCGGGCCCCGGCGGCGATGCCGGAGACGGCGGTGACTCCGAGGCGCCGGGAACGTCGACCGGGGGCGTGGCGACCACGAGCTCCGTCGTGCGACCCACGGCAGCCACGACCGCGGCGACACCGAGCACCACCGGCGGCGTTCTGACGGGCACGATCGTGCCGGGTGCGTTCGACCTCATCTACCGCTTCGAGTACGGGACGTCGCGACGGTACGGGCGCCGAACGACGCCAGGCCGCCTCCCCGCCGACGCGACCAGCCGCCGGGTCCGCCGCGCCCTCCACAACCTCGACCCATGCACGACCTACCACTACCGCCTGATCGTGATCCCGCGGAGCGGCCGGAGGGTCCTCGGTCGCGACCGCACCTTCCGCACCGAAGGATGTGCCGCGCGCCGTCCCCGGCGATCCGGCGGGTTCGCCGGCTGATCCAGCGGCCCGGGCACACGCCCGGGCCCTCGGCCGGTCTCCCGCGATGTCCTCTGCAGCCTCTGCCGTCCGCTCCTCCGGGGCGGCGCTCCTCGCCGTGGTGATCAGCACCGGTTCGACGGCCGGCCCCGCAGACGCCACGACGGCCGGCCCCGTCCGCTCGCCGACGATCACGTTGTCGACGTCGACCGACGCGCGCGCCGCCCCGTCCGCGACCTCGCGGCTGCTCACCCGCGTTCCCCGGAAGCGGCCGATCACGGGCACGAGCACCGTCCTCCCTGTGCTCCGGACCGCCCGCGACGGCTCCGGGCACCGCTGGTCGCAGGTCCTGCTTCCCGGCCGGCCGAACGGCGCCGCGGGGTGGATCCGCGATCGCGGCACGCGGGCGACCACCACCCCGTGGTCGATCGACATCGACCGAACGGCACGCGACGGAACGGTGCTGCGCCTGGGCCGCGTCGTCCGGCGGTTCCCCGTCATCGTCGGCGCGCACGCCACCCCGACGCCGACCGGCCGCTACTTCGTCGAGGAGACGGTCCGGCTGACGCGTGGGACGGTCGCCGGGCCGTTCGCTCTCGCCCTCAGCGCCCGCTCGTCGGTGCTCCAGGAATTCGACCGCGGGCCAGGACAGATCGCGCTGCACGGCCGCGACGGACTCGGCGGCACCATGCGAAGCGCCGCGTCGCACGGCTGCGTCCGCCTCACCGATCCCGACATCCGCTGGCTCGCCGACCGGATCGGACCCGGGGTCCGCGTCACCATCCGCACCCACCCCGCGGCCCACGCCAGCGGAGACCGAGGGCGCCCACCTCGGTGGTAGACCTGGATCCCAGAGCGGCCGGACCATCGGCCGCTCGACCCAAGGAGCACCTCATGACCCAGAACGTCGGAATTCTCGCGCTGTTGCACGCCAAGGCCGGGAAGGGCGGGGAGCTGCGGTCGTTCCTCGAGGCCGCCCGCGCGCTCGCGGTCGAGGAGCAGGGCACCGTGAACTGGTACGCCTTTCAGGTCGACGAGCTCACGTTCGGCATCTTCGACACGTTCGCCGACGACTCCGGCCGCGATGCGCACCTGGGCGGCGAGATCGCCAAGAGCCTCGGCACGATCACCCCCGAGCTGCTCGACGGCGACCCCGACCTCAAGAAGATCGACCTCGTCGCCGTGAAGTAGCTCGTACGGCATGCCGGTCCGGGGCGGACAGTCCCTTGGACCGGAGTGCCTTCCCGAGCGCGGCCGCACCGGATCGGTCCGAGTTCCCCTAGCTCAGCGGGTGTTCGAACGGACGATCTCAGCGATCGTCCGAGCGAATTCCTCGCCTCAGACTTGACACGTTTGGACTGAGATTTCTATTGTTCCGGATGCAAGATCTGTTCTTCGAGCTACGGAGGTTTCTGTCATGGCCATCGTTCGTTGGGAGTCCGCGAGTGACTACGGGTCGCTGCAGCGCGAGATCAACCAGCTGTTCTCGTCGTTCGCCGGCGGGACCGGCGCGCGGCGTGCGGGCTGGGTGCCGCAGGTCGATCTGCACGAGTCCGAGGACGGCTACGTGCTGCTCGCCGATCTGCCCGGGGTGTCCGCGGACGACGTCGCGATCGATGTCGAGCGCAATGTCCTGACCCTGAGCGGCGCGCGGACGCGTCGTTCCGGGCAGGACACGAGGCTGGTGCGGTCGGAGCGGTCCTATGGGTCGTTTCGTCGGCAGCTCACGATGCCCGAGGGCGTCGATCCGGACGAGATCGTCGCGTCGTTCGACCGCGGCGTGTTGGAGATCCGGATCCCCAAGCCCGTGAAGGCGCGGCCGCGGCGCATCACGATCGACGTCGCCGGTGGGCACGACGTCATCGACGGCGGTGCGAGCGACCGGTCCGCGACGCCGGACGGGCGCAGCGACTCCGCCGAGATCACCGCCTGACCGCCGGTTCGGGGCCCGGCTCTAGCTGTGGGAGGTCCGGCCGGGTCCCGAACGTCGATCCATCCCGCTCGATCGGGCCGGAGGCAGTCGCCCTGCGACACCGGCCCGGTCGAGGCCAGATACGGCGTCGAGCGCGGTACGCGGCGGGACGCAGCCGCCTCTGAGGGTGATTGGTGCCGACCGTGCGGTGAAGGACTCAGAGAGCAACCCCCGAAGGTCATCGTCCTCTCTGGGTGCCCCGCGCGCGTACTGAGCGCGGGTCTCACGTACGAACGCCGACCGAGAATCCGACCACGGTGCGGGTCCTTCGGTGCGAACGCACGCTCGCCGTCCCGATAGACCCGTCCGAATTGACTTCCGGGACGGGGGCGTCATCCGGTGCAACGCAACCGGTTATGGAGGTCACGACCGCTTCGCGGCACGGGTCGGCCTTCGGCGTCGTTTCGCGGGCGCATCGCCCGCCGGTCGGACCTCGGGCGCGGTGGCGGCGGGGCCGTTCAGGCCGTCGCCCGGTCGGGCCAGACGTCGTCGTCCCCGCCGTCGATGGCCCGGCGTCGCCGCACCCGCACGGTCAGCGCGAGCAGACCGAGCAGCAGCACCACCGTGGCGACGACCAGGACGACCGGCGGACCGCCGTCCTTCTTCAGCGGCCGGACCGTGACGTGCCCGGACCCGAGGGGCCCGGCGATGTCGACGTCGATGGTCTGCTTCCCGACGGTGTAGGCGTCCTTCACCGGCACGATCGCCTCGTACCCTCCGGCGATCTCCCTGACCTCCGGCCGGACGGTGCGCCCGTCGGCCTGCACGGTGGTCCGGACCTTCGCGCCGGAGACCGGTGCGCTGGTCGTCGCGTTCGAGACGTAGACGGTGACGTCGATCGCCGGCGGCTTCCCGGGCTCGGTCAGCGGCGCAGCCGTGACCTGGGTGCGGTACGGCCCGGCGACCGCGCTGCCGAGCAGGATCCCGCCGTGGGCGGACGCGCTCGCGGGCGCCAGGCCGACGAGGGCGAGCGCCGCGGCGGCGAGGACGAGGAGCGCTCGGGCGACGGCTCGCAGCCCACCGGGGCGCGCGTCCGTGGGCGGGATGGTCGTCCGGGCCCCGGGGACCGCCGGCCGGGGCGCGCTCACGCCGACCACCCCGGCAGTCCCGGGCAGATCCGGTCCGCCCGCGCGGGGACGAGGTAGTTGCCGCGGGCGGTGACGGTGATCCACTCGTTGATCCCGTTGTTGATCTGGGCGCCGACGCCGGCCTGCTCGTTCACGGCCTTCGCCGCGTTCATCGCGGTGCGGGTCGCCTCGAAGTCGGCGATCGACCGCTGCAGCGCGACGAAGTGCACCTGCGCGGCGTCGCCGTCGGCGCTGTCGAAGTCGCGGCGGATGATGCGCGGGCGGCCGTTCCGGCGGACGCTCGCCATCGCCTGGGCGTGGCCGATCACGCCGTGCTCCTTCGCGACGGCCGGCAGGTCGACGTCCTCCGGGTTGTCGAGCCCCGTCGGGTGGCGCGCGACGTCGGCGGGGGTCCTGTCGGCGGCGAACATCCGCCGCACGCGCCCCGCGTCGTCGACGCCGTGGTACCAGGTGTTCAGGGTCAGATCGATCGCGGAGACGTGCATCGTCGTGCCGCCCTTCCACGGGCCGTCCTCGATCGTCACGTCGTCCTCGGTGGCCTGATTCTTGCGCAGGCCGGACTGGAAGCCCATGTAGAGCGGGGCCTTCCGCGCGATCGGACGGTCGGTCGGCAGGCCGACGGTGCCGCGCTGCCGGGCGCGGGGGAGCCCCGCGCCGACGAAGCCCGTCCGCCGGGTCCGGACCCGCAGCAGCCCGCGCAGGTCGGTGTCACCGGCGCCGCGGAGCGGCACGCCGTTCAGGAGCGCCCGCTCGACCGCGTCGAGACGCCGCTCGTCGTCGGAGGCGAGGTGCAGGATCGCCGCGGGGTCGTCGAGGATCGGGGCCTCGACGTCGCTCAGCGGCTTGGGGCGCGGGATCGGCGAGGTCGCGCCGAGGCGCCGGAACCACGACGGACCCCAGCCGACGACGACGAAGACGCCGACCGGCCCGTCGGGGACGACGCGCTCCACGCGTCGGAGCGCGGCCTCGGCGGCCCAGGCACGGGCGGGGGTGGGGTCGGCGGCCAGGTCGCAGAGCAGCAGCCGGTGGTGCTTCGGCGGCAGGCCGTTGCCGTGCGCGTCCCGGTGCACGACCGCGTCCCAGGCGTGCTGCCGGGCCGGGCGGTCCGTGCGCGGGAGCCGCGCGCGGTCGGTCTCGCCCGGCGTGGTGCCCTCGTCGCCGGTCGCCACCGCCACGACCGCGCCGACGGCCGCGGCACCCGAGGCGGCCCCTCCGAGGAGGAGCCGGCGCCGGGTCGTCCTCATCGCGTGGTCGCCCCGTCCCACGTGAACGGGATCGACATGCGGGTCGTCGTCCGCCAGCGGTCGGTCGTGTCGGCGTGGCGCCCGATGCGGGGCGGGCCGACGACGAGCTGCGCGACGTACTTGCCGGCCTTCGGCAGGGAGACGTTGTCGCCGTAGTGGATGCCCATCCCCATGCCGATCATCGGGTATTGCGGGCCGGACGAGACGACCTTCCCGGCCGCGTCCGTGATGCGCAGCGTGATCGTCGCGTCCGGCAGCCGGTCGCCGGTCTCCGCGTCGGAGAGGAGCAGCATCACGTGGGCGTTCTGGTCCTTCCGCGGCGCGTGCTTCACGAGCTGGTCGCCCTCGTAGACGGAGAACGTCACGGGCTCGGAGATGTCGAGCTCGACCGACTCGCCGTCCTTCGTGGCGGTCCCGAGCTTCTTCATCTGCATGGTGGACGCGTGCGACTTCTGCGACGCGGCGCTCGGCGTGGTGCCGCCCATGTCCATGCCGGACATGTCGTGGCCGGCGGCGTGCCCTCCGGCGGTGGTGCCGCTGGCGGACACGTTGGAGGAGGTGTCGTCGCCGCAGCCCGCGAGCAGCGCGGCGGTCGCGACGGTCGCCGCGGCGGTGCACGCGCGACGGGTCATCGGGGTCATGGTGGTCCTTCTGGAGGTGTGGGGCGCGGGACCGGGGCCGGGCCGGGGCTCGGGCTGCGGGTCCGTGCGACGGTCGGGGCGGTCCCGGCCGTGCGGATCGGGTCAGGCCCGCGCCGGTGGTCCGCGGACGCTGAGCCCGGCGCCGACGAGGCGCCCGCCGCGGACCATGCGCACCGCGGGGAGCAGGCGGACCCTGGGGGCGCTCCGCGGCACCGTGGGCCGGGCGCGCCGGGCCATCCGCCGGGCGAGGCCCGCCAGCCGCTCCTCGCCGACGTACCGCCGGGCGATCAGCGGCAGGACCAGCAGGATCGCCGGCACGAGGTACAGCACCCCGGTGCCGAGGACCGGCGCGCCGTGGGCGGCGCAGACGAGCACCGAGACGGCGGCGACGACGCCGAGCACCATCGGGAGCACGACGCGCGCACTCCGGTGGGATGGCCAGGGCGTCACGGCGTGAACGGTAGCGCCCTCGCGGCCCCGGCGGCGCGGCGGCCGGCGTCGCCGGCCCCGTCCGCCGCGAAACCCGGATCAGGAATCGGGAGATGCTCGCGCGCTGGTTCTGCCTATGATCCGCCGGTGCTGCAGGTCCGACGTTCACGGTGGTCCCGCGCGGCGGTGCTCGCCGCGGCGGTCCTCGTGCTCGCCGCGGCCGCGGTGTGGTCGCCGGAGGCCCTCTCGGCGGTCCCGGCGCTGCTGCTCCTCGCGGTGCTCGTCGCCGGGTGGTTCCCCGGGGCGACGGTCCTCGACCGGTTGCGCCGCACCTCGCGGTCCCGGCGCCGCGGCCGTCCGCCGCTGTCCGACGGCACCCGCCGCCGGCGCTCCGGACGTCCCGCGGGCGGCGGCGCGCTGCTGGGGCTCCACCTCTCGGGCAACGCGCCACCGGTCGGCGTGCTCGTCGCCCGCTGAACACCCGGAGCCGCGTCCCGCGACGCGGCCGGGTGCCGTCCGCCCGTCCGCCGGCGGACCCGCCACCCCGTTCCCCGAAGGACCCTCGCCGTGCCGACCATCCGTGCCGTCCGACCCGTGCTCGCCGCCCTGGCCGCGATCATCGCCCTGCTCGCCCTCCCAGGGGGCGCGTCGGCGCACGCCCAGCTCGAGTCGACGGTCCCGCCGTCCGGTGCGGTGGTCGCCCGCCAGCCGGCGCAGGTCGACTTCCGCTTCGGCGAGGGCGTGCAGGCCGGGCGGGACGCGGTACGGGTGTACGACGGCGCCGGGAAGCAGGTGCAGCGGGGCGGGGCGTACTCGCCGGGCGGGGACGCCAAGCAGATCGCGATCCGCCTGCGCCCGGGCCTCCCGCAGGGCACCTACACCGCCACGTACCGCCTGATCTCCGCCGACGGCCACCCGATCTCCGGCGGGGTCGTGTTCTCCGTCGGGAGGGCCTCGCGGACGGCCACGAGCCTGGCGGACGCGCTCGCCGGCAGCACGGCCGGGCCCGTCACCGCCACGACGTTCGCCGTCGCCCGCGGGATCCAGTACACGGCGATCGCCGTCGGACTCGGCGTCCTGGCGTTCCTCGTCGTCCTGCTCGGGCCGGCGCTCCGCCGGCGACCCGACGGCGACGAGGCGGTCGCCCGCCGCAGGGTCCTGCGGATCGTGCTCGGCGCCGCCGTCGCCGGGACGCTCAGCGCGGCCGCCGGGGTGGTCCTCGAGGGGGCGCAGGGCGCGGGCGTCTCGTTCTTCTCGGCGCTCGACCCGGACGTCCTCGGCGACTCGCTCGGGACCCGCTTCGGCAAGGTCTGGGCGCTCGGGAGCATCAGCTGGATCGTCGTCGGCGTCGTGGCGTTCCTGGCGTTCCGCACGCCACGGCCGGCGTCGCCCCCGGTCGCGGGCGAGGCGACCCGCGCCACGCCGGGGCCCGCGGGCGGGGAGGCACGATCCGCGGGCGCCCTGCTCCCCGGCAGCGATCGCCGACTGATCGGGCTCCTCCCGTTCGCGGCCTTCCTCCTCGTCCTCCCGGCGCTCGCCGGCCACGGGTCGAGCCAGTCGCCGGTCGGCCTGCTGTTCCCCTCGATCACGATCCACGTGGCGTCCGTCACCGCGTGGATCGGCGGCATCGCGGCCCTGCTCCTCGTGCTCCCCGCGGCGCTGCGGGCCCTGCCGGAGTCCGCGCGGCTCGGCGTCGCGGCCGACGTGCTCGGACGGTTCTCGCGGGTCGCGTTCGTCGCGGTCTGGATCGTCGCGATCACCGGGGCGGTCCAGGCGTACGTGCTGGTCCGGCATCCCGAGGCGCTGCTCGACACGGGGTACGGCCGGTCGGTCACGCTGAAGACGCTGCTGCTCGTGGCCCTGGCGGTCGTGGCGACCGGCAACCACCGGCGCAGCGTCCCGCGGCTGCGGGCGCTCGCCGCGGCCGACCCGGCCGGCGCGGTCCCGGTGGCCGACGGGCCG
Organism: Patulibacter minatonensis DSM 18081; assembly: GCF_000519325.1. GTDB lineage: Bacteria > Actinomycetota > Thermoleophilia > Solirubrobacterales > Solirubrobacteraceae > Patulibacter > Patulibacter minatonensis. The sequence continues at coordinate 4,231,279 of NZ_KI912613.1, read as the reverse complement.
ACGGCGGCCGCGACCGGTGCCCGCCTGCGCCGTGCCGTCCGGATCGAGGCCGCGCTGATCGTGGTCGTCCTCGGCGTGACGGCGGCCCTCTCGACCTACCCGCCGGGGACGGCGCGGCAGACCTCGAAGCCGAAGCCGCCGGAGCCGTTCTCGGCCACGCGCCCCGTCGGACCGCTGCAGGCCCGGATCGACGTGACCCCGGGAGGCGTCGGGCCCAACCGGATCGTCCTGCGGTTGACCGACCCGAGGACCGGGCGGCCGTTCACGGGCGCGAAGGAGGTCGACCTGGCCGAGGCGCTGCCCGCGCAGGACATCCCGGCGCTGCAGCAGACGGCGAAGGCGGCGGGACCGGGCCGGTTCCTCGTCGACGGCGCCCCGCTCTCGGTCGCGGGGACGTGGACGGTCGCCGTCAGCGTCCGGGTCTCGGACTTCGACCAGTACGAGACGACGGTCGAGGTCCCGGTCCGCTGACGCCGCCGCGGTGCCGCGGGCCGGGACCCCGGCACGCGGGGCCGCGTGCCCCGCCGGGACCTACCGCTCGAGCGCGCGCCGCAGCGCGTCGGCCGGCGGCGCCGGCAGGACGAGGCCCCGGCGGTCGCAGCGCCCGCTCGTCTCCAGGCCGGCGAACCCCTCGTCCGGCAGCAGGCAGACGTGGCCGCAGGAGATCGCGGCCCGGACGACGAGCTCGTTCCGCGGGGAGAAGAGCAGGTGCACGCGACAGGCCACGGGCGCCCGGACGACGGCGTCCAGCCGGATCGCCAGCGCCCGGCCCGTCGCGGGCTCGTGCAGGACCTTCCACGCGGTGTCCCCGTCGGGATGCGAGGCGGGCGACGCGTCCAGCGCGGCGAAGAGCCGGCCCAGTCGCGTCTGGCGTCGCTCGTCGACGGCGAGCACCAGGACCCGGCGGCCGTCGTCGGTGCGGACCACGAGGTCCTTGCGCACCGGGTGCGCCCCGGCGGCGAACTCCTGGGCCGCCTTGGCCTGGCGGACGTCGTCGGCGAGCCGGAGCGGGTCGGGACCGAGGGCGAGGTGGCGCGGATCGGGGCGGGAGGACACGCCCCGACTTTACAGGAACAAGACTCAGTCCTATTGCGGTACGGTTCGCGGACCCGACCCCGGAGGACCCGATGTCCCGCACCTGCCAGGTGACCGGCGCGCGCCCGCGCACCGGCATGAACGTGCCCCACTCGCAACAGCGGACGAAGCGCTGGTTCCGCGTCAACGTCCAGCGCAAGCGCTTCTACGTGCCCAGCGAACGTCGCTGGATCCGCATCACGCTGAGCGCGAAGGGCCAGAAGATCATCGACGTGCGGGGGATCGACCGCGTCTACCGGGAGATGGTCGCCCGCGGGGAGCGGTTCTGACTCCCCGCGCGGCGTCCGATCGCGTGTCAGGGCAGCGGGGCGTGGTGCCGCTCGCCGCCGGAGGTCCACGACACGGTCCGCGTCGTCGTGGACAGCTTCGTGGCCCGGCCGTCGGCCGCCGGCGCGAGGACGTGGTCGCCGTCGGCGTCCGTGACGTGGACGCCGGAGCCCGCGGCCGACCAGGCGATCACCGCGCCGGGCAGCAGCACGAGCTGGTCGCTCCGGGGTCCGCCCTTCTCGGACGTCGTGACCTCACCGGTGTCGCGCAGGACCTTCCCGGTCCGGCCGTCGCGGACGACGAAGCGGTCGCGGCTGCGGTCGCCGCGCGACGCCGTCCGGTAGGCCAGCGCGTCGCCGCGGACGACGATGCTCACGGTCAGGACGTCGGTCGAGGCCGTCCCGGTGGAGTTCCGGGCGAAGCGGTGCAGCGCTCCGGTGCGGGCCCAGCAGGCGTAGTGGTATGCGCCGAAGCCCGCGCCCTTCGGGGCGAAGACCTGGACGGAGGACGACCGGGCGACGCGGTTGAACGTGCCGCCCGCGTCGGTGCGCTTCGCGGCGGCCGCGACGCGCGAGGCGCACGACGTGGTCGTGGCGGCCGCGCCGGTCGAGGCGGGGACGACGGCCGCGGCGGGCGAGCCGACAGCGAGGGCCGCCAGGAGCAGGCGGCGACGGTGTGACGGTGACATGGGGATCTCCGGGGACGTGGTTCGGGGGACGGGGCGAGGTGACGCCCTGCACCCCTTCGACGCACGTGCCGGCCGGAACTCACGGATGTTCCTCCGGCGGATCGACGCAGTGCTCAGCAGACGAGTCGCCGGGCGATCCAGCCCCGGACCTGCCGGTCGTCGGCGATCACGAAGAGCCAGCGCCCGCCCCGTGCGGTCCGCAGGACCGAGACCGGCTGGCCGTCCATCACGCGCCCCGTGTACCCGCGGCCTCCGGCGCGGGCGTAGAGCCCGTTCTCCACGGGGATGCCCTTCGCCCGGCGCTGCGCCGTGGTCCCGAGGACGCAGGCGTGCGCGGACCGCTCGCCCGCCCGCGCCCGACGCGGCCGGCCGACGATCGAGCCGTTCGCGTCCGGCCGGCGGCAGACGACGCCGATCGTCGCGTCCCCGACCGACGAGGTGCCTCCCCGGTACAGCCGCCAGCGCACCGCCGTGTCGCGGCGGTCGAGGATCGGGATCGCGGGGTTCGCGCGGACGTCCGTCCGTTGCTCGGGGGTCGCGAGTCCACCGACGATCTGGCCGGCCGGGCAGCGGAGCGTCACGAACCGGGGATGCGCGTCGTCGGCGCTCGCGGGCACGCGCACCCGCGCGTGGACGAGCGACGTCCGGCGCGGCACGGGGTCGCCGGCCTGCACCCGCGTCGGCCCGAACGTCTTGGCACCGGGGATCCGGATCGCGGCCGGCGACCCCGCGTGCCCGACGTGGACGCCCCCGACCACGAGCGTCCCGGCGACGACGGCCGACGCACCGACCCCGGCGGCGACGGCGGCGCCCTTGACCCCGGGGCCCGCCGGGGCCGCTGCGCCGAGGAGCCCGAGCAGCCAGCCGGGCGGCGACAGCGCCCCGACGCGACGGTCGAGGCGGCGCAGGTCCGACCGGAACGCCCGGCAGCCCGCGCAGGTCCGCAGGTGCAGGCGCGCCGTCTCGGCGGGCCGCGTGCGCCGGTCGTGCGCGTCGTGCAGCAGCGGACGGATCTCGGTGCACGCGGCGTCCCGGGCGCGCTCCGTGCGCAGGAGCGTCTCGCGGGCCCGCTGGACGGTCATGTGCACGGCGTTCGGGCTGATCCCGTGCTCGGTCGCGACCTCGTCGACCGATCGTCCGTCGACCGCGCGAGCGAGGAAGACGGAGCGCTGCCGCTCGGGCAGGACCGCGATGTCGGCGACGATCCCGCGCAGCCGCTCGCGCCCGGTCGCGACGCGCTCCGGCTCGGTGCGGTCGTCCGCGGGGTCGGCGTCCGCGGTGCCGTCCGGGGTCCGGACCGTCGCCCGGATCGCGTCGATCGCGGAGTTCCGGGCGATCCGGTGGAGCCACGGGTCGAGGCGCTCGGCAGGTGCCCGGCCCGAGGACAGGTGCCGGTAGGCCTTGACCATGGCCTCTTGGACGACGTCGTCCACGTCGATCGTCCCCGGGCGGGCGAGCGTCAGGACGTACCGCCGCAGTCGCGGGCGATGGCGGGCGTCGATGGTCGCCCAGGCCGCGTCGTCGCCGCGAGCGACGCGTGCCGCGAGCCGGCGGTCGAGGGGGATGTGCGGTGCGACGGACACGGGGGAGTCCTCACGGCGGGCGGCGCTCGGGACACCGCCCGGACGGGCAGGCTACGCCCCGGCCGGGACGACGGGCGCAGCAGGCCCGTCCGACTCCGTCGCCCGAGGCACGACGGTCGACGAACATCCGACTCCCGAGGGGTGGTCGTCGCGGACCGGAACGGATAGACCGATGGGGACGGAGACCCCCAGCACCACCCGAGGAGTGAGAGCGATGAACGACCGCGAGCGGCAGACCCGAGAGGTCGCGGGCACCGACGTCTGGAGCGTCCACCAGCCGACCCGCTACACCCTGCGCGACGAGGAGGACGACGACCTCCCGCCCGTGCGGACCCGCCGGTCCGGCTGGCATAGGCGCACGACGCCGAGCGTCGCGTCCGTCCGCCGCGAGTGGTCCCGGGGGCCGTCCCGACGGCGCTGAGCCTCGGGTCCGGAAGGGCGAACGCACGTTCGCTTGCACGCCGTCCGGGGGCGTCTGGAGGATCGCTCCCACCATGAGCACCTTCACCTCGCCGCTCGTCGCCTGCGCCCCGCGCCGACGGCGCTCGCCCCGCCTGATGGCCGTCGCCCTCGTGCCGGGCAGCGCCTGCGCCTCCGACGTCGTCCCGGCGGTCTCCGCCGGCGACGCGCAGGCGCGCCTCGTCGAACTCGGCCTGCTCCCCGAGCGGGCCGCGACCGGCACCTGGAACGTGCCGACCGCCGACGCGATCCGCCGGTTCCAGGCCGACTGCGGCCTCGACGCCAGCGGCGTGGCGGGCACGATCACCGCCGGACGCCTGCGGATCCGTTGAGGTCGAGGACCGGCCGTCCCGTGCCGGCGGGCTCCGCGGACGACGGCCGGCCGCGCCGCCGACCAGCCGACTCCGGGATGATCCGGGGATGGGCTCGGACGTCGCCACGGAGATCGAGCGGTGGCTCGGTGCCGTCGACGTGCATCCCGAGCGCGCCCCCGACTGGCTCCGGCCGCTCGTCGGCGCGGCCGCCGACATCCGTCCCGAGGCGCTCAGCCACAACGACCTGCCCGCGACGACCGCGGGCGCGCGGCAGGCGGCGGTCCTCGTCCTCTTCGGCGAGGGCCCGGACGGCCCGGACGTCCTGCTCCAGCAGCGGGCGGGCGGTCTCCGGAACCACGCCGGTCAGCCGTCGTTCCCCGGCGGGGGTCGCGAGGACGGCGACCGCGGCCCGGTGCAGACCGCGCTCCGCGAGGCGGTCGAGGAGACGGGGCTCGATCCCGCGGGCGTCACGCCGCTGACGACCCTGCCCCGGCTGTTCATCCCGCCGTCCGGGTTCCAGGTGACCGCGGTCCTGGCGCACTGGCACCGTCCGTCGACCGTGACGGCGGTGGACGTCGGGGAGACCGCCCGCGTCGCGCGCGTCCCGCTCCGCGAGCTCGCCGATCCCGACAACCGCCTGACCGTCGAGCTGTCCCGCTGGGTCGGGCCCGCGTTCGACGTCGCCGGGATGCTCGTCTGGGGCTTCACCGGCGAGGTCGTGGCCGCCCTCCTGCGGCTCGGCGGGTGGGAGCGGCCGTGGGACGCCGCGCCGCGGTGGTCGCTCGACGAGGCCCGGGAGCGCGCGGAGGCGGGACACCCCGGGTGAGCGGCCCGGCGTGCGCCCCGTCGGTGGCCCGCCGCGCCCGGTCCCGACGCCCCTACGCCACGAGGTTCGGTGCCCAGCCCAGCGCGGGCGCGATCTCCTTCGCGATCGTCTCCAGCATCCGGGCGTTGTACTCCACGCCCAGCTGGTTGGGGACGGTGAGCAGCAGCGTGTCGGCGGCCCGCACCGCGACGTCGCGGCGGAGCTCCTCCGCGATCGCGTCCGGCTCGCCCGCGTAGGTCTTCCCGAACCGCGAGAGCGCGCCGTCGAGGACGCCGACCTGGTCGTTCCCGCCGCCGTTCCCGAAGTACCGGCGGTCGAGGTCGGAGATGATCGGCAGGACGCTGCGGCTGACCGAGACCCGCGGGGTGCGCTCCCAGCCGGCCTCGCCCCACGCCTCGCGGTAGAGCAGGATCTGCTCGAGCTGCAGCTGGTCGAACGACACGCCCGTGTCCTCCAGCAGCAGCGTCGAGCTCATGAGGTTCATGCCCTGGCGGGCGGCCCAGACCGCGGTGTCGCGACTGCCCGAGCCCCACCAGATGCGATCGGCGAGCCCGGGGGCCTGCGGCTGGATCGCCAGACGCATGCCCGTCCCCGACATCTGCGGGTTCGAGTCGGCGACGCCCGCCCCGGCGATCGCGGCCCGGAAGCGCTCCGTGTGGTCGCGGGCCATGTCGGCGTCGCTGTGCCCGTCGACAGGCACGTGCCCGAACGTCGCGGGGCCCTCGAGCGCGGGCTCCGGTGACCCACGGCTCACGCCGAGCTGCAGTCGCTGGTCCGCGAGCAGGTCGGTCGTCGCGGCGGCCTCGGCCATGTACAGCGGGTTCTCGTACCGCATGTCGATGATCCCGGTGCCCAACTCGATCAGGCTGGTGCGGGCGGCCATCGCGGCCAGGAGCGGGAACGGCGAGGCGATCTGCCGGGCGTAGTGGTGGACGCGGACGTAGGCCCCGTCGATCCCCAGCTCCTCGGCGGCGACCGCGAGCTCGACCGTCTGCTTGAGCGCATCGCCACCGGTGGGCGTCATCGAACCGGGGCTGCGTCCCCAGTGGCCGAAGGAGAGGAAGCCGATGCGATCCATGGAGGGATCCTAGCACGAAACGGACCGTGGTCCGAATAGCAGCGGTGGTCGCTGGGTCGGTGAGACGGCGGTGTCCGGCTGCGGCCGACGCGTCGGGTCGTACGGGCGCACGACGTGGGTGGAAGCGCCCGATTTCCCCCGTTGGGCACCCGGGCGGGAGAGACTCGGTCCATGACCGACACGAAGACCGGCCACTGCCTCTGCGGAGCCGTCGAGTACTCCTTCACCGGCGATCCCGCGATGGTCGCCCAGTGCCACTGCGACGACTGCCAGCGCCAGAGCGGCGCCTGCTTCTCGCTGAACGTGGCCGTGCCGCTCGCGGCCCTCACCGTCGACGACGCGAAGCTCAAGACCTACGGGACGACCGGGACCGACTCCGGGCAGCCGCGGGAGCGCCGCTTCTGCCCCGAGTGCGGCTCGCCGGTGATCACGCTCCTGGCCGAGATGCCGGAGCTCGCGTTCATCAAGGCCGGGACGCTCGACGACCGCTCGTGGCTGCAGCCGCAGGTCGAGGTCTGGCGCGAGAGCGCGCAGCCGTGGGTCGGCCAGGACGACGCGATCGGCTCCTTCCCGCGCGACCTGCAGCAGGCCTGAGGCGCGGCGGGGCGCGTCGCGGGCCTCAGCCCGCGACGTACTCCGCGAGGTGCTCGCCGGTCAGCGTCGAGCCGTCCGCGACGAGCTCGGCCGGCGTGCCCTCGAAGACGACCCGGCCGCCGTCGTGGCCGGCGCCGGGGCCGAGGTCGATGATCCAGTCGGCGTGGGCCATGACCGCCTGGTGGTGCTCGATGACGATCACCGACTTGCCGGACTCGACGAGGCGGTCCAGCAGGCCGAGGAGCTGCTCGACGTCGGCGAGGTGCAGGCCCGTGGTCGGCTCGTCGAGGACGTAGATCTGCGGTGGGTGGGGACCGGGTCCCCCCATGTGGACGGCGAGCTTCAGGCGCTGGCGCTCGCCACCCGACAAGGTGGTGAGCGGTTGGCCGAGGCTGATGTAGCCGAGGCCCACGTCGTCCAGGCGCGCGAGGATCTTGTGCGCTGCGGGGAGCTTGCCCTCGCCGGCACCGAAGAACGCGGTGGCCTCGGAGACCGGCATCGCGAGGACCTCACTGATGTCCTTGCCGCCGAACCGGTACTCGAGAACCTCGGGCTGGAAGCGCTTGCCCTCGCAGTCCTCGCACGGCGCCGAGACGCCGGCCATGATCGCCAGGTCGGTGTAGATCACGCCCGCCCCGTTGCAGGTCGGGCAGGCGCCCTCGGAGTTCGCGCTGAAGAGCCCGGGCTTGACGCCGTTCTCCTTCGCGAACGCCTTCCGGATCGGCTCCAACAGCTTCGTGTAGGTCGCGGGGTTGCTCCGCCGGGAGCCCTTGATCGCGCTCTGGTCGACGGCGACGACGTCGTCCCGTCCGGCCACGGAGCCGTGGATCAGCGAGCTCTTGCCCGAGCCCGCGACGCCGGTGACGACGGTCAGGACGCCGAGGGGGACGTCGACGTCGACGTCCTGCAGATTGTGGGTGTCGGCGCCCCAGATCTCGAGCGCGCCCGTCGACGACCGGACCTCGGCCTTCAGCGCGGCGCGGTCGTCGAGGTGCCGGCCGGTGAGCGTGTCGCTGGCGCGCAGGCCCTCGACGGTGCCCTCGAAGACGACCTCGCCGCCCGCCGTGCCGGCCCGCGGGCCGAGGTCGACGACGTGGTCGGCGATCGCGATCGCCTCGGGCTTGTGCTCGACCACCAGGACGGTGTTGCCCTTGTCGCGCAGCCGGAGCAGCAGCCGGTTCATCCGCCGGATGTCGTGCGGGTGGAGGCCGACCGTCGGCTCGTCGAACACGTAGGTGACGTCGGTGAGCGACGAGCCCAGGTGGCGGATCATCTTCGTCCGCTGCGCCTCGCCGCCCGACAGCGTGCCGGTCGGTCGGTCGAGCGACAGGTAGCCCAGGCCGATCTCCACGAACGAGTCGACCGTGTCGCGGAGCGATTGCAGCAGGGGTCCGACGGAGGGCTCGTCGAGTTCCCGGACCCACTCGCCGAGATCGCTGATCTGCATCGCGCACGCGTCGGCGATCGAGATCCCGGCGATCTTCGAGGACCGGGCGCCGGCGTTCAGACGGGTCCCGTCGCACTCCGGGCAGGGCGTGAACGTGATCGCGCGGTCGACGAACGCCCGGATGTGGGGCTGCATCGCCTCGCGGTCCTTCGACAGGAACGACTTCTGGATCTGGGGGATCAGCCCCATGTAGGTGAGGTTGATCCCCTCGATCTTGACCTTCGTGGCCTCCTTGTGGAGGAGGTCGTCGAGCTCCTGCTCCGTGAATCTCGCGATCGGCTTGTCGGGGTCGAAGAGGCCGCAGCCGCGGAAGATGCGGCCGTTCCAGCCCTCCATGCTGTATCCGGGGATCGTGACGGCGCTCTCGTTGAGCGACTTCGTCTCGTCGTAGAGGGCGGTCAGGTCGAAGTCCGAGACGGAGCCCATGCCCTCGCACCTGGGGCACATGCCGCCGGTGATCGAGAACGACTTGCGGACGGTCTTCGACGAGCCCTTCTCGACCGTGACCGCCCCGCCGCCCTTGACCGACGGGATGTTGAACGCGAACGCCTTCGGCCCGCCGACGTACGGCTGTCCGAGCCGGCTGAAGAGGACCCGCAGCATCGCGTTCGCGTCGGTCGCGGTGCCGACCGTCGATCGCGCGTTCGCGCCCATACGCTCCTGGTCGACGATGATCGCCGTCGTGAGGCCGTCGAGGACGTCGACCTCGGGCCGCGCCAGCGTCGGCATCAGGCCCTGGAGGAAGGCGCTGTAGGTCTCGTTGATCATGCGCTGCGACTCGGCGGCGATCGTGCCGAAGACCAGGGAGCTCTTCCCCGACCCGGAGACCCCGGTGAAGACCGTCAGGCGCCGCTTCGGGAGCTCGACCGAGACGTCCCGCAGGTTGTTGACGCGCGCCCCGTGGACGCGGATGAGGTCGTGGCGGTCGGCGGCGTGCGCCGGAGTCTGCTCCTCGGTCCTCGGGGCGGTGCTCATCGGGTCTCCGTGCTCGGTGGCGCTCGGGGCGGGGTCAGCGGCCCTGGATGCGGATCAGGTTCCCGGCGGGGTCGCGGAAGGAGCAGTCGCGGACGCCGTAGGGCTGATCGGTCGGCTCCTGCACGACCTCGGCGTCGCCCGACTGCAGCCGCGCGAACGTGGCGTCGACGTCGTCGGTGGCGAGGTTGATGCTCGCGAAGGTGCCCTTCGCCATCATCTCGGCGACCGTGCGGCGCTCGTCGTCGGTGAGGCCGGGGGTGGCGGCCGGCGGGTAGAGCACGATCGAGGTGCCGGTGCCGCCGGGAGGCCCGAGGGTGATTCAGTGCATCCCGCCGTACTCGACGTCCTCCCGGACCTCGAGCCCGAGCGCGTCGCGGTAGAAGCGCAGCGACGCCTGCGGGTCCTCGTGGGGGAGCAGTGCCTGGTGAATCGCGATGTCCATGCGGGGCAGGCTAGGCGCGGGTCGGGGCCGGCGCTTCTCGATTCCTGACCGGTCGCGTGACCTGCTTCGCGACGCAGGCGGGCATGCCGACCGTGGCGGCCGCGGCCTCGCGCCGGTAGACGCTGGGCGGCACGCCGACGAGCTCCGTGAACCGCGTGCTGAACGTCCCGAGCGACGAGCACCCTACGGCGAAGCAGACCTCGGTGACGTTCATGTCCCCGCGACGGAGCAGCGCCATCGCGCGCTCGATCCGGCGGGTCATCAGGTAGCCGTAGGGCGACTCGCCGTACGCGGCCCGGAAGCGGCGGCTGAAGTGCCCGGCCGACATGTGCGCCCCGCGCGCCAGGGCCTCGACGTCGAGCGGCCGGTCGTACTCGCGGTCGATCCGGTCGCGGACGCGGCGCAGGAGCGCGAGCTCGCGCAGGTGCTCCGCGTCGGCGGGCGGGGTGCTCACGAGCGGCATCATGCCACGTCGCGTGCGGCGCGCCCGGGGGTGTGCGCGGGCGACCGACGGTGCCGGGAGAACCGCGCCCGTCCCGGCGGCGCCGTCGTCACCCGGCGTCGTGGGCCCGGGCGAGCGGCGACTGGTAGATCGACCGCACGACGTCGCCGTCGAGCCACGCCGTCAGTCGTTCAGCCTCGTCCGCCAGGGGCCGGCGGGCGGCGCGGGGGAGCGTGCCGGCCGGGACCACGACGACGGTCCCGTCGTCCTGCTGGGTCCAGCCGCCGACGACCCGGCCGTCCCACCAGGCGGTCGGGCCGCCGTTCCCGTTGCGGTCGAAGAGCTGCGGGGCGAGGTCCCCGAGGTGGAAGACCCGGCCCTTCCAGCCCATCGTCGTCGGGTCCAGCGCGGGCAGCAGCGCCGCCCAGGGCGCGGGGGCCTCGACCTCCGCGGTGTCGTCCGGGTGGAGCCAGGCCGGCGCGCCGTCCTCGAGCGCCACGGGGACCGCCCCGACGTCGGTGAGCGCGTGGCGGACCGCGCCCTTCGTCGCGCCGAGCCACCACACGAGGTCGTCCTCGGTGCCGGGCCCGAACCGCAGCAGCCAGCGGCCGACGAGCTCGGCGTAGCCCGCCCGCGGGTCCACCGGGGCGACGGGCGCGCCGAGCCAGTCCTCGGCGATCGTCCAGTGCGGGCGGGAGACCTTCCAGCCCGCGGCGGGCGCGCCGCGGAGCACGCTGCCGTCGGCGGCCAGCACCCCGAGGACCTGCGGAGCGATCGGCACGTTCGCGCCGTACGACTTGCCCGGGGAGCGGTCGATCCGTAGCGCGAGGGCCGGCAGCGCCTCCCGCAGCTGCTGCGTGGTCGCCGGCGCCCCGCGGAGACGCTCGCGCACCGCCGCGCACGTCTCCGCCAGCCACGCCGTGCCGTCGTCGGCGAGGCCGTTCAGCTCGACCTCCTTCGCGAGCCGGGCGGACAGCTGGGCGGCGACCCGGGCCGCCGCGCTCCCCAGCACCGCCGGGAGCAGATCGCGCGGGAACGCGAAGACCGTGCGCCGCATCGCGAGCTGCAGGACCACCGTGCGGTCGTCGTGGAGCGCGCGCCGCACGTCGTCCGCGGAGGCCCCGGACCTCGCGTGCGCGGAGAGGAAGACGCTGGCGGGCTCCGTCGCGTGGAGGCAGACCGTCGCGGCGACCGCCGCCTCGACGGTGACGGCCCGGTGGTCCGCTGCGAGCGCGTGCCGGACGCCCAGGCGCGCGCGGCGTTCGGCGTCGCGGACGGTGCGCAGCGGTCGCGGGTCGGCGGTGCTCACCCCCGCAGTATCGGTGCTCCGGCCGGCGTCTCCGGTGCCGCCGCGTCGGCATCCCTGGAGAAGACGGTCGCCCGCGTCTTCCCGGCCCGCTTCGACGCCCGCAGCGCGACGTCCGCACGGCGACGGAGCTCGGGCGCCGACACGCCGTCCAAGGGCGCGGACGCCACGCCGGCGCTCGCGCTGATCCCGGCCATCGCGATCGCCTCGAGCGCTCGCCGCGCGATCGTCTCGCCGTCGCCGATGCCGAGGACGATGAACTCGTCGCCGCCCAGCCGGCCGAAGGTGTCGGCCCGGCGCAGCGAGGACATGACGGCGTGCGCGGCGGCCTTCAGCACCACGTCGCCGGCCTGGTGGCCCTCCCGCTTGTTCAGCTTGCCGAAGTCGTCCAGGTCGATGAGGACCAGTGCGACCGGCGCGTCCGCCCGGGCGCGGGCGACCATCCGCTCCGACTCCGCGAGCAGCGCGGCCCGCGACAGCGCGCCCGTCAGCGGATCGCGCAGCAGCTCGTGGGTCTCGTTCGACACGGTGCCGACGCTCAGGAGGAGGCCGGCACCCGCGACCAGGATCGTCGCGGTCTGCGCGTCGAGCCCGTGGGCGGCGATCGGCGAGAAGAGGATCACGACCACGACGACCCGCCCGACCGCGCTGGCCCGGCCGCCCCGGCCGACGACGCCCAGCGCGGCGCTCACGAGCCACAGGAGCGTCAGCGCCCCGATCCCCGGGGGGCCGAGCGTGACGATGAGGATCCCGGCGACGAGCGCGAACGGCTCCTCGACCCGCAGCCAGTGCTCGGGGACCCGGCGGCGGTGGACGAGCCCGGTCGCGAGCAGGATCGCGAACCCGACCGCGGCCGCCTGCGGCACCGGGTGGACGGCCGGATCGACGACGAGGAGCATGATCCCGAAGCACGCCAGTGCCAGCCGGACCTGGGACGCGTAGTCCCGGGCCGCCGCGACCGCCGCGGTCGGCGGCGTGCGGACCACCGGCCTCACGACGCGCCTCGCGGCGTGCCGCGGTCGTCCGGCGCGCCGGACGGGCGCGGGGAGGGCGTCGAGCTGGGGGAGTGGCTCATGCTGTGAGATTCGGCGACGCCCGCATCACCCTTGACCCCGCCCGCCGCGGGTGGACCGTTGGGCCCCCCACGCGATGCGCCTGCGTCAGGTCCGCGGCAGCTTCGCCGCGAGGACGTCGACCGGGGTGATGGTCGGCGGCATCTCGAAGAGCTCCGCGCCGCGCGCGACGATCGCGGTCCGGACCTCGCCCTGCAGGTGGGTCTCGCGGTCGTCCTCGGTCTCGAACGCGTCGAAGATCGCGAACGAGCGCTCGCCCCGCCGGAAGGCGAACCACGTGAGCGTCCCCGGCTCGGCGTCCACGAGGGTCTTCGCCTCGACGAGGAAGTCGGCGACGGCCGCCTCCCGGCCGGGGAGGGCCTCGAACTCGACGAGGAATCCGTATGCGGGCACGTGGTGGTCCTTTGCTGGTCGGTGGGCGCCGGACGCGGCGTCCCGGCCACCGTAGGTCGGCCGGGGTGGGACGCCGGCCGCCGTGGCCTGATCCGAGGGATGCTCGTCCTTGCGGACGCCACGTCGGCCCGTAGAGTCCCGCCCATGACCCGCCGGCAGGTGGTGCTCCTGGGCGCCGAGGGGATGCAGACGATCGGGATCGCGGGGCCGATCGAGATCCTCGACGCGGCCACGCAGGTGCTGGACGGCACGGGCGGGTACGACGTCCGGATCGCGACGCTCGACGGACTGCCGGTGCGCGCGTCGGCGGGGATGCGGATCGCCGCCGACCTGGCGCTCGGGCAGGTCCGCTCCCGCGGCGTCGACACGCTGATCGTCGGTGGCGGCATGCGCTCGCCTCGGGGCAGCGCCGACCCGCGGTTCCCGGCCGCGATCGAGCGGATCGCCCGGGGCGCCCGCCGCACCTGCTCGGTCTGCACCGGAGCGTTCCACCTCGCCGAGGCGGGTCTCCTGGACGGCCGGACCGCGACGACGCACTGGGCGTTCTGCGCCGAGCTCGCCCGGCGTCATCCCGCCGTGACGGTCGCCCCGGACCGGATCTTCGTGCGGGACGGCCCGGTCACGACGTCGGCCGGGGCGACCGCCGGCATGGACCTCGCGCTCGCGCTCGTGGAGGAGGACCACGGCCCCGACGTCGCACGGGCCGTCGCGCGCTGGACGGTGATGTTCCTCCAGCGCCCCGGCGGTCAGTCCCAGTTCTCCGCGCGCCTCGGGGTCGCCGCCGACGTCGACCCGTCCCTTCGTACGGTCCTCGACGAGGTCGTGGCGGATCCCGCGGGCGACCACCGCCTGAGCGCCCTCGCGCGACGGGCCGCGCTGTCGGAGCGGCACTTCCGCCGGCGGTTCGCCGACCAGACGGGGACGACGCCCGCCCGCTTCGTCGAGCGGGTGCGGGTCGAGGCCGCGCGGGAGCTCCTCGAGCGCACCGCGACGCCGGTCGACGAGGTCGCGGCGCGCTGCGGGTTCGGCAGCCCGGAGACCCTCCGCCGTGCCTGCCTCCGCGTCATCGGGGTCGGGCCGGCGGGCTACCGGGCGCGGTTCCGGACGACGGCCGACGGGGCCGCGCCGCACTGACCGGCCGCCCGCGCCGGGCCGGCGTCCCGCGACGTCCGGCGGGCGCGCCCGAGGGTGGCGCGAACCCGCTTGCCTGGCGGTTCACGCCCGGTCGCCTCCGGCTGTGGTTGTCTTCCCTCCCGTGATGGTCGTACGAACGCACCGACGGGTCGCCGCGCCGCCCGCCCCGAGCACCCTGAGCGGAGCCACGGCATGAGCGCCGGGCTCGCCGCGCTGCTCGACGACGTCGCCGTCCTGGCGCGCGCCGCCGCGGCCTCGATCGACGACGTCGCCGCCGGTGCCGGCCGCGCGAGCGTGAAGGCCGTCGGCGTGATCGTCGACGACACCGCCGTGACGCCGCGCTACGTCCAGGGCGTGTCGCCGCAGCGCGAGATCCCGATGATCCGGCGCATCGCGATCGGGTCGCTCCGCAACAAGATCCTCTTCATCCTGCCGGTCGTCCTCGTCCTCAGCGAGTTCGTCGACTGGCTGCTGACCCCGATCCTCATGGTCGGCGGCTGCTACCTCTGCTTCGAGGGCGCGGAGAAGCTGTGGGAGGCCGTCGGTCCGCACCGCCACCACCACGCGGCGCAGGCGGAGGCCGACGGGTCCGCGGACGAGGAGGAGCTCGTCAAGGGCGCGATCAGGACGGACTTCATCCTCTCGGCGGAGATCATGGTGATCTCGCTGAACGAGGTGGACCACGAGCCGATCGTCGCCCGCGCGGTCATCCTGATCGGGGTCGCGATCCTCATCACGACGATCGTCTACGGCGCCGTGGCGCTGATCGTGAAGATGGACGACGTCGGCCTCCGCCTGGCGAAGACCGGCGACGGCGGCGTCGCGTCGTTCGGCCGCGGGCTCGTGCGCGGCATGCCGGTCGTGCTCTCCGTGCTCTCGACGGTCGGCATCGCCGCGATGCTCTGGGTCGGCGGGCACATCCTCCTCGTCGGGCTGAAGGACCTGGGCTTCGAGTGGCTCTACCACCAGGTGCACCACGCCGAGGAGGAGGTCCACCACGCCCTCGGCGCGTTCGGCGGCGTCGGTGGGTGGCTGACGAACACGTTCGCGTCCGCCGTCCTCGGGATCGTCGTCGGCGCGATCATCACGGCGGTGGTGCTGCGGTTCCACGGGCACGGCGACGCCGCGACCCAGGACCACTGACCGGGCGGCGCGGCACGGTGCTGCGGCGCGCTACCGCGCCAGCGGGTTCGCGATCGTGTAGCGGCCGGGGCGCAGCCCCTTCCCGCGCACCACCACGCTGATCCGCGCCTGCTTCCGGATCCCGCGCGCGGTCACGGCGGTCCCGGGCACGAAGCCCGTGCGGTCCAGGCGCAACCCGCCCTTGGCGGTCCTCGTCGCCGAGCCGCTGCGCAGGCCGGCGACGCGCGTGCTCTTCGCCGCGGCCGCGGCCGCGGCGAAGGGGTCCTCGTCCTCCCCGTCGTCCTCGGAGGTCGCGGCGGCCACCTCACGCGCGGCGTCGAGGATCGTCGCACGGGCCACCGCCCGGGCCCGGGCGGGGCCGGTGCGGCCGAGCTCCGCGGGCGACGACGGCACGAGCGGGACGGCGCGCTCGACCTCGGCGGGGGCGACGCACCGGCGGACGGGCCGACCGGTCACCAGGGCGCCGAGGGCGGCGTCGACGCACTCCTCGGCGGTCCCGACCGACGAGGCGGTCGTCAGGACCGAGTGACCGACGCCCGGCACGTCGAGCACCGTCGACCGGGGGTACCGCGCGGCGACCCGGCGGGCCTCCTCCGGGGGCGTCCGGACGTCGTCGGCCCCGCTGAGGAGCAGCGTCGGCACGTCCGGGGCGGGCGGGACGGACGCGTGCTCCGGCTCGGCAGGCCAGAAGGCGCACGGGACGGCCGGGGAGACGACGATCGCATCCTCCGGACTCCACCCGCCGCGTTCCGCGTCGCTGCGGGCAGCCAGGGCGTCGAGGATCGCGCGGGACCGGGCCTCGCCGGGCGGGGTGCCCGGCGCCCACGGCCCGTCCGTGTCGCGGCACAGCGTCGCGAGGAAGCTCCCCTGGCTGTCGAGACCGGCGGCGCCGACCGCTTCGGGGTCCTCGTCGTCGCCCTCCCGGGCCCCGAACCCGACCGCCCGGGCCAGCCGCGCGAGGGGCTGGGGATCCCCCTCCCCGGCGCGCCGCAGCGCGGCGGGGAGCGCCGATCGCAGGTCCGGCCGCAGGTCGCCCGCCTGGATCAGGCCGAGCAGCACGGCGTCGTCGAGGGTCGCGGGCCGGCGCCTCCCCGTCCCGTCGTCGACGGTGACCGTGAGCGGCAGACGCTCGCGGGTCCGGCGCAGGTCGCCCAGGACGTCGTCGGTCACACCACGGCACGCGCCGCGGGCGCACGCGTTCCGCAGCGCGCCGGGGATGGCGCGCAGCGTCGCGAGCGAGAACGGGTCGTCCGGGGCGGCGTCGACCGTGGAGTCCAGGACCATCCCGGAGACCCGGTCGGGGTACGCGGCCGCGTAGCGCTGGGCCGTGAGGCTGCCGTAGGAGACCCCGACGAGGAGGAGCTTGTCGTAGCCCCCGGCGATGCGCACGGCCTCGAGGTCCGCCACGACGTCGGTCGTGGCGTAGCGGTCGATCGCGGGCCCGATGCGCCGGGCGCAGGAGCCGATCCGCTGGCCCTGCGTCAGGCCGCTGACCGCCGAGGACTCGAGCTCGGGGCAGGCGATGAGGTCGGTCGAGCGGCCCGTGCCACGGGTGTCCACGGCGACGAGGTCCCGCTTCCGCTGGAGCGGCACGAGGCTGCGGACGAGGTCCTGCACGAGCGGGGTCCCCGCCTGACCGGGGCCGCCGGGGAGGAGCATCACGGCCTCGCGCCGGACCTTCCGCCGCGACTCGCCCGGCTGGATCGTCCGGACCGACAGCCCGATCTCCCCCGGGACCGTCCCGGTGCGGTCCAGCGGCACGACGACGCGGGTGCATCGTTCGCGCCCGGCCGACTGGTCCCCGCACGCGTATCCGGCGCCGGAGGCCGGAGGAGCCACGGCCGCGGCGAGCACGAGGGGCAGCACCAGGGCCGGGGGACGGAGCGACGGGCGACGGGACCTTCGGGACACACGCGACACGGGGGCAGCGTAGCTCCGCGCGCCGGACGGCAGGGGCGCCGGCCGCGGAGCCGGGGCGCATGGCCGCGCGTCGGGGCGGGTGGCCGACGCAGGGCGCCCGCGTCGTGGGATCCTCGGCCGATGGTGTCGTCGCTCCATCTCCCGTCGCGCTGCCCGTGTGGCACCGGGGACGCGTACGCCGAGCACTGCGGCGCGCTCCACCGCGGGCGGACGACGGGCACGCCCGTCGCGCCCACGGCGGAGCGGCTGATGCGCTCGAGGTTCAGCGCGTTCGCGGTCGGCGACGTGCCGTACCTGCTCGCGACCTGGCACCCGGCCACGAGGCCGGCGACGCTGGAGCTCGAGCCCGGACTCACGTGGCGCCGGCTCGAGATCCTCGGCACCACCGCGGGAGGGTCGGCCGACGACCGGGGGACCGTCGAGTTCGTCGCGCACTTCCGGGACCGCTCCGGCACGGAGGGGTCGCAGCGGGAGCACAGCGCCTTCGTCCGGGTCGACGGCCGGTGGCACTACGTCGCCGCGGTGGGCTGAATCCCGGAGGCCGGCGGGACATCGCGGGCACCGCGCCGGCGCGCGATCGGGCGACCAAGCTCGGCCGAGGAGGTCGCCTTGGACGCGGCCGATCTCGCGGCACTTCCGCGAGTTCCGGTTCCCGAGGGCGAGCGCGGCTGACGGGACGGGTCGCCGCGGACGTCCGGGCGGGTCAGCGGAACCGTGGCGGACGACGCTCCAGGAACGCGGTCGTGCCCTCGCGGAACTCCGGGGATTCGTAGGTCTGGGTGAGGGCCTCGAAGCCGTGACGGACCGACGGCATGAGGGCGTCGCCCGCGAAGTTCAGCGACACCTTCGACAGGCGCATCGCCTGCGGGCTGTTGCCGAGCAGCCGCTCGCACCAGCCGGCGACGGCGTCGTCGAGCTCGGCGTCGGGGACCACCCGGTTGATCCAGCCCATCGCCGCCGCCTCGGTGGCGGAGCACGGCTCACCGAGGAGGACGATCTCCTTGGCCCGGCGCTCGCCGACGACGAGCGGCAGGAGCTGCGTGGCGTACCAGATCGGCGAGTTGCCGAGCCTCGAGTCCGTGTGCGCGAACCGGGCCGACGCGCCGGCGATCGCGAGGTCGCAGCAGAGGTTCAGCTCGTTCCCGCCGCCGACGCACCAGCCCCGGATCTTCGCGATGACCGGCTTGCCGACGCCGCGCACCGCTTCGGACAGGCGGATCAGGATCCGCGCCATGCGGCGCCCCTCGTGGCGGTCGAACGCGTGCTCCATGGCCACGTCGCCGCCGGTGCTGAACGCCTGGTCGCCGGCGCCCGTCAGCACCACGACGCCGACCTCCGGGTCGGCGTCGGCGCGGTCGAACGCGTCGATCAGCTCGAGCATCGTCCGCTCGCGGAAGGCGTTCATGACGTCGGGGCGGTCGATCGTGACCGTCGCGACGCCCGCGCGGACCTCGTACCGGACGTCGGTGGGCGCGTCGGTGCTCACCGCAGCATCTCGCGGAGCCGGTACTTCAGGACCTTGCCGCCGACGGTCGTGGGCAACTCGTCCCGGAACACGATCCGCTTCGGGGTCTCGAAGCCCGCGAGACGGGCGCGGCAGAAGGCGATCAGCTCGGCGGCGTCGACCTCGACCTCGGGCTCCGTCACGACGACCCCGGTGACGGCCTCGCCCCAGCGCTCGTGGGGGAGCCCGACCACCGCCGCCCGGTCGACGGCCGGGTGCTGCATGAGGACGCCCTCCACGCGGATGCTGGAGACGTTCTCGCCGCCCGACTTCACGACGTCCTTGAAGCGGTCGACCATCACGCGCCGGCCCTCGGCGTCGTACTCGCACATGTCGCCGCTGTGGAACCAGCCGCCGCGGAACGCGTCGGTCGTCGCGGCCTCGTCCCGGAAGTATCCGGACGCGATCGCGGGCGAGCGGTAGACGGCCTCGCCCTGCTCGCCCGGCCGGTCCCGGAGCGACGTGCCGTCGACGTCGACGACCGTGGCCCCGAGCATCGGCGCCGGGATGCCCACGTTGTTGACGGCGGGGGTCTCGCCGCGGTTGACCTCGGGCCACCGGTGGGGCCAGAAGCGGTGGCAGGCGATCGCTTCCGTCTGCCCGAAGATGCAGACGAAGCGCACCCCGTGGAACAGCGCCTGCAGGCGGTCGGCGAGGTCGGCGCTCATCGCCGACCACCCGTAGATCACGACCTCGATGCGGCTGAGGTCGTGCGCCTCCGGTGCGCGCTCGACCTCGCGGGCGAGGTCCTCGAGCAGCTGGGGCGAGCCGCCCCAGAGGCACGTGACGCCGTGCGCCGCCGCCGCGGCCGCGATGCGCGCCGGCTCGGGCCGTCGTCCGAGGACCACCGTCCCGCCGGTCATCCAGGCGGAGAACACGTGCGCGTGGTCGCCGATGTGGAACACGACCGGCAGGAACGAGCAGGTCACGAGGTCGCACTCGATCTCGAGCCCGCGCGTGTACGACATCGCGTGGCTCATGGCGGCCATGTACGTGTACGTGTGGGAGATCATCACGGCCTTCGGCATCGCCGTCGTGCCGGACGTCGAGAGGATCTCCCAGACGTCGTCGCCGTGGATCCGCACGTCCGGCTCCGTGTCCGGGACGCCGGCGACGAACGCCTCGAAGGGCGTCGCGCCCTCCGGTCCGGGGAGCGCGCCGGCGATCGTCGCGATCGGCTCGACGCCCGCGGCGACGAACGCCCGCCCCTTCGCGGCCCACATGTCGGCGTCGACGATCCCGACGTGGACGTCGACGTGCCGGAGCATGTGCTCGACGACGTCGGGCGCCATCATCGTGTTCACGGGGAACGCGACGAGCCCGGCCTTGGCGATCCCGATCTTCGTCAGGTACGCCTCGACGGAGTTCTCGCAGAGCATCGCGACCCGGTCGCCGCGGCGGAGCCCGCGCGCCAGGAGCGCGTTGGCGACCCGATTGGCGAGGCGGTCGGCCTCGCGGTACGTGACCCGCGCGTACCGCGGATCGGCGATCGCGTCCTCGGACGCCACCATGGCGACCTTGTCGGGGTCGCTCCACGTCATCCGCTCCAGCACGTCGCCGACGGCGACCCGGTTCCAGCGGTCGTCCGCGCGCCGGTCGTAGAGCGCCTCGACGTCGATCGTCACGCGCAGGGCCGGCGGCCGGACCGCGTGCTGGGGTTCTGGCGCATCGTCGTCTCTCCTCGGTCCCGGCTCCGGGGACGCCCGTGCGGGCCCCTCGACGAGGCGGTCGGTCGACGATAACCAACCGATTGGTGGCCGAGGCTCTTTCCTGTGGTCGCTCCGGCGCCCGTCGCCGCCGACAGCACACCGACGGGCTCGGCGGCGCCGGGGGGTCGACGTCAGGCCTCCGGTGCCGTCAGGACCGACGCCAGCAGCACCATGATCGGGATCTCCAGCGCCGAGAGCTCCGCGGTCTGGCCGTCGGCCACGGCGTTGGCGACCAACTCCGTCATCGCGCCCACGACCCCGTCGGCGACGAGAGGATCGAGCGGGCGGAGCTCGGGAGCGTCGTCGCGGACGCGGCCGACGAGCTCGAGGAGCGCCTCGGCCGTCCTGCGGTGCATCGCCCGGCGCTCGGCGACCGCAGCGGCTCCCGCGGCCTGGATCTCGGTGGTGAACGTCCGTGTGCTCGCCGGGGCGTCGGACAACACCCGGAGGTACGCGGCGACGCCTGCGCGGAGTCGCTCGTGCCACGGCCCCTCGGCCGTGCGACCGGCATCGAGCATGCGCCGGCCCAGCCGATCGGTGCCTCGTCGATACGCCTCGAGGTAGCACGACTGCTTGTCGGCGAAGTGCTCGTAGAACGTGCGCTTCGAGACGTGCGCGTGGCGGACGATGTCGGCGATCGTCGTCGCGACGTAGCCCTTGTCGGCTACCGCAGTCGCGACCCCCCGCAGAAGCCGCTGCCGGGGGTCCGATCCGGCATCGGTCGCGAGCCGATGCCGGACCCCGGTCGCCGGGCCCTCCGGCGCCGGGGTCATCGGCGGACCGGACGGCGGCTTCGGCTCGGTCGCCTCGAGGCTGTCGTCGGACGTCGTCACGAGAGTCGACGGCCACGGTACCACGTGGTACCGTGCGCTCCGCGTGGGCTGGTACTTGCCAGTACCAGCACCCTGCCCCATGGCGCCCTGCGGCGTCACAGCATTCCGAGGAGTCACCGCATGACCGTGCAGAGCAGTCCGATGATCGAGGGCCTGGGCTTCTCCGTCCCGCCCGAGCTGCGGGGCGTCCTCGACGAGATCCGCGCGTTCGTCGCCGAGGACGCGATCCCGGCCGAGGCGGAGCTCGCCGACCCGGACGACATCCTCGCCTCGTGGCACGTCGTCGAGCGCCTGCGCGACCGCGCCCGGGAGCGCGGGATCTACGCGCCGGGCCAGCCCGAGGAGTGGGGCGGCCTGGGGATCGGCGTGGTCGGCATGTCGCTGATCTCGCAGGAGTGCGGCGTCAGCCCGCTGGCGTCGCTGGGCCTGAACGCGATGGCCCCCGACGAGGGCAACATGCACACGCTGCTCCTCGCGGGCACCGACGCCCAGAAGGAGCGGTGGCTCCGTCCGCTGGTCGAGGGCACGATCCGCTCGTGCTTCGCGATGACGGAGCCCGACGTCGCTTCCTCGGACCCGACGAACCTCGCCGCGACGGCCGTCCGCGACGGCGACGAGTGGGTGCTCAACGGCCGCAAGTGGTTCATCACCGGCGCGATCGGCGCCACGATCGCGATCGTCGTCGCGAAGACCGGCGGGCTCGACGACCCGGACCCGGACCGGCGCGGCAGCCATCGCGACTACTCGCTGATCCTCGTCCCGTGCGACACGCCGGGCTGGGAGATCGTCCGCGACCCCGAGATCACGGGCGCGCACATGGTCGGCGGCCACGCGGAGATCCGGATGACCGACGTCCGCGTCCCGGTCGAGAACCTCCTCGGCGGCGAGGGGGAGGGCTTCGTCATCTCGCAGAAGCGCCTGGCCGGCGGCCGCCTCGCCCACGCGATGCGGTGGATCGGCGTCTCGCAGCGCGCGCTCGACCTCACCGCGGCCCGCCTGAAGGAGCGCCAGGCGTTCGGGGTGGACCTCGCCAAGCACCAGGCGCTGCAGTTCTTCATCGCCGACAGCGCGATCGACCTCTACGCCTCGCGGATGATGGTCCTGAACGCCGCGTGGAAGGTCGAGCACGACCTGCCCCACCGCCAGGAGATCGCCATGGTCAAGACGTTCGTCGCAGAGGCGTTCGGCCGCATCCTCGACCGCTGCGTCCAGATCTACGGCTCGCACGGCATCTCGACCGAGGACTTTCCGATCGCCCGCTGGTACGCGGACTCCCGCGCCGCCCGCATCTACGACGGCGCGAGCGAGGTCCACCGCATGACGATCGCCCGTACCCTCCTGAAGCTCGCGGACGACGGCGGCTCGACCGCCTCCGGCTGCGGCGCGATCGAGTAGGGGCGGCGGACCGTGCCCGACGTGCAGGGCGGCTCCGCCGCGACCGACGGGGACGGCCGGGACCCGTCCGCCGCGACGCCCCCGGGCGTCGACGTCGGGCCGGTCTCGGCGTGGCTCGAGCGGATCCTCCCGGGGGCCACGCCGCCGTTCTCGTTCTCCCGGATCGGTGACGGCCGCTCGAACCTCACCTTCCGCGTCACCGACGCGGCGGGGACGTCGTGGATCCTGCGCCGGCCGCCGCTGGGGCCGCGTCTGCGCGGCGCGCACGACATGCCGCGCGAGCACCGCCTGCTCGCGGCGCTGCACCCCGCCGGCGTCCGGGTGCCCGAGCCGTTCGGCCTGTGCGAGGACGAGGACGTCACGGGCGCGCCGTTCTACGTCATGGAGCTCGCGGAGGGCCACGCGGTCGCGACCGCCGGCGACCTCGGACCGCTCGGCCCGGCCGAGCGCGCGGTGGCCGGCCGGTCGCTCGTCGACGCGCTCGTCGGCCTGCACGAGGTGGACATCGACGCGGCCGGCCTGGGGGATCTGGCGCGCCGCGAGGGCTACGCGGCCCGGCAGCTCAAGGGCTGGTGGCGGCAGTGGGAGGCCTCGAGGACCCGCGAGATCCCAGGCGTCGAGCGCGTCCGCGACGTCCTCGCGGCGAGCGTCCCGCCGCAGCGCCGCGACGCCGTGGTGCACGGCGACTACAAGCTCGAGAACGTGATCCTCGGCGACGACGGCGAGGTCCGCGCGATCCTCGACTGGGAGCTCTGTACGCTCGGCGACCCGATCGCGGACCTCGGCACGCTCCTGACGTACTGGATCGAGCCGGGCGACCCGTTCGCGTGGGCGCTCGGCGGCGCCGACGCACCGACCCGCGCGGACGGCTTCGCGACCCGGGCGGAGATCGCCGAGCGCTACGCCCGCGCGACCGGCGACCCGCTCGACGGGTTGCCGTTCTTCGAGGCCCAGGGCTGCTGGAAGCTCGCGATCATCTTGCAGGGTGTCGTCCGGCGCTTCCGCGACACGCCGGAGAACGCGAACGCCGACCCCGACACGCTCGATCCGGTGATCGACGGGCTGATCGACCGGGCCGAGGCGCGTTTGGCCGGGTGACGTCGGCGGTCGTGGGGCGGTCCCGGCGCAGGCCGGCGGAGCGCGAAGGACGGAACCAACCGGTCGGTACGCCCCTGGTAGCGTCGGGGTCGATCGCGAGCACGCCCGCGACACCGTCCGATGGTCGACACCACCTCCGCTCTCCCGTTCGACAGCCCGACCGACCCCTGGCCGGCGCCCGGTGACCACCGAACGGCGCCCGGGGTCGATCGGTCGCGCATGCTCTGCCTCGAGGCTCGGAGGCTGGCGGAGGCCGCCGGGATATCGGGCGGCCGGGCCGACGCGTTGCCGGCCGCCCGGAGGGCTCTTGAAGAGGGTCTTCGCGAGCGCGCCCGGACGTGGAGCCGCCGGGATCTCACGACCGCGGGCGAGCTCCTGCGCGAGATCGACGAGCTCGAGGCGGAACACGAGGAGTCCGAGGTCCGCGCCCGGATCGCCGAGATCCGCCGCCTGCGCGGGGCGCTGGACCGGCTCGACGGGTGCCCGCCGCAGCAGGTGATCGATCGTGCCCCGGGCGAGGCCAACCGCGGATGCGACTTCGCGCGCACGCTGCTCTCCTCGGTGGACGGGTCACTCTGGCTCCCGCGTCGGCTGGCGATCGCGGAGCACGCGGTGGAGCACACGGACCCGGCCGCGTTCCACGCGTTCGTCGCCACCGCCCGGATCCCGCTCGGCCCGCGTCTCGTCGAGACCGACCTCGTTCGACGTCGCGTCTCCGGCCTCGTGGCCGACGCCCCCGAGAGCGCCAAGACGTTCAAGGCCCTGGTCCAGGTCGCACGGACGACGTCCTACGTCGTCGCGCCGGTCGTGTCGGGAGGGCGTGCGGTCGGCCTGCTGCACGCCGACCGCCTGCGTCGCGACGGCCTGGTGACCGCCGACGACCGCGCGCGGCTCGCAGGCTTCGCCTCGGGGCTCGCCGTCGTCCACGAGCGTGGGCTGCTGCTCGAACGGCTCGGACGGCAGTCACGGCGGGCCGCCGCTGCGTTCGCCGCGATCGACGCCGACAGCGAGCGGCTCGTACGCATGGACGGCGCACTCTCCGAGGGGCTGTTGCTGACCGCCGACCGTGCCGCGTCCGAGGGCGGGGACGAGCACCCGTCCCTCGTCGGGGTCGCTGACGGGCTGACCGCCCGGGAGCGACAGATCGTGGCCCTCATGGCGACCGGGGCGTCCAACGCGGAGATCTCCGCGCGGCTCGTGATCGCCGAGGCGACCGTGAAGGCGCACGCCACGCGACTCTTCCGGAAGCTGGGCGTCGCGGTACGCGCCGGAGCGGTCGCGCGGTACCGGGCCCTCTCGCCCCGTCCGTAGGGTCGAGTGGCCTGTGGCGTCGCCGGGGCCGGGCCGCCGGGAGCCGCACGGGCCGCGATCGGGACGCCTCGTCCTGACGTCCGGCAAGACATGCGCGACGCAGGTGTCCCCCCGAAGTCGCTACGAGTTCCTCCCGTCGGTCCATTGTCGCCGCGAGGGTGCCGTGGGACCGTGGGCCATGGTTCTGAGCGCCCCCGTCCACGCGCGACCGCGGAGCACCTCGTGAGCACCGCCGGGAGCGCGATCCCCACCGACATCGAGACCTTCGCGTTCTGGGAGCGCCCGCACCACGAGCGCCTCGCAGCGTTCAAGTGGCTGCGCGAGAACGACCCGGTCTCGTGGCACCCGCCGGCGGAGTCCCTCCTGCTGCCGCCGGAGGCCAACCGCTACGGGTTCTGGGCCGTGACCCGGCACGCGGACATCGTCGAAGCCTCCCGGAACAAGAACTTCCAGTCGGGGCAGGGCGTCTTCATGGAGGACATCGACGTCGCCACGGTGAAGGGCGCGCTGTCGTTCCTCGTGGAGGACCAGCCCCGACACACCGAGCTGCGGGGGATCGTGCAGTCGGCGTTCAGCCCCGCGAACGTCCGGAAGATCGACGGGTGGATCAGGCAGCACGCCCACGACCTCGTCGCCGAGATGGCTCCGGAGGGCGCAGCGGACGTGGTCACCCGTCTGTCGAAGGTGCTGCCGGGCCTCATCTTCGCCCACTACGTCGGGGTCACCGACGACGAGATGCGCGACAGGACGGTGCACGCGGCCGATCAGCTCGGCTCGTGGAACGACCCCGCGTACACGCAGACGATGACGCCGATGGAGGTGTTCGGCTCGGCCGCCCAGACGCTCGCCGCCACCGCGCTCGAGCTCGCCGCCCTGCGCCGCGTCGAGCCCGGCGACGACGTCGTCTCGTGGCTCGTGCAGACGGAGTTCGAGGGCGAGCGGATGACCGACCACGACATCGCGTCGTTCTTCGTGCTGCTCTCCGGCGCGTCGAACGACACGACCGGACACGCGATCTCGCACTCCCTGATCGAGCTGCAGCGGCACCCCGAGCAGAAGGCCTGGCTGCTCGAGGACTTCGAGGGTCGCATCGACAACGCGGTCGAGGAGCTCCTGCGCTGGCGCCCGCCGATCATCCACTTCCGCCGGACCGCGCGCGAGGACTGCACGCTCGGCGGCGCGGAGATCAAGGCCGGGGACAAGGTCGTGCTCTGGTACGAGTCCGGGAACTTCGACGACACGATCTTCGACGACCCGTTCACCCTCGATCTCACCCGCAGGCCGAACCGGCACCTCGCCTTCGGCGGCGGCGGGATCCACTTCTGCCTCGGTAGCGCCCTCGGTCGGCAGCTCCTGAAGTGCGCGCTGCGCGAGGTCTACACGCAGCTGCCCGACTTCGAGATCCAGGAGCCCAAGGTCGGGTTCTCGAACATCTTCAACAGCATGCGCCACCTGCCGGCGACCTGGACGGTCAGCTGATCCGCGCAGCGGCGCATCGCACCGGGCGGGGCTGCACCGCAGCCGCCCGCACCGATGCTGAGGCCCCGGCGGACGCACGGTCGCACCGCGTCGGACAAGCCGCCAGGGGCCCCGAGCAAAAGAAACCAACCGTTCGGTACGCCCCCTGGTAGCTTCGAGGCGTGACCACGGCCCCCGTCCCAGAACAGACCCGTAGAGAGCACCTGCGCGACGCCGCGGTGCTCGTCTTCGCGAAGAAGGGCTACGGCGGGACGTCGGTGCAGGAGATCGCCGACGCGGCCGGGATCCGCAAGGCCAGCGTCTACAAGCACGTCTCCACCAAGGAGGACCTGCTCTTCGACGTCCTGGACGCGGTGCACGCGCAGAGCGCGGCCCTGATGCAGGAGGTCACCGCCCTCGACCTCCGGCCCATCGAGCGGCTGCACGAATACCTGCGCCGGCACGTGCTCTGGTACCTCGCCGACGTCGACCGCGTGGCGGTCTTCTTCCGCGAGTGGGATGCCCTGACGTCCCCGGATCGCCGAGCGCTCGTCGCCGAGCGCCGGCGCGGCTACGACCGCTTCCTGCGGGAGCTCGTCGTCGCGTGCCAGGAGGCGGGGGAGGCCGATCCCGACCTCGCGCCGAAGTACGCGTCCTTCTACGTCCTGGGGGCGGTCAACCGGGTCCCGGACTGGTTCGCGAAGGTCGAGAACGGCGCCTCCGCCGAGGAGGTCGCGACCGAGGCGGCCGACGTCGCCGTGCGCATCGTGGGGGTGCCGTCGTGAGCGTGATCGACCGCTTCCGCCTCGACGGCCGCGTGGCGATCGTCACCGGTGCGTCCTCCGGTCTGGGCGTCACGCTCGCCCAGACCCTGGCAGAGGCCGGTGCCGATATCGTCCTCGCCGCCCGCCGCGTGGACGGCCTGAAGGCGACGGCCGCGTCGATCGAGGAGCTGGGTCGACGGGCGCACGTCGTGCCCGCCGATGTCGGCGTCCGCGAGGACTGCGAGCGCGTCGTGGCCGAGGCCTACGACGCCTTCGGGCGCCTCGACGTCCTCGTCAACAACGCGGGCACGGGGCGCGTCACCCCGGCGCTGAAGGAGGAGCCCGACGAGTTCGAGCGGGTCCTCCGCGTCAACCTGTCGGGCAGCCACTTCACCGCCTGCGCCGCCGCCCGACGGATGGAGCCCGGGGCATCGATCGTCAACATCGCGTCGGTCCTCGCGTTCACCTCGGGCGGGATCCCGCAGGCCGCCTACACGGCGAGCAAGGCCGGGGTCGTCGGGCTCACGCGCGACCTCGCCGGGCAATGGACCTCGCGCCGCGGAATCCGCGTCAACGCGGTGGCGCCCGGGTTCTTCAAGACCGAGATGACCGAGCACGACCTCGACGATGCCGACCACCTGAGTCGGCGCATCATGATCGGCCGGCTCGGTGACCCGGCGGAGCTCGCGTCGGCCGTCGTCTTCCTGGCGTCGGACGCAAGTTCCTACGTCACGGGCGCGACCCTCACGGTCGACGGCGGATTCACGGCGTCCTGACGTGGCGACCGCGCGACGCGAGCGGCGGGACCGCCGCGAGGACCTGCTCGGGGCCGCGATCGGTGTGTTCTGCGAGAAGGGCTTCGCCGCGGCGTCGATCGGGGACATCGCGTCAGAGGTCGGGGTGCTCAAGGGATCCCTCTACCACTACATCTCGTCCAAGGACGATCTCCTCGACTGGATCTTCGATGCCGCGCTTCAGACGTCGGAGGCGCGCATCGCCGAGGTGGGCGGGCTGGAGGCCCCGCCCGTCGAGCGCCTACGGGCGTTCCTGGAGTCGCAGACGACCTGGTATCTCGAGCACGTCGAGCACGCTTCGGTCCTCTTTCGCGAGTTCCGGTTCCTGGAAGGTGATCTCCGCACCCGCGTGACCGCGCACCGGCGCGACTACGAGCTGTTCCTCTGCGATCTCGTCCGCGAGGCCACCGACGAGCACGGATCACCTGTCGCCATCGACCCCGAGAACGTGCTCCGTCTCGTCCTGGGGGCGCTCGAAGCCACTCCGGAGTGGTTTCGACGCGGCGGTCGCGACTCGCCACGTCAGGTGGCCGCGGTCTACACCGATCTCTCGATCCGGGCGCTCACCGGACGTCCCGTACCCCGCGCGAGCTGAGCATCGGGCTCACCGATCGCCTTCGGCGACGTCCGATCCTCCGAGCGCGTCGACTCAGGTCTTGACGAGGTACCCGGCGTCGACCGGGAGTTCGACGCCGGTGAGGTGCCGCGCCGCGTCGGTGCAGAGGAAGTGGATGGCCTCGGCGACGTCGAGGGCCTGCACCCACGGGACCTGCAGGACGTGGCTCCCGCGCTGCAGCCTCTCGAGGTCCTCCACCTGCGGATCCTCGACTCCGGGCACCAATCGCCGCAGCATCTCGTCCGAGTGCACCATGTCCGTGGCGACCATCGTCGGGTGCACGGAGTTCACCCGCACGCCGTCCGCTCCGAGGTCGTTCGCGAGGACCTTCGTCAGTCCGGACAGTCCGTGCTTCGAGACCGCGTAGGCGGCCGTGCGACGGACGCCGACCATCGCGGCGACCGAGCTGGTCAGCACGATCGAGCCGCCGCGACCGCCCTCGAGGATCGCGGGCACGGCCGCCTGGATCGTGCGGAAGGTCCCGGTGAGGTTGATGTCGAGCACCCGAGAGAAGTCCTCCTCGGGCACCTCCCACGTCTTCCCGATCGCCGTGAAGACCCCGGCGTTCGCCGAGACGATGTCGAGTCGGCCGAACCGCTCGCGCGCCCGGTCGACCGCGGCGTCGAGCGAGGGCCGGGACCGCACGTCGGCGGCGATCGCGACGACGTGCTCGCCGTGAGCGTCGAACCCGGCCGGGGCCTCCAGGTCGGTCGCCACGACCGACGCCCCGCCCGCCACGAGACGCTCGACGGTTGCGCGGCCGATTCCTCCTCCGGCGCCTGTCACGAGTGCGACCCTGTCTGTGACGCTGGACACGGTGATCAGGCTACCATACGGTTGGTTACGTCGAAGGCAACGAGGAGATGACCGGATGAACCTTGGTTGGTGGCTCGAACGTGCGTGGTGGGAGCACCCTGACAAGACCGCGGTGGTGAACGGGAACGGGACCTCGGCGACCTACACCGAGCTCCGTGCGCTGTCGAACCGGCTCTCGAACGTGCTGGTGGATGACGCGGGGCTGAAGGAGGACGACGTCGTCGCGACGATCCTCCACGACGACCATCGCCACATGGCGATCTTCTACGCGGCGATCCGCGCGGGCGGGGCGTTCACCGGCCTGAACCGCCGGAACCTGCCGGAGAAGTTCGTCCACGACGTGGAGCGCTCGCAGGCGAGCATCCTCATCGTCTCGCCCGAGTTCCTGCCGCAGGCGGAGCTGCTCGAGGACCAGCCGTCGATCCGCCGCATCTACGTGACCGAGGGCGAGCATCCGCGCTACCCGAACATCGGCGAGCTGCTCGACGCCGCCTCCGACGAGTTCCGCGTCGTCGCCCGCGCCGAGGCCGACCTCGCCGCGATCAACTTCACGAGCGGCACGAGCGGCACGTCCAAGGGCGTCATGTACACGCACGGCAAGCTCGGCGTCTCCTGCTGGAACTCGATCTTCCTCACCGGCATGAGGAGCGACGCCAAGAACGTGTCGCTGATCTCGATGTTCCACTCCGGGGGCATCGCGGACTGCATCCGCAACGCGATGGTCGGTGGCACGATCCTGTGGACCGACGGGTGGGACGTCGACCGCGTCGTCCGGATCATCCGGGAGCACAAGCCCAACTGGATGTACTACATCATCCCGACGATGGTCCGGGACCTGCTGCGGCACCCCGACTGGCCCGGGCTGGACCTCGACGGGCTGCACACCCACGTCTCGGGCGAGCCGATCCCGCCGGACGTCAGCGCAGCGCTCGAGAAGAAGGGCGTGCGCATCGGCCGCATGTACGGCATGACCGAGACCATGCCGGTCTGCGTCCTGGCCACGTCGCTCTACTACGGCGACGAGGACCCGCCAGACCTGGCGTCGGGCAAGCCGAGCAAGACGTTCTGCGAGGTCAAGCTCGCCGACCCGGTGACGGGGGAGACCCTCGAGGGCGGAGACGTCGAGGGCGAGATCTGCATCCGCGGCGACGTCGTGACGCCGGGGTACTTCAACGACCCCGAGCGCACGGCGGCCTCGTTCGACGACGAGGGCTATCTGCACACGAGGGACAACGCCTACCGCGACCAGGACGGCTGGCTCTACATCCGTGGGCGCACGGACGACATCATCAACACCGGCGGTGAGAAGCTCTCGCTGCTGGAGATCGACGAGATCCTCCTCTCGCACCCCGACGTGCACGACGCCGGCGTCGTCGGCGCCGACCACGAGCGGTTCGGCGAGGTACCGGCCGCGTTCGTGGTCATGAAGACCTCGGTGGGCGAGGAGGAGGCCCGGGA
This sequence comes from Patulibacter minatonensis DSM 18081, assembly GCF_000519325.1. Lineage (GTDB taxonomy): Bacteria > Actinomycetota > Thermoleophilia > Solirubrobacterales > Solirubrobacteraceae > Patulibacter > Patulibacter minatonensis. The sequence goes on along the minus strand of NZ_KI912613.1, from coordinate 4,200,344 downwards.
CATCCTCGACGCGTGGTGCCTGGAGCGCCTCGAGCGATGGAAGCGCCCGCGCCTCTACGCGTTGATCGACGAGCTTCCCAGGACCGCGAAGCAGACGAAGATGACCCCGGTCCTCAAGCGCTATCTCGAGGGCCACGTGATCAAGGACGCCGACGGGATCACCACGCTCTCCGGGCTGAAGGCGGCCCGGTAGGAGCGGGGACGAAAAAAGATCTACCCAACGGAACCAGTCGTTTGGTAGCTTCGCGTTCGTCCGAAGGAAAGAGGAGTCCGCGTGATCTACCCGCGCCCCACAGAGAAGACGCTCGCAGTCGAACGCGAGACGGTCGACGGCACCTGTCCGGAGTGCGGTGCGTCCGCACTGCAGCGGTACCCCGTGCTGAGCGAAGGCGGCTGGTTCGACGTCGTCAAGTGCCAGGAGTGCCTGTGCTCCGTGGAGCGGACCAAGGGCCCGCTGCTCGGACCCGTCCAGGTGTACTCGTCGCTCATCCCCGGATCGAAGGGCTGACCCCGTGCTCGGAGTCGATGTTGGAGGCACCTTCACGGACGTCGTGTCCGTGCAGAACGGCGTGATCACGGTCGCGAAGGTCGCGACGAACGTCGGGGAGACCCACAAGGGGGTGATCGCGGGCGCCGTCGAGCTCGGGGTCGAGAACGCCCCGGTGTTCAACCACGCCAGCACGCACGGCCTGAACGCCGTCATCACGCGGCGCCTCCCGAAGATCGGGTTCCTCACCACCGAGGGGCACCGGGACATCCCGGACATGGGTCGCGCGTGGCGTCCGCAGGAGGCGCTGACCGACCCGACGTGGACGCGCCCGTGGGGTGACGTCAACAAGCCGCTCGTGCCGCGGTACCTGCGCCGGGGCATCGCGGAGCGCCTCACCGCCGACGGTGGCACGCTGATCCCGCTGGACGAGGACCAGGCCCGTGCCGAGCTCGAGGTCCTCAAGCGCTGCGGCGTCCAGGGCGTGGCGATCTGCCTCATCAATGCCTACGTCGACGGCAAGCACGAGGTCCGTCTGGCCGAGCTCGCCCGCGAGGTCCTGGGCGACGTCCCGGTCTCGATCTCCTCGGAGGTCTCGCCGCTGGCGAAGGAGTACACCCGTGCGTCGACGACGATCGTCGACGTCTTCATGAAGCTGATCTACACGGATTACGCGCGGAAGCTCGACGACGGGCTCCGGGCCGAGGGCTTCAAGGGACAGCTGAACCTCGCGGACTGCATGGCGCGCCTCAGCCCCGTCGAGGTGGCGATGAAGACGCCGTTCAAGATCGTCTTCGCCGGTCCGGCCGCCGGCACGGTCTCCAGCGCGTACTTCGGCGAGCCCATGGGCCTCGGCAACCTGCTGTGCGCCGACATCGGCGGCACGTCCTGCGATCTCTCCGTCGTCCAGGACGGCGAGCCGTTCATCAACACGACCTTCGAGCTCGAGCACGAGCTGCTCGTCAACGCGCTCTCGACGGAGATCACGAGCATCGGCGCCGGCGGCGGCAGCATCGTCGCCATCGGCCCGAGCGGCGAGCTCACTGTCGGACCTGAGAGCGCGGGCTCCGAGCCCGGCCCGGCGTGCTACGGCCGTGGTGGCGTCCTGCCGACCACGACGGACACCTGCATGCTCATGGGGATCATCGATCCCGACGGCTTCGCCGGTGGTCGCATGAGCCTCGATCCCGCGCTCTCGAAGAAGGCGTTCGAGAGTCTCGACTCGGTGCTCCCGTTCGAGGAGCGCGTCAAGAGCGCGTACGAGGTCGGCCTGAACAACATCGCCGAGGGCCTGACCAACATCTCGGTCAAGTACGGCCTCGATCCCCGCGACTTCACCCTCGTCGCGTTCGGCGCGGCCGGCGGCATGCTGCTCCCGGCCGTGCTCGACCTCGTGCACGTCGAGCAGGTCATGATCCCGCCGCATCCCGGCGTGTTCTCGGCCCTCGGTCTGCTCTCCGCCGACCAGGTGTACTCCGCCAGTCGGAGCGCCTACACGGTGCTCACCCCCGATGCCGGTCCCAGCATCGAAGAGGTGTACCAGTCGATGGAGGCGTCGCTGCGCGAGCAGATGGGCGACCGGGCCGAGGGTGCGGAGTTCGTCCGGAGCTTCGACGGCCGACTCTACGGGCAGAGCTGGGAGACCCCGTTCATCCCTGTCGGGAGGGGTGAGATCGATGTCGCGGAGCTGATCGAGGCGTTCCACACGAACTACGAGCAGCGCGCCGGCCATCGGTTCGATCCGATCCCGGTGCAGGGCGTCACGTACCGCGTCCACGCGACGGTCGCGATCGACAAGGTCCAGTACCCCGAGCTCCCGGCACGGGACGAGGGCACGACGCTGTCGCCGATCAAGACCGTGCCGCTGAAGTACCTGAACCCGGACGAGACGGAGGCCGCGGTCTACTCCCGCGACGACCTGCGCGCCGGCGACGTCATCGAGGGTCCCGCGATCATCCGCGAGACCACGTCCACCACGTTCCTGCGCGCCGGTCAGACGGCCACCGTCGGCAGCCGCAGCGAGATCCTGATCAGGAGGGCCGCATGAGCACCACGTCCACCACCGTCAAGGCGCTGCGCGATCTCGGCGAGGACGAGTTCAAGGAGCGCTACAACACCGACCGCCTCACCGCCACGGTGCTCGCGAGCCGGTGCAGGTACGCCGTCGGGCACATGTCGACCGGCCTCGTGACCAGGGCGTTCTCCCCGATCATCCGCGACTGGTACGACTTCGCGGCGACGCTCTCGGGGCCGCCCGAGGAGGACTACGCGATGGCCGTGGCCTCGCAGAGCGTGGCGGTCTTCACCGGCCTGATGGCCGACGGCGTGCGCAACGCCGTCGAGGAGTTCGGCCCGGAGGACCTGAAGCCGGGCGACGTCCTGATGTGCAACGACCCCAACCGGATCGGCTCGCACGTCAACGACACGCTGTTCACGATGCCGATCTTCCACGAGGGGAAGCTCAGCTGCTTCGCGTCGATCCAGGCGCACCAGATGGACATGGGCGGCACGGTGCCGTACGGCTTCTCGGGCACGAAGGCCAACATCTACGAGAACGGGCTGGTGCTCCCGCCCATCCTGCTGTTCCGCGAGGGCGTGCCGGTCAAGTCGACCTTCAGCATCTTCCTCGACAACGTCCGGGCCGGCGGGATCATCCTGTCCGACCTCATGACCATCCATCAGAGCCTGCTGCTCGCGGCCCGGCTAATGGAGGAGACGCTCGAGCGCTACGGGCGCGACGCGCTCATCGGTGCCCTGCGCTTTGCCGTCGACGGCGCGGCCGAGACCATGCAGACCGCGCTGCAGGGCGTCCCGGACGGGATCTACCACGGCGAGGACACGATCGACGCCGACGGGGTGAACCCGGAGGAGTACACGATCAAGCTCCGCGTGAACAAGCGCGGTGGGCGTTGCGAGGTCGACCTGTCGGGGACGTCCCGCCAGGCGCTCGGCTCGATCAACGGTGGGTTCCTCGACGCGAAGACGATGATCGGGCTCGCGCTGCGCCTGCTGATCGATCGACGCAGCCACTACAACACCGGCAGCTACCGACACCTCGACATCGTCATACCGCCGGGCACGATGGTCAGCGCGATGCCGCCGGACAGCGCGATCTTCCTGTACTGGGAGACCACGGCTCCGCTGATCACCGCCATGTTCCGCGCCATGCAGAAGGCGCTCGGCGTTGAGGCGGTCGGCGCGGATTTCGGTTCCCTCTGCCTGCACAACGCCAACGGCCTGACGCCCGACGGCACGCCCTGGGGCTCCCAGGCGGTCGCCGGCGGCGAGCACGGACCGTGGGGCGGCTCCCGGCACGGTGACGGCGACGGCTACAACGTGCCGTTCTACGCGAACTCGTTCGATCCGCCGACCGAAGCCGCCGAGACGGACGCGCCGATGGTGATGCTGCGCAAGGAGTACGTCCCGGACACGGCCGGACCGGGCGCGAACCGCGGCGGGCACGCCGTCCGGCGCGACTCGCTCTGGCGGACGGCCGCGGACCACTACGTCATGCCGCTGCACATGCGTCACTCCAGCGGCGTGGGCGTCAACGGCGGCGGGGAAGGCTCGGTCGGAGGCGTCTGGAAGATCGAGAAGGAGCAGTTCGACGTCGCCGGGAAGCAGAAACTGCTCGGTGTCGACGAGGCCGCCTACCGGGATGCGACGCCCGTCGGGGGGCTCATGGACCCCGAGACCCATGTGCTGGACCCGGAGAACGGTGAGTTCTTCTACTTCGCCCGCAACCCGGTCTGGCAGACGCAGCCGGACGCCATGTGGCGGTACATCACGAACGGCGGCGGCGGCTGGGGCGACCCCCTCGACCGCGACCCCGAGCGCGTGAAGAACGACGTCCGCGACGGCTACTCGACGATCGGCGGTGCCCTGGAGCAGTACGGCGTCGTCGTCAGCGGCGATCCGGACCGCGATCCGGAGGGCCTGGTCCTCGACCTCGAGGCGACCGAGCGCACCCGTCAGGAGCGCCGGACCGCCTAGGCGGCCCGCTCCACATCATCCGCCGCGGGGCCGGGGCCGACGCCCCGGCCCCGCGGTCGTGTTTCAGCGAAGATCACCGAGAAGGAGTCGCCGTGAACCTCACCTGGTTCCTGGAGAAGGCATCGTGGGAGCACCCCGACAAGGAAGCGGTCGTCGACGGCGGCGGCCCGAGCGTCACGTACAGCGAGCTGCGCGACCTGTCCGGCCGCATCTCCAACGTCCTGGCGGACGAGGCGGGTGTGGGGTGGGACGACGTCGTGGTCACGCTCATGCCCGACGACCACCTGCACGTCGCGACGTTCTACGCGGCCATGCGCATCGGCGGCGTCTTCAGCGGCCTGAACCGCCGGGCGACGAAGGAGAAGCTCGTCGCGGACGTCGAGCGCTGCGGCGCGAAGGTGCTGATCGCGAGTCCGGACTACACGGGCATCGCGGAGCACCTCCGGTCGTCGTGCCCCACCCTGGGGCTCGTCCTCACCACGGAGGAGCTGCGCGAGCGGTGCTCGGGCGTCTCCGCCGAGCGAAAGATCGTCTCGCGTGCCGGCACCGACGCCGCCGCGGTGAACTTCACGGCCGGCACGTCGGGGGCGTCCAAGGGCGTCGTGATGCCCCACGGCAGCCTCGGGCCGTCCGCGATGGCGTCGGTGCTCCACGCCGGCCTCTCGAGTCGGACGCGGAACCTCTCCGTCGTCAGCATGTTCCACAGCGGCGGGATCATCGACTGCATCCGCTTCGTGTTCCTCGGCGGCACGATCGTGTGGAGCGACGGCTGGGACGCCGGCCGGGTCGTCGACCTGCTCCGGGCGCGCGGCGTCAACTCGATCTTCCACATCGTCCCCACGATGGTCCGCGACCTCATGGCCCACCCCGGGTGGGCCGATCTCGACCTGGACGGACTGAAGACGCACGTGGCCGGCGAGCCGGTCCCGCAGGACGTCTTCGACGGGCTCCGTGCCAAGGGCGCGCAGGTCGGCACGCTGTACGGCATGACCGAGTCGATGTCGATCGTCAGCGGCGTCTCCCTGTACTACGGGGAGGAGCAGGGGCTCCCTCCGCTGTCGTCGGGCCGTCCCGACCGCGACTTCTGCGAGCTCAAGCTCGCGGACCCGGTCACGGGCGAGACCCTCGAGGGCGGGGACGTCGAGGGTGAGGTCTGCATCCGCGGCGAGGTCGTGACCCCGGGGTACTTCAACGACCCCGAGCGCACCGCGGACGCCACCGACGAGGAGGGCTTCCTGCACACGCGCGACAACGCCTACCGCGACCAGGACGGCTGGCTCTACATCCGCGGGCGCACGGACGACCTCATTCTCACCGGCGGCGAGAAGCTCTCGCTGCTCGAGATCGACGAGTGCCTGCTCGCGCACCCGAAGGTCAAGGACACCGGCAGCGTCGGCGTCGAGCACGAGCGGTTCGGGACCGTCCCCGCGGCGTTCGTCGTCTTCGAGGACGACGTCGACGAGGCCGCGATCCGCGACGAGCTCGACGCGTGGTGCGTCGCGCGCATCGAGCGCTGGAAGCGTCCGCGGCTCTACGCCCGGGTCGACGAGATCCCGCGCACGGCGGCGAAGCGCACCAAGATGAACGCTGCGCTGCGCGACGAGGTCGAGGGTCTGCTCGTGCGCGAAGCCGACGGCGTGACGACCATCGGCGCGCTCCGCGCGGCCACGCGGTGACGCCGCCGGAGGGCCCGCCGGCCGACGACGCGGCAGCGCCTCCCGAGGGCGTGGAGGCCGGCGGCGGGGACGTCCCGGTCGCGATCGTCACCGGCGCCGCCCGCGGGATCGGCGCCGCGATCGCGGGCCGGCTCGCCGCCGACGGGGTGCGGGTCCTCGTGACCGACCTCGACGGCGAGGAGGCCGAGCGCACGGCGGCGCGCCTGACGGACGAGGGGCACGTCGCGCTCGCGGCGAGCCTGGACGTCGCCGATCCCGAGGCCTTCGCGTCCGTCGTCCGCGACGGGGCGGACGAGCTCGGTCCGCCGACCATCCTCGTGAACAACGCCGGCCTGACCCGCAGTGGCTTCCTGCACCGCATGAGCGACGAGGACTTCGGCCTGGTCGTCGACGTGGTCCTGCGCGGGTCGTTCAACGGGATGCGGGCCGTCGCACCATGGTTCCGTGGCGAGCCGCGGGCCGGCCGCCGGGTCGTCAACGTCAGCTCGGTCGCCGGGGTCCACGGCGCGCCGGGCGGCGCGAACTACGCCTCGGCGAAAGCCGGCGTCGTCGGACTGACGAAGGCCATGGCCGTCGAGTGGGCCCCGTACGCGGTCACCGTCAACGCCGTGGCGCCGGGGATCATCGCCACCCGCATGCTGACCGACGCCCTGTCGCCCGAGATCTACGACGCCCTCAGAGCGAAGGTTCCGATCGGGCGGATGGGCGTTCCCGACGACGTCGCCGCGGCGGTCGCCTACCTCTGCAGCGCCGACGCCGGCTACGTGACCGGCCAGGTGCTCGAGATCCACGGAGGCCTCACCGACCTCAGCCCCCCGTCGACCTGAGGACCGCGAACCGGAGGGTTCCCCGGGCGTTCACCGTCGTCCGCCGCACCGAGGGGGTAGCGTTGCGCGGATGGCCGAGGAACCGTCAAGACGCGACGCCCTGATCGCCGCCGCCGTCGAGGTCTTTTCCCGCAAAGGGTTCGCCGCGACGTCCGTGCAGGAGATCGCGGACGCCGCGGGCATCCGGAAGCCGAGCGTGTACAAGCACGTCAGCTCGAAGGAGGACCTGCTGTTCGCGATCCTCGACATCGCACACGAGCAGAGCGAGGCCCTCGTGCGCCAGGTCGAGGCGCTCGGCCTGCCGCCCCTCGAGCGGCTCTACGAGTACCTGCGCCGACACGTGCTCTCGTACCTCGAGGACGAACGGCTGCTCAACGTCTTCTTCCGCGAGTGGCGTTCGGTGCAGGATCCTGAGAGGAAGCGCCTCATCACCGAGCGGCGCCGCGGGTACGACAGGTACCTCCGAGGTCTCGTCGAGGAGTGCCGCCGCGAAACCGGTGCCGACGAGCCGCTCGACACGCGGTTCGCGAGCTTCTACATCCTCGGTGCCGTGAACGCGACCCCGGACTGGTTCCGGCACGCCGCGGGGGACTCGGCGGAGTCCGTCGCCCGGGACACGGCGCAGTTCGCGGTGAACATGATCCGCAGGACGAGGATCCCCGCGTGACCCCGCCGACGGGAAAGCGCAGAGCCGCGGCGACCGTCGCGAAGAGCGGCCGCCGCGATCGTCGCGACGAGCTGCTGGCCGCCGCGATCGGCGTCTTCTGCGACAAGGGCTTCGCCGGCGCATCGATGCAGGACATCGCCAAGGCCGTCGGGGTCCTGAAGGGCTCGCTCTACCACTACGTCTCGTCGAAGGACGAGCTGCTCGAGAACGTCTTCACCGCCGCCGGAGACGAGACCGAGCAGATGATCGAGGACGTCGAGAAACTCGACGTCGAACCCGTCGAGCGCCTCCGGACCTTCGTCCGGGCCCAGATCGACTGGTACCTGCGCGACGTCGCACGAGCCACCGTCCTGCAACGGGAATGGCGGTTCGTGGCCGGGGACGGCCGGGAGATCATCCGCGAATACCGCGGGCGCTACGAGGCGTACGTGCGCTCGCTCATCGAGGCGTGCGTCGATGCCGGGGCGACGGACGCGGACCTCGACGTCGACCACGCGATGCGCTTCGTCCTCGGCGGCGTCGAGGCCACCCCCGAGTGGTTCCGCGCCTCCGGCAGCGCCTCCGTCGAACGCGTCGGCGAGGTCTACGCCGCACTCACCCTCGGCGCGGTGCTTCGACCCCCGGACTGACCATCGCCAGCGCCAGCGGGCGAATGCGCTCACTTCGTGCACGAAATCTCCACGGGTACCAAACGACCGGTAGCATGCGCTCAGAGTCGAGAGGAGACCCGCGTGAAGAGTCAGGTTCGGATCGGTAGTTGGGCAGCGTTCTGGGGGGACACACCGCATGCGGCGCGGCAGGTCCTGCAGGTCCCAGACATCGACTACCTCGTTGGCGATCACCTCGCCGAGGTGACGATGGCGCTCCTCGCACGAGCGCGCGCGAAGGACCCGGAGGCCGGGTTCGTCGGTGACGCCGTGTCCGCCCTGACCGAGCTCCTGCCGACGATCGCAGAGCGCGGCATCAAGGTCGTGACGAACGCCGGAGCGCTGAACGCCGTGGCGATGGCGACGGCGCTGCAGGCCGCGGTCGACGAGGCCGGCGCCGGGCTCCGCGTCGCGGCCGTCCACGGCGACGACCTGCTGCCGGAGAAGGAGCGGTTCCTCGCCGACCACCCGCGCGACCTCTTCACCGACGAGGAGATCCCCGCCGAGCTCTCGTCGATGAACGCCTACCTGGGGGCGTTCCCGATCGCGCGCGCGCTCGCCGACGGTGCCGACATCGTGGTGACCGGCCGGTGCGTCGACGCCGCGGTCGTTCTCGGCCCGTTGATCCACGAGTTCGGGTGGACGGCCACCGACTACGACCTGCTCTCCGGCGGCACGCTCGTCGGGCACCTCGTCGAGTGCGGACCCCAGGGAATGGGCGGCCTCCACACCGACTGGTGGGCCGTCCCGGGCTGGGACGACATGGGCTACCCCGTGGCGGAGATCAAGGCCGACGGCACCGCGATCATCACGAAGCCGGAGGGGACCGGCGGGCTCGTGACACCCGCCACCGTCGGCGAGCAGGTCGTCTACGAGATCGGCGACCCCGGGAACTACATCACCCCGGACGTCGTCTGCGACTGGCGGAACATCTCCCTCGAGCAGGCCGGCCCGGACCGCGTCGCCGTCTCGGGGGCGAAGGGCACCCCGCCGACGACGACCTACAAGGTCACGGCGACGTACAACGACGGCTACCGCGTGATGGCCACGTGGATGTTCGCCGGTCTCGACGCCGCGGCCCGCGCCCGGCGCGCCGGCGAGGCGATGGTGAGCCGGACGGAGCGGCTGAACGCCGAGGCCGGCCTCGAGCCGCTGAGTCACGTCTCGATCGAGGTCGTCGGCGGGGGCGACCTGATCGGCGGCAGCTACGCCACCGCAGACGTCGGCGAGGCCGTCCTGAAGGTCGGTCTGCGGCACAAGGAGAAGCCGGCGCTCGAGGTGTTCGCCCGCGAGTCCGCGGCCATCGCCCTCGTCGCGATGGGCATGTCCGGTGCCTATGCCGGTCGTCCGCGTGTCGCCCCGGTGTTCGCGGTCTACCACCTGCTGACGAGCAAGGCCGCGGTCCCGGTGACCGTCGTGGTGGGCGACCAGTCGACGTCGATCGACGTCGCGCCGGGCGAGGTCGACCGTCCCGAGCCGTCTCCGACGACCGCGAGCGGACCGCCCGAGAAGCCGACGCGCGGCACCGTCGTCCCGCTGCGGCGGATCGCGTACGGGCGCAGCGGCGACAAGGGGAACAAGGCCAACATCGGTCTGATCGCGCGACGCCCCGAGTTCGTGGAGCTGATCCGCGCGCAGGTCAGCACCGAACGGGTGGCCTCCGCCTTCGAGCACCTGCTCGGCGGCCAGAAGATCGACGCCTGGGAGCTCCCGGGCATCTCGGCGTTCAACTTCCTCCTCGACGACGTCCTCGGGGGCACCGGCGGCACCTCGACGCTGCGCTACGACGCACAGGGCAAGTCGTTCGCCGCGCAGCTGCTCGGGATCCCCGTCGTCGTCCCGCACGAACTGAGCGACCTCCTCGGCCCGGGAGCACCGGCATGAAGTCCGTCCTGATCGCCAACCGCGGCGAGATCGCCGTCCGCATCCTGAAGACGCTCCACCGCGAGGGCCTGACTGGTGTGGTCGTGTACCACGAGGCCGACGCGGAGTCGCTGGCCGTCAAGCTCGCCGACAAGGCCGTCGAGCTCCATGGCTCGCCGCCCGTCTCGGCCTACCTCGACGTCGAGCAGATCATCGCGGCCGCGAAGAGCTCCGAGGCCGACGCGGTCCACCCCGGCTTCGGGTTCCTCGCCGAGAACGGCGACTTCGCGCAGGCCGTCATCGACGCCGGACTGATCTGGGTCGGCCCGAAGCCGGACGCGATCCGGTCGATGGGCGACAAGATCGAGGCCAAGCGCCTGGCCGAGGAGGCCGGGGTGCCGATCCTCCCCGGATCGCCGGGCGCGCTCGCCGACGTCGACGACGCCGTCGAGTGGGCGGAGAAGATCGGCTACCCGGTGCTCCTGAAGGCGAGCGCAGGCGGGGGCGGCAAGGGCATGCGCATCGCGCACGACCGCGCCGAGTGCATCGACGCGTTCACCAGCGCCTCGAACGAGGCCCGGGCGTCCTTCGGCGACGGTCGCGTCTTCGTCGAGCGCTTCGTCGAGCGACCGCGCCACATCGAGGTGCAGGTCCTCGCCGACCAGCACGGTGCCGCCGTCCACCTGGGCGAGCGCGAGTGCTCGATCCAGCGCCGCTACCAGAAGGTGGTGGAGGAGGCACCGTCGCCGGTCGTGGACGAGGAGACCCGTCAGCGAATCGGCGCGCAGGCCGTATCCCTCGCGCAGACGGTCGGATACGCCTCCGCCGGCACGGTCGAGCTCGTGATGGACGAGCAGGGCGAGGCGTACTTCCTCGAGATGAACACCCGCCTGCAGGTCGAGCATCCGGTCACCGAGCTGGTCACGGGCATCGACATCGTCTCCGAGCAGCTCCGCATCGCGCGGGGCGAGGAGCTCGGGTACGACCAGGACGCGATCTCGATCACCGGCAGCGCGATCGAGTGTCGCGTCTACGCGGAGAACCCCGACGAGGACTTCGCGCCGGAGACCGGGACGCTGCACCTCGTGCACTTCCCGTCCGGCGAGGGCGTCCGCGTCGACCACGGCGTGCAGAGCGGACAGGTCGTCGGCGCGGCGTTCGACCCGATGATCGCCAAGGTCGTCGGCTTCGGGGCCGACCGGACCGAGGCGATCGCGAAGATCCGGAAGGCGCTGCGCGAGACCGTCCTCCTCGGCCTGACGACGAACACCGCCTACCTCGAGCGCATCGTCGGCCACCGGGACTTCATCTCGGGGGCCACCCACACCGGCTTCCTGGCGCTCTACGAGGACGAGCTCGCTACGCCTCCTCTGGAGGTCGACGAGGAGCGCGCGCTCATCTGCGCAGCAGCCCTCGCAAGTCCCTGGTTCGACGAGCGGCACACGCTGTCGACCGTCCATTCCGCCCTCGGGGGGTGGCGCGCATGATCCGCATCGGTGAGAACGAGATCCAGGTCGTCCGCAAGGCGGATGGCAGCGCAACGGTCTGGATCGACGGCGTCGCGCAGGACGCCGCGCTGCGGGACGGACCCGCCGGCGCCGACCTGCAGGTCGGCGACCGCAGCGAACGGATCTGGTACGTCGTCGACGGCGACACGGTCTACGTGCACGCCTTCGGCCGGGCGCACGCCGTCCCGGTCGTCGACCCGGAGGAGCGCAAGGCGCGCGAGGCCGGGGGCGAGGACACCGTCGTCGCACCCACCCCCGGGACGGTCGTGACCGTGAGCGTCGCCGACGGCGACGAGGTCCAGGACCGCCAGGTGCTCCTCGTCATCGAGAGCATGAAGATGCAGAGCGAGATCACCGCTTCGCGCGCGGGCGTCGTCGAGCGCGTGCACCTGCAGGTCGGCGAGTCGTTCGAGAAGGGCGCCGCCCTGGTCTCGCTCGTCGCAGAAGACGAAGAAGCCGCAGAGGAAGAGGAGATCGCCTGATGCGACGCCTGGTGTCGAACGTCGACACAACGTCCGACCAGTTCCGGACGAACCGCGAGGCCAACCTGGGCCTCGCCGCCGACCTGAAGAAGCATCTGGACGCTGCGCGGTACGACCGCCCCGAGCGGTCGCTGAAGCGCCTCGAGGAGCGCGGCAAGCTCACGGTCCGCCAGCGGTTGGAGCTGCTCCTGGACCCCGGGACGCCCTTCCTGGAGCTCTCCCCGCTCGCCGCCATGGATGCGTACAACGGCGACGCCCCGCAGGGGCTCGTCGTGACGGGGATCGGGATCATCAACGGCCGTGAGGTCATGATCACCGCCGGCGACTCGTCGCTGAAGGGCGGCTCGTGGTACCCGCTGTCGGTCCACAAGATCGTCCGCGCGCTGAAGATCGCCCTGAGAAACCGCCTGCCGGTGCTCAACCTCGTCGACTCCGGCGGCGCGTTCCTGCCGCTGGGCGATGAGATCTACGCGGCCGGCGGCCACATCTACTACAGCCTCTGCCGCCTGAGCGCTGAAGGCATCCCGACCCTGGCGCTCACGCTCGGACCGGCCACCGCCGGCGGGGCGTACCTGCCCACGCTGTGCGACCAGTCGATCATCGTCCGTGACACCGGCTTCGTCTTCCTCGCCGGCCCGCCGTTGGTGAAGGCCGCCACGGGCGAGGACGTCACGAACGAGGAGCTCGGCGGCGCCGACATGCACGCCGGGGTCTCCGGCACCTCCGACTATGCGGTCGACGACGAACGTGAGGGCCTCGCGCTCTGCCGCGAGATCGTCGGCACCTGGCCCAAGCAGACCAAGACCGACGTCGACCGGCGCGAGATCGAGGAGCCGTTCTACGACCCCGACGAGCTCTACGGGATCGTCCCGGACGACATCAAGAAGCAGTTCGACGTCCGCGAAGTCATCGCCCGCATCGTCGACGGTTCGCGCTTCGTGGAGTTCAAGCCGGACTACGGCGACACGATGGTGACCGGCTGGGCCTACCTCATGGGCATGAAGATCGGGATCCTCGGCAACAACGGGGTGCTGTTCTCCGAGGCCGCCAACAAGGCGTCGCAGTTCATGCAGCTCTGCGACCGCGACGGCGTGCCGCTGCTGTTCCTGCACAACATCACCGGCTTCATGGTCGGCCTGGAGTACGAGCGGGGCGGCATCACGAAGAACGGCGCGAAGATGCTCATGGTCCAGGCGAACGTGACGGTGCCGAAGATCTCGGTCTACGTCAACGCCTCGCAGGGTGCGGGCAACTATGCGATGGCCGGCCCGGCCTGGGACCCGCGGTTCGTCTTCGCGTGGCCCAACTCCCGGTCGTCGATCATGGGTGCCGAGCAGGCGGTCAACGTGCTGACGCAGGTCCGCATCGCGAACCTCAAGCGCGAGGAGCAGCGCGAGCCGACCGACGAGGAGGTCGCGCGGATCCGGGACGACGTCGGCGACTACTTCGAGCGCACGTCGCACCCGTACCACCTGACCTCCGAGCTGCGCGACGACGGGCTCATCGACCCGACCGACACGCGCGCCGTCCTCGGCCTGGCGTTCGAGGCCGCCCTGAACGCACCCATCACCCGCACGCCCGGTGGCGTGCTGCGCATCTGATCCCCGAAGAGGAGCAACACGTGTCCGAACACATCAAGTACGAGGTCCGCGACGGGATCGCGTGGCTCACCATCGATCGCCCGGAGGCCCGCAACGCGCTGAACAAGGCGATGCGTGACGCGTTCCGCGACGCCGCCGAGTCGTTCGCGGCGGACGACGACGCGGCGGTCCTCGTCGTCACGGGAGCCGGGGACAAGGCGTTCTGCGCCGGGGCGGACCTGAAGGAGATGTCCCAGGACAAGATGGGCGTCCCGCCGAAGAACCTGTTCCTGGACTTCATCACCGACCTGAAGACCGACAAGCCGACGATCGCCGCCGTCAACGGCCACGCGTTCGCGGGCGGGTTCCGGATCGCGCAGATGTGCGACCTCGTGATCTCCGCCGACCATGCGACGTACGCGATCTCCGAGCCGAAGGTCGGCCGCGGGGCCCCGTGGGCGTCGCCGCTGGCGTGGATCGTCGGGCCGCGCGTCGCGCTCGAGCTCCTGACCACGGCGCAGCCGATCTCGTGCGAGCGGGCCTACCAGGTGGGCCTGGTCAACCGGGTCGTCCCGCACGCCGAGCTGCTGGACGCGGCCGAGGAGATGGCCAAGGCGATCGCCAAGAACGCCCCGCTGTCCGTTCGCGCCGGCAAGAAGATGGTCTACCAGTCCGCGTCGCTCGGGCTGATGGAGGGCTACGAGGCGGCCGACGAGCTCTGGGAGCACGTCTACCTCTCCGACGACGCCCAGGAGGGGCCGCTGGCGTTCCGCGAGAAGCGCGCCCCGAAGTGGACCGCGTCGTGAGCCTGAGCACCCGCTTCACCGAGCTCGTCGGCATCGAGCATCCCGTCGTCCAGGAGGGGCTCGGGCCGTACCGGCTCGTGCACCTGGCCGCCGCGGTCTCGAACGCCGGCGGCCTCGGTACGGTGAGCATGCCGGGCATGACCGACCTCGACGGGGCCCGCGTGCTGCGCGGGTACATCGAGGAAGCCTGCACCATGACCGACAAGCCGTTCGCCGTGAACGTGCCGGTCGGTGCGGACTCGTCGGGCAAGGTCCTGCCGTTCAGCGCGGCCTACGTGCAGGCCGTCGTCGACGCCCGCGCCGATCCGGAGATCGCGAAGCGGCTGAAGGTCATCACGACCTCCGCGGGTGCGCCGTCGGTGGTCCGGCCGATCATCGAGGGCAGCGGGCTCGTCCACCTGCACAAGGTCGGTGGCACCCGGCAGGCGCTCCGCGCGCAATCCGACGGCGTCGACGCGATCATCGCGTCGGGCTACGAGGCGGGGGGCCACACCCACTCGCGTCCCGTCCACACGATCGTCCTCGGCCCGAACGTCACCGAGGCGGTCGACATCCCGGTCGTGCTGGCCGGCGGCATCCGCGACGGCCGGACGGTCGCCGCGGCGTTCGCCCTCGGCGCCGACGCGGTGGCGATGGGCACGCGCTTCGTCGCCAGCCACGACAACCCGGACTGGAACGAGGCCTACGCGAAAGCCGTCGTCGAGGCGGGTGAGGGCGACGACGTCGTCTTCAAGGCCGTCTACGGGCCGTCGCGGGCCCTCCGCACGCCGGGGCTCGCCGAGCTCGCCGAGCTCGAGGAGACCGGTGCGTTCGCGGACGTCGACGCGGTCACGCAGTGGAAGGACCAGCGCCTGATCTCCGCGCAGCGCGACGGCGACATCGACGGCGGCATCCTGCCGATGGGCCAGGTGGCCTCCGGCATCAAGGATCTGATCCACGTCGCCGAGTACGTGCCCGGCGTCATGGCCGACGCCCGGCGGGTCCTCGCCGGGCTGCAGTAGATCGACACCGACACTGACGGCGCCGGGGACATCGCTCCGGCGCCGACCACGAGGAGAGCACCGTGCCTGAAGCTGTGATCGTCGATGCCGTCCGTACGCCCATCGGGCGTGCGGTGAAGGGGTCGCTGAAGGACGTCCGCGCGGACGAGCTGGCGGCAGCGCCGATCCGGGCGCTGATCGAGCGCAACCCGGGGGTGGACTTCGCGGAGACCGTCGACGTTCTGATGGGTGCGGCGGCCGGCGACGGTGAGCATGGCCAGAACATCGCGCGGACGGCGTCGCTGTTGGCGGGGCTGCCGTTCGAGGTTCCGGGTGCGACGACGAACCGGTTCTGTGCGTCGTCGTTGCACACGATCCGCACCGCGTTCCATGCGATCAGGGCGGGGGAGGGCGAGCAGTTCATCGCCGCCGGCGTCGAAGCCGTCTCGCGGTACCAGACCGAGACGCCGTGGGAGCGGAACCCGAAGCTGGACGGCTCCGACGGCGCGCTCTGCGACGTGTACATCCCGATGGGCCTGACGGCGGAGAACGTCGCGAAGCAGTGGAAGGTCTCCCGCGAGGCGCAGGACGCGTGGGCGGCGAAGAGCCAGCAGCGTGCGGTCGCGGCGCGGGACTCGGGGCACTTCGAGAAGGAGATCGTGCCGTTCACCCTGGAGGACGGCACGGTCGTCTCGCAGGACGACGGGCCGCGTCCGGGGACGACGGTCGAGAAGCTCGCGGGTCTGAAGCCGGTGTTCGACCCGGAGAACGGCACGGTCACGGCGGGCAACGCGTGCCCGTTGAACGACGGTGCGGCGGCGACGCTGATCATGAGCGCCGAGAAGGCCGAGAAGCTCGGTCTGACGCCGCGCGCGCGGATCATCGCGACGTCGGTCGCGGCGCTGCGTCCGGAAATCATGGGCGTCGGCCCGATCCCCGCGATCCAGAAGCTCCTCGCAGCCACCGGCATGAAGATCGAGGACGTCGACATCGTCGAGATCAACGAGGCGTTCGCCGCGCAGATCGTGCCGTGCATGGACGAGCTGGGGATCGACGCGGAGCAGCTCAACCCGTTCGGCGGCGCGATCGCCCTCGGCCACCCCTTCGGCATGACCGGCGCGCGCATCATGACGACGTTGATCAACGGCCTGGAGGCCAAAGACGGCCGCTACGGCATCGAGTCGATGTGCGTCGCCGGCGGCCTGGGCATGGCTGCGCTCATCGAACGTATCTGAGGGCCGAGCGGCCCGGCCCTTCGCGGGGCCACCGGGCCCTGCGCAGGTGCGGATGCACGGGCGCGCTCACCGAATCACCACCACCAGGCGAAGGGAACAGCGATGACAGGATTGTTGGACGGCAAGGTCGCGATCGTGACGGGCGCCGGCGGCGGCATCGGGCGGGTGACGGTGCGCGCGCTGCTCGAGGACGGCGCCCGCGTCGTCGTCTCGGAGCTGTCGGAGGAGACGGGCCGCGCGACGCTCGACGAGCTCGGTGCCGGCGGCGACGCGATCTTCGTGCAGAACGACGTCACCGACCTGGCCTCGAACGAGCGGGCGGTCGCGGCGGCGGTCGAGGCGTTCGGACGCCTCGACGTCGCGTTCAACAACGCGGGCATCGACGACGGTGGCCTCGACGTCGCCGACATGCCGGTCGAGCGCTTCGAGCGCGTGATCGCGGTCAACCTCATCGGCGTCTTCCTGAGCATGAAGGCCCAGCTCCCGCAGATGCTGGCCCAGGGCGGGGGATCGATCATCAACTGCGCCTCCGTGGCCGGTCTGATGTCGCTCACGCAGCAGAGCGCGTACATCACCTCGAAGCACGGGGTGATCGGGCTGACGAAGGCGGCGGCCAACGACTACTCGTCCCGGGGGATCCGCGTCAACGCGGTCTGTCCCGGCGTCATCAACACCCCGATGGTCGAGGAGGCGGGGCGCCTGCACCCGGGCTTCATCGAGAGCCTGACCCCGAAGCACCTGATCGGCCGCATCGGGGAGTCCCGCGAGATCGCCGACGCCGTGGTCTGGCTGGGGTCGGACCGCTCGTCGTTCGTCACGGGCGCGTCGATCCCGGTCGACGGCGGGTACAGCGCGCACTGAGCGTCACGAAGCACCACGAGAGGGAGCACCCATGCAGCACCACACCGCAGACGAGCACCGGCGCGCGGTCGTTCATCGCACTCCGCGGACCGGATCGAGGCGCATCTGATGACCGTCGCCATTGCGCGCGTCGGCGCACCGCCGACACTCGAGTCCCTCGTCGTCGAGACCGGCGAGGAGCCGTCGGTCGGGCCCGGACAGATCAAGGTCCGCTGGCGCGCGCTGTCCCTGAACTTCCACGACTACGCCGTCGCCGCGGGCCTGATGCCGGCGGACGGCGGGCGCATCCCAGTGTCCGACGGCGCCGGCGAGGTCCTGGAGGTCGGTGACGGCGTCACGGCCTGGAAGCCCGGCGACCACGTGATGAGCACGTTCTTCCCGGACTGGATCGACGGCGAGCCCACCCTCGAGACGACCACGCGGGTCCTCGGCGACTCCGTGGACGGGTGCGCGGCCGAGGTGAGCGTCCTGCCCGAGGGGTGGGTGACGCGCATGCCCGAGGGCTGGTCCTTCCAGGAGGCGGCGACGCTCCCGTGCGCCGGGGTCAGCGCCTGGCGGGCGCTCTACGACATCGCGGACCTCCAGCCCGGGCAGTCGGTGCTGGTGCAGGGCAGTGGCGGCGTGTCGATCTTCGCGCTCCAGTTCGCGAAGGCCACCGGCGCGACCGTCTACGCGACGACGTCGTCGGACGAGAAGGCGCAGAAGCTGCGCGACCTCGGTGCCGACCACGTCGTCAACTACCGCACCGACGAGACCTGGGGCGACACCGTCCGGGACCTGACCGAGGGGGGCGTGGACCTCGTCGTCGAGGTCGGCGGGCCGGACACGATCGGGCAGTCGATCGCGGCCTGCCGCTACGGCGGCCACATCGTGCTCGTCGGACTCCTGACGGGCATGGACGCCACGATCTTCCTCCCCGCCCTGATGTACAAGCAGCAGCGGCTCCGGCCCCTCGCCTGTGCGAGCCATGCGCACCAGGAGCAGTTCGTCGAGTTCCTCTCGACCGTCGACGTCAAGCCCGTCATCGACCGGTCGTTCGCGTTCTCCGAGATCGGTGACGCACTCGGCCACCTCGTGGCCGGCAAGCACTTCGGCAAGATCACCATCGACCTCGAGAAGGACTGACCCGTGACGGATCGCGTGAAGGGCAAGGTCGCCGTGGTCACCGGCGGTGGATCCGGGATCGGCCGGGAGACGGCGCTGCTGCTCGCCCGCGAGGGGGCGACCGTCGTGGTCGTCGACATCGACGAGGCCGGGGCCGAGGAGACCGCGCAGCTGATCTCGGGCGAGGGCGGGACCGCCGGCGCCCTCTCGGGCGACATCGGCGATCCCGCGTCGATCGACGCGTTCGTCGCGACGATCGGCGAGCAGCACGACGCGGTCGACATCCTCGTCAACAACGCGGGGGTCTTCGACAACGGGCAGCCCTTCGCCGACTCCACCGGCGACGACCTCGACCGGGTGCTGCGCATCAACGTGACCGGCACGTTCCTCGTGACGAAGGCGCTGCTGCCGATGCTCCTCGCGGCCGGCGGGAAGGCCGCGGTCGTCAACCTCTCCTCGGTCGCTGCGGTGATCGGCAACGCGGGCGGTGTCTCCTACACCACCTCGAAGCACGCCGTCCACGGCATGACCAAGTCGCTGGCCATCGAGCTCGGACCGCAGGGCATCCGGGTCAACGCCGTGCTGCCGGGTGCGATCCGCACCCCGATGACCGCCGCGCTCCTGGGGCCCGAGAGCCCCGCCGTCCCGGTGTACGAGGGCGTCCCCGCCGGTCGGATCGCGGGTCCCGAGGACGTGGCCAAGGTCATCGCGTTCCTGGCGAGCGACGAGGCGGACTTCGTGCACGGTGCCGGGTACGTGGTCGACGGTGGGCTGACGATCGTCTGAGCGCACCGGCCTCGGGCGGCAGGCGGGTGCGTCCGACCTACGGGCGGGCGGCGTCGGCGTCGCGCTCGGCGGGCGGGTAGTCGACGTAGCCCGCGTCGCCGCCGCCGTAGAACGTGGCGACGTCGGGCTCCGCGAGCGGGTGGTCGGCGGCGAGTCGCCGCACGAGGTCGGGGTTGGCGATGAAGTGCCTGCCGAACGCGGCGACGTCGATGAGGTCGCGAGCGATGAGGTCGGTGGCCTCGGTCTTGTCGAGGCCGCCCGCGAGAAGCAGGACGCCGCTGTAGATCGACCGGAACGCGCGCAGGAACCCCTCGTCGATGCGCTCCCCGTCCGGTCGCTGGTCGTTGAGGTGGACGTAGACGACGCCCCGCTCCTGGAGCTCGCGCGCGAGCAGCAGGTAGGTGTCGACGGTCTCGGCGTACGCGGCGTTGTCGAAGCCGCGGCCGAACGGCGAGAGCCGGATGCCGACCCTGTCGGCGCCGACGGCCGCGGCGACCGCGTCGACGAGCTCGATCGCGAGGCGGCTGCGGTTCTCGATCGAGCCGCCGTAGCGGTCCTCGCGCCGGTTGATGTTCGGGTTCAGGAACTGCTCCACGAGATACCCGTTGGCACCGTGGATCTCGACGCCGTCGAATCCCGCGTCGATCGCGTTGCGCGCCGCCGCGGCGAAGTCCCCGACGACGTCGGCGATCTCGGCGAGCTCGAGCGCGCGCGGCGGGGTGGCCCGGACGAACCCGGGCACGCCGTCCTCGAGGGTCGCGAACACGCGGTTGTCCGGGTCGTCCGCGAGCGGTGTCGCGGACGAGCTGACCGGCGAACCGCCACCGGGCTGCAGCGCCGCGTGCGACAACCGGCCGACGTGCCAGAGCTGCGCGAAGACGTGTCCGCCCTCGGCGTGCACCCGCTCCGTCACGAGGCGCCAACCGGCGGTCTGCTCCGGGGTCCAGATCCCCGGGACGGAGACGCCACCCCGGGCCTGCTCGGACACCGTGGTCCCCTCGGTGACGATGAGCCCCGCGGTCGCCCGCTGGCCGTAGTACCGGGCCGTCATGGCGTCGGCGCGCTCGTCGGGGCGGCGCCCGCGGGTCATCGGGGCCATCGCGATCCGGTTCGCGAGGGTGGCCGGGCCGAGGCGGATCGGGTCGAACAGGTCAGGCATGGGAGTGGGCCTTCTTGCGGGGACGGGCGTCGGTCGCGGGCGCCGCGTCGGGCTCGTCCTGGACGACGAACGCGGCGACAAGAGCGGCGGCCAGCACGATGCCCGCGGCGATGACGTACGCGACGTGGAAGCCCGAGTTCAGGGCGTCCGTCGCGTTCGCGCTGCCCGCGAGCTCCGACGCCGTGCGGTCCGCGGCGAACGTGGCGAGGACCGAGAGGGCCACGGCCCCGCCGATCTGCTGGGAGGTGTTGATGAGACCGGAGGCCACCCCGGAGTCCTGTGCGGTCGAGCTCGACATCGCGAGGCCCATGATCGACGGGAAGCTCATGCCCGCACCGAAGCCGACGAGCAGCATCGCGGGCATCAGGTTCGCGACGTAGCTGCCGTCGACCGGGGTCTGCGTGAGGAGGAGGGCGCCGGCCGCGACGCACAGGAGGCCGCCGATCAGGGCGACGCGCGCCCCGAAGCGCTCCTTCGCGGGCTGGGCGAGCTTGGTGGAGACCGTGCCGTTGACGACGGTGAGCGGCAGGAACGCGAGGCCGATCGCGAAGGGGCTGTAGCCAAGGATCTCGCCGGTGTAGCGGGCGCCGAAGAAGAAGACCGCGAACACCCCGGCGAGCAGCCCGAGCACGATCAGGTTCGCGCCCGTCACGTCGCGGGAGCGGAAGATCCGCAGCGGAACCAGCGGATGGGCGGTGCGGGCCTGACGCAGGACGAAGCCCGCGACCAGCACGAGGGCCACCGCTCCGAACCCGAGGGTCGAGGACGAGCCCCAGCCCTCGCGCTCGGCTCCGACGATGGCGTAGACGGCGATCATCAGGCCGGCGGTGAGCAGGACGCCGCCGGTGACGTCGACCCGGTGGTCGCGCAGCCCCAACCCGGGACGGTGCGGGACGAGGCGGGTGGCCAGCAGGACGGTCGCCACGCCGACGGGCAGATTGACGAAGAAGATCCAGTGCCACGACAGGACGTCGGTCAGCAGGCCGCCGAGCAGCAGCCCCAACGAGCCGCCGGCGGTCGCGACGAAGGCGTAGACGCCGATCGCCTTGCCCTGCGCCCGGGGCTCCTGGAACATCGTGATGATCATCCCGAGGATCACCGACGAGCCGAGGGCGCCGCCGACGCCCTGCAGGAAGCGCGCGGCGATGAGGACCTCCTGGCTCTGCGCCAGCCCGCAGAGCAGGGAGGCGAGCGTGAAGAGCGACATGCCCCAGAGGAACATGCGGCGTTGACCGATCAGGTCACCGATGCGACCCGACAGCATCAGCAGGCCACCGAACGGGATGAGGTAGGCGTTCAGGACCCAGGTGAGGGTGCTGTCGGAGAAGTCGAGGTCGTCCTTCAGGACGGGCAGCGCGGTGTTCACGATCGTGCTGTCGAGCACGATCATGAGCATGCCGAGGCACAGGACGTAGAGCGCGAGCAGGTCGCGGCGTTCGGTGTGTGGATGGGTGCTCATCGGGGTCCTCGTGGAGCGCGTGGGCGGAGGTGCGCCGCAGGGCCGCTGGACCTCGGGCGTCCGAGGTGCGATCGTTCGTCCGGCGGAGGTGGTCTCCGTTTCGCTTCGGACAATACGGAGACTATCTCCGGTTCGTCAAGGGAGAGGTGGGGCACAGATGGGTGAGACGAGTGGCGGCGTGCGTCGGGAGCGCAAGGACAAGGCGCGAAACCGGGAGCACATCCTGGAGGTCGCCGACGAGTACTTCTCCGCGGCGGACGTGAGCGGCTCGCTCGACGCGATCGCCAAGCGCGCCGGGGTGGGGGCGGGCACCCTGTACCGCCACTTCCCCACCCGCGAGGCCCTGCTCGCCGCGCTCCTGCAGGCCCGCAACGAGGTGCTTGCGGATCGCCGTGACGAGATCTGGGCCGAAGGGCACGATCCGGGTGTCGCGCTCGGGCTCTGGCTCGAGGCCATCGACGAGTGGCTCTCGGCGTTCAGGGGACTCCCGGAGCCCCTGCGTACTGCCCTGTCGGACGAGGCCTCGCCCCTGGCGATCACGTGCCAGGGCTTCGTCACGGACACCGACGAGTTCTTGGTGCCGGCCCAGCGTCAGGGTCAGGCGCAGCCCGGTGTGCGGGGGCGGGACCTCTTCCTCGGCGCGCTGGCCACCTCGTGGGCGCGCGGCGCCGTGATGGCCGACGACGCCTCCGCGGAGTCGCTGAAGGAGCTCCTCCGCAGAGGGTGGGCGGCCCCTACGCCACCCGCGTGATCGCACGGTTGAGGGCCAGGATCTCGCTCCCCGTCACGTTTCCGTCCCAGGTCGCGAAGACGGCCATGACGAGGTCCCGCCGCGTCGGGGCGATGGCGGCGTCCCCGCGCGCGAGCGCTGCTTCCAGGGCGTCCCGGGTGAGGTCGGTGCAGTAGGCCGGGTTGCCCGGCTGGATCCGCCAGGTGTTGTCGAGGCCGCCGATGTCGTAGGCGTCGAAGCCGGTGATGTCGGTGAGGGTCGCCGCGATCCGCCGCGCGTCGGGGTCGTCGCCGGCGACGGGGATCGCGATCCGTCCCGGCGTGCCGGCCGGCACGCCGCGTTCGGCGAGCGTGCCGGCGAGGACCGCGTTCCACGCGCGGGCGACGGGGCGCCCGAGCTGCTCGCCGATCCAGTGCGCCTCGAGCTGCCCGGCGTCGAGGGCGGCGATCCGCCCGTCCCGCTGGGGGTAGTAGTTGGCGGTGTCGACGACCGGCACGTCGGCAGGGACCGCGGCGAGGACCGGCCGCAGGCTCTGCAGCCGGTTCAGCGGGATCGACGTGACGACCACTTCGACGCTCCGCACGGCCTCCTCGGCGGTGGTCGCTCGCGCACCCAGCGACGCCGCGAGATCGGCGATCGTCTCCGGGCCTCGCGAGTTCGCGAGCGCGACGTCGTGGCCGTGAGCGGCGAACGCTCCGGCGAGCGTGCTGCCGATGGACCCGGCTCCGAGAACGGCGATCTTCATGGTGGACTCCTTCGTCGTGCTGCACCGCCCTGTCATGAAGCGGAGACAGTCTCCTTGTAAAACGGAGACTAGCTCCTTATCGTCATGGGTGTGCGGTCGGCGACCTCCGAGGACGTCGCGGCGGCATCGCGGTCCTCGGGGCCCGCGACACGGGAGCACGACGTTCAAAGGACGCTGCATGGCAGGGAAGACGATGATCCTGGGGCTCGGGATGACGGCCGGGTACGGCACGCTCGCCGATTCCTGGCGGGCCCCGCACGTGGACCCGGGCAACTACGCGAAGGTCGAGGCGAACGTCCGCTACGCGCAGGCGGCCGAACGGGGAGGGTTCTCGTTCCTCTTCACCCCGGATTTCCCGGCCGTCCGCGGGGACGTCGAGGCCGACGGCATCCAGAACGTCCTCGAGCCGATGATGGTCCTGGCCGCGATCTCGCAGGCGACGGAGCGGATCGGCTTCGTGGCGACGGGATCGACCACGTTCCAGGAGCCGTTCAACACCGCGCGCCAGTTCAAGGCGCTCGACGTGATGAGCCACGGCCGCGCCGGGTGGAACGCCGTCACCACGAGCGACCCGACGGTCGCGGCCAACTACGGCAGGTCCGTCGCGGGTCGCGCCGAGCGGTACGGGCGTGCGCACGAGGCGATCCAGATCGTCCAGGCGCTCTGGGGGAGCTGGGAACAGGACGCCTGGCTCCAGGACCAGGCCGCCGGCCGATTCCTCGACGCGTCGAAGCTCCGGCCCGTCAACCTCCGGGGTGAGCACGTCGCCTCGCGCGGCCCGCTGCCGATCCCGCCGTCGGAGCAGGGCCAGCCGGTGATCTTCGCCTCCGGGGGGCCCAGCCCGCACCTCCTCGAGCTCGCCGGCCGCTACGCGAGCGGCTTCATCGCCGAGGTGTGGACGATCGAGGAGGCGCGGGCACAGCGGGACCTCGTGCGGGACGCGGCCGCGCAGGCGGGACGCGATCCCGACGACGTCAAGTACTTCCCCGGACTCATGACGACGGTCGCCCCGACCACGCGGGAGGGGCTCGACCGCCGCCTGGCGCTGGGCGGCGACGTCGTCGACGCACGCCTTCCCCACCTCGGAGCGCTGCTGGGCCTGCGCATCGACCCGAGCCGCTACGACGAGCCGCTCACCGCGGAGCAGCTGGCCGCGGCCCGGGCGTCCCCGGGCGACCCCCGGTCCGGTATCGCGCTCAGGGTCGCCCGGGAGGGATGGTCCCCGCGCGACGCCCTCGCCCACGGGGTGATCGACTACCACCCGACCACGGTCGGCCCTGCGGCGGTCCACGCGGACCACCTGCAGGACTGGCTGGAGGCCGGCGCCGCCGACGGGTTCTGGATCCTCCCCGACGTCTACGAGGACGGCGTCGACGCGTTCGTGGACGAGGTCGTGCCCGAGCTCCGTCGACGCGGGATCTACCCGGAGGAGTATGCGGGCGCGACGCTTCGCGAGAACCTCGGGGTCCCGCACCAGTACGGGATCGACGCCCGCATCGCGCTGGGAGCGACGGCACGGAGCTGAGCCCGTCGGGAGGGCATGCGCGTCGGGACGCGGTTCTGACAGATCCAACCGTTTGGTAGCCTCGCGGTCCCGGGCATCGTCCGTGCCCGGACTCTCGACGCAGGAGCACCATGAGCACCACCGCAGCCCTTCCCACGACCCGGCGTCTCGTCCTCGCCGACGCCCTCCCGGGTGCGCGCGCTCGCGACGCGGCGCTCGTGCTCGCGGGCGCGGTCCTCACGGCGCTGACGGCGCAGGTGGTCGTGCCGATGACGCCCGTGCCGATGACGGGTCAGACGCTCGCCGTCGGGGTCGTCGGTGCGACCCTCGGGATGCGGCGCGGCGCGGCGTCGATCCTGCTCTACGTCGTCCTGGGGTTCGTCCTGCCGGTCTACGCCGACGGCGCCTCCGGCGTCGAGCGGCTCTGGGGTGCGAGCGGCGGCTATCTGCTCGGGTTCGTCCTGGCGGCAGCACTGATCGGGTGGCTTGCCGAGCGCGGTGCCGACCGCCGCGTCCCGACCGCGTTCGCGGCCTTCGTCCTCGCCCAGCTGCTGATCTTCGTGCCGGGTGTCCTCGTGCTGCACGCGGTGATCGGGGGCACGTGGTCCACGGCGGTGCACGACGGGTTCACCGTCTTCATCGTCGGCGGCCTCGTGAAGGCCGCCGTGGGGGCAGCGGTCCTGCCGTCGGCATGGGGCCTGGCCCGTCGCATCGACGGGCGCTGAGCCCCGGGTCCGGCGCAGCGCGGCCCGACGCTGACGGCCCCTAGGCGGAGGCGTTCCGGGGTCGTCCCACGACCGCCGCGCGCGTCCGACGCCACGGGAGTCAGGGCGCGATATCGACGTCGCTCGACCTGACCGCGACGAGGGTCTCGACGGCCGCGCGCCGGTCGCCGAGGGGCACGCTGATCACGGAGTCGGCCCCGGCGGAGCGGAGCTCCCGGAGGCGACCGGCCACGCGGTCGGGGGTGGTGGCGATCGCGGTGGCGTCGATGAGCTCGTCGGCGAGCACCGCCCCTGCGCCGTCGCGATCGCCCGCGAGGTAGCACCGCTGGGCCTCACGCGCTGAGGCGCCGAGACCCTGACGCTCGGCGAGCTCGATGAGGAAGTGCTTCTTCGGCGTCCCCATGGCGCCGAAGTAGAAGCCGAGCCAGGGTCGCACGGCGTCGCGGGCCTCCTCGACCGTGGCTGCGACGGCCAGCGGCACCACGGGGGAGACGTCGAACGGCCGGTCGGGCCGCGGGCGCTCGCCCAGCATGTCCGTCCCGACGATGAACGGCAGCCAGCCGTCGGCGATCGCGTAGCACTGGTCGATCGCCCTCGGGCCGAGCGCGCCGAGGTAGATCGGGGGCGGCTGACGATCGCGGGGGAGGAGCAGCTTCAGCCGGGGCATCTCGCCGCCGACGTCGTCGTCGGGCGGCAGCTCGTCGCCGGCCAGGGCGGCGCGGACGACCTCGACGTACCTGCGGGTCCGGGAGACGGGGCGGTCGAACGGCTGCTCGTACCACCCCTCGCTGACCTGCGGTCCGCTGACTCCGAGGCCGAGCCGGAACCGCCCGCCGCTCAGCATCTGCAGCGTCGCGGCGGCCATCGCCGCGGTGGCGGGCCGACGGGCGGGGATCTGCATGACCGCCGTCCCCAGCGCGATCCGCGAGGTCCGCGCGGAGAGGGCGCCGAGCGTCGCGACGACCTCCTGCCCCCAGGCCTCGGCGACCCAGAGCGCGTCGAGGCCGCCGCGGTCCGCGATCTCGGCGAGCTCGACCTGCTCGCCGGGCCCGATCCACGGCCAGTAGGCGAGGAACACCCCGAGGCACGGAAGCGGAGGAGGGGCCGGGGCGTCCATGACGGTGCTGGAGCTCGAGGACCCGGCCGGGCGGCCGCGGTCCCGCACAGGCGTCAAGCTACCGAACGGTCGGCCGATCGGCGTCCGTCGACCTTCGACGGACGCCCTCTCTCCTCGCGCTTACTTCCCGGCGGCCCAGGCCTTCTCGTAGGCGGCCTTGAAGTCCACCTTGGACTGGTAGGGCGTTCCGGGCTTCGCGGGCAGGTTCGCGTCCTTCGTCACCACCTTGGCGCCAACCCCCTCGACGACCGTCGGATCACCCTGGAGCATCCGGTTCATGTTGTCCATCGCGCCGTAGCCCATCCAGGCGACGTCATGGGCGAACGTGTCCGCGGCGACCGCCCCGGAGCGCACGCCGTCCATGCCGGCCGCCGAGCCCGAGCCACCCACGACGAGCGCCTTCGAGCCGGCCTCCTGGACGGCCTTGCCGCCGCCGAGCGCGGTCATCGCGTAGTCCGACGGGATGAACGTCGCCGTCGCCGTCGGGTTCTTCGTGACCGCGGTGCGGAAGCGCTGGATCCACGGGCCGTTCGGGATCTGCTCGGCCGCCGTGAACTTCACGGTGTCGACGATCTTGCACCCGGAGCACTTCTTCAGCGTCTCGGTGAAGCCCTGGTTCATGAGCGGGAACACCGAGTCGGTGCCCTCGTTCAGGATGACCTGTGCCTTGCCGCCGGTCTTGTTGATGAGGTACTCGGCCGCGCCCTTGCCCCAGGACTTGAAGTAGGCCTCGGTGTCCGGGATCTCCGGGGCGTACTTCATGTCCTCGGTGAGGAGCGGCGCCTGGGTGTTCGGCGGGGTGTCGCAGTCCGGCGTCTCCACGCCGAGGACGGGGATGTTCGCCTTCTTCGCCTCCTCCAGTGCGGGCTTGATCGCGATGCAGTCGAGGGCGTGGACGATGATCCCGTCAGGCTTCGCGGCGACCGCCTCGCGCGTGGCCGTCAGGTACTTGCCCGCCTGGTTGAGGTTGCCGTCCGCGACCTTGAAGGTGATGCCGAGCTTGCCGGCGGCCTCCTTCGCCGCCGCGGCCGGGGCCGCACAGTCTGGCGCCACCGCGCCGCAGGACACCCACCAGACCGTCTTTCCCTTTGCCGGGGCCGGGGAGGACGTCGGCGGGGTGCCCTCGGTCCCCTTCCCGGTCAGGTCGGCGAGGGACGTGACACCGGACGCGCCGCTCGCCGAGCCACCGGAGGCGTCGGACGAGGTCGTCGGCGTCGAGTTGCTCGTCGTGTCCTCGTCGTCCGAGCCGCAGCCCGCCATCGCGAGCGCGGCGGTGACGCCTGCCGTCGTGAGCCCGATGCGGGCCGTTCGCAACATCCTGGTTCCCATGTCTCTCTCCTCCGTGTGTCGCCGGCCCGTCATGAGCCGGCATTCCTCGTCCGCGGCACAGCGCCGCGGACGCTCGCGCTGAAGCTCAGCGCTCGAGTTCGTTCGTGTTCGGATCCGCGGGTTCCTCGCGCTTGAATCCGTCCAGCAGCACCTTCCGCGCCATCGACTCGCGTTGGCGGGCGAAGAGCGTCGAGATCATCACCGCGGCCAACAGGGAAGCCCCGTTGAAGACGGGCGTGACCCACGCGTCGGCGCCGAGCAGGGTGAAGCCGTTCACCGCGACCGCCACGACGAAGACGCCGACGATCGTGCCCCAGACGTTGTACTTGCCCGGTCGGAGCGTGGTGGCCCCGAGGAACACCGCTGCGAGTGCCGGGAAGAGGTACGCCGAGCCGGCGGTCGGGTCGGCGGACCCGGCGCGCGAGGTCAGCAGGACCCCGGCGACGCCCGCAAGCAGCCCGGACGAGACGAACGCCAGGAAGATCGTGCGGTCGACCCGGATGCCGACGAGCCGTGCACCGCGCTCGTTGGAGCCGATGCTCTCGAGCTGTCGACCGAACGGGATCTGGGTGAGGACGTACCAGAGGACGAGGCCCGCGACGATCAGCAGCCAGAACGGTCGGGGGACGCCGAGCCACGTGAGCGAGCCCCAGTTGCCGAAGCTCTCCGGGATCCCGTTGGCGATGCTCTGGCCCTCGGTGTAGAGCTGCAGCAGCCCGCCGATCAGGGTGTAGGTGCCGAGCGTGACGATGAACGCGTTCAGCTTGAACCTGGCGACGAGCACCCCGTTGACGCCGCCGGCGATGCCGGCCACGAGGAGGGTCAGCACGATCGAGAGCCAGACCGGATACCCGTGCGTGCCGACGAGCGCCGCCATCGTCACGCTGGCCATCCCCGCGATCGCGGCCACCGAGAGATCGAAGTAGCCGGCGACGAGCGGTGCGACCATCGCCAGCGCGATGATCCCGGTCACCGACTGGTTCGACAGGACTTGCCGGATGTTCGCCCCCGACGTGAAGATGTCGCCGCTCGTCGAGTCGATCGTGAACCAGAGGATCAGCGCGATCAGGAAGAGCACCAGGCCGGTGCGCTCGAGGACGTCGACGCCGGCGGCGCGTGCGCTGCGGCGCGGACGGGTGGAACCGGTGGTTCCGGCGTCAGACACTGTCGACATGGGGCACGTCCTTGTAGATGAGCTCGTTGAGGTGCTGGGGCAGCAGTGCGCTCCCGGCGATTTCGGCGACGAAGCGGCCGCCGCGGAGGACGACGGCCCGGTCCACGACCGCGGCGAGCTCCTCGACGTCGGAGGTCACGACCAGGACAGCCGTCCCGGCGTCGGCGGCGTCGCGGACCACGCGGTAGATCTCGGCGCGCGCACCGACGTCGACGCCCTGCGTCGGTTCGTCGAGCAGCAGGAGCTCCGGGTCGCGGCGCAGCCAGCGGGCGAGGATCGCCTTCTGTTGGTTCCCGCCGGAGAGCGTGTTGATCGGCACGGCCGGCGACGCGGCCTTGACGCCGAAGGTCGCCATCAGTGACGCCGCGTCGCGGGTCATCTTCCGGTCCTGCATCCGCAGATGCGCGTAGTACCGAGCGATGACGGAAGCGGAGATGTTCGCTGCGACCGGCAGGTCGAGGAACGCGGCGTCGCGGGCACGGTCCTCCGGGACCATCGCGACGCCGGCGGAGATCGCGGCCGACTGGCTCCCTTTCGGCAGGACTGCGCCGGCGACGCGGATCTCACCGGCCTCGCGGTCGAGATCGCCGAAGATCGAACGGAGGATCGTGCTGCGACCGGATCCGAGCAAGCCGGCGATCCCGACGATCTCGCCGCGACGAACCTCGAGGTCCACCCCGCGGACCGGACCCGCCCGAAGGCCGGTGATCTGCAGCACCGGAACGCCCGCGCTGCTCACGGGGACGTGCTTCACCGCCGCTTCGTGGGCGAGCGACCGTCCGAGGATCGCGGTCGTCAGCGCGTCCTCGTCGAGGTCCGCGGTCTCGTGGACGCCTGCGAGGTGGCCGTCGCGTAGGACCGTCACGCGGTCGGTGATCCGCAGGATCTCGTCGAGACGGTGACTGACGTAGAGGATGCTCTGACCGGCCTGCGCGTAGCGGCGCAGCGAGCGCATCAGCGCATCCGCCTCTGCAGCCGGTAGGGCCGTCGTCGGCTCGTCGAGGATGAGGATCCCACCGTGCCCGCTCTCCCTGCCCTGGAGTGCACGGGCGATCGCCACCTCCGTCTGGATGGCGCGGTTGAGGTCGCGCAGGAGCGTCTTCGGAGACGCTCGGATCTCGAAGCGCTCGATCAGCTCCTCGGCGTTCGTCCGCATGCGGCGCCAGTCGATGCGGCCGCTGCGACGCCTCGGGAACGACGATCCGAGCGCGATGTTCTCCGCCACCGAGAGGTCGGGGAAGAGGCCGAGGTCCTGATGGACGACCCGAACGCCCGCCGAGTCGGCGAACGCCGGCGTCACCGCGTCCGCCGGAGACGACTCGTCGCCGACCCGGATCATGCCGCCCGGCTCGCCCTGCTGGACGCCAGCCAGGATCTTGATCAGCGTCGACTTGCCCGAGCCATTGCCACCGCACAGCGCATGGATCTCGCCACGTCGGACGCGAAGGTCCACGTTCGACAACGCTTGGGTGCCCGGAAAGCGCTTCGAGAGCCCGATGATCTCGAGAAGGACCGACCGGCCTTGGTGCACCACGGACGTGGCGTGCGCATCGTCAGCGCTCGGGAGGGAGGGGTCGGGAATGGGTGCTGGGTTGCCGCTCATAGAGCTCCGAGGAGGAGGGTGGTCCTGGTTCCGTCGATGGGACCGACCGTTTGGTACCGGCGGTATACGCGCTCCCAGCAGCTGCGTCAACCCGAGTAGACGAGTGACGGGCGTCACGGGTCGCTGCATGCCCGGCGATCGGTCCGGCGGCCTTCAGGCAGGGCCCGGTGACGACCCCGCTCCACGACGTCGGCGCCGGGAGTCGCTGGGCGGCAACACATTTCCACCTCGGCTACCGAATGGTTGGTACCGTCTCGCCGAAGCCTACCTGCGGACACGCGATCGCCGCGGCCTGCCGGTTGCCGAGCGCCGAGCGATGAGCCGGCAGGACCCGCGCCACTCAGCTACAGGAGACCCATCGTGCCCCAGCCCACCATCCCCTCCCGCGACGCGGCGCCCCGGCTGCAGGACTACGCGACAGAGCGCGACAGCTTCCGCATCGAGGTCCCCAGCGTCTACAACCCCGTCGTCGACATCGTCGAGGGATGGGCCGCGGACGCACCCGAGGACCTCGCCGTGCTGTCGCTCGGCCCCGACGGAAGAGTCGTCGGCGAGCAGACGGCCGCCGACCTCGCGCGCGACGCCCGACGGTTCGGGCAGGCGCTGCTCGACCTCGGAGTCGGCAAGGGCGACCGGGTCTTCGTGATGCTGCCGCGCGTGCCGGCCTGGTACGTCGCCGTCCTGGGCGCGATCCGGATCGGAGCGATCCCCATGCCTGGTCCGAACCTCCTGACCCCGAAGGACATCGCCTACCGGCTCAGCGAATCCGGTGCCGTGGCCGCGGTCGTCGATCCGTCCGGTGCGGAGAAGGTCGGGAGCATCGGGCAGGACCTGCCGGCACTCCGCACGCGCATCGTCTGCGACGGGAAGGCCGACGGCTGGTCGTCCCTCGACGACCTCCTCGCCGCGGTCGGCGAGGACGCGACCGGCCTGCCGTCCGAGCCCACGCTCCGCGAGGACCCGATGCTCGTGTACTTCACGAGCGGCACGGTCTCGCACCCGAAGATGGTCACCCACACCCAGGAGTACGGGCTCGCGCACGTCCCGACCGCACGCTTCTGGCACGACCTTCGCCCCGGCGACCGGCACTGGGCGGTCACCGACCCGGGGTGGGCGAAGGCCGCGTTCGGCACGCTCTTCGGGCAGATGCACGAGCGCGCCACGATCGTGCAGGTCCAGCTCGGCAAGCCCGACGCCGACACGATCCTCGGCATCCTCAGCGACCAGCAGATCACCTCGTTCTGCGCCCCGCCGACGCTCTACCGCACACTGGTGCAGGCGGACCTCGGGAAGCACGACCTCTCGGCGCTGCGGCACTGCACCAGCGCCGGCGAGCCGCTGAACCCCGAGGTGATCAAGGTCTGGTCCGAGGGCACCGGCGGCCTGACGGTCTACGACGGGTACGGCCAGACCGAGACCTCCGTCACCGTCGCGAACTACCGCGCCCTTCCGGTCCGGCCGGGATCGATGGGGCTGCCCATGCCGGGCTGGGACGTCCGGGTCGTCACCGATCAGGGCGAGCCCGTCCCCGACGGTGAGGTCGGCAACATCGCGATCCGGGCCGAGGACGAACGACGGCCCGTCGGTTTGTTCCATGGCTACGACGGCAACCCGAAGGCGACGGCCGAGCGCTTCCAGCATGGCTACTACTTCACCGGGGACAAGGCCGCTCGGGACCCGGATGGCTACCTCTGGTTCGAGGGTCGTGACGACGACGTGATCACCTCGTCGGCGTACCGGATCGGCCCGTTCGAGGTCGAGTCCGCGCTGGTCGAGCACCCCGCGGTGATGGAGGCCGCGGTCGTCGGGAAGCCCGATCCGGAGCGCACCGAGATCGTCACCGCCTTCGTGATCCTGGCCGCGAACCGCGAGCCGAGCGACGAGCTCGCGAAGGAGCTGCAGGACCACACGAAGGCCCTGACCGCGCCGTACAAGTACCCGCGGGAGATCCACTTCGTCGACGAACTGCCGAAGACCGTCAGCGGAAAGATCCGGCGCACAGAGCTGCGCGACCTGCTGCGCCAGAGCGGTTCCTGAAGCCGCGTGCCCTGAAGGAGCGGCGACCCGTTCGCCGTCGCTGAATCCCGGATCGGACCGGGACGACAAACTCACACCTCTGCGGCTGCAGTGGCTACCATACGGTTGGTACAGCGGCCAATCGTAGAACGGTGGCTGTGAAGTCGCAGCACGACGCTCGGAGGAGCAACAAGATGACTTCTGAAACGATCGCCACCGATCAGGACGCAATCATCGTCGGAGCCGGTCTGGGTGGCCTGCGGACGATGATCGAGCTGCGCAAGCTCGGCATCAGCTTCCGGTGCTTCGAGGCCGGCGACGGGATCGGCGGAACCTGGTTCTGGAACCGCTACCCGGGGGCGCGAACCGACTCGGAGAGCTGGACCTACTGCTACCAGTTCGATCGCGAGCTCTTCGAAGAGTGGGACTGGCACGACCGCTTCCCCGGCCAGGTCGAGGTCGAGAACTACCTGAACTTCGTCGCCGACCGCTTCGACCTGCGCAAGGACATCCAGCTCGGCGCGACCGTCAAGGGTGCGACCTTCGACGAGGACTCGTCCACGTGGACCGTGACCCTCGAGGACGGCACCACGTCCACATCGAGGTACTTCATCGTCGCCGGCGGCCCGCTCGCCGCGCGGTACACGCCCGACCTCAAGGGCATCGACGACTTCGGGGGTACCTGGGTCCACACCTCTCGCTGGCCCGAAGGCGGCATCGACGTGCGTGGCAAGCGCGTGGGCATCGTCGGCACCGGGGCGACCGGCGTGCAGCTCATCCCGGAGCTCGCGAAGGAGGCCGCGAACGTCACGGTCTTCCAGCGGACCCCGAACTACGTCATCCCCGCGCGGAACCACCCGTTGTCGGACACCGATCGGCGGTCGCTGAAGGCCGACGCCGACCGCATCTCCAACGTCGTCCGTGAGCACTGGTTCGGCATGGACCTCGGTATGGCCGGCCGCCTCACCACCGACGTGACGCCCGAGGAGCAGCAGAAGATCCTCGAGTGGGGCTGGGAGATCGGCGGCTTCCACTTCATCTTCGAGACCTTCGACGACATCTTCCTCACGCACGAGGCCAACGAGGTCGTGGCCGAGTTCGTGCGCAACAAGATCCGGCAGATCGTCAAGGATCCGGAGACGGCCGAGAAGCTCGCGCCGAAGGGCTACCCGATCGCCTCCAAGCGCGTCCCGCTCGGCCACTACTACTACGAGGCCTACAACCGGCCCAACGTCGACCTCGTCGACGTGAGCGAGAACGCGCTCGCCGAGGCCACCTCCAGCGGCATCACGCTCGCGGACGGCACGCACTACGACGTCGACATCCTCGTCTTCGCGACCGGCTTCGACGCCTCCACGGGATCCATCACCCGGATGGACATCCGCGGTCGCGACGGCCTGACGATCCAAGAGTCGTGGGCCGAGGGCGCGCAGACGCACCTTGGCGTGGCCACGAAGGGCTTCCCGAACCTGTTCATGGTCTTCGGTCCCCAGACGCCGTTTGCGAACTTCCCGCCCGTCGCGGAGAACATCGTCGAGTTCCTCTCCCAGGCGCTGACGCACCTGGAGGAGTCCGGCGCCGCGACGATGGAGGCCACGCAGGAGGCCATGGACGAGTGGGCGGAGCACCTCGACGTGCTCCTGAACGCCTTGGTGCTCTCCGAGGGAGAGCGCGTGCGCTCGTGGTTCGTCGGGGCGAACATTCCCGGCAAGCCGCACAAGGTGCTGTTCCACTTCGGGGGTGTCGCCGCCTACTGCGCGTCGACGCAGGCGGTCATCGACGAGGGCTGGAAGGGCTTCGTCTTCGAGGGCTCCTCTGCGAAGAAGGACGCCGTCCCGGCCTGAGCACGGTGCCGCGACGGCGGCGGCCCTCGTGCGCGAGGGCCGCGCCGGGCCCGCCGGCCCCGGGGCGAGGCGCCGACGACGCGGCAGCCGCCGACAGCGATCTTCGCGAGCGCCTGGTAGCCACCCTGCGCGATCTCACGGAGCAAGCCGAGCGGGCTATCACCCCGCCTGCAGCACACGAGCTGCAGGCGGGGAGCCTCATCCGCGACGCCGTCGCGCTGGTCGGGTGGCGATCCCTTGCAGCATCACGACGACGAGGAGCAGACGGAACATGAACGAAGCATTGGTAGGCATCGTCGGGGCCGGGATGATGGGGACCGGGATCGCTGAGACCGCAGCCCGAGCGGACACGACGGTCGTCTTGTACGAGCCCGCGATCGACCCCCTGGAGCGATCTCGTGAACGGCTCGGCGTGTCGCTCACCCGGACCGTCGACCGCGGGCACCTCTCCGCCCTGGATGCCGACCAGATCCGCGCTCGCGTTTCCTGGACCTCCGATCTCGACGACCTCGCGGCCGCGTCCGTGGTCATCGAGGCGGTGAAGGAAGACGTCGCCGTGAAGCGGGACGTCTTCGCTCGTCTGGACCGGATCGTCGGCCCGGAAACGCTGCTCCTGTCCAACACGTCGTCGATCCCGATCGCGGAGCTCGCTGCGGCGACCGAGCGTCCGGACCGCGTCGCCGGCCTGCATTTCTTCAGTCCCGTCCCGGTGATGAAGCTGGTCGAGATCGTCGTCGCGCTCGAAACCTCGGACGAGACCGTGGCGAGACTCGAACGGTTCGCATCGACCCTCGGAAAGCGCGCAGTCCGGACCAAGGACCGCTCTGGGTTCATCGTCAACTTCCTCCTGGTGCCGTACCTCATGTCGGCGGTGCGGATGGTCGAGGAGGGGTTCGCGACGCGCGAGGACATCGACGAGGGCATGAAGCTGGGATGCGGGCACCCGATGGGCCCACTCGCCCTCGCCGACATGATCGGACTCGACGTGCTCTACGGCGTGGGCGTGTCGCTCCATGGCGAGTTCCAGAAGCCGGAATACGCGCCCCCGCCACTGCTCAAGCGCATGGTGGCCGCGGGCCGGCTCGGCCGGAAGTCCGGTCGAGGGTTCTTCGACTACGCCCCGGCGGCGGTCGCGGCCTAGGGCGCGCGTCTCGCCCCGGCTGCCGCGTATCGGCCCGGTTCTCGACCACGACCGTGTCCACGCTGGACGACACCGCACGGATGCGCACCGCCGGCACGTGTGCGTGGCCCTACGACATCTTCCATGTCGCCGAGGTCATCGATCGGGTCCGCCGCGCTCTTGAGAGCGGACGCCTCGATGTCCGCACGACCGCGGACGAGCTGACGACCGCGGTCGAGGCGGTGGCCGAGACCTTCCGCAACCCCGCCGGCGACCCACGCATCGAACGCGTCGCTCTTCGACAGCTTCGTGAGGTCACGACCCTCCGGGAACACGTCCGCGATCGTCTGGTCGCCGCACGGTTCCGGACTCAGGACCGAATCGACGAGGCTTTGGACCAGCTCGCGCTGCGCAAGTCCGCGGAGTCTGCGATCGACGCCGCGCCCCGCGCGCTCTGCGAGGCGTGCGGCTTCGACAGCGGACTGCTCTCGTGGGTCGACGGCCCGGCGTGGTTCCCGCGGGCCGCGTACTCCAGCGGGCGTGTCTCAGCCCCGCACGCGGATCGGCTGGCCGCCTTCGTGGGCAACGGCCCGGTGGCACTGTCCTCGACACCCGTCGAGGCGTCAGTCATCCGGCGTCGAGCGGCGGCCCTGGTGCCCGATGACGCTCGGGCGCGCGGGTCGGGAGTCACGGATGGGGTCGTGTCGAGGCGCGCTCACGTCATCGCCCCTCTCGTCGGGCCCACGGGAGTCTTCGGCCTGCTGCACGCCGACGCGCTCGCCTGGAGCCAGCCACCTGACGAGGACGATCGGGACGCGTTGGACGCTTTCGGCGCGGGCTTCGCGATCGTCCTCGAACGTCTGCTCGGGAGCGAGCGCCTGAAGCGACGACGGCACAACATCAGCGACGCCTACACGCGGGCGCTTCGGTCTGCCGAGGAGGTCCCCGAGCTGGACGTCGCCTCCGGGTCCGGCGATCTCGCGGATCCAGCGTTGCGTCTGACCCGGCTGACGCCTCGCCAGCTCGAAGTGCTCGAGCTCCTCGCAACGGGGGCGACGAACGCGGTGGTGCGTGAGCGGCTGGTGATCGCCGACTCGACGATCGCGACCCATGTCAAACAGATCCTGAAGAAGCTCGAGGTCTCCAACCGGACGTCCGCCGTGTCCGTGTATCTCCACGCAGTTCGTCGCGGGCAGCTTCGATGACGCGCAGACCACAGTTCCGGCTCCGCACCATCGCAAGTGCAGGAGGCCGCGAGCGGGACCTCGTCGCCCGGCTCGGTCGGGCGCTCGACGCCGCAGCAACGAGCCGGGGACCCTCGATCCACGGACCCATCGAGCGGTCGTCCGCCGACCTCGCGCGAGCCCCCGCGGTGCTTGCCGCCCTGACGGACGAGTGCTTCGCGATCCTTGCGTCACCATCCACGACCCCTCGTCACCGGGCCGATGTCGTGGATCGGCTGACGATCCTGCAACTGCTCGCCGAGGACGTTCACGAGCTCCTCGCCGCACGCCATCGTCAGCGCCTCGCCGCATGCCGCGCGGTGATCGCGGATCTCTCTGTCGCGACGTCTCCCTCCTCCCTCGTCGAGATGGTGACCAGCCCGCTCGTGGCCGAGCGTCTCGGTTTCGAGCGCCTGGAACTCGTCTACGCCCCCGAGTCCGATCGGCCGCCCGCTCTCAATCAGGCCCCCCATCCGGCCGCGAGGGTGCCGATCGTGATCAACGGAACGACAGCCGGCCACCTCCACGCGGCCTCGTCCGTGGCCCTCGTCGTCGACGCGGATCGCGACGTTCTTCGAACGCTCGCCAACGGCTTTGCGCGCATCTACGCTCGAAACGAGCTGCTCGAGCGTCTCGACCAGCAACGCTCGCTGTTCCGCGAGAGCGTGCGAAGGACGGAGCGCACCGTGGTCGAGTTCTGCGACGCCGCGATCGACTTCGACGGAGCGGTCCCGGCCACCAACCCCGAAGGCCGGTACGGTCCAGATGGCGGCGCCGCACTTCTCGCGGGCTTGACGCCGCGACAGCGAGAGATCTTCGATCTGATCGCCCTGGGAGCCAACAACTCCGATATCGGGACCGAGTTGGGACTGGCGGAGGGCACCGTGAAGTCGCACGTCAAGCGCCTGCTGCGCACACTCGGCGTCATCAACAGGTCGCAGGCGATCGTGGCCTACCACGAACTCGCCGGGAGCCCGGGGCCGCAGGACATCGCGGACGGGGCGAGATGACGGATCGATCCCGACGAGGACGATCTCGGGGTCGCGCTCCGGGACACCGCCGTGCGGGTCGCTTCGGTGGCAGGGAACGGACGACCGCTGTCGCTCCAGCCACTCGGCGCCGAGGTCGGTGTCGCGTACGGTCCGCCCATGTCGACGGGACCGGGGCCGGAGGACCGATGGGAGTGCGGGTCGTGCGGGACGCCCTACGACCCGGATGAGGGCGACCCCGACGGCGGCATCCCGCCCGGCACGCGGTTCGAGGACATCCCCGACGACTGGTACTGCCCCGTCTGCGGCGCGTCGAAGAGCGAGTTCGTGCGGATCGAGGACTAGGACCCGTCCGGACGGGTGGTCGCGTCCGCGGAGCGGGGGACCCCGGTCATCCCGACGCGGCACCGCTCTCCGCCAGGTCGGCCAGCGCGCCGGTGACCGCGCCCCAGCCGTCGAAGAACCCGATGTCCTCGTGGCGGTCG
The DNA here is from genome assembly GCF_000519325.1 of Patulibacter minatonensis DSM 18081. GTDB lineage: Bacteria > Actinomycetota > Thermoleophilia > Solirubrobacterales > Solirubrobacteraceae > Patulibacter > Patulibacter minatonensis. The sequence goes on along the minus strand of NZ_KI912613.1, from coordinate 4,161,620 downwards.
CGCGCCGCCGGATCGCCGTGGCGCACGACGACCCCGTACTCGGTGCCGTCGGGGTGCTCCGAGAACGTGATCTCGGCCGCCATCGCCACGGGGGCGGGGGACGCAGGACGCCAGGCGCTGTCGACCGCGTTGGTGAAGACGAGCCGCTCCTCGGGCTCGGCGACGAGGAAGATCGCGTCGGTGTGCGGGACGAACGTCGTGCCGTCGTCGCTCATGCTCGTGACGAAGCCCCCGGCGGGCCGGACCTCCAGCCGGTCGATGCGGGCGACGGTCGGCGCCGGGACCCACCATCGCGCCAGCAGGTCCGGGTCGGTCCACGCGTTCCAGAGCGCCCGGCGCGGGGCAAGAATCACCCGGCTGAGCGTGAGGTCGAGGGTGGGGTCGGTCGGGGTCATCGGTGCTCCTCGGGGTCGGTGACGAGGGCCTGCAGGCGATCGGTGCGTGCCTCCCAGACCCGGCGCTCGCCGGCGAGCCAGTCGTCCAGGAGCGCGAGACGCTCGGGGACGAGCGTGCAGGTGCGGACCCGGCCGGACTTCTCGGTCCGGATGAGCCCGCTCGCCTCGAGCGTGCGGACGTGCTTCATGAACGACGGCAGGGTGATCGGGAACGGCGCCGCCAGCTCCCCGACGCTCGCGGGCCCACGCCCCAGGCGCCGGATCACGACGCGCCGGGTGGGGTCGGCGAGCGCGGCGAAGACCTCGTCGAGTGCCTCATGGTTTGCCACGAGGCTAAGTATTGCAGCCTACTTGGCGTCGTGAAAGATGGTCCCGAGCGCCGTGCGGGTGCCCGCGGTGACGGTCGAGACCCCGTGGCGCAGGCCGATGCGGTGGTGGCCGGTCCGGCCGCGGTCCGAGCGCTCGCGGGTCGGGAAGATCACGAACGCGCCGCAGCTCAGATCGCCGTCGTGCCGCCGTCGGCGACGAGCTCCATGCCGTTGACGTAGCTCGAGTCGTCCGACGCGAGGAACAGCGCGACCGACGCGATCTCCTCGGGGCGGCCCATCTCCCGCCGCGGGATGACCGACTCGAACTGCGCCTTGGACTCCTCGTCCAGGACCGCCGTCATCATCGGCGTCGCGACCTGGCCGGGGGTGAGCACGTTGGCCCGGATCCTCCGGTCCCGCAGCTCGGCCACCCACACCCGGGCGTACGCCTGCAGCAGCGCCTTGCTCGCCGCGTAGACGCTCCAGCCGGGGTAGCCGCGGAGCGCCGCGTTGGACCCGGTCATGAGGATCGAGCCGCCGTCGTTGAACAGCGGCAGCGCCTTCTGGACCGCGAACAGCGTGCCGCGCGCGTTGAGTCCGAAGGTGGCGTCGAACTGCTCCGGTGTGATCTCGCCGAGCGCGCCCTGCTCACCGGCCCCGGCGTTCGTCCACAGGACGTCGATCGACCCCTTCTCGCGTCCGACCGTGGCGAACAGCCGATCGAGGTCGTCGAGGTCGGCCGAGTCGGCCCGCACGCCGGTCGCGTTCGGACCGATCTCCGCGACGGCCGCATCGAGCGCGTCCTGCCGCCGTCCCGTGATGAACACGTGCGCTCCCTCGGCGGCGAACACCTTCGCACCCGCCAGCGCCATCCCGCTCGTCGCACCCGTGATCACTGCGACCCTGCCTTCGAGCTTGCCCATGAGGACTCCGTTCCGTCGCCTTCGCGTCGATGTCAAGTACACCGATCGGTGCATGTAACGTAGGGGCGAGTCCGAGGGCTGTCAAGTTACGTACACCGATCGGTTCCAACTGGGGTACTCTGGGTCCATGACGGAGGTCGAGAAGGGGCCGAAGGGCCTGCGCCGGGGGAGAGGCGCGCGCGAGCGCATCCTCGGTGCGTCGCGGGAGCTGTTCCGCGATCAGGGCATCAACTGCACCGGCGTCGACCAGCTCTGCACGGCGGCCGGCGTGTCGAAGCGGACGCTCTACCAGCACTTCGGCGGCAAGGACGAGCTGATCGCCGAGTACCTGCGGCGGTTCGATCCCGAGGTCCTGCCCGAGCTCTTCGACCGCGCCGATCTGACGCCCCGGCAGAAGCTCCTCGCGCTCTTCGACGAGCACGTGCCGCTGTGCCCGTTCATCGGTGCCGCCGTCGAGCTCCGGGACCCGGACCATCCGGCACGGGCCTTCGCTCGCGACTACAAGCACGCCTTCACGGCGCGCCTGGTCGAGACGGCGCGCGACGCCGGCGCGGCGGATCCCGAGCGGCTCGGGGAGCAGCTGGCGCTGCTCCTCGACGGCGCGTCGGCCCGCAGCCGCGTCCTCGACGCCGACGCGTTCGTCACGGCCGCGGCCGTCGCGAGGGTGCTCGTGGACGGCGCGCTCCCCCCGGTGTCGGAGCCGGCGGAGCTCCGTTCAGTTTCGTGACCCAGCGCTGCTACCGTCGCCGGTATGCAGCGCACCAGCTACCAGGCGAGCAACTGCACCATCGGGGCGACGCTCCGGCTCCTGGGGGAGAAGTGGACGCTCCTCATCGTCCGTGAGAGCTTCTTCGGCGCGACGCGGTTCGAGCAGTTCATGGCGGTGCTCGGCTGCCCGCGGAACCTCCTGTCGGAGCGGCTGGGCAAGCTGGTGGACGAGGGGATCCTGGAGCGCTCGGAGTACCGCGAGCCGGGGAGCCGGGCACGCCACGAGTACCGCCTGACCCCGACCGGCAAGGAGCTGATGCCGATCCTCATGGCGCTCATGCAGTGGGGAGATCGGCATGTCGGCGGGCCCGACGGTCCTCCGATCGTCGTCGAGCACGTCGGCTGCGGCGCACCCCTGCGGCTCGCGATGACCTGTGCCGACGGGCACGTCGTCACGAGCCCGGACGAGGGCGCGATCGTCCCCGGGCCGGGCGCGCTCCCGGCGGTCCCGGCCTGACGTCGCCGGTGCCGCCCGACCTCGCGGTCCCGGGTTGGCGCCGAGCCGTCGCTGCGCCGTTCCATCTACATACAAAAAAACAACTCAGCCTGGTACGGTCGCGGCATGACGACGCCCGACGCCGCCGCACACCGCCTCGGGATCGAGGTCACGCAGCGGGGTCGCGTCCTCACGGCACGCCTGCACGGCGGGCCCCGGGGGGAGCTGGGCCCCGAGATCGCCGCCGACCTCGCGGCCCTCGTGACCCGGGCGGAGACCGACGACGGCGTCGGCGCCGTGGTGATCACGGGCACGCACCCGGAGCGGTTCGCCGCGCACGCGGACGTCTCGTGGCTGCAGGAGGCCGGCGCCGGCAGCCCGAACGTCTCGCCCCGTGCCGGCGCGGTGGCCGTCCGGGCGGCCCAGGTCACGCGTCGCATCCCGGGGGGACGGAGGGCCGCCGGCCCGACGCCGCTGAGCGGCGTCCTCGAGGTCGTCGACTTCCACGACACCTTCGTGCGCATGAACCGCTGCGGCGCGGTGTTCGTCGCGGCGCTCAACGGGTCCGCCCTGGGCGGCGGCTCGGAGCTGGCGCTCGCCTGCGACCACCGGCTGATGGCGTCGGGCGACTTCGTGATCGGCCAGCCGGAGATCCTCCTCGGCTTCCCGCCCGGCGGCGGGGCCACCCATCGCCTGACGCGGCTCGTGGGCCTGCAACGGGCGCTGAAGCTCATGCTCGAGGGCGGGGCGGTCGACCCCGGGGCGGCGCTCGAGATGGGCTACGTCGACGAGGTGCTCGACCCCGCGGACCTGCTGGAGCGCGCCCAGGAGCTGGCGGCCCACATGGCCCGGCGGCTGAAGCCGGCGGTCGCCGCGGTCAAGCGCGCGACGTACGTCGGCGGCTCGGCCGTCCTCGAGGCCGGCATGCGCGTGGAGAACGCCGAGTTCTTCGCGACCCTCACGAGCCCGGAGGCGCGGGAGGTGATGGCCGACTACATCGACCGGACGGCGTCCACGGGAGACCTGCCGTTCTACGAGCCGGCCGACTACGCACGGGCGCGCGCCGACGGGTGGTACGCGAGCGCGGTGCGGCGGGGGGAGGGGGACTCGTGACGCCCGCACCGGTCCGGGGCGACGGGTTCCCGACCCGCGTGGAGAGCCCGACGCACTGGGTCGAAGTCTTCCGGCGGGCCTTCGGAGCGGGGGACTTCGCGAGCGTCGCCCGGCTCGCGGAGCTGACGCACCCCGACTACCGCGCGGTCCAGCCGCAGGCGCCCGACGCCCTGGGACCGGCGGGGATGCTCGACTTCTTCGCCCGCGTGTACGCGCTCGTGCCGGACCTCCGCGGCGAGGTCGTCGACGCCCACGTCCACGACGGAGGGGTCCACATCGAGGTCCGGCTGAGCGGGACCGTCGGCGGGCGACCCGTGGGCTGGGTCGCGTGCGACCGCTTCTGGTTCGAGGACGGCTTCGTCAAGGGGCGCACGACGTACTTCGACCCGATCCCGTTGTTCGCGGCCGTCGCGACGCGACCCCGGGCGTGGCGACGGTGGTGGCGGTCCGGCCTGGGGCTGCCGACGCGCAGGATCGCCGGGCGACTGGACCCGCGCGGGCGGACCGCCTGACGCCCTCGGCCGGGTGCCGTCCCGGCCGCGGGCGCGCGGACGGCGTTCAGCCGGGGACGGGCGCCGTCCGTGCGGCGAAGTCGGTCAGCAGTGCGTTGACGCGCTCGGGCTGCTCACACGCCACCGAGTGTCCGGCGCCGTCGACGACCACGAGATCGGCTCCGGGGACCAGCCGTGCGATCTCCTCCGACAGCGCCACCGGATAGGCGTGGTCCTCCGTACCCGCGATCACGAGCGCCGGGACACCGATGCCGGGGAGCTCGCCCGTGATCTCGGCGCGGTGCACGACCTGCCATGCGGCGTCGGCGATGTCGCGGTCGAGCGTGGCGAAGTGCGCGCGGGTGCTCGCGAGCAGCTCCGCGCGGGCCGGATCGGTGAGCGTCGTGTCACCGAGCATGATGTGCGCGACGATGTCGACGACCGGGGTGATGCCGTGCTCGCCGAGCGCCGTCACCAGCGGGTCGAACTCGGCGATCGAGCCCTCGGTGGCCGCGCTCGAGCACGCCACGACGACCCCCGCGACGAGGTCGGGGCGCCGTGCGGCCAGGCGCAGCGCGACGAAGCCGCCCATCGAGTTGCCGTAGAACGTGACGGGGCCGAGGCCGAGCGCCTCGATCAGGGCCGCCGCGTCGTCGGTGAGCGTGTCCATGTCGAGCTCCGCGCGCGGCGCTCGGGCGCTGGACCCCTGTCCGCGGTGGTCGTAGCGGACGACGCGGTGCGTGGCGGCGAGGCCGGCGACCTGCGCGTCGTACATGCGGTGGTCGAAGAACAGGGAGTGGCTCAGGACGAGCACGGGCGCGTCCTCGGGCCCGTCGACCTCGACGTGGAGGGTGGTTCCGTTGACCTGCATCGAAGGCATCGCGCTCATCTCCGGTCGTTGACCTCGACAGACTCGCGACACTCGGCCGGCAATGCAACGCGGGCTCGTCCATCGACGTGCTCCCCGGCGTCGAGATCGTCCTGCGCGACACGCACGACTCGAACTTCTCCGTCGTTCCCGGCGCGCCGGGGGGCCGCACCGGGACCGTGCTCGCCGATCCCGGTCGACCGACGTCGTGGGACGCGGACTTCGACCCGCTGGCGCGTGCCGACGCCTCGCGCCGGCCGTCGTCCGACCGGTCGCCCGGGCGCGGTCGTCGACCGGGCACCGCGGCGCGTGGAACGATGACGCCTCCGTGCCGCCGCCGCGGCCGTCCGCGCGCCACCTGACCCGACCCACTCGAACGCCCATGACCGACGCACCGAAGAACCCGACCGTCGACGAGTACGCCGCGAAGCTGAGCGCGTGGCGCGAGGAGTTCGAGGCCCTGCGGCCCGTGCTGTTCGGGACCGGCCTGGCGGAGGACGTCAAGTGGCGGAAGCCGTGCTACACGCACGACGGGGCGAACATCGTCATCTTCCAGCCGTTCAAGGAGCTCTGCGCGCTGCTCTTCTTCAAGGGCGCGCTGCTCGAAGACCCCGAAGGTGCGCTGAAGGAGCAGGGCGAGAACTCCCGCTCGGCGCTGCGCCTCGAGTTCGGCTCCGTCGCCGACGTCACCGCCGCGACGGACACGATCGTCGCGCTGGTCCGCGACGCGATCCGCGTCGAGGAGGCCGGGCTGAAGGTCCCGAAGCCGGAGCCGGCCGAGGAGTCGTCCGGGCCCGAGGAGCTCGAGGCGGCGTTCGAGGCGGATCCCGGACTCCGCGAGGCCTGGGACCGTCTGACCCCGGGTCGGCGGCGCGGCTGGCTGCTCCACTTCGACGGCGCCAAGCAGTCGAAGACCCGGACCGCGCGCATCGAGCGCGCGACGCCGAAGATCATGGACGGCTTCGGGATGCACGACCACTGACGGTCGGCGCGGGTGCGGTCCCGGGTGCGCCCGAGTCCGTTGATCTGTCGGCCCGCGTCCGCGACGCTCGACGGATGGGACTGTTCGGGCGGCGGAAGCGTGCGAAAGGGTCGCCTCCGACGAGGGCGAGCCCAGTTGGTCGACGGACCCCGGCGCGCTCGTCAGGTGTGGCGGTCTCGGGTGCGCCGGAGATCCTCGTCGGGGGTGGCGATCTCGCGGAGGACGGACTCGAACTCGGCGAAGCGTTCGGGGCCGACGCGGTCGATCCAGCGCTCGGTGATGCCGGCGCTGGTCCGTGCGGCGGTCCGGACGAGTGCGGCTCCCCGTTCGGTGGCCACGATCCGCTTGGCGCGGCCGTCGTCGGGGTCGCGGGTGAGGGTGATGTAGCCGCCGGCCTCGAATTCGCGCAGGACGTCGTTGGCCGCCTGCTTGCTGATGCCCAGGCGGCCGGCGAGCTCGGTGGGCCGCAGGCCCGAGGTGAGGATGTCGCGCAGCACGGTGCGGTGCGCCGCGCGGATGTCCTGGAAGCCCGCGTCGTTCAGTGCGTGGTGGATCTCGCCGATCGCGTCCTCCCACGTCATCCGCAGGAGCGCGACGGCCGAGGGCGGAGGGAACGGCGTTGACATGGTCGTACGGTACCGCATACTATTTCGTACGTCAGTCCGTACTACTTGGTGGGGGAGGCCGTGATGCACGATTGGGGCCCGGGGGTCGGGATGCGGTGGGAGACGACGGAGAGCGCGGAGGACACCGACGGCGCGCTGCTCGTCGGGACGATGTGGTTCGCGCCCGGGATGGCGGGCCCGCCGGTGCACGTCCATCCGCACGCGGAGGAGCGGTTCACCGTGCTGGAGGGCGAGGCCGAGGTCCTGCTGGACGGGACGTGGCGTCGGGTGACGGCCGGGGAGACGGCGGTCGTCCCGATCGGTGCTCGGCACTCCGTCCGGAACCTCAGCGCGTTCCCGGCCAAGGTCGTCAACACGCACAGCCCGGCTCTGCGCATGGAGGGGTTCTTCGTCGACGGCGCGAGGCTCGCCGCCGCCGACAAGATCACCGCGCTGTCGCCGAGGAACGCCAAGTCGGCGATCTATGCGGCCATGTTGTTCACGAAGTATCCCGAGGAGATCGTCGCGGCCGGCCCGCCGCGCCTGATCTTTCGCGCGCTCTCCGCCGTCGGCCGCACGCTCGGCTGGAGAGTCTGAGACGCGCGTTCCTGATCCCGGATGATCAGGTGTCGAACGTCGGCAGATCGAGAGCGGCGTCGTCGCCGAGTCGAGAATGAACGGAAGCGTTGCGTTTCCCGGCCTCGGTGGTCGCGGCCGCCGCAGCTAGGAGTTGCCCACGTCCGAGGGGGCGGTAGACCGATTTGGAACCTCGCCCTCTCCGCTCCTTCTCCGCTCGATAAGCATCGAAACGTCGACCCGCTCGACTGGACTTGACGTCCCCGGACCGAGACGGGGGGAACAGGGCTTCGGTACTCGCGGTCGATTCAGGGCGCCTCTCGAGCCCGGGGCTTCGGGCGGTCGTTGTGAGCCGCCGCTCTTCACGGGTACGAAGACGGTGAGCTGATGAGCACTAAAACGCCGTCCCCGTCGCCCTCGTCCGAGCCTGCCGGTCACACGCAGCGGCGCGTCGCTCGCATCTGGATCCCGATCGTTCTTTTTGGGCTGGCGGTCGGTGCGGGGGTCGCGGTGTCTTTGGCGTTGGCGTCTGTGTTCTTGGCGGCCGCGGTGGTGGCGGTCATCGCTGATCTCTGGATCCGATTGGGTATCCGCAGTCAGGACGATCGCGACGACGAGGCGCGAGCCCGTCGGTTCTTCGCCCGCCGTGGCCGGTGGCCGGAGGACCGGTCGTGAGGACGATCCGGCAGACACCGACGCGGCCGGCGAACTATGCGCTGATCTCCGGGATCTATGCCACGGCACTGTCGGGCGTAACGCTGATCTCGCGCCGCACCGGCAACGCGCCCAGCGCGGGCGCTCTGGGGCCTTTGGGGGTGGCGACGTTCACGTTCACGCGGGTGCTGTCGGAGCAGAAGGTTGAGGAGTGGATCCGTCGGCCGTTCGTTGACGAGCCCGGAGACGCTTCGCGCACCCCGCGTGGCAGCGGCATGCGTTACGCGATCGGGGAGTTGCTTTCGTGCACCAGGTGCACCGGCTCGTGGGTAGGGCTCGGCCTTCTCGGGCTGCACGCGGCGTCGCCGAAGACCGCGCGGATGGTCGCGGCGGCCGGAACCATAGGTGCGATCAACGACACCGCGCTGGCGGGCTTCGCGTGGTTGTCCGGTCGCGCGAACGCCACCGGCGAGCTCGCCGCGCGCCGGCATGCCGAATCCGTGTCGGCAGCGCATAGCACTGAGGCTTCGGAGTAGAGGTGCGCGGGGTGTCCGGGTTCTCGCAGCCCACCGGAGCTTGTGGTCTGCGAGAACGCCGGGAGGCGACCGTGGCCGCCTGCCTCGGAGTCGCCGAGGCGGCGGGTTGGGGGACGTCTCGACCGTGAACGTACCCCCTGCCACGCAATCGAATCAACCGGCCAAACGGGGCTTTCAACGCAGGCACCGGGACGTCGAGTGCCGGACGCTCGTTGATGTCCAGCACTGCACGAGCGTTCGGGTTTTCCCGTAGAGGTGCAGGGCAGAGACGCTGCATGCTCGTTGATCGAGATCCTGAGGAGAAGATCACCGACCGGGACCTGCAGCGCGTGGTGGCCGCTCGCCGCGCCTTGCGGACGTACCAGCCCTACGCGCCACGGTCGCACGCGGCCGGGCGAGGCGCGGATGCTGCGCCTGGCGGGGTCATGTCTGGTCGCTCTGCCGCTCCGGTGCGGTCGACGCGTCGTATGCCGTTTTCCGCCTCGTGATCGTTCTCGCGCGCGGCTCGGTCGGTGCCCGTGCCTGAGCGATACTCGCGTTGACGGTTTGGTGCTTGAAAGGACGTGGTCGGGGTGGAGTCGTGGGGCGGGTCGGTGGTGGAGAACGAGACGGCGACGAGGTGGTGTGAGGAGTTCGCCGCCGACGGCACGCTGAGCGGGATCCGCGACGCATTGAACGTCGCCGCCGGTCGACCGGACGACGAGGACCTCGACGCGGACGAGGCCGCGCGAGCGTTGGCGGCCGCCGAGGTCGTCGCCGCCGCGGCCGCCAGGGTCGAGACCCCCGAGGCCCTTCCGGCCGGGGTCCTGTCGTGGGCCAGCAAGCACCCCGAGGCGGGGGAGCCGGAGGTCCGCGCGCTGGCACGCTCCGCGATCCATCGCATCGTCGGCGAACGCTCCGAGCTCGCCGACGAGTGGTCCTCCGCAGGAGAGCGCCGCGGGTGGCAGGTGACCATCGACGGGCTGCTTGATCGCCTCACCTAGACCCATGGGTCGCGGCCTGCGAACCCAGGGAAACAGCCGACTGCGCAGTGTCGACGCTTCGCGCGTGCGATGGGAGCGGTCGGAAGGTCAGGCCGTCGCGGGAGCTGCACCGCCTGCTTCGGGATGAGGGGAGCGGTGTCTTGGTCGCCGGTGTCGAGGGCGGCCAGGTGGCGCGGTCGTCGGTGGTCGCTCAGCGCGTGTTTGATGCGGCGGGGTCGGCATCTGTTCGAGCGGTTTCCGGGCTCTCAAGACTTGACACGCTTCGACTGAGATTTCTATCTTTCCGGGTGCAAGATCTGTTCTTCGAACCACGGAGGTTTTTGTCATGGCCATCGTTCGTTGGGAGTCCGCAGGGGATTACGGGTCCCTGCAGCGCGAGATCAACCAGCTGTTCTCGTCGTTCTCCGGCGGGACCGGGGCGCGGCGTTCGGGGTGGGTGCCGCAGGTCGATCTGCACGAGTCCGAGGACGGGTACGTGCTGCTCGCCGATCTGCCCGGGGTGTCCGCGGAGGACGTCGCGATCGATGTCGAGCGCAACGTCCTGACGCTGAGCGGCGCGCGGTCGCGTCGCAGTGCCGAGCAGGACAAGGGACTGGTGCGCGCGGAGCGCTCGTACGGGTCGTTCCGTCGGCAGCTGACGATGCCCGACGGCGTCGATCCGGACGAGATCGTCGCGTCGTTCGATCGCGGGGTCCTCGAGATCCGGATCCCCAAGCCGGTCAAGGCACGCCCGCGGCGCATCACGATCGACACCACCGGCGGTCACGACGTGATCGACGCCGGCACCGACGATCAGACCGCGACGGGCAAGCGCGGCGAGTCCGCCGAGATCACCGCCTGACCCCGGGGTTCGGGGCCCGGCTCTGGCTGTGGGAGGTCCGGCCGGGCCCCGGTGCCGAAGGTGACCCTGCGCGGCCGGGGTCGGTGGCGGTCTCTCCGCATCACCGGCCCCGGCCGGCGCCCGATGCCGAAAGGACTCGATGTATGACGACCCCGACGATCGCTGGACTCTCGATCGCGATCTCCGGCGCAACGTTCTCCGCTGCCACCGGAGCGCTCGCCGACGCACCTCTGCTGTGGAACCTGGTGGTCTGCGCGGGATGGGGAGCGATCGGTGCGATGACGCGCTCATCCCTGCGCGATGACCTCCACCGGCGGCCGTGACGCTCTGGGCCCGCCGACCGCGACGACCGATCCATGTCCGTCTCAGTCCCCAAACCGCAAAGGCCTGCGGCCTCGGCGCGCGTGAGCTCCGTGGTCGCCGAGCGTGAGGTGCAACGCGCAATCGCGGCAGCACGCGAACTCCGCGCAGGACCACAAGGATCTCGTGGCCCGGTTTCGCGAGCGCCACAGCGGCCGGCGCTCCGCTCTGCGAGCGACCGGCGAGGCGGCGAGATCATCCGACGGGAGCCGTCTGTGTCGCGTCGATAGGGGCGGTGTTGGAAGGCCGGTGCCCCGTGACAAGCATCGGCCCCTCCGCCACCTCAGGTGCAAGATCGCCCGCCCGCGGGCGAACTTTCAGCACCATGATCATGACGCGCCAGGCGGTCAGCCTGGTATCGAACGCGAGCCGAAGTTCAATCTGGCGTTCGTGGCCGGGCGGCCCTTGCCGGCGCCGCCGTGCGCGAGCGCGTTGGGAGTCCTTGGGGTGCTTATTCTTTGCTGATGATGTCGTCGTCTCACTCTCACGAGGCGGCCGTGGGGCAGCAGTCCGATCGGTCGCGGAAGCAGCGAATTTCGGATGCGATCTCCGTCGCGTACAAGACGCGGTACGGGAAAGGTCCCGAGAGCGTCAAGATTCACCTGACCGGTGACACCGTTCTGGCCGTGTTGCGCGGGGGGTTCTCGATCGTTGAGGAATCGCTGCGCGAGGCCGGTGAGACCAAGGCCGTACGCGACCAGCGACGCGTGTTCGGAGACATGATCGCCCCGGCCCTCGGGGCCGCGGTCGGCGAGGTCATCGAACGCGACGTCGTCGCAGTTTTGGCGGACACCTGTCAAGACCCCGACTTCGGCGCGATCGTCTTCATCCTCGCCCCCGAGTGACGCCGACCGCTGCCAACGCCATTGGTCCGTGCGAGCGAGATCTCGCGAGCTCGCGATGACGCTGCCTTTGGTCCGGCGGCCCCGAAGCCGGGCGCGCACGGCCGGTCTCCGGGCTATTCGTTGGGGTGCGGGGTGCGGGGTCGACGCGTGGGCAGCTCGCGGGCGAGGGCGCTGAACCGGATGGCGGTTTCGGTGGCGCGCTTGAGCGCGAGTTCCGGTGCTGCGGACGGCGTTAGCCACCATGGCGTGATGATGGTCGCCTCCCGACGTTGTAGGCCGCGGACCAGGCGCCGTGCTGTGGCTTCGGGATCCAGCGACCCGGTAAGAAACGACGGGGTGCTGTCGAGCGCTCGACCGAGTCGTTCGTCGTCGCTGATGCTGGTGGACATCTCGGTGTCGACCATCCCGAGGTAGGCGACCCCGGCGCTCATCGGCAGGTTCCGGGTTTCGATCCGGACCTGCGAGACGAGCTGGCCGACGGCGGCCTTCGTGGCCGGATAGACCCCGGAGAGCGGCGCGGGCATGATCCCGGCGATCGATGCGAGCGCGAGGAAGTGCCCGCCGGCGGCGTTGAGGTGCGGCATCGCTGCTTGCAGGGTCCACAGCGTGCCGAAGAAGTTCGTGTTGATCACCGAACGGCACTCCTCCTCGGTCTGTTCGCCGATCGTGGCGGGGATCACGACCCCGGCCCCCGCGACCACCGCATCGAGGCCACCGAACCGTTCAGCGGCAGCGTCGATCGCGGAGGTGACCTGGACACGATCGGAGATCTCGGCGGGCGCGGCGATCGCGTTGTCGCTGTCGAGCTCTTCGAGCAGCCCGTCGAGGCGTTCGCTGGGCCGGCTCATCAACGCAACGCGGCAACCGCGGTGCAGCAGGTGCTCAGCGATTGCGCGTCCGATGCCACCGGTGGCACCGGTCACCAGGACGCCGTGTCGGGCCAGATCGAGTCGTCGCACCGGCCGTCCCTACCCACGCCACCTTGCCGCGATCCCCCTCCGCCGCCGCCCCCGGACGGAACGAACGAAGGGGTTCGTGATGCGTCGGCGGGCGGCGGGTGGGTAGCTATGGCGCGTGGATTTGCAGCCGCGTTTGATCGAGACCCGCGTGCCCGACCGGCCGGAGGGAGCGGTGCTGGTGCTCCACGGTGGGGCCAGTCGTCGGGCGAACATGATGGTCAGCCCGACGCAGCTGTCGGTGATCCGGATGATCCCGATCGCGAAGAAGATCGCGCACGCCGGCCGCGGCCGGCTCGCCGTCTTCCGGCTGCTGAACTCCCGACGCGGATGGGACAGCAACCACACACCCCTCAAGGACGCCCAGTGGGCGCTTGAGCAGATCGCCGAACGGGTCGGAACGGTGCCGGTCTGCATCGTCGGGCACTCGCTCGGGGGCCGCGGGGCGCTGCTCAGTGCCGCACAGCCGAACGTCCGCAGCGTCGCGGCGCTTGCGCCCTACGTGTTCGCGTCGGATCTTCCGCGTGGCCTGTCGGACCAGCGGATCTTGATCGTCCACGGAACCGCTGATCGGATCGCGTCCCCGGAGCGCTCCGCTGCGCTCGCGCGTCGGCTGGGAGCATCTGCGTCGGTCGCGTACGTCAGCGTCCAGGGCGGCAAGCACGCCATGCTCCGCCACCACCGCCAGTTCGACGGCCTCGCCGCAAGCTTCGCGACCGCAACGCTCCTCGGCGAAACGCACCACGACGCGATCGCACGAATCGAGACCGGCGAGACGTGGGTCACCGTATGACGCAACCCGCGGGGTGTGTCGTCCTGCGCGGCCGGATGGCGCCGCCCGGACGCGGGCTGGTCGTTCGCCGGCCGCCTCGCGGGGTCGCGCGGGTGGTCCGGGTCACGCGAGGCCGTCGACGCCTTCGTGGTGGCCTGGGGGGCGGTCGAAGTAGTCCCAGACCTCGACGACGTTGCCGGCGGGGTCGCGGAGGTAGATCGACCGGTCGCCGCCGTCGTGCTCGATCGGTCCCTTGACCTCAACGCCCATCTCGTCGGTCAGACGCCGACAGATCAGGTCCAACCCTCCCGGTGTTGCGGCCATGGCGAAGTGGACGTGTCGACCCCCCTCATCGCCGTACTCCTTCCTGCCGGGGGTCCAAAGCCCCAGCCGGGTCCGTTCGCCGAGCTTCAGCCAGCTCCGGTCGCGTTCCTCCGACAGCACCTCGAGCCCGAACGCCTCCGTGTAGAAGCGCTGAAGACCATCCGGGTCGGTGGTCTGCAGGGTGATCTCGACGACGTCGTCGACGTCCATGACGGCTTACCGGGGAGCGGTCGCGCGCAGGACGACGAGGTCCTCCACGTCTTGCCCGGCGGTGATCATCGCCCCAGCGTGGAGCAGTGCGGAACGACTGCGCATCACCGGACCGAACTCGACCCCTCGACGCTCGATCACCTCCACCTCCAGGCCTTGTTCCTCAAGCATCCCCGCCGTTCGGGATGGGTCAGCGACCGTGCTTTGGACCAGCAGGATCCGCCCGCCGGGCCGTAGATGTTGCGGGGCCTGCGCGCAGATCCGATCCAGCACTGCTCGGCCGTCTCGACCTGCGTCCCACGCCCGCGCGCGGCCGCGTGTCGGGAGCGCATCGGTCGATGCAGGGACGTAGGGCGGGTTGCTGACGATGACGTCGAAGCGCTCGGCCCCTAGGACGTCGAACAGATCGCCGCGGCGCACATCAGGACGACACCGATGGCGCACCAGGTTCACGCGTGCGATCAGCGCGGCACGCCGCGACAGGTCCACCGCCACCACCCCGCGCGCGCCCGCGCGCGCTGCGGCACAGGCCAGCGCGCCACTCCCGGTGCACAGGTCCAACACCCGGGCACCGACCCCGACCTCACGCGCGATGCACTCGGCCAACAACCACGTGTCGTCCTGCGGCGCGTAGACCCCAGGAACCGTCCAGATAGCTCTCCCCGCAGACCGATGCCCGGCCGAAGCGGCGCCGGTGGCGTTCGGAGCCGGCGGCCTGGGTGTCGCGGGGGCAGGCGACGGAGCGACCGCACTCACGCGTCGCGCGACCGGTCGAACCCCGCACACGAGCGGGTCGGCTTGGTCTCGGTTCGGGTCATATCTGCTCGCAATACCTGTACGCGGGGACGGTCGGCCGGTTCGTAGCCATGGGCGGCGCCAAGGACTCGGGTTCAGCTGAGCTGCTTCTGCAGGCCCTCGCGGGCCTCTTTGCCGATGCGGTGCAGCATCACGGCCATCACGGGCTCGGCGAGCTTCCGCGCACCCTTCAGCTCGATGTTCACGTCGTAGGTGACCTTCGATCCGGTTTCTTCGGCGTCGACGGTGATGGTGTCGATCGAGACCAAGCTGTCGGTCTCCGCACGGAGCACGACCTTGTGGCCGTCGGTCAGCTCGATCGTCTCGTAGTCCAGCTCGACCTTGGTCAAGCCGCTGCCCTGCACGACGTGGAACGTCGCCCCGATCTGGATCGGGCTACCGGCGCTGGTGACGGCGGTCTCGGTGATGTTGGGGTCCCAGTCCTTGGTGTTGGAGAAGTCCGCCATGTACGGGAAGACCTCCGACGCGGGCCTAGGGCTCTGCACGGTTCCGGTGTAGCTCGGCATGCGCCGTTACTACCCACTGGCGCCCCAGCAACCCGCGACGTCGGGTCGCGCCCCAGCCGGCCGCGACCCGGGGTCACGAGGCGACGATTCGCCTGATCTCGCTCATCGTGCGGATCTCCTGAACCCGGCAGCGCGCGCTGCGCCACGGCGATCTCTGACCGGCGCCGCAATCGACCAGCTCGCCCGGGTTCCCCGCGCAATGCAGCAGGCGCGGGACCCGACGAGATCAGGACCTAATCGCTGCGCGCCGCCCGATCGCCAGCGGCCGGCTCGTGATCCTTGACCCGCGTTGATCGCCCGGTGTCCTAAGGCGTCAGGTGCGGGCGCGGCGCTCGGTCACCTCAACGGTCTGAGGGGCTTTGGGGATCGTCATCACCGGAGTCTTCGAGCTCTTCGATGAGCCGATCAAGTGTGGCGATGGTGCGTTCCAGGAGCTCATGCAGCCGCTCGAGCGGGACACGCCCTTCCGAGGGGTCGCAATCCTCTGGAGTGGCTGGGTGCGACGTCATCGCCGCGCACCGGTTCGGCGACGTTGCGGACAGGGGGATGACAGCGACTCAGGCATCGCGGTCCTTCGGCATCAGGGTAAGACAGGACGGACCCGGCCAACCCGGCACCTGCTGAGGAGCGCCCGGACGGAGGTCTCACAGAATCCGGGCCTCGTTCCTGGGGCGGCACGACCGATGCCCGTCGCGATCTCTACAACGAGCACCCCACGGAATTAGACGCGCCGGACACGTCGCGCACCGCTGACAGGAGCGGTGTTGTCAGAGCCAACGTGCCCGGGCGTCAGGTCGCGTCGTTCTCCGCCCATTCCAAGAGGCCGGCCACGATCACCATCGCATCGGTGATCTGACGCCGCGCCGCGGTCGCGTCCTGCAACGGCAGCGCCCCATCGGTGCGGTGCGCGGCCTTGACCTGGCGCAGCAGCACTTCCACCTGGAGGGCGATCGAGTCGATGTCAAGGATCCCCGTCTCGGCCCGCCACGCGGCGGTCCGGGCCACGTGACGCAGCCGTTGCACCACCGCGAACGCAGACACCGCCGCACTCGACGCATGGTCGCCGGACACCGAGTCCGGCCTCGGCCGATGATCCCACCGGGAGCGACGTCACTGCTGAGGGTGATCTTGGAGGTCGCGTGGGGAATTCGTCGCATCGGATGACCTTCCTTCGTACATCGGACTCCGACGAGGCTCGTGGACCTCTTCGTCCTCTCGGTACGGACCGCGTGACCGACACGGATGCGCACCCGAGACGCACCGTCCCGGATACGCAAGGTCTCGGGATACCCGCGCCGGCGTTCTCCGGCGTGGACCCAACCGGTGCTTCGGCGCCGCCGGCGTGCCGCCCTACGTCGCGGAACCGCCCGGCTCACCGGGTCCTTCCGACGATGCCGCAGGGAACGGGCGGGGGAGGCGTCGATCAGCGCGAGCGTAGGCGCCGATGACGCCGCCGGTGATCTCGATTCCCGGCGGCGCTCTGGTTCTCCGCGTGTCGTTTGGTCGTCGCGTCGCGCCCGCCGCGGGTGGTCAGGCGGCGAGTGGGGCCGGCTCGGTCGCGCCGACGTGATGGCCCATGGTGTTGATGGCGTTGCTGATGATCCTGGAGACCTGCATCTGGGAGCAGCCGACCTGCACCGCGATCTCGCGCTGCAACAGACCGTCGCGGTAGCGCAGGTCGATGACCTTCCGGTCGCGGTCCGAGAGCGCCTCGAGCGCGACGCCGAGCGTGAGTTCAGCGTCGACCTGGTCGTAGCCGCCATCGTGAACGCCGCGGGTGTCTGCGATCGTTCG
The DNA here is from genome assembly GCF_000519325.1 of Patulibacter minatonensis DSM 18081. GTDB lineage: Bacteria > Actinomycetota > Thermoleophilia > Solirubrobacterales > Solirubrobacteraceae > Patulibacter > Patulibacter minatonensis. The sequence goes on along the minus strand of NZ_KI912613.1, from coordinate 4,144,558 downwards.
GCCCTCGCCGGTGGGGGTCTCCAGCGACATCGCGCGGTACGCCCGATTCGCGGCCCGCGCCTCACGGATCTCGGAAACATCGACCTGCAGCTCCACGGCAAGGTCGTCGTCGGTGGGCTCCCGACCGGTCTCGGCGATAATCATGCGTCGGGCGCCGACCACTTTCGCGTCAAGCTCCTGCAGCGACCGGGGCACGTGGACGGCCCAGGTGTGATCGCGGAAGTGCCGGCGGATCTCGCCGGTGATGTTCGGCACCGCGAAGGAGATGAACCGGGTGCCGGCGCGTAGGTCGAATCGGTCGATCGCTTTGACGAGGCCGACCACGCCGGCCTGGATCAGGTCGTCGACCTCTTCGCCGCTGTTGTTGTAGCGGCGGACCAGTGACTTCACCAACGGCGCGCACCGTACGGCGAGCTCGTCACGGGCGAACGTGTCGCCGTGCTCGTGGTAGCGGCGCAGCAGCTCGTGGTCGATCTGGTCGCGGCGGGTTGCTTCGTGCAGCATGAATGGCTCCCAAAGGGGGACGGGTGGTGCATTCCGGCGGCCGACCAGGCACGAGGGGGAAACGTCGCCCGGGGGAACTGCCTTGCTGTATCGGCAGAAGCGGTGGCAGCAGCCCCCGAAGGGCCGAGCGCGAGCCAGCGGACACCAGCCCCCGACAGGGGCCAAGACCGTCGAGCTCGCAATGCTCCATCGCTTCTGTATGCGACCCAAAACCCCGTCGGTGACCGACGTAAACCTCGCCTCGAGAAACGTGTGAGGCACTCACCGGATGGCACTACCGGCGTGGCCCGGGCCACAGGATGGACACCACGTCGACGGCATCCAGTCGTAGCTCAGAGCACGGCGAGCGTCGACCCCACGCAGCGAGGCCGACGCCCGTGGCCCTATGACTGCCCGGTCGGATGCGGTCCATGCGATGCACCCGACCGGCGCGGCTGATGCGGACATATCCGCGAAGGATCGCCCCGGTGGACTCACCCCTTTCGCCGTCGCTGCGGATCTGCACCAGGATCGCGGCGCCGCATGGTGGGTATCGACCCAGCGACGCGCCCGGTGAAGGGTGCGACCGATGAAGGAGGATGAAATGACGGATCCGAAGACCGATCAGGAGCCGACCACCGGGATCGTTGATCCCGACACCGGGAAGGCGCACCCCAACTCGGGGCCGCAGGCGGGCCCGCAGGACAGCGACGAGGGCACCCAGGCTCGCGACGTCGCCAAGAACGGCACCGCCGGCACCGAGGACGACGAGCCCACCCCGGCCGACTGAGGAGCAGCACGTGACGACCACCATCAAGCAGATCGATGCGATCTGGCTGCCGGTCTCGGACATGAATCGCGCCATCGCGTTCTACCGCGACACCCTCGGCCTCGACATCCTGGAGCACGACGGCGACTGGTCCGAGGTCACCGCCGGAGACCAGCGGATCGGCCTCAACGCCTCCGAGTCGCCGTCCGGCGACGGCGGGGCAGTCATCGCCTTCGGTGTGAACGGCGAGATCGCTGACGCCGTCGACGAACTGAAGGAGAAGGGCGTCGAGTTTCCAGGCGGCCTCACCGAGCATCCGTGGGGCAAGATCGCACCGTTCAAGGACCCCGACGGCAACGACCTGCAGCTCTACGCGCCGCCGACGTAGAGGCGTGCGGCGGGTCGGCTGGCGGCGCGATCGCCGTTGGCCGACCCGCCGAGCATCACTTCCCGGGGTTGGCGACCTCGCCGATGACCTCGTCGGGGAAGCCGGCGTCCTTGCGGAGCTTGTCGACGATCTCGTCGATCTCTGCGGTCGAGTAGCCCGGCGCGAACACGTCGTTCTGTGCAGGTAGGTCGACCGGCAGCGGCCGCAGCGAGGGATCTTCGTCGACGACCTCCAGCGGCTCGCCGGTCTCGGGGTGGTTGCCGTTGAAGACCGCGGAGAGCTCGCGGTAGTCATCGGGCGAGAACCGGTACAGGCGGCGGTGGTCGCCCTTCTCGATGTAGGGCTGCGATTCCTTGATCGCGTCGGACGGGACCCTGGGTCCGGGGAACAGCTTGGTGAGGTCTGCGCCGGTGAGGTTCTCGACCGCGCGAGCGTAGGCGACCTGGTGGACGCCGCCGCGGACGAGCAGGTAGCCCGTCAGGGCGCGGGCGGCGGGGTGGTCGCAGGCCTCGTAGACGCGCAGCTTGCCCGAGCGCGCGCCGGTCTCGAGGAAGTAGTTGTGCGTGAGGTCCGAGAGAAGGTCGCCGGAGGAGAAGACGTTGTCGCCGGTCCACGGCAGGCCGCGGGAGTCCTGCGGCAGCGCGCCCTTTCCGCCGTTGACGTAGTGGTGGGCGTTGCCAGGCAGCGGTGGCAGGTCCAAGAGCGGCGACTTCTGGGTGTTCACCTCGTCCTTGATGCTCTTCTTGTCGGTGAGCATCGAGTTGATCGTCGCGGCGACGAGCTCGATGTGCCCGAACTCCTCGGCGGCGATGTTGGAGATCAGGTCAAAGAACGGGCGGGCCTTCTGGCGCTCGCGGAAGTTGAACGACTGGAACGTGTAGTTCAGGAAGGTCGACATCTCGCCGAACTTCCCGCCCATCAACTCCTGGACCACCTTCGCCTGGGCGGGGTCGGGGTCGGTGGGGGGCGGCAGCTCGGTCAGCCACCGGTCGATGCGGAGGATCATGGTTGGGGGACCTTTCGGTATTCGGGTTGGCTGCGTCGGTCGCGCAGACGCGGTGTTTGCCGCTCGTTTCGCAGTCGCGCCGTCCGTACCCAGCTGTTCACCCGGGACACGAAGACGTCGAGCAGAGGGCGCAGACCCGTCTCGGGCCAGGGATGGCGGTCGGGTGTCGCTGTCGTGTGCGACTGGTCAACGGCTGATGTGACCGCCTCATCCGGGTAGCCGCCAGTGGTGCCTCGGATGCTCGGGGCACCGTCGCTGCCCGCATGGCGCGGCGATCACGACGAGGGGAGCTCGATGACGACGGCAGACCAGAAGATCGTGCAGTACCTGAAGGAGGCGCGAGCGAGCGAACTGGCGCTGGTGCGCGTGCTGCAGTCGCAGATCGCGATGACGCCCGAGGGATCGTTCCGCACCGGACTGGAACGGCACCTCGATGAGACGCGGGAGCACGCCGATCGAGTGCATCAGCGAGCCCGGGATCTGGACCACGGGTTCGATCCGATCGCGTTGGCGGTCGGTACGACCGAGGCAGTGATCGGGCAAGCGCTCGCACTGACCAAGACGCCACTGGACCTGCTGCGGGGCACCGGCGGCGAGGAGAAGGTGCTCAAGAACGCCAAGGACGCGGCGGCCACCGAGGCGCTGGAGATCGCGACCTACACCGCCATCAAGCGGCTCGCCGAGCGCGCCGGTGACACGCAGACTGCCGAACTCGCAGCCTCGATCCTCAGCGACGAGCAGCGCATGCTCGACCACGTCCTCAAGGAGCTCCCGGCACTGACCGACGCCGTCTTCGAGGCCGATGTCGAAGGCGATGGGTCGTTCGATCTCGGCCGGACCGGGGCCGCACAGTCCGCCGATGAGGTCGCGTCGGCCGCGAAAGCGACGACGCAGAAGACCGTAGCGAAGGCGAAGGGCGAGGGCACCGCCAAGCGCGGATCGGCGACGGCGAAGAAGGCCTCGGCCACCGCCAAGAGGACCACCGACCAGGCCGCGGCGTCCGCGGCCGGCAACGCCAAGCGAGCGACGAAGACGGTCCGGAGAGAGGCCACCGACATCGCCGAAGATGCACGAGACGTCGTCGGTTCGCTGGCGGCGAAGGACGACGCGGTGGCCGACGACGCGACGAACGTCGCCGCGGACGCGATCGACGACTCGTCTTCCGAGAGCCGCGGTACCGCGGACGTCGGTGCCGGCGCCGCGGAGGAGAAGCCGTGGCCGGCGTACGACGAGCTGACGGTGCAGGAGATCCAGGCGGTGCTGCTCACGGCAGATCCTGAGCTCGCCAATCGCGTCGAAGCGTACGAGCGCGCGAACAAGGGGCGCGCGGGAGTGTTGAGCACGGTCAAGCAGCACACCTCCAACGCCAACGCCTAGTTCGCGTCGGCGAAGCAGCCCCCGGCGCGGCGACGCGTCAGAGACGCTTCCTCGGAGCGATGCCGACCGTGCTCACGGTCGGCATCGGACTCGGGGACGAGGGGTTCAGGCAGCGAGCGGCGTGTCAGGGGCGACGTAATCATGCATCCGGTCTATCGAGTCGCTGATGATCCGCGAGACCTGCATCTGCGATACGCCGATGACCTCCGCGATTTCGCGTTGCAGCATCTCGTGGTTGAAGCGCAGGTCCAGCACGCGGCGAGCGCGGTCGTCCAGGGCCTCCATCGCGACGGCCAGCGTCGCTTCCGCCTCGACCTGCTGGTAGCCACGCTCGATCGTGCCCCGTGTGTTCAGCAGCTCGGGGCGGTCCTCGACCGGCGCGTCGAGTGATACCGCGCGGTACGCCCTGCCTGCCGACTTCGCCTCCTCGATGTCGGTGACGTTGATGTGCAGCTCGTTCGCGAGATCATCGTCGGACGGTTCCTCGCCGCTTGCCGCGGTCAAGATGCGGCGCGTGTGCTGCACCTTCGCGTCGAGTTCCTGCATCGCTCGAGGGACATGGACGGCCCAGGTGGTGTCGCGGAAGTGCCTGCGGATCTCGCCGGTGATGTTCGGGGCCGCAAAGGAGATGAAGCGGTGGCCGGCGTCCGGGTCAAACCGGTCGATGGCTTTGACCAGCCCGACGGTGCCGGCCTGGATCAGATCTTCGAGCTCTTCTCCGCGTCCTCGGTACTTACGGGCGATCGACTTGACCAGCGGCATGCAGCGCGTCGCGAGCTCATCGCGGGCGAACGTGTCGCCGGTTTCTCGGTAGCGCCGCAGCAGCCCGAGATCGATCTGCTCTCGATGGGTGGCCTCGTGCAGCATGAATGACTCCCTAGGGGGCGGGTGTTCGCATTCCGAACGGCCAGCGAGCGACGACCTGGCACACGTCGCGTCGGGGAACCGTTCTGCTGTGTCGGCGCCAGCAACGGCAGCCGCCCATGAGGGCCGGTGCGAGAGCGCAGACTTCCGTCCCTGGGGAGAAGGGACAGCGTTCCGTCGAACCCGCGAAGCACCGTTGCAACGCACCCGACCCGTAACCCCGATCGACGCTGAGGCAAACCTGCAACTCGAAAATCGGCGCCATCGACCCAAAGCGTGTGCCTGGGGCGGTGCGTGATCTCGTGAATGTCTGACGTGTCGGTGTCTGGACGCGACGTGCTGCGGTCGGCTTGCCGACCGTCTCAGCTCGAGAGATCGAGGTCGTCGCTGGTCGCGATGAGGTGCGCGCGCATGTTCTGTTCCATCATGCGCAGCGCGGCGTCGGCGAGGTCCTTGTCGATGTGCGCGACGGCGTCTCGGGGAACGATGACCTTGAAGTGACGGATGTAGGCGTCCAGTGCGGAGTAGAGGACGCATTGCTCGGTGACCTGGCCGGTGAAGACCAGCCGGCCGATCCCGTTGTTTTGCAGCAGATACTCCAGAGGCGACCCGTAGAAGACGGAATGCCGGGCTTTCAGCAGCAGGGGTGCCCCCGTTGCGGGAACGATCGCGGCGACGTCCTCGTCGGGGAGGCCCTGCTCCGCCAGCGCGGTGAGTTCTTCGCGTCCTGCGTCCCAGCGGCCATGGGTGTCGTTGATGTGGATGATCGGCACGTCGGCGTCGGCTGCGGCGTCGACTAGTTGCGCGATCGGGCGAAGGACGCTTCGGGCGCTCTCACGAAGCGCGTCGCCGTCGGGATGGTCGTAGTCGTTGAGCATGTCGATGATCACCAGCGCGATACCGTCGCCGCGGCCGAGCTCGGTGCGCGGATCATCGGGCAGACCCTCTTCCATGTCGCGTGCATGCCCGGAACCGACGGACCGCAAAAGTGAGATCCGCTCGAGAAGCATCCGGCGACTCGCGTTGTGGGGATCGGGGTAGGTCGGACGGCGCCATGGATTTTCGGAGCATCTACCAGCACGGGTTTGCTCGCGTCGCGGCGTGCACCGGACGCGCGGCGATCGCCGATCCGGCCGCGAACGTGGAAGCGACGCTGCGCCTGGTCCGCGAGTGCGCGCAGGACGGCGTCGCGGTGGCGGTCTTTCCCGAGCTGACGCTGACGGGGTATTCGATCGAGGACCTGCTGCACCAAGACGCGGTTCTCGATGATGTGCAGTCGGCCCTTCAGGCCTTGGTCGCCGGCTGTGCGGAGCTGGCGACCGTTGTGGTCGTGGGAGCACCGCTGCGTCGTGCGGGTGGGCTGTACAACTGCGCCGTCGTGCTGCATCGGGGCAGGATTCTCGGGGTCGCACCGAAGTCGTATCTGCCGATGTATCGCGAGTTCTACGAGGGCCGTCAGGTCCGGGCGGGCGTCGACGAGCGGGGGACGATCCGGGTCGCGGGTGTCGACGTCCCGTTCGGGCCCGATCTGCTGTTTGACGCCGAGGACATCGCGGGGCTCGTGCTGCACGTTGAGGTCTGTGAGGACATGTGGGTTCCGATCCCTCCGAGTGCCGCGGCGGCGCTCGCCGGGGCCACCGTTTTGGCCAATCTCTCCGGTAGCCCGATCACGGTCGGGCGCGCCGAGGACCGTCGGCTGTTGTGCCGATCGGCGTCGTCGCGGTGCCTGGCCGCCTACGTCTATGCGGCTGCCGGGCTCGGCGAGTCGTCGACGGACCTGGCGTGGGACGGGCAGACAATGATTTACGAAAACGGGGTGCTGCTCGACGAGACGGAGCGGTTTCCTGATGGCGCCCGGCGGTCGGTCGCCGACGTTGACCTGGACCTGCTGCGTCAAGAACGCATGCGGATGGGCACCTTCGACGACAACCGCCGGTCGCATGCGGCCTCGACGGGGGCGTTTCGTCGCATCGGCTTCACCGTAGGACCGCCGGGTGGAGATCTCGGTCTTCGTCGTCGGGTCGAGCGGTTCCCGTTCGTGCCCGCCGATCGAGAACGCCTTGATCTGGACTGCTACGAGGCGTACAACATCCAGGTCGCGGGGCTCGTGCAGCGCCTTGGTGCGATCGGGAACCCAAAGGTCGTGATCGGCGTCTCCGGGGGCCTGGATTCCACCCACGCGCTGATCGTTGCGGCCAATGCGATGGACCGCGCCGGCCGACCGCGCACCGACATTCTCGGCTTCACGCTCCCCGGATTTGCCACCAGCTCGGGCACGAAGGACAACGCTCATCGGTTGATGGACGCCCTCGGCATCACGAAGGCGGAGATCGATATCACCGAGACCGCGACGCTGATGTTGAACGAGCTCGACCACCCGTTCGGACGCGGGGAGCCGGTCTACGACGTGACTTTCGAGAACGTCCAAGCAGGCCTGCGTACGGACTACCTCTTTCGCGTCGCCAATCAGCGCGGCGGGATCGTCCTTGGTACCGGAGACCTCTCCGAGCTCGCGCTGGGATGGTCGACCTACGGTGTCGGGGACCAGATGAGCCACTACAACCTCAACGGCGGCGTGCCGAAGACGCTGGTCCAGCACCTGATCCGCTGGGTCGTGGGGACCGACCAGTTCGACGAGCGCGTCAACCAAACGCTGCAGGCGATCCTCGACACCGAGATCAGCCCCGAGCTGGTCCCGGGCGACGAACTGCAGTCCACCGAATCGAAGATCGGCCCGTACGCCCTGCAGGACTTCACGCTCTTTCACGTCCTGCGGTGCGGCTTCCGGCCGACCAAGATCGGCTTCCTCGCGTCGCACGCGTGGAACGACCCCGACGCCGGTGAATGGCCCCCGGGGTTCCCCAACGCCAAACGCATCGGCTACAGCGACGAAGAGATCCGACGGTGGCTGGAGGTGTTCTGCCAGCGGTTCTTCGAATTCGCCCAGTTCAAACGCTCTGCACTGCCCAATGGACCCAAAGTCTCCGCCGGCGGATCGCTCTCTCCTCGAGGAGATTGGCGCGCACCGTCCGACGGGACCGCAGCGGCCTGGATGCGCGACCTCCGGACGTGGGAGCCCTCCGACGTGTGACCTTCGGTTGCCGCGTACTCGCTCGCCCCGCAAGGAGCATGCACATGCAAGGCCGTGCACGCGGTCAGTGCGCGACGGCGATCTGAATCCTCTGTCGCTCAGCTTGTCACGTCGGAGCTGGCGCACTGCCTATCGGGCGGGTCCCCGCTGCGCGGCGATGATGCGCTGCGAGCACCCTCGGCCGATGAAGTTCGCCCGCGCGCGCCGACGTCACGGACGTCTTCGAGCGCACATCCGGCACGCGCGCGGACCTCTCAAGCCGGGCGTTTACGAGTCCTTCTTACCCTGCCGCTGCGCGGGCAGGCTCCCGGCTTCAGGGCCTCGGCTCCACCCGGAGCGTCTGGACCGAGTAGGCGGGTGCCGCACCGCATCATCCGAGTCGCGCGAAGACAACAACCGTCCGTGGCGGCGCGACTGACGCAGCGTCTCCCGAACTCGCCTAAGACCCCGACTCTCTCGCATCGATCTCCGCTCCTTCTCTGTGCGACCTAGGGTGCCGTCTTGCGGAATCTCTTCCCCGTTGCACGCGCGACGAACGCGGCCGACGAACGAACCGCATCCGGAGCTCGTCGCGTTGGGCGCGTTAGTGCCGCGGGAACCCAAGGTCGTCAGTGAGCGTCATGTCGGAGTCCCGCAACGAGCGCCCGGACTGCTTCCAGCGCGCCGCCGGCGCCGCGCGCCTCCGTCACCGGAATGCCTTGATGTTCCGCCAGGCGCAACGCCTCGTGGTCGTCGGAGCGGACGCAGAAGGTTCGCGGCACGACGCTCGCGCAGGTGAGGTCCGCTGTCGAATCGCCCACGACGCCGCACGCCTCGGGCAGCAGATCGCGCAACTGCAGATGCATCCGCACGCCGGTGGCCTTGTCCGTTCCGGACGGCAGGACGTGCACGACCCTGGAGGGCGTGCCGTCGTCGGTTGGCAGATGGCTCGGTCCGTTGTCGACGGCACACCACTCGCCGAACCCGGCGTCATGCAACACCTCCGTGACGGTGGCCGCGGTCGCGGCGCTGCGCAGGACCAGTCCGGATGTTCGCGGCGTGCCCGGTTCGTGCTCTTGCAGAGGGAGCGCGGTGAGCGCAGCGAGCAGTGCCTCGCGAGGGAATGGGACGGCCTCGGGCGCTGCGAGTTGCACGATGCCTGGGAGCAGTACGACGGCGCCGAGCTCGCACACGACGTCCTCGACGCCGAGCGTCCGAGCGATCGCCGCGGCTGCCCACCGCGATCGGCCGGTCAGGATCACCGGGCGAAAGCCGGAGTCCCGCACCACCTGCAGGGTGCTCATGCTGTCTTGCACGAGGAGCCCTCCGGGATCCAGCAACGTGCCGTCGAGGTCAAGGTAGATCGAGCCGCTCATGACGCAAGCTCCGACGGATCGGGATTGCGGAGCACACGGCCGGGGCGCCCCGTGCGCGCGGCGAGTTCGGCGACCGGCGGGCGTTCCGCGACGGGGACCGCGTGGGGCAGGTCGTCGTTCCACGGCAGGCGCATCGACGAAGAGACGATGGTGTCACGGCCCAAGCGTCGTTCCAGCGCCACCAGGACAGCAAACGCCATCGGTGCGAGATCCCGCAGCGGCTGGTGGCGATTCTGGCGGACCCCGAGGTCGACCTCGGCGAGCGCGCCGAGTCCGACCGCGTCCAGGGCGTCGACGAGGGTGGCGATCTCGACGCCGTAGCCAACCGGAAACGGCAGCCGTTCCAGGAGGGTCCGGCGGGCCGCGAACTCGCCCGCCAGCGGCTGGCGGAATCCGGCGAGCAGCGGTCGGTGGAGGTTCAGCAGCGGACGCGCCGTGAGTTCCGTGACGCGTCCGCCTTCATGCGCGATCACGGAGCCGTCGCCCTGGCGGCGGGGGCGGTCGAAGCACCCGCGGACCATGGCGATGTCGTCATCGGTCAGAAGCGGGCCGAGAATGCCGGCCAAGTGTGCCGACGACGGGTCCTCGGTGTCGCCGTCGAGAAACGCGATGACGTCACCCGTGGTGCACTGGATCGCGCGCCACATCGCGTCGCCTTTGCCCCGGCACGGGCCGTGTTCCCGCGCGATCGTGTCTTGCTGGACGACCCGCGCGCCGTGGGCTTCGGCGGTCACGGCCGTCCCATCGGCGGAGGCGGCATCGATCACGACGACCTCCTGGACGATTCCGGCGTCCACGAGCGGCGCGACCGTGACCTCGAGGACGCTGCCGATCGTCGTGGCGACCTCTTTTGCCGGGATCACGACGACCACCCGCGTTCCGGTCGCACGGACGGCCGCGGCGAGGCGGTCGAGCCGAAATTCTCGATGGTGGTGCCGGTGGCGGCCGCGCCAGACCTCGAGCGCCAGGTCAGCCGCCAGGCCACGGGGTGCGCGGCCAGTCGTCCTGGGGCTCGTGTACACGACGGCTTCCGTCGTGCGATGCACCTCGAGGTCGGCGTCCCGAACGGTCTGCAAGAGCGCCTCGTCCTCGAGCGCCCGCGGTGTCGGCATGCCCCCGCAGGCGTCGAAGGCGTCGGCGGTGAGTGCGAGGTTCGCCGCGGAGAAATGGTGGTGGGCTGCGTCGGGACCGTCGGTCTCACGAACGGCACGAAGCCGCACCTCGGCGCCCATCGTTCGGCGACGGGCGAGCTCGTCGTCCAGCGGAGTGTTCGGATCGATGTGGACGTCACCAGCGATCACGGCATGTCCGTCGTCGGCTGCGCGGAGGAGCGCGGCGAGCCAGCCTGGCGCCGGCCGGGTGTCGGCGTCGGTGGTGACGAGGAGCCCGGGCGCCCGTTTTGCGTCTCGCAGCCCGGCGCTGGTGTTGGTGCGTCGCAGCCACGCCGCGGCGGTCTCCAGGCCGGTGCGGCGGGCCCAGCCGACGCCTGCCCCGGGACCGGCGATGACCCGGACCTCGACGCGCTCGGACCGCGCGCGGTGGGCCGCCGCTCGGGCCTCGCGGGCCGTGCTGTCCGTCGACGCGTCGTCGACGACGACGACCCCGAAGCACGGGCCGATCTCGCGAGCCTGCGCAACCAGCGCGTCGACGCTCGGACCGATGCGCTCCTGCTCGTTCCGTGCCGGAACGACGACGACCGCGCGCAGCGGACTCATCGCATCTCGAACGCGTCGAGGAGGTACGCCCGGCTGTGCGGCGGTTCGGCGACCGGGACCGCGCGCATCCCCGTCGCCCGCAGCGCCCGGTGGGTCTGCTCAGCGGTACGGGCCAGGTCCGGCGCGCGACCGGTCCAGTGCGCGGCCACGAGCCGACCGCCGGGACGGAGCAGGCGCGGGAGCCGGTCGAGCGTGCGGCGAAACGCGTCGTCATCCAAGTAGTAGAGGATCTCGGACGCCACCACGAGGTCAAACGCGCCGTCGTGCGGCAGGTCGCCGGGGATCTGGCCCTCGAGGACCTTCACGTGCGGCAGACCGATCAGGCGCTCGCGCGCGAGCTCAACGGCCGTCGGTGAGAAGTCGATCGTGATCAACACGTCGCACCGGACAGCGAGCGATGCGCTGAAGACGCCGTTGGCGGCGCCAAGCTCCAGGGCACGTGCAAACCGTCCCGGCCCGCACGCCGTCAGCGTCCGTTCGTACTTCGTCCGCTCGTACGGCGAGCTGACGTAGCCCCACGGGTCTGGGTCCGCACGAAATCGAGCGTCGAAGTGCGCGGCGTCGGCAGCAGGCCGCTCCGGGAACGCGCTCATTGGGAGCCTTCGGCGAGGAGGTCATGCCCGAGACGGGTTGCGGCGGGGGTGAGTCGGTGCTGCAACAGCAGCAGGTCCAGGTCGCCTCGGGTGCGTGCCGTCCGGGCATCGGTCGCTATGGGATGTGAGCCCGTCAGCTCGGCGCAGATGCGCAGCACCTCGCGGCAGCGCTCGGTGATCTCCAGCCGAGCCTGCAGCACGGCCCTTTGGACCACCGTGACGGGCTCGCGGTCGCGGACCGCCGTGGCGTGCTCAAGCCACCGGTCGACGGTCGCGCGAGCGGCAGCGGCGCGCGCGACGAGGACCGCCTCGGCGTCCGACGGCGTCCGGTCTCGCAGCGCGGCGATCGTCCCATCGAACACGGTGTCGAGCGCACCCGCCCACGTCACGGCGGTGCGCAGCGCATCACCGCTGAACCACGGCTCGTCGAGCAGTGCGTTGCCGGCACCGTGGCGGTCGGGTCCGTCGCCCGGCCGGAGCCCCAGGATCGCGAGGATAGGCGCGCGGTCCAGAACGACGCGATGGCTCGCGCTCGAACGCAAAGCGGGGCCGCGGAACCAGTCGCGGTCGACGATCACGCGCGCGGGGTCCGAGACGTCCACCAGCGCGCACACGCTCCCCGGAGATTCGATCTCGGGGCGTACGAGGATCAGTGCTCGTTCGACGAGCCCGGCGCCAGAGCAGAAGACCTTGGTACCAGACACCGTGACGTGATCGCCAGCGATCGTCGCCGGCGTTCCCTCTGCCCCTCGGGGGTCAGCACCCCACACGCCATGAGGGACGACGCCCTCCGCGGCTCGACCTCGGTCGTCGTCCGCCACCTGGTCGGGGCAGTGGTGCAGCAACCGCTCAAGCGCGTTGCGATGGCCGTCCAGGACGCGCGCCAGCCCGAGGTCCAAGGCAGCAACGGCCCGCAGAGCGGCGTGCTCGTCCGCGCGGGTGGCAAAGGCGCTGCTTGTCGTGAGCCCGTCGGTGACGAGGTGGTCCCAGCCTGGTACGTCCTCGACCGCACGAATCACGGGGACGCTCACGGTCGCTTCCCAGCGAACGCGAGCGTCGCGGGCGCAGCCCGAGGTTCGGGAAGCGGCTCCAGAGTCAGGCCGCGCGCGACGCCCCACGCCGCGGCCATTGGAATGAGCCGGGCGGTCTCGGCGCAGCCCGGCCGTGTGGCGCCGGGCCCAAGACCGTCGTGCGCGAGAACGATGCCGCCGTTCGGGGCCTCGCGCTTGATGGCGACGACCATCTCTTCGGCAAGGTCTCCGCGCCAGTCGTGCGTGTCGGCGTCCCATCCCACGAGCGCGAGTCCGACGTCGTCTGCTACGCGCCGTGTGTCGTCCGTGACCAGGCCCCACGGGGTGCGCCACCGCGTGGGCTCCACGTCGACCGCGCGGAGCGCGTCGACCACGGCGTCGGTGTCGGCGCGGATCTGATGGCGGTCCATGCGGTCGTGGCGGTCGTGCTGATCGGCGTGCGGCTCGACGCGGTGGCCTGCGGCGACGGTGGCGCGCACGAGATCGGGATGAGCCCGGACCCGCGGGCCGAGCACGAAGAACGTCGCCGTCGCACCGGCGGCGGCAAGGGCATCCAGAACCACCGGTGTCCAGACCGGGTCGGGGCCGTCGTCGAAGGTGAGATGGAGGGCCATCCGGAGCTGATCAATACCCCCGGCCCTTGCGAGCAAACGGCGTCGCCCGCCCGGAACGGGGACAGCCGAGCGGATGAGAAGCGCACAGGTCGGGGTGCTCGACCTACACAGTTCGCTCGCGCATCATGGCGCGTGCCCTGCTCGATGGTCCGGTCCGGTCGGTTGCTCAAGCATGCCGACCAGGAACGACCAGGCGGCAACGCCGCCGACGAAGACCAGCGCAGCTTCGGCGTACGCTCGGGCTCCGTTCTCGGTCTCGATGCTGGGAGCGATCCGGTAGAGGTCATCAGCGATGTCGAGGATCTCGCGATCCTGATCGCTGCGATCAGCGGCAATCTGCAGCGCTCCGCGCCATCCGGTTCCACGGTACGCAGCGCCGGGATGGTCGGCGGCGAGCGACGTCACCGTTTGACGTCCGAGCAACGACAGCATGCCGTCGAGTTCGCCGGAGGTTTCCCCTGTTGCCGACATGGCCGCACGTTGCCCACGTTGAGCCACGCGCATGCACGCATTCGTCCGGCCCCATGGTCGTAGACCGTGGGCGTTCCCGGTGCTGCGGGCCGTGGTGAGTTGGGCGCGGTGCACCCAACGGGTTCCGATCGCTGACGCGACCGGCCGCTACTCGTCCGTCGTGGGTGAATGTCGGTGCCGCAGCGAAACAGCTCAAGGAGATCGACGAGCTCCGAAGTCCGCGGATCTGCCCGGAACCCCACGGCGCTCCATCTCGCCCGGAACCCTCCCGGACCGATGGGTGTGCGCCGCGAAGCACCGCCCGACATCCCTCGCACCGCAAGCTGACGGGTCGAGGGCGGGGGCTGTCCAGGGCCGCTGCCGGTGGCCTACGCGGCGGCACCGATGGGCTCCGGATCGCGTTCTTCCGCCGCGCTCGCTGAACCCTGACCGTCGGTTTGCGCGTCGCTGCTGCCGGACCTGGAGCCGGGAGCGGGGGAGCTGCCGGCGAGGCGGAGCGACCCATGTTGCGGTCGCTTCGTGGTCGGCTTAGGAATTGCGATCTCCAGCACTCCGCGGTCCAGCGACGCGCTGATCTGCTCCGCATCGACCCCTTCCGGCAAGTTCACCCGCCGCTCGAACTCCCCACGGTCGCACTCCGAACGGAACGGACGAGCGTCGCCGGCGGCGTCGGTGGTCCGGGTTCCGCTGAGCGTCAGCACGTCGTTGTCGACGTCAATGGCGACGTCGTCGTGCGCGACGCCGGGCAGGTCGGCGACGAGAAGATACGACTCGTCCATCTCCTCAAGGTCCACCGGCGGGATCCATCGCGCGGCCCGCAGGCCTGACGCGCCCGGATCGGAGAACGACGCGACCACCAGGTCGCCGTCGTGGCTCGTGGCCGCGTGGAAGGGGGCGGGCTCCCAACGAACGATGGTCATGACTTACACCTCCGAGTTCGAAGAACGCTTGCGGCGAAAAAATAGAAATCTGAGTCCAGATCTGTCAAGTCTTGGGCCCCCTCGGCAGAACCCGACATTCGTCGAGGTGCGTCGCACCGACCAGGACGCGGGCTCCGTCGGTCGCCATGGTGAGCAACCGCGGTGGGCCACGCGGCGTTCGCGCTTCGGGATGGACCTATCCCCAGACACGTCAAGAACGTTGGCCACGAGCGTGCGCTCTTTGCGTCCTGCGTCTCTCACAGCACCAGACTCCGTGGTTGAGCTGGCCGATAGAGCGGCGGGTCGCCGTCTCGGACGCGCCTCGGCAGGCCAGGCTGCTCGGGGCGGTCGCCCGGTCGGCGCGGCAGGTGTCGGTAGACGTACTCATCATGCTCCGTGGTCCATGTGACCGTTCATCCGGAGGGCCCGGACCCGGAGATCGCTCGTGTATCGATTGGCGCACGAACCCCGCGGGTCCGTCCGGGGGTCGGCGGGTAGCGACCGCCACCCCGACCCGGACCGCCCCATGACGAATCCTGCGACGACCTCCCTCTGGAACGCGACCGCCCACCGCTCGACCCGCCGGAGCGCCGCACCCGGCACCGCGACGCGGTACGACGCGATCGTGGTGGGTGCCGGCGTGGTCGGCCTGACCACCGCGCTGCAGCTCGGTCGCGAGGGTCGGAGCGTCCTCGTGCTCGAGGCACGCGAGGTCGGGTCGGGCGTGACCGGGTCGACGACCGGCAAGGTCACCGCGGCCCACGGCCTGCGCTACTCCCTGCTGCGACGCGACATCGGGGCGGAGCGGACCCGGCTCTACGCCCAGGCCAACCAGCACGCCGTCGGCTGGATCCGCGACCTGATCATGACCGAGGAGCTCGCGTGCGACTGGCGCGACCGGCCGGCGTTCACCTACACGAGCGACCCGTCGCAGCGGGGGACGCTCGAGGACGAGGCGCGGGCGACGATCGAGGCCGGGCTGCCTGCGCACGAGGTCCACGCGGTCCCGGCGCCGACGCGGCTCGTCGCGGGCGTCCGCGTCGACGGCGGCGGAGAGCTGCACGGGCCGAACTACTGCCTGGGGCTCGCGCACCTCGCCGAGCACGCCGGCGCGACGATCGCCGAGGGCGTCCGGGTGACGGGCGTCCGCGAGGGCGCGCCGTGCCGCGTGCAGACCCAGGACGCCGGGACGTTCGAGGCCGAGCACGTCGTGATCGCCACGCACGTGCCGATCCTCGACCGCGGGCTCTACTTCGCGCGCCTGGAGCCCCAGCGCTCCTACGCGATCGCCGCACGGGTCGGGCACGCGCTCCCGCTCGGCAGCTTCTACGACGTCGCCGAGCCGTCGCGCTCCGTGCGCACCGCGACCGGTCCGGACGGCGAGGAGCTCGTCGTGGTCGGCGGCGAGGGCCACGGCGTCGGCAAGGTCTCCGACACCGCCGAGCGCTACGCCCGGCTCGAGGCCTGGTCGGCCGAGCAGCTCGGCACCGGCGAGGTCACGCACCGGTGGTCGTCGCAGGACCCGCAGACCCCGGACCGCGCGCCGTACGTCGGGCCGCTCCGCCCTGGCAGCACCCGCCTGTGGACCGCGACGGGGTTCGGCAAATGGGGGCTGTCGGCGGGCACCGCGGCGGCCCACGCGATCGCGGGGAGCATCGCCGGGCGGTCCGACGAGTACGCGGCGCTCTGGAACCCGTCGCGGCTCGGCCAGCTGAAGCCGCGGGCCGCCGCGCGCCTGGCGCTCTGGAACACGGAGACGCCGCTCTTCCTCGTCGGCGACCGGCTGCGCCCGGCGCGTCGCGGTGGGGTCGGGGAGCTGCAGCCCGGCGAGGGACGCGTCGTCCGCCACGACGGCCGGCGGACGGCCGCGTTCCGCGACGAGGAGGGCGTCGTGCACGCGCACTCCCCGCTCTGCACGCACCTCGGGTGCGAGGTCCACTTCAACGGCGCCGAGCAGAGCTGGGACTGCCCGTGCCACGCGTCGCGGTTCGACGCCCGGGACGGCAGCGTGCTCGAGGGGCCGGCGGTGCAGCCGCTCGCCCCGCGGGACGCCGGCTAGGTCACGAGATCCCCACGCGGTGGGCGCACCAGGGCGGACCGGGCCGACGGCTCCGGCAGGTCCTCTCGAACCTCATCTCGAACGCCATCAAGTTCACCGACTCCGGCACCGTGACCGTCAAGACGACCTTGAACCGGGATCGCCAACACGAGCATCAGATCACCATCGCCGTCATCGACGACGGCCTTCCGCGGACCGACACTCGTCGGGCGGCCCAGGGCGTTATAACGCGACCTCGCGAGCCAGCTTTCGCTCGAATCGAACGTGGTACTGCCGTATTAAGCCTGCGCTCGATAATCGTCGAACCGTCCACCTGCCGGGGCGTTCCGGTTCGGTAATAGACGAACGTTCCCCCGCGGCTGAACCAAACGGCTGCCGCCGGTTAGGCAGGTGTCGTGTCGGCCTTTAAGCCCGCGGCATCGTTCCGCGGCGAGGAAAAGCACGCTGAAGCCTAGTCCCTCAGCGTTCGAGCGAGCCTTTTCGTGGTCGGTGGCTTCGCCTCGAAGTTGCTCCGGTGCTCCTGCGGGGAGTCGGCGCTATCCCCGGCTGCAAATGGCAAACCGCGGAGTCCCTGGGAGTGTCGTGCCGCGCCCAGTGAGACGGGCGTCACACGCGGCCAGCTGGTCGCATCTCGAAGACAGGAGCACACGATGAGTACGAGGACCCTCGGCTTTGGAAGCCGCGCAAACCGACGAATTGCGACGGCAGCGGCCGTGCTGGTGGCGGCCGGCGGACTCACGGCTTGTGGATCCAGCGACGACGACACGACGTCCACGGGTGCGAGCGGTGGATCGGGGTCGGCTGCGAGCACCAACGCCGACTTCACCGGCAGCACGCCGCTGAAGTCCGGGACGATCGGGATCGTCGAGGTCAACGCGCAGTCCGAGCGCATCTCTGAGTGGGCGTCTACCGCGAAGAAGGCCGCCGAGGACCTCGGTTGGAAGGCCGAGGTCATCGACGGAAAGGGCACGCCGGCCGGCTGGGCGCAGGCGATCTCCAGCCTCACCACCAAGAAGGTCGACGGCATCATCACGCTGGCGATCGACCCCCCGGCCGTCGCGACGCAGCTTCAGGCGGCGAAGGCCGCGAAGATCCCCGTCATCGCCTCCGGCATCTCGGTGGCAGGCAGCGGCTCTGATCTGTTCGCCGCGAGGTACGCCCCGGACGACTCGCAGTTCGGCCAGGTCCTCGCGGACTACCTCAAGAGCAAGGTCCCGGCCGGCAGCGAGTACGTGAACCTGGACCTCTCGGCCGTGAGCGGTGCGCACGCACTGATCACGAAGGCCAACCCGGCGATGCAGGCAGCCGGGCTGAAGCTCGCAGGAACGCAGGACATCAACCCGGCGGACATCATCAACGGGACGGGCAAGGCGACGGTCAACCTCGTCCGCTCCAACCCGAAGGCGAAGATCATCCTCAGCTGCTGCGACTTCTCGCCGCCCATCACGGTGGCGTCGCTGAAGCAGGCCGGCAAGTCCGACGTCATCCAGGCTGCGCGGTACGACAACCCGAGCACGCTCGCGCTGATCGAGAAGGGCGAACCGGTGGTCACCGCGGCTTCGAACTCGGATCAGGGCGTGCTCACCGCGGTCGATCAGATCGCTCGTCTGAAGAGCACCGGGAAGGCGATAGACCCGAAGGCCGACGCCGGGAAGTACGAGTTCAAGGTCATCGACAAGAGCAACGTGCCGGCCGGCGGCAAGTACGTCTACGACCCCGACTCGCAGATCGCGGAGTACGTCAAGCGCTGGAAGGCCGAGTACTCGCGATGACCCCGTCGACGCGGCCGTCGGCCGCTACCCCCGCCACCGCAGCTCCGGGCTCCGGGCCGGGGGCGCCTCCGGCCGCGTCGCCGAGCGCCGCGCCCGCCACTTCCGGCGCGGCGCGGCTGGCGGTGCTGTTCTCGCGGTCTGTCGTCGTCGGCGCGTACGTCGTGATGCTGCTGATCTTCTCGATCGCGGCGGGCGACACGTTCTTGACGTCCGGCACGCTGAAGGACGTCCTGGACCAGGCCGCCGTCCCGGTGATCCTTGTCTGCGGCCTGACGCTGGTCCTCGCCGTCGGTGAGTTCGATCTCTCTTTCACGGCGACGGTGGGGCTGACGGCCGGCATTGCCATCGTTCTGATGGCCCAGCACGACGTCCCGGTGGTCCTCGCGTGCCTGATCGCGCTCTTGGCCGCCGTCGTGGTGGGTCTGCTGGTCGGGTTCCTCGTGACCTTGGGCCAGGCGTCGTCGTTCATCGTGACCCTCGCGGTCGGATCGGCGGTGACCGGCCTGGAGCTCGCGCTCACCGGCAACGAGACGATCTACCAAGGGATCCCGACGTCGTTCACCGACCTCGCGTCGAACACGATCCTGGGCCTGAAGTGGCCGGTGTGGCTCGCCGCGCTCGTGCTGGCCGCGGCGGCCGTGCTGCTGCACCGGACGCGCTTCGGGCGTCACGTGCGCGCCACGGGCGGCAACGCGACGGCGGCGTACCTGGCGGGCGTGAAGACGCGTCGGGTCAGGATCGCGGCGTTCGCCATCACGGCGTTCCTGGCCGGCCTCTGCGCGCTCGTCCTGACGTCGCGGGCGTCGTCGTACTACCCGGACTCGTCCGCCGGTTTCCTCCTGAACACCTATGCCGCGGCGTTCCTCGGGGCGGCGATCGGACGGTGGCGCGGCTTCACCGTCGCTGGTGCGGCGTTCGGCGTCCTGTGGATCGTGACGCTGCAGACCGGACTGACGCAGCTGAGCGCCCCGGCTTGGACGGCGAACTTCGTCCAGGGCATCGTGCTCGCGACGGCCGTGCTGATCGCCTCCCGCGGTCGAAAGGGTCTCGCGTGAGTGCCGTGACCGCCCCGTCGACCGCGCCGTGGCTGACGTGCCGGGGTCTGTCGAAGCGCTACGGCGGCGTGCTGGCCCTGGACGGCGTCGACCTCGATCTGCGCGCCGGTGAGGTGCACGGCCTCATCGGGCCCAACGGCGCCGGAAAATCGACGCTCGTCAAGCTGCTGTCCGCAGCCGTCCCGTCCGACGCGGGCGTGGTGACGGTCGACGGACAGGACGTGCGTCTGCATGATCCCGCCGACGCGCAGGCTCAGCGGATCGTGCTGATGCCCCAGGAGATCGCCGTGGTCCCGGAGGCCAGCGTGATCGACAACATCACGCTGGGGAGCGAGGCGACGCGGTGGGGGCTTCGTGACCCCGCCGCCAACCGGCGGATCGCCGCTGACGCGCTCGCGGTATTGGACCTCGACCTCGACCTCGACGCGCAGGCTGCGACGCTCTCGGCGGCGCATCAGCGCATGTTGATGATGGCGCGCGCGTTGCATCGTCGTGCTCGTCTGCTGATCCTCGACGAGCCGACGGCTGGACTCGCACAGCACGAGGCGGCCCTCGTCACCGCCGCGGTGCGACGTTTGCTGGACCACGATCTCTCGGTCATCTACGTCTCGCACCACCTCACCGAGGTGGCAGAGCTCTGCGATCGTGTCACCTGCATCCGGGGTGGCCGCGTCGCGGCCACCATCGCGGGCGACGAGGTGCAGCGCGAGCGGCTCGTGTCCCTCATCGTCGGAGCACCGGCCACGGACCAGGAAGCGGACGACGCGGCCCCACTCGTGACGGCCTCCGACGTCCCGAAGGTCGACGGGGTCGCCACCGACACGCAGTCCGCAACTTCCCGGACCGGGGGCTCGGCTTCGCCCACGCTTGAGCTTGTCGAGGTCTCGGGAAAGCGGCTGCGCGGGCTGTCGCTGACCGCGGCTCCGGGGTCCGTCCTCGGGATCACCGGCCTCCTGGGCTCCGGCGTGACCGAGGCCGTGCAACTGCTCGTCGGGGAACGCCGTCCCGAGACCGGAACGGTCCGCATCGATGGGGTGGACGTCGTCCTGCGGTCTCCTGCTGCGGCGTTGAGCCGCGGAGTCGGCTACCTGGCCGGCGACCGCACCCGCGCCGCCCTAACGGCGATGACGATCCGTGAGAACGTCAGCCTCTCGGCACTCCAACGCTGGTGTGGACGGATCGGGTTGCTGCGGCCCGCGAGCGAACGCGCACGGACAGCGGCAGCCCTCGACGTGCTGTCGGTCCAGGGCGATCAGGAACGGCCGCTCGGGGCGCTCTCGGGCGGGAACCAGCAGCGGGCCCTGGTGTCCCGGCTGATCGCGGCAGAGGTCCGTGTCCTGGTGCTCGATGAACCGACCGTCGGTGTCGATGTCGGCGCGCGCGCGCAGTTGTGGTCCGCGGTCCGGGAGCTTGCCGTCGACCACACCGTCGTGGTCGCGTCGAGCGAGCCCGAGGAGCTCGTCGCCATGTGCGACCGCGTCGTCTGCATCCGCCACGGTGCCGTCTCCGCGATCCTCACGGACGCCACGCTCACCGAGCACGCCATCACCTCGGCGGTCGCGTGACCCGCGACGTAGCGGGCGGAGGATCCCCGGCCCTCGGGAGCCGATGTCGGGCGTATGCTCGCCCCAAGAACGTCTCCACAATCTTCCTCTCCCCGCGAGCGCGGGTTCGCGAGGTGCGCAATGCCTGACGACCTGAACCCGCTCCCGGACGTCGACCTCAGTGACCTCAACCTGGTCACCGTGGTGGACCGCGTCGCCACCGGCGCGCGCGTCCAAGAGGTCGCCGCCGTGCTGCTCCCCCGCGTCCCGGAGATCGCGGCGACCGTCAACGCGCACGCCACCGCGGCGGTGCCCGCCCTGGTGCCCTACGACGACGATGTGTCGCGGCAGACCGTCGCCCACAGCTCCGCCGACAACATCGGTGTCGTCATCTCGATGCTCGCCTACGGCCTCCCGGCGAGCACGATCGTGCCCCCGGCCGGCGCTCTGGAGCTGTTTGAGCGGATGGCCGAGCGCGAGGACGGGCTGCTGCATCTCCTCCGGGCGTATCGCATCGGCGTCTCTGACCTCTGGCAGATCTGGGCCGCCCACGTCCGCGACACGGTCTCCGATCCCGTCGAGGCCCACGAGGTACTGGCCCTCAGCACCGCCCAGCTGTTCACCTTCATGGACCGCATGTCCGAGCAGTTCACTGATCGGTGGGCCGACGCCCGGCGACGACATCGCCAAGGCCTCGACGTCTCACCCGAAGAGCTCGTCCGCGGCGTCCTCCTCGGACAGGTCGGCGACCGCGAGGCCCTCGCACGCCTGAGCTACGACAGCGAACGAACGCACGTGGCCGTGGTGATCCCCGACCTCCTGCCCGACGGGGAGACAGAACGCATCGTCAGCCGCGCACGCCTGGCGGTGCGCGCCCTCACCATCTCCGTCTCCGAGGCCGCCGGCACCGTCATCTGGTTCGGACTCTCCGGAACCCCCGACACCCGCACCCTGAACGCCCTCGCAGACTCACTCGGCAACGTCCGCGGGCTCGGCATCGGCGAGCCGGCACGCGGCGCCGACGGGTTCCGCTCGACCTACCGCGAGGCACTCGACGCCCGCCGGATCGCAGCTCTCAGACGGAGCACCGGGCCCACCTGGTACCACGACGTCGCCCTGCTCTCTGCGCTCTGTGCTGACCCGGTGCGAGCGCGGGCGCTCGTTCGCAGCGAGCTCGGCCCGCTCCTCTCCGACGACGAAGGGCGCCGGCGGCTGCGCGAGACCCTTGCGGCGTATCTGGAAGCCGGCGAGAGCCACGTCGCGGCCAGCGCTGAACTGCACGTCCATCAGAAGACGGTCGCCTACCGGATCAAACAGGTCGAGGACCTGCTCGGACGGAAGATCGCCGACCGGCGCACCGAGTTGGAAGCCGCGTTGCTCGTGCACCGGGCCATCGGCGTCGACGCCTGACGGAGCCGGCGTCGGCCGGCGGCCCGGCGCCGGCCCGGGTGTGATCGAGGTCACGTGCTCCTGTGGGGAGTCGACGTTGTCGTCGGGAGCGAATGGCAGCGACGCGGCGCGATGGGAGGGTCGAACGACGTCCGGGACACCGGACTGACGGGCGACCGACAGGTCGCGACCACGAGATCCGGGAACGGTTGATGGCCACCACCGAGCAGGCGACGACGACGCCGATCACCTACGACAAGCTCTTCCTCGGGGGAGCCTGGGAGGCACCCGCCGGCGAGTCCACCATCGAGGTCGTGTCGCCCAGCACCGAGCAGTACGCCGGCTACGTCCCCGAGGCATCCGAGACGGACGCCGACCGGGCCGTCGCCGCCGCACGCCGCGCGTTCGACGATCCGTCCGGCTGGGCCACCTGGACCCCCGACGCTCGCGGGGAGGCGCTCGAGCGTCTCGCGGTCGCGCTCGAGGCCCGGGGACCGGAGATGGCCCGGCGGGTGAGCCTGCAGAACGGGATGCCGATCTCGATCTCCACGGCCCTGGAGGCGGGATTCCCGCCCATGTTGCTGCGCTACTACGCACAGCACGCCCGCACGACTCCCGCTGCCGAGGTTCGCCCCGGTCTGCTCGGTGGTCACACGCTCGTGACGCGCGAGCCGGTGGGCGTTGTCGCGGCGATCGTTCCGTGGAACTTCCCGCAGGCGCTCACGATCCTCAAGCTCGCGCCGCTGTTGGCCGCGGGCTGCACCGTCGTCATCAAGCCGGCCCCGGAGACCGTATTCGACGCGTTCCTGCTGGCTGAGGCGGTGGCCGAGGCCGACCTTCCCGCGGGCGTGGTCAGCGTCGTCCCGGGCGGCCGCGAGCTGGGAGCCCACCTCGTCTCCCACCCCGGGGTCGACAAGGTCGCGTTCACCGGCTCCACCGCTGCAGGCCGAGCGATCGGCCGCACGTGCGGTGAGCTGCTGCGGCCCGTCACGCTCGAGCTCGGCGGGAAGTCCGCGGCGATCGTGCTCGACGACGCCGACCTGGCGTCCAATCTCGAAGCGCTGTTCGGCGTCACGCTGATGAACAACGGCCAGACGTGTTGGTTGAACTCGCGGATCCTGGCCCCGAAGAGCCGCTACGACGACGTGCTCGAGGTGCTTTCCGGCCTCGCCGGCGGCGTCACGATTGGTGATGCGCTGGACCCCGCCACGCAGATCGGGCCGATGACGTCCGCCCGCCAGCGCGAGCGCGTCGAGGGCTATATCGCCACGGGCCGGGCCGAGGGCGCACGCGTGGCGACCGGCGGCGGCCGCCCTGCCGGTCTCGACAAGGGCTTCTTCGTGGAGCCCACCGTCTTCGCCGACGTCGACAACACCGCCACGATCGCCCGCGAGGAGATCTTCGGGCCGGTCCTGTCCGTCATCCCCTACGCCGACGTCGACGAGGCCGTCGCGATCGCCAACGACAGCGAGTACGGGCTCGGCGGCACCGTCTGGACGTCCGACGCCCGCCGCGGCGTCGACGTCGCCCGCCGCGTGCGCTCCGGCACCATCGGCATCAACGCCTACGCCAACGACCCGACCGCACCGTTCGGCGGCATCAAGTCCAGCGGCATCGGCAGTGAGCTCGGACCCGAGGGCTTCGCCGCCTACCAGCAGGTCAAGTCGATTTACCTCGATGCCGCCGACTCCGGAGAGGGACTCTGATGCCCCGCACCATCACCGCAGCCGTCACCCATGAGGCAGGGGCACCGTTCGCGCTGGAGCCCGTCGAACTCGCGGATCCGGGGCCGGGGGAGGTGCTCGTCGAGATCCGCGCGATCGGGATCTGCCACACCGACATCGCGGCACGTGACGGCATCTTCGGACTGCCGTACCCGATGGTCCTCGGCCACGAGGGCAGCGGCGTCATCGCACAGGTCGGCGCGGACGTCTCGAGCGTCGCCGTCGGCGACCACGTCGCCCTGTCGTTCGACAGCTGCGGGCACTGCGGGCCGTGCGAGAAGGACCATCCGGCGTACTGCGGACAGTTCCCGGCCCGCAATTACGGCGGCCGCCGCCCCGACGGCTCCACGACGACAACCCAGGACGGCCGCGACGTCACCGCGAGCTTCTTCGGCCAGTCGTCGTTCGCCACCCACGCCATCGCGACGGAACGCAACGTCGTGAAGGTCGACCGGGACCTGCCACTGGAGCTCCTCGGACCGCTCGGTTGCGGGATCCAGACCGGCGCGGGTGCCGTCTTCAACAGCCTCGACTGCCCCACGGGATCGTCGCTCCTGGTCGTCGGCGCAGGCCCCGTCGGACTGGCCGCCGTGATGGCGGCGAAGGTCCGAGGCTGCGCCGCGATCATCGTGTCCGAGCCCTCGGCCGATCGCCGCGCCCTCGCGCTGAAGCTCGGCGCCACGGACGTCCTCGATCCACGCGACGGCGACCTCGCCGACCAAGTACGAACGCACCTCTCCGACGGTGTCGACTACGCATTCGACACCAGCGGATCGGTCCCCGTCATCGAGTCGATCATCGGCACCCTGGCGGCTGGCGGCACCCTCGGGCTCGTCGGTGTCCCGGGCGACTTCTCCGCCTCCATGGCGCTCCCGCTGATCCCGGCGATGGCCGGCGGTCTGACGGTCAAGGGCATCACCGAGGGCGACAGCGACCCGCAGACGTTCATCCCCGAGCTGCTGAAGCTCTACCGCGACGGGCGCTTCCCGTTCGCGGACCTGATCACCACGTTCCCGTTCTCGGCCATCAACGAGGCCGTCGAGGCCCAGCACCGGGGTGAGGCGACGAAGGTCGTCCTCGTCCACGACTGACCCCCCGAAACCAAGGCTGACCCACATGAGCACCCAGTTGGACATCCCCGTCATCCCGGACGACATCGCCAAGGCCGCGGTCCTCCCGACCTCCTACAAGGACGAGAGCTACCTCGAGGCGTACGCCTGGCTCCGGGCGAACATGCCGTTCGGTCGCGCCGACATCGAGGGCTACGACCCGATCTGGCTCGTCACCAAGCACGCCGACATCATGGAGGTCGAACGCAACGCCGACCTCTTCCACAACGGCGACCTCAACAACATCCTGCAGAACAAGGCCAGCGACGAGTTCCAGACGATGCTCGCGGGCGGCACCATCCGCGTGCTCGACTCGCTGACCTACATGGACGCGCCGGAGCACACCGCCGTCCGCGGCATCACCAAGGACTGGTTCATGCCGGCCCGCATCCGGCCCTATGAGGACGCGATGCGCGGCCACGCCCAAGAGGCGGTCGAGCGGCTCCTCAGCTTCGACGGCGCACTGGACTTCACCCGCGAGTTCGCGCTGCACTACCCGCTGCGCGTGATCATGTCGCTCTTCGGCGTGCCCAAGGAGGACGAGCCGCTGATGCTGCAGCTCACGCAGGACTTCTTCGGCACGCAGGACCCCGACGAGCAGGAGGCCGCCGGCCTGGCGATGGACCCGACCGCCGCAGCCCAGCAGTGGAAGACGGCAATCGACGGATTCCACGACTACTTCACGGCCCTGTCGGACGAACGGCGCCGCAAGCCGACGGGAGACCTGCTGTCGCTGATCGCCAACTCGACCCTGGACGGCGAGCCGCTCGCGCAGAACATCCAGAACGGCTACTACGTCGCGATCGCCGCAGCCGGCCACGACACCACGTCCGCCTCGATCGCGGGCGGCCTGCTCGGGATGATGCGGTTCCCCGAGGCGTGGAACGCGGTCAAGGCCGACGACAAGCTGATCCCGGGGCTGGTCGACGAGTCGATCCGGTACACGTCGCCGGTCAAGCACTTCATGCGCAACACGACGCAGGCGACGGAGTTCCGTGGCCAGCGGCTGGAGTCGATGGAGCGCCTGATGCTGCTCTACGGCTCGGGCAACCGCGACGAGGACCTCTTCGAGCGCCCCGACGAGTTCGATCCGTCGCGTCGCCCGAACCGGCACATCGGGTTCGGATACGGCCCGCACATGTGCATCGGCCAGCACATCGCCAAGCTCGAGATGCGAATCCTGTGGCAGGAGATGCTGCCGAAGGTCGCGTCGTTCGAGCTCACCGGCGATCCCACCTGGCTGCAGACGAACTTCGTCGGCGGCCTCAAGACGCTGCCCGTGCGCTACAACGCGGCCTGAGCCGACCGACGCATGGCCGGTCCGCTCAACGAGAACTCCCGCGTCGTCATCGTTGGCGCCGGCCACGGCGGCGTCGCCGTCGCCGGACGGCTTCGGCAGGCGGGGTACGACGGGAAGATCGTGCTCCTCGGGGACGAGCCCGGTGCGCCGTACCACCGGCCGCCGCTGTCGAAGACGCTCCTGGGCGAGTCGCACGCCCAGCCGCTGAAGCCCACGTCGTTCTACACGGACCAGCGGATCGACCTGCGGTCGGGGGTGTCGGTGGTCGGAATCGATCGCCGCCATCGGAACGTCCAAACGGCGCACCACGGCACTATCGGCTACGACACACTGGTCCTGGCCACCGGCTCCCGATCCCGGCCGCTGAAGGTCCCCGGGAGCGACTTGGACGGAGTGGTGGAGCTCCGGACCGCAACCGATGCCGAGAGATTGCGGGGACTGCTGCGCCCCGGGACGCGGCTCGTCGTGGTCGGCGGCGGGTACGTCGGTCTCGAGGTCGCCGCCGCCGTTGCTCCCCACGGCATCAACGCGACGATCATCGAACGCGAGGACCGGTTGCTCGCGCGGGTGGCGAGCCGGGAGCTCTCGGCGCACCTCGAGGCGGCCCACCGCAACAGCGGGATCGGCGTCCGATGCGGCGCTGAGGTCGCTGCGTTCGTGCCCCGGCCCGACGGTGCCCTTGCGGGTGTGCAGCTCAGGGACGGTCGGCGCGTCGAGGCGGACGTCGCGCTCGTCGGGATCGGCGCGCTGGCCGATGATGCACTGGCCCGCGATGCGGGACTCGCCTGCGACGACGGTGTTCTCGTCGACGAGGACTCGCGTACCGACGATCCCTCGATCTGGGCCGTCGGCGATGCGACCCGCCGACTCGTGCGCGGAGCAGACGCGGCCGTGCGACTGGAGAGCATCCCGAGCGCCACGGAGCAGGCGAGCATCGCCGTCGCGGCAATGCTCGGACACGATCGTCCCGCGACCGAGGTGCCGTGGTTCTGGTCCGATCAGCTCGGCCACAAACTGCAGATGGCGGGCTTCGTCCACATGGGGGAGGAGACCGTCGTGCGCGGTGATCGCGCAACGGACCGGTTCGCGCTCTTTCACCTGAAGGACGGTCGCATCGTCGCCGTGGAGGCGGTCAACTCCGCACGCGACTACATGGCCGGGCGCAAGCTCATCCGTGACGCGGTCCCTGTCGATCGCCGCCGTCTCGCCGACACCGAGACACCGCTCCGAGCCGTTGCGCTCGTGGCTTGAATCCTGACGACCACTCGACCCACACCTTCGTATGCCGACCATCAACTTCATCGACGCTGACGGCGTCGTGACCTCCGCCCAGGGCGCCTCCGGGAACACCGTCATGGACATCGCGGTTGCCCAGAACGTGCCCGGGATCGTGGCCGAGTGCGGCGGCTCGTGCTCGTGCGCGACCTGCCACGTTCACCTCGACCCCGAATGGGCGCCGCGGGTGCCGGAGCCGGACCCTGAGGAGACTGACCTCCTCGAGTTCCTCGAGGGTGCCGACGAGCGCTCCCGGCTCTCCTGCCAGCTCGTCATCTCCGACGAGCTCGACGGCATCACGGTGCACGTCGCCTCGAACTGAAAGCCCAACCGGATCCTGCTTCCTCGCTCAAGAAGAGACGCCTCGATGCCGCCGCACGACCCCATGACCGTCAGCACGCTCACCGCCCAGGACGACCTCCGCCACCGCGTCCCGGAGGGGGTGAAGGGCCGGGACAGCCTGTTCTGGAACCTGATCCTGCCGGAGGAGCAGCTCGGGCTGCAGGTCTACACGATGGTCGATCACAACGGCTGGGCCGGCCGGCAGCTCGCCGTCTTCGGCCCCGGGCCGGAGCCGCTGGCGCTGGAGATGGAGCACGGGATCAAGGTCCCCGACGACCAGGACTTCGACGCCTGGCGCGTCGGCGGCCTGGAGATCGACCTGCCCGAGCCGCTCTCGCGCGCCGAGATCCGGTACGCCGGCGACGGCGTCTCGCTGGAGTACTCCTACACCGGCCTGCACGCGCCGTTCAGCTACACCCGCAACCCGGTCGGCTGCCCGCAGTGGATGGCGATCGACCGGTTCGAGCAGACCGGCAGGGCGACCGGGACGCTGAAGGTCGACGGCCGCACGATCGACTTCGACACGCTGGTGCACCGCGACCACTCCTGGGGCCGGCGCAACTGGCGCTTCCCGCACCACTGGAAGTGGCTCTGCGCCCAGACGCCGGACGGCGTCGGCCTGAACGCGATGCTCTGGATCGCCCGGGGGGAGCTCGGCGTCAACGGCTACGTGCTGCGGGACGGCGAACCGGTCGCGTTCACCGGGGTGCGGCAGTCGGCGAGCTACGACGACGACATGACCCAGCGGCACATCGAGGTCGAGTTCGACGACGAGCGGGGCGGCACCACCGCGATGGTCATGGATCGCTACGCCGTGGTGAACATGCCGTTCGGCACCGACACGACGGTGACCGAGGCCGCCTGCACCGTCACGATCGACGGCGCCCCGGGCCACGGCCAGTGGGAGTGCCTCTGGCCGACCTCCTACGTCCAGCACCTCGCGGCCAGCGAATGACCGAGGAGCAGGCGATGGCACAGGAAACGATGACGCGGGTGCTCGACCGGCCGACGGTGGCGGCGGCGTTCTTCGCCGCAGTCGATGCATACGGCGATCGGACAGCGGTGCGGCAGCACGGGTCGGAGCGGTCGCTGTCGTTCGCGGAATGGGCCGAGGGCGCGTCCGAGCTCGCGGCCGGGCTGCACGCCGTTGGCGTCCGCCCCAGGCAGCCCGTCGCGTTGTTGCTCGACAACGATGTGGACTTCCCGGTCGCCGACATGGGCGCCGTGATCCTGGGCGCGGTCCCGTTCTCGCTCTACAACACCGCACCAGTCACGCAGATCCTGGAGAACATCGACAACTCCGAGGCACCGGTCGTGATCGCCGGCGCGCGGTACGCGTCGGTCGCGCGCGAACTGGTCGGCCTCAGGCCTGAGATCGTCGAGACGTTGGTGATCGTCCCCGCGGACGGGGTTGAGGTCGACCCCGCCGGGGCCGTGCCGGGCGAGATCGGCCTCGCCGAAATCGTGGAGCGCGGCCGCGACACGGCCTTCGACGCACGAGAGGGTGCGTCGATCGTGGCGGGGGAGGACCTCGTCACGCTCGTCTACACCTCCGGCACCACGGGCCCGCCGAAGGGCGTGCAGTACCGGCACGACAGCGTGATGTTCATGCTGCGGTCGTTTCGCGAGCGGCTCGGTCTCTCCCCGGAGGGGCGCGTGGTCGCGTACCTGCCGATGGCGCACATCGCGGAGCGGCTGCTCGGCTACTACATGGGCATGGCGTACGGCGCAACGCAGACGCTGCTGCCCGAGATGCCCCGGCTAGCCGAGGCACTGCGAGAGGTCCGACCGACCCGCTTCTTCGGCGTCCCGCGCATCTACGAGAAGCTCCTCGTCGCCGCCGAGGCGTCGGCCGCGCGCGCGGCGGGCCCTGACGGTGTGGCGGCGCTCGAGGCGCTGCTCGACGAGCGGATGCCGTGGATCGCCGAGAACGGTCCGCTCGAGGACCCGCAGGCGGGCGTCCCCAACGCCGCGCGCGTCGCGTTCGACGCCGCCCGCGAGGAGATCGGCCTGGACCAAGCCGAGTGGCTGATCATGTCCGGCGCCCCGTGTCCCGCCGCGCTGCTCCTGCGGTTCCATGCGCTCGGACTGCGGGTCAACGAGTTCTACGGCGGCTCGGAGAGCATCTCCGGCACGAGCAACCCGCCCGGCGCCATGAAGCTCGGGACCGCGGGGACGGCGCTGCCGGGCGTCGAGCTGCGGCTCGCGGACGACGGCGAGGTCCTGCTGCGCGGCCCGAACATCACGCCGGGCTATCTGAAGGACCCCGAGCGCACGGCGGAGGCGATCGATCCGGACGGCTGGCTCCACACGGGCGACGTCGGGGTGCTCGACGCGGACGGCTACGTGAAGATCGTGGACCGCAAGAAGGACATCATTATCAACTCGGCCGGCAAGAACATGTCGCCGACGAACATCGAGTCCGCGATCAAGCTGGGTGCCCCGCTTGTCGCGCAGGTGGTGTGCGTCGGCGACGCGCGGCCGTACAACGTCGCGCTGCTCGTCCTCGACGCCGACGTCCTGCGGTCTTTCGCGGACCGCCACGGCTTGGCGGGCGCGACGCCCGCCGAGCTGGCCGACGACCCGGTCGTGCGGGCGGAGCTCGAGCGCATCGTCGCCGCGGGCAACGGCCGGCTCTCGCGGGTCGAGCAGATCAAGCGCTTCGGGGTGGTCCCCGCCGAGTGGACGCCGGGGGGTGAGGAGCTGACCGCGACGGGCAAGCTCAAACGCCGCAGCGTGGTGGCGCTCTACGCCGACGACATCGACGCGCTCTACGCGCCGGCGCATACCCCGACGGGCGGTGCCCGATGACCGCCACCGAGGTGCCGGCGGCCGTCGATCGCGACGCGCTGGAGCGGTGGCTCGTGGACCGCGGCGTGCTGAAGCGCATCGAGGAGATGCGGCCGATCGGCGACGGCCACTCGAACATCACGCTGTTGGTCGGCGACGGGGCCCGGCGGGTCGTCGTGCGCCGTCCGCCGCCGCCGCCACTGCCGCCCGGTGCGCACGACGTGCTCCGCGAGGCCCGGGTCCTGCAGGCGCTTGACGGGACCGGCGTGCCGGTTGCGAAGGTCCTCGGCGTCGACGACGTCCCCGTGGTCGCGGACGTCCCGATGTACGTGATGGAACACGTCGCCGGCGTGGTCCTAACCGACGACACCCCGGAGCCGTACGCCGACCCTGCGACGCGCCGTCACGTCGGTGAGCGCCTCGTCGATGCGTTGGCCGCGCTGCACGCCGTTGATTGGCGCGCTCAGGGACTGGAGGGCTATGGCAAAGCCGACGGCTACCTCGAGCGGCAGCTCCGCCGCCTCGGGAAGCTCATCGACGGCGGAGTGCAGCCCGAGGGGCTCGACGAGCTCGGCGGCCGGCTGCGCGCCACCATTCCGGAGAGCGGCCCGTCCACGATCGTGCACGGCGATTACCGGATCGGCAACCTCATGCTCCGGCCCGACGAGGAGCAGCCCGTCGTCGCAGTCCTCGACTGGGAGCTCGGCACGATCGGTGATCCGCTCGCCGACCTCGGCTACCTGGTCGCGACCTGGGCGTACCCCGGCGCACCCGAACATCCGCTGACCCGGCTCTGCATGGTCACGACCGAGGACGGCTACCCGTCACCGGGCGAGCTGGCGGCACGGTACGCCGAGAAGACAGGCCGCGACATCTCGGAGCTGTCGTGGTACGGAGCGTTCGCGCTCTGGCGTCTGGCCGTGCTCTTCGAGTACGGACGCCGACGCCACGAATCGGGCGACGGCGACCCGTACTACGCGGACCCGACGATGGTCAGCGACTTCGTGGCCGCAGGTCACGCAACCGCAGACCACCGATACGGGCGCTGACGCCAGGCCCACGGATGCTGCGTACTCCTCGGCGGAACATCGTTTGGCGCGCGAGGATGGTGACAGGGCTCACAGAGGGTGAGAGGTTCGAGATGCGCACCGTGGCCGCCTCGCCGCCGCGCGGCGTGTCAGCCAGACCGCCCCCGAAGGAGCTCGCATGTCCTCGTCATCACATTCCGGGCCGCCGGCCTCATCGTCGTCCGTCAGGGTCAACGTTCGGCGTTCTGTCCCTGCCACCCGCCGGTTGCTCGGGCCGGTCGCGGTGCTCCTTGGTCTCCTCGCCGTGTATCCAGGTGCTGCGACTGCCGCGACGCCCGGGGTTGCCCCAGGTCAGGCGGCTCCCGCCACGTGTGGCCCGGGCTCGAGGCCCGAGACCGGGTTGCAGGGCCGGGTCAGCATCGACCAACGCAGGAGGGGGGCGAGCAAGACGGGGACGTCGTGCAACCTCGAGCTCGTCGGCCAGCATCAGGGCAAGGGTGCATCGTGGGTCAGCCCCACCTACAAGCACTGCACGTACACCCCGAGCTCGTTCCCGGCGAGCTTCACCGACGGCGATCCAGGCGTGCACGTCATCGATGCCTCCGACCCGCGACGACCGTTTCGCAGCGCGACGCTGAAGAGCCCGGCGATGATGTTCGGTCCTTGGGAGTCGCTGAAGGTCAACGAAAAGCGCGGCCTGCTCGGCGGCGTCGCGGTCGGACCGGTCGTCGCCGGTGGCCTGTTCTCCGTCTACGACATCAAAGACGACTGCGCCCACCCCAAGCTCCTCAACGGCGTCGGCGACTCCGACCTCACCCTGCCGGCCAACGCCCTGGCCCACGAGGGCGGCTGGTCTCCGGACGGCCGCACCTACTGGTCAACCGGCCTGGTCCCCGGCTCGCTGACCGCGATCGACGTCGACAATCCGAAAGCACCGCGCATCTTCTGGACCGGCATCGTGACTGCCGTCGGCGACCACGGCTTCTCGTTCAGCGATGACGGCAGCCGCATGTACCTCTCGACGATCCCCGGCGGCGTGAACATCTACGACGTCAGCGACATCCAGACCCGCAAGGCTGGGGCGACGGTCCGCCAGATCTCGGGCGCGCAGTGGGACGACGGCTTGATCTCGCAGGTCACCGTCCCGATCACGAAAGCCGGGAAGCCGCTGTTGATCTCGATCGACGAGATCGGCAACGTTGCGCGAAGCGGCGGTGCCGTCCGCTTCGTCGACATCAGCAACGAGCGTGATCCCAAGGTGGTCTCGACGCTCCGGCTTGCCATCCAGCTGCCCAAGAACGTCGCCGCCAGCACCGCGGACCTCGACGGAAACGGTCTCTTTCACTACGACGCGCACTACTGCACCGTCGATCGGCCGAAGGACCCAACCGCCCTGGCGTGCGGCTACTTCAACTCCGGGATCCGCGTGTTCGACATCCGCGACATCGCGAACCCGAAGGAAATCGCCTACTACAACCCCGGCGCCCAGACCGGGAAGAACGGCGACCTTCCCGACTCCGAGCACGCCGCCGGGCTCGCCGGGCTTCTGCCGACGCTCGACCAGGCGATCTCCGGCTCGCTCAACGGCCTCGTCGACGGCATCGCCGGACGTGCTGGCTCGATCGCGTCCGGTCGGCCGGTCAGCACCCTGACCGCGGACTGGTGTTCCTCACCGCCGGTGTTCCACGGCTCCGACGAGCTATGGGCGACCTGCCAGGACAACGGGTTCTTGGCGCTCAAGTTCAAGAACGGTGCCTACCCCTTGAACCCGACCGCAGCGCCCGCAGCGTGCACCAGCCGCCGGAAGATCCTCCGTCGATTCCGGAAGGTTCCGACCGGTGCTCGAATCACGCGGCTACGTGCGACGGCGAACGGTCGCCGCATCACCGTCAGGAAGGTCGGACGTCGGACCGTCCGCGTCACGCTCGTCGGGCTGGCCCGCGGGAAGTACAAGGTCCGGGTCACCGGACGGCTGTCGACGACGCGCCGCACCGTCACCACTACGAGCACCCTGAGGACCTGCGGTGTCGGCCGCACGAGCTGAATCCGTCGTGCCCGCGGTCGGCGCGGCCGCGGGCACGATCCGGCCGACAGGCCGGCGTGGTCGCGTGGCGTTCGCCGCGGTCGTCGTTGCCGCCCTGATCGCCATCGGCGTGGCGTTGGTGGCAAGTGGCGGCGATGCCCACGAGCACGCGCCCGCCGCAGCGTCCGCTCCCGGCCCGGTCGACATCGGGTTCAGCCAGGACATGATCGTCCACCACCAACAGGCGGTGACGATGGCGCAGCTCGCGCCGACCCGGGCCACGCCGGGAGTGCGGGCCATTGCCAACGGCATCGCCACGACGCAGCTCGTCGAGATCGGAACGATGCAGGGCTGGCTCGGCCTCTGGGAGAAGCCGATCGTCGCCGCCGGGCCGCCGATGACCTGGATGGGACACGCGCAAGCAGCCGACGATGACTCGTGTGCGGGCCACAGCACCCACTCCGGAGGCTCGGCCGGGACGTGCCCCGAGGCCTCGGCGGATCATCACATGGCGACCACGAACCACTCAATGACCTCTGGCGGGCACGCCATGCCAACCACAGGTGGACCAGCTGCCGCGATGCCCGGAATGGCGTCCCAGACCGAAATGAACCGGCTCAGTGGCCTCCGCGGGAGGGCATTCGATCGGCTGTTCCTGCAGCTGATGCTCCGCCACCACCAGGGCGGAATCCAGATGGCCGGCGAGGCCTCGCGCACCGCCCGGCTTCGCGGCGTCCGCCTTGCGGCGGCGAACGAAGCACGCGACCAGGTCGAGGAGTCTGGTCTGATGCTCGTAATGCTCAAGGGCCTCAAGGCCCAGCCACTGGCGTCGCCGTGACCCTGGGCAGAGTGAATAGGTCGGCCAGACGGCGGGCTGCGCACGGCCCCGGTCCGATGCCGCACCCGCCTGTTGGGCGCACCACTGGTCAGCGACAAAACCCGAAGGAGCCTGGACGATGACAAGAGCGCTCGACCCCGAAATCGCCGAGGTGCTCGCACCGGTGCTCGGCCAACTGGCGACGATGGAGCCGCCGCCGCCCGGCGATGTCGCCGCGCGGCGCGAGCTCGTCGGTGGCTTGATGGCGACGTTCATGGCAACCCTTCCCGACGCACCACCGGTGGACGTTCAGGACGATACGTGCGTCGGCCACGGAGGTGCGACCGTCCCGCTTCGCGTCTACCGGCCCACGTCGGCGACCGGCGGGCTGGTGCTCTACGTCCACGGCGGCGGGATGATCCTCGGCAGCGTCGAGCTGTACGACCCGCTGCTGCGGTTCCTCGCAGGCTCGTCCGGATCGACGCTCGTTGCCGTCGACTACCGGCTCGCACCGGAGCACCCGCACCCGACACCGGTCGAAGACGCCTACGCCGCCCTCGTGTGGGCGGCCGAGAACGCCACATCGATCGGGTGCGAGCCTGGCCGGCTGGGCGTTGCCGGCGACAGCGCCGGGGGAGGAATCGCCGCCGGTGTCGCGCTCCTGGCCCGTGATCGCGGGGGGCCCGCCCTGACGCGGCAGGTGCTGATCTACCCGATGCTCGACGACCGCAACGTCGAGGCACCCGCGGACGCGTCGCCGGTCCAGACGTGGAGCTACGACGACAACGTCACCGGATGGGGTGCGCTGCTCGGGGACGCAGCAGGCGGGCCGGACGTGTCTGCCTACGCCGCGCCGGCCCGCGCCACCGACCTCTCCGGACTGCCCGCCACGTACGTGATGGTCGGCGATCTGGACATCTTCCGCGACGAGGACGTCGCGTACGCGGCCAGGCTGGCGCAGGCCGGCGTCGAGGTCGAGCTGCACCTCCACCCAGGCGGTCCGCATGCGTTTGAGCTGTTCGCGCCGACCACCGCGCTCGGAGGGCGCGCATATGCCGATGAGATCCGAGTACTGCAAGGCGTTTGAGCAGATCGGTGTCGAACGTCACCAGATCGAGAGCGGCGGTGGCGCCGAAATGAGACCAGCGCGGGCGAACGTTCGATAAGACTCGAAACGTCAACCCCGCAGGCCTCGGAACGGCCGCGGCGAACCCACCGCTGGCGGTCGGCGTCCAGAACGCACTCTCAGCGCCTCGTATAACGCCCCTTGCCCGGGAATCAAACCGGCTCATTGTTCGAGCGGCGATCGCGTCGACGGTGGCGGCGGTGGGCGGTCCGGTCCGCTCGACTCCGCCCTGTCGCGGATCGGGAGTGCCATCGTGGTGGAACCGCGGACGGCCCGCCTAGAGCGGGGGAACTGGAGCGGCGTCGGTATTCGAACTGGCCGTGGTGGAGGTCTGCGACCTCTCCGCGGCACAGGCCGGCGCCGGCCATGAGGAGCACGATCGAAGGGTCTCCGCCGGGGTGCTCTTCGGTTTGGTGCGCGGCGGTGCCTCAGGTGTCGGACCGCACCATGTCTGGGTGTGCTGCGGTCTTCAGCCAGGTCCGAAAGACGGCGATGGAGTCCTCAAGGGCGGGCGTGCTGCCGTTGATGGCCCAATCCAGGGCGAGGCCCTGCACCCATGCGAGGATGGTGATCTGGATCGTCTGCGCCGGGTACGCGAGATGGCCGCCGCGGGCGCGGTGCCCGGCGATCAGGCCGTCGATCATCCGGCGCAGCTGGTCGGTCGCCGTTGCGGCTGCTGGTGCGAGGGACGGGTTGGTGATCGCTTCGGTCTGCAGCCCCAGCCATGCGACCAGGAACGCCCGGTCGCGGGTCAGGCCGGCCCAGAACGCTTCGAAGCCGACGTCGATGATGCTGTCGGCGTCCTTCAGCGCGGCGACGGCCTGCAGGATCTGGTCGACGAGGCGGGCGATGAGGTGCTCGGCCGCGTTCGTCAACAGGCCCTCGCGCGAGGCGAAGTAGTACGGGATCGCGCGCTTGGGAACCCCGGCCTCCTCGGCGACGCGCTGCAGCGAGGTGGCGGCGTACCCGTCGCGGGCGAGGCAGCGCACGGTGGCCTCGAGGATCTCCTCGGCACGCCGGGCGCCCTTGCGAGTCAGATGCGTCGGGGTGCTCATCGGTCGTATTCTGCATCCACTCCCAGAACGTACCGCACGGTGCAGAAAAATGGTACGGTCGGCGCATTCCTGTCAGTGGGTCGCCCAGCGAGCGCCCCGGACGCTGAGCAGGCTTCGTCAAACCAATTGAGTGAGGGCAGTCATGGGGACCATCACGTTCGTCGAGCACGACGGCACGCCGCACCAGGTCGAGCTGGAGGACGGCTCGTCGCTGATGGAGCTGGCGACCAACCACGGCGTTCCGGGGATCGATGGCGACTGCGGCGGCGAGGCGTCGTGCGGCACCTGCCACGTGATCGTCGACGACGCCTGGATCACCACGACCGGAACGCGCACCGACCTCGAGAGCCAGATGGTGGAGATGTCGCCGGAGTGCGGCCCGAACTCGCGTCTGGCGTGCCAGCTGCGGGCCAGCCCCGCGCTCGACGGGCTGACGGTGCACCTCCCCGAGTTTCAGATGTAGCCCACCCCGTGTTCGAGCAGACGACCACCAAGCGAGAGACCATGACGACCAACAGCACCCTCTTTCAGCGGACCAAGGTCCGCGTGACCGACACGGTGCAGGCGACCGTGCCGGTCGACCGCGTGATCCAAAGCGTGGCCCTTACGCTGAAGGCCAAGCGCCTGGCCGGGATGATGAAGGCGCTGCGGTTTGAGGAACGACCGATCCCCGATCCGGCGGACGTGCCGCTGGAGGAGATCGACGTCAGCAACCCGTTCATGAACCGTCAGGGCCAGTGGTACCCCTACTTCGCGCGGCTGCGTGAGGAGGCCCCCGTCCACTACCAGCCCAAGAGCCCGTTCGGGCCGTTCTGGTCGGTCACGCGCTACGCCGACATCCAGGCCGTCGACTCCAACGCGGAGGTGTTCTCGGCCGAGCCCTACATCGTCCTGGGGCCTCCGCCGTTCAACGCCGAGATGTTCATCGCGATGGACCCGCCCAAGCACGACGTGCAGCGCCGGGCCGTGCAGGGCGTCGTGGCGCCGAAGAACCTCAAGGAGATGGAGTCGCTGATCCGCGAGCGCGTGCAGGACGTGCTCGACAACCTGCCGACCGACCGGCCGTTTGACTGGGTCGAGCGCGTGTCGAAGGAGATCACGGGCCGCATGCTGGCCACGCTGCTGGACTTCCCGTTCGAGGAGCGGCACAAGCTCACCTACTGGTCCGACACGATCAGCGGGTCCGCGGACGCCACGGGCGGCACGACGCACCAGGACGAGCTCTTCCCCGCCGCCGTGGACCTGGCGCGCAACTTCACGGCGTTGTGGCACGACAAGGCCGCCCGTCGCGCCGCCGGCGAGCCGGACGGCTTTGACCTCATCACCCTGATGCAGACGTCGGAGGACACCAAGGACCTGATCAAGAAGCCGTTTGAGTTCCTCGGCAACCTTACGCTGCTGATCGTCGGCGGCAACGACACCACCCGCAACTCGATGACCGGCGGCGTCCTGGCGCTCAACCGGTTCCCCGACGAGTTCGAGAAGCTCAAGGCCGACCCGAAGCTGATCCCGAACATGGTCTCGGAGATCATCCGCTGGCAGACGCCGCTGGCCTACATGCGCCGCGTCGCCAAGAGGGACGTCCACTTCGGCGGGCAGTTCATCCGCAAGGGTGACGTGGTGCTCATGTGGTACGTATCGGGCAACCGCGACGAGCGGAAGTTCGAGAACGCCGACGACTTCATCATCGACCGCAAGAACGCGCGCAACCACATGTCGTTCGGGTTCGGCGTGCACCGGTGCATGGGCAACCGGCTCGCGGAGATGCAGCTGCGGATCCTGTGGGAGGAGCTGCTTGAGCGGTTTGACCGCATCGAGGTGATCGGCGAGCCCAGCTACGTGCAGTCGAACTTCGTCAAGGGCTACAGCGACATGCAGGTGCAGCTCACACCGAAGCCGGTCCGCGAGCAGACACCTGTCCGCGTCGAGGCGACCTCGGGCGCCTGAGCCGCAACGGCGACGCGGAGAGGGACGACGGGATGAAACGCGACCGGGTGATCGTGGTCGGCGCCGGCCACGCGAGCGCGCAGCTCTGCGTGAGCCTGCGCCAGGGCGGCTGGGACGGGGAGATCGTGCTGGTCGGCGACGAGCCGTCGCTGCCCTATCAGCGGCCGCCGCTGTCGAAGACGTTCCTGCACGGCACGACGACGCTTTCTGACCTCCTGATCCGCGGGCCGGAGTTCTACGAGAAGGAGGACGTGACCTTCCGTCACGCCCGTGTCACCGGGATCGACCGCGAGGCCGGCACCGTCGCCCTCGACGACGGCGACGCGCTGTCCTACGACCGGCTCGTCCTCTGCACCGGAGCGCGCCCGCGCCCGCTGGACGTCCCCGGCGCGGACCTCCCGGGCATTCACGCCCTGCGGGACGCCGCCGACATCGAGGCGATCCGGGGCACCCTCCGGACCGCCCGCCGGGCCGTCATCGTCGGCGCGGGCTACATCGGTCTGGAGGCCGCCGCGTCGCTGCGGAAGCTGGGGATCGAGGTCGCGGTCCTCGAGGTTGCCGACCGCGTCCTGCAGCGGGTCACCGCCCCCGAGGTCTCGGCGTTTTACGACCGCGTGCACCGCGAGGAGGGCGTCGACCTGCGCACCGGCGTCGGCGTCGCAGGATTTGAGGGCGACGGGCACGTCCGGGCGGTCCGCCTCACCGACGGCACCAAGATCCCCGC
This sequence comes from Patulibacter minatonensis DSM 18081, assembly GCF_000519325.1. Classification (GTDB taxonomy): domain Bacteria; phylum Actinomycetota; class Thermoleophilia; order Solirubrobacterales; family Solirubrobacteraceae; genus Patulibacter; species Patulibacter minatonensis. The sequence continues at coordinate 4,104,802 of NZ_KI912613.1, read as the reverse complement.
GGACCTCGTAGTCGTCGGGGTCGGCGTCCTGCCCAACGTCGAGCTCGCCCGCGACGCCGGCCTGGCGGTCGAGAACGGCATCGTCGTCGACGAGCACGGCCGGACGGACGATCCGCGCATCTTCGCCGCCGGCGACTGCGCCAACCACTACGACGCTCGGTACGGGACGCGAATTCGCCTGGAGTGCGTCGCCAACGCGCTGGAGCACGCCAAGGCGATCGCCGGCGCGATCTGCGGCAAGCAGAAGCCGATCTCGGCCCTGCCGTGGTTCTGGTCCGACCAGTACGACCTGAAGCTGCAGATCGCCGGCCTGAGCACCGGCCATGACGAGGTCGTGCTGCGGGGAAACCCCGCTGACGGCCGCAGCTTCGCCTGCTTCTACCTTGCCGACGGCCGGCTGATCGCCGCGGACTGCGTGAACCGACCGAAGGAGTTCATGTTCAGCAAGCGCGCCATCACCCAAGAGCTCTCGCCCGACCGCGCGCTGTTGGCGGACCCCGACACGCCGCTGATCTCGCTCCTGCAGACCCCCGCCCGGAGCGCCCCATGAGCAACGCGACCGCCCTCGTGCAGGCGTGCGTGTCAGTCACCCATGCATCAAGCGGCGGCGACTGTTGATGTCACATCCGGGTACGTCGGGTTCAGCTGCCGGGCGGTCCGCCGAGGGCGAGGGTGTCGACGAGGAGGAAGATCGCGACAGCCCCGACAGTCAGCGCGAACCCCTGGCCGAGTAGACGCTGCGGGAGCCGGTCGCTGACACGGCTGCCAATGAGGGCGCCGAGCATCGTGGCGCCGGCGAGCGCGGCGGTGACGGGCAGGTCGATGGTGGTGCCAGTGGCGAGGTGGCTGGCCAGGGCGGCGAGGCCGGTGAGGGTGATGATCACCAGCGAGGTGCCGACGGCGCGGCGGAAGCTCATGCCGAACCAGAGCGTCAGGACGGGGACGATGACGAAGCCGCCGCCGACGCCGAAGAAGCCGGTGAGGATCCCGACGAGCGCTCCGGCGAGCACGATCTTGCGGATCGGGACGTCGGGGCAGGCCTCTTCGTCGCCGGTCTGGTCGGTGCAGGCACGGCGCCAGGTCAGGGCCGCAGCGAGTGCCATGACGGGCACGAACGTCAGGATCAGCAGTCGCGGGCTGACCTCCTGCCCCAGGACGGTGCCGGCCAGGGAGCCGGCGGCGGCCGGGATCGAGAACAGGATCGCCAGGCGGGCGCAGACGTGGCCGCCGCGCACCCGTGCGCCGGCGCCGACGGATGCGGCGAGCGCGACGACGATCAGCGATACGGTCGATGCCGGGTTGACGTCCTCGCCCAGGACGTAGACGAGGACGGGAAGCGCGAGGATCGCGCCGCCGCCGCCGACGGTGCCGACGATCAGTCCGATGAGGATCCCGAACGGGATCGCCAGCAACGTCACCCCAACGGTCCCGGGAGAGGGTCCGTCGCCCGGCTCACGCCTTCGAGGTGCTGCTGGTGGTCTCGAGGTCGTTGCCGAGGCGTCCCCACTTCGGGACGCCGCCGTCGACGACGTGGACGACGTCGTGGCCGCCGTGGCGGACGACGAGGCTGGCGGCGGTCGCGGCACGCTGCCCGGAACCGCAGATCACGGCGACGGGGAGCTCGGGGTCGAGGTCCGTGGGCCAGGAGGTGATGTCGTGCCAGATCGTGAGCGTCGAGCCGGGGATATGTCCGGCGTCGTACTCACTCTGGTCGCGGACGTCGAGGATCTGCAGGTCCGGGAACGCGGTGCGGTGGTCCTCGAGGTCCTCCACGGCCACGCGCGGGATGGTGTTGGTGGGTCGCTTCTCCTGACGCCAGGAGGTCATGCCGCCGTGGAGGTACCCGCCGAGCTTGCGGATCCCGACGGCGAGCGCGAGCTTGCCGGCCTCGTGGCCGTCCTGGTCGTCGCGGCCGATCAGAACGATCTCCTGCTCGCGGTCCGCCAGCCAGGCCAGCTTGGAGCCGAACCCGGCGCGGTGCATCGGCGCGCAGATCGCTCCGGGGATGTGCGCCTCGTCGAACTGCAGATCGGTGCGGACATCGACGACAAGTGCCCCCTCGGAGCGCTTGAGCTCGACCTGGCGGGGCGTCAGGGGCAGCAGCTGGACGCCCTCGGTGACGAGCGGTCCGCGATTGAGCTCCACGATGGCCTGGAAGTTCGGCGGCTGCGGCCCGAGCTTCGCCAAGGCCTCGTCGACGAACTGCTGCTCGTCCTCGATCTGGAGCGTGGGGTTGGCGCGGTGCTCGTAGCCGATGGTTGAGGAGACCTTCATGTCCATGCCGGGGCCGCCGCACATCGACCCGCCGAGGTGCCCGGGCCAGACCTCGACCTCGGGCGGGAGGACGAGCAGCTTGTCCTTGAGCGAGTGGAAGATGCCGCGGGCGCCTTCGGCCTTCTCGATCGCGAGGTCCGGTCGGGCGACGTCGTTGACGAAGAGGGTGTCGCCGGTGAGGACGGCCCAGGGCTGGTCGCTGCGCTTGGTGTCGATGAGCGCGAAGGCGGTGTGCTCAGGGCGGTGCCCGGGGGTGTGGATGGCCCGGACGGTGAGGCCGCCGAGCTGGAACTCGTCGCCGTCGTCGAACGGCTGGTGGGCGTAGTCGGGTTCGGCGAGGCGGTGGACGTGGATGGTGGCGCCGGTGGCGACGGCGAGGCGGCCGTGGCCGGAGACGTGGTCGGCGTGGTTGTGGGTCTCGAAGACGTGGTCGATCGAGACGCCCATGTAGCGCGCGAGGTCGAGGTACTCGTCGATCTCGAACCGCGGGTCGACGACGGCGGCGATGCCGGCCTTCTCGTCACCGATCAGGTAGCTGGCGCAGCCGAGGTCGTCGTGGGTGATCTGGCGGAAGATCATGCGGAGCCCTTCTTCGTGGGCAGGCCCTGAGCGTCCCAGGCGGTCATCCCGCCGACCACGTTGCGGACGTCGAGACCAGCGGTGGCGGCGGTCTTGGCGGCCTTCATGCTGCGGCCGCCGGCCTTGCAGACGAACGCGACGGGCCGGTCAGTGGGCAGCTCGCCGGTCCTGTCGGCGATCCCACCAACGGGGATGTGCATGGACTTCACCTTGGGAGCGAGCTGCCGGCGCTCGTCGGCCTCGCGGACGTCGACGAGGACGAGCTCACCGGTCTTGGCGGCGTGCTCGGCCTCCTTCGGGGTGAGGTCGATGATTTGGTGCTTCTTCCTGCCGAACATGCGGGGTGCTCCCTTGTCGGTCGTGCGGACGGTGCCCGGGGCCGCGCTCCGACTGCTGTCGGAGCGCGGGACCGGAGCGGGCGTGGTGCTCAGGCGTGCCCGAAGCGGATGTCGGGCAGCACCTTCGCCAGCGACCTCGGCGTCCACCACGCCCACTTCCCGAGCAGCCGCAGCGCGGCGGGCAGGAGCAGCAGGCGGATCAGGAACGCGTCCAGCAGGACGGCGACGCCGAGGATCACGCCCATCTCCTTCGGCGGGATCGGGCCCGAGAGCGAGAAGGTGAAGAAGATCGCGACCATCACCGCCGCGGCCGCGAAGATCACCCGACCGGACCCGGCGAGGCCGCCGATCATCGCCTCGCGCGGGTTGTGGGTGAGGTCCCAGCGCTCCTTGGCGGCCGAGAGCAGGAAGACGGTGTAGTCCATCGAGATCGCGAAGATCATCGCGAAGAAGAAGACCGGCGCCCAGGCGTCGAGGAAGCCCTGGGAGTCGAAGCCCAGCACGCTCGCGCCGACGCCGTCCTGGAAGACCAGCCGGCCGACCCCGAACGCCGCACCGACGGCCAGCAGGTTCGTGACGACGCCGACGGCGGCGATGATCGGCGCCTGCAGCGCGAGCAGCAGCAGCAGGAACCCGAGGCCGAGGACCACGCCGACGACGACCGGCGTCCGCGACGAGAGCGCGGCCTCGAGGTCGTGGTTCTCGGCCGGCTGACCGCCGACCTTCGTGCCGGCGGGCAGCTCGGCCCGCAGCCGGTCGATCGTCGTCCCCAGCGCGGGGTCCGACGCGTCGACGTTCGGGAGCACCGGCACCACGGCCACGCCGCCGGTGCCGTTCATCGTCGCCATCACCCGCGAGATCCCGCGGTCGGAGCCGGCAGCCTTCGCCACCGCGGCCGCCTCGCCCGACGTCGTGACGAGCTGCAGCTGTCCGGGCGCACCGGGACCGAAGGCCTGCTTCACCAGGGCGTAGCCCTGCGCGGAGCCGTCCTCGGACGGCACGACCTTGATCGACGGCATGCCGGTCTTGATGCCGAGCACGGGGATCATGACCACGAGAAGCAGGATCAGCGCGAGACCGCCGAGCTTCTTGGGGTGCTTCCATATGGTGGTCGCCCAGGCCTCGAAGCGCGGGGAGCGGGCCTCCCCGGAGCGCAGCCACGGCAGCGCACCCTTGTCGACCTTGCCGTCCAGGCGGCCCAGCACGGCCGGCAGCAGCGTCAGGGTCGCAGCGAGCACGAAGATGACGGCGAGCATGATCCCCAGCGCCATCGACCGGAACGCCGGGCTCGGGACCAGCATGACCGCGGTCAGCGAGATCAGGACGGTGATGCCGGAGAACAGGACGGCCTTGCCGGCGGTGTCCATCGTCTCGGTCACTGCCCGCACGGGGTCGCCGTGCTCGGCTCTCGCACTGCGGAAGCGCATGACCATGAAGAGGGCGTAGTCGATGCCCAGCGCGAGGGCGAACATCATCGCGAAGTTGAACGCCCAGACCGAGATGTCGAGCACCTGCGCGCCGAGGAACAGCGACCCGGCGGCGGCGACCAGGCCGGTGATGGTCAGCATCAGCGGCAGCCCGGCGGCGACCAGCGACCCGAACGCGACGACGAGGATCGCCATCGTCACCGGCCAGGAGATCACCTCGCTCTTGAGCATCGCGGTGAGGTTGGCGTGGTTGAAGTCCGACCACAGGCCCGACGCGCCGGTGAGGTGCACCTCGACCCCGTCGGCGCCGGCCTTCTCGAGGCCCTTCTTGGCGTCGTCGGCGGCGCGGACCATGTCGTTGGACGTGCCCGCGGCGGCACCCTGCACGATCGCGGTGTGCCCGTCCTTCGAGATCGACATCCCGGGCTGCGGAGGAACGACGCGGCCGACGAACTCGGTGTCCTTCAGCGTCGCCTCGGTCTTGGCGATCGCAGCCTGGAAGGCCGGGTCGGTGGCGGTCTGCGTCTCCGAGTGGACCACGACCTGCAACGCGGAGCTGGAGAGCCCGCCGACGTTCTTGTCGATCAGCTGGCGGGCCTGGACGGACTCCGACCCGGAGGCCTCCCAGCCTGCACCGGAGAGGGCGGACTCGACGCGGGGGGCGAAGACGGCGAGGACCAGGACGAGGATGCCCCAGCCGATCGCGACCTGCTTGAAGTGGGTGGCGGTGTAGCGGCCCAGACGGCCGATCGGACCAACGGTGCTCATCGAATCCTCCGATCACATGCGGGCTGAAGGCCGAGGACACGACTCATCACCAGCGACGCCGGGCAGGCCCCGACGGCGACGAAGACCCACTGATTCAGACCGACGAAGACGGTCAGCAGGAGAAACCACTGCGAGATCGAGACGGCCAGGAGGACGGAGACGATCGTCACGGTGCCGGCCATCAGAAACAGTGCCCGCTCCAGCGGCCACCGCGAAGAACGGGTCGCCGGCGCGGCGGGAACGATGGTCGGGGCGCTCACGACGTCGCCTCGGTCTGGCCACCGAGGAGCGCGTCGAGCTCGTTGAGCTGCTGACGCAGGCCGCCGCACACGAGCTCGCAGATCGCGAACACCGACTCGTCCTGGATCGCGTAGCGCACCGCGGTGCCCTCCTTGGTCCGCGAGACGATCCCGGCTTGGTGCAACACGCCGAGGTGCTTGGACACGTTCTGCTGACTCGCGCCCAGCGCGTCCTTGAGCTCGCCGACCGTCGACGGGGTGTCGCGGAGGTGGTCGAGCAGGCGGATGCGCACCGGGTCGCCGATGACCCGGAAGCGCTGCGCGATCAGCTCGACGAGAGGTGCAGGGATCGGGCGGGGCATCTCCATAGTCACCACTTTACTACTGAACCGTTGTGAAAGCAATTCGTACGTAGAGCACTGAAAGTAGATACGGTGCTGTCGATGGTTCGACGAGTCCTCACCGCCCTGCGGGCGACGAGCACCCGAGCGCGGCTGCTCGCAGCAGCCCTGCTGGTAGCCGTCGTGGCGGTGATCGGCTTGGCGCAGTCCGATCCTGCTGCCAGGACACCGCGCGGGACGCCCCCGTCGGCGGTGGCGGTGCAGAGCGCGGCGGCCCGGGCACCGGCCCCGATCCGGAGGCTGTACCGCCAGCACGGCCAGCTGTTGCATCTGAACGGCGACGCGTTCGTGGCGAAGATGAAGGCCCTTCAGGGCCACGTGGTCCTGATCAACAAGTGGGCGTCGTGGTGTGCGCCGTGCCGGCGGGAGTTCACGCTCCTGCGCCGCGCGGCCGCTCGCTACGGCGATCGCGTCGCGTTCCTGGGCCTCAACGCCGCCGACAAGGCGCAGAACGCGCGGCGGTTCCTCAAGACCAACCCGACGATCTACCCGCACGTGCAGGACCCCGACGAGCAGATCGCCGGTGCGTTTCAGGCCGGCGGCGTGTTCCCGCAGACGATCCTCGTCGACGCCACCGGTGACGTGACGGCGATCAAGGCCGGCGAGTTCACCACCGACCGTCAGGTCGACCAGTTCCTCCGACCCCATCTCACCCAGAACCGATGAGCGCTGAGCACGAGATCCTTCCCGCTTCGACCCGCGGCGCCGCACGGCTCTCCCGCCGGCCCGGGAGGCGCTCGCAGCCCTACCCGATCACCTTGGTGGACCTCGAAGCGTTCGTCGTCGGCGTCAAGCACGGCACCACCGCCGCGGCCGCGGCCGAGCTGGACGTGACCGCAACGTCGTTGGTTCGCCGGATCCGCAAGCTCGAGCAACGCGCCGCGGTCGTCCTCGCCGAGGGGCTGCCGTCCGAGGTCCGACCGACCGAACTGGGCCACCAGCTGTTGCCGATGGCCAAGCGGGCCGTCGACGACCTGCGGAGGATCGACGCGTTCATCACCGAGCACCACGACGCCGAGCTCGCCGCCGACGCGCGCTACCGCCCCCGCTGAACGACCCCGCCGCCTCCCACCGGACCCACCCGATGGGTCCGGCGCACATCCAGCCAGCCCTCCGATCCAGGGACGATCGCCTCGTGTCGCTCTACGCCCCCGTCTTCACCGCCATCTACGACCCTCTCCTCGCCTGGGGCGAGCGGACCGGCATGCGTGACCTCCGCCGCGACGTGCTCTCCGGCGCGACCGGTGAGGTCCTCGAGCTCGGTGCCGGTACCGGCCTGAACATCAACGCCTACCCGCCGACGGTGGCGAGCCTGACGCTCACCGAACCCGAGGCCTCGATGGTCAAACGTCTTCAACGGCTCGGCGGCCACCCTCGCGTGGTGCAGGCCGGCGCCGAGGACCTCCCGTTCGATGAGAACGCGTTTGACACGGTCGTGAGCACGCTGGTGCTCTGCACCGTCGAGGACCCCGACCAGGCACTTCGGGAGGTCCGCCGGGTCCTTCGTCCCGGCGGGAGGCTGCTGCTCATCGAGCACGTCCGCTCGTCGAGGCCGCGCCTGGCCCGGATCCAGGACCGGCTGCACCGTCCGTGGCGGGCGATCGGCTACGGCTGCAACTGCAACCGCGACACCATAGAAGCGCTCCGGAACGCCGGCTTCGACACCACCGCCCTTCGCGACGCCCGGTGGCGGCGGATGCCCGCGATCGTCCGGCCGCTCATCGCGGGTTCCGCTCAGGCGGCGTGAACCAAACACGCCGCGCCGCCTCTCTGTGTATTCCCACGCCGTACTCCACGCCCCGGCCGTCAAGAGCGAAGGGCTAAGTCGAGAGGTTAAGGGTGCGGGCCCAGATCGCGGTGAGGGAGTCGATCGCGAGTTTGTCCTCTTCGGGGTCGTCGTTGAGGACACGCTGGTAGTAGACCCGTTCGACCATCCAGACCAGGGCGTCCGCGGTGCCGCGGGCCTGCGTGGCGGGGAGACCGTCGCGTTCGAGACGCTGGGCGGTGGCGGCGATGAACCTGCCGATCTCGTCGTGCCAGTACGTCGCGATCACGGCGTCGTAGGTCGTGGCTTCGATGAGCGCACGCAGCAGCGCGCTGGATCGACGATAAGCGTGCAGGACCTGAGAAAGCGCGCGTTGCAGTTCGGCGCTGCCGCCGGGGCCCTCCAGCCAGGTGGTGGTGCCCCGGAAGAGCTCCTCGACGAGGCGGCTCGTGGCGCTCATCAGGAGGTCGCGCTTGTCGCGGAAATAGAAGTAGAACCCGGTGCGGGTGTGTCCCGCTCGTTCGGCGATCTTGCTGATCGACAGTGACGCGTACGGAGTCCCGTCGGTGAGCAGAGCGACGACCGCTTCGATCAGTTCCGCCTCAGCGCGCCCTCGAGCTTCAGGGTCGTCGCGCTTCGAAAGGACCGCCATCAGCTGATCGTACGGGCAAGGGCGCCCGAACACCCAATAACGGTAGGGGGGTTCAGCAGCATTTACGTGTCACGAACGCTGAGAGTGTCGATGACCTTGCGGATGCCGTCCTGACCGACAAAGGCCGGAGGCCAGAGGAGCACGTCGTCGTAGACCGCGGCCCGTTCCTCGTAACGGTCCCGAACCTCCTGCGGAGTTCCGGCGAGGGCGATCGTGTCGATCATCTCGCGGGAGACTGCAGCGACCATGCTGGGGAAGTCGCCCTGCTTCCACGCTTCGCGGATCGCGGCGACCTCGCTCAAGAACCCGTGGTGCTCGTGGATGCCCTGGTAGGTCTTCACCGTGCTGTTGAAGGCGATGACCGCCGCGGCCTGCTGTCGGGCGACGTCACCGTCCTCATCGATGCAGCAGGTCAGGTAGCCGACCAGCGGCGGAGCCGGACGACCTGCGCGTCGTGCCCCCTCGGCCAGGGCGGGCCGGACGACGTGCTCGATGTAGGAGGCGGTGAAGAGCGGGTGGCCGACCAGGCCGTCGGAGACCCGGCCTGCGGCCTGGATCATCCGGGGGTTCACACCGGCCATCAGCAGCGGCACGTCGGGGCGCAGCGGTGGATCGACGGGCACGGTCGGCTTGACGTTCACGCGGTAGAACCGGCCCTCGAAGGCCTGCGGTCCCTCATGCAGCCGCCAGAGCTTGCGGACCAGCGGGAGGAGCTCCTCCATGCGCGGGGCGGGGTGCTCGCCATCCAAACCGTGCCAGTTCTGCTGCATCCGCTTCGTACCCGTCCCGAGACCGAATCGCAGGCGTCCCTCGGAGAGCTCGTCGAGGTCCCGGATCTCGGCGGCGAGAACGACGGGGGTGCGGCCGAAGGCGTAGGCGATGGCAGTGCCAACACCGATGGTCGAGGTCGCCTGGATAATCGCGCCGAGCGGCACGGTCGCGGAGCGGTGGTGGAACTCCGTGGTCCAGACCGACGAGAAGCCGGCGTCCTCCGCCCACCTTGCGGCCTGAATCTGGTCCCGCAAGGGGCCGGGAGAGAGAACGATCGACGGTGCGCGCACGAGATGCCTTTCGAGTCAGGGACGTCCGAGCGCCGCAGGGTCCGACTGTGACCTTCGGCACTCGCGGTTGACGATACACGCTGCTTGTCACTATGTTCGACACTATGTCAACGCGCCGAGCTTAGGGCGCTCGCGGCGGCGTCCAGCACTTGTGCCCTCGTTTTGCGATGGCGCCTGCAGCTGGGGATCCTCGGCGAGAGACTGTGAAGCGTTCCCCGAACATGACGATCAGCGACGAGTCGACCTACGTGATCCGGCAGCTCACCAGCCAACCGATGCTCCCGGGCGCCCTGAACCAGTGAGCACCCTGCCGCCTAGGACGCCGACCTCGTTGTCGCCGACGCCGTCGGTACGAGCACAGGCGTTCCCACACCGCCGAGCGGGCCATTGCGGGTCCGGAGCCTTGCGCGACCTGCTCGAGTTCCATGGCCTGGACTACGGGCACGGGCCGCTGAGCGAACCGATGGTTTTCGGGCTCGCCGGTGGACTGGGGTTCTTCTTCTCCGACCAGGTGCCCGGGATCCCGTTCTACCTCGTCGGTCGCACCGGGTCGATGGAGCGGGACATCGGCGAACACCTCGCGGCGCCCGTGACGTTCGAGCAGACCGACGATGCCGCACAAGGGTGGGAGTCGGTGAAAGCCGCGATTGATCGCGGAGACCCGCCGATGGTGTGGGCGGACATCGGCGAGCTGGAGTACCTCCGCGTCCGGATGCGCAACACCCGTCACGACATCGTGATCGTCGACCACGACGAAGGCCGTGGGATCGCGTGGGTCGCCGACAATGACCGCGAGGACCTTCAGGCCTGTTCCTTGGACAGCCTGCACCGCGCGCGCAACTCCCAGTCCTTTCCCGCGCCGACCCGCAACGCGATGTTCACGTACCGGTGGCCGACCGAGCTACCAGCGCTGGCCGACGTCGTCCGCGATGTGGCGTCCGCGACGTCCAAGAACATGCGCCAGAGCGCCCAGACGGTCGGAAGTCTCGAGGGCCGCACCGGACTGGACGGCGTCGAGTACTTCGCCGGCACCTTCGGTGACTGGCCGGCTCGTTTCGGTGACCGACTTCCCGAAGCGCTCGACACCCTCGCGGTCCTGATCATCAAGGCCGGGACCGGCGGTGCGATGTTCCGCTCGCTGCAGGCCGGCTACCTCGAAGAGACCGCCGAGCTCCTGGACGACGCCACGGTCCGATCCGCTGCCGAGCGCTACCGCACCCTCAGCGACGCCTGGGAGGCACTCGGCGCCCGAGCCGCAGCGCACGAGGTCGCCGAAGCACGCGACGTCATCCAGCAGATCCGGCGCCTCGAGCCCGAGGCGCTCCAAGCGCTGGAGCGCACCATATGAAGGTCGCCGCGGACGGCACGATCCCCGAACACCACCCCAACTGCCTCGGCTGTGGCTCGCAGAACCCCGCCGGGATGGGTCTCCGCCTCCGGGTCGACGGCGACCTCCTGCGCGGGACCATCACGTTTGACCGCCGGCACGAGGGAGCCCCCGGCATCGTGCACGGCGGGGCGGTCGCAACGGTGCTGGACGACTCCCTCGGGTCGCTCCTGATCGTGCTCGGCACACCGGCGGTTACCGCGAACCTGAACGTCAGCTTCCGCGCACCCGCGCTCCTCGAGCGCCCGATGCAGATCGAAGCATGGGCGGTCGGCCGCGACGGTCGCAAGCTCCACCTCCACGGACGGCTCCTCGACAACGAGACCGTCATCGCTGAAGCCCAGGCCCTCTTTTTGATCGTTGACGTCACCCACTTCGAAAGCGGCGGACACGCACTCCTTCCCGGGTGGGAGGACTGGAGCCCCGCATCCGATCCGAGCCCCGATGCCTGAACCCCCACTCCTGTCGGGTCCTAGCAGCGACACGCCCGCGGAGGTTCCGACCGAAGCAGGCCCCGCACATGCGAAGCGCCTTTGCTCGATCGACCAACGCTCTCGATCGGGTCACGAAGAACGTTCCCCCTCACCCGATGACTCCGGGACCGCGCGCGTTGTTCTGCACCGCGATAAGAGGGGCGCTCGAGCGTGAACAAGAACCGTCCGCACCCCGTGCAGATCGGGGTCATGGTGGCGTTCGCGCTGTCGTGCTTCGGTCTGTTGCTGTTCCTCTGGACGAGCTTCGGTGGCCCCGTGCCGCTCAAGGGCCGGCCGTACCAGGTGAAGACGGCGTTCGCGCAGGGCACGCAGCTGGCCGGGTACGCCGACGTCCGCGTCAGCGGTGTGACCGTGGGCAAGGTCACGACGATCGTGCGCGAGGGCGGCAAGGCCAAGGTCACGATGAAGATCGAGCCGAAGTTCGCGCCGCTGCCCAAGGACACTCGGGCGACCTTGCGGACGAAGACGCTGGTCGGCGAGACGTTCGTGAACCTCTCGTTCGGGTCACGCAAGGACCAGATCGGCCGACGGGCGTTCATACCCGACGGTGGCACGATCCCGGCGCAGAACATTCAGCCGACGGTCGAGCTGGACCAGATCCTCGACGCGTTCGACGAGAAGACCCGCAAGGACCTCAAGGTCGTGCTGACCTCGATCGCGAAGGGCACCGAGGGGCAGGGCAAGAACCTCAACGCGGCAGTCGGCCAGGTCGCTCCGCTGGCCGAGGGTGCTGACGGGCTGTTCGACCTCCTCAATCGGCAGTCGGCCGAGGTGCGGTCGGGCAGCCGCGACTTCGCGACGACGTTCGCCGCGGTCGGCCGGCGCTCCGGTGCAATCCAGGGCATCGCCGAGGGCGGGCGGCAGCTGCTGGAGACGACCTCCGCGATCACGCCGGCGCTGCGCGACACGCTGCGCACGCTGCCGTCGTTCGGACGCGAGACCCGCCGCTTCATGACCACCGTCGAGGCGACGTCCCGTGCGGCGAAGCCCGCGATTGCGGACCTGCGGCCCGTCACCCCGCTCGTGCGTCCCGCGCTCCAGCGGCTCGCCGTCCTGGCTCCGCAGCTGGAGCAGACGCTCGTCGAGCTGGACCCGGTCCTCAAGCGCGTGCGTACGGGGATGCCGCCGATCCGTCGGCTGCTGAACGCGCTGCGTCCGGTGTCCGACGGGCTGGAGCCCCTCACGCAGGACCTGCTGCCGATCGCGCGCTTCGTGAACCTCTACAAGCGCGAGCTGTCGGTGACCTTCGCTAACACCGGCGCGGCGACGCAAGCTACCGCCCCCGACGCGCTCGGCGTGCAGCGTTCGTACCTGCGCCTCCAGCTGCCGATCAACGGTGAGACGGTGCAGGGCGCCACAACGCGCAACCCAAACAGCCGGTTCGCCCCGTACCCGCGTCCGGGCGAGCTCGAGCTGGCCGGCACCGGTCGAAACCCGTCGTTCTCGTGCGACCACACGGGCAACGCTTCGGGCATCCTCACCGGGATCTTGGACCTGCCGGGCATGGGCGGCCCGCCGTGCGTTCCGCAAAAGAACTTCCCCGGGACTGACAAGGTCTATCCGCGCCTGGCGCCGGTGACGGCCGACCAACTCCGCTGACGGCCGGCGCGGGGGAGTGAGCCCCCCGGATGGAAAGGTCGACTAGAAGCCGAGAGTCAGCACCAGCCGCCGTTAGGAGACAGCTGCATTGAAGACCACCAAGTGCCACAGTCGCGTCGAGCCACAAACCAGCTCAGGTGGTCCGGAAACGCCCTCCAGCCCGCCATCTCTGGTTGTGCCCGTCCCCGGAGACCCGACGCCGTTGAGAGATGCCTCGCGACCGCCGGTGGGACCGGGAGCTAGTCGACGGGAACGACCGTGCGCCAGAGACGCTCGATGGCGCGGAGCAGGGCGGCCTCGGAGACGCGAGGCGAGGCGAGGTATTCGGTGAACGACCGCTCCGTCATCCACACCAGCGAGTAGGCGAGCGCCTCCGCATCCTCGCGCGCGAGGTCCGGGTCGGAGGTCGTGGCGCGCTGGACGGTGTTGACGATGAACCACTCGTGGAACTCGCGCCAGAAGACCGCGACGTCGGCGTCGTACGTCGCCGCCTCGACGACCGCTCCCACCGTCGCCTTGTGCGTGACAAACGCGCCCAGCACGCCCGTGAGGGTCGCTCGGAGGTCATCGGTGTCGTTGCGCAACCACGGCTGGGCCGCGGTCCGCGCATCCGTCTCGAAGCCGTCGCCCAGCGCCAGGATGAGCGCGCGCTTGTCCTGGAAGTACGAGTAGAAGGTCGGCCTCGAGACGCCGGCCCGTCCGGAGATCTCGCCGACGCTCAGCTCCGCAAAGGCGCGGTCCTCGCCCAGCAGCTGCACGGTGGCGTCGAGGATCTTCGCGCGGGTCTGGCCGCGCTGATCCTCAGGGCTCGTGGACCGGCGTGACAGGACAGACGACACCCCTTCGACGATACCGTATGACACACCCGGTTGACAGCTTGTAAAGCACTGTGGGAGGTTCGGTCGTACACCGTCCCTCGACTATCACGGACCCCCTCATGAGCACCATCGACCAGAACCTCGACGCCGTCCGCGTCGCCGACCCCGAGCATTGGCGTGAGGGCCCGCCGCTGGAGCTCTTCCGCGAGCTGCGGGCCTCCAGCCCGGTCCACTGGTCCGACGGCATGAGCTCGTTCCCCGACGAGCCGGGGTTCTGGTCGGTCACCAACCAGGAGCTCGTGCGAGAGGTCAGCCGCGACTGGAAGACCTTCTCGTCCGAGCTCGGCGGCATGGTCGGGATGCCATGGGTCCAGCTCGAGGTCCAAAACGGCATGTTCATCGGCATGGACCCGCCCAAGCACGACCGGCTGAAGTCGCTGTTTCAGCGCGGGTTCACCCCGAAGCGAACGGCCGAGCACGAGCCGGCGATCCGCGAGATCACCATCGGCGTCCTCGACGGCCTGACGGGGCGCGAGAGCTTCGACGTCGTCACCGAGCTCGCCGCGCCGGTCGTCTCCCGCGTGATCGGCTCGTTCATGGGGATCGACCCCGCCGACGACGCGATCTGGGCGCGGCTGATGAACCAGCTGGTCGGCGGCGACGACGCGGAGATGAACCCGGAGGGCCCGCAGTCGGTGATCGACAAGGTCATTCCCGAGATCGTGGGACGCTGCCAGGTCCTCATCGACGCGCGCCGCGCCGCGCCGACCGATGACCTCATGAGCATCCTCGTGCACGCCGAGATCGACGGCGAGATGCTCAGCGACTGGGAGATCGTGATGGGCTTCATCCTCCTGGTCACCGCCGGCAACGACTCCACGAAGTCCACCTTCTCCAGCGGCATGAAGGCGCTCCTGGAGAACCCCGGCGAGCGACAGAAGCTGATCGACGACCCGTCGCTGATCCCCAGTGCGGTCGAAGAATGCCTGCGGATGTTCCCGGCGTTCGCGCACTTCCGGCGCACTGCGACGAAGGACACCGAACTCGGCGGCACGCCGATCAAGAGCGGCGAGAAGATCATGATGTGGTACCCGTCGACCGGACGCGACGAGTCCGTCTACGAGGACCCCGACCGCTTCGACGTCCTGCGCAACCCCGAGCACCAGGCGTTCGGGGCCGGCGGCCGCCACTTCTGCCTCGGGACCGCCCTGGCGCGCCTGGAGCTGCGGGTCATGTTCGAGGAGACGCTCAAGCGCTTCCCGAACCTCGAGTTCGCCGAGCAGCCGCGCTACGCGACGGCGATCTTCGTCAACCAGCTCACGACCTTCCCGGTCACCACCAACGCCTGAGCCCGGTGCGGCAGACCGCCGCCCCCGCGCCGCCGGACCCGACGTCCGGCGGCGCCCGCCGCCGCACCCCGGGGACCCTCCCGGACCCTTCCACCGAACAGGAGATTTACGTGTACGACTACGTCATCGTCGGGGCCGGCTCTGCCGGCGCCGTCCTCGCCGCCCGCCTGACCGAGGATCCCACCGTCACCGTGGCGCTCCTGGAGGCCGGCGGTGCCGACACCGACCAGGAGATCCACATCCCCGCCGCGTTCGGCGCGCTCTTCAAGGGCCGCCTGGACTGGGACTTCCACACCGAGCCGGAGCCCGGCCTCAACGGCCGCCGCGCCTACCTGCCACGGGCGAAGGTGCTCGGCGGCTGCTCGTCAATGAACGCGATGGTCTACATCCGCGGAAACCGCGTCGACTACGACGAGTGGGAGACCCTCGGCGCTGAGGGCTGGAACTACGACGACGTCCTGCCGTACTTCAAGCGCTCCGAGGACCAGGAGCGCGGCGAGGACCTCTTTCACGGCACCGGCGGCCCGCTGCCGGTGCGCGAGAGCCGCTCGATGAACCCTGTCGTCGACGCGTTCGTCGAGGCCGCCAACCAGGCCGGACACGAGAAGAACCCCGACTTCAACGGCGCCCGCCAGGAAGGCTTCGGCCGGTACCAGACCACGCAGGAGAACGGCATGCGCGCAAGCACCGCCGTGCGGTACCTGCACCCCGTGACCGACCGCGAGAACCTGACCGTCCTCACCGAGGCCACGGCACTGCGCCTGCTGTTTGACGGCGACCGCGCGTCGGGCGTCGAGATCGATCACGCCGGCACGATCGAGGAGGTCCACGCCGCCCGCGAGGTCCTCGTCTGCGCGGGCGCCTACCAGTCCCCGCAGCTGCTGATGCTCTCTGGGATCGGTCCCGCCGAGGGTCTCGCGCCGTTCGGGATCGAGGTCCGCAAGGAGCTGCCCGTCGGTCAGGGCCTGCAGGACCACTGCATGCTGCTGATGAACTGGTCGGCGGACTACGAATCGCTCATGACCGCGTTGACGCCCGAGAACGTCGCCCAGCTACAGACCGAGGGCACCGGGCCGCTGACCTCCAACATCGCCGAGGCCGGCGGCTTCATCCGCACCCGCCCGGGCCTCAACGCACCCGACTGCCAGTTCCACTGCGCCCCGGCGCTGTTCTGGCAGGAAGGGCTCGGTCCGGCCGTCGAGCACGGCGTGGCCTTCGGACCCGGAGTCGTCAAGCCGACCAGCCGCGGCTCCGTGACGCTGCGGACCGCCAACCCGCACTCCAAGCCGCGGATCATCCACAACTACCTCACGACCGAGGAGGACCGCGCGACGATGCTCGCTGGCGCCCGCGTCGCGCTGGAGATCTCGCAGCAGGACGCCCTGAAGGACTTCATCACCGGCGAGTTCCTCGCCCCCACACCCGACGTCTCCGACGAGGACCTCTGGGACTACGTCACCGCCAACACGATGACGATTTACCACCCCACCTCGACTTGCGCGATCGGGCCCGTCGTCGACGCACGGCTGCGCGTCCATGGCGTTCGCGGTCTGCGCGTCGTCGACGCCTCGGTGATGCCGAGCATCGTCCGTGGCAACACCAACGCGCCGGTGATCATGATCGCCGAGAAGGCCGCCGACATGATCCGCCAGGACGCCACCGCCGCCGTGACCGACGTCGCCGCGACGGCCTGACCGACCCAGAACGCCGCGACCCGCCGTCGCCCCTCCAACGTCTGAGAGAACGATGCCCATGACAGGCACCAGCGCCGTGACGGCAGCCGCCGACCGCCTCGCGGCCGTCCGGCCCTCCGGGACGATCGCGATCGCCGGGCCGCTCCTCGAGGTCCTCTACGAGCGGATCGAAGCGGCGGGAGAGCGCGACCCGCGCATTCCCCCTGCCGTCGGGGAGGGGGACGCCGTCGCGGCAGCCCTCGCGGCGGGCTGCCCGCCGCAGTTTCACCCCGGCGTGCCCGCCGACCACGCCGCCGTGCTGCACGACCTCCGACGGCAGCTCGGCGTGGACCGTGCCACCCAGATCGCGATCGCCCCCGATACCGACGCACGCTACGTCCGAGTGCTGCGCGCGATCGGCTGCATCCTCACCATCCAATCGTCCGACCTCGTCGGCGACTCAACGGCCACGAACCACCAGCACACGGCGACGTAGTCACGCCGCTGTGGACGCCCGAACCGTGCCGCTCGGGAAGGTGTCGTGTCGAACGTCACCAGATCGAGACGTGTGACGGCGCCGGAACGAGACCCGCGTGGGGGAGACGCGCGACGAGGCCTGAGACGTCTACTTCGCGGACCTCGGACACCGCCCCGAACCGGCCACTGTCGTCGGCATCCAGATAGGCACTGGCGGTGCCCCGTAGGACGCCCCTTCGTGGGATCGTCGGTATCTCGCGGTCTTCGGTCTCAGAGGTGTACGCCGATCTGTCGCCCGATCGCGGCGGCGGCAAGCCCGCAGGCGACACTCCCGACGAGGTTGCCGGCGGCAACGGTGGCCTGGTGTCGACTCGCGGCGCCGATGGTGTCGAGCATCCAGGTCGAGAACGTGGTGTACGCGCCGACGAAGGCGGTGGCCGTGATCAGTGACGTGTGGTGGGGCAGTGCGGCGCCGGTGAGGATGCCGAGGAGCAGGGCGCCCGTCAGGTTGACGACGAAGATCCCCACCGGTGCGTCGCCGTGCGTGCGGTTTCGGATCGTCTCGTCGACGTGCAGCCGCATGACGGCTCCGCATCCACCGGCCACGGTGACCGCCGCCCAGAGCGTCGCGCCGTTCATCGGCGACCCGATCGGCGTTGCCGGCGGTGGTGGGCGTGGGCGGCCTGTTGGCCGGCGACGATGGCGACCAGGCCCAGGACGATCGTGGTGGCGGCGTAGCCGGTAGCCAGTGCGTAGGCGTGTGCGTCGAGCATCAGCACGAGCTCGATCTGCAGGGTCGAGAACGTCGTCAGGCCGCCACAGATCCCGGTCGCGAGAAACGGCCGCAGCCGTGGATCGACGTCGGGGGAGCGCATCAGCCGGGTGCTCCACCACCCGAGCAGCAGCGTGCCGACGACGTTGACCGCCAACGTCGCCCACGGCCACCGGTCCGGTGCATGGGAAAACGTCGAGGACGAGGCGGCGCGAGCAAGCGTTCCGAGCGCGCCGCCGCAGAAGACGGCGATCAGCACGTGGTGGCGTCTGGCTTCGCGGGCGACGGTCTGCTCGATGCTCATGCGCGCTCTCCGCGCGCGTAAGGGCTTCGCGTCGCGCGCAGCCGGCGGCGATCAGGCCCGGGACCGTGCTCTCCTCGAGGACCTCGATGACGATGTTGCTGGTGGTGCGCACTTCGGCTCCTGTCGTTGGACGGGGCGCGGCGGCAGCGCGGGCGACGGACGTGGCACGGGCTTCTACGGCGCCCCGGGCGGGGCGTGGTCGTAGAAGCCATCAGCCCCCCGAACTGCGGGCGGCGGTTATGGAGCGGGCCTCATCACTCGGACGCACCACGAGGGCGCGAACACCATGATCATCGCAGGTCGCCCGCCGCGGGCGACGAGGTGGTCGGCAGTCGGCGGAGGTGCGCGGAACGGACGAGGTCGATCGTCGGCTTGACCGCGAAGAGGATCGAGCCGACGAGGAAGAGCCAGTCCGCGGGGGTGCTCAGCGAGGCGAAGAAGAAGAACGCGCTCCCGACGAGGAAGCACATGGCGGCGCTGAAGTCGACGCCGGTGCGGACCACTTGGTAGCGCCAGAACAGCTCGATGTGGCGCGGGGTGAGGTCCTCGAGGGAGGGGTGCAGCAGCTTCATGCCCTGCTCGTACCCGTCCCCATCCGTTCGGGCGTGCCTCCTCGCGCTGGCCCGGGTACGGTGGCGCGATGAAGCGCGGTCCGCTCAGCGCGGTGGAGGCGGCGGTCGTCGGCTGCCGCCGCTGCCCGCGGCTGGTCACGCGCCGTGAGGAGGCCGCTGACGATTCCCGCGCGGTGCCCGGGGCGGCGTACTGGGCGCGCCCGGTCCCCGGCTTCGGCGACCCCGCCGCCCGAGTCTTCGTGCTCGGCCTCGCGACGGCCGCGCACGGCGGCAACCGCACCGGCCGCGCGTTCACGGGCAATCCGAGCGCCGATTCGCTGATGCCGGCCATGCACCGCGCCGGCTTCGCGAGTCGGGCGACGTCGGAGCACCGGGGAGACGGACTCCACCTCGACGGCGCGTGGATGGCATCGGTGGTGCGATGCCCCCGCCGGGCAACCGCCCGACGCCCGGGGAGCGCGACCGGTGCCTGCCGTATCTCCGGGCTGAGGTGGCGGCATTGCCCGCGCTGCGGGTGATCGTGGCGCTCGGCGGCTGGACGTGGTCCGCGGTCTTGAAGGCGTTCGACGCGCCACCGCGGCCACGCTTCGGCCATGGCGCGGAGCACCGGCTGCCGGCCGGGCCGCTGCTCCTGGGCTGCTACCACCCGAGCCGCCAGAACACCGCGACCGGCGTCCTCACGGCCCCGATGCTCGACGACGTCCTCGGGCGCGCCCGAGAGCTGGCCGACGCGTGATCGGGGTCAGGTGGCCTGCAGCAGGGTCCCGGTCCGCAGGGCGCCGTGGGCGGTGCGGACGGCGGCGGTGACCCAGGCGGCCAGCAGGAGGACGTAGAGGCCGACGGCGATCCAGGCGAGGGCGTCCAGGCCGGTGTCCGTGGCCAGCAGCGAGGTGCCGGTGACGACGGTGCCGACGGGGAAGGTGAAGCTCCACCAGGTCAGCGAGAAGCCCATGCCCTGTTTCGCGGCGCGGACGACGAGCGCGGCGGCGATGACGAGCCAGAGCATCGCGAAGCCGAAGACCGGGGCGCCGTAGAGGACGCCCATGGCCTGGAAGCCGGTGGAGAAGGGTGCGGCGATGGCGATGTGGGCCTGGTTGCCCAGGAGGTTGGCGGCCGTGATCGACTGGCCGAGGGGCCCGAGCACGATGAACAGCGTGGGGACGGTGGCCACGGGCCCGGTCTTCTCGTAGGCCAGGCGGCCCCAGACGAGCGTGATGATGACGAGCGAGGCGAGCAGGCTGAGGCCGAACATGGCGTAGCAGGCGAGCAGCATCGCCTCGCGGGCCTGGCCGGCGGGCAGGTGCTGGATCAGTGCGGCGCCGGTGGCGGCGGAGACCATCGGGGGGACGACGGGCATCAGCCAGGTGGCGAAGGTGTGCTGCACGTCGACCTCGTGGCGGGTGAAGAGCCAGTAGGGGACCAGGGCGCTGGAGGCGAGGCCGCCGAGGGTGCCCAGGGTCCAGAGGACGAACGCGACGACGATCGCGGCGGGCATGCCGATGACGTCGTGGCCGACCAGCAGCGTGCCGGCGCCGACGGTCATCAGGGCCATCGGGGGTGCGCCGTAGAACGGCGCCATCGCGGGGTTCGACGCGTGGGCCCTGGCGTTGTCGGTGTGGCGGGTCCAGTGGACCGCGGTGATGGCGGTGAGGGTGATCAGCCAGGCGGCGGCGATGACCCAGACGCCGACGGCGAACTCGTGCAGTCCGGCGACCTGCCGGGGCAGCAGCGCGGCGGCGTTGGCGACGATGCCGGTGCCCATGACCGACGCGAACCAGTTGGGGCCGATGTGCGCGAACGCGGCGCCCCGGTCCTCCAGCTCGCGGAGGAACGTGCGGCCCGACGTGACGGGTGTGGCGGTCATGTGGTGGTCGCTCGTCGTGGTGGCCATGAACACAGCATGCGCCTCGAGAAGCCGGTCCACCAGTCATTCCCGCCAGCCTAGTATGCCGAAAAGGAATGCTCGAGGGGTTGGTGGTGGGGCAGACTTCGGTCATGGCCCGTGCGACTCGTCCGCCGCTGACGGACCCTCCGGCGACCGACGGTCGAACGTCGCCTGCTGATGCTCAGCGACGTCAGCGCCTGCGGCTCCTGGGCGTGGCCGCTGCCGTCGCGGTGCTCGTCGTGGCCGTGCTGGTGGGCGTCGGGTCGTTCAAGCGCGACCCCGCCGCCGACGGCTCGCGGACGACCGTCCGTGGGGTCGAGATCCGTGGCGCCGACGAGACCGCTGCGCTGCTGCGGGGACTGCCCCAGCGGGGGACCGTTCTCGGGCGCCCTGACGCGCCCGTGACGATCCTGGAGGTCTCGGACCTGAAGTGCCCCAGCTGCAAGGAGCACGCGATCGAGACGCAGCCGGAGATCGTCGAGCGTCTCGTGCGGACGGGACGCGCGAACCTGCGGATGGTGCTCGCGAACTTCCGCGATCCCGCGCGGGCCACGACCGACGGTGCGCTCGCGCGCCGGGTCGCGTATGGGCTCGTTGCTGCGGACCGCTTCTGGGGCTTCGTCCAGACGACGTTCTGGAACCAGGGGGACACCCGGGAGGAGTGGGCGACCGAGCCGCTCCTGCGGAGCATCGCCGAGGCCGCGCCCGGCACGACCGGTGGCCAGGTCGTCGTCCGCGAGACGCCGGACTCCCGGGCCCTGACGGCCGCTGACGACCGGATCATCCGGGCGCTCGGCACCGACGCGACCCCGTCGGTCTACGTCGTCCCCCGGGGTGCGACGACGGGCCCGCGGGTCTCGGCGTTCGACGACGTGGACGCGATCGCCCGCGCCGTGGACGACGTCGCCCCGCGCTCTCGGTGACGCGCGGGACCGGCCGCGAGGTGCGCAAGCGGCACGGACGGGTAGCACCACCTCGTGGCTGCTTACGGCAAGACCGACACGATGATCGTCCACACGGCCGATCCGCTGAACGCCGAGACCTCCCGCGCGGCACTGGCCGAGCACGACCTCACGCCCGCCGATCGCTTCTACGTGCGCAACCACGGGTCGGTACCCGACACGGACCCGGCGGCGTGGACGCTCCGCATCGATGGCCTGGTCGAGCAGCCGCTGACCCTCTCGCTGGACGACCTCCGGGGCCTCCAGCGCCGCGAGGTCGCCGCGACGCTGCAGTGCGCGGGCAACCGGCGGTCCGGCCTCCTCGAGGTCCGGGACATCCCGGGCGAGGAGCCCTGGGGGCCCGGCGCGACCGGCACCGCGACCTGGGGCGGCGTCGCGCTGGCCGACGTCCTGGCGCTCGCGCGGCCGACCGGGACCGCGACGCACGTCGGCCTGGTCGGTGCGGACGTGTCGGAGGAGGCCGAGCCTCCACAGGAGTTCGGTGGGTCGATCCGGCTGGAGAAGGCGTTGCGCGACGAGGTGCTGCTGGCCTACGAGATGAACGGCGAACTGCTCCCACCGGTCCACGGCGCCCCCGTCCGCGTCGTGGTGCCCGGCTACATCGGGGCGCGAAGCGTCAAGTGGCTGCACCACGTCGAGGTCCGCGACCGCCCGTGGGAGGGCTTCTTCCAGGACGTCGTCTACCGCCTCCTGCAGCCCGAGCAGGAGCCCGGTCCCGGGGTCGGGACACCGCTGGGCGAGGTCGCGCTGAACGCCGAGATCCTCGTGCCCGACCACGACGCACGAGTGACCGCCGGTCCGGTCGCGGTGCGCGGCTACGCGTTCGCCGGCGGAGAGCGCCACGTCGCGCGCGTCGACGTCTCGGCCGACGGCGGGAAGACCTGGGTCGAAGCGGACCTCGACGAGGACCTCGGCCGCTGGGCCTGGCGACTCTGGAGCACCGAGATGCACCTGGACCGCGGCGACCACGAGATCGTCGTCCGCGCCTGGGACAGCGCCGCCGCCTCGCAGCCCGAGCACCCGGGGCCGCTCTGGAACCCCAAGGGGTACGTCAACAACGCCTGGGGCCGCGTCACGCTCCACGTCGCATGAACGCCCCCGCGCGGGATGAGGAGATCGCCGCCGACGATCCGCGGCGCCCGTTGGACCCGCGCGACTACAGCCGGCGGACGCTGTTGGCCAATGAGCGCACCTTCCTGGCGTGGTGGCGCACCGGCCTGACGAGCCTGACCGTCGCGATCGCGGCCGCCCGTGTCGTTCCCGAGCTCTCCGGCTCGAAGACCACGTGGCCCTACCTCGTCCTGGGCACCGTCTTCGCGCTCCTCGGAGTGCTCTGCATGGTCTACGGAGAGCACCGCCGCGCCGCCGTGTCCAAGGCCGTGCGGCGAGGCGAGTTCGCCGAGGTCAACCGCGCCATCAGCCTCATCATCACCACGACCGGCGCGCTGCTCGGCCTTGCCACCGTCGCGCTCATCCTCGTCGACCCGTAACCGGAACCGCACCCCGGACCGGGGACACCCCGGACCGGGGACACCCGGGACCGGGGACACCCCGGACGTCCCAGCCAGTGCCAGACACCGCTGCCGAAACCGCGCCAGGGAGCGATCAACATCACAGCTCGGGGCTGCAGCTCTCAGCGCTGTGTCGCGGTCTTCGTGTTTCGCTACGTGGGTGCTCGCAGGGTCAGTGGTAGGCGTGGACGACGGCGTGGCCCTTGCCGCGTCCGATCAACCACCGGTTGACCGGGACGGCGGCCCAGAACGCGATGAAGAGCGCTCCGACGAGTGAGCCCCAGAAGAGAAGGTCGTCGAGGCCGGCGTCCATGGCGCCGGGGACGACCAGGATCGTGAGGGAGTCCAGGAGCTCCATCGTCGCGATCGAGAACGTGTCGGCTGCAAGGGCCAGACCGATGATCTTCCGGGCCGGGAGGCCGGCCTTGACGAGCGGGATCGATGTCAGGCCGTAGCCGAAGACGAACGCCAGCGTGATCGATGCGGCGATAGAGAGGCCGTTGCCCCACCCAAACGCGGTGGCGAGCACCATGCCGAGTACCTCGCCGATCGCGCAGCCGGTCAGGCAGTGCAGCGTGGCGCTGATCGCGGTGCGGGTGAGGGCGCCACCGTCTTCGTGGTCGTGATGCGTCACGTGATCCATGCCCCGAGCTTATACCCCCTGGGGGTATTAGCAGACGGGTTCGGTGGTGGCCGTTGAGGTCTGGTGGGTACAACTGGGTCATGGGTCCGATGGCCATCCGTGCCCGGTGGGCGCAGACCAACCAGCGCTTCGTGGCGCTGTTGGCGGTCCTGGTCCTGGCCTGCTCGGTCGTCGTGCATCACTCCGGTGCGACGCACGAGATGGGCGGGATGCACGGTGGCGACCATTCGATGGCTGCCACGGCGATGTGTGTCGGCACGATCGCTGCCACGGTCGCGATCGTCGGCCTGGTCGCTGCGGTCGTGCGCCGGCGACGCACGGTGCCACGCCCGCTCCGGGCGTTGCTGCCGGCCGTCGTGCGGATCGTGCCGGCGGGCCCATTGCCGCGGGCTCGCTCGAGCCCGCTGTATCTGCAGTACGAAGTCCTTCGACGGTGATCGATCGCACCGGCCGCCCCCTGGGTCGCCGGAGCACCTGCCGCACGCTCTCCCTCGGGTTGGCGTGCTTCATGACGATCACTTCCAGAAGGACCACCGATGTTCACGTTTCCCACCCGCACCGTGGCGCTGCTGAGCGCCACCGCCCTGACCGCTGTGGCCGCGACCGGTTGCGGCTCCGACGACTCCGGCTCGTCGACCACCACCCCCGCGACCACCGCATCGTCGACCGCGTCGGCGGCGGAGGTCGACAAGGCGTTCGTGTCGCAGATGATCCCGCACCACCAGATGGCGCTGGAGATGGCCGGCTACGCCCCCGCCCGCGGCCAGCACACGCAGATCAAGGAGCTGGGCAAGAGCATCATCGCCAGCCAGACCACCGAGATCACCGAGATGAAGGCCGCAGCCAGGAGGCTCGGCGCGACGGTCGCGGAGATGCCCTCCCACGCCAACGGCGGCATGAACCACTCCGTGCACGGCGGCGACTCGATGACCGCCGCAGCGAAGACGCTCGGCATCCCGACGGACCAGATGGGCATGTCGATGGACATGGGCTCCCTGGCCAAGGCCAACCCGTTCGATCGTGCGTTCATCGACGAGATGCTGCCCCACCACCAGGGCGCGATCGTGATGGCCCGCGCCGAACTCGCCCGCGGAAAGGACCCCGAGCTGAAGAAGATCGCCACCGCGATCCTCGAAGCGCAGACCAAGGAGATCAAGCAGATGAACTCCTGGCGCACCGACTGGTACGGCGCCCCGTCCCCCGCCGGCGGCGTGCCCGTCGCCTGAAGCTCAACCGGTCGGCCCCGACAGGACGGTCGGGGCCGACCGGGGAGCCGACGACACCGGCGTTCTGCTCGCGCGCCTGCTCCGGGCTGGCCCGGCCACCTCGGTGGATCGATGTGCGGCGGCCCGGGGATGGACATGAAGACGTCCTCGACGATCGGCTACGAGCGCCACGCCAACCCGACGCTGCAGATCACCGACGAACAGCAGTTCGTCGACCAGGCGCTCGCGAGCCTCGTCGTCCGCCACGGTGGCCGCGACGTCGTGCACGTCACCGACGGCGGCGTGCCGAAGTGGGGGAGGCTCGGTCACGAGCTCGAGAAGCCCGACGCCCCGACCGAGGCCGTCTAGGCCCTCTCGGTGCCGGTCGTGGTGCTCCCCACCGAGAGGCGGGCCAGGTGACGCTGCTCGCGATCCCGTTCGGGCTCGTGATCGGCCTGATCGTCGGCACCGTCGTCGGCGGCGGCGGCGCGATCCTCGCGTTCGTGCCCGTCATGGCCCTGGCCGCCGCCCTCACGCGGCGGCGGGCGTGCTCCGAGCAGGCCGCCGAAGAACTGCCTTGCCCCGACGTGCCACTCCAGGCGCTGGTGATCGCCGTATGCGTGCGTCAGTCGACGATCGAGAACGTCACCGTCCGGGCGGAGGAGGCGATCCCGAACGCCTTGAGGTCGAACGCGTCGATGCGGCCGTCGCCGTTGAGGTCCGTGACGCTCGCCGGCGCGTCGTTGTAGATCCCGTCCTTGTTCTTGTCGGCGGCGACGGCGACCGTCAGCGTTGTGCGGACGTTGCGGCCGAAGAGCGGGGCGCCGGCGATCCAGTCGGTGGAGATGTCGGTCGTCTTCTTCGTGCGGTCGGCGACGGCGGTCGTGTTGAAGAGGTTGGCGAGGTTCTGGCCCGCGCCGGTGAATCCGGTCGGCGTGCCGTCGGCCTTCGTCGTCTGCGTCGTGGACAGCAGGACGATCAGGCCGGGGAGCCGGTCGTCCTGGCCGCCGGAGAAGGAGCCGGGGAACGGTGCGGCGTTGGCGTGGGCCATCGGCCCGGTCAGCTGCGGAGCGGTGAACCCGGTGGCCGCCAGGCCGGTGTTGAACCGCAGCCGCAGGCTGACTCCGAAACCCTGCGATCCGGCGCCGGCGCGGTCACCCGTGAACGGGGAGAGGACGTTGACGCTCACCGGGACCGTACGGCCCTTCGCCTTCGCCTTCTTCTTCGCTGCGGCGGTGTGCTTGTGGGCCGTCGAGGCGGACGCCTTCTTCGCGTGGTGGGACGTGGCGGCCATGGCGGTGGCCGGCAGGGCGAGAGCGGCGGTGGTGAGCAGCGCAGCACCGAGCGCCGTGGGCATCGAGACGGTGGACATGGGGGTTCTCCGATGGTCAGGACGCCGAGCGGCGTCGTCGCGGGGCGTTACGCCTGCCGGTGCGGGCCGGTTCATTCCAGGCCCAAGACCTGCCGTCCAGGATCAGTCGGGCAGCGCGCCGCTGACGACGGTCTCGCCGTTGCGCGTGGGATCGTCGGCGTCGGGCTCCCTCGTGATCCCGATCTTCCCGAACCCGCCTCGCCCGGCGGCGACGCCGAGCTCGGCGGTCGCCCGTCCGGCGGGGCCGACGCGGAACGTCCCCGCGCTGACCCGCCCCCTCGGGCTGACGAACCACACCTCGTAGACCTGACGTCCGGTCGTCGGCGGCAACGAGGCATCCAGAGCGACCCGCGACCCGGAACCGGTCGCGACGATCCGGGCGGTCGCCGCGTCACTCGCCGTCGGACCACCTGCCGCGGTGACCGGCCGAAGGGCCACCGTCGTCGTGGCGGGCGAGGCGCCGTCGAACGCGCCGGCCGCAGCCATGATCCCGACGGTGCCCAGGACACCGAGGAGCGCACCGGCGGAAGCGACCACCAGCCGCCGTCGATCCGACCCCCACCGCCGTGGGTCGCGAGCAGCTCGACGTCCGGTCGGATGTCGATCCACGCCGACGGCACGCCGACGGTCGTCGAGCACGCGCTGCTCCAGGAGCGGGGACGCCTCCACCGGGTCGACGGCGGTGGCGCGCGCCAGGTCCAAGAGACCTGTGAGCGGCCGGAGCAGCTCGAGCTCGGCCCTGCAGTGCTCGCACGTTCGCAGGTGCTCCTCGACGCGCTCCCGATCGTCGAGGTCGAGGTTGCCCAGCACGAACGACCCGAGGCTCACGCGCAGCTCGTCGTGATCGTTCATGACGTGATCTCCATCTCTTCGAGGACCAGGCGCAGGTTCTTCATCGCGTAGTACGTCCGACTCTTCACCGTTCCGGGCGCCACGCCCAAGGCCTCAGCGATCTCGGCGACCGAGAGACCCCCGAGATGCCCGAGGCGCAGGACCTCTCGGTGCTCGGGCGTCAGCCGCGCCAACGCATCCCCGACCTGCCACCGCAGCAGGGTCCGCTCGATCGGTTCGTCGATGCCACCCTGGTCGTCGTCCTGGGCGTACCGCGCGGCTGGAGGACGACGGCCGCGACGGCGCTCGGCGTCGACGATCGCGTTGCGCGTTATCCCGTAGATCCACGTCCGAACGGTGGCCCGTGATTCGTCGTAGCTCGCGGCGCTGCGCCAGACCCGGGTGAAGACGTCCTGGACGACCTCCTCCGCGAGCGCCCGATCACCGAGGCGGTGCGCCACGAACCCGAACAGCTCCCGCTGGTAGCCCCGGTAGAGCGCCCGCGCTGCAGACTCGGCGCGCCGCGTCCCCAGATCCCGCAGCAGGTGCTCGTCGGATCGCATCGGGGGTCCTACGTCGGCGGGGGAGCAATGGTTCGAACACTCGGACGCCGAGTCTGTCGGACCGTCGGCGTCAGCGCGCCCCGTAGCGGAAGGTCAGCCGACGTTCCCCGTCGGTGCAGGCGTAGTCGGTGTCGCCGGCGGTGGCGTCGGACGGCGTGCAGGACAGACCCGCGGAGGCGTATGCGGCGCGCCCCCGTCCCTCCGCATCATTGGCGACGGTGACGGCGACCGCGCAGGTGACGCCGACGACCCGCACGCGGGTCGCCCGGTGGCCCGGAACCGGGATGTCCGGGCACGAGGAGCCGGGCGAGCCTGCGACGGACGTCGGCGCGGTCGTGCTCGCCGGCCCGGCCGGGTCCGACGACTCGGCGCCGCACGACGCCAGCGCCCCCGCGGACAGGACGGCCATCAGGAGAGGTCGGGGGGAGCCGGGGATCGAGAGCATGGTGCATGGTCCTGCATTGGGCCACCGCGTTACGCAGTGGCTGACAGGATCCGGGTGGAGCGCACCGCGGAGGGGTACGCCTGACGAGTGGATGTCTTCGGCAAGACCGGCTCGATGATCGTGCACACGAGCGATCCGCTGAACGCCGAGACGTCGAGAACGGACCTGGGGGAGCACGACGTGACGCCAGTGGACCGGTTCCACGTCCGCAACCACGGGTCCGTGGTGGTCGGGAAGCTCAGAGCACGCGGGCGACGTCCTCGGCGCCCTTGCCGGCCCGGACGTACCCGTCGAGCGTGCGGCGGTCGCGATGTCGGGTGACGTCGGTGATCTGCTCGGTGCGGTGCCCGTCGCGGGAGGCCTGGGTCGCGAACCCGGCCCGGAGGCTGTGGCCGGCGAAGTCGGCGGGGTTCAGGCCGGCGGCCTTGGCGCGGCGCTTGACGATCAGCGCGACGGACTGCGGGGAGAGCGCTTCGCCGGGGATGCCGTTGCGGTGGAGGCGTCGGATCAGGGGGCCATGGGTGAGGCCGGTGTGGTCCAGCCAGGCGCGGATCGCGCGGACGGGGCACGGGCGGCCGGGCTCGGCGTAGGGGAGAAGGAACTCGTGGCCGTGCCCGGTCTGGTCGGTCTTCGAGGTCGCCAGGCGGATGGTGAGGCCGTCGGCGTTGGGGGAGAGGTCCTCGATCAGGATCTGCACGAGCTCGGAGCGGCGCAGGCCGAGCGCGAAGCCGAGCAGGAGGAGCGCGCGGTCGCGGAGCCCGGCCGGGGTGTCGGTCTCGATCCGGTCGATGAGCTGCACCATCGGGTCGCGCAACAGCGCGACCTTCTTCTTCGGCGCGGAGCGGTGCGTGCGGGCGATGCCCTCGAGGACCAGCGCTGCGGTGGGGTCCCACATCGGGTTGGGGAGGCCGTTGTCGCGGTGTGCGCGGGCGATCGCGGCGGTGTGCCGGCGGATCGTGGTGACCTTGCGGCCGTTCTTGGCCATCGCGGTCAGGTACAGCGCGACGGTCATCGAGTCGGCCGGCAGTGGCTGCAGGCGGTGCTGGGCGCACCAGGCGGTGAAGCCGCGCCAGTCGGACTGGTACGCCTTGACGGTGTTCGGTGCGGTTGCGGCGTCGGCGTACTCGCGGGCGGCGTCGAGTAGGTCCTGCAGCTCGCCGGGGAGGTGTGACGGAACGACGGTCGGCAGTGCGTCGACGACCTCGACGTCCAGATCCGGGGTCGTCTCGGCGTCAGCCATGCGTGAAGCCTAGAGGTCCTCCAGTAGCAATAACAGCACGTATCGCTACTTGCACTATCGCGTGCACGAAGCTAAAGACGAGCGGATACCAGTCGGTTCTGTCGGAACACGCACGGACACGCTACGAGCAAACCGCAAGCACTCGACGAGCACCCAACGATCATCTGCGAGGGATCGTGTGGTTCTTCTCGACGTCGAGGGCTAGGCTTCTTAGTGATGCCTCGTCTTGCGACACCGAAGCCGCGGCGGCTGTGGGAGGGACAGCGCCACGACATGCACACGATCGCCTCCGGTCTGCCGGTGGACTGCATCAGGGGCGAGGACTACGCGAGCGAACACCTGTCCTTCGTAGCGTCGCTTCGGCGGTTCGCCCGGGAGCACGATGTCGTCGTTCGGGTCGAGTCGATCCAGGAGGCCGGCGACCAGATCGGGTGGCGCGTGCAGTACTTCTGGAACCTCTATCGCAGCGAGGGGCACCGAACGCCGAGCGACTTCGTCTATAGCGACGATGTCTCAGAGGTGCTCGCGAAGTGCTCGCCGTATGTCCGCCCGCGGTACGGCGAAATTCCGCAGGACCTCCGCGCACCGCTTCAACTCTGAACGCGGGTGCGCCGTGAACTGATCGCCAGCCGCTCGCAGGGCTTGTGATGTCCGGCTCGGGACGGCTACCTCTGAAGGCGTGACCTGCACCCCTGATCTACCGGACCTCCGCGCCATCGACCGACCGGATCTCTCGCCCAAACCGGGCGAGACACCGGGTACGCGTCTGTCGCTTCACCGCGTCGGGGCGGACGACTCGGAACTGTCTGAGGAGCTCGCTGCGCTGGTGTCGTCGGCCTCGACCGTCTGTGTGGCGACACGACGAGTCGTGGCGCTGTGCTCGGTGAGAAGTGCGCAGCCGTCGCTCGATCTGATCACGGAGATCGCGAGCACGCGACGCACCGCCCGCCGGTCCTCCAGCGGCCATCAGGCCGCACTGGGAGCGGTCACCACGCTCGTCGCGTCGTACTTCGCCGATCACTTCCCGGCCGGCGCGCAGCTGCACTCCCTCGAGGAGACCCACGCCGAAGTGCGGTTCGGGCTGCTCTGGAGACTCCCCGACGGCGATCTGCTCGCCGACGACCTGCAGACCGGTCGGATGCACGCCAACACGTTCGCCTCGCGGGCCGAAGCCCACGCGGCGGCAGGGCGCCTGGCGTTCGGTGACCGGTTCGCAGGGGTCCGGGTGGTGGGGCTTCGGACCGCTACGACGTTCTCGATCGACGGACGGGACGGATCGGCGTCGTGAGCGCCCGAGCGGATCGCGCGACGATCGAGTTCGCTGTCGACCGGATGCGGGCCGCGCGGCACGCGCACGCCGGCACCGTGCCGCGCGGATGGCTGAACGAGATCGGTGCAGCGCTCGGCGTCCCACGCTCGACGCTGCAGCGCTACGTCGCCCAAGGCGTTCCCGCCGCCGCGGACCGGTCGCGCTGGCGATGGGAAGGGACGGCACGCGCGGCCTACTACCGCGCCGCGGGCGACGTGACGTACGCCCGCGAACTGCTGAGCACGGAGCACCCCGACGAGGTGCTGCCGTCGGTCCGCACGATGCAGCGCACCCGTGACCTGGACTTCACCGCCGACGAGCGGGCTCTGGCAGAGAAGGGCCACGCCGCGGCCCGCGGAAAGCGGCTGGTCGTCGCGGTCGAGGACGCCGACCGCAACGAGGTCTGGCTGGCCGACCACAAGCAGCTGGACGTCGACGTCCTCCCACCGCGCGGCACGATCCCGGTCAAGCCGTGGATGACCGTGATCATCGACGGGTACAGCCGTCGCGCGGTCGGCGTCTCGATCTCGCTCCGTCCCAACCAAGGGCATGTGCTCGCCGCCCTCGGGATGGCGATCCGCCGGTGCGGCACCCCACGCGCGCTGATCTTCGACCAAGGCCGCGAGTTCCTCGCCCGCTCGGTGACCGAGCACGCCGCCGAGCTCGGATACGTCGCGATGGCCACGCTCGCGTACCACCCGCACCACAAGGGCAAGGTCGAACGGTTCCACCAGACGCTCAACCGGATGCTGACGCACGCCTGCGGCACCACACCGACGCCGGCGGTGAACATCAGAGGCAAACCGCTCTTGGGCGCCCCACCCGTCATCCCGCTGCCCAGGTTCGAGGAACTCTTCTTCCAGACCCACGAGCAATACGAGAACCGGGGCCACCGAAGCCTCCAGGGCAGCACCCCGAACGAGGTCTACGCCGAGGACGCCACCCCGGAACGACGCGTCCCGGACGCCGTCCTTCGCCGATACCTGCTGAGCAAGGTCCGCCGCACGATCGTCGAGTACGGCGTCCGGTTCGCGGGCCGCCACTACTACGCCCCGGAGTTCGAAGGGAACCTCGGCACGAAGATCGAGGTCCGCTACGCCCAGGACGACCAGCGGCAGCTCGAGATCTACCGCGGCGACAGGCACTGGTGCACCGCCCGCCTCTCCGACCCGGCCAGCCCCGAACAGGTCGAGGAGGTCCTCCGCGTCCGGCGCGAGCACCTCAAACGTCAGAGAAAGGACCTCGCCGCCGCCCGCCGCCTCGCCCGGGCACAGACACGAGCGAGCACCGACCGCCAGCGCGCGGAGAACAGCACCGTCATCACCGGTGCCGAGGCCGCCCGCGAGACCAGCGGCGTCCCGCAGAACGTGATGGACCTGCTCAACCACCTGCAGCTCCGGACCGACCTCGACGACCCCGACACCGAACCGCCCACCACCGATGAGCGGGACGCGGCATGAGCGCACCGGGCGACGGCCCCAACGGCAAGCACTTCCTCGACCTGCAAGGCGCGACACTGCTGCGCACCCCGTTCTGGGTGATCGGACGCGAGAGCCTCCACCAGACCGTCGCGCGCCAGGCGATCTGCGCGATCACCGGGCCGCCCGGCTCCGGCAAGACCTTCCTCCTCGACACGGTCCAACCCGAGTTCGACCGCCCGGTCCTGCGCTTCGAACCCGAAGAGGACCCGACGATGCTGTCGATCACCGAACAGATGCTGTTCGAGCTCACCGGCGACGAGGGCGGCAAACGCGCGAGCAAGCACAAGAAGGTCCGACCGCTGATCGAGGCGCTGCGCACCCCGAAGATCGTGATCGTCGACGAAGCGCAACGCATGGACCGCCGGTGCCTGGACCACCTCCGGTACCTCTACGAGCACCGCGAATCAGACTTCTGCCTGATCCTCGCCGGCGGCGAGGGATGCTGGGCCAGGATCGGCGCCGAACCGCACCTCCGACGACGCGTCTACCGACACACGGCCTTCCGGTACCTCAACCTCGACGAGGTCCGCACCCTGCTGCCGAAGTACCACGCGGTCTGGAAGACCGAACAAAGGGTGATCGACGTCATCGACAGCCACTTCGCGCAAGGCATGGCCGGCAACTGGGCGTCGATCACCGTCACCGCGACCACCACCCGCAAGGAGAACAGCAAGCCCGTGACGATGGCCGAGGTCCCCGCCCTGCTGCTCTGGCACGGCATCGACTGGCCCGGCACGTGATGCTCCGGCGCGTCGTGGAAGACCCCGACGACCTCGACGCCGCCGACAAGGTAAACGCCCTACACGCCCCGACCTGCGGCGTGATCGTCACCCACGTCCAAGCCGCCGGCGGCACCGGACCGCTCGCCGACGACATCCTCTGGGCCCTCGGACGACCCGCCAACGTCGACACCCCCAGCACCAAGCTGCAAGCGTGGTCGGCGGCATGGCTCAGCACCGCCCGGCCGCACTGCCAGCTGATCGTCTACGGCGCCGCACGCCTCACCACGGCGGGCATCCGGTGGCTCACCGAGCTGGCCACCAACACCGTCAACGTATGGCTCGTAGCACCGCTCGGCCAGAACGCTCCACTCGACATGGTCCCCGGACATTCGTGGTCCTGGGCCACGTTCCTCACCCGACCATGGCACGACACGGTCCCGTCACCGGCTGGGGACGATCTGCTGCTCGGGCACGACCCGACCGGGGAGTGGGGGACCCCGATCCTGCCGCCGTACCCGCTCGCCCGCACGACGATCGCGAACACCCCGACCCGGACCCAGACGTATCGCTCGATCCTCGATCTCCACGGGACCTACGAGGCGCTCTGGCCCGTGATCCAGAGCATGCTCGGCCGACCACCCTACGAGCGTCGCCACGTCCTCGCGGCCGTCGCACGGATCGCGCTCATCTCCGACTCCGCCGCCGATCTCTCCATCCTGCTGCGCGCGTTCGAGGAGGACGTGTTCATGGCCGACGGCCTACTCGTGACCAGCCCCAAGACGATCGCCGCGACCATGCGCACGCTCAAACGCGACGCGCTCGAGGGCCCCGTTGCCGACGGTACGCTCTACGACCAGGAAGCCGACCCGCAGCAGGCAGTGCTCGACATCTACGCCCGTATGCGGGCGTCCTGGGCACCCGCAGCCCGCGAGCGCGGACCCATCGAGCTGGCGGACGACGGAACGCAGTTCATCCCCAGCTCCGGCGAACTCATCGACATCCCACCCTGGCTGCAGTGGCACGCCCGCGCCGCCCTGGCCATACGAGGTCCGCAAAGGTCTCGCATCGCCAGAGCACGCCGCCGGACCGCCACCGGGCAGCCACCAGATCGATCAGCGTTCGAAATGGTCTCCGCCACGAACGCAGGCCGACCCGCACACCTCGAATATGCCGACCTCGCCCCGGTCATCGACGCCATCCGGCCTGCCGCCGCCTACATCCAGCTCGCTACAGCCGAATCCGAGATGCCGGTCGAGATCGAAGAGCGCCGCCGACTGCGCGCCATCTGCACCTCGGACTCGATGCCCCTGAGCGCAGCGCTTCACGCGCGCAGGCTCCGCGACGAGCACTCGCGAGCGACGCCGTACGACAGGCCAAACGGGAAAGCACCCGAGTCCGAAGGTCTCAGGTGGCTGCTCGAACACGACCTGGCCGTGTGGGACGAGCATCGCCGGAGGTACCTGCTCGTCGGGTGGTTCGAAGAGCACCTCAAGGCACGTACCGGCGTATACGTCGGACCCCGCCTACAAACCCGCTGGTTCTGACCCGAACCGGCGTCAGCATGGATCACTCGGCGACCCGGCTCGTCACGCGGGCACCGTTCGGAACCGATCCCGAACGCACACGCCAGCGCCGAACGACCGCTCGCAACGAACGACGTTCCCGACTGCGCGGAAGCAAGCGATAGCGACGACGTCGCGGACTGCACCACGGCGTGACGCCAACTGCCTCACTCCGTGTCGCGAACTGCCTCAGTCGGCGTCGTCGACTGTCTTGGTCCGGTGTCGTTAACTGCCTCGGTCTGATGTCGTTTCGACCTCATCCCGATGTCGTTCCACACGCCGTCGGCCGCAAGCTCGGCTGGCGGGTCTGAGACGCGCATTCCTGATCCCGAAGGATCATGCGCGTCCCGAGGCCGGCAGCCCCCTCGCCCCTCTCGAAACGTGTGCGCTCGATAATCAGTCTTATGGAAACCTGGAACGGAGAGGGGCTCCTCCGGGTGACGCTGCGCGCAGGTCGCTGAGCGTCCGGCTCATCCGCAGCCGCGGTACCGCACCGCGTCCTTCCGCAACCGACGCGGGTCGCGGCTCGCCGTCCGCCCGCGCACCGTGATCGAGATCCGGCGCACCCGCGACCGCCAGCGCTCCCGGACCGGGACGCGGAGCGACGAACGCACGCACCGCGTGCTGGACGGGACGGCGATCATCGTCCGCAGCTTCGGTGTCGCGCCACGACCGGAGTCGACACCCGGACCCGCCGGCGGCACGACCGGGCGTTGCGGGAGCGCGATCGCGAACGCGTCGTGCTGCGTGCCGGACCACGACCCGGACTCCCAGCGCGTCGAGACCGAGACGGTGTGAAGCGGCGGGACGGTCACCGACGGCATCGTGATTTCGGCTCCGGTCGCGGAGGTCTGGACGACGGCCAACGACGCACCCGGTCCCGACGGCGCCGTCCGGGCGATCGCCGAGGACGCGAGGACGGTGACCGGCGCGCTGTACTCCACGTGGACGGTCGCGCGCGGCTGCACCGACAGGACCCCGGCCGTCTGCGGCGGAGCCACCCCGTCGGCGACCACCACGGCCGGTGGCGCCCCGTCGTCGCCGGCGAACCGGAACGTCCCGGACCCCGTCACCGCGACGACCGTATCCGCCCCGGACGTCACGACCGCGGAGCGCACCGGAGCCTGACCCTGGGCCGCGGCACCGGCCGGCGCGCCGAGCACCCCGGACGCGACGGCGGCGCAGACCGCGAACCGACGACCACCACGAATCACCGCCATGTCCTGCACCTCTCTCCCACGCTTCGCGCCGCCGGAGCGATCCTATCCGCCCTCTCGCCGGTTGTAGCGAACATGCGCGTGGTGTCGACCGGAACCCGAAGAGGCCGCTCCCCCGGTCTCCGGCCCGGACTCGGGGTCGTCCTCGGGATCGGGCTGCTGGGGTTCGCCGGAGCACCCGCGGCGCACGCAGCCGGTCGTCCGTGCTCGCCCGGGAGCCCAGGGGTCGTCGCGACGCTCGGGACCTGGCTGCCGAGCGACGACCCCGACGGCGACCCGATCACCAGGCCGGAGACGTACGGGAACGACGGCGAGTGGGGCGAGGGGTCGACCGTCGCGGTCGCCGGGCTGGCGAGCGGTCGCGGGCTGCTCGTCGACGACGGGGCCACGACGCACCGGGCGGCGCTCCGCAGCGTCCGCCGGGGCGACCGGGTCGTGCGGCTGGAGCTCTGCGACCGCCGCAAGCGGCTCGCGACCATCCGCCGCCCGGATCCCCGCGGTCGCATCGGCGGGGTCAGCGTGAACGGCGACCGGATCGCGTGGCGGGTCTGGCGGGCCGGCCGGCCGGGGACGCTCTCGGTCGGCCGCATCGACCACGGCCGCGTGGTCGCGGTCCGCACGACCGCGGTGCCGACGCTCGCCCGGGCGGACGCGATCAACGGCCGGATCCTCGTCGTGCCCGACGGCACCGCCGCGTGGAGCCTGCCCGTCGCCGGGCGTGCGGCCGTGTGGCTGTGGCCGGCGGGTCGTGCCGCACGGCGGCTCGTCCTGCCGCCGCGGGCGCGCGTGCGCGATCCCGGCTGGGACGTCCGCATCGTCGACGATCGGCACGTGATCCTCGGACCCAGCGCGACGGTCCTGCGGTATGGCCCCACCACGCCCGGCCGCTGCCCCACCCCCGTCGGGGCGACGGTCAGCCCGATCGCCGGCCGGTCGCTCGTCCACGTGCCCGGCGCGAGCATCACCGAGCCCGGCGCCGTGACGTACTGGGCGCAGTCGCTCCTCTGCGACCCCCGCGTCGGTGACTACGTCCACGTCCACGCGACGCCCGGGCTCGGCACGAAGTACATGGAGAACACCGGTGGAGTCCCGGTCGACGCGATCTCGACCGCCGGGGTGCTCGTCGAGGCCGACACGAACGAGGACTACGGCACGACCGTGCTGAGCGAGGTCACCGACCTGCGGACCGGCGCGTCGACCTCCGTGACGGGCGGCGTCGGCGATCCCGCAGGTCCCGACGAGCCGCGACTCGTCGGCACGCCGACCAGTGTCCGAGTGCTCCCGGGGGCCGTCGCGTGGCTCGGTGGCGCGAAGCCCGGCCGCTCCCGGGCGCTGGACGCTCTCCCCCGCCGCATCTGGCTCGCCGATGCCGCGGGCGTCCGGCCGGTCGGCAGGCTGCCCGCCCACGCCGGCATCGACGCGGCGCTCGACCTGACCCCGACCAGCCTGACCTGGGGCGGTCCGGCGGCGGGTTCCACGACCGTCCGTCCCGTGCCCGGCGCCACCGTCGAGCGCGTGGCCTTCCCGCACCGCTGACGGTTCGGCGTCCGGCGCCGCCGGGTCGTCCGAACCCTGTCCTCCCCCGCGCCGGCCGCCGGTCAGCCGCCCGCCTGCGCCGCGAGCACCTCGCCGACGTTCGGGACGTCGCCCGAGAAGCCTGTCATGCGCGTCCACGAGCGCTCGCGCTCCATCTGCCGGCGAGAGGACGCGGCGAGGAGCCGCCGGGCGTCCGGTCGGGTCGCGGGCTCGGCCGCCAGGACGTCGAACAGGCGCACGGTGGCGGCCTTCAGGCGCCCCGTCTGCTCGCGCAGCGCCGGCAGGTCGGCGGGCGGCTCGGCCGACTGCTCGAGCAGCGCGCGGGCGTCGTCGTCGGTGGTTCCGGCCAGGCCGAGGAGGTCCTCCAGGAGTGCGCGGGTGTCGGCGTGCTCGATCTGCTCGTAGCGCTGCTCGTGGGCGACGACGTCCATCACCCAGTCCAGCGAGGCGAGCACGAGGCCGGCCTGCTCCTGGGCGAAGCCCTCGTCGGCCGGGAGGGCCGGCTGGATGGTCTTCTCGATCGTGCGACGGATCGCGTTCAGCTGCTGCTCGACGTTGGGGACCACGTCCTCACCTCTCCTCGATGAGGCTCGCGGCCTCGTGGATGAACGCGACGCCGAGGCCGCTGACGATGTTCTGCAGGACGTCCAGGTGCGTCATGCGCTCCGCGGCCGCCCGGACGCCGCACGCGATGGTGCAGACCGCGGCCCAGTACAGGTTCAGCACGACGTAGTAGTCGATGCGGGCGGGGTCGACCGTCAGGCCGGACGCGGCCTCGTAGCGGGCGAAGAGCTCTTCGCGCGGCATCAGGGCGCAGCAGTAGAACGTGCCGGTCTCGGGGTCGACCTGGCCCCAGTCCTTCATCACCACGTACGCGAGGTCGTGGTGGCGGTCGCCGAGGCAGGTGAGCTCCCAGTCGAGGATCGCGGTGATCCGCGCGTCGCCCTCGTCGAAGAGGAAGTTGCCGTTGCGGTAGTCCCCGTGGACGATCGAGACGTGGTCGACCTCCGGCCGGTGCTCCCACAGCCACTCGCGGACCAGCGCGATCGTCGGGTGGGCCTCGAACGCGTCGTCGGCCCACATCCGGTCGAAGTGCGCGAGACGCCAGTCGATCGCGTCCGTCGTCCCGGGTCGCGGCCGCTGGAACGACGGCAGCTCGTGGCCGGACCAGTCGAACCGGTGGAGCGCCGCGAGGTGGTCGACGAACTGCTCCGCCAGCCGCGGCCGGAGCGCCGGACCGTAGGTGGTGCCGAGCCCGGACGCGGTCTTCGGCGCGTCGGCGGGCGCGACGACGCCGTCGATGAACGAGCAGACCATCGCCGGGGCACCGAGGTCGTCCGGGTCGTCGGTGGCGAAGTGGACGACCGGCGTGGGCAGGGTGCCCTGCAGCGCGCCCAGGACCTCGACCTCGCGCAGCCGCGGCGTCTCGACCAGCGACGCGGGCGGGTCCATGCGGAGCACGAGCTTCTCGCGGCGCCCCTCCCACTCCAGGGTGAAGGTGAACTGCTCCTTCGACGCACCGCCGGCCATGCGCCGCAGGTCCGAGACCGCGTGCTCGCCGTTGATGCGGGCGGCGAGGAACGTGCGCAGCCGCTCCTCGATCACGGACACGACCGGCGCCTCGTGCTGGACGACCCCGCGGCGGGCGCGCTTGCGGTCGAGCGTCCGCTCCACCGAGGGCTCGAGCGTCGTGGAGCGGCTCATCCCGCCACCCCCGCACCGATGCGCGCGTGGCTGGAGTAGCGGTCGCCGAGCCAGTCCATGCCGAAGATGTCCCCGTGTTCGGCGTGGCCGACGCGGCCCTGGCGGTCCTCGTAGCGCATCAGCGTGTGGAAGCAGACGTAGGCGGGGATGAACTGGTACCAGGGGCATCCGGCGACGGCGGTCCCATGGAACTCGTGCTCCTTCCCGCGGGTGTCCTTGCACCAGATGCGGTTGCTGACGGGGACCATGTCGACGCGCTCGGCGCTCATGTGGGCCTCGGTGATCCCGAAGACCTCGCCGTTCTCGTGCAGGTAACCGAAGCGCAGCTGGTCGTAGACGACGTGCCCGCGCTCGTCGCGCTGCATCGTCAAGGCGAGGTGCAGGCCGAACTCGGCGCCGTAGGTCACGTGGACCCAGGTCACGGCGCGTCCGCCCCACTCCTCGCGCGGGCCCCACGAACGGTCCATGCCGTCGTAGCAGTCGACCACGTACTCCTTGCCGCGGAGCTCCAGCGTGCCGGTGGTGTGCCCGATCACGTCGAGGTGGCCGTTGGCCCAGGCGTCCCCGTACCCCATGTCCGTCCCGCCGGCCTCGATCAGCGGGTTCTGCGCGGGGTCGTGGGTGTCGAACGGCTCGTGCAGCGCCTTGAACGTCAGGTCGAACCTGCAGGCGCCGTGCGGGTCGTCGTAGGAGAACCGGAAGTCGCGTGGGGCGTCGAGCGTCTGCACCCGGTAGCCCATGTCCGGGAACGACATGTCGAGGAACGACTCGGGGCACGGCTGGTGCATCCGCGCGTCGGAGAAGTCGATCTGGTGGGCCTTCGGCGTGAAGCCCTGGAAGACGATGACCGACGCGGCCGCCACCCCCAGGTTCGGCCGGGCCAGGACGTAGGCGTTGCCCATGATCCCGGCCTCCGGGACCGAGAAGATGAGGACGATCGTCTCAGCCCAGTTGGCGATCGACGGGTCGCGTTCGTGGAACTCGGAGTCGGCTGCGGTGATCACGTGCCCACCATCCAGCGGCGGGCGAAATCCGACCGAAATCGGTCAGCGGCGCAGCTGGTCGAGGAGCCGCTGCGTAGAGGCCGCCGGCGTGGTGGGGAGCTCGGCCAGGCGGTCGCGACAGGCGATGAAGAGGGCGATCACGCGGTCGTCGTGCCCCATCGCCGCGGCGATCCGCATCGACAGCCGCCACGCGCTCTCGCGGTACGGGTCCTCCTCCAGGACGGCGTCGACCAGGTGGCGCGCCCGCTCGAGCTCGTCCAGCCCGAAGGCGACCTCGGCGGCGTCCAGGCGCAGGTCGGTCGCGGCGATCCGCAGGGCCCGTCGGCGGTCCTGGACCCACTCCGTCGTCGAACCCGGCAGGTACTCCCCCCGCTCGGTGACGGCGAGGGCGCGGAGATCGGCCTCCAGGCGGGCCCGGCCCCGGAGCCGGAGCGCCTCGCGCGCCGTCCGTTCGAACGTCGTGGAGTCGCTGGTCAGGTGCCCGCCCGCCCACGTGACGTCGGGACCGTCGGTCGTCAGGGGCGAGTCGACGGGGAGCGCGTCGCGCAGGCGCTTGAGCGCCTGGCGGAGGTACGCGCGGGTGCGGTCGTCCGTCCCGCCGCCGAAGAGGTCGACGAGCAGCACGGCCTTCGAGGACCGGCCGTCATGGGCGGCGAGGTGGGCCAGCACCTCGAACGACCGGCTCAGGCGCGGGTCGACGCGGACGCCCGCGTGCACGATCTCGGGGACCCCGTACTCGCGGAGGTGCGTGCCGGACGCCTGCGCGGAGGCGGAGGCCGTCGTGTCCGTCACGAGCACGCGCCCCAGCGCGTGCCACGCGGTGTCGCTCTCCTGCTCCGCGTCGACCCGGCGGGACAGGACGGCCGGGAACTGGTGCAGCGCCTGCAGGAGCAGGTGGTCGGACCCCTGGATCCGCGCGGCCGCCAGCGCGTGGTCCATGGCCGCGTCGGCGGCGTCCTCCTCGCCGAGCCGCCATTCGGCCTCGGCGAGGTAGACCCCTGCGGTGGGCACGAAGAGCTGGCGATCCCAGTGCAGCATCGTGGTGAGCGCCTCGCGCAGGTGCGTGGCGGCGAGCGTCGCGTCGCCGTCGAGCAGCGCCGCGAGGCCGCGCCAGATCCCGAGCTGGTCGAGCACCCGGGTGCGGCGCCGCGCGCCGGGGTCCTCCTCGACGCGCTCGAGCAGCGCCCGCGCGGCCGGCACGTCGCCGTGCACGCGCAGCGCGAGCATCGCCCGGTAGAGCAGGTGCAGCGACACGCAGTACGGCGAGCTGCGGGCTGCGACGTCGCGTCCGTCCCGCAGCGCGGTCTCGGCCTCGTCGTGCCGGCCCAGGTCGACGAGGATGTCGACGAGGACGCGCGTCATCGTCGGTGAACGCTCGCGGCCGGGCCACGCCTCGATCAGGGCCAGCGCCTCGTGGTGGCGGCCGACGGCGCGCAGCGCGGCGATCCGGCTGGAGCGCGCGGCGGCCCACGGCGCGGTCCGGTCGTCGACGAGCCGCTCGAGGCGGCCGTGCATGAAGTCGATGCGGTGGAGCAGCCCGTCGAGGGTCTCGTCGCGGTCCGGGGGCCGGTCGCGGTAGTGCTCCGGCCGGTCGACGACGTCGATCCCCAACGCGATCCGCCAGGCCTCGCGGGCGGGCCCGGGCCGCGCGCCCTCGACGACGGCGACGGCGTCCTCGAAGCGCCCCATGTGGACCATGCAGGTCCCGACCGTGCCGGCGAGCAGCGGATCCAGACGCCCCGCGGCGGCCTCGGCGTGCAGCATGCCGAGCAGGCGGTCCGCGGCCGTCGCCCCGGCCGCCCAGGCCTCCCGCTCGAGCGCCACGGCGAGCTCCGCCCGGGTCAGGACCTCCGACCGCTGGACCGTCGCGCGCCGGAACGCGCGGAGCCACGCCTCGGCGACGTCGACGTCGCTGCGCCGCAGGACCTCCGGCATCGCGCGCTCGCCGGCGTCCTCCGCCGCCGCCAGGTCGCCCGCGAGCAGGAACGCGCCGACCGCGTCCTCCGGGTCGTCCTCCTCGAGCAGCAGCCGTCCGTGCGCGGCGTGCAGCGCCTCGACCTCCGGTCCGCCGCGATCGTCGAGCCGGCGCCGCAGGTACTCCCGGAAGCGCGGGTGGCAGCGCAGCTCGGCGCCGTCCGCCGACAACCAGACCGGGATGTGGTGCTCCCGGAGACCCGCGAGGAGCTCCGGCGCCCGGGCCTGCCCGAGCCGCCCGGCCCGCCGCGCCGTGACCTCCCGCAGGACGGACGTGGCCTCCAGGAACCACTGCTGGTCGGCCGTCAGCCCCTGCATGATCTCGAGCGACAGGTAGCCGCTGAGCGCGTCGGCCTCGCCGCCGGAGCCGTGGGTGTGCTCCGGGGAGCGCCACGCCTCGAAGAGGACGCCGGCCACCCAGCCGCCGGTCGCGCGGACGGCCTCCTCGGCGTCGTCGCCGGGGCGTTCGAGCAGCGCGAGGACCTCCGCCGCCTCCTGGACGCTGAAGGCGAGGTCGCGTTCGGAGACCCGCCCGACCCCGCCGACCGCGCGGGCGCTGCCGAGCGCGAGCGGGACGTCGCGGCGCGAGATCAGCACGACCTGCACGGCGGGCCCGATGCCCCGGAGGAACGACGCGAGCACCGCGCGCGCGGACTCCGCGTCCCCGAGCCGCTCGACCTCGTCGAGGACGAGCGTCACCGGGTCGGAGCCCACGGCGGCGGAGACGCGGCCGGCGACCTCGACGTGCGGGACGTCCGCGGCCAGCGCCTCGTCGGCGACGGCCGGGAGTCCGGGCAGCGCCCCCGACAGCGCGCGTTGGAGGTGCAGGAGGAGGCGCCCGGGTGCGGTGTCGGTCGCGTCGAGCGTGAGCCACGCGGTCGCCCGGCCGGTCGAGGCGACGGCGTCCGCCACCGCCGTGGTCTTCCCCGCCCCGGCCGACCCGAGCACCCAGACGACGCCGAAGCGCTCGGTCAGCTCGACGATCCGGGCGGTCAGCCGCGGACGGGGGACGACCCAGGCGTTGCGGTCGAGCAGGCGCAGCTCGTCGGAGGTCGGCGGCACGGACGGACGGGACGACGTCGCGGGGACCTGCAGCGGCTCACCCACCGCCGTGG
Source organism: Patulibacter minatonensis DSM 18081 (assembly GCF_000519325.1). GTDB lineage: Bacteria > Actinomycetota > Thermoleophilia > Solirubrobacterales > Solirubrobacteraceae > Patulibacter > Patulibacter minatonensis. Next base: position 4,061,572 of record NZ_KI912613.1, on the reverse strand, counting down.
GCGTCGCGCTCGAACGCGGCGGCGCTCTCCGGCGAGCCGTCGGGCCACGACGCCGAGTGCGGGTACGCCGCGCGCCAGGTCGCGACGATGGTGTCGACCGGGACGTCGGAGAACGTCCCGCGGTCCTGGACGTACTCCATGTGCTGCCGGCCCGAGCGGTCGAACTGCTGGAAGAGCGAGTCCTCGCGGCCGTCGAACGCGAGCGGCTCGATGCCGATCTTCTCGCACAGCGACGCGTTGAACGCCGGCGTCGCCTTCACCCACCGACCCTCCACGTGGAGCTGCGCGTAGCCGTGGAAGACGAAGACGTCGGTGTCCCCCAGCATGCGGGCCAGCCGCGGACTGCTCAGGTGGTTGCGCACGTCGGCGTACCCGACGCGCGCCGGGATGCCGACGGCGCGGGCGCTCGCCGCGAGGAGCGTCGCCTTCGGCACGCAGTACCCGGACCCGCGTGCGACCAGCGTGCTCGCGCGGAACCCGGCGGGCGTCTGGTCGATCGCGTAGGGGTCGTACCGGAAGCCGTCGCGGACGGCGAGGTAGAGCGCCACCGCGCGCTCCCGCTCGTCCTCGACGCCGGCGACGGCGTCCTGCGCGAACGCGACGACGGACGGGTGGTCGGCGTCGAGCGACGCCGACGGCCGCAGGTGCTCGGAGGAGACGGACGGGGCGACCATGGACCGACGATACGCGCCCGGCGCGGTCGTGGTGGACGGGCGTCCGGAGGCGTTGGGGTCCTCTCCCACCCCGGGACGGTCGGTCCCGTGGACCGGCTACGCCGGGCGCCCCGCGCGCGCCCGTGCCGCCTGGCGGACGAGGTGGTCGCGCTCGGCCACGTCGGTCGCCCGCCGCGCGCCCTCGGCGTACGCGTCGGCCGCCGCCGGCAGGTTCCCGCCGAGCTCGTGGAGGTACCCGCGGACGGCGTGCCACCGGTGGCGCTCGCCGAAGGTCTCACGCAGGCGGTCGGTCTCGCGGAGGCCGGCCGCGGCACCGAGGACGTGCCCGACGGCGACGGCCCGTCCGAGCACCGCCGAGGGATCGTCCGTCACGGGCCGGGCGGTCAGGCCGACGAGCTCGTCGTACCACGCGAGGATCTGCGGCCAGTCGGTCTCCGCCGCGTTCGCCGCGTCGGCGTGGAGCGCCGCGATCGCGGCCTCGATCTGGTGCCGGCCGGGCGGTCGCTCGTCGGTCTGGGCCGCCAAGACCGACTGCAGGACGCGGACGCCCTCCGCGATCCGCCGGGTGTCCCAGAGGCTGCGGTCCTGGAGGTCGAGCGGCACGATCCGGCCCTCGGCGTCGAACCGCGCCGCGAGGCGCGCGTGACCGAGCAGCATCAGGGCGAGCAGGCCACGGACCTCGGGCTCCTCGGAGACCAGGGCCAGCTGCCGGGTCAGCCTGATCGCCTCCTCGGCGAGGTCCGTGCGGCCCGCGTGGCCCGTCGTGTAGACGAGGTAGAGCACGCGCAGGACGACGGCGAGGTCGCCCGGACGGTCCAGCCGCCGGCCCTCCACCGTCCGCTTGGCACGGCTGATCCGCTGGGCCATCGTCGCCTCCGGCACGTAGAACGCGTCCGCGATCTGGCGGGTGCTGAGGCCACCGACGGCGCGCAGCGTCAGCGCGACCTGCGACGTGGGCGCGAGGTCGGGGTGGCAGCAGCAGAAGAGCAGGAAGAGCGTGTCGTCGCCCTCGGCCGCGTCGTCCGACCGGCCGAGCTCCACGTGGGGCGCCCGGTCGTAGGTCGTCTCCTCCCGGCGGGCGCGGGAGGTCTCGCTGCGCCGGGCGTCCACGAGCCGGCGGGTCGCCACCGTCGTCAGCCACGCACGGGGGTCGTCGGGCGGCGACGCGGGCCACACGCGGAGCGCCTCGATCAGGGCCTCCTGCAGCGCGTCCTCGGCGGCGTCGAACCGCTCGCCGCGACGCACCATCCCGGCGAGGACCCGCGGGACCAGGGCGCGCAGGGCACCCTCGTCGAGGACACCGGCGCCCGGTCGGCGCGGGGTGGCGTCAGGCGTCGGCATGGTCGTCGTGCACGAGGATCGGGGCGTTCGGCATGGGGGTGCTCCTCCGGGGCCGCGGGCCCGCGTCGCGCGGCCCGTCGTGTGGTGAGCGGAGCCCGCCCGTGGTTCTCGACATCGGATCCGCGATCAGGCGACGGGGTCGATCCGGGCGAACGCGTCGACGATCAGGTCGTCGGGGACGTCGACGACGACGGTCGCCCACGCCCCGCCGATCGTGGCCGCCATCCCCACCGCCTCGTTCGTCAGCGCCTCGAAGCGCGGGGAGACCGGGTCGGCGGCACCGACGAACTCCCGCAGCCCGTGGCCCTGGACCCAGAACGTCGTGATCTCCACGACCCTCTCGTTCGACGGACCGTCCGGCGTCCCTTCCGGCGGCCGCTGCGTGCCGGGAGGGCTCCCCCGCGTGCTAGGACTCCCGCATGGAGCCACGCCTCAGCGTCCGGGTCGGGGTCACGTGGGCCGGGCGCGACCTCGCGTCGCTGTGGCCCGTCGTCGACGAGCTCGAGGCGGGTGGATGGGACTCCCTCTGGCTCCCGGACCTCGCGCCGATCGGCGGGATCGCGCCGCTGCCGGTGCTCGCCGCCGTCGCCGGCCGCACCGCACGCCTGAAGCTCGGGACCAACGCCCTCGTCCTCTCCGCCGGCAATCCCGTGACGGCGGCGCGGGAGCTCGCGGCGGTCGACGCGCTCTCCGGCGGCCGTCTGCTGCCGACCGCCGCGCTCGGACTCCAGCGGGCCCGGGAGCGGCAGGCGATGGGCGTGCCCCGCGAGGAGCGCGCGGCGCGGTTGGAGGAGGCCGTGGCCGTCGTCCGCGCGTTGTGGACCGGAGAGCCCGTGACCCACGAGGGGCGGTTCTGGTCGTTCTCCGATCTGCGGCTCTCCCCGCGTCCGGCGCGGCCGCGGCTGGAGCTGTGGCTCGGCGCCCGGACGGACGTCGGCCTGCGGCGCGTCGGCCGGATCGCGGACGGCTGGCTGGCGTCCGCCGACGGGCCGGACCGGGTCCGCGCCGGCATCGCCACGATCCGCACCGCCGCCGCTGAGGCCGGCCGGACGATCGACGAGGACCACTACGGCGCGACGATCCACGCCGTCCGCGAGCCCGACGGGATCTCGCCGGGGCACGGGCGCCTGCTCGAGCTGCAGAAGGACGTCGCCCCGGAGGACCACGTCGGCCACGGCCTCGACGGCGTGCGCCGGCTCCTGGAACGGTTCCTCGCCGTCGGCGCGACGAAGTTCGTGCTCGTCCCCCACGCCCGTGACGTACCGACGTGGCTCCGGGAGCTCCGCGAGGTGGTCGACCCGCTGGAGGCGGCGGGTGCTCCGGTGCCGTCCTCGTCAGGCGCGGCCTGACGGCTCTCGGGCTGGTGCCGTCCGACCGCTCTCGGGCCCACGGCGATCCGCGACCCGCCGCGTCCGGCGGGGCGACCCGCCACGGCCGGCGGCCCGTCAGCCCCGCGGCCGGACCGTGAGCGTCTGCGCCGCCCGACCGACCGGGCCGCGCTCGTCGTGCACCGCCGCGCTCGTGAGCCCCAGGCCGCCCGTGCCGAGGTCGACGGTCACGTCGAGCCCGACCCACGTCCCGACCGGCTGCCGGACCAGGTGGATCGTCAGGTCGAGGTTCGGGTACGCCCAGTCGTCCGGGGAGCGCCGGACGGCGATGCCGTTCATCGTGTCGACGTAGCCGACGAAGCGCGCGAGGTCGCTGACGGGCTCGCCGTCCACGAGCGGGACGTGGCTCGTGATCCACCCGGCGCGGCGGCCCGGGGCGTGCTCGGTCACCGGCCGGAACTCGAGCGACCCGATGAAGCCGCCGGGCCACGTCCGCGTCAGGTCGTCGGTCGGCAGCCCGTCCGGACCGGGCAGGCGCCGGGCGTCATCGCCGGCCGCCGCGGCGGTGTCGGCGACGGCCATCCGCCAGACCCGTGCCCGCAGCGCCGCGCGGCCGCCCGAGGTGACGACGACCTCGAGCAGCTCGATCGTGCGTCCCGGCCGCACCACCTCGACGGCGACCTCGAAGACGTCGATCGGCAGGACGCCGAGGATGTCGAGGCCGATCCGCCCGATCTGCAGGCCGTCGTCGCCCCGGGCGGCGACGAACCGCTCGACCTCGTGCACCACGAGGCCGTTCATCGGACTGATGTGCTGCTCGTCGGTCGACCAGCCGCCGCCCGTCAGCGCGGTCGGGCGGAAGCTGCGCTCGTCGACGCGGACGAAATAGGCGTCGGGGCCGGCGGGCATCGCGGGGCTCACGCGGCGGCGGTCGCCGCGCCGTACTCCTCGTCGGTCACGTGCCGGCCCCAGACGACGGCCTCGCCCGCCGCGTCGGCCTGCTGGATCGCGACGTGGACCATGAAGCGGTCCGGCGCGGCGCCGTGCCAGTGGTCCTCGCCCGGCTCGAAGAACACGCGGTCGCCGGGGTGCAGGACCTCGACGGGCCCGCCCTCCCGCTGGCACAGCCCGGTGCCCTCGGTCACCCAGATCGTCTGGCCGTGCGGGTGCGTGTGCCACGCCGTCCGCGCGCCCGGCGTGAAGTGGACGTTCGCGGCTGCGACCGTCGACGTCGCCTCCGGGGTGGCGACCGTGTCGATCAGGACGGTGCCGGTGAACCAGTCGGCGGGTCCGGGGGTGGTCGGGAGCGTGTTGCGGGTGATCTTCATGGGGCACTCCGGGAGGGGACTCCCCCATCCTGACGCGCCGGGCGGGCCCGGCGTCGCTCGGTCCCGGGCCGGCCCTGCCGCACAGAGGCAAGGGCGTCAGCCGCGGGCCCAGGCGGAGAAGCTCCGCCAGGCGACCTCCGGGTACCGGGCCCGGACCGCGTCGACGTCGATCCCGTATCCCGGTCCGGCGAGGAAGCGGTACATCGCGCCGAGGTCCGCGCTCCGCGCCTCGACCGCCTCCAGCGGCTGCTCCTCGAACGTCACGCCGAGGGCGTCGGCCATCTCCTGCGGGGTCGGGGCGTCGCCGGCGACCTCGACGCGGACGCCCAGGTGCTCGTCGCGGCGCCCGAGCACGGCGGCGACGACCGCGCCGAGGTCCTCGAGCGCGACCTGGTGCAGGGGCGTCGTGGCCGGCAGCGGGACGCGGAGGACCGGATCGGCCGGGTCGGGACGCGACACGTTCTCGTAGAAGTAGCTGGGCGCCACCACCGTCCACGGCACGCCGGACGCGCCCAGGTGCTCCTCGATCCGCGCCTTGCTCCGGAAGTGCGGCACGGCCGCGCGGTCCGCGGCGGCGACCGACGCGAGCACGAGCCACGGGACCCCGGCCGCGACGGCCGCGTCCACGACGGCGACGCCCTGGGCGACCTCCTGCTCCGTCCCGCCCTCGAACGGCGTCGTGACGGCGTAGAGCGCGGACACGTCCGCGAACGCGCGCACGAGGGACGCCTCGTCCGCCAGGTCCCCCGTCCGCAGTTCCACGCCGAGGTCCGCCAGGGCCCGCGCCCGCCCGGACCCCGGGTCCCGGACCAGCGCGGCGGCGGGCAGGCCCGCGCCGACGATCGCCCGGATCACGGCCCCGCCCTGGGTGCCGGTCGCGCCGGTGACGAGGACGGGCAGGCCACCGGCCTGCGGACGGGAGGACGGGTCGGATCCGGCGGCGCTCGTGGTCATGCCTGCACCGTACCGCATCTAGTTGCAGACGCAACTACAAGCCCGGTGCTCCCGTCGGGAACGGCTGAACCGCGCGGCACGCGGGCCACGGACCGGTCGATCTGCGGGCGCCACGCGTACCGTAGGCGCATGCTCGACCGCTTCCCCGTCACGGCCGTCCTCCCCGCGCACGACCTGGGGCGCGCCCGCCGCTTCTACACCGAGGTGCTCGGCCTGCAGGCGACCGCGGACCCGGAGGACGAGCTCCAGTCCTTCCGCGCCGGCGACGGGACCCTGGTCGCCCTGGCCGAGGCGCCCGCCGACCGCGTCCCGGTCGCCTACCCGGTCGCGAGCTTCGCGGTGCGGGGCATCGACGAGCTCGTCGCGGGTCTCAAGGAGCGCGGGGCCGGGTTCGTGCCCCTCTCGTCCGGCGGCGCGTACGCCGGCGGGGACGAGGGTCGCGACCCCGACGTCGCGAACTTCGGGCCGGTCAAGGCGGCGTTCCTCCGCGACAGCGAGGGCAACGTGCTCGCGCTCAACCAGGTGTCGCGGGCCAAGGTCTCCTGACCCTCAGCCGCCGAGCTCGTCCGTCCCGAACGACAGGGTCCGGATCACGGGCTCGCCCGCCTGGTCGGAGCCGTCGAGGTCGACCTCCGCGACGATCGCGACGTCGTGGTGGTCCTCGGGGTCGTCGATGATCTGCCGGACCTTCCACACCCGTGCGCCGTCCTGCCCCGCGTCCTTGTCGACGAGCAGCAGCGCGGGAGACCGCGCCGCCGGCCCGGCGGGCAGCTCCTCGTAGGTCTCCCAGTACGCGTCCAGCGCGCTGCGCCAGGCGGGCTCGCGCATCGTGATCCGCCCAGGGGGCTCGGTCAGCGCGGCCGCGGCGGCGTCGAGCTGCGCCAGCGCCCCCGAGCGGTCGCGCGACGCGAGCTGCACCCGCTGGAACATCGCGTTGCGGACCATCACGAAGAACGTCTTCTCGTTCCCGGTGATGGGCCGCGCCGGCGCCGGCGGCTTCCCGGCCGCCAGGTCCGCCGCGGCCTGCTCGACGGCCTCGGGGTCGGTCAGCGCGGCCCACTCGTCGAGCAGCGAGGAGTCGGTCTGGCGGACGGTCTCCCCCAGCCACTCGATGATGACCTCGAGCTCCTCGGTGCGGACCTGCTCCGGGACCGTCTGGCGCAACGCCCGGTACGCGCTCGAGAGGTACCGCAGCAGCGCCCCCTCGGACCGGGCGAGCTTGTAGTGCGAGACGAACTCGGTGAACGAGCGGCCCCACTCGTACATGTCGCGGACGACCGACTTCGGCGAGAGGTCGCTCTCGCGCACCCACGGGTGGGTCTCCCGGAAGGTCCGGAGCGCGTCCAGCAGCGGCTCGCCGAGCGGCTTCGGGTAGGTGACCTGCTCGAGCAGCTCCATCCGCTCGTCGTACTCGATGCCCTGCTGCTTCATCTCGGCGACGGCCTCGCCGCGGGCCTCGTTGGCCTGCGCCATCAGGACCGGGAAGGGGTCGTCGAGGATCGCCTCGACGACCGAGAGCACGTCGAGCGTGTAGGTCTCGGCCTCGGCGTTCAGGAGCTCGAACGCCTGCAGCGCGAACGACGCGAGCGGCTGGTTCAGCGCGAAGTCGTCCTGCAGGTCGAGCGCCAGCCGCAACGTCCGCCCGTGCTCGTCGGGCTCGGGGAGCCACTCGAGCACCCCGGCGGCGACGAGCTCGTCGCCCAGCTCCTGCGCCTGCGCGTAGAGCTTCGCCCGGCGGCCCTCGTCCTCGTGGTTCTCCTCCATCAGCGCCCGCATGGTCTCGACGGGGTCGCCGTGCTGGTTGACGACGTTGAGGATCATCGAGTGGTCGACCCGCATGCGGGAGACCAGGGCCTCCGGCTGCGCGGCCTTCAGCCGCTCGAAGGTCTCCTCGGTCCAGCTGACGGCACCGTCCTGCGGCTTCTTCGTCTGGACCTTGCGGCGCTTCTTCGGGTCGTCGCCGGCCTTCGCGAGCGCCTTCGTCCGTTCGATCACGTGCTCGGGCGCCTGGACGATCACGTGCCCCGACGTGTCGAACCCCGCGCGCCCGGCGCGGCCGGCGATCTGGTGGAACTCCCGCGCCTTCAGCAGCCGGTGCTTCGTCCCGTCGTACTTCGCCAGCGCGGTGAAGACCACGGTGCGGATCGGCACGTTGATGCCGACGCCGAGCGTGTCGGTCCCGCAGATGACCTTCAGGAGGCCGGTCTGCGCGAGCTGCTCGACGAGGCGGCGGTACCGCGGCAACATGCCGGCGTGGTGGACGCCGATCCCGCCGCGGACGAGCTTCGACAGCGTCTTCCCGAAGCCCGCGGTGAACCGGAACGCCCCGAGCTCCTCGGCGATCCGGTCCCGCTCCGCGCGGGAGACGAGCTTCGCCGAGAGCAGCGACTGCGCACGCTCCATCGCCGACGCCTGCGTGAAGTGCACCACGTAGATCGGGGCTTTGTCGGTCTCCACCAGCGTCTCGAGCAGCTCGTGGAGCGGGTCGACGGACCACTCGAAGCTCAGCGGCACGGGGCGCTCGGCGTCGTCGATCAGCGCGGTCTCGCGACCGGTGCGACGGGTCAGGTCCTCGGAGATCCGGGTGATGTCGCCGAGCGTCGCCGACATCAGGAGGAACTGCGCCTGCGGCAGCCCGAGCAGCGGGACCTGCCACGCCCAGCCGCGCTGCCCGTCGGCGTAGTAGTGGAACTCGTCCATCACGACCTGCCCGACGTCCGCCCGGGGCCCCTCGCGCAACGCGATGTTCGCCAGGACCTCGGCGGTGCAGCAGATGATCGGGGCGTCGGCGTTGACGGACGCGTCGCCGGTCAGCATCCCGACGTTGGACGCCCCGAAGACCTCGCAGAGCGCGAAGAACTTCTCCGACACCAGGGCCTTGATCGGCGCGGTGTAGAACGTGACGCGGTCGTCGGCCAGCGCCGCGAAGTGCGCGGCGATCGCGACCATCGACTTGCCCGAGCCGGTCGGGGTGGCCAGAACGACGTTGTTCCCGGAGAAGAGCTCGATCGCGGCCTCCTCCTGGTGCGGGTAGAGCTCGAGCTCCCGTTCCGCCGTCCATTCCACGAACGCGTCGTAGAGCGCGTCGGCGCTGGGATCGGAGGGCAGGGCGTCGACCAGGGTCATGCGTCGCGGAGCCACGCTACCGGTCGTGGTCCGCGGATCCTGGGCCCGGGACCGGCGGCGGGCCGGTGGTCAGGGCGCCTGGGTCCCGCGGTTGCACGTCCCGGTGATCGCCTGGCGGTCGGTGTGCTGGAGGTAGATCCGGCACGACCACGCGCGCTTCCTCCGCACCCCGACGCACTCCCACGCCCCGGAGCCGCGCGTGCACTCGACGTTCCTGAGCCCGGACTGCAGGTCCATCGCGGTCTTCGCCGCGTCGGACGCGCTCGAGACCTTGACCGTCCCGCCGCCCGAGGTCGCGACCGCGAAGGAGACGAGCGCGATGACGACGGCGAGGCTGCCGAGCCCCGCGATCCGTGAGTGCCGGCGGAGCCAGGCCATCCAGCCCTCGGCCCGGACCGCGCCGTCCTGCAGCACCTTCGCGGTGTCGTGGAGGCGGTCGTCGCTGATGACCCGGCGGCGCAGGTCGCGTTCCGCGATCACGCGAAGTCGACGGACGGGCCCGAGCATCAGACCTCCAAAATACCCCGTCGCGAACCTCCACAAGCCCGGGCGGGGCCGTCGGGGATGATCCGGGCGTGCGGACGACGTGGAAGCTGCTCGGTCCCGACGGCGCCCCCGTCGTCTCCGACCGCCCCGGGACGCTGGGCGGGCACCGCCGGTCGCGGATCTACGGCCGCCTGGACTGCCGGACCGCGCGGCGGGCGATCGAGCGGGGCGGGTACGTGCGGGACCGGGTCTTCTTCGCCGACGAGGACACCGCGATCCGCGCCGGCTACCGGCCGTGCGCCGTCTGCCTGCCCGGGCGGTACGCCGTCTGGAGGGCCGGGCGCCCGCTCGCCTGAGGCCGTAGCGGCGGGGCCCACGGGTCCGCTCGCCGGCCGGTCGGATCCCGCGGCCGGCCGGCCCGCCGAAAGTTCAGGGCCCCGTCCCCCACGCCGTGCCGGCCGTCCCCTGCGACGCTGCCCGGCTGTCGGCGCTCCTCCCGCGCCCGCCCCCGACCCCAGGACGTCGCACCATGTCGACCGCCGAACCATCCCGTCCCCAGCGCGGCTCGACCGCGCAGGAGCGCGGGTCCGACGCCAACGAGCACGAGATCGCCTTCGAGCGGGCGTCGACGTGGACCCAGAAGCTGAAGGCGGGCGCGAACCCGCGACTGGTGCTGAGCCAGGCCGACGGCTACCCGCCGGGCATCAAGCAGTTCCTCTGGTTCTGCCTCGTGCTCGTCTACCCGGCGTGGCTCTTCGTCGTGGTCCTCGGCCTGGTGCTCGCCTGGCCGCTGCAGCTGCTCGCGAAGGCCGGCGAGGCGGTGCTGATGCTCCTCTTCTGGCCGGTCCGTCGGCACCACTTCAAGCACCACCCCGAGGAGGCCGCGGCGTGGCGCGAGAAGCACGGCAAGACGGGCTGAGGACCGCTCCGTGGGGCTGTTCTCGCGAGGCCCCGCGGTCGATCTCCGGCTCGGTCCCGCGGGCCCGCACCTCCCGACGAGCACGCTGACGGCGCGGGTCGGGCTCGACGGCGACGTCCGCGGGGTCACGTCCGCGCGGGTCGAGCTCGGGTACGTCAACCGGTATCCCTACCGCTGGGCGGGCCGCCGGGTGCAGGCCACGATGAACCGGGACCTCGACCTGTTCGCGCCCGACACGGCTGGGACCGACTTCGGCACGGACCGGACCACCACGGACTGGGTGCACGTGCTCGACGCCCCGCTCCCGGTGGCGGGCGGGACGCTCCGCGCAGGGGCCCACGAGGTCCCGCTGCGCCTGCCGTCGTGGTCGCCGGGCTCGTCGGAGAGCCTCGTGCGCTGGGAGGTGCGTCTGCACGTCGAGCGCTCCGGACGCGATCTCCGGGCCGCCGAGGCGTTCGAGGTCGTCGTCCCGCCGCCCGACGCGCCCGCCGGGTTCGCGGACGAGCGCCTGGACGGCACGTCGTCGGACGTGTCGATCGCCCTGGACCGGGACTGGTGGCTGCCAGGCGAGCAGCTCCGCGGGCGGGTCGCGGTGGCGCCCCGCGTCGACCTCGGGGCGAGCACCCTGACGGTGCGGCTCCAGCGCACGGTGGTCTCGCACCCGCTGGTCCGCACGCCGGGCGACACGCTGATCATCGACGGGCCGGTCGTGACGATCGCGGAGGACGCCCCGCTCGCGCCCGGCGTCGAGGCGACCGTGCCGTTCGCGATCGACGTGCCGGGGGACGCGGCCCCGTCGACCGAGACCGTCCACGCGTCGCTGGGGTGGTTCGTCCGCGTGAGCGTCGAGCCCCGCCGGTTCACGCCGGGGGGTCCTGACCGCGTCCGGCGAGGCTTCGGCGTGCACACCGCGGTCGACGGTCCGCGGTCGGCATAGTTCCGGGCATCGCCCCGCTCCCCGACATCCAGGACCGCGACGACTGCGAGCGCCTCGTCCGCGCCTTCTACGGCCGGGCGCTGGTCGACCCCGTCGTCGGGTTCATCTTCACCGACGTCGCCGACCTCGACCTGGACGTGCACGCGCCGCACGTCGCGACGTTCTGGGAGACCGTCCTGCTCGGCGCGAAGTCGTACACCGGCGGGGCGTTCCACCCCCACGCCGCGCTGCACGCGAAGGTCCGCCTCCGTCCCGGGCACTTCCAGCGCTGGCTGCTCCTGTGGCACACCACCGTCGACGAGCTCTTCGCCGGCGAGCGCGCCGAGCACGCGAAGCTCCACGCGGACCGCCTCGCGTTCGCGTTCCAGGGCCGCCTGCGGACGATGACCCCGCCGGAGGACGTCCCTGCCGCTCCGCCCGGGCTCTCCGTGACGCGGCACGGCCCGCCGGTGGACTGATCGACACGCGGGCGACCGGCCCCACCCACCGGTCGCGAGGTCCCGGGCCCGGTCAGGCCCCGAAGCGGTCCCGGCGGGGGCCCGACGGCGTGTGCAGCACCGCATCCCGCAGCGACGGCGGCAACGTCGGCGGCGGGGCGTCGGCGACGGGCGGCGGCGGGTAGTGCCGCTCGGCGGCCCGCGTCGCCTCCGCCTGGAAGACGTGGATCGGGATGCGCTGCTGCGCGTCGCTCGCCGCGGCGAACCGACGCCGGGCGGCCCCGACGACGTCCCGCACGACGTCCCGCTGCCAGCGCTGCGAGCGGTCCTCCCGCCGGCGCCACGCGGCGACGACCGCGCACCACGCATGGGCGCCGGCGGCTCCGGCGCACCGGGGCGGGTCGTCGACCAGCGCGTCGGTCGGGTCGTCCGTCGCGAACTCCGAGCCGGACGTGGCGAACCGGATCACGAGCGCCTGGCCGTCGACGGTCGCGCGGTAGGTCAGCTGCTTCATGCGCGGCGGCCGTGCGATCCCCGGAGGGCGGGTGCGGTCATGGATGTCGGAGCACGGCGGTGGGGGTGCGGGGGACGCCGGTCGGTGCGGTCGGGCGCATCGGAACGGTGTTCGCGACAGAGTACGCGCGCAGGCGGCCGACGTCACGCCCGTTCGACGGCCCGTCCGCCCGCCGGACGCCCCCGACGCGTCCCTCGGGAGGCGCGGGCCGTCGACGCACCGGGAGCGCTCCCGCGGGCTCCGTCGATCTGTGCGCTCCGTCGCCGGAGCGGTCGATATCATTCGATACCGAACATTCATGCGACTGACACCGAACCGATACCAGGACCGGCGTGCCTGAGCCGGGCGCAGCACGGCTCGTCGCAGGACGGCTGGGCCGCCTCCGGCGATCGGCGACCCGTGGCGCCGACGATGCGGAGGCCACGGCCGGCGCCGTCCCCGCGGACCCCGCCACCGTCGCGGTCGACCGTTCAGCCACGAGCGATCCCCGCACGATCGCGGACCTCTCGACGATCGAGACGCTCCTCGCCCGCCACGGCCACCAGGTCCGGGTCTCCGACCGCACGGTGCCCGGCGAGGTCGGCACCGCCGCCGCGCGGGCCGCCTACCTCGTGCTGGAGGACGTCGCGATGACCCTCGTGCGCCGGGCGACCGGCGATCAGCGGGTGAACATCAGGATCCGCTGCGAGGGCGAGCACGTCGTGATCGCGGTCCAGACGCTCGGGACCGCCGATCGCCCGCGGCCGCTCGTCCTGACGCCGCGCGACGAGGACACGCTCCGTCGTCGCATCGAGGGCGCGCACGGGCGCGCGACCCTCCGGACCACGCACGGCGGGAACTGGCTCGCCATGGCGCGGCTCCCCCGCTGACCGACGGGCGCTGCGCTCCCGGCGGGGCTATGCGGCGAAGCGCTTCTCGGAGCGGGCGCGGGCCTTCGCGGCCTCGACCTCGCGGTCCTTCGGGGGCGCGGTGGTCACGAGCGCGCCGAGGAGCTCCTCGGTGATGCGCGCGACCTCGTCGACCGCGTGCGCGAAGGCCTCTTCGTTCGCCTGGGACGGCTTCGTGGAGCCGCTCACCTTCCGGACGTACTGGAGCGCGGCCGCGCGGACCTCGTCGTCCGACGCCGGCGGCTCGAAGTTGTGCAGGGTGCGGATGTTCCGGCACATGTCGCCAGCGTAGACCATCGATTCCCGGCCGGCGACCGGTTCCACGGCCCGGCGACGACGCGTGTCCGCCGACCGCGACACCCGTCGGGCCGTGCTGCGCGCCCGGCGGATCGCGTAGCGTCCGCGCATGGCGAGCACCGACCGCGAGGACCACGCGCCGCGGGTGACCCGCCTGTCGGTCACCCCGATCAAGGGCTTCGCGCTCCAGCACCCGGACGAGGTGCGGCTCGAGCGCTCCGGGGCGGTCGGGGACCGCGACTTCGTCGTCGTCGACGACCGGGGCCGGCTCGTATCGATCACGAAGACGGGTGCCTGGGTCGACCTCACCGCGCGGTACGACCGCGGGTCGGGGCGGCTCGACGTCCGCGACCGCGACGGCGGCCGCTGGGACGCGACCGTCGTCCCGGGCGACCCGGTCGGCGTCGACATGTTCGGGCTGCGGACGACGCCGGGCCACGTGGTCGAGGGACCGTGGTCGGCGCTGCTGTCGGAGCGGGCCGGGAAGGACGTCCGGCTGGTGCTGCTCGACCGTGCCGGGGACGGCTCCGACGTCCACCCCGTCACGGTCCTCGGCGAGGCCACCGTCACGCACCTGGCCGAGCGCGCCGGGGTCGGGACGGTCGACCCGCGCCGGTTCCGGATGCTCCTCGCGGTGTCCGGTACGCCGGCCCACGCCGAGGACGGGTGGGCCGGCCGGACCGTCCGCGTCGGACGGGCGCTGATCGAGGTCGGCGGGCCCGTCCCGCGATGCGCCGGCGTCACCCGGCACCCGGACGAGGGTGGCCGCGACCTCCCCGTCGTCCGCATGATCAAGGCCTACCGCGGGATGCAGGAGACCGAGCTCGGACCCGGCGTCGCCCTCGGCGTGTACGCCCGCGTCCTCGAGCCGGGAGCCGTCCGCGTGGGCGACGCCCTGGTGTTCGAGGACTGACCGGCGGCGGCCTGGCGCGTCGTCGGGTGGCGCGCGACGGGTCCGCGTTGTGCGCGGGCGCCCGCACTGGGACGATAGGGGTGCGTGCTCACCCGAACCTCACCGCAGGACGCGGTCGCCACCGCCTACGACCGCTGTCGCCGCATGCAGTGCCGGCACGATCCGACGTTCTTCCTCGCGACCGCCCGCCTCCCCCGCAGGACCCGCCCCGCGGTCCATGCGCTCTACGGCTTCCTCCGGGGCGCGGACGAGATCGTCGACGGCCGCGGTCGCGCCTCCACCCCCGAGACCCGGCGCGCGGCGCTCGACGCGTGGCAGCGGGCGCTGCAGGAGGCCGTGGACGGCCGACGCCCCGACCACCCGGTCCTCGCCGCGCTCGCCGACGCCGGCCGCCGGCACGACATGCCGCTGCACCTGCTGGAGACGTACATGCAGTCGATGCGCGTCGACTGCGCCGACCGGGTGCGGATCCCCGACGACCAAGCGCTGGACCGTTACATGAACGGCAGCGCGGCCACGGTCGGCCGGCTGATGGCCCCGCTCCTGGACGCCCGCGGCGAGGGGACCGAGCCCCTGGCGCGGCTGGGGGTCGCCTTCCAGCTCACGAACTTCATCCGCGACGTCCGCGAGGACTGGGCGATGGACCGCGTCTACCTGCCGGGGCTGGACGAGGACGAGCTCCGTCGCGGCGTCGCCTCCCCCCTGCTGCGCGGCCGGATCGCCGACGACGTCGCCCGCGCCCGCGGGCTGTTCGCCGACACGGTCGAGGTCGAGGACCACGTGCCGGTGTCCATGCGCCGCGGCATGCGGCTCGCCCGCGCGGTCTACGGGCGCGTGCTCGACCGGGTCGAGGCCCTCGGCTACGACGTCCTCGCCGGCCGCACCACGGTCGGGGCCCGCGACCTCGTGCCGATCGCCGCGACGGCGTTCCGCGGCGGCTGACCGCGGGCCACGGCCGGCCGCGGACCCGCCGGCCGACGGGATCGGCCGGGGGCGGATGACGGAGGACCCACCCGCGGCCCGTGTGCGACGCCCGGTCCCCGGGCTACGCGTCGGGACCACCCGGGGTCGCACCTGCGGCCGGGGCCGCCGGGAGCAGTTCGGCGGCGAGCGCCCCGCCGTCGCGCCCGAACAGGTCGGCGAGGATCCCGGAGACGACCGCCAGGACGTCGGCGTCGGGCGCCACGGCCGCCGCGAAGCCCGAGAGGTAGAGCAGGTTCTTGAAGAAGAGGACGAGCTCCTTCGGCATCCGGAACCCGCCGGCCGCGAGGGTCCGCAGCAGCCGTCCCAGGGTCTCCCCCAGCCGGTCGAACGTGACCTGGCCGTCGGTCCGCGCGTCGAGGCGCGAGAGGTCGCGCTGCAGGCTCTGGACGAGCGCCTCCACGTCGGCGCCCTCGTCGATCGCCCCGAAGGTCCGCATCGCCTCGACCTGGGCGCGCGCGTCGGACGCCGCGAACCCGAGCAGGAACCGCACGAGACCCGCGCGCTGCGGGGCGTCGAGCCGGCCGCACATGCCGAAGTCGACCATCGAGAACGTGTCGCCCTCGACGAGGACGTTCCCGGCGTGCAGGTCGCCGTGGAAGAGCCCGTGGACGATCGTGGCCTCCAGCACGCCGCGCACGCCCGCGGTGAAGAGCCGCGCGCCCGCGTCGCCCGCCACCGCCGCGGCCGGCAGTCGGGTGTAGGAGACGCCGGGCAGCAGCTCCATGACGAGCAGCCGCTCGGTCGTCAGCGCCGGGAACGGCCGCGGGACCCGGACGTCGTCCGCTCCCAGGTCCTCCAGCACGGCGACGCTCTCGACGAGGTTCGCGGCCTCGAGGCGGAAGTCGAGCTCCTCGAGCGTCAGCTGCGCGAAGAGCGTGACGAACCCGGGCAGGTTCGCCGCACGCACGCCCTGGTGCATCCGGTCGGCGGCGGCGCAGACGAGCGCGAGCGTCTCGATGTCCGAGCGGAACGCGCGGCGCAGGCCCGGGCGGCGGACCTTGACGACGACCTCGGTGCCGTCCCGCAGCACCGCCCGGTGGACCTGACCGATCGATCCGGCGGCGAGCGGCTCGGACTCGAACGAGGAGAACGCGTCGAGGTCCCCGAGCTCGCGACGGACGACCTCCTCCGCGACGCCGGGGGACATCGGCGGCGCCTCGTCGCGGCACCAGGCGAACGCGTCGACCCACTCGTCCGGCAGCAGGCCGCGCGCGCTCGCGATGAACTGGCCGAGCTTCACGTACGCGGGGCCGCCGGCGCGCACGAGGCGGTCGGCCCGCTCGATGGTGCCGTCGCCCCCGCCGGGAGGTGCCACGGGGAGCCCGGTGGCGGCCGCCGCCGCGGACAGCAGCGCCAGCGGGGCGTCGGGGGCCGCGGCGCGGGCGACCCGCCAGGTGGTGGTCGCGAGCGAGCCGACCGTGTCGGGCCAGATCCGGGGCGCGGCGAGGCGCTCGGCGTCCCGCGCGAGGGCCGCCCGGCGCGCGACCGCCGACGCCTCCGCCTCGAGCGCCCACGCGGTCAGGCCGTCGACGGCGGCCAGTCGGGTCGAGGCGCGCAGCAGCGCCGGGCGTGGGGGCAGCGGCGGTGCGGCGGCGGCCGAACGGGGCGTCATGACCGTGACCGTCTCAGTGCACGCATGTTAACTGTGTGAGGTCGGGCATCGTGCGGTGGCGGGCCCGCCCCTGTCGATCCGGCGGCCGCCCGTCCTTCCGGCTACGGTACCGTAACCGCACCGCGGGACGGCACGACGACCGGCATCGCTGACCGTCCGCGCACCGATCGGGCGACGCCCGACCCTACGCCCGCACGTCGGCCTCGACCTCGGCGTTCCACGCGGCCTTCGACGACTGCCAGCCGTCCTCGTCCAGCGCGCGCTTCCAGTAGCCGGAGATCGAGAGGTCGCCCTTCTCGAGGCCGCGGTCGGCGAGCAGGTGACGCCGCAGCTCGCGGACCACGACGGCCTCCCCGTGGACGAAGGCGTGGACCCGGCCGGGCGGGAACTCGAGCTCCCGGACGGCGACGGCCAGCGGCTCGTCCGCCGGTGGCACGGCACCGCTGTCGCCACGGTGGAGCCACGTGACCCGGAGGTCGCCGGGCGACGCGAGCTCCTGCTCCTCGGAGGCGTCGTGCACCTCGGCGACGACGTGGACCGGGACGCCCGCGGGGATCCGCGGCAGCGATGCGGCGATCGCCGGTAGCACCGACGCGTCTCCGACGAGCAGGTGCCAGTCGGCGTCCGGGTCCGGTGCGTAGGCCCCGCCCGGTCCGAGCAGCTGCAGGACGTCCCCCGGCCGGGCCGCGGCGGCCCACGGACCCGCGAGCCCGGTGTCGCCGTGCTGCACGACGTCGATCGTGAGCTCGAGCGTCGCGGGATCCCAGTCGCGGACCGTGTAGGTCCGCGTCCGCGGCCACTGGTCCTTCGGCAGGGTCCCGCGGACCTCCGCGAGGTCGTAATCGGGACCGTACGGCGCTCCGGCGGGCGGGAAGAGGAGCTTCACGTAGTGGTCCGTGAACGCGCCGGCCCCGAAGCCGTCGAGCCCGGGGCCGCCGAGGACGACCCGGAGGACGTGCGGGGAGACCCGGTCCACGCGCTGCACCGTGGTGCGCACGGCGCGGCGGGCGGGTCGAGGGGTGCTCGTCGGAGAAGCGTCGGCCATGTTAGGGAGACCGTACAACAGTGCTCCCGTCGGCCCGTGTGCGCGCCCGGAACGACGGACGCCGCCGCCGGAGGTGCTCCGGCGACGGCGTCGGGTGCCGCTGGGTCGCTCCGCCGCCCGGGGCGGCGCAGCGACCGTGGACTACTTGACCGGGACGGTGATCTTCGCGACGCCGATGACGAGGCCGGCCTTCAGCGCGTTGGCGCCGGTGAGGCTGTAGGTCTTGTTCAGCAGGTCGGCGGCCTCCTGCTTGAGCTTGACGGTCGTGCCCTCGAGGATCGCCTTCGTCTTCTGCTCGTTCAGGCGCAGCGGCTTCAGCGTGCGGCCGTCGAGGAAGAAGAGCGGGGCGGACGGGGCGGCGACCTTGCCGTCGACGGAGACCTTGCCGGTCAGCGTCGAGGTGCCCGGGTCGATGACGAAGTCCTCGAGCTCGGTCTTCTTGCCGCCGGCGGTCAGCGAGAGACCGGAGCCGTCGTGGTCGAGCTCGCCCTGCACGTAGGGCTGGACCGGGCCGCTCGGCTTGTAGTACTTCACGCTGCCGCCGGTGACGGGGAAGCTCGCGACGCCCTTGTCGCTGATGTTCGCGTCGCCGACCGGGGCCGGGGTGACCTTCAGGGAGGTCAGCGCCTTGACGAAGCCGGCGTCGAGCGTGACGCGGGTGATGCCGCCCGTGACGTCCTTGACCTCGGCCTCCGGCTTCGTGCTCTGGGCGCCGCCGCCGTTGGTCGTGACGGGGTCGCTGTCGTCGTCGCCGCACGCGGTCACGCCAAGGGCGAGGGCGCCGGTCATGGCGAGGGCCGGAAGAGTCCGGGTGAAGAAGGAACCGCGGAAGTGCGTCGTTGTCATGTCAGGTAGAACGGCGGACCTCCGCAACTGGATGCCCCCGGATGTCGACGGCATGCACGAACACGGTGCTCGGCGCGCCGGTTGCCGGAAATCGCTGCGTACGCCGCAGGTTTCGCGGGACGCCGGCCGGGCGCCCCGGGAACGCGCCGGGGGCGCCTCGACGGCGCCCCCGGGTGCTGCTCGGTGCGGAGGAGGTGCTCCCCCGCCCTCGTCGTGTCCCGTCCGGGGCCTCCCGGGCGACGACTCAGGCCTCGACGGGCTCGGCGTCCTTGCCCGACCCGGCCACGGGCTGGCGGTAGTCCGCGCCGAACAGCGACTCGGTCGCCGTCTCGTCGTACGGGATGCCCTCCTCGAGGAACGTGTACCGGCCCGTCAGGACCTTCTGCGCGAGCTCGAAGTTCTCGTCGTCCTCGTTGCTGCGCAGCCCGTGGAAGAGGTCCTTCGTGCGGCGCCGCGCCTGCAGGCAGAAGAGACCGGCGAGCTCGTCGATCTCGCGGGCGCGCTCCGGGTGCGCCTTCTTCTGCGCCTCGGCGTACGCGACGGTCGCGGCGATCGAGAAGAGCTCGCCGCCGATGTCGACGATGCGGCCGAGGACGGCGCCCTTGGACTCGAGCTTCGCGCCGTGGCGACCCATCGCGTAGAACGTCACGCGGGCGAGCTTGCGCGAGTTGCGCTCCGTGAAGCGCAGGTGCTGGGCCAGCGCGCCGAACTCGTCGTAGGAGCGCGGGTTCTGGCCCTCGCCCGTCGTCAGGTTCGGGAACCACTTGGCGTAGAACTTGCCGGCGCCGACGGCGAGCTTCGCCTTCTCGGACAGGCCGCCGTCGCCCTCGATGAGCTCGCCGGCGATCTTCAGGTGCTGGTCGACGGCCTCGCGGGCGATCTGCAGGTGCATGATCTCCGTCGAGCCCTCGAAGATCCGGTTGATGCGCATGTCGCGCAGCGCGCGCTCGACCGGGACCGGGCGCTCGCCGCGGTTCTTCAGCGACTCGGCGGTCTCGTAGCCGCGGCCACCGCGGATCTGGACGAGCTCGTCGACGACCTTCCAGCCGAGCTCGGAGCCGACGAGCTTGCCGACGGCGGCCTCGATGCGGATGTCGGAGCGCTTGGAGTCCGACAGGCGGGCGGTGACGTCGACGACGGCCTCGAGGCCGAACGCCGTGGCGTTGATGAACGCGATCTTCTGCGCGACCGGGTCGTGCTCGCCGACCGGCTTGCCCCACTGGACGCGCTCGGTGGCGAACTCGCGGGAGACGCGGGCGGCCCACTTGGCGGTGCCGGCGCAGATGGCGGGCAGCGCGAGGCGGCCGGTGTTGAGGGTCTTGAAGGCGATCTTCAGGCCCTCGCCCTCCTTGCCGATCAGGTTCTCGGCCGGCACGAAGACGTCGTCGAGCCGCGTGACGGAGTTCTCGATGCCCTTGAGGCCCATGAACTGGTTGCGGCTCTCGACCGTGATGCCCTCGGAGTCGTACTCGAGGACGAAGGCGGAGACGCCGCCCTTGTGGCCGTCGCTCTTCGGGACGCGGGCCATGATCACGACGATGTCGGCGATGACGCCGTTGGTCGCCCACAGCTTGCGGCCGGTGATGCGGTAGCCGGTGCCGTCCGCGGTCGGGATCGCCTGCGCGGCGAGGCGGGCCGGGTCGGAGCCGACGTCGGGCTCCGTGAGCAGGAACGCCGAGATGTGGTCCTTGGCGACCTTCGGCAGCCACTTCTGCTTCTGCTCCTCGGAGCCCGCGATCAGGAGCGGCTCGGAGACGCCGATCGACTGGTGGGCGGAGAGCAGCGCGCCGAGCGAGCCGTGCCACGTGCCGACCATCGCCAGCGCGCGGTTGTAGTCGACCTGCGAGAGGCCGAGGCCGCCGTACTTCAGCGGCACCTTCATGCCGAACGCGCCGAGCTCCTTGAACCCGTCGATCACGGGCTCGGGGATCTTCGCGTCGCGCTCGATCTGGAGGTGGTCGACCTCGTTCTCGAGGAACGTCTGCAGCTTCTCGAGGAAGACCTTGCCGCGCGCGGCCTTCTCGGCGTCGTCGGCCGGCAGCGGGTGGATCAGGTCGAACTGGAAGTCGCCCAGGTAGAGCTCCTTGCCGAAGCTCGGGAGCTTCCACTCGGTCTCGCGGGCGTCCTCGGCGAACTTGCGGGACTCGGCGCTGGTCGGTTCGGTGCTCACGTGGCGTCTCCGTGCTGGCGGCTGGCTAGATTGACTGGTCAGTCAATCTTCTCTACCGAGAGTAGCGCGACCGCCCGGGATCCGCCACCCGGAGCCGTCCCCGAGGTGCGCCGGCCGGTCCCGGGAACGGGCGAGGGCCGCCCAGTGGGCGGCCCTCGATGGTCCTGCGGTGCCGCGCGGGGCGCGGCGGTGGGCGCGTCAGCGGCGTGCGGCCGCCGTCGTCGTGTCCGTCGCGGTGATGCGACGGGCGCCGACGTACGCGGCTCCCCAGTAGTCGTCGTCGATCTTGTGCTCCATCACGCCCTTGGTGGTGGCGGAGATCACCGTCGTCGCGCTCGTGGCGATCCCGACGTGGGACGCGCCGGCGCCGGCGGTGGAGAAGAAGACGAGGTCGCCCGGCTGGATGTCGGCCTTCTGGACCGCCGTGCCCTCCTTGTACTGCTCGAACGACGTGCGCGGGAGCGTGATCCCGGCCGTCTTGAAGGCGAAGACCGTGAGGCCCGAGCAGTCGAAGCCGGAGGCGTCGTTGCCGCCGCTGGCGTACGGCGTGCCGATGACGGACTGGGCGGCGGCGATGACGGCGGACATGTCGCCCGCGGCGGGCGTGGTCGTCGACGCGTCGGTGCCGGTGGCCTTGCCGCTGAGCTTCTGCTCGACGGCGGCGGCGAAGGGCATCTTCATCGCCTTGATCGTCTCGAGGTTCGGGCGACCGGTCTTCGTGAGCTTGCGCTTGGACTGGTACTTCTTGAGCGCCGTGCGGGTCTTCGCGCCCAGGGCGCCGTCCGCCTTCACGTGGATGCGCCGCTGGACGAGCTTGTTCTGCGCCTTCGTCAGCGTGATCGTCTTCGTGGCAGATGGCGTCCCCGTGCTCGGTGCGGCGGGCGTCGAGGTGCCGTCGGTCGGCGCCGTGCCGTCGCCGGGCGTGGTCGACGTGCCGTCACCCGGCGTCGTGGTCGTCGTGCCGTCCGATGGCGTCGTGCTGGTCGAGGTGCCACCGGTCGAGGTGCCGCCGGTGGCGGGCTCCTGGGCCATCGCCGCGGGGGCGGAGGCGAGCATGAGCGTCAGCGCGACGGCGACGCCGCTGGTCAGGCGTTTCACGGGGTACGGCTCTCTTTCGTCGGCCTACGGGGTTAGCTGACGGGCGAGCGCAGAAAGATCGCGCCTCCACCTCGGGAGGTGGATGAGCCCCGGTGTCGATTGGTTCCCCCGTTCGCCGGAGAGGATCTCCGGCGACTCGGCTCTGGGCACCGTAGCAAGGACGTCGGTGGACATGTCCCGCTTCCTGCATGGTGCAAGCCCTCGACCCCGCGGTCGCGGCTCGCGGGGCTGCGATCGTGGCGCCCCGGCACCGGTGCCGGTCTGCGAGCATCGCCGCGTGTGGTGGACGGGGCGGGCACGCACTAGGCTCGGCGGGGACGACGGCGGGGCCCGAGACGGCACCGCGGATCCCTCGGGATCACGGGCCGCTCCGGGGAACCCCCGGGGGCACCGGTGATGGCCGGACATCGCATCGCGTGCGCTCGACCGCCGCTCCGCGCGGGGGCGCGCACGCACGACGCAGGAGGTCGGGCCCCGTCGCCGTCGTCGTCCGGACCGCGCCGCCCCGGCCACCCGCTCCGGGACGGTGCGACCGGCCGCGTGCCGCGGGCGCTCGCCGCGACCGGGCCGACGGCGTGAGGCGCGGACCCGCGCCGCTCGGCACGCCGCCCGGCGACCTCGCGCAGGCCGCCGCCGCGGCGCTCCTCGCCGGGGCCTGGACCGAGCGCGCCATGCTCCGCCGGCTACAGCAGGCGGTGCGACCCCTCGGCCCGCGGCTCCCGGCCCGCCTCGTCGCCTCCGTCCTGGCCCTGCACCGCACGCCGCCGGCGGACGCCCCTCGGGCGCTCGCGCAGGAGATCGACGACCTCGTCCGCGGGCACGCACCCCGCGGTGGATGGCCGCCCAACGCCCGCGTCCGCCGCCGGTACGCGCCGCCCACCGCCATGCGCGGCGCCCGCTGGCCGGTCGCCCCGCTGCCGACGGTCGCCGCGCTCGGCCGCCTGGTCGGGGAGCGCGACCCGGGCGCGCTCGCGTGGCTGGCCGACGTCCGCGGGCTCGAGCGCGAGGTCCCCGACGAGCGGCTGCGGGCCTATCGCTACACGCACCACCCGCGGACGGGCGGTCCTCCCCGGGTGCTCGAGCGCCCGAAGGCCCGCCTGAAGGAGGTCCAGCGCACCCTGCTGCGCGAGGTGCTCGCACCGATCCCGCCGCACGACGCCGCCTGCGGGTTCGTGGCCGGACGCTCGGTCCTCGACCACGCCGCGCGGCACGTCGGGCGCACGGTCGTCGTGCAGCTGGACCTCGAGGACTTCTTCGCGCAGGTGACGGCCGGCCGCGTGTTCGGGATCCTGCGTGCCGCGGGCTACCCGGAGCCCGTGGCGCACGCGATCGTCGGGCTGACCACGAACGTCGTGCCGTACGGCTTCTGGGCCCGGATCCCGCGACCGGACGGGCCGCGCGAGATCGAGCGCCACCACCGGCTCGGTCGGCGCCTGGCGACACCCCACCTGCCGCAGGGCGCCCCGACCTCCCCCGCCCTCGCGAACCTCGCCGCGTTCCGGCTCGACCGCCGCCTCGACGGCCTGGCCCGCTCGCTCGGCCTGACGTACTCGCGCTACGCGGACGACCTGGCCCTGTCCGGCGGACGGCACCTCGCACGGCGGGCGTACGAGCTCGAGCGGACGATCGCGGCGATCGCGGCCGACGAGGGGTTCCGGGTGAACCCGCAGAAGACGCGCGTCCGCGCCCGGGAGGGCCGGCAGACCGTCTGCGGGATCGTCGTCAACGAGCGCCCGGCGGTCGCGCGGCGCGACGTCGACCGGCTCCGCGCGCTCCTCCACGAGGCGGAGGTCGCCGGGCCGCGCGCGGCCGACCGCGGCGGGATGGGACCGGCGTTCGAGGCCCACGTGCGGGGCCGCGTCGCCTGGGTCGCGCAGGTCCACCCCGCCCGCGGAGCGCGGCTGCGGGAGCAGCTGCGGCGGGTCGACTGGAGCGCGCTGCGGGACACCGGGGACGCGGGTGTTCACCGGTCTTCACCGCCCGGTGACCGACCGTTCACGAGTTGACGGCGTACCTCGGCGCAGAGTGACGTCGGCACCGCTCCGGCCTCCTCAGGGCCGCGCGGTCCGTCTCCCATCCCCCGTCCGACGCGGTCCCCCGCGCGGCGGTCCATCGATCCACTGGAGCTCCGATGTCCGGAAGCCCTTCACGCGCCCGACGGTGGCGCGTGCCCCTGGCCGCATTCGCGGTCCTCGTCGCCCTGCCATCAGCCGCCCACGCGGCCGACCCCCTCGCGGTCGTCGACCACACCGAGACCCTCGGCCCGGGGATCACCCTGCGCCACCAGCAGTACCTCGAGTCCACGGGCTGGGTGAACCGCCAGGTCGTCACGGCCGACCTCGGCAACGCCGCGGTCGGCTCCGACCTCCTGACCTCCGGGAAGGTCGCGAAGGGCTCGGCGCTGACCGACCAGGCCAACGCCGCCGGAGCGGTCGCCGGCATCAACGGCGACTTCTTCGACATCGGCAACTCGGGCGCGGCGCTCGGGTTCGAGGTCGGTGGCGGGCAGCTGATCAAGTCCGGTGACCGCAACGGCGGACGGAGCTTCGGCGTCGGGAAGGACGGGATCGCCCAGCTCCTGACGCTCGCGCTGGACGGCAAGGCGACCTTCGCCGGCCAGGCCCGCGCGCTCAGCGGCCTGAACAAGGTGAACGTCGGCGCCAACGCGATCGGCGCCTACGACCACCGGTGGGGCGCCTACACCCGCGCCACCCAGGTGACGGGCTCCAACGTCGCCGAGGTCCTCGTCGCGGGCGGCAAGGTCGTGCAGGCGGCGGCCACGCCCGCCGCGGGGCAGCTGCCCGACGGCACCACCGCGCTCGTCGGCGCCGGCACCGGCGCGACCGCGCTGAAGACGCTTGCGGTCGGCGATCCGGTCGAGCTCTCCTACGCGCTGAACCCCGACGCGGCGAAGAACCTGCAGTTCGCGATCGGCGCGGACACGCAGCTCGTGACCGGCGGCGTCGCGCAGAACATCGGCGACACCGCGATCGCCCCGCGGACGGCGATCGGCTTCAAGGACGGCGGCCGCACGCTGATCATGCAGACGGTCGACGGCCCGGGCGGCACCGGCAACGGCGGCGTCACCCTCACGAAGGAGGCGGCGATGATGGCCGACCTCGGGGCCGAGACGGCCGTCAACCTCGACGGCGGCGGTTCGACCACGATGGTCGCGCGGGCGCTCGGCGACACCTCCGCGACGGTCCGCAACGTGCCGTCGGACGGCAGCGAGCGGGCGGATCCCAACGGGGTCGGCCTGTTCGTGAAGCCCGGCGACGGCAAGGTCGACGACCTCGTCCTCTCCGCCGTGGTGCCGGCCGGGAAGACGGACGACGACTCCGGCCGGG
Organism: Patulibacter minatonensis DSM 18081; assembly: GCF_000519325.1. Taxonomy (GTDB): domain Bacteria; phylum Actinomycetota; class Thermoleophilia; order Solirubrobacterales; family Solirubrobacteraceae; genus Patulibacter; species Patulibacter minatonensis. Next base: position 4,036,329 of record NZ_KI912613.1, on the reverse strand, counting down.
AGGCCACGGTCTTCCCCGGTCTCCACCGCACCCTGACGGCCAAGGCGGTCGACGACCACGACACGCCGGTGCCGTTGCAGCGCGGCGACGTGCGCTGGTCGTCCGACGCCGGCACGGTCGACGGCGGGGTCCTGCAGGCGCCAGACGCGTCCGATCGGACGGTCACCGTCCGCGGCCGGACCGACGCGGCGCAGGCCGAGGAGCAGGTCCGCGTCCTGCGGCCGCTGCGCACCCTCGAGCTGTCGTCCAAGCGCCTCTCGTTCTCCGCCTCCGGCGCCTCGTCGGCCGTCGGCCTCCAGGTCACCGGCCGCGACGGGCAGGGCTACACCGCCCCGGTCGAGTCGCAGGACCTCGACCTCGACTACGACCGCTCCGTCGTGCGGATCGCTCCCGACGGCGCCGGCCTGAAGGTCACGCCGCTGAAGTCCGGCGGCACCGTCCTCACCGTGAAGGTCGCGGGCCGGACGGCGAAGCTGCCGATCTCGATCGGCGTCGAGACGAAGACGCTGTTCTCGTTCGACGACGGCGGCGCGGCCGCGACCCCGCCGCGCTGGGCGCCGAACGGCACCTCCGGCAACGGCACGGTCATGACCGACACGCCCGAGGGGCTGAAGGTCACCTACAACGCCTCCCGGAACTTCGGGTTCACGGCGTCGGGCGTCGTCTCGCGCGGCGTCGAGATCCCGGGGCAGCCGCTCACGGTCCGCCTGAAGGTCACCTCGAGCCACAGCGCGTCCCTGGCCTACATGGGCCTCTTCGACGCCGCCGGCAAGAGCTACGGCCTGTTCGCCCAGACCGACCCGGTCACCGGCCTCGCGATGAACGGGAAGGGCACGGAGCAGGACCTGAACTTCACGATCCCCGCCGGCGTCACGTTCCCGCTGCGGTTCAACTCGTTCCAGGGCATCGAGACGAACACCGGCAACCAGGCCGCCGGCACCTACACCGTGCGGTCGCTGCAGGCGGACGTCCCGAGCGCGGTCGAGATCCCTGCGACCGAGCCCCTGAAGGCCGACCCCCTGTTCTCGCCGGACGGTCGCATCCCCACGGACGCGAACGACTGGTCGTTCGCGACGCTGTCGGACATCCAGTTCACGGCCGACGCGCCGGAGCTCACGAAGGTCGGCGTCGCGGCGCTCAAGCGCATCCGTGCGACGAAGCCCGACCTCATCGTGCTCAACGGCGACATCACCGACCGCGGCCTGCCGCAGGACATGACGCTCGCGCGGCAGACCCTCGAGCAGGGCGGCTGCCGGCTGATCCCGCTGACCTCGACGATCGGCCGCGACGACACGCCCGCGCCCGACGACACGACGACGCCCTGCTACTACCTGCCGGGCAACCACGAGTCCTACGGCCTGGGCAACGTCCAGTCGACGACCGCGCCGTTCGAGGCCGAGTTCGGCCAGCCCTACGGCACGTTCGACCACAAGGGCACGCGCTTCCTCATCCTCGACTCCGCGTACGGGAACCTCCGCAGCTCGAGGTTCGAGCAGCTGCCGATGCTCCAGCAGGCGCTGACCGAGGCGAAGAGCGACCCGAAGGTCAGGAACGTCATGGTCTTCGCGCACCACCCGGTCGACGACCCGGCGGAGACGAAGGCCAGCCAGCTGACCGACCGCACCGAGGTGTCGCTGGTCGAGAACCTCCTGTCGGACTTCCGGAAGGACAGCGGCAAGGGCGTCTCGATGGTCGGCTCGCACGCGCAGATCGCCGACGTCCACCGGCTGGAGGGCGTCCCGTACACGGTGCTCCCGTCCTCGGGCAAGGATCCGTACGGCACGCCGGACCGCGGCGGCTTCACCGGCTTCCTCCGCTGGACCGTCGATCCGGACGACGACGCGGGGCAGCAGTGGCTGACGGCCGACGTCAACGCGTTCGCGCAGTCGATCACCCTGAACGCCCCCGAGGCGCTCGAGGTCGGGACCTCCCAGACCCTCTCCGGGAGCATCGTGCAGCCGGCGGGCGTCAGCACCGGCTCCCGCGTGGTGCCGCTCGCGTACCCGATGTCCGTGCACTGGTCCGGCGACGCCGGCCTGGCGATCGGCAGCGGTGACGCCGCCGCCGACGCCGCCCGGAAGGCCGGCAAGGTCGCGATCCTGGACCCCGTCACGCGACAGCTGACGGGCCTGAAGAAGGGTGACGTCCAGATCTCCGTGACGAACCAGTCGATGCGCGAGTTCACGGGCGAGGCGTCGCTGGCCCCCGTCACGACGACGAAGACGGTGCACGTCACCGCCTTCACGGGCCCCGGTCCGCGGTTCTCGGCGGCCACGCCCGTCTTCGCGACGCAGCCGGTCGGCACGATCGGGACCGGGCAGTCGGTCGAGGTCCGCAACACGGGCGACCGTCCGCTGGTCCTCGGCGACGTGCGGATCGAGGCGTCGGACGCGGCGTCGGCCGGCGACTTCCTCCTCTCGGACGACACCTGCGCCTCCACCGAGGTCGCGCCGGGCGGCACCTGCCGCGTGCTCGTCCGCTTCGCACCGTCGCGGAAGGACGCGACGTCGACCGCGGCCCTGCGGTTCGCCACGAACACCGCGGAGCGCACGGCGTCCGTCCCGCTGACGGGCACGAGCAGCGGACTCCCGGCCGGACCTCCCGGCGTCCCGGGGGCCGACGGTCAGCCCGGTCCACAGGGCACCACGGGCGCGCCCGGGACGAACGGTGCGGACGGGGCCCCCGGCGCGACGGGCGCCACCGGGGCGGCGGGGACGAACGGGACGGACGGCGCGACCGGCCCCCGGGGCCCGAAGGGCGACAGGGGCGCGAAGGGCGCCACCGGCAGCACCCCGCGCGTGACCGTCTCGTGCCGTCTGATCCGCAACCGTCGTGCGGTCTCCTGCACGGTGCGGAGCACGACGGCGAACACCCGGAAGGCGGCGGTGCGGGCGACCGTCCGGGTCGCCGGCAGCCGCCGGACCGTCACCCGATCGGGCTCCGGCCGCGTCACGGTCGTCGCGACGAGCACGCGACGGCTCACGGGCCGGACGCGCGTGTCCGTCGTGACGCGGGTCGCGGGCACCGCGAAGGCGCAGAAGGCGACGTCGGGCGTCGCCGCCCGGACGACCGCGCTCCGCTAGCCCGGACGTCGTGGGGCCCGCCCCGTCGTCCTCCGGGACGGCGGGGCGGGCCGCGACCGTGCGGTGCGCCACGCTCGCGTGTGCGGACGCCGGAAGCGGGCACAGGAGCGGACCGATGAACCGCCTGCGCCGCTCCGACCACGACGCCCCCGGCATCACGCGGGTCGGCGCCGGGACGGGGTTCTTCTACCGCGACGCCGACGGCGAGCGGATCACCGACGACCGGACGATCGAGCGCATCGAGGCGCTCGTGATCCCACCAGCCTGGGACGACGTCTGGATCGCACCGCACGAGAACGGGCACGTCCAGGCCACGGGCATCGACGCCGCCGGCCGCAAGCAGTACCGGTACCACGACGCCTGGCGCGAGCAGCGCGACCACGAGAAGTTCGACCGCGTCGTCGCGTTCGCGGCGCGGCTCCCGAAGCTCCGCGCGACCCTCATCCAGCACCTGCGGCAGGACGGCCTCCCCCGCGACCGCGCGCTCGCCTGCGCCGTGCGCCTGCTCGACCTCGGGTTCTTCCGGCTGGGCTCCGAGGACTACGCGGAGGCCAACGACACCTACGGCGTGGCGACCCTCCAGCAGCGGCACGTGAAGGTCGAGGACGAGCAGGTCGTCTTCGACTACACGGCGAAGGCCGGGAAGCGCCGGGTGCAGGTGATCGCCGACAAGGAGGTCGTCGACGTGGTCGAGCGCCTGAAGAAGCGCCGCGGCAGCAAGAACCGGCTCCTCGCCTTCAAGGACGGCGGGCGCTGGAAGGAGCTCCACCCGGGGGACGTCAACGACTACCTCAAGGAGCACGCCGGCGACTGCTCCGCGAAGGACTTCCGTACCTGGAACGGCACCGTGCTGGCCGCGCTGGGGATCGCCGTCAAGGCCGACGACGACCTCGACGACCGGGGCCGCGACCAGGCGGTGGTCGACACGGTCAAGGAGGTCGCGTACTTCCTCGGCAACACCCCGGCGGTCGCGAAGGCGTCGTACGTCGACCCGCGGGTCTTCGCGCGCTTCGACGCCGGCTGGACGATCGCCGCGCGGGTCCGGGAGCTGGGCGGGCCTGAGGCCTTCATCGACCCCGAGGGCCGCATCGCCCTGGAGGACGCGGTCCGCGACCTGCTCTCGGACGCGGGCGACGACTCGCCGGCGCTGGCGCGGGTCGACGCCTGAGCCGGCTCCGGGAGGTCGAGGCCTCCCGTCCCCGGAGCGCCGGGGACCCGTCGACGGCGCTCGTGCCGTGGCTCAGGCGATGGCGGTGGTGGCGGCGTTCGCCTCGGCGCGCTTGACCATCAGGAACGTCAGCCAGAGCCCGAACGCGAACAGCGGGATGCCCATGGTGACCCGGGCGACGCCCTGCGCCGCCACCGCGTCGGCGAGGTAGAGCGGCAGCTGCACGGCCACCCGCAGCAGGAACAGCCCCACCCAGATCCACGTGATCCGCACGTAGGTCCGGGTGAGCAGCGGGTCCTTCCGCCAGCCGGTCGGATCGCCCGTGAGGCTGCCGATCAGGAGCCCCATGATCGGCCAGCGGACGAGGATCGACACGAGGTAGGCCCCGGCGTAGCCGATGTTGATGAGGATCCCGGGGAGGAAGAAGTCCGACGCGTTGCCGGTCTTGGCGACGATGAACCCCGCCAGGGCGATGCCGAAGAGCCCGGAGAGCGCGAACTGCAGCGTCTGACCGCGCACCAGGCGCGCGATCGTCAGCGACGCGCCGACGACGACCGCGACGATCGCGGCGATCGTGGCGTCGTGCCCGCCGATCGTGTAGACGGACACGAAGAGGGCGGCCGGGACCGACGACTCGGCGACCCCGAGCGGCCCGCCGACGGCGTCCAGGAGCGACGGCGGCTCCACGGCCTTGCGGGCGGGCGCCCGGTCGGCGGCCGGCTCGGACGCCGGACCGGTCCCGTCGGCGGGGTCGGGGGACGGTTCGGCGGGCGACGCGGTCACGGGCAGGGAGGGTACCGGCGCGCCACCTCCTGTCCCCCGGACCGCGTCGGCGCCGCCGTTCGTCGATCCCTCCAACCGGTGCCGGGAACGAACGCGGACCGTGGTCCGGACCCGTGCGATACTTGTATGCGGCAGCGGTGGATCCCGAGGGCTTCGCCGCCGTGAACCAGTCCTCCAGGAGGCCCCGTGTCATCGACCGACGTCGCGCGCCGATCACCCCCCACCCTGACGCTCGCCGTCCTGTCCCTCGGCGCGGTCTCCTACTCGCTCCTGCAGTCGCTGGTCGCCCCCGCGCTGCCGGACATCCAGGAGGCCACGGGCGCCTCGGCCTCGGCCGTCAGCTGGATCCTCACGTCGTACCTGCTCGCGGCGTCGGTCGCGACGCCGATCCTCGGTCGGCTCGGGGACATCCACGGCAAGGAGCGGGTCCTCTTCTGGGTGCTGGTCGCGCTCGGCGTCGGGACGCTGATGTCGGCCGTCGCCACCTCGCTGCCGCTGCTGATCGCCGGGCGCATCGTGCAGGGCGCCGCGGGCGGGATCTTCCCGCTCGCGTTCTCGATCATCCGCGACGAGTTCCCGCGCGAACGGGTGGCCGGGGCCATCGGGATGATGTCGTCGCTGCTCGGCATCGGCGGCGGTCTCGGCGTCGTCCTCGCCGGCGTGATCGTCGACAACCTGAGCTACCACTGGCTCTTCTGGATCCCGCTCGTCGCGATCGTCGCCTCCGCCGCGCTGACCTGGCGGTACGTGCCCGAGTCGCCCGTCCGCGCGCCGGGATCGATCAACTGGACCGGCGCGCTCCTGCTCTCGCTCGGGCTGTCGGTGCTGCTGCTCGGCGTCAGCCAGGCGTCGGACTGGGGCTGGGGGTCGCCGAAGACGCTGGCGATGCTCGTCGTCGCGCTCCTCGTCCTCGGCGCATGGATCCGCAACGAGACCGGGGCCACGGACCCCCTCGTCGACATGCGCATGATGCGGATCCGTGGCGTCTGGACCACGAACGCCGCCGCGCTGCTGGTGGGCGTCGGCCTCTACACCTCGTTCATCCTGATCCCGCAGTTCGTGCAGGAGCCGACGTCGACGGGCTACGGGTTCGGCTCGTCGGTGACCGCCGCCGGCCTGTTCCTGCTGCCGTCGACGGTCGCGATGCTCCTCGTCGGCCAGTTCACCGGGAAGATCGAGCGGCGCTTCGGCGCGCGGGCGTCGCTGCTCGCCGGGTGCGCAGTGACCGCCGCCGCGTACGCACTGCTCGCGTTCGCCCACACCGAGCACTGGCAGGTGTACCTCGCCTCCGCGCTCCTGGGCGTGGGCCTCGGCCTGTCGTTCGCGGCGCTGGCGAACCTCATCGTCGTCGCGGTCCGGCAGGACCAGACGGGCATCGCGACCGGCATGAACACCGTGATGCGGACGATCGGCGGTGCCGTCGGCGCGCAGCTGGCGGGGACGATCCTCGCCGGCACCCTCGTGGCCGCGACGGGTCTGCCGTCGGAGGGCGCCTACACGGCGGGCTTCCTCATGTGCGCGGGCGCGCTCGTGGTCGCGATCGCGATCTCGGTCGCGATCCCCGGCCGCGGGCGGATCACCGCGGCGACGGCGGTCCCGGCCGATTGAGCCGGGTCGGGCGCGGTCCGTCCGGCCGGACGACGGTAGCGTCCGCGGCGTGCCCCGCCCCCGCTGCTACGTCGCCTCCCCGCTCGGCTTCTCCGAGACCACGCGTCCCTGGTACGCCGACGTCCTGCTCCCGGCACTGGTGGAGGTCGTCGATCCCGTCGACCCGTGGTCGCTGACGACCGAGGCCGAGATCACCGCCGCGTACGAGGCCGGGCGGCACCGCGAGATCGCCCTGGAGATCGGCCGACGGAACATCGAGGCGATCCGGTCGTGCACGATGCTGATCGCGCAGCTCGACGGGCAGGAGGCCGACAGCGGGACGGTCGGCGAGCTCGGCTACGCCGCCGGGCTGGGGCTGCGCTGCCACGGGATCCGGAGCGACCTGCGCCAGGCCGGTGAGCCCGGCGTGCCGCTGAACCTCCAGGTCGCCTCGTTCGTCGAGGCGACCGGCGGGATCATCGCGGCGTCGCTGGACGGTCTCGTCGCCCACCTGCGGGCCGAGTTGCGGGACTGACGCCCCGCCGGCCGGAGGTCAGCTGGAGACGATCACCAGGTCGCCGATGTCGAGCATCCCGTAGACCTTCTTCGCGGTCGCGATCGGCAGCTCGACGCAGCCGGCGGACTGCTGGCTGCCGTACGACGCGCGCTCGAACCCATGGACGGCGTCGCCGTTGTGGAAGTAGCTGACCCACGGCACGCCGGGGTCGCTGTAGTGCGAGCCGTCGGGGTTCGTGCCGCTCATGTCGGACGCCGGGGTGTGCTCGAAGATCGGGAACGAGCCCGACGGGGTCTCCGCCCCGGGCGCCCCGGTGTTGGCCACCGTGGTCAGCACGGTCGCACCGGCGCGGTGGACCGTGAGGCTCTCGTTGCCGCCCTTGTGGACGGTCACCCACGTGTAGGGACCCTGCGCGCGCTGGTCCTGGGTGAGCGCCGAGAGCAGCGACCGCCAGGTCGCGGGCCCCATGTAGCCGTCGACGTCCAGCCCGCGCCGGTGCTGGAAGGCCATGATCGCGCCCTGCAGGGCCTCGGTCCGCTTGCCCGAGACGACCTTCGGGGCGTCGTCGTACCGGGCGACGAGCCTCCCGGTCGGCCGGAACAGCTGCTTCGCGGCCGCCTTGCGCGAGACGGCCCCCGAGGACGGCAGCCTCGTCGTGCCGCCGCCGCTGACCCGCACCGGCAGGTAGCGCAGGTGCGCGAGCGCGTTCTCCGCCGCGCGGTCACCGGGGCACGCGACCTTCAGGTGCGCGGTGCGCGTCCGGCCGAGCGCGGACTGCCCCGTACCCGTCGTCCTCGCGGGCACCTTCAGCGTGTAGCTCGCGCACGGGGTGAGCGTGGCCGTCGGCGTGAAGGACTCCGTGGTGCCGTGCGTGGACCAGGTTCCCGCGACCTTCGGGCTGATCGTCGGGCGGGGCGATCCGGGAGCCGGCGCCGCGGACAGCTCGACGTTCACGTTCGCGGTCCCGTCGCGGTCCGTCCGCTTCGGCCAGCGGGTGATCGTGGTGGCCGGGCCGGTGGTGGCCTCCGGCGTCGTCCGGGCGGCGTCGGTCGAGGAGCTCCCGGCGGCGGCCGGGTCGTCGGAGCCGCCACATCCCGCGAGCCCCGCGCCGGCGACGAGCACGACGGCGAGCGGGACGGCGAGACGGCGGGACGCAGGCGTCGTCATACCCCGAATGTAGCCCTCCCGGACCGCGGTCCGCGCCGCCGAATCGTCAGTCGTGGCGCGGGAACGCGGGTCCTGGCGCGCAGGCCCTCATCCGGCGCCGTGGAGCTGCACGTGGTCGGCTTCTGCGGCGCCGGCGAAGGGCCGGGTGAGGCCGTAGGCGTTCAGCGTCGCCTCGGGCACGCCCTCGAGCCCGGGCGTGTCGGAGGCCTCGCCGCGCGTGTGCGGGTCGTTCGCGAACCCGCCGACCTCGACGGAGTGCTGCGGGGTCCGGTAGCCGGAGAGCCCGATCAGGTGGAGGTGCAGCTCCTTGCCCATCTTGTTCAGGCGCTGCGCCAGCTCGGGCTCGTCGTGCACCGAGTAGTTCGTCCCGGCGGCGGGGAAGAACCCGTAGCCGCCCTGCGGGGTGGTGCCGCCCGACAGCGGCACGCCGGCGGCCTTGGCCGCGGCGCGCTGGGCCTTGACGAGCTGCTTGCGGAGCGCGTCCTCCCGGCGCCCGAGAGACTTCAATCGCGCGCTGTGGGCGTCGCGGGAGCGCTCGATCGAGGCCTGCTGCTGGACGACCTCGAGCCGCACGTGGGCGACGGCGTCGCGGCGCGTGCGCTCGGAGGCGACGGTCGCGGCCTTGCTCTCGGAGAGCTCCTGGAGGTGCTTCGCCGTGCTGTCGGCGGCCGTCTTCGCCTTCGTCACGGCGACCGTGACCTCGGCGTTGCGCCTGGCGACCTGCTTGAGCTGGCCGACGCGGGAGAGCAGGTCCGAGTACCCGCGGGCGTTCAGGACGACCTCGGCGAGGCCGGGCCGCGGGTCCTCGTACTGGGCCACGAGCTGCGCGGCGAGGACCTTCTGGTCGCGGGCGGACTCGGCGCGGAGCTTCACGAGCCGGGCGCGGGTGTCGCGGAGCTCCGTCTGCAGCTGGTCCAGCCGCGCGGCGTCGCGGTCGAGGTCGGCGTCGAGCGGCGCCAGCTGGGCCTCGAGCTCCTGCACCCTCGCCGTGACGGCCTTCAGGCGCATGCGGTCCGCGTGCAGGCCCTGACGGGCACCCTGGGCGCGGCGCTGCTGCGCGTCGAGCCTCCCCTGGAGGGACGACGTGGACGCGGCGCCCGCTGACGGGACGAGGAGGAGGCCTGCGGTCAGGACGGCGACCGCGGCACGAGGGGTCTGATGCACCATCGGCCGGGGGACCGTAGTCGCCCGGTGCGGGTGCGCCCGCAGTCCGGCGTGCAACGTGGCGCGCCGCCGCTGGGGCCGAGGCGGGTGCCCCGGCGTTGTGGCTCAGACCGCGCCGGCGGCGAGGTTGATGCCGTAGGCCAGCACGACCGCGGCGAGGATGAGGGTGATTCCGAGCGACCAGTCGTCCATTGCGCGTCGCATCCTAGCCTCCGGGGCGGCGCGGCGTCCTGACCGCGCCTCAGGCGCCGGTGCGGGCCGCTCCCGCCCGCACGCGACGCGCGACGGCGGCGGCCGTGGCCGGGGGCAGATCGCCGAACGTCGTGCGCCGTCCGCGGCGGTCGGTGCACGCGACCTGGGCCCCGCCCCGCCAGGGACGCGGCGGTCGTACGCGGACGTCGGTCACGTCCGCCAGGGGCAGCACCCGCACCCGGTGCACCGGGGCGTCGTCGAGCAGGTAGAGGATGCGACGGTCGGTGACCACGAGCGTCGTCTGGGGGCTCGCCCACGTCGTCGCGGGCACCACCAGCCCGACGGTCTCGCCGGGTTCCAGCGCGGTGCGCAGCTCGAGCCCGAGCGCCCGGCGGACCGCCGGCGCGAGCCCGTCCCGCGGCCCGGGGTGGACCTCCGACGGCCCCGGGTCGCCGCCGGGCACGTGCAGCCGCCCGTCGAGCCCCGGGGTCCAGGGCGCCCGCGGATCGACGTCGGGCCCGAGCCCCTCCCCCGCCGCGCCGGTCCGCGCCCGTCCCGACGGCGGCTCCCGGTCCTCCCAGGGGCCCGCGGTGCCGCGTGGCGGCCACGACGGCGCGCCCGCGGACCCCGACGTGCGTGGCACCGGTCCCGTGGCGTCCGGCGCCCCGGACGCCGCCCGCTCGGCCGCGTCGCGCAGCTGGTCGTACGCCGCGTTGATCAGGGCCATCCGGTCCGCGGCCTCCGCGGACGGCGCGCGGTCGGGGTGCCAGCGCTTGGCGAGCCGCCGGTAGGCGGCGGTGACGTCGGCCGGCGGGGCGCCGGAGGTCACGCCCAGGACCTCGTGCGGGTCGACGCCGGAGGGGACTGCCACGGCACCATCGTGGCACGGACGGCCGTCCCGCCCCGGACGAGGGCGGGACGTCGCCGGCCGGAGGGCCTCGGGAGGGCGGAGGAACGGTCCGTCCGGCGTCGAACCCACCTGCGATCCCATCCCCGGCGTGCTCGCGGAGCCCCCGCGCGCGCGTCGCCCCTTCCCCGGAGGCCGCAGTGATTCAAGACCTGAAGAAGTTCCTGTTCAAGGACAGCCTGATCGACGTGGCGGTGGCGTTCATCCTCGCCACCGCGTTCGGCCTGGTCGTCAAGTCGCTCGTGAACGACATCCTGATGCCGATCATCGCCGCGATCGTCGGCAAGCCGAGCTTCGACGACGTGGTCATCAACCTCGGCGACACCCCGATCAAGATCGGCGTGTTCATCACGCTGTTCATCAACTTCCTGATCATCGGGACGGTCCTGTTCTTCATCGTCCGCGCGATCGAGCGCGCGACCCGCGGCCGCAAGGCCGAGGAGAACACGGCCGGGCCGACCCAGGAGGTCGTGCTGCTGACCGAGATCCGCGACGCGCTGGCGGCCCCGCGCTCCTAGCCCGTCACGCGACGGGCGGGCGATCCGCCCGCCCGTCCCGGCGGTCAGTCCCCGGCGTCCTCCGCCGGCCCCTCGACCGCCGACGTCGGCGGCTGCAGCGCCGAGAGCGGCACGTCCTTCAACAGCGCGAGGACCTGCGGGGTCCGGTCGTCCTGCAGCAGCAGCGCCCCGCCGGGCCAGTACGGGCCGTCGGAGTCCGTCGACCGCACGAGGAGCGGCTCGTACACCCACGAGCCGCTGTTCCACAGCCACGGCCCGTTCGGGTCGGGGTGCCAGGGACCGAGCGCCTCGTCGCGGTTCAGCGGTCCGAGTCGGTGGACGTGTCCGAACAGGACGTGGTGGGCGCGCGGGAGCACGCCGAGGTCGTCCGCGACCCGCAGCAGGCTGCCCAGACCGGCGCGCTCGAGGCGACGGTCGAGCCACACCGAGCCCACCGCGGCGATCCGCTCGTTGCGGGCCTGCGCCGCGGCGGTCGGCACCCCGTCCCGCCCGAGCACCGCCTTGCCGATCGCGCGGGCGAACCCGCCGATCCGCTCGACGCCCTCCTCGAACCCCTCCGGCAGGTCGCGGACGACGAGGGACGCCGCCGCGACCGTCGGCGCACGGGCGAGCTCGTACGCGTCGGCGGGACCGAGCTCGTCGGTCTCCGACGCGTTGGCGCGGGCGACCAGTCGGCTGATGGGCGTGGCGGTCAGGCGCGTGTCGAGGTAGTGGCCGTGGTGCGCGTAGACGTGCGGTCCGAGCCACGTGCCCGGGTAGTGCACCCGGAGCCGGCCGCCCGCCGGGCGCAGGGCATCGGTCAGGGTCGACAGGAGCTCGGTGGCGTCGCGGGGCACCCGCGTCGCGGCGCCGAGCGGCTGCTCGTCCGCGCGGCGCCGCCGGAGCCACGCGCGGATCAGCAGGTGGTCGTGGTTGCCGGGGACGACGACGACCTCGCGCCCGCGCATCGCCCGGCCGATCCGGCGCAGCGTCGGGAGCGCGTCCTCGAGCGCGGAGGAGGTCCGGCCCTCGAGCAGCTCGACGACGTCGCCGAGGAGGACGAGCCGGTCGACGTCCGTCAGGGCGTCGAGCAGGGCCTCCAGCGCGGCCGGGCGCCGGAGGACGTCGCGTCCGCCCCGTCCGCCGAGGTGGAGGTCGGAGATGACGAGGGTCCGCATCCACCGCGAAGCATGCCGTACCGGGCGTGCCGGGCGGCGTGACGCGGTGCGGAGTACCATCGCGGGTCCATGGCCAAGCAGCAGCAGCGGCAGATGCGCATCGAGCAGCGCGGCGGTCTCGCCGCGATCCAGGAGCTCGAGCAGCGCTCCGACGCCGACCTCCTCCGCGAGAGCAAGAACCGGTCCGCGGCCCGGGCGATCCTCGGCAGCCGCGCGGCGGAGCGCTACGACGCCGCGGCGGCCCGTGGCTACTTCCAGGAGGCGATGGCCGCGGCCCGCCCCCAGGAGCGTCCGCAGATCCGGCGGATGGCCGAGGCGGCGCTCGCCCTGGCCGACCGGCGCTCCGGTGACCTGAAGGCCGCGGCCCAGCGCCTCGGCCAGGAGGGTCCGTCGGGCCGGCAGCTGTTCCTGCTGCGGCTCTCCGGGCTGCTCGTCCCGCCGTCGTCGCAGGGCGGCCTCGCGCGCGCCCGCGGCGTGCTTCTCATCATCCTGCTGCTGCTCGGCGTCGTCGCGATCGGCACCGGGCTCTCGGCGCTGATCTCCTGGCCGCTCGGCGGGCTCTCGCTGGCGTCGAACATCTCGCTCGGCGTGATCGTCCTGATCGTCGTCATCGGCGTCCTGATCGCCCTCGCCCGCAAGCGCACCCGGCAGGCCGAGGCGAAGCGCGCCGAGCAGGTCGCCCAGCAGCGCCAGCCGACCAATCGCGCGGCGCGCCGCCGCGGCTGAGGACCGCTCACACCGTCCCGGCCGGCGCACCGGAGGGGCAGACGGCGCACACGCCGGACGTGTGCGCCGGTTTCCACCCGGCGTCCTCCGGGGCGTGTAGCTTCGCGGTGTGCTCGAGCGCGACGGGATCCTGCGGACGGACCGGCTCATCGTCCGTCCGATGGGGCCGGGCGACTTCGACGCGCTGATGCAGGGCCTCGAGGACCCCGACCGCATCTGGGCCGACGGCTACCCGCTCGACGAGAGCCTCGTGTCGGCGGCGATGGTCCAGGAGCGCCAGCGCGCGTCCGTGGGCGTCGTGCCGGTGCTCGCGGAGGACCCCTGGACGCAGTACCAGATCATCCTGGCGTCGCAGGACGTCGTCGTGGGCGACCTGACGTTCCTCGAGCCGCCGGACCGCGACCGCGTCGCGATGATCACCTTCGGGATCGCCCCGGCCTGCCGGGGCAACGGGTTCGCGACGGAGATGCTGCGGGCCCTCGTCCCGTGGCTCCGCGCCCGCAACGACGTCCGCGGGATCCGTGCGGACACCGACCTCGTCAACCCGACGAGCCACCAGGTGCTGCGGAACGCCGGGCTGCGCGTGGTGCAGGACGACGGGGACCGCCAGCTCTACGAGCTGCGCTGGGACCACGCCGAGCGGATCCCCCGCTCGACGCGCACGGCCCGCCGTCCCTGACCGGTCGCCGGGACGGCTCGCGGCTCAGCCCCCGGAGGCCACGGCCTTCGAGATCACGACCGGCTGGGAGGGCGGGCCGTCCTGGCCGGTGCCCTCCGCCGCGATGCGGTCGACGGTGTCCATCCCCTTCACGACCTTGCCGACGATCGCGTACTGCGGCGGCAGACCGCTGTCCTCGGCGGTGACGACGTAGAACTGGCTGCCGCTCGTGCCGTCGGGCTCGGTGCCGGTCTTCGCCATCGCCACGACGCCCCTCGTGTAGGCCGCGTCGGCCGGCGGGGTCTCGCGCACGGAGTACCCGGGACCGCCGGTGCCGTCGCCGGACGGGTCTCCGCCCTGGATCACGAAGTTCGGCGAGATCCGGTGGAAGGTGAGGCCGTCGAAGAACTTCGCGACGACGAGCGACTTGAACGACGCCGCGGTCTTCGGCTGGCGCTTCGTGTCCAGCGCGATCGAGAACGACCCGCAGTTCGTGGTCATCGTGACCGTCCACGAGCCGGTGAGCTTCGCCGGCTTCGGCTTCGGGAGGTCCGGCTCGTCGGTGCGCGGCTCCGGCTCGGAGACCGAGGTGCAGGACGCCTCCTCGGCCGTCGTGGTGGCAGGCGTCGTGGTGGAGGGGCTCGTCGCGGTGGTCGGGGCGTCGGCCGCCGTCGAGGCGGTGCTCGACCCGGAGTCGTCGTCGCCGCAGGCGGCGAGACCGGTCGCGAGCGCCCCGGTCGCGAGCAGCGCGGTCAGCCGCCGGGTCGTCGTCGATCGGGAGCGGGAGGACGAGAAGGCCACGGCGGCAGCATAGACCGGGTCCCGCGGGGCCGACGCGCAGGTCGGACGGGGTGCCGTCCGCGCGCGGAGGCGCGGGTCGCGACGGAGGTCCGGAGGGCCCGCGATACTTCGCGGGTGCCCTCACGGACCCACGACGTCGCACCGGGAGCGTCAGCGCCCGTCGCGCGGACGACCGATCCGCGTGCCCGCCGGATCACGCTCGTGGTCAACCCGGCGGCCGGCGGCGGTCGCGGGCGGCGCACCGCGGCCGAGGCCGCCTCCCGGCTGACGGCCCGCGGGATGCGCGTGCGGACCGTCGAGACGCTCGACGCCGAGCACGCCGCGCAGGAGGCCCGGCGCGCGTTCGACCGCGGCGACGTCGCGGTCGCCGTCGGTGGTGACGGGATGCTGCGGATCCTGGCCGGCGAGGCCGTCCTCCGCGACGACGCGGTCGTCGGGCTGCTCCCCGCCGGCCGCGGCAACGACTTCGCCCGGTTCCTCGGGCTGCCGACCGATCAGGAGGCCGCGACCGAGACGCTCGCCTGCGGGGTCGAGGCGCTGCTGGACACCGGCGTCGCCCGCGGCTCCGACGGGGTCGACCGGACCTTCCTGTCGATCGTCTCGATCGGCTTCGACGCCGAGGCCAACCGGATCGCCAACGCCGCCCCGCCGGCGCTCGGTGGCCTCGTCTACGTCGTCGGCGCGGTCGGCGCGCTGGCCGGACTGCGCCCGGTGCCGCTGCGCATCGTGGCCGACGGCGCCGAGCGGGCCTCGACGGTGCTCCTGCTCGCGGTCGCGAACTCGGGTGCCTACGGTGGGGGGATGCACATGGCGCCCCACGCCTCGCTCGGCGACGGCGTCCTCGACGTCGTCGCGGTCCCCCACCGCGGCCGGCCGGACCGCTGCGGCTGGCGCGACCGGCTGCGCATCCTCCGCTTCCTCCCCCGCGTCTTCCGCGGCAGCCACGTCGGGACCCGGTACGTCGAGCTCTCGACCGCCCGCACGATCCGCGTCGAGGCCGACGGTCCGCTGGTGGCCTACGCCGACGGCGACCCGATCGGCGTGCTGCCGCTGACGATCTCGACCCGTCCGGCGTCCCTGCGGCTGCTGGTGCCGGCGGCCGGGGGCCTCCGGTCCGGGGTCGACCGGCCGTCGGGGGTCGCCGCGTGAGCGCGCCCGCCGTCCAGGCACGCACCGGCGTGCCGCTGCCCGCCGCCGTCGCCACGGCCCGCCTCGCCGGGCGCATGGCCCGCCTCGCCGGGAAGGGCGGCACGAGCCTCCCGGGCAAGGTGCTGACCCGCATGCGGCCCGACGCGATCGCGCGCATGTCCGACCGCCTCGACGAGGGGTCCGTCGTCCTCAGCGCCACGAACGGGAAGACGACGACGGCCGCGCTCGTCGCGTCGATCCTGGAGGCCCACGGGACGACGCTCGTGCACAACCGGCAGGGCGCGAACATGGCCGGCGGGATCGCCGCGTCGCTGCTGGGCTCCTGGCGGCGCGGACGGCCGACCGGCGCGCTCGGGCTGTTCGAGGTCGACGAGTTCTGGCTCGACGGCCTCGTCCGGGCGCTGCGCCCGCGGGTGGTGCTGCTCGCGAACCTCTTCCGCGACCAGCTGGACCGCTACGGCGAGCTGGAGGCGATCGCGGACCGCTGGCACCAGATCGTGGCCGACGACGCCGCGACGACGACCGCGAGCGGCGAGCCCGGCTTCCGGCTGGTCCTGGGAGCCGACGACCCGGCGGTCGCCGATCTCGGCATCGACCGCGCCGACGTCCTCTACTTCGGGGTGCAGGACGTCGCGGTCGCGCGCGACACCGCGGACCACGCGTCCGACGCCACGACCTGCCGGATCTGCGGCGCCTCCTACGTCTACACGGCGTCGTTCGTCGGGCACCTCGGCCACTACGCGTGCCCGAGCTGCGGGCACCGGCGCCCGGAGCCCCAGGTCACCGCCGATCGGGTCGTGCTGCACGGGACGCGGGGCTCGACGATCGACCTGCGCCTGCCCGACGGCACGGTGACCGTCGACGTCCACCTGCCGGGCCTCTACAACGTCTACAACGCCCTCGGCGCCGCGGCCCTGACCCACGCGCTCGGCGTGCCCGCCGCGACGATCGCCGCCGGCCTGACCTCGACCGCCGCGGCGTTCGGCCGCGCGGAGACCGTCCGGATCGGCGAGCGCGAGCTCCAGCTCCTGCTCGTGAAGAACCCGGCCGGCGCCAACGAGGTCGCCCGGACCCTCGCGCTGGCGGAGGACGAGCTCGACCTGCTCGCGGTGCTCAACGACCGCATCGCCGACGGCCGCGACGTCTCGTGGGTGTGGGACGCCGACCTCGAGGCCATCGCGAGCCGGGTCCGCCACGTGACCTGCGCCGGCACCCGGGCCGCGGAGATGGCGGTGCGCTGGAAGTACGCCGGCGTCGCGCCCGACCGGATCGCCGTCGTCACCGACGGGATCTCCGCCGCGCTCGACCACGCGCTCGCGGCCGCCCCGCAGGACCACGCCGTGCCGATCCACGCGATCCCGACCTACACCGCGATGCTCGAGCTGCGCGAGGAGCTCGTCCGGCGCGGCGCCGCGAAGGGGTCGTTCGCGTGAGCGGCCGTCCCGACACCACGCACGACGCGGCGGACGCCCTCGCCGAGGCCGCGGACCGCGAACTCGACCACGTCCGCTGGCACGACCTCGAGTGCGGCGGCTACCGGGCGGACCTCCGCCTGTGGCGCACGTTGGCGGACGAGCTGATCCCGCCCGGGACGCCGTCGCCGTCGCGGGTGCTCGACCTGGGCAGCGGCACCGGACGGGTGTCGCTCGACCTCGCCTCCCGGGGCCGCGCGGTCCTCGGGGTCGACGTCGACGCCGCCTTCTGCGCCGAGCTCCGTCGCCGCGCCGCCCTGCGCTCGCTGCCGGCGGCCGCGGCGGTCAGCGACGCCCGGGAGCTCCGGCTCGGCGAGCGCTTCGCCCTGATCGTCGCCCCCATGCAGACCGTCCAGCTGCTCGACGGCGCGGCCGGGCGGGCGGCGCTCCTGCAGGGCATCCGCGACCACCTGACCCCGGGCGGCGTCGCGGCGATCGCGATCGTGGAGGACGTCGAGCCGTTCGGCGCCGACGAGGCCGCGCACCTCGCCCCCGACATGAAGGACCACGGCGGCACGGTCTACGCCAGCCGCCCGGTCGGCGTCGACGTCGCCGACGGGCGGATCGTCCTGGACCGCGTGCGCGAGGTCGTGACCCCCGCGGGCGACCGCCGCGTGACGAGCGACCGCACCGTGCTGGACGTCCTGGACGTCGACGGGCTCGAGGACGAGGGCCGCGCGGTCGGCCTGCGGGTCCTGCCCACGCGCGAGGTCGTCGCGACCGAGGAGCACGTCGGCAGCCGGGTGGTGATGTTCGGTGTCTGAGCAGACGATGCGGATCGCCGCGCTCTACCCCGACCTCCTGAACATCTACGCCGACCGCGGCAACCTGTTGATGCTCGAGCGCCGTTGCGCGTGGCGGGGGATCGGCTTCGAGCTGACCCGCTCGACGATCGGCGACGAGCTCGACCCCGACGCGCACGACCTGCTGTACCTCGGGGGCGGGCAGGACCGCGACCAGCAGCTCTGCGCCGTCGACCTCACGACCGTCAAGCGCGACGCCGTCCACGCCCACGCCGCGCGCGGCGGCGCCGTGCTCGCGGTCTGCGGCGGCTACCAGCTGCTCGGCCACCACTACGCGCTCGAGCCCGGGGTCACGCTCCCCGGGGTCGGGCTGCTGGACCTCCACACGGAGCGCGGCGAGGGCCGGCTGATCGGCAACGTCGCGATCGAGGTCGACGGCCGGACCCTGGCGGGGTTCGAGAACCACGGCGGACGGACGATCCTGGCCGCCGGGCAGGAGCCGCTCGGCCGCGTGCTGTCCGGCCACGGCAACACCGGCGTCTCCGGCTTCGAAGGGGCACGGAGCGGCAACGTCGTCGGCACGTACCTGCACGGTCCGCTGCTGCCGAAGAACGCGTGGTTCGCGGACGAGCTGATCGCGTCCGCGCTCGGCGTGCGCGCGGACGAGCTCGAGCCGCTGGACGACCGCTTCGAGGACGCCGCGCACGCCGGCGCGCGGCGCGCCGCCGGGGTCTGACCGGATCCCGGCGGACCGCCGCAGCCCGCGGCGGCCCACCGCCGGGGGCCTACTCGGCGGGCTTGGCCAGGTCCGCGATCGTCTTCAGGCCGTACTTGTCGGCCGTGGCCTTGGTGACGACGATCGCGTCGCTGTCCTGGGCGGCCGACTTGTCGAGGGCGACGAGGTTCGACGGCAGCGCGGCCTCGAGCGCCTTGAAGACCTCGTCGGACGTCGTCGCCGTCGTGTCCTTGTCGAGGTAGGTGAGGATCGTGCCGCTGTACTCGGGGAAGAGGTCGAGGGAGCCGCTCTTGAGCGCCGGGTAGTACTTCTCGCGGCTGCCGATGTTGAGCTTCGTCCTGATCGTCGCGCCCTGGGCCTTCAGCGCCGTGGCGTAGATCTCGGCGAGGACGACGTTCTCGGGGAAGTTCGCCGACCCGACGGTCAGCGTGCTGCCCTTCGCCGCGGTGCCCGTCGCGTCCAGGCCGTTCTCGGACAGCCACCCCTTGGCGACGGCGCCGGGGCTCTGCTTGTCGACCTGGACCCGGGAGACCAGCTCCCCGAGGCCCGTGGTGGTCAGCTTGGCCGAGATGCCGTTCAGGGTCGACTTGACGCCGTCGGTGACCTTCGACTTGTTGATGATCGGCAGGACGTCCTGGGCCGCGAAGTTGTTCTTCGGGTCGGCGAGGATGACGAACGTGTTGGCCGCGATCGACGGATCGGTGGTGAAGAGGTCCGCGGCCTCGATCTGGCCGTTCTTCAGCGCGTTGACCGTGACCGGGCCACCGGTGTCGGTGACCGTGTACTTGCCGAACTCGACGCCGTAGTTCCTCTTCAGGCCGGGAAGGCCGTCGGTCCGCGTCTTGAACTCGGGTGGACCGCCCATGATGAGCTTGCTCGCGATCGTCGCGCCGCCGCCCGAGGTCGAGCCGCCGCCGTCGTCCGAGCTGTCCGAGCCGCAGGCGGCGACGCCGAGGGCGAGTGCCGCGGTCGCCGCGCCGGTCGCCAGGATCCTGATGTTCATTGGTGCTCCATCGAGTCGTTGGGACTCCGGGAAGCCTAGACGTCGACGGGGACCCGTCGGCATCGACGGATGGACAGACGCGGGGCGTCCGCCTCGGGCAGGAGGTGCCGGAGCGCCCCGGGGCGCTCCGGCACCCGCGGATCACTCGGCGGGCTTGGCCAGGTCGGCGATCGTCTTCAGGCCGAACTTGTCGGCGGTGGCCTTCGTGACCACCACGGTGTCGCTGTCCTGGGCGTCGGACTTGTTCAGCGCGGTCAGGTTCGACGGCAGCGCGGCCTGCAGCGCCGTGTAGACGTCGTCCGGCTTGGACGCGGTGGCCTTCTTGTCGAGGTACGTCAGGATCGTGCCGCTGTACTCCGGGAAGAGGTCGAGCGAGCCGCTCTTGAGCGCCGGGTAGTACTTCTCGCGGCTGCCGATGTTGAGCTTCGTCTTGATCGACGCGCCCTGGGCCTTCAGCGCCTCGGCGTAGATCTCGGCCAGGACGACGTTCTCGGGGAAGTTCGCCGACCCGACGGTCAGCTTGACGCCCTTCGCGGCGGTGCCGGCGCTGGACAGCCCGTTCTGGGACAGCCAGCCCTTGGCGACGGCGTCGGGATCCTCCTTGTCGACCTGCACCTTGGAGACCAGGTCGCTCAGGCCGGCGGTGGTCAGCTTGGCGGAGATGCCGTCCAGCGTCGTCTTGACGCCGTCGCTCGCCTTGCTCTTCGTGATGATCGGGACGACGTTCTGCGCCGCGAAGTTGCTCTTCGGGTCCGCGAGGATCACGAAGCCGTTCGCCTTGATCGCCGGATCGGTGCTGAAGACGTTGGCGGCGTCGACCTGACCGTTCTTCAGCGCGTTGACGGTGACCGGCCCGCCGGTGTCGGTGACCCGGAACTTGCCGAACTCGACGCCGTAGTTCCGCTTCAGGCCGTCGAGGCCGTCTCCCCGGGTCTTGAACTCGGCGGCGCCGCCGAAGATGAACTTGCTGGCGATGGTCGCGCCACCGGCCGACGACGAGCCGCCCGTGGTGGTGTCGTCCGAGCTGTCGGAGCCGCAGGCGGTGACGCCTAGGGCGAGGACGGCGGCGGCGGCGCCGGAGGCCAGGATCCTGGAGGTCATGTCTGTTCCTTGTGGTGGGGTGCTGGGTGGAAGGTGGGTGGCGCGGCGGCCGTGGGTCCGCGGCGCCGCGCCGGATCAGGCGTGCGCGCCGTCCGTCTCGTGGACCGCGGCGATCCGCGAGTCCGGGACGGCCTGCTTGGACGAGAAGCGCCGGGTGATGCCGCGGGACACGACGTACCGCTGGATCGTCGCCAGGACGAGGTCGGTGAGGAGCGCCAGTGCCGCGACGAGCACGCCTCCGCCGATCATCTGCGGGTAGTCCTGCTGGGCCAGGCCGTCGTAGATAAAGCGGCCCAGACCGCCCAGGGGCAGGTAGGAGGCGACCGTCGCCGTGGCGATCAGCTGCAGGGTGGCGCTGCGGACGCCGGAGAAGATCAGCGGCAGGCTGATCGGGAACTCGACCCGGAGGAGCACCTGCGGGCCGGTCATCCCCATCCCGAACGCCGCGTCCCGGATCCCCGGTTCGACGTTCTGCACGCCGGCGTACGTGTTCGACAGGATCGGCGGGACCGCGAGGAGGACGAGGACGATCTCGGTCGGGATCAGGAAGCCGGTGTCGGTGCGCCCCTGGAAGTGCGGCGAGATGATCACGGTCAGCAGCACGAGGACGCCGACCGTCGGCAGGGCACGCAGCGCGTTGGCGCCGGCGACGAGCCAGCCCCACCGCCGCGTGTGGCCGATGAACAGGCCGAGCGGCAGGGCGATCAGCAGCGCGATCGCCAGGGCGATCCCGACGAACTTCAGATGGGCCAGGAGCTGGGTCCAGATGCCCGTGTCGAACTTCGTGTCGGTCCAGTGCGACGAGTCCGTCAGCCAGGTGACGACGTCGGCGATCACGACGGCACCGCCCTTCGCCAGGGCGTCAGCAACCGGTTGAGCCCGACGACCGCGAGGTCGAGCACGACCGCGAGCAGCACGCAGAGCACGATGCCCAGCACGATCGGCGGGTAGTACGCGTCGGGCGTGGAGAGCTGGAACCCCTGGGTGAAGAGCTGGCCCAGGTTCGAGAGGCCGATGGTGCCCGCGACCGCGACGATGCTGACGTTCGACACCACCGCCACGCGCAGGCCGGCCGCGATCACCGGGACCGCGATCGGCAGCTCGACCTTGAAGAACCGCTCGACGGGCCGGAAGCCGAGGGCGGTGGCGGCCTGGACGGTGTCCTCCGGGACCGAGGCGAGGCCGTCGGCCACGACCCGGACGAGCAGCGCGACCGAGTAGACGGTCAGGGCTATCGGCACCTGGAGCGGGTCGAGGGTGTCCAGCCCCAGGAGCGGGGGGACCATCACGAACAGCGCGATCGACGGGATCGTGTACAGCAGGCCGGTGATCGAGATGATCGGCGGGTACGTCCACCGGTAGCGGCGGGCGGTCCACCCGAGCGGCAGGGCGATCAGCAGCCCGATCACCACCGGCACCACCGACAGCCACGTGTGGGACCAGAGCAGGCGGAGGTCCTCGCTGCTGTGGTCGAGGAAGTACTGGGCGAAGTGCAGCGGCGACGAGCTCGTGCTGTCGGCCAGGACGGTCACGGCTGACGCTCCGTCTCGCGCGCCTCGATCAGCTCGAGCACCTCGCGCGCCGTCACCGAGCCGATGAGCGCGCCGCCGTCGTCGACCACGACGCCCCGGCCCGACGGTGAGGACAGGCAGGCGTCGAGCGCGGCCCGCAGGGTGCCGCCCTGGGTGGCCAGGGTGCCGCCGCGGTAGAGCAGCTCGTCGGAGACGGTCTCGTGGCCGGTGAAGTCCGCGCCGAGGTCGAGCCAGCCCTGCGGGGCCTGCTGCGCGTCCACGACCAGCAGCCAGGTGTCGGTGTCGGTCCCCTTCGGGATGGCCGCGCCGAGGGTGACGGTCGGCTCGCCGCGGGTCGACAGGGTCCCCGCGGTGGTGAAGCCGAGCGCGCGGTAGCCGCGGTCCCGCCCGACGAAGCCGGCGACGAACGCGTCGATCGGCCGGCTGAGGAGCTCGACCGGGGAGGCGAGCTGGGCGAGATGCCCGCCGACCCGCAGCACCGCAACCTGGTCACCGAGCTTGATCGCCTCGTCGATGTCGTGCGTCACGAACACGATCGTCTTGCCGAGCTCCTGCTGCAGGCGCAGGAACTCGTCCTGCAGCTGCTCGCGGACGACGGGGTCCACCGCGCTGAAGGGCTCGTCCATCAGCATCACGGGCGGGTCCGCGGCGAGTGCCCGGGCCACGCCCACGCGCTGTTGCTGTCCGCCGGAGAGCTGGGCCGGGTACCGCTTGGCGAAGTGGGGCGGCAGGCCGACGCGCTCGAGGAGCTCCAGCGCCGTCTTCCGGGCCTCCTTCTTGTCGGTCCCCAGCAGGAACGGCACGGTCGCGATGTTGTCGACGATCGTCCGGTGCGGGAACAGCCCGGCGTGTTGGATGACGTAGCCGATCTGACGCCGCAGCTCGTGGGTCGCCATCGAGGCGGTGTCGGTGTCGTCCAGCCAGATCGTGCCGGAGGTCGGCTCGATCATCCGGTTGATCATCCGGAGGCTCGTGGTCTTGCCGCAGCCGGATGGCCCGACGAGGACCGTGATCTGGCCGGAGGCCGCGGTCAGCTCCAGGGAGTCGACGGCGACCGTGCCGTCCGGGTAGCGCTTGGTTACCGCGTCAAACCGGATCACGTGCCGGTCTCCTGTCCTGTGGTGTCGGCCGGCGGAGCCAGGCCCGGGTGCCCATTGGAGCGGCGTACCCCCATCCGGAGAGGATGACACGGTCGCCGGTCAATGTCGCATTGTCGATCAGACAACAGGGTTTGACGGCTCGATGCGCGGCGACCGGTCGGCCGGGCCCGCCGCGGAGTCCCGGCCGACGCCGGAGCGTCAGCGCCCGGTCGACCCGAACCCGCCGGCTCCGCGCGCGGAGTCGCCGAGGTCGTCGACCTCCACGACCGCCGGGAGCGCGACGGGCATCACGAGCAGCTGGGCGATCCGCTCGCCCGCCGCCGCCTCGAACGTCGCCGTGCGGTCGGTGTTCAGGAGCAGGACCTTCAGCTCGCCGCGGTAGCCCGCGTCGACGACGCCCGGGGTGTTGACGAGCGTCAGGCCGTGCCGGGCCGCGAGGCCGGAGCGCGGAGCGACGATGCCCGCGAAGCCCTCGGGGATCGCCACCGCCAGCCCGGTCGGGACCATGGCGCGCTCGCCCGGTGCGAGCGTCACCGGCTCCGCGCAGCAGAGGTCCAGCCCGGCGTCGCCCGGGTGCTGGCGCACCGGCAGGACCGCGTCGGACCGGAGGCGACGGACCGCGAGGGGCGGGACGGCGTCGCACGCGGGCCCCGGGGCCCCGCTCACCCGTCCTGCTCCGGCCCGGGCGCGGCCGGCTGCAGGCGGAACCGGTCGTACCGCCCGGCGAGCGCCCGCGGCACCCGCGCCCGGACGAGCACGCCGTCGGCGCGGTGCTCCTGCTCGAGGTCGCCGGCCAGGCGGTGCAGCTCGTCCAGCATGCGTCCCTCCGCGTACGGGAGCAGCAGCTCGACCGGCTGGAGGGTCGCCTCGAACTCGTCCTCGATCCGCGCCGCGAGGGTGCCGATGCCCTCCCCCGCGCCGGCGGCGATCTGCACCGCGTCGGGGAACCGCGCCCACAGCGCCTCGCGCCGGTCCTCGTCGATCAGGTCGATCTTGTTGAGCACCAGGACGTGGACGTTCTCGGTCGCGCCGATGTCCTTCAGCACGTCGTCGACGGCCGTCATGACCGCCGCCATCTGGTCGTCCGGGGCGCTGGCGTCGACGACGTGGAGCACGAGGTCGGCGATCACGGTCTCCTCGAGCGTGGCGCCGAACGCCTCGACGAGGTGGTGGGGGAGCTTGCGGATGAACCCGACGGTGTCGGTCATCAGGTACGTGCGGCCGTTCCAGCGCAGCTCGCGGGTCGTCGGGTCCAGGGTGTGGAACAGCCGGTCCTGGACGCCCACCGTGGCGCCCGTCAGCGCGTTGAGCACCGTCGACTTGCCGGCGTTCGTGTAGCCGGCGAGGGCGACGTTCGGGATGTGCGACGACCGCGCGCGCTCGGCGCGCATGACGCGGCGGGTGCCCTTGACGTCCTCCAGCCGCCGGCGCAGCTTCGTGATCCGCTCGCGGGCCAGCCGGCGGTCCGTCTCGATCTGCGTCTCGCCCGGTCCGCGGGTGCCGACGCCGCCGACGCCGAGGCGGTCGAGGTGGGTCCACAGACCCCGCATGCGGGCCAGGTTGTACTGCAGCTGGGCGAGCTCGACCTGGAGCTTGCCCTCCGACGAGTTGGCGTGGACCGCGAAGATGTCGAGGATCAGCGCCGTGCGGTCCAGGACCGGCATCTCGAGCGCGCCCTCGATGTTGCGCTCCTGTCGCGGGGAGAGCTCGTCGTCGGTGACGACCATGGTCGCGCCGAGCTCCTTGCAGAGCGCCTTGAGCTCCTTGAGCTTGCCCTCGCCGACGTACGTGTTCGGATGCGGCTGGTCGAGGTGCTGGACGAGCTGCCCCACGACCTCGACCCCGGCGGTGCGCAGGAGCTCCCGCAGCTCGCTCAGGTCGTCGCCCGCCTCGAGGGCCCCGACGATCACGGCCCGCTGGTCCGCCGCCTTGCGCTGCTGGTCGAAGTCCGAGGCGTGGGTGGTCTCGAACCCCCCGGGAACGTGCGTGTGCTGGGCGTCGTCGCTGGAAGGCACTGGACCCCATGGTACGCCCCGCCGGTACGGGGGTTGGCCCGTCGTCCTCGGCCGGTCGCCCCGACGCGCCGGGTTCGTGTCCGCCGCCGTTCCGCCGGCGCGGCCACGGAGGAGCCGGGAGGTGGTGCGGCCGGTCGCAGGGCGACGGGCGCCCGCGACCGGCAGTGGGCCCGACCGGCGGTATCGTCGGCCCGTGTCCCCGCGCCTCGACGACCGCCTCGCCGACCTCACGCTGCAGCTGGTCGACTGCCCGTCGGAGTCCCGCCACGAGGAGCCGGCGATCGCCATGGCCCAGGCGCTCCTCTTCGAGGCGGGCGTCGCGACGGTCGACGCGCACGACACCTGCCTGCTGGCCGGCACCACGCTGCGGGGCGACCGTCCGCTGATCCTCCTGGCGGGCCACCTCGACACCGTCCCCGAGCAGGGCAACCGGCCGGGGCGGATCGAGGACGGGATCGTCCACGGCCTCGGGTCGTGCGACATGAAGGGCGCCTGCGCGGTGATGCTGGAGCTCCTGCGCGACGGCGTGCACGCCGAGCCCGACCGCGCGTGCGACCTGGGCGTGGTGCTCTTCGGGCGCGAGGAGCTGCCGTTCGTCGACACCACCCTGACGCCGCTCCTGGCCCGGAGGCCCGAGCTGAAGACCGCCGACCTCGCGGTCGTGATGGAGCCGACGTCCGGTGCGGTGCAGGGCGGCTGCCTGGGGAACCTCAACGCCACGTGGACGTTCCACGGCGAGGCCGCCCACAGCGCCCGCCCCTGGCTCGGCCACAACGCCATCCACCGCGCCGCCGAGGGGATCGCCCGCCTGGCGCAGGTGCCGATCCGGCGGCACGAGTTCAGCGGCCTGGAGTACGCGGAGTGCGTGTCGGTGACCCGCGTCGCCGGCGGCGTCGCCGACAACGTCGTCCCCGACCGGGTCGACGCCCACGTCAACTACCGCTACCCGCCGGGCATGGACCCGGACGCCGCGGAGGCCCGGCTCCGGGGGTGGTGCGACGTCCCGCACTCCTCCCTCTCGATCGTGGGTCACGCCCCGTCGGGCGCCGTCGCGGTCGACGGTCCCCTCGCGCAGGCCCTGATCGCCGGCACGGGCGGCGAGGTCACCCCGAAGCAGGCGTGGACGCCGGTCGCAGAGTTCGGGCTCGCGGGGGTCCCCGCGGTCAACTTCGGCCCTGGCGACCCGAAGTACGCGCACAAGCGCGACGAGCAGGTCTCCACCGAGGCGCTCCAGGCGAGCTACGAGACGCTCGCGACGCTGGTGCGCACGGGAGCGTGACGGCGGACGACCGGCGGCGGCGCGGCGGACACGCCGCCGTGCGCCGGTGCGCGTAGGTTTGGCGACGATGTCCGCCCCCTACTCGCGCAACCCGCTCCTGCGCCGGACCGGCACCTACCCGTTCCAGCGCCTGACGGAGGCCCGCAACGCGGCCGCGCGCCTGCACCCCGAACGGCCCCTCGTCGACCTCGGTGCGGGCGAGCCCCGCGAGCCGACCCCGGAGCTCATCCGCCGGGCGATGATCGAGGCGGTCGGGGCGGAGACCGTGTCGGCCTACCCGCAGTCCGTCGGCATCCCGGAGCTGCGGACCGCGGTCGCGACGTGGATCGCCGGCCGCTACGGCGTGACGCTCGACCCGGACCGCCACGTCCTGCCGACGCTCGGCTCGAAGGAGCTCGTCTTCACCCTCGCCCAGGTGCTGGTCGACGTGCCCGGCGGTCGCGACCTCGTCGGGGTGCCCCAGCCGGCCTACCCGGTGTACGAGCGTGGTGCCCGGTTCGCCGGCGCGGACGTCCTCGAGCTGCCGCTCCGCGCCGACGCGGGCTTCCTCCCCGACCTCGAGGCGATCACCTCCGACCAGTGGTCCCGTCTGGCGCTCCTCTGGGTCAACTACCCGAACAACCCGACGGCGGCCGTCGCGTCCCGGGACTGGTACCGCGCCGCGGCCGACCGGTGCCGCGAGCACGGCGTCGTCCTGGCCAGCGACGAGGCCTACAGCGAGCTGTGGTTCACGGGCGACGCCCCGGACTCCGCGCTCCAGGTCGGGACCGACGGCGACGACCTCACCGGCGTGCTGACGGTGAACACCCTCTCGAAGCGCTCCTCGATGCCCGGGTACCGCTCGGGCTTCGTGGCGGGCGACGCGGACCTGATCGCGGCCCTGAAGGCCTTCCGCCCCAGCGTCGGTGTCGCCCCGCAGCGGTTCGTCCAGCACGCCGCGGTGGCGGCCTGGGGCGACGAGGCCCACGTCGACGCCGTCCGGGAGCGCTACCGCGAGAAGCTCGCCGTCCTCCAGCCGGGCCTCGACGCCCTGGGCCTGCAGAACGCCGGCGGCCCCGCGTCCTTCTTCCGCTGGCTCGCCCTCCCCGAGGACTGGGCGTCAGCCCCGTGGGCCCGCGAGGCCCTGGCAGCGCCCCCGACCGCGCACCTCCTCGAGATCCTCACGGACCGCAAGCCGCCCGGCGGGACGGCCGGCCCGGGAAGTGCCGCCTACGCCGCGGCCCTTCTCCACGCCGGCGTGGTCGCCGCCCCGGGTGCGTTCTTCGGGCCGGCGGGCGAGGGCTACGTCCGCGTCGCCCTGGTCCCCACGATGGTCGACTGCGCCGAGGCCGCCCGACGCCTGCAGGCGCTCGCCGCACGCTGAACCGGTCCGGACTATCGGCGCCTGTCGGCATCCGACGTCGCCAAACCCTCGCCGCGCGCCGACCCGATCCGGACGATCGGCACCCGGCCGGCGGGCAGGGCGTGTCCGAGTGGCGCCGCGGTCGCACGAGCGGCATGGAGTGGTTGCGGATCACCACGCGATCCGTGCCGATTTCGTGACGGCGGCCGAGCCGTGTCCTTCCCCAGCAACTATTCCTGGAACTCGCGATCGCGAGACTCAGGAATGACGCACAAGCAGGTCATGGTGTTCCGGAACGACGACCGCCCCACTTCCGACGACGACGCGGCTTCCGACGACGACGCGGCTTCGGACGACGACGCCGCTACCGGCAGAGACCCCGCCTCCGACGGTGGGGCCTCGATCGACGGCGACGCCGCTACCGACGGCGAGGTCGCCGTGGGGTGCCGTGGCCCCGCCTCGGACGACGACTGCCCGGGCGTCGACGACGGCTCCCCGGTCGACCACGGCTGTCCCGCGATCAACGACGGCAGCCCCACCTGCGACGGTGGTCCACGGGCGTCCGACGATGAGGGGGAGGTCGTGGAGGACGACCTGGTGCCCGGCGGGTGGGAGGCGTGGGACGTGTCCGCGCTGCCGCCACGACCGCGGAGGGATCCGCTGGTGGGGTTCGACCACGAACGACCGGACCGGATGCTCGCCCGGGCGGCGTCCCTGATGCTCGTGACCTGGCGGCTCGACCGCGGGATGCGTCAGCACGAGGCGGCCGCGGCGCTCGGGGTGCAGCAGGCGTGGATCTCGCGGATCGAGCGCGAGCGGGCGCGCGTGTCCATCGACCTGCTCGCGCGGATCGCGGGCGTGACCGGGAGCTCCCTGACGTTGCGGATCGACACGCCGGACGCCGGCTATCCCGTGCGACGCGCGTTCACGAGCGGACGGTCCGGGCTCGCCGGACTGCAGCTCGAGGTCCTCGGGCCCGAGGAGCGCCGGGTTCGTCCGCGGGCGCGCCGTGCCGCCGCGGCGGGCGACCGGCCGATCCCGGAGTCGCTCCGGCGGCCGATCCCGGACCCGCCCGATCGCGGCGACGTCGCCTGATCGGCGAGCGGCGTCGGGCCGGACCGATCTCGTAGGCTCCGCCGGGTGACCGATCAGCAGCAGCACGACGGGGCCTTCGGCCTGGGCCTGGCGACGATCTCCGAGGTCGACGGGAGGACGCTCGACGTCTTCTTCCCGAAGCCCGTCCTCGGTCTCGACGCCGAGGCGATCGCCGCGACCGGGCACGCCGGGGCCACCGGCACGAGCGAGGTCTCGTTCGCCCGCGCGACGACCGCCGGCAGCGGTGGGCTCGCCGCCTCGATCGGCTCGGACGCCGCCCGTGCAACGCGGACGATCGCCGTCGCCACCGTCATCGAGGACCTCTCCACCGCACCGGTCGACGCGGCCGACGTCTACCTGCGGCTGCACCTGCTGTCGCACCGGCTGGTGCGCCCGCACGGGCTGTCGCTCGACGGCATGTTCGGCCTGCTGACGAACGTCGTCTGGACCTCGCAGGGCCCGTGCGCCGTGGAGGGCTTCGAGGACACCCGGCTGCGCCTGCGGGCCGAGGGCCGCCCCGTCGCCGTCACGTCGATCGACAAGTTCCCGCGGATGACGGACTACGTCGTCCCCAGCGGCGTCCGCATCGGCGACGCCGACCGCGTGCGCCTCGGCGCCCACCTCGCCGAGGGCACCACGGTGATGCACGAGGGCTTCGTGAACTTCAACGCCGGCACGCTCGGCGCGTCGATGGTCGAGGGCCGGATCTCCGGCGGCGTCGTCGTCGGGGACGGCAGCGACGTCGGCGGCGGCGCCTCGATCATGGGCACGCTCTCGGGCGGCGGCACCGAGGTCATCTCGATCGGCGAGGGCTGCCTCCTGGGCGCCAACGCCGGCATCGGCATCTCCCTCGGCGACGGCTGCGTCGTCGAGGCCGGGCTCTACATCACGGGTGGCACCGTCGTGGGGCTCCCCGACGGCGCCACGGTCAAGGCCAAGGAGCTGTCGGGCAAGGACGGCCTGCTGTTCCGTCGAGACTCGCAGACCGGCGCCGTCGTGGCGCTCGAGCGCTCGGGGTCCTGGGGCAGCCTCAACGCCCAGCTGCACGCCAACGACTGACGTCACGCCGAGGGCGGGACGCATCCCCGGGGAGTGCCCCGCGACCGCGAGGGACCCGCTCCCGGGGCGCGGACCCGGCCGGTGTCGACCGTCTCGTCAGTCCAGGTCGCGCAGGGCGGTCACGAGCTCGTCGGACGCCTCCGCCGCGTAGACCGGGACGGCCCATCCGGTGAGGTCGACGTGGAGGTCGTCGGCGACGTCGACGGTCAGCTCGCCGCCGTCGAGCCGCACCACGACCGACTCGTGGTCGGCGTCGCCCGCACCGCTGCCGCCGCCGTCGAGGACGTAGGCGACCGCGGCGCCGGACGCCCCGGTGCCCGAGGACATCGTCTCCCCCACGCCGCGCTCGAAGATCCGGGCGCGGATCACGCCGGGCTCGAGCTCGACGAACCAGGAGACGTTCGTGCGCTGCGGGAACAGCGGGTGGTGCTCGATCGCCGGCCCGATCGCCGGCAGGTCGAGCGCCTCGATGGTCTCGAGGTCGGCGACGCGGATCGAGCACTGCGGGTTGCCGATCTTCACGTGCTGGTAGGTCCAGCGCCGCGGCGGGCCGTCCGCACCCGACGGGTGCAGCGACTCGGCGGCGTCGAGCGTGCCGCGACCGTCCTCGGCGCCCGTGTGGTCGTCGCTGCGCGTGCGGGCGCGGCCCATGTCGACCCGGCACGTGGTCTCGGAGAGGATCGTGGGGCGGATCTCGCCCGCGACCGTGGTGATCGAGAACTGGTCGCGGTCGGTCCAGCCGCGACGGCGGAGGTACATGATCGCCTCGCGCGCGCCGTTGCCCGACAGCTCGGCCTCGGAGCCGTCCGGGTTGAAGATGCGCAGCGCGGCGACGGTGCCGGGCTCCGTCGGCGGCGACAGCTCGAGCACGCCGTCGGCGCCGGGCCCGAGGTGCGGGTCGCAGAGCAGGCGGGCGCGCGCGGTGCTCAGCGGCACCGGCAGCAGGTCGCGCTCCACCACGAGGTAGTCGTTGCCGAGGGCCTGCCACTTCTCGAACCGCATCGGCGGGAGTCTAGGGACGGGCCCCGGCGACCACCCGTGGCGCAGGGACCGCCGGGCGCGACGACGTGGCGCGCGGGGAGCGCGTCATCCGGTCACCAACGGCGCCACGATGCGCGACGCGACCGCGTCGATGTCCGGATCGGCGGTCAGGTCGAGCACCTCGACGCCCGGGAGCTTGCGCATCCACGTCAGCTGGCGCTTGACGTACCGCCGCGTGTCCCGGCGCATCCGGTCCTCGTCGTCCTCCAGGAGCGGCTCGAAGCCGTGGGCCTTGCGCGCGGTGGCCGAGGCCCCCGCCGCGTCGGCCGCGCGGACCTCGTCGGCGGCTCCGGCGGCGAGCATCGCGTCGATGCGCAGGTCGATGCGGGTGCGGAGCTCGTCGCGGTCCCGCACGAGACCCACCAGGCGGGTCGGGTGGCGCGTCTCGTCGGTCCACAGGGCGCTCGGACCCTCGGGCGGCCGGAGCTCACCGATCTCGTGCAGCTCGAGCGTGCGCACCAGTCGCGAGCGGTCACGCGGAGCGATGCCCGCGGCCGCCCACGGCGCGACGGCGGCCAGGCGAGCGTGCAGCGCCTCCGGACCGTCCTGGTCGAGGTCCCGCTCGAGCCGCTCCCGGACCTCGGGGGGCGCCGGCGGCCGCATCCGGAGCGCGGTGAGCGCCGCGCGCAGGTACAGGCCGGTCCCCCCGACGACCACCGGCGTCCGGCCGGCCTCCAGGGCCGCGTCGATCTCGGCGTGCGCCAGCTCCGCGAAGCGTCCCGCGGAGCACGTCTCGTCGACCGGGAGCACCGCGACGAGGCGATGCTCGAGCTCGTGCTGGTCGAGGGCGTCGCGGGCGCCGGTGAGCGTCTCGATCCCGCGGTAGACCTGCATCGCGTCGGCCGAGATCGCGACCGGATCGTGCCCCGCGGCGCGGAGCGCGCGGCCCACGGCGACGGCCACGGCGGTCTTCCCCACGGCGGTCGGGCCGAAGAGCGCGATGACGGAGGGGCGGGCCACCGCCGTGAGTATGGTGGCTCGATGCCCGTCGTCGTCGGATCCGGCTTCTCCCCCGCGCCCGCTGCCGGCGCGGCGGCCGCCGACGCCGCCCACGACGCCCTGGCCGGCCTGGACGGTGCCGCGTGCGACCTGGCGATCGTCTTCGTCGCCGGCGATCTCGTGACCGAGACGTCCGAGGCGCTGCGGGTCGTGCACGAGATCCTGGCGCCCGGGGACGTGGTCGGCACCACCGCGGGCGGGCTCCTGGCGGGCGGGCAGGAGCACGAGCAGGGCGACGGCGTCGCGGTCTGGGCGATCGCCCTGGGCGACGGGCGGGCGGAGGTCTTCGAGCTCCACGCGACGGAGGTCGACGAGGGGATCGCGCTCAGCGGGCTGCCGGCCGTGGAGATCGGCGTGACGTCGGCGATGGTGCTCCTCGCCGACGCGTCGAAGCTGCCGCTCGAGGCCACGCTGCAGGCGTTCGAGGAGCACCTGCCGGGCGTGCCCGTGATCGGCGGCGTGCCGTCGCTCGTCCCGCCCGACGGACGGCCGCTGCTGCGCGGGTCGGGCTCGAGCTCCGCCGCGGCCGTCGGCGTCCGCTTCGAGGGCATCGAGGTGCTCCCGCTCGTCTCGCAGGGCGCCCGGCCGATCGGCCCCGAGCTGACCGTGACCGCCGGCGAGGGCGCGGTGATCCACCAGCTGGCGGGCCGGCCGGCCATCGACGTGCTGCGCGACACCGTCGAGGCGCTCGGCGACGACGACCGCGAGCAGATCCAGCACGGGCTGCTGCTCGGTCTCGTCGTACAGCCCGGCCAGCCGGAGTACGGCACCGGAGACTTCATCGTCCGCGGGCTCGCGGGCGCCGACCCGGAGACCGGAGCGGTCGTCGTCGGGGCGCCGGTGTCGGTCGGGCAGGTCGCGCGGCTCCATGTCCGCGACCCGACGACCGCGACCCGCGACCTCGAGGACGCCCTGGCGCTGCGCCGCGCGGCGGTCGGTGGCGGGAGCATCGCCGGGGCGCTCGCGTTCACGTGCAACGGCCGGGGCCGCGAGATGTTCGGTCACGACCACCACGACGCCGACGCCATCCAGCGCGAGATCGGCCCCCTGCCGCTCGTGGGGATGATCTCGGCCGGGGAGATCGGGCCGGTCGGCGGCCGCCCGTTCGTGCACGGGTTCACCGCCACCGTCGCGGTCTTCCTCGCCTGACCGGATCGTCGGAATCGATCATCTAGGGTCCGCGCATGCACCTCAGCGGCTCGACGGTCCTCCTCACCGGCGCCACCGGCGGCCTCGGCGCCGCGATCGCGCGGGCGCTCCACGCCCGCGGGGCGTCGCTCGTCCTGACCGGGCGCCGGACCGCGGTCCTCGAGCCGCTGGCCGCCGAGCTGGGGGCCCTCGCCGTCGCCGCGGACCTCTCGCTCGCCGAGGACGTCCAGCGGCTCGCCGACGACCACGGCACGGTCGACGCTGTCGTCCACAACGCCGCGCTGCCGGCCAGCGGACCGCTGGAGGGCTACGAGCTCGCCGACCTCGACCGCGCGCTCCAGGTCAACCTGCGCGCGCCGATCGCCCTGACGCGGCTGCTGTTGCCCGCGATGCGGCGCCGGGGCAGCGGCCACCACGTCTACGTCAGCTCGATGTCGGCGAAGGTGCCGACGGCGGACGCCAGCCTCTACGCCGCGACGAAGCTCGGACTGCGCGGCTTCGCCCAGGGCCTGCGGCCGGAGCTCGCGCCGCACGGCATCGGCGTGAGCGCCGTGTTCCCCGGCTTCGTCCGCGACGCCGGGATGTTCGCCGACACCGGCGTGACGCTCCCCGCCGGCGTCGGCACCAGCTCGCCCGAGCAGGTCGCCGCCGGGGTGGTCCGCGCGATCGAGCGCGACCGCGGCGAGATCGACGTCGCCCCGATCGGCGTCAAGGCGTCGGGCGTCCTCAACGGCATGTTCCCGGGGCTGCCGGCGAAGGTCGCCGCGAAGATCGAGGGTGGGCGCGTCGGCGCGGAGATGGCCGAGGCGCAGCGCGTCAAGCGTTGAGGGCCGACAGGAGCGACATCTCGCCGGACAGGGTCTGCGAGGTCGCCCCGGTGATCTCGACCGGCACCGTCGTGCCGGGATCGCCGAAGCCGGTGAAGTTCACGACCTTGTTGTGGCTCGTGCGGCCGCGCAGCCGGTCGGGGTCGGTGCGCGACGGACCCTCGATGAGGACGTCGAGCGTCCGGCCGACGAAGCGGCGCGTCCGCTCCCGCGCGCCCCGTTGCACGGCCTCGACCAGGCGCTCCATGCGCTCGACCTTCACGGGGTGCGGGACGAGGCCCTCGGTCATCTCGGCGGCCTCGGTGCCGCGTCGCGCCGAGAACACGAACGTGAAGGCGCTGTCGAAGCCGACCTGTTCGACGACGTCGAGGGTGTCCTGGAAGTCCTGCTCCGTCTCCCCCGGGAACCCGACGATGATGTCGGTGGAGAGCGCGATGTCCGGGCACTGCTCGCGGATCATCGCCACGCGGTCGAGGAAGCGCTGCTGATCGTACGTGCGGCGCATGCGCTTGAGGATCGACGTCGACCCCGACTGCAGTGGCAGGTGGATGTGCTGGCAGACCTCGGGCAGCGTGGCGTGCACCGCGACGACGTCCTCGCGGATGTCCTTCGGGTGCGGCGAGGTGTAGCGCACGCGCTCGATGCCGGGGACGGCCGCGACCGCGGTCAGCAGCTCGGCGAACGTCCGGGGCCGCGGGCGGCTGGCGGCGAGCTCCCCGTCGGCCGGCACGGCGGCGTCCAGGGCGGCGATGCGGCCCGTCGGGCGCTTGGCGGCCTCGTGGAACGGGACCAGCGCCTCGGGCAGCGGGTCCGTCGTGCGGAGGTCGCGGCCGTAGGCGTTGACGTTCTGGCCGAGCAGCGTGACCTCGCGGACGCCGTCGGCGGCGAGACGCTCGACCTCGGACACCAGCTGCTCGAACGGCCGCGAGGACTCCCGCCCACGGGTCGACGGCACGATGCAGTAGGAGCACTTCAGGTTGCAGCCGACGGCGATCTGGACCCACGCCTGGAAGTCGCGGTCGCGCTTGGTCGGCAGGTGCGCCGGGAAACCCTCGAACTCGAAGTACCCCTGGGCGGTCAGCGAGTCGGAGGTCAGGAACTCGGCGAGCCGGTTGATCTGGCCGGGTCCGAACGCGACGTCGACGAACGGGAAGCGCGCGAAGACCTCGTCCTTGACCGACTGCGCCCAGCATCCGCCGACGCCGATCACGACCTCGGGACGCTCGCGCTTCATCCGCTTCGCGTGCCCCAGGTGGGCGACGAACCGCGAATCGGCGGACTCCCGGATCGAGCAGGTGTTGAAGAGGATGAGGTCGGCCTCGTCGGCGACCGGGGCCTCGTCGTACCCGAGGGACTCGAGCATGCCCTTCATGCGCTCGGAGTCGTGCTCGTTCATCTGGCACCCGAACGTCGTGACGTGGTACCGCTTGGTGCTCGTGAGGGTGCTCATGGAAGACCACGGAGGGTAGCGCGGGTTCAGGGCTCCGCCCGCTCGGCGCACCGCCGCTCGTACGTCCGGACGGCGGCGTAGGCGGTCTCGAGCGCGTAGCCCTTCGTCGCGAGCATCCGCAGCGCCTTCTGCCGCCCGCGGTCGCCGTCGGGTGCCGCGCCCCGGAGCCGCTGCTCGAGGGCCTCCACCGCGAGCACGTCCTCGTCGTCCTTCAGCGGGTCGTCGGCGAGCGCGGCGTCGATCAGCGCGGCGTCGATCCCGGTCTTCCGCAGGCCCTGCTCGATCCGCAGCGATCCCCAGCCCTCGAGCCGCCGCTTGTCCTCCACGAACCGCTCGGCGTACCGGGCGTCGTCGAGGTAGCCGACCTCGACGAGCTCCGCGATCGCGCCCTGCACCGACGTGGCGTCGATCGACTTCTTCTCCAGGTGCCCGCGGACCTCGGCGATCGTCCGGTCGCGCTTGGACAGGTGCCGGTAGGCGAGCGTGATCGCGTGCTGCAGGCGCTCCTCGGCCGTCAGCAGGCGCTTCGGCTTGCCGTCCGCCGGATCCTCGGACGAGAAGAGCGAGGACGGCTCGAGCGGCGGGGCGCCGGCCAGGTCGTCGGGGCCCCCGCCGGCCGGGCGGCCGTGGGCGTCGGACGTCGCGTCCTCCGGTCGGGGTGCCGCGCCGTCCGCCGACGGGCCCGTCCCCGCGGTCGCCCCGGGATCGATCCGGTTCGCCGCGGCCGCGGCGGCCGCGACGGCAAGCGCGACCGCCCCGGCTGCTCCTGCGTCGGCCCGGGAGCTCCTAGGCGTGCGCCGTTCGGCGCGGTCCGCCAGGCGGTCGCCCCGGCTCGCCGCCGCGGCCGGGACGACCGGGGCCCAGTCGTCGCCGGTGTCGGCGACGGGCGGCGGCACAGGGGCCTCCCAGTCCCCGCCGAGGTCCTCGAGCGACCCCTGACGGCCGGTGGCCAGGTCGGGGAGCGCGGAGGCGTCGCCGGGAGCGTCGGGGTCGTCGACGGCCGCGGGGGTGCGGTCGCCCGTGTCCCTCGTGAGGTCGGGGAGCGCCGCGTCGTCGACCGACAGGTCGGCGCCGTCGACCTCCGCGAAGAGGTCCTCGAGCGGCTCGTCCGTGCCCCGCCCGCCGGGGTCGTGGTGGTCGGAGGTCATCGTCCCGCGTCGGCCGGTTCCCGCGGCCATGGGCCCGCAGGACCGGTCGACGCCGGCCGTCACGCGATGGCGGCGGCGGGCTCCTCGGCCTGCTTCGCCTTGGCGGCGGCCTCGGCGGTGGCGGCGGCCTTGATGCCGGCGGCGGACGGCGGCTCGGCACCCGGGGCGGCGAGACCGAGCTTCTCGTAGATGCGGCGCTCGATCTCCTTCGCGATCTCGACGTTCGCGTCGAGGTGCGCCTTTGCGTTCGTGCGGCCCTGCGCCAGGCGCTCGCCGTCGAACGAGAAGAACG
This sequence comes from Patulibacter minatonensis DSM 18081, assembly GCF_000519325.1. Taxonomy (GTDB): domain Bacteria; phylum Actinomycetota; class Thermoleophilia; order Solirubrobacterales; family Solirubrobacteraceae; genus Patulibacter; species Patulibacter minatonensis. Next base: position 3,999,369 of record NZ_KI912613.1, on the reverse strand, counting down.
AGCCCGACTTCTGCACGACCCCGTGCTCGATGCCCAGATCGATCAGGCAGCCCGAGGTGGAGATGCCCTTGCCGAACTCGATGTCGAACTCGGCCTGCTTGAACGGCGGCGCGACCTTGTTCTTGACGACCTTGACGCGCACGCGGTTGGCGACCGCGTCGGTGCCGTCCTTGATCGTCTCGATGCGACGGATGTCGAGGCGCTGCGAGCTGTAGAACTTCAGCGCGCGACCACCCGGCTGGGTCTCCGGCGAGCCGAACATCACGCCGACCTTCTCGCGGATCTGGTTCGTGAAGATGCAGAGCGTGTTGGTGCGGTTCAGGTTGCCGGTGAGCTTGCGCATCGCCTGGCTCATCATCCGCGCCTGCAGGCCGACCGTCTGGTCGCCCATCTGGCCCTCGAGCTCGGCCCGGGGCGTCAGCGCCGCCACGGAGTCGAGCGCCACGACGTCGACGGCGCCGGAGCGGACGAGCATGTCCGCGATCTCGAGCGCCTGCTCGCCGTAGTCGGGCTGCGACACGAGCAGCTCGTCGATGTCGAGGCCGATCTTCTGGGCGTAGATCGGGTCCATCGCGTGCTCGACGTCGATGAACGCGCAGACGCCGCCCTTCTTCTGGGCCTCCGCGAGGATGTGGTAGACGAGCGTCGTCTTGCCGGAGGACTCCGGGCCGAAGATCTCGATCACGCGGCCACGGGGCACGCCGCCGACGCCGAGCGCGATGTCGAGGGACAGCGCGCCGGTCGGCACGACGTCGACCCGGGAGTGCGCGCCCTCCTCGCCCATGCGCATCACGGTGCCCTTGCCGTACTGCCGTTCGATCTGCTGCAGGGCTCCCTGCAGCGCGGCGTCACGGGCCTTCGCCGTCGCCTCTGTCTCCTTGGCGGCCATGTCCTTACACCTCAACGTCGATAGCGGAAAACCATTGTCCGCTGGGGTGCGGACGGAACCGAACCGTACGCATGTTCGTATGGCGGGAACAGGGCCGGATCGTGCCGAAACACCGCCAGGACGGGCACGGAACGAACGCGTGTTCCCACGAGGGGCGGCCCGGGCCCGTCGCCCGCCCGCCCGCTACGCCGGGTCGGACTCGCCGGCCAGCAGGCGCCGCGTCATGTGCAGCGCCGCGGTCGTCGTCATGTCGCGCACGCGGCCGCGGTCGCCGGGCAGCTTCAGGTGCCGGGTGAGCGTCCCGCCGCCGGACGACACGGCGACGAAGACGGTGCCGACCGGCTTCTGCTCGGTCCCGCCCCCCGGTCCGGCGATGCCGGTCGTCGAGATCGCGACGTCCGTCCCCAGGCGCTCGCGGGCGCCCGCGGCCATCGCCGCGGCGACCTCGGCCGACACCGCGCCGTGGGCCTCCAGGAGCGCCGGGTCCACGCCGAGGGCCGCGACCTTCACGGCGTTCGAGTACGAGACGATCCCGCCCTCGACGACGTCGGAGGAGCCCGCCCAGCCCGTCAGGCGACCCGCGAGGAGCCCGCCGGTGCACGACTCGGCGGTCGAGACCGTCCAGCCGCGGTCGCGGAGGCCGTCGAGGACCAGCTCGTCGACGGTCCGGCCGTCGGGCGAGAACAGCACGTCGCCGTGCCGGTCGGCGACGAACGCCTCGAAGGCGAGGCCGGCGGCCTCCTGCTCCGGCGACCAGCGGCTCACGACCTCGAGCTCGCCGCGGCGCATGCAGGTGGTGATCTCGAAGTCGTCGACCGCGATCCCGGACTCCCGGGCGTCCCGCAGGGTGCGCGCGAGCTCGGACTCCGGGATCCCGAACAGCCGCAGCGTCGACTCGTGCAGCTCGGTGGCGCCGGCGATCGCGGCCCGCAGCCCCGGGGACCCCTCGGCCGTCGCCCACATCGGCTGGAGCTCCGGCGGCGGTCCGGGCAGCACCACGACGGTCGGCGTCGGCGGGCGGTCGGGGTCGTCGTCGGTCGGCGGGACGACGAGCCCGGGCGCCGTGCCGACGGGCTCCAGGATCTCCGCACCCTCGGGGACGAGCGCCTGCTTGCGGTTCGCCTCGCGGACGGCGTCCTGGCTGATGCCCTTCCAGCGCCGGGACATCGGCTCGATGATCTTCCAGATCCGGCCCTCGAGCTCGGGGTCCAGCGCGATCGGCCGCGCCGCGAACTCGCCGACGACCTGCGCGGTGAGGTCGTCCTCCGTCGGCCCGAGGCCGCCGGAGGTGACGACGAGCTCGAGGCCCTGGTCCCGGGTGTGCTCGAGCGCGGCGCGGAGGTCCTCCGGGCGGTCGCCCACGACCGTCGTCGACACGTGCTGCACGCCGAGCGCACCGAGCCGCTGGGCGAGCCACGGGCCGTTGGCGTCGGAGACCCAGCCGCCGAGGACCTCGGTGCCGGTGACGATCACCGCTGCGCGAGGGAGGCTCACGACGAGCAGCTCGGCTTCCGCGACCCGGTCAGCCGGGTGACCTTGCGCTTGACGATCCTGTACGAGATCACGTTGCGGCTGTCGGCCGGGACCCGCAGGCGCCTGGACCCGTCGAACACGCGCGCCCCGGCCGTCGTCACGAGCAGGAACTCGCGCGAGTTGACGACCTTCGTCCGCCGGCGCGCGGCGAGCTCCGGCTCGTTCAGGACCGTCCTGCCTGACGCGTCCTTGACGCAGACCGACGCCGACTCGGTGGAGGGCGCCTGGATCCGCAGGCGGACCAGGCGCTTCTTCCGGCGGGCCTCCGCCCGGTCGGCCGCGGCCTGGTCGGACGCGCGCTGCGGCTGACGCTCGGCCGTGGTCGTGGCGGCGGGCGGCGTCGGCTCCTTCTCGTTCTTGCTGAGCTCGAGGACCGCGTAGATCGCGCCGGCGACGACGATCAGGAGGACGAGGATCGGGATCAGGTTGGTGCGCTTCTGCGGACCGAACGCCCCGCCGCCACCGGCTCGCCGGCCGCCACCGCGTCGCCCGCGCTGGGTCCCGCCGTTCTGCGCGCCGCCGACCTCGTAGGGCTCGTGGCGGAACTTGTACTCCTCGACGAGCAGCTTGGCGTCGAGTCCCAGGGCCTCCGCGTAGGTGCGCAGGAAGCTCTTCACGAACGTCGTGCCCGGGAGCAGGCTCCACTCCTCGTTCTCGAGGGCACGGAGGTACTTGGCGCGGATCTTGGTCCGCGATTCGACCTCCGCGATGTCGATGCCGGCGCGCATGCGGGCCTCGCGCAGGGTGACGCCGATCTCTGGCATTGACCGGGAAGGCTATCGGCCGCGCGCGGACGGGCGGCGCGGGGGGACGGACGGCGACCGCGGGGCGGCGGCGGACGCCCCGTCCCGGGGGTGCGCGACGGGGGTCACTCGCCCCCGGAACCCAGCACGGCGTGGTCGCCGGTCCGGTCGTCGGAGGTGTCGCCCGCCGGCGGCGCGTGGGGAGGGATGGGATCCCCGCCCGCCCCCGCGTCGGCCCCGGCGCCGGCCGCCTTGCCCCGGATCTGTGCGAGGACGCGCGGCAGGTCCATGGGCTGGACGAGCACCTGTCGGGACTTGCTGCCCTCGAACCCGGAGATGATCCCTCGGCGCTCCATCATGTCCACGAGGCGACCGGCGCGGGTGTACCCGACGCGCAGCCGGCGCTGGAGGCCCGACGTCGACGCGGCGCCCATCTCGACGACCATCTCGACGGCGTCGGCGAGCAGCGGATCGGCGTCCGCGTCGTTGGGGTCCTCCTCGGCGGCCTCCTCGGGGGCCTCGTCCTCCACGGCCTGGAGGAGGTCCTCCCGGATCTCGGGTTCGCCCTGCTTCGCCCAGTGCTCGGTCAGCGCGGCGATCTCGGCCTCGTCGATGTACGCGCCCTGGATGCGGGTGAGCTTCGACGACCCGACCGGGTTGAAGAGCATGTCGCCGCGGCCGAGCAGCGACTCGGCACCGTTCTGGTCGAGGATGACGCGCGAGTCGGTCTGCGACGACACGGAGAACGCGATCCGGGACGGCACGTTCGCCTTGATCATCCCGGTGATGACGTCCACGCGCGGGGACTGCGTCGCCAGCACGAGGTGGATGCCGACGGCACGGGCCTTCTGCGCGATGCGGATGATCGCGTCCTCCACGTCGGCCGGTGCGACCATCATGAGGTCGGCGAGCTCGTCGATGACGCACAGGATGTACGGCAGCGGCTCGTCGCCGTCGTCGACCCGGACCTTGTTCAGCTCGATCAGCGAGCGGGTCTTCTTGACGCTCATGATCCCGTAGCGCCACTCCATCTCGCGCACGAGGTTCTGGAGCGCGTTGGCCGCCATCTTCGGGCTCGTGATGACCGGCGTCAGCAGGTGCGGGATCGCCTCGTAGTGGTTCAGCTCGACCTGCTTGGGGTCGACGAGGACCAGACGCACGTCGTCCGGGGTGGCGTGCAACAGGATCGACGAGAGCATCGCGTTGACGCAGCCCGACTTGCCGGCGCCGGTGGTGCCCGCGACGAGCATGTGCGGCATCTTCGCCAGGTCGGCGTAGATCGGGGCTCCGGAGACGTCCTTGCCGAGCCAGACCGTGAGCGGGGACGCGTCCTCAGGCGGGTCGCCGTAGACGTCGCCGAGGTGGACGATGCGGCGCCGCGCGTTCGGGACCTCGACGCCGACGGCGGTCTTCCCCGGGACCGGCGCGAGGATGCGGATGTCCGTGGCGGCCAGCGCGTAGGCGAGGTCGTCCTTCAGCTGGGCGACCTTCGACATCTTGATGCCGGGCGCGAGCTTCAGCTCGTAGCGGGTGATGTGCGGGCCGGCGATCGTGCCGATGACCTTCGCCTCGACCTTGAAGTGGGCGAGCGCCTCGATCAGGGCGTGCGCGGTCTCCGCCTGGCCGGCGGTGTCGGGGCGCAGCTGGTCGCTGGTGGAGACCTTCAGGAGCTCGGGGTCGGGGAGGACGTAGCCCTCCTCGGGCGCGTCGAGCTCGCCCGCCATCGGCTGGCGGGACCGCAGCTCGGCGAGCGTCGGGCGGGGCGCCACGGGGGCGTCGTCGTCCGCGTCGGTGCCGTCGGACTCCTCCGTGCGCGGGGCCGGGACGACGTGCGGGACCTCGTCCTCCTGGGCGTCCGACCGCTCGTCGGCGACGCGGAGGTGCCGCGGGGTGCCGCCCGCGGCGGAGCGCCGGGGGCCGGCCCGCGGCGGGACGACGACCGTCGGCTCGTCGTCGAGGTCCTGCGTGTCCGCCGTGGCGTCGCCCGTGGGCGTGCCGAGGTCGAGCCGCACCTCGCCCTCCTCGCCGAAGAGGTCGGGGTAGCGCAGGGCGCCGTCCAGCTCGGGACCGGCGGCGTCGGGGCGGCGCGGCCCGCGGGAGGCCCGCACGTCCTCGCCACGGGACGCCTGGACCTGCTCGCCGCGGGAGGCCGCGATGTCGCCGTCGGAGTCCGGCGGCGCGGCCCGACCGCGACGGGGAGGCAGCGGCGGGAACTCGGGTGCGGCGTCCTCGTCGGCCCCGGGCAGGCCGACGGGTGCCGGCCCCTCGCCGGTCGCCTGCTTCGCCTTCTTCGGGGGCGTCGGACGCGGCGTGCCGTCGTCCTTCCCGCGACCGTCGGCCTCGGCGCGCCGACGCGGGCGGACCGGGATCTCGAGGACGTCGTCGTCGCGCCCTGCGTCCCACCGCTCGTCGTCGACGCGGCGGAAGGCCGTCGTCGTCTGCCGCAGGCCCTCCCCCGTGCGGGCGACGATCGACGCGACGGACGCGCCCGTCAGGAGCAGGGCGCCGGCCAGCGCCATCGTCACCGCGACCACGTGCGCGCCGATGGCACCCAGGAGGCTCGAGATGCCCCAGTACATGGCGTCCCCGACGAGGCCGCCGCGCGGTCGGACGACGTCGGCGCTCCACAGCTCGCCGCGCCCGGCGCCGCCGCCGAGCCCGAACGTGCCCGACGCGAGGAGCAGCTCGATCGCGAGGACGAGGAGCACGCCGCCGAAGCGGAACGGGCGCAGTGCGGGCAGCAGCGGTCGGAGGATCAGGAGGATGCCGGTCGCGGCCACGATCGGCGGGGTCAGGTACGCGACCTGCCCGAAGAGGCTGCGCAGGCCACCGACGAGGCCGTCGCCGATCGCGCCGCCCCAGGAGCCCAGGTACATCAGGAAGACGAGGAAGACCGCCAGCGCCAGGAGCGACAGGCCGATCTGGTCGAACTGGCGCTGCGAGAGCGGCCCGCGCTGCGCGGGCGCCCCGGCGGCGGTCCGTTGCCCGACCGCCTTGCCGCGACCGGTCTGGCCGCCGCGCGGGGCGGGCTTCTTCGGTGCGCCCTTGGCCCCCGCCCGCGGACGGGAGGGCGGCTTCGCGCCGGACGCGTTGCGGGCAGGGGTGCGAGGACGGCTGCTCATGCTCACCCACGTGGTTCGCCCCGGGCCCCGGCGATCCTCCCCCGGTGGGCCGGACGGCCGCACGTTGCGGGAAAAACGCGCGTCCGACCGCAGAACACCTCGCCGCAACGCATAACCGTGTGGCAATATGGACCGCATGAGCGCCTACGCCGCCCTGGCCGAGCCTCACCGCCGGCGGATCCTCGACCTGCTCCGCGACGGCGAGCGACCCGCCGGCGACCTCGTCGAGCGCCTCGACCTGAGCCAGCCGGGTGTGTCCAAGCACCTGCGGGTCCTGCGCGAGGCCGGCCTCGTCAACGTGCGGACCGACGGCCGGCGGCGGCTCTACTCCCTGCGCCCGGACCCCCTCGTCGAGGTCGACCAATGGATCGCGCCGTACCGCGTGTACTGGTCGAATCGCCTCGACGCCCTCGAACGACACCTGGAGGAGCACCCATGAGCGACGGATCCGTCGAGCCCGACGGCACCCTGGAGACCATCGACGGCCGGCCGGCGCTGCGCTTCGAGCGCACGCTCCCCCACCCGATCGAGCGCGTGTGGCGGGCGGTCAGCGTCCCCGCGGAACTCGGGCAGTGGTTCCCGGCGGCCGCAGAGTGGACGCCGGCCGCCGGCGAGACGCTCGAGGCCTTCGGGATGTCCGGCGAGGTCCTCGTGGCCGATGCCCCGGAGCGCCTGGAGTGGACGTTCGCCGGGGAGCGCTATGCGTTCGAGCTGACCGTCGTCGAGGGCGGCTGCCGGCTCGTCTTCACGCACGTCTTCGGCGAGGGCACCCCGATCGCGCAGACGGCGACGGGCTGGCACGCGTACGTGTCGCGCCTCGGCCCGCTGCTCGACGGCGAGCCGCGGTCGGAGGAGGAGGCACACGCGACGTGGGAGGCCGACCACGAGCGGTACGCGGCGGCCCTCGGGGTCGACCCTGCGCCGGGTCGCGCGTTCATCGCGGCGCACCGGGCGCGACAGGGCTGAGCCCGACGGGGCGTCCCAGCGCCGCGTCGGCGTCGTCCGGTCGGGCGCGAATCGGGCGCCGGACGAGCGTGCGAGGACCGCGGCGTCCCCCGGAGAACCGCCCCGGAACGTCGACACTGCCCGTGGCGCCTGGGACCATGCTCGGCATGGTCCCGCCGCTCGCGTCCTCCGACGGTCTCATCGGCATCGTCGTCGCGATCGCCCTGATGGTGTTCCTGGTCGGCTTCGTCTGGAGGACGTCTGGACCGGGGGCGAACCGCCGACGCCGCGGCGACGGGTGGTCCAGCGGCTCCGGGTTCGTCGGCGGAACGGGCGACGGCGGTGGCCACCACCACCACGGCGGTGACGGCGGCTGGGGCGGCGGCGGCGACGGCGGAGGCTGGGGTGGCGGCGACGGCGGTGGCGGAGGCGACGGCGGAGGAGGCGGCGGCTGATCCCCGCCGCGCGACTCGCGCGCTGCCGCCTACGTCCTACCGCGTGTAGGCCGCCGGCACCCCACCGTCGACGTTCAGGATGTTGCCCGTCGACTTGCCCGACCGCGCCTCGGAGGCGAAGTGCAGCGTCGACTGGGCGATGTCCTCCGGGAGGATCAGGACCTTCAGCGTGTTGCGCTGGCGGTAGTGCTCCTCGAGCTCCGCGGGGTCCAGGCCGTAGTTCGCGGCCCGCTCCTCGCGCCAGTTGCCCTGCCAGATCTTCGAGCCGCGCAGGACGGCGTCCGGGTTGACCGTGTTGACGCGGATCCCGTCGGCGCCGCCCTCCTCGGCGAGGCAGCGGGCGAGGTGCAGCTCGGCGGCCTTCGCCGTCGAGTACGCCGAGGCGTTCTTCCCGGCGACCAGGGCGTTCTTCGAGGAGATGAAGACGATCGAGCCGCCCGTCCCCTGCTCGCGCATGATCCGGAACGCCTCCTTCGACACGAGGAAGTAGCCGGTGCCGAGGATGCGGTGGTTGCGCTCCCACTCCTCGAGCGTCGTGTCCTCGATCGCGGAGCTCGACGCGATCCCGGCGTTGCTGACGAGGATGTCGACGCCGCCGAACGCCCGGACGGCCTCGAGGTACGCGTCGGCGACCGACTGCTCGGACGTCACGTCGCCGCCGATGCCGATCCCGAGCGGGCCGGCGGCCTCGGACGCACCGTCGGCGTCGAGGTCGAAGCCGGCGATCACCGCGCCCGCGGCGGACAGCTCGGCCGAGATCGCGCGGCCGATGCCGCCGCCCGCGCCGGTCACGAACGCGACCTTGCCCTGCAGCTCGCCGGGCGCCGGGGCCAGCGAGAGCTTGTAGAGCTCGAGCGGCCAGTACTCGACGGCGAAGCTCTCGTCGGCGGTCAGCGAGACGAACTCGTCGACGGCGTCGGCGCCGGCCATCACCTCGATCGCCCGGTGGTAGAGGTCGCGCGACAGCGACGCGCCCTTCGGGGTCGGGGCGACGCCGACGAGCCCGACGTGCTGGATCAGGACGACGCGCGGGTCGGGGTCGGAGATCGGGACGGCTCCGGCCTCGGTGCCCGGCATGCGGACGTCCGGGTTCTCGGCGTTCGCCGCGTGGTAGGCGGCGTACTGCTCGCGGTAGGCGGCCGCGCGTTCGACGACGCGCTCCTTCAGCACCGACGCGTCCTCCGTCGACGGGTCGAACGGCACCCACATCGGCAGCATCTTCGTGTGGACCAGGTGGTCAGGGCACGCAGCACCGACCGTCACGAGCTCGGGGGCGCGGACGCTCGTGACGAACTCGAGCGCCGGGGCCGACCGGTCGACGAGCAGCACCTTCGACCGCTCGCTGGAGACCGCGCCGCGCAGCGACGGCAGGACGACGTCGAGGACGGCCTGACGGCCGGCGTCGTCGAGCGCCGAGGCCTCGGGGGCGACGCCGCCGAAGCGCACGGCCCCGGCGGCCTTCTCGTTCATGAAGGCCGCGCCCTCGTTGATGATCGAGATCGTCCGGCGGTAGGTGTCCTCCGCCGTGTCGCCCCAGACCACGAGGCCGTGCTTGCCCAGGACGACGAGCTCGGCGGCCGGGTGGTCGCGGACGGCCTCGCCGATCTGCTTGGCGAGCGTGAAGCCCGGGCGGATGTACGGGACCCAGATCGCGCGGTCGCCGAAGCACTCCGCGATCAAGGCCTCGCCGTTCTTCGCGCCCGCGATGACGTTGATGCCGTCGGGGTGCGTGTGGTGGACGTGGTCGGCGGGGATGAACGCGTGCAGCAGCGTCTCGATCGAGCCGCGGGGCATCGCCGGGTCGAGCATCGAGCGCCCGACGTAGGCCACCATCTCCTCGTCGGGCATCTCCGGGCGGTCCATGAGCGGCAGCAGGTCGTCGAGCTTCAGGCCGGTGAAGTTCGCCTCGGTCATCGTCGCCAGATCGGAGCCCGACCCCTTGATCCACATGGCGCGGACCTCGCGGCCGGTGTGGTCCGTCGCGGTGCCCTTCGCGGACGTGTTGCCGCCGCCGATGTTCGCGACCGCGCGGTTCGCGCCGAGGAGGTGCGAGGCGAGCACGACCTGCCCGAGCGGGTCGGTCGGGACCTCGGCGGCGTCCGCCGGCCAGAGGTCCTCGGCCAGGGAGACGAGGTGCGGGGTGGTGGTGCTCATCGGTGGTCCTCGTGCTGCGCGGGGCAGGTCGTGGTGACGGAAGTGGTGGTGCGGGCGCTCATCGGGGTGGGCGGCGCGAGATCCAGGGGACGGGGCCGACGCGGCCCCGCCGCGGCTGCGGCGCTCATCGGCCCCATCCCCCCGCGACGCCGGCGGCCCTGCCGCGCGCGTCGACGATCCTCTGGGGGTAGCCGCCCGAACGCAGGGCCGCGACGGGATCCGCGGCTGCACCCTTCGCCTCGCGCACGCTCGCGGTCAGCGGGCGGACGTCGGTGGCGAATGCGTCGGTCAGCAGGCCGTGCGCGCGGTTGACGTCGCCGGCGGCCTGGGCCTCCGCGAGCGCGGCGCGATCGACCAGGAGCGCCTTCGCGTAGCTGTCCTGGATGTTCAGGACGGACCGCAGGATCGCCTCGACCTTCGTCTCGACGTTGTGGCCCTGGTCGATCGAGATGCGGGGCAGCTGCGGCAGGGCCGTCAGCTCGGTGAAGATCGAGAACAGCGCGAACGGGTTGACGGACCCGGTGATGAGGTCGTCGTCGCCGTAGCGCCGGTCGTTGGTGTGGAAGCCGCCGAGCAGGCCGTAGCTCGCGAGGATCGCGACGATCTGCTCGATGTTCACGCCGTGGGCGTGGTGGCCGAGGTCGACGAGGACCTGCGCGCGCTCGCCGATCTCGCGGCAGAGCAGGGCGGCGGAGCCCCAGTCGGCGAGGTCGGTCGCGTAGAACGCCGGTTCGTAGAGCTTGTACTCGACGAGCAGGGCGAGCGCGGGGTGGGCGGGATCCCCATCAATGGACCCGGTGGCGGCGTGCAGCTCCTGCAGCGCCTCGCGCATGCGGTGACGGCGGGCGAGCAGATCGTCCTGGCCGACGTAGTTCGTCCCGTCGGCGAACCACAGCGACAGCGCGTCGGAGCCGGTCGCGTGGGCGATCTGCCCGCACTCGAGCAGGTGGTCGGTCGCCTTGCGGCGGATCCCGGCGTCGGGGTTCGTGATCGAGCCGAGCTTGTAGTCGACGTCCTGGAACAGGTTCGGGTTGATCGTGCCGACGGTCAGGCCGCGGTCGGTGATCTCGCGGCCGAGCTGCGCGTAGTCGTCGACGGCGTCCCACGGGATGTGGAGCGCCACGCGGGACGACGCGCCGGAGAGCCGCTGGACCTCGGCGGCGTCGTCGAGGCGCTCGAGCACGGTGCGCGGGCGACCGTCCTGGAGGAACGTCGCGAAGCGCGTGCCGGAGTCCCCGAAGCCCCACGACGGGACCTCGACGACGAGCTCGGACAGGCGCGCACGGACGGCCGCGACGTCGACCCCCTGGTCGGTCAGCTTCGCGGCGAGGTGCTCGTAGTCGGTGCTCATGGGGCTCTTCGGTCCTCGGTTCTCGGGGGTCATGCGGAAGGGGTGGGTGTCGCGGCCCGGGCGGGCGGGGCGAGGTCCGCGACCCGGAGGAAGCGGCGGTACAGGTCGTCGGCCGCGGCGCGGTCGCCGGCGGGCTCGTACGCGCGGGGCGCGGCGGACGCGGCGGCGACGGCGCGCAGCTCTGCGAGCGAGCCGACCTCGCCGGCGGCGCGGAGCTGCACGAGCACGTTGCCCATGCCGGTGCCCTCGACCGGGCCGGTCAGGACGGTGCGCCCGGTGACGTCGGCGGTGAGGCGGCAGAGGAGCTCGTTGCGCACGCCGCCGCCGACCACGTGGATCGTGCGGATCGTGCGGCCGGAGACCGCCTCGAGCTGCTCGAGCACCCAGCGGTACCGGCAGGCCAGCGAGACGAGGATCGTGCGGACGGTCTCCCCCTTCGTCGACGGCGGCGCCTGGTCGCTGCGGCGGCAGTGCTCGGCGATCAGTGCCGGCAGGTCGTCGGGCGCGAGGAACGCGGGGTCGTCGATGTCGAGGACGGCGACGTCGGGGTCGGCCTCCCCCGCCAGGTGCTGGAGCTCCGCGGCGTGGATGCCCCACGCGCGGGAGAGCTCCTGCTCGAGCCAGAGGCCCATGACGTTCTTCAGGAGGCGGATCGTGCCGTCGACGCCGCGCTCGTTCGTGAGGTTCGCGTCGCGTGCGGCGTCGGTGAGGACGGGCGCGTCGAGCTCGAGTCCGAGGAGCGACCACGTGCCGCTCGACAGGATCGCCGCGTCGTCGCCGGTGACCGGAGCGGCGGCGAAGGCCGAGGCCGTGTCGTGCGAGCCGACCGCGTGGACCGCGGCGTCGCCGAGGCCGAGCGCCGGGCGCAGGCGGCCGATGGTCGTGCCGGCCTCGACCGTGGGGCCGAAGAGGTCCGCGGGCAGCCCGAGCCGGTCGATCAGGTCGTCGGACCACGTCCCGGTGCGCGCGTCGAGCAGTCCGGTCGACGACGCGTTGGTGGTCTCGTTGACGAGGTCGCCGCCGAGCCAGTGCGCGAGCAGGTCCGGGATCAGCGCGATCCGGTCCGCGGCACCGATCGCCGCGGAGCCGCGCTCGGCCTCGAGCTGGAAGACGGTGTTGATCGGCATCGTCTGGATGCCGGCGACCGCGTACTGGTCCGCGCGGGAGACCCGGGCGAAGCTCCGCTCCGTCGCGCCGTCGGTGCGGTGGTCCCGGTAGTGGAACGGCAGGCCGAGCAGGCGGCCCTCGGCGTCCAGCAGGCCGTAGTCGACGGCCCAGGTGTCGACGCCGACGCCGACGAGTGGTCCGTCGGCCGCGATGGCCCGCAGCCCCTCGACCGCCTGGGCGTAGAGCCCGAGGAGGTCCCAGTGCCGGCCGTCGGGCAGGTCGACCGGGCGGTTCGGGAACCGGGCGGCCTCGGTCAGGCTCACGCGCTCGCCGTCGAACCGCCCGGCGAGGACGCGGCCGCTGGAGGCGCCGAAGTCGATCGCGCCGTAGACGTGCGCGCTAGGCAAGGTGGAACACCTCGTCGAGCCGCAAGAGCCCGGTGTCCGGTCGTGCGCCCTCCGGCAGCGTCATGAACTCCGCCATCTCGGCCTGCCACCGGGCGTTGACGTCGGTGGCCTGCATCGCGGCCTCGATCGACGCGAAGTCGTCGCACTCGAGGTAGCCGACGAGCAGGCCGTCGGGGCGCAGGAAGAGCGAGTAGTTGCGGTAGCCCGAAGCGGTGAGCGCGTCGAGCATCTCGGGCCACACCGCAGCGTGGCGCGCCTGGTACTCCTCGAGCCGCTCCGGCTTGACCTGGAGCAGGAAGCAGACGCGCTCCATCAGCGACCGCCGCCCCGGACGTCAGGACGGTGGGCGACGAAGCGGTCGTTCGACGAGGCGCCGAGGCGCGACCCCCGGGCCGCGGCGTCCCGGCCGACGACCACGAGCTCGAGGTCCAGGAGGCGCGCGACCGCCTCGATGTCCTGGATCCGGTGGCCGACGCCGAGCGCGACGTGGTGGGTCGGGCCCTCGGCGGACCAGGCCTCGAGGAACGAGACGGGGTCGAGGTCGAAGCGCAGGCGCGAGTTCGTGTTGCCGATCCGGAACGTCGGTCCCGGGATCGACGCGCCCTCGGCGGCGATGAGCTTCAGGCGGCCGTCGGCGGTCTGCGTGCAGCCGAGGATCGTCACGTCACCGTGGCGGACCTGCAGCTCGACGGAGAGCCCGCCGCCGCGCTTGCCGTGGAAGACGTTCAGCGACCGCAGGACCGGCTGCTCCTGCGCGATGGCGATGTGGCCCGGACCGTCGTGGCCCATGAGGACGAAGTCCTCGTCCATGTCGAGCCCGTAGTACTCGGTGTAGGACCCGCCGGCGCCGAGCCGGTCGAGGATCAGCTGTGCGAGGTTCGTCTTGATGTCGGCCTCGCCCGCCGTCGGGATGCCCCGGGCGGTGAGCAGCGAGTTCCCGACGATCACGCCGGCGCCGAGGCGCTCCTGCGGGTTGTCGTCCAGGCCGCGGTAGTAGTAGGTCAGCGCGTCGAGCTCGAAGTCCTCCGCCAGCGCGTCGAGGCCGACGGCCACGCGGGCGGACCACGCGAGCTGGTCGTCGGTGATCGGCCCGGCGATCGGGTCGTCCGACGGGTCCGCGAACGCGAAGTGCTCGCGGATCTCGGCGGTCTTCGCGGCGACCTGCTCGGCGGTCGCGGCGTCGGTGCGGACCTGCAGGTCGTCGATCTCCAGGACCTCGACGTGCGCGCCGACCTGGCCGTGGAACATCGTGAAGTCCGAGTACATGTCGAGCATGCCCGCGTAGGCGTGCCCCATGAAGCCGATGCGCGCGCGCTTGAGCGACCGGGCGACGCCGGCGGCGCGGACCCAGGCCCCGATCCGCGACCAGGCGCGCTCGTCGTCCTGGATCGTGCCCGCGACGGTGTCGTACGGGATCCCGGAGCGCGTGAACGCCCCGGCGATCTCGGGGACGGAGCAGGCGGCGCAGTTGGCGAGCCACTCCCCCGTGTCGACGTGCTCGTAGTCCAGGGTCCGGGTCGGCTGCAGGCCGAGCAGGACGACGGGAACCTTCGCGGCCTGCACGGCCGCGAGCACCGTCGCCGACGTCGCGTAGGTGACGACGTGGCAGAGGATGAGGTCGACCTGCTCGCGGGCGAACAGGTCGCCGGCGACGCGGGCCTTCTGCGGCGTGTCGACGAGGCCGGCCGAGACGACAGCCCCACCCAGCGCGGCCACCTGCCGCTCGACGTCGGCCTGGTAGCCCCTGCAGCGGTCCTCGAGACCCTCGAACTGGTCCCAGTACGCCTCGAGGCCGATGCCGAAGACGCCGATGCGGCCGGTCGCGCGTGCGGACGGGCGTGCATCGGTGTCGGCGGGGGCGGTGCTCGGGGTGTGGGAGGTGGTGCTCATGCGGTCCTGGTGCTCGGTGTGGTGCCGCGGTGCGGCGGGGCGGGCGATATCCGCCCCGCCGACGCGAGGGGTCGGCCCGGCCCCCGGGGGTCCGTCGCGCGGCGCGTGCCGTGCGGCGGAGCCGGGGAGGCCGGGACCGGGTTCGGCTCCTAGAAGTCGAACTTGTCGATGTTGTCCTTGGTGAACGTGGTCGGCGGGCCGAGAACGATCTCGCCGTCCGCGCCGATCGTCTTCGTGCCGAGCTTGCCCGCCTTGAAGGATTCGCCCTGCTTGCCGGAGATCTGGCCCGAGGCGAGCGCCGCCGCGGCGTAGCCGCCGAGGTACCCGACGTCCTCCGGGTTCCAGAGCGCGAACTCGGAGACCGTGCCGTCCTTGACGAACTTGCGCATCTGGTTCGGCGTGCCGAGGCCCGTGATCGCGACCTTGCCCTTGTACTTCGAGCCGGACACGTAGCGGGCGGCCGCGGCGATGCCGACGGTCGTGGGCGAGATGATCGACTTGAGGTTCGGGTAGGCGCTCAGGAGGCCCTGCGCCTGCTGGAACGACTTCTGGTCGTCGTCGTCGCCGTACGCGACCTTGACGAGCTTCAGGCCCTGGTACTCGGGCTTCTGGAGCTCCGCCTTCATGATCTTGATCCAGGCGTTCTGGTTCGGCGCGTTGGCCGTCGCCGAGAGGACCGCGATCTCGCCGGTGCCGGCGGTCGACTTCGCCTGCTTGGCGAGCTGCACGCCGATCGACTGCGTCGTCGCCTGGTTGATGAAGATCTGGCGCGCGTCCTTCGCGGCGTCGGAGTCCTGCGTCACGACCTTCACGCCGCGCTGCATGGCCTGCTTGAGGACCGGCGCGATCGCGTTGGGGTCGTTGGCGGCCAGGACGATCGCGTCCGGCTTCTGCTGCGTGATCGAGCGCAGGAGCGAGACCTGCGACGAGGCGCCGGCGTCGGTCGGGCCCTGGATCTTGGCGCTGCCGCCGGTCTCCTCGATGGCCGCGACGGTGCCCTTGTCCTCGAGCTCCTCGTAGGGGTTGCCGAGCTGCTTGGGCATCACGACGACCTTCAGCCCCTTCTTGATCGCGGCCGACGTGTCGGCCTTCCCGGCGTCGGCCGAGGCGGCGCTGCCGCCGCCACCGCTCGAGTCGGAGTCGTCCTTGGTCGAGCCGCAGCCCGTGATGAGCGCCGCGCCCAGGACCACTGCGAACAGCAGGCCCAGCATGCGCATGAAGCGTGAATCACGCATCGGTGTTCCCCTCTCCTTCCGGCCCGGAGGGAGCTGCCGCGGGTCGGCCGGGCCGGAAGGGCCGAGCACCGCGGTTTCTGGTGCGGCGCGCCTCACGGAAGCGCGCTGCGAGGTTCGGCCCCAGGACGGAGCCGATGAGCAAGATGCCGAAGACGATGTTGACCCAGTACGTGCTGATGTCCGGGTCGAGGTTCAGCGCCTTCTGGATGCCGCCGAGCAGGATCAGGGCGAGGATGACCCCGCCGATCGTGCCGGAGCCGCCGAAGATCGAGACGCCCCCGAGGACGACCGCCGCGATGGCGGTCAGCTCGAAGCCGGTGCCGACGTTGCCGGCGGCCGTCGAGTTGCGCAGCGTCAGGAGGATCCCCGCCAGCGCCGCGATGGCGCCGCTGAGGACGAAGAGCTTGAGCTGCGTCCGGTTCACGCGCAGTCCGCTGAACCGCGCGGCCTCCTTGTTGGCGCCGATCGCGAAGATCGAGCGGCCGAACGGCGTGCGGTGCAGGACGACCGCGAAGATCGCCGCGAGCACCAGGAACAGGACGATCGTGTTCGGGACGACGGTGCCGCCGAAGTTCCCGAACGCCCAGTCGGTGTAGTCCGTCGGGAAGTCGGTGACCGACTCGTCCCCGAGGATCACGAACGCCAGGCCGCGGAACAGGGCCATCGTGCCGATCGTCACCGCGAGGCTCGGGAGCCCGAGGCCCGTGACGAGCCAGCCGTTGATCAGGCCGCAGACCGCGCCGGCCACGATGCAGATCGGGAGGATCGCCTCCATCGGCAGGCCCTGGTTCCACAGGTAGCCCATGAGCGCCGAGCTGAGCGCCAGGACCGAGGCGACCGAGAGGTCGATCTCGCCCGTGGCGATGATCAGCGTCAGCGGGAGCGCGAGGATCGCGTACTCGGTGAAGTCGCTGGACCCGGTGGTCAGCGACTCGCCGGTGAGGAACTCGGACGAGATCCCGGAGCCGATCGCGAAGACGACCGCGATCAGGACGAGGATCAGGGTCTCCCAGCGACCGAGGACCTTCTTCAGGAGCGAGTCCTCGGTGCGGACGACGCCGGGCGTCCGGTCGGGCGCGGAGCCCGTCGGCGTGGTGGCCACGGTGCTCATGCGGAGGTCCTCCGTCGGGCGGAGCGTTGCCGGAGCAGCGCCTCGCTCTGGTTCGCGATCAGGCGGTCCAGCGCGATCGCGACGATGATCAGGAGGCCGACGATGGCCTGCTGCCAGAAGTCGTCGATCTTCAGGACGATCAGGGCGGTCTGGATCGTGCCGAGCAGCACCGCGCCGATCGCCGCGCCGAGCACGGAGCCCGAGCCGCCGGCGATCGCGACGCCGCCGACGACGGCCGCACCGATGACGCGGAGCTCGTAGCCGTCGCCCGCGGTCGCGTCGACGGTCCCGTAGCGGGCCGCGAACATCGCGCCGCCCAGGCCGGCCAGCGCGCCGGAGATCACGAACGCCTGCGTGACGCGGCGGTCGCTCTTCAGGCCGGCGAGCTTCGCCGCCTGGCCCCCGGAGCGCCCGCTGGACCCGATCGCGTAGAGCTGGCGGCCCCACGCGTAGTCGCGGGTGACGAACCAGAAGAGCAGGATCACGACGACCGCGACGACGATCAGCGTCGGGATCCCGAGCAGCGTGCCCGAGCCGACGTTCAGGAACGAGTCGGGCAGGTCCTCGGCGTTGATCTGGCGTCCGTCGGTGACGAGGAACGCGACGCCGCGCAGGGCGTACATCGTGCCGAGCGTCACGACGAGGGCCGGGACGCGGCCCCAGGTCACGAGCACGCCGTTCAGCAGGCCGCAGGCCGCCCCGATGGCGACGGCGACGAGCACCGCGACGATCCACGGCATCCCGGGGTGTTTCGTCAGGAGGTCGCCGCAGAGGAACGCGGTCAGCCCGAGGATCGACCCAACGGAGAGGTCGATGTTCCGCGTGACGATCACGAGCGTCATGCCCGCGGTCATCACGGCGATGATCGCGACGTTGAGGACGGTCTCCTTGATGCTGTCGAGGTCGAAGAAGTTCGGCTCGATCGCGCCGGTGATCCCGACGATCGCGAGCAGGACGACGACCAGGCCGAGCTCGCGGGCGCGGATCAGGCGGTCGACGACGCGCCGGCCCGTGGAGACGCGCTCGGCCTCCGCCTCGGCGACGGCGGCGGGACCCTGGGGCGCGCTCGGCCCGGGAGGGGCGGACACGGGGGTGCTCATGCGATCTCCTCGGTGACCGGCGCGCGGCCGGTGGCGGCGCGGACGACGCGCTCCTCGTCGGCCTCGGCCCGCGACAGCTCGGCCGTCACGCGGCCCTCGAACACCACGAGGACGCGGTCGGCCATCCCGAGCACCTCGGGCAGCTCGCTGGAGACCATGAGGACGGCGAGGCCCTCCGACGCGAGGTCGTTGATGATCCGGTGGACCTCGGCCTTGGTGCCGACGTCGATGCCGCGGGTGGGCTCGTCGATGATCAGCAGGCGCGGCTTCGTGCTCAGCCACTTGGCGAGCACGACCTTCTGCTGGTTGCCGCCCGACAGCGTGCCGACGGGGTCGGAGAGCCGGCCGTACTTCAGCTGCAGCCGCTCGCCCCACTGCGAGGCCTCGGCGCGCTCGCGCTTCGGCGACAGCAGGCCGCGGCTGCGCATCTCGCCCAGGCGGGCGAGCGTGGCGTTCTGCCCGATCGACATGTCCATCACGAGGCCCTGCTGCCGGCGGTCCTCGGGGACGAGCGCCATGCCGGCGGCGACCGCGGCGGTCGGCTTGCCGAGCGGCAGGTCCGTGCCGTTCATCGACACGGAGCCCTCGGTGGCCTGGTCGACGCCGAAGATCGCCTGGACGACCTCGGACCGGCCGGCGCCGACGAGCCCGGCCAGCGCGACGATCTCGCCGGCCTTCACCTGCAGGTCGACGTCGTAGAAGACGCCCTCGCGGGAGAGCCCGCGCACGTCGAGCACGACGTCGCCGATCTCGGCCTCGGTCTTCGGGAAGAGCTGGTTGACGTCCCGGCCGACCATCCGGCGGACG
Organism: Patulibacter minatonensis DSM 18081; assembly: GCF_000519325.1. GTDB lineage: Bacteria > Actinomycetota > Thermoleophilia > Solirubrobacterales > Solirubrobacteraceae > Patulibacter > Patulibacter minatonensis. The sequence goes on along the minus strand of NZ_KI912613.1, from coordinate 3,980,520 downwards.
AGCTCGTCCTCCGGCAGCTCCGACAGCGGGCCGTCGTGGACGACCTCGCCGTCGCGCATGACGGTCACGACCGTGGCGATCTCGTAGACCTCCTCCAGCCGGTGGCTGATGAAGAGGACGGCGGCGCCGCGGGCCTGGAGTGCACGGACGACGCCGAAGAGACGCTCGACCTCGCGGCCCGAGAGCGCGGCGGTCGGCTCGTCCATGATGAGGACGCGCGCGTCGAAGCTCATCGCCTTGGCGATCTCGACGATCTGCTGGTCCGCGATCGACAGGCCCTGCACGGGGCGGTCGGGATCGAGGTCGACGCCGAGGCGGTCGAGGAGGTCCTGGACCGACTTCTTCATCGCCGGGCGGTCGATGCGCCCGAAGGAGCGGCGCGGGTGCCGGCCCATGACGACGTTCTCGGCGACCGAGAGGTCGGGGAAGAGCGTCGGCTCCTGGAGGATCACCGCGACGCCGGCGTCGCGGCTGTCGGCGGTGGAGTGGAAGACGACGGGCTCGCCGTCGACGAGGACGGTGCCGCTGTTGGGGCGGTCGACGCCGGTGAGGATCTTCACGAGCGTCGACTTGCCGGCGCCGTTCTCCCCCATCAGCGCGCGGACCTCGCCGGCCCGGAGCGCGAGCGACGCGCCCCGGAGCGCGTGGACGGCACCGAACGAGCGGCTCGCGCCGTCCAGGGCGACGAGCGGCGTCGTCGCGACGGCGCTCATGCCGTCGCCTCCTCCGGGCTCGGCTCGTCGCCCTCGTCGAGGCGGCGGACGGCGACGCCGGGGACGTCGATCGCGTTCAGTAGGTCGGAGTCGGCGGCCAGTCCGGCGACGAGGACGTCGGAGCAGGCGGAGACCGGGCCGATGACCGAGAGCCCCCGGCGGTCGAGCTTGCCGCCGTCGACCAGGAGGGTGGCCTGCTCGGCCTGCGCGATCATCACGCGCTTGACCTCGGCCTCGAGCGGGTCGGCGTCGGTGAGCGTGCCGTCCGGTGCGATGCCCTTCACGGACAGGAACGCGCGGTCGGTCCAGTGCCGGCGGAGCGCCTCGACGGCGACCGGCCCGACGAATGAGCGCGAGATGCGCCGCAGCTGGCCGCCGGCGGCGATCAGCTCGATCGCCTCGCGGCCGTTGGACGACACGAGATCGATGATCGGCAGCGAGTTCGTCACGACCGTGACGGGGCGGTCGTCGCGGATCAGGACCTCGGCGAGGTGGTACGCGGTGGTCGACGAGTCGAGGAACAGCGCCTCGCCGTCCTCCACGGTCGCGGCGGCGGCGACGGCCAGGGCGCGCTTGGCGGCGGTGGCGGTCGCCATGCGGGCGGAGAACGAGTCCTCGTGAGAGCTCGTGCTCGGCAGGACGGCGCCGCCGTGGGTCCGGCGGGCGGAGCCCTGGCGCTCGAGCTCGGCGAGGTCGCGCCGCGCGGTCATCGGCGAGATGCCGAAGCGCTCCTCGAGCTCGGCGACGGTCACCGCGCGCTGGGCCTGCAGGAGCTCGAGGATCGCCTCGCGGCGGCCCTCGGCGAGTCGAAGTCGGTCGTCCGGTGCTTTGCGGTTGTTTTTCGACATCTAGGCGGTCCCTTCTCCTGCAAGTGCGCGGGTTCGCGCAGAAACGATCAGAACAGATCGGTAAGACTGTGTCAAGACGCACAGTGAAGAACCTGCTGCGTTCGACCGCGATCCCAGTGAGGGACGGCGTTTCCTCCCGATCCGCAGACCGTCCACCGATCGCGGTGGACGATGTCAGCGTGCCCTCGTGATCGGACGGACGACCACGTCCGCGCGCGAACGACCACGGCGGACCCGGCCGTCGGCCCGGTCCGGGCGACCGCCGGCGGACCTATCCGGGCGACCGCCGGCGGTCCTACCCGGGCGAGCCGGTCTCGTCCACGAGCACCACGACGAGCGTGCGCGGGCCGTGGACGCCCTCGACCCGCTGGAGCTCGATGTCGCTGGTCGCGGACGGGCCGGACACGAACGTCAGCGGTGGCGCCGGCGCGCCCCCGGGCGGCGCCGGGCGGAGGACGAGGAACGCGTCGTCGACGTCGTCGACCAGCTGCCCGGAGCGGACGACGCAGACGTGGCGGTCGGGGACGAGCGTGAGGCGCCGGGGTCCCTGGTCGTCGGCGTGGTCCAGCACGATGGTGCCGGTCTCGGCGATCGCCGCGCGGCAGGCGGTGACGACCGCCTCGACCGCCGGCAGCTCCGCGGTGGTGAGCGCCGAGCCGTCCAGCGCGCCGCCGGGGCGCCAGTCCGCGGGGAGCCCAGGCGGCGCGGCGACGGTGCCCGGGTCGAGGTCGACGAGCGCGGATGCCACCGCCGTGCTGACACCGACGGGATCCGTCCGCAGGACCGTCGCGCGGTAGTCGGCCACGCGCTCCGCGAACCGCTCGAGGAGGTCGGCCGGGTCCACGGATGCGCGCGGGCGCCGCGCGGGTGCGGGAGGCTCGGGGTCGTGCTCCGGATCTCGTGCCTCCGCGGCACGCTCCGCCGTCCGCAGTGCCGCGCGCACGCGCGCGAGGACCTCGTCGCGACCGCTCACGGGCGCTCCCGCCCCTCGGGCGACGCTGTTCCGGCGGGGTGCTGGACGACCTCGACGGCGGGGCCGTCGGGGTCCGTCGGTGCCGTGTCCCCCGCCTCGCGGTCCCGCCACCACGAGCGGAACGACGGCTCGGGGTCGGGGAGGTCGCGGGAGGCCGTCCAGCCCTGCAGTCCGGGGAGCTTCCCGCGCCTCCCGCGACCGTTGTCCAGCAGCGCGAGACCGAGGCGGCCGGCCCGCTGCGCGGCCTCGTAGGCGCGGCGGCTGTCCATGACGCGCGCGACGCTGCGCATCGCGAGGCGCTCGGCGCCCGCTCCGTGCCCCTTCCCGGACGCGTTCGTCTCCGCGGTCACCCGTCCGCGCAGGTGCACGAGGATCTTCGGGATGTCGATCTTGACGGGGCAGACCTCGTAGCAGGCGCCGCAGAGGCTCGAGGCCCACGGGAGCGTCGGCGCGGTGTCGAGTCCCTGGAGCTGCGGCGTCAGGATCGCGCCGATCGGGCCGGGGTAGATCGACTCGTACGCCTGCCCCCCGGTCCGCTCGTAGACCGGACAGACGTTCAGGCACGCGGAGCAGCGGATGCAGCGCAGTGCGTCGCGCCCGACGGGATCCGCGAGCGCGTTGGTCCGCCCCGCGTCCACGAGCACGAGGTGGAACTCCTCCGGCCCGTCGTCGGGCGTCGTCCCGGTCCAGAGCGAGGTGTACGGGTTCATCCGCTCGCCGGTCGACGAGCGCGGCAGCAGGCGGAGGATCGTCCCCAGGTCCTCCCAGGTCTCCAGCACCTTCTCGATGCCCATGACCGTGATGAGCGTCCTCGGGAGCGTCAGGCACATCCGGCCGTTGCCCTCGGACTCGACGATCGCGACGGTACCGGTCTCGGCGACGGCCCCGTTGGCGCCGGAGATCGCGACGGGCACGCGGAGGAACTGCTCGCGGAGGTGCCGGCGGGCGGCCTCGGCGAGCGCGGCCGGGTCGTCGGACACCTCGGCCGCGCCGGGCAGGTGCTCGCGGAAGATGTCGCGGATCTCGCGTCGGTTGCGGTGGATCGCGGGGACGAGGATGTGGCTCTGCCGGTCGCCGCCGAGCTGGACGATGAGTTCCGCCAGGTCGGTCTCCTGGGAGCGGATCCCGGCGTCCTCCAGCGCGGGGTTCAGCTCGAGCTCGTCGGTGAGGAGCGACTTGACCTTGATGACCTCGTCGCTGCCGGTGGCGCGCACGAGGTCGACGACGATCCGCTGGGCCGCGGCCTTGTCGGGCGCCCAGTGGACGACGCCGCCGGCCGCCACGACGTTCCGCTCGAGCTCCTCGAGCCGCTCGTCGAGCCGGCGCAGTGCGCGGTCGCGGGCCGCCGCGCCCTCGTCGCGCAGGTCCTCCCAGTCGTCGACCTCCTCGACGACCGCGCTCCGCTTGGCGCGGATCGCGGTCGTGGCGTGGCCGAGGTTCGCCCGCAGCTGCGCGTCCTGCAGCGTGGTGGCCGCGGCCTTCGGGAAGTCGAGCGGGTGCTCGGGCCAGCGCTCGCTCATCGGGCGCCCGCCCGCAGCGCCTTCGGGAGCCGGCCGTCCGAGGCCGGGACGCCCGCGAGGATCTCGGCGTAGTGCAACGGGCGGACCGGCGCACGCTGGCGCGACAGTCCGCCGCCCAGGTGCATGAGGCACGAGGAGTCCGCCGCGGCCAGGACCTCGGCCCCGGTCTGCCGGACGTGCTTCAGCTTGTCGTCCATCATCGCGGTGGAGACGTCGGCGTTCGTGACCGCGAACGTCCCGCCGAACCCGCAGCACGACGTCGCCTGCGGCAGCTCGCGGAGCTCGATCCCCGGCACGTTCCGGAGCATCCGCTGCGGACGGTCGCCGATCCCGAGCAGCCGCAGCCCGTGGCACGTCGGGTGGTACGTGACGCTGTGCGGGAAGGCGGGCGCCCCGACGTCCTCGACCCCGAGGTCCTCGACGAGGTACGTGGACAGGTCGCGCGTGCGGGCGGCGAGCGCCCGGGCCTCGCGCAGGAGCCCCGCGTCGCCGGACCGCTCGGCCAGGTGCGGGTAGTGCTCCACGACCTGCGCGGCGCACGACGGCGACGGCGAGACGACGACCTCGGCGTCCCGGAACGCGTCGATCGTGCGGCGCATCAGGCGCGTCGCGTCGTCGGGGTGGCCGCCGTTCTGGTGCATCTGCCCGCAGCAGGTCTGCTCCATCGGCACGTCGAGCGTCACGCCCACCCGCTCGAGGACGGCCACGCTCGCGCGACCGACGCCCGGGTACATGGTGTCGACCAGGCAGGTGATCAAGAGCGATGCCCGCGTCCCCATGCGGAGCAGCGTAGCCTGCCGCGATCGTTCACGGGGGTTTGTGTGCGATTGCGGTTGGATCGACGGACGGACGACCGAGGGCCGCAGCGCCCGTCCCGCCGCGGCCCCGGCGGCCGACGCCGGGACGGCCGCGCGGGACCGATCGTCCCCAGGCTCCGGGCAGCACCCGTTGATCGAACATAAAGGCCGTGCGGCTACGATCGCTCCATGGATTCAACGGGGCGCACGGCCCGGGTGCTGATCGTCGAGGACGACGAGGAGATCGCCGGGGTCCTCGGCAGGACGCTGCGGCTCGAGGACTACGAGACCCGCACCGCCCGCGACGGGCAGAGCGCGCTCGCCGAGGCCCGGACGTTCATGCCGGACCTCGTCATCCTCGACCTCGGGCTGCCGGACATGGACGGCATCTCGGTCGCCGGGCACCTCCGCGAGTCCGACGACGTGCCGATCCTGATCCTCACCGCGCGCGACGCCGTCGAGCACCGCGTCGAGGGTCTCGACTCCGGCGCCGACGACTACCTCGTCAAGCCGTTCGAGCGCGACGAGCTCCTCGCCCGCATCCGCGCGCTGCTGCGCCGTCGCCCCCCGCGCGGCGAGGCCGCCCTCGTGTGCGCCGACCTCACCCTGAACCCCGCCACGCACGAGGTCTTCCGCGGCGAGCGCCACATCGAGCTGACGCAGCGCGAGTTCGAGCTCCTCGAGTACCTGATGCGCAACGAGAAGCTCGTCGTCCCGCGTCAGCGTCTCCTGGAGGAGGTCTGGGGCTACGACCCGCTCGCGTCGACGAACACGATCGAGGTCTTCATCTCCAACGTGCGTCGCAAGCTCGAGGAAGGTGGCGAGGACCGCCTCGTCCACACCATCCGCGGCGCGGGCTACGTCCTCCGCGTCGGGCGCTGACCGGTCCGCGGACCACACACTCCGCTGAACACCTTCGACGACTCCGAGCGCCCCTCGGACCCCAGGCGCGTCCGGCTCCTGCGCGGGCTCGACCGCCTGCCCATCCGCTGGCGGCTCGCCGTGGTCTCGGCAACGCTGACGGGCGTGATCCTGCTCGTCTTCGCCATGGCGGTCGGGACGTTCACGACGAAGCGCATCGCCAGTGACTTCGAGACGCAGTCCGCGGCGCGGTTCGACCTGTTCCAGCGACGGCTGAAGGTGACGCAGACCGGTGGCGGTCGTCCGGTCGTCAACGTCGACGCGCTGTCGGCGATCGGCGTCGAGGCGACCACTGCGCTCAAGGTCTGGCAGGTCGACAATCGCACGGGGAGCACACGGCAGATCGCACCGATCGGCTACGGGAGCACCGTGAACCTCGGAAGCCCGGACGCGGACCCACAGCGGATCGACGACCTCCGGATCGAGACGCGACGGATCCGCACCCCCGTGGTGGACGCGAACGGCAACCAGAAGGCCGTGGAGGTCGAGCGCCCGGCCGTGGTGGGCACGTCGGCGCCGGGATCCTTCGGGACCATGCCGACGGTCGGGACCGTCCGGACCCAGATCCCGGTCACGGCGGACCTCATCGTACGGGTGGGCCGGTCGTACGACGCCGTCGAGCGCACGACCCGCCGCGTGTGGTCCGCGTTGGCGCTCGGCGTCGTCGGCGGGACCTTCCTCGCCCTGATCGCCGGGCTCGCCCTCGGGGCGCGGGCGATGCGCCCGGTCCGACGGATGACCCACACCGCGCGCCACATCGCCCGGACGCGGGACCTCGACGCGAAGATGCCGCCGTCCAAGGTCCACGACGAGATCGCGGAGCTCAGCGGCACGCTCCAGGACATGCTCGACGAGCTGGCCGCCTCCCAGGCGACGGTCGACGCCACGCTGCAGCGGCAGCGCGAGTTCATCGCCGACGCCTCGCACGAGCTCCGCACGCCGCTGACGTCCGTGCAGGCGAACCTCGAGCTCCTGGCGCTCACGACGACCGGCGACGACCAGGAGGCCGCGGAGTCGGCGCTGCGGTCGTCCCGGCGGATGCGGCGGCTCGTCGCCGACCTGCTGCTGCTCGCGCGCATGGACGCGAGCCGCGAGACCGAGCGCGCCGACGTCGACCTCGACCGCGCGATCCTCGAGGCGGTCGACGAGCTCGAGCCGCAGATCGGCGACCACGAGGTCGCCCTCGACCTCGATCCCGTGACGCTGGACGGCATCCGCGACGAGCTGGTCCGCATGGTCGCCAACCTCGTCGGCAACGCGCTGCGCCACACCCCGTCCGGCACCGAGATCCGCGTGCGCCTGCGGGCGACGGGCACCCACGGCGAGCTCGTGGTCGAGGACGACGGTCCGGGGATCCCCGTGGAGCTGCGGGCGCGGATCTTCGACCGCTTCGTCCGACGCGGTGGCGAGGGCGCCGGCTCGACCGGCATCGGCCTGGCGATCGTCCGGGCGGCCGCGCAGCGCCACGGCGGTGACGTCCGGGTGGAGGCCACCGACGAGGCGACGGGCCTCGGCGCCCGGTTCGTCGTGACGATGGCCGTGCGCGCGACGGTCGAGCCGACGGGCACGCTCGCCGACGAGGCGGGCGGCACCCTCTGGGCCGGGGGCTCGGAGGAGGACAGCGCGTCCCGCCGTGTCGTGCGGCGCATCCGCTCGCGGCTGCGGGCCGCCGGTCGCCCGACGACGGTGATGGTCGACCCCGCCGCGCACGAGGCGGACACCGACGACGACGTCCGGGAGGATCCGGACGCCCCCCCGGCCGGCGACGAGGCCGACGGCGAGGGTGCCCCGGACGCCGACGCCGGACCCGCGGACGCCGGGCAGGACGAACGTCCGGACGGCGCGAGCCGCCTGGACGATCCCGACGAGCGCCGCTGACGGCGCCCGGCCGGCCGGAGCCGCTAGACCGCGACGACGACCGGCATCACGACCGGGCGGCGCTTCAGCTTCTCCCAGACGAGCTGGGCGACGTCGTCGTGGAGGATCCGCTGGATCTCGTCCAGGTCGTGGATCTTGTCGGCCGCGGCGCGCTCGACGGAGGCGTCGACCTGCTCGCGGACGGCGGTCATGAACTGCTCGTCGTGCTTGAACGGCACGCCGCGGAACAGCAGCTCGGCCTCGGCGACGGTCTTGCCGTCGTCGTCGCCGATCGTCGCGACGACGACGAACAGGCCGTCGGCGGACAGCGACCGGCGGTCGCGCAGCGCGGCGTCGGCGGTGGCGCCGATGTCGGTGCCGTCGACGTACATCACGCCCGAGTTGATCGGCTTGCCGAAGCGGGCGCCGCGCTGGTCGATCTCGACCGGCAGGCCGTTCTCGGCGCAGAAGACGTTGTCGTCCTTCACGCCGACCGAGACGGCGATCTTCTTGTGCAGGCGCAGGCGCTGGTAGTCGCCGTGCATCGGCATGACGTACTTCGGCTTCGTCAGGTTGAGCATCATCTTCATCTCCTCCTGGTAGCCGTGGCCGGAGGCGTGGATCGGCGCGTCCTTGTGCGTGATGACGTTCGCGCCGGCCTGGTAGAGCTTGTCGATCGTCTCGTTGACGGCGCGCTCGTTGCCCGGGATCGGGGTGGCCGAGAAGACGACGGTGTCGCCCTCGTGGATCCGGATCTGCGGGTGGTCGCGGAACGCCATGCGGCGCAGCGCGGCGAGCGGCTCGCCCTGGGAGCCGGTCGACATCACGAGGACGCGGTGGTCCGGGAGGTGCTCGAGGTCGCGCGGCTGCACGAGGACGCCGTCCGGGATCTGGAGGATGCCCAGGGTCCGCGCGATGTTCGTGTTCTTCTTCATCGACCGGCCGAGCAGGCAGACCTTGCGGTTGAGCTTCACCGCGGCGTCGATGACCTGCTGCACGCGGTGCAGGTTCGAGGCGAAGGACGTGACGATGATGCGGCCGCGCAAGGGCGCGAAGGCGGCCTCGAGCGCGGGGCCGACGAGCGACTCCGACGGGGACCAGCCGGGCCGGTCGACGTTCGTGGAGTCGCCGAGCAGCATGAGGAGGCCCTCGCTGCCGTAGCGCGAGAAGCGCAGGAAGTCCGCGGGACCGCCGTCGACCGGGGTCTGGTCGAACTTGTAGTCCGCCGTGAACAGCAGCGTGCCGAGCGGCGTGTTGACGCCGACCGCGGCGGTGTCCGGGATCGAGTGCGTGGTGTGGATGAACTCGAGCTCGAACGTGCCGACCTTGACGGTCTGGCCCGGCTTGACCGTGGTCAGCGGGACCTCGCGCAGGCGGTGCTCCTCGAGCTTGCTCTTGGCCATCGCCATCGTGAGCGGCAGGCCGAGGATCTTCGGTGCGTGGCGGGCGCCGCCGAGCTGCTTGAGGACGAACGGCAGCGCGCCGATGTGGTCCTCGTGGCCGTGGGTGATGACGATCGCCTCGATGTCGGCGGCGCGGTCCTTCAGGTAGCTGAAGTCCGGGAGCACGAGGTCGATGCCGACCTGCTCCGCCGTCGGGAAGCGCACGCCGACGTCGATGACGACGATCTTGCCGTCGTACTCGACGACGGTCATGTTCTTGCCGATCTCGCCCAGCCCGCCGAGGGGCAGGATGCGGAGCGTCTTCTGTGCCGGTCGGTTTCCGGTCATATGTGGTGTTCCTCTTCCGTCGGTGCGCCACGACCGTGTGCCGTGCGCGTGTCAGAGGCCCCGCCGTGGGCGGGAGCACTCGGATAAGCGGAGCGCCCGGAGCTCGACGCCCGCGGTCGTCCGGGCGCGTGCGCAGCGCGGACGACGATCGGCGGGGTCCCGGCGATGCGGGACGGGGAAGCGGCCGGCGAGCGTGCGCCGGACGATGGTCCTGGAGGTGTGGCCCCGGCGTCCGATAGGGGCCACTACGCGGGCAGCAGGCCGAGGTCGGCCAGCACCGCGCGGATCTGCGCGCGCTCGGCGTCGTCGGCCTCGATCATCGGCAGCCGCAGCCCGCCGACCGGCCGGCCGACGAGGTCGAGGGCGGCCTTGATCGGGATCGGGTTCGTGGTGACGCCGAGCACCCGGTAGAGCGGCTGGAGGCGGGCGTCGATCTCGGCGCGCCGCTCGGGCGTGGCGTCGACCATCTCGCGCAGCAGCGGACCGGTGAGGTGCGAGACGACGCAGATGCCGCCGGCGCCGCCGAGGTCGAGGGTCCGGGCGAGGACGTCGTCGTTGCCCGCGTAGAGCGTCAGGCCGTCGACGAGCGCGAGGTTCGCGTTGTTCGCCTGCTTGACGGCGTCGACGTGCTCGATCTGCGCGAGCTCGGCGAGGAGCTCGTTGTCGAGGTCGAGCGTCGACCGCGACGGGATGTTGTAGAGGACGATCGGCTTGTCCGTGGCCGCGGCGACGGCGCGGTAGTGCGCGACGATGCCCCGGCGGTTCGGGCGGTTGTAGTAGCCGACGACGTTCAGCGTGCCGTCCGCGCCGAGCTCCGTGGCGCGCTCGGTCAGGTGGATCGACTCGCGGGTGTCGTTGCCGCCCGCGTTGGCGATGATCGACGTGCCGGCCGGCTTCTCGCGGATCGCCAGCTCGACGAGCGCCAGGTGCTCCTCGACCGAGAGGGTCGAACCCTCGCCCGTGGTGCCGGCGACGACGAATCCGTCGGACCCGTTGTCCGCGAGGTGCTGGAGCAGCGCGACGAAGGCGTCCTCGTCGACGGAGAAGTCGTCGCGGAAGGGCGTGACGACGGCGGTGATGATCGTCCCGAGGGCGGACACCCCTGGAATCCTCCCAGAGCGGGGGGTTCGCTGCGGTGCGGCGGGGCACGGACGTGCCGGGACGGTGACGGAACCGTGCCGGGGGTGCGCGGACGCGGTCCGGGCCGACCGGACCGATACCGTGCCAGCGTGCCCGGCGGCCCTGACGAGGAGATCCTCGAGCTCGAGGTCGTGAACGTCCGCTTCCGCAGCGACGACGGGCAGTTCGCGGTGCTCGACGCGGTGCCGTCCGGGGCCGACGCGGTCCCGGGGGGCCACGAGGTCGTCGTCGGCCCCGTCGGCCATCTGGACGAGGGCGACGTCGTCCGGGCCAGCGGGCGCCGGACGCAGCACCCCAAGCACGGCGAGCGGTTCCAGGTGCGGGCGCTGCAGAGCGTGGCGCCGACGGAGGACGAGGCCGTCTCGCGGGTGCTCCAGCGGGTCCCGGGCGTCGGACCGAAGGCGGCCGGGCTCCTGATCGAGCGCTTCGGCGAGGAGCTCCTCGAGCGCCTGGACCGCGAGCCGCGCGACGTCCTGCGCCGGGTCAAGGGCCTCACGGGCGAGAAGCTCGCGGAGGCGGTCGAGGCGTGGCGGGTCGAGGCCGGACCGCGCGCGGTCCGCCTGCTCCTGGAGCGCCACGGCCTCGACGCCGCGACGATCGGCCGCGTCATCCGTGCGCTCGGGGACGAGCCGGACGTCGGCCTCCTGAAGTCCGATCCGTACCGGCTGACGTCGCGCTCCGGGATCGGCTTCCCCACCGCCGACGCGATCGCGATCGCGCTGGGCGAGGACCCCGGCAGCGCCGAGCGGCGCCGCGCCGCGCTGGTCCACGCCCTCGCGCGCGCCGAGGACGACGGGCACTGCCACCTCCCCCACGACGAGGCGATCTCCCGCACCACGCGCCTGCTGGCCGGCCGCGACGCCCCGTGGTCGCAGGTCGACGCGCTCGCTCCGGCGGTCGCCGAGGCCCTGGAGGGCCTGATCGCCGACCACGCCGTCGTCGACCGCGACGGCCGCGTCGCGACGCTCGAGCTCGACGAGGCCGAGACGCTGCTGGCCGAGATCGTCGCGCGGATGACGACGGACGTGCCGACGATCGACGTCGACGTGGAGGACGACCCGCCGACGACGGACCCGGCGGTCGCCGAGGGCGGCGCGGCGGGCTCCGATCCGCTGCCGTCGCCCGAGCAGTGGGAGGCCGTGCGCCTCGCGTGCGCGCACCGGCTCTCGATCCTCACCGGCGGTCCCGGCACCGGCAAGACGCAGACGATGCGGGCGCTGGTCCGCGTGCTGAAGGACGCCGGTCGCTCCGTCCTGCTCTGCGCGCCGACGGGCAAGGCGGCGCGGCGGCTGTCGGAGGCCACGGGCGCCCAGGCGACGACGATCCACAGGCTGCTCGGCTTCGTCCCCGGCGACGGCTTCCAACACGACGAGGACGACCCGATCCCCGACGGCGGGATGCTCGTCGTCGACGAGGCGTCGATGCTGCCGCTGGACCTCGCCGTCGCGCTGCTGCGGGCCGTCGGGCCGCAGACCCACGTGCTGCTGGTCGGGGACGTCGACCAGCTCGCGCCGGTCGGCCCCGGGCGCGTGCTGCAGGACCTGCTCGAGTCGCAGATCGTCCCGGCGGTGCGCCTGACCCGGATCTTCCGCCAGGCGGAGCGCTCGCTGATCGTCCGCTCCGCCCACGCGATGAACCACGGGCAGCCGCCGATCACGCAGCCGGGACCGGACGACGTCCGCGACTTCTTCTTCATCGACCGGTCCGACGCCCTGGCGGCGGCCGACGAGATCGTCTCGCTGGCGACCGCGCGGCTCCCGACGCACTACGACGTCCCGGCCGTCGGCGGCGTGCAGGTGCTGGCGCCCCAGCGCCGGGGCGCGTGTGGCGTCGAGGCCCTGAACGCCCGGATGCGGGAGATCCTCAACCCGGGTGGCCGGCAGGCGAAGGGCAGCGCCCTGCGCGAGGGCGACCGCGTGATGCAGACCCGCAACGACCACGAGGCCGAGGTCATGAACGGCGAGCTCGGGATGCTCGTCCGCGTCGACGGCGACGACGCGCTGCTGCAGATGGACGACGGCCGCACGATCCGGCTGCCGCTCGTCCGGCTCGACACGTGGGAGCTCGCCTACGCCTGCACGGTGCACAAGGCGCAGGGCTCGAGCATCCCGGTCGCGGTCGTGCCGGTGCTCACGGAGCACCGCCACATGCTCACCCGGAACCTCCTCTACACCGCGGTCACCCGGGCGGAGAAGGCCTGCGTGATGGTGGGCGACCGTGCCGCGGTCCGTCAGGCCCTGGGCCGGGTCGACGGGGCGACGCGCTACACGGCGCTGCCGGCCCGCATCCGCGAGGCGCTGGGCGACGCGGTGGGCTGAGCGACGTCGGCGTCGTCGGGCGGCACGGGGCCCACCCGACGACGCGCGGCGCTCACGGTGCGACGGTCAGAACGACGCGTCCGCCCCGCCACCGCCGAAGTCGCCGCCCCCGCCGCTGAAGTCGCCGCCACCGCCGACGTCGGAGGAACCGACGTCCGACGAACCGATGTCGGAGGAGCCGACGTCCGAGGACCCGACGTCCGACGAGCCGACGTCCGAGGCACCGACATCGGACGAACCGACATCGGACGGCCCGGGATCAGAGCTGTCGACCGAGGGGGTCGGGTCGGGTGCGTCGACCGAGGGGGTCGGGTCGGGTGCGTCGACCGACGGGCTCGGGTCCGGTGCGTCCACGGACGGCGTCGGGTCCGGCGCATCGACGGACGGCGTCGGGTCCGGTGCGTCGACCGACGGGCTCGGGTCCGGTGCGTCCACGGACGGTGCCGGGTCGGGCGCGTCCACGGACGGCGTCGGGTCCGGTGCGTCGACCGACGGTGCCGGGTCGGGCGCGTCGACCGACGGGCTCGGGTCCGGTGCGTCCACGGACGGCGTCGGGTCCGGCGCATCGACCGACGGCGTCGGGTCCGGCGCGTCCACGGACGGCGTCGGGTCCGCCGCGTCGACCGACGGGCTCGGGTCCGGTGCATCGACGGACGGCGTCGGGTCCGGCGCGTCCACGGGCTTCGCCGGAGTCGGAGCCGGGTCCGGCGCGGGCGCAGGCGCCGGGTCCGGCGCGGGGGTCGCCGGTGCCGGCTCGGTCGGCAGACCGAGCAGGGAGCGGACCGCGGCGTTCTGGGCCTCGGCGGCGTCGACCTGGGACTTGCCGTAGGACGAGATCGCCCCGACGAACGCGTCGCGGGCGGACCGGGCGGCGTCGCCGATCCACGAGCCGAGCTGGGCCCAGCCCGCCTGCTGGGCGTTCGCCGCGTCGATCTGCGCCTGCCCGTACGACGAGAGCGCGGCGTTGATGTCCTTCGTCGGGATCACCAGCGTGCCGGCGACCGACGCCGAGGCCTCGGAGCCGAAGCTGTTGCGGATGCCCTCGGCGTCGCGGCCGGTGATCGTCCCGGTGTTGCGGTCGTAGGTGACGCCGCCGCTGAACTGCCCGCCGACGGTCGTCCCGGGGATCGTCGCGTTGACCGCGCCGCCCAGGGTCGTCTGGCCGGCGGTGTTCGAGTCGGCCTGCAGGGAGCCCGAGAACGGGCTGCCGGGCGGGCCCGACACCGACAGGCGTCCGCGGAGGCCGACCGAGGAGGCGGACGGGACGTCGCCCTGACCGGCGGTGAACGAGCCGCCGGCACCGGCGCCGACGAAGCCGGTGATCGCGATGCGGTCGCTGTTGCCCGACAGCTGCACGCCGCCGCCGAGGCCGTCGAAGCCGGAGATCCCGACGGTGTACCCGCGGCTGGGGGCGGCGGGAGCCGGGGCGCCGCCGCCGGGCGTCGGGGCCGGGGCGGATGAGATCGGGCCGGGCGCGAGGTCCGCGGCGTGGGCGTCGCTCGAGAAGGCCAGGGCACCGGTGCCGAAGACGGCGACGGTGACGGCGGTGGCGGCGAACAGGCGACGCCGGACGCGGGGCGCGTCGGGCGTCGGGGCGAGACCGGTGACGCACGCCGACCGGTGGAGGACGGACACGGTGAGTCCGCAGGAGAACGGGATCCGAGACACAGGAGACTCCTTGCTCAGGGGGGATCGGGCACGGCCGGGCCGTGCTCGCGGGAGGTGCCGCCGCGCGGAGCACGCGTCGGCACGGGACCGCTCTCCCGCTGCCCGGCGCCGCACGCGCGGACGGGCCCGAAACCACAGGATGTTCACGCCGGTCGGCGCCCGCGCACGCTCCTGGCGGCCCGGCGCTCGATCAGGCCAGGGCGCGGCGCAGGACGACGAGCTCGAGGTCGTCCCGCAGCGGCCGGCCGTAGCGCTCGTCGCCGTACGGGAAGGGCTCGGTCTCCCCCGTGCGGACGTAGCCGCGGCGCTCGTACCAGGCGATCAGCTCCGTGCGCTGCCGGATCACGGAGAGGTGGAGCGCCGTCGCGTCCCAGCGCTGCACGGCGTACCGCTCGGCCGCGGAGAGGAGCTCGCGTCCGGTGCCACGTCCCTGCTCGGACGGCGCGACGGCGAACATCCCGAAGGCGACGCGGTCCTCGCGTCGACCGACCGCGCAGCACGCGCCCGGGGTGCCGTGCGGGCCGGTGCGGAGGACGACGTCGTGAAGGCTGACCAGCAGCTCCCGGAGCATGCCCGCGTCGATCCGTCCGCCCTCCAGCAGATCCGCCTCGGTCGTCCACCCCGCGCGGCTGGCGGTCCCCCGGTAGGCCGCATGCACGAGCTGCAGCAGTCGCGGGAGTTCCGCGATCCCGGCGATCCGGGCGACGTGCGCGGTGTCGGCACCGGGGGGCGCGGTCCGCCCGCCGGCCGCCGCGGGCGCCGGCCGCGTCCCGCCGGTCACAGCGCCCGCTCCCAGCGCTCGGTCGCGGTACCGCCGGCGTCGACCGCCGGGGCGCCCTGCTCGTGGGACCAGCCCCGGGCGGCGTAGAAGTCGCGGGCCCACCAGTTGCCGGCCAGCACCCGGAGCACCGCGCCCGAGGCGCCCGTCCCCCGCATCAGGTCCTCCGCGGCCGGCAGCAGCAGGCTTCCGACGCCGGCCCCCTGGGCGGTCGGATGGACGTAGAGCGCGGTCAGCTCGGCGGTGCTCGCGGGCAGGTCGTGCTCGCGTCGGCGCGGCAGGACGGCGGCGAAGCCGATCGCCCGGTGGCCCTGGACGGCGACGAGCGTGCGCAGCCCGTCGGGCCCGCTCGGTCCGTCGAGGCGCCGCCGCCACGTCGCGGTCTCCTCCTCGACGTCGAGGTCCATCAGGAGCCGCGGGTCGACGAGCTCCTCGTACGCGTGGTGCCACGCCGCGATCCGCGTCACCGCGATGTCCGCGGCGTCCTCCGCGGTGGCGGCGCGGACCTCCACGGTCAGTCCTCGAACAGGAGGCGGTCGAGGCCCACCGTCAGCGGCGAGGACAGCGTGCCCACGCGACGGACGGCGAGCACGACGCCCGGCATGAACGACGAGCGGTCCAGCGAGTCGTGGCGGATCGTCAGGGTCTCCCCGAGGCCGCCGAGGAGGACCTCCTGGTGCGCGACCAGACCGGGCAGACGCACGGAGTGGACCGGCGGTGCGACGCCGGTGGCGTCCTCGATCAGCCGAGCGGTGTGGGCCGCGGTCCCGGACGGTGCGTCGAGCTTCTTGTCGTGGTGCAGCTCGATGATCTCGGCCTTCTGCATGTGCCGGGCGGCCTCGGTCGCGAAGCGCATCATCAGCACCGCCCCGATCGCGAAGTTCGGGCCGAAGAAGACGTTCGCGCCGGTCTTCCCCTCCAGCGCCGCGAGGTCCCAGCCGGACGTCCCGATGACGACGTGGACCCCGGCCGCGATGCACTCCAGCGCGTTGTCCACGACCTGCGTGGGCTGGGTGAAGTCGACGACGACGTCGGCGTCCGGCAGGACCTCCGCCAGGGTGGTGCCGAGCGACGGGTCGGCGCGGCCGGTGAGGACCAGACCGTCGGCGGCCTCCACCGCGTCGCACACCGTGCTGCCCATGCGGCCGGCGGCCCCGGCGACCGCCACGCGGATCTCGCTGCTCATGCCGATCATCGTCGCACTTCGGGTCCGCGCCCCGCCGCCCCGTGCTCCTGATTCACTTCCGCCATCGCGGAGCGCCCTCTCATCGACTCCGCCCGCCGACTCGCGGGCGTCTCCCGGCCGACCTGGGCCGTCGCGGTCGCGGCCCTCCTGGTCGCGGCGCTCTCGGCGCTCGGGCCGGTCCGCCCGCTCGGCGCGGCCGCCGTCGCGGTGCTCCTCGGCGTCGCGGGGCACGGTCTGGTCGGGGCGGCGACCGGTCGCCTGCCGTGGCCCGCGCGCGGCGGGGTGGCCGTCGGCACCGGGTTCCTCGTGGCCGCCGTGCCGCTGCTCGCGCTCGCCGACGCGGACCTGTTCGGCACGGTGGGGGTCGCGGCGGTCGGTCTGCTCCTGACCGTCGTCGCGTCCGCCGGTGGTGGTCGGGCGCGACGCGTCGCCGCGCTCCCGGTGGTCCTGCTCGCGCTCGCCGGCGCCGCGGCGGCCTCGATCCCGGCGTACGCGTTCGACCTCGGCGGTCGGGACGCCGGCTTCTACGTGATGACGTCGGAGCACCTCCAGCGGGACGGCGGCCTGGAGCTGACGCTCGACCGCGACGCCCGCGAGGCGACCGCCCGCCTGGCCCCGGAGCAGATCGGCGCCGACGAGCGGCGTCCGCTGCCGGGGTTCTTCGTGCGAGACACCCACCACGGCGCGACGACGAGCGTCGTGCCGCACGGCTACCACCTGACCCCGGCGGCGATGGCCGGCGGCGGCACGGTGACCGGCGGCGCCGGGCAGTGGGTGATCACGCTGCTGGGCGCCGTGCTGGTGCTCCTGGCGGCCGGGGCGGCGGCCCTGCTCGTCCGTCCGGGACTCCGCGCCGCCGCATCGCTCGCCGCCGGGGCCCTCCTGGCCGGCAACGCGGCGCTGATCTACTTCTCCCGCTATCCGATGACCGAGGTCCCGTCGGGCGTCGTGCTGCTGACGGCCGGGCTCGCCGCCGCGGCCGCGTTGCGTGGGGCCGGGCCCCGGGTCGCGGTCCTCGCCGGCGCCGCCCTCGGGGCCGCGCCGCTGGCGCGTCCGGACGCCTGGCCGCTGCTCGTCGTCGCCCCGCTCGTCACCTTGCTCCTCGCGTCGGTCGACCGCCGCGCCGCCCGGGCGTTCGTCGCCGGGCTCGGACCGCTGGTCGTCGTTGCCGCGCTGCGGGCGCTGACGGCGTCCGAGGCGTACACGAAGGAGACCATCGGCTACGTGCTCGGGGGCGTCTCCCCCACCGCGATCGTGATCGGCCTCGCGGTCCTGGCCGTCGGGGCCTCGGCGCTCGGCACCGCCGTCCCCGCCGCCTGGCAGGCACGGGGCGCCGTGGTGCTCGGCCGCGTCGTCGACCGCCCGGTGGTGCTCCGCGCGGCGGCCGTGGTCGTCGGGCTCGGGACCGTCGTGATGGTCGTCCATCCGCCGTCCCTCGGCCTCGAGATCTTCGGGCGCTACGCCACGCGACCGGGCGTGCTCCTCGCCGGTGTCGGGCTCGGGGCGCTGCTCCTGGCGCCGCCCGCGGACCGGCGCAGGCTCGTCCCCGTCGTCCCGCTCCTCGCGCTCGCGGGCGTCGCGCTCGCGCTCGTCGCCCGCGACCCGCAGGTCCTCCTGCCCGACGAGTACTGGACGGCCCGGCGCTACCTGCCCGTCGCGCTGCCCGTCACGGCGGCGCTCGCGGGCGTCGCCGTCGCCGTCGCGTGGGGGCTCCGCGGCGCCGGGCGTCCCGGGCGCGCGGCCGCGGTGGCCGCCCCGCTCGTCGCCGTCCTCGCGCTCGGCCTGTCGCTCTCCGACGCCCGGCAGGCGGTCACGACGACCGAGTTCGACGGCGTCCCCGCCCGGGTGCAACGCATCGACGCCCTGCTGCGAGGGCGGGATCCGCTCGTGATCATGGGGCCGGGGTACACCGCCTGGGGCATGCTCGGCCCGGCGCTCGCACTCCGTCAGGACCGGCAGGTGCTGATGCTCGCGACGGCCCGGCGCGCGGGGCAGGAGCGCGTGGCGACGCTCGACGACCCGCGGCTCTCGCGGTGGCTCGGCCGGGTGGCGCGACGGCGCCCCGTGTACCTCGTGACGTCGAACGTGCCGCAGTTCGGGATCGCGTCGGACCCGAAGGACGTGCTGCCCGTGAGCGTCGGCACCGTCGAGTTGCCGATCACGCAGATCGACCACCGCGTGGGCGGCGCCCCGCGGTCGCACGACACGACCACGGACCTCATCACGGTCTCGCGCCTGCAGCCCGGCTCCGGCCGCTGAGCCCCCGCGCCGGCGCGGGCCGGGAGCGCCGGACGCCTCAGCCGAGGGGCGACCCTGCAGGCGCGGGCAGGGTCCGCTCGTGTCAGGCCCCGGGCAGGTGCCCGGCGACCGGGGCGAGCGCCGCGCGGAACGCGTCCTCGTCGGGCCCGACGCCGGCGGCCGCGAGGCCCTCCGGCGCGTAGAGGTCGGCGGCGAGCGCGCGGACGTCCTCGGCGGTGACGGCGTCGATCCGTTCGGCGACGTCGTGCGGCGAGCGCAGCTCCAGCCCGTGGAGGACCGCGCGGCCCAGCACGTGCATGCGGGCCTGCGTCGACTCGAGCCCCAGGAGCAGCCGGGCACGCGCGTTCTGCTTGGCCCGGGTCAGCTCGTCCTCGTCGACGGGCTCCCGTGCGATCCGCGCGAGCTCCTCGGCGACGATCGTCAGGGCCTCCGCGAGGTTCTCCGCACGGGTGCCGAGGTAGACCCCGGCCATCCCGCCGCCGCGGTGCTGGTCGTCGAACGTCGCCACCGCGTAGGCGAGACCGCGGTCCTCGCGGACGGCGCGGAACAGCCGGGACGACGGCGTGCCGCCGAGGATCGTGTCGAGGACCCGCAGCGTGTAGCGGCGGTCGTCGCCCATGCCCGGCCCGCGACCGGCGATCGCGACCTGGACCTGCTCGGTGTCGCGCCGCCGGAAGATCACGCGGGGCGCGGTCGGCGGGGCGACGCCGGGGTCGTTGTCGTCCTCGGGACGGTCCGGCCCGGGGTCGGTCGGGACGGCGACGCTCGCG
The DNA here is from genome assembly GCF_000519325.1 of Patulibacter minatonensis DSM 18081. Lineage (GTDB taxonomy): Bacteria > Actinomycetota > Thermoleophilia > Solirubrobacterales > Solirubrobacteraceae > Patulibacter > Patulibacter minatonensis. The sequence goes on along the minus strand of NZ_KI912613.1, from coordinate 3,961,042 downwards.
AGCTCGCAGAGCCGGCCGTGATCGACGGCGCCGGCCGCGGCGACGACGATGCGTCCCGGCCGGTACCGGCCGGCGTAGAAGTCCCGCAGCGTGTCGCCGTCGGTGCCGGCGACGACCTCCGGGGTGCCGATGACGGGGCGCCCGAGGGCGTGCTCCCCGAAGACGGCGGTCGGCAGCAGCTCGAAGACGAGCTCCTCCGGGTCGTCGTCGATCATCGAGATCTCCTCGAGGACGATCTTGCGCTCGAGCGCCAGGTCGTCGTCGCGGAGCAGCGGTGCGGCGACCATCTCGCCGAGCATCGGGAACGCGCCCGGCAGCTCGTCGGCGAGGACGCGGGCGACGACCGCGGTCTCGTCGCGGCTCGTCGCCGCGTTCAGGTCGCCGCCCAGCGCGTCGAAGCGCTGGTCGACCTCGGCGGACGTGTAGGACCGCGTCCCCCGGAACAGCATGTGCTCCAGGAGGTGCGCGCGCCCGGCCTCCGCGTCCCGCTCGTGGCGGGCGCCCGTGCCGATCCAGACCCCCGTCGCGACCGAGAGGGCGGACGGGATCGTCTCGGAGACCACCGTGACGCCCGACGGGAGCCGCGTGACGCGCGGCTCCGTCGGGTCGCCCTCGGCGTGCTGGTCCGGCACGGAGGCGATGGGACTAGTCCCGGCCGCCGGAGCGCTCGCGGCGACGACGCGGCGGGCGGTCGCTGGCCTCCGGGTCGCGGTCGCGGCGCGGCGGACGGCCGCCGCCCTCGCCGTCGCGGCGGGGCGGGCGATCGCCACCGCCGCCACCACCACGCGGGCCGCCGGACTTCTTCAGGTCCTTGAGCTCCTCGGCGGTCTTGCCGGCGATCTCCGGGTCGTCCGACAGGCGCAGGCCGACGCGGCCGCGCTCGCGGTCGAGCTCGGCGACGCGCACCTTGATGACGTCGCCCTGCGAGAGGACCTCCTCGACCGTGTCGACGCGCTTGCCCGGCGACACGTTGGAGATGTGCAGCAGGCCGTCGGTGCCCTTGATGAGCTCGACGAACGCGCCGAACGTCGTCGTCTTGACGACCTTGCCGTCGAACTCGTCGCCGAGCGCCACGTCGCGGGTCATCGCCGACAGGCGGGCCACGAGGGCGTCGCCCTTCTCGCCCGAGGACGAGTAGACGTTGATCGTGCCGTCGTCGGAGATGTCGATCTGGGCCTCGAACTCCTCCTGCAGGCCGCGGATCGTCTCGCCGCCCTTGCCGATGACCATGCCGATCTTCTCGGGATCGATCTTCAGCGACAGGATGCGCGGCGCGTACAGCGAGAGCTCGGCGTTCGGGCCGTCGATGACGTCCTTCATCTTGCCGAGGATCTCGAGGCGCGCCTCCTTGGCCTGGGCCAGGGCGTCGCGCAGGATCTCGAACGTGACGCCCGTGATCTTGATGTCCATCTGGAGGGCGGTGATGCCCTCCTCGGTGCCCGCGACCTTGAAGTCCATGTCGCCGAGGTGGTCCTCGACGCCGGCGATGTCGGTGAGGACGATGTAGTCGTCGCCCTCCTTGATCAGGCCCATGGCGATGCCCGCGACCGGGGCCTCGATCGGCACGCCGGCGGCCATCAGGGACAGCGACGAGCCGCAGACCGACGCCATCGACGAGGAGCCGTTGGACTCGAGGATGTCCGACACGACGCGGATCGTGTACGGGAAGTCCTCGATGGAGGGGACCACCGGCACGAGCGCGCGCTCGGCCAGGGCGCCGTGACCGATGTCGCGACGCTTCGGGCCGCCCAGGCGACCCGCCTCGCCGACGGAGAACGGCGGGAAGTTGTAGTGGTGCCAGTAGTAGCGGTTGGTCTCGAGCCCGAGGGTGTCGAGCCGCATCTCCTCCTTCAGCGTGCCGAGGGAGACGACCGACAGGGCCTGCGTCTCGCCGCGGGTGAAGAGGGCGGAGCCGTGGGTGCGCGGCGCGGTGCCGGTCTCGATCGTGATCTGGCGGATCTCGGTCGAGGCGCGGCCGTCGGGGCGGACCTTCTGGACGGCGATGCGGTCGCGGATCGCGGCCTTCTCGAGCGCGTCGACGACGGCCTTGACGGCCTTCGCCTCGTCCGCGGGGGTGTCCTCGTCGACGTACGCGTCGTAGGCGGCCTGCTTGGCGGCCTCCGTCGCGTCCTGGCGCTCGAGCTTGTCGGTGACCTGGGTCGCCTTCTCGATCTTCTTGCCGTGGGCGCGCTTGACCTTCGCCAGCAGCTTGGTGTCGAGGCTCGGGGCCTCGTGCGCGACCTTGTCCTTGCCGGCCTTCTTGCGCAGCTCGAGCTGGGCGGCGACGAGCTTCTGGATCTCGCCGTGGGCGATGTCCAGCGCGTCGAGGATCTCGGCCTCGGGGATGACGTTCGCGCCGGCCTCGACCATGAGGATCGCGTCGGCGGTGCCGGCGACGATGAGGTCGAGGTCGCTGTTGCCGCTCTCGAGCAGCGACTCCTCGGGCGGGTTGACGACGATCGTGCCGTCGATCTTGCCGATGCGGACGGCGCCGATCGGCTCCGGCAGCGGGATCGAGGACAGCGTCAGCGCGGCGGACGCGCCGTTCATCGCGAGGATGTCGTACGGGTGGACGTGGTCCACCGAGATCGGGAGCGCGACGACCTGCGTCTCGAAGCGCCAGTTCTTCGGCAGCAGCGGCCGGATCGGGCGGTCGATCATGCGCGCCGTCAGCGTCGCCTTCTCGCCGGCCTTGCCCTCGCGCTTGAAGAACGAGCCGGGGATCTTGCCCGCGGCGTAGGAGCGCTCCTCGACGTCGACCGTCAGGGGCAGGAAGTCGAAGTCCTTCAGGCGGCCCATGGAGGCCGTGCAGAGGACGACGGTGTCGCCCTGCCTGACGGTGACCGCGCCGGAAGCCTGCTTGGCGAGCTTGCCGGTCTCGAAGGTGATCTCCTGGCCGGAGATCTCCACGGACACCGTCGTCACGTCGTCGTGACTCATATGTCGTTCCTCGTCTGCGCGCCCCATCGGATCTGGCGCGCCTCTTGATTCTCGTCGTTCCGAACGGATCGAGCCTAACGGAACGTGCGGCGTGCACGGGCGATGGCCCCGGGGCCGCCCCGCCCGCTACGGCGCGGTGGCGCAGGCGACCCAGACCTCGGGGCGGACGCCGGTCGTGACACCACCGGGCGGGTTATAGACGCTGACGCGCCACCCGACGAAGCGCTCTCCGTCGACGACGTCCACGGTGTTCGGCCCCGCGGGCCGGGAGGAGACGACGACGGTGGCCTCCGGGACGTTCAGGTCACCCCGGAAGCCGCCGGCGACCCCCTGCTGGCCTGCGGGGCACGTCGCGTCGTACGCCTGTCGCTGGCCGTCGGGCAGGTCCGCCGTCGCGCGGGAGTAGCGGACGGTCACCGCGCCCAGCGCCCCGGTGGGCCCGCGGTCGCCCTTCTCGCCCGTCGCACCGGGGTCGCCCGCGGGGCCCGCCTCGCCGCGCGGCCCCGCCGCGCCAGGAGCACCGGGCGGGCCCGCCGCTCCGGCCTCCCCCGCCGGTCCGCGTGCACCGGGCGCGCCCGCCGCCCCCGTGCCCGCCGGGCCCTGCGGTCCCGTCGGCCCGGCCGGACCGACGCCGCCCGCGGGCAGCTCGCCCGCCTTGAAGTCGCGTCGCAGGAGCGACCCGTCCTTGACCTTCGCCGTCGTGATCGCCCCGTCCTTCACCTTCGCGACCGACACGGCCGACGGGCGCAGCTGCGCGGTGCCGACGCTGTTCCTCGGCAGCGCGACGGCGGCGTAGCTCGTCCCGCCGAGGGCGACGGAGAGCGCGACGCAGGCGACGACCATGGCGGGCGTCGGACGGCGGAGCTTCGTGCGGAGCGGCATCGGGGTCCTCGGGGTCGGCGCGGCCGCCCGGATGGCGGAGCCGTCACGGCCACTCTGCGGTCCCGCGGCGGACCCCGCATCGGGGAGCTCCCCCGCCCGGGGTGCCGCGGGTACGATCGCCGCCCGTGCTCCGCTCGTTCCCCGCACCAGCTCGCCGTCGGTCCGTGACGGGAGCGCTGGGCGTGCTCCTGCTCGCGCTCGCGCTGACCGCCGTGCTGGCCGCGGCACGCCCCGCCGGCGCGTGTGCGTGCGGGATCGCCTACGGCTCCAAGGTCGGCACCGAGCGGGCGCTGCTCTCGCTGCAGGACGGCCGCGAGGAGATCGTCCTGGGCCTCGACCTCGCGGCGCCGGACGACCCGTCCTCCGGCCCCCGGCGGCCGGCGGTGCTGCTGCCGGTGCCGGCGACCCCGACCGTCTCGGCGGTCGCGGAGGACCAGAAGTCGGTCTTCCAGGACCTGGAGCTCGCCACCCGCCCGATCGTCGTCCAGCGCTCCGGGGACGGCGACGGCGCGACCGCAGGGGCTCCGCGGGGCGGCGTGTCGGTCCTCTCGCGGGAGCGGATCGGCGACTACGACGTGTCCCGCCTGCGGGCCGGGGACGCCGGCGCGTTGCGGCGCTGGCTGAACCGCGGCGGCTACGCGACGCCGGCCGCCGCCGAGCCGGTGCTGCGGGACTACGTCGCCCGCGGCTGGGCGTTCGTCGCGATCCGTCTCGCCGACCGCGTGCGGGGCGACACGGGAACCCTGAGCCCGCTCCGCGTGTCGTTCGCGGCCCGCTCGCTGGTCTACCCGCTGCGGCTGAGCGCGGTGTCGCAGCGCCCGGTCGACGTCCAGCTCTACGTCGCCGGTGAGCACCGGGTCGTCGCGACGGGGTTCAACACGTACTTCGCGGGCTTCGTCTCCGCCCTGCGCCCGGCGCCGCCCGCGGAGGTGCGGTCGCTGGTCCGCGGCCGGTACCTCACGCGGCTGGGCATCGCCAGCAGCGACCCGAAGGCGATCACCTCCGACGTGCACTTCCGCGAGGGCGTGAGCGACCGGCTCTTCCGCGCGTCGACGGACTACCCGTACGAGACGGTGGAGAACTTCGCCCGCGGCCCGCTTCCGAGCGCCCTCGTGACGGCGAAGACCGGCGACAGCACCCTGGAGGACGCGCCGGGCGGCGCGGCGTGGCTCCTGCTCTTCCCGGGCATCGCGCTCGCCGTGCTGTTGGTCTTCGGCGTGCTGCGGCTGCGCGAGCGCCTGCGGCGCGGCTGACCGGGCGCGGACCGCAACGTCGTGGCGGCCCGCGCCCTGCAGGTGTCCCCTGCGCCGGACGCCGAGGACGCTTGCGGCCTACGGGTCGACGTGGGCGACGGAGAACAGCACCGTGCCGAGCGGCCCGACGACGGTGAGCGGCACGCCCGAGCTCTGCCCCACGGAGGCGTGGACCTGCTGCCCGGCGGTCGGGCGGATCGTGGCGCCGACGCTCTGGAGCGTGAGCCGTTCGCGTTGCCCGGCGCCGCACCGACGGGCGCCGACCCGGCCCCCGTCCCGCCGTGGACCCGGGGCGCCGCTCAGGCGCGCTGCAGCAGCGCCGCGATCCAGGCGTCGTCGGGCACGCCGTGCTCGACGACGCCGTCCAGCACGATCGCCGGGGTCCCCACGGCGCCGGCCCGGAGCCCGTCCGCGAGGTCGGCCGCGATCACCGCGGCCGCCCGCTCGTCCCGGCGGTCGACGTCGAAGCGCGCGACGTCGATCTCGAGCGTCCGGGCGAGCTCCCAGAGGTCCGGGTCGTCCGTCCGCCCCGGCGCGGCGACGACGGCGTCGAGGAACGGCCAGAACGCGTCCTGCCGCCCCGCGGCCTCCAGCGCGCCGGCGAGCGCCCGCGGCCGCGGCCCGCGCGCCCGCAGCACCAGGTGGCGCCAGGTCAGGCGGACAGGGGCCGACCGGAGCCGGAGCACCGCCTGCTGGCACCGGGGGCACGTCGCGTCCCCGAAGAGCAGCACCGGCGGTGCGTCCTGCGGGCCGCAGACGTGCGGCCCGGGTGGATCGGGGTCGGGGGCGCCGGCCATCGAGGGGACGGGCTGCTCAGCCCGCGACGGCCGCGAGGCCCTCGCGGACCTTGTCGACGCCCGGCAGCTCGCCCGGCGACGACGCGAGGTGGCTCCACGCGACCGCACCGTCGGGCCCGACGACGACCAGCGCGCGGTTCGTCATGCCGGCCGGCTCGAAGTACGCGCCGAGCGCACGGGACGCGTCGCCCTTCGGCTCGAAGTCGGAGAGCTGCCCGATCGTGACGCCGAGCTTCTCCTTGAACGCGATCTGCGAGAACGACGCGTCGGTCGACACCGCGTACATCACGGCGTTCTGCTGCTCGAGCTCCGGCAGCAGCTCCTCGTAGACCTGGAGCTGGTCGGTGCAGACCGGCGAGAACGCGAAGGGGTAGAAGACGAGGACGGTCGTCCGGCCCTTGAGGTCCTCCTGCGTGAAGTCGCTGCCGTCCTCGTTCTTGAGGGTGATCGGCGGGACCGCGCTTCCGGCGGTGATGATGGCCATGGCGCGATCCTACGGGCCACGGGAGCCGGATCCCGGAACGGTCGCGATCTCCCGCGCGATCGGGTGGGGGTCGCAGGTCCGCGCGGACGACGCCCGGGCCGGCCCGGAACGACGACGACCGGCCAGTGGCCGGTCGAACGGGTCCTGCGGAGCCGCGCCGGAGCGCGGGCCGGGCTACTTGCGGAGCCCGAGCTCCTTGATCAGCGCGCGGTAGCCGTCGAGGTCGTTGCGACGCATGTAGTCGAGCAGGCGACGGCGCTGGCCGACGAGCATGAGCAGGCCACGACGCGAGTGGTGGTCCTTCTGGTGCTCGCGGAGGTGCTGCGTGAGGTCGTTGATCCGCTCGGTGAGCAGGGCGACCTGCACGTTCGTCGAACCCGTGTCCGACTCCGACGCGCCGAAACGGGCGACGATCTCCTGCTTGCGTTCCTGCGTGAGCGACGTCATTCGACCGGAGAAGGTAGCAGGACCACCCGCAAACCCGCGTCCCGCCTGCGGGTGGCGGGCGAGCGAGCCACCCGCCCGGAGCGGCCCGGGACGGGTCCCGCGGCCGGCGTCACGCGGTGGTGAGCCGGCGGGTGTCGACGACGTCCTGCTCCATCTGGACCAGCAGCGCGTCGACGCCGTCGAAGCGCTCCTCGCCCCGCAGCCGCGCGACGAACTCGAGCTCGAGCCGCTGCCCGTACAGGTCGCCGGAGAAGTCGAGGACGTACGCCTCGACGAGGACGCCGAGCTGGGTCTCGAACTGCGGTCGGATGCCGATCGAGACGGCGGCAGGCAGGACCCTGCCGTCCTCCAGCGCCGCGCGGCACGCGTAGACGCCGTGGGCGGGCAGCGCGTGCCCGACGGGCGGCACGAGGTTGGCCGTCGGGTACCCGAGCTCCCGGCCGCGCTTCTCCCCGTGCTCGACCGGGCCGCTGAGCGCGAACGGGGAGCCGAGCAGGTCGGCGGCGTCCGCCACGGCTCCGCGGGCGACGAGCTCCCGGATCCGGGTGGAGCTGACCGATTCGCCGTCGCGTCGCAGGACCGGCACGACCACGGTGGAGAACCGCGGGTCGTCCGCCAGCAGCGCCGGCGTCCCCCCGGCGTCCCGGCCGAACCGGAAGTTCTCCCCGACCCGCACCCCGTCGACCTGCAGGCGGTCGACGAGCACCTCGTCGACGAACGCCCGGGCGTCCTGCGTGGCGGTGTGCGCGTCGAACGGCACGAGGATCAGCTCGTCGACGCCGAGACGCCCCACGAGCTCCGCGCGGCGCTCCACGGTGGTCAGCTGCGGCGGGACCCGCCCGGGCGCGAGGACCGCCATCGGGTGCGGGTGGAAGGTGACGACGGCGTCGGCGCCCGCGATCACCTCGCGGTGCCCGAGGTGCACGCCGTCGAACGTCCCGAGGGCGATCGTCCGGGGACGGCGAGGGGCGTCCTCCAGGGTCGTGATGCGCGCGGTCACGCCCGGAAGCCTACGACGGGATGGACCCGGCCGTCCGGCTCCCGCCGGCCGATGGCGATCGCCTCGCCGCGATGGCACAGCCCGACCTCCTGCAGGTCGGGGCGCTCCGGCACCGCGATCCGCTGCCCGAAGCCCGCTCGGCGGGCGTCCTCGGCGTCGAGCTCGACGGTCGGGATCACCGTCTGGAGGAGGGTGTGGAGCGGGATCAGCCGCCAGTCCTCGCGCTCGGTGTCGGGCGACTGCGCGTCGTCCACCGACAGGTCGCCGATCGCCGTGCGACGGAGCTCGAGGCAGTAGGCGTCGCCGAGGTCGGCCACCAGGGTCCGGACGTACGTCCCGGACGAGCAGCGGATCCGGAAGGACGCGCGGTCGCCGTCGCGGGCGAGCTGCTCGAACGCGTGGACCGTCACCTCGCGCTCGGGGACGACGACGTCCTCGCCGCGGCGGGCGCGCTTGTAGGCTCGTTCCCCGTCGACGCGGATCGCGGAGTAGGCGGGCGGGCGCTGCCGCACCAGGCCGGTCGGGAGCTCCGGTGGGTCCGTGGGCACGCGTCCCGTGACCGCGATCTCGCCCTCCGGGTCGCCGGTGGTCGACGTGGCTCCGAGGCGGGCCACGGTCTCGTACGTCTTGTCCTGCCCCATCAGGCGGTCCTGCAGGCGCGTGGCACGACCCAGCAGGACGATCAGGAGCCCCGTCGCGAACGGGTCGAGCGTCCCCGTGTGCCCGACGCGCCCGGCCTTGCGACCCCCCACCCGGCGACGGACGCGGGCGACGACGTCGTGGCTCGTGAGGCCCGCAGGCTTGTCGATCAGGAGGGCGCCGTCGGGGAACGGCGCGGCCTCCGTGGGCTGCGGGTCCTCGGGCGGCGCCCCCGGCCCGTCCGGGACGGTCACTGCAGCTCGCGGAGCTGGGTGCAGAGGAAGCGCACGAGCTCCTCCTCCCCCAGGTCCGTCGTGAACCCGGCGGCCTGCGGATGCCCGCCGCCACCGCCGGCGCGGGCGATCACGGAGACGTCGATCCCGGGACCCGAGGACCGCAGCGACACCTTCGTCCGCACCACCCCGTCCGCGGCGGCGTCGTCGAAGACCACCTGACGGCCGACCGCGGCGAGCCGCGTGCCGGCGACGGTGCGCAGGTGGTCGATGATGCCTTCGGAGTCGGTGTCCTCGGCGCCCGTGGAGACGTAGTCCTCGCGACGCAGCAGCGAGAACGTGAGCTGGCCGTGCTCCTCCCGGCGGGTGCGCTCCAGCGCCCGTCCGAGCAGCGCGAGCTTCGCCCACGGGGCGCCCTCGTACAGCGTCCGGTAGATCGCGAACGGGTCGACGCCGTGCCGGATGAGGTCCGCAGCCATGCTGTGGGCGCGCTCGCCGGTGTTCTCCCACATGAACTGGCCGGTGTCCGTGACGAGGCCGACGTACAGCGCCTTGGCGGTGTCGAGGTCGATCGGGACCTCGAGCTCGCGCATGAGCTCCCAGAGGATCTCGACGGTCGACGACGCGTCGTCGTCGACGAGGTCGACGTCGCCGAAGCGCGTGTTGTCGTGGTGGTGGTCGACGTTCAGGATCTGCCGGGAGTCGGTGCGGATCGGTCCGACCGGCATGCGGTCCAGCGTGCCGCAGTCGAGGAACAGCGCGGTGCGCTCGCCGAGGTCGTCGGGGACGGCGGTGACCAGGTCGACGGTCGCCAGGGCCGCGTACTCGCGCGACAGCGGCAGGTCGCCGGGCGCGACGACGGCCACCACGTCCTTGCCCATCGCCTGCAGCATGCGCGTGGCCGCCACGAGCGACCCGATGGCGTCGCCGTCGGGGTGCTCGTGCGTCACCGTCACGAAGCGCTCCTCGGAGCGCAGGTGCTGCAGGACGGCCAGACGCGCGTCCCTGGCGACGTCGGCCGTGCTCACCGCTGTGCGTCGTCCGGGATCGCGGTGTGCTCGTCCTCGGTCTCCACCGCGGGCGGCGGCGGGTCGTCGAGGATCTCCTGGATCCGCATGGCGCGGTCGATCGTCTCGTCGAGCTCGAACTTCAGCACGGGCGTCGACTTCAGCCCGAGCTCCTGTCCGACCCTGCGCTGGAGGAAGCCGACCGCGGACCGGAGGCCCTCGATCGTCTCCTCCGGCGCGGCCGCCTCGTCACCGATGCTGAGCACCGAGACGAGGACGGTCGCGTGGCTGAGGTCGCTGCTCGTGCGGACGCCGGTGATCGTCGCGAAGCCGATCCGCGGGTCCTTCAGCTCGCCGCGCTGCAGCACGTCGCCGAGGACCTCGCGGACCGCCTCGTCGACGCGCCGCATGCGATCGGGCTTCATCTACTTCAGCTCGCGGGCGACGCGGCGCTTCTCGTAGGTCTCGATGACGTCGCCCTCCCGCGGCTCGAAGTCGCGCAGGACGATGCCGCACTCGTAGCCGGTCGCGACCTCGCGGGCGTCCTCCGAGAAGCGCTTCAGGCTCTCGATCTTCGTGGTCGCCACGACGTCCCCGTCGCGCAGCACGCGCGCCAGGCCGTTGCGCTTCATGCGGCCGTCCGTGACGTACGAGCCGGCGATGGTGCCGACCTTCGACGCCCGGAAGATCGCGCGGACCTCGGCGGTGCCGACGGTCTCCTCGATCTCGTCCTTGTCGAGCATCCCCTCCATGACGTCCCGGAGGTCGTCGAGGGCCCGGTAGATGATGTCGTAGGTGCGGATCTCGACGCCCTCGTGATCGGCGACGCGCTGGGCGTTGCCGACGGTGTCGGTGTTGAAGCCGATGATCACCGCCTGCGACGCGGACGCGAGCATCACGTCGGACTCGGTGATGCCACCGACGCCCGACAGCACGATGTCGACGAAGACCTCGCTCTGCGGGAGCTTCGAGATCTCGTCCTCGAACGCCTCGAGCGAACCCGCGACGTCGGCCTTGAGCACGAGCTGCAGGCCCTTCTGGTCCTCGGACGCGACGGAGCGCTTGAAGACGTCCTCGAGCGAGAACTTGCGGCCCGACCGACGGGCGATCGCCTCGGCCTTGAGGCGCGTCTCGCGCTCCTCGGCCCGGACGCGCGCCGTCTTCTCGGAGTCGACGACCATGGCCAGGTCACCGGCGTTCGGCACGCCGTTGAACCCCAGGACGAGGACCGGATCGCCGACGCCGGCGACCTCGATCCGCTCACCGGTGTAGTCGATGAGCGCGCGGACCTTGCCCCACTGGGCGCCGGAGACGATCGGGTCGCCGACCTCGAGCGTGCCGCGCTGAATCAGCACGGTCGCCACGGGGCCGCGGCCGACGTCGAGCTTGGCCTCGACGACGACGCCGGAGGCCTCGGTGTCGGGGTTCGCCGTCAGCTCCTGGATCTCGGCCACGACGTTGATCGTGTCGAGCAGGTCCTCGAGGCCGTCGCCGGTCTTCGCGGAGACGTCGACGAACTCGGTGTCGCCGCCCCACTCGGCCGGGTTCAGGCCGATCGTCGCCATCTCGGTGCGCACGCGCACCGGGTCGGCGCCGGGCTTGTCGATCTTGTTGACCGCCACGATGATCGGCACGTCGGCCGCCTTCGCGTGGTCGATGGCCTCCTGCGTCTGCGGCTTCACGCCGTCGTCCGCCGCCACCACGATGACCGCGATGTCGGTGAGACGGGCACCGCGGGCACGCATGGCGGTGAACGCCGCGTGGCCCGGGGTGTCGAGGAACGTGATCGTGTCCTCGCCGTGGTGCACCTGGTAGGCGCCGATGTGCTGCGTGATGCCACCGGCCTCGCCGGAGGCCACCTCGGCCTCGCGGAGCTTGTCGAGCAGCGACGTCTTGCCGTGGTCGACGTGACCCATGATCGTGACGACCGGGGGCCGCTGGACCAGCTCGGCGTCCGAGTCGTCGAAGACCGGGGCCTCGTCCTCCTCGTCGCTGGCCTTGACGATCACGATCTCGCGCTCGAACTCGGCGGCGAGCAGCTCGATGGTCTCGTCGGCCAGCGTCTGCGTGAGCGTGGCCATCTCGCCCATGAGCATGAGCTTCTTGATCATCTCCGGCACGGGCACGCCGAGGTACTCGGCGACGTCCTTGACGGTCGACCCGGAGTTGATCCGGGGGACGTCGACCGTGCGGCCCTGCTCGCCGCGGTTCAGCGGGGCCAGGGCCTCCTCGATCGACTGACGGCGACGGCGACGACGCGGGCGGCGGTTCGGGGGTCCACCACCGACGCCCGGACGACGCGGGCCGCCGGGCTGGTCGATGACGACGCGGCGCTTGCCGGGACCGCCGGCGGCGCCGGGGGCCTTCGGACGCGTCGACGCCGGATCGGGCAGCGCGATGATCTTCGGGCCGGCACCGGCCGCGGGCTTCTCGCCCAGGGTCGGGGGACCCTTGGGCAGCGCGGGCTTCTTGGCGCGGAGGTCCTTCAGCTCGGGAGCCGGCGTGGTCTCCTTCGGCGCCCGCTTGGGCAGGCGACGGACGAGACCGGGCGGCGGGGTGCCGCGACCGGAGCCGGGGCCGCTGGCGGGCTCGGGGAGCCGCGCCGACGGACGCGCGATGGGCTGGGGAGCGGCACGCTCGCCCTGCGGCTGGGGACGCTGCGGCCGCTGGCCGCCACCACCCTGACCGGGACGCTGCGGACCACCGGGGCGCTGGCCACCGGGACCACCGGGACGCCCGCCCTGCTGCGGACGACCACCCTGGCCGCCGGGACGCCTGCGGACCGCCCGGGCGCTGGCCCTGGCCCTGCTGCGGGACGCTGCGGCGTGCGGGGACCGGCACCACCACCGGGCCGGCGCGGGGCGCTGGCCGACGGGGTTCTGGCGCTGCGGCTGGGCCGGCGCCTGGGGCTTCGGCTTCGGGGCGGCCGGGGCGGCCGTCGCGATCACGCGCGGGCCGGCACCGGGGGTCAGACCGCCCGGGGCACGACGCGGCGGCTCCTGCCGCGGCGCGGGACGCGCCGGGCGCTGGGGCTCACCCGGGCGCACGGGGCGCTGGGGCGCGCCACCGGCGGGTGCCGGGCGCTGGGGCCGTCCGCCCTCGCCCGGGCGGACCGGGCGGGCCGGGGCACCGGGACGCTGCGGCGCCTGGCCGCCGGCCGGGCGCTGCGGGGCCACGGGGCCACCGGCCGCCGGACGGGCCGCCGGGCGCTGCGGCGTGCCGGCCGCCGGACGCTGCGGGGCGGGCTGGCCGCCCGCCGCCGGGCGCTGGGGCGCGGCCGCGGCGGGACGCTGGCCCGGCGCGGCGGGGCGCACCGGGCGCTGCCCGGGCTGGGCCGGGCGCACGGGCCGCTGGCCCGCTGCGCCGGGCGCGGCGGGGCGCACCGGGCGCTGACCGCCCGGGGCCTGGGGCTTCACGGGTCGTGCCTCCCCGGGTGCGGGGGGCCGCACCGGGCGGGCCGCCTGCGGCCGCGCGGGTGCACCTCCGCCCGCGGCACCGGTCGTCGGGGCGGCCGGAGCCGCCTGCTTCTCGGGCTTCGCCGGGGTTCCGGGAGCCTCGTCCGCCGTCTTCGAGCTCTTCAGCTCGGAGCCATGGGCCTGGATCAGACGGTTCGCGACGCCCTCGTCGACCGAGGACGACGCCGTTGCGATGTCGTGCCCGTCCTTCTGGAGGGCATCGAGCACCGTCTTGCTCGGGAGGCCATGGGCCTTGGCGATCTCGTGAACGCGCTTCTTCGCCATCAAATGAAAGAGTGTAGAAAGTCCGGGTCGTTGCTGATGGGCCGTCGGAACGCGCGGTTGAACGCGCGTCGCCTCACGGCCTCCTCGGCGCACGTGCGATCGCACACGTACGCCCCTCGTCCTGGGAGCCGGCGCTCGTCGTCGCGGACCACGTGGTCCTCGACGGCGGCGAGGCGGAGGAGCTCCGCCTGGGGCCTGCGTCGGTCGCAACCGACACAGCGCCGCTCCGGCTGTCGCCCGTCTACGTCGACGGGACGTCCTCCGCGTCTTCGGCGCCGGTCACGGCACCGTCCTCCGTCTCGGCGCCGTCCACGGCGTCGAGCTCGGTCCCGGCACCGTCGACGTCCTCGACGTCGGTGCCCTCCTCGGCCGCGAAGTCGCCCTCGGCCTCGCCGACGATCTGCTCCTCGAGCTCCAGCGGCTCGCCGGCATCGTCGACCTGCTCCACGGGACCCTCGGCGGCGACGCGCTCGGCGTACGCCTCCTCGGCCCGCGTGACGATGTCCTGGACGTCCTCCTGGGACTTGTCCGGGTCGGAGAGCGCGTCGAGCTCGTCCTCCGGCAGGTCCTCCAGCAGGGCGACCTCGACGGCACCGAAGCGCACCAGCGCCTGGTGCATCGGGAGACCGCAGAAGGTGGAGCCCGGCAGCGAGGCGTTCGGGCACCGGCGGCCGCTGGTGAGCACGGCGGAGCAGCGGCCATCGCCGATGATCTCCTCCTCGCCCTCCTCGACCTCGCCGGTCGGCGCCGCGGCCTGGGCCAGGGCGTCGCTCGCCTTCTTGATGTCGATCCGCCACCCGGTCAGGCGCGCGGCGAGCCGCACGTTCTGGCCCTCGCGGCCGATCGCCTTCGTCAGGTCCTCGTCGGGCACGACCACCGTCGCCTGACGGAGCTCGTCGTCGATGAAGACCTCGCGCACCTGCGCGGGCGACAGGGCCTTGGCGATGAAGCGCCCGGGCTCGTCGTTGAAGGGGATGATGTCGATCTTCTCGCCCTTGAGCTCCGAGACGACCATGCGCACGCGGGAGCCGCGCGGGCCGACGCACGCGCCGACGGGGTCGACGCCGGAGGCGTGGGAGACGACCGCGATCTTCGAGCGGTAGCCGGGCTCGCGGGCCACGCCCGTGATCTCGACCAGGCCGTCGGCGATCTCGGGGACCTCGAGCTCGAAGAGCGCGCGGATGACCTCGGGGTCGCGGCGGGAGACGATGATCGACGGGCCCTTCGCGGACTGCGAGACCTCCTTGATCACCGCCTTCAGGCGCTGGTTGTGGTCGTAGCGCTCGCCGAAGACCTGCTCGGAGCGCGGAAGGAGGGCCTCGACGCGGTCCCGCAGCTGCAGGAGCGTGTAGCGGTTGTCCGACTGCTGGACGATGCCGGTGACCATCTCGCCGACGCGGTCCGCGAACTCGTCGTACATCATGTCGCGCTCGGCCTCGCGGATCCGCTGCAGGATGACCTGCTTGGCGGTCTGCGCGGCGATGCGACCGAAGTCGTCGGGCGTGACGTCCTGCTCGGGGATCTCGTCCCGGTGCTCGGCGAGCTTCTCCCCCGGGATCTCGATCTCGGTGGGCTCGATCCACTCGCCGGTCTCGGGGTCCTCGTAGGACTGCTCGTCGATGGTCTCGACGATCAGGCCGGCCTCGAGCATCTCGGGGACGAGCAGCTCGATGACGCGGTACTCGCCGTTCTCGGAGTCGAGCTCGACCCGGGCGTACTTGGCCGCGCCGGGCTGCTTCTTGTACGCGGAGAGCAGCGCATCCTCGAGCGCGGCGATGAGCCGCTCCTCGGGGATGTTCTTCTCGCGCGCCAGGGCACGCATCGCGTCTACGATCTCGCGGGACATCTCGCTCCTACTCCTCGACGAGGTTGCTGCGACGGATCTCGGCGTAGGGGATCGTCACGACGCCCCCGTCGGCCGCCAGGGTGACTGCCTGCTCGTCGGACCCGACGAGCTCCCCGGTGAAGGACTTCCGCGGCTCGCCCGAGTCGCCGCCGGTGATCGCCTGCGTGGTCCGCACGCGGACCTTGCGACCGGTGAACCGCCGGTAGTGCTCGGGCTTGACGAGCGGGCGGTCGGTCCCGGGTGAGGAGACCTCGACCGCGTACTGCTCGCGCAGGTCGTCCATCAGGTGCGTGACGCGGACGCAGAGGTCCAGGCTCACGCCGTCCGGATGGTCGATCAGGACGCGCAGCGTCCCCCCGCCCACGACCTCGGCCAGCAGCACCTCCACGTCGGGCTCTGCGGCCGCGACGCGGGTTTCGACGGTGTCCTGGATGGAGGAGGTCATGGAGTGTTCGGCCATAAAAAAAGCGGGCTCCGGGCCCACTTCCAAAGGTTGCTGCGGAGCGGTGTCCGGGGACACCACGGAGTGATCGTACCATCCGCGGATGCAGGAAGCTTCCGTCTCCCCCGCCGCAGCGGTCGCGGTGCTCGATGCGCTGCTGCGGGACCTCGGCGCGACGGTGCACCGCCCGGCGCCGCTGGAGCGCGGCTTCGCGCTCACCGCCGGCGAGTGGCCGCTGCACGTCGGGGCCCGGGTCGTGGCCGGGCTGCTCGAGCTGCAGGCCGAGGTCGCGCCACCGGGGGCGATCGACGCCGCGTGGCTCCTGCACCGCAACCGGCGTGACGTGCGGGTCGTGCGGTACGCGTGCTCGGCGGAGGGCGCGACCTGGGTCCACGGCGACCTCGCGCTCGAGGCGGTCAGCACCGCGAGCGTCGACGACGTCCTCGCCCGCCTGGTCGGCGCCGCCGAGGACGCGGCGGCCGTGGCGGTGTGGCCCGACTGGTCCTGAAGCGGGCGACCGCGCGGCCCTCCCGACGACCGCCGGCGTCGCTCAGCCGGCGTCGTCGTCGGCCGCCGGCGGGTCGCCCTCGGGGGCGCCCCACGGTCCCGCGCCGCTGCGCCGGCTCCCGGGCGTCGGCCCCTCGAGGCCTCCCCCGTCGTCGTGCACGTGGTCCGCCGCGCCGCCCTCCATCGCCGCGATCGTCCGGTCGCGGTAGACGCGGTAGTCGGCGCGGTCGGGCTGGAGCAGCGCGGCGAGGGTCAGCGGCGGCCGGGCCTCGGCGTGGAGGCCCTGGAGCTGGAGCGCCCGGCCGAGGCAGAACTGCCCGTAGTGGTTCACGGGCTCGAGCTCGACCAGTGCGGAGAACTCCTCGGCCGCCTCGCGGTAGCGCTGGGACCCGAAGAGCGCCCGTCCGAGGGCCTCGCGGACCATCGCGGTGTCCGGCTCGAGGTCGCGGGCCCGGCGGAGCGGCAGCGCGGCGGCGTGGTGGTCGCCCTGGTCGAGCAGCCCCACCCCGGAGCGATAGAGCTCGTACGCGGTCGGCTCCTCGGACATGCCCCGAGTGTGGCAAACCGGCGGGCCGCCCAGGGCGTCGATCCGGTGCCGCCGGGTCGACCCCGTCGCGGGGTCAGGCCGCGGTGGCGCGGGCGGCGACGACGTCGTCGAGGATCGCGTCGGCGATCCGCTCCTTCTCCGCCCGCGCGACGACGCGGTCGCCGCCGGCGGTGACGATCGTCACCGCGTTCTCGGTGGCGTCGAACGCGATGCCGGGCTGCGAGACGTCGTTGACGACGACGGCGTCGAGGCCCTTGCGCACGAGCTTCTCGCGGGCGTGGACGATCGCCTGGTCCCCGTGCTCGGCGGCGAAGCCGACCAGCGTCTGTCCCGGCCGGCGGCGACCGGACAGCTCGATCAGCACGTCGGCGGTCGCCTCGAGCTCGATCGTCATGCCGGTGCGGCCCTGCTTCTTGATCTTCCCGGCGCTGGGGTCGACGGGCCGGAAGTCCGCGACGGCGGCGGCCATCACGAGCACGTCGGCGGTCTCGAAGGCCGCCGCGCACGCGACGCGCAGCTCCTCGGCGGTCGAGACCGACACGACCGTGCAGCCCGCCGGGGCGGGCAGGCCGACGTTCGCCGCGACGACGGTGACCTCGGCGCCGCGCGCGGCGGCGCGCGCGGCGACCGCGTAGCCCATGCGGCCGGACGAGCGGTTGCCGACGAACCGGACCGCGTCGATCGGCTCCCGCGTGCCCCCGGCCGACACGAGGACGCGGAGCCCCGCGAGGTCCCCGGGCCCGCCTGCGGAGGATCCGCCGGCGAGCACGCCCTCGAGGACCTCGAGCAGCTCCTCGGGCTCCGCGACGCGGCCGTCCCCGTGCTCGCCCTTGGACGCGAGGTCCCCGCTGCCGGGGTCGACGATCCGCGTGCCGTCGGCCCGGAGGACGTCCACGTTGCGCCGCGTGGCCGGGTGGTGCCACATGCGGTGGTTCATCGCCGGGGCCACGAGCACCGGGCAGTCGGCCGCGAGGTAGGCCGAACCGACGAGCGTGTCGGCGCGGCCGGTCGCGAGGCCCGCGATCGTGTTCGCCGTGGCCGGCGCGATGAGGTACGCGTCGGCGTGCTCGACGAGGGCCAGGTGGCTGATCGCGGCGTGCGTCGGCAGCGGGTCGCCCGGGAATCCGCCGCGCAGCGGGTCGGGCTCGAACTCGTCGGTGAGGACGGGCGCGCCGGTGATCGCGCGGAACGTCTCCGGCGCGACGAAGCGCTGCGACGTCGGCGTCTGGATCACGCGCACCTGATGGCCCGCCTTCACGGCGAGCCGGACGAGGAGCACGGACTTGTAGGCGGCGATGCCGCCGGTGACGCCGAGGAGCAGCCGAGCCATGCGCGGAGTCTGTCGCAGCGTCGTCCCCGGGCGCCGGGACGCACGCCGTCGTGCGACCCCGGGAACGACGAACGCCGCTCGTGGCGGCGTCCAGGGACTGCGGGGTGACGGCCCGGGCGGGCCGTCGGACTACCGGTAGCGGTAGGTGATCTTCCCGGCGGCGACCTCTTCGAGGGCGATCGTCAGGTAGTTCTTCGACGCCGTCTCGACCATCGGCGGCGGGAACTCGTCGAAGGCGCCCTCACCGAGGTTGTGGTAGTAGGCGTTGATCTGCCGGGCCCGCTTCGCCGCCACGAGGACCGACGCGTAGTTCGAGTCGACGTTGTCGAGCAGCTGGTCCATGCGCGGAGAGATCACAGACGAAGTGTAGCGCCGCCGTGCGGCGGCCCGGGCTGCGGTCAGGTGGCGGAGAGCTGCGAGGAGACGATCGCCTCGAGCTCGGCGACCGTCTTCTCGAGCTCGTCGTTGATGATGCGGTGGTCGAACTGGTGCTGGCTCTCGAGCTCGGTCCTCGACACCTCGAGGCGTCGCGCGATCGTGTCGGCGCCGTCGGTGCCGCGACCCTCGAGCCGCTGCCGGAGGACCTCGAACGACGGCGGGACGACGAAGACCTGCACGGCCTCGGGCATCGTCTCGCGGATCTGGCGGGCGCCCTGGACCTCGATCTCGAGGACCACGGGAGCACCCTCGCCGAGGTGGCGGTCGAGTTCCTCGCGGAGCGTGCCGTACCGGCGGCCGGCGTACTCGGCGTGCTCGACGAAGTCGCCCTCGTCGATCCGGCGCGTGAACTCGTCCTCGTCGAGGAACCAGTAGTCGCGGCCGTGCTCCTCGCCCTCGCGGACGGGACGGGTGGTCGCCGAGACGCTGAGCCGGAGCTCGGGGTGGCTCTCGCGGAGCCGACGGATGAGCGTGCCCTTGCCGACCCCCGATGGGCCGGTGATGACGAAGACGCGAGCCACGGGGAGCCCGCCGCTCAGCCGCGCGGGCTGCGCAGCGACTGCACGAGCTCGGCGCGCTGGCGCGGCGTGAGGCCGCCGATGGTCTTCGAGGCGGAGATGCGGCACTGCTGCAGGATCTTGCCCGCGCGGACGCGACCGTACTTCGGGACCGCCAGGAGCATGTCGACGACCTTCGCCGTCTCGAGCCACTCCGGTGGGTCCATCAGGAGGCGGTCGATGGACTGCCGGCCGGACTTCAGGTCACGCTTGAGCGCCGCCCGCTGGGACCGGACCTCGTTGGCACGCTGCAGCGCATCCATGCGCTGGTTGAGCGACCGCTCCGGTGTGGACGAGGACTTGGACGGGGCGTTGGCGGCGGTCGACATCGCGGGGCGAGTCTACCCGGCCGTCGTCCCCCGCGCGGCCCCCGGACGACAAGTCACCTCGACCTCGACTCGAGGTGCAGGTGTGGCCCAGGACGTCGAGTGTTGCGACGGTTGTGGCTAGCAGAACTCGCCGTCCAGCGACCTCCCGGACGCCTATCCGAGCCAGTCCGCGAGGAGATCGCCGAAGATCCCGGGATCCTCCCCGGCGTCCCAGAACGCCGTCGCCAGGCCGACGGCCGCGGCGCCCACCGCCAGCAGGTCCCTGACGTCGTCACCCGTACGCACGCCGCCGCAGCCGACGACGTCGACGTCGTCCGGGAGCAGTCCGCGGAGCTGGGCGACCTGTCCCAGCGCGACCGGTTTCATCGCCGCTCCGGAGACGCCGCCGTAGCCGACGTCCACCGCCGGACGACCGTCCGGGCGGAGCGCGAGGCCGTTGGGAAACGTGTTGCAGCTGACGATGTACGCGACGCCGGCCTCGACGGCGGCCGCCGCGACCTCGCCCAGGAGGACCGGATCGGACAGCGGCGAGAGCTTCACGCCGACGGGGGCGCCGGCCCCGGCGGCGGCCCTGAGCGCCCCGGAGACGAGCTCCGGGTCGAACGACATGATGCGCTTCTGCTGCCCGTCGTCCCAGACGTTCGGGCACCCGAGGTTCAGCTCGACGAGGTCCGCGCCGGCGCCCCCGGCGAGGTGCGCCAGCTCGCCGTACTCGTCGGTGGAGAACCCCGCCACGGACACGAACAGCGGCTTGCCGGCCGCGTGGGCCGCCCCGGCGAGCTCGGGGAGGGCGTCCCGGTAGAACGTCGCGCCGCGGTTCGGCATGCCGAGCGCGTTGACCGCGTACCCGGGGCGCGAGGCGTAGACCTCCCCCGCGTTCCCGTCGCGCGGCTCCTTCGTGATCGACCCGACCGTCACGGCCGCGACGGGGGACCGCGCCAGCCGCGCGACGTCGTCGAGCGACTTGGCGGTCCCCGCGGCGTTGAGGACGGGGTGCTCGAGCGCGACCCCGGCCACGCTCGTGGTCGTGGCGTCCGGGGCCGGCGTGTTCACCGCCGGAGCTCCTGCAGCGCGACCACCCCGGGCTCGCCCTCGCGCGCCGACGCGATCGCCAGCGCCGCGGCGTGCCCGGCGGAGACGGTGGTCAGGCACGGGACCCCGGCGGTGATCGCGGCGCGCCGGATCTCGTAGCCGTCGGTCCGCGCACCGGAGCCCGTCGGGGTGTTGATGACGATCGCGACCTCACCGGCCGCGATGCGGGTCACCGCGGTGTCGCTCTGGTCCGGGCGCGCGTCCTGGAGCTTCGAGACGACGTCGCACGGGATGCCGGCGTCGACCAGCGCGCCGCGCGTGCCGGACGTCGCCAGGAGCGAGAAGCCGAGGTCGTGGTACTTCCGGGCGACCTCGAGCGCGAGCGGCTTGTCCGCGTTCGTGACCGAGATGAACACCGTGCCGCCGTCGGGCAGCGGCGAGCCCGCGGCGGCCGAGGCCTTCGCGAACGCCTGCGGGAAGTCGGCGGCGACGCCCATGACCTCGCCGGTCGAGCGCATCTCGGGACCGAGCAGCCCGTCCGAGCCGACGAAGCGGTCGAACGGCAGGACGGCCTCCTTCACGGCGACGTGGCCGAGCGAGCCCTGACCGCCGGCCTCGGCCGGCAGCCCGAGGTCCGCGATCGACTCGCCGAGCATGATCCGCACCGCCATCTTCGCGAGCGGGACGCCGATCGCCTTGGAGACGAACGGCACCGTGCGCGACGCGCGGGGGTTCGCCTCGATGACGTAGACCTCGCCGCCGTACACCGCGAACTGGATGTTGATGAGGCCCGAGACGCCGAGCTCCAGGGCGATGCCGCGGGTCTGCCGGCGGATCTCCTCGATGATCTCGTCCGACAGCGAGAACGGCGGCAGCGCGCAGGCCGAGTCGCCGGAGTGGATGCCGGCCTCCTCGACGTGCTGCATGATGCCGCCGACCCAGACGGTGTCGCGGTCGCAGAGGGCGTCGACGTCGACCTCGATCGCGTTCTCGAGGAAGCGGTCGAGGAAGATCGGCTTGCCGGCCGTGATGTCGGCCTCGCGCTCGAGGTACGAGGTCAGGCCCTCGGGCCCGTAGACGATCTCCATCGCGCGGCCGCCGAGCACGTAGCTCGGGCGGACGAGGAGCGGGAAGCCGACCTCCTCCGCGGCGGCGAGCGCACCGTCGAGGCCCTGGGCGGTGGCGTACGGCGGGGCTTTGAAGCCGAGCTTCGAGAGGACGTCGCCGAACGCGGTGCGCTCCTCGGCGCGGTCGATCGCCTCGACGCTCGTGCCGAGGATCCGGATGCCGGCGTCCTGGAGCCCCTGCGCGAGGCGCAGCGGCGTCTGGCCGCCGAACTGGACGATGACGCCCTCCGGCTGCTCGACCTGCAGGACGCCGAGGACGTCGTCGAGCGTCAGCGGCTCGAAGTACAGGCGCGTCGACGTGTCGTAGTCGGTCGACACGGTCTCGGGGTTGCAGTTGATCATCACCGCGTCCCGGCCGGACTCCTTGACCGTGACGGCGGCGTGCACGCAGCAGTAGTCGAACTCGATGCCCTGCCCGATGCGGTTGGGGCCCGAGCCGAGGATCACGACCGACGGGTTGTCCCCGCGCTCGACCTCGTGGCGCGCGTTGCCGTCCTGGTCGGGCCGCTCCCAGCCGGAGTAGAAGTACGGCGTCTGCGCGGCGAACTCGGCCGCGCAGGTGTCGACCGACTTGAACGTGCGGACGAGCCCGGTCGCGTCCCCCGGCGTGGCGGAGCCGCCGGCGCCGTCGGTCGGGGTCGGGTCGTCGCCCAGCGCGATGCGGCGGAACTCGTCGAGGTACCAGCGGTCGATGCCGGTGGACTCGTGGAGCTGCTCGTCCGTGGCGCCGCGGCGGATCGCCTCGAGCAGGACGTCGTAGCGCTCCGTGCGCGGCTGCCGGATCCGCTCGACCAGGTCCGCTGCGGTGTCGGAGTCCGCGTACGACGGCCTGCGGTCGAGCTCGCGGGAGCGCAGCGCCTTGACGAACGCCTGGCCGAACGTGCGGCCGATCGACATGGCCTCGCCGACGGATTTCATGTGCGTCGAGAGCGTCTCGTCGACGCCGGGGAACTTCTCGAACGCGAACCGCGGCCACTTCACGACGACGTAGTCGATGGTCGGCTCGAAGGCGGCGGGCGTCGCCTTCGTGATGTCGTTCGTGATCTCGTCGAGGCGGTAGCCGACGGCCAGGCGTGCGGCGATCTTCGCGATCGGGAAGCCCGTGGCCTTCGACGCCAGGGCGGAGGAGCGGGAGACGCGGGGGTTCATCTCGATGATGAGGATCTCCTCCGTGTCCGGGTTGACCGCGAACTGCACGTTCGAGCCGCCCGTCTCGACGCCGACCGCGCGGATCACGCGGATCGCCTGGTCGCGGAGCTGCTGGTAGAGGCGGTCCGTCAGCGTCTGCTGCGGTGCGACCGTCACGGAGTCGCCCGTGTGGACGCCCATCGGGTCGATGTTCTCGATCGAGCAGACGATCACGACGTTGTCGCCGTTGTCGCGCATGACCTCGAGCTCGTACTCGCCCCAGCCGATCACGGACTGGTCGACGAGGACCTGCCCGATCGGCGACGCGTCGATGCCGCCGCGGATGATCTGGCGGAACTCCTCCTCCGACCGCGCGATGCCGCCACCGCGGCCGCCGAGCGTGAACGCCGGGCGGACGATCGCTGGGAGGCCGGTGATGGTCAGGGCCTCGTCGATCTGGCGGTCGACCTCGGCGGTCGCGATCGGCGCGCCGTCGGCGGAGTCGCCCTCCTTGCCGCGGACGATCAGCGAGGCGGGCATCTTCAGGCCGGCCCGCGCCATCGCCTGCGCGAAGAGGTCGCGGTCCTCGGCGCAGTTGATCGCGTCGTAGTTCGCGCCGATCAGCTCGACGCCGAACCGCTCGAGCGTGCCGTCCTCGTGGAGCGCCTTGGCGAGGTTCAGCGCGGTCTGGCCGCCGAGGGTCGGGAGCAGCGCGTCGGGGCGCTCCTTCTCGATGATCTTCGCGACGGGGCCCGGGAGCAGCGGCTCGACGTACGTCTTCTCGGCGTACTCCGGGTCGGTCATGATCGTCGCCGGGTTCGAGTTGACCAGGACGATCTCGAAGCCCTCCTCGCGGAGGACCTTGCAGGCCTGGGCGCCGGAGTAGTCGAACTCGGCGGCCTGTCCGATGACGATCGGGCCGGAGCCCAGGATCATGATCCGGCGGATGTCGGTGCGGCGCGGCATCAGGCGGAGGCTCCGTCGGTGGTGGTGTCGGTGTCGGCGTCGATCGCGGCCTGGGCCGGGGTCGTCCCGTCGGCGGCGATGCCGGCCTGCGCCGCGGCGGCGTCGCCGGTCTGGCGGCCCACGTCGGCGATCGAGCCGCCTTCGCGGATCCGGTCGAGGAAGCGGTCGAAGAGGTAGCTCGCGTCGTTCGGTCCCGGCGCGGCCTCGGGGTGGTACTGCACCGTCGCGGCGTTGGCCTCGGCGAGCACCAGGCCCTCGACCGTGCGGTCGTAGAGGTTCAGGTGCGAGAGCTCGGCCTCGCCGAAGTCGGTCGCCCAGCGGACGGGCTCGTCGCCCTCGATGCGGCCGGTGCCGTCGGGGGTCTGGACGGCGAAGCCGTGGTTCTGGCTCGTGATCTCGACGCGCCCGGTCGTCAGGTCCTTGACCGGGTGGTTCGCGCCGCGGTGGCCGAACTCCATCTTGAAGGTCGTGAGGCCGACGGCGCGGCAGAGCAGCTGGTGGCCCATGCAGATGCCGAAGACCGGCTTCTTGCCGAGCACGCCGCGGATCGTGTCGACGACGTGGTCGACCGCCCCGGGATCGCCGGGACCGTTGGCGAGGAAGACCGCGTCGACGTCGCCGGCGAGGACCGCCTCCGGGCCGTCGGAGAGCGGGTGCAGTCGCACGCGCGCGCCGCGCGCGACGAGCTCCTCGACGATCGACCACTTGATGCCGGTGTCGATCGCCGCGATCAGCGGACCGTCGCCCTCGGCACCGGTGGCCGTCCCGCGGAGCTGGCCGGACCGCGAGACCGTGACGGCCTCCTTCGGCGTGACCGTCGACGCGAGGTCCTGGCCGGCCATCGACGGCTCGGCCGCGACGGTGGCCGCGGCCTCGTCCTGCGGCACGTCGCCGGCGAACAGGCCGCCGCGCATGGCGCCCTTGTCGCGGATGTGCCGGACGAGCGCGCGGGTGTCGACGCCGGAGATCGCGGGGATCCCGTTCCCGGCGAGCCACGAGAGCCAGCCCTGCTCGGCGCGCGGCGCGTCGTCGCGGTCGACGGCCTCGCGCATGATCACGGCGCGGGCGTGGATGCGGTCGGACTCCATCGCCGACGCGTTCACGCCGTAGTTGCCGATGTGCGGGTACGTGAAGACGATCAGCTGCCCGGCGAACGACGGGTCGGTGACCGACTCCTGGTAGCCGGACATGCCCGTCGTGAAGACGACCTCGCCGGTCGACCGCGGGCCGGCCCCGGCGTCGGTGAGCGCGGCGCCGACGGAGGTCCCGTCGAAGCGCGTGCCGTCCTCGAGGAGGAGGTAGGCGGGAGCGTCTGGTGCGGTCATCGGATCAGCTCCTGGATCGTCTTGAAGTGCGGGGAGGCGGCGTCGCCGAGGAGCTCCAGGAGGATGCTCTCGGTCGTGCCGACCAGGGCGCCGGCGCGGGCCACGCGGGTCAGTCCGGCGTCGCGGTCCTCGGCGGTCCGCGAGCCGACGGCGTCGCCGGCGACGTGCACGGCGAGGCCTTGGCGCAGGAGGTCCAGCGCGGTGGCCTGGATGCAGACGTGGCCCTCGATGCCGACGAGGACGACCTGGTCGCGGCCCTTGAGGTGGAAGCCACGGGCGCGGGTGGCGGAGAACACGGTCTTCGGCAGGCGGGCGGTGTCGTCGGGCAGCACCGCGAGGAGCTCCGGGACGGTGTCGCCGAGGCCCTTGGGGTACTGCTCGGTGACGACGACCGGGAGGTCGAGCGCGACGGCACCGCGGATCGCGCGGGCGCACCGCTCGACGACGCGGTCGAAGCCGTCGATCGACGGGCGGAAGGCCTCCTGGACGTCGACGACGACCAGGACGGTGCGGGCCGGGTTCAGGCCGGTGAGGGCGGACGCGTCGGTCATGCAGCGTGGACCGCGAAGCTGCGCTCGCGGTAGGCGACGGCGCCGTCGGCGACGGTCATCAGGACGCGGCCGTGGAAGCTGCGGCCGTCGAAGCAGCAGTTGCCGGACTTGCTCTCGTAGCCGTCGGCGCCGACGGTCCACTCGCGCTCCAGGTCGACGAGGCAGAGGTTCGCCCGCGCGCCGACCGCGACCGTGGGCGTGGGCAGCTCCATCAGCGCGGCGCCGCCGATCAGCCGGTCGACGACGGTGGCCAGCGGCAGGATGCCGGGCTTCACGAGCTCGGAGTAGACCGCCGCGAAGGCGCTCTCGAGGCCGGTGGTGCCCATCGGCGCCTGCTCGAAGGGCATCTCCTTCTCGTCCCGCGCGTGCGGCGCGTGGTCGGTGGCGATCGTCTCGATCGTGCCGTCGCGGACGCCCTCAATGAGGGCCTTGCGGTCCTCCTCGAAGCCCAGCGGCGGGTTCATCTTCATCGACGTGTTCAGGTCGCGGACGGCCTCGTGCGTCAGGCAGAGGTGGTGCGGCGAGGCCTCGCCGGAGACCTTGAAGCCCTGGGCCTTCGCGGCGCGCAGGGCGTCGACCGACGCGACGCACGAGAGGTGCTGGAAGTGCAGGCGGCCGTCCTCGTAGCCGGCGAGCGCGGCGTCGCGCGCGACCATGGTGGACTCCGAGAGCCACGGCACCCCGGCGATCCCCAGGCGCGCGGACACGGTGCCCTCGCGCATCGAGCCACCGGCCGACAGCGACGGGTCCTCCTCGTGCAGGGCGATGACGCCGCCGCAGAGCCGCTGGTACTGGATGGCCTTGCGCAGGACGCCGGCGTCCGTGACCGGCCGGCCGTCGTCGGTGAACCCGACGGCGCCGGCCTGCCGCAGCTCGTTCATCTCGGTCAGGTGCTTGCCCTCGAGCCCGAGGGTGATCGCCGCGGTGAAGCCGACGGGGATGCGGGCGAGCCGGGAGGCGAGGTCGCGGAGCGAGCCCAGCAGCGAGCTGGAGTCGACGACCGGCGAGGTGTTCGGCATCGCGACGACGGCGCAGTAGCCGCCGGCGGCCGCGGAGCGCGTGCCGGTCTCGAGGTCCTCCTTGTACTCCTGGCCCGGGGTGCGCAGGTGCACGTGCGGGTCGACGAAGCCGGGGAAGAGGTGCAGGCCCTCACCGTCGACGACCTCGACGCCCTCCGCGGCCTCGAGACCGCCGGGGGTCCCGATCTCGGCGACGACGCCGCCGCGGACGAGCACGTCATGGGGCGCGTCGATGCCGGCGCGTGGATCGAGCACGTGGACCCGGCGCAGCAGGACGTCGGCGTCCGCGGCAGGCGCGCGGACGAGGGGCTCGAGGCTCATGCGGGGTGCAGCTCCTGTGGGGTGTTCGAGTCGGGGCCGCCCGTCCGGCCGCCGCGGCCGCGGCGCCCGTCGGGTGGGGAGGTCGGTCCGCCGCCGGAGGCCAGGACCTCGTAGAGGACGGCCATGCGGACGAGGACGCCGGCGCGGACCTGGTCGAGGATCAGGGACTGCGGGCCGTCGACGACGTCGCCGGCGAGCTCGACGCCGCGGTTGACCGGGCCGGGGTGCATGAGCAGCTGGCGGGCCCCGAGACGTCGGGCGCTGATCTGGTACGCCGCGGCGTATTCGCGCAGGGAGGGCACGTAGGCCTCCTTCATGCGCTCGTTCTGCATCCTGAGGGCGTAGACGACGTCGGCCTCGGGCAGGTCGTCCAGCGTGTAGCGGACCTCGCAGCCGAGGACCGCGATGTCGGACGGCACGAGGGTCGGCGGACCGCAGACCGTGACCTTCGCGCCCATCGTCTGCAGTCCGAGGACGAGCGACCGGGCGACGCGGCTGTGGCGGACGTCGCCGACGACCCAGACGTTCAGGCCGTCGAGCGAGCCCAGGCGCGAGCGCAGCGTGTAGATGTCGAGCAGCGCCTGCGTGGGGTGCTCGTGCTGGCCGTCGCCGGCGTTGACGATCGCGGCGTCGGTCCACTGCGTGATGAGCTTCGAGGCGCCGGCCCAAGGCGTGCGCACGACGATCGCGTGCGGGCGGTGGGCGGCGAGGGTCTGGACGGTGTCGCGCAGCGACTCGCCCTTCTCGACCGAGGAGCCCGAGGCCGCGAAGTTCACGACGTCGGCCGACAGGCGCTTGGCCGCGAGCTCGAAGCTCGAGCGCGTGCGCGTGGAGCTCTCGTAGAAGAGGTTCAGGACCGTGCGACCGCGGAGGGCGGGCACCTTCTTGATCGGGCGGTCGGCGACCTCCGCGAAGCTCGCCGCCCGGTCGCACAGGCGCTCGATGCCGGTGCGGTCGAGGTCCTCGATGGACAGCAGGTGCCTCATGCGGCGCGATCCTCCGGTGGCGTGGGGTCGGTGTCGCCGTCCGGGCCGGCGGGCGGCATGCGGCGCTCGATGGCGACCTCGTCGCGGCCGTCGATCTCCGCCACGCGCACGTTCACCCGCTCGGCGACGGCGGTCGGCAGGTTCTTGCCGACGTAGTCCGCCCGGATCGGGAGCTCGCGGTGGCCGCGGTCGACGAGGACCGCGAGCTGGACGCGGCCGGGGCGGCCGTAGTCGAAGATCGCTTCGATGGCCGCGCGGATCGTACGTCCGGTGAAGAGCACGTCGTCGACGAGCACCACGGACCCGCCCTCGAGCGGGATCCCGTCGAGGTGCGTGGCGTGGATCACCGGGCCGGCGGCGTCGGGCTCGGGCGGCGCGACGTCGGCCACCTCGCCGAGGTCGTCGCGGTAGAAGGCGATGTCGAGGTCGCCGAGGGGGACCTCGATGCCGAGCAGGTCGCTCAGGCGCTCCTGCAGCCGGGCGGCGAGCACGGCACCGCG
Source organism: Patulibacter minatonensis DSM 18081 (assembly GCF_000519325.1). GTDB lineage: Bacteria > Actinomycetota > Thermoleophilia > Solirubrobacterales > Solirubrobacteraceae > Patulibacter > Patulibacter minatonensis. The sequence goes on along the minus strand of NZ_KI912613.1, from coordinate 3,932,669 downwards.
GGTGTGGATCCCGACCAGCACGACCTTCGCGGGGTCCGGATGACCCTCCACGATCTCGTGGGCGATGCGCGCGAGCGTGCGCGCCATGTCGGATCCGTCGAGGACGGTGGTCTCAAAAGGCATGCGATGGGATCGTCCCGGCCTCTCTGGACCGGCTTAACGAGCGGACGGGAGGCTAGCAGCGTCGTCGGCGGGGCCGGGGTCGTCCCCGGGGTGGTCGGAGCGAGCGGCGTCGGACGCGGGCGCGTCGGCGTCGGGTGCGGAGCCGGCGCCAGCGGGAACGGCGTCGGGAACCCCCACGGTGGCACCGTCCTCGGCGGCGTCGTCCTCCGGATCGTCGAGCGCGGGGCCGACATCGGGGCGGGCGACGCCACCCCGCGGCGCGCGCCCGGCTCCGGGGTGCAGGACGGGGTCGCCGCGTTCCGGGAACGGGACCTCGACGACGTCGAAGTCCCGTGGCAGCACCGTGTGCTCGAACGCCGCGCGGGCTTCTGCCAGGGCGTCCGACGGACGATGCCGAGCAGACAGGTGGGTGAGCGCCAGGAGGCCGACCTCGGCCTCCTCCGCCAGCGCCGCAGCCTGCGCCGCGGTGCTGTGCCCGGTCTTCCGCGCGCGCGCCTCGTGCTCGGTCAGGAACGTGGCCTCGTGGACGAGCAGGTCGCACCTCCACGCCGCCTTGCGGACCGCGTCGCACGGGCGCGTGTCGCCCGAGAACACGATCCGTCGGCCGAACCGCTTCTCCCCCGTGACCTGCTCCGGCCGGATGCCCCGCACCGTCTCGCCCCGCTGCAGCAGGCCGAACTCGCGGGGATCGTCCAGCCCGACACCGAGGGCGCGCGCGGCGTCGACGTCGAAGCGGCCGGGCCGGTCGTCCTCGGCGACGACCCACCCCAGTGCCGTCGTCCGGTGCTGGACCCCGATCGCCTCCGCGGTCCAGCCGTCGCGGCGCAGCTCGTCGCCGGGCTCCACGTCCTGCACCGTCAGCGGGTACCGCACGCCGCCGGTGATCCGCAGCAGCCCCTCGACCGCCGCGGTCGTCCCGACGGGGCCGGCGATCAGGAGCGGGGCCTCGCGCTCGCGCAGGTCGAACGTCTTCAGCAGCCCGGGCAGCCCGAGCCAGTGGTCGGCGTGCAGGTGCGTCAGCAGGACGAGGTCGAGCTCGACGAGTCCGCTCGAGCGCATCAGCTGCCGCTGCGTTCCCTCGCCGCAGTCGACCAGGACGTCCTCTCCCCCGCGCCGGACGAGCATGGCCGGCAGCCCGCGCCGCGCGGTGGGCGCCGAGCCGCCGGTGCCGACGAAGAGGACCTCCAGGTTCACGCGGCCGAGGGTAGTGGGTCGGTGTCCGCGTCAGCCGGTCGGCTCGCTACACTCCGACGCGGACCGAGTCGGGTCCACCGGCGCCCGTAGCTCAGTGGATAGAGTGTCTGCCTCCGGAGCAGAAAGTCGCAAGTTCGAATCTTGCCGGGCGCGCTCCACGAAACCCCCGCGTTTGCGGGGGTTTCTTAGTTTCCGGGGTGAGGCGTCATGGGGGTCGTTCGGGTGCGGGTACCACCTGCGGGTACCACTTCGGCGGCCGAGCACCCGCGGGGCCGCGTCGGGCCTCGGGAACGCGCCGATGAGCCAATGGACGCGGCGATCAGTTGAGCGGCTCGCGGACGCGCCGCTCGACGTCCGACCGGACGAAGCGCAGCGTCCGCCCAAGGCGGGCCGCCGGCAGGACCCCGCGACGGGCGAGCTCGTAGACCGTCGACTTCGGCAGCTTCAGGAGATCGGCGACCTCGGCGGCAGTCAGGACCTCGTCGCGGGTGAGCGGGCGAGCGCGCACACCTACGGCTCCGGGGAGCGAACGGGGCCGGGGATCGGGGAAGGCCGAAGCCATGCTCGATTTCTAGATCGGCGCACCGGCCGCGGCAATGGGCACTAGTGACCACCGGGCGCGGGATGGCCCGTCGCGTGGACTCAAACGTCGGACGGCGAAGAGGCAACCGAGTCACTTATCAGCCGTGGCGCCGGCCGTTCGCCGGCCTGTACGCGTCGCCCGTGCGGGGGCCCGCGTCCTGAGTGACCAGCTCGAATCGGCCCTCTCCAAGGGGTGGATACTGTGTGCGCGGATCGACGAAGTCGATTTCGCGGTGAGGTGGCCTCGGTGATCTCCGTCTAGGAGATCGACGTGGACGACGACCACGTCTGAACCCGCGCAACGAGTCGCCACCCGGCTCTCTCTCCTTCTTCTACGTTTCCGGCGCCGGCAGGCGTCGACGGCTCGCGCCGGATTGCGAGGCCGGCCCGTCCACCCAAAACCGGATCGGTCAGGCACCCATGACTACGCGCATTCCGGCGCGACCGGCAGTGAACTAGGGCGTCGTGCGACGAGAGCGGGGGGCGCGTTCCATAGGGACCGAACGCCGCGCTCGACCTCGGCTGGCAGGCGTCGCCCGGCCGTGGCGGGGACAACGCCCCCCGACCTTCCGGCCCGGACGTCTGCGGACATCCGTCGGCGTCAGGCCGAGATGGTGCTAACGAGTGATCACCGCGCGGACGACCACCCCGAGTGACCAGTGGGCGCTTGTTACCACTGGGCTTTCGCGCCCAGTCTGCTCGTGTCCCGGAGCCCGAGCGCGGCGGACGGCGAACGGCTTCGCACTCGAGCTTGGTCCCTTTCGACATTTTCGACCCGGGGAAGACCTCTACGGCAGGCACCGGCCCGCTCCGCCCCGAGCAGAAGTGGCACGATGCCCGCACTCGTGCCACACTTTCGGCATGGGTGCCACTCTTGTACTTGGGCAGCAGGGCCGCCTCGTGATCCCCGCCGACGTGCGAGCCGAGCTGGGTCTGGCGGCCGGCGACCGCCTACACCTCCAGCTGTCCGGTCGCCGGCTCGTGATCGAGTCGCAGAAGGACGCCGCGTCCGAGCTCCGGGGTCTCGCCGCGGGCGTACCGAAGTCCCGGTCACTGGTCGACGAGCTACTCGCCGAGCGCCGCCAGGCCGCCGCGTCGGAATGACCGTCCTCGACGCCTCTGCCGTTCTCGCGCTCGTCCATGACGAGCCAGGGGCCGCGGTGGTCGCCGGGGCGCTGCAGTCGGCGAAGCTCGGCGCGGCGAACCTCGCCGAGGTCGTCGGCAAGCTGATCGACGTCGACGTGGACGTAGCCCGCGTCCGCGAACTCCTCGCCGCCGCGGGCGTCACAATCGAGCCGGTCACCGAAGAAGACGCCGAACTCGCCGGCGCCATGCGTGCCCTCGACGGCGGAAGATCGCTCTCCCTCGGCGACCGATGCTGCCTCGCGTTGACGGTTCGCAGCAGCCCACCCGAGGTGCTGACCGCCGACCGTGTCTGGGCCGACCTCGACCTTCCGGTCACTGTTCGTCTCCTGCGGTGACCCAGACGGCGCGGGTCGAGTCAGACTTCTGCGTCGCCCGGCTGAGGAGAAGTCACTGGCGCCGGTGGTAGCGACCAAGGGCCGAACGGCCGAGGCCCGCGTTCGTGCTTCTCACGCTCTCGCCGGCGGTCTCGTGCGTCACCGTCACGCGATACGACCTGAACGGACTGGCCCGAAAGACCGCGCCAGCGCTTCACCGTCTTTTCAATCTCGCGCAGAGCTTTCGCGCCGTCGTGAGCCCCGTACTCGACGATATGACCGTGCACCAGCGATCGGAGATCCAGCTGATATTCGAACGGCCCACCGATGGGTGCAAGACCCCCAGCTCGTCTGAAATCAGCTACGGCGGTAGTGAGTGGCGGCCAAGCTGAATCGTCGTCGAGCTCGCGGCGAAGATCCGCCCAGAGCGTCCGCCATTCTTGGCCCGGAGCCAGGACCGGAAAGCGGTCGGGGATCCGCAGCGGGTGGGTCTCCGAACGATCGAGCTCAGACATAACGGTCTGATCAAAAGTCAATCGCACGTCGTAGGCCGGTGTCTTGCCGACGTTCCGAACGACGAGTTCGGCGTAGTTGCCTGACGCCATCACCTTTGCCTCGGCGAACACCACCACGTAAGGCTGAGCTGCCTGCTCGGCCAGCTCGCGTTGGGCTTCGAGCTGGCTCCCGTGTAGGTCCCATGCCTGCTTCGCCTGCTGTCGAAGCCGATCGTGCGCGGCCGCGTCGTCCTCGGCCCTCTGCCGTCGCCCCTCGACGACTTGATGAACAGTGACAAGAGCGGCACCCAACGCCACCAGCAAAGTCAGCCATGCGGCAATCGCCGACCACGTCTCGGCCTTCGCGCCGGCGTTCAGCGCAAATGCGGCGACGATCGCGCTCCCTCCCACAGCCATCAGGCCGGCGCTTGCCGTCGGCCAGAACCGCCGACGGACACCCGCGGTAGATTCGGTCAGCTCGGGCCGCTGGCCAGTGCAATCCAGGTGTTCGTCGCGCACGTCGCTACCCGCGCCCGCCTTTCCTCGCTCCCCTGTCTCCGTCATGTACCAACCGACCGTACTCTCGGCCGCCGACGCTACGGGGCCGTGGGCCAGCGTCCAATGCCACGCGACACCCGGCGCCCAGTCAGCGTCGGTTATGCACCGCCGCTGCCGGGCCCGGCACCAAATCTGTCGTTGAACTTGTTGTAGATCCCATCGGACTTCAGAAGCACGAAGCTCACACCGAGAATCTTCGGCATGAGGTCCCGCTCCCGAGGGTCGAAGTAGATGATCGTGATCGCTACCGGGACGCGGTCCAGCGCATCGCGCATCACCATCCGGACAAACCTCGGAAACGCCGGCCTCAGGAGTAGCGACGGGCCTACGTGCGCCCGTCGACGGTGACCACGCAGGGCGGTGAAGTCGGCGACTGCAACCGCAACAGGCACCGCGCTCTGAACGGGCCGGTCCTTTGAGACTCGGGTGTAGGGGCCTCGTGACAGCCGCCCACGCGCGTTGCATTTCGCGGCTTACGATGTCCAGGTGAACGATGCGACAAACCCCAGTCGACCGCTGATCTCAAGCCCCATGTTTCTTTTGGGTGCCGGCGCGTCGGTCGAAGCCGGAGCTCCAACGTCTCTGCAGATGACCCAGAAGCTGCTCGCGTCGTTCAACGAAGCCGGATATCTCGACCAGGCGGGACAAGCCCTGAACTTTGTCTGCGGAGCGATCGCCGCGTATGACGCCGCGGCTGGGCATGACCCACTCCGCAGCCTCGACGTAGAGCGCGTTTATTCCGCGGTCGAGCTCCTCGCCGAACGACGCGATCTCGAAGTGAGCCCGTTTGTCGCTTCGTGGCATCCTGCGGTAGACGTCTGGGACCGACCCCGGCTGCCGTCGTTCTGGGACAAGCGGTTCGCTCAAGCCCTCGCGAAGCCGGGCTTCGACACCGCTCGCGATGAGGTCGTCGCCCTTATTAGATCTGCCACAGGGCAAGGCACAGGCGATGTCTACCGCGGGCTCGCGGACCGTATGGTCCAACAGCTGAAGCAGCTCGTGGCTATCCCGCCGGGACAGACGGCGTACCTCGGTCCGCTGCTTGAGATGGCAAGAGACAAGCGAGTGGACGTAACCACCCTGAACTACGATCTTGCCGTCGAACAGGAGGGTGCCGCCCGAGGCATCGACGTCTCAACCGGAATTGAATCCTGGACGTCGCACCGTTCCTGGGATGGCCCGGAGAAGGGCGTACGACTCCTCAAACTGCACGGTTCGATCGACTGGAGAGCAGCCACTTCCGAGGCGCAGCTAGGCCACATCGCACGGGAAGCGATCGCGGTAGCCAGGATCGACGACCATGGTGCCCCCCAGGTGGTATTCGGCAAGCGCGGCAAACTGAAGGGCGGCGGGCCCTTCCGCTCGATGCTGAGCGAATTCGAACAGCGACTCGCCGGAGCGCTGACGCTCATCTCAATCGGCTACGCCTACCGAGACGATCACGTGAACCACATCATTGAGCAGTGGCTAGCCGCCGACCATCGGCGTGGGATCGTCGTCATCGATCCGTCCTGGTCCTCTGGGGGCGGCCGCGGATCCGGGCCCGACTATCGCGACGGTCTCAAGGCCCGGCTGAACCCAGACTGGCTCCCCGAAGGACAGGAGCGTCCACCTAACCGAATGACCTATCTGGAGATGGGAGCCGGCGACGGTTTGCAACACCTTCTCGGTTCCGACACCGGGCCCGCGGAGCAGTCGCCGCCGATACCGTGAGGCCCGGTGAGGACTTTCCCGCGGTCGCTGCCGATCGGTCCGGGCCGACGCCAGGGGTCGTCCTCGACGATCAGCTCCGTCGCGAAGTGACCTTCCGCCTCTTCGCGACCCCCTGGCGACGTCCACTCTGTCTCGGTCGAAACCGACCACCGTGCAGCGCCCATCGCACCAACCGGGCGCGTCGTTCTCGCAACGCCGCCCACCATCCGCTCCGAACGGGACACAATTGTTCCAGCCAGAGATGCATCTGTCGGTTGATACAGCCACGGGCGACCGCGCTCGGCCTTCGATTACAGGCCACCGGTCGGACACGAGGCGCTCCGCCGTGCGACTCCTACCGCCAGAAACTGCCGTCGCCTCTTCTGGGGCAATGCGGTCCCGTGTTCACGGAGACCGTAGGCAACTCAACTAGCCGAGGTCGCTAAGCCGACGACCGAACGCCCACTCATGGGCGTTCGATCTGACAGCGTTCAGGTACCACTGCGGCCGACTTCTGACGAGTTCGTAGTCGGGCTGGCGCTCGCCACGCACCACGAGGACCACCTCACGTTGAAGGCTTTTGGCGTAGCCCTCCAACACATCTCGGCGGATGTAGAGCGCGTTGCCAGACTCGAAGTGCGGGGGCGAGAGGAACACGCGAGCGGCAACGCGGCCGTCACTATCGACGTGGTCCAGGCCGTCCGGGGACCTGAGCAGCCCCATCGCCTCGGTCAGCCGCCGCGAGGGGACGAGCAACCCGCCTTGCTGATTGGTTGTGCTGTGGTGGCTCTCCCAGGCGAAGCGGTGGCTGACGATCTCCGCGTCGCACGTCCCCACACCAGGGAGCTCCAGCCAATAGCGATAGGGATTTTCCTCCCAGCGCATGACCGAGGCCGCAAATTTCGGAGACCACGGGATCTCGCCAGCGTACGTGTAGTAGTCGCTCGGGTCCCCAGGCCAGCGTGTCCCGGACCACCCTGACGACGCGCCGACTGCTGCCTCGAACTGGGTGGCCACTTGGGGGGTCACGAGCAGCGCCTCGACGACGCCCCAGGCCCGACGGCCAGCGATGTTGTTGAGGTCGCGCAGGACGACGTTCACCGCGACCCACGGACCGTCGGTGCCGGCGAGCTCCGCGGGCGCGAGCAACTCGTCCGGGACGGTGACGATTCCGCGGCGGACCCAGTCAGACAGTCTTACGGGTGTAGCTCGGGCCCATCGAGGAATCTCCACCGGCAGGGGCGGTGGCTTGTCGGGGAACGAGGGATCAAGGTCGACAATGTGCTCGGCGGAGTCTTTGGTGAGCACGCGGGCGTCATCAAGTCGGCCGGCGAGCTCGTAGTAGGCAATCCAGCCGTATTTCTTGCCGTACCGGTCGACACGGTCAGGATGGTCTGCGCGCCCGCCTCGCCATTGGCTTTCGGCGATGCTCCGATCGATTCCGCCGAGTCGGTCATCGCGCCAGCCGAGGTCCCAAATCCTGCCCCGTATCGCAGCGAGCCCCGCGCGGTACGCCTCGTGCGTGCTGTCGTAGTTGGACCGGTCGTCGTAGAGGCCCCCAACGGTGTAGTTCTCGAAGTCCATGCCGAAGGCGCGTTGCACTTCTTCACCACGACTGCTCTTTTCGCTGTCGCCGCGCGGCGCAGCCGCGGCCGCGAACGGCGATTTCCAGAGGGACTCCGCCGGAGCTGCCGCGTTGCCCCGAAGTGCGGAGGCCATGTCCCACGCTCCCTGCGCATAAGCGCGCATCAGCCAGTGACTGGTCGGCTGGGTCGCGGCGTCTCCGCGGAAGGTCTCCCCGAGCCGTCGTAGGTACTCGCCGTAGACGCCATCGAAGTCGTCAGTTCCTGGCCGTTGGTTGGCCATGATCACGCCGTAGGAAGCAGCGAGCAGCCGCTCGGGCACGTATGGGTCGTCCAGGTCCAGCGCGCCGGTGGTCATCTCGAACAGCTCTCCTGGTGCGTCGCGACCGAAACGGTAGAGAGCTTCGGTCGCACAGTCGCGGAGCCGCCGGTCGGTGCTCGTGAGCAGCCAAGACACCCACACCGCGCGCAGCCGGTCAGTCCCGTCGCGCTCGTGACGCTCGCGCCAGCGGCTGCCAATCGCTTCGATGTCGCGCTGTAGTGCCCCATCGCGCTGCGGCCAGCTGGGTTCGTTGGTCTTGCGGACCCACTCGGTCCAGCGCAGATCGCGATCGGCGACCGGCAGGGTCCGCAGGACGCGGTCGATGTAGTCGGCGTTCAGACGGTGATGCGGATCGCTTCGCACGTCGGTCAGTCGATCCACGATCTGCCTGAACGCCCACATTGAGCCGCTGCGCAGAACGTTCGCAAGTGCCTCTGCGGTCTCGACGTCAACCGCACCGCGATCAAGGTCCGCCGCGTCGACCAGCGCCTGTTCGCGTCGCAGGCCATCGAGGTGAGGCCACAACTGCCGGTAGGTCCGACGCGGCAGGACACCGGCCAGTGCGGTCAGGATGTCCGGAGCCAGCGGATGTCCAGCCTCGTCCTGTGAGTCGAGCTTGGCGAGGTTCTTCGTGTCTGCCAACCACGCCTCGATGCCTCCCGCGCCGACGTGTCGGACGATTGCGTCGGCGATGAGGAACCCGGCGAAAGCGTCGAAGAGGATCCCGCTGGGCTGGCGCTGCCAAGACGAAGCGGGCTCGCGCATCAGAACACCCTCATCCTCCAGAGCGCGGGCGATGCTGTGGTTCCAGTCTGCGCCGCGATCGATCATGGCGCGCACTTCTTCGAACGGAAGGTCTCGGGCGCGCCGCTCCCAGAGGGCCAGCGCGACCTTGTCTAGACCGCTCGCGACGTCAGGGATTCCGCAACCAAGTAGCTCGGTGCCTATGCGTCTAACCGATTCGTCGCGGAATGCCTCGAACAGAGCCACGGGGGTCGCCGGGAGGGAGGACAGCGGCACTGGACGCCGCTCCTCTGGAGGGCCGGGGTTGGCGACCTCGCAGAACATCCACAACAGCAACGGCTGGCGCAGCAGCCGCTGCGGAAGTCGTGCGTCCCCGCGTCGGATCTTGTAGTGGTTGAAGTAGCGGTCGACGGCTTCGTCGAACTCATCGACGAACCCAGGCAGCTCAAGCCGGGCGGGTGCGTCGTCGGGCATGGCGTACCCCAACGCTGACTCGCGAAGCGTGAGGAGCACTAGAACGTTGGGGAAGTCCGCGGCGGCTACTTGAAGGGAGCTCAACAACGGCTTGAACCGCGCCGGATCCTCGGCTTCGTTGAGCCCGTCGATGACGATGGGCACGCGCCGACCGGCGCGCGCTCCAGCAGCGTCAACGGCCTCCAGAAGGTCGCGGAATGAGCCTTGAGGTCGGGACAGGAGGGGTACCAACAGGTCTTCAAGCCCACTGGTCCGCGAGAGGTTGCGGCCCTGCAAATAAATGCCGGCGGGAGCCTCGCCGCGTTCGGCAGTCAGCGCGATCGCCAGGTTGGATTTGCCGCGACCTGCATCACCGACCACCGCCCACATCTCGGGGCGAATGCGCTCCGCGAAGCCGGCCAGCAGCCGGCGGGCGCGCCGAAGCTCCGCTTCAAGCATGTGAGTGCTCAGCGCTGCCGGCTGGCGGTCCTTGCGCAGCCGCGCCATCACCCTGTCGGCCTCGCGGCGGCCAACTTGCGTGAGACAGGCCTCCGCCGCGAGGCTCGATGCCGGCTCAGGTCCGTGAGCTTGAAGCTCCGTGACAACCTTGCGCAGTCGTTCCTCCACCTGCGCGGCATCGGTCAACAGCCGACCGATGGCGTTTTGCGCCTCGTGGTCGGAAGCGAGCTGCCGGAGGTCCTCCGCAAGCTGCTTGGTTTTTTGCCAAGTGCGGCGGCGCGCCGGGAAAGAACCGGCCACGCCTCTGGCCGGGCAAGGACCTGCTCCAGGACTTTCTCGGCCTCCACCTTGATGTGGAGCTTGGCGTTATAGCGTCGTTTCACCGCGGCGACTCCCTCCCGACGGAGGCGTGCAAGCCGCTCAGGCGTGAGAACGAGTTCGCCGAAGTAGGCCTCGCGAAGTGGCGCGGCGTCGCCCTCCAACAGATCGGGCAGGTCATCGTCGCCGGTGAGCAGGTGGAGGCTCATGTCGGTCTCGATGCCGTTGAACCAGGACTGGTCGGCTGGCGTCAATGGGCGCCGGGTGCACAGGACCCAGTCGGTGAGATCCGGCAGCCACTTCTCCGTCGTTCGTATGGCCTCGACGATCTTCTCCCTTCGACGCTCCCCGATCTGCCTGCCCGACGCGACGTCGTACCAGCGGCACTGCCAACCCCACCAGCGGGGCGGGTCGCCCAGCGCGTCGCACGAGGCAGTGAGACGCAAATGGAACTCGACGCCGGGCTGCTGCGCCGTCGACAGGAACTGCCCCTTGGAGGCATACGTCCGGCGGATGGCGCCGCGCCACAGCAACTCGAAGTTGTGCTCCGGCGCCCCGCGCAGCGCCGAAAACTTGTCCCAGTCGAGCGCCGGCATCAGCTAGCTCTCGTCCTTGCGTTCCCCGTTGTCGGTATGCGAGTGCAATGAGAAGATCTCGATCTTCGCGTCCACGTCGACGAGGATCTTTACGAAGCCTCCGATGTTGTTCTCGTCGGTCGTCAAGACAAAGTCCGCGCCTTCGCGTCGGACCGAGTGGTCGTAGGCGAAGTTCTCCACATCGGCGGGCCCCACCGAGTAGAGCTTCAACTCGCGCAGGAGCTCCGCGATCTCGTCGGAGAGGTCCGGCGGCGAGTCTTGGTCGCCGTCGTAGGTCTCGGCGTCTAGGTCCGCGTAGACGCGGTCACGGAGACGCTCGAACAGCTGCTCAGCAGCCTTCGCGGCTTCCTCAGTCTGGAAGCGCCCAATCAACTTCAGGTTGCTGGAGTGCTCGGAGCCGTACCCAATCCAGACCTTCATTCGGCTTCCTCTCCTGCCAGTAGTTGGTAGGTCGCCAAGAAGGTGCGCTCGCCGATAGCGACGCCGCCGGCCGCAAAAGACGACCTGCGCAGAACACCGTCGGCGTCGATGTGCGCGTACCGCTCAATCAGCGGCTGACTGCGAAAGGGCTCAGCAACCGGGAGTCCGTCGGCGCCCTCCTGCGAAATCGCGAGCCTCACCTCGCCGTTGTAGGCATCGACCCAGGCGCGCAACGCCGCGAGGGTCCGCGCCGTCGCGCCCGTTCCTGCGCCGAAGCGGAGCTCGGGCAACAGCAGCAGTTCTGCGGCGCCGACGCGCGCGCCGAGCTCGGCGACCGCATCGAGCTCGCCAATGGTGTGATCGTTCACCACGACGTTCACTCCGAACGGTGCGACGTGGCGCAGCATGTTCAGGCGGTCAACGAGCGCATCAAAGGGCCGCCCGCGCAATCGCTCGTACGTCTTTCCGACCCCGTCGATGGACACCCTCACCATGTGGACGCTCCCGGCTAGCTGACTGAGCAAATCCTCGGAGAGCCGGTGGCCGTGGGTCGTGAACGACACGGCGAGCGCCGTCTCGTTCGCAACGGCCCGACAGAGCTCCGCGAACCCCCGCACCGTCGTGGGCTCCCCACCCCCGAAACCCACACCGAGGCACCCAGCAGCATCGGCCTCCCGTAGCCAGCCGAGCACACGGGCAGGGTCGAGGGCGGCGCGGTGCTTGTTCGCATAGCAGAAGGGGCAGTGCAAGTCGCAGGCGTTAGTCAACGCAACAGCGAGATGCCTTGGGGCTGCGGCCCACTCCCGCTCGGGAACCGCGACCTCGTCAACGAGAAGGTTAAGCCCGGTCGCACGATCGAACGCATGTACGCCGACGCGGTCGCGGCGGATCTTGAGTCTGCGGAATGCGACAGGTGAGGCCATGGTCAGCAGCGACGTGAGCCTAGACGAGCAACCGGAGTGAACAGTCTTGCCATCTTGCGCACCAAACGTCCGAGGGGCCACGGTGTCGCGTGTCGCGACTAGCGACCCGGCTCCCGTCATGCCCCCGCTGGCCCGTTCGTCGTCCCGGATTCCCGCTCCTCGACGATCGGCGTCCCGAACGCCGCATTCACCGCCTCGACCGCCGCCGCGTCGATCTTCGAGTGCAGGTAGCGGTTCGTCGTCTGGATGTCGGAGTGGCCGAGGACGTCGCGGACGGTGACCAGGGGCATCGAGCGGGCGAGGACCGAGCCGGCGGCGTGGCGGAGGCCGTGGAGCTTGACGTGGCGCAGCCCGGCTGCCTGGACGGCGCGGTTGTAGCGCGAGCGGAGGGCCTCGCCGTCCAGGCGGCGGCCGAAGCGGTTGCAGAAGACGTAGTCGTCCGGGGTCGTGAAGTCGCCTCGGGCGCCGACGCGCGCCAGGGCCTCGGCGGCGGCTCGCGGGAGTGGGACCCGGCGGGCCTTGCGACCCTTCGGTTCCTTCTCGACACCGGCCGAGACGGCGCGGCGGACGTGGAGCGAGGCGCCCGACATGTCGACCAGGAACGCGACGTCGTCCCAGCGGAGCGCCAGGACCTCGCCGAGCCGCAGCCCCGAGTAGAAGAGGACGCGGAAGAGATCGGCGTCCTGGCGGTCCTCTGCTGCTCGCGCGTCTCGCTCGGCCGCCTGCGCCTCCTTCTGGGCGCGCGACAGCGGGGCCGGCGTCTCCGGACCGCGGTGGTCGGGGTTGGCCCTCCCCCGCACCGTTCGGTGCGCCCCTGCTTCGCACGCTCGCGCCAGCGCTTCGACCTCGGCCGCCTCGTAGAAGTCCAGCGTCGCTCGCGGGGCCTCGCGGCGCTTGTCGGTCGCCGCGAACGGGTTCACCGGCACGGCGTGCGTGTCGGGGCGCTGGCCGTAGGCGAAGATCGCCCGCATCGTCTGGCGGTGCTTATTGACGTTCCGCGGAGACAGCCCCTCGTCGTCGAGCTGCCGAAGCCAGGCACTGGCCGCCTTCGGGGTCAGGTCCTCGGCGACGGTGTCGCCGAACGCCGCCATGATCCGGCCGGGAGTCGTGCCGGTCCCGCGCTTGTGGGCCTCGCCGGGCTCGCGGAGGAGGTGCCGGTAGTCGCGGAGCGTCGACGGTGCCGCACCGCGGACGTGCTCGAGCCAGTCGAGCCACTCGAACGCGAGCCGGCGGACCGTGATGAGTTTCGCGTGCTCCTCCGCCGCCGCGGCCCTCGCGGCCTCGTCGGCGACCGTCCGTGTCGCCTCGGCTGCCGCGACGTGCGCGGTCCGCTCGTCGATTCAGCCCTCGGGCGTCCGGCCGCGGCGCTTGCGCCAGCCGCCCTGGCCGTCGGGGTCGAGCCACGCGCGGCCGAGGCGACGCTTGACCTGGCGGCCGTCGTGCCGCCACTTCGCCTCGTAGTACGGGGTGCCGTCCTTGCCCGCCCGCACCGTGACGACGGGTGCCGTCTCGCTCGTTCTCGCCACGCCGATCCCTGTCCGTCTGCGTCGCTCGAGGTCCAGGTCCGGGCCTCGAAGCGCTCCCGCCGACGACCCCGCCGAATGGGGCTCTGCGGAGGCGCTCCGCGGAGCGACCGTAGGGCCAGGGTACCAACGATTTCGGCGCGGGTACCACTTTCTCAGCGGGTACCACTGCGGGTACCAAACTCGCCGAATCAGCCTAGGAAACTGACGATCCGGCAGACTGAATCGCGCTAGGAACCGCGTTCTAGACCCTTCCGCGGGGCCTCCGGAGCAGAAAGTCGCAAGTTCGAATCCTGCCGGGCGCGTGAGACGAAGAGGCCCCGCTCCGGCGGGGCTTCTCTCGTTCTCCGGGTCCGACGGTGCGCTACTTGATCTCGTAGCCGCGCGCCTTCCAGAACGCGGTGGGGTCCGGATTCGTCAGCTTGGGGTCGCCGACGCTGGGGGCGGCGGAGGTCGCGTACCCGGGGCGCATCTCGACGTGGGTGTGACGGCTCTCCTTGCGCGAGACGCCCCGCCAGGACTCGGTGGCGATCTGCTGTCCGCGCTTGACGGTCTGGTCGACCTTCAGGCGCTTCGAGGGCGCCGAGTGCAGGTAGACGATCGTCTTCTTGTACGTCGCGTTGTAGATCGCGATCGTCGACAGGCCCTTCCGTCCCTCGAAGCCGGCCGAGATCCGGGTGACCTTGCCCTCGATGAGCGCATGGACGGGCGACCCGAGTCCGCGCGCGATGTCGATGCCCTCGTGCTTGCCCGGGGTGGTCGAGTAGCCGTTGAACGGGCAGCTGATCTTCCCGCCCGACTTCAGGTAGAGCCCGAAGGACAGCGTGCGCTTCTTCGGCGGGACGGGCGTCGGCGTGGGAGTGGGCGTCGAGGTCACCGGCGTCGGAGTCGGAGGCACCGGGGCCGGTGTGGGCGTCGGCGCCGGGGCGGGCGTCGTGGCGGCACGGAAGCGGTGGCTCGCGTTCTCGTTCTTCAGGCCGGGCTTCAGGTTGCCCTTCGCACCGGCCGCGAACGTCTGGCTCGCGCCCTGGTAGCCGCTGTTGAAGTACACGGTCACCGGCCCGGCGCTGCGGTTCCACACGGACGCCGCCTGGTTCTTGACGCACTGCCCCTTGCCGGCGCCCGGTCCGCGGTACTCGTAGCAGCCGGGCTGCGTCGTGCCGTACACGTCGAGCGAGCCGGCGAAATCGGAGACCGACCCCTGCTGGCCGCTGTTGAAGAAGTAACAGAACTCGCCCGGATCGCAGACGCCGTCGCGGGTCGCGGCCTGGGCCGATGGGACCGCGAGCGCCGAGGCGCCGAGGAGGGACCCGGCGACGCCGAGGACCGCGAGCTTCTTCTGCATGACCGACTCCGGGTGCTGCGGGGGATCCGGCCGTGAGGTCCGGGCGAACCCGCGGACCGGGCTCGTGGGACCGATTCTGGCAGCGGATCCGATCGGCACCGTGAGACGATCGTGAGAGCTCCGGTCGCCGGTGTCGCCGGCGGCCGCGGACCGGGATCGTCGACTCGCGCGCCGCCGGGCCGTCAGCCGCCGACCGGGCCGGCGACGTCCCGCTCGGTGCGGTCCCGCCCGCCGTTCTTCGCCCGGTAGAGCGCCCGGTCGGCACGCTGGAGGAGGTCGTCGGCGGACTCGTGGCCGTCCCACTGGGCGACCCCGACCGAGCACGACTGGCCGTCGGGGGTCAGGACCCTGAAGCGGTCCCCGACCGCGGCGGCGGCGTCGAGCTCGCACTCGGGGAGCGCGACCGCGAACTCCTCGCCACCCATCCGCGCGAGGAGGTCCCCGCCCCGGAGCGCAGTGCGCCAAGCCGCGCTCGTCCGGCGCAGGAAGCGGTCACCGGCGCCGTGGCCCTGCGTGTCGTTCATCGCCTTGAAGTTGTCGAGGTCCATCGCCCCCACGCACAGCGGTGTCGCCGCGCGCCGGGCGCGGGCGATCTCGCGCGCCAGGCCGTCGTCCCAGGCCCGGCGGTTCGCCAGGCCCGTGAGGGCGTCCGTCAGCGCGGTGTCGCGCAGCAGGGCGAGCGTGTTGGCGAGCTGCTCCTCGGCGTGCTTGCGCTCGGTGAGGTCGCGGGTGACCTTGCCGAAGCCGACGAGGTCGCCGTCGGCGTCGAACAGGGCGGTGAGCACGATGTGCGCCCAGAACCGCCCGCCGTCCTTGCGGACGCGCCACCCCTCCTCGTCGTAGCGCCCCGTCGCGGCGGCACGCTCGAGCTCGCGCGCGGGATGGCCGACCGCCAGGGACTCCGGGGTGTAGAACGCCTCGAAGCTGCGGCCGATGATCTCGTCCGCGCGGTAGCCCTTGATCTGCTGGGCGCCGGGGTTCCAGCTGCGGACGATGCCGTCGACGTCGAGGACGATGACCGCGTAGTCGGTCAGCGACGCGACCAGCAGCCGGTAGACGTCCGGGACGCCCGGGAGCGGCGTCGGGCGGGTCGCGTCGGTGTCTCGTCCCTCGGGCACGTCCGTCCGAGTCTGCCGGTCGCGACGGACGGCGGCAACGCCGCTCGACGGGTTGGCGGGGCGCGGGCGTCGGGGCCCGCGCCCCGCCGGGTCAGCGACTCAGGTCGATCCGGATCGACGAGCCCGGCAGCGACTGGAGGCTGCCGTCGGCGACCTGCACGAACACGCGGTAGGTGCCGCTCTTGCGGATCCGGACGCGCGTGGCGTACGACGCGTACTGGTCGGTGCCGGCCTTCGTCCGCGAACCCTTCAGCGTGACCCACTTGCTGCCCGTGAGTCGCTGGACACCGATCGCGTCACCGACGCGGGCCGGGCGGACGCGGCCGGAGAACCGCAGCGCGTTGCCCTTCTTGACGAGCCGCTTGACGTTCGTCGTCACGGACACGCCGACCTGGGTGCCCACGACGTCGGAGACGACGGGGGTCTTGTCGGTCGTGGCGACGCGGTACTGCGTGTTCAGCCCGAGGCCGAGGAGCGGGAACGCGAACGTGCCCTCCTTCGACGTCAGCTGGACGTTGCCGATCCGCTGGAAGCCCGCGGTGTACGGCCACGGGTTCGCCTGGAGCTGGACCTCGCGGTCGGTGCTGCCCGTCCCGCCCAGCGTGCCGGCGATCGTCGTCGCCCCGCCGAACGGCACCATGCTCGGGTTCGCCGCGACCGCGAACCCGAGCGGCTGCTTCGGGGTCTTGAACGTGCGGTCGGCGCCCTTGACGAGGCCCTTCTTGTTCGACGCGATGATCCGGTAGTGGTAGACCGTCGCGGACTTGAGGCCGGAGACGCCGGCGGTGGCCGCGACCGGGGAGATCCCGAACCCGGCACTCGCACGGGCGGTGCGGGCCCCGTACTTCTTCGACGTGCCGTACTCGAAGCGGTAGTTCGTCGGTGCGCCGCCGGGATCGACCCGGCCGGTGACCGTGGCGCTCTGCGGCGTGATGCTGCCGGCGAGGCCGGTGGCGACCGACGGCTTCGTGACGGCCGGGGCCTTCGCGGGTGCGGCCTGGGCGGCGGCGGGGGCCGCGGCGACGACCACGAGGCCGGTGACGACGGCCCTGGAGATGCGGATCATGGAGACGCTCCTGCACTTGGTGGCCGACCGCTGGCGGCGACCTGTCGGGGGACCGGCGAGGTGCTCGCCGGGCGGTCCATCGACCCTAGCCCAGGATCCGCGCCGAAAACGCGCCGCGCCGTGAGAGTCGCATGAGAACGTCCTGGTCCGGCCGGGCTCCCGGCGTCGGTCAGGCGGTCGGGAACGTCCGCCGGATCCCGGCTCGGCCGAGCAGCCGGACCACCTGGTCGTGACGCTCGGTGACGCGTGCGAGCAGCGCCGGCAGATCCGGGACGACGTCGTCCGCCGACGGGTCGGACGCGTCGGAGCAGCGGAGGAACACGATCGACGCCAGGTCGTCCGACGCGCAGGCCAGGCGGTCGAGCGCCTCGGCCAGCCGGGCGCGCTGGCGCGTGGGGACGTCGGCGACGACGGGGTCGACCTCGAGCCGGACGCACCGGGCGTGGAGCTCTCTGACACCGAGGACGACGTCGTCCTCCGGCCTGCGCGACGCGGCGGGGACCGAGGCGATCGCCGCTAGACGGCGGGCGTGCTCCAGGAGGTCACCGGCGGCCCAGTTCGGGTCCGCGGCCGCAGGCGTGAGCATGGCGCTGAACGTAGACCGCCGCCCGGACGGAATCCCTCAATTTGCAGCGACGATGCGCAGGACCTCGTCCTGGAACGCGACGACGTCGCCGTCCCGCAGCTGCCTGCCGCGCCGCTCCTCGGGCTCGCCGTTGACGGTCACGAGGCCCTCCTGGAGCGCCGCCTTCGCCTCGCCCCCCGAGTCGACGGCCCCGGACAGCTTCAGCAGCTGCCCGAGTCGGACCATGTCCCCGCGGATCTCGACGTCTCGCACCGCACGATGGTCGCAGGAGTGGGGCTCCGGAGGCCGTCGCGTCCCCCCGCCCCGGGCGCCGCCGCGAACCGAAGGAGCACCGAAGAACCGCCCGAGGGGTGCGACGTACGCTGCTCCGCCTCTGTTACGACTTCGTCGCATCACGGATCGCACTGCGCACGTCACGCCGGGCGTGTCAGCCCCGGCGCAGTCCTCCGTCCCCCACCTCAGTGCCCTCGACGGGCTCCGCGGCGTCGCTGCACTCGGCGTCGCGGTCGCCCACGTCTGGCGCTTCGTGCGCGGGGACGGTGCCGCCCCGGACGGGAGGCTGCTCAACGGCCTCATCGGCGAGGGCCGGATCGGCATGCCCCTGTTCTTCGTGCTCTCCGGCTACCTCATCTTCCGGCCCTTCGCGGCGGCGGCGCTCGACGGTCGTGCCCAGCCGCGGCTCTGGCCGTACGCGTTGCGGCGCGGCGCACGGATCATCCCCGCGTACTGGCTCGTGATCCTCCTCGCGCTCCTGGCGCTGAGCGTCCTCGCGCACCCCGCGGCGCGGCCGGTCACCGACCTGCCCGCGTTCCTGCTGTTCCTGCAGAACTACAGCCCGGGCACGCACGGGGCGATCGACGCGCCGACCTGGAGCGTGACGATCGAGGTGTCGTTCTACGTGGTCGTCCCGCTCCTCGGACTCCTCGCGGCGACGACCGCGGGACGCCTGCGGAGCGCGGTCGCCCGCCGTCGGGTGCTCGGCGCGGCGTGCCTCGTCCTGATGGTCGTGGGGTCGTACCTGATCGGCCAGGGCACCCTGCACGGCTGGGACCCGACGGTCACCGACACGCTGCCGGTCCGCATGGGGTCGTTCGCGGCGGGCATGCTCGTCGCCGTCCTCGCGCACGACCGGCGCATCCCGACGGGACGGGCGACCGCGATGGCGGCGGTCGGCCTGGTCCTCATCGTCGGCGAGGTGGCGGCGCGCATCTACGAGCTCGGCCCCGCGTCGGCGCGCGAGCTGCTGATCGACACCCCGATCACGATCGGGTTCGCCCTGATCATCGGGGCGATCGCGACCGGCCGTCCGACCGGCGCCGTGGTGATGGAGCGCGGTCCGCTGTTCCGGCTGGGTGCCCCGTCGTACGGCCTCTACCTCGTGCACTACCCCGTGATCCAGGTCCTGCGGTCGCTGGACGCGTTCCCGAAGGACCCGCTGCTGGCGGTCGTGGTCGTGATCGGGATCAGCATCGCGCTCGCCGTCGTCTCCTGGCGATTCGTCGAGTCGCCGGTGATCGACTGGGCGCACCGGCGGATGCCCTCCCGCCGCGTGCCGCGCCCCGCGATCGCACGGGCATCCGGCGACTGACCGTCCCGCACACGGACCCGGGAACGACGAGGGCCCCGCCGGAGCGGGGCCCTCGTCCGTCCTGCGCCGGGCCGATGCCGGCCCGGGGCGGGTCCTACCGGCCGCCGGCGACGGCGGGGAGGATCTGCAGCTCCTGCCGGTCGGCGACCGCGGTGCCGAGGCCGTCGCCGAAGCGGATGTCCTCGCCGTCGAGGTAGACGTTCACGAACCGCCGCAGGTCGCCCTCGGAGTCCGTCAGGCTCGAGCGGAGCTCCGGGTGGTTGCCGAAGAGGTGCTCCAGCGCCGTGCCGACGGTGGTCCCCTCGGCCTTGACCGTGCCCTCGCCGCCGGTGGCGGCGCGCAGCTGGGTCGGGATCTTGAACGTGACTTCGGCCATCAGACCGACACCTCCGTGCGGTGTTCCGCGGTCGCTTCGAACTGGTCGAAGTTGGGGTCGATCTCGCGGCACTCGAACGTGCCCCGGACCGCATCCAACGTCTTGAGGCCCTCGCCGGTGATGACGATCACGACGCGCTCGTCGGCGCCGATCCGTCCGCTGTCGGCGAGCTTCTTGAGGGTGGCGGTCGTGACGCCACCGGCCGTCTCGGTGAAGATGCCGGTCGTCCGCGCGAGGAGCGCGATGCCCGCGCGGATCTCGTCGTCGGTGACCTGGTCGATCGTGCCGGCCGTCTGCCGGGCGAGCTCGATCGCGTAGGGGCCGTCGGCGGGGTTGCCGATGGCCAGCGACTTGGCGATCGTGTCCGGCTTGACCGGGCGGCAGACGTCGTGACCCTGCTCGAAGGCGTGGGCGACCGGGTTGCAGCCGGCGGCCTGCGCGCCGCTCATGATCGGCAGCGCCTGGTCGGCGTCGAGCAGCCCGAGGTCCTTCCACTCCTGGAAGCCCTTGCCGATCTTCGTGAAGAGCGACCCGGAGGCGATCGGCGCGACGATGCGGTCCGGCGTCTGCCAGCCGAGCTGCTCGGCGATCTCGTACGCCAGGGTCTTCGAGCCCTCGGCGTAGTACGGGCGCATGTTCACGTTCACGAACGCCCAGTCGGGGCGCTCGCCGGCGATCTCGGTGCAGAGCCGGTTGACGTCGTCGTAGTTGCCCCGGACGGTGACGACCGTGGCGCCGTAGATGCCGGTCGCGAGGATCTTCTGCTCCTCGAGGTCGGCCGGGATGAAGACGTAGACGGGCATCCCCAGCGCGGCGCCGGCGGCGGCGACGGCGTTGGCGAGGTTGCCGGTCGAGGCGCACGCCAGCGTCGTGAAGCCGAGCTCCTTGGCGCGGGCGGCGGCGACGGCGACGACGCGGTCCTTGAAGGAGTGCGTCGGGTTCGCGGCGTCGTTCTTGACCCAGACCTCGCGGAGCCCGAGCTCCTTGGCGAGGTTGTCGGCGCGGACGAGCGGCGTCGAGCCGGCGGGGAGCCCCTCGAGGCCGGGGGTCTGGCCGGGGCCGCTGGCCGCGAGCGTGGGGACGCGGTCGAGCGGCAGGAAGTCGGCGTAGCGCCAGATGTTCGGCGGCCCGGCCTGGATGCGGCGGCGGATCGCGTCGGGATCGCCCGCGGACGGGTGCTCCTCGTACTTCACCTCGAGCGGCCCGAAGCACTTCGAGCAGACGAAGTGGGCCTCGAGCGGGTACTCGCTGCCACACTCGCGACAGGTCAGGGAACTGGCAGACATGGGCTGAACTCCTCGTCGGTCCTCCGCCGAAGGGGTGTGGCGGAGGTCCGTACTGGTCCAGCCACACATCTCTCTGGAATTGGCACCTCTCCGCGTCGGCGATTTCGCGGTGGTTGCCGGGGGTTCAAAGGGCCAGTCCCTCCCCCCCTCTGGATGTGCTGATCGTGCTCGTTGCGGAGCGTATCAAGCGCCCCGGGTTCCCGGACGTACCGGGGAGTTCGCTCAGCGCGCGACCGCGTCGACCGAGTGGTCGACGCGCGTGAGCAGCGAGATGTGCGGCAGGCCGTGGTGGCCGAAGATCGCGCGGCGACCCAGGGCGAACGCGCGCTCCTTCAGCGTGTAGCTCGTCGGGTGCCCCTCGCCGAGGCGGATGACGTACGGGCGGCTCTGCTTCTCGGTGACGAAGCCCGCCGCCCAGACCATGCGGCGGTGCGCGGCGAGGTTCGGGTGCCACCACTGGACGAGGCCCTCGTCGGCCTCGAGCAGCGCGACCGCCCGGCGCGGGTGCTGGAGCGTCGCGCGGACGCGCAGCATCTCGGCGGAGAGGAAGTGCCCGGTCGTGACCTTCCGGATCGCCTCCATCGCCTTCACCGGGTTCTGGAGGTGCAGCATCAGGCTGCCGCAGATCGCGAAGTCGAACTCGCCGACGGCCTCGCGGGTGAGGTCGTAGACGGAGATCGCGCGCCGGTCGACCTTCGAGCCCAGCAGGCGGTGCGCGGTCGTGAAGCCGGCCGCCTTGTCCTCGCCGACCATGCCCTCGAGGACCGGGGCCGCGAGCGGCCGGCCGCGGACCGGGATGTCCCACTGCGTCTGGTCCTTGAGGTCGATCGCGACGACCTCCGACGCGCCGCGGCGCTCCATCTCGAACGCGAGGTGCCCGTCCCAGGTGCCGACGTCCAGGCACCGCTTGCCGCGCAGGTCCGGCCACGGCATGGAGTCGATGATCGGCCGCAGGTCGAACCACCCGGGGGTCGAGATCCCGTGCGGGAGATCGATCGTGTGGTACCAGAGGGGAACGGCGTCGACGGCCGCGCGCACCTCGGCGGCGGACGGCGCGGCCGCGGATGCGGTCGGCGAGGTCATGGGCGTGCACGGTACAGAGAAGCCCCGGGCCGATCGCTCGTGCCCCGGGAGACGGACGACCCGCGAGGGACGTCGTGGGGACGCGGAGTAGACTGCAGGGACCGTGCTCCCCGTCGACGACGATCCCCTCAGTCCCGATGCCGACGTTCCCTCGTCCCCGCTTCGGGTTCGGTACCCGGTCCGCTGAGAGTTCCTCGTCGGGCCAGGGCGAGCCCGACACCCCCCAGATCGACGTCGTCGAGGCCCACGGCCTCCGATGGATCAACCTCGGGCGCTCCAGCCGCGTCGAGATGGCGTGGCTCCAGGAGCACTACGACTTCCACGCGCTGGACTACGAGGACGTCTCGTCCCGCAACCAGCGGCCGAAGGTCGACAAGTACGACGACTACCTGTTCATCGTCCTCCACTTCCCGGACTACGACAAGAACATCGGCCGCCTGAACGCGCTGGAGCTCGACGTCTTCATCGGGCCGGACTTCGTCATCACGATCCCGAACCGCCCGCTGCGGACGATCGACTACCTGTTCTCCCGCGTGGAGGACCGCGAGGAGGAGCGCGAGCGCCACTTCTCCCGGGGCGCCGGCTACCTGCTCTACCGCATCGTCGACGAGTGCGTCGACGCCTCGTTCCCGATGCTGCGCAAGATCGGCAACAAGCTCGAGAACCTCGAGGAGGACATCTTCGAGGGCCGCTCGAAGGAGATCGTCCGCGACATCTCGAACGCGAAGCAGGAGATCATCAACTTCCGCAAGATCGTCCGCCCGCAGCGGACGGCGCTGAAGGACCTCAACGCCGCGCGGCGGTACCTCGTCGAGGACGAGGAGCTCTACTTCGACGACATCAACGACGCCTCCGAGCGCGTCTGGGACATGCTCGAGAACTTCAAGGAGGTCGCCGAGGCGCTCGAGGGCTCGAACGAGTCGGTGCTCGCGCACGACCAGAGCGACTCCCTGAAGGTCCTGACCGCGATCACCGTGATCGTCCTGCCGCTGACGCTGATCGCATCGGTGTTCGGCATGAACGTGAAGGTCCCGGGCGAGGCCGACGCCGGCGCGTTCTGGGTGCTGATGGGCGTGATGATCACGATCCTCCTGAGCATGATCTGGTGGTTCCGGCGGAACGACCTGCTGTGAGCGCCGCGGTGCCCGGGGACGCCGCCGCGGCGGTGAGCGCGGCGCCCTTGGTGAGCGTCGTGATCCCCGCGCGCGACGCCGCCGCGACGATCGGGCGCGCCGTCCGCGCGGTGCTGGACCAGCGGGACGCCCCGCCGTTCGAGCTCGTCGTCGTCGACAACGCGTCACACGACGGCACCGGCGGGCTCGCCGCGGAGGCCGGAGCGCGGGTCGTCCGGCTCGACGACCGCGCCGGCGGGCCGGGACGCGCCCGGAACGCGGGGGTCGCCGCCGCACGCGGGGCGCACGTCGCCTTCACCGACGCCGACTGCTTCCCGACCCCCGGCTGGCTCGCGGCGCTCTGGTCGGCGGCGGACGGCGCCCACGGCTCGGACCTCGTCGCCGGCCCCGTCGCCGCCGATCCGACCGTGCCCCGTGGCACGTGGGACCGCACGCTGGAGTACCCCGCCCCCACGCCGCTCTGGGCGACCGCGAACCTGCTGGTCCGCCGCACGGTGCTCGACCGTGCCGGGGGCTTCGACGACTGGGTCGCGGACGCCACCGAGGCGCCCCGGCGGCCGTTCGGCGAGGACACCGTCGTCGCGTGGCGGGCGATCCGCTCGGGGGCGCGCACCGCGTGGGCGCCCGACGCGCTCGTCGAGCACGCCGTGTTCCCGCGCGACGCCCGCGGGTGGGTCGCCCAGTACCGGGACCTCCGCCACATGCCGGGACTGGTGCGGCAGGTCCCCGAACTTCGGCGCGAGCTCCTGACCGGCGGCGTCGTGCTGAACGGCGCGACGGCGACGACGAACGCCGCGCTGGCGGGCGTCCTGCTCGCCGCGGTGACGCGCCGACGGGCACCGCTCGCGGCGGCCGTACCCTGGCTGGTGCGTCAGGGCCTCGCCGTCCGCGAGGTCGGGGTCCGGATCGCCGCCGTGCGGGCGGCGGGCGAGCTGGTCGGTGCCGCGTCGCTGTCCGTGGGCAGCGTGCAGCACCGGACCCCGGTGCTCTGACCGCGGTCCTACCGCGCGGACTTCTTCTTCTTCGCGGCCGCGGCCTTCGCCTTGGCCGCCTTCTTCGCCGCCGCGTCCTTGCGGGCCATCGACGTGGTGCGGAAGACGCGGACGTTGGCGCTCTTCGCGACCGCCGCCGCCTCGGGCGAGTTGCCGGTGATCGCGACCTTCGCGACGACGCTCGCCTTCGGCGTCAGCGCCTTGACCTGGCGGGCGGAGAGCGGCACGAGGACCGTCGCGTACGTCGAGCGGGCGGCGGTGACCTTGTAGACCACGGACGCGGAGCTGACGCCGGAGAACGTGGTCTTCACCCGGCCGCTGCAGACGGTGGTGGCACCGGTGCACCGGATCCGCACCGGGACGCGGTTGCGCGTGTCGGGCCGCACCGACGAGCCGCGGACCGTGAGGACGAGCTTCCGCTTGACCGGGACGACCGGCGGGTTCGGCGTGACGACCACCGGGGTCGTCGGCGTCGCGGCCGCGCGCTCCTTGTCGGCCTGCTTGAGCATCCAGTCGGCGGCCTCGCCGTAGATCTTGCGGGCCTCGACCTCCTCCGCCCCGCCCGGGGAGCTGTCGAGGAAGCTCGAGTAGATGTTGTGCGCGGTCGGGAGCGTCGGCATCGTCTCCGTCGCGTGGACGTACCGGACGGTCGTGCGGTCGGGGATCTTGTCGTGGATCAACTGCCCCTGGCGGTCGCCCACCGAGCGGTCCGCCGAGCTGCCGTCGGGGTTGCGGCCGGCCTCGATCGCGAAGAGGTTCCCGATGCGGTTGGTCTGGGTGGACGGCGACAGGCGCGAGACGTTGTCGGGGTGCTCGGGCGTGTTGAACCAGTCCCGGACCGCGGTCTGCGCGATCTGGCCCTGGAAGAAGTCCCCCAGCGTGATGCCGCGCAGCTCGCCGGAGTCCTGGAAGAAGGCCTCCATGTCGAGGGGGCCGCCGTCGGAGACGACGCACTTGGAGATGTCCGAGCGGATGATCTGCAGCATCGCGGCGAGGTGGCCGCCGGACGAGAGCCCGTAGATGCAGATCGGCACCCCCGGGTTCTTCTCCCGGATCGTCTGGAGCTGCAGTCCGAGGTCCGCGAGCTCGTCCTGGACCGCCCCGGAGTACCCACCCGCGCGGTGCGTGATGACCTGGACCTCGATGCCCTTGGACTGCATGAGCTGCGTCCACCAGTCGAGGTACTTGAAGAGCTCGAGCAGCGTGTTGGTGCCGCCCGTCCAGCCGGCGCCCGGGACCGCGGCGACGATCATCTTCCGCTCGCCCTGGGCCGGGTGGACCTCCACGGGCTGGGGCTTCGCGCTGGCCTTGAGCTCCGACCACGTCACCGGATCGGCCTGCGCGGCGGCCGGGAGCGCCGCGGCGGCACCGACGACGAGGACACCCCCGAGCAGCGCCGTGCGGAGCCTGCGGGCGCGCGATGAACGAAGGGGGACTGCTGCTGAGGTCATGTGGGGCACTGCTCCGGGGGACGGCGTGTTGCGGCGAGGCTACCAACGATCGTCGGCGTCCCGGCGCAGTCGATCGTCCGCCGGACGTGCAGGAGGTTCCCTCGATCGTCGACCATCCGTCCAGGCCCCGGCGCGGGCCCGGCTCAGCGTTCCTCGCGGCGCGCCAGGACGAGCGACCGTGCGGTCCCGGACCCTTCGATCCGCTCGACGACCAGCCCCGATTGGTGGGCCACCGCGGCGACGGTCTCGAGGTCGACGACGACGCCCGACCACAGCGGATGGCCGGTCACGTGCGGCGGCAGGTCGTCCTCCCCCGGCAGCCGCAGCGGGGCGACGCCGGAGCGGACGTCGAACGCCACCGCGCCCCCGGACTGCAGGACCCGGCCGAACTCGGCGATCGCGGCGGCGACGTGCTTGGCCGTCGGCAGGTGCGGGAGCACGCCGATGCACAGCGCGGCGTCCGCCACGTCGTCCGGCAGCCGCACGAGGTCGCCGACGTCGGTCGTCTGCCAGGAGACGTCGGGGAGCTCCCCCAGGCGGGTGCGCGCGGCCTCGATCATCCGCGAGGAGGCGTCGACGGCGACGACCTCGTCGGCGACGTCCGCGAGGGCCCCGGTCAGGCGCCCGGCGCCGCAGCCGAGGTCGAGGACCCGGCCCGCCCCCTGCGCGGACCAGCCGAGGTCGCGCTCGAGGGCGTCGAGGACGGCTTCGCCGGCCGCGCGGAAGGCGTCGTCCCCGATGGCCGTCCCTCCGGGCACCGAGTACCGCACGGCGTCCTCGCGCGCCCTGGCGTCCCAGAAGCGGACGATGCGGTGGAGCTCGGGATCGTCGTCGGCGGTCACGGTCGCCGATGCTACTTCGGCGTGTCCACCCTGCGGTCGCGCGTAACGTGGCGCGCGGAGCGGTGTTGCTCAGGTTCGTGAACGTCTCCGCGCCCGCCCCCGACGCCTCTGCGCTCACCTCGTCCCGGCGCAGGCGGCTCGCGGTGATCGTCAACCCGAACGCGACCACCACGTCACCCCGGCTGCGCAGTCTCGTCGTGCACGCGCTGTCGCACCGGTTCGACGTCGAGCCCGTGGACACCGAGGGTCCCCGGCACGCGACGGAGCTCGCCCGGATCGCCGCCGAGAACGGGGCGGACGCCGTCGTCACGCTCGGCGGCGACGGGACCGTCAACGAGGCGGCCAACGGCCTCGTCGGCACCGGGGTGCCGCTGGTGCCGCTGCCGGGCGGGGCGACGAACGTCTTCCACCGGCTGATCGGGATGCCCGGCGACATCGTCGACGCGACCGAGCACGTCCTCTCCCTCGCCGACCGCTGGGACCCGCGGCCCGTCGACGTCGGCCGGATCGGCGACCGGTGGTTCACGTTCGCCGCCGGCGTCGGGCTCGACGCCAGCGTCGTGCACCGGGTCGACCAGCGGCCGAAGCTCAAGGCGCGGTTCGGCCCGTGGTTCTACACCGCGGCCGCCGTGGGCACGTTCAATCGCACGTACGTGCGCCACCCGCCGCAGATGGTGCTCGAGCTCCCCGACGGCCGGGAGCTCCCGGGGGTCACCGCGATCTTCCAGAACGCCCCCGAGTTCACGTACTTCGCGAGCCGCCCCGTGCGGCTCCTGCACGGGCAGTCGCTGCACACCGGGAACCTCTCCGGTGCGGTCCTGCGCCACTCCCGGCCGACGGTGATGCCCGGTGTGACGCTCCGGGCCCTCGTGCCGTCGCTGGACCTCGGCCGGCACCGCGCCGTCGAGGCGGTGCACCCGCTCACGCAGGCGGTGGTGCGGTCGACGGACGACCGCGCGCTGCCGTTCCAGGTCGACGGCGACTACGTCGGCGAGACCGACCGCGCGGAGATCGCGGTGCAGGCCGGCGGCCTGCTCGTCGTCGCCTGACCGGAGGCGGCTCGCGGGCTCAGCCCGCCTGCGGCGCCGTCGGGTCCGGGGTGACCTCGTACGCGACGTGCAGGCGGCGCATCGCGCCCTTCGCGTCCAGCGTGTAGAACGCGCGCTTCTCGATGCGGAACCCGGCCTGGTGCAGCCACTGCCACAGGCCGGCGACGTTGGCCTGCCACCAGCCGTAGTCGGTCCACCCGGTCTGGAGCTTCGCCGCGGCGCGCCGGGGCGACGCGAGGGACAGGCGGATGTTGATCTCCTCGGCCACCAGCAGGCGCCCGCCCGGGGCGATCACGGTGCGCACGGCCTCGAGCGCGCCGACGGGGTCCCGGACGTGGAGCAGGAGGTCGGACAGGACGACGTGGTCGAACGGCCCGCCGACGGTGTCGGGCGAGATCTCGTCGATCGGGGTCAGCGCCCGGCGGACCTGCGAGCCGCGGAGCTTCGCGGCGAGCTTGAAGCGGACGCCGGGCTCGGCGTCGCCGCCGTCGGCGAGCAGGCGGGGGCGGTTGCGGGGCGGCCACTGCGCCTGGTCGAACGTCTCGAGGTCGACGGCGGCGACCTCGGCCGCACCCCGCTCCTCCATCGCGAAGGCGAAGTAGCCGTCGAACGTGCCGACGTCGAGGCAGCGCTTGCCCGTCAGGTCGGCGGGCAGGAGCTTCGGGGTCATCGCCCGGTGGTCGACCGTGCCGTCGGTGAAGCGGCCGGGAGCGACCTCGATCGTGTGGTACCACGGCTGCCCGAGGGCCTCGGCGAGGAGGGCCTCCCGGTCCTGGGTCCCGATGTCGGGGGTGGCAGCGGTGTCGGAGGACGGCACGGCCAAGAGGGTAGCCGGGGGCGGCGGGACCTGTCCGCGCGGGTCGGGCGGGCGAACGGGCGCTCCGCGATCCACGTCCGCGGCGGGACCGCTGCGGATTCCTGCCGTCGGGCGGCAGGGATCCGCGGCACCTCGTCCTCACGGACGGGCCGCTGCGGATTCCTGCCGTCACGCGGCAGGAATCGGCAGCACCGCGGTCGGCTTCACACCGACGGCGTGATGCGGAACGCGTCGAAGACCGACTCGGTGTTGCGCAGGCGGTTGACCGTCGTGCGCAGGACCTTGGTGTCCCCCACCTCGACGACGAAGCGGTTGCGCACCATCGGCGGCGTCGTCGTGCAGACGGCGGAGACGATGTTCACGCCGGCCTCGGCGAAGACGCGGGTGAGGTCCTCGAGCAGGCGATGGCGGTCATAGCCGTCGACCTGGATCTCGACCTTGAACGACTGCTGGTGCTGTCCGGCCCAGTCGACCGGGACGAAGCGGTCGGGGTCCTTGCGCAGCTGCTGGGCGTTCTGGCAGTCGTCGCGATGGATGGTGATGCCGCGGCCGAGCGAGACGTAGCCGACGATCGGGTCGCCCGGGACCGGGCGGCAGCACTTGGCCATGCGCAGCATGACGTCGCCGACGCCGTCGACGGAGACGCCGTAGCTCTTCGCCGTGCCCGTGGGCTGCCGGCGGACGACGTCCGGGCGCAGCAGGGCCTCGACGGGACCGGCGGGCTCGTCGTCGGCGGCCTCGCCCTCCTTGAGGTGCTTGAGGACCTTGTTGACGACGACGTGCGGGGAGACCTTGCCGCCACCGAGGGCGATGTAGAAGTCGTCGCCCTTCCGGTAGCCCATCTCCTTGATGACGTCGGCGAGCAGCGGCGAGCCGACGAGGCGCTGGGCCGGCAGGCCGGCCTTGCGCAGCTGCTCCTGCAGGAGCTCGCGCCCGAGGTGCTCGGAGTCCTCGCGGCCGGCGGCCTTGAACCACGCCTTGATCTTCGACCGCGCGCGGCTGGTCTGCGCGAGCGTCAGCCAGTCGCGGGACGGGCCGCGCTCGCGGTTGGCGGTGAGGACGTCGACGATGTCGCCCGAGCGCAGCGTGTAGCTCAGCGGGACGATCTTGCCGTTGACCTTCGCGCCCACGCAGCGGTGGCCGACGTCGGTGTGGACCTCGTAGGCGAAGTCGACCGGGGTGGCGCCGCGGGAGAGCGACTTGACGTCGCCCTTCGGGGTGAAGACGTAGACCTCGTCCTCGAACAGGGCGACCTTGAGGTCGTCCATGAACTCCTGCGGGTCGTCGTTGTCCCGCGAGGTGTCGAGCATCGCCCGCAGCCACGTGAAGCGGTCGCCGTCGGAGCGGATCTCGTCGACCGACGGGACGCCCGACGTCGTGGTCGTCGCGCCGGTGTTCGTGTCCTGCGGCGCGCGCTGCTTGTAGATCCAGTGCGCGGCGACGCCGAACTCGGCGGTGCGCTGCATGTCCTGCGTGCGGATCTGGATCTCCAGCGGCTGCCCCTCGGGCCCCACGACCGTCGTGTGCAACGACTGGTACATGTTGGCCTTCGGCATCGCGACGAAGTCCTTGAACCGCCGGGGCAGCGGCTTCCACAACGAGTGGATGACGCCGATCGCGCCGTAGCAGTCGTTCACCGAGTCGACCACGACGCGCATCGCCGTGAGGTCGTAGATCTCGTTGAACTCCCGGCCCTTGCGGGTCATCTTCTGGTAGATCGAGTAGAAGTGCTTCGCCCGGCCGGAGATCTCGGCCTCGATCCCGACGCCCTCGAGCTCGCGCGCCAGGTACGCGCCGGCGCCGGCGACGTAGGTCTCGCGCTCGCCGCGCTGCTGGTTGACCAGGCCCTTGATCTCCTGGTACTTCCGCGGGTGCAGCGTCGCGAAGGCGAGGTCCTCGAGCTCCCACTTGATCGCGTGGATGCCGAGGCGGTGGGCGATCGGCGCGTAGACCTCGAGGGTCTCCTTGGCGATCTCGAGCTGCTTCGGCCGCTTGTGCGCCGCCAGCGTGCGGGCGTTGTGGAGGCGATCGGCGAGCTTGATGAGGATGACGCGGACGTCCGCGGCCATCGCCACGACCATCTTGCGGTAGTTCTCGGCCTGCGCCTCGTCGCGCGAGGTGAACTGGATGCCGTCGAGCTTCGTGACGCCGTCGACGAGCAGCCGGACGGTGCGGCCGTAGCGGGACTCGATCTCCTCGAGCTCCGCGGCGGTGTCCTCGACGGTGTCGTGCAGGAGCGCGGCGACGACGGCCTCGGTGTCCAGGTGCATCCCCGCGCAGATCTTCGCGACCTCGACGGGGTGGGCGATGAACGGCTCGCCGGACTTGCGGCGCTGCTCGCGGTGGTGCACGCACGAGAACTCGAACGCGTCGTCGACGCGCTCGACGTCGATCGCCGCGCGGTCCTCCTCGGCGTGCTCGGCGATCACGGCGTGCAGGTCGGCCCGCAGCGAGAGCTCCTCGGCCGTCAGGACCTCGCCCTCCTGAGCGGCGTGGGCGACGTCCTCGGCGTGCACCGGAGGCATCTGCTGGCCGTTGCCGGGCGCTCCGGAGGCGAGGTCCGCCGCCGAGAGCCCGACGCGGTCGCGCGAGCGCTCGTCGGTCACGGGCACGCGCGTGCCCGTCCTGGTGCCGGAGGCGTCGGTCTCCGTGACCGAGCCGTTCCGGGCCGTCGGGTCGTCGCCGGGCGCGGTCACCGCACCGGCACCGGACCGGGGCGCGTCCCGGTCAGCCATGCGTGACGCTCCCGGCCGCGAGCGGTCCACGCACGGGCGGTCGGACCGTCGTCGAGCGGGCGGACCGGACCGTCGCCCAGCGCGACGACGCGCTCGACGCGGTCGACGACCACGGCGCCCGACTCCTCGAGCGCACGGAGGAGCAGGCCGAGCCACCAGCCGGAGAGCTCCGGGTCGGCGAGTGCGGCCACCGGCGTGGGTCCGTCGCGGCGCACGCGGCGGTAGAGCGCCGTCGCCCCGCTCCGCAGGTCGTGTTCGCGTCCGATCGCATCCACCGTGAATCGTAGCTCAGGGTCTCCCCATGCCCTCCAGGGCGTGACGTCGGGGAGGAGGTCGAGCGCGGCGGCGTGCGCCGGGTCGCTCGGCGGGTCGAGCGCGACCAGGTGGGCGGTGCCGTCCAGGGACCGGGGCGTCCGGGCGACGCTCCACCAGTCCGTCAGCGAGAAGCCGCCGACGACCTGCGCGAGCACGGCGGCGCGCCGGCCGGCGTCCGCGACCACGACGGTGACGGACTCGCCGGTCCCCACCAGGGAGGCGATCGCCGATGCCGCCCCGGACGCCGAGCGGTCGCTGAACCGCCCCGACCACGCGGTGTCGCTGACGGCGGGCACGTCCGGCAGCCCGGTCGGCGACTCGAGGACGGCCAGCGCGGCGTCCGCGGTCTCGCCGTCGAGGCGGTCGATCGCGTCGGGCGACGGCTGCATCAGCTCGCGGACCCGCAGCCTCGGCGTGACGTGTCCGCGGAAGGCGTGGCGCTCCAGGACGTAGGTGCCCGCCAGCGGCCCGCCGGCGTACGCGGCGCCCTCGGTCGCGCCGGGCAGGCGGTCCCGTCCGAACGCGACCGCCGCGACGCGGGACGACCCCGAGCTCAGCGTGAAGGCGACGTGCGCCCCGGCGGCCCCGAGCGGCCGGACGCCCTCGGCGCGGCCCGCGGGGACCAGGAGGACGGGTTCGGGGTTGCCCTCGCCGAACGGTCCGAGCGCCCGCAGCTCGTCGGCGAGGCCCATCCCGAGCTCCGTGCCGCCGACCACGGCGTCGACGGTCTCGACCGGCTCGAGCGCGTCCTCGTCGAGATGCCGCACCGCGTAGGTGCGCAGCGCGGAGGTGAAGGCGCCCAGGTGCTCCGGGAGCAGGGCGAGCCCCGCGGCCGCCCGGTGGCCGCCGTGCCGCAGCAGGTGCTCGGCGCACGCGTCGAGCCCGGCCAGCAGGTCGAACCCGGGGACCGACCGCGCCGAGCCGGTCAGCTCGTCGCCGTTGGTGCCGAGCAGCACGGCGGGGCGCTCGAACCGCTCGACGATCCGGGACGCGACGATGCCGACGACGCCCGGGTGCCAGTGCTCGCCGGCCAGCACGTAGACGGGCTGCGGCCCCTGGGCGGTCGCCTGCGCGACGGCCTCGTCGAGGATCCGTCGCTCGACCTCCCGGCGGTCGAGGTTCGCGCGGTCCAGGCGGTCGGCGAGCCGCTTGGCCTCCGTCTCGTCCCCCGACAGGAAGAGCTCCACGCCGACGTCCGCGCGGCCGATGCGGCCCGCGGCGTTGACGCGCGGGGCCAGGCGGAACGCGACCGCGGTGGCGTCGATGTCCTCCGGCGGGGTGTGCGAGACGTCGAGCAGCGCCCGTAGGCCCGGGCGGCGGGAGTCGGAGATCGCCCGGAGGCCCTGGCGGACGATCCAGCGGTTCTCGCCCGTCAGCGGGACGACGTCGGCGACCGTGGCGAGCGCCACGATGTCGAGATCGACGTCCGCGTCCGCCGGGTCCAGGCCCGCGGCCCCGAGCAGGGCCCCGGCGAGCCGCCACGCGACCGCGGCCCCGCAGAGCTGCGGGTACGGGTACCGGCCGTCGCCCGGGTGGACGATCGGGACGTCGGGGAGGCGGCCGTCGGCGCGCGGCCGGTGGTGGTCGGTGATCACCAGGTCGAGCCCGAGCTCCGTCGCCAGGGCGGCCTCGTCCACCGACGTGATGCCGCAGTCGACCGTGACCACCAGCCCGGTACCGTCGGCGGCCAGCCGCCGGACGGTCCGCTCGTTGAGTCCGTAGCCGTCCTCGACGCGGTGCGGCAGGAACCACCGGGCGTCCGCGCCGACCTGGCGCAGGGCCCGGACCAGGGTGGCGGTGGCGCACACGCCGTCGCAGTCGTAGTCGCCGTGCACGACGATCGGGGACCCCGAGCGGGCGTGGCGCAGCAGGACGTCCGCGGCCTCCGCGAGGCCCTGGAACGCGTCCAGGGGCGGGTGCTCGTCGGCCGCGAGGAAGTGCGCGGCGGCCGCGGGATCGTCGAACCCGCGACGGACCAGGACCTCGGCGCAGACCCGGCCGACGCCGAGGGACTCCTGGAGCCGCGCGACCTGACCGGCCGGCGCGGGTGGGATCTCGAAGCGCACCGGTCGAGGGTACGGGCGGGCCCGGACGAGGGCGCCCGGCCGGCCCGCGGCGCCCCGGTCGTCGGCGCGCCGGCGACCGGAGGTCCCGCGCGGGGCGCTACGAGGCGTCGGCCGCGGACTCGCGGCGCGCGCCCCAGAGCCACAGGACCGCGAGGGCGATCAGGGTGCCCGGCACGCCGAGGATCACGGTGCCGACGTCGGTGGCGTCGCGCGAGGGCATGTCGAAGCCGGACAGCGCGAGGCCGCCGATGATGCCGCCGGCGATCGAGATGCCGAAGGCGCCGACGATGCCGCCCGCGAACTTGTCGGGGACGAAGACGGTGAAGTGCCAGATGGCGAGGGCGATCAGCACCCAGACGAGCACGGCCATGTCAGACCTCCGTGGTTCCGCGGACGGCGGGGTTGAGGACGGGTGCGGACATCAGCGCTTCTTCTTCCCGCGGTTCGGCTTCGCGCGACGCGCCGGGTCGTCCCGGAACGTCACCTCCTCGGGCGAGAGGTCCTTCGCGCGCTGGACGGGCGGCGGCGGCCCCTCGGGTTCCGCCTTCGCGCCTGCCGGCGCGTCGTCGATCCCGAGGTCGGCCACCATCCGGTTGAACTCGGCCGACGACACGGGCTGCCCGGCCTCGTCGGGCGCCGTGACCCGCTCGGCGCGGCGCTTCTTGGCCGCGTCGAGGTCGATCTCCTTCGCGGAGCCCTTCTCCGGGTACGGCGGCAGCTTGCCGTCGTTGGCCGCCTCGAGGCGCGCTCGGCGGGCCTTGAACGCCGGGACGCGCTCCATCCACTCGGTGAGCACCGGGGCGGCGATGAAGACCGACGAGTACGCGCCGGAGATCGTGCCGATGAGCATCGCGAGCGCGAAGTCCTGCAGCGTCTCGCCGCCGAACAGCAGCAGCGCGAGCGTCGGCAGACCGGTCGAGAACGACGTCACCAGCGACCGGCCGAGGACCTCGCTCATCGAGCGGTTGACGATCTGCGAGAACGCGGCCGACGGCAATCGGGCGAGGTTCTCCCTGACGCGGTCGAACACGATGATCGTGTCGTACAGCGAGTAGCCGATGATGGTCAGCAGCGCCGCGACGGTGGAGGCGGTGACCTCGGCACCGGTGAGGGCGTAGATGCCCGCCGTGATCAGGAGGTCGTGGACGACCGCGATGAGGATCGGGACGGTGTAGCGGAGCCCGAAGCGGAACCAGATCACGAACGCGATCAGGACGAACGACGCGATGATCGCGATCACGGCGGTGCGCGCGACGGTCTCGCCGAACGTCGGGCCGACCGAGTTCGTGCTCACGTCCTTCTGCTGGATCTGCAGGCCCTTCTGGATCGCGTCCAGTGCGGCCTGCTGCTGGGCCGGCGTCAGGTCCTCGGTCTGGACCTGGAACTTCTTGCCGCCGTCGATCTCCTGGACCTTGGCGTCCTGCTGGCCGACCGGCTTCAGCGCGTCGCGGACCTGGTCCTCGTTGAACGTCTTGCCGGCCGGGACCGTGGCCGTGATCTGGGTGCCCGACTCGAAGTCGATGCCGAAGTTCAGGCCGCGCGAGCCGACGGCGATCGCGCCGATCGCGAGCACGACGCCCGACATCGCGAAGAACCAGCGGCCGGCGCCGTTGAAGTCGAACCGGTGCCAGATCGGCTTGCGGGAGCGCGCGCCGAGGGCCTTCGGGTTCGACATCAGCTTCGAGCGGCCGAGGATGCCGAGGATCGCCTGGGTCAGGAGGACCGCGGTGATCATCGACAGCAGCACGCCGATGCCGAGCGTGAACGCGAAGCCCTTCGGTCCGGCGACGGCGACGAGGAAGAGGACGAACGCGACGAGGAACGTGATGACGTTGCCGTCGATGATCGCCGACAGGCCCTTGCGATAGCCGTCCTTGATCGCCCGTGGGACCGATCTGCCGTCCTGCAGCTCGTCCTTCACACGTTCGAAGATGACGACGTTGGCGTCGGCCGCCACGGCGATCGTGAGGATCAGACCGGCGATGCCCGGGAGGGTCAGGACGACCGGGACGAGCTTGATGATCGCCAGGAAGAAGACGGAGTAGACCGCGAGGCCGGCGACGGCGATCAGGCCGAGGACGCGATAGAAGGCGATCAGGAAGATCGCGACCACGCCGAAGCCGACGAGACCGGCGACGAGGGCCTGGTCGAGGGCCTCCTGGCCGAGGGTCGCGGAGACCTGCTGCGACGAGATGACCTTGAGGTTCAGCGGCAGCGAGCCGGACTTCAGGAGGTTCGCGAGGCTCTTGGCCTGGTCGTACGTGAACGAGCCGGAGATCTGCGAGCCGGTGTTGCCGCCGATGCCGTCCGGGTTGTCCTGGAAGTCGATGACCGGGGACGAGATCGCCTGCTGGTCGAGGACGATCGTGAAGTGCTGGTTGCAGTACTGCCCGGTGGCGGTCTTCCCGGTGACGCCGGCGGGCGGGACGCAGTTCTCGGAGCCGCGCTTGGCGATCTCCTTCGTGACGTCCTTCCAGCGCTTCTTGCCGGTGCTGGTGAAGTCGAAGGTGACGTTCGGCTTGTTGCCGCCGCCGAGGCCGGTGTCGACGCCCTGGCTGGGGTTCTTGATGTCCTGGCCGCGCAGCGCCGGGCGGTCGCGGATGATGAACCAGCGGTTGCCGGCGGGCAGGACCTTGCCGTCGCCGTTGACGTTGTTGGCGGCCTGGATGACGCGGTAGCCCTCGGGCACCTTGATGAAGCGGCGCTTGCCGACGGGCTGGTTCTGGGCGTCGACCAGCCCACGGGTCTTCGGATTCGACCGGATGTCCGCCACGAGGTCCTTGACGGTTGCGGCCGGGACCGCGTTGAAGACCGTCTTCAACTGGTCGTTGACGAGGTACCACTGGTCCCCCGTCGTCGTCGGGAACGTGCCCTTCGGGTTCGTCTGGCGCTGGAACTTCGACGCCCGCAGGACCGCCCCGTACTGGGTCAGGGCCGCCGCGTTGTTCGTCTCGGCGCCGCCGGCCCCGATGCCGCCGACGTTCGCGCCCGTGATCTGCGGGTTCGTGGGATCGATGGCGCCGCCCGCGCCGACGATGTTCGCCTCCCAGTCGTAGAACCGCAGCTGGGCGGTCGTGCCGACGCGCCGCTCGGCCTCCTGGGTGTTCGACACCGCCGGGAGCGAGACGACGATCTGGTCGTTCCCGGAGCGCTGGATCTCCGACTCGCCGACACCGAACGCGTTGATGCGGTCCTGCATCACGTCGATCGTGCGCTGGATCGAGTCGTCGTTCAGGCTCGAGCCCTTCGTGGGCGTCAGCTGGTAGACGAGCTGGACACCGCCCTGCAGATCCAGGCCCTTCTTCGTCGGTTTCGTGATGAGCACGACCGCCGCGGCGACGACCATCAGCGCGACGAGCGCGAGAATGAGGGACTGGCGGCGGCGATCGGTCATAACGCAGCGGCCAGCGTACCGACCCCCACGGAACGCCGAGCCGCGGTCGCGGAGCGCCCGTGCGGTGGCGCGACCGGGCCCGCGCCCGACCGACCGCCGACCCGCCGGATCTTCAGGAGATCTTCAGGATCCGGGGATCGCGAGACCGAGGTGCTCGAACGCCAGCGGCGTGACGATCCGGCCCCTCGGGGTGCGCTGCAGGAGCCCCTGCTGGAGCAGGTAGGGCTCGTAGACGTCCTCGATGGTGTCGGCCTCCTCGCCGACCGCCGCCGACAGCGTCGAGAGGCCGACGGGACCGCCCGCGAACATCACGCAGATGCCGCGCAGGATCTCGCGGTCCAGGCGGTCCAGCCCGAGCGCGTCGACGCCGAGGAGATCCAGGGCCTCGGCCGCCGAGTCGGCGCTGACCCGCCCCCCGTGGCGGACCTCGACGAAGTCCCGGACCCGTCGCAGCAGGCGGTTGGCCACGCGCGGGGTGCCGCGGGCCCGCAGGGCGATCAGCCCGGCGCCCTCGTCGTCGACGTCCATCCCCAGCAGGCCCGCCGACCGGCGGACGATCGAGACGAGGTCGGCGTGCTCGTAGGGCTCCAGGCGCTGCTGCAGGCCGAAGCGGTCCCGGAGCGGCCGGGTCAGGAGGCCCGCGCGGGTGGTCGCCCCGACGAGCGTGAACGCCGGGAGGTCGAGCGTGACCACCCGGGCCCCGATGCCCTGGCCGATCGTGACCGGCAGCTGCCGGTCCTCCATCGCCGGGTAGAGGGTCTCCTCGAGCGCCTTGGGCAGGCGGTGGAGCTCGTCGACGAAGAACACGCTGCCCGGCTGCAGGGCGGTCAGGAGCGCGGCGATGTCGGCCTTGCGCTCCAGCGACGGGCCGGCGGTCGGGACGAACGGGGCCTCCATCTCCTCTGCCAGGATCCGGGCCAGCGACGTCTTGCCGAGGCCGGGCGGGCCGGCGAGCAGGACGTGGTCGAGGGACTCCCCCCGCGCCCGCGCGGCGTCGATCGCGATCTTCAGCTGGTCGCGGACGTGCGTCTGTCCGACGAACTCGTCCAGGCTCCGCGGACGGAGCGAGAGGTCCTCGGCCTCCTCGCCCGGCAGCGGCTCGGGATCCGGCAGGCGCGGGACGTCCTCGCCGCCGGCGTCGCGCGTGCGGATGCCCTGCCCCGGCAGCGGCGTGCCGCCACGCCCCGCGCCGGGGCCGAGGTCGCCGGGGCCGCTCACGCGCGGGACCTGCGCAGGGCGTCGGCGATCAGCTCGGCGGCGGTGGTGCCGTGCGAGACCGCGAGGAGGG
The DNA here is from genome assembly GCF_000519325.1 of Patulibacter minatonensis DSM 18081. GTDB lineage: Bacteria > Actinomycetota > Thermoleophilia > Solirubrobacterales > Solirubrobacteraceae > Patulibacter > Patulibacter minatonensis. Next base: position 3,894,695 of record NZ_KI912613.1, on the reverse strand, counting down.
CCTCGACCTCGTCCGGCGACAGGCCCAGGCCCAGCAGGCCCTCGCGGGCCTCGTCCACGGGGGTCGCCGTGACGACGCCCCGGGCCGCGCCGCCCGCACCGGTGCCGACCGAAGCCCGGCCGGCGAGCTTGTCCTGCAGCTCGGAGACGATGCGCTCGGCCGTCCGCTTGCCGACCCCCGGGACCTGCTGGAGGCGCTTGGCGTCGCCCGAGGCGATGCTCGTGGCGACCTCGTCCGGCCCGCCCGAGGACAGCACTGCCAGGGCCAGCTTGGGACCGACGGCCTGCACGGTGAGGAGCAGGTGGAAGAGGTCGCGCTCGGGCTCGCTGCCGAATCCGAAGAGGGTGAGGGCGTCCTCGCGCACCGCCAGGTGGCAGAGGAGCGTCGTCTCCTGTCCGGCGGCCGGGAGGGCGGCCAGCGTGGTGCCGGAGCAGTTCAGGACGTAGCCGACGCCGCCGGGGGTCAGGAGGACGACGTTGTCCGCACGGCGCTCATGGACCGTGCCCCGCAGGAGCGCGATCACCGGGCCACCGCAGCGCGCAGCGGCGCGTGGTTGGCGTGGCAGATCGCGGCGGCGAGGGCGTCGGCGGCGTGGTCCGGCGACGGCGGGGCGTCGAGCCGGAGCAGCATCTGGACCATCCGCTGGACCTGGGCCTTGTCGGCCGCGCCGCTGCCGCAGACCGCGCCCTTGATCTGCTGCGGCGTGTAGTCGATGCAGGGGACCCCTCGCTGGGCGGCCGCCAGCAGCACCACCCCGCGCGCCTGACCGACGGCCAGGGCGCTCGTGGTGTTCCTGCCGAAGTACAGGCTCTCCATCGAGAGCGCGACCGGGGCGTGGTGGTCGATCAGCGCGCAGACGGTGTCGTGGATCTGCTCGAGGCGGACGCCGAGGTCCGTCCCTGAACGGGTCGTGATCACCCCGCCGTCGACGGCGACCATGCCGCTCCCGCGGCGGTGGACGACGCCGTAGCCGGTGTTGGCGAGGCCGGGATCGATGCCGAGGACGGTCACCACACCGCCATTCTGCGCGGAGGGTCGGACGCCTTCCCACGAACAGCTGTTCGTACGTCCGGTCATCGTCGGGCCGCGCGGACGATCGCGGCCTCGACGCCCGCCTGGAAGTCGCGCTCGTCGTGCGCCGCCGCCGTCCGGAGTCCGCCGGACCGCAGTCGGGACCCCAGCCCGGGGTCGGCGGCGAGCCGCGCGACGGCGGACGCCACCGCGGCGGGGTCGTCGACGGGGACGACGAGCGCGTTGTCCCCGTCGTCCAGGTACTCGGCCTGCCCGCCGACGTCCGTCGACACGACCGGCAGGCCGAAGGACATCGCCTCGAGCGGGACCAGGCCGAACGGCTCGGACCAGCGGACGGGGAAGACGAGCGCGTCGTGCTCGGCGAAGAGCGTCGGCAGGGCGGAGCGGTCGACGGCGGGGCGCAACTCCAGCCGGTCGCCGGTCCCCGCGTCCTCCGCCCGCCGGCGCAGGTCGGCCGCGACGCGCTCGTCCCCGCCGCCGACGACCGTCAGCGAGACGTCGTGCGGCAGGCGCGCGAGCGCGTCGACGACGACGTCGACGCCCTTGCGGTGGTCCAGCCGGCCGAGGCAGAGCAGTCGCCCGGTCCAGGGTCGCTCGGGCACCGGGGCGTCCGGGAGCGGGACGCCGGGCGACAGGACCCGCCAGCCCGGCGGGATCGACCGGGTGCGGACGAGCTCGTCGGCGAGGCGCAGGGAGTTCAGGAGGACGACGCCGCCCGGCATCCCCGGCCGGTCGGCGCCGAGCGCGCGGGCGACGGGGCCCCGGCCGCGCGGGAGCGGGCGGAGCAGCCGCCGGAACCGGTCGAACACGGGGCCGTAGATCGGCCAGCGGTCGTGGACGACGAAGACGGCCGGGATCCCGGCGCGCGTCACCGCGCCGATCAGGGACAGGCTCATCCCGCCCATCGCCCAGAAGACCACGACGTCCGGGCGGTGCTCGGCGAGGTGCCGGCGGAGCACGCGGTGGTTGTGGCGCTCCAGCCGGACGGTCTCGCGCGCCGTCAGCGCCGGGAACGCGTGGTCGCGCCAGTACCAGCGGAGCTCGCGGTGGACGTCGGGGTCGTCCGGCAGCCCGCGCTCCACCGCCCCGGCCTCGGCGTGGTCGGTGACGAGCACCCGGACGGCGTGCCCGGCGGCGCGGAGCCGCTCGTCGACCCCGCGGTGGACCAGCTCGTAGCCGCCCAGATGGTGCGGCGGGTACAGGCTGGAGATCGCCAGGACCCGTGGGGTCGGCCCCGACGGGCCGGTGCGCATCGGGACCTCGGGGTCGGTCAGCCGAAGACGCGCTCGAGGACGTCGTCGGCGACGTCGAAGTTCGCGTGGACCTCGGAGACGTCGTCGTTGTCGTCCAGGGCGTCGATGAGCTTGGCGAGCTTCTCGGCGCCCTCCTCGTCCAGCGGCGTGCGGACCTGCGGGCGGTAGACGAGCTCGGCGCTCGTGTAGGCGATGTCGTTCTCGTCCAGCGCCTTCTGCACGTCGGGCAGCGCCGTGGGCTCGGTGACGACGACGAACGTGCCGTCCTCGTCCTCGATGTCGTCCGCGCCGGCCTCGATGGCGACCATCAGCGCGTCCTCGTCGTGCTGCGCGCCGTCGACGACGATGACGCCCTTGCGGTCGAAGAGGTAGGCGACGGAGCCGGGCTCGCCGAGGTTGCCGCCGGCCTTCGTGAACATGTGCCGGATGTCCGCGCCGGTGCGGTTGCGGTTGTCGGTCAGGGCCTCGACCAGCACCGCGACGCCGCCGGGGCCGTAGCCCTCGTACATCACGTTCTCGTAGCTCGCGGCGTCCGCGCCGGCCCCGGTGCCCTTGTCGATGGCCCGCTGGATGTTGTCCTTGGGCATCGACGCGTCCTTGGCCTTCTGGACGGCCAGCGCGAGCGACGGGTTGCCGATGATGTCCCCGCCGCCGTCCTTCGCGGCGATGGTGATGTGACGGCTGAGCTTCGTGAACATCTTGCCGCGGCGCGAGTCGACGATCGCCTTCTTGTGCTTGATGCTCGCCCATTTGCTGTGCCCCGACATGCGTCCCAGCCTAGCGCGGGGCGCGGGATCGGAGGATCCGGCGGCGTCAGCGCGTGCGGGCGATCGCCGCGCGGTAGAGCTCGACCGTCCGGGCGGTGTGGGGGCCGACGCCCAGCCCGGCGACCGCCCCGCGGCAGCGGTCGCGGACGCCGTCGTCGTCCGCGAGCTCCAGGGCGCCGAGGAGCGCCGTGGCGAGCGCCTCCGCCGTCGGCTCCGGGGCGATCCGTCCGACGTCGTCGGACGTGACGATCTCGGCGGGGCCCTCCCCCGCGAACGCGACCGCCGGCGTCCCGCACGCCAGGCTCTCGGCGACGACCAGCCCGAACGCCTCGTTCTCCGACGGCAGGGCGGTGGCCCACGCGCGGCGGTAGGCGTCGACCAGGGCGGGGCGGTCGTCGAGGTCGACGAGCGTCACGCCGTCGACCGCCGCCAGGTCGCGGGCCAGCGCCGGGTCGGCCGGGCGGTTCACCAGGAGGCGCGTCCCCGGGCGGGACCGGCGGACGATCGGCAGCGCCCCCAGGAGCAGCTCGATGCGCTTCGCGCCACTGGCCGGGTCGGACGCGAAGAGGATCGTCGGCTCCTCGTGGCGGTCCGCCGTCGGGTCGACCGTGAAGGCGTCGAGGTCCACGGGCGGCGGGACGATCTCCGACCGCACGGCGAACGTCCGCCAGACCCGCTGCTGCGCGAAGCGGCTCAGGGTCGTGACGACGTCGGCGGCGCGGGCCGCGTCGACGAGCCCCTCCAGGCGGCCGCGGACGGCGACCGCCCACGCGCGGTCGGGCGGGCCCATGACGCTGACGACGACGGGGACCCGGGCGCGACGGTCGCGGCCGGCGGGACGGACGACGCCGAGCGCGTGGTGGGCGGTCGCGGCACGCACGGCCAGCGTCGCGTCGGTCGGGTAGAAGGCGTGGAGGACGTCGCCGGGGTCGGCGGCCAGCAGCGGCAGCGCGAGGGCGTGATGCGCGGCATGGTCGTCGGCGATCGTGCGCCACAGGCGACGGGACGTGACCCGCGGGAGTCGCGTGACGTCGAGGCCGTCCTCGCGCTCGAACGTCGGCCGCCGGCCCGGGTGCGACGTCACGAGCTGCGCGCGGTGCCCGGCCGCGACCAGGCCGTCGGCCAGGGAGCGGACGGCGCGCTCGCTGCCGCGCCGGACCTCCGGCCAGAAGACCGGGTTCAGGAGCGTCGGGCGCAGCGGCGGCCCGGTCACAGGAGCGGCGTCCTCTCCCGCACCGACGCCAGCGCGAACGAGGCGATCTGGGCGCCGTCGATCAGCGCGTCGCCCGGGAGCTCCGCGGCGCTGCGGGCGATCCCGCGGGGGGAGCGGCCGTAGCGCGTCAGGTGCCACGCGAGCCACGGGGCGGTCAGGCCGAGGCCGAGGGGTCGGCAGCGACACACGGAGTGCCCGATCCCGAGCGCGCCGAGCAGCCACCACGCGTGGGCCGGGGACCAGAAGACGCCCGCCGGGTAGAACCGCCGCAGACCGGGGTGCCGGCGGACGAGGCGCGGACCGTCGACGAACCGCGCCGCCACGCGCAGCGCCCCGAGGAGCCCGGGCGTCTCGACGGCGTGGTCGACGACGGCCTCCGGGACCGCGACCCACGGCGCGCCGGCGTCGCGCAGCCGCCAGGCGAGGTCGGTGTCCTCCCCCGCGCGCTCGAACGTCTCGTCGAGCCCGCCGACGTGCTCGAGCGCCCCGCGCGGGATCGCCGCGGAGCAGAGCTCGGCCCACGGCGTCGGCGGCACGAACGTCTGCAGACGGACCCGGGGCGCGCGCATCGCGACGCGCTCCTGGTCGGGGTCGATCGCCGCACCGCCCTGGAGGAACGCCGTCGGCGAGGCCTCGTGGGCGAGAAGGAACGCGGCCAGCCAGTCCGGGCGGGGCCGGCAGTCGTCGTCGGTGAACGCGACGAGCGGGGCACGCGAGGCCCGCCAGCCGGCGTTGCGCTTGCCCGCGGCGAACGGCGCCGGGTCCGCCACGATCCGGGCGATCCCGGCGGCGACCAGCGGATGCTCGGCGGCGGCGTCCAGCGGCGGCGCGACGGTGCCCTCGGTGTGGACGACGACGACCTCGAAGGTCCGGCCGTCCGGGAGCTCCTGGGCGGCGAGCGCGTCGAGCGCCCAGAGGAGTCCGACGCGGCGCCCGGCGGTCGCCATCACGACCGAGACGTCGGGCGTGCCGCTCACCGCCGCCCGTCCCGCCACCGGGACGCGCGATGACCGAGCGCGCCGCGCATCTGCCGCAGCCGGCCCTTGCGTCGCAGGGCGAGCCGGCCGCCCGACGCGGTCCCGGGGGCGTCCGGCTGCGGGGCCTCGATCCCGGCCTGTGCGGCGCACGCCGCGAGCAGCCCGCCGAGCCAGCCGTCGAACTCGTCGGCGTCGACCAGCACGCGCTCGCGGGCCCGGACCTCGTCCTCCCACCAGAACGCGATCGTGCGGTCGTCGGCGGGCACGGCCTCGTGGGTGCCCGTCGGCAGGTGCCGGCCCGGCGCGGCGAGGAGGTGCGGCTTGTGGGTCAGGACGAGCTCGCCGCCGTCCCACTCGCCGATCCAGCGGTGGTGCGACCAGCCGACCCACGGCCCCTGGACGCCGAAGGTCAGCTCCTCGACCGCCGTCGGCAGCTCGACGTACCCCGAGCGCGAGACGCGCTGGAGCTCGGCGCAGACGAAGACCGGGTCGCGGACGTCCTCCAGCGTGTGCGAGCAGATCACGACGTCGAACTGGTCGTCCTCGAACGGCCACGGATCGGGGCCGCAGATGTCGGCCTGGACCCAGGTGTCCGCCGAGAACCGCTCGCGGTCGGGGTCCGCCGCGCCGTAGAGGCCGCGGGTCTCGTACGGGAGCAGGTCGACGACCCAGTCCGCGCGCCACAGGGGCGCCGCCCAGCCGCCGACGTCGAGGACGACCAGGTCGTCCGCGAGCTCGTCGATCCGCTGCCGGGCGTCCGGCCTCACGCGCGCTTGGCCGTGAAGAGGACGTTCGTGCCCTTCATCTCCGCGTTCGTCGGCGGGCGCATGATCGCGTGGCGCTTCACGTCGACGAACCCGGCGGTGACGAACCACGCGCGCAGGGCGGCGAGGTTCGGGACCCACCAGTTGAACGCGGTCTCGACGGTCTCGAACGTCGCCATCGCCTTCCGCGGCGAGCGCAGCGTCGCGGCGACGGAGAACGCCTCGAACGCGATCAGGCGGCCGCCGGGCCGCAGGCAGCCGTGGAGCCGCTCGAGCGCCCCGACGGGGTCTCGCAGGTGCAGGAGGATCGCGCCGACGAAGACGAGGTCGTACTCGCCGGGGACCTCCTCCGGCGCGAAGTTCTGGACGTCCACCTCGAGCCGCTCGACGGACGACCCGCGGATCTCGTGCGCGAGCTTGAAGCCGCGGCCGAGCTCCATGTCCTTCTCGGCCATCTCCTTCAGCAGGCGCTCGCGGTGGATGGGCGGGAAGTTCGTACCCTCGAACGCGGGGAGGTCGAGCGCGGTGACCTGCGCGCCGCGCTCCTCCATCGCGAACGACCAGTGGCCGTCGAACGTGCCGACCTCGAGCGCGCGGACGCCCGTCAGGTCGCGCGGCAGGATCTTCGGCGTGACGGGCCGGTGGTCGACGAACCCCGGCGTGACGACGCCCGGCGCCAGCTCGATCGCGTGGTACCAGACCGGGTTGTCCGCGATCGCGGCGCGCGCGGCGGCGATGCGCTCCTCGACGGGCAGGGTCATCGGCGGGTCCCCCCGGCGGCGCGGGAGACCCCGGGCGCGGCGACGGGGGACGTCAGGAGGGAGCGGTCGACCACAGCGCCGCAGTGTACGGCGGGCCGACGCCCCGCGGCGTCCGTGCGACGGGCGGGCATCCGTCCTCCGCGGCCCGTCGGGGAATGCACCGGAAGCCGTCGATTCCCTGATGGGCGTCGGGAACCGGCGGGTCCCGGCGGGTCCCGGTGCCGCGACCGGGGCCTACACTCCGCGCCCATGGCCGAGGCCCCAGCCACCGACGCGCTGCGCGACGCGCGCCAGTTCGCGTACGAGAACCCGCGCAGCGACGTCCAGTCGATGGTCCCGGCGTCCGCCCGCCGGATCCTCGACCTGGGGTGCTCCTCCGGCGCGCTCGGCGCCGGGCTGAAGGCCGCGGTGCCCGGTCGCGAGATCGTCGGCCTGGAGCTCGACCCGGTCTACGCCGAGCGCGCCCGGACACGGCTGGACCGCGTGGAGGTCGCCGACCTCGAGGCGCTGCTCGCCACGCCGGCGTCGGCCCGCGAGCTCGTGGGCGACGGCTACGACTGCGTGATCGCCGCCGACGTCCTCGAGCACCTGCGCGAGCCGTGGACCGCGCTGGCCTCCGCCGTCGCGCTGCTCCGCCCCGGCGGCGCGGTCGTCGTCTCGCTCCCGAACGTCCGGTACTGGGAGACGTTCTGGACCCTCGCCCGGCACGGCACCTGGCCGCGTCGCGAGGCCGGGATCTTCGACGCCACCCACCTGCGCTGGTTCACGCTCGGCGACGCGATGAACCTCCTCGCGGACGCCGGCGCCCCGATCGGGCCGGTCGACCGCGACGTCCTGCGCGTCATGAAGGTCCACCCGTGGAAGCCGCACCGGATCGACCGGCGGCTGCCGAGGATCGCGCCCCGCGGCGTCCGCGCGTTCCTCACCTACCAGCACGTGCTGGTGGGGACGACGCCGACCTGATCCGGCGCTCGTCCGGACGATCTGCGGCGCCGGTCCGGTCCGTCGGCGGCGACCGACGGGCCGGCCCGCGTCGCCCGGGCCGGTCAGGTCATGCGCTCGCCCGGGCGGACGAGCTCGATCCGGGGCACGCAGCACGCGGGTGAGACGCGCAGCAGGAACCTCACGGTCTGCGCGATGTCCTCCGGGGTCATCATCGCCGTGGGGTCCGGCGGGCCGCCGCCCGGATCACGGGTCGGCGTATCGACGAAGCCCGGGCAGAGCGCCGAGGACTTGATGCCCTCGGCGGAGAGCTCGCGGTGCATCGACTCGGTCCAGTTGATGAGCCCGGCCTTCGTCGCGGCGTAGACCGAGAGCCACGGCTCGCCGTAGACCCCGGTGACGGAGGCGACGTTGACCACCAGCGCGTTGCGATGTTCCCGCGCGGCGGTGCGCAGGAGGGGGATCGCCTCGCGGTAGAGCAGGATCGGCGTCCGGAGGTTGACCGCGAGCTGCAGGTCGAGGTCCTCGTCGGTCGTCTCGGCCACCCCCGCACCGCGGCCGACGCCGGCGTTGTTGACGACGACGTCGAGGCGCCCCCAGCGCTCGCGGTGCTCGGCGACGATGCGCGCGACGGCGCCGTCCTCCTGGAGCTCCGCCGGCACCCCGTGGACCGTGAAGCCCTCCTCGAGCAGCTCGGCGGTGGCGGCCTCCAGCCGGTCGGCGCGCCTGGCCGTCAGCGTGACGGCGAGCCCCTCCTCGGCCAGCGCGCGCGAGACGGCCAGCCCGATGCCGCTGGTGGCTCCGGTCACGATCGCGGCGCGCTGCGGCATCGGCGGGGGTCCTCGGGTCGGGTCGGACGGCTGCCGGACGGGCCCGGCGCCCGGGAGGATCGCAGGCGATGCCGGTGGGCGAGCCGGCGCGCCCGGCACGGGGCCGACCGGGCGGGCCGGGGCGCCCGAGACGTGGCGCCGGGCGGCCGGGCCGGGCTGCGAGCCCGTCCGGTTCTGCGTCGTCGTCGCCATGCGACGCGAACGCAGCATCCGTACTGCTAGGTCGCCTCGCCCAACCCGGGCCCGCCGATGCGGTTCTGCGTCGTCGTCGCCGTGCGACGCGAACGCAGCATCCGTCCTCCCGCGTGGTGCCGCGCCGGCCGCCCGGCCGCGCCGGCCGAGCCTCGCGTCGGATCGGTCCTCCGCCGGGTCAGCCGCCGCGCCGGCGGCGCATCGCGCCCCAGCCGTTCTCGACGATCAGGCCGGCGGCGGCGAGCCAGGCGCTCTCGCCCGGCCGCGGGTCGCGGCCGGCGCCCATGTGCCGGAGCTGGCGGGTGTGCCAGTAGAGGTCCACGGCGCTGTCGAGCTTGGCGACACCGATGCGCTTCTCCCCCGCGTCGACGGACGTGATCCGCCCGTCCAGCAGGCGTGCCGGGGCGTCGGGGGCGACGGCGAGCGGCCGGCCGAGCCCGACGACGTCGCAGGCGCCGGACGCGACAGCGCGCTCCATCGCCTCGGCGGTGCGGAAGCCGCCCGTGACCATCAGCGGCACGTGCGGGACGCGCTCGCGCAGCCGCTCCGCGTACTCGAGGAAGTACGCCTCGCGGGCGATCGTGCTCGGCCGCTTGTCGCCGTCCATCATCGTCGGCTGCTCGTAGGTCCCGCCGCTGATCTCGATCAGGTCGAGGTCCTCGGCGGCGAGCGCCTCGAGCACCGCCATCGACTCGTCCTCGTCGAACCCGCCGCGCTGGAAGTCCGCGGAGTTCAGCTTGATCGCGACCGCCACGCCCGACGGGACCGCGGCGCGGACGGCACGGACGACCTCGACGACGAACCGGCGCCGGCGCTCGGCGTCGCCGCCCCACGCGTCGTCGCGGACGTTCGCCAGGGGCGAGAGGAACTGCGAGATCAGGTACCCGTGGGCGCCGTGCAGCTGGATCCCCGTGAAGCCGGCGGTCGCCAGGACGGCGGCGGTGCGCGCGTAGCGGGCGATCAGCTCCTCGACCTCCGCGCCCGTCAGCGCGCGGGGCGTGACGTAGCCCGGGATCCGCGGGGCGACGGCGCTCGGCGCGACCGGGCGGGCGGACCCGGCGAGCCACAGCGCCTGCCGGCCCGGGTGGTTGATCTGCGCCCACGCGACGCCTCCGCCCGAGCGCGCGGCGTCGGCCCACGACGTGAGCGCGGCGAGGTCGCGGTCGTCCTCGACGACGACGTTCCGCGGCTCGCCGAGCTGCCGCCGGTCGATCATCACGTTTCCCGTGACGAGCAGCCCCGAGCCGCCCGCGGACCAGCGGCGGTAGAGCCGGGTCAGGTCCTCGGTCGGCGCGTTGCGGCGGTCGCCCAGCTGCTCGGAGAGCGCGGACTTCGCCAGCCGGTTGGGGAGCGTCTGGCCCCCGGGAAGGGTGAGCGGCGCGGCGAGCGCCTTCGGCGTGGTCGCGGTGTCGGGCATCGGAACCTCCGGTCGGGCGGCCGGACGGCGCGCCGGAGGCGGAAGCTACAGGACCGTAGCCAGCGACGCTACCCGCGGTAGGTTCTGGCTCCCGGCGTCGCCGTCCGCGGCATGCGGGACCCCGGGGGGCCGATCGACCCGATGCGCTCAGCGTCCGCGGCGCAGCTTCGCCTTCACGAGGCGCCGGGCCTCCCAGCCCAGCTCCTTCGCGAGCAGCCGCGGCGGGTAGCGGAGCGGGCCGAGGCGGACGAGCCCGTCGGCGTCGTCCCACCAGCGCTGCCGGGCGGCGAGCTGCGGCATCGCCTCGATCCCGAGCGCGTCGAGCGAGCCGCCGCGGATCCCGACCCCGAAGACCTCGCGCGGGATGCCCTGGTCGCCGACCCCGAGGACCCACGCGTCGTCGAACGGCTCGAGCAGCTGCCGGAAGCCCTCGGGCGTGAAGCGGAAGTAGTCGTTCGGGTAGCCGTGGATGCCGAAGAGCATCACCGAGCTGATGAGGCAGAGGCCGCCGTCGGGGCGGAGCGCGCGGTGCATCTCGCGGACCGCGGTGACGGGGTCGGCGCAGTGCTCCAGGGTGTCGAGGCAGACCGCGGTGCCGATCTCGCCGTCGGCGTAGGTCAGCGCCCGGAGGTCCTCGACGCGGTCGACGCCCGGGCCCTCGCGGAAGTCGGTGCCCGTGAAAGGCCGGCCCGGGAAGAACCGCCGCAGGTCGATGTCCTGCTCCGCCTCGACCTGCAGCGACCCGAACTCGACCACCGGATCGGGTGCCGGGACGAGGGCCAGGACGTCGGACAGGAACTCGCGGGTGATCGGCTGGGCCACGGCCGGGCAGTCTACGGAGGATGCGGCGCCCGCCGACCCCGGCCGCCCCGGCCCGGACGCCGGCCCCGGGGCACTAGACTGCCGCGGCGTCCCGGCGCCCGCGCACCCCGCCCGCGCCCGCTCGACGACCGCCCGGAACCCACGGTCCCGCTTGCCCGAGCCACCCGCAGACCTCCCACCCGAGCCGCCCGCGGGCCCCGCCCCGGAGCCGCCCGTCGACGTGCCCGGCGGCGCCACCCCCGTGGTCCCGCCCGTGACGCCGCCGCCCGGAGCCTCGGACGGCTCCGCCGACGCGGTGCAGCGCCGCGGCATCGCCCTCGGGTCGCGGTCCCTCCGCGAGCACGCCACGCGCGGTGTCCTGATCAGCGGGATCTGGATGGCCGCCATGGGCGTCGTCCAGGCCGGCCGGAACTTCGTGCTCCCGGGCGTCGTCGGGCCCGAGGAGTACGGCATCTGGGGCGCCCTGCTGGCCTTCGGCGCCCTGCTGGCGGCGCTGCGGACGACCGGCACGAACGAGGTCTTCGTCGGCCAGGACGAGGACGACCAGGAGCTCGCGTTCCAGCGCGTGTTCTCGATCGAGGTGACGGTCAACAGCGTCCTCTTCGTGATCACGATCGCGACCGCGCCGCTGCTCGCCGCGATGTACGGCAACTCCGAGCTGCTCCTGCTCGGGGTCGCCAGCGCCCTGGCGTGGCCCGCGCAGACGCTGCAGGCGCCGCTGTGGGTCCTGAACCGGCGGATGGAGTTCGGGCGGCTGCGCGTGATCCAGGCGGTCGACCCGGTGCTCGGGACGGTCGTCGCCGTCGGCCTGGCGATCGCCGGGCTCGGCGCGTGGGCGATCGTCCTCGGGATCCTCGCGGGCGCCTGGTCGACGGCCCTGATCGCCGTCGTGCTCTGCCCGTACCGCCTGCGGCCGCGGTTCGATGCGGCGGCCCTGCGCCGCTACGGCAAGGTCTCGCTGTCCCTGTGGGTCGCGGCGGTCTCGAGCGCCGTCGTCGGACTCGGCCTGATGGTGCTGGCGCAGCGGTCGATCGACGCGCGGGCCGTGGCCGCCGTCACGCTGGCCTCGAACATCACCTTCTTCGCGGCGCGCCTGGACCAGGCCGTCTCGCAGGTCATCTACCCCGCGATCGCCGCCGCGCAGGACCGCCCCGACGTCCTGCGCGAGACGTTCGGGAAGGCCAACCGCGTCGGACTCGCGTGGGCCGTGCCGGTCGCCGCCGGTCTCGTGATCTTCGCCCCGCAGCTGCTCCCGGCCGTCTACGGCGACGAGTGGCGGTCGGCGGTCGGCGTCGTCCAGTGGTTCGCCGTCGCCGTCGCCGTCGCGCACCTCGGGACGAACTGGTGGCAGTACGAGATCGTCGCCGGGGACGCGCGGCCCGTGGCCGTCAACAGCCTCGGGGCGGTCGTCCTGTTCGTCCTGCTGCAGATCCCGCCGACCCTGATCTGGGGGCTCGACGGGCTCGCCGTCAGCACCGTCCTGCAGGCCCTCGGGCAGCTCGCGATCCGCACCGTCTACATCCGCAGGCGGTTCGGCACGTGGTCGCCGTTCGGGCTGACCGTCCGGTCGCTCGTCCCGGTCCTGCCCGCCACCGCGGTCGGGGTCTTCCTGACGACGCAGGACGTCCCCCTCGGCGTCGAGCTCGTGGTGTTCGCCGCCCTGCTGGCCGCCGGCACCTACCTCTTCGAGCGCGCCCTGGTCCGCGAGATCGCCGGGTACCTGCGAGGTGCCGTCCGGTGAGGCGGTGCGGGCCCCGTGGCCCGCGTTCTGCCTGCACCCGGCGCCCGTGACCGTCCGGTGACCTTGCACCACGGCGCCCGCGGCGTCGTGGCACGGCCCATAGGATGCGGCGGATGAGCGTCCCTCCCGAGATCTTCAAGGCCTACGACGTCCGGGGCATCGCCGGAGAGCAGATCGACGCCGCCGCCGCGCACCGGATCGGCCGCGCGTTCGCCCGCGTGATCTCGGACCTCTCGGGCAAGCCGACGACCGACCTCACGCTCGCCGTCGGCCGGGACATGCGCCTCTCCGCCCCCGAGCTGCTGCGCGCCTACCGCGACGGCATCGTGCTCGAGGGCGCGAGCGTCGTCGACCTCGGGCAGGTCGGCTCCGAGATGCTCTACTGGACCGTCGGCACGCGCGGGCTCGACGGCGGGCTGATGTGCACCGCCTCGCACAACCCGAAGGCCTACACCGGCGCGAAGCTCGTCGAGAAGGGCGCGCTCGCGCTCTCCGGCGAGCGCGGGATCAACGAGATCAAGGAGCTCGCGATCGGCACGGCGCTCGACGAGGAGCCGCAGGGCGTGACGCCGGGAACGGTCGTCGAGGAGGACGTCTACGCCGCGTTCCAGGAGGCGTCGCTCGAGTTCATCGACGCGTCGAGCATCAAGCCGCTGAAGGTCGTCGTCGACGGCGGCAACGGCATGGCCGGGCCGATGGTCGGCCCCGTGCTGGACCGCCTCGGGCTGGACCTCGTGGAGACGTACTGGACACCGGACGGCAACTTCCCGGATCACGAGCCCAACCCGCTGCTGCCGGAGAACCGCCAGTTCATCATCGACAAGGTGCTGGAGACCGGCGCGGACCTCGGCATCGCCTGGGACGGCGACGCGGACCGCTGCTTCTTCATCGACGACCTCGGCCGGTTCATCGACGGCGACTTCCTCACCGCGCTGCTCGCCGAGTCGCTGCTCGAGAAGCAGCCCGGCGCGACGATCCTCTACGACTGCCGCGCGTCCCGCGTCGTCGCGGACGTCGTGCAGTCCGCCGGCGGCACGGCGCTGATCAACCGCGTCGGCCACGCGTTCTTCAAGACGCGGATGCCGAAGGAGGGCGCGATCTTCGGCGGCGAGGTCTCGGGCCACTACTACTTCGAGAAGTTCTCGAACGCGGACTCCGGCACGATCCCGGCGCTCCTGATCCTCGAGCTGCTCTCCGTCCGCGGCCAGAAGCTCTCCGAGCTCGTCGGCCGCTTCCACGAGCAGTACTTCATCTCCGGCGAGATCAACTCGACCGTCGACGACGCCGACGCGAAGATGACGCTGATCGAGGAGGAGCACCGCGCGGCCGGCGCCACGATCACGCACGTCGACGGCGTGTCGGTCGACTACGAGGACTGGCACTTCAACGTCCGCAAGTCGAACACCGAGCCGCTCCTGCGCCTGTGCCTGGAGTCGCTCGTGTCGCCGCAGGACATGGAGGAGAAGCGCGACGCCGTCCTCGGCGTCATCCGCTCCTGACCCGTCCGTGACCGCGCCGTTCCACGTCGTCGTCGTCTCGTACCGGACGCCGGCGCTCCTGGACCGCTGCCTGACCTCGCTGCGCCCGGAGCAGGACGCCGGGCGCGCGACGGTCGCGGTCGTCGACAACGCCCCCGGCGACGGCTCTGCCGCGCTCGTCCGCGAGCGGCACCCGGGCGTGGCGCTCGTCGAGCCCGGGACGAACCTCGGCTTCGGCGCCGCGGTCGACCTCGGGGCACGCGGGTCCGCGGCCCGGTGGATCTGCCCCGCCAACGCGGACGTCGCCGTCCGTCCCGGCGCCCTGCAGGCGCTGGAGCGCGCGGGGGCCGCCGACCCGGGTGCCGGGATCCTCGCTCCGCGCCTGCTGGCCCCCGACGGCTCGACCCAGCACAGCGTGCACCCGTTCCCGGGCCTGCGGTTCACGGCCGCGTTCAACGCCGGGCTCGTCGAGCGCAGCGCGGGCCTGCGGCGCCGGTTCGTCCTGGAGGGCAGCTGGGACGCCGACGAGGGGCGCCGCGTGCCCTGGGCGCACGGCGCGTTCCTGGCCGTCAGACGCGCGACGTGGGACGCCATCGACGGCTTCGACCCGTTGATGTGGATGTACGCGGAGGACCTCGACGTCTGCTGGCGCGCGGACCGGGCGGGCTGGGCGACCCGGTACGTCCCGGACGCGCACGTCGACCACGAGATCGCCGCCGCCACCGGCACCGCGTTCGGTGACGGACGGGCCCGCCGCTACATGGCCGCCACGTACCGCTGGCAGGCCGACCGGCGCTCTCCCGCGGTCGCCGCCGCGACCGCCGCGCTGAACGTGGCCGGCGCCGCCGGACGGACGCTCCTCGGTGCGGCACCGGGCCGGGCCGCGCACCGGGCCTGGACCCGCGACCACCTGCTCGGCGCCCGGGACGGGCTGTCGGGCGGGGAGCGGCGCTGAGCAGGGACTCCGGGGATCGCCGCGCGGCGGCGCCGTCCGTGGCGCACGCTGTTCACCTGCGGTCTGGGAGGCGGCACCCACGACCCGTGCGCGCGGCGCGGACGGGGTAGCCTGTCGCCGGTGGCCGCCCCTGCACAGACGACCCCGGACGCCCAGGACCCCTCGGCGACCGCGGACCCGATCGCGCTCGCCGCGTTCGTCTCCCGCCGCGCCGGTCGCGTCCTGGCCTACCTCGACGCCGTGGCGACCCCGGACCGGGCGCTCCGCGGGACGGGCGAGGCGTTCGCCGCGTTCCGGCTGGCCCGCGCCGCCGATCCCGACGGCGAGGCCCCCGCGACCGCGCTGCTGCGCGCCACGCGGC
Source organism: Patulibacter minatonensis DSM 18081 (assembly GCF_000519325.1). Lineage (GTDB taxonomy): Bacteria > Actinomycetota > Thermoleophilia > Solirubrobacterales > Solirubrobacteraceae > Patulibacter > Patulibacter minatonensis. The sequence goes on along the minus strand of NZ_KI912613.1, from coordinate 3,879,190 downwards.
GCGCGGCGACCACCCACGCGGAGAACCCGTACCGCCCCGAGGGCCGCGAGCGGCCCGCACGGCGCACGAAGGCGTGCGAGGCGATGCCCCGCCTGCTCGTCGCGTGGACCGAGGGCCGGCTGCCCGACGGCGACGTCGAGCGGCTCGTGCACCACCTGCAGGAGTGCCCGGACTGCCGCGCGCTCCGCGACGCGTTCGACCGGGCGGAGCTCGGCTACCGCGGCGGCGAGACCGTCGAGCTGGACGGCACCGAGGTCGGCGTGGTCGCGAGCGCCATGGCGCTCGCGGTCCCGACCACCGAGACGACAGTCGAGCCCCGCGAGCACGACGCGGCCCCCGCACGGGCCGGCCGCACGAGCCTGCCCGCCCCGCCGTCCGGCGACGAGGACGCGGCGTCCCCGGCCCCGCCGATCGGGCGCCGCACGGCCATCCCCGAGCCGCCCGTCTCGTTGCCCGACCTCAGCGGTGGGGCGACCGTCGGGACGTCGCGCCCGACCGGGTCGGCGCCGACCGGCGTCCCCGCACCGCCGACGAGCGTCCCGACTCCGCCGACCGCCGTTCCGGCCCCACCGACCGGCGTCCCGGCCCCGCCGACGAGCATCCCGGCTCCGCCCGTCGACGAGGCGGGTCCGCGGGACGCCCCGGCCCGCTCCGGGAGCGACGCGCCGTCCTCCGACGAGCCCGTGGACCCGCTCGGTCCCGAGGCGCTGGGCTACGCCGTCCCACGCAGTGGCCTCCCGCGCCCCGAGAAGCGGACGGCCCGGCCCCGCGTCCGCCGCCGACGCCGGCGCGGCCAGACCAGCGCCCCGGCGTCGGCCGAGCCGGCCGCGGACCGTCGCGACGCGCCGTCCGCTCCCGGACCGGACGCGACCAGCGAGGCGCCGGTCGCCCCGGTGCCCGTGCCCGCGCGCGCCCCGGACCCCGCCGACACGGAGACGGACGCGCAGGACCACCACCGCGCCGAGGTCGGCGATCGGCCGGACGCCACGAACCGGGAAGACCGCGGCCGGACGACCGAGGTCCCCGTCGCGGCCGCCGTCTCGAAGGACACCGAGCCCGCACCGTCGCGCGAGGTCGAGCCGTCGGTCGTCCCCGCCACCGTCCCGCGACGCGGTCTGTCGACCACCGGGCGGCGCATCCTCGAGGTGCCGATCGTCCGGCAGCTCGGCGTCCCCGCCGTCCTGCTCCTCGCCGTCCTGATCGCGGCGCTGATCGCCGCCGGGGCGTTCGCGGGGCGCGACGAGGGATCGGTCTCCCCCGTGCCGCGCCCGACGATCCCCACGGTTCCCTCCGACCCGAACCAGATCCCGCCGCTCAAGTAGGACGACCGCGGCGCGCGGTGGCGCCGCGCCGAGCTCAGCCGGCGGCGGGGACCCGCGCGACGAACGCCGCGTGGATGCGGCCGTCGTCGGTCAGCTCCGGGTGGAACGCGTAGCCCTCCACCGGGCCGCGACGCACCCCGACGACCGCGTCGTCGACGCGCGCGAGGACCTCGACGTCGTCGTCGTGCTCGACGACCTTGGGCGCCCGGATGAAGACGCCGTGGTGCGGCCCGCCGTCGAGGCCGGCGACGTCGACGTCGCCCTCGAACGAGCGGATCTGCCGCCCGAACGCGTTGCGCTCGCACCGGATCGGCAGGACGCCGAGGTGGTCGCGGTCCAGCAGGATCAGCCCGGCGCACGTGGCCAAGAGCGGTCGTCCCGATGCCGCGAACGCCCGCAGCGGATCGCCGAGGCCCTCGCGGGCGATGCCGAGGGTCATCGTCGTCGACTCGCCACCCGGCAGGACGAGCGCGTCCAGCCCCTCGAGGCCCTCGGGGGTGCGGACCTCACGGACCTCGGCGCCGTGCGCGCGCAGGTGGGCGGCGTGCTCCTGCACGCCCCCCTGCAGCGCGAGGATCCCGATCGTCGGGGCTACCACCCGCGACCGGCGAAGACCTGGTCCTCGCCGAGCTTGCGGGCCTCCAGCGAGTCCATCGCGCGACCGAGGCCCGTCGAGGCCTCCATCACCTTCGCGGGGTCCTGGAAGTGCGTGGTCGCCATCACGACGCGCTCGGCGCGGCGCTGCGGGTCCTCGGACTTGAAGATGCCCGAGCCGACGAACACCGACTCGGCGCCGAGCTGCATCATCAGCGCGGCGTCGGCCGGGGTCGCGATGCCGCCGGCGGAGAACAGCGGGACGGGCAGCTTGCCGTTGGCCGCGACCCAGCGGACGAGCTCGAGCGGCGCCTGGTGGTTCTTGGCGGCCGTGGCGAGCTCGCCGCCGTCCATGCCCGACAGGCGCTTGATGTCGCCGCGGATCGCGCGGATGTGGCGGACGGCCTCGACGACGTCGCCGGTGCCGGCCTCGCCCTTGGAGCGGATCATGCAGGCACCCTCGGCGATGCGGCGCAGGGCCTCGCCCAGGTTGGTGGCGCCGCAGACGAACGGGACCTCGAAGGCCCACTTGTCGATGTGGTTGGCCTCGTCGGCCGGGGTGAGGACCTCGGACTCGTCGATGTAGTCGACCTCGAGGGCCTCGAGGACCTGCGCCTCGACGAAGTGGCCGATCCGGGCCTTCGCCATCACGGGGATGGAGACGGCCTCCTGGATCTCCTTGATCATCTGCGGGTCGCTCATGCGGGCGACGCCGCCGTCACGACGGATGTCTGAAGGCACGCGCTCCAGCGCCATCACGGCGGTCGCGCCGGCGGCCTCCGCGATCTTCGCCTGCTCGGCGTCGATCACGTCCATGATCACCCCGCCGCGGAGCATCTCCGCGAGGCCGGTCTTGACACGGGGTGTGGATTCGTCGCGCATCCCGCCGGATTCTGGCAGGAACGGACGTTCGGGCCCCTCGTCGTGGTGTCGCGCGCCGACGGTGTCCGCGCGACGGACCGCCCGCTACTTCAGGCGGTAGGCGCGGATGCGGTCGGCGCGGGCGCCGTCGTTGGCGTAGACGCCCTGCGCCATCGCCTGCAGCAGCGACAGCAGGGCGACGTGCGAGCGCACGAACGACGGGCTGTTGCTCGAGTAGAAGAGGCTGTGCTGCGCGAGCTTCGCGGCCTCGGACAACGTCGCGTCGGTGATCGCGATCGTCGTGGCGCGGCGGTGACGGGCGAGCTGCAGCGAGCGGACGACCAGTGGGTGCGCCCGACCGGCGGTGATGCCGATGAGGACCGCGTTCTCGTCCAGGCGCGCCAGGCGGGCCCGGCCCTCCTGGGCGTGGCTGGCGACGATGTCCGTCGGGATGCCCAGCAGCATCAGGAGGTGGCGGAAGTACGTGCCGAAGTAGGCGACCTGGTCGGCCGCGACGATGATCACGCGGTCGGCCTTGCCGATCTCCTCCACCGCGGCGTCCAGGACGCTGCGCGAGACCCGGCGCGCAGTCTCCTCGACGGCGAGGTGGTCGGCGGCGATCGACGCCTCGCCCGGGCTCTGGTCCAGGCCGAAGAGCGGCTCGGGCTCGGAGGCGCCGGACCCGCCGACCCCGCGGGCCTCGACCCGGCGGCGGTACTCGTCGCGGGCCGCGTCCTGGAGGTCCGGGAAGCCGTGGAAGCCCAGCGCCTGGCTGAAGCGGACGACCGTCGAGCTGGACGTGTTCGCGCGCCGGGCGAGCTCCTCCGCGGTCTGGAACGCGACCTCGTCGAGATGGTCGACGATGTACTGCGCGACGTCCTTCTGCGACCGGGAGAATTCGTCGAATCGGGACTGGATGTACTCGGTGAGCGTCTGGTGATCGACGATCGGCGCGAGTGCGGTCGTGGAAGAGGAGGCCGTGCGCTTCATGGGCGATGACCTGATTGGCGGTGGGCCGTGGAAGTCCTTCCCGCACCGGCCGGTTTTTCCGCGGGAGGGGCTCGGGAGCGGCCCGCCGCGGCCGGGCTACGGGTCGCCGCCACCCAGAGCGTTCGGAGCGTCCCCGGGGTCCGGGAGCGCCTCGAGCTTCGTGCGCAGCGCGTCCGTCGCGGCGTGGAGGTCGCGGACGACCTCGATCAGCGGTCGCGACTCGGGGACCGGGTCGACCTCCTCGCCGCGGTACCCGGCGCCGAAGCCGCGGACGAAACCCTTCGGCCCGTCGGTGAGGCGGTTCCGGACGGCGGCCAGCGCCGTCTTGAGGCTCGCCCACTCCGCCCGGGCCTCTTCCCGCGCGCCGGGGTCGAGCGCCTTCCAGCGTGCCTCGAGCTCCTGGGCCGTGCGGATGCGCGCGTGGGCCGCCCGAGCCGCTTGGGCGAGTTGGAGGTAGCCGGCCATGGGATGCACCGCCGCGTCCCGGGACCGGCGAGACCGGGAGCGTACCGTGGCGCGGTCCCGCTCCCGCACCACTGCGCCGCCGCCCCCGTCGGCCTGCTCTGGCAGGCTTCGTCCCCGGCGCTCCTCCGGGACCGTCGGGCCGGTAGCTCAATGGTCAGAGCAGCGAACTCATAATTCGTCCGATGCGGGTTCGAGTCCCGCCCGGCCCATCCGCGCGGAACCTGTGCACGGGGCGCCTGCCCCGCCACCATCACGGGGCGCGACCCGCGGCGTGCCGGTCCCCACGTCGCAGGCCAAGGGGCCAGCCACCCTCATGAAGCGCAGGGCGCTGCCGATCACCGGCGCATGATCGACACACGGAAGCGGGGGCCGGCGGAGGCCGGCCGGACACGTCCTCGGACGCGGACGACGGAGACGGGATCATGAACGCCGACGCCCCCATCAGGGTCCCGGTGCCGACGGTCGCGGACGTCCGGCACGTCGCGCACCTGGTCTACGACAAGGCCGCGGAGACGAGCGACGGGAAGGTCTTCGTCGACCGGTGCCGGCCGCGGGGCGAGACCTCGCGCGCCTGCCGGGTCCGGATCACCGGCGACCTCCCGATGACGTTCGTGCTGCGCCTGCGGCGCACGCGTTCGGGCGACTTCTACGCCTACGCGGCGTCGGGTGCGCTCGGCGCGGTCAGGCGCTGAGGGACGCACCGCCCGCGCGGAACCCTCACCCCTCCGGGACGGTCTCCCGCGTCGTGGTGGGTGCCCGCAGCACGGTGTCGCACGCGTCCCGGGCGGTCCGGTCGTCCGACGCACGGCGGTCCCTCGTCGCGACGCAGAAGCTGCGGGCCCGCTCGCCGCAGAGCTCCTCGCCGCTGGCGGCGCGGTAGATGCAGCGCTCGCCGGGCTGCGGGTTCCCGTCCGCGAGGTCGCGCGACGTGGCGATCACGTAGACGAACGCCGCGATGCCCGACCCGAAGAGGAGGATCGCGATCGCCGTCCGGCGGAGCAGCTGACGCCGGGCGGAGCTCATGTCAGGACCTACGTCGCGGGCGCCCCACGGGATGCGCCCGACGGCCGCGGGACGCCTCGCGGGAACGACGACGGCCCCCGGGATCCGGGGGCCGCAGGGTCCTGCCGTGACGCGCGCCGACCGGCGCGCGTCGTCGCTCAGCCGGCGATGTACGTGCCGTGCTGCTCCTGCTCGTGGGGCAGCGGGGCGTCGACGTCGACGGGGCCGGCGGTGTCGCCGACGAGGCCGAGGCGCACCTTCTGGCGGCCGACCTCCTCGAGGGCGCGCTCGTACTCCTCGACGGAGCCGACGGGACGCATCCAGGACGGCAGGCGCGACGGCGCGGCGGAGACGGCGGTGCGCTCGCGGCGGCGGGCGCGCTTGGCGGCCGCGGTCTCCTCGACCTTGCGACGCTCGACGAGCGCGCGGTGCTCGGCGATCGCGGCGCCCATCTCGGAGGCCGTGATGACCTCGGACTCGGCCTCGATCGAGGCCTCCAGGTGGCGGGCCAGGATCTGCAGCTCGCGCGTCTTGGCGGGCCGTGAACCCGTGCGGGGCGCCTTGGTGAAGCGGTCCCAGGTGCGGGCGAACTGGATGAAGGTCGTGCGGCCGCCGCGACGGTGGGCGGCGAGCATCGGGCAGACCCCGCCGGTGCCGTCGGTGTAGGCCCCGACGATGATGTTCTCCTCGCGGACGCCCTGCAGCATCGCGACGCGGGTGTGCATCGGCATGCAGTCGATGGTGTTCCGGAGGTCCTGGATCAGGGTGTTGCGGGACATGGAGGCGGCGGTCCTTGCTTCGGGTCGTGCGGGTGGCCCTCGAATAGAGTGCGAGGGCACCGCGGCGGCCGATCCAAGGTAGGTCGGCCCGCGTCAAGAAGCAACGGCGTACGCCCTGCTGAACGGGAGATTGCAGATGAAGCTCGGGATCCAGATCGGCTACTGGGGGCTCGGCCTGTCGGGCCAGGACCAGCTCGACATCGTCCAGGAGGCCGAGCGCCTCGGGTACGACTCCGTCTTCGCCGCCGAGGCGTACGGGTCGGACACGGTCTCGATCCTCGGCTGGCTCGCGGGCCAGACGTCGACGATCAAGATCGGCTCCGCGATCATGCAGATGCCCGCCCGGTCACCCGCGATGACGGCGATGGCCGCCGCGACGCTGGACAACCTCAGCGACGGCCGGTTCATCCTCGGGCTCGGCACGTCGGGCCCGCAGGTCGCCGAGGGCTGGCACGGGCAGCGCTTCGGCAAGCAGCTCCTGCGGACCCGCGAGTACGTCGAGGTCGTCCGCCAGGCCCTGCGCCGCGAGCGGCTCGAGTACCACGGCAAGACGATCGACCTGCCGCTGCCCGACGGCCCCGGCAAGGCGCTGAAGCTCACCATCGCGCCGGTCCAGGACGAGATCCCGGTCTACATCGCCGCGATCGGGCCGAACAACACGAAGCTCGTCGGCGAGATCGCCGACGGCCTGCTGCCGATGATGTTCTCGCCCGAGCACTTCGAGACGGCGCTCCAGCCCCTGTGGGAGGGCCTCGACGCCGCCGGGCGCGACCGCTCCGCCGTCAAGGTCTGTCCGTCGACGACGCTCCACATCGGCCCCGACCCGGACCAGGCCGCGGAGGGCATGATGCGCGGGATGTCGGCGCTCTACGTCGGCGGGATGGGCTCGCGGGAGAAGAACTTCTACAACGCCGCCGTCAGCCGCTACGGGTACGAGGAGGCCGCCAAGGAGGTCCAGGACCTCTACCTCGAGGGCAAGAAGCTCGAGGCCATGCAGGCGGTCCCGATGGAGCTCCTGAAGGAGCTGAACCTCTTCGGCACGCGTGAGGAGGTCACCGAGCGCCTGCGGGTCTTCGCCTCCGCCGGGGTCGACACGGTCGTGGTCACGCCGGCCACCGTCACCCGTGATGGCCGGATCGCCCAGTTGCGCGAGCTCGCCTCCGCCATGGAGGCGATCTGAGCACCGATGGCGCGGGACGCACCGACGTCCCGCGCCGCATCCTCCTGGGGGCCTTCGGGGATCCCGGGCACGCGTTCCCGGTCCTCGCGCTCGCGCGCCGGCTGTCGGAGCGCGGGCACGACGTCTGCGTCGAGACGTGGCTGCGGTGGAAGGTCGACGTCGAGGCCGCGGGCCTGCGCTTCGCCGCCGCCCCGGAGTACCCGGTGTTCCCGCAGCTCGGGCAGGAGCCGCTGAAGCCGTACGAGGCGGCGGCCCGCGCCGCGCAGGACACGACGCCCCTGATCGACGACTTCGCGCCCGACGTCGTCGTCGCGGACGTCCTGACGCTCGGTCCGGCCCTGGCCGCCGAGCGTCGCGGCGTCCCGGTCGCGACGCTGATCCCGCACGTCGACCCGCGCACGGAGCCGGGGTGGCCGCCGTTCTCGTCCGGCGCCCGTCCCGCGCGCACGCCGCTCGGCCGGGCCGGCTGGCGTGGTGTCGGCCGGCTCGTCGACCGGGCGCTCGACCACGGGCGGGACGAGCTCAACGAGGTGCGCGCCTCCGTCGGGCTGCCCCCGCTGGCGCACCACCACGGCGGCATCAGCCGGGACCTCGTGCTCGTCGGATCCGTGCCGCAGCTCGCCTACCCGCGGCCGGCGCTCCCGGGCACCCACACCGTGGGACCGTTCGTCTGGGAGCCGCCGGCCGACCGCGTGGAGCTGCCGCCCGGCGACGCCCCCCTCGTCCTCGTGGCCCCGTCGACGTCGCAGGACCCGGGCGGCCTGCTGCTCCGGGCCGCGCTGCGCGGCCTCGCCGACGCGCCCGTCCGCGTCCTCGCGGCCCAGAACCGCGTGAGCGCCGAGGACGCCGCGCGCCTCGGGCCGATCGACGTCCCGGACAACGCTCTGCTGGTCCCCTGGGTCTCCTACGGCCAGACGATGCCCGCCGCCGACGTCGTCGTCTGCCACGCCGGGCACGGCACGCTGCTCCGCGCCCTGGCCGCCGGCAAGCCCGTCGTGGCGATCCCGGCGACCGGCGACATGCACGAGAACGCCGCCCGCCTGGCGTGGTCCGGTGCCGGCATCCGCCTGCCCCGGCGACTGGCGGGCGCCCGTGCGCTGCGGACGGCGGTCCTGACGGCGATCACCGACCCGTCCTACGCCGCCCGCGCGGGAGAGATCGCCGCCTGGGTCGCCGCGGGCGACGGCACGGATCGCGGCGCACCCCTCGTCGAGGCCCTCGCGGCACGCGGGCGCGGCTGACCGGCGTTCTCCCTGCACACGGGCGGTCCCTGACCCACCGGTCGTCGTTCGACGGCCGGCCCGCACCGCCGCTCGCCGGGTCTCCGCCGGACCCGGTGACCCGGGACGGCGCGCGCGGCCCCGATCGCGTACCATGCCCCGGGCGTTCCGGGGTAGCTCAATGGCAGAGCATTCGACTGTTAATCGAAGGGTTGCGGGTTCGAGTCCCGCCCCCGGAGCCTAGGACGAAGAAGCCCAGCGCCCGCTGGGCTTCCGTCGTTCCGGGGTCAGTCGCCCGCGGCCTCGGCCGCCGCCGCGTCGGCGCGCAGCTTCTCGCGGCCCGCCTCCGTCAGCAGGGCGAAGCCGGCCCAGCGCATGAGGCGCACCAACGCGGTGCCGACGACGAAGATCAGGACCGTCAGGACGGCGGACTGCCACAGCCACGTGCCGTACGGGTCGGGGCCGGGCTCCGCCCCGAAGGGCGCGTAGAGGTTGCCCGAGGAGCCGACCACCTCGAGCACCGAGACGAAGACGATCGCCAGGAGGCAGAGCCAGGAGAGCACGACCACCGCACGGGAGACCCCGCGCGCCAGGAAGGCGATGGTCCAGGACGCGCCGTCACGCACGGGTCCGGGGCTCCTGGGCGCGCTGCATGCCCGAACGGTAGCCGTCCGGGCGCGGCACGGCGTCCGCGGCGCAACGGCGGCGGCCGGTCCGCCGCGAGCGTGAGGCGGCCCGCCGACGCCGGTGGAGACCCTCCCGGACCGTCGTCGGGTCCGCGGCCACCGAGAGAGGACACCGCACGCGGACCGTGGCATCCTTCGGCGCATGGCATCGTCTCCTCTCGGTTTGCTCCGTTCGGTCGTGACGCTCCCGATCAGCGTCGCGAAGCTCATCTTCGGCGTGCTGCGGGTGCCGTCGACGAGCGAGCCGGAGTCCGTCGTCACCGAGGAGCGCAAGGGCCGGGGCGGCAAGTACGACGAGGCGCTGTTCGCGGCGGTCGCCAACGAGCCCGGCATCACCGTCGCGAAGGCCGCCGAGCAGGTCGGCGTCGCGGCGTCGGGGCTCTACCCCGTGGTGCGCCGGCTCGAGGGCGAGGGCCTGATCGAGAAGCGCGGAACCGGGCTCCACCTCAAGTAGGACGCGGCCCGGACCGCGTCGTCGGGTCCGGCGCTACTGCCCGCCGACGCGGGACTGCACCTGCCCGAGCAGGGCGTAGCCGGTGCTCGTCAGGCGCCACACGTCGAGCTCCGTGACGGGTGGCTGCGCCAGGTCGTGGTCGGCGATCCACGTCAGCGCCTCGAGCCCCCGGCTGGTCCCGGAGATCCCGACGAGGTCGTCCGCGAGGTCGGCGACGAGGCGCTCGTGTCGACGCGGGCGCTCCGCGACCATCGACAGCGCCAGGCACTGGTCGTCGGTCATGCTCGTGATGGTCGTGCTCATCGAGATCCGTCCGGTGGTCGTCGAGGGCCGCCTCCGGCCCGCGACGTCGCCGCGGGTCCGCGACAGGACCGCACCGGATCTTGCCCGGCGTCGCGGCGGAACCGCCTGGACAGCGGGACAAAGCGGACGGCGTCGGAGTGCGCGTCAGTCCGGCGGGCGCACCCGGTAGGCCTCCTCCATGCCCTCCACCAGGGCCCCCGCGTGCTCGCGGACGGAGCGGAGCGTCTCGGCGGCCTGGCGCGAGTCCTCCCCGGACTCCATCGACGACGCCGCGGCGAGGTTCATGCGGATCGTGTCGACCTCGACCGTCGCGCGGCGGCACTCGCCGTAGTAGCGGCCCAGCTGCTCCTCGCACCGCTCGGCGCTCCGCAGCTGCTGGCGGTAGGCCTCCAGGAGCTCGGCGTCCCCGCCGCGCTCGGCCTCGCCGATCTGCCGGCGGATCGCGGAGACGTCCAGCCCGTCGAGCGTGTCGGCGAGGACGGACGCGCGCTCGGCACCGCGGGTCAGGTGCTCGACGAGGCGGTCCACCTCCGCGGCGACCTCGGGCTGGTCGAGCCGGTCGGGCCCGGCGAGCTCGCGGAGCTTCATCGCGTGCTCCCGCACGCCGCCGTACGCCTGCGCCACCGGCATCGCCAGCGCGCGGGACGGGAGCGCCGGGGCGCCCGCGGGCTCCGACGGGCGCAGCTCCTTCGCGACCGCGTCCCGGAACTCCCCGTTGCTGAGGAGGACGCCGCCGGCGGCCACGTAGACGAGGGCGGCGAGCGCGATCGTCGCCACGGGCGGCAGACCGAGCGCGAACCCCGCGACCAGCAGGACGACCAGGACGCCCAGGGCGGCCGGGTGGGTCGCGGCACGGACCCCCAGGGCACGGGCGTACGCCCTCCGGACCTCCTGCGGCGATCGCAGTCTCGACGGCGAGCTCATCGGCCTAGAAGAACGAGCTGATGCTGCGGTAGACGCCGTCGATGTCGTCCGTGTCGCCGGTGTAGGCCTTGCCGTTGGAGGCCTCGGCGATGCGCTTCAGGGCGTCCGCGGACCCGGCCGCACCGGCGGAGTAGGCGATCGTGAAGATCCGGACCTCCCCCGCGCTGTCGGGCTGCTCGCCGGCGGCCCGGACCGCGTCCTCCAGGCTGCGGCGCGAATCGGTGTCCTCGCCGTCGGTCAGCAGCACGACGGCGTTGATGCGGTCGTCCTTCCCGGCCTCGTTCCGCACCGTGCGCAGTGCATCGATCGTCGCGTCGTAGACCGACGTCCCGCCGTCGGCCGACAGCGTCTGCACCGCGCCGAGCAGGCGCTGCCTGGCGGCCGAGAACGCCTGGAGCGGCAGCTGCAGCCGCGTCGTGTCCGAGAACGCGACGAGCCCGACGCGATCGCGCGGCGACACCTGGGCGAAGAACGCCTTCAGGCCGTCCTTCGCGTTCTGCAGCCGGCCCTCGTCGTTCATCGACCCGGACACGTCGGTGACCAGGAGGACGTTCGCGGGCTTGCGGTCCGCCCGCCACGCCGACTTCAGGGCGTCCATCACCCGGGGCTCGGGGAGCGACAGCGTGCGGAGCTGCTGCTGGACGTCGACCCCGTTGTCCGCGGTCAGGGTGCCGCGCTCCTCCACCGGGGTCGTCCCGATCCGGAAGCCACGCCGTGCTGCCGCGTCGGCGTCGACGTTCACCTTCAGGAACGCGTCGAACGCCGCGGCGCCCTGCTTCTGCTCCGCCGTCACCCACGGGGCGTCGAGGACCGCGTACGGGCTGTCGCTGAAGAACGTTCCCTCCTTCGGGTGCAGCGCGATCAGCTTCGGCTGGCCGCCGCGGTCCCGGTTGAACCCGGCGACCGTGGTCTCCTCCATCGCGACCGCCGACGCGTACCCCGGGCCGCCCTTGCGGAGCTGCTGCTCGATGAAGAGCGTCGTGTCGCCGTAGTGGACGATCGAGTTCTCGATCGCCCGCACCTTGTCGCGCGCGGCCTTGACGTCCGCGGTCGTCAGGCCCTCCTTCTTGCCGACCGCCGCGTAGTACTCGGCGACGACGGCCTCGAGCCCGGCGGTCGAGAACTCCGGGTTGGTGTGGACGAGCCGGAAGTCCCCGAACTCGGGGTGCCCGACGGCGCCCCAGCCGCCCTTGGCGGTCGCGAGCTTCAGGATGTCGGCGTACGAGACCTGCTTCTTCGGCCAGCCCAGCGCGCGGGCCAGCGGCTCCCACATCGCGATCACCAGCGGCGTCGAGACGATCGACCGGTTCGTCTTCGCGACGTACGCCCGGTCGGCGTCGAAGTTCAGGAGCCGCCCCCAGAGCGAGCCCGCCGGCGACCAGACGGTCGGCTTCAACGACCCCGCGGCGATGCGCCGCTCGGCGTCGCCGGACGCGATCACGCGCCCGCTGACGAACACCTGCCGCCCGCCGACCTTCGTCCGGTCGGCGTTGAAGCGGTCGATCAGCGGCTTCAGCAGCGCCTCCTTCTCCGGCGAGTACGCGAAGGAGACCTCCAGCGCGCCGGCCGGGGCCCGCGACACCGGGGTGCCGGTCGTCCCGGAACCGGATGGTCCGTCGTCCCCGCCCCCACCACCGAACACGACGGCCGCGAGCGCGACGACGACGGCGGCGATCAGGCCGATGGTGATGTAGCTGCGCTTCATGGGGTCCTCGGTCGGGCGCCGGGGCGCGGGACGGGGTGCGGGACGCACCGTGGACCGGGGAGCTTACGGTGACGACTGGCGGCGCGACAGGGCCGGATCGCGCGGATCAGCGGCGGCGCTTCTCGTCCAGCGTCGGGAGGTCGCCGAGGGCCTGACGATGGCCGACGAGCTCCTCGGTCATCTCCGGCCAGCGGTCCGGGTGCGGGACCTGTCCCTCGGGCACGTCGAGCAGCGAGGTCAGCGCCGCGATCCACTCCGCCCCGTCGACGACGGGGACGTAGACGCTCAGCATCAGCCGCAGGTCGTCACTGTGCAGCTCGATGTGGACCATCGGCCCGCGCTCGTCGACCGCGCGGACGAGGTCCGTCGTCAGCGTCAGGCGGTGCCGCCACCCGACCGGCGGGAACAGCTCCGCGGCCCCCACGATGTCGCCCCAGTCGGTCATCCGCGGCCGATCAGTGGGTGTACTCGTAGTAGAACGCCATCACGACGACGATGAAGACGCACATGCTGAGAATGGCGGTCCAGCTCGGGTACGTGTCGTGCCCGAGCGCGGCCAGGCCCATCGCCCGCGGGTCCTCGTGCGTGGCCGCGGGCAGCTCCGGTGCGTCGTCGACCACGAACACGCCGTCGTGGTGGAACCGGCCGTCCGCCCGGAGCACGTAGAGGTGCGCGGTCGTGACGGCGTCGTCGTCGACCGGCTCGACCGGGCCGTCGTGCACGACGAGCGTCGACGTGCCGTCCTCGACCTCGCGGGACTCGCCGTCGGCGGGGCCGCCGCCGCAGAGGACGACGACCTGGGTGGTGGTCCGGCGTCGCATCAGCGGTCCTCCTGTGTGCCAGTCGTCACGCGTCCAGTCTTGCGCACCGCGCCACCGCGCGCGCCGCCCCCGGGCTCCGCGGAGCGCAGGACGAAGCGCGGACGGGCGGTGGGCAGGATCCCGTCGGTCAGCTGACCGAGCAGCACCGGGTCGCCCGACGGCAACCCGCACCAGCCGCTCACGGGCTGGGAGGCCGGTCCGCCCTCCGGGGCCACCGCGACCATCGCCGCCGCCCGCTCGCCGCGCAGGACCACCGCGTGACGGGTCGTCCCGCCGGCACCGCGCACGTCGAGCCGCGCCGCGGCCTCCGTGCCGTCGTCGAGGCAGAGCCCGAGGGTCACGGGCCGGCCCGGATCGACGCCCGTGACCCGGGCGGTCGGGATGCCGTCGACGAAGCCGGACGAGAGCGTCACCCCCGGGATCGCCCGGGGCGCGGCGGCGCTGGCGTGGTGCCCGTCGGCGTCCCACGCGTGGAGCGCGACGTTCGCCGCGCTGTCCCACGTGACCTGCGCCGCCACGCCCTCCGGGAGCTGGTCCGGCGTCGCCGCTCCGGGATCGGCGGACGTCCCGCCCGGGAGGGCGGAAGCGCGCCCGATCTCCGCGTCGTGGGTCTGGAGCGTCGTCCGCGGCTCGACGAGGTCCGGCCGGAGCGCGAGGAGCGCGAAGCTCGCCCCGAGCTCGTCGGGCGCGGTGGTCGTCCACCACGGGCGCGCCGGGGCCCGGCCGATGTCGGCGACCGTCCGCGCACCGGTGCCGAAGTCGATCGACGGGCCGGCGAGCCCGTTGACGCGCACCTCGACGTTCGGCGTCACCCCGACCTGCGCACCGCCCGACGCCGCGATGGCCACGTCGTGGGGACGCAGCCGGGTGGTCAGGCGTCCGCGCTGGGTCGCCTGCAACCCGTCGTAGACCGTGCGGACCTGTGCCCGCACCCCGCCCCGGGCCGCGGACGCGACCCGGCCCAGCGTCGACGTGGACCCCGAGAGCACCACCTGACCGTCGACGGTCACGACGATCGGCACGGGACCGAGCGACGTGGCGGTCCTGCTGAGCACGACGGGCGCCGGGAAGAGCGCCCGGGCGCTGAACCCGCAGCTGCCGCCGCCGGAGACCGAGATCCCGGCGTCGACGGACGTCCGGACGTCGGAGCGGATGTCCGCCGTCACGTTCGGCCGCTCCAGCGACGTGCTCGCCCGCCAGGCCGCGTGCATGCGGAGCCCGGCGGACATCGACGCGCGCCCCGCGATCGTCGCGGCGAACGGGTTGTCGCAGGACGGCGTGGCGCGCAGCGCGCCGACGCGCGACCGGCCGCCGAGCGCGGGCGGGTCGGTGGCGCGGACCGCGACGGCGAGGTCGGCGACGGGCAGGACGTCCGGGAGCCGGGCGGGCACGACCCGGGCGACCGTGCGCCCGCCGTCGGTGCGGACGCCCACCACCCGGACGATCAGGCCGTCGGGGGTCGCGGATCTGCTGGGAAGCGCGACGACGTCCCCGACCCGGACCGACGGCGTCCCGCGCAGGACGAGGTCCCCGTGGCGGCCGGCGACGGGCGCGCTGATCACCGCGCCCGGACCGACGGGCGCGAGCCGGCGCGCGCGACGCAGCCCGCCTAGCCACAGCACTCGCCAGGGCGAGGCGGCCAGCGTGCGGGTCCGGGACCCCGTCCCGCGTACCACCCGGATCCGGAGGTGCAGCGCCTGGGTCGTCCTCGGGTAGCGCCACCGGAGCCGCGCGCCGCCGCCGCGGACGACCGACCGCGCCCGGATCGCCGTGGTCCCGCCCCCGGCCCGGCCCTCGAGCACGATGCGCTCGCCGCCGGGGACGCCGGTGGTCGTCGCGGTCGCGTGGACCGTCCCGGCCTGCAGCACGCCGAAGGACCCCGAGGCGGTCCGGGCCGCGACGGCACCGTCGACCAGGGGCGGCGCGACCCCGAGCGCCAGGGCGAGGCCCACGACGCGCACGGACCGGGCACCGACGAGCGTCGGGTCGCGGAACGGCTGCGCCGGGCCCGGGGAACCGCCGGACCGGGCCGCGCTGTGGCGCTTCGCTGAAGGACCCACGTGCTCCCCAGGGGACGACGGGACGGAATACGGGCGCGAGCAGCCTACCCGTTGCGGGTGCGGCCGGTGACCGGTCCCCCCGGCGTCCTCAGGCGGTGCGGCGCGGGCCCTTCCAGATCTCCCCCGCCCCGCGGTCGATGCGCTGCTTGAGCTCGAGGCGGCGCATCACGAGGTCGTGCTGGGAGCCGCCCTCCGCCAGCCCGCGACCGGAGCGGAGGGCCTCGTTGACGATCCCGAGCTCGAGCTCGAGCCCGCAGAGCTCGGCGGCGGCGCAGGACGGGTGCTCGACGAGCGCGGCCTTCTGCAGCACGACGTCGAGCACGAGCCGCGAGGAGTCGTCGGTGGGCTGCGGCCGGTCCGCTCCGGCGCGCAGGGCGTCGCGGAGCGCGATCGCCGCCGCGCGGTGGGCGTCGCCGCGCATCTGGGTCCGGATCCGCCGGTCGTCGAGGAGCTCCGCCGCCTCGGTCCCGGCGGCCCAGCACTCGGCGAGGAACGACAGCTCGAGGCGCATGACCGGGTCGCCGCCGGCCTGCCCCGAGGGCACGGGCGGACGCGGGGCCGGCGGACGGGGCGCGGCCCCGGCCCCGGCCCCGGGGCGACCACCCTGCCGGGGTCCCCGACCCGCGCCGTCGCCCTGCCACGACCCGTGCTCCGCCCGACCGTCCGGGTGCACGCCGCGGGACCCCGGTCCGCTGCCGTCCCCGGGACGCGCGCCGCCGCCCGGCGGCCGGCCGCCCGTCCCCCCGACCGGACCGGCAGCCGTCCGCGGCCCCGCCGTCGCGGGCGGCGCGTTCTCGAGGAACGACTGGAACGCGGCCGGGTCCAGCCGGAGCCGGCCGGCGGCCTCGCGCATGAGCTCCATCCGCAGGACACCCGGCGCCTGCTGCGCGAAGACCGGCCGCAGGTCCTCGATCGCGCGGTCCTTGCCCTCGGCCGACGAGAGGTCCGCCTGCGCGAGCACGTGGCCGACGTGGAACCGGCCGAGCGCCATCGGCTCCTCGAACGCGCGCTTGATGGCCTCGGTTCCCCGCTTGACGAGGAGGTCGGCCGGATCCATGCCGTCGGGCATCAGGACGACCCGCAGCTTCAGGCCCGACCCGGCGGCGAGCTGCGCGGCGCGGAGCATCGCCTCGCGGCCGGCGCGGTCGGCGTCGAGGGCGAGGATCACCGACGGGGCGAGCTTGCCGAGCGCCTGGACCTGCTCCGGCGTCAGGGCCGTGCCCATCAGGCCGACGGCGTTCGTCAGTCCCGCTTGGTGCAGCGCGATGACGTCGGTGTAGCCCTCGCAGAGGATGACCTCCCCCGTGCGCGCGGCCTGCTTGCGGGCGTGGTGGGCGGCGAACAGGTGCCGGCCCTTGCGGTAGACGACGCCGTCGGAGCTGTTGATGTACTTCGGCTTCTGGTCCGGCCCCAGTGCGCGGCCGCCGAAGCCGAGGATCCGGCCGCGGCGGTCGGCGAGCGGGAACATGATCCGCCGACGGAAGCGGTCGAACATCCGCTGCGGGTTGTCGTGCTTGCGCTGCACGACGCCAGCGGCGACCATCTCGTCCTCCGTGTAGCCCGCGTGGCGCGAGCCGATCAGGACCTTGTCCCACTGGCTCGGCGCGTAGCCGACGCGGAACTCCTTCAGCAGCGCGGGATCGAGCCCGCGGCGCTGGAGCTCGGCCCGCGCCTGGGCGCCCTCGGCGGAGTCCCACAGCTGGCGCTCGTAGAAGCGGTTGGTGCGGTCCAGGAGCTCGAGCAGCCGGCGCTCCCGGGCCCGGCGGGCGGCGGTCTCCGGATCCTCCTCCTCCGTCTTCAGCTGGATCCCGGCCTTGTCGGCCAGGAGCTCGACGGCCCCGTTGAAGTCGACGCCCTCGATCAGCTCGACGTACTTGAAGAGGTCGCCGCCCTCGCCGCAGCCGAAGCAGTGGAAGAGCTTGTCGTCGACGTTGACCGAGAAGCTCGGCGTCCGCTCGTCGTGGAACGGGCAGAGCCCCGTCATGCGGCCCGTGCCGGCACGACGCAGCTCGACCCGCGCCTCGATCAGCGACGCGAAGTCGATCGCGTCGCGGATCCGGTCGAGGTCCTCCCGGGCGTAGCGGGGCACGGCGGTGGTGCGCCCCGCCTCAGCCCGCGTGGACGCGGGGGATCACGAGGTCCGCGTACGCGCGCAGGGCGTAGCGGTCGGTCATCCCCGCGACCCAGTCGGTGGCGCGCTGCAGCGCGTCGGCGTCGGGATCGGCCTCGCGCTGGACGTGGTACTGGTCCCAGCCGCCGTCGTCGATCCCGAGCGGCAGACGCGCCGCGGCCGGGTCGTCGTCGCGGGCCTGCGTCTCGATGTGGTGGTCGAACAGCCGGCGCACCAGGTCGTGGGCCCGGCGGTGCTGGTCCTGGGCGTCCGGCGCGAGGTAGACGTTCTTGAACATCCAGGTGCGGAGCTCGTCCATCGCCTGTCCGGCGGCGTCGCCCTGCGCGATGTCGCCCCGCTCGGCGGAGGTGGCGACGAGGTCCTGCACCAGGCGGTCGATCCGCCGTGACGGCGTCGGCCCGAGCTCGCCGATCGGGCCGGTGGGGAGGTCGCGCTCGCGCAGCACCCCGGCGCGGATCGCGTCGTCGATGTCGTGGTTGAGATACGCGATGCGGTCGACGATCCGCACGATCCGCCCCTCGAGCGTGCGCGGCATCGGCGCGCGACCGGAGTGGCAGGCGATCCCGTCGACGACGTCGCCGCAGAGGTTCAGCGCGCGACCGCCGACCTCGCGGACCGTGCTGGGGGCGTCCTCGAGCGCCGTGACGATCCGTACCGAGTGCTCCCAGTGCCGGAAGTGCCGGCCGTGCTCCTGGAGGCAGGCGTCGAGGGCCTCCTCGCCGATGTGCCCGAACGGCGCGTGCCCGAGGTCGTGGCCGAGGCCGATCGCCTCGACGAGGTCCTCGTTGAGCGCGAGCGCCCGCGCGACCGTGCGCGCGATGCCCGTGACCTCGAGCGTGTGGGTCAGCCGGGTCCGGTAGTGATCGCCCTCCGGCGCGAGGAAGACCTGCGTCTTGTGCTTCAGGCGCCGGAACGCCTTGCTGTGGACGATGCGGTCGCGGTCGCGCTGCAGCGGTGTGCGGAGCGGGTCGTCGGCCTCCTCGACCGCCCGGCGCGTGGGCCACGTGCGCGCGGCGGACGGGGCGAGGAACGACGCCTCGAACTCCCGTCGCCGGGCGTGCGGGTCGCCGAGGCTCGGGGTGGGGGCGACGGCCGACATCAGGACCCATGATCGCACCCGGACGGGACGGGCCCCGGTGCGGCACGAAGCCGGCACGGTGCGGCCGGTGTCCGGCGCGGGTCAGTCGTCGCGCGGGCGCAGGTCGACGCCGAGGTGGTGGGCCGCGACCCCCTCGAAGGCGCGGGCCACCTGCCGGGCCGGGCGGTCGTCGATCGACGGGGCCTCCGACAGCGGCGCGCCGAGGGCCTGCACCATGAAGCGCAGCGCGTCGGCGTCGACCCCGGGCGCGCCGGCCTGGCAGCTCGCGCACACCACGCCGCCGGCCGCGGCGTCGAACGCGACGAGGTGCTCGGTGCGCCCGCAGCGGACGCAGGCGCCGAGGGCCGGCGGGACGCCGAGCGCGTAGAGGAGCTTCAGCCGGAACGCGAGCTGGAGCCCCTCGTGCGCCGCGTCCGGGCGGGCGTCGAGCAACGCCAGGAGGGTGCGCAGCAGGCCGTGCACGCGCTCCGCGGGCTCGTCCGGCGCGGCCGTGCGGTCGACGACGTGGCACGCCCGCTGGGCGTGCGTGAGCGCCGCGTGGCTCGTGAGGATCCGGTGATGGACGGCGACGGTGTCCGCCCCGACGACGGTGTGGAGGTCGCTGCGTCCCCGGATCAGCTCGAGACGGACGACCGCGAGCGGCTCGAGCCGGCCGCCGAGCTTGCTCTTCGGCCGGCGGGCGCCGCGGGCGACGCCGCCGACGCGGCCGTGCTCGGGGCTGATCGCGTGGATGATGCGGTCGGCCTCGCCGTACCGCATGGAGCGGAGCACGACGGCCTCCGTGCTCACACGAGTGCCGCTCACAGCGTGACTATACTTTGTGAAGTCATGAGTTCGATCACGGTCTACACCACGAACGCCTGCCCCTTCTGCGTCCGCGCCAAGGCGCTGCTCGACGCCCGCGGCCTCCCGTACGAGGAGATCCACCTCGGGCGCGACCCCGAGGACCGCGCGAACCTCGCGAAGAAGACGGGGATGATGACCTTCCCGCAGATCCTCATCGACGACCAGCTCGTCGGCGGGTTCGACGAGCTCTCCGCCGCCGACAAGTCGGGACGCCTCAAGGAGCTCGTCGGGGCCTGAGCCCCGGCGCCGTCGTCCGCCGTGCCCGTGGGCGCGGCTGGCAGCGGTCGCAGCTGTAGGTCCCGCGTCCGGCGACGACGCGTTTGATCACGGGTGCCCCGCACGCCGGGCACGGCAGCCCGGCGCGGCGGTGGACCTGGAAGTCGTTCTGGAACCAGCCCTCGACGCCGTCGACGTGGCGGAAGTCGTCGATCGTGGCGCCGCCCGACGCGATGCCGTGCTGCAGCGAGACCCGGACGCCCTCGGCCAACGCGGTGCACTGCGCGCGGGTGAGCCGGTCGCCCGGCCGCTGCGGGTGGATCCGCGCGAAGAACAGCGCCTCGTCGGCGTAGATGTTCCCGACCCCGGCGACGACGAGCTGGTCGAGGAGGAGCGCCTTGATCGGCGACCGTCGCCGGCGAACCGCCTCGTGGAGCGCCGCGCCGTCGAACGCGTCGCCGAGCGGCTCCGGGCCCAGGCGGTCGTCGAGATACGCGGTCGCCGCGGCGTCGTCGTCGAACCAGCGGCCGGTCCCGAACCGTCGCGGGTCGCAGAACCGGACGACGGTGCCGTCGTCCAGGGCGAGCACGACGCGCTGGTACGGCACGTCGGCGTCCGCCCCGACGAGCAGGGTCCCGGTCATCCGCAGGTGGAGCAGGAGCGTGCCGCCGTCGGTCCGCCAGGCCACGTGCTTGCCGCGCCGGTCCAGCCGGAGCAGGCGGCGGCCGGTGAGCGCCTCCTCGGTCCCGGCGGCGTCGTCCGGGGCGCACCAGCGCGGGTCGAGGATCTCGACGCCCTCGACGACCCGCCCTTCCAGGTGCGGACGGAGCTGGCGCGTGATCGTCTCCACCTCGGGCAGCTCGGGCACGACGTCGACGGTAGTGGCTCGGCCCGTGCGACCCGCGCCCGGCGCGCGGTGCGCGGATCCGGCCGCGCGGCACCGCCGACCATCGGCGCCGGCCGGTCCGGTGCACGGCACCCCGTCGTGCGCCCGTCGACCGGCCTCCGTCAGGCGACGAACGACCGGCCGGGGAGCTCCGGCGCATCCGCGCCGGTGAGCCACCGCACGACCGTGGCGCCGACGTCCGCGAGCACGCCGTCGTGACGGGCTCGGACGGCGGTGCCGTCCGGGCCGGCGGCGACCGCCAGCAACGGCGCGTGCTCGCGCGTGTGGAAGGCGTGCGGCGCCGCAGGGTCGACCCCGTGGTCGGCGGTGAGGACGAGGAGGTCCTCCGGCCCCAGGCGCTCCAGCCAGCGCCCCGTCGCCGCATCGATGTCGCGGAGTGCCGCATGGAACCCCGCGGTGTCCTTCCGGTGCCCGAAGCGGTCGTCGGTCTCCACGAGGTTCACGAACGCCAACCCGCGCGTCATGGTGCCGAGCAGCTCGTCGAGGGCGTCGATCGCGCCGGCGTTCGTGGTCGCCGTCCTCGTCGTGTCGAAGCCGCGTCCGGCGAAGACGTCGACCACCTTGCCGACCCCGTGGACCGGCGTCCCGCGGTCGCGGAGCACGTCGAGGTGCGACGGCGTCGTCGGCGGGGTCGCGACGTCGATCCGGCCGGGGGTGCGGACGAAGGCGCCCTCCGGGCCGCGGAACGGCCGGGCGACCACGCGGGCGGGCCGGAGCTCCGCGGGGAGCCCCGCGTGCAGCCGGCGGCAGAGCGCGTGGAGCTCGTCGACGGGGACGCGGTCGACGTGCGCGGCGATCTGGAGCACGGAGTCCACCGCGGACGTGTAGAGGATCGGGCGCCCGGTCCGGAGGTGCTCGGTGCCCCACCGGTCGAGCGCCCGGAGCCCGTCGGTCACGGCCCCGGCGAGGAGCCGGTGGCCGGCGGCCCGCTCCATCGCCGCGAGCTCGTCGGCGGGCACCCCGTCGGGCCACTGCGGCGACGCCGCGGGGAGCGCGACGCCCATGAGGCCCCGGTGCCCGGCGATCGAGTCCTTGCCCGGACCGATCGCGGCGAGGCGCCCGTGGATCGCCGGCGTCGTGGACGGCGGGACCCCCGCGATGTCCGTGAGCCGCCCGAGGCCGAGCCCGCCGAGCACCGGGAGCTCGAGCCCGCCCTCGATCCGCGCGAGGTGGCCGAGGGTGTCCGTGCCGTCGTCGCCGTAGTCCGCGGCGTCCGGGAGCGCCCCGACCCCGCAGGCGTCGAGGACCACCACGAACGCCCGGCGGTGCGCCTGGGCGGGCGACCCGGACGGTGCCGTCACCGGCTCTGGCCCGGGACCTCGTCCTGGGCGCGGACGACGCGCCAGTCGTCGGCGATCCTCAGCGAGCGGAGGACGGGGCGGAACACCGTCTGGTCGACGCGGCGGAACGACGAGTTCGTCGCGTACGCGTCGACGACGATCTCGCGGCCGCCGACGAAGATGTGCGTCGACCGGATCGTGCGGGGCCGGTCGCCGATCTTGGCGGTGCCGCGGATCTGGATCGCGGGCAGACCGTCGTACCGCGTGACCACGGCGGCGATCCGGCGGAACGACCGGTCGCGCTGTCGCGCCGCGGAGAGCAGCCGACGCCGCGCGAGGTCGAGCGCCTGCTCGCCGCGCGGGCCCTTCCGTCCGCGCGGGTAGATCCAGACCGACAGGACGCCCGGGCCGCTCGTGACGACGCAGACGAGGTCCGGCTGCGCCTTGTCGGGCGGCACGCCGCGGTCGTCGCAGCCGCGGATGCTCCACGGGTCGCGCGGCAGGTCCATGAGCGTGCCGAGCCCGACGTTCTTCTTGATGAACCCGCCGCTGGGCGGTGCCGGCCGGACGATCTCCCGCGCGGGGGTCCGCTCGCGCCCGCCGCCGAGCAGCGGCACCAGCAGGATCACGACGCAGAACACGACGACGGCCGCCGGACCGACCCGCCACCACGTCCGCCGACGCACCGGGGTCCCGGGTGCGGTGATCGGACGTCGTGGCAGACGACGAGGCGTGCGGGGTGCGGGGGCCACGCGGCGATTCTGGCGCACCCGTCCCCCGGCGCGCGCAGTGCCGCCCCGGGCGACCGCCGCGGTCAGGCGTGCTGGGCCCGTGGGTGCGCATCGCGGTAGACGTCCTGCAGGCGCTGCGCGGAGAGGTGGGTGTACATCTGCGTGGTGGCGATGTCGGCGTGGCCGAGCATCTCCTGCAGGGTCCGGAGGTCGCAACCCCCGGCGAGCAGGTGCGTCGCGAAGCTGTGCCGGAGCGTGTGCGGACTCATGCGGTCGTCGAGCCCGGCGCTCTTGGCGTGGCGCTGCACGATCTTGTAGAGCCCCTGCCGACTGAGCTTCGTCCCCCGGGCGTTGACGAACAGGGCGCGCTCGCTGCCGCCGCCGACGAGGTCGCCCCGGGCGTCGCGGAGATAGCGGACCAGCGCGTCGATCGCGCGTCGGCCCACGGGGACCATCCGCTCCTTGCTGCCCTTGCCGCGGGCGCGGAGCATCGCGTCCTCCAGGTCGATGTCGCCGACCTCCAGGCCGGTCGCCTCGCTGGCCCGCAGCCCGCAGGCGTACATCAGCTCGAGGATCGCACTGTCGCGCAGGACGATCGGCTCGGCGCTCCCGTCGCGTCCGGGCATCGCGAGGAGCTTGGCCACCTCTGCGCGGGTCAGCACCTTGGGCAGCTGCTCGCGCTTGCGCGGGCCGCGGACGTCGGCGGTGGGGTCGGCCTCGAGGATCCCCTCGCGGCGCACGTGGCGGTAGAACGACCGCAGGCACGCGGCCTTGCGCTGGACGGTCGCGGCGGCCGCCGGGCGCCGCTCGGTGCCGTCCGCGGCCGTGCTGCCGGCCGCCAGCTCGTCCAGGAACGCGGTCACGTCTTCCGACGTCGCGGTCAACACCCCGTGGTCCCGGCCGTCCATGAACGCCACGTACTGCCCGAGGTCGGAGCGGTACGCGTCCAGCGTGTTGCGCGAGAGGCCGCGCTCGAACTCGAGGTACGCCAGGAAGTCGAGGACGAGGGTCTCGACGGTCGGGAGCGTGGTGGACGCAGCGGGCGGTGGGGTCATGGACGGGGGCTTGATGCGCCTCCCCCGCCCGCGACCCTGCGCGGTGCAACGGCCCGTGCGCCCGGTGCAACCGGGCGTGCGTCCCGGGCGCGCGGTCAGAGGCCGGGCAGCCCGTTGGCCTTGGCCCACAGCAGGGCGATCACCGTCTTGCCGTCGGAGACCCGCTCCAGCGCACCGTCGAGGTCGTCGACCGGCCAGCGCACGATCTCGATGCGCTCGTCCTCGCCGCTGTCGTTCCACTCGGGCTCCAGGTCCCACGCGCAGAACAGGTGGCAGGTCTCGTCGAGGATCCCGACGGACGGCTGGAAGGTGAGGATCGGCTGCCACCCCGACGCGGCGAAGCCGATCTCCTCCGTCAGCTCGCGCTTCCCGCACTCGATCGGCGGCTCGCCGGGCTTGTCGAGCCGGCCGGCGGGGATCTCCAGGCTGTCGGGCTGGCCGATCGCCTCGCGCGGCTGCCGCGTCAGCAGCAGGTCGGTGCCGTCGTGGACGAGGATCCCGACCGACCCGGAGGTGCGGATGATCTCCCGCTTGACCTCCTTGCCGTCCGCGAAGCGGAAGGTGTCCTCGACGAGGTGGACGATCCGCCCGTCGTGGAGCACCGTCCCGCCGGTCCGCTCGAACTGCCGATCGCGGGCTTCGGTCATCGGGGGAACCTAGCGCGGCGCCGGTCAGGTCGCCGGCGGCGTGCGGCCGGCCGCTCCCTGCCGCGCGGCCCCGCGGACGACGGCCGCGAGGAGGTCCAGCGTGCGCCCGAGGTCCTCGTCCGCGATCCGCTCCCCCGCCTCGTGCGCCCCCGCGTTGCCGCCGGCGAGGTTGACCGTCGCGATGCCACGGGCGTTCAGGACGTTCGCGTCGCTGCCGCCGGGGTCCCGGAACGGCCGGGGAGCCAGACCGACGGCGCGCAGGGCGTCCTCCGCGGCGCGGACCACCGGGGCGGTCGGTGCGTGGGCGTACGGCCGGAAGCGCGTCTCGAGCGTGAGGTCGAGGTCGACGGGCCCCGCCGGGTCGTGGACGGCGTCGTGCAGCGCGGCCTCGACGACATCGACCGTCCGCTGGAGCGTTGCGTCGTCGGGCGAGCGGACCTCACCGACGAGCCGGGCACGCGGCGGCACGACGTTCGTGACGACGTCCTGCCCCGGGGCCGGCGTTCCCGCCCCGCCCTCGAGCAGCCCGACGTTCACCGTGCTGCCGTCCTCCTGCCGGCCGGCGGGCAGCGCCAGGGCGGCGCGGGCGGCGGCCAGGACGGCGCTGCGGCCCTGCTCGGGGGCGATCCCGGCGTGCGCGGCCCGGCCCGTCAGGTGGGCCTCGAAGCGGACGTGCCCGGGCGCCCCGACGACGATCCCGCCCATCGGGCTCGGGTGGTCGACGACGACGCCCGTCGTGGAGCGCAGCACCGTGTGGTCGAACACCGTCGCGCCGCGCAGCTGCGGCTCCTCCTGCACGGTCAGGAGCAGCTCCACCGCGACCGCGACCGGGCGGGCGGAGAGGACCTCCGCCAGGACGAGCAGCGCGGCGACCGTGGCCTTGTTGTCGGCCCCGAGCACCCCGCCCAGCGCGTCGCGCCAGGTGCCGTCCACGAGCTCGGGACGGATCGTCGCCGCGACGGGGACGGTGTCGACGTGGCCGCAGAGCAGCACCCAGGGCGCGTGACCGCCGCGGTCGGGGTCCTCGGCGGTGCCGCCCGCGGCCGGGATCCGGCAGAGCAGGTTCCCCGCGCTGCCGCCCAGGACGTCCCCGGCGCCGTCCTCGGTCGGACGGAGGCCGAGCGCCCGCAGGCGCCCGGCGACGTGGTCGACGATCGCCCGCTCGGCGCCCGACGGGCTCGGGACGGCGCACAGCGCGGCGAACGTCGCCCGAAGTCGCTCGTGGTCGGCGCCCGACGGGACGCCGGCGACGTCGAACAGCGAGCCCGGTACCGGGCCGTCGTGGCCCCCCGGTGCTACGACCGGGCCTCGGAGACGGCGTTCTTGCGCTCTGCGGCGCGGTCGATCGCGCGACGGTGCGCGGTCGCGACGAAGCCCTGGAAGATCGGGGACGGGCGCTCCGGGCGGCTCTTGAACTCCGGGTGCGCCTGCGCCGCGACGAAGAACGGGTGCTCGGGCAGCTCGACCGCCTCGACCAGGCGGCCGTCCGGCGAGGTGCCACCGACGACGAGGCCCGCACCCTCGAGCTTCTTGCGCAGCGTGATCGAGACCTCGTAGCGGTGGCGGTGACGCTCGTAGATCGTCTCCTCCGCGTACATCTCGCGGATCCGCGTGCCGGGCTGCAGCCGGATCGGGTCCGCGCCGAGGCGCATCGTGCCGCCGAGGTCGCGGACCTCCTTCTGCTCGGGCAGGAGGTCGATGACGGGCCACTCGGTCTCGGGGTCGAACTCCGTCGAGTTGGCGCCCGGCATGCCGGCCACGTGGCGTGCGAACTCGGCGACGGCGATCTGCATGCCCAGGCAGATGCCGAGATACGGGATGCGCTGCTCGCGGGCGACCTTGCAGGCGAGGATCTTGCCCTCGATGCCGCGACCGCCGAAGCCGCCGGGGACGAGGATGCCGTCGACGCCGGAGAGGCGGTCCAGGGCGGCCTGCTCGGTCTCGAGGTGCTCGGAGTCGACCCAGTCGATCTCGATCGCGGTGCCGTCCCACGCCCCGGCGTGCTTCAGGGCCTCGACGACGGACTTGTAGGCGTCCTCGAGCTTCACGTACTTGCCGACGATCGCGATCCGCGTGACGCCGTCGGCGGCGTGCACGCGGCGGACGACCTCCTCCCACGCGCTGATGTCGGGCGTCGGGGCGTCGAGCTGGAAGTGGTCGAGCACCCGCTGGTCGACGTTCTCCTGGCGGTACCAGAGCGGGATCTCGTAGACGTCCGAGACGTCCTTGCCGGAGATGACCATGTCCTCCGGCAGCGCGGTGCCGAGGGCGATCTTCGAGCGGATCTCGCGGCTGAGGACGGCCTCGGAGCGGCAGATCAGCATGTCCGGCTGCAGGCCGATGCGGCGCAGCTCGTTCACCGAGTGCTGCGTGGGCTTCGTCTTCAGCTCGCCCGCGTGCTTGATGTACGGCACGAGGGTCAGGTGCACGTACATGCAGTTGCGCCGGCCGACGTCGACCGGGAACTGGCGGATCGCCTCGAGGAACGGCAGCGACTCGATGTCGCCGACCGTGCCGCCGATCTCGCAGATGACGACGTCGACGTCGGAGCTCTCGCCCGCGAGCTTGATCCGGTTCTTGATCTCGTTGGTGATGTGCGGGACGACCTGGACCGTGCCGCCGAGGTAGTCGCCGCGGCGCTCGCGCCGGATGACGGTGTCGTAGATGCCACCGGTCGTGACGTTCGACGCCTTCGAGGTGTTCGTGTTCGTGAACCGCTCGTAGTGCCCGAGGTCGAGGTCGGTCTCGGCACCGTCCTCCGTGACGAAGACCTCGCCGTGCTGGTACGGCGACATCGTGCCCGGATCGACGTTGATGTACGGATCGAGCTTCTGCAGCGAGACGGTCAGCCCGCGGGCGACGAGGAGACGGCCGATCGAGGCGGCGGCGATGCCCTTGCCGAGCGACGAGACGACGCCTCCCGTGACGAACACGTACTTGGTCGGGGAACGGTCTGGCACGGGATGGATCCTCACCTGAGAGCTGCTGGACGGCGGGCCCGCGCGCGGCACGGCGGTGCTCCGGGCGGGGCCGGGACAGCGTCGTGACGGTGGTCCCGGTGCCCGGATCACCCGGGTGCCGCGACCTCGTGAGCCGTCGGTGACGGTACCGGGTGTCCCGGACGCGCCCTGTGCGCCTCGACGCGCGCCGGGCCCCCCGATCGACGCATTCCCGCCCTGTGCAGGAGGGTTGGAACGCCGAGCACCGGGCATGAGACGATGGAGAGGACGTCACGGACCAGCTCCGCGGCGCCGGTCCGCCCTCCGCAACCCGGGAGACCCCAGGAATGTCCGACTCCACCCCCACCACCAAGCCCGCCGGCGTGAACGTGAAGCCGGACGAGGAGCTCACGCCCGAGCAGTACCAGGTGCTCCGCCAGTGCGGCACCGAGCCCGCGTTCTCGGGCAAGTACTGGGACACGAAGGACGACGGCACCTACTGCTGCGCGGCCTGCGGCACGGAGCTCTTCGCGAGCGACACGAAGTTCGACTCCGGCACCGGCTGGCCGAGCTTCACGGACCCGGTCGTCGCCGAGGCCGTGACCCTCCACGAGGACCGCGCCTACGGGATGGTCCGCATCGAGTGCAAGTGCGCGAACTGCGGCGGCCACCTCGGCCACGTCTTCCCGGACGGTCCGGGCACCAGCGGCCAGCGCTGGTGCATCAACTCTGCGTCGCTGGACCTCGCCCCCAAGGGCTGAGCACCCGGACGGCGCGTGCCGGCCCGAGGGCCGGAGCGCGCCGACGCCGGCCGCCCGACGCCGCGGTGCCCGGCGCGCCCGCCGGTGTCAGGCGGCGCTGCGGAGCTCCTCGGCGTGGCGGCGCGCGCCCTCGTCACCGGACTCGCCGCCGAGCATCCGCACGAGCTCGCCGACGACCTCGGGGTCGTCCAGCCGACGGACGGCCGTCACCGCGGTGTCCTGCGAGGTGTCCTTCTCGATCGCGAAGTGGCGGTCCGCCAGCGCGGCGATCTGCGGCAGGTGGGTGATGCAGAGCACCTGGCCCTCCCGGCCGAGCGCCCGCAGCTGCTCACCGACCGCGCGGCCCGTCTGCCCGCCGACCCCGGCGTCGATCTCGTCGAAGACCTGCGTGGCGTCGGTGCCCGCCCCCGCGACGGCGAGCAGCGCCAGCATCACGCGTGAGAGCTCGCCGCCCGATGCGGAGTCGCGCACCGGGGCCGCGGGGACCCCGGGGTTCGGTGCCAGGAGCAGCTCGCACTGATCGGCACCGGTGGGCCCGGGCTCGCGGGGCTCCAGCCGGACCTCGAGGGTCGCCGACGGCATCGCCAGGTCGACGAGGCGCTCGACCACCGCGGCCGCGAGGAGCGGACCGCCGGCCGCCCGGGCCGCCGTCAGCTCGTCGGCCAGGATCTCCCTGCGGGCGCGGGCCTCGGCCAGATCGGCCTCCGCGGTCTCCGTCGCGCCCTCGACGTCCTCGTACTCCGCGATCCGCTGACGGCAGCGCTCGGCGTGGTCCAGCACCGCGGCGATGCTGCCGCCGTGCTTGCGCTCGAGCCGCGAGAGGGCCTGCAGGCGCTCCTCCACGCGCTCGAGCTCGGCGGGATCGGCGTCGAGCCGTTCGAGATGGCGGGCGAGCTCGGCGGCGAGGTCGTCGGCCTCGATCCGCAGCGAGCTGAGCCGCGCGGCCAGCACGTCGAGCTCGGGGTCGACCCCGGCCACGCCGTCCAGCGCGGACTCGCCCGCCGCCAGCCCGGCACCGGCGCTGCCCTCCTCCGAGCCCAGGGCCTGCGAAGCCACGTACGCGGCGCCGCGCAGGGCCTCGACGTGCCGCAGCCGCTCGCGCACGGCGGCGAGCTCCTCCTGCTCGCCCTCCACCGGCGCGACGTCGTCGATCTCCTGCAGCTCGAACCGCAGCAGGTCGAGCTCGCGCTCGCGCGCGCCGGCGGCGTCGTGGAGCTCCGCCAGCCGTCGCCGGGCGTCCCGCTCCTGCGCGTGGGCGGCCGCGTGGGCGTCGCGACGTGCGAGGTGCCCCGTCGATCCGACGCCGGCCTTCGCCTTCGTGGCCCGCGACCCCGTCCGCTTCGCCCCGCCGGCGCCCTTCGCCGCGCGCTCGCAGAACGCGTCGAGCAGGTCGAGCTGCGCCGCGGGCGACAGGAGGCGCCGGGCCTCGTGCTGCCCGTGGAAGGCGAGCAGCGCGCCACCGACCTCGCGCAGGTCGGCCGCGGTCGCCGAGCGCCCGCCGATGAACGCGCGGGACCGCCCCTCGGCCGTGACGCGACGGGCGAGCACGACCTCGTCCTCGCCCTCGGGCAGGCGCTCGGCGATCTCGGGCGGCAGGACGTCCGTCCGGCCGTTCAGGGCGAACACGCCCTCGACCCACGCCTCCGACGCACCGGGGCGCACGATCCCGCTGCGGGGCTTCGCGCCCAGGAGCAGGTCGAGCGCGTGGGCCAGCACGGTCTTGCCCGCGCCGGTCTCCCCCGTCACGACGTTCAGTCCCGGGACGAGGTCCAGCTCCGCCCGCTCGATCAGGAGCAGGTTCTCGACGCGCAGCTCGAGCAACACGAACACAGGTTCGCATCGCGGGCGGACGGATCGCGTGACGATGTCGTGTCGGCGCGGTTCCGGCGCAGGATCGCAACGGACCCGGGTGCTACCCGGCGAGCCGCCCGAACTTCTCGCGCAGGCGCCCGTAGAAGCTCGTGCCCTCGGTCTGGGCGAGCACCGCCGCCTCGCGCCGGAAGTGGATCCGCAGCACCTCTCCGGCGCCGATCAGGCCGCGCGGCCGGCCGTCGACGCCGAGCTCGACCGGCGACGAGGAGTCGTTGTGCAGCTCCAGCTCGCCGTCCGGGGCGACGACCAGGGCGCGGGCCGAGAGCGTGTGCGGGGCGATGAACGACACGGCGTACCCCTCGACGCCCCAGGCGAGCACCGGCCCGCCGTTGGCGAGGTTGTAACCGGTCGATCCCGCCGGGGTGGCGACCACGAGGCCGTCGCACCGGACCTCGCCGACGTCCTCGCCGTCGATGCCGTAGCGGAGCTCGGCGACGCGATCGCCGGACCGCCGGTTGACGCTGACGTCGTTCATCGCCGAGTACGACGAGCCGTCGGGCAGCGTCGCCTCGAGCGCCGGCAGGCCGAGGACCGCGAAGTCTCCCGCCAGCGCCCGGCGGAGCCCGGCGTCCTGGTCGACCGGGTCGATCGTCGCCAGGAACCCGATCTCGCCCAGGTTCACCGCGTAGACGGGAACGCCGGTCCAGATCTGACGGCGCAGGCCCTTCAGGATGGTGCCGTCGCCGCCCAGCACGACGCAGAGGTCCGAGTCGCTCCGGTACGGACCGCCGACGACCAGGCCCGGCGCGGCGGTCAGGCCGTGCTTCTCGGCCTCCTGGTCGTCGAACCGCAGCTCCGTGCCGACGTCGGCCGCCAGGGCCCGGAGGATCTCGAGGGCGCCGGCCGACTGCGCCGGGCGCCCGTGGGTCAGCACCGACGCGCTGCGCACGGGCGTCCCCCCGCTCACGGGGTCGGCTCCGGTTCGGCCCGCAGCGCCAGCGCGTCGAGGTCGTCGACGCCACCGCGCCCGGTCTCGGCGAGGTGCAGGAAGGTCTCGCGGTTGCCCTTCGGGCCCGGCAGCCCGGACGGGGCGGCCGCCAGCACCGCCCAGCCCGCGGCCGCCGCGGCCCCCGCGACCGTGCGGATCGCCTCGCGGCGGAGCTCGGGCTCCCGCACGACGCCGCCGCGCCCCACCCGTCCGCGACCGAGCTCGAACTGGGGCTTGACCATCAGCAGCGCGTCGAAGCGGTCGGCGACGACGCCGCTGAGCGCGGGCAGCAGCTTGGTGAGCGAGATGAACGACACGTCCGCGACGACGAGGTCCGGGGCGAACGGCAGCTGCTCCCGCGTCAGCTCCCGAGCGTTCTGGCGCTCGATGACGGTGACGCGCTCGTCCTCCCGGATCGACCAGGCGAGCTCGCCGTAGGCGACGTCGACGGCCGCCACGGCGGTGGTGCCGCGCTGGAGCAGGCAGTCGGTGAACCCGCCGGTGGAGGCGCCGACGTCGAGCGCGTGGCGCCCGGCGACGTCGATCCCCAGGGCGTCGAGGGCGTTCTCGAGCTTCGTGCCGCCCCGGGACACGTACCGCGCGGCCTCGGCCGTCTCGACCTCGACGTCCTCGGTCACCTGGAGCCCCGGCTTCAGCGGCCGCGCGTGCGGGTTGGCCCCGGGGCCGCCCAGGCGCACCGCCCCCGCGAGCACCGCGGCCGCGGCCGCCGAGCGCGAGGGATAGAGCCCCCGCTGGTGCAGGAGCGAGTCGAGGCGGACCTTGGGCATGCGGCTGCAACGGTACCGGTCGGCCGCCCGGCGCCCCCGGCGCGTTTGCGACCCTCGGTAGCTTCCGTGACTCCGACCACACCGTCGGCGCGCGGGCCGGAGGACCATCCACCGACGATGACCTTCCCCCGACGCATCCCGTTCGCCGCCCACGGCGCCGCCGAGTTCCCGCTCGGCCTGGCCCTGATGGCCGCGCCGTTCGTCCTCGGCGCCGACCCCGCCGGCACCGTGGTCGCCGTCACGCTCGGCGTGCTGATCGCCGGCGTCGCCCTGACCTCCGTCGGCGGCGCGTCCGGCAGCGCGATCCCGCTCTCCACCCACGAGTCCTACGACCTGGCCCTCGCCCTCGGCGGCGCGGGCGGGGCGGTCGCGCTGGCGGTCGTCGGCGAGCTGCCGGTCGCCGTCGCCGTACTGGTCGGGTCCCTCGCCCTTCTCGGGCTCAGCCTGGCGACCCGCTACACGGGACGCTGACGGCGCTGCGGCCCGGCGGTGCTACCGCGGCCGCTTCGCCACCACGACCGTCGCGCGGCTCCGGGTGTCGAGCGACACCTTCGCGTCGTAGACCTTCCCGCCCGCCCTCGTGAGGCCGCACGTGACGGTCCCTGCGGTCGGCACGGGCACCGTCGACGGGCACGAGGCGGACCGAGCGTCGCGAAGGCCCTGGGCGCGCGCGATGCGGACGACGTCCGCCGCGATGACCGTGCCCTTGGCCTCACCGCGGAGACCGACGACGCGGAACATGGCGCGCTTGTCCTCGATCGCCGTGACCCGGCCCTCGATGTACATCTTCGTGTCGACCGCGTTCTTGGCCGTGCAGGAGATCTTCGCCCCCGGCTTCGCCTTGGTGTCGTCCATGCACGAGACGTCCCGGAGCTGGATGCCCTGGGCGGCGAACTGCTCGGTGACGGGGCGCTCGAACTGGACCGTCTTCACCTTCGCGTCCCCGCATCCGGTCAGTCCCGCCGCGACCGCGAGGCCCACCACGATGAGGGACGTCGTCTGTGTGCGATCGACTGGACGCGTCGGCATCAGCGGCACTTTACGCGGACGGCGCGGCGACGGTGACGACGGGCGGAACCGTTCAGTCCGCCGACGACGCCCCGACGGGGACCCCGAGCGCGACGCCGATCCGGCTCGCGACGTCGCGGCCGGTGAACCCGACCTCGGCGTGCAGGAGCGCGGGGGTCCCGTGCGTGACGTAGCGGTCGGGCAGGCCGATGCGCACGATCCGGCAGGAGCCCCAGTCGACGCCGTGCTCGTCGCCGGCCTCCCAGACGGCCGAGCCGAAGCCGCCCTGGAGGACGCCCTCCTCGATCGTGACGAGGACCTCGTGGTGCGCCGCGAGGTCGCGGACGAGCTCGACGTCGATCGGCTTGGCGTAGCGGGCGTCGGCGACGGTGGCCTCGATGCCGGACTCGTGCAGGATCGCCGCGGCCTCGAGGCCGATGCCGACGCCCGAGCCGTAGCCGAGGATCGCGACGCGGTCGCCCTGGCGGAGGATCTCGCCCTTGCCGATCGGCAGGACGTGGACGCCGGACTCGTCGCTCGGGAGCGGGACGCCGGTCCCCTCGCCGCGCGGGTAGCGCAGCGCGAACGTGCCGGGGTGGTCGATGCCCGTGTGCAGCAGGTGGACGAGCTGCGACTCGTCGCGCGGGGCGGCGAGCACGATGTTCGGCAGGTGCCGCAGGTAGGCGATGTCGAAGACGCCGTGGTGCGTGGGGCCGTCGTCGCCGACGAGGCCGGCGCGGTCCATGGCGAGGACGACGTCGAGCTCCTGGAGGGCGACGTCGTGGACGATCTGGTCGTACGCGCGCTGCAGGAACGTCGAGTAGATCGCGGCGACCGGCTTGAGGCCCTCGAGCGCCAGGCCGGACGCGAACAGCAGCGCCTGCTGCTCGGCGATGCCGACGTCGAAGTAGTGCTCCGGCTCGGCGACCTGGAGCAGGTTCAGCCCGGTGCCCGTGTTCATCGCGGCGGTGATGCCGACGACCCGACGGTCCGCGCGGACCTCCTCGATCATCCGCTCGCCGAACACCTGCGTGTACGTCGGCGGCTTCGGGGGCGCGTCGGGGTCGACCGCCTTCTTCGGGGCGGGCGCGCCGGCGACGATGGAGCCGGGCTTGGCGGCGTGCCACTGCTCCATCCCCTCCAGGCCGCCGTCCTCGGCCGGCGCGAAGCCCTTGCCCTTGACGGTCTTGACGTGGACGACGACCGGGCGATCGGCCTTGAACGCCTGCCGCAGCGCGGTGCGCAGGGCGGAGACGTCGTGGCCGTCGACGACGCCGACGTACGCCCAGTCCAGGGACTCCCACAGCTCGCCCTGGGCGTTCAGGAGCTTCATCGAGCCCTTGAGCTTCGGCCCGACGTGCTCGACGAGCCCGCCGACGCCGGGGAGGTCGGTCAGCTTCTCCTCGACCCGCTCGCGTCCGTGCCAGAGCTTCGGGTGCAGCCGGACGCCCTGGAAGTACCGCGAGAGCGCGCCGACGTTCGGCGAGATCGACATGCCGTTGTCGTTGAGGATCACGACGAGCGGGGTGCCGAGGCCGCCGGCCTGGTGCGCGGCCTCGAACGCGACGCCGCCGGTCATCGCGCCGTCGCCGATGACCGAGACGACGCGGCCCGGGGTCTCGGCGCCGTTCGAGTTCGCCTCGCGGAGCTTCATGCCCTCGCGGAGCCCGACGCCGTAGCCGATCGACGTCGACGCGTGGCCGGCGCCCATGATGTCGTGCTCGGACTCGTGGATCGCGCAGAACGGGGCGAGGCCGTCGTACTTGCGGATCGTCGGCAGCTGGTCGCGTCGGCCCGTGAGGATCTTGTGCGGGTACGACTGGTGCCCGACGTCCCAGAGGATCTTGTCCCTCGGGCTGTCCAGCAGCGAGTGCAGGGCCACCGCGATCTCGCAGGTCCCGAGGTTCGCGCCGAAGTGGCCGCCGATCTCACCGACCGTGTCGATGATGTGCTCGCGGACCTCCTGCGCGACCTGCTGCAGCTGCTCCTCGCTGAGGGCGTGCAGGTCCTGCGGGCGATCGATGCGGTCCAGCAGTCGGGTCACGGGTCAGTTGGTCCTCGTGTGGATGAACGCGGTGAGGGTGTGCAGGTCCTGCGCTCGTACGGAGGGTACGACGGAGCGCAGGGCCGTGGATGCGGCGTCGTGGAGCTCCGCCGCCATCGTGCGTGCTCCCTCCAAACCGTACTCGGTCACGTAGGTCCGCTTCCCGTGACGTTCGTCGCTGCCCCGCGGCTTGCCGAGATCCTGGTCGGTGCCGGTCACGTCGAGGATGTCGTCGACGACCTGGAACAGCACGCCGAGGTCGGCCGCGAAGCTCCGCAGGGCGACGGCGCGCTCGTCATCGACGCCGGCGATCCGGAGCACGCAGCCGACGGACGCGCCGATCAGGCGGCCGGTCTTCAGCTCGTGCAGGACCCGGAGGTCCTCTGCGGTGGCGAGGCCGGGGACGGCGGCACCCGTCGCGGGCGCCGCGAGCGCCTTCTCGGCCGTGACGTCGAGGTACTGGCCGCCGACCATCCCGTCGACGCCGGTCGCGTCCGCGAGCTCGGCCGCGGCGACCAGCAGGTGCTCCGCCGGGACGCCGGCGGCGAGGCCCGCGGTCAGGAGGTGCTTGAAGGCCTCGGCGTAGAGCGCGTCGCCCGCGAGGATCGCGACGTCCTCGCCGTACGCCACGTGGCACGTCGGACGGCCGCGGCGGAGGTCGTCGTCGTCCATCGCCGGCAGGTCGTCGTGGATCAGCGAGTACGTGTGGATGAGCTCGATCGCGGCGGCCAGGGGCATCGCGGCGGCCTGCTCGATCCCGAGCGCCCGCGCCGTCGCGAGCGCCAGCACGGGCCGGATCCGCTTGCCGCCGGCGAGCAGCGAGTAGCGCATGGCCTCCTCGAGCCCGCCGACCGCGGCCGCGCGGGCCGGGAAGCGGAGCTCGGCGAGGTAGGCGTCGACCGCGGCCCGCAGGTCGTCGGGGTACGGACCGCTCATCGCTGGCCGGCCTCGCGCACGAGCCGGTCGAACGCCGCTCCCGCGTCGGTGGCCGACTGGGCGACCTGCTCGGCGGCGGTCACCTGCTGGTCGGGGTCCGCGGTGTCGTCGGCGACCCGGCCGAGCGCGTGCTCCAGACGCGCGATCTGGATCTGCAGGTCCTGGTCGGCCGCCGGATCGCTCACCCCGACAGTGTGAAGGATCGGCCGGAAGGTCGTGTGCGGAGGGTGCGCGGGTCCTGTGCAGGCGGCCTGCGGCGGCCCGCGGCGGTCGGCGCTCAGGAGCGCGGCGGTCGGCGCTCAGGAGCGCGGCGGGGCGTCCTTGAGGATCGCCGACAGGATCCCGTTGACGAAGCCAGGGGCCTCGGCGTCGCAGAACTTCTTGGCCGTGTCGACGGCCTCGGAGATCGCGCCCTCGGCGGGGATCGGGCTGTCGGCGGGCACCATCTCGGGGTGCAGCATCTCGAGCAGCGCCACCCGCATGATCGAGCGCTCCAGCGGGTTGATGCGCTCGACGCTCCACCCCTTGGCGTGCTTGCCGATGAGGACGTCGAACTCGTCCTGGAGGTCGGTCGTCGCGTGGGCGAGCGACCGGGTGAACATCGCCGCGTCCTGGTCGAACAGGTCGTGGAGCGGGCGCCCCGTCAGATCGTGCTGATAGACGGTGAAGACGGCTTCGCGCCGCTGGTCGCTCCGACGTGACATGCGGGCGGAAGGCTACGCCACCGGCCGCGGGACCGGCGGGCGGTGGCGAAGGGCGGGGGCCGCGGGAGAGCGGGAGCCCCGGCCGGGTGTCAGGGCCGAGGCCCGCCCGGGCGACCCGTCCGAAGAACGGGTGCCCGGAGTCGCGGCCTCCACCGCGGTGGTCGGCCGCGGCGTCCCCGCCGCCGTGCAGGTGGCGAGGAACGGACCGACCAGGGCCGCAGAGGCCGCTCAGGCCTTGACGAGCTCCAGCTGCAGCGCCAGCTCGACGTCGTTGCCGAGGTAGTCGCCACCACCGGCGAGCGGCACCTGCCACGTGATGCCGAAGTCGCGGCGGTCGACCGTGTACGTGACCTGGACGCCGACGCGGGTGCCGCCGAACGCGCCCTCGACCGGGCCGGTGAACGCGGCGGTGCCGGAGACCGACTTGGTCACGCCGTGGATCGTGAGGTCGCCCGTGATGTGGAGGTGGTCGTCGTGCTGCCCGACCTCGGTCGACGCGAAGGTGATCTTCGGGAACTTCGCGGTGTCGAAGAACTCCTCGCTCTTCAGGTGCTGCACGAACTGCTCGTTGCTGATCGTGAACGACTCCACCGTCACGTCACCGTTGAGCGACGCGGCGCCGTCCTCGCCGACCTCCAGCGTGACCTCGTACTCGGAGAAGCCCGAGCGGAAGAGCGTCAGCTTGTTGTGCTTGATCGCGTACGTGACGCTCGAATGGACGGTGTCGGTGGTCCAGGTGCCGGCGGGGAGGGCCATGGGATGCTCCAGTTCCCGGATCTCGGATCCGGTATCGGTAGTTCGGTCGGGACAGATACTACACGAGTCAACGACTTAAGTGGACCGCGGTCCGTAACGGTTCGGTGAACGGGGGCGCCCGCTGCAGCGGCCGTCGGTTCTGCATTCGCCTCGCATATCGACGACAGCGCAGAACCGGTCGTCTCCGGCGGCGACCGCAGCGGCGGCCGCGACCCGGACGCGGTGGGCGAGCCCAGCTCAGGGGACGCCGTCGAGGCTGCCGTCCGGCCCGACCACTCGTGCCTCGAACGTGCTGGGAGCGCGCTCGAGCGGCGCCTGCGCGAGCATCGCGCGGATCCGGGCGATGGTTCGTCGTGGATGGACGTCGATGTCCCGTTCGGTCCATCGTGCCGTGCGCCAGCCGGCGAGGCCGAGGACGGCGTCCCGTTCTCGATCGTCGTCGAACGCCACGCCGTGCCCGTGCGTGCCCCGCGTGTCGATCTCGACGGCCACGCGGTCCGGCCCCCAGGTCAGGTCCACCTCGAAGACGCGCCCGTCGACGACGACCAGCACGTTGACCGCTGGTGGTCGGATCCCCGCGTCGCGAAGCATCTGGAGTGCGCGTCGCTCCAGAGCGCTCCGCGTCCCGGGCGTGGCGTACTCGTCCTGTGCCGCAGCGAGCTCCGCCACGAACCGCGCGCCGGGGCGGCCGGCGGCGCGTCCGAGCTCGAACGCGACGTCCGCCCTCCGGATCAGCCGCCGGGCCGCGGCGGTCGTCCACGCTCTCCGCGCTGCGGCCGGGCCGTGATTCGCCGCGACGTCGACGATCGTGCGGGCGACCGTCGTGCACCGCAGGCCGCGATGGACGGTGATCGAGCGACCGGGCAGACCGGCGACGTGATGTGCCAACCCGGTCTGCCGGCGCCGACTCGTCGGCACCGTGATGTGGACGGGGCCACGAGACGGCGGAAGCAGCGCCCAGTGCACCGCGGACGAGGAGTAGCTGAGCGCCGCGGCCGCCCCACCCGCGAGCAGTGCCGCTCGATGGCGACCGTCCTGGGAGAGCGGTGCCCCGTTGAGCACGAGCACCCCGCGATGACGGGACGCCAGCAGTCCGGATCGGAGCCGGCGGTCGATCACCTGGTCCGAGACTCCGCGCGCCCGGAGCTGGGAGCGTGAGAACACGCCGTCCTGGGATGCAGCGAGTCCCGCGATGATCCGATCGATCGACGCTGGCCGTTCCACGACCCGATCGTGCACCCGTGCCCGCGCTTCGCCCGCGGTGCTGCGATGTCGAACCGATCTCGGCGCACCTCCGACACGAATCGAACGTCGCCCGCACGGGCCGGCCGCCGAAACGCTCACCGGGTCGGCGCTCCCGGAGGCACCGGCCGTCCCCGACATGAGCTGCACGAGGTACCGGAGGTGCGCGGGGGGCAGCGGCGGGCAGCGGGGGCAACAGGGATAGCGGGGGCGGCGGCGGGTGGAGCCCGGTTCCGCGTTCGCGTCGCATGCCGACGACAACGCAAAAGTGGCGCACGTCGTACGTCGATAGGCCGACGCCACCCACCACCGGTTCTGCGTTCGCGTCGCATGCCGACGACAACGCAGAAGTCGCGCACGACGTCCATCGTTAGGCCACCGCCACCCACCACCGGTTCTGCGTTGGCGTCGCATGCCGACGACAACGCAGAACTCGCTCCGCCCGACAGCCCGGGACCACCGTACGCCGCTGGACCGCAGGTCAGGCCCCGACCGGCACCCCGTCGTACGCGTGGGGCGCCCATTCCCGCCCCCGGATCGCAGCGAGGGCGCCCCTTCGGGCGCCCTCCGCATCACATCGTCCGGGGGCACGGAGCGCCTGCCGGAAGGTCAAGGCTGCGACGGCACCTGCCCGGGCCGGTCAGGCCCGCGACACGGTCAGGCCCGAGACATGTAGTCGCCGGTCTCCGTCTGGACCTTCACGCGGTCGCCGATGTTGACGAAGAGGGGGACGCGGATCTCGGCGCCGGTCTCCAGGGTGGCCGGCTTGTCGCCGCCGCCGGAGGCCGTGTCGCCGCGGAGGCCCGGCTCGGTGAAGGTGACCTCGAGCTCGACCGACGGCGGGAGCTGGACGTCGGAGGGCTGCTCGTCGATGAAGAGGATCTGGACCTCGTCGTTGGCACGGACGAAGCGCAGGGCCGACTTGACGTTCGAGACCGGGATCGCGAGCTGCTCGTAGGACGCGGTGTCCATGAAGTGCGCGTCGGTGCCGTCATCGTAGAGGTACTGCATGTTGCGGGCCTCCGTGTGGACCGCGCGGAACTTCTCGCCGGCCCGGAACGTCTTGTCGATGACGTTGCCGTCGCTGGTGCGGCGGAGCTTCGAGCGCACGAACGCCGCGCCCTTGCCGGGCTTCACGTGCTGCGTCTCGAGCACCTTGAAGACGACACCGTCGACCTCGATGTGATTGCCGTTCTTCAGTTGGTTCGTGCTGATCATGGCCGCGGACGAGTCTAGACACGCGTGGCCGGGCGGGGCGTGCCCGCCGATCGGGGGCGCCGCGCCGGGCGGTCCCGCGGACGGCGACCCGCGGCGCTCAGCCCGTCGTCCCGGCGCCTTCGCCGCCCGTCACGAGCACGTCTACGAGGCCCGGGAACCGCGACTCGAGATCGTCGGACCGCAGCGAGATGTACCGCAGCGTGCCGTCCTGCCGGGTCCGGGTCAGACCGGCCTCCCGCAGCAGACGCGTGTGGTACGAGGTCGTCGACTTCGGCAGACCCGTGTGCTCGCCGAGCGCGCCGCAGAGGAGCTCGCCCTCGGCCGCGAGGACCCGGACCATCGAGAGACGGAGCGGATCGCCGACGGTGCGCAGCACGTGCGCCAGGTCGAGCGTCGACGTCTCCGGATGCCGGATCGTGTCGCGGGACGCGGCGGGCGGCTCCGGGGCGACGCCCGGGGACGCCGGGCTCGCACCCGCCGCCCGGGTGCCCTCCGCCGTCGCGGTGCCTTCTGCCGGGGGAGTCACGGATGCGGACACGGGGCTATGCTACAACATCCGAAGTTCCAAACATTTGGAACTTCTGATCGAGGTGAACGCCATGCCCACTCCACCGACCACCGCCTCCCCCGCGCCGCGCCGCGACCGCCCGACCCTCCCGCCGACCGTCGCGTACTGGCTGATGGCCGCGATCATCGGCCTCGCGCTGTTCGCGTCCGCGACGCCGTCCCCCCTGTACGCGACGTACCGCGCCGAGTGGGGCTTCTCGCCCTTCGTCCTGACCGCGATCTTCGCCGTGTACGCGATCGGCGTCCTCGGTGCCCTCCTGGTCGCCGGCCGGATCTCCGACGACGTCGGCCGCAGGCCGGTGCTGATCGGGTCGCTGGCGGTGCTGCTCGTCTCGACGGGGATGTTCGTCGTCGCGGACTCGGTCGTCTGGCTGTTCGCCGGCCGGGCGCTCCAGGGGCTCGCCACCGGCGTCGCGCTCGGATCCGCCGGCGCCGCGCTGCTGGACCTCCACCCCCGCCGCGACAGCCACAGCGCGGGGCTCGCCAACGGCGTCTTCAGCACCGCCGGCATGGGCCTGGGAGCGTTCGTCGCCGCGATCCTCGTCCAGTACGCGCCGCTGCCGATGCGCACCCCGTACCTCGTGCTGCTCGTGATCTTCGCCGTGCTCCTGGTGGGCTCGATCCTGATGCCGGAGCCCGTCGCGGAGCGTCGCCGGCTGAACCTCCGCTTCGAGGCCCCGCACGTGCCGGCGACCATCCGCGGCGCCTTCCTGCTGTCGGGTCTCGGCGTGCTGGCC
Source organism: Patulibacter minatonensis DSM 18081 (assembly GCF_000519325.1). Taxonomy (GTDB): domain Bacteria; phylum Actinomycetota; class Thermoleophilia; order Solirubrobacterales; family Solirubrobacteraceae; genus Patulibacter; species Patulibacter minatonensis. The sequence continues at coordinate 3,838,412 of NZ_KI912613.1, read as the reverse complement.
TCGTGGTCGATCGGCGGGCTGTTCATGTCGCTCGGGCCGCAGCTCGCCGCGATCGAGCTCCACACCGACAACCACCTCGCCGGCGGCGTGGCGATCCTCGCGCTCACCGGGTCGGGCGCGGTCGCCCAGCTCGTCTTCCAGCGCGTCGCGCCATGGCGCCTGACCAGCGGCGGCGCGGTCGTCCTCGCCGTCGGCCTGGCGAGCGTCGTGGGGTCGCTCTCGCTCGACTCCGCCGCGCTGTTCCTCGCGGCCTCCGTCCTCACCGGCGTCGGCTGGGGCCTCGCGTTCCTCGGCGCCCTGCGGTCCCTGACCGCGGTGATCCCCGCCGCCACGCGCGCCCGGACGATGTCCGCGTTCTACCTCGTGGCGTACGCGTCGCTCTCGATCCCCGCGCTCGCGGCCGGCCTGATGGTGTCGTCCTGGGGCCTCCTGCCGACGTTCCGCGTGTTCGGCGCGATCGTCGCGGTGCTCGCCCTCCTGGTCGCCGTCGCGGCGTACCGGACGCGGCCTGCGCGGACGATCGCCACGGAGCGGACGGCGATCTCCGGCGTCGTCCCGGTCGTGGACTGAGCCGCGGGCGGGTGCGGGTCCTCGCGCGGTCGGCCGACGCACGGCGGACCACCCGGGCCCGACCGAGCGTCGCGTCGGGTCCCGGCCGCGGCGCGGCCCGGGCCCGCGCTCAGGAGACCTCGATGAGGTCCTTGCTGACCGTGGTGAAGACGTCGGAGCCGTCGTCGGTGACCGCGACGAGGTCCTCGATGCGGACGCCGTGGTGGCCCGGCACGTAGACGCCGGGCTCGACGGTGACGATCTGGCCGGCGACGAGGGCTCCCTGACCGCGAGGGCTCAGGGTCGGGGCCTCGTGGACCTCGAGACCGACGCCGTGGCCGAGACCGTGGCCGAAGTGGTCGCCGTGACCGCCGGCGGCGATGATCTCGCGGGCGACCTTGTCGATCGCGCGAGCGTCCGCGCCGGCCTTCACGGCGGCCAGCGACTGCTTCTGGGCGTCGAGCACGAGCTCGTAGACGCCGCGGGCCTCGTCGCCGACGGTGCCGGTCGCGACGGTGCGGGTGCAGTCGGAGCAGTAGCCGTCGAGGATGCAGCCCCAGTCGACCGTGAGCAGGACGTCCTTCGGGATGACCTCGTCCCTCGGCGACGCGTGCGGCAGGGCGCCGTGGGCGCCGAAGGCGACGATCGGATCGAAGCTGTTGCCCGATGCGCCGAGCTCGCGCAGGCGGGTCTCGAGGCGCAGGCCGAGCTCGCGCTCGGTGCGTCCGACGACGCCGCCCTCGAGCACGACCTCGACGAACGCGGCGTCAGCGAGCTCGGAGGCCGCGCGGATCGCCGACAGCTCCGACGGGTCCTTGACGGCACGGAGACCGGAGACGAGGCCCTGGGCAGGCACGAGCTCCTGGCCGATCTCGACCGCGTTCTTCAGCCGCCGGTGCGCCGCGACGGTCAGCTGCGCGTCGTCGAAGCCGACCTTCTTCACCCCGTGGGGCAGATGGGCGGCGAGGCCGGCGCCGCCGAGGTCGCGGCCGCCGTCGATCCGCTGCCACGGCTCCGGGACCTGGTCCTCGGCCTGGGCGACGTACCGGAAGTCGGTGATGAAGCGGCGGACCGGATCGCCCTCGGAGTCCCGGCCGACGACGACGACGGCGTTGGAGCCGGTGAACCCGGTGAGCCAGCGGATGTCGTGCAGGTTCGTGACGACGAGGGCGTCGAGGCCCTTCTTCTTCGCCAGGGCGTCCAGGCGGTCGCCACGCGACTCCGGGGCGCTCACGAGGCCGCTCCGTCCGGCGAGGCCTGGGAGGTCGGCGGCGACGGGTCCTGTGCGGGCATCGGCGGTGCGGCGGCCGGGTCGGCCTCGTTGTCGTCGTGCAGCCCCGGTCCGGCGTGGTCGTCGGTGTCGGTGATCTGCGGGGTCGTGGAGCTCGAGAGGTGCTCCTCCGTCGGCGTGCCGGACGGCGGGACGCGCTCCGGCGCGACCTCGACGAGGTGCTCGTGCAGGAACGTCAGGGCCTCGCGGTAGCCCTCCGGGCCCTTGCCGGAGATCTTCTTCACCACGACGCCGTCGAAGACCGACGTGCGGCGCCATTCGTCGCGCGCCTCGACGTCGGAGAGATGCACCTCGACGGCCGGGACGTCGGCGAGCTCGAGCGCGTCACGGAGCGCCCACGAGTAGTGGGTCCAGGCGCCGGCGTTCAGGATGATGCCGTCGACCAGGCCCTCGGCACGGTGCAGGTACTCGACGAGCGCGCCCTCGTGGTTCGTCTGGAAGAACCGCGGGATCAGCTCGAGATCTCCCGCCCACTCGTCGATCTGCCGCTCGAGCTCGCGGAAGGTCAGCGGACCGTAGTGCTTCGGGTCCCGCCGGCCGAGCTGATCGAGGTTGACGCCGTGGACCACGGCGACACGGAAGCGACGCATGGGCGTGATCCTCGCACGGTCAGCGCACCACCCGCGTTCCGTGCCGGATCGGGCAGCCCGACACGGTCGCCCGTGACGAGTCGGAGCGGTCGCCGGGACGGGGGGAGAGCGCGGCTACGGCCCCTACCGACCCCACCGAGGCTGTTAGCGTCGCTGGTGTGTGCGTCGTGTCACGTTCTCGCTTCCGCCGCGTCCCCGCTTCGACGACTCGCCGTCCGGCCACTCGTGCCCGCGCCGGCACCACCCGTGCCGCCGCCGCTGCGACCCTCGCCGCTATCGGCGCTCTCGCCGCCGTCCCGGCCGTCGCGTCGGCCGAGCAGGTCACGATCACGTCCTTCGACGGGACGAAGCTGGACGCGGACTTCCTGCCCGCCGAGGGGCTGAAGGCGGGGGAGAAGGCGCCGACGGTCGTCATGACGCACGGGTTCCTCTTCACCCGCGAGAGCACCGAGAGCGGGCTGCTGGGGTTGCTCGGTCAGGTGCCCGCCGGCGCGTTCCGGAAGGCCGGGTACAACACGGTCACGTACGACTCGCGCGGGTTCGGGCGCTCGGGCGGTGAGATCGAGCTCGATTCGCCGGACTTCGAGGGACGCGACGCGTCGGCCGTCGTCAGCTACGTCGCGACCCGTCCGGAGGCGCGGCTCGACGGTCCCGGCGACCCGCGCGTCGGCATGAGCGGCGCGTCCTACGGTGGCGGGGTGCAGTGGGCGGCCGCGTCGCGCGACCGCCGGATCGACGCGCTGACCCCCTCGCTCTCGTGGACGTCGCTCGTGCAGGCGATCGGTCGCGACCGGCGACTCAAGCTCGGTTGGTGGCTGCCGCTCGTCGGCGGTGGTGAGCTCAGTGGCCTGGCGTTCGGCGCGATCGCCCCGCAGGGCCCGGAGCTCGGCGCTCTCCCGCCGGAACTGATCCGGCTCTCCGCCCAGGCGGTGCTCACCGGCAAGGCCGGCCCGGAGTTCACCGAGTACATCCGGGCGCGCTCGACCGGCGAGGCGATCGCGAAGGTCGAGGCTCCCGCGCTGATCATCCAGGGCACCCCCGACACGGTCATCGGCCTGGACCAGTCGATCGAGATGCGCCGCCTGCTGCGGCAGGCCGGCACGCCGACGAAGGTCCTCTGGTTCTGTGGCGGCCATGGCCTCTGCCTGACCGGCACCGGCGGCGAGGACGTCGTGCGGCCGCGCGTGCTGGCCTGGATGGATCGTTGGCTGAAGGGCGACGCGAAGGCCCAGGTCGGACCGGCGTTCGAATGGGTCGCCGACGACGGGAAGCTCCGCAGTGCCGCCGACCTGCCGCTGAAGCCCGCGGGCGAGATCACCGCCCAGGGGTCCGGGAAGCTCACGATCACGCCGCTGGGCACCGCGTCGGGCCTGGTCGTCGCCGCGACGCGCGCGCTGAACGCCGTCGAGGCGCCGATCCCCGCGCAGACCGGCACGAGGGACGTCGTCGGCGTGCCCACGCTGCGCCTCCGCTACTCGGGGACGTCGACCGACGTGCAGTCGCACCTGTTCGCGCAGATCGTCGACGAGACCCGCGGCGTCGTCGTCGGCAACCAGGTGACGCCGATCCCGGTCGTCCTGGACGGCCGGGAGCACACCGTCGAGCGGCCACTCGAGGGCGTCGCGATGCGCGTGACGCCGGGCAGCCGGTACCGGCTGCAGGTCAGCGACGGCTCCAACGTCTACGGCCTGACCACCGGGGTCGGAGCGGTCGACCTGAAGGACGTTCGGATCGCGCTGCCGGTCGGCGACGCCGCCGGGACCACGGCCGATCCGACGTTCGTGAACGGGGTCGCGGGGACGACGGCCGCCGCGCCCGCGGCGACGACCAGGCCGCGGAGGCCCGGCACGAAGCGGATCCGCCTGAAGACACTCCGCGCGACGGGCGTCGTCCTCCGTGGCGACGCCGCGAAGGCCAGGCGGGTCCGTGTGTCGCTCGTCGTGTCGGCCACGACGGCGAAGCGCCTGAAGCTCGGGTCGCGGACGATCGCCACGAAGCGGACGACCGGGAAGCGCGCGTGGTCGGTGCGCCTGCGGCCGACCGCGAAGGTCGCGACGACGCTGCGCCGCCGGGCGTCCGTCACGGCGACGGTCAGGGTCTCCGCCGGGACGAGCCGCACGGCGAAGGTGGTCGTCCGGCGGTAGGCGCCGGGCCGGCGACCGCTTCGGTCGGGCGGCCCGAGATCCGGTCGGCTCGGCCCTCGGCCGACCCAGGGGTCCGCGGAGATCGCACCGCGCCGCTCGCTCAGCCCGCCCGCTGGAACACGAGCTGCCCGAGGGCACTGTCGTCGCCCTTGAGCAGGAGGTGGTCGGCCGGATGACCGCCGCCGTCCTCACAGCGGGTCGCGAGGAGCAAGGCTCAGTAGCCGATCCGCGAACGGCCGCAACGCGCCAGATAGCCGACGGGCGGCCCCTGGCCCAGGCGCGTGCCGCCGACCACGCACGCGATCACGGAGTCGCGCCGGCCGAACGCGCGCAGCGCCGCGAAGCGCACAGTCGCGCGGCCCGTGCGGAACCGTGGGCCGCTGATGCGCGCGGTCGCGATGCGCACGAGCGTCTTCGACCTGACGCGCACGTGGTAGACCGCGACCCGGCGCCCGCGGAAGCGGACACGGGGCGAGCCGCTCACGGTGAGGCGCGCCGTGACGCGGTTGTTCACGTTCCGCGCCGAGAACCGGATACGGGGCTGCACGTACACCGTGGTCGTCGACGATGGGCCGTGCAGCCCGCCGCTCTCGACCACCCGCACACGGACGTTGCCGCGGACGGTGGTCGGCAGCGAGAATCGGCCCTTCGCGTCGGGCACCACGCTCCGGCCCGTCGGGCGGAAGCCTCCGCCGAACGGGTGCTCGTCGATCTCGAGCCGCAGCGGCGAGACGATCGTGCTCCGGATGCGCCCGGCGAAGCGCTCGCGTGTCCCGGACTCGGACAGCGTGGCGCGGGTCCTCCGGGTCACGGGGACCCGCCCGGCGCTGCCCGCCGGTGCCGACTCGAGTGCCTGGACCGTCCCGTTGCGCCCGACGACAACGGTCCCCGTGCCGGCCGCGAGGTCGGCGTCCTGGTCCTGGGAGCCGGTGAACACGTCTGTCGGCTTACCGATGTTCCCTGCCCACGTCTCGAGGCCGTCCGAGAGCCGCCGGAGGCGCAGGTCGCCCGAGATGTGCGCGCGCACGACGGTGTCGCCGATCACGAGCGGCTCGTCGAACGTCTCGAAGAGGTCGGGCTCGGGGGCCGTCCAGCGCACTGCACCGGTCAGCGCGTCGAAGGCCTGGAGGCCATGGTCGGCGGTGCGTAGTCCGACGCCGCCGGCCAGGACGCGGGGCTCCGCGGTGCCGGGCAGCCCGGCCCCGTCGGAGGTGCGCAGCGGCGGGAGTCGTGGCCCGCCGAGCACCCGCTCGCCGTCGAGGAGGACCCGTCCCCCGCCACCGCCGGAGCACCCACCGTTGACCTTCCAGAGCACGGCGCCGGTGCTGCGCGAGACGGCGGCGACGGTGCAGGCCGCCAGCTCGAAGATCTTGTCGCCGGCCGCGGCGGGCTCGCCGTCGGTCCCGTCCTCCACCCCGCCCGTCCACCGGAGGGCTCCGCTGCCCAGGTCGTAGGCCCGGAGCCGCTGACCCTGCGCCACGACGAGGCCGTCCGTCACGAGGACGTGGTCGCCACCGCTTTCGCCCGGGTCCAGGACCGCGCTCCACGCCGCGGCCCCCGATGCGGCGTCGATCGCGCGGATCCCGCTCCCGGCGGCGACGACGCGGCCGCGGGCGTAGCTGACCGTCGCCGCGGCGCCCGGCGACACCCAGAGCTGCTTGCCGGTCGCGAGGTCGAGGGCGACGACCGCGTCGGGCAGCGGCACGTAGACGCGGCCGTCCCCGACGACGGGCGGGCCGACCTTCTTGTCGAAGTTCACCCGCCAGCGCTGCCGGAGCGGCGCCCGGAGCCCGCTGTCGGCGACCCAGTTGCGGCGGGTGGTGTCGCTGCCCGGCTGCGTCGTCTCGATCCCGGCCGGCGCACCGGCCGTCTGGGCGTGGGCGGGGGTCACGACGAGCCCGCCCGTCAGGAGCGCGGCGACGACGACCCCGGCGGCCGTGGACCGGCGGCAGGTGTCGGCTGATCGTCCCCGTCCGGGTACCCGCCCCCACCACGTCACCGGTCGGCTGTCCGCCACACGCACGCGCATCGCCGGATCGTTCCACGGCGGCCTCCGGAGCGGCATGAATCCATCGTCCACCCCCGGGGCGACCGGCGGGTGGACGGCCCCGGCAGGAGGACGCCCGGCCGGAACCACAGACCCGCGAGACGCCGGGCTCGCCGCGGCGACGCGGTCGGCCGACGGCTGAGCGACGACGCGGAAACGGGTGTCCGGCGGGCCGACGCGGTCAGCCGGCCAGCTCGGCGACCGCGCGCCGCACGTCCTTCGCCGCGAGCTGCTGCCCGAAGCGGACATCGCCGGGCTCGCGGACGACGACGAACGGCACCGGCGCGGAGCCGAGGCGCTTCTTGTCCTTGGCCGTGGCCTCGTGGACCTCGTCGACGTCGACCGCGGCGTCCATCGTGGTCGGCAGGCCCGCGTTCGCGAGGAGGCCCGAGACCTGGTCGCGCAGCGCGTCCTGGCCGGAGAGCCGGAGCGCCGCGAGGAGCCCGAGGCCGACGGCCTCGCCGTGGCGGTAGCGCCGGTAGTCGGTGACGGTCTCGATCGCGTGGCCGATGGTGTGGCCGAGGTTCAGGACCTGTCGGCGTCCGCCGTCGCGCTCGTCGTCGGCGACGACCTGGAGCTTCGTCCGGGCGCAGCGCATGACCGTCAGCGGGTCGACCGGCGCGCCGGAGGACACCTGCTCCCAGAGGGCGCCGCCGGCGATCAGCGCGGTCTTGACGACCTCGGCGTACCCGGCGGCGAGCTCCTCGCGCGGCAGGGTCTCCAGCGCGTCGGGGTCGACCATCACCGCGGCGGGCTGGTGGTACGCGCCGACGTAGTTCTTGGCCGCCGGGAGGTCGACGCCGGTCTTGCCGCCGTAGGCCGAGTCGACCTGGGCGACGAGCGTCGTCGGGACCTGGACGACGGGGAGGCCGCGCTGGAACGTCGCGGCGACGAAGCCCGCAAGGTCGCCGACGACGCCGCCGCCGATCGCGACGACGTGGTCGCTGCGGGTGGCGCCCTGCTGGATCATCGCCCCCCAGACGGCCTCGCAGGTGGCGAGCGTCTTGTGGGCCTCTCCCGCGGGGAACTCGATCAGTCCCGCGAGGCCGGGCACCCGACCGGCGTGGTGCTCGGCGACGTTCTCGTCGGTGACGGCGATCCGGCGCGAGGTCTCGGGCAGCGGCCACGGCGGGAGGTCGCGCAGCAGGCCGGGACGGAGCCACACCGGGTAGCCGCCGGAGTCCGTGTGCGCCCACAGGAGCTGCGCGCCCTTGGCCTCCTTGACCGACTGGATCACCGGGATCGCCGGGCGCAGGAGCTGGCGGTCGACCTCGGGGAGGATCACGTCGGCGACGGCCTCGTAGGTCGCCTGGCGCTCGTGGTACCGGGCTTCGAACGCGCCCTTGTCCTTGGCGAGCGGGCGGCTCGAGCGCTTGGCCCGGCGCCAGGCCGTCGGCAGGCTGACCTGCAGCAGGACGACGATGTGGGCGCGCAGGGCCTCGCGGACCTTCGCGGACTGCAGCGTCCCGCCGCCGAGCGACACGACGTCGCCGTCGGCGCGGTCGAGGACCTCGAGCGTGATGTGCTCCTCGACCTCGCGGAACGACGCCTCGCCGTGCCGCCCGAAGTACTGCGGGATCGTCATCCCGACGTGCTTCTCGATCCGCTTGTCGGTGTCGACCATCCGGGCGCGCAGGGCGCCGGCGACCATCCGGGCACCGGTCGTCTTGCCGGCCCCCATGAAGCCGATGAGGACGATGGCGGGGCGCTTCTCGGGCACGACGCTCAGCGCGTCCAGCCGATGCGCGCCTCGTAGGCGGCGACGGCGGCCTTGACGTCGTCGATGTGGTCGCCGCCGAACTTCTCGCGGTAGGCGGCCGCCAGGACGATGGCGATCATGGCCTCGCCGACGACGCCGGCGGCGGGGACGACGCAGTTGTCGGTGCGCTCGCGCAGGGCCTTGGCGGGCTCGCCGGTCGACAGGTCGACGGAGCGCAGCGGCTTCGTGATCGTCGGGATCGGCTTGACGGCGGCGCGGACGACGAGCACGTTGCCGTTCGTCATGCCGCCCTCGAGGCCACCCGCGTGGTTCGTGCGGCGGCGGACCGCGCCGGTGTGGACGTCGCCGTCCTCCGCGTCGTCGGCGCCGAAGATCTCGTCCTGGGCCCGCGAGCCGGGGGTCTCGGCCAGCGTGAAGCCGTCGCCGAACTCGACGCCCTTGTGCGCCTGGATCGAGCAGATCGCCTGGGCCAGGCGGCCGTCGAGGCGCTCCTGCCAGGAGACGTGCGACCCGATGCCGGGATGCAGGCCGAAGGTCAGGACCTCGTAGGCGCCGCCGATCGACTCGTTCGCCTTCCGCTCGACGGTGATGTGCTTGACCATCGCCTTCGACGTGTCGGCGTCGAGCGTGCGGACCGGGTCGTCATCGATGCCCTCGAAGTCGGCGACCGTCAGCGGGCGGTCGGCCACCGGCGCGTGGACCGGGCCGATCTGGGTGACGTGGGAGCGGATCTCGACGCCGAGCGCGCGGAGGAACGCCTTGGCGAGCGTGCCGCCGGCGACGCGGGCCGCGGTCTCTCGGGCGGAGGCGCGCTCGAGGACGTTGCGGACGTCGTCGTGCCCGTACTTCCAGACGCCCACCATGTCGGCGTGGCCGGGGCGCGGCATGTGGACGGGCGGGGTCTCGGCGTCCACCGGCCACGGGTTCATCCGCTCCTCCCAGTTCTGGTAGTCGCGGTTGACGACCCAGAGGGCGACGGGGCCGCCGAGCGTGCGGCCGTGCCGGACGCCCGAGCGGACCTCGGCGGTGTCCGTCTCGATCTTCATGCGGCCGCCGCGACCGAAGCCGAGCTGGCGGCGGGCCATGTCGCGGTTCATCGCGTCCCGGTCGAGCTCGAGGCCCGCAGGAAGTCCCTCGACGAGCGCCGTGAGCCCTGGACCGTGCGATTCGCCTGCAGTGGAGAGGGTCAGGGACATGGCGGCGGATTCTACGGGCGGCCCGCCGGGGCGGCGGTCCGCCCCGGGGTGGCGCGCGGACGGCCGTCGCGCGGGGTCGCCGCGCCGTCCGCCGTCGCCGCGCGGCCGGGCCCCGGGCCCGTCCGCCTACTCCGCGAGCTTGAAGCCGCCGCGCCAGACGCTCAGGACCCGCAGCGCGGTGACCGCGCCGTTCTTGCCCTTCGCCGTCCTCGGCGCCCGGATGACGGCGGTGCGCCCCGTGCGGACGCGGATCAGCCGGCAGTCCTTCGAGCCGGTCCTCAGCCGCTGGACGCACATGGTGCCCTTGGACTGCTTGCCCGTGAGGTACGCGCCGGACCGCAGGCGCAGGGTGACGACCCTGTTGGAGGACGACACCTCCACGACCCGGGCGACCGACGTCGTGGTGGTCGGGACGAGGAGTCCGAGCGACCGCTTGTTGACGGTCGTCCGGCGCTTCTGGGTGGCGATGCGGAGCGTGACCTTGGCGGGCTTCGACGCGGCGAGGCGGCGGGCGACCGCCTTGGAGTCCTTGGCCGAGCCCCCGCCGGTCGCGGGCTTCGCGCTCGTGGTCGTGGTCGCGGTCGACCCGCCCGTCGCCTTCTGGACGGCGGCGTTGGCGGCGTCGGACTTCGCGGCGGCGCCCGTGGCCTGCGCGACCGCCGAGGGGCTGCTCGAGCCCGTGGCCGCCGAGGCGGTGGTGGTCGCCGTCGTCGGGCCGCCGCCGGCGGCGGCGGTGGACGCGGCCTCCGGGTCCTTCACGGCGGGGAACGGGTCGACGCTGCGGCCCTTCGCGCTCGCGGCCTTCGCGGCCCGGGCGCGCGCGGCCTGCTGCTCCGGCGTCGTGCCGTCGGCGGCGGTGGTGCCGTCGACGCGCTGGACGATCGCGAGTGCGCGCTCGACCACCGGGTCGGCGGCCTGTGCGGTCGCCGGCGGTGCGGGGTCGGGCTCGGTGTCGCGGGTCGCGCCGTAGGCCGCGGCGCCGCCGCCGAGGACGATGACGGCCCCGACGATGGCGCCGAGGACCGGATCGACGTTGACGTCGAAGCTGGGGTTCGGCAGGCGGCTCACTTCGTGCTCCCGGTGGTGGTCGGGGTGCCGGGTGTGGTGGCGGTGCCCGTGGTGGCCGCCGGTGCGCCGGGTGTGGTGGCGGTGCCCGTGGTCGCCGTGGGCGCCGCGGCCGAGTCCTTCGGCAGCAGGTAGGCGACGACCGAGAGCGTGCCCTTCAGCGTCTTCCCGCCACCCTCGCCGTCGGCGGAGAGGTCGACGGACTCGATGCGCAGCAGCCGGCCCCTGGCGCTGACCTTGGTGCCGCCCTTCGTGCGGACGTCGGCCTGGACCGCCTTGACGAACTTCGTCACCGCGACGTAGGTGCCGGCGAGCTCGACGTTGAGCTCGACCGGGAGGCTGCCCGCCGGTGCGGTGGGCGTCCCCGGGGTGCCGGGGACGGCGCTGCCGTCCGCGGCGGTCCCCGCCGGGGTCGCCGCCGTGGTCGCGGTCGGGGTCGCCGTCGGGGCGGCCGAGGCCGCGCCGTTGCTGACCTTCAGGACGTCGAAGCTGACGCCGTAGCGCCGGGCGGTCGAGTCGAGCTGGTCGATCAGCGCGGGGGCCTCGACCTTCTCCGGCACCGCGACGGCGAGCCGGCGGAGCGTGCGGGCGTTCTCGGGGGTCCGCTCGGCCGCCTGCTTGGCGGTCGCGAGCTGGCCGGCGACCGCGGCGGCCGCGGTCTCGGCCTGGGTCTGGGCGCTCTTCGCGGCGTCGGCGTCGTCGCGGGCGGGCCCGACGAGCCCGACCCAGAGCAGCGCGCCGACGACGATGATCCCGAGGACCATCAGCACCTTCTGCATGTTGGCGGTCATCGGCTCGCTCCGGTAGTGGTGGACGCCGCGGGCGTGGCGGCCCCGGGGGTGGTCGTCGTGGCCGTCGGGGTCGCCCCCGGCGTGGCGGTGCCGGTGGTGGACGCGGGCGTCGCGGTGGACGCGCCGTCGATGACCGTCTCCGCGGACAGGCCGAGCGCGGCGTCGGCCTGGACGCCGGTGCAGGTCTGGGCCCCGGCCGTGCCGGACCCGCCGTCGGCGCTCTTGCCGGCGCGGCTGGTCTGGCTGAGCGCGACGTCCGCGACCTGCGGCAGCGCCCGGAAGCGGCGCAGCGTGGTGGCGACGCGCGGTTGCGTGTCGGCGCAGACGGAGAGGGTGACCGAGCCCGACCCGCCGAGACCGGCCGGCGTCGCGGCGGACGTCGTCGTGGCGCCGGCGGCCGAGGCGTCCGCGGCGGCGAGCTTCAGGGTGCTCACCGTGACGTTCGACGGCAGGGAGCCGGCGGTCGCGCGGAGCACGCCCGCCCAGTCGGTGCGACCGGCGGCGAGCTGCAGCACGGCGGCCTCGCGCGACGCCCGCCGGGCGTCGAACGCGACGACCGGTGCCAGGCGCGTGACCTGGGCCTGCGACGCGGCGCTCTGGGCGATCGCGGCGGCCTCGGACTGCTTGGCGTCGGACGTGTCCTGCTTGGCCATCGCCCAGGTGCCGAGCATCCCGATCGTCACGAGCGCGCCGACACCGGCGATGCCATGGACGGCGTTCAGGCGGCTGGGGGCGCCGGCGGCGCGGGCTCCCCCGCGCTCCTCGACCGGCAGCAGGTTCATCGCGCGCATCAGCGCACCTCCTCGACGCTCAGACCGAGCGCAACGGGGTCGGCACCGCCGGACAACGCTCCGGCGGACTCCACGGGCAGGCCCAGCGTCTCGTGCAGCAGCGCGGCGACGCCGGGCAGCGCGGCCAGGGGGCCGCTGATCACGCAGGTCTCGGGCGCGGTGCCGTCCTCCTGCTCGACGTGGAAGTCGATCGACGTGCGGACGGTGGACGCGATCGCGCGGATCGTGCGGGCGATCGCGGGCCCCTCCTCGTCCTGCTCGTAGTCGACGCCGCTGCGGTCGCCGAGCAGGGCGGCCTCGACGGCCGCGACGTCGCCTCCCGTGCGCTGTGCCAGGTCCTCGGCGACGGTGCCGATGCCAGCGGGGATGGTCCGCACGAAACGGCAGTCGTCCCGCCCGCTGATCGCGAGCGTCGTCACGCCGTCCAGGTCGAGCAGCAGCGTGGCGGCCGACGGACGGACCGTCCGGGACAGCCCGAACGCCAGGAGATCGACGCCGACCGGATCGAGGCCGGCGGCGCGGACGGCGGCGACGTGGCCGTCGACGAGCTCGCGGCGGGCGGCGACGACGAGGGCCCGCTTCTGCGGCTGGCCGTTCTCCGTCACGCCGTCGGGCAGCAGCCGGTAGTCGATCAGCGCGTTGTCCGCGGCGGTCGGGATCCGCTCCTTGGCGAGCATCCGGACCGCGGCGACGACGTCCTCCTCGCGCTGCACCGGCGGCAGGTCGATCACGCGGACGGCGACCTTCTGGCAGCCGACGCCGATGCGCGCCTGCTTGCCGAGGCCGCTGTGCCCGGCGACGGCCTGGCGGAGCGCTTGGGCGACGGCGACGGCGTCGACGACCTCGCCGTTCTTCACCGCGCCGGCCGGCAGCGGGGCCGACGCCGCGATGCGCGGGGCGAGCGGCCCGGAGGCCGGAGCGGCGACCGCGACGGAGACGTGGGTGGCGCCGATGCGGATCCCGGCGACGGGTGCCGCGTTCTGCGGGCGCCGCGTCGGGAGGCTCTTCGGCAGTCGGGGAAGGGTGAGCTGGCGGCTGGGCATAGGTGGGGACCGCGGGTTGTCCGAGGGGTCGCTCGTCGTATCGACGCCGGGCTCGGGGGCGGGTGACCGTTCGTCGACGCGCTGGACGTTCGTCCGAGGCGCGACGAGCGGTCGCGGTGGCCGGGTTTGACGTTCAGAACGCCTTGAGGTACGCGTCGATCAGCGGCTGGCCGACGGCGATCGCGACGACCCCGCCGAAGGCGATGTAGGGGCCGAACGGGATCTTCGTCTTGCGGGCCTCCTGGACGCCCTTGCGAGCGGCGAGGACGACGCCCACGACGCTGCCGGCGACGAGCGCGACCAGCAGGGCGACCGCGACGGGCGGCCCGAGGCAGAGACCGAGGACGGCGATCAGCTTGACGTCGCCCAGGCCCATCCCGCCGCTGATGAGGGCGGCGGGGACGAGCAGGAACGCGGCGGCCGCAGCGGCGGCGATCAGGCGGTCCGGCTCGCCCGACGGGTCGAGCGCGAGCCCGGCGACCAGCGCGATCACCGCGGCCGGGTACGTGATCTTGTTCGGGATCCGGAAGTGCTCGAGGTCGATCAGCGTCACCGGCACCAGGGCGGTGACGAGGACGATCCCGAGGACCGCGTCCACGGTGCTGTCGGCGACCGCGGCGACGAGCGCCCAGAGCACCGCGGTGACGGCCTCGACGAGCGGGTAGCGCGCGGAGATCGGCGCGCGGCAGTCGCGGCAGTGGCCGCGCAGCAGGAGCCACGAGAACACGGGCACGTTGTCGTACGCGCGGATCTGGTGGTGGCAGTCCGGGCACTCCGACCGGCCGGAGACCACCGAGATGCCGTTGGGCATCCGGTAGACGACGACGTTGAGGAACGAGCCGATCAGGAGCCCGAAGGCGGCGGCGAAGGCGATGAGCATCGGGAGCATGACGAGGAGCTGGGGGTCGGAGTGCCGAACCTACGGAGCGAATCCCGCCGTGTGACCGGCGAACCGTGCCGAGTCTGTGGCGAGTCCCTCACCCATCGGCGCTCCGCCGATCGTCCTTGACCGCGTCCAGACGAATCTGGACGCTGCTCGGTGCCGCTCAGCGTTGCTTCGCCGGGATCCGCAGCACCCGCTTCCCGACGATCACGTCGATCCGGTAGGTCCCGCGCTTCACGGTCGGGGACGTCGTGACCTCGACCCCGCGCCGCCGGACGGTGCGCAGCACGCGCTTCCCGCGGCGGACGCGGACGACGACCTTGCCGGCGCGACCGGAGGTCCGGGTCACCGTCACGCGCGGGCGTGACTTCCCCCGTGCCTCCTCCACCCGTGCGACGACCGAGCCGTCGTCGGCGGCGTGGACCCGCACCGCGGAGCGGTCGGCCTCGAGGTCCTTCGCGCAGAACGGCGCGGTGACCCACTTCTTCTGGCTGAAGAGCTTCGTCTGGTCGCTCGAGCGCTCCGACGTCGGGTCGTCGGACTCCCCGTAGGTCAGGATCGTGCGGATCTCGGGGCAGCCCGGGGTCAGGTGCACCGCCTGCACGAACGACGAGCCGTGGACGACCTCGGTGTACCCCTTCGCGGGGTTCCAGACGGGGGTGATCACGTTGAAGATGCCGCTCGGGCCGGGACCGCCGGGGATCGGGATCCGCTCGCCGCGTCGCGTCACCGTCTGCCCCTGGCGGAGCGTCGCGTCGATCGGCAGGCCGGCCTTCGCGAGGTCGTCGACCGCCTGGTTCAGCGCGACCGGGACGGTCGGCGTGAGCGCGTTGAGCCCGCCGGGGGTGTTCACGGGGTCGGCGGGGTCGAACGGCGTCCGGAACGGCCCGACGACCGACGACGCGACCGGCAGCCCGGTGACGATGCTCGGGATCACGGTCCCGAGCCGCTCGACGAAGCGCTGCCACAGGACGGCGCCCTTCGAGTCGAGGTCGTTGTGGAGGTCCCAGCCCCGCAGGACCCGGCAGGCCTCCGACGTGCACCCGGCGACGAGCTGGTCGCGCCAGAGCTCGCCGCTGAGGACCCGGTTGCCCATCCCGACCTGCATGAGGTTCTCCAGGTCGAAGCCCTTGCCGGGGAGCCCGTCGGTGCCCGCCAGGCGCTCCTGCAGCTGCGTGATCCCGAGGCGGGTCCGGAGCGTCCGGGCCGTGCGCTCGTCGCCGATGATCCGGCTGAAGCCCTCGAGCGGCTTCGCCGGGTTCGTCAGCCAGTACGAGTCGTTCATGTTCGAGACGTGGTCGTCCCGGCGCAACGACGGCAGCGCCTTGGGCCCGAGGATCCCGGGCACCGCGGCGTCGGCGTCGGTCCCGGGCCGGCACGCGGTCCGGGAGCCGTCGAGGATCGGCAGCCGCTGCAGGGTGTCGGTCGTCCGCCCGAGCACGGTCTCGCACGCGTCGTACTTCTTCGCGTCGATGTTCGGCACGTTGCCGATGTCCGCGTAGTAGGCGTTCCCGGCGGTGTCGGCCGCGATCGTGTTGACCCACGGGATGCCCTCGTACTTCTTCAGGATCGACTCCACGTCCTGCGTGGACTGGGCCTGGTCCATGTCGAAGAAGTGGTTCATCAGTCGGCCGAAGTTCTCGGCGTTGCCGTCGTACAGCGCGTAGGCGTTCACGGGCGACCACGGGAACAGCGAGAGCCCGAGGAGCGAGGTGAAGATGGGGCCGTGGTCCGACGACCACAGCGTCCGCGTCCGTGGGACGAGCTTCCCCCCGCTCCCGGGCACCTGGACCGTGACGCGATCGCCGCGCATGTCCTTGACGACGCCGTCCTCGACGTACTTCGTCGGCACACCCGGCACGAGCTGCAGCTGGTACGGCACGAACCGCCGCGCGGTCGACACGGTGTGGCTCCAGGCGACGCCATGCGTGGCGCCGATCAGCACGATCGGGACGCCCAGCAGCGATCCGCCGGTGACGTCGAGCTTCCCGGGGACCGTGAGGTGCGCTTGGTAGAAGCGCTCGGAACCCTGCCACGGGAAGTGCGGGTTGCCGTAGAGCAGGCCGTGGCCGTCGCGCGAGCCCGTCCTCCCGATCGCGTAGGCGTTGGACCCGAGTCCACCGAGCCGGCGGTCGAGCTCGCCGGGCGCGACGGTGCGCGCCGCGGCCTGCGCGTCGACCGGGCCCGTCAGCGGCTGGGCCTCCGCGATGCCGTCGATGGCGACGCCGCCGGACGCGAGGATCGCGAGCTGGTGGAACCGTCGGTAGACGTCGATCGCGGTGATCGGCCGCACCCAGGCCTTCCCGCGACACGCGGGGTTCGTGATGCCGGCGGGCCCGCCGATGCGCTTCAGCCAGGCGTTCCAGCCGGCGACGTACCCGCGGACGGCCTGGATGATCTCCGGCTTCGGGCCGACCGGCGGCGGGACGGCGACGAGCCGCTCGACGGTGCCGCGGTCCTTGATCCGCTGGTAGAAGAAGTCGCTGTTGAGGTTCTTCGCGCGCGACCCGTTGCCCCGGATCTCGTAGCTCTTGTCGGGCCCGAACCACCGCGACCGTTCACCGGCCACCGTGACGTACGTCTCCGCGACGGTGCAGGCGTCGTCCTCGGCCAGCGCCTGCGCGTATCCGTAGCCCAGGGACGCGAAGTCCTTGGCCTTGATGTGCGGGATCCCGTACGCGGTGCGGGCGACCGTCACGTCGTACCGGTCGGCGGCCGACGCTGGTCGGGCGCCCAACGTCGCCGGGACCGCGAGGGCCAGGGCGAGGAGGACGGTGCGGAATCGTGACGCCTGCGTCATCTGCGCAGACTACGCAGGCCCGCCGATCGTTTGGGAACGGTGTCGTCCGCAGATGGCCCGGCCCGGGCGGCGGTTGACCTGAGCTCGCACCACCCGATCCACACCGGCCGACCCACCGATTCCCGCACGTGTACGCCGCGGGGGTGTCGTTCGCGTGTCGGGCGCGTATCAATTCGTACCGAACGCTCAAGATCCCTTGCGCAACCGTCGACTTCGGGGAGCATGGTCGGCATGGAAGGAGGCGCGACGCGGCATCTGCTCACCGACGTCGACCCCGGCCTGGCGATCGTGTCGTTCGTCGCCGCCGTCGCCACCGCCTTCGTCGCCCTCGAGATCGCCGCCCGGGCGCTCCGCGCCGACGCGCCGCAGCGCCGCCGCCTGCTGATCGTGTCGGGCCTCACCATGGGGTGCGGCATCTGGGGCATGCACTTCCTGGCGATGCTCGGGCTCGAGGACAGCCACGGCTTCTCGTTCCGGATCGACCTCGTCCTGCTGTCGGTCGTCTTCGCCGCGGCCGGGTCGACGATCTCCCTGTCGCTCGTCGCGCAGCCGCGCGTCACGCGCAGCCGGGTGTTCCTCTCCGCGTCCTTCATGGGGCTCGCGGTGTCGGCGATGCACTACACGAGCATGGCCGGGATCCGGTCGGACGCCAGCATGACATGGGACGTCACGCTGGTCGTCGTCTCGATGGTGATCGCGTACGCCGCGTCGCTCCTCGCCCTCGGGTCGGTCGCGTCGATGCAGGGCGAGAACACCGAGTGGAGCCCGCTCGGGCGCCTCGGGGCGGCGACGAGCCTCGGGATCGCGGTCGCGGGGCTCCACTACACGGGCATGGCGGCCGTGACCTTCGGGCCGGCACCGCCCGGGAGCACCGGGACGGGCCTGGATCTGGGGTCCTCGGCGCTCGCCACCATCCTCGGGCTCGGCGCGTCGGTCCTCCTGCTGGTCGTGACGATCGACGGCAGCCGCCACAAGCGCCGCGCCGAGATGGCGGGCGACCTGGCGATCTTCGCGCGCGTCTCCCGCGACATCGGCCGGCGGGGCGACGCCCGGACCACCATCTGCGTCGCCGCCCAGGAGCTCATCGGCTGCGACGTCGCGATGCTCTTCGAGCCCGACGGGGACGGACGCCTCGTGGCGCGTGCGTGGTCGGGCGACGCCGGCCCGATCCAGGTCGACGTGGCCGAGGGCCGGTCGATCGCCGGGGACGTCCTGCGCACCGCCCGCCGTCGGTTCATCCCCGACATGCAGGTGATCGCGGGGACCGACCGCGCCGTCATCGAGCGGACCGGCGTCGTCTCCGTCGTGATCGAGCCGGTGCTCCTCGACGAGCGGTCGATCGGCGTGCTCCTCTGCGGCTGGACGAGCCGGATCTCGGCCCCGGGCGAGCGACGGCTCGCGATCTCCGCCCTCCTGGCCGCCGAGTCCGCGGTCGCGATCGAGCGGGCCGACCTCGTCGCCCGGCTCCGCGAGCAGGCGCTGGTGGACGGCCTCACGGGCCTGCCGAACCGCCGCGCGCTCGACATGGCGCTCGACCAGGGCGTCAAGCGCGCCGACCGCTCCGGACAGCCCTTCACCGTCGCGATGGTCGACGTCGACCGCTTCAAGGCGTTCAACGACACCTACGGCCACCCCGAGGGCGACCGGATCCTGGCGGAGATCGCCGGGGCCTGGCGTGCCGAGCTGCGCGGCGACGACATCGTCGGGCGCTTCGGCGGCGAGGAGTTCCTGCTGCTCCTCCCCGGCGTCGACGGCCAGATCGCCGGCAGCGTCATCGAGCGCCTGCGGTCCTCCATGCCCACCGAGGTCACGTGCTCGTTCGGCGTCGCCACCTGGGACCGCGTCGAGGGTGCGACGACGCTCGTGGCCCGTGCGGACGCCGCGCTCTACGCCGCGAAGGTCGCGGGGCGCGACCGCGTCGTCGTCGGCTGAGCCGGGACGAGATCGACGAACGCCCGTCCGGGTCAGGCGGTCGTGGATGATGGCATCGTCCCGTCGTCGTCCCAGGATGAGCCGTGCTCGCTCGATCGTTCTTCCCGTTCTCCCGTCCGCCCCGCACGACCCGCGGGCGCCTCGGCCCACTCCTCGTCGCCGTGTCCGCAGCCGCCGCCATCGCGGTGATGCCCGCCACGGCGGGGGCCGCCGCCTGTCCGGCCGCGACCGCCACCACGACGGACATCCTCGTGACGCAGGGCGTCGACGACCGCCGCACGACCTTGACCCGGCAGGGACGCCCGCGCTCGGACTACCCCGTCGACTTCCGGCAGACCACCCTGCAGTTCGGCCTCGACGAGGACCGGCTGTACGGGGACGGCGACAGCAAGCAGCCGTTCGTCCGCGACGATCGCGACCGACGGGGGCGTCGCCACGTGACGCTGTGCGTCGAGCGTGGGCGCTTGGCCGTCCTGCCCTCCCCGGCCCGTGGAACCCGCCTCGCAGGCGTGAGCGTCGGCGGGGCCTTCGTCGCGTGGCGCACGACCCGGGGCGCCCGCGGGTCGGTCCACGTCGGCAGGATCGTCGGCGGCCGCGTGAAAGGCGTGCGGCAGACGTCGACGGTGCCGACACGGGCGGGCCGGGCGGTCGACGGTCGTCTCCAGGTCTCCGCCCACGGGGACGTCGCGTGGGCGCTCACCCGCCGGTCCGGTGACGCCCGTCGCAACGTCTGGGCCTGGTCGCGCGGAGGATCCGTGAAGGCGTTGCGCCGGCCGTCCGGCGTCGCTGACCCGCACGTCGTCCGGGTCGCCGACGACCAGCACGTCGCGCTCGACGGCAGCGCGACGCTGCTGAGGTTCGCACCCGCCGTGAAGGGCCGGTGCCCGCGGGTCGACGCGACCCGGTGGTCGCCGCTGGCGGGGCTGCGCGTCGCCGACATCGGCGGCGCGACCGACGCGCCCGAGGCCCGCAAGCCCACCGAGTGGGCGTTCCTCCTGGTCTGCGATCCGTCGTCGGGCGCTCTCCGCCGGGTCGTCGTGACGCGGGGCGACGGCGTCGCCGGGCACACGCGAAGGGTCGTCCGCGTGGCGCGGACCGGGTCGTGGCTCCTCGTCGAGCGCACCCTCCTGGCCCGGTCGTACAGCTCCGTCTCCTTCTCGTACTCGACCGAGATCCTGCGCCTCGGGGACCGTTCGACGACCACGGTGCCGGGTGGCCTCGCAGGTCCGGGGATCCCCGGACCGCCGACCTATCCGGGTCGGACGGGGCGCGTCGAGTTCCCGGTCGGCGCGGTCGTCCGTCCGGGCGCGGTCGCGTGGACGACGCCGATCTCCCCGACATCGGATCCGGCCCGCTCGACGCTCACGCTCGTCGACGCGGCCGGCCGCCGCGACGTGGGCACGACGACCACGACCCCGTCCTTCATGGGCGATGCCCTGACCTGGACCGACGGCGCCGACCCGCGCACCGACCCGGTGCGTCCGGCCCCGGGCGAGCAGGCAGCGGTCGCGACGCTGCAGCCGAATCCGTACTGAGCGATCACGGCGGGACGGGCGGTGCTGCTGGCGAGCGGCGTTCGAGGCGACGTCAGCCGCGGCCCCGGCGCTCCGCCTCGACGAGGCGGTCGAGGCGCGGGTCGTCGTCACCGACCATCTCGTGGAGCAGCGTCCGGACGATCGACAGGTCGACGGTCCCCGCCGCGACGACGGCCTCGATGTCCGCCCAGTCCTTCGTGCGGTCCCCGACCACCTTGAACACGACGAGCTCCTCGGGCCCGAGGACCGGGGTCTCGCCCCCCGCGAAGGGCACGATCCTCCGGTACCGGCCCGCCTCGGCGTGCACCGGCGCGTAGTCGAAGAAGACATCGACGGGCGTGCCGTCCCACCACAGGCGCATCTGGCCGTCGTCCGCGATCGTGGCCGAGGCCCCGTCCGGCAAGTCGATGCCATCGGGTAGCGCGGAGAGCGCCGGACCGTTGTCCTCGGCCGGGACGAAGATGTTGACGTCGATGTCGCTCGTCCCGCGCGGGTCGAGCGTCCAGTAGGCGATGGCGCCGCCGAAGGCGTGCGGGACCTCCGCGGCGTCGAGCGCCCGGTGGATGGCGATCAGACGCTCGGCGAGGGTCACCGCGTCCGTACCGGCAGACGGGGGAATCGGAGCTGGGGCGCGTGGACGGTCGGCAGCAGCGCGGCCAGCTCCAGGACGCTCTCGAGCGCTCGTCACGGCGTCTCGTCGGACCCTGTCCGCTCCTCCGGGTCCGGTCCCGCGTACCACCTGCCGTCGACCCGCTCGAACGAGAGGTCCGTCGGCTTGCCGTCCTCGATCGACCCGTCCGGTGCGATCGCGGTGTCGCCGGTGATTCGGACCGTCTTCAGCGCGAGCGTCGACTTCGACTGGCGCGACGCCGCGACGGCCTTCTCGAGCGTCTTCGGGCAGTCGCCCGGGTCGGCGCCGACGAACACCGCGGCCTGCGCGATCTGCTTCTTGGCCTTCGGCGACAGCAGGTCGCACGCACGGTCCCAGTCCTTGGCGTCGTAGGCGGCGAAGAAGTCCTCGGCCACGGCACGGATCTGATCCTCGTCCGAGCCCGACGTCGATGGACCGTCGCCTCCCCCACCGCACCCGGCGAGGGCGACGACCGAGCAGCAGAGGACGGGGACCACGAGGCGGCGCACCCGGGCATCGTGACCGACGCGGCGCGTGCCGATCGACGGGATCCGCCGCCCCTGAAGCCTGCGCCCCGGGGCCCCTGCCGGACGACCGGGGCAACCGGCGGGATCCGCCGCCCCGGAGACCTACACCTCGGCTTCTTGTGAAACGGCCCGCGACCAGCACCCGCGCGAGTCAGCCGCCCGCGCCGTCGCGGCAGGTGCCGCACCGCGCCCCCGCGTACCGCGCGGCGACCGGATCGAGTGCACGCCCGCACGAGGAGCACCGCTGCGCGGGAGCGGACACGGACGACGACAGCACCCATGCGGGCGCGGCCGCCGGGACGGCCGTGGTCCGTCTCGTCGACGTGAGCGCCCGGAGCGCCCCGGACACCAGGACGACGAGCACGATCGCCAGCACCAGGCCGGCCAGTCCCCCGACGACGGCGGGCCCGATGAACGGGCCCTTCTCCGCGAGGAAGCGGTCGGTGTCGCAGCGGGCGGCCGTGCCCGGGAGGTGCGCCACGCACGCGGCGCTGGTGAGGGCGTCGAGCGGCCGGCCGGTCACGTGCCGCGTGCCGGCGATCGCCCCGGCCACCGCACCGCCGACGACCGCGAGCCGCGTGGCGATGGCTCCCGAGGTCGTGCGCATCCCTCGATGGTGGCGCGGGCCGTCGCCGACGACGAGCGGGGTCGACGAATGGGCGGGGTCGACGGCGATCCCGCGTAGGGCCGGCCGCCCGGAGCAGGCCCACCGTCGTCCGGTCCGACCCGCCCCCTACCCTCCGCCGTCGTGTCCCGCAGCCTGCTCACGGTCGTGATGGTCCTGCTCGTCGCCCTCGGCGGCGGAGGCGTCCTGATCCTCGGGGACGGCGCGGAGGACCCCGGCGATCGCGCGCCGAACACCACGGCCCCCCGCGCCGGGACGGACCCGCGGACGGCGGAGGACCCTGAGGGCTGTCGCCGGACCTCGGGGGTGGTCGACCTCGGCATCTCCGGCACGCGCTATCCCGAGGTCCGCGCCCACTGGGAGCGCGCCGTCCGCGCGGGACGCCCGCGAATCCTGACCATCAACCGCGCCGGCGCGGCGGACCGCCGCCGCATCCTCCTGCGCGGCATCCCCACCCGCCCGGGAGACGACCGCGACGAGTACCCACCGGCGATGGCGAGGACGACGCCGGACGCAGACGTGGCCTACGTGGACTCCGCCCAGAACCGCGGCGCCGGCTCGGTCCAGGGGATCAAGCTGCGGAAGTGGTGCTCGGGGCAGCGGTTCCGGGTGGTCTGGTACTGAGGGGTCAGAGCCCAGAAACCGTTGAACAACTACGTGGGCTTTCGCGAACCAGCGGTGAGAATCTGGACCTGCACACCAGTCGTCGGGGCAGCAAAAACCCGATCCAGTTTGCTGGCGCTTGTAGGACCGGCCGCCAGCAGGACGCGTCATACAACGCAGAAACGCGGGGCGGTCGAACGACCGCCCCGCGTCTTCCAGCGGCGTGAGCCGAAGGGTCTACCAGTCGCTGTTCGAGGAGCAGGCGCCCTTGCCCGGCTGGTCGCAGGATCGGGCGATACCCGAGGACGACTTCGTGATGGTGAACTTCGTGTCGTCGCTCGACTTGGACTCGGCAACGATCGTGTAGGTGTTCGCGGCGGCCGCGCTCACCGTGACCTTGCCCTTGGCGAGGTCCGCGGAGTCGACCAGGGGCAGACCCGAGGCGTTGAGCTCCGCGACCGTGTCGCAGTTCACGTAGGTCTGCTCGGTCGCGTAGCAGGATTCGACCTGCGACACGAGGTTTCGAGCATCCGACTTCGCCGAGGCGTCCTTGGCCTTGTCGGACTGACCGAGGAACGTCGGCAGCGCGATCGCGGCCAGGATGCCGATGATCAGGATGACGACGAGGAGCTCGATGAGCGTGAAGCCGCCCTCGCCCTCACCCTCCTGGTTCTTCAAGTTGCGAATTGCCTTCTGCAGCATGCGGATTCTCTCCTGAGAATTCGGTGATTGGGATGGGTTGCAAGACCCAGCTCCGCGACCTAGCCGCGGGGTCAATCACGCACCCCGGTGGCGACCCGGCTCCCTCCCCGAAGAGAGGCCCGTGGCTTTGCGTCCCGCCCTCACAGACGGTTTGCCCTTGGCACCTCGGTGCTGGCTGCTTGCACCCAACCCATCGGGGCGAGATCCCTGCCGCCTGAAGCAACACGAGTTGGAAATGGACGTCTGTACCAATCGCGTATCAGTTTGCCGTGCCGGCCAACCGAGATGCTCTCCCGTTGCCTGACATCGACGTGGATCAGCGCACTACGGCAGTCGATCGCGCCACAACGCGAAGCGGGGCGGTCATAAGACCGCCCCGCAGGACCTTTCGCTATGTCGGCGGGTCTACCAGTCGCTGTTAGACGAGCAGGCGCCCTTGCCCGGCTTGTCGCAGGAGCGGGCAATACCCGAGGTCGACTTCGTGATCGTGAAGGCCGTTCCGTCGCTCGACTTCGACTTCGCGACGATCGTGTACGTGTTGGCGGCCGCCGACGTCACGGAGACCTTGCCGGCCGCCACCGCTGCCGCCGTTGCCGCGTCGACAACCGGGAGGCCCGACGGGTCGCCGATCTGCGCGGCAGTGTGGCAGTTCACGTAGGTCTGCTCGGTCGCGTAGCAGGATTCGACCTGCGACACGAGGTTTCGAGCATCCGACTTCGCCGAGGCGTCCTTGGCCTTGTCGGACTGACCGAGGAACGTCGGCAGCGCGATCGCGGCCAGGATGCCGATGATCAGGATGACGACGAGGAGCTCGATGAGCGTGAAGCCGCCCTCGCCCTCACCCTCCTGGTTCTTCAAGTTGCGAATTGCCTTCTGCAGCATGCGGATTCTCTCCTGAGAATTCGGTGATTGGGATGGGTTGCAAGACCCAGCTCCGCGACCTAGCCGCGGGGTCAATCACGCACCCCGGTGGCGACCCGGCTCCCTCCCCGAAGAGAGGCCCGTGGCTTTGCGTCCCGCCCTCACAGACGGTTTGCCCTTGGCACCTCGGTGCTGGCTGCTTGCACCCAACCCATCGGGGCGAGATCCCTCGACCTTGATCGGACTAGACGTTCGTTCGACGTCATACACCTTCGAGACGACGAGCCGCCCCACGCGGGAGGCCGAGGCCCTTCGAGCGACGATCGTCCTAGGCTCGCTCGCCGCCCCTGCCACCGACCGGCCCGGCGTCCACTCTCCACGACATGGGACTCAAACATCCGCCGAGATGCCTCAAACCGTCGCGGGGCGTCCCAGTGAGGTGGTCGAAGGAGAACCATGCTCCCCCTTCCCCAGCACCGATCGCTCCGCGCGGGACGAGCCTCGTCCGGCCGCCGGCTCGCCGGCGACGAGGGGTTCACGATGATCGAGGTCGTCGTCGCCGCCGCCCTGCTGGTGATCGGGGTCCTCGCCACCCTCGCGCTGATGGACCGCGGCGCGAGTGCCACGGCCACGTCGTTGCAGAAGGATCGCGCCACGGCCATCGCCGAGGAGCTCGTCGAGCGCGCCCAGGGCATGACCTATTCACCGCTCGTCAACCAGATGGTCGAGCCGGACGCGACGACCGGGGACACGCCCGGCCGGCGCATCCAGCAGGCGATGTCCCCGGACGCCGCATCCGCCACAGCGCCGACCGAGACCGTCGACGCCACCTACATCGGCCGGCGCACCAGCACCTGGCAGCTGCGGCGGGGCGGGACCACCTACACCGTCAGCTACAAGGCGTGCACCCACTCGGACGTCGTGGACCACGTCCAGATCCTCGGCGCCTACGACTGCGACCGCGTCGCCACGTCCGGTGGCGGTGGCGGAGGGGGCGGTGGTGGAGGCGGCGGAGGCGGCAACCCGACCGCCTGCGCGTCGGCGCTCCTGACGTCGCCGTCCGACATCGCCACGCAGATCCAGAGCGGCGTCCCCGCGGCCAACGTCGTCGCGCGCGTCCAGCTGCTCGGCGTGCTCGGGGTCAACGCCTGCGTCGGCGGGATCCTCAACGCCGTCGGGCTCGGGAACCTGATGAACCCGGTCTGCCAGCTCCTCGGCAACGGCACGAACGCGCTCAGCAGCGTCAACGGCCTGCTGAACGGCGTGCTCGGGTCGCTCGGGTCGCAGGCCCAGCTCAGCGTCTGCCCGTCGACGCCGGGCAACACGTCGAGCAACCTGCCGTACCACATCGGATCCTCCACGGACGTCGAGGTGACCGTGACCTGGACCCCGCCGGGACGGACCGCACCTGTGCGCGTCGTGCAGTCCGCGCTCGTGAGGCGGGCCGCCGCATGACCGCGATCCACGAGACCGCGTCCGACGAACGGACGTCGGAGGACGGCTTCACGCTCGTCGAGCTCCTCGTCGCGATGACCCTCGGGATCGTCGTGCTGCTCGCCACCCTCCAGGCCGGCGACCTCCTGCGGACGGGACAGCAGAAGTCGAGCCGCCTGACCGACGCGCAGGAGCAGTCCCGCGCGGTGATGCGGACGATGACCACCGAGCTCCGGCAGGCCCGCGGACCGGCCACGAACATCAGCCCGGTCGCGTCCACCGACGCCGCCTCCCGCAGCGACCTGATCGCCTCGGTCTACCTCCCCGACGGCTCGACCGGCTGGGTGCGGTACTGCGTCACGAGCGACGGGCAGTCGCTGCTGCGCGGCCAGGTCACCGACGCCACCGGCACCGCCACGGCGCCTCCGGCCCCCGGGACCTGCGCCACGAGCGAGACTTCCGGCGGATGGCGCTACGCCGCCCTCGTCTCCGGCCGCCTGTCCGCCGGATCGCAGCTCTTCGACTACACGACGACGACCTGCACGACCTACACCGTCGCGTGCACCCGCACCGCCGCGGCGATCCGCGCCGTCGGCATCCAGCTCAGCGTCCGAGAGAGCAGCTCGTCGGACGCCCGCAGCCTGACCACCCGAAGCGCCGTGACGCTGCGCAACGTCCCCGCATGAGAGGCCATCTCCCCATGATCTCCCGCACGTCCAGCCCCCGCCGGCGCCCCGCGAACGACGCCGGCTTCGTGATGGTGCCCGTCATGGCGATGCTCGCCCTCGGGCTCGCCCTCGCGTTCGTCGCGCTCGCTCTCGTCGACCGGCAGACCGCCGGCGCGCAGGAGAACCGCGAGGCGGATGCGACCGAGGCCCTCGCCGAAGGCGCACTCAGCGCGACGGCGAACGTCCTGGCGTCCGACAGCGGGAACGCACGCTGGCGTACCGCAGGGTGCAGCACCTACAACGGCTCCCTGACCGGCGCGTCCGCCGCGGGCACCGACCCCGTGGCCGTCGCGGTCGAGAACGCCGTCCGTGCGTCGTTCCGCGACCGCCAGAGCGACGACACGACGCAGGCGACCGAGTACATCGTCAAGGGCGGCAAGCGCGCGACGTTCACCGTCAACGTCTGCCCCACGACCGACAACACGTCGACCCTGACCGGGGGCGAGACCCGGTGGTCCGACACGATGCTGACCCGGACCGGGGTGACCGGCAAGCAGGCCGGGCTCCGGACGCTGTGGCTCCGCGCCCAGGGAAACCTGCGGTCCAGCACGAACGCCGGCGGCACGGCAACGGTGTCCAAGTCCCGCGCTGCCGCCGAGAAGATCCGCCAGAGCGGCGGCGACAACACGCCTCCGACCGACTACGCGATCGGTGCCGCATCGATGTCGACCGATCTCTCGACCACGCTGTCCGGGCTCACGACCTCAGGGTCCGTCGGCAGCCTGCTCTCGACGATCCTCGGGACCAAGCCGGTCGTCACGAACTCGCCGGACGATCCGGTCGCGCCGAACAGCCCGTCCGCGGCCAAGATCGGCCTGCGGTGCGGCCTCCTCACCGGGGTGAAGCTCGGGTCCGGTCAGAGCGTCAACCTGAACCAGACGAACCTCGACCTCTGCCTCGGCGGCACGCTCGGCGGGGCCAGCTCGGCGACGTCGAGCCTCGGTCTCGGCGCGGTCAGCGGCCTGCTCGGCCTCGACCGCTTCGCGTCGCTCGATTCCTGGAGCATGACCTCGTCGCGCACCGTCCAGGCCTACCGGGACGCCGCGAACCTGCTGAAGACCGCCGGCCAGACTCCCGGATACGGCGACAACCGGACGAAGAACGTCACCGGCACCGATCAGCCCTGCGTGACTGACACCGAGTGGTCCACTCTCGGTACGAACTCCATCATCTACATCGACCGCGTCGGGAAGAACACCGATTCCAACGCCGGGAGCCAGTACTGCACGCTCTCCGGCACCCACCAGGCGAAGATCATCGTGGTCGCACGCGGCGGCGTGCGCGTCACCGGCACGTTCAAGGGCGTCGTCTACGGCGCGAACCTCGAGGAGTGCGACCCGTCCGGGGCCGCGAGTGACGCGTCGATCGACTCCTGCTCCTCGACCGCGCGGAGCGCGGCCACCAGCTCGACGACCGACGGCACCAAGAACTCGAGGCACGAAGTGGTCCGCGTGGAGGCCGGCGGGCAGGTGCGTGGGGCCGTCTGGGCCGACGGTGCCGGTGGCCAGGTCGGGCTCTACCCCACCGCGCTCAGCACCAACTCGTCGGTCACCGGAGCGCTGCTGCAGAATCTCGACTCGACGCTCTGCAGCAGCGGCGCGGCGAACGGGCTCGTGGCGTCCCTGGCCAACCTCGTCGGGAACCTGTTGACCGGCGTCCTGAACGCTGTCGGCACCGGCAACCAAGAACAGCTGGTCCCGACCGGCAGTGCGGTCCCCTCCGGCGCACCGCCGACCTCGACGACGCAGGCCTGCGGCCTCTTCCAGGGGACGCTTAAGGCGCTCGCGCCGTCATCGCTCACCAGCTTCCTCGGCGTCGGTGGCACGACGCCCGTGGGCTACGAGAAGTACACCCGCTCGTGCCTCCTGTTCATCTGCAGCGCCTGGACGAAGGTGTCGAGCACGACGGTCCTGTCACTCGTCAACCCGGCCAACGACCAATCGCTGATCTCGCAGCTGCTCGGCACCACGGGGACCCTCAACGCCGTCGTCAACGCCCTCGGGGCGACGTTGAGCAACAGCCCGCCGTTGGTGATCCGCGACGCGACGGAGATCGCGAAGGCCAAGGCGCCGGTCAGCGACAGCACGACGGTCGTCAGCGGCACGTTCCGGTCCGTGCCGCCGACCGGGGTTCCCGGCACCTGAGTCCACCGGCCGCACCGCCACCCGCTCGGGTGGCGGTGCGCCATGATGCAGGGTGATGCAGCCCCTCCGTCTCCTCGTCGTCGCCACCGCGATGGTCGCGCTGCTCGCGCTCGTCGCCGGCCTCGCGGCCACCAACGACCGGGTCGAGCGGGGTCGTACGACGACGACGCGGGCCACCCCGCCTTCGACGGCGCCGTCGAAGGAGCTGGAAGCGGACGTGCCCGCGAAGAAGCCGATCGAGATGCGTGTCGGCGACACCGTGACGCTGAACGTGACGATCCCCGAGCTCGACACCCTGACGCTCGAGGCGTTCGGGCTCGACGAGTCGATCGCCGCGAACGTGCCCACGCCGGTCATCGTCACCGCGATCACCGCGGGGCGCTTCCCGCTCAAGCTCGAGGACTCCGGCACGAGCATCGGCGAGCTCGTCGTCAAGCCCGCGCTGCCCGCCGGGGAGCAGCCGGCCGAGCCCGCGCCCGAGAAGCCGTCGACGCCGGAGACGGCGCCCGCGACCGCGGCGCAGGGGCCCGCGGTCGGCGCCGCGTTCTGAGGGAGCCGGGGCGGCGGTCGGCCCCCCGGGCCGCCGGTCGGCCCGTCAGCCGTCGGACTTGACGGTCTTGCGCGTCATCGGACGCGGGATCGGCGCGTTCGCCGGCGGGACGTCCTTCTTCGCCGCCGGCTTGCGCGTCGACTTCTTCGCGCCGGCCTTCTTGGCGGGCGCGCGCTTCTTCGCGGCGGGCTTCGTGCCCGCGGCCTTGGCGTCGGCCGACTTCTTCGCCGCCCCGCGCTTGGCGAGCATCGCCTTCGCGCGCTCCTTCGCGGCCTCGACCTCTTCCGGGGTCTTCTCGCGGGGGGTCTCGGACGGCTTCAGCTGGGCGTCGTGCGCCGGGATCGTGAGCTTGGTGCCCTCGCACCAGGGACAGACGACCTCGTGCGGCTCGCCGTCGGCGCCGGAGATCAGCTTGCCGGTGCTGCGGCAGACCCAGCACTCGCGGTGCGCCTCGTCGACCGCAGGGGCGTCCGCCGACCCCTCGTCGAGACCGCGGGCCTTCGCCCCGCGCTTGCTGAACTGGCTGGACTCCATCGGGGCCGAGGATACGCACGCGCGGAAGGGCTCTGCGTAGCGCCGTGGTACCGGCGGACGGATGGTCGCCGCGCAGGCACCGCCCGTCGCACCGGCCGCACGGCCGCCGGGCGACCGTCGCTACCCTGCCCGCATGGCCCACCACGACGGCCGGTTCGCCCCGAGTCCGAGCGGGCCGCTGCACCTCGGGAACCTCCGCACCGCGCTCGTCGCGTGGCTCCGCGCGCGCAGCACCGGTGGCCGGTTCCTCATGCGGGTCGAGGACCTCGACCGCGGGCGCAGCCGGCCGGAGCACGAGGCGTCGCAGCTCCGGGACCTGGCGGCCCTCGGGATCGACTCGGACGGCGAGATCGTCCGGCAGTCCGACCGCGACGACGCCTACGCGGACGCCGTCCGGCGCCTCGCGGACCTCGGCCTCGTCTACCCGTGCTGGTGCACCCGCGCCGAGATCCGCGAGGCCGCCGGGGCGCCACACGCCGACGCACCGGAGGGCGCGTACCCGGGGACCTGCGCCCACCTCGACGCCGCCGCACGCGCGGCGCACGAGGAGCGCGGCCGACCCGCCGCGCTGCGGGTGCGCGCCGAGGGTGTCCGTCAGTCCGCCCATGACGCGGTCCTGGGCGAGCTCTCGGCCGTCGTCGACGACTTCGTCGTGCGCCGGGGGGACGGAGGCTTCGCCTACAACCTGGCGGTCGTCGTCGACGACGCCTGGCAGGACGTCGGGGAGGTCGTCCGCGGGGACGACCTGGCCACGAGCGCCCCGCGGCAGGCCTGGCTGGCCGAGGCACTCGGGCACGCGCCCCCGACGTACCTGCACGTCCCGCTCGTGCTCGGCCCCGACGGCCGACGACTGGCCAAGCGCGACGGGGCGGTCACGCTGGCCGACCGGGCCGCGCTCGGCGAGGACGCGGTCGCCGTGCGGTCCCAGCTCGCCGCGAGTCTCGGGCTGTGCGGGCCCGGCGACCGTCCGTCCCCCGAGGAGCTCGTCGCGCGGTTCGAGGTGGACCACCTCCGCGGTGTCGTGCCGCTGCGCTGGGACCCGGTCGCCGGGCCGCTCGTCTGACCCGGGACCCGGTCGCCGGGCCGCTCGCCTGCCCCCCGCCGCCCGCGTGGTCGGCCCGGACCGTCCGCGTGGGACACTCGGGTACGTGTTCACGCCGGTCAAGATCGTCCGCTTCTGGCTGCCGGCGCTGATCTTCGCCGTCGGCCTGGCGATGGTCGTGATCAGCCCCGACATCATCGGGCTCGAGGGCGCGGCGCTGATGCTCGGCGGCGGGCTCGGCGTGGTCGTGTCGAACAAGATCCACCGCATGGGCCTGCGCGGCGAGCGGGACCGCGACGACGAGCTCGGCGCCCGGACCTTCATGCAGAAGTACGGCGTGTGGCCCGACGAGGCGTCCGAGGACCTGCTCGACGAGGCCGAGCGGGCGGGCGACATCCTGCCGCGCGGGCCGCTCCCCGGGTCCGTCGCCGCGGGGCCCGCCCCGATCGGACCGGCCCCGGCGCACGCCGCATCGGCCACGTCCGCGCCTGCCACGCCGTCTCCCGCGGCCCGGGAAGACCCCCACGCCCCCCGGAAGCCCGCGCCGGAGCCGGGAGCCCATCCACATTCGGGCGCTCGCCGCGCAGGGCGGCCCGGGTCCCGCCGGCCGCGGAGGCGCTGAGTCCCCCGGACGGCGGGCGGACCGTCGCCCCACGGGGATAGGCTCCCTCCCACCTGTGCCGCGCTCCACCGACACCGTCGTCCGCGAACTCGCCGAGGCCGCTCGCCAGTACGGACGGCTGGGCATCGACACCGAGTTCGTCGGCGAGGGCCGCTACCGCCCGCTGCTCTGCCTGGCGCAGGTGGCCGTCGACACCCCCAGCGGCGGCATCCGGATCGAGCTGCTCGACCCGATCGCCGACGAGTTCGATCCCGCGCCGCTGGCCGAGGTCCTGGCCGATCCGGCGATCGAGATCGTCTTCCACGCGGGCCGGCAGGACGTCGCGCTGCTCAAGCGCACGTGGGAGACCGAGGTCCGCGGGGTCTTCGACACCCAGCTCGCCGCCGGCTTCGCGGGCCTGCGGTCGCAGATGGGCTACGACGCCCTGCTGCGCGAGGTCCTGAAGGTCAAGCTCGAGAAGTCCGCCAGCTTCACGCGGTGGGAGCAGCGGCCGCTGAGCGACGAGCAGAAGCGGTACGCCGCGGAGGACGTCCAGCACATCCTCCAGCTCTCGGTCGCGATCCAGAACCGCCTGGTCGACCTCGGCCGCCTCGACTGGGCGCTGGAGGAGTGCCGCGTCCTCGAGGACGTCAGCGACAGCCGCGAGCCGGAGCTCCTGTTCCCCCGGCTGCCGCGGATCGACGGCCTCGACCCCGCCCAGCGCGCCGTCGCCTTCCGGCTCCTGGAGTGGCGCGAGGAGGAGGCGTCGAAGGCCGACCGTCCGCCCTCCACCGTGCTCCAGGACCAGACGCTCGTGGAGCTCGCCAAGCGCCGCCCGCGGGACCGCGAGCGGCTCCAGCAGATCCGCGGCGTCACCGAGGCGACGCTGCACCGCCGCGGCGACCGCCTGCTGCGCGCGATCGCCGAGGGCCGCGACTACGAGCCGATCCCCGTCGAGCGGGAGCGCCCGGTCCGCCAGGACCCGGTCGACCCCGAGCTCGTCGCGCTGACGGAGACGCTGGTCCGGACGCGCGCGAAGCAGGAGGAGCTCGCCTACGAGCTGCTCGCCAACCGCTCCGACCTCCAGCGCATCATCGCCGCGTGGCGCGACGGCACCGACCAGCCCCAGATCCGGACGCTCACCGGCTGGCGCGGCGACGTCGTCGGCAAGGACATCTTCGCGCTGCTCAACGGCGAGCTGACGCTGCGGGTCGGCCCGGACCGGACGGTGACCGCCGAGCGCTGACGCCCGGCGGCCGACCCCGGCCCCTCAGACCAGGTCGCGCAGCTCGACCGCGCCGTCCTCGCGGGTCCACCAGCGCAGCCGCAGCCCGCCGTCGACCCCGGGGACCGCACAGGACCAGCAGGGCGACCCGTCCTCGGCGCGGAGCTCCTGATCGCCGGCGTCCGTCGTCCATGCGCCGACGTCGAGGTCGTCGGCCTCCCCCTGCTTGCCCGACGCGATGCGCGCCGCGACGGCGGCCAGGGCCTCCGGCGACACGCGACCGCGGTTGCGGTCGACGGACTCCAGGTAGTCGGCACCGATCGCGAACGGCCCGAGCGGGCGGTCGCGACGGCCGGCGTCGTGGTCGCGGGCGAGCCACGCGGCGACGATCTCCAGGTGGTGGGCGCGCACGCGGTCCCGGTGCACGGCCTCCGGGATCGCGAGCTGGGCCAGCTGGTCGACGCGGACGGACGGGGGCGTCGCCTGCTCGGGGACCTCCGTCGCCCTGCGACGCGCGATCGCGGCGTTGCGGTCGCCCGGGGTCATCGCGTCCAGGCGGAGCTCGGCCAGCTTCTCGCGTAGCGTCCGGATCTCGTCGCGGGCCGTGTCGAGGGCCCCGAGGAGGAGCTGCTGATCGCGGTCCGGCGACGCCGGTGGGGTCCAGTGCTGGGACTCCGCCCGGCGCTCGCGCTCCGCCCCGCCGGGGAGCGCGACGAGCTTGCCGCCGTGCTTCGGCGCGATCGGGGGCCGCTTGGACGGGCCGGTCGGCGGGCCCTCGTTGAAGCGCTCCCCCAGGACCTCGAGCGCCCGCGGGCCGTAGCGGCCCATGCGGTCGAGGACCAGCGGGTGATCGCGCGGGTCGGAGTCGTCGTCGACGCCGGGCCACCAGATCCGCGCCGCGCCGCCGAACACGCCGAGCTGCGTGGGCAGGAGGGCAGAGAGGAAGCGGCTGGCAGGACCGGTGCGGACCGCGCGGATGATCGCGTCGCGGCCGACCTCCTTGCGCACGCGGTGGTGGTCGAACGCGGGACGGTCCTCCCCCGCGCGGGTCGACAGGCAGACGATCGGCTCGGTGCGCTCCGGATCCATGACCTCAGCGGCGAGGAGCTCGCCCTGGTCCTCCGTGGCCGCCACCGGGATCCCGAGATCCAGCGGCGTCGGCGGGCGCGTGGCCGCACGGCGCGGGCGCCGGTCGCTCTTGCCCCTCGGCGGCGCGGAGCCGCTGGTGGCGTTGATCGGGTCGTGACGCATGGGACCTCCCGGAGGGACCGAACGACCTACGTGCCCGCGTGCGCGAGCACTGCCAGCAGCGTAGACGGTCGGGCGGTCGTCACCGACCGCCCGACCGTCCCTCCCGGGTGCCCCGGTCCCGGCCGCGGTCCGACGCGCCCGGCCCCCGAGACGCCCGGGGCGGGACCCGGCCGCTGCTCAGAGGACCTTCGAGAGGAAGGCCTTCGTGCGCTCCTCGCGCGGGGCGTCGAGCACCTGCGAGGGCGGGCCCTCCTCGACGACCACCCCGCCGTCCATGAAGACGACGCGGTCCCCCACCTCGCGGGCGAACCCGATCTCGTGCGTGACCACGACCATCGTCATGCCGGCCTTCGCGAGGTCGCGCATGACGTCGAGGACGTCGCCCACGAGCTCGGGGTCCAGCGCGGACGTCGGCTCGTCGAACAGCATGAGCTTCGGATCCATCGCCAGTGCGCGGGCGATCGCCACGCGCTGCTGCTGGCCGCCCGACAGCTGCGACGGGTACGCCCCGCCGCGGTCGCCCAGGCCGACCCGCGTGAGCAGCTCGCCCGCGCGCGCCTCGGCGTCCTTCTTCGCGACGCCCTTCACGAGCACCGGCGCCTCGACGATGTTCTGCAGCGCGGTCTTGTGCGCGAACAGGTTGAACCGCTGGAAGACCATCCCGATCTCGGCGCGCTGCCGGACGGCGTCCTTCTCCGGCAGCTCGTGCAGCCGGCCGTTCTTCTCGCGGTAGCCGACGAGCGCGCCGTCGACGGAGATGCGCCCCCGGTGGATCGTCTCGAGGTGGTTGATGCAGCGCAGGAACGTCGACTTGCCGGAGCCGGACGGCCCCAGCAGGCAGACGACCTCGCCGGGCTGCACCGTCATGTCGATGCCCTTCAGCACCTCGTTGAGGCCGAAGCGCTTGTGCACGTTCAACGCCTCGACCATCGGCGTGCCGCTCGCGGCGTTCATCCCGGGTTCCCCGGTCCGCCGAAGCGCACGGACGCAGCTCGTGCCCTCGCCCGCTGGAGCGGCGTCGGCGGGAGCTCGCGCACGTTGCCGGCCGCGTAGTGCCGCTCGAGGTAGTACTGGCCGATCGACAGGATGGAGGTCATGAGGAGGTACCAGATGCATGCCGCCACCAGCAGCGGCACCTGCTGGTAGTTCTGCGCGTAGATCAGCTGGACGCTGTAGAGGAGGTCGGCGACGCCGATCGTGGCGACCAGCGAGCTGGTCTTCAGCATGTCGATCGCCTGGTTCCCCGTCGGCGGGATGATCACCCGCATCGCCTGTGGCAGGACGATCCGCCGCATCGACTGCGCCCCGGTCATGCCGAGGGCCTTGGCCGACTCGACCTGCCCCTCGTCGACGGACAGCAACCCGGCTCGGACGATCTCCGCCTGGTAGGCCGCGAGGTTCAGGCCGAGACCGAGGATCGCGGCCGTGATCGGGGTGATCAGGTCGTTGCCGTTCGCGCTGACCAGCACCGGACCGCCGAAGGGCACGCCGAAGCTGATCGTCGAGTACAGCGCCCCGATGAAGCTCCACCCCAGGAGCTGCACGTAGACCGGGGTCCCGCGGAAGAACCAGATGTAGGCCAGCGAGACCCAGCGCAGCACCGGGTTGTCCGACAGCCGCATGACCGCGAGGAGCGTCCCCAGCGCGATGCCCAGGACCACCGCCACCGTCGAGAGCCAGATCGTCAGCCAGAGACCGCGCAGCACGCGGTCGGCGAACAGGTAGTCGCCGACGACGTCCCACTTGAAGTTGTCGTTGCGGATCGCGGACGACAGCAGGGACGCGACGAAGACCAGGACGATCAGCGCGAACAGCCACCGGCCGTAGTGCCGGACCGGGACCGCCTTGATGTCCCCCGCGTCGGACGCGGGGGACGTGGGGCTCGTGGCCACCGGGCCTAGCTCTCGGCGCCGTTGATGACCGGATCGGTGATCGCCGCGCTCTTCTCGAGACCCCACTTGTCGAGGATCTTCTGGTACGAGCCGTCGGCGATCATGCCCTTCAGCGCCGCCTGCAGCGCCTTGGTCAGGTCACCGAGCTTCTTCGGCACGGCGATGCCGTACGGGGCGGTGCCGTAGGGCTGACCGGCGATCTTGAACTGCCCGCCCGCGATCTTCACCTGGTAGTCGGCGACCGGAGAGTCGGCCATGCTGACCTGGGCGCGGCCGCTGGAGAGCGCGAGGTTCGCGGCGCTCTGGTCGGGCAGCGACGACAGCTCGAGCTTCTTCCCGCCGCACTTCTTCGCCTGCGCCTGCGCGTCGGTCTCCTGCGTGGTGCCCTTCTCGACGGCGACCTTCAGGCCGCAGAGGCTCGCGAGGTCGGTGACCTCCGGGCCGCCCTGGGCCTTCGTGAAGAACGACGTGCCGGCACGCAGGTAGGTGACGAAGTTGACGACCTTCTCGCGCTCCTTCGTGTCGGTGAAGGACGACATGCCGAGGTCGTACTTGCCCGACTGGAGGCCCGCGATGATGCCGTCGAAGCCGGCGTTCTTGACCTCCAGCTTCAGGCCGAGGGCCTCGCCGAGGCCCTTCGCGAGGTCGGGGTCGAGACCGATGATGGTCTTCCCGTCCTTGTCGAAGAACTCGTTGGGGGCGTACGACGCGTCGGCCGCGACCGTCAGCGTGCCCTTGGACTTGACCTCGGCCGGCAGCAGCGCCACGGCCTCGGTGTTGACCTTCGTCTCGGTCTTCGCGGGCTCGCTCGTGCTCGTCGTCGTGTCGTCGTCGCTGCTCCCACAGCCCGTCATGGCGAGGGCTAGGACGGCGGTCGAGGCGAGGGCCCCGAGTGTCGGTGTGCGCACCGGATCTCCTTGGGTTCGGGCGGGCCGCTGAGGAAGGCCGCGGACATCTCGTCCGGCGACCGTCGCCCCGCCGATCGGGTGGATCGTAGGCGACGTTCACACGCCGTTGGCATCCATCTCGGCGATCGTCGCGTGCCCAGCGTGCTCCCTCTGGAGCACCGTCCACGACCGGCGGCCGGAGCCCGCCCACGACACCCGGCAACCCGTCTGGTGCAGATCCGCAACCTCCGTCAGGTCGTCCACCCGATGCGCCGGAATCGCCCGCTGGGACAGCGATTCCGGGTGTACAGCGATACCCGCCCGACGGCGCCGTGAACACCCATCGAATGTCCGTCCGAACGGCCCTCTGGACGCCCCGCCGCGGGCCGATGGCGGGCGGCCGGACGCGCGGAGCGATCGCCAGGGGGCCTCAGACCGCGGCCGGCGCCTCGCGCCGTGCGACCTCGGCCCGGACCGCCGGGGCGACCTCGGTGCCGAAGAGCTCGATCGCCTCGAGGACCTTCCGATGGGTCATCGCACCGAGGGCGAACTGACCCATGTAGCGGTCGTTGCCGAAGAGCTCGTGCGCGTGCAGGATCTTGGCGGTGAGCTCCTCCGTCGAGCCCACGCCCAG
The DNA here is from genome assembly GCF_000519325.1 of Patulibacter minatonensis DSM 18081. Lineage (GTDB taxonomy): Bacteria > Actinomycetota > Thermoleophilia > Solirubrobacterales > Solirubrobacteraceae > Patulibacter > Patulibacter minatonensis. Next base: position 3,801,164 of record NZ_KI912613.1, on the reverse strand, counting down.
CGCGTTGAGTCCGGACCGCTGCTGGTCGAACGCCTCGCGGGTCATCGGCGGCCAGCCGCGCTCCCGTCCGACCCGGTTCATCATCGGCGCGTAGGCGGGCCAGAACTCGTCGGCCGCCTGCTTCGAGTCCGGCGCGACCCACGTGTGGGTGTTGATCGCGACCCGGCCACCCTCGGGGTCCAGACCGGCGTGGTCCCGCGCCCGCTTGTACAGGTCGACCAGCGGCACGTAGCGCTCGAAGGTCCCGGAGAGGATCGCGATCGTCAGCGGGAGGTCGAGGAGTCCCGCCCGGGCGACCGACTGCGGCGTGCCGCCGACGGCGACCCAGACGGGCAGCGGATCCTGGACCGGGCGCGGGTAGACGCCGGCATCGTTCAGCGGCGCGCGATGCGTGCCCGACCAGGTCACCTTCTCGCTCCCCCGCAGCTCCAGCAGCAGGCCGAGCTTCTCCTCGTAGAGGTCGTCGTAGTCCTTCAGGTCCTGGCCGAAGAGCGGGAACGACTCGGTGAAGCTGCCACGGCCGGCCATGATCTCCGCCCGCCCGTGCGACAGCAGGTCGACGGTGGCGAACTGCTGGAACACCCGCACCGGATCGTCGGACGACAGGACCGTGACCGCGCTGGTGAGCCGGATCCGCTCGGTGCGGGCGGCGATGGCCGCGAGCGCCACGGCGGGAGCGGAGACCGCGTAGTCGGGCCGGTGGTGCTCGCCGAGGCCGAACACGTCGAGCCCGACCTGCTCGGCCAGCTCGGCCTCCTCCAGGAGATCGGCCAGGCGCTGCTCCGGGGTCACCAGCTGCCCGGTGGACGGGTCGCGCCCGACGTCGGCGAAGGTGGCGATTCCGAGTTCCATGACGAGCTCCTGCGGGATGCGAGGCCGGGGCTGGTGCCCGGCGCCTGCGGTCATCATGGCACATCAGCGCGCTATTCGGACCGTGGTCCGCTTATTGCGGGCGTCGACGGAGGGCCGGCCCGACGACGAGCGGGGCCGCGCGTCGCGCGGCCCCGTCGGTGCCCATCCCCGCGTGGCCGGTCCCCCGGCCCGTGGCTACTTGATGGAGTCGTAGACCGCGAACAGCGGCAGGTACATGGAGATCACGATGAAGCCGACCGCGCCGCCGATGACGACGATCAGGAGCGGCTCGAGGATCGACATCAGGGCCTTGACCGCGGCGTCGACCTCGTCCTCGTAGAAGTCGGCGACCTTCGACAGCATCGCGTCGAGGTCGCCGGTCTCCTCGCCGACGCCGACCATGTGGGACACCATCGGCGGGAACACCGGCGCCTCGCGCAGCGGCGCCGCGATCGTGCCGCCCCGCCGGATGCTCTCGGCGACCTCGGTCATGGCGTCCTCGATGACGGTGTTGCCCGAGGTGCGACCCGTGATCTCGACGGCGTGGAGCAGCGGCACGCCGGCCGCGGCGAGCGTGCCGAAGGTGCGGGACCAGCGGGCGATCGCGACCTTCTGGACGATCGTGCCGATCTTCACGGGGAGCTTGAGGAACAGCTTGTCCTTGTTGCGGCGGCCCTGCTCCGTCCGCACGTAGCGCCGGACGGAGAAGACCGTGGCCGCGACGATCAGGATCCCCGCCCACCAGTAGCCGGTGACGGCGTCGCTCATCGCCACCGTGATCTTCGTGATCGCCGGCAGCTTGCCGTTGAAGTCGTTCAGGACGCCGACGAAGACCGGCACGAGGAAGGCGACGAGGGCGAGGACGACGATCAGCGCGAACGAGATCACGACGCTCGGGTAGACCATCGCGCTCCTGACGGCGCGGCGGAGCTTGTCGTCCTTCTCGAGCTGGTCCGCGGCGCGCTCGAGCGCGTCCTCGAGGATGCCGCCGATCTCGCCGGCGTGGACCAGGGCGACGAACAGGCGGCTGAAGACGCGCGGGTGCTGCTCCATCGCCTCGGAGAGGGACGCGCCCCCCTCGACGTCGGTGCGGACCTGGGCCAGCACCTCCTTGAACTTGTCGTTCTCGGTCTGCAGCTCGAGCACCGACAGCGCGCGGAGCACCGTCATGCCGGACGAGATCATCGTCGAGAACTGGCGCGAGAAGACGACCATGTCGCGCGCCTTGACGCGCTCCATGATCTTGATCTCGAAGTTCCAGGCCGCACGCTTGAGGTCGACCGAGAGCGGGATCATGCCCCGCTGGCGCAGCAGGTCGGAGACGGCGTCGGCGTTGTCGCCGTCGAGCTCGCCCTTGGCGCGCGTCCCGGCGGGCTCGAGGGCGAGGTAGGAGTAGGTGCTCATGAGGCGGGGGTCCTCCGGGGGCTACATCGCCGCCAGCTGCGGCTGCTGCTGGGCGGGGTCGAGGGCGGGCGACATCGGGCGCGGCGTCTCCCCCGCGTTGTCCAGCAGGCGGCGCAGGTCGCCGACCTCGTTGGCCCGCTGCTCGGCGACGGAGCGGTCCAGCCGGCCGCTCTGGACGAGCTCGACGAGCGAGGTCTCGAGCGTCTGCATGCCGTAGCGCTGCCCGGTCTGGATCGACGAGCGGATCTGGTGGGTCTTGCCCTCGCGGATCAGGTTCCGGATCGCGGCGGTCGGGATCATGATCTCCATCGCGCAGAGCCGGCCGGTGCCGTCGGCGGTCGGGAGGATCTGCTGGCAGAGCACCCCCTGGAGCGCGGAGGCCAGTTGCATGCGGACCTGGTTCTGCTGGCCGGCCGGGAACGAGTCGATGATGCGGTCGACCGTCTGCGGGGCGTCCTGCGTGTGCAGGGTCGCGAAGACGAGGTGGCCGGTCTCCGCGGCGGTCAGGGCGGTGCCCATCGTCTCGATGTCGCGCATCTCGCCGACGAGGATCACGTCCGGGTCCTGACGCAGCGCGGCCTTCAGGGCCATGGCGAAGCTCTGCGCGTCGGTGCCCAGCTCGCGCTGGTTGACGATGCAGCCCTTGTGCGGGTGCAGCACCTCGATCGGGTCCTCGATGGTGAGGATGTGGTCGTGGCGCTCGAGGTTGATCTTGTCGATCATCGCGGCGAGCGTCGTCGACTTGCCCGAGCCCGTCGGGCCCGTGACGAGGACGAGTCCGCGGGGCTTCTCGGTGAGGCCGCCGATGACCTCGGGCAGCCCGAGCTCGGCGAGCGTCCGGATGCGGTCGGGGATCAGGCGCAGTGCCGCGCCGGTCGCGCCGCGCTGCTGGAACGCGTTGACGCGGAAGCGGGCCACGCCCGGGATCGGGTAGGCGAAGTCGACCTGGCGGTCGGTCTCCAGCTTCTGCCGCTGCGGCGTGCTCAACAGGCCGTACACCAGCTCCCGGCAGGCGACCGTGTCCAGGACCTCGGACTTCGGGACCGGCATCAGCGAACCACGCACCCGGATCATCGGGGGGCTCTCCGCCGTCAGGTGGAGGTCGGATGCTTCGTGGGCGATCATCGCCTGGACGAGATCGTGGAACTGGGGGGCCATGTCCCTCCACCGATCGGCCCGCGCGGCGCTCCGCGGTGAGGTGGACGCCGTCCGGTGGACGAACGGTGGACCGCGATGGACGGCGCGCGTGGACCGTGCTCGCACCCTTCGCGCTCCGGGTCCCGCGGACTTCGGACCCGGACGCTCGGGGCGGGCCCCGGTCCCGGCTACGCGTCGCCGGTGACGCGCGTGACCTCGGCGAACGAGGTCCGGCCGCTCAGGACCTTGCGCAGGCCGTCGTCGCGCAGCCGGGCCATCCCGGTCGCGACCGCGCGGGCGGTGATGCGATCGATCGGGGCGCGCTCGACGATCATCGAGCGCATCTCCTCGTCGACGACCATCACCTCGTAGAGCCCGATGCGGCCGCGGTAGCCGGTGTCGCCGCAGCGGCCGCACCCGACGGCCTCGAAGACGTCGACGTCGTCGTCGACCACGAAGCCCTGCTGCCGCACGAGCTCGGCCGGCATCCGGACGGGGCGCTTGCAGGTCTCGCAGAGCGACCGCGCGAGGCGCTGGGCGACGACGCAGTCGATCGCGGAGGCGACGAGGAACGGCTCGACGCCCATCTCGAGCAGGCGGGTGACGGCCGTCGGGGCGTCGTTCGTGTGGAGCGTCGAGAGGACGAGGTGGCCGGTGAGCGCGGACTCGACGGCGATCTTCGCGGTCTCGGCGTCGCGGATCTCGCCGACCATGATCACGTCGGGGTCGGCACGCATCATCGAGCGCAGGCCGTTGGCGAACGACACGCCGGCCCGGGTGTTGACCTGGACCTGGGTGACGCCGTCGAGCTGGCGCTCGACCGGGTCCTCGATCGTGACGATGTGGCGGTCGGCGGTGTTCAGCCGCTGCAGGGCGGCGTAGAGCGACGTGCTCTTGCCCGAGCCGGTCGGCCCGGTCGCGAGGATCGCGCCGTAGGGCTTCGTGAACGCGGCCTCGAAGCGGCTGCGGTCCTCGATCCCCATGCCGAGGCGGTCGAGCGTGATCACGCCGTCGGCGCGGTCGAGGATGCGGAGGATCACGGCCTCGCCGTGCACCGACGGCAGGGTCACGGCGCGCAGGTCGACGCCGCGGCCGTCGATGGTGATGCTGACGCGGCCGTCCTGCGAGCGCCGGCGCTCGGCGATGTCGAGGTCCGCCATGACCTTCAGGCGGCTGACGAGCCCCGGGACGAGCGCCTTGGGGACCGTGGCGGTCTCCGTCAGGACGCCGTCGATGCGGAAGCGGACCCGCATCCCGTGCTCGAGCGGCGAGAAGTGGACGTCGGAGGCGCGCCGCTCGATCGCCTGGGCGAGCACCGTGTTGACGAGGTTGATGACCGGCGCGTCCTCCGTGCCGGAGCGGACGTCGATCGCGTCGTCCTGGCCGCCGGTGTCGGTCGGCGCGTCCGGCGTGGCGCGCTTGACGGCCTCGTCGAGGTGCGTCAGCGACGCGAGGCGCACCTGCACGTCCTCGCGCGCGGCGACCGCCAGCCGCACGGCCCCGCGCGTCAGCATCGCGAGGTCCTCGGCGATCAGCATGTTGCTGGGGTCGGCGATCGCGATGACGAGCTCGTGGCCGAGACGGGCGACCGGGACCGCCTGGTAGGTGCGCGCGTCGTCGGCGGAGAGGATCCCGGTGACCGAGGCGTCGGGCTGGGTGTGGGCGAGGTCGAGGTGGTCGAGCCCGTAGCGGTCCGCGAGGGCGCGGGCGACCCCGTCCCCGGTGGCCACGCCGAGCTCCACGACGGCGCGGTCCAGCGGCAGCTCGCGGTCGCGGGCGGCGGCGACGGCGTCGCGGACCCCCTGGGGCTCGGCGCCGCGGGCGACGAGGATCTCGGTCAGCGGCATGCCGGCGAGCTCGAGGCGCGGGGAGGACAGCGCCCGCTCCAGGGGCAGCATCTCGCCGTCGAGGCCACCCGGATGGGCATGCTCGACGGTGCCCTCCTCGGCTCCTAGTGACGGCTGGTCCAACACGGTCTTCACGAGTATCGGCCAGATCCGGGCGAACCTCCACCCCTGGACGAATCGACGCACGGACGAGCGGGACGCCGTCGTCGCCGCCTGGACGGATCGTGAGGCCCGGGCCGGTGGAGCCGCGGGGTCGGGGTGGACGGGCGGTGGTGCCGGAGGCCCCCGGGCGAGGAGCCGGGCGCCCCGACCGGCCGCCGGGCGGCCGGATCAGGTGCGCACGGCGTCGTCCATGACGTCCCGCGGCGCGGGCCGTCCGGTCCAGCGCTCCAGGCTCCGGGCGCCCTGGGCGACGAGGATCGCGAGGCCGTCGACGGTCCGCGCACCGGCGTCCGCCGCGGCGTGCAGGAGCGGTGTGCCGCCGGCGCGGTAGACCAGGTCGACGACGACGCGGTGGACGCCGAGGTCCGCGGCCCGGACCGGCAGGCGCTCGAACGTCTCCTCCGGGTCGTGGAGCCCGACCGCGGTGCAGTTGACCAGCAGGTCGGCGTCGAACGGGGCGTCGACCGCGTCGACGCCGAGGTCGTGGGCCAGCTCCACGGCGCGCCCGGCGGTGCGGTTCCAGACGGCGACGCGGGAGCAACCGGCCTCGCGCAGCGCCCACGCGCACGCGCGGGAGCTGCCGCCGGCGCCGAGGATCAGCGCGGTGCGCCCGGCGGCCGGCTCGCCCAGCACGTCGATCAGGCCCGGTGCGTCGGTGTTGTCCGCCTCGATCGTCCCGTCGCCGAGCACCGTGAGCATGTTCGCAGCACCGATCTCCGCGGCGGCCGGGGTGGCCACGTCGGCGGCGGCGAGGGCCTCGTGCTTGTGCGGGATCGTCACGTTCGCGCCGGCGAACCCGGAGTCCGGCAGCGCGGCGAACGCGGCGGCGACGTGCTCCGGCGGGACCGGCAGCGCCCCGTACGTCCAGTGCGCGAGGCCGAGCGCGCGGAGCGCCGCGCCGTGCATCGCGGGCGAACGGCTGTGGGCGACCGGCCAGCCGAAGACGCCGAGGCGCCACGGGCGGGCCGGGTCGAGGCCCGCGGCCGCCGGCGACGGGGCTTCGGTCAAGACCTGCAGCCCTTCGCGTCCTTCGCCGACGGGTCGCCCCCGGCGCGCTGCTGTGCGGCCTTGTACGCCGCGTCGTCCTTCTGGAACTCGGCGTTGTTGGTGCTGAAGCTGTGACGCCCGCCGCCGCACGGCTTGACCACGTAGTAGATGTACGAGGTCGAGGCCGGGTTGGCGGCGGCCTTGATCGACGCCAGGCCCGGCGACCCGATCGGGGTCGGCGGGAGGCCCTTGCGGCGCCGGGTGTCGTACGGGTCGTTCGGGTCGAAATCCGAGTTCTTCAGCGGCGTGTCCCAGTTCTTGAGCGCGTAGCGCGTCGTCGCGTCGATCCCGAGCGGCATGTCGTTCTTGAGCCGGTTGTAGATCACCGACGCCACGATCTTCCGCTCGGACGGGACCCGGACCTCGCGCTCGACCATCGACGCGATGATCAGCACGTCGTAGTCGGAGAGGTTCGCCCGCTTGGCGCGCCGCATCGAGACCTTCGAGAAGTTCTCCTCGAACGCCTTCAGCTGCTCCGCGACCAGTGCGGCCGACGTGGCGCCCCCGCGCTGGAGCTCGTACGTCGCCGGGTACAGGAAGCCCTCGAGGCCCTTGCGGCTGCGCGGCTGGCCGTACGTCCGGGGGTTGAAGCCCTTCGACCTGGCGCTCGCCGTCAGGTAGCTGCCGGAGACGCCCGCCTTCTTGATCGACGAGGCGATCTCGCTCCGCGACAGGCCCTCGGGGATCGAAACGCGGACGACCGACGGCGGCAGCGGGTCCTGCTGGAGCGCCTTCAGCGCCGCGCCGTAGGACATGTCCCGCTTCAGGCGCAGCACGCCCGCCTTGAGGTTGCCGCCGTCGCCGGAGATCCGCGCGCGGATCGCGAACGCCAGCGAGTTGCTGACGACGCCCTTCTCCTTCAGCAGCTTGCCGATGTCGTCGACCGAGGACCCGGGCTTGATCCGCACGCGGATCTCGCCCTCGCCCTCGCCGTGGAACGGCTGGAAGAGGAACACGACCGCCGCGAGCACCAGGACGAACGGGACGAGGACGACGATCGCCGCGATCCGGGAGACGCCACGGCGCGCGGGCGCCTTGCGGACGTGGACGCTGGCGGGGGACGCGTCGCGGTCGCGCCGGAACCGGCGCTTCTTCGGCGACTCGGGCAGCGTGTTCCGGGTGGCGGCGTCGATCGTGCCGATCGGCGTCTGGTCGTCGTCGTGATCGGCGTGGTCGGCGTGGTCGGCGTGGTCGTCGTGCCCGTCGTCCGTGCCGAACCAGTCGTCGGGGTCCTGCCGCTGCGGCGGTGCACCGGTGCCGGGCGGCCCGATGCGCGGGCCCGCGGGGTTCGGGCGGGTCTCCTGGGCGGCGGACGCCCGGGCGGGCCGGTCCGTCGGAGCGTCGGGTGCCGAGGGCCGCGCGCCGGAGGTCGTCGGGCGCTCGGGCGCCTCCTGCGGCGGCGGGGGCGGCGGGCCGGCGGCGCCCTGCGACCACCAGGGCCCGCGGGTGCCCGCCGGCGCGAGGTCGGGTGCGGGTGCGGAACGGCGCGCCGCGGGCTGCCCGTCGGCGTCGGACCGTCCGGCCGCCGGGTCGCGGGGCGCCGAGGCGCGGCGGACGGTGTCGCCGGCCGGGCGCGGGTCGGTGCTCGGCGGCGGACCGGCCGCGGGGCGCGCGTCCGGCTCCGGGCGGGCTGCGGCGCCGCGGTCGTCGGCCGCCGGGCCCGTCGCGGCGGCGGGACGGGCGTCGGTGACCGGGTCCGGACGGTCGCCGGAGCGGGTCGGGCCCGTCTCGGTCCCTTCGCGCAGGGCCGCGAGGCGCTCGCGACGTCCGACGGCCGCCGCGTCCTCGGGGCTCTCGGGCGTCGTGCGATCGCCGGTCGCGGCCGTCTCCGGGGCGCCTGGTCGCGCCGTGTCCTGCGCGCCCCCGAGGCCGAGGGACGGCTCGGCGACGGGCAGGTCGTCGATGCTGCGCGGGACCGGTCGGCCCTCGCGTTGGGCGCGCCGCTGCTCGCGCTCGAGGCGCGCCCGCTGGCGGTCGTCCTCCGACCGCGCCCCGCCCCCGCGCTTTCCGCGAGGACTCACCGCTGGGTCCCGTCCGACGTCGGCATCGCGGGAACGCTAGTCGAGGAGCCTGACGCGTGCGCGACCGATCGCCCTGCGGGCGCGGACTTGCGGTGCACGGGGTCGACACGACGCACGGCGCGTGCGCGCGGTGCTCTCCGCGAGATCGCCCACGACGGGCACGATCGGCCGGACCCCGATGCCGCGGACGGCGGGCCTCCTGCCGGCGATCAGGCGGTCGCGCGCACGATCGCGAGGGCGCCCGACTGCGTCTGCGTCACGGTTGCGAACCCGGCCGCGTCGAGCCAGGCGGCCAGGTCGTCGGGCGTGCCGACGAGCCCGAAGACGCCGAGGCCGCGGAGCAGCCGGACGGCGTCGTCGTGCCGACGACCGGCGCCGCGGACGACCGTCGTGAGCCGGAGCTCGCCGCCGGGGCGCAGGACGCGACGGAACTCCGCGAGCGCGGCGGCGGGACGGGCGAAGCAGTGCAGGCCCGTGAGACTCAGCACGACGTCGAACGCGTCGTCGTCGAACGTCAGCGCGGCGGCGTCCTCCTCCGTCACCCGGATGTCGGGCAGCCCTCGCTCGGCGACCCGTGCGCGGGTGCGGTCCAGCATCTCGGACGAGAGGTCCGCCGCGACGTAGTCGAGTCCGTGGTCGGGGGCCAGCCCGTTCAACGCGAGGCCACCGCCCGTCGGGAGGTCGAGGATCCGCGTCCCGCGCGGCAGTGCCGCGACGCCCCGGAGCTCCTGCTCGATCACCGAGAACGGGAACCCCCAGAGCACCCGTGCGCCCGCCCACGCGGTGGCGCGGTACTGGACGGCGGTGTCGTAGAGCGCGGCGACGACCCGGTCGGTGCTCCACGTGTCCTGGAGGCTCGGCACGCGTCCGACGCTACCCGGCCGCGCACGGGCGAACGTCTCCCCCGGTCCCACGGGTCCGGCCGGGGTGGGTGACCGGCTCACGGCGGCGCGACGATCGATCGCGGCGGTGCTCCCGCCGCGCTGCCCCCGAGGCCGGAGCGCTCGGACCGCTGCCACCCGCGCGATCGCGACGACCGGCAGCGGAACGTGCCGCTCCGGCGCGCATACCGCCGCCACCCGCGGCGGCGGGCGGCGCCGAGGGCCCGCTCAGCCGCGGTCGTCCGCCGCCGTCGGGGAGATCCCACGGCGGAGCCACTCCTCGAGGAGCACCGCGGCCGCGCGGGAGTCCTCGTCCGCGTCGCCGCCGGCCGCCTGCGCCATGCGGGTGGTGAAGCGCTCGTCGTACAGCTCGACCGGGATCGCCTCGCCGACGTGCTCCTGGAGCGCTGCTGCGAAGGCGCGGGCCTCGCGGGTCTGGTCCGTGTCGTGCCCCTGCAGACCGACCGGGAGGCCGACGACGATGCGCTCGACCTCCTTCTCGGCGATCAGGCGCAGCAGCTCGCGCCGGCCCTTGCGGGCACCGACGCGGAGGATCGCCGGCAGCGGCGAGGCGATCGTCCCCGACGGGTCGCTGAGCGCGACGCCGGTGCGCGCCGACCCGTGGTCGAGGGCCATCACGCGCACGGGCGCTCTCAGCCCCCGAGCGCCGCGACGATCGCGTCGTGCGCGGCGCGCAGCGCGTCGTCGGTCTTCGCCGGGTCCTTGCCACCGGCCTGGGCCATCGTCGGCTTGCCGCCACCGCCCCCGCCGACGACCGCGGCGGCGGCCTTGACGATGTCGCCCGCCTTCACGCCGCGCTCGACGACCTCCGGGCCGACCGCCACGATCAGCGCGACCTTGTCCTCCGACGGCGACGCCAGGACGACGACGCCCGGGGCGCCGAGCTTGCCCTTCACGCGGTCGGCGATCGCGGGCAGCTCCTTCGGCGGGACGTTCTCGACGCGCGCGACGACGACCGGCACCGGTGCCCCGCCGCCGACCGCGTCCCCGCCGACCTCGATCGCCTCGGCCGCCAGCGCGCTCTCGTCCACCACCGGGGCGGCCTTCGCGGCCCCGCCCTTCGCGTCGTCGCGCAGCTTCGCGATCCGCTCGACGACCTGGCCGGCCGGGACCTTCGCGGCCTCGCTGATCTCGTCGAGGACGGCGTCGCGCTCGCGCAGGAAGTCGACGGCGACCGGGCCCGTGATGGCCTCGACGCGCCGGACGTTCGCCGAGCTCGAGGTCTCGGTCGTGATCTTGAAGACGCCGATCTCCGCGGTGTTGCGCACGTGGGTGCCGCCGCAGAGCTCGCGGCTGAACTCGCCGTCGCCGACCTCGACCATGCGGACGACGTCGCCGTACTTCTCGCCGAACAGGGCCTGGGCGCCCATCGCGCGGGCCTCGTCGAGCGTCGTCGTGATCGCGCGGACGGGGTCGGCGGCGAGGACGCGCTCGTTGACGCGGTCCTCGACCCAGCGGACGTCCTCCGGCGTGAGCTTGCCCGGGTGGCTGAAGTCGAAGCGCAGCTTGTCGGGGCGCACGGCGGAGCCGGCCTGGTGGACGTGATCGCCCAGCCGCTCGCGCAGAGCGGCGTGCAGCAGGTGCGTCGCGGTGTGGTTGCACTCCGTCGCGTGGCGGGCCTTGCGGTCGACACGGGCGACGACGGCCTGACCGGACCGGAACGCGACGTCGGCGCTCAGGCGCCCGTCCCCGACCCCGTCGGCCGGCTGCACGAGGATCGCCTGGTCGTCGCCGGCGCGGACGAGCCCGACGACGGTCGCGGCCTCGGAGCCGTCTTCCAGCACGATCGTGCCGCCGTCGGAGACCTGGCCGCCGCCCTCGGGGTAGAACGGCGACTCGGCGAGCTTCAGGTACGTCTTGCCGTCCCGCTCGAGGATGCCCGCGACGGTCGTGTGCTGCTCCAGCGCGGCGTAGCCCGTGAACTCGGTGGGCGTCGGGGCCACGAGCGACGCGATCGACCCGGCGGACGCGCCGCCGTGGTCGCCGCGGCGCGAGCCGGCCTTCGAGCGGTCGCGCTGGTCGGCCATCAGGCGGTCGAACTCGTCCTGGCCGGTCCACGCGATCTCGCGCTCCTCGGCCAGCTCGACCGTCAGCTCGACCGGAAAGCCGTGGGTGTCGTGCAGCAGGAAGGCGTCGGCGCCCGAGACGGTCCCGGCCTCGAGCAGGCCCTCCAGGAGCTTCAGGCCGGCGGTCAGGGTGCGGCCGAAGCCCTGCTCCTCGGCGGTGACCCAGGTGCGGATCTCCTCGCGGCGCTCCACGAGCTCGGGGTACGCGGCGCCCATGACGTCGACGACCGCGTCGAGGTAGCGGCCGAGGAACTCGCCCTCGATGCCGATCCGGCGGCCCTGGACGACGGCGCGGCGCATCAGGCGGCGCAGGACGTAGCCGCGGTCCTCGTTGGAGGGCACGACGCCGTCGGAGATCAGGAACGTCATCCCGCGCGTGTGGTCGGCGAGGATGCGCATGGCCCGGTCGACGGCCTCGTCGCCGGACTCGTAGGTCTTGCCCGACAGCTCCTCGCCGAGCGCGATCAGCGGGACGAACTGGTCGGTCTCGAAGATCGTCTCCTTGCCCTGCAGCAGCATCGCCATCCGGTTCAGGCCCATGCCGGTGTCGATGTTGTTCGTCGGCAGCGGCTTCAGGGTCGAGGTGCCGTCGTCGTGGGTCGTCTGCTCGTACTGCATGAGCACGAGGTTCCAGAACTCCATGAAGCGGTCGGACTCGTCCTCGCCCGGCTTCGTGGCGGGCCCGTACTCGGGGCCGCGGTCGAGGTAGAGCTCGGTGCACGGACCGCAGGGACCGTTCGGGCCGGCCTGCCAGAAGTTGTCCTCGCGACCGAGCTCGATGATCCGCTCGCGCGGGACGCCGACCTCGAGCCAGAAGTCGATCGACTCCTGGTCGACGCCCAGGCCGAGGGCCTCGTCGCCGCCGAAGACCGTCACGAAGACCTTCTCGGGGTCGAACCCGAAGCCCTTGACGGTGAGCTCCCAGGCGAACGCGATGGCCTCGCGCTTGAAGTAGTCGCCGATCGAGAAGTTGCCGAGCATCTCGAAGCACGTCAGGTGCCTGGCGGTGACGCCGACGTTGTCGATGTCCGGCGTCCGGAAGCACTTCTGGCAGCTCGTCAGGCGCTTGGACGGCGGGGTGTCGGCGCCCAGGAAGTACGGCTTGAGCGGGTGCATCCCGGCCGTCGTGAGCATCACGGAGGGGTCGTGCTGCGCCGGGACGAGCGACGCCGACGCCAGCCGGCGGCTGCCGTGCTCCTCGAAGAACCGCAGGAAGGTCTCGCGGATCTCGTCGCTCGTGACGGGCAGGCTGGTGCTCACCCCTCCATTGTGACCGACGGGCCTGCGGGGCGATGGGCCGTCGCCGGGCGCGGGCGGCGGTTCGATCCCGGACCCACCGCGACCATCGCGGGAGGACCCCCTAGGCGGTCGACGTCCCGGGCGGCCGACGCCCGGCGCACCGGTGGGCGCACGGGGTCTGCGACCGACCGAAATCGCCCGGCGCCCTTGACCTCGACCACGCTTGAAGGTGCATCGTCGGTCCGACCCCGGACCAGGAGGACCCGATGAGCACCACCGAGACCCACACGACGCCGACGGCCGCGGCCGGGAGCAGCCCGAGCGCCCGGATCTTCGCGACGGCCACGGCGTGGCCCGGCGTGACGCTGACCGGCCCGGGCGAGCGCGGCGAGATGTCGCTGATGCTCGGCCGCCGCGAGGTCGGTCACCTGCACGGCGACCGCGTCGCGCACTTCGCCTTCGGGATGGAGCTCGGGCGTCGGCTGCGCGACGAGGGCCACGTCGAACCGCACCCCGTGACCGACAAGCCGACGCTCGGCGCGCGGCGGATCACGAGCGACGGGGACGTCGCCGACGTCGTCGAGCTGCTCGGCCTGAACTACGACCGGATCGTGGCGCGGTACGGGCTGCCGGAGGACGCGGGCGTCTGAGACCTCGCGCCCGTCCGCCGGCCGGGCGTCCTAGTCCCGGCCGCGGTCCGTCGCCGCGTCCTCGCGCGCCTTGCGTCGGTCCTTCGCCGCGTCCTCGCGGTCCTTCGCGCGTTCCTCGCGGACGTCCTCGGCCTGCTTCGCCCGCTCCTCACGGGCCTCGAGCGCCGCGACGCTCGTGGTCCCGAGCTTCGACGTGACCGCCGCGACGGTGCCGCCGGCGATCGCCAGCGCGACGAGCAGCGAGCCGACGAGCTGGACCACGCCCCGCCGGCGTTCGGCGGCCTCGCGCCCGGCGTGCGCCGCGCGGGCCGCGGGCCCGTCCTCCGCCGGGCTCGTGCGGTCGTCGGGATCGGCGGGCTGGTCGGTCACGACGGCTCCGGCATCAGGAGAGGAACGAGCGGACGGTCGCCACCCAGATCAGCACGAGCAGCGAGAAGACGGCGATCCCGAGGACCGGGAGCAACCGGCCGGCGGCGTGCCACCAGCGGACCACGACGATCTTCAGTGCGAGGACGACGGCGAGCGCCCAGCCCGCGACCGCGTGGAGCCCCGCGTCGTCCTCGACCTCGCCGTAGGACAGGCAGGCGGCGCCGATCAGCAGGATCAGCACGACGATCGCGTCCCCGGAGGCGCGATGGGTGAGCCCGGCGGCGCGACCCGCGAGGAACGGCGGCCGGACCTTGCCGTAGACGACCGAGATCAGGACGAGCTGGTAGACGGCGAGCGCCGCCACGACCGACGTGAGGACGACCTTGATCTCGGTCAGGTTGCCGTTCGTCCACCGCTGGAGCACGTCCTCCACCGGGCGGATGCTGGCAGCGGCAGCGCGCCACGTCGACGGACCTTCGTCGGAGCGCGGCGCGTCCGGGGGGCGACGCTAGAACCGCCGGAACGCCTCGGGCTCGATCACGAAGCCGTGGCCGCTCCTGTTCTTGCAGCGCAGGCCCTGGCTCTCGAACTCGCAGCGGATGCCCTTCGCGCTGTGGCCCGGACGCCAGACGTCGCCGACCTTGAGCTTCGTCGCCTTCCCCGAGTAGCCGGGGAAGTCGCCGCGCTCGCCGAGCTTCGACCGGCCCGTGCGGTGGAGCTCGACGTACCCGTCGAGCTCCTTGCGCGGCACGGCCTGCGAGGAGCACTCGATGCCCTGGTTCGGGACGCCCTTGAACTGCCGGACCACCAGGCAGCTGACGCCGTTGTCGGAGAACGCGGACACGTTGTTCGAGCGCACCGTCCTCGCGTCCGCCGCGGCGGGCAGGGCGAGCGGGACGACCGCGAGCAGCGGCAGCAGCGCGCGGCCTCGCGGGCGGCGCCGGGAGGCGATCGTGGACGGTCGGCGTGGAGTGCGACGGCGGGTCATGAGGGGCTCCGGATGGGTCGGTCGGTCGAAGGACGTCGTGTACAGGGTGCGCGGAAGACTAGAACCGGTAGTACTCGGACGGGCTGAGCGCGATGCCGTGGCCGCTGCGGTTGATGCACTTCACGACGCCGTGCTGGATGGCGCACGTGATGCCGCGGGCGCTGTGACCGGGGCGCCAGGTGTCGCCGGACCGGAGCTTCCGGCGCGTGCCGCCGTAGCCCGGGTAGTCACCGCGCGCCCCGACCCGCGCCCGGCCCGTCCGGCGCAGGGCGAGGTAGCCGTCGCCGTCGCCGGACGGCACGGCCTGCGACATGCACTCGATGCCGGTTCCGCCGTAGTGCACGACGTAGCAGTTGACCTTCCCGTCCCCGTAGGCGTAGACGTTGTTCCCGCGCAACGTGCGTGCGTCGGCGGCCGGCGGGATCAGGAGCGGTGCGAGGAGGAGCGCGGGGAGCGCCACCCGGATCGCGACGCGCCGCAGGCGGGCGACGCGGGAGTCGTGCTGGTCGGTCGGGACGGTGACGGAGGACATGCGGGCATCCTGCTCCGTCCGGTGGGAGCCGTCCACAGCCGTACGGCGGAACCGCTCTTCGCCGCCTCTTCGGGATGGCACAGGAACTTCCCAGCATCGGGGCGTACGCTGCGCCGATGGCCCAGGTCCTCGTCGTCGATGACGAACCCGCTCTCGTCACGGCGCTCGAGCGCGCGCTCCGCCTGGACGGGCACGACGTCGCGGTCGCCGTCGACGGGCAGGTGGCGCTGGACCGGCTGGCGGGCAGCACGCCGGACCTCGTCGTGCTCGACGTGATGATGCCCCGCGTCGACGGCCTCGAGGTCTGCCGGCGGCTCCGCGCCGCGGGCGATCGCACCCCGGTCCTGATGCTGACGGCACGGGACGGGATCGACGACCGCGTCGACGGCCTCGACGCGGGCGCCGACGACTACCTCTCCAAGCCGTTCGCGCTGCGGGAGCTCCGCGCCCGGGTCCGTGCGCTGCTCCGGCGCGCCGAGGTGCCGGAGGACGACGAGGGCCGCGAGGCCGTGAGCTTCGGCGACCTCCACCTCGACCCGTCCACCCGCGAGGTCCTCCGCGGCGACCGCCACATCGAGCTCACGCGGACGGAGTTCTCGCTGCTCGAGCTCTTCCTCCGCCACCCCCGGGTCGTGCTCAGCCGCTCGCAGCTGTTCGAGCACGTCTGGGGCTACGACCTCGGTGCGACGTCGAACGCGCTGGGCGTCTACATCGGGTACCTGCGCCGGAAGACCGAGGAGGGTGGCGAGCCGCGGCTGCTCCACACGGTCCGCGGCGTCGGGTACGCGCTCCGCGAGGCGTAGCGCGTGCCGCTGCGCCGCCGGCTGTCGCTGACGGTCGCCGTCGTCGCCCTGCTCGTCGTGGTCGCCGCCGGCGCGGCGGCGTGGCTGACGACGCGGTCCGTGCTGCGCGGCAACCTCGACGACGGGCTCCGCGCACAGGCGCGTGCCGCCGTCGACGGTCGTGGTCCACGGTTCGCACGGATGCTCGGCGGCCAGCCGGGGACCGCGCCGCAGGACGCCGGATCCGGCGGCACGTTCGTCCTCCCCCGCCCCCCGATCCGCGACGGCGGGCCCGCCGACTACGCGCAGGCCCTGAACGCCACGGACGCCGTGCCGGTCGGGGGCGACGTCGCGCTGCCGGTGACCTCGGCCGACCGCAGGGCGGTGGCCGCGGGCCGGCGGACGAGCCCCCGCGACGTCACGGTCGACGGCACGCACCTGCGGATGATCACGGTCGCCCTCTCGCCGCAGGCCCAGGCGCGGTACGCCCAGCTCGGCCTCGACGTGCAGGGGTTCCAGTTCGCCCGCTCGATGTCCGGCGTCGACAGCGCGCTGCGCACCCTCTGGATCGTCCTGCTCGGGCTCGGGATCCTCGTCGTCGCGACCGCCGCGCTGCTGGCCCGCGCGACGGCGCGACGGGTGCTGCGGCCGGTCACCGACCTCGCCGACGCCGCCGCGCACGTCGAGGCGACCGCCGACCTGGCGGGTCGGCTCCCGGTCCGCACCGAGGACGAGGTCGGCGAGCTCACCCGGCGCTTCAACGGCATGCTCGCCCGCCTGCAGTCCTCCCGCGAGGAGCTCGACCGCTCGATGGTCGAGCAGCGCAACCTCGTCGCCGACGCGTCGCACGAGCTCCGCACCCCGGTCACGAGCCTGCGCACGAACGCCGAGGTGCTGCTCGAGGACGACGACGCGCTGAGCCCGGAGGAGCGCCGCAGGATCCTCGCGGACGTCCGCGACCAGGCCGAGGACCTCGGCACCCTGGTCGCCGACCTGATCGAGCTCGCCCGGGGCGACGACCCCGACCACGGGGCGGACGAGCCCGTCGCCCTCGACGCACTGGTCGAGGAGTGCGTCGGGCGCGCGCGGAGGGACCACCGCGGCGTGACGTTCACGACCACGGTCGAGCCGGTCGCCGTCTCCGGCCGACCGGATCGCCTGGCGCGGGCGGTGTCGAACCTCGTCAACAACGCGGCGCTCCACGGGGCCGAGGGCGACGGGACGGTCGAGGTGGAGGTCCTCGTCGAGCACGACGACGCCCCGCCGGTCGGCGCGCCGCTGCGACTCGACCACGCGCTCGAGGGCGCCGAGCCGGGGGACGATCCGACGAGCACGCCGCTCTGGGCGGGGCGGTCGTCGCGGTCCACCGGTGCGCATCCACCGCCGTCCACGGCGCCGTGCGCCGTCGTCCGCATCGTCGACCACGGCGCCGGGGTCCCGCCGGAGGACCACGAACGGATCTTCGACCGGTTCCGCCGCGGCGACTCCGCTCGAGGGCGACACGGGAGCGGCCTCGGGCTCGCGATCGTCCGGCAGGTCGCGGCCGTGCACGGCGGGACGGTGTCCGTGTCGGCCACGCCCGGGGGTGGCGCGACCTTCGTGCTGCGGCTCGCCGCCGAACCGGTGTGACGCGGCGCGCGGGACCTCAGGCCAGCGTGCCGACGCCGACGACGACGTCGCCGTCCAGCAGCATCGCCGTCTGGCCCGGCGCGGCCTGGAGGAGCGGCTCCTCGAGGATCACCGTGCCCGGACCGCTGACGCCCGTCTCGGGGGACGCGACCACCCTGGCCCGGCGCGGCTGCTGGCGGTAGCGGAGCTTCACGCCGTCGACGCGCCACGCGTCGCGGTGCAGGACGACGTCGCGCAGGCGGACCTCGTCGGTCATCAGGCGCTCCTTGGGCCCCACGGTGACGACGTTCGTGGCGACGTCGGTGGCCACGACGTAGCGCGGCGTGCCGCCGCCCACGCCGAGCCCGCGGCGCTGTCCGAGCGTGTAGAGGTGCGCGCCCTGGTGCTCGCCGAGGGTCTCCCCCGTGTCGGCGTCGAGGATCGGGCCGGGCCGGTCGACGAGCCCGCCGTGGCGCTCGAGGAACGCCGAGCGCCCGGTGCCCGCGAGGAAGCAGAGGTCCTGCGAGTCAGGTGTGCGGGCGACGGGCAGGTCGGCCTCCTCCGCCAGCGCGCGGACCTGCGGCTTCAGGAGCGCCCCGAGCGGGAAGCGCATGCGGGCGACGGACGACGGACGCAGCGCGCTCAGCATGTACGCCTGGTCCTTGCCGGGGTCCACGGCCAGGCGCAGGAGGCCGTCGTCGGTCGTCCGGGCGTAGTGGCCGGTCGTGAGCGTCGCGCAGCCGAGGCGGTCGGCGAGGTCGAGCATCGCGTCCAGGCGGACGTTCCCGTTGCAGCGGACGCACGGGTTCGGCGTGAGGCCGTCGCGGTGGTCCTCGATCCACGGGGTGACGACGCCGTCGCGGAACGCGTCGCGCAGGTCGAGGGTCAGGTGGGGCATGCCCATCCGGTGCGCGAGGTCGCGGGCACGACGGACGGCGGAGTGGGAGCAGCACGACGACTCGGCGTCGTTCGCTGGGTCCCGCCACAGCTCGAGGGTGACGGCCACGGCGTCCGGGCCGGCCTTCAGCGCGGCGACCGCCGAGTCGACGCCGCCGCTCATCGCGACGAGCGTGCCGGAGGGCTCCGCCCCGGACGGCGTGGCGTCGGCGGCCACCGCGGCGCCGAGGGCGCGGTGCAGCGCGTCGACGACGAGCTCCGCGGCGTGGCGCTTGCCCGGGTGCAGGCCCCCGACCTCCTCCGCGAGGCCGTCGACCGAGATCCGTGCGGCGTCGCGGACCGTCGCGTCCTCGAGGAGCTCGCAGGCCACCGAGCCGCAGACCGTCAGGGCGCCGCAGCCCTCGGCGACGAACCCGGCGGACGCGACGCGATCGCCCTCCACCCGGATCACGAGGCGGACGAGATCGCCGCACGCGGCCCCGCCGGCGACGCCGTCGTGTCCCGTGGGCGGGAGCTCCGCCAGCCCGACGGGCGAGCGCAGGTGCTCCTCGTAGCGCCAATCAGCCACCGACGGAGGGTAGCCGTGAGCGCCGCGGATCCCGCCGCCACGGACGATCCGACCGGACGAACGGCGGATACCGGGTGCGGGTACGTCGTACGCGACGCGGAGACCGCCCGACGCGCCGGGCCCGCGCTCCCGCGGACGCCGAACCCGTCCCGAAAGCCCGCCCGCGGGTGCGAGGATGGCGCCGATGAGCTCGACCGCCTCCTCCACGACCGCCTCGTCCCCCGACCTCG
The DNA here is from genome assembly GCF_000519325.1 of Patulibacter minatonensis DSM 18081. Classification (GTDB taxonomy): domain Bacteria; phylum Actinomycetota; class Thermoleophilia; order Solirubrobacterales; family Solirubrobacteraceae; genus Patulibacter; species Patulibacter minatonensis. The sequence continues at coordinate 3,781,863 of NZ_KI912613.1, read as the reverse complement.
AGCGCATCGTCGCCCGGGCGCGCCGCCAGACGCTCGGGGACCTGCTGCACCGCTCCGCGCGACGGTTCCCGGACCGCCCGGCGGTCGTCGAGGCCGGCGTGCCCGACCCGCGCCGCCGGACGTTCGCGGAACTCGACGCCGACGCCGACCGGATCGCCGCCGCGCTCGACGCACGCGGCATCGGCCCCGGCGACCGCGTGGCTCTGCTGGCCCGCAACGGCCTGCCCTACGTGCAGGTGATCTTCGGGGTCGCGCGTGCCGGCGCCGTCCTCGTCCCGGCGAACTTCATGCTCGGCGGCACCGAGGTCGCCTACGTCCTCGAGCACTCCGGCGCCGTCGGCCTGATCGCCCAGGACGCGCTCCTGGCCACCGCGGACGAGGCGGTCGGCATCGCCGGGGTGGCCGACCGCCTGCGCGTCCGCGCGGTGATCGACGCCGACGGCGACCGCGACGGGTCGGAGCCGTTCGCCGCGCTCCTGGAGGGATCGCCCGGGCACGACGGCCCGTGGGGCGAGGACCTCGTGATCGCGTCCGACGCCCCTGCGCAGGTGCTCTACACGTCGGGCACGGAGTCCCGGCCGAAGGGCGCGGTGCTCTCGCACGAGTCGCTGATCACGAACTACTCGACGTGCATCATCGACGGCGAGATGCACGTCTCCGACGTGCAGGTCCACGCGCTGCCGCTCTTCCACTGCGCGCAGCAGCACGTGTTCCTCGTCCCGGCGATCCAGCTCGGGATGACGAGCATCCTGCTGGGTGCCCCGGATCCTGCGACGGTCCTGCGCACGATCGAGGAGCACGGCGCGACGACGTTCTTCGCGCCGCCGACCATCTGGATCGGGCTGCTGCGGCACCCGGACTTCGACACCCGGGACCTGTCGACGCTGACGAAGGGCTACTACGGCGCGGCGATCATGCCGGTCGAGGTGCTGCGGGAGCTCAGCCGCCGCCGACCGGAGCTGCGGCTCTGGAACTTCTACGGGCAGACCGAGATGGCGCCGCTGGCGACCGTGCTGCGTCCCGAGGACCAGCTGCGCAAGGCGGGGTCCGCAGGTCGCGCGGCCACGAACGTCGAGGCCCGCATCGCCGCGCCCGACGGGTCCGAGCTGCCGGCCGGTGAGGTCGGCGAGATCGTCCTGCGCAGCCCCCACGCGATCCTCGAGTACCTGGAGGCCCCGGACCGCACCGCCGCGGCGTTCGCCGGCGGCTGGTTCCACTCCGGCGACCTCGGCGTGGCCGACGACGAGGGCTACATCACGGTCGTCGACCGCATCAAGGACATGATCAAGACCGGCGGCGAGAACGTCGCCTCCCGCGAGGTCGAGGAGGCGATCTACGAGCACCCCGCCGTGGCCGAGGTCGCCGTCGTCGGGCTCTCGCACCCCGAGTGGATCGAGGCGGTCGTCGCGATCGTCGTCCTCCGCGACGGCGAGCAGGCCGACGCTGAGGCGCTCCGGGTCCACGCCCGCGAGCGGCTCGCCGGCTTCAAGGTCCCGAAGGCGTTCCGCGTGATCGACGCGCTGCCGAAGAACGCCAGCGGCAAGATCCTCAAGCGCGACCTCCGCGAGCGGTTCGCCGACGTCGCGGACGAGATCGCCGGGCCGCGCTGACCCGCGCCGGCCCCGACCGTGGCGGTGCGTGAAACCGCACGCGCACTTCGGTGTACGATTGTGCACTGATGGCTTCGCAGGCGACGGACACCACCCCGGACGCGGCACGATGAGGACCGACGAACTCGTCGCCGCCGGCGACAGCGCCGCGCGCGCGTTCCGCGGCGGCGTCGACCACGTGCAGTCCACGCACCGCGCGATCGCCCGCCGGGTGTTCGGCGCGACCACTGCCGTCGGCCCCGCGGCCTCGACCGTGCGCCTGGCGCACGACGGGATCGCCGACGGGGTCTACGCCGCCGTCCGCGGGATCGGGAGCGTCGCGCTCCACGGCGCCGCACGCACCGCGGCGGTCGTCCGCCCGCCCGACGAGGACCTCGCCGCGCTCGCGGACCGCCCGATCGGCAACGCGCTCCTCGGCGCCCTGAACGGGGCGTTCGGCGCGCGGTTCGCGGCCGAGGACAGCCCGCTCGCGCTCCGGATGACCGCGCGGGTCCGCGGGGCCGACGTCCCGCTCGACCCCGAGGGGCTCCGGCGCGCGTTCCCGCTCCCGAGCGGCCGGGTCGCGGTCCTCGTCCACGGCCTCTGCATGACCGACGCGGCGTGGGAGCTCGGCGACGACGAGGACGCGTACTACGCCCGCCGCCTGCACCGCGACCTCGACTACGACGTCGTCTCGATCCGCTACAACAGCGGCCGCCGGATCCCGCAGAACGGCGCCGAGCTGGCCAGCCTGCTGGAGCGCCTCGTCGCGGCCTGGCCCGGCGGCGTCCGGGACCTGGCGCTGATCGGGCACTCGATGGGCGGCCTCGTCGCCCGCAGCGCCTGCGCCGTCGGGCAGGAGACCGGCCACGGGTGGCTCGAGCCGCTGAACGACGTCGTGACGCTCGGCGCCCCGCACCTGGGCGCGAACCTCGAGCGCGCCGCCGCGACCGCGCACTGGGCCGCCGGCCTGCTGCCGGAGACGCAGCTCTTCGCGGACCTGCTCGAGCTGCGCAGCGACGGGGTCCTCGACCTCCGCGACGGCGCGATCGTGATCGACGACCTGCCGCTGCCCGTCGACCGCTGGCCGTGGGGCGAGCGCGGGACGCACGTGCCGCTGCTTCAGGGCGTCCGTCACCACGCGGTCGGCGTGACGATGGCCCGCAACCCCGAGTCGTGGCTCGCGGCGAACGTCCTGGGCGACCTGCTCGTGACGCCGTCGAGCGCGGCGTCGCGCGCCCGCGGCGAGCGGCGGCTGGCGTTCGAGGAGGACGACGTCGTGATCCTCGGCGGCATCGACCACTTCGGGCTCCTGCACCACCACCGCGTGTACGAGCACGTGCGCCGCTGGCTGCGTCCGGTGGGTGCCCTGCCGGCCGGCGGCGGGACGGGCGACGGCGTGATCGACGGGGACGTCGAGCCGCTGGCCTGAGCGGCCGCCGCGTCAGCGGCGCGTGGCGTGCTTCCGGCGCGCGGCCGTCGTCCGTCGCACCGGGCCCCGGACGTCGACGCTCCTCGCGGTCGGGACCCCGCCCGCCGCGTCGTCGGTCCGCGAGCGGAGCGTGATCCGCGTGGTCACCGCTCGGGTCGTGGCCCCCGACCGCGCGCCGCGGCGGGCTTTCGCGGTGCCCGCGAGGACCCGGTCCAGCGCGGCGGACCCGAGGCGGACCGTCCCGCGCCCGCCCGCGGCGACCCGGAACGTCGCGCTCGACAGCGTCGCGTCGCCCGTGACGGTGGTCGCCCGCAGGCGCCCCGCGCACGCGACCCGCGCGACGGGCGGGCACGCGACCGGCACCACCACGTCGCCGTCGGGGCGGGCGGCGAGCGCCCGGTCCGGGAGCTGCAGGGCACGGGCCCGCGCCGGCCCGCGGCCCGGCAGCTGCGCGAGCTGCACGCCCGCGACGGCGAGGACGTCCCGCAGGTCGAGGATCGTCCGGAACGCGGCGTCGGGGTCGAGCGCGGGCTCCCCGTCCTCCGGCTCCTCCGGCCGCAGCGGGACGGGGCGCGGGGCCACGACCGCCTTCGTGACGCCCTCCTTCAGCGGGTCCTTGACGCCGCCGGTCATCGTCCCGAAGCGGACGACGACGAGTCCCTGGCTCGGGACGACCCAGACGATCTGCTCGCCGAGGCCGTTCATCTCGTAGCCGTCGGCGGGCGCCCAGCGCGGGGCGCAGCCCGGTGCGTCCGGCCAGAACAGCAGCGAGTAGCAGGCGTTCGTCGGGGAGCTCCGGCCGACCTGGGCCATCCAGTCCTCGTCCAGGAGCTGCCGGCCGCCCCAGCGGCCGTCCTGGAGCAGCAGCTGCCCCAGCCGCGCCCAGTACCGGGTGGGCATCTCGATCCCCATGTACCCGTCGGTCCGGCCCGCACGGTCGCGGTGGATCGCGGCGGCGTCGCCGGGAATCCCCAGCGGGGCCAGGAGCTCGCGCCGGAGGAACGCCTGGTAGTCCTCCCCCGCCGCCCGGCCGACGACCTCGGCGAGCAGCGAGACGGTCACCTGCCCGTACGTGAAGTGGGTCCCCGGCGCATGGTCGAACGGCAGCGTCAACGCGTTCTGGAGATGGTCGTCGAGGATGAAGTTGTAGTCGCGGACCAGGTGCTGGTGCAGGCCGCTGTTCTGCTGCAGGAGCTGCCGGACGGTGATCGCCCCGTGTGGCGCGTCGGCCTCGGGCACGAGCGACCCGACGGTGTCGTCCATCGAGAGCAGCCCGAGCTCTATCGCCCGCGAGACGGCCATCGACACGACCGACTTCGACGCCGACCAGCTCTGGTACCCGCGGTCCGGGCCCTCGGAGTGACTGGACGCCGCGAGACAGCCGTAGCGGTAGACGGCGACCGATCCGCCGGCCTTCGCCGTCGCGGCGTCGATCGCGCGCCGCAGCCCGCCCTCGTCGAGGCCGAGCGCCGCCGGGGACCTGGCGGGCAGCTCCGCCGCGCCGGTCGGCGGGGCGCAGCGCATCCCCGGAGCGGGTGACGCGGCCGGGGCGGCGGACGCGGTGAGCGCGAGGAGCACGGCGGCCGCACCCGTCGTCGCGAGCGTCCGGAGCACCCGTCGTCCGACCATGGCGATGAACGTACCAGTACACCGATCGGGCGCGGGATCGATGGTCCCCCGCCGCCGGATGGCGGAGAATGGGGCGCGCCGCATGCCGACCGACCCGCCGACCGATCGCCTCCCGCCTCCGACCCCGGCCGTCGGGGACTTCCCGCACGGTCGCGTCCCGCGGCAGGTGCGCGAGCAGCAGGTGCTCTCGATCGCCCAGGGGCTGTTCGCGGAGCGTGGGTACCAGGGTGCCTCGATGGACGAGCTCGCCGCCCGCGCCGGGGTCTCCAAGCCGGTCGTCTACGACCTGGTCGGCAGCAAGGAGTCGCTGTACCTGCGGTGCGTCGAGCGCGCCGGACAGGCGCTGGCCCAGGTCGTCGCCACCGCGGCGCTGACGGAGACCGACCCCGAGGAGCGGATGCGGGCGGGCGCCGTCGCGTTCCTGCGCTTCGTGGCCGAGGAGCAGGGCGGCTGGGACCTCCTGCTGACCGCCGGACCCGAGCCGGGCGCCGAGCCGATCCTCGCGATCCGCGCCCAGCAGAGCGCGCTCCTGACCGCCCTCACCCGCGAGACCGTCGAGGGCCTCGGCGTGCGGCTCGACGAGTGGCGGGTCGAGGCCCTGGCCCACGCGCTCAACGGGGCCTTCGAGGGGCTGGCCTACTGGTGGCGGGCCAACCGCGACGTGCCGCCGGACGAGCTCGTCGACTGGATCATCACGCTCTTCTACCCGGGCATCCGGGCGCTCGCGGGCCTGGCCGACCACGGCGACACCTAGGGCGAGCACCGGGGTCAGGTCTGGGGAGTCTCCCGATGCCGACCGGGGCGGGTGCGGGCCACGATGGCCGCATGTCGAGCATCACGACCCGCCCTCCCACCTCCCGACCTCGGACCGCCCGCGGGTCCGCCGTCCGGCGGCACGCCGCCACGACGGCCGCGATCCTGGCCCTGGGGCTCGGCCTCGCCGCCTGCGGCGGGGGCGACGGCCCCGACACCGGGGCGTTCAAGCGGCAGTACGACGCCCAGCGGACGGAGCTGAACGCGATCACCGCGAGGATCGGCGAGGTCCTGACCGGCGCCGACGGCAAGACCGACGAGCAGGTGACCACCGAGATCCGCGACGTGGAGCGCGCGTTCGACGCGGGGCTCACGAAGCTCGAGCGGCTCGACCCGCCGGAGGACGTGCGGAAGGACTTCGACGAGATGACGCGCATCGCGCGGGCCCTCGACGGCGACCTCAAGCGGATCGGCGACGCGGCCGCCGCGCACGACGCGGACGGCGCGAGGGCCGCCACCGAGGAGCTCGCCCGGCGCGCGCCGTCGCTCGAGGCGCCGGCCAAGCGGGTCGCCGAGGGCGTCGGGCTCCCGCCGTCGACCCGCACCACCGGGCGCGCACCGACGACCTCCACGCCCTGACCGGCCCGCGCGGCGGCCTCAGCCCGCGGCCGCGCGGCGCCGCATCGCGACGCCGGTCAGCGTCTCGCGCACGACGCGCTCGGCGACGAGCGCGGTGACGTCGCGCGAGCCGACCCGCTCGGGGAGCACCTCGACGACGTCCATGCCGACGAGGTCGACGCCCGCCGCGACGGTCCGGCAGGCCCAGAGCAGGTCGGCGGACGTCATCCCGCCCGGCTCGGGCGTCCCCGTACCGGGCGCGAACGCGGGATCGAGCACGTCGACGTCGACCGACAGGAACACCGGCCCGCCGCCGAGCCCCCCGACGGCGGCGATCGCGTCCGCGATCACGGCCTTGATCCCGCGGTCGCGGACGTCGTGCATGAACAGCGACGTGATCCCGCGCTCCCGCTGCCAGCCGAACTCCTCCGGCCCGGGCCAGTAGCCGCGCAGGCCGACCTGGACGTAGCGGGCCGGGTCGACGTGCCCGGACTCGACGAGCCGGTACATCGGCGTCCCGTGCGAGACCTCGACGCCGAAGACCTCGCGGCCGGTGTCCGTGTGCGTGTCGAAGTGGATCAGCCCGACCGGACCGTGGACCGCGGCGCAGGCCCGGATGTCGGGCTCGGCGATCGAGTGGTCGCCGCCGAGGATCACCGGCAGCGCGCCGGCGGCGAGCACCTGGCCGACGGTCGCCTCGATCGCGGCGTGCGATCGCGCCGGGTCCGCCGGCAGGACCGGGGCGTCGCCGAAGTCGACGACCTCGAGCTCGGCGAACGCGTCGACGCCGACCTCGAGGTGCGGGCCCGGCGGGCAGCTCGCCGCGCGGATCGCCCGCGGGCCGAAGCGGGCGCCGGGGCGGTCGGAGACGAGGTCGTCGGTCGGCGCGCCGACGATCGCGACGTCGACGCCCCGCAGCTCGGCCGGGTCCTCCGTGTAGGGCATCCCGGAGAAGCTGAGCAGCCCCGCGTAGTCGGGCTTCTCGCCGTACTGGGCCCAGCGGGAGAGGGGGTCGATCATCGGGGCTCCTCGGTGCGTTCGCGGTGCGCGGCCCCGGACGGGACGCCGGTCTCGATGCTCGCAGCCGGTCCGGCCGCCGGCAGGGGGCAGGCTGTCGCTGCCTCGTGCCCCGGGACGGACGGCTCGCCGGGCGCGGGCGACGGCGGCCGCCGATCTCGCCGTCGCGGCGTCGCGGGCGCGGACGACCTGACGCCCACGGCTTGACACTGTCACAGTACGCGGGTCCCTCCGGCCCCGAGGGGTCGGGACGCCCGCACGCCCATGCTCGCCCGCCTCGCAGCCCTCGGTCTCCGCCACCCACGTCGCGTGGTCTGGGGTGCGCTCCTCGTCTTCGTGCTGGCGGCCGCGTTCGGCGGTCCCGCCGCGGGCGTCCTGGAGCGCGACCGCGACTTCGAGGCCCCGGACTCCGAGTCGTGGAACGCCCGGGTCGCGCTGGAGCGCGCGACCGGGACGGCGACCCAGCCCGGCGTCCTGGCGCTCGTCGAGGCACCGCGGGGCTCGGACCGCGTCCACGAGGTGGCGCGGCGCCTGCGGGCCGACCGCGACGTCGCGAGCGTCGTCTCCCCTCCCGCGCACGGCGAGACGCCACTGGCCGGGCGCGACCCGGACGGACGACGATCGAGCCTGGTCCTCGCGACCCTCCGCGCCGACGCGGACCGGATCGCGGCCGTCGAGCGCCTGGAGCACGCGTTCTCCGGGGCGAAGGACGTCGACCTGGGTGGCCCCGACGTCGCGATCGTCCAGGTCAACCGGCAGGCCGCCGAGGACCTCGCGAGCAACGAGCTGCTGGCGTTCCCGCTCCTCGCGATCCTCACGTTCCTCGTCTTCCGTGGCGTGGCGGCGTTCCTGCCGCTGGCGGTCGGCGTGCTGGCGGTGCTGCTGACGTTCGCCCTGCTGCGGATCCTGAACCTCGCCTACGACCTCTCGCCGTTCTGCCTGAACCTCGTGATCGCCGCCGGGCTGGGGCTCGCGATCGACTACAGCCTGTTCCTCGTCTCCCGCTTCCGGGAGGAGCTCGGCGCCGGGCTCGACGTCCCGGACGCCGTGCGCCGGACGATGGCCACCGCCGGCCGGACGGTCGTCTTCAGCGCCCTGACGGTGGCGTCGGCGATCGCCTGCCTCTACGCGTTCCCCGTGCCCTTCCTGCAGTCGATGGCGATCGGCGGGGCGCTGGTCTCCGTCGTCGCCGGTGCCGTGGCGCTGACGCTGCTGCCCGCGCTGTTCGTCCTGCTCGGCGCCCGGTTGGGTCGGGTGCGACCGGGCCCGGTCCGCGAGGGGCGCTGGTACCGGATCGCGCACGCCTCGATGCGCCGGCCGCTGCTCGCGACGCTCGCCACGGCGGCCGTCGTCCTGCTGATCGCCTCGCCGGCGCTGCGGACCGAGTGGGCCGGCGTCGACGCCAGCGTGCTGCCGGAGTCGAAGAGCGCCCGCGTCGTCGACGACCGCATCGCGCAGCGGTTCCCGGCGCTCGACGGCACGGACGCCACGGTCGTCGTCCGCGCCCCGGACGACGCGGGCATCGGGCTGATCCTCTACGCGAACCGGATCCGCGCCCTCCCGCAGGTGGAGCGCGTCGACGCGCCGCGCCGTGTGGGACCGGGGCTGTGGCGCATGGACGCGCACCTGCGGGGGTCGATGATCGCGCCCGCGACCCTCGACACGGTCCGGCAGATCCGTGCGGTGCCGAGCGACCACCCGGTGCAGGTCGGCGGCGGCGCGGCGGCGCTCCAGGACCAGCGCGCCGCGGTCAGCGACCGGCTCCCGATCGCGATCCTGCTCCTGGCGGCGAGCACCCTGATCATCCTCTGGCTCATGACCGGGTCGGTGGTCCTGCCGGTCAAGGCGCTGATCATGAACCTCCTGACGACCGCCGCCGCGACGGGCGCGCTGGTCTGGGTGTTCCAGGACGGGCGGTCCACCGGCCTGCTCGACTACCGCAGCCAGGGCGGGATCGAGCAGACCGACTTCCTCGTGATGGTCGCCGTCGTCTTCGGGCTCTCGACCGACTACGGGGTCTTCCTGCTGACCCGCATCAAGGAGGCGCGGGACGCGCACCCGGAGCTCGGGGACAAGGAGGCGGTCGCCGTCGGCATCCAGCGCACCGGCGGCATCGTCACCGCGGCGGCGATCCTGCTCGCCGTCGCCCTCGGGGCGTTCCTGCTCTCGAGCGTCGTCTTCCTCCAGGAGCTCGGCGGCGGCGCGGCGTTCGCGGTGCTCCTCGACGCCCTGATCATCCGCACGTTCCTCGTCCCGTCGCTGATGGCGCTCCTGGGCGCCCGCAACTGGTGGTCCCCCGCCCCGCTGCGCCGGCTGCACGCGCGGATCGGGATCTCGGAGGGCGGGCCGGCGCCGGGGCGGGGCGGCTGAGCGGGGCGCGTGGGGAGGCGGCGCGCGTCGGGGCGCGGGGCGCGGGGCGCGTCGGGGCGCAGAGCGCGTCGGGGCGCGGGGCCGAAACGTGGCACTTCTGCGTTGTCGTCGCACAGCGACGCGAACGCAGGATCGGGATGGAGGTCCCACGCCGACCACGCCGCACCCGCCCACCACTTCTACGCTGTCGTCGCTGAGCGACGCGAACGCAGAATCGGGATGGAGGTTCCACGCCGACCAAGCTGCGCCCGACCGCCACTTCTACGTTGTCTTCGCACAGCGACGTGAACGCAGGATCGAGATCCCGCCCAGTCGGCCGGGTCTCCATTGGACCCAGCCGGTCGGCCCTCCGCCGGCCCCGGCCTCACCGGCCCACCCGAGGGCCGGGCCCAGCCGCCCCCGGCCTTCGAGGGACCGACCCGGCCCGCCCGCGGTTCGCGGGCCGTGCGCTACGGGCCGTGCGCCGCAGGCCGTGCGTCGCGGGCCGCGGACCTCAGCCCGCCGGCGGCGCGATCGTCGACCGCAGGCCCAGGTCGCCGAGCTGCTTCGTGTCGACCGGGGCCGGGGCGCCGGTCAGCGGGTCGCCGCCCGAGGAGGTCTTCGGGAACGCGATGACGTCGCGCAGCGAGTCGCGGCCGGCGCAGAGGGCGGCGAGGCGGTCGACGCCGAACGCGATGCCGCCGTGCGGCGGGGCGCCGGCCTTCAGCGCCTCGAGCAGGAAGCCGAACTGCTGGTCGGCCTCCTCCGTCGAGAAGCCCAGGAGGTCGAGGACCGCGCGCTGCTGCTCGGGGCGGTTGATGCGGATCGAGCCGCCGCCGACCTCCCAGCCGTTGACCACGAGGTCGTAGGCGCGGGAGTGCAGGTCGCCCGGCGTCCGCTCGTCGTCGTTGAACGCACCGCCCGGGGCGAGGTCCTCGGCCGAGACCGGGGCACCACCGGGCGCGCAGGGCTGCGTGAACGGGTGGTGGACCGCGTCCCAGCGGCCGCCGCCGAGGTTCGTGCCGTCGTTCGCGGTCCCCTCGAACATCGGGAAGTCGACGATCCAGAGGACGTCGTTGCGATCCTCGCGCAGGTCGAAGCGGTCGGCGAGCTCCAGGCGCAGGACGCCGAGGACGTTCGCGGCGACGGGGGCCTTGTCGGCGACGATCAGCAGCAGGTCGCCGGGCGAGGCGTCGAGCGTCGACTTGATCGCCTCGATCTCCTCGGGCGTCAGGAACTTCGCGATCGGCGAGCGCCACGAGCCGTCGGGCTCGACGAAGCCCCAGACGAGGCCGCCGGCGCCGGCCTTCTTCGCGATGTCGGTGAGCTCGTCGAGCTGCTTGCGCGGGACCGTCAGGCCGCCCGCGTTGATGCCGCGGACGACGCCGCCCGAGGCGAGCGTGCCGGCGAAGACCTTGAACTCCGTGGTCGCCAGGGCGCCGGAGAGCTCCTGGATCTCGAGGCCGAAGCGCCGGTCGGGACGGTCGTTGCCGTAGCGCAGGACGGCCTCGTCGTAGGCCATCCGCTCCCAGGCGGGCTGCGGCAGGTCGAGGCCGCCGGCGACGAACGCGCGGGACATCACGCGCTCGAAGATCCCGATCACGTCGTCCTCGTCGACGAACGAGAGCTCGGCGTCCAGCTGCGTGAACTCGGGCTGGCGGTCGGCGCGGAGGTCCTCGTCGCGGAAGCAGCGGACCACCTGGTAGTAGCGGTCGAAGCCGGCGATCATGAACAGCTGCTTGAAGAGCTGCGGCGACTGCGGCAGCGCGTAGAACGAGCCGGCCTGCAGGCGCGACGGCACGAGGAAGTCGCGCGCGCCCTCGGGGGTCGAGCGGGTGAGGTACGGGGTCTCGATGTCGAGGAAGCCCTCGTCCTCCATCGCGTCGCGGATCGCCCGGACGATGCGGGAGCGCAGGAGCAGCGCGTCGCGCGTCTGCTCGCGGCGCAGGTCGATCACGCGGTGCTGCAGGCGCAGCAGCTCGTCGACCGGGCCGTCCTCGTCGACCGGGAACGGCGGCGTCTCGGCCTCGGCGAGGACGTCGAGGGCGTCGACCCGCAGCTCGACCGCGCCGGTCGGCATCTTCGGGTTGACGTGCTCGGCGCCACGGCCGCGGAGCTCGCCCGCGACCGAGATGACGTGCTCGGGACGCAGCCGCTCGGCGGCGGCGAAGATCTCCGGGCCGCTGGTGTCCGGGTCGAAGACGACCTGCAGCAGGCCGGAGCGGTCGCGCAGGTCGACGAAGATCAGGCCACCGTGGTCGCGGCGGCGGTGGACCCAGCCGGCGACCCGCGGCGACTGTCCGACGGCCTCGTCGGTGAGGAGCCCGGCCCACGTGGAGCGGTAGCGGTTGGCGTGCACCGGGGCGGCCCCGACGGTGTCGCGGACCAGGGCTGCGATGCGCTCGTTCTTCGTGCCGGAGGGGTGGTCGGTCGACGTGGAGGGCTCCGGGGAAGGCATGGCGGTGAACGGTACCGGCGACGGGCCGGTGCCGACCTCCAGGTGGGCCGGGGCGGTGGGTTCGAGCCGCGTGCCCTCCCCCGGACCTCCGGTCCGCTCAGACCCGCGCGGCCGCCAGGGCATCGGCGACGGTCATGCCCGTCGCCCGACCGCCGGGAGACCGGTCGATCCTGATGCCCTCGTCGTCCACGACGACGACCGTCCGCGCGCCGGACTTCTCCGCGCGACGGATCTGGCCCTTCAGGCCGCGACCCGGCGCCTGGTCCAGACGTACGGCGAGGCCCTCGCGAGCGGCGGCGTCGGCCAGGTCGAACGCGGTCCGGCGGTGGCCGTCGGTCCAGGCGACGTAGAGGTCGGCGGCCGCGAGGCCCTCCGGGTCCGCGTCGTGGCCGGGCTCCGGGTGGTCCGGGTCGCCGGTCGCCTGCGCCAGCAGGATCCGCTCGATGCCCGCACCCCAGCCGAAGCCGGGGGTCGCGGGGCCGCCGATGAGCTCGGCGAGGCCGTCGTAGCGCCCGCCTCCGCCGACACCGGACTGGGCGCCCAGGGCGTCGGAGGTGAACTCGAACAGCGTGCGCGAGTAGTAGTCCAGGCCGCGGACGAGGGTCGGGTCGACCTCGTACTCGACGCCGGCGCCGTCGAGCAGCGCGCGGACCTCGTGGAAGTGCTCGGTGTCCTCGGCGGGCAGGTGGTCGAGGAGCAGCGGTGCGCCGGCCATGACCTCCTTCGTGCCGGGGTGGTCGCTGTCGAAGGCCCGCAGCGGGTTCAGGTCGATCCGCTCGCGGACCTCGTCCGACAGGCGGTCCTCGTGCTCGCGGAGGTAGGCGACGAGCGTCTCGCGGTAGCCCTCGCGGCCGGCGGGCGTGCCGAGCGATCCGAGCCGCAGGCGCAGGCCCGGGACGCCGAGGTCGCGGAGGATGCGGTGCAGCAGGACGATGCCCTCGGCGTCGACCGACGGGTCGTCGGAGCCGAGCGACTCGATGCCCAGCTGCCAGAACTGGCGCTGGCGGCCCTTCTGGGCGCGCTCGTACCGGAAGAAGGGACCCCAGTACCAGAGCTTCACCGGCTGCGGCAGCTTGTGCATGCCGTGCTCGAGGTACGCGCGGACGACACCGGCGGTGCCCTCGGGGCGAAGCGTCAGCGAGCGGTCGCCGCGGTCCTCGAAGGTGTACATCTCCTTCTGGACCACGTCGGTCGAGCCGCCGACGCCGCGGGCGAAGAGGTCGGTGTCCTCGAAGATCGGCGTCTCGATCCGCCGGTAGCCGGCGCCCTCGAGCACGAGCGTCGCGACGTCCTCGATCCGACGACGCCGCGCGGTCTCCTCGGGCAGGACGTCGTGGGTGCCGCGCGGGGCGGTGAGCTTCCTGGCGCCGGCCATCAGGCGGGGTGGGCGGGGCCGTTGTCCAGCATGTCCAGGATGAACGGGTTGGTCCGCCGCTCCTGGCCGAGCGTCGTCGGGCCCATGTGCCCCGGGCAGACGGTGATCGCGTCGTCGAAGCGGTCCAGCAGCGTCGCGATCGAGCGCATCAGCGTCGGGTGGTCGGCGCCGGGCAGGTCGGTGCGGCCGATCGAGCCCTGGAAGAGGACGTCGCCCGAGAACAGGACGCCCTCGTCCGGCAGCGCGTAGGTGACGTGGTCGGGGCTGTGGCCCGGTGTGGAGACGACCTGGAAGTCGAACCCGGCGAGCGACACGACGTCGCCGCCCTTGACGGGGTGCTCGGCGTCGTAGCCGCGGAACGGGCCGAAGCCCTCCCAGCGCATGACGGCGTTGGGGTCGTGCAGCGTCTCGAGCTCGCCCTCGGGGCACCAGACCTCCGCACCCGTGGCGTCATGGAGGTCCGCGACCGCGCCGATGTGGTCGAAGTGCGTGTGCGTGATGAGGATCCCGACGAGCGTCAGGCCGTGCTCCTCGATCGCGGCGAGGAGCTTCGGGGCGTCGTCACCGGGGTCGACGATCACGGCCTCCGACGCGTCCTTATGGCTGACCAGGAAGCAGTTCTCCTGGATCATCCCGACGGTGTACATGCGGACGTCCATGGTGGGTCCTTCCGTTCCGGTCTCGTTGCCGCCCGAGCGCGCGGGGATCAGCGCTTGCGCTTGGCGGTGGCCTGGCCGTTGATCTGCGCCATGCGGCGGCGGAACATCCAGCCGTCGAAGTAGTAGCCGAAGGGCGTGTAGACGCCGAGGAGCAGCACGGTCGTGATCAGCACGCCCGCCGGCTGGCCCTTCAGCACGACGAGCATCACGACCGCGAAGATGCCCGCGGCGAACAGCGCGCGGATGAACGCCGAGCGCCACGTCGGCGGCCGCAGGCGTGGATCCGTCTTCGCCCCCTTGCCCCCGGCGGACTGGCTGCGACCGCCGGAGCGCGCATGCGTGACGCCGCGGCTCTCGATCATCCCGGCGGCGTTGCCGCGGTGCTTGGTCTTGCGCTTGGTCTGCCGGGCCATCTGGACGGCCCAGCGTACCGTCCCCCGCCCCCTCCCGCGCGGCCCTCCGTCCGCCCGGCGGCCCGGTGCGACGGGTGCCGGAGGTCGACCGGCCGCGGCGCCGGCGTCCCGCGGCGGCGCGTACGACGTCCGACGACGGGGAGGACGGGCCCACGGGTCGCCTGGCGTATCGTCGGGTCGATGTCGCGATCGCGCCTGGGCCTCGTCCTCACCGGGGGGACGATCGGTTCGACCAACCCCGGCGACGCCGACGTGGTGAAGCTCGTCCGTGGTCCGAACGCCGGCGGCATGCCGGGCTGGCTCGGCGGTCCGCTCGCCGCGTTCGGCGCGCACCAGCTGTCGATCGAGCGGCCCGTCGAGCTGCACTCCGAGGAGGCACGGCCGGCGGACTGGGAGGCGATCGCGACCTCGTGCCGGAAGCTCGCGTCCCGCGGCGTCGACGCGATCTGCATCCTCCACGGCTCCGACACGATGGCCTACGCCGCCGCGGCCCTGTCGTTCGCGCTGGCGGACCTCGACATGCCGATCGTGCTGACCGGCAGCAACCTGCCGCCCGACGCGCCCGAGAGCGACGCCCGGAACAACGTCCGCAACGCGCTCAGCGCCCTGCGGATGCTCCCGGCGGGCGTCTACATCGTGTTCGGCGGCGACGCGGACGGGGACGCCCTCGTCCACCTCGGCACACGGGTGCGGAAGGAGCGGGCCTCGGGCCGCGCGTTCGTGTCGCCCAACGGCGGCGCGGTCGCCGTGGTCGAGCGCGGCCGGCTGCGACGCCTGGTGCCGTGGCCGCTCCCCCAGCCGCTCGGGCCGCGGCCCACCGCGGTGTCGGGGGCCAACGGCACGGCCCCCGCCGTCCGATCCGGCGCCGCGATGGGGTTCACGTCGCACCCCGCCGTCGCGCGGTTCGACCCGCGCGTGCTCGAGCTGCGGGTCCACCCCGGGCTGCCCGTCGCCGCGCTCGAGGCCGCGGTGGACGCCGGCGGGCTGCGCGGCCTCGTGGTCGAGCTGTACCCGTGCGCGACCGGCCCGACGGGCACGGACGACTCGTCGCTCTCGCGCCTGGCGGAGCACGTGACCGCCCGCGGGGGCGTCGTCGTCGGCACCGTCGCCGCCGCACCGGACACGGCCGGGTCGTACTACCCGTCGCTGCCGACGCTGACGGCGTCGGGCATCGGGTTCCTCCCCGGCGTCCTGACGTCGACCGCGACGGTGAAGCTCATGTGGGCGCTGGAGGTCACCGGCGGTGATCCCGCCCGGACGCGCGCGCTGATGCGGCGGACGGTCGCGGGCGAGGTCGCCCTCGTCGGTCGGCCGGCGCCGCGCCGTGGTGCGCTGAACCGCACCTGACGGCCCGACCGGCCCACGGCTGCGTGTCCGGCGTCACGGTCCGGGGTAGGCGGGGATCGTCCCCGCGAAGGAAGGCCCCATGCCGGAATCCCTGGAAGCCGCAGCACCGCTCGACGAGCCCCGTACGCCGGAGGAGCGCTCCTCCCGTCGCAACCTGTTGCGGGGCCTCGGCCTCGGCAGCGCCGGGGCCCTCGCGGTGGTGCTGTCCGCCTGCGGGGGCGACGACGACAACGCGTCGTCCGACCCGCCCGTCACGTCGCAGTCCCCCGACGAGGTCGCCCAGAAGGCGGCGACGAAGAAGGATCTCCGCATCCCGGGCACGGGCGACCTCCAGATCGTCAACTACGCGCTGACCCTGGAGTACCTGGAGGCGGACTTCTACGCCCAGGTGATCGACTCGGGCGTGGTCAAGGACAAGAAGCTCGGCGAGATGGTGAAGCTCTTCGGCGAGCAGGAGCAGACGCACGTCGAGGCGCTCGAGAAGACCGCCAAGCAGCTCGGCAAGTCCGCGGGCAAGCCGAGGACGAACTTCGAGAGCGTCCTCGCGGCCGGGCCGGCGAAGGTCCTCGAGACCGCCGCCGTCGTCGAGAACCTCGGGGCTGCCGCGTACCTCGGTCAGGCCGGTCGGATCAAGGACCCGGACCTCCTCGCCGCCGCGCTCTCGATCCACACCGTCGAGGCCCGGCACGCCGCCGCGCTGAACCTGGCCGCCGGACAGCCGCTGGTCGCGAAGGGTGGGCTCAGCGGATCGCTGCCGGACGGCCCGTTCGCCACGCCCCTGGACATGAAGGCCGTGCTGAAGCGCGTCCAGCCGTTCCTCGCCTAGGCCCGACCGGAGACTCCCCATGAACCACTTCATCACCACCGACGAGCCGTCCCGCGAGCTGGCCGGCATCGAGGTCGAGGGCACGACCCGCAGCGCGTTCCTGCTGCGGACGGCCCTCGTGACCGGCGGCATCTACGGCGCCTCCGCCGTCTCGCCCGCCGTCCGCAACGCGTTCGCGCAGAGCAAGGACCCCGAGAGCAACCAGGACCAGGACATCATCGTCCTGAACTTCGCGCTCGTCCTCGAGTACCTGGAGGCGACGTTCTACGAGCGCGCGCTGAAGCAGGTCAGCGGCCTGAGCAGCGACACGAAGAAGCTCGTCGAGCAGATCCAGGAGGACGAGGAGGCCCACGTGAAGGCGCTGACGGCCGCGGTCGAGCAGCTCGGCGGGGACAAGGCCGCCCGCCCCAAGTTCAACTTCGACTCGGCGCTGACGGACGAGAAGACGTTCCTGAAGACGGCCAACACGCTCGAGGACACCGGGGTCAGCGCCTACAACGGCGCCGCCCCGATGATCAAGACGAAGAAGATCCTGGGGGCGGCCGGCTCGATCGTCCAGGTCGAGGCCCGGCACGCGGCGCTCGTCCGGCTCGAGCGCGACAAGCCGCCGGCGCCGCAGGCGTTCGACGTCGCGTCGAAGCAGGCCGACGTCCTCGTGGCCGTCAAGCCCTTCATCGTCCAGGGCTGAGGGCCGCGGCGCGCCGGGGCCCGACGCGGCCCCGGCGCGGACCGACCTCTCCCGATCCGACGCGCTAGCCGACCGCCAGGACCTCCTCGATCGTCCGGCGGTGCCGGACGACGAGGTGGTCGGGGAAGCCGTCGAACGCCGCGGCGGGCGGGAGCCCGACGACCTCGCAGGCGGCCACGGGCGCGTGCCGCGCGATCACGCGGACCAGCTCGGCGAGCGGCACCCGACGGTGGTCCTCGACGTTGCACGAGACCTGCGCCACGGTCGCGCCACCCGCCGCGAGACCCTCGGCGTGCTCGAGTCCGAGCCCGATCGCGCGGACGCCGGGCAGGCCGTCCGCGCCGCCCTCGCGGACCGCGGCGGCGATCGCCCGGGCGTGCTCGACGGTCGCCGGCGCCGCGAGCTCGACGTTGAACGCCAGGAGCGGCGGGCGCGCGGCGACCAGCACGGCGCCGGCCGTCGGGTGGGGCGCGGCGGGCCCGAAGTCCGGGCGGAGTCCGTCCGTCGCCATCCGCTCGGCGAGCGCCGCGACCCCGCCCCGCCGCAGCTCGGCGCGGGTGCGGCCGTCGCCCAGGTCGCCGTAGAGGAAGACGGGGAGCCCGAGGCGCCCGAGGGCGTCGCCGAGTGCGAGCGCCTCGAGGATCGCGGCGCCCCGCCGCGCCTCGTCGAGGAAGACGACCGGGCAGACGTCGAGGGCCCCGACGTGCGGGTGGAGCCCCCGGGGGGTCCGCAGGTCGACGTTGGCGATCGCTGCCTCCGCGCCGGCCACGAGCGCGTCGCACAGGCCGCCGGCGACCCCCGCGACCGTGTGGACGGTCCGGTGGTGGTCGGGGTCGCTGTGGACGTCGAGGACGCGGGCGCCGGAGAAGATCCCGTACGCCCGCCCGACGGCCTCGATCGCCGACCGGTCGCGTCCCTCGCTGACGTTCGGCACGGCGACGAGGAGCCGCGGGTCGGCGGCGTCGGTGGGGAGCGTCGGGACGGGCGGGGCGGGCATCCCGGCGGACGCTAGCCGACGGCCCGACCGCGGCGACCGTGTGGGACCCCGTGGGACGGGCGCTGGCCGCCGACCTCGTAGGGTCGGGGCATGTCGGTGTCCTCCCCCGCGGCCGACGGCGTGCCGCTGCCCGGCGACGACGGTCGCCGGCAGCTCTCCCGGCGCGCCGTCCCGTACTGGCGCGTGCGGCTGGCGACCGTCCTCGTGCCGGTCGCGGCGGCCGTCACCGTCGCGCTCTTCGTGGCCGGCGTCGCCACCGGTGTCGCGGTCGCCGGCGCGGTGGTCGCGTGGGTGCTCGCGGCGGCCGTGGTCGTCGTCGTGCCGCCGGTCCGCCGGCGGATCTGGTGGTACGCGATCGGCGAGGAGGAGGTCGACCTGCACGAGGGCCTCGTCGTCATCACGCGCACGGTGGTGCCGATGGTCCGGGTCCAGCACGTCGACCTGCACCGCGGGCCGCTGTCGACCCGGATGGGCCTCGCCGAGATCGAGCTCCACACGGCCGCGGGCTCCGTCACGATCCCCGCGCTGGACCACGACGAGGCCGAACGGCTGCGCGCGCGGGTCTCGGTGCTGGCGCGGGTGCCCGATGACCTCTGAGGTCGACGAGCGCCGCCTGCACCCCGCGTGGGTCCTGACCCGGACGCTGGCCGTGCTGCGGGGCCTCGTGCCGGCGCTGATCGGCATCGCGGTCGGCCTGCGCGAGTGGGTCGTCCCCGCGGCCGTCGCGATCGCGGTGGTCGTCATCGGCCTGCGGGTCCTCGAGTGGCGCGCGACGCGGTACGCGGTCGTCGACGGGGGCCTGCGGCTCCGGAGCGGCATCCTCGCCCGGCGCGAGCGCGTCGTCCCCGCGTCCAGGATCTCGGCGCTCGACACGAGCCGCGGCGTCGTCCAGCGGGCGTTCGGCCTGGTGTCCCTCGAGGTCCAGACCGCCGGCGGTGGCAAGCACGCCGAGCTGAAGCTCGACGCCCTGACCTTCGACGAGGCCGAGCGCCTCCGCGCGGCGCTCGGGCACGCGGGCGGGACGCAGCGCGACGACGACGGGAGCGTCGCGCAGGGCGGACCGCACGAGGCATTCACCGGCGGCCCGCCCGACGCGACGGCGGGCCACGCGCCTCCGACGGCCGCCCCGCGTCCCGCGTCCCCGTTCGCCCCGCAGCCCGACCCGGTCTACGCGGTGAGCGGCCGCGAGCTCGTGATCGCCGCGCTCACCGGGCCGCAGCTCGGGCTCGTCGGCGTGCTCGTGGGCTCGCTCTTCAGCCAGGCCGGCGATCTCGTGCCCGACGGCCTGCGGGACCGCGTCGGCGACGAGGTCTCGGGCGCGGACGCGACCACCGTCGTCGTGCTCGTCCTGCTCGGCCTCGTCGCCGCCGCGACGGTGTCGGTCGTCGCGACCGTGCTGGCGTTCGCGGAGTTCCAGGTCGTCCGCGACGACCGCCGCCTCCGCGTCCGCCGCGGCCTCCTCACCGAGCGGACGGGGACGATCGCGCTGGACCGGATCCACGGCGTGCGCATCGTCGAAGGCCTGCTGCGCCGGCCGCTCGGGTACGCGACGGTGCAGGTCGAGGTCGCGGGCTACCGGGGCGACGACGACCTCACGCGCACGCTGATCCCGCTCGTCCGGCGCAGCGAGCTCCCGGCGCTGCTGACCCGCATGCTGCCCGAGGTCCCCTGGCCCGTCGACGAGCTGGAGCGCCCGCCGGCCCGTGCCCGGCGCCGCTACTGGACCGTGCCGGTGCTGGTGTCGCTCGTCCCGGCCGTGTTCGCGCTGGCCCTCCCCGGGGCGTGGAACCTCACCGCGCTCCTCCCGCCGCTGCTCGGCCTCGCGATCGGCGACGCCCGCTGGCGCGGCGCGGGCTGGTCGCTCGGCCCCGAGACCCTCGCCGTCCGCCACCAGCTCCTCGCCCGCACGACGCTGCTCGCCCTCGCCCGCCGGATCCAGCACGTCGACCGGCGCAGCCAGCCGTTCCAGCGCCGCGCGGACCTCGCGACCTTCGACGTCGTCCTGGCCACCGGACGGCACGGCGCGGTCCGTCATCTGGACGCCGCGACGGCCGACGACCTGCAGCGCCGCGTGAGCGCCCGGACGTCCCGACGACCGTCACCCGCCGTCCGTCGCGACGGCTCGCTATCCTTCGCCGCCCCGCCGGAGTAGCTCAGTCGGTTAGAGCAGCGGAATCATAATCCGCGTGTCGGGGGTTCAAGTCCCTCCTCCGGCATCCTCGAAAGGCCCGCACCGCGGGCCTTTCGCCGTTCTGCAGGACCTCCGTCACCGGTGGCGAAGGAGACCCTCCGGGGCTACGTTCGCGCGATGCTGCGGTTCCGCACCCACCGGTCCGACAAGGACGTGCTCGTCCGGGACTTCGCGTCCGCCGTCGGGTCCTGCATCGCGACCACCGTGCTGCGCGAGTCGCCCGACGACCCGGAGGCGCTCGACACCGCCGTCGAGGAGCTCCGCTCGCAGGCCGACCTGCTCGGCGGATCGTCGGACCCCGACGACGTCGCGGCCGCGGACGAGCTCGACGCGCTCGAGCGCCGGCTCACCGAGCGCGCGCTGGCGCTCCAGGGCGTCGACGCGAAGGACGTCCGGCGCCGCACGCTGTCGACCCTCGCCCACGCCGGCCTGACCCCGTCGCCCGAGCGCGTGCCGCTGCTGCTCGAGCTCTACGTGGGCGCGCGCCGCGACGAGCAGGCCGCCGTCGACCGCGTCCGCGCCCTGATGGCGGTGCTGCACGTGGTGCACGGCGCGAGCGCCATGACCGTCGGCCGCTCCGCCCAGCAGCGCGGCCTGCTGCCGTGGCTGACGCCGCAGGAGCGCACGTTCCTCGTGCTCGCCGCCAAGCGCGAGAAGGGCGACGCCGAGCTCGAGCAGCACCGCGCCTGGATCGGCCGCCGCGTCGAGGGGCTCCACGCGCTCGGCTGGGCGCTCGGCCTGCTCCCCGAGCTCGGGGCCACCGGGTTCAGCGACGTCCACCCCGACACCTTCCGTCCCGTGCGCCCCGCCGACGCCGCGGGCGACCCGGCCGACGACCTGCGGCTGCGGCCCCGCGCCGAGGTCGTCGCCCGGCTGGACGTGCTCACCTGCGCGCTGCGCGCCGTCCAGGAGCTCGAGCTCCGCGGCGCGGCGACGACCCTGCCGCCCGACGTCGTGCCCGGCGCGATCGCCGAGCGCCGCCGCGCTCTGGAGTGGGTCCTCACGCGCGAGCCGTGGGACGACCTCGAGCTCGAGTTCGACGTCCGGGCCGAGCGCGGCTGAGCCTCAGGACCAGGCCGCGAGCCGCTCGAGGCCCGCGGTCAGGGTCTCGGTGTCCGTCGCGTAGGAGACCCGCACCCACTGCGTGCCGTCGACCGCGTCGAAGTCGGTGCCGGGGGTCAGCGCGACGCCGGTGTCGGTGAGCAGCCGGCCACACCACGCGACGGCGTCGGCGTCGCCCGCCTCGCGGATGCGGTCGGTGATGTCGGCGTAGAGGTAGAACGCGCCGTCGGCCGGCGCGGTCGTGCCCCAGCCGAGCGCCGGCAGGCGGTCCAGCAGCAGGGCGCGGTGCTCGCGGTAGCGGGCGGTCGCGGCCTCGCACTCCGCGTAGGAACGCTCGGTGAACGCCGCCTCGGCCGCGTGCTGGGCCAGGGTCGGCGGGCAGAGCGCGAGGTTGCCGGCCAGCGCGTCGACCGGCCCCGCGAGGTCGTCCGGCAGGAGCGCCCAGCCGAGCCGCCAGCCGGTCATGCCCCAGTACTTCGAGAACGACGACACGACGATCGACCGGTCGCCGTGCGCCCACGCGCAGCTCTGCTCGCGGGTCCCGGCGACGATCCCGTGGTAGATCTCGTCGCTCACCAGGCGGGTGTCGTGCGCCGCGCACCAGGCGTCGAGCGCGTGGAGCTCGGCGGCGTCGACCATCGTGCCCGTCGGGTTGGCCGGCGACGCGAGGACGAGGCCGGCCAGCGGCCCGTTCGCGGCGACCTCGGCGTCGAGCCGCTCCGGGGTCGGCTGGTAGCGCTCCCCGGCGCCGCACGGCAGCTCGACGACCTCGCAGCCGAGCGCGGTGAGGATGTTCCGGTACGCCGGGTAGCCCGGCCGTGCCAGCGCGACGCGGTCGCCGGGCTCGAAGGCCGCCAGGAACGCGAGGACGAACGCGCCCGAGGAGCCGGTGGTGATCGCGACCCGCTCGGGGTCGATGTCGAGCCCGTACCAGCGCTCGTAGTGCCCGGCGATCGCCCGGCGCAGCGACGGGAGGCCCAGCGAAGGCGTGTAGCCGAGCGGCGCACCGCCCGTGAGGAGCGCCGCGGCGCGGTCGCGGACGTCGGCCGGGGCGCCACCGCCGGGCTCCCCCGCGCAGAGGGAGTACACCGGCGCCCCGGTCTCCCGGCGGCGCTCGACGGCGTCCAGGATCTCCATGACGGCGAACGGCGGGACGGCGGAGCGGGTCGAGGCGCGCACCGCCCCATGGTGGCGCAGCGTGCCGTGCGGGGTCCCGACGCGGTCCCGCTGGGGCGTGCCGGCCCCGAAACCCGTGTCGGGACGCCCGTCTGCGCGGTACGCTCCCCGACCGTGCCCCCCGTTCCCCCCGTGCGATCAGCCGCCCCCACGCAGGCCGCCACGTTCCTCGACGTGCTGGGCGAGGAGCAGCGCAAGGAACTGCGCCGGCGGGCCACGCCGCGCCGGTTCCCACGCGGCGGCGCGCTGGCCCACACCGGCCAGGTCGGTGACCGCGTCTTCGTGATCACCAGCGGGCACGTGAAGCTCACGCGCGTGACCCCGGAGGGCCGCGACGTGATGCTCGCGCTGCGCGGACCGGGCGACCTCGTCGGCGAGCAGTCCGCGATCGACGGCGAGGTCCGCTCCGCGACGATCACCGCGCTCGACGCCGTCGAGGCCCTCGCGATCACGCCGGCCGACTTCCTCGGCTACGTCTCCACCGTGCCGGACGCCGCGCTCTACGTCATGCGGACCCTCGCCGAGCGGCTCCGCGACGCCGACGGCAAGCGCGTCGAGCACGCCGCGCACGACGTCGTCGGGCGCCTCAGCGTGCGGATCGGCGAGCTGTGCGACCGCTTCGGGATCCCCGAGGAGGGTGGCGGCACGAAGATCGACCTGCCGCTCACGCAGGAGGACCTCGCCGGCTGGGTCGGCGCGTCCCGCGAGTCGACGGCCCGCGCGCTCAGCCAGATGCGCGACCTCGGCTGGGTGACGACGGCGCGGCGCAGCATCGTCTGCCACGACCCCGAGGCGCTGCGGCGGAGGGCCGGCGCGTGACGCCGCGCGGCGTGCTGCGGCGGTCCGCCGACCGGTCGGGGCGCACGGCCGACGACCCGGGCCGTCCCACGGCGCAGCGGTCCCCCCGCTGGTGGCGTCGTCGATGGACCGCGCTCCTCGTCGCGCTGCTCGCGCTCGCCCTGCCCGCCGCCGCCTACGCCGCGGTCGCGACCGAGATCACCGATCCGACGCCCGGCGCCACGCCGCTGGCGCTCGCCCCGGCGCCGGACGGCGTCACGTGGTTCACCG
Source organism: Patulibacter minatonensis DSM 18081 (assembly GCF_000519325.1). Classification (GTDB taxonomy): domain Bacteria; phylum Actinomycetota; class Thermoleophilia; order Solirubrobacterales; family Solirubrobacteraceae; genus Patulibacter; species Patulibacter minatonensis. The sequence goes on along the minus strand of NZ_KI912613.1, from coordinate 3,758,216 downwards.
ACCCGGGCGCCGGGCGCATCGGCCGGATCGGCGCGACGAACGTCATCCAGGGGTTCAGCGCCAACGTGGCCTCCACCCCCACCGCCGCGTCGCCGCCGGCGCTGACGCCGAACCGGATCGCGCTCGGACCGGACGGTGCCCTCTGGTACACGATCCAGGAGGGCGGGATCGCCCGGATCACCACGCTCGGCGTGGTCACGCGGTACGCGATCCGCGGCGCGGGCCGGACGCTCGGCATCACCGCCGGCCCCGACGGCGCGATGTGGTTCACGCGGCCCGACCAGGGCCAGATCGGCCGGATCACCGCGCCGACCGACGCCCAGGTCACCGCCGGTGCGGTCCGGGGCCAGGTGTCGACGTGGTCGACGGACTTCAACGGCAGCAACCCCGACGACATCGTCCAGGGCGCCGACGGCGCGCTGTGGTTCACCGAGCCCGGCTCCAACACGATCGGCCGGGCCGTCCCCGGTCCGAACGGCCCGACGTTCACCCGGCTGACGCTGCCGACCCCCGGAGGCGCCCCGTCCAGGATCGTCGTCGGCCCCGACCAGCGCATCTGGTTCAGCGCCCCCGGGACGGGACGGATCGGCCGGATCGGCGACAACGGCCTGATCATCGAGCTGCCCGTCCCCGCGAGCATCGGGACCCCGGGCGACGTCGCGCCGGGCAACGACGGGGCGCTGTGGTTCGTCGCCAGCGGCCAGGCGGGCCAGGCCATCGGCCGCATCACCGCCGGCGGCGAGACCACCCGGCTCGCGCTGCCCGATCCCCCGGGCACCGCCTCGGACCTGATCCTGGGCACCGATGGCGACCTCCGCTACACCCGCGCGAACGGTCGCGTCGGACGCGTCAGCACCGCGCAGCCGACGGTGCAGGAGCCGCCGCCCCCCGTGGTGCCCCCCGCGCTGACCCCGGTCGCCGGGCGCTCGACCATCCTCGAGGTCGTCTCCGGCACGATCCGCGTCCGCCTGCCCGGGAAGAAGGTCTTCCAGGACCTCGCCACGGGCGGCGTCTCGTTGCCCGACGGCACCGAGGTCGACGCCACGAAGGGCCGGGTCCGCATCACCGCCGAGACCGCGCCGGACAGCGGCATCACGCGCACCGCGATCTTCTGGGACGGCCGGTTCATCATCCATCAGGCCCGCATCCCCGGGGCCGCCACCGAGGTCCGGCTGACCGGGGCGCTGGCCTGCGGCGACCGGGTCGTCGAGGGCTCCACCGCCACCACGCGCGCGGCCGGACCCGCGGCGCACCACCGCGCGGCCAAGAAGGCGAAGAAGAAGAAGGCCCCGAAGGTCGGGCGCCGCCTGTGGGGAGACGGGAAGGGCGACTTCCGGACGCGCGGTGCCCGGGCGACGGCGTCGGTCGTCGGGACGCGGTGGCTCGTCGAGGACCGGTGCGACGCGACCACGCGGGTGCGCGTGTTCCGCGGTGTCGTGAGCGTCCGGGACCGGATCCGGAGTCGCCGGGTCACCCTGACCGAGGGCAAGTCCTACGTGGCACCGGGCGCTCGCGTCCGCAAGAAGCGGTGAGATCGACGCGCCGCCCGACGCGGGACGGCGCGCGGAGTCGGACCCGCGGGACCAGGGCACGCCCCCGGATCCTGCTGGCGATCGCCATGGTCGCCGCGGCGATCGCGTTCTCGGCCTCGGCAGCGGGCACGCTCGATGACCTCGAGCACTCGTCTCTCGACGTGCGGTTCGCGGTCCGGGGCAGCGACCCGGACCGCCGCGGCCCCATCCCGATCACGATCGTGGGGATCGACGACCGGACCCGCGGTGACCTGCCGCGCTTCCCGTTCAGCCGGACCTACCACGCCGAGGTGCTGCGACGCCTGACGGCGCTGCGGGCGCGGGTCGTCGCCTACGACGTCGAGTTCTCCGAGCCCTCTGACGATCCGGACGCCGACGATGCGCTCGTCCTGGCCGTCGGAGACGCTCCACGGGTGGTCTTGGCCGGCCTCGCGTCGGCCGACGACGGGTCGACCCGGGTGCTCGGCGGCGTCGAGACCCAGCGGCGGTTCGGGGTCCGGGTCGGAGGAGTCCGGGTCGACGTCGACGGCGACGGAGTGCTGCGCCGACTCGCACGCGAGCACGACCGGTTGAAGAGCTTCGCCGTCGTGACCGCCGAGCGTGCGACCGGACGACCCGTCGAACCGTCGCTCTTCGACCGTGGGCGGGCGCTGATCGACTGGGCCGGCGGCGAGGGCATCTTCCCCGAGGTGCCGTTCTCGATCCTCACCGAGCGCGGACGCCGAAGGAACGCGTCGCTGCCCGACAGGCTCGTCGACGGCCGACCGAACCCCGCGAAGCTGAACGTCCGTGCCGAGGAGGCGAAGCTCCGGGGCCGGATCGTGATCGTGGGCGCCACCGCGCCGTCGTTGAAGGACGTCCAGACGACTCCCATGGACTCCGGACGACAGATATCGGGGCCCGAGGTGCAGGCCGGCGCCGTTGCGACCGTCCTGCGCGGGGTGCCGCTGCGGGACGCGTGGGATCCGCTCGGGTGGCTCCTGACTCTCCTGTCCGCCGCCGCCGCGCCTGTGGTCGCGCTCCGTCGCGGCGGCTTCTCGACGTTGCTCGCCTCATCGGTCGGCGTGGTCGTCGTCCTCGCGATCGCCTGGGTCGCCTTCGTGGCGAACCGCGTCCTCCCCGTCGCTGAGCCGCTCCTCGCGCTCGGGCTCGGCACCCTCGGGGCGGTCGCCGCCGGTGCCGCGTTCGAGGCCGTCGAGCGGCAGCGGACGCGGGAGATCTTCTCGCGGTTCGTGAGCACCGACGTCGTCGACGACGTGCTCGCGCGGACCGACGACGAGGTCCGACTCGGCGGCGTCCGGGTGGACACGACGATCCTGTTCTGCGACCTGCGGGGATCGACCACCATGCTCGAGACCCTGGAGCCGGAGCGCGGAATCGCCGTCCTGAACCGCTTCCTCGGGGCGATGAGCGACTGCGTCGACACGCACGGTGGCACGCTCGTCGGCTATCGGGGCGACGGGCTGATGGCGGTCTTCGGCGCTCCGCTCGAGCAGTCCGATCACGCCGATCGCGCCGTCGCCTGCGCGCGCGAGATGGTCGGGCCGGCGCTCGAGCGCTGCCACGCCGCCCTGCGCGCCGACGGCCTCGACCACCGGCTCAGCATGGGCGTCGGCGTGGCGTCCGGCCCGGTGATGGCGGGCAACGTCGGGTCCGAGCGCCGCATGGAGTACACCGCGATCGGGGACGCCGCGAACGTCGCCGCCCGGCTCGAGGGCCTGACGAAGGAGCACGGCCAGCCGGTGCTCGTCGCCGCCGGCACGGTCGAGCGGATGCACGACCGGGACGGCCTCGACCCGCTCGGCCCGGTCCCGGTCCGCGGCCGCGCCGGGACCGTCGAGGTGTGGGCGACGGGGCTGACCGCGGAACCCCGCCCCGAACGTGACGCCTGACGCGCTCGCGCGGTGACGGACGCCCGAGACCCACGGGCGGCGCTGGCGAATACTGGATCCATCAGCGCAGGGGACCCGGAAGCGGGGATCCGGCCGATGAGTTCACGCCCCGCGGCGCGTCCTCGCACCACGCACCCACGCACCGGACCGGACGAGGCCGAACGCCCGTCCCGACCCCGCAAGCTCACCGATCCGTCCGGCTCCTGCCGGGCGGATCGGTCGTTCCAGCGCCCCGGGCCAGCCGGACCTCGCCCCGTGCCGCGCCCACGACACCGCAGGGTCGGCCCCGCCCGGACGGCGCGCCCCGCGACACCGTCGGGCGGGACCCTGTCCGCATCGCCTCCGGGCACCTCGGGAGCGCCTCCACGCCAGACGCACGGCCCCACGCCACGTGCCCGCGCCCGACCGCCGCGCGGCCGTCCGCGGCGGCGTACCGTGCACCCGCGGCGGTCCGTCCCGCCCCCGTTCCGACGTGTCCTCGCCCACCGACCAGCCCCCGCTCGCGACCGGCTCCCGCCCCACTCCGGCCGGCGGATCCGACCGGTCCGTCCCGGACGTGTCGCCGTCCGGAGCCCCCGACCCGCCGTCCGCCGCACCCGTCCCCTCGGCCACCGTCCCCGGCACCGGCGTCCCCCGCGTCCCGCTCGTGCGGATCGCGGGCCCCGGCGGACGCCCCGCCACTGCCGCCGCCCGGGCCGTCGCCGGGCACCTGGCCGTCCTCACCGCCGCGCTGGCGACCGTCGGCATCGCGCTCGGCCACCTGCGCCACCACGAGCACGTCCCGGGTGCCCCGATGCCCCGGGGTCCGCTCCAGGGGCTCCCCCACGTCCACTCGCCGGACCACGCCACGCTGCTGTGGATCCTCGTCGTCGCGTACGTCGCCGCCCTGGTGTTCGCCCGGTCCGTGCGGCTCCTGCCCCTGCTCCTCGTCGTCGTGGCCCTCGACGTCCTGCTGGCCCTCACGCCGCCGCGACCGCTGACCGACCTCTTCAGCTACGTCTCCTACGGCCGGATGCTCGGCGAGCACGGCATCGACCCGTACCTCACCGGGCCGCGGGCGATCGCCGGCGACCCGTCGTTCCCGTACGTGGCGCCCGACTGGTACGACACGCCGACGGTCTACGGACCGGTCTTCACCGGGCTCTCGGCGGCGGTCTCGTCGCTCGGGACGCTCGGCGCCGCGTGGGCCCTGAAGGGCGTGGCCGCGATCTCGGCGGCGGGGGCGACCGTGTTCGTCGCGCTGGCCGCCCGGCGCACCGACGAGCGTCCCGGGTCGGGCTCGGCGGCGGCGGTGCTGCTCGGGCTGAACCCGCTGCTCCTCGCGTACGGCGTCGGCGGCGGGCACAACGACGTCCTGATGGTCCTGCCGCTCGCCGCGGGGCTCTGGCTGCTCGCCCGCCGCACCGACGTCGCCGGCGCGGCCCTGGCGACCGTCGCCCCCGCGATCAAGCTGTCCGCCGGGCTGGCGCTGCCGTTCCTCCTCGCCGGCGAGCGCCGGCCCCGGGTCCTCCTCGGCGTCGTCGGGACGACGGTCGTCGTGCTCGCCGGCACCCTCGTGGCGTTCGGCACCGCTCCGTTCCGGGCGACCGGGCTGATCGGGACCCACACCGCCGACGGCCACCGGCACAGCGTCCCGGCGTACGTCGCGTCGCGCCTGGGGTCCGGGGTCCCGTCCGACGCGACGTTCCGCGGACTGCTGATCGGCGCAGGCGTGGTCGCCGTGCTGCTGCTCGTCGCGACGGCGCTGCGCCGCATCCCGTGGACGACGGGGGCCGCGATCGCGACGGCGCTGGTCGTCGCCACCGCCGGCACGAGCTTCGCCTGGTACGCCGTGTGGGCGCTGCCCCTGGCCGCCGCGCGCCCGCGGCGCACCACCGCCGCGGCCGTCGTGCTCCTCACCGTCCTCTTCGTCGGGATGCAGACCGCCGGGCGCGGGCCCCTCTGACGGTGCGGCGCGGCCGTTCGCGCGCCTGCCCGGCCCCCGGCCCGACCGCCCCGGGCGAGCGGCATCGCGCCACCTCCGGCCGCAGGCCGCCGCGGGGCTCGCGGTCGTGGCACGATTCGGGGCGTGATCACGCCGGAACCGATCAACGCCCGCTTCGTCGGTGGTCCCCTCGACGGCGAGACGCACGTCATGGCCCACCGCCTGCCGTACGTGCAGGTGCCCGGTCCGGACGAGACGTTCTTCGCGCGGCTGTGGATCGAGCGGCCGGAGGACTGCCCCGAGGAGCGGCTCTACCAGGTGGAGTCCGCGGACGACGCCGAGACGCTCGTGTACCGCTGCCTCGCGGACTGGCCCGACGCGCCGGTCCCGCCCGGCGCGCAGGTGGCGGAGTCGTCCGCCGGGCCCGCCCCCGACGGTCCCGCATGAGCACGCAGCACGAGCTCCTGGCCCGCGCCGTCGAACGGGCGGCGCGGACCTCCGCCGTCGCCTACGGCTCGGACTGGTCCGCGCTCGACGAGGAGGAGCGCGCCCGGCACCGGGCCCTGGCGCGCCGGTGGGCGGAGTTCCTCGGCCTCGACGCGGCGATCGGCGCCCTCTCGACCATCGCCACGAAGACCCCCGTGGAGGCGGACGGCGCGATCGCGATCCGCACGATCGACGGCGACGACGCCCAGCTCGTCGCCGAGGAGACCCTCGCCGGGCTCGTGCACCAAGAGCCCGAGGAGGACTGAGTCCCCGCGGTCGCGCCCGTCGCGGACCGCCGTTCAGGCCGGGCGCGGCGGGTCGATCCGCCAGCCGGTCGCCTTCGCGAGGTCGACCGCGTCGTCGAGGTTCTTCCGGTTGACGGCCTCGAGCAGGAACTTCCGGGTCGGCACGTCGGCCGGCGACAGCACGACCACGGTGCCGTTGGCGACGTCCTCGAGGCGCGGCGAGGATCCGGCGACCGCCGTCGCGAACGGCCCGTCGCCGTACTCCGTGGCGAAGGCGACGAAGGCGGTGAGGACGTCCTGGCGCTCGTCGGGCATCCGGGAAGGGTCGCACCACGGCGGGCTCCGGCGCGGTACGACCGGGCGGCATCGGGGTAGGCGGCTGCGATGGTCCCCCGCCTCCGTCCCCGCCATCTCCGCGGCGCGCTCCCACCGCTCGCCGGTGCCGCCCTGCTCGCCCTCGCCGCCCCCGGCGCGGACGCCGATCGCCCGGCGATCGCCGTCGGCACCGGCGGTGCGGTCGCGTCGGTCGACGCCGAGGCCACGCAGGCCGGCGTCCGCGTCCTGCGGCGCGGCGGCAACGCCGTCGACGCCGCGGTGGCGACCGCCGCGGCGCTCGGCGTCACCGAGCCGTACTCCGCCGGTGTCGGCGGCGGCGGCTACATGGTGCTGTGGGACGCGAAGCAGGGGAAGGCGGTCACGCTCGACGGCCGTGAGACCGCGCCGAGCAGCATGCGGGAGGACAGCTTCCTCGACCCCGCCACCGGCAAGCCCCGACCGTTCGACGACCTCGTCACGAGCGGGCTCTCCGTCGGCGTCCCGGGAACCCCGGCGCTGTGGTCCGAGGCGACGCGCCGCTACGGCCGGAAGACGCTGGCGAACAACCTCGGCCCCGCGGCCCACCTGGCCGCGACGGGCTTCACGGTCGACAAGACGTTCCGCGACCAGACCGTGCAGAACCAGGAGCGCTTCGCCCGGTTCTCGTCGACGCGGAAGCTCTTCCTGCCCGGCGGGAAGCCCACCCCCGTCGGCCGGACGCTGAAGAACCCGGATCTCGCCGACACCTACCGCCTGCTGGCCCGCGACGGGGCGTCCGCGCTCTACGACGGTCCCCTCGGCCGAGACGTCGTGCGCACGTCCCGGAGGCCGCCCGTCACGAAGGGCACCGTCCTCAAGGGCGGCATGGCCACGAAGGACCTGCGCGACTACGCGGTCCGCCGCCGCGGGGCCGTGCGCAGCACCTTCCGCGGCCTCGACGTGCTCGGCATGCCGCCGAGCTCGTCGGGCGGCATCGCGGTGGCCGAGGCCCTGAACATCGTCGAGGCGCTCGGCAACCCCGCCGGCGCACGCGTCCAGAACCTCCACCGCTACCTCGAGGCCAGCCGCCTGGCGTTCGCCGACCGCAACCGCTGGGTCGGAGACGACACCCGCGAGACCGTGCCCCGCGGGCGGCTGATCTCACCGGCCTACGCGAGGAGCCGGGCGTGCCTCGTGCAGCCCGGGAGCTCGCTGGCGAACCCGGCGACGGCGGGCGACCCCGCGAACCCCACGTGCGGGTCCGTGGCCCCGAAGGGCGGCGCGGCCGAGCGCGAGGGCGCGTCGACCACCCACCTCGTGACGTCGGACCGCTGGGGCAACGTCGTCTCCTACACCCTGACCATCGAGCAGACGGGCGGCTCCGGCATCGTCGTGCCGGGCCGCGGGTTCCTGCTCAACAACGAGCTCACGGACTTCGACCCCGCACCGGGCACCGGCCTGGACGCGTCGACCGACCCGAACCTGCCGGGCCCGGGCAAGCGCCCGCGCAGCTCGATGAGCCCGACGCTGATCCTCAAGAAGGGGAAGCCGTGGATCGCCGTCGGCAGCCCGGGCGGCGCGACGATCATCACCACGGTCCTCCAGACCATCCTCAACCGCATCGACGGAGGGATGAGCCTGCCCGACGCCGTGGCCGCACCCCGGCTGTCGCAGCGCAACGCCGCGACGACGGAGGCCGAGCCCGCGTTCCTGGCCTCGCCCGAGCGTCAGGGTCTCGAGGCGATCGGTCACGCGTTCGTCGAGGCGCCGCCGACGTTCTCCCCCGACCCGGAGATCGGCGCCGTCGCCGCGCTGGAGCGGTCGACCGGCGGCGCCTGGCAGGCCGTCGCCGAGCCCGAGCGGCGCGGTGGCGGCTCGGCCGGGGTGGTGACACCCCGGAGATGATGCCGCTCGGGGCGGGGCCCGCGCGACATTCCGTAGTCTCCGCGACCGATGCCGCCCGCCCGCCGTCGCCGCCCCGCCGCCAAGAAGATCGTCGAGACGCCCGTGGAGCAGCAGCCGGGCGAGACGCTGATCTGGACCGACGGGGCGTGCAAGGGCAACCCGGGACCGGGCGGCTGGGGCGCGATCGTCGTCCCGCCCGCGGAGTCCGGTCTGCCGCCGGTGGAGCTCTCCGGCGGCGAGCCGCAGACGACGAACAACCGCATGGAGTACTCGGCGGCGCTGTTCGGCCTGCGGTCGCTCCCCGACGGCTCGACGGTCTGCATCGTCACCGACTCGCAGCTGATGCTGAACTCGATGACCCAGTGGATCACCGGCTGGAAGCGCAAGGGCTGGAAGACCGCCGGCGGTGACCCGGTCAAGAACCAGGACCTCGTCAAGGCGCTCGACGAGGAGATCGGCCGCCACGCCCAGGTCCGCTGGCACTGGGTCCGGGGCCACGAGACCGGTGCGGAGCACGCCCACAAGGCGTTCAACGACCGCGCCGACCAGCTCGCGGTCGCCGCGGCCGCCGCGCAGGCCTGACCGGGGCTACGCGGGGACCGACACGGCCTGCAGCGCCTCGCGCCCGTCGCCGACGATCGGGTCGCCGTGGGCGAAGAGCAGCGTCGCGAACCGCTCGTCGAGCAGGCGGGCGGCGGCGAGGCGCAGGCCCTTCTTGACGAGCTCGGGGTCCTCGCCGAGCAGGCCGTCGGGCATGAACCCGATCCGCCCGCCGTCGTTCAGGAACCCGTCGGCGAAGGCCAGCGCCCCGTCGCCGACGTCGATCCGCAGGGCGGTCTCCTCGGGGGTGATCGAGCCGACCTCGAGCGCCGTGATGCCCGGCGCGACCTCGTCCCCGAAGGCGAACGGCCGCGGCGACACGCCGAGGTCCTGGAACGGCGCCGTGCCCTTCTCGTGCACGTGGACGCTGCAGCCGAACGCGTCGACGAGCGCCTGCACGTCGCGGACGTGGTGGCGGTTGGTGAGGACGATGCGGTCGGGGCGCACGAACCCGCGGATCCCGTCGACCCCCTCGTCGGGCAGCAGCGGGTCGATCAGCGTCGCCGACGGCACGACGAGGTACGACGAGACGCGCTGTCCGATGTTCGGGTGCTCCGCGGTCCAGTGGACGATGCCCTCGGTGATCTCGCGCATTGCGGGTGGCTACCCCGGGGTCGGCCGCCCATCCCCCGCCCGGACCGGCCGCCGGCAGGCGGCGCCGCTCAGCGTCCGCCCTCGGCGTCCGGGTCCCGCCGCCGTGGCGCCCGGCCCTCGGGCTGGAGCGGGCGCCGGAGGTCCGGCGCGGGCTCGATGCTGCGGCGCTCCTCCTGGCCCGGGCGCAGCTCGAAGTCGTCGCCCCAGTGCGACAGCCGCATCACGATCTCGTCCTGGTCGACGCCCTCGGGCGTCCCGTCGGCGCCGTCCCCGTTCTCCCCCGGTGCGGCGTCGTCCAGGGCGTCCAGCGTGTAGCACGCCTCGTCGGGGGTGATCTCGACGCAGAGCCGCAGCCCGCGCCAGACGATCGGGAACTTCAGGCGCGGCAGCGCGGCCGGCAGGCGCGGCGAGAACTCCAGGTGGTCGCCGTGGTCCCTGAGGCCGCCGAAGCCGCTGGTGACGGCGGTCAGCGCCCCGGCGAGCGACGCGATGTGCAGCCCGTTGTCGGAGTCGCCCCGGAGGTCGCGCAGATCGGTCAGCGCCGCCTCGGCGAGGTAGTCGTGCGCCAGGTCGAGATGCCCGACCTCGGCCGCGATCACGGCCTGCACCCCGGCGGAGAGCGACGAGTCGCGGACGGTCAGGCCCTCGTAGTACTCGAAGTCGCGCCGCTTCTCCTCCGCGGTGAACGCGTCGCCGCGCTTGAAGAGGGCGAGGACGAGGTCCGCCTGCTTGACGACCTGCGTCCGGTAGAGCGTGAAGTACGGGTGCGTGAGCAGCAGCGGGTAGTCCTCCGCCGGCGTGGCCTCGAAGTCCCACCGGGCGTGCTGGAGGAAGTCCTGGTCCTGCGGGTGGACGCCGAGCCGCTCGTCGTACGGCACGAACATCGCGTGGGCCGCGGTCCGCCACGCGGCGACCTCGTCGTCGTGGACCCGCTTGTCGCGCGCCACGTCGACGTGACGCTCGACGGCGTCGGCGGCGGCCAGCAGGTTCGCCTGCGCCATGAGGTTCGTGTAGACGTTGTCGTCGACGAGCGCCGAGTACTCGTCGGGGCCCGTCACCCCGTCGATCCGGAAGCTGCCGTCGTGCGCGTGGTGGCCGAGGCTCGCCCAGAGGCGGGCGGTCTCGATCAGGAGCTCCGCCCCGTAGTCGCGCTCGAACGCGCGGTCGTCGGTGGCCAGCACGTACCGGCGGACCGCGTCCGCGATCGCCGCGTTGACGTGGAACGCCGCGGTGCCCGCGGGCCAGTAGCCGGAGCACTCCTCGCCGTGGATCGTCCGCCACGGGTAGGAGGCGCCGTGCAGCCCCAGCTGGGCGGCGCGCTCCTTCGCCTGCGGCAGCGTGTCGTGGCGCCACCGCAGCGCGTGGCGGACGAGGTCCGGCCGCGAGTACGTGAGCACCGGCAGGACGAACGCCTCGGTGTCCCAGAACGCGTGGCCGTCGTAGCCCGAGCCGGTGAGGCCCTTGCCGGGGATCGGCTGCGTCTCGGCGCGCGCGGACGCCTGGAGCATCTGGAACAGCGCGAACCGCAGGCCCTGCTGGACCTCGTCGTCGCCCTCGAGCTCGACGTCGGCGACCTTCCACCACGCGTCGAGCTCGCGGGTCTGGGACTCGACGAGCCCGTCGAAGCCCTCCGCCAGCGCGCTCTCCAGGCTGGCGTCGACCTGGTCGCGCAGCCACTCGACCGACTGCTGCGACGACCAGTGGTACGACAGGTACTTCGTCAGGACCAGCGGCTTGCCCGGCTCGAGAAGCGCCGAGACGGTCACGCGGCCGAGGTCGTCGTCGACCTGGGTGAGCGACTTCGGGTGGTCCTCGACCTCGATCTCGTGATCCATCCCCGCGGCGAGCGAGATGCCGCTGCGCCGCGTCGTGTGCGCGAGGACGACGCGGTGGTCGTGCCGCGTCGCCAGGCGCGGCTCCAGCACGTTGCGGAGCTCCGACGCCGAGCGCGGGTCGACGTTCGCGCGCTCCTGCGGCGCCTGGTTGGCCAGCAGGTTGGACTGCAGCGCGACGCGGACGGGCTGCCCGTCGTCGGCCTCGACCTCGAAGCGGATCGCGACGACGCTGCGCTGGTCGAAGGACACGAGCCGCCGCGAGCGGACGCGGACCGAGCGCCCGGCCTCCGACGTCCACCGCATCGTGCGCTCCAGCACCCCGGTGCGGAAGTCGAGGAACCGCTCGTGCTCGTCCAGCCGACCGCGGTGGACGTCCAGCGGCTCGTCGTCGACCAGCAGCCGGATGATCTTGCCGTCGGTGACGTCGACGACCGCCTGGCCGTCCTCGGGGAACCCGTAGCCGATCTCGCCGTACTCGAGCGGATAGGACTCGTAGACGCCGCCCAGGTACGTGCCGCTGGACCCGCGCGGCTCGCCCTCGTCGAGGTTGCCCCGCAGCCCGAGGTGCCCGTTGGCCAGCGCGAACACCGACTCCGTCTCCGGGAGGAGGTCGAGGTCCAGGCGCGTCTCCCGCACGCCCCAGGGCTCGACGGGGATGACGTCGTGGCCGATCATGCGAGCTCCGCCAGGTCCTGGACGACGCGGTCGGCGCCGTGCTCGCGCAGCGCGTCGGCGTGCCCGACGCGGTCGACGCCGACGACGAGGCCGAAGCCGCCGGCGCGGCCCGCCTCGACGCCGGACAGCGCGTCCTCGAAGACCGCGGCGTCGTTCGCCGCGACCCCGAGGTCCTGCGCGGCGGCGAGGAACGTGTCGGGCGCCGGCTTGCCACGGAGGTCCCGGGGCTTCAGCGCGGTGCCGTCGACGATCACGTCGAAGCGGTCCAGGGCGCCCGCGGCCTCCAGCACGTGCCGCGTGTTCGCGCTGGACGAGACGACGGCGCACGGCGTCCCCTCCGCCCGCAGCGCGTCGAGGAGCACGACGGTGCCGGGGTAGAGCTCGACGCCCTGCTCGTCGATCATCGGCCCGACGCGGTCGTTCTTCGCGGTCGCGATCCCCGCGATGGTCGGCGCGCCGGCCGGGTCGTCGTCGGAGCCGTCCGGGACCTCGATCCCGCGGGACGCCAGGAACGCCCGGACGCCGTCCTCGCGCGGCAGGCCGTCGACGTGCGCCCGGTAGTCGGCGTCGACGTCGAAGGGCCGCAGGTCCTCGTCGTCGCCGTGCGTCCCCGACGCCCGGTCCTCCAGGAACGCGTCGAAGGCGGCCTGCCAGGCGGCGGCGTGGATCCGCGCCGTGTCGGTCAGCACGCCGTCCATGTCGAACAGGCAGGCACGGACCCCGTCGGGGAGCTGGGTCATGGACCGAGCGTGTCATATGCGGATCGCGAATCCGAGTGCTGCGGGCGCACGGCGTCCCCGGCGCGCACCATCGGGCTCCCAACGGCGTACGCAATGGCGCGCCAGAGCGCTCGAAGCTGCCTACGCGCCAACAGTTGGCGACCCGAACCCACGGTGCTAGCGTCCTGCAGTCGCGTAGGGAGCCCGAACTGAAGGGCGCCCGAAGCAGAACCCCATGATCATCACCGCCGCCCTCCCCACCGTCCAGTTCGTGACCGGGCTCCGCGAGGGGGTCGAGGCGTCGCTGATCGTCGGCATCATCGCCGCGTTCCTCGTCCAGGAAGGCCGCAAGGACGCACTGCGCTGGATGTGGCTGGGCGTCCTGGCCGCCGTCGCGATCTCCCTCGGCGTCGCCGTGACCCTCCACGCCGTCAACGAGCAGCTCCCCCAGAAGCAGCAGGAGCAGCTCGAGACCGTGATCGCCCTGGTCGCCGTCGTGATGGTGACCGGCATGATCCTGTGGATGCGCAAGAACGCGCGGACGATGAGCACGACGCTCAGGACGTCCGCGGCGAGCGCGCTCGCCGCCGGGTCGGCGTTCGGCCTCGTCGGCATGGCGTTCCTCGCCGTGCTGCGCGAGGGCGTCGAGACCGCGTTCTTCCTCGTCGCCCAGTTCCAGCTGGACTCGTCGCAGATCTCGACCTTCAACGCCTCGGCCGGGGCGCTCGTCGGCATCATCATCGCCTGCGCGATCGGCTGGGGCATCTACCGCGGCGGCGTGAAGCTCAACCTCACGAAGTTCTTCCGCTTCACGGCGGTCTTCCTCGTGATCATCGCCGCGGGCCTCGTCGCCGGCGCGATGCACACGGCGCACGAGGCGGGCTGGGTCAACTTCGGGCAGGAGCAGTTCCCGGGGCTCGACCTGTCGGCCGTCGTCTCGCCGGATCAGGACAACATCTTCTCCGGGCTCGTCACCGGCCTGTTCGGCATCCAGCCGCGTCCCAGCTACGTCGAGACGATCGGCTGGCTCGTCTATGCCCTCCCGATGCTCGCCTTCGTCCTCTGGCCCGCGGGACGTCCGCGCGCCACGAACCCCCGCACCGAGTCCGAGGTCCCCGCATGACCCGCAGCACCCCACGTTCATTGGCCGTCGCCGCCGCCGTCACGGCGTCGCTCGGACTCACGGCCTGCGGCAGCGACGACAAGGACGACCCGAACGCCACGAACCTCAAGGTCGAGCTCACGGACAAGGGCTGCTCGCCGAGCGCGCTGGAGGCCCCGGCCGGCAAGGTGCGCTTCGAGGCCGTCAACAACGGCACCGGCAAGACCACCGAGGTCGAGCTGAAGAACAAGGACGGCATCATCCTCGGCGAGCGCGAGAACCTGACCCCGGGCCTCTCGGGCGACTTCTCCCTGCAGCTCGACGCCGGGGACTACGTCGTCTACTGCGCCAGCCCCGGCGACACCGAGCGGACGCCCGGCAAGCTCACGGTGACCGGCGCCGCAGCGGCGAAGGGCCCGACCGACCCGGCCCTCACGAAGGCCGTCGCGGACTACAACGCGTACGTCCAGGAGCAGTCCGACGAGCTCGTCAAGCGCGTCGACAGGTTCGCCGCGGCACTGCGCGACGGCGACCTGAAGGCCGCCAAGGACCTCTTCGGTCCCGCCCGCCTGCCGTACGAGCGGATCGAGCCCGTCGCCGAGGCGTTCGGCGACCTCGACCCGAAGATCGACGCCCGCGTCAACGACGTCGCCGACAAGGACGAGTGGACCGGCTTCCACAAGATCGAGCAGATCCTGTGGCAGAAGAACACCACCAAGGGCACGAAGGCGTACGCGACGAAACTCGTCGACGACGTCGCGACGCTCGACGCGAAGATCAAGGACATCGACCTCCAGGCCGCCCAGCTCGCCAACGGCGCGCTCGAGCTCCTGAACGAGGTCTCGTCCGGCAAGATCACCGGTGAGGAGGACCGCTACTCGCACACCGACCTCTCCGACTTCCAGGGCAACCTCGACGGCTCGAAGAAGGCGTTCGACCTCCTGAAGCCCGCGCTCGTCGCCCGCAAGCAGCAGGCGCTGATCGACCAGATCGAGCCGCGTTTCGCCGCCGTCCAGAAGGGGCTCGACAAGTACAAGCGCAGCACGCCGCTGGGCTTCGCGCTCTACGACGAGCTCACGCCCGCGGACACGAAGACGTTCGCGTCGCAGGTCAACGCGTTGGCCGACCCGCTGTCCCTGGTCGCCGGCAAGGTGCTGGAGTAGCCCGCATGGCGGAGCGCGGCGACGAGGGCACGGCCAAGGGGGGCGAGAGCACCCCGCGCCGCGGCATGACCCGCCGCCGCGCGCTGTTCACCGGCGGCGGACTGCTCGGGCTGGCCGCCGCCGGCGGCGCGGGCTACGCCACCGGGCAGGCGGACGCCGACACCGGCGGCGGCGCCGCGCAGGACGCCGTCCCGTTCCACGGCGAGCACCAGGCCGGCATCGCCACCCCCGCGCAGGACCGCCTCGCCTTCGGCGCGTTCGACCTCACGATCGAGACCGCCGCCGAGCTCCGCGACCTCCTCCGCGAGTGGACGCGGGCCGCCGAGCTCATGTGCGCGGGTCGGCCGACCGGTGCCGTCGCCGGCCACCCGCAGACGCCGCCCGAGGACACCGGCGAGGCCGCCGGGCTGCCCGCCGCCCAGCTGACGATCACGTTCGGCATCGGCCCGGACGTCTTCGAGAAGGACGGGAAGGACCGCTTCGGCCTGCGGTCCAGGCGCCCGAGCGCGCTGAAGCCGCTCGGCGACCTGCCGGGCGACCAGCTCGACCCGGCCCGCACCGGCGGCGACCTCTGCGTCCAGGCGTGCTCGAACGACCCCCAGGTCGCCTTCCACGCCGTGCGCAACCTCGCGCGCATCGCGTTCGGGTCCGCGACGCTGCGGTGGACCCAGCTGGGCTTCGGGCGCACCTCGTCGACGACGCGCGGGCAGGCCACGCCGCGCAACCTCATGGGCTTCAAGGACGGCACGAACAACCTCCGTGCCGAGGACACGACGGGCATGGACCGCTTCGTCTGGGTCGGCCGCGAGGAGCCCCAGGAGTGGTTCCGGGGCGGCTCGTACCTCGTCGCCCGCCGGATCCGCATGTTCATCGAGACGTGGGACCGCGACCGCCTCGCGGACCAGGAGGCCGTCTTCGGGCGCTCCAAGGTCTCCGGCGCGCCGCTCACGGGCACGAAGGAGTTCGACACCGTCGACCTCGACATCAAGGGCAGCGACGGCGTCACCGTGATCCCGCCCGACGCCCACATCCGCCTCGCGTCGCCGGAGATCAACGACGGCCAGCACATCCTGCGCCGCGGCTACTCCTACACCGACGGCGTCGACCCGCGCACGAACCAGCTCGACGCGGGCCTGTTCTTCATCGCCTTCCAGCAGGACCCGCACCGGCAGTTCGTGGCGATCCAGCGCAAGCTCGGCGTCGGCGACGCGCTCATGGAGTACATCCAGCACACGGGCTCCGGCCTCTTCGCCGTGCCGCCGGGGATCCGTCCCGGCGGGTGCATCGGCGAGGGCCTCTTCCGGTAGCGCCCCGCTCGGCGGTCGCTCAGCGCGCCGGCTGGTGCGCGTCCGCGTCGTCGGGCCACGGCAGCGGGAAGACGCCGCGGAACGGGCGGGCGTCGTCGATCGAGCGCAGCACCGACGGGCGGTGGACGAGGTCGCGGTAGTAGCGCGTCAGGTGCGGACGGGCGGCCTCGTCCCAGGGATGCACGATGCGGGCGTAGAAGAGCGCCGGCGCGGCGGCGCAGTCGGCCATCGAGAACGCGTCCCCCGCCGCCCACGGGATCCCGGCGAGCCGGTCGTCGAGGGTGACGTACGACGCGTCGAGGGTCTCCCGGGCCTCGGCGACGCCGAAGGGGTCCTCGGAGCCCTCAGGCCGCAGCGCGTCGGCGACGACCTTCTGCATCGGGACCTGGACGTAGTGGTCGAAGAAGCGGTCCCACATCCGCACCGTCAGTGCCGCCCCGGGATCCGCGGGAACGAGTCGCGGCCCGCCTGCGGCGATCCCGTCGGCGTACTCGATCACGGTCGTGGACTCGCCGACCGTCGCGTCCACTCCGTCGTCGCGGAGGACCGGCATCTTCCCGGTCGGCCAGAGCGCCACCATCTCGGCGTGGGCCTCGGGCCCGTCGATCAGCGCGGTCTCGAAGGGCAGGTCGAGCTCGTACAGCGCGATCACGGCCTTCTGGCAGAACGAGGCGAACGGGTGCTGGTGGAGGACGAGGTGCGGAGCGGTCATCGGGGCACGGACCGTCCGGGGACCGCGGACTCATCGATGCCGCCGCGCCAGAAGTTCTTGCATCGGCCAAGGGTCGGGGGACCGCCGGGCCGGCTCCCCCCGTATCCTGCGGGGTGATGACGGTCACGCCCCCCGGTCCTGAAGCTCCCGTCGCCGCGCGCCTGCGCGGGGTCGCGAGCTCGCCGGTACGCGAGATCCTGGCGCTGACCGAGAAGCCCGGCGTCCTGTCGTTCGCCGGCGGGCTCCCCGCCCCGGAGCTCTTCGACCACCAGGGCATCGCGGCCGCGTACGCCGCGGCGCTGGAGCCGCGCAGCGCGGGCCGGTCGCTCCAGTACTCCACGACGGAGGGCGACCCCGAGCTGCGACGCCGCGTCGCCGACCGCCTGAGCGTCCGCGGACTGCCGACCGGTCCGGACGACGTGCTGATCACGAGCGGGTCGCAACAGGCGCTGACGCTGATCGCGACGGTCTTCCTGGAGCCCGGCGACCGGATCCTCGTCGAGGACCCCAGCTACCTGGCGGCCCTGCAGGCGTTCCAGCTCGCCGGCGCGATCCCCGTCCCCGTGCCGTGCGACGAGGACGGCATCGACCCGGCGGCGGTCGAGCGGCTCGTGGCCGAGCACCGGCCGAAGCTCCTCTACGTGGTGCCGACGTTCCACAACCCGACGGGTCGCACGCTGAGCGAGGAGCGCCGCGTGCAGCTCGCCGCCGTGATGGAGCGCACCGGCCTCTGGGCGATCGAGGACGACCCGTACGGCGAGCTGCGGTACGCCGGCGAGGCCTCGACCCCGCTGGCCTCGATCCCCGGCGCGGCCGAGCGCACGCTCGCGCTGTCGACCCTGTCGAAGGTCGCGGCACCGGGACTCCGCATCGGCTGGGTCCGGACGCCCGCCCTCCTCCGTCGCCCGCTGACGATCGCCAAGCAGGCGGCGGACCTCCACAGCTCGACGATCGACCAGGCCGCGACCGCGCTCTGGTTGGCGCACGTGGACCTCGACGCGCACCTCGACCGGCTCCGCGACGTCTACCGCGAGCGGCGCGACGCGATGCTCGCGCTGCTGCCGGGCACCCTGCCCGAGGGGTCGACCTTCAACCGGCCCGAGGGCGGGATGTTCATCTGGGCGCGCCTGCCGGAGGGCCTGGACGCGACGGCGATCCTCCCCGCGGCGATCGCCCGGCAGGTCGCCTACGTCCCGGGCGCGCCGTTCTACGCGACGACCCCGGACCCCCGCACGCTGCGGCTGTCGTTCACCACCCACGACCCGGCCGAGATCCGCACGGGGATGGGGCGACTGAAGGACGCGTTCGCGGACGCGGCCGGGCGCTGACCGAGCCCTGCGCCGTCAGTCGCGGTCCCCGGCGGGCGCCGCGAC
>NZ_KI912613.1:3726454-3739758 GCF_000519325.1 Patulibacter minatonensis DSM 18081 | reverse complement strand
GGGTCTCGGCGTGCGACAGCGCGGCCTCCGGCGAGGTGTCCCAGCGACGCGGCGGCGCGGCCCAGTGGTGCGGCCAGCGGTCGTGGTCGGCGGGGAGGAAGCGCTCGGGATCGACGGCCGTGAAGCCCTCGCCCAGCTCGCGCGCGGCGAGCGTCGCGAACGGGACGGTGCGGTGCTCGACGACCCCGCGGGTCCGCGCCCGGTTGGTGAGGATCCGGTAGATCCAGGTCCGCAGCGAGGAGCGGCCCTCGAAGCGGTCGATCCCGCGCAGGACGCCGAGCCACGTCTCCTGCACGACCTCCTCGGCGACGGCCTGGGTCGAGACGAAGGTGCGGGCCACGCGGAGCAGCCCGGGGGAGTGCAGGGACACGAGGCGGTCGAACGCCCGCTCGTCGCCGCTGCGGAGCTGGTCGAGGAGGCGGCGCTCGGAGCCGTCGGGCTCGCCGCCGTCCCGCGCAGGGCGCAGGGCGCTCACGACCGGCCCGCGTGCCGGCGGGCGGCCGTGATCTGCGCGAGCGCCCCGTCCATGGCGATCCGGACCTGGCGCGCGTCGCGGCGGACCTGGGTGAGGAGGAGCCCGCCCTGGACCGCCGCGAGGACCTGGGTCGCGACCGTCGCGACCTCCGTCCCGGCACGGAGGTCCCCGCGGTCCGCCATCGCCTGCAGCCCGACGCGGAAGCCCGTCTCCCAGCGGTCGAAGCCGTCGGCGAGCGCCAGGCGGGACCCCTCGTGGTGCTCGGCCAGCTGCCCCGCCAGCGATCCGATGGGGCAGCCGCCCCGCGCGCCCCGCTGCTCCTGGAGCGCGACGAGCGCGTCCAGGTACCGCTCCGCACCGTCGAGGGTGTCGAAGCCCCCGAGCACGTCGGCCTGGACGTCCATCACCGTCCCGCAGGTGGTCTCGGCCACCGCCTGCTGCAGGTCGTCCCGACCGTCGAAGTAGTGGTAGAGCTGGCTCTTGGACGCCGGGGCCTGCGCGCACACGTCGTCGAGCGACATGCCGGCGACCCCGCGCTCGGCGACCAGACCGGCCGCCGCGAGCACGATCCGCTCCCGTGTCGCGCGGCCCCTGGCGGTCGTCGGTTCGGACGGCATGGCCGCATCGTATCGCGATTCTGGACGATCCCGTCCAGTTCGTGGTAGCGTCGCCCCGCAGGCCGATTGGACGATCTCGTCCACTCGATGAGCGGCGGTCGATGTCCCGACGAGGCGCGCTTCGTCACCGGCTCGATCGTCGCCGTCGACGGTCGCCGCCCGTCCGTCCCCTCATCTCCACCACGCACCCCGAACGAGAGACCACCCGATGACCACCTCCACCACCCTCGCCGACCGCATCCGGACGACGCTGTCGGACATCGAGCTCCCCGAGCAGATCGCTGCGCGCTTCGGCGCCGAGCAGGACGCCCTCGACGCGGCGGGCCTCCCCGCCGACGTCCTCGGCGCCGGCGACGCGATGCCGGACGGCGAGCTCCTCGACGTCCACGGGAAGCCGACGACGCTCGCGGCGACCCGCGAGGGCGCCCCCGCCGTCGTCGTCCTCTACCGCGGAGCGTGGTGCCCGTACTGCAACGTGGCGCTGCGCGCCTACGAGCAGGACCTCACCGGCCCGCTGGCCGAGCGGGGCGTGCGGCTCGTCGCCGTCAGCCCGCAGACGCCCGACGGGTCGCTCAGCATCAGCGAGAAGGCGGAGCTGACCTACGACGTGCTCTCCGACCCCGGCAACCGCATCGCGAGCGCGCTGGGCGTCCTGTTCACGTCCTCCGACGACGTGCGGGCCGCGCAGGGCGAGCTCGGCCTCGACGTGACGGCCGTGAACGCCGACGGGACCGCCGGCCTGCCGATGCCGACGGTGGTGCTCGTCGACCGCGACGGCACGATCGCGTGGATCGACGTCCAGCCGAACTACGCGCGACGGACGGAGCCGGCGGCGATCCTCGAAGCGGTGTCGCGCCTCGCGTGAGCCCGGGCGCGGCCCCGCGGACGGTCGTGTCCCGGCAGCTCCGGCGCCGCACCGGGATGCGGGAGCGGGCCGGCGCCGGAGCCCCGCGCCCGGCCCGCTCGCGCGGACCGGGCGTCCCGTCACCGGGTCACTTCGTCAGCGCCTCGTAGAACGCCGTCCCGTTCGGGCTGCCCCGTCCGGTCGAGTCGTCGTACCCGGGGATCGAGCTGAGCGTGCCGGTGTCGCCGATCGCCCGCAGGCTCACCGCGAGGCCGTCGGTGGCGTCCGCCGCGTTGACGAAGTCCGTCCGCACGACCCCGCGGGTGGCGCGGGAGCCGTCCGCCTGGTCGTGGAACGCCGACGCGGGCGCCGCGTAGAGCGCGGGGTTCGCGAAGCCGGTCCGCGGCAGGCCCTTCGCCGCGCGGCCCTGGTCGACGACCGCCATGATCCCGGCGGTCACCGGCGAGGCGAGGCTCGTGCCGCCGATCCGGTACTCCGAGTACGCGACGCTGCCGTCCGGCGACGTCTGCGTCTGGCCCATGAGGAACCCGGTGTTCGGATCGCCGATCGCGGAGACGTCCGGCACCACGCGGTGCGCCGACGTCGCCCCGGGGTACTTCGTCGCCAGCGCCGGCGGGACGACCGGTGCCTGGTACGCCGGCTGCGCCGCGAACGCGCTCGTGCCGCCGCCCCCGCCCGAGGTGTAGCCGGACGGGTCGCCCGGGGCGGGCTCCCAGCCGGTGCCCGCCGCGTTCAGGTTCGACTTGTCGGTCCCCCACGGGGTCTCGAACAGCCACTGCCCGTCGGCCCCGATGCCGACCGACGTGCCGCCGACCGCGGTGACCGACGGGCTGCCGGACGGGAAGTCCGCCTGCCGCACCCCGGTGTTCACGACCTCGTCGCCGTTGTCGCCCGACGAGAAGTACAGCCCGACACCGGTCGCGGTGGCCTCCTGCGCGATCGTCTCGAACGCGGCACGGGACGCCTCGGACGTGTCGCCCTCGGTCTCGCCGTAGGAGTTGGAGACGATCTGCGCCTTGCCCGACTCGATGACGTCGCTGAGCGTGTCGTCGAGCGACGCGTCGTACGGGTCGCGCGCACCGGCGTAGACGACCTTCGCGCCGGGCGCCATCGCGTGGACGGCCTCGACGTCGAGCGTCTGCTCGCCGTACCAGCCCTGCGGGTCGTCGCCGCCGTCGCCGGGGGTCTCCGGGATCTGGGTGATCCAGTACGGCGTCAGCGACTGGTCGAGCTGGCCCTTCGCGAACGCCGGGACGCTCTGGTTCGCGGACCAGGTGTTCGCGTCCTTCTCGATCGTCGGCGAGGCGTACGCGTCGATGATCGCGACGGAGCTGCCGCCGCCGTCCTGGCCGGTCTGCAGGCCGTAGGCGGAGCGCAGCTGCTTCGAGGTGTAGCCGCACGGGACGACGGGCACCGGTCCGCCGAAGGCGTCCGGCGTCCCGGTCGAGAGCTTCTCGCCCCAGTACGTGGAGCACGGCCCGGCGTTCCGGAAGACCGGCGCCGGCGTCGCCCCGGGCTTCGTGAACGCCCCGGACTGGTCGAGCCCCTGCACGGCCGCGACGGCCGGGGCGATGTCCGCCGGCAGCGTCGGGGTCCCGGCGGCGGCACGGAGGACCTTCCCCTTCACCCGGTAGGCGTTCAGCGCGGTGCCGAACGCCCGCTCGACCTCCGGCGCGGTGCCGTGGGCGGTCAGGCGCGACCCGTTGCGCGAGACCCCGTCGACGGTCAGGCCGCGCGCCCGGAGCGCGGCGGCGACCTTCTGGACGGTGGCCGCGGTCGGCGCGAAGCGATCCCGGAACGCCGACGGCGTCAGGTACTTCCCGTAGGACGACGACGCGGGGTCCGAGACGTCGCGGTTCAGCGCCGCCAGGCCGTCCGGGTCGCGCCACGCGAGCGTCAGGCGCACCGGCACGGTCTGCGACCGGTCGACGCGGCCGAGCGCGGCACCGCTGCTCGCCCAGTCCGGCCGGGCCGCACGCAGGGACCGCCGCGCACCGGACGGCGTCCCGGACGGGACGGCGCGGGCGGCGGCCGGCGACGACGACGGCTCGACCGCGGTGCGGTCCGCGGCGCGCTGGACGCCGGCGATGTGGTCGACGCGCCGGACGGCGGTGGACGCGGCTCCGGCGGACGGCACGAGGAGCGCGGGCACGACGACCGCACCGGTGGCGAGGACGGCGGCCCGGGCGGTCCGCCCGGACCGGCGTCGGGCCGCGCCGTCGCCGGAGATCGGTCGGGACGCCGCGGCGGCGTCGCGGGAGGTGGTGGACGCGGCGCGGGGGCCGCGCTGATCGGGGGACGGCATCACTTGGACTCCTTCAGCACGCGGGTGTAGCGGGCGCGGACGGCGTCCGGCAGGTCCGAGACGGGCTTCTCCGTGTCGGCCTTCGCCTTCACGCAGTTGACGTAGACCTGGAAGACCTGGTCCTCGTCGGTGAGATTGTCGACCGCGGCGACGTAGCCGCTCGGCTGCGTCGGGTCCGGGTTGACCACCGGGATGAGCCCGGTGATCGCGATCGCGCCGACGCGGCTGTCGCTCGGGAGCACGCCGCCGCCGACGGGGTAGCTCCCGGCGTCGCACTTCGCGCCCGCGGTCACGTTCGTGGCGCCGCCGGCCTTCACCGGGTACGGGTCCGCGGCCTGCGCGGCGGACAGCGCGGGAGCGCCGACGTGCGAGGACACGCGGTACTCGACGACCGTCGGCGTGGCGACGCCCGGCGTGCCCGGGTCGCCCTTGACGCCGGGATCGCCCTTCGGACCGGGGATGCCCTGGTCGCCCTTCGGGCCCGGGGCGCCGTCGGCACCGGCGTCGCCCTTCGGGCCGGCCGGTCCCGCGGCACCTGCGGGACCTGGGGCACCCGGCGCGCCTGCGGCGCCCGCGGGGCCGGTCGCGCCCGTGCGGCCGGCGGGACCGGTGGCACCGGTCCTCCCGGTGCGCACGGTGCCGGCGGCCAGGTCGGCCGCCGTCAGCGAGTGGTTCTGGACGTTGCGACCGGTGATCGTCGAGGGCGCGATCTGCCGGCCGGTGATGAGGCCCGACGCCGCGGTGGCGGTGCCACCGAGGGCGACGACGAGCGCGAGGACGGCCACCAGCATGGCTGGTGAGGGCCGTCCGGGACGGAACTTCATGGGGGACCTCCTGGGGGGATCGGCGACGGCCCCCGCCACGGATGCATGGCACAACCGTCGCCCGAGCGCTCACCCTACGCCGGGTGGTGGAGCGCCGACACGCCAATCGCGTGCCGCGACGGCGCGTCGTCCCGCGGAGATCTCGGACGGCCGGACGACCGGTCCGGCGCGGTCCGGCGGAGGCCGCCGGACCGGGCCGGTGGTCAGGCGGGCGCGTCCACCGGGAACGGCGGGTGCCCGGTGCGGACGAAGACCGCCTGGCCGACGTCCAGGTCCAGACGGGCGGCCTCGCCGCGCGTCGTCTGCGCGGAGAGCTGGTTCCCGTCCCGGTCCTCCAGCTCGACGCGCACCTCGAAGCCGAGGTGCACGACCCGCACGACGGTCACCGGGACGGCGTCCTCGATCTGCTCGAGCGAGAGGACGAGGTCGTGGGGACGCACGAGCTTCCCCTCCAGCGTCGCGGTCGGCCCGAGGAACGTCATGACGAACTCGTTGGCCGGCGTCTCGTAGACCTCGCGCGGGGTGCCCCACTGCTCGATCGCGCCCGCGTTGAGCACGGCGATGTGGTCGGCGACGTCGAGCGCCTCCTCCTGGTCGTGCGTCACCAGGACGGTGGTCACGCCGGTCTCGGCCTGCAGGCGGCGCAGCCAGGCGCGGAGGTCCTCACGGACCTTGGCGTCCAGGGCACCGAACGGCTCGTCGAGCAGCAGCACCTTCGGCTGGACCGCCAGCGCACGCGCGAGCGCCATGCGCTGCCGCTGTCCGCCCGAGAGCTGCGACGGGTACCGCTCCTGGTAGCCGGCGAGGCCGACGATCTCGAGGAGCTCGTCGACGCGCTCCCGTATCTCGCTCTTCGGCTGCTTCCGGATCGACGGACCGAAGCCGACGTTGTCCCGGACGTTCATGTGCTTGAACGCCGCGTAGTGCTGGAAGACGAACCCGATCTCCCGCCGCTGCGGCGGGATGAAGGTGACGTCCTCGCCACCGATCACGACGGTCCCCTCGTCCGGGACCTCGAGCCCCGCGATCGCCCGCAGCAGCGTCGACTTCCCGGAGCCCGACGGCCCGAGCAGCGCGGTCAGCGAGCCGTTCGGGATCGTGATGTCGACGTCGCGCAGGGCGTGGTAGTCGCCGTAGTGCTTGTTCAGGCCCGTGACGACGATCGCGTGCGATCCGGCGTCCGCGATCAGGCTCGTGTCGCCCGTGATCTCCGTCGGGGCGGCGTCGCCGCCGGTGGGCTCCGTGGTGACGGGGTCGCTCATACGTTGGACTTCTTGCGATCGAGGACGGTCATGATGATCAACGCCACCACGGCGATGACCATGAGGAGGGTCGCTGCGGCGTACGCGCCCGCCTCGTCGAGGTTGTCGTAGCGACTCTTGACCAGCAGCGTCAGGGTCTGGGACTCGCCGGGCTTCGACTGCGACACGAGGCTGACGCCGCCGTACTCGCCCAGCGCCCGGGCGATCGTCAGGATCACGCCGTAGGCGAGGCCCCACCGGATCGCCGGCAGCGTGATCCGCCAGAAGGTCTGCCAGCGCGACGCGCCGAGCGTCGCCGCGGCCTCTTCCTGCTCCGTGCCGATCTCGCGCAGCACCGGCTCGACCTCGCGGACGACGAACGGCACCGTCACGAAGATCGTGGCGAGCACCATCCCGGGGACGGAGAAGATGACCTTGATCCCGTGCTCGGCCAGCCAGGTCCCGAACCAGCCGGCGTTGCCGTACACGAGGAGCAGCGAGACGCCGACCACGACCGGGGAGACCGCGAACGGCAGGTCGACGAGCACCTGGATGATGCTCTTCCCGCGGACCCGGCTGCGGACGAGGGCGATGGCGAGCAGCACCCCGAAGACCGTGTTCAGGACGACGGCGATCGTGACGATCTCGATCGTCAGCCAGAACGCGGAGACCGCGGCCGGCGTCGTGACGCTGTCGATCACGGCCGAGGCGCCGTGCTCGAACGTCCGGTACAGGATGATCCCGAGCGGGATGATCAGCAGGACGAACAGGTAGGCGAGCGCCAGCGTCCGCAGCGACAGCTGCGCCCTGCGGCTAACGCGCATGGTGGCGGCTCCCCCGGCTCGCGGCGATGCGGAGCGCGAGCAGGACGACGACGGCGATCAGGAGCAGCACGATCGAGTTCGCCGCGGCACCGACGTCGACGACGCCGTCCTGGTTGCTCTCGAGCCGGCCCTGGATGTACTGCGACGTCACCTGGGTCTTCTGCGGGATGTTGCCGTCGACGAGGACGACCGAGCCGTACTCGCCGATCGCCCGGGCGAACGCCAGGCCGATGCCCGACAGGAGCGCCGGTCCGATCGTGGGCAGGATGATCCGCCGGAAGATCGTGAGGTTCGAGGCGCCGAGCGTCGCGGCGGCCTGCTCGGCCTCGCGGTCGGCCTCCATCAGGACCGGCTGGACCGACCGGACGACGAACGGCAGGGTCACGAAGAGCAGCGCGATCACGATGATCGGACGGGTCGCGATCAGGTGCAGCCCGAGCGGGCTGTCGCTGCCGTAGAGCGTCAGCAGCACGATCGACGCGACGATCGTCGGGATCGCGAACGGCAGGTCGATCAGGGCGTTGACGAGCCGCTTGCCGGGGAACTCGTCGCGGACGAGCACCCAGGCGATCAGGGTGCCGGTCACCGCGCTGACGAGCGCGACGATGGCGGAGGCGACGAGCGTCAGGCCCAGCGCCGAGCGCGCCGCCGGCGTCGTGACGGCGTCCCAGAACGCGCCGAAGCCGCCGTCGAGCGACTTCGCGGCGACCGCCGCGATCGGCAGCAGGACGATGATGCTGAGCCAGAGGGACCCGACGCCCAGACCGAGCATCCCCTCGGGAAGGCGGCGGCGCGCGCCGGAGCGGGCACCGCCCGCTCCGGGTCCTGCTGCACCGGTACCGGCGTCGGGCGAGGGCCCGTCCGCCGGAACCGGCTCACTTCGAGGTCGAGACACCCGCGTCCTGCTCGATCTTCGCGATCGAGCCCTTGTCCGGGTCGAAGAACTCGTCGTTCACCTTCGACCAGCCACCGAGGTCGTCGATGGTGAAGAGGCCCGAGGGGTCCGGGAACGTCTTGGCGTTCGCCTTCAGCACCGCGTCGTCGACCGGACGGTAGCCGTGCTTGGCGAAGATCTCCTGGCCGGGCTTCGAGAGCAGGTAGTCGACGAACGCCTTCGCCTGCGCGGGGTGCTTGCTCTTCGCCGTCACCGCGATCGGGTTCTGGATCAGGATCGTGTCGTCGGGCGTGACGTAGTCGACCTTCGCGCCCTTCTGCTGCAGCGTGATCGCCTCGTTCTCGTACGAGATCAGGACGTCCGCGTCGCCCGAGGTGAACGCCGACGAGGCGTCGCGGCCGGACGCGGGCTGCTGCTTGACGTTCTTCGTCAGGAGCGTCTTGACGTAGGCGAGACCGGCGGCGGGGTTCTTGCCCCCGTCGCTCTTGGCGCCGTAGCCGGCGAGCAGGTTCCACTTCGCCGAGCCCGAGGAGAACGGGTTCGGGGTGATGACCTTGACGCCCGGCTTGATCAGGTCGTCCCAGGTCTTGATGCCCTTCGGGTTGCCCTTGCGGACGACGAACGTGGCGACGGAGTTGGAGACGAAGCCCTTGTTCGGGCCGGCGTTCCAGTCGGAGCCGACGAACCCGCCCTTGACGAGCTTCGTCATGTCCGGCTCGAGGGAGAACGCGACGACGTCGGCGTCCGCCCCGTTGAGGACCGAGCGCGACTGGTCGCCCGAGGCGCCGTACGAGCCGACCACGCCGACGCCCGCCCCTGCGGTCGTCTTGCCGAACGCGGGACCCGCCTCGTCGTAGACCACCTGCGGCGTCGAGTAGGCGACGAGGGAGAGCTTCGTCTTCGCGTTGTCGGCGGAGGACGACCCGGTGTCGCTCGTGCTGTCGCTGGACCCTCCGCAACCGGCGAGGACCGCCGTCGCGAGGACGGCCGCAGCAGCTGGGAGTCGTGTCGAGGAACGCATGTTCACGCTTTCGTGAGGACCTGGCAGGGCGAAAAACCCTGATCGAGTTTCGGGATATTAGGGCACGGGCAGGCGGGTTGCGGCAAGCCTGATCAGGTATCGGTCACCCGTCGACCCCGTCCGCTCGGGAGGGTGGACGGGACGTGGTCCTCCCCCGGCTCGCAGCGCGAGGCGATCGCACCCGGTGGCCGGCGCACGGGCGGAGCGCGCTCGTCCGTGCCGTGCGGGTCCCTCAGCGCTCCCGCATGCGGTCCAGCCACCGCCCGACCGCGTCGCCGGCGGGCCCTGCGTCGTGCAGCAGCGGCCCCGCCGTGTCGGCGAACCGGCGCAGGGCCTCGGCCAGCCGGCGCTCCTCGGCGGTCAGCGCGCCGTCGAACGACGGGTCCAGCAGGTGCCCGAGCGGGTCGACCGACAGCATGCCGAGCAGGTCGAGGGCGATCTCCAGCCGGCGCGCGGCGGGCGCCGTGCCGGCGCGGCCCTCGCCGTCCGCCGCGCGGCGGGTGGAGACGACGTCGAGCTGGCCCTTCCAGAGCTCGGCCGTGACGGAGTGCCGGGACGGCGACAGGCTCGTCGCGTACGCCCCCTGACGCTCGGGGATCCCGGTGCCGTCCGCGAGCACCTGGCGAACGTCGTGGGCGATCCGGTGGAACGTCTCGTCGCTCAGCCCGAAGCCGACGAAGAGCATGTGCCGGGTCAGGAGCAGCGACTGGACGATGCCCGCCAGCGCATTGCGCTCCGCGCCGAAGCGGAGGTAGTCGTCGCGGGTCAGGACGACGCCGTGGAGCTTGCCCTGCCGGACGGTGCCGTGGAGCTTGACGATCCAGTGGTCGGCGCCGGTCTGGCCGTCGAACGGCAGCTGCGCGACGCGCCCCGCCCCCGCGTCGACCCACGCCCGCTCGAAGAGATCGTCCCAGTTCGTCGACGCGGCCTCGTGCACCGGCAGGGAGGCGAGCAGCTGGTGCTGCAGCGCCACGCGGGACGCGGCGGTCAGGCGCTCGAGCAGGATGCGCTCGAGCTCGCCCGCCCCCAGCCGGCTCTGGATCAGCGCCGCGCGGTCGCGGAGGTCGACGCGGTCCAGAGCCGCGCGGTCGGCCTCCATGCCGGCCTCGGAGATCAGCTCGTCGAGCAGCCCGACCCACGACGGGAGCCCCGCCCCCATGCTGACCCCGGCGCCGACGAACGGCACCAGCCGGCCGGCCCGGGCGTGGGCGGCCAGCGCCTCGACGCGCCCGTGCAGGTCGTCGCCCAGGACCGCGGCGAGCTCGGCGCCGACGCCGGCGGCCCGGCGGGCGCGCTGGGCGGCGGCGTAGTGCTCGTGGTCGAAGCAGACGAGGACGACGTCGGGACCGTCGCCCGCCGCGAGCGTCGCCCGCGCGGCGTCGATCTGACCGGCCAGGACGGCCCCGCGGACGTCGCGGCCGCCGCCGGCACCGACGCCGACGGTCGGCAGGCCGACGAGGGTGCGGGGCCGTGGCAGCTCGAGGGCGCCGGTCGGGAGCGCCCCGGCGGAGGCCACGAGCGCGGTGACGTGCCCGATCGCGGTCGACGCCGCCGCGGCGCACGCGCCGACGTCGCCGTGGGCGACCGCGGTGTCGCAGGCGACGACGCCGGGGAGCGTGCGGGTCGGGGCCCGGAGCACCGCCGCGCCCGTCGCCTCGAGGTCCCGTCGCGCCGCCTCGTCGAGACGTCCGCCGTACGCGTCGGCCTCGCCCCGTCCGAGCCGCTCGAGCTCGGGGACCCACGGCGCGGTGACGGTGCCCTCGCGGTCGGTCGGGAGCACCCAGGCGTCGCAGTGCAGGGCCGTGAGGTCGCCACGCGTGACGAAGAGGTGGCGGCCGGGCGACATCCCCCGTAGGGGTATCAGTCCGCGGGGTCCGGAGCGGTGTCCGGCTCGTCACCCGGATCCTGCTGCGCGGTCGGGGCGAACTCCGACGCCGTGTGCCCGGCGGGCGCGGCGGCGCCGGTGAGGTCGAGCGTCGGGCGCTCGGTCGGGTCGTCGCCGTCGACCGCGTCGCCCCCGCCCCGCGCGTCGCCGGCGATCATCAGGCGCTCGCGGAGGGTCGCGGTCTCCTCCGGCGTCGGGTCCCAGGCCGAGGGGTCCGGGAGGTCGGCGAGGCCGTCGAGCCCGAAGAGCTTCAGGAAGAGCCCGGTGGTGCGGTAGAGGACCGCGCCGAACTGGGAGCGCCCGGCCTCCTCGATCATGCCGCGCTCGGTGAGCGTGTTGCAGGCGGAGTCGGCCGCCACGCCGCGGATCCGCGTGATCTCCGGCCGGCTGACCGGCTGCAGGTAGGCGACGATCGCGAGGGTCTCGGCCTGGGCGGGGGTCAGCGGCGGGGTGCGCGGCGCGGCGAGCAGCCGGCGGGCCGCGGGCTCGGTCTCCGGCGCGGAGGACAGGAGGAACCCGCCCCCGATCTCGCGCAGCAGCAGACCCCGGCGGCCGGGGGCGAACACGCGGCGCAGCTCGTTCAGCGCGGCCGCGACCTCCTCCGGGCCCGTGTCGCAGGCGACGGCGAGGTCGTCCAGCCGCACGGGCTCCGACGAGAGGAAGAGGAGCGACTCGACCGTCGAGGCGAGGCCGGACTGCTCGGGCGGCAGCGGCGGCTCGACCTCGGCCTCGTCCAGGAGCTCCTCGACGACCGCCTCGACGGGCTCGGGCTCCGGCGGCAGCTCCTCGGCGGTGGACTCGACGTCGAAGTCGTCGGAGCGGTCGGGCCCGCTCACGCCGCGGCCTCGCGGGTCGCCGCCGACCAGCGTGCGGCGCCGGGCGCGACCCCGGCGACGTGGATCTCCGCGAACGGCTCGACCTGGGTCCAGTCGGCCTCGCCCTGCTTGTACATCTCGAGCAGCGCCCAGAGCGTCACGGCCACGGTGGTGCGGTCGGCGTCGCCCACGGCCTCGCTGAAGGTGAAGCTGCCGCGGCGCAGGAGCGAGCGCAGGTGCGCGAGGCGCTCGGGCAGGCTGACCCGCTGCAGCGTGACGTGGTGGAGGTCCACGCGCGCGGGCAGGCGCAGGAGCCCGCCGATGGCCTTGCCCAGGCGGTTCGGGCTGTGGACGGCGATCGCGTCCTGCTCGGTGAAGACGCGCAGGTGGCGCGGCAGGGGCGCGGAGCGGAACCGCTTGCCGTCCTCCTGCTGCAGGCGGCCTTCGAGGTGGTCGGCCGCGTGGCGGTACCGGCGGGCCTGGAGCATGCGCTCCATCAGCTCCTCCGCGGCCTCCTCGGGCTGGAGCTCGCCGAGCTCGTCCTCCTCCTCGCGCGGCAGCAGCAGCCGCGACTTGAGCTCGAGCAGCGAGGCGATCAGCACGAGGAACTCGGTGGCGACCTCGAGGTCGAGCTCGCCGCGGGACTCCAGGTGGTCGAGGTACGTGAGCACGACCTCGGCGAGGTCGACCTCGAGGAGGTCGACCTCCTCCTTGAGGATCAGCGTGAGCAGCAGGTCGAACGGCCCGCTGAAGACCTCCAGGTCGAGCTCGAGACCCGCGACGTAGGCGGTCGCGCGCATCGCAACGAGGGTAGCGAGCCACCCGGTCGGCGCCCCGGCGCTCGCCGGCCCCGTCTGGCGTTGCCTCCCCGGCAACATCTGGCGGCCGATCCCGCAACGGTCTACGGTGCACGTCGTGTCCCAGGCCCTGCAGCGCGGTCTCGCGATCCTCGAGGAGCTCGGGGACCGCTCCGTCGGGGTCCGGGAGCTCGCGCGCCGCCTCGGCATCGACAAGGGCGCGCTGTCGCGCACGCTCGCGCTCCTCGCCCGGGAGGGCTGGGTGGTCCGCGACGCCGGCGGCTACCGCCTCGGTCCGCGGACGCAGGCGCTCGGTGCCGCCGGCGACACCCGCGGCACGATCGCGCGGGCGGCCCGCATCGCGCACGTCGTCAGCGGTCTCACCGGCGGGACGACCTACGTGATGCAGCTCGCCGGTCCACGGCCCCTCCTGATCGCGACGACCCCGGGGCCCGAGGCGCCGTCGACCGACGGCTGGGACGCGCCCGAGGCGCTGTGGGCGACCGCCGGCGGGATCGCCCTGCTGGCCCAGCTCGCACCCGGCGGGGTGGCGCCGTTCGTGGCGCAGGACCCGTGGCCGCAGTACAGCGCCGCGAGCCCGGGGAGCGCCGACGCCGTGCGCGGTCTCGTCGCCGCGGTGCGGGACGGCGCGCCCGCCCGCGAGCGCGGCTGGACGCACCCCGCGGCGGCGTGCCTCGCCGTGCCGTGGCCGGCGCTCGAGCCCGGCGTGCCGTCCGCCC
>NZ_KI912613.1:3693125-3726354 GCF_000519325.1 Patulibacter minatonensis DSM 18081 | reverse complement strand
TCGAGCCCGGCGTGCCGTCCGCCCTCGCCGTCGCGAGCCGCGCGTCGCACCTGGCCGAGCACGACGCCCCGTTCCTCGAGCTCCTGCGCCGCGCCGTCGCCGCGGACGCGACCCCCGACCGGCTGGCCGCCGAGGGCCTGACCGCCGCCGGCCCCGCCCGATGACCCGCTCTCCCTCCGCGCCCCCGGGCGCCCCGATCCCCACCGTCCCGGAGCACCACGTGTCCACGCATCCACGACCCATCCGCCCCTCCGGGGCACCCGACCGCACCGGGGCGGCCCGGCGTCGACCGGCCCGACCACGCGCCGCGTCCCACGTCCGCCTCCCGGTGCTCGCCGCCGTCGCCGCGCTGCTCGCCCTCCCGTCCGCCGCCGACGCCCGCCGCACCGCGACGACGCCGGGGTTCCGGGGCCCGACGAAGCGCGTGACGACGAAGGCCCCGGCGCAGCCGCTCCCCAAGCGCCTGACGCTCGCCACCGGCGGCGCCCTGCCGCACGCGGTCGTCGACGACGCGGGGACGGCGTACGTCACGTGGCGGGTCGCCGACGGCGGCCCGGCCGGCGAGGACGCGATCGGCTTCTGCCGGCTGCCGCGCGGGGCCTCCGCGTGCGACAACCCGCCGGCCACGCGGCTGCTCGTCCCGCAGAAGGCGTACGGCGACGGCGACGACCCGACCCAGAACAAGGAGCTCAGCGACGGGCCGTACCCCGTGATCGTGGGAGACCAGCTGGCGATCCTCTCCTCGCGCTACCCGACGCGCTACGAGCTCCCCGACGGCACGGGCACCACGGACCGCGCCACGATCCTCTTCCTCTCGCTCGACGGCGGCACGTCGTTCAGCGCCGGCGGGCCGGCGGCGGCCGGCGTCGCGATCGACACGCCGCCGATCGCGTTCGGCACCCCGACGTCCCCGCGGATCGCGGCGCTGTCCTCGCAGCGCGAGGGCGGGACGTTCGTGCAGGCGCTCTCCCCCGGCACCTTCGTCGGCGGACGCGTCGACCTCGGTGCGCCCGACGCGTCCGGGGAGCGCTCCCAGCTGGCCGCGCTCCCCGGTGGTGGCGTGGCGGCCGTCGTCGTGACCGGCCCCGGGGCGTTCGCCGTCCGCCGCTTCGACGGCCAGGGCGACCCACAGGACCCGGCGCGCTGGACCGTCGCCGGCACGTTCAAGGGGTACCAGCCGTCGATCGCGACCGGCGCGGGCGGACGGCTCTTCGTCGCAGCCCGCCCGTCGTCCGACGTCGGCGTCTACGCCGTGACCGAGGTCGGCGGCGGGAAGCGCGGGACGGTGCAGCCGACGTCCGCCGCGATGACCCGCATCCTCGGCCGCGGCGGCGCGCTGAACGCGCTGATCGTCGACCGCGGCGACACGCGCGACGCCCCGAAGGGCCACAAGGGCCTGTTCCTCCGGCGCGGCGGCAGCGGCGACGGCACGTTCGGCGGCGAGCAGCGACTGACGACCGACGTCGCCGGGATCGACGACGTCTCGTTCGACGCCGCGCCGGACGGCGGTGGCTTCGCCACGTGGGTCCCGAGCGCCGAACAGGGTGCCGGCGAGGTCCGGGGCCTCTTCTTCGGGCAGCTCGCCCGCAGCACCGGCACGGGACTTCCGACCACGGTGCCGGGCAGCGTCACCGGCGGCGGCAACGTCACCGCCGCGGACTGCGAACGTCGCGAGTTCGGGAAGGTCAAGGCTCGCGTCGAGACGGGATGCTTCCTCAACGGCACGCGCGACGGCCACGCGGTCGCGGTCGCCGAGGGGCCCGTCCGCGTCAACGGCCTCCGCGTCGTGCCGCTGAACGGCACCCAGCTGGTGATCGACCCGAAGGCGAAGCAGCTCTACACCGCCGGCACCGGGACCGCCCGCGTCGAGATCCCCGTCGCCGGATCCGATCCGATCGTCCTCTGGCAGGGCGGACTCCGGCAGACGCTCGAGGCCGGCAAGGGCGGACGGCTGTTCGCGTTCGACACGAAGGCGTTCCCGGTGACGGTGAAGGGCTTCCCGCTCGTCGGCGCGCTGGAGCCGCGGATCGACGGCGACGGGTCGAGCATCACCGTCGCCCTGAAGCTCCCGACGGGCTTCGGCGAGGCCACGGGCCAGGCGACCCTGCGGATCGATGCGAAGACCGGGCTGCGCCTGGACAGCCTCTCCCTGAAGGCCGACCGGATCGTCGTCCCGCCCGTCCTCATCGACGACCTCCACCTCTCGTGGACCGCCGACGGCGACCGCTGGACCGGCGGCGCGAAGATCGGGCTGCCCGGAGGTGCCTCGCTCTCGTTCGAGGTGATCGTCGCGAACGGGAAGCTCGTCTCGGTGCGGGCGAGCTACGTCCCCGTCTTCCCGGGCGTCGTGCTCTACCCGGACGTCTTCCTGCACCGCATCGACGCCGGGTTCGGCCTGAGTCCGCTGACGATCTCCGGCGGCGCCGGGGTCGGGTTCCAGGCGCTCGCGCCGCCGACCGGTGCCGGCGCGCCGGGCACGTACCTGTTCGACCTCGACGGCTCCCTGAAGGCCGTCTTCGGCGACCCGTTCGTGCTCTCCGCCCACGGGGCGCTCAGCATCGCCTCGACGCTCGAGGTCGCGTCCGCGGACTTCGAGTTCTCGACGGCCGGCTACGCGAAGATCGGCGCGCGGATCGGCGCGTTCGAGCAGACCAGGCCGTTCCTCTACCTCGGCGCGACGCTCGACGTCTACGCCGGGAAGCACGGCGTGCAGGGCACCGGCAAGGGCGAGGCCTGCGCGCTCGGGAGATGCGTGACGATCGGGCAGGTCGTCGCCTCCACGAAGGGCCTCGGGGCGTGCGCGAAGCTCCCGTTCCCGACGTGGGACCCGCCGTTCGTCGAGCTCGTCGAGGGCAGCGCGACCTACCGCTGGGGCGACACGTTCCCGGACCTCAGCCAGGGCTGCGACCTCTCGAGCGTCACGCTCGCGGGGACCCGCCAGGCCGGCGGCGGCCCCACCCGCCTCGGCATCCCGAAGGGCACGAAGCGCGCGACGATCAACGTCGGCGGCAGCGGCGGGGTCCCCGTCGTCGACCTGGTCGACCCGTCGGGGCGGACGATCCAGCCCGAGGCGGACGGCGACCGGATCGCGACCGCCGGCACCGAGCAGAGCGCCTCGCGGACCGTCGTGCTCGGCGACCCGGCCCCCGGGACGTGGCAGGTCGTCGCCCGCGCCGGCTCGCCCGCCCTCACGGGGGTCCGCGCCTCCGTGCCCGCCCGCGAGCCGAAGGTGACCGCGAAGCTCGGGAGGGCCCGCGGAGCGGAGCGCCCGATCGCCTACCGGCTCGACGCGGTCGCGGACGAGACCGTGCGCTTCGTCGAGCGCACGAGCCGTGGCGCGGTCGTGCTGCCGGGCGGCGGCCGGAAGGGCACCGTCCGCTTCCGCCCCAACCCGCTCGTCCCCGGGCGGCACACGATCACGGCGGAGGTCCTCCAGGACGGCATCGTCAAGCACGTCCGCACCGTCGGCTCGTTCGTCCAGCCGCGCCTGCGGGTCGGGACGCCGACGCGGGTCGCCGTCCGCCGCCGTGGCCCCCGGCTGGAGGTCCGGTTCCGCCCCGGTGGTCCCGTCCGCCACGCGGTGCTCGTCCGCTACGGCGACGGCGGCCGCGAGACGACGGTCGTGCCGTCCGGTCGGGCGTCGGTGCGCGTCCGGGCGCCGCGACGCACGGTCCGCGCCGGCCGGACGACGGTCAGCGTGCGGGCGATCGCGGCGTCGGGACGGCTCGGGCGGCCGGCGCGGGCGACCCTGCGGCGGTGAGGGTCAGTCCGGCGTCCGGTCCAGGCGCCGGCTCCGCAGCGCGGGCAGGGCGAGCCAGAACCCGGCGAGGATCACCGCCGTCCACCCGGCCGGCAGGACCGCGAGCCACGAGTCGAACAGGCGGTCGCCGACCAGCACCGTGGCGGCGACGAGCGAGACCGACGTCGCCGCCGCGCCGGCCAGGAGCAGCCGGGTGCCGACCGCGACGATCCAGACCGCCTGCCCGCGGTGCAGCAGCGCGCGGTGCAGGACGCTCGGCGCCAGGAGCAGCGCCACGGCGAGCATCCCGGCCATGATCGACACGACGTAGGCCGTGCGCTGCGTGCCGTCGATGGTCGTCTGGAACGGCACGGCGAGCAGGAACCCGACGATCACCTGGATCCCGACCGCCGACACGCGGGTCTCCATCAGGAGCTCGCTGAGCTGCCGGGTGTGGCGCTCCGACGGGGTCTCCCCCGTGCGCGGGTGGCGATGGTCGCCGTGCTCCGCGCGGCCGGGGTGCTCGTCGACGGCGTCGCGGTCCGCCGGTGGGTCGGTCATCGGGGCGTCACGGGCTCCTGGTACCCCGGGACCGGTGACCCGGATCAGGCCCGCGGGCCCACGCCCATCGCCTCGCGGACGTCCGCGACCACCGGGCGGGCGATCGCGCGGGCCTTCTCGGCGCCGATCGCCAGGGCGGCCTCGATGGCGGCCTCGTCCTCGCGCAGCGCCGCGTAGCGCTCCTGGACGGGTGCGAGCAGCGTGATCACGGCGTCGGCGGTGGCGGCCTTCAGGTCGCCGTAGCCGCGGGCGTCGACGAGCGAGGCCTCGACCTCGTCGGGCGTGCGGTCGCTGGCGGCGGCGAGGATGTCGATGAGGTTCGAGACGCCGGCCTTCTCCGGGCCGCGGCGCAGCACCGGCGGGTTCTCGGAGTCGGTGACGGCGCGCTTGAACTTCTTCTCCATCGCCTTCGGCTCGTCGAGGAGGTACAGCGCCCCCTCGGGCGTCGACGACGACGTCGACATCTTCTTCTCGGGTGCCTGGAGGTCCATGATCCGCGCGCCCGAGGTCGGGTAGATCCCCTCGGGCACGGTGAGGATCTCGGTCCCACCCGTGCCGTCGGGGGCCGCCCCGCCGAAGCGCGCGTTGAAGCGCAGCGCGATGTCGCGCATCAGCTCGACGTGCTGGCGCTGGTCGTCGCCCACCGGCACGCGGTCCGCGCGGAACGCGAGGACGTCGGCGGCCATCAGCACGGGGTACAGGAAGAGCCCGGCGGAGACGAGCTCGCGCTGCTGCCCGGACTTCTCCTTGAACTGGTGCATCCGGTTCAGGTCGCCGTGCGCGGTCACGGCCGTCAGGAGCCACGTCAGCTCGGGCACCTCGGGCACGTCGCCCTGGCGGTAGAGGATCGAGCGCTCGGGGTCGATCCCGGCGGCGAGCAGGAGCGCGATCGTGTCGTACGTGCGGTCGCGGAGCTCGGCCGGGTCGTAGGCGACCGTCGTGGCGTGGAGGTCGACGACGCAGAAGATCGCGTCGTCCCCGGCGGCGGAGGCGTCCTCCTGCCCCGTCACGAAGTGCCGGATCGCCCCCAGGTAGTTGCCCAGGTGCTTGCGACCGGTGGGCTGGATGCCGGAATAGACGCGCACGGCACGGCAGCGTACCGGGCCGCCCCGGGCGCCCGACCCCCGGATCCGGTCCGCCCCGCGGGCCTCGTGGTTCGACCCCGGCGGCGCGGACCCCGGCGCCCGGTAGCGTGGGAGGCGGCCCGTCGCGCGCAGGAGGCGCGGGCCCGCACCCCACCCGGAAGGCCCCACGTGTTCCAGCAGATCCTCGTCGGTTGCGACGACGGCCCCGGCACCACCGACGCGCTGCGCCTGGCGGCCGAGCTCGCCTCCCTGGGCGACGACACCGAGCTGGTCCTGGTCCACGCCTACGCGCCCAACGCGACGCGCTTCGGGCGCCGTGGGAAGGCCGAGGAGCTCGACGACGCGCTGCACGGCGAGGGCATGCAGCTGCTCGAGCGTCTCCGGGCCGGGCTCCCTGCGGAACTCGACGGGCGCATCGAGCTCCTGTCGCTCCCGGTCTCGTCCGCCGCCTACGCGCTGCACGACCTCGCCGAGGGCCGCGACGCGGACCTCATCGTCATCGGGCCCGCGCAGCACGGTCCCGTCGGGCGCCTCGTGCTCGGCAGCGATTCGACGGGCATCCTGCACGGCGCGCCGTGCCCGGTCGCGATCCCGGCCCGCACGGAGGGCCACGCCCACGGCGCCGACGCCACCCGCGCGATCGCCGCGATCGGCGTGGGCTACGACGGCTCGCGCGTCGCCGACCGCGCCGTCGACTTCGCCGCCCGCTTGGCCGTCCGCGAGGACCGGCCGCTGGACGTCATCGGCGTGGCGGACTTCCTGCCCCCCGTGCCCACCACCGACGGCTTCGGCGGGCCCGCGCCGATCCAGCCGCCGCCCGTCGACCCGGAGACCGTCGACGCCGAGGTCCAGGCGCTGCTCGAGGAGCGCGTGACCACCCTGCCCGACGGCGCACGCGGCCGGCCGGTGACCCTGCACGGTGACGCGGCGGAGCAGCTGGCGGACCGCTCCGCCGAGCTCCACCTCCTCGTCATGGGCTCCCGCGACCACGGACCCGTCGGCCACGTCCTGCTGGGCAGCGTCTCGCGCCGGGTGCTCGACGACGCCCGCTGCCCGATCATCGTGGTGCCGCGGCACGCGGACGTCTGAGCCCGGTCGGCCTCCGGATCGCGGACGCGCACGGCCGGGCCGACGGCACGCCCCACCCGCTCCGCGGTCGGCCGCCCGCCGCAGGCCGTGCGGGCGAGGTCCGGGGCGCCGTGTGGTTCGATGGCCCGATGGACCTCCAGCTGGCCGGCAAGCGCGCACTCGTGACCGGCGGGAGCCGCGGGATCGGGCTCGCGATCGGCCGCGCGCTGGCCCGCGAGGGCGCCACCGTGGCACTGCTGGCGCGCGACGAGGCCGCGGTCGCGCTGGCCGCCGAGGAGCTCGGCGCCGAGACCGGGGCGCGGACCCTCGGCGTCTCGGCCGACACCGGCGGCGACGCCGACGTGCGACGCGCCGTCGACGAGGTCACGGCGGCCTTCGGGGGGATCGACATCGCGATCAACGCCGCCGCGCGTCCGGCGTCCAGCGGTCCGGCGATGTCGGCGATCGGGACGACCGACGACCGCGTCCGCGAGGAGCTCGAGGTCAAGCTGCTCGGCTACCTCCGGGTCGCCCGGGCGGTCGCGCCGCAGATGGTCGACCGCGGATGGGGCCGGATCGTCAACGTCTCCGGCCTGAACGCCCGGCGCTCCGGCTCCGTCGCCGGGTCGGTCCGCAACGTGGCCGTCGCGGCGCTGACGAAGAACCTCGCCGACGAGCTCGGCCCGCTCGGCGTGAACGTCACCGTCGTCCACCCCGGTCTGACGCGGACCGAGCGCACCCCCGCGATGGTCGCCGCCCGCGCCGAGCAGGACGGCTCGACCGAGGAGGAGGCCGAGGCCGCGCTGGCCGCCGACGTCTCGATCGGCCGGATCGTCGACGCCGCCGAGGTCGCGGACGTCGTCGCGTTCCTCGCGTCGCCGCGGAGCGTGGCGATCAACGGCGACGCGATCGCCGCGGGCGGCGGGCAGACGGGGCCGATCTTCTACTGAGCGGGCCCGACCGGACAGCCGCGCACGCGCGCCGCCGGCCGGTCGCGCTCGGGCCGGTAGCCGACGTCCGCCATGTGCGGGCAGCCGCCGTACTCGCCGCCGAACGACCCGGTCCACCCGCGCTCGGCCGGGTCCGGCAGGACCTGTCGCGCCGCGAAGTACGTGCGGGCGATCGCGGCGGTCACCGCCCGCGTCCGCGCCTTCGGGCGCTTGAGGTGCAGGACGTCGAGCAGCTCGTCCTCCATCAGCGCCAGCGTCAGCTCGCGGCCGACGCGCTGCAGCTCCGGCGGGAACCAGCGGGCCGCGTAGTCGTCGATCATCGCGCGGGCGACGGCCGCCCCGCCCGCGGACCAGGCCCAGTGCTCGCGCTCGTAGACCTGCATCCAGGACCAGAACGCGTCGAGGCTCTCCGGCATGTCCGTCAGGTGCATGCGCGCGCCGACGCCCCGCCAGAACCAGAAGTTGGCGTCCTTCTCCGCCTGCGTCAACGGGTCGGCGCCGAGGAGCGCGGGGATGCGGATCGCCTCGAACGTGAGGGACGCCAGCGTGTAGAGGCTCTGGTCGTTCCGGATCGGGAACTGCGCGTGGATCTCGTTCAGCCGCTCGATGGCCGCACGCCCCTCCGGGGACGAGTGCCCGTGCCGCATGAACTCGCCGAAGAAGACGAGCGTGTCGTCGTTGCGCTTCCGCGTGCGGACCATGATCGGGCTGCGCCCGCCGCGGTGGACGACCGCCGCGATCGACGGCACGGCCATCTGCCGCGCGAACGCCACGGTGTAGAGCGCCGCGGCGAGCGCGGGGTCGCCGAAGCGGACCTCGGCGCTCAGGTGGGTGATGCGCTCGTTGTCTACGACGGGGTCCAGCGCGGCGATCTCGTCCCGCGCCCACCGCGCGTGCTTCCGGTCCGGGGCCATGCCCGGATCGTACATACCTGCGTGCGCGCAAGCAACATGGTGCGCGG
Source organism: Patulibacter minatonensis DSM 18081 (assembly GCF_000519325.1). Classification (GTDB taxonomy): domain Bacteria; phylum Actinomycetota; class Thermoleophilia; order Solirubrobacterales; family Solirubrobacteraceae; genus Patulibacter; species Patulibacter minatonensis. Next base: position 3,717,990 of record NZ_KI912613.1, on the reverse strand, counting down.
GTGGCGGTACGATCGCGGAGATGTCGTCCCCGTCAGCCCAGCCGGCCCGTCGCACCCAGGCCGAGCGCACCGCCGAGTCCGCGTCCCGGCTCCGCGAGGCGCTCGCCGCGCTGATAGCCGAGCAGGGCTACGAGCGCACGACGGCCGCACAGATCGGCGAGCGCGCGGGCTACAGCCGCGCGATGGTGCGCGAGCGGTTCGGGTCCAAGGACGCGCTGCTCCAGTCGCTGCACGCCGAGTACGAGGCGTCGATCCTCTCCGATGACCACCCGGACGACGAGACGGGTCTCGGGCGGGCGCTCCACGGCGTCGACCGGCTCCACGTGTTCGCGACCGAGCACCCGACGCTCCTGCGAGCGATCTTCGTCGTCTCGTTCGAGTCGGTCGGTGCGGCGCAGGACGCACGCCCGACCGTCGTGCGGTGGCTCGACGTGCTCGTCGCGCAGAGCCGCTCGTGGCTGATCGCCGGGATGGCGGACGGCTCCGTCCGCAGGGACCTCGACGCCGACGCCGAGTCCGACCGCTGGCTCACCGAGGCGATCGGCGGCGGCTTCCGCTGGGTGCTGGCGCCCGACGACGTCGACTACCCCGCGCACCTCCTCGCGTGGCGCGCGGCGCTGCGCGCGCGCTACGCCGCCTGAACCCGACCCGCGGTGCGGGTCCCTCAGTCGCGGAGCTCCTCGGCGAGCTTCTCGAGGACGCGGCCCTGGATCGCGCGCAGGCCGGCCGGCGCGAACGTGCGCTCGAAGAACCCGCCGACCCCGCCGGCGCCCTTCCAGGTCGTCTCGACCTTGACGGTCGACGTGCTGTCCGTCAGCGGCTCGGCCGTCCACGTCGTGACGAGCGTCGAGTTGCGGTCGCGCTCGACGACGCCGCCCGCGGAGGTGACGTCGACGTCCGCGATGACGTCGCGCGAGCGCTTCTTCGTCGCCTGGAGCGTCCACGCGGCGACGGTGCCGTCGCCCTCGCCGCCCTCGAGCACCCGGTAGTCGCGGTACTCGTCGGTGAGGATCCGCGGGCGGATCGTCGCGTAGTCCTGCAGGGCCCTGCGGACGACGTCGACGGACGCGGGGACCTGGGCTTCGGTGTGGACGTGGATCTGGCTCATGCGGTGGGCTCCGTCGGAGGTCGGGAGGCGGGGATCCGGCGCTTCGCGGGCGGGACCGAGGGGCGCGGGGCCCACCCGGCACGGCGACACCGGACGTCCCGACGAGTATGGCGCGACGATCGGCCGTCCCGCCTCGTGCTGCCCGTGAGGGAATCGTGAGGATGCCGACGCGCCACGTCGTACGGTGTCCGCGCACGGGTAGGGTGGCCGCACCCCGTCGCCGTCCCAGGAGTCCCAGTGCCCCCATCAGGCCCCCGCACGGTCGTCGCCACCGCGACGATCGCAGCGTCCCTCGTCCTCGCCGCCCCCGTCGGCGCCGCAGGCCCGCCGCCGCGCGTCTCGGTCACCGAGGGCGCCCCGATCACCTACGCGCGGACGGACGCCGCCGTCCCCGCGGCCGTCCGCCGGGCGATCGCGCAGCGCAAGCCGCTCGTCGTCGCGATGAGCCTCGCCCCGGTGCCCGCGGAGAAGCTCGACGCGCGGGCCAAGACGGTCCGGGCGGTCGGCAATCGCGTCGAGCGGGTCAAGGGCGTGACGGTCACGCGTCGGTACGACCACCTGCCGAACGTCCTGGCCCGCGTGAGCAGCACGGACGCCGCGAAGCGCCTCGTGCAGACGAAGACCGTCGCGTCGATCTCGGTCGACCAGCGGGTGCGCCCGGCCGACGCGGCGTCCGCGGCGTACGTCGGCGCGCCGCAGCTCCGCGCCGCGGCCGCGGACGGGCAGGGCGTCACCGTCGCGATCCTCGACAGCGGCCTGAACCTCGGCCCCGAGTTCGGCACGTGCGCCGCGCCCGGCGCCTCCGGCTGCAGCGTCCGGCGTGTCACCGACGTCGCGGGCGGCGGCGACACGGACCATGGTCACGGCACGGCCGTCGCGTCGATCGTCCACGAGGTCGCGCCCGCCGCGACGATCGACGCCTACGACGTGATGTCCGGCGCCGGGGACGACCAGGGCGCCGACTGGGGCGACCTCCTCGTCGCCCTGGACCGCGTGACGGCGCAGCGACGGTCGGCGAAGACCCCGACCGTCGTCAACATGAGCCTCGGGCTGGGCCCGGAGGGCAGCGTCGGGCTGTGCAAGGCCGGCGGGCCGCTGGCCGGGAGCATGCGGCAGCTCGTCGCCGCGGGCGCCCTGCCGTTCGCCGCGACCGGCAACGACTTCTCGGACGTCGTCTCGTACCCGGCGTGCCTGCCGGGCGTCGTCGCCGTCGGGGCGACCGTCGATCAGGCGTTCAGCGAGGTCTACCCGTTCGAGGACGGACCGAAGACGTTCGACTACGTGCCGGCCTCCGTCGTCGCGTACACGAACATCAGCCCGCGGCTCGACGTGTGGGGCACGGTCAACTGGGACACCCCCGGGGCGGCCGGCTTCAACGGCACGTCGGCCGCCACCCCGTCGGTGGCGGGCATCGCGGCGAGCGTCATCGGCGCCCGCCCCAGCCTCAAGGTCGACGAGGTGCGCAAGGCGATCGTGGGCACGGGCCCGGTCATCAAGGACCCGTGGGAGGGCGTCTCCCGCCATCGCGTCGACGGCGCGGCGGCCCTGGCGTCGGTCGGCGGCACGGTCACCCCGCCGGTGCTCCCGCCCGACAGCCGGATCACCCAGACCGTCGACCACTTCTACACGTACGTCCTGGGCCGAGCCGCCGAGGACGGCGGCCGGCGTCACTGGTACGACAAGATCGTCAACGACTGCCGCGGGCAGGTCACGAACGTCTTCTACGCGTTCTTCCTGGGCCAGGAGTTCGAGGGCCTGAAGCTGTCGGCCGACGACGTCGTCAAGCGGATGTACAGCGGTGGGCTGCGTCGCCTCCCGGAGGACGCGAAGGCCCTGAACCACTGGAAGACGGTCCTCGCCTCCAAGGGTCTGGCGGCGACGCTGAAGCAGTTCGCGGCGGGCGCCGAGTTCACGGCCCAGACCGTGAACCTCACCTGCGGCGCGCCGTAGTCGCGGACGGGCGGTCGCGGCTCCTCGCCGCGACCGCCGCGCGTCAGGCGATCGCCTGGCGGATGCGCGGCTTCTTCGCCGCGCCGGCCTCGTCCAGGCGCCGCACGGGCGTCGAGTACGGGGCGTTCTGCGCGATCGTCGGGTCCTCGGCGGCCTCGCGGAGGATCTCCGCCAGCGCCTCGGCGAACGCGTCGAGGGTCTCGCGGGCCTCGGTCTCGACGGGCTCGATCAGGAGCGCCTCCTCGACCAGCAGCGGGAAGTAGACCGTCGGCGGGTGGAACCCGTGGTCGAGCAGCCGCTTGGCGAGGTCCAGGGTCTTGATCCCGAGGTCGCGCTTCATCGGGCCGCCGGAGATCACGAACTCGTGCATGCAACGGGTGCCGAACGCGAGCGGCAGGTGCTCCCGGACCCCGAGCTCCTCGAGCTTCGCCAGCAGGTAGTTCGCGTTCAGGACGGCGACCTCGGACGCGTCCTTCAGCCCCGAGCCGCCGAGGCTGAGGATGTAGGCGTAGCAGCGGACGAAGACGCCGTAGTTGCCCTGGAAGCCGCGGAGCTTGCCGATCGACCGGGAGCCGGGCTCGCCGCCGTCGACGCCGCCGGGCAGGTCCGCCGGGTCGGAGATCAGCTCGAAGCGGTGCTCGGCGGCCGCACCGTTGGCGGGCGCGAGCTCCTCGCGGCGGATCACCGGCACGGGCACGTAGGGCGCGATGCGGTCGGAGACCGCGATCGGACCGGAGCCCGGACCGCCGCCGCCGTGCGGCTGCGTGAACGACTTGTGCAGGTTGAAGTGCACGATGTCGAAGCCCATGTCGCCGGGGCGCGTGATGCCCATGATGGCGTTGAGGTTCGCGCCGTCGTAGTAGAGCACGCCGCCGACGCCGTGGACGATCGAGGCGATCTCCTCGATGTTCGGGTCGAAGATCCCCAGCGTGTTGGGGTTCGTGAGCATGATCAGCGCGACGTCGTCGTCGGCCTTCGCCCGCAGGTCGTCGATGTCGACGCCGCCGTCGGGGTTCGTCGCGACCTTCACGACCTCGAGGCCGGCCATCGTCACCGTGGCGGGGTTCGTCCCATGCGCGGTGTCCGGGGTCAGGACCTTGCGGCGGTTCTCGCCGCGGGCCTCGTGGTAGGCCCGGGCCAGGAGCACGCCGGCGAGCTCCCCGTGCGACCCGGCGGACGGCTGCAGGCAGACGTGCGGCAGGCCCGAGACCTCGGCCAGCTGGCGCTCCAGGCCGTACATGACCTCGAGCGCGCCCTGGGCGTGGTCCTGCGTCTGGAACGGGTGCAGCCGGGAGTGGCCGGGCAGCGCGCCGACCCGCTCGTGCAGGCGCGGGTTGTACTTCATCGTGCACGACCCGAGCGGGTAGAAGCCGGTGTCGAGGTCGAAGTTCCGGCGGCTCAGGCGCACGTAGTGGCGGACGAGCTCGGGCTCGGTGACCTGCGGCAGGCGCGCCGGCGTCGTGCGACGCAGCTTCGCCGGGAGGATCTCGTCGAGCGCGACCTCCGGGACCCCGGTGGCCGGGGCGACGAACGCGCGGCGGCCCTCGACGCCCTTCTCGAAGATCGTCGTCGCGTGGTCGCGCTGGATCGGGTTGACCGACGTCGTCGGCGCGGCGAGCGGGCGCGGGTCGGAGCCGCCGGCGGCGGGCAGCACGGCCTCGCGGGCGATGGCGCTGTCGTCGCCGATGTGGACGTCCTTCGTGCCGCGGCCGGTGGTGTTCTCGGTCGTGCTCATGCGGAGACCTCCGTCCGGGCGGCGGCATCCGTCGTGCCGCTCCGCTGGGACTGGATCGCCTCGCCGACGAGGCGGGCGAGCTCGTCGATCTGCTCCTTCGTGCGCTGCTCGGTGAGCGCGACGAGGAGGCCGTCGTCGTGGACGCCCGCGTGGGTGCGGCTCAGCGCGAGGCCCGGGTTGACGCCGTGGTCCTGGACGTAGGCCACGAGCTGCGGCACGTCGACGCCCGGGAGGCGGAGCGCGAACTCGCGGACGACCGGCTGGTCGTGCAGGAGCTCGACGCCGTCGACGGCGGCCAGGGTGGTGCGCGCGTAGTGCGTGCGCTGGACGAGCAGGTTCGCGAGCTCCGGGAGGCCCTCGCGGCCGAGCCAGCCGAGGTAGACGACGCCGGCCAGCGCGTTCAGCGCCTGCGACGTGCAGATGTTCGACGTCGCCTTCTCGCGGCGGATGTGCTGCTCGCGGGTCTGGAGCGTCAGGACGAAGCCGCGGCGGCCGTCGACGTCGACGGTCTCCCCCGCGATCCGGCCCGGCATGCGGCGGAGGAAGGCCTCGCGCGCCGCGAAGAAGCCGAACGACGGACCGCCGAAGTCCAGGCGGTTGCCGAGAGTCTGGCCCTCGCCGACGGCGACGTCGACGTCGGTCTCGCCGGGGGGCGCCAGGACGCCGAGGGTGATCGGGTCGTACGCGCCGATGACGACGGCCGGGGAGTCGTCCTTCGCGGCGTCGGAGAGCGCCTGGACGTCCTCGACGGCGCCGAGGAAGTTCGGCTGCTGGAGGATCGCGGCGGAGGTGTCGCCGTCGACCGCGGCGGACCAGGCGTCGAGGTCGGTGACGCCGTCCTTCAGCGGGACGACGGTGACCGTGCTGCCGTAGCCGACGGCCAGCGTCTCGAGCGTCTGGATCGTGTGCGGGTGCACGCCGGCGGAGACGACGATCCCCGTCTTCGAGTTGACGAGCTTCGCGAGGTAGGCGGCGGCCGCGACGGCGGACGGGCCCTCGTAGACCGACGCGTTGGAGACCGGCAGCGCCGTGAGCTCCGAGATCGCGGTCTGGTACTCGAACATGACCTGGAGGCCGCCCTGGGAGACCTCGGGCTGGTACGGCGTGTACGGCGTCAGGAACTCCGACCGGCCGAGCAGCATGTCGATGATCGACGGCACGTAGTGGTCGTACATCCCGGCGCCGAGGAACGTGACCTCGTCCTCCGCGGAGGTGTTCTTCGCCGCGAGGCGTCCGAGCTCGGCGTTGACCTCCTGCTCCGACAGCCCCTCCGGGATGTCGAGCGGCCGGTCCAGCAGCAGCGCCTGCGGGATCTGCTCCGCGAGGAGCTCGTCGATCGAGGCGACGCCGACGGCGGCCAGCATGGCCTCGCGGTCGGCGTCGGTGGCGGTGGTGTAGCGGGTCACGGGATGCCCTTCCGGAAGGGGACGAAGGTGCCCCGGGCCGTCCGGGCCGCGGACCGCACCCGGTGGGTGCGACACGGGCCGCCGGACGGGCGGGGAGGAAGCGGGGTGGCGGGCGGGTGGCCCGTCCGTCAGTCGAGCGACGCCACGTAGGCGGCCTGGTCGAGGAGCTGGTCGACCTGCGACGGGTCCGAGAGCCTGACCTTGACCATCCAGCCGTCCTCGTAGGACGACTCGTTGATGGACTCGGGGCTGTCCTCGAGCGCCGGGTTGACCTCGACGACCTCGCCCGACAGCGGCGCGATGACGTCGGAGACGGCCTTGACCGACTCGACCTCGGCGTAGCTCTCGTCCTTGGTGACCGTCGCCCCGACCTCGGGGGCGTCGAAGAAGACGACCTCGCCCAGGGCGTCCTGGGCGAACCAGGTGATGCCGAACGTCGCGACGTCGCCGTCGATGCGGGCCCAGTCGTGCTCGGGGTGGTACTTCAGGTCTTCGGGGTACGACGCGTCGGCCATTGCTGCTCCAGGTACGGGGTCGAGGTGAGGGACGGTTGAGTTCGGGGCCCGGCCGCGACGGCCCTGCGGGCGCGTCGGCGTGGCCGGGCGGCGCTCCCGTGCACGCGCGGCCTGATGGTCGGGCGGCGTCGGGAGCGGGGCATCCGGGTCAGTTGGGACGCTTGTAGAGCGGCTTGGTCGCGACCTCGGCGGGGCGCTCGCGGCCGCGGACGTCGATCGTCAGCGGCGTGCCGACCTCGGCGCTCGCCACCGGGACGTAGGCCAGGCCGATCCCGATGCCGAGGCTCGGGGAGAACGTGCCGCTCGTGACGGTGCCGCCACCGACGACGTCGTTGCCGCCGCGCGGGATGCCCTTGTCGGTGAACCGGAACGGCACGAGCTTCTCGCCGTGCGGCGAGCCGCCCGCGCGGGCCGCGGCGACGGCCTCGGAGCCCACGAAGCCCGTGGCCTCCTTGCACGCCCAGCCGAGGCCGGCGCCGATCGGGTCGCGGTCCTCGGAGAGATCGTTGCCGTACAGGTGGAAGCAGGCCTCCATCCGCAGGGTGTCCCGCGCGCCGAGACCGGCGGGCTGGACGCCGGCGGCCAGCAGGGCGTCCCAGAGGTCCGGGGCGACGGCCGGCGGGACGAGCAGCTCGACGCCGTCCTCCCCCGTGTAGCCGGTGCCGGCGACGAGGACGTCGGCGTCGTTCCAGATCGCGCCGCCGGTCCGGAACGGGCCGGGCAGCTCGTAGCCGAGGACCTGCGAGGTGATGCGGCGGGCGTCGGGGCCCTGCACGGCGAGCATCGCGAACTCGTCGAAGGCGTCCTCGACGGTGACGTCGAAGCCCTCGGCCCAGCGCTGGAACCAGGCGAGGTCCTTGGCGTGGTTGCTCGCGTTGGTGACCGTCAGGTAGACGTCGTCGGCGAGGCGGTAGGTGAAGAGGTCGTCCAGGACGCCGCCGTCCTCGGTGCAGAGGACCGAGTACTGCGAGCCGCCGACGGCGATCTTCTCGACGTCGTTGGAGAGGATCCGCTGCAGGAACGCCGCGGCCTGCGGGCCGACGGTGCGGATCTCGCCCATGTGCGAGACGTCGAAGACGCCCGCCGCGGAGCGGACCGCAAGGTGCTCCTCCTTGACGCCCACGTACTGCACGGGCATCTCCCAGCCGGCGAACGGCACCACGCGGGCACCGGCGGCGAGGTGCCGCTCGTACAGCGGCGTGCGCCGCAGATCCGTCGTCGAACTCACTGCGCCAGCCTACCAACGGGTCCGGGCACGCCCCGGTCCCGTCGGACAGGATCGGCTGTCCGGGTGGCCCGAGCCCCGCCGGAGTCCTGCGCGCCCCGTACCCGAGAAGCTCGGGTCGGGGCCCGGCCCCACTCCGGGTGGCCCGAGCCCCGCCGGAGTCCTGCGCGCCCCATACCCGAGAAGCTCGGGTCGGGGCCCGGCCCCACTCCGGGTGGCCCGAGCCCCGCCGGAGTCCTGCGCGCCCCATACCCGAGAAGCTCGGGTCGGGGCCCGGCCCCCTACCGGAGGAAGGCCGGGATGTCGATGTCGTCGTCGCCGATCTCGAGCGACGAGCCGGTCTGACGACCGGGGCGCGGGGCGCGGTCGTCCTCGCGGCTGCCGCGGCGTGGCCGCTCGGAGCGCTCGCTCCGGCCGCCGCGGTCGCGATCGCGGTCCCGGTCGTCCCGCTCGGTGCCACGGCCGGGCCGGGAGGCCGACGAGGACGAGGACGAGCTGCTCGTGGCGGCCTGGCGGGCCGCGCGGGTCTTGTCGAAGCCGGTGGCGATGACGGTGACGCGGATCTCGTCGCCCATGTCCTCGTCGATGACGGCGCCGAAGATGATGTTCGCGTCGCCGTCGGCGGCCTGCTGGACGATCTCGGCGGCCTCGTTGACCTCGAAGAGGCCGAGCTCGCGGCCGCCGGTGATGTTCAGCAGGATGCCGGTGGCGCCCTCGACGGAGTCCTCGAGCAGCGGGCTGGCGATCGCCTGCTTGGCGGCCTCGCCGGCGCGGGTCTCGCCGCCGGACTGGCCGATGCCCATGAGCGCGGTGCCGGCGTCGTGCATGACGGTCCGGACGTCCGCGAAGTCGAGGTTGATGAGGCCCGGGATCGTGATCAGGTCCGTGATGCCCTGGACGCCCTGGCGCAGCACGTTGTCGGCGGAGCGGAAGGCGTCGAGGATCGACGTGCGCTTCTCGACGAGGCCGAGCAGGCGGTCGTTCGGGATCACGACGAGCGTGTCGACGACCTCGCGGAGGCGGTTGATGCCGTCCTCGGCCTGGCGCATGCGCTGGCTGCCCTCGAACGAGAACGGCCGGGTGACGACGCCGACGGTCAGCGCGCCGATCTCGCCCTTGGCGATCTCCGCGATGACGGGGGCCGCACCGGTGCCGGTGCCGCCGCCCTCGCCCGCGGTGACGAACACCATGTCGGCGCCCTTCAGGGCGTCGCGGATCTCGTCGCGCGACTCCGAGGCGGCTGCGTGGCCGACCTCCGGGTTGGCGCCGGCCCCCAGGCCGCGCGTGACCTCACCACCGATGTTGATCTTGATGTCGGCGTCGCACATCTGCAGCGCCTGGGCATCGGTGTTGCACGCGACGAACTCCACGCCGCGCAGGCCCGCGTCGATCATGCGGTTGACGGCGTTGGTGCCGCCGCCGCCGACGCCGACGACCTTGATGACGGCGAGGTAACTGCCGGTGGCGTCCATAAAAGCGTGTATCTCCGGTCCTGGGGGTGCGCTGGGGGTTGAGGGAACGTGCGGGTGGTCCCGACCGCGAGCGCCCAGACAGCCAAGCTAGGTGTGCTCAGCCGGTGTTGTCAACGTCGATCATAGGCACGCAACGGGGATTGCACGCCTTCTCTAGACGTCGACTGAAGCCTCAAGTAGCCGAGCCTCAGGCTGTGGTTCAGGGTGTGGTCTGGCTCGTGGGTGCCGTGGCGCCGCCGGACGTGCCGGGGGTGCCGCTCGTCCCGGTGCCTGCCGCGCCGGTGCTCGCGGCGCCCGAATCCGTGGTCCCCGACGCGCCGCCGGAGGCCCCGGTCGACGTCCCGGTGGTGCCGGCCGCCGCCCCGGTGCCGCCCGTGCCCGTGGCCTGGGCTCCGGCTCCGGTCGTCCCGGTGGGGGCGCTCGCCGCGGTCCCGGCCGTCGTCGCCCCGGCCGTCGAGGGCGACGTCGTCGCGGCCGCCGGCGTCCCGGTGCCGGTGCCCTGACCGTCGCCGGAGGTCGCGTCGCCCGGCGACGCCGTCGGGTCGGTCGGTCGGTCCTCGGCGGTCGCGAGCGCATCCGTGCTCGACGTGATCTTCCCGGCCTTCGCGGTTCGCGACGGGAGCCCGGGAGGCGCGCCCTTCCCGGCGACCGGCTGCTCGGGGACGCGGAGATCGATCCACGTCGCGCCGGCCGTCCCGCGGTCGCTGAGGACCGCCACCGCCGCCGCCCATTTCGCGGCGACCCGCTCGGTGTCGCGGAAGAGCAGCGCCGGGCCGTTCGCGATCCGGACGACCGTGCCGCTGTCGACGCGCGCCACGTGGGCGAGGAGCTCGGGCGGGGCCTTCGACAGCACGGTCGCGGCCAGGAGCGCTCCGCCGACGACCTTCCCGTCGGCGGTGCGCCCTCCGCGGATCAACGGCAGCTTGCCGACCTCCCAGTCGGGGAGGAGCTTGCCGTCGGTCGCGACCGCGACCCGCTTGCCGCCGTCCTCGACCGCCGCGACGGCGAGGCGCTGGTGGACCTCGACCTGGACGGCGTGCGGGAAGTTCGTGTGGATCGTGAGCCCGGTGATGCTCGAGGTGCCGGCGACGGCGCGGTGCACGGCGCCCTCCCCGAAGCCGAGCGTGCTCTGCCCGAGGGCGGCCTGCTCGATCTCGTGGCGGATCTTCGCGGCGTCGGGGCCCTGGGCCCCCACGACGGTGACCCGCTGGACCGTCGAGAGCGGCGTCAGGCGGAGGGCGAGGTAGACGATCGCGATCGTGCCGAGGATCCCGATCGCGACGAGCAGGCCCAGCCGTCGCGAGGCCGCGGGGCCCGTGCCCCGCGGGATGCTCCACGTCGGGCGGGACGTGCGGAGGGCGGCACCTGCGTCGAGCAGGCGCCCGGAGAGCGACGGGGTCGGCATCACCCGACGGGTTCGCCGCGGCCGGGCGGGTCCCTCCCCGCCCGCCGACGAAGGTCCGCCGCCGATGCCGCCGCGCGCGGGACCGTCCGGGTGCCCGGGGCGGACCGCGTCCTTCCGCCCCGGACGCTCGACGGCGTCCGGTGCGTGCGGCAGGATCGGCGGATCCCGCCCGCGGTGCGTTCCGCGGGCCGTCCCGTCCTCGAGCACCAGGAACCCACGTATGCCCGGATCGTCCGCCCACCGGTGCGGCTCCTCCACGACGTCCGTCGGACGCCGGGGGCCCGGGCGGCCCGCCGGTGTCCTGGCGCTCGCGGCCGGGATCGCCGCCGCCGCGGTCCCGGCGACCGCCGCGGCGGACCCCGTCGTCGGACCGTCGATCGCCTCCGGCGTGTCGGCGAGCGGGCAGGCCTGGAGACAGCGGGCCGCGATCGACGGCCCGACGCTCCAGCTCGAGACGTCCTTCCCGATGGGCCGGCACGGCGACGGCGGCGGCTTCCTGTCGGTCCCGTGGCGGTCGCACGCCCGGCTCGCGGTCTCGCAGGGCAGCGGCTTCGGGACGGCGGACGAGTGGGAGGTCGACGGCGTCGTCTACCGGACGGTCGCGCGCGTCCGGGTGACGACGATCGACGGCCGGACCACGACGTTCCGCCCCCGCCGTGCCCCGCGCGCCGCGATCCGGAGGTACCCGCAGCTCGCGCGGTACCGGTTCTTCGTGCGGTTCTTCCCGAACGATCGCCAGCCGCTGACGGTCGAGGCGCTGTCCCCGCGGGGCCGCGCGATGGCGGAGCAGCGCGTCGGGCTGCCGTGATCAGCGGCAGCATCCGCCGACCACCGGCGGCGACCCCGGGACCGGTGGATCAGCCTCGGCCGGCCGCGGCGACGAGCCCACGCGCGACCGCGTCGACGTCGCCCGCGCCCATGCAGAGGCAGATGTCGCCGGCGCGCAGCAGCGCCGGGAGCCGCTCGACCGCGTCGGCGATCGTCGGCAGCAGGAGCACGGTGCGCCCGTCCGCGGCGTCGGCGGCGGTCCGCGCCAGCGTCAGTCCGTCGACGCCCGGGAAGTCCTCGGCGCGCTCGCGGGCCGGGTAGACGTCGAGCAGGCAGACGAGGTCGGCCTCCGCGAGTGCGGCGCCGAACGCCGTCGCGAGCATCTGGGTGCGCGAGAACAGGTGCGGCTGGAAGACCGCCACGACCCGGTCCGGCTCCAGGGTCCGGGCGGCCCGGATCGTCGCCGCGACCTCGGTCGGATGGTGCGCGTAGTCGTCGATCACCACGACGTCGTGCGGCCCGAGACCCGTCTGCTCGAACCGGCGGCCGGTGCCCGGGAAGTCGAGCATCGCCGCGGCCGCGCGGTCGGGGTCGGCGCCGGCCAGGGAGGCGGCGGTCAGCGCGGCGACGGCGTTCCACGCGTTGTGGAGCCCCGGCTGGCGCAGGCCGACGGTCCGGTCCCCCCACGCGAAGCGCTGCGCGCCGTCGCCGGCCTCGGAGCCGTCGACGTCGTAGCGGTGGACGTGGTCGACGTCGGCGGGCAGGACGCGGTCGAGCTCCCGCCGGTCCCAGACGACGCGCTCGTCCGCCCCGGCGAGGAAGGTGCGGAAGGCGTCGTCGAGGTCGGCCCGCCCGGCGTAGGTGCCGTGGTGATCGAGCTCGATGCTCGTGACGACGGCGATCTCGGGGTGCGTCTCGAGGAACGAGCGGTCCGACTCGTCGGCCTCGACGACGAGCCAGCCGGACGTCCCGACGTGCACGTTGTGCCCGGTCGAGCGGAGGATCCCGCCGACGAGGTAGCTCGGGTCCTCCCCCGCGCCCTGCAGCGCATGGACGGTCATCGCGGAGGTCGTCGTCTTGCCGTGGGCGCCGGCGACGGCGATCACGCGGTGCTCGGCGCAGACCTCGCGCAGGAGCTGGTGCCGCGAGCGGTCCGGCAGCCCGCGGCGCCGGGCCTCGACGCGCTCGGGGTTGTCCTCGGGGATCGCGGTCGACGACACGACGACCAGGTCGTCGCCGTCCGGCAGGTTCGCGGCGTCGTGACCGATCGCGACGGGGATCCCGGCCTCGCGGACCCCGGCGAGGTACCGGCTCTCGCCGCGGTCGGAGCCGGTGACCTCGGCGCCGAGGCCCTCGGCGAGCACGGCGAGGGCGCTCATCCCCGCCCCGGCGATGCCGAGCACGTGGAGGCGACGACCGGACCAGGGCGCAGGCGACATCGCGGCGGAGGGTATCCGGCCGTCCGTGCCCGCCGGGGCCTCACCCCGCGGCGGCGAGCACCTCGTCCGCGATCGCCCGCGCCGCGTCCGGGCGCGCCAGGCCGGCGGAGACCTCCGCCATCGCCCGCAGCCGCTCCGGGTCGCCGAGCAGGCCGGCGACGGTCGCCCGGAGGCCCTGGGTCGTCAGGTCGCCGTCGGCGATCACCACGGCGGCCCCGGCGTCGGCCATCCACCGGGCGTTGGCCGTCTGGTGGTCGGCGGCCGCGTGCGGGTACGGCACGAGGACCGCGGGGCGCCCGTGGGCGGTGACCTCGGCGATCGAGCCACCCGACCGGGCGACGACGAGGTCGCACGCCGCGAGGGCGGGGCTGAGCGGCGAGAGGTAGTCGTAGAGGACGTAGCCGGCCGCCGACGCGTCCGCGTCCGCGGCGGTCCCCGCGTTCGCGGCTGCGACCGGACTCGACGCGGCCCCGGCGTTCTCGGCCGCGACCCGCACGTCGGCGGGGGTCGTGCCGCCCCGGTCGTCCTCCCCGGCCACCGTCGCGGCGTCGTCGCCGCCGATCGCCAGGCCACCGGCCGACAGGACGCGCGGCGCGAGCGACGCGAAGTCGCGACGCCCGGAGGCGTGGATCACGGCCACCCCGGTCTCCCCCGAGCCGTCGAGCGCCGGCGCCGTGAGGCCGGCCAGGCCGTCGACGGCCGCCTCGTTGACGCTGCGGGCGCCGAGGGACCCGCCGAAGACGAGGACCGTCGGTGTGCGCTCGTCCAGGCCGAATCGCGCGCGGGCGCCGGCGTGGTCGGTGAACGGCTCCGGCACGGGGCGGCCGGTCACGAGGAACGTCGGCGCGTCGCGCCCGGCGATCGGGAAGCCGAGGCAGACGCGGTGGGCCCTGCCGTGGAGCATCCGGTTGGAGACCCCGAGGTGCGAGTCGGCCTCCGTCAGGACCAGCGGCACCTTCCGCGACACCGCCGCGGCACCGACGACGCCGGCCACGTACCCGCCGCCGCCCATGACGGCGTCGGGGGCGAGCTCCTTGAGGACCTTCCGGGCGGCGCGGACCGCGCCGACCGCGCGGCCGCCGGCGCGGGCGGCCTTCAGCGGGTTGGTGCGGCTGAAGCCCTCGACGGAGATCTGGCGCAGCTCGTAGCCGGCCTCGGGCACGAGCCGCCGCTCCTCGCGGTCGCCGCCGACGAAGACGACCCGGTGGCCGTCGTCACGAAGCGCGTCGGCGACCGCCAGCGCCGGCACCACGTGCCCCGCGGTCCCACCCGCTGCGATCACGAACGTCTTCTGCGTCACGGGCGGATCCTCGCGCACTCGGCATGCGCCGGGCCTCCACCCGGGCCGACGCCAGGCCGAGGCTGGGGGCGGGCCGCACGTTCGGCTGCCGGCGCGGGCGTGCCGCGGGGGCCCGCTTCTTCGGCGCGGGCCGCGGCGCCCGGCCGCGCGGGCGGGGCGGCCGCGGGTCGTCGGCGGGCTCGGCGCCGAGCATGCCGGGGGCCGGGGCGTACACGGTGCTGCCGCGGGCGATGTTCAGGAGCACGCCGACGGCGCCGAGGAGCACCGCGAGGCTCGTGCCGCCGTACGAGATGAAGGGCAGCGGGACGCCGGTCAGCGGGAAGATGCCGAGGACGACCCAGACGTTCAGCATCGCCTGGACGATGATCACCGCGGTGATCCCGACGGCCAGGAGCTTCTGGTACTGCCCCTCGGTCTTGTCGGCGATCTTCAGCCCGGTGTAGGCGATCAGGCCGTAGAGGACGAGCAGCATGATGATGCCGATCGCGCCGAGCTCCTCGCCGACGACCGCGAGGATGAAGTCGGTGTGGGCCTCTGGCAGCCAGTCGGCCTTCTGGACGGAGTTGCCCAGGCCGCTGCCGGTGAGGCCGCCGGTCCCGATCGCGAGCTGTCCCTGGAGGGCCTGGTACCCGGTGCCGGCCGAGTCGGAGCCCGGGGCGAGGAACGACGCCAGGCGGGCGATGCGGTACGGGTGCATCGCGACCATGACGGTCAGCCCGAACGCGCCGACGGCCCCGATCGGCAGGAAGAACCGGCCGGGCATGCCTCCCATGATCAGCACGCAGACCGCGGCGCCGACGATCACGATCGTGGTGCCGATGTCCCGCTGGACCCCGGCGACGAGCGCGACGAGGATCATGATCACCGCCAGCTCGATGCGGAGGTCGCCCAGCTTGCGCATCGGGGTCGTCCGCGTCGACATCCTGAGCGCCAGGAACGCGATCAGCGCGAACTTCGCGAGCTCCGACGGCTGGAAGGTGATCGCCCCGGCGCCGAGCCAGCGGTTGGCGCCGTTGACCCGCACGCCGATGCCGGGGAGCACGACCATCATGCAGAGCACGATCGACGCGATCAGCACGGGGTAGGTCAGCTTGCGGATGACCGCCACGCCCCCGCGGGACGCGACGGCGAGCACGAGGAACCCGAGCGCGGCGAACAGCGCGTAGCGGAACAGGAACGTCGTGCCGTTGCTGCCGTTCTTGAGGATCTGCTCCGAGCTGGACGCGCTGTAGACCCAGATCGCCCCGAGGACGCACAGGGCGAGCACGAGGCCGAGCAGGCGCTCGTACTCGCGCTTGAGCTCGGGGGCACGGGCGGCGGCACGCTTCATCAGGAGCGTGTTCGTCCCCGGTCTTATGAACCCTTCCGCCGCCGGCGCATCGGGCGCGCCGACGCTCGTCGATCAGTTCGGGCGGATCGACTGGTAATAGAGCGCGAAGCCGATCGCCGAGAACGCGATCGCGACGATCCAGAAGCGCAGGATGACCTTCGTCTCCGACCACGCCTTCATCTCGAAGTGGTGGTGCAGCGGGGCCATCAGGAAGACGCGCTTGCGGAAGGTCTTGAACGAGAAGACCTGGATGATCACCGAGACGGCCTCGATCACGAAGACGCCGCCGATGATGAGCAGCAGCTCCTCGGTCTTCGTCATGATCGCCACGCCGGCGACGAGGCCGCCGAGCCCGAGGGACCCGGTGTCCCCCATGAACACCGTGGCCGGGTGCGCGTTGTACCAGAGGAAGCCGACGCAGCCGCCGACCGCGCAGGCCGTCAGGAGCGCCAGGTCGCTGGGCCCGATGCCGACGAAGATGATGCCGAGGTACGCCGTCATCACGATCGCGGTGACCCCGGCGGCGAGCCCGTCGAGCCCGTCGGTGAGGTTCACCGCGTTGCTCATGAACGCGACGACGAGGTAGATCCAGATCGGGTATAGCGGGCCGAGGTCGATCGTCACGTCGAGCGTGCGGACCTTGACGGTCGGGTCGAGCTCCGCGGGCCCGGTGACGATGTACCAGAGCACGCCCGAGACGACGACCATCGCCAGGAGCTTGCCCTTGCCGCTCAGGCCGAGCGACCGTTTTCGGACGACCTTCGTCCAGTCGTCGACGAAACCGACGAGCGCGAGGCCCGCGCCGGTGACGTAGACCCCCATCGCCTTCCAGTCGCCCGGGTCCCACAGGAGCAGGAACGGCACGGAGATCGCCACGAAGATGATCAGGCCGCCCATGGTGGGCGTCCCGGCCTTCTTCTGGTGCCCCGTCGGGCCTTCCTCGCGGATGTACTGCCCGAAGGACTTCTGCCGGAGCCACTCGATGAAGCGTGGCGCCAGGAAGATGCAGATGAGCATGGCGGAGGTGCCGCCGATGAGGATGCGGGTCACGGCTCAGCCGTCCTGACCCTGCAGGGCGTCCGCGACGCGCTCGAGGCCGATCCCGCGGGACGCCTTCAGGAGCACGGTGTCGCCCGGCTCGAGCAGCTTGGGGACCAGCGCCGCGGCGGCCTCGGCGTCGGGGACCCACTGGACCCCCGACCCGAACCCGGTGCCGGTGTGGCGGCTGAGCGGGCCGACGGCGACGAGGACCTCGACGCCCGTGAGCTTCGCGTGGGCCCCGAGCTCGGCGTGGAGCCGCTTCTCGTCGGGCCCGAGCTCCAGCATGTCGCCGAGGACGGCGACGCGGCGCCCGGTGGCGGCGGTGGCCAGGTCGTCGAGCGCGGCGGTCGTGGACATCGGGTTCGCGTTGTAGCAGTCGACCACGACGACGATGTCACGGGCCAGGTGCAGTCGCTGTCCGCGCATCGCGGAGATCTCGGGCCGGACCTCGCCCGCCGGCTCGATCCCGATGGCGCGCGCGGCGGCCACGACGGCCGGCAGGTTGCGCAGGACCGTGGCCGAGACGTCGCCGGCGACGTGCAGGTCGGCGGGGAGCGGGTCGTCGGGGTGGACCTCGACGAGCTTGGCGCCCGGGGGCCGGTGGCCCGCGAGCAGCGGTTCGTCGGCGGGGACGATCGCGGTGCCGCCGGGGACGAGGCCGTAGAGGATCTCGGCCTTGGCGTCGGCGACGGCCTGCAGCGAGCCGAGCAGCTCGACGTGGACCGGGGCGACGTTGGTGATGACGCCGACGTCGGGCTCGGCGATCTCGGCGAGCTCGGCGATCTGGCCGGCGCCGCGCATCGCCATCTCGAGGATCAGGACCTCGGTCCCCTCCTCGGCGCCCAGCACGGTCAGGGGGAGCCCGATCTCGGTGTTGAGGTTCGCGGCGGTCGCGACGGCTCGCTTGTGCGGCGCGACGACGGAGAGGAGCAGGTCCTTCGTCGACGTCTTGCCGACCGAGCCGGTGATCCCGACGACGGTGGCGGCCAGGTGCCACCGCCAGGCGCGGGCGAGCAGGCCGAGCGCCCTGGCGGGGTCCTCGTGCGTGAGGACGACGCCGTGGCCGACCGCGGCGGCGGCCTCGGCGTGCTCGGGACGGACGAGGACGCCCCAGGCGCCGCCCTGCAGCACCTGCGGGGCGAACGAGCCGCCGTCCACGCGCGCGCCGGGGATCCCGACGAACAGCGCGCCGGGCAGGCGGGCGTCGTGCGTGTCGATGACCGCGCGGGTCGGGCCGGTGCCGGCCGGGGCCCCGTCCTGACCGGCGGGAGCATCCCCCGCGGACGGCGGGGCGGCGTCGGAGCCCGGTGCGGACGCGTCGGTCCCGGCCTCCGGCGGCGCGGCGAGGTCGAGGTCCGGCGCGACCGCGGCCGGCGGTGCGTCGCGGACGAGCGTCGCGCCCGCGGCCTTCGCCACCCAGACGGCGTCCCGGCTACGCATGCGCGGCCTCCCCGTCGGCTGGACCAGCGGCGAGCGCGGCGAGCGCCTCGCGGGCGGCGACCCGGTCGTCGAACGGGACGGTCCGGTCGGCGAACTGCTGTCCCTGCTCGTGGCCCTTGCCGGTGATCAGCACGATGTCCCGCGGCCCCGCGAGCGCGACGGCGCGGTCGATCGCGGCGCGGCGGTCCTCGATGCGCTCGACGACGGCGGTCGCGGTGGCGTCGACGCCGGCCATCACCTCGTCGAGGATGGCGGCCGGGTCCTCGGAGCGCGGGTTGTCGGACGTCGCGATCGCGACGTCGGCCTCGGTCGCGGCGATCCCGCCCATCAGCGGCCGCTTGCCGCGGTCGCGGTCGCCCCCGCAGCCGAAGACGCAGATCGACCGGCCGCGGCCGGGGTCGGCGTCGCCGTCGCCGTCGGTGCGCCGGATCCGAGCGTCGGCGTCCAGCACGCCCGCGGCGGCCTGCAGGACGTTGTGGAGCGAGTCCGGCGTGTGGGCGTAGTCGACGAGGACCGCGAACGGCTGGCCGCCGTCGATCGGCTCCAGGCGCCCGGGCACGCGCCCGGCGTCGGCCAGGGCCGCGGCGGCGACGTCCTCCCCCACGCCCAGCGCGACGGCCGTGACGTACGCCTGCAGGGCGTTCATGACGTTGAAGCGCCCGGGCAACGGAGTGGTCAGCCGGCGCCCGTCGACGACGAACGAGCTGCCGCGGAGCCCCGTGCGGACGTCGGAGGCGCGGAAGCGGGCGTCGTCGGAGGTCAGGCCGACGGTGAGGGCGTCGGGGTGCATGCCGGCCAGTCGCCGACCGTAGGGGTCGTCGACGTCGACGACCTTCGGGGCGTCCCCCGCGTCGGCGAACAGCCGCGCCTTCGCGAGGAAGTAGTCCTCCATCGTGGGATGGAAGTCGAGGTGGTCCTGCGTGAGGTTCGTGAAGATCGCGGCGGACCAGTGGATCGCGTCGGCGCGGCCGAGCGAGAGCGCGTGGGAGGAGACCTCCATCACGCAGGCCTCGTCGCCCTGCTCGAGCATCGCGGCGAAGCGCGGCTGCAGGTCGATCGCCTCGGGCGTCGTGCGGCCGGCCTCGAGCTCGCGCCCGCCGACGATCTGGGCGACGGTGCCCAGGAGGCCGGTGGGACGACCCGCGGCCTCGAGCAGCGAGCGGACGAGGAACGCGGTCGTCGTCTTGCCGTTGGTACCGGTGATCCCGACCGTCGTGAGGCGGGCGGTCGGGTCGCCGGCGAGGCGCGCGGCGGCCGGGGCCATCGCGGCGCGGACGTCCTCGACCACGACCTCCGGGATCCCGGTGCCGAGCGGGTGGTCGACGACGAGCGCCGCGGCACCGCGCTCCACCGCCCCGGCGGCGAACTCGTGGCCGTCCCGGGTCAGCCCGCGGACGCAGAAGAAGACGGTGCCCGGACCGACCTGACGGTCGTCGTAGGCCAGGGAGGCGACCTCGACGGCCCCCGCCCCCGCGGGCGTCTCTTCGAACAGGTCCCCCAAGGTCATCCGCAGGGGAGCCTAGAGGAGGACCGCCGCCCGACCCCCGGCGCCCTACTTGTTGGTCGGGACCTTCAGGTACTGCATCGCGTAGCGGGCGATCTGGGCGAACGCGGGGCCGGCGACGGTCGCGCCGTAGCCACCGCCCGCGGGCTCGTCGGCGACCACCACGATGATCACGCGGGGGTCCTTCGCCGGCGCGAACCCGGCGATGGAGGCGACGTTCCGCGTCTTCGAGTACTCGCCGAGCTTCTCGTCGAAGATCTCGGTCGTGCCGGTCTTGCCGGCGAGCGAGTAGCCGGGGACCTTGACGCCCGATGCGGTGCCGCCTGCCTCGAAGACGCCCGTCAGCATCCCCTGGACCTCCTTCGCGACCTCGGGGCGGAGCACGCGGGTGCCCTTCGGCCGCTCGACGAGGTCGCCGCCGACGGTGCGGACGACGGTCGGCTTCCGGAGGATGCCCCCGTTGGCGACCGTCGCGTAGAGGTTCGCGATCTGCATCGGGGTGACGAACTGCCCCTGGCCGATCGGCAGGTTGCCCATCGTCGAGCCGGAGTACTTGTCGACCGGCAGGAGCAGGCCCTGCTGCTCGGGCATCCCGATGCCGGTGGGCCTGCCGAAGCCGAACTTCCGCATCCAGCCGTCGAACGCGCCCTTGCCCTTGTCCTGGTTGAGCTTCAGGCCGATCTTGATCGCGCCGACGTTGGAGCTCTCCGCCAGGATCCGGCCGGGGGTCATGACCTCGGTGCCGTGGCCGTGGGCGTCGGAGATCGTCCGGTCGGCGACCTGGATCGAGTACGGCACCGTGAACGGCGTCTCCGGGGTGACGACGTGGTCCTGCAGCGCGCCGGAGACGGCGACCGCCTTGAACGTCGATCCCGGCTCGTAGTTGAAGTTCAGCGCCAGGTTGTTCGTGTACGGCGCGGAGGCGGCGTCGAGGTGGTTCGGGTTCACGCGCGGCCAGTTGGCCATCGAGAGGACCTGCCCGTCGGGCTGCATGACGATCGCGGTGGCGCGCTTGGGACGGTACGTCTGCCCGAGCTCCTGGAGGGCGTCCTCCGTCATCTGCTGGATCCGCGTGTCGAGCGTCAGGCCGACGTCCTTGCCGGGGACCATCGGCTTCTCGATCTTCCGGCGCAGGGCGCTGCCGGAGCCGGCGTTCGTGTCGACCGTCCGGCCGTTGACGCCGCGGAGCCGCGAGTCCAGCGCGTACTCCAGGCCCGACCCGGCCTTGTCGTCGATGCCGAAGGTGCCGAGGACCTGGCCCGCCAGCGCGTTGTTCGGGTACACGCGGCGGTTCCGCGGCGTGTACGTGATGCCGTTGAGCCGGATCTTCAGGCGCTTGGCGCGGTCCTTCATCGCCTGGATCTTCGTGTCGGGCACCGTGCGGCCCAGGTACTCGAAGCCCTTGCCGGAGCTCAGCTTCGCGAGGACCTCGTCCTCGGGCAGCTCCAGCGACTTCGCGATCACGGCCGCCATCGCCGCCGGCTGCTGCGGCGGCGTCTGGGCCTTCATCTCGAGCACCTGCTTCGAGGAGACCGCGACGTCGGCCGCGGGCTCGGAGACGGCGAGCGGGTCGCCGTTGCGGTCCGCGATCTCGCCGCGCAGCGCGAGCACGTCGCGGCCCTGGAGCTGCTGGCCGGCGGCGCGGACGCTCAGGGTGTCGGCCTTGGCGAGCGCGAACCAGACCGAGCGGAGCCCGGCGAGGGCGACCAGGGTCATCGAGATGGCGAAGAGCACGCGCAGGCGGCGATCTGCGTACATGCCGGGTCGTTCGCCGCGGGCGCGGTGGCTCCTGCCGGGTCGCGGCCGGTTTTATGGAACCCGCAGGGACGGGATGACTGGTGGTGCCCCGCCCCCTCCCGGGTGGTCGACGGGTCGATCCGCGGGACGGGGTCCTACGGGGTGGTGCCCCCGGCCGACGCCCCGCCCGTGGAGCCCTGGGTGCCGGTCGTGCCGGCCGTCCCCGTCGTGCCGGCCGTGCCGGACGACGTCCCGGTCGCGCCCGCGCCGCCCGTCGACCCGGACCCGGTGGTCCCGGTCCCGGTGCCCGTGCCGCCCGTCGACGCCGCGCCGGACGCGGCGCCCGTGCCGGTGGCCCCGGTGCCGGTCGACGTGCCGCCGCCGGTCGAGGAGCCCGACGCGGTGCCGGCCCCGGTGGCGCCCGACGAGGTGCCGGCGGCCGCCCCCGCGGTGGACGTGCCCTGACCGGACGTGGTCCCGGCCGCGATCTGCGTCCCGGTCGCCGCGCCGGTTCCGGCCCCGTTGCCCGCCTGGTCCGTGGTGGCCGCCTGGCCGGCGACCGCCCCGGTGCCCGGGGCGCCGTCGGTGCCGGGGGCCGCGCCCGCGGACTCGTCGGGCGCGACGTCGCCGTTCTGCTCGGACGGGTTCGGGGCGGGCTTCCAGTCGGGGTTCGGCGGCGCGAGCATCGCGGCGGCGCGGGCGGCGTCGTCCCGGCGGGCGTCCAGGTAGCCGACGCCCTCGGGGTCCGCGATGACCATCCCGGCGCCGCGCCCGAACTCGGACACGCGGTCGGTGGAGCCGAGCGTCGCGACCTCGTTGCGCATCGTCGCGGTCTCGCGCTCCAGCTTGTTGATCTCGAGGTCCCGGGCCGCCACCACCTGGTTCGTCTGCAGCGTCGCGGCGTGCAGGGCGATGACGCCGCACCCGAGCGCGAGGATCAGGAGCAGCCACGGGCGGCCGCCGGTGGCGCGCGCCAGGAGCCCCGCCAGCAGGCGGACCGGGACGAGCGCCAGGCGGACGGGGACGAGGGCGAGCCGGACGCCCAGCGGGGTCGTCGCGGGGCTTCCCGGCCGGGGCGCGGGCCGCGGACGGGCCGGGCGGGGCTTCGGGACCGAGCGCAGCGGCGGGCGCTGCGGCGCCGGGCGACCGGGGCGCTGCTTCGGTGCGGGTGCGGCGCTCATGCGGGCACCGCGGTCCGCAGGGCGCCGCGCAGGCGCGCGGAACGCGAACGGGGGTTCTGCTCCTGCTCCTCCGGCGTCGGCACGACGCCGCCCTTGCCGAGCACCGTTGCCTCGGGCTCCTGCCCGCACGCGCAGACCGGCAGGTCCGGCGGGCAGACGCAGCCCTGCAGCAGGCTCGAGACGAAGCGCTTGACGCGCCGGTCCTCGAGCGAGTGGAAGCTGATCACGGCCAGGCGGCCGCCGACGCCGAGGAGGCTCCAGGCGGCGGGCAGGGCGCGGTCGATCTGACCGAGCTCGTCGTTGACGACGATCCGGAGCGCCTGGAACGTCCGCTTGGCGGGGTGGCCGCCGACGTGGCGGGCCGGCGTCGGGATGGCGTTCGTGACGACGTCGACGAGCCGCCCGGTGGTGTCGATCGGGGCCTTCTCGCGCTCGCGGACGATCGCCTTGGCGATCTTCAGGGCGTAGCGCTCCTCGCCGTAGTCGCGGAGGGCGCGCGTCAGCGACGGGACGTCCCAGGTGGCGACGACGTCCGCGGCGGACAGCGGGGCGTCGGGAGCGCCGGCGGTGGTCCCGGACGTGGCCCGGTCGGCCGCGGCCGGGCGCTGGGTGGCCGACGCGCCGGACGACGCGGGTGCGGCCACGACCGGGTCGGCCTCGTGCCCGGAGCCCATGCGCATGTCGAGGGGCGCGTCGCGCGTGTACGCGAAGCCGCGCTCCGCCTGATCGATCTGCATCGAGGACATGCCGAGGTCGAAGTACGCCCCGTCGGCCCGGAATCCTTCCGCGGCCAACGCCTCGAGCCCCTCGGCGAAGGGCGCGGCCACGATCCGCACGTGGCAGGGGACCTCGTCCGCGAACCGCGCGGCGATCGCGAGCGCCACCGGATCGCGGTCGACGACGACCAGGGTCCCGTCCGGACCGAGCCGCTCCGCCACGAGCCGCGCGTGGCCGCCGGCGCCGAAGGTCCCGTCGACCACGGTCTGCCCGGGCCGGGGGTCGACCATGTCGACGGTCTCCCGCCAGAGGACGGGCAGGTGGGGCGCGTCGGTGGGCACGGCCCCCGGGGCAGGGGTCCCGGGCTCCACCGGGTCGGATCCGGGGGGCGGCACGTGTGGGGCCTTCGACGTCGGCGGGGCGATTCCCCCATCGTGGCCCACCGCGTCGGCGGGCCCGGAGCGACGGGCCTACGTGGAGGGGTCGAACGGCGGCTGCTGGCCGCCGATCTGGTTCGCGATGTCGAGCATGGCGCTCTCGAGCTCGGGCGCGTAGGAGCTCCAGCCCTCGCGGTCCCAGAGCTCGAAGCGCCGGCCGGAGCCGACGAGGAGGACCTGGTTGGCCGCGATCTTCCCGTGGGCGAGGAAGTCGGCCGGGAGCGTGATGCGGCCCTGGCCGTCGAGGTCGCCGGGGAGCGCGGCGGAGTTCAGCCAGCGCTCGATGCGCCGGGTGGCGGGGTCCAGCGGGTGCCGGCCGCGCAGGGAGGCCTCGACGAACGCGGCGTAGTCCTCGGCCGGCTCGATGCCGATCGCGGGGACGTCGAAGGACTTGACGAGGACCAGTCCGGCCTTGAAGGGCTCGCGGAACTTCGCCGGGATCGTCAGGCGGTTCTTCGCGTCGAGGGTGAGCTCGAACTGGGACTGGAGCTGGAAGTCCGGCAAGGCGGCGGAGCCGGGGAGATGACCGGTGCGAGCCGGGCCGGGAGCAGTGGGAGGTACCGCGACCCGGCCCGACTCGCTGGGAAGAACCTACCCCACTTCATGACACTCCGCACCACCGAGTTCACCCAGCGCCCCACTCGACCGTACCCGGCCCTCCGGCGGAACAGATGTTCGTGTCGTCGTTCGCGCTTTGAAAGCTGGACATTCCCTGGCAAGCACGCGCATCGCCAGGCCTGGCGCAGGATTCGTTGCAGGTCAAAATAGAAACAGACGTTCGTAGACATCCGGCCCATGTTCGATGACGTTCGATCTCGGAGGGGTCGGCGGAGTTCCCGCAAAGTGCGGATTTTCGGTGGTCGGTGGGTCGAAGTGGGGATTCTCGGTGGGTCGCGGTGGGCCGTCGGGCCGGCGCCGCCCGTCCGCGGTCCGCGCAATTGGAGGTACCTGTCGGAAATCCCTGGTCAGGTCGGGGTTCCGCCGGTCAGGCGGGGCCGTCCGGGGGCTCGTGGGCGACGCGGTCCGGCCCTGCCGGCGAC
The DNA here is from genome assembly GCF_000519325.1 of Patulibacter minatonensis DSM 18081. Lineage (GTDB taxonomy): Bacteria > Actinomycetota > Thermoleophilia > Solirubrobacterales > Solirubrobacteraceae > Patulibacter > Patulibacter minatonensis. Next base: position 3,693,240 of record NZ_KI912613.1, on the reverse strand, counting down.
GACGTCTCGTCCGCCGGGCCGACGCGGTGGTGGTGCGCGGTGGGGACGCTTCGGGCGATCGGTGCCCGCGGCGGGTGGGGGCCGGTGGGGCGGGGCGGTGGGCCGCGGTGGGTCG
>NZ_KI912613.1:3669752-3693025 GCF_000519325.1 Patulibacter minatonensis DSM 18081 | reverse complement strand
CTCGCGCGGGCGCGGCGCCTGACGTCCGTCGCCCTGCTGGCGGCCGCGACCGTCGCCGCGACGGGCTGCGGCTCGGACGATCCGTCCACGACGAACGCGGCCGCGACGGCGACGGGCGGCCCGCCGAGGCCCATCCTGGCCGACGACGTCCCCGCCGCCTCGGCCGCGTACGCCGAGGCCACGATCCGCCCCGGCGGCGACGCGAAGGCCGCCGTCGACCAGCTGATGGGCCTGGTCGGCTCCGCCGGCCGCGGCGGCGAGCTGGCGAAGCGGCTGCGGCTCGGCCACGACTCCCTGCTCCCGAAGGGCGTGACGCTGCGGAAGGACGTCCTCCCCCACCTCGGCGACCACGCCGCCGCGTTCCTCCTCGGCGGGGACCCGGCGAAGCCCGGCACGACCACGGCGGCGAAGACCGTCGACGGCGGCCTCGTCGCAGAGGTGAAGGACGCCGCCGCACTCCGGAAGGCGGTCGGCACCGGCGGCCGGACGGTCGACGTCGGCGGGCAGACGATCCGCCTGCAGGGCGATCGCGCCGTCTGGATCGGCGACCGGGTCGCCGCGATCGGCACCGAGCCCGCCGTCCGGGCCGTGATCGCCGCCGCCGGAGGCGCGGACCTGGCCGGCAACCCGCGGTTCACCGGCGCCCTGGACCAGCTGCGCACGACCGACCCGGTCGGCGTCGCATGGGTCGACCTCCAGCAGGCTCCGGCGCTGAACGCCGCGGTGACGCAGGTCGTCTCGCGCCACGCGCGGCTCGGTGGATCGTCGAAGGCCCGGGCGGAGGCGCTCGGCGCGCTCCCGAAGGACCTGCGCTCGCGCCTCCAGGGCGCGGGCCGGCGCTCGGCGAAGGGCCTGTCCGGCTTCCGGCTCCGGCTCCCGGCGTCCGATGCGACGACCGCGATCGCGCTGGAGCTGAGGCCGGGGACCCTCGTCGTGCGCTCCGGCGGCACCGGCAGGAGCAGCACCGCGGACCTGAAGGCGGCGTCGGACGCCGTCGCCGCGCTGCCCGCCGGCTCGTGGGCCGCGTTCGCGGGCGGCACGGGCGGGCTCGCCGCCGGCGGTGGGTCGAACGTCCTGGACGGTCTCGCGAAGCGGTTCGGCGTGTCGTTCCCGTCGGAGCTGCGCAAGGCGCTGGAGGGCGTGCAGCTCGTCTCGGGTGGCGTGCAGGGGAAGAGCGTGTTCGACGCGCGCGCCGCCGCGGTGGTCCGGGCGAAGGACGAGGCCGGTGCGAGCGTCCTCCTGAAGCAGCTCGGTGATGCGCTGGGCGGCATCGGCGGGAAGACGGGCCTGTCCGCGAAGCCGACGTCGATCCCGGGCGCCTCGTCGGGAGTCGTGATCGGGCTTCCCGGCCTGCCGCTGCAGCTCGCGGCGGGGGTCCAGGGCGACCGGCTGGCGATCGGACTGGGCGCCGAGTCGGTGACGAAGGCGCTGGCGACCGACGGCAAGCGGTTCTCGTCGGACCCGCTCTACGCGCAGGCGCAGGAGGCCCTGGGCGGCGCTGCCCCGTCGTTCGTCCTGCAGCCGAAGCCGCTCACGGACCTGCTGAGCACCCTCGGGCCGCTGCTGGGCGGTGGCGGTGGCGGCGGCCTGGGCGCGCTGTTCGGCGGCGGGTCGGCGAAGGGCGGGGCCTCGAAGCACGGTTCCGGGGCGGGCGGCCTGGGCTCGTTCCTCGGCGGTGGCGGCCTCGCGAAGATCACGGACGTGCTGGGCCGCGTGAAGCTCGCGACGGCGTCGAAGGAGTCGACGGGTGCGTCGACGTGGCGGGGCAGCTTCGTCGTGCAGTACGACGGGACGCCGAAGGCGAAGCAGGCGGCACCGAAGACGCCGTAGTGGCGGCGGGCGCCCGACCGGGGCGCCTCATCGCATCTGCAGCAGCGCGGCGGCGATCAGGAGCATCGCGGCCGGGACGAGCAGGAGCGCGACGACGAGCTGGATCTTCGGCGCTGCGCGGGACGCGCGGTCGATCGCCGCGCGGGCCCGACGGGCACGGAGGTCCTCGGCGAGCGCCTGGAGCCCCGCGGACGCCGACCCGCCGTGGCGATGGGTCCGGAGCAACAGGGCGACGACCTCGGCCGCGCCCTCCGCCGGACACCGCCGGCCGAGTCCCACGAGGGCCCGGTCCGTCGGGACGCCGATCCGCATCTCCGCCGCCGCGCGCCGCAGCTCCGCCCCCACGGCGCCGGGGTGGTGCGCGCCGACGCGCGCGAGCGTCTCGGGCACCGACCGGCCGCTGCGCAGCGCGATCCGCAGCAGGTCGACGACGTCCGGCAGCTCGACGAGCATCACCGTCCCGCGCAGGCGGATCCGGCGGGAGACGAGGACGTCGGGGAGCAGCACGAGCAGCCCCGGGACCGCGACGGCGAGCACGACCGCTCCCGCCCCCAGCACCGGCAGCAGCACGATCGCCACCGCGATCCCGAGCACGAACGCCGCACCGCGCACCGCACCGAGGTCCGCCGCGGTGATCCGTGGCGACAGCCCCGCGGCGTCGAGGCGGGCGGCGGCGTCCCGCGACGCGCGGCAGCCGGCGGCCGGGGCGCGGCCCGACCCGCCGGGCGAGCGCCAGGAACATGCCGAGCACGCCGAGGCCCCGGGGCGTCACGTCGGGACCGTCGTCGACCGGGCGTGCGGCCCGGCGGTCGGCGCGCAGCAGCAGGAGGTCGGCCAGGGCGAAGCCGGCGGTCGCGCCGGCGACGCCCGCCACGGCCGAGGCGATCATCGCGAGAGCCCCGTCGTCAGGCGCCGCACGGCGACCATCGCCGTCACCTGCAGCAGGATCGCCGCGACCACGAGCATCGCCCCGAGCGGCGTGCCGGTCACCTGCCGGACGACGCCGGGCGCGAACGTCACGGCGGCGACCATCGCGAGGGCCGGGATGCCGCCGACGATGCGTGCTGCGGTCCGCGACTGGACGATCGCGCTCTCCGCCTCGGCCGTCGCCCGCCGTGCGCGCTCGAGCGCCTCGGCCTGGTCGCGCAGGACGTCGGCGAGCTCCCCGCCGGCCTCGCCGTGCAGCAGGAGCCCGGCCACGATCGTCCGGTGGGCGGGTTCGTCGGTGCGCGCCCGCCAGGCGTCCAGGGCGGACGCGAGCGGGTCGCCGGTCTCGAGCCGGGCGGCCAGCCGGCGGAGCTCGTCGGCCGCGGGGCCTCCGAGGCCGGACGAGCGGGACGCCTCCCCGATCGACCGTCGGACGCCGTGACCGGCGTCCAGGGCGTCCGCGATCGCCCGCGCGACCAGGGGCGCCCCGACGGCGATCGCGCGACGGCGCCGGACCCGCCGGGCGCGGTCGACCCCCTGGAGCACCGCCGGCCCGATCCCCACGACGAGCGCGAGCGTCGGGACGCCGGCGACGAGCAGGACGAGGCCGGTCGCGATCGAGACCGGAACGACCCGGTTCCACGCGGGTGCGCCGTCGTCGGCCGCGGGCCGGAGCCGCGCCCGCGCACGGCGGGCGGCGGTGCTGATGTCGGGCCCGAGGTCCACCAGGGCGACCGCCGTCAGGACGCCGGCGGCCCCGGCCGCGGCGAACGCGCCGGTCATGCGCCCCGCTCCGCGTCCCCGGGATGGCCGGGCACCGGTCGCGCGCCCGCGCCCGATGTGGCTCTCGCCCCGCCCGCGTCGGGGTCCGTCGGTCCGTCGAGGTCCACGGGCCGGAGCTCCCATCCGTCCTGGACGGAGCGCACCTGCGCCGCGGCGGTGACGCTGCGGTGCCCGTCCGCCGCCCGGGTCTGCTGGAGCACGAGGCCGACGGCATCGCCGACCATCCGCGCCACCGCGACGTGCGGCAGCCCGACGTCCGCCATCAGGCAGAGCGTCTCCAGGCGCCGGAGCGCCGCGTCGGGGGAGCGCGCGTGGATCGTCGACAGCGAGCCGTCGTGGCCGGTCGTCATCGCGAGGACCATGTCGAGCGCCTCCGCCCCGCGGACCTCGCCGACGACGATCCGGTCGGGGCGCATTCGCAGGGCGTTGCGGACGAGCTCGCGGATCGTGATGCCGCCGCGGCCGTCGGTGCGGGGCGGCCGGGCCTCGAGCCGGACGACGTGCGGCTGGCCGAGCCGGAGCTCCGCGGTGTCCTCGACGGTGACGATGCGCTCCGCGGGATCGAGCAGCGACGCGACGGCGCCCAGCGTCGTCGTCTTGCCCGCCCCCGTGCCGCCCGAGACGAGGATCGACCGGCGCTCGGCGACCGCCTCCGCGACGAGCGCCGCGACGGCCGGCGACCACGTGCCGTGCCGCACGAGCTCGTCGGGCGTCCACCGGCGCGCGCGGAACCGCCGGATCGTGACCGCGGGGCCGTCGACCGCCAGCGGCGGCAGGGCGACGTGCACTCTCGACCCGTCGGGCAGCCGGGCGTCGCAGAGCGGGTCCGCACGGTCGACGCGGCGGCCCGCGCCGGCGAGCATCCGCTCGATCGCGTGGAGCAGCTCGTGCTCGTCCACGAACGCGACGCTCGTCTCCTCGATCCGGCCCCGGCGCTCGACCCAGACCGGGCGGGTGCCGGAGATCATGATCTCGTCGATCTCGTCGTCGTCGAACAGCGACTCGAGCGGTCCCAGTCCGACCGTCCGCTCGAGCAGCAGGCGCCGGACCTCGTCGCGGTCCTCCGGCGGGAGCAGCGGCGCATCGCGGCGCAGCACCCGCTCCAGCAGCTCCTCCGGGCTCGGGCTGACGCCGCCCTCGGCGGGCGCGGCCGCCAAGGCCACCAGTCGGCCGTGGAGGTCGGCGGCGATCTCGCGGTGGACGCTCACTGCGCCCCCTTCAGGCTCGAGCCGGCGGTCGTGCCCGCGGCGCCCCGTCCGTCGTCGTCGGGCGCACGGGGCAGGACGCGGAGCTCGCTCGCGAAGTTCTGGGCCGCGGCCAGGTAGACGGCCTGCTTGACGGTGACGCGCAGCGCGATGCTGATGCGGCCCCCGCCACCGTCCTCCCCGGACGCCGGTGCGTCGCCGACCGTCAGGACCTCGGCGTTCTCCAGCGCCAGGCGGGTCGATCCGGGCCCCTGCTGGTCGTCGCGCGTGACGAGCAGGTCGACGCGGGTGCCGGGACGGACGAGCTCGTCGTCCCCGATCGCGACGATGTCGGCGATCCGCTCCCCGGGCCGCAGCTGCGGCCCGCCCCCGTCGTCGAGCATCGGCACGGACAGGTCCACGCCGGGGGCGACGGCGACGCGCGGGCGCACCCCGACGACCTCGCGCGCGGCGGCGACGCGGTCCGCCGGCGCGTAGCGCGCCGGGACGTGCCGGACGGTGAGGTCGTCCGCCCGCACCGCGCGGTCGGGTTCGAGGCCCTTCTTGGCGACGACCACGGGGACGGTGGGGCCGAGGCCCGCCGCCAGGGCCCGTTCACGGCGCCCGACGTCGCCGGCCGCGAGGGCTCCGAGCACGATCGCCAGGCCGAGCAGCAGCGCGGCGCGGCGGCGACGACCGATCACGTCGCCGCTCGCGGTCCGTGCGCCGGGAGCTCGGCGACGAGCCGGGCTCCCTGGGCCGACGGCGCGCATCGCAGGCGACCGCCGTGGTCGCCGAGGGCCTCCGTCACGATCCGCATCCCGCGGCCGCGCTGTCCGCGACGGGGGCCACGGACGAGCAGCTCGACCGGGACCCGCAGGCCCTGTCCCTCGTCCGCGACCTCGACGTGGACGTGGCCCGCGTCGCGGGCGACCCCCACCCGGACCGTGCCCTCCCCGTGCTCGACGGCGTTCTGGACGAGGTTGCCGATCGCCTGGGTCAGGCGGGCGCGGTCGCCGACCACGGTCGTGGCGCCGTCCTCCGTCGGAGGGACGAGCTCGACCCGGCGCCCGCGGGAGCGGGCCGCCAGGTCGTGGACCGCGACGAGGTCGCGCACGAGGGGCCCGAGGTCGATGCGCCGGAGCTCGCCTCGACCACGACGGCCGGTGGTGGCGGCCCCGAGGTCGTCGACGGCGCGGCTCGCGCGGGTCAGCTCGACCGCCAGCGCCGCGAGCGGCGGCCGGCGAGCGGTCTCCGGTCGTCCGGCCTCGACGGCGCCGAGCGCCAGCATCACGTTCTGCAGCGGACCACGGAGCTCGTGGCAGGCGCGGACGACGAGCTCGGTCCGCCGGTGCGCGGTCCGACGCGCCATCAGCAGGAGGCTCGCCGCGGCGACCGCCAGCAGCCAGCCGGCGAGGAGCAGCGGGCTGGTCATGCCGCCACCCGACCCGGGAGGCCGGCCGCGGCCGGGGCGGCGTCGACGAGGCGGTAGCCGACGCCCCAGACGTTGACGACGAACTCGTCGCCCGCCCCGCCGAGCTTGCGCCGGAGCCGGCAGGCGTGGGAGTCGATCGTGCGCGTGACGCCCGGTGAGCGGAAGCCCCACACCGTCTCGAGCAGCTCGTCCTTCGGGAAGACGCGCGTCGGCTCCCGGACCAGGGTCAGGAGGAGCGCGTACTCCTTCTGCGTCAGCCGCACGGGCTCGCCCTGCACCGTCACCGACCGCCGCGACGGATCGACGACCAGCGACCCGACCCGGACCACCCCGGCCTCCGGGCGCCGCTCGACCCGGCGCAGGAGCCCGGCGATCCGGAGCCGCAGCTCGGCGTACGAGAACGGCTTGACCACGTAGTCGTCGGCACCGCGCTCGAAGCCTCGGACGCGGTCCATCTCGGCGCCGCGCCCGGTCAGCAGCACCACCGGGGTCGACGGGTCGACGCGGGAGACGATGCCGTCGGCGGCCCGGACGTGGGCGACGAGGTCGAGCCCCGAGCCGTCCGGCAGCGTCAGGTCCGACAGGATCAGGGCCGGGGAGACCATCTGGAGGTGGTCCAGGGCCTCCCCGAGCGTCGCGGCGGCGAGCGGGTCGTACCCGTCGGCGGCGAGGTGCTCCACGAGGAAGGCACGGGTCAGATCGTCGTCCTCGACGATCAGCAGGGGGGAATCGGGGGAAGTCGACGGCATGGACTGGAGACCCGCCGGCGCGTCGGTCTTCGCCCCCGCTGTTCGCACCGGAATCGCATCGGATCGCGACGGAGCTGTGCCGGACCCGTCGGACCGCCGGCCTCAGCCGGCCTGCGCGGCCCCGCGGTCCTCCCCGCGGAGCACGTCCCGCAGCTCGAGCAGCGCCCGGTGGGTCGCCGGGTGCCCCTCGATCGGCGGGACCGGGACGAACGCGGCGGGCCGGTGCCCCTCGGCGATCGCCGCCAGCGCGCCCAGCGCGGCGTCCAGGCGCGGCAGTTCCGCGCGTGCGGGTAGGACGCGGTCCTCGGGGGCACCCACGGCCATCGCCGCGTACGAGAGCCGCTCGACGGCGGACGTCGTGCGCCAGCGCTCGTCGGCCACATGTCCCGAGAACAGGAGGTCGCCGACCGCGTCCTGCTGCACCGCGCGGAGGTTCAGGAGCGCGGTGTGGAGGCTCCGTCGGGACCGGCGGACGCGGTGGCCGCTCTGCTGCTCCGACCGCGTCAGCGCGGCGTGCAGCACGCCACGCGCGGCCTCGATCGCCGCGCCCTGCGCCGCGGCCAGGCGCGTCGCCGCGGTCCGCGGCCAGAGCAGCCGGCGCGCGAGCAGGCCGACGGCGCAGCCGATCAGCGTGTCGACGATCCGGGCCCCGACGAGCGAGCCGGCGGGCGTCCCCGGGCGACCGAGATCGACGATCAGGAGCGCGAGCGGCGTCGCGAAGAACGTGGCGACCCCGTACGCCGACTGGATCGTCGTCTGCATGAGGGTCTGGAACAGCATCAGCGCGAGGACGATCACGCCGGCGGCCGGGTCGAACGCGAGGACGAGGGCCGCGAGCCCGACGCCGAGCACGGTGCCGCCGGCGCGCTGGAACGTCCGCTGCGCGGTCAGCGTGACGTTGCTGGCCTGCAGCACCGCGGCGGTGGTCAGACCGACCCAGATGCCGCGCTGCGGATCCATCGTCAGGCCGATCGCGGTGCCCGCGGCCACCGCGATCCCCGTCCGCGCGGCGGTCGGCAGCACCAGCGAGCCCGGGTGCAGCACGCGGCGCAGGGCCGACAGCGGCGGACGGCGGCGCTTCCGGCCGAACGGAACGAGGGTCGACTGGAGCGCCATCGCGGGATCGGCCGCGGCGACCGCGCGGGCCATCATCCGGGCGAACCGGTCGCCGTGGACGGCGGCGGGCGGCTCCGCGGGGAGCCCGAGGTCCCGGGCGGCCGCGGGGTCGCGCACGGAGTCCCGGATGGTGCGGGCCGCGGCGGCCCAGCCGGGGTCCAGCGACGGGCTGTCGCGCAGCACGAGGCCGAGCGCCGCGTCGAGGACGCCCTCGGACCCCAGCGCGATGCCGAACAGCCGGTCGCCGTCCCCGCGACGGTGTCCGGCGCGGACGAGCACGGTCCGGGCCTCCTCGACCGCGACCAGCGCGTCGTGGCGCGCCTCGGCGGCGCCCGGGCCGCCGACGGCGTCGAGCAGGTCGGCGATCCGCCCCCACAGCGCCTGCAGCGCCCGCTCCTCGGGCCCGCGGGGCCGCCGGAGCGCGCCGGCCATCGCGATCGCCGTGACCGTCGCCGCGCCGCCGAGGACGAGCGCCGCCCGGAGCGGCACGTCGTCCGCGCCGCCTGGGTACTGCGTGGCCGCCAGGAAGGCGAGGACGAGGATGAACTCCCGCGGACGGCCGACGTCCCACGCCGAGCCGAGCAGCGACCCGAGGCCCGCGACGAGCCCGGCGCCCACCGCGATCGCGACCGGCAGCGACGAGACGAGCGTGCCCGCGGACACGACGAGGGTCAGCGCCAGTCCGACGCCGACCATCACGGCCAGGCGCCGCCGGTACGGCTCGTCGCGCGCGTAGACCGCCGCGAACGCGCCCTGCGTCGCGACCGCGCCCTCGTGCGCGTGCCCGAGGGCGACCGCGATCGCCAGCGGCACACCGAACGCCACCCCGATCCGCGCGGAGACGGCGCGCGCCGCCCAGGCCGCGCGGACGACGGACCCGGCGCGCCGGAGCGCGACCCGCGCGACGGGCGTCGACGGACCGGCGGCGCCCGCGGGCGCCGCGTCCGCTGGGAGCTCGTGGCTCAGAACGGGATGTCGTCGTCGTCGCCGAAGCCGAGCGTCGGCGGGGCCGGCGGGCGCGGTGCGGGCTCGGGGGTCGTGGCGGGCGGGACCGTCGCCGGTGCGGCGGGGTCGGGCGACGCGACGGATCCGGCGTCGGGTCCTGCGGCAGCGGGCCCTGCCGGACCGGGAACAGGCGTGGCGGGCGCCGGCGTCGCGTGCGCGGGCCCGGAGGGCGCCGATGCACCGGCGATCCGGAACGGCACCGCGCCGTCGCCGTCCTCGATGGCGCGGACCTCCTGCTCGACGCGCTCGAGGTGGTCGCGGAGCGCCCGCTCGAGGCCCTTCCCCTCGCGGAGCAGGGCGATCAGGCGCTCGGGGGCCATCGTGGCGTCGGCGCCGAGCTCCGCGGCGACCTCCTGCAGGCGGTCGTACGCGGCGCCGAACGGCAGCTCGACGGTGGTGTCGGCGTCGGTGCTCATGCGGGGTCCTCGGGGGTCGGGGTGGGGCGTCGTGCGGCCGGGCCCGATGCGGGCAACACCGGTGCAGGCGCACGGGGCTCGGGCGGGTCGGCCGCCGGCGGGGTGGCGACGGCGGGCGCGGCGCCGGTGCGACCGTCGCCGTCGTCCGGACGGACGGCCCCGACGGTCGCGTCGGCGGTGCCGTCGGCGAGCTGGAGGGTCAGGACGTCCCCGGTCCGCAGGTCCGCGGCCCACCGCACCGGTCGCCCGTCGGCGTCCTGCGCCGCGATCCACCCGCGCCGGCGCGGGTCGGCGGCGTCCAGGAGCCGGGCGTGGGCGTCGACCTCGCGGCGCAGCGCGTCGGTCGCGTGCCGGGCGAGCGTGGCGACCGGGCGGGCGTCCAGCCCGTGCCGGACCGTTGCGGCGTGGGCGCGGATGCGCTCGGGTGCGCGCTCGAGGCCGCGGGCTGCGTCCTCGAGCGCGGCGTGGGTCGTGCGCAGGAAGCGCTCGGTCCGGGCGTCGACGGCGCGCCCGGCGGCCCCGACCGCCGCGCGGTGGCCGTCGAGCCGCCCGCGGTCGTGGAGGCCGGCCGCCGCGGCGTCGAGGGTGCGCAGGAGCTCGGCGGGCCGGCGGAGGCCACGATCCAGCGCGGCGCCGGCGTGGCCGACCTCGCGCAGGAGCTCGCGACGGTCGGGGACGACGCGCTCGGCGGCGTGCCGCGGGACGAACGCCGCGTGCGTGACGTGGTTGCAGACCGGGTTGTTCTCCGTGTGCCCGATCGCCGTGAGGACCGGCGTCGCGATCGCGCGGATCGCCCGGCACAGGCGCTCGTCGTCGAAGCAGGCGAGGTCCTGCACGGAGCCGCCGCCGCGGGCGACGACGATGACGTCCACCCGCGGATCGGCGTCGAGGCGTGCGAGCCGGTCGACGACCTCGCGCGGGGCGGCGGCGCCCTGCACGCGGCAGACCGCGGTGATCACGGGCACGGCGGGGAAGCGGTCGCCGAGGCCCCGGACCACGTCGTGCAGCGCGTCGGAGTCCTTCCCGGAGATCAGGCCCACGCCGCGCGGGAACCGCGGCAGCGGCGGGAACGTGCCGGGGTCGCACAGCCCCTCCAGCGTCAGCCGCTCGATCAGGGCGGCGCGGGCGCGGAGCAGCTCGCCCTCCCCCGCGGCCTCGACGTCGTCGACCACGACCCGCAGCCGGCCCCCGCCGCCCCAGAACTCGGTGTGGCGGACCCGGATCCGCACGCGGTCCCCGTGCTTCGGGGCGTGGGTCGGGCCCTTCGAGCGGGTCAGCCACGGCAGGTAGGAGCACGGCAGGACGTTCTCGCCGTCCGTGAGGTCGAACCACCAGACGCCGCGCCCGCCCTGCTTGGGCCGCTGGACCTCGCCCTCGACGACCGCGGGACCGGCCTCGCGCAGCGCGCGTCCGATCCGGGACGCGTAGTCCGCGACCCCGATCGGGGCCGTGGTCGTCGCGTCTGTGGGGACCTCCGGCATCGCCGTCCGAGCGTACGTGGTGCGGCGGCCGGGGCGCCGGGACGGCCGATGTCGGAACCCCGCGTCCGCCGGATCAGCACTCCGCGGCGCGGGTTCGCGGCCTCACGTCGGGCGATCGGCACGGGTCGGCCGGGCCGTCGACCCGTGCGCTCCCCCACGCATAGCGCATCCGGCCGGGTGCAACATCGAACCCAGAGGTCGTCCGTGCGAGGACCCCCTGTCTAGGATGCCGAGCACGTCCTGGAGCGCGGTTGCCGCCGTGCGCCCCGGGACCCTTCATCTGTCGTGTGGGCCGGGCTCTGCCTGTCGTCGGCCCCACCGCGTCCAGAGAGCTTCATGGATTCCATCAATCACGGGAACTACGACTCCGGCGAGGACTTCGTCCTCGAGTACGGAGATCTCCGGTTCACCTTCAACGAGCGCGACTTCTCGGAGCGCTGCGAGCAGGCCGCGTCCCGGCTGGGGTTCGTGCACGACCGCCTCGACCGCGACGAGGTCGACGATCTCGTCGAGCTCACCGTCTCCGGAGAGGTCGCCCACCCCGTCTCCCGCCTGGGCGAGCACGTCAACGAGTGCTGGACCGAGCTCTCGGGCCACGCCGAGCGCTCGCTCGTCCACTGGATGCGCCGCCTGGTGTTCCGGGGCGCGTGGATGGACCAGCGCGTGAAGGAGGGCGAGCTCGACGTGCGGTACGACGACGACCTGCAGCGCTTCGAGTACGTGCAGCCCGCCCGCGGCGACGAACCAGTCGAGCTGGCCCCGGCGCCGTCCTGGTTCCAGGTCTCCTACTCGCCGGTCGACGACCGCCGGTAGGAGCACGAGCGGGCCCCGCCCCGAGCGTCTCGGGTACCGATCGTGCCGGTACGCGACAGGGCTCGGCGCACCCGCAGCCCGGGACCAGGACGACGCCGGATCCGCCGGCGACGCCCCACCGACGACGAAGGGCCCCTCGAGAGGGGCCCTTCGTCGTTCAGGACGAGCCCGGACGGCGCCGCGGGTGGATGTGAGGTGCACGTCGACCGAGGAGGTCGGCGCGCGGCGTGCGAGAGCTGTGCAATCGCACTGCCGAGCTCGCCGCGTGCCGAGATCCGAAGCGTCTACGTGCGCGTCACGCCGCCCGCAGCTCGGCGCGGGCTGCGGCGATGGTCGCCGCGCCCGCGTCGCCGACCAGGAGGTCGGGGCGCAGCGTGCCGGAGGCCGCGAGGTCGAGCGCCGGGAAGCGCGCGGTCGACGTCAGCGCGGCGTCGAGCGTGATGACGGTGCTCTCGCCGCCGACCGGGGCCTCCCGGGTGGCGATGATCGTCAGCGACCCGCCGTCCTTGAGCTTGCGGGCGGAGGCGAGGATGCGGCGGGCCGCGCCCTCCCCCAGGCCGTCGAGCGTGTCGACCAGCAGCACGGCGTGGCCGCCGCGGGCGGCGATCCGGCGCCCGCGGTCGACGACCTCGTCGATCGCCTTCGCGCGGGTGTCCGGGCCGACCGACAGGTCGAGCGCCACGGCGGGCGTCAGGCCCGAGTCGTTCCAGTCGGCGAGCTCCTCCGGGCGGACGCCGGCCAGGACCGGCAGCAGCTCGAGGCCGTCGACCGCGGTCAGCGCGACGCCGAGACGGCGCAGGGCCTCCGACTTGCCGGCGGCGTGCCCACCGGAGATGACGGCGCGGGAACCGCGGCCGAGCGGGGTCAGGTAGGCGATCGCGGCGACCGTCGGGTCGTCGCTCTCGACGGCGAGGAGCTCGGTGGGCCGCACGACGGCGAGCTCCTCGAACTTCGTGCCGGTGGAGGTCTCCTCCGGGTCCTTGCCGTTGATCGTCTCGACGCGCACGAGCGACGGGAACCGCTCGCTGCGGCGGGCGGACCGGGTCGGGCCGGAGACGGTGTCGCCGTCGACGAGCTCGCAGCGGCGGACCTGGCCGGCGGAGACGTAGACCTCGCTGCCGTCCTTCGCCTTCAGCATCGCGGAGCCGCTCTGGCCGATCGCGACGACGCCCTCGACGGTCTCGCCCGTCTCCTCGCCCTGGCCGCGGTCGTCGCGACCGCGTCCACCGCGCTCGTCGCGGTCGTCGCGGCCACCCCGGCCGCCGCGCTCGTCACGGTCGTCGCGGGAGCCACGGCCACCGCGATCGTTCCGGCCGCCGCGCTCGCGGCCGCCGTCGGACTGCGCGTCCTCGTCGCCACCGCGGCGACGGCGACGGCGGGGACGGTCGTCGTCCTCGTCCTCGTCGGTCAGCGACACGACGTCGCTCGAGCCGTTGTCGGAGGACTGCTCGTCGTCGCGGCGTCCGCCGCGGCGACGGCGACGGCCGGACCGCGAGCCGCGGTCGTCGTCGTCCTGGTCGTCGTCGGCGGATCCGCCGCGACGCTCGATGATGGTGTCCACGAGCGCCTCGCGGCGCAGCTTGCGGAAGCCGTCGACGGCGAGCTCGCCGGCGAGGGCGTGCAGGTCGGCCAGCGTGCTGGACTCCAGGACGTCGCGTGTGAGGACGGTCATGGGTGCTCCTTCGGGTGTTTCGTCGGTTGGCGCCCGACCGCGTTGTGCGCAGCGGCCGGCGACTGCGCCTCACCCTAGTGAACGTCCGGGACCCCGCGCGTCGCCCCCCGGATCCCGATCGCGAGTCCGCGGACCGCGGCGGGGTGCGCCGGGAACCGTTCGATTAGCAGGCAGGAACGCCGACCCCCGCCGCGCGATGCGCGACGGTCGCGTGCCGCGGACGCGGGGCGCGCGACGATCGGGGGATCCGCGTCGACGTCGGTACCGCCGAGGTACGCAATCCGACACGCACCGCCGCACCGAACCGCGGACCGCGTGACCGGCGACGGCCGGGGGCGCCGTCCCGCCGCAGGAGCCACCCGACCTGCCCGCCGCGGCGGGAGGCGCCGCCGACGGCCCTACTTCTTGGACGCGTCGACGAGCCCGTCCATCCAGACCTGGAGCTCCGGCTTGCTCGCCCAGTCCTTCGCGAACTGGTCGTTGCCCGACGTCGTCAGGGGGTGGTTCAGCATCTGCTTCAGGACCTTGTACGGGACCGTCGAGATGTCGGCGCCGACCTGCGCGGCCTTGATGGCGTGCAGCGGGTTGCGGAGCGAGGCCGCGAGGACCTGGGCGCCGGTGGAGTTCTCGGCGACGGCCTCGACGACGTCGTGGAGGGTGGCGATCGAGTCGATGCCGATGTCGTCGAGGCGACCGAGGAAGCTCGAGATGTAGGTGGCGCCGGCCTCGGCGGCGAGGATCGCCTGTGCCGCGCTGAAGACCAGGGTCATGTTGACCGGGTGGCCGAGCTCGCGGAGCTTCGCGGTGGCCTGCAGGCCGGCGGGGCCGAACGGGACCTTGACGATCACGTGCTCGTGGAGCTCGCGGACGGCGATGCCCTCCTCGACCATGCGGCCCGGGTCCTCGGAGACGACCTCGGCCGACGTCGGGCCCTGGACGATCTCGGCGATCTTCTTGATGGCCTCACCGGCGTCGCCCTCGGCCTTGGCGAGCAGCGACGGGTTGGTCGTGGCGCCGGCGAGGATGCCCCACTGGGCGATCTCCTCGACCTCGGCGACGGATCCGGTGTCGATGAACAGCTTCATGCGGGGGCACTCCCAGGAGGTGTGGTGGTGATGCAGGGCGTACCGCGAAGGGTACCCGGCCCCACCCGGAGGACACCGTGCCGCGCGTCCGGAACCCGGACCTGGGGGTGCGCCGAACCCCGCCGCAGTCCGACGCGCGCCCCGGGCGGGCGGGGATCGCCTCAGCGGGGCGGGGCCCGCCCCGTTCTCCGCTAGCGCTTGGCGGGCTCCCGCGAGCCGCCCTCGTCGCCCGGGTCGTCCTCGTCGTCCTCGGCGTCGTGCAGCCACTGGAGCTTCACGTCGCCGCGGTCGATCGACGGCATCGGGGAGCGGCCGTCCATGACGTCGCGGACGCGGAGGTAGTCGGCGGCCTCGCGGACGTCGTGCATGCGGGCGATCGAGAACCTCGCGCGCTCCGCGCACCAGCCGAGGGCGGCGAGGGTGCCGGCGAGCCGCTTGTCGGGCTCGCGGTGGATGATCGTGCCGACGAAGTACTTGCGGGAGACCGCGAGGAGGATCGGGTGGCCGTGGACGGCGAGCGTCGGCAGGTCCCGCAGGACCTCGACGGTCTCGGCCGGCATCTTCGCGAAGTCGGGGCCCGGGTCCAGGATGATCGAGTCGGAGCGGACGCCGGCCTGCAGCGCGCGCTCGCGGAGGCTGCCGAGGACGCGGCGCACGTCGTCGACGACGCGGCTGCCGTAGTCGGGGAAGTACTCCGTCTTCGGGTCCGCCCGGGTGTGCATGAGGATGATCCCGGCGCCGCGGGCGGCGACCACGCTGGCCAGGCGCGCGTGGTAGAGCCCGGAGACGTCGTTGATGAGGTGGGCGCCGGCGTCGAGGACGGCCTCGGCGACCTCCGGCTTCCAGGTGTCGACGGACACGATCAGCCCGGCGTCGACGAGGCGGCGCACGACCGGGACGACCCGCTCGCACTCCTCCTTCGCGGTGGTGACGGGCGTGTGGGTGACGCCGGACTCGCCGCCGACGTCGATGATCTCGGCGCCGTGGTCGGCGAGCCGGATGCCGTGCGCGACCCGTGCCTCGACGGACTCCAGGCGCGTGCGGTCGGAGAACGAGTCCGGGCCGCAGTTGACGATCCCCATGAGCGCCGGGCGGCCGGCCTTCAGGGTGAGGGTCTGGTCGCGTAGCCGGAGGATCAGCTCGTCGGACATCAAAGGCTCCCCTGTGTCAGGTGGTAGTGGAGGAACAGCACGTCGCTCCCGCGCCAGACGCCCCGCAGCGCCAGGCGCCGGGGGCCGTCGGGACCGAGGTCGCCGTGCAGCATCGTGAGGGGGTCCTCGCCGCCCACCAGGAGCGGCGACAGGGTGATCAGCAGCTCGTCGAGGACGCCGGCGCGGACGAGCGCGGCGAGCAGGCCGGGGCCGCCCTCGCAGTTCACGGTCCGCACCCCGCGGGCGCCGAGGTCCGCCAGCGCCGCGGCCGGCGAGGCCTCCGGCAGGCGGACGACGTCGATCCGCTCGGCGTCGACCCGGAACGGCGGCTCGGTCTCGGTGTAGACGACCGCCCGCGTGAGCTCCTCGTGCAGGAGCGGCAGGTCCTCGTCGAGCGAGAAGCCGCGCGTGATCGTCGCCAGGAGCGGCTCGGCGGGCAGGCCGTCGGCCAGGCGCGAGGCCCGGTGCGGCGGGTCCAGCGTCGTCGAGTAGCGCTCGGCGTTCAGCGTGCCGGCGCCGACGAGGAGGGCGTCCGCGCGGGCGCGGAGCCCGCGGAAGACCGCGCGGTCCTCCGGTCCGCCCAGGGCACCGGAGCGGCCGTCGACGGCGGCGTGGCCGTCGGCGCTCTGCACCATCACGCCGATCGTCCGCGGGCGTCCCGCGCCGACGGAGCGGGCCGCGGGGTCGGACGGATCGGCGACCACCGCGTCGATCACGGCCTCGGCCCCCAGGTCGGGGCCCGCGGACGCGCAGGCGCGGAAGACCGGCGTGGTCACCCGCGCACGATGCGGACGGTCGCGCCCGGGGTCGAGAACTGCGCGACGACCCGACCGGACGGCACCGCGCTCGTGTCCTTCGTCGTGCGCGTCGTCGACCGCTTCGACGTCGAGGTCGTCGGGGTCGGGCTGTCGTCCTGGGTCGTCGACTCGGGGGTCGGGTCGTCGCCGCCGGTGAGGGCGACGATCAGCGCGACGATCACGGCGACGAGCAGGATCCCGACGAGCACGATCTGCCAGCGCGGCGCGCGGCCGGCGCGGTCGACCGCCTGGAAGAGGTCGCCGGACTGCTCGCCGTTGTCCCAGGCGTCGTCCCACTCCTCCTCGGAGCCGCTCTCGTCGGGGTCGACGGCCTGCACCGACCCCGTCTGCCGCGCGGGCTCCCGGCGGACGTTCGCGCCCTCGAGCCCGAGCGCCGCGACGTCGGTGGACGACCACTCGACCGTCGCACCCGGGTCGGCGGGCGGCGCGGCTCCGGCGCCGCGCGGCGCGACCGGGCCCGGGGTGGACGACTTCAGCGTGACCTCGACGGGGTCGTCGTCGTCCGCGGCCGCGACGGGCGGGGTCGGGGTCGCCGCCGGCGGCTCGGGCGTCCTGGGGCCCGGGACGTCCGCGGGCTCCGGGTCGGTGGCGGCGGCCGGTGCGGGCTCCGCGGGTGCCGGCTCGGCCGGCGGCGCCGCGACGATCGGCGGGGGCAGCTGGACCGTGGCCGCGGCGGCGACCACGGCGTCCCGCAGGCCGGCGGGGACGGGGTCGGGCGACCACGCCCGGTAGGCCAGCCCGGCCTCCTCCAGCGCGGCGACGAGCTCACCGTTCCGGTCGGACGCCTGCAGCCATGCGGCCAGGCGCTCCCGGCCCTCCGGCCCGCGGAGCTGCCCGTCCTGACGCAGCGCCGCGAGGGCGAGCGCGTGGCGGTCCTCCGGGTCGGCCGTCGCCGTGGTGCCGAGGTCGCCGCCCTTCAGGGCGTCCTGCAGCATGAAGCGCGACTGCGCGAGCATCGTCGCCAGCAGGCCGGCGTCGACGCGCAGCAGGGCGGAGAGCTCGGCGTGCCCGAGATCGCTCAGCCCGCGGAGGGCGAGGACCTCGCGCTGGTCGACCGGCAGCGCGCCGTTGGCCGCCACGACCGGAGCCCGCAGCGGCGCCGCGGCGAGCGCGGCCTCGTCGTGCTGCCGCAGCTGCGCGGCGTACTCCGGGCTCGACGCGACCTGGGTGAGCAGCGAGCGGGCGTGCCAGCAGCCCATGAGCAGGAGGTCCTGCTCCGCGACGCCGTCGGGGGCGCCCGACGGGATCCGCTCGGCGACGGCCGAGAAGGTCGCGACCGTGGCGTGCCACGCCGCCCCCGGACTGCCGGTGACGCGCAGCGCGAGGTTGTAGGCGGATTCGCCTGCGCGGTCGAACCGCGTGGCGGTGTCGTCCGGTGCGGCGCTCGGGGGGATTCCGTGCTCACTCGACATCGATCTGCGTTGATCCTAGGGCGTCGTGCGGTCGCCGCTCGCCGCGGCCGGTGCACGGACGTCCTGCAGGCGGCTCACGCGCCGGGGACGAGGCCCTCCAGCGTCGCCTCCTCGCGGAACGCGTCGACGGCCGACGTGACGCCCGCGGCGTCCCATCCCATGTCGGGCGCGATCAGCTCCGCGACCTCGCGGGCGACCTTCGCGTCGTCGGCCAGCAGCCCGCGCGCGGCGGTGAGCCCGAGCCGCGTGCGGCGCAGCAGCACGTCCCCGAGCGACCGGGCGTGCTCGGTGCGCGCCGCGTGGACCGTCTCGGCGAGCAGGTCGACCGGTCCGTCTTGGACGACGGGGCGCGCGAGCTCCGGCCGCTGCTCGGCGAGCTGGAGGATGTCGCGCGCGACGCTGCCGTAGCGCGCGGCGAGGTGCGCACGCCCGTCCGGGGAGGTCCCGGGCACGTGCGGGAGCCGCAGCGGGTCGATCGGCTGGCCGAGCGGCGTCTTCTGCGTCCGGCACGGCGCGTCGCGGCCGTCGCGCTCGGTCAGGCGGTCGACGGTCGACTTCGCCATCCGCCGCCAGGTCGTGAGCTTGCCGCCGGTGATCGTGAGCATCCCCGACGAGGTCTCGTACAGCTCGGCGCGCCGGGAGATGTCGACCGAGCGCTTCGGGTCGCCCGTCGCGATCAGCGGCCGCACGCCGGCGTAGGCGCCCTGGACGTCGCCCGACCCCAGTGACGTGCCGAAGAACGCGTTGATGCCCTTCAGGATGTAGTCGACGTCGTCCTCGGGGGCACGGACGTGGTCGAGGTCGCGCTCGTCGATCTCGTTGTCGGTGGTGCCCACGAGCGTCCGACCGAGCCAGGGCAGCGCGAACATGAAGCGCCCGCCGCCCGACGGCACGATCGCGCCGGAGCGCAGCGGCAGCAGCTCGCTCGGCAGCGTGATGTGGGTCCCGCGCGACGGCCGGATGACGGGGACCTCGGCCTCGTCGTGGAGCTCGGCCGGCCGCAGGCGGTCCGCCCAGACGCCCGTCGCGTTGACGACGTTGTGCGCGCGGACCGGGAACTCGGCGCCGGTCTCGCGGTCGCGGACGGTGACGCCCTCGGCCAGCCCGTCGCGTTCGAGCAGCCCCAGGACCTCGATCCGGTTGACGGGGACCGCGCCGAAGCGCTCGGCCTCCTGCAGGATCGTCAGGACCAGGCGGCTGTCGTCCGTCTGGCAGTCGTAGAAGAGGAAGCCGCTCTTGACGTCCTGGCCGTCGAGCGCCGGGACGTGCTCGATGACCTCGTGCGGGTCGAGCGTGCGGTGCCGGTCGGGGCTCCAGCCGCGCTCGGCGTCGGTCATGTCGCGGCCGCGACCACGGCCGCGACCGCGCCGGTGGTCGAGCGCGAGCGCGTCGTAGAGGTTGAGGCCGACGCCGGTCATGCGGTCCGGGCGGTGGTCGGACGTCGTGGCGACGACGAGCGGCAGCGGCGTGACGAGGTGCGGGGCCAGGCGCGCGTTGATCTGGCGCTCAAGCAGCGCCTCGCGGACGAGGCCGATGTCGAACGACGCCAGGTAGCGCAGCCCGCCGTGGACGAGCTTCGACGACCGGCTCGACGTCCCCGACGAGTAGTCCGACCGCTCGACGAGGGCGACGGAGTAGCCGCGCGACGCCGCGTCGAGGGCCACGCCGGCCCCCGTCACGCCGCCGCCGACCACCACGACGTCGAACACCTCCTCGGAGAGGGCCTTCAGGGCGTCCGCGCGCTCGAGCACCCCCGGAGCATGGCAGCGCACGCCGTCCGCCGAGTCGCAGACGTCACACGGCGCCCGCCGGGTGCGGACGCCGCGCCGGGTGCACTAGCCGCAGAGGCGCGTGCTGCCCGGGGGCGTGCGGCCCATCCGCGCCATCGCCACCGCCGTCCGGAACTCCTTGCCGGCCGGGCGGAGGGTGCCGGGCGCGTCGGCGATCGCGAACGTCTGCGCGAGGTAGGCGACCCCGGCCTCCCCCGGCGACGACGGGATCTCGTTCGGGGGCGGGGCGGAGAAGAAGAGCGGCGAGATCGACGCGATCCGGCAGTTCGACGACGCCAGCGCGGGGATGACCTCGCGGTAGTACCGGGCGCGCTGGTCCTCGCTGAGGCGGACGTTCGCCTCCGGCCGGGCGGCGGGGTCGCCGAGGAAGGCGTAGGACGACGCCACGCCGATCTCGGAGAGCTCCATCGGGACGTCGCCGCGCCCGATCTGGCGGAGCATCGCCCGGAACGACGCGACGCGTGCCAGCGTGTGGCGCGCCGGATCGTCGGCCGTGACGTCGGCGATGTACGGGTGCTGCTCGAACGCGTCGACCGGCCCGCCCCGGAGCGCCGCCACCGCGCGCCGCACGAACAGCTGCTCGCCGTACTCGGACGCGCGGGCGCGTCCGTCGTCGACCGGTGCCGGCGGGGCGAAGTTCACGCGGACGCGGGCTCCGACGGCCGCCCGGACGGCGTCGCGGGTCCGGGCGTAGAGCGCCGCGTACTCCTCCGGCATCTCCTGCTGCCCGAGCGCCGTCGGCCACACGGAGAGGAGGTTCGGCTCGTTCCACACCGTGACCGCGCGCAGCGGGCGCTGCGGCAGGCGCGGATGGTCGCGCCAGAAGGCCCCGCCCGGGCCGTACCGCGTCGCGAGCGCCGCCGTGAACCGCGCGTACCCCTCGTGGTCCGTCGTCGGGCCGCCGCACGGCGCGAACGGCGTCCGGGACACCGCCGCCGGCGGGTAGCAGACGAACGGCGCCCACCGCAGGCCCGCGCGGGCGGCGGTCTCGACGTCCCCGTCGAGCACCTTCCAGTCCCACGGCGTGGCGCCGTGGGCGGCCCGGCCCGTCGGGTCCGCCGCCGCCCACGACGCGCCCCAGCGGAGCTCGTCGACGCCGAGCCGGGAGATCGCGAGGAGGCCCGGATCGTCCTTCGCGGTCAGGCGCCCGTCCGCGAACTCGGCCGACGGGTTCATGCTCCAGACCACGCGCGGGAGCGTCGGGTCGCCCGCGGGCAGGCCCCCGATGTGGGCGGGCCCGAGGATCGACGCCGTGGCCGCGGCACCGGCCCCCGCGCGGCGGATCCACCGCAGGCGTGATCGGCTGCGGCTGCGTGATCGACGGCGTGCCATCGGCGCGACGATACGCCAGCGTGTCGCGGGCCGCGACGCCGGAGGCCCCCGACGCGCCGCGGCACGCGTCAGACTCGGAGCGCCCTCCCGCCCCGGGGCGCGGGCCGTGCCACCCCGGGACGGACCCGGGGTCGGCCCGGGGCATCCCCCATAGGCACCGGAGCACCCGCCGGGCACCCTGGATCCACGCCCATGAGCACCGATTCGACCGACCCCGACGACCCCGGCCACGAGCGCCCCCGCGACGACGCGGACCGCCCGGCCGGCGACGCGCCCGCCGGCGCCGACGACCCGACCGCGGTGCACGCGCGACCGACGGCGCCCGGCCCGGACGTCGCCGATCCCGTGGGCGAGCCCGCCCCGGCGGACCCACCGCCCGTCGAGGGCCTGACGCGCTCGGGATCCGACCGCATGCTCTTCGGGGTCTGCGGCGGGATCGCAGCGCGGTACGGGTTCGAGCCGCTGCTCGTCCGCCTGGCGTTCCTCGCGAGCCTGCTGATCGGCGGCGCCGGGGTGCTCTTCTACCTGGCCGCGGCGGTCCTGATCCCCGCCGAGCCGGCCGGGTCGGCGGCCCCGGCCCGCACGAGCGGCCCGGCCGTGTCGGCCGCCGGCGGCGTGCTCCGGCTGCTCGTCGGGCTCGCGGTCGCGATCGCCGCCTTCTTCGCCCTCTGCGCGATCGCCGCCGCGAGCTTCGGCGTCACCGCCTTCCTGGGCGCCTGGCCGGCCGCCGTCGCGCTGCTGCTGCTCGGGACGCTGCTCGTGGTCTCCGCGCGCAGCCGCCGGACCACCGGGGCGCTCCTCGTCCTCGCGCTGGCGCTCGCCGTCCCGGCGACCGCGGCCGTCGTCGCCGACGTCGACATCGACCGCTCCGTCGGCGAGCGGACCGCGCGGCCGGGCACGGTCGCCGGCGCCGAGGACGGGTACCGCCTCGGGATGGGGCAGCTGATCGTCGACCTGCGCGACCTCCCCCTCCGCGACGGCGACCGCGCCGTCGTCCCCGCCCGTCTCGACGTCGGGCAGCTCGGCGTCGTCCTGCCCCGCACCCGCTGCGTCGCGTGGACGGTCCGGACCGAGATCGGCGTCACCGGGGCGTCCGACGTCCTCGACGACGACGCCGGGACCCGCACCTGGCTCGGGTCCGAGCAGGGCCGGACGATCCGGATCGACCCGCCGCGCAGCGGCGACGACCGTCGGCCCCGGGTGGAGCTCGATCTCCGCGTCGGCGTCGGCCACCTCGCCGTCGCGCACTCCCGCGGCGCGATCGACGGCCCCGGCCCGAT
The DNA here is from genome assembly GCF_000519325.1 of Patulibacter minatonensis DSM 18081. GTDB lineage: Bacteria > Actinomycetota > Thermoleophilia > Solirubrobacterales > Solirubrobacteraceae > Patulibacter > Patulibacter minatonensis. Next base: position 3,670,746 of record NZ_KI912613.1, on the reverse strand, counting down.
GGGCCGCGGCATCCTCAGCCGCAGCGACGACGTCGTCCGCACCTCGGCGTGCCGCGACCAGGACCGGGAGCAGCGACGCCGGTGAGCGTCCCGGACGGACCGGCCCCCGGCGGGCGCTCGCTCCCGCTGGTCCTGCTCGCGGCGTTCTGCTGCGGGCTGGTCGGTGCCGGGCTGATCGCGACGGAGCTCTCGGACGTCGACGCCACCCGCGGCGCCCTCGGCGTCGCGTGCGCGCTGCTCGTCGTGAGCGTGCTGGCCGCGCGCGTGGTCCTCGGGATCGAGCGCCGCCGGGAGCGCCGGATGGTGCGGGCCGTGGCCCGCGCCCGCACGACCACGACGCTGACCGGTGCGCCGACCGGCGGCCGGCGCACCGTCGCCGGCGCCGTCCTCCTGATCGTCGGGGTGATCGTCGGCCTCCTCGTCGTCCGGTCGCTCCTGGGGGTCAGCTTCTGGGCGCTCGTGCTGCTCGGCGCCGGCGGGTTCGTCCTCTGGGCGCAGACCGCCGAGCTGCCGGCCGACGGCGGCGACCGCCCGGCGACGGGCTGGCAGCGGATGCTCGGCCGCCACCCGGGTGCCCGGCGACCAGGTGCGCCGACCGACGGCCTGCTGCTCGCCAGCGGCATCGGCCTCGTGGTGCTCGGGGCGCTCGTCGCGCTCTCGTCGCTCGGTGCGCTGGACGCCAGCCGCAACGGCGTCGTCCAGCTGCTCGTCGCGACCGCCGCGATCGGCGTCGTCGTCGCCCCGTTCTGGCGGCGCTCCGCCCGCCGCGCCCAGGCCGAGCGGTCCGAGCGGATCCGCGGCGACGAGCGCGCGGAGGTCGCCGCCCACCTGCACGACTCGGTGCTGCAGACCCTGGCGCTGATCCAGCGCCGCAGCGACGACCCGCGCGAGGTCGCCGGCCTCGCGCGTCGGCAGGAGCGCGAGCTGCGCACCTGGCTCTCGGGCCGGAGCGAGCGCCCGGACGACGAGCTGATGGCCGCCCTGCGCGCCGCCG
>NZ_KI912613.1:3653732-3669652 GCF_000519325.1 Patulibacter minatonensis DSM 18081 | reverse complement strand
CGCCCTCGTCGCCGCCGCCCGCGAGGCGATGTCCAACGCCGCACGGCACGCGTTCGCCGCGCCGGAGGGCACGCCGCTGGTCCCGTCGGGCGACGTGACCGCCGGCCCCGTCGTGGGCGACGGCACCGCGACCGTCTCCGTGTTCGCCGAGGCGGAGCAGGGCCGCGTCGAGGTCTTCGTCCGCGACCGCGGCCGCGGCTTCGACCCCGCCGCCGTGCCCGCCGACCGCCGCGGCGTGTCCGAGTCGATCGTCGGCCGCATGCGCCGCGCCGGCGGACGCGCGACGATCCACTCCTCCCCCGGCGAGGGGACCGAGGTCGAACTGCTCCTGGAGGACCTGACATGACCGCACCGCCCAGCGTCGTCCTCGTCGACGACCACGCCCTCTTCCGCGCCGGCGTCCGCGCCGAGCTCGAGGGCCGCCCCGCCGGCACCGGGATGCCCTCCGCACCGGTGCGGGCGACCGTGCTCGGCGAGGCCGGCGACGTCGACGTCGCCGTCCGCCTGATCCTCGACCGGGAGCCCGACGTCGTCCTGCTCGACGTCCACATGCCCGGCGGCGGCGGCGCCGAGGTCCTGCGCCGCGTCCACGAGACCCGGCCCGGCCAGAAGGTCCTCGCCCTCTCGGTGTCCGACGAGCCGGAGGACGTGATCGCCCTCATCCGCGGCGGCGCCCGCGGGTACGTCACGAAGACGATCTCCGGCGACGAGCTCGGCGCGGCCATCGCGAAGGTCCGGGACGGCGACGCGGTGTTCTCGCCGCGGCTTGCCGGCTTCGTCCTCGACGCGTTCGCCGGTCGGATCGACACCGCCGTCGCGCTCGTCGCCGATCCCGAGCTCGACGGTCTCACCGACCGCGAGCGCGAGGTCCTGCGCCTGATCGCCCGCGGCTACATGTACAAGGAGATCGCCCGCCGGCTCTCGATCTCCCCCAAGACCGTCGAGCACCACGTCTCCGCCGTGCTGCGCAAGCTCCAGCTCTCCAACCGCCACGAGCTGACCCGCTGGGCCACGGAACGCCGCCTCGTGGACTGAGGACCGGGAGCGGGCCCGACCCGTGCGTCCCGGGCCCGCGCTGCTCCGGACGACGGCGGGGCACGGGCCACCCGGCCGGTTCGTACCGTCGGTAGGCGGCCGTTCCTACGCGCCAGTAGGATCCGCCTCATGGCCGCTCGGACGATCCTCTTCACCGGTTTCCCGGGCTTCATCGGCGCCCGCCTGATCCCGCTGCTGCTCGAGCAGGACCCGGACGCCACGGTCGTCGCGCTCGTCGAGCCGCGGATGGTCCCCAAGGCGCGGTCCGTCGCGCAGGAGCTCGGCCTCGACGACCGCCTGCAGATCCAGTCCGGCGACATCACCGCCCCGCGGCTCGGCCTCGACGAGGCGACGTACCGGCGCCTCGCCTCCGAGACCGTCGCGGTCCACCACCTCGCCGCGATCTACGACCTCGCGGTCCCGCTCTCGATCGCCGAGCGCGTGAACGTCGAGGGCACCCAGAACGTCGTCGACTTCTGTCGTGCCTGCGACCGCCTCGAGCGCCACAACTACGTGTCGACCGCCTACGTCGCCGGGCAGCGCCGCGGGACGGTGAAGGAGGCCGACCTCGCCGCCGGCCAGGCGTTCAAGAACCACTACGAGTCCACGAAGTTCGCCGCCGAGGTCCTCGTCCGCGCCTCGATGGACGACGTCCCCACCACGATCTACCGGCCGGGCATCGTCGTCGGCGACTCGAAGACCGGCGTCACCCAGAAGTTCGACGGTCCCTACTACCTGCTCCGCACGATCCAGGCGGCGATCGAGCGCCACACGCCGCTGATCCAGCCGGGCGCCATGACCGCCCCGTTCAACGTCGTCCCCGTCGACTTCGTGATCGACGCGATCGTCACCGGCGCGTCGCACCCCGAGTTCTCCGGGGAGACGCTCCACCTCGTCGACCCCGACCCGATCACCGCCGCCGAGCTCTACCGCCTGCTCTGCGTCGCCTACGCGGGCCGCGAGGCGAAGCTCCGCCTGCCCTGGAAGCTCGTCGACCAGTCGCTCCGCCTGTCGCTCGTCCGGCACCTGCTCGGCGGGACCCCGCGCGAGTCGCTGATCTACCTGAACCACCAGGTCCGCTACGACACCGCCCGCGCGACCGCGCTGCTCGCCGGCCGCGGCGTCCGCTGCCCGCCGACCGCCGACTACGTCGGGCCGATGGTCGCCTTCTTCCGCGAGCACCAGGACGACCCCGCCTTCGCCCCCCTGAAGTAGGTTCGACCGGAACTCCGGGCCGCCACGCGGGTTCCCATGAACGTGACGTCCCGCATCTCCCCCACGCGCTCCGCCGTCGCCGTCCTCGCCGTCCTCGTCCCGGTGCTCGTCGCCGCGACCCCGGCGGGTGCCGCACCCGGACCCCTCGACCCGACGGTGCTCTCCGTCGAGGCGAACGACACGCCCGTCGACGGTTGGAACGGGTGGCTGATCTGGAGCCGCCGCCAGGACGACGGCCGCTACGCCCTCGTCGCGCGCACCGCCACCGGCACGGGGCTCAGCCTGCCGATCGCGCCGCAGGACTCCCCGATCGACGCGAGCATCGGTCCCGGACCCGGTGGCGCCCCGACCGTCGTCTACGCCTCGTGCGCCACCACCACGACGGCCGTCCCGAGGGGCTGCGACGTCCACCGCCTCGACCTCACGACCGGCGTCGACGCGGCCGTGCCGGCGGCGTCGGACCCGCGGATCGACGAGCGCTTCCCGGCGATCTGGGGCGACCGCATCGCATTCTCCCGAGCCGTGTCGCGCAAGCACCCCGAGCGCGCGGGGATCGCGCTGGCCGACGTCACCGCCACCGCCCCGGTCGCCCCCACGATCTTCGGGACCCGCACCGAGAAGCGGGGCAAGCGCCGCGTCTCGTCGCCGTCCTACGGCCCGCAGGGCATCGACCTCCAGGGCACGACGCTCGCCGCGTCGTGGCGGACGTCCGGCGTCGGCCCCGAGCGCTGGCGCCTGATCGTCCGTCGCGGAGGCGGGGCACCGCGGACGGTGATCAGCGCGACCACCAACCGCCGGACGCTCAGCCGCCTCGGCCGCCCGGTGCTGTCGGCCGCCGACGTCGTCGCGCCCCAGCAGCGCGCCGGTGCGACCAGCCGCTCGGAGCTCGTCCGTACCACGCTGGACGGCAAGCGCGCCTGGACCCTCGGCTCCGGCTTCACCGACGCCCAGACCGAGCGCTACGGCTCGGCGCTCAGCGCGGTCGCCCGCACGACGGCCACGGACCTCGTCGTCGTCCGGCGCATCGCCAGCGACGGACGCTGGAGCTGCAAGCACCCGCTGCTGCCCGAGGCCCGCGGGTGCGAGCTCCTGTCGCTGAACGCCGCGACGCAGCCCTGGCGCCGGGTGAGGTAGACCGGGCCCCGCCCCGTGCGTCCCGGGTCCGGGCCACCCCGGACCTCGACGGGGCACGGGGCACCCGGAGAGGCAGACCGGGCCCCGCCCTACGGCGCGACCGGGACCGACGCGACCGAGCCGTCGGAGCCCACGCCGACGGCGAAGTGGTTCTTGAGGACCGTCTCGTCGAGGGCGCCCGCGGCCCGCAGGACGCCGGCGTCATCGGTGCCGGTGACCGCCCAGCTCGGCGGCTCGTCGCGCCACCGGGACGCGAAGATCGCCCCGGTCCCGGGCCCCAGCGTGCGGACGACCTTCCCGCCGGCGTCCGTCAGCCCGAGGCTCCGGCCGTCCTTCGCCGGCACGATCGGGATGCCGCTCGCCGGGGCACCGCGCTCGGACAGCCCGATCGACGGGTCGTCGCGCAGCTGGGCCCAGGTGCCGACCGCGATCCGCGCGGACTCCGGGTTGTACGAGCTGCGGACGAGGTTCGTGACCGCCGGGATCCCGTAGCGGACGAGCGCGTCGCGGACCATCCGGCACGACTGCGCGCGCTCCTCGCCGCACTCGACGCGCACCGGCCAGCGCTTGCCCTCCTGGCCGTGGAGGAACGGCTCCGGGAACGTCCCGACGACGCCGCGCGCGACGACCGGCGACCGCGGCCCGAGGTCCATCCAGATCGTGTCGCCCTCGCTGACCTTCGCGGTGCGGACCGTGTCGAGCGTCGGCAGCTTCTGGAGGTTGACGTCCTCCCCCGTGGCCTTCAGCGCGCCGGAGCGCACCGGCGAGCCGTTGACCCACAGCGTCCACGCGCGCCCGCCGGTCGCCCGGGCACCGGCGAGCTCGGAGACGGTGCCCGCCGCGTCGGCCCGGACGGTGGTGGCGCGCTGCAGGACCTGGATCGCGGGCTCGTCGTCGGACGCCTTCACGGCGCGCCGGTCGAGGAGCACCTTCGCGCCGTCGTCGCTGGTGATCAGGACCCGCACGCCGGCGCCCTTCTCGTCGATCTGGCCGCACCCCGCGACCCCGGCGACCGCCAGGACGGAGGCGACGAGCGCGGCCAGGTGCCGGACGCGGGACGGGCGGGCGGGCGACGTCAGCACGACGACCGATTCTAGGTGGCCCCGGCCGCCGCCGCCCCGCCCGTGGGAGCGCGCCACGGGGGCCGCGGATACGCTCGGACCATGACGGTGAACCTCACCCGGATCTACACGCGGACCGGGGACGCGGGCGAGACGCACCTGGGCGACATGAGCCGCGTGCCGAAGACCCATCCCCGGATCGAGGCGTACGGCGACATCGACGAGCTCAACAGCACCCTCGGCGTCGTCGTCACGCTCGAGGACCTGCCGGAGCGCTTCCGCCCGTGGCTCGTGCGGATCCAGAACGACCTGTTCGACCTGGGCGCCGACCTCTCCGTCCCGCACGACACGGACCACGAGCGCAAGGACCGGCTCCGGGCGACCCCCCAGCAGGTGACCTGGCTCGAGGAGCGCTGCGACGAGGTCAACGCCGAGCTGACGCCGCTGAAGTCCTTCCTGCTACCGGGCGGCGGCCCCGCGGCGGCGCACCTGCACGTCGCCCGCACGATCGCGCGCCGCAGCGAGCGCCGGGCCCTGGACGTCGAGGGCGCCAACCCGGAGGTCGTCCGGTACCTGAACCGGCTCTCGGACCTGCTGTTCATCCTCGCCCGCGCGTCCACCCGCGGGGACGAGCCGCTCTGGCAGCCGGGCGCGAGCCGCTGAGCGGGGCGGTCAGTCGCGGTCGTCGCGGGTCTCGGGCAGCGAGGCCGTCAGCGCGGCGAGCGTCAGGGCCAGGGCGACGAGAACCCCGACGACCACGACCGCCACGGTGTGGTCGCGGACCGTCCCGACGACGCCCCCGCCGCTCCGATCGGCGAGGGACACCGCGGTCAACGCGCCGAGCACCAGGAGCAGCACCGGCCCGACCAGCGCCCACGGGCGGTTCGTGGGGCGCTCGACCGGCCGGACGACGGGTCGCCGGCGCTGCCACTCGAGCAGCACGATCGCCGCGAGCGTCACCCAGAGCGCCGCACAGAGATAGCCGCCGAAGATGTCCGTGGGGTAGTGCGCGCCGACGGCGACCATCGCGATGCCCACACCGAGGGCGCAGAGCGCGCCGAGCACCGCGACGGTCGGGCGCATCCTCCGCGGGGCGACCAGCACGGCGAGCAGCGCGACCGTCATCGCGGCGGTGCTGTGCCCGGACGGCCAGGCGGCGTCGCCGATCGTCGCGCTGTACGCGACGTCGGGCCGCGCGCCGGCGAGCAGCTGCTTGATCCCCTGCGCCGACAGCTCGCTGCAGAGCATCGTCACGGGCACCACCAGCACCCACCGCCGGCGGCGCCGGACCGCCGCCACGAGCATCAGCGCGAGGCAGTACTGGAGGTACGACGACGGCGCCCCGAAGTGCGTGATCGCGTCCCAGCCGGCGTGGGTCTCGTCGTCGTCGAGCGGGCGCAGCGCGCTCAGGGTGCGGCCGTCGATGGTGTCCCCCAGTCCGGTCGGCCGCACGACGAGGCCGACGAAGAGGAACAGCGCGAAGAGGACGACGGCGGCGCGGGTCAGCCGTCGTTGCAGCAGGGATCGGTCGACGACGGGGGGCAAGGACGGTGGACGGTAGACGATCGTCCGGTGCGCCCCGCCGGCTGCGGATCAGGCGGCGGGCAGCACCGACTCGATCGTCTTCACGAGATCCTCGTCCTGCGGGGTGACCTTCGAGTTCCAGCGCTTGACGAGCTTCCCGTCGCCGTCGACGAGGTACTTCGTGAAGTTCCAGGAGGGCGGCGCGGACTCCGGCTGGCGGGCGAGGTCGGCCCACAGCGGGTGCGGGTCGGCGCGGACCGACATCTTCTCGGTGACGGGGAACGTGACGCCGTAGTTGCGCTGGCAGACCTCGCCGATCGCGTCGGCGTCGTCGTGCTCCTGGCCGGCGAAGTCGCCCGACGGGCAGCCCACAATCTCGAGGCCGCGCCCGTGGTACTCCTCGTAGAGCTTCTGCAGGCCCTCGAACTGCGGCGTGAACCCGCACTTGCTGGCGGTGTTCACGATCAGCGTGGGCTTGCCGTGCCGGCCGGCGAGGTCGAGCGTCCCGCCCTCGAGCAGGCCGACGTCGTGTGCGTAGACGTCCGTCGGCGCGTCGAGCTTCTTCGGACGCTTGGTGTACATGCGGAGAGTCGAGAGGATGCCCATACGAGCACTCTACGACCCGGTCCCCCCGGTGGATTCCGTCCGGGCCCCGCCGCGGCCCGGGCGGTCAGCCTCCGGACGAGGGCGTGCCGCGTCCCGTCTTCGTCTGCAGCTCGTCGATGAGCTTGGACGCGTCGGCCTTCGTCAGGCCGTCGGGCACCTCGACGCCGGCCTCCTGGGCGAGCGTCGAGACGTACGACAGCTGCGGCCCGGTCGCGGGCTCCCCACCCGTCGCCCACTCCGACGGATCCTTCTCGGGCGTCCGCTGCGGTGCCGCCTCGGGCGGCGTCCCGGCGTCGGGCTGCTGGTCGGGCGTCGACTCGCTCATGCCGGGTTCGCTACCCGGCCCGCCCCGCGCGAACCGCGGCGACGGAGGCTCAGGACGTCAGGCGCCCGGAGCCCGGCGCGCGTCGTCCGCCGTGGGACGTGCGCCGCCGTGCGCACCGGGGAGCACGTGATCCGCCAGGCCGGCGGGTGCGTCCTCGCGCGGGGTCGCGTCGACGGACCGTCGCGGGGCGTCGGACGTCCGGGGGGTCTGCGCCTCCGGGTGCCGGGGCGCGTCGACCGACGACGAGAGCGCCGAGATGAAGGTCTGGAGCGTCCGTTCGGTCTCGGCGAGCTGACGGCTCAGGCCCTGGACCGCATCGATCATCCGCTCGTTGCGACGGAGGTCCGGACCGGTCTGTCGGGCGATGCGCTGGTGGGGCGATTCGGTCGACATCCCCCCAAATACGTCCGATCACGCGATTTGGTTGCACCGAGTCTGACATTCGTCCTTCTGCCGGTCCGCCCTCGTCGCGACCACGACCCTCCGGCGTGCCCGGCGCCCGCGTCCACATCGTCCGATCGGCCAGTCCGCCACCGGACCGGCGACCGCACGCCCGGACGCGCCGAGGGGACGGGCATGCCCGAACCGTCCCGGCACCCCGACGTCGACGTGGTGCCCGATCTCAGGGGCCTGAGCGACGACGCCCGCCTGACGCTCGCGCTGCACGCCCTCGACGACGTGCGTCGTCAGCTCCAGAGCGCGCAGCGCACCCTGGCGGGATCGATGGCGGAGATCGCCGCGCTCGGCGGGTTCGACGACGAGCTTCCCGACGACCGCGAGGACTGACCGCCGAGGGGTCAGGCGCCGGTCGCCGAGCCGGGGTCCGGACGCCCGGCCGCCGGCGCGGACGACCGCCGCCGGGTCTCGATGCTCGCGGTGAGCCGGTCGACGATCCCGAGGCCCTCGACGATGCGGCCCCGCGCCGACGCCAGGTGCTGGAGCGCGACCGCCCCGGCGTCCGGCTGCTCCCGGGCGACCTCCTCGATCCGCCGCCGGAGGTCGGTCGCCGCGCGGGCGACGACATCGATCTCCTGTGGTCGGGGCACGTCCCCTCGTCGGGATCCGGCCTCGAGCCGCGCCAGCTGGTCGAGCACCGAGATCGCCTTCTGGTGGAGCTCGTGCGGGGTGAGGGAGCGGTCTGGCACGTCGGGTGCGGCGCGACCCGGGCGCGCCGCACCGGACAGCGGCGCGGTCGACGTCCGCCGATCGTCAGCGTGACCCCATGCTAGCCCAGCCCACGGCGCCGAAAGCCCTGCTCCTGAGCGTACGACGCACGCTCGCGCGAGGCGCTCAGCCGATGATGAGACCGGCGGCGATGACGACCAGCCCGACGACGATGAACGCCTTCCCGAGCCACTGGGCGAGGTTCTCCGGGACCTCCTGGGGCGCTCCGCCCTGCTGACGTCGCCGCTCCTCGATCCGCTCGGCCCGCTGCTGCGTCCGCGTGGCCAGCCCGCCCACATTGAAGACGCGAGCGGCGCCGTAGAGCACCAGGAGGACGCCGATGACCAGGAGCACGATCATGGGCGCAGCCTAGCGGCGCGGCGCCACTCCAGGGCGGTCGTCTCGCCGTTTGCAGGCATTCGTCGTCCGTCCTGGGCGAACACGAACATACGTTCGCATGAAGCACGTGCGCGTCACCGTCCGGGACTACAAGAAGGGGCAGCCGTGGGTCGTCGAGGCGGTCCACGACGAGGTCGTCGAGGTCCCCGACGGCGTGCCCTTCTGGGCGGCGGCCGACGAGGCGTGGCCGCGCGAGCGCCACACGGTCGAGCCGGCTCCGGGAGAGAAGGTCTACTGAAACCCCGGCCCGCCGACGCCGGCCCATCGGCGGGCCCGCGGGCCGACGGGCCCGGGAACGACGAAGCCCCCGCTCTCGCGGGGGCTTCGGTGAGGTACCGCTACCGGGATTCGAACCCGGGTTTCCGCCGTGAGAGGGCGGCGTCCTAGTCCCCTGGACGATAGCGGCGCGGGGCCGTGCGTCAGCGACGCGCGGAGCGGAGTTATACCACCTCGCCGCGAGGATGCGTCGCGACGTCCCCTCCCCTCGCGGTGCCCCCGGGGGCCGGTCGCGGACGCCGTGGGCCGGCCGCCGGATCGCGGGGCTCTGCGCTACAGTTCCCGCTCGCGATGCAGGTCGCGACGCCACGCGGATGTGGCGGAATTGGTAGACGCGCGGCGTTCAGGTCGCCGTGGGGGCAACCCCGTGGAGGTTCGAGTCCTCTCATCCGCACCTGCAGGAGGGCCCCGTCGTCAGACGGGGCCCTCCGTCTTTCCCGGGCCCCCGCCGGCGGGCAGCTCGACGACCATCCGGCAGCCGTGCGGGACCACCGCCTCGGCACGGATCGTGCCGCCGTGGAGCTCGACGATCGACCGGGAGATCGCGAGCCCGAGGCCGGAGCCCGGCGTCGTGCGCGACCGGTCGGAGCGGGCGAACCGCTCGAACACGCGCAGAGCGTCCCCCGCGTCGAGCCCCGGGCCGTCGTCCTCCACCTCGATCCGCACCCCGCCCGTGGGCGTCGCGCGGGCCCGGACGACGACGGTCGCCCCGGGCGCGTGGCGCTCCGCGTTCTGCAGCAGGTTGCCGAGCACCTGCCGCAACCGGTCGGGGTCGGCGTCGACGAGGAGCCCCTCCGGGGCGTCGACGGGGACGTCGACGAGGTCGGCGAGCGTCACCCGGCGGCGTTCCAGGGTGCTCGCCCCGGCGTCGAGGCGCGAGAGGTCGAGGAGCACGTCGGCGAGATCCCCCAGGCGCACCACCTGGCCGAGGAGCTCCTCGGGGTCGGCCGGCTGGACGCCGTCGGCGGCGTTCTCGAGCGCGGCACGCAGCGCCGCGACCGGGGTCCGAAGCTCGTGGGCGGCGTCGGCGACGAGGTCGCGGCGGATCCGGTCCGTCTCCTCCAGCTCGGCGGCCATCGTGTTGAACGCGTCCCCCAGCCGCGCGACCTCGTCGCGCCCGTGGACGACGACGCGCACCCCGCGCTCGCCGCCCGCGATCCGCCCGGCGGCGCGGGCCAGCTCGCGCAGCGGCGATGTCGTGCCCCGGGCGACGACCTGGACGGCGAGGAGGGAGACGACCAGCCCCGTCAGCGCCGCGAGCCGCAGCCGGACCCCGAGGGCGGAGGCGATCCACATCGTCGTGAGCGTCACCCCGAGCGCGAGGACGATGAGGAGCCCGAGGCGGAGCTTCAGCGACGGAAGGCGGTCCAGCGGCGCGCGGAGGAACGGCCGGGTCACGGCCGGTCGCCGAGCGCGTACCCGTGGCCGGTGACCGTCCGCACCACCCCGGCGCCGAGCTTGCGCCGCAGCGCCGCGACGTGCGAGTCGACGGTCCGCGTCGAGCCGGCCTCGTGCCAGTCCCACACCTCGGCGAGGAGCTCGTCGCGCGAGAACGCGCGACCTGGTCGCGCCGCGAGCGTGCCCAGCAGGTCGAGCTCCGTCGGCGTCAGCGGGACCTCGACGCCGTCCCGCAGCAGGCGGCGCGCGTCGAGGTCGAGGACGTCGTCCCCCACCGCGACCCGCGACGGTCCGTGGTCCTCGCCCGCACGCGCGGTGCGCCGGAGCACCGCGTGGACGCGCGCGACGAGCTCGCGCGGCGAGAACGGCTTGGTGACGTAGTCGTCGGCACCGATGCCGAGGCCCACGAGGAGATCGGCCTCGGCGTCCCGAGCGGTCAGGAAGACGACGGGCACCGGACGGTCGGCCTGGATCCGACGGCAGGCCTCGACGCCGTCGAAGCCCGGGAGCATCCAGTCCAGGACGACGAGGTCCGGTGCGACGCGCGCGCAGAGCTCGACCGCGTCCGGGCCGGTGCCGGCGACCTCGACGTCGAAGCCCTCGGCCCGCAGCCGCGCGGCCACGGCGCGGGCGATCGTCGCCTCGTCCTCCACCACCACGATCGTCCGCCGCCGCATCGGGGCGATGGTACGGGCGGACGGTGCCCCGGGCGTGCGGGCGATGTGCGGATCCTGTGCGGATCCGCGAGGGCCACACGGGCCGGGCGCGATCGGCTCCACCGCCGCCGCGGGGTTCCCCGGACCCGCCGGCCCGGGTCAGCCGCCGGCCAGCACCACGTCGAAGCCCTCGGCCCGGAGGACCTCCACCACGACGTCGCGGTGGTCGCCCTGGAGCTCGATGACGCCGTCCTTCGCGGAGCCGCCGACGCCGCAGCGCTTCTTCAGCCGACCGGCGAGCTCGCGGAGCCCGTCGTCGTCGAGCGGCACGCCCGACACCGTGGTCGCGGTCTTGCCGCGGCGTCCGGCGGTCTCGCGGCGGACCTTCACGCGGCCGCCGGCGTCGGCCTGCGGCGGCTTCGGGGCTCCCCCGCCCTTCCGGCCCTTCTTCCCGCCCGGACGGCCGCCGCCCGGGCCGTCGCGGCGCCGGGTGTCCCCGCCGTCGCTCGACCACACGAGGTCCTCGTCGCGTCGCGGGATCCGGGGCATGGCCGGGGACGCTAGCCGAGTCGCCGTGGGCGCATCCGCCCGGGCACCCGGCCTGCCGGGGGCGACTGCGATGATCGGAGCGATGGGCGGCCCCCGCGACGACGACGAGCGCTTCGGGTACGGCGCACGTCGCGGGTGGCGTGCACCGAAGGGCGCCGGTGGCCCCGGGCGCCGGCGGCAACGCCACCGCGGTCCCCGTCCGTCACCGGACGCGGCGGAGGACCGCGCAGCCCCCGGCCCGGGGTCCACGGCGGACCGGATCGCCCGCGTCGCCGGGCTCGACCCCGAGGACGCCGCCGACCTGGCCGGCCACGAGCTGCCGCCGCCCGGCGCGCCCGCGGTGCTGCCCGCGGGCCTGCGGGCGCTCGGGGAGCTGCTCCGGACCGCGCGCCGGGCGTCCGACGCCGCGCAGGACCGCGCGGACCAGGCGGCCGAGCACCGCTCCCGCGACGCCTCCCGCGCCCGCAACCGGGTCGACCGGGCGGAGGAGCGCGAGTCCCGGCAGGCCGCGAAGGCCGCGCACGAGCAGGGCGAGCGGCAGCGACTGACGGGGGAGCTCGAACGCGCCCACGCCCGGCTGTCGCAGACCGCCGCCGAGCGCGACCGCCTGCGGGAGCTCGCCGACGGCCCCCGCGGTGACGCCGCACCGCGGCACGACGACGCCGAAATCGCCGGGCTGCTCGCGCGCGTCGCGGATCTCGAGGCGCAGCTCGTCGACCGGGCGGTGGCGCTCGAGGAGCTCACCGACGCCGTCGAGCGCGCGGACGCCGACCGCGAGCACCTGCGCGGCGCCGCGCGGCGGCTGCGGCGCCTGGCGCTCGAGGCCGGGAGCCCCGACGTCGACCTCGTCGACCCGGAGGACCACGGGCCGTTGCGCGTCGACGACCTGCCGCACGTGCGGACGGTGCTCGAGGCCGTCGAGCTCGCCGCCGCGCACGCCGAGCACCTCGTCTACACCGAGCGGGCGTTCACCACGGCGCGCACCGCGCCCTACGACGAGCCGCGCAAGCTCCTGCGGGACCTCGTCGCGCTGGACCGGGTCGCGGCCGCGTGGGCCGTCGAGGGCGGGGTCGGGCGGCCGATCCGCGACGTGGCGCTCGCCGAGCAGCTCGAGTGGGCCGACGACGTGTCGACGACCGCCCGCAACCAGAACGCTCGCGAGTACCGGTTCTCGCACGAGGGGCGGCCGCTGTGGGCGGGGCCGCACGTGCGGGTCGCGACGGGCCGCGGGCTGCAGCGCACCTGCCGGATCTACCTGGCGCTCGTGAAGGGCACCGAGCCGGATCTGGCCGGGCTCCCTCGCGGGGTGTACGTGGGCCCGGTCGGACGGCACCTGAGCGACTCGACCAGCGGCTGACGTCAGCCGCCGCGGGCCGCGCGGCGGAGCGCGATGTTGCGGCGCGCGGCCTCGCGCCAGGGGATCGGCTCGGCGCCGAGCGCGATCGCCCGCTCGCGACCCTCGCGCGTGAGGTCGTAGTGGTCGTGCCACGGCCGGCCGGGCTTCGACTGGAACCAGACGCGGCGCAGGCCGAGCCGGTCGGCGAACGCGTGGAGCTCCTCGACGGTGTCGGCCTGCAGGTGGCCGCCTCCGCTCCAGCGGCCCCACTCGCCCTCGACGAAGCCGTCGTCCACCCTGACCGTCACGGGGGACGATCATGACGGACGACGGCGGACCGTCCCTGACGGCGCGCGGCGGATCCGCCGCGCGCCCCGTCGGATCAGCGGACGTGCAGCGCGACGCGCGAGGCGGCGCCCGTCGCGACGACGTAGCGCCCGCGGCGGACCGCGGCGCGCGGCCGCAGGACGACGCGGCCGTGCGACAGGCGCGCGGTCGCGACGGTGCGCCCGGCGCGGGTCAGGCGGATGCGGGTCCCGGCCTTCGCCGCCGAGCCCGTCACCCTGCAGGTGACGCGGCGACCGCTGGAGGTCACCTTGCAGCTGACCTTGACGCGGCCCGCCGGGCCGCGGGCGCCGGTGTTGCCCTTCGCGCCCTTCGCCCCGGCCGGACCCTGCGGGCCGGTCGCTCCCGTGTCGCCCTTCGCCCCGGTCGCACCGGTCGCGCCGGCCGTCCCCGGGACGCCCTGGTCGCCCTTCGCGCCGGCGTCGCCCTTCGCCCCGTCGGCGCCGTTGCTGCCGTTCGTGCCGTTGGTGCCGTTCTGTGCGGCCTGCACCGGGACGGTGGTGTCGCTGTCGACGACGGTCGTGCCGGACGTCGACGTCCAGGTCACGCGGCAGACGAGCGGCCGGCCGACGTCGGCGGAGGTCAGCGCGTACGTCGCGGACGTCGCGCCCGCGACCACGCGACCGCCACGGGTCCACTGGATCGCGGAGGAGTCGCCGTTGGTCGCGGCGCCCGGCGCGCAGGTCAGCGTGCTGCCGACGACCGCGGTGCCCGAGACCGACGGGGCCGTCGTCACCACGGGCCGGAGCGTGAAGCGCCACAGCTCGGTGGTCTTGCCGCTGGCCGTGACCTTGAACGGCGTCGTCGCGCCCGCGGCGCCGGGATCCTTCGCCTGCTCGAACCCGAAGTCGTTGTCGTCCTGCACGGCCAGGTCGCCGTTCGGGAAGACGCCGATGCCCTCGGGCTTGTCGTGGTCGTACCCGGCGGCCGTGAGGTCCAGGCGCAGGGTCTTCGTCACGGGCGCGACGCCGGCGGCGTTGCTCGACTCGAGCGTCGTGTCCTCGCCGTCCTGAGAGCCGCCCGCCAGGTTCGAGGCCCCCGCGAGGTCGATCTCGTAGACCTTCTTGTAGCCCTTCGTCGGGTCGGAGGTGACGTTGTCGTGCTCGTCGACCAGCAGGTGCGTCGCGTCCAGGGCGGCGATGTCGGAGTTGCTGATGTCGCTCTGCTTCGTGATCGTGCCGTCGGGCACGGCCAGGTCGAGCCGGTACACGAACTCGCCGGTGAGCTTCGGGGCGCCCGGATCGGTCACGTCGAACCGGACGAGGCGGAGCGTCCGCTGGTCGCCGGCACCGGCCCCGGTCCCGCGGGCGGTCTCGAGCGACGACTGCATCAGGCCGAACAGCGTGCGGCCGTCCTTGCTGAGCGTCGCGCCCTCCATGCCGCGGTTCTGCTTCCGGAACGCGAAGGCGCGCGGCAGGACCTGGAACGACGGGACGACGCTCTCGTCGGCGGCGGGGAACTTCGTCGGGTTCCCCGTGTCGGCACCGACCTGCACGCCCGCGGGGACGATCCGGCCGAGCAGGGTGCCGTCCGCGGCGACGTGGGCGATCGTCGGGCGGTACTCGTCGCCGATCCAGAAGCTCCCGTCCCGCGGATCGACGGAGATCGACTCGGTGTCGAGGCCGTACGGGTCGGACGGCAGCAGGGTCAGGCCGTCGGCCGCGTACGGGACCTCGTCTGCCGCGTTGCCGATCTTGTACGAGCTGGTCGTCTGCGCGTCCTTCACCGGCAGGCCGGAGTTCGCCGCCTGCGAGGCCGTCGCGATCTGGGGAAGGCCGGTGATCTGGTTCTGCGGTCCGGCCACGATGCCCTTCGCCGGGTCTGGATGCGCCTTCAGATACGCCTGGGCCGGGTTCACGGCGCCGGCCTTCAGCTTGATCGGGATCCGCTGGAGGACGGTCAGCTGCCCGCTGTCCTCGATCCGGACGCGGTAGATCGTCGGGGTGAAGCCGGGGGCCAGGAACGTGCGCCGGGCGGCCCCGTCCACCGTCGAGGCAGGATCCGTCGCGGACGTCACGACCGGCAGGCCGTTCGGACCGCGGTCGCTGACCGTCCAGTACTCGCGGTCGTTGATCGGCGCGAACGCCGACCAGCCGCCCTCGACGACCGCCGGGGTGTAGAGCTCGGCGCCGGGCAGCACGAACGGCTGGGTCCAGATCGCCGGCGTGCCGACCTTCACGTACCCGGCTGCGTGCGCCGCGGTCGGGGCGAGCAGCGCGGCTGGAAGCGCCGCGGCGAGGGCGAGCCGGCCGGCGGTGCGGCGGCGGGAACGGGTGCTGGTCATGCGGACCTCGGGATCGGGACGCGCGTCCGACGACCCCGACGGGCCGCCCGAGGCGCGACCGTCCGATCCTGCGCCCCGGGGACCCCCCGCCCGTCACCGTCGTGTGGCCGAGCGGTGACCCTCCGGTGAACGGCGTCCACCGCAAGGTACCGCGCCGGACGGGGCGGTGGCCCACCCGCCGGGCGGTCGCCGGTCCGACCGGGACGGGCACCCGCTCAGCGCGAGCGCGTGCGGTGCGACCAGACCGCCTGCTGCAGCCAGCTCGTCGCGCGGCCCGCCTCGTCGACCGCCGACGGATCGTCCTCGCGGCGACGCCAGCGGGTGGTCGTGACCTCCCCGACGCCCTCGGTCGCCAGCGACGACGAGGAGCGGCGCCGGCGACCCGGGCGGGCGGCACCGGCGGCCGTGGTCTCGGTGTCGCGCAGGCGTCGTGGCACGCTGCGGACGAACGCCGACGCCCGGACGCTGCGCAGCCTGGTCGACTCGCGGAGGCCCTGGACGCCCTCGAGCGCGAGCGCGAGCTGCGGCAGCGCACGCCGGACCGGGGTCGCGGGCTCCCGGTCCTCGTCCTCCGTCTCCCCAGCGGTCGCCGCGGCGGGCCCCGCGGGGACGA
>NZ_KI912613.1:3570917-3653632 GCF_000519325.1 Patulibacter minatonensis DSM 18081 | reverse complement strand
CGGCGGGTGCCTCGGGGATCCGGCCGCCGGTCAGGGCCTCGGACGCCATCACGGCCGCCCGTCCGCGGTCGGCGCCGGCGCGCAGCGCGACGGGGTCGGTCTCCAGGCGGCCCACGATCGGCCCCTCGGGGGCGATCACGAGCGCGCGACCGGCCTCGACGAGGTCCTCCAAGAGCGTGGCGTCGTCGTACGGGGTCGTGCCGTCGGCGACCATCGACGCCGCGAGCCGCGGGTCCCAGCGGGCCAGCAGGCGTCCCTCGAAGGAGCGCTGCACGACGCCGGCCCGCGTGAGGTTCGGGGTCGGCCGGGTGGAGAGGACCACGAGGTGGGTCGCGCCCAGGGCGAGCGGGGTCCGGCACGGGATCGGCTCGTGCAGCAGCGGGTCGCACCAGGCGTGCTCGCCGTGGACGACGGGCGGGCCGCCGAAGACCGGGACGCGGCACGAGGCGCGCAGGCGCTCGAAGAGGCCTTCGCGGTCCTGCGGGTCGGGCATCGCGACGACGTGCTGCTCCGCCAGGTCGTAGGCGAGCGCGTGGAAGGTCGGACGGCTGCGGTGCAGGGCCTCGAAGTCGAGCGGCCGCACGTGGGTCATGACCTCGTCGATCAGGTCGTCGAGGTGCAGCAGCGGACCCCCGCGGAGGTAGCGGCGCCAGCAGACGAAGCGGCGCTCGGGGAGGTCCTCGAAGTAGATCGGCAGACCGGCGTCGGCCTGTCCGGCGAGGAAGTACGCGCCGTTGAGCGCGCCGGCGGAGGAGCCGTAGACGTGGTCGAACAGCCGCGCGCCGTCGAGCTCCTGCAGCGCGGCGACCATCCCGGCGGACACGACGCCGCGCATCCCGCCGCCCTCGATGCAGAGCGCGACCTTGTACGGGTCGGGGTGCCCGGCGCGTCGGCGCTCCAGCACTCGGGTGATGTCGTCCACGTTCACATGATCGACACCCGCGAACGGTTCATCTATGTCCAGCCGGACAGGATCGTCCGTGCGTTGATCGTCGGAGAACAGCGGCATCTGCAGGAGAGCATGTACCCCGGAAGCCGCATCCGCTCCCTCCCCGGCCCGTGGAGGTCGTCACACGGGCACGCGAGGGCCCGTCGCCCGGGCGATCGCGCGAGTGGCAACACGCCATTCAGTCGCTAGATTCTTCTAGTGACTGTACGATTGCCCGATGTCCTCCTCCCCTCCTGCGCGGGCCGCGGCGCCGGGCGCCTCGGACCCGATCGACCGGGACACCTGGATCGTCGCCGGCGTCGTGATGATCGGTGCGGTCATGTCGATCCTCGACACGACGATCATCAACGTCGCGATCGACCGCCTCGCGTCCGACTTCGACTCCACGATCACGACGATCCAGTGGGTCGTCACCGGCTACACGCTCGCCTTGGCGGCGGTGATCCCGCTCACCGGCTGGGCGTCCGACCGCTTCGGGACGAAGCGGATCTACCTCTGGTCGCTCGTGCTCTTCATGGCGGGATCGATCCTGTCGGGCCTCGCCTGGAGCGCCGGGTCGCTCATCTTCTTCCGCGTCCTGCAGGGCGTCGGCGGCGGCATGATCATGCCCGCGGTCATGACGATCATGACCAAGAAGGCCGGCCCCCACCGCATGGGCCGGGTCATGGGGGCGCTCGGCGTGCCGATGCTCGTGGCACCGATCGTCGGACCCGTCCTCGGCGGCTGGCTCGTCGACGACGTCTCCTGGCGCTGGATCTTCTTCATCAACGTCCCGATCGGGATCGTCGGCTTCGTCGGGGCGCTCAAGGTGCTCGAGACCGACCGGCCGCAGGGCGCGCACAAGCTCGACTGGATCGGGCTCCTGTTGCTTTCCCCCGGCCTCACGGTCCTGATCTTCGGTCTGGCGGAGTCCTCGAGCGACGGCTTCGGCGCGCTGAAGTCGTGGGGGCCGATCGTCGTCGGCGCCGTGCTCGTGGCCGCGTTCCTGCGCCACAGCTGGACGACGAAGGAGCCGCTGATCGACATCCGCACCTTCGTCGGCACCCGCGCCGGTGCCGCCGCGGGCGTCTTCCTGCTGTTCTCGATCTCGTTCTTCGGTGCGCTGCTGCTCGTGCCGCTCTACTACCAGTCGGTCCGCGGCGAGTCCGCGCTCGGGTCGGGCCTCCTGCTGATCCCGCAGGGCGTCGGCGCGATGATCACGATGCCCATCGCCGGCCGGCTCACCGACCGCTACGGCCCCAACCGCCTCGCGGCGTTCGGCATCCCGCTGCTCGTCGCCGGGATGGCGCCGTTCGCGTTCGTGGACGCCGACACGCCCCTGGCGCTGCTCGCGTCCTTCGGGTTCGTGCTCGGGCTCGGGATGGGCCTCTCGATGATGCCGACGATGACCGCCGCGATGCAGGCCGTCCCGCCGCAGGCGATCGCCCGCACGAGCACCGCGATGAACATCATCCGGCAGTCCGGCGCGTCGATCGGCACGGCGATCGTGTCGGTGATCCTGGCGTCGAACATCAAGGACCGGCTGGGCTCGAAGCTGGAGGGTGCCGGGAGCGGCGGGGGCTTCGAGGCCGTCCACGGCCTCAGCGGTGCCCAGCGGGAGGCGATCGCGGAGCCGCTGGCGAGCGCGTTCGGGGGGACCTTCGCCTGGGCCGTCGCCCTCCTCGCCCTCGCGTTCCTCCCGGCGCTCGGGATGGCGCTCATGAGGTTCCGGCCGGCGGCGGATGCCTCCCCCGGCGCCGCTCCGCCCGTCTTCGCCGAGTAGGCCGGGCCCCGGCCGCACGTGCCGCCGGGCGACCGGGGATCCTCGGGGAGTCCCCGACCCGAGGTCCAGACGATGAGCCCCGCACCCGACGCCCTGCTGACCCCCGAGGCCGCCGCCCGCGCGCTCCGGGGCCAGCCCTTCAGCCGCCTCATCGGCGCGCGGCTGGCCACGATCGCGGGCGGCCGGGCGACGCTCGAGGTCGACGTCCGCGACGAGCTCCGCCAGCAGCAGGGGGTCGTGCACGGCGGCGTCCTCGCCTACCTCGCCGACAACGCGCTGACGTTCGCCGGCGGCTCCGTCCTCGGGCCCGCGGTGCTGACCGCCGGCATGACGATCGACTACGTGCGGCCGGGCCGCACCGGCACGCTCAGCGCCAGGGCGACCGTCGTGCACGCCACCGCCCGGCAGACCGTCTGCCGGTGCGAGGTCGTCGAGGTCGCGGAGGACGGCACCGAGACCGTGTGCGCCGTCGCCCAGGGGACGATCCGCTCGGTGCGGCCACCGGCCTGAGCGCGCCGCGCCGCCACCCGCGCCGCCGGACCCGCCCGACCCCGCGTGCCCCGGACGGTCGTCCTCGGGCGGCGGTCGCGGCGCAGACGTCCGCGGCGTCCGCCACCGTTCCGGGTGGATGTCGCACCTCCGACCACCGACGCGCGAGACCGATCCGGCGGCGACGGCCACCCGCGTCCGCCCCGGCGCGTCGGCGGCCGCGCCGGCAGGCGACCCCGCGGCGCGCACCACTGCACCCGACCCCGCGTGGGCGCCCGAGGCCCTGCGCCCGGGCTGGTGGCGGGACGGCGTGCTCTACCAGGTGTACCCGCGGTCGTTCCTCGACACCGACGGCGACGGCCACGGCGACCTCCCGGGCGTCGCCGCACGCCTGCCCTACCTGCGACGCCTCGGGGTGTCCGGGATCTGGATGACCCCGATCACGGCCAGTCCGGACGCGGACTGGGGCTACGACGTCTCCGACTACCTGGCCGTCCACCCCGACTTCGGCACGTCGGAGGACGCACGGGAGCTGTTCGCGCAGGCGCACGAGCAGGGCGTCGGCGTGCTCCACGACGTCGTCCCGAACCACACCTCCGATCGGCACCCGTGGTTCGTCGACGCGTGCTCGTCCCGCGACGCGCGGTTCCGCGACTTCTACGTGTGGGCGGACGCCCGGCCGGACGGGTCGCCGCCGAACAACTGGGTCTCGATGTTCGGCGGGCCCGCCTGGCGGTGGCACGCGCCGACCGGGCAGTACTACCTCCACAACTTCACGCCACGGCAGCCGGACCTCAACTGGTGGGACCCGCGCGTCCGCCGGGCGTTCCGCACGATCCTGCGCCACTGGACCGGTCTGGGCGTCGACGGGTTCCGCATCGACGTCTGCCAGGCGATCGTCAAGGACCGCGAGCTGCGGGACAACCCGCCCGCGACCGCCGAGGACCGCACGAACGTCCGGCTCCGCGGGCAGCGGCCGGTCTACTCGATGAACCGGCCGGAGGTCCACGACGTCCTGCGCGACTGGCGCGCCCTCGTCGACCGACACCCGCGGCGGCCGATCCTGCTCGGCGAGACCAACACGCACGACCTGCAGGCGCTGTCGCGCTACTACGGCGCCGCGGGCGCGGGGCCCGGCAGCGAGCTGCACATGGCGTTCAACTTCCGCTTCATGGGCCAGCCGTACGAGGCCGGGCCGCTGCGGTCGATCGTCGCCGAGACCGAGCGGGTGCTGCCGGCGCACGCCCAGCCGGTCTGGACGCTGTCGAACCACGACGGGTCCCGGTACGTCACCCGGTGGCTCGGCGGCGACCAGCGGCGGGTGCGCGGCGCGCTGCTCCTGCTGATGAGCCTGCGGGGCACGGCGATGCTCTACTACGGCGACGAGCTCGGGCTCGGCGACGCGCCGCCCGTCCCGCTCGCCGACGCCCGCGACCCGCTCGCCCACGGCGGGCTGCCCGGCAAGGACAGCCGCGACCCGTGCCGCGCCCCGATGCCGTGGGACGACGCGCCGCACGCCGGCTTCACCACCGGCACCCCGTGGCTCCCCGCCCACGACCCCCGGGTCACCTCGGTCGCCGCCCAGGAGCGCGACCCCGACTCGCACCTGAGGTTCACGACCGACCTGATCGCGCTGCGCCGCGCCCGGCCCGAGCTGCACCGCGCCCCGATGGAGCTGCCGGTGCTCGCGGACGGCGTCCTGACGCTCCGGCGCGGCCCGCTCGACTGCCACGTGAACCTCTCGGGCACCGACGTGCGGCTGCCCGGTGGCCACGTGCTGCTGGCGACCGACCGCGCGGACGACGGGACGACCCCGGACGCGCTGCGGCTCGCCCCGTGGCAGGGCGCGGTGGTCGAGCGGCGCTGACCGGGCGACGGTCAGGCCCTGCCGCCCGCCGGGTCCTGCGGAGGGGCCGTGCCCGGGACGGCGACCCCGGCGGCGCCGTTCGCCGTCGCGGCGTGGACCACGCCGGCCCGCGGCACCGGCACGTCGATCCGGACCAGCGCGCCGCCGCGGTCGGTGTCGAGCAGGGACGTCGTGCCGCCGGCCTCCTGGACGCGCTCGTCGATGGTCGCCAGCCCGACGTGCCCGCGTTCGGCCGCGTCCTCGACGAGCCGGCGGTCGAAGCCCACGCCGTCGTCGGCGATCTCGAGGCGCAGACCGTCCGGGGTCGAGACGACGCTGACGTGCGCGGCGGTCGCGGTGGCGTGCCGGACGACGTTCGTCAGCAGCTCGCGCGCGACCCGGACGATCAGGCCGTCGCGGTGCCCCTCGGCCGCGGGGTCGACGTGCAGCACGATCCGCGGGCCGCGCCTTCGGGCCTCGACGTCGGTGGCGATCTGCCCGAGCGCCGCCCGCAGCCCGCCCTCGACCAGCGGCGCGCGGTCGTCGAGGTCGAGCTCGTCGAGCACGTACTGCAGCGCCGCGTCGGCCTCGTCGAGCGCCTGGAGCGCGAGGCCCGCGCCGTCCGGATCGCCGTCCGCGGCCTCGATCAGGTCCTGCCGGGCGGCCAGGAGGAGCTGCAGCGCGTCGTCGTGGAGGTCGGCGGCCAGTCGCCGCCGCTCGCCCTCCTCCCCCTCCAGCATCCGCTGCACCGACCGGTTGCGCCGGAGCGCGGCGTCCCGCAGCTGGGACGCGAGGATCTTCCCGGCCGTCGCGAGCACCATGCCGACGGAGGCGGCCCAGACGCCGGCGAGGGCCGCCGGGGTGCCCGCCGGCCCGAGGTCGTGGTACGCCGCGAGCCCTCCGACGATGCCGACGTCGATCGCGAGGAGCAGGCCCGGTCCGGCGACGAACGCCCACGCGACCGGCAGCATCATGCCGATCGGCAGCAGGAAGCGCTGGGTGTCCGGCCCCACCACCGACCACAGCCACACGATCGGGATCGTGTCGATCGCGACGAGCAGGAGCAGCACCGGCGCGCGGATCGGACGCGTGACCAGCACGGCCGTCGTCGCGGCGCCGACGACGATCACCGCGAGGCCCGCGAGCCCCCAGCCCGGATCGTTGCCGCCGGCGATCAGCGCCACCGCGAACCCGGCGAGCGCGCCCACCATGCGGCAGACCGCGATGACGCGCCGGACGCCCCGGACGCCCGCGAGCGCGGTGCGGGGGTCCTCCCCGTCGGGGGCCCGGAGGTCGCGGACCTTCACGACGACGACGCCGCGGGCCGGGTCCTCCACCTCGAGCCGAGCGCCGGCACCGGCCACCCGCAGGGCCAGGACCCGGTGGCGCTCATCGGTGTCCTCGGGATCGCGGACCGGGGGTGGCGTCGCGACGACGCGGATCACGGCGCCCCGTCCGTCGGGGACGACGTCGATCGCGACCGTGGTGCTGTCCGGCGTCGCGACCACGGTGAGCGCGTCGCGGACGATCGACACGAGCAGCGCGTCGAACCGGCGGTCCCGCGCCGTGCCGACCGCCAGGTGGGTCCGCGCCGTCGGCGCGCGCCGGGCGACCAGGTCGACGAGCGGCCCGTCGAGGCCGCGGGGCCGGCCCGACGGGGCGTGGAGCTCCGAGACCACCGAGCGGACGCGGACCGACGCGGCGCCGACCCGGTCCGCCAGCTCGTGCAGCACCGCGGAGGTCGGCGACGCGGGATCCCGCAGCGCCTGCCGGACCCGGGCGATCGGGGCGACGACGGTCGTCCGGAGCTCCGGTCCGATCCCGTCCCGCACCTGCCGTCCCGGGGCCCGCAGCGCCGCGACCGAGTCGTCGATCTGCGCGAGGCGCCGGAGCAGGATCCCGCGCTGGCGCCCGACGGCGATCGCCACGATCACGGCCCAGACCCCCTCGACGGCGAACACGGCGAGCTCCGCGCCCCACCCGACGACGAGGCCGAAACCCCCGATGCCGACGACGCCGAGGACGACGATCGCCCGGGGGCCCGCAACGACGGCCGCCGCGATCGGCAGCACCATCACGATGAAGACGACGTACGAGTCCGCGCCGCCGCTCAGGCCGATCGCCACCATCAGGAGCGCGGCGTCGAGGATCAGCGGGCCGAGCGCCCGTGGGTCGTCGTCCCCGACGGTGGCGCGCAGGAGCCACCGGGCGGTCCACGCCGTCTCCGCGAACCCCACCGCCGCGAGCAGCACCAGCGGCAGCGTCTGGACGTCGGGCGACAGCAGGCCGAGGAGCAGCGCGATCGCGACCGTCATCGGCCGGATCACCGAGAGCATGAGCCGGGCGACGCGCGAGCCGCGTCCCGCGAGGTCCGCGCCCTCGGGTGCCGCGCGGCGGACCCACGCGTCGCTGAAGGCGGGAGGCACGGCCTCAGAGCCTAGATCGGATGCGCGACGCCCCGCCCGATCCGTCGGCGAGGATCCGATCCCGGGTGGTTCAGGCCGGTGACGGGCTCCCCGGGGAGGCCGACGCGGCCGCGGGGCCTGTCCGTCCCTCGTCGTGGACGCCTGCGGCGCCCAGGAGCTCCTCGACGTCGAGGCCGGAGACGGCGTCCAGGAGCGCCCGCACCACCGGGGTCGCCGGCCCCGCCGCGGCCGTCACGAGCGTGATCGTCGGCTCGATCACCGGGTCGACGATCGACCGGACGCGCACGTCCGCAGGGAGCCGCTGCCCGGACAACCAGGTCCGGCCGAGCACCGTCGCCCAGCCCTCGCGGACGAACCCGAGGAGGGCGGGGAGCGCGTCGGCCTCCGCCACGGGGCGGACCGTCGCGCCGGCGCGGCGGAACACGTCGTCGAGGATCGTCCGCTGCTGCATCTCGGGGGTCAGCAGGCACAGCGGCAGCCCGCCGACCGTCCCCCAGGACACCGGTCCGGGCGGGTCGTCGTCGCGGCCGCCGACCAGCACGAAGCGCTCCCGGTAGAGCGCGGTGCTCCGGACGCCGGCGAGGCCGTCGTCCTCGTAGACCAGCGCGGCGTCGAGCTCGTGCCGCGCGACCCGCCCCAGGAGGTCGCGCCCCGACGACGTCCGGATCTCGGTGCGGACGCCGGGGTGGGCGCGGAGCAGCGGGGCGACGAGCGCGGGCGCCGCCGCGACGGCGGTCGGCACCGTGCCGAGCCGCAGCGTCGCCGTCAGTCGTCCGCGCAGCCGCGAGGCCTCGGCCTCGATGTCGTCGACGCCGCGGACGGTCGCGCGGGCGCGGTCGACGAGGGCCTCCCCCGCCTCCGTCAGCCCGACGGTGCTGCCGCCGCCGCGCTCGACGAGCCGCACGCCGAGCTCGGCCTCGAGCCGGCGGATCGCCATCGAGAGCGCGGGCTGCGACACGTGGCAGGCCGCGGCGGCGCGGCCGAAGTGGCGCTCGGTGGAGAGCGCGACGAAGAACCGCAGGTGCCGGACGTTCACGCGTCATCACGATAGCTGATCGAACGGTCACCACTTGATATTGGATCCGAACGGTCGTGGTCGGCATGCTCCGTCGCCGCGATGCCCCTGCCGACGGTCCCTCCCCACCTGCCGCCCCTCGCCCGGATGGGCCTCGGCGTGTTCTGCAGCGCGGCGCTCGTCGCGGCGCTGGGGCGGACGCTCGGCTCCCCGCTCCTGATCGCGCCGTTCCTCTCGACGGCCGCGCTGAAGCACAGCGCTCCGCACCTCCCCGGCGTCGCGCCGCGGCGGGTGGTCGGCGGACATCTCGTCGGTGCGTGCGTCGGCGTGGCGGTCTTCGCCGGTCTCGGGGGCGGCGCGCTCGCGGTGGCCCTCGCCGCCTCGGTCGCCGCGGTGGCGATGATGTGCCTCGACGTCCTGCACGCCCCGGCCGTCGCGACCGCGGCCGTGGCGATCCAGCACCAGGGCGACCTCTGGTTCCCGCTGACCGTCGTCCTGCTCGGCGCCGCGACGCTCGTGGCGACCACGATGGTGCTGTCGCCGCTGCTGCACGGGCAGCGGTACCCGGTGCGGCGGCCGGCGCTCGAGGCGGCGCCGAACAGCTGACCGGGCCACCGTCCCGTCAGTCGATGCTGCAGAGGTCCTGGGCGCCGCTCCAGGAGAACCACCGGCCGAGCTTCCCTCCCGGGCGGGACGGCACCCGTACCTCGAGCCGGCGGTACGTCTTGCGTCCGCCGGTCGTGCAGGTGCCCAACCGGCCGGCTCGGAGCTGCGCCCGGACGGACCCCCGGTAGTAGCCGCCCTGGGGCTTGTAGATGAACGTCCGCCCGCGTCCGGTCGCGGTGCGCGACCCCCAGTGCTTCCACCGGATCTTCACGATCAGCCCGCTCGGGACGCCCCCGTTGTAGATGATCCGCGGGCGCGAGGCCCCCCATCCCTTCCCGTTCGGCATGAGCCCCGGCGCGCCGAGCACGGTCCCACCGGGCGTCGGGTCGCACATGCCCAGCTCCTCGCCGACGCGGTCGGGGAGCGCCGGGGAGACGGCCCGGCAGTAGTTGAATCCGCTGACGGTGGTCACGACCGTCCACGTGCCGCCGACGATGCGGTAGAGCGTCCGGCCCTCGGCCATCGAACACGCACCCGACCTGTACGACAATCCCCACGTCGGGTCCAGCTCGGACACGCGGCCCTCGAGGTCGGTCCCTGCGACGGGCGACGTCCCGTCCTCGTCCGTCAGGCACTGCGGACCGTCGCCGACGTTGTTGGCGGCGGCGAACGCGGCGAGCTCCTTAGGCGTGGCGTCGCGTGCGGCGAGCGCCCCGGACGGCGTCACGATCAGCGCGAGCAGCGAGAGGCCGAGCACCGCGACGGGGCGTCGACGTAGGCGACGACGTCGCGGTCCGGTGGCCGGTCGGGAGACGATCCTGTCCATGGCCGGACTCTAGGCCGTGGCCGCAGGCCCGTCATCGGCCGGATGGCGGATCCGCCGGACCGATGGTGGTCCATCCGACGCCGTTCGCCGACCCGGAGGTGACGTTCGTCATCGCGACGCGGGGACATCGGGTTCTGGTCACCGAGAGCGCCGGACGGCACGATCGTCGCACCGGCCGGATCCCCGGCCCCGACGAGCACCGGGAGCCCCATGCCCGCGTCATCCGAGAACCAGCTGATCGAGGCCTACATCGCCGCCCGCGCCGCGGGTGACGTGGCCGGCATCGTCGCGTGCGTCACCGACGACCTCCGCTGGGAGCGCAACGGCTTCCCGGTGGCGGACGGGTGCGACGCCTTCCGCACCCGCCTGACCGCCGAGCTCCCGACCGGGCGGGCCCGCTCCTCGGTCGACCGGCTGTTCGCGGGGCCGGGCTGCGGCTTCACCGTCGGCGGCGGACGCCTCCGGTCGCCCGACGGCGGACCGCCACGGCCCTTCCGGCGGGTCGAGGCGTTCGTCATCGACGCCGGCAGGATCTCGGTGCTCCGCACGACGGACTCCGCGGCCTGACCCGGCGACCGCGAGCGCGAGGCCACGGTCGTCGCCGGACCGGGCCCGGAACGACGAAGGACCCGCCGGTGCGGGTCCTTCGTTCCTCAGTCGGGGAGACAGGATTTGAACCTGCGACCGCCCGGCCCCCAGCCGGGTGCGCTACCAGACTGCGCCACTCCCCGAGGACGCGGAAGGCTACCGCAGCGGGCGCTCGGCGGTCGGCCGACCGGTCGGGCGCCGAGAGCCCCCGGTTCGCCGCCGCTTACCCGCCTGCTCCCGAACCCTTAGGAACTCCAGAGGTCACCCCACCCTCGTGCCAAGGAACGGGTGGTTCTATGGATGACACCGCAGGACGAAGAGCCACCGAGGAGCCACCGAATGCCGAACACCGCCCGCACCGTTTCCACCCGCCGCACCAGCTGATGGAACCGCCAAGACCCCCGCGTCCGCAGCAGTAGGGCGGGCGCGGGATACCCAGGCGGCAGCTGCAGGAACGACGAAGGCCCCGGTCACCGACCGGGGCCTTCGTCGCATCGGGCCGCCGGCCGCCGGTGGGTCGGCCGGGCCGGAAGGAGCGGGCGACGGGAATCGAACCCGCCCTAAGAGCTTGGAAGGCTCCTGTGCAACCACAACACCTCGCCCGCGAGGAGGTCGCAGTCTAGCCAGGAGGGCGCCGGGTAGGCTCGCCGGATGGCCGACCTGGCGTTCCTCGGGCCCGAGGGCACCTTCACCCACCGCGCGGCGATCGACCTCGCCCGGGCCGGCGAGCGGCTCGTCGCCCTCGACCACGCCGACGAGGTCATCGCCGCGGTCACGGGCGGATCGGCGGACGGCGCGGTGATCGCCTTCGAGAACAGCCTCGACGGCCCGGTCGCCGCGAACCTCGACCTCCTGATCGCCACCGACGAGGACGTCGTGATCGTCGCCGAGCGCGTGATCCCCGTCGCCTTCGACCTGTGGCGCCTGCCCGGCGACGACGCGCCGCTCACGGGCGTGGTCTCCCACGCCGTCGGGCTGGCGCAGTGCCAGACCTTCATCCGCCGGCACGGGCTGCAGACGCGCGCGGCGAGCTCCAACGCCGTCGCCTGCCGGGAGGTCGCCGAGGAGGCCCGGCCCGGCTGGGCCGCGCTCGCCGGGCCCGACGCGGGTGCCCAGTTCGGCCTCGTGGCGACCGAGCGCGGCATCCGGGACGACGAGCGCGCCTCGACCCGGTTCCTGCGCCTCGGCCACGAGAGCCCCGCCGCGACGGGCCGCGACCGCTCCGCGTTCGTGCTCTTCCCCGACCAGAACCGCGCCGGCAGCCTCGTGTCCCTGCTGCAGGAGTTCTCCGGCCGCGGCGTGAACATGACGGCGATCAAGTCGCGGCCGACGAAGGAGCTGCTGGGCGAGTACGTGTTCTTCGTCGAGGTCGAGGGGCACCTCCACGACGCCCGCGTGCGCGACGCGACGGTCGGGCTGCTCGAGCGCACCGCCGACGTCCGCTTCCTCGGGTCCTACCCCGAGGACCCGACCCGGCCCGAGAAGCGGGGCTCCGCCGGCGACGGCGACCAGGACCGGCGCCTGGAGCGCATGCTCGCGCGGACGGCGCGCGGATGAGCGGTCCGCGGGTCGGGGTCTGCGGGCTCGGGCTGATCGGCGGCTCCGCGCTCCTCGCGTTGCGTGCGGCCGGGGTCGACGTCCGCGGGTGCGACGTCTGGCCCGACCCGCGCACGTGGTGCGAGGACCTCGGCGTCCCGGCCGACGGATCGCCCGAGGCCACGGCGCGCGCGGTCGACGTGCTGCTGCTCTGCGTCCCGCCGCACGCGACCGCGAAGGTCGCCGCCGCGGCGCTGTCCGCGAACCCCGACCTGGTCGTCGTCGACACCGCGTCGGTGAAGGGGCCCGTCGTCGACGAGGTCCGCGCGCGGGTGCCCGGTGCCGCGGGGCGGTTCCTGCCGGCGCACCCGCTGGCAGGCGCCGAGCGCGGCGGCTTCGCGGCGGCCCGGGCCGACCTGCTCGACGGCGCCACCTGGGCCGTCTGCCCGCCCGCCGACGATCCCGACGGGGTCGCCGACACGACCGCCACCCTGCTGACCGCCGCGCCGGTCCTCGACGCCCTCGGCGCGCGCCTCGTCGCGTGCACGCCCGAGGACCACGACCGGGCGCTGGCCGCCACGAGCCACGCGCCGCACGTCGTGGCGGGGACGCTCGCCGAGCTCGCCGCCGGCCCGCCGGCCGGTGGGCCGCTGGCCGCGGTGCTCTCCGGCGGCGCGCTCAGGGACATGACGCGCGTGGCGGGCGCCCCGTCCGGGCTCTGGGTCGAGATCCTCCACGCCAACGCCACGCCCACCGCCGACGCGCTCGAGGCGGCCGCCGACGGGTTGCGCGCCGCGGCCGCCGCGCTGCGCGCCGGGGAGCACGACGACCTCCAGGCCGCCTGGGACCGCGGTGTGGCGGCGCACGACGCGATCGCCGCGGCCCGGTGGACCGCCCCGTCCTGGGAGCCCGTGGTCGTCGCCGACGGCTGGCCGGGACTGCTGGCGCTGGGCGCCCGCGGCGTCGCGGTGCGGGGCCTCGCCGACGCCGGCGACGGCCGTCTGGTGGGCGAGCGCAGCGGGGCCGGCGCGTAACGCTCGGTGGTGGCCCGCACGGGCTCCCACCCGACCGTCCGGGACGCGACGAGCGGTACGCGCCGAATGCGTCGGATGACGCGGCGGCGGGCCGATCCGGCCCATACGGTACGGACCATGAAGAACACACAGACCCGCCTCATCGCCTTCCCCGTCGCCGCCCTCCTCACGATCACGCTCGCCGCCTGCGGCGGGAACGACGAGAAGCAGGCCGCCGAGAAGATCCAGCAGCAGGGCGTCGAGCTCCAGCAGCAGGGCAAGCAGCTCCAGGAGGACGCCCAGAAGGCCGCCGAGGACGTGCGCTCCGGCAAGCGCTCGGCGGAGGACGTCCAGAAGGAGCTCGAGCAGCGCGCCGGCGAGATCACCGACAAGGCCAAGGACGCCACGAACGACGCGATCGACGCCGCGAAGGAGCAGGGCAACCTCCCCGACGACGCGAAGAAGCAGCTCGAGGACGCCCAGAAGCAGCTCCAGAACGTCGGCAAGTAGCCCGATCCCCCGGGCGGCCGACGGCGGCGGATCAGTCCGCCGGCGCCGTCGCCCCCGACGGCACGGGCGGCGCCACGCGCGGCATCACGAGCGCGAGCACCACCAGGGTCGCGGCCGCCGCGACCGCCAGTCCAAGGAACACGTGCTCCGTCGCGGCCGTCACGGCCGTGCCGAGGTACGTCGCGGCGCGGTCGTCCAGCCCCGCGCCGCCCTGCAGGGTCCGGCTGATCCCGTCGACGTCGGCGGGCAGCTGCGCCCGCAGGTCCTGCGGCGCGTCCCGCAGGTGCGCGTGGAGCGTCGCGTTCGCGATCGCCCCGAACACGGCGGCGCCGAGGCTCTGCCCCAGCACGCGACAGAACATCGCCGTGCTCGTCGCGACCCCGCGGTCCTCCCACCCGACCTCGGTCTGCACCGACACCACCAGCGGGACCGAGAGCAGCCCGCACCCGGCACCCAGCACCAGGCCGACCACCAGCACCGGGACGACCGACGGCTCGTGCGGCAGGAGGACGAACCCCGCGGTCGCGGCGAGGGAGAGCATCGCCCCGAGCATCGCGCTCCGCCGGAACCCGACCCGCAGGTAGAGCCGGGGGGCCAGCGACGACGCGACCGGCCACGCGATCAGGATCGAGGCGAGCAGGAGCCCCGCCACCGCGACGCTCAGGCCCAGCACGAGCTGGCCGTAGACCGGGAGCACGATCGACGGCCCCGCGAAGAGGAGGCCGAGCCCGGCCATGCCGAGGTTCGCGCCCACGAACGCCCTGCGCCGCCACACCCACGGCGGCATCACCGGTTCCTCGGCCCGCCGCTCGACCCGGACCGCGAGGAGCGCCGCGACGGCCGAGGCCGCCAGGATCGCGAGGCTGGGGGCCGACAGCCAGTCCCACGCGGCGCCGCCGCGCAGCAGCGCGAAGACCAGGAGGCCCGCCGACGCGAAGATCAGGGCGGTCCCCAGCGCGTCGATCCGGTGCGCCCGGCGCCGGACGTCCTCGTGCAGGTGCCGCCACACGATCGCCATCGCGACCAGGCCGACCGGCACGTTCAGCACGAAGATCCACCGCCACGACAGCGTCTCGGCGAGCACCCCGCCGAGCACCGGACCGGCGAGCGCCGAGACCGCCCACACGCTCGACAGCCGCGCCTGGATCCTCCCGCGGTCCTCCACCGCGTAGAGGTCGCCCGCGACGGTCTGCACTGTGGCCTGGATCGCCCCCGCCCCCGCGCCCTGGACGGCCCGGAAGACGATCAGCGCCACCATCCCCCACGCGGCCGCGCAGAGCGCCGAGCCCGCGAGGAAGATCGAGACGCCGATCAGGAGCACCGGCTTGCGGCCGTACTGGTCGGCGAGCTTGCCGTACAGCGGGATCGTGACGGTCTGCGTCAGCAGGTAGGCCGAGAAGACCCAGCCGAAGAGCGAGAAGCCGCCGAGGTCGCCGACGACCTGCGGCGCGGCGGTCGCGACGATCGTGCCCTCCAGCGCCGAGAGCGCCAGCGTGGCCATCAGCCCGGCGACGACCCAGCCGCGGCGGGTCGTCGGGGCGTCCTCCCCGGCGACGCTCACGGTCGACGCGCGCCGGTCGCGACGGACGGCGCTGGGCGGGACGGGGGCACCGGGTGATCGTAGGCACCCGCGGTGCCGGCCGCGGGCGGGGTGCCTGCAACGCGCGGCCCACCGCATCCGGGTCCCGCGGTATCACCTGTCCATGCGTTTCTCCTCCGCCTCCGCCGTCGCCCTGACCTGCGGGGCGCTCGCCCTCGCCGGCTGCGGCGGCTCGGGCGACGACGACACCACGACGTCCACCGGATCCGCCGCCTCGACGACCACCGAGGCGCAGGCGCCGGTCGTGACGTCGACCCAGGCGGTCCCGCAGACCACCGTCGTCGTGCCCTCCACGAGCACCGCGACCACTCCGGGTGCCGGCACCGCCACGACGGGCGGGACGAGCGGCGGCACCGCGCCCCCGACCACCACGGTGACGGTCCAGAAGCCGCCGACGGTCGACGGGGACCGCCCGAGCATCTCCGTGCGCGGCGACGGCACGGCCCGGGCGACCGCCGCCGACGAGGGCCAGGCGCAGATCTGGTGCGACGCCGCCCGCCAGGGGTCCTACGACGACCAGCTCGGCGACGCCTCCACGCTCGTCATCTCCGTGCAGGGCAGCGACGCCGTGACCCGCTGCGCGCTCCCGCGCTGACGGGCGAGCCGACGGTCCGAGGGTCCTCTGGGTACCATGTGCGACCCCGAGGGGGGATTGGTGTATCGGTAACACGGCGGTCTCCAAAACCGCAACGGGAGGTTCGATTCCTCCATCCCCCGCCTCTCCAGACGCCCGGTCCCGCCGGGCGTCCTGCGTTCCGGGACCGGGTCCGGCGCCCGGGCGGACCGCCGGTCGACGCCGTAGGCTCGCGCCCATGATGCGCCCAGCCCTCCCCCTGCTCGCGACCGCCGTCCTCCTCGCCGGGTGCGGCGGCGGGGACGACGACCCGACGACCGAGGCCCGCTCACCGTCGACGACCACGGCCCCCGCGACCACCGCCGCGACGACGCCGACGACCACGGCGGCCACTCCCGCCGCCGAGATCGAGTCGGCGCCCGCCGGCAGCGCGGCGCAGGAGAAGGCGACCGCCCGCGACGGCGTCCTCGTCCGGGCCGACCTCCCCGGGACGTGGACGGGCGGCCAGGTCGGCGGGAAGGACGAGGTCGACGGCCCGTGCCCGGCGATCGTCGCCGCCAAGCGCGCCACCTCCGGGCGGGCGCGGACCGAGCTGTTCCGGAAGGGCGACAGCTCGGTCGGCAGCGCCGTCTACCTGTACGAGACGCCGGCGCAGGCGCTCCGCAGCCTGGAGTCGATCAACAGCGACTTCAATCGCGACTGCATCGTGAAGGCGGGCCTCGATCAGGTCCGGGACGCGGCGAAGAAGGCCGGCGGCACCGTCAGCGCGCCGCAGGAGTCGACGCCGGCGCTGACGGGCGGCTCGGGCCCCAGCGCGTACCGGGTGTCGGTGACGGTCCGGGCCGAGGGACGCACCGAGGACGTGTCGATCTCGATCGCCACCTCCCGCGTCGGGCGCGGCCTCGCGCTGCTCGCCCTCGTGGGGGTCGACGACGCCGTGCAGCAGCAGCTGATGACCGCGGCGGTCCGCCGGCTGACGGACGCGCAGGCCGTCGGCCCCTGAGTCGCCCCGCCGCCCCGGGCCGGGGCGGCATCCGCGGCGCCACCGGGCGCGACGGACGCCTGGACGGAAGACCGACGGCCGACAGGAGTCGCCTGGACGATCGATGGACGCCCATCGTGGGCACCCACGCCCGTCTGCGACGGCGATCCGACGCTCGTGCAGGTGGTCCGCGTCGCGCGGCTGGACGATCGAGCGGGCGTCGCCGCCGGGACCGACCCGTACGATCGGGGCATGGCGACGAGACAGGACACCGCGGCGGCGCGCCTCGCCGCCCGGAACGCGGCGATCGCCGACAGCCGCGTGGCCCTGCGTTCATGGTCGGAGCGACCGTCGCAGCTCCTGCCGTGGGTAGGGATCAGCGCCGCGATCGCGGCGATCCTGCTTCTCGCCACGTACATCGTGTCGGTCTCCGCCACGCCCGAGGCGACCAGCGGGTCGCTGATCGCGGCGGACCCGAGCGCCCGCTGGGCCGACTTCTGGTTCATCCTCGGCCGCAACTTCACGGTGCTCCTGCTGCACCTGATGGTCTGCTTCGCGACGTACCTGGTGCGCCGGTCGCTGCCGATCCAGGCCGGCGAGATGTCGGGGGTCCAGGCGTGGATCCACCGCAACGCGGCCACGCCCGCGCTGCTCCTGGTGGTCGCGCTGACGATGTACTCGATCCTGCAGCAGGCGCTGATCCTCGGGCACTCGCTCGCCGATCTCTCCGGCAAGGGGGGGATGACCTCCGCGGAGATCCTCGTCCGCCTGCTCCCTCACGCAGTGCCGGAGCTGATCGCCGTCTTCCTGCCCCTCGCGGCGGCCCTGTGGCTCGAGAGCCGCGACCGCAACCGCGAGCTCCTGGCGGCCGTCGCCGCGTGCGTGATCATCGCCGTGCCGGTCGTGATCGCCTCGGCGTTCGTCGAGGTCGTCATCGCCTCGGACTTCTTCTGAGCCGCGCGCTCACGGCTCCGCGGGCGACGGGTCCTCGAGCATCCGGTCCGCCCCGGCGCGCCACCCCGCCGGGACCATCGCGACGAGCAGCACCAGCAGCGCGACGAGCGGGAGCGTCCAGCCGCCGCTGAGGTCGTGCAGCGCTCCGGCGCCGAGCGGCCCGCCGGCCGCGATCAGGTAGCCGACGGTCTGCGCCATGCCGGAGAGCTCGCCGGCCCCCTCGGGCGTCCGCGAGCGCAGGACGAACAGCGTCAGCGCGAGGCTGATCCCGGTCCCCTGTCCGAGGCCCAGCACGAGGACCCACGCCAGAGCGCCGTCGGACGGCGCGACGAGCAGCCCCACGAGCCCGATCGCGAAGCAGCCCGCCGCGAACGCGGTCAGGCCCCGTTGCCGTCGCGACCGGGCGGCGAGCACCGGGACGACGAGCGACGCCCCGATGCTCGCGACGCTCATCAGCGCGACGAGCAGCCCGGCGGTCGAGGCGGACGTCCCGTCGTCCTGCAGCAGCGTCGGCAGCCAGGCGGACATCGCGTAGAACTCGAGCGACTGGAGGCCCATGAAGAGCGCGACGGCCCACGCGACCCGGGAGCGCCAGACGCCGCGGGCGTGCGCCGACGCCGCGACCGGCGCGGGCGCGGCCCCGAGCGCCCGAGGCAGCCAGAGCGCGGCGGTGGCCAGCGCGGCCACGGCCCACAGCGCCAGCGCCCCGCGCCAGGAGAGCCCGAGCGCGTCCTGCAGCGGGACGGTCAGCCCCGCGGCGAGCGCCGCGCCGCCGTTGAGCCCCACCGAGTAGACCGCCATCATCGGGCCGGTCCGGTCCGCGAAGTCCCGCTTGACCACCCCGGGCAGGAGGACGTTCGCGATCGCGATGCCGGCGCCCGCGACCGCGGAGCCGGCGAACAGCGCCACCACCGGGGACACGACCCGCAGGGCGATCCCGCCGACGAGCAGCGCCAGCGCGATCAGGAGCGCCCGCTCCAGGCCGACCCGCCGGCCGAGCCGCGGAGCGACGGTCGCGAAGAGCCCGAAGCAGACAAGCGGCAGCGTGGTCAGCAGGCTCGTCGACGCCGCGCTCAGGCCGGTGTCGTCGCGCAGCTGCGGCGCCAGGGGCCCGACGGCCACGAGCGCCGGCCGCAGGTTCAGCGAGAACAGGGCGACCGCGACGCCCAGAAGCAGGAGCTCGCCGCGGACGCCCCGCGGGGCCGCCGCGTCGTCCGGGCGGAGCGACATCCCCTGCATCGTGGCACGGGCGGCCGCGGGTCCGGGTGGCACGGGCCCACGCGGGGTACCGGTGGGCCCCGATGGCCGAGCCCCTCGACGAGTACCGGCGCAAGCGGTCCTTCGACGACACCCCCGAGCCCTCCGGGGACGAGGACGGGGCGTCGGCCGGAAAGGACGCCCCGCGCTTCGTCGTCCACGAGCACCACGCCACGCGCCTGCACTGGGACCTGCGCCTCGAGCACGACGGGGCGCTCGCCTCGTTCGCGATCCCGGGCGGCCTGCCGACCGACCCGGAGCAGAACCGCAAGGCCGTCCACACCGAGGACCACCCGCTGACGTACCTGGACTTCGAGGCCACGATCCCCGAGGGCAACTACGGCGCGGGCGAGATGACGATCTGGGACCGCGGGACCTTCGAGGTGGAGAAGTGGCGGAAGGACGAGATCATCGTCGTCTTCTCCGGCGACCGGCTGACCGGGAAGCACGCCCTCTTCCACGCCGGCAAGGACCCGAAGGACTGGATGATCCACCGCATGGATCCGCCGGTCGACGCGGACGCGGAGCCCATGCCCGACGCGATCGAGCCGATGCTCGCGAAGCCCGGGAGCCTGCCGCGAAGACTCGAGGACTGGGCGTTCGAGGTCAAGTGGGACGGCGTCCGGGCGGTGGTCCGGTCGCAGCCGGGGCGCTTCCACCTGTTCTCGCGCGCCGGCAACGACATCACCCCCGCCTATCCGGAGCTGCGGGCGTTGAACCGGCAGCTCTCGTCGCACGAGGCGATCCTCGACGGCGAGGTCGTGGCGTTCGGCGACGACGGGCGGCCGAGCTTCCAGGCGCTCCAGTCGCGCATGCACGCGCGGGGCGCGCAGGTGAAGCGGCTCGCGCAGGAGCGGCCGGTGACGCTCATGGTCTTCGACCTCCTCTGGCTCGACGGGCACGCCCTCATCGGCCTGCCGTGGTCCGAGCGTCGGGAGCGGCTCGAGGAGCTCGGACTCGACGGCGACCACTGGCAGACGCCGGCCGCGTACGTCGGCCAGGGCGAGGGGCTCCTCGCGGCGACCGCCGAGCAGGGCCTCGAGGGCGTCATCGCCAAGCGCACCGACGCCGTTTACCGTCCCGGGCGTCGATCGGAGGCGTGGGTCAAGGTGAAGCACGAGCAGCGGCAGGAGTTCGTCGTCGGTGGGTGGTTGCCCGGGAAGGGCGGCCGCTCGGGCGTCCTCGGGTCGCTCCAGCTCGGGGTCTTCGACGAATCGGGTGAACTGCAGTACGCGGGCGGCGTCGGTACCGGGTTCGACCGCGACACGCTCGAGGACCTGACGGCGAAGCTCGAGCGGCTGGAGCGCAAGACGTCCCCGTTCGCCGGCCGGCAACCGCCGAAGGAGGCCCGCTTCTGCACCCCCTCGCTCGTCGTCGCGGTCCGGTTCGCCGAGTGGACGTCGGACGGCTCGATCCGCCAGGGCGCCTACCAGGGCCTCCGGGACGACAAGGACGCGAAGGACGTCGTGCGGGAGACGGCTGCGGCGCCGTCCGCGGCGGGCGAGGATGAGCAGGCCGCAGCGCCGTCCGAGGACGGGGCGTCCTCCCGGACGTCCCGTGGCCCGAAGGGCGGAGCGGCGTCGACGGGCACGACGTCCTCGGAGGACGGGAAGGCGCCGGCCTCCGACGATCCCCACCACGTCCCCGACGACGTCCTCGCCGCCGCACTCGGCGGTCGGCCCGAGACGGGCGCGCCGGTGCAGGCCACGGTCGTCGACGAGCCGGAGCCGCCATCCGACCCGACCGCGGACGCGGCGGGCGATGCCGAGCCGGAGGTCGCAGACGTCGACCCCGACGAGCTCATCCCGTCCTCCGGGAAGAGCGTCCAGGTCGAGGTCGAGGGGCGGACGCTGAAGCTGTCGAACCTCGACAAGGCGCTCTACCCCGGCGGGTTCACGAAGTCCGACGTGCTGCGGTACTACGCGGCCATCGCGCCGGTCGCCCTCCCCCACTGGCGGGGCCGCCCGATGACGCTCAAGCGCTACCCGAACGGCGTCGAGGAGAAGGCGTTCTTCCAGAAGCACGCCGACAAGCACCGCCCGGACTGGGTCGCGACGACGACCGTGCCGTACGGGAAGAAGGACGGCACCGTCGACTTCGTGATGGTGCAGGACCTGCCGACGCTCCTGTGGGCGGCGAACCTCGCGGCGATCGAGCTGCACCCGTCGCTGTCGCTCGGGCGGCCCGACGCGGAGTACGGCGTGTCCGGCCCCCGCGCCCTCGTGTTCGACCTCGACCCCGGTCCGGGCGCGTCGATCGTCGACTGCTGCCGCGTCGCCCTGGCGATCCGCGACGTCCTCGGCCGGTTCGAGCTGCAGGCGGTCTGCAAGACGTCGGGGTCCAAGGGCATGCAGCTCTACGCCCCGCTGGGCGAGGCTGGCGACTACGACGAGACGAAGCCGTTCGCCCGGTGGCTGGCGCGGTTCCTGGAGAAGCACCTCCCCGACCTCGTCGTGTCGAAGATGGCGAAGGAGCTCCGCCACCGGAAGGTCCTGATCGACTGGAGCCAGAACGACCAGGCGAAGACCACGGTCGGCGTCTACTCGCTGCGCGCCCGCCGCCGCCCGACGGTGTCGACGCCGATCGACTGGGACGAGGTCGAGGCGTGCGAGCGCTCCGACGACCCCGAGACCCTCGTCTTCACCGCCGACCGCACCCTCGAGCGCGTGGCGCGGCGGGGCGACCTCTTCGCGCCGCTGCTGACGCTGGAGCAGCGGCTGCCGGAGCTGAACGGCTAGGACTCACCCGCCGGCGGGCGTCGCCACGAGCCCCGCGATCGCGTCCCGCATCGTCGTGAGGCCGGGCTCCTCCATCGGCAGGTGGCCGCCGTCCTCGAGCTCGAGGAACCGCTTCGGGCCGGCGATCCGGTCGAAGAACCGCAGGCTGAGCGCCGTCGGCGTCCAGGCGTCCGCTCCCGGGTGGGCCAGGAGGACCGGGCCGTGCTCCCAGTCCTCCGGGGCGACCGGCGGCTCGTACGCCAGCCACGTGCGCAGGAAGCCGAGGGCGACCCGCGAGCCCGTCCCGCGACGGTCGGCGACGAGCGCCCGGGTGACCGCCGGGTCGTTGCTGATCCCGCCGACGTTCCCGACCAGCGAGAGCGGCACGCGGAGGTCGTCGAGCCGTCGCGGCAGCGCCCGGAGCGCGGCCGGCGCGACGCGCGCGAGCGCCGGGTGCCGGACGACCGCCGCCCGGACCGCCGGGTCCGCGGTGTCGAGCAGGTTCGTCGCCACGACGCCCGCGACCGTGCCGACCGGCAGCGACGCCGCGACGTGCCACGCGAGCATCCCGCCGAGGCTCATCCCGGCGACCACCAGCGGGCGACCGCTGCGCTCCCGCTCGGCCACGACCAGTCCCGCCGCGAGCCGCACCCAGGCCTCGTAGCGGCGGTCCGACGGCGGCGCGTCGGTGAGGCCGTACCCGGGCAGGTCGGGCATCACGGCCTCGATGCCGGCGTCCCGCGCGAGTCGCCCGGCACTCGACAGGAGCCGCCCGTGCCCGCCGCCGCCGTGGAGCACGACGACGGTCGCCGGGGCGTCCTCCACCCGGTAGCGGTCGAGGTGCAGCGTCGCGGCCCCGCTCGTCCACGCCTCCTCCTCCGGCTCGTCGCCGAGGGTCCGCATGGCGGCGGGCAGCAGCGGCTGGACCGTCCGCCAGGCGTCGTGGTCGCGGGCGTAGGTGCGGTGGGCGGGGCCGTAGCTCATGCGCGAAGCATGGGCCGTCGGGAGGGCGTCCACCACTCGCGTTCGGGCGTCCGCGAGGGGCCGTGGAACCGCCGTGGGGGACCGGCGATGCGCGGCCGTGGACCGCTGCGCCGGGAGGGCTGCTCAGGTTCTCGCGCGGTCCGGCAGGGCCCAGTACGCGTCGGCGCCGGAATCGATGCGGGTCGCGACGCGTTCGAGCCGCTCGCGGGCGTCGTCCCGGTCGATCCGCATCATGGCGGCGACCTCGGCCGTCGCGAGCGGCACGCCGGCCCAGTCCAGGAGCGTCGGGACGTCGTCGGGGGCGTCGCGGCGCCGGAGCGCGGGGTCGAGGTTCGCCAGCGCGATCTCGTACGTCGGGTGCGAGTTGAAGCCCGGGACGCTCGCGACGCCGGGGCCGGACGGGAGCCGCAGCTCGAGGCTCGGGGCGCTGTAGCGCCGCTCGCCGGCGGGACCGCCGAGGCGGTGGTCGAGCGCCCGTGCCCTCGGGGACGGGGTCCGCGCGGCCGTGGCGTCCTCGTCGAGCGCGATCGCGACCGGCGCGGTCGCCGCCCACGTCTGGACGCGGACGGGGTCCAGGCCGACGTCGACCGCCGCCGCGGCGAGCAGGGTCGGATCGTCGAGCAGCCCGCCCGCCATGGTCCGGACACGGATGCGACGGAGCAGCGCCTCCTCGTGCTCCGGGGCGTTCAGGCGTACCGCGACGACCGCGCGGCACGCGGGCTCGCTCGACGCGGGACGGGCGTGCGGGCCGCGCGCGATCGGCATCCCGTACGCCTCCTGCAGGCCGTCGGCGCCCCCGGCGAGCTTCTCGGCCTCCCCCTCCTCGCGGGTCAGGACGATCATCGTCGTCCGCCAGCGCAGCTGCCGGCCGTACTGCCACCGCAGCGCCCAGCGGACGGGTTCCCACGAGAACGCGAACGGGCACGCCGGGTCCGTGAAGAGCGTGACCTCGACCCGCGGCCGGTCCGCCGACCGGTCGTCGGGCGGCGCGGGATCCTCGGGGTCGGGGGATCCGGATGCGTCGGGGGCGGCCATCGCCCGGCCCCTACCCCGTACGCCCGACCGCCAGCGGTCGGTGCGTCGCCCGGCTCCCACGGGGTACCCGTCGTCCCCATGCCCGCTGCGCGCTCCATCTGGAACGGGACGATCACGTTCGGGTCCGTCGCGATCCCGGTGAAGCTGTTCTCGGCCACCAGCCCGCACACCCTCCGGTTCCGGGAGGTCCGCGCGAGCGACGGCGCGACGATCGAGCACCGGCGGATCGGCGCCGAGTCCGGCGACGAGATCGAGTACGCCGACATCGAGAAGGCCTACGACGAGGGCGACGACGGCCAGATCGTCCTGACGAAGGAGGAGATCGCCGCGGCCGAGGGCACGCACCCGAAGGTCATCGCGATCGAGCACTTCGTCCGCGCCGAGGAGATCGACCCCGTCTTCTACGACAAGCCTTACCTCGTCGGCGCCCAGGACGACGGCGTCCACGGCTACCGCGTCCTCCTCGCGGCGCTGGAGAAGAGCGACAAGGTCGGCATCGGGCGCTTCGTCCTGCGCTCCCGCGAGAACCTCGTCGCCGTCCGCCCGCTCGGCGGCGCCCTCGGGATCCAGACCATGCGCTTCGACGACGAGCTCGTCGACAAGTCCGACCTCGAGCTCCCGTCGCTGCGGAAGAAGCCGGGCGCCCGCGAGGTCAAGATGGCCGGCGCGCTCGTCGAGATGCTCCAGGGCGACTGGGAGCCCGAGGAGCAGCACGACACCTACCGCGACGCCGTGATGGACCTCATCGAGCGCAAGCGCCACGGCAAGGAGCCGAAGAAGGCGAAGCGCAAGCCCGAGGACGGAGGGGATCTCGCCGACGCGCTGGAGGCGAGCCTGAAGGGCGGGAAGCCGAAGCGGAAGACCGCCGCGGAGCGGAAGAAGGCGACGGCGGGGGCGAGCTCGGCGAAGGCGAAGGCGTCGTCCGGCGGGTCGAAGTCCTCGAGCGGGAAGCCGTCGTCCGGTGGGTCGACGTCGACCGCCACCAAGAGGGCGTCCGCCAAGAAGAAGGCGTCGACGACGAAGAAGAAGCCGTCGACCACGAAGAAGAAGGCGGCGTCCTGATGGCGCGCTCCCTCTGGACCGGCTCGCTGAGCTTCGGCCTGGTCAACGTGCCGGTGCAGCTCGTCTCGGCGGTGCGCGACCGCGACGTGCACTTCCACCAGGTGCACAAGGAGACCGGCGAGCGGGTGCAGATGCAGCGCGTCGCATCGACCGACGGGAAGGAGGTCGACTGGGAGGACGTCGCCAAGGGCTGGGAGACCGACGACGACCGGATGATCGTCCTCACCGACGAGGACTTCGAGGCCGCGCAGCCCGACAAGACGCGCACCGTGGACATCGACCTCTTCGTCGCGCTCACGGACATCGACCCGGTCTACTTCGACCACCCCTACTGGCTGCTCCCCGCCGGCGACGGCGACGGACCGATCCGCGCGTACCGCCTGCTCGTCGACGTGATGGCGAAGGCGGGCCAGGTCGCGATCGGGCGCATCGTCCTGCGCGCCAAGGAGTACCTCGTCGCCCTCCGCGAGCAGGACGGCCTGCTGTCCCTGACGACGATGCACTTCGCCGACGAGCTCCGCACCCCCGACGACATCGGGGCGATCCCGACGGGGAAGAAGGGGAAGCCGACGAAGCGCGAGATCGACGACGCCGTCGCCCTGATCGGCGAGCTCACCGACGACTTCAAGCCCTCCCGCTACGACGACTGCCACCGCGTCCGCCTGCTGCGCCTGATCGACGAGAAGCGGAAGAACGGCGAGGTCGAGATCCCGGAGCACGACCCCGAGCCGGCCCCGCAGAAGGCCCCGAAGGACCTGATGGCGGCGCTCGAGGAGAGCCTGGCGACGGCGAGGGCCCGGTCGAAGAAGGGCGGCGGGACGGCGACGTCCCGAGGCGGTTCGAAGCGACGGGCGAAGGCCGGCTGAGGATCCCCGGTGCCGCGCCGGGCGGCGTGCACCGCTCGCCGCCCGTTCGGGGCCGGTGTACGGTGGCGACCCGGCAGATGTTCGACCACGTCACCATCCGCGTCTCCGACCGCCGGGCAGCCGAGCGCTTCTACCGGCCCGTGCTCGAGGCCGCCCGGCTCGAGCGACCGACCGGCGGGCCGGTCTACCTGCAGTGGCGCGACTTCTCGTTCGCCGAGGCGGGTCCGGGGCATCCGGTCACGAGGAACCTCCACCTGGCGTTCTCGGTGGCGTCGCGGGACCTGGTCGACGCCTTCTGGCGCGCCGGCGTCGAGGTCGGGGCGCCCGACGACGGGCGGCCCGGGGTCCGCGACTTCACCCCGACCTACTACGGGGCGTTCCTCCGCGATCCCGACGGCAACAGCGTCGAGGCCGTCCATCGCGACGGCCGGCGGACCGACGGCAACGTCGACCACCTCTGGATCCGCGTCGGCAACCTCGCCGCGTCGCGGACGTTCTTCGAGGCGATCGCGCCCCACGCCCCGATCCGGCGGCTGACCGACACGGGCGAGCGGGTCTCGTACGTCCGCGAGGGCCCGGGCGGCGGCACCTTCTCGCTGGTCGCCGGCGGCGCCCGCACCGAGCACGTCCACCTGGGCTTCCTCGCACCGGACCGCGCGACGGTCGACGCGTTCCACGCCGCCGCCCTGGCCGCCGGGTACGCCGACAACGGTGCACCGGGCCCGCGCCCCGAGTACGGCCCGCACTACTACGGCGGCTTCGTCGTCGACCCCGACGGGAACAACGTCGAGTCGGTGTACGTCGGGACGGGGTAGTCCGGCGGGGCGGCGTAGTCCGGCGGGGTGGAGTAGTTCGGCGGGGTGGAGTAGGTCGGCGGGGCGGCGTGTCCGGCGGGACGGCGGGACGGCGGGACGGCGGGACGGCGGGACGGCGGGACGGCGAAACGGCGCAGTCCGCGCTGACGCCGGGACGGCACGGTTCGCAGGGTCACGGAGACGACGACCACGAGGTGCCAAGGGCCCTTGCCGGCGTGGGACCGTGGCACATCGGGGTCGCTCAACGACCACGAAGTGCCAAGGGCTCGGTCCGAGGCGGGGGCTTGGCACCTCGCGGTCGACCCGTCACCGCCGGCGGGTCTTCCCCCACCCCGGTCGGCCGTCCCGTCCGCCTCGGCCGCCCCGCCGCCCACCGCAGCCGTCCCGTCCGCCCCGTCCGCCCCGCCGCCCTCCGCAGCCGTCCCGTCCGCCCCGCCGCCCTCCGCTGCCCTCCCGTCCGCCTCGGGCGCCCCGCCGCCTTCGGCCGTCCCGTCCGCCTCGGCCGCACCGCTGCCGTCTCTCGCACCCGCCGGGGCTGGGTCGAGCCGACCGCGGCCGTAGCGACCCCGGCGTCTCGGTTCCAATCAGAAGGACGTGACGAACCCCCCGGTGTCGGCGCCCCTCGTCACGTCGTCCTCCCCAGCACCCGGACACGTGACAAGGCCCTCCGGGACGGGTGGGGGTTGTCACGTCGCACTCGTTCCGCGCGTCCGTCCCACGTATCCGGCGATCGGGTGCCCGCAGCGCCCCGCCTCCGTCCCCCGCGCCGCTGCCCCACCCGGCACCCACCGCCCCGCCCGTTGATCGCGGCCTCACCCGCCCGCCGTAGGCTCGCCCCATGCGCCTGATCCTCAACGTCCTGTGGCTCGTCCTGGCCGGGTTCTGGATGGCGCTCGCCTACACGTTCGCGGCGATCCTGATGGTGATCCCGATCGTCACGATCCCGTTCTCCATCGCCGCGCTCCGGATCGCCGGGTTCTGCCTGTGGCCCTTCGGCCGGACGGTCGTGCCGGCCGCCGACGCCGGGGTGATGTCCGGGATCGGGAACGTCATCTGGCTCCTCCTCGCCGGCTGGTGGCTGGCCCTGGGGC
The DNA here is from genome assembly GCF_000519325.1 of Patulibacter minatonensis DSM 18081. GTDB lineage: Bacteria > Actinomycetota > Thermoleophilia > Solirubrobacterales > Solirubrobacteraceae > Patulibacter > Patulibacter minatonensis. The sequence continues at coordinate 3,626,129 of NZ_KI912613.1, read as the reverse complement.
ACCTGGTCACCGGCGTCCTGCTCTGCGTGACGATCATCGGGATCCCGTTCGGCATCGCGAACTTCAAGCTGATCCCGATCAGCCTCCTCCCGCTCGGGCAGCGGGTCGTCCCGGTCGGGTCGTACGCCGACGCGCGCGGCGTCGCGTTCTGACGGACCCCGGGCCGCGGACTCCGACGCCCCCGGTCACGAATCGCGCCGGCCGCACATCTCCCCGGTGATGGACGACCGCGACCCCGACGCCTACCGCGAGCTGTACCGCGCGCACTACGCCACGGTCCACCGCTACCTGGCCGCCCGCGCCCCGGCCGACCAGGTCGACGACCTGGCGGCCGAGACGTTCCTCGTCGCGTGGCGCCGCTTCGGCGACGTCCCGGCCCACGTGCTGCCGTGGCTCCTGAACGTCGCGACGAAGGTCCTCGCGAACCAACGCCGCTCCGCCGAGCGCGCCGGGGCGCTGGCCGGCCGCGTCCGCGAGGTCGCGAACCTCGACGGCCCGGGCGTCGAGCAGGACGTCGAGCGTCGGGAGCACCGCCGGGCGCTGCTCGACGCGCTGGAGACCCTGGAGCCCCAGGACCGCGAACTGATGCTGCTGCACGTCTGGGAGGACCTCCCCGCCCGGCGGATCGCGGTCGTGCTGGAGCTCAGCCCGGTCGTCACCCGCGCCCGGCTCTCCCGCGCACGGCGCCGCCTCGCGCGGGCGCTGCAGGCCCGGCTGGACGCCGGCCCGGCGCCCGCCGTCGTCCGGCCCGACACCGCCCACCGTCCCGCCCCCCGGGGCACCGTCCCGAACCCCACCACCCCCACGACCACCAGGACCCGCACATGAGCCCGACCGATCCCACCACCCTGCTGCGCGAGCTCCGTCCCGAGGCCGAGGCCCGCCCCGACGAGGACGCCCTCGAGCGTCTGCTGCTCGCCGGCCCGCAGACGCTGCCCCGACGACACGCCCGGTACGTCCGGCCGGTCGCCCTCGCCGGCACCATCGCGGTCGTCGCGACCGCCGGCGTCGCCGTCCTGCCCGGCGACGGCGGCAGCGTGCCGGGGATCCTCGACCGCGCGGCGGCCGCGGTCACGAAGCCCGACACGATCCTGCACTACCGCTCGACCGTCACGAGCGGCTCGGGCGTCCGCACCGTCGAGTCGTGGCAGACGACCGACGGACGACGCAACCGGACGATCTTCCAGGGCGGCGAGCTCGAGTCCGTCCGCGACGAGGACGCGAGGACGTTCGTGACCTACGACCGCGAGCGGGACGAGCTGCTCCGGCACACCGACCCGGCGTTCTTCCCGCGCGACGGACGCGCCGTCCCGGACCTGGCGACCACCCCGCCCGGGCTCGGCGTGACGCAGATCGGCGACCTGGCCGAGCTCCTCCGCCGGGCGAAGGACGGCGCGGACGGCGTCGAGGTCCTCGAGCCCACCGAGATCCGGGGCACGCCTGTCGAGCACGTCCGGATCACGAGCTCGCTGAAGACCTTCACCGGCGCGTCGGGTCCCGGCAAGGGGCTCGACGCCCCCGCGACCGAGCGCACGACGACCCGCGACATCTACCTCCGCACCGACGACGCCCTCCCCGTCCGCGTGGTCGACCGGCTCGGCGCCCCGAGTCCTCTGCTGACCATCGACTTCGACGTGGCCGAGTCCCTCCCCCGCGACGCCGCCACCAACCGGCTGCTGCGGATGGGACCGCACCCGGGCGCGTCGGTCCGCGATGAGGGCACGTTCCGCTGACGGCCGGCGCGGCGGGGTCGCCGGGATCGCCCCGCCCGAGTGGGTTGCATGACCGAACCTGTATGACTCGCTGAGTCGCTTCACGCAACGCAGATCGGAACACCATGCAGCTCGAAGGTCTCACCGTCCTCGTCACCGGCGCCAACCGCGGGATCGGCGCGGCGTTCGCCGCGGCCCTCGCGGACGCCGGCGCCGCCAAGGTCTACGCCGGCGCACGCGACCCCGCGTCCGTCACCGACCCCCGCGTCGTCCCCGTCCGGCTCGACGTCACCGACGCGGCCGGCGTCCGGGCGCTCGCCGAGGAGCTCGGCGACGTCCAGCTCGTCGTCAACAACGCCGGGGTCGGGGCGCCCTCCGCGCCGCTCGACATCGACGTCGAGACCGCGCGGTGGGAGTTCGACGTCAACTACTTCGGGACCCTCGCGGTGTCGCAGGCGTTCGCCCCGGTGCTGGCGCGGAACGGCGGGGGCACGCTCGTGAACATGCTCTCCGTCGTCTCGTGGATCGCGATGCCGCACCTCGCCAACTACTCGGCCACGAAGGCCGCGGCATGGTCCCTGACCAACGGCCTCCGCGTCCAGCTGCGCGAGCAGGGGACGCGCGTGGTCGGCGTCCACGTCGGCTACGTCGAGACCGACCTGACCGAGGGCCTGCAAGGCGACAAGATCCAGGCCTCCGAGGTCGCCGACGCGCTGATCGCGGGGCTGCGCGCCGACGACGACGAGGTCCTCGTCGACGAGATCAGCCGCCAGGTGAAGGCCGGACTGTCGAACCCGCCGTCGGTGCTCTACGGCGAGGCGTCCGCGGCCTGACCTGGCCCGGGACCGCCGAGCGCCGCCGCGGCGCACGGGTCCCGGACGGGGACCGCCGCACGTCGGCCGTCAGGGCCGCGGGACGCAGAGCACGAACGCCCGCAGCGTCCGGGAGTCGGCGGAGTTCATCGCGCTGCCGGTGCGGTTCGTCCCGACGACCGTCCAGCCGTCGGCGCTGTTCGCGCCGTCCGGCTTGGCGTCCTGGACGCCGGTCGAGACGACGGTCCCGTCCGGGTTCCGGAGCACGCGGATCGGCGCGGAGCGCCCGAGCGACGTGTTGTCGGCGGAGCCGTTGACGAACGATCCGCCCCCGCCGGTCGCCATCTCGTCGACGTTGCACCGCGCCACCACCAGCGCCGCGGTGCCGCCACCCGCCACGTTCGTCTCGATCGACCGCGTGACGACCGAGCTGAAGCCGCCGCGGGCCCCGGTGTCGCCCGTCGCGCCGGTCGCGCCCTGCGGTCCCGGTGCCCCGGTCGCGCCCGTCGCGCCGGCGGGGCCCGCGGCCCCGCGCGCCCCGGCCTTGCCCGCCTTAAGCTCGCCGGTCTTGAAGTCCTTCGCCAGGAGGGACCCGTTCTTGACCTTCGAGGACGTCACCGCGGAGTCCTGGAGCTGCTTGCCGCCGACCGACTTCGCGGGGAGCTTCGTCGCCGCGTAGCCGGTGCCGCCGAGCGCGACGAAGAGCGCCAGCGTGCTCATCACCATCGGCGGCGTGAGGTGCCGGCGGAACCCGGTGGGGGCCTCCGGGCCAGGTGGTGGTGAGGGAGCGACGGGCTCGGGGTGCTGCTCGTCCATGGGGGGATCCTGCCTGACCCGACCGACGGGATCGTCGGGGCGGGTCCATGGATCTTTGCGCGTCGGGCGCTCCCCGTGTGTCATACCGCCGCCTCGACCGGGGCGGCGTCGTCTGCGGCGACCCGCGTCCGCCACACCGAGGGGCTCACGCCGCGCACGCGCTTGAAGGCCGTCGAGAGCGCGAACGCGCTGCCGTACCCGACCTCGTGCGCGACCGAGCCGACCGTCGCGCCCGGCTCGAGCAGGAGGTCCGCGGCGAGCGCGATCCGCCACCCGGTGAGGAAGCTCATCGGCGGCTCGCCGACCAGGTCGTGGAAGCGGCGGGCCAGCGCCGCCCGCGACACCCCGGCCTCGCTCGCCAGCGCCTCGACGGTCCACGGGCGGGCGGGTTCGTGGTGCAGGAGCCGGAGCGTCGGCCCGACGACGGGGTCGGCCGACGCGCGGTACCAGCCGGGCGCCTCGGCCTCGGGTCGCGCGAACCAGGCGCGGAGCACGGCGATCAGCAGCACGTCCAGGAGCCGGTCCAGCACGGCCTCCTGGCCCGGCGCGTCCTTGACGACCTCGTCCGCGAGCAACGGGATCACCGGACAGTCCCACTCGTCCTCCCGGAGGACCAGCCGCGGCGGGAGCGCGCGCAGCAGGCGCCGGCTGACCTCGCCCTCCAGGTGGTAGGTCCCCGTCAGCATCACCGTCTCGCCGTCGGGGTCGTTGCCCCAGGTGCGGACCCCGAGCTCGCGCATCGCGTCGAGCTCGACGCCGTCCGGGGTGGTGCAGCGCTGGCCGGGGTGGATCACGGCCTGCGGGGCGGTGGCGGGATCGTCCGCCACGACGTATGGGTCGGGCCCGAGCACGATGGCGACGTCGCCGACGTCCAGCCGCACGGGCGGGGCCCCGGCGTCCCGTCCCTCCGGCAGCAGCCACGCGTGACCGCGGACGATCGCGACGATCGTGAGCGGCGCCTCGTCCTGCACCCGCAGCGACCACGGGGGGTCCATCGCCGAGCGCAGCAGGAACGCTCCGCGCGCCCGGGGACCGTCGAGGAGGCCGGCCATCGCGTCCATCGCCGCATCATAGACGCTCGCGTATGCATCGAAGCGATTCGACTATGGAACGTCCAGACTCGCGGCGCTTGAATCGTCGGCATGACCACCACACCGCAGCACTCCACCACCACCGACCGCCGCCCCGTGCTCGTGCTCGGCGCGACCGGCAAGACCGGGCGACGCGTCGCCGACCGCCTCCGCGCCCGGGGCGTCGACGTCCGCGCCGGCTCGCGCTCGGCGTCGCCCGCCTTCGACTGGGACGACGCGTCGACCTGGCCGGCCGTGCTCGACGGCGTCCGGGCCGTCTACGTCGCCTACGTGCCGGACCTGGCGGTGCCCGGCGCCGCCGAGACCGTCGGCGCGTTCGCCCGGCAGGCGACCGCGGCGGGCGTCGAGCGGATCGTCCTCCTCTCCGGACGCGGCGAGCCGGAGGCCGAGCGCGCCGAGCGGGCGGTGCAGGCCGCCGGGACGCCGTGGACGGTCGTCCGCTGCGCCTGGTTCGCCCAGAACTTCGACGAGAGCTTCCTGCTCGACCCGGTGCTGACCGGCGAGGTCGCGCTGCCCGTCGGCGACGTGCGGGAGCCGTTCGTCGACGTCGAGGACATCGCCGACGTCGCCGTCGCCGCCCTGACCGAGGACGGCCACGCGGGCCGGCTCCACGAGCTGACGGGGCCCGAGGCGCTGACCTTCGCCGAGGCGGTCGGGGCGATCGGCGCGGCGATCGGCCGTCCGGTCGTCCACACGGAGGTCCCGCTCCCGGGCTTCCTGGCCGGGCTCGCCGCCGCCGGCGTCCCGGAGGACGTGGCGGGCCTCATGGCCTACCTGTTCACCGAGGTCCTCGACGGCCGCAACACGCCGACCACCGACGGCGTGCGCGAGGCGCTCGGCCGGCCCGCCCGGCCGTTTCGCGACTACGTCCGCGACGCGGCGGCCCGCGGCGCCTGGGACGTGCCGGCGGTGGCCCGATGACCGGGCCGCTGTTCGGGCTCGCGCTGTCGACCGCGCTGGCGTGCGGCCTGAGCGCCGGGGTCCTGTTCGCGTTCTCGGCGTTCGTGATGCCGGCGCTCGACCAGCTCGACCCCGGCGCGAGCATCGAGGCGATGCAGGCAATCAACGAGAAGGCCGTCACCCCGGCGTTCATGATCGTCCTGATGGGCGGAGCGCTCCTCTGCGTCGCCTTGGTCGTCGTCGCGGTGCGGTCGTGGTCGGACCCGTCGTCGCCGTGGCTCGCCGCGGGCGCCGGGGTCTTCCTCGTCGGCGTGATCGGCCTGACGATGGGCAAGCACGTGCCGATGAACGACGCGCTGTCTACCGTCGACGCGCACGCCTCGGGCGCGGCGGCGCGCTGGAGCGACTACACCGGGACGTGGACGCCGCTGAACCACCTGCGCGCGGCGGCGGGGGCGATCGCGACCGGGCTGATCGTCGTGGGGATGACGACGGGGTGACCCGGAGGCGGCGACCCGCGCGCCCCTGCTCAGGCCCCGCAGGTCCGGTAGCGGCGCGCGTCGGTCACGACGCGCGCGCGGCCCTTCGCGTCCTTCGCGCGCAGCACGGCCCGGCTGACCACCGACACCGTGCGGCGCCCGTACCGCGTGAGGTCGACGGTGGCGGTCCACCGGCCCTGCGCGGCGGTCGTGCCGGCGGCGCGGCGCGTCGCGACCTTCCGCCCGCCGACCCGGACGGTGACCGAGCGGATCGCCCGGCCGGTGGGGCGCACGCGGATCGCGAAGCGGCGGCTGGCGCACTGCGCGGCGGCGGCGGGCTTCGCGGCGCTCGCGGACCGCGGCTCCAGGCCGATGTCGGGCACGGTGCCGACCGGCCCGGTCGGCAGCATCGTCACGCAGCGGACGGGCCGGGCCCGGTCGGGCGCCAGCGCGTTCAGCACGAGCTGCGCGACGTTCGGCGAGTAGGCGACCGCGAGGTGCTCCGACATGTCCTGCGGGCAGACGTCCTGGAGGACCGTGTTCTTCACGTTCGGGGCGTCGAGCAGGCCGCTGGTGTAGGGCTGGACCAGCTCGTCGTACTTCGTGGCGATCTCCGTGTAGTGGATCGACGGGATCGCGGGGCCCGCGGCGTTCACCGCGTTCAGGTAGTCCGACCCGCGCGCGAACTGCACGCACGACCCGCAGACCGGCGACAGCAGCGTGGTCAGGCCCTGCTGCGCGCCCAGCCCGAGGGCCTTGTCCGCGGCCACGAGGTCGCCGATGCCCGCCAGGTTCGTGCCGTCCCAGAGCGGGGTCAGCTGCACGTACTTGTCGACCTTCGCCGCGCCACCGCGGAAGGAGAGGTACCAGCGCGGCATCACGGTGCCCTCCGAGTGGCCGAGCAGGTCGACCTTGTCGGCGCCGGTGGCCTGCAGCACCTTGTCGACGAGCGCCTGCAGCTCCGCGGAGCTGTCCTCCATCCGCTGCAGGCCGGCGACGTACGGGAACCCGGCGGACCGGCCGTACGTGAGCCCGAAGACGCAGAAGCCGTTGTTCTTCAGGAGCGGGGCGAAGGTCGCCCAGTTCGTGCCGAGGGTCGCACCGAGGCCGTGGACCAGCACCACGGGTCGCGTGCCCGGCGCGGGCTTGCAGGAGAAGTCGTTGGCCCCCGGGGCGGCGTCGGGGTTCGCACCGCCCGCGACGAGGTTCACCGGGCTCCACGGCACCGGCAGCGGATCGGCGGCGTTCGCGGCCTGCGGGCCCGCGAGCGCCACGGCCACCGCCGCGGCCGCGGCCACGAGCGGCGCGCGGAGGGGGCGGATCGTGCGTCGCAGGGCGGATCGGGGGCGCATCACGGTGGACACCGTACCTCCCCGACCGCCGTCCGCGGCAAAGAGCTACCGGCGGTCGAATTCGGTGAACCGGCGGATCCGTGCCGGGATCTCCGGGCACCCGTAGTACGGTCGTGGGATGCGGGCCGGCCGGCGTACCCCCCTCGTGGCGAGCGCCGCCGTCGTCGGGGCCGCCTGCACGGTCTCGCCGCTCCTGACCTGGCTGACGGCCAACGGCCACAAGGGTCACTGCGGGTGGACGTGCTACGTCCCGACCTCGAGACCCGTGTCGATCGCCGCCCTCGGGGGCCGCGGAGGCCTGCAGGTCGCACCGCTCGTCGGGATCCTGCTCGTCGTGCTCGCGGTCCTGGCCGTCGCGGTCCTCGTGACCGCGCTGTGGTCGTCGGACGGCCCACCGGTCGCGCTCGGGTGGACGATCTCCGCCGCCGGGCTCGGGACGCTGATCGGGACCGTGGTCGTGATCGTCCGCTACGCCGAGGGGGGCACGATGGTGCAGACCACCGCCGACGGCGTGTTCTCGGCGAACCCCGGGCCCGGGGCGGTCGTGGCGCTCGCGGCCAGCGCGGGAGCGGTGCTGCTCGGCGCCGCGGTCGCGCTCCGGCCCACCGTGGCGGTCGCCGTCGCGGACCCCGCGGAACCGGTGCCGGGCGGGCCTACGTCGCCGGATCCCGCTCGTACACCACCGCGGACGACAGGGTCCCGACCTGGTCGTACAGAGACCGGGCACGACCGTTGAACGCCTGGGTCTGCCAGTAGAGCTTCGTCGTCCCGCGGGCGGCGGCCTCCGCCGCCACCGCGTCGACCAGGAGCCGGCCGACGTCCCCGCCGCGCGCGGCGGGATCGACGAAGAGGTCCTCGAGGTAGCAGTACCCGCCGGGGGACCACGTCGACGGGTGCACGATCGCGTGCGCCAGGCCGATCGGGCGATCGTCCGCGTCGCAGGCGACCAGCGCGAAGACGCCGGCGGTCCCGGCGCACAGCCGCCGGAACGTGTCGGCCGTGACCTCCGGCGTCAGCTCCTCGCGGTAGAAGCGCAGGTAGCCGTCCCAGAGCACGGCCCACGCCCGGTGGTCGTCCGGGCGCAGTGGGCGGACGGACGCGGCGACGGACACGGCAGGCACCGTACCGGCGCGCGGGCCCGGTCGCGACAGCACGTGGACGACCCGCGGCACCCGGTCCGGGGCGCTCCCCCGCGCCACGCCTCCCCGCGCCGGGCGCCGGTGCGGCACGATGGTCCGGTGCGCGTACGTCCCACCACCGCCTCGGCCGCCCGGACGACCGGTCCCCCCACGGGACCGGCCGGGGTGCCGTCACGCCCGCGCCCGGCGGGTCGCGGGTCGTCGGTGCTCGCCCCCACGCTCCCGCGGGTCGTCCCGCCCTCCGTCCCGGCGGTGACGCGATGAGCGACGACTGGGACGACGACGACCAGGAGGAGCTGAAGCCCCTCAAGCCCTTCCGCCCGGCGATCCCGCGCGCGGGGCACGACGACCGGCCCCGCCCACGGCCGCGCCCGAGCGCGGCGGAGCAGGAGCCCGCACGCGTCGGGGGCACCGGCGGCGGCGGCCCGCGCCTCCCGCACCGTCCGACGGGCGGTCCCGCCGACGGCGGCCACGGGCCCGAGCCGGGCGGCTGGACGCCTCCGCGGCAGGCCCTGTTCGCGGCGATCGGCGGCGTCGCGCTGATCGTGGTGATCCTGCTGGTCTCCTCGTGCGGCGCCGGCGACGACGAGCGCGACGCCGAGCAGGCGGTCGTCGACCAGTTCCTGTCGGCCTTCGCCTCCCGCGACTACCAGGCGATGTTCGACTCGATCGACACCGACGCCCAGCGCGTCTACCCGGTCAAGCGCTTCGCGGGCCTGAACCGCGACGCCTACCGCCTGGCGACCGGCGAGTCGATCGAGACCGGCGGGTCGACCCGCGACGGCAACGAGTTCGTCGCGCCGATCAGCATCCGCACGAAGCTCTTCGGGACGATCGAGGGCGACCTCCGGCTCCGGGTCCTGGGCTCCGGGAACGACGCCCGCATCGCGTGGTCCCGCAGCCTGGCGTTCCCCGGGCTGCGCACCGGCGAGCGGCTCACCCGTCAGGCGCAGATCCCGACCCGCGGAACGATCATGTTCCGCGACGGGAAGACGCCGATCGCGCAGGGCAGGGACCGGCGGTCGTCCGCGCCCGCCGACGTCGTCAAGGAGATCCGCGGCGCGATGGGCCCGATCCCGGAGTCCGACCGCGCGGCGTACCAGGCGAAGGGGATCCCCGCGAACACCCAGGTCGGCGTGTCGGGGCTCGAGCGCCTCCTGAACGACGACCTCGTCGGGACCCCCGGCCTGACGCTGAAGGCCGGCGACCGCGTCCTCGGCCGGCAGAAGGCGATCCCGCCGAAGACGGTCGTCTCGTCGGTCTCGCTGCCCGTCATGGAGGCCGCCGTCCAGGCGCAGGCGTCCGCGCCGTCCGGGGGTGGCCTGACCGCCATCGACACCCGCACGGGCGAGGTCCTGGCGTTCTCCGGTGACGCGTGGCAGGAGGCCAGCGCCCCCGGATCGACGATGAAGATCATCACCGCGGCCGCGGCGCTGAAGGAGGGGTCGACGACGACCGACGAGCAGTTCCCGGTCGCCACCTCGGCCCTGGGCATCCGCAACGCCGACGGCGAGAGCTGCGGCGGGACGCTGGTGGAGGCGTTCGCCCAGTCCTGCAACTCGGTCTTCGCGCCGCTGGCGGTGAAGGTCGGCTCGACGCCGTTCGTGAAGATGGCCGAGGCGTTCGGCTTCAACCGCACGCCCCCGGTCGACGGGGCGGTCCGCAGCCGCATCCCGGACGACCTCGACGACGCCGACCTGGCGCTCTCGGGCATCGGGCAGTCGAGCGTCCGGGCGACCCCGCTGCAGGTCGCGATGATGGCCACCACCGTCGCGACCGGCGGCGACCAGCCCGTGCTGACCTTCCGCCGCACCGACGCGGAGGCGAAGGTCCGCAACGTCATCGACACGAGCGTCGCGTCGGACCTGCTGACGATGATGGAGGCCGTCGTCTCCGACGGCACCGGCACGTCCGCGCAGATCCCGGACGTCACGGTCGCCGGGAAGACCGGCACGGCCGAGATCGGCACCTGCCGCAGCGAGGGCCCCTCCGGCGGGGGCGGCACGGGCGGGACCGACGGCACCACGACGCGCGACGGGGCGAGCACCGACGGTGCCGCGTACCGCGGTCGTCGCGGCGCGCTCCTCCGGCCCGCGGGGCTGACCCTGGCCCAGGGCACCACGACCGACGGCGGCGCCGATCCCGACGCCCTGGACGATCCTCCGACCACGAGCACGGACGATGCGGACCCGACGACGACGGACGACACGACGACCGAGGAAACCCCGCCCGACGACTCGTTCACGGACCCCGTGGACCCGACGACGACCGCGCCGCCGGACACGTCGACGACGATCTGCGACCCGAACGACTCGTCGGACACCGACGCGTGGATGGCGGCGTTCGCGCCGTCGTCCGGCGGCGAGCGGGATCCCGTGGCCGTGGGCGTCCTGCGCCGCGGGGACGGTCAGGGCGGCGCGACCGCGGCCCCCGTCGCCAGGGCGGTCCTGCAGGCGGCGCTGAAGAAGTGACGCCGCCCCGACGGGGCGTCCCTCGGGACCCCTCGTGACGGGATGCGGGCGAAGGGACTCGAACCCCCACGGCTTGCGCCACGGGCACCTAAAGCCCGCGTGTCTACCAATTCCACCACGCCCGCTCGGCGTGTTTGCGACCGAGGGTCCGAAACTCGCCCGGACCTCCGCCGTGGAGTGTAGGCTCCTCGGCGTCATGGCGCGAAACGTGGAGCTCGAGTACCCCAACCGGGAGAAGTCGGCCAGCAAGGTGATGCGCCTCGTGGTCATCCTCTCGCTGCTCGGCTCGTGCGCGGTCATCGCCGCCACGACCATCAAGGGCTGGGACCTCATGGAGGACGCCAAGCCCCTGAACATCGCGTTCATCGCGTTGAACCTGATCTTCATCGTCCAGGTCGTGCGCTGGAGCCGCGGGGTGCTGCCGATGGCCGCCGGGATCGGCGCGTTCGTCGCGATCTTCGCCGGCGTCTCGATCAACTCGTGGTACGAGCGCGACGCGATCGGCTACAAGGACGCCGCGCTCTCCGCCGACCTCGGCTTCCTGACGATCATCATCCTCGCCGTCCAGGTGCTCGTGATCATCGTGACGATCGTCGCCTTCTCCCAGAACTGGCAGGAGGAGGTCGAGCGCACGGTGCCCGACACCCGCAGCGCCGACGTGCGTCCGCAGGGCACCGTCCCCGCCTGACCCCTACGATCCCGGGAACCACCTGCCCGGGTGGCGGAACGGTAGACGCGGCGGACTCAAAATTCGCTTCCGGCAACGGAGTGAGGGTTCGAATCCCTCCCCGGGTACCTCTCGAGACCCCCGCCCCGCGGGGGTCTCGTCGTTCTCCGGCCTACGCGTCCGGCGCGACCAGCGCGAGCAGTCCGTCGACGAGCTCCGGCGGCGCGACGAGCTTGCCGTCGCCCATCGGGCCGTGGCCCAGGATCGTCCGGACCTCGTAGCCCAGGGCCTCCACGATGACCTCGCCCGCGGCGGTGTCCCAGGCCTTCACGCCGTACTCGTAGAACGCGTCGGTCCGGCCACCGGCGACCCAGACGACGTCGAGCGCCGCGGCGCCCGCCCGGCGGACGTCTCGGACCTCCGGCAGCACCCGCGAGACGATCGACGCCTGGATGCGCCGGACCTCCGGGTCGTAGCCGAAGCCGGTCGCGACCAGCGCGTGCCCGAGGCCGCCGTCGGGCGCCGCGGCACGGGGCAGCGGCGTGCCGTTCAGCGTCGCGCGGCCGTCGGCGGCGCCGGCCCACAGCTCCTCGCGCCCCGGGTCGTAGACGACGCCCACGACGTCCTCGCACGCGACCGACACGCACCACTGCGGGTTGCCGTAGAGGTAGTTCACGGTGCCGTCGAGGGGGTCGACGATCCAGCGGCGACCGGTGGTGCCGAGGACGTCGTCGCCCTCCTCCCCCACGATCCCGTCGTCCGGGACCCGGGCGGCGAGGACGCGACGGATCGCCTCCTCGGCGGCGACGTCGGCCTCCGACACCGGATCGGTGGCCGTCGACTTCGTGTCGATCCGGAGCGCCTGGAGGTCACCGGCCCGCGACGTCAGCTCGGCGGCCGCGGCGCGCGCGGCCGCCTCGGCGACGGCGAGGAGCTCGTCGAGGACGGCGGTGTCGTGCCCGGAGGTCATGCCCTCATCGTGAGGGATCGGCACGGCCGGGGCGTTCCCCACGCGTGACCGGCGGCCTCCGCGGCCCGCGGCGCCCGTCCGTCAGACCCCCGCGGCGCGCAGGTGCGCCCAGGGCCGGTCGCGCTCCAGCTGGCCGGCGAGCGACAGGAGCCGCCGCTCGGACCGCGGCGGCCCGATCAACTGGCAGCCCATCGGGAGGCCGGCGTCGTCCAGGCCGATCGGCACGGCGGCGACGGGGTACCCGAGCACGTTCCAGACGGGCATGTGCGGCATCCGCTGGGCGACGCCGAGCATCGTCGTCAGCGCGCCGCGCCCGTGGAACGCGCCGATCTTCCACGGCACGTCCGTCATGCCCGGCTGGAGCACGACGTCGAACGCCTGGAAGTGCGGACGGAAGCGCTCGTGGAGGACCTGCTCCTGCGCGCGTGCCCACGCCAGCACGGCGTCGGGGACGAGCCGGCCGAGGCGCCGGGCGTTCCTCGTCCGGGGCTCCAGCCAGTCCTTCCGCGGCAGCGGCTCCACGTCGTCGGCGACGCCCCGCAGGTAGCGGACGAGGAACTGCGGGAAGGCGCGCGGGCCGTACGGGACCTCGCGCTCGACGACCTCGTGACCGAGCGCGCGCAGGCGGTCGCCGGTCTCCAGGATCGCGGCGCGGCGGCGGGCCTCGATCGGGACCTTCCCGATCGGCGCGCGCCACGAGATCGCGATCCGCAGCGGACGCGGATCGGCGTCGGCGGCCTCGCGGTAGCTCGGCTGCGGCTCGCCCGACGGGGCCTCGCCCGACGCCCAGCCGTCGTCGGCGATCACGTCCATCATCGCCGCGGCGTCGGCCACGGACCGGCCCATCGGCCCGGCGACCGCCAGGCCGTGCCAGTGCTCCTCGCCGTCGTCGGGCAGCACGCCGCGCGTGGTCTTCAGACCGAACAGGCCGCACATCGACGACGGGATGCGGATCGAGCCGCCGCCGTCGGAGCCGGACGCGACACCGACGATCCCCGCCGCCAGCGCGGCCGCGGTGCCGCCCGACGAGCCGCCCGGCGTGCGGTCGAGGTCCCACGGGTTGCGGGTCGCGCCGTAGGTCAGGGTCTCGGTGAACGGCCAGAGCATCCGCTCGGGCACGTGGGTCCGGCCGACGACCACGGCGCCCGCGGCCCGCAGGCGGCGGACCATGATGCCGTCCTGCGTCGCGGGCGGCCCCTGCGGCCGGCCCCCGGCGGGCGACACGTCGCCGGCGACGTCCTGGTCGTCCTTGACCGCCACCGGCACGCCGAGGAGCGGCGTGGTCTCCCCCGCGTCCAGTCGCGCCTGGGCCGCGGCGGCCTCGGTACGTGCGGACTCCGGGAAGACGATGCGGAACGCGTTGAGCGCCGGGGCGGTCGCCTCCAGCCGGGCGAGGACGGCCTCGAGCAGGTCGGGCGCGGTCACCCGCCCCTCGCGGAGGGCGACGGCCTGCGCGTCGGCGCCGGCCCAGAGCAGCTCGTCGATCTCCATCCGGCCACGGTACCGGTCGCCGCCGGGGGCGCCCGGGCCCGGTCGTGCTAGAACGCGGGGCATGCCCGAGAGCCCGTCCGCCCGCCCCGTCGCCGTCGTCACCGGGGCCAGCGGCGGCATCGGCGAGGCCTCCGCGCGCCGCCTGGCCGCGGCGGGGTACGAGGTCGTGCTCGGCGCGCGGCGGGTCGACCGGCTCGAGGCGATCGCGGCCGACATCGACGGCCGGGCGATCGCCCTGGACGTCACCGACGACGCGTCCGTCGACGCGTTCGCGGCCCAGGTGCCGACGCTGGACGTGCTCGTCAACAACGCCGGCGGTGCCCTCGGGGCGGATCCGGTGCTCGACGCCGACCTCGACGGCTGGCGCACGATGTACGAGACCAACGTGCTGGGCACCGTCCGGGTCACGAAGGCCCTGATCGGCGCGCTGGAGGCCTCGGGCTCGGGGACGATCATCAACGTCGGCTCGATCGCCGGCTTCGAGATCTACCCCGGCGGCGGCGGGTACATCGCCGCCAAGCACGGCGTCTGGACGACCACCAGGACGCTCCGCCTGGAGCTCCTCGGCCGTCCGATCCGGGTCACCGAGATCCAGCCCGGGATGGTCGAGACCGACTTCGCCCGCGTCCGCTTCGACGGCGACGAGGAGAAGGCCGCCGCGGTCTACGCCGGGATGACCCCGCTGGTCGCCGACGACGTCGCGGACCTCGTGGCGTTCGTCGCCACGCGCCCGGAGCACGTCAACCTCGACTCCATCGTCGTCCGGCCCCGCGACCAGGCGACCGGCCGCGACGTGCACCGCACCGCCTGAGCAGGGGCCGCGCCCCGGGCGGACGACGGCGCCGCGCTACAGCAGGTCGTCGGCGTCGCCGCGGTCGCGGTCCGGCGGGACCCGTGCGAGGCCCCGGGGCCGGAACGGGACCGGCGGCGGGAGGTCGTCGTCGGGCACCGGGTCGTCGACCACGCCCCGGTGGGCCACCGGCCGGAGCGCGACGGCCACGAGGACCGCCGCCACCGCGACGAGCACGAGCGGCCAGCCGGCGAAGCCGCCGCCGTCCCGCGCCAGCACCCCGAGGCTCGCGACGAGCGCCAGCGCCCCGAGCCAGCCAGGTCCGCGCTCGTGGAGCGTCGCCCCGAGCCCGGCGAGCGCGAACCCCGCGGTCAGCATCAGGAGCTGCCAGCCCAGACCGGCGTCCTCCGTCGCCCGCGGCAGGCCGAGGAGCTCCGCCGCCCCGCGGACGTCGTCCACGAGGAACGTGGCGGCGAGCAGGACCACGACGCCGGCCAGGGCGTCGGCCAGCGCGACCGCCTGCTGGTACCGCCGGTCGATCCGCACCATGATCGCGCCGACCAGGACGACCGCGGCCGCGAGCAGCGCCCAGCGGATCCCGACCCGCGGGTCGTCGCCGGTCCACGCCGCGCCGGTGCCCGCGACGAGCGCCAGGACCGCCGCCGCGGCGCCGAGCCCGAGGACGATCGTCGCCGACCGGACCCGCGCGAGCACGAGGGCGACGACCGCGCCCGCGCCCGCGACCACCGCGACCCAGAACGCCTCGACCGGCCGCCCCGGGGACGCCCCGGAGAGGTCGAGCCCGTGCGCGACGAGCCCGGTCACCGCGAGGGCGGTGATCGCGAGCAGCAGCTCCTGGTAGGCGCGCAGACCCGCCGCCTCGACGGGCGACCCGAGGGCGCCGAGGGCCGCGACCGACGCCAGCAGCACCAGCAGCGCGACGCGGACGGCGGTGGTCGTCCCGGACCGCAGCTCGGCCTCGACGACGGCGGCCGCCAGGACGACCGCTCCGGCCGCCAGCGTGTTCCCCCGGTGGGCGTGGACGCGCATGTGGACGCAACCGTCGCACGCGACCGTCCGGACGTCCACCCGGCCTCGCGGGAGGCTCCGGACCGGCCGGGTCCGGGCCTATACTCCGCCGTCGTGTCTTCTGCGGTCGCCCGCCCACTGCCCGAGGCCCCGGTCGTCGTGCTCGCCGGGGGGACCGGGGGCGCGAAGCTCGCCCGTGGGATCCTGCAGCACGCCCAGGACGACCTCGTCGTGATCGCGAACACCGGGGACGACGTCGAGATCCACGGCGGTCTCGTGAGCCCCGATCCCGACCTCGTCACGTTCTGGCTCGCCGACCGGATCGACGAGCGCGGCTGGGGCCTGAAGGACGACACGTTCCTCGTGATGGACGCCCTGCGCGAGCTCGGCGACGACGTCTGGTTCAACCTCGGCGACCGCGACCTCGCGCTGTGCGTCCGCCGTGCCCGCCGTCTCGCCGAGGGCGCCCGGCCGACCGAGGTGCTCGCCGAGAACGCGGCGGCCTACGGGGTCGCCGCCCACGTGCTGCCCCCCGCCGACGAGCCCGTCCGCACCCGGGTGCGCGCCGACGACCGCTGGTGGGACTTCCAGGAGTTCATGATCCGGCGCCTGCGCGAGGAGCCCGCGCCCGTCGTGCTTGACGTCGCGTTCGACGGTGCCGAGCAGGCGACCGCGACCCCCGAGGTCCTGCGCGCGATCGCGTCGGCGCGGGCGATCGTCGTCGGGCCGTCCAACCCCGTGATCTCGATCGGCCCGATCCTCGCGGTGCCGGGCGTGCGGGAGGCCCTGCGCTCCGCCGCGGCGCCCGTCGTCGCCGTCGCCCCGCTCGTCGACGGCCAGGTCCTCAAGGGCCCGACCGCGTCGTTCCTGCGGTGGGCCGACGTCTCGATGGACGCCCCCGGCATCGCCCGCGTCTACGACGGCCTGCTCGACGGGCTGCTGACCGACGAGGAGGTCGAGCTCCCCGGCGTCGCCGTGCGCACCGCGAACGTCCTGATGGCCGACGCGGAGTCCCGCGCGTCCGTCGCCGCGGACGTCCTCGCCTTCGCCGCCGACCTGGCCGCGGGCGACCGGAGCCCCGCATGAGGACCATCGCGGTCGTCCCCGTCAAGCGGTTCCCGCAGGCGAAGACCCGGCTGGCCGACCGCCTGCCCGCGCGCTCCCGCGTCGCGCTGATGCAGGCGATGGTGACCGACGTCCTGATCGCCCTGCGGCGCGCGGAGCTCGTCGACGGCGTGATCGTCGTCACCGGCGAGCCGATCGCCGAGCAGATCGCGATCAACTACAACGCCGAGGTCCTGATGGACGCCCGGGACCTCGGGCACAGCGAGGCCGCGGTCCTCGGCGTCGGCATGGCGCTCTCCAAGGGCGCCGAGCGCGTGATCCTGCTGCCGGCGGACACCCCGGCG
This sequence comes from Patulibacter minatonensis DSM 18081, assembly GCF_000519325.1. Taxonomy (GTDB): domain Bacteria; phylum Actinomycetota; class Thermoleophilia; order Solirubrobacterales; family Solirubrobacteraceae; genus Patulibacter; species Patulibacter minatonensis. Next base: position 3,609,001 of record NZ_KI912613.1, on the reverse strand, counting down.
ATCGACCCGGCGGAGATCGACGGCCTGCTCAGCGCGGCCCCCGAGGGCCGCGAGGTCACGATCGTCCCCGACCGCCACGGCGAGGGCACCAACGCGCTCGTGCTGACGCCGCCGGACGTCATGACCCCGTCGTTCGGCGAGGGCAGCCGCAAGCGCCACGCGCAGGCCGGCGAGGCGGCCGGCGCCGCGGTCTACGAGTCCGAGCCCCTGACGGTCATGCTCGACGTCGACACCGGCGACGACCTCGCCGCCCTGCAGGCGCGGCTGGACGAGGTCCGCGGCGGCGCGTCGCACACGCGCGGGCTGCTGCCCCGCATCCTCTAGGCCCGTGACGGCACCCCTGACCGTCCGCGCGCTGCGGCCCCTGCCCGAGGTCGCGCCCGGCGACGACCTCGCCGCACTCGTCCTCGCGGCCCACGACGGCGCGCCGTTCCGGGCCGACGACGCGGTCGTCGTCTCCCACAAGGTCGTCTCGAAGGCCGAGGGCGCACTCGTCGACCTGGCGACCGTCGAGGTCTCGGCGCGGGCCGCGGAGCTCGCGGCCGAGCTCGAGAAGGAGCCCGAGCTCGTCCAGCTGATCCTCGACGGCACCCGCGAGATCGTCCGCGCGCGCCGCGGCGTCCTGATCTGCCGGACCCACCACGGCTTCGTGTGCGCGAACGCCGGGGTCGACCGCTCCAACGTGGAGGACGGCTGGGCGGTCACGCTGCCCGCCGACCCCGACGCCTCCGCCCGCCGGCTCCGCGCGGCGCTGCCGGGCCGACCCGCGGTCGTGATCGCCGACTCGTTCGGCCGGGCCTGGCGCCACGGCCAGGCCGAGGTCGCGATCGGCTGCGCCGGCCTGCGTGCCGTCGCCGACGAGCGCGGCGCGACGGACCGCCACGGGCGGGAGCTCAAGGCCACGGTCATCGCCACGGCGGACCACGTCGCGTCCGCCGCCGACCTGATGCGCGGCAAGGCGTCCGGTCAGCCGGCGGTCGTCGTCGGCGGCCTGGGCGACCACGTGACGGCCGAGGACGGCCCGGGCGCGAGCACGCTCGTGCGCCCCGCGGACGAGGACCTCTTCGGGGCCTGACGGACCCGCCCGCCGGGGCCCGCGACGGCTTACGGCGGTACCGGATCGGCGGTCACACGGGGGACACGCGGCGTTCACCGGGGCGTGACGGCGCGTGGGTCCGGTGGCCGTACGGTCGCCAACGGTGCGCCGCGACCCGGCGTCCCTCCCGCCCCTTCCCGAGAGGAACCCCGTGTCCCGTCTCATCGGTCTGCCACCCGGCGACCGCCCCGCTCCCACGCGCGTGCTCGCCGCGCTCACGGTCGCCGCATCGCTCGGCGTCGCCGCCACCCTCCCGCAGGCGGCGTCGGCCGCCGGCTCTCCCGACCTCGCGATCTCGCAGGTCTACGGCGGAGGGGGCAACTCCGGCGCCCAGTACAACAGCGACTTCATCGAGCTCGTCAACCGGAGCGCCGCCCCCGTCGACCTGACCGCGGGCAACTGGAGCGTCATCTACCGCTCCGCCACGGGCACCGGGACCGGGACCACGCCGCTGACCGGGACGATCCCGGCGGGTGGGCGCTACCTGATCAAGGAGTCCACGGGCAGCGGCACGACGTTGCCGGCGCTCCCGACCCCGGACGCCACCGGCGACCTCCTGATGTCCGGCACCGCGGGCCGGGTCGACCTGCTCAAGGGCTCCACGCTCCGCGACCGCGTCGGCTACGGCACGACCACGAACGCGTTCGAGGGCAGCCCCACCGCGAACCTCAGCAACTCGACAGCCGCGATCCGCAAGCTCGACGGCTGCCAGGACACGGACCAGAACGCCACCGACTTCACGATCGCGGCGCCGGCGCCGAAGAACTCGGCCGCGGCACCCGTGACCTGCACGGGCGTCGACCCCGACCCGGGCACGGACCCCGACCCGGGCGGCACGATCACCCCGATCAGCCAGGTCCAGGGCAGCGGCGTCGCGAGCCCGAAGAACGGCCAGGAGGTCACGGTCGAGGGCGTCGTCACCGGCGTCGACGACCGCGTCGGCTACACGTACGACACGACCTACCCGGCCGACGCCGGCGTCTGGATCCAGACGCCGAAGGGCCAGGACGACGGCAACCCGGCCACCTCCGAGGGCGTCTTCGTCTCCCGCGTGCGCGGCATCGGGACGGCCACGGACCGCAAGGCCCTGATCGGCAAGAAGATCAAGGTCACGGGCACGGTCTTCGAGAAGTTCAACGAGACGACGCTCCGCGGCAGCACCGCCACGAACGCGCCGGTCGTCACCGTCGAGGGCGACGCCACGGCCGCCGAGAAGCCCGACCCGGTCGTCATCGACCAGGCGAAGGCCGAGGCGCAGACCGTCACGAACCCGTCGGCGGACGGCACCCGCAGCTACTACGAGCAGCTCGAGGGCATGCTCGTCACCCTCCCGACGGGCGTCGCCAACAGCGGCGGCACGTCGAAGTTCGGCGACCTCTTCCTGACGCCGGGCGACGCGAAGTCGCGCGTCTTCCGGCAGAACCCGGGCCCGAGCCTCCTGAAGCTCGTCGACGACGCGGGCGCGGGCGACCCGAACAACCCGTACTACCCGGCGGCGCCGTCGACGACGGCCGTGATCGGGAGCCTCTTCTCGAAGGTCACCGGCGCGACCGGCCCGATGGGCTTCTCGTACTACAACTACTCGATCGCCCCGCAGCCCGGTGCGCTGCCGACGGTCACGCCCGACCCGGCCGAGCCGGCCGTCGCGACCGCCCCGGCCGCGGCCGCGGGCCAGACGCGCGTGGCGAGCTTCAACGTCGAGAACCTCTTCCCGGACGGTGCCGTCGGGGACCTGAACCACGTCATCACGCCCGCCGAGTACCAGGCGCAGCTCGAGCGCACGGCGACCGCGATCAAGGACCGCCTGCGCGCCCCGGACGTCGTCGCGGTGCAGGAGATCGGCGACGGCCGGACGAGCACGACCGGCACGCAGAAGACGAGCCAGCAGGTGCTCGACGACCTCGCCGCGAAGATCGGCGGCTACACCGCCTACGCGCCCGAGGGCAACGACACCCGCGGCATCGACGTCGGCGTGCTGGTCAAGTCCGGCGTCGTCGTCCACGGCGCCCCGCGGCAGCTCGCGAAGGACACCACCACGACGATCCCGAACTGCTCGGAGGGCGGCAAGCTGTTCGGTCGTCCGCCGCTCGCGCTCGACGTCGAGCCGAAGCCCGGCGTGCGGTTCACGATCATCAGCAACCACTTCCGGTCGAAGGCCGGCTCGGACGCCTGCCGCGACGCGATGGCGACGATCGTCCGCGACGAGGCCGCGCGCCTGAAGGCGGACGGCCAGGAGGTCCTCTCGGTCGGCGACTACAACTCGTTCGAGGACGAGTCGCCGCTGATCACCGCGACGTCGGGCGGCACGCTCACGAACCTCGGCGAGCGCGCCCCCGCGCAGGAGCGCTACAGCTACCAGTTCAACGGCCGGCTGCAGACGCTCGACCACCCGCTCGCGACGTCGGGCCTCGCCGCCCGCGTGGCGGACGTCCGGTACGTCCACAGCAACAACGACCACCCGTTCGACCAGGCGACCGGCCAGGGCATCTCGGACCACGACCCGGAGCTCGTGACGATCGACGCCGTGGCGCCGGCGCCGAAGGCCGAGGCGACCGCGCCGACGTTCGCCGACCAGCCCGTCGGGACGTTCGGCGGCTCGCAGGACGTCACGGTGACGAACACGGGGAACGCCGCGCTGACGGTGTCGAAGGTCCGGATCACGGACACCGACGACGCCTCGGCCGACGACTTCCAGATCACGTCGAGCACCTGCGCGGCCGACCAGACGGTCGCCGCGGGCGCCTCGTGCCGCATCCGGATCCGGTTCGCCCCGGGTCGCGCGACGACGACGTCCACCGCGACGCTGGCCATCACCACCGACGGCGGGAACCTCTCGGTGCCGCTGACGGGCAGGAGCATCGCGGCGCCGAGCGGCCCGAAGGGCGATCCGGGCACGCCCGGCACCCCGGGTACTCCGGGCACCCCCGGGACCCCGGGCACGCCCGGCGCGACCGGCTCGACCGGCCCGAAGGGCGATCCGGGCACCCCCGGCGCGACCGGCCCGAAGGGCGACGCCGGCACACCGGGCGCCAAGGGCGATACGGGCGCCAAGGGCGACACCGGCGCGACGGGCACCGGCACGAAGGGCGACAAGGGCGACGCCGGAGCCAAGGGTGACAAGGGCGACAAGGGCGACGACGGCCGCGTGAGCGTGTCGATCGCGTCCACCCGGACGGTCACCCGCGGCCGCACCGCGCGCGTCTCGGTCTCGCTGCGCAACCTGACGACCTCGTCGTTCCGCGGCGCGCAGGTGAAGGTCTCCCTCCCCGCCGCCCTCCGCGCCGGGAAGTCGGGCAGCGCCCGCTACGGCACGGTCAAGGCCGGGAAGACGGGCCGCGTCAGCATCCCGGTGAAGGTCGGCAGCAGCGCCCGCCGGGGCACCCAGCGCCTGACCGTGCGGATCACGGTCGGCAAGACGGTCGTGACCCGCAAGATCACGCTGCGGGTGCGCTGAGCCCGGAGCCCGGAGCGTCCCGCCGCCCTGTTCGGGGTGGCGGGACCGGTGGTGCCTGCGGAGGTCGTGACGCGCGAGCGTCTCCGCCTCCGGAGGCCGGCACGGCCGCCGGGCGCGAGACGGCTCCGGCGGCACAGGGCTCGCGGTTCGCGGGCCGCGGGCCGCGCGATGCGTCGATGGCTCGTCTGACGAACCAAGCGCGCATCACTCCCCGCTCGCAGACCGACCGATGCGTCGATGGCTCGTCCGACGAACCAGAGCCGGATCGCTCCCCGCCTCGCCCCGGCCCCGGGCCACCCGGGGCGGCCGGGGGTCAGTCGCCGAGCTTGTCGACGCGCAGGTTGCGCACGCCGCGCGGCGTCGTGACCTTCACGACGTCGCCGAGCGCGTGGCCGAGGACCGCCTGGGCGACCGGCGACTCGACGGAGATCTTGCCGGCGCTCGCGTCGGCCTCCGCGGCACCGACGAGGGACCACTTCTGGACCTTCTCGGTGTCGACGTCGACGAGCGTCACGGTGGAGCCGAACCCGACGACGTTCCCGCTCGTCGAGACCTCGGTCACGACGGCGTTCCGGCGACGCTCCAGCAGGCCGGCGATCCGGGTCTCGAGGTGCGCCTGGTCGTCCTTGGCCTGGTGGTACTCGGCGTTCTCCTTCAGGTCGCCGAGCTCGCGCGCCCGCTGGATGCGCGCGGCGATGTCCCGGCGCGCCGGACCCTCGAGCTCGTCCAGCTCCGCCTTCAGGGCCTCGAGGCCCTCGGGGGAGATCGATTCGCCGCTGGCTTCCATCACACCACCGTAACGACTGGGGCCGCGGGCGCGGGTTGACACAGAACCCTCGAGTCGACTTGCCCGGGCCGGCCGGCCGGCCGATCGCATCCGACCGGTCGCTGGCTTGAGCGCGAAGCCCCGCGGCGCTGCCGCAGACTTCGCTGGGACACGTTGACGGTCCACTGCTCAGCGACGCTTCACCGCTTGTCGCTCGCAGCGCCGTCTCGACTGTTCCGGAAGACCTTCAAGGCGCGGAAACCGACGAAACCCACCGCCGCAGTGCGCGGCGGCGACTCTCTTGCGGGCGGTTGGATCTCAGCGGGTCTTCAGGGGCACTGACACCTTCGTGCTCTTCAATCCAGTCGGCTGCACCTTGACTGCGATCGTCGAGGACTTCCTCGACTTCTTGGTCGTCTGGACCGTCACGGATGCCGTCTTGGTCTTTCCGACACCGATGTCTCCGAGGGCGACGGTCACGGTCTTCGACCGCTTCTTGCCGTTCTTGAACGTCGTGTTCTTTGGGGCGGTGAACATGACCTTCACGCCCTTGATCAGCGCGGACGTCGGGTTCTTCACCGTCAGACGCAGCGCCGTGGACTTCCCGCGCTTCACGGTCTTCAAAGCCTTGAACGTTGCCGACGCCGTCGTGGTGGCCGGCGCGGTGCCGCTACCTGAGCCGCCCCCAGGCGTCGGAGCAGGCGTCGTGGCCGGCGGGACGCACCCGTCGGCGGTGCCGGGTGCGGCGACCGTCGGGCACTTGTCGATGCTGTCTGCGACGCCGTCACCGTCGCTGTCGGGAGCGAACCCATCGAAGTACAGCGGTCCGGTGAGCTGATCAGAAATCGTCCCGTCGCCGTCCTTCGGCGACACCGTGACGGTCACGCACTTCCAGTCGCGATTCGCCAACTGTGAGTTGGTCGCCGAGAACGCCACGCTCGTGGTGTCCAGCTGCGTCCCGAATCCAGAACCGGTTCCACGGACGCCATCAATCGTGAAAATAGGCGACGCGGAGTCTTGGAACCCGAACAGGCTCGCACTGACGCCGCCACACGTCGATCCGTCGATCGACGCGAACTTCATCGACACAAACGACGGCTGCGCGGGATCGTACGGCGCTGCGAACGTGACGTTGCCGTAGATCCTGCCGTTCTGGTCGTAACTGGCCGCGAACCGCGTGATGTCCCTAGTCGCCCCGCCGGTGCTATCGCCGACTGGGTCATCGACGCCTCCGCGGCGAACATCCGCCGACGCCGACTGTGCGACTCCGATCGCCAAGGACGTCGCAACGAAGGCGACCACAACACTTCTACGCATACAACTACTCCTGGTAAGAGAACTGCCGAGTGGACAGCGGCGAGCAAGGTACCAGCCACCCGGGCAGCAATATCGACCTCGCCGGAAAACTGGACGCGTAGGCCTGCTTGTGCGTCCATGAGCATCTTGCTAGAGCCGAGATGCGCGCTGAGTCGCCGAATCGAGGCCCGATTTCTCGAAGACACGGGTCGGGTTGTTCGAGGTTCTGAAGCAGGACCTTCAGTGACGAGTTCCGATGGACGGAGTGATCGTCGTCCGGAACTGGCCGGCTCAGAGCAGCTCGCTTCATTCAACCGGCCGTCAAGCCGCCGGATCCCCCGGTCCGCCACCCTGTGTGCCATGTCTGGATCGCAGGACCCCCGGAGCCCGGCCACCCTCGTCCGATCGGCGTCCCGCCGACGATCGACGGGGACGGTGGTCCGGCTGGCGGCGCTCGCGGTGAGCGCCGGCCTGCTGGCGGGCTGCGGGGGCTCCGACGGCGGGAGCACCGGCACGCGCACGGCCGGGGGCGCGACGACCGAGCCCGGCGCCGCGTCACGGCCGCTCAGCCTCACCCTCGACTTCGCGCCCAACGCGGTCCACACGGGCCTCTACGTGGCGCAGGAGCGCGGGCTCTTCCGCAAGGCGGGGCTGAAGGTGCAGATCCGGATCCCGGGCTCCGGCGCGGACGGGGCGAAGCTCCTCGCGGCCGGCAAGACCGACCTCGCGGTCATGGACATCCACGACGTCGCGCTGGCGCGGCAGGACGGCGCGGACCTCGTGGCCGTCGGCGCGCTCGTGCAGCGGCCGCTCGCCGCGGTCCTGGCGTCGCCGGGCGTCCGCCGGCCGCGCGACCTCGAGGGGAAGAGGGTCGGCGTCACCGGCCTGCCCAGCGACGACGCGGCGCTCGACCAGATCGTCCGCGGCGACGGTGGCGATCCGAAGCAGGTCGAGCGTGCGACGATCGGCTTCGAGGCCGTCCCGTCGGTGCTCAGCGGCAAGGTCGCCGCGGCGATCGGGTTCTGGAACGCGGAGGGCGTCGCCCTGACCGCCCGACGGCCGAAGACCCACGTCTTCCGCCTCGACGCCTACGGCGCGCCGGTCTACCCCGAGCTGCTGATCGTCGCCACGCCGAAGACGCTGGCGTCCCGCGGCGACGACGTCCTCGCGTTCGCCCGGGCGAGCGCCGCCGGCTACGAGGCCGTCGCGTCGACCCCGAAGGGCCAGGACGACGAGGCGGTGAAGGCCCTGCGCAGCGGGTCGGGCGACAAGAGCATCGATCCGGCGACCACCGAGCAGCAGCTCGCCGCGGTCAAGCCGGCCTTCGTCGACCAGGTCGGCCGGACCGGCACGCTCCCCCGTGCCGAGCTGCGCACGTGGGCGACCTGGGAGGCGAAGGTCGGCATCACGAAGAAGGCGCCGGACGTCGACGCGATGGTCTGGAGCAAGGCGCCGGGGAGCTGAGCCCGCGGGTGCCCCGAGCCTCGCCGACGTTCGGCACGGCCGGCGTCGGGACGCTCGGGGCGGGGCCCGCCCCGGTCCCCTAGGCGTCGAGCAGGGCGTTCAGCAGGGCCCCGCCCTCGCGCGCCAGGCGCGAGCGCGGGACGACCTGGTCCAGCCCGACCTCGAGCGCGACGGAGCGGACCTCGGGCTCGACGTGCGGGAAGCACGCCAGCACCGGGACGCCGGCGGGCCGGACGTCGGCGATGGCCTCGGCCCGCTCGACCCCGTCGACGCTCAGGTCGGCGACGATGGCGGCGAAGTCCTCCGCCGCCAGGAGCTCGACGAGCCCGTCGATGTCCGACGTCAGCTCCGGGTCGTGCCCGGCGGCCTTCACGATCTCCATGGCCTGCGACCCGAACAGCAGATCGGGAACCACGACGGCGATGCGCACGTGCGTCGCCCGGCCGTCAGTGGGCGCGGAGCCGACGGAACTCCTGGCGGGCGGTCTCTCCCCGCCCCCACATCGGCTCCACCTCGGCGCGTCCGACGCGGACGTCCCGCACGACGATCTCGCCCGTGATCCCGGCCTGGTCCAGCAGCGACAGCGCCGACAGCACCGCGGTCGGCGCCGCGGCGTGGCCGAACCGGTGCGCGACGAGGATCCGCCAGTGCCAGTCGTGCCGGGAGTACGGCTGCGCGTTGCACGTCGTGGTGACGTACGTGGCCGCCTCCACGTAGCGGTCCTCGTCGACGATCCGCAGATCGAGCGACAGGTCCGACCAGTCGTCGGGCAGGGAGTCGAGGACCCGCTGGAAGTTCTTGGCGAGCGACATCGGCCTGCACTCTAGATGATCGTCCGGAACGCCCTGCGTCGGGAACCGGATCGGCGGGCGCTACTGTCGGAGACGTGCCCGATGTCCCCCAGACCCACGACGCACCGGCCGCGCCCCCGGCCGACGAGCCCCCCGACCCCGAGGTCGTCGCCGCCGGCTACCGCGACCTGCGCGAGGGCGCCGGCCTCGTCGACCGGTCCCCGTCGGGGAAGCTCGCGCTGACCGGCACGGAGGCGCGCACCTTCCTGACCGGCCAGGTCACCGCGGACGTCGAGGCCCTCGAGCCCGGAACGGGGACCTACGCGGCGCTCCTGACGCCGAAGGGGAAGATCGTCGCCGACCTGCGGATCGTGCACGTGGGGACGTCCGACGACGTCGAGCTGCTGCTCCTGTGCGAGCGCAGCGGGCTCCAGGCGCTGTTCGACCACCTGCGCCGTCACCTGATCGGGTTCGACGTCGAGCTGCACAAGCGGACGCTGCAGCTGGGGCTGCTCTCCCTGGCCGGACCTCGCACCGGGTCCGTGCTCGGCCCGGCGGCGGAGGCGCTCGCGGACGAGGAGCACGCGACCGTCGCCGCCGACGTCGACGGGGTCCCCGTCCGCCTCGTCCGGACGCCCGCGGGCGTCGACGTGCTGCCCGCCGCCGCGGACACCGACGCCGTCCGGTCGGCCCTCGAGCAGCACGGCGCGCGTCCGGTCGACGCCTCCGCGGCGGAGGTCACGCGCGTCGAGGCGGGCCGTCCCCGCCTGCATCACGAGATGGACGAGAGCGTCATGCCCGCCGAGGCCGGGATCGTCGAACGGGCTGTGAGCTTCACGAAGGGGTGCTACGTCGGGCAGGAGACCGTCGCGCGCCTGCACTGGCGCGGCCGGCCCAACCGGCACCTGCGGGGTCTCGAGCTGGAGCGCACGGTGCCGGTCGGCACCGTGATCGTCCGGGACGGGCGCGAGCTCGGTCGCGTGACGACCTGCGTCGACTCCCCCGCCCTCGGACCGATCGCCCTGGCGCTCGTGCGGCGGGAGATCGAGCCGGAGGACACCGTGGTGCTGCGGCCGGCCGAGGGCGGCCCCACGTCCGCGCGGGTCGTCGCCCTGCCCTTCCGCCGGGCCGGCGGCGACGTCTCGGCCTGAGGTCCCGCGACCGCGCGCGCACCGTCCGCTCGACGGGTGTCGCAGATCGATCGGACACGGAACGCGACCTCGGGTAGGGTTGCGACCGATCGTCCGCGGCCCCTGCCGCGACCGAACCTGGAGAGCCCGGAAGCGATGCACGCCCGCAGTTCCATCGTCCTCATGAGCACCGCGGTCGTCGCCGGCTCCGTCCTGACCGGCTGCGGCCGCGTCGACCAGAAGGACAAGCCGAACGGCTCGCGTCCTCCGGCGACGCTCCAGGTCAGCGCGGCCATCACCGACAAGGGCGTCACGATCTCCCCCGCGCGCCTCGGCGGCGGTCCGGTCCGGATCGTCATCAGCAACCAGTCGACGAAGTCCGTCCGGGCGACCCTGGCGCCCTCCGGATCGGGCGGGCGGACGCGCGCGACCAAGGATCCGATCGCGCCCGGCGGCGTCGCCGCCATCCAGGGCACGGTCACCCGCGGGACCTGGCGCCTGCAGGCCGGATCCGGGATCGAGGACGCCCGGCTGCGGGTCGGGAAGACCCGCGGCAGCTCCGACGGCGAGCTGCTGCTGCCCTAGCACCCCCAGCGGTTCTCCAACGGGGGCCGGGCGGGCATCCGGTCCGGTCGTACTGTGGGTAGGGTTCCGCGGATGTCCGTCGACCTCACAGACCTGCACACCGCGCGCACGGCCCCCGGGGAGCTGCCCGCGACGATGTCCGCCTGGGCGATCCGCGAAGACCGCCTCGGCGAGCCCGAGGACGCGATCCAGCTCGAGACCGTCGACGTGCCGCAGCCCGGCGCGTTCGAGGTCGTCGTGCGGGTCATGGCCGCCGGCGTGAACTTCAACAACGTCTGGGCCGCCCTCGGCCAGCCCGTCTCCGTCTTCAAGTACGGCGACCACCCCGAGTTCGGCCACCACATCGGCGGCTCCGACGCGTCGGGCATCGTCTGGAAGGTCGGCGACGGCGTCACGCGCTGGAAGGTCGGCGACGAAGTCGTCATCCACTGCAACCAGGCGTCCTACGAGGACGTCGAGGTCCACGGCCTCGACCCGATGGCCGCCCCGTCGCAGAAGATCTGGGCCTACGAGACCACCTGGGGCTCCTTCGCCGAGTTCTGCAAGGTCCAGGCGCAGCAGCTGCTCCCGAAGCCGGCGCACCTCTCCTGGGCCGAGGCCGCGTCCTACGGCCTGACGTACTTCACCGCCTACCGCATGCTCATGGACCGCGCCGCCATCAAGGCCGGCGACAAGGTCCTGATCTGGGGCGCCGCCGGCGGCCTGGGCGTCTTCGCGATCCAGCTCTGCCTCGCCGCCGGCGCGGAGTGCGTCGGCGTGGTGTCGTCCGACGAGAAGGGCGAGCTCGTCAAGGAGCTCGGCGCGGTCGGGTACATCAACCGCAACGACTTCAAGGGCATGATGCGCACCGGCGACGAGACGCCGGAGCAGGAGAAGGAGCGCTTCGGCCACTCCCGCGCGTTCTCCAAGAAGGTCAAGGAGCTCCTCGGCGACGCGCCCGACGTCGTCTTCGAGCACGTCGGCAAGGCCACGTTCCCGACCTCCGTCTTCACGGTCAAGCCGTTCGGCAAGGTCGTCATCTGCGGCGCGACGTCGGGCTACACGCTCGACTTCGACGTGCGGTACCTCTGGATGAAGCAGAAGGAGATCATCGGCTCCCACTTCGCCAACGCCTACCAGTGCATGAAGGCCAACGCCCTCATCGCCGAGGGCAAGGTCAAGCCGGTGCTCTGGAAGACGGTCGGGTTCGAGGAGACCGCCAACGTCCACCAGCTCATGCGCGACAACAAGCACTCCGGCAAGATCGCCATCCTCGTCGGCGCGAAGACCGAGGACGAGGGCCGCACCGGCGAGGGCCCGGGCGCCATCAAGGGCGAGATCGGCGTCTGACCGGACCTGCGGCCGTGTTCACCGCGGCCGCAGGTGCTTCGTCACGATCCAGCATCAGCGCGCCGCCGCGGTCGTCCAGCGGCAGGCGGCGCGGTCCCGTCACGGACCCGCCGGTCGCAGCTGGGACAGGCGGACCCATCCGCGGACGCCGGGCAGGTCCGCGGCGACGTAGACCCACCCGCCACGGCGGGACGTCCGGATCACGGAGACGGGTTCGTAGGCCGACAGCGTGGCCCGCATGACCCCGCCCGGACGCCGACGGAGGTACGTGAAGCCCGTGCCGGTCGTCATCGGGACCTCTCCCGGGCGCGCCCGCCTCGGGTGCTGGACGAGCGACCCCGCGCCGTCCGGTCGTCGGCACAGCGCGCCGACGCGTGTCGTCCGTGCTCGTGGCAGGCGCCGGTCGTCGAAGATCAGGCGGAGGGTCGGCCCGCCGATCCCGAGCCTGGAGTCGATGTCCGTCGCCACGTCGAACGACTTCGGGCTCGCCGGGTAGATGATCTGCTTCGTCCTGGTGCCGGGTGGGCACCGCAGGGTGACCGCGCGCTGCTGCCCCCGCGCCGGGACGCCGGCCGGCAGCCGGACGCGGGCGGTCACCGCGTAGGTCCCGGGCGGCAGCGCCCCGCCACGCCGGACCTCTCGGTCGGAGACGATCCCCGCCTGCAGCGTCACGGGAGACGGATCGCCGGGGCCCTTCTGGTGCTGTCGTTCGACGAGGACGCCACCGCCGGCGACCGCCACCGCGAGCACGCCCGCGACGACCGACTTGCCGACCACGCCGACCGTGACCCCGCCCCCTCCGAGGAGTCCGGCCAGCGGGACGATCGGTGGGACGAGGACCCGCAGGCGACGGTCGACCCGGCGGAACGCCTTGCGGTACGCGCGGCAGTCGGAGCAGTGCTGGAGGTGCAGCCGGGCCTGCTCCGACGGCCGGCGCCCGCGGTCGTGGGCGTCGTGCAGGACCTCGCGGATCCGGTCGCACGTGGCGTCCCGGGCCTCCTCGGTCCGGACGAGGTTCTCGCGGGCCCGACGGACGGTCATGCGGACGGCGGGGGCGCTGATCCCCAGCTCGTCCGCGACCTCCTCGACGGGCCGGTCGTCGACCGCGACCGCGACGAGCGCGCGCCGCTGGGCGTCCGGCAGGCGCGCGACGTCGTCGATGACGCGACGCAGCCGCTCGCGGCGCACGATCACGACGTCCGGACCTCCGCCGGTGTCGGCGACGAGCGCATCGTCCAGGGGATCCGCCACCCGGCGCGCCCGTGCCCGGACGGCGTCGATCGCGGCGTTGCGGACCATCCGGTGCAACCAGGCCGACAGGTGGTCGGGGACGAACCCGCCCGCGAGCTCCCGGTGCGCGCGGACGAGCACGTCCTGGACGACGTCGTCGGGGTCGACGACGCCAGGACGGGACAGGGACGCCGCCCAGCGCCGGAGCGCCGGACGGTGACGACGGTCGATCGCGTCCCACGCCGCCTCGTCCCCGGCGGCGAGGCGGGCGAGCAGCGCATCGTCGCGGGACGAGGAGCTGGGGCTCACGGGGCAGCGTTCAGCGGCCGTACCCGTAGACGGTGACCTTGCCCCCGTCGCCCTTGCGTCCCTGCACGGTGAGGACGGTTCGCCGCTTGCCCTCGTACTGCTCGTGGCCCTTGGCGACCTGGACGCTGACGGACGAGCCCTCCGACACGGCGATGCCGGTCAGGCCCTTGCGGCGCGGCAGCGTGAGCACGAGTCGCCGCTTCGAGGTGGGCCCGGTGACCGTGACCTCGCGGTACACGAGCACCGCGCCCTTCGGGATGGTGTCGCCCTTGTGCAGGTGGTTGCCGGGGACGGACACGGGCGTCTTCGCCCCGGTCCAGGTCTTCTGCGCGCTGATGACCGGGGCGTCGGCGGCGACCGCGGGGCCGGCGAACGCGGTGAGGGCGGCGACGCCGGCCAGGACGACGCTCGTCGCACGGGTCGGCCGGACGGTGCTGCTGATGCGGGACATGGGAGTTCCTCGTTCTCTGGGGGACGGTGACGGCGCATCCGTTGCGCGCCGTCGGGGTGAGGACGTCGGGGGACGACGGAACGCACGCACGTTCCTCCAAGAATGTTTCCAGGCTCCGGGTGGGGCGTCCTGCGGTCGATCGCCCCGGCCGCCGGCGGGCGCGTCCGAGGACGCGTGCTCGGGGACCGGGCTCCCCTGTGACGAACGCGGTCGGCGGATCGCTGCGGCCGCCCCGGCCCGACGCCTCGCCCGCGCGATCGGCCCGGACGTGGGACGATAGGCGCACGATGACGACGATCGCCTACGAGATCCCGTTCTACGCGACAGGCCTGCAGGCCGACAACCTCGCCGCGAAGCTCCAGGAGCTGACGCCGAAGCTCCTGCGTGAAGGCGCGCTCGAGGTCCGGGTCATCCGCTCGCGCGAGGACGCCTACAAGTTCCGGATGTCGATCGCGGTCCCCGACCAGGAGACCTGGACGCGGATGTGGAACTCCGAGACCTGGATCGAGTTCCGGACCGTCCAGACGAAGCTCTTCCAGAAGCCCCTCGCGTACGAGAAGAACGTCGCGATCGCGCACGGCCGCGGTGCCGGCGTCACCGACCCGTACGGCGACGAGCCGTTCGGTCCGGCGAAGGCCGAGGACGACGAGCGCATGACCGGGGCCCCGGTCGCCAGCTGAACGTCCGGGCGCTCCAGGGCGCGCCGGGAACGACGAAGGCCCGCCGATCGGCGGGCCTTCGTGGTTCTCGAGGTCGTCGCCCGGGTCGGGACCCGGACCGCGGGGCTCAGGCCTGCTCGAGCGGGGCCATCGTCAGGCCCGCGTCGCGCAGCTGCTCCCAGTAGTGCTCGGCCAGCTCCTTGTGGCCGGTCCACACGATGGCCGCGCCGGTGTGGTGGATCTTGTCGGCGATCCGGAGGCCCGAGTCGACGGACACGCCGGGGATGAACCGGGCGAGGACCACCGCGACGCCCTGGTGCGTGTTGTGGTCGTCGTCCCGGACGATCACGTTCCACGCCCCACCGAGTCCCGTCAGCGGGTCGGCGGCGCGGGTCTGCTCGATGGTCTGACTCACGGTCGTGCAGGGTAACGGGGAAGTCCCGGGGGATGCGGACCGAGGCGGCGATCGTGCCGGGGGACCTCAGGTCGCGGGGCCGTCATCTCCACCATAGGACACCCGCCGTGCTGTGCCAAGGTGTCCGCATGACCGAGGGCGCGGCCGTCCACCGTTACGCCACCACGTGCACGTGGGACGGCTCCACAGGTGTCGGGTACGACCACTACGACCGCGCCCACCGGGTGCAGGCGACGCCGGCGCGCACGGAGCTCGACCTGACGAGCGACCCGGCGTTCGGCGGCGATCCGGCGCGGCTGAACCCCGAGCAGCTGCTGGTCGCGGCGGCCAGCTCGTGCCAGCTCCTCGCGTTCCTCGCGGTCGCCGCGCGCGCCCGCGTCGACGTCGTCGACTACCGCGACGAGGCGACCGGCGAGATGCCCGAGCCCACCGACGGCTCCGGCTTCACGCCGATGTGGGTGGAGCGGATCGTCCTGCGCCCGGCGATCACGGTCCGCGGGGACACGTCCGAGGACCGCCTCCGGCGGCTCGTCGACCTGGCGCACCACGAGTGCTTCATCGCCAACTCCCTCCGGTCGGAGATCGTGATCGACGCGGCGTTCCGGTGGGCGTGAGGGGCGGCGCGACGGGCCGGGTCCGTTCCCGGTCGGTCTCCGGCCATCGGTGACCGCGGCGCGCGTCGGGTCGGATCGGATCGGGTCGGGTCGGGTCGGATCGGATCGGGTCGGATCGGATCGGATCGGGTCGGGTCGGGTCGGAGGTCACCGCTGGTCGGTATCCGACCATCCGTGACCGCGGCGCGACGACGAGCCGGGTCGGAGGTCACCTCCGGTCGGTATCCGACCATCCGTGACCGCGGCGCGACGACGAGCCGGGTCGGAGGTCACCTCCGGTCGGTATCCGACCATCCGTGACCGCAACACAACGGCGACCCGGGTCGGAGGTCACTTCCGGTCGGTATCCGGGCATCCGTGACCGCGGCGCGGTGATCCGGTCGGTCGATCGCCCGGCGAGCCGCCGGTAGCCTCCGGACATGTCCCGTCCCGGATCGCCCCGTCCCGTCGCCCGCGGCACGACCGATCCGGAGGGCCGGCTCCTGACGCGACGGACCGCGATCGTGACGACGGTGGCGTCGCTCGCCACGGCGACGTCCGCGGCGCTCGTGTCCGGTGCGCCGTCGGCCGCCCTCGCCGCGACCCCCGCGTACCCGGGGGTCCGCGAGCACGGGAACCTCCTGGGCCGCGCGAGCGCGCCGGTCCGGATCGTGCTGTTCGCCGACCTGAAGTGCCCGGCGTGCCGGAGCTTCGAGCAGACCGAGCTCGGCACGGTCGTCCGCCGGCTGGTGCGCCCCGGGCGTGCGGCGATCGAGCTCCACCTCGTGGACATCATCGACGGGAACGTCGGGACGCACGACGGTGCGCGGCTGCGCACCACGGCGCTGAACCTCGCGTCCCGGAACCGGTTGTGGCGCTTCGCCCGGGAGGTGCTGCGCCGCCAGGGCGACGAGACCCGCGAGTGGGCCACGCCCGCTCGCCTCGTCGAGCTCGGCCGCCTCGCAGGGGCGCCGGTCGGTGCCGGCACCATGCGGGAGACCGCCGCGTCCCGCCGTGCGGCGCGGGCCGACGACCAGCGCTTCTCGCGCCTGGAGGCGACCGGGACGCCCGCTCTGTACGTGCGGCGCCGCGACGGCGGATCCACCCTCGCCGTCTCGAACACCTCTGCGCGCGGGATCGAGGAGGCCGTCGCCCGTCTGGAGCGTGGAGGGACGCGGTAGGCGCGGCCGTCGAGCGCGACCGGACCCCGTCCTCGTGCATGCCGGGTGCAGAGCGCGCCGGAGGTGGACCTCGCCGCCGGCCGGTCGACGGATTGTCCTCGTCACACCCGGCACCGTCGCGGTACTCCCTTGATGATGCGTGTGCGGAGACGACGACCCAGACCGGACCACGAGCTGCTGGCCGCAGGCGACGGCGCGGCGTTCGGGGAGTTCTACGAGCGGCACGAACGGGCGGTCCTCGTCTTCATGCTCCGGCGGACGAGCACCCCGGAGCTCGCGGCGGACCTCACCGCCGAGGTCTTCGCCGCGGCGCTCGAGTCCGCGGACCGGTTCGAGGGACGGGACGGCGCGTCCGCGGTGGCCTGGCTCTTCGGCATCGCGCGCAACGTCCTCTCGCACAGCTACCGCAGCGCCCGGGTGCGGCACGACGCCCGCGATCGCCTCGGCCTGCCGGCCCTCGACCTGACCGACGAGACGGTCGAGCACCTGGAGCACCTGGCGGACGTCGCCCGCGGTGCAGACGCTCTCGTGCTGCTCGACCGGCTGCCCGCCGAGCACCGCGACGCCGTCGTCGCCCACGTCCTCGACGGGCGCGACTACGCGGAGATCGCGCGGGAGCTCGGCTGTTCCACCGCCGTCGTCCGGCAGCGGGTCAGCCGCGGCCTGTCCACCCTCCGCGGACTGGTGCCCCCGGCATGAGCGGGCCCGACGTCGACCTCCCCGAGCTCCGGCTCGCCCTGATGCGCGCCGCCGACGAGCGGGCGACCGCGCGTGGGCGGGGCGCCGCACCGGGGCGGGACGTCGACCGCCGTCCCGTCCCCCCGCCGACCGTCCTGAAGGCGCCGCGTGCCACCCCGGATCCGGTGCTCCCGTTCCCCGCGGCCGGCCGTGCGCCGGCGCTCCGCGGTCGTCTCGCCGCGGTCGCGTGCGCCGCGGTCCTGGCGGTGGTCGTCGTGTTCGCCTTCACGTCCACCGGCTCGTCCGGCGCCCCGGGTGCGTCAGACGTCGCGGACGGGTCGGCCCGTCGGGCGGCGACGATGGGGCCGGCAGAGGCCCGTGCCGGGTCGCCGGAGAGCGACGCACGGTCGTCCGGGGTGACGGCGGCAGGAGCGGCATCGACCGGAGCGGCCGGCGATGGGACGTCCCTCGACCTGGCCCGGGTGCTGCGGTGCTCCGTCGGGTCGGCGTTCCTCGTCCCGCCGCGGGACGCGGGTCCCGCCGTCGACCCGGGCGATCCCCGTGCCTGCTGAGGCCGCCGCGGCGCGGCGCGCCCGCGAGGCCCGGGAGTCCGCGGAGCACGCGGCCGAGCAGCGCCGCCGCCGGCTCCGGCTGCTCGGCGGCGCGGTGGGGGTCGTGGTCGTCGTGGTCGCGGTGGTCGTCGCCGTCGGGGCGTTCAGGCCCGACCCGGCGGCGAAGGGCACCCCGGACCGCGACGGCGTCCGCGGGTCGCGCGAGACCGCCGCGATGCTGCGTGGTCTCCCGCAACGCGGCACGGTCCTCGGCGACCCCGGCGCCCCGGTCACGCTCCTCGAGATCGCGGACCTCAAGTGCCCGAGCTGCCAGGCGCACGAGCTGGGCCCGCAGCGCGAGATCGTCGACCGGCTCGTCCGGACCGGGAAGGCGAACCTGCGGCTGGAGCTCGTGAACTACCGCGACGCCCCGGCCGGGACGACCGACGGCGAGGGCGCACGTCGCGCCGCCTACGCGCTGGCCCCCGCGGGACGCTTCTGGACCTTCGTCGACGCGCTCTACTGGAACCAGGGCTCCGAGCAGGACGCCTGGGCGACGGACGACACGCTCCGCCGGATCGCGACGGTCAACAGGATCGCCACGAACCGGGTGCAGACCCGGGAGACCCCGGCGTCGCGCTCCGGCATCGCTGCCGCCGAGGCCCTCGCCCGGGGCCTGGGGACGAACGAGACGCCGTCGCTCTACGTGCTCCCGCGTGGGTCGCGGGAAGGGCGGCGCGTGGCGACGGACGACGTCGACGCGATCGACCGGGTCGTCGCCGAGGCGTCCCGCGGCGGGTGACGGCGACCCGGCCGTCGATCGGCCACGCGTGGTCCCCGACACGTCCGCCGCGCCCGTCGTGCTGGAGGGCCGGGTCGGGGGTCGTTCGTGGTCGGTACCCGACCGTCCGTGACCTCGGCGTGACGGGACGGCCGGGTCGGGGGTCGTTCGTGGTCGGTACCCGACCGTCCGTGACCTCGGCGTGACGGGACGGCCGGGTCGGGGGTCGTTCGTGGCCGGTTTCCGACCGTCCGTGACCCCGGCCGGCCCCCCGCGTGCCGCCGCGGGGCGGACTCGTTGCCCGCGCCTGCCGTCGCGTCGGGACCGGCGCTCAGCCCGTCGTCGGGCGGTGCTCGTCGCCCACGACCGTCTCGTCGTGCGCCGCGGCGGCGTCGGCCTCGGCCTCCGCGTGCACCCGCTTCCAGTAGCGGGCGAGGCCCGCGTGCAGGCCCTCGAACGGGCCGGCCGCGTAGTACGTCGGCAGGCCCTCCTCCCCCGCGCGCTCCAGGACCCAGGCGCGGATCCACTCGGCCATGCCCGCCGCGTCGGTCGTGCGGGCGGCCTCGGCGAACTGGTCCAGGGACTCGTGGCAGGTGGCGATCTGCTCCATCACGTCGTCCGTGGTCTGGCCGAAGTGCATGAACGCCAGGCGCTCGGGCTCCCAGGCGGCGACCGTCTCGAGGGACTGGTGCCAGAGCGGCGGGTCGATGTCCGGCGGCGGGGTCGGCGGCAGCGCGGGGCCGCCGTCGATGCGGATGCCGGTGACGTCGCCCGTGAACGCCGTGCGGGTCGGCGTGTGGAAGTACGAGACGTGGTGCTGGGCGTGGCCCGGCGTGTAGGCGACCTCCCACGGACCCTCGGACTCGCCGCCGTGCAGGACGCGGACGTTCTGCTCCGGGATCGGGACGACCTCGCCCCAGAGCATGTCGAAGTAGTCGCCGAAGACCTTGCGGGCGCTGGCCACCAGGCGGGTCGGGTCGATCATGTGCCGCGCGCCGCGCTCGTGGACCCAGACCTCGACGTCCGGGAACCGCCGCACCAGCGCCCCGGTGCCGCCCGCGTGGTCGAAGTGGATGTGCGTCAGCAGGATCGCCCGCGGCGTGCGGCCGTCGAGCGCCTCGACGACCTTGTCGATCGTCTTCTCGCACCCGGGGTCGACGATCACGTCGTCGAAGAGGTGCGCGGACATCGCCTTCGGCTTGCCCATGTGCATCAGGTCGACGGTCTGCGGCGGGTCGTACGTCACCCCTCCGACCCTATCTCCCGGGCGTCAGGGGCCGCGGGTGACGGGCCGCTACCGTCGGAGGCCGAGTCGACGCGCCGGACCCCGGCGCGAGAGAGGCGGTCCCCCAGTGCCCGAGCCCGAGATCCCCGTCGCCCTGGTGGTGGGCGCCACCGGCATCACCGGCGCCGCGATCGTCCGCCTCCTGACCGGTCGCGGCGGTGAGGTCGTCGGCCTCGCCCGCAATCCCGGCGGGCCTCCCGCGGGCGCCCGAGCGGTGGCCGCCGACCTCCTCGACGCGGACGGCGTGGCGTCGGCGCTCCTCGGCCTCGCGCCGACGCACGTCTTCTACACCTCATGGTCGAAGCGGGACACCGAGGACGAGAACCGCGAGGTCAACACCGCGATGATGCGCAACCTCTTCGCGGCGATCGAGCCGGCGGGCAGCGTACGGCACGTCGCGCTCGTCACGGGCCTGAAGCACTACCTCGGCCCCTTCGAGGCGTACGGCACCGGCGAGGTCCCCGACACCCCGTTCCGCGAGGAGGAGCCGCGCCTGGACGTCGCGAACTTCTACTACGACCAGGAGGACGAGCTGTTCGCCGCGTCGGCGCGCCTCGGCGCGACGTGGAGCGTCCACCGGTCGCACACCGTCGTCGGCTTCGCCGTCGGCAACGCGATGAACATGGGCCTCACGATCGGCGCCCAGGCCGCGCTCTGCCGCGAGCTCGGCCGGCCGTTCGTCTTCCCGGGCTCCGAGGAGCAGTGGAACGGCGTCTGCGACGTCACCGACGCCGATCTGCTCGCCGAGCACATGACGTGGGCCGCGACGACCCCGCGGGCCGCGGACACCGCGTTCAATGTCGTCAACGGCGACGTCTTCCGCTGGCGCACCCTGTGGCCGCGGATCGCGGAGCACCTGGGCGTCGAGCCGGAGGGCTTCGCCGGCGAGCCCCGCCCGCTGGAGCGGCAGATGGCCGGCCTCGAGGACACGTGGCGGGCCATCGCGGAGCGCGAGGGCCTCGTCGAGCCCGACCTCTCGCGGGTCGCGTCGTGGTGGCACACCGACGCCGACCTCGGACGCCCGTTCGAGGTCTTCGCCGACACGGGCCGCAGCCGCGACCTCGGGTTCACGGGGCACCGGCGGACGCCGGAGGCGGTCCTGCGGACGCTGGACGCCTACCGCTCGGCGCGGGTCCTGCCGTAGCCGCGGACGCCCCGGGCCGCGGGGTCCGGAACCTACCGCCGGTCGCATTCCCCGGCCCGCGATGTGGTGCCCGGATGTGGGGACGTCCGATGCGGTGGATCACGCACCACCCCTCGGACGGGGGGTGCGGCTTACACTCCCGGGATGACCAGCCCACGCCTGCCGAAGCCGGACCGTCCCTGGCTGATGCGGACCTACGCCGGGCACTCCACGGCGAAGGCGTCCAACGAGCTCTACCGCGGCAACCTCGCGAAGGGCCAGACCGGCCTCTCCGTCGCGTTCGACCTGCCGACACAGACCGGCTACGACCCCGACGACACGCTCGCGCGCGGCGAGGTCGGCAAGGTCGGCGTCCCGGTCTCCCACATCGGCGACATGCGGGTCCTCATGGACGGCATCCCGCTGCAGACGATGAACACGTCGATGACGATCAACGCGGTCGCCGCGTGGATGCTCTCGATGTACATCGTCGCCGCCGAGGAGCAGAACCCGGACAGCGATCCGGAGGAGATCCAGCGCGCGCTCCAGGGCACCACGCAGAACGACATCATCAAGGAGTTCCTGGCGCGCGGCACCTACGCGTTCCCGCCCGGCCCCTCGATGCGGCTGATCGCGGACATGATCGCCTACACGGTCGAGCACGTCCCCAAGTGGAACCCGATCAACATCTGCAGCTACCACCTGCAGGAGGCCGGGGCCACGCCGGTCCAGGAGATCGCCTACGCGATGTCCAACGCGATCGCGGTGCTCGACGCGGCGGCCGAGAAGGTCGACCCGTCGGTGATGCCGAAGGTCTTCTCCCGCATCTCGTTCTTCGTCAACGCCGGCGTGCGGTTCATCGAGGAGCACGCGAAGCTCCGCGCGATGGGCGTCCTCTGGGAGGCCCTCGGTCGCGACCGCTACGGGATCACCGACGAGAAGGCCCTGCGCTTCCGCTACGGCGTGCAGGTCAACTCGCTCGGCCTGACCGAGGCGCAGCCGGAGAACAACGTCCAGCGGATCGTGCTCGAGGCGCTGGCCGTCACGCTCGGCCGCAACGCCCGCGCCCGCGCGCTGCAGCTGCCGGCGTGGAACGAGGCCCTCGGGCTCCCCCGCGCCTGGGACCAGCAGTGGGCCCTGCGCATCCAGCAGGTCCTGGCGTTCGAGACCGACCTGCTCGAGTACCCCGACATCTTCGAGGGCTCCGTCGTCATGGAGGGCCTGGTCGACGAGCTCCTCGAGGGCGCCCGTGCCGAGATGGCCGTGGTCGCCGAGCACGGCGGCGCGGTCGAGGCCGTCGACTACATGAAGAGCTCGCTCGTGGAGAGCCACCGCGAGCGGATCGCCCGGATCGAGCGCAACGACCTCACCGTCGTCGGCATCAACAAGTACACGGAGACCGAGCCCTCCCCCCTGACGGCGGCGGGCGACGGCGGGATCATGACCGTCGACCACGCCGTCGAGCAGCACGCGAAGGACGCGATCGCCGAGTGGCGCGCCGGTCGCGACCAGGCCGCCGTCGACGCCGCGCTGACCCGCCTGGCCGAGGTCGCCGGGTCGGACGAGAACATCATGCCCGCGTCGATCGAGGCCGCCCGCGCGGGGGTCACGACCGGCGAGTGGGCCAAGACGCTGCGCGCCGCGTTCGGCGAGTACCGCGGCCCGACGGGCGTCGGCGAGGCCGCGTCCACGACGGACCGCTCCGAGTCGCTGGAGGCCGTGCAGGCCGAGGTCGAGCGGGTGTCGGAGGCCATGGGCCGCCGCATCAAGATCCTCGTCGGCAAGCCGGGCCTCGACGGCCACTCCAACGGCGCGGAGCAGATCGCCGTCCGCGCCCGCGACGTCGGCATGGACGTCGTCTACGAGGGCATCCGCCTGACGCCCGAGCAGATCGCGCACTCGGCCGAGCAGGAGGGCGTCCACGTCATCGGCCTCTCGATCCTCTCGGGCAGCCACCTGGAGCTGATCCCGGCCGTGATCCAGGAGCTCCGCGACAAGGGCGTCGACGTGCCCGTGATCGTCGGCGGCATCATCCCCGAGGCCGACGCGCAGCCGCTGGCCGACGCCGGCGTCGCGGGCGTCTACACGCCCAAGGACTTCGACATCTCGGTGATCATGGCCGACATCACGCGCATCGTCGCGGAGGCCAACGGCGTGCTCGACGCCGCCGACGTCCCCGCCCCCACCGGCGGGTCGATCGAGGCCGGCGCCGCGAGCTGATCGCGGGACCGGCCCGACGGCGCGGGCCCGGCAGGCGGGGCGCGCGCGGCGTGGCCCGTCGCCGATCGGCGGAGCGCCTCCCGTGCGGAGGGCCGGGCGGCCGCGCCGGAGGTCGCACCGACCGCCGGCGCGACGGTCCCGTCCGTCACTCCGTGGCCGCCACCTGCTGCGCCAGGAAGGGGAGCACGTGGGCGGCGACGGCCTCCGGGTCCTCGAGGTACGCCCAGTGGCCGCGGCCCTCGAGCTTCTCGACCCGCACCGACGGGAAGGTCTCCACCTGACGGTCGGCCTGCACGGTGGGCAGGTACCGGTCGTCGGTCCCCCACACCACGAGCACCGGGGGATCGATCGCCCGCAGGGCCTCGCGGTCCCGCCCCATCCAGTCCGGCGGTGTCGCACGGTAGAGGCGGAGGACCGCCCGCTTGGTCGTCCGCGGCGCCAGCTGGTCGTAGATCCGGCCGAGGTGGGCGTCGGAGAGGCCGGGGTTCTCGCGGCGGAAGACCCGGACGAGGAGCGGGCGGAACGACAGCGCCATGAAGAGCTCGCCGAGCACCCTCGTGCGCCAGATCCGCGCCCAGTGGTGCCAGCGGTAGCCGCTCAGCGAGCCGGTGTTCAACAGGACGATGCTCCGCACCGCACCGGGGTGCCGGGCCGCCCACGAGAGGCCCCACGGCCCCCCGAAGTCGTGCAGGACCAGGTGGACCCGCCGCACGCCGAGTTCGTCCAGCACCCCGCCGAGGTGCCGGCCGTACCCGTCGACGTCGTAGGGGAAGTCGGCGGGGGCGTCGGCGGCCCCGAAACCCGGCATGTCCAGCGCGATCGCGCGGACGCCGGACGGCAGGCGGGAGAGCAGGTCCGCCCAGTCCGCCCGCGCACCCGGGTTGCCGTGGACGAACACGACCGCCTCGTCGGCGTCCGCCGGGCCCTGGTCGAGCACCGGGGAGCCGACCCCTCCGACGGTCACGGTCCGTGTGCGGTGCGGGGTCGACATGCCGTGAACCTACAACGGGGCGACGGGCGCTCCGCGACGGGCTCGGGCGGACGCCGACGCCGGCCGACGGGCTGCGCCGGGCGCGCCCGGCGCGGAGGGGGTGGTGCGGTCCACCCCGGGCGGCGATGGTCGCGGCTGCCGGTCCGTCGCAGGATGGACCCATGCTCACCGCCGTCCCCACCACCGCCGTCCTCCCCCGCGCCGGCATCGGCAGCCACCACTTCTCGAGCCACTCCTCGGGATCGTCGTCCTCGTACCACGCGTCGACGTCCCACGGCTCCGGCTCGTACGGCGGCCATCACTACTACGGGTCCGGACACGGCTCCTCCGACCTCAGCGCGGGCTGGATCGTCCTGATCCTCGTGGCCGTGGCGATCGTCCTCCTGGTCAAGCACCGCGACACCCTCCGGCGGCTCTTCGCCTCGGCCTGACCGCGCCCGGGACGCGGATTCGGCCCGCCGAACGGACGCCGCGTCCCGCGCGTCCACCGATCGTCCATTTTCGCGATCTGGACGTCTAAACGTTTGATGCAGCGGCCGCCATGCCCTACTGTGGCCCAGGGCACGCAAGACGCTCAAGAACGCCGATCGGCACTGGACATCCACCGATCGGGGGAGGCGATGTGCGACACGGCCGCGAGGCCCGCGTGACCAGCGTTACCCGTCGTAGAACGGGATCCGGTTTCGAAACACCGCCCGTCGGGGCGGGTGTTTAGCGCTTTGGACATCCAGCGTATGAACGCCGTACACGGGGGGATCATCCGTTGAGTTCCGCCAACTTCGGCCTCCAGATCCGACGATCGTAGGTCCCCAGGACGGGGGACCCCCTCCCCCTCGATCGCCCCGAAGCATCCCCCGGATCGGATTTCCATGAGCCCGCTCACCACCCGCCAGCGTCCAGACCGTCGCCCGACGTCCGAGCAGCTGCTCGCCCGTTGGGAGCGGTACCGCGCGACGGGGTCGAAGCAGGAGCGCGACGACCTGGTCTTCCTCCTGACGCCGCTCGTCCGGCACATCGTCACGAGGAAGATCCGGCAGCTCCCCGCCTACTGCGAGATGGACGACCTCGCGGCGGCCGGCTACGAAGCCCTCGTCGTCTCGATCGAGCGGTACGACCCCGTCAAGGGCGCGACGCTCGAGCAGTTCGCCTGGACGCGCATCCACGGTGCCGTCCTCGACGAGCTCCGCCGCCGCGACTGGGCGCCGCGGTCGCTGCGCCGCTGGGAGCGCGACGCCGAGAAGGCGCGTCGGGAGCTGCGCGGGCACCTCGAGCGCGAGCCGACCGACGTCGAGCTGGCCGACCGCCTGGAGAGCACGCCCGACGAGGTCCGGGGCCGGCGCGACCAGCTGGCCCTGGCCGAGGTCGAGTCGCTCGCCACCACGGTCTCCGGCTCCGACGGCGTCGTCGTCGACCGGGCGGAGACGATCGCGATGCGCGACCGCTCGATGGATCCCGAGCACGCCACCGCCGTCAAGGAGGCCCGTGACCGGGTCGCCGCCGCGGTCGCCGCGCTGCCGTCGCGCGAGCGCGAGGTCGCGCTGCTGCTCTACGTCGAGGAGCGGCGTCTGCGGGAGATCGGCGAGCTGCTCGGCGTCTCCGAGTCCCGCGTCTGCCAGATCGCCGGGACGCTCCGCAAGCGCCTGCGGGTCGCGCTCGGGGGCGACGCGGAGCTCCTGGGCTCCCTCGTCGACTGATCGGCGGGGAGCGTCCTCGCGCCAACTCGACGTCCGTCAGATGAGTTCCGGGTCCGCGTGGGGTCTGACCATCAGCGACACCCCACCGAACCTCCGGACGGACCCCACCATGACCACTCCCGCACATCCCTCACGCTCCCTGATCGTCAACATGCAGGTCGCCGACGTCGAGCGCAGCAGGGCGTTCTTCCTGAAGCTGGGCTTCGGACTCGACCCGCGGGCCAGCGTCGAGGGACAGAACGCGCTGCTCGTCTTCGGTGACGAGGCGTCCGTGATGCTGTCCAGCCGCGAGAGCTTCGCGCAGTACTCGAAGCTGCCCGCCGGCGACCCGTCCACCCACGCCCTGGCGCTCTACACGTTCACCGTCGGGTCCAAGGACGAGGTCGACGCGGTCTCCGCCACGGCGCTGGCCGAGGGTGCCACCGAGGCCGACGGGGTCGAGGACTTCGGCTTCATGTACACGCGCAGCTTCTTCGACCTCGACGGCCACGGCTGGCAGGTCATGTGGGTCGACCCGGCGGCGAAGCCCGGCGCACCGGAGCCCGCGGGCACCACGACGGCGTAGGGCACGCGCCGCACCCGGCGGTACGGTCCGCCGATGGACGCGTTCGCCGGGCACACCGGATCCTGGACCGGCACCAACGGGTTCCGCCTGATGCCCGACGACCCGCTGCAGGACGCCCCGGCCGGGGCCGTCGTCCGGGGCGCGGCCGGTGGGCACCTGACCGAGATCGCGTACACGTGGTCGCACCCCCAGGACGGCGAGCAGGACGGCCTGCTCGTGCTCGGCGCCGGCGAGGCCCCGGGCACCGTCGTCGGGCTCTGGGGGGACTCGTGGCACCAGAAGCCGGAGCCGCGGGTCCTCTCCGGGACCTCGGCCGGCCGCGTGCTGACCGTCTCCTGCACGTACGCCGGGGACTGGGGCTGGCAGGTCGTCGTCGACGCCTCCGACCCGGAGGTCCTGCACCTGTCGATGCACAACGTGATCCCGGCGTCCGCGGCGACGGACACGATGCGGGCGGGTCCGTACCCGGCGATGTGGGCGCCGCTCCGGCGCGGCGCGTGAAGGGCGAGCGGCACCTGCCGCGGGGCAGCGCCGAGCTCCGGGCCGCGATGGACGGCGTGCCGCGGGCGTTCGCGTGCTGCGAGGCGCTCAACCGGCTCCCGTACGCCGACCAGGACGCGATCCTCGAGGCCTGGGCGACGCTGACCGGACGCCCCGCTCCCGAGGGCTTCCGCCTCGTCCCGCCGCTCCACTGCGACCACGGCGTCGACCTGCGCGTCGGCGCCGACGTCTTCGTCAACCACGGCTGCACGCTGAACGACATCGGCGGCATCGAGATCGGCGCCCGCACGATGATCGGGCCGAACGTCAGCCTGCTCTCCAGCGGGCACCCGACGGCGGTCGCGGAGCGCCGGGACGGCGTCGTCGTCGCGTCGATCCGGATCGGCGAGGACGTGTGGATCGGCGCCGGCGCGATCGTGGTCGGCGGGGTCGCGGTCGGGGACGGCGCGGTGATCGCCGCCGGCGCGGTCGTCAGCCGCGACGTGCCCGCGGCGACGCTCGTGGCCGGCAATCCGGCGAGGGTCGTGCGGTCGGTGGGCTGAGGGGCCGGGCGCACGCGGTCGGCGGACGTCGGCGCCGCTCCATCGCTTCGACCCGCGCACGAGCGGGCAGCCGCTACGGCTCCTGCGCCCGCGGGAGCGCCGCGGCCGCGCGCGACTCCCTGCGCGCCGGCCCGGGGGCCCTTGGAGCGACGAGGGCGAGCAGGCCGAGGACGACGGTGCCGGCACCGGTCGCGAGGGCGACGACCGCCCCCGTCCCGACCGACGGATCGCCGACCAGATGGCCCTGGTCGGGCCCCGGGACCAGGATGATGTCGGCTCCCGTGATGCGGAGGATCGCGACGGTCGACGCGATCAGCGACGCCGTCCCGAGGACCATCAGTGACACCGGCGCGACGCGCGGCAGGTGTCGTCGCGTCACCGCGACGACGACGGCGGACGTGGTCGCCAGGATCGCGGTGATGGACGCGAGGACAGCGGCCGAGTGCCCGCCCCGGCCGCCGAGCGACAGGAACGTCGGCCCCTTCCGGCCCGGTTCCAGCGGCACGTAGCACGTCCACCCGCACTCGACCCGCGGGTTCAACGGGAACCACGGCACCCACAGCAGGGCGACGCTCGCGGCGAGCAGGAGGACCGCACAGCCGACCACGGCTCTCGACGACACGATCACGCGCACGACGCGACGGTACCCGCGTTCCCCGCCCGTCGCGAGGTCGACCGTGCCGACCCGGCCCGGGCGGATGCGGCCGACGGGCAGCGGGTGTCGTCCGGTTCGGCGCGCTCCTCCCGCCCCTCCTACGTCATCCGGACGTACCCGATCGCCTCGCCCGCCGGGTGGGTGCGGACGTCGACGCGGTCCGAGGTGTTGCCCTCGATCGTCTCCACGGTGCCGTCGGGACGGACGCCCGTGACGATGCCCGTGTGCTGGTCCAGGACGATCACGTCGCCGACCTGCGGGGAGATCCCGGGACCGTTCGGGACGCCGCGGCCGGCGCCCTGCGCCCACGACCACATCGCGTCCACGGAGCCGAACCCCTGGCCGCGATCGCCGAGCGGCGTCCCCGCCTGCCGGGCGGCCCAGGAGACGAAGTAGGCGCACCACGGCCCCGGTCCCGGGGCGCCCTCGGTCGCCTGCCGGTACGCCGCGATCTGCGGCGCGTCGTTCGACCCCGGCGGCTGCTCGGTGACCCCCTGCTGGCTGCGGGCGGCCTCGATCATCGGCGTCGTCGCGCCCGTCGACGACGCGGTCCGGAGCGCCGTCGCGAACCCCGTGGGGGTCGCGGTGGCGGCGGTCGTGGTCGCCGCCTGCGTCGCGCCCGCCGCGGCGGCGCGCTGCGCCGCCGCGGTGCGGGCGGCGGCCTGGGGGTCCGCCAGCGCCTGGAGCTGCGCGATCCGGTCGAGCGTCGTGGCGAGGGTCATCACGCGGGTGATCGGCGGCGGGACCGGGACCTTGAGCGCCGCGCGATCAGCTCGTCACCGCGGCGCCGGGGACCCCGGTGCCGTGCCGTGCCTCGAAGGCGCGGCGGTCGTCCTCGACCTGGACGGCGATCCACGCCCGGAGCGCCGGGTCCTCGGACGCCACCGTCTCGCTGAGGCCGTGACGCACCTGCGACTCCCGGACGAGCGCCGGCGGGGTCCCCGCGGCGCGCAGGCGGGCCAGCAGGTCGGTGTCCTGGTACCAGACGACCAGCGCCGGATCGAGGAACTCCCCGGGGAGGACGGCGTGGCGGTCCAGGGCGTCGCGGGAGACCGCGAAGCACCAGGCCGCGAAGTCCTCCCGCATCGGGCCGTCCGCGGTCCACGGGAACGCGACCGCCTCGCCCCGGTCGAGCGCCCGCCGGAGCGGCGGCCACCAGCCGTCCTGGACCTCGACGTCGTCGTTGCAGACGACGGCGTAGCGACCGCGCGCCGCGCGCAGACCCGCGTTGACCGGGGCCGTGAAGCCCTGGGGCGGCGCACCGTTGTCGACGACCACGATCTCGTACGGCACGTCGGTGCGGTCCTGGAGAGCGCGGACGCAGGCGCGGAGCCGGTCGCCGGCGGCGTCGAGCGTCGGGATCACGATCGTCAGCTCCGGCGGCGTGCCGGGTGGGTGACGGTCGAGGCCGCGGGCGGTGGCGTCGTGGCGGCCCGCGCGTGGCGGGACGTGGTCCGCGGAGGCGTCGGTCCTCTCCGCGAGGTCGTCCTGCGCGGCGCGGCGCGGGTCCTCCCCCGTCCGTCGGACGGTCAGGAGGTACTGGTAGGCACCGAGGCGGGCCGCGGTCTCGTCGCGCTCGGCGCCGAGCGCGACGGCGGCGTCGACGAGCGGCGTCAGCGCGCCCGGCAGCGGCGCGAGGTCGTTGACGCCGATCTCGACGGCCTCGAGGCCGAGCTCGTCGAGCATCGTCCCGACCTCCTCGAGCGTGAAGAAGTGGACGTGGGTGCGGTCCAGGAGGCCCGCGTCCTCGTAGGTCCAGCGGTCCTGGACCAGCAGCGGGTGGACGACGCTCCAGTGCTTGACGTTCGGGATCGAGCAGACGAGCACGCCGCCCGGGGCGAGGTGCGGCAGCAGGACCCGCAGGAGCCGCTGCGGGTCGCGGAGGTGCTCCAGGACGTCGCCGAAGATCATCGCGTCGAACGTGCCCTCCGGGTGCGGGAGCCCGTCGATCGCGTCGAGGTCGACCTCGAGGACCTCGTCCAGGCGGGTGCGGGCCTCGGCGGCGGCCTCCGGGAAGCCCTCCAGGCCGACGACCCGGAGGCCCGGCCGCTCGGCCTTCAGCGCGGCACCGAGGCTCCCGGCGCCGCATCCGACGTCGAGGACCCGTGCGGCGGTCAGCGGCACGCGGACCCGGAGTTCCGGGCGGACGTGCTCGAAGTAGTGGTCCTCGTGGTCGGTGCGGCGGACGCCGCTGCCGACGGGCTGCTCCGTCGTGCTCATCGGACCGCCTCGGCGGCGCCGAGAGACACCGCGCCTGCGGGCGTCGCGGTGGATCCCGGGGGCGGCGCACCGGGCGTCGCGTCGCCCGCGGAGGGGCGGTCGACACCGGCGAGCGCGTCGGCGTCGGCGGCGAAGACCGCGGCGTCGTCGTCCATCCCCATCTCCTGGGCGATCACGGCGAGGCCGCGGAGCGCGTCGACGTCGGGGCCGTCCCGCCGGATCACCGCCATCCACTCGTCGGCGGCGGACTGCAGGAAGCCGCGGCGCAGGTAGAGGCGCGCCAGGCGCTCCCGGCGCTGCCGCCAGGGCAGGGCGGTCCGCTCGTAGACCGCGGCGAGGCGCTCGAACGCCTCGAACCGCTCCAGGCGGGCGAGGGCGTTCAGCAGGGTCAGGGCGAGCTCGGCGGCCGAGGCGGGGAGGCCCACGGCCGCGGACGACGTGGCGGACCCGGAGGAGGCGTCGGACCCGGCGGCTCCGCGCGGTCCGTTCGGCGCCACGGGGATCGCTGGCCCGTCGGCGGTGCCGTCCGTCCGGCGGGCCCAGGCCGCGAAGAGCGCGAGGTCGCCGGGCGGCAGGACCGTGGCGGCACGCACCAGGACGTCGTCGGCGGACCGCCCCGCGGCGAGGCGGCAGAACAGCGCGTGGCGCAGGGCGGCCTCCTCCCGCGGGCTGTCCTCCGGCACGCGGCCGGCCTCGGCCGCGGCGTCCTCGAGGCGGCCCTGGAGGACGAGCGTCTCGACGAGCTGCAGTCGGGCGGCGTCGGATCCGGGCCTCGCGGCGAGGACGGCGCGCAGCTCGGCCTCGGCCTCGTCGGCCGCGCCCGCGCGGTGGAGCGCCGCGGCGACGAGGTACCGGCCGCTGGGCGGCAGGTCCGGCACGATCCCGTGGATCCGCCGGACGACCGTGGCCGCGGGCAGGCCGCGGCGGAGCAGCAGGGCGGCCAGCGCCTCCGCGGTGCGGAAGTGCGTCGGGTGCTCGCGCAGGGTGCGCTCGAGGAGGGCCTCGGCCTCGTCGTCGCGCCCCTCCCCCGCGAGCATGTCGGCGAGCGCGCGGGCTGCGAGGTAGGTCCCCGCGCCGACGGTCGCGACGTACGTGCTGGGCGCGTCGCCGAGGTCCATCGCGTGGCGGTAGCGCTCCTCGGCCCGGGCCGGGTCGCCCGTCGCGCGGTGGACGTGGCCCTGCATCAGGACGACGTCGGTGAACGACGGGAAGAGCTCGAGGACCTCCTCCGCGCGGGCGAGCGCCTCGTCGTGCCGGCCGGCGGCGCGGAGGGCGTCGACGAGGTGCGAGGCGAGCATCGGCACGAACCCGTAGGCGCCGCGGTCGGGGTCGTCCCGGAGCGCCGTCCAGCTCTGCAGGAGGTGCGGGATCGCGGCATGGACGTCGTCGGCGGCGACGTGCTCCATGCCGAGGTTGAAGCGCAGGAACGGGGTGTCCTCGCCGTCGGCGAACTGCCGCTCCAGGAGGTCGCGGTTGCGGTGCACCTTGTCCTTGCGCTCGCGGACCTCGCCGAGGTAGCCGAAGTGCTCGATCCGGACGGTGGAGACCTCGAGCCGCTCGGGCAGGTACGCCGGGACGTGCTGGATCTGCTCGTGGAGCCGGCCCTTGAAGCGGCGCTCCGGGCGGTGGCGGAACAGGCGCATCGCGTCGTGCGTGGTCGCGGTGCCGTCCTCGAGGTCGCCGGTGTGGTTCGTCTCGACGAGGAACAGCGCCTCGCGCCACGTGCGGCCCAGGAGCTCGCGCAGTCGGGGGCCGTCCCCGTCGACGAGGACCTCGTCGGCGTCGAGGTAGAGCACCCAGTCCGAGGTCGCGGCGTCGAACGAGACGTTGCGGGCCGCCGCGAAGTCGTTCTGCCACACGTGGTGCAGCACGCGTGCACCGTGGGACTCCGCGATCTCCACCGTGCGGTCGGTGGAGCCGGTGTCGACGACGATCAGCTCGTCGACCCACGGCGCGGCGGCGGCGAGGCACCGGTGCAGCATCGCCTCCTCGTCCTTGACGATCATGCACAGGGACACGGTGAGGCCCTCCGCGGGCCGGGCGCGGCCGACGACGTCGCGCACCTTCGGGACGAGGGCCTCGACGCCGATGCGGACCTCGACGGGCAGCCCGTCCTGCCGGGTGCGGCCGGCCTCGCGGCGACGGCGCACCTCGCCGAGGTTGCGGACGACCTGGTGCAGGCGCGGGTCGAGCGCGTGGGCGGCGCGGAACAGGGCCTCGGCGTCGTCGAGGCGGCCGAGCTCGTAGAGCGCGACCCCGGCCTGGTTCAGGAGGACCGGCTCGCGGGGCTCGTCGTGGAGCAGGTGGAGCAGGCGGCCGGCCACCACGAGCATCCGGGCCGCGACCTGCGCGGGCGAGCCGCCGGGGTGCGCGAGGGCCCGCTCGCCGAGGGTCCGGCGCGCCTCGTAGCGGCGGTGGACGTCCGGCTCGTCGTCGACCGACCGGTGGAGCGCGCTCCACCCGGGCAGGTCGTGGTCGCGCAGCAGGCGGTCGGCGCGCGGCGCCAGGCGTGCGGCGAGCGGCTCGGCCGTCGCGGCGGGTTCTGGGGTCAGTCGGAGCGCCATGCACCCTTCGTCGGCCGGGCGCGGCGCATCTTGAGACGGGTGGACCGGCGTTTCGGAACGGCTGCGCGGAGCGCGGCGTCCGCACGCGACGGCGCGGGCGGTCGCGACGCCGCGGACGGGCGG
Organism: Patulibacter minatonensis DSM 18081; assembly: GCF_000519325.1. Lineage (GTDB taxonomy): Bacteria > Actinomycetota > Thermoleophilia > Solirubrobacterales > Solirubrobacteraceae > Patulibacter > Patulibacter minatonensis. The sequence continues at coordinate 3,575,759 of NZ_KI912613.1, read as the reverse complement.
CCGGGGAACGACCGCGGCCCCGGAGCTCTCGCCCCGGGGCCGTGGCACCCCTTCCCCGATCCCTCGCCGCCGGCCCGGGGGCCGGCGGATCAGGACTAGCGCAGGAGCGACAGGACGCCCTGCGAGGCCTGGTTGGCCTGCGACAGGATCGCCGTGCCGGCCTGCGAGAGCACCTGGTTCTTCGTGAGCGCCACCATCTCGTTGGCCATGTCGACGTCGCGGATGCGGCTCTCCGACGCGGTCAGGTTCTCCTGCGTCACCGACAGGCTGTTCAGGGTGTGCTCCAGGCGGTTCTGCACGGCACCGAAGTCCGCGCGGGTCTGGGACACGTCCTTGATCGCCGCGTCGATGGAGGACAGGGTCATCCCCGAGAGGGTGGTCGCACCGGCGACCGAGCCGAGCTTCGAGCCGAGGCTGACGAGGCTGACCGTGGTCGTCTCCGAGTCGTTCGCGCCCACCTGGAACGTGACGGTGCCGGACGCGTTGAGGAGCTTCGTGCCGTTGAAGTCCGCCCGCGTCCCGATGGCGCCGAGCTCCGTGGTGAGCTGCGAGACCTCGGCGTCGATGGCCGCCTTGTCGTCCGAGCCGACGGTGCCGTTCTGGTACTGCACCGCCAGCGAGCGCACGCGCTGCAGGATCGAGTGGACCTCGGTCAGCGACCCCTCCGCCGTCTGCACGAGGGAGATGCCGTCCTGCGCGTTGCGCTTGGCCTGATCGAGACCGCCGATCTGGCCCCGCATCTTCTCCGAGATCGCCAGGCCCGCCGCGTCGTCCGAGGCGCGGTTGATGCGCAGGCCCGAGGACAGGCGCTCCATGGACTTGGCGATCTTGTCGCTCGTGGCGTTGAGGTTGCGGTGGGCGTTGAAGGCTTCGACGTTGGTGTTGATGCGAAGGGACATGCGCTGATCTCCTTGATCCGCTGTGGTTGATGTTCCTGGGGCGACGTCCGTGTCGCCCCTTGCGCACCGTTGATCGGCGTCCGGGTCCGGGACTTGAGCCGACCCGTCGGAGGTGTCCAGCCGGCGTCCACCATGGGCCGTGGGTGGGGGGCGGCGAGGCCGCGGTCGGTGGGACGTGGTCGTGGTTCGAACGCCCCCGACGGCCGAACTGCGACCACGTCAGGGGTCGGCGCCACGTGGTCGTGCTTCGCGCGCCCCCAGCGACCAGACTGCGACCACGTCGGTGCGCGTCGCCGGACGGCGGACGGGCGCCGCCGGTGCCCGGGCTCAGCCGCGGACGACGACGCTGCGCTTGAGCGTCATCGGCTTTCCGTTCTTCGGCTGGAAGGTGATCGCGACCACGACGCGCCTGTTGCGGAGCGTCGCACGGCGTCCCGCGCCGGTGAGCTTCAGGGTGACCCGGGCGGAGCCGGCGCGCTTCGTGGTCGCGACGCCTCGCGCGACCGTCGTCTTCGCACGCAGGACCGTGGCGGTGATCCGCCCCGGACCCGGCGCGGTCGCCGTGAGCGCCTGGCCCTTGCGGAGCTTCGCGGTCGTGAGCGAGGGGACCTCGGCGACGCGGAAGGCGACCGGGGTCTTCCCGCCGCCGGGCGTCTTCCCGCCGTCCGGGATCTTCCCGCCGTCGGGCGTCGTTGTGGTGGTGGTCGTCGTGGTCCCGCCGCCCGTCGGCCCCTTGTCCCCCGGGTTCCCGGGATCCCCCGGGTTGCCCGGGTCGCTGGGATTGCCGGGATCGCCCGGATTCCCCGGATTGCCGGGATCGCCCAGGTTCCCCGGATCGCCCGGGTTGCCGGGATCGCCCGGGTTCCCCGGATCGGTGGGCGCCGGGATCGTGTACTCGGTGAAGGACGGCATGCCGCCCGTCGGGCTCAGGACCACGTGCTCGGTCAGCCGGCACGCGGCCTCCGGGGTCGTCGTGGTCGCGACCGTCGCGACGTGGACGCCCGACGCGTCGGACCAGGCGACGCGGCGGCCGTCGGCGGAGAGCGCCATGCGGACCTGGCCGGAGAACCGGTCGTTGCCGTTCGGGGCGATCTGGCAGCCCGACGTCGGACCCGCCGCCGGGGGCGTCCGGCCGTCGAGGGTGTCGAGCTCGAGCGCCCCGTTGCCGAGGCGGACGAGGACCCGGGAGCCGTCCCGCGAGAGCTCGCCGCCGGTGATGCCCGACGGCGAGACGAGCCAGCCCTGGAACGTCCCCGGGGTCGTCTCCACGAACAGCTGCTGCCCGTTCGTCGTCAGCACCTTGCTCCCGAACCACGAGCCATCGGTGTACCCCGCCACGTCGTACGTCGGCGAGGTCGGGCTCCCCGGCGCCTTCGGGTTCACGATCGCGAGGTGCGGCGACAGCGCGGTGTGGATGTCGCGGTTGTAGAGGTAGCCGTACGCCAGGGACGTGCCCGACGCGTTCAGCCGGGACCACGTCGGACCGGCGTTGACGGCGCTGCCGATCTTCCACGGCATGACGTTGCGGATCGGCGTCCCGCCGCCCACGGGGTGCCAGACGATCATCCGCGACGTGCCACTGCCCTGGATCGCGACGACGTTGCCCGCGTCGTCGGCGGTCGGCACCGTGTAGTACGAGCTCGACGTGCCGTCGCTCGTGATCCGCTTGCTGCGGGTGCCGTCGACGCTCTTCAGGTGGACGTCGTTCCCGTCGCGGTAGACGACGGCGGTCGCCCCCGACGGCGGTGCGGTCGACGCGAGGACGGCGGAGGACAGGACGGTGGTGGCGGCCAGCGCGCGGGCGCGGCGGCGGACGGAGGAACGCATGCCTCGCAGGGTGCCGTCGGCCCGCGGGGACGGCATCGGGGAAGTCCCCCGCGATCGCGACCGGTGTCCCGGCCCCGCGCCAACGCGCGCCGCCGGACGCCCGACGGCCGGTGCGTCCGGGCGCCTCAGCCGATCCAGAGCGCGAGGCGGCCGACGAAGATCGCCAGGCCGCCCACGATCAGGGGGAGCTGGCCGCGCCCGTCGCGGATCCGCCAGAGCAGCCCGATCCCGACCGCCCAGAGCGCCAGGAACGGCACCACCACCCCGGCGGCGAGCAGCAGCCAGCCCTTCCGGAGCTCGCGGGCCCGCAGGAGCGTCCGCCGCGGCGCACCGCCGGCCGGCGCGGGCGTGCCACCGAGCAGCTCGGCCTCGCCGAGCGTCCCGGACCCGTCGGTCTCGCCGTCCAGGAACGCGAGGCCCACGCGGCGCAGGTCGTCGTTGGTCGCGGCGCGCCCGAGCGCCCACGGGGCGAACGCCCGGCGCGCGGCCTCGACGTCCTGGACCGCGACGAGCAGCCCGCTCAGGACCTCGCCGGGGATCGGGCCCCACGACGCGATCCTGCGCGGCCGCGGGGCGACCGGGGCACCGTCGAGCAGCAGGGCGAGGTTCGGGGCCTCGGACCCGTGGCCGACCATCGGCACGAGCGTCGGGTCCTCGCGGGTCCAGAGCCACCCCGTGGCCTCCGAGCGGCCGCTGACGACGAGCCGCTCGGTCGCGCCGATCGGGAACCGCCGGTCGTCGGACCAGTCGCCGTCGTCGAACAGCACCGCCCGGATCGCCTGGCGCGGCAGCTCGAGCGGCTCCCGGAGGACGCCGGGGTGGCGGACGACGACCGTGTCGCCCATGACGACGAGGGTGCCGTTCGACAGGCGGGCGCGCAGCCGCGGCAGCAGCCACGCGGCGACACCGGACGGGACGGCGACCGCGACGAGCACCGCCGACACCGTCTGCCAGGCGGAGTCCGTGCGCGCCGAGGCCACGACCAGGAGGACCAAGGTCGCCAGCAGCACCAGCAGCAGGAGCGCGGCCGCGGCGGTCCGCCACAGCCGCCCCGACGGGCGGGCGAGCGCGATCGTCAGGACCTCGTCCGGCGACGGCTCGGGCGTCCCGGAGGCGCGCGTCGCGTGCGCGCGGCCGGCGGTGCCGGTCACGAACTCGACCGCGGGTGTCCGGTGTTCCGGCGTCGTCGCACCGGGCACCTGCCGTCCCGGGACGGCAGGATCGTCGACGTCCGGCTCCGCACCCGTCCTGGGCGACGGGGCACCGCGCGGGTCGACCGCCCACCGGGAACCGTCCGGTCGCCCGCCGACCTCGTCGTCCGGCCACCGGTCGGGGACGGACGGCCGGCGCTGCGCGGCACCCGGACGGACGACGAGCTCGGCGACCCCGGCGTCCTCGACCAGCTGCTCCCAGCCGTCCTCGTCCCACGCGTCGTCCAGGACGCTCTCGCCGAGGCCCTGCGGCTGCAGGCTCCAGCCCCCGCCCGAGACCCAGAGCGGTCCCTCCAGCGGGGCCTCGAGCGACCAGCCGCCCTCGTCGACGAGCGTCAGGACGAGGCCGATCGTCGCGAGCTCCGGCCACCCCGGCCGGTCGAGGTCGTGCAGCACGGCGTCGCGGTAGTCGGCGATCGCGAACGGCGCCGGCGCACCGGCCCGCTCCCACGCGAGCAACGCGGTCCGCAGGCGCGGCGCCCACACGGCGTCGGCGACGCGGTCCCACGCGACGTCCACCAGCGCCGGTGCCTCGTCCGGCATCAGGGCGCGCAGCACGCTGCGCTCGACCTCGCGCTCCGAGCGGTGCAGCCGGACGACGTCGAACGCCACGCGCGGTCGGCGCGCGGGTCCGGGCGCGTCCTCGTCCTCGATCCCGGGATCGGGATCGATCTCGTCGCCCCGGTCGTCGGGGTCCTCGTCCTCGTCGACCGGGTCGCGGCTGAGCGTCGTCCACCCCTCGAGCACCGGCGGCGCGAAGCCGTCGTCGAGGCACGGCGAGACCGACGAGACCCAGTAGTCGGCGAACCTCGCGGGGTCGCGGGCCGGCGGCGGCGGGGACGGTTCGGGCCCGCCGAGCGCCGTCGCGACCGCCGCCCGTGCCGCGGCGCGAGCGCGACCGACGA
>NZ_KI912613.1:3553669-3570817 GCF_000519325.1 Patulibacter minatonensis DSM 18081 | reverse complement strand
ACGGCCGCACCCGCGGCCGGCCCGGCGCCGGCGAACGGCTCGTCGGTCGTCCCCGGGGCCAGGGCGCCGCGGCGCTCGACGGCGGCGTCGAGGTGCCGGAGGAACGCGGCGCCGTCGATCGGGGCGATCGTGCCGTCCGCGGCTACGGGGAGCGTCACCGGGACCTCCGCCGACGCCTGCTCGTCGAGCCACCGGACGCCGTCGGCGGGCACGTCCTCCGGCCACGCGGGGCCGTCGTCGTAGCCGTCGAAGCCGGTCGGCGCGCCCGCGACGGCCTCGACCTCGACGAACCGCGACTGGAAGAACCCGCCGACGCCGCCGGAGAGGCCCTCACGGCGCCGCAGCACCATCGCGTCCGGGCCGAGCGCCGCGCGGATCTGCGGCAGCAGCTCCTCGAGGGTTCGGCCGCGGAAGAGACGCGGGGACGGGGTCTGCTGCTGGGTGGGGCTCACGGCTGGATCACTCCGACGGTCTCGATGTCGATGCCCGGCCCGATCTCGTTGTACGAGCAGACCGGCAGGGCGGGAAGGGCCTGCTCCACGAGCCGCCGCAGGTGGCGCCGGACGCGGGAGGAGCAGAGGAGCACGGGATGGACGCCGCGCCGGGCGGCGCGGTCGACGTCGTCCTTCAGGGCGACGACGATGCGCTGGGCGCGGGCGGGGTCGAGGGCCAGGACCTCGCCCTCGGGGGTCTGGACGAGCGCGCCGGCGACCTCCTGCTCGACGCCGGGGTCGAGCGCGAGGGCGCTCATCCGCTGCGCGGCGTCGAGGTGCGGCGCAGTGATCTGCCGCGAGAGCGCCTGGCGGGCGTGCTCGGCGAGCAGGTCGGGGTCGCGGGTCAGGCGGGCGCGGTCGCCGATCGCCTCGACGATCGTGCCGAGGTCGCGCACGGAGACGCCCTCCGCGAGGAGCCGCTGGAGCACGCGCTGGAGCTCGCCGAGGGTCAGGGCGTCGCCCACGACCTCCTCGACGGCGGCCGCGTTGTGCTCCTTGAGCCCGTCGACCAGTCCGCGGACGGCCTGACGGGTCAGGAGCTCGCCGGCGTGGCGCCGGATCTGCTCGGTCAGGTGCGTGACGACGACGGACTCGCCGTCGACGACGGTGTAGCCGAGCGCCTCGGCCTCGGCGCGGGCGCCCTCGGCGACCCACACGGCGGGGAGCCCGAACGCGGGCTCGGTCGTCGGCACGCCGGCCAGCTCGCCGGCGGCGTCGCCCGGATCCATCGCCAGGTGGTGGCCGGCCAGGAGGCGGCCGCGGGCGACCTCTCCCCCGCGCATCCGGACGACGTAGCCGTTGGGCTCGAGGCCCGGCTCGTCGTGGACGCGGACGGGCGGCACGATGACGCCGAGCTCGGTCGCCAGCTGGCGGCGGACGTGCGAGATCCGCTGCAGCAGGGTGCCGCCGGGACGGTCGACCAGCGTGACGAGGCCGTAGCCGATCGCCAGCTCGAGCGGGTCGGGCGCCAGGGCCTCGACGCCGATCTCGGCACCGGCCGGGAGCTGCGGGACGTCGGTGGCCTCGAGCGCGAGCCGCTGGGTCTCGGCCTCCTCGGCCTGCCCCGCCCGGCGCTTGCGCAGCGCCAGCCCGACCGCGACGAGCCCGCCGCCGACGAGGACGAACGGCACCTTCGGCAGCCCCGGGATCATCGCGAACGCGAGCACCAGGCCGCCGGCGACGAGCGGCGCCTTGTCCTGCCCGAGCACCTGCCGGGCGAGGTCGGAGCCGAGGTCGCCGTCGGACGCCGCGCGGGTGACGATGATGCCGGTGGCGACCGAGATCAGCAGCGCGGGGACCTGGGCGGCGAGGCCGTCGCCGATGGTCAGCAGCGAGTAGTGGTGCGCCGCGTCCCCGAACGACATCTTGTTCATCAGGACGCCGATCGCCAGCCCGCCGACGAGGTTGATCAGCGTGATGATGATCGCGGCGATCGCGTCGCCCTTGACGAACTTCGAGGCGCCGTCCATCGCGCCGTAGAAGTCGGCCTCCTGCGCGATCTCGGCACGGCGCGTGCGGGCCTGGTCCTCGGTGATCTGCCCGGAGTTCAGGTCGGCGTCGATCGCCATCTGCTTGCCGGGCATCGCGTCGAGCGTGAACCGCGCGGCGACCTCCGCCACGCGCCCGGCGCCGTTGGTCACGACGACGAACTGGATGACGACGAGGATCAGGAAGACGACGAGGCCGACGACGAGGTTCCCGCCGATCACGAACTCGCCGAACGCGTGGACGACGGAGCCGGCCTCGCCCTCGGAGAGCACGAGGCGGGTGACGGAGACGTTGATCGCCAGCCGGAAGATGGTCGACAGGAGCAGCAGGCTCGGGAAGACCGAGAGGTCCAGCGCGCGCTTGAGGTAGAGCGTCGCCACGACGACGGCGATCGCGCCGGCGATGTTGATGGTGATGAAGAGGTCGAGCAGCGCCGGCGGCAGCGGCACGATGAGCATCGCGACGACGACCATGATCCCGACCGCGGCGAGCAGGTCGGAGTGGCGCATGATCCGGGTGATCGCGCCGTCGGGACCGGCGGTCGGTGGCGTGGCGACGGTGCTCATGCGGTGGTCCTCTGGTGACGGCGGGAGACGCGGTAGACGTGCGCCAGGACCTCGGCGACGGCCTGGAAGAGCTCTTCGGGGATCGCGTGGCCGACGTCGACCTGGCGGTGCAGCGCACGGGCCAGCGGCGGGTTCTCGGTGACGTGGACGCCGGACTCGCGGGCGAGGTCGCGGATCCTGAGCGCGACGAGGTCCTGTCCCTTCGCGACGACGGTCGGGGCGATCCGCGTGGGGTCGTAGCTCAGGGCGACCGCGAAGTGGGTCGGGTTCATGATCACGACGTCCGCGGTGGGGACGGCGGCCATCATGCGCCCGCGGGAGGCCTCGTGCTGGCGGCGGCGCATCTGCGCGCGGACCTCCGGCGGGAGCTCCTCCTGCTTGTGCTCCATCTTCACGTCCTGCATCGACATCCGCATCGACTTGGCGTGCCGGTGCTTCTGCCAGAAGACGTCGGCGGCGCCGATCAGGAGGTACACGGCGGCGGCGCGCAGGGCGATGCCCTTGACGTCGGAGCCCATCGTCGCGAGCAGCACCTGCGGGTCCATCCCGGTGGTGGTCGCGATCTCGTCGATCCGCGGCAGGACGGCGACCGCGACGACGCCGGCGACGACCGCGAGCTTCACGAGCGACTTCGTGCCCTCGACGAGCGCGTTGGGCCCGAAGACGTTCTTGAAGCCCTGGATCGGGTTCAGCCGCTTCATGTCCGGCTTCAGCGCCTTCGGGGTGAGCTTCACACCGACCTGGCCGAGGTTCGCGACGACCGCCGCGAGCGCGATGGCGAACGCCAGGGGCGCCAGCAGCGCGACGAACCAGCGGGTCAGCTCGCCGCCGAGCGAGACGACGTCCTCCTGGCTGTCCATCGCGTCCGGATGCCCGGCGAGCACGAAGCCGTCGGTCATCATCGTCTTCATCTCGGCGACCATCCGGGGGCCGAGCATCGCCAGCACGGAGAGCCCGACGAGCAGGACGACGGCGCCGTTGAGGTCGGTCGACCGGGCGACCTGCCCCTTCTCGCGCGCCTCGTTCTCGCGCTTCGGTGTCGCCTTCTCGGTCTTGTCGTCGCTCATCCGGCGACCTTCAGCGTCGAGAGGGCGGAGGCCACCGAGCCGGTGAGGCGATCGCCGAACCACCCCGCCGCGAACGGCAGGGTGACGACGATCATCAGCATCCCGACGATCACCTTGGCCGGGAAGCCGACGGCGAAGACGTTCATCTGCGGGACGACGCGCGAGACCATCGCGAACGCCGCGTCGGTGAGGAGCAGCGTCATCAGGACCGGCGCGCCCACCTGGAGGGCGGCGACGAAGATCCCCGAGAACGCGGAGAACGTCCCCGAGACCATCGACCGCAGCTCCGGGAACGCGGTCAACGGCACGAGGTCGTAGGTCCGCGCGAGCCCGGCGATGATCAGCTGGTCGCCGCCGATCGCCACGAGGATCGCGACGCCGACCATCGCGTAGAGCTTCCCGAGCACCGCGCCCTGGCCGCCGGTCATCGGGTCGACCGTCGCGCCGAACGCGAAGCCGATCTGGATGTCGAGCAGCGCGCCGACGGCCTGGAAGCCGGCCAGCAGGCAGGAGAGCGCGAACGCGAAGGCGAGCCCGACGAGGAGTTCCTTGACCAGCAGCTCGACGACGAGGACGGGGTCCGTCGGCAGGGTCTGCCCGGCGGTCGCCACCGGGCACATCCCGACGGCGAGGGCGACGGCGATCAGCCCCTTCACGCGTGGTGGGATCGTGCTCGACGAGAACAGCGGGGCGATCACGAAGAGCGGGGAGATCCGCGCGAGCAGCAGGACGAACGCGACCGGCTGCAGGCCGCTGATCTGCTCGGCGGTCTCCTGCGGGCTCACGCGGTCACCGTCGGCCGACCATCGCGGGGATCGAGCCGTAGAGCTCGGACGTCCAGGAGACGATCGTCGACAGCATCCACGGCCCGGCGATCAACAGGACCAGCGCGGAGACGACGAGCTTCGGGATGAACTGGAGGCTCTGCTCCTGGATCTGTGTGACGGCCTGGAAGATCGAGACGACGACGCCGACGACGAGCCCGGCGATCAGGAGCGGCGCGGCGAGCTTGAACGACAGCTGCATCGCGTCGGTGGCGATCGAGACCGCCGAGTCCTGGTTCATGTCGGCCAGGACGCCGGAGAGGAGCGTCATCCGAAGGACTGCACGAGCGATCGGGTGACGAGCGCCCAGCCGTCCACGAGGACGAAGAGCAGGATCTTGAACGGCAGCGAGATGAAGACCGGCGGCAGCATGATCATGCCGAGGCTCATCAGGGTCGCCGAGACGACGAGGTCGATGATCAGGAACGGCAGGAGGATCAGGAAGCCGATCTGGAAGGCGGTCTTCAGCTCCGAGATCACGAACGCCGGGATCAGGACGCGGGTCGGGATGTCGCCGCGGGTCTTCGGCGCGTCGATCTTGCCCAGGCGGACGAAGAGCTTCAGGTCGCTCGTCCGCGTCTGCTTGAACATGAACTCGCGCAGCGGCTCCTGACCGCGGTCGATCGCCTGCGCGGTCGAGATCTTCCCCGCGAGCGCCGGCTCGACGGCCCGGTCCTTGATCTGGTCGAACGTCGGGCCCATGACGAACAGCGTCAGGAAGAGCGCGATGCCGACGAGCACCTGGTTCGGCGGCGTCGTCTGCGTGCCGAGGCCCGCCCGGACGAACCCGAGGACGATCAGGATCCGCGAGAAGCTCGTGACGCAGAAGAGCAGCGCCGGGACCAGCGAGATCGACCCGACGAGCAGAAGGACCTGGACGACGTTCTGGCCGTCGACGTTCATCCGCGCACCGTCATCGCGCGGAGGCGCTCGAGGAGGTCGGTGGCGTGCCGGCGCAGGCCGGTGGCGGGGGCCGCCGGCGCGGCCGCCCGGGTCTCCCCCGCGATCCGCGCGTCGCGGGCCGCGGCGGTGCCGGCGCGGAGCCAGCGGACCGTGCGGCCGAGGACGGCCGCGACGTTCGGGGCGCCCGTCCCGGAGCCGCCGCCCGGTGCGTCCGGGTCGTCGTCGTCCGGCCAGAGCCCGAGCGCCCGGGCCTCGTCCTCGGTGTACCGGCGCAGCGGCGTCGCGCCGTTCGCGCCGGAGCCCAGGAGCAGCAGCTCGTCGCCGACCCGGACGAGGCTGAGCGCCCCGCCGCCCTGGAGCGGCATCGTCGTGACGGCGCTCAGGCCGTGCCCGGTCGCCGCGGTCTCCTTCGAGCCCTTGAGCTGCTTGAGGATCCAGGTGACGCCGTAGATGACGCCCACCACGATCAGCAGGCCGACGATCACGCGGGCGATGCCCCCGCCGCCGGCGCCGACGTGCTGCGCCGTCCCGTCGCCGGTCCCGAGGTCCAGCGGCGTGTCGTCGCCGGTCGGCTTCGCGGCGGTGGTGGCGGCGAGCGCGGCGACCGGGTCCAGGAGCACGAGGGCGAGTGCCGCGACCACGACCGCGGAACGACCGGCGACGGACGTCCGCGAGGGGCCGGCGGCCCGGGGCGGACCCGTCGGGAGACGGCTCGAGCGGCCCGTGGAGGGCGCGGGGTCTGGGGTGCGGAGGAGGTGCGACATGCGGTCCGGGAGGGAGCACGGGGCTCCGTCGGACGGGGTGATCGGCGCTCCGGGACCGAACTTGAGCCGTTTCGCAACGGGTTGCGAAACGGGCCGCCGGGGGTCGAACATCCGTGCAGCCGCGGGCCGCGGAGGCCCGGCGCGGCCCTGGGGGCGCGGGATCCCGCGGGCGGACCGCCGGGCCGCCGGCGGGTCGCCCTCGGGCGCCGGCCCTCAGCCCTGGGCCGTCGGCCGGACGACGACGTCCCCGACGTCCACGTCGCCCGGCTGCTCGATCGCGAACGCGATGGCCCGGGCGATCGCGTCCGGGGCGATCCCGACGTCCCCCATGCCCTCGCGGATGCCCTCCCGGACCGCGGGGCTCGTGATCGAGTCCGCGAAGTCCGTCCGCGTCATGCCGGGCGAGACGACCGTGACCCGCAGGTCGGGCCCCGCCTCCTGCCGCAGGCCCTCGCTGATCGTCCGGACCGCGTTCTTCGTGCCGGCGTAGACGGCCTGGAGCGGCACGATCTTCAGGCCGGACGTCGAGACGACGTTGACGATCTGCCCCGAGCCCTGCGCCCGAAAGCGCGGGAGCACCGCGGCGATGCCGTAGAGGACGCCCTTGAGGTTCACGTCGATCATGGCGTCCCAGTCGTCGACGCGCAGCTCGTCCATCGCGGAGATCGGTCCGATCCCGGCGTTGTTGACGAGCACGTCGACCCGCCCGAACCGCTCGACCCCCGCGGCGACGAGCGCTTCCACGTCGTCCCGCCGCCGCACGTCGGTCGTCGAGTGGATCGCCTCCCCACCGCCGGCGACGATCCGCTCGGCGAGGGCCGCGATCCGCTCCGTCCGGCGCGCCCCGACCACGACCCGCGCGCCGCGACCGGCGAGCAGCAGCGCCGTCGCCTCCCCGATCCCGGTGCTCGCGCCGGTGATCACCACGACCTTGCCCTCGATGCCGGACATGCGTTCCTCCCGTGTCGTCCCGGCGGATCGCGCCGGGCGTTCCGGCCGTCACGCGCCGGCCGTGCGGACGGTCCCCCGAGCCGCGCCGACCACCGTGATGTCAGCCGCTGTCATCACCGTAGCACCGGAGCACCGCGTGATGCCAGCGACTGACATCACGGTAGGATCGCCGCGTGGCCCGCTGGCGACCCGACAGCCGCCGCCGCCTGCAGGACGCGGCGGTCGACCTCTACGCCGAGCGCGGCTTCGCGGAGACGACGGTGGCCCAGGTCGCCGAGCGCGCCGGGCTCACGGAGCGGACGTTCTTCCGGCACTTCGCCGACAAGCGCGAGGTGCTGTTCGCGAACGAGGACGCCCTGCGGGCCGCGCTCGCCGACGCGGTGGCCGCTGCGGACGCGGACGCCACGACGTCCGAGGCGGTGCTCGCCGGGCTCGACGCCGTCGCGGCGGACCTCCAGCCGCGCCGGGACGAGCTGCGCCGCCGGACCCCGATCGTCGCCGCCACCCCGGAGCTCGGCGAACGGGAGCTCCAGAAGCTCGCCTCGTGGCGCGCGGCGCTCCAGTCCGCGCTGCTCGACCGCGGCGTCGACGCGGCGACCGCGCACCTCGCCTCCGAGGTCGGGATCGCCGTCCTCAACGTCGCCGCGCAGGCGTGGCTGGCCGCCGACGACGAGGGCGACCTCGCGGCCGGCGTGCGCGCCCGCTTCGCGGCGCTGCGCGAGCTCGCCTGAGCCTCGCGGTCGGAGCTCCGCGGGTCCTGCACCGGGGCACCCGACCGCACCCCGCAGCGGGGTGGGCTCGCCCACCCCTGTGGTCCCTGTCCCGCCGGGTCTCCCGAGCCTACGGTCGGTACATGCTCTCCCTCCGCCACACCACCCGCACCGCCGGTACCGTCCTCGTCCTCGCCGCCGCCGGCCTCGCCACCGTTCCGGCCGCCGACGCCTCGGCCTCGACCGCCCGCTGTCACACGTCGCAGCTCCAGGCGCGTGTCGGGACCCCGCTGCACGCCGCCGGCACGACCTACGCACCCATCGTCCTGCGCAACGCGAGCTCGTCGACCTGCCACGTCCGCGGCTACCCCGGCATCGGCCTCGTCGGCAACGGCGGAGACATCGTCGTGAACCCCTTCCGCAACGCCGCCCTCGCCAACGCGGCGAAGCGGACCATCACGCTCCGGCCCGGCGGCCACGCCTCGGCCGTCCTCTCGATCGCCGGGTGCGCCGGCGGCGGGGGCGCCCGGGAGGGCCTGCGCGGCCTGATCGTCACGCCGCCCGGCGAGTACGCCCACCTGCGCATCCGCTCCTCCCGCCTCGGTTGGTACTGCGGCGGCAGCACGTCGGTCGGCGTCCTGGTGCACGGGACGCGCGGGGTCCGGTTCTGACCTCGCGCCGGACCCGCCGGCAGGATGTCCCGTCGGGCTGCGAGTACGATGCACGCGTGCTCGTGCGTCCAGCCCCGCTCCTCGTCTCCGCGGCCCTCGCCCTCACGCTCGCCGCGTGCGGCGGTTCGTCCGACGGTGGTGCGACCGAGAAGGAGTACGCCGCCAAGGCCGAGGTGGCGTGCGCGCGGTCGCTGTCGGCCGGGGCCACGGCCCGCGCGTCGGCGACGACGATGCGGACGGAGCAGACCCCGGCCGCGCGGAGGCGGTTCTTCGACGACTACGCCGAGTACTTCACGGTCGGCGTGGCGGCCCTCGGCGTCCTCGCCGACACCCCGGCCCCGAAGTCCTACGACGCCTTCCGCGCCGGCTCCAAGCGGCAGGACGACTACCTCTCGCCGATCTTCCGCAGCCTCGCCGCGCGCGCCCGCGCGTCGTCCGGCACCGACGACATCCGGGGGATCCTCGCGAGCGTCAGCGCGGCCCAGAAGAACCTCCCGAGCGTCCCGAACCCACCGGCGGCGTTCGCCCGGCTCGCGCCCTCGTGCGCGAAGGTCGCCGCCCAGTAGCGCCCCTGCGACCCGCGGCGTCCGGCGCGCGGTGGAGCGCCGACCACCGCACGCCCGCACGTGCGGCGCGCCGGCCGCGTCGCGGCCGGCGCCCGCCGTCACCCGGCCGGCCCGAACCACCGTCCCATCGCCGCCGCGAGCCCCGCCCCGTCGCCGTCCCCGACCCAGGCCACGTAGCCGTCCGGCCGCACGAGCAGCGCCGGCGGGGCCTCGACCGCGCCGATCGCCGGGAGCTCCCACGGGCCGTCGCAGCGCGCTCGCACCGTCCGGACGCGGTCGGCCCACGGGCCCGGGTCCACCGTCGACGGCGCGTCGCCCGGGCCCTCCGTCCCGCCGCGCACCGGGGCCTCCGTCCCGCATCCCACCGGGTCGAGCGCGCTCGCACCCAGGTCGAGCAGCACCGGACGGGCCTCGTGCAGGAACTCGAAGACCCGGACCGGGCCGTCCGCGGTCACGAGGTCGAGGTCCGGCACCCGGCGCCCGAGCAGCGGGTGACCGTCGCCCAGGTCGTACCGGATCCCGAGGCCCGTCATCTCGGCCGCGAGCGCGTTCCGGGCCTCCTCGGTGCCGAGCAGGCCGGCCACGGTCTCCCGCAGCGCCGTCGTGCGCTCGTCCGGGCGGCGCAGCACGGTCGACGCCATCGCGTGACGCAGCACCGTGGCCCCGACCGGGTGCCGTTCCGCGTGGTAGCTGTCGAGCAGCCCCTCGGGGGCCGTCCCGTCGACGACGCGGGCGAGCTTCCAGCCCAGGTTGACCGCGTCCTGCACCCCCGTCTGGAGCCCGAACCCGCCGTCGGGCGGGTGCACGTGCGCCGCGTCCCCGGCCAGCAGCACCCGCCGGTCGCGGTACCGCTCGACCTGGCGGGCCGCGTCGGTGAAGCGGGAGATCCACACCGGGTCGCGCATCCCGTGGTCGGAGCCGGTCGTCGCGACCACCGCCGCGCGGAGATCCTCGAACGTCGGCTCCCCCGCGCCCACGTGCTCCTCGGTGAGCATCACGCGGACCGGCCCGCCCTCGGCGTAGACGACCTCGCCGTCGACGATCTCGTAGTCCTCCTTGCCGAACGCGTAGATCCCGAACGGGCCGCGGTGCACCCCGAGCTCCGGCTCGTCGTCCATCTCGACCTCGCCGATCAGGTTGCTCGTCGTCGCCGCGCTGCCGGGGAACGCGAAGCCGGCGGCCTTCCGCACGGCGCTGCGTCCGCCGTCGCAGCCCACGAGCCAGTCCGCGCGCAGCGTCCCGCCGTCCGACAGGAGGACGTCGACGCCCGTCGCGTCCTGCTCCAGCCCGACGACCTCGCGACCGCGGTGGAACGTCACGGGCAGTCGGTCGACCCAGTCCGCGAGGTGCGCCTCGATGCGGTTCTGCCAGAGCCCGATCCCGTACGGGTGCCGGGTCGGGAAGCCCGCGAGGTCGATCGTCACCCCCGCGAACCCGGCCGTCTGCGCCTGCTGGCCCTCCTCCAGGAAGGGGCCGGCGATCCCGCGCTGGTCGAGCACCTCGATCGTCCGCGCGTGCAGGCCGCCAGCACGCGAGCCCTCGAGCGCCCGGTCGGCCCGGCGCTCGACGACCGCCACGTCCACCCCGGCGAGCGCCAGCTCACCGGCCAGCACCAGGCCGGTCGGCCCGCCACCGGCGATCACCACCGCGTGCGCGCTCATCGCCCCGCCCCCGTCCCGGCGCCCGCCGCGCCGTCCGCCACCGTCCGCCTCCCGCCGTCCCCGCGTGCTCCCACGAACCTCGCCCTCACCTGCATCAGCCGCCTCTCCGATCCCTGGATTCCGGTCACGGCCGACGAGTATGGGGACCGTCCCGCGCCCTCATGAGACGGATTTTTTCGCTATACCTTGGAAGTGGGAAGGGGTGGTTCTCGCCCCCTTCGTCAGTCGAGGATGCGGACCGCCTCCGGCACGAACAGGTGGTTCCACGACGCCGCGCCGGTGCGGAGCCCCGAGTACATCGTGAAGGCGTCCCCCACCCGCAGGCCCAGGTAGGGCGTCGCGGCGCACAGGACCAGGGCCGCGATCCCGAGCCGGAACACGACCGGCATCGCGCCCGCCGGCCGGGCCGGCTCCCGCCCACGGCGCGCCCGGGCGACCACCAGCGCGAGCGCGCCCAGCGAGGCGACCACGACCACGACCCGCGTCGCGCTCGCGAGCACGCCGCCGGTGACGCGTCCGGGAACGAGCGACCCCGCGAGGCCGACGACCACCCAGAGCGCGGCGGCCGTCGCGGCGAGGGCGGCCGCGTGCGTGCGCGCCACCGCACCACCGCGGACGACCCACCGCGCCCCGGTCGCCCCGCGCCGGGCGAGGTCCGGCGCGACGAGGGTCCCCGCCGGCAGGAACGCCACGTAGAACGCGAGCAGCAGGGCCGTGAACGGCACGGTCCCCGACAACGCGAGGACCGCGTGGAAGCCGAGCCCCACGACGAGGCCGAGCGTCCGGGTCCGCGGCAGCAGGAGCAGGACGGGGAGCGACGCCTCGACGAGCAGCGACCCCCAGATCGCCGGCCGCACCCGCCACGCGCCGAGCAGCCCGGGGTCGAACCACACGACCTTGGCCGACAGCGCGGCGGCCGGACTCGTGCCCGGGTCCAGGTACCCGTGGTTGAGCTTCGAGAGAACCGCGGCGACGTAGAGGACGACGACGAGCGCCCGCAGGAACGGCGCGACCTCTGGCCACAGCTCGCCCGCGCCCGGGACCCGACGACCACCCGGCGGCCCGGCCCGCGGGCCGCGGACCACCGTCACCGCCAGGTGGGTGAGCACGGTGGCGGCGACGGCGAGCACGAGCAGCAGGTGGGTCCCGAGCGCGGGCAGCTCCGCGACGATCGCCGCCGCGGCCACCGCGAGCAGGACGGCGAGGCGGACGACCGACGACGGTCGGGCCAGGACGAACGCGGCCGCGACGACGACGAGCAGCCACGGCGAGCGGACGACGACCCCGTGCCACCAGAGGACGTGGAGGACGAGCGCGACGGCGAGCAGCGCGGCGAACGCCCGGAGGGACGTGTCGCCGTCGCCCCTGGTGTGCGGGGCGGCGCCCGCGTCGGTCTGCACCCGTCCGAGTGTAGGTCGGCGGCCCCGGCGGCCCGCCGGACCCGGCCCACCCGGGCCACCGGGGGCGTACGGTGTCCGGCGATGTCTCGGGATCGCCCTCGTCCTCCACGCCGACCGGCCCCGGGGACGGCCCACCGGTGCGCCCCCGAGGGCGGCCGGCGACCTCCTCGACAGCGAACGCGACCGTCGGTAGGTTCCTTCCGCGGGGCCGCCGGGCCCCGCCGCCCCGACGGACCACCGCCGGGCGCCCGACGAGCGCCGGAGCACCCATGAGCACGTCCACGACTCCCACGCCGGACCACGAGGTCGTCGTCATCGGCGCAGGCTTCTCGGGCATCGGTGCCGCCAAGGCGCTGGCCGACGCCGGGATCCACGACGTCTCGGTGCTGGAGGCCGGCGACGGCGTCGGCGGCGCATGGCACTGGAACACGTATCCGGGGGTCGCGGTCGACATCCCGTCGTTCAGCTACCAGTTCTCCTACCGGCAGCGCGCGGGCTGGTCGCGCGTGTACGCACCGGGGCAGGAGCTCAAGGCGTACGCCGAGGACTGCGTCGACCGGTACGGCCTGCGCGACCGGATCCGCCTGAACACGAAGGTCGCGACGACCGCGTTCGACGACGATCACGACCTCTGGCGGGTGACCACCGACGACGGCGGCGAGATCACGGCGCGCCACGTCATCGGCGCGACGGGCATCTTCAACCAGCCGCAGACCCCGGCGATCCCGGGCCTCGACACGTTCGCCGGACCGTCGATGCACACCGCCCGCTGGGACCACGACGTCGACCTGGCCGGCAAGCGCGTCGCGGTGGTCGGCACCGGCGCGTCCGCGGTCCAGGTGATCCCGGCGATCGCCGAGGAGGTCGGCGAGCTGGTGGTCTTCCAGCGCACGCCGATCTGGTGCCTGCCGAAGCCCGACGCCCGGATCTCGAAGGCCGCCCGCACGGTGCTCCGTCGCGTCCCCGGCGCCCGCCGGATCGCCCGTGCGGCGAGCCAGGCGTACGTCGAGGTCACGTTCCCGATCGCCGCCCAGTACGCCACGAAGGTGCCGGTCGCGGCGGTCGGCGAGCGCCTCGCGAAGCGGTACCTGAAGCAGCAGGTGCAGGATCCCGAGACGCGCGCGAAGCTCACGCCGACCTACACCCTGGGGTGCAAGCGGCCGAGCTTCCACAACGACTACCTCGCCACCTTCAACCGGGAGGACGTCACGCTCCAGACGTCCGGCATCGCGGAGGTCACGCCGACCGGGCTGCGGACGGTCGACGGCACGCACCACGAGGTCGACGTCCTGATCCTCGCGACCGGCTTCAAGGCGTTCGAGCGCGGCAACATGCCGCCCTACGGCGTCCGCGGGGTGGGCGGCAAGGACCTCGAGGCGTTCTGGACCGAGCACCGGTTCCAGGCGTACGAGGGCGTCAGCGTCCCCGGCTTCCCGAACCTCTTCTCGATCCTCGGGCCCTACGGCTACAACGGCGCGTCGTACTTCACGCTGATCGAGAACCAGATGCGACACATCGTGCGGTGCCTGACGCGGGCCCGCGAGCAGGGCGCCACGCGGGTCGAGATCACCGAGCAGGCGAACACCCGGTACTTCGACGAGGTCCTCCGCCGCCGCGACGGGCAGGTCTTCTTCCAGGGCGGCTGCGGCGGGTCCAACAGCTACTACTTCGACGCCCACGGGGACGTCCCGTTCCGTCCGTCGACGACGGTCGAGGCCGCCTGGCGCGCCGGGCACTTCGACCTCGACGACTACGCGTTCGGGTCCCGGGTCGCGGCGCCGGCGCCGGCGGGCTCCGCCGCCGCGTAGCGCCGGCCCTCGCAGGTCCCGTGGTGCCGGACCCCCGGCATCACTACCGTTCGTCCATGGCCGCGTTCTCGTGGGACCGGAAGACCGTCCTCCTCGACGACTCCCGGCGCAACATCAGGGTCCCGCTCGACGCGACCGGCATCCACGGCCTGGTCGAGGTCCTCGAGTCGCGACTCGGACGGTTCTTCGACGACGGCATCGTGGAGGTCGTCGAGCACGAGGACGGCCACGAGGTCTACTTCCGCAAGATCTACCGCGAGTGGTCGCTGGACCAGGTGCAGGACTACTCGGACAAGATCCTCGCCGGCGTGGTCGGCGACGCCGGCAACGGCTGGACCGCCGGCGACGAGATGGCCCTGAGCTTCAAGCGCTCCGGACTCGGGTCGGCCGAGGGCGCCTGAGGCCCGGCCGTGGACGGGCGGCGCGGCTCAGTACGGCGGCGCGTCCCAGAGCCCCGGGTCGGCGCGCAGGTCGAACGTCGTCACCACGGCCTCGGGCGCGACCGGGGCGGCGTACGCGACCGAGTCGATCGCCTCGAAGCACCGCAGGACCTGGGCGCTCACGTCGAGCTCGTCGGCGATCGAGTTGATCCACTCCCCCGTCGTCGGGCGGCCGTTGTCGAGCGACGCGTTGCACCCGATGCGCGAGACCACGGCGGCAGGAAGCTCGCCGTCGGGCGGCATCCGCGGCTCGTACGGGTCCGACGAGCCCCACAGGACCTCGCGGAAGTACGCCTCCTCGTCGACGACGAACGCCGCCGGGTCGAGGCGGGTCACGTCGAGCACCACCGCCCACGGCTGCGGGGAGGTCGCCTTCCCGCCGGGCCGGGCCAGGTACAGGCAGCCGGGTCGGGGGGCGACGTACGGCAGGACGCCGGGCGCGGGCGCGGCGTCGATCGTCGGCGTCAGCCCCGCCGTCGTGGCGGTCGCGGCGATCTCCTCCGGCACGCGGGCGATCAGCGTCCCCCGCTGGCAGCGGGCGATCAGCGCGTCGAGGTCCTCCGGGGTCAGCACGACCCCACGCTACCCCGGCGGGCGGTCACGCGCCACGGGGGTGGAACTGGTCGCGCTCGGCGAGCCGGTTCTCCCTGCGGACCTGCGCCTCGCGCCCCCGGCGCCGCGCCTCGGCGTCGTCCTCCGGGACCTCGAGCGGCGGAACCACGAGCGGCCGGCCGTCCGCATCCACGGCGACCATCGTCAGGTACGCGGTCGAGGTGTGCCGGGACTCCCCCGTCTGCAGGTTCTCCGCGGTCACGCGGACCCCGACCTCCAGCGACGTGCGCCACACGGCGTTGACCGTCGCCTCGAGCGTGACGACCTCGCCGACGTCGACGCGCGACCGGAACGTCATGCGGTCCATGCCGGCGGTGACGCAGCGCTGCCGGCAGTGCCGGACGGCCGCCAGGCCGGCGGCCTCGTCGCAGAGCTTCATGATCGTCCCCCCGTGGACGAACCCGCCGTTGTTGGCGTCCTCCGGACCCATCCACTCGACCAGCGTCGCTCGCACGCCGCACAGCCTGACACGTCGGCGGGACTGCTCCGGGCGCGCATCGACCAGCGCCGTGATCGTGCCGGACGACGCACACGGCGGGCGGCCACGGTGCGCACCACTACGATCGGGCCATGAACGTCGCCGACATCGCCGGTCGCCTCCCGCTCCCCGAGGACGTCCGCCGCAGGCTCCCGGTCCCGACCGAACAGGTCGCCGTGGTCCGTCTGGAGGGCGTCATCACGCCGTCCGGGTCGCCCGCCGCGCGACGCGCGGGGATCACGCTCGAGGCCCTCGAGTCGCCGCTGACCAAGGCGTTCGGCCTGCCGGGCCTGAAGGCGGTCGCGCTCTCGATCAGCTCGCCCGGCGGTGCGCCGACGCAGTCCGCCCTCGTCGCCGACCGCATCCGCGGTCTGGCCGCCGAGCACGAGGTCCCGGTGATCGCGTTCTGCGAGGACGTCGCGGCCTCGGGCGGGTACTGGCTGGCGTGCGCGGCGGACGAGATCATCGCCCACCCCACCTCGCTGGTCGGGTCGATCGGCGTCGTCAGCGGGGGCTTCGGGCTGCACGAGGTGATCGAGCGCCACGGGATCGAGCGGCGCCTGCACACCGCCGGGGAGAACAAGGCGCGACTGGACCCGTTCCAGCCCGAGCGCGAGGAGGACGTCGCGTGGCTGCGGGGCGAGCTCGAGGAGCTCCACACCCTCTTCACCGCCTGGGTCCGCGAGCGCCGCGGCGACCGCCTGAGCACCGACGACGCCACGGTCTTCAGCGGCGAGGTCTGGACCGGCGGCCGCGCGAAGGAGCTCGGCCTGATCGACGGTCTCGGCACGCTCCGCGGCGTGCTCGGCGCCCGCTACCCGGACGCGAAGATCACGCCCGTCGGCGCCGGCCGCTCGATCCTGCGGCTCGCTGGACTCCTCGGCGCGAGCGCGTCCGCCGCGCAGCCGTCGATCCCGGCGATGCTCCGCGAGCTCGAGGACCGGGCCGCCTGGGCGCGCTTCGGACTCTGAGCCCGGGGCGACACCCGCACCGGAGCCCATCCGTGACGACGTCCTTCACCCACCGCCTGCGCGTGCGCTTCGTCGAGTGCGACATGCACGGGATGGTCTTCAACGGCCACTACGCCGCGTTCATGGACGTCGCGTTCACCGAGTTCTGGCGCGAGCGCGCGGGCTCGTACGCGGCGTTCTCCGGCACCGGCCTGGCGACGGCGGTCGCCGACCTGCGGGTCCGCTTCCGCAGCCCGGCGTTCTTCGACGACGAGCTCGACATCGCCGTCACCACGGAGTCGATGTCCACCACCTCCATGACGACGACCTACCGCTTCACCCGCGGCGAGGACCTGATCGCGGAGGGCGAGCTCCGCCACGTCTGCATCGACGGCGAGGACCACGGGAAGCGCCCGTGGCCGGAGGACCTGCGCGCGGCGCTCGGCGGGGCGGACACCGGGACGGGCCCCGCGGCCTGACGCGCGACCGCGGTCGCGCCGGTCGCCGGCGTCCCGCCGGTCCGCGGCGTGCGCCCGTCCGCCGACCGGTCGCTCCGTCGGCCGGTCGCGCCGTCGGACCGCATCGTCCGCGCCGGCCCGGTGTTCGAGCAGACGACCTCCCGTCCCGTCGTCCCGTCCGGAGTCCCGTGTCCCGCCCAGCCGCCCGTCCTTCCTCCCGCCCGTCCTCCCGTCGCACGACCCGGTACGCGGCCGCGGCGGGCCTCGCCGCCGCGGCGGCGCTCGCGGTCCAGGGGAGCCCCGATCCCGCGGCGGCCCACGGACCGGACGCACCGCA
>NZ_KI912613.1:3550751-3553569 GCF_000519325.1 Patulibacter minatonensis DSM 18081 | reverse complement strand
CGGACCTCGCGGGCCTGAAGGGCTCGGCCCGGATCGTCCGGAAGACGACCCGCGCCGTGCCGGTCCTCGGGCCCGACGTGCGGGCCGCCCGCGGGACCTACCAGGACGCCATGACCCGCGGCTACCGCATCCTCGACCGACGCAAGAAGCCGAAGTGGCCGAGCTACAAGGTCGTGGTCGGGCTCGGCGACGCCGGCCAGTACTACGGCGTCGAGGGCACGACCTGGGGCGCGCCGCCGATCCTCGACCTCGCGACCGACCGCATCCGCCTGGCCGGCCGCACGTGGGAGGTCCAGTACGACGGCCGCGACGTCCGCCGCCTGATGTGGAAGTCGGGCTCGGGCACCTACTGGATCACGAACACCCTGACGAACGAGCTCTCCGCCAGGGAGATGTACGCGCTCGCCCGGGGATTCCGGGCGGCGCGCTGACTACCGCGCCATCAACGCGTCCATGCCCACCGCGGCGGAGAGCACGAGGCGGCGGTCGATCTCGTGCTTGGTGTCGGCGCTGAAGTCGAGGTCGTAGACGTCGCGGATCCGCCAGCGGCGGCGCCGGTTGACGCCGATGACCTCGCCCTCGGGGTTCAGGAACTCGAAGTCGAACGCGATCGGCAGCCACTCCGCGAAGTTGCCGATGTACGGCACGAAGCCGACCAGGCGACGGAACAGCGCCTTGCCCATGCTCTTCTCGCGGGCCGTGATCTCGGTGCCGGTGGAGCCGTTGGTGAGCACGAACGTCGAGCGGAACAGCGACTTGCCGAACACCTTGCGGATCGTCCCCACCACGGCGCCGTCCGGCGCGGTGATGTCGTAGGTGGCCTTCGGGTCGAAGCGCTGGCGCGCCTTGATCCGCAGCAGCTCGGTGGTGCGGGTGTCGTCCGTGAAGAAGCCGATGTCCTCCTTGAACTTGAACCGCTTCTGCTGCACGAAGCAGAACGGCTCGCTCTCGCCCTGGCCGTCCTCGCCGGTCGGCACCGAGAACTCGTACTGGTTGACGATGAGCCGGATGCGCTGGTGGAGCACGAACCGGTCGTGCTGACTTGGATCGATCATGCGGCCGATCGTGTCACGCGACGCGGCGGCCCGGTGAAGATCCTGGACGTGTCGTGGACGCCGTCCGCGCATGGCCCCGTCGGACCACCGTTGTGTGAGCGTCGGCACGCCACGTGCACCGTCCGGTCGTCCGACGTGGTTCGATACGCACGCGTGAGACCGACGACGCCCGCCCACTCCCGGCCCATGAGCCGTCCAGCCGGCCGCCCGTGAACGCTCCCCCGGAGCGCGGGCGCAGCATCGTCCCCCAGCTGCTGCTCGCCGGGATCGCGATCGCCCTCGTCGTCGCGCTCCTGGTGACGAAGGTGTTCCACGACGAGGCCGAGCGCATCGTCGAGCCGCTCGGCAGCGTCGACCGCGAGACGAAGCAGCAGCTGACGAAGCCGCAGCCGGACGGCCCGCAGACGATCCTGCTGGCCGGGCTCGACCACCGCTACGCCGACGGCCCGAACGCGAAGAGCCGCTCGGACACCATGCTGCTCGTGCGTCTGGACCCCGAGGCCGACGCGACCGCCGTGCTCTCCCTCCCCCGCGACCTGCGCGTGAAGGCGCTCGGGAAGAAGGGGCAGCAGAAGCTCAACACCGCCTGGTTCACCGGCGGATCCTCCCGGCTGGTGCGGATCGTCAGCCGGCGGGTGCTCGGCAGCCCGGACGACCCGTTCGAGATCAACGGCGTCGTCGCCGTCCAGTTCGACGCGTTCGCGAAGGTCGTCAACGGCCTCGGATGCCTCTACGCGGAGGTCGACCGCAAGTACTTCATCGCGCCCAACTCCGGGCACGCCCAGATCGACCAGCCGGCCGGGTACCAGCTGCTCTGCGGCCAGGACGCGCTCGCGTACGTGCGCTTCCGGGTGCAGGACAGCGACTTCCTCCGCGAGGCGCGGCAGCAGAACTACCTGACCGAGGTCCGCACCCAGATCGACCCGGTCGGCGTGCTCCGCGGCAGCCTGCTGAGGCGGATCGGACGGAACGTCCGCACGAACATCAAGACGTCCCGGCAGCTCCTGGCGCTCGGCAAGCTCCTGATCTACATGGTCGACAAGCCGACCGCGCGGATCGAGCTGGACGACCTCCGGGACGCCGGCGACGGGACGGGCGACGTGCTCACCAGCGAGGCGAGCCTCCAGCGGGCCCGCGAGCGGTTCCTGGGCCCGCGGGTCGCCCGGCAGAAGTCGGAGCAGCCCGACCGGCAGGCGACGACGAACCCGGAGCTCGTCGGCAAGGGCAAGCGGCTCTCGGGCGCCGACCCGCCGACCCTGGTCGCGGACCTCGCGGGCCTGAAGGGCTCGGCCCGGATCGTCCGGAAGACGACCCGCGCCGTGCCGGTCCTCGGGCCCGACGTGCGGGCCGCCCGCGGGACCTACCAGGACGCCATGACCCGCGGCTACCGCATCCTCGACCGACGCAAGAAGCCGAAGTGGCCGAGCTACAAGGTCGTGGTCGGGCTCGGCGACGCCGGCCAGTACTACGGCGTCGAGGGCACGACCTGGGGCGCGCCGCCGATCCTCGACCTCGCGACCGACCGCATCCGCCTGGCCGGCCGCACGTGGGAGGTCCAGTACGACGGCCGCGACGTCCGCCGCCTGATGTGGAAGTCGGGCTCGGGCACCTACTGGATCACGAACACCCTGACGAACGAGCTCTCCGCCAGGGAGATGTACGCGCTCGCCCGGGGATTCCGGGCGGCGCGCTGACTACCGCGCCATCAACGCGTCCATGCCCACCGCGGCGGAGAGCACGAGGCGGCGGTCGATCTCGTGCTT
>NZ_KI912613.1:3530912-3550651 GCF_000519325.1 Patulibacter minatonensis DSM 18081 | reverse complement strand
CACGGACCGGACGCACCGCACCGCGCGTCGGTCGTGCGCGCCGCGGCGGCCCCGACCACCACGCCCGCCCCCGCCCCCGTCCCGGCGCCGCCGGAGATCCCGGAGACGGTCGTCGACCCCGTCGAGCCGTACGCGATCGCGGCCGAGGGCCGGACGCTCGTGTGGGTCCGCGACCTCGGGGGCGGTCGGCAGGCGCTGGTCGTCCGCGACACCCCGACGTCCGCCGAGCGGGTCGTCGTCCCGCGGCTGCGCGTCCGCGCCCGCCGGCTGTCCCTCGGCGAGGACGCGGCCGGGCGGGCCACGGTCGTCCTCACCACGGGCGGCGACTCCGACCCGTCCTACAGCGCCGAGGCCCCCGTCGGCGGGGCGCTCTACGCGGTGCGCCTCGACGGGATCGGCGGGCTGCGGCTGCTCCCGGCGTCGCGGGCGGCGGGGCCCGAGGTCGCTCCCGCGCTGCGCGGTGGCGAGCTGGCGTTCGCCCGGGTCGAGCGGATCCACGGCGTCCCGACGATGACCCTCCGCCTCGGGACGCTCTCGGGCGGCGCCAGCCGCGTCCTCTGGCACGGCTCGCCGTCGCGCCCGATCGTCGCGACCGCGATCGGCCGCGACCGCCGCGTCGCGTTCACGACGCACGCGTCGCCGGGCGAGATCAACGTGTGGAATCTCCGCGTCGCACGGCCCGGGGTGGCCACCCGCAGCCTCGAGCGCCTGCCCAGCGGCTTCAACACGAACGCCGGATACGGGCCGCTCACCACCGACGGCATCGGCAGGACCGTCTGGGTCTCGCGCTGGCGCAGCAACGGCGACGGGGGCGTCCTCTCGACGCACGACCTGATCACCGGACGCCGCACGAGCACCCGGAGCTTCGACGGGCTCGATCTGGCCGTCCCCCTCGGCGACGCCGGGGTGGCCGCCTACCGGACGGGCGTCTTCGCGACGTGCCAGTCGGCGCGGCTGGAGCCGAAGCGCGACCCGTGCCCGTTGACGGTCCTGCCGCCGCGGTGAGGGGCGGGGCGCGGGTCCTCCCGTCAGTCCTGGCCCGGTTCCTCCCCGAACGCCTCGTGGGCGCGGACCAGCAGTGCGCGGAGCGCCGGGCTCGTCGTCCTGCGCCACACGAGGGCCAGGAGGGCCGGCATCGCGAGGTCGTCGATCTCGACCGCGTGCAGGCGCGGGTCGAGGCCCTCGACCATCGAGGCCGCCAGCACCGCCGCGCCGAGACCGCGGACGGCGAGGTCTGCGACCGCGTCCGGCGCGCTGGCCTGCAGGGCGACGTGCGGTGTCGCGCCGATCGCCGCGCACGACCGCTCGAACACGCCGCGGATGCCGGTGCCCTCCGGCAGGCAGACGACCGGGTGCCCGGCGACGTCGGCCAGGGGTGCCCGCTGCAGCCCGGCCAGCGGATGGCCGGGCGGCACCGCCGCGACGAGCCCCTCGCGGACGATGGTGCGGGACTCGAGGTCGGCGGGAGCGTCGCCCGGGACGCCGACGAGCGCGAGATCGAGCGTCCCGGAGCGCACGCGGTCGACGAGGACGTCGGAGGTGTCCTCCACGAGCTCGATCCCGACTCCGGGATGGTCGGCCGAGAGCCCGGCGAGCGCGTCGAAGAGCGGCGTGATCGTGCAGCCGGTGACCATGCCGACGACGAGCGCCCCCCGGACGAGGCCGGCGACGTCGTCCGCCGCACCCCGGACGGCGGCCGCGGACGCGAGCGCCGACCGGGCGTGGTCCAGCACCGCTGCCCCCGCGGAGGTGACGGTCGCCGTCCGCCCGGCGCGGTCGATGAGGTCGATCCCGAGCTCGAGCTCGAGCCGCCGGACCTGCGCGCTGACCCCCGACTGGCTGATGTGGACCCGCTCGGCGGCGCGCGTGAAGCTCGCCTCCTCGGCGACCGCCACGAAGTACTCGAGCTGCCGGAGTTCCATACGCAGAGATTCTAGTTCCTGCAATCACCAGCTGTTGGACTTCTTCGCCGGGCCGCGAGAAGGTGGTCGTACCGCAGCACCACCGACGACGAAGGAGCACCCGATGCCGACCAGCGACACCTCCACCGACGCCCCGCAGGGCGTGGCCACCCACGACGCGGGCCGCGAGCGCGCGATGACCCCGGAGGACATCACGCGGCTCTTCGTCGAGCGCTCGAACGCCGGCGACGCCGACGGGGTCGCCGCGCTCTACGAGGAGGACGCCGTGATGGCGTTCCCGCCCGGGCGGACGACCGTCGGGCGCGCCGCGATCCGCGATCTGTGGGCCGAGGTCCTCTCGCGAGCGCCGACGTTCGAGCAGGAGCCGCCGCTCCCGACGCTCGAGAGCGACGGGATCGCCCTGACGTCGACCCCGCCGAGGGACGGCGCCGGCGCCCGCGCCCAGGTCGTGCGGCGGCAGCCCGACGGCTCCTGGCTGCGCCTGCTCGACCAGCCCGAGTTCCAGACGCCGACCGGCTGACGCCTCGGCGACCGCCGGGCCGCCGGCCCCGCCGCCGCGGTGGTCGACTCAGGCGTCGGACGGGACCGTCGCCCGCCGCACCGCGCGGTGCCGGACGACGGTGCGCGCGGCCCACGCCGTGACGCTGAGGCCGGACGCCGCGGTGAGCAGCACGCCCCAACCGGGCGACGGGTCGAGGATCGCCGCCGTGCTCGACACGTCGATCGTGTCCGCGCAGCCGATCAGCGCGGTCACGGCGCCGACGGCGAGGGTGACGATCGGCCAGCGGCGCAGGGCGATCAGCGCGAGCAGCACGGCGCCGAGCACCACGGTGATGGCCCCGTCGACCCGCAGGCCGCCGATCGAGATCGGGCCCCAGGTGACCCACGGTCCGACGCTGCCGACGACCACGCCGGCCGCCGAACCGAGGCCCCAGAGGCGGTCGCGGGTTGCGGGCGAGGGTGGCTCCGGGCGCACCGGCGGGTCCGTCGTGGCGACCGGCGGGGCCGTCGTGGACGTCGGGGACGCAGCGGACGTCGCCGGTGCGGTCCGTGGTGTCGCACCGTCGGACGACGGTGCCGGGAGGGGGTGCTCGTGGGTGGGGTGCATGGTGTCGGGAGGGCTCGGGGTGGGCCTATCCATCCTGCGTCCCGGCGACCTCCCGTCGCATCGGGGACCTCCCCCGATCCCGCCCCCGGGGACCGCGGGCCGCCGGGCGGTCGGCGGCGACGCACCGCTCACGCCCGCGGTCACCGCAGGACCGCGATCGCCAGGGTCCGCGGCGGGGCGCCACCCCGACCACGAGTACCCCCGGACCGCGAGCGCGGAGGTCCGCGGCGGGCCGCCACCTACCATTGCCCCGATGGCCGCGAAGTCGATCGCCCTGTTCGCCCTAGCGGCGCTCTTCGAGATCGGCGGAGCGTGGCTCGTGTGGCAGGGCGTCCGCGAGCACCGCGGGCTGCTCTGGGCCGGGGCGGGCGTGATCGCCCTGGGGATCTACGGATTCGTCGCGACGCTGCAGCCCGACGCGCAGTTCGGCCGGATCCTCGCGGCGTACGGCGGCGTGTTCGTCGCCGGGTCGCTCCTGTGGGGCGTCGCGCTGGACGGCTACCGGCCCGACCGCTGGGACCTGATCGGCGCGACCGTCTGCCTGGCCGGCGTCGGCCTGATCATGTACGCCCCTCGGGGCTGAGGGCGACGCCCCGCCGCCGGTCCTGCCGGCACGCCGCCGCCACGCGCCGCGGTCGTCCGTGGTCGCATACCGACCACCAGTGACCCCGACGGCGTCCGCCGCCACGCGCCGAGGTCGTTCGTGGCCGCATACCGACCACCGGTGACCTCGACGGCGTCCGCCGCCACGCGTCCGGTGGTCCGTCACATCAAGGACGGCCCCGACCAGGCGCGCCTGCGGGCGACGGCGTCGTCCGTCGCCCCCGGGTCCCCCACGACGGAGCGGTGGTGCGCCGGGCGGGTGGCGTCGTCGCGCGAGCGGGTGGTGCCGGCCCACGGGCGGTCCCAGTCGACCGTCACGCCGGGACCCAGGGCCTCGCGCAGCCGCGGCTCGACGATCGCCCAGGTGCCGGTGTCGACCCATTCGCGCAGGCGGCGCCAGCAGGTGACACCGGACCCGCAGCCGAGCTCCTGCGGCAGCTCGCGCCAGCCGATGCCGGTCGCCAGCACGTGGAGGATGCCCTCCAGCACGTGGCGGTCGTCGCGGCGCCGACGTCCCGGCTGCCGGCGGCGACGCGCGACCTCGGGGATCAGCGCGCCGACCTCGAGCCACAGCGCCGCGTCCACCCGGACGGCGGGACGCGGCCCGACGTCGGGCACGACGGACAGGTACGGGGTCCCGCCGACCAGCTCGGCCGACGCGGACGCGCTCAGGTGCGGCCCGATCGCGGCGGCCAGCTCGTGCGGCCGGGCCGTCGTCAGCCGCGTCAGTGCGTAGTCCTCGGCGGTGCTCACGCCGTCCTCCCCTGGTCGGTGTCGGTCGTGGCGGTGCTCGCCACCACGGGCCGGTCGTCGCCGGCCCCCTCGATCGTCTCCAGCCGCACGGCCCACTCGGAGCCGTCGACCACGAGCAGCCGGCCGGTGCCGACGCGGAGCCCGTTGACGTAGACGTCGACCGGGTCGTCGGCGAGGTGGTCGAGGGCGAAGACCTCCCCCGCCGGCACGCCGGCGAGGCGCCCCGCGGGCAGCTTCGTCCGCCCGAGCTCGACCCACAGGTCGACCTCCGCCGCGCCGAGCGCCGCCGCGATCCCGTCGCCGGAGCGGTCGACGGCCGGGCCCTCCGAGAGCACCTCGGCGTCGCGCTCGTCGAGCGCCCGCGTCATGCGGACCACGAAGGCGTACGGCACGAGCTGGACCAGGCGGCAGACGACGCCGTGGACCGTGATCGGCACGACCGTCGCGTGCGGCGCGGGCTCGCCGAGCCCCTCCGCGTCGCCGTCGACGACGAGGTCGCGCACCCGCGGCGGGGCGATCTCGACCTCGGTGCCGAGCAGGCCGGAGGTCGCGAACGCCGCCGCGGCCATCATCTGGTTCATCGCCTCGGCCACTGCCGAGCGCTCGAGCTCGTCGAGCGGCGCGGACTCGTCGTCGGCGGGACCGTCCATGCCCAGCATCGCGCGCGCCAGGCCTCGCGCACCGGCGAGCGGCGCGACGAAGACGTTGCCGCCCGTCACCCCGTCCACGTAGGAGACGTCCGCGGCGAGGGCCGGGACCGGCAGGTTCGCGAGCGGGTCCGCGCCGGACTCCATCACCCGCGGCGGCCCGACCTCGACGCCGTCGGGGCCGAACGCGCGCAGGGCGTCGGCGGCGGCCTCGGCGCAGACCGTCGCGAGCTCGATCAGGACGCGGTCGGTGCTCACGTCCCGTCCTCCAGGAGCCCCTCGACCTGGACGGCGCGGCGCGCGTCGAGCCGGCCGGGCCGGCAGCGGAAGACCGCGGTGTCCTCGACGCACAGCTCGACGCCGGCCGACGTCGGGGCCTCCAGGCGGACGAGGTCCCCCGGCCGGAGCGCCAGGACGCGGTCGAGCGTGACGCGCACGCGGGCGACCTCGGCGCGGGCGACGACCTCGACCGCGCGGACGACCGCGTCGGCGTCGGGATCGTCCTCGCGGGCGCGGTCGCGGTCGGTCGCGCCGGCCAGGGCGTCGGCGACGGCGGCGACCGCCGAGTGCGGGACGAGCAGCACGAACGCGCTGGAGCGCCGCAGCAGCCGGACCTCCATCGTGACGACGAGGGTCGGCTCCGAGACCGGGCTGAGGTGGCCGGTCTCCGACGTCGGGTCGAGCCGCTCGATGGACAGCGGCAGGCCGCAGAGGTCGTCCCAGACCGGGCCGAGCTGCGACACGAGGTGCTCGAACAGGAGCGCCGACAGCGCCCAGTCGATGTCGCCGAGCCGGCGGGCCGACGCGGCGGTCTCGGTCGCCCCGCCCAGCAGCAGCTCGACGGCGGTCAGCACGAACGGCTGCTCGGCCGTCAGCAGGAACCGCCGGCCCCCGCCGCCCCCGGCCTCCAGCGTCACGCCGATCGCGTCGCCCGGGAGCGCCGCGTGGGCGGCGGCCCAGCCGAGCTGGTCGAGGTCGATGACCTCGAACTCGACCTGCGTCCGGAGCTCCGCCGACATCCGCGTCGACGCGGACCGCCCGAACGTCTCCATCGCGCGGCGGATGCGGCGCTCCTGGTCGTTCGAGAACTTCGTCGGGCGGGAGAAGTCCATCCGGCGCAGCCGGCGGGCACGCCGCGACGGCAGGGCGGGTGCCTCGACGGCGCTCCCGTCGCGGGCGGCCTCGACGAGCGCCGAGATCGCCTCCTGGCTCATCGCCTGGGTCATGCGGCTCCCGCGTCCGCGACCGGGACCCCGGCGGCGTCCCCGTCCCCCGCGCCGCCGTCCGGGACGGCGATGCCGCCCGCGGGGATCATCGCCGTGATCCGCAGGGCGAACTCCTCGTCGACGACCACGACCTCGCCGTGGGCGATCGGCTTGCCGCCGGCCAGCAGGTCGACGGGCTCGCCCGCCAGCCGGCGCAGCTCGACGATCGAGCCGGGGCCGAGGCGCAGTGCCTGGCCGAGCGTCATCACCGTGCGGCCGATCTCGACCGACAGCTCGATCGGCACGTCGTGCAGGCGCGAGAGGTCCCCGGCGGCCGCCGTGCGGGCGGGGTCCGCCTCCTGCACGAGCTCCTCGCTCGCGGTCCACTCCGTGTTCGACACGTCCCCGGGCCCCTACTGGACCGTGATGTCGGGCAGCAGCACGTCGCCGACGTGCAGGTCGGTGCGCAGCTTCAGCTTGCGCCGGACGAGCTTCTTCACCTTCTCGCGGCCCTCCGCCGTGGAGAGCTCGCTGCCGGTGCTGGCGCCGACGACGTCGGTGATGACGTCGCGGACGACGGCCTCCTCCGGCATGACGCCGTAGCCCTCCGGGGGAGTCTCCTCGTGACCGCCGGCCTCCGGGGCGTGGTCGAGGACCATCGCGACGGAGAACTTCGCGTAGCGCCCGTCGGAGAGGTTCACGAGGAACTCCTTCGGCAGGACGTAGACGACGCCGTCGACCTTCGGCTTGGCCCCGGCCGGCGCGGGCGGCGCGAGCACGAACTTGTAGGCGCCCAGGGCGCCCACGACGACGAGGACGATGATGGCGATGAGCTTGTTCTTCGGCACGGTTCTGGTGGTGGGTCGGGGGGACGGAAGGTGGTGGGGTGGGTGCGGGCGCGGGCGGTCAGCCGGCGGCGTGCAGGCGGGTGAGGGAGATCTCGACGCGGCGGTTCTCGCGGCGTCCGGCGTCGGTGGCGTTGCTCGCCCGCGGCTGCTCGGAGGCGTGCCCGGTGGCGGAGAACCGCGCGGGGTCGAGGACCGATCCGGCGAGGCGGCGGACGACGCTCGTCGCGCGGGCGGCGGAGAGCTCCCAGTTGTCGGGGAACCGGCCCGTCGAGATCGGCACGGCGTCGGTGTGGCCGTCGACCGCGATCGGGTGCTCCCGGTCGACCTGGAGGACCGACTTCAGCTGGTCGAGGAGCCGGCCGCCGTCGGGCGAGAGGGCCGCGGAGCCGGAGGCGAAGAGGACGTCGTCGGTGACGACGCGGATCACGAGGCCCTTGCGCTCGACCGCGGTCTGCACGTTCGTGCCGAGGCCCTTCTGGGCGATCACGTCGTCGAGGCGCCGCTTCAGCGCGGTCAGCTCCTGCTCCTCGACACGCGCGGCGGCCGCGGCGCGGCGGGCGGGCGCCAGCGTCTTCTCCTCGGCGACGCGGGGCGTCAGGGGCGCGATCGCGGCGACCGCGGCGACGGGCGCCTGGCTCTTGTCGGCCGACGACTCGTCGCGGATCGAGCCGCCGCCCTTCAGCACCTTGCCGGCGAACGCCTCCTGGAGCGACTTCGTGATGTCCGCGGCCTTGCGCTTGTCGACGACCGACGCGGCGTACATGACGATGAAGAGCGCCAGGAGCAGGGTCAGGAGGTCGGCCCACGTCAGGAGCCAGCGCTCGTGCCCCGCCGCGCCGTGGCCTCCCCCGCCCCGCCGGGATCGCCGGCCGGACCCGCTCATGCGGCCTTGCGCTTGCGCGCCTCGTCGATCGACGCGGTGCTGCCCCCGCCGTCGCCGTCCTCGGCCAGCGCGCCGCGCTGCGACGGGGGCACGAAGGTCTGGAGCCGCTCGGAGACGATGCGCGGGTTCTCGCCCGCCTGGATCGCGAGCACGCCCTCCATCGTCATCTCGCGCAGGCCCTGCTCCTCGAGGGAGAGCGACTGCAGCCGGTTGCCGATCGGGAGCATCACGATGTTCGCGACACCGACGCCCAGCAGCGTCGCGACGAACGCGCCGGCGATCGCCGGGCCGAGCTTCGCGGGCTGGTCGAGGTAGCCGAGCGCGTGCATCAGGCCGAGGACGGCGCCGAGGATGCCGATCGTCGGCGCGAAGCCGCCGGCCTTCTCGAACGCCCCGGAGCCGACGGCGTGGCGGGCGGCCATCGCGTCGATCTCGCCCTCCATCACGTCGCGGACCGCGCCGGCCTCGGTGCCGTCGACCACGAGCTGGAGGCCGCGGCGGCAGTACGGGTCCTCGACGCCACCGACGGACGACTCGAGCGACAGCAGCCCGTCGCGGCGGGCCTGCTCGGCGAATCCGACGAGCTCCTGGGCGCGGCCGGCGAGGTCGGGCCCCGCGGACGACGTCGCGCGGATCAGGAGCTTCGGCATCTTCAGGAACGTCTCCATGCCGACGGCGGCGAGCGTCACGCCGGCGGTGCCGCCGAAGACGATCGACAGGGCCGGGATGTTCATGAGGATCCCGAGCTGGGTCCCCTCGATCATCGCCCCGCCGAGGATGGCGAGGATCGCGACGCCGATTCCGATTCCGCTGGCAGCCTTCATCGAACGGGGTCATCGGCCGGGTCCGGGCGAACCTGAGACGCCGCGGACGTCCGTTCCGAAACGGGCCGGACGTCCGTCCGGAGGGGTGGCGCGGCGGTCCCGCATCGGTCCCGGGACGTGCGGGTGAGCCCCTGCACCGTCGCGAGCCGGAGGCGTACGTGGTCCAATACCCCGGCGTCTTCCCTGCTCAGGGGCGCAGAGCCCCCGTCCCGCCCGCCCGTTGCCCTCCACCCCGCATCCCGGTCGCCGCATGGCGTCCGGCGTCCTTGCCGCCGGCCTCGTGGTCCTGCTCACGGCGGCCGCGATGGTGGCGTACCTGATCAACGACGCGGCGGGCGACATCGTCGAGCCGCTCGTCCCGCTCGCCCCCGAGGCGCAGCGACAACTCGACCGGCCGCGCCCCGGCGAGGCCCAGACGATCCTGCTCGTGGGGCTCGACCACCGCTACGCCGACGGGCCGAAGGCGAAGAGCCGGTCGGACACGATGATCCTCGTCCGCCTGGACCCGAACGCCCGGGCGACGTCCGTCCTGACGCTCCCCCGCGACCTGCGGGTCGCGGCGCTGGGCGGCCAGAAGCTCAACACGGCGTGGTTCTCGGGCGGCCCGGCCCTCCTGACCCGGACGATCAAGACCTCGCTCCTGGGCAGCCCCGAGCGTCCGTTCCCGATCAACGACGTCGTCTCCGTCAAGTTCGACGCGTTCGCGCGCACGATCAACCACTTCGGCTGCCTCTACGCCGAGGTCGACCGCCACTACTTCGTCGCGCCGAACACGGGGCACGCGGCGATCGACCAGCCCGCCGGCTACCAGCTGCTCTGCGGACAGGACGCGCTGTCCTACGTCCGCTTCCGAGTGCAGGACAGCGACCTGATCCGGGCGGCGCGGCAGGCGAACTACATCACCGAGGTCCGCTCGCAGGTCGATCCGCTCGACGTGCTGACGGGCAGCCTCCTGCAGGAGGTCGGCCAGTACGTCGAGACGAACATCAAGACGCCCCGGCAGCTGCTGGGCATCGCGAAGCTCCTCGTCTACGTCACGGGCAAGCCGACGGCGCGCATCAGCCTCGGCGGCCTCTCCGACGCGCAGGACGGCTCGAACGACATCCTGACGACGCCCGCCGCGCTCGAGAAGGCCCGTCGGCAGTTCTTCGACCCGTCGGTGCCGAAGGGCCAGGCCGTCAAGCCTCCGCCGACGACCGAGACCGTCACGATCAAGGCGCCGAAGGCCCCGGACACCCTCTTCGCCCTGCCGCCGCTGATCCCGGCACCCACGACGACCACCACGACGACGACCGTGCTCCCCGGCGTGGCGGCGAAGAAGCGCGCCCGGCGGGTCCGGGGGGCGCTGCCCCCCACGATGGTCACCGACGCCGCCGGCGCCGACCGCTCGGCCGGGATCGTCCGCCGCGGGGCGTCGGGACTCCGGCTCTTCGTCCCGTCCGCCCGGTACCGCCGCGGGGCCTACGAGGACCGGATGACCCGCGGCTACGCGATCCTCGGGAAGAACCGCCGGCCCCGCTGGCCGAGCTACAGGATCGTCGTCGCCACCGGCGAGTCCGGCCAGTACTACGGCGTCGAGGGCACCACCTGGAAGGATCCGCCGATTCTCCAGCTGGCCACCGACCGCATCCGCCTCGGCGGGCGCACGTGGGACGTCCAGTACGACGGCCGGCGGATCCGTCGCCTGATCTGGCGCGCACCGCAGGGCACCTACTGGGTGACGAACACGCTGACCAACCAGCTGACGTCGAAGGAGATGTACGCGCTCGCCCACAGCTTCCGGCGCGTGCGCTGAGCATCGTCGACCCGTCCGCGGACGTGGCGCGCAGACGCTCGCCGGTGGTCCGGAAGGCCGCCGCGGAGTACGGTGGCGACACCGTCCCCTCGGAACCAGGACTCCGTCATGAAGCGCCCATCAGCAGCACCCGTCCTCGGCATCGGCCTCACCGCGACGGTCGCGGCGGTCGCCATGTTCCCGGCGGCCTCCGGTGCGGCCACCCGGCCGGTCGAACTCGCGCCGCCGCAGGCCGTGAACACCATCGGCTCGTTGCCGGTCGCGGTCTCGATCGCCGACATGAACGGCGACGGACGACCGGACATCGTGACGGGGAACGCCGACACGAACGACGTCTCCATCCTGACCCAGAACGCCACGGGCACCGGGTGGACGACCACCGTCGTCGGCCCCACCGGGGACGACCCCTCGGCGCTCGTGGTCGCGGACCTCAACGGCGACACCCGCCCGGACATCGCCACGGCGGACACCGGCTCGGACACCGTGACGGTCCTGACCAGGGATGCGTCGGGCCCCGGCTACACAGCCTCCACCGCGGGATCCACCGGCGACGCCCCGGCCGGGATCGGCGTCGGCGACGTGAACGGCGACGGACGCCCGGACCTCGCCACCGCGAACAGGGGCGCCGACACCGTGACGGTCCTGACGAAGGACGTCGGGGGCGGTGCGTCGTACACCGCGACGACCGCGGGCACGACCGGGGGTCGCCCGTTCGGCATCGTCGTCGGGGACCTCACCGGCGACGGGCGGCCGGACATCGCCACGAACGACGCCGACGCGAGCAGCGTGACGCTGCTGACGAACGGTGGGGCGGGCTTCACGCGTTCGACGGCCGCGATCACCGGGGCGTTCCCGACCGCGATCGAATCCGCGGACCTCGACGGCGACGGGCGCCCCGAGCTCGTGACGACCAACGCTGGGTCTGGGAGCGCGTCGATCCTCCGCCGCGACCCGACCCTCGGCGGGTGGACCACGAGCCTGACGAGCGGTGTCAGCGGCGACACCCGCTCGCTCGCGATCGGCGATCTCAACGTCGACGGCCTGCCGGACCTCGTCCTCGGGGACCGCTCGGTGAACCTGCCGCACGCGGGCGACGGCGTCTCGGTGCTCACGAAAGACGCCGCGGGCCCCGGGTATTCGTTCGCCGTCGGCGTGCCGTCCAACGCCCGACCGACCGACGTCGCCGTCGGCGACCTCGACGGCGACGGCCGCCCGGACATCGTCTCCGCCGAGACGTTCGTCGACTCGGTCTCGATCTACCGCAACGTCACGGATCTGACCGCGCCGCCGGCACCCGCCACCCCGGAGACCACGCCCACCGAGCCCGCCGCGCCCGCGCCGGCGGCCCCCGCCCCGGTGACGCCGGCCCCCGCCCTGCCAGCGAAGCCCGTCACCAAGGCCCCGACCCTGAAGCTCGGGACGCCTCGCGTCACCAACGGCGGCCGCGTCATCCGGATCCCCGCGACGGTCTCCGGCGCCGGCGTGCTCAACGCCACCGCGACCCACGCCGCACCGACGTCCGGCGCGACGCGGCGGAGCAAGGCCGGGACCGAGCTCCTGACCTACGCGGGTCTGGCGGGCCGGAAGGTCGCGAAGGGCGGCACGTACTCCCTGGCCCTCCGCCGCACGGCGGCGGGCCGCACCGCCCGCTACTCCCAGCGCCGGATCACGCTCAGCGTCGTCGTGACGGCCACTGGGCCCGACGGGCGCTCCGTGAAGCAGCGGCGGACGGTCCGGGTCCCGACCGGGCGCTGACCCGGCCGCGGCCCGGGGTCCGGGCGGGCGTCCACCGCGGCGGACCACCCGCCCGCCGCGAGCGTCCGCCGGACGTCAGCGCGCAGCGGCCTCCGCCGCAGCGCCGCGGACGGCCGGCGCCAGGACCTCCTCGCACCAGACCCGGAACGTGGTCGGGCTCGCGGTCTCGGCGGTGCGCGCCACGCCGACGTCGAGGCCGTCGTCCTTCGCGCGCATCATGTCGACCATGCCGTCGGCGAAGGCGTCGCCCGCCCCGAACGTCCGCATCCGGGCGCCGAGCGCGTCGAGCGTCCAGCGCTCGTAGCGGACCGGCCGGCCGAGCACGTCGGACATCGTGACGACCAGCTCCTCGGCCGAGAGGTCCTCCGGGCCGAGCACCGGGACCTCGCCCGTCCCCGTCCAGGAGCGGTCGAGGAGCAGCCGGACCGCCGCCGCGGCGATGTCGCGGGTCGCCGCCGTCGGCGCCTTCCGGTCCGCGCGGACGCTGTCGGCGTAGACCCCGTCGGCGGCGATCGTGGCGACCTGCCGCAGGACGTTGTCCATGAACGACGGGTTGGCGAGCGCGCGGTAGGCGACGCCGCTCCCGGCGATCAGGTCGTCCATCGCGAGCGACGCCGTCACGAGGCCGGCCCGGCCGGCGACGGCCGTGCCGCGCCCGAGGGCCGACACGCCGACGACGCGCGCGACCCCGTGGGCGGCGAACGCGCGGGCCGCGGGTGCCGTGAAGCCGGCGAACGCGGCGTCGAGGCTCGGCGCGGCCGTGTCCGGCGGGACGATCCAGAGCACGGCGTCCGCTCCGGGAAGGGCACGGTCGAGGACGGCCGGGTCGCCGTGGGAGCCCTGGACGACGTCGACGCGGTCCCGGACCTCGTCCGGCAGCCGGGCGGAGTCGCGGACGATCACGCGCAGGTCCTCGCCGTGGTCGGTGTCGTCGACGAGGAGCCGGAGCGCCCGGCCGCCGATGTCGCCCGTGGGAGTGGTGATGACGATCATGGATCCATCGTGCGCCCCGCCCGGCCCGTGGTCCAATACCTCTCGGACCGCATTGATACCTTGCGGGTATGGATCTGGACCTGCGGAAGCTGCGGTACTTCGCCGCGGTCGCCGAGCACCGGCACTTCGGGCGCGCGGCCGAGCAGCTCCACATCGCCCAGCCGGTCCTCAGTCGGCAGGTCCGGGCGCTGGAGCAGGAGCTCGGCTGCACGCTCCTCGAGCGCACGACGCGGAGCGTGCGCCTGACCGCGGCGGGCGAGCAGCTCCACGAGGAGACGCGGGCGCTGCTGCCGACGGTCGACTCGGCGGTCCGGCGGGTGCTC
This sequence comes from Patulibacter minatonensis DSM 18081, assembly GCF_000519325.1. Taxonomy (GTDB): domain Bacteria; phylum Actinomycetota; class Thermoleophilia; order Solirubrobacterales; family Solirubrobacteraceae; genus Patulibacter; species Patulibacter minatonensis. The sequence continues at coordinate 3,536,992 of NZ_KI912613.1, read as the reverse complement.
GAGGTGGACCGAGGCGTCGAGCGGCTCGTCGTCGCGTTCGCACCGGGCCTCCACGTGTCGGAGGCGATCCGGGCGTTCACGGCGGAGCATCCCGAGGTCGAGATCGAGCTCCTCGCGCTCCGGTGGTGGGAACAGGACGCGCCGCTGCGGGACGGCCGGGCGGACGTCGGGCTCCTGCGACGCCCGTTCGACGACGCCGGCCTGCGGACGATCCCGATCGGGCACGAACCGCGGGTGGCCTGCATGGCGGCGGACCACCGCCTGGCCCGTCGGCGCGCGATCACGTCCGCCGACCTCGAGGGCGAGACGGTCCTCGACACCCCGACCCGCCGGACGTCCTCGGTCGCGGAGAAGTTCGAGCTGATCGCGTCCGGCGACGACGTCGCGCTCGTGCCACGCAGCGTGGCGGACGCGTACTCCCGGCCCGACCTCGCCCGCGTGCCGATCACCGACGTGCCCCTCGCCGAGACCTGCCTCGCCGTCGCCGCGGGGCGCCGCGAGACGCGGATCGCGGCGTTCCTCGAGGTCGCGACGCGGACCCTTCGCGAGGCGGTCCCGCGACTCGCCGCCGTCGACTGACGGAATCCGATGTCACAGAATCGGGGGTCCGGACAACTTCATGGTGTGGTCCCGTTCCCGGAGCAGCCCGAACACCCCGTGCCGCTCGGCCACCAGGACGATCCGGCGACGAGCATCTCCGGGCTCTACGCCCGTCACGTCGACGCGGTGCGGCGGAGTTCCGCGCACCGCGGCACCGCCCCCGGCGGCGTGGCGCTGAGCCCCGAGATGTTCGTCGCCGTGCTCGCTCGCAGGCGCGGTCGCTGACCATCCGTCGTGCACGGTCCCTACCGGGCGTCGGAAGCCGGTAGGTTCGCCCGCAGATGCGTGTCCTGAAGCCTGCAGATGCCGTGTGGTTGCTCAACGAGCGCCGGGACACCCCCGCCCACGTCGGCGGCCTGATGCAGTGTTCGAAGCCGGACGACGCACCGGAGTCGTTCGTCGCGGACCTCGTCGCGTCGTGGCGCCGGCAGACGACGTTCGTCACGCCGTTCAACCTGCGCCCGCACTTCGTGCCGATCCCGGCGTGGGAGACGCTCGCCGACGACGAGATCGACCTCGACTACCACCTCCGCCACTCGGCCCTGCCGCGCCCGGGCGGGGAGCGCGAGCTCGGCATCCTCGTGTCCCGGCTGCACTCGCACCCGCTCGCGCGCCACCGGCCGCTGTGGGAGTGCCACGTCATCGAGGGCCTGGCCGAGGACCGCTTCGCGATCTACTGGAAGTTCCACCACTCCATGCTCGACGGCATGGCGGCGATGAAGCTGCTGGACCGCGGCTACTCCGAGGACCCGGACGAGCGCGACCGCCTGCCCCTGTGGGCCGCCCCGGTGTACCGGTCGCGCCGCGGGTCCCGTGGCGCGTCGGGCGAGGAGTCCACCGCGACCGACGACGACGCTGGCGCGCGCAACGGCGGCACACCGTCGACGTCCCTCGTCCGCCGGACCCGCGCGCTCGCGAAGGCGCCGTTCCGCAGCGCCCGCGCCGCCGCGGGGCTCGCGGACGGCGCGCGCCAGGTCGCGGGCGTCGGGCTCCAGCAGATCCGCGAGACGGTGCTCCCGCGGAACAAGGACCACGCGGTGCCGTTCCGCGCGCCCCGCACGATCCTCAACGGCACGATCCACGGTCCGCGGCGGTTCGCCACCCAGCACTACCCGGTCGACCGCCTGAAGGCGATGGCGCGCGAGTCCGACGCGACGATCAACGACATCCTCCTCGCGATCTGCGGCGGCGCGCTGCGCACGTACCTCGCGGAGCGGGACGCCCTGCCGTCCCGGAGCCTCGTGGCGACCCTCCCGGTCTCCGTGCGCGCCGCGGACGACGAGGGCGCCGGCAACGCGATCACCTTCATCCACGCGCTGCTCGGCACCGACGAACAGGACGTGCGGTCGCGCCTGCGCAAGATCGCCGCCTCGACGGGTGCGGCGAAGGCCCTGATCGCCGACCTGCCCCGGTGGACGATGGACGGCTACACGATCCTCCTGATGGGTCCGTACCTCGGGCAGCTCGCGCTCGGCCTCGGCGCCCGCGGCCGACCGATGCACAACATCGTCATCTCCAACGTCCGCGGGCCGGCGACGACGCGCTACGTCGAGGGCGGACCGGTCGACGAGATGTTCCCGGTCTCCCTGCTGTTCGACGGCCAGGCGCTGAACATCACGGCCGTCAGCTACGCGGGCGAGTTCTGCATCGGCTTCACCGGCTGCCGCGACAGCCTCGCGAGCATGCAGCGGATCGCGGTCTACTGCGGCGAGGCCGCGGACGAGCTGGACGGCGGCGCCGCGAAGGACGTCCCGGTGTACGGGACGGCCTGAGCCTCGCCGGCCGGGCGGGGCGACCTCCGACCTCCCGGCGTGGCCCCGCGGGGCCGTTGGTAGCGTCGCGCCATGCGCCGTACACCACTCGTCCTCTGCTCCCTCGCCATCGCCGGGCTGCCCGCCTCGTCGGCGTCGGCCGCGGACACCGCCGAGCACACCCTGGGGGTCAGCGGGCAGGGGCTCGTCGAGCTCGTCCCCGACGTCGGCTCGTTCGAGGCGAGCGTCGAGCGGACCGCACCCACGTCATCGGCGGCCCGCAACGCGGCGAACACGCGCCTGGCCCGGATCGTCGCCCGGCTCCGCGCGCCGTCGATCCCTCGCGAGGACATCACGACGACCTCGATCTCGCTGTCCCGCGAGCGCACCCGGAACCCGCGGACGAAGCGCCTGCGCGTCCGGTACCGGGCCTCGGGGTCGTTCGCGGTGCGGGTCGCCGACGGGACGAAGACGGGACGCGCGATCGACCTTGCGGCCGGCGCGGGGGCGACCGGGATCGACGGGCCGTCGTTCTCGTTCTCCGCCGGCAAGCGCACCGAGGGCCGCCAGGCCGCGGAGAAGAGCGCGCTCGCCGACGCCCGCGGCCGGGCCGACGCGGCCGCGGCGTCGCAGGGCCAGAAGGTCGTCGGCGTGCAGTCGATCGAGCTGGACCCGTCGGGGACCTCCGAGCCGAGCGCCGTCCAGGACTCCGCCGCCAGCCCCACCGCGGGCAGCGGCTCGACCGGCAAGCGCGTCGCACCGACCCCGGTCCTCGCCGGTCGTGAGGAGTTCACGAGCTCCGTGCGGGTGGTGTACCTGATCGCACCGGCGGGCTGAGCACGCGAGCCGGGCGCCCCGGTCGCGTTCCCGATCCGGTACCTCACGGGTGCCGTTCCGGGCACGGGGCCGCCGGCCCGGGGCCCGACCACCTTCCGGACAGCCCCGGGGTGAACACCGTCCCCCTCTCGTCCGCGGACCTCAAGCGGAGCGTCGTCGAGCCGATCAGCGGGCCGTACCGCCCACCGGCCCCGAGAACGACATGCCCTCCGCACACCGCCGCATCAGCCTGCAGACGAAGATCCTCGGCCTCAGCGCCGCGCTCCTCGCGTCCACCGTCCTCGTCGCCGTGCTCGGCGTCGTCGGCGTGTCCGCGGCGAAGGACGGTGGCGGAGGGTCGGCCACGGGCCTGATCCTCGGCGCGCTCGTCCTCTCCGTCGGCGGCGGGTTCACCGTCGCGTGGATCGTCGCCCGCAGCATCCGCCGGACCGTCGCCGAGATCCTCGCGCGCACCACGATGCTCGCCGACGTCTGCCTGACCGGGCTGGACGAGGGCCTCGGCAAGGTGGCGAACGGCGACCTGACGCACGAGATCGTCCCGAAGACGCCGCTGATCGAGACGTGGCCGAACGACGAGCTCGGCGACATCGCGCAGTCCGTCAACGAGATCCGCCAGAAGGCCGTCGCGGCGATCGGCTCCTACAACGCCTCCCGCGAGTCGCTGACCGCGATGATCGGCCAGGTCTCGCAGAGCGCCGGCGTGCTGTCCGCGTCGTCGCAGCAGATGGCGTCGACCTCCGAGGAGGCCGGCCGCGCCGTCGGCGAGATCGCCCATGCGGTCTCCGACGTCGCCCAGGGCGCCGAGCGTCAGGCCCGCACCGCCGAGTCGACCCGCGCGGTCGCCGACGAGATGTCCGAGGCCACCACGCACGGCGCCGAGGCGGTCCAGCAGACCGCGTCGGCCGCCGAGGCCGCCCGCACCGCCGCACTCGAGGGCGCCGACGCCGCGGAGCGCACCGCCCACGCGATGCACGACATGAGCGAGGTCACCGGCGGCGTCGTCTCCGCGATGCGCGAGCTCGGCGAGAAGTCCGAGCGGATCGGCGGCATCGTCGACACGATCACCGGGATCGCCGGCCAGACGAACCTCCTCGCGCTGAACGCGGCCATCGAGGCCGCCCGCGCCGGCGAGCAGGGCCGCGGCTTCGCGGTCGTCGCCGAGCAGGTCCGCAAGCTGGCGGAGGAGTCGCAGGCCGCCGCCGCGTCGATCGCCGCCCTGGTCGGCGAGATCCAGTCCTCGACCGTCCAGGCGACCGCCGCGATGGACAGCGGCACCGAGGCGATCGACGTCTGCCGCGACGCCGCGAAGGTCACCGAGGAGGCCTTCGGCCGGATCACCGGCTCGGTCTCCGACGTCCACGGCCGCGTCGAGCAGATCGCCGTCGTCATGGACCAGATCTCCGCGTCCTCCGAGCGCGTGCGCAACGACGTCGCCGAGGTCGCCGCCGTCGCCGAGCAGTCCTCCGCCTCCTCCGAGCAGGTCTCGGCCTCGACGCAGGAGACGAGCGCCTCGACGCAGCAGGTCGCGGCATCGGCCCAGGAGCTCGCGCACACCGCGGAGGAGCTCGAGGAGCTCTGCGGCCGGTTCGTCCTCGTCGGCGCCCGCTGAGCCCGGCCGACGGACGGAGCGACCCGATGTCCACCACGACCACCACGACGCCCGTCGGAGGCGACGCCGCCCCGGCGGCGACGAGCTCGCAGCTCGTCGTCCTGCGGCTCGGCCGCGAGGAGTACGCGCTGCCGATCGACCACGTCCAGGAGATCATCTTCTGGACGCCGCCCCGGCCCGTGTCGTCCGACCTGCCCTGGGTCTCCGGCGTGATCGCCCTGCGCGGCAAGATCCTCCCGGTCTTCGACCTGGCGCTCCGCCTCGACGTCCCGCGCGGCGAGCACGCCGGCGCCCGGATCGTCGTCGTCGAGACCGGCAGCGAGCAGATCGGCGTCACCGTCGACGACGCGACCGAGGTCCTGACCGTCCAGGCCGGCGACCTCGAGGCCCTGCCGCAGGGCACCGGGCACGACCTGCTGCGCGCGATCACGAAGGTCGGCGACCGGCTGATCGCGGTGCTCGACCTGTCGACGCTCGCCGCGTCGGCGCGGCCCGACGCGCGGAGCGCGGCAGGCGTGGCCGCGACCGGCGCCGCCGGGACGGGTGCGACGTCGGGCGCGGCCGTCGGACCGGGCGCGGCGTCGCCGGACACCGGCACGGTCGGAACGCCCTCCTCCGCGGGGTCGGCGCCCCCCGCCGCGGGGACGGTCGCCGGCCCGACGGGCGCGGTCGCCCCCGCGGCCCCGGCCGCGACGACGGCCGTCCGATGAGCACCCGGACGACCGACCACCGCGCGCCCGCCGGCCCGCGGACCAGGCCGGCGGTGCCCTCCGCGCTCTCGGGCGTGGTGCGGGACCGCGGCGCCGCGCCCCCGCCGACCGCCGACGACGGACCCGGCACCGTCGGCCGCGCCCGCGTGGTCGCCCGCCCACGGGTCGTCGTCGCCGACGACTCGTCGCTGATGCGCCGGATCCTCGTCCGGACGCTGACCGACGACGGCTTCGACGTCGTCGGCGAGGCGTCCGACGGCGACGAGGCCCTCGCCCTCTGCGTCCGCACGCGTCCCGACGCCATGACGCTCGACCTCCACATGCCCGGCGTCGACGGCATGGCCGTCCTGCGGGCGCTCGGCACCGCCGGCCGCCCGGACGTCCCGACCGTCGTCGTCTCCGCCTTCTCCCCCGCCCACGGCGCCCGCGCGGTCGACGCGCTCGCCGAGGGCGCCTTCGACCTGGCCGCCAAGCCGGGCGTCGGCGAGTCCGTCACCGAGTTCTCGGCCGGCCTGTGCGACAAGCTGCGCGCCGCCGCCGAGAGCCGCGCCGGACGCCGCGCCGCTGCGGCCC
>NZ_KI912613.1:3529098-3530812 GCF_000519325.1 Patulibacter minatonensis DSM 18081 | reverse complement strand
GCGGCGGCACGCCCCTCGCGAGCCGCGCAGGCCGGCCCCGCGGATCCCCCGGGACGGGCCGGCGCACCGGTACGCCGAACCGGCGCAGTCGTCGGTCCTCCGGCGTCGACTTCCACCCCGCGCCGCGACGCGGACCGTCCGCCCGCGCGCGGACGGGACAGCACGTTTCCGATGAACCCAACCCCCCTCCGAGGAGTGTGAGAACCCATGGCCAGAGTGCTCGTGGTCGATGACGCGCTGTTCATGCGCAAGATGGTGTCCGACGCCCTGACCAAGGGCGGGCACGAGGTGATCGGCGAGGCCGCCGACGGCGCCCAGGCGGTCGAGCAGTTCAAGTCGCTCGCCCCCGACGTCTGCACGCTCGACATCACGATGCCGGAGAAGGACGGCCTCGAGGCCCTCCGCGACATCCTGGTGCTCGACCCCGCCGCCCGTGTCGTCATGTGCTCGGCGCTCGGTCAGGACGCCAAGGTGATCGAGTCGATCAAGGCCGGCGCCCGCGACTTCGTCGTCAAGCCGTTCCAGCCGGGCCGCGTCCTCGAGGCGGTCGACAAGGCCCTGGCCTGACCGGAGGGCGACCTCCAGGTGCCACGCCCCCGAGGGTGGCGGGCCGTGGCACATCACGGTCGTCCTACGACCACGACGTGCCACGGTCCGCGCCTGACCGGGGCGCGGCACATCACGGTCGCGGGCCCGCCGACCCGGCACACCAGAACGGGGCCGACCCGGGCCGACCCGGGCCCCGCGCCCGCCCCGAAAGGGGTGACCTCAGCGGGCGGCGGCGAAGACCGGCGCGTGGGCGCGGGGTCAGCGGGCGGCGGCGAAGACCGGCTCGTGGACCGCTTCGACGGCGGCGCGGTCGACGGCCTTCTGGCCACGCTGGTTCGCCACGGCCACGGCACCGAGGAGCGTCACGTTGACGACGAGCCAGGCGGCGAGGAGGACCAGGACGATGAGCATGGACCTGATGATGCGCCCACCATCGATCGGCTCCCGGTCGCCGACCCATCAGATCCGTATCGCCGTACGAACCCGTACCGACGCCACCCACCCCCGAGTGCACGAGACCCGCCAACCTACGGCGATGGTTGAAAGCGTCGCCCCACGCCGCGAACCGCACCCGCCCCGTCGGCCGACCGACGCGGATGGTCCGACGTCACGCCCCGCTCGACCAACCGCACCCGCCCCGTCGGCCGACCGACGCGGATGGTCCGACGTCAAGCCCCGCTTGACCAACCGCACCCGCCCCGCCGGCCGACCGATCCCGATGGTCGCCACTTCGGGCCGCCAGACGGCCGGCGACGCCCTGCACGACGTCGCCCGCCGTCGTCGAGTGCTCCCGAGGGACCGCACTCAGCGCCCCGGCCCACCGCCGGGCACGTGCCCGGGATCCGCCTCGCGAGGCCCCGGGATCCCGCGCCCCCGTGCGCCGCGCCCGTCGGACACCAGCCGGAGCATCGTCATCGAGGCGCGCGCGACGCCGACGTCGTGGCGCAACGCGCACCAGACCCGGAAGCGGGGACGGCGCTCGACGCTCGGCTCGTCGGAGGCGAACCGCGCCGCCTCGGTGGTCGCCGCGAGGGCCGCCACGGACGGGCCGACCGCCCGCAGGCACGGCCCCAGCGCGGTCAGGGTGGTCGCCGGACCGACCGGGCCGGGGACCAGGCGCGCGAGCAGCTCGCCGACCGGGACCGCGGGCGGCAGGTCGCGGCGG
>NZ_KI912613.1:3516579-3528998 GCF_000519325.1 Patulibacter minatonensis DSM 18081 | reverse complement strand
CGGCGGCCCGCGGGCGCTGGCCGAGCTCCTGCCCGCGCTGCCCGCGCCGCTCGGCGCCGGGGTGCTCGTCGTCCAGCACATGCCGGCGGGGTTCACGGGCTCGCTCGCCGCCCGCCTGGACGGGGCCTCCGCCCTGGCGGTCCGCGAGGCCGAGCCCGGCGCCGCGATCGCCCCCGGCGACGCCCTGATCGCGCCCGGCGGCAGCCACCTGCGCCTGACCGACGTGCACGCGACGACCCTGACCGACGAGCCCGCGATCGGCGGCCTCCGGCCCCGCGCGGACCTGACGATCGCCGACGCCGCGCGCCTCTGGGGCCCGCGCCTGCTGCTCGTCGTCCTGACCGGCATGGGCCGCGACGCGCTCGACGGCGCGAAGGAGGTCCGGCGCCACGGCGGCCGGATCCTCGTCGAGGCCGAGGACACCTGCACCGTCTACGGCATGCCGCGCGCGGTCGCGGAGGCCGGCCTGGCCGACGGGATCGTGCCGCTGCCGGAGATGGCCGCCGCGATCCTGCGGGAGGTCGGCGCATGAGCCCCCGGACCCCCGCACCGGCGACCCCCGCACCGCGCCCGGCCGCGCCGACCACCGGCCGTCCGACCGGCACGAACCGACCGACCACCGACACGGCCCCCGCCGCGCGGTCGACCGGGACGACCCGAGCCACGGCCACCCGACCGACCGGACCGGATCGGACCGCGACGTCCCCCGCCGACGACTACGCCCGCTTCTGCGCCGGCATCCGCCGCACCTGCGGCATCGACCTCGAGCAGTACAAGCGCGCGCAGATGGAGCGCCGGATCCGCACGTTCGCGGAGCGCCGCGGCGAGCCCGACCTCGGGCGGTACCTGAAGCGCCTCCAGGACGACGCGACCGAGCTCGACGCGTTCCTGGACCGCATCACGATCAACGTGTCGCAGCTCTGGCGCAACCCGGAGCAGTGGGACGTCATCGCGAAGCGGATCCTGCCGGAGCTCGCACCGACCGGCACCGTCCGGGCCTGGAGCGCCGGCTGCTCCTACGGCGCCGAGGCCTACACGCTGGCGTCGCTGATGGCCCGCCACGCCGAGCTCCACGGGCCGTTCCGCGCCGAGGTCCGCGGCACCGACATCGACGCGCGGATGGTCGAGCGCGCCCGCGAGGGGCGGTTCTCCGCCGCCGACGCCCGCGACGCCCCGAACGCCGAGCTGCGCCGCCACTTCGTCCCCGAGACCGGCGGTGGCTGGCGGGCCTCCCCCGAGCTGCGGCGCACCACGCGCTTCGTGGTCGGCGACCTGCTGCGCGGCACCGCGCCCCGCGAGGGCTTCGACCTCGTCCTCTGCCGCAACACCGTCATCTACTTCAACGAGGACGTGCGCGACGCGCTGCACGCCCGGCTCGCCGCGGCCCTGCGTCCGGGCGGGTTCCTCGTCATCGGCGCGACCGAGCGCGTGGCCCAGCCCGCCGCGCTCGGCCTGCGCTCGGTCCAGCCGTTCACCTACCAGAAGACCGAGGCGTAGCCGTGGATCTCTCCGAGTACCTCCCGCTGTTCCTCGCCGAGGCGTCCGAGCACCTCCAGGAGCTCAACCTCGCGATCGTCCGCATCGAGGAGACCCCCGACGACGCCGACGTGCTCGACGGCATCTTCCGCATCGCGCACTCCTTCAAGGGCTCGAGCGCGACCATGGGGTTCGACGGCATCGCCGCGCTGACCCACCGCATGGAGGACGTCCTCGAGCTGCTGCGGCAGCGGAAGGGCGGCCTCGGACGCGACGCGATCGACACGCTCCTCGCGTGCCTCGACGCGCTGTCCGCCGGCGTCGAGGGGATCGAGCGGGACGGCGTCGAGGACCTCGACCCGACCGCCGTGATCGCCCGGCTGGACGCCCTGGTCCGCGATCGCCCCGACGAGGCCGCGGCGGTCGCCGAGCAGGAGGCGATGACGCCCGACGTCCTCGCCGCGCTCGCCGCCGGGCAGCGGGTCGTCGTGGTCGAGGCCGTCCTCGGCGACGACGCCGTGATGCCGGCCGTCCGCGCCTTCCAGGTCCTCACCGCCGTCGGCGACCACGGCCCGATCCTCGGCTCGAACCCGTCCATGGACGACGTCGACGCCTTCGACGGGCGCGTGATCGAGGCGTGGATCGCGACCGAGCACGAGGACGACGCGGTGATCGCCGCCGCCGAGTCGGTCTCCGACGTCCAGCACGTCCACCTCCGCCCGGCCGACGGCGCCCCGCTCGACCCGGTGGAGCTGCGCGACGCGCTCGCGGAGGCCGCCGACGCGCTGGCCGACGCGGCCGACCGGGCCGCCGACGCCCCCCGGGCCCCGGAGGCCGGGCCCGGCGACGCCCGGCCGTTCGAGCTCGACGAGCTGCCGCACCCGGCGGTCTTCCCGGACGCCACGGCACCCCCGGTGGGCGGCCCGTTCGCCGCGCGCCCGTCCGCGGCGTCGCAGGCCCCGGGTCCGCCCGCGTCCTCGGCCTCGGACGAGGCAGCAGATCTGCCGACCACCGGGCCGGTCGGCGCGGGGGCCGTCGGCGACGGCTCGGCCGCGGGCGGACCGCCGTCCCCCGCGCCCTCCGGGCGGGCCACCGGCTCCGACGGTCCGGTGCGTCCGGCGGGTCCCGCCAAAGCCGGGCCCGGTGCCGGGCGTGCCGCCGCGACCGTGCGCGTCGACGCCGAGCGGCTCGACCTCCTCATGCACACGATGGGCGAGCTCGTCGTGCACCGGACCCAGCTCGAGGTGCTCGTCGCCGGCGCCGACGCACCCGGGCTCGCCCAGGCGATGCAGGCGGTCACGCGGTCCTCGCAGGCGCTGCAGGCCATGGTGATGCAGGTCCGGATGATCGCCGTGGAGGCCGTCTTCCTCCGCTTCCCGCGCATGGTCCGCGACCTCTCCGCACGCCTCGGCAAGCGCGTGGAGCTGCGGCTCGTCGGGCAGGAGACCGAGCTCGACCGGACCGTCGTCGACGCGCTCGGCGACCCGATCGCGCACCTCGTCCGCAACGCGCTGGACCACGGCCTGGAGGACCCCGCCACGCGCGAGGCCGCCGGCAAGCCCGCGACCGGGACGATCACGATCGCCGCCCGGCACTCGGGCTCGAACGTCGTGATCTCCGTCTCCGACGACGGCGCCGGCGTGAACGCGGCCGTCGTCGCCGCACGGGCCGTCGAGCGCGGGCTCCTGACCGCCGACGAGGCCGCCGCGATCGACCCGGCCGCGGCCGTCGAGCTCCTGTTCCACCCGGGCTTCTCCACGGCCGAGACGACGAGCGACATCTCCGGTCGCGGCATCGGCATGGACGCGGTGCGCACCACGATCCGCGGGCTGGGCGGCGAGGTCACGATGACCTCCGAGCCCGGACGCGGCACGTCGACCGAGATCCGGATGCCGCTGACCCTGGCGATCATGCCGGCGCTCGTCGTCGGCACCGACGCCGACCCCGACGGCTCGCGCTACGCGATCCCGCTGGACCGCATCGAGCGGATCGTCGGCCTCGACGACGTCGCCGTCCGCACCATGGCCGGCGCCGAGGTCCTCCTCGTCCCCGACGGCACGCTGCCGCTGCTGCACGCCGCCGACGCGTTCGGGGAGCCGTGCGCGCCCCCGGCCGCGGCCACGCCGGGCACCCCGGTCCGCCGGTCCACGAACGCCGTGATCGTCCGCGCCGGCGACCACCGCGTCGCGCTCGGCGTCGTCCGGCTCGTCGGGCAGCGCGAGCTCGTGACGCGGCCGCTGCCGCCGGACCTCCACACCCGCGCCGCCGTGTCCGGCGCCGCGGTCCTCTCCGAGGGCGGGATCGCCCTCATCGTCGACTGCGACGCGCTCGCCGCCGCAGCGGACCAGCCCGCCGGCGCGGGCACCACCACCCACCAGATCGGACCTCACGCATGAGCACCTACAGCGCCCTCCAGCTCGACGCCCTGCGCGAGATCGCGAACATCGGCTCGGGGACCGCGGGCACCTCCCTGGCCGGGATGCTCGGCCGCGCGGTCGACCTCTCGGTCCCCCACGTCCAGGCGCTGCCGCTGGCCGACGCGGTCGACGCGGTCGGTGACCCCGCGGGCGCGACGACGGCCGCGCTGCTGCCGATCATGGGCGACCTCGACGGCGTGATCCTGCTGCTGTTCCGTCCCGACGCCGCGGACACCCTGTGCCGGCTGCTCGGGGTCGAGCCGGGCTCCGAGGTCGGGCTGTCGGCCCTGTCGGAGATCGGCAACATCCTCGGCACGAGCTACCTCGGCGCGATCGCCGCGATGACCGGCCTCGCGCTCGAGCCGAAGCCGCCCGAGGTCGTCACCGACGTCCTCGGGGCGATCGTCTCCTCGGTCCTGACCCACGTCGCCGGCGGCGAGGACGTCGCCCTCGTGCTCGACACCCGCCTGCGGGTCGAGGACGAGGCGTGCGCCCTCTCGTTCCTCCTCGTCCCCGAGGGCGACGGCGTCCAGGAGCTCCTCGCCCGCCTGGGGCTGCCGACGTGACCGGCGCCGACGTCATGGTCCGGATGGGCGAGCTCGCGGTCTCCACCGGACCGGGGGACGTCCTCACGTCGATCGGCCTGGGGTCGTGCATCGGCCTGGCGCTCGTCGACGTCGACGCGCACGTCGCCGGCCTGGCGCACGTGATGCTGCCCGTCTCGCCCGAGGCCGGCGACCCGGCGCTCGGCAAGTTCGCCGACACGGCGGCCCCGGCGCTGCTCGAGGCCGTCCTCGCCGCCGGCGCGCGGCGCACCCGCCTGAGCACCTTCCTCGTCGGGGGTGCCCAGATGTTCTCCTTCGGCGGCCGCGGGATGGACGTCGGCGCCCGCAACGACCAGGCCGTCCGCGACGCCGTCGCGCAGCTGCGCCTCCGGATCGACGCGTCGGAGACCGGCGGCACGAAGGGCCGCACGATCCGCGTCTGGACCGCCGACGGCCGTGTGACGGTGAAGGAGGCCGGTGGCGCCGAGACGCCGATCGCGGCGGGTGGTCCGGGCGCGACGGGGTCACCCGCGCCGACGCGTAGCGGGACCGTGGATCGCGTCGGCGGCGCAGACCGGACCGGCGGCACCGACCGGACCGGCGACGCGGACCGCACGCGGCCCGGACCCCGCGTCGGCGGCGACCGCGCGGGCGGCGCCGGTCTGCGCGGAGCCGGGGACCGGCCGGGTGCCGGGCACCCCGCCGTCGACCGCACGCGGTCCGCCGACCGGTCGGGCCTCCCCGACCGCCGTCCCGCCGCCGAACGCGCCGTGGCGGCGGCAGGTCGCGGCGGCGCCGGCGCCGGCCGACGACGAGCACGCCGAGCGCCGCGAGGCCCGCGGCCGGGACCAGCAGCAGGGCGCAGCCGGAGCCGCCCGCGTCGCGGCCCACGGGTGCGGCCGCCGCGAGGGGGTCGATCGAGGGGTCGACCGACGCGTCGGCGGCGGCGGGCGTCGGATTGAACGGGATCCAGCCGAAGCCCGGGAAGTACACCTCGATCCAGGCGTGCGCGTCCTCGTCGCGGACCTCGTAGGTGCCGTCGTCGGCGGGGACCCCGGTCGCGAAGCCGGCCACGACGCGGGTCGGCACGCCCGCCATCCGCAGCAGCAGCGCGGCCGAGCCCGCGAACTGCTGGCAGTAGCCGGCGTGGTCGCGGAACAGGAAGTCGAACAGCGGCTGACGCCCGGGCTCCGGGACGTCCGTCGTGTACCGGTAGCGGTCGCCGCCGAGCAGGTAGTCCTGCACGCGGCGGACGACCTCGAGCTGGTTCTTCGCGCCGACGGAGAGCGTGCGCGCGAGGCGGATCGTCCGGCCCCAGTCGGTCGCGGCGATCGCCGGGGGCAGGGAGTCCGCGCTCTCGGCCAGCGACCGGTCCTCGTCCCGCTCGTCGTCGGACCCGGACCCCGACCCGGACCCGCCGCCGGTCGAGCCGCCCTGGGTCCCGGGCTGCGACCCGCCGCCGATCCCCGGGCGCCCGTACGGCCCGCCGTCGCGGCGCCGCCCGTACCCGCTGCCGTACCCGAAGCGCCGGCCGCGGCCGTCGAACTCGCCGGGGAAGATCCTCGTGTACGGCTCGTAGTCCTCCCCGTGCGGGATCTGGACGGTCGCGAGCTGGGCCGCGGAGGCGCGGACGACCTCGGACTCGACGGTGTAGGTGTCGCCCGACGCCGGGCGGTCCTTGAGCTGACGGGCCTCCCCCGCGTCCGCGTACGAGCCGCCGCCACCCCGGACGGCGGTGATGCGGCCGGGCGCGGCGACCAGGCGGTTGCGCAGGCCGCGCACCGTCACGGTGGTCGTCGTCGTGACCGCCGCGGGCTGCGGCAGGTCCACGCGGAGGCTCGCGGCGCCGGCGCCCCATCCGCGCAGGTCGAACCGGTCGAGGGTCTGCATCCGCCAGAGCGCGGGCTCGTCGGCGCGGACCTCGAGCATCGGGGCGCCGGTGCGCCGGTCGACGAGCGGCCCGTAGCTCTGGGTGGTGTCCAGGCGCGAGAACGCGGGCTTGCGGGCCGCGACGTCCACGAACGGGATCCAGCGCTCCTGCGGCCCGATCGCCTGGGCGGCGACGGCCGCCACGAGCGCCACCGCGGCGACGACCGGCGCCAGCACCGTCACGCGGCCGCGGGCGAGCCAGAGCATCCCCGCGGCGAGCACGACGGCGCCGGGCCACGCGGCGTCGCCGAGCTGCTCGAGCGCCAGGCCGCCGACGAGCGGCAGCGACGTGAGGGCGAGCGCCAGCGCGGCCGGCGCCCGGCCGGGCCGCAGCGACACCAGCGCGGCGACGATCCACGCCGCACCCGTCGCCGAGAGCGCCCCGGCGAGCGGCCACGGATCGCGGACCACCGCCCCGCGCGCCGGCACGGTCAGCGCGTCGAGGCCGTCCGCGAAGGCGGTCCAGGAGTCGCTGAGCGCCCGCGGACGGAGCGCGGACAGCGGCACGCCCGCCAGCAGCAGCGACAGCGGAAGCCACACGACCAGGACGACGACCGCCGCCCGCACCCCGACCACCCGCGCGGCGACGAGCGCGGCGACCCCGACCACCGGCATCGTCCACAGGAGTCCCGCGCCGAGGACGGACCACCACGCCAGGACGCCGGCGACGGCCAGCAGGACGAGGGCCATGGCGCCGCCCCAGCGACGGTCGGCACCGGCAGGCCGGAACCCGCCCCCGTCGACGGCGGCGGCCCGCGATGCGCCGCGACCGCGGAGGGCGCGCCCCGCCGCGACCACGTCGGCGCGCCGGCCGGACGTGCTCACGCGGCCTCCGACCACGCGTCGAGCGGGACGACCCCGAAGGGAAGCCGTCCACGGGCGCCGTGCGCGTCGGCGGGCGCCGCGACGGACCGCACGAGCACGGCGTCCCGGTCGTCCCCCGGCGTGCGGTGGGGCGAGCCCGACTCGAGGCTCGCGAGCCGCCGGTGGAGCGCCGACCAGTGCCCGCCGGCGTCGGTGACCGTCGTCGCGCGCCGGTCCCCCGGCAGCAGGACGCGACACCCGCCCGCGCGCAGGAAGGCCTGGACGTGGCCCGCGGCGGTGCGGGCCGTCCAGTCGCGGACGGCCGGATCGTCGACGCCGGCCGTGTCGACGACCACGAGCGGGAGGCGGTCCCGGGCGGTGACGAACACGCGCTCCTGCAGGTCGCCGCCGCGTGCCGCTGACGGCCAGTGGACGCGGCTCATCGCCGTGCCGCGGACGTAGGGCCGCAGGCCGTCGGGCTCCGGGTCGCCGGCCGGGTCGGCACCGCCGGCGCGCCCCACCGGCGGGACCGTCGCGGGGACCGGCAGGACGAGCAGCGACTCCGGGCGCCCGACGCGCAGGGTCCGGGAGAACAACCCGAGGTCGTCCCGGATCCGCAGCGTCGAGGCGTCGACGACGTGCGGTCCGGGCCGGTCGATCGTGCAGTCGATCCGACCGCCGCCGTCCGACAGCGGCACCCAGGTGCCGGTGCCGCCCAGGACCTCGACGTGCAACGGGAGGCGGCGCAGGCCGGACGTGGTGAAGCGCACCGCCACCGGTCGTCCCTCGAGCGTCTCGCGGCGCTCGATCGTCCGCGCGACCCGCAGCCGTCGCGCGCCGACGCGGACCAGGACGGCGCACCCGGCGTACGCGACGAGCACCCCGACCGCCAGGGCGAACAGCGCGACCGACCCGACCGCCGCGCCGCCGAAGCCGAGGAGGAGCGGGGCGACGACCAGGGTGATGCGACGCCGTGCGGGCCGGAGCTCGTCCCACAGGGCGCGGAGGTCCCGGGCGAGCGTCCCGTCGATCACCGCGCCGGGACCGCCCGCAGGACGTCCGCGACGACCTCGAGCCCGGCCTCGGGCGGGGCGGCGGCGACGGGCTGGATCCGGTGCGCGAGGACGGCCGGCGCGAGCTCCTGCACGTCGTCGGGCAGCGCGAAGTCCCGGCCGGCCAGCGCCGCCCGTGCGCGGGCGGCGGCCAGCAGCTGCAGCCCCGAGCGCGGGCTGGCGCCGGCCTCGCTCAGTGCGTGCTCGCGGGTCGCCCGGAGCACGGCGACGACGTAGCGGAGCAGCGGCTCGGTCGTCCGGACCGCGTCGACGCCCGCCTGGGCGGCGAGCAGCTCGCGGAGGCTGCCCGTCGGGGTGGTCGGCGGCTCGGGATCGTCGCGCAGCAGCGCGAGCTCCTGGTCGGCCGACGGGTAGCCGAGCGACGTGCGGGCGAGGAAGCGGTCCAGCTGCGCCGGGGGCAGCGGGTAGGTGCCGTCGAAGCCCTCGGTCGGGTTCTGGGTCGCGATGACCATGAACGGCCGCTCCAGCGGGTGCGTGCGCCCGTCGACCGTGACCTGCCGCTCCTGCATCGCCTCGAGCAGCCCCGACTGGGTCTTCGGGGTCGCGCGGTTGAGCTCGTCGACGAGGACGACGTTGGCGAAGACCGGTCCGGGGTGGAACTCGAACGTGGCGGTGCCCGCGTGCCAGATCGTCGCGCCGAGGATGTCGGTCGGCAGCAGGTCGACCGTCGCCTGCACGCGCGAGAACCGGCCGGCGACGCTGCCCGCGATCGAGCGGGCGAGCTGGGTCTTCCCGACGCCGGGACGGTCCTCGAGCAGCAGGTGCCCGCGGGCCAGGAGCGTGGCCAGCGCGACGTCGAGGACGTCGTCGCCGATCTGCATCCCGTGCCGGACGCCCTCGCGCAGCCGGTCGCCGAACGCCGCGACGCCGTCGGGATCGAGGACCACGGGCGCCTCGTCGGCCCCCGGGACGGTCGGCTCGAGCGCGACCGCGGGGCGCAGCCGATCGGGGTCCCACTCCGTAGATGCACCGACGCCCATGCCCTGTTGATACTGACGATCGAGCGTCAGCGCGCCGTAAGGACCGGACGTGGCGGAGTTCCGCGCGCGGGCGTACGGCGTCCGGACCGTCGCGGGCCGTCGGGCGCGTCCGGGACGGGTCAGGCGGCGACGACCTGCGCGGCGCGGGCCGCGACGGCGACCGTGCGGACCTGCGGGGCGGCGGCGGCGCGGGCACCGCGGTGGTTCGCGACCGCGACAGCACCCAGCAGGGCGACGTTGAGGACGACCCAGGCGGCGAGGAGGACGAGCGCGATGACCATGGGACGATCATGCGCAATGGTCCGATCGGTCCGGATACGCATTCGTACCAGGTGCGTATCGGCGGTACCTGCCACGATCGACGCGTCCCGTCACCGGCCGCAGGAGCCACCCGTGTCCCGTCCCACGAGCACCCCCGGATCGTCCCCGACGTCCGGCGCCCCAACCAATCCCGCCGCCCGCCCCGGAGGGGAGCCCTGGAGCGCCGAGACCTGGCAGCTCCTCGGCGCCGTGCTCGTCGTGGCCGGCACCGGGGTCCTGATCCTCGCGCACGACCACACGATCAGCAGGCAGGCCCTGCTGGCCGTCGGCGGGTACGTGGGCGCGGCCGCCGCACTGCTGGTCGCGGCCGGTCGCCGTCGGGCCACCGACCGCTGGGCGTCCCTGCTCGTGGCCGTCGCGCTGTTCGTCCTGGCGACGGCGGCCGGGACCGGGTAGCTCCGCTCGCCGGATTGCGTCCGTCCCCCCGCTCGACGACACTGGGCGCCGATGAAGCACTGGCCGGAGATCAAGGCGGCGCGCGAGGCCTTCCACGACCTCGGCGAGCGTCACGGCCTGCAGGTGCGGGCCGGCGCGGTCTACGCCCCCGCGTACTTCCCGGGCGGGGCCGCGGTGCAGGTCGAGGTCCTGACCGAGGACCTCGTGCTGCTGATGCTCCACGCCGTGCCGGTGGCCGAGGGCGCGGCGTGGATCTCGGCGCTCCACGCCGTCCTCGACGTCCCCGAGGGCCGCCTCCCGGCCCCGAACACCTGGGTGTCGACGACGGACGACGTCGTCCGCCACGACCGCGAGCTCGACGAGCTCCCGACGGCCGGGGTCTGATCAGCCCCGCCGCGCGAACGGCAGCACGTCGGGGTCCAGGCCGATCGTGCGGGCCGCGTCGACGAGCAGCGACGTCCGCCACGCGGCGATGCGCCGTCGGACGTCCTCGGGCCGCTCGACGACCGGGAGCCGCTCGCCGGAGGTCAGCGTCACGGTCGTGTCGGGACGCGCCTCGACGGTCTGGATCAGGTCGGGGTTCAGGAGGAACGGCTCGGGCTCGCGCCCGAGGCGGTGCAGCTCGATCATCGCGTCGTGCTCCCGGTGTCGCGCGCGCTCAGCGCTTCATGTTGACGACGTCCTGGAGCATCTCGTCCGCCGTGCTGATGACGCGCGAGTTGGCCTGGAACCCGCGCTGGGCGGAGATCATCGTCGTGAACTCGGAGGCGAGGTCGACGTTGCTCATCTCGAGCGCGCCGGCCATCACCGAGCCGTTGCCGTCCACACCGGGGGTCCCGGCCGCCGGGGCGCCGGAGTTCGCCGTCGCGTTCCACGTCGAGCCGCCGCCGCGCTGCAGCCCGGCCTGGTTCGCGAACCGGCTGATCGCCAGGTAGCCCGCGGTCTGGCGCGTCCCGTCGTTCGGGCCGCCCGAGTGGTCGATGTACGAGACCGCGCCGTCGGCGCCGACCGTCACGTCCGACGCGGCGTTCGGGAGCGTGATGTAGCTCGGGGCGCCGGTCGTGTCGGGCCCGCCCGCGGCCGCCGGCGGGAAGCCCATGACGTAGAGGCCCTCCGACGTCGTCAGGTGCCCGGCCGAGGTGGTGCTGAACGCGCCGGCGCGGGTGAACGACCACGTCGCCGCGCCGGGTGCGGGACCCGTCGGGTCGCCGTGGGCGACCGTGAACCAGCCCTCGCCCTGGAGCGCGACGTCGAGCGCGTTGCCGGTCATCTGCGTCGAGCTGGCGCCGACGAGGTTGTCGACGGAGGCCACCTTGACCCCGAGGCCGACCTGCAGCCCGTTGGTCCCGCCCGTCGTCGTCGTGCCGCCCGACGCGCCGCGCACCTGCTGCGAGAGCGAGTCGGAGAACGTCGCCCGCGAGCTCTTGTAGCCGACGGTGTTGACGTTCGCCAGGTTGTTGGCGGTGACGTCGAGGAGGGTCTGGTGCGCCTTCAGCCCGCTGATGGCGCTGTACATGCCGCGGATCATGGGGTCACTCCGTGGTGGTGGTGGCGTCGCCGCCGGTGGCGGTCGACGAGGGGGTGGAAGTCGTGGTGCCGGTGCCGGCCGCCGGGGTGCCGGGGGCGCCGCCGTGGACGGCCGCGACGGCGCCGGGCGAGATGCCGGGCACGCCGCCGATCGTCAGCTGCGGCACGCCGCCGTCGAACGAGACGCTGTCGACGACGCCGGTGCGGGTCGTGCCGTCGGAGCCGAGGTAGTCGACCGTGCGACCCGCGAGCGCGAGCGCCTGGGTCACGCCGGCGGCGTTCAGCTGCTGGCTCGCGGTCGTGCCGAGGTTCGTCAGCTGCTCGAGCGACGTGAACTGCGCCATCTGCGCGAGGAACGCCGTGTCGTCCACGGGCTTCATCGGGTCCTGGCGGCGCAGCTGGGTCGTCATGAGCTTCAGGAAGTCGTCCTTGCCCATGGTGCTGGACGTGGTCTTCTGGGTGGCGGTGGTGCCGCCGCCGGTGAGGGCGGACGTGGTCGGGATCGTGGGCATCGGGTCGTCTCAGGCGAGCACGTCGACGAGCGCGCCGTCGGGCAGCGTCAGCGTCGTGCGGTGGTCGGGATCGGTGGGCAGGTCGATGGTGGTGCGGGCGCCGCGGCGTCCCGATCCGGGGGTGTCGGAACCGCGGCCGCCGGGCCCCGTGCCGGAGCCGGCCGACGCGCCGTCGCGGCCGTCGGGCGTGGCGCCGCCGGCCGTCGTCGTCGGGCCCTGGACCTCGAGCCGCAGGACGGTCACGCCCTGCTGCTCGAGCTGGCGGCGCAGGAGCTCGGCCGACGCCTGGAGCGCACGGCCGGCGTCGGCACCGTCGGCGGTCAGCCGCACCTCGAGGCCCTGCGCCGTGTGGCGCAGGTGCACGTCGACGCCGCCGAGGGCCTCCGGCCGCAGCGTGAGGCGCGCGGTGGTCGCGCCGCGGCGGGCCAGGACGTCGAGC
>NZ_KI912613.1:3446853-3516479 GCF_000519325.1 Patulibacter minatonensis DSM 18081 | reverse complement strand
TGGCGACGGGCGACGCGGCGCCGGCGGACACGAGCGCCGGGGTGGTCGCGGCGCCGGGCGCGGTCGCCGTCCCGGGGACGACGGCCGTCGGGAGGGGCGCGACGGCGGGCGACGAGGACGCCGGGTCCTGCGGCTCCGGCACGGTTCCCGGCACCGCCGGCGTGGTCGGGGCGGCCGGCGCGGCGGCGAGCCCGGCCGCCGCGGTCGACGGGACGACGGCGCTGACGGTCGCGGCGGTCCCGGGGGCGCCGGGGGCGTCCGCCGCCGGCGCGTCCGACGGAGCGGTGCTCGCGTCGTCGGCGCGATCGGTGGCGTCGGGCCGCCGGTCGTCGGTCGCCGCGGCGCGGGGCTCGGGGGCGTCCGTCACCCGCGGGTCCGCGGCGTCCGTCGGACGGGCGCCGGGACGATCGGCGCCGGACGCCACCGCGGACCGCCCGATGCCGGCCCGGGAGGCGGCTGCGGCCGACGCCGCGGGCCGGCGCGCGCCTCCGCCGCCGAGCGCATCGTCCAGGAGCGTCGCGAAGCCGCCCGGTGTCCCCTGGCCGCGACCGGCCGTCGGGGCGACGGCCGACGGCGCGCGGACGGCGGAGGACGGCGCGACGCGCGTCGGGGTGCTCATCAGGCGCTCCGGCCGAGGATCGTGGCGACGTAGTGCTGCGTCTCGGCGTACGGCGGGACGCCGCCGTAGCGCTGGACCGCGCCGGGACCGGCGTTGTAGGCGGCCAGCGCCTTCGTGTAGTCGCCGCCGAAGCGGTCGAGCTGCTCCCGCAGGTACTTCGCGCCCCCCTCGAGCGACTGCGCGGGGTCCGTGATGTCCGTGACGCCCAGCGTCGCCGCGGTCCCCGGCATCAGCTGGCAGAGGCCCCGGGCGCCGGCGGAGCTGCCGGCGGACGGGTCGAAGCCGGACTCCTGCCGCACGAGGTTCGTGAAGACCTGCGGGTCGATGCCGTGCCGCTGCGCGGCGGCCTGGATCAGGGGTGCGTACTGCCCTCCCGCGTCGCCCGTCGCGGGGACGCCGACCGGGGCGGGGAACGTGGCGCCGGCGACGGGGCCGGACGCGCTCGCGGCGTACCCGGCCGCGGTGGTACCGCCGCCGGGCGCGCCCGTCCCGCCCTGCGCGAGGCCGAGCGTCGCGGCGAACGTCGAGGGGACGTCGGTGGTGCCGCCCTCCCACGTCGTGCCGGTCGCCGCGGTGCCCGCGGCGCGGTCGGTCAGCGGCAGCCGACCGGACGCCTGGGCCAGCATCGTCTGCAGCTCGGCCATGCGGCCCGCGACCTCCGCGATGCTCACGCGCTCCTCCGGCGGTGCAGGCCGAGGGCGATCTCGTCGAGGCCCTCCTGCTCGATCCGCGCGCAGGTGGCGCGGTGCTCCGCGGCACGGCGCTCGCGCAGGCGCTCCAGGACCTCGTGGTCGCGGGCGGCCTCGACGAGCAGCCCGCGGCGGGCGCCGGTCTCGGTGACGCGGCGGTCGACATCGAGCGCCGCGGCCTCGCGGTGCACGAGGGTCGAGCCGATCCACACCTCCTGCGCCCGCAGCTGCGCCCCGGTGACGGTGCCGCCGGAGCCCGCGTTCAGGCACGTGCCGAGCGCGGCCACCGCGGCCCGCGACCGCGCGTCGGCGTCGGCGAGCGCGGACCGCGCGGAGGACTCGTCGGCGAGGGCCGCGGCGAGGGCGCTCTGGGCCTCGGTCTCGCGGCGCTCGGCGAGCGAGCGGACGGGCTCGAGGCGGAACTGGAAGCTCGGGGGCACGCCCCGGTGATCGGCCCGGGCGCAGCGTCGTGCAGCGCGGCGGACGCGTGTCCGACGCGGGGTCGCGAATCCCACCGGTCCCCGTCCGGCGGTGCGACGGGACCGCCTCACGCGACCACCGCCTCGGGCGCGTCCGCGAACGCCGCGGCCGCCAGCGCGTGCAGTCCGCCGTCGGCGTCGGCGACCGTCGAGCGGTCGTCCGGGGCCTGGCGCAGGAACGCCTCGATGCCGTCCCGCATGGCGATCGCCGCGTCCGTCCGCGGGTCGGTGCCCGCCTGGTACGCGCCGATCGCGATCAGGTCCTCACGCGCCTTGTAGTCGGCCATCAGGCCACGGACCAGGCCGGCGGCGGCGCGGTCCTCGGGCGTGGTGACCTCGCCGACGAGACGCGAGACGCTCTGCAGGACGTCGATGGCCGGATAGTGGTTGCGGTGCGCGAGCTCGCGCGAGAGGACGACGTGGCCGTCGAGGATCGACCGCACGGCGTCGGCGATCGGCTCGTTCATGTCGTCGCCGTCGACGAGCACCGTGTAGAGCCCGGTGATCGACCCCGACGGCGCGGTGCCCGAGCGCTCGAGCAGCTTCGGGAGCGCCGCGAAGACGCTCGGCGTGTAGCCGCGGGTGGCGGGCGGCTCGCCGATCGCCAGGCCGACCTCGCGCTGGGCCATCGCGAAGCGCGTGACGGAGTCCATCATCAGGACGACGCGGCGGCCCTGGTCGCGGAAGTGCTCGGCGATCGCGGTCGCCGTGTACGCGGCGCGGATGCGGACGAGCGCGGGCTGGTCGGACGTGGCGCAGACGACGACGGAGCGCTCGAGCGCCTCGCCGAGGTCGCGCTCGACGAACTCCCGGACCTCACGGCCGCGCTCGCCGACCAGCGCGATGACGTTGATGTCGGCGCTCGATGAGCGGGCGATCATCCCGAGCAGCGACGACTTGCCGACGCCCGAGCCGGCGAAGATCCCGATCCGCTGGCCGACCCCGCAGGGCACGAGCGCGTCCATCGCGCGGACGCCGAGGCCGAGGCGCTCGGTGATCCGCGGGCGCGACAGCGGGTCGGGCGGCGGGGCGATCGTCGAGCGCGGCGGCCCGGTCGGCGGCGTCATGCCGTCCAGCGGGGCGCCCAGGCCGTCGACGACGCGGCCGAGCAGCGCGTCGCCGGTCGCGACGCGGAACGGTTGGCCGGTGCCGGAGACCGTCGTGCCGGGCGCGACGCCGGTCAGCTCGCCGAGCGGCATCAGGAGCGTGCGCCCCGACCGGAACCCGACGACCTCGGCCTGTAGCGGCTCGCGGGAGCGCCCGGTGTGGATGAGGCAGACCTCCCCCACCTCGGCCTTCAGCCCGGTCGCCTCGACGACGAGCCCGATGACGTCGACCACCAGGCCGTGGCGCGACCCGAGGTCGGAGGCGCGGAGGGTCGACAGACGGCGCCCGAGGCGGGGACCGGTCGCGCCGCGATGGGCGCCGTCGCCGGCCGTACCGCGGTCCGCGGGGTCACCGGGGAGGTCTCCGGGATGCGGCGACCAGGTCACGTCGTGCCCCCGGGGCCGGGGGTGGCGCGACGGTTCGCCGTGCGGCGGTGCTCGGCGGAGCGGCTCACGCGGGCACCTCCCGCAGGACCTCGGCCGCGCGCCGGAGCTTCGCGTCGAGGCGGACGTCGAGCTCGCCGTCCGGGGTGCGCAGCAGCGCGCCGCCGCGGGCGACGCGGCGCTCGGCCTGGACGTCGCAGTGCTCGACGCCGCCGAGCTCCGCCGTGACCCTGCCGATCCCCTCGCGCACGAGCTCGGCGTCTTCCGGATGCACGAGGATCGTCAGGCGCCGTCGCTCGACGAGGCCACGCAGCGCGCCGGTGACGACGTCGAGGACGCGCTCCGGCCGTTCGGCGACCGCGCCGGCGACGACCTTCTCGGCGACGACCATCGCGAGCTCGACGGCCTCGCGCTCCAGCGCGGACGCGAGTTGGTCGCCCTGCGTCATCGCCTCCTGCAGCGCCTGCGCGAGCGCGCGGGCGGCGGGCTCGAGCTCGGCCCGCGCCTGCTCCATCCCGGCGGCGAGCCCCTCCGCGAACCCGTCGCGGCGGGCCTCCTCGCGGATGCGCTCGGCGTCGGCCACCGCGTCGGCGACGTGCTCGGCGGCCTGCCGTGCGGTCGGCCTCGCGGGCGGGGCGGTCAGCGGCTCGAAGGCGAACTCGGCGGGTGCGGCGACCCGGATCCCGGCCCCGGCGATTTCCGTCGCCCCGGCGTCCAGCGTGCGATCCACCTAGACCACGTCCGTTCCGTCGCCGCGGCCGATGACGAGCTCGCCCGACTCCTCGAGCCGGCGGACCGCCGCGACGATCCGGCCCTGGGCCTCCTCGACCACGCGCTTGAGCTGCGGCGGCATGAACTCCATCTCCTCGCGGATGTTCTGCGCGCCGCGCTGCGAGAGGTTCTGGAGCATCCGCTCTTGGACCTCGTCGTCGACGCCGCGCAGGGCGAGCGCGAGGTCGCGCTGGTCGACGTCGCGGAGCACCATCTGGATCGAGCGGTCGTCGAGCCCGGCGACGTCCTCGAAGACGAACAAGAGCCGGCGTACCTCCTCGGCGACGTCGGCGTCGGTCTCCCCCAGGGCGTCGAGCACGTTGCGCTCGGTCGGCCGGTCGGTCTGGTTGAGGATGTCCGCCAGGGCCTGCACGCCGCCGGCGGCCGACGGGTCGGCGGTGACGACGTTCGCGAGCTTCCCGCGGACGACGGCCTCGATCCGCTTGACGACCTCGGGGCTCGTCTCGCTCATCTTCGCCACGCGCAGCGCGATGTCGGCCTGCTCCTCGGGGTCGAGCACCGAGAGCACCTGGGCGGCGAGCCGCGCGTGGAGGTTCGCTATCACGAGCGCGCGCGTCTGCGGCGACTCGGCGCGGAGGAACGCCACGACCTGCTCCGGCGGCGTCCGCCGGAGGAACTCGAACGGCCGCTTCTCGATCACCGACGCGAGCCGGCCGATGATCTCCTCGGCGCGGTCGGCGCCGAGCGAGCGTTCGAGCACCTCGCGGGCGAAGTCGACGCCCCCTTCGGCGAACGACCGCAGCGCGACGGTCATCGCGTCGGCCTCGTCGAAGACGCCCTCGACGTGCTCGGCGGGCACCTGCCCGAGCTTCGCCATCTCGAGCGACAGCGACTCGATCTCCTCGTCGCGCAGGTGCCGGAAGACCTCCGCGGCGCGCTCGGCTCCGAGGGACACGAGCAGGATCGCGGCCTTGCGGCGGCCGGCGATCTTCAGCGCCTTCTTCGTCGACGCCTGCGCCCCGCCGATCCCACCGGTGGGCATCGGGACGGCCTGCGCGTCGACGGTCTCGAAGCCGTCGTCGAGGTCCTGCCCGGTGGTCGTGGCGACGGCCATCCCTAGTCCTCCGTCATCCAGTGGCGAACCTGGGTCGCGACGGCACCCGGGTCCTGGTCGGCGAGGTCCTCCATGCGCGTGCGGGACGCCGGGGCGGCGAGGACGGGCTGGGCGGCCATGCGGGCCTGGGCGGCGGCGCGCTCGGCCTCGAGGTCCCGCAGCGACCGCGGCGCCTCGATCTCGGTCAGCCAGACCGGCGAGGCAAGGGCCTCCTGCTCCCGCTTGCGCAGGTGCCGGGCGATCAGGACGAAGAAGACGATCAGACCGAGGGCGAGCGCGGCCCACTTCGCGTAGCCGAGCATGCCGGGCGGGATCGCGGGACCGGCCGCCGCGGCGGGCGGCTTGGCGAACGCCATGCGGGAGACCGTGAGCTGGTCGCCGCGCGTCGCGTCGATGCCGGCCGCTGCGGAGATCGCGCTCTTGATCGCCGGGATCTGCGCGGCGGGGACGGTGTCGGAGACCATCACCGCGACGCTCTGCTTCGTGACGCCGCCGGCGGCGATCGTCCTGCGGGTGACGGTCTTGTCGACGCCGAACTCGCGGTTGCCGGAGGTCTTCTCGTACTTCGACTTCCCGCCGGTGCTCGAGCCCGCCGATGCGTAGCCCGGGACGTTGCCCGAGGCGCCGGCGGTGCCGCCGGTCGCGCCGGACCCACCGTCCATCTTCTCGCCCTCGGTGGTCTCCTTGAGCGGCACCGAGCGCTTGCCGTACTTCAGCTGCTCCTGCTGCGCCTGGTCGGCGTCGATGTCGGCGTTCACGCGGACGCGGGCCTTGTCGGGGCCGACGGTCTGGGCGAGCACGGACGCGAGGCTCGCCTCCATCGTCGTCTGGTACTTCAGCGCCGCGGACTGCTTCGCGAGGTTCGCGCCGCCCGCCGTGGCAGCGCCGTCGCCCGACGGCCAGATCAGTCGGCCGGAGCCGTCGGTGATCGTGACCTTGTCGGGCTTCAGCGACTTCACGCTCGAGGCGACGAGGCGCGCGATCCCCTGGACCGCGGACGGGTCCGGATCGGTCCCGCCGGTGAGCAGCACCGCGGCCGTCGCCTGCGGGGCGTTCTCGTTCAGCAGCGCATCGTTCTCGTCGGGCAGGACGAGCTGGACGGTCGCGCCGGAGACGCCCTGGATCTGACCGATGGTGCGGGCGAGCTCGCCCTCGATCGCCCGCTGGTACGTCACCTGCTGCTGCATCTGCGACGAGCCCATCTTCTGCTTGTCGAAGAGCTCGAAGCCGGGCTGCACCGCACCGCCGGCGACGCCGCCGGACTCGGCCAGCGCGATCCGCGCCAGGCCGACGTCCTTCTTCACGACGGCGAGCGCGGTGCCGTTGTTCTGCAGCTCGTACGCGACGCCCTTCTCGTCCAGCGCGGCGGTCATCTTGCCGGTGTCGGCGGGGTTCAGCCCGGAGACGATCGTCGTGTAGCCCGGCGTCGACGCGAGCGAGAACATCATGTAGCCGACGACGAGCACGGCCAGGACCGCGCCGCCGACGGCGATCTTCCCCTTGGTGGAGAGCGTCTGGAGGACCTTCGGCAGCGGCATGGCGCTACGCCCCGCCCCGGTGGATGGTGGCGCGCGACCGCGGCGCCCGGGAGATCTGCGGACCGGTCATGGCGCTACACCTGCGTGTGGAGGATGTCGTTCATGGCCTCGACGCCCTTGGTGCGCAGGGCGGAGGCCATCTGCATCGCGAGCTTCGCGCGCTCGACGTTCATGACCACGGCCTCGGGGCTCGTCGCCGTCCCGGCCGCGAGCTCCTGCGCGCCCTTCGCCGCCTCGGCCTGCGTGGTCTCGAGGCTCTTCAGCGCGTTGCTGAGCGAGCCCCCGAACCCGCCGCCGTCGGTGCCGGCGGCCGCGACGTCCGGCTGGTTCACGGGCGACACGCCGGGCACGGCGGCCTGCGGGCCGAGCACCATGCTGGGGTCGATCGGGACGATCATCGGGCGGGGTCCTGGGTCGGGGTGGTGGCGCTCATCGGAGGAGGTCCAGGCTGCGGGCGTACATCTGCTTCGCGGTCTGCATCGCGGTGACGTTCGCCTCGTAGGCGCGCGAGCTGGCGATCAGGTCGACCATCTCGGTGACGGAGTCGACCGCCGGCATCGCGACGTACCCCTCGGCGTTGGCATCGGGGTGACCGGGGTCGTAGACGAGCCGTGGCGGCGCGTCGTGCTCGACGATCCCGGCGACCTGGACGCCTTCCGCGCCCGGGCCGCCGGCGCTGCCGGATCCGCCGACCGCACCCGAGGCTGCCGCGGACAACCCACCGCGCTGCATCGCACCGGACAGCGCGTCGCCGAAGCGGTTGCCGACGTCGGCGGACTCGAGCACCACGGACTTCCGCCGGTACGGGCCGCCCTCGGCCGTGCGCGTCGTCTGCGCGTTGGCGAGGTTCTCGGCCGTCACGTCCATCTGCGTGCGGCTGGCGGTCAGCGCGGACGCGGAGACGTCGAGGGCACCGAAGAGGCCGGTCATGAGGAGAGCCCTTCCGAGACGCCGGATGCGGTGACGCGGGCGGTGTGAGCGGGCCGGGCGGCGCGGACGGGCCGGGCAGCGCAGGCAGGGCGGGCGGTGCGAACGGGTGAACCGGTCATCAGCCCTGACCCGTGATCGCGGTGACCATCGTCTCGATCCGCGCGCGGGCGACGGACACGAGGGCCTGCTGGTCGAGCGCGTTCTTCGCCAGCTCGGCGGACTCGCGGTCGAGGTCGATCCCGTTGCCGTCGGCGGCGACCGACGCGGTGTCGGTCGTCGGCGTGAAGGCCGCGTTCGAGACCGCGTCCACGTCGCCGGTGGTCATCGCGTCGCGCAGGGCCGCGTGGAAGTCGACGTCCTTCCGGCCGTAGCCGGGGGTGTTGACGTTCGCGAGGTTCCCGGCCAGCAGCTGCTGACGCATGGACGCGCCCTGGATGGCACGCTCGAGCGCGTTCTGGGTGGGGTCGATCAGGCTCACGGGCAGGGGTCCCTCGGTTCGCAGCCCATCCGTGGACCGTGCACGTCCGTCCCGTCCGTGGGACGCCCCGTTGATCGGCCGGGTCCGACCCGACTTGAGCCCGGTTGCGAAATGCGGCGGGGCGGTTGCGAAACGCGGGTGCCGCCCTGGGCGGGGGCGCGGCGGACCCGGCGTCCGTGCACGGCCGCAGCAACCGGACACTCGACCTCGCAGCGGCATCCGCGACCGGCAGCGAATCGTGCGGCCCGGCCGCACGGACCACTGCCACCACCCGCCGAACCGCGACCGGCAGCGATCCGTGCGGCCCAGCCGCACAAACCACTGCCACCACCCGTCCACCCGCGACCGGCAGCGATCCGTGCGGCCCAGCCGCACAAACCACTGCCACCACCCGCCCACCCGCGACCGGCAGCGAATCGTGCGGCCCAGCCGCACGGACCACTGCCGCTGGCGTGCCCTGGCCGCGGAACACCGTGCGACGGACGATGTGCCCGCCCATCCTTGCCCCGGAATGCCCGGCCGCCGATGGAGAGCGGCACCGAGAACGCGCGTCGGATACGCCGAAGACTCGGTGCGGTTTCGGAAGACTGCGGCGCACACGTTCCGCGCGTCGATGCGCAGGATCAGGACATGGACGACCTCCGCCTCGCTCAGCTCGCCGCGAGGCAGGGTGGAATCGTGACCGTGGCGCAGCTCGCCGCCTGCGGGTTGAGTCGTTCCGGGATCCGGTCGCGCGTGAAGAGCGGGCGGCTGTTCCGTGTCGGGTGGGGCGTCTACGCGTTGGGCCCGGTCCAGGACGCCTGGGCGATGCGGTGGGCGACCGTCCTCTCGATCCCGGCGGCAGGCGCGGCGCTGAGCCACTGGTCGGCCGCCGAGATCCATCGGATGCACGACCGGCCCACGACGCAGCAGCACGTCACGGTCCCAGGCACGACCCGGGCCGGCGGCGCAGGCATCGTCGTCCACCGCACCCGCACCATCTGCCCCGAGGACGTGGTGGTCGTGCGCGGGCTCCCGGTCACGAGTCCCGCCCGCACCGTCCTCGACATCGCGGCCCGTGCGTCGGACGACACCGTCAGGCGCATGATCCGCGAGGGCGAGTTCCAGGGGCTCCTCCCGGTCGGCGCCGTCCCGGCGGTCGTCCGGGCCCATCCGCACCATCCGGGCGTCACCAGGCTCCGGCGCGTCGATCCACAGACCGCAGAGTCGGCGCTCCTCCAGACCCCGCTGGAGGACGAACTCGATCTGCTCCTGCGCTCGCTGCCGATGCCACCGGCCGACCGCCAGATCCGGGTGGTGGGGGCTTCGGGTGCGGCGTACCGGCTGGATTTCGGTTGGCACCCGTTCGCCCTCGCAGCCGAGGCCGACAGCCGATCCGCCCACGAGCGAGCGTCAGCCCTGGAGTCCGATCGGTTCCGTGACAACGACCTCGCGGCGAAGGGATGGCTCACCATGCGCTTCGTCCGTCGACAGATCGTCGAGCGGCGCGACGTGAGCGCACGTCAGCTGATGGCGACCGCGCTCCGACGGGGCTGGGCACCGTGAGTCGCTCGAGGCAAACCGCCGCACCGACCACTGCCGATCCGATCCGATCCACTCGTGGCAGCCATCCGTGCGCGATGAGCGCACGAATCGCTGCCACGACCGCCCGCGCCGCCACCTGGCAGCGATCGGTGCGCGGTGACCGCACAGATCGCTGCCAACCCCGCCCGCACCACCGCCCGGCAGCCATCCGTGCGCGATGGGCGCACAAATCGCAGCCACCCCCGTCGCGCCGTGATCGCACCCCGAGCGGGCGTGTCGCCGGGACCGCCCGACGTACCCCATGCACCGCCGCGAGCGCGTCAGCCGTCACGGTCGCCCGGACGTTCGGCGAGCAGGATGGACCCATCGTTCGTCTACCACCCCCGCACCGGCCCGCAGGTCGGCGCACCACCAGCCGAGGAACAGGTCATGCAAGCGCCCACCGCACACCTCCATCAGGTCCTCCCGACCACCCGGGTGGAGACCGCGGAGGAGCGCCTCGTCCGAGACGTCGAGGAGCTCATCTCCACGGTCCACACCACGGATTCACCGTTCGCGATCCGCCGCGACGAGGCCCACGTGGCCGTCGACGAGCGCCGCGTCTCGAGCCTCCGCGCCCAGCCCTGCCACCGCTGCGGCCGGCACGAGGACGACGTCCGCTGGACCCTCGCCGCGGCGTACGACCAGCTCGCCGACGCCTACCGCGAGCGCGGCATCCGCGACCGCAGTGCCTGGGCCGCCGCCCGCGCGGTTCAGGAGCGCAGCGCGCTCCGCCTCGCCGCCTGATCCGACCCCGGAGGGCGGCTCCCGCCGCCCACTCCCGCACCCGAGCGCGGGCCCATCGACCGAGGGCGACGATCCGCCGACCCTGGGGCGGCCGGCCGTCGGGCGGAGCGCCACGAAGCCCTACGCGCCGCCGACGCCCGACCAGACCGCCGGGGTGCCCGCCCGCCCCCGACCCCGCCCGTCCGCCCCACCGCCGATACTGGCCGGATGCCGCGGTACGTCGTCGGGCAGCACGTCGAGCTGCTTCCGGAGATCCCGTCCCCCGAGGGCGGGACGATCCTGCCCGGCACCGAGGCCGTCGTCCGCGAGGTCGACACGACGACCCCGAACTTCCAGTACCTCGTGGTCTTCATCGACGAGGGCCATCCGAACGGCGAGCTCGTGTGGCTCGGCGAGAACGACATCGTCGAGGCCGGCTGACCCAGGGGAACCGCGGCGCGTGGGTCCGCGTCCGGACCTCGAGCTCCCCGGATCGGGCGCGACGCGGGGGCTCCACCGACCGTGTCGGTCCCGCGGCTACATGCAGAACGCCGCCTCCCCCGTCTCGGTCACCACCGCGACGACGATCGGCGCCAGGACGAGGTGCGCGAGCGGCAGGATCGCGACCGCCACGTCCGACCGACGGCCACCCGGCCACCGCGTGCGGCGGAGGTCGCACAGCGCCGTCATGGCGACGAGCCAGGCGAACGGCACCGCGACGAAGAAGACGACGCACACGAGGAACGCGCCGCCGTCGACCTCGACCACCCGGCACAGCCCGCCGCCGACGAGCGCCGAGAGGACGAGGACCACGGTCACGCCGCGACCGGCCCGGGCACCGTGGGCCCGGTGCGTCGCCCAGCCCGCCACCACGGCCGAGGCGACGAGGCACCCCGTCAGCAGCAGGAGCGGGCCGGCCGTGGCCCGATCGATCGCCGCACGGACACCGTCCTCCAGGACGACGCACCCGGCCACCGTCGACTCCCGTGGCTGGAACCGGGGAATGCCGTCGATGCCCGCGAACCCGTCGGCGAGCCACCACACGGAGCAGGCGGTCGCGACGGTGACCACCGCGGGTGGGAGGATCGACCGGAGGAAGCGCTCGAGCACGCATCGACGGTCCCAACGCACCGATGGGGCGTTGTGCGGATCCGGTGCGGATCGTGTGCGCGAGGCTCCTCAGGCCCGGTGCTCGGCGACCACGCCGACCGCAGCCTGCGCCGACGCCCCGGCGCCGTACCCGACGGCGGTCCGCCGGCCGGCCGCGCCGCGGGCGAGCTCGTCGCCCACGCGGTCGCGCGCGGCACGCAGGAGCACGCCGAGCTGGGCGTGGGCCGCGGCGGCGCGGGTCAGGGCGGGGCCCGCGTCGGGCCCGGGGACGGCGGGCAGCGCGGCGGTGGTGGCGTCCCAGTCCTCGACGAGGCGGCCGAGGAGCTCGAGGTCGCCGGTGCCGGCCGCCACGACGAGGCGCTCGCTCAGGGCGGCGACGGCGTCGTACCGGTCGGCGCCGCCGCTCATCCCGAGATCGCCGCGAACGCGCCGCGGAGCTCGGCGGCCTGGGCGATCACATGGCGCAGCTTGACCGGGTCCTGCTCCAGGCGGGCGGCGTCGAGGTGCCGGCGCCAGAAGCCGTAGATCTCGGCGAGGCGGCCGGAGATCTCCCCGCCGCGGTCGTGGTCGAGGGTGACCTGGAGCTCGGAGATGATCGCCTCGGCGCGCTGCATGCGGGCCGACGCGGTGGGACGGTCGCCGTCCTCCATCGCGGAGGCGGCCTGCCGGAGGAAGCGGCCGATGCCGTCGTACAACATGACGACGAGCCCGGCGGGCGACGCGGTGAGGACGGCGTTCTCGCGGTACGCGTCGCGAGCGTGGGGAGCGGCGTAGGTGGACACGTTCAGGAGATCGGACGGAAGCGCCGGGTCTGAAGGTCAGCTCGACTGAAGGGCCTTGATCTGTCCGTCCAGCCACGAGCTCTGGTCGTGCCACTTCGAGATCGTCGACTCGAGGCTCGCGAACTGGGCCTTCAGGGCGGTCTGGCGGGCGGTCAGGCGGACGTCGAAGTCGTCCATGCGCTTGCCGATGTCGGCGATGTCCTGGCCGGCGAGGCTGATCCTCGTCGTCAGGGTCCCGCTCGCGCCCGTGTACGACGCCAGGGTGTCGACGAGGCCCTTCACGACGCCGCCGGACGCCGTCAGGGTCGCGCGGACCGCCGCGGGATCGGCGGTGACCGCCCTGCTCAGCGCGTCCGCGTCGTAGGTCAACTTGCCCGCGACGGCGTCGGCGGAGTACGTGGCGGTGCCCGACGCCTTGCCGGTCGAGATCCCGAGGGCCTCCAGCGGCAGCGACGCCGCGCCGCCGGACATCGACACGAGCGCGCCGCGGAGCTGCGCCTGCAGGCTGACGAGCCCGGAGTCGCCGGAGAGCACGCCCTTCGACGTCGCCGAGACCGCGGTGGTGCTGCGCAGGAGGTCGACCGCGGCGTTGTACGCGTCGACGAAGTCCTTGGCGACCTTGCCGACGGCGGTCGTGTCGGCGCCCGGCGGCGAGACCGTCACGGTGGTGCCGACGGCGTCGACCCCGCGGAGCGACAGCCGCACGCCGGGGATCGCGTGCTCGACGATGTTCGTGGGCGACGTGTGGGTCTCGCCGTCGATCCGGACGGACGCGTCCTGACCGGCCTTCGTCGTCTCGTCGGAGAGCACCCCGGCGGAGGACGCGGTGAAGCCCGACGCCGCACCGGTCGCCCGGCTGGCGAACGAGAGCCGCTGCGCGCCGTCGACGGTGATCACGGACGCGACCACGTGCAGGGACGGGTCGCCGTTGATGCGGGCGACGAGGTCCGCGGGGCTGGTGCCCGCGGAGACGGAGATCGCGTCGTTCCAGCCGCTCCCGGCGACGTCGATCGTGGTGTCGGAGGTCGGTGCGGTGAACGCGTAGCTCGCCTGCGCGGAGCGGGCGAGCCGGTCGACCTGCAGCGCGTAGCCGCCGGTCGGGGCGCCGGAGACGATCGTCGCGGTCGCCGTGGCGGCGTTCCCGATGTCGACCGCCTGCTTGTTCCCGAAGATCGTGGGGTCCGAGAGCGCCTGACCGGCGGTCTGCAGCTTCTTCAGCGCGTCGGAGACCGCCTGCAGCGCGTTCTTGCTCGTCTGGAGCGTCGACTGCTGCGTCGCCATCCGCGTGCGCGGCTGGCGCTCGATCGCCATCAGGCTGTCGATCAACGCCGTGGTGTCGAGCCCCGTGGCGAGGCCCGTCAGGTTGATCGTG
Source organism: Patulibacter minatonensis DSM 18081 (assembly GCF_000519325.1). Taxonomy (GTDB): domain Bacteria; phylum Actinomycetota; class Thermoleophilia; order Solirubrobacterales; family Solirubrobacteraceae; genus Patulibacter; species Patulibacter minatonensis. The sequence continues at coordinate 3,502,857 of NZ_KI912613.1, read as the reverse complement.
CCCATGGCTCAGGCCTCGCGGTCGACGTGCCCGGACGACGGGGCGGGAGCGGCGGCCCGCGCGGCGTCGCGATCGCCGGAGACGACGTCGAACAGCGCGGTCGGCGCGAGCGCCTCGGCGCGGCCGTCGGCGTCGACGAGCTCGATGCGCGGACCGGCGCCGCCGTCGGCGGTGACGCGGACGGAGCGCCCCTGGGCCTGGAGGTCCTCGAGCCGGTCCATCGCGTCCCCGATCTCGGCGAGCACGGCGTCCGGGACGGTCGCGGAGACCCCGTCGAAGCTGGCGGCCTCGACCGTCCGCTGCGGTGCGACGTCGGCGGCCGGCGGCCGCTGCCGCCGGTGCTCCGCGAGGGCGGACAGCGGGGTGATGCGCGAGGCGCGGTCGATGGAGTTCGTGGAGTCGCTCATGGGGGTCTCGCTCGGCGATCGGCGGCGGGGATCAGGACGCGGACGTCGGCTGCGGTGCTCTGATGATCGGCGCCTCCCCCGGATTCTTGACACCTGTGAAGTTTCGCGAGCGGATCGCGGAGCCTGCGCGCTCCTCAAGGACCGCCGGGCGTGGCCGATCACCACGCCCATGGACCGTGGTCTCTACGTCGCCGCCGCCGGGATGCGGGCCGAGCAGGTCCGCCAGGACCAGCTGGCCGGCGACCTCGCCAACGCCGCAACCCCCGGCTACAAGCGGGATCGCAGCATCCAGACGTCGTTCGGCGACCTGCTGCTGTCGAACACCCGTACCGGAGCGGTCGTCGGCCGCGCGGGCCTCGGGCCGTACGTTTCGGCCACGGTGACGGACATCCGTCCATCGGCGGCCAGGGACACGGGCGAGCCGCTCGACTTCGCGATCGAGGGCGACGGGTTCTTCGCCGTCCGCACCCCCGAGGGGACGCGGTACGCGCGCAGCGGCCAGTTCGGGGCGTCCCCGCGCGGCACGCTCGTCGACGCGCAGGGGCACGACGTGCTCGGCCCCGGCGGGCAGCCCGTCCGGGTGGCGGCCGACGGCACCGTGGCACCGGACGCGCTGGGCGTGACGATGCTGACCGACCCGGTGAAGCGCGGCGAGGGACTCTTCGACGGGACGCCCGCCGGGACCGCCGGCGCGGGTGCGGTGAAGCAGGGCGCGCTCGAGGGCTCGGGCGTCGACCCGACCCGCGCGATGGTCGACATGATCGCGTCGCTCCGTGCCTTCGAGGCGGGCCAGAAGTCGATCACGACGATCGACGAGACCCTCGGTCGCGCGGCGTCGCAGGTCGGCAACGCCAACGGCTCGTAGGGCGCTGGCGGACCCACCCGCCGGGAGATCGTGCGGGCAGCGCGGCCCGCACGGGGTCCGCGAGGCCACCCATCAGGGAATCGACCGGGATCCGCGCATTCCCGGACCGGACCCGCGCGCCCGGGCGACCCGGTCCACCGACCGTCCGCCGCACCTCAAGCCCCGCCCGCGGCGGCCGATCACGGGAGCGCCGCCGGTCCGCGTGCGGCATCCCCGGAAGGACCTCCCGATGCTCCAAGGCCTCTACGCAGCAGCCGCCGGCATGTCGGCCCAGCAGACCCGCATGGACGCGGTCTCGAACGACCTGGCGAACGTCGACACGACGGGCTACAAGCACTCGCGGCTCGCGTTCCGGGACCTCCTCTACGTCCGCGACGGCGCCGAGGGCGTCCAGGTCGGCTCTGGATCCGCCGCCGCCGACCTCGGGCGCAGCTCGGCACCGGGGGCGTTCCAGGAGACCGGGCGCGCGCTCGACGTCGCGCTCACCGGCCCGGGCTACCTGCAGGTCATGAGCGGCGGGCAGCCCGCGCTCAGCCGCGCCGGCGCGCTCCAGGTCGACGCCCGCGGCCGGCTCTGCACCCCGTCGGGCGCCCTGGTCGACGGCGTGAAGCCGGTCCCGGCGGGCACGAGCGCGGACGAGCTCCGCATCGCCCAGGACGGGACGGTCACCACGCCCCAGGGCACCGCGCTCGGCCGGATCCGCATCGTGGACGTCCCCGCCCCCGACGGCCTCCGGTCGATCGGCGACTCCCTCTTCGCGACGACCGCCGGCAGCGGGACGGCGACCGCGGTGCGCACGACGGGTGCGAACGCGACCACGCTCCGCCAGGGCGTCCTGGAGGGCTCGAACGTCGACACCTCCGACGCGATGGTCGACCTCATCGAGTCCCAGCGCGCGTTCTCGATGGCCAGCCGCGCCGTCCAGACCCAGGACCAGATGATGGAGATCGCCAACGGGGTCAAGCGATGAGCGTCGTCCCCGTCTCCGGCGCCCTCCCGGCGGCCCTCGCCACGCCGACCGCCACCCCCGCCGCCGAGCGCGCCGCGAAGCAGTTCGAGCGCGTCCTGCTCGAGCAGCTGACGAAGCAGCTCTCCGCCACCGCCGCCCCGGAGGACGACGCGGGCTCCGCGGCGACCTCCGCCTACCGGGACATGCTCCCCGGGACGATGGCCGACGCCCTCGCCGCCGCGGGCGGCATCGGCATCGCCGCCCAGCTGACCGCCGCGACGTCCGGAACGACCGACGCGAGCGCCGCGGCGACGCCGACGTCGTCCGCACCCGCGGCCTCCCCCGCCCCGACGTCCACCCCCCAGACCGGGACCCGCTCGTGACCACGCCCGCCCCGCCCCTCGCCCGCGAGCTCGTGTCGCACCTCGTGCTGCACCTCGACGAGCAGCTCCGCTCCGTCGTCCGGCTGCGCGCCGCCGTCGAGGAGCTCGGCGTCGCGATCCGCGCCCGCGACGTCGCGGCGGTGCTCCGCCACACCGGCACGCTCGAGGCCGAGTCGACGTTCCGCACGACGCTCGAGGAGCGCCGCACCGCGCTGCTGCAGCGCGGTGCGGCGATGCTCGGCGTCGAGCCGTGGGAGGTCTCGGTCACCGGGCTCTGCTCGCTGGTCGACCCGCAGCAGGCCCTGCTCGCCCGCGAGCGCAGCGACGAGCTCCTGGCCGCCATGGAGGAGGTCGCCCGCGAGCACCGCACCAACCGCACGCTGATGCAGCAGGAGCTGTCGTTCCTCGACCACCTGATGCACCTGGGCGGCGTGCCGGCCGAGCCGACGTACGAGCCGCCCGGCGAGGGGCGCCGCGTCGTCGGGTCGTCCGCGCCCGGCTCCGCCGCGAACGTGGCCCTGCACCGCCACGGCCTCGACCTGCGCGCCTGATGCCGATCTCGTCCTTCCACGGCGTCGAGACCGCGTTGCGGGGCCTCCTCGCCCAGCAGCGCGCGATCGACGTCACCGGCCACAACATCGCCAACCAGTCCACGCCCGGCTACTCGCGCCAGCGCGTCGACACGACGGCGTCCACGTCGCTGACGATCCAGACCGCGGCCGGCCAGGCGCAGCTCGGGTCCGGCGTGAGCGTCACCGGGATCCAGCGGATCCGGGACGGCTTCTCCGACGTGCAGTTCCGCGCGCAGAGCACGAAGCTCGGCGAGGCGAGCACGAAGGCCTCGCTGCTCGGCCAGGCGGAGCTCGCGTTCGCGGAGCCGGGCGACACCGGCCTCTCCGCGCAGCTGAACCGCTTCTGGAGCGCCTGGTCCGACGTCGCGAACTCCCCCACGTCGAGCTCGGCCCGGCAGGTGCTGCTCGACACGGCGAAGGCGACGGCGACGACGTTCTCGGCGCTCGACGACCAGCTCGCGACGGTCCAGTCGCAGGCGCAGGCCGAGCTGACCGCGCGCACCGCGGCGGGCGGTCCGATCGACCTCGCCGCGCGGGAGCTCGCGCAGCTGAACGGCGCGATCGGGCAGGCGACGGCGCGGGGCGAAACCCCGAACGACCTGCTCGACCGCCGCGACGTCCTCCTCGACTCCCTGTCCTCCTACGCGCAGGTCCGGGTCGAGCCGACGCTCGACGGGAACGGCGACCCGGTCCCCGGGATGATCGACGTGTCGCTCGGCAGCGACCCGACGCCGATCGTCTCCGGCGCGCAGTCGCGCCAGCCGTGGACGCTCGCGTTCCCGGCCGGCGACCCGGGGTCCGGCTCGCTCGGCGCCCTGGCGTCGGTGGCCTCGAGCACCGGGCCGGTCGCGGCGTACCGCACGTCGATCGCGCAGGTGGCGAGCGAGCTGGCCACCGCGGTCAACGGCGTCCACCAGGCCGCGGGCGGCGCCGCGATCTTCACCGTCCCGACGGGGGCGATCGTCTCCGGCACGCCCCGACCGCCGATCGCCGTGGCGGCCGCGGTCGACCCGGTCCAGGGCGGCGCGCTGTCGGCGTTCGTCGCCGGCGCGACGGGCACCAACGACGTCGCCACCGCGATCGCGGCGCTGCGGGGCGGCGTCGCCGACCAGCACTACACCGCCCTCGTCGGCCAGGTCGGCTCGGAGGTCGCGCAGTCGATCACCGCCGAGAAGACCGCGTCGTCGCTCGCCACGGCGCTGCAGGACCGCCGCGAGTCGGTGTCCGGCGTCGCGATCGACGAGGAGATGGCGAACCTCGTCCGCTTCCAGCGCGGCTACCAGGCGGCCGCCCGCACGCTCTCGGTGATGGACGAGATGCTCGACCAGCTCATCAACCGCACCGGGCGGGTCGGCCTGTGAGCCCCCGCCGCCCCATCGACCACGAGGGACTCCGCCCGTGAGCTTCCGCATCACCAGCGGCATGATGAGCCGCACCGTCCTCCGGGACCTCCAGGCCGGACAGCTCCGGCTCGCCGCGACGTACGAGCAGATGACGTCGGGGAAGCAGATCACCCGGCCGTCCGACGACCCGTACGGCACGACGCGGGCGATGCACCTCCGGACCGAGCTCTCGCAGATCGCGCAGTCCAAGCGCAACGTCTCCGACGCGCAGGGCTGGCAGCAGGCGTCCGACTCCGCGCTCCAGGGCATCAGCGACGCCGTGCAGCGCGCGCGGGTCCTCCTCGTCGGCGCCGGCAACGACGCCGGCGGCCAGTCGGCGCGGGACGCCGCCGCGTCGGAGATCGACCAGCTGATCAAGACCGTGAAGGGCGCGGCGAACGCGACCTACGCCGGCGTCCCCGTCTTCGCGGGCGCGTCGACGGCCCGACCGTACGACCCGGACGGCACCGACGCGTTCTCCGGCGACTCCGGCTCCGTCCTGCGCACGATCGGCACCGGGGTCCACGTGACCGTCAACGCGGACCTCGCCGGCCGCGTGCTCGGCCAGGCCGGCGGCGACGGCAAGATGCTCGACGCCCTGCGCACGATCGTGCAGCACCTGCGCGGCGGGACCGCCGCGGACGCCGACGCGCTCCGGACGACCGACCTGAAGGGCCTCGACACCCAGCTCGACGCGCTGTCCGGCCTGCGGGCCGAGGTCGGCGCGACCGGGACCCGGCTGATCTCGGCGAGCGACCGGCTGGTCGAGGTCGAGGAGGCCGCGACCGCCCAGCGCTCCGGCGTCGAGGAGGCCGACGCGGCCTCTACGATGATCGCGTACGCCACGCAGCAGGCGACCTACCAGGCGGCCCTGAAGGCCGGCGCGGGCATCGTCCAGGCCTCGCTCATGGACTTCCTGCGCTGAGCGGCGCGCCACCCCGACCCACCACCTCCATGGCCACCCACCTCAAGAGCACTCGCTTCGGCGACCTCGACGTCACCGACGACGAGACCCTCGAGTTCCCCGACGGCCTCGTCGGGCTGCCCGGCGTCCGCTGGGCGCTCCTGCGCCGCGACGGCGACGACGCCCCCTTCGCGTGGCTGCAGTCGATCGACGACCCGTCGATCGCCCTCCCGGTCACGCGGCCGGAGACGTTCTTCCCGGGCTTCGACGTCGTCCTCGACGACGGCGACGTCCCCGCCGGACTCGGCGATCCGGAGCAGGTCGACGTGTGGGTCGTCGTCCGCGCGATCGGGAACGTCGAGGACTTCACCGCGAACCTCCGCGCGCCCCTGCTGCTCGCGAACGGCACGGGCCACCAGGTCATCAACCGCGCCGACGAGGCCCCGCTCCGCGCCCCGTTGGTGGCCGCCTGATGCTGATCGTCAGCCGCCGCGAGGGCGAGAAGCTGATGATCGGCGACGACGTCGAGATCACCGTCGTCGAGGTCGCCGGCGGCGCCGTGAAGATCGGCATCGAGGCCCCGCGCTCCGTCCCGGTCTACCGCGAGGAGCTGTGGGCCGCGGTCCGCGACGAGAACCGCGCGGCCGCCGGGGCGCCCGCCACGCTGCCGCAGGTGCCCAAGCGCGCGTGACGCCGCTGCGGCGCCGGTGCGGCGCCGCACCCCGGCGCGGACGCCCTACGCCGTGCCGACGGCCTTCTCGGCCTCGGCCAGCGTCGGGTAGTCCGTGTAGCCCTCCGGACCGCTGGCGTAGAAGAGGTTGGAGATCGTCTCGTTCTGCGGGGCGTCCTGCGACCAGCGCTCGTAGAGGTCCGGGTTGGCGATGAACGCCCGCCCGACGACGGACGCGTCGGCGTGGCCGTCGGCGACGAAGGAGATCGCCTCGGCGCGCTCGGTGTGCTTCGCGAACCCGGTGTTCAGGAGCAGCGGCGCGCCGTAGGCGGTGCGCAGCTCGGCCGTCAGCGGGTGCTCGGGCTGCGCGAGGAGGTGGACGTACGCGAGGTCCAGCGGGGCGATCGTCGTGGCCAGCGCGCGGTAGGTGTCGCCGCCGTCCTCCTCGGCCATCTCGTGGGCCGGCGCCAGCGGCGACAGCCGGATCCCGGTCCGCTCCGCGCCGATCCGGTCGGTGACCGCGCCGACGATCTCGGCGACGAAGCGGGCCCGGTTCTCGGCGCTGCCACCGTAGGCGTCGTCGCGGTGGTTCGTGGTGTCGGAGAGGAACTGCTGCAGCAGGTAGCCGTTGGCGCTGTGGATCTCGACGCCGTCGAAGCCGGCGTCGATCGCGCGCTGGGCCGCGTCGGCGAAGTCCCGGACGACGCCGGGGATCTCCTCGAGCGTCAGGGGCCGCGGCGCGGGGATGGCGGCCTTCGCCTCCGTCGGCGTGAAGATCGTCAACGCGTCGAGGGCGACGTCGGACGCCGAGACGAGGTCCTGCCCCGACGTGTCCGGGTGGCCGACGCGGCCACCGTGCCAGAGCTGCGCGACGATCCGGCCGCCCTTCGCGTGGACGGCGTCGGTGACGAGGCGCCAGCCGTCGCGGTGCGCATCGGTCGCGATGCCCGGGGTGCGCGGGTAGGGCTTGCCCTGCTGCGTCACCCAGGTGGCCTCGGAGACGATCAGCGCCGCGGACCCGGCGCGCTGGCCGTAGTACTCGGCCATCAGCGCGTTCGGCGTGCCGTCCTCGTCCGCGCGGTTGCGGGTGAGCGGCGCCATCACGAGGCGATGGGGCAGGTCGAGCGCCCCGAGCTTCAGGGGCTGCCGGAGGACGTCGAAGTCGTCGGTCATGACGCCCGACGATGCCACACGGACGGTTGAACGCCGGTCGCACCGGGCGACGGGCGGTCGCGGCGGCCCCGCCCCGTACGATCCCGGGAATGCGGGACGACCTGGGAGCGACGTTGGCGCGGCGGCTGCGCGAGGGGGACCTCGCCGCCGCCCCGGCCGTCCTGAACCTCGTCGAGACGCGGACGCCCGCCGCGACCGCGCAGACCACCGAGCTGCTCCGGCTGCTCTCCCCCGCCGAGCTCGGCCACGAGCCCACGGGCCACGTCGTCGGCGTCACCGGGCCGCCCGGCGCCGGCAAGTCGACCCTCCTCTCCGAGCTCGTGCGCAGCCTCCGGGCGCTCGACCGCACGGTCGCGGTCCTCGCCGTCGACCCGTCGTCGCGACGCACCGGCGGCTCGCTGCTGGGCGACCGCGCACGGATCCTCGTCGACCCGAAGGACCCGGCGGTGTTCATCCGCTCGACCGCCGCGGCGGACCGCCTCGGCGGCCTGGCGTGGGCGACCCGCTCCGCCGCGCAGGCGCTGGCCGTCGCGTTCGACGTCGTGATCGTCGAGACCGTCGGCGTCGGGCAGTCCGAGACCGACGTCGCGGACGTGGCGGACACCGTCGTCGTGATCGTCCAGCCCGGGTCCGGCGACGTCCTGCAGTTCCTGAAGAGCGGGATCATGGAGATCCCGGACGTCCTCGTGATCACGAAGGCGGACCTCGGACGGATCGCCCAGCGCGCGCGGGCCGACGTCCGCTCGGCGCTCCGGTCCATGGGCGACCGCACGACGAAGGTCGTCGCGGTCAGCTCCGTCGCCCCGGCCCAGGGCTTCGACGAGTTGATCGGCACCCTCGACGAACACCGCGCGTCGATGGACGTCGCGACCGCCCGCCGCGACGCCCGCAGGCGCACCGCGATCGACGACTTCCGGCTCGAGCACGGCGAGCGGGCGCTCCGCGGGCTGGGCGGCCGCCCTGCCGCGCGACGCGTCCTGGCGGAGACCGGCGATGATCTGGCGGTGCCGATCCTCATGCAGGAGCTCGAGCGGGCCGCGGGGCTCGCCGACGCAGGTCCCACGGACGCCCCCGCTCCGTCGACGACGGGTGCCGGCCGATGAGCGACGCGACGACGGACGGCCCGGACGGCGGGGCGGCCGGCGAGACCGCGGCGCCCGGTGGCTCCGCGGCGAAGCCCGCGCAGGGCGGCGTCCGTCGGCTGACCGACGCGGATGCGAAGGGCCGCAGCCTCCTGGGGCGCCGCGCGGCGCCCCGGAGCGCGGACGGCGACGAGGCCGAGCTCCCGGAGAGCCGCCCGCTGTGGCAGAACGGCGCGATCGTCGTCGGCGCCTTCGCCGGCTCGACCGTGGTCGCGGAGATCGCGGGCGCGACGAACCTCGGCACGGCCCTGAGCTTCGGGCAGATCGGCTTCGCGATCGCGCTCGTCTTCGTGCTCGTCAAGCGCTGACCGGCGCCGGGCCGTCGACGACGGGTCCGGTCCCGGGCGGCAGGCCGGAACCGTGTCCGCCGGGGCGGAGGGCCGACGGACCGCGCCGCCGCCAGGTCGGGCGGCCCCCGACGCTCGCGTCAGCCCACCGGTGCGTCCGGCGGCAGCGGTCGCTGCGACTCCAGCCACGCGCCCGCCGCCACGAGCACGGCCCCGAGGACGGCCAGCAGCACCGGCCAGCCGGCCGGGGTGCGGTCCAGGACGCTGCCCGAGTCGCCGAACCCGACCGCCGCCTGGAGGGCCGCCGATCCCGCCGACCGGACGTCGTCGTCGCCCGGCGAGTCCGCCACCGACGACGCGACGGCGGCGACCATCATCGCGAGCATCGGGGTGACGCCGGCCGCGGCGACCGCGATCGTCGACGACGCCCGGCGGGCCGTCGAGGCCGCGAGCACGGTCACGCCGAGCAGCGCGACCACGGCGAGCCCGACGGCCAGCACCGCTCCGCCGCCGTCGAGGGTCGCCCCGTCCCCGTCGCCCGCGAAGCCGAGGGAGACGGTCGCCAGCGACCCGTACAGCAGCGCTCCGACGGTGGCTCCGACCGCGAACGCCTGCGCACCCACCACGCGTGGTGCCGGGCAGACCAGGGCGTAGCCCGCGGCGGCGACGATCGCCAGGACCGCGGGACCGAACGTCAGCCCCACGACGAGGATCCCGCTGACGTCCTCGGCGGCGTCGCCGACCCCGAACGCGAGGGCCTGGAGACAGCTGACCAGCAGGAGCCCCAGGGCCGCCAGGACGGGCGGCGCGAGGTGGCGGCGCGCGACCGCCAGCCCGAGGGCGAGCTCGAGGAGCGGGAGCACGACCGCGAGCCCGGGGCTCGACAGGAGCGAGTCGTCGTCGACGCCGCGGAGCTGCCCCAGCGGGTGCAGCAGGTGCAGCCCGACGAGGACGGCGACGGTCGCGACGACGCCGGCGACCCCGTCGGTGCGCAACGCGATCGCGGCGACGAGGCCGAGCCCCACGAGGGTCCCGAGCGCGACGTTGAGGACCCCGCTCCGGAATCCGGAGTCGAGGGACCCGTCCGAGAAGACGCTGAACGCCGGGACGCCGAAGGCCCCGACGACGGCGACCAGGAGCACCACCAGCGCGACCGCGACCGCCGCCGGGGCGGCCGGCCGCGGCACGATCCGCGTCGCGACCTCCACGCCCGCGGCCGCGGCGAGCGCGAGCGCGGCGAGCACCACGGGCACGAGCAGCACCCCGATCTCGCCGGCCGCGCCGTCGAGCGGGTGGACGAGGAGCAGCACCCCGGCGGGCAGCGCGCCGAGGACGGGGTCGCGGCGCCGGGCGGCCGTGACGAGCAGCACCGCCGCGATCGCCGCGGAGAGCACCAGCAGGCCGGCGACGGCGCCGTCGCGCGTCGGGACGAGGAACTGCGGACCGACCGTCCCGCCCAGCGCGAGCTGGACCAGGCCCGTCGCCTCACCCGTCAGGAGCGCGAGCACGAGTCCCGCGGCGACCCCCGCCGCCCGCGACACCGCCCCGGGCGGCCCGGCCACGGCGACGACCGCCCCGCCGAGCGCGAGCAGGACGGAGACCACGGCCCGGGCGTCGGGGCCGAGCCCGAGCGCCCCGCCGCCGGTCAGCGCCAGCACCGCGAGCGCCACCCCGACGCCCCCGACCGCCACGCCGACCGTCGCAGGACGCAGCGTCCGCGCCAGCGCGACCCCGGCCCCGACGAGGAGCGCGCCGAAGCCGACCCCGGCCCACGCGTCGAGCGTCGGGCTGAAGAGCGCGAAGAAGGCGAACGGCCCGCCGGCGAGCGCGGCGAGCCCGAGCTGCGGGTTCTCCCCCTCGAAGGACGTCCGCGAGTCCAGGCGGGCGCCGTCCAGCGCGACCCCGAGCGCCGCCGCGGCGAGCACCGCGCCCCCGACCACCAGCGCGAGCCCGATCGCGCGGGCGACCGCGGGACGGATCCGGGCCCCGAGCGTCGTCGTCTCGAGCGCGCGGATCCGCAGGCCGAGCACGACGAGCGCCGCGCCGACCGCGAGCCGGGCGCCCCAGGGCAGCAGCCCGACGGCGATCAGCACCGCGGCCGCGAGCGGCACCGCCCCCGCGGCCGTCAGGAGCGCCCCTGGCCGGGCCTCCCCCAGGCGCTCATCGGGACTCGGGACCTGCCACGCGCGGGACATCGGCAGAGCGTACGGCGGCTCGCGGCGGAGGTGGTGACGATCCGGCGGGCCCGTACGGTTCCTCGGCGGCGCCCCGCCACGCTCACGGTCCGACGCGACCGCGGCCATCCGTCAGACCGACGGTTCGGGATCCCGGGCGCGCCCGTCACGCCGATGCGCCGGCGTCCCGGTGCTCCGCCGGTCCCGGCCCCCGCGACCCGTGCCACCGCGCCGCCACGAGGACCAGCACCGCGATCACGGCGAGCCCGGCCGGCAGCAGCCCGCCGGCGTCCTGCACGGACGACCCGGCCGTGCGGAACCCGAGGAGCACGTCCTCGGGCGACGGGGAACCGCCGTCCTCCGCGGACCGGCGCGCTCCGACGTCGACCCCCGCGGCGAGCATCCCCGCCAGCACGGCCAGCAGGACCGCGACACCCGCGGCGGGCCCGGACGCCCGCCGGACGGTCGACGCCGCGAGCAGGCCCGTCCCGGTGAGGACGACGCACACGAGCACCGCCGCGATCGCCGGCTGGGCGCCGGTGAGGGCCGCGCCGACCCGGACGCCCTCGTCGTTCGTGATGCCGTCGGCCAGGATCCCCGCCCCGCTCGAGACGGAGAGCGCGAGCGCGACGCCGAACGCGGTCGCCGCCGCCTGCGCGGCACGCGTGACGCTCGTCGACCCGAAGAGCGCGACCCCGGCGGTGACGAGCAACAGGACGGCGGCCGGTCCGAGCACCACGAGGACGGACGTGAGCGCCCCCGGCGGACCCGTCCCGTCGCCGTGGAGCACGAGGTCCCCCAGATGCCCCAGCACGTCGGCGAGGACCAGCGCCCCACCCGCCAGCACCAGCGGTGTCCGGCGGAGCGCGACGAGCATCGCTGCGCTCGCGAGCTCGAGCAGCAGCGCGCCCGCCTGGTACCCGCGTCCGCCGGAGAACGGGTCGCGGATCTCCTGCTCGAGCGTCCATGCGGGATGGAGGAAGTAGAGCCCCAGGATCGTCATCAGCGCGAGCGCCGCGGTGTGGCTCGCGGGCCACCTCCGGATCACCGAGGTGGCGGTGAGCGCCAGCAGCCCGAGCACCGCCACGGCCACGGACGACGCCGACACGAGCCGCGGGACGTCCACCTCGTCCAGGTCGCCGAACGCCACGAGGGCGGCTCCCTCGGTCACGAGTCCCCGCGCCGCGGCGACGCCGATCAGGAGGGTCGCCGCGAGCACGACGAGGGCGGTCGACGGCGTGAGGCGCCCGACCAGGGGTCCGCGCCCCCGGGACGTGACGACCATCGCGGCGGCGACGAGCACCGGCACGAGCAGGGCCCCGGCACCTGCCGGCACGCCGCGGATGGGCGGCGAGTCGAGCAGCAGGCCGACCGGGAGCACCCCGAGGAGCGCGTCCCGGCGGTGGACGGCGAGTGCCGACAGCGTGGCGGCCGTCGCGGAGACGACCAGCACCGTCAGGCCGCGGACCACGCCCGAAGGGTCAGACGAGCGCGCGTCGTTCGTCAGCGCTCCGGCGACCGTGCCGACGAGCGACGTGCCGTCCCCCACGACGAGCACGGCGAGGAGGCCCGCTCCGAACCCGGCCGCTCGTGTCCAGGTGCTCTGGCCTCGGCCCCTGACGACGACGGCCGTCGTCGCCGCGGCGACCGCGAGCAGCAGCAGCACGCGGACGTCCGTGCCGATCCCCAGTGCCCCGGGACCGGTTCCCGCGAACAGCAGGAGTGCTCCTCCGGCGCCGGCGGTGGCGGACGTGATCGCTCCCGGCGGTCCGGCGGATCGCCCGCCCGGCGCGCGGGCGTCGGCGCGCAGCGCCCACGCCCCGCCGACGAGCAGCGTCAGCCCCAGCACCGGTCGCAGCAGCCCCCCGTACGGTCCGCCGAAGACGCCGGCGTAGCTCGACAGGTCGGCCCCCGCCACCGGCTTCAGGCTCCCGCCGTCGACCCCGAGCGCCACGGCCGCCGCGACGACGGCGAGCCCGCCCACCACGGTCCCGGACCCGAGGGCCTGCAGGCGCGCAGCGCGCCCGGGACCACCCGCGAACGCCGCACCGGCGAGCCGCCGGGCGTCCAGGCCGAGCACGACGAGCGCCAGTCCGAGCGGAACCCGCGCGCCCCACGGCAGGAGCCCGGCGGCCACCGCCACACCGGCCACGAGCGGGACGAGCGCCACGGCGAGCGCCAGGTCCGCCCGGGCGTCGTCGTCGCTCCGGACGTCGCCGTCCGGCCCTGGCCACACGCGGGACATGCGCGGAGCCTACGGCGGCGTGCGGCGTCCGCGGAGGAGCGGCCCGCCGGCGCGTGGCGCCGGGCCGCTCAGGGTTCCCTCATCGGGCACCGGTACGCTCCCAGCCGTGCTGACCCCGTCTTTGGCCGAGATCTCGGCTCCGCTCGCCCTCCTGCCGGAATGGCTGAGCCCGGAGCACATCTTCATCGAGTACGGCCTGATCGCGATCCTGATCATCATCTTCGCGGAGACGGGCCTCCTGATCGGCTTCTTCCTCCCCGGTGACACGCTGCTCCTGAGCGCCGGCATCCTCTCGTACACGCAGCCGGACTCCGATCCGCTCTGGATGTTCCTCGTGTTCGTGCCGATAGCGGCCGTGGTCGGCAACCTCGTCGGGTACGAGATCGGGCACAAAGCGGGGCCCGCGCTGTTCACGAAGGAGGACTCGAAGTTCTTCCGCAAGGACCACATCGACCGCTCCCGCGTCTTCTTCGAGAAGTACGGCACGATCACGGTGTTCCTGGCCCGCTTCGTCCCGGTCGTCCGCACGTTCACGGCCGTCGTCGCCGGTGCGGTCGGCATGGACCGTCGCGTCTTCTTCATCTGGTCGGTCCTCGGTGCCATCGCCTGGTGCACGGGCCTGATCCTCATCGGTCACCTGGCCGCCTACGCGCTGCCGAAGAGCACCGTCGACTTCATCCAGGGCCACATCGACCTGCTGATCATCGGCGTCGTGGTGCTGACGATCGTCGGCATCGTCTTCGAGCAGCGCCGGCACAGCCGCCCGAAGGCCGCGAAGGCCACGGACGGTCCCGACGCCCCGGGCGCGCAGCCCCCCGCCGACGTCGAGTGACGCCCCTACGGCCGACCCGCACGCCCGACGCGGGACCCGCCCCGGCGGGTGCCCGATGACGGCCGACGACGACCCGCTCCGCCTGCGCGTCGTGGTCGACGCACCGGTCGACCGCGTCTGGGCGTTCCTCACCGAGCGTGCGCTGATCGACCGCTGGTTCGGCTGGGAACACGACAGCCTCGACGGCGAGATCGACATGATCTTCGTCGACGGCGTCGCCCGGTCGCGGGAGAAGCTGCGGTTCGAGACCAACGGCGGCGGCCTGTTCCACGTCCGCGAGGAGCCCGTCGGGACCGTCGTCGAGCTGCGCCGTCCCGCCGCCGACACGGACGCGTCCTTCGACGACATCGACGAGGGCTGGACGACGTTCGTGCAGCAGCTCCGCCTCGGGGCCGAGCGCCACCCCGACGCGTCACGGCGCGCGATCGAGCTCCAGGGGCGGCTGCCGGACGCCGGCGCGCCCGCGACCTGGGACGCCCTCGGGCTGACCGCCGCCGCCGGGCTTCAGGTCGGCGCCCGGTACGCGGCCACCACGCCGTTCGGCGAGGAGCTCGCCGGCGAGGTCTGGTTCCGCTCCCCGCACCAGCTCGGCCTGACGGTCGACGCCTGGGGCGATGGCCTGCTCGTGGCCGTGCAGCGCCCCGCGGACGACGACCGGCCGTTCGGCGCCGGTCAGCTCGTGCTGACGTCCTACGGGCTCGACGAGCTCGACTTCGCGGAGTGGTTCCAGCGCTGGACCCGCTGGGCCCGCGAGACCTGGGCGCGCTGAGGGCTGCCCCCGGTCCGCCGTCCGGCGGTGGACGGCGGCGGCGCCGCGGCCCATACTGCGGCGCATGCGACGACGCGCCGGACGGGCCGCCACCATCGTGCTGGGGGTCTCGGCGCTCGCGTTCGCGGGATGCGGGTCCTCCGACGACGACCCTGCCACCACGACCGGTGCGGGCACCTCCACCGCCGCGGTCACCTCGACCGGCGCACCGACGGCGACCACCGCGTCCACCGCCGCGGTCCCGGCGACCACGACGGCGGCCGGCACCGACGCCGGGGACGGCCGGCGGGTCACCAGCGACGCGTTCCAGGCGTCCGTCCCGGCGGAGTGGGTCGACAGCACCGCGGAGGCCCGCAAGCGGATCGACGCCGCGACGCTCGCGAACGTCACGTTCTCGGCCTACGCCGAGAAGGACACCTCGCCCCCGCGCGCGAACGTGTCGTTCCGCGACGGCGAGGTCGGGAGCAACGAGCGGGGCCTCGACGCCCGCGACGTCGCCGAGGCCACGCGGAAGCAGTTCGAGACCCAGCCCTCCTACGACGTCCGGCCGGGCCTCACGAAGGCGACCGTCGACGGCGAGGACGGCTGGATCTTCCAGGCCAGCGCCGACACGCCGAAGGCCGGCGGCGGCACCCTGCGCGCGACGATCCGCCAGCTCGTCGTGATCCACGCCGGGCGCTACGTGCAGGTGACCCTGACGACGGGCGCGGGCGGCGCCGACGACGGCGACCGCCTGATGCAGGACGTCGTCGACTCGTGGAGCTGGAGCTCCTGACCCGCCCCGCCGGTCAGGAGCCGTCGTCGGCCCCCGCCGCCGCGGCCCGCCCGCGCCGACGGGCCACCCACATCTCGACGGCGATCGGCAGCACCGAGACGGCGACGATGAGGATCAGGATGCCCTCGATGTTGTCGTTGATGAAGTCGACGCCCCCGAGCGCGTAGCCCAGGGCGGTCACGCCGGCGCCCCAGACGATGCCGCCCAGGACGTTCCAGCGCACGAAGTCCGCGTAGTTCCAGCCCGACGCGCCGGCGACCAGCGGGGCGGCGGTGCGGACGATCGGCACGAACCGCGCGAGGAAGATGGTCCGGCCGCCGTACCTCGTGAAGAACTCCTGGGCCCGCGACAGGTACTCCTGCTTGAAGAACCGCGAGTCGGGGCGGTTGAACAGCGCCGGCCCCGCCTTCCGGCCGATCAGGAATCCGACCTGGTCGCCCGCGATCGCCGCGAGCGAGATCGTCACGCAGAGCAGCCAGATCGGCTGGTCGATGAGGAAGATCGGACTGCCGCTGTTGGCCATCACCCCGGTCGTGAAGAGCAGCGAGTCCCCCGGGAGGAAGAACGCGAGGAGGCCGCACTCGGCGAACACGACGACGAGGACGGCGAGGAAGCCGAACTCCCGCACGATGTGCTCGGGATCGAGCCACTGCGGCATCAGCGCGAGGGGCGGGAGGGCGGCCGACAGGGTCGCGATCACCGCGGGGACCCTAGCTCAGAATCGAGCGTTTAGGCGCCACATACCAGCGCTTGCGCGCCACTTACGGCTGCTCGTCGCGCGCACCCTGCACCCGCAGGGCACGGCGCTGCAGCGCGCGGGTGCGGGCGTCGCGCTTCTTCTCCGCCTCGGTCTTGCCCTTGCCGGTGCGGTCCTGGATGCGTGCGTCGTCGGGGAGCGCGGACGGGTCGGGCGTCAGGTCGCCCTTGGTCGGCGCGGGCGTGGTGACGACGCCGGAGGACTCGGGTGTCGGCGCGTTCGCGGACGTGCCGGTCGTCTCCGTCGTCGCGGTCTGGTTGAGCTCCGAGATCCGCCACGAGCCGTCCTGCTTCTGCAGCGACAGCACGTCGGAGGACGGGGCCTCGCCCTTCGCCTCGGTGACGATCGCCGCGCGGGCGCGGTCGTCGACGACCACGACGTTCTGGATCTTCAGCCGCGGGTCCTGCACGCGGCCCGCCGTCCCCTGGAGGAACCGCTCGCACGGGATCTGCCCGCGCTCGAGCTTGTCGAGCAGGTCGTCGGCGAGGAGGTCCTGGCAGACCGTCTTGTAGTCCCGGCCCTCGATCGCGGCGGCGAACTTCTCGACGCTGCCGCGGACGCGGTCCTCGTCGTTGGTCGACCAGGAGACGATGGCGAGGACGACCATCGCGATCGCGAAGAGCGCGAGGCCGCCGGTCACGAGCTTGCGGCGCACGCGCGCAGGCTATCCGGAACACGACGTCCGGGGGCCGCTTCCCCGGGTCTTCGTCGAGCCGCACCGACGTCGCGCGGCGCGCGGCGTACGATCCCCCCATGACGGAGCCCGGCACGCTGCCATGGATGCGGTGCTATCGCTGCTGGTCGACGTCCCTGGAGCTCCACGTCCACTACGACGGGATCCATCGCGTCGACCCGACCACCGGCACGCCCGTGCACGCGGTCGAGGAGCAGCAGGAGGCCGTCGTGCAGTGCCTGGACTGCATGCACGACCAGCCGCACCTGATCTTCACCGAGGGCCGGCTCGTCGCCGACGAGAGCCGCTGGGAGCGCCTCGTGATGGGGACCCCGTGGGTCGCCTCCTGCACGATCACCGTGGCGGCGGACGAGGTCGAGGTCTGCTCCGGCCCCGAGGCCGGGGAGGCCCTGAGCTACGCGGCGCTCGGCGACGCCGGCACCCAGGAGTTCTTCAGCCACGTCCGGTTCCACACCCACCAGGGCGACGAGATCGTCGCCCACCTCCTCGTCGAGCTCTACGCCCGATCGCAGGAGGAGGCCGGCGCGGTCCTCGACGACGCCGCCCGCGGACCGCTCGTGATCACGTCGCTCGCCGAGGAGTCGCGACCGCCCGCGGTCTCCTCGGGCGGCGGCCACGGGTGAGCGCCCTGCCGCCGAGCGGGTCGCACGGCGACCCCGACCATGCGGCCGCCGGCGCCCCGCGTCCCGACGGGTCGCGCGTCGTCCGGATGGAGCCGCGCCACCACGCCGAGGTCCTCGAGCTCAACCGGCGCGACGTCGACGTCCTCAGCCCGATGGACGAGGAGCGCCTGTCCTGGATCGTCGCCCGCTGCGCCGTCCCGCTGGTCGTCGAGGACGACGAGGGCGTCCTCGGCTTCTGCCTCGCGCTGGAGTCCGGCACCGACTACGACGGCGTCCACTACGCGTGGTTCGGCGCCCGGTACGACGCGTTCCTCTACCTCGACCGCATCGCCGTCTCCGACCGCGCCCGCCGTCGCGGGGTCGGCACGCGGCTGTACGTCGCGTGCGAGTCGCACGCGGCCACCCTGGGCCGGATGGTCTGCGAGGTCAACGTCGTCCCCGAGAACACGACGTCGCTGGCGTTCCACGGCGCCCGCGACTACGTCCCGGTCGGCCGGGTCCCCGTCGGGCCGCCGGGCGACGAGCACGCGAAGGTCGTCGCGATGCTCGCCAAGGAGCTCCGCGCGGCGGACTGAGGGCGTCCCGCTACGCCCGGCCCATCTCCTGCAGCTGCCGCACCGCCAGGAGGCACGCGGCGGACGACGCCGAGCGGCCCTCACCGTCGGTGGAGAGCTCGCGCAGGAACCGCCGCAGCCGGAAGACCTCGACCTCCTGCCGCTCCAGGTAGGCGTCGACGCTCGCCACGGGCGGCTCGCCGGGGGACGCCTCGAGCGCCCCGACGACCGCGCGGACGCGGGCGTCGAGCAGATCGTCGCGGAGCGCCTGGACGGACCAGCGGGTCATGCGGTCGGGGATCGCGAGCGACTGGATCGCGCGGTGGAGCATCCCGAGCGAGAGCCGCTCGCCCAGGTGGAGGGTCGCCGCGCCGACGTCCACGACCGACCGACCGGTGCGCTCGGCCGCCGCGACGACGTGCGGGGCGAGCACCATCGCCGCGTCGCCGGCGACGAGCTCCGCGAGGTCCGGGGGCACGCCGGCCTCCACGTACTCGGTGACCCGCCGGATGCGGTCGCCGTCGTGCTCCCGCGCCGCCAGCCGCTCCCGCACGGCGTGGACCCCGGCGCGATGGAGCTCCGCGGTCGGCCCGATCGGGGCGTCGGCGGCGTGCGTCAGGAACCAGCGGCTCGTGACGCGCACCATCTCGTCGACCTCGGAGCGCAGCATCCAGCCGATCAGCGGCTCGATGCCCTGCAGCGCGTCGATGCGGTCCCAGAGCTCGCGGGCGTCGCACGCGCCGACGGCGATCCGGAACGCCCGCACGACCGCGGTCGGCGTCGCGCCGAACTCGGCGGCGCGCCGCGACACGAACGTCGGCCCGAGCGTGTCCACGACCTCGGAGGCCGCGATCGTCGCCGCGATCTGCCGGCGCAGCGGGTGCTCGTCGATCAGCCCGCCGAACCGCTCGACGATCGTCGGCGGGAAGTACGCGGCGACGTCCCGGGCGAGCGCGTCGTCGATCGCGGCGCCGGGCTCGTCGGGCGTCTCCGCCCCGTGGTCGAGCATGTAGCGCGCGGTGCTGCCCTTCGCGAGCGCGACGAGGACGGCGAGCTCCGGCCGCGTCAGGCCCTCGCCGTCGGAGCGCCGCTCGGCGAGCTCCTCGTCCGTCGGCATCCCGTGGTCCGCGCGCTGGAGCCGGCCCTCCTCCTCGAGGTCGTGCATCAGCTCCTCGACGGCCTGGGTCCGCCACGGTGCGCGGCGCTCCTCCTGCGTCAGCACGCGGGCCTGGGCCGCGCTGTTCTGCAGCACGTGCGACGTGACGTCCTCGGTCACGTCGGCGAGCAGCTGGTCGCGCTCGGCCGGGTCCAGGAGGCCCTTGCGGATCGCGACGTTCAGCAGGATCTTCAGGTTGACCTCGTGGTCGGAGCAGTCGACGCCGGCGGAGTTGTCGATGAAGTCCGCGTTGATGTCGCCGCCGCCGCGGGCGTACTCGACGCGGGCGGCGCGGGTGAAGCCGAGGTTCCCGCCCTCCCCCACGACCGTCGCGCGCAGGTCGGAGGCGTTCACGCGGATCGCGTCGGACGCGCGGTCCTCGGCGTCCTCGTCGCGCTCGGTGGACGCCTTGACGACCGTGCCGATGCCGCCGTTCCAGAGCAGGTCCACCGGGGCGCGGAGCACGGCCTGGATCAGCTCGGCCGGGGCGAGCTCCTGCGCGTCGATGCCCAGCGCGGTGCGGATCTCGTCCGTCAGCGGGACCGACTTCATCGTCCGCGGGAAGACGCCGCCGCCCTTCGAGATCAGGTCGCGGTCGTAGTCGTCCCAGCTGGTCCGGGTCCCCTCGAAGAGCCGCTTGCGCTCCTTCCACGACGCCGCCGGGTTCTGCGGGTCGGGGTCCACGAAGACGTGCCGGTGGTCGTAGGCCGCGATCAGCCGCATCGAGCTCGACAGCAGCATCCCGTTGCCGAAGACGTCGCCGGACATGTCGCCGATGCCGACCACCGTGATCGGGTCGTTCTCGGGGTCCATGTTCAGCTCGGAGAAGTGCCGCTTGACGGACTCCCAGGCGCCGCGGGCGGTGATGCCGAGCGCCTTGTGGTCGTAGCCGACCGAGCCGCCGGAGGCGAACGCGTCGCCCAGCCAGTAGCCGCGCCGGAGCGAGATCTCGTTCGCGGTGTCGGAGAACGTCGCGGTGCCCTTGTCCGCCGCGACGACGAGGTAGGTGTCGTCGTCGTCGAGGATCCGGACGCCCTCGGGATGGACGACCTCGCCGTCGTGGAGGTCGTCCGCGACGTCGAGCAGGGCGGTGACGAACTCGACGTACCCGCCGCGGACCGCGTTGCGGAGATCCTCGCCCTCGAGCTCCTCGGCGCCGCGCAGGAGGAACCCGCCCTTCGCCCCGGTCGGGACGATCACGGCGTTCTTCACCATCTGCGCGCGCATCAGGCCGAGGACCTCGGTGCGGTAGTCCATGCGGTCGGACCAGCGCAGGCCGCCGCGGGCGATCATGCCGCCGCGCAGGTGGATCCCCTCGACCGTCAGGCCGTGCACGTAGGTCTCCCAGAGCGGCGTCGGCTGCGGGATCGCCGGGACCTCGGAGCTCTTGAGCTTCAGCGCCAGCGCGCCGCGGCCCGGCCGGTAGGCGTTCGTGCGGTACGTCGCCTCGATCGCCGCGAGCTGGTTGCGCAGGATGCGGTCGTGGTCGAGCGACGTGACGTCGTCCATCGCCGCGACGATCTCGGCGCGGAGGGCCGCCTCGCCCTCGAGGTCCCGGGGGGCGTGAGGGCCGGACGTCGGGACCTTCGCCTTCCCGCGCCGGCCGGTGGGCGCCGCGTCGTCGGACGGAGGTGCGTCGGCCTTCGCGGCGGCGGACGCCTTCGCGGCCTTGCCCTTGGGCGCCGCCTTGCCCTTGCCCTTCGTCGCGGCGCCGCGCTTGGCCGGGGCGACCTTCTCGGCCGTCCCCTCCGCGACGTCGTCGTCCGCGGTCCCGCGGGTCGGGAGCTCGGCCGTCGCCACCTCGGCACGCGTCGACGCGGCGGGCACCTCGACCGGCACGGCGGCGGTCGTGCCGTCGCCGGGATCGGGCGACCCGAAGCGCAGCTCGAACAGGCGGACCAGCTTCTCGGTGATCCCGGAGTGCTGGACGATGACGTCGTTCTGGTAGCTCTCGGTGAAGCGGGAGCCGAGACGCTGGCGGTACCGCCGGTACGCGCGGAGCGGCTCCAGCCGTGCGTGCCCCATCGACGTCGTCACGACCAGCCGGTTCAGCGAGTCGGACTCCGCGGCGCCCATCCAGACCGCGTCGATGCAGGCCTCCACCCGGTGGCCGACCGCGTCGAGGTCGAGCGGCAGCCCGTCGGGCCCGAGGACCCCGAAGTCCTGGATCCACACCTCGTCCGCGCCGTGCAGCCGCGCGGACCGCTCCTCGACGACGTGGAGCCCGAGGTCGCTGAGGATCGGCATGGCGCGGGCCAGCTCGACGCGCGGGCCGCTGCGGGCGAAGACGATGCGGGTCATCCCCTGGCCGCCGTCGCCGTTCAGCGCCGCCGGCGGGGCCTCGTGCTTCGTCACGACGACGAGCCGGTCCTCGTCCTCCCCCAGTCCGTCGAGCGCCAGCACGTCGTGCGCCGCGGAGTCCGGCGCGACCCCGGCGCGGTACGACGTCGGCAGCCGCCCGGCCCACTGCTTCGCCAGCGACGCACCACGCCGCGCACCGACGAGGTCGGTGAGGACGGCCTGGACGCGGTCCTCCCAGGCCTGCGCCAGCTGGTCGATCTCGCGCGGGGCTTCGGTACGGGCCATACGCCCAGCGACACTAACGCCGCCCCGTCCCGCGGCGTGACCGGCTGGTGACGATGCAGGGCGGCGCCCAGGGCACGCGCCGGCCGGCGCGACGAACCGACACGGACGGGCCTCCGGGCCGCAGCGCGGGATCCCGTCGCGGCGGGCCGCGGCTCCGGTCGGGAGGCCACCCGCCGGAGGCGTACGTGGTCCGCGCACGGGGTGCCGCGCGGCGCCTGGCGCGTCGCCGCTACAGTCCCCCGCCGATGCGCGCGCTGGCGATCCTGGTCTTCGTCGTCGGCGCCGGGAGCCTCGGGGCCGAGATCGCGGCTGCCCGTCTGCTCGCCCCGTACTTCGGCGACTCGACGATCATCTGGGCCAACACGATCGGCGTGTGCCTGATCGCGCTGGCGATCGGCCACTACATGGGCGGTCGCTGGGCCGACCGGCACCCGCACCTGCAGGGCCTGAAGGTCCTCGTGCTCCTGTCGGCGGGTCTCCTGTCGATCGTCCCCCTCGTCTCGGGGCCGTTCCTCGACCTGGCGATCACGGCGTTCGACAAGATCGAGGCCGGCGCCTTCGTCGGCTCGCTGCTCGGGATGCTCGTCCTGATCGCCCTGCCGCTGGTGCTCATCGGCGCGGCGACGCCGTGGGCGACGAAGCTCGCCGTCACCGACCTCGACAAGACGGGCGAGACCGTCGGCCGCCTCGGCGCGATCGGCACCGCCGGCAGCCTCGTCGGCACGTTCGCCGCGTCCCTGCTGCTGATCCCGTTCGTCGGCTCGCAGCGCACCTTCATCGTCCTGGCGCTGCTTATGGCGATCGCGGGCGCGTGGCGGATGCCGGCCCGCGCCTGGGTCGTGCCGGTCGTCGTCGGCCTGCTCCTCCTGATCCCGCCGGGCACGACGAAGCCGGCCGAGAAGGGCGACACCGTCGTCGACGAGGCCGAGACCCTCTACCAGTACGCCCGCGTCGTCCAGCACCCGATCGACGACGGCGTCGCCCGCTCCGGCCCGGCCCCGGTCGAGCGCCGCCTGGAGCTCAACGAGGGCCAGGCGATCCACTCGATCTGGCGCGCCGACACGGTCCTCACCGACAACTACTGGGACGCCTTCCAGGTGCTGCCGTTCGCGGTGGACGCGACGGGTGGGAAGGACGGGACGGCGGGTGGCGGGACGGCCGGTGGCGGGAGGGCCGGCGGCAGCACGAACGGCGGCGAGACGACCGGCAGCGACACGAACGGGGGCGGAACCGTCGGCAGCGGCAAGATCGGAAGCGGACCGAGCACGTCCGGCGACGCCGCCGAGATCCCCCGGACGGGCACCGAATCGATCGTCGTGACCCAGGCCGACGGCACCCGGACGTCGGGGCTCGCGACGCCCGGCGCCACGCCCCGGACGATCGCGATGCTCGGCAACGCGGGCGGCACCGTGGCCCGGGCCTCGCTGAAGCTCTTCCCCCAGGTCCGCTTCGACGGCGTCGAGATCGACTCGAAGGTGTCGGAGATGGGCCGGAAGTGGCTCGGCATGCCCGACGACCCACGGCTCGAGATCTACTCCCAGGACGCCCGGCCGTTCCTGCGGTCGAGCGGCCTCGACGACGGGAAGGGCCGCTACGACCTGATCGGCGTCGACGCCTACCGCCAGCCCTACATCCCGTTCTACCTGACGACGCGCGAGTTCTTCCGCGAGGTCCGGACCCGCCTGACCTCGCGCGGCAGCGTGATCGTCAACGTCGGCCACCCGGAGGGCGACACGGCCCTGGAGAAGGCGCTCTCCTCGACGATGCGCACGGACTTCCCGCACGTCGCCCGGTACGCGATGACCCCGACGAACACCCTGGTCATCGCCAGCACCGCCGACATCTCCGCCGACCGCCTCCGCGCCGCGATCCCGACGATGCCCGCCGCCCTGCGCGACACCGCCCAGCGCGCGGCGGAGAACCTCCAGGACGGCCTGGCCGGCGGCCCGGTCTACACGGACGACAAGGCCCCGGTCGAGTGGCTGATCGACGGCTCGATCGTGAGCTTCGCGACGAAGTAGGGCGGTGGCGCGGCGGGCGAGGGCGACGCGGGCGGGCGAGGCGCAGCGCGTGGTCCGGACGCGACGTGACGCGGATCGGGTGGACGACGCGGCCGGGTTCGCATCCCGCGTCCTCCGACCTGCGCTGCACGCGCCACCGAGCGACCTCGGATCCCGAAGCGGTGGGGTCGATCGGAGCGACGCCTCGCCGGTCGGTCCGAGGTCGCGGGCCGGGGTCGTGAGGATGCATGATCCGACAACGAGATCGAGCCGCTGACCGACTGTCGGCCGATGCACGCTCACCGTGTATCGGCCGACACTCGATCGAGCCGCTCAGTTCGTTGGCGGATCGTGCAGGTCGATCGGCGGCCGATCGCATCGGCCCACCCAGTGCGCCGGAGGACCAGCGGGTGCGCCCCGAGAACCCGGCCGGCCGTGGTCAGGCCCGGCCGTCCGTGGTCAGGCCCGGCCGGCCCCCTGAGCGCGCCGCACCGCGAGGATCGCGCCGAGTCGTGCAGCGGTGGCGACCCGGTCCTCCGTCAGCTGCCGCCACGTCATCCTCGTCACGACGAAGCCGCGGCCCTGGAGCTCGGCGTCACGACGACGGTCCGCCTCGAAGCTTCGCCGGGACCCGTGGAATCCGAAACCGTCTGCCTCTCCGATCACGCCGTCCTCCGCCCACAGGGCGTCGACCTCGTGCCGACCGATCCGCACGTTCATCCGCGGTTCCGGGAGGCCGCTCGCCCGGACGAGCCGCCGCAGCTCCCTCTCCAGCTCGCTCCGCGTCCGCTGCGGGCCGTCGGCGAGCTCGAGCAGCCTGCGAACGGTCGCGACCCCGCGGAACCGGCCGCGTCGTTCCGCTGCGTACGCGACGACGCGGGTCGAGAGCCCGTGGACGGCCATCGCCTCGGCGAACGACCGCTCGAGGTCGTCGACTCCCAGCTCGCCCCCGAGATCGACCACCGTGCGCGCCAACGACGTCACCGGCAGCGGACCGCGAGCCGTCCGGTCACCCGCATCGAGGGTCCGGAGGCGGCGGACCAGCACGCCCGGCCGCGAACGAGCGCCGCCGCCGACCACGCAGACCTGAGGCGGGCCGCTCGGACGGCGCGGCAGGATGTCCCAGGCGTCGCCGGCCGAGGTCCCGCAGAGCCACCCCGGACCCGGCAGCGACAGGACCGCCGCGAGGTACCGGGCGCGCGGGTCTTCCGTCGGACGTCCGAATGCGAACACGCCGAACTCGGAGCGGAGGAGGATCTCGCGTTCGATCCAACTCGCGATCGCCCCGCGTCCGACTCCGCACTCGCCGAGTTGGTGACGCGTGATCAGGCCCAGCTGGCGGCCGGCGATGTCCGCGACCTTCTTCCGGGGCCCGTCGTTCGACACGGCACAAGGGTCAGGCACCTGGCGAGCGGTCCCGCCTTCCTCGCTGGTTCGGCACACGATCGTCGCGTCCGCCGCACGAGTCGTCGCGATACCGTCGCCCCATGAAGATGCGCGCCGCAGTGCTGGAGCAGTTCGGGGAGCCCCTCGTCGTCCAGGAGGTCGACCTCGCCGAGCCGAAGCAGGGCGAGGTGCTCGTGAAGCTCCACGCCTGCGGGGTCTGCCACACCGACCTCTACACGGCGTCCGGAGCCGACCCGACCGGGTACGCGCCGTGCGTGCTCGGGCACGAGGGCGCGGGCGTCGTGGAGGCCGTCGGGCCGGGGGTCGAGTCGGTCGTCAAGGGCGACCACGTCGTGACGCTGTTCGCGCCGGAGTGCGGCGAGTGCCTGCACTGTCGCTCCGGCCGGACGAACCGCTGCCTGGCGATCCGCGACATGCAGGGCGACGGCTACCTGCCCGACGGCACGACGCGGCTGTCCCGCGACGGCGCCGAGCTCCGCCACTTCATGGGCACCTCGACCTTCGCCGAGTACACGGTGATGCCCGAGATCGCGCTCGCCAAGATCGACAAGGCCGCGCCGCTCGACGGCGCCTCGATCTTCGCGTGCGGGCTCTCGACCGGCCTCGGCGCCGCGATCTACACCGCCGACGTCCAGCAGGGCTCGTCGGTCGCCGTCTTCGGCTGCGGCCTGGTCGGCCTGGGTGCGATCGCCGGCGCCCGGATCGCCGGCGCCTCGCGGATCTTCGCCGTCGACCTCGCCGCCGGCCGCCTCGAGATGGCGAGGCACCACGGCGCGACCGACCTGATCGACCCGTCGAAGCTCCCCGAGGGCGAGGACGCCGTCACCGCCATCAAGGCGCTGACCGACGGGTTCGGCGCGGACTACACGTTCGAGGCCACGGGCAACGTCGGGGTCATGCGCCAGGCCGTCGAGTCCGCGCGCGAGGCGTGGGGCCTGGCGACGATGATCGGCGTCGCCGGCAAGGGCGAGACCCTCGACATCGTCCCCCGCTTCCTGATCACCGGCCGCCGCGTCACGGGCTCGTCGTTCGGCGGCGTGCGGGGCCGCACCCAGGTGCCGCTGCTGATCGACCGGTGGCT
Organism: Patulibacter minatonensis DSM 18081; assembly: GCF_000519325.1. GTDB lineage: Bacteria > Actinomycetota > Thermoleophilia > Solirubrobacterales > Solirubrobacteraceae > Patulibacter > Patulibacter minatonensis. The sequence goes on along the minus strand of NZ_KI912613.1, from coordinate 3,476,470 downwards.
GCGCGGCGACGTCGACGTCCAGGCGCTCCTGTCGCACCGGATCACCCTGGACGAGGTCAACACGGGCTTCGACCTGATGCACCACCAGGACGGCATCCGCACGATCATCGGCTTCGACTGACCCGCGCAGCACGTTCGCGTCGCCCCGCGACGAGAACGTGCCTCCGGGCGCCACGACGACCGACGACCACGGCCCAACGCGCTCGCGCGGCACGTTCGCGTCGCCCGGCGACGAGGACGTGCTCCCGGGCCGCCGCGCCCGCCCCGGCCCGCCGCACGCCGGCCCCGTCCACGTCCGCCCCGCCCGCCATCATCGGGGCCGTGTCCTCCCCCGCGACGCAGCCCCATCCGAACGCGCCCGATCTCGCCGGCGTGGTCCCGGTCGCGTGGCGCCCGTACGTCGACCTGCCCGCGCTGCGGAACGTGGAGGACTTCCTCGGGGGTGAGGTCGCGGCGGGCCGGAAGATCCAGCCGCTCCGGGCGCAGGTCTTCCGGGCGCTCGAGCTCGTCGCCCCGGCCAAGGTCCGGGTCGTGCTCTGCGGCCAGGACCCCTACCCCGGCCTCGGCGTCCCGATGGGGATGGCGTTCTCCGTGCCGCCCGACGCCCCCGTCCCGGAGTCGCTGAAGAACCTGTTCACCGAGCTGCAGGCCGACCTCGGGATCACGCCCCCGCCCACCGGTGACCTGACGCCCTGGGCCGCCCACGGCATGCTGCTCCTGAACGCGTCGCTGACCGTCCGTCCCGGAGAGCCCGGCTCGCACAACGGCGCGAAGTGGCCGGCGGTCACGCTCGAGCTGCTCCGTCGCCTGGCGTCCGAACGCGAGGGCATCGTCTTCCTCGCCCTCGGTCGCGCCGCCCAGAACGTCATCGGGAAGCTCCCGCTCGACGGCCACCGCGTCGTCGAGGCCGCGCACCCCTCCCCGATGTCGGTGGCGGCGTTCCGCGGATCGCGCATCTTCAGCCGGACGGACGCGGCGCTCGCCGAGCTCGGGCAGCCGGCGTTCGACTGGCGTTTCGGGACCGGCTGACCCGACCGGCGGACCCGCCTCACTCGTCGACGAACACGGCCTTCCGCGCATCGGACCCCGTCCCGACGGTGCACGACCGGGCCTCGGAGGCGAACGGCTCCTTCGCCTCGTAGGCGCCCTGGACCTCGAGGCTCGCGCCCCAGTCCTTCGCGTCGTCGCGCCACAGCAGCTGGAACGCGGGGACGGCCTTGCCGTCCCGGAGCGTGCACGACACCGCGAGCGGCGTGCCCTGCAGCGCGGTGCGGACGGTCGCGGGCGTGTCCTCCGTGAACGACGCGTAGAGGCTCGACCCCTGGGCCTCGACCTTCAGCCCGTCGCGATCGGTGATCGTCCGCACGATCACGGTGCCCGCGTCGGTCGTCACGACCTTCCGCTGGGCGGAGTCGGTGTCGTCCCCGCCGCAGCCGACGAGCCCGGCCCCGGCGGCCGCCAGGACGAGGAGGCCCGCCCACCGGGCGGTCGTACGAGGAACGGGACCGGGGGCACGCATGCCCGGAGCATGCCCGCTGGGCGCCGTCGGGTCGAGTCGCGTCCGCCGTTCGGCCCGTGCGACCGTCGCTCGCCGACACCCGCTCGCGACCCGGGGGCCCGCGACCGGGCGGCCCCCGGCCGCTCCGCCGCCCCACGCGGACGTGGTCTCCCCGGAACTACGACCGGGCGGCCACTGGCCGCCCGGAAGGTCCGACACGTCCGCGGACCGAAGCCCGCGGACGTCGTGCTCAGCGTCCTCGGATCAGGAGGGCTTCAGCGTGTTGACGCCCGGGACGGTCGGGGTGCGCGCGGCGACCTCGTCGTACTTGTAGGCGGTGCCGGGCTTGCTGCCCGGCTTGCCGAAGCCGAAGCCGGCCGACTCGAGGACCGTGACGGCGTCGGTGATGACGTAGAAGCCGCCCGAGCCGGTCGTCGGGAGACCCGGGGTGTCCTCGCGCTGCGCGAACTTCGAGTAGGCGCGGTCGTTGCCGAGCTGGCCCAGCGACTGCAGGGCCAGGGCGCGGTGGACCGCCTCGACACCCATGATCTCGGCCGCGTAGCGGGCGAGCTTGGAGCCGGTGATCGTGCCCTGGCGCGCGAACACCGTGGTCGCCAGCAGGTAGGCGTTGATGAAGACCTGGTCGCCGACGGCGAGGGTCGTCAGCAGGGCCTGCGGCGAGGAGAAGACCTCGTCCGGCACGTAGATCGTGTCGGTGACGGCCTTGCCGCCGATCGCCTTCGACGTCAGGACCTCGTAGTGGTTCTTCTCCTGCTGCGCCGCGGCCTGCACGTTGCGCAGGGTCGTGGCGTCGAGCAGGCCGGCGAGCTTCTCGGCACCGACGGTGTTGACGATCGTCGCCAGGATCTCGGCGGTGGCGGCGACGGCCGCGATCGTCTCGATCTTGTTGGCGTCGGCGGTCTTCACCGCGCGGGTCGACGCGGCGTCGGCGGTGCCGGTCGCGAGGCCCATGAGGCCGAGCGAGCCGAGCGCGACGGCGGTGCCCTTGACGAGCCCACGACGCGTGGCGGCGGACTCGTCACCGTTCTGCGCGTCGATGGTCTCGTACAGGTGGTTCGTGACGTCCGTCATGCGGACTCCTTCTGATGGGTCAGGGGACTGGCGGCCGATGCCGGGGCACCGGATCCCGCCGGGACCATGCGTGCCGGCCCGCCGTCGTGACCGGGGTCACGCGCGTGTCGACATGTCCCTGGGAACGCGCGGGAGGTCCGGATGGACGCCTTTTCGCGACGACTCTCACGAGCCGCTCACGTCCGGGCCCGTTCCGGGGCACGACGTCCCACCTCCTGGCGCCGACGGACACCCGAGCCGCGGTCGTCCGGACGGCCCGGCGCGCGGCGTGTGCCCCGGAACGACGAACGCCGCCGGAGCACCGGCGGCGTTCGTCCCCATCGGACCGCTCGGCGGTCCGACGGTGGCGGCACCCGGCGCAGCGCCGGGACCGTCGAGCGCGCTCAGACGTTCAGCGCGGCCTTCAGCTGGTCGAGCTGCGCGGTGATCTCGGCGGGCAGGGCGTCGCCGTACGTGGCGAGGTACGCCTCGATCTGCGGCAGCTCGGCGGCGACGGCGGCCTCGTCGACCGTGAGCAGACCCTCGAGGGCCTCGGGCGTGATGTCGAGCCCCTCGACGTTCAGCTCCGACGCCGGCGGGACGAGCCCGATCGGGGTCTCGTTGGCGTCGGCCTTGCCCTCGGTGCGGCGGAAGATCCACTCGAGCACGCGCGAGTTCTCGCCGAACCCGGGCCAGATGAACCGGCCGTCCGCGTCCTTGCGGAACCAGTTGACGTAGAAGATCTTCGGCAGCTTGGCCTGGTCGGCCGACTTGCCGAGCTTCAGCCAGTGGTTCATGTAGTCGCCGAGGTTGTAGCCGGCGAACGGCAGCTGGGCGAACGGGTCGAAGCGCAGCTGGCCGACCGTGCCGAACGCGGCGGCGGTCTGCTCGGAGCTCATCGTCGCGCCGAGGAACACGCCGTGCTCCCAGGACGTCGCCTCGCGCACGAGCGGGAGGACGGAGGCGCGACGGCCGCCGAAGAGGAAGGCGTCGATCGGCACGCCGGCCGGGTCCTCCCAGTTCGGGGCGATCGACGGCGCCTGCGCGGCGGAGACCGTGAAGCGGGAGTTCGGGTGCGCGGCGGGCGTGGCGCTGTCGGGCGTCCAGTCGTTGCCGTGCCAGTCGATGAGGTGCGCGGGCGGCTCCTCGGTGAGGCCCTCCCACCAGACGTCGCCGTCGTCGGTCAGCGCGGTGTTCGTGAAGAGCGTGTCGCGCTCGATCGCGGCGATCGCGTTCGGGTTCGTCTTCTCGCCCGTGCCCGGGGCGACGCCGAAGAAGCCGGCCTCCGGGTTGATCGCGTAGAGCCGGCCGTCCTCGCCGAACTTCATCCACGCGATGTCGTCGCCGACGGTCTCGACGGTCCAGCCGTCGAGCGTCGGGATCAGCATCGCGAGGTTCGTCTTGCCGCAGGCCGACGGGAACGCGCCGGTGACGTACTTGACGACGCCCTCGGGCGAGGTGAGCTTGAGGATGAGCATGTGCTCGGCCATCCAGCCCTCGTCACGCGCGAGGACGGAGGCGATGCGGAGCGCCAGGCACTTCTTGCCGAGCAGCGCGTTGCCGCCGTAGCCCGAGCCGTAGGACCAGATCTCGCGGGTCTCGGGGTAGTGGACGATGTACTTCGTCTCGGCGTTCGTCGGCCACGTGGAGTCGGCCTGACCGGGAGCCAGCGGCGCGCCGATCGAGTGGACGCACGGCACGAACTCGCCGTCGGTGCCGAGGTCGTCCAGGGCGCCCTTGCCCATGCGGGTCATGATCCGCATCTGCACGACGACGTACGGCGAGTCGGTCAGCTCGATGCCGATCTTCGACTTGTCGGAGCCGAGCGGCCCCATCGAGAACGGGACGACGTACATCGTCCGGCCCTGCATGGCGCCCGTGAAGAGCTCCTGCATCTGCGCCCGCATCTCGGCGGGCTCGCGCCAGTTGTTGTTCGGGCCGGCCTCGGCCTCGGTGGCGGCGCAGATGAACGTGCGGTCCTCGACGCGCGCGACGTCCGACGGATCGGACCACGCGAGGTAGCTGTTCGGGCGCTTGGCGTCCGAGAGCTTCCGGAACGTGCCGGCGTCGACGAGCTCCTGACAGAGCCGGTCGTACTCCTCGGCGGAGCCGTCGCACCACACGACGGACTCGGGCTGGGTCAGCTGGGCGATCTCATCGACCCAGGCGAGCAGCTTTGCGTTCTCGGTCAGCACGGATGTGTCGGGCACTGGACTGGTCCTCCGGAGGGCCAACAAGGAATTCGAAGGATTCAACCGGAACGCGCGACGCCCTGCGGTGCGCATCCGGGGCGGTGTCACGTAGGCCGTACGCAGCGGCGCGACTTCCGCCCACGTTCGATCAGCTCCACGCAGGATCGACCACGAATCGACCGTCGGTAGCGACCGGGGCGGGACCGGAGGTTCGTGCCGTGGCGCCCGCGTGGGACGATGGTCCCGTGTTCCGGCGGCGCCCCGAGATCCCCCTGTTCGAAACCGTGCTCGTCGACGACGGACGGATCCGGCTGTTTGATCGACATCTCCTCCGCCTCCGGCGCTCCGGGGCGGCTCCGCGACAGGTGTCGGCGGTGCGGTCCCTCGCCGCGACGTGGCTGCGGACGGCAGGACGCCCGACCGTGGTGCGGTTCGACGTCGAAGCACGCACCGGGGTGGCCAGTCGCGCACGCGCCCCGAAGCGCGCGGACCCCGTCGCGCTCGCCGTCGTCCCGGGCTTCGACCCGCTCGACGGGGCGCGGGAGCAGAAGCGCGCCGACCGCGGGTGGGCGGAGGCCGCCGAGGCGCTCGCGACGGCCGCGGGCGCCGACGAGCCGCTCCTCACCTCGGAGGCCGGTCTGGTCGGCGAGACCAGCCGTGCGTCGCTGTTCGTGGTCGACGCCACCGGACGCGTGGTGACCCCCCCGGTCCGCGGCGTCCTCCCCGGCGTGACGCGCGGGTGGGCCCTCGAGGAGATCGGGGCGACCGAGCATGCGCTGACCGTCGCCGAGCTGGCGGACGCCCGTTCCGCGTTCGTCACCACGGCCGGCCGGGGCGTCGTCCCGGTCGCGTCGATCGACGGTCGGCCGCTCCGCCCCGACGACCGCGTCCTCGAGCTCGCGACGGCCTGGCGCGGCCTGCGCTGAGCTCACCGCCCGCCCGGGATCTCCCCCACGTACGTCGCGCGGGGCCGGAACCGCAGCCGGTGCCGGTACTCCTCGAGGCCGTGCGCGACGAGCCCGACGGTGCGCGCCAGGCCGAAGATCGTGCTCGCCGACCCCGGCCGCAGACCGAGCGACGTCGTCAGCGCCGCGAGCCCGAGGTCCGCGTTCGGGGCGGGCAGCCCGCGGTCGGCCGCGAGGCGCACGACGTCGCCGGCAGCGGCGGCCGCGGCCGGCACCCGCACGCACCCCGGCAGCAGCCCCAGGAGGTGGTCGGCCCGCGGGTCGCGGTCGCGGTAGACGCGGTGCCCGAACCCGGGGAGCACCTCGTCCCCCGCGAGGGCCTCGCCGAGCGCGCGCGCCGCGCCACCCGGACCGGCGGCCGCCACGAGCAGGCGCTCCGCCGCCCCGGCCATCGCGCCGTGGAGCGCCCCGCCGAGCGGCCCGAGACCCGTCAGGACCACGCCGTAGGGATCGGCCCAGGCCGACGCCGCGACGCGCGACGCGAAGGTCGACGCGGCCAGCTCGTGGTCGGCCATCAGGACGAGGGCGGCGTCGAGGGCCCGCAGCTGCGCCGGACCGGGGTGCGTGTCGTCGGGGGCGAGCACCGTCCAGAGCCGCGCCGCGATCCGCTCGTCGACCGGTCGGCCGACGGCGGGCAGCGCGTCGACGAACGCGGCGACGACCGTCCGGGCCGCGGCGCGCACGGCCTCCGGCCGGCGGTCGCTGCGGAACGGGTCGAGCGCGCGGACGGTCGCCACGACGACCGGCAGGAGCACCGCCGGGTCGGTGTCCGGGGGCAGCGGCTCGAGCGCCCGGCGCACCACCGCGACGATCGCCGGATCGGCGTGCCAGGCGGCGTGCTCCTCGTCCTCCCAGAGCAGCGCGGCGGTGCGCTCGAACCCGGCGTGCCGCGCGAGCCCGACGACGTCGCGCCCGCGGTACGCGAGATGCCCGTCGGGGTCGAGCAGCGTCAGCTCGGTGTCGACGACCGCCTCGACCGCGGGCGAGCGGTCGGTGCGGCGCGCGCGGCCGGCGAGGCGCTCGACGTCGGCCCGTCGGAAGCGGGTGGCACGGCGCGCGCTCGACGGGTGGCGCTCGAGCAGCCCGCGGCTGACGTAGGCGTAGACGGTCGCCGGCTTCACGCCCAGCCGCCGCGCCGCCTCGGCGACGGTGAGGGTCTCGTCCGGTGCCCGTCCGGCGGACCCGTCCGCCGCCCGGTCGCCACCGCCCGGCTGCGTCCCGCCCGTCGTGCGATCCATCCGTCTCATGTTGACGTGATCAACGTTGAGCCGCCACCGCGGCGGGAGGACGATCGGATCGACCGACCGACGAGGAGCGACATGAGCACGGGGACGCAGGACGCACAGGTGCACGAGGGGCTCGAGGGCGTGCTCGCCTTCGCCACGGAGATCGCCGAGCCCGATCGCGACGGCGGCGCGCTCCGGTACCGCGGGGTCGACCTCCGCGAGCTCGCGGGCGTCGTCCCGTTCGAGCGGGTCTGGGGCCTGCTCGTCGACGGGCGACCGGACCGACCGCTGCAGCCCGCCGGGCCGCACCCGCTGGCCTTCCGGTCCGGCGACGCGCGGGTCGACGTGCAGGCGGCGATCGCGGCGCTGGCGCCCGAGTGGGGCTTCCAGCCGCTCGTCGACGTCAGCCCGGAGGTCGCGCGGGACCAGCTCGGCCGGACGGCGTCGGCGACGTTGTCGTTCGTCGCGCAGGCGGCCCGCGGCGGCGGGTCCGCGCCGGTCCCCCAGGCCCGGATCGACGAGGGCCGGACGCTGGCCGAGCGGTTCCTCCTGCGGTGGCGCGGCGAGGCCGACCCCGACGAGGCGCGCGCCATCGACGCGTACTGGACGACCGCGGCCGAGCACGGCATGAACGCGTCGACGTTCACCGCGCGCGTCGTCGCGTCCACCGGCGCCGACGTCGCCGCCGCGCTGAGCGCCGCGGTCGGGGCGCTGTCGGGCCCCCTCCACGGCGGGGCGCCCGCGCGGGTGCTGCGGATGCTCGACGCGGTCGAGGCGGAGGGCGACGCCGAGCGCTGGGTCGCCGCCGCCCTGGACCGCGGCGAGCGCCTGATGGGCTTCGGGCACCGGATCTACCGGGCGGAGGACCCCCGGGCGCGGGCGCTGCGCGCGGTGGCCGAGGACCTGGGCTCGCCGCGCGTCGCGGCCGCGCAGGAGCTCGAGCGCGCCGCGCTGGCCGCGCTGCGCGAGCGCAAGCCGGACCGCGTGCTGGCGACGAACGTCGAGTTCTGGTCGGCCGTGGTCCTCGACCACGCCCGGGTGCCCCAGGAGCTGTTCACGCCGCTGTTCGTGTGCGCGCGGACGGCCGGCTGGTCGGCGCACGTCCTCGAGCAGCGGCGGACCGGGCGGCTGATCCGGCCGGGCGCGCGGTACGTCGGGCCCGCGGCGCGCTCCCTCGCGTCGGTGACCGCGACGGCCTGACGCCCCACGCCGACCGGCGGCCCGGCCCGCTCGGGGGGCACCCGTCCGACGCCACGGAGACCCGTCGCGCCGACCGCCCCGCGGGACGGCGCCGCCCGTCCGTCGTCACTCCAGGTGCTCGCCCGGCGGCAGCGGGAGCCGGGCGGCGGCGAGGTCGACGCGTCCCGACGGCCGGAACGGGACGTCCTCCGCCCGCAGCAGCTCCGCCTGCCGTTCGCCCTGCGTCAGGCTGCCGTCGGCCCGCACCACCCGGTGCCACGGGACGTCCTCGTGGAGGGTGGCCAGGACGCGGCCGACGAGGCGCGGGGCACCGGGATCGAGGTCGCCGTACGTCCGCACGTAGCCCTCCGGGATCGCGCGAACGCCGTCGAGGATCCGGGACTCCCGTGCGTCGTCGCCCATCGTCACATCGTGGCGGCTCGCGCCGCCCGGGGCTCTGCCACGATGCTCCGGTGCTCGCGACCCTCAAGCGCCTGCGGCGGAACTCCCTCGTCTCGATGGCCGTGACGATCGCGGTCGTCCTCGCCGGGGTCTTCGCCGTCCAGGCCCTCGCGGTCAAGCCGTACCAGATCCCGTCGCCGTCGATGGAGCCCACGCTCGCGATCGGGCAGCGGGTCGTCGTCGAGCGGATCGGGCACCGCCTGGGGTCGACACCGAAGGTCGGCGACATCATCGTCTTCCATCCCGCGCAGGACGCCACGGGCGGCCGGTGCGAGGACCCCGACCAGGGCGGCGGCACGCCCACCCCGTGCGCCGTCCCCGCGACGTCGTCCGACAAGGACACGTTCATCAAGCGCGTCGTCGGCGTGCCGGGCGACCGGATCGCGCTGCGGCGGGGTCGCGTGATCCGCAACGGCAAGGCCACGCAGGAGCCCTTCATCCGGGGCTGCTCCGGGGACTCCGACTGCACGTTCTCCCGGACGATCACGATCCCGAAGGACACGGTCTACGTCCTCGGCGACAACCGCGGCCAGTCCGAGGACAGCCGCTTCTGGGGCCCGGTCCGGACGAAGTGGATCATCGGCAACGCGGTCGGCACCTACTGGCCGCCCAAGCGGGTCGGCGGGCTGTAGGCCCCGCCACTGCTCGCGCCGACCGGTCCGGGTGCGCCGTGCCGCACCGCGGCGCGGCGCGGCGCGCCCCGCCCCGGCAACCCCGGGGCGGGGCCCGATCCTCAGTCCTGGCCCGGGTTCTTCTTCGGGACGAGCACGCGGCGCTTGAACTCGGCGACGAGGAGGCCGTCCTGGTTGAAGACGCGGGTGTGGACGATCACGACGCCGCGGTCGGGCTTCGACTTCGAGGCCTTCTTCGAGAGGACCTCGGTCTCGACGAACAGCGTGTCGCCGTGGAAGACCGGGTTGGGGTGCGAGAGCTCGTCGGTGGCGAGGTTCGCGATCGCCAGGCCGGAGATGTCCGAGACCGAGATGCCGAGCGCCAGCGAGTAGACGTACGGGCCGACGACGACGTTCTTGCCCTGCTGCGCCCGCTTGGCGTAGACGTCGTTCAGGTGCAGCGGGTGGTGGTTCATCGTCAGGAGGCAGAAGAGGTGGTCGTCCCCCTCCGTGACGGTCTTCGCGGGCCAGTGCTTGTAGGTCGCGCCCTCCTCGAACTCCTCGAAGTAGCGGCCGTACTGGTGCGAGCCGGTCGCGTGGCGGACCTCGGGGAGGTCGTCGGTACCGGGGGTGAAGGTCGGGTCGTCGGACATTGCTACTCCAGGTCTGGTGCGCCGGATCGCGCGCCGGGGAGTCTGCCGGATGGAGCGCACGGCCGGGGTTTTGGCATGCGATACAATCGGTCGTATAGAGACCACACTTCAGGACGACCGGGCCGCGGCCCCTCCAGCACCGGACGTCCCCCTCACCCCCAGCCATCTCGAGACCGTCCGGGCGAGCGGCCGGATCAAGGGCCGCCTCGCGCTGCTGGGCCCGTCGTTCGTCGCGGCCGTCGCGTACGTCGATCCCGGCAACTTCGCGACGAACATCTCGGCCGGGTCGAAGTTCGGCTACCTGCTGGTCTGGGTCGTCGTGATGTCGAGCGCGATGGCGATGCTCGTGCAGTACCTGTCGGCCAAGACCGGGCTCGCCACCGGCCACAACCTGCCCGAGCTCGCGCGCGACCGGTACGGCCGCCGCACGCGGTTCGCGCTCTGGGCGCAGGCGGAGGTCGTCGCGATCGCCACCGACATGGCGGAGTTCGTCGGCGCGGCCATCGGCCTGAACCTGCTCTTCGGCGTCCCGCTGTTCGAGGCGGGACTGATCACCGCGGTCGTCGCCTTCGCGATCCTCGCGCTCGAGCAGCGCGGGTACCGGAAGTTCGAGCTCGCGATCGCCGCGATGCTCGCCCTCGTGGCGATCGGCTTCGTCTACGACCTGATCGCCGTCGGCAACCAGTCGGCGTCAGGGATCCTCGGCGGCCTGACGCCCGGGCTCGCCGGCTCGGAGTCGCTGCTCCTCGTCGTCGGCATCATCGGCGCGACGGTGATGCCCCACGTCGTCTACCTGCACTCGGCGCTGACGCAGAAGCGGGTGGCCCCGCGCGACGAGGCCGAGCGCCGGCAGCTCCTGCGGTGGCTGCGGATCGACGTCGGCCTGGGCCTGACGATGGCCGGGCTGATCAACCTCACGATGATGCTCGTCGCCGCGGCGCTGTTCTTCCGCATCGGCGCGACGGACGTCGACTCGATCGAGGCCGCCCACCGCGGGCTCGAGCAGTACGTCGGCGGCGGTGCGGCCCTCGCGTTCGCCGTCGCCCTGCTGGCCTCCGGCCTCTCGTCCTCGAGCGTCGGCACCTACGCGGGGCAGATCGTCATGCAGGGCTTCATGAGCTGGCGGATCCCGCTCTTCGCCCGCCGCCTCGTGACGATGACCCCCGCGCTGGTCGTCCTGGCGCTCGGCCTGCCGACGACCGACGTGCTCGTCGTCTCGCAGGTCGTCCTGTCGTTCGGCATCCCGTTCGCCCTGGTGCCGCTGATCCTGATCTCGAGCGACCGCCGGGTGATGGGCACGCTCGTCAACCAGCGCCGGACGACGGTGGCCGCGAGCGTCATCGCGGCGATCATCATCGGGCTGAACCTCTACCTGATCTACGACACGATCCTCGGCTGATCAGACGGACGCTCGCCGGACGCGGACCACGTTGTCCGGGCGCGTCGCCGGCGCGCCGTCGGGATCGAGGACGGGGCGGTCGACGGTCTCGACCACCTCCGTGACCCACGCGCCCGCGGGCAGCAGCAGGTCCTCGAGGATCCCCTCCGCGGAGCGGAAGACGACGGTCGGGTCGGCGTCGGTCACCCAGGCGGGCCACCCGGCGTGACTGACGACCAGGAGGGTGCCGCCCGGCGCGACCGCCACCGCCGACCGGCGGAGGATCTCCTCGCGCGGGATCGCCACCGGCGACTGCAGGTAGCAGGCGGAGACGAGGTCGAACGCCCCCTCCGGGAACGTCTCGGCGAGGTCGTGCCGCTCCCAGGTGATCTTCCCGCCGAGGTCCGCGGCCCAGGCGTGCTCCTCGGCGAGGCCCAGCGCCGAGGCGGACACGTCGACCCCGGTCACCGTCCACCCGCCGCCACCGAGCCACAACGCGTCGCCGCCCTGCCCGCAGCCGAGGTCGAGCGCGGTCCCCGGCTGGAGCCCCGCCGTGTGCTCGACGAGCAGCGCGTTCGCGCCTCCGCTCCAGCGCGGCGTGCGGTCGGCGTAGAAGGCCTCCCAGTACTCGGGGGCGGTGGTCTCGGCGTCGGTCATCCGTGCGTCCTGTCGCGGGCCCGGTCCGTCCGAGCGCTCGTCGACCGACGGTGACAGCGTCGCAGCGACGGCGCGAGCGTCCGTGCCGGTTCGGCACGGACGCGCCGACCGTCAGCCGCCGAGCGGCACGGCCTTCCACGTCGACGTGAAGTCCAGGCCGCTGCGGATCGCCAGTTGGGTCACGGGGCACCGGCGCTCGGTCTCGGCACGGAGGCGCTCGAAGGTCGCCCCGTCGGCGTCGGTCTCGACGGTGACGTCCACGCGGATCGCGTCGAAGTTCGCGTTCCCCTCGGCGCCGGTGGCGAGCACCGCCGGGTCGAAGTCGCCGACCGCGTCCGCGCTGAAGCGGCCGATCGAGACCCCGAGGTCCTTCGCGACGAGCTGGACCGTGATCTGGTTGCAGCCCGTCAGCGCGCCGAGGACGTAGGAGAGCGGGCTCGGCTCGGCGTCGGCGCCGCCGAACGGGGGGACCGTGTCGGTGGAGAACACGTGCGCCGTGCCCCCTCCCCCGACCTCGATCCGCTGGAGGACGCCGGTGCCCTCGCCGCTGACGCTGAACGGGACGATCTGCTTCTCGGTGGTGGCCATCGGAGACCCTCGCTGTCGATACATGCAAATCCCGGTTGGATTTGCACCTATTACCAGTCTACGCACGCGCGGCACCGGCGGATGCGGGTCGGGACCTCCGGCTCGAGGCCCGGGTCGCCCGAGCCCCCGGCGGTGCGAGCACCCGGGCCGCTCGCCAGGCGCCGCGCCCGCGTGTACGGTGGCCCGCACCCGACCCCCGGAGCACCGACCGATGCCCTCACGCGAGTTCCAGATCGAGCGCTCGACGACGATCGCCGCCCCCGCCGCGCACGTCCATCCGTGGATCGACGACTTCCACCACTGGCGCTCCTGGTCGCCATGGGAGGAGGTCGACCCGGCCCTGCGGCGCACCTACTCGGGACCGGCATCCGGCGTCGGCGCGGTCTACGAGTGGTCCGGCAACCGCAAGGCCGGCGCGGGGCGCATGGAGATCCTCGGCTCGACCCCGTCGTCGATCGTCACGATCTCGCTGCGGTTCCTCAAGCCGTTCAAGGCGCACAACACCGCGGTCTTCGCGCTCGCAGAGACGGGTGCGGGCACCGAGGTCCGGTGGACCATGAGCGGCCCCCAGGGCGTGTTCGGCCGCGTCTTCTCGACGCTGTTCCGGATGGACAAGGTCGTCGGCGGGGACTTCGAGAAGGGCCTCGCGGCGCTCAAGGCGAAGGCGGAGTCCGGGCCGCCGCCGGCCGCCTGAGCACCGGCGGGTGAGCCGCCGGCCCGTCCGGCGCACCTCGCGGTCCACCCCGCCACGCGACTCTCCCGCCACCCCGCGTCGCCCCTCCGACCGGGAGTAGCATCCGCGGCTCATGCGCAATCCCCGTGACTTCTTCAAGCCGCTGGCCGTCGGGGCACCGGATCCCGTCCGCGAGATCCCGGTGCCGCCGTCGCGGATGATCCACTTCTTCGACCCGAGCAACGAGAAGATGCGGTCGAAGCTCCCGGGCATCGCGGCCAAGGCGGACATCGTCCTCGGCAACCTCGAGGACGCCGTCTCGATCGACAACAAGGAGGCCGCGCGCGCCGGTCTCGTGGAGGTCGGCAAGACCGCCGACCTGGGCGGCACGCCGCTCTGGACGCGCGTGAACTCGCTCGAGAGCCCCTGGGTCCTCGACGACATCACGACGCTCGTGACCGAGATCGGCGACCGGCTCGACGTCATCATGATCCCGAAGGTCGAGGGCGCCCAGGACATCCACTACGTGGATCGCCTCGTCGCGCAGCTCGAGGCGAAGGCCGGCGTGACGCGTCCGATCCTCCTGCACGCGATCCTCGAGACCGCGTCGGGCATGGCGAACGTCGAGGAGATCGCCGGCGCCTCGCCGCGCATGCAGGGCATCTCGCTCGGCCCGGCGGACCTCGCGGCCTCGCGCCGCATGAAGACGACCCGCGTCGGCGGCGGCCACCCCGGCTACGTGTCGATCAGCGACCCGACGTCCACGGACGACCTCGAGGCCGGTCGCGTCCGTGCCCAGCAGGACCCGTGGCACTACACCGTCGCCCGCATGGTCGACGCGTGCGTCGCCAACGGGATCCTCCCGTTCTACGGCCCGTTCGGCGACATCAAGGACGTCGTCGCGTGCGAGGCCCAGTTCCGCGCCGCGTTCATCCTCGGCTGCGTCGGCACCTGGTCGCTGCACCCCGTGCAGATCGACATCGCCAAGAAGGTCTTCTCCCCCGACCCGGACGAGGTCGCCTTCGCGAAGAAGATCATCGAGGCGATCCCCGACGGCAAGGGCGTCCACATGATCGACGGCAAGATGCAGGACGACGCCTCGTGGAAGCAGGCGAAGGTCCTCGTCGAGCTCGCCGAGCAGCTCGCCGAGAACGACGACGAGCTGAAGGCGGCGTACGGCGTGTAAGCCTGCGGGCCCCGCCCGCCGCGCTCAGCCCGGGACCGGCACCGGGTAGAGGTGCGCGCCGAGTCGGTCCAGGCCTGCGACGTCGTGGACGTCCTCGGCGAGCTGCGGGACGAGGAGCACCCGCTCCTCGCCCGGCGCGGCGAGGTGCGCGGTGACCATCGCGGTGTCGTGCGCCGCCTGGCTGCGGACGCGCTCGTGCATGGCCGCCGCGCGCGTGGCGACGTCCTCGTCGAGGTGCGCACCGAACGCGGTGCGGACCGCGGCCTCGTCGTCGTCCTGGTCCGCGCGGGTCACGCGGTTGACGACGAGCCCGCCGTAGTGGATGTCGCGTCCGCGGAGGATGGAGCGGAAGCGCGCGGCCTCCGCGAGGGACTCCGGGAGCGGGGCCGCGACGAGCAGGAACACGGTCCGCGGCTCGGCCATCAGGGCCTGGACCGCGCGGGCCCGATCGCTGAACCCCTGGCTCATGCCGCCGAGGACGCCGAAGAACTCGATGAGGTCGGACAGCAGGTCGACCCCCAGCGCGCGCTTGAGCAGCCCGGTGAACATCCCGGCGCCGCGACCGATCAGCCCGATGCCGCCGGACGCGGGCTTCAGCAGGAGCTGCAGCGCCTTGGAGTCGATGAACGCGTGCAGCCGCTGCGGCGCGTCGAGGAAGTCCAGGGCGTTGCGGGTCGGCGGCGTGTCGAGCAGGACGACGTCCCAGCGCCCGGACTGCAGGAGCTCGTGGAGCTTCTCGACCGCCGTGTACTCCTGGGTGCCGGCGACGGCGCCCGAGAACTCCTTGTAGACCCGGTTCTGGAGGACGCGCTCGGCGGCCTCGTCGCTGTCCGCGTACTTGCGGATCAGGCCGTCCCACGTGGACTTCGCGTCGAGCATCACGACCCACAGCTCGCCGTCCGCACCGTCCTCCAGCGGCACCTGCACCGGCTCGTCCGCGACCCCCTCGAGCCCGAGCGCGTCGGCCAGCCGGCGGGCGGGGTCGATCGTGAGCACGCAGACGCGTCGACCCCGGCGGGCCATGCCCAACCCGATGCCGGCCGCGGTCGTGGTCTTCCCGACGCCGCCGCCGCCGGCCAGCACGACGACCCGTGCGTCGGCCAGGGTCTCGTCGAGGTGCAGCGTGGAGGTCAGCGCGGGCGCCGGATCGGCGCTCACAGGGCAGCTCCCGCCAGCTCGTCGGCCAGGTCGCCGAGGTCCTTGCGGAGCACCTCGCCGTCGCGCCGCGGGAGCAGGACGAGCGGCACGCGGTCGTCGAGTCCGGCCCGCAGGCGCTCCTGCTGCCGCTCCTCGCGGCGTGCGCGGCGGTGCTCCACGACGATCGGGGCGGCCGAGCGGACCGCGAGCCCTCCCCCGTCGTCCGGGTCGTCGAGCGCGCCGGGGACGAGCGCGCCGACCGCGTCGGCCTCGTCGTCGGCCAAGAGCGTCCCGCGGGTGCGGTTGAGCACCACGAGGCCCAGGTCGACGTGCAGGTCGCGCAGCGACGCGGCGGTCTCCAGCGTCTCGTTGACCGGCGTCTCCTCGGGCAGCGCGCAGAGGACGACCGACGTCCGGGTGCGGTCCTCGAGCAGCGACGCCATCTCGTCGGCGCGCTTCTTGATCGGTCCGCCGCGGGCGAGGCCGCCGTACGTGGCGGGCGAGCGCAGCATCGCGAGCGCGTGGCCCGTCGCCGGGGCGTCGACGATCACGAGGTCGTAGACCGTCTTGCGGCGTCCGCGGTCGCGGCGGGTGAGGTCCCACAGGCGGTCGACGGTCGAGACCTCCCGCAGGCCCGGCGCCGCGGTCATGGTCAGCGTGAAGAGCCGGTTCTGGAAGATCACGCGGTGCACCGCCGCGCCGACCTGGCTGCGGAGGAAGTCGTGGGCGGCGTCGATCGGCTCGATCGCGATCAGCGACAGGCCGTTCTGGATCGGGGTCTCGTGGTGCCCGACCGGCCGGTGGCCGAACAGCTCCGACAGCCGCTCGCCCGCGATCTCGGCGAGGAGGACGCGCTTGCCCTGCCGGGCGGCGAGGACGGCGAGCGCCGCGGCGACGGAGGTCTTGCCGGTCCCGCCCTTGCCGGTCACGAGGAGCAGGCGTCGATCCATGAGGGCCATCTGTGACACAGGCTACGGTCCCGAAGCTTGGCCCGGTTAAAGGCAGGGGATCGCGCGCCTCGCGCCGTCGGCGGCGTGCGTCGTACGCGGCGGCGGCCGCCGGGGCGATCCCGGCGGCCCGGCGCTCACGGTGCGGTCACCACGACCGGCAGCGTCACCGTCGCGCGACCCGGTGCCGAGATCCGGTAGATCGTCGCGTCGCCCGCGGTGCCGGTGGGGGCGAGCGTCACGCGGAACCGGCCGCGGGCGTCGGTGCGCACGGTCGTCGTGGTCCTCCGCGGGACGCCGCAGGTCGGCGTCCCGGTGATCGTCAGCGTCGTCGCCCGCTCGATCGCCGCGATCCGGCCGGTGACCGCCACGCGTCCGCCCCGCAGCCGCGCGGCGCGCGAGATCGTCGCCTCGCGGGTCGCCTGCAGCGCGCGGGACCGCGCGTCGCCGACGACCAGGCGGTAGCGGGCGCGGGCCCGCTCCTTCGTGCCGTGCGGCGCCGTGACCGTGATCTCGACCGACCGGTCGCGGCCGACCCGCGAGGTCCCGACCTTGCGACCGTCGCGGCGGATCTCCACCGCCTTCCCGACGAGCGCCGGGGAGGCGACGCCGATCAGGCGCGTGCGCGGGGCCCGGGCGGT
Source organism: Patulibacter minatonensis DSM 18081 (assembly GCF_000519325.1). GTDB lineage: Bacteria > Actinomycetota > Thermoleophilia > Solirubrobacterales > Solirubrobacteraceae > Patulibacter > Patulibacter minatonensis. The sequence continues at coordinate 3,459,406 of NZ_KI912613.1, read as the reverse complement.
CCCGGTGGCGCGGATGCCGACGAGCTCGACGTACGGGGCGACGCACGCGCCTGCGGGGGTCACGGGGGTCGGCACGACCGGCGCGGGCGCCGGCGGTGCCGCGACGGGCGGGACCGGGGCGGGCGGGACATCGACCGGCGGGACCACCACGGGCACGACGCGGACGACGAACGAGCGCACCGTCGGGTTGCCCAGCGTGTCCTGCGCGCGGATCACCAGGGTGTGGTCCCCGAGCGTCGTCGGCGTCCACGTGAGGTCCGGTCCCCCGGCGGAGGGGACGTCGTCGATCGACCACTGGACGCCCTCGACGTCGTTCCACAGGTCGTCGACGTCGGCCGAGAGGCTCAGCGGCACCCCGATCGTGGTGGTCGACGGCACGGTCGTCGCGATCTCCGGACCGGTGCGGTCCAGGAGCCCGGCCTGCACGACCTCGACGTCGCCCCGCCGGATGTCGCGCCAGACCGCCGTGAAGCTGCCGTCGTCGTAGGCGGCGACCTGCGGTCCGCTCTTCTGCCCGCTGAAGTTCGTCGCGACGTAGGCCGGCGAGCCCCAGACGCCGCCTGCCGGCCGCGTCAGGCTCCGCACGGTGCCGTCTCCGGTGTCGGTGTCCTCGTAGACGACCGTCGCGCTCCCGTCGGGGGCGACGGCGACATCGGACTCCGCGCGGACGGGGTTCACCCGCAGCTGCTCGGTCGGCCCCCAGGTCGACCCCGCCCCGAGCGTCGCGGCGTCCACCCCGAAGCCGTCGCTGCCCTCGGTGTCCCAGACCGCGACGAACCCGTCGTCGGACGCGGCGACCTTCGGCAGGGTCACGTCCGTCCCGGGGCGGCCGATGTTCGCGGTCGTCCAGACCTTCGCGGTGCTGCGGACGGCGGCGCGGGTGGTGCGGTCGCCGCCGACCTCGTCCTCCCAGACGACCGCCACGCGCCCGTCGCGGGCGACGGCCACGTCGGGCTCGGACGACTCGGCCGGGTCCCCGACGGCGAGGTCGCGGTTCAGCCGGATCCCGTCGCCGACGGGCTTCCTGACGACGACGACCGCGTCGGTGTCCCGGTCCTCGTACGCCCCGACGAGCTCCCCGTCAGGCGTGAAGGCGAGCTTCGGCTCGTTCGCCCGGCCCGCGATCTGCGCGGTCGGCCCCGCCCAGTCGTCGCCGGTGTCCCGCACCCGGACACGGAGCTCGTCGACGTCGTCGTCGCCGTAGACCCAGGCCGCGGCGATCGAGCCGTCGTCCGCGACCGCGACGTAGGGGTCGTCGATCTCGCCCGCGACGTCGCCGGAGGGGGACGTGACGACCCACCCCCCGCCGCCCCGGCGGACCGCGGTGCGGACGATCATGCCGTTGTCGTGGTCCTCGAACCACGAGACGACGACCGTCCCGTCGCGGCCGGTCGCGACCTGGACGTCGTCGACGCCGGCGAGGCCGCCGAGCGGCCCGTACGGCTCCTGGACGGCCGCGAGGGCCGTGAGGTCCAGGGGACCGACCCACGCTGCGCCGGGGGCCCGGATCGCCACCTGGACCGTGGGGTCGTCGGCGGTGTACCACGCGGAGACGGCGGTGCCGTCCTGTGTGGTGGCGACCCGCGGGTCGTTCACCGTGTCGGCGACGGGGGCCGCGAGGTCGACGCCGATCCCGTTTCCGTTGGAATCGGGCTGCCACGTCGCGGCGGAGGCGCCCGATGCGGCACCGAGGGCGGCGACGGCGGTGGCGAGGGTGATGAGTGATGTTCGGGGGACGCGCATGGGCGCGATCCTGCCCGAGACCGGGCGCCCGGAACGCGCTTCGGCGCCAAGATCACCCCGAACACGCCAAGATCACCCCACCCCGGGTCTGCCGCCCTGCGCGCCGTCGACGAGGCACGCCAGGCGGGTGGCCCCTGCCCTGCCGAAGTCCGACGCGGTCGGGACCCGAGACGCAGGGAACGGGGCCCGCCCCAGGCTCTCTCAGACGTCCCAGAACTTCTTGTACGTGACGCTGTCGCCGCCGCCGACCTTCGTCGGGTCGCCGGCCGGGGAGCCGAAGATCAGGAGGTCCATGCCGTCGGGGCCGGCCTCGAACTGGCGGATGACGTCCGGTGCGATGCGGATCGCGTCGTACTGCACCAGGTCGAGGAAGTCGTGGTCGACCTTCACGCGCCCGGAGCCGGCGATGATCACGTGGATCTCCTCCTGCTCCTTCTGCTTGTGCGCGAAGGGCTGGCGCTGGTTCGGCTTGATGCGCTGGATGCCGAGCGCACCCTCCTTGCTGTTCAGCGCGGCGCGCGCGAAGCGGGTCTCCAGCTGATCGCCGAACCCGGCGGTCTCGGCCAGGTCCTTGATGTCGTCGAGGAGATGCACCTTCGTCACGTTGTTCGCCATGGCGCCCATCGTCGCACGGCACCGGAGCCGACCGCGTCCGCCCCGGAGCGGTATGGGCCCGCCGCGGTCGACCTCCCGACCGCCCGCGCCGGCGGCCTACCGGCGGTCGAATCACGAGCGGAATCGGCATCATCCAGGGCATGAGCGTCCTCTCCGGTCCCCGTCCGCTGCGTCCTCGCCGGACCTGCCACTCGGTTCCCGGCTCGAGCGAGAAGTTCCTCGCGAAGGCCCCGACGCTGGCGGCCGACCAGGTCTTCCTCGACCTCGAGGACTCCGTCGCCCGGAGCGAGAAGGACGCCGCTCGCGCCCGCATCATCGAGGCGCTCAAGACCCTCGAGTTCCCGGCGGAGAAGACGGTCGTCTACCGCGTCAACGGCACCGACACGCCGTTCTACTACCGCGACCTGATCGACGTCGTCGAGGAGGCCGGCGACAAGATCCACGCGGTGATGCTCCCGAAGGTCCAGACTCCGGGCGACATCGAGATGACCGCGAAGCTCCTGACGCAGATCGAGCTCGCGAAGGGCTACCAGGTCGGGCGCATCGGCATCGAGGCGCAGATCGAGGACGCCACCGGTCTCGTGAACGTCGAGGCGATCGCGACGGCATCGGACCGCATGGAGACCCTGATCTTCGGACCGGGTGACTACTCGGCGGCGATCGGCATCCCGATCACGCAGATCGGCGGCACGCCCGAGGGCTACCCCGGCGACCACCTGAACTACCTGTACTCGCGGATCGTCGTCGCGGCGCGCGCCGCCGGCATCCAGGCGATCGACGGGCCGTACGCCGCGTTCAAGGACGAGGAGGGTCTCCGGACGCGGACGCAGCTCGTGCGCGCGCTCGGCCTCGACGGCAAGTGGACGATCCACCCCGCCCAGATCGACGTCGTCAACGAGGTCTTCACCCCGACGAAGGAGTCGTGGGAGAAGGCGGAGGCGATGCTCGCCGCGTATCACGAGGCGACGGAGTCCGGCGCCGGTGCGGCGATCTTCGACGGCGAGATGGTCGACGAGGCCAACCGCAAGATGGCCGAGCGGATCGCCGGCCAGGGCCGCGCCGCCGGTTACGCCGACTGACCGGGGGCGTCGGGGTGCTGCGGACGGGAGGCGACGGGGACGGGCTGCAGGTCGCGCTGGCGACCGGATCGCCGGACGCGATGCCCGTCCCGGACCCCGAGTCGCCGCTCCTCGTCGAGGCGCTCGCGAACCGCGGGGTCCGCGCGGGACTCGTGCCGTGGGACGGCGACCACGACTGGGCGTCGACGCCGCTGGTGGTGTGCCGCACGCCGTGGGACTACGTCGACCGCTGCGCCGAGTTCCTCGCATGGACCCGCACCGTCGCGGCGACGACCCGGCTCCTGAACCCCGCGGGCCTGATCGACTGGAACGCCCACAAGCGGTACCTCGTCGAGCTCGCGGAACGCGGCGTCCCCGTGGTGCCCACGACGCTCCTCGGCCCGGGCGCGAGCCCGGCGGCGCGAGCGGCCGCGATCGCCGACCCGCCCGCCGCGTCGGACCTCGTGATCAAGCCCGCGATCTCCGGCGGGGCGAAGGGCACGCTCCGTCTCCCGGCCCGGTCCGACGAGGCGAAGGACCACCTGGCCGCGTTGCTGCGCGACGGCGACGCGCTCGTGCAGCCGTACCTGCCCGAGGTCGAGGACGGCGAGGTCTCGCTCGTCTTCTTCGCGGGCGAGCTGAGCCACGCCGTCCGGAAGATCCCGGCCGGCGGGGACTTCCGCGTGCAGGCCGAGCACGGCGGGACGGTGGTGGCGCACGCGACGACCGACGCGGAGCGCACCGTCGCCCGGCTCGCGCTCGACGCCCTCCCCTGGGCGCCCGCCTACGCCCGGATCGACTTGGTGTCGAACGCCGACGGTCCGCTGCTCATGGAGGCGGAGCTGATCGAGCCCGAGCTCTTCCTCGCCGCCGTCCCGGAGGCCGCCGGCCGGTTCGCCGACGTGCTCCTGGCGGACCTCCGCGACTGAGGTCAGCCGCGGTCGTCGGGATCGTCGCCGTGCGGGCCCGGGAAGTCGGGCAGGTCGGCGGGGAAGACGGGGTCGTCGTCGGGGTCGCCACCACGTGGGTCCGACGGGTCGCCGACGACGCGGTCCGCCGGGTGGCCCGTGCCCGGACCGTCCGGCGTCCAGCCCTCGGGTTCCGGCGGCGCGGGGTCGTCGGAGAGCAGCGGGTCCTCGGCGGGGCCGGCCGCGGCGAGCGGGCCGTGGTCGTCGGCGGGCGGCTCGAGGACGTCCCCGTCCGGCTCCCCCGGGCCGCGGCGCCGGGGGGCCTTCCGGCCTCCGGGCGGATCGAAGCGCGGGTCCTCGGGGTCGCCGACCGCGGGGCTGTCGGGGTCGAACGTCGGCAGCTCGTCCAGGTCGGCGGGGCCGCTCGGCGCCGGGAGCGCGGGCGGCGGGCCCGCGTCGTCCTTCGCGGGGTCCGCCGGCGGGGGCGTCGGACGGTCCACGTCGCGCCCGGCCGCCGGCCCGGTGGGGGTGGCGTCATCGCCCGCGGGGTCCGCCGGAGGGGATCGATCCTCCGCCCGGTCCGCCGGAGGCCCGTCGCCGCGGGAACCGCGCGCCGCCGGGGCGTCGGTCCCCCGGGACGCCCCGGGGGCGGGCGCGTCGGCGCTCGGCGCCCGGTCGGGCGCCGGGAGGGTCGCGTCGTCGCGCAGCCCGTAGTGGGCGTGCAGCGCGCGACGCTCGCCGGCGGTGAGGTTGCCGTTGCGGTCCGCGTCGGGGGCGCCCTCGACCTGGGCGGCCGTGAACGGCACGACGACCCCGGTGGGGACCTGCTCCGCGTCCGAGATCGGGACGAACCGGATCCGGCGGCTCCACCGGCCGCCGGAGCGCACCGTCGCCCACGCGGGGTGGCCCGCGGGGTCGGCGAAGACCGCCTTGATCGTGCCCAGCGGGGACCCGGAACGGTCGATGATCGACCGCCCTGGCCAGTGCTCCACCTGCGCTCGGTTCAGCATCCGGGTCTCCGTCGTCGCCCCCGGCCGCCGGGACGACGACCTGTCCATCGCGTACCCGCGGCACGGCGGGCCATGCGGGACACCGTCCACGGGTACGACCGGGCCCGGCGCCTGGATGCGCGGCCGGGGCCGTGCTCGACGATCGTCCGACGCGCGGTGCGGGCGGCTGCCCCCGCCCGGCGCCCGGCGGTCCCGCTACCGGGCGTGATGCGGCCGGCGCGCGCGGCCGTCGGACTCGCCGCGCTTCTGGTCGTCCAGCGCCTTCTGCTTCGCCGCGGTCTTGCTCACGACCTGGCCGATCAGCTTGATGTACTCCTCGACGCCCGAGGCGCGAAACTTGCCGTGGTCCCACGCGCGGACCCACGCCTGCAGGTCGTTGAGGTCGTTCATCTCGTTGAGGAGGTCGCGCCGGATCGAGATCGTGACGCGGGCGTCGGGTGCCATGGCCTTCGTGACCTTCGGGCCCGGCATCTGCACCCGGATCAGCTGGACGTCCCGCCCGCCCTGGACCTCGGCCGCCGCGATGATCTTCAACGGCTTGAGGGCGGGGACGTGCTCCAGCAGCTGCTTCAGTGCGACTTCGACAGCGGTGCGGGAGTCAGCGTTCGACATGGAGGGACTCTAGCGCCGGGCCCACCCGGGGACGGCACCCCCGGTTGCAGGGGCCGGACGGGCGCATCCCCCGTATGCAGGGACGACGCCGGGCGCGGCGGGCGCGCCGCGCGGACGCGGTCCCGCCGGCGCTCGCGTAGCCTGGCCCGCGTGCCTGAGCTGCCCGAGGTCGAAGCCGCCCGTGCCCTCGCCGAGCGCTGGACCGCCGGCCGGACGATCGTCGAGGTCGACGACGCCGACGAGTGGGTCTGCCGCCCCCACGCCCCGGGCGAGATCGCCGCGGCGATCACCGGGAAGCGGATCGCCGGCGTCGGCCGCATCGGCAAGTCGCTGTGGCTCGACCTCGAAGACGGGCCGCGCCTCGGCCTGCACCTCGGGATGGCCGGGCGCCTCGTCGGGCTCGGCGGCGAGGGGCTCGAGGGCGCGACCGCGGTCGGGCCCGCCGACGGGCTGTACTTCAAGGGGATCGACGTCCTCGACGACGACCCGGCGCGGTTCGGGTCCGCCGGCGAGCCGCTGACCGCGAACGAGCGCGAGTCCTGGTCGATGCCGGTCAGGAGCGGCGTCCGGCAGCTCCCCGGCGACGGCAGCTGGAGCCGGTTCGCCCTGGACCTCGACGACGGCGCCCGGCTGATCCTCTTCGACAAGCGCCGGCTCGGCCGCGTGCGCCTCGACCCCGACCTCTCCGCGCTGGGGCCCGATGCGCTGCTGATCACCGAGGACGAGTTCGTGGAGCGGGTCGGCCGCGGCGCGATGCCGTTGAAGGCGCGCCTGATGGACCAGTCGACGCTCGCCGGCATCGGCAACCTGCTGTGCGACGAGCTGCTGTGGCAGGCGGCGCAGCCGCCGCTCCGTCCCGCCGGCGACCTGGCGGAGGACGAGCTGCGGGAGCTGCGCGGCGTGATGCTCGCGTCGACCCGCGAGGCGATCCACCGCGGCGGGGTCCACATGGGCGACGTGATCGCGTACCGGAAGAAGGGCGAGCACTGCCCCCGCTGCGGCGCAGCGATGGTCCGGGCGACCGTCGGCGGCCGGACGACGTGGTGGTGCTCGGAGGAGCAGGCCTGGCCGGCGTAGGCGTCGGCCGGACGGGGTCTCCCCCGCCCGGGACGTCCGCTCAGCCGCGCAGGACGAAGTCCGCCTGGGTCGAGCCGACGGACCCGTCGCGGGCCGTCACGGTGACCACCGCGCGCACGGCGCGGGACTTCGCCGGGGCGGCGAGCTTGCCCTTCGCGAACGGCGTCGGGAGCACCGTCATCCGGACGGTCCCCTTGCCCGGGTCGATCGCCAGCGTGACGCCCAGCGGCCGCAGGCGGCCCTTCGCGAGACGCTGCAGCAGCCGGATCTCGACGTCGGCGATCGCCTTGTCGCTCGACACCGCGAACGGCAGGCCCGACCGCCGCAGGATCGCCGTCCGCCGTCGGCTCGCGCCGGGCAGGCCGAGGGCGACCTTCGGTGCCGCGATCCCGGCGGACGCCGGCGGGGCGGTCGGGGGCGCGACGGCCGGAGCGGCGCACGTCGTGGTCGTCACGGGCGCGGGGGTCGTGGGCGTCCCGTCGCCCGCGGGCGCCTCCTCCGCGGGGTACTCGAGCTCGAGGAACGCGATGCGCGGCAGGATCACGGGGATGTCGAAGTCGCGCAGGCGCGCGCCGGTCGGGTCGGCCATGTCAGAGCTCCGTCGGGAGGTCGAGGTGGAAGGGGTGGTGCTCCTGGTAGTCGATCGCCAGCTGCAGGACGACCGCGTCCGCACCGAACGGCGCGGCGAGGTCGACCCCGACCGGGATCCCCGTGTTCGCGTCGCGGCCGATCGGGATGTTCGCGCAGGGCCAGCCGGTGGTGTTCGGGCGGCTGGACTCCACGCCGCTGAAGCTGCCGGTCTGGTCGTTGGCACGGAGCGGCGGCGTCTGCACCTTCTGGGGCCAGAGGCACGCGACGATCCGGTTGTCGGCGAAGACCTTCGCCCACGCCTCCGAGTACTCGCGCCGGACGCGCTGGGCGCCGAAGAGGTCTTCCGGGGTCAGGACCGCCGCGCGGTCCTGCAGCAGCTTCTTCTGCGCCTCGAGCGTCGCGATCGACGTCCGGAAGCGCGTGCGGACCGCCCCCTCGATCGGGGCGCTCTGCGCGACCGTCGTGGCGTAGGTGTCGCGGAGCGTGAACGCGTTCTCGGCGTAGTTGTAGACGTTGGACGCGGAGATCGCGGTCGTGCCGTTGTTCGGGTCCTTCGCCTTCGCCTGGAAGTACGTCGTGTTGCCGAGGTTCGACGCGACGGGCGTGATCTTCACGATCTCGGCGCCGAGGTCGGCGAACTGCTGCTCCGCCGCCTTCAGCTGCGCGAGGATGCCCGGCGCCCAGTTCGCGCGCGCCGGCGACGTCTCGGTGTCGATCGTCGACCCGATCCTGATGCCGCTGAGCGGCGTGTCGCCGGGCCGCGGCGCGAGCGGGAAGCCGAGCGGGAACTCCGGCGCCTGCTCCGACCGCGCGTCCTGCGGGTCCGGCCCGGCCATGATGCCGAGCAGCATCGCCACGTCGGCCATCGAGCGGCCCATCGGGCCGCAGGTGTCGAGGCTCGTGTTCGAGACCGTCACGCCGTACTTCGGGACGAGCCCGTACGTCGGCTTGATCGAGCCGACCCCGACGTTCTGGGCCGGGTTGCGCAGCGAGTTGCCGGTGTCCGAGCCCGTCGCCAGCGCCGTCATCCGCGCCGAGATCGCGGCGGCCGAGCCGCCCGACGAGCCGCCGACGCAGCGGTCGCGCTTCCACGGGTTCGCGGTCTGCGGGCAGGTGTCGTCGTTCGTCCACGGACCGGTGTGCGTGAGCCCGAGGATCGGCATGTGCGCCGCGCGGAAGCGCGCCGCCACGGTGGAGTCGCCGGTCGCGACGTTGCCCGCCGCGAGCGGACAGCCGATCGTGAGCTCGACGCCCTCGACGGCGTAGATGTCCTTGAGCGCCACGGGCACGCCGCACCCGAACGGCACCGGGTCGCCGCCCTTCGCGGCGGCGTCGAGCGCCGTGTCCGCGTCCGCCGCCATCGAGAGCGCGAGGTCCTTCGTGACCCGGGCGAACGCGTTGATCTGCCCGTTGTCGCCGTAGACGGGGATCGTCGGCTCGCGGGACGGGACGGAGAACGCGCCGTCGCCGTTCTTCGCCTCGATCTGGTCGAGGAACGACCGCGTCACGGCGACGCTCGTGACGTCGCGGGCCGCGAGCATCGCCGCGAGCTGCGTGCCGGTGAGGTGCGAGAGCGGGCTGCCGCCCTCGACGGCCGCGAGCCCGGCCTGGCGCTGCGCCTCGAGGAAGCGCCGCGCCGGGGTCGGCACGTCGTGGAGCGCCGGTGGGTCGGCGAGTGCCGCGTCTGATCGGAGCGCGGGCACCGCGACGGCGGCGCCGGAGAGGGCGGCGGCGCCGAGGAAGCGCCGTCGCGAGATGTCGGTGAGGGCCATCGGTTCCCTGTTCGTTCGGTGACGGGGTCGTCACGTCCACCATGGACCTCGTTCGCTTGCTCACCATCTCCCTGCGGGCGCAATCGGGTGCGGCGCGGTGGGCCACCGGGCCGGGTGGTCCACAGGGGACACCCGGTACGGCGGGGGTCCGGGAGCACGCGCTGACGGTGGGTCCCTCCACACCCGACCGGATCGCCGGTGACCACCCCGGGAGCGGCCGCACGCCGCACGAGGCCCGCCACCGCGCCGTCACCTGCCCGCCCGTCCCGTCCGGCAGACTCGACGCCATGACCGAGCGCTTCGCCACCCCGCCCCCGGGCGGCACGGATCGGACCACCGGCCTCTCCGACGAGGTCGGGCTCTACCACCGCACGTACACGACGCTCCTGCGCTCCACGGGCGAGACGCGGCTGAAGGTGCTCGAGCCGTCGCACGTCGCGATGGGCTCGAGCCTCCACCCGATGGCGGGACGGGACGAGGTCGACCTCGGCGCCTTCCTCTACGCCGTGCGCCGCCTGCCCGACGCGATCGCCGACGCGCGCCTCGTCGTGCTCGGGCAGGAGCGGTCGCAGTTCGACGCGGCCGGGATCGACGTGAGCGACTGGCCGGAGGCCGAGTCCCCCGCGCGGCGCCGGCTGTGGCACGTCGGGGGCGAGACGCTCGCGGTGCTCGTCGCCAGCTCGTCGGACGTCGACGACCTCGTCCCGACCCTGGTCGCGTTCCAGATCGAGTGGAACACGATCCGCGAGCACCTCCGCGGGTCGGGGCGCGCCGAGACGCCCGTCGATCCCGCCGTGCTCGCCGAGACGGTCGGCGGAACGGAGGACGACTGGGTCCGCCTGCGGGAGTCGTGGGGCGCGGCGTTCGAGGAGCGCCTGCACGGGATGGCCGGCCGACGCTGCGACCTGCGGCTGCGCTCGCTGGGGATGAACTACGTCGGCTACGCGCGCCTGACCCGCGACTGGTGGCGTCCCGTCAGCCGGGCGATGGTCCGGGAGGAGCTGCACGAGCGGCCCGTCTACTTCGTCTCGTCGAACACGCACGCGCTCGTCAACCTCGTCTCCGGGATCGCCCGGCAGAACAGCGACCGCCTGCTCGGCGCGGTCGAGCGCCACGGGCCCGAGGACCTGCGGCTCGAGCTCGACCGGATCCGCGAGGGCCGCAGCGAGGGGTCGCTGGAGAACCTCCTGTACTTCGCCGCGCGCGGCGTCTTCGAACGCCACCCCGAGGAGCGCGTGGACGCCGAGGGCCGCGTCGGCGTGATCGACCTGCTGCCCCAGGGCGCGCTGCGCGTCCCGGCCCAGGTGATGGCGCTCGACCGCCTGGACGTCGAGCACCTCGACCCGCGCCTCGGCGACGTCGACCCCGAGGCGCTGAAGGCCAGCGACGCGGTGATCGTGAACATCGACTACCCGCTGGGCAGCTCGGCGTACAACATCCTCCGCGAGGTCGCCGTCGACGTGTCGCGGCTGCGCGGCGTCTACGTCCTCGGCAAGGCCGCGACCCTGAACGCCGACGTCGGCGACGTCATGATCTCCGGCGTCGTCCACGACGAGCACACCCGCACCACGTACTGGCTCGACAACGCCTTCGCGGTCGAGGACCTCCAGTCCGACCTGCGCTACGGCACCGGCCTCGACAACCAGAAGGCCGTCACGGTGCGGTCGACGTTCCTCCAGAACCGCGACCACCTCGACTTCTACTACCGCGAGGCCTACACGGTGGTCGAGATGGAGGCCGGGCCGTTCTGCGCCGCCGTCCACGAGCTCGCCGACGCCGACCGCCACCCCGTCGGCGACGCGGTCTCGCTGACCCGGACGCCGCTGGACTTCGGCGTCATCCACTACGCCTCCGACACGCCCTACACCCAGGCGCGCACCCTCGGCGCCCGCGGCCTCAGCTTCTTCGGCATGGACTCGACGTACGCCGGGTCGCTGGCGATCCTCCGCCGGATCCTGCGGCTGGAGGGCGCGCTGCCTCGGGCGTGACGCGGTGGCCCGTGCGCGGCCACCCGCCCGCTCCGGTGCACGAGCGCGGCCCGTCACCAGCGACACGGCCTTGGATGCCCACGCGCGGCGGCTCTAGGATCCGGCGCATCGTGGTCCTCCGCCGTCCGTCCCGTGCGTCCCACCCCGGTGCGACCGCGGTGCTCGCGGCCTTCGCGATCCTCGTCGCCTCGGGCGTGGCCGGCTGCGGCGGCGGCGACCCGTTCGAGATCCGCCGCGGCTCCCCGGACGCCGGCTTCCCGCTCCGCGGCGAGCTCGCGTCGGACACCGGCCTGCTGCGCGACGCCGGCGCGGCGTGGCTCGCACGCGACCGCGACCGGGACGACGGCCGCATCTTCCGGGGACGACGCGACGCGACGGCGCTGTGGGCCGGTCGCATCGGTGGCCACGAGGCCGTCGTGCTCGCCCACCGCGGCGACGCGGCGCTCGTCCACCGCGCCCCCGACGGCGACTGGGACGTCTCCCCCTCGACGATCTACGGCACCGAGCTGCGGCCCGGTCTCGCGGCGTTCTCCGAGGCGGTCCTGACCGCCGCGCGCGCCCCGTCGGCGTACCGCGCGGCGACGCCGGGGGCGGCACCCGTCGAGGTCCGCGACGGGCTGTGGGCCACCGACGGGGCGTCGGGTCCGGCCCAGCTCCCCGAGGGCGTGGTCGTCCTCGGCGACGGCGTGGCCACGACGACGGACTCCCCCACCGGCACGGAGCTCGTCGTCACCGGGTTCGCGCTGACCGGGAACCGGTCGCCGCGGGCCGTGGTGAGCACCGCGCTGCGTCGCCGGGTGCTGGCCGCCGACCGTCCGGCGGGCCTGCCGTTCCTGCAGCGCCTGGTCGCGGCGTCGGTCGTCGCCGCCGACCGTCCGCCCGCGGAGGCCGGGGTGCCGGAGATCGCGCTCGTCCAGGACGGGCGTCTCCCGGACGTCGGGCCGGCAACCGTGATCACGACGACGTACCCGGACCGGCGCGGGACCGTGTCGGCCGGGATCGGCGGGACGAGCTCGCTGAAGGGCGGACGGGCCGTCGTCGCCCGGCTCGAGGATCAGCGCGCCGCCGCGGTCTCGCTGCGCGGTCGCGACGGCCCTGCGCTCGGCTCCGTCCTGCTGACCCGCGGCACGGGGCGGGGCGCCGTCACCCGGCTGCTCGTGGCGGGCGACCGCCGCGTGG
>NZ_KI912613.1:3336648-3446753 GCF_000519325.1 Patulibacter minatonensis DSM 18081 | reverse complement strand
CGGCGCACGACGCGGCCGGGACCGGTGGCCGTGTTCCCCGCGCCGCGCCCGGACGCGGCGTCGACCGGCGCGCGCGACACGCTCATCGTCGGACGGACCGCCGACGGGGACGCGGTCCTGCCGGGTCCCGGGCGGGCCGGGATCGTCGAGCTGCCGGACGACTGACCCGGCCCTGTCGGCCGCGGGTCCGGGTGTCGCTCCCGTCGACACGGCCGCCCGGCGGGAGGCCGCCCGGCCGGGCAACGAACCCGGCGGGTCCCGGGCGTCCGGTCAGGCGTCCCCGACGCGGGCACTCCATCGCCCGCCGCGCCGTTCGACGACGACGTCGATCCCGAAGCAGGCCGACACCGGCCCGGAGCGCAGCACGTCGTCCGCCGGGCCCTGCTCCATCGCCCGCCCGTCCCGCAGGAGCATCGCGTGCGTGGTCGTCGGCGGGATCTCCTCGAGGTGGTGCGTGACCGTGATCGTCGGCAGCGACGTCCAGCGGCGGGCGGTCGCGGCCAGCGCCGCCACCAGCCGCTCGCGGGACGGGAGGTCGAGGCCGCTCGTCGGCTCGTCGAGCAGCAGCAGGTCCGGGCCGGCGTCCTCGGCCGCCGCGACCGCCCAGGCGTCCTCGGGGTCGGCGCCGGACGCCGACCCGGCCTCGCGGGAGACGCCGTGGGCCATCAGCGCGCGGGCGAGGAGCAGCCGCTGACGCTCGCCCTGCGAGCAGTCGTCGAACCGTCGCGACCCGAGCGCCGTCGAGCCCGTGAGCTCGAGGAGGCCCGCCGCGCGTTCGTCGTGCTCGGGACCGAGCCTGCGCCACTGCGGCGCCAGGCTGCCGAACGCGCCGGAGAGGACGACGCCCCGGCCGTCGAGACCGCGCTTGAGGTCCCGGGCAGTGGCCGCGTCGACGTGGCCGATCCGCTCGCGAAGCGCGCGCAGGTCGGTCCGGCCGCTGCGATGCCCGAGGACGTCGACCGTGCCCGTCGTCGGGTGGCTCACCCCGCCGGCGAGCTGCAGCATGGTGCTCTTGCCCGCGCCGTTGGGCCCGAGGACGACCCAGTGCTCGCCCGAGAGCACCGTCCACGTGACGTCCTGCAGCAGCATCAGCGGCCGGTCGTCGCGGCCGTGCCGCCGGACGCTCACGTCGGTCAGGCGGACGGCGGGCGGGGTGTCCCCCGTGGCGGGTCCCGTCGCCGGATCCGCCTCGGACCCCACCGGACCGGCCGCCTCCGCCCGGCCCGTGGTCGCCGGGCCTGGCGCCGCGCCGTCCTCACCCACGCGACGCGCGGTTCACGGCACTGATGATCGCGTCCAGCGACGCACGCACGATGTTCTCGTGGATGCCGACGCCCCAGACCGAGCGGCCGTCGATCGAGCACCGGACGTAGGACGCCGCGCGGGCGTCCTCCCCCGCGGCGATCGCGTGCTCGACGTAGTCGTCGACGCGCACCGTCACGCCGAGGTCGGCGAGCGCGTGCACGAACGCGTCGATCGGACCGTTGCCGACCCCGGTGAGGCTCTGCGGCTGGCCGTCGACGTCGAGCTGGATCCCGAGCTCGTCGGTGCCGTCCGGGCGCGACGCGGTGCGGTGCTCCCAGACGCGGAAGCGCCCCCACGGCGGCGTCGAGCCGGGCAGGTAGGCGTCGGAGAAGATCTCCCACAGCCGCTTCGGCGTGACCTCGCCGCCCTCGGCGTCCGTCCGCGCCTGGACGACCTGCGAGAACTCGACCTGCAGCAGGCGCGGCAGGTCGAGGCCGTGCTCGGTCTTCATCAGGTACGCCATGCCGCCCTTGCCGGACTGGCTGTTGACGCGGATGACCGCCTCGTAGCTGCGGCCGACGTCGTGCGGGTCGATCGGCAGGTACGGGACCTCCCACATCACCTCGCCGGGCTCGATGCCCTGGGCCTTCGCCTCGGCCTCGCGCTTGCGGAAGACCTTGTTGATCGCGTCCTGGTGCGTTCCGGAGAACGAGGTGTAGACGAGGTCGCCGCCGTACGGGTGGCGCTCGTGGACCGGCAGCTGGTTGCAGTACTCGACCGTCGACCGGACGGCGTCGATGTCGCTGAGGTCGAGCTCGGGGTCGACGCCCTGCGTGTGCAGGTTCAACGCCAGCGTGACGAGGTCGACGTTGCCGGTGCGCTCGCCGTTGCCGAACAGGCAGCCCTCGACGCGGTCGGCGCCCGCCATCAGCGCCAGCTCGGTCGCGGCGACACCGGTCCCACGGTCGTTGTGCGGGTGGACGGAGATGATCACGGCGTCGCGCTTGGCGATCCCGCGGTCCATCCACTCGATCTGGTCGGCGAACACGTTCGGGGTCGAGACCTCGACCGTCGACGGCAGGTTCAGCACCATCGGCTGCTCCGGCGTCGGCTGCCACAGCGCCGACACGGCGTCCGACGCGGCGAGGGCGACCTCGGGCTCGGTCAGCGAGAACGTCTCCGGCGAGAACTGCAGCCGGACGTCGGTGTCCGGCAGCGATTCGACGCCGCGCAGCACGTCCTCCGCGCCGGCACGGACGAGCGAGATCAGCCCGTCGGTGGTCTGCCCGAGGACGTCCTCGCGCCACAGCCGCGACGTCGCGGTGTAGAGGTGGACGAGCGCGCGGTCGATGCCCTGCAGCGCCTCGAAGGTCCGCTCGATGAGCTCCTTGCGGGCGGGCGTCAGGACCATGATCCGCACGTCGTCGGGGATCGCGTCGTCCTCGATCAGCGAGCGGACGAAGTCGAAGTCCGTCGCACCGGACGCCGGGTAGCCGACCTCGATCTCCTTGACGCCGATCTTCACGAGCAGCTCGAACATCCGGCGCTTGCGGTCCGTGTCCATCGGGTCGATCAGCGACTGGTTGCCGTCGCGGAGGTCGACCGCGGCCCAGATCGGCGCCTTCTCGATGCGGCGCGTCGGCCACTCGCGGTCGGGCAGGTCGAACGCGACCCGCTGGTGGAACGGCCGGTAGCGGTGCGACGGCATGCCGCTCGGCCGCTGGAGGCTCCAGGTGGGATTCGTCTCGGTGCTCATGCGGGGGCGCTCCCATCGGAGGTGGTTTCGGACGGATCGCCGGCGTCGCGCGGGGCGGTGCCGGAGGGAAGGGGGGCGGTGGGGGCGTCGGACCCGGCCTCGGCGTCGGCGGCCGCGCGCAGCTGACCGCCGGTGACCGTGACGTTCGCGTGCGTCGCGGCGATCGCGGCGTCGGGGTCGCCGGCTCGGATCGCGGCGGCGAGGTCGGCGTGCGCGCGAGCGTCGTCGACGACGTCCAGCACGGTCTCCTCGACGACGTGGACCAGTGCCGCCCGCAGCACGCCGAGGAACGACCGGAACATCTCCTCGAGCAGCGCGTTGTGCGCCGCGGCCACGATCGCGTGGTGGAACGCCAGGTCGGCGTCGACGAACGGCTCGACCACGCCTCCCCCGCGCGCGACCTCGCGGGCGACGAGCGCCGCGTCGATCGCGACGAGGTCGTCGTCCGTGCGGCGCTGCGCGGCCAGTCGGGCGGCCTGCGACTCCAGCGCCTCGCGGACCTCGTAGACGTCCAGGACGTCGGCGCGCCGGACGCGGGGCTCCCACTCGGGCGGCGGCTCGAGGGCCAGCACGTACGTGCCCGAGCCCTGCCGCGTCTCGAGCTGCCCCGCGGCGACGAGCACCCGCACGGCCTCGCGCACCGTCGAACGCCCGACACCCAGCTGGGTGGCGAGCACGTTCTCCGCGGGCAGCTTGGTTCCCACGGGCCACGCGCCTGCGGCGAGCTGCTCGCGCAGCTGGTCGGCCGCGAGCTCGCCCAGCGAGCCGCGCCCTATGGGCGTCATGGCCATCGGACGCGCAGCCTACCAAGTCATCAGATGTCTGTGATCTGCGGGGAAGGTTCCGCGCGATGGCGGAACCGTCACCCGATCCCCGGTGTGCGGACTAGGGTCGAACCATGCTCATCGTCACCACGAACGACGTCCCCGGCCGCGAGATCGCGGAGCCCCTCGGCGAGGTCTTCGGCCTCACCGTTCGCTCCCGCAACATCGGCTCGAACATCGGCGCGGGCTTCAAGTCCCTCGTCGGCGGCGAGCTGAAGGGCATCACGAAGATGCTCCACGACAGCCGCGAGGAGGCCCTCCAGCGTCTCCGCGACGAGGCCGCCTCCAAGGGCGCCGACGCCGTCGTGGCCTTCCGCTTCGAGACCACGGAGTACGCGCAGACCGGCACGGAGATCTGCGCCTACGGCACCGCGGTGCGCCTGCGGTAGGACGGTCGCCGATCGACGACGCGAGCGTCGCCGGTCGGGCAGCCGGGACGGCAGGGTGGCCCGGACGCCGCCGACGTGGTCGCGATTCGGCCGCCCACAGAGGCCGAAGGACGACCACGTCCCCCGGCCCGCCGACGTGGTCGCGATTCGAACGCCCCCAGCGACCGAACGACGACCACGTCCCCTCGACCACCGACTCCGTCGGCCGCGGGCGGTCCGCCTCAGGTCCCGAAGACCCGGTCCCCCGCGTCGCCGAGGCCCGGGCGGATGAACCCGTCGTCGTCGAGCTCGCGGTCGAGCACGGCGGCGATGATGGGCACGTCCGGATGCGCGGCCTGGACGGCGGCGACGCCCTCGGGCGCGGCGACGAGCACGACGAGGGCCAGCTCCCGCGCGCCGGCCTCGCGGAGCGCGTCGAGGGCGTGGACCGCGCTGCCGCCCGTGGCCAGCATCGGGTCCAGCACGAGCGTCCGGGCGGCCGGGACCTGCTCGGGCAGGCGCTCGAAGTAGCGACGCGGCTGCAGCGAGACCTCGTCGCGCTCCAGGCCGATGTGCCCGACGCGGGCCTCGGGGACGACGTCGAGGAAGGCGTCGAGCATCCCGAGCCCGGCGCGCAGGACGGGCACGAGGACGACGTCGCCGGCGATCCTGGTCGCCGCGGTCTCCTCGAGCGGCGTGGTCACCGTGCCGACCTCGGTCGCCAGGTCACGGGTCGCCTCGACGGCCAGGAGCACGGCGGCGGCCCGCAGCGCGCGGCGGAAGGTCGCCCGGTCGGTCGCCTCATCGCGCAGCACCGCCACGCGGTCGGCCAGCAGGGGGTGATCGATGACGCGGAGGTCCGGCACGCGGGTCATGGTCGCAGGCGACGCGAACCCCGCCGAAGCGTCACCCCGCCTCGTCGGCCCGCCGGACCGGGAAGCCCTCGGCCTCGATCGCGGCGAGGACCTCGTGGGCGTGCTCGGGGCCTCGGGTCTCGAGCATCAGGCGGACGGTCGTGTCGCCGACGTGGAGGTCGATGCCCTCGCGCACGTGCTGGACCTCGACGACGTTGGCGCCGACGCTCGCGATCGCCGTGGCCAGGCGGACCAGGGCGCCGGGGCGGTCGGGCAGGAGCGCGACGACGCCGAGACGGCGACCGACGAGCGACTCGTGCCGCCGGGCGATCTCGGCGAGCAGACCGGTGTCCACGTTGCCGCCGGAGAGGACCAGCGCGGTGCTGCCGCGGTCCGGCCGCGGGACGAGATCCCGCAGGAGGGCGGCCAGACCGACGGCCCCGGCCCCCTCGACGACGAGGTTCACGCGGTCGAGCAGCAGGACCATCGCCTCGGCGATCGAGTCCTCGTCGACGGCCACGAGCTCGTCGACGAGCGCCTCGACGAGCGGCCCCGTGTACGCGCCGGGCTCCTTCACCGCGATGCCGTCGGCGATCGTCGTCACGGGCGACTCGCGGCGCGCGAAGCCCCCGGTCCGCAGCACCGGCGAGCTGCTCTCCCGTGACGCCCGCTGCGCCCCGCGCGCCGCCGCCCGCACCCCGACGATGCGCACGTCGGGCCGCTCGGCCTTGATCGCCGTGGCGATGCCCGAGACCAGCCCGCCCCCGCCGACGGGCACGACCACCTGGGCCAGGTCGGGGATCTGCTCCAGGAGCTCGCTGCCGATCGTCGCCTGCCCGGCGACGACGTCCGGGTCGTCGAACGGGTGCAGGAAGACCTTGCCCGACTCGCGGGCATGCTCCTTCGCGGCGGCCAGCGACGCCTCGACCTGCCCTTCGACGAGCCGCACGTCGGCGCCGAGGGCCCGGCACGCCTCGATCTTCGCGATCGGCGCGCCGACCGGCATGAACACGACCGCCGGCAGCCCCCGCTCGAGCGCCGCCTGCGCGACCCCGCGGGCGTGGTTGCCGGCGCTGCCCGCGACGACGCCGGGCGCGGCCTCGTCGCCGAGCGCCGCGAGCTTCGCCAGCGCGCCGCGCAGCTTGAACGCACCGGTCCGCTGCAGCGACTCGGCCTTCAGGTCGACGGGCGCGCCGAACCGCTCGCTGAGCCCGGCCGACCGCACGACCGGCGTGACCCGCACGATGCCGTCGACGGCGGCCCGGGCGCGTGCGCGGCGCGCGGCGTCGGGGGCGGTATCGGGCAACGGCGCGGGCATCGCCTTCGACGGTAGCGGCCCGGTCGTCCGTCCCCGGCCGCGCCGCCTGCGGCGCGGCCGGCCCCCGGATCACGCCCCGACGCCCCGGCCGCGGCCCCGGCACGGCGACGGCCGGGTCGATGGGACTCCGCCGCGGCGGGTAGCGTCGCCTCATGACGATCTCCCTCTCCGGCGGCTGCGGCTGCGGCGCCGTCCGCTTCGAGATCTCCGAACCGCTCGTCGCCGCGGCCTACTGCCATTGCACCCGGTGCCAGCACCGCACGGGGACCGCGGCCCAGGCGTCGGCCAAGACGGTCGACGGGTCGTTCCGGCTCGTCAGCGGCGAGGCCGCGCTCGGGCGCTGGGCGCCGGGCAGCGGCTTCGACAAGGTCTTCTGCACGGCCTGCGGCTCGGCGGTCTTCGCCCAGGACCCCGACGACCACGACCGCGTGATGGTGCGGATGGCCGCGATCGACGGCGATCCGGGCGTCCGCCCGCAGGCACGGCAGTTCGTCGCCTACGCCGCGCCGTGGGAGCCGATCCCCGACGACGGCCTCCCGCGCTTCGACGAGCGCCTGCCGTCCCTCTGACCTCGGCGGGCCGGTCCCGGACGTCGACGTCGACGACCATGACCAGGTCCGCTCCCTGCCGACGTCGACGATCCGCCCCGCCCCGCCCTCCGAACGACCGAGGGCGCCCCGCGGGACGCCCTCGTGACCCCGACCGTCGGCCGGCCGCGGGTCGGTCCACCGGGCGGCAGGCGCCGCCCGTGCGGTCCTAGATCGCGAAGCGCTTGAGCAGGCCCTTGGCGATGCCCATGCGCTGGATGTCGGAGGTGCCCTCGCCGATCAACAGCAGCGGCGCGTCGCGGTAGATGCGCTCGATCTCGTACTCCTTCGAGAAGCCGAACCCGCCGTGGATCCTGAGGGCGTCCTCGGCGTTCTTGTGGCCGGCCTCGGACGCGGCGAGCTTCGCCATCGCGGCCTCGGTGTCGGACCGCTCGCCCTTGTCCTTGAGCTCCGCCGCGCGGTAGGTCAGGAGCCGCGCGCCCTCGAGGCGCGTGTACATGTCGGCGAGCTTCTCCTGCACGAGCTGGTGCTGGGCGATCGGCTTGCCGAACGTCTCGCGCTCCTGCGCGTACCGGATCGCCAGCTCGAAGGCGCGCTGCGCGACCCCGACGCCGCGGGCGGCGACGTTCACGCGACCGACCTCCAGCGAGTCCATCATCTGCTTGAAGCCGTTGTTCAGTCCGGCCTCCTCGCCGCCCAGGATCTGGTCGGCACCGAGCTTGTAGCCGTTGAAGACGAGCTCGGTGGACTCGACGCCCTTGTAGCCCATCTTCTTGATCTTCGGCGGCACCTCGAAGCCCTCGTACTCGCCGGTGTTGACGCCGACGCCGGGCTCCTTCTCGCAGATGAAGCACGTCATGCCCTTGTAGGCGGGCTTCGCGGTCGGGTCCGTCACGACGAGGACGAAGACCAGGCCGCTCATGAGGCCGTTGGTGACCCACAGCTTCTGGCCATTGATCTCGTAGCGGCCGTCGTCGAGCTTCTTCGCGGCCGTCTTGATCGCCTGCACGTCGGAGCCGGCGTGCGGCTCCGACAGCGAGAACGCAGCGCGCAGCTCGCCGGTGGCCATCGACGGCAGGTACTTCTGCTTCTGCTCCTCGGTGCCGAACTTCATCAGCAGGTACGCGCCGATGAAGTGCGTGTTGACGATGCCCGGGACCGAGATCCAGCCGCGCGCGAGCTCTTCGGCGATCCGCGCGTAGGTCTGGAGATCGAGGCCGAGGCCGCCGTACTCCTCCGGCAGCGTGACGCCGAACAGGCCGAGCTCCTTCAGGCCGTCGACGATCGGCTCGGGCCAGGTGTCCGTCGAGTCGAAGTGCTCGGCCTGCGGGATGATCTGCTCGTCCGTGAACTGGCGGACCAGCGCGACGATCTCGTCCCGCGTCTCGGGATCGGTGGGCTCGGTGTTGAACGCGGCGGTGGTGGCCATGGGTGCTCCGATGACGACGGCTGGGTGTCGTGCCCCGGACGGAGGAGATCCGTCAGACGCACGGGTGACAGACCGCCCAGAGTACCCCCCGATCGGGGTGGCTCGCGGTCACCTGCTCTACGGACCACCACTCGTCCCCGGTTGCGACGGGGTCGCAGCGTACGGCGACGACGCCGGGCGCACCGTACGTCCGATGTCCCGGTTCCTCCGCGATGGCCGTCGAGCGGCGGCGCTACCGTCCGTCGATGGCCACCGACGCCACCGACGCGGTCTTCTCGCCCGTCGTCACGCCCACGACGCTCGAGGAGACCGTCGAGCGCCTGGGGAGCGCGATCCGCGCCGGCCTCCTCCCCGCCGGCCACCGGCTCCCGCCCGAGCGCGACCTCGCCGAGCAGCTGCGAATCTCGAGGTCGACGCTGCGCCAGGCCCTCGGGGCGCTCTCGGAGTCCGGACACCTCGTCGCGACCCGCGGGCGGGGCGGCGGGACGTTCGTCGTCGACCGGCCGCCGCTGGCCGCACACGGGGCGGTGGGCGCCCTGCCGGCCGACTGGCGGGACCGGGTCGCCGCCCGGCGCGCGTTCGAGGTGGGCGTGGCGTGCCTGGCCGCGGAGCGGTCGGCCGCGGAACCCTCCGCGGTGGCCGACGGCCTCGCTGCGCTGCGCGGGCAGATCGACCTCATGGCCGGCGCCGACGGGTTCCCTGACTACCGGCGTGCCGACGCCGCCCTCCACGTCGGCCTGGCCGAGGTGACCGGCGTCCGGCGCCTCGTGCTCCAGGCCGCCGAGCTCCAGGCGGACGCCGCGGACCTGATCGGCCACATCGCCCACCCCCGCGCCGTGCTCGAGCACTCGAACGTGGAGCACCGCCGACTCGTGGCGGCGGTCGAGCGCGGCGACGTGGCCACGGCCGTGCGGACCATCCGTCGCCACCTCGCCGGCACCGAGCAGGTCATCGCCGGCCTCGCGCCGGCCTGAGCCGCCTGCGGGGCCCGGACTCCTCGGCGCGGCCGGACGGTCCCGGCGCGGTCTGCGTCCGTGACCACGAGCACGCGGGTTTGGACGAACGGCGATTGACCGGGCTCCCGGACCGCGGGTAGGTTCGCCCAGAAGGCACGGCGAGCAAACCTTTAAGGCGGAGCGACGGCATGAGCACGGTCGAGGAACCAACGACACCCCAGGGCGACGCCGACGAGCAGCGGCTCCGCGCGATGGGCTACGAGCCCACGCTCGAGCGGAGCCTCAGCGGGTTCTCGAACTTCGCGATCAGCTTCTCGATCGTCTCGATCCTCACCGGAGGTCTCGCGAGCTACCAGATCGGCCTGCTCAACGGCGGGCCGATCACGATGGCCTGGGGCTGGCCACTCGTGTCGGTCATGGTCCTCTTCGTCGGTCTCGCGATGGCCGAGCTCGCGTCGGCCTACCCCACCGCCGGCGGCCTCTACTGGTGGGCGTCCAAGCTCGGGAAGCCCGCGCACGGCTGGTTCACCGGGTGGTTCAACCTCGTCGGGCAGGTGGCCGTCACCGCGGCCATCGTCTACGGCTCGGCGATCTTCGTGACGGCCGTGCTCGATGTCCTCGGTCTCGGCGTCGGGACCGACCGCACGGCGATCTTCGTCGTCTTCACCGTCCTCCTCCTGCTCCATGCGGGGCTCAACATCATCGGGCCGCAGATCTCGGCGCGCGTGAACATGGTCAGCGCCTGGTGGCACGTCGCCGGCGTCGCGATCTTCGTCCTCGTGCTCGCGTTCTTCGCGCACGACCATCAGTCGTTCAAGTTCGTCTTCACGAAGACGGTCGACCAGTCGGGCGTGGGCTTCGGCGGCGTCGGGTTCAGCTTCCTGCTCGGCCTGCTCCACGCGCAGTACACGTTCACCGGGTACGACGCGTCCGCACACATGTCCGAGGAGACGAAGAACGCCTCGACCGCGGTGGCGAAGGGGATCATCAACACGATCCTCGTCTCCGCGGTCTTCGGCTACGTGCTGATCCTCGCGGTGACCTTCGCGATCCCGAGCCTCGACGAGGCGCTCAAGGTGTCCGGGGACGGCGGGTATCCCGTCATCTACATCCTGCAGAACTCCCTGGACAAAGGGCTCTCGGACCTGCTGCTCATCATCGCGGCGGTCGCCCAGCTCTTCTGCGGCTACGCGTCCATCACGGCCGCGTCGCGGATGGCCTACGCGTTCTCCCGCGACAAGGCGGTGCCCGGCTCGCGCTTCTGGTCGACGCTCACCGCGCGGCGGGTTCCCGCGGCGGCGGTCGGCCTCGTCGTCGTATTCGCCTGGATTCTCCTGATCCCGTCGCTCCTGGTCGCCGCCGACAAGTCGTCGGTGGCCTACGCGGCAGCCACGTCGATCGCGGTCATCGGGCTCTACATCTCGTACGCGATCCCGATCTGGCTGCGCCTGAAGCACGGCAAGGACTTCGAGACGGGCGACTGGAGCCTCGGGAGCCGCTACCGCGTGATCGGCGGGATCGCGATCGCCTGGATCGTGCTGATCTGCGTGCTCTTCGTCATCCCGACGTCCGACGCCGGGCTGCCGTGGCAGGACGACTTCACGTGGAGCAGCGTGAACTACGCCCCCGTCACCGTCGTGGTCGTCCTCGGCGCCGTCGGGATCTGGTGGATGCTGTCGGCCCGGAAGTGGTTCACCGGACCGTTGCACACCGTCTCCGAGATCGAAGAGGAGCTCGACGCCTGATGCCGCTGACCCTGGAGGACCTGCAGGCGCAGGTCGACGCCGGCGAGGTCGACACCGTCGTCCTCGGGATGACCGACATGCAGGGCCGGCTCCAGGGCAAGCGCCTGACGGCGCGCCACTTCGTCGAGGACATCGTCGAGCAGGGCGCGGAGGGCTGCAACTACCTGCTCGCCGTGGACGTCGAGATGAACACCGTCGGCGGCTACGCGATGGCCTCCTGGGAGGGCGGCTACGGCGACTTCGTCATGCGGCCGGACCTCTCGACGCTGCGGCCGGTCCCGTGGCAGCCGGGCACCGTGATCTGCCTGGCCGACGTCGTGTGGTCCGACGGGTCCGACGTCGTCGCGTCGCCGCGCCAGGTCCTGCGCAAGCAGCTGCGCCGGCTCGAGGAGCGCGGCTGGGTCTGCAACGCGGCGACGGAGCTCGAGTTCCTCGTCTTCCGCACCGGCTACGAGGAGGCCTGGCACGCCGGGTACCGCGACCTCGAGCCCGCGAACCTCTACAACGTCGACTACTCGCTTCTCGGGACCTCCCGCGTCGAGCCGCTGATCCGCCGGATCCGCAACGACATGACCGCCGCCGGCATGCGGGTCGAGGACTCCAAGGGCGAGTGCAACCTCGGCCAGCACGAGGTCAACATCCGCTACGGCGACGCCCTGACCGCCGCGGACCAGCACGTGATCTACAAGAACGGCGCGAAGGAGATCGCGTCCTTGGAGGACATGTCGATCAGCTTCATGGCGAAGTACGACGAGCGCGAGGGCAACTCGTGCCACATCCACTGCTCGATCGCCGACGCCACGACGGGGAAGAACGTCTTCGCGCAGGACCGCGGGCTCTTCGAGTCGTTCGTCGCCGGGCAGCTCGAGCACGTCGAGGCGCTGACGCTGCTCTTCGCGCCGAACATCAACTCGTACAAGCGCTACGCGTCGGCCTCGTTCGCGCCGACCGCCATCGCCTGGGGCGAGGACAACCGCACCTGCGCGCTGCGCGTCGTCGGGCACGGCGAGGGCCTCCGGGTCGAGAACCGCGTGCCCGGTGCGGACGTCAACCCGTACCTGGCGCTCGCCGCGACGATCGCGGCGGGGCTCGACGGGATCGACCGGAAGCTCGAGCTCGGGCCGCCCTGCACGGGCAACGCCTACGAGGCCGACGTCCCGAAGGTCCCGACGTCGCTGCACCGCGCCCGCGAGCTGTTCCTGTCGAACGCCCTGGCCACCGACGCCCTCGGGCCCGAGGTCGTCGCGCACTACGCCAACATGGCCCAGGTCGAGCTCGACGCGTTCGGCGCGGCCGTGACGGACTGGGAGCGCTTCCGCGGGTTCGAGCGGCTGTAGCCGGACGCCCACCACCCGGGACCCCGCGATGCACCCCACCGAGCACCGCGACGCCGCCGGCGTCGTCATCACCACGCCCCGGCCCGTCGTCGGCGTCACCTGCGCGCGCGAGCCGATCCACCACGGCGCGTCGTGGCACCAGACCGCCGACTTCGTGCCGGCGAGCTACGTCGCCGCGATCCAGCGCGCCGGCGGCCGCGCCGTCCTGCTGCCCGTCGACCCGGTCGACACCGAGCGACCCCGCGACGCGCTGCGTGGCCTCGACGGCCTGATCCTCACCGGCGGCGTCGACCTCGCACCCGAGAGCTACGGCGCCCAGCGGCACCCGGAGACCACGGGCGACACCCCCGACCGCGACGCCTTCGAGGCCGCGCTCGCACTCGCGGCGCAGGCCGACGACCTGCCCCTGCTGGCGATCTGCCGCGGCATGCAGATCGTCGCCGCGGCCGGCGGCGGCACGCTGGACCAGCACCTGCCCGAGACGCTCGGCACGGTCGAGCACCGCCGCGTCCCCGGCACGCTCGACGAGCGCAACGCGCACGACGTCGAGCTGCTCCCCGGATCGCTCGCCGCCCGCGCGGTCGGCGCCGACGTCGCGACCGTCCGCTCGCACCACCACCAGGCCGTCGACCGGCTGCCCGAGCACTGGCAGATCACCGGGAGCGCCGCGGGCGACGGGCTGACCGAGGCGATCGAGCGGACCGACCGCACGTTCTGCCTGGCCGTCCAATGGCACCCGGAGGGCGATCCGAGGAGCGCGGTGATCGCGGCGCTGGTGCAGGCGGCGCACGAGCACGCGGTCTCCCGCGGTTCCACGCCGACCGCCGAAGACGCCGAGACCACCGACGTCCCCGCGAACGACCACCGGTCGGCCGCACCAGACAGCACCGAGGAGACCCGATGAGCACCACCGTCGTCGAACCCGCCACCGGGCGGGCGATGGCCGAGGTCCCGGACGCCGGGCCCGAGGACGTCGACCGCGCCGTCGCGCGCGCCCGCGCGGCGTTCCCTGCGTGGCGCGACGTCGCCCCGGCCGACCGCGCTCGGCTGCTGCTGCGGCTGGCGGACGCGGTCGAGGCCGAGCTCGAGCCGCTCGCGGTCCTCGAGGCGCGCAACGCCGGGCACGCGATCGCGTCCGCGCGCGGCGAGATCGGCATGGTCGCCGCGACCTTCCGGTACTTCGCCGGCGGCGTCGAGCGGCACCTCGGCGACACCATCCCGGTCGCCGGGGGCGTCGCGATGACGTTCCGCGAGCCGCTCGGCGTCGTCGGGCTGATCACGCCGTGGAACTTCCCGCTGCCGATCGCGTCGTGGAAGCTCGCCCCCGCGCTCGCGGCCGGGAACTGCGCGATCCTGAAGCCCGCCGAGCTGACCCCGCTGACGGCGATCGAGCTCGAGCGGATCGCCCTGGAGGCCGGGATCCCCGAGGGCGTGTTCCAGGTCGTGGCCGGCCCCGGGCCGACCGTCGGCGCTCGGCTCGTCGAGCACCCCGGCGTCGCGAAGATCGCCTTCACGGGCTCCACCCGGGTCGGCGCCGGGATCCAGCGCGACACCGCCGCGACGACCAAGCGCGTCACGCTCGAGCTCGGCGGGAAGTCCGCCAACGTCGTCTTCGCCGACGCCGACCTCGAGGCCGCCGCGGCCGCTGCGCCGGGAGCCGTCTTCGACAACGCCGGCCAGGACTGCTGCGCGCGCTCGCGGATCCTCGTGGAGCGCTCCGCGATCGACCGCTTCCTCGACCTGCTGGAGCCGGCGGTCGCCGCGTTCACGGTCGGCGACCCGCTCGACGGCGACGCCCACATGGGCCCGCTGATCTCGGCCGCGCACCGCGAGAAGGTCGCGTCGTTCGTCCCCGACGACGCCGCCGTCGCGTTCCGCGGCGCGGCACCGGAGGGCGACGGCTTCTGGTTCCCGCCGACGGTGCTGTGCCCGGTCGACCCGTCCTCCCCCGCCGCGCGCGAGGAGATCTTCGGCCCGGTCGTCGCCGTCCTGCCGTTCGACGACGAGGCCGACGCGGTCCGCCTCGCGAACGACTCGATCTACGGGCTCTCCGGGTCGATCTGGACGCGCGACGGCGGCCGCGCCCTGCGTGTCGCCCGGGGGATCGAGTCCGGCGTGCTGTCGATCAACTCGAACAGCTCGGTCCGCGTCTCGACGCCGTTCGGGGGCTTCAAGCGCTCCGGCGTCGGCCGCGAGCTCGGCCCCCACGCGATGGAGGCCTACTCCGAGCTGAAGACCGTCTACTGGGCCACCGGCGCGTGAGCCCGAGCACCATCACCACGAGCACCCGAGGAGTCGCATGAGCACCACCCAGAGCACCCCCGAGACCGCCGGCTCCCACCACGGCCGGCTCGAGCGCAAGGTCGCCGTCATCACCGGCTCGGCGTCCGGCATCGGGGCGGAGACCGCGAAGGTCTTCCGCGAGCAGGGCGCCACCGTCGTCGGCTTCGACCTGACCGCCGACCAGCCCCAGGTCGACCTCGCGATCCAGGGCGACGTCACGTCGGGCGCGGACGTCGCCGCCGCCTACGCGCAGGTGCGCGAGACGTACGGCACGATCGACGTCCTCTTCAACAACGCCGGCATCTCGCCGCCCGACGACGACTCGATCCTCGAGACGGAGGAGGACGCCTGGCAGCGCGTCCAGGACGTCAACCTGAAGTCCGTCTACCTCTGCTGCAAGCACGGGATCCCGCACCTGCTGGAGACCGGCGGCGGGTCGATCATCAACACCGCGTCGTTCGTCGCCCTGATGGGGGCCGCGACGTCGCAGATCGCCTACACCGCGTCGAAGGGCGGCGTGCTGTCGATGAGCCGCGAGCTCGGCGTGCAGTTCGCCCGCCAGGGCGTCCGGGTCAACGCGCTCTGCCCCGGCCCGGTCGACACGCCGCTGCTGCGCGAGCTCTACGCCAACGACGCCGAGGCCGCGAACCGCCGCCTCGTCCACGTGCCGATGGGCCGCTTCGCCCAGGCCCGGGAGCTCGCCAACGCCGTGCTGTTCCTGGCGTCGGACGAGTCGAGCTTCATCACCGCGTCGACGTTCATGGTCGACGGCGGGCTGACGGCCGCCTACGTCACGCCGATCTAGCTGCGAGGCCCGGAGTCGGCACGTCCGCTCGACGGCGAGCTCAACGCGGCAGCGCCACGATCGCCTCGATCTCCACCTGCGCGCCCTTCGGCAGCGCCGCCACGCCCAGCGCCAGACGGGCCGGCGGGTCGTCCGCGAAGAACGAGGCGTAGACCTCCCCGACCTCGGCGAACGCGCCGATGTCGGTCAGGTAGACCGTGCACCGGACCGCGTCGGCGAGCCGACCCCCGGCGCCCTCGGCGACGACGGCGAGGTTCTCGAGGCACTGCCGCGCCTGATCCGCCGGCGTCTCGCCCACGAGCTCGCCGGACTCCGGATCCAGCGGGATCTGGCCGGAGCAGAACAGCAGCCCCCCGGAGGCGACGGCGTGGACGTACGGGCCGATCGCGGGCGGGGCGCCCGGGACGACGAAGGGGTGGCGGTCGATGGGCATCGCGGTGGAGCTCCGGCGGAGGGGGGTGGGAACGCGCGGAACGTTACCCCCGCACCCCGGTAGGTTCCGTCGCGTGTCCCGCTTCCTCCCCCGCACGATCGCGCTCGTCCCGGCGCTCGTCGCGCTCACCGTCCTCGCGCCGTCGGCGTCCGCCGCGCTGCCCTGCGGCGACCAGGACCTGGGGCGCACCCGGTGCAGCCGCGTCCTGGTCCCCCTCGACCGGACCGGCGCCGTCGAGGGCCGCGTCGGGCTGTCGGTCCGCACGATCCAGCTCGGGGAGCGGCGGAAGAAGGTCCGCCGCGAGGGCGTCCTCTTCCTCGCGGGCGGCCCGGGTCAGGCGGCGACCTCCCTCGCCGCGGACGTCGCACCGATCCTGAAGCCGCTGCTGCGCAGGCGGGACCTCGTCACCGTCGACACCCGCGGCACCGGTCGCTCGACCGACCTGATCGTCTGCCCCGAGCTCGAGACGTCCGCGGTCACCGGGCTGTCCGAGCCCGAGAGCTTCCGGTCGTGCGCGCGGCGGCTCGGCCCGGCGGTCGACCGGTACGGCACCGCCGACGTCGTGGAGGACCTCGAGGCCGTCCGGCGCGCCGGCGGCTACGACAAGCTGCTCGTCGTCGGGGTCTCGTACGGCACCTACACCGCGCAGCGCTACGCCGCCGCGCACCCCGACCGCGTGTCGGGCCTGATCCTGGACTCCTCGGTCGACCCGACCGGCGACGACCCGTTCTCCCTGGCCACGTTCCGGGCCCTCCCGAGGGCGCTGGACCACGCCTGCGACCGCAGGGCCTGCCGCGGCGTGACGACCGACGTCGCGGGCGACCTCGCACGCGTCCAGCGCGCGCTGCCGCTGGTCACGAAGGTCGACGACGGGAAGGGCCGGCGTCGCGCCGCCCGGCTCGACGCCCCCACGGTGATCTCGCTGGTCCAGGCCGGGGACCTCGACCCGATGCTCCGCGCGGCGCTCCCCGCGGCACTGCGGCGCGCCGGCGAGGGCGACCCCGCACCGCTCGGGCGGCTGGCCCGCGAGGCCGGGCTGCTCGTCCTCCCGGAGGATGACGAGGACCCCGCGGCCGGCGCCGCGTCCGCCACGAGCATCAGCACCGGCAGCTACGTGGCCACCGTCTGTCGCGACACGCACCAGCCGTGGGCCGCCGGGACGCCGATCGGGGCGCCCCGCCGGAACGCCGCGATCGCCGCGCTGGACGCCGTGCCGTCCGCGGCGCGCGGCGGCTGGGTGGCGGGCGACCTCGTCGACCTGACGCCGTCGGGCATCTGCGCCGAGTGGCCGGGCACCCCCGACGACCTGTCCGTCGGTCCCGCCCCCGACGTCCCGACCCTCGTGCTGAGCGGCGAGGACGACACCCGGACGTCGCCCGAGGAGGCCCGCCGCGTGGCCGCCCGGCACCCCGGGACGCAGCTCCTGTCGGTCCCGGACCAGGGCCACTCGGTCCTCGGGTCCGGGCGCGGATGCGTCACGACCGCGCTGAAGGCGTTCGCGGCCGGCCGGCCGCTCGGCCGCTGCCACCACCCGAACGCGCTCGTGAAGGCGACGCCGCTGGCCCCGTCGTCGCCCGCGGGCCTGGGGTCCACCCCCGCGGCCCGCGCCAGGGCGGTCGCGCGGGCGACGGTGCTCGACGCGATCCGCTCCGCGCTCCTGGCGTCGATCGGCAACCTCGGGGACACGCTGGTGCTCGACGCCGACGAGCAGCCGACCAAGGTCGCGGGCCTGCGCAGCGGCTCGGCGACGCTGTCGGCGAGCGGCACCCTCCGCCTGCGGCGGATGGGCTTCGTGCCCGGCACGTCCGTCACCACGGTCGCCGCCGAGCAGCGACGGATCCGCGTGCAGGTGCGCGGCACGGGCCTCCGGCCGGGCACCTACTCGATCCCCAACCCGCTGGTCGACGCCGCCGCGATCTACGAGGCGCTGGGGGTCGACCCGGACTCCGTGGACGACCTGGGCCTCTCGGTCTCCCGCGCCGTCCGCCGGATCGCGGAGCGCTGACGGCCGCGCCCCGGGCACGGACGGCGGAGCGTCGCCCACCGCCGCAGAGGGTCACGGCCACGGGCTATGGTCCGGTCCCGGCATCCCGCCCGCAGTCCCCCTGGAGCAGCATGATCCGTCGTCCCCTCGCCATCGGTCCAGCCCTCGGCGTCGCCGTCCTCCTCGTGCTCCCGGCCGGCGCCGGCGCGGTCACGGGGACGGTCGACGGCGAGTGCGCCTCGAACCTGCCGAGCAGCACGCGCGACGAGCCGATCGTCACGACGCTCGCCGGCGGGGCACCGGGGTCGTCGTACACGGTGCTGGCGGCGCTCCCCGGGAAGAAGGCGGGCTCGGCCGGGTCCGTCGCGGGCGTGTTCGACGCCGCCGGCGGTGCGACCGCCTCCATCACGAGCCTCTTCGGCCTCGGATCGAGGCCCTCGGCCGGTCGGACCCTGGAGCTGGCGGTCCGCGAGGCCTCGGGCGTCGTGACCCCGATCGCCGAGACGCTGGTCACGAACTACACGATCGCCGTCGCCGGCCGACCGACGAGCCCGACGGAGAAGCGCCTCGTCACCGTGTCCGGGACGCCGCTGGCGGGGCAGCGGCTGTACGGGTTCGTCGTCCGGAAGGGCGGGAGCAGGTCGCTGCGGCGCGTCTCGCTCGGCGTCGCCGACGCGTGCGGCCACGCCCGCGCCCGCGTCGCGCTCGCCCCGTCGCGCTCCGCGCGCGGCACGTACCGGCTGTACGTCGGTCCGGGGAAGACCCTGCGCCGGACGGCCGCGACGACGCTGGTCCAAGGCTTCACGATCACCGGCCGCTGACCCGGCGGGACACCGTCCACCGCCCCTCCCGCCGGGGTCCCGCGCCGCCGGAGCGCCACCCTCACGAAGCTCTCACGTCGGAAACGCCTGCGTGGACATAGAGTTTCGCCCACGGACGACGCCACACCCCGCGTCGTCGAATCCCCTCGTCAGGAGCACCATGTCCCGCCCTCTCGCCCTCGCCGCCGCGCCCGCACTCGCGATGCTCGGCATCGCCGCCGTCCCGACCGTCGCGTCCGCCGCGACGATCGCCCCGAGCGCTCCGTGCTACGCCTCCCAGTACCGCCCCACCAGCGCAGGGGGCACCCAGTACCAGCCGATCACCGGCACCATCACCGGCGGCACGCCCGGCGGCCGATTCCAGATCTCGGGCGTCGGCGGCAAGGCCGGCTTCCAGTCCGGCAACTTCGACGCCGCCGGCAACGCGACCTACACCCTCAGCGAGGGCTTCAGCACCGCCGGGATCTACCCGAGCGCCGGACGGACGGTCAAGCTCGAGGTCAAGGAGTTCGGCGCGAGCGGCACGCTGACCACCGGGACGACGTCGATCAAGACCTCGACGATCGCGATCGACGTCGCGCTGCGCCCGCGCAGCCCCCGGAGCAAGCGCGTCGTCCGCGTCTCCGCCCCCGCCTTCGCCGGCCAGAAGCTCTACGGCTTCATCGTCCGCGGCAAGAGCGGCAAGAAGGTGCTCCGCAAGTTCTCGCTCGGCACGGGCAACACCTGCGGCTACGCGCGCACCCGCGCCGTCGTCGCCCCGCGGAACTACGCGACCGGCAACTACTACCTCTACATCAACGCCGGCTCCAAGCTGAACAAGGACAAGGCGATCGGCAACGGCTTCCGCATCCGCCGCTCCGCCTTCTGACGGGCGGCGCCAGCGAACGACGAGGGGCCGGCGATCCGCCGGCCCTTCGTCGTTCTCGCCCACCGACGCGGTGCGGGTGGATGCCAGGTGTTCGTGGACCGAGGAGGTCGTGATTCCGTGCCCGCCCGCCCCGAGAGCTGTGCACCCGCACTGCCGAGCGTCGCCCGTGCCGAGATCCGAAGCGTCCACGGACGCCTGGCGCCGCCCGCTAGAGGACGGGGAGGTACCGGTCGAGCTCCCACTGCGTGACCTGCACGCGGTAGTCCTCCCACTCCTCGCGCTTGATCTCCACGAAGCGGTCGAGGGTGTGCTCGCCGAGCGCCTTGAGCACGAGCTCGGACTCGGCCGCCAGCTCGACGGCCTCGCCGAGGGTCTCGGGCAGCTGCTCGATGCCCAGGCGACGGCGGTCGTCGGGCGACAGGTGGTAGAGGTTGCGCTCCATCGGCTCGGGCAGCTCGTAGCCCTTCTCGATGCCGTCGAGGCCCGCGTGCAGGAGCAGCGCGAACGTCAGGTACGGGTTGCAGCCGGGGTCCGGGCAGCGCAGCTCCATCCGCGTCGCCTGCTCCTTGCCCGGGTGGTACATCGGCACGCGGACGAGCGCGGAGCGGTTGCGGCGCGACCAGGCGACGTAGACCGGGGCCTCGTAGCCGGGCGCGAGGCGCTTGTAGCTGTTGACCCACTGCGCGTAGACGGCCGACATCTCGCGCGCGTGGCGGAGCTGCCCGGCGATGAACGCCTTGCCGATGTCGGACAGGTAGTAGCGGTCGTTCGCGTCGTAGAACGCGTTGCGGCCGCCCTGGAACAGCGACAGGTGCGTGTGCATCCCGGAGCCGTTCTCGCCCGTCAGCGGCTTGGGCATGAAGGTCGCGTGCCAGCCGTGCTGCATCGCGATCTCCTTGACCGTCAGCCGGTAGGTCATGCAGTCGTCCGCCATCTTCAGGGCGTCCGCGTACCGGATGTCGATCTCGTGCTGCGAGGGGCCGCCCTCGTGGTGGCTGTACTCGACCTTCATCCCCAGCGCCTCGAGCGCCAGCGACGTGTCGCGGCGGACGTCGGACCCGGCGTCCAGCGCGGTGAGGTCGAAGTAGCCGCCCTCGTCGAGGACCTCGGTGTCCTTGCTGTCCTTGAAGAGGTAGTACTCGAGCTCGGGACCGACGTTGAAGACGTCGAAGCCCATCTTCTCCGCGCGCTTGATCGCGCGCTTGAGGATGTACCGCGGATCCCCCTCGTACGGGGTGCGCTCGGGGGTCAGGACGTCGCAGAAGATGCGGGCGACGCCCTCGTTCTTCGGGGCCCACGGCAGGACGGCGAAGGTCTCCGGGTCCGGCATGGCGATCATGTCGGACTCCTCGACGGCGTTGAAGCCGGTGATCGACGAGCCGTCGAAGCCCATCCCGCCCTCGAACGCGTCGTCGAGGTCCGACGCGTTGACCGAGAACGACTTCAGGCGGCCGAGGATGTCGGTGAACCACATCCGGACGAAGCGGATGTCCTGCTCCGCCACCAGGGCCTTGATGTCCTCTGGGGTGCGCGGGGTCTCGGGCACGGTGTCGATCGCTCCTGTGGTTCGGGGGTCCGGACGGACCGGAGCGCGTCCACCGCGCGCTCGCCGACCGGAAAGGCTAGCCGAGCCGGTGGTCGTCGGCCGACGGACCGGCGGCGACGGCCAGCGACCCGCTGCCCCCGCAGTCCATCCAGCGCTGGCCCCAGTGCTCGAGCGCGCGCACGACGGGCGCCAGGTCGCGGCCCTTCGGCGTCAGCGCGTACTCCACGCGGACGGGCGGCCCGGCGTGCACCTCACGCCCCAGGAGCTGCTCGACCTCGAGCTCGCGCAGGCGCTGGGAGAGGACGCGGTCGGAGAGTCCCGGGACGGCCGCCCGCAGCTCGCTGAAGCGGCGCGGGGCGTCCTCCGCCAGGAGGACCGCGACGATCGCTCCCGTCCACCGGCGGCCGATCAGCTCGACCGCGCGGTGGTACTGCGGGCAGCAGCCCCCGGTGCCCTCCCCCGGGATCACGCCGCTCGGAGCTGGCGCGATTCCTCGGTCGAGCCGTCCACGGGGACGTCGCCCGCGATGTTCACGAGCGCGGAGAACACCTCCACGGATGCGAAGGCGATGGCCTCGAGGAGCTCCTCCTCGGTCCAGCCGATCTCGAGCGCCTCCTCCTGGAGGGCCGCCGGCGGCTGGCTGCGCTTGCGGAGCAGGTGCCCGACGTACCGGAGCATGACGTCCTGCTTCTCGTCCGCCGACGCGAAGTTCCGGGCGAGCTTGACCTCGTCGATCCCGATGCCGTTCTGCCGCGCCAAGCGCTGGTGCATCTTCACGCCGGGGGTGGAGCGGAAGTGCTCGGCGACGGCGAGCGACAGGCGCTCCTTCGTCGGCACGTCGAGGATGCCGTGCCGCAGCTCGCCGGCGAACCGGGCGTAGCCGCGGAGCGCGGCGGGCGACCCGGCCAGCACACCGACGAGGTTCGGCAGCTGTCCCGCGGACGCGAGCGCGCCCTTGATGACGGGGAGCGAGCCCTCGGGGGCGGAGAGGTCGTCGTGGATGGTGAAGCGGCTCATGGCAGTCGGCATGACGAACCTTCCGAAGGGATTTACCGGTGCTTCACAAAGTGAAGCGACGAACAAGATGTAAGTGTACTCGTCCGTCGGCGGATCGCAAACGACTTCTCCGGAGGGTCACGAGGACCGCGTCCGTCGTCGGCCCGTCGGCCCCGCGAAGCCCGATCCGGACCGCCGGGTGAGCGGTCCGTACCCGCCCGGACGCGCGCCGGAACGCGGGCTCCGCAGTTGGCGCACGACCACTCGCGATCCGTCCACCCCGCCGAGAGGGGTCGGGTCCGTCGGACCCTCCGACCGCCGGCCACGAGGTTCGGGCGGTGGCCGCCACCTTGGCGCGTCGGCGCTCGCGACGTCGCCTGCCGCGTTTCGGTCTCGTGAACGAGGGAACGGGTGCGCGATGAGCTCGACGCTGTTGCGGAAGAAATCGGTCGCGGCGTCGATCGCGGACACCGAGGACCCAGAGCACGGCCTGAAGAAGGAGATGGGGGCAGGCCAGCTCACCATCTTCGGCATCGGCGTCATCGTCGGCACCGGGATCTTCGTGCTGACGGGCGTGGCAGCCGCGGAGAAGGCCGGCCCCGCCGCCCCGCTCTCGTTCGTGGTCGCAGCGATCGCGTGCGGCCTGGCGGCGCTCTGCTACGCCGAGTTCGCGTCGTCGGTCCCGGTCGCCGGGTCCGCCTACACGTTCTCCTACACGTCGCTGGGCGAGATCTTCGCCTGGATCATCGGCTGGGACCTGATCCTCGAGTTCGCGTTCGGTGCCGCGACCGTGGCGAAGGGGTGGTCGGGCTACTTCGAGCGATTGATGGACGACATCGGCATCCACCTCCCGTCCTCGATCGCCGGGCAGGAGGCGGGCTTCAACATCCCCGCGGTCGTGATCGTCGCGATCGTCGCGTCGATTCTGATCGTCGGCATCCGCGAGAGCTCCCGGATGAACATCGTGGTGGTGGCGGTCAAGCTCTCCGTCGTCCTCCTCGTGATCGTCCTCGGGTTCTTCTACGTGAAGACCGGCAACTGGTCGCCGTTCATCCCGGACCAGACGGCCGGCGCCGCCAAGTCCGCGCTCGACGAGAAGCCCCTGATCCAGGAGATCCTCGGACAACCGACCAGCGCGTTCGGCGTGCCCGGGATCTTCTTCGGGGCGTCGCTCGTGTTCTTCGCCTTCATCGGCTTCGACATCGTCGCCACGGCCGCGGAGGAGACGAAGAACCCGCAGCGCGATCTGCCGATCGGCATCTTCGCATCGTTGTTCATCTGCACGATCCTCTACGTGCTGGTCAGTCTCGTGGTCACCGGGATGGTGCCGTACAAGGACCTCGGCAGCCCGGACGCCGTCGGTGCGCCGCTGGCGTACGCCTTCAAGGTCAACGGCGTCGACTGGGCGTCGACCGTGATCTCGATCGGGGCACTCGCCGGATTGACCTCGACCGTGCTGATCCTCATGTACGGCCAGTCGCGCGTGTTCTTCTCGATGGGCCGCGACGGGCTGCTGCCGCCGTGGCTGTCGAAGGTCCACCCCACCTACAAGACCCCGTACCGGATCACGGTCATCACGGCGATCGCCGTGGCGCTGCTCGCCGCGTTCCTCCCCCTCAAGGTCCTGGGCGAGGCGACGAACATCGGCACGCTCTTCGCGTTCATCCTCGTGGCGGTCGCCGTGCCGATCCTGCGCAAGGCGCAACCGGACCTGAAACGCCCCTTCCGGACGCCGTGGGTGCCGCTCGTCCCGATCGCGGCGGTCATCGCCTGCCTCTGGCTGATGCTGAACCTGCCGGTCGGCACGTGGATCCGGCTCGTCGTGTGGATGGCGATCGGCTTCGTCGTGTACTTCCTCTACGCCCGGAAGCACAGCCGGCTCGCCCGCCCGGAGGCCGAGCAGCACGAGCCGGCGACCTAGGTCGCGGGCCCGGCGGCCGGGTCGGAGGATGCCGTGCCGCTCGGGGCCGGTCGCGTCGCGGGACGTCCGTGGTCGCCGGCGGGCCGGTCGTGCGCGGGAGACCCTGCGACGGAGCCGGTGCGCGCGGTGCGCGACTACCGGTGCGACGCCACGTGGTCGGCGACCACGGCGGCGTCGGAGTTGCTCACCGCGGCGAGCACCAGGAACAGACCGAGCAGCGCCGCGTAGAGCAGGAGCTTCTCGGGGCGGGCGAGCAGGTGGTTCTTGCGCCGGCGCGCGGGACGCGCACCGGGGCGGCGGGCGACGGACCGCCCGGGCGCCTGACGCGGAGCGCCGACCTCGCGCGAGCGCTCGCGGGCGCGGCGATGCGTGTCGCGCTCGCGGTCGAGCTCGCGCTCGGACGGTGCGAACGGCGACTCGTCGACCCAGCCGAACTCCTCCGGCTCGGCACGGCGCTGCCGGGCGCGGCGCTCCTGCGCTGATGCGCGGGCCGCGGCGGCACGGCGACGACGGGCAGCACCGGCGGAGTACTCGTCGCGCGACCGCGACGGAGCGTCGTCGACCGTGCGCCGACGCGTATCGCGGTGGCGGTACTCCTGTGCGTCGGCCCACCAGGGCTGGTCGCGTTCGGTCGACATGGTGCTGGGGCGCCTTGCGGCGAGCCCCTCCGAAGATCCACCGGCGGAAAGGCCCGTGTGCGTCCTCGATGAGGTTCCCGCGCTCCCGGTCGCCGGCGGCATGGCGTACCACCGGGAGTCGGCGTGGCCGCAGGATAGCAGCGCTGACGGCACCCGCAAGGGTGCTGGGCCGCACAGACCGCTGCAAGATTCCTTCCAGATGCGGGAAGTTCTTGTGCGAGGGGGTGGATCGTGGCAGGTTCGCGCGCGCGACGGCGTCCCGAGCGGTGGTCCCCTGGAGGACCCCACGGCGGTCGTCCGACGGCCGCTGACGGACCGGTGGGGACGACCGGCGTCCGTGCTCATCGCCGGCGCCCCTGGCCGAAGTTCATCGCCGACGGGGCGACCTCGCGGAAGCCCCGGGACGGACGGGACGACGGGGCGTCCCCGACCGGCCGCGGACCGGGCAGGTCGCCCCGCACGCCCGTGCCCCCGGATCCGCCGCCCGCGGGCGCGACGCCCCCGCCGACGGCCACCAGTCCGGTGCGCGCCTGCTCCTGCCGCCACCGCTCGAGCTCCTCGGGCGTGAGCCGGTGCAGGCGGGCGACCTCGGTCGCCGCCTGCCGCCGGGCCTCGGGGACCACGTCGTCGAGCGCCCGGAGACGCCGGACCAGCACGTTGATCTGCCCACCCGCGGCCGGATGGCGCTCGAGGCGCCCCTCGGCGACGACCAGGGGCTCGGTCCGGACGGCCAGACGCTCGCGGGCGTAGACCGCCGGCGGGATCACGAGGTTGACGGTGCCCTGCTCGTCCTCGAGCAACAGGAAGACCACGCCCTTGGCGCTGCCCGGCCGCTGCCGGGCGAGGACCAGGCCGCCGACCTGCACCGCGCTGCCGTGGCGCAGCCTCCGGAGGTCGGCGCTCGTGGCCATCCGGCGATCCGCCAACCGGGGGCGCAGCAGGCCCAGGGGGTGGATCCCGGTGGTCAGGGCCGTCGTCTCGTAGTCCGCGATCAGGCGGTCCCAGTCCGTCATGGCCGCGAGGTCGGGCTGCTCGGGGGCCTCGAGCCCGAGCGCCAGCTGCGTGCCGGCCGCCACCCGACGACCGGGCGCGACCGCGCCGACCCGCCAGAGCGCCGCGCGCCGCGCTCGGGACTCCCCCACGCCGTCGTCGATCGCGAGCCCGTCGCAGGCCCCCGACCACGCGAGGGTCTCCAGCGACGGCAACCCGCCGCCGAGCCGGCCGACCATGTCGGTCAGGGACGCCCACGGACCGTTCGCGTCCCGCTCCTCCACGAGCTGCCCGACGTCCTCCGCCCGCACCCCGCGGACGTAGCCCAGGCCGATCCGCACGGCACCGTCGTCCTCGACCGTGCAGTGGTCGCGGCTGATCCGGACGTCCGGCGGCCGCACCGTGATGCCGCGGCGCTGGGCGTCGTGGACGAGCGCGTCCGGCGGGTAGAACCCCATCGGCTGCTCGTCGAGCAGCGAGCAGAGGAACTCCTCGCCGTAGTGCACCCGCAGCCAGGTCGATTGGTACGCGAGCAGCCCGAACGCGGCGCCGTGGGCCTTGGGGAAGCCGAAGCCGGAGAACCCGCGGACCATGTCCCACACCTGGCGCGCGAGCTCCTCGGAGACGTCCCCGTGCTTGTCCTGCGCCCCGGCCACGAAGTCGGCGAAGTGGGCGTCCAGGGCCTCCTGCGAGCGCTTGCGGCTCATCGCCCGGCGCAGGCCCTCCGCCTGCCCGGCGGTGAAGCCCGCGAACGCCATCGAGACGTCGATCACCTGGTCCTGGAAGATGATCGTCCCGAGCGTCTGCCCGAGCGGCTCCTGGAGCGACGGGTGCAGGTACGGCACACGGTACGACGGGTCGGCCAGGAGCCGCTGCCGCCGCTCGATGTACGGGTTGACCGCGCCGCCCTGGATCGGCCCGGGGCGGACGAGCGCCACCTGGATCGTCAGATCCTCGAGGTTCCGCGGCTGCGTCCGGAGCAGCGACCCCATCTGCGCGCGGCTCTCGATCTGGAAGACGCCGGTGGTCTCGGCCTTCCGGATCGTCTCGAAGGTCTGCCGGTCGTCGAGCGGGATCCGCGACAGGTCGATCTGCTCGCCCCGGCGCTCGGAGATCAGCTCGACGCAGCGCTCGACGCTCGAGAGCATGCCCAGGCCGAGCAGGTCGATCTTCAGGAAGCCGGCGTCGGAGCAGGAGTCCTTGTCCCACATGACCATCTGCCGGCCCTCCATCGACGCCGGGACGACGGGGCAGCAGTCGATCAAGGGCCGGGTGGCGACGACCATCCCGCCGGAGTGCTGCGAGAGGTGCCGCGGCAGCCCGTGCGCGAGGCTCGAGAGCTTCGCCAGCCACTCCCAGCGGTTGCGGGGCGGGCCCTCGGGATCGAACGGCACGCCCGCGGGCATGTCGCGGGTGTCCAGGACGCCGCCGCCCGGGACGCCCCACGGGTCCTGCAGCGTGCGGCCCTCGCTGTCGCCCGGATAGCCGGGATGCCCCGGCGCGCCGCGGCCGCCGAGCGGTCCGCCGGCGACGTAGGCCGGGTGCCAGCCGCCCGGCATCCCACCCTGGAAGTCGCCGGTCACGGGGAACGGCACGCCGCGGTCGCCGACCTCGTGCCGCGCGGCGTGCCGTGCGGTCGCGCGCTCCTCGCGCTTGGACGGGTGCCCCGGATCGCCCGGGTGCGTCGACGGGTACGGCGTGTCCACCCCGTAGACGCCGCCCCCCGGTCCGCCGTCCCCGCCGGGGAACCCGTCACCGCCCGCCACGTGGGCGCCGTCCTCCCCCAGCGCCATCGCGATGTCGCCCGCGACCCCGTGCCCGGACCAGCCCTCCGACGCGCGGGCGACGCGCTCGAGCTCGGCCGCCGGCAGGCCGAGCGCCGCGCCGATCTCGCGGATCGCCCCACGGGCGCGGTACGTCGGGAACGCCGCGACGAGGGCCGCGCGCTCGTTGCCGAAGCGCTCGTGGACGCGCGGGATGAGCTTGGCCCGGATGTCGCGCGGGAAGTCGAGGTCGATGTCCGGGACGCCCGAGACGTCGTCGTTGAGGAAGCGCCCGAGCGACAGCCCGGCCTCGATCGGGTCCACGTGCGAGAGGCCCGTGAGGTAGCAGACGATCGACGAGACCGAGGACCCCCGGCCGCGTCCGGGAGGCAGCACCGCCCGCGCCGCCGAGGGGCCGCGGACCTCGAGCGCGACGCCGCGGGCGAGCTCCAGGATCTCGTGGTGGAGCACGAAGAACCCGGGCAGGTCG
Organism: Patulibacter minatonensis DSM 18081; assembly: GCF_000519325.1. GTDB lineage: Bacteria > Actinomycetota > Thermoleophilia > Solirubrobacterales > Solirubrobacteraceae > Patulibacter > Patulibacter minatonensis. Next base: position 3,418,835 of record NZ_KI912613.1, on the reverse strand, counting down.
AGCCGGCCGATGAGCGCGAGCTCCTCCTCCAGCCGCGTCCGGGCGTCCTCCCGGTGCCGGTGACCGACCGGGTAGCGCTCGGCGAACGCGGCCTCGCAGACGCCGGCCAGCGCCTTCCCGGCGAGGACGTCCTCCGCACCGGGGTAGTGGTAGCCGAGGTCCTGGGTCAGGTCGAAGCGCAGGCGCTCGGCCAGGCGGACGGACTCCGCCACGGCCTCGGGGTGGTCCTCGAGCCGCGCGACCATCGCCTTCGGCGGGGCGAGCACGTGGCTGTGGTTGCCGCGCCGGGCGGGCTCGGACGCGTCGAGCGTCGTGTGCCTCCGGATCGCGACCAAGGCGTCCTGCAGCAGCGCGCGCTCCTTCGAGTGCGCGTGGACGTCGCCCGTCGCCACGCACCGCAGCCCGAGCCGGCGGGCGAGGTACTCGCGGCGACGGGTGCGCTCGCGGTCGCCGCGAAGGTAGCGGCGCCCGATCTCGACGTAGAGGTCCTCCTCGCCGAAGACGTCGCGCAGCATCCACAGCGTCGACTCCTCCTCGACCCCGTGGTCGGCGCAGCCGCTCAGGCACACGAGCCCGTCGTGGGCGTCGCAGACGTCGGCGATGGTCACCCACGGCGCGGTGCGCACCCGCCGGGGGTGGTCGCGCGTGTGCTGATGGGCCTTCGTCAGGAGCCGGCAGAGGCTGGCCCAGCCGCGGGCGTCCTTGACCAGCAGCGTCAGGTGGCGGCGGGTCTCCGGGTCGGGCTCCATGTCCGCCGGCGGCAGCGGCGGGCCCTTCGGGTCGATCCGCACCGTGACCTCGGCCCCGTGGATGGCCCGGATCCCGGCCGCCGCACAGGCGTGGGCGAACTCCATCGACCCCGAGACGGTGTCGTGGTCCGTCAGCGCCAGGGCGTCGTGCCCCTGCCGCGCGGCCGCCAGCGCGAGCTCCTCGGGCAGCGACGCCCCGTCCAGGAATGAGTAGGCCGAGTGGCAGTGCAGCTCGACGTAGGGGGCGGCGGACACGAACACATGTTCGCATCACCGCCGGACGTCTCCGGCCCGTCGCGGTGCCCGCGCGAGAACCCCTGGAAACCGCCGAGAACCGCGCCCCCGCCCTCGCACGCACCCGCCCCGAGGACGCCGTGGACGACCGGCGCGGAGCGCGTCCGTCAGCCCCGCGGGACGCAGTCCCCGCGGTCCTCCCAGAGCCCTCCCGGGGGCTTGCTCCGGGCCCGCAGGAGCCGCTCGCTGCGGTGCGTGTCCTGGTCGCGCAGCCCGAGCTTCAGCCCGAGCGCGATCTCGTGGTCGAAGCCGTCCGTCTCGCTCGCGGTGCCGTACTCGCGCTGGTCGACCCAGCCCTCCTCCGTCGCCCACCGCGCGAGGACGCCCGCGACCTCGCGCACCTGCCCGACCCGGCCGGTGAGCAGGCCGCCGAGGACGAAGTCCACGCCGTCCCGGACCGCCGGGCGGGTCAGGTCGATCCGGAGCTGGACGTCACGCCGGCGCGACCCCTTCCGGTCGGCGAGGCTGCCGAACAGCCGGAGCTCCCGCGGCCGCCGGTCGCGGTCGAGGACGAGCGTGGCCGACGGCTCGAGCGCCACCGCCCCGCCGAGCTTCAGCCCGAGCGGCCCCGCGACGTCCGCGGCGGCCGACGCCGAGATCGCCAGGCTCGCGGTGATCCGCCCCGTCCGGCGGTCGCGGGTGCCCTCGCCCGCCAGGGCCAGGCGCCCTCCCGCGGACGCCGAGCCGACGTGCTCGACCTCCCCGGACGCCGAGATCGCCCCGCTCGCGCCGAGGCGGATCCGGTCGACGTCCGGGACCCGGACGCGCTCCTTCGCCTTCAACCGCGAGACGAAGCCCGCGACGTCCGCACCGGGCGGGAGCTCCCAGGTCCGCCCCCAGCCCCCGCGCAGCCGGCCCTCGATCGCGACCGGCCCGCCCTCGTCCCGCTGCACCCGCACCCCGGGGCGACCGCTCGACCCGCGATCGCCCTTCGTCGACCGCCCCGAGCCGAAGCGGGCGCCGATCGAGAGCCCGGCACCACCGTCGACGTCGTCGTACGCGGTGACCGCGACCGACCCGTCCGACCGGCGCTCGACCGTGACCGTGCGGTCCTTCCCGAGCCGCCAGAAGGCGATGCTCACGCCCTTGGAGCTCTGGTCCTCGTCGACCGCCACCGTGCAGGGCTGCCGCTCGTGGAAGTCCGCGCATTCGTCCCCGCCCGCGACACAGATGGCCCGCCGGATCCCGGAGTGGACGCCGTTGACGACCCCCGCCCCGCTGAACCTGGCGGCGGCCCAGGCGGCCCCGGTGAGGACGACGAGGACGAGCGCGACGATCGCCGCGAACTCGACGCTCGCCTGCCCGCGCTCGCCGGGACGTGGGGACGGACGGGACGACATGGGCCGGAGCGTCGCGCGGACCGCTGCGGCGACCCAAGGGGCGCTCCGTGCCGGAGCTGCACCGGACCTGCGCCGGATCCGTCATCGCGAGCGCCACCACCCCCCGTCGACGAGATCGCGGTGGACGACGACCGCCCGGCCGCGGGCGGTGACGACCTCCCACATCCGCCGGCGCATCGGACGGTCCGTCCACCAGCGGTCCTCGAGCAGCCAGGTCTCCACCACGCCGTCCACGGCCTCGCCGTCGACCGTCAGCGGCCGCCCGTCCGCGGCCGCGTCGACCACCGCGGGCCGGGGCTCGCCGAGGCGACGGACGGTCCCGGCGGACGCACGTCGGGAGGGATCAGGAGGCACGAACACATGTTCGCACGACCCGCGGCGGACGACACCCGCGATTCACGTGACCTTCACCCCGTGATTACATCGCCCCCCATGGCGCGCCTCACGAAGGTCTTCACGGGCCGCGACACGCGGTACTTCGAGCTGTTCGAGGAGTCGTCGCGCAACGCGGTGAAGGCGGCGGAGCTGCTCGCCCACTTCCTCCACGAGCTCCCCGACGCCCCCGAGGTCGCGCGCGAGATCAGCCGGGTCGAGAGCGACACCGACCGGATCACGCACGACATCATCAGCCACCTGAACCAGACGTTCGTCACGCCGATCGAGCGCGAGGACATCCTGGAGCTGGCGTCGGCGCAGGACGACATCGTCGACCTCATCGACGAGACCGCCGATCTGATCCTGCTCTACAAGGTCGAGGCCCCGATGGAGCAGGCCCACGGGCTCTGCGACATCCTGCTCGAGGCCACCAAGGCGCTCGAGGCCGGCATGCCCCGCCTGCGCGACTTCGGCGACATCCGGCACTACACCGTCGAGGTCAACCGGCTGGAGAACGACGGCGACCGCCTCTCGCGCGCCGCGATCGCCGGGCTCTTCGACGGCGGCATCGACCCGATGGTCGTGATCCGCTGGAAGGACATCTTCGAGCGGCTCGAGGACGGGATCGACTCGTGCGAGCGGGTCGCGAACATCCTGGAAGGCATCGTCATCAAGAACCGATAGCCGGTCCGTACCGCCCGCTCTCGGCTCCTCATGGCCTCCGATCTCCTCCTCGTCATCGTCGTCGTCGCCGCCCTGGCGTTCGACTTCACGAACGGGTTCCACGACACCGCGAACGTCGTCGCGACCTCGATCTCCACGCGCGCACTGCCGCCACGACTGGCGATCGCGATCGCGGCGGTCCTGAACTTCGTCGGCGCCTTCCTCTCCCTGAAGGTCGCCGCCACGATCGCGGGAGGCATCGTCGACTCCGGGTCGATCACCCTCCAGGTGGTCTTCGCCGGCCTCGTCGGCGCGATCTCCTGGAACATGCTCACGTGGTGGCTCGGCCTGCCGTCGAGCTCGTCGCACGCCCTGATCGGCGGCGTCGTCGGCGCGATGCTCGTCGCCCACGGCACCGGGGCGATCAACGGCGAGGGCCTGCTCGGCAAGGTCCTGATCCCCGGCCTCGTCGCCCCCGTCCTGGCCTTCGGCGTCGCCGGCGTCGCGATCCTCTGCATCTACCGGATCGTCGGACGACAGCGACCGGGCCCCACGACCCGCGGGTTCCGGCTCGGCCAGATCGCCTCCGGCTCGCTGCTCGCGCTCGCCCACGGCACGAACGACGCCCAGAAGACGATGGGCATCATCACGCTCGCCCTCGTCGCCCACGGCTCGCTGAACGGCGCGAGCCCGGACGTGCCGTTCTGGGTCGTCATCGCCTCCGCCTCCGCGATCGCCCTGGGGACGTACTCCGGCGGCTGGCGGATCATCCGCACCATGGGCTCGAAGATCATCAAGATGGACGCCGCCCAGGGCTTCGCGGCCCAGGGCTCCGGCGCCGCCGTGATCCTCGCCGCCACCCACGTCGGGTTCCCGCTCTCGACGACGCACGTGATCTCCGGCGGCGTCGTCGGTGCCGGCGCCGCCAAGCGCCTGTCGGCCGTCAAGTGGGGCGTCGCGGGCAACATGGCCGTCGCCTGGGTCCTGACGATCCCGGCCGCCGGGCTGACCGGCGGCGTCGCCTACGGGATCTCGCACCTGGCGGGCGGCGGCACCCGCGGGCCGATCGCCGTCTGCGTCGTGATCGCCCTGCTGGTGGCGTTCCTCCTCCGGTCCCGCCGCGTGCGCACCCCGCCGCCGATCGCCGAGGGGGCCGCGTCGTGAGGCCGGTGCCCGTCCTCGCGGAGATCGCCTGGGACGACCTGCTCGAGGTCCTCTGGGTCGGGGCGCTCGCGGGCGTCGGGGTCGCGATCGCCTTCGCGTTCCTCGTCCGCGGCGTGATCCAGGTCGGCGCCGCCCGACGGGAGGGCCGGCCCGGGGCCGTGCTGCCCAACGCGGCCCTCGCGGCGGTCTCGGGCGCGGTCTGCCTCGCGGCGGTGATCTTCGCGGTCTACGAGATGGTCACCGGCTAGGGAGAAGGTGCGGTCCCCGCCTCGTGCGTCTCGGGTCCGGGGCGCATCGGACTGCGGCCGGGCGCGTGGCATCCGCAGGCTCACGCCTGGAAGGGCGTCAGCGCCATCCGCCGCTCGGTCACCCGGGACTCCGGGTCGACCGCGACGACGCGCAGCGCGCCCTCCGGGCCCGCGACCTCACGGACCTGGCGGACGGCCTCCCGCAGCCGCGCGAGGCGGATCGCGGCGTCCTCCTCCAGCAGCGGGCGGTCCGCCGGGACGGGCACGCCGAAGCCGTCGACCCGGAGCGCCAGGCGCTCCGCCGGCGAGGGCAGGAGCGCCAGCCGCGGGCCGAGCGCCAGGCGGATCCGCCCGGCGTCGGCCATCGCCTCGCGCAGCACGACGCGCTCCTGCCACGTGCCGCGCTCGACGAGCGACGCCTGCAGCAGCAGCGACCGCACCGGCCGGTGCCGCCGGCCCGGATCGGCCAGGACGCGGTCGATCAGGAGCCCCAGCGCGTGGCCGAGCTGATCGCCCGACGCGGCCTCCGGCAGCAGCAGGTCGGCCTCGATCCGGGTCGACGGATCACGCGGACGCAGCGGGGCCTCGTGCCCGTGCAGGAGCTCGTGCGCGTCGAGCCCCCGGCGCCCGAAGCGCGCGCCGACCGTGCCCGCGGGGAGCGCCCGCAGCTCGCCGAGCGTGGAGATCCCGAGCCGCTCGAGGGTCGGGATCAGCCGCTCGAACCCGGGGCGCTGCGCGAGCGCGGAGACCGGCTCGTCCGCCAGCGCCCCCAGCTCGACGACCCCGCCCGCCGCGGGCGACGCGAGCACCACCGGCCGGCGGACCCGGGCGCGCCCCGCCGCCGCGCGCGACAGGAAGCGGGTGGGCGCCGCGCCGATCCGCACCGGCATGCGCAGCGCGCCCCGGACCGCCGCGACGGTGCCGTCCAGCGACCCGCCGTGCAGCCGCCGCACCGACGAGGCGAGGAACCACGCCGTCCCGACCTCGGCGTCCAGCGCGACGGCGTCGCCGCCGCGCGAGGAGACGTCGCGCGCCGCGACGTCCTGTGCCGTCTCGACCGCCGCCCCGATGCCCTCCAGCCGGCCGACGAGCTCGTCCCACCGCGCCTGGACCGCGACGGGATCCGGCGGCAGCAGCCGGAGCGCCGGGCAGCGGGCTAGCGCCTCGCCCAGCGGCAGGCCCCGGCGCACCCCCGCGGCCTCCGCTGCGGGCGAGACCTCGCCGACCACGGCCGTCCGCCCCGGCTCGGGCGCCAGCGCGACGGGCTCGGCCAGGAGCTCTCCGCGACCGTCCGCCGCCATCACGAGCGGGAACCGCGGCAGGTGGACACAGATCACCGACGACACGAACGCATGTTCGCATCACGGGCGGACGGGAGACGCCGCCCGGTACCCTCCTCCGGTGGCCGCTCCCGAACCCCCTGCAAGCGGGCACGTCCCGCCGGGATCCCCGACCGGGACACCGGCCTCCGGCCCCGCGTCGGACGGCGCTCCGTCGGGCGTGCCGACCGCCACGGCGCCGGCCGGCGACCCGTCGCGCCGCACGATCCTCATGGACTTCGACGGCGTGATCGTGCGGGAGGACTCGCTGGGCGGGCTCCTCCGCCACCACCTGCTGCGCGCGCCGTGGCGCGTCCCCGGCTTCCTCGTCGCCACCTCGGCGCTCGTCCCGATGATCGGGGTCCCGGCGTCCCGCTCCCGGGGCCTCAAGCTGCTGCTGCGGGCGGGGTTCGCCGGCCTGTCGCTCGACCAGTACCGGGTGCGGGCCACCGCCTTCGGGACGGCGCTCGCCGCCCGGCCCGGCGCCCTGCTGGACGACGGGGTCGCCGCCGCCCGCGCCCACCTGACCGCCGGGGACCGCGTCGTGGTCGTGACCGGCAGCGAGGCCACCCTCGCCCGGGCCGTGCTCGACGCCGCCGGTCTGCAGGACGCCGAACTCGTCGCGTCCCGGATCGGCCGGACGCCGTTCGGCCTCGCGTTCGAGGTCCACGCCTACGGGCCCCAGAAGGTCCGGGAGCTCGCCGCGGTCGGCATCGAGCCGCCGTGGGACGTCGCCTACAGCGACTCGTCCGCCGACCTCCCGATGCTGCGGGGCGCCCGGTCCGCGGTGCTCGTCAACGTCGGCGAGCGCAGCGGCGCCCGCGTCCGCAGCGCGATGCCGGGCCGCGTCACGGACGTGCGCTGGGACTGATCGCGGCGCCGACCCTCAGCGCCGGAAGAGGTCCCCCATCCGCACCGCGAGGGCCAGGTCGCCCTCGAGGTCCAGCCGCCCGTCGAGGAGCGCGTCGCCCGCGTCGAGCTGTCCGGCGACGAGGCGCAGCAGGTCGTCGGGGGTCGTGCGGAGGACCAGCGTCGGGGCCGGCGCGGGACCGCGGCGGGCGGTGGCGCGCAGCGGGCCGGCGGAGACCGTCCAGGCGCGCCGCGAGCCGCGCGGGCCGACGAGGTCGAACTGCAGGTCGCCGCGCAGGTCGCCCGAGCGGGCGGCCGACCGCAGCGAGCGGGCCATGCCGCGGAAGACGACGAGCATCGCGGCCTCGCTGGCGACCGTCCGGCGGACGACGGTCGGCGAGCCCTTGTCGAGGATCGCGGTCAGGGCCGCGGAGCCGCGTCGGCCCGCCGCGGCCTTCAGGCGCTCCGCCGGCGGGCGCCGGACGGGCCGGACGCCCCCCGGGACGGGGTTGCGGTGGCCCGATCCCGCGCCGTTCTGCGACGGCGCGTCGTCGGCGCCGACCGCGCCGGACACGCTGCCCATGCCGATCGCCGGAGCCGGGACGTCGTCGAGCGGCCCGTCCTCGCGCGGCAGGACGACGGTGTCCCGGGGCGCGGGCGCCGGCCGGCGACGGCGCAGCGCGGCCTCCAGCGCGGCGTCCTCGCCCTCCACGACGTCGTCGTCCTCGTCGTCCGCGAGCTCGGGCAGGACCTCGCGCCCGAGCAACGCGAGCGACCGCAGGACCGCGTCGGCGTCGGCCAGCCCGAGCGGCGGCGCGAGCACGACCTCGTCGACCCCGGCGTCCCGGTAGCGCCCGAGGAGCTCGAGCACCTGCTCGGGGTCGCCGATCGCGCCGCGCACGCTGCCCCCGACGCGGGCGGACAGCGCGCCCTCCGGGCTCGCGAGGACCGGAGCGGGGTCGTGCCCGGTCGTGGTGCGCAGGCGCGCGAACTCGTCGGCCGCGTGGGTTCGGCCGGGCCGGTGCGCGCCGAACCGCTCGTGGTGGTCGCGCAGGTGCAGCTGCAGGTGCACGGCGTCCAGGCCCTCCGCCAGCGCCGTCGTGGCGTCGGCGGCGACGTGGACGGGGAGCACGACCGCAACGCCGGTCTCGATCGCCGCGCCGAGCGGACGACAGCCGGCGCCGCGCTGCACGGCGCGGTGCTCGGCGACCCACTCCGCGGCCTCGTCGGGCTCGAGCAGGGTGCGCACGAACGCCCCCAGCCCGCCCTCCGCCGCGACCCGCACGTCGGCCGGGCGGTCGCAGGCGCGCCAGAGCGCCGGGTGCGGACGCTGGTGCGGACGCGGGACGAGCTGGCGGACGGGCAGGCCGTCCGGCTCGTCCTCGCCGAGGAACGGCTGCTCCGCCAGCAGCCGGGCGACGCGCTCGATCTGCCGGTCGGCGTCGGCGCGGCTCGGGGCCCGGGCGATCCCGAAGGCGCCCAGCTCGATCGCGGCGCGCGGATCGGCGAACGCGACCGCGGTCCGTCCGCCCGAGAGCGCGTCGAGCGCCGCCACCGCCGACGCGGCGCGGGCGGGGTGCTGGACGTTCGGGTGCGCGAGCAGCGGCCCGACGCCGAGGCCGATCCGCCGGGTCCGGGCGGCGATCGCGCCGAGCACGACCTCGGGCGGCCCGGCGTGGTGGCGCTCCTCCTGGAGGTGGTGCTCCGGGGCCCACACGCGGTGGAAGCCCTGCGCCTCGGCCCGGACCGCGGTCTCGACGAGCTCGCGGATGCGTCGACCGTCGCCGTTGGGGATCCAGGGCCGCGGGTGCGGCGCCTCGAGCAGGAGCGCGAACCGCATCCGGTGCGACGCTACGAGGTCCGCACCCCCGGGACGTGTCCGTCCGGTGACCGCCGATCAGGTGCGCGGCGCCCGCACGTGGTGCTCCGGCGACCGCGGGTCGCGGCGGCGCGCCACGCGGACGGCGAACTCGTCGGCCGCCTCCCGCACGAGGGCGAGCATCGCGTCGACCGCGGGCGAGCGCCACGCCCGGCCGTCGACGGCCGCCACGACCCGGCGGTGCGGCGGGTGCTCGAGGTCGCGGACGACGACGTCGTCGCGCAGGCTGACGAGCGACATGTCCGGGGCCAGCGCGATGCCGACCCCCGCCGCGACGAACCCCTGGATCGCCAGGTAGTCGTCGCTCTCGAACGCCATCTGCGGCTCGAAGCCCGCCCGGCCGCACGCCCGCACGAAGATCGCCTCGTCCGGCACGTAGTCCCGGCGCCCGAGGATCCACGGGTCGTCCCGGAGCTCCTCCAGGCGGATGCGGCGCCGGTCCGCCAGCGGGTGCCCGGCGGGCAGCATGACGTTCATGCGGTCGTCGAGCAGGTGCGTGCGCCGGAACGGGTCCTCCGCGCGCCGGCCGGCGGCGCCGGGCTCCCAGCCGTCGTCGTCGGGGTCCTCCACGAGCACCGCCAGATCGCACTCCCCCGCCTCGAGCGCGGCGCGACCCTCGGGCACCTCCATCGGCACGAGCGACAGGTCGACGGCCGGGTGCGACGCCCGGAACGCGGCGATCGCGGGCGGCAGCACCGTCGCGCCGGCGGTCGGGAACGCGACCATCCGCAACGGGCCCGCCTGCCCGCCCCGCAGCGCGCCGAGCTCGGCCTCCGCGTCGCCGATCCGCGCCAGGATGCCGTCGGCGTGGCGCAGGAGGACCTCCCCCGCGCCCGTCGGCCGCACACCGCGGTGCCGGTCGAGGACGGGCACCCCGACCTCGCGCTCGAGCGCCGCGATCTGCTGCGAGACCGCGGACTGCGTATAGCCGAGGTGGTCGGCCGCCGCCGAGAACGAGCCGCGGCGCGCGACCTCGCGCAGGATCCGGAGCCGGCGGGCGTCGAGCATCAGTGGATCTTATGCGCTTGATGCTGAATCATCGTTGTACTACTGATGCAGCGCGCGCAACCATCTCCCGATGGCCTCCCCGTCCGTCCGTCAAGCACGCCCACGCGGCCGTTCCGCGTCGCTCCTGGTCCTCGCCGTGGCGACCGTCTGGATCGTCTGGGGCTCGACGTTCCTCGGGATCCGGGTCATGGTCGAGACGATCCCGCCGCTCCTGGGGTCGGCCGTGCGCTTCGTCCTGGGCGGTGGGGCGCTCGCGCTCGTGGTGGTCGCGGTCCACGGCCGCGGCGCGTTCCGCCTGCGGGCCGACGAGTGGCGCGGCAGCGCCGCGATGGGGCTCCTGCTCGTCGCCGGCGGCGTCGGGCTGGTCGCGCTCGCGGAGCATCGGGGCCTGCCGTCGTCGCTGGCGGCGCTGATCGCGTCGTCGGAGGCCGCGATGGTCCTCGGGTTGCGGATCGTGGCCGGGCGGGAGCGGGTGTCCCCCGCGACGGTGGTCGGCGTCGGGGTCGGGGTCGTCGGGGTCGTCCTGCTCCTGTCACCCGGCAGCCGCCCCGCGGGCGTGACGCTCGTCGCGGCCCTCCTGGGGCTCGCCGGCTCGATCACGTGGGCGACGGGGACGTGGGCCGGCGCCCGGATCCACACCGCGCCGAACCTCCTGGCGAACGTCGCGATCCAGATGCTCGCCGGCGGGGCGGTCCTGCTGGTGGCGGGCGTCGTCGCCGGCGAGCGCTTCGACGCCGCGGCGGTCTCCACGCGCTCCCTCGTGGCCCTGGCGGGCCTGACCGTCGCCTCGGTCGCGGTCTACGCCGCGTACGCCTGGCTGCTGCGCAACGCGTCGCTCTCGCTCGTGACGACGCAGTCCTACGTCAACCCCGTCGTGGCGGTCGTCCTGGGCGTCGTGGTGCTGCACGAGACGATCGGCACGGTCACCGCGATCGGGATGGCGATCACCCTCGTGGCCGTCGTCCTGGTCCTGCGCGCCGAGCGTCCCGATCGGCCGCCCTGGGTACCGATGGACCATGCGCGGCGTGTCCTTCGGCTCCCTCGACGATCGGCCGTCTGACCCACGATCACCGGCCGCGGCCGCGCTCGTCGTCGCCACCGGGGCGCTGCTCGGCGCGGCGCTCGTGGTGGCGCTGGCAGCCAGCGCGTCGCCGGGGCTCGGACTCGTCTGGGCGCTCCTGCTCCTCGGGCTGGGGCTCCTCGTCGGCGCGTTCGCCGTTCCCCGGACGCCCGAGCAGCGCGCGGCGGGCCGCCACACGTTCACCGGGGTCGGCGTCGCGCTGGTCGTGCTCGGCGCCTACCTCGCTGGCACCACGATCCTCGCGATGCTGCTCGAGCACGGCACGCGGGTGCAGGCGACCGGGTTCGTGCTCCTCGCCCAGGGCGTCCCGCTCGTCGCGCTCGCCGGGGCCGCGCTGCTCGGCCGCTCCGCCGCCGTCGTCGGCAGCGCGCTGGTGGCGGTCCCGCTGGGCCTCACCCTCCTGTCCATCGCCGGCCTCGGGATCGTGCCCCTGGCCCTCGTCGGGCTCGCCTGCGGCGTGGCCGGCCTCGTCGTCCTGCTGCTCGCGCCCGTCGGCGGGAGGATCGCGATGTTCGCCGGGGTCTTCGGGGCGGTCGGGGCGGCGGCGACGATCCCCGGGCTCGGCTCCCCCGTCGCGTCGCTGCAGGTGACGGCGTTCGGGCGCTACGGCGGGTCCGGCCTGCCCGCCAAGGGGGTGATCGCCCTCCTCGTCGTCCTCGGCCTGGTCGCCAGCGCGGCGATCCTCGTCACCGCACTCGCCCGCCGGCAGCACGCGGCGGCGGTCGTCGCGGCGATCACCTTCGCCGTCCCGACCGTCCTCTCCGTGCCCTTCCTGTACGGGCCGATCGGTGTCGGGGGCCCGACGCGCACCGTGTCCCTCGTCCTGCCGCTGCTGCTCCTGGCGGCGCTCGCGATCCTCGTGGTCCCCGGGTCGCGCCGCGCGACGTCCGCGGCGCTCCCTCCGGGCGCGCGAGCACGCCTCGAGGCCGTGCCGCCGGGGGTCTGGTCCGCGACCGCCGCACTCGTCGTGGTCTTCCTGGTCGCGCAGCCGCTCCGGATGTCGACGTGGGACCACCGCGTGCTGGAGCTGCTGGCGATCGCCCTGCTCGGCGGGGCGCTCACCGTCGGGGTCCGCATGCCGGGGACCGCCGGGGCGATCGTCTGCGGGACCGTGCTGGTCGTGCTGGCGATCGTGGCGCCGTGGAACACGGTCGCCCACGGCCGGCGCGGGATCATCTTCGGCGACGCCCTGCGGGACCCGGGCATCGGCGCGGCGATCGCGCTCGTCCTGGCGACCGCCGCCGTCGCCGCGACGCTCAGCCGTCACCGGCACCCGGGCGTCCTCGCGGCGGCGACGTACCTCGTGCTCGCCGTGCTCGCCACGGTGCTCCGCGCGCTGGTCGGCGACGCTCGCGGCGGTCCGGGGCCGATCGACCTCGGCGCCGAGGCACCCGGCGTCGTGGTGGCGTTCCTGCCCGTGGGGCTCGTCGTGATCGGCGCCGCCGCCGTCTCCGCCTTCGGGTCCCGGCGGCTCGTGCCCGGCGCCCAGGCCGTCGGGGCCGTCGCCGCGGCGGCCGGCGCCTTCGCGGCGTCGGCGGCGAGCATCGGATCGGGCCGGGGGCTCGGCCAGGTCGTGAGCCCGACGGGCTTCTCGCCGTTCGCTCCCACCGTCCTCGGGTCGCCGGGAGCCCCCGGCGACCCCGGATCGACCACCACGGTGCTCCTGATCCCGGTGGCCGTCGCCGGTGTGCTGTTCGCGGTGGCGGCGGCACGGCGGGTCTCCTCTTCGGCGGGCGCGGCCGCGGCGCTGCTGATCGCCATGACGACGATCGCCGCGTGCTCGGCCGGCGACCCGAACGCGCTCGCGGCGGTGATCGTCGGCGTCGTCGGTCTCGTCCTCGGGGGCCTGGCCCTCTACGCGATGGTCGTGGGCGGGGCCGCGGAGCGCTCGGTCAGCGGGGCCGCGCCGCCGGCACCCGGGTCGCGGCTCGGCTGACGGCGCGCGGCGGAGCGCTTCGCACCGCGCCCGGACGTAGGAGACCCCCGCTCTCGCGGAGGTCTCCCGTAGCAGGCCGGTAAGCCGGATTCTGTCGTTGCGCAGCCATCCATCTCTGCGACCTACCTGGACCTCGGCGAGCAGCCTGCAGGCGGTCCTGCTCGGTCTTGCACCGGGTGGGGTTTACCTGGCCGCCGCGTCGCCGCGACGCCGGTGCGCTCTTACCGCACCCTTTCACCCTTGCCTGTGCGGGGCGGGCGGACCCGTCCCGCCATCGGCGGTGTGTTTCTGTGGCACTTTCCCGCGGGTTTCCCCGGGTCGGCTCCCCGACCACCCTGCTCTGTGGTGTCCGGACTTTCCTCGAACGGGGCTGGCCCGTCCGCGGCTGCGTGGCCTGCGTGCAGCACTGTACCCGCGCTGGTCGTCCGGGCGACTGCTCACCGGACCCGCACACGCCCCGCACACCGCCGGACCGGACCGCTGCGACGGTGGACCGGTGCCCCGACCGTCGCTCGCCATCGTCCCGCCACGCGTGCTGCTCCCCGGCCTCGCCGCCGCGGCGATGGCCGGGCTCCTGGTCCTCGCCGCCGCCGCGGCGGGGGCGGCGCTCGGCGCGCTCTCGACCGCCGGCCCGCGCTGGACCGGCTGGATCGGCAGCAGCGCGGCGCCCTGGATCGTCGCAGCGTGGGTCCTGGCCCGGACCGCGGACGGCCCGGCATCGGCCGTCGGGACGGTCGGCGCCGGCGTCGCCGCGATGATGCTGACCTACGAGGGGGCGCAGGCGCTCCTCGATCCGGGCGCGTCGTTCGGCTACACGGCGCCCTGGATCGTCGTGACCGTGGGGCTCGCGCTCGCGGCGGGGATCTGGCGCCGGTGGAGCACCGCGCACCCGGGGACGGCCAGGGCCGCGGGTGCGGGCGCCGTCGCGCTCCCCACGGTGGTGCTGGCCGGGGTCCAGGTCGTCCACCGCGCGCCCCCGGGCATGGCGGTGGGCGTGGTGGTCGCGTTGACGTGCGCGGCGGCGGTGATCGCGGCCGACCGTGCAGCCGTCCGGCGTCGCCCGCGGGCCGCGTGGGCCGGTGCCCTCGCCGGCACGGCGCTCTTCACGCTCGGGGGACTCCTCGTCGTCGTCCCCTGAGCACGGATCCAGCGAGGTTCGTGGTCCCTCCGCTTCGCAAGGACCAGGGGACCGGCGAGGCCCCGCGAGCACCCACCGGCGACGTGTCGCCCGTCCGTCGATCGCCGGTCACGACCGGCGGACGGGCGACCGTCAGCCGACCTTCCGCATGACCCCGACGACCTTGCCGAGCACGCGCGCCTCCCGCGAGCGGATCGGCTCCATGGCGTCGTTCTCCGGCTGGAGCCGGATGTGGTCGCTCTCGCGGAAGTAGCGCTTGACCGTCGCATCCTCGCCGACCAGCGCGACGACGATCTCGCCGTCGCGTGCGGTCTCCTGCGGGCGCACGACGACGAGGTCGCCGGCGAGGATGCCGGCGTTGATCATCGACTCGCCGCGGATCCGCAGCAGGTACTCGCCCTGCTCGCCCCCGGCGGCCTCGGGGACCCCGATGTGCTCCTCGACCTGCTCGTCGGCGAGGATCGGCGGGCCGGCGGCGACCTGACCGAGCAGCGGCAGCCGGCGGGTCTGGCCCACCACGTTGCGGACGCCCTCGACCGCCTGCTCCACCCCGCGACCGATGACTTCGATCGCCCGGGGCTTCGAGGGGTCCCGGCGCAGCAGGCCGAGCTTCTCGAGGTTCGCCAGGTGGGCGTGCACGGTCGACGAGCTGGCGAGCCCGACGGCCTTGCCGATGTCGCGCACCGTGGGTGGGTAGCCGTTGTCCGAGGTGTAGCCCCCGATGAAGTCGAAGATCTCTTGCTGGCGCTTGGTCAAGTCCATGGTGCGCTGGGGCTCCGGCGGGGGCATCGAACGTCTGTTCGTGACACTAGCGCGCGCCGCGGCGGCAGGCAAGGCCGCGTTGTGCAGGACGAACGTGCCGGCCCGACCGCCCCGACACCGGGGACGGACCGCCACCGACCCCGCGGGCGCACCACCGGCAGCCGCCCGATCCGCCCGCGTCGGCCGTCGGAGGGACCCGCACGTCGTCCCGCGGAGCGCTCCTGTACATTTCTCCCCCCGCGCGCCAGTGGCGGAATTGGTAGACGCGCAAGGTTGAGGGCCTTGTGGGGGATAACCCCGTGGAGGTTCGAGTCCTCTCTGGCGCATGGAAGGAGGCCTCCGGTGATCCGGGGGCCTTCGTCGTTCCGGGGGCGTTCGGCGTCCCGGGGGCGTTCGGCGTTCCAGGGCGTTCGGCGTCCCGGGGCGTTCGGCGGTCCGGGGGCCCTCGGCGTCCTTCGGGTGCGTCGTCGGTCCCGGGGCGCTCCGCGGGGCTGCGCCATCGTCGTCCAGGAGGCGCTCGTCGTTCCGAGGCGTTGGTCGTCCAGCGGCGTTCGCCGATCCAGGCTGGCCGGGCGCGCCGGCCACCCGTCGGATCGCTGCGGGCCCGACGCCCCGATCGAATTACGGGGCGGTCGACGGAGGCTCGACCGCAGGAACGAACGCCACGGCAGGGTGGAGCGCGAGCGTGGCGCGCATTCCTGCGCTGTGAGCGCAGGAACGAACGCCAGCGCGGGGATGGCCGAACCGTGGCGCGCTTTCCTGCGCCGTGAGCGCAGGAATCAACGCCACCTCCGCGCGAGCCGAAGCGTGGCGCGCCTTTCTGCGCTGTGAGCGCAGGAACGAACGCCACCGCCGGGCGAGCCGAACCGTGGCGCGCATTCCTGCGCCGTGACCGCAGGAACGAACGCCACCACCGCGCAAGCCGAACCGCGGCGCGCATCCCAACGCCAGGGCCGCAGGGACGAACGCCGCCCGCGCGACCTCTGGGCCGGCGGCGGACCTTCCCGCGGAGACCGGACCCCGCTCAGCCCGCGACGCCGCACGGCCGGCGACTGCGCCCCGGTCCGGGCCCCACCTCGCGCAGCCCGGTCCCGCGCGCGCCCCGCCGGGGCCGCCCTCAGGGCTCGTCGATCGGCTCGGCGCGGCGCAGGTCGGCGACCGTGCCCGCGACGTGCACCAGGCCGTCGTCCCCGGAGACGAGGACGCGGCCGCCCGCCACCGCGACACCGAAGCGGCACCGGGCGGGCAGCACCTGGGGCTCCGTCCGGGCGTTGCCCCGGCCCCCGCCCCGGACGGCCGTGCGGTCGATGCGGCCGGAACGGGTCCCGCACACGAGGAGGAGCTCGCCGTCGTCGGCCGATGCCAGGGCCACGGGCACCCGGCGGAACGGGCTGCGGACCGTGCCGGTGCGCGGGCGGTCGGCATGGCCGATCCGCTCGGCGTCGGGGCCGCCCGCGCGGTCCGCGACCCAGAGGACGCCCCCGCGCCCGCGGGCGAAGGCCATCGGGTCGTGCCAGCCGCGGGACCGCCGGGTCGGGACCTGGCCGGGCGGGGCGTCGGGACCCAGGGTGACCACGCGGCCGAGCAGGCTGTCCGGCGTCGCCGCGCGCCGCGGGCGGCCCTGGTCGCCGATCGCCAGCGCGAGCCGGCCGCCCTGCAGCGCCACCAGGCCCCCGCCGACGCGGATGCGGCCCGCGGACGGGCCCTGCCACACGATGCGCGGGGTCGCGACGGCGATCTCGGCGACCGCGAGCCGCCCGTCCGCGCGCCGCACGTACGACGCGAAGGTCCGTCCGCGCGCGTCGACCGCGATCCCCCGGATCCCGCCCTCGCGACCGGGCCGGACGTCGAGCCGTGCCAGCACGGAGCCCGGTCCGGGATCGCCGGCGCCGAGGGCCGCCCGGCGGACGACGCCCGTCCCGCGCTCCGCCCACAGCAGCGCCCGGCCGTCGGGCGTCGGGGTCAGGGCGACGGCGGGGGTGGCGGGCCCCGGCCGGGCGGCCCGGATCGTCCCCGGTGCGTCGGGCAGGTCGACGACCGCCCGCGGGGCCGGCGGCGACACCGGCGCGGGATCGGGCGCGGTGGCGGACAGGACGGCCGCACCACCGGCGGCCAGGAGCGAGGCGGCGAGCGCCGCGCGCGTGCGGCGTGTCGGAAGGCCACGCCCGGGGCGCATCGCCCCAGGGTACGCGCCGGGTCGGCCGGCAGCCGCGCGACCGCCGGGTCCGCCGCGTTCCACGCTCCCGCGCCCGGGACCCCGTGCCGCTCCGCCGACCACGCCCTCGCGCGGCCCCGCCGGGTCGACCATCTAACGTTGCGCCCGACGCCGGCGACGACCCGCCGCTCCCCCGACCCGGAACCCGCATGAGCACGCCGACGCCACCCCAGGACCTCGCCGCCCGCGCCCTCGACGCCCTGGACGGCGCAGGCTGGGCGACCGTCGTCCACGACCGCTCGGCCACCGTCGCCCTCCCCCGTGGCGGGCAGCTGCGGACCGCCACCCGGGACCGGACGGAGATCACTTTCACCGCGTGGCGCGACGGGCACCTCGGGTCCGCGACGACGTCGGTCCTCGAGGGCCACGAGCTCGCCCGGGCCGCCCGGCGGGCCGTGCTGCTCGCCGAGGCCGTCGCCACCGCCGCCGACGGTCCCGGCGACGCGACCCCGCCGCCCGAGCCCGCCGACCTGCCCCGCTCCGACGGCGGCGACGAGGCGACCGCCGCCGGCGACCCCGAGGTCGGGCTGCGCGCCGTCCTCGACGCCCAGGGAGCCGCCGGGACGACGCCCGTGGCCGCGTCCTGGTCGCACGGCGGCGTCACGCGTGCCGTCGCGGCGTCGACGGGCCTCGTGGCGACCGAGCGCACCACCGACGCGCACCTGCGCGTCCGGCTCGGGGCCGGCGGCGTCCGGGCGGCGGCGGCGGCCGTGAGCGCCGCCACCGCGTCCGGCATCGACCCCCGCGAGCTCGTGCGGATCGCGCTGTCCCGCGTCCCCACCGGCGAGTGGCACGACCCGACCCCGGGCGAGCAGACGATCGTGCTCGCACCGGAGGCCGTCGCCGCGATCCTGGACGTCGCGGGGCCGCTCGTGTTCGACGGTCTGGCCGCCGCGGACGGCAGGACCCGCTGCGACGGCCGCCTGGGGACGGCCGTGGCACCCTCCCGGGTCGTGCTCTCCGACGACCCGGCGGCCGCCGGCACCCTTCGCCGCGCCTTCGACGCCTCGGGCACGCCCAAGCACCCGCTCGCGCTGATCACGGACGGGACGCTGTCGTCGCTCGTCCACGACGGGCGCTCGCAGCGGTCGACCGGCCACGCGACCGAGCCGGGCGGCGGGCACCGCGGACCGCGGGCCACGAACCTCGTGCTGGCCGGCGGCGACGCCGACGACCTCGACGCGCTCGTCGCGGGCGTCGAGGTCGGGCTGCTCGTGACGTCGCTCGCGGACCTGCGTCCGATCAACGCGGAGCTGGGCCTGGCCTACGGCGTCGCGCCCGAGGGCGCCTCGCGGATCCAGGACGGACGGGTCACCGGCGCGGCGGGCTCGATCCCGCTGCTCGTCTCGCCACTGGACGTCCTGGCGGGCGTCGAGGCGCTGAGCCGCGCCCGGACCCTGGTCGGCGGCCCGACGCTCGACGGCGCCCGCCTCGGCCACGCGGTCCTCGCCCCCGCGCTCCGGACCTCGGGCGGCATCGTCGTCACGGACTGACGGCCGCGGTCGGGCGGCACAGCGGCCGTGCTGCGACGCCGGACGCCGCGGTGCACAGGCGGGGCGGGCCCGCGCCGCGTGGCACGGCCTCGTCGCCCGGCGACCCGCACGTGCCACGCGCGCTCCGACCGCCCGTCCCGGCCGCCGGGGCCCCCGCCGACCGGGCCCGGACCTCGCCCCGGAACGACGAACGCCGCCCGGTGGGGCGGCGTCGGACCTGCGGGCGCGGGGCGCCGGTCAGGCGATGCGGACGAGGACGATCGTGTTCACGATGAAGACGATCCCGAAGAAGATCGTCCAGCGGTTCAGGTTGCGCTCGGTGTTCGAGCCGCCGCCCAGAGGGCCGGTGCCCGAGCCGACGCCGAACGCGCCGGAGAGTCCTGCGTCCTTGCCCGAGTGCATCAGGATCAACACGATCGTGATCACGGACACGAAGATCTGCAGGATCGAAAGTACGGCCTCCATCGCGCAGGGAGCCTACCGGGCCGACGGCGGATCCGCCGCGCCCGCGGTCGAGGCGCCGTCGTCGGTCGCCGGCGGGGGCTCCTCGTCCTCCGCCGTGGCCGCCGGTGCCGCCGGCAGGTCCTCGTGGTCCTCCGCCGCCGTCCCGTGGATGTGGGCGAGGCCGTCGAGCTCGTCGAGGATCTGGACGGCCTCGGTCCGCAGGCGGGCGTCGATCGGCTTCCAGTCCGCGTCGGAGAGCTTGCCGGTCGAGTGGTCCAGCGCGGCGTCCCGGATCTCGCGGTACTTCGCGATCTTCGCGGCCTCGAGGTCCGCGCGGCGCAGGGCGTCGGCCTCGTCGGCGCGCTCGAGCTGCCCCGGCCAGAACGGCTGCGACAGCAGGAACAGCGCGAACGCGAACGCCACGAGGACGATCAGGGGCCCGGCGACCGTCACGACGGACCCCGCGGACCGGCGGACCGGGCCTCGCTGACGACGGCGGTGCCGGGCCGGGGCCCGAGGTCGCGGGCGACCCGCGCCTTCTGCCTCGCGCGGACCCGCCGGGCCTGCAGGTCGGGTGCGGGCCACATCGCCAGGAGCGCGCCGAGGCCCATGATCCCGGCGGCGATCCAGATCCAGGTCACCAGCGGCGAGACGATCACCTGGAACGTCACGGGCGCCGGGCGGAGCGCGTAGACCTGCGCGAGGCGGACGGCGGCGACCGCGCCGCGCTGGAACGGGGCCTCGGTGCCCGCGAGCTTCTTGTCGAGCGCGGAGTAGATGTCGACGAGGGCGTCGCCGTCGGGCTGCATCGCGACCCAGAGGTCGCGGGTCAGCCCGGCGTCGAGGGCGACCTCGGTCGCGGCCTCACCGTTGAAGTACCGGCCGACGGGACCGTCCGCCGGGTTCAGCGAGGGGAAGAACTCGCGCGTCGGGCGGATCGTCTCGATCCGCTTCCCGTCCCGGAAGACGCCGACCTTCGCCCCGATGATCAGCTTCTTGATCCGGTTGTCCTGCAGCTCGTAGTTCCCGATCGCCGCCTCGTACTTCAGCGTGTAGCCGCCGACCTGCATCTGCGTGCCGACGTTGCCGTGGACCCGGTGGGTCTCCTTGAACGCGGACGACGCCGCGACGGCGAGGACGAGGACCGCGAAGCCCGCGTGCACGAGGTAGCCGCCGTAGCGCCGGCGGTTGCGGCCGACGAGCCGCGGCAGGGCGATCGGGAGGGCCTCGCCGGTCGAGATCCGCCGGGCCCGCGTGCCGCGGAGGAGCTCCTGCCCGACCGCGCCGAGGACGAAGCCGCCGAAGAGCAGCGCGAGCCACACGTCGATGCGGACGCTCCCGCCGATCACCGCGCCGGCGGCGAGCACGACGAGGCCGACCGCCAGCGGCGCCCGCACCTGGCGCCACGCGTGCTTCGCGGTCGTCTTCCGCCAGGCGGCGAGCGGCCCGAGCCCCATCAGGCCGACGAGGGTGAGCGCGAGCGGCCCGACCCACCAGCCCCACGTCGACGAGGCCCACGGACGCTGCTCGCCGGTCAGGACGTCGGTCAGGAGCGGGAAGAACGTGCCCCAGAGGATCACGAGGACCAGGAGGACGAGCACGACGTTGCCGGCGAGGAAGATCGCCTCGCGCGAGAGCAGCGAGTCGATCCGGTGCTCGGAGCGCAGGAGCGGCCGGCGCCAGGTGACCAGCGCGATCGAGCCGAAGGTCATGATCGCCAGGAGCGTCAGGAACTGCCAGCCCACGGTCGAGCTGCCGAACGCGTGGATCGACGAGATGATCCCCGAGCGCACGATGAACGTGCCGAGGATGCAGAGGATCCCGGTCAGGAGGATCAGGGAGACGTTCCAGGTGCGGAGCATCCCCCGCTTCTCCTGGATCATCACGGAGTGGATGAACGCGGTGCCGATGATCCACGGCATCAGGGACGCGTTCTCGACGGCGTCCCACCCCCAGTAGCCGCCCCAGCCCAGCTCGGCGTAGGACCAGCGGGAGCCGAGGACGATGCCGATGCCCAGGAGCAGCCAGGCGCCCAGCGCGTACCGCCGCGTGTGGCGGATCCAGTCGGACCCGACGTGCCCCGCCGCGAGCGCGCCGACGCCGAACGCGAACGGGATCGCGAACAGCGTGTAGCCGCTGTAGAGCATCGGCGGGTGGATCATCATGCTCGGGTACTGCAGGAGCGGGTTCAGGCCCTCGCCCTCGAACGGCACCGGCGAGCTCAGCCGGAACGGCGAGCTGTAGAAGACGAGCAGGAAGAGGAAGAACGCCGCCAGGCCGAGCAGCACGGCCTGCGCCCACGGCACGACGTCGGCCATCCGCCGGCCGGCGCGCCACACGACGAGCGAGCTCCAGAGCGAGAGCAGCCAGACCCAGAGCAGCAGCGAACCCTCCTGGGAGCTCCACGGCGCGGCGATCCGGTAGCCCAGCGGGGTGGTCGCCGACGAGTGGCTCGCGACGACGTCGAACTTCAGGTCCGTGGAGATGAACGCGATCTCGACGAGGACGAAGACCGCCGTCGTGAGGATCGCCAGGAGGTAGATCGCCCGGCGGCCCGAGCGGACGAACGCGGAGCCGTGGGCGGCGAGGACGCCGCCGGCCGCCTGCTCCGGCGTCGGTGCGGCGTCCGGTGCCGCCGCCGCGACCTGCAGGCGACGGGCGCCGACCAGGCTCGCGACCGCGCCGTAGAGGGCGATCGCGAGGGCGAGGACCAGGAGGCCGCGGCCCAGGACGTCCACGGGCTACTTGCCCTCGACGACCTTGTCGGACCCGTCGCGCCACTCCATGGATCCGTCGGTCTTCTGCTTGCCGTCGTCGAACTTCGACGGGCACTTCGTGATCAGGCTGTCGGGCTTGCCCTGGAAGGTCTCGCCCTGCTTCTGCACCGTCACGATGACCTCGCGGCCCTCGCGGAAGGCGTCGGGCACCTGGCCGGAGTACACGACCGGGACCGAGGCGCCGCCCTTGCGGTCCTTGACCCGGAAGGTGATCGTGCCCTCGGTGCGCCGTAGCGTCTTCGGCACGACGATGCCGGTCAGCCGGTAGTCGCGCCCCGCCTCGGCGCTGGCCATCTGGCTTGGCTGCCGGGCCTCGGCGGATCCCGCGAAGCTCGTGTACAGCAGTGCTCCCGCGAGCGTCACCGCAGCGACGATCGCGAAGGTGAGGCGCAACGTCCGCGTCATTCAATGCAGTATGGCCAGGTTGCGCGCGAAACCGCCCCACCCACCCCCGGGGCGACCACGGGCCGTGGCGCGCCGGAGCGGACCGGGAGTACGATCGCGCCACATGTCCCCCCCGAGGAAGCTCGCCGGCGCCGCCATCCTGCTGCTGATGCTGGTCGGCGGCCTGTTCATGTGGGCCGGCAACCCGTACCTGTGGATCCGGGTCACGGCGTCGCGGGCCGACTCCCAGAACCTGTCGATGGGCCAGGCCGTCTTCGTCCTGGTGGCGATCGTCGTCACCGGCTTCGTGATGGCGAAGGTCCTGTCGCTCCTGAACGGCCTGTACGCGAAGGTCATGGGCGGCTCCGACGAGGTCACGGTCCGCATGCCGTGGAACCAGTCGATGCGGGACGGACGGACGACCGGCCGCACGACGTCGGCCCTCGACGTCGTGATGGTCCTCGCCGTGGGCATCGCCCTCGTCGCCGCCGCGATCTGGTTCTTCTTCTTCGCCACCTACGTCTGAGGGTCTCCCGTGCGTCGCCTGCTCCCGACCGCCGTCCTCGCGGTGCTCGCCCTCGCGGCCCCGGCCGGCGCCGCCGACCGCGCGTTCGCCCCGATCGACCGCACCGGACCGCCGCTGAGCGTCCCGCGGGCGGAGCTCGAGAAGGCGATCTCCTGCCGCGGCGACTTCTCGGACGCCTCGAAGCCCGCCGTGCTGCTCGTGCCCGGCACCTTCGTCGACGCCGACGACTTCTACTCGTGGAACCTGATGCCGGCCCTGACGGCGCGCGGGATCCCGTGGTGCGCGGTCTCGGGCCCGAACCACAACCTGGGCGACATCTCGGTCGCCGGGCAGTACGACACCTACGCGATCCGCAAGACGTTCGGCCTGGCGAAGCGGCCGATCGCGGTCGTCGGGCACAGCCAGGGCGGCATGCAGCCCCGCTGGGCGCTGCGGTTCTGGCCCGACACGCGGGCGATGGTCGCCGACCAGGTCGGGGTCGCCGCCGCGCACCAGGGCGCCCCGCCCGAGGACCTCGCGACGCTGTTCCCGTTCGCCGTCTTCGCGAGCTGCGGCCTGAAGGGCTGCCCGCCGGCGGTCTGGCAGCTCGCGCCGAACTCCCGGTTCCTGCAGGCGATGAACTCGGGCCGCGAGATGTTCTCCCCGACGAGCTACACGTCGATCTACAGCACCGGCGACGAGGTCGTGGCGCCCAGCGCGACGAACCTCCGCGGCCCTGCAGGGACCGGCGGCTACCGGCGCGTGGCGATCCAGGACATCTGCCCGAACCGCCTGTCGGACCACCTGCTCGACGGGACCGTCGACCCGGTGGCGTTCGCCCTGACGCTCGACGCGATCGAGCACCCCGGCCCCGCCGATCCCGCCCGGATCGACCGCGACGTCTGCTCGCAGCTGACGATCCCCGGCCTCGACCCCGTCGACGCGCTCGGCAAGTCCCTCCCCCTGCTCCGCGACATCGTCTCGGGCGTCGCGCTGAGCAGCCCGTCGCTGCGCAGCGAGCCCGCCCTCCCCTGCTCCGCGTTCGCCGACTGCCCGGTCCCGCAGGCGGCCGCCGCGAACCGGCGCCCCCGGGCGACGGCCCGGATCCGGCGGGCGAGCGGCACCGCCCGCTACGTGCTCGACGGCCGGCGGTCGAAGGACGCCGACGGCCGGATCGTCCGCTGGCGCTGGACCGCCGCCGGCCGGACGATCGGCCGCAAGGCGCGGGTCGTCCGGCGGATCGCGGCGCGGCGGTCGGTGCTCGTGCGGCTGACGGTGACCGACGACCGCGGCGCGACGGCGACGACGAGCCGCCGGGTGCGGGCGCGCTGAGCCGGCCTCCGTGGGGCCGGAGCCGGACGCACGCGCACCGTCCGACCGATCCGGGGTGTGGACGACGCACACCGCGGGTACGCGTCCACCATGCTCTCGCGAGACCTGCTCATCGTCCTCGCAATGCTGGTCGTCTCGATCGGCCTGCTCGTCGTGTCGTCCGGCAACGTCGCGGTGATCCTGCTGGTCTCGATCGGCTGGGCGGTCTTCATCGTCGCCAAGCGGGCCGAGCGCGCCGAGCGCCTCGAGCGCTGAGCGGGGCCCCGCCCCGCGGCGGGCGGGTACGGTGGGCGCATGCCCGCCTGGGAGTTCACCTACGTCGAGCTCTGGCTGGGCGAGGACAGGACCGTCGAGGACGTCCTCGCGGCCGAGGAGCGCATCGCGCAGCTCGGCGCCGACGGCTGGAACCCCGTGGGTCAGGTCGGCTTCACGTTCCACGCCCGCGGCACCGACCCGAGCATGACGACGACCATCCAGCAGCTGATGTTCAAGCGCCTGAAGGCGTAGGTCCGCCCGGGGCGCGTCGGCCACGGACGCAGCCCGCCGCGCGGCGCGCGAGGCACCGCGCCCGGTCGGGAACCGCGCCCGGACCCGGGCCCGGTCCGTCGCGTCATCCCCCGGCGCGCAGCACCCGCTGGAGCTCGGCACGCGACGCCACGCCGAGCTTGCGGAAGACCCGCGAGAGGTGGTGCTCGATCGTCTTGCGGGTGACGTACAGCTCCGCGGCCACGTCGGGATTGGACCGGCCGTCGGCCACGAGGAGCGCCACGCGCAGCTCGTGCGGCGTGAGCTCCTCGAGGCCGTCCTCGGGCCGGCGGGCACGGTCCGTCGGCCGGCCGGTCGCGCGGAGCTCCTCACGGGCACGGTCCGCCCACGGGCCGGCACCCATCCGCTCGAAGGCGTCGAGCGCCGCCTCCAGGGGCTCGCGGGCGTCGAGCCGGCGACGGTCGCGGCGCAGCCGTTCCCCGAGGCTCAGTCGGGAACGAGCCGCCTCGAAGCGCTGACCCGTGGCGTCGAACGCCCCCACCGAGGCCTCGAACGCCGCGACGGCGCTGGCGGGGTCCTCCGCGAGGAGACCGTGGCAGCGCGCGGCGGCACCGCGCCGCCACGGCGTCTCCGCACCCGCGCAGCACCATCCGTCGAGCGCCACCGTGGCGTCGGCGTGGGCGCCGTTGCGGACGAGCGCCTCGACGAGGTCCGCCCCGAACGCCACGACCGACGGGTCGCCCATCCCGATCCCGGCGGCGGAGCGCTCGCACTCGCGGAGGGCGACGAGCGCCTCGCCCGGCCGACCGAGCGCGAGATGGAGGTGGCCGAGCGCCGCGCGGGACCAGAGCCCGATGGCGGGCCGGGCGTCGGTGATCGCGAGGGCCGCGTCGGTACGTCGCAGCACGTCGGCCTCCCGGCCGAGCACCGCTTCGACCGCCGCCAGGGCACCGGCGGCCACCGCCACCTGTCCGCGCAGGCCGCCGGCCTCCGCGATCTCCCGCGCCTCGGTGGCGTCCGCGAGGGCCGAGGTCAGGCGGCCTCGGCGGAGGTGCAGCTGTGCACGGACGACGAGCGGGTAGAGGAGCTCGGCCACGCGACCCCGGGAGCGGAGTCGTGCGACGTGGGCCTCCAGGACCGGCTCGACCGTGCCGAACCGCCCGAGCCACACCTGGGCGTGGACCGGAGCCAGGAAGACCTCGCCGGCCCAGCCCTCGGCACTCGCGGCCGCGACCGCCGGGGCGAGATCGTCGAAGACCGGCACGGCCCGGTCCCCGGCGCCCTGGAGGACGTCCACGGTCGCGACGGTGAGCCGGGCGATCCCCGCGGTGGTCCCGCCGGACGGTGCCAGGGCGACGGCGCGGGTGGCGAGCTCCCGCATCGCCGGGTAGTCGCCGACGACGCGGTCGCGCACGGTCGCTGCCAGGAGCCCCGCCGCCGCCCGCGTCGGATCGACCGCGGCGATCGGAGCAACGTGCTCGACGATCGTCGCGTGGGCGGCGTCGAGGTCGCCGCGACGGATCCAGATGACGCTGCGGACCTCGTGGAGCGCGGCCCGGAGCGACGCGTCGTCGCCCGCGAGGCGCAGGCCGTCGTCCGCGAACCGCGCCGCATCGTCGGTCCGCGCCGCCGCGGCGGCCAGGCGAGCGGCCTCGAGGAGCCGGCGTGCGCGCCCGGCGTCGTCGGGGGTGAGCGCCACGGCGCGCGCCATCGCGTCGCACGCGGCCCCGACCCCTCCGGCCGCCGCGGCCGCCCCCGCTGCCCGGTCGAGCATCTCGGCGGTCTCCGCGTCCGGGCCGTTCGCCGCGGCCGCCGCGTGCCACGCGCGGCTGATCGGATCGAGGTCCTCGAGCCCGCGCCACGCCCGGTGCGCGAGCCGCCGCAGGTCGCTGGACGCGGCGTGGTAGGCCACGCCGCGCAGGAGCGGATGACGGAAGCGCGGCCCCTCGCCGTCGTCGACGACCACGCCGGCGGCCTCGGCCGCCTGCAGGCTCGCCGGGTCGAGTCCGGCGGCCGCGATCGCCCGCTCGGCGAGCGGGTGCTCGTCCGCCGCGAGCACGACGACCGCACCCCAGGTGTCGGCGTGCAGGGCGTCGAGCTCGCGACGGAACGCCCGGTCGACGAGGAGGCTCGGCGACGCCGCGCCGGTGGGGCCGAGGCGTCCCTCGCAGGCGGCGGACGCGATCTCCCGCAGGGCGAGCGGGTTGCCACGCGCGAGTCCGACGACCCGCGACACCAGGGCCTCGAGATCGCCGGGGACGGCGGCCGTCCCCTCGTCGAGCGCGTCCCGGACGATCCGAGCGGCGGCCGCATCGTCGAGCGGCGCCAGCTCGAGCACCTCGATGCCGTGGTCGAAGAGGCCGCGCTCCGGGGCCGGTCGCGCCGCGACGAGCGCCGCGACGCCCTCGCGACGCAGGCGCCGGAGCGCGAAGAGCAGCGTGGTGAGCGAGGACTCGTCCATCCAGTGGACATCGTCGAGCGCGAGGAGCAGGCCGTGGGCGTCCTCGGCCAGCGCCGCGAGGACCGCGACGACCCCGGCGGCGACGCCGACGGTCGAGGGCGGCGGTCCGCTCTCGAGCCCGAGTACCGTCGCGAGCGGCGCACGGACGGCCTCGGGCGTGGCGTCGAGGTCCGCCGGTCCGGCATCGCGGAGCAGGTGGCCGAGCGCCGCGAAGGGCACGTGGTGCTCGCCCGGGACCGAGCGCGAGCGGAGGACGGTGCAACCGGACCCTCGCGCGTCGTCCGCCGCGGCATCCAGCAGCGCGGTCTTGCCGAGTCCGGAGTCGCCGACCACGAGCAGCGTCTCGCCGACCTCGTCGCGTGCGGCGTCGAGGAGCGCCCCGAGCCGTTGTCGTGCGGTGTCGCGGCCGTGGAGCACGCAGGGTCGGCGGGTCATCATGGGTGCATCGTGCGCCGAGGGCCCGCCGGCGGCCATCCGGATCCAACCCCCGATCGTTCACGTACGGCGATCGATGCGCGAGACTCAGGAGCGATGGAGGACGTCGACCTCGATCCCCGGCTCCTGCGGACGTTCCTCGCCGTGGCGGAGACGCT
Organism: Patulibacter minatonensis DSM 18081; assembly: GCF_000519325.1. GTDB lineage: Bacteria > Actinomycetota > Thermoleophilia > Solirubrobacterales > Solirubrobacteraceae > Patulibacter > Patulibacter minatonensis. The sequence continues at coordinate 3,391,340 of NZ_KI912613.1, read as the reverse complement.
GCACTTCGGACGCGCCGCGGATCGCCTGCACCTCGCCCAGGGGTCGGTCAGCGGGCACGTGCGGCGCCTCGAGGACGTCCTCGGTGTCGAGCTCCTCGCACGGACGTCCCGGAGCGTCGCGCTGACGGCGGCGGGTGCCGTGCTCCAGGAGCACGCCCGGAGACTCGAGCAGGCGACGCTCGCCGCGGTCCGCGAGACGCGGCGGGCCGATCGAGGGCAGAGCGGCTCACTCTCCGTGGGGATCGCGGCCGCGATCCCGCTCGAGCTCGTCTCCCCCGCCATCGCCGCGTTCCGGGAGGCCCGCCCGGACGTCGCGCTGGAGCTCCGCGAGGCGCCGTGGACCGACCCGAGCGGCGGACTCGCCGACGGCGGCGTCGACGTCGCCTTCCTCCGCCCACCGGTCGCGGCGGCCGGGGTCGCCCTCGAGACGCTCGTGGTCGAGGACCGGATGGCGATCCTGCCTGCCGATCACCGTCTCGCCGAGCGCGAGGTGCTCTCGATCACGGAGTTCGTCGACGAGCCGTGGGCGGGCTCGGACACCGATCCGGTGTGGCGCGCCTTCTGGACGGCCGAGGCCGAGCGCGGCGCGCCCGCGCGGTACGCCGCGACGATCTCGTCGTTCGACGGGCTGTTCGACGCGGTGCGCCACGCCGGCGCCGTCGGCCTCGTACCGGCATCCGCGCCCGCCCGCATGAGCGGCGCGACCGGGGTGGCCTTCGTCCCCGTACGGGACGTCGCCCCGACGACGATCGACGTCGGCTGGCACCCCGCGAGCGAGGATCCGCGGGTACGGGCGTTCGTCGCGCTCGCCCGGCGGATGCTGCGCCGCACGGGCTGAGCCGACCGGCGCGCGACACGCACCGCGGCGCGCCCGGGTGAACGCGGCGGACGGTCTCGACGGCGCTGGGACGATGCTCCGTGCCGGCGTGTCCGGCCCGACGTCGAGAACTCGGCGCGCGGACGCCGGCTCGCGCTCAGTCCGCCGTCGCGTTCCAGGCCGCGCGGCCCGCCGCGAGGTCGTCGGCGCCGGTGCAGTCGTTCACGGTCCCCATGGTGCGGGTCCGGCCGTCGCTCGTGGACTCGATCTGCGTCACGCCGTGCGCGGAGGGGTGGTCCTCGCAGGTGCCGCGCGGCAGCGGGAGCCCGAAGCGCGCCGTGTCCTGCCAGCCGAGCGCCCGGACGGCACGGGACAGACGTCGCAGGACCTTCGACGGGTCGTCGGCCGGGTCCGCCTCGTCGAGCCACCCGGGCGTCGCGATCGTCAGCCGCGCGAGCGCGCCCGCGGGCCTCGTCCAGACCAGGGCCCGGATGCCGAGCCGACGGGTGCGTGCGACGCCGGGGAGGAGCGCACGGACCCGGGCGGGGGTGTCCTCGATCTGCGTCCGGGCCGTGTCGTCGGCGGCCCCGCGACCGGAGCGGTCCTCGTCGCCGGAGGTCTCCCTCGCGCCGTCGGCCTCCACGGAGAGCCGGAGCCGTCGGGCGCCGGCGTCCTCGGCCGACGCCGCGAGGGAGCGTGCCGCCCGCAGGGTCCGCGCGTCGCCCTGTGCGAAGGACAGGTCGGTCCTCGCGAACGGCGCGGACACCACGCCGGACACCGATCGCAGGAACGCCAGCGCCCGGTCGGCGTCGGCACCGGCGGGTCCGGACAGGAGCGTGTGCGTCCGCTCCCGGCCGTCCTCGGTGGACGCCTCGTCGACGTAGATCTGCGCGTCGCGGCGGTCCGCCGCCGGGAGGTCGATCGCCGCGGCGGCCGCCCGCCACGCGGCCCCCGCGTCACCGGCGCCGTCGGCCCGCGGACGCAGCTCGATGCTCGAGCCGACCACCGCCACCCGCGGCCGGCGCTCGCGCAGCGCGATCGCGGCGTCGAGCATCGCCCGCTCGACGCGCCCGTCCGTGGCGCCGAGCCGGCCCAGGGTCACCGGCTTCGGGTCCGACTGGAAGGCGTCCTGCAGCGCGACCTCGATGCGATCGATCCCGCGGACCGGTCGTCCCTGCGTGGTGAGCCTCGCGAGCATCTCGCGCGCGAGGGGCGCCGCCTGCTCCGGTCGCCGGACCTCGACCTCGACGCGCTGGTCGGCGGAGAGCCGCTCGATGGTCGCGATGCCGCCGGGCGACCGGACCGCCGAGAGCGCGACGAAGGCGCGGAGGAGCTCGTCGTCCGCAGGGTCGCCTCGTTCGACCTCGAGCGACGCCCGGCCGAGCCGCAGCGTCGTACGGCCGGCGTCGTCCGGCGCCCGGTCCAGCACGGTGGCGATCTGTCGGGGTGCCGCTCCGGCGCGGAGGCCCACCAGCACGTCCCCGTCGTCGGTCGTGGCCGTCGCGACGTCGGGGAGCGCCCGGAGCTCCGCGAGCTCGTCGTCATCGCTCCCGCCGCCGAGCACGAGCCAGGCGACGACGACGATCGTCGCGACGAGCACGACGGCCGCGGCGACGGTGCGGCGGCGTGGTCGACGTGTGCGGGGGCGGGACATCCCGACACCGTCGCACACGGCATCCCCGACGGCCGCGACCCGGACCTGTTCGCGTCCGCCGTCCGGGGTACCGGGCCCCGCATGCCCCGCACGCATGCCTTGGCCGTTCCCGCCCTCTGCGCCCTGACCCTCGCTGCCGGTGTCGCACCCGGCACCTCGTCGGCGGCCGCGACCGCGAAGTCCTGCAAGTCCGTGAAGGACATGGGGCCCACGGGCAGCGACCCCGCGGACGCGGTGAGCATCCGGGCGACCGGCACCTCGTGCGCCAACGCCCGCACGATCGCCCGGAGGTGGGGCCGCGAGACGGTCGTCCAGGGTCCCGGGGCGGTGAGGATCCGCAGCTACGTCTGCCGGGATTCGACTGCGTCGGGCCGCTTCCGGATCGTCTGCAAGGGTCCGGGGCCGCGGGTGGTGCGCTTCAAGCTCGGCTGATGGCCGAGCTCGCCGGACCCGGACGCGCTCCCGCGCCGTGCATCGGGCCGTGCGACTCCGCGGACGTGGTCGAGGTCGCAGCGGCCGGCGATGACCTCCGTCAACTCGGTGAATAGCTCGAGATCGCGGGACTCGAGCCGTCCGCCAATCCGAGATCCAACGCGCCCTTGTTGTCCGATCCGATGACCCACAGACGCCCGTCGGGAGCCTGGAACGACGCCTCCCAACCACCGTTGGACAGCCCCGTGATGCTCGGGCTGGTGCCCGGCTTCATCCCGAGGTTCATCGCGCCCTTGTTGTCCTTCCCGACGATCCACAACGTGTTGTCGCTCGCCTGGAACGCGGCCTCCCAGCCACCACCGGCCATGCCCGTGATGCTCGGCGACGTGCCATCTGCCATTCCGAGACCGAGATTGCCCTTGTTGTCCGCTCCGACGACCCAGAGCGAGCGATCGTTGGCCTGGAACGCCGCCTGCCACCCGCCACCTTCGACCCCCGTGACGCTCGGGCTGGTCCCGGGTCGCATCCCGAGCCCCATGTCGCCCTTGCTGTCCTTCCCGATCACCCAGAGCGAATGGCTGCTCGCCTGGAACGCGGCCTGCCATCCGCCACCCGCGAGAGCGGCGATGCTCGGGCTCGAGGCGGGATCCATCCCGAGCGCCAGATCGCCCTTGTTGTCGGCGCCGACCACCCACAGGCTGTTCGAGGACGCCTGGAAGGCGGAGACCCAGCCCCCGGACGCGAGCCCGGCGATGCTCGGACTCGTCCCGGGCTTCATCCCAAGACCCAGCGAGCCCTTGTTGTCCTTCCCGACGACCCAGAGCGCGCCATCGCTGCCGCTGAACGCGGTCTGCCACCCGCCGCCCTGCACCCGCGTGATCGCGGGACTCGTGTTCGCCGCCACGCCCAGCCCCAGCGCTCCGCGGTTGTCGCCGCCGATGGTCCACAGCCCCCCGTCGCTCGCGCGAAAGGCCGTCTGCCACCCGGCACCACCGAACGACGGCAGTGTGCTCGCCGGGGATGCTCCTCCCACGGTGTCTCCCGGGCTCGCGCCCGGGGCACTCCCCGCCGGTCCTCCGTAGATGTAGCCCTGGAGGTCGCCCTTCGCGATCGGGTTCATCCAGATGGTGCGGCAACTCCCCTTCCAGTCGTAGTTGCACTCGGTCACCAGCACGCGAGTCGGCGACTCGGCCTTCTCGACGTACGCGACGTGCCCGTACGACGCGCTGTTGGCCACGCCCCAGACCACGAGGGCTCCGGCGACGGGCTGGCTCCCCGTCGGGAAACCGCCGCGCTTGGCGTTGACGAGCCACTGGCCCCCGTCCCACACGAAATAGCCGCCGCCCCGTCCTCCCACCCTGGGAACGCCGCGGGCGACCGACGTGTCGTACACGTCGCGGCGCTTCTGCCAGGCCAGGCACGTGCACTGCTTGAGCGGCGGGGAATTGAACGGGCCGCAATCGTCACCGCCCAGGCCGGCGATCTCGCCGTCCGGGTTCACGAGCGACGTGGGGTCGCCGATAGGACCCCTGCCGGTCTTGTTGCCGGTGACGATGAGCACCTGCCGCGTGGCGGAGCCCTTCTTCCTGCCCTTCGTGCACGTCACCTTGAAGCGCCACGTACCGGAAGGCGAGGTCGGCAGGATCTGCCAGCGCCAGGAGGCACGCCCCTTCTTGGTCGCCTTCACCTTCGCGAGGGTCTGGCTCACCTTCTTGACGCTGACGTTCGCGACGCAGGTCGCCCCGCGCGTGGCCCGGGCGGACACCAGGATCGTCCTGGCGCCCTTCGCGGCGGCTCGAAGCTGCGGAGCCGGCTGCGTGACGAACGGTGCCTTCCTGGCCTTCGCCTCGCTCGATCCGGGCGCAGCCAGGACCGCGAAGAGCGCGACGGCGAACGCCAGCAGGATGCTGAGGCGGCGTGCCACGTCACGTCCGGCCCATGGCGCAGCGGCCTCGGGTGATGGACGTCGGCCGACTGGTCGGAGCACCGGCGGACCGTACATCGACCGAGCCCGGGATTCGATCCGCCAAATGACGGAACATCGGGTCCGCACACCCGTCGGTCGACCGATACCGGGATCGACGGGGTGCCGTCCGACCGCGTGCTCGACGCGGCCTGAAGCACCGCGTCGGCCCTGCGCCACGAGGCATGGACCCGTCCGCTGGATCCCGACGAGTCGAGAACCACCCCGCCAGAGCGTTCGCGCTGACGTCGCCGCGGACAGCTTGCGGTGTCCCGGCGAGCGGTTCGCCGGACCCGGCCACCGTGGGACGCCGCCGGAGAGGCTTGCACGATGGGCCCGAGAACAAGAGAGGCGCCCCGCTCACGCGGGGCGCCTCTGAGGAGCGGCAGACGAGATTCGAACTCGCGACCCTCAGCTTGGGAACCGGACTATCGGAGTCCGAAACGACTAGGAGACTGGGGTTCTTTACAGCGAAGATGCCAGTTTTCTAGACGTCTTCGCGGCGTCTGGTACCCGGAGTGGTACCCGCAGCCGTTTCGCTGGTACCCAGGAATTTGACGGGCCGTCGGGCCGCACTCCGAAGGTCCAGATCCGAGCCCCCGCGCAGCCCGCCGTCCCATTACTTCCCCGCCCCGCCGAGATGCCCAGTTCGAGCACCACGACCGCGCCGACCGCCCCCGCGCCGGCCGTCGTCGTCCGGGTCGCAAAGGACGGCACGCCGTTCTTCGAGGCGAAGTGGCGGAGCGAGGGCCGGCAGGTGAAACGCCGACTCGGTCCGGCCTGGATCGAACGCGATAGGGACGGCAGCTGGCACAAGCGCCGCGGACGCACGCCGGACGGCTGGCTCGACGAGCGCACGGCCTACCTCGCGGCCCTCGCGCAGGTCACGGAGGTCGAGGACCAGGCGGCCGCCCGCAGGGCGCGCGAGGCGATCGACGCGACGCTGACGGTCCGGCGCCTGGCCGGCGAGTGGCTCACCCACCTGAGGACAGTTGAGGGCGCAAAGCCCTCGACGCTCGCGAACCAACGCTCGATGCTTGCCGAGCCCGGGACGAAGCACCGGCGCGGCCAGGGGACCTGCGAGGGCCGCCTGATGCGCGCCTTCGGCGACCGACCGGTGCAGGACGTGACGCCGCGCGAAGTCGCCCGATGGCTGTCGGCGCTCGACGCGGCGGGGCTCTCCGGGCGCAACGTCAACCGCCACCGCCAGACGCTGCACGCGATCTTCGCCTACGCGATGCGGGCCGACACCTACGAGCTCGAGAAGAACCCGGTGGCCGCCACGTCGCGCCGCCGCGAGCCGCCGGCGGCCCGTCTGGACTTCTACGAGTACGAGGAGGTCGAGGCCCTCGCGCGCGCCTGCGAGCAGGGGCTGCACCGCGGGATCCGGACCTTCCGCGGCGTCCCGGTCGAGCACCAGGAGGCAGAGCTCGAGGCCCGCCGGGCCGAAGATCAGCGCGACGCGGACTTCTTCCGCCTCCTCTTCTTCTCGGGCCTGCGGCTCTCCGAGGGCCTCGCGCTGCGCTGGGACGACGTCGTGTTCCTCGCCGACATGTCGGGCGCGATCCTCACGGTCAGCCGCAACGTGTCGGCCGGCGAGGAGACGAGCACAAAATCACGACGCGCCCGCGAGGTCCCGGTCCCCCGCCCCGCCACGAGGGCCCTGGCCCGGGTCGGCGCCCGCGAGGACTTCATGGGCCCGGACGACTACGTCTTCGTCAACCGCCTGGGCCGCCGCCTCGACGGCTCGGCCATGCGCTCCCGCTACAAGCGCGCCCGCGACGCCGCAGGCCTCCGCGATGTGAAGCTCCACGGCCTGCGCCACGCGGCCGGCTCGGTCATGGCCCGCTCGATGCCGCTGGTCTCGGTCCGCGACATCCTCGGCCACGCGAAGATCGAGACGACGAACCGCTACCTGCACTCGAAGATCGACGCCGCCGCGGTCGCGGCGGTCAACGCGGCCTTCGGCGAGCTCCCGGCGCCCGACCACGTCAGGCCGCCGGCCGGCGACGACTAACCGCGGGACCCGCGCACGCACCGCTCGATGTCAGCCCGGACGAACCGCAGCGTCCGCCCAAGCCGCGCCGACGGCAACACCCCGCGCCGCGCCAGCTCGTAGACGGTCGACTTCGGCAGCCTGAGCAGCTCGCCGACCTCGGCGGCGGTCAGCACGTCCTCGCGGGTGAGCGACCTCCGCCGCAGGACCGGCGCCCCCTCTCCCCCGCGGTTCGTTCGCATGGAGCAGTCCTACCGTCGTCAGGTGCGTGGCGGAAGTGGGCACTTGCGCCCACCACGGCATGACAGGGCGGCGGCGACGGAGTGGTCGCTTGTGCTCACCACGAGCGTGGCGCGCTCGAGAGGTGGTCACAAGTGACTACCCGACTCCTCGAGTCACGGAGGGGCCCAGCGCCTACTCGTCGCGATCGTGACCCGCGAGTTCGCGAAGCGCGTGACCGCGCTCCTCGACGATGCGCCGACCGACGTCCCCGATGCGTTCCCGAACCTGGTCACTGAGAAGGACGCGCAGCTCACCGTTCCCGAGGTCCTCGATGAGGACCGACACCCCCGGCTCGAAGCCACCTGCCTCGAGAGCCCGCGGGAGCGAGATGACGTTGCTGTTGCCGACGCGGCGGACCTTGACGAGGTTCACGGGGCCAATATATCCATGTATATACAGCAACGCACACGGTCGAAGAGGGAAATCGCTGCTTCCCCGCGGCACCGGCCTAGACTCGCATTCCTGGAGCCATTAAGCCGCATTGCTGCTTTACAGCGTTGCCGTACCCGCCTATCCTCGATGAATGGCTTCCACCTTCGTCACCGTGCAGAGCCGCGGAACTCTCGCGCTGCCGGCCGACGTCCGCCGCCGGTATCACCTCGACGAGCCGGGGGCCCAGGTCGAGGTCATCGAACGGGACGGCGTGATCGAGCTCCGCCCCCACCTCCCGGTCGCCGCGGATCAGCAGTGGTTCTGGACCGAGCGCTGGCAGACCCGCGAGCGGGAGGTCGACGCCCACGTCGCTGCCGGCGAGGTCACGACGCACGACTCTGCGGACGACTTCGCTGCGCACCTCGACACCCTCGCGGACGAGTGAAGTTCCAGACCACCCCGGCGTTCGACCGCGACTACAAGCGGCTCTCAAAGCAGCACCAGGCGAAGTTCCGCAAGCTCGTCCCCCGCTTCAACGCTGCGGCCGAGCGCGCTGCCGCCGGCGAAACGGCTCCATGGCCGAACGGCATGCGGGTCAAACCGGTGAAAGGCGCAGAGGGCGTCTGGGAAGTCACTTGGAGCATGGACGACCCAGACGGGCGTGCGACCTGGGAGTGGGTAACCATCGGCGACACTCAAGGAATTCGGTGGCGCCGCATTGGCGATCACGACGTCTTTGCGTCTCCGTAGTCTGCCCAGCGAGGCTCAACTTGGAGCCGAAAGCATCTGGGCATATTGCGTGGACCTCGACGCCACGGTGGTCTCTACTTCTATCGTCGACGCCTACTCTCTAGATGTTCATGGTTGTCTGACCGCCGCCGAGACCACCAATTGCCTCGTCCAGGATTTCGCGCTCGAACGGGGTCAGGGACAACGCGCCGGTCTCGAGCCCCCGAAGGACGCCGTACGAGGCATCTGCGGTCTGTGCCCCGCGCAGCTGCGGACTGATCTTCGCAATAAGTTGCGGAGGAATTCCGAGCTCGTCTAGGGCCGCAACTGCCACTCCCATATAGAGGTTTTCGATGGTGGAGGCGTAGCCGCGGTAATCCGCCGCAGGTATACCGTGCTCCTGAAGCACCGGTCGAAGCACGCTCTCCACCGCTCGGAGACGCGAAGGAATCCGGTATCCACAGATGTCACGCATGAACCGGTTCACGTCTCGAATCGTCGCCCCGAAATCCGGTTCCTTACGCTTCTTTGTGGCCGCATAAGCGCGTTGGTCCGCGAACACCGCGGCATAGAACCCTCGCCCGGGACCGAACTGCTGCAGCTGCTTCAGACGGAGCCGCAGCTGGCCGACACTGGATATGAACGGCTTGATCGCGAAGAAGTCCTCTGTGGGCGCGGAAGAAAAGCTGTCCCAGAGCAGGTTCGTGATGGCCGTCAATTGAGACGTGTTGGGTGTGGCGGTAGTCCACGCGAACTCGCGGAGCTGACCGTCGTTCAACTCGCGAACGCGCCGGGCCAACGCCAGCTGTTGCGGTAGCGGCACGCCAATGTTGGTTCGCACCGTCTCGATGCTGAGCTGCGCCGCGTCCAGCTCCTCGCGAATCAGTGCCTGCCGTTCGTCATCGGACACCGGATCCTCGCGGAGAACCTCGACGACCAACTCATCCGGCGTATCAGGCCCCTGCGACACGACCGGAACGTCAATGATCCTCCCACTATCCGCTGGCGGCACTCCGAAGTGGTACACGCGTCCGACGAAGTAGCGACCCATCCGTCCTGCCCTGCCGGCGATGTTCGCGAACGCGAACGAGTCGAACTCCCCGGTCCCCAGTTTTTGGTCGACTACTACGACATTTTTTGCGGCAGTGTTTACCCCCTGGAGGAGAGTCGAGGTACACACAAGGCAGCTGAGTCTTCCGTCGTTGAACGCTCTCACCATAAAGCGGGCTATCCCTCGCGACAGTGCGCCGTGGTGAAGGCCGACCCCCGCCGCCAACGCGTCAGCAACGACCCATCCGCCACCGTAGTTCTCCCTGATCCAAGCGACCGCATCGTCAACAGACTGGTCCAGACGTTCAGGCCGAGAACGAGAGGCCACCACGGCACGGGCAACGGTCTCGCTCCTAGCTGGGCCACTGGCGTACACGAGAGTCGGATCACTCAGAGATTCGACTAGTTCGGCAGCGCGCGCAGGTCGCTTACGCTCCCCTGGATCATCTAGCCGGTTGAGCTCGAGATGAACCGTCGGAGACTCCGACCGGACGAACGAGCGTCTCAGACGAGGAGAGACATCAGGCGCCAAGCCCGAGATTGACGGGCCCAGCATTACGACCTGAGCGTCCGTCGCAGCGACCCGCGAGTACAACGCGTTCAGCGTCGTGCTGCGCTCATCGTGAGCATTTTCAAGTCGCCTCCGGCGAGCATCGTCGAGAGTATAAAATTCATCGATTACAACTAGGTCAAAGACGCAATTAGGCAACATCTCCAGAGCACGTTCCGGTGTCAGAATCATCAGATTTCTGTCCGCAGGCACCTGATCCGGATGAGTTACTATTTTGTAGTGTTCCCCGCAATTTGCAAGCGATCGTCTGGTTTCATCTAGCAACGCCAGGGTTGGGACGGCGACCAAGATATTCGCGTGCTTATTTGTTCGGATCAGCTGGTGCGCAATCGCTGTCTTCCCGAAGCTCGTTGGCGCGCTGAGCGCGAGGTCGTGACCAGCGTCGGCGTACAAGAATGCAGTCGCTTGGTCTCGGTGCATCACCAGCTTTCGACCACCGATGTGCGACGCCGCGGTGTGCGCTTCGATCGCGATCTGGTCGAAGACGTCGGACGGATCTGCCTGGCTCAGGTAAGGAAAAAGGCCAGCCTCCCGCAGGAGCGCGGCGAATATGGGGCGGTCACGTACATCCCCACCGTCTTCGAGCAATCGAGCGACAACCTCGGTGAAGCCGACCGGGGGTGCAGACTCTAGAGGCGTGGCCCTCGCCAGAGCCGACAACGCGGATTCCAAGAGCGCGCCGGAATCAGCGGGACTCTCTCGCAACGCATTGGCTACCTCGACGAGATCCATGATCAGGATGTCCCGAGCATCAGGCCTTGGAGGCGCGAATGGAACAGGCGTGCGACGTCCTGTTTATCGAGGAGCGGGACCGTCAGGAGGACCACCGAGACGCGTCCTAGGATCCCGGCAAGCTCGTCATCTTCACCGGCGAGCTCTTGGAGCTCTACTCGGAACGTGTTGGCGCAGGCATCGACTTCCAGCGAAAGGACATCGGGGTACGTCGCGTCTTGAGGCCCAGGTGCCTTCAAAGCTGCGCTGTCATAGGTGACCAGCACGGGCACAACGATGCGGTCCGCGATAGCGCTCAGACTCACATCCCGGTGCAGCAGGCCAGCTAGTCGCTGACTGTGCGGCCAACTCGGATCGTGCAGCCTGACAATCGCATCGAACTCGCTCCTAAGCTTCGTCGAAACGAGCGAGGCCGCGACGCTCTTCGCGGCGGCCTTCCAACCCGACTTCGAGTCGCCGTAGAACTTCGCCTCGCCGAGCCAGAGGAACAATTCGTCTCCCCCGTCTGGCGACGGCTCGAGCGTCACATGGACGGCGTCGGCCCCCTTTACGGTGTCCCCCAGTCCTGTTTTCCAGTAGATCTTCGCGATCGCTGGCTCAGTGGCAAAGAAGGACTCCAGCAACGCGTGCAAGAGAAGCTCACCGAACTCTCCCCTACGTTTGTAGTTCGGAGATGAGAAGACGAGTTCAGCGGCCCTGTAGATGGAGCCTTGCCAATCTGCATCGGAACTAAGCCGCAGCTCGTCGTATCGCAGCGCGAACTTCAGGAGAAATCCCCCAGCGAACCGGAGTAGGACGTTCTTGCGCCACAGCCCGCTCTCGTGGCCCACGCAGAACCCGTAAATCGGAGTGTCGGGGTGGGCAAGGCTGACCCGTACCGCTATTGCAGCTATGTCGGGACCGGGAACCCTCACCACACGTCCTCGTTCGTTGCGTGCCACGAATTACCTCCCTCCTTCGTCCAGCTTCCCCTCGTTCTGGCCATACGTTGCCCGCTGAACTCACTCTGCTTCCGCCTAACAGGCGACAGAACATTGCAGCTGCTAGCTCGCGGAGTGGCCAGACGGTTCCCGCTGTTCACCAGACTCGGCCCGCGTGGGTGTCGCTTCCGCACGTCCCGCATGGCCGCGAGACTCGTAAGGCGCGATGCGTCGGCGTGCGAGAGCCGTCGAGAGCAAAGGTCGCTTCTAGGAAGCCCAGACACCGTTCGTAGTTCGCTGGGGCGCCTGTCCTTAAAGCTCGGCGGGGTGGATACTGTGTGCGCGGATCGACGAAGTCGATTTCGCGCGGAGGAAGCCTCGGTGATCTCCGTCTAGGAGATCGACGTGGCCGACGACCATGCCTGAACCCGTGTAACGGGTCGCCGGTCGACTTCCCCTCCGTCCTCTGCCTCTCCGGCTCCGCCGACCGCAACCTGGCGCCGAGACTCGCCGGCCGGCCGATGACCCTGGGACCTGTCGTCCAACGACCGAAGTCTTCGTACCCGGAGTCGAGTCCGGACGAGAATCCGCGCGCGAACTGCCCGTCAGACTCCCGAAGTGGTACCCGCAAGTGGTACCCGCGCCCCTCTAGCCCACCCGCGAAAACACCCGAAACGACGAAACCCCCGTCCTGGACGGGGGTCTCTGAGGAGCGGCAGACGAGATTCGAACTCGCGACCCTCAGCTTGGGAAGCTGATGCTCTACCAACTGAGCTACTGCCGCGCGCTCCGGGGACGATACCGCTCCCGGGTCGGTCACGGGGCGCCGCTCGTGGACCGGCGGGACGCGTCCTCCGGGCCGTGCGGGTCGGCGGACGGGCCGTGGCGTGCACGACCCCGTCGCGCGCGAGGGCGTACCGTTCGGGGTCGATGCGTCGTTCTGCCGTGCCCGCGCTGCTCGGGATCCTCGCCGTCGCCCTGGTGGCGGTCCTCGCGTTCGCGCTCACGCGGTCGCCCGACGACCAGAAGAACAAGCAACGGCTCGACGCGCAGGTCGAGAGTGGGATCCCGGTCCGGGCACCGGGCGCGGACCTCGCGCTTCAGCCGCTCGCCGGGGGCGCCAAGAAGACGCTCGGGCAGTTCCGCGGCAAGGTCGTCGTCCTGAACTTCTGGGGCTCGTGGTGCACGCCGTGCAAGGACGAGGCCCCACTGCTCGAGCGGTACCACAAGAAGCTCGAGGCGGCGGGGGTCGGGACGGTCCTCGGCGTCACGCACGTCGACGCACCCGACGACAGCCGGGCGTTCGAGAAGCGCCACGGCCTGACCTACCCGAGCCTCCAGGACCCGGACCAGAAGATGTCGCAGACCTACGGGGCGTCGCTGATGCCGGAGACGTTCGTGATCGACACCCAGGGCCGCATCCACGCGATCGCGCGGACCGAGGTCGACCAGAAGTTCATGGACGCCGCCCTCGAGCGGGCCGGCGTCCCGGCGAAGGTGCTGTCCCGATGAGCGACCACGAGCGGGGCACCGCGTCGACGCAGGCACCGGCCGAGACCGCGTCGTCGACGTCGGCGACCAGCGAGCACGCGACCCCCGGCGCCGCCCCGGGCCCGGCCCGCCCGTCGTGGTGGGCCGGGATCGTCACGATCCTCGCGCTGCTCCTGATGCTCCTCTCGATGGTCTCCCCCGTCGACGCGGCCACGCCGCGCACGACGCTGGAAGAGGTCGAGGCGGAGCTCATGTGCGTCACGTGCAAGACGCCGCTGAACCAGAGCGACGCCCGTCAGGCCGACCGCGAGCGCGCGATGATCGAGCGCCTGATCGCCGGCGGCGCCACGAAGCAGCAGGCGATCGACGGCATGGTCGCCGCGTACGGCGACGAGGTCCTCATCGACCCGCCCGAGAGCGGCCTGAAGATCGCCCGCATCGCGCTGCCCGCCGGCGCCGCGCTGTTCGGCGCCGGGCTCCTGATCGTCCTGGTCCGCCGATGGCGTCGCTCGCCCGACCGCGGCGACGGCGACGTCCCGGCCTCCGGCACGCCCGACCTCGAGTCGTCCTCCCCCGACATCACCGACGAGGACCGTCGGCGCCTCGACGCCGAGCTGGAGCGCTACGCCTGAGCATGGTCGTCCTCGCCGAGGCCAACCCGACGGTCTTCGCGGCGTTCGCCGCCGGCCTGCTGTCGTTCGCGTCACCGTGCGTGCTGCCGCTGGTCCCCGGCTACCTGTCGGTGCTCACCGGCGGGGAGAGCGTCCGCGTCAAGGAGGACCGCCGCACCGGCGCCATCCTGGGCCCCGCGGCGATCTTCTGCATGAGCTTCATTCTCGTGTTCGTCGTCCTGGGGCTGTTCGCCCAGGGCCTCGGCGCGCCGCTGCGCGGTAGCCGCAACACGCTGGACGTCGTCGCCGGCGTGCTGCTCATCTCGATGGGCGTGATCTTCCTCGCCAGCCCGTTCATCCCGCTGCTGAACCGGTCCTTCCGGCCCGAGTCGCTGATGCGCAAGGCCGGCGCGGGTGGTCCGATGATCGCCGGCATGGCCTTCGCCGTCGCGTGGACGCCGTGCGCGGGGCCGATCCTGGGCGCGATCCTCGCCGCCGCAGCGACCCAGAGCGGCGTGGGCGGCGGGGCGTTCCTGCTGCTCGCCTACGGCCTCGGGCTCGCGGTCCCGTTCATGGGCGCCGCCCTGGCGCTCGAGCGCGTGACGAACGCCGCCCGCATCGTCCGCAACCACTACACGGTCATCACGGCCGTCGGCGGCGTCCTCCTGATCATCATCGGCTGGCTCGTCGCCAACCACGAGATGACGCGCCTGGTCAACCCGGCCCGTGACGCGCTGAACGCCGTCGGGCTGGACGGCATCGTCCGCGCGCTCGAGCGCTGAGGGCCCGACCACCCCGCCACGGGCGATGCTGCGTTCTCGTCGCCCTGCGACGCGAACGCAGAACCGGGGCTCAGGCCGCGTCGACCTCGGCGTGCTCGCGGTCCATCCGCTCCGGGGCGTCGACGCCGAGGATCCCCAGCGCCGACGCGAGGACCGCGACCGTCGCGCTGCAGACGTCGAGGCGGCGGGCGCGGACGTCGGCCGGCAGGCCCTCGGCGAGGACCTCGCAGTCGCGGTAGAAGGCCGCGAAGCCGCGGGCCAGGGACAGCGCGTAGGTGGCGATGCGGTGCGGGGCGCGGCGGGCCGCGGCCTCGGCGACCTCGTCGGGCCAGGCGAGGACCGCGAGGACGAGCTCCCGCTCGCTGGCGTTGACGGAGCCGTCGTCGGGTTCGCGGGCGGTCGTCTCCCCCGCGTCGGCGCGCACGAGGATCGAGCGGATGCGGGCGTGCGCGTACTGCACGTAGTAGACGGGGTTCTCGGGCGCCTGCTCGCGGGCGTCGACGAGGTCGAGGTCGATCGTCGTGTCGTGCGAGCGGGCCAGCAGGTACCAGCGGGCGGCGTCGACCCCGATGTCCGCCACGAGGTCGTCCAGCGCGACGAACTCGCCGGCGCGCTTGCTCATTTTCGCGCGCTCCCCCGCCTCGAAGAGGTTCACGAACTGCGTGATCAGGAGCTCGATGCGGTCGCGGTCGCCGCCGAGGGCCTCGAACGCCGCCTCGATGCGCGCGACGTAGCCGTGGTGGTCGGCGCCGAGGACGTCGATCACGCGGTCGTAGCCGCGGACGCGCTTGTCGTGGTGGTAGGCGACGTCGGACGCGAAGTACGTCGGGCGGCCGTCGGCGCGGACCAGCACGCGGTCCTTGTCGTCGCCGAGCTCCGTCGTGCTCAGGAACAGCGCGCCGTCCCGCTCGTACGTGCGGCCCTGCTCCGCGAGGACCGCGAACGCCTCGTCGACCTCGCTCGGGCCGGTGGCGTCGGCCGGACCGTCGGCGCCGGCCGTCGCGTCCGGTGCCCCGGGGCCCGACGGGTGGGTCGGGTTGCCGTCGCCGCGCGGCGCGTGCAGCGAGCGCTCGGAGAACCACTGGTCGAACGTGGTGCGGAACGCCTCGAGCGACGCCTTCTGCGCGGCGACCATCAGCGCGATGCCCTCGGTGGCGACCTCGCCGACCGGGCGCGTGGCGGCCTCGGGGATGCGCGAGGCGACCTCGGTCACGTAGTCGCCCTGGTAGCCGCCCTCGGGCGGCTCCTCGCCGCGTGCGCGCGCCTGCAGCGACGCGCCGAACAGCTCGACCTGGTTGCCGTGGTCGTTGACGTAGTACTCGCGGTGGACGCGGTGCCCGTGGAACGTCAGGAGGTTCGCGAGCGCGGAGCCGAACGCCGCGCCGCGGGCGCCACCGATGTGGACCGGGCCGGTCGGGTTGTTCGACACGAACTCCAGGTGGATCGCCTCGGCTGCGTCGCCGGCCCCGGCGGTGCCGTAGGCGTCGCCGGCCTCGAGGACCTGGGCGAGCGCGCGCGCCAGCCAGGCGTCCGACAGGCGGAGGTTCAGGAAGCCCGGCCCGGCGACGTCGATCGCCTGCAGGTCGTCGCCCAGGTACTCGGTGAGGGCGACCGACAGGCGCTCGGCGATCATCGGCGGCGCGGCGCCCACGAGCTTCGGCAGGAGCATCGCGGCGTTCGTGGCGTAGTCGCCGTGGGCGGCCTGCTTCGGGCGCTCGAGGGTCGGCGCGGACTTCGGGCGCTCACCCCCCGTGACGTTCAGCACGGCGTCGTCGAGGACGGTGCGTAGGCGCTGCAGCGGGGAAGGCGACGTCACCCACCCCAGGTTACGGACCCGCGCCCGCTCCGGGCCTAGTGGTGGTAGGGCTCGCCCCGGAGGATCCGGTGGGCGCGGTAGAGCTGCTCGAGGACGATCACGCGCGCCAGCTGGTGCGGCAGCGTGATCGGACCGAACGACACACGCTCGTCGGCGCGCTCGAGGTCCAGCCCGTCGGCGCCGCCGAGGACGAAGCAGAGGTCCCGACCGCTCTGGCGCCGCTCCTCGAGCCACGTGGCCTGGGCGACGCTGTCCCGCGCGGGGGCGTCGATGGCCAGGAGGACGCAGTGGGCGCGCTCCGGGACGCGCCGGGCGACCTGCTCGGCGTCGGCATCGTCCCGGAGCTCGACCTGGTCGAGCTTCACGTACGGCCGCAGCAGCTTCTCGTAGTGGGCCAGGTCGTCGGCGTACGGTGCACGCGTGCGGCCGACGGCCACGACGGTCACCCGCACGGGGCCGTCCTCACCCGCGGAAGACGGGGGCACCCGGGGGTGAAGTACCCTTCGCCGTCGACGAACGGACACCGTCCGTTCGACGCTCCACGACCCGGACGCGCCCCGTCGCGTCCCGTCCAGCGGTCAGGAGCGGTCGCCGGCCTCCCGCCGCCGCACCGTCCCTGGTTCCGCACCGACGCCATCGCCCGAGTATGCACGTCGCCGTCATCTCCGACATCCACGGCAATCGCCACGCGCTCGACGCCGTCCTCGCGGACGCGGACGACCGCGGCTGCGACGAGGTCTGGTGCCTCGGCGACGTCGTGGGCTACGGCGCCGACCCCAACGGGTGCTGCTCCACCGTCCGCGGCTTCGCGTCGGTCTGCCTCGCCGGCAACCACGACCTCGCCGCGATCGGGTCGATGTCGATCGAGTCGTTCAGCCCCGACGCCGCCGTCTCGACGCGCTGGACCGGCGAGGCCCTGACGCCCGAGCACCGCGCGTGGCTGGGGTCGCTGCGCCCCGACGGCCTCGCCCAGTCGTTCGTCCTGGCGCACGGCAGCCCGCTGCACCCCGTGTGGGAGTACGTGCTGACCGCCGAGCAGGCAGAGAGCTCGCTCGACGCGTTCGAGGAGCAGGTCGCGCTGATCGGCCACAGCCACATCGCGCTGTCGTTCGCCCGCGACGGTCGCCGCGCCGTCGTCCCCCAGCGCCGCGCCGACGGCGAGGAGGCCCAGATCGGCGCGCAGCGGTGGCTCCTGAACCCCGGCAGCGTCGGCCAGCCGCGTGACGAGGACCCCCGCGCCGCCTGGATGGAGCTGCACCCCTACGACGGCCGGGTCGTCTGGCACCGGGTGCGCTACGACGTCGACGGCGCCGCGCAGGCGATCCGCGACGCCGGCCTGCCCACGTCACTGGCCGACCGCCTGAGCGTCGGCCGGTAGCCTTCCCTCGATCCCCACGCCGATGCGTCCCCGTCGTTCCGCCACCCTCGTGCTGTCGTGTGCCGCCGTCGCCCTGGCGGGCTGCGGCGGCTCCAGCCTGCTCGACGGCGACAGCGCGTCCGAGCTCCAGAGCAGCCTGAGCCGGGTCCGCACCGCGATCGACGACGGCCAGTGCGCGAAGGCCCGGACCGCCGCGAAGGCCGGCGCCGCCAAGGTCGCCGAGCTGCCGTCGAGCGTCGACGCCGAGCTCAAGGACAACCTGAGTCGCGGCTTCGCGGACCTCTCGTCCCGCGTCACCACCGACTGCGAGACGACGACGTCCACGCGGGAGACCCCGACGACGACCACGACGCCGCCGTCCGACACGACGACGTCGACCCAGGACACGACGCCCACGGAGCCGGACCCGTCGACGGACCCGACTCCGCTGGACCCGCCGGACAGCGACACGCAGCCGCTGGACCCGACAACGACCGGCGGGACGGACCCGACGCTGCCGGACGACGGAGACGACGGCTCGGGCGGGGTCACCCCGGGCGTCGACGGTCCGGGTGCGGGGGCGACCCAGCGCTCGGCCCCCCAGGGCAAGGGGAACGGCCTCGACAAGCTCGAGAAGCGCCTGAAGGACGCCCGCAAGCGGGCCGAGAAGTACTTCCGCGGGCAGGGTGGCGGGTGAGCATCGACCTGCTCTCGGGCCGCTACGAGCTCGGCGACCGACTCGGCAGCGGTGGCATGTCCACCGTCCGCCTCGCGTTCGATCGCCGGCTGGAGCGCCACGTCGCCGTCAAGCTGCTGGCCGAGCACCTCGCCGACGACCGGCAGTTCGTCTCGCGGTTCCGTCGCGAGGCCCTGTCGGCCGCCCGGCTGGTCCACAACAACATCGTCCAGGTCTTCGACTTCGGCTTCGACGACGACTCGGGCCGGTACTTCATCGTCATGGAGGCCGTGCGCGGCCAGTCCGGCGCGGAGCTCCTGCACGAGCGCGGGTACCTCTCGGTGCCGGAGACGATCTCGATCGTCGGCCAGGCCGCCCGCGGACTGGACTACGCGCACCGCAACGGCGTCATCCACCGCGACGTCAAGCCGGGCAACATCCTGCTGGCCGAGGACGGCACGGTGAAGATCGCCGACTTCGGCATCGCGAAGGCGATGGCGGAGGAGTCCTCGATCACCCAGATCGGCTCCGTCGTCGGCACCGCCAGCTACCTGGCCCCCGAGCAGGCCACCGGCGGCGACGTCGGCCCGGCCGCCGACATCTACGCGCTGGGGGTCGTCACGTACCAGATGCTCGCCGCGCGCCTACCGTACGAGGCCGACTCGCTGGCCGCGCTCGCGCTGAAGCAGCAGCGCGAGGCCCCGCCGCTGCTCGACCAGCTGAACGCCGAGGTCCCACCGGAGATCGGCCTCGTCGTCGACCGCGCGCTGAGCCTCGAGCCCGAGATGCGGTACTCGAGCGCCGAGAGCTACGCCGGCGCCCTCGACGACGGCGTTGCCGGCGTCGGCCCGTCGACGGACGAGGACCGCACCCGCGTCTCCGCGGCCACCGGCCCGTTCACCGGCGCGACAGCGATCGTCCCGCGCGGCGACATCGACGACATCGAGCGGGACTTCGACCCGGGCGACGACGAGGAGGCCGACCGCACGATGATGCAGCCGGTCGCCGGGCGTCGCGCGCAGGTCACGCAGGACCGCCCGGCGGTGCCGGCGCGGACGGTGCGCGAGCCCCGCCGTGCGCAGCCGACCGGTCGCGTCGCGCAGCCCGGCGGCTGGGTGCAGGACCAGCCGGCGCAGAAGGTCCGGAAGTCCGGGGGCGGCTGCCTCGGCCGCCTGGCACGCACGCTCGTGATCCTGCTGATCCTCGCCGCGATCGTCGGCGGCGGCATCTACTACGTGCTGCAGCAGGAGGTCGCCCCGCGCCTGCGCGAGATCAACGGCGACACCCCGGGCAAGGTCGTCGACGGGCTGGGCAAGCTCATCGACGACAACACGAAGTAGTCAGGGCAGCAGACCGCCCCGGAGCGCCGCGGCCTCGTCGGGCAGGCGCCCGTCGATGATCGCCTGCCGCAGGCGTTGCATGACGCGCGAGACGAACGCGAGGTTGTGCTCGGTCACCAGGCGCATCCCGAGGAGCTCGCGGGTGTGCATGAGGAAGCGGATGTAGCCGCGGCTGAACCCGTGCGCGCAGGCGGGGCACGGGCAGCCCTCGCAGATCGGCTCGTCGCTGTCCTTCCAACGCGCCTGGGTGAGGTCGACCCGCCAGCGCTTCTCCGGGTCGGGCACCAGCGCCATGCCGTGCCGGCCGATGCGCGTCGGCATCGCGCAGTCGAACGTGTCGATCCCCTGCTCGACGCCGCGGATCAGGTCGTCGATCTCGCCGATCCCGAGCAGGTGACGGGCCTTGTGCTCGTGCGCGCCGCCCAGCGCGGCGGTGGCCCAGCCGACGACCTCGTTCATCTGGTCCTTGTGCTCCCCCAGGGACCCGCCGATCGCGACGCAGTCGACGCGGGAGGAGGCGACGAGCTCGGTGGCCTCGACCCGGAGGTCCCGGTGGACGCCGCCCTGGACGATCCCGTAGACGAGCTGCCAGTCCGGCGCCTGCTGCTCGTGGAACGTGAGGCAGCGCTCGAGCCAGCGGTGGGTCCGCTCGGTCGACCGGGCGGTGTACTCGCGGTCGACGTTGAACGGCGTGCACTCGTCGAAGACGACCGCCAGGTCGGTGCCGAGGTTCGCCTGGACCTCCATCGACCGCTCCGGCGAGAGGAACTGCTTCGAGCCGTCCAGGTGCGAGCGGAACCGCACGCCCTCCTCCTCGATCGCGTCGATCCGCCCGTGCCCGCGGACGCCCTTGCCGCTCGTGCGCCCCTTGATCTCGTCGGCGACGGTGCCGTGCCCCATCGAGAAGACCTGGAAGCCCCCGGAGTCCGTGATGATCGGCCCGTCCCAGCCCATGAAGCGGTGCAGCCCGCCGGCGCGGCGGATCAGGTCGTCGCCGGGCGCCAGCATCAGGTGGAACGTGTTGCCCAGGACGATGTCGAAGCCCAGGGCGCGGATCTCGCTGGGCAGCATCCCGCGGACGCTGGCCTTCGTCGCCAGCGGCACGAAGCCGGGGGTGCGGACGTCGCCGTGCGCGGTGTGGAGGACGCCCGCCCGGGCGCGGAGGTCGCCGTCCTCGGCGCGGGCGACGATCTCGAAGGCCCGGCGCGGCCGCTCGGCCGCCGGGCGGGGCGGGGCGTCGAGCGCGGGCGGGGCGGTACGGGGTTCCGGCATGCCCGGCCATCGTAGGCGGGCGGGCCAGACCGGCGGGGGGCGACGACCGGCCGCCCCACGGTGGTCAGGGCTTCAGCCCGGGCTCCAGGTTGTCGAGGACCTTCGTCCACACGTCGCCGAGGACGGCCTGCTCCTCCGGGGACAGCAGGTCGTGGAAGCGCTTGCGGACCTCGTCGAGGTACTCGCCACGCGCCGCGTCGACGCGCTCGCGCCCCTCCTCCGTGAGGACGGCGAAGTAGCCGCGGGCGTCGGTCGCGCAGCGCTCGCGGACGACCTGGCCGTCGTTCTCGAGGCGGTCGATCAGCCGCGTGAGACCGCTGCGGCTGAGCACCGCGAGCTTCGCGAGGTCCGACAGCCGCATGCGGCCGTCGGGGGCGTCCGAGAGGTGCATCAGCACCTCGTACGTCGAGTGCTGGAGCCCGTGGCGCTCATCCAGGCCCTGCTCGAGGTCGCGCTGGAGCAGGACGTAGGAGCGCAGCATGCCGCGCCACGACGCGAGCTCGCGGGCGTCCAGCAGGCGGGTCTCGGTGTCGGTCTCCGGTGCTGCCATACCAGCATTGTTGCAGGGACAAGTGCATCGCACCACCGGGCCCGGGTAGCGGCTCCGCATGAGCACGAAGATCCTCGTCGCGTACTACTCGTCGACCGGCAACGTCCACCAGCTCGCCGCGGCGGTGGCCGCCGGCGCGGAGTCGACGGGTGCCGAGGTCCGCCTGCGCCGCGCGCCCGAGCTCGCGCCGGACGAGGCGGTCGCCGCCAACCCGGCGTGGAAGGCCCACCTCGAGGCCGTCTCCGACGTCCCGGACGTCACGCCCGACGACTTCGTGTGGTCGGAGGGCTACGCGCTGGGCACCCCCACCCGGTACGGCCTGCCGGCCGCGCAGCTCAAGCAGGTCATCGACGGTCTCGGGCCGCAGTGGCAGAACGGCGACCTCGCGAACAAGGCCGCGACGTCGTTCGTCTCCGCGAGCAACGCCCACGGCGGCAACGAGTCGACCCTGATCGCGCTGAACAACGTCTACTCCCACTGGGGCGCGATCATCGTGCCGTCCGGCTACACGAGCGCGAACCCGTACACGGCCGGCGGCAACCCCTACGGCACGGGCTACGCCAGCGGCGGTGCGACGGACACGCCGCTGCCCGACGAGTACGTCGAGGCCGCGAAGGCGCAGGGCGCCCGCTTGGCGCAGGTCACCCGGCTCATCCAGCCGCTGCGCGAGAAGCCCTAGTCCGCAACCGCAGGGATGGAGGTGCACAGGGACCGAGCAGGTCGCCGCGCGCAGAGCGAGCGCTGTGCATCCGCACGGCCGAGCGCCGCGCGTGGCGAGATGCGACGCGTCCCCGCCTGCCTCACGCTTTCCGGATCATGGATTCGCCGGTCATGGCGGCCGGCTGGTCGATCCCCAGCAGGTCGAGCACCGTCGGCGCGACGTCGGCGAGGATGCCCTCGTCCCGGAGCGTCAGGCCCTCACGGGTGACGACGAACGGCACCGGGTTCAGCGAGTGCGCGGTATTCGGCGACCCGTCGGGCTCCAGCATGTGGTCCGCGTTGCCGTGGTCCGCCGTGACGAGCAGCACGCCACCGGCGTCCATCACCGTCTGCACGACGTCCGCGAGGCACGAGTCGACGAACTCGATCGCGGTGACCGCAGCCGGGATCGAGCCGGTGTGGCCGACCATGTCCGGGTTGGCGAAGTTGATGATCCCGAAGCGCGGGTCGCGCTCGCCCCACAGGCGGATGAAGGCGTCGGCGGCCTCGCGGGCCGACATCTGCGGCTTCTCGTCGTAGGTGGCGACGTCGCGCGGGCTCGGGACGACGTCCCGGTACTCCTGCCGGTGCTCGTCCTCGATGCCGCCGTTGAAGAAGTACGTGACGTGCGGGTACTTCTCGGTCTCGGCGACGTGCACCTGGGCCGCTCCGGAGGCCTCGATCACGTCGGCGAGCGTGATCTCGGGGCAGGCGCGGCGGGAACGCGACCGGGTACGGCCAGTCCGCCTTGTACGTCGTCATGCAGACGTAGTCGGAGGTCGCGACGACGGGATCGCCGGCGGCGTGGCCCTCGACCTCGCCGCGGTCGACCTCGGTGAAGCCGGGCTCGGCGAGCGCGCGGGTGATCTCCCGGACGCGGTCGGGCCGGAAGTTCGTGACGATCACGGCGTCGCCGGGCCGGATCGTGGCCTCGTCGCCGACGCTGGTCGCGGCGACGAACTCGTCGGTCTCGTCGCGGTCGTAGGCGTCCTTCACGGCCTGCACGGCGGTGTCGGCGTGGTGGAACGCGGTGCCGTGGACGAGCAGGTCGTACGCCTGCTGGACCCGGTCCCACCGCTGGTCGCGGTCCATCGCGAAGTAGCGCCCGACGACGGTGCCGATGCGCACGGTCGTCGCGTCGGTCGACGCCTCGGCGGCCCAGTCCTGCACCGTCTGCAGGTAGCCCGCGCCGCCGGTCGGGAGCGTGTCGCGCCCGTCGGTGAAGGCGTGGACGACGAGGTCGGAGACCCCCTGGTCGACCCCCGCGCGGATCAGCGCGTGGAGGTGCTCCATCGACGAGTGCACGCCGCCGTCGGAGACGAGGCCGATCAGGTGGACGCGGCGGCCGGCGCCCGGGTCGGTCGCGGAGGCGGGGTCCGGGGCCGTGCCCTGGGACCCGGCGGCGCCGTCGTCGTCCCCCGAGGGGGCGTCGCCGGTCAGCGCGCGGCGGATCGCCTCGATCTGCCCGATCGAGCCGTCGCGCGCGGCCTCGTCGATCCGCATCAGGTCCTGCTTGACGACCGAGCCGGCGCCGAGGTTCAGGTGGCCGACCTCGGAGTTGCCCATCTGGCCCTCCGGCAGGCCGACCGCGGGCCCGCACGCGATCAGCTGCGCGTGCGGGAACCGCTCCCACAGGCCGTCGAACGTCGGCGTCTTCGCGATCGAGACCGCGTTCCCCGGCCCGTCGGGCGCGAGCCCGAAGCCGTCGAGGATGACGAGCGCGACCGACGGCGCGTCGCTCATGCGCGGGCGCCCTCGATGATCCCGGCGAACGAGTCGGCCTCGAGCGCCGCGCCGCCGACGAGGGCACCGTCGACGTCGGGGAGGGACAGGAGCTCGGCGGCGTTGCCGGGCTTCACGGAGCCGCCGTACTGGATGCGGATGGCCTCGGCGGCCTCCTGCGAGCGCTCGGCGACGAGGGAGCGGACGTACTTGCACGTCTCCTGCGCCTGCTCCGGGGTGGCGACCTTGCCGGTGCCGATCGCCCAGATCGGCTCGTAGGCGATCGTGACCTTCGCGAGGTCCTCGTCCGCGACGTCTGCGAGGCCCTCGACGACCTGCGTGCGCAGCACGGCCTCGGTCTCGTTCCCCTCGCGCTGGGCGTCGCTCTCGCCGCAGCAGAGGATCGGCGTCAGGCCGGCGGCGAGGATCGCCGGGACCTTGGCGCGCAGTGCGGCGTCGGTCTCGTTGAAGTACTGGCGGCGCTCGGAGTGGCCGACGACGACGCCGTGGACCTCGAGCTCGTCGAGCATCGCGAGGGAGATCTCGCCGGTGTAGGCGCCCTTCTCCGCCTCGTGCACGTTCTGCGCGTAGACCTCGATCGAGGAGCCGCGCGTCGAGTCGACGACGGCCTGGATCGCGGTGAACGGGACGCAGACGCCGATCTGGACGTCGTCGACCGCGCCGGCCAGGGGCAGCAGCGCGGTGATGAACTCCTCGGCCTCGGCGACCGTCTTGTGCATCTTCCAGTTGCCGGCGACGAACGGGGTGCGGGACATCGAGGACCTCGGTGGTTTCGTGGGTGCGGTGGCGGTGGTGCTTCGGGCGCGCCGTCCAGAGGACGGTGCGGGTGCGGCTAGGAGCCGCGGAGGACCTCGACGCCCGGGAGCGTCTTGCCCTCGATCAGCTCGAGCGACGCGCCGCCGCCCGTGGAGAGGTGGGTGACCTGGTCGCCCAGGCCGAACTGCTGGAGCGCCGCGGCGCTGTCGCCGCCGCCGACCACGGTGGTGGCCTTCGTCTCGGCGACGGCCTCGGCGACCGTGCGGGTACCGGGCTCGAACGGCGCCAGCTCGAACGCGCCCATCGGGCCGTTCCAGAAGACGGAGCCCGCGGAGAGGATCTCCTCGCGGTACGCCTGCGCGGTCTTCGGGCCGACGTCGAGGCCCATCCAGCCGTCGGGCGTGTCGACGCCGTCGAGGTCCTGCTGCTCGGTGTCGGCGGAGAACTCCTTGCCCAGCGAGAGGTCGCTCGGCAGCAGCAGGCGGCAGCCCTTGGCCTCGGCGTCGCGCAGCGCGCGGGCGGCGGGCTCGACACCCTCCTCCTCGCACAGCGACGAGCCGATGTCGTGGCCCTGGGCCTTGAAGAACGGGAACGCCATGGCGCCACCGATCAGCACCGTGTCGGCGCGGTCGAGGAACGCGTCGATGACGCCGATCTTGTCGGTCACCTTCGCGCCGCCGACGATGGCGACGAGCGGCCGGCCGGGGTTCTCGAGGATGCCCTCGAGGGTCTCGACCTCGCCCTGCAGCAGCAGGCCGGCGGCCGACTGCTCGACGTAGTGGGCGACGCCCTCGGTGGAGGCGTGCGCGCGGTGCGCGGCGCCGAACGCGTCGTTGACGAAGACGCCGTCGGAGAGTGCCGCGAAGGCCTTCGCGAGCTCGGGGTCGTTCTTCGTCTCCCCCGCCTCATAGCGGACGTTCTCGAGCATCAGGACGCGCTTGCCCTGGACGCCGGGCTCGAGCGCCGCGGCCGCGGCGGTGACCTCGTCGCCGACGACGGCCGGGGCGAGGGTGACGGACTCGCCGAGCAGCTGCTGCAGGCGGGCCGCGGCCCGCGCGAGCGACAGCGCCGGGTCGACGCCCTTCGGCCGGCCCAGGTGGGCGGCGAGGACGAGCGCCGCGCCGTCGGCGAGCAGCTTCTCGATCGTCGGGACGGCCGCGCGGATGCGGGTGTCGTCCGTGATGACCTCGTCCGGCGCGTTCGAGTCGGCAGGAGCCGGCCCGCTGAGCGGGACGTTGAAGTCGACCCGCACGAAGACGCGCTTCCCCCGGACGTCGAGACCCTCCAGGGTGCGGATGGGCGTGGTGGCGGCGTCGGGCGTCATGCGGCGGAAGGGCTCGTTCGTCGGGTGTTCGGGGCGGAACGCGCGGCGCCCGCGGTGGTCGCGGGCGCCGGGCTTTCGGTACTCGGTCGGCTAGAGGACGCGGCCGACGAGGTCGACGACGCGGTTGGAGTAGCCCCACTCGTTGTCGTACCAGGAGACGACCTTCACGAGGCGGCCGTCGAGCGCGACGGTCAGCAGCGAGTCGAAGATCGAGCTGTGCGGGTCCGTCGTGATGTCGGAGCTGACGATCGGGTCCTCGGTGTAGGCGAGGATGCCCTTCATCGGACCGTCGGCGGCGGCCTTGACGGCGGCGTTGATCTCCTCGACCGTCGTGTCCTTCGCGGTGCGGATCGTCAGGTCGACGACCGAGCCGGTCGGCACGGGGGCGCGGACGGCGAAGCCGGAGAGCTTGCCGTTGAGCTCGGGCAGGACGAGGCCGACGGCCTTGGCGGCGCCGGTCGAGGCCGGGATCAGGTTCGTCGCGGCGGCGCGGGCACGGCGGAGGTCGCTGTGCGGCGCGTCGAGCAGGCGCTGGTCGCCCGTGTACGCGTGGATCGTCGTCATCAGGCCGTGCTCGATGCCGACCGCGTCGTTGATCGCCTTGGCGAACGGCGCGAGGCAGTTCGTCGTGCACGACGCGTTGGAGATGACGTGGTGCTTCTCCTTGTCGTACTGGTCGTCGTTGACGCCCAGCACGAGCGTGATGTCCTCGTTCTTCGCCGGGGCGGAGATGATGACCTTGGAGACGTCGCCCGTCATGTGGGCCTTGGCCTTCTCCGCGTCCGTGAAGAAGCCGGTCGACTCGATGACGACCTGCGCGCCGACGGACGCCCAGTCGATGTTCCCGGGCTCGCGCTCGGCGAAGATCTTGATCTCCTTGCCGTCGACGACCATGCCGTCGCCGGTCGCCTCGACCGTGCCCGGGTACGGCCCCAGCAGCGAGTCGTACTTGACGAGGTGGGCGAGCGTCTTCGGGTCCGTGAGGTCGTTGACCGCCACGAACTCGATGTCTGCGCCCGATGCCTTGGCGGCGCGGAAGACGTTGCGGCCGATGCGGCCGAAGCCGTTGATGCCGACGCGTACGGTCATGAAGCCGTCCTTCTGGTCCAGTCGAGGGTGCGATGCAGGAAACGACGCAGGTCCCCCGCGGCGACCGTCGCACCGGGAGACCTGGGAAGACGTCTGAGGCTATAGGAGGAAGGCCCTTTCGCGACGCCACGCACCGACGTCCCGGACGGTCGTCGGGGACGGCCGGGCCGGGGCGGGCGCGCCGGGGTCGGGGCGGACCGGTTTCCGGTGTTCACCACGCGCCCGCCGGGACCGGGCGCCCCGAGCGGACGCCCGGCCGCGACGCGGTGGAGCGGGCACGCCGGAGCCGGCGGCTCAGGAGCCGCCGCGGTGGAGCTGCACGTAGATCTCGCGGGCGAGCTTCCCGGGCAGGCCGGGCGTCGCCTCGAGCTCGTCGCGGCTCGCGTTGACGACGGCGTCCGGGGAGCCGAAGTGCTGGATCAGCGCCCTGCGCCGGGCGGGCCCGACACCGGGGAGGTCGTCGAGCACCGACGCCGTGAGCTTCTTGTCGCGGCGTCCGCGGTGGTGGGTGATCGCGAAGCGGTGCGCCTCGTCGCGGGCGCGCTGGAGCATCTGGAGCCCCGGCGTGTCGTGCCCGAGGACCACCGGGACGCTCCTGCCGGGCAGGAAGACCTCCTCGATCCGCTTGGCGAGCGACACGACAGCGACGCCGCGCTCGACGAACGTCTCGAGCGCCCCGATGCCCGCGGACAGCTGCCCCTTGCCGCCGTCGATGACGATCATGTCCGGCAGGGCGGCGAACGACGCGTCGCGGTTCGGCTCGTCGAGCCCCTTCTCCTGCTGCCCCGTCCACTGCGCCATCCGGCGCCGGAGGACCTCGTTCATCGACCGGAAGTCGTCGGGGGTGCCGTCCTCCAGATCGCGGATCACGAAGCGGCGGTAGTGCTCCTTCGCCGGCATCCCGCCCTCGAGCACGACCATCGACGCGACGGTCTCGGTGCCCATGGTGTGCGAGATGTCGTAGCACTCGACCCGCATCGGCAGGCGCTCCAGTCCGAGGGCCTCCTGCAGGTCGCTGAGCGCCCCGGACCGCTGCTCGCGGCTGCGCTCGGCCCGCAGTCGCTCCTGGCCGAGGGCGAGCTCGGCGTTGCGCATCGCCATGTCGAGGATGCGACGCCGGTCGCCGCGCTGCGGGGTCATGACGTCGACCTTCTTGCCCCGGATCTCGGCGAGCGCCGCGGTCAGCGGTGCGTGGTCCTTGACGGCGTCGGGCACGAGCACCGCCGGCGGCACGACGGCGCCGGCGTAGTACCGCAGGAGGAACTGCTCGAGGACCTCGGCGACGACCGCGTCGTCGGCAGCAAGCTGCGCCGTGAACCCGCCGCGCTCGACCGGGTCGAACGGGACGGCCTCCTCGTCGGGGTCGTCGTCGGCCTCGGGCCCCGCGGTCCCCTCCGCGGCCGCGGCGTTCGGGGCCGTGCCGTTCGCGGCGCCGGAGTCCGGGGCCGTGCCGTCGTCCGCCGTCGCGGCCTCCAGGGCCTCGGCCCGTGCGGCGAGGGCCTCCCCGGCCACCCCGGTCAGGTAGAACGACTGCCGGTCGACGAGCGATCCGTCGCGGACCTGGAAGACCTGGGCGTTGGCGTCGTCGCCCTCGACGGTGACGGCGATCGCGTCCAGCGAGCCGATGCTGTCGCTCGTGACCCGCTGGCGCTCGAGCAGCGACCGCACGGACTGCAGGCGGTCGCGCTCGCGGGCCGCGCGCTCGTAGTCCTGCTCGGCCGCGGCCTCCTTCATCCTGGTCTCGATCGCGCCTTCGATCTCGCGGTACCGGCCCGCGAGGAACGTCATCACGCCGTCGATCTGGTCGCGGTACTCGGCCTTGCTGACGTAGTCCACGCAGGGGGCCGTGCAGCGCTCGATGTGGTAATCGAGGCACGGCGAACCGGACCGGCGGCCGGGCTCGAGCCCGCGGCAGGTGCGGTACTGGAACAGCCGGCCGAGGATCTCCAGCGTGTTCCGGACGCGCTTGGCGTTGGAGTACGGCCCGAAGTAGCGGTAGCCGGGGCGGTGCTTCTCGCGCGTCGAGTAGACCCGCGGATACTCCTCGCTGAGCGTGACGCAGATGTAGGGGTACGACTTGTCGTCGCGCAGCCGGATGTTGAACTGCGGCTGGTACTGCTTGATGAACCCGTTCTCGACGAGGAGCGCCTCGGTCTCGCTCGAGACGAGGACGAACTCGATGTCGTCGATGACGTCGACCATCTCGACCGCGCCACGGGTGACGGAGTTGTTGAAGTGGTTGGCGACCCGCTTGCGGATCGAGATCGCCTTGCCGACGTAGATCACGGTGCCGCCGCGGTCCCGGAACAGGTACACGCCCGGGCCGTCCGGGAGGGCCCGGCGCTGGGTCGTGAGCCGCGCCGTGCGGTCCGCGTCCGTGGAGCGAGATGCCATCCGTCCCAGGATACGCCGGGCATGCGGACGACCCCGGTCCGCAGGGGCGTTCCGGACGGTGGGTCGTCGTGCGCTCCGGGGCGCCCCTGCGGGCGGGGGTCCGGCCGTCCTCATCGCACCAGGCGGATGGTGAAGACGTCCGCCAGCCCGCCCGTCGGGTCGTAGCCCCGCATCAGCGCGATGATCGTCGCGACGTAGTGCCGGGTCTCGGGGAACGGCGGGACGCACTGGCACGGGGCGACGTTGCCCTCCCCCGCGTTGTAGGCCGCCAGGGCGAGCTGCACCGACCCGAACCGCCGCAGCAGCGTGGACATGAGCCTCGCCTGCGCGGGGATCGCCTGCGCCGGGTCGAACGGGTCGCGCAACCCGACCGCCGCGGCCGTCCCCGGCATGAACTGCGCGATGCCCTGAGCGCCCGCGCCGGACCGCGCCCGCGGATCGAACCCGGACTCCTGCTTGAGCTGCGCGGCCAGGAGCGCCGCCGACACCTTGAACCGGATGCTGGCCGCCAGGATCGTCGCCCGGTACTGCTGCGGCACCCAGGGCGGCAACGTCCCCTTCTGCGCGGGCGCCGCGGGGTTGCGTCCCTGCTCGGCGACGTGGGCGGACCCGGTCTCCCGGACGAACCCGAAGTGCCAGGGTTCCCACGAGTACCGCTTCTTGAAGCCGAACCGCGTCGCGTTGGCCGCCAGCCAGCCGTAGGCCCCGGGCGGGCCGAGGTCGAGCTCGGTGCCCATCCGGTGCAGGCTCGCCCCGGGGCGCGCCACCCACTTCGGGTCGGGATGGGCGGCGAACAGCTTCGCCTGCTCGGCGTTGGACCGGTAGCCGCTGGTCACCGACAGGGGATGCCCGGCGCGCGTGGCGGCGGCGTCCATGCGGTCGTAGGCGAGCGCGACGTCGGGCCGCATCGGCTTGCCGTCCCGCTTCGCCAGGGGCCCGCGGTACTCGTCGCCCGTCGTCGCGGCCTCGGGGAGCGCCGGCGGCGAGAGCTCGGCCGTCGCCTCGGCCCCGGTGCCGAGTGGGACGCCGGCGACGTGCGCGCGCCCCGCCGAGCGGACGCGGACCGTCAGCGGGCCGGCGTCGTCGGCCTCCGGGTCGGGGAAGTCGACGTCGACGTCGTCGATCCCGTTGGCCCGAGCGGCACGCCTCGCGGCGTCGGCGGCCCGGTCGCGGTAGCGGTCGATGCCCATCGTGGCGGGGAGGCTCGCGCGCGCCGGCCAGTCCGCGCGCATGCGGTCCGCGGCCGCCAGCGCCGCGACGTCGACGGCCCGCTGGCGCTCCTCGCGGCCGCTCATCGCGGAGGCCACCGCCCCCAGGACCCCGGCGAGGACGATCGCCACGAGCAGGGCGCCGAGGACGAAGGGCAGCGACTGCCCGGAGTCGTTCCCGCCCCTCCCGGAGAGCTGGGAGCGCCCGACCCACCCCGCCCGCAGCAGCGACCGTGCGACCGGGCCCGTGGCGGTGGGCACCGGGACGACGTCCACCCCGTGCCGGGCCAGCGTGGCGGAGCACGCCCGGAGCGCCGCCGGGCCGCCGTCGGCGTGGACGCGCCCGGCGCGCTCGATCGGCCCGAGGAACGGTGCGCCCCACGGGCCTGCGATCACGAGCACCACGGGCCCCACGCCGTCCACGAGCTCGAGGCGCTCGGCGGCGGCGACGGCCTCGACGTCGTCGTCGGGCAGGACGACGCGGACCGTGCGCCCGACGGCCACCGCCCGGACGCCACAGGCCTCGGCCGCGAGCGCCGCGCGGCGTGAGCGCCCGGTGCTCGTCGCCGACTCCCCGGCGTCCCACGTGCGCCGGGGGTCCCACAGCGCGAGGGTGGGAGCACCGCCGCGCTGCACCCGCTCCGCCGCGACGGCGGCTCCCGCGAGCAGCGCCCGGTCCGCCGGCGCGAGGACGACCGCGAGGCCCTCGGCCGCGTGCTCGACGACCGGGAAGGCGTCGTCCTCGAGCGCGTCGCGGACCACGCCGCCGGCCACCGCGTCCTCGTCCTCGTGGCCGGGGTGGGTGCCACCCTGGCGGCCGTCACCCGCCGCGAGCCGGGTCCGGCGCAGGCCGTCGAACACGCGCATCAGCGGCCTCCCACGGGGCGGGCGACGACGCGCCGATCGGCGTCGAACGGTGCGACCAGCGCCCGTGGACCGGACGCCCGGACCCACACCCGGACGGTGCCGCCGTCGACGGTCACGCGCAGGCGGTCGCGGTCGACGTCCGGCACCGCCTCGCGGGCCGCCGCCTTCGGATCCCGCCCCTGCATCACCGCGATCCCGGCCGCGTGGGCCGCGAGGCCGGCGGCCTCGCCCGCCGCGTGCGCCTGGAGCGCGAGCGCCAGCCCGACGACGAACAGGCCCACGACCGGGGCGATCGCGACCACCTCGACGGACGCCTGGCCGGCCTCACCGCCCCGGAGCGCCGGCACGCGGCCGACCGTCGCCCGTCCGGTGGACGTCGCGGAGCTCATCGCTGCGACTCCAGGTGCGCGCTGCCGCCGACCGTGCCGAACGACACCGGCAGGACGGACGGGACGCGGAGCCGGACCCGGAGGGTGTCCCCGTCTTGGCGGATGCGCGCGTCACGGCCGCCGATCGGCGCGGCACGGCGGACCGCCACCACGGGGTCCCGCCCGACGGCGGCGGCGCGGACGCCGGCCCGCGCGGCCGTCCCGGCCGACCACGCCGCGTACCCGGCGAGCGTCGCCTGGACGAGCGCCAGCAGCAGGAGCGCGAGCAACGGGAGGAGCGCGACGAGCTCCACCGACCCCTGGCCTCGGTCGTCGGCGAGCGGGTGCGGGGCCGGGATCGGCCGTGCGGGCGGGGGCATGCCCGGGACCCTCGCTCCGGGCCCCGTGCCCGGACCAGTCCCCGGTCGTGCCGGATCTGCACCGACTCAGTGGCGTATCCGCCCGCGGCGGACCGGGCTCAGGCGACTTCGCGCCAGCGCTGCCAGACCGCCCAGAGCATCACGAGCGGCATCGCGATGAGGACGATGAAGAGCAGCGTGCCCGGGCCCGTGTTCGTGAGCGACGGCCGGGCGGCCATCGCCACCACGAAGCAGCCGAGACCGGCGTAGAGGAGCGCGCGATGGGCGTCGCCCAGCGTCTCGACGCGGCCGCGGGTCTCGCGGTACGCGCGGACGCCGAAGAGCACCATCGCCGCGAGGATGATCGCGCTCAGCGCGTTGCCGACCGCCTGGGCGCTGCCCTGGCCGGAGGGGATCGCCCAGACCGCCGCGGAGATCGCGACGATGATCAGGACGGTGCGGACGTTGGTCGTCACGCGGTCACTGTACCGCGCGGCCCCGTGCCCGCACCACCGTCGGGCGGAACGGGCGACCGGGGCGTGCGACGGGACTCAGACGCGCTCGGCGAACGCGGCTTCGAGGTCGTCGCCGCTGACGGACGTGCCCTCCTCCGCGAGGAGCTCCTCGCGGGTGCGCACGCGGCCGGCGGGGCGATCGGGCTCGGCGACGAGATCCGTCTCGGGCTCCGGGGCGAACCGGTAGCCGACACCGAAGTGCGTGTGGATGTAGCGCCAGCCCGGGGAGGCCTTGTCGAGCTTCTGGCGCAGCTTCCGCACGAAGACGTCGACCGACCGATCGCCGCGGGCCATGGCGTAGCCCCAGACGCGCTGGTAGATCTCCTCGCGCTCGAGGACGCGGCCCTCGGCGGCGGCGAGCAGGTCGATGAGCTCGAACTCGCGCTTCGTGAGCTCCGCGGACACGCCGCGCGCGAAGGCCTGGAACTGGTCGCCGCGGATCTCGAGCTCGCCCGTGACGCGGGGGCGCTGCTCCTCCTGCGGCTCGACGCGACGGCGGCGGCGGGCGACGGCCTCGATGCGGGCCATCAGCTCGTCGGGGTGGCAGGGCTTCGAGACCCAGTCGTCCGCGCCGAGGCGCAGGCCGCGGACGCGCTGGGCGACGCTCGACTGGCCGGTGCAGACGATGATGCCGAGACCCGGCATGCGGGTGGCGACCTTCTCGAGGTACTCCCAGGCCTGCGGGCCGAGCACCTGGACGTCGACCACGAGGGCCGCGAGGCGCATGGCGACGAGATCCTCGACCGGCACGGGGCTGGCGAGCGTGCGCTGCTGCCAGCCGGCGCGCTCGAAGCGCTTGCCGAGGACGTGGAGGAAGCCGCTGTCGGTGTCGATCAACGCGACCCGGAGGGTGCGCGAGGTCGTCGTCCCGGAGGCGGCGCCCGGCGCGGGTGGCGCGGGGGCGGTCGAGTGCTCCTGCATCCCGGGGGAGTGTAGACCCCCCTTGGGCGTGTGATCCGTGTTTCCCACCACGGACACAACCTCTTCACAACTGTTTCCGTGTGGACACTGGACACCCTTCGTGTCCTCTGCCACGAGGGTGACGGCGTCACCCTGGACGGAACGCCCGGTCCGTCGCGGGAGCGCTCAGGAACCGGGCGGGTCGTCCCCGGCGTCCGACGACCCGTCGTCGGGCGACCGGCCGTCCTCGGAGAAGCCGTCCGTCGGGGAGCGGCCCGGCGCCGGCGGCGGCGTGCCGTTCTCCTTCGCCCGCAGCAGCCGCGCCGCGCGGTCGCCGAACTCCGGGTACATGCCCTCCACCACGAAGGCGACCTGCTCACCGATGTCGACCGCGTTGTCGCCGATGCGCTCGAAGGCGCGGGCGACCATCGTCATCGTCATCAGCCACTCGCGGGTGTCGATGTCGTCGCCGAGCTCGATCGCGAGGCGGAAGACCTCGCGGTTGAGCTCGTTGAGCTCCTGGTCGCGCCGGACGATGTCCAGCGCCAGGTCGACGTCGCGCAGCTCGAGCGCCTGCCGGCACTGCACGACCTCGTCGCGGGCCAGGGCCCCCATGCGGATGATCGGCTTGAGGACCTCCGACCGCCGGGGCGGGTCGTTGCCCGTCAGCGGGATGAGCTTGGCGATGTTCACGCACTGGTCGCCCATGCGCTCGAAGTGCTTCGCCACGTGCAGCAGCGACGCGACGAGCCGCAGGTCGCCCGCGACGGGCGCCTGCAGCGCGAACAGCGACAGGACGCCCTGGTTGACGTCGAGGTAGCGCCCGTCGACGCGGTCGTCGTCCGCGATCACGAACGTGCCGAGCTCGACGTCCTGTTGTTCCAGGGCCTCGGTCACCCGCTCGACCTGCCGCACGATGAGGTCCAGCGCCCCGAGCGTGGCCTGCTCGAGGTTCTGGAGCTCCTCGCGGTATTGCGTACGCGTCGTCACAGAGCTGACCGTACCCGTAGGGGAACGGTGATACCCCTTTACGAGAACTTCCCGGACACGTACTCCTCGGTGCGCGTGTCCGAGGGGTTCGTGAAGATCTTCGACGTCTCGTCGACCTCGACGAGGTCGCCGAGGTACATGAACGCGGTGCGGTCGCCGACGCGGGCGGCCTGCTGCATGTTGTGCGTGACGAGCACGATCGTGAACTCGGTCTTCAGCTCCTGGATGAGCTCCTCGACCTTCAGCGTCGCGATCGGGTCCAGGGCGGAGCACGGCTCGTCCATCAGGATGACGTCGGGCTTGATCGCGATCGTGCGGGCGATGCAGAGGCGCTGCTGCTGGCCGCCGGAGAGCCCGACGCCCGGGGCGTTCAGGCGGTCCTTGACCTCGTCCCACAGGCCGGCACCGCGGAGCGCCCACTCGACGCGCTCGTCGTGGTTGACGTCCTTGATCTTGTTGAACTTCAGGCCCGCCGCGACGTTCTCGCGGATCGACATCGTCGGGAACGGGTTCGGCCGCTGGAAGACCATGCCGACCATCCGGCGGATGGCCACGACGTCGGTGCCGTCCGCGTTGATGTCGACGCCGTCCAGGAGGATCTCGCCCTCGACGCGCGCGCCCGGGATCTCCTCGTGCATGCGGTTGATCGAGCGCAGGAGCGTCGACTTGCCGCAGCCCGACGGGCCGATCATGGCCGTCACCTGGTTGGCGCGGTACTCGAGGTCGACGCCCTTGACGGCCATGTTGTCGCCGTAGAAGGACTTGACGTCCTTCAGGACGACCTCGTGGCCGGTGGCCTTGGCCTTCGGCTTCGCGGGGCCCTGGTTCGGGTCCTCGACGATCGCGGCCGGGGTCTGCAGGGGGGTCTCCACGCCGTCGGCGATCCCGTCGTCGGTCCGCGTGGAGGTCTGGGGGTCGGTGCTGCTCATGAGATGCGGCTCCTGCGCTGGGCGAGTCGTGCGACGAGGCTGAGAAGGAGGATGAGGACCACGAGGGTCAGTGCTGCTCCCCAGGCCCTGTCGTGCTGCGCCGAGGACGACGCGGTCACGTCGGCGTAGATCTGGGCGGGAAGGGTGTTGAGCGGCCCGTTGGGGTCGCCCACCAGCGCCGTGGCGACGCCGGCGGTGAAGATGATCGGCGCGGTCTCGCCGGCGGCGCGGGCGATCGCGAGCAGCGAGCCCGTGACGAGGCCCGGCAGCGCGGTCGGGAGGACGATCCGGAGGATGACCTTCCAGCGCGGCACGCCGAGGGCGAGCGCGGCCTCCCGCAGCGACGCCGGGACGAGCCGGAGCACCGGGAGCGACGAGTTGATGACGATCGGCAGCATCAGCAGGCCGAGGGCGACGGACGCCTTCCAGCCGGCGAACGGCACGCCGCCGACCTGCGAGACGACGAGCGTGATGTAGACGAAGAGGCCGAAGACGACCGACGGCACGCCGGTCATGACGTCCACGAGGTAGCGGACGAAGCTGCCGAACTTCGTGCCCTGGCCGTACTCGACGAGGTAGACCGCGACGGCGATGCCGACCGGGACCACGACGAGGGCGGCGATGCCGACCACCTCGAGCGACCCGACGATCGCGGAGCGGATGCCGCCGAGGTCCTGGGTCGCGGTGGACGCCGCGGCGTCCCCGCCGAGGAAGCGGTTGGCGTTGCTGACCGCGCCGGCGGCGCCGGTCGGGTCGGTCGTGAAGAAGTCCCACGAGATCGCCCCGCCGCCCTTGACGACGAGGAAGCCGAGGAGCAGCGCCAGCGGCAGCATCGCCAGGGCGGTCAGGCCGCCGACGGTGCTCCGGGCGACCTTGTCGACGCGCTGACGGCCCTCGAGCGTCGACACGAGCTCCGGGAGCTTCGGGCGCGGGATCGAGGCGAGGAGGCCGGGGCCCTTGGGGGCGTCGCCGCGCTCGGCGCGGGCGGCGGCCTCCTTGGCCTCCTTCTCGGCGCGGACCAGGCGGCCCTCCGAGCGGGTGATGTACCCGCGGGCGATCGCGTTGATGATCAGCGTGACGCCGAACAGCAGCAGGCCGGCACCGATCAGGGCGGCGCGGTGCTCCGGGCTGGCCGTGGCCTCCTGGAACTCGAGCGCGATCACCGAGGCGAGCGTCGAGCCCTGCGAGAAGATCGAGTCGCCGACGCCGGCGGTGGCGCCGCCGATGAGGATGGCGACGGCGATGGTCTCGCCGAGCGCGCGACCGAGACCGAGCATCGAGCCGCCGACGATGCCGGCGCGTGAGTAGGGCAGGACGGTCGAGCGGATCATCTCCCAGCGCGTGGCGCCGAGGGCGAGGGCCGCCTCCTTCTGGTCGGCGGGGACCGTCGCCATGACCTCGCGCGAGATCGCCGAGACGATCGGGATGATCATGATCGCGAGGATCAGGCCGGTGATGAAGTAGTTGGCCGGCGAGACGTCGCCCCCGACGAACGGGATGAACGAGAAGGTGTCGGCGAACCACTGCTCCGCGCCCTTGAGCTTCGGCGCGAGGAACAGGAAGCCCCAGAGGCCGTAGACGACGGACGGGACCGCGGCGAGCAGCTCGAGCGTGCCCGAGATCAGGCCGCGGAAGCGGGCGGGTGCGAGCTCGGTGACGAACAGCGCGGTGGCGACGGCGATCGGGACGCCGATCACGAGCGCGACGATCGAGGTGATGAACGTGCCGGCCACCAGGGCGCCGGCGCCGTAGGTGTCCTGCGACGGGAGCCAGTCGACCTTGGAGACGAAGTCCCAGACCCCGTAGGCCTGGAAGACCGGGCGGGACTCGATGAAGAGCTTGATCAGGAAGTACGCGAGCAGGACGAAGATCAGGCCGGCGAGCGCCGTGAGGCCGCCCTTGACCCACGGGTCGAGCCAGCTCCCGGTCTTCGTCCGGGCGAGGTGGTCGCGAAGTCGCGCCCCTGCGTCGGTCGGTGCTTTGACGGTGCTGGATTCCA
Source organism: Patulibacter minatonensis DSM 18081 (assembly GCF_000519325.1). Lineage (GTDB taxonomy): Bacteria > Actinomycetota > Thermoleophilia > Solirubrobacterales > Solirubrobacteraceae > Patulibacter > Patulibacter minatonensis. The sequence continues at coordinate 3,353,787 of NZ_KI912613.1, read as the reverse complement.
TGGCGGCGGCTGGTGGTCTTCTCTGCGGCGTGATCGGGGCGTCACTGCGACTGCTGGGCCGTCCGGCCCGCCGCGATGCGCGACGGGCCGGACGATCCGGGGTCCGCGGGCCCGAGGGCCCGCGGGGTCATCAGCGGGATGCGGCGATGGGCGCCCCGTTGCACTGCAGGGAGTCGACGGCGGCCTGGGCCTTCGTCTTCACGCTGTCCGGCAGCGGCGCGTAGGCGAGCTGCTTGGCCTCGTCCTGACCGGCACCGAGGCCGTAGGTCAGGAAGTTCTTGACGTCCTTGGCGACGGCCGGGGTCTTGCCGGCCTTGCAGAGGTCCTTCGCGACGACGACGAACGTGGCCGACGCGTCCGGGTAGGTCTGGTCGCCCTCGGCGTTGCCGATCGCGAAGCGCAGGTCCTCGGGGACGGTGACGCTGTCACCGGCGGCCGAGACGGACTCGAGCGTCGGGTCGACGTAGTTGCCGGCCTTGTTCTTCAGCGACGCGTACGTGAAGTTGTTGTTCAGCGCGTACGCCTGCTCGACGTAGCCGATGGAGTTCGGCGTGGACTTGATCGCGCCGGCGACGCCGTCGTTGCCCTTCGCGCCGGTGCCGGTCGGCCACTTGACGGACTTGTCGACGCCCGGGCCGTCCTCCCACTTCTTGGAGTACGCGCCGAGGTACGACAGGAACGCCTTCGTCGTGCCGGACTCGTCCGAGCGGTGGACGACCGTGATCTTCGAGGACGGGAGCGTGACGCCGGGGTTCTGGTCGGCGATCTGCTTGTCGTTCCAGGTCTTCACGTCGCCGAGGAAGATGTTCGCCAGCGTCTCGCCGTCGAGCTTCAGGCCGGTCTTGACGCCCTCGACGTTGTACGAGGCCGTGACGGCGCCGAAGAACATCGGGATGTTCAGGACGGTGCCGTTCTTCTTCTCGGCGGCCTTCAGCTCGTCGTCGTCCGTGGCGGAGTCGGAGCCGCCGAAGTCGAGCGTGCCGTCGGTGACGCCGGCGATGCCGGCGCCGGAGCCCGTGCCGGCGTAGTTGAAGCTCAGGCCGCCGGCCTTGTTCTTCGAGCCCCACGTGTCGTACACGGGCTTGGCGAAGGTCGAGCCGCCGGCGTTGATCGCGCCGGAGAACTTGACGGAGGAGGTCTCGGCCGGCGTGGAGCTGCTGGAGCCGCCGGACGTGCTGGTGCTGTCGGAATTGTCGTCGGAGCCGCAAGCTGCGACTCCCAGGGCGAGGACGGCGGAAGCGCCGAACGCGGCGAACGTACGAGTGCGCACGTGGTCTCCTTGATTGCTCAGAACGTGACGCCGAGGAGGCTGGCAGCGCTCGCTGCCCATCCTGTTACTCGACGGTGGTCGGGGTGTGAAACGGATGTGAAAAACGCGTTGCCGTCGGTTCTCGACGACGACCTCGCGGGGGGACAGCGGCCCGGAGGGCCGCCGGCGGGAAGATCTGCTGATCGTTCGTGCGCCGCCCGGGCGGCGCAGCGCGATCGGAGGGTCACGCCATCGGCTCCGGGGAGAACCGGTAGCCGAACCCGATGTGGGTGTGGATGAAGCTCCAGCCGGGCGATGCGGCCTCGAGCTTCTGGCGGACCTTGTGCACGTAGACGTCGATCGAGCGGTCGCCGGAGCGGAGCGGTCCGCCCCAGACGCTGGAGAAGAGCTCCTCCCGCGCGACGACGTGCCCTGAACGGCGGGCGAGCGCCGAGAGCAGCTCGAACTCCCGGACCGACAGCGCCACGGCGCGGCCGGCGACGACCGCCAGGCCCTCGGTCGGGCGGATCTCGACCTGCGCGATCCGGATCGGCTCATCGCCGCCCGGGCTCGCCGCGTCGGCAGCTCGCGTCTCCGTGCTCATCGACGTCGAGTGTCCGCCGCCCGCCCGCCGATCCGGTTACCGGACCGTGAACCGACCGTGAACGCGGTGTGAACACTCGTCCGGCTCGGCCAATCGGGGTGCCCGCGCCGCTAGCGTGCAGTCGAATGCTGGACGGCCGACGCGCCCCCTCGATCGACGCCCCGATCGCCACCCTCCTCGAGGAGTTCGCCAGGACCATCGAGCGCTCGACGCGGCTCCTGCGGGATCTCGTGAAGACCTACCCGGAGGGCACGGGGCTCCTGAAGGACCTCGTCGCGGAGGAGCACGAGGGCGACCGGATCGCCCACGACCTGATCCACCTCCTCAACGGCGCGAGCGGTCGACGGTCGCCCGGGCCGTTCGACGTCGAGGACGGGTTCCGCCTGGCCACCGCGCTCGACGACGTCGTCGACAACGCCGAGGCCGCCGGGGACATGCTCGCCGTGTACCGCGTCGAGGCGCCGACGGACCAGGCGACGCAGCTCGCCGACATCCTCGTGCACTCCGGGGACCAGGTCGCCATCGCCCTCGGTGCGCTCTGCCGCGGCGCGGACCTCGGCCCGGCCCTCGTCGAGATCCACCGCCTGGAGAACGACGGGGACCGGATCAGCCGCGACGCCATCGCGTCCCTGTTCGACGAGGGCGTCGACCCGCTGTTCGTCATCCGCTGGAAGGACATCTACGGCGCGTTCGAGAACGCGATCGACGCGTGCGAGACGGTCGCGCACCACCTGGAGGGCATCGCGCTCAAAGCGCGGTGAGAGAGACTCTGCGGGCCCCGGCCCGAGCGTCTCGGGTCGGAGCGCGTCGGACCTCCGAAGGCTCGGGCCACCCGCTCGCCGAGCAGGGACGACGGCGCCGGCCGGGCCCCGGCCCGCCGGCGGCTGGGGCTCCGTGTCGGGTTCGGTACGCGGGCGGTACGCGATCTGACCCGCAGCCGGCCCGGGTGGCTGGGCCGCGCTCCGTGTCGGGTTCGGTACCCGGGAGGTGCACGATCCGACACGCATCCGGCCCGGGCGATCGGCCCGCACTCCGCGTCGGATTCGGTACCCGGGAGGTACACGATCCGACACGAAGCCCGGTCCCGGCCCGCCGCCCCGGCCGCCGTGCCCTCAGGCGATGCGCTTCTGGCCCGTGCCGCGCTTCGGGCGGACGAGCTCGCGGGCCGCGGAGGCCTCGGCCTCGCGGCGCGCGGCGCGCAGGGTGCCGGCGGAGAGCGCGCGACCATAGCCGTCGGCGAGACGGCCCATCGCGGCGTCCCAGGTGCGGTCCTCGACCCGGAGCAGCCCGCCGTGCGCGAGGCGGCGGCGGAGCCCGGGGCGGCCGGCGACGGCGACCAGCGCGTCGCTGAGCGCGCCGGCGTCGGCCGGGCGCAGCAGGCCGGAGATGCCGTCCTCGATCAGGGAGAGCGGACCGCCCTCGCCGACCGCGACGACCGGGAGCCCGGAGGCCTGCGCCTCGAGGATGACCTGGCCGAACGTGTCGGTCCGGCTGCAGAAGAGGAAGACGTCGGCGTTGGCGTAGGCGTCGGCGAGGTCGTCGCCGGAGAGCCAGCCGAGGAACGTCGCGTGCTCGCCGAGGCGCTCGCGCAGGACGTGCTCCTCGGGCCCCCCGCCGGCGAGCAGCAGGTGCAGCCGGGGGTCGCGGGCCCGGGCGGCGAGGAACGTGTCGCAGAGGAGGTCGACGCCCTTCTCGACGCTCTGGCGCCCGGCGTAGAGGACGTTCACGCGCGACGTCTCGTTCGGCGCGGCGCCGAGGATCCGCCGCGCGGTCTCGTCGTTGCGGCGCTTCGGGGTGAAGCGGTCGATGTCGACACCACGGTCCCAACGGCCGATCGCGTCGGCGGCGACGCCGAGCTCGCGGACGGCCTCGTCGCTCTGCGGGCTCGGCGTGACCACGACGTCGGCCTGGCCGTAGAAGACCGCGAGCACGAGGTCGGCGTACGTCTGGAGCTTCTGGTCGGCCGAGCGGGTGCCGGTGTAGGTGCCGAGCTCCGTGTGGTAGCTGGCGAGCACCGGGATGTCGAGCATCTTCGCCAGCGCGCCGGCGACGATCCCGGCCGGGCCGGGCGAGCAGAGGTGGACGACGTCGTAGCGGCCCTCGGCGATCTGCTCGACGAGTGCCGGGACGCCCGGGATGCCGACCTTCAGGCCCGCGTAGAACGGGATGTCGACGTCGGCGACGGCGGGCAGGCGGCGGTCGACGCGGACGTCGGTGCCGATGACCTCGACCTCGTAGCCCGGGACCCCGATGCGACGGATGGTGTCGATCGTGTGCGTGACGCCGTGCATGCCGCCGATGCCGTCGGCGACCAGCGCGACGCGCGGCAGCTCGCCGTCCAGGCGGGTCTTCAGCTTGCGGCGCTCGCGGCCGAGGAACGCCGCGGCGGGCGCGTAGGGCAGCGCCGGCAGGAGGGCGTCGAGCAGCTGACCGCCGATCGCGGTGAGGTCCGGGTCCTCCCCCGCGGTCACGCCCTCGGCGGCGGCGAGCACCGTGTCGACCGTCGCAGCGAGCTTCTGCTCGTGGGCGACGCGCGCCCGGCGGAACAGGTCGCGGTGGTCGAAGTCGTCCTCCTGGAACATCGAGAGGAGCTGGCGGGCCGTGAGGTCCTGCAGGCCGATCGAGTCGATCCAGGCGCGCAGCAGCGCCCGGGCGTCGTCGGGCGAGAGGTCCTGGTCCTCGGCGCCGCGCCGGACGTCGCCCTCGCTCATGAGCGAGGAGACCATCGTGGCGATCGCCTCGGGGCGCGGGCGGGATGCGGTCCCGCCCACCCCGTCGTCCTCGCCGCGGGGGTCGACGCCGAGCGACCGGATCGCGATGCCCATGGCGGCGTGGGTCCACTTCGCGGCGCTGCCCTGCGTGCCCTTGGCGACGGCGCGGCCGGCGCGGATGTGCGCCAGGTACTCCTCCGGCGTGTAGGCCAGCGGGGTCTCGGTGAACGTGCGACCGATGTCGACACCGGCGTGGTCGTCGGTGCCGCCGATGCCGATGCCGCCCCGGACGTCGATGAACGTCGCGGCGGGCGCGTTGAGCTCGCGGGCCCGGGAGCCATTGCGGACCTCCCAGATCGGGAAGAGCTCGGCCAGCTGCCGGCGGTGGCGCGCGGTCAGCGGCGCCTCGACGGAGTAGAAGGGGTGCGCCAGCGCCGTCGTGATCTCGTTCTGGTGCAGGTACTCGGCGCACCGCACGACGTCGTGGTTGTGCGCCTGGAGCCAGTCGTGGTCGTCCTGGTTGATGCCCAGGCAGAGCACGTGCACGGCCTGCGGCTCGCCGCGGAACCAGACGGTCAGCTCCTCGCCGACGAAGACGTCCGGGCGGTCGGCGATCTGGAGGGCGCCGGCGATCGTGTCGTGGTCCGTGATCGTCACGAAGTCCATGCCGCGCCGCTTGGCGAGCTCGTAGACCTCCTCCGGCGGCGTGGCGCACTCCGGCATCCCGACCGAGCGCTGGACGCCGAGCTTCGAGAACTCCGACGCCGTCGAGTGGACGTGCAGGTCGCAGCGCGAGAGCGCCGGGGGGACGTTCGGGGAGCTGCCTGGGCTGGGGCTCATACCTGGGAGGGTCCGCTCCCCCGGCCCGGGTCGAGTGACGGCGACGTGTCCGACCGGTGACGATGGCGTGAAGATCGACGGATTTCCGAGGACCAGCGGGAAGTCGTCGAATAGCAGGAGGTTCTGTGACGGACCCGACCTTCACGGGACCTTCACCGGGACCCTCCGGTGGTGGCCCAGCATGCTCCCGTGAGCCTCGCCGCGCCGCCGACCTCCGCGCTGCCCGTCGCCCTCGCGCGCGGACGCACGAGCGTGCGGATCGGCCTCGACCCGCTGCGCGTCGACGTGCTGCGCGACGGCCGGGCGGTGGTGACGGGCCTCGAGCCGTGGGCCGTCGACGGGACGGTCGACGACCGCTTCGTCCGCGTGACCGAGGGCGTGGTGCCGCGGGAGGACCTCGAGCCCGAGGACGCGGTGGTCGACGCGCGCCCCGTCCCGGCGTCGCCGGCCGGCCGGGGACCGAACGACGTGGCGTACGCCCTCGACGAGGACGACCCCCGCGTGCCGCCGGCCCGTCGCGCGGTGCCGCCCGCCGACGCCGCGACGATCGCCCTGCGCTTCCGCTCCGGGCGCACCGGCACGCTGCGCGTGGCGCTCCCGTCCGACGACGTCGTCCACATCGACCTGACGTCCGACGCGCCGCCGCGTGCCACGGCCGCGCCCCGCCCGGCGCGCCGGAGCCGGGGGACGGAGCCCGATCCGGGCCCGGGCCCGCACCTGCGCACCGGTGTCCGGTGGCCGGCCGACGACGCCCGCCTGACCGGGCTGGGCGCCCGGCACCACCCGTCGGTCGACCACGCGGGGCGGGCCATCCAGCTCGGTGCCGACCGCCGGTACCTCGGTCCCGGGTGCGCCCCGGCGCTCGCCGAGCGCGGCGGGATCCCGCAGGGCGACTACGCGCCCGTCCCGTTCCTGCAGTCCGACGCCGGCTGGGCCGCGTGGCTCGACACCGCCGGCAACGGCACCCGGTTCGACCTCGAGGACGGTCTCGTCGCCCCCAGCGTCCGCACCGTCGCCGGCCCGCTCCGGCTCCGGCTGCACCTGCAGGCGACGCCCGTCGCGCGGCTGCTCGCGTTCGCCCGTGCCACGGGGCGTCCCGCCCTGCTGCCGGCGTGGGGCTACGGGTTCTGGAAGTCCCGCGACATCCACCAGCACCAGGACGAGGTGATGGAGGACGTCCACGGGTGCCGCTGGCACGACATCCCGGTCGACGCCGTCGTCCTCGACTCGCCGTGGGAGACGAACTACAACACCTGGCGCCCGAACCCCCACCAGTTCCCGGACTTCGCGGGCATGGTCACGCGCCTCCTCGAGGAGGGCGTCCGGACCGTCGTCTGGGTCACGCCGTGGGTGAACGTCGACTCCGCGGGCGGCCAGTCGCCGTCGGACCCGGCGTCGATCCGGATGCACCGGCGACCGGCCGAGACCTACGCGGAGGGCGCCCGGACGCGCGCCTACCTCCGGCCCCCCGCGGCGGAGGTCCGGGAGCACGCCCGCGAGATCCGGTCGACGATGAAGCGCGCCGGGGACGACGAGCTCCAGGGCGTCCCCGATGCGGACATCCCGTACCTCGCGCAGTGGTGGATGGGTCGCGGGTCGCCGATCGACTTCACCGGTCCCGGCGATGCGTGGTGGCGCGCGCAGGCCGAGGAGGCGCTGCGGCTCGGCGTCCGCGGGATCAAGGCCGACGACGGCGAGGGCTACTACCTGCCCGAGGACGTCCGCTTCGCCGACGGCTCGACCGGCGCGACGCGCGCGTGGCGCTGGGGCGACGACTACCGACGGTCGATGCGCCGGGCGCTGCAGAACGCGCACCCCGGCGACGGCGTGCTCTTCGGTCGCTCCGGGTGGACGGGCCAGCAGGCCACCGGGATGCTCTGGGGCGGCGACCAGGCGTCGGACTTCTGGTCGCTCCGCGTGTTGCTGGCGGCGACGGTCTCCGCCGCGCACTCCGGGATCTCGAACTGGTCGCACGACGTCGGCGGCTACCTCGGCGATGCCGGGGTCAAGCGCGCGACCGGCGAGCTCTTGGTCCGGTGGGCGCAGCTCGGGTGCTTCACGCCGCTGATGCAGGCCCACGCGCGCCTCGAGCAGGAGCCGTGGACCTACGACCACGAGACGCTCGCGCTGTTCCGGGGCGCCGTGCTGATGCACGAGATGCTCGTGCCGTACGTCCGCGCCGCCGCCCGCACCGCCGCGCGGACCGGCCTGCCGATCGTCCGGCCGCTGAGCCTCCTGGACCCGTCCGACGACGCGCTCTGGGGCGTCCCCGACGCCTTCGCGTACGGGCCGTCGCTCGTCGTCGCGCCGGTCGTCGACGAGGGCGTCCGCGAGCGCACGGTGCCGCTGCCGCGAGGCCGGTGGATCGAGACGTGGAGCGGACGCGAGGTCGTGTCCGCCGGCGGCGCGGCCATCGCCGTCGACGCCCCGCTGGACCGCACGCCCGTGTGGGTCCGCGCCGGCGCGATCGTGATCAGCCACCCCGCCCACCACGTCGCCCGAGGCCTCGGGACCGCCGCGGACGCCGACGTCCCGTACGTCGCGACGCTCTGGGGCGTCCCGACGCACGGACGCGCGCTCGCCCACCTGCCGGACGGCACCCCGGTGCGCTGGGTCCGCGGCCGGTGGGACCTCCCGGCCGGCTACGACGTCACGACGGCCGAGCGGTAGCCGGGGCGGCCGCGCTCAGGCGCCGGGCCCCGGCTGGAGCAGCGCGAAGATCTGCTCGCCCGCGCTGCGCGAGAGGTCGACGTGGAGGTGCTTGGTCTCCGTGTAGGCGTCGAGCGCGTCGGGGCCGATCTCCCGGCCGACGCCGCTCTGGCCGTAGCCGCCGAACGGGGCGTTGTTGTCGACGCCGTGCCAGGTGTTCACCCAGACGGTGCCGGCTCGGAGCCGACGGCCGATCTCTCCGGCGCGCCGCAGGTCGCGGGACCACACGCCGGCGGCGAGGCCGAAGTCGGAGTCGTTGGCGATCCCGACCGCCTCGTCCTCGCTCTCGTACGTCAGGACCGCGAGGACCGGCCCGAAGACCTCCACCTGCGCGAGCTCCATGTCGTTCGTCACGCCGGTGACGATCGTCGGCTCGATCCAGCTGCCGCCCTCGAACCCGGGCAGCTCGGGGATCCCGCCGCCGACGGCGACCGTCGCGCCCGCGTCCACGGCCCGGCCGATCAGGTGGAGCGCCCGGTCGCGCTGGGCGACGGAGATCACCGGGCCGACGTCCGTGGCCGGGTCCCGGGGGTCGCCGAGCCGCAGCGCGCGGACGCGCTCGACGAGCCGGCCGACGATCTCGTCCCGCCCTGCCGCGGGGACGAGCAGCCGGGTCCCGGACTCGCACATCTGCCCGGAGAACAGCATGCAGCCGAAGAGGATCCCCTCCACGGCCATGTCGAGGTCGGCGTCGTCGAGCACGATCGCCGGGCCCTTGCCGCCGAGCTCGAGCGTCACGTGCTTCACGGTCCCGGAGCCGAGCCGCATGATCTCGCGGCCCACCACGGTGGACCCGGTGAAGCCGACCTTGCCGACGTCCGGGTGCGACGCCAGGCGGGCCCCGACCTCGGGCCCCGGCCCCGCGACGACGCTGAGGACGCCGTCCGGCACGCCCTCCTCGTGCGCGATCTCGGCCAGGCGCAGCAGCGTCAGCGGGGCGCGCTCGTCGACCTTCACGACGACGGAGTTGCCGGCGGCCAGCGCCGGGCCGATCTTCCAGATGCCGAGCACGAGCGGGAAGTTCCACGGGACGATCGCGGCGCAGACGCCGATCGGCTCGCGGATGATCCGGTTCGTCGAGAGCGTCGGGACCGGCGGCGTGTCGATCACCCGCTCGAACGCGTAGCTCGCCGCGAGGTCCGCGAAGTGCTGCAGGTGCGGCGCGGCGAAGCCGGCGTGGAACGCGGTCGCCTGCCGGATCGTCGCGCCGTTGACGCTGCCCTCCAGGCGGGCGAGGTCGTCGACCTCGGCGGCGAGCCGCCCGGCGATGCGGGACAGCACGGCGGACCGCTCCGCCGGCGTCCGGCCGGCCCAGACGCCCGCCGCGAAGCTACGCCGCGCGGCCTCGACCGCCGTGTCGACGTCGGCGACGGTGCCCTTCGCCAGGGTCCCCACGACCTCGCCCGTCGCGGGGTCGCGGAGGTCGTAGCGCTCGGCGGTGTCGACGTGTCGCCCGTCGACGAAGAGGGGGTGGTGGGTGACGCTCACGGTGGACATGGCGCGACCGTACGCCGGGCCCTCGGGTCCGACGAGTGGCAACAACGACACCTGTCGGCCGTTTTCTGCCATGCTCACGGCATGCCCATCACCCGCGTGGCGCTGCTCGTCCTCGAGGGCGTCGTGTCCTTCGACCTGGGGATCGCCGTCCAGGCGTTCGCGCGCGGCCCGGGACCGGAGGGCGCGCCTGCCGGGTTCCAGCTGACCACCTGCGGCGAGCAGCCCGGGCCGCTGCCGACCGGCGACGGGTTCTCGATCGACCTCCCCGCCGGACTCGAGGCGCTCGACGATGCGGACCTCGTCGTCCTCCCGGGGCGTGTGTCGAGCGACCCCGGTCCCTCCCCCGCGGCGATCGCGGCGATCCGGGCCGCCCACGCCCGCGGTGCCCGCGTCGCGTCGATCTGCGTCGGGGCGTTCGACCTCGCCGCCACGGGCCTGCTCGACGGCCGGCGGGCCACGACCCACTGGGCGTTCGCGGACGCCTTCCGCGAGCGCTTCCCCGCCGTCGAGCTCGTCCCCGACGCCCTCTACGTCGACGAGGACGACGTGCTCTCCTCCGCCGGCCTCGCCGCGGGGATGGACCTCTGCCTGCACATCGTCCGCGAGCAGGAGGGCGCGGCCGCCGCGGCCGCCCTCGCCCGCTGGAACGTCGTCTCGCTGCACCGCGACGGCGGGCAGGCGCAGTTCGTGCCGACCCCGATCGTCCACGCCGGCGACGACCTCGCCCCCACGCTCGCGTGGGCCCGGGGACGCCTGGACCAGCACCTCGACGCGGCCGTGCTCGCTGCGCACGCCCACATGAGCCCCCGGACGCTGGCCCGCCGCTTCGCGACCGAGGTCGGCACGACCCCGAAGGCGTGGGTCACCGCGCAGCGGGTCGCGCTCGCGCGGGAGCTCCTGGAGTCGACCGACGCGTCGGTCGACGAGGTCGCCAGTCGGACGGGCCTGGGGACGGCCCCGGTGCTCCGCCGCCACCTGGCGCGCATCGTCCACACCACGCCGACCGGGTACCGCGGCACGTTCCGCGGGCGACCGACGCCTGCGGCGTAGCGCGACAGGGGCGACGCGGGAAGGCCGATCCCGTCGGGCGGCGTCCCGCCCCGGCCCCGCGTCAGACCGAGGTGTCCTCCGCCCCGTCGAGCGCGTCCCGCACCACGGCCTCCATCGCCCGCCCCGCGGCCGCGAGCGGCTCGGTGCTGCGCAGCGCGCGGCTGAGCACGAACGCGCCCTCGAGCGCCGCGATCAGCGCGATGATCACGCGCCGCGCGGTCGACTCGTCCAGGCCACGCGCGGCGAACAACGCGGTGCCCTCGTCGATCCAGCCGTTGAAGACGTCGGCGGTCGCCCGGCGCAGGCGGTCGTTCGTGCTGGCGACCTCGAGCGCGACGGTGGCGATCGGGCACGCGTCGGCGTAGTCGGCCGCCTCGAGGTCGATCGCCGCGAGCGCGAAGGCCGTCGTCGTGCCGGTCACGAGGTCGGGCGCGTCGCCGTAGATCGCCGGGAACAGCAGACCGTACGCGGCGCCGGCGGTGCGGATGGTCTCGTCGGCGAGCTCGTCCTTGCCACCCGGGAAGTGGTGGTACAGCGAGCCGAACGGCGCCTCCGCCGCGGTGAGGATCTGCTTGATGCCCGTCCCGCTCAGGCCCTGGCGGCGCAGCAGCGTCGTGCTCGCCTCGAGGATCCGCTCCCTGCTCGTCGTCACTCCCGCTCCCTTGTCGTCCTCGCCGAGCATAGCTAGGGTCTCACTAGAGCGATCTATCTAGTCGGGAGCGAGCGGATGCCGGAGATCGGCCTGTCGGGCGGGACCATCACCTACGAGGACGTCGGGCCGAGCGATCCCGCGGTCGCGGCGGACGCCCCGGTGCTCGTCTTCGTCCACGGCGTCCTGATGGACGGGACGCTCTGGCGGCACGTCGTCGCGGGGCTGCGCGAGCGGGCCCGCTGCGTCGTCCCGCTGCTCCCCCTGGGCGGCCACCGGATCCCCATGGACGAGGACGCCGACATGTCGCTGCGGGGGCACGTCGGACGGATCGCCGAGTTCCTCGAGAAGCTGGATCTCCGGGACGTCACGATCGTCGGCTGCGACTGGGGTGGCGGTCCCCTGCTCACGTCGTACGGCCTCGACGAGCGCGTCGGCCGCTACGTGATCCTGCCGTCGGAGGCGTTCGACAACTTCCCGCCGGGGCTCCCCGGTCGCACGGCGGGGATGGCGGCCCGGATGCCCGGGGGCATCAACGCGGCGATGCAGCCGCTGCGGTTCCGGCCGCTGCGCCGGCTGCCGATGACGTTCGGCTGGATGTCGAAGCGCCCCGTCCCCCACGACGTCATGGACGGCTGGCTCCACGGCGTGACGACGGATCGCCGGATCCGCCGCGACCTCAAGCGCTACGGCGCGCCCCGCTTCGACCGCGACGAGCTGCTGGACCTCGCCGAGCGCCAGCGGGCGTTCACCGGACCGGTCCTCGTCCTCTGGGCGCCGGAGAACAAGATGATGCCCCGCGAGCACGGGCCCCGGCTGGCGGAGCTCTTCCCGGACGGTCGGCTGGTCGAGGTCGACGACTCCTACACGCTGATGCCGGAGGACCGGCCCGACGCGGTGATCGAGCACGTCGGGGCGTTCCTGGCGGAGACCGCGCCGCGCGGCGCCGGGAGCCGCTGAGGGTCAGGCCCCCGCGGCGACCGCCAGCAGCCGGGCGGCCTTCAGCTCCGTCTCGCGCCATTCGCCGTCCGGGTCGCTGTCCCAGGTGATCCCGCCGCCGGTGCCGAAGCGGAGCGTCGTCCCCTCGCGCCAGAAGGTGCGGATGCCGACCGCGAGCTCGGCGGTGCCGCGGTCCGCGTCGACCCAGCCGATCGCCCCGCAGTACGGGCCGCGCGGCGTCGGCTCGAGCTCGTCGATGACGTCGAGCGCCGCGAGCTTCGGGGCACCGACGATCGACCCGGCGGGGTAGGTCGCGTCGAGGAGCTCCGGCCAGCCGGCGTCCTCGCGGAGCCGGCCCTCGACGGTCGAGACGAGGTGGACGAGCCCCGGGTGCTCCTCGACCGCGCAGATCTCCGGTGCCCGGACGGTCCCGGGGCGGCACACGCGCCCCAGGTCGTTGCGCACGAGGTCGACGATCATCACGTTCTCGGCGCGGTCCTTCGGGAGCAGCTCCGCCGCCGTCGGCGCGGTGCCCTTGATCGGGCGCGACACGACGTGGTCGCGGTCGCGCGAGAGGAACAGCTCGGGCGACGCCGAGACGACGTCGAGCCCGCGTCCGGGCAGGTGGACGTGCGCGGCGTACGGCGCCGGATGGCGGGCGGCCAGCCGCGCGTGGAGGCCGTGCAGCGTCGTCCCGGGCCGGAGCCGCGCGGCCAGGACCCGGCAGAGGTTCACCTGGTAGACGTCGCCCGCCGCGATCCGCTCGCGCACGTCCGCGACCCCGGCCCGGAACGCCTGGCCGTCGAGACTCGACGACCACGCACCGGGCGGGACCGGCGCCCAGTCCGGGACGCCACCCGGCGTGGGCCCGAGCGGCCGCCAGTCGGCGAACCTCGCAGCGGTCAGGCGGCCCTCGAACGTCCGGACCACCGCCCAGCGCCCGGCGGACTCGAGCGCCGCGGGGTCGTCCGTGACGTCGAGCAGACCGGTGGCCTCGAACCCGCCGACGACCGCGCGCGGGGCCGTCCCGGCCCGCCGGGCCGTGCCATCGGCCGTCCCGACGACCGGCGCGGTGCCGCCGAGGGCGACGGCGGCGGGATGCCGGAGTCCGTGCACGTGGCTGACCCCGTCCCGCCGGCCGTCAGGCCGAGAGGCGCTCCAGCGTCTCGTACAGGTCGGCGACCTTCGCCTTGGCGGCCTCGTGCCGGGCCGTGTTCCTCTCGGTCGCCTCCGGGGTCGACCACGCGCCGGGCGCGGCGAGCTCCTCCTCGAGCGCGGAGAGCGCGACCTCGGCGTCCTCGATGCGGGACTCGGCCTTCTCGATCTCGCGCCGGCGGTTCTTCGACATCGGCGGGCCGGTCGGCAGCTTCGTGGCCGTGCCCCCGCCGCCCGCCGACCGCGTGGCCGGGCCCGCGGCCGACGACCCGCCGCCGGAGCCCGTCGTGCTCCCGGCACCGTTCTTCGACCCGCCGGCCTTCGCCGCGCCGGTCTTCCCCGACCCGTTCTTCGCGGTGCCGTTCTTCGACGCACCGCCCGCCGCCGTCCCGTTCCGCTCCGCCGCGTCGGCCTTCTTCCCGGCCTCCTTGGCCGCGCGCGCGGCGGCCTGCCGCTCCTCGCGGACCTCGACGTACTCCTGCCAGCCGCCGAGGTAGCTGTGGAGCTCGCCGTCCTCGACCGCGACCGTCCGGGTGCCGACGACCTCGAGCAGCGCGCGGTCGTGGCTGATCATGATCATCGAGCCGTCGTAGCCCGAGAGGGCGTCCTCGAGGGCCTCGCGCGACTCGATGTCGAGGTGGTTGGTCGGCTCGTCGAGGATCAGGACGTTGGCGCCGGAGGCGACGAGGATCGCCAGGCCGAGGCGCTTGTGCTCACCGCCGGAGAGGTCGTCGAGGGCCTTCTCGACGTCCTCGCCCGTGAACAGGAACTTGCCGAGCAGCGCCCGGGCCTCGCCGGGCTTCAGGGTCGTCGCCTTGATGCAGGCCTCGAGGATGGTCCGGGCGCCCCCGTGGTGCATCTCCTCGCCGTGCTGGCTGAGGTACCCGACCTTGACGTTGTGGCCGGTGCGGATCACGCCGTCGGCGAGCGGTCGCCGTCCCGCGAGGGTCTCGATCAGGGTCGTCTTGCCGACGCCGTTGGGGCCGACGAGGCAGACGTGCTCCCCACGCTCGAGCCAGAGCTCCGCGTCGTCCAGGAGGATCCGCGCGTCGGGGTCGCTGACCGTCGTCGTGTGGTTCGTGTTCACGTCCTTGACGATCGTCGGCGGCGGCACCTCGATCCGGCCGTGCTCGAGCTCGTAGATGATCGCGCCGGCGCGCTCGGCCTTCTTGAAGTTGAAGCCCATCGTCCGGTTGTCGGTCGGATCGCGGGTGATCTTCTCGATCTTGTCGAGCGCCTTGACCCGGCTCTGCGCCTGCTTGGCCTTCGTCGCCTTGGCGGAGAAGCGGCGGACGAAGTCCTCCATCCGCGCGATCTGGGCCTCCTGCTTGGCGATCGACTTGCCCAGCGCGATCTCGCGGGCGGCCTGCTCGCGACGCCACGCGTGCCAGGTGCCGGGGAAGAACTTCGCCCGGCCGGCCTCGATCTCGAGCACGGACGTGCCGACCGCCTCGAGGAACCAGCGGTCGTGGGCGACGAGGACGATCGCCGACTCGTACTGGACGAGCGTCTTCTCGAGCCACTCGAGCGACTCGAGGTCGAGGTGGTTCGTGGGCTCGTCGAGCAGCAGCAGGTCCGGCTTCGCCGACAGCGCGCGGGCGAGCGAGGCGCGCGTGAGCTGCCCGCCGGAGAACGTCTCGAGGTTGCGCCCGAGGTCCTCGTCGGTGAAGCCCAGGCCGCGGACGGTGTCGGCGGCCTCGTCGCGCCAGCGGTAGCCGCCGAGCGACTCCAGCTCGGTCTGCGCGCGGGCGTACCTGTCGAAGACCTCCATGTCGCCGTCGGCCATCTTCTGCTCGAGCTCGCGGAGCGTCGCCTCGAGGTCGATGAGGTCCTGGCGGCCCGACGTGACGTACTCCTCGAGCGTGATCCCCTGCTCGCGGGGCGGCCGCTGGTCGTGCAGGATCACGCGGGCGCCCTTCTCGAACGAGAGGTCGCCGCCGTCGGCCTTCGACTGGCCCGCGAGGATGCGCAGGAGCGTCGTCTTCCCGGCGCCGTTGCGCCCGGAGAGCGTCATGCGCGTCTTGCGCTCGAGCTTGAACGACAGCCCCTTCCACAGCGGGTTGCCGTTGATGTCCTTCTTCAGGTCGGAGGCGATGAGTACGGCCATGGGTCGACCCTCCATGGTAGGCGGCGCGTCGCCGGGCCGGTGTGCGACGGGAACGGAGGCCACGCGCGGCGGCGGCACGACCCGGACGATCCCGGGGCGGACGCCGAGACCATGGCGCGTCGCCGCTATCCTGGCGCCCATGCGTGGGTCCCGCTCCCTGTCCCTGTCCCTCGTGCTCTGCTGCTCCGCCGCCCTCGCGGGGTGCGGTGGTGGCGACGACGACCGGACCCGCCTGTCGCGGGGCGAGTTCGACGTGCTGGTGCGCCAGCACCGCGAGGCCGTCGAGCTCACGAAGGACGACCCGGAGACCGCAGCCGACGTCCAGCGGTACGTGAGCACCGCGCGGAAGCAGTGCAAGGAGCTCGAGGCCGCCGGTCCGGTGCTCCGGACCACGGCCCCGGCCTGCCGCTCCGCCGCCGACGCCCTGGACGCGTTCGCGACGTTCGGCGAGGACGCGGAGGCCTGCGGCGAGGAGGACGTCGCGTGCCTCGACGAGGCGGTCGAGGGGCTGGTCACCGGGAGCGACCGGGTCGTGCGCGCCTACGACGAGAGCGCGAAGGCGATCGACGGGATCGAGGCGAGCGAGCGGTGCCGCGCCGCGCTGCGCGGGCCGGAGGAGGACCGCGACGCGCTCGCCGCCGTCCGGGACGCGGGCCGGGAGCTCCTCACGGCGCAGAAGAAGGCGACCGCAGGGGGCGACGCCACCGGGGACCGGGTCGAGGCCGCCGCGAAGCGCTTCGAGGCCGCCGCGGGGGCGCTGGAGCGCCTGGACACCGACCTCGAGGCCTCCGACCCCGCCCCGTGCGAGGCGGACGTCGAGAAGAGCTGACCGACGGACGGCCGTGCCCGGGCGGCCCGGAGCGCTCAGCGGCCGCTGAACCGCTTCCAGGCCGCGGCGTCGACGACCTGGGCGACGAACCCCCGGACCGTGCCGCCGTCGTCGGTGATCCGGGTCATCCGCGTGTGCGTGTGGACCGCACGGCCGTCCGCGCGCAGGAACCGGGCGCGGACGACGTGGTGGTCGTCGGGCCCGTCGACCAGCCGCCGCAGCCGCTCGCGCTCGGCGTCGCGATCCTCGGGGTGGAGCGTCTCGCCCATCTCGGCGCCGACGAGGTCGTCGGCGGAGCGTCCGACGAGCTCGCTGAGCGCCCCGTTGACCCGCAGCCAGCGGCCGCTCCGGGACAGCAGGCCCTGCCCGATCGGGGAGTGCCGGAAGGTGATCTCGAACGCCCGGGTGGCCTCCAGGAGCAGCGAGGTGTCCGCCTGGGCGGCGAGGTCCTGCACGAGGCAGACCGCACCCGGATGTCCGCCGCCGACCGGTCGGCACCGCACCTCGAGGCCGCCTTGGTCGTCGTCCGGCAGCAGCACGGTCGTGGCCGTCCCGGCCAGCGCCTCCGCGACCGCGGGGAGGACGGCCGCCCGGGCGTCGGGGGCGAACGCGTCGCCGACGGGGCGGCCGACGAGGACCGTGCCCTCGACCGGCACGGCTCCGGCGACGGCGGTGATCCGCTGCTCGCCGTCGAGGACGAGCACCGAGAGCCCCGGCACGTCGTCGATCGTGCCGGCCAGCGCGGCGGCGACGGGGTCGCCGCCGATCGCGCCCGGCGGCGGCGCGGCGCCGCCGTCGTC
>NZ_KI912613.1:3268758-3336548 GCF_000519325.1 Patulibacter minatonensis DSM 18081 | reverse complement strand
CAGGGTCTCGCCCTCGGCGATCGCCTGGTCCAGCCGCACGCGCAGCCCGTCCCGCTCCTCGCGGAGCAGGGCCGCGGTCCGGTCCGCCTCCGCCAGCCACCCGGGGACGTAGTCGGCAAGGGACCGCGCCTCCACGGCCGCGGCGGCCGCCGCGTCCGCCCCCTAGCGGGAGCGGCGCAGCGCCGTCTCGGCACGCGTCAGCGCGGTCTCGATCGCCGCCCGCGCCCGGGCGTCGGCCCCGGCGGAGCGCCGTCGGGCGGCGTCGCGCTCGTCGACCAGCGCGGTCGCACGCTCCTGCATGCGTCCGAGGCGATCGGCCAGCGCGTCGACCCGGCGGTCGGCGTCGCGAGCGGCCGCCAGCGCGGCGTCGAGCAGCACGCGCACGTCCGGCGACATCTGCAGCCGGTCGGCCTGTGCGGGCTCGACGTCACGACGGCGACGCGGTCCCGGCTTCGGCGGCTGGAACCCCGCGGCCCGGACGGCGACGGCCAGCGACCCGTCGAACGGCCGCTTGGCGGCGTTCAGCGAGGGCCAGGCCGTCCCGTCGGCGCGGCCGGCCCGGTAGCGCTCGATGCGCCACGTCTGGCCGGACCACTTCGCGGACGAGGGGTTCCAGTCGGCCGCGCGGGGCGGCTCGTCGTATGTGGCGACCCATTCCTGGATCGCGTTGATGATCGTGTCGCGAGTCCACGCGATCCGGGTGCGGCTCGTCTCAGACGAACCCCTCCGGACCGTGACCCCCGCGACCGTCGCGGGAGTCATATGTCTCTCTCGCTAGCGGTTGTGCGTGATGAAGGCGGGGTGCCGGTGCCGGAGCTTCGTCGCTCGCGGCTGCATGTCCCCGACCAGGGCGTACGGGTTCGACTCGCCGCGGAGGGCGATGACGAAGCGCGTGGTGCTCTGCCAGGTGGTGGACATGACGTGGACGAACCTAGCCACCCGCCCGGCCGTTTTCAAGCGTGTTCGCGCCGGGACGCGAAGGGTTCGAATCCTCCTGGCGCGCTCCGCGCAGGTCGGGGTCGCCGCCGGCGTGGAGTGCCCGGCGCCGTGGTCGTGGTCCGTGGCGCCGGCGTCGAAGCGCTGCAGCTCGTTGCCGTCCAGCCGCAGGAACCTGCAGCGCGCCTCGGCATCGGGCCGGGCGCTGCAGGTCGATGCCGTCCAGCCGCAGGAACCTGCAGCGCGCCGCGGCATCGAGCCGCGCGCTGCAGGGCACTGCCGTCTGGCCGAAGGAACCTGCAGCGCGCCTCGGAGTCGCGCCGCGATCGGGGCCGGGGTCGAACCTCGGATGCTCGTCCGCGGCCTCCCCGTCCCCACCGCACCGCCGACCGCCGCCGCGCCATGCTCGGTCCATGAGCCAGATCCCGATCACCGTCCGGGGGGACGTCGACGCCCGCGCCGTGGAGCAGCTGCAGCGCTGCGCCACGGCCGGCGGCGCCGTCGCCGGGGTGCTGTGCGCCGACGGCCACGTCGGCTACTCGCAGCCCATCGGCGGAGCGATCGCCTACCCCGACCACGTCTCGCCCTCCGGCGTCGGCTACGACATCGGCTGCGGCAACAAGGCCGTGCGCACCGACCTGCGCACCGACGACGTGCGGGCCGACGTGCCGCGCATCATGGACGCGATCTACGAGAGCGTCTCGTTCGGCATGGGCCGGAAGAACGACGAGCCGGTCGACCACCCGGTGCTCGACGCGATCCGGCACGCGGACTTCCGCCCGCAGCGCTCGATGGTCCAGAAGGCCGCCAACCAGCTCGGCACCGTCGGTGCCGGGAACCACTACGTCGACCTGTTCGCGGGCGACGACGGGTTCCTCTGGGTCGGCGTGCACTTCGGGTCCCGTGGGTTCGGGCACAAGACCGCTTCGGGGTTCCTCTCGATGGCTGCGGGCGGTGGGTTCAAGGACCGCGTGCGGGACGGCGAGATGGACGCCCCGCCGGTGCTGTTCGCCATCGACTCGGAGATCGGCCAGTCGTACGTCGCGGCGATGGAGCTCGCGGGCGCCTACGCCCATGCGGGTCGTGACGTCGTGGTCGACAAGGTGCTCGAGATCCTCGGCGCGTCGGCGACCCACACCGTCCACAACCACCACAACTACGCGTGGCGCGAGCGCCACCTGGGCGTCGACGCCTGGGTCGTCCGCAAGGGCTGCACCCCGGCGTTCCCAGGCCAGGAGGGCTTCGTCGGCGCGTCGATGGGCGAGGCGTCGGTGATCCTCCGCGGCCGCGAGGACGCGGACACCGACCTCCTGCTCGCGTCGACCGTCCACGGTGCGGGGCGCGTGATGTCCCGGACCCAGGCGGCCGGCCGGATCGCGAACCGGATGGAGTGCTCGGACCGGGGCTGCGACTTCTGGGTGTCGATGGGGCAGTTCCGCGACGCGCTGGAGCGGGCCGGTGCGGAGCGGGACCGGTTCACGCTCTGCCCGGACCACCCGGACGGCCGCATGGTCAAGCGCCGCGGCCGCGTGAAGGCGGGTTCGATCGACTTCGCCGCGGTCCAGGCCGCGCTCGCGACGGACGGGATCGAGCTCCGAGGCGGCGCGGCGGACGAGGCGCCGGCGGCGTACAAGCGCCTCGACGAGGTCGTCGCCGCCCACGCCGACTCGGTCGAGGTCCTCCACCGCCTCGTCCCGATCGGCGTGGCGATGGCCGCCGCCGACACGGTCGATCCGTACAAGGACTGACCGGGCGGCGGGCGGTCGCGGACGCCGCCGCCCCCGGGTGGCGGGCGGGTCGGACGTGGTCGCGACTCGGCCTCCCCCGGCGTCCGAACCACGACCACGTCCCACCGCCCCTTGACGTGGGCGCGATACGGCCGCCCCGGCGCCCGAACCACGACCACGTCCCACCGCCCCCCGACGTGGTCGCGACTCGGCCTCCCCCAGCGCACGAACCACGACCACGTCCGGCCGGCCCGGCACCGGGCCACCCCGCGCGACGCCGCCACCGGCCCACGCGCCCCGCCGACTCCCGGCCCACCGACCCGGTTCCTCCCACCCCCCTTCCGGGCACCGTCCTCGGGATGCCGCGACGGCTCCACGGATCCACCCGGACGCCCCCGTCCGTGATCACGTCCGTGCGCCGCGACGTTCTCTAGGGTCCCCGCCATGGAGCACGGCTTCCGCGCGGCCCCCGGGCGCACGCCCTTCTCGATCGGGGTCGAGGAGGAGCTCATGATCGTCGACCCCGAGTCGGGTCACGACCTCGTCAACGCGATCGAGCTGCTGCTCGGGGACGCACCCGTCGGCGAGATCAAGCCCGAGCTCATGGAGTCCGTGCTCGAGATCGCGACCGAGCCGGTCGCCAACACGGTCGAGGCCGGCGAGCAGCTCACGAGCCTGCGCGCGCACGTGTCCGCCCGCGCGGCCGAGCACGGCCTGGCGATCGCGTCCGCCGGCACGCACCCCTACGCGCGGTGGGAGGACCAGCGGATCGCCGCGCGGGACCGCTACCGCGACCTGGTGCGCGAGCTCCGGTTCGTCGCCCGCCAGGAGCTCCTCTTCGGCCTCCACGTCCACGTCGGTCTCGACGATCCCGACCAGGCGATCCACGTCGCAGACGGCATGCGCGTCCACCTCCCGATCCTCTTGGCGCTGTCGGCGAACTCGCCGTTCTGGCGCGGCGACCGCACCGGCCTGATGTCGACCCGCACGTCGATCTTCCGCGCCTTCCCGCGCGTCGGGGTCCCGACCGCCTACGGCTCGTGGGACCGCTACGAGCGCGAGATCGAGTTCATGATCCGCTCCGGGGTCATGAGCGACCCGACGTACGTGTGGCACGACGTCCGTCCGAACACGCGCTTCGGCACCGTCGAGGTCCGGGTCTGCGACGGCCAGACCCGCGTCGAGCACACCCTCGCGCTCACGGCCCTGATCCAGGCGATGGTCCATGAGCTCGCGTCGCACTTCGACGACGGCACGGCCCTCGGCGACGTGCCGTGGCAGATCCTCGACGAGAACAAGTACCTCGCGGCCATCCACGGGCTCGAGGGCGAGCTCGTCGACCTGCCCTCCAGCGATCGCGTCCGCACGAAGGACCTCGGCCGCCGCCTCGTCGACCGGCTCCGCGAGCACGCGCAGGAGCTCGGGTCCGAGGACGCCCTGGAGGGCATCACCGACCTGCTGGACCGCGGCACCGGCGGCGACCGCCAGGTGCTCGTCTACGACGCGAACTCGGACCTCACCGAGGTGATGGCCGAGATGACCGCGCTCACCGTTCCGGGCTCGCCCTAGTCGGGGACGACCGGGGACCGCCGTCCACGGTGGCGCACGACAGCCGTCCTGGCGCGGTGCCGCTCATCAAGACCTTATGCACGAGCAAGCCGTTTGCGGGATCATCCGTCCATGAGCACGAGCGGGTCGTCCGGTTCCGGCAGCACGAAGGAGCGCGACGGCCGCGCCGACGGCTTCCTCCTCGTCGGCGCGATGGTGGCGATCATGTGGGTCGCCGAGGTGATCGACACGATCGCCGACCACCGGCTCGACAAGTACGGCATCGTCGCCCGTCAGGTCGACGGCCTGGACGGCGTGGTCTTCAGCCCGTTCCTCCACGCCGGCTTCGGCCACCTCATCGGCAACACGGTGCCGTTCCTGATGCTCGGCGCGCTGATCGCGTTCAACGGCGCCGCCCGCGTCGGGCTCGTGACCCTGATCGTCGCCGTCCTCGGCGGGCTCGGCACCTGGCTGATCGCCCCCGACAACTCGATCACCATCGGCGCCAGCGGCATCGTCATGGGGTACGCGACCTACCTGATCGCCCGCGGCATCTTCAGCCGGCGCCTGATCGAGCTCGTGCTCGGCGGCGTCGTCGCGGTCCTCTGGGGCGGCATGCTGCTCGGCAGCCTGATCCCGCACGACCACGTGTCGTGGCAGGCGCACCTGTGCGGCGGCGTCGCCGGCGTGATCGCCGCACGCCTGCTGACGAAGGACCGCAGCGAGGAGCGCGACGTGCGCGCCCCGGGCCGCACCCCTGTCGACGCCCTGTAGGCCCGGCACGCAGCCTTGTCCGCCCGCACCGCGACCGCCCGCCCCGCCGGACGGCTCCCGGCCGGCCTGCACTAGCGTTCCCGCGGTGCAGCCGATCGCGGACCGCAGCGACACGTGGTGGGCCGAGCTCACCGTCGGCCACGCGGCCGGGGTCGCCCGCGCCCGGGCCGCCGACGCCCGTCGGACGACGTTCGGCTGGATGCTGACGACCCCCGCCGCCCCGCACGTCTGGGCGGTCAACCGGGCCCAGGTCGTGCCCGGCGCCGGCGGGCTCGACCCGGCCGACACGGTGACGGCGGTCGAGGCCGCGCACGACGCCGCGGGACTCGCCCACCGGGCGATCGACCTGCGCTCGCACGCGGACGCGAGCCGCCTGACCGCCGTGCTGCGCGCCGCCGGCTACGTCGTCGTCGACCTCGCGGTCCTGGCGGTCGCCCCGGAGGTGCTCGTCGAGCGCGCGCGGCCGCGGCCCGGTCGTCGCTGGACGGTCGCGCCGTACGGCCCCGGGGCCGGCCAGGACATCCGCCGGGCCGCCGGGTCCATGGAGACCTCGCGCAGCGAGCGCGAGCGCGAGGAGGTCGCCACGCAGTGGAGCGTCGCGCCCGCGGAGGGCGCAGCCCATCTCGTCGCGCGCTCGGACACCGGCGAGGGCGTCGGGGTCGCCGTCGTCCACCGCGGCAGCCTGCACGTGGAGGTCGACGACGTGCTGACCCACCCCGCGCACGAGCGCTCGGGGGTCGGCACCGCGGTCATGCGCGCCGTCGGCGGGCTGGCGATCGACCGGGACGTCGCGCGGGTCACGCTGCTCGCCGACCCGAACTCCTACGCCGCCGGGTGGTACGAGCGCCTCGGGTTCCGCCGGATCGGCAAGACGACGCAGGCGCACCGCGACGCCGTCGTCTGACCCGCCGCGTCACCCCCGGGGTCAGCGGCCCCCGCGCATGCCGCCCTGGGGCAGCCCCGCGCCGTAGCGCTGCCAGTCCAGGAGCGTCGCGTTCTCCCGGGCCGTGCGACCGGAGAGGTCCTCGTAGTCGCGGAACATCGTCTTGAGGCGCCGCAGACCCTCTCCGGGGCGCGTCGCCAGCTCGTTCGCGAGCTCGACGGCGGCCGCCTCCGCCTCGTCGGCGCGGACGACCCGCTCGGCCAGCCCGATCCGCCCGGCCTCCTCGGCGCCGACCGTGCGACCGCTGTAGATCAGCTCCTTCGCCCGGGACAGGCCGACGAGCGGGACCAGGCGCGCCGGCCCGACGGGGACGCCGAGCTTCGCCCCCGCCCACGCGAGCTTCAGGTTGTCCCCGGCCACGCGGAGGTCGCACGCCGCCGCGAACTCCGCGCCCGCGCCGACGACGTTGCCGACGCAGACCGCGACGGTGGGCACCGGGAGATCCGTCAGCGCCTGGTAGACCTGGGCGAAGCGCTCCATCCGGGCGATCCCGCCGGCGCGGTCGAGCGCCTCCGCGACGTCGGCGCCGGCGCACAGCGCGCGGGTCGAGGTGGTCGAGAGGACGGCCACCCGGAGGGTCTCGTCGGCCGCGAGCTCCGCGAACGCGGTCAGCAGCTCGTCGAGCGTCGCGGTGTCCATCGCGTTGCGCCGATCGGGCCGGTCCAGGCGCAGGACCTCGACCCCGTCGGCCACGCGTGCTCGCTGCAGTCCCGTCATCGGCGGGGTTCTATACGATTGGCACCCATGCGCCGCCTCATCGTCCTCGCCGCGACCACGCTCGCTGCGCTCTCGGCCTTCGTCGTTCCAGCCTCCGCCAAGATCGACAGCGGTCAGGGCCTCGTCGGCGAGAACAACGACCTCATGGTCACGCTCTTCGGCTTCGCCATCCTGCTGGGCATCCCCGCCTTCGTCGGGCTCGCCAGCCTGCTGCAGTGGCGCCTCGACAAGCGCAAGTACGCCCGCCTCGCCGCGGCACGCAACCGCAAGGCCACGGGCGACAAGCGCCTCGGCTGGTAGGGCCCGCGCGCCCCGCCGGGCGCGCCCCCGGCCCGTCGTCCCGGCGGGTCCAGCCGTCGTCCAACCCGCCGAACGGCCGCGGGCGGCGCGAGTGCCGTCCGTCCACCGGTCCTACCGCGGGACGGAACGCGCCGCCGAACGGTCGCTGACGGACACGTCAACGTCCCACGCCTCCCCCGTTCGTGGGGTACGCTCGCGCCGATCGATCGCGCAGGGCACCCGCGCAGAAGGGACGACTCATGGCCTACCTGGTCACGGGAGCAACGGGGTTCATCGGCCGCCATCTGGTGGCCACGCTGCTGGAGAAGCGGGAGGGCGACGTGCACCTCGTCGTCCGCGACGCCTCCCAGCCGAAGGTCGACCGCCTGATCGCGGGCTGGCCGGAGGGCGCCGCCGAGCGCGTGAAGGTCGTCGTCGGCGATCTCGAGAGCCCGGCGATGGGCGTCGACCCCGCCTGGATCGACGAGCACCGCGGGCAGATCGACCACGTCTTCCACCTCGCGGCGATCTACGACATGACCGCGTCGGCGGAGCGCAACGACGCGCTGAACGTCGAGGGCACGCGCCACGCGGTCGAGCTGGCGAACGTCGTCGAGACCGGCTGCTTCCACCACGTCTCCTCCGTCGCCGTTGCCGGCGACTTCGAGGGCGTGTTCCGCGAGGACATGTTCGACGAGGGCCAGCCGCTGCCCGCGCCGTACCACCGGACGAAGTTCGAGTCCGAGCGCATCGCCCGCGGCGAGACGCTCGTCCCGTGGCGCGTGTACCGCCCCGCCATCGTCGTCGGGCACTCCGAGACCGGCGAGATGGACAAGATCGACGGGCCGTACTACACGTTCGGCCTGATCAAGGCGATGCGGAAGCTGCCCGGCTTCATCCCGCTGATGGCCCCCGACATGGGCGCCACGAACTTCGTCCCGGTCGACTACGTCGTCGGCGCGATGGACCACATCGCCCACGAGCCCGGCCTGGACCAGCAGGCGTTCCACCTGACCGCCCCGCGGCCCCAGCCGCTGGTCGAGGTCCTCAACCTCGTCGCGAAGGCGGCCCGCGCGCCCCGCCTGTCGCTGCGCCCGCCGGGCATGCCGCCGATCGACGTCCACAAGGGCGTGCTCGGCGCGGCGCTGAAGGCCCCCGGCCTGGCACCGCTCCGACGGATCCTCCTGTCCCCCACCGGGATCCCGGACGAGGTCCTCCCGCACCTGAGCTTCGTCCCGGTCTTCGACGCCCGCCGGGCCGAGCAGGCGCTCGTCGGCAGCGGCGTCACGCTGCCGCGGTTCAAGGACTACGCCGCGGTCCTCTGGGACTTCTGGGAGCGCAACCTCGACCCGGCGCTCCACAACGACACGAAGCTCCGCGAGGCCATGGTCGGCCGCACGGTGCTGATCACCGGCGCGTCGTCGGGTATCGGCGAGGCGACGGCCCTGAAGGTCGCGCTCGCCGGCGGCACGCCGCTCCTGGTCGCCAGGACGCGGTCGAAGCTCGAGGCCCTGAAGCGCCAGATCGAGGCGCACGGCGGGACGGCGTACGTCTACCCGTGCGACCTCAACGACCTGGAGGCGATCGACGAGCTGGCCAAGACGGTCACGCGCGAGCACCGCGTCGACATCGTCATCAACAACGCGGGTCGTTCCATCCGCCGGTCGCTGAAGCTCAGCCTCAACCGCTTCCACGACTTCGAGCGGACGATGCAGCTGAACTACTTCGGCTGCATCCGCCTGATCATGGGCGTCGTCCCCCACATGGTCGAGCACGGCGGCGGGCACGTCGTGAACATCAGCTCGATCGGCGCGCAGACCTGGCCGCCGCGGTTCTCCGCCTACGTCGCGTCGAAGACGGCGCTCGACGCGTGGACCCGCATCGTGGCCGCCGAGATGCTCGGCGCGAACGTCACGTTCACGACGATCCACATGCCGCTCGTGCGCACGCCGATGATCGCCCCGACGAAGCTCTACGACCGCGTCCCGACGATCACCCCGGTCGAGGCCGCCGACCTCGTGTCGAAGGCGATGGTGGACCGCCCGAAGCAGATCAACACGCTGCTCGGGACCGCCGGCGAGGTCCTCTACGCCGTCGCACCGCGCGTGTCCGACGTGATCCTGAACATGGGCTACCGCGTGTTCCCCGACTCCGCCGCCGCCCGCGGCTCGGAGAACCCGGACGAGCGCACCGGCGTCGAGATGCGGGTCCTCGCCGCGCTGACGCGCGGCATGCACTGGTAAAGCCCCCGCCCCTGGAACGACGAAGGGCCGCCCGAGGGCGGCCCTTCGTCGTTCCAGGCGAGGCGGAGCTGCTCTACGCGCGGACGCGGACGGCCAGGCCGTCGGTGAGGAGCTGGACCGAGGCGCGGAAGTACTCCGCGGCGTCGCGGGTCTGCATCTCGTCGTGGCCGCTGCGGAGGTTCGGGGCGTCCGACGGCTCGAGGGCCGAGACCTGCTCGAGGGAGTGGAGCGTCTCCGACCACTCGGCCTCCAGGCGCGCGGCGCCGCGGAGCTGCCAGATCAGCGCCGGGACGAAGCCGATCAGCTCGTCGTCCGGGATGTCGGCCTCGGCGAGCGGCCGGCTGAGGGCCTCGAGCCACTGGACGATGCCCGGGCGGCTGAGCGCACGGCCGTGCAGGTGGTCGGCGAGGCCCGGGACGCTGAGGAAGACCTCGTAGCTGCGCATGGCGATCTCGGCGACCTGCTCCTGCCAGGTGTCCTCGGTGCTGTCGTGGTCCATCCCGCCCAGCACGGCCTCGAGGACGTCGTCCACCAGGGTGTCCTTCCCGGCGACGTGCCGGTAGGCGGCCATCGTGGAGACGCCGAGCTCCTCGGCGAGACGGCGCATCGAGAGGGCGTCGAGTCCGTCGCGACGGGCGATCGTGATCGCTGCGTCGACGACGAGCGCGCGGCTCAGGCGCTCGGCCTGGGGCGCGCGCGGCGAAGAGGTGGTTGCCTGGGAAACCGAATCGTCGTGCACCTGATGCAGCTTAACGATCCGGCGTGTGCCATTCGCCGTACACAGGCTGTCGGCAGACGTTCGTACGATGTCGACAGCGTGTCGACCAGGCGTTCTGGACGCCCTTCGTACCCGGAGTAGCTGGCGATCCGCGTGATCCATGGCGTGATCGAACGTGCGCGCGTTCGATCACGAGTGGCCGAAAGTCGTACTGATTCGTACACGATTCTTCGGTTCGGACCGGTTCGGACGTGCTTCGCGACACGCTCCGCCCACCCGACGCTGCGGGCACGACGACGACCGCCGCGGACGAGCCGCGGCGGGGAAGGGACCTCGTCGTGGCCGGCGCGACGGCCGGCCGGCGCTACTCCTGGTCGGCCTCGCGGGCCCGGGAGGCGTGGAGCTCCATCAGGCCGCGCTGGAGCCCGCGCGGGTTCTCCGGGTCCTGCGGCGCGACGCGGTGCCACCGGTCGTCGGCGCCGAGCTCCCAGGAGCCGTCCTCGTCGGTGAAGGCGCGATCCAGCGCGTCGAGCAGCTCGTCACGGGCCGCGGGGTCGCTGACCGGGACCACGAGCTCGACGCGGTTGTCCAGGTTGCGCTCCATGATGTCGGCGGAGCCCATCAACGCGATCTTCTCGTCGCCGCGCTCGAACGCGTAGATGCGCGAGTGCTCGAGGAAGCGGCCGAGCACCGAGCGGACCCGGATCGTCTCCGACAGGCCCGGGACGCCGGCGCGGAGGCAGCAGATGCCGCGGACGTTGATGTCGATCGGCACGCCGGCCTGCGAGGCGCGGTAGAGCGCGTGGATCGACGCCCGGTCGACGATCGAGTTCATCTTCAGGCGGATCCTGGTCGGCTGCCCGGCGCGGTGGGCCTCCACCGTCCGCTCGATCTGCTCCAGCAGCCCGTCGCGCAGGCCGTTCGGGGCGACGAGCGCCTTCCGGAAGGCACCGGGCTTCGCGAAGCCGGTCAGCTGGTTGAAGAGGTCCGCCACGTCGGCGCCGAGCACCTGGTCGCGGGTGAAGAGGCCGAAGTCGGTGTAGAGGTTCGCCGTCTTGGCGTGGTAGTTGCCCGTGCCGATGTGCAGGTAGTGCCGGACCTTCTCGCCCTCGCGGCGGACGACGAGGATCACCTTCGCGTGCGTCTTCAGCGCGGGGTGGCCGTAGACCACGTGGACGCCGGTGTCCTCGAGGACCTGCGCCCACTTGATGTTCGCCTGCTCGTCGAAGCGGGCCTTCAGCTCCACCAGGGCGACGGTCTGCTTGCCCTTCTCCGACGCGCGGACGAGCGCCGGCAGGAGCGTCGAGTCCGCGTTCGTGCGGTACACGGTCATCTTGATCGCAAGGACGTCGCGATCGGCCGCCGCCTGGTCGAGGAAGCGCTCGACCGAGGTGTGGAAGCTGTCGTACGGGTGGTGGACGAGGACGTCGCCACGACGCATGGCGGCGAAGACGTCGGCCTGCTGGTCGTCGCCCTCCCGCAGCCGCGGGTGGGTGACCGCGCGCCACGGTGCCTCGAGGAGCTCGTTGTGGCCCGGCACCTTGACGACCTGCCAGAGCGCGGTGAGGTCGAGGAGTCCCGGGAGGTCGTAGACCTGGCGCTCCTCGACGCCGAGCTGCTCGACGATCTCGGTGCGCAGGGCACCCGAGACGCTGCCGTCGATCTCGACGCGGACGATCTCGCCGAAGCGGCGGTTGCGGAGCTCGGCCTCGAGCGCGCGCTTGACGTCGTCGGCGTCGTCGGAGATCTCGAAGTCGGCGTCGCGGGTGACCCGGAACATGCCGCGGTCGAGGATCTCCATGCCGGGGAAGAGCTGGTCGAGGTGGGCCTCGACGATCTCCTCCAGCGGGACGAAGACGTGCTCGCGGGTCGCCCCGGGCTCGGCGGTCTGGGTGCCCTCGACGACGACCTCCTCGAGCCGGTCGACGACCTCCGTCGGGAGCTTGATGCGCGCGAACACCGTCTGGCGGGTGTCCGGGTCGCGGACCAGCACGCCGAGGTTCAGCGAGAGGTTCGAGATGTAGGGGAACGGGCGGCCGAGGCCGACGGCCAGCGGCGTCAGGACCGGGTAGATCCGGTTCTGGAAGCGCTCCTTGAGCACCGCCTGCTGCTCGGGGTCGAGCTCGTCGTGGCGCGCCAGGCGGATGCCGTGCTCGCGCAGCGCCGGGAGGATGTCGTGGTCGACCGTCGCCGCGTGCTCCTGGACGAGCGGCTCGAGCTTCTCGCGCAGCTCGTCGAGGACCTGGTCGGCGGTGCGGCCGTCGGGGCCGCGACGGCGGTTCTCGGCCCACACCTTCGCGTGCAGTCCGGCGACGCGGATCATGAAGAACTCGTCGAGGTTCGAGGCGAAGATCGCCGCGAACTTCGCGCGCTCCAGCAGGCGCGTGTGCGGGTCCTGCGCGAGCTCGAGGACCCGGCGGTCGAAGTCGACCCAGGAGAGCTCGCGGTTGACGAAGTGCTCCGGGGCGGTCGGATCGACCGCCGGGAGGACCGCCACGCCGCCGGCGTCGGTGGGTGCGGCGTCGGGGTGGTCGGAGATGGCGTCGTCGTCGAGCATGGAGGGCCTCGCAGACTACGACGGCACCGGGGCGCCGTCGTCAACGTCCGGTGAACGCGGCGTGAACGGCGCGACGCCGTCCGGGATGCCGTCCCCGGGGCCCTCCCCCGGCCGCTCGGCGAGGGCGTACTCCAGGCGCGGCCGGAACCCCTCGCGCTCGAGCTCCTGCCAGAGGACGAGGAAGCGACCGTAGAGCAGCCGCCGGCGCGACTCGAGGTACGTGGCGAGCGTCGCCAGCCCGCGGTGCTCGTCCGCGTGCGGGAGGTCCGGGGCGAGGTCGGGCATCAGGTCGACCGCCGCGGCGTCCGCACGGGAGAGCAGCGCCGCGACGTCGGCCTCGCGCCGCTCGCGCGCGACCTCCTGGACCCGGGGCAGCGCGACGTCGCAGTCGTGGATCTCGCCGATCAGGCCCTGGAGGTCGCGCGCCCGTTTGGCGGCGGTGCGGGCGTACGGCCCGAAGCACGAGGCGGAGGTGACCTCGAGGACGTACCGGAGGCGCTTGGCGGCGATCCGCATGTCGTGCAGCGCCTCGACCTCGCGCTCGTCCAGGGCGTCGGGGATGAACGCGCAGAGCTCCTCGAGGCGCAGGCGGACGATCCGCTCCGCGTTGTCGGCCAGCGGGGCCGCGGCGTCGAGGCCCTTGACGCGCCCGGCCTTCACGCGGCCTCCTCGCGGGAGGCGTCGGACCGGTCGCCGTCCTCCGCCGCGGTCCTGCCGGCATCGTCGGCCGGAGGGTGCCCGCCGATCGCCGCGTCCTCGTCGGCGGCGCCGGCGACCGCGTCGACGTCGACCGCCCGCGGGAGGCCGCCGGGGTGGTCCACCGAGCCGTCGTCGTCGATCTCGTCGCCGGCGGCGTCGCTCCCGACGCCGGACCGCCCGTCGGCGCGGGCAGCGGACCGCAGCTCCGCCGGCACGGCGTCCTCGGCGGCGCGGACGAGGAGCTCGATCCGCTCCCGGAGCGTCGCGGGGTCGAGCCGGTCCAGGGCCTCGGCCAGGACCCGGTTGCCGGCCTCCTGGTCCTCCCGCACGACCGCGGCGAAGCCCTCGATGCCCGGCCGGTCGGCTTCCGGCAGCGTCGCGGCGAAGCGGTCGAGGCCCTCGAGCTGGACGTCGGGGTCGCGCCGGGCCCCGAGGGCGTCGGCCAGGGCCTTGACCTCGCGCAGCGTCGCCTTCAGCTCCTGCGGAGGGAAGCACGGGGCGTAGATCTCGAGCACGGCGCGCAGCCGGCGCGTGGCGACCCGCATGCCGTGGACGCGCTCGATGCGCCCGGTGTCGAGGACGCCCTCGGCCTGGGCGACGAGCTCGTCGGCGCGGACGCGGACGGTCTCGGCGGCGGCGAGGCCGTAGGGCAGGTCGGCCCGGAGGCCGGGGATCGGCAGGGCCTTGACCACAGAGGGAGCGTATCCGGCGCACGCGGGGGGATGCGACCGTCCGGTGAACGTGCGGACCCCCTCCGGGTGCCCCGTGCCACGTCGCCGTCCGGCACGTCATCGACCCGGAACGCACGGGGCGGGGCCCGGCCCCCTCTACTCCCAGCGGAACGTGGCGGCGGCCGCCGTCATGGAGACGACCGCCCACAGCCCGAGCACGGTGAGGTGCTCGAACGGCACGTGGTGGCCGTCCTGCAGGACCTCGCGCAGGCCGCTGGAGAGCGCCGCGCTGGGGAGGACCTCGATGACGCCCTGCGCGCCGCCGAGCTCCGAGAGCGGGTACATGATGCCGCCGAAGACGAGCAGGACGAACCAGAGGATGTTCGCCAGGGCCAGCGTCGTCATCGCCCGCAGCGCGCCGGCCAGCAGGAAGGCGAGCCCGCAGAAGGCGGCGGTGCCGAACGCGAGCAGGAGGAGCACCGAGATCGGGTCGCCGTCCGGGCGCCAGCCGAGCAGCAGCCCGACACCGATCAGGAGCACGAGCTGCAGCAGCTCGACGACGAGGACCGCTCCGGTCTTGCCGAGCAGCAGCACCGTGCGCGGGAGCGCGGTCGCGCCCAGGCGCTTCAGGACCCCGTACTGGCGGTCGAAGCCCGTCGCGATCGCCTGGCCCGCGAAGGCCGCGGACATGATCGCGAGCGCCAGGACGCCGGGCACGAAGAAGTCGGCGCGGCGGCCGTCGACCTGGATGAAGGTGAGCTTCGTGCAGACGACCAGGAGACCGATCGGCACGATCAGCGAGAGCAGGAGCTGCTCGCCGTTGCGAAGCATCAGCTTCAGCTCCATCCAGACCTGCGCGCGCGCCATGCGGCCCAGCGACGCGCGTCCCGGCCGCGGCGTGAACTCGCCGACGTCGGAGTCGGAGGTCGGGGTGACGGCGCTCACGCGCGGAGCTCCCGCCCGGTGAGCTCGAGGAAGACGTCCTCGAGGGTGCGCTGCTTGACCTGCAGCCCGCCGAGGAGGACCTCGTGCTTCGCGCACCAGGCGGCGACGCCCGCCACGAGCTGCGGCGTGACGGGGCCGACGACGAGGTAGGTGCCCGGGGCGGGCTCGTGGACGAGCTGCTCGCCGCCGAGATCGCGCTGCAGCGCGGCGACGTCGAGCCCGGGGACGGCCTGGAAGCGGACCTCCCGCTCGGCCTGGCCGCGGATCAGCTCGTCGCAGGTACCGGTCGCGATGACCTTGCCGTGGTCGACGATCACGACGTCGTCGGCGAGGCGCTCGGCCTCCTCCATGTCGTGCGTCGTCAGCACGATCGAGACGCCGTCGCGGCGCAGGGCCTCGACGATCCGCCAGGTCTCGTGACGGGCCTGCGGATCCAGCCCGGTCGTCGGCTCGTCGAGGAAGACCATCTCGGGCCGGCCGACGAGCGCCATCGCGAGCGACAGGCGCTGCTGCTGGCCGCCCGAGAGCCGGCGGTACGGGGTGTTCTGGACCGTCGCGAGGCCGAGGCGCTCGAGCAGCGCGTCGGGGTCCATCGGGTCGGCGGCGTACGACGCGACGAGGCGCAGCATCTCGCCGCAGCGGGCGGACTGGTAGACGCCGCCCTGCTGGAGCATCACGCCGATCCGGGGGCGCAGCTCGTCGTTGTCGGCCCGCGGGTCGAGCCCGAGGACGCGGACGGTGCCGCGGTCCGCCCGGCGGAAGCCGATGCAGGTCTCGATCGTCGTGGTCTTCCCGGCGCCGTTCGGGCCGAGCAGCGCCAGGACCCGGGCGCGCTCCACGCGCAGCGACACGCCGTCGACCGCGGTGCGGTCGCCGTAGCGCTTCACGAGCCCGTCGATCACGAGGGCGGGCTCGGCGGCGGGGCGTGCGGCGACCGGCGCGGGCGTCACGGCCACGTCGGCGTCAGCTTCCAGGGCTCGGGCGTGGGTCAGGCGCAACCCGACCATGATGCCCGATCGCCCGGGTCCGGCGACGGCCGCCCGCGGGTGAGGGATCCCTCATCCGGCGGCGTGTGCAGCGGGTCACTGATCCGCCACGAACGTCGGCGGCGGCGAGCCGTCGACGGTGATGGCGCCCGCGAACTCGGCCCGGAGCGGCGACCGCTCCCACTGCTCGCGGAGCAGGCCGAAGATGTTGACGTCGAGGAAGTCGTCGCCGTGGCGGTGGTAGCCGCGGAGGATCCCCTCGTGGCGGAGCCCGACGCCCAGGAGCGCCTTCGTCGAGCGCTCGTTGACGGGGTTCGAGTACGACCCGAAGCGCTGCATGCCGAGGAGCTCGAAGGCCAGGTGCTGGAGCAGCGCCTTGGACTCGCGGTTGGCGCCCGTCCCCCAGAAGTCCCGGCCGAACCACGTGCCGCAGACGCAGCGGCGGTCGCGGACGGAGAACTCGTAGAGGCCCGTGATGCCGGCGGGCCCGTGCTCGTGGTGGACGGCGAGGAGGTCGAGCTTGAAGCCCAGGAGACGCTCCTCGGGGAGCCCCGCGAGGAACCGGCGCGGCTGGGCGACGTCGGTGTACGGGCCCCAGGAGAACCAGCGCGTGACCTCCGGGTCGGAGGCCAGGCGCAGCAGCTCCTCGGCGTCGTCCTCGGTCGGGATCCGCAGGGACAGGGTCGGGCCGTGCAGCGCGAAGGGCATCGGGCGCCGAGCCTATCCGGCTGCGGACGGGGCCGATCCCGCGGATATGCTCGGCCGACCGACGGTCGCCCCGGACTCCGGCCCGGGCGTCGGCCGGAGGGTCAGATCCCCCGATCCACCTCCCCCGCATGCCCAAGATCCCCCACGGCCCGGCCGTCCTCGCGACCTCCGCGCTCCTCGTCGCCGCCCCGGCGGCCCCCGCCGCGTCATCGGCTCCCGCGACCACGTCGCCGTCGGTGACGCTCACCGCCACCGCGATCACGAAGGCCCTCTCCTCCAAGCGCACGAAGACGACCGTGACCGTCGCCAACACCGGCAGGGCGAAGCTCTCAGGGCTGACGCTCCGCGCCGCCGGCGCCAAGGGCGTCCAGGGCACGATCGCCGGGGCGAAGCGCGGCGTCCGGGCGCTGAAGCCGCTGAAGGCCGGCGCGAAGGTCCGCGTGTCGGTGACCCTGCGACGCACGAAGGGCGGCCCGACGTCCGGCGCCTACGGCCTGCGGGTACGGCAGAAGGGCAAGGTCGTCGCGTCCGGCCGCATCGCGTTCGGCCCGAAGGCGACGCCCGTCGAGGACACGGTGGTCGGGCGGTACTACTGGGGATCGAAGTACACGCTGAACGGCATCCAGCAGTACACGCTGCTGTTCTCGAGCCCGGGCCTCGTCTTCACCGGCGACGCCGAGGGCACGTTCCCGGTCTGCACCGCGGTCACCGAGGACTGCCGGCCGTACACGTACGACCCGAGGACCAAGGCGCTCACGATCGACGGCAAGCCGGCCACGATCACCGGGACGAAGCTCGAGCTCGACGGTCAGGCGTACTTCGCCCTCGGCACCGCCACCGCCGGGGCCAGGTGGGACACGGTCCTCACGTACTCGAACAGCAGCGGCGTCTGCCCGCTCTACTGCTCCTCCTTCACGGAGTACCTGACGTTCCGTCCCGACGGCACGTTCATCCGCAGCGCCGTGGCGTCGGGCAGCGGACCGGCCGCCGACTACGCCGTCGTGCCCGCCGACCAGAAGGGCACCTACGAGGTCCGCGCCGACGGCACCCTGCGGCTCGCGTTCGCGGACGGCAAGGAGCGCGTCGAGACGCTCGGGGTCTTCCCGGACAAGGCCGACGCGTACCCCGCGAACCCCAGCGCCGGCATCGTGCTGGACGGCGACGGGTACTTCGACATCCGCGACTGACCACCGCGCGTCACGCGGCGCACGACCGACCTGCGCGCCGGGCTCCGGGCCCGGCGCGCGGCGGCGTCCGTCAGGACGACTTCGCGGTCGTGAACGAGACCGTCCGCGTCGTCGCCTTCTTCCCCGCCGTGGCGACGACCGTGACCTTCAGCCGCACGCGCTTCTTCCCGCGCAGCACCTTCTTCCCCGCCTTCGTGACCTTCACCCGGACGAGCGTGGCCTTCCCGGCCGCGACGCTGCGCGTGCCCGTGGCGACGGTCCTCCTCCCGTACTTCACGGTGATCCGGACGCCGCAGGCGAGGTCGCACTTCGTGGAGACCAGGAGCCCGCCCGACCCGAGGATCGTGCGCAGGGTGCGATTCCGGGGCGACAGGACGAGCTTCGGCGCCCTGGCCGCCACCGGGGGCTTCGGCGTGCCGGGGCCGGGGCCCGGCCCGGGGCCGGGCCCCGGCGTCGGCGTCGGCACGATGCTCGCCGCGACACCCGTGAGGGCCGCGCTCGTCGCGTCGACGGCACCCGCGGCGTTCGTCGCCGTCGTCCGGCAGGCGACCGCGTGCCCGACGTCCGCCGTCGTCACGACGTAGGTGTCCCCGGTCGCGACGGTCCCGCCGTCGCGCAGCCAGGTGGCGACGGAGGTCGCCGGGCCGTCCGGGCTCGTGGCCCCGGGAGACGCGCAGCTCAGCGTGCTGCCGACCGCCGGAGTGCCCGACGCCGTCGGGCTCCCGTCCAGCGTCGGGAGCTGGAACTCGAAGGCCCCGATGTCGCACCGGCCCTGCGGGCGTGGGAGCAGGCGCTGGTCGTGCAGCAGTCCGGTGTCGTTGCACAGTCCGGGGTTGCCGGCGTTGATCGCCGGGCTCCCCGGGAGCAGGGCGAGGGTGCTCGTCGCGTCCGGGGCGGCGGCGAGCGTGCCGAGCTTCGGGTCGGTGCCGACGAGGTCGCCGGGGCCCTTGGTGGGGAAGCACTGGTCGCGACTGTCGAGGTTGTACCCCTGGCTGACGTTGATGGTCGCGCCGCCGGAGGTCCCCGTG
Source organism: Patulibacter minatonensis DSM 18081 (assembly GCF_000519325.1). Taxonomy (GTDB): domain Bacteria; phylum Actinomycetota; class Thermoleophilia; order Solirubrobacterales; family Solirubrobacteraceae; genus Patulibacter; species Patulibacter minatonensis. Next base: position 3,317,882 of record NZ_KI912613.1, on the reverse strand, counting down.
CAGTTCTCTCGGCCGGCGACGGTCGACGTGCCGCCGGAGACGATCGAGTCGCGCAGCGCGAAGACCCCGGAGAGGTTGCCGGCGCCGTCGGCACCGGTCGCGCCGTTGCCGGTCACCGTCGAGCCGACCAGCGTCACCGTGCCGTTGGCGCCCGCGATGCCCCCGGCGCCGATCAGCCCCCCGTTGACGACGTTCGTCGCGGTGTTGCCGGTGACCGTGACGTTCCGGAAGGTGCCGACCCCCTGGTTGAAGTAGAAGAGGACGCCGGCGCCGCCGTACTTGCCGGCCGTGTTGCCGGTGATCAGGCTGTCGATCACCGTGGTGGGGGTGCCCGACGTCCCGGCCGTGTTCAGCCCACCCCCGCCGGCGGCGGAGTTGCCGATCAGGGCGACGCGGTCGAGGGTCAGGAGGATGTTGCCGTTCTCGGCGTCGATCCCCCCGCCGAAGCCGGTGCCCGCGTGGCCCCCCGTGATCGTGATGCCCGTGAACCGCACCGTCCCGCTCGTCACGTTGAACACGCGCGACCCGGCCGACCCGAGGACGGTGGTCGACCTCGACCCCGCACCCACGATCGACACGCTCTTGGCGATCGGGAACTGCGCGGCCTGGTCGTTCTGGTACGTCCCCGCGGCGAGGTTGATCACGTCCGGGGCGCTCGGGGTCGCGTTGACGATCGCGAGCGCCTGACGCAGCGAGCAGCCGGTCGGGGGCGTCGCGCAGGCGCCCGCCGGGTCGTCGGTGCGGGAGACGTCGAACGTCGTCGCTCCGGCGACGGGCGCGGCGAGGAGGAGCGCCCCGGTGCCGATGGTGGTGGCGAGCGCGGGGCGCACGAGGCGTCCTGGTCGGATGCTGGGCATGGCGGCGATGCTCGTCGGCGCGCCCCGTTCCGGCATCGGTGCGGCCACCCTGATCTTCGGACGGGGCCCACCCCACGCCGGAGCCGCGGCGGGCACGTCCCGGGTGGTGCTCGCCGCGGCCGTTCAGCCGTCCATCGCCGGGGGTGCCGTCGCCTCCCCCGCCGCCTCCGCGTCCAGCAGGCGGATCAGCGCGAGCCAGCCGACGAACGGCCGCGTGACCCCGTCGGACGTGACGACCTGCCCTCGCGGGGGCGTGGTGTCCTCGATCCGGACCTGCACGTTCGCGAGCACGACCCCAGGCTGGCGCGTCGCCGCCCGGGGGTCATCGGGGTCGGGGTACTGATCATTGTCCGCCCGGGTGGGAACCACGCGGACAGCCCCACGGCGCACGGCCCGGGCACCGTCAGCGCGCGTCGTCGGGCCCGGCCAGCGCGTCCCGGAGCGCCGTCCGGGAGCTGATCCCGAGCTTGCGGTACGTCGTCGTCAGGTGGCTCTCGACGGTCTTCTTCGTGACGAAGAGGTGCTCGGCGATCTCGCGGGTCGTGCGACCCTCGACGGCGAGGTCGGCGACGCGGCGCTCGCTGGCGGTGAGGGCGTCGACGCCGCTGAAGGCCCGGCGCCGGGGTCGCGCGCCCAGGACGTGGAGCTCGGCCAGCCCTGCCTCGGCGAGCAGGTGCGCCTGACACTCGCTGCCGAGCTGCACCGCGCGCTGGAGGGTCTCGCGGGCCACGGTCCGCTGCCCCGAGCGGCGCTGGACCCGGCCGAGGTCGAGCAGGACCCGGGCCCGCTCGAGACGCAGCGGCGTGGGCTCGACGAGCGCGAGCGCCTCGGTCAGGGCGGTCTCCGCGACGTCCGGCCGCAGGCGGGCGCGCAGCCGCAGCTGGGCCGCGATCCGGCCCGGGACGCCCCAGTCCCGTGCGCGCCGGAGCTCGGCGTCGGCGCGGTCCAGGGCCTCCGCGGTCCGGCCGGCGGCCGCGAGCGCCAGGGCCTCCGCCGCGTGCAGCTCGACCGGCTGGACGGGGTCGCCGACGCCCGCCATCGCCGACCTCCACGCGGCCGCGTCGGCGAGCGCGGCGTCCGTCCGGCCCGCCGCGAGGTGCACGAGGGACCGGTGCCCGAGGAGCAGGAACCACTCCGGACCGAGCGCACCGTCGAGCCCCTGCTCGGCGAGCAGCGCGTCGGCCGCCGCCGGCCCGTCGTGCTCCAGCAGCGCCGAGAGCACCATGCCCGTCGTCATCCCCTCGAGCGTCGCCCGCAGGGGCCCCGAGACGGTGGTCGCGAGCTCGAGCAGCCGCCGACCCTCGGCCACCGACGCGGCGACCTCGCCGCGGAGCAGCAGCAGGTGGATCAGCGGGAAGGCCGCCGTCAACCGGGACCCGGGCCAGCCCTCGAGGTGCTCGACGGCCTGCACCTCCCGCAGCTCGCGCTCTGCCTCGTCGAGCCGCTCCGCGTAGAGCAGCAGCAGGATCGGGCTGTTGACGTAGACGAGGGTCATCGGCGAGTCGCGGGCCAGCGCGCCGCCGCCGAGCGCCGCCAGCGCCAGCGCGACGCGGTCGGCGTGGTGGGTCCCCGGACCGAGGCCGAGCCGGATCGCCCCGCCGACGCACGCCAGCCGCGCACCCGGCGTCGTGTCCGGCCCCGGTGGCCCGGCGGGCAGCTCCGGCCTCCGGCGCTCGAGCTCGGGGAGCCACCAGTCGTAGTACGACGCGACGGCGCGCAGGCGCAGCGCGTCGTCGGAGTCCGCGGCCCGGACGTCCGCCGCCTGCACCGCGGCGTCGATGCCCGCGGCGATCCCGGCGGTCAGGACCCGGGCCTGGCACGCGGCGACGACGACGTCGACGTCCGCGGCCGGGTCGGTGATGCTCGCCCCCAGGTGCTCCCACGCGCGCTCGACGTCGCCCAGGGCGTGGTGGGCGAGCCCGAGCTCGGTGCGGACCGCCGCGAGCCGGTCGGCGTCGGGCGGCTCGGCGAGGGCGCGCTCCAGGAACGGGACCGCCGTCCCGGGTGCGGCACGCGAGCGCTCCAGCGCCGCGGCGGTGCGGAGGTCGGCCACCGCGGCGGGGTCGCCGACACCCGGCCCGAGCACGAGGTGCCCCGCGATCTGGGTCGCGGGCGCACCGGCCTCCCGCAGGACCTCCGCGGCCCGGAGGTGCGCGAGGGCGCGGGCGTTGGCGCCGTCGTCCTCGCGGACCGCGGCGGCCAGCAGCGGATGGGCGAAGCTCAGCGGCTCGGCGGCCCCGAACAGCCCGACGTCCTCGAGCTCCGTCGCCGCGCGCAGCACCGCGGCCGGTGCGAGCGACGCCATCGCCGCGATCTGCGTGACCGGCGCACCGTCGCCGAGGACCGCGACGGCCTTGGCGACCGCGCCCGCGTCCGCGGAGGTCGTCAGCAGGCGGCTGAGGACGAGGCCGTCCACGGCCGACGGCGTGAGCGCCCGGGGCGCGCCGAGGCCGCCGGTGCCCTCGCGGACGACGTCGTCGGCGATCGCGCCCACGAGCAGCGGGATGCCCCGCGTCAGCGTGTGGACGGCCGCGAGGTCGGCGGGGCTCAGGTCCTCCGCGCCCTGCCGGTGCGCGAGCCGCGCCGTCCCGGCGGGGGTCAGTGCCGCCAGCCCGATCCGCGTGGTGTGCGGGAGCCCGAGCACCGCCTCGACGGCCGGGTCGGCGGAGGCCGTCCGGCGTCCGATGGCGAGCACCACCGGGAGGTCGTCCAGCCGGTTGGCGACGTAGGCGAGGGCGCGCCGCGAGACTCCGTCCGCCCAGTGCGCGTCGTCGACGACGAGCACGAGCGGGGACTCCCCCAGGAGCTCGACGACGCGGAAGACGCCGTCGAGCAGCTGCTGCGACTGGTCACCCGGGGCCGCGACGCCTCCACCCCGGGCGAGCAGCGCCCGGACGGCGACCGGCGTCGCGGCCTCCAGACGCGGGTCACCGCGGAGTGCGGCGCCGAGCAGCATCGCGACGGTCCCGAACGCGAACGCCTGCTCGAGCTCCGTCCCCCGCGCTCCGAGGACCCGCAGCCCACGGCCGCCGGCCCGGTCGCGGAGGGCGTGCAGGACGCGCGTCTTCCCGACGCCCGCCTCGCCCTCGACGACCAGCACGCTCCCGCGACCCGCCGACGCGGCATCGAGCGCCGCGTCGACGTCGGCCAGGGCGTCGGCGCGCTCGATCAGGTCCTCGCCTGCCGGGAGGGATGGCGCCATCGCGACGGGAAGGTAGCGCACGCCGTCCGCACCGCCGGGGTGATCCGGGCCCGCCCCGCATCCTGCCCGGGCCGTGGCCCGTCATCCTGTGGGGCATGACCGAGCTGCGCGCCGGACCCCTCACCGCCGTCTGGCGCCCCGACGTCGGCATGGTCGGTGCCTCGCTCACGCACGAGGGCGAGGAGCTGCTCGGCCAGCGCGGCGGCCTCGACGCCTACCGGGAGCGCGGCTCGGCGTTCGGCATCCCGCTGCTGGCGCCGTGGGCCAACCGGCTCTCGGGCCTGACGTACCCGAGCTCGCACGGCCAGGTGTCGATCGACCCGGCGCGGGTGAAGCTCGACGGGAACGGCCTCCCGAAGGACGGCGCGATGGCCGGACGCGAATGGGTCGTCGAGCACGAGTCGCGGGACTGGGTCGTCGCGTCGTTCGACGCCGACGAGCCGGTCCTCGCCGTCTTCCCCTTCCCGCACACCCTGCGGGTCTCCGTCCGGCTCGCGCCCGACGGGATGGAGGTCACGACGTCCCTGACCGCCACCGGCGACGTCGCCGTGCCCCGCTGCTTCGGCTGGCACCCGCTGTTCACGCTCCCGGGCGTCGCGCGCGAGGACCTCGACGTGACGCTGCCCGTGCAGCGCGAGAGCACGCTCGACGACCGCGGGCTCCCGACCGGGCGGGTGCACGTGCCGCACTGGACCGACGGGCCGCTCGGGGACCGGACGGTCGACGCCGAGTACCCGGTGATCGACGGCGCGTTCGTCCTGCGCGGGGGCGGGCGCCGGCTGACGGTGCGCTTCGGCTCGCCCGAGTACCCGGTCGGTCACGCGTGGGCGCCTCAGGGCGAGTCGTTCGTGGCGTGGGAGCCGATGACGGCACCGACCAACGCGCTCGTCACCGGCGACGGCCTGGAGTTCGTGGCGCCGGGTGCGACGACGTCGTCGAGCTTCACGATCGAGGTGGCCGCCGAGCGCCGGTGACGCCGCGCCACAGGCTCGAACCCGACGGCGCGACCGCGAAACCCCCGTCGCGAAGGGGAGTCCGCGCTCCGTTTGTAGGCTGCCACCATGGGAACACCTCCGGCGCCCACGGGCGCATCCTCCCCGGCGGGCGAGTCGAACCGCTGGGCCGTCCTCGCGCTGATCGGCGTCGCACAGCTGATGGTCGTCCTCGACGCGACGATCGTGAACATCGCGCTGCCCTCCGCGCAGACCGACCTGGGCTTCTCGCCCGAGAACCGCCAGTGGGTCGTGACCGCCTACGCCCTGGCCTTCGGCAGCCTCCTCCTGATCGGCGGGCGCCTCGGCGACCTCTTCGGCCGCAAGTGGACCTTCGTCGGCGGGCTGATCGGCTTCTCGATCGCGTCCTTCATCGGCGGGCTCGCGCCGTCGTTCGGCGTGCTGGTGGCCGCCCGGGCGCTGCAGGGCGTCTTCGGCGCGCTGCTCGCCCCGGCGGCGCTCGGACTCCTGACGGTGACCTTCGCGGACTCGCCCGACCGCCCCAAGGCGTTCGGCATCTTCGCGGCGGTCGCGACCGCCGGGGCGTCGGTCGGCCTGATCCTCGGCGGGGTCCTGACCGACGCGCTCTCGTGGCGCTGGTGCCTCTACGTGAACCTCGTGATCGCCATCCCGGCGGCGGTCGTCGCGCTGCGGCTGATCTCGGCCGAGCGCCCGTCGCACCGTCCGCGGATCGACTGGATCGGCACGGCGCTGGCCTGCCTCGGCCTGTTCTGCCTCGTGTTCGGGTTCTCCGAGGCGGAGCGCAAGTCGTGGGACGCGACGTCGACGATCGCCTTCCTGGTCGCCGCGGTCGTGATCCTCACCGCCTTCGTGCTCACGCAGCGCCGGGTGAAGGGGCCGCTCCTGCCGCTCCACATCGTGCTGCACCGGGCGCGCGGCGGCGCGTACCTGTCGATCGTCGTCGCGGCGTCCGGGATGTTCGCGGTCTTCCTGTTCCTCACGTACTTCATGCAGAAGAACCTCGAGTTCTCGCCGCTGAAGACCGGCATCGCGTTCCTCCCGATGACGGCCGCGATCTTCATCATGGCGCCGACGATCCAGACGAAGATCCTGCCGCGCCTCGGCGTCCGCCCGATCGTGATGACGGGCATGACGCTCGGGTTCCTGTCGATGCTCTTCTTCACCCAGCTGGACCCCTCGTCGACGTACGCCGGGGACGTGCTGCCGGGCCTCGTGCTGCTCGGCATCGGCATGCCCTGCGTGTTCGCCCCGTCGTTCGCGACGGCGACCCTCGGCGTCGACCGGCAGGACGCCGGCGTCGCCTCGGCGATGGTCAACACCTCCCAGCAGGTCGGCGGCGCGGTCGGCACCGCCATCCTCTCGACGGTCTTCACCCAGGCGTCGGACTCGTACCTGGAATCCCACGCCCGGACCGCGACCGTCGCGGGCGACGCGGCCATCCACGGCTACACCGTCGCCTTCACGTTCGCGACGGTGCTCTTCGCGATCGGCTTCGTCATCGCGGCGGTCGTCCTCCCCCGGCGGATCACGCCGCAGCAGCAGCCGGTGCAGCAGACCCCGGCGGCCGAGGGCGCCGCCTGAGGGGCCGCCGGGGCGCCCGGCCGGCGCCCCGGTCGGTCAGACGCCGAACACGCGGGCGGTGACCGCGGAGTTCATGAAATCCCGGAAGTGCAGCCACCGGCCGTCGCGCATGGTGATGATGTGGGCAAAGTCGGACTCGAACTCCTGCCCCGTGCTCAGGCGGCGGAAGTTCTGGTGGCCCCAGACGGCGAGCTCGTCGCCGTCGGCGATGAAGGTCCAGGCCTCCATCGCGACGATCTCGATGTGCGCGGCCACGCGGGTGAAGAACTCCGTGGCACCCGCCGTCCCGGTGAAGACGCCGGAGTACGGGATCCCCTCGACCCCGTAGTAGCGGATCACCACGTCGGGGTCGAGGAGCGCGAAGACGGTCTCGACGTCGCCCGCGGGGACGGCGTCGTAGATCCGCTTCGTGTGCTCGATGTTGCGCCCGGTGCTCATCGCCCGAGGACCAGGGGCAGCTCGACGAAGCCGTGCTGCAGGAGGGTGGCGGTCTGCTTGACCGGCGGACGGACCCCGTGCCGGACGACCGGGTACCGGTCGAGGACGGCGTCCAGCACGCAGACGACCTCCAGCCGCGCCAGCGCCGCGCCGAGGCAGAAGTGCAGGCCGTGCCCGAGCGACAGCTGCTTGCGGACGTTCGGACGGTGGAGGTCGAAGCTCGCCGGCTCCGGGAAGACGGCGGGGTCCCGGTTGGCGGCGGCGAAGAAGAGCGCGACCCAGTCGCCCGCCGGGATCGTCGTGCCCCCGACCTCGACGTCCCGCGTGGCGATCCGGAACAGCCGCTGCGGCGGCCCGTAGAGCCGCATCGTCTCCTCGATGAACGCCGGGACCAGGCCGCGGTCGGCGCGGATCTCGGCCGTCGCCTCCGGGTGGCGCGCCAGCGCGTCGAGGACGTTGCCGATGAGGTAGGTCGTGGTCTCCGTCCCGGCGACGACGAGCGTCACGCAGAAGCGGACGATCTCCTCGGTCGTGAGCCGCTCGCCGTCGACCTCGGCCCGGAGCAGGGCGGCGATCAGGTCGTCCGCGGCCTCGACGTCGTCGCCCGCCGTCTCCCGCCGCGCGTGCTCGGCGACCCGCGCCCCGAACGCCTGGAACAGCTCCGCGTTGGACGCCATCCGCTCCTCCGGCGTCATGTCCGACGAGAGCATGAACGCGTTGGCCCAGCGCTGGAACCGGACGTGGTCGCCGTCCGGCAGCCCGAGCAGCCGCACCATCGCGCGGGCCGGGACCTCCGGCGCCATCCGCATGACGTCGACCTCGCCGTCGCCCAGGTCGTCGAGGAGCGACGGCATCAGGCCGGCCAGCCAGGTCTCCAGCCCCTTGATGCGCCGCGGCGAGAACGCCAGGCCGACGAGGCGCCGGAGGCCCGTGTGGTCCGGCGCGTCGTGGTTGACGAGCATCAGGCTCGGCGCGGACGAGGCCTCCTGGACGGGGTCGCGGGACGAGAACGCGGCCGCGTCCTTCGACGCCGCGAGGACGTCCGCGTGGCTGAGGAGCGCCCACGCCTCGACGGGCTCGTCGGCCCCCGGGATCGTGCCGGGCGGCCAGTCGCGGTAGCCCGCCACCGGGGAGTCCCGGCGGAACCGCTCGTAGACGGGGTACGGATCGGCGATGACCGCGGCGGTGGCCAGCCGGTCGATCGTCACGGTGGTGCTGCTGGACGTCGGCATGGGGGGCCAGCCTGCCGTCGTCCCGGAGCGGCGACCAGTGGTCGAAAGGAGCGAACCTGCGCCCCCTACGGAGAACGTTCGCCCCGCGGCGCGGGACCGCGCGTCATCCTGCGCCCATGGGCACGAGCAGCCAGGACGTGGTCGGCGACGTGCCGGCCGCACCGTCCGCCGACCTGCCGGGCTGGGGCTCCCGACGGCCGGCCGGTGCGACGTCCGCGGAGCCCGGCGCCGACGAGCTCGCGGACGTCTTCGAGACCCGGATGCGCGCGGTCCAGGACGCGCTGGAGCGTCACGGCGACCTCGACGTCGTCGCGCAGCTGGAGGAGGCGCTCGAGGCGAAGGTCCTCGCGGAGGAGCGCGCGTCCCACGCGATGCGCCGCCGCCTGGCGGCGCTCGTCGGGCTCCAGGACGCACTCGGCGGACTGCGCCGCGCGACCTCGTCCTCGTCGATCCTGGAGGTCGCGCCGAAGGAGCTCGTGCGCGCCTGCGACGTCGACCGGGCGAACCTCTTCCGGGTCCACGACGGCCGGATGGTGATGGAGGCCGCGTACTGGGAGGGCGACCCGCGCGGCGCGGAGGAGATGCTCGCGTACGCGCGGTCGGCCGCGCCGCGCCTGGACCACATGCTGCTGGAGACCGAGATGATCCGCCGGCGTGCGCCGTGCCTCGTCGTCGACGCCCCGTCGGACCCGCGCGTCCCGCGGGGGCTCGCCGACTTCGCCCGCACCCGCTCGTACGTCGCCGCCCCGATCATGCCGTCGGGCAAGGTGATCGGCTTCGTCCACGCCGACTGCCTCTACTCCGGGCGGGTCTGCGACGAGCTCGACCGCGACCTCGTCTGGGCGTTCGCCGAGGGCTTCGGCTACGCGTTCGAGCGCACCGTGATGGCCGAGCGCCTGCGCCGGCAGCGCGACCGGACGCGCGCCGCGCTGCTCGAGACCGTGGAGCTCCTCGACGACGCCGCCGAGGACGACCTGCGGCTCACGCACGCCGAGGCCCTCAGCGACGCGGAGTCCCGTGCGGCGGCCGGACGCCTGCTCACGCCCGCCGCGCCGATCGAGGCGCTGCTGACCCGGCGCGAGGTCGAGGTGATCCGCCTGATGGCGACCGGCGGGACGAACAAGGCGATCGCGGACGAGCTCGTCGTCACGGTCGGGACGGTCAAGGCGCACGTCAAGCACATCCTGCGCAAGCTCGGGGCGGCGAACCGCTCGGAGGCGGTCTCGCGGTACCTGCGCTCGGCGAGCGAGCTCGATCTCCGGGCCCTCGAGGCGCGCGGGTCCGATCGCGCCTGACCCCGAGGACCGCCCACCCGGCTCGCATCCGTCGGCCACGTCCGTACCATGGTCGTGAATGACGACCCCGCTGGACGACGAGTCCTCCAGTCCCGAGCGTGCGTCAGCGCACGCCGACGACGATCCTCCTCGAGGTGTCGAGCGCGTCCTGGCACGCGCACGCACGTCAGCTGAGGACCTCTCCGCCCGGGGGCGCATCCGATGATCGAGGTGCTCCTGATCCTCGTGGCGCTCTCGCTCGTCGCCGCCTGCGGCGCGTTCGTGGCGGCCGAGTTCTCGCTGATCACGGTCGACCGCAACGCGATCGACCGGCTCGCCGACGAGGGTGACCGCCGCGCGACCGGCGTCTCCCGCGCGCTGCGCACCCTCTCGACGCAGCTCTCGGGCGCCCAGCTCGGGATCACCGTCACGAACCTCGCGATCGGCTTCCTCGCGGAGCCCTCGATCGCCCGGCTCGTCGACGGGCCCCTCGAGTCGCTGGGCCTGAGCGACACGGCCGCCAAGGGCGTCGCGGTGATTATCGCGCTCGTCCTCGCGACCGCCGTGACGATGGTCTTCGGCGAGCTCGTGCCGAAGAACCTCGCGATCTCCAAGCCGGTCGCCACCGCGCGTGCCGTCGCCGGCTTCCAGCGCGGCTTCACCCACGCGACCGCGTGGCCGCTGAAGGTGCTCAACGGCTCCGCCAACGGGCTGCTCCGGCGCATGGGCATCGAGCCGCAGGAGGAGCTCGCGTCCGCGCGCTCCGCCCAGGAGCTCTCGTCGCTGGTGCAGCGCTCCGCCGAGCAGGGCACGCTGGAGACGAACACCGCCACGCTGCTGCAGCGCTCGATCGCGTTCGCCGAGCGGCGCGCCGACGACGTGATGACCCCGCGCACGCGGATGAAGGCGATCGACGAGGACGAGACGGTCGAGGCCGTCCTCGAGCTCGCCCGGCAGACCGGGCACTCGCGCTTCCCCGTCGAGGTCGAGGACTCCGAGGAGATCGCCGGCATCGTCCACATCCGCCACGCCGTGAAGGTGCCGTTCGAGCGCCGCGGCGAGGTCCTCGTCCGCGACGTGATGGTCGAGCCCGTCGTCGTCCCGTCGTCGCTGGAGCTCGATCCGCTGCTCGCCGTCCTGCGCCAGGGCGGCCTGCAGATCGCGGTCGTCGTCGACGAGTTCGGCGGTGTCGACGGCATCGTCACGCTCGAGGACCTGATCGAGGAGATCGTCGGCGAGGTGCTCGACGAGCACGACGACCGCACGTCCGTCGCCCGCCGCCAGGCCGACGGCTCCTGGCTGATGCCGGCGCTCCTGCGCCCCGACGAGGCCGAGGACATCATCGGCGCCCCGGTGCCCGAGGACGAGGACTACGAGACCCTCGGCGGCCTCGTCGCGCTGCACCTCGAGCGGATACCGGACGTCGGCGACGCGGTCGTCATCGACGGGCCCGACGAGGACGACCCCCACCACCGCGTGACCTTCACCGTGAACACGATGGACGGCCTGCGGGTCGACGAGCTGCGGGTGGTCGTCGAGCACCTCGAGCGTCCCGACGACGAGGACGAGGACCGGCGATGAGCGACGGCGTCGGCATCCTCCTCGCGGTCGTCCTGCTCGGCCTGAACGCCTTCTTCGTCGGCGCGGAGTTCGCGCTGATCTCCGCCCGCCGCACCGAGATCGAGCCGCGCGCGGAGGGCGGTTCGCGCGTCGCGAAGATCACGCTGGGCGCGATGGAGAACGTCTCCCTGATGATGGCGGGCGCGCAGCTCGGCATCACGATCTGCTCGCTCGGTCTCGGCTACATCGGCGAGCCCGCGGTCGCGCACCTGATCGAGCCGCTGCTCCACGACGTCGGGATCGGCGAGTCGCTGCTGCACCCGATCGCGTTCGCCATCGCGCTGCTGCTCGTCGTGTTCCTGCACGTCGTGATCGGCGAGATGGTGCCGAAGAACATCGCGCTGGCGGGCCCGGACCGCTCCGCGCTCGTGCTCGCGCCGCTGCTGGTCCTCATCGTCCGAGGCCTGCGCCCGTTCATCGCGGCCCTGAACTGGGTGGCGAACGTCACGCTCCGCACCGTCGGCGTCGAGCCGAAGGACGAGGTCACCAGCGCGTTCACCCGCGACGAGGTCGCGGACCTCGTCGAGGAGTCCCACCGCGAGGGCCTGCTCGACGACGACGAGGGGCGCCTGCTGCTCGACGCCCTGCAGTTCGAGGACCGCACCGCCCTGGCCGTGCTGCTCCCGACCGCGGAGCTCGAGACCGTGGGCCCGCAGGCGACGCCGGCCGAGGTCGAGCTCCTCGCGGGCACCACCGGCTACTCGCGGTTCCCCGTCCAGCACCCCGACGGCTCGCTGTCGGGCTACCTGCACCTGAAGGACCTGCTCGGCGAGGACGACGCCGACCGCGACCGCCCCGTCCCGGCCCGCGACCGCCGGATGCTGCCGACGGTCGACTCGGGTGACCGCCTGCGGACGGTGCTGCAGACGATGCAGCGCTCCCGCGCCCACCTGGCGCGGGTCCGCGACGACGACGGGGCCGTGCTCGGCGTCGTCGCGCTCGAGGACGTGCTCGAGGAGCTCGTCGGCGAGATCCGCGACGAGACGCGCCGCACGCAGACCTGAGGGCGGCGGGCGGGCCGGGGCGCGGGTGCCCCGGGTCCGTCCGCCTCATCCCACGAGCCGGTACCCGACGCCCGTCTCGGTGCGGATCAGCCGCTCGCCCCGGGCGCCGTCCTCGCCCGGGGCCTCGAGCTTGCGGCGCAGGTTCGCGATGTGGGTGCGCAGGGTCGCGGTGTCGTCGGCGTAGGCCGCGCCCCAGACCTCGAGCAGGAGCGCCGCGTGGGTCAGCAGTCGGCCCCGGTGGCGGACGAGGGTGCGGAGCAGGCCGAACTCGATCGGGGTCAGGTGGAGCTCCTCGCCCCCGCGCAGGACCCGGTGGTCGGCGAGGTCGATCTCCAGGTCGCCGACGCGGACGACGGCCTCCTCCGCGACGGGCGCCGCACGTCGCAGCGCAGCGCGCAGGCGGGCCAGCAGCTCGCCGGGCCCGAACGGCTTCGTCACGTAGTCGTCCGCGCCGGCCTCCAGGGCGCGGACCTTCTCGGCCTCCTCGTCGACGGCGGAGAGCACGAGGATCGGGATCTGCGTCCATTCGCGCAGGCCGCGGCAGACGTCGACGCCGCTGCCGTCGGGCAGCATCAGGTCGACGATCGCGGCCTCCGGACCGTGGAGGGCTGCGAGGTCCAGCGCCTCCTCGACGCCCCCGGCGGGCAGGGCCTCGAAGCCGGCGTCGCGCAGCAGCACCTTCAGCGCACGGACGATCTGCCGCTCGTCGTCGACGACGAGGACGGTGCGGCCACCGGCGCTCACGCGTCGTCCCGGGGATCGGCCGGCGGCAACGGCGCGATCGCCGGCGGGCCGGCGGACGCGTCGTCGCCGGCCGCGGGAGGCAGCTCGAGCACGAACGCGGTGCCCTTGCCCGGGTAGCTCTCGGCGCGGAGCGTGCCGCCGTTGGCCTCTGCGAACCCCCGCGCGATCGCCAGCCCCAGGCCGCTGCCCGGCCCCGCGGCCGCCCCGCCGCGGCGGAACGGCAGGAACAGCTCGTCGCGCCCGGACGGCGCCAGGCCCGGACCGCCGTCGACGACCCGGACGACGGAGCGCCCGCGGCGGCTCGCCACGCGGACGAGGACGTCGGCGCGGCCGGTCTCCCGGTCCCGGCCGTGGAGCAGGGCGTTCTCGACGAGGTTCACCACGATGCGGCCGATCTGTACCGGATCGACGCGCGCGCGGGGCGGCGGGTCCTCGCTCTCGATCCGCACGCGACCGGCCTCCGGGTGTGTGGCCTCCATCTCCTGCAGGGCGTCGCGCACGAGGTCGTCGAGCGGCACGTCGTCCGGACGGGGTGCCGACGCGCCGGCCTCCAGGCGCGAGAGGTCGAGCAGCTTGTCGATCAGGCCCGCGAGCCGGTCGCTGCCCTCGAGGACGCCCGCGGCGAGCTCCGCGCGCTCCTCGTCGGACGCCGAGGCCGACCCGAGCGCCTCGGCCGCGACCGCGATCTGGGTGATCGGGGTCCGGAGGTCGTGCCCGACGGTGCGCAGGAGCGTCGTGGCGACCTCGTTGGAGCGGCGGAGCGCCGCGGCCTCCACGGCCTCCCCCGCGAGGCGCTCGCGCTCGAGCCCCGCCGCCACGACCGCCCCGAGCGACGGCGCCACCCGGGAGGTCAGCGCGTCCTGCGCCGGCGCGGACAGCGCGCCGGTCCAGCGCAGCAGCCCGACCGGGCCGCCCGGACCGTCGAGGGCGACCGCACCGCCGTCGGCCGTGACGACGGCCTCGTGCTGCGGGTCCCACGGGACGACCACGACGGGCCGCCCGACGTGCTCGGCGATCCGCGCGCCGACGTCGGGGAGCGCGTCGGCGACCGCCCGCGGCGAGAGCACGAGCGTCGTGAGGTCCGCGACGAGGTCGGCCTCGCGACGCGCGCGGTCGGCCCGCAGCGCCTCGCGGCGGCCGGCCTCCGCGATCCGAGCGGAGACGACCGCGACCACGAGCAGCACCGCCATCGCGGCCCAGTGGCGGTTGTCGTTCAGCGTGAACCGGTGGACCGGCGGCAGCTCCCACCAGTTGAAGGCGGCCATCGACAGCACCGCGGTGGCGATCCCCAGCCCGACCCCCGCCCGCGTCGCGACGAGCAGGACCGGCACGACGTAGAGGACGCCGAGCGAGACGACCGGGGCCTCCCCCTTGAGGATCCCCACGACGACGGTCGCCAGGACGACGCCGAGGACGGCCCAGAGCCCCTCGACCCACGGGTTGCGGACGGCGACGCCGTGGACCGGTTCCGGCACGGCACGACTGTACCCCCGCGGGCCGTCGGGCCCGTCGGGAGTTCGGTCGACCTACCCTCAGCCGTTGGCGCAGGGCGTGTGCGCCGCGGCCTTCAGCGCCAGCAGCTGCTCGCGCGTCGGGGCGGACTCGGCGAGCTCGTGGGCGCCCTCGGGGCGCAGGCCGTCGAGGATCAACCCGAGGTACCGCCGCCAGAGCTCCGGGGAGACCCCGCCGATGACGCCGCCGCCGCAGTGCTCCGTCGTCCCGCCGACCGCCGAGACGAGGAACGGCACGTCCTCGGGCGCCAGGTCCGCCCGGACGACCCCGGCCGCCTGGGCGCGGGCGATGAGGGCGGCGATCGCGTTCATCATCGCCTCGTTGCGCCGGACGAAGTGCTCGTCGCCGTAGAGCTCGGGGCCGACCGACTGCAGGAACGTCCGGTCGCGGGCCTGGATCTCGGCCGTCACCGTCAGCACGCGGACGACGCTCTCCCACGGGTCGTCGAGGGCCGTGGCCTCCTCGACCATGCCGGCCATGCTCTCGAACGTCACGTCGAGGACCGCGACCAGCAGGTCGCGCTTGGTCGGGAAGTGCCGGAACAGCGTGCCCGCACCGACGCCCGCGCGGCGCGCGATCTCGGCCACCGCGACCTCGGGGCCGCCCTCGGCGAACGCCTCGCGCGCCGCGCAGAGCACGCGCTCGCGGTTGCGGAGCGCGTCGGCCCGCATGGGCCGGACGCCGGACTCGGGAGCCTCGGTGGTCACCCGTCCATCCTAGTCGGTCGTCTCGACGAACCCCGTCGCACCGCGGATCGCGGCGGCTGTCGCCGTCGGGCCCTCGACGGCGCCGCCCCGACGGCTCCGCACGCGCGTCCTCCGGCTCCGGGCCCCGCCCGCCCGGCCGCCACGACCGCCGCCCCACCGCCCTTCCTCCGGCGCGTCGGTACGGTGGCCCGGTGCTCGCCCTCCTCTACGACGTGCACGGCAACCTCGCCGCGCTCGAGGCCGTGCTCCAGGACGCCACCGAGGCCGGGGCGACGTCCTGGCTGGTCGGCGGCGACGTGAGCGCGTTCGGCCCGTGGCCCGTCGACGCCCTGCGGCGGCTGCGCGCCCTCGACGACGCGCGCTGGATCCGGGGCAACCACGAGCGGTGGGCGGTCGAGACCGCCGACGTCCCCGACGTCCCCCTCGCCCGCGGCGGCGTGGCCGCGGGACGCGACGCGCTCGGGCCCGCCGTGGTCGCCGAGCTCTACGCCCTGCCGCGCTGGCAGCGGATCCCGGGCGGCGAGGCGTGGCACGCCTCCCCGCGCTCCGACGTCGACGGGTTCGGGCTCGAGCCCGCCGGCGACGACGCAGCGCTGCTGGAGGGCCGGACGCCCGGGCTCCTCGTCGTCGGGCACACCCACCTCCAGATGCGTCGCGACGTCGTCCGCCCCGACGGCGGGACGACGACCGTGGTGAACCCCGGCAGCGTCGGGCTCCCGTTCGACGGCGACCCGCGCGCCGCCTACGGCCTCGTCGGCGACGACGGCGCGGTGCACCTGCGCCGGGTCGACTACGACGTCGAGCGGACCGTCGCCGAACAGGCCGCCCGCTGGGGCGACGCCGGCTGGGCACGGGCCGTCGCAGAGACCTACCGCACCGGCCGACCCGCCTCCATCCCACCGCAGACCGGACCCCGCGCATGAGCACGCCGCCCGACGACCCCGAGACCGACGACCGCATCGCGCTCGTCACCACCGTCGGCCCGCTCGACGCGGTCGTGGTGATCCTCCGCGAGCTGCTGCACGTCGCGTCCGCCGTGCGCGCGACCGCCGTCGTCCCGCCGGAGGGCGACGAGGAGCCGGCCGTCGTCGACGTCGCGCGCCTCTCGCCGATCGAGGTCGCGCGGGGCGAGCACGTCGTCCACCTGCCGCACTCCGGCCCGATGGACGCGGAGGTCCCGCCGCTGTTCGCGTTCAAGGACCTGCCGATGTTCGACGCCGACCCCGAGACCGGGGACATCGCCGCGCCGCTCGGCGGGGTCGAGCACCGCGCGATCGGTGTCGCCGAGACCGCCGCCCAGCTCCCGGACGGCACCGTCCTGCAGCTCGCGTGGGACACGACCCGCCCGGGGGTCCAGTTCTCCGTGACCGCGCGCGCCAAGGACGCCGGCGAGCCGATCGTCCTCGGGATCGGCGACGAGGTCTTCCCGATGCCCGCCGGCTGGCCGGACGTGCCCACCCTGGCCTAGGCCCTCGCCGGTCCGGGGCGCCCGCGGGCGCGCGAGGCACCCGCCGGACCGCAGGGCACCGCCCGCGGGGCCTGTGCCACAATGCCGCGTCTATGGCTCGACCCTCCACGAAGCCGGCCCGTGGCCGGCGCTCCCCGAAGGGCGGTCCCCGTCGGACCCCCAAGCTCACCAAGGAGCAGGTCGCGCAGATCGATCACCTGCACGTCGACGCGCTCCGCGCGCTCGTCACGGAGAAGGGCAAGATCCGCTCGCGTCGCGCGACCGGTCTGAATGCCCGCGACCAGGCCCACGCCGCTCGCGCCGTCAAGCAGGCCCGCGAGCTCGCGCTGCTGCCCTACCCGCACCCCCGCATGATCTCCATGCCGGGCCGCGAGGACCGCGGCGAGGACAAGCCCGAGCGTGGCGGCCGCGGCCGTCGCGACGACCGCTAGTCCGACGCCCTTCGGCCGCTCCGGCGGCCACGCAGGACCCGACGCCCGGCACCTCGTGCCGGGCGTTCGTCGTTCCGGGGTTCGTCGTTCCGGGGGTTCGTCGTTCTGCCGGGACGCGCGTAGGGGCCGGCGCGCGGGGTGCTGAAATGCGCGCCGGGCTCACCGCGGCGGCGCGGGTGGCGTGCATTCCTGCGGTCACAGCGCAGGAACGGGCGCCGGCGCACACCGACCGGCGGCCGGGGTGGCGTGCATTCCTGCGCTCCCAGCGCAGGAACGGACGCCGGCCCTCACGTCCGGACCTGGTGGCGTGCGTTCCTGCGGTCACGTCACGGGGACGGGCGCCGACGCTCACCGGCGGGTCGGGTGGCTCACCGACGGGTCGGGAGGCGTTCGTTCAGCGAGAACCCGTCGCCTCGAGCAAGGTCCCCTACAGCCGCGGGTCGACCGGGTCGCTCTCGAGGGCGAGGACCGCGAACACGCACTCGTGGACGCGGTGCAGCGGCTCGCGGCGGACGAACCGCTCCAGAGCCTCGACGCCCAGGGCGAACTCGCGGGAGGCCAGCGACCGTTTGCGTCCCAGGCCGCGCGAGCGCAGCCGGTCGATCTGGCCTGGGTCGGCGTACTCGGGCCCGTAGACGATCCGCAGGTACTCGCGGCCGCGACACTTGATGCCGACCTGGGCGAAGCCCTTCGCCGTCGGGGACAGGAAGCCACGCGGTTTGACGACCATCCCCTCGCCCCCGGACGCGGTCAGCTCCTCCCACCAGGCGATCGCGACCCCGCGGCTCTCGTCGTCGGCGACGTCCACGATCCGCCGACCCGTCGGCGCGATCCAGTCCGGATCGGCCGCGGCGAGCCGGTCGCAGCGCTCGAGGTGCCAGTCGTGCGGCCGGTCGACGAAGACGCCCGACTCGGCGGCGAGCAGGTGGAACGGCGCGAGCCGCAGGTCCTCGACGCCCGCCACGTCGCCGACGTAACGCGAGTAGGCGGCGACGTACCGCTCGACGTGGTCGAGGCGCGTCCGCTCGGCGGCCAGGAGGTCGCCCACGTCGATCCCGCGGGCGGCGACCCGCTCCAGGGTCGCGATCGTTGCGCCGAGCCCGGCGCGCCCGGCCGACCCGACCGCCGCGTACTGGCGGCGGATCAGGTCCCCGGCCTTCGCCGACCACGGGAGGATCTCGGCGTCCAGCAGCAGCCAGCCGGTGTCGAGCTCGTCCCACAGACCCGCCGCGCCGACGGCGGCCCGGACGCGCGCGAGGGCCTCCTCGGTGGCCGCGGCGTCCTCGAGGAACGCCCGGCCGGTGCGGGTGTGGATCGTGCCCGTGCTGCCGTCCGTGATCCCGAACCGCTCGCGCGCGACGTCGGCGTCGCGGCAGACGACCACGATCGCGCGGGAGCCCATGTGCTTCTCCTCGCAGACGACCTCGGCGACGCCGGCGGCCCGGTACTCGTCGAACGCCTGGTCGGGGTGCTCGAGCAGGTCCGGGCGCCGCGAGGTCGCGGGCGGGGCCATCGTCGGCGGCAGGTGGATCAGCCACCGCGGATCGATCGCGAAACGGCCCATGACCTCGAGCGCGGCCGCGGCCTGCTCCTCGCGGACCGTGACGTTCCGCGCCAGGCGGGTCTCGACGATCCGCCGCCCGGCGACGTCGGCCATGTCGAGCGCGAACGCCGACCGGGGCACGGCGGCCGTGGCGAAGGCGCCGGCCGAGGCCGAGGCCGGGGACGGCGCCGCGCCGTCCTGCGTGGTCCCGGTCGCCGCCGCGCCGGCGGACGCGGCTTCGCCGTCCGTGCCGTGGCCGGACGGCGCGTACGTCTCCCCCAGCGGCCGCGCCGGCTCCGCCCACGTCCGTGCCGCAGGGACGCTCACGAGCTCGCGCTCCGGCCAGCGCAGCGCGGTCAGCCGGCCGCCGAAGACGCAGCCGGTGTCGATGTTGATCGTGCGGTTGACCCAGACCGGGTCGGCCACCGGGGTGTGGCCGTAGACCACCGTGGCGGATCCGCGGTAGTCGGCGGCCCAGTCCAGGCGGATCGGCAGCCCGAGCTCGTCGGTGCCGCCCGTCGTCTCGCCGTAGAGCGCGAAGTCGCGGACGCGGGAGGACGAGCGGCCCTGGTACGCCTGCTTCATCCCGGCGTGGGCGACGACGAGCTCGCCGCCGTCGAGGACGACGTGGCTGACGAGCCCGGCGAGGAACTCCCGGGCGCGCTCGCGGAACGCCGCGGACTCCCCCGCGAGCTGCTCCAGCGTCTCCGCCAGGCCGTGGGCGATCCGGACGTTGCGGCCCCCGAGCTTGCGGGCGAGCTTCTCGTCGTGGTTGCCCGGCACGCACAGCGCGTGCCCGGCCTCCGTCATCGACATCGCGAGGGCGAGCACCGCCGGCGACGCGGGGCCGCGATCGACGAGGTCGCCGACGAAGATCGCGCGGCGCCCCTCCGGCGGCACCGCGGTCCGCGCCCCGGGATCGACGGCGTAGCCGAGCTCGCGCAGCAGCAGGACGAGCTCGTCGAAGCAGCCGTGCACGTCGCCGACGACGTCGAACGGCCCGGTCTCGGTGCGGCGGTCCGTCCACAGCGGCGTGCGGACGATCTCGCAGGCGTCGACCTCCTCCGGCGTCCGCAGCGTGAAGACCCGGTGGAAGCCCTCCTTGCGCAGGCGCTTCATCGACCGCTCGAGCTGCGCGCGCTGTCGGCCGACGACGTGGCGCCCGAAGTCGCGATCGGGCCGCAGGGCGTTGCGCTCGTGGCAGACCGACGCGGGCGGGTCCAGGACGACCGCGACGGCGAACAGGTCGTGCCGGCGGGCCAGCTCGAGCAGCGGCTTCCGCGACTCCCGTTGGACGTTCGTGGCGTCGACGACGGTCAGGCGCGGCTGCGCGAGGCGTCGTTCGGCGATGTACCGCAGGACGGCGAACGCGTCCTCCGACGCGGCCTGGTCGTTCTCGTCGTCGGCGACGAGCCCGCGGCAGACGTCGGAGGAGACCGTCTCCGTCGGCAGGAAGTGGCGGCGCGCGAACGTGCTCTTGCCGGAGCCGGAGGCGCCGATCAGGACGACGAGGGAGGGGTCGGGCAGCTCGATCCTCATCGGGTCGCCCCCGTCGCCCCGCCGACGCCCGCGGCGCCGGAGCGGCCGGCCCGCGTGAACACCGCCATCTGCGTCGGCGCGCCGACCTCGTCGTCGACCTCTCCCACGGGGTGGTGGACGACGGCGTATCCGTGCTCGGCGCAGACGGCCGTCGTCCACGTCGCGAACTCGGCGCGGGTCCACTCGAAGCGGTGGTCGGGGTGCCGCATCGCGCCGGCGGGCAGGGACTCCCACCGGACGTTGTACTCGGCGTTCGGCGTCGTTACGACGACCGTGCCCGGCCGCGCGACGCCGAAGACGTTCGCCGTCAGCGCGCCCAGGCGGTCGGCGTCGAGGTGCTCGATCACCTCGACGAGCGCGGCGGCGTCGAAGCCCTGCAGGCGCCGGTCGCGGTAGGTCAGCGCGGTCTGCCAGAGCGCGATCCGCGCCCGCTGGGCCTCGTGGAGCTCGTCGAGGCGGAGCCTGCGGTGCGCGATCTCCAGCGTGCGGTGCGAGACATCGGCGCCGACCACGAGGTCGTAGTCGTCCTTCAGCAGGCGTCGGAGCAGCGCGCCGGGCCCGCAGCCGAGGTCCAGGACGCGTCGGGCACCCGACGCCTTCAGCGCCCCCTGGACGGCCTCGAGGCGGTGCTCGCGCAGCGCCGTCCTGCGCGCCTGCGTTGGGATGGCCTCGTCACCAGTCGCGCCAGCCTCCGGGTCCGGGTCGTCCTCCGCCAGCGTGGCCAGCGCCGGGTGGACGAGCCGCGCCTGGTGCTTCAGCGAGCGGCGGACGATCAGGTCGCGCTCGGGGTGGTCGCCCAGCCAGCCCTCGCCGCGGCGCAGGAGCTTCTCGATCTCGGTGTCGTCGACCCAGTAGTGCTTCTCGCCGTCGAGCACCGGCAGCAGGACGTAGAGGTGCGTGAGGAGCTGCGACAGCCGCGTCGTCGCAGTCAGCCGCAGGCCGACGTGCGGCGCTGCACCCCACTCCGGGTGCGCGTCGTCGAGCGGGACCGGCGTCACCTCGACCGCGTAGCCAAGGGGCTCGAAGAGCCGGCGGACCAGGCGCTCGCCGCCGCGGGCGGGCACGGCGGGCAGCTCCGCGACGAGCGGGATCGCGGTGGCGGCGAGCTCCTCGTGGCCGCGGCAGGTCCCCGCCATCGCGCTCTTGAACACGGTCACGAGCGCGACCGCGAGGAACGACGACGCGACGTACGGCCGGTCGTTGACGTACTCCGCCAGCGCGAACCCGCCCTGTCCGCGCCGGACCAGACCGACGGGGTCGACGTCGAGGACCAGCGCGGCGGTGCAGCGCTCCTCGGTCGCCTCGGGGTAGGCGACGTGGACCTCGCCGAACGGCACCGAGAACCGCTGATGGCGGTCGGGGTGCTTGTGGAGGAGGAACCCGAGGTCGGTCGCCGGGCGGTGGGTGGTCGTCAGGGTCAGCAGCACGCGCGGCCGAGGCTACCGCGCGCCCTGCCGCCGGTTCGCGGGTCGAGCGGCCCTGCGGATCGGGCGTCCGGTTCGAGCCCCGGGGTCGCGCGGACCTCAGGTCAGTCCAGGAACGAACGCAGGGCCTCGCCGAGCGCGGGGGCCACGGCCACCGAGCCGTGGTCGTTCTCGGGGAGCAGCACGAACCGGCAGTTCGGGATCAGCGCCGCGGTCTCCTCGAGGAGGGGCACCGGGTAGTGCTCGTCCCGGCCCCCGGCGACCAGGAGCGTCGGCGCGGTGATCGTCGGCAGCGCGGCCAGGTCGAACGCGTCCTCGGCCTCGATCGTGGTCGCGAGGTCCTCGAGGGCCGCGTGGCGGGGGAAGCGCCCGGGCCCGAGCAGCGCGGCGGCGGCGGCCGTGAGCCGGCGACCGCCCCGCGGGACGAGGCCGGCGGCGACGTCGCCGTAGGACCGCGCCGGCCCGCCGGCCCGCACCACGCGGGCGGTCCGCGCCTGGGTCTCCCGCGTGTACGGGCTGAGTCGACAGCCCGTGGAGACGAGCACCAGCCGCCGCACGACGTCGGGGTGCTCGGCGGCGACCTGCTGCGCGATGGTGCCGCCGGTCGAGAACCCCGCGAGGTCGACGGGGCCGCCGAACGCGTCGTCCATTGCGGCGGCCAGCTCGGCGGCGAGGTCGGCCATCGTCATCCCGCGCGGCAGGCCCGGCCTGCGGTTGACGAAGTGGACGGTGCCGACCGTGGCGAACCGCGCGATCGGCGGCAGGTGCCCACGCCGGGTCGGGCCGTCGACGCCGACCTGCGTGGAGAGCCCGCCGAGCAGCACCAGCGGCGGGCCGTCCCCCGCGGTCAGGGCCGGGAACGCTCCGAGGGTCGTGCGCTGCACCCGCATCCGCGGGACCCTCGCACACGCGGACGCGGCGCGGACGACACCGGGGACGCACGACGCGACCGGCACCGGGCCGCACGGGGCGGACCAGGCGGCGGCAGCGGCGGCGCGCCCTCAGGCGAGGAAGGTCGCGACCGTCGCCGGCAGCGACGGCGCCGAGAGGACGCCCACGTGTCCCCGGCGCGGGTGGAGGTCCAGCCGGCTGTCCGGGATCAACGCCAGCGTCTCGTCGACCAGGGGACGCGGGTAGAAGACGTCGCGGCCGCCGGCGACCAGCAGGGTCGGCGCGGTGATCGTCGCGAGCGGCGCCAGGTCGAACGCGTCCTCCGCCTCGATCGTCGTCGCCATGTCGGCGAGGTCCGACGGGTCCGGGAAGAGCCGCGGGCCGGCGAGCCAGGCCGCCGCGGCGGTCAGCCGACCGACCGGTCCCGGGGCGAGGTCGCGTCCCAGCTCGGCGAACGCCCGCCGGGGCCGGCCCGCCCGGACGGCCGCGGCGGCGCGGGCCTGTTCGGCGCGGGCCCGCGGGCTGAGCCGGCACGCGGTGCACAGGAGGACGAGGCGCCGCACCACGTCGGGGTGGTCCGCGGCGAGCTGCTGCGCGAGGCTCCCGCCGGTCGACAGGCCCGCGAGGTCGACCGGCTCCTCGAACGCGGACCGGATCGCGTCGGCGTGCTCGGCGGCGAGGTCGGCCATGGTGCTGCCGCGCGGGAGACCGCGGCGGCGGTTGACGTAGTGGACGTCGGCCCCCGCCGCGAACGGTCGCATCGCGGCCCGGTGGGTCGAGCGCATGGCGCGGCCGTCGACGCCGACGTCCGGGGACAGGCCGGCGAGGACGACCAGCGGTCGCCCCGCCCCCGTGCGAAGCGCCGGGAACGCCCCGACCGTGGTGCGCCGGACCTCCATCCTCGGGACGGTCGCAGATCGGACGGCCGGGATGCACGTCCGAGGCGCCGTCCCGACCGCGGTCCGGCACGTCTGCCACCGCAGAGGTGGCACACGTGCAAGACCTCCGGCGCGACGTGCCCGCGCCCCGCCGCCACACCGCGTCCGCCCCGCCCGCCACGCCCCGCGTCCGCCCCGAACCGGCCCGATCGACCCTCCGTCCATCGCGGGCGCCTCCGGCCGACCACCGTCCCCGACCGCGAGTAGGGTGCGCCGATGTCGCGCACCGGCCGTCAGACACGGGAGCGCCTCACGACGCGCTCCGCCAAGGACCCGGGACCGCCTGCGGCGGACGCCCGCTCAGCGGCGCGGCGCCGACCACAACCACAGGGCGCCGCGTCCCTGAAGGAGCGCCTGCGGTACCGGTTCGACAACAGCATGTCCCGGGGGCCGTCGGCGCTCGTCGGCTGGCTGGCGGTCGCGACGCTCGTCCTGATCGTCGTCTTCAGCCTGCTCGTCCTGCTGACGCAGGTCGCGCCGTCGACCGACGACGGCGAGCGCCCCGGCGTCCGGCAGCAGCTCTTCAACAGCCTGATGCACGCGCTCGATCCCGGCACGGTCGCCGGCGACTCGGGCTCGTGGCGGTTCCTCCTGACGATGCTCGCGCTGACGATCGCCGGGCTGTTCGTCGTGTCGGCCCTGATCGGCGTCATCGCGACCGCCATCGACACCCGCCTGATGGAGCTGCGCCGCGGCCGCTCACGGGTGCTCGAGGAGGACCACACGCTGATCCTCGGCTGGTCCGACGCGGTGATGACGATCCTGCGCGAGCTGTCGATCGCGAACGAGAGCCGGAAGAAGCCGTGCGTCGTGATCCTCGCCCCCCGCGACAAGGTCGAGATGGAGGAGGAGATCCGCGAGCGCGCGGGCGACCTGCGCGGCACCCGCGTGATCTGCCGCACCGGCTCGCCGATCGACGTCACCGACCTGAAGATCGGCAGCCACGAGCAGGCGCGCTCGATCATCGTCCTGGCCCCCGACGGCGACGAGCCCGACAGCGAGGCGATCAAGACCCTGCTGGCGCTCACGCACGTCCCGCGCACCGGCGACCGCCCGCTGCACGTCGTCGTCGAGATCGAGGACCCGGCCTACCTCGAGGCCGCGCGGATGGTGGCCGGCCAGGGCGTCGTCATCGTCAACAAGCGCGAGACGGTCGCGCGCCTGATCGTGCAGACGTCCCGCCAGTCCGGCGCCGCGATGGTCTACACCGAGCTCTTCGACTTCGACGGCGACGAGATCTACTTCCACGACGAGCCACGGCTGTCGCAGGGCACCTACGGCGACGCGCTCATGGGGTACGAGGACTGCTCGGTGATCGGGTACGCCGACGCCGACGGTGCGGTGCGCCTGAATCCGCCGATGGACACGCCGCTGGACGGCCGCGAGCTCGTCGTCATCGCGGAGGACGACTCGGCGCTGGTCGGGGCCCGCGGAGCCGTCGGCGTCGTCGACGAGCAGGCGGTCGTCGCCATCCCGCCGCGGCCCGAGCCGCCGTCGCGCATCCTCGTGCTCGGGTGGAACGAGCGCGCGGCGAGCGTCATCACCGAGCTCGACGAGTACGCCTCCCCCGGTTCGCGGCTGTCGGTCGTGTCCGAGTTCGGCGAGCCCGCGATCCCCGCCGTCAGGAACCTCGCGGTCGACGTGGCGCACGGCCGCACGACCGACCGCGCGACGCTCGACGGCCTCGAGGTCCAGGAGCACGACCAGGTGATCGTGCTCTGCTACTCCGACGACCTCGAGATCCAGCGCGCGGACTCGCGCACCCTGGTGACGCTGCTCCACCTGCGGGAGATCGCGGCGCTGGACCCGCAGGGGCGCAAGCCGGCGATCGTCAGCGAGATGCTCGACGACCGCAACCGCGCGCTCGCGCAGGTGGCGGAGGTCGACGACGTCATCGTGTCGGACGAGATCCTCAGCCTGATCCTCGCCCAGATCTCCGAGGAGGTCCGCCTCGACGCGGTCTTCACCGACCTCCTGGACGCCGACGGCTCCGAGATCTACCTGCGCCCCGCCGCCGAGTACGTGGCGATCGGTCGCGAGGTGACCTACGCGACCGTCGTCGACGCGGCCCGCAGGCGCGGCGAGACCGCGATCGGCTACCGCGACGCGAGCGAGGTCCGCAACCCCGTCGCGGCCTATGGCGTCCGGGTCAACCCGCCGAAGGCGACCGTCCTGACCCCGGACCAGGCCGACCGCGTCGTGGTGCTGGCCGAGGACTGAGCCGCGACGCGGCCCCGGAGCCCCTCCCTGGCGGGCCGGGGCGGGCGTCTGCCTACACTCGCCACGTGAGCATTAAGCGCGGATTCTCCGATTCCGAGCCTGTCGGCCGCCAGGCCCGGGCGCGCGCGGACCGGCGGGACAGCCACGTCGGGGCGATGGGGTACGGGACGCTCGCGTGCCCCTCCTGCGACGCCCCGGTCTCCCCCGGTCCCGGCCCACGCTCGCCCTCCGACGCGCTGGCGTGCCCCGTGTGCGACCACGCCGGGCGCATCCGCGACTTCCTCTCGATGGCCGCCCCGGTCCGTCCGGCGCGCGTCGAGGTCCGGCTCGTCGCCGGGCCGCGGTGGGCCGTGCGGCGCTGAACGGCGCGGCGCGAGGCCCGGTGGAACGCCCGCGGACGAGCGTCCGCGAAGGCCGCGCCGGGCCGGACCGATGAGTCCGGGCGCCCCGCGGGGTCGGAGACCACAGACCCCCGACCCGGGAGCACCATGACCACGCCCGATCCCCTCCAGGTCGTCCGCGACTGCTTCACCGCGTTCTCGACCGCCGACCGCGACCTCGTCGAGCGCCGCCTCGCCGACGACCTCGTCTTCTCCGCCCCGCCGGACGTCGGCATCGACCGCGCCGGGTACTTCGAGCGTTGCTGGCCGGGCGCCGGCGGGGTGTCGACGTTCTCGTACGTCCGGCAGGCCGAGATCGGCGGCGGCGAGGTCGTCACGACCTACGAGGCCACCCGCGCCGACGGCACCCGGTTCCGCAACACCGAGATCCACCACGTGGTCGGCGAGCAGGTCGACCGCATCGAGGTCTACTTCGGCTGGGACCTCGACTGACGGGCGACTGGCCCGGTGACACCACCGGCGATACCATCGTCCTCATGGCCGTGACCCTGCGCCTCACGGACGACGAGACGGAGGCCCTGCGCCGGCGCGCCGAGCGCGAGTCGCGTTCGATGCAGGAGGTCGCGCGTCAGGCGATCCGCGCGCGCTCGTCGACGGGAACGAGCGGCTGGCGCTCGCCGGCACCTTCGCGTTCCTCGGCGTCAACGGCCGGCGCCTGACGCTGAGCAACGACGAGGCCTACGACCTGATCGTCGCGGTGGCCACGGGCGAGCTGGAGGAGATCTCGGAGATCGCCGATCGGCTGGCGCACGGCACCGGGCCGCGCTGACCGCCCACGGCCGGGCGCCGGCGGGCGGACGGACGGCCGACCGCGCGGTCCTACGGGTAGAGCGGCGCGGTCCAGCCCAGGGTGTTGGCGCCGGTGGCGTCCTTGCCGCGGGTCAGGAGGCGCCCGGTCGCCGGGTCGTAGGCCGGTGCGAGGAGGAAGCCGTCGTCGTCGGCGTCCGCGCCTGCGGTGACGACCCGCGCCTTGCCGCCCGCGATCGGCGTGCGGGTCGCGCGCGGGCCGGTCGGGAAGCCGCCCTGGTAGGTGACGAACGCGCTGCGGTCCTGCGTGAAACCGGCGCCGTAGGTCGGCGAGTAGCCGCCGTCCGACGCGTACGTCAGACCGGCGCGCTTCCAGGTGCCGCGCGGGGTGCCGAACGCCCACTCGTCGCGCGCGAACACGCCGGAGCCGTCGTGCACCGGACGCACCGTCTGCACCGCGACGCGGTTGCGGTCGGCCACCACGGCCTCCCACGACTCGCCGCGGCGCGACGTGCGGACCTTCTTCGCGGGCCCGATCGAGGTGCCCGTGAGCGTGGCGCTCCAGAGGCTCGCGGTGCTCCGCGACGTCGTCCTCTTCGGGTGCACGGTGTAGTACCAGCGGCCGTTGTCGAGGGCGACGCCGCCGACCGGCAGGCCCTGGCGGGTGCTCGAGATCGTGCGGACCGCGCCGGTGTCGAGCCGCACGAGGCGGATCGTGGGGCTCCCTTCGCGCGGGACCGCGACGACGGCGGCGACGGGCGTCCCGTCCTTCGCGGTGCCGACCTCGAGCTGGACCACGCCGGACTCGGGCGGGCCGGGGAGCGTCGCGACGGGGACCGCGGCGCCCACCCTGAGCGTCGACAGCACGACCGAGCCGTCGGTGGCGCCGGGCTGCTGGGTGACCCAGACGGTCTGGCGGTTGCCGACGGACGCCAGGACGTTCGTGGTGCCGATGATGGTCTGCAGCGGCTGCTGCACCGTGGGCGGCGCGGCCGCGGCGCCGGCCGACGCGGCGCCGGCGAGCGCGAGGAGGGTGGTGCTCGCGACGGCGGCCGGGATGACGCGGCGACGCGTGGGACGAGGTGACGGGGTGCTGCTGGTGGGGGACATGCCGATAGGAACCGGCGGCACGCCCGGAAGTTGCACCACTCAATCGACGGCCACCGCGAGCGTCGACCGCCGGGCCGCCGGCTCGACCGCCGGGTCAGGCGTCCCCGACCCGCGCGAACCGCGGCAGCACCTCGCCGTCGACCGTCACCGTCTCCACGAACATGGCCTTCGGGCGGACCCAGAGGCCGTGCTCGCCGTAGAGCTGGCGGTAGACGACGAGGACCTCCTCGGTCTCGCTGTGGCGCGCCTCGAACAGGACCTCGTACTCGGGGCCCTTGTAGTGGCGGTAGCGGCCGGGGGCGACCGGCGCGTCGTCCATCGGCTCAGGCCGTCGTCTTGACGAGCTGCTGGTCGGGGTCGATGCCCCAGCGCCGCGCGGCCTGCAGCTCCGGCGTCCCGATCGCCCAGGCGTCGGGCTGCTCGTCGCCCTCGAAGACCGGCGAGGCGCCCTTCAGCGCCATCGACCCGGAGTTGTCCCCCAGGTGCGTGATCCGCTCGATCTCGGTCGGGGCCAGGCGGATCTCGGCGGGCAGCGCGGCGAGCTCGAGCTTCTTGCCGCCGATCGGCTTCGGCGCGACGTCGAGGCTGCCCGGCAGCTCCTGGATCAGCGTCGGCACGACGCACGAGACGGCCGGCTGCGCGAGCGCCCACTGGGCGGCGGTCTGCATCGGCGTGAGGCCTCGGGCCTTGCCGATCGCCGCGACCTGGTCGACGATCTTCAGGCCGCGCTGCACCCAGCCGTCGGGCCGGTAGCGCCGGTGGTCCTGGTCGCCCATCGGGGTGTCGGCGCGCAGGTCGCCCCAGAAGATGCCGCCGTAGTCGACGACGCGCGTGAGCACCTGCACCTCGTGCTGCTCGCACGCCTCGAGCACCAGCCGGCCGGGCCACGGCTCGAGCGGCCCGAGGATCACCATCGCCCAGTCGATGCGGTCGCCGAAGCGCTCGAGGCAGTTCAGGATGTCCAGCGTGAAGCCGTTGGCGGGGCCGGGCGCGATGCCGATCGCGTCCGCGAGACCGTCGTCCTTCAGGACCTGCATCGCGTCCCAGACGACCTCCGACGTGTAGCCGATGCGGTCGGGGTTGTGGAGCATCAGGAGGTCGAAGCGGTCGGTGCCGCAGCGCTCCAGGCTGGCCTCGGTCGCGCGGCGCAGGTAGTCGGCGTAGCCGTCCTCGCCGCGGAGCGCCGGGTCGGTGAACCGGGGAAAGCCCTTGGCCCCGCGACGCTCGCCGTCGACGAAGTCGTGCCCGACGGCGCCGACGATCCGGACGTCGGAGCGCCGCTCGCCCTCGATCGCGCGGGCGACGAGCCGGTCGCCCTCTCCCGTCCCGTAGACGTCGGCCGTCACGATCGTGCGCAGCCGGCCCTCCGGGCGCAGCAGCTCGACGAGCTCGTCCTCGGAGAGCTCCTGCCCGTAGTGCATGAACCGGCCACCGCTCCAGGCGCCGAGCGCCGCGTGTCCCAAGTCGACCATGCACCCAGCGTACGACGCCGGTGGAACCGTCGTCCGCCCGGCACCCACGGCCGCCGCCCGACCGAGCAGAATGCCCGGCGTGTCCGTCCTCGCCGCCGTGCTCACCCATCCGGTCCTCGCCCAGGCCGGGTCCGGCTCGTCCGGCTTCTCCGGGGGTGGCGGGGGCGGCGGCGGAGGCGGCTTCTCGGGCGGCGGCTCGTCCGGATCGGGCTCCGGCAGCCTCGGGTTCGGTGGCGTGCTGGTCATCGTGCTCGTCGTGCTCGTCATCGGCGGTGGCGCGGCCTGGGGCGCGTGGAAGGCGAAGCAGCGCCGCGAGGCCCGCGACCGCCGCGACGCCGAGGTCCGGACGGGCGCCGCCCAGGCCGTCGAGGACGACGCGGCCTTCGACGCCGACGCCCTCGTCGTCCACGCCAAGCAGCTCGTCCGTGAGGTCCAGCGCGCGTGGGACCGCCGTGATCGCACCGCCCTGCGCACGTTCATCGGCGGCGACCTCCTGACCGAGTGGATCCGCCGGCTCGACGACTTCGACGAGAAGAAGTGGCACAACCGCGTGCAGGTCAAGGGGGATCCGGAGGTCCGGCTGATCACGATCGAGAACCGCCGCGACGACGCCGACGACCGCGTCGTCGTCCACCTGGAGGTCCCGATGGACAGCTGGGTGAACACCCCGCAGGGCAAGAAGTACCCGGACGGGAAGGACGGCCCCCGCATCACGCTGTCCGAGTACTGGACGCTCGCCAAGCACGACGGCACCTGGCAGCTGATCTCGATCGAGGGCGAGGAGGAGGGCGGCCACCACCTGACGTCGAAGATGATCCTCGAACCCTCCGACGACCCCGACCTGGCGGCGGCGACCCGCACCGAGCTCGCGACCGGCGACGCCGCCGCGGGTTCCGTGGCCGGCCTCGTCGCGACGGGCTTCGCCGACGACGCCCGCGCGGCCGCCCTGGACCTCTCGCTCGTCGACGACCGCTGGAGCCCCGACGTCCTCGAGATCGCGGTCGACCGTGCGATCGCCGCGTGGGCGACCGCCGTCGACGGTCCCGACGAGGACCTCGAGCGCCTCGCCGAGCCCGCGGCCGTGCAGCGCCTCCTCCACGGATCCGACACGAGCGGGAAGACCCGCACGGTCGTCCGCGGGCCGCGCCTCGAGCAGGCGACGATCACCCGCGTGACCGACGAGGGCGAGCGCGGCACGATGTCGGTCGACCTCCGCTACCGCGCCCGCTGGTACCGCGAGGACCGCGACACCGCCGCCGTGCTCGAGGGCTCGAAGGACGACGAGCGCGTCCGCACCGACGCGTGGACGTTCGCCCTGACCGACGACGCCGAAGACCCCTGGCGGCTCGTGGCGGTGGGCTGAGCGAGACGCCGGGCCGCGACCCGAGCGTCGCGGGCCCGACCGCACCGCGACGAGGCCCGGGGCACCCGGAGGGGGCCGCCCGGGCCACACCCCCCGAACGGGCGACGGCACGCCGCAGGCACCCGAACGGGCATGCTTCGCCGATGCGGCGCATGCGGTATCTGGAGGCGGGGGACGCCATTCGCGGCTGGGGCGTGCTCCTGGTCGTGATCGGGCACAGCGGGACGACCGTCCTGCTGTACACGCTCCTGAAGATGGACCCAGCGACCATCCAGGCCGCGAAGGACACCCAGGACCTCGGCTTCCAGCGCCTCTTCGACAGCCGGCAGGTCGGCGCGGCGATCCTCGCGACGCAGCTGGTCGTCTTCCTCTTCTTCGCGCTGTCGGCCTACCTGCTGGCCCGCCCGTTCATCGCCGCGATGTTCGGCGAGGCGAAGCGCCCACCGCGACTGAAGACGTACGTCAAGCACCGCGCCGGTCGCGTGATCCCGCTGTTCTGGGCCGCGCTCCTGATCTACGTCGTCTACTTCCACGAGGACGCGAGCAGGGAGAAGCTCTCCGACATGCTCGCGATGTTCGCGTTCGGGCAGTCGTGGACGAACGCGCCGTTCCGGGAGCACATCAGCCAGGCGTGGACGATGAACGTCGAGATGCTGTTCTACATCGCGCTGCCGATCGTGGCGGCGGCGTCGGCGTGGATCTACCTGCGCGGCGGGCGGTTCGCGGGGTGGAGGGCGCTCCTCCCGATGGTCGCCGTCGGCATCTTCGCCTGGGTGTTCTCCAACACGTGGCTGCCCACCGGCCCCGGCGGGACGGTGCCGTCGCAGTCGCCGATCGGCGGCCTGCTCACGTTCGTCCCGGGCGTCCTGATCGCCGTGGCCGAGGTGCGCTGGGGTGAGCGGATCGGTCGGTGGAAGTGGGCGCCGCCCGCCGCGATCCTGCTCGTCCTGGTCGGCATCGGCCTCGCGATCAAGCAGTCGAGCCTCGTCGCGGGCGGCAGCGTCGGCGAGCGCAACATCATCACGCTCGCCGCCGGCGCGATGCTCGGCGGATTCGTCCTCTGGCAGCTGACGGGCAGGAAGACCTGGCCGTTCATGATGTGGAAGTTCCCGCGCTGGGTCGGCGAGCGCTCGTTCTCGATCTACCTGATGCACGGGCTCGTCCTCTTCGAGCTCCACTCGGTCGGCGAGACCCAGCCGACCGTCGGCCGGTACTTCCTGCTGCTCGTCGCCGCGGCGATCCCGTGCTGCATCTTCTTCGGCGCGATCCTCTACGCCCTCGTCGAGCAGCCCGCGACGCGCCTGGCCCGCGGCGAGCGCCCGCTGTTCGGTGACGGCCCGGTCCGAAGGCTCGACAAGGCCGCCCCGACCGTCGGCACGACGCCGACCGCGGCGATGGCGACGGCGGTGCCGCTCACCGGGATGGGTGCTGCGCCACCCGCCCCGAGCCCCGGCGTGGCCGCGTCACCGCCGGGCGGAGGAGGCGCCACCGCCACGGCCGGCGACGCTCCACCCCCGACGACCGGAGGCACCACCTCCGAGGACGGCGGTGCGGCTGACCCGGGGCCGTCCACGAGTCGCGCGGTCGCGGACCCGCCGGCGACTCGTGATCGCCCGGGTCCGAAGCCCGAGCGCTTCCGCTCGACGCCCGAGCGTCCCGCGTGGCGCCGGCCGTGGCTCGGTGGCGACGGCGCCCGCGGGCTCGGCGCGCTCCTGGTGTTCGTCTCGCACATCGCCACCGCGGAGATGACGTACAAGACCGCCGGCTTCCAACACCTCCCGGGCCGCGATCTCTACGACCTCTTCGGCGGCGAGGTCGGCTGGCGGACGTTCTTCGCGCCCGCGCGCCTCGTCAACCTCTTCTTCGCGTTCTCCGCGTACCTGCTGGCCCGCCCGTTCATCGCGTGGGCGCTCGGGCGCGCCAAACGCCCGGGGACCGCGAAGTTCTACGTCCGCCGGGTGCTCCGGATCATGCCGCTGTACGTCGTGGTCGTCGGGCTCGTCGTCCTCTGGCTCGTCGTCCTGAGCGACGACCACCCCGCGCGGCTCCGGGACATCGGCAAGACGCTGCTGCTGCTCGACGGCGGGTTCACCGACGCCGGCTTCCACGACAGCTGGGCGATCCCGATCGAGACGGCCTGGACCGTCCGCGTCGAGGTCCTCGGCTACCTGATGCTGCCGCTCGTCGCCTGGGGCTGGTTCGCCGCGACGCGACGGTGGGGGTTCCGCGGGCTCGTCGGCGGGGTCGGGCTCCTGCTCGTGATCACGCTCGGGATCCGCCTCTACAGCAACCCCGGGCACGCTGGTCCGGGTCTCCTGCAGTGGTTGTTCCTGCCGGGCCTGACCGTCGCGGTCGTCGAGTCCTACGACCCCCTGCGGCGCTGGATCTCCGAACGGGGCCGGGGGGCGACGCTCTGGGCGCTGCTCGCCTCGTTCCTGCTGCTCTGCGGCTCGGAGCCGGCGTCGGCCAGCCTGATCACGCACCTCGTCGACGCCAAGGGCCTCGTGCCGCTGGCCGCCAACGCCACGCCGGCGGAGATCGCGGCCCGCGGGCAGGAGGTCATCGGCCCGCTGCGGTGGGGCGCCGTGCTCGCGATCCCGATGCAGTTCGTCGGGGCGACCGGGATGCTGCTCTGCTTCATCGCCCTGGAGTGGCAGGGCGGCCGGCCGCCGCTCGGCCTGGACCGGAAGATCCCGCGCTGGTTCGGGGAGCGGTCCTACAGCTTCTACCTCGTCCACTTCGCGGTCCTCGGGCTGCTCCTCCCCCACGTCGCGCCGGGCAACACGGGCTACCCCGGCCTGCTCGCCCTGGGCGTCTGCGCATTCGCGCTCTCGCTCGCGCTGACCGTCGTGTCGTTCAAGTTCGTCGAGATGCCGGGCATGCTGCTGGCCTCCAGGCTCACCGGCCGCAGGCCACCGGGTCCGCTGTCCGTGGCACCGACGCCGGAGGTCACGCAGGCGTGGCGCGGCGAGCTGGCGGCCGACCGCGCCGGGCCGACCGGCGGTGGTGCCGACGACCCGACCCCGGCTACGGTGGATCCTCCACCGGAGGCCCAGGATGTTCGGACGACGCAAGAAGACGAAGGACGCAGGCCGGGCGGCGGCTGACGCCGGCGAACGCCTGCCGCCGACCGATCCCGACCCCGACCTCCCGGTCCTCAACCGGGCCGAGGCCGCCGCGCTGGGCGACCGGGTCGTCGCGGTCTTCGCCGAGGAGGGGGTCCCCGCGACCTACGCCGCGGGAATCGTCCACGCCGAGGACGGTGCCCGCTACGGACTCCACAACCTGTCGCTGCTCGTCGCCGGCCTCGGGGCGGCCGAGCGCGACGTCGTGGTCCGCGACCACGTCTCCGCGCTCCTCGACGACTCGCCGCTCCCCACCGGGAGCGCCGCGTTCGAGGCGCTCGTCGTCCAGCTCTGGCCGACCGAGGCCATCCCCGACGGGCCGCCGCCCGGAGCCCCCGAGGTCCTGCCGGGCATCACGGCGATCGCGGCGCTGGACCTGCCCACGAAGGTGCACCAGTTCTTGGAGGACGAGCACCTGGAGCCCTACGGCGGCTGGGAGATCGTGGAGCCGGCCGCGCGGGAGAACCTCCGCCGCATGCCGCTCCCGCACCACCAGGTGCTCCAGGCCGACGACGCCGAGTCGCAGGACGTGCCCGGGCCGCTCAGCCCGGAGGTCTTCTTCCTCGCCCCCGACGGGCGGCGCGAGCAGATCACCACGGGCGAGGGCGACGAGCGCAGCATCCGCGTCGACGGGGCCTTCGCCGACGCGTTCGCCGAGCTCGGGCTGCTCGAGGATGCGGACGACGAGGACGGGACGACCCGCGAGGACTGACCGCCGCGGGCCCCGCTCAGCCCTGCGCCGCCACCCAGGCGAGGATCGCCTTCTGGTGGACGAGGACGGTGCCGTCGGCGAGCACCAGCGTCGGGAGCTTGCGGGTCCCGGTCGCCGCCTCGAGGTCGTCGCGGGAACCCTTGCGCAGGAACGGAATCGGGCTGCCGTGCGCGGCGACCACGGAGGTGTAGGGGATCCCGGCCGCCCGGAGCGCCTCGTGCACGCGCTTGCACGGGTGGATCCCCGGTCCGCCGTCGTCGCCGTGGCAGACGTAGAGGACGGGCGTCCCGTCGGTGCTGGGTCCCGGGGCGGCCTCCGCCGCGGGCTGGTCGCTGAGGGTGCTCATGGGGACAGGGACCGTCGCCGCGGCCCGGACTCATCGCCCACCGGTCGACGCCGGCGACGGCCGGCCCCACGGCGAGCACGCGCGACCGTGTCGGCCACGGGCTCGCGCTGCCGGGTCGCGCCGGCGCGTCCCTCAGCGCCCGGGCGGGGTCCAGACGAGGAACGCGTCGACGTCCGACGGGTTCGGTGGCAGACCGCAGCGGGTCGCGTCCCCGAAGCCCGGACCGATCGTGACGGTCCGGCCGGCCGCGAGGCCCCCGCGCAGCTCGGCGCAATCCGCGACGAGCCGGCTCCCCGGCCCGCCATGCGCCCCGAGCGCCCAAGCGGGGGTGGCGCCGAGCGCGAGGACGACGTCGTCCGGATCGGGCGGGACGCCCGTGTCGACCGTCGAGGCGTGGCGCGACCACAGCCCGGGGGTCGCGACGAGCAGCAGGACCGCCGCGACGACCGCCGCGCCCGCAGCGATCCGCACCCGGGACAGCGCCGCCGGGATCGCCGGGCGCGCGAGGAGCACCACGAGGACGGCCGCGCCGATCAGCGTGGCGAGGACGCCGTGCTCGATCGGGATCCGGTCGAGGTCCACGTTCGGGCTCTCGGGGAGGTCCTCCCCGTACCGCCACGCCACGACGAGCTGGACGACGAGAACGATCCCGGCGAGCACCGGGACGGCGGCGGACCGCCACGCGCGCGGTGCCGCACCGTCCGCGCCGCGTCGCCCGGCCGCGAGGTCCGACAGCACCGTCCACCCGGCGGCCGCCAGCAGGATCCAGCAGGGCATCAGGTAGCGGGTCGCGCCGGCGGCGAGCTCCGGTGCGGCCGTCGTCCCCGTCCCCGGAGCCACGAACCACGCGAGCATCCCGAGCACGCCGCAGATCGCGACCAGCCGGACGAGGCCGCCGCGGACGATCGCGACGAGCCCCAGCGCGAACAGCGGCAGGATCACCCAGGCCAGGTCGAGGTACGTCGTGCCCCCGACGCGCAGGACGTCGCCGGGGTGGTCGACGAACTTCGTGACGGTGGGCTGCAGGATCGCGGGGACGGGATCGCCGCCGGGGCTCGACAACAGCGGCCACGCGGGGTTGCCGTGGAGGATCTGGTTCCGCGTCAGCCACAGGACGCCGCAGCCGCCCGCGACGACCACGCCGACGCCCCACCACGGCACCGCCCGGAGGCGACGGAGGATCTCGCGCCGGGCCGGCCAGGCGAGCAGGAGGAACAGGAGCCCGCCGCACGCCGCGGTCGTCTTGACCCCGAGCGCGAGGAGCAGGCCGACGAGCCCGGTCAGGAGGCCGGCGACGTCGCGCTCGGGACCGGGGAGCCGACCGTCCGGTCCCCACGCGGCGTCCAGGACGATCGCCGCGCCGCAGGCCATGACCGCCGCGCCGGCGAGGTCGGTCGAGACCTGGCTGGCCTGCGCGAGGAACGGGAGCGCCAGCGCCGTGGAGGCGATCGCGCCCCAGCCGGCGGCGGGCGTCCCGCCGAGTCGCCGGACCATCGTCCAGACCGCCAGGGCCGCGATCCCGAGCGCCGCGGGCGTCACGAGCAGCGCCGCCGCGGTGGACCCGGTGACGCTCATCAGCCACCCGATCGTCAGCTCCGTCCCGACGGGGTACGCCTCGACCGGCAGGCCGTCGACGACCCGCGGCAGGCTCGCCAGGTGGCCGTCGCCGATCCACGCCGCGGGGATCGCGAGGTGGTAGAGCAGCCCGTCGAAGCCGATCACCGGGCTGTTCAGCGAGATCACCGCGAGTGCGAGCACCCCCACCCCCACGCCGACCAGGAGCGTCCGCGTCGGACCGTCGGGGGCGGCGGTCGGCGTGCCGGCGGGCACGCGCCAGAGGACCAGGCCGGCCAGGACGACGGCGACGGCGGCGCCTACCGGGGCAGGCCCCAGGCCGATCGGCACGCTCGTCGCCAGGCCCGAGAGCTGCACCCCGAGCCAGCCCCAGACGACGGTCGCCAGCAGCCGGACGACGACGTCGTCCGTGCGCAGCCGCGTCGCGAGCCGCCACCCGGCGACGGCGACCAGCGCCACGACCGCCAGGCCGGCGACGCTGTGGAGCACCCACACCGGTGGCCCCCGCTACCAGCCGTCGGGCGGGTCGACCACGCGCGGGGCGGGCAGGAACCGGCGGTCCTTCTTGATCCCGGCGCGGTGCAGCACGAGGCGCACGCCGGTCCAGAGGGTCCAGAGGGCGTAGATCGTCGCGGGCTTCAGCCGGATCGACGACGCGTCGTCGAAGTACTTCGTCGTGCAGGCGGCCTCGGCGATCCGGAAGTCGAGGTGCGCCGCCTGGTACAGGACCTCGCTGTCGAAGCTGAAGCCCAGCGAGTTGCGCAGCCACGGCAGCTCGAGCAGCAGCCGGCGGCTGTAGGCGCGGTAGCCGGTGTGGCCGTCGGTGATCGACGCGCCCATCAGGGTGTTCTGGATCCGCGTCAGGCCGATGTTGGCGACCCACTTGTACCAGGGCATCCCGCCCTGCAACGCGCTCCGCCGGTTGGGCAGCATCCGCGAGCCGAGGACCAGATCCGCCTCACCGGCGACGATCGGCGCGACCATGTCGGGGATCAGGTCCGGCGTGTACTGGCCGTCGGGGTGGAGCATCACGACGATGTCCGCGCCGCGCTGCAGGGCGTGGAGGTAGCACGTCTTCTGGTTCGCACCGTACCCCGCGTTGTGCGGGTGCCAGACGGTCGTGATGTTCAGGCGCTCGGCGACGGCGAGCGTGTCGTCGGTCGAGGAGTCGTCGACCAGCAGCAGCTCGTCGACGTAGTCCCGGGCGATCCCGCCGACGGTCGCCTCGAGCGTCAGCGCCGCGTTGTGCGCCGGCATGACGACGATCGTCCGGTGGTTCGGGTGGGCCTTGCTCATCGTCCGTGCGGCTCGCTGGTCGGGGTGTCGGTGCGGACGGCCTCGAGGTAGATGCTCGCGCCGCGGCCCTCCAGGGCCTCGCCCGCGGCCGCCAGCGCGGCGACCGGCAGGACCGCCGCGGCGACCGCCGCCGTCCACGCGCGCCGGGCGCCCGAGAGCGGCGCCTGCCGCGCGTCCGGCTGACGGATCGCATCGTAGAGGTCGCCCGCGCCGGGGACGCGGCCCACCAGGCCGTGCAGCGCGCAGAAGACCGACTGCCCGGCGCGGAGGTGCCCGCGGGTGCGGACCGCGAAGCCCTCGGCGCGCAGGCCCTCCTCGAGCGCGGCGGGCGTGAAGTGCACGAGGTGGCGGGGCTGGTCCCACGCGAGCCAGCGGTCGCCGAAGGACCGGGCCTGGCGGCTGTCGGCGTTCGGGCACGCGAGGACGAGGACGCCGCCCGGCTTCAGCAGGCGCACGGCCTCGCGGATCGCGATCCGCGGCTCGGGCAGGTGCTCGATCACGTGCCAGAGGACCACGGCCGCCGCGCCGCCGTCGGGCCGCTCGAGCTCGTCGAGCGCGTCGTCGCGGAGGTCGGGCCGGGCGGTCGTGTCGGCGTCGCGCTCCAGGCCGATCGCGTCGCGCCCGCGGCGGTGCAGGGCGTCGAGCAGGTGCCCGTCGCCGGCGCCGACATCGATCACGACGCCGTCCGGGGCGATGCGGTCGACCGTCCACGCCGTGCTGCCGCGGGTGATCCGCAGGATCGCGTCGCCGGGCCCCGAGAACCGACCGCCCTCGGGCCGGTACCAGTCGGCGTAGGCGTGGTCGAGCTCGGCGGCGTCCGGCCACGGCCAGGTCAGCTGCACCCCGCACGAGGTGCAGCGCACGCGGCGGGTCCCGGTCGGGACGGCGTCGACCGTCGAGGCACCGCACCACGGGCACGCGGCGGGACCGGCGGAGCGGTCGGGCGCGGAGGCCGGGCGGGCGACCGCGTCCGCGACCTGCTGGGAGGACGTCGGCACGGGGCCGATCCTAGTGAGCGCGGCCGGGGCGGCGACGCGCGCGACGGACCGCACCGTTTCCCGCAACGTGCGGGACACCCTCCCCCGCGCGGCTCCGCGGTGTGGCACCCTCAGCGACCCGCGGTCGACGGACGACCGCGCCGACGCGCCCCGTGACGAGCACCGACGCCCACGAAACGACCGCCCGCAGGCCCGGATCCCGGACCCGACCCGTCCGTTTGCAGGGGGTTGCCGGGCGCCCGCCCGTCGCGTCCGGCGGGGCCCCTAGCGTGGCTCCCATGGTCTCCGCCGCGACCAGGGACGCCCGCACGGGCGTGCCGTTCACCGCCCACCACCCGCTGGGCACGTCGACCGGGCACCTCGTCGAGCTGCGCGGCCAGTGGGACCTCCTGGTGCGGCGCGCGCTGGACGTCTCGACGCTCGCCGTCGAGATCGCCGCGCTGTCGGAGCCCGAGTTCGTGACGCTCTGCGACTGGCTCGGCGACGCCGGCCGCGGGCTGCCCTTCCGCTTCGTCTCGGTGCACGCGCCGACGAAGCAGCTGGCGATGCCCGAGGACGAGCTCGTCGGCCGGCTCGCGGCACTCCCCGCCGCGATCGACGCCGTCGTCGTCCACCCCGACGTCCTGCAGGACCCGGCGCGGTTCCGGCCGCTGGGCCGCTTGGTCGTGCTCGAGAACATGGATTTCCGCAAGGGCGACGGCCGCACGGCGGCGGAGCTCGAGCCGTACTTCGACGCCCTGCCCGACGCCGGCTTCTGCCTCGACGTCCCGCACGCCGGATCGATCGACCCGACGATGGGGGTCGCGCACGACCTGCTCGACGCGTTCGGCGACCGCCTGCGCCACGTCCACCTCTCCTCCGTCGACGGCGACTGCCACCACGTGCCGCTGACGCCCGGCGACGAGGAGGCCTTCGGGCCGGTGCTCTCGCGCTGTCGCGACGTGCCGTGGATCCTCGAGGCGGACCTGCCGCGGCGCTGAGGGCGCCGCCGTCCGGGCGACGCCCCCGTTGCAGCACGGGGCCCGTCCCGCGCCCGCCGGTAGCGTCCCCGGCGTGACGGACACCCCGCAGGGCGCGCTGGACGAGCTCGCGACGCATGCGCGCCGCGGCTTCCCGCAGCTGCTCGCCGCCCGCGACCGGACGGAGCGCGACCTCGACGACCTCCGCCGCCGGCTGCGCGACGGGCCATGCGACCCGGGGTCCTCGGTCGTGATGATGGGCTCGTGGGGCCGCCGGGAGCGCACGAACGGCTCCGACGACGACTACCTCGTGCTCGTCGACGGCGAGCGGCCCGGCGAGGGCGCGCCCCCGGTCGAGCCGCAGGTCCCCCGCCTCGAGACCCTGCTCGGCCGCGGTGAGGCCAAGCCGGGGACGCAGGGCATCTTCGGCCAGCAGGTGTTCGTCGGACCGATGGTCCGCCACATCGGGCTGGAGGAGGACGGCAACGCGAACCTCACCCAGCGGATGCTCCTGCTGCTCGAGTCGGTGCCCGTCGTCGGCCGCGAGGCCTACCGGCGGTCGCTCGAGCAGGTCGTCGACGGGTACCTCGCGGGCGAGGCGAAGGACTACCGCCCGCCGCGGTTCCTCCTGAACGACCTGATCCGCTATTGGCGGACGATCTGCGTCGACTTCGCCGGCAAGGCGCGCGCCGACGACCAGAAATGGGGCATGCGCAACGCGAAGCTCCGCCTGAACCGCAAGCTCCTGTTCGCCGGCGGCCTGATCCCGGTGCTGCACTGCCACCTCCACCTCCGCGACGAGCAGCGGGCGTTCCTCCTCGATGCGCTGCAGGCGCCGCCGACCGACCGGCTCGCCCATGCGTTCCTGCGCCACGACGCGATCGACGAGGGCGTCCGTGCGCTCGGCGCCTACGACCGCTGGCTCGGCATGCTCGACGATCCGGAGTCGCGCGCGCACCTGACGGGCCTGACGCGCGAGGCGGCGGCCGACGACGCCGTCTTCCGCGACGTCCGCCGGCTCGCCCAGGAGTTCGAGCGCGGCCTGATCGCCCTGCTGTTCGAGACGGGCCTCAGCCCGCTCGCGCGCGAGTTCGTCCTGTTCTGAGCGACCGTCGCCCGCCGCCTCAGGCGTCCCGCACGCCCGACCCCGGCGCCCCGGTGTCCGCCGCGAACCCGGGGAGCGCGTCGGCCGACCGCTGCTTCGCGCCCGGCGGGATCAGCTTCGAGATCGCGACGCGGTTGCCGGCCATCAGGCGGTAGGCGGCGGTCGTCAGCGGCCGGGGGACCGACCGGACGGCCAGGATCGCGGCACGGGCGACGGGCGACGCCAGCATCGGCCCGAGCCCGTCGAGGACGTCGGCCTGGCTCCGCAGCCGCGTGCCGTCCCAGAGGTGCCACGACGACAGGCGCGCCGTGTGCTCGATGTGGCCCAGGTGCTCCTCGCCGAGCGGGCCTTGGATCGCGGCGAGGCGGAACGCGCCCGGCCGGCCGAGGCGCGCGAGGTGCACGACGCCCCACACGCAGAACCGGCACTCGCGGTCGTAGAAGAGGAGCGCGGGAGCGGACACCCCTCATTCATACCCCGCCACGGGGCCCGCGACCGTGTCGCGCGACACTGCGTCGGTGACCGCCGCACCGCCGACGACCCACGGGCCCCGACGGGGACGACTCGCCTCGTGGGACGTCCACGGCCCGCTCCCCCACCTCCTGCTCGGGCTGACCGTCCTCACGGGGATCGTCGACGCGGTCAGCTACATCGCGCTCGGGCACGTCTTCGTCGCGAACATGACCGGCAACGTGGTGCTGCTCGGGTTCGCCCTCGCCGGGGCGCCGTCGCTGTCGATCCCGGCGTCCCTGACGGCGATCGGGCTGTTCCTCGTCGGCGCGGCGCTCGGCGGCGTGCTCGCGCGACGGTTCGGCGATCACCGCGGCGTCCTGCTGCGGACGAGCACCGCGTTCGTCGCGGCCGTCCTGGTCGTCGCGCTCGTCGTCGCCCTCGTCGCGGGCGATCCCGTCGCCGACGGTCCGCGGTACGTGCTGATCGCCGTCCTCGCCGTCCCGATGGGCGCCCAGGCCGCGGTGGCCCGGCGGATCGGCGTGCCGGACCTGACGACCGCGGTGCTGACGATGACGCTGACCGGACTCGCGGCCGACTCGCGCCTGCTCGGTGGACCGGGCGGCTTCGGCGGGCCGCAGGGCTCCGGCCTGCGGCGCGTCGCCGCCGTCGCGGCGATGGGCGCGGGCGCGCTCGCAGGGGGCCTCCTCGTCGTGCACGTCGCGCCCGCCGCCGCGCTGGCCCTCGCGCTCGCGGTCGGCGTGGCGGTCGCGGTGACCGCGCACCGCGTCGCGACGCGCCCGGGCGCGTCGTGGGCGACGAAGGGCTAGGCCCCGGGCGCGGGGAGACGGTCGGGTCCGGGCCGCCCGGGCCGGGCGACGCGCTGCGCAGGCCGGCCGACCCCCCGACCGGCGACGCGCGGTGCGCGTTTTCGCGGGCGCGGGGCGCGGGCCGCCCGGCACGCCGACGCTCGCTTTGCGCACGAAGTGATGAAAACCGGCCCGCCCGTTCTCGCCGCAGGGGACAGAATCCCGGCGCACGTACGCATACGCTGACTCCATGGCAGAAGTCCGCGATGCGAACAACAACGTGGTGCGCGAGCACAAGACGATGTCCCGCACCACGCGGTGGATCAACATCGTGGCCGTCACGATCCCGTTCATCGGGGTCCTGATCGCGATCGTGCTGCTGTGGAACTCGGCGGTGACCGGGTTCGACATCGCGATGACGGTCGGGCTCTACCTGATCTCCGCGTTCGGCATCACGATCGGCTACCACCGGCTCCTCACGCACGGCGCGGTCCAGGCCAAGCCGTGGGTCCGCTACATGTTCGTCGTCGCGGGCTCGACGGCGATCGAGGGCCCGGCGCTGATCTGGGCCGCCGACCACCGCAAGCACCACGCGCACACCGACGTCGAGGGCGATCCGCACTCCCCGCACATCGGCGGCGGCGAGGGGCTCCGCGGCCTCTGGCACGCGCACATCGGCTGGCTCTGGTCCACCGAGATCGAGCGCGGGTGGCCCAAGAAGCACACGCCGGACCTGCTCCGCGACAAGGGCCTCGTCCGCATCTCGAACTGGTTCCCGTACATCGCCCTCGGCGCCCTGGCGATCCCGTTCTTCGCCGGGTGGGCCTACCACGGCGATCTCGCCGGCGGCCTGCAGACGTTCGTCTGGGCCGGGCTCGTGAAGGTCTTCTTCATCCACCACGTGACGTGGTCGATCAACTCGATCTGCCACTTCTCGGGCTACCGCCGCTTCGACATCGACGACCACTCGCGCAACAACCCGGTGCTCGCGGTCCTCTCGCTCGGCGAGTCCTGGCACCACAACCACCACGCCTTCCCGCGCGCCGCGTCGCACGGCTTCCGCTGGTACGAGGTCGACCTCTCCGCGCTCGTCATCCGCGGCTTCGTCAAGGCGGGCCTGATGAGCAAGCCGGTCTACATCAGCCGCGAGAAGCAGGCGACGATGCTCCCGGGCGCCGTGAAGGCCGACACGCGCTCCGCGGTCGCGGCCGACTGACGTCCGCGGGCCCCAGCCCGCACCGCCGTCCCCCTGCCGCCCCGAGGCCCGCGTTCCACGCGGGCCTCGGTCGTTCCGGGACCCTGCGTCGCGTCCGGCGTTCGCCGCGTGTCCAAACGGCACACGGTCCCGGTGCTCTAGCGTCGTCGTATGTGTGGAATCGCCGCCGTCTACGCCCCGACGGACTCCCGGGTCGACGCAGAGGCCGGCATCCGGATGCTCTCCCGGCTGACGCACCGCGGGCCCGACGACATCGGCCAAGTGGCCGTCGGCGAGACGAGCTGGCTCGGCCACACCCGCCTCTCGATCGTCGACCTCGCCGGGGGCCGGCAGCCGCTCGGCGACCGCACCCTGTGGCTCGTCGGCAACGGCGAGGTCTACAACCACGACGACGTCCGCCAGACCCTCGACGGCGCGCTGTTCGACACGGCGTCGGACAACGAGGTCGCGCTCCACCTCGTCGTCGACCGCGGCATCGAGGCGCTCGCCGAGCTCCGCGGCATGTGGGCGATCTGCCTCGCCGGCCCCGAGAACCCGGATCCGGAGGGCAAGCCGGACTGGATCACGTTCCTCGCCGCGCGCGACCCGATCGGCATCAAGCCGCTCTACTGGGCCCGCCGCGACGGGCAGGTCCGCTTCGCGTCGGAGATCCGGGCGTTCGACGAGGACTGGCGCTGGGCCGTCGAGACGTTCCCCCCGGGCTGCGCCTGGACCCCGGAGCACGGGCTCGTCCGCTTCGCCGACGCCGTGCCGCCCGAGGCGATCGACGTGCCGAAGCTGCCCGGGCCGAAGGAGCCCGGTGCCCCGATCCCCGAGGACATCCTGCGCTCGACCCGCGAGGTCCTCGCGGACTCCGTCGACCGGCACATGATGGCCGACGTCGACGTCGGCGTCTTCCTCTCCGGCGGCCTGGACTCGAGCCTGATCGCCGCGCTCGCGCAGGACTTCCTGAAGGCCCGCGGCCGCACGCTGAAGACGTTCGCCGTCGGGACCGAGGGGTCGTCCGACATCCTCGCCGCACGGGTCGTCGCGGAGTTCCTCGGGACCGAGCACCACGAGGCGCTCTACACCGCGGAGGACGCCGCGGCCGCACTGGACGCCGTGATCCGCTCGATCGAGTCGTTCGACCCGTCGCTCGTGCGCTCGTCGGTGCCGAACTGGTTCCTCGCCCGCCTGGCCGCGGAGCACGTGAAGGTCGTCCTGACCGGCGAGGGCGCCGACGAGCTCTACGCCGGCTACGACTACTACCACGACGACTTCGCGGAGCCCGCCGCCCTGCACGGCGAGCTCGTCCGCACCGTCCGCGGCCTGCACGACCTCAACCTCCAGCGCGCCGACCGCGTGACGATGGCCCACGGCCTCGAGGCCCGCGTGCCGTTCCTCGACCGCGAGGTCATCGCCCAGGCGCTGTCGCTCGCACCGGGCTGGAAGGCGTCGGACACCACGAAGCCGCAGCAGCTCGAGAAGCGCGTCCTGCGTCACGCGTTCGACGGGTGGATCCCGGAGGACATCCTCTGGCGTCCGAAGGAGCAGTTCGGCGACGGCTCCGGCGCCGCCGAGGTCCTGCAGGAGACGCTGGAGACGACGATCACCCAGGAGGAGTTCGAGCGCGAGCGCACGATCGTCGACCCGCCGCTGCGCACCCGCGAGGAGCTC
This sequence comes from Patulibacter minatonensis DSM 18081, assembly GCF_000519325.1. Taxonomy (GTDB): domain Bacteria; phylum Actinomycetota; class Thermoleophilia; order Solirubrobacterales; family Solirubrobacteraceae; genus Patulibacter; species Patulibacter minatonensis. Next base: position 3,272,943 of record NZ_KI912613.1, on the reverse strand, counting down.
GCGTACCACCGGATCTACGCGAAGCACCTCGGCGGTGTGCGGCCGGACAAGACGATGAGCCGCTTCGCCCGGTCGTGAGCGGCGGGGGCACCTGACGCGCCGGACCGGGAGCGCCGACGCGCCGCGCCGTCGAGCCCGGCACCCCGGGCGATAGCGTGGAAGGCGATGCCCGCCCCGTCCCACCCGGTCACCTTCGACACCGGGAAGCTGCGGGTCTCGGGCGAGCGCCGCGGCGCACCGTCCGCGGACCGGCCGACGGTCGTGTTCCTCCACGGCGGCGGGCAGACCCGGCACTCCTGGTCGCGGACGACGGAGCGCCTCGCCGCGGACGGCTGGGCGACGGTCGCCCTCGACGCCCGGGGCCACGGCGACAGCGAGTGGGACGCCGACGGGGACTACTCGATGGACGGCTTCGCGGGCGACCTGATCGCCGTGCTCGAGGAGCTGCCCGGCCCGGCGGTGCTCGTCGGCGCGTCGATGGGCGGCCTCACGTCGCTTGTGGTCGCCGGCGAGCATCCGGAGCTCGTCGCCGGGCTCGTCCTCGTCGACGTCGTCATCCGGCTGCGGCAGGACGGCGTCGACCGCATCATCGACTTCATGGCCGCGCACCCGGACGGCTTCGCCACGCTCGACGAGGTCGCCGACGCGGTCGCCGCCCACAACCCCACGCGCGAGCGGCCGCGCAACGTCGACGGCCTGCGCAAGAACGTGCGGCAGGGTCCCGACGGCCGGTGGCGGTGGCACTGGGACCCGGCCTTCATCCGGCTGACCGAGGTGCCCGGCCGGATCGACGACGAGGGGCGCCTCGACGACGCCGCCCGCCGCATCGCCGTCCCGACGCTCCTCGTGCGCGGCGTGCAGTCCGACGTCGTCGACGACGAGGGCGTGGCGGACCTCCGGGAGCGCATCGCCGGCGCCGAGGTCGTCGACGTCGCGGAGGCCGGGCACATGGTCGCGGGAGACGACAACGACGTCTTCGCGGGCGCGCTGGAGGCGTACCTCGAGCGGGTCGGCGCTACCCGGTGATGCCCACGATCGCGGCGCAGTCCCAGTTCCGGGCGCCGGCGCCGCCGTTCCAGAGCTTCGCGGCGAGGCGGTCCTGCTCGGCCTTGGACGCCTGGTAGGCGTTGGGCGTGCTGCCGCCGAGGGCCTTCCAGGTCTGCGGCATGAACTGGTAGTAGCCGGAGGCGCCGAGGGAGTTCGGCGTGAAGTTCTGGCCGCCGGACTCGCACTGGACGATCGCCCACGGGATGGCCCAGTTCGACCCGGCGCCCTGGCTGCCGCCGGCCGCGCGGGGGCTCGACGACGGGGCGGTGTACTGGCGCGCGGCCTTCGCCTGGGCGGCCTCGAGCTTCGCGAGCGTCTTCTCCGCGCCCTTGCGCTTGGAGCGCGCGGACGACAGGGCGGCGACCTTCGCGGCGCGGGCCTGGGCGAGTGACGCACGGCGCTGCTCGAGCCCGGCGGTCATCGAGGCCATGGCGTTGCGGCGGCTGGTGGCCTCCTGGGCCTCCTTCGCCTGCTCGACGCGGAGCTTCGCGTAGCGACCCTCGTCGGTCTTCGCCGCGTCGCGGGAGTCGCGGACGAGGTCGACGATCTTCGTGTCGCTGGCCTGCACGCGCTTGAGGAAGTTGATCCGCTCGAGGACCTCGGCGAAGCCCTTCGAGCTGACGACGACGTCGACGAGGCCGGGGCGGTCCGCGGTGTAGTGCGAGCGCAGCACGGCGGCGAGCTGGTCGCGGCCCTGCTCGAGCTTGCGGCGCAGCTGGACGAGCTTCGCGCGGGTGGCGCGGAGGTTCGACGACGTGGTCGCGAGCTTCCCCTGCGCCACGTCGTACTCCTGCTGCACCTGTGCGAGCCGGTTCTGCGCCGCGGCGACGGCCTTCGACGCCGACGCCTCGAGGGCTCCGAGCCGCTGGGCGGTGGAGCGCAGCGAGCGCTCGCGGCCCTTCTGCGCGTCGATCGTGCCCTGCAGCTGGGAGCTGCTCTGGGCGCCGGGCGCCACGCGCGGCACGACCGCGAACAGCAGCAGGGCGATGAGCAGGCCGCCGGCGATCACGCCGGTGCGGCCCCGGAGGGCGGAGGGTACGAACATGGGTGCGGTCGCGTCGGGGCGGCAGCCGGACGCGATCTCCGAAGCTAGCCCCGCACGCACGCGAAGCCGAGCGCTGCACGGCTTCGTGCGGCCCCGCTCAGGTGATCAGGCGCTTCGTGCTGCGCCAGATCGCCAGGCGCCACATGACGACGGCGAAGACCACGAGCGCGGCGACCCGGGCGAGCGCCTCCCAGCCGTCGAAGCCGAACGCGGCGCCGCGGACGAGCTCGACGAGGTGGTGCAGCGGGTTGAACTCGCCGAGGATCTGCACGCCCTCGGGCAGCCGGTCGAGCGGGAAGAACGTCCCGGCGACGAGGAACAGCGGCGTGAGGATCAGCGACTGGTAGTACGAGAACGAGTCGATCGACTTCACCAGGGCGCTGATCAGCAGGCCGAACGACGCGAACCCGAACGCGCACGGGAAGCAGAGGAACGGCACGAGCAGCATCCCCCACGACGGGTCGAGCCCGAAGATCATGGCGACGAGCAGCGGGAAGCAGCCGTAGATCGAGGCGCGCGTCGCCATCCAGAGCGCCTCGGCGGTCACGAGCTCCTCGACGTCGACGGGTGCGGCGAGGATCGCGTCGTAGGTGCGCTGGAACTCGCGCTTGACGTACGAGCCGAACATCGCGGAGAACGCGCTGCCGAAGAGGACCGACGTCGCGACGGTGCCGGTGCCGACGAAGTCCACGTAGTCGTACCCGCCGACCTCGGAGACGATCGACCCGAAGCCGAAGCCGAACGCGACGAGGTAGATCGTCGGCTCGACGGTCGACGAGAACGTCGAGCTCTTCCAGAACGACAGCCAGTTGATGACCTCGCGGGTCATCACGCCCTCGATCGCCAGGCGCTCCAGGCGGCCCAGGCGCCGGCGGGGCCCGGCGGCGGGCGTGGTCGGCGGTGCGGTCTCGCTCGTGGCCATCACGCCACCTCCTGCCCGGTCAGCATCACGAAGACGTCCTCGAGGTTCGCGACCCGCTCGTGGCCGTCGTGGCCGCCGATGCTCCCGCCGAGCCCCTCGGCGCGCAGGACGGCGACGCTCGTGCCGGTCCGGCGGTGGTCGTGGCCGGCGACCCGCGCGGCCTCCTCGACGACGGCCAGGTGGTCCGGCGGCCCGTAGACCTCGAGGACCGTCCTGCCGGCGTGCTCGAGGATCAGGTCCTTCGGCGGCCCGGTCGCGACGGCCTTCCCGGCGGCCATCACCGTGACGGTGTCGGCGAGTCGCTCGGCCTCCTCGATGTAGTGCGTGCTCATGAGGATCGAGACGCCCTCGGAGCGCAGCCGGTCGATCAGCGCCCAGAGCTCCTGGCGGACCTGCGGGTCCAGGCCGACGGTCGGCTCGTCGAGCAGCAGCAGCCGCGGCCGGTGCACCAGGGCGCGGGCGATCAGCAGCCGGCGCCGCATGCCGCCGCTGAGGGCGTCGACCTTGGTGTCCGCCCGCTCGGTGAGGGTCGCGATCTGCAGCGCCCGGTCGATCGCCGCGGCACGCTGGTCCCGCGGTACGCGGTAGAGCCGCACGAACACGCGGAGGTTGTCGCGGACGGTGAGCGTCGTGTCGAGGTTGTCCTGCTGCGGCACGACCCCCATCGCGGCACGCGCCTGCTTCGACTCGCCGGGCAGCGCGTGGCCGAGGACGTCGATCGTCCCGTCGTCGGCGATCGATTGCGCGGTCAGCAGCCGCATCGTCGTCGACTTGCCGGCGCCGTTGGGGCCGAGCAGCCCGACGCACGTGCCCTCGGGCACCTCGAGGTCGAGGCCGTCGACGGCCTGTACGGCGCCGAACGCCTTGCGCACGCCGCGCAGCGAGAGGGCGGATGGTCCGGGCACGCCACGAGGATGGCGGATCGACCGGTCGACGGAGGGACCGGGGCGTGACCGGGCTCGGTGCTTCACGTGGGCTTCATGGATGCTCCGGCACCGTCGTGGTCGTCCAGCACCCCGAACCCCGGAGCCCCGATCACCATGTCCATCGCCCTCACCCTCCGCGCCGCCGCGCTCACCGCCGTCCTCGCCGCCGCCGCGACAGCGGGCCCCGCCCACGCCGCCGGCGCCGCCGGGGTCGACATCGGGTCGTCCGGCACGCCGACGCCCGC
>NZ_KI912613.1:2905431-3268658 GCF_000519325.1 Patulibacter minatonensis DSM 18081 | reverse complement strand
GGTCGTCCGGCACGCCGACGCCCGCGGCCGGCACGTCCGCCGCGCCCGGCGCAGGCGCGCCCGGCGTCGCCGTCGGATCGGCCTCCGGGTCGACCGACGGCACGTCCGGGACGGGCACGGACGGGACCGCCACCGGGCGGCCCGCCGATCCCGTCGAGACGACCCCGCCCGCCCCGGGCTCGCCCGACGTCCCCCGCCTGGCGGCCCCGACCCCCTCGACGGTGCGGACGTCGGGCACGGTGACGATCAAGATCCGGGGGACCGCCGCCGAGCAGGCACGGACATGGGCGAAGACGGGTGGCGGCATGCTCGCCGCGCTCGTCCCGCCGGACGGCGCCCGCGGGGCCTGCAGCCGCGTCGTCCGTAGTCCCCTCGCCACGTACTCGGGCTCCGGTGCCCGGACCGTCGCGACGATCCGGGTCCGTCCCTCGGCCGTCCGCAGCCGCCGCTGGTGCCGCGGCCGTTGGACCGCGCACGTCGTGATGAGCGAGGAGACCGTCGCCGACGAGCAGCGCCGCCCCGTCGAGGCGCAGCTCACCTGGGACGACGTCCTGGAGCTCGGCGACCTCGGGATCTACCAGGCGGTCGGGGACGCGACCTTCCGGGTGCGGTGAGGGGCGGACGAACCCGACCGCCTGTCAGAACGCCACGGGCTCGCGAAAGACGACGAGCCTCCGGGAGTCGGAGGATCAGTAGACCGAATTGATGTGGATCTTCTGGCCCGTGCGCTTCGGACGGAAATGCTTGTCGACCACGTTGATCGGAAGGCGCTGGCCCAGGCGTCCGCAGTAGACGACCCCGTTGAAGACGTTGTCCGCCCCGAGGGTCACCCTCGGGTAGACGATGTTGTCACCAAAGTCACCCGGGGTGCTCCACGTGTTCCCGACCGCACCCTGGATACCGATCACCTTGCCTCCTGCCCCGGCCTGCGTGCAGATCGTCCGACCGAAGCTCAGGTAGACGTTCCCGTAGCCGGCGGCGCCGGCCGTCGGAGGCCCTGCGGCAGCGGCTGCAGCTGCACCTGCCACCAAGCCGGCGACCAGACGTGTGCGGATGTTCATCGGTTCCCTCGGGTGTTGTCGTGTGCTGGTAGGAACGGGCGGCAACCGTGCTCGATACGCGGCGCAAGAGTGCGCCGTCCGTACCGGAAGCATGTGGCCTCGTCACCGTCGGGGGATCGGGGAGAGCGTAGGGAGTGCGCCATCCGCTGCGGGACGAACGGCACAAAGATCCGCCTGATGGCGGATCAATCTGGCGCACGAGCCCAGGCACAAGCGCCTTCGCGTCACGACCCGGTCTTCGACGGTCGGGCTCGCACCTCGAGCGTCGAACCCCTCACCCCCCTCGCACCCCGCGCCGCCGGAGCGCCAGCTCCAGCGCGAACCGTGCGTCCGCGTCCTCGGGGTCGACCTCCAGCGTCTCCCGCAGGCGGGCCATCCGGTAGCGGACGGTCTGCGGGTGCAGGTGCAGCGTCTCGGCCATGCGTGGGCCGTGGCCGCGGTGGTCGAGCCAGGCGCGGAGGGTCTCCAGGTGCCGCTGCCGCCGACCGTCGGGTTCGGCGTCGAGCGGTCCGAGGACCCCGTCGGCGAGGTCGTCGGCGGCCTCGCCGTCGCCGTGGACGACGAGGTCGGTGAGGTGGTCCGCCGCGAGCACCGGCCCCTCCCCCGCGGCGACGCGGCCGGTCGCGACGAGCCCGGCGAGGGTGCTCGCGCGGCGGTGCGAGCGCGTCACGTCCTCCCACGCGACGACCGGGCCGACGACGGCCGCGGTCCCGGCCAGCGCGGCCGTCGCGCGCGGGAGCACGCCGCGGGCGGGGACGAGCCCGACCGCGACGCCGTCGACCACGGCGGCCACGACGCGCGGATCGATCCGCAGGAGGTCGCCCGGACCCTCGGCGCCCGGTGCGACGACGACGGCCAGCCGGGTCGGCGGCGACCACTGCAGCTCGGCCGCGGCGGCATCGAGGTCGGCCGTCCCGCGGTCCGCGACGACGAGCCGGACCAGCGTGTCCCGCGCCCGCTGGGTCGCGCCCGCGCGGAGGGACTGCTCGTGCGCCCAGCCGGTGACCGAGAGCCCGGCGAGCCGGTGGATGTAGGCGAAGATCGCCTCCCCCAGCGGCACCAGGACGGCGGTGTCGGCGCCGCCCTCGCGCGCGACGTCGGCGAACCGGCGCCAGGCCACGCGCGCGCCGGTCCGGTACGCCGACTGCAGGGCGTCGAGGGTGCGTCCGGCGCGGACCTCACCCCGGCCGAGCTCCTCGATCATCTGGTCGTTCTGCGACGCGCGGTCGGGGTCCTCGACGAACGCCACGAACTCCCCGAGCGAGAACTCCACGCCGCGGCGGACGATCCGGCCGAACTCGCCCTGGAACGGCCGGCGGTACTCGGGCACCTCGGCCCGGATGGCGACGAGGATCTCGTCCGCGACCGACGGCAGGACCGGGCGCAGGACGGCGCCGAGCTCGGACGGCAGCGACGCGATCCGCTCGCGGACGTCCTCGGTGCCCTCCACGGCGCTCATCGTCCGATCCTACGCGCATCGTGATGACCCGACACGCGGCGACGGCGGACCCGAGGGCCCGCCGTCGTCGTCCTTCATCAGGTCCCGCGCAACCGAAGCGCGGCCGCCGAGGCTGCGGCACCTGCGGGTGCCCCGAGCCTCGCCGCGGTCCGGCGCGGCCCCGTCCCGCGACGCTCGGGGCGGGGCCCGCATCAGTGTCAGAGCTGGACGATCACCGACTTCGTCTCCTGGTAGGCGCTCAGGACCTCCTCGCCCATCTCGCGGCCCCAGCCCGACTGCTTGTAGCCGCCGAAGGGCAGCGCGGCGTCGTAGATGTGGTACGTGTTGACGTGCACCGTGCCCGCCTTGATCCGCGCCGCCAGCTTGTGTGCGTTGGAGAGGTCCTTGGTCCAGATCCCGGCGGCCAGGCCGTAGACCGAGTCGTTGGCCTTGGCCGCCAGCTCGTCGACGTCCTGGAACGGCATCGCGACGACGACCGGACCGAAGATCTCCTCGCGGACGATGCGCGCGTCGTCGGTGGTGTCGACGAGGACGGTCGGCTGCACGAAGAAGCCCTTCCCGTCGATCGCGTTGCCGCCGGCGACCGCGCGGGAGCCCGCGTCGGAGCCGATCTTCAGGTAGCCCGTGACCCGGTCGAACTGCTCGGAGGAGACGAGCGGGCCCATCTCGGTGTCCGGCTGCAGGCCGTGGCCGACCTTGATGTTGTTCGCCGCGTCGGAGACGCCCTGGACGACCTCGTCGAAGAGGTCGTTCTGGATGTAGAGACGCGAGCCGGCCGTGCAGACCTCGCCCTGGTTGAAGAAGATGCCGTTGGCCGCGCCCGCGATGGCGGACGGGACGTCGGCGTCGCCGAGGACGATGTTCGGGCTCTTGCCGCCGAGCTCGAGCGAGACGCGCTTGAGGTTCGTCTTGCCCGCGGCCTGCGCGATGAGCTTGCCGACCTCGGTCGAGCCGGTGAAGGCGACCTTGTCGACGTCGTCGTGCTCGGCCAGCGCCGCGCCGGCGTCGCCGAAGCCGGTGATGACGTTCAGGACTCCGGGGGGCACGCCGGCCTCGAGGGCGAGCTCGCCGAGGCGGATCGCCGACAGCGGCGTCTGCTCGGCGGGCTTCAGGACGATCGTGCAGCCGGTGGTCAGCGCCGGGCCGATCTTCCATGCGGCCATGAGCAGCGGGAAGTTCCAGGGGATGATCTGGCCGACGACGCCGACGGGCTCCTTCGTCGTGTAGGCGTGGAACTCCTCACCCGGGAGGTACGGCAGCGACGGGCGGACCGTCGAGCCACGGAGCTTCGTCGCCCAGCCGCTCATGTACCAGAAGAGATCCGCGGCCAGCGGGACGTCGGCGGCGGCGGCGACGGCCTTCGCCTTGCCGTTGTCGAGCGAGTCGAGCTCGGCCAGCTCGTCCACGTGCTCCATGATCAGGTCGCCGAGGCGGTGGATGATCCGGCCGCGCTCGGACGGGGTCATCGTCTTCCACGGTCCGTCGAGCGCCTTGCGGGCGGCCCGGACGGCGCGGTCGACGTCCTCCTTCTTGCCGTGCGCGACCGAGGTGAGCACCTCGCCGGTGCCCGGATCGATCGTCTCGAACGTCCCGCCGTCGGCGGCGTCGACGTGCTCCCCGTCGATGATCAGCTGCTTCGTGCCGGACAGGAAGGCGCTGGCGTGGGTGCCGGGGGTGACGGTGGCGGTGGCCATGGGTGCTCCGTGGGTGGTGGTTCGGACGGGGACGGCGTCGTCGCCGCACCCTCGTCAGTGGGACGAACGTACGCCCGGCACCGTTGCCCCCACGTTGCATCGGCCGAGCGTCTGCGCGCCAACTCCGGATCCGGAAGTAGGACGTGGCACCTCTCGCTCTCGCACGGCATGATGTGCGCGTGAGCACGATCGACCCGCGCACCCCCGTCCTCGTCGGCACCGGGCAGGTCTCCGACCGGCCCGCGAAGGGCGAGCGCACGACCCGGACCCCGCTGGACCTGATGGTCGAGGCGTCGCGTGCCGCCGCGGCCGACGCCGGCCCGGGCGGCGACGCGCTGCTGGCGAAGGCGGAGTCGGTCGGCATCGTCGACATCTTCTGCTGGCCCGTCCCCGATCCGGGCGCCCTCCTCGCGCGCGAGCTCGGGATCTCCCCGCGCGAGACGGTCCGCACGGTGATCGGCGGGAACAGCCCCGTCGCGCTGCTGGCCGACGCCGCGCAGCGGATCGCGGCCGGCGAGCTCGACGTCGCGCTGCTCGGCGGCGGCGAGGTCGGCACGGCGTTCCGCACCGCGATGATGTCGGGCGGCCGGACGGGCTGGGAGGAGCAGCCCGAGGGCACCGCGCCGACCCGCGTCCTCGGCACGGACCGCCCGCCGTCGCACGAGGCCGAGCTCGCCGCCGGTCTCGCGTTCCCGGTCTCGTACTACCCGCTGTTCGAGCACCGCCTGCGGCACGCTGCCGGCCGCAGCACGGCCGAGCAGCGCGCGTGGATCGGCGAGTGGTGGTCCCGGTACAGCACGCTCGCGGCCGAGCACCCGCAGGGCTGGATCGACGCCCCGATGACCGCCGAGGAGCTCGCGACGCCGGGGCCGAGGAACCGCCTGATCAGCGACCCGTACACGCGCTTCATGAACGCCGACATCGGCGTGGACCAGGCCGCGATGCTCCTGGTGACGAGCGTCGAGGCCGCAGAGGCCGCCGGCATCCCGCGCGACCGCTGGGTCTTCGTGCACGGCACGGCCGCGGCGTCCGACCACTGGTTCGTCGGCGAGCGCGAGCACCTCGACCGCTCCCCCGCGATCCGCGCGTCCGGCGAGGCGCTCTTCGGGCACACCGGGACGACGGCCGACGACGTCGCACTGGTCGACCTCTACTCCTGCTTCCCGTGCGCCGTGCAGGTCGGCGCGAACGAGCTCGGCTTCGTCGTCGACAACCCCGCCCGGCCGCTGAGCGTCACCGGCGGTCTCGCGCTCTTCGGCGGTCCGGCGAACAACTACGTCACGCACTCGATCGCGACGCTCGCCGACCGCGCCCGCGAGCGGCCCGACGAGCTCGCCCTCGCCAGCGCCGTCGGCTGGTACCTGACCAAGCACGGCCTGGCGCTCCTGTCGGCGACGCCGCCGTCGGTGCCGTACGCCCACCACGACGTCCAGGCGGTGGTCGACGCCACCCCGACCCGCGAGGTCGCAGCGGCGCCCTCGGGCACGTGGACCGTCGAGACGTTCACCGCCGGCTTCGACCGCGAGGGCACCCCGGCCGTCGGCAGCGTCGTGGCGCTCGACGCCGACGGCCGGCGCGCGTTCGGGAAGAGCGAGGACGCCGCGGCGCTCGGACGCCTCCTCGACGGCGACCCGATCGACGGTCCGGTCGAGCTCGACGGCACCGGGGGCTTCGCGCTGTAGGACGGCCACCGGGCGAGTGGGTCGCCCGCCCACGGACCCACGCCGCGGGCGGTCGTGAACGTATGACATTCGTCCCTGGTGAACGGTGGACACCGTCCCTAGGATCGGCCCCATGGCCACGCGTTCCGTCCCCCCCACCGGCCCGGCCGTCCCCGGCGCCCCCGCCTCCTCCGGCCTCGAGCTCGAGCTCGAGGCCCTGCGTCCGCAGATCACGGGCTACTGCTACCGGATGCTCGGCTCGTGGTTCGAGGCCGAGGACGCCGTGCAGGAGACGATGGTCCGCGCCTGGCGGCGGTCGTCGACGCTGACGGAGCGCGCGGCGCTGAAGTCGTGGCTCTACCGGATCGCGACGAACGTCTGCCTCGATGCGCTGAACGGCACGAAGAAGCGGGCCCGCCCGATCGACCTCGGTCCGTCGTCGACCGCCGAGACCCCCGTCGGAGCCCCGCTGGCCGAGAACGTGTGGATCGAGCCGGCGCCCGACGTCCGGGTCCTCGGGTCCGGGGCCGACCCGGCGGACATCGCGTCGGACCGCGAGACGATCCGGCTGGCGTTCGTCACGGCCCTGCAGCACCTCCCGCCCCGCCAGCGGGCGGTCCTCGTCCTGCGGACGGTGCTGCACTGGAGCGCCGCCGAGGTCGCGGACCTGCTCGAGTCGACCGTCGCGTCCGTCAACAGCGCCCTGCAGCGCGCGCGGGCGACCCTCGACACGGTCCCGCCGTCGGAGAACCTGACCGCCCTGGGCGAGGGCGACCGCGAGCTCGTCGACCGCTACGTCGACTGCTTCGAGCGCTACGACATCGACGCCCTCGTCGCGCTCCTGCACGAGGACGCGACGTTCCAGATGCCGCCGCTGGCGCTCTGGGTCCAGGGGCCCGAGCAGGTCGCCACGTTCATGCGCGGACAGGGCGCCGCGTGCCGCGGGTCCCGCCTGGTGCCGACGACCGCCAACGGCAGCCCGGCGTTCGGGTCCTACAAGCCGACGGAGGACGACCCGGAGCGCTTCGTCCCGTGGTCGATCACGGTCCTCGAGATCGCGGGGGACCGGATCGTCGGGATCCACAACTTCCTCGACACCCGCCTCTTCGCGGAGTTCGGGCTGCCGGACGAGCTGCACGGCGCGAGCACCGCGGAGCTCGCCCCGCTCGCGCCGGCCGGCGCCTGAGGTCAGGCGGGCAGCAGCTCCCGCCGCAGGAAGGCCGTCTGGTCGGCGACCGTCGTCTCGAACGCGTCGCCGAGGTAGATCTCGAAGTGGCCGATCGGGTAGTGCACGACCTCGCCGCGGGGGGCCTTCTCGGCCATCTTCACGGCGGGGGCGGCCGGCGTGGTCTGGTCGGCGTCGCAGACGCAGAGGAGCAGCGGCGCCTTGATGTCCGCGGCGAAGCGGGTCGGGCGGTAGAGGGCCATCGTCAGCGCCAGCCGTGCCGCGAACGCGTTCTCCCACCGGCTGTCGCCGGCGGTGATCGCGTCGAAGCCCGGAACGGCCTCGGGCGCGGTCATCGCCGCGTAGCCGCCGGCGGGCGCGACCGCAGGGATCAGGTAGGGCGGGCGCCCGGCGAGCGCGCCGAGCCGGTCGCGGAGGCCGTCGACGGTCATCCGGGCCACGTTCTTCGGCGACATGAGCTTCACCGTCGGGATGCCGTCCGCGAACGGCGCCTGGGCGACGACCGCCGCGATCCGGGGATCGCCCGCGGCCACCACGACGACGTGCCCGCCGCTGAACGAGGTCCCCCAGAGGGCGATCCGCTCCGGGTCGACGCCGTCGAGCGCGCGGGCGTGCGCGATCGCGGCGCGGTAGTCGTCGTGCTGCCGGCCGACGTCGAGCAGCTGCCGCGGGGTGCCGCCGCTGGCGCCGAAGTGCCGGTAGTCGAAGAGCAGGACGGCCAGCCCGGCGTCGGCGAACCGCTCCGCGTAGGCGGGCAGCCGGTCGTCGCGGGTGGCGCTGAACCCGTGGGCCATGACGACGCACGGGACGTCGCCGTCCGCCGCCGCCCCGGGTCGGTAGAGGTAGGCGGCGCAGTGCGCGTCGCCCGACGGGAAGGTGATCTCGGTCCGCTCGGCCATGCCCCAGGCTAGACCCGCGCCACGGGCGCCGTGAGGTTCCTCGTCCTCGGCGTCCGGCGGCGGGATGTGGGCCCGTCAGGGCAGCATGACGATCTTGCCCCGCAGGTGCCCGTCCTCGCTCGCCCGGTGTGCGTCCGCGGCCTCCGCCAGCGGGAACGTCCGCCAGACCGGGAGGACGACGTCGCCCGAGGAGATCCGCCGCGCGAGCTCGGGGAACGCGTCGGAGACGTCGACGCCCTCGTCGCTCCCGGAGAAGCGGACGCCGTGCTCCTTCGCGTCGTTCGCCGCGAGCGTGATCACCCGGTCGGGACCGCCGGCGAGCTCGACGGAGACGGCGAGCTCGCCACGCCCCGAGGCGTCGAGGACGGCGTCGACGCCGTCCGGAGCGGCCGCGCGGACGCGGTCGGCGAGGCCGTCCCCGTACCGGACGGGCGTCGCCCCGAGCTCGCGCACGAACGCCTGGTTGTCGGACCCCGCCGTCCCGATCACCGTCGCGCCCCAGGCGATCGCCAGCTGCGTGGCGAGGATCCCGACGCCTCCCGCCGCCGCGTGGATCAGGAGCGTGTCGCCCGGCCCGACCTCGAGCTGCCGGAGCACGCGGTAGGCGGTCCGCCCGGCGACGCCGATGCCGCCGGCGACCTCCCACGGGATGTCGACGGGTCGCTGCGCGAGCGTTTTGGGGGTCGCGATCGCGAGCTCGGCGTACGTGTCCGTCCCGGTGCCGAAGACGTCGTCGCCGACCTTCGGGGTCCCGACCCCCGACCCGACCGCCTCGACGACCCCCGCGAGGTCGTACCCGAGCCCCGCCGGGGCGTCCAGCGCCTTCCCGCCGGACCACAGGCCGCTGCGGCGCTTGAAGTCCGCGGGATTCACGCCGGCCGCCCGGACGCGCACGAGCACCTCGCCCTCGCCGGGGACCGGATCGGGCGCGTCGACGAGCTCGAGGACGTCGGGGTCGCCGTAGGCCGAGAACCGGATCGCGCTGGACATGCGGACGACCCTACCCGTGGATTCGCTGAGAATCGTGGTGCCGGGCACACCTGCGCCCCTAGGATCCACCGATGCGTTCCTTGCGGGGACAACGAGGACGACGCCGGCCGGGGGCCACCGCCGGCGCGCTGTGCGTCGCGACGCTCGCCCTCTTCGGCCCGGCGCCGGCCACCGCCGGCGCCGCGGAATCACAGGCCCACGCCGACGCCGTCGACGCGCTGCAGGCGGCCGAGGCGCTCCGCGACGAGCCGTCGACGGGCTCGGTGGACGCCGGCGGTCGCGACGCGACGCTCGTCCTGCGGGAGCTCGCGGCCCGCGCCGACGACCTCGGGCCCGACGGCCGGGAGCGCGCCGACCGGCTGCTGGCGCGGCCGACCGACTCCGGTGGCGACGGGTACCTGTCGTACGGCGGCACCACGGTGCGGTTGACCTGCGACACGCGCTTCTGCGTCCACTGGGTCGACACCGGGACGAACGCCCCGTCGCCGACGGACGTGCAGAACGCCGCGGGCGGGAGCGGCACGAACGGCATCCCCGACTTCGTCGACGCGATGCTGCGCGAGTTCGAGGTCGTCTACGGCACCGAGAACACGACGCTGGGGTGGCCGGCACCGGTCGGCGACGGCACCGCGGGCGGCAGCGGAGGGGTCGGCGCGAGCGGCCAGCTCGACGTCTACGTCGGGAACATCGGCGACATGGGCATCTTCGGCTACGCCGCCGCCGAGAACGTCTCGTCGCGGCAGGCCAGGGCCTACATGGTGATGGACAACGACTACTCGTCGACGGAGTTCCCCGGCTACACCGACCCGCAGCTCCCGCTGCATGTCACCGCCGCCCACGAGTACAACCACGTGCTGCAGTACGCGTCCGACGCGTACGCGGACCAGTGGTTCGCCGAGGCAACGGCCACCTGGATGGAGGACCAGGTCTACCCGGACGTGAACGACTGGCTGAACTACCTCCCCTCGTGGGCACGGGTCCCCGCGTATCCGATCACGACCTTCCGACCGTTCTCCGCGTCCGACACGTCGACGCAGTCCGACCAGAGCAGCAAGGTCTACGGCACGAGCCTCTTCGTGCACTGGCTCGCCGACAACGGCGCTCTCGGCGTCGACGGCGTCCGGAGGGCGTGGACCGGGATGGCGTCCGTCAGTCCGGCCGACAACGCCGTCGCCGCGATCGACTCGCGGCTCGCACTCGCCGGTCCGGCACCGACGAGCACGACGGAGCAGTTCGGGGCGTTCACGGCCGCGTCGGCGGAGTGGCGGTCGAGCAACTCCGGGTTCCACGACCGCGACCGGATCGGGGCGATCGACGTCGCCCGGAGCACCATCGGCTCGGGCCAGGCCACTCCGACCCTCGACCACCTCGCCTACCAGCTCTACAACGTCTCGCCGTCCGGCGGCGGGGACCGGACGCTCACGGTCACGGTGCCCAACGGGGTCAGCGCCTCGATCGCGCTCGTCGGTCGCACCGGGACCGCGACCACCGGCAGCACCACGATCACCCGGCGCGCGGTCGTCGGTACCGGCACGCCCGTCTCCGTGACCCTGCCGGGCGTGGGCTCGTACACCCGCGTGACGGCGGTCGTCGCGAACACGGACACGCGCGCGATGCAGTCCGGCTCGTCGATCCCGCGCACCTGGAACTACGCCGGCGACGGCCAGTCGTTCACGGTCGCCGTCGCCTCGAACACGGGCGAGTCCGGAACGCCGACGACGACCGCCCCGGCGACCTGGACCCCCGCGACCACGCCGGCGACTCCGACGACCCCCACGACGCCGACCACGCCCACCACCCCGACCACACCCACGACGACCGCAACGACACCGACCACGACCGCGACGACCCCGACCACGACGCCGGTGACCCCGGCGCCGGGGACGAGCGGCGGCACGGCGTCGGCCGGTGGCACCGCCGGCGGCACGAGCACCACGCCCGCCCCGGCCGCGAAGCCGGCGGCGCTCACCAAGGCCCAGGTCCTCACCCCCCTGCGCACCAGCAGCGCCGCGCTCCTGAAGGTCCTCCGGTCGCACGGCCTGAAGAAGCTGCGAGCGCGGCTGCCCGCCACGACCTACGCCGCCCCGGGCGCCGGCCGGATGACGGTCACGATCCGCGTCGGGTCGCGCACGGTCGCCACCGGCTCGGCGACGGCGCTGTCCTCAGGCCGGATCGCCGTCCGGCCGACGACCTCGGCGAAGGGGAAGAAGCTCCTGAAGGGTGGATCCAGCCGCCGGATCTCGGTGACCGTCGCCTTCGCGCCCGCGGGCGGCGCGGCCCAGCAGGTCCGGACGGGCCTGACGATCCGCCGGTAGGCACGTCGCGCGGGTCGGTCGACCCGACGGCGTCCGCCCCGACGCCGGAGGGAGCGTCCGGACGGTCGGCGCGGGTCCCGCGGCCCACGTCACCGACGCGCGACCTGCACGGGTCGGGCGAACTGGCCCGTGCAGCCCGCCCCGAACCGCCGGCACCGGTACCGCACGAGGAACGCGTAGGCCGCCATCGAGGTCTCGGCGTTCGACGCCACGAAGCCGTCGTACTCCTTCGGCATCGCCAGGTCCTGCACGACGTCGTCCTGCTTCTGGGCGACGAACTTCGACGAGAACCCGAGCACCATCCCCCGCCGCCAGGAGATCGCGAAGCCCCCGGCTTGCAGCGGCTGCACGTACGGCCCGTCCACGGTCCGCAGCGCACCGTCCGGAGCGGTCTGGCTCGACAGGACGACCTCGGCGGCGCGATCCGCGTAGCTGCGGCTGACCCGGTCGCCCTGGACGTAGCCGAGCTCGGTCTCGAGCGCGCCGAAGACGGCGGTCCGGACCCCGGAGCTCCACGTCTCGTCGCACCCCAGCGGCGAGCACCGCGGCATCCCGTCCTGCCGCCGGAACAGCGACTCCCACCGCCCGATCTCGCCGCGCAGCGTCACCCGCAGGTGGTCGCGGTCGCGATACGGGTGGCCCGGGTCCCCGTGCCGCTCCAGCACGTGCAGCCCCTGCAGCATCCGGGCGAGCGGGTCGAAGCTCGAGAGCAGCAGGTAGGTCCGTGACGGCAGGCTGCAGGTCTTCGACCGGTACTCGTAGCCGTAGGCGTCCTCCGGCAGCGGATCCTGGCAGTCGGCGTAGGCGGCCGACGTGAACGGCAGGTCGTCCGGCCAGCGCCGCGAGGCGTCCCACATCGGCCCGTAGACGTCCCGCCCGGCGGGGAAGCCGCCGGCGCGCGAGGCCGCCCCCAGGCGTCGAGCCCGTTCCCGCTGCCCGCGGTAGAGCGCGTACTGCTCGCCGTCGTTGGTGGCGTGCCGGATCGTGAACCGGTGCGACCGGAACAGCGTCCGGTCCCGGATCGGCACGACGGCCTCCAGGCGCCGGCCGCCGTCGCCGGGCCCCACGCGCAGGAGCCGGCGGCCCTGGAGCGCCAGCTCGACCCGGCCGGTCCCGGACACCGAGAGCGGCGTGAAGACGATCGCCGCGTCCCGGGTGGTGGCCCGCCAGTCGATCCCCAGCAGCCCGGTGAGCGACGCCCGTCCCTGGCGGAACGTCGCGAAGCCGACCTCGACGGACGACGCCGACGACGACCGGCGCACCCGGTTCTCGCCGCTCCCGAGCAGCTGCCACCGCGTGCTGCCCTGGAACCGGGCCCGGACGGGGAGCGCGTAGTACTCCGAGACCACCGCGGTGCCGTCCTCCCGCGGCGCGTAGAGCCCGTCGATGAACGGCTCGGCGGCGGCGATCGCGCGGTCCACGGCGGTGCGCGTCGGCCCCGTGACGTCCAGCGCGTGGCGTGCCGGCCGGTGCAGCGACGACCACGTCCCACGGAGCGCGACGGCGACGCCGGCGCCCCAGACCAGCAGGACGACGACGATGAGCCCCCCGGACAGCACCTTCGCGCGCAACGCGGCAGGACCCTACTGGCTGCGGCCGGCGCGGACCACACTACGATGCACGCCGATGGACACCGTCCGCACGCTCGACCCCGTCGCGCTCCTGACGCCACGGATCGCGGGCCTGCTCCTCGCGCTGCTCCTGGGGTGCGCGGTCGCGGTCCTCGGCTACACGGCGAGCGTCGTCTTGCTCGGTACGTCGGAGGCCGCGGCCTCGGCGATCGCGCTCGCCTGCCAGGCGCTGTGGCAGGCGGCGGCGGTCCGCTGGATCGCCGGGCCGTTCCGCTGGTCGCGGGTCGCCCACGTCGCCTGCTGGGCGGCGGCGTTCGGGCTCGCGGGGGTCGCGGGCTACGCGGGGGGCTCGGCGTTCTTCGCGGTCGCGACCGTCGCGCTGGTCGTGATGCCGGCCGGCGCGCTCCTGTGCGCGCGCCGCGCGACGGTCACCGCACGCGCCGCCAGCTGAGGAGCTCCCCGGCGCCACGCGGCGCCCCCGGCCCGAAGACGAACGCCGTCGTGAACAGCACGGTCCCGCCCCGCGGACCGGGCAGCACCGAGACCGTCGGGTTGCCGAACGACGTCTGCCCGAACCGGGCGCGCATGCGCAGCGGCACGGTCTCCCCCGTCCCGAGGTCGCGCAGCGTCGTCCGCCACGATCCCCAGTCGCCCTTCCGTCCCTGGCCCTCGACGACCTCGAAGCGGGTCCCGCCCCAGGCGAACGTGTCGCGGTCGCCGAAGTTGCCGCGCAGCCCCTGCGCCCACAGTGCGCGGTCCAGATCGGGCCGCGGCCTGGCGGTCCAGTGCCGGAAGTCCGTCAGCGTCGCGACGGCCTCGCGGTCGACGTCCCCCGCGCGGTAGTAGTGGAAGCCGACCTCGATCGTGGAGTCCGCGATGCCGTCCCCCAGCCGGACGTCCCGGATGTCGGGCGTCCCCTCGGCCGTCGGGGCGAGCGTGAGTGGCGCGTCGAACGTCGCGTCGAACCGCCCCGCCAGGAGCGCGTCGAGCGTCGCGGCGTGGCGCAGCCGGACGTGGTTGCGGGGCTCCTGCTCCCACGCCGTCAGCCACGAGCCGTCGGCGAGGCGCCGCAGGGTCGGCTGGGACGCCCGGTGCTGCAGCGTCCGGACGCGCCGCCACGTCCGCAGGTCGTCGCTGACCGCGACCGCGACCACGAAGTCCCGCCCGACCCGGTGGTGGTAGACGCCGACGTAGCGCGGGCGCGCGGACGCGGACCCGCCGGACGACCCGGCCCCGGGGGTCCCCGGCGCTCCGGCGGCCGCGATCTTGAGCCCCTCGAGGTTCGCGCCGGTGTCGTCCTTCGCGTCGTACCGCGACCCGTCGGCGCCGACGACGTCCTCGACGGCCGCCCGGACCCGGCGCAGCACGGCGGACCGGGCGGGCGTCCGAGGCAGCAGCGCCGGGACGACCGCCTCCGCGACCGATCCGACGGCGGTCGCTCCGGGGACGCCGGCCGTGGCCGCGCCCACCGTGCCCGCCAGGCCGCCCGCGATCCCGCCGGCGACGCCCGCGACGCCGGGAGCGAGCGCGGCGACCCCGGGGGCCGGCGCCCCCGCGGGCACGGCGGTCCACGTCGCAGGGCCACCCGCGACGACGTCGTCGGTGGCGAGCGCCCCGACGGCGAAGGGCAACGTCGCCACGACGCCGACGACGGCCGCGGCGACCGCGCGGCGTCGGACGTCCATGGGCCCACCATAGGGGTCCCCACCGACCGCCGAGGCGCCAGGGATCACCCGCTAGACGACCGTTGGATCCACGTGGGCGTTCGCCTGCGTCCGGCCGATTCCCCGACCGACGACCCCATGGATGGACGTCGTCGCGTGGTGGAAGCCGCGCACTCATGGACGAGACGAGAGGACGTGGTTCTTTGGCCAGGGTACTCGTGGTTGAGGACGTGCTGGACGCGCGGAGGGTGGTGACCGAGCGGTTGCGACGCGCCGGGCACGACGTTGTCGGCGAGGCGTCGGGACCGGAGGACGCGGTGGCGCACTACCGCGTGCTGCGACCCGACGTCTGCGCGATCGACGTCGCGATGGAGGATCTCGCGGGCATCGTCGCGATGCGCCGGATCACCGACGTCGACCCGGACGCGCGCATCATCGCGTGCACGCGTGCGGGCGAGGACGTCAACGTGATCGCGGCCATCCGGTCGGGCGCGCGGGACGTGGTCGCGACCATGCTCCGCCTGGAGCACGCGATGGAGGAGATCGACGAGGAGCTCCACGCGCTGGGGCCGCCGCACGCGCGGAGGGCACTGACCGCCTGACGATCCCCCGAGAACGACACCGGCCCCCTTGCGGGGGCCGGTGCTCGGAGGTGGAGACGGCGGGAGTTGAACCCGCGTCCGCGATCGCGCCAAGGGCGACATCTACGAGCGTAGTCGGCGTGTCTTGGTCTCGCGCTCCGTCGGTCCCGTCGACCCACGTCGGGAGCGCCAGCCCTCCTGAAGATGTCCCCGGCGCGACGAGGGCGTCCGCGCAAGGTGATCCGGCTGAGTTGATACCGGGGACCCCCGCCGCCGGCGAGCGAGGCCCGATACCTCACCTACCTAGTGTGTGCTAGGCAGCGAGGGCGTACTCGTGAGAGTCCGCATGTGTGTGTTGTGCGGGTGTTTTACGAGGCCTCCCGCACCTCGGCTCGCCATCACCCCCGCGAACCGACCGCGTCGAAGCCTGTCGCCCCCGGGAGTCCGTCCGACCTGCGGACAGACACCCAGTGTAGCGCGATGCCGACGGCCGCCCAACCCCGTACCGCCGGGCTCGCGGACGGCTCAGGCGTCGTCGTCGGGTGGCGCCTTCGCGCCGCCCGACGTCGGGAACTCCCCGGTGTCCCCCGGGTCGTCCCCCGCCCGGACGGCGTCGGACGGCGACCCGAGGGGGTCCTGCTCCGGTGGCGCGATCTCCTCGGGTTCCGGCCCGTCGAGCTCCTCGTCGTCCTCCAGCCAGCCCGCCGCGGCGGCGACGCCCGCGATCACCGGCGTGGCGAGGAACGCGCCGGCCAGCCCCAGCAGGGCGCTGCCCGCACCGACGCCGAGCAGGACCGTCATCGGGTGCAGCCGCACGGACCGGCCGATGAGGATCGGCTGGAGGATGTTGCCCTCGATCTGCTGGACCACCAGCGCGACGACGAAGGCGCCGATCATGCCCTCGAGGCCCTTCGTCGAGAGCGCGACGAGCATCGCCGCGAGGCCGGCGACGATCGCGCCGACGTACGGGATGAACGCGACGATGAAGGTGAAGACGCCGAGCGGCACCGCGAGCGGCACGCCGATGATCGTCAGGCCGACCGCGACGCCGACCCCGTCGATGATCGCGACGATCACCTGGCTGCGGACGTACATCGTGATCGCCGTCCAGGCCCGCTTGCCGCCGTCGTGCCAGCCGACGCGGCGGTCCGCAGGGGCGAACCGCAGGAACCCGCGCCAGAAGCCGGTCCCGTCGATCAGCAGGTAGATCAGCATGATGATCGCGAGGAAGATGCTCGCGGCGACGTTGACGACGCCCTGGGCCGCCGAGATCACGCCGGACCCGAGCTGCCCGCCGATGGCCCCGAGCGAGTCCTGGAGCTTGTCGGTGATGTCGCGCGAGTACTTCTGGATGTCCTCGTCCTTCAGACCCAGGTCGTGCAGGACGTTCGGCAGCTCCTTGATGCCCTTCTCGACCTGCTTGCTGATGTCCTCGGCCTGGGTGACGATGTCCGGCGCGACGAGCGTCAGGAGGCCGGCCACGACGACGATGAGGAAGACGACCGTGGTGATCGCCGACAGGAACCGCGGGAACCGCAGCTTCGCGTGGAGGAAGGCCGCGACCGGCGTCAGGAGCGCCGCGAGGAGCACCGCCACGAAGAACGGCAGCAGGATGAACTGCAGCTTTCCCCACACCAGCAGCGCCCCGTAGCCGGCGACGCCGATGATGATCAGCTGCAGGGCACTGACGCTGAGGCGCTCGAGGGAGATCCGCTGGGCGGGACCTGGTCCGTCCGTGCTCACCCGGTCATCATCCCGGAGCGGCCGACGGACCCCGTGTCCCGGGGGTGTCCGCCGGCCGGTGCGCCCGGAGCACGAGGACCTCCCACCCGGTGCCGGCGTGGCGCGTCGTCCCCGCCACCCGCATGCCGAGGTTCGCGGCCACGCCGAGCGACCGCTCGTTGTCGGGGTGGACGAGCGCGATCGCGCTGTGGAGCCCGAGGGTCTCCCAGCCGACGCCGAGCGCCGCCCGGGCCGCCTCCGTGGCGTACCCCTGCCCCCACGCCGACCGGGTCAGCCGCCAGCCGATCTCCAGCTCGTCCCGGAGCCCCGGACCGCCCCACGCCGGATCGGTCAGTCCGCAGAAGCCGAGGAACGTCCCGTCGTCGCCGCGCTCGACGGCCCAGAGCCCGCGCCCGGCGCGGGACCACTCGCGGCGCAGCCGGGCCCGCAGGCCGTCGCTCGCCACGCGGTCCAGCGGCCCGGACCCGATCCAGCGCATCACCTCGGGGTCCGCGTTCATCGCGGCGAACGGCTCGCGGTCGTCGGCCCGCCAGGCGCGGAGCACGAGCCGGGAGGTCCGGAGCTCGCTCGGCGCTGCGTCCCGCTCCATCACGGCGACGGTAGCGGTCTCGTAGGCTTGCCGCATGAGCACGAGCGTGGAGCACACCGACGTCGGCTGGGACCTGGAGACGCTGGTCCACGGAGAGGGCCCCGACGGCGTGCTGCGCCTGCTCGACGAGGCCCAGGCCCAGGCCGACCAGTTCGCCGCCGCCTACCAGGGGAAGGTCGCGGACATCAACGGCGCCGGCCTGGCCGCGGCAATCGGCGAGCTCGTCGAGCTGACCGACCTCGTCGGCCGCGCCGGCTCCTACGCCTCGCTGAAGTTCGCCGAGGACACCGCCAAGCCCGAGCACGGCGCGCTGCTGGCCGCCGTCGAGGAGCGGGGCACGTCGATCCAGACGAAGCTCCTCTTCTTCGAGCTCGAGTGGACCGCGCTCGACGACGCCCGCGCCGAGGAGCTCCTCGCCGCGCCGGGCATCGAGAAGGCGCGCCACCACCTGCGCACGGTCCGCAAGGAGAAGCCGCACATGCTCTCCGAGCCGGAGGAGCGGATCCTGGCGGAGAAGTCGTCCTCCAGCCGCGGCGCGTGGGACCGTCTGTTCGACGAGCTGACGTCCGTCATCGAGGTCGAGCTGCCCAACGCGGCGGGTGGGAGCGATTCCGGCGGCGCGACGCAGACGGTCCCGCTCGACGTCGCGCTCTCGAACCTCACGAGCCCCGACCGCGAGACCCGGAAGACCGTCGCCGAAGCCGTCACCAAGGCGCTCGCCCCGGGACTGCGGACCCGCGCGTTCATCTTCAACACGCTGCTCCAGGACAAGGCCGTCGAGGACCGCCTGCGCTCCTTCCCCAGTTGGGTCGCCTCGCGCAACCTCGCCAACGAGGCCAGCGACGAGTCCGTCCAGGCGCTCGTCGACGCGGTGCAGGAGGCCTACGACGTGCCGCAGCGCTGGTACAGGCTGAAGGCGCAGATCCTCGGCGTCGACAAGCTCGCGGACTACGACCGCATGGCGTCGGTCTCGCAGGCCGACGAGCAGGAGTTCTCCTGGCAGGAGTCGACCGACATGGTCTTCACCTCCTTCGACGCGTTCGCGACCGAGATGGGCGACGTCGCCCGCAAGTTCGTCGACGAGGGCTGGATCGACGCGCCCGTGCGCCCCGGCAAGCGTGGCGGCGCGTTCTGCGCCTACACGGTGCCGAGCCACCACCCGTACGTGCTCCTGAACTGGACGAGCCGCCGGCGGGACGTCCTGACGCTCGCCCACGAGCTCGGCCACGGCATCCACGCGTACCTCGCGCGCGAGCGTGGTCCGTTCGAGCAGACCACCCCGCTGACGCTCGCCGAGACCGCGTCGGTCTTCGGCGAGACCCTGGTCTTCGACCGGCTCCTCGAGCAGACCACCGAGCCCCAGGCGCGCCTCGGCCTGCTCGCCGAGCAGATCGAGGGCTCGATCGCCACGATCTTCCGCCAGACCGCGATGAACCGCTTCGAGCACGGCGTGCACACCGCGCGCCGCGAGGAGGGCGAGCTCTCCGTCGAGCGCTTCGGCGAGATCTGGTACCAGAGCCAGGTCGCGATGCTCGGCGACGCCGTCGACATCACCGACGGCTACCGCTCCTGGTGGTCCTACGTCCCCCACTTCATCGGCACCCCGGGCTACGTCTATGCGTACGCCTACGGCCAGCTGATGGCGCTCTCCGTCTACGGCAAGTACCGCGAGCAGGGTCCGTCGTTCGCGCCGAAATACCTCGAGCTCCTCGCCACCGGCGGCTCCAAGGCTCCGGAGGACCTCGTCGCGATCGCCGGCCTCGACCTCACGGACCCGGGCTTCTGGCGCAGCGGCCTCGCCCTGGTCCGCGAGCAGCTCGAGCAGGCGGAGCAGGCCGCCCGCGACGCCGGGAAGATCTAGGCCTTCCACTCCGCGGTGCGGTCCGGCGAGGCCGCCGCGAGCGCCGCGCGGAGGCCGTCGGCGTCCTCCATCAGGCCGTAGCTCGGCGAGCCCGGCTGCTGGCGCCACGACTCGTCGAGCTCGCCGGCGTCGACGGGCTCGAACCCGAGCTCCGCGACGATCGCCGAGACCGCGACCTTCGCCTCCGGGTCGTCGCCCGCGACCGGGATGGCGAACCGCGGGCCGCCGGGCTCCCCCACGTCGAGGATCTTCTGGGCGTAGACGCCGTTGAAGACCTTCACGACGGGCCGGCCGAGCTGCTCGGCGACGTACTGGCTCTCGGTCTGCCCCGCCTCGATGGCCTCGATCAGGCCGTCGCGCTGCTGCGGGTAGTAGTTGTTCGTGTCGATCACCACGGCACCCGGCGCCGCCGCGTCGAGGACGTCGCCCGGCAGGTCCTGGACCTTGACGAGCGGGATCGTGACGATCACGAGCTCGGCGCCCTCGGCCGCCTCGGCGGCGAGCACCGGCGTCACGCCCTCGACGGCCGCCAGCTCGGGCAGCGTCTCCGGCCCACGCGAGTTCGCGATCCGCACCTCGTGCCCGAGCGGCCCCAGCCGCCGGGCGAGGTTCCCCCCGATGTTGCCGGCCCCGATGATTCCGATCTTCATGGACCTGGTCTATCGGACAGGCCCGTGCACCCTGCGGCGTTCGGCGATCCGGCTCCCCCGTGGGTGGGCCGGGCCCTGCCGGATCGCGAGCCGGTCGGGCCCCGAGGAGCCGTTACCGGCTCCGCTCGCGCAGTGCGCGCTGCATCTCGCGGTTCATGTCGCGTTCCTTCATGTCCTGCCGCTTGTCCGCGACGTTCTTGCCGCGGGCCAGGGCGATCTCGACCTTGATCCGGCGGTCCTTGGGGTAGATCCGCGTCGGGACCATCGTCAGGCCGTTGGTCGTCATCTGGCCCAGCAGGCGGTCGATCTCGCGACGGTGGGCGAGCAGCTTGCGCGGCTTGTCCGGGAGGTGGTTGTTCAGTGCCGCCGGCGCGTAGGGCTCGATGCGGAGGTTCTGGATCCAGAGCTCCTCGCGGCGGACGTCGACGTAGGCGTCGCCCATCATGCACCCGTGGGTGCGCAGCGACTTGACCTCGGTGCCGGTCAGCACGATCCCGCACTCGAGCGTGTCGAGCAGCTCGTACTTGAACCGCGCCTGGCGGTTGTAGCCGTAGTCGCCGCCCGAGGGCTTCTTCTTCTTGCCCTTCGCCATGAGCCGTCGAGCGTACCGCCGGGGTCCCCCGGCCGGTCGCTCGCCCGTCCGGACCGGGCCCCGCGACGGGTTCGACCCCTGGCGCCCGGACCGCCCGGGGCCGCGGACCCGAGCCGCCGCACCGCGTCACCGCCGCGGCTCCGGCAGCCGCCAGTCGAGCTCGAGGGTCCCCTGCGGCCCGAGCGCCGCCCACCGCTCGCCGTCCGCCCGCAGCCGTCGGCAGGCGACGCCCAGCGCCTCCGCGGTCAGGCCGTCGGGCCGCCACCGCGGGCCCGTCGCGGCGACCAGGCCGGCCGTGTCCCGGTCGCGCCCCGCGAGCGAGAGGTCGGCGACGGCCCGCACGACGACCTCCGCCTGCGCGAGCCGGTCGCCCGCCCCGTCGACGACCGCCTGCGCGCGCCGGTCGGCGTGCGGCGGCCGGCGCCCCGCGACCACCGTCGTGTGGGCGAACATCCCGCCCGCGACGATCACGCCCCAGAGCCCGGAGTCGAGGCCGAGGGCGTCCTCGACGACGGCGTGCGCCAGGTCGTGGGGTATCCGCCGGGCGGGACCGCCGACCTGGTTGTACCCACCCCCGTCGAGCTCCACGACGACACCGTCGCGCCGCCTCACGATCGACCGGTACCGCTGCCCGTCGCCCTTGACGAAGGTGATCGTGATGGTCGGTGCCCTGCGCCCCACGCGCCCGAGGCTACGCGGGCGTCCGGCCCGGGCTCGCCGGATCCGGGCCCGCCGCCGGACGGGCCACGGGTTCGAGCCCGCCCTCCGGCCCGCACCTCGCGAGCAGGGCAGCACCCGCGTCCTCACCGCACCGGAAGGGGCCCCGTCGCCCGACCCCTCACCGCACGGGCAGGAGCGTCGCCCGTCCGCGCACCGGCTCGACCCGCTCCACCGCGACGTCGAGCGGGTCTCCCAGCCGGAGCGTCGCCCCGGAGCGCGCACCGCCGAGGATCGTTCCGGCCTCGTTGAGGTCCCACGAGTCGTCGCCGATCCGGCGGACCGGGACGAAGCCCTCGAACGCCTCG
The DNA here is from genome assembly GCF_000519325.1 of Patulibacter minatonensis DSM 18081. Taxonomy (GTDB): domain Bacteria; phylum Actinomycetota; class Thermoleophilia; order Solirubrobacterales; family Solirubrobacteraceae; genus Patulibacter; species Patulibacter minatonensis. The sequence continues at coordinate 3,247,117 of NZ_KI912613.1, read as the reverse complement.
TCGGGCAGCCCCTCGCCCCCGAAGCGGACGAACGCGCCCCCGCCCACCAGCCCGGTGACCTCGCCCTGGAAGGTGCGATCGACGCCGTGCTCGAAGAGGAGCCGCTCGAGCAGGAAGGCCCGCGTGATCGCGTCGGCGCTGCGCTCGATCTGCATCGCCTCGCGCTCGGTGGCGGAGCACCAGACGCCGAGCTCCTCCAACCGTCCCGAGGATCCCGCCGGGGCCTCCTCCCCCGCACCGACGAGCGACAGCACCGCCCGGTGCGCGACCAGGTCGGGGTACCGCCGGATCGGCGAGGTGAAATGGCAGTAGTGCTCCAGCCCGAGGCCGGCGTGCCCGAGGCCCTTGGGCTCGTACCGGGCCTGCTGGAGCGCGCGGAGCACGAGGAACGACAGGCCGGCGCGGCCGTGCCCGGCGCGGCGGACGTGGGCGTCGACGCTGCGCGAGAGCTCCGCGACCGCGGCCGCGGCGTCCTTCCGCGTGGCGATGCCGCGGGCGCCGCCGTCCGCGGTGCCCAGAGACGCGGGGATCGCGACGCCCAGCGATCCGAGCTGCTCGGCGAGCTTCTCGACCGCCGACGGCTGCGGCAGCCCGTGGACGCGGTGCAGCGTCGGCGTGCGCGACTCTGTGAGGAGCTTGGCGACCTGCTCGTTGGCGGTCACCATCAGGTGCTCGATCAGGCGGTGGGACTCCGTCGCGCGGTCGACGACGATCCCGGTCGGATGCCCGGCGTCGTCGAAGGTGAAGCGCGGCTCGCCGGTGTCGAGCTCGAGGGCGTTGGTCGTCTGCTCGCGGCGGTCCTGCAGGGCGAGCGCGACGCGCCGAGCGACGTCCAGCGGCGTCGCCCACGGGTCCGTGGCGCGCGCCGTCCCGGCGAAGACGTCGTCGACCTCCTCGTAGGTGAGCCGGGCGTCGGAGCGGATGATCGAACGGGAGACCTCGGCGCGACCGACGGTGCCGTCGCGCACGTCGAACTGCACGGTCACCGCGAGCCGGTCGACGCCGGGCACGAGCGAGCACGCGTCGTTCGACAGCGCCGGGGGCAGCATCGGCTCGACCGTCCCGGGGACGTAGACGCTGGTGCCGCGCCAGCGGGCGTCGCCGTCGATCGCGCCACCCGGACGGACGAACGCGGAGACGTCGGCGATGTGGACCTGGATGCGCGCCCCGTCGTCGCCGACGGCCTCGGCGCTGATCGCGTCGTCGAAGTCCTTCGCGGTCGCGGGGTCGATCGTGAACGTCGGGACGTCGCGCAGGTCGCGCCGCGGCGGACCGTCCGCCCACCGGGTCGCCGGGCCAAGCTCGCCGGCGACGCCCTCGGCCTCCATGCCGACCTCGCGCGCGACCCTCCGCGGCAGTCCGTGGTCGAGGAGCAGCGCCTCCAGCACGTCGCGTGCGACGTCGGGGGTCCCGAGGTCGCGGACGACCCGGTGGCCGCGCACGCCGCGTCGCCCACCGCCGGCCGGTGCGAACAGGCCGATGTGCCCCTCGCCGAGCTCCCGGGCGCCCTTCTCGACGGTGATCAGGCGGCCGCGGTCGAACAGCGGCTCGGCGACGAACGTCTTCCCACGCCGCCGCAGGACGCCGACGACCGGCGCGATGCGCGACTCGTCGCGCCAGACGTCCCGGGGCAGGGCGGGCTGCCCGGTGCGGGTCAGCTCCGGGCCGCCGCGCTCCGGCCCCGGGGCGGCGGAGCGCTCGCGCTGCAGTGCGGCCCTGCGCGCCGCGCGGTTGGGTGGTGCAACCGCGCCGGAGGAGCCCCGCCCCCGGGCGCCGGCGGACGCCGACGGCTTCCCGGGACGGTCAGGACCGCCCCCGTCCTCCGTCCGGCTGCCGCGCGGGTCCTTCGGGCGCTTGGAGCTCGGGCCCGGGCCCCGCCCCTTGCTGCGCCCCTTGGGCCCCTTGCGCTTGCCGCTCACCCCTTCAGCTTCGCAGCCTCGGCCAGCGCCCGATCGAGGCCCTCGTCCTTGTTCGTCGTCTTCGGGTCGTCCTTCGCCTGGATGTCCGGGGAGAGCCCCTTGCCGGGCGCGGTGCCGTTGCCCGACTGGGTCTTCTTGTCGCCGAGGTTCCGGCCCTTGGGCGTGAAGAACTGGCCGGCCGTGATGTCCAGCGCGCCGCCGCTGTCGAGCGGCTCGACCTGCTGGAAGACGCCCTTGCCGAACGTGCGCGTCCCGACGACGGTCGCGCGGCCGTCGTCCTGCAGCGCGCCGGTGACGATCTCCGCGGCGGACGCCGAGTTGCGGTCGACGAGGACGACCATCGGGATCTTCGGGAACGCGCCGCCCTCGATGACCGGGAACGGCCTGTCGCCGGTGGTGCGGCCCTTGAGCGTCACCACGTTGCCCTTCGTGAGGAACTGGCTGGCGAGCCCCTGGGCCTCGTTGACCAGCCCGCCGGGGTTCGCCCGCAGGTCCAGGACGAAGCGCGTGGCGCCCTTCTTCTGCAGCTTGGCGAACGCCTCCGCGACCTGCTCGGCCGAGCCGTTGGTGAACTGCGCGAGCCGGACGACGGCGATCTTCGTCCTCCCCTCGGTCTTCATGGCGGAGTCGACGATCGGCACCTTCACGGGCTTGCGCTCGGAGGTGATCGTGAGCGACTTCTCCTTCTTGCCCTCCTTGCGCGCGACCTCGAGCTTCACGGACGTCCCGGCCTTGCCGCGGACGAAGCTCGACGCGCGCTCGGACGTCAGGCCCTTGAGCGGGTGGCCGCCGGCGTCGGTGATGATGTCGCCGACCTTGAGCCCGGCGGCCTTCGCCGGAGCCCCGTCGTAGACCTTGACGATCAGGAGCCCCCGCGGGTTCTGCGAGACGACGACGCCGATGCCGTCGAAGCTGTTGTCCTGGGTCTGCAGGAACTGCGTGTACGCCTTGGGGTCCAGGTACTGCGAGAAGCGGTCGTCGAGGCCCTTGACCATGCCGTCGATCGCGTCGTCGACGAGCTCCCGGTTCCCCGGGTCCTTGTAGTACTGGCGCCGGATGACGGCGAGCGCCTCGTTGACGGCGCTCGGGCCCTTCTGGTCGATCCCGGCGACGTCCTTGACGACGCCGGGCAGCTTGTCCGGGTGGTTGCTCCCGAAGGCGGCGCCGATGGTGAAGATGCCCGCGAAGACGACGAACGCGGCGACGACGGAGCACGCCGCGACGAGGATGCGGGTGTAGACGGAGACGGATGACACACGCACAGCATGCCGCTCCGGTGTAACGCGCGTGTCAAGGCCCGCACGGCGACGGGGCGGAGCCCCGTCGCAGCACTCCCTCAGACCCGCAGGAAGCGGCGGAGCGAGAGCCCGGATCCCGCGGCGGCGACACCGATCGACGCGACGACCAGCAGCGCGATCAGCGGACCGAACTGGATCATGTCGGGCCGCGAGATCAGCGTCGCGATCCCCTCGAGCTGGTTGAGGATCGTGAGCTTCGCCAGGCCGAGCAGGACGATCGCCACGAGCCCGCCGACCGCGCCGAGGATCAGGCCCTCGAGCACGAACGGCCAGCGGATGAAGGAGTCGGTGGCACCGACGAGCTTCATCACCTCGACCTCTCGTCGTCTCGCGAACAGGGAGAGGCGGATGGTGTTCGAGATCAGCAGGATCGACGCGATCACGAGCAGCCCGCCGAGCAGCCCGAGCGAGAGCTTCACCGCGCCGGTGATCTTCACGATCTTCCCGGCCTCGTTCTTCGACTCCTTGGTGCTGCCGATCTTCGAGTCGACGTACGTCGCCTTGCCGCTGACGCCCGGCTTCTTCAGCGCGGCGACGATGCCGGCGCCGTTCTTCGCGTCGTCGGGGGTGATGCGGAACGTGTCGGGCAGCGGGTTGACCTTGCCGAGCAGGCCGTAGGCCGCCGGGTTCAGCTTCTTCTGCTCCTCGTACGCCTGGGCCTTGGAGACGAACTTGACGGCCTTGACGTGCTCGGTCTTGGCGATCAGGGCCTGCACGCGGTCGTTGTCGGCCTTCGTCGCGTTCGTCTTCATGAAGACGTTGACCTGGATGCGGTCGCGGACGTCGGCGGCGGCGCCGTTGGCGAGCTGCACGGCTGGGATGAAGATCCCGAGCACCAGCGTGGTGATCAGGACCGCCATCAGCGCGGCGAAGCTCGGGATCGGGTTGCGCCCGATCGAGCGGAGGGCTTCCTTGAGGAAGAAGGAGACGCGGTTCATGTGGGTCCTCGGTGGGGCGAGCTTCTGCGGGCGGAGGCGGGGCCTCAGTCCGAGAACGCCTCGTCGAACAGGTCGGTGGGGGCGTCGCCGCGGCGCTGGCGGCGCTGCGGGGCCGGCGCGGGCTCGTCGCGGAGCAGGGCGCCGAACTCGGCCGTGGACTCGCCCATCGGCTGGCCGCCGTAGCCGCCGGCGACCTCGTCGCGGATGATGCGGCCGGCCGACAGCTCGATGACGCGGCGGCGCATCCGGTTGACCATGCCCTCGTCGTGCGTCGCGACGACGACCGTCGTCCCGGTCTTGTTGATCCGGTAGAGCAGCTGCATGATCCCGATCGTCGTGTCGGGGTCGAGGTTGCCGGTCGGCTCGTCGGCGAGCAGGAGCGGCGGGTGGTTGACGAACGCGCGCGCCACGGAGACGCGCTGCTGCTCGCCGCCGGAGAGCTGGTGCGGGTAGTGGTGGAGCTTCGTCGAGAGACCCGTCAGGCGCAGGATGTCCGGCACCTGCGTGCGGATCTGCTTGCGCGAGGCACCGGTGACCTGGAGCGCGTAGGCGACGTTGTCGTGCACCGTGCGGTTCGGCAGGAGCTTGAAGTCCTGGAAGACCACGCCGAGGTTGCGCCGGTAGAACGGCACCTTCTTCCGCGTGATGTCGGAGAGGTCGCGGCCTGCGACGCGGATCACGCCGGAGTCGGGCTCCATCTCCTTCAGCAGGAGCTTCATCAGCGTGGACTTGCCCGCGCCCGTCTGGCCGACGAGGAACAGGAAGTCGCCGCGGTGCACCGAGAACGAGGCGTCGGTGACGCCGGCGTGGCTGGAGTCGTACTTCTTCGTGACGCCGCGGAACTCGATGACGGCGTTCGGGTGCGACGGGCGCGCGCCGGACGCGTACGACGCCCCCTCGCGGGGACGGTCGTCGGCCGCGGCCAGGCGACGCGCCTTCTCGCGGGCCTCGCGGTGGCGGGCGGAGTTGGAGCTCGGAGCAGCCATACAGGACGGAGAGTTGCACCGGACCCCTCCGATTCCTGCATGCCGACGTGCAGTGCAACGCGCCTTGCGCGCCGCCGCCTACCCGAACGTGAACGCGTACGCCTCGACGCCCGGAGGCAGCGTGAGGTCGAGCCGGTGGTGGCCCGCCCGACGCAGGTCGAGCAGCTCGTACAGCCGCTGGGTGCCGACCTTCACCGTCCCGTCCCGGACGTCCGCCCCGGCGCGCTTCGCGGGGACGGGAGCGCCGTCCAGCGACACGCCGACGGGGGCGTCCTTCGTCCTGGAGCGCAGCACGAGGTAGACGTGCTCCGACGTGAAGTCGAGGGCCAGGCGAGAACCCGACCGGGCGGTCGCGTGGTCGCCCGCGAAGGTCCACGCCCCGCCGAACGCGATCCCGTTCCTCGGCAGCTTCGCCGGGGGCTCCCCGTACGTCCTGGTGCCGGTCCCCGTCTTCCCACCGACGATGTTCTCGGACCGGTCGTTCCCGAGGTACGACTCGGGCGTCCCGACCTTCGTCGACGCCTCGATCGCACCGAGGTCCCCGCTCCGCCCGCCGGGGGTGCGGCCGGCCTCGTCGAGCAGCGTCCGGATCGCCTTCTCCGTCGTGTCGTCGTGGCCCTCCCCCTCGCTCGTGTACCGGACGTTCCCGCCGGAGTCGACGAGGTACTGCGCGGGCCACGCCTGGTTCTGGAACGCGTCCCACGTCTTCAGGTCGTTGTCTTGGACGACCGGGTACTTGATCTTCTCTCGCGCGATCGCCCGCTTCACGCTCGTGGCGCTCTTCTCGAACGGGAACTCCGGCGAGTGGATGCCGATGATCTGGAGGCCGTCCTTCTCGTACTTCCGGTAGAGGCTGTTCAGCGCTGGGATCGTCCGCAGGCAGTTGATGCAGGTGTAGGTCCAGAAGTCGACGAGGACGACCTTGCGCTGCCGCTCCAGCCCGGCGAACGTCAGCGGCTTCCCGTCGGTGTTGAACCACTGCTGCGTGCCGGTGATCGGGGGGACGCGGCCGAGGATCGGCAGGTCGGTCGGGTCGAGCCCGTCGACGAGCTCCTTGCGCGCGGCCTTCTGGAGGGACCCCTCCCCGCGGAGTCCCCGCAGGCGGCTCTGCACCGCCGAGGACTTCTCGAGCCCCTGCGTCGGCGTCACGAGCGCCTGCGGCAGGTTCTTCCCGATCGAGTTCGTGAAGTCCCGGTCGTAGTTCGTGATCATCGCCAGCGCGACGAGCACCATGATGCCGCCCATGGCCATCTGGAAGGAGCCGGTCCGCTTGGCGAGCGGACGCGTCAGGCGCCGACCGCCGAGCATGATCGCGTAGAGGACGAGGCCGCTCCCCGCGCCGTAGGCCAGCGCGATCAGGAGCCGCTCGACGTCGAACGACTGCGACGACGACGCCGTGATGACCCCGGTCAGGATCGGCCCGGCGCACGGGAGGTACACGAACCCCAGCCCGGCACCGAGGACGACGCCGGTGCCGAAGCCCTCGCCGATCCGCTGCTTCGGCGCGGGCGCGATCCGGCTGATCCATCCCTCGACCGCCACCGACAGCGGCGGGACGAGCAGGACGATCCCGACGAGCACCAGGGTCACGATCGCGATGTACCGGTTCACGTTGTCCGGGAGCCCGAGCGCCGAGATGACGTACGCGAGGACGACGACCGAGATCGTGAACGTCGCGACCAGGCCGACGACGATCCCCAGCGGTCGGCGGCGGCCCCCCGACGCCCCACCCGCCAGCACGATCGGCAGGACGGGCAGGACGCACGGGGAGACCGCGGTCGCCGCGCCCGCCACGAAACCGAAGAGGATGAGGAGCAGCATCTGAGCGGGAGTCTCCGGAGTGGGGTCCGCGTTCCGGCGCGGCCGCCGGGGACGCTCGTACGGCGGCGGTCGCCGGCGGAGAGGGTCCACCTCCAAGAACGCAGCGCGGCCGATCACGGATGCGGCCGTTCAGTGCGAGGTCGCCGGCCGTACGCGATAGCGTCGTCCGGATGCCGCAGAACGCCTCAGTCGCTCCCAACGGCCTGCCGATCCACCGGATCGCGCTCCCGGGAACGCGCACCCTCACCGCGCTGGTCGCCTTCGACGCCGGGGCACGCTCCGAGCGTCCGGAGGAGAACGGCATCGCCCACTTCCTCGAGCACCTCGTGTTCAAGGGCGGCGAGACGTTCGACCACTACCGCAAGGTCAACGAGACCGCCGAGCGCATGGGCGGCGTGCTGAACGCGTTCACGTCGCACTCGATGGTCGCGTTCCACATCACCGTGCGCGCCGAGTCCGCCGACGAGGCGCTCGACCTCCTCACCGACTTCTCCGGCCGTCCGCTGCTCGACGCCGAGGAGCTCGACAAGGAGCGCGGCGTCGTCATCCAGGAGATCGCGCGCTACAACGACCAGCCCTCCGCGCTGGCCGAGATGCTGCTCGACAAGGCGACGTTCGGCGACCACCCGCTCGGCCGCTCGGTCCTCGGCCCGGAGGAGCACCTGAAGACGTTCACCCGCGACCAGGTCGTGGCGTTCCGCGACCGGCGCTGGGCCGGCGCGAAGGGCGGCGCGTTCCTCGTCGGCGCGCTCGACCACCTGCCGTCCGACGGGCGGCTGAACGAGCTCTTCGGCCGCTTCCCCGACGTCGCCGAGCCCGGCCCCGTCGAGGACGCCCCGGCGCCGAGCGTCGACCGCGTCATCGAGACCCGCGACACCAACCAGTCGCACCTGCGGGTCTCCTACCGCCCCGACCTCGACGCGAGCGACCCGAAGGTCCGCGCCGCCCTCTCGATCTACGGCACCCTGCTCGGCGGCTCGATGGGCTCGCGCCTGTTCGACGAGATCCGCGAGCAGCGCGGCCTCGCCTACTCGGTCTCCGCCTCCGCCTGGTCCCTCGGCGACATCACGCAGCTCCAGCTCTCCGCCGGCCTCGACTCGACGAAGACCCTCGAGGCGTACGCCCGCATGCGCGAGATCGTCCGCGAGCTCCACGACGACGGCCCCACCGCCGAGGAGGTCGACCGCGCTCGCGCCTACACCGCCGGCCGCCTCGTCCTCGCGTTCGAGAACAGCGGTGCCGTCGCCCGCCAGGCCGCCAGCCAGTCGATCGTGCACGACGAGTCCTTCGACGCCGACCGCACGATCGCCGAGATGGACGCCGTCACCCTCGACGAGGTCCGCGAGGTCGCCCGCTCGATCGACCCGACCGTCGCCGCCGTCGCGTGCGTCGGCCCGCACGAGGCCAAGGACTTCGACTGGGCGTAGGGAGACGGGCCGGGCCCCACCCCGAGCGTCTCGGGTTCGGGGCTCGCAGGACTGCGGCGAGGCCCGGGGCACCCGGACGGGCCGGGCCCCACCCCGAGCATCTCGGGTTCGGGGCTCGCAGGACTGCGGCGAGGCTCGGGGCACCCGGACGGGCCGGGCCCCACCCGGAGGCGTCAGCCCCGCTTGCCCAGGTCCGCCGTCCAGGTCGCGACGTCGGTGACGCGCGCTTGACGGGGAAAGACCTTCTCGGTCAGGACGCGGTGGACCTCGTCGTCGCGGTCGCCGCAGCCGTCGGCCAGGACGACGAGGCCGAGGTCCAGGTCCGCCGCCTGCCGGAGCGTCGAGAGCACCACGCCGCTGGTCGAGATGCCGGCGAGCACGAGGTGCCCGATGCCCTTCGCGCGCAGGACGACGTCGAGGTCGCTGCCCGCGAAGGCCGAGACCCGGCGCTTCGTCACGACGATCTCGTCGTCCCGGACGCCGAGCGCCGGGTGCAGGTCGACACCGGTCGGGATCCGGCCCTCGCGCAGCATCGCCCCGAACATCCGGTTGTGCGTCGAGACCTCCGGGGCGCCGTCGCGGAACTCGACCTTGACGAAGATCACCGGCATCCCCGCCGCGCGGGCCGCGTCGGTGGCCGCGGCCACCCGCTCGATCAGGCCGGTGCCCTCGAACCCGTCGGCGATCCCCGACTGGAGGTCCATGACGAGGAGGGCGGTCTGGTCGTGCGGCGTGCTCATGCCGCACGACTACCCCCGTCCGGTCGCGCGCGTGCGCGACCGGGCGCGCCGCCGCTACCGGCGCGCTACTCGCCGCCGAGCGGGGCGTTCGCGTCGCGGCCGACCTGGATCATCCGCTCGATCGGCAGCTGCGCGCGCTTCGCGATCTCGTCCGGGACCTTCACCACGCCGGTCCCGTCGCGCAGGGTGTTGCGCAGCTTCTCCAGCGTGATCATCTTCATGTAGCCGCACGAAGCGTTGACGTTCGCCGCGACGAAGTCGACGTCCGGGGCGGCCATCCGCAGCGGGTGCAGCATGCCGGTCTCGGTCGCCACGATCGTCGTGCGCCGCTTGCCGTCCGCGCCGGGACCCTTGGCCTCCTCGGCGTGCGCGTAGTCCAGCATCCCGCCGGTCGAGAGCATGTGGACCCCCGTCGAGTCGACGTCGCCCGCCGCGACGTACTCCATCGCCTGGGTCGAGCAGCCACACTCGGGGTGGATCAGGAACTCGGCGTCGGGGTGCTCGCCGCGCACGCGGTCGATGTCCGACGGGCGGATCCCGGCGTGGACGTGGCACTCGCCGTCCCAGACGTGGAACGTGCCCGGCTTGTGCGGGACCTGCTTCTCGACGAACGAGCCCAGGAACATGTCCGGCCCGAAGAGGATCTCGGTGTCCTCGCCGTGGTCGCGATAGATCCGCTCGACGACCGGCACGGCGTTGCTCGACGTCACGCAGTAGTCCGTGAGCGCCTTGACCTCTGCGGTCGTGTTCACGTACATCACGGTGATCGCGCCGGGGTGCTTCTCCTGCCAGCCCTTCAGCTGCTCGGGCGTGATCGAGTCGGCGAGCGAACAGCCGGCGTCGACGTCCGGGATCAGGACGGTCTTCTCGGGCGACAGCACCGAGGCGGACTCCGCCATGAAGTGCACGCCGCAGAAGACGATCAGCTGCGCGTCGGTCTTCGCCGCCTCGATCGAGAGGCCGAGCGAGTCGCCCACGACGTCGGCGACGTCCTGGACCTCCGGCAGCTGGTAGTTGTGGGCCAGGATGACCGCGCCCTTCTCCTTCGCGAGGGCGCGGATCTCCTCGGAGAGGGCCTTCAGGTCCTCCGCGGGGAGCGCCGGGACACCGGCGCGGACGGGGTCGTCGGCCATGGGCAGCGAGAGGCTCATGTGCGGGGCTCCAGGATCAGGGAGAGGTCCAGGACGGGTGCCGAGTGCGTGAGGGCACCCGACGAGATGAAGTCTACGCCGGTCGCCGCGATGGCCCCGACCGTCTCGAGGGTGACGTTGCCGGACGCCTCGAGCGGCACGCTGCCCGCGGACATCGCGACCGCCTTGCGCATGTCGGCGTGGGGCATGTTGTCGAGCAGGATCCGGAAGCGCCCGAGGCCCAGGTCCCCCGCGACGTGCAGGGCGACCTTCACCTCGGCGAGGTCCTGGCACTCGACGACGAGCGGCAGGTCGGGGCGGTGGGCGTGCGCGGCGCGCACGGCCTCCCCCACGCCGCCGGCCATGGCCGCGTGGTTCTCCTTGATCAGGATCTCGTCGTAGAGGCCGATCCGGTGGTTCGCGCCGCCCCCGGTGGCGACGGCCCGCTTCTCGAGCAGGCGCATCCCGGGAGTCGTCTTCCGGGTGTCGAGGATCGTCGCGGACGTGCCCGCCACGGCGTCGGCGTAGCGGCGCGTCATCGTCGCCACGCCGGAGAGCCGGCCGACGATGTTCAGGGCCGTGCGTTCCGCGGCGAGGATCGAGCGGGCCGAGCCCTCGGCGACGAGGACCGGGCCGTCCTCGCGCCAGACGCCCTCGTCGGTCAGCGGCTCGTAGCTGAGCCCCGGATCGACGGCGCGCAGGACGCGCTCGAACGCGTCGAGCCCGGCGATCACCCCCGGCGCCTTCTGCCGGACGGTCGCGCGTCCGCGGAGGTCGGCCGGCACCGTGGCCTGGGCCGTGACGTCGCCGGCGTCACCGAGGTCCTCGGCCAGCGCCCGGGCGATCAGGTCGTCCAGCGCGGCCGTCGTGTCGAGGGTCACCATCGTCCTCCGAGGATAGGCCCGGAGCGGGCGGGACCAGTCCCCGACCCGCTCTGCCGTCGTCGGTCCGTCCAGCCCTGCGGGGGCCGCGACCCGACCGTGCTCCCGGGCCGGCTCCGTCCCTCAGAGGCCCATGACCTTGGCGATGATGTTGCGCTGGATGTCGTTCGTGCCGCCGAAGGTCGTGGCGACGAGCGAGTGGGCGACCTGGCGGGCGATCGGGTACTCCGTCGCGTAGCCGTAGCCGCCGTGGATCTTGAACGAGGCGTTGACGGCGCGCTCGGCCGTCTCGGTGGCCCAGACCTTCGCCATCGACGCCTCCTTCGGGAACAGCGCCTTCGGGTCGCGGTCGACGTCGGCGGCGACCTTGTAGATCAGGAGGTGCGCCAGCTCGATCTCCGTCGCCACGTCGACGAGGCGGTGCTGCTGGACCTGGAACGAGCTGATGGAGCGCCCGAACTGCTTGCGGTCCTTGGAGTAGCTGAGGGCCTCGTCGAGGGCGAGCTTGGCCTGCCCGAGGGCGATCCCGCCGATGATCAGCCGCTCGACGTTCAGCCCGGACATCAGCTGGATCCAACCGTTCCCTGCCTCCCCCAGGAGCGCGTCGTCGGGCGCGAAGACCTCGTCGAGGTAGACGTAGTTGACCTCGCGGTACCCGTTGATCGTGTCGATCCCGTCGATCTTCACGCCCTCGGCCTTCGGGTCGATCCAGATCATGCAGAGACCCTCGTGCTTCTTGCCGTCCGAGGCCTTGTCGCGGCAGACGATGAGGATGCGGTCCGCGATGTGCGCGTTGGAGATCCAGACCTTGACGCCGTTGAGCTTCCACCCGCCGTCGACCTTCTCGGCGGTGGTCGTCAGTGCCGCGACGTCGGACCCGGCCTCGGGCTCGGACATCGCGATCGCCTCGACGCCGCCCGACGCGATGTTGCCGAGGACGAGCGCCTTCTGCTCGGGCGTACCGAACTTCTGGGTCGCGCCGGCGACGATCAGCGACACGGGGTAGGCGCCGAGCGGCGCCTGCCTGCGGGTGACCTCCTCCAGCAGGATCATCTCCTCGACGATGCCGGTCCCGGCGCCGCCGTACTCCTCCTCGAGGCTCGGTCCGAGCAGGCCCGCCGAGCCGAGCTTCTTCGACAGGTCGAAGCTGTGGTGGGTCGTGTGCCCGTCCGTCAGCTGCTCGAGCTGCTCCGACGTCCCCGCCTCGCGCTTGAAGGTCTCGCGCAACGCGTCGCGGTAGGCCTGCTGCTCGTCGGTGAAGGTGAAGTCGATGGCCATCGGGGGGCTCCAGGGTTCGGTGGACCCCACGCCGCGGACACACGCCCGGCGTAGGAGGTGCCACATGCTACCCGGAGAACTGGCTGGCTGGCCAACTCAGTCCCGACCCGTTCGGTTCGAGGTCCGGACGGCGACGCGATGCGCGGCCGGACCGCTCCCCGCGCGGCCCTACGCGGTGGCGTCGCTCTGCGCCCCGGCCTCCGCCTGGCCGGCCTGCTGCAGGAGCCACGCGCGGACGAACTCGTCGAGCGCCCCGTCGAGGACGAGCTGCACGTTGCCGGTCTCCACGCCCGTCCGGAGGTCCTTGACCATCGTGTACGGGTTGAGGACGTAGGAGCGGATCTGGGAGCCCCAGCCGACGTCCTGCGACTCGCCCTTCTCCTTGGCGATCTCCTCGGCCCGCTCGCGCTCGGCCTGCTCCACGATCTTGCCGTAGAGCATCTTCATCGCCATCACCTTGTTGGCGGTCTGCGAGCGCTCCTGCTGACACGCGACGACGATGCCCGTCGGCAGGTGCGTCAGGCGCACGGCCGAGTCGGTCTTGTTGACGTGCTGCCCGCCGGCGCCCGACGCGCGGTACGTGTCGACGCGGAGGTCCTCGTCGCGGACGTCGATGTCGCCGACCTCGTCGACCACCGGGGCGACCTCGAGGCCGGCGAAGGCGGTCTGTCGGCGGCCCTGCGAGTCGAAGGGCGAGATCCGCACCAGGCGGTGGACGCCCCGCTCGGCGCCGAAGAGCCCGTAGGCGTGGTCGCCGGCGGCGCGGAAGGTCGCGGACGTGATGCCGGCCTGCGCCCCCTCGGAGACCTCGAGCACGTCGACCTTGAAGCCGCGGCTCTCCGCCCACTTCATCTCCATGCGCAGGACCATCTCGGCCCAGTCCTGGGCGTCGGTGCCGCCCGCGCCGGAGTTGATCGTGATCAGCGCGTCGCCCGCGTCGTAGTCGCCGGTGAAGAGCCGCTCCTCCTCGAGGCCGTCGAGGCGCTTCTGCACCGAGTCGAGCTGCCCGGCGAGCTCGGCCGCCATCTCGTCGTCCTCCTCGGCCATCTCGAGCATCTCGTCGAGGTCCTCGAGGTCCTGCTTCAGGCCGTCGTGGACGCCGAGCTTCGCCGACGCCCGGGCGTACTCCGAGTTGATCTTCGTGGCGTGGTCCTGGTCGTCCCAGAACCCGGCCTCGGCCATCTCCTCCTCCAGCTCGGCGACCCGCGCGCGCAGCTCCTCGGGCCGGAGGTGCGGCTCGAGGTCGACGAACCGCCGACGGGCGACGGTGAGGCGTTCGGGGGTGTCTTCGGGGACGGCCATCACCCCCGACTCTAGCGCCGGTGCGCCCCGCGCCCGCCCCCGGGGCGTCGGTCCCGGGCGACGGTGGTCCGTTGTCCGGCCGGTCGGCGGTCAGCCCCGGTCGCGGGTGACGGTGATCGGCACGCGTCCCCCGCCGAGCTCCGCGCGACGCTCCGGCGCGTTCTCCAGCGCGACGTCGGTCCGTAGCAGCCCGTTGATGTCGACGTCGCGGCGGACCTCGCCGCCGAGCCGGTCGATCGCATTGCGGTCGTCCCACCGGTGCGCAGCGGGGGCTGGGGTGCGAGGACCGGCATCCCGACGCAGGGCGGCGCCGGATCCGGCGACGGCCGGACGCCCCCCGGGCGTGCCCGGGAGCATTCGCCTCAGGTCAGGCGTTCGCGCCGTGGCACTTCTTGTACTTGCGCCCCGACCCGCACCAGCAGAGCTCGTTGCGCCCGAGCTGGTCCTGGTCGGAGACGACGCGCTGCTGGACGACGGGCGCGGCGGCCTCCGCGTCGTCCTCGGCGGCGCCGTAGGTCGCGAGCGCGGCGGAGTCGACGTCGCCCGCGAGCTCCTCGAGCGACGTGGCCTGCCCGCCGGTGCCGCCGAAGTAGTCGTAGGACTGCGCGGGGCGGCCCTGGCCGGGGGCGGCCGGGTCGGCGATCTGCTCCTCGACCTCGATCTCGACGTTGAAGACCATCTGGGAGAAGTCGCCCCAGATCGACGCCATGAGGTCCTGGAAGAGGTCGTAGCCCTCGTTCTTGTACGCGACGATCGGCTCGATCTGGGCGTAGCCGCGGAGGTGGATGCCCTCGCGCAGGTAGTCCATGTCGTACAGGTGCTCGCGCCAGCGCTGGTCGATGATCGACAGCAGCAGGTAGCGCTCGACCTGGCGCATCAGCTCGGAGCCGAGCTCCTCCTCGCGAGCGGCGTAGGCGGCGATCGCGTCCTCGTGGAGCTGGTGCTGCAGCTCGTCGCGGTCGGTGCTGTCGGGGTCGAGGTCGTCGCGGTCGAGCCCGACGGGCCAGATCGCCCGGAGGGCGTCGAGGAGCCCGTCGACGTCCCACGACTCGAAGTCGTGCGACGGCAGGTACTCGTCGAGCGCGCGACCGATGACGTTGCCGATCTCCTCGTGCGCGTCGGTCGACATGTCGCGCCCCTCGAGGATCTGGTCCCGGTAGGCGTAGACGACGCGGCGCTGCTCGTTGGAGACGTCGTCGTACTCGAGGACGCGCTTGCGGATCAGGAAGTTGCGCTCCTCGACGGTGCGCTGCGCCTTCTCGATCTGCTTCGTCAGCATGCCGGCGGAGATCGGCAGCTCGTGGCCGTCGTCGTCGACGGCCTGGAAGCGGTCGAGGATCTTGTAGATGCGGTCGCCCGCGAAGATCCGGACGAGGTCGTCCTGGGCGGAGAGGAAGAACCGGGACTCGCCCGGGTCGCCCTGGCGGCCCGCCCGGCCGCGGAGCTGGTTGTCGATGCGGCGCGACTCGTGGCGCTCGGTGCCGCAGATGAAGAGGCCGCCGGCCTCGGTGACGATCTCGCGGTCCGCGGCGCAGCGCTCCTGCATCGCGGGCAGCGCCTCGGTGAACGCCTCGTCGTAGCCCTCGTCGCCGGGGGTCAGGCCCTTCTGGCGCAGCTGCTTGCGGACGAGGTGCTCGGCGTCGCCGCCGAGCTTGATGTCCACGCCGCGGCCGGCCATGTTCGTGGCGATCGTGACCGCGCCCGGGCGGCCGGCCTCGGCGACCGTCTCGCCCTCGATGGCCGCGAACTCGGGCTTGGCGTTCAGGACCGTGTGCGGGATGCCCGCCTTCTGGAAGAGGCCCGAGAGAAGCTCGGAGACCTCGACGGACACGGTGCCGACGAGGACGGGCTGCTGGTTGTGGTGGCGCTCGACGACCTCGCGCGTGACGGCGGACCACTTGCCGTCCTTCGTCTTGTAGACGTCGTCGTTGCGGTCGATGCGGGCGACCGGCTGGTTCGTCGGGACCGGGATCACGCCGAGCTTGTAGATCTTCTGGAACTCGGTGGCCTCGGTCATGGCCGTGCCGGTCATGCCGCCGAGCTTCTTGTACATGCGGAAGAAGTTCTGCAGCGTGACGGTGGCGAGCGTCTGGTTCTCCTCCTGGATCGCCACGCTCTCCTTCGCCTCGACGGCCTGGTGCAGGCCCTCGGACCAGCGGCGGCCCTCGAGGATGCGGCCGGTGTGCTCGTCGATGATCGCGACCTCGCCGTCGATGACGGCGTAGTCCTTGTCGCGCTTGTAGAGGGACTCGGCCTTCAGCGACTGGTTCAGGTGGTTGACGAGGTGCCCGTTCTCGGCCCGGTACAGGTGGTCGATACCGAGGAACCGCTCGGCCTTCTCGACGCCCCGCTCGGTGACCGCGACGGTCTTGTGCTTCTCGTCGAACTCGAAGTCGTAGTCGGCGACGTACTCCTTCTTCGTCTTCGGATCCATGCCCTCGGGCTTCTTGCCCGTCGTCATGGTCTTCGCGAGCTTCGCGAACGTGACGTAGAGGTCGGCGGCCTTCTCGGGCGCGCCGGAGATGATCAGCGGGGTCCGCGCCTCGTCGATGAGGATGTTGTCGACCTCGTCGACGATCGCGAAGTTGTGCATCGCGACGGGCTTGCCGTCGTCGCCGATGCGGCCGCCGTGCTGGACCTTCTCCTCCAGCGACTGCGCCATGTTGTCGCGCAGGTAGTCGAAGCCGAACTCGGAGTTCGTGCCGTACGTGATGTCCGACGCGTAGGCGGCGCGCTTGTCCTCGTACGACTGCTGGTTCTGCAGCACGCCGATCGACAGGCCCAGCGCGTTGTAGAGCCGGCCCATCCACTCCGCGTCGCGGGCGGCGAGGTAGTCGTTGACCGTGACGAGGTGGACGCCGTGGCCCGGCAGCGCGTTCAGGACGACCGCCAGGGTCGCGGTGAGGGTCTTGCCCTCGCCGGTGCGCATCTCGGCGATCGACCCGCCGTGGAGGACCTGCCCGCCGATCAGCTGCACGTCGAAGTGCCGCATCCCGAGCGTGCGCTTGGACTGCTCCCGCACGACCGCGAAGGTCTCGGGCAGCAGGTCGTCGAGGCTGCGGCCGTTCTTCGCCTCCTCGCGGAGGCCCGTGAAGCGCTCCAGGAGCTCGGCGTCGTCCGCCAGCTCGAGCTCGGGCTCGAAGGCCGTGATGCGCGCGACGCGCTTCTCGTACTCGCGCAGCAGCTTGCCCTCGCCGATGCTCAGCGCGCGCGAAAGAATCCCCATGCAGCCAGCGTACCAGCGGCCTTCCGTTGCCCGACCGGCTCCCCCGCGGGCGCGGGCCCGGTGCCGTCGTCGGCGCGTCCCGCGCTGCGGATCCCGTCGGTGCCCCCGAACGACGAAACGCCCCCGGCACGCCCCGCGAGGGGGTGCCGAGGGCGTTCGCGCCGGGGCGTCGGAGCTCAGGCGGGGGGTGCGGCCCCCGCGTCGGCGCGGCGGGCCTGCACGGTGCGGCGGGCGTCGCGGCGGTGCCGCTTCTTCACGTTCTGACGCTTCACCTGGCGCGTCAGCTCTTCCTCAATGAGGTGGATCGCGTGCTTCATGTCGCGACTGGCGTCGTGGGATCGGAGCGTCACCCCCTTGAGTCGCAGCGTCGCCGAGGCCTGGAACGGCTCCGCGATCGCGGGGTTCCGGGCCTCCGACAGCTCGATCTCCAGCTCGGCGAACTCCGAGACCTGGGCATCGACCTTCCGGAAGCGACGCGCGACACAGTCGCGCATCTCCTCAGTGACCGGGTAGTTGCGACCCTTCACTTCGATCCGCATGGCGCTCCTTTTTGGGGTTGGAATCCAGCGGTAACGCGAAAGTAACAGCACCCGACCGTGCGACGCAAGGGCAGCCGACACGTCGACATCCGGCCTGATATGGACGCGCGGCGCTGGCCGTCCCGGTCGGACCGTGCTAGCGCCAGCGCGCCACGGGCGATGCGCGTCCCGGCGGGTCCCGTACCGGGCCGCGGACCGGTCGATCTGCGGCCCGCCGACCGACGACGGCGGCGCACCGGAGTGCCCCACATCGCCCACCGCAGCGGTCGCCCGCTCGCGCGGCGGGACCTGCGCCGGCGACCGGGCGGACCGCCCCGACGGCCCCGAGGGACGGCGAACGGGCGGCGCCCGGCCGGGCGGCGCCCGGTCAGTCGGCGTCCGAGTCCGCCCCGAGGTCCAGGTCGACGCCCGGACCGTCGTCGGCGTCGGCGACGTCCAGCGCCCCGAGGAGCTCACCGACGCGGCAGACCAGGAGGCGCTCCTCCTCGACGTCGATCCACGTGCCCGCCGCCGCGGGGAACACCACGTGGTCCCCCGGCTGGACGGGCATCCGCACCCCGGCCTGCTGCCACCAGTCGAGCCCGGGACCGACGCGGAGGACGATGCCGTGCTGCGGCGGGGGCTCGTGGGAGCCGGGAGGGACCACCAGACCGGACCGGCGGACCCGGTCGGGCTCGAGCTCCTTGATGACCACGCGGTCGAAGAGGGGGCGCAGCTGTTGCTTCATCGCTGCGGTGCACGGTAGTCGCTCCGCGGCCGGGGCTCCACACGGCCGGGCCCGGCCGAGGCGGGGCGCGTGGTCGCACCGTCCCCCGGTCCACTCACCGGAGCGTCCTCAGCGCCGTCAGCACGGTGACCCGCCGGGCGCCGCCGCCGCGGAGCGCGGCGGCGGCGGCCCGCGCGGTCGCACCGGTGGTGTGGACGTCGTCGACGAGCAGGACGCGGTCGGGCGGCACCGCCAGCAGGACGGGTGCGGCGATGCGCAGGCGCTCCGCCCGCGTGCGGTGGTGCTGGGCCGGTCCCGACCGCTCGCGGCCGAGCAGCGGGAGCCGGGGCACGCCGAGCGCCGCCGCGACGGCCGCGGCGAGCAGCGCCGCGTGGTCCTCGCCCCGCCGTCGCAGACGTCGCGGATCCGGTGGGACCGGGACGACCGCGGCGACGCCGTCGGTCACGGTCGCGGGCACGCGCGCGACCATCGCCGCGGCGAACCACGGCGCGACGCGGCGGGCGGCCCGGTCCTTCCCGAGCAGCGCGAGGGTCCGTGCGGGCCCCTCGTACGACAGCGGTGCCCACGCGGCCGCGAACGGTGCCGAGCGCGACGGGCAGCGTCCACGCGGGCAGGGGCGCGGGAGCCCGCACCTGCGACAGCCGTCGACCGGGAGCCACGGGAGCGCCCCGTGGCACGCGTGGCAGAGCATGGCGCCGGGCCGCTCCGCGGGCCCCCGGCAGTGTAGGCACCGCTCCGGGACGACGAGGCAGGTGAGCAGATCGGCGGCGCGCGACACCCCCGGATCGTCCGCGCGAGGGGTGGGTCGGGAGAAGGGTCGGAGTGCAACACTTCTCAGTCGTGTCTCCGCCAATCACGTGGGGCGTCGAGCTCCCGCCGCTGATCCTCGCGTCGATCCTCTGGGCGGTCTACGTCCGCCGGTGGATCGCCGTGCGCCGCTCGCCCGACCGCGCGCACGCCCCGGTGTGGCGCCTCGTCTCGTTCGTCTGCGGCGGGCTGACGCTCGTGATCGCCCAGGGCAACCCGATCGACGGGCTGGGCGACCACCTGTTCATCTTCCACATGATCCAGCACCTGCTGCTGCTGGACGTGTTCCCGCTGTTCCTGCTGTTCGGGCTCAACCGCGTGCTGATGCGCCCGATCACGCGACGGGTCCAGTGGATCGAGCAGCGGGTCGGCTTCCTCGCCAAGCCGTGGTTCGGCCTCGTCGGCTACACGCTCGGGATGTGGATCTGGCACGCCCCGGTCCTCTACGACGCCGCCAGCCGTCACGACTCGATCCACCTGCTCGAGCACATGACCTTCACGAGCGTCGGCTTCCTCTACTGGTGGCACCTGCTCCGCCCGATCCCCTCGCGCGACCGGATGACGAGCATGGGTCCGATGGCCTACATGGGCGTCACGAAGGTCACGGTCGGCCTGCTGGGCATGGCGCTGACCTTCGCACCGAAGGCGCTCTACTCGTTCTACGACGAGCAGCCGACGTGGTGGGGCCTCGCCCCGACCACGGACCAGATGATGTCCGGCGCCCTGATGGCGACCGAACAGGTCCTGATCATGGGCGTCGCGTTCGGCGTCCTGTTCATGCGCGGGCTGCGCGAGGCCGAGGTCCAGGCCCGCCGCGAGGAACGTCTGATGGACCGCCGCGAGGGCACCGCGCCCGACGCGGAGCCCGAGGTCGACGCCGACGCCGAGGCCGCCCGGCGCGCCGCCGACACGGGCTTCATGCGGATCTGAAGCCAGTCCACGTGCTCGGACCCGTTCGGCGGTGCGGGTGGATGCCAGGAGTTCGTAGACCGAGGAGGTCGGTGCGGGCGACGAGAGAGCTGTGCACCCGCACTGCCGAGCGTCGCCCGTGCCGAGATCCGAAGCGTCCACGGACGCCTGGCGCCGCCCGCCTACGAGGCGGAGAGGCGGGTGTCCGCGCGCGGGCGGAGCGACGCGACGATCCCGGTCGAGCCGGTGATCGCCTCGATCAGGATGGTGTTCGCCGCGATCCGCGTGCCCGGGAGCACGATCGAGCGCTTGATCGCGGCGCCGTCCTCGACGACGACGCCGTCGCCGAGGACGAGTGGACCCTGCAGCCGCACGCCTGCGCCGATCTGCACGTCGCGCCCGACCCAGATCGGGCCCTCGACGAGGTCCGCCGCGTCGAGCGACGACCCGCTGCCGACCATGACGGCGTCCGGCCCGGCGTCCGGGAGGGCCTCGAGGTGGAGCGCGCCGCTGAGGGCGTCGAAGGTGCCGTTGCGCAGCTCGTCGAGCGCGCCGACGTCGTTCCAGTACTCGTCCATCTCGTAGACGTGGAACGGGACGTCGCCGGCGAGGAGCGCCGGGAACACGTCGTTGGCCCAGTCGACGAACGGTCGGTCGGGGAAGTAGTCGAAGATCTCCGGCGAGAACAGGTACATCCCGCAGTTGGCGAGGTCCGAGAGGGCCTCCGCCGGGTCCGGCTTCTCCTGGAACCCGGTGATGCGGCCGTCGGAGTCCGTGAGGACGACGCCGTACTCGCTCGTCTCGGTGACCCGCTTCACGCACAGCGTCGCGACGCCGCCGGCGGCCTCGTGACGGTCGACGAGCTTCTGCACGTCGAGGTCGGTCAGCGCGTCGCCCGAGAGGACGAGGAACGGCTCGTCGCCGAAGAAGTCCTTGGCGTTCCGGACGCCGCCCGCGGTGCCGAGGAGCTCCTCCTCCTGCACGTACGTCAGCTCGTCGCCGAAGTAGTCGCGGATCGTGTCCGGGAAGTAGTGCAGGTTCGCGACGATCCGATCGATGCCGTGGTGGTGCAGCAGGTCGATCGTGTGGGCCATCGCCGGACGGTCCAGCAGCGGGACCATCGGCTTCGGCAGCTCGAACGTGAGAGGCCGGAGTCGGGTTCCGAGACCGGCGGCGAGGACCATGGCGGGCAGCACCTCGGCAACGCTACCGCACGCCCCGAAGGCGCGGTTCCGCAGATCTCACAATCGACGGGGCCCATCTCTGGCCTCCGGGCGTGCCACGACCCGGAGGCGCCCGCGACCCGCCGGAGCGCGGATCCGCGGACCGGCGGGGCCGGGGTCAGTCGTCCTCGGCGAGGCGCGCCTTCAGGCGCTGGATCACGTCGACCGGCTCGGGGTCCGTGCCGCGCAGCACGGCGAGGTAGAGCGAGACGAGATCGCCCAGAAGCACGAGCGACAGCACGCGCTCGACGGCGGTCTCGCCGCGGGACTGGATGCGGTGGACGCCGGCCGACTGGTCGCGGATCAGCTCGGCGGTGAGCTCGGCCCGCCGGACGAGGCGCGGGTGGGCGTCGCAGTCCTCGAGCAGGATCGCCGACAGCTTGCCGACGCTCGCGGCGGCGCTCCAGCCGACGATCTCGTTGTGGTCGATCTCCGGGAGCTCGCCCCAGAACGCCGGGACCTCGGCGTTCTCGTTGATCTGGCACTTCCAGCGGTACGCCACCGGCGACGTGAGCCCCATCCCGGTGATCACGGGCACCGTCCCGTGCAGGGCGCGGGCGAGGGTCTTGGCCTCGCCGTCGTCCGGACCGCCCGGGCCCCACTCCCCGGCGAGGCTGTCGAGCGCGTCCGCCGCGACGTCGAGCTCGGCGCGGAGCGAGGGGCCGGCGCCGCAGGCGGCCGCGGTCTCCAGGACGGCCACGAGCATGTAGCCGACGGCGGCGCGGGGCTGCAGCCCACCGGCGACCGGGATCACCGGCACGCCCTCCTCGCGGGCGAGGCGCCCGAGCTCGCCGCCGGAGGTCACGACCACGCGGCGTGCACCGATGACGCCGGCCGCCTCGAAGCAGGCGAGCGTCTCCTCGGTGTCCCCGCTGTAGCTCGCGCAGAGGACCGTCGTGTCGTCCGTCGTCCACGGCGGGAGCTCGTACCCCTTCGCCGAGAGGATCGGCCGGCCCGCCTGGTCCGCGAGGGCCGCGCGGGCGAGGATGCCGCCGATGGCGGAGCCGCCCATGCCGGCGACGACGAGGCCCCCGCGGCTGTCCCAGGAGCCCAGGCCGGCGGATTCGGCCTTCCACATCGCGTCGCGCAGGTGGTCGCCCATCGCGAGCGTGTCGGCGACCTGGTCGGTCGGATCGACGGCCGCGACCGTCGCGGCGTCGAGGACGGAAGGGGATGCGGTCTCGGTCATCACCCGCAGCATCGCAGAGGTCCCGGGCGTGTGCCGGAACTGCCCTGCGAGCGGGGACGCGCCGCGTTCCCGGCGGCTCAGAACCAGACGGTGGAAGGAGCGATCGAGGCCCCCGGGCCGATGCGGACCCCGTGCGTCAGCACGTTGCCGTCGGCGACCGTGGCGCCGTCCCCGACCATCGCGGCGTCGGACAGCACGACGCCGTCCCCGAGCACCGCGCCGACGCCGACGATGCAGTCGCGCAGCCGGGCCTTCGCCCCGACCCGCGCGCCGGCGAGGACGACCGCGTTCTCGAGGATCGCCTCCTCCCCCACCGTCGCCCCGGGGCCGACGTACGACCCCGAGCCGACGGTGACGCGCGGCCCGATCGTGGCACCGCGGTCGATCAGCGCGGTGCGGTCGACGACGGACCCGTCGCCGACGGTGGCGGACGGGTCGACGGGCCCGTCCTCGAGCCGCCGGGCGACCTGCGTCAGCACGCGGCCGGAGAGGATGTCGCGGGTGCCCTCGAGGTACCGCGTGGGCGTCCCGATGTCCATCCAGTAGCGCCCGCGGTGGACGCTGCCGTAGAGGCCATTGCCGACGAGCCGCGGCCAGACCTCGCGCTCGATCGACACGAGCCGGTCCTGCGGGATCAGGTCGAAGACGGACGGCTCCAGGACGTAGGCGCCGGCGGAGATCAGGTCGGTGTCGATCTGCTCCGGGGTCGGCTTCTCGAGGAACCCGCGGACCGCGTCGTCGGGGTGCAGGCGGACCAGGCCGTAGGCGCTCGGGTCCTCCACGGGGACCAGGGCGAGCGTGCCGACCGCCCCGGTGCGGACGTGTGCTTCGACCTGGGCGGTGAGGTCCATGTCGGTGAGGACGTCGCCGTTGAGCATCAGGAACCGCTCGTCGCGCAGGTGCGGCTTCGCGTACCAGAGCGCCCCGGCCGTGCCGCGCGGCGACGGCTCCACCACCCAGGTGATGTGCAGCCCGAACCGGGACCCGTCGCCGATCTCCTCGACCATCGAGTCGGCCAGGAAGCCGCAGCACATGATCACGTCGGTGACGCCGTGCGACGCGACCCACTCGAGCATGTAGGCCATGAACGGCCGGTCGACGAGCGGGACGATCGGCTTCGGCCGGTTGGACGTCAGTGGCCGGAGCCGGGTGCCCTTGCCCCCGACGAGGATGACGGCCTGGGTGGAGGTCATCCTCAGCTCTGGTGAACGGGTGCGGCCGGCTGGGCCGCGGGTCGGTGGGCCGGGCGGCCCATGCCCTCGTAGCGGAACCCGGCCGCAGCGGCAGCGGCGCCGTCGAGCGCGTTGCGGCCGTCGACGAGCACGTCACCGGCCATCACGTCGATCAGCGCCGGGAAGTCGAGATCCCGGAACTCCTGCCACTCGGTCACGAGCACGACCGCGTCGGCGTCCTTCGCCGCCGACAGCGCGTCGTCCGCCAGCTCGACGCCGCGCAGCATCGGCCGCGCGACCTCCGCCGAGATCGGATCGTGCGCCACGACCGACGCGCCCGCCGCCTGCAACCGCGCGGCGAGCACCAGCGACGACGCCTCGCGCATGTCGTCGGTGTTCGGCTTGAACGCCAGACCCAGCAGCGCGATCCGCTTGCCCACCAGCGTCCCGAGGTGCTTCTCGAGCTTGCCGATCACGCGACGCTTCTGCAGCTCGTTGACCTCGATCACCGAGTTCAGCAGCTGGAAGTGGTACCCCGAGTTGCCGGCCAGCTGCTTCAGCGCCGTCACGTCCTTCGGGAAGCACGAGCCACCGAACCCGATCCCGGCGTTCAGGAACTTCGGGCCGATCCGCTCGTCCAGACCCATCCCCTTGGCGACCTCGACGACGTCCGCACCGGTCTCCTCGCACACGTTCGCGATCTCGTTGATGAACGAGATCTTCGTCGCCAAAAACGCGTTGGACGCGAGCTTCACCATCTCCGCCGACGCGATGTCGGTCCGCACCAGCTCACCCAACGGGGCCGCAGGACCCTGCCCGCCGTACTCGCTGTTCAACAGCGGCCGGTACAGCTCGACGACCGCGTCGCCCGCCCAGTCGCCGTCGTCCCCGACGACGACGCGGTCCGGCCGCAGGAAGTCGGCGACCGCCGTGCCCTCCTTGAGGAACTCCGGACACGACACGTACCGGAACCCGGCCTTGCCCTGCGCCTCGAACTCGCGCTTGATCGCCTTGCCCGTCCCCACCGGGACGGTCGACTTCATCACCAGCGCGTGCGAGTCCGACGCCGGCATCGCACCGACGACGGCGTGGACCGCGGAGAGATCGGCGTCGCCGGAGTACGTCGGCGGCGTCCCGACCGCCACGAACAGGATCCTCGCGCGGGACAGCGCCTGCGAGATGTCCGTCGTGAACGTCAACCGCGAGCGGTTCTTCGCCACGAGCTCGGCCAGACCGGGCTCGTAGATCGGGATCTCCCCCCGCTCCAGGCGGGCGATCTTCTCCGCATCGATGTCGACGCACACGACATCGCTGCCGAGCTCCGCGAATCCGGCCGCCGTCACCAACCCGACGTATCCGGTACCGATCACACCGATGGGCTCACGCGCTGTGGGCATAGACCCGTGAGGGTACACCGCGGGTCGGCCCGTCGCCCGTGCCGCGAGCCCGGCGCGGACCGTGCCCGAGGCGACGGCCCACACGGCGTGTGACGGTGCACACCGAGCGGCCGGAGGGTGCGCGCGCTTGTCCGGTGGTGCGCCGCCCCACGACGTCGATCCCCTGGCGCGGCGAACGCCGTCCGGACGCCCGGATCAGTCGGCGGTGCCGGCCGCAGACCGGTCCACGCGGACCGCGTCCGGGACCGACCGGAGGAACTCGACCAGGGCCTTGCGGTAGCGGTCCAGCGAGTCGATCGACACCCACTCCTCGGGACCGTGGTGGCCGTTGCCGCTGGGCCCGAACTCGACGGCGGGGATCCCGGCCTCGAGGAACGCGAACGCGTCGGAGGCGCCGTCGCGACCGACCGCCATCCCGGCGCCCTCGCCCGTGCTCGCGACGGCCGCCCGCAGCGCCACCACGTACGGGTTCCTCCGCGACACGATCGAGGGAGCCCGCTCGAGGACCGTCAACACCTCGACGTCGGGGATCGCGCCGATCTGGCGGAAGATCTCCTTCGGGTCCTGCCCGGGCACGAAGCGGATGTCGACGGTGATCTCGCACCGGTCGGGAACCATGTTGAAGGCGTCGCCGCCGTGGATCCTGGCCAGGTTGATCGACGGCCGGTCGTAGAGGTCGCTGCTCTGCCGGCTGAACGGCAGGGTCTCGATCCGGCGGAAGACGTCGAACGCCTTGAGCGCGGCGTTGTCGCCGAGCCACGGGGTCGACCCGTGGGCCGAGACGCCGTGGACGGCCAGCCGCATGGCGAGGACGCCCTTGGCCTGCACGCCGACGTCGAGCTGCGTGGGCTCGCCCGTGATCGCGAAGTCCCCGCGGAGCGTGCCGTCCTTGACCAGGGCGTCGGTCGAGCGGCGGTCGACCTGCTCGCTCTCCTCGTCGGGCACGACCACCAGGTGCACCCGGACGTCCGACATCGGGGTCTCCGTGCCGAGCTCGCGGATCTCGCGGGCGGCGTCGCGGAAGGCGCAGAGCATCGCCGAGAGCCCGCCCTTCATGTCGTACGAGCCGCGGCCGTAGAGCCGGTCCCCGTCGATCGTCGGCGTGAACTGCTCGTCGTGCGCGGGGACGACGTCGAGGTGGCCGTGCAGGATCACCGTCGGCGCGACGGGATCGTCGGACCCGATCTGCGCCAGCAGGACGGGCAGCCCGTCGTGATCGCGCTCCCACGCGTCGATGCCGTGTGACTCCAGCCAGCCCTTGACGAACCCCCCGGCGGCCCGGAGGCCCGCCGACTTCGAGGTGTCGTACCCGACCAGCCGCTCCGTGAGCAGCCGTTCGTCCATCCACGGCAGGATAGGCGTCCCCTCATCGCGCCGTCGTCCGCGGCGTCCGGCACCGCCGCACCCCGGGCGGAGGAGACCCCGGGCGGCGACGTTCCCCGCGGGCGCCCCACGTGCGAAGATGGCCCCTCACGACGACGGAGGACCGGATGAGCGACATCGAGCACCCCAGCGAGGACCACGAGGACGAGAACATCAGCCTCGTCAACAGCACCGTGGGCTTCGCCGTCTCGGCGGTCGTCGCGTTCGCCGGGATGTTCACCATCCTGATCTACAACTACAACGGCGGCTTCTAGACCGACCGCGGTCCTCCCGCCCCGGGAGGACCACCGCTCCCCCGCGCCACCCGCGCGGCGCACGGGACCACCCCAGGCGGCCCGCCACGCGGCGGCCGGGGAACGACGAAGGGCCCGGATCGGCGAGATCCGGGCCCTTCGTCGTCCTGCGGTCCCGGTGGTGCCGGGCCCTCGGAGCCGGCCCCGAGGGGCCGGCCTTCAGCGCTTGTCGAGCTTGTCGCCGAGCTTCACGAGCGCGTCGGCCCGCTTCTTGCCGGCGAGCGCCAGGCGGTGCTGCTCGGTGCCGGCCTCGGCCTTCTCGAGCCGCTCGGCAGCCTTCTGCTGGTCGGCCTCGACCTGCGCGCGGTCGTAGTCCTCGATCGGGTACGCCTCGTCGACCAGCAACAGCACGCCGCCGTCGCCGGCGACCTGGATGTAGCCGCCGGTCTGGACGAGGCGCTTGACCTCGCCGTCGTTCGGGAGGTACAGGCGCAGCTCGCCGGCCTCGAGGCGACCGAGCAGCGGCTGGTGCTTGCGGAGCACGCCGAGCTCGCCCGACACCGTGCGGGTCGAGATCTGCTGCACCTCGCCCGAGAACACCTGGCCCCCGGGCGAGAGGACGTCGGCCTTGAAGGGCTCGTACGCCACGGGGATCAGCCCTTCTTCGCGGCCTCGACGACGTCGTCGATCGAGCCCTTGAGGAGGAAGGCGGACTCGGGCAGGTCGTCGTGCTTGCCCTCGAGGAGCTCCTTGAACGACCGCACCGTCTCGGCGATCGGCACGTACTGGCCCGGGGAACCGGTGAACTGCTCGGCGACGTGGAACGGCTGCGACAGGAAGCGCTCGATCTTGCGGGCGCGCTGCACGAGGATCTTGTCCTCCTCGCCGAGCTCGTCGATGCCGAGGATCGCGATGATGTCCTGGAGCTCCTTGTAGCGCTGCAGGATCTCCTTGACCTGGTTCGCGATGTCGTAGTGCTCCTGGCCCACGACCTCGGGCTTCAGGATCGTCGACGACGAGTCGAGCGGGTCGACGGCCGGGTAGATCCCCTTCTCCGAGATCGCACGCGACAGCGACGTCGTGGCGTTCAGGTGCGCGAACACCGAGGCCGGCGCCGGGTCGGTCAAGTCGTCGGCAGGCACGTAGACGGCCTGCACGGACGTGACCGAGCCCTGGCGGGTCGAGGTGATCCGCTCCTGGAGCTGACCCATCTCGGACTCGAGCGTCGGCTGGTAGCCGACCTGCGACGGCATGCGACCCAGGAGCGCCGAGACCTCGGAGCCGGCCTGGACGAAGCGGAAGATGTTGTCGATGAAGAGCAGCACGTCCTGGCCGCCCTGCTCACGGAAGTACTCCGCCATCGTCAGACCCGTCAGGGCCACGCGCATGCGGGCTCCGGGCGGCTCGTTCATCTGGCCGAAGACGAGCATCGTCTTGTCGATGACGCCCGACTCCTGCATCTCCAGGTAGAGGTCGGTGCCCTCGCGGGAGCGCTCGCCGACGCCGCAGAAGGCGGACAGACCGCCGTGCTCCTGCGCCAGGTTGTTGATGAGCTCCTGGATGAGGACGGTCTTGCCGACGCCGGCGCCGCCGAACAGGCCGATCTTGCCGCCCTTGGCGTACGGGGCGAGGAGGTCGATGACCTTGATGCCGGTCTCGAACATCTCGGTCGTCGGCGTCAGGTCCTCGACCTTCGGCGCGGGACGGTGGATGCCCCAGAGCTCGTGCTCGTCGAGGTCCGGGCCCTCGTCGATGGTCTCGCCGAGGACGTTGAAGATGCGGCCGAGGACGGCCTTGCCGACGGGCACCGAGATCGGGCCGCCGAGGTCGCGGACCTCGACCCCACGGGCCAGGCCGTCGGTGGAGTCCATGGCGACGGCGCGGACGCGGTCGTCACCGAGGTGCTGCTGGACCTCGAGCACGAGCGTCGAGCCGTCCGGCATCGTCGTCTCGATGGCGAAGTTGATCTCGGGCAGCTTGTCCGGGAACACCGCCTCGATGACGACGCCCTGGATCTGCTCGACCCGACCGGTGTTGGTAGCGGTTGCGGCTTCCATGAGTTGTTCCTCTTACTCGGTGCGAGCGGGGGTGGTGGACGGGCCGACGGGCTCGGCGACGAGCGCGGTCGGGGTGCTGCGGCCGGCGGTGAGGGCGAACATCAGTTCAGGGCCTCCGCGCCGGCGACGATCTCCATGATCTCCTGCGTGATGTCGGCCTGACGGGCGCGGTTCATCGCGAGCGTCAGGTTCTTGATCACGTCGGCCGCGTTCTCGGAGGCGTTGCGCATGGCGGTCATGCGGGCACCGTGCTCCGAGGCGGCGGACTCCAGGAGGGCGCGCAGGAGCGAGACCTGCACGAACTCGGGCACGAGCTCGGCCAGGAGCTCCGCGGGGTCGTCGGGCTCGTACTCGACCATCGCCTTCGGGCCCGTGGTCTCCTCCTCGGGCTCCTCGGCGGCGTCGTCGTCCCCGACCACGCTCGCGGCGGCCAGCGGGAGCAGGGTCTCCTGACGGACCTCCTGCACCAGCGGCGACACGTAGCTGTTGTAGAAGACCTCGACGCGGTCGATCTTGTCGTCGACGAAGCCGGCGACCAGGTCGTCGGCGATGTCGCTCGCGTTGCTCGCCTTGGGTGCGTCGGTGAAGCCGGTGTACTGGCCCGTCAGCTCCTTATTGCGGAACGTCAGGGACGACACGCCGCGCCGACCGCTCGCGTAGAAGACGACCTTCTTGCCCTCGGACTCGAGCTCCGCCGCGCGATTCAGGCCGGCACGGAGGATCTGCGAGTTGAACGCGCCGGCCAGGCCGCGGTCGGCGGTGACGAGCACCAGGCCGACCGTGTTCTCCTGCTCGTGCGTGCGCAGCACGGGCTGCGACTGCAGCTCGCCCGCGCCGGCCGCCGCGGCGGCCTGACGGGTCATGCGGCGCAGGGCGTCGGCGTACGGCCGCAGCGACGAGGCGCGGTCCTCGGCCTTGCGCAGGCGCGCGGCCGAGACCATCTCCATCGCCCGCGTGATCTTGCGGATGTTCTGGACGGACCCGATGCGGGCCTTGACGTCGCTCTGCGCCATCGACTAGCTCCTCTCGGTCCGTCGGGACAGACCGCGCATCAGGCGGTCGCCGTCTCGAGCGGCTCGCCGTCCTCGTCGAGCTCGTAGCCGAAGTCCTGCTCGGTGAACTTGCCGACGAAGTCCTTGACGGAGGCCTGGACCTCGTCGGACCAGTCACCGCCGTTGATCTTCTCGAGGACGTCGGCGATCGAGCCGGCGGCGGCCTCGACGAGGCGCGACTGGTACTCCTCGACGCGGTCGGCCGTGATGCGGTCGACGAAGCCGTTGGTGGCCGCGAAGATCTGGAGGACCTGCTCGGCCACGGTCAGCGGCGAGCGCTCGCCCTGGTTCAGCGTCTTCACGAGGCGCTCACCGCGCGACAGCGTCGCCCGGGTGTCGGCGTCGAGGTCGGAGCCGAACTGCGCGAAGGCCTCGAGCTCGCGGTACTGCGACAGCGCGAGCTTCAGGCCGCCCTGGACCTTCTTCATCGGCTTCGTCTGCGCCGAGGAGCCCACGCGCGACACCGAGATGCCGACGTTGATGGCCGGGCGGACGCCCGAGTAGAAGAGCTTCGGCTCGAGGAAGATCTGGCCGTCGGTGATCGAGATGACGTTCGTCGGGATGTAGGCCGACACGTCGCCGGCCTGCGTCTCGATGATCGGCAGCGCCGTCATCGACCCGCCGCCGAGCTTGTCGGACAGCTTCACCGAGCGCTCGAGCAGGCGCGAGTGCAGGTAGAAGACGTCGCCCGGGTACGCCTCGCGGCCCGGCGGGCGGCGGAGCAGCAGCGACATCTGGCGGTACGCGAACGCGTGCTTCGTCAGGTCGTCGTACACGGCGAGCGTGTGTCCGCCGTTGTAGAGGAAGTGCTCGGCCATCGCGGCACCGGCGTACGGCGCGACGAACTTGATCGGCGCGGCCTCGTCGGCGGACGCGGCGACGATGATCGTCGAGTCCAGGGCGTTGTTCTCGGCGAGCGTCTGGGCGATCTGCACGACCGAGGCCATGCGCTGACCGATGGCGACGTACACCGAGATGACGCCGGAGTCCTTGTTGTTGATGATCGCGTCGATCGCGACGGACGTCTTGCCCGTCTGGCGGTCGCCGATGATCAGCTCGCGCTGGCCACGGCCGATCGGGATCATCGCGTCGATCGCCTTGATGCCCGTCTGCAGCGGCTCGGTGACCGGCTTGCGGGAGATGATGCCCGGGGCCTTGAACTCGAGCGGGCGGGTCTCGGTCGTCTCGACCGGGCCCTTGCCGTCGAGCGGCTGACCGAGCGGCGAGACGATGCGGCCGAGCAGCGCGTCGCCGACCGGGATCTGCAGCTGGTTGCCGGTGCGCTTGACGGTGTCGCCCTCGACGACCTTCTGCCAGTCGCCGAACAGCACGGCGCCGACGGAGTCCGCGTCGAGGTTCAGGGCGAGGCCGGTGACGCCGTGCGGCAGGTCGAGCATCTCGAACGAGCCGGCGTTGTCCAGCCCGTGGATGCGGGCGATGCCGTCCGCGACGGACAGGACCGTGCCGACCTCGGTCAGCGACGCGGCGCCGGCATCGAGACCCTCGATGCGGCTCTTGAGGATGCTGGTGATCTCATCAGGCTTGATCTGCATGGTGCAGGGCTCCTACGGAAGTGGCGATCGACGACGGCGGACTACGCCGTCGCCACCTGTCGACGCAGGTTTTCGAGTCGTTGACGGATGGAGGCGTCGAGGATCTGGTTCCCGACGCGCAGCACGATGCCGCCGATGAGGTCCGGATCGACCTCGGTGGTGAGCTGGACCTCGCGGCCCGTTCCCTCGCCGACCTGACGGCCGATCCGGGCGGTGGTCTCCTCGTCCAGCTCGACCGCGGTCGAGATCCGGACGGGCAGGACCTTGTGGAGGTCGTCGTACCGAGCATCGAACTCGGTGCGGACCTCCGACAGCAGCGACAGCCGCTGATTCTCGACCATGACGTCGAGGAGGTTGGCGACGATGGGGTCGGCGCCGTCGATCGCCCGGCGCAACCCGTCCCGCTTCTCCTCGGAGGAGAACTGCGGGGACGCGAGGAACAGCTGCAGCTCGCGGCTCTCCGAGAGGGCTTCGACGATCTGACCGAGCTGCTCGCGCACCTCGGAGACCACGTCGCGCTCCTGGGCGACCTCGAACAGCGACCGGCCGTACACGCGGGAGATCTGGTCCATGGTGCTACCTCCGCTCGCCGCTCAGCGCGGAGAAGTCGAGCCCGTCGAGTGCTTCCTCGATGAGGCGACGCTGGTCGTCCCCGTCGAGCGTCTTGCCGGTGACCTTGGCGGTCGCCTGGATCGTGAGGTCGGCGACCTCGGTGCGGATCTCGCTGATCGCGCGCCGCGTCTCGGCCTCGATGTCCTTGCGCGCCTGGTCGAGGATCTCCTCGCCCTTGGTCTTCGCCTCGTCGCGGGCCTTGGCCTCGTGGGCGTCGGCGCTCTTGCGGGCACGCGTCAGGATGTCCTCGGCGTGCGTCCGGGCCTCGAGCAGGTTCTGCCGGTTCTCGGCAGCCAGCTTCTCGGCCTCGGCGCGGTCGCGCTCGGCGGCTTCGATCGACTCGTTGATGGCGGCCTGGCGCTTGTCCAGGGCCTCCCCGATCTTGGGGAACGCCACCTTCGCCAGGACGATCCAGGCGATGACGAAGACGATCAGCGTCCAGATCATCGCCCCCGCATCCGGGGAGACCAGGAAGCTCTTGTTCTCGTCCTCGGCACCAGCGGCCGCTTCAGCGAGCGGCGTGATGGTTTGCAGGAGCAGACTCATCGCGGCCTACAGGAAGAAGGCCAGGAGGCCCGCGACGAGGCCGTAGAAGAACACGGCCTCCGTGAGGGCGAAGCCGAGCCACTGGATGCTGGTGATCTCGTCCTTGAGCTCCGGCTGGCGCACGAGCGCCTGCACGACGCTGCCGAAGAGGTAGCCGATGCCGATGCCGGCGCCGGCGGCGCCGAGGCCGCCGCCGAGGGCGAGGGCGATGGCCTTGCCGGCGTCGGACGCGTCGTCGACGGCCGCAAGCTGCGTGATGATCGTGAGGTCCACGGTACTGCTCCTTTTAGGTGACTCAGTGGGACTCGGACACGGCGCCACCGAGGTAGATGGCCGTGAGAGTGGCGAAGATGAAGGCCTGCAGGGTGGCGACCAGCCCGATCTCGAAGAGATAGAGCAGGATGCCCGCGGGAAGGGCGATGATGCCGACCGCGTGGATGCCGAGGAGGACGGCCAGACCACCGCTCATGAAGAGGATGATCAGGTGGCCGGCGAGGATGTTGGCGAAAAGACGTACGGAGAGCGAGATCAGGCGCATGAAGTTCGAGAGGAACTCCAGGAACCAGATGAAGACGGCCATCGGACCGGTGACGCCGGCGGGCACGAGGCTGCCGAGGTAGCCGAAGAGGCCCTTCTTCTTGATGCCCTCACCCGTGTAGAAGACGAACACGAGGATCGCGATCATCAGCGGGACGCCGAGGTTGGCGGTCGCCGCGTAGAGCGCGAAGTGCGGGACCTGCAGCCCGAACACGTCGAACTTGTGCTCCGTGTTCGTCGGCAGCGGGATGTACCCGATCAGGTTCGAGTACCAGATGAAGAGGAAGATGGTGGCGATGAAGGGGAACCACCGCGTCGCCATTCGGGAGTCCATGTTGGCCCCCGTGACGTTGTCGCGCATCGAGGTGTAGATCAGCTCGACGACCGTCTGCGTGCGGTTGGGCTTGGCCTGCATCCGCTTGGCGACCCACATCATCGTGAACACCGTGAGGAAGCCCGCGATGACGATGTAGAGGACGGCCTTGTTGATCGACAGGGGACCGAGATCGATCCACTTGTCGACCTTGAACTCGTTGGCCGGCTCGAACGACGAGTCGGCGTTCTTCGTCGCACCGAACGCCGCGACGGCGGCGATGATCAGAAGGACGTAGACCCCGAGGGAGATGCGGACCTTCGCGCGAGTGCTCATGCGTGGACAGACTTCCTGTCGGTGGTGCGGGTGAGGAGGGTGACGGCCAGGTAGACCGTGAAGGCGACGAGCATCGTCGCCGCGGCCGCGGCGCCGTCGCGGCGGTCGACCGCGACGCCGCAGAGGACGATCGCCAGGCAGATCAGCCAGACGCGCGCCATCATCGCGACGAAGTTGAGCTTGAGCGCCGCGCGCGGGTCGTCCTGCTCGCGGGCCTTGCCCTCGACGACGCCGGCGACGATGCGCTGGACGATCCAGACGATCGTGGCGACGAGGCAGCCGACGGCCGGGGCGCCGAGCAGCAGCACGATCGGTAGTGCAGCGATCACGACGGCGATGTCGAGCAGGCGGACGTTCAGCATGCGTGGATGGCCGGCCCGAGGGTCATCGGAACCGGGCGATCACTGCGGCGGTCCCGCCGAAGAGCCCGAAGAACGCGCCCACCATCAACCCGAGCCCCAGCGATCCGAGCAGCGCGCCGAGCGCGCCGAAGACCGCGAGTCCGAGCACCATCGCGGTGAGGATGGTCATCCCCGCCACGGCTCCGCCCGCTGGGGGTCGGTCGGGAGTCGGCATCGCGGGAATCGCTGGTGTGGGTTGGGTGCGCCATGAGGTGCAGTCCGCCGATCTGCTGCGGTCGACGGGATCGACCACGCAGGATTCCCCTCTCGGACCACAGCGGTGCTGCGATGAGGAGGGGTTCGGCGGCGGAGCCCCACCATATACAAGTCCCTGGGGCCGTGTCGCCCGGTTTCAAGCGGGTTTTCGGGGTTTCGTGCCGCCTTGTGCTAGGGCTTGTGCGAGGCGTCACGAGCGGTGGTGCCCGCGGATACGATGGTGGCGCGCCGCCGCTCACCGCGCCCTGCGACGGCCGCATACGCGGAAGTCCTCGTATCGCCCGTGTGTGACGGGTGTCCGGCGGGTCCGCGGTCGTCGCCCGCGACCGGCGAGCGACGCCGCACCCGCCCGGCGGAGGGTCCGGGACGATCCTCGTGTCAGAAGGCGCAGGCGCCGACGACCTCCTGCCACCAGCCGGCCTCGGCGTCGTCCGGGGCCCCTTCGAGCTTGCGCCGGGCGGCGCCCTGGACCGCCTGCCGCGATCCGACGATCGCGATCGAGCCCGAGACGCCGTACCGGCCGTCGGCGAGGACCACGAGGGCGCCGGGCCGGTCGCGGCGCAGGCGGACCCGCTCGACGACCTCGATGCCGGCGATGGTCGGCGGCTCGGCGGGGTCGCCGTCCCGGGCGTCCCACGGGCCCGCGCGGAAGATCGGCCGGATCGCGGTGTGGCGGCGGGCGGGGCGGGCCACCGGGCCGACGGGCCCGGCACGCCAGCGCTCGATCAGCCCGGGGATCTGGCCGGCGACCTCGCGGCGCACGAGCAGGTGGAGGCGGTCGTCGCTCTCGAGGGTGGTGGAGCCCCGGGGCAGCAGCGCCTCGTCGCCGCGCACCAGGACGTTGACCAGCGCGTCCCGCGGCAGGCCGAGGTCCTTCACGCGGGCGCCGACCATGGCGTCGCCCTGCCGCACGTGGACCTCGACGACCTCGGCCCCGAGCTCCCGGACCGCCATCACCTCGACCAGCGGCCGGTCGATCGCCGGCTCGGTCGTCGTGACGCCCAGCCGCACGGCGAGCCCCTCGAACGTGACGCCCTGCAGGATCGTGGTGAGCACCACGACGAAGAAGACGATCGAGAGGAACTCGTCCGCGCGCGGGACGCCGGCGATCACGGGGAACGTCGCGAACACGATCGGCACCGCACCGCGCAGCCCGGCCCACGACACCGCGATCTGCTCGCGCATCGTGAACCGCATCGGGGTGAGGATCGCCATCACCGAGATCGGCCGGCCGAGGAACAGCAGCGCGGCCGTGATCACCAGCGACTCCACCCAGACGTCGCCCAGCGAGTGCGGGTTCACGAGCAGGCCGAGCGCCAGGAACATGCCGAGCTGGGCGACCCACGCGATGCCATCGTGGAAGGCCGTGATCGACCGCTTGCCCTGGATCGGGAAGGACCCGAGGATGAGTCCCGCGACGTAGGCCGACAGGAGTCCGGAGCCGTGCAGGTTCGTCGCCACGGCGTAGGCCAGGATCGCCGTCGCGAGCGAGGCCACCGGGTAGAGCCCCTCGGACGCCAGCCGGGCGCGCTGGAACGCCTGGACGGCGAGCAGGCCGATCGCGGTGCCCACGATCGCGTCGATCGCGAGCTCGGAGGCCATCGTCACGAAGATGTCGAGGACCGACCCCTCCCCCTTGCTGAGGTCGATCAGGCCGATCACGAGGAGCGCGGTGACCGGGTCGTTCATCCCGGCCTCGCCCTCGAGGGTCCGCGCCAGGCGCTTGCGGAGCGTCGACCCGCGCAGCAGCGCGAAGATCGCCGCGCCGTCGGTGGACGCGACGATCGCGCCGAGGAGGAGCCCCTGCTCGAAGTTGACGTCCAGCGTGATGAACGCGACCGTGCCGACCACCGTCGTCGTGATCAGCACGCCGACCGTCGCGAGCAGCGCCGCGGTGCCGAAGACGGGCCGGATCTCCCGGAGTCCGGAGGCCAGCCCGCCCTCGAAGAGGATGAGGACGAGGGAGACGAGCCCGACGTCGCGGATCAGCTCCGCGTCGCGAGTCTCGATGATGCCGAGCTCGTCCGGCCCGGCGAGCATGCCGAGCAGGAGGAAGACGACGAGGGCCGGGACGCGTAGTCGCCCCGCGAAGAGGGAGGCCGCGAGTCCTGCGACGAGCAGGAGACCGGCGAGGAGCAGGAGCTCTTCGAGCACCCCGTCGATCCTAAACGAGCGCCGACGCGCCTCGTCGTGACCGGTGGACGAGGCTGCGCGTCCCCCGTGCGCCCGCCGGGCGGTCCTGCGGCCGCGCTAGTCCTCGAGCTTCTCGAACTCGTCCTTCTGGGCGCCGCACACCGGGCACGACCAGTCGTCGGGGATGTCCTCGAACGCGGTTCCGGGCGGGATGCCGCCGTCGGGGTCCCCCTCCTCGGGGTCGTAGATGAAACCGCAGGGTTCACAGATCCATTGCTCCACGGGCATGTTGTAGCGCCCGCCGCCCGGCGATGCCTGGCCGTCCCCCCACCCCGTCGGACTCCGGGACACCGGGCGCCCCTCCGTTGACGGGTACGCTCGGCGCGTGGCACCGCCCCCCAGGAGGACCGAGAGCACCCCCAAGCGCGAGCGGATCCAGCGGGACGTGCTCCGCGCGATGGAGGAGCTCCTGGCCGAGGGCGAGACCTACGCCGAGCTCGGGGTCGAGCGGATCGCGGGCCGGGCCGGGATCTCGCGCACGTCCTTCTACTTCTACTTCCGCGACAAGCGCGAGGTCCTCGAGCGCCTGACGGCGACGGTCGCCGACGAGCTCTACGGGGCCGCGGAGCTCTGGTGGTCGGGGACCGGCATCAGCCACGAGGCGCTGCGCACCTCGATCCGGGACGTTTCGGCGCTGTTCGTCGAGCACGGGCCGCTGCTGCGGGCGATGGTCGAGGTCGGGACCTACGAGCGCGACGTCGCCGACCACTGGCGTACGCTGATCGGCCGGTTCGTCGACGCGACCGAGGACCGCATCGTCACCGAGCAGGCCGCGGGGAACGCCCCGGCGTTCCCGGCCCGGCCGACGGCCTTCGCGCTGGTCTGGAGCGTCGAGCGCTCGCTCTACCAGCAGCTGGTGCGCGACGAGGACTTCGACACGACGACGCTGGTCGACGCGATCTCGTCCATGTGGCTGCGGGCGATCTACGGGCGCCTCGACCCCGGGGTCACCGCCGAGCCCTGAGCCGGCCCGGCCGGTGCTCAGCCCACCGGGTTGTGCTCGCCGGTGATCGCCGAGAACTCGCCGGTCTCGAGCGCGCGCGCGACGTCGGCGTCGATCTCGTCCTCCGTGATGTCCGGCCGCGCGCGGCGCAGGCGCAGCGCGTCGATCCGGCGGAGCTTCAGGATCTCGAGGACGATGACGAGGTAGACCGACACCGCGAGGCATGCCACGAGGATCAGACCCATCACGGTCGTCCACGCGGCGTCGAAGTGGCCGCGGTTGTCGGAGTACGGGACGAAGCGCAGCGCGACGGCGAGGCCCGCGAGCGACCCGGCCCACAGGTACAGATAGACGACGATCCGCCGCGGGCTGAACCCGAGCCGGCTGAGCCGGTGGTGGAAGTGCTCCTGGTCGGCGTTGTAGATCGGGACACCGGACTTCAGGCGCTTGAGCACCACGAAGGTCGTGTCCAGCACCGGCAGCGCGAGCACGAGGAACGGCACGACCAGCGCCAGGACGACCTGGGTCTTCACCGCGCCCTCGACGGCGACCGCCGCCAACAGGTAGCCGAGCAGCATCGCCCCGGTGTCCCCCATGAAGACCCTGGCGGGATGGAAGTTGTGGACGAGGAACCCGAGCGCCGCGCCGGCCGTCGCGGCGGCGAGCAGCGCGGCGTGGTCCTTCATCAGGTCGGCGGCGACGATGCCGAGCGCGAGCGCCCCGATCGCCGCGATGCCCGCCGCGAGCCCGTCGATGCCGTCGGAGAAGTTGACGACGTTCATCAGGACGACGAAGCCGAGGATCGTCAGGGACCAGCTCGGCACCGACGAGAACTGCACCGCGCCGACGAACGGGAACGTGATGTTCGTGACCTGCACCCCCTGCGACACCGGGATCCAGGCCGCCGCGACCTGCCCGACGAGCTTCACCGCCCACGGGAGGTCGAAGCGGTCGTCGACGGCGCCGATCACCGAGATCAGGACGGCGCCGAGCAGGATCGCCCGCAGGTTGTGGGCCTGGGGCGCGGCGTCCGGCATGTCGAGGACCACCGCGACGACGACGGCGATCAGGATCGCCAGACCGCCCAGCAGCGGCGTGCCGCCGGCGGCGAGCCCACGGCCCCGGGGCCGGTCGATCGCGCCCAACACGACCGCGGCGCGTGCGACCACGGGGGTGAGCGCCGCGCTGACCGCGAAGGCGATCAGGAGCCCCACGATGGGATCGCGCCAGTTCATCCGGGAGGCACTCTAGACGCGGGGGCGGCCCCACCCGCCCGTGGTCCGGGCGGGTGCGGCGCGCTCCGCGTGCTCAGCCGAGGTGCGTGTACAGCGGGTACGCCGCGGCGACGGCGGTGATGCGGGCGGCGAGGTCGTCCTTCGCGGCGGCGAACGCGGCGTCGTCGCCCTGCAGCGCCTGGCCGATGACCTTGCCGACCTCCCGGAACGCGTCGACGTCGAGACCGCGCGTGGCGAGGGCGGAGGTGCCGACGCGCAGGCCGCTCGTGACCATCGGCGGGCGCGGGTCGAAGGGCACCGCGTTGCGGTTGACCGTGATGCCGACCTCGTGCAGGCGGTCCTCGGCCTGCTGACCGTCCAGCTCGGTCTCGCGCAGGTCGACGAGGGTCAGGTGCACGTCGGTGCCGCCGGTCAGGACGTTCAGGCCGCCACCGGCGGCGAGCAGCTCCTCGGCGACGACGCGTGCGCCGTCGATGGTGCGCTGCTGGCGCTCCTTGAAGGCGTCCGACGCGGCGATCTTCAGCGCGACGGCCTTGGCGGCGATCACGTGCTCCAGCGGGCCGCCCTGCTGGCCGGGGAAGATCGCCTGGTCGATCTTCTTCTGGAACTCCTGCTTGCAGAGGATGATCCCCGAGCGGGGGCCGCCGAGGGTCTTGTGGACCGTGGTGGTCACGACGTGGGCGTGCGGGACGGGGCTGGGGTGCAGGCCGGCGGCGACGAGCCCGGCGAAGTGCGCCATGTCGACCCAGAGGTACGCGCCGACCTCGTCGGCGATCTCCCGGAAGCGCGCGAAGTCGAGGTGCCGCGGGTACGCCGACCAGCCGGCGATGATCATCTTCGGCTTCGTCTCGCGGGCGATCCGGGCGACCTCGTCCATGTCGACGAGCGAGGTGTCCTTGTCGACCTCGTACGCGACGATGTCGTAGAGCCTCCCGGACACGTTGAGCTTCATGCCGTGGCTCAGGTGCCCGCCGTGGGAGAGCGACAGGCCCATCACGCGGTCGCCCGGCTGCAGCAGCGCGTGGTAGACGGCGTTGTTGGCCTGCGCGCCTGCGTGGGGCTGCACGTTGGCGTGCTCGGCCCCGAACAGCTCCTTCGCCCGGTCGATCGCGAGCTGCTCGATCACGTCGACGTGCTCGCAGCCGCCGTAGTACCGGCGGCCGGGGTAGCCCTCCGCGTACTTGTTCGTGAGGACCGAGCCCTGGGCCTCCAGCACCGACTGGGGGACGAAGTTCTCCGACGCGATCATCTCCAGCGTGTCCTGCTGGCGCCGGAGCTCGTCGGCGACCGAGGCCGCGACCTCCGGATCGACCTCCGCCAGCGAGGCGTTGAAGTAGTCGTTGGGCAGTTCGGACACGGGCGTCTCCTTCGGGAACGTGCGGTTCGGGTGCCCAGGCGCGCGGCGGTGCTGCCTCGTCGCTCCCCGGTGGTCGGTTCCACCCGTGGCGCCAGTCGCGACGAAGAGGGAGGCTACCGGTCCCGCCGGTGGACCTCTGTGCGCGTCAGTGGGTCGGTGCGATCGGCGGGATCTCCGTCGAGGCGGGGGCCGTGCCGTCGCCCCCGGGTGGGTGGCGCGGCGTCCGACGTCGAGGACCCTTCGATCAGTGCGTCGGTGCGATCGGCGGGACGTCCGTCTCCACCGGGGCCGTGCCGTCGCCCCCGGGTGGGTGGCGCGGCGTCCGACGTCGAGGACCCTTCGATCAGTGGGTCGGTGCGACCGGCGGGATCTCCGTCGAGGCGGGGGCCGTGCCGTCGCCCCCGCCCTCGACGTCCGCGATCTCGCCGATGCGGCGCTCGTGGCGGCCGCCCTCGAACTCGGTGCTCAGGAAGGCGGCGACGATCTCCTCGGCGGCGGCGCCGTCGAGGCGGGCCTGCGACAGCCCGAGGACGTTGATGCCGTTGTGCTGCCGGGCCATCGTCGCCTCGGCGGCGTCGTGGGCGTTGACGGCCCGGATCCCGGCGATCTTGTTCGCGGTGATCGTGACGCCGTTGCCGGAGCCGCAGACGACGACGCCGCGGTCCGCGTCCCCGGCCGCGACCTGACGGGCGGCCTTGGCGGCGTACTCGGGGTAGTCGGTCGACGCGTCGGACGTGGTGCCGGCGTCGAGGACGTCGTGGCCCTGCGCGGACAGCGCGGCCTTGACGTGCTCCTTGAGGGTGAACCCGGCGTGGTCGGAGGCGACGGCGATCCGCATGGGCGGATCGTAGAGGGCGCTCGCCCGGGCCCGTCGTCTCAGCGGGGTGCGCCGGTCCCGTCGAGCAGGCGCCCGATCTCCGCCCGGGGCACCGCACCCTCGCGGACGACGCTCCAGCCGTCGCCCGTCGCGAGCCCGCGCAGGTCGACGATCGTCGACGGACGCCCCGAGCGTCGCCCGCGGTCCAGGACGAGCGCGCAGGCGTCGCGGATGTCGTCCGGGACGTCCTCGATCTGCGCGGGATCCGGGCCGCCCGCGCGGTTGGCGCTCGTCTGCACGACCGCGGGCGCGTCGACGGCCGCGGCCAGCAGGGGGACGCGGAGCCCGAGCGTCGTCGGGTCGTCGCCCAGCGCGAGCGCGTAGCGGCGTGCGGGGTTGGGGACGAGCACGCCGACGGGGCCGGGCAGCAGGCACCGCATCGCGTGGAGGACGTCCTCCCCCGCGCCGTCGACGGCCGCCAGCGCGGCGTCGAGGGTCCAGTGCAGCACCGCGGACGGCTTGCGGGGGTCGCGGCCCTTCAGCGTCGCGAGCGCGCGCACGGCGTCGGGGTCGTTCGGGTCGGCCGCGAGGCCGTAGACCCCCTCGGCGGGGAACAGGACCACGCCCCCGCGGGTCGTCTCGGCGGTGAGCGCCGTGATCGCCGCGGGGTCCAGCGGCAGCTGCTCAGTGCTCACGCGACCGGGCCCGACCGCGGGAGGACGGTGCTCACGAGGCGGTGCGGGCGACCACGGTCGTGCGGTCGACCTCCTCGACGACCTCCCAGCCCGCGACGGCGTCGGCCCCGTGGAAGAGCCGCTGGACGACGGCGGTCGGGCCGGGCAGCCCGCGGCCGCCCGGGACCCCGAGACGCGAGTCGTGGAAGAGGACGACCCCGTCGGCGGCGACGTGCTCGTGGAAGCCGTCCCAGTCGCGCCGGCAGCCCTCCTCGGAGTGGTCGCCGTCGATGAAGAGCACGTCGATCGGGGTGGTCCACCGCGGCGCGAGGTCCTGGCTCAGCGCGACGTGCCAGTGGACGGCCGGGGCCCCGCCGTCGGCGGCACCGGTGCGGGCGGCGCGGGCGACGACCTTCTTCGTCGCGTCCTCGAGCGCGCCCCAGCCGGGCGGGAGCGCGGTGTCGTGCGCGCCGAACGGGTCGACGAGGTGCAGGGCGGTGCCGGAGCGCAGGCGCTCGGCCAGCAGCGCGGCGGAGCCGCCCTCGTACACGCCGAGCTCCACGACGACGGCCTTGCCCGCGGAGCGCCGCAGCAGCAGCGCGGCCTCCTCCTCCGAATGCATCGAGCGCGGCGGGATCAGGCCGCGTCCGACGAACGCGGCCCGCAGGCGGACGTCGTGCTTCAGCCTCGTGGGGGTCGCGCGACGCAGGACGGTGGGGAGCTGCACGCGGGCGAGGCTAGCAGCGGTCCGGCGCGCGCCCGACCACGATCCGGCCGATGCCGGCGAGGTCGTCCCGGACCTCCGTGTCCGGGAATCCGGCCGCCCGGGCGAGCGCCGCGGTGGCGTCGGCCTGGCCGATCCCGATCTCCACCCCGACGAGCGTGGCGCCGAACGCGCGGGCGGCGGGCAGCAGCCGGCGGACGACGTCGAGCCCGTCGGGGCCCCCGAACAGCGCGAGGTGCGGGTCGTGGTCGGCGACCTCCGGCGCGAGGCCCGCGAGGTCCCCGTCGGGGACGTACGGCGGGTTCGAGAGCACGGCGACGTCGCCCGGCAGCGCGGGGACGCCGTCGAGGAGATCGCCGTGGTGGAAGACGACCGGGGAGCGGAGGACCCGCGCGTTCTCGCGGGCGACCACGAGCGCGTCCTCCGAGACGTCGGTCGCATGGACCACGAGGTCGGGGCGCTCGTCGGCCAGGGCCAGGGCGATCGCGCCGCTGCCCGTCCCGACGTCGACGACGGTCGCGCCGTCGGGCAGCTCCAGCCCGAGCTCGACGAGCAGCTCGGTCTCCGGCCGCGGGATCAGGACACGGCCGTCGACGCGCAGGTCGAGGTTCCGGAACCCGCGCACGCCCAGCAGGTGCGCGACCGAGGCGCGGCGGACCGCCCGGCCCTCCTCGTGCGCGGCGATCGCGGCCACCTGCTCGGCGGTGAGCGGCCGGTCCGGCGACAGGAAGAGCCGCGCGCGGTCCGCGCCGATCGCGTCCGCGACCAGCAGCTCCGCGTCCAGGCGCGGCGAGTCGAGGCCGACCGCGGCGAACCGGGCGGTCAGGCGCCGGACGGCGACCCCGACGGTCCCGTCGATCACGCGCCGGAGGCGGCGAGCTCTTCGAGCAGTCGGCGCTTCTCGTCCGCCTGCAGACCGCCGGTGAACTCCTCGAGCTCGCCCTCGAGGATCGCTTCGAG
The DNA here is from genome assembly GCF_000519325.1 of Patulibacter minatonensis DSM 18081. Lineage (GTDB taxonomy): Bacteria > Actinomycetota > Thermoleophilia > Solirubrobacterales > Solirubrobacteraceae > Patulibacter > Patulibacter minatonensis. The sequence continues at coordinate 3,204,066 of NZ_KI912613.1, read as the reverse complement.
CGCGTACTTCGTGAGCTTGATGCGGTGGTCGGTGACGCGACCCTCGCCGAAGTTGTACGTGCGGATCTTCTCCGCGCGGTCGCCGGTGCCGACCTGGGCGGAGCGGGCGGCGGACTGCTCGGCCTGCTGCTCGGCGACGGCGTGCTCGTAGAGGCGGGCGCGGAGAACGCGGAGCGCCTTCTCGCGGTTCTGGAGCTGCGACTTCTCGTCCTGCATCGAGACGACGACGCCCGAGGGCTTGTGCGTGATCCGCACGGCAGAGTCCGTGGTGTTCACCGACTGGCCGCCCGGGCCGGACGAGCGGTAGACGTCGATCTGGAGGTCGCTCTGCTCGATGTGGATGTCGACGTCCTCGGCCTCGGGGAGCACGGCGACGGTGCACGTGGAGGTGTGGATGCGGCCCTGCGTCTCGGTGGCGGGCACGCGCTGGACGCGGTGGGTCCCGGCCTCCCACTTGAAGACGGAGAACGCGCCCTCGCCCTTGACGGCGAAGGTGTACTTGCCGTCGGAGACCGACAGCGACTCGGTCTTGAAGCCGCGGCGCTCGGCGTACTTCACGAGCATGCGGTGGACGTCTCCCGCGAACAGGCCGCCCTCCTCGCCGCCGGCGCCGCCCTGGATCTCGACGATGACGTCCTTGTCGTCGTTGGGGTCCGGGTCGACCATCGCGACGCGGATCTCCTCCTCGAGCTCGGTGATCCGCAGCTTCGCGGCGTCGAGCATCTCGCGGATCTCGGGGTCCTCGTCGTCGGCGAGCATCTCGCGGGCGCCGGCGGCGTCGTCGACCGCGTGACGCCACTGGCCGGCGAGCGCGTTGGCGTTCGTCATGCGGCGGTACTCGCGTCCGACCTCGGCGTAGCGCCGGCGGTCGCCGATGACGTCGGGATCGACGATCTGTGCCTCGAGCTCGGCGAACCGGGCCTCGATCTGTTCCACCAGCGCCTCGATCACGACCACCGAGCTTACGCCCGGTGGCGAGGAGGACGCCACGCGGGTCTAGGCGGCGACCTCGATGCCCGCGCGCTCGCGGCGGGTCGCGGTGCGCGGGTCCTCGCGGTCCAGCACGGCCTGCATCGCGGCGATCGCCACGGCCAGCTGGTCGTGGTCGGGCTCCTTCGTCGTCAGGCGCTGCAGCTGGAGTCCCGGCCACATGAGGAAGCCGACGACGCCGTTGCCGCGGTGCTTGCCGGCGAACTTGATCGCCTCGAACGAGAGGCCGATGACGATCGGGATCCCGATGATCCGGCTGGCCATCATCCAATACCAGTCGAGCAGCCCGAGCGGCGCGAAGACGAAGATCGCGACGATCATCACGATGAGCATGAAGCTCGTCCCGCACCGCGGGTGCAGACGGCTGAACCGTTGCGCGTTCTCCGGCGTCAGCGGGAGCCCGGCCTCGTAGCAGGCGATCGTCTTGTGCTCGGCCCCGTGGTACTCGAAGACCCGTCTGAGGTCCGCCAGGCGCGTGACGAGCACGAGGTAGCCGAGGAAGATCGCCGTCCGCAGGACCCCCTCGACGGTCCAGAAGAGCCAGCCGCTGCCGAGCTGGTCCTTGATCAGGCTGGTGATGCCGACCGGCGTCAGGAAGAACAGGCCGACGGCGAGGCCGATCCCGCCGAGCGCCGCGATGATCCACTCGCCGCGCCCGATCTCCGGCTCGTCGTCCGCCTGCTGGGCGTTCGCGGCCATCTGCAGGGCGCGGAAGCCGATCTTCAAGGACTCGACGAGCGCGACCATGCCGCGCAGGACGGGGGTCCGGAGGATCTTCTTCCGCGCGAGGATCGAGGAGAACGGGAAGACCTCGACGTCGATGTCGCCGCGCGAGGCCTCGCCCGTCGGGACGGAGCCGTCGACGAACTGCTCCGGGAGCGGCTTGCGGATCGCGACGGCCCAGTGGCGGACGCCGCGCATCATCACGCCCTCGATGACGGCCTGACCGCCGACGGGCGCGTCTTGCTGGTCGGCGTACTCCCCGCCGCGCTCGCGGCGCCGCGGAGGGCGTCCGCCGTCTTCGGGCGACCTGGTCGGTCGCTCGCGTTCGGGGGCGGCGCGGGGGGTCCGGACGGGCGCTTCCATACGGCGCCCGTCGACGGGAGGTCCACCGGACCTGAGCCTCCGACCGGGAGATCCCACGGATGTCCGGGTCGGGGGCGGGAGGCGCTCCGCGGGGCCGTCCTGGTCGAACGGCCGGGTGCGGGCGGAGCGCCCGGGCACTACGACTCCGTGGGAGCCTGCGCAGCCTCGTCGGCCTGGCGCTTGGCGGCGCGGCGCTTGAAGCGCTCGACGCGACCGGCGGTGTCGACGATCTTCTGCTTGCCCGTGTAGAACGGGTGCGAGGCCGACGAGAGCTCGACGTCGATCACCGGGTAGGTCGTCCCGTCGATCTCGATCGTCTTGTCGCTCTTGACGGTCGAACGGGTGATGAACGTGGCGCCGGCACCGGCGTCACGGAAGACCACGGGGGCGTACTCGGGGTGGATCTCAGTCTTCATGGCCGGGGAACCCTAGCAGCCACCGGGCGGTGGGCACGGTGCGCTCTCGCCGCCGTGGGACCGTGACGACGCCGCGTCATCGGGTCACCGGAGCGCAGGAGGCGGTGAGCTGCCCGTCGGTGTCCGGGCGCGCGTCGACGAGCCCGTCGGGATCGATCTGCACCATCACCGGCACGCCCTGGGTGCACCGCTTGCCCGGGAGCAGGACGTTCTCGGTCGCCGCGGCGGGATGGAGGACCCCGGTGGCGAGCACCGTCTGACCCTGCCGGACGACGACGGGCACGTCGACGCCCTTGAGGGCGTCGAGGCCGTCCGCGCGCAGTCCGATCCGGTACGCGACCTCGCCGCCGGCGGTGCTGGGGAGCCACCCGAAGTCGCCGGTCAGCCCGACGTGGGGCCGCAGGTCCTTCACGACGCACGCACGGCTCGTCCTGCGCACCGCGCGGGACGCGCCGCCGGTGGACCACCGGTAGGTCGCCCGCAGGCGGTAGCTGCTGCCCGCGTGGAGGCCTTGCACGTTGAAGCGCCGGCTCAGGCTCGGCGCGCCCGACTTCGCGGTCACGAAGTCGCCGAAGCCCGTCGGCACCGACGCGCCCTTCAGCGCCTTCCACTTCGCCCCGGGCAGACGCTCCTCGAGCCGGACGGAGAAGCCGTAGGACGAGCTCGGCGGCACGTCCTTCATCCGGACGGTGAACGTCGCCGCGCGCGCGGAGGCGTCGGTCGCGGAGGTCGTGCAGACGCCCCGGGACACCGCGACGGCACCGGCCGGCACGGTGGTCGCGGCCGACGCGCCGACGGGCGCGGCGAGCAGCAGTGCGAGCCCCGTGAGGGGGAGCAGACGACGTGACCGGCGGGGACCGGTGAGTGGAGCGGGCAAGGCGGGGTCCGGATCGGGGGTGCGGAGGACGCGTGCCCATCATGGCGCACGGTCGCACCCCTACAAACGCGCGAGGGGCCCGCAAGTTGCGGGCCCCTCGGCGATCCTGCCCTGCCGGTGCCGCCGGACGGCGGCCGACCGGGTCCTCCTCAGGTGGCCTGGTACGACGGGCCGTCGCCGCCCTCGGGGGGCGTCAGGCGACCACCGCGGGCGGTGATCGCGCCGCACTGCACGCAGTTCGTGTAGTTGACCGTGACGTCGACGTAGCCCTCCTTGGGCTGGTCGTCCTCGATCTCGTACACGCCGGCCGGGCACATCCAGGCCCAGGCCTCTGCAACGTCGCGCTTGACGTGCTTCTCGATCCGGATGTGGCTCGGCGCGTCGTCGCGCGTCGCGTTGCCGGTGATGAAGACCGACGAGAGCTTGTCGAAGAAGTACTTGCCGTCGGGCTGCGGGTAGCGGTCCTTCAGCGGCTTGGCCGGGATCGAGACCTCGACCTCGGCGTCGCGATGCAGCTCGGGCCCCTTGCCCGGCGGCAGCTTGCCCTTCGTGATGAAGTCCAGGCCGGAGAGGCCGGCGCCGACGAGCAGCGAGTGCGAGTCGAGCAGCGGCCGGTTGTTCTGGACCTCGGCGAGCGTCTTGCCGACGAGCGACTCCTCGATCGCGGTCTCGTACGACGAGAAGTCGTTCGACCCGGCCTTGAGCTGCTCGAAGATCGACTCGGCGGCGAGGCGCCCCGCCTCGATCGCCATGTGGACGCCCTTCAGGCGGGCCATGTCGACCATCGAGGCGCACTCGCCGGCGATGACCGCACCGGGCGTCGAGAGCTTCGGCATCGACTTCAGGCCGCCGGCCTGGATGGCCTTCGCGCCCCAGGCGGTGCGCTCGCCGCCCTCGAGGATCTCGCGGACGTACGGGTGGGCCTTGAAGGCCTGCAGCAGGTCGTGGACCGACGCCGTGGCGTCCGGCGTGTGGAGCGGGATGACGTAGCCGATGGAGACCTGGTCGTCGCCCAGGGGGTAGATCCAGCCACCGCCGGCCTCGGCCAGCTTCTTCTTCGGGCGGGCGGGCCAGCCGAAGGTGTGGATGACCTTCTTGAAGGGCTTCTTGACCTTCCAGACCTCCTTGGCGCCGATCTCCCAGATCGCCGGGTCCTTGCCGGCGGCGAGGTCGAAGCGCTTGACGGCGGCGCCGGTCAGGTGGCCCCAGGTGCCCTCGGCCAGGACGGTCGCCTTGGCCGTCATGTCCATGCCGGGCTCGAAGTTCTTGTTCTCGGAGCCGTCCTTGCCCCGGCCCTTGTCGCCGGTACGGATGCCGACCACGTCGTCGCCCTCGACGAGGAGCTTCGACGCGGCGGTCTCCGTGAGGATGTACGCGCCGGCGTCCTCGGCCTGCTCGGCGAGCCAGCGGCACATCTGGGAGATCGAGATGACCCAGTTGCCCTTGTTCTTGAAGTTCGGGGGCGTGGTCGGGAACGAGAAGGACTTCTTCTCGTTGCGCAGCCACACGGCGCCGTCGTCCTCCGCCTCGGTGTAGGCCCAGGACATGTCGTTCAGGTCGACGTCCGGGAAGAGCGTCTTGAACGGGCCCGGCTTCATCACGGCGCCGGACATGTTGTGCGCGCCGCACACCTTGCCCTTCTCGACGACCGCGACGGGGACCTCGCCGAGCGACTCCAGGAGCTCCGGGTCCTCGGCGAGGAGCTGGAGCAGCCTGTTGGCGCACGCCAGGCCGGCAGGGCCGCCACCCACGATGGCGACCCCGACCTCGATGCGCTCGTCCTCGGGGTCCGTCGGCGCGGCGACGAACTCCTCGACGACGTCGACCGGGGGCGGGAACTGCGACGGAGCGACGCCGCCGTTGTGGGAAGCAGCCATGCCGGAGTCCTCAGCCCTTCTTGGCCTTGATCGCCTCGGCGAGCGCCGGGACGATCGAGTGCAGGTCGCCGACGACGCCGAGATCCGCGAACTCGAAGATCGGGGCGTTGCCGTCCTTGTTGATGGCGACGATCGCGTCGGAGGACTGCATGCCCACCTTGTGCTGGATCGCGCCCGAGACCCCGAGACCGAGGTACAGCTTCGGCGCGACGGTCTTGCCCGTCTGGCCGATCTGCCCGGCGTAGGGGAACCAGCCGGCGTCGACGGCCGCGCGGGTCGCCGCGACGGCGGCGGAGCCGCCGAACGCCTCGGCCAGGCCCTCGGCGACGGAGAAGTTCTCCGCCGAGCCGAGGCCGCGGCCACCGGTGATCAGGACCTGCGCGTCCTCGATGTTGACGTCGGCGCCGCGCTGCTCGCCGCGCGTGACGACCTCGAGCTTGCCGGCCGCGTCGGAGAGCGTCACGTCGACGTCCTCGACGGAGACCGGGGAGCCGGACTCCTTCGGCTCGAACGCGTTCAGGCGCGCGGCGATGACGCCGAGACCCTCGAACGAGATGTCGGAGATCTGCGTGTCGCCGAGGATCGGGCGCTCGGCGACGACCTTGCCGTCGGCGACCTTCAGACCCGTGATCTCGACGCCGATGCCGCCGCCACGACGGGCGGCGAGGCCGGCGCCGGCCTCGAAGCCGAGGAGGCCGCCGCCGAAGATGACGTAGCCGTAGTCCCCGGACTCGAGGACCGCGTCGAGCGCGTCGACGACCGGCTGCGAGACGCCGGCCGGCGCCTTCACGCGGAACGCCTTGGTGGCACCGTAGGTGCCGATGGAGCCCGCGGTGTCGTCGGAGACGTCCTCGCCGACGAAGACCGCGTGGGCCTCGCCGCCGAGCTCGGAGGCCAGCTCGGCGGCCTTGGAGACGGCGCCGAGGGAGTTCTTGTTGATCGCGCCCTCGTGGTGCAGCGCGTAGACCAGGATGTTCGTCATCAGATCAGCTTCCTGTCGTCGAGCCAGGCGACGATCTTCTCGACCGTCTCGGCGGTGTCCTCGTCCTCGATCAGCTCGCCGGCGGCCTTCGCGGGCGGCTCCTGCGAGCCGGTCCAGACGGCCTTGCGGCCGGCCTCGCCGACCTTCGAGGCGTCGATCTCGGCGTCGCCGAGCGACAGCGACTCGAGCGGCTTCTTCTTTGCGCCCATGATCGCCTTCAGCGACGGGTAGCGCGGCTCGTTGATGGCGTCGCCGACCGAGATCACGGCCGGGAGCGTCACCTTGACGGTGTCGTAGCCGTACTCGGCCTGGCGCTCGCAGGTGAGCGTCTGCCCGTCGACGTCGAGCTTGATGACCTGGGTGAGGCCGGGCCACCCCAGGTACTCGGCGACGGCGGCGCCGACGGCGTAGGACTGGCCGTCGTCCGACTGCTGACCCGCGAGGACCAGGTCGGGGCTCTCGCGCTTGATGAGCTCGGCCAGGGCGTACCCCGTGCCGACCACGTCGGAGCCGACGAGGGCGTCGTCGGTCAGGTGGATCGAGCGATCCGCGCCGAGCGAGACGGCCTTGTGCAGCGCCTTGACGGCGCTCGACGGGCCGACCGTGACGGCCACGACCTCGTCGACGTCGAGCGCGCCGCTCTCCTTGAGCTGCAGCGCGGCTTCGATGGCGTGGGTGTCGAACGGGTTCAGCGTCTTCTCGCCACTGCGGTCGAGACGACCGGTGGACGAGTCGACCTGCTTCTGAACGGCCGCGTCCGGGACCTCTTTCACCAGGACGACGATCTTTGTCACTTTGTGAGCCTCCTTGGGGGCCAACGGGCGGTCGGAGTGTAGCGGGGATTCCCGAGAGATACTCGGACGTCCTCCTATTTTCCGACCGGCGGTAACTTCGCGAGCGGTGGCGGGGCTCGATGTCAGCGTGCACCACGCGTCCGGTCCCCGCCGTGTCCCTCGGTCGACGGTACGCCCCAGGGGACGATGCCGGTTGCGAGAGTCGGTGCCGCCGCGCGTCGGCGCGATCCTATCCCGCCGGGATCGCGCCACGTCCGGCGCCCCGCCGCGGCCGTTGGAGCGGCGTACCGTGGGACGGCACGCCGCGGGCCGCGAGCAGCGCGTCGCGCCGGTCGGCGCGGTCGGTGCGGGCGCGCGGGATGCTGTGACGGTGCGCACGTCCGGTGACTACCCCCGCGCCGCCGTCGCATCCGCCGGGGTCGCGGGCGTCCCCGCCGCGGGCGTCCCTTCGAGCGGCCGCACGGACGGGGTCCGCGGCGCTCCGGGGAGCCGCCGTCGCACCGTCGGGCGCGTGGCCGTCGCCGCCGGCGCGGCACTGGCGGCGATCCTCCCGGCCGTCGTCGCGCCGACCGCACGGGCGCAGCCCGGCTCCGCCGTGCCGCTCGTCGTGCAGGACGACGCCGAGCTCCTGAACCGGACACCCGATCGCGTCCGCCGCGACCTCGGGGTGGCCCGCGACCTCGGGGTCGGGGTCGTCCGTCTCACCGCGAGCTGGTCGCGGATCGCACCCGATCCGCGGTCGACGACGAAGCCCGGCGGCGCCTTCCGCGCCGGCGTGCCCTCGACGTACGCCCCGGGTGCGTGGGACCACCTCGACGTCGCCGTCCGCGAGGCGCGGCGCGCCGGACTCCGGGTGCTGGTCGACGTCGCGTTCTGGGCACCCCGGTGGGCCGTCGACCCGGCGTCGCCGGACCGCGACCGGCCCCGGCTCCGCCCCGACCCGGCGGAGTTCCGTGCGTTCGCGACGGCGGTGGCCCGGCGCTACGACGGGTCGGCGACCGGGTCCGACGGACGGCCCCTCCCCCGCGTCGACCTCTACGCCACCTGGAACGAGCCGAACCACCCGGCGTTCCTGTCGCCCCAGTGGCGCCGAGAGGGCACGAGGTTCGACGCCGCGTCGGCCGACGTCTACCGCGCGATGCACGAGGCGGCGGCGCCCGCGATCCGGGAGGCGTCCCCCGGCGCGACGGTCCTCCTCGGCAACCTGACGTCGATCGGCGGACGCGACGGAGAGGCCGGGGTCCCTCCCCTGCGGTTCCTCCGCCGGCTGGCCTGCGTCGACGACGCGCTGCGGCCGGTCACCGACGGCGCGTGCCGGGACTTCCGGCCCGTCACCGCCGACGGGCTCGCGTTCCACCCGTACACCCGCTACGTGACCCCCGGGACCCCGGCGGTCGGCCGCGACCGGGTGCAGCTCGCGGACCAGGCGAAGCTCCAGTCGCTGCTGCGACGGCTGCGGGACGCGCGGCGGATCGTGCTGGACGGCGCCCCGGGCGTCCCGGCCCCGGTGTGGCTCACGGAGTACGGCTACGAGGCGCGCGAGGACGATCCGTACCAGCCGTTCACGCGCGCCGACCAGGCGCGGTTCGTCGGCTGGAGCGGCTATCTCGCCTGGCGCTCCCCGGGCGTCGTCAGCGCCGCGCAGTTCCTGATCCGGGACATCGATCCGGCCGAGACGGGGCTCTCGGAGGACGACCGTCGCCGCTACCGCGACTGGCAGAGCGGCGTCCTCGACACGCACGGCGCCCCGAAGCCGGCTGCCGGGGCGCTGGCGCTGCCGTTCTGGCCGCGGATCGTCGGGTCGGGAGCGTCGCGCCGGCTGTGGGTCTTCGCCCAGGTGCGCCGCGGCGTCGGCCCGCAGACCGTCGCGATCCAGCGGTGGGACGACGAGGACGAGACCTGGCGCCCGGTCGCGCTCCGCGCGTGCGGCACGCCGCGGCCCGGGTGCGGGGGCCCCGGCGACGGCGACGTCTTCAGCGGCCCGCTGCGTACCGACCCGCAGGGCGTGGCGGTGCGGTCGGGTGCAGCGGTCCCGGATCCGGGGGACCGGCTCCGGCTGTTGTGGCAGCAGGCGCCGGGGTCGTGGCTGGCGGGTCCGCCGATCACGGTGGTCGCCGACCGGCCGGCGTGAGGTGGAGACCGACCGGGACGGTCCGCCCACGGGCCGGGGCCCGCGCGTGGTCCGACGGGGCTGCGTCAGCCCTCGTAGCGGCGGACGGCCTTCCAGGCGGCGGGCAGCAGCGCCCCGCCGACCGCGGCCTTCACGAGCCCGCCGACGATGAAGACGGTGAATCCGTGGTGGATCGCGTCGCCCCAGCTCATGTCCGTCACGGCCTGAAGCACCACGACGCCCGGGACGAAGACGAGGAGCTGGGCGAGCACGAACGCGGCGAAGGCGAGATGCACCTTCTTGTCGGCGCCGGCCTCCGCGAGACGGCCGATCAGCGCCGTCGCGAGGACGAAGCCGAGCAGGTAGCCGCCGCTCGCGCCCCAGAGGGTCTCGACGCCCGAGCCGCCGTCGGCGTAGACGGGGAGCGCGAACCCGAGCAGGACGTAGAGGAGCATCGAGGCGGTGCCGCGACGCATGCCCAGCGTGGCGCCGACGAGCCCGACGGCGAGCGTCTGGCCCGTCATCGGCACCGGCGTCATCGGGATCGTGATCTGCGCCATCAGACCGGTGAACAGCGCGCCGAAGGTGATCAGGACGCCGTCGCGGACCCGGGTCCCGGGGACGAGATCGGCGAGGACGGTGCGTGGGCCGACGGTCGCGGCGGGGGACGTGAGCGTGCTCATGTAGGTGACCCTTTCACACGCGGACGCCGGTCCGCTTCCGGGCGGGGGTCTCCGGGGCCGGCCGGCCGGGTCACGATCGGGGACGGGCTGTGCGCCCCGTCACGGACCTGCGATCGTGGTGCGCGACAGGGGCGGCGGGCGGCTTCCCGCGGCGTCAGCTCTCGAAGTCCCCGGCGCCCCGGCGGACGGCCTCGAGGAGGTCGGTCAGCCGCTCCTGGTCGTCGGCACCGAGCGCCTCGAGCGAGAACGCCGCGGCGTTCATGTCGAGCGTCGCCGCCTGCGCCACGGACCGGCCCTCGTCCGTGATCTCGGCGAGCGTCGCCCGCCGGTCGCTCTCGTGCGGGACGCGGCGGACGAACCCGTCGATCTCGAGCTTGTCGACGATGTTGGTCACGCTCGTCCGGTGCACCTGGAGCCGCTCGCCGAGCTTCCCCAGCGGCAGCGCACCCTCGCGCGTGAACGACAGGAGCATCAGCGCCTCGTAGCGCGGGAACGTCAGCCGGTGGTCGCGGAGCACCGCGTTCAGCTGCGCGAGCAGGATCTGCTGGACGCGCATGACGGACGTGACCGCGGCCATCGGACGGGCGGGCTCGGAGCCCCAGCGCTCCGTCCAGTGGCGCCGCGCCTCGCCGATCGGGTCTCTGCGCAGGGGTTCGGGCACGCCGGAACCCAATCACACCGCGGTGGGTCCTCGGGAGGGACGCCCCCGACCGACGGGCCGATCGGGGGCGCTCGCTTCGTCCCGCGGACGGGCGGACCGTCCGCGGGAGGCGCTCGCTACTTCCCGCAGACGGGCCAGGGCGCCGTGCCCCGGTCCGCGAGCAGCTTCGCGGCGATGCGGTCCTGGGTCGCCTCGGAGGCGGCCGCCGGGTCGCCGGAGCCGCCGTTGGCCGCCCACGTCTGGCGGTCGAACTGGTACTTGCCGCGGTACTGGCCGCTCGGCGAGATCGCCGTCGGGTCGCCACCGGACTCGCACTGGGCGATCTTGGCGAGCGTCGCGTTGGGCGCGGAGCCGACCGCGGCCGCGTCCTTCGTCGTCGCGGACCGGGAGCCGGCCTGGGCCGAGACGCCCATCGCCTTCAGCGTCCGGGGCCCGAGGACGCCGTCGGCCTCGAGGCCGTTCCGTCGCTGCCACGACTTCAGCGCCTTGCGGGTCTGCGGGCCGACGATGCCGTCCGCGGTGACGCCGAGCTTCTTCTGTGCCGCGGTCACGCCGCCGGCGGCGACCTGCGCCGACCCGGTCGATGCCGAGCCGCTGCTCGTGGCCTGCTGGGCGGCGGCGACGCCACCGAAGCCGAGCACGCCGACGACCAGCGTCGTGGCGGTGATCCGGCGACGCCGGCTCCACCGGCGCATGCGTGCCGCAGCGGCGCGGCGGGCCTGCGACGCACGCAGGCTGCGACTCCAGCGCAGGCTGGAGTCCTGTTCGCGAGTCTGGCTCACGGGGACCGTCCTTCGTCTCTCGCGCCTACGGGGTTAGCTGACGGGCTCGCGCTCTGAGACTGCGCTACGCCGGATCACTCCGGCGATTCGCCCCCGACCGCCCGAAGGCGATCAATGGGTCCCCCGTTCCCCGTCGACGTGCGGCGGGGACTCGGCAATGGGTTATGGAGCGCCGAAGCGTATCCGAAGAGACGGCGCGTGCGAAGCGTTGGCCCGCGATCGCCCTCCCCGACGGGGATCGCGGGTCTGGACGCCCGGGGAGGAACCGACGCGCGGACGTCGACGCGCGGCGAGCGGAGGACCGCTCGCGGAGCGGTCGTCAGCCGCCGGTGCGCGCCCGCGCCGCCCGGGACCGGCCGGCCGTCGCGGCCCGGCCGAGGCCGCCCAGGGTCCCGAGCGCCGCCAGGGCGACGACGGTCCGCACGTGGCTCGACAGGCGCTCCAGCCGGATGACCTCCCACCCCTCGTCGGCGGCCACGCGGGCGAGCTCGCGGTCCGGGTTCACGGCGACGGGGTGACCGACGGCGCGCAGCATCGGGAGGTCCGACTCGCTGTCGGAGTACGCCCACGACGCGGCGAGGTCGAACCCCTCGCGTGCGGCCAGGGCCTCGATGGCCGCGACCTTGCCCTCGCGGTAGGTCATCGGGCCCGACAGCCGGCCCGTGTAGCGCCCGTCGCGCTGCTCGAGCGGTGCGCCGATGCCGCCGTCGAACGCGACGACGCGGGCCACCATGTCCGCCGTCTCCTGCGTCGACGCGGTGACGATGTAGACCGGGCGCCCGGCGTCCTGGTGCTCCCACGCGAGGGCGAGCATGCTCGGGTACAGCCGCGGGAGCAGGCCGGCGAGGACCCGCGGGGCGAGGCGGTCGAAGTCGCGGACCCGCTGGCCGGCGATGAAGGCGCCGGCGCGCTCCCAGACCCGCTGGGTCGACTCGTCGGTCGACCCGCGCATGCGGAACTTCAGGTTCTCCCAGCCGTCGGCGGCCAGCCGGCGGCGGGAGATCAGGCCCTGGGCGGCTGCGGCGCGGGCCCAGTAGAAGCCCGACGATCCGGCGACGAGCGTCTTGTCGAGGTCGAAGAAGACGGCGGCGCGGGAGCCGGGGTCGCCGTCGCCCGGCGGCACGGCGACGGGGGTCGAGGCGTCGGTCACGGGCTGGGCGACGGGGGTCGGGGCGTCGGACACAGCGCGCACCCTACCCGCGGGTCCTCAGGGGCCGGTCAAGGCGGCGTGGCGCCGATCGCCCGCGCGGCCGAGCCCTCCGGCGGTGCGACGGCCGCGCTCCCCCCCCGGTGCGACGGCCGTCCGGCGTCGGCCGGCCCGACGGGTGGGCCGGTCGTCCGGGACGGCGACGGGCGGCGCCGGGACCGTCCGCCCTACGCCTCCGGGTCGCGGGCCGCCGGGCGCCGGGCCCACCGCGGCTCCCCGTGCAGGCGCCACGTCCGGCGCCCGGTGCCGATGCCGACGGCGATCGCCAGGGCGAGCAGGAACCAGAGCCCGTCCGAGCGCGGCGCGCCGGTCAACCCCACGACCGCGACCGCCGCGAGGACGACCGAGATCCCGAGCCAGACCGGCGCGGGGATGAACCACCAGATGGGCCGCCAGCGCGAGAGCTGGACGCGGTCGGTCCACGACTGGTCGTCGAGGAGCCGGCGCGCGGCCGGGCTCAGGGCCGCCCGGCGCCGGGCGGCGCGGACGAGCAGGAACACCGTGACGCCGGCGGCGATCGCCGCCCAGACGATCGCGACCGACGTGCGGTCCTCGGTGTCGCCCGTCAGCGTGCCGAGGGCGCGGAAGACGGCGAACGCGACGACCGCCCAGCCCCACCGCCCGTTGACCCAGCTCCGGGCGTCGGAGGCCAGGTTGCCGCGGGCGACGGCGTCCTCCGGATCGGCGCGCGCGGCGTCCTCGAAGAGCCCCCGCGCCTCCGCGCCGCGCTCCTTGCCCTGTGCGCGGACGGCGATCGCGAGGTCGTTCAGGGCGTCCGCGTCGCCCGGGTCCAGGCGGAGCGCCTCGCGGTAGGCCGCCTCGGCCTCGGCGTCGCGGTCCAGCGCCAGGAGCGCCGCCCCGCGGACGCTGTGGGCGTCGGAGCGCTCCGGATCCAGCCGGACGGCGCGGTCGGCCGCGTCGAGGCCCTCGGGGAACCACCGCGAGCGCAGGCACGCGCGGGCGAGCGTGAGGTGGCAGAACGGGTCCTCCGGGTCGATCCGGACCGCCTCGCGGGCGGCGTCGACCGCCTCGCGCTTGCGGCGCAGGTCCGTGGACAGCACGAGCGCCCGGATCGCGTGGGCATAGGCGAACTCCGGGGCGGCGGCCACGGCGCGCTCCGCGTGCGGGAGCGCGTCCTTCCCGCGCCCCTGGAGGAGCAGGACGCGCGCGAGCTCGGTCCGGAGCAGCGGGTCGTCGGGCAGGTCCGACAGCGCGCCGAGGAGCTGGGCCTCGGCCTCCGCGTGCCGCCCGACGGCCGTGAGCGCGGAACTCCGCTGCAGGGCGTCCGCGGCCGGGTCGACCCGGCCGCCCACGAGCTCCGGATCGCCCGTCACCGCTTGTGCCGCTTCAGGTAGTCGAGGAGCTCGTCGTACTCGCCGCCCTCGTCGGCGAAGGTGGCGTAGCTCTTGGCGACGTCGAACCAGGAGGTCGTCGACGGCCGGGACTCCTTCGTCGCGGCGCGCAGGTCGGAGCGCGTGACCGGGTCGACCTTGCCGGAGCGGACGGCCCGCTCCATCGCGCGCTCGGTCGCGTCGTCGACGAGGCGGACGAGATCGGCACCGGAGAACAGGGCGGTGCGGGCGACGATCTCGTCGACGTTGACGTCCTTCGCCGTCGGCCGCGACGCGAGGGCGCCGTGGAGGATCGCCGCGCGCGCCGGCTCGTCGGGCGGCAGGACCAGGACGGAGCGGTCGAAGCGGCCCGGCCGCCGGAGCGCGGTGTCGACGTCCCACGGGTGGTTCGTGGCGCCGAGGACGAAGAGGCCGTCGTTGTCGCGCTCGGCGCCGTCGAGCTCCGAGAGCAGCTGGTTGACGGTCGTGCGGACCCCGGAGTGCCGGAGCTGGCTGCGCTTCTGTCCCAGCGCGTCGAGCTCGTCGAGGAAGACGACGCACGGCGAGGTGCGGCGCGCGTGGTCGAACGCCTCGCGGAGGTTCTGCTCCGACCTCCCGACCCACATGTCGAGGACGTCGCTGATGCCGAGGGAGACGAAGCTCGCGCCCAGCTCGCCCGCGAGCGCGCGGGCGATCAGGGTCTTGCCGCAGCCCGGAGGGCCCCAGAGGAGCAGGCCGCCGCGGAGCTGGGCGCCGTAGCTCGCGCGCAGCTCGGGGTTGGCGAGCGGCCCGAGGAAGCTCAGCTGCAGGCGGCGCTTGACCTGCTCCATCCCGCCGACGTCCTCGAGGCGGACGACGGAGCGCTCGACGTCGAGCCATCCGTCGTCGTCCTCGTCGTCCTCGTCGTCGTCCCAGTCTCCGGCGACGGGGTTGCGCGCGCGACGGGGCGGCGGGGTCCGGGAGTCGCCCGGGCCGCGGTCCGCGCCGGGGGCCGTGGGTGCGGGCGGCCGGGGCCCGAGGGCGGCGGCGTAGCGCTCGGCCGCGACGTCGTCGCCGGCGGCCTTCGCGGCGCGGGCGGCGAGGTCGAGCAGTCCGGGGTCGCCGGGATCGGACCCGAGCAGGCGCCGGCAGTGCTCGAGGGCGGCGGGCGCGTCGCCCGAGAGGAGCTCCTGCTCGGCGAGGTGTCGCCGGAGGTCGTCGTTGCCGGGCTCGCGCTCCAGCGCGTCGCGGAGGGCGTCGTTGAGGCCGCGGGACTCCGCCATGCGCCGGACCCTACGGCCCGGCGCGGGCGGGCACAACGCCGTTCGGCGGTCGTCGCGGGGCACGGCAGCGACGTCGCCGAGGCACGGCGGGGCGGTTCGCCGGGCACCCGCCCGGCGAACCGCCCCCGGTCAGCCGACCTTGATGAGGATGGCGTCGCCCTGGCCGGTGCCGGAGCACGCGGTGGCGATGCCGTAGCCGCCGCCGCGACGGCCGAGCTCGAGGAGCATCGAGCCGATGATGCGGGCGCCGGAGGCGCCGAGCGGGTGGCCGAGGGCGACGGCGCCGCCGTTGACGTTGACCTTCGCGGCGTCGATGCCGAGGTCCTTGATGGTGTTCAGCGCGACCGAGGAGAAGGCCTCGTTGATCTCCCAGACGTCGACGTCGGACGGCTTGAGGCCGGCCTTCTCGAGGGCCTGGAAGGACGCCTTGCCCGGCGTCGTGAGCAGGTTCGGGAAGTCGCCGGCGGCCTGGCCGAAGGAGACGATCTCGCCGAGGACGGTCTTGCCGTTCGCGGCGGCCCACTCGTCGGAGGCCAGGACGAGCGCGGCGGCGCCGTCGTTGACGCCCGGCGAGTTGCCGGCGGTGTGCGTGCCGCCCTTGACGAGGCCGGGGAGCTTGGCGAGGACCTCGACGGTGGTGCCACGGCGCGGGCCCTCGTCGGTGTCGACGACGGTGTCGCCCTTGCGGCCCTTGATCGTCACCGGGACGATCTCGTCGGCGTGCCGGCCGGCGTCCTGGGCGGCGATCGCCTTGTCCTGCGAGCCGGCGGCCCACTCGTCGAGCTGCTCGCGCGTCCAGCCGTGCTCGGTCGCGACCTCGGAGGTCTCGTCGAACATCTGGCGGTGCGTGAAGGAGTTCGTCAGGCCGTCGAGGACCATCGAGTCGAGGAACTCGGCGTGCCCCATCCGGTACCCGGTGCGGGCCTTCGGGAGGAGGTACGGCGCCAGGGACATCGACTCCATGCCGCCCGCGATCGCGGGGCCGGCGTACTCGCCGGCGCGGACGTGGAGGTCGACGGTCGCGGCCGAGCGGATGCTCGACGTGCAGACCTTGTTGATCGTCTCGGACGGGACCGTGTTCGGGATCCCCGCCGCGATCTGCGCCTGGCGGGCGGTGATCTGGCCCTGACCGGCCTGGATCACGTGGCCCATCACGACGTGGACGATCTCGTCCGGCGCGACGCCGGCGCGCTCGAGCGCGCCCTTGATCGCGACGGCGCCGAGCTCGACGGGCTTGACGGTGGACAGTCCTCCGCCGAGCTTCCCGACGGGGGTGCGGGCGGTGCCCAGGATGACGGTCTTGGCCATGGTGCGAGGTCCTCTCTCTGCCGCTCGTGGACACGGGCGTGCCTACGGAGGGTAGGAAGTGTATGCGGACCTCCACCGGACGGCGGGACGGCGGGGTGTGCGGTCCTCCAGCGCGTGCGCCCGGACGTCCGGGGCCCGGCAGGGGTCGGCGGGGGCCGTAGGGTTCTGCGGGTGACCGACACCGCACCGCGTCCCCCCGTCTCCGCCCTCCGCGACGAGGACCCGAAGGCGGACGCCGTCGTCGTGCTGCTCGGGCCGGACGGCCCCCTCGGTGCGCCGGACGACGCCCCGGCGGCGCTCGGCCGGCTCGTCGAGAGCGGGGAGGCCCGCAGCGCGGCCGGGTCCGTGGCGCACACCCACGGCGACGACGGGACGCGTTGGGTGCTGGCGGGCGTGGGCGACGCGCCGACGGCGGAGGACCTCAGGTCGGCGGCCGGTGCCGCGGTCCGTCACGCGCGCGGGCTCCGCGCACGGTCGGTCGTGGTCGTCCTGGACGACGCGGACAGCGCGGGTCCGGTCGCCACGGCGGCGGCGCTCGCGCTCCACGAGCCGGCCAAGGTCGTCGGCCGGCCCGCGTCCGACCCCGATCCCGAGCCCGCCCCCGACGACACGCCGGCCGTGCGGATCGCGGGCCCCGGCGGCGGCGTGCCGGACGACGACGCGGGCGCGGCGGTCACCGCCGGCGCGGCGGTCGGGTCCGCCCAGAACGGCGCCCGCGTGCTCCAGCAGCTGCCGTCGAACCACCTGACCCCGCGGGCGCTCGTCGCGCGCGCGCTGGCGATCGGCGACGAGCTCGACGGCCTGACCGCGACGGCGGAGGTCGGGATCGGCGCGCTGCGCCGCCGGGGCATGGGCCTCTTCTCCGCGGTGTCGCACGGCAGCGACGAGCCCCCGGCGCTGATCACCCTCCGCTACGAGGGCCCCGGGGCCGCCGGGCCGCTGCTCGGACTCGTCGGCAAGGCCGTCACGCACGACACCGGCGGCTACTCGCTGAAGCCGCCGCTCTCGATGCGGACGATGCGCTTCGACATGTCCGGCGGCGCGGCGGTGCTGGGCGCGATGGAGGCGATCGCCCGTCTGCGGCTCCCCGTCCGCGTCCTCGCCGTGGTCTGCTCCACGGAGAACCTCGTCAACGGCTCGGCGATGAAGCCCGACGACGTCTTCACGGCGAAGAACGGCACGACGGTCGAGATCACGAACACCGACGCCGAGGGCCGGCTCGTCCTCGCCGACGGCCTGACGTACGCGCTGGAGCTCGGCGCGGAGCGCCTCGTCGACATCGCCACGCTGACCGGCGGCGTCGTCACCGCGCTCGGGACCTCGCACGCCGGCCTGATGGGCCGCGACGACGACTGGCTCGCGGAGGTCACTGCCGCGGGCGAGGCGACCGGCGAGCGCGTGTGGCGCCTGCCGCTCGAGGACGCCCACCGCGAGCTCCTGAAGAGCCGCCTCGCCGACCTGACCAACAGCGGCGGCCGCGTCGCGCACCCGATCCAGGGGGCCGCGTTCCTCGAGCGCTTCACCGGCGACGCGCCGTGGGCGCACGTCGACATGGCCGCGCTCTCGCACGACCTGCCGCGCAAGTACCTCGCGAAGGGCCCGAGCGGCTGGGGCGTGCGGCTGCTGACCGAGACCGCCCGGCGGGTCGCCGGCTGAGCCGCGGCCCGCGGCGCGGGCGCGGCGTCCGGACGGGGGCGGACCGCTAGCGTGCGGGCCTGCCCCCGGGCCCACGGGCGGCACGCCCGCCGTGATCTCGACCCTCCCCCGTCCCCTCCGCCTGCTCCTGCTGTGGGCCGGCCTGGTCGCCGTCTACGCGGCGGGCCTGACGCTCCCCGCGGCACCGGGACGCGACCTGTCGCAGACGGAGGCGCACCGGCTGCTCGTCGCCCACTCGATCGTCACCGACCGGGACATCGACCTCCTCGACGAGTACATCGCCCGGCCCTACGAGCACTGGGGCGGCATCGCCGGGGTGCGCCCCGGGGCGGCCCTCGCCAACAACGTCGCCGTGCGGCGGGACGAGCGCGGCCGCGAGGGTCCGCCACTCGCCCCCGGCGGCTTCGTCGAGCCGAGCGGCCTGGGCCTCGGCGCCGTGCTCGCCCCGGCCTACTGGGTCGGCCGCACCACCGGGATCGGCGGACCGCTCGCCGTGCAGCTCTGGTGCGCCGGACTCCTCGCCGCGGCGTTCGTGCTGGCCCTCGGCCTGGCCCGTCGGATCGTCCCGGACCCGTGGGCGACCCGCGGCGTGGTGGTCGTCGCGCTGTCGCCCCCGATCGTCCTCGGTGCCACGCAGATCGGGCCGACCGCGCCGACCGCGCTGCTCCTGACCGGGGCGGTCTCCGCGGCGCTCGCCGTCCGCGACCACCCCCGGACGGGCGCGGCGCTGGCGTGCGCGACCCTCTGCGCGCTGGTCCCGTGGATCTGGCTGCCCCTCGCCCCCGCGGCCCTCGTGGTCGCCGCGGCGCTGACCCGCTGGATGCGTCGCCGGCGCCGGGGACTCATGGGGTACCTCGCGCTCGAGGTCCTCCTGCTCTCGGCGTTCATCCTGCTGACGGTCAACGACCGCATCTACGGGGGACCGACGCCGTGGGCCCCGCAGGTCGGCTGGTCGCTGCCGATGTTCTTCGACGGGGCGTGGGACGTCGCCCGGCGGATCGTCGTCTCGCCCGTCGGGCTCCTCGTCGACCGCGACTTCGGGCTGCTGCGGTGGGCGCCCGTGCTCGGGCTCGTCGGCGTCGCCGTCTGGCGCCTCGTCCACTGGCGGCGGTCGCGGCTGTTCCGCGTCTTCGCCGACGAGATCCACGTCGAGGTCAGCGTGCTCTTCCTGCTCCTCGTCCTCGTCGCCGCCACCGTGCCCTACGCGATCCTCTCGCCCTGGCCGGCGACGAACTGGCTCGGCGGGGCCGGGGCCGCGGCGGCGCTGCCGGTGGTGGCCGCGACCGTCGGCTGGGCCTGGCAGCGCGTGCCGCGCGCGGGGGCCGGCCTGGCGGCGCTGACGCTCGTCGGCACCCTCTGGCTGCTCGGGGCGGGCGTCCTGGACGGCGGCGCGGCCACCGACCCGCAGCGCGGGGCGCTGCCGTGGGCCGGCGCCGCGCGCGTCCTCCCGGAGATCCGGCGGTGAGCGACCGCGTGACGGACGCACCCCGGGCTCGGACGACGCGCCGGACGTCGCGGGCCTAGGCTTGGTCCGTGGCGACCGACTCCACCCCCGCCCGCCGCGCCGGCGACGCTCCTGAGGAGCCCACGTCCGGGCACGAGGACGTGCCGGAGACGGCCGCGGCGCCCGGGACCGACCACGGGCCGGACCGCGCGGGCCCCGGTCCGGCGCCCGACATCCGCCGGCCGCCGGCCCCCGCCCGCGGCGGCCTGCTGCACCTGCTGCGGCACGCCCGGACGCACCGGATGCTCGGCTGGCGCTACTGGATCCTCTTCGCGCGGGCCCTGCGGCTGAAGCTGAAGTACCGGGAGCGGATCCAGTTCGACGGGCCGGCGTTCATCTGCTCGGGCGTGCACTTCGAGCTCGGGCCGGACGCCGTCGTCCGCCTGGGCCGCTGGAGCTGGATCGGCGACGACACGAAGGTCCGCTGCCACGAGGGCGAGATCGTGATCGGCAGCAAGAGCGTCATCGGCCAGGAGTGCACGCTCTCCACCTACGAGCGGATCTCGATCGGCCGCGAGTGCATCATCGCCGACCGCTCGATGTTCATCGACTTCGACCACTCCGTCGCCTGGACCGACGCCCCGATCCGCGCCCAGGGCATCTACACGCGACCGGTGACGGTCGGCCACAACGTCTGGGTGGGGTACGGCGCGTCCGTGCTGCGCGGCGCCACGGTCGGGGACAACGCGGTGATCGGCACCTATGCCGTCGTCACGAAGGACGTGCCGACCAACGCGGTCGCGGCCGGCGTCCCCGCCCGGGTCGTCCGGATGCGCGACGCCCCCGAGCGGATGGTCTGGGCCGATCCGCACGACGTCCCGCTGCCGGACGCCGACCGGCGCCGCCTGATCCGCGAGCACGCCCGCCGGTACGGCCTGCCCGTGCCCGAGGACGCCCGCGAACCGGGCTCCGCGGGCGCGGACTGACGACCCCGACGCGGGGCCGCTCCTCATACCCACCGGACGACTTCCGGCGTCGTGCAGACACCGGCTCTCACGAGCGTCTCACGACCCGTGAGAGGTTCCTGAGGAGGCCGCTCCGTCGGAGGTCTGCGCTGTCAGCCTGGCTCCACCAGACGGCCTCCCCGGTCGTCCTTCCCCGAGGAGCCACCCCGTGTCCGTCACTCCGTCCACCCCACTCCAGGCGCCCCGTCGCCGGACCGCCCGCCGCACCATCGGCCTCGGCATCACCGCCGCCGTCGGTGCCGCGTCGCTGCTGGCGCCCGCCGCGGCCTCAGCCGCCCACGTCACGTCGCTCGAGCCGTGGAAAGCGACCAACGCCTACCTCGCGAAGGCCGACATCGACGGCCGCACCGCGCCGCAGCTCGAGCCGCGCGCGAAGGTGAACTACGTCAAGAAGGGCAGCTGGGTCCGGATCACCTGCCAGACGACCGGGCAGATGGCGTACGGCTCGAAGCTCTGGGACAAGGTCGGGAGCTACTACGTCCCCGACCAGCTGCTGAAGACGTACACCGACGGTGCGCTGAAGGGCGTGCCGAAGTGCGGTCCGGGCCAGCAGCCGCCGACCACGCCGCAGCCGCCGACGCCGCCGTCGACCCCGGAGGTCAGCGGCCTCTGGGACCTGGCGCGCAGCACGGGCTTCGGGCCGCTCCCGGCCGACACGAAGCGCATCGTCGAGCGCACCCCGGCGAAGACCGGGAAGGCCGGCGTGGTGATGTTCCGCTTCTTCATCCCGAACAGCCAGGCCGGTGGCCGGCTGTTGAAGGGCGACGGCCGCGGCTGGAACAGCGTGCCGTCGTCGGGCGTGCCGTCCCGGGCGTCGTTGTTCTGGGACACCGAGACCGGCGAGGTCTCGCTGAACGTGGACCCGACGCACATCGCGGACTCGTTCCCGAAGAACTTCTGGGGACTGAAGTACAAGGACCTGCCGGGTCCGTCGCGCATCACCGGCGGCTTCTACTGGCCGCACAAGTACCCGCTCCCCGAGGGACTCCAGGGTGGCTCGACGCACGCCGCGCTGCCGATCACCAACAAGTCCGCCGAGAAGTACGTGACCAGCACCGACTTCCACGCGCGGTACGACAACACCGCGTCGATCTACGGCTCCGCCAAGACCGACACCGTGTACGCGAAGGTCTCCCTGCTGAACTCCGTCACGAACTCGATCGGGATCGGTGCCTGGAGCGTCGACGTGAAGGTCACGATCAAGCAGAACTCCGACGGCAGCTTCAAGGTCCACACCGACGGCAACGGCTACCCCGCCACCGAGGCGTACTACTACCCGAAGGCCGGCGGATCGGGCGCGAAGACGATCTTCCTGCGCAAGATCCACCACTGGGCCTTCGACCGGTCGATCGACGCGAAGTTCGTCGACAAGATCAACACCGGCATCGTGGATCCGGGCGGAGGAATCGCGGCCCTCGACATCGCGTCGGATCTCAGCTGCGACAGCCGGTCCGACGGCGGGAGCGACTGCGACCGCGACGGCATGGGCGCCAACCCGCTGCCGAACCTGATCGCCCCCGATTCCTACGGGACCAGCGCCAAGGACCCGGCCGGCTGAGTCCCCGCCGGCGCGGACGGGACGGCGGTCCGCACCGAGAGGACCACACACGGGCCCGGCGCTTCGCCGGGCCCGCGCGCGTCCGGCCCGGCCCGTCAGCCGCGCTTCCGCGCCGTGACCATGAGGTTGTAGAAGATCCCCGCCGGCAGCCGCCCCTCGAGCAGCCGGCGGTCGACCTTCTGGAAGAAGAGGTAGCCCTTGAAGGCGTACATCTTCCAGCCCCACGGGACGTCCTCGTCGCGCGCGGAGGCCTCGAGGCCGCGGTTGAACCAGCCGAACCAGTTGGCCGCCAGCTCCTCGCCCCGCACGTCGACCTTCTCGAAGCCCGCGGCGTCGATCGGGGCGCGCAGCTCGGCCGGCACGAAGGCGTGGACGTCGACCTGGGACTCGAGCGCGTGGTTCTCGGCGCCGCCGTCGTCGTGGCCGTGCTCGGCCGGGCGGGCCTTGATCGCCCGGCGCCAGAGCGGCGACACGCGGTGCGCGGCGCGCTTGGGCACGACGGCGATCCGGTCGCCCGTGCGGGACGGCTCGCCCGCGAAGAGGATGACGCCGCCGGGGCGCAGGACGCGGTGGAACTCCGCGAAGGCGGCGGCCAGGTCCGGGATGTGGTGCAGGACCGCGTGGCCGAGGACGAGGTCGAAGGACGCGTCGTCGAAGGGCAGCTTCTCGGCGTCGGCGACGAGCGACTCGACCTGCAGCCCAAGCGTGCGGGCGTTCTCGTCGAGCACCGCGATCATGCCCGGCGAGATGTCGGTGGCGACGGCCTCCCGGACGATCCCCGCCTTCAGCATGTGGAGCGTGAAGTAGCCGGTCCCGGCGCCGATCTCGAGCGAGCGGCCGAACGTCGGCAGGGGGCGGCCGAGGAGCTTCTCGAGCTTCTGACGGATCTGGTCGGCGCCGACCTCGCCCCAGTCGATGCCCCACTTCGCGTCGTACTGCGCGGCGGCGCCGTCGTGGTACCGGGTGTTGACGTCGCGGATCTGCTCGGCGACCTCCGGCTCGGCCGCGGCACTACCAGTGGTAGGAAAGGGACTCATGGGCCGCCGCAGTCTACGCGCCCGCCCCGGGGACGGGCGCGGCGGCGGGCGACGGCCGTCCCGTAGATTCCCGGGCCGATGAGCGACGCGCCGCCCCTGTACGTCCAGCGGGACCAGCCCGAGGGCGTGCCCCCGCTGTCGCTGACGGGCGAGCGGACGCTGCCCGACGTGCCGGAGGAGAACTACTGGTACCGGCGGCACCTCGTCGTCTACGAGTGGATCGCGGCGCGGGTCGAGGAGCGCACCGTCGCGGGCCCGACCGGCGGCGGCCCGCAGCAGGTCGTCGACCTGGCGTGCGGCGAGGGCTACGGCACCGCCGTGCTCGGCCGCGTGGCCGCCGAGGCGGTCGGCGTCGACGCCAACCCCGAGGCCTTCGAGCACGCCCGGCTGCGCTACACCGACGACCGCACCCGCTTCGTCCGCACGCTGGTCGAGACGTTCGACGAGCCGTGCGACGTCCTCGTCTTCCTGCAGACGATCGAGCACGTCCAGGACCCCGACGCGATCCTCGAGCGGTTCAGGGGCCTGCTCCGCCCGGGCGGCGAGGCGTACGTCTCGACCCCGAACCTCCTGACCCTCGCGCCCCCCGGCGCCGAGAAGTCGGAGAACCCGTGGCACGTCAAGGAGTACCGCGCCGGCGAGTACCGCGAGCTCCTGGAGCGCCACTTCGGGTCCGTCGAGCTCCTCGGGCTCTACCACGCGCGCAAGCTGAAGCTCCACGCCTGGGCGCTCGAGCACGCCGCGTGGGACCGCATCCACAAGGGCCTGCGGATCACGAAGCCGTTCTACGACCGCTTCACCCCCGCGATCGCGGCGTCGGACTTCGTCCTGCGGTCCGAGGACGACGGGGCGGACCTGGACGAGGCGCTCGACTTCGTGGCCGTGCTCCGGCCGTGAGCAGCGCCGGCCCCGGCGACGGCGGCGGTCCGGGCGCGCTCGCGATCGTCCTGCACACGCACCTGCCGTACGTCGAGGGGTTCGACACCTGGCCGTTCGGCGAGGAGTGGCTCTGGGAGGCCGCCGCCACCTGCTACCTGCCGCTCGGGGAGCTCCTCGACCGGCACGCGGGCGCCCGGGCCCTGACGGTCTCGGTGACCCCGGTCCTCGCCGACCAGCTGCTCGCGCCCGGCGTCGTCGACCGCTTCCGGACCTTCCTCGACGACACCCGCGAGGACGTCTACGGCCGGGAGATCGACGGCTTCCTCGCCGGCGGGCACGAGGACGAGGCCCGGTCGCTGCGGGCCCTCCGGGAGCACTACCGGACCGCGCGGCGCCGGACCGCGGACGCCGCCGAGGTCGCCGGGACGCTGCTCCGCCACGCGTCGTGGACGTCGAGCGCGACCCACGCCGTCCTGCCGCTCCTGGCGTCCCCGGGGGGTGTGGCGACCCAGCTCCGGGCGGGCATCGACGCACACCGCAGGCGCCGCGGTCCGTGGGCCGGCGGCCTGTGGCTCCCGGAGTGCGC
The DNA here is from genome assembly GCF_000519325.1 of Patulibacter minatonensis DSM 18081. Classification (GTDB taxonomy): domain Bacteria; phylum Actinomycetota; class Thermoleophilia; order Solirubrobacterales; family Solirubrobacteraceae; genus Patulibacter; species Patulibacter minatonensis. The sequence goes on along the minus strand of NZ_KI912613.1, from coordinate 3,179,515 downwards.
CTACGACCCGCGCCTGGACGGCGCGCTCGTCGACCACGGGGTGCGGACCACGTGCGTCGACCTCACCGACCCGCTCGGCCACGGGTCCCCCGCCCACCTGACGCCCTACGCGACCGCGGCGGGCACGATGCTCCTGCCGATCGACCGCGCGCTGATGGACCTCGTCTGGTCGGACGGCGCGATGCCGGCCGCGGCGCCGTACCGCGACACCCACCGGCGCACGACCTTCCACCTGCAGCCGTGGAGCAACGACGGGCACGCGTGGGACCCCGCCCGTGCCGGCCGCCGCGCCCGGGTCGACGCCGCCACGTTCGTCGACGCGGCGATCGCCCGGGTGGCCGACGGCGGCCTGGCGACCGTCGCGCTCGACACCGAGTTCCTCGGGCACTGGTGGATCGAGGGCGTCGGCTGGCTGGAGGCGGTGCTCGACGAGGCCGCCGCCCGCGGCCTGCGGATCGTCCACGCCGACGACGCCGCAGCAGCAGCCCGGCGCGCAGGTCCTCCGCCGCTCCCCGCCCCGGCGCGGCGCACCACGACGTGGGGCACCCCGCGGGACCTCTCCACCTGGAGCGGCCCCGGCGTCGCCGAGCTGGCCTGGGAGGCCCGCCGGCTGGAGCTCGACGTGCTGGCCGCCGGACCTCGGGCGACGCCGCGCGCGTGGCGCGAGCTGCTCGCGCTGCAGTCGAGCGACTGGGCGTTCCTCCGCACCCGCGGGACGGCCGGCGACTACCCGGAGCGACGCTTCGCCGGCCACGCGGAGGCCCTGCGCCTGGAGCTCGCGGCGCCAGGGACGCTCGACGCGGGGCTGCGCGGGCTCGCGCCCCACCTGGAGCCCCCGGACCCCGCGACCCGCGACCCTCAGCTCTCGCCCGCCGCCCGGTAGCGCGCCGCCGCCCGCTCGCGCTCCTCGGCGTGGTCGACGATCGGCGCCGGGTAGTCCTCGCCGATCACGCACCCGGCCTCCTGCTGCTCGATCGGCCCCATCTTCCAGGGCTCGGCGATCCGCTCGTCCGGCACGTGCGCGAGCTCCGGCACCCACCGCCGCACGTAGCGGCCGCGGGGGTCGAAGCGGACGAGCTGCCGGGTCGGGTTGAACATCCGCTGGAAGTACGGCTTCGGGTCCACGCCGATCGACGTCACCCACTGCCAGTTGCCGTCGTTCTGGGTCGGCTCGCCGTCCTGCAGCAGCGCGTAGAAGTGCCGCTCGCCCGCGGTCCAGTCGACGTGGAGGTCCTTCGTCAGGAACGAGCCGACCACGAGCCGCGCGCGGTTGTGCATCCAGCCGGTCGCCGCGAGCTGCCGCATCCCGGCGTCGACGAGCGGGTAGCCCGTGCGCCCGGCCTTCCAGGCCTCGAGCGCCTCCTCGTCGGGCTCCCAGGTGAGGTCCCGGAACCGCGCCTGGTGCGCGCGGCGACGGTCCTCCGGGTGGAAGAGGTAGACGTGGGCGTAGAAGTCGCGCCACGCGAGCTGGCGCACGAACGCCGCGGGACCCTCGCCGGAGAGCTTCCGCGCCCGCGCCTCCAGCCACCGCGGTGAGATCGTGCCCCACCGCAGGTGGGCCGACAGGCCGCTCGTGCCGCCCGCCGCGCGGCTCGACCCCTCCTTGCCGGCGAGGACGTCGTGGAGGTCGTCGTAGTCCTGGATCGGACCGTCGAGCCAACCGCGGGCGGCCTTCAGCCCCGCCTCCTCCCCCGGCTCCGCGAACGGCTCGGGGACGTCCGGGAGGCCCCCGGCGCCCACGTCGTCCGGCGACGGGAGGCCGTCCCCCGCGACCTGCGGCACGGTCAGGGTGCGCGGGGCGTCGAGGACCCGGCGGCGGTCCTGGTGCTCCCACACGCGGTGGAACGGACTGAACACGGTGTAGGGCTTCCCCTGCCCGGTCCGGGGCTCCGACGGATCGGCGACGTACTGCCCGGGCGACGGGACGGCCCGGACGCCGACGGCCTCCAGGGCGTCGGTCACCCGCGCGTCGCGGCGCCGCGCGTGCGGGCTGGCGTCGCTCGTCCACCGCACCGCGCCGGCGTCGACCTCCTCCGCCAGCGCGACCAGCACGTCGGCCGGGTCGCCGTGCCGGACGACCAGGCGTCCCCCGCGCTCCCGCAGGGCGGCGTCGAGCTCCTTCAGGCACCCCGCCAGGAAGTGCGCCCGCGGTCCGCTGGCCGCCGAGCCGCCGGTGATCGTCGGATCGACGACGAACACCGGAACGACGCGCTCCGCGTCGGTGGTGGCACCCCGCAGGGCGGGGTGGTCGCGGACGCGGAGGTCCCGCCGGAACCAGACGATCTCGGTGGTGGCCATGTCGGGTCTACGTACCCGTAGGCGCGCCCGGACGCTCGCGGTCCCGCACGATCGGGTCGAAACACGGGTCGGACCGGCGTAGCATGAGGTGGCATGGACGACGCCGATCCGGACCTGCCGCTGTTCCCCCTCGGACTGGTGGCGCTCCCGGGCGAGCAGGTGCCGCTGCACCTGTTCGAGGAGCGCTATAAGGAGCTCGGTGCCCGTTGCATCGACGAGGACCGCGAGTTCGGGATCGTGCTCGTGGACGAGGACGGTCCCCGCTCCGTGGGCTGCGCGATGCGCGTCACCGAGGTGCTCCAGCGGTTCGAGGACGGGCGCCTGGACGTCGTGACCCGCGGCACGCGCCCGTTCCGGGTGGTCGAGGAGCACCACCGGCACTCCTACGCCTCGGCGCAGGTCGAGTTCCTGCAGGACGAGCAGGAGACCCTCGACCACGACGCCGCCGCCGCGGTGCGCCAGGCGTACGCGTCGCTCGCCAACCAGGCGACGGACCACGAGGTCTCCCCCGCGGAGCTCGTCGCCGCCAGCTCGTACGACCTCGCGGCCTCCGTCGAGTTCGCTCCCGACGCCAAGCAGCAGCTGCTCGAGGCGCGGTCGGAGAACGCGCGGCTGCGGCAGCTCCTGGCCCTCCTGCGGGCGGCGCTCAAGCGGCTCGAGTTCGCGGACCTCGCCGAGGTGCGCGGGGCGAGCAACGGCGTCGTCCGCTTCGGCTGAGGTGCCGGCCGACGCCACCGGTGCGTCGGCGCAGCACGCCGGCGGATCGCCTTCCCCGGACGCTCCGGTCGAGGCCGACGACGACGTCGCGATCCGGTCGGCGACGCTCGCCGACGAGGAGGCCGTCCTGGCGCTGATCGGCGCGGACGAGATCACGCGCGGCCGCGTCCCCGGGACCTGGCCGACGGACGGCCAGCGCGCCGGCTTCCGCCGCATCGTCGGCGCGGACGACCACGACCTCGTCGTCGCGGACCGCGACGGGACGGTCGTGGGCGTCGTCCAGCTGTCGTTCCTGCCCGAGTTCGCCCGCGACGGCGAGCGGGCGCAGCTGGAGACGATGCACGTGGCGTCGTCCGAGCAGCGCCGGGGCGTGGGCCGCGCGCTCATCGAGCACGCGATCCGGCGGGCACGGGAGCGCGGTTGCGGCCTCGTCCAACTGACCAGCGGGACGTTCCGCCCCGACGCCCACCGATTCTACGCCGCCATGGGGTTCGAGCCGACCCACGTCGGCTTCAAGCTCGCGCTCTGACCGCGTCCGGCCGGCCGGTCGGGGCGGGACGCCCGCCGCCGATCAGCCGCCAGGCGCCGGTCAGCGCCGCCCCGCGGCCTTGCGGATGACCGCCGCGCAGACGCCCGGATCGTCCGTGAACGGCACGTGCCCGCAGCCGTGGAGCGTCACGTGGCGGGCCTGCGGCAGGGCCGAGCGGGCGCGCGCGGACTGAGACCGGTACGGGAGCAGCAGGTCGCGCGAGCCCCACGACACGGTGACGGGGACGTCGTCCGGCAGGCCGTCGCCGTCCGCGAAGTCGTAGGCGTCGAAGCCGCGCAGCGCGGCGTCGAAAGCCGGCGCGCCCCACGCGTCCCGGAGGGTGGCCTCGGCCTCGTCGGCGGGCACCTGCCACGGCCGTCCGTAGAGCGTCCCGGCCAGCGCGGTCCGACCGGCCCGCGTGCGGATCAGCCGCGACACGGCCGGGCGCGACACCTTCGGGAGCCCGGCCAGGAGCGCGAGCGACGCCTGCGCGTACCGGCGCTCCCCGGCCGACCAGAAGCCCGCGGGCGACACCGCGTGGGCCGAGCGGACGACGCCGCGCCGGGCGAGCTCCAGGGCGATCGCGCCACCCATCGAGTTGCCGGCGACGTGCGGGCGGTCGAGACCGCGCTCGGCGATCCAGGCGGCGAACGCGTCGGCGTAGGCGGGGATCGTCCGCGGCACGTCCTCCGGCAGCCCGGGCGAGCGCCCGAAGCCGGGCGAGTCGCAGGCGAGGACGTCGAACTCGCGAGCGAGCTCCGGGATCACCGGCGCCCACGCCTGCCAGTGGTGCCCGATCCCGTGGATCAGGACGAGCGGCTCGCCGGCGCCCTCGCGGTGGTGGTGGATCTCCGGTGCCTGCATGGTCCCGGTCCCGGTCGCCGCGGCCGCGCGGTCGGTGGTGCTCATCGGCCGGCCACCGCGACGTCGGCCCCGCGGACGAGCTCCTCGGCCCGGCCGATCGGCTCGTACTCGTCGAGGTCGACCTCGCGCGTGTGGCGCCGGTACTCGACCATCTGGCCGGGCCAGTTGTTCACGATGCGTCCGTCCTTCCCCTGGCGGTACCAGGAATCGCAACTCGACCACACCGAGCGGCGCAGCCGGTCCTGCACGTCGTCCGTCGACACGCGCTGGACGTCGCCGCGGAGCGCCAGCGCGGCGATCCCGCTCGTCCGCAGCTTCCGCAGCGCGTCGAGGACGTACCCGACCTGCGCCTCGATCATCACGACGATCGAGCCGAAGCCGAGGTTCGTGTTCGGGCCGTAGAGGAGGAAGAGGTTCGGGAAGCCGGCGACGGTGATCCCGAGGTGCGCCGCCGCGCCGTCCCGCCACTCGTCGGCCAGCCGCCGCGTGGTGCCGCCGACGTCGGTCGCGTCGACCTCGATGGGCGCGACGAACTCCTGGGCCTTGAAGCCCGTCCCCCAGATCAGGACGTCGACCGGGCGCTCCGTCTCGGTGCCGTCGGCGTCGCGGGCGACGACGCCCGTCGGCGTGACCCGCACGATCGGATCGACGACGACCTCGACGTCGTCGCGGACGAGCGCCGGGAGGAACGACGAGCTGAAGAGCACGCGCTTGCAGCCGATCGGGTAGTCCGGGATGAGCTTCGCCCGCAGCGCCGGGTCCTTCACCTGGTTCCGCATGTGCCACGTGGACCACGCGCGGAGCGACAGCCGGAGCGGCGGGATCCGCGTCTGCGCCGCGATCCCGGACTCCATGAACGTCCACATCGCGGTGCGGCGGAGCGCCTGCAGGCCGGGGACGTGCTGGATCATCCGGCGGGCCCACGGCGCGTAGGGCCGGTTGCGCCGCGGCAGCATCCAGTTCGCGGTGCGCTGGTAGACGTCGAGGTGCCCGGCCTCCTCGGCGACGGGCGGGACGAACTGCGCGGCGCTCGCCCCGGTGCCGACGACGGCGACGCGACGCCCCTTCAGCGGGACGTCGTGGTCCCAGCGGGCGGAGTGGAAGCTGTCGCCGGCGAAGTCCTCGCGTCCCGGGATCGACGGGTAGGCCGGCTTCGAGAGCTGGCCGCACGCCATCGCCAGCGCGGCGCACGTCACCCGCTCGCCACCGGCGAACTCGACGGTCCAGCGCGCGGTCGCCTCGTCCCACGACGCCCGGTCGACCGTCACGCCGGTCCGCACGCGCTCGGTCAGCCGGTGGTGCCGGGCGACGTCGTGGAGGTACGTGCGGATGTCCTCCTGCCGCGGGCACGGACGGTCCCAGTCCTTCCGCTGGTCGGTGGAGAGCGAGTAGAGGTACGACGGCACGTCGCACGCGGCACCGGGGTACACGTTGTCGCGCCAGACGCCGCCGAGCTCGTCCGCCTGCTCGACGAGCAGCCAGTCGTCCTGTCCGGCCTGCCGCAGGCCGACGGCCATCGCGATGCCGCTGAAGCCGCCGCCGACGATGAGCGTCCCGACGTCGACGTCGGGACGCGAGCGTCCGGTGGCGGTGGGCAGGCCGTCGAGGAGCGCGGTCACGAGGCGGCGCCGGCGGTGATCCCGACCCGGCCGCGGATGAGGTCGGCGGCGCGCTCGCCGATCATCATCGTCGGCGCGTTCGTGTTGCCGCCGGTGATGACGGGCATGATCGAGGCATCGGCGACGCGCAGGCCCTTGAGACCGTGGACGCGGAGCTCCGAGTCGACGACGGCGTGCTCGGCGGTGTCGCTCATCCGGCAGGTGCCGACGGGGTGGTAGATGAGCATCAGGCGCTTGCGGATGTCGTCCTCGAGGTCCTCGTCCGAGACGATGTCGCGCCCGGGCTTGATCTCACGGACGATCTTCGACCGCAGCGGCTCCTGGGCGGCGATCTCGCGGGCGAGCTTCATGGCGGCGACGAGCGAGCGCAGATCGTCGGGGTGCTCGAGCGAGTTCGTGAGGATCCGCGGCTTCGCGGTCGGGTCCTTCGACGCGAGCCACACCTTGCCTCGGGCCTGCGGCGAGACGAGGACCGGCCCGAGCACGATCGCGTGCCCGTCGAAGGTCTCGAAGCCGTGGTCCTCGTAGTACGCGGCACCCATGTGGAACTGGATGTCCGCCGCCGGGAGACCGGGGCGGGTCCGCACGAACGCGTTGACCTCCGCGACGGTCGAGGTCAGCTTGCCGGTGCGCTTCATCGCCCACTCGAGCAGGTGCTTCGGCTTGTCGGCCTGGTAGAGCGTGTCGGGGTCGTTCACCTCGTAGAGGGCGCCGAGGAACGGGTGGTCCTGGAGGTTCCTCCCGACGCCCGGCAGCTCGTGGCGGACCTCGATCCCGACGGCGGCGAGGTCCTCGGGATCGCCGATCCCGGAGAGCTGCAGGATCTGCGGGGAGTTGATCGCGCCGGCGGAGAGGACGACCTCGCGGGTCGCGTGCGCGACGGACTCCTGGCCCTTCCGGGAGTAGCGCACGCCCGTGACGCGGTCCCCGTCGAGCTCGAGCCCGAGGACGAGCGCGCCCGTGATCACCTCGACGTTCGGGCGCTTCATCGCGGGCTTCAGGTAGGCGTCCGCGGAGCTCCAGCGTCGACCGTTCTTCTGGAACACCTGGAACGGTGCGACGCCGTCCTGCTCGGGGCCGTTGTAGTCGGTGGCCCGCGGGATGCCGGCGGCGACGCACGACTCGAGGATGTCCGTGCCGAGCGGCCGCGGGGAACGCTGGTCGGCGACCTCGACCGGGCCGCCGACCCCGTGGAACTCGGACGCGCCGCCGGCGTTGTTCTCGGCCCGCTTGAAGTACGGAAGCACGTCGTCCCAGCCCCAGCCGGGCGCGCCCTGGTCCTCCCAGAGGTCGAAGTCCAGCGGCCGGCCGCGGACGTAGAGCATGGCGTTCATCGAGCTCGAGCCGCCGAGCAGCTTCCCGCGCGGCACGTACATGCGCCGACCGTCGACGTGCGGCTCGGGCTCCGTCGCGTAGTCCCAGTCCGCCCCCGTGTGGAACAGGTTCGGGAACGCGGCCGGGATCTTGACGTTGACGCTCCCATCCTTCCCGCCGGCCTCGAGCACGAGGACCTGGACCTCCGGGTCCTCGCTCAGGCGGTTGGCGAGGACGCAGCCGGCGGAGCCGGCTCCCACGATCACGTAGTCGGCGTTGGGCATGGCCCAGTCTCGCCCGCGGGCGGCCGGCCGACACTGTGGCTCGACCACAGTCACGAGGCGAGTGGCGGTTCCCGGAGTCCACCGCCAGGGCGCAGGTCCGGAGCGACCCGGGTGCGGACGTCCCGCCGGTGCGGCGCCCGGCCCGAGTCAGGCGACGGCGACCGCCCCGCCCCGCCGCGGGTCCGCCGCACCCGTGAGCACGCCGGTCGCCGGGTCGCGCGCGACGAGCTGGACGCCGCCGAAGTACAGGTTCTGCGCCCGGAACTCGACGGCGGTCCGGCCCCCGGTCCAGTCGCCGACCGCGCCCAGCAGACCCGGCTCGGCGTAGACGACGCCCTCCTCGACGTGGATGCGCGGGGCCTCGACCGCGCCCACCGGCCCGAGCCCACGGTCGACCAGTCCGACCACGGTCTGCAGGAGGGCGGAGCGGATCCGGGCCGAGCCGGCGGAGCCGAGGATCGCCTCGACGGTCCCGATCGTCGGCCCGCCGGCGGCGGCGGGGCCGCCCGGACCGAGCACCGCGGTCGGGGCCATCATCGACGGCATCCGCCGGCCCGGCGGGAACGGCGCCAGGTCGCGCGCCACGGAGCCCTCGCCCCCGCGCAGCCGCGGGTTGAGGTCCTCCTCGCCCATGATGTTGTTCAGGTGGATCCCGGTCCCGGGCACGATCACGCCGGAGCCCTCGCCGTTGGTCGTCGTGATCGCGCAGCTCAGGCCGTCGGCGTCGATCACGGACAGGTGCGTCGTCGAGCCGAGGCGGAGCCGCAGCAGCTCGTCGGCGAAGCCCTCGCGGACGAGGCCCTGCTCGAAGGCGTCCGTGCGCTCGGCGTCGGCGTCGGCCATCGCGGCGACGAGCTCGGCGGGGCTCGGGCCCTCCGCGTCCTCTGCGTGTCGTCCGACGGCCACCGGCGCGCGCACGCCGCCGGCGCGCGCCGCATCGCGATCCAGCCGCGCGAGCGCCAGCGCGAGCAGCACGCCGCCCGCCGACGGCGGTGGGACCGTCAGGACGGTGCGGTCCCGGTACGGCAGCCGGATCGGGGCGCGTTCGACGGCCCGGTAGCCGGCGAGGTCGGCTCGGGTCAGAACGCCGCCGTGCCGCGCGGCCCAGTCGACGCACGCCGCGGCGAGATCGCCGTCCCGCAGCGGCGCCACGCCCTCGGCGCCGAGCCGCTCGATCGTGTCGCCGAGCTCCGGGTCGCGGAGCAGGTCGCCCTCCCGCAGGAGCAGGTCCCCCGGGGCCCAGAGCGCCGCGGACTCGGGCGACGACACGAGGATCCCGTGCAGGAGGTCGGCGACGAACGCCTGCTGGCGGTTCAGGACGACCCCCTCGCGCGCCATCGCCGCCGCGGGGGCCGCCAGGTCGGCGAGCGGCAGTCGCCCCCACCGCTCGTGCAGCCGGACCAGGCCGTCCAGCAGCCCGAAGGCCGCGACCGACGCGCCGCCGACGTGGAAGACCTGGTGGGCGTCCCCGAAGTCGACCTCGACGGCGTGGAGCCCGTCGAGCGGGTCGCGGGCGGTGCGCTCGCGCTCGCCGGCGTCCGCGGGGCGCCGGCCCGGGACCTGGCAGAACGCGTCGATCGCCAGAGCGGGTCCGTCGGGCGGAACGGCGAGGAGGTGCCCGCCCGCGGCAGGGCCGGTCAGGAGCGGCTCGCAGACCCAGGAGGCGAACGTGCCGGCGACGGTCGCGTCGGCAGCGGTCCCGCCCTCGCGCAGGACGGCGGCGGCGATCTCGGCGGACCGCGGGTGGCCGGCGGCGACGGTGCCGCGGGACGGAGCCATCGGCGGATGGTCCCAGAACGACGGACGGCCGCCTCTCGGCGGCCGTCGGTGCCCGCTCAGGGGCGCCGTGCCAGGTGCTCCGCGCGCCCGGCCCGGGGATGTCGTCCGGGTGGCCCGAGCACCCGGGACCCGGGCGTGGCCCGGACCCGCGACGCCCGGGCCTGGGCCCGGTCCCCTGCCCCGCTACCGGTGGCGGGGTGCGAACTCCGGGACGCCCCAGCCGCCGCCACCGCCACCGCCGCGCGTCGACGGCTGCGCCGCCTCCTGGCGTCGGGCGGGGCGCGGGGCGATGCCGCCGCGCGAGGCCGAGACCGGCTCGCGGGTGGCGCGCACGGGCTCCCGACCGGCGTCGCGCTCCTCGGCCCGCTCGCGCGGCGTCTGCCGGCGCACGGTCGTCGGCTCGACGTCGGCCGCGTGCAGGTGCGGCTGGTGGTCGTAGCCGGTGGCGACGACGGTGACCCACACCTCGTCGCCCATCTTCTCGTCGACCTGCGCGCCGAAGATGATGTTCGCGTCGGGGTGCGCGGCCGCGCCGATGGCCTCGGCGGCCTCGTTGATCTCCCACAGCGAGAGGTCGCCGCCGCCGACGACGGACAGCAGGATGGCCTTGGCGCCGTCCATGGAGGTCTCGAGCAGCGGGGAACTGACGGCGCGCTCGGCGGCCTGGACCGCGCGGGACTCGCCGGTGCCGTGGCCGATGCCCAGGAGGGCGGCGCCGCGGTCCTGCATGATCGTGCGGACGTCCGCGAAGTCGAGGTTGATGAGGCCCGGGACCGTGACCAGTTCCGAGATGCCCTGGACGCCCTGGCGCAGGACGTCGTCGGCGACGCGGAAGGCGTCGACCATCGACGTGTTGCGCTCGAGCACCGACAGCAAGCGGTTGTTCGGGACGACGATGAGGGTGTCGACCTCCTCCGACAGCTCGCGGATGCCGACCTCGGCCGACTCGGCGCGACGCTTGCCCTCGAAGGCGAACGGCTTGGTGACGATGCCGACGGTCAGCGCGCCGAGCTCGCGGGCGATGCGCGCCACGATCGGGGCGGCGCCGGTGCCGGTGCCGCCGCCCTCGCCGGCGGCGATGAAGACCATGTCCGCGCCGCGGAGCGTCGTCTTGATCTCGTCGTACTCCTCCATGGCGGCGGTGCGGCCGACGCCCGGGTTCGCGCCGGCGCCGAGACCGCGCGTCGAGGCCTGGCCGATGTGGATCGTCGCGTCCGCGGCGGAGTCGAGCAGCGACTGCGCGTCGGTGTTGATCGCGATGAACTCGACGCCGGTGATGCCGGCCTCGACCATGCGGTTGACGGCGTTGGTGCCACCGCCGCCCACGCCGACGACGCGGATGACCGGGCCGTAGGCGTTGTGGATCGGCTGGTTGCGCTCGCCCCACGCCTCGACGGTCGCCGCGGTCTGCGCGACGTGGTCGACGTACGGACCCTCGAGCTCCTCGCGGGTCGGCTCGACGTCGGCGAGGCCCAGGATCTGGGCCGGGTCGGCGTCGAGGCCCACGCGCTGCGGGTAGCGGGAGTCATGGGCCGCCTGCGACGCCGGGGCCGGCGAGGACTGCGGAGCCTCGTCGGTGCGGCGGAAGAGGTCGGCCAGCGGGCCCTCGCGGAGGCTGGAGCGGTTCGGGTTCTGCGGGGTCATGAGCGGAGCACCTCTTGAGCAAGGTCGCGGTAGGCCTGGGCGGCCGTACTGTCAGGGTCGTAGCGGAGCACCGACATCCCCTTGACGGGGGCCTCGGCGAAACGGATGGTCTTCCGCACGCGGGTCACGAACATCTCGGCGCCGAAGTGCTCCTCGAGCATCTCCAGCGCTTCCTTGGCGTGCACGGTGCGGGTGTCCAGGAGGGTCGGGAGGATCCCCTGGATCTGCAGGCCCGGGTTCAGCTGCTCTCGGACCATGTCGACGGTCTGGCGCAGCTGGGCCAGCCCGCGCAGCGAGAGGTACTCGGCCTGGACGGGCACGATCACCTTCGACGCGGCGCAGAGGGCGTTGATCGTCAGCAGCCCGAGCGAGGGCGGCGTGTCGATGCAGACGTAGTCGTAGTCGTCCCGGACGGCGCGCAGCGCACGCTCGAGGGCACGCTCGCGGCCGATCATCGGGGCCATCGCGACCTCGGCCGAGGCCAGGTCGATCGAGGCCGCGGCGACGTCGATCTCCCGCGCGTGGGTGACCTCGGCGATCGGGTGGCCCTGGACGAGCACGTGGTACATCGACGGGACCACCTGGTCCGGGTCGAGGCCCTGCGACATCGTCAGGTTCCCCTGCGGGTCCAGGTCGACCGCCAGGACGCGGTGGCCCTGCTCCTTGAGCGCGACGGCGAGGTTCAGGGTCGTCGTCGTCTTCGCGACGCCGCCCTTCTGGTTCGCCATGACGATCACGGTCGGACCGGCGGTCGGCGCCGGCGCGGCCGGCGGATCGGCCTGCACCACGGCGTGCCGCGGGGCCGCGGGAGCGCGGTCCAGGGCCGACCCGAAGGCGGCGCGCGAGACGTGGTGTGGCATCTGGTCCTGGGACACGGTGGGAGGCCGGGCGTCGGGGACGTCCTGCGATGACCTGATTCGCCCCGTCCCCCGGCGTTCCTTCCCGGTCGTCGAAGTTCCGCCGGGCCGCGGACCGGCCCGCCCGCGCGACGCCATAGGATCGGCGGCGGATGCCCGACGACCTCCTCCAGCGGCGCCTCGTCGTCGTGACCGGCAAGGGCGGGGTGGGCAAGTCGACCGTCGCGGCGGCCCTCGGCGTCCTCGCCGCCCGGGCGGGCCGGCGCGCCGTGATCGCCGAGGTCGGCCGCCGCGGCGACGTGCTCGAGACGCTGCTCCCGCCCGCGGACCCGCTGCGCGCCGGCGGCGACCGGACGGAGGAGGACGGCGACCTGTTCGTCGAGCGCGCGGTCCCGGTGGCCGGCGCCGCCGGGTCGCTGCACCACGTGTCGATCTCGCCGGAGGCCGCGCTGCGGGAGTACCTCCGCGACCAGCTCCCGATCGCCGCGATCGCTGATCTCCTCGGCTCCGGGAAGGTCTTCACGGGCCTGACGGCCGCGACCCCGGGCCTCCGGGAGCTCCTGGCGCTCGGGAAGGTGTGGGAGCTCGCGCAGCCCGTCCGGCGGACCCCTGGCGCGCGACCGTACGACCTCTGCATCCTCGACGCACCCGCGTCGGGCCACGCGACGACGATGCTCGGCGCGCCCGACCAGTTCGCGCGCACCGCCCGCGTCGGCCCCGTGGCCCGCCAGGGCGCGACGATCGCGGCCACGCTGGCGGACCCCGCGCAGACGGCCGTCGTGGTGGTCGCCACGGCGGAGGAGCTCCCGGTCAGCGAGGCGCTGGAGCTGGAGGACACCCTCGGCGGACGCGTCGGCGTGCCCGTCGCGCTGGGCGTCGTCAACGGCGTCCTGCCCGACCGGTTCTCCGGCGCCGAGCGCGACGCGCTGGCCGCGGGAGCGCCGCACGACGCCGCGATCGCCGCCGCCGACGCGCACGCCCGTCGCGCCCACGACCAGCAGCGACAGCTCCTCCGCTTCCGCCGCGGGTTCCGGCGGCCGGTCGTGACGCTCCCCGCCGCCCCGGTGCTGCGCCTGGGGCCCGACGACGTCGCGGCGCTCGCGGACCGCCTGGACCAGGGACTGCGTCGGGCACGCAGCGCCGCCTCCGGGGACGTCCGATGATCGCCCCGCTGATCGAGCGGCTCGCCGACGCCCGCGTGGTCGTGTGCGCCGGGCCGGGCGGCGTCGGGAAGACGACGACCGCGGCGGCGCTCGGCCTCGCCCTGGCCGGTCGCGGGGCGCCCGGGTGGCGGTCGTGACGATCGACCCCGCCCGCAGGCTCGCCGACGCCCTCGGGCTCGGCTCCCTGACGAACGACCCGGAGCGCGTCGACGCCGACCGCCTCGCCACGCTCGGCGTCGCGCCCCCGGGCGAGCTGTGGGCGTGCATGCTCGACCCGCAGCGCACGTTCGACGGCCTGATCGCGGAGCTCAGCCCGGACCTCGCGACGCGCGAGCGGGTCCTCACGAACCCGCTCTACCGCCAGATCTCGGGGGCCGCGGGCGGCAGCCACGAGTTCACCGCCGTGGCCCGGCTCCACGACCTCGTCGCCGACGAGCGGTTCGACGTCGTCGTGCTCGACACGCCCCCGTCGCGCAACGCGCTGGACTTCCTCGACGCACCGGACCGCATCGCCGGCTTCCTCGAGGGCCGCGCGGTCCAGGCGCTCCTCGGGCAGGGGAGGACCGGCATCGCGGCGCGCATCGCCCGCCGCGGCACCGGGCTCGCGCTCTCGGCGCTGACCCGCCTGACGGGGGTCGACGTCGTCCGCGACCTCGCGACGTTCTTCGACGCGCTCGGGCCGCTCACGGACGGGTTCGGCGCGCGGGCCGTCGCCGTCCGCGCGATCCTGCGGGACGACCGGACCCGGTTCGTCGTCGTCAGCGGTCCCGGACCGCTGCCGAGCGCCGAGGCCCGCTTCTTCCGCGAGCACCTGCGGACGGTCGGGATGCCGTTCACCGGGCTCGTCGTCAACCGCGTCGAAACCGTCACCCGCGACGACGCGCGCGACGGAGACGCCGTCACCGCCGAGCTGGACGGCGTGCTCGGCGCCGCGCTGGCCGGCAAGGTCGGCCGGACCTGGGACGAGCACCGGGCGCGGGCGGCGCGCGACCACGCGGCGGCCGCGGAGCTCGCGGCCGCGGTCGGCGATCCGCGGCCGGCGGTCGTGGCGGCCCTGGACGGCGAGGTCTTCGACCTGCCCGCGCTGGCGGCCGTCCGCGACCGTCTCGTCGGGGGCTGACGGCCGGGGGCGGCCGCCCCGCGCGATGCCCGGGTTCCTCGCGTCAGCTGGCCTCGCTGACGGGCCAGGGCCCGGTGGAGTCGTCGTCGTCCTGCGTCGGGTCGGCCATCTGCGGCTCGTCCCACGTCACGTCGAGCCACAGCTGCTCGGCCGCCGGCGCACGGCGCGACGCCCGGATCTCGCCGGTCGGGTCGAACGGGCGGATCGCGGCGGGGAACGCCGGCCGGAACTCGGGCACCGTCCCGGATCCGAGGTCGTCCTGGGTCGACCCGCCGCCGGCATCGGACGGCTCCGTGCCGCCCCCCGTACCGTGGGCGACCGCCCCGGGGTCCGTGTCGAGCTGCTCGCCGCGGACGCCGCCCGAGGCCGCGATCGTCGCGTCGTCGGGCACCGCCTCGACCGCCACCGCCGGATCGCCGGTCGGCGGGAGGTCGACGACGACCACCGGGCCCTCCGCCGTCGCCGCGACGTCGTCCTCGGCGGTGACCTCGACGTCGTCGTCGGCCGTCGGCTCGAGGTCGTCCTCCGCGGTGATCTCCACGTCGTCGTCCGCCGTCGCCTCGTCCTCCTCCGCGCGCACGCCGAACGGGTCGTCGTCGGTCGACACGAACGACGGCTCCCCGAGCGGCCCGGTCCCCGCGCTGCGCTCCGACGGCCACCCGGTGCGGTCGGTGTGCGCCTCGTCGACGACGCCGTCGAGGATCTCCTCGGCGAGCTCCACCAGGTCGCCACGCAGGTGCCCGACGACGCAGTCGCGCAGCACGGCGCGCAGGCAGTCGGAGAGCTCGTCGACGCGCTCGGGCAGGTCGCGGTCGATGCGCCGGCTGCCGGCGACGACCTCCTGCTCCTGCAGCGCCAGGCGCGACAGGCGACGCGTGAGGGCCATGCGCTCGTCCCCGACCGCGCACAGGGCCGCCAGGCGGCCGGCGAGCCGCCCGGACCGCGGTCCCTCGGGCTCCAGCAGGGCGCGGGCGGCCAGCAGCAGGTCGGTCAGCGTCTCCTCGGGCCGGTCGCGGTCCAGCGCCAGCGTCCAGCGCCGGAGCGCCCACGCGACCTCGCCGCTCTTGGGCAGGCGCCGCGCGACGAGGTCGACGAAGGTGCGGAGGTCCGGCACGTCCTCGGCGTCGAGCGGCGCGACGCCGCGCGACGCGAACGTGCCGCCGACCGCCATGGCGCGCCACGGCGCCCCGGCGGGCCGGAGCCACACGAGGGGCCCGGCGGACGGCGTCGCACCGACGACGTGGAGCCGCAGCGCGGTGATCAGGCGCCGGGACGCCTCCCGGGCACGGCGGGGGGTCTCCGCGGACCCCGGGCGTGCGGACCAGCGCAGGGTGGCCACGGCGTCGGCCGGGCGGCCGTCCGGGCCGGTGAGCGCGGCGTCGGGGACCTCGCCCTTCAGCGCCTCGGGGCGCTGGAGCGCGACGCCGCGGGTGATCGCCACCGTCGCCATCGCGGGGTCCACGCCGACGAGCGGGATCACCACGACCGTCTCGGTCGCGTCGGCGGTCAGCACGGACTCGAGCTCCGCGAACGCGCGGTCGAAGTGCTCCTCCTGGACGGCGAAGTCGGGGGTGTCCTCGAACAGGCGCTCGAGGAACTGCCGGACCGCCAGGGCGGCGCGGTCGTGCGGGTCGGCGGGCGGGCGCTCGACGCCCCGGGCCTGCAGGTAGGCCTCGACCCCCCACGCGGCGACCATGGTGTGCTGGGCCTCCGCGACGGCGGGGAGCGAGGCGATCGCGGCCGCGTGGCGCTCGATGTAGAGCCCGACGAGCGGCCGGTAGGAGTAGAGGGTCGGTCCGGACGCGCCGGACCGCGCACGCCGGGCGTGCTCGAGGAGCTCGAACGGGACCTCGTCGCCGTCCTGCACCCGCTCCGCGAGCTCGCGGGCGGCGTGGAGACCGGCGGTGCGGAGCGCTGCGTGCAGCTGGGGGTGACGCATGCCGCCGCCTTCTCCCCGGGTCCCGGCGGTCCTCGCGGCTGCACGAGGTCGTGCACCGCCGGCGCGACCGGGCCCGCCACGGCCGGGGTACGGCGTCGGCGGCGCGACCGTGCCCCGATATGGTGGGTGGGGATGAGCACGACGGACTCGGGAACCGCCTGGCGCCGTCGCGCCGAGGAGCGCCTGACGGACGCCGGCTATCGGCGCGGCGGTGCGCGCACGGCGCTCCTGGACCTGCTCGACGAGCAGCGGTGCGCCCGCACGGTGCTGGAGATCGAGGACGAGCTCCGCGCCAGCGAGCGCACGATCGGGCGCGCCAGCATCTACCGCGTCCTCGACGAGCTGGAGCAGCTGCACCTCGTCCAGCGGATCGAGGTCGGCCAGGGCATCGCGCGCTACGAGCGGCTCGCCCCCGACCACCATCACCACCACCTGGTCTGCCGCGTCTGCGGCGCGGTCGTCCCCTTCACCGACGACGGCCTCGAGGACGCGATCCACCGGCTGAGCGCCGGTGCGGGCTTCGAGGTCACCGGCCACGACGTCGTGCTGCACGGCCGCTGTGCGGCGTGCCGGGCGGCGGACGCCACGATCCCGGACTGATCGTCGCGGGGGTCCGGTCGGGTCCCGCGCCCGACCGAGGACCGGCAGCAGGAGCCCCGGCCGCGGCTCAGGCGCGCGAGCGCAGCGACCGCTTCTCGGAGCGCCAGGTCCGCCCGGCGCTCTTCACCTCGACCGTCACGTAGTGCAGGCCGGAGCGGCGGACGGGCACGCTGCCCGAGTACGCCCCGTTCTTGACCTTCGCGGTGCGGCGGGCGGCGGTGATGTACCGGCCGTTCTGCTTCCGCTTGAGCACGATCGAGACGGTGTCGACGCCCCGGGCCTTCCCGCGGACGGCGAGGTCCCGTCCGGTGCGCGGGTGCTTCGTCGGCTGGTTGAGCGCGAGGGCGGGGTCGAGCGCCGGGGTCACCGACGGCGAGGTCGCCCCGTTCGCCCGTGCCCGCACGGCGCTGGCCGCGCGGATCACGAGACCGGCGCTCCAGTTGCCGTCGGCGTCCGTCGGGACCTGCGTCATCGCGGTCCACTTCCCGGTCGGGCTCTTCTTCTCGACGACGACCATCGCAGCACCGACACCGGACCCGTGGGACGTCAGGCGCCCGACGACCGTGGCCGTCTGGCCGTACCGGACGGCCTCCGGTGGCGCCTGGATCGTCAGCGTCGGCACGTCGATCGGCGCGGCCGCGACGCCGCCGACGGTGCTGCGGAGCGCCGGCAGCTGACCGTAGAGGCTCGTGCCGGGGCAGTCGGTGGAGCAGCCGTCCTGGTGCCCGCTGATGCGGTTCAGCGCGACCGTCGCACCCTTCTTGTACCGGTTGCCGGACCCGCCCGACGAGACCAGCGAGATCGTCCCGGCGGTCGGCGCGCCGTGGAGCGGGAGCTTCCAGCCGATGATCGACGCGACGGCGTTCAGGGCGGCCGGGGGCGCGGGCTGACCCTCGAACGTGCCGATGATCGCGATGCCGGTGGAGACGGAGTTCCAGCCGATCGCCTGGGCCCCGATCACCGGCTGGTCGATGCCGCCGGCGCGGCCCTCGAAGATCTGGCCGAAGCGGTCGACGAGGAAGTTGTAGCCGATGTCGTTCCAGCCGTTGGACTGGACGTGGTACTCGAAGATCGCCCGGACGATCCCGGCGCTCTCGTCCTCGGAGTACGTGTTGCCGTTGACGGTGTGGTGCACGAACGCGAGCTGCACCGAGCCGAAGGTCGGGGCGCTGCGCGTCTTCAGGCCCGACGCCCACGCGGCGCGCGGGATGATCGTCGGGACCGCGCGGGTGGTGGCCGGCGCCCCCGCCGCGCGCGTGCTCGCCGCACGACGCGCGCCCAGCGCCCCGCCGGCGGTCGCCGCGCGGGTGCTCGCGGCGCCCGCGGAGCGCTTGGCGCCGGGAGACACCGCGACGAGGTCCAGCCGCACGTCCTTCGCCGGGCGTCGCCGCGACCGCAACTCGACCTCGACGGCGTCCCCGAACCAGAGCGGGTCGCTCATGGCCGCACGGCGGCCGTCCGGGGCGTGCCCGTCGTGCCCGCTGAGCGACCGCCAGCCGCTCCAGCGGCCCCCGCGCGGACGCGCGCGGACCTGCAGCCCGATCCCGTCGACGACGCCGACGGGCGCGCCGAGCAGATCGAAGCGGTGCGGCGCCCGGATCGCGCCGGTCGTCCGTCCGGGCCCGAGCGCGGAGCGTCGGACCACGAGACGCCCCGGGGCCGACGACGCGGCCGCCGTGCCCGTTCCGGCGGTGCCGCCGAGGACGACGGCCGCCCCGACCACGGCGCCGCCGCGGACGACGGTGCGACGGGTCAGCGCGGACGAGGGGCGCGCGTCGGCCCCGGACGCGGGTGGCGTCGCGCCGGTGTGGTCGTGGGGGTCGATCGTCGGCGGCATCGGAGGTGGAAACCACACAGTGCCGCAAGAGTTCCGGTCGGGCGACGAAGAACCGGGCGTGCAACGTCCGGCCCAGCGGTCCCCGGCCGGGGTCAGGCGCCGAGGACGACGATCGCCGGGTCCGCGGCGACGTCGTCGGCGCAGCCGTCGGCGGCGCCGAGCCACCGGGTCCCGTACTCGCGCATGCCCTCGATGATCGGCAGCAGCGCGCGGCCCTTGTCGGTCAGCGCGTACTCGACGCGCGGCGGCACCTCGGAGTACGTGCGGCGCGCGACGATGCCCTCCTCCTCGAGCCCGCGCAGGCGGAGCGAGAGGGTGCGGGGGCTGATCCCGGTCAGCGAGCGCTCGAGCTCGCAGAACCGCGTGTTGCCCTCGGCGAGGTCACGCACGAGGAGCAGCGTCCATTTGCCGCAGACGATGTCCGCGGTGCGACACACCGGGCAGGTGGGATCGACGGCCATGCCGACACTTTACCGAATGAAGCGGCCCGCCCCGCTGCGTCGCACCCGCGGACCCCTAGACGACGGGCAGCGCGGGGACGAGCGGATCGGTGCCCGTGTCGCGGGCGCCGCGGCGGGCCTGGTCGGCGACGTCCGCCATCGAGGTGCCGGCCCGTCCGTCGGCCCGCAGCAGCAGGTCGAGGTCGTGCGGCCGGGCGGCGGCGCGCATCGCGTCGGCCCGGTCGACGACGCCGTCGAGGACGAAGCGGCAGAGCGCCTGGTCGAAGGTCTGCATCCCGTAGTGCGCGCCCTCGGCGATCACGGCGTTGAGCTCGCCGGTGCGGCCGGCGTCGCGGAGGATGTCCTTCACGAGCCCGGTGGCGCGGAGGATCTCGCAGACCGCCATGCGCCCCTTGCCCTCGGCGAGCGGCACGAGGCGCTGCGAGACGACGCCTTGCAGCGTCGTGGCGAGCATCTCGCGGATCTGGGTGTGCTGGTGGGGCGGGAAGAACCCGACGAGGCGCCCGACGGCCTCGGCGGCGTCGATCGTGTGGACGGTCGAGAGGACGAGGTGGCCGGTTTCGGCGGCCGACAGCGCGGCGCGGACGGTCTCCTCGTCGCGGAGCTCGCCGATGAGGATGACGTCCGGGTCCTGGCGCAGGACGCGGCGCAGCGCCTGGCCGAACGACCCGGTGTCGCTGCCGACCTCGCGCTGGTTGATGACCGCGACGCGGTCCTGGTGCAGCATCTCGATCGGGTCCTCGATCGTGACGACGTGACACGGCTTGGCCCGGTTGATCCGATCGATCATCCCGGCGAGGGTCGTCGACTTGCCGGAGCCGGTGATGCCGGTGACGAGCACGAGCCCGCGCTCCTCGTCGGCGAGCTCCGCGATCGCGGGCGGGAGCCCGAGGTCCGACAGCGACGACGGGGCGTCGGGGACGACGCGGCAGACGATGGAGACCAGGCCGCGCTGCCGGAACGCGTTGACGCGGAGCCGGGCGACGCCCTGCTCGTGGTGGGCGAGGTCGAGCTCGTGCTCCTCGGCGAAGACGCGGGCGCTCTCCTCGTCCTTGAGCATGTGCCGCAGCGCCTCCTCGGTGTCCTCCGCCGTCGCCGGCTCCTGACCGGGGAGGATCGGGCGCAGGACCCCGTCGAAGCGTCCGAGGGGCGGCCGGCCGACCTTCAGGTGCAGGTCGGATCCGCCGCCCGCGACGAGGGCGGTCAGGCAGGCACGGAGATCGAGGGACATGGGGTCCGGATCGGCGCGCCCGCCGGCGTCCGCCAGCCCGGACGGACGTCGTGGACGTTTCGCCGACCCCGGGAACGACGAAGGGCGCCTCTCGGCGCCCCTCGACGTGTCGCGACTACGGCGTGGCTACGCCACGTCCCGCAGCTTCTGGGCCTCCGCGAGGCTCTGCAGCTTCTTCAGCGACTGGTTCTCGATCTGGCGGATCCGCTCGCGCGTGACGTTGAAGCGGTGGCCCACCTCGTCCAGCGTGCACGGCTTCTCGCCGCCGAGCCCGTAGCGGAGCTCGAGGACGCGGCGCTCGCGGTAGCTCAGGTTCTCGAGGGCCTCGCGGAGGTGCTCCTTCGTGAGGATCTCCGCCGCGCGCTCGTACGGGGACTCCGCACGCTCGTCGGCGATGAACTGGCCGAACTCGGACTCCTCCTCGTCACCGACCGGCTTCTCCAGCGAGACCGGGGCCTGGGCGGAGCGCTTGATCGACTCGACCTCCTCGGGGTCGATGCCGGTGACCTCGGCGATCTCCTCCGGGGTGGGCTCGCGACCGAGCTCCGTGACGAGCTTGCGCTCGGCGCGGCCGATCTTGTTGAGCTTCTCGACGACGTGGACCGGGATGCGGATCGTCCGGGCCTTGTCGGCCAGGGCGCGGGCGATCGCCTGACGGATCCACCACGTGGCGTACGTGGAGAACTTGAAGCCCTTGCGGTAGTCGAACTTCTCCGCCGCGCGGACGAGGCCCAGCGTGCCCTCCTGGATCAGGTCGAGGAACGGCAGGCCCTGGTTGCGGTAGTTCTTCGCGATCGAGACGACGAGGCGGAGGTTCGACTCGACCATCTTCTGCTTCGCGTCGAGATCGCCGCGCTCGATGCGCTTGGCGAGGTCGACCTCCTCCGCCGCGGTCAGGAGGCGGACCTTGCCGATGTCCTTCAGGAACAGCTGGAGGCTGTCCGTCGTCATGTCGGGCCGCAGGTCCAGCGGCGTCGCGACGCGCTTCTTGCGGGTGCGCTTCTCGGGGGCGCGCTCGACCTGGTCGGCCTGCGCGGGATCGATCTCGTCGACGAGCTCGATCTCGATCTTCTCGAGGTAGGTGTTGAGCTCCTCGACGTCGGAGTCGTCGAAGTCGAGCTCAGCGATGGCCTTCTTGACCTCCGCGTGGGTGAGCACCCCGAGCGTCTGGCCGCGGTGGACCAGCGTCTTGACCTCTTCGAGTTCCTGGAGTTCGACTGCAGACATATATGAGGCGTCCCATCGGCGTCCCGCCGGGCGAGGGCGGGACGGAAAATGCATTAGGAAGAGGAGTGCGTCGGCCGAATCAGGTGAAAGGCGCAAGCGGCCCAGGCTACCGACAGCGTTCCGGGAGTCTACCACGCCCGATACCCACCATCCCGCGTGCGACGCGGGAGCGACACCGGGTGCGGCGTCCTCGATCTCCAATACACCCGCAACTGCGAAAAGGTGCACCCCTGCAGACGGATTCGCACCCGATCGGGCGGTCGTGTGCCGTATCGCACTCGCGGAGCGGTCCGACGGCCCGATGCGCCACCATCCGGGCACGATGGCGGACACGGACGGCCCCGACGAGCAGGCACCCGGAGAGAACGTGATGGGCAACCTGCCCTCCACCCGTCCGGGCCGGCGCAGCACCCGGCGGACCGCCGCGGACGCGGAGGACGCCGGGAGCGGGAGCGCCACCGCCGGCCCGCGGTCCGCGGCGGCGAAGACCCGTGCGGCCGGGACCGGGTCTGCCGCGTCGAAGGCGAAGGCGCCGGCGAAGCCCCGGGCCGCTTCCGCGAAGACCACGACGGCGAAGCCAAAGGCCACCACGGCGAAGACCACCCCGGCCAAGCCCAAGGCCACCACGGCGAAGACCACCCCGGCCAAGCCCAAGGCCACCACGGCGAAGACCACCCCGGCCAAGCCCAAGGCCACCACGGCGAAGACCACCCCGGCCAAGCCCAAGGCCACCACGGCGAAGACCATCCCGGCCAAGCCCAAGGCCACCGCCGCCAAGCCGAAGCGCGTCCCCGCGACCGCGTCGTCCGGGACGTCGGCCGCCCGCGGGACCCGCCGCACGCCCGCGACGGACGAGGAGACGACGCCCCCCGTCGCCACCGCCCCCGCACCGCGCTCGGGATGGGCGACGCCCGAGTCCGCGGACGACGCCCGCACCGGCGGCGGGCTCAGCGTCGCCGGGCTCGTCGGCGGCGCCACGAAGCAGGGCGTGGAGCTCGCCGGAGAGGCCGCGAAGACCGGCGAGAAGCTGGTCCGCGGCGTCCTGAAGCGGCTCGGCCGGAGCTGACGCCGCCGCGTGCGGGACGGCCTCGGCCGCCCCGCACCGCTCCCCGGAAGGACGGCCGACGGCGTTATGACGCCCCGGCGTCCTGTGCCATACTTCGCGACGCCGAGCGCGGGACGACCTGTTCGACCCGCGGCGGGGGACCCACTGCGAGCAGCCTGAAGAGGCCGCTCGTCGGGGCGAATCGGACCGGTTTCTGGTCCGTAGCGCACTCGTTCAGCGCGAGCCCGACAGCTCACCCCGTAGGCACGGAACGAGAACCAACTGGATGACGTGATCGCACCCTTTTCCGTGCGGCGCACCGCCCTCGCAGGCGTCGTGTCGCTGCTCGCACTCCCATCTGCCGTGATGGCCGCCGACACCCCGACGGGTGGCCTCGACGCCGCGACGACCTCCACGGCCGCCCCGGCGACCCCGACGGCCCCGGCCGCCCCCGCCGACGAGGGCCCGACGCCGACCCGCGCGTCCGCCGAGCTCGCCGGCGCGGGCACGTGGTCCGCGCTGCCGACGAAGGACCCGAAGCGTCCCGTGCGCGTCAGCGGCGCCTTCGGGACCGACCTGGCCGGCCGCAGCGTGAACGTGGAGCGCAAGACGCCCGCCGGTCGCTGGCAGCGCGCCACCGGCGCGCGGATCCGGTCCACCGGCCGGTTCGCCGTCACGTGGAAGACGAGCGCCACCCGCGTGCACGAGCTGCGCGTGGTCCTCGCGCCCGAGTCCAACGCGAAGGCGGCGTCCGCGGCGAGCACCCGCGCGACCTCCGACGCCGACGCCCCGAGCGTCCGCATCGCGGTGCTCGGCCGCGCGAAGGCCACCTGGTACGGCCCCGGCTTCTACGGGAAGAAGACCGCCTGCGGCGTCACGCTCCAGGCCGACACCGTCGGGGTCGCCAACCGCACGCTCCCGTGCGGCACCCAGGTCGAGATCCGCCGCGGCGGCAAGACCGTCGTCGCCCCGGTGATCGACCGCGGCCCGTTCGCGAACGACGCCGACTTCGACCTGACGAAGAACGTCGCCGACCAGATCGGCGTCGACGGGGTCAACCCGGTCTCGTTCGTGCAGCGCGACGACCTCCCGGTCGTCAAGACGCCGTCGAGCGCCCCCGCGCAGCGCTGAGCGGGGCCCGTCGGCGGGCGGGACCCGCGGGTCCCGGTCGCCCCGGCCCGCCCCGGCCGCCGGTGACGGCCTAAGCTGCCCGGATCGCCGTGCCGGTCCGGCCCCCGTCGACGACGGGACGAGCTGGACGGGCACCAACCTCTGACGACGAAGAGCGCATGACCACCACGCCCGACCGCACCCTCGCCATGGAGCTCGTCCGCACGACGGAGGCGGCCGCGCTCGCGGCCTCCCGTCTGGCCGGGCGCGGCGACAAGATCGCCGCCGACCAGGCCGCCGTCGACGGCATGCGCCACGTGCTCGAGTCCGTCGCGATGGACGGCGTCGTCGTCATCGGCGAGGGCGAGAAGGACGAGGCGCCGATGCTCTACAACGGCGAGTCGGTCGGCAACGGCGAGGGCCCGCAGGTCGACATCGCCGTCGACCCGCTCGAGGGCACGACGCTGACCGCCAAGGGGCAGCCCAACGCGCTCGCCGTCATCGCCATCGCCCCCCGCGGGTCGATGTTCGACCCGGGCCCGTGCGTCTACATGGAGAAGCTCGCCGGCGACCGCGACATCGCCGACCTCCTCGACCTGGACCGCCCGGTCGTCGAGACGATCGGCCTCGTCGCCGAGCGTCGCAAGAAGAACGTCTCCGAGGTCCTGACGGTCGTGCTCGACCGTCCGCGCCACCAGGAGCAGATCGAGGCCATCCGCGAGGCCGGCGGCAAGGTCCGCCTGATCTCCGACGGCGACGTCGCGGGCTCGCTGCTCGCCGTCATGGACGAGTCCGCCGTCGACCTGCTGTGGGGCATCGGCGGCACGCCGGAGGGCGTGATCTCCGCCGCCGCGATCAAGTGCCTCGGCGGCGCCCTCGTCGGCCGGCTCTACCCGCGCAACGCGGCCGAGCGCCAGGCAGCGGTCGCCGGCGGGTACGACCTCGACCAGCAGCTCACGCAGGACACGCTGGTCAACGCCGACCAGTGCATGTTCTCCGCCACCGGCGTCACCGACGGCGAGCTGCTCCAGGGCGTGCGCCGCACGCCGCGCGGTGGCGCGACGACCGAGTCCGTCGTCATGCGCGCCGGCTCGGACACCGTCCGCCGCGTCCACGCCCGGCACCGCCGCCTGAAGCTGGCGGACATGCCCGGCTACGGCATCTCCTAGGGAGGCCGTGCGGCCCCCGCCCCGAGCGTCCGGGGCGGATCGCGGCGGTCGTCGACCGGGCTCGGCGCACCCTCGGACGTGCCGGCCCCGGACCGGCCGGTCAGCCGGCCGCGCCGCGCGGGGTCTTGCCCGAGGACGCCTCGTCCTCGGTCATGTCCGTCGGCGCGCGTCCCGTCCCCGCCCGCGGCATCGGCTCCGGCGATCCGCCGCCCCCGCCGCCCTCGACCGCCCGGGCGAACCGCCCGGTCTTCGACGGCGCCAGGTCCGCGCGGGCCAGCGAGCGCATGAAGCCGTACGCGAGGAGCACGTGGTACCGCGACTGCGTGTGCTTGTAGACGAGGTAGGCGAGCCCCGAGTTCATGGTCGGGTAGAAGCCGGAGACCTCGAGTTCGACGTACGCCCGGCTGAGCGGCGTCTCGTCGGTCCCGACGCCGTCGCGCCGGTGCACCTCGATCTCGAGGTAGCCCCTCCCCCGCCCCTTGCGCGAGATCAGGAGTCCGCGGTCGATCGGCCAGCGCACGACGCCGAGGGTCTCCCCGAACTCGTACTCCGGCTCCTTGAAGCCCAGGAGCGGCAGGTGCCGGGTCAGGAAGCAGACGTAGCGCCCACGGTCGTCGTAGTGCACCCGCACCAGGCCGAGCGAGAACTTCTCCATGTACAGCCAGTAGGACCGCGCGAGGCGCTCGAGGTCCTCGGTCGACCACATGCTGTCGAGCCGCTCCGTCGGGGTCGTGATCGACGCCGTCTGGATCGAGTACACCGCGCCGGTGGCGGCGTCGAGACCCGTGTGGTTGACGAGCCGGCCGACCGTGATGTTCTCCCGCCGCTCCTGCGCCCGCAGCCGGGCCCGGACGATCTTCAGCGCCAGCCAGGTCGTGAACATCATCACGACCGCGACGAGGGGGACGAACGGCATCGGGATGGAGTCAAGCAGCCACGGACGCGCAGGGCACGCCCGGCGGCCCGATCAGTCGTCCGCGAGCGCCTCGGCGACCGCGGCGTCGAAGCCGAGCGGTGCGTCGTTGACCCCGTCCGGCGGCGGGGCGGTGACGATCATCTCCGCGCGGAGGCCCTCGACCAGCGGTCGGACGAGCGGGTACTCGACCCCGCCGAAGAGGCTGACCCAGAGCGACGACAGCCGCGGCGTCATGAACGGCACCGGGACCATCGGCGGACGGCGGCGCTCCAGCGCGTCGGCCGTCCGCAGCATCATCTCGCGGTACGTGAGGACCTCGGCGCCGCCGAGCTGGACCTCGCCCGGCACGTCGTCGACGGTGCTCAGCGCGAGCAGCGCGGCGGTCACGTCGCGCGCGGCGATCGGCTGGCTGCGCGTGGAGACCCACTTCGGGCACACCATCACCGGCAGCCGGTCGACGAGGTGCTTGAGGATCACGAACGACTGGCTGTCGGGGGCGATCACCATCGCCGCGCGGGCGTGCACGGGCTCGGGGACGTGGCGGGCCAGGATCTTCGCGACCTCGGCCCGGCTCTGGAGGTGGTGCGACTCCTCCGCCTGCTTCCCGCCGAGGCCGCCCAGGTAGACGATGCGACGGACCCCGGCCCGCTCCGCCGCCTCGCCGAAGGCCCAGGCGCCGCGGCGGTCGAGGTCGGCGAAGTCGCCCTTGTTGCCGCGGCCCATCGCGTGGATCAGGTAGTAGGCGACGTCGACGCCCTCGAGCGCG
Source organism: Patulibacter minatonensis DSM 18081 (assembly GCF_000519325.1). GTDB lineage: Bacteria > Actinomycetota > Thermoleophilia > Solirubrobacterales > Solirubrobacteraceae > Patulibacter > Patulibacter minatonensis. Next base: position 3,153,026 of record NZ_KI912613.1, on the reverse strand, counting down.
GCGTCGAGACCCTCGCCGGCGAAGACGTCGCCCTTCGCGGTCTCGACGCCCTCGGGCAGCCGTGCGCGCGCCGGGTCGCGCACGAGCGCGCGGATCGCCGCGCCGCCCTGCCGGTCCCCGAGCAGGCCGGGCAGCAGTCGTCCCCCGATCGAACCGGTGGCACCGGTCAGGAGGATCCGGTCGGGCACCGTGCGTGACACCATCACCGCAGAGTACGCGCGACCGCGCGGAAAGGTTGTCGTCCGGTCGCCGGACCCGTCCGGCGCGCTCCCGCTCGCCGGGCGCGGCAAGCGCGTCCGCCGGGGCCGGGTCCTGCGCGAGCGTCCAACGCCGGTCGTCGGGGATCTTCACCCGCGGACACCGGAAGGGCGTCGGTGATGTGCGAACCTCGCCGGGATGGATCGCACGGCCCGTACCGCGGGAGTCGACGTCGGAGGCACGAAGGTCGCCGTCGGCCTGCTCGACGGCACCACACTCACCCCCCGGGGGCTCGAACCGACCGCGGTCGACGAGCCCGAAGCCCTGCTCGCGCAGATCGTGCGGCTCGTCGGGGAGCTCGGCCCCGTCGACGGCGTCGGGATCGGCGTCCCGTCGGTCGTGCGGATCTCCGACGGCCGCGTCGTCTCGAGCGTGAACATCGCGGCGTTCCGCGACGTCGCGCTGCGCGACGAGCTCGCGGATCGCCTCGGCGTTCCCGTCCACGTGGACAACGACGCCAACCTCGCCGCCCTGTCGGAGGCCTGGGACGAGGACCTGCAGCTCCTGCACCGCTCGCTCGTCTGCGTGACCGTCGGGACCGGCATCGGTGGCGGCGCCGTGCTCGACGGTCGGCCCCTGCACGGCGCGCGCACCTCGGCGTTCGAGCTCGGCCACCTGACGGTCGGTGCCGACCTGACCGCCGGCGCGCCGGCCGCCGGCGACGCTCCGCTGCCCAGCTCGCTCGAGCACTGGGCCAGCGGCCGGGCGCTCGATCGGCTGGCCCGCGAGCGCGGCTTCGCCGACGGTCCCGCGCTGACCGACGCCGCCGAGCGGGGCGACGAGCAGGCGATCGACGGCCTGCGGATCCTCGGCGAGCGCCTCGGGGTCGGCATCGCCGCGGTCATCACGCTGCTGGAGCCCGAGGCCGTCGTCGTCGGCGGGGGCGTGTCCCGCGCCGGCGAGCTCCTGGTGGGCCCCGCCCGCGAGGCCGCCCACCGGCTCCTGCTCCCCGGTCTCGGCACCGAGACCGAGATCCGCGTCGCCGTTCACGGCCCCCAGGCCGGGCTCCGCGGCGCCGCACTGCTTGCCCGACTCGAGGAGGTCCCGTCCCGATGAGCGACCCGACGCCCCCCGCCCTCCGCTGGCGACTCACCGACGACCAGCGCCAGGCCGTCGACGCCGAGGTCCGGCGCGCCGCCGAGGAGCGCGTGCCGGAGCGCCTCCGGGACCGCGACGACACGCTCTGGGGTCCCGCCGGGCAGGCCGAGGTCGCCGACCGCCTGGGGTGGCTCGACGCACCGGGGCACGGCCTCGAGGACCGGACGACGCTCGAGGACCTCGCCGCCACCGTCGCGTCGGAGGGCTACACCGACGTCGTCCTCGTCGGCATGGGCGGCTCGTCGCTGGCCCCGGAGGTCGTCTGGCACTGGAGCGGCCCGCAGAACGGCCGGCTGCGCCTGCGGATGCTCGACTCGACGGACCCCGACGCGGTCGCGACCGTCGACGCCGCGATCGAGCCCGAGCGGACCCTCGTCCTCGTCTCGACGAAGTCCGGCGGCACGCTCGAGACGCTGTCGCTGTTCCGGCACTACTGGTCGCTGAACCCCGACGGGAAGGCGTTCGTCGCGGTCACGGACCCCGGGTCGGGGCTCGAGGCGATCGCGCAGGTCCACGGCTTCCGCGCGATCTTCCACGGCGATCCCGAGATCGGCGGGCGCTACAGCGCGCTCTCGCCGTTCGGGACCGTCCCGGCCGCCCTCACCGGGGCCGACCTCGGCGCGCTGCTGCACGGCGGCGCACGGGCGATCGAGTCCTCGCACGCCCCGGTCGACGAGAACCCGGCCGTCCGCCTGGGCGCCGCGATCTCGGCGCTCGCGAAGACCGGACGCGACAAGCTCGCGCTCCGCGTCCAGGACGAGCGGCTCGGCTCGTTCGGGCTGTGGCTCGAGCAGCTCGTCGCCGAGTCGACGGGCAAGCACGGGCACGGCGTCCTGCCGGTCGTCGACGACCCTGCCGCCGACCTCGGGCGCCTGCCGACCGTCGCGAAGGACCGCCAGCTCCTCGTCCTGCGCGGCAGCGGCGAGGACGCGGACCTCGAGGCCGCGATCACCGAGTCCACGGACGCCGGGGTCCCCGTGCTGGAACTCGTCGTCGAGGGCGACGAGGCCCTGGGCGCGGCCTTCGCGATCGCGGAGGTCGCCACCGCGGTCGTCGGCTGGGGCCTCGGGATCAACCCGTTCGACCAGCCCGACGTGCAGGCGGCGAAGGACGCCACGAAGGAGGTCCTCGCCGAGGTCGCCGCGGGCACCCCGATCCCGGGCGCCGACGACGTCGACCCGGAGGCGGTGCTCGCGTTCGTCGACGGGCTCGCCGCGCCCGAGTACCTGGCGATCCTGGCGTACCTGCCCCCGAGCGCCTCGGCGGCGTCCGAGGTCGGGCGCCTGCGCACCGCGCTCGCCGGCCGCACCGACGCCGCGATCACGACCGGCTTCGGGCCGCGCTACCTGCACTCCACCGGGCAGCTCCACAAGGGCGGGCCGGCCGTCGGCCGGTACCTGATCCTCGAGCACGACCCGCGGGCCGAGCGCACGATCCCGGCGCCCGCGTCCGACGACGAGCCGACGAACCCGACGACGTCGTTCCGCACGCTCTTCCACGCCCAGTCGCAGGGCGACCTGCGCACCCTCGGCGCCCACGACCGGCCCGTGCTGCGGGTCAGCCTGGGCAGCGACTGGCTCACGAGCCTCGCCGACCTCACCACCGCCATCAAGGAGGACTCCTGATGCAGATCGCCTTCGTCGGACTCGGCAAGATGGGTGGCAACATGGTCCGCCGCCTCCGCCGCGACGACCACGACGTCGTCGCATACGACCGCGACGCCGACCTCGCCGCATCCCTGGCGGAGGAGACCGGCGCGCGCGCCGTCTCCTCGCTGGAGGACCTCGTCGCCGGGCTGGAGGCCCCGCGCCACGTGTGGGTCATGGTCCCGCACGGCGACCCGACGATCTCGACCGTCCAGGCGCTCGGGAAGCTCCTGTCGAAGGGCGACGTCATCATCGACGGCGGGAACAGCCGCTGGAGCGAGGACGCCGCGCGCGCCGAGGAGCTCTCCGGCGCGGGCATCCACTACCTGGACGTCGGCACCTCCGGCGGCGTGTGGGGCCTCGACGTCGGCTACTGCATGATGGTCGGCGGCCCGTCGGAGGCCGTCGAGACGCTCTCCCCCGTGCTCGACTCGCTGGCGCCCGAGACGTCCGAGAAGTCGCGCCACGTGATCGGCGAGCGCGGCTGGGAGCACGTCGGCGGCTCCGGCTCGGGCCACTACGTGAAGATGGTCCACAACGGCATCGAATACGGGATGATGCAGGCGTTCGCCGAGGGCTTCGCGCTCCTGCACAAGAACAACCCGGAGCTCGACCTCGCCCGCGTGGCGCACCTCTGGGAGCAGGGCTCCGTCGTGCGGTCGTGGCTCAACGAGCTCTCCGCCCGCGCGTTCGAGCAGGAGGGCACCGGGCTCGACGCCCTGCAGCCGTGGGTCGACGACTCCGGCGAGGGCCGCTGGACGATCGAGGCCGCGCTCGACGAGAGCGTGCCGCTCCCGGTCATCACCGCGTCGCTGTACTCCCGGTTCGCGTCCCGGACCGAGGACGACTACGGCTCCAAGGTGCTCGCCGCGCTCCGGAACCAGTTCGGCGGCCACGCCGTCAAGCGGAACGACTGAGCGCTCCGGCTCGGCCGCCCCGCCCGCATGACGCCCGCCTCCCCGCCCGACGACAACCCCCTCGGCGAGGGCCTCGACCAGCTGCCCCCGCCGTCGTCGGTCCTCGTGATCTTCGGCGGCACCGGGAACCTGTCGAAGCTCAAGCTCCTGCCGGCGCTCTACAACCTGGCGCACGACGGGGCGCTGCCGGAGCGGTTCGGGCTCGTCGCGGTCGCGATGGACGACCTGACGGACGAGCAGTACCGCGAGCTCGTCCGCGAGGCCGTCACGAGGAACTCGCGCCGTCCGTGCGACGAGCTCGTGCTGGAGACGTTCCTGTCGACGATCTCGTTCGTCTCCGGCGGCTTCGAGGAGGACGCCGCCTACGCGGAGCTCGCCCCGCGGCTGAAGGCCCTCGACGACCGCGCGGGGCAGCGGCTGAACCGGATCTTCTACCTCTCGACGGCCCCGCGGTTCTTCGGGACGATCATCGAGCAGCTGGGCGTCCACGGCCTGTCGGACCGCTCGGGCTCCGACGTCCGCGTGATCGTCGAGAAGCCGTTCGGCACGACGAAGGCGGAGGCCCTCGCCCTCAACGCCCGCATCCTCAAGGTCCTGCGCGAGGAGCAGGTCTACCGGATCGACCACTACCTCGGGAAGGAGACGGTCCAGAACCTCCTGGCGCTGCGCTTCGCGAACGGCCTGTTCGAGCCGATCTGGAACCGCAACCACATCCAGTCCGTGCAGATCACCGCGGGCGAGTCCGTCGGCGTCGGCGGTCGGGCCGGCTACTACGACACCTCGGGTGCGCTGCGGGACCTCGTCCAGAACCACCTCCTCCAGCTGCTCTGCAACCTCGCGATGGAGCCCCCGACGACCTTCACCGCGGACGACATCCGCACCGAGAAGGTCAAGGTGCTGCGGGCGATCACCCCGATCGACCCCGACCGCATCGAGGAGATCGCCGTCCGCGGCCGCTACGGCCCGGGGTCGATCGGCGGCGAGGAGGTCCGCGGCTACCTCGAGGAGCCCGACGTCCCCGAGACGTCGACGACCGAGACGTTCGTCGCGCTCCGGCTCGAGGTCGACACCTGGCGCTGGGCGGGCGTCCCGTTCTACATCCGGACCGGCAAGCGGATCTCGCGCAAGCTGACCGAGATCGCGGTGACGCTGAAGCCCGTCCCGCACAACGCGTTCGACGGGGCGGTCGTCGAGCCCAACCAGATCGTCTTCTCGATCCAGCCGGACGAGCACGTCTCGATCAAGCTCGCCGCGAAGGTCCCGGGCTCCGGCATGAACCTGCGGCCGGTGACGATGGACTTCTCGTACGGCACCGCGTTCCTGTCGGCGTCCCCTGAGGCGTACGAGCGGCTGATCACCGACGCCATGCGCGGCGACGCGACGCTGTTCACGCGTGCCGACGAGGTCGAGGCCCAGTGGACGGTGATGGACCCGATCCTGACCGCCTGGGGCCGCAGCTCCGCGCCGCCGGACGAGTACCCCGCCGGGTCGTCCGGGCCGCGGACCGCTCGGCGGATCCTGCTCCCGGGCGACCGCTGGCGGGCCATCTGATGGCGGGCGCCGAGAGCACCGGCGCGGCGCCGCCCGTCCCCGGCTCCGCCACCGCCGTCGAGCACACCGTCTGGCAGCAGGACGACGTCGACCCCGGCGCCGTCGAGGAGGCGATGCGCGCGCTCGAGCACGAGCGCTTCCGGCGGCGGCGCAGCGCGTTGCCCGCGCGGGCGCTGAACCTCGTCGTGGTCGTCGACGCCGCCTTCACCGGCGAGGTCGCGCGGCGCCTGGACGGCGTCGGCCGCAACGCCCCGTCCCGCACGATCCTCGTCCGCGTCCACGTCCGGCGCGCGCGCCTGAGCGCCCGGGTCACGGTCGCCACCGTCGAGGAGGGCACCACCGAGGAGTCGTCCACCGAGCAGGTCACCGTCGACATCGCCGAACGGCACCTCACGCGGCTGGCGTCGATCGTCGACCCGATGGTGATGACCGACGTCCCGACGCTCCTCTGGGCCCCGCACGGGCACCACGTCGCGGTCGAGGCGCTCGGCGAGCTCGGCCAGACGGTGCTGCTCGACTCCGGCGACGCCGCGGACGTGCCGAGCGGACTGAACGACGCGCAGCACCTGATCGACGAGCACGCGCTCTCGATCGTCGACCTGTCGTGGCTGCGCGCCACGCCGTGGCGGCAGCGGCTCGCCGCGCACTTCGAGCCCGTGCAACGACGTCCCGAGCTGTGGCGGATCTCCGACGTGCAGGTCCGCCACCAGCCCGGGTCGGAGGCCGCCGCGTGGCTGTTCCTCGGCTGGCTCGGCGACCGCCTGGGGTGGGTCCCCGAGCACGGCCGCACGCGCGACGCGACGGGGGACGAGGTCGGCCTGCGGCTCAGCCCCGCCGACGTCGGCGTCCAGGGGCTGGCCGGCGCCACGCTCACCACCCGGGACGGCGCGTCGTTCGCGCTGGACCGCGGCCGCGGGGGGCTGCGCGCCGCCCGCACCGACGTGTACTCCGCCGCCCTGGAGCACTCGTCCACCGAACGTCAGTGGACCGTCCTCGGGGCCTCCCGCGGGGAGGCCGGGGTGCTCGGGAGGGCGCTCCGTCGTACCCTCGTCCCGGACGACGGCTACATCGGCGCCCTCGCCACAGCCCGGAGGCTGCTCTCGTGCTCGTGAAACGTTCGACACCCGAAGATGGGGCGGGGCGTCCACCCGGCGTCTCGCTGCGCCGCATCGGCGTCGGCCTGGCGCAATGGCGGACGAGCGGCGCGTCCCGCGTGCGGGAGCGGCGGTTGAGCCTCTTCCTCCTGTTCGGGGCGACGTCCGGCGTCGGCCTCGTCCTCTTCACCATCCTCGCCGTCGCAGGCGTCGACTCGGGCACCAACTCGATGGTCGTCGGCCTGGTCCTCGCGATGGTGCTCGCCTGGGGCGCGGAGGTCCGGTCCAGGGAGGGCCGCACCCGCGAGGTCCTGCTCCTCGACTACCGGGCCCACCAGTTCGGGAAGGCCATCGGCCGAGGCGTGGAGCGCCACCTGAACATCGACCCGCGGAGCTGGAAGACCGAGTTCCGCAACACCGGGACGCAGTCCGCGGACGGCGCTCTGGACTGGCAGATCCGCCAGCTCGAGCGCGCCGAGGAGCAGGACCTCGACGCCCTGATCCTCATCCCGGCGGGCAACTCCCCAGCGTTGTGGAACGTCGTCGCCCGCCTGATCCGCGACGGGACGTTCGTAGTCGTCGCGGACACCAAGCCGCCGAACCACGTCTTCCGCGACATCGGGGTCGAGCCGCCCCGGTTCGTCTCGCCCAAGTTCGACGCGAGCGGGCTCGTCATCGGAGAGTTCCTCGGACGCTGGCTCGCGGCGGACAGCTCGCGGAGCTGCATCCTCTGGAACGGACCGGAGTCGAGCTACCCGGGTGAGGAGCGCAGCAGGAACATCCTCTACGAAGTCGCCCGGGCGGGGCAACTCGGGCGGTGCACGCTCCGGCCGATCGACTCCTGGACGCCGGACGCACAACGCTGCCGCGAAACGCTCGAGGACGTCCGGGGCCGCGCCGGGGTGACGGCCGTCTACTGTGCCGACGACGAGAACGCGATGGCCCTGCACATGCTGACGTTGCAAGAGGCCCCAGAACTCCGGGCGAGGATGTTCATCGTCGGCTGCAACGGCACGCCCGACGACTCCGGCCAGGTTCCGGTCGTCGCGTGGCACGCTGTCGACGCGACCGTCGACATCCTCGCCGAGGAGCTCGGGGTCCAAGCCGCGATGCTCTTGACGCAGGAACGTCGGGGCAGGCTCGCCGCGAGCCGGCGGACGGTGTTCCTCACACCACGGTTCATCCTGCGCACCACCGCGGGCCGGGAGTGGGACCAGGGCCTCGACCGCAGCGCGGCGCCCCCCCGGCTCGCGATCGACACGACCACCCTCCCCTCCGCCCCTCCGGTCCCGGAACCCGAGGACTCGGACCGCGGCGTCGGCGCACCGGACGTCCCCTCCTCCCCCCACCACGAACAGCCGCGGCTCGTCCCTCGTCCCGAGGGCGAGCTCCCCCGCGCGAGCGACGGAGACTGACATGGCCGGACCCCGAGATCTCGGCGAGATCGACGCCTACCTGTTCGACATGGACGGTGTCCTGACGGACACCGCGCGGCTCCACGCCGCCGCGTGGAAGTCGATGTTCGACGACGTCCTGCGGACGACCGCCTCCGGAGGAGGTCCGGCGTTCGTGCCCTTCGACACCCGGATGGACTACGAACGCCACGTCGACGGCCGCCCCCGCCTCGACGGCATCCGCAGCTTCCTGGCGTCCCGGGGGATCGCCCCCCCGGGCGACGGGACCGAGGAGGAGCGCATCGTCGCCCTCGGCGATCGGAAGAACGCGCTGCTGCGTGAGAGCATCGACGCCGGAGGCATCGTCGTCTACCCCGACGCGCGAACGACGCTCGAGGCGATCCGCGGCGCGGGTGTCCGAACCGCCCTCGTGTCGTCGAGCGCCAACGCCGAACGAATCCTGGAGCTCTCGGGCACGCGCGGGCTCTTCGACGTCGTGGTGTCGGGGGCCGACCTGGTACCGCGCGGGCTCCGCGGGAAGCCCGCACCCGACAGCTACCTCGCTGCCGCCGCCGACCTGTCCGTCGACCACGCCCGTGCCGCCGTCGTGGAGGACGCCGTGTCCGGTGTCACTGCCGGTCGGGACGGCGCCTTCGGCATGGTCATCGGCGTGAACCGTCACGCGCCCGACCACGCCGATGCCCTCCGCGCTGCCGGGGCCGATCTCGTCGTGTCCCGCCTCACCGACCTGAACCTGACGATCGGAGGTCACTCGTGACCGATCACCAGCACTCCCTTCTCGAGCCCTGGGGCATCCAGGAGCACGGACTCGACCTCGACCGTCTGCCGGCGATGGAGTCGATCTTCGCGCTGTCGAACGGACATCTGGGCCTGCGTGGCAATCTGGACGAAGGTGAGCCCCGCGGGCAGTCCGGCACCTACCTGGGCGGCTTCCACGAGCTGTACCCCCTGAGCTACGGCGAGCGCGGCTTCGGCTTCGCGGAGGACGGCCAGTCGATCATCAACGTGACGGACGGCAAGCTGATCCGCCTCCTCGTCGAGGACGAGCCGTTCGACGTCCACCGCGGGTGGCTGCAGCAGCACGACCGGTTCCTCGACTTCCGCACGGGCATCCTCGAGCGCAACGTCACGTGGCGGTCGCAGGCGGGGCGGTCGGTCCGGGTGAAGAGCCGGCGGCTCGTGTCCTTCACCCAACGGAGCGTCGCGGCCATCGAGTACGAGGTCGAGGCCGTCGACGAGGATGTGCGGATCGCCCTCCAGTCGAACCTCCTGGCCAACCAGGTCCAGGAGGCAGAGACGATGGACCCCCGGAAGGCCGCGGCTCTCGGCACCGTCCTCGAGAGCGAACTGCACACGGGGCACGACCTACGCGTGGTCCTCGGGCACCGCACCCGTCGGTCCGGACTGGCACTCGCGGCCGGCATGGACCACGTCATCGACCGGACGTACGGCACGCCGAAGACGCTGCTGCAGATCGACGAGGACCTCGGGCGCGTGACGATCTCGGCGCTCCTGAAGCCCGGCGAGCCGTTGCGGATCGTCAAGTTCCTGGCGTACCACTGGTCGGGCCGACAGTCGATGGACTGGCTGCGGGACCAGGTGGACGCGAGCCTGGAGAACGCCATCGGCGCAGGATTCGCGGGCCTGGCGGCGGCGCAACGGGACTACCTCGACCGGTACTGGCGTGTCGCAGACTTCCAGATCGACGGCGATCCCGAGCTCCAACAGGCGATCCGCTTCGCGAAGTACCAGCTCCTCCAGGCCAGCGCGCGCGCCGAGACGCGCGCCGTCGGCGCGAAGGGTCTGACCGGGACCGGGTACGACGGGCATGCCTTCTGGGACACCGAGAGCTTCATGCTCCCGCCGCTGACGTACACGAAGCCCGCACTGGTGCGTGATCAGCTGATGTGGCGGGCCGCGACGCTGCGGCAGGCGCGGGACCGCGCCGCGCAGCTCGGGCTGCGGGGCGCCGCGTTCCCGTGGCGCACGATCCATGGCGAGGAGTGTTCCGGGTACTGGCCGGCCGGCATCGCCGCCTTCCACGTCAACGCCAGCATCGCCCACGCCGTCCAGCGCTACGTGTTCGCGACGGGCGACGTGGCCTTCGAGCGGGCCCACGGACTCGAGCTCCTCGTCGAGACGGCCCGGCTCTGGTCGAGTCTCGGCCACCACGGTACGGACGGCGAGTTTCGCATCGATGGCGTGACGGGTCCGGACGAGTACACCGCGATCGTCAACAACAACGTCTACACGAACCTGATGGCGCAGCTGAACCTCACGGCCGCGGCCGACGCGGCGGAGGCGCACCTCGACGTGTCCCACAGCCTCGGGGTCAACCCGGAGGAGGTCGCGAGCTGGCGCGTCGCCGCGGCGATGATGCACGTGCCGTTCGACGAGCGGCTGGGCATCCACCCGCAGGACCAGGACTTCCTGTTGCAGGAGCGCTGGGACTTCGAGGGGACGGACCAGGAGCGCTACCCGCTCCTCCTGCACTTCCCGTACTTCCAGCTCTACCGCAAGCAGGTCGTCAAGCAGCCCGACCTCGTGATGGCGTTGTTCGTCCGCGGCGACGTCTTCACCGCGGAAGAGAAGGAGCAGAACTTCGCCTACTACGAGGGCCTGACCGTCCGCGACTCTTCGCTCTCCGCCGGCGTCCAGTCGATCGTCGCGGCGGAGGTCGGGCACGTCGACCTCGCCTACGACTACCTGGCGGAGGGGGCGTTCACCGACCTCCACGACCTCAAGGGCGACGCCGCGGAGGGCCTGCACATCGCCTCCCTCGGCGGAGTGCTCGGCGCCGTGATGTTCGGCCTCGGCGGGTTCCGGGACATCGGGGGCCGTCTGGCCTTCCGGCCCCGCATTCCGGACGGCCTCACCCGGGTCGCGTTCCCGGTCATCTTCCGCGGTCAGCGCATCCGTGTCGTCATCGAACCGGGACGCGCGACGTATTCGCTCACCTCCGTGGAGGACGGAGGCGACGAGTCGGGTCTCACCCCGGTCACCATCGTGCACGAGGACGAGGAGCTCGAGCTCGTCGCCGGCGTGCCGGTCGTCCGTCCCCTGGTGCACCTCGATCCGCCGATCCTCCCGGTGCAGCCGGCCGGCCGCACGCCGCACCGCCGATCGCACCGTCAGCCGCTGTGAACCGGGTAGGGATGGGACGTATGTCGATCTTCCCGACGATTCTCGAGGCCCGCTGATGGCCGACGCCGCGCCCCGTCCGACCGACCTGACCGCGCAGAACGGGTTCCGGGTCGTCCCGGTCGCCGACGCCGAGGCCGCGAAGGACGTGACGGCGCGGGCGCTGTCGGACGCGATCACCGCGGTCCGGGCGGAGGCCGCGGCGCGCGTGCGGCTCGCGCTGTCCGGCGGCGGCACGCCCGTCGGCGCCTACGAGCGCCTGGCGACGCTGATCGACGACTGGCCGTCGGTCGACGTCTTCCTCGCCGACGAGCGGTGCGTCCCGTACGGCGACGACGACTCCAACGCGCGGCTGATCGACGAGGCCCTCGGCACCGACCGCGGGCACGTCCTGCACCGGCTGGACGAGAACGGCTCCCCCGGCGACCGCGCCCGCGCGTACGCCAACGAGCTCGGCGCCGCCCCGCTCGACGTCGTCCTGCTCGGCCTCGGCGAGGACGGCCACACCGCGTCGCTCGAGCCCGGTCACCCGTCGCTCGAGGCCGACGGCGTCACCGTCGCGGTCCTCGACATGAAGAAGCCGCCGCCGGAGCGCGTGTCGCTGACGGTGCCGGCCCTGCGCGCCGCGGGACGGATCCTGCTGCTCGTGACCGGCGAGGGCAAGGCCGAGGCCCTGTCGCGCACCCTGCGCACCGTCGGTCCCGACGCCCCCGCCAGCCTGCTGCGGCCGGAGACGCTGACCGTGATCGCCGACGAGGCCGCGCTCGCGGAGGCCAGGTCGGACGGGGCGTTCACGGACTGATGTCGGTGCGGGAGGCAGCACCCCTCGGAGCGGCGACGCCGGGCGCGGGCGCCTGATGTCGAGGTCGACGGCAGCACGCCGCGGTGCGGCGTCGACGGGCTCCGGCGTCTGATGTCGGCACCGCAGGTTCCGCCGCCGCACGCCCCGGGTCCGGACGGTACCCCCGGCGCCGAGGCGGGCTCGGCCGAGGCCACCACGGTCCGGCTCTGGCTCGTCCGCCACGGCGAGACCGAGTGGGCCCGCGACGGTCGGCACACCGGCCGCACCGATCTGCCCTTGACGGCGAAGGGCCGCGAGCAGGCGGCGGCGCTCGGCGAGCACCTCGGCTCGCAGCGCTTCGCGGCGATCCGGTGCTCCCCGCTGTCGCGGGCCCGCGAGACGCTGGAGCTCGCGCTGCCGGGGTCGGTGGCGCAGCTCGACGACGACCTGCAGGAGCGCGACTACGGCGCGGCCGAGGGGATCACCACCGCGGCGATGCGCGAGACCGACCCCGGGTGGAACTCGTGGACGAGCGTCGTCGACGGCGCGGAGACGATCAACGAGGTCGGCACGCGGGCGGACCGCGCGATCGTCCGCGCGGTGGCCGCGGGACGTCGGGCGACCGCCGGCGAGGATCGACAGGCGCACGACACGCCGGGCGCCGCGGTGCTCGTCGTCGCACACGGGCACCTGCTGCGGATCCTCGCCGCGCGGTGGCTGCAGCAGCCGGCCGGGTTCGGCGCGCACCTCGTCCTCGGCACGGCGACGGTCTCGGTGCTCGGCGCCGAGCGCGGCCGGCCGGCGCTCGTGCGCTGGAACGCCTGAGCGCCGCGCCGAGGGTTCGTGGGAACCACCGGATGCGTGCGCCGTCCGCCTGGCCGGCCGGCCAGTCGCACGGCTAGGGTGGCCCCATGGCTGACCTCAAGGGCAACAGCGCCCTCATCACCGGCGGGGCCTCGGGCCTCGGCGCCGCCACGACCCGCCGGCTCCACGCCGACGGGGCGTTCGTGACGATCGCCGACGTCCAGGAGGACAAGGGCGAGGCGCTCGTCGCCGAGCTCGGCGAGCGCGCCCTGTTCGTGAAGACCGACGTCACCGACGAGGACGCCGTCAAGGCCGCGGTCGCCGCGGCCGCCGGGCAGGCCCCGCTCCGTGCGACGGTCTCGTGCGCCGGCACGGGCTGGCCGCAGCAGGTGTTCCACCACAAGAAGGGCCCGCACCCGATGCAGCCCTTCGAGACGGTGATGCGGATCAACCTCTTCGGCACGTTCAACGCCATCCGCTTCTCGGCCGAGGCGATGGAGCAGAACGAGCCCGACGCCGAGGGCGAGCGCGGCGTGCTGATCAACACGGCGTCGGTCGCCGCGTTCGACGGCCAGATCGGCCAGGTCTCCTACTCCGCCTCGAAGGGCGCGATCGTCGGCATGACCCTGCCCGTCGCGCGCGATCTCTCGCGCTACGGCATCCGGTGCGTGACGATCGCCCCGGGCCTCATGGACACCCCGCTCCTCGGGGCGCTCCCGGAGGAGGCCCGGGCGTCGCTCGGCGCCCAGGTGCCGTTCCCGCCCCGGCTCGGCCGCCCGGACGAGTACGCGTCGACCGTCGCGCACATCGTCGAGCAGACGATGCTCAACGGCGAGACGATCCGCCTGGACGGCGCGATCCGGATGGCGCCGAAGTAGGACCGTCCCGGACGGCGCGGGCGCGGTCCGGGCCTGCCTCCTCCGCCCGACGCCACGGCGGGAGCCGATCCGTTCAGGCGAACGCGCGCTCGAGCGCGACGACGACCCGCTCCCCCGCCTGCCCGTCGCCGAAGACGTCGGGGCGGACGGGGGGCAGCGGCACGTCGATCGCGTCGACCGCCGCGCGGGCGTTCAGGTCCACGAGGGCGTTCCAGCCGGCCGTGACGGTCTCGCCCCACTCCGTCGTGTCGCGCAGTGTGACGCAGCGGACCCCCGCGAGGTAGGCCTCCTTCTGCACGCCGCCGGAGTCGGTGAGGACCGCCGCGGCGCCCACGAGGAGCGTCGCGAAGTCCAGCGGTCCGACGGGATCGACGAGCCGGACCCCGGGCGCGCCGCGCAGCCGCTCGTCGAGGCCGTGCTCGGTCAGTCGGGCGGCGGTGCGCGGGTGCAGCGGGAGGACGAGCGGGCGCTCCGTGGTCGCGGCCGCGGTCAGGACGTCGACGAGCGCGGTCAGGCGCTCGGGGTCGTCGACGTTGCCGGCGCGGTGGGCGGTCGCCAGCAGGTAGCCGCCGGGCTCGAGGTCGCGCTCGGCGAGCCAGGCGTCCGCCCGCTCGCGGGCCTTCGGGTGGACGAGCAGGGTGACGTCGGTCATCACGTCGCCGACGTCGACGGTGAGGTCGGCGAGGCCCTCGCGCTCGAGGTTGCGGGTCGCGGTCTCCGTCGGCACGAGCAGCAGCTGCGCGAGGTGGTCGGTGACGATGCGGTTGCGCTCCTCGGGCATCCGGCGGTCGAAGGAGCGCATGCCGGCCTCGACGTGCGCGATCGGGATCCCGAGGTCGGCGGCGACGAGCGCCCCGGCCAGGGTCGTGTTCGTGTCGCCGTAGACGAGCACGGCGTCGACCACGCCGGCCTCCCCCGCCCCCACGATCAGCGCCTCGAGCTCGGCGATCATCCGCGACGTCTGCTGCAGGTTCGTCCCGCCGCCGAGACGCAGCTCGTGGTCGGGGGCGGGGAGGTCGAGCTCGCGGAAGAACACGGCCGACAGCGCGTCGTCGTGGTGCTGGCCCGTGTGGATCAGGACCTCCTCGTGCCGCTCGCGCAGCCGCCGCGACACGGCGGCGGCCTTCACGAACTGGGGGCGGTTGCCCACGACGGTGACGATCCGCATCGCCGCCGATGGTCGCACCTCGCGGGTCGGCGTGCCCCGGCGCCCTGCGGGTGGTCCGGACCTCGCCGCAGCCCGGCGCGGCAGGGCTCCGCGACGTCCGGACCGGGGCCCGCTCCCCTCCCTCGTCTAGAAGAAGACCTCGGCGAGCTCCAGCAGCCGGAGGTCGATGCCCTTGACGCCCACGACGTCGGTGAGCGGGATCGGCTCGATCTCGGCGCCGCGGAGCGCGACCATCGTGCCGAACGTCCCGGCGAGCACGGTCTCGGCCGCGGCGACGCCGTAGCGGGTGGCGAGCACGCGGTCGGTGGCCGTCGGCGTGCCGCCGCGCTGGATGTGGCCGAGGACGACGGTGCGGGTCTCGTAGCCGGTGATCTGTTCGAGCTCGGCGGCCAGGGCGTTCCCGATGCCGCCGAGGCGCTCGTAGCCGTACTCGTCGGTCTCGGCGTTCGCGACGACCTTGTGGCTGCGGCCGTCCTCGAAGGCGAGCCGGGCGCCCTCGGAGACGACGATGATCGAGAAGTCCTTGCCGCGGTCGTGGCGCTGGCGGATGGTGGCGGCGATCTTCTCCACCGGGACGTCGACCTCGGGCACGAGCACCCCGTCGGCACCGCCGGCGATCGCGGCCGTGACGGCGATCCACCCGGCGTTGCGGCCCATGACCTCGACGACTATCACGCGGTCGTGGGACTGGGCGGTCGAGTGGAGGCGGTCGATCGCCTCGGCGGCGACGTGCACGGCCGTGTCGAAGCCGAAGGTGCGGTCGGTGCCGACGATGTCGTTGTCGATCGTCTTCGGCACCCCGACGACGGGGACGCCGAGCTCGGCGTGCAGCTGGGCCGTGATCTCCATCGTGTGCTCGCCGCCGATGGCGATCACGCCGTCGACGTCGCCACGCGCCATCGCCTCCCGCACGAGCTGCGGGCCGTCGTCGTGGCGGAACGGGTCGTAGCTCGACGTCGAGAGGATCGTCCCGCCGAGCGGCAGCAGCCCGGAGAGCGCGTCGTGGTCGAGCTCGCGATGGTCCCCGTAGGCGAGTCCGCGGTAGCCGCGCAGCAGGCCGACCGGCTGGTGGCCCTCGCGCAGGAGCTTGCGCCCGGCGGCGCGGATGACGGCGTTGAGGCCGGGACCGCCGCCGCCGGCGGTCAGGATCCCGATGCGCATGGACCGACCCTATGGCCGCCGGGGGCACCGCCGACCCTCCCGGCGTCGGAGGCACCCGACGATCGGGGTGCCACGACGGACGGGTGGCGAGCGGCACTCCGGCGTCCGGTGCCCGGGCGACGGCGACCGCGGAGGGCCCCGGCGGCGTCGGTCCGGGCTACGCCGGGGCGCCCTTGTTGATCGGGGCGTCGGCAGCCACGACCCGGACCCAGTCGTCGATCTTCCCGTCCGTGACGTGCAGGGACACCGCGACCGGCGCGCCGGCACCGTCGCACGGCGGCTCGCCGGCCTTGTCCACGAGCTTGAGGGTGAGGACGACGTAGCCGCCCCGCGCGCCCGCGACCTCGGTGGGCACGGCCCCGCACGGCAGGTCGTCCGACACCGCGAGCCGCGCGGCACGGTCGGAGAGCTGCGCGGTGTAGACGTTCGAGTAGCGCGTCCCGTCGGCCATCAGGTCGGCGGCCTCGCCGGCCCTGCCGCGCCGGATCGCCGCGAACCAGCGCTCGGCGATCGCCACCGTCCGCGCGTCGGGGCTCCGGTCTCCCGCCTGCGGCACCTTCCGCAGCGGCACGAGGTCCGGGAACGCCTGCTTCTCCGTCAGCGGGGCCTCCGGCTCCGGCGACGGGTCGCGCCGCGTGGTCGTGCCGCCGGGCGACGGGGTGGTGGTCGTCGTCCCGCCGGTCGTCGCCTCCGTCGTCGTGGCCGTGCTCGTGGTCCGCGGGGTGGAGGCGACGGTGCTCGTCGTTCCCCCGTCGTCCCCACCGCACCCCGCGACCGCGAGCCCGGCGGCGGCCACGAGCGCGCAGGCGCCACTGCGGAGGACGGGGAGGCGGAGGCGGTCCATCTCCCGCAACCTACGCGCCCGCGTCCCCGGCAGATGCGGACGGGGGCGGTCGGCCTGCCGACCCGCCATCATCCGCGGGACCGATGACCGCCGCCGACGACGTTCCTGCGCTCCCCGACGACGTCGACGCGGCGACCGCCGGCCGGCGGGAGCTCGAGCTCCAGCTCCGGCGGCTGACCCGCGCCCTCCGCCGGGTCCGCGGGCACGGCAACCAGCACCTGGGCCCGCTCTCGATGCCGCAGTACCTGCTCGTGGAGCCGCTGCTCGACGCCGGGGAGCCGCTGCCGGTCGGGACGCTCGCCGAGATCGCGGGGACCGCGGCGCCGACGGCGACGACGATGGTGCGCAAGCTGGAGGCGCAGGGGCTCGTCGTCCGGTCACGGGATCCGGCGGACGGCCGGGTCGTCCGGCTGGCGCTCACCGACGAGGGCCGCGCGCTGGCCGGCGGGCGCCGGGCGAAGGTGCTCTCGTGGCGGCGGGGGATCGCCGAGACGGTCGCGCCTGAGGACCGGGCGGCCGGGGCCCGGGCGCTGGCGGCGCTCGCCGACGCGATCGACGCCTCCGCCGACCAGCTCGCGGCGCTGGGGCAGGGCGGCGACCCCGGGGCGGACTGAGCGCCGGCGGGGCCGGCCGGGCTAGAGCCCGAGGTCGCGGACGCCGAGCTCGTCGAAGCCGACGTGGTGGGCGAGCTCGTGCCGGACGGTGATCGTGACCTGCTCGCGCAGGAGGTCCGCGTCGTGCCCGAAGTCGCGGCGCAGGGTGTCGCGGAAGATCATGATGCGGTCGGAGTGGTCGTCCCGCGTGGCGCCGTCGCCCATGTAGAGCCCGTACGCGTGGTGTTTGCGGCCGTCATCGGAGATCACGACCGCGACGTTGCCCTGCAGCACGCCGATCAGGAGGTCGGGCAGGTCGTCCAGGGCGTCCCGGACGAGCTCGGCGAAGTCGGTGTCGTCGTACGGGTCCTTGGCCAGGAACTCGTCCTCGTCGGGCTCGACCGCGAGGCCCTGGGCCGCCAGGTACTCGGACCGCGCGACGACCTTCTCGAACTCCTCGTCGGTCGCGGGCTCGCGGTAGTCGGCGAGCCGTCCGGTGATCAGCGCCAGCACGCCGACGATGACGCCGACGACGGTCGCGACGACCCCGACCTGCTGGACGACCTTCACGAGCGGCTGGCTCGTCCAGTCGCCCATGAGGAGGTACGTGAGCGTCGACGCCAGGCAGACGCCGACCACGGCGACGACGAGTGGCGTACGAGCGTTCATGCGCCCAATCTACGCCACGCGCGGGGCGGACCGGTACGGACTGGGGATCGGACGTCCGCGGACGCCCGGACGGAGCCCGCTGGTCGTCATCAGCCCAGCATCGCGCGGGAGATCACGACGCGCTGGATCTCGTTCGCGCCCTCGTAGATCTGCGTGATCTTCGCGTCGCGCATGAAGCGCTCCATCGGGTAGTCCTTGACGTACCCGTAGCCGCCGAGGATCTGCAGCATGTCGACGGTGACCCCCATCGCGGTGTCCGACGCGAAGAGCTTCGCCATCGAGCTCCACTTCCCGAAGCCGCCGTCGCGGTCGGTCCGGTCCGACACCGCGCACGCCTTGTAGAGGAGCTCGCGTGCGGCCGCGACCTTCGTCTCGGCGTCGGCGAGCTTCCACTGCAGGCCCTGGAACTCGGCGATCGGGCGGCCGAACGCGATGCGCTCCTTGGCGTAGGAGGCCGCGTAGTCGATGGAGCCCTGGGCGATGCCGACCGCCTGCGCGGCGGCGCCGAGGCGGGTGCGTTCGAGGGTGCCCAGCGCGACCGACATGCCGCGGCCGACCTCGCCGATCACGTTCTCGTGCGGGACGCGGACGTCGTCGAAGACCGGGGAGCCGGTCGGGGAGCTGCGGATCCCCATCTTGTGCTCGAGCGGCCCGTAGGAGAAGCCCTCCCGGTCGGACTCGACGGCGAACGCGGTGATGCGCCCGGACTCGGGGTCGGTCTTCGCGAACACGACGTAGACGTCGGCCACCGAGGTGTTCGTGATCCAGTTCTTCGAGCCGTTGATGACCCACTCGTCGCCGTCCCGGACGGCGTGGGTCTTCATCGACGACGGGTCGGACCCGGCCTCGGGCTCGGACAGCGCGAACGCCGGGATGCACTCGCCGGTGGCGACCTTCGGCAGGAACCGCTGCTTGAGCTCCTCGGACCCGAACAGGCGGATCGGGAGCGAGCCGAGCTCCTGCACCATGAGGATCAGGGCACAGGACGCGTCGACCCGGGCGATCTCCTCGACCGCGATCTGGAGCATGAGCGTGCCCATCGCGTTGCCCCCGTACTCCTCAGGGACGGCGAGGCCGAGGATGTCCTGCTCGCCGAGGAGCTTCTTGACGTCCCAGGCGTACTCGGCCTTGTCGTCGCGCTCCGCGGCGCCGGGTGCGATCTGCTCCTCGGCGATCTGGCGGATCGCCGCCCGCAGGTCCCGGAACTCCTCCGGGATGTCGTAGAGGTCGGACCCGAGCTCGGACATGGCTCGATCCTATGACGCGGACACATCGGGCCCGGTGTGGCGGGACACCGGTGCACCCCGTCCGCGATGGGGCGAGGTCCTCGTGCGTCCCGCGCCACGGCGGACCGGCGGACCGCGACGGAGGCGTCAGGCGAGGCAGCCGGCGCAGACGCCGCTGACGACGACCGTCGCGTTCTCGACGCGATGGCCCGCGCCCTCGGCCGCACGGCGTGCGGCGGCGCGACCGGCGCTGGTGTCGAGGTCGTAGAGCTGCCCGCAGCGCACGCACGTGAAGTGGTCGTGCGGCGTCGGGTCGGTGTCGTACCGCGCGGCGCCGGGCGCGGCGACGCGGCGGACGACCCCGAGCTCGGCGAAGAGCTCGAGCGTCGAGTAGACCGTCGGCAGGGCGAGGCCCGGGAGCTCCTGCGCGGCCTCGCGCAGCAGGGCCTCGGCCGTCAGGTGCCGGTTGCTCGAGGCGATCAGCCGGTGCAGCGCGAGGCGCTGGGGCGTGACCCGCAACCCGGCTCCGCGGAGGCGGGAGACCAGCACGGCGTCCACGTCTGCGGGGGTCGAGGTCGGCTCCATACCAGCATTCTAGAGGTCCCGCAATCTGCGCGGGCCGCGCGCGACGGGCGGGCACGGAGGAGCACCGCCCGACCGTCGGTCGGGGGCCGGGCGGCACGGTAGCGTGCGGGCATGCCCTCCCCCGTGTTCGACCAGCCCGGCCTCGAGGTCGACGCCGCGCAGCTCGCCGCCGAGCTCGAGCGCGACAGCGTCCTGCTGGTGGACGTCCGCGAGGGCTACGAGTGGGACGCCGGCCGCATCGAGGGGGCGCTCCACGTGCCCCTGGGCGAGCTCGGCGCACGGATCGGCGAGCTCGACCGGCAGGCGACGATCGTCGTGCAGTGCCGCATCGGCGGGCGGTCCGGGATCGCGGCCCAGGCGCTGCGCGACGCCGGGTACGACGCGTGGTCGCTGCGTGGCGGCATCCTCGACTGGGACCGCGCCGGGCACCCGCTCGTCCCGGCCGGCGGGACCGTCGCCGACCATTGAGCACCGCCGGTCCGGCCGAGCCTCCGGAGGAGCGCGCCGCCCGGTACCCCTTCGCCCAGCCGGCGGGGTCGTACGTCCACACCCGGGCGGGCGACCTGCCGCTCGTCGACCCCGCGGCGCCGTGGGGCCCCGGGACGCTGCTCCGGGACGGCGGGCGGACGACCACGTGGTCCGGGGTCCGCGACGCCGCCGGGGCCGCCGACGTCCCGCGCCACGCCGTCCTCGGCTACGGGTCGAACCCCGCGCCGGAGACCCTGGCCCGCAAGTTCCGGTCCGCGCCGGACCGCGGCGTCGCGGTGCCGGTCCTCGCGCTCGCCCTCCACGACGTCGACGCGGTGTGGTCGGCGCACGTGCACGCGGGCTACGTGCCCGCCACGATCGCGCCCTCCCCCGGGACGGTGCTGCGGGCGTGGGCGCTGCTCCTGACCGACGAGGAGCTCGGCGTGGTCAACGCCAGCGAGAGCCTCGGGCGCAACTACGCGCTCGGGCGGCTCCGCGGCGCACGCGCGACGTGGGCGGACGGCAGCCCGTGCCGGGACCTCCGCACCTACGTGTCGCTGCACGGCGCGCTGACCGACGCCGGGGCGCCCGTCGCGGTGGGCCCGGTGCCCGCGGACGGGCGCCGTCTGCCGGCGCTGGACGAGCCGGGCGTCCTGCGGCTCGTCCACGGCCGGACCGCGGACGGCGCGCCGCGGGGCGCGTTCCTCCGGGCGCTCGCCGTCGACCCGGCAGCGGCGGCGGCGTGCACGACGCGCCTGCGGTCGGACGCGCAGCCGTTCGCGTGGCCGGGCTGGGAGCAGCTCGAGCCGGCGCCCGCCGACGGCGCCCCGGCCGACCGGACGACGGCCGGCGGGACGTCGGTCTGACTTCCGTCTGGTCCGTCCTCCCGGCCTCTGCTCCTAGGCGGCGTTGACCGGCCCGGACCGCAGGTCGCAGGCCTCGGTGCAGATCCGGACGACCTCGTCGAGGTCGTCGGTGCACGTGATCAGGTCCTCGTCGCCGGGTGAGATCAGGCCCTCGGCGAGGACGCGCTCGCGGATCCAGTCGACGAGCCCGCCCCAGTAGTCCGTGCCGACGAGGACCACCGGGTACCAGCGGATCTTCTTGGTCTGCACGAGGCAGAGCACCTCGAACAGCTCGTCGAGCGTGCCGAACCCGCCGGGCATCGCGACGAACGCGTCGGAGTACCGGACGAACGAGACCTTGCGCGTGAAGAAGTAGTGGAACGGCACCGCGAGCTCGACGTACGGGTTGCTGCCCGTCTCGAACGGCAGGTCGATCAGCAGGCCGATCGAGCGGGCCTCCCCCTCGTGCGCCCCGCGGTTGGCGGCCTCCATGATCCCCGGTCCGCCGCCCGTGATGACGGCGGCGCGGGCCTCGGTCGCGAGCCGCCGCGCGAGCTCGCGGGCCAGCTCGTACTGCGGGGTGCCTTCGCCCAGCCGGGCGGAGCCGAAGACGGTGATCCCGCGACGGACGTCGGCGAGCTGCCCGAACGCCATGTCGAGCTCGGCGGCGATCCGGTCGATCCGTTGGGGATCGGTGAGCTCGGTCTCGACCTGCGCCCATTCGGCGCTCAGGAGCTCCTCGTCGGCGGACCCGGGACGACGTGCGGAATCGGTCACGTCCGCGACTCTAACGGCCGCCGGATCCGTGGTCGTTCAGGAGACGAGAACGCCCGCCAGGACGGCCAGTGCGACCGCAGCGCGCTCCCGCAGCGTGCCCGCGTCGACGTGCTCGTCGACGGCGTGGGCGCCGCCGCCGAGGGGGCCCAGGCCGTCGATCGCGACGCGGGTCCACGACGCCAGGTGACTGGCGTCCGACGCACCGCCGCGGCTCGACGCCGCGATCGGGCGACCCAGCAGCGCCGCGGCGCGATCGAGCACCGGGGCCGCCGCCGCGCGGTGGTCCATGCCCGGCCACACCCGGCTGAACCGCGAGGAGATGCCGACCCCGTCGACGTCGTCCGGCAGGCTCGCGAGCACGCGCTCCAGCGACGCGATCTCGGCCGCACGGACGTCGATGATCAGCTCGCCGTCGTCCGGCACGACGTTCAGCGCGGTCCCGCTCCGCATCATCGTCGGCACGACGCTCAGGAGCTCGGGGCCCGACGGCTCGTGCGACGCGGCGGCGCGCCGGGCGACCTCGGCGAGGGCCAGGAGCGCGTTCCGGCCGTCGCCTGGCCTCGAGCCCGCGTGGGCGGAGACCCCGGCGCCCGTGACGGCGATCGCGGCGGCGGCCTTGCGGCGGACGACGACCGCCTCGTCGCCCGTGGCGGTCCGCTCGCCGCCCTCGAAGCAGAGGCAGGCGTCCCAGTCCCGGAAGCGCGGGCCGTGGGCGAAGTCCTCGGTGCGCCACTCCTCGTCCGCGACGAGCAGCAGCGCGACCTCCGCGAACAGGTCGCGTGCGCCCGGCGTCCGGGCCACGGCGTCGAGGAGGCCGATCGCGAGGGCGTCGCCGCCCTTCATGTCGAAGGTGCCCGACCCCGTCCAGCGGTCGCCGTCCTGCTCGACCGGCCGGTGCCGGTCGTGCGGGATCACGGTGTCGAGGTGCCCGAGCAGCACGACCCGCGCGGTGCCGGTCCCCCGGACGCGGGCGAGCAGGTCGGGGGCGCTGCCGGCGGTCGAGCACGGGATCCGCTCGACCTCGGCGTCGTCCGGCAGCGCGGCCAGCACGAGGTCGACGCACCGCTCGAACGCGGGGGCGTCGCCGGAGGGCGACGACACGGCCACGAGGGGCCCGATCAGGTCGCCCGCGATCGACGCGACCGCGTCGGAGGCGTCGAGGAGCGCGCGGGCGGTGGGGTCGTCGACGAGGGCCACCCGACCACCTTCGCACGGGGACCGCCCGGTGCGGTCCCCGATCGGCCGCGTCAGGGCTTCAGCCGCAGCGTGTGCTCGCCGGCAGGGAGCCGCAGCCGGATCCGCTGCCCGCCGACGGGACCGGACGGCAGCGTCGCCCGGAGCGTCCGCGCCTTGACCGTCATCCGCGCGGTCGGACGGGCGCCGTCGACCGTCAGGACGGGAGCGCGACCACGGCCGGCGGCGGCGCCCGACGCGACGCCGTTCCACAGCTCCACGATCCCGGCGCCGCGGGTGACGAGCGTCATCGTCGTCCCGTCGTAGCCCTGGCTCACGACCGTCGGGGCGGACGTGACCATCCGAGGCCGTCCGAGGTCGAAGACGACCTGCCCCTCGGGCTGCAGGGCACCGGAGGGCTGCAGCAGCCCCCAGCCGTAGTCCTTGGTCGGGTGCTGCTTCCAGACCCACATGATGCCGCCGATGAGGGCCTTGTCCTGCGCCTGGAGCCCGGTCTGGCGGTAGGCCTCCCAGACGCCGCCGCGGGCGCCGGGGTACTCGCCGACGACCATCGCGGCGCCGAACGTCCGGGCGCGGGCGACCTCCTTGGCGTAGTCGGTCCGCTGCCGCTCCGCGGTGCCGTCGTCGGGGAACCGCCCGAAGACGTCGGTGTAGAGGTGCGGCGCGTAGACGAGGTTGCCGTCGTCGCTGAACCGGGACGCGAGGGCGCCGACGCTGTCGAACCAGATCGGGGCCTGCATCCCGGCGCCCCGGAGGCGGCCGATGAGCTTCGTGTACATCGGCCAGAGCTCCCGCGAGACCCAGGCGTCGGGCAGCGACGGGTCCTCGCTCCGCGGCTCGTTGTAGAGCTCGATGCCGGCGAACGCAGGGCCCAGCGTCTTGCCGACGCCGGCCATCGCGGTGACCGCGTCGCCGTAGGCGTCCTGCAGCGGGCGACCCGCGACGGTGCGGTTCTGGAACAGGCCCTCGGCGGCCTTCGCCGCGCACGCCGTCGTGTAGTAGCTGGCGTACCCCATGAGGGTGCTCGCCGCGAAGTCGCAGCTGGCGCCCTGCGTGTCGACCGCCCAGCGCGGCGCGCCGTCGGACTCCGTCGCGGTGGGCTGCCCGAGGTTCGCCGCGTAGCGGTCCTGGTGCATGTCGATGAGGACGTAGATGCCACGGTCCGCGAAGACCCGCGCGGCCGACCGGACCTGCTCGACGTACGCCTGGTCGACGCTGTTCGGCGCGGGCATGATCCGCGACCACGAGACGGCGAGCCGCACGACGTTCAGCCCGACGGCGCGGGCCTGCTCGCCGTCGACCGACGTGATGCCGACCGCGCCGTGCACGCCGCCGTAGTCGACGAGTCCGTTGACGTTCGCGCCACGCAGCAGGACGCGGCGACCGGAGGCGGTCTCGAGCATCCGGCTGCCGTCCGGCGCCGCCGCGACCTTCAGGGCGTCGGAGGCCACGAACGGCCCGGGGACGTCGCCGGCGGCGGCCCGGGCCCGCTCGGCCCAGACGGCGCCGGTCTTCGACGACCCGGCCCGGGGTTTCCCGTCGGTCTTCAGCCGGGGCGCGGCACCCGCCGTCGGGGCGAGGAGCGCGCCGCCGAGGGCGGCCGTGAGCACCGCGGCGCCGAGCGTCGACCCGGAGCGTGATCGGCGCCCCGGCCGGGGTGCGCGGACGGCTGCGTGCGTGACCCGTGACACGCGAGCCATGCTGGCAGACCGACCGGTCCGCCGCGCAGCTCGATCGCGGCGTCGCCCGCAGGGGGCGACGCCAGGGCCGTCAGCCGAGGACGGCGTCCATGCGGCGCTGCAGGATCTCGCCGAGCGCCTCGCGCACCGGACCCTCCTCGAACCGCGTGACGAGCTCGGCGAGGAAGCCCTCGATCACGAGGCGCCGGGCGGCGTTCAGGCCGAGGCCGCGCGAGCGGAGGTAGAACAGCTGCTCGGGGTCGATCTGGGCGATCGCCGCGGCGTGGGTGCAGCGGACGTCGTTGGCCGCGATCTCGAGGCCCGGGATGTTGTCCGCGTGCGACTTGCGGCCCAGCAGTAGGTTGCGCGACTCCTGGAAGGCGTCGGTCTGCTGGCCCTTCTCGTCGACCTTGATCATGCCGCGCCAGACGGTGGAGCTCTTCTCCGCCAGGACGCCGCGGAACGCGAGGTCCGACGTCGTGTTCGGCGCCATGTGCGTCTGCAGCGTGTCGAAGTCGAGGTGCTGCTTGCCGTGCGTGGCGTAGCCGCCGGTCACGCGGCCGTGGGCGCCGGCGCCGTCGAGCGAGGTCTCCTGGAAGACCTTGCCCTTCGCGGAGCCGAGACCGAGCGTGATCCAGTCGACCCAGCCGTCGCGATCGATCGTGGCGCGCTGGGCGCCGAAGATCCACGACTTCTCCGAGAGGTCCTGGACGTCGACGAAGCGCAGCCGGGCGTTCGCGCCGACGTGGATCTCGACGACGCCGTTGACGAGCGCCTCGAGCTCGGGGGAGCTCGACGTGGTCTGCGACCAGACCTCGGCCGACGCGCCGTCCTCGAGCACGATCAGGGTGCGCGGGGCGACGCTGCGACCCGCCTGGTCCTGGATCAGGGTCAGGAGCACCGGGGCGTCGAGCGTGACACCGCGCGGGACGTACACGAAGAACCCGCCGACCCAGTCGCGGTCGTTGCGGGCCGTGAACGGGGTGCGCGCGGTCTCGATCCTCCCGAGGTACCGCTCGACGAGGTCGGGGTGCTCGGCGGCGGCGGTCTCGAGCGGCAGGACGATGGCCTGCTTGCCCGCGGCCGTCGGGTCCGGCAGCGCCGCGGACTCGCGCACCACGGCGTGGTCGACCTGCGTCAGGCGGATCGTGCCCTCGGGCAGGTGGTCGAAGACGCGCGGGGCGTCGTCGACGACCGTGGACACGATCGACGCGTCGGCGGTCTGCGCCGTCGGGAACGCGTCGAGGTCGAGCTCGGGGATCTCGGTGAACTCCCACCCCGGCGTGCCGCGGAAGTGCGGCATCGCGATGTTGGGGAGCTCCTCGGCGGCGCCGGAGCGCAGCGCGGAGAGCCAGACGGGGGCGGGCGCGGTGGTCGTGCTCACCCGATGCTGCCTTCCATCTGGAGCTCGATGAGCCGGTTCATCTCGACCGCGTACTCCATCGGGAGCTCCTTGACGATCGGCTCGATGAAGCCGTTGACGATGAGCTTCGCGGCCTCCTCCTCGTCGATCCCGTGGGACTGGAGGTAGAAGAGCTGCTCGTCGCCGACCTTCGAGACCGTGGCCTCGTGGCCGATGTCGACCTGGTCCTCGTCGATGCGGATCGTCGGCCACGTGTCGGTGCGCGACTTGTCGTCGAGCAGCAGGGCGTCGCAGACGACCTTCGACTTGGAGCCGTAGGCGCCCTTGCCGACCTCGAGCAGTCCGCGGTAGCTGGAGCGCCCGCCGTCCTTGGAGATCGACTTGGCGAAGATGTTCGACGTCGTGTTCGGCGCGGCGTGCACGATCTTGGCGCCGGCGTCCTGGTGCTGGCCGTTGCCGGCGAACGCGATGGAGAGGACCTCGCCGTGCGCCCGCTCGCCCATCAGGTAGACGGCCGGGTACTTCATCGTCAGCTTGGAGCCGAGGTTGCAGTCGACCCACTCGACCGTCGCGTCCTTCTCGGCGATCGCGCGCTTCGTCACGAGGTTGAAGACGTTGTTCGACCAGTTCTGCACGGTCGTGTAGCGGATGCGGGCGCCCGGCTTGGCGATGAGCTCCACCACGGCGGAGTGCAGCGACGAGCTCGAGTACGTCGGGGCGGTGCAGCCCTCGACGTAGTGCACGTAGGAGCCCTCGTCGGCCAGGATGATCGTCCGCTCGAACTGGCCCATGTTCTCCGTGTTGATGCGGAAGTAGGCCTGCAGCGGCATCTCGACGTGCACGCCCGGCGGGACGTAGACGAACGAGCCGCCCGACCACACGGCGCTGTTGAGCGCGGCGAGCTTGTTGTCGTTCGGCGGGATCACCGTGGCGAAGTACTCGCGGACGAGCTCCGGGTGCTCGCGGAGCGCGGTGTCCATGTCGGTGAAGATGACGCCCTGCTTCTCGAGCTCCTCGTTCACCTGGTGGTAGACGACCTCGGACTCGTACTGCGCGCCGACGCCGGAGAGGAACTTGCGCTCGGCCTCCGGGATGCCCAGGCGGTCGAACGTCTTCTTGACGTCCTCGGGGACGTCGTCCCAGGAGCGCTCGGAGCGCTCGGAGGCGCGCACGAAGTAGTGGATGTCGTCGTAGTCGACCTCGGCCAGCATCGGGCTGCCCCAGGTCGGCTGCTCACGGGCGAGGAAGTAGTCCAGCGCCTTCAGGCGGAAGTCGCGCATCCACTGCGGCTCCTGCTTGAACTCCGAGATCTTCTCGACGATCTCGCGGTTGATGCCCTTCGGCGCCTTGTAGAGGTAGTTCTCGGCGTCGTGGAAGCCGTACTTCGCCGTGTAGTCAGCGTTCAGGTCGACGAGCGAGGACTCCTCCTCGTTCAGGAGGGAGCCGGTGGTCTCGGGAGGCGTGGGCATGTCAGTCCATCTCCAACTTGATCGTGTCCCCGTCGATCACGACGGGGAAGGTGTCAACCGGCTGGTACGCCGGAAGGGTGTTCGGTCGGCCGGTGCGGAGGTCGAACACGGAGCCGTGGCGTGGGCACTCGATGGTGCACGCCTCAGGGTCCAGCTCGCCGTCCGACATGTCGCCGTCGTCGTGGCTGCACCGGTCCTCCATCGCCAGGATCGTGCCGCCGCAGTTGACGACCAGCACCTCGACGTCGTCGTGCTCCAGCGTGACGCGCCCCCCTACGGGGAGCTCGTTCAGCGGGCAGACGTCGATCAGGGGCACAGGAAGGGCGGCGGGCGATCGTGGATCGGACGGCTTCGGGGCGCACGTCGCGCTCCGCGGTCATGTCCGATGCCGATGGACGGGATTGTATCGCGACCGGGCCCCGATCTCTCCCCGCAATTGAAGGGATTACAAACTAGGGCGCCCTAAGGGCGCCCGGGACGCCCCGCTTCAGGCGCCCTGGCGCCGCCGCAGCGCCACCGCGTCGTGCGAGCAGAAGACGTCGACGTCGGCCCCGTGGTCCCGCGCGAGCTCCCCGAGGCGGCCCGCGTTCTCCCGCAGCAGGCGGTGGTCGTCGCTGTTGATCCGGTGGTAGGCGCGCAGGCCCCGGCTGCGCCGCGGGGGCGACGCGATCTCGTCGGGGTGGAGGAAGGCGTCGCCGGCGTGCAGCATCCAGCCGGCCCCCGTGTCGATCGCGTAGCCGGCGTGGCCCGCCGAGTGGCCGGGCAGGGGCACGAGGGCGATCTCGACGCCGACGTCCTCGAGCAGCCGCGCCCGCTCGAAGCCGCGCCACGGGTCGCCGTCCCCAGTCGCGTGCGGGGCCCAGCGCGGCCCGTGCGCCCAGTGGGCGGGCCGGTAGCGGAGCTTCGCGTCCCCCCGGCGCGCGCGGGCGGCCTCGAGCTCCGGGGCGTGCAGGTGGACCGTCGCGTTCGGGAAGTCGCCGAGGCCGCCGGCGTGGTCGAGGTCCAGGTGGGTGATCAGCACGTGGCGGACGTCCGCGGGGTCGAGCCCCAGTGCGCGGACCCGCGCCACCGCGGTCTGCTCGGGGTCCAGGCGGGCCCCGAGGAGGTGCCGGGCGGGCCCGAGGCGGCGGGGCGTCGCGACGTCGCCCGTGCCGTAGCCCGTGTCGACGAGGACCAGCCCGTCTGGTGCCTCGATCAGGAGGCAGTGGGCCACCAGGTGCCCGGGGTCGCGTGGCGCGAGCCCCAGGGCGACGAGGCCGTGCGGGCACATCGTGCCGCAGTCGAGGTGGTGGATCCGGGGCGGGGTGCTCACCGGCGGCGAGCCTACCCGGAGCGGCCCGGTGCGCCTACTCGCCGCCGGCCGGCACGAGCGCGTCCTCGCCCGGCTGGGCGTGGCGCAGCAGCTGCCCGTCCGCCGCGATCTCGTACGCGCCGGTCCGCAGGAGCGGCGGGGAGTACGCGTGGATCGAGACCGCCGGGCCGCCGCCGCCGTGGCGCATGCGGTGGATCTCCGTCGGCTCGATGGTCGCGCCGTGACGCGGGTCGAGCTCGCGCCGGATCGGGTCGCCGAACGCGGTCAGCCGCTCGTCGACGACCGTGCCCGACGCGACGGCGACGCCGGCGCTCGAGACGTCGTGGTCGTGGAAGCCGGTGTCGTGCCCGGCGCTCCAGCAGATCAGCCAGATCGTGACGTCGTCGTCCTCGTGCAGCAGGGCGTAGGTGCGCTGGTCGGGGTCGTGGCGGACCGCGTCCTCCCACCGGGACGGGTCGTCCGCGATGGTCCGCGCCAACTCGGCGAGCTCGCCGCTCGACAGCGTTCCGCGGCGGACGGGGTAGGTGCCCTCGAACTCCTCGGCCGGCCGTGCGACGACGCTCATGCCGCCACCGCGACGACGGATGGCGCCGCGACGACGTCGGCGTCCTGCTCCGCCGACGGGACCGGCTCGCCGAGCAGGCGGGCGGCCGCGACCGTCGCGAGACGCCGGGCGTCGACGCCGGCGACGCGCGGGACGTGCTGCTCCTCCGGCGCGACGACGGGCCGGTCGCTCCCGAAGGCGAGGCGGTCGGCGCCGACGGACTGGGCGGCGGCCGCGATCGTCCGCGGGCCGAACGACGAGGTCTCGTAGGCGATGTGCTCCGAGCGGGCCAGGTCGACCGGGCCGCCACGGGCCGCGAGGCGCTCGAGCATCAGCGCGCCGCCGCCCGCGAGCGCGGCGAACGCGACCCGCAGCGTCGGGTGGTCGCGGTGCCCGCGGTCGAGCCACGTGGCCCAGGCGCGCAGCAGCTGCCCGGTGTAGTCGCCGAGCGCGGGCCACCAGGCGGCGTCGTCCGGGCGACCGCTGACGGCGCCGTTCGCGGGTGCGCCCGGGTGCACGAAGAGCGGCCGGTCGGCGCGGGCGAGCTCCTCGAGGACCGGTCCGAACCGCTCCAGGGCATCGGCGTCCGCGAGCGCGGCGGCCGGCACGGCCAGCCCGATCGCGCCGCGGTCGAGCGCGGCCCGCAGGTCGGACGGCCGCGGGTCCTGCGACGGCACCGACGCCCACACGCCGAACGGGCCGCCGTGGGCGAGCACGCCCTCGTGCCACGCCGTCAGGAGCGCCCGCGCGTCGTCGGCGGGCAGCCCGTCGATGCCGATCGCGAGCGGCGGCACCAGGAGCGCCCGGTCGAGGTCCGCAGCGAACAGCGCGCCCTCGCGACGGTGGAGGTCGATCTCCTTCTCGCCCAGGACGCAGTCCGGCTCGCCCGGCAGCAGCAGGTTCCAGCTGCCGTCGGCGTCGACGCGGGTCCGGGGGCCATCCGTGCGCGCCGAAAGCGCGGCGAGGAACGGCTCCGGCCATGCGTGCTGGTGCAGGTCGGTCGCGGTGCTCACGCATCGAAAGGTAGCAAATCGGTCGGGGTTTAAGTGTTTTAATCCCGTCGGGTTTCGGGGGTTTTCAACGAACATTCGTCAGGGACCGGGATCCGGGGCCCACGAACGGAGCAGCTGACGGACACCGGCACGCACCACGGCGGGGTCCGGCGGGTCGTGGGAGAGGTGGTCCAGCAGGAATCCGTCGACGGCCGCACCCATCGCCCGGCCGTCGAGCTCGGGGTCGGCCGACCCCATCGCCAGCACGATCGGCTCGCACATCCGCCAGAAGACGAGCGCGGCCTCGGTCATGCGGGCGCGGAGCCGCGCGTCGCGGGCGGCGGCGAGCTCGAGCTCGAGACGGGCGAGCTGCAGGTTCCGCGACTCGTCCATCCACCGGATCAGGGCGTCGGTCACCGCGTCCACGTCGAGCCCCGCGGCGCTCGCGCGACCCGCCGGGCCGGCGAGCGCCATCGTCACCTGCCGGGCGATCTCGGCGACCTGGGCGGAGCAGACGGCGACCATGCGGTCGACGAGCGCGTCGATCAGGTCGTCGCGCGTGCCGAAGTGGTAGGTGACCGAGCCGTGCGGGACGCCAGCCGCCCGCTCGACGGCGCGGTGCGTGACCGCGGAGAGCCCGCCCTCGACGACGAGCGTGATCGTCTCGTCGAGCAGCAGGTCGCGGCGGTCGGGCTGGTCGGATCTGCGGGCCACAGGGCGAGTATCGCAGCGGGTCTTGACGACCGGAGACGGTTCTTCTACAACTGTAGAAGAATTCTCTTCTACAACTGTAGAACCCCCGCCTCCCGGAGCCCACGATGTCCTCGCCCACCCCCACCACCCGCGCCGTGGCACCCGTGGTGATCCTGCTGCTCGCGTGCGTCGCGCAGTTCATGCTGATCCTCGACGACACGATCGTGAACGTCGCGCTGCCGACCGTCGGCGAGGACCTCGGGTTCTCCGAGCGCGACCTCTCGTGGGTCGTCAACGCGTACTTCCTGACGTTCGGCGGGTTCCTCCTGATCGGCGGGCGCATCGCCGACCGCGTCGGGGCGCGCCGGATGTTCACGGTCAGCCTCGCCGCGTTCGCCGCCGCCTCCGCCGTCTGCGGCGCCGCGTGGTCGCCCGAGGTCCTCGTGGGCGCCCGCGCCGTGCAGGGCCTGGCCGCCGCGATGCTCTCCCCCGCCGCCCTGGCGATCCTGCTGGCGACCTACGCCGAGGGCCCCGGGCGCAGCCGGGCGCTGGCCGCGTGGGCGAGCCTGATCGGCCTGGGCGCGGCGACCGGCCTGCTCGCCGGCGGCGCGATCACCGAGGCCCTGGACTGGCGCTGGGTCTTCCTCATCAACCTCCCCGTCGCGGCGATCGCCCTCGCGCTCGTGCCGCGCGTGATCCCGAAGGACGACCTGTCCGCGGCGCGCACGGCCCCGAACGTGCTCGGCGCCCTGCTCGGCACGGCGTCGCTCCTGCTCCTGGTCTTCACCGTCGTCGAGACCGACGGCGCCGGCTGGACGTCCGCCCGGACGCTCGCGGGGTTCGGCGGCGTCCTGGTGCTCGCCGCGCTGTTCGCGGTCTCCGAGGCCCGGTCGGCCTCGCCGCTGCTCCCCCGCACCCTGCTGCGTCGCCGGCAGCCGATGATCGCCAACGGCCTGGTGCTGCTCGCCGCCGGCGGGCTGATGGCGATGTTCTTCTTCCAGACGCTCTTCATGCAGCGCGTGCTCGGCTACGGCGCGCTGCAGACCGGGCTGTCGTTCCTGCCGTTCAGCGTGTCGATGGGGCTCGCGTCGGTCGTCACCGGCCGGTTCCTGACGCGGGTCGACCCGCGGCTGCCGGTGGCGGGCGGCATGCTGCTGGCCGCCGTCGGCCTGTACCTGATGAGCACGCTGACGCCGGAGAGCTCGTACGTCGGCCACCTCGCGCCGAGCCTCGTCCTCACGGCCTACGGCGTCGGGACCGCGTTCGTCGTCGTGATGGAGATCGCGACCGGCGGCGCCGAGGACCGCGACGGCGGCCTGGCGTCGGCGATGCTGACGACCGGCCAGCAGATCGGCGCGGCGATCGGGATCGCGGCGATGGTGACGATCGCGACGACCCGCACGGGCGACGAGCTCGCCCGCGGCACGGCGCCGGCGCTGGCCGCGACCGACGGCTTCACCGCCGCGTTCCACGTGATGATGCTGCTGATGGTCTTCGCGGCCGTCGCGACGGTCGCGTTCCTCCGGCCCTCCGGGGAGCGCGCGCGTGCGGCGGCGCGGCCGACCGGCCGGGCGTCGATGGGCGCCGCGGACTAGAACCCGGCGGCGGGGCCCGTGCCGCTCGGGGGCGGCACGGCCTCGGTGTCGTCCTCCCAGTCCACCGAGGCGCCGATCGCGGCGGACTTGATGATCTTCAGGGAGAGCAGCGCGCACTTGATGCGCGTCGCCGAGATGTCGATGCCGAGCAGGTCGAGGATGAAGTCCTGGTCCAGCGCGCGCAGCTCGTCCACCGACTTGCCGACGAGCTCCTCGGAGGCCATCGACGCCGAGGACTGGGAGATCGCGCAGCCGTGGCCGTCGAACTTCACGTCGGTGACGATGCCGTCGTCGTCGACGCGCATCATCACCTTCAGCTGGTCGCCGCAGGAGGGGTTCTTGTCCTCGAACTCGAGGTCCGCGGGATCGAGCACGCCCCAGTTCCGCGGGCGCTTGTAGTGGTCGAGGATGTTCTCGCGGTACAGCTCGTCCATGACCCCTACATCGTCGCAGGTGGGGCGACGCGCCCGGTCTTCCGGTCGCGACCGCAACGCCGCCTACGACCACAACGACCACAAGCGTGACCGGGGTCACAGACCGTCCTAGGTTCCTCGATCAGCGCCACGACGTCCGTCGTGGCATCCGGATCCCTCGAGAGAGCCACGGACATGACGACGACCCCCGTACCGCACACGACCGCCACGCCGACCGCCCGGAAGCCCTGGACGAGACGGCTCTACTTCTGGGTGCTCGTCGGCATCCTCGCCGGCGGGATCCTGGGCGCGCTGGCGCCCGGCTTCGCCGCGAGCCTCGAGCCGGTCGGCTCGTCCTTCGTGAGCCTCATCAAGATGGTGATCGCGCCGATCATCTTCTGCACGGTGGTCGCGGGCATCGGCTCGCTCGACTCGCTGCGGAAGGTCGGCCGCATCGGGGGCAAGTCGCTCCTCTACTTCGAGGTCGTCACGACGATCGCGCTCGTGCTCGGGCTCGTCGTCATGAACGTCCTGCAGCCCGGCGTCGGCGTCCACGCGGACCCGTCGAAGATCCAGGTCAGCGAGGCGGTCTCCGGCTACATCGGCCAGGGCGAGTCGCAGCGCTGGTACGAGGTGATCACCCACATGATCCCGTCGAGCGTCGTCGGGGCCTTCGCCGAGGGCGAGATCCTCCAGGTCCTGTTCTTCGCGATCCTCTTCGGCGTCGCGCTGAACCTCATGGGCGCGAAGGGCAAGCCGATCGCCGCGGGCGTGGACACGATCGCCCAGGTCTTCTTCAAGATCGTCGGCCTCGTCATGTACGCGGCCCCGATCGGCGCGTTCGGCGCGATGGCCTACACGGTCGGCGAGTACGGCACCGACGCGCTGACGAGCCTCCTGAAGCTCATCCTCATCTTCTACGGGACGTCCCTCTTCTTCGTCCTCGTCGTCCTCGGCGGCATCGCCTGGAAGAACGGGGTGAACATCTTCAAGCTCCTGCGGTACATGAAGGACGAGCTGCTGATCGTGCTCGGCACGAGCTCGTCGGAGTCGGTGCTGCCGAACGTCATGCGCAAGCTCGAGCACCTCGGGGCGTCCAAGCAGGTCGTCGGCCTCACGGTCCCCACCGGCTACTCGTTCAACCTCGACGGGACCGCGATCTACCTGACGCTCGCCGCGCTCTTCGTCGCCCAGGCGCAGGACATCACGCTGTCGCTCGGCGCCCAGCTCGGGCTCGTCGGGATCCTCCTCCTGACCTCCAAGGGCGCGGCCGGCGTCACGGGCTCCGGGTTCATCGTGCTCGCCGCGACGCTCTCGTCGCTGGGCACCGTGCCGGTCGCCGGGATCATGCTGATCTTCGGCATCGACAAGTTCATGTCCGAGTGCCGCGCCCTGACGAACGTCGTGGGCAACAGCGTCGCCTCGATCGTCGTCGCGCGGTCCGAGGGGCTCTTCGACGAGGAGCGGGCCCGCAAGGTGCTCGCCGGGGAGCTGCCGTACGTCGCGCCGGTCGAGGACGCCGAGCCCGTCGCCGGCGACGTCCCGGCCCACGGCACGGCACCCGCCGGCCCGCCGGCCCCGGTCGCCGGGGACCCGGAGCGGCGCCCGTCGCCCGTCGGGAGCCGGACCCCCGACCTCGTCGGCGGCGGCGTCGCCTGAGGCGGGGTCGCGACGTGCTGCGCGGCGCGGCGACGACCGGTGCCGCCCGGAGCGGCGCCGGGCGTGGAAGCATGAGCCGGTGCCGCGGCGCCTCCTGACCGACCGGAGCCTCGCGACCCGGCTGCTCGGCCTGCAGCTCGTGGTCGTCGCGGTCGTGGTCGCCGTCGGCGCGGTCGTCGCGCTCCTCACCGCCCGCGACCGCACGTACGACCAGCACCGGGACGAGACGCGCGCGATCGCCCGGATCCTCGCCATCGACCCGACCGTGCCCCGCGCGCTCACCCGCCCCGACCCGACCCGCACCCTGCAGCCGCTCGTCGAGCGGATGCGGCGGGGCAGCGGCATGTCGTTCATCACCGTCATGCGCCCCGACCGCACCCGCATCACGCACCCGACGGCGTCGCTGATCGGCAAGCCGTTCGTCGGCCGGATCGCCCCGGCGCTCGCCGGCCGCGAGTTCACCGAGCGCTACCGCGGGACGCTCGGGCCGTCGGTCCGCACGGTCGCGCCGCTCCGCGACGCGAGCGGCCGGATCGTCGGGCTCGTCGCCGTCGGCGTGACGCTCGACCGGATCGGGGCCCTGGCCGGCAAGCAGGTCCCGGGACTCCTGCTCCTCGCGCTCGCGACGTTCGCGATCGGCGGGACGCTGTCCCTCCTCCTCGCGCGACGCATCAAGCGCCAGACGCTGGGGCTCGAGCCGGAGCGGATCACGGCGCTCTACCGCCACCACGACGCGACGCTCCACGCGATCGGCGAGGGCGTCCTCGTGTCCGACGCCGAGGGCCGCCTGACGCTCGTCAACGACGAGGCGCGCGGGCTGCTCGGGCTCCCCGCCGACGCCGAGGGACGCCGGGTCGCGGACCTCGGGCTCCCTGCGGGCGCGGCGGACCTGCTGACGTCCGACGGGACGATCCGGGACGCGACGCTCGCCGTCGGCGGCCGCGTCCTCGTGGTCTCGCGCACGCCGACCGTCGTCGGCGGACGGCGCACCGGGGACGTGACCGTCCTGCGCGACCGCACGGAGCTCGAGGCGCTCGGCCGCGAGCTCGACGCCGTCCGCGGCATGACCGACGCCCTGCGCGCGCAGGCCCACGAGGCCGCCTACCGGATGCACACGATCGTCGGGCTCGTCGAGCTCGGGCGCGCCGACGAGGCGGTCCGCTTCGGCAGCGACGAGGCCGCCTTCGCGTCCGACCTCCTGCGCGACCTCGAGGCCCGGATCGACGAGCCGGCGCTCGTGGCCCTCGTGCTCGGCAAGGTCGCCGTCGCGCGCGAGCGCGGCGTGGCGCTCCGCGTCGACGAGGACGGCCGCGTCCCGGCGACGGGGATCCCGGCCGCGGACCTCGTGACCATCGTCGGCAACCTGCTCGACAACGCGATCGACGCGGCGGCGGACGGCGCGGACGGCGGCGGCACGGTGTCGGACGGGGCGGACGATCACCGCACGCCGTCGCACGCCACGGGAGCCGCGTCCGGCGCCCGCGGCCACGTCGGCCTCGTCCTGGGCGTCGTCGACGGCGAGCTCGTGATCGAGGTCGACGACGACGGGGCCGGGCTCCCGGCCGGCGACCACGACCGGCTCTTCGCGGCCGGGTTCTCGACGAAGCGGTCGGGGCCCGGCGGCCGCGGGGTCGGCCTGGCGCTCGTCGCGGGGGCCGCCGAGCGCCTCGGCGGGACCGTCGCGGCCGAGCCCCGGCCGGGCGGCGGCGCGCTGGTCCGCGCGCTCCTGCCGGTCCGGCACGCGGCCCCCGACGGGGCGGGGGCCCGGTGACGGTCCGGGTCCTCGTCGTCGACGACGACGCGCACGTCGCCGACGTCCATCGCGGGTTCGTCGACCGGACCCCGGGGTTCGCCGCGGTCGGCGTCGCCCACCGCGGAGCGGAGGCGCTCGAGGCCGTCGCCCGGGGCGGGATCGACCTCGTCCTGCTCGACCTCTACCTGCCCGACCTCCACGGCCTCGAGGTCTGCCGGCGGATCCAGGCCGCGGCCGGCCCGCGGCCCGACGTCATCGCGGTCACGGCCGCGCGGGACGTCGCGACGGTCCACCGGGCGATCGGCTCGGGCGTCGTGCAGTACCTCGTCAAGCCGTTCGCGTACGCGGCGTTCGCCGACAAGCTCGAGCGCTACGCGGCGTTCCGGAGCGCGGTGACCGGCGGCGCCCGCGAGGCCGACCAGGACGGCGTCGACGCCCTGCTCGCAGGACTCCGCGGGTCGGCGGCACCGGCGCTGCCGAAGGGCCTCTCGCGCCCGACCTACGACCTCGTCGCCGGAGCGCTGCAGGGTGCCGACGGTGAGTGCTCCGCCGTCGACGTCGCCGCGAGCACCGGCGTCTCCCGCGTCACCGCGCGGCGGTACCTCGAGCACCTCGTCGGCGAGGGGCGCGCCGAGCTCTCGATGCGGTACGGCAGCTCCGGGCGCCCGGAGCACCGGTACCTCTGGGTGCGCTGAGCGGCCGCCCGCCCACTTCACGGACGCGTGACACCGTCACGCCCGGGCCGCGACAGGCTGGCGCGGATGCGCTCCCCACGCCCGATCCTCCCCCTCCTCGCGACCGCCGCGGTGCTCGCCGCGCCGGCCGCCGCCGACGCCCACGGCCGCCCCGGCGGGCCGAAGCCGCCCAAGCCGCCGGCCGTGCCGACGCTGATCGCCCGCGCGGCGCTGCCGGCCACCACGTACCTGCCGGGCGGGCCGTCCGGCGCCGCGCTCGGCACCGCCACGATCAACGGCGTCACCCCGCCGTTCCCCGGCCAGCCGGTCCCCGGGTTCTCCGGCGTGCTCGCCGAGCGCGACGGCGACGTCCTGGGCCTCCCCGACAACGGGTTCGGCGCGAAGACGAACTCCGCCGACTTCCTGCTCGCGGTCCACCGCGTCCGGCCGAGCTGGCACACCGCCCGGGGCGGCACCGGCAGCGTCGCGGTGAAGGAGACGCTCGCCCTCCGCGACACGGACCACAAGGTGCCGTTCCCGCTGACCCGCGCGGACCGCCGCCTGACCGGCGCCGACTTCGACGTCGAGTCGATCCAGCGCGGCGACCGCGGCAGCCTGTGGATCGGCGACGAGTTCGGCCCGTACCTGCTGCACGTCGACCGCACCGGCAAGGTCCTCGAGGCCCCGGTGCCGCTGCCGGGCGTGAAGAGCCCGCAGAGCCCCGACCTGGCGGCCGGCGAGACGCCGAACCTGCCGGCCAGCGGGGGCTTCGAGGCCACCGCCGCGCTGCCCGACGGCCGGACGCTCCTGCCGATCACCGAGAAGGCGCTGACCACCGAGGCCGACCAGACCCGCCACGTCGTCCACGAGTTCGACGCGCGGCGCTCGCGCTACACGGGCCGCACCTGGGTCTACCGGACCGAGCGCGCCGACACGTTCGTCGCCGACGCCCAGGCGCTGGACAAGAACCGGCTGCTCGTGCTGGAGCGCGACAACTTCGGCGGCCCGCAGGCCGTCGTCAAGCGGCTCTACGTCGTCGACCTCCGGCGCACCGACGCCTCGGGCGCCCTGGTCAAGCGGCAGGTCGCGGACCTGCTGGACCTGAGGAACCCGGGCGTGACGCAGGAGACCCCGGGGACCTTCGGTCTGGGCCAGCCGTTCAAGTTCCCGTTCGTCTCCGTCGAGTCGGTGCTGCCGATCGGCGGCGACCGCGTCCTCGTCGCCAACGACAACAACTTCCCGTTCGACGCCGGCCGCCAGCCGGGCAAGGCCGACGACACGGAGCTGATCCAGGTCGACGTGCCGGGGCTCCGCCGTTGAGTCGATACCGGGCGTTCGTGGACCGAGGTCCGCGGACGCCTGGCGCCGCTCAACTGAAGATGCGGCGCGCTTCGGCCAGCGCGTCGATCAGCGCGTCGATCTCCTCGCGCGTGGTCGTGACACCGAAGCTCGCGCGGGTCGTCGCCGGGATGCCGATCGCGCGGTGCAGCGGCTC
Source organism: Patulibacter minatonensis DSM 18081 (assembly GCF_000519325.1). Classification (GTDB taxonomy): domain Bacteria; phylum Actinomycetota; class Thermoleophilia; order Solirubrobacterales; family Solirubrobacteraceae; genus Patulibacter; species Patulibacter minatonensis. Next base: position 3,114,272 of record NZ_KI912613.1, on the reverse strand, counting down.
GGCGCAGTGCTGGCCGGCGCGGACGCAGACCTCGTTGCGGGCGAGGATCTCGGCGACGTCGTGCGGATGCAGCCCGTCGAGGGCGAACGAGGTCAGCGCCCCGCGGTCCCGGGCCTCCGGCGGACCGACGACCCGCAGGCCCTCGACCTCGGCGAGTCGCCGCAGGGCGTAGGCCGTGATCGACTCCTCGTGGGCGAGGACCGCGGCCGGCCCGCCGATCGAGTCGACCCAGTCGCACGCGGCGGCGAGGCCGACGGCCTCGACGATCGGCGGCGTCCCGGCCTCGAAGCGCTGGATGCCGCCCGCCCAGCTCGTCTCGTGGAAGTCGACGATGTTGATCATGTCGCCACCCGTGAGGAACGGCGGCATGTCGGCGAGCAGGTCGCGTCGGACGTGCAGTACGCCGATGCCGGTGGGGCCGTAGAGCTTGTGGCCGGTCCAGCCGTAGAAGTCCGCGCCGAGCGCGGTGACGTCGACGGGCTCCTGCGGGACGGCCTGGGCCCCGTCGACCATGACCCGGGCCCGTGCGGCGTGCGACCGCCGGACGATCTCGGCGACCGGGTTGCGGGTCCCCAGGACGTTGGAGACGTGCGCGACGGCGACGAGCTTCACGCGCCCGGAGGCGAGGAACCCGTCGAGCTGGCCCAGGTCGATGCGGCCCTCCCCGTCGACCTCGAGGTACCGCAGGGTCGCGCCCTTGCGGATGGCGAGCTGCTGCCACGGCACGAGGTTCGCGTGGTGCTCCATCTGGGTGATGACGATCTCGTCGCCCTCCCCCACGTTCGTCGCACCCCAGGTCTGCGCCACGAGGTTGATCGCCTCGGTGACGCTCTTGACGACGATCGTCTCCTTCGGCGTCGACCCGACGAAGGCGGCGATCGTGGCCCGCGCCGCGTCGTATCCGCGGTCGGCCTCGACGGCGAGGCGGTGCACGCCGCGGTGGACGTTGGCGTAGTGCGAGCCCCCGAAGTCGTACATCGCGTCGAGCACCGGCCGCGGCTTCTGGGCCGACGCGCCGCTGTCGAGGTAGACGATCCCCTCGGGACGCTCGAGGTACGGGAACTGCGCCCGGACCGCGGTGACGTCGAGCGTGGCGGGTGCGGTGGAGGCGGCGACGTCGGACATCGCGCCAAACCCTACTCCTGCGGACGGGAATCCCTCGGACGCCCCGCACGCGGTCGTCCGTGCCACCCCTCACCCCCCGTCGGCCGGCCGGAGGAACCGCCGGACCGTGTCGAGCAGGACCGCGCTCTCGGCGCGGGCGTCGAACCCCGGGCCCTCGGCGGTCTGCGTGGCGAAGCCGTCGATCAGGGCGAGCACCCAGCGGATGGTCTGGGCCGCCGGGAGGTCGGTGCGGATCGCCCCGGCGTCCCGGGCACGCTGCACCCACGGCGCCAGGGCGTCCCGGACGACCTCCTGGTGTCGGGCCAGGGCGACGGCGACGCGCTCGTGGGTCGCGACGGCGCCGACCGCGCGGACGAAGCCGCCGGCCCGCTCGTCGCGGAGGCTGTCGGCCTCGTGATCGACGTAGGCCAGCAGGACCTCGACCGGGTCGTCGCGTCCGTCCTGGGTGCGGAAGAACGCCGAGGCCTCGTCGGTGCCGAGCTCGAGGATCGCCAGGAGCACGTCGACCTTCGTCGGGAAGTAGTGGAAGAACGTGCCCGAGCCGATCCCGGCGGTGCGACAGATCGCCGCGGTGGAGGCCCCGTCGAAGCCGTCGGCGGCGAAGCGCGTGAGGGCCGCGTCGATGATGTGCAGGCGGCGCCGGAGGTGGCGCTCGGGGTCGACGGGGCGGGCCATGGATCGACCCCATCATAACTAGAGTGCGCACTCCATTAACTGCTACGGTGGCCGCATGGTCCCCTTCCGCGAGCGCCGATGCGCGGTGCTGCTCCTCGTCGTCGGCGCCCCCATCTGTGCCGAGTACCTACAGGCCTACCTGCCCTCGACGGGCGATCTCCCCGTGATGGCCGGTTCCCTGCTGATCCTCGCGCCCCTCTACGGCGGCGCCGCCCTGCTGATCCGCGAGGTCGCCGCGCGCCGGGGACTCGGATGGACGGGGATCCTGCTGCTCGCCGGCGGCTTCGGTCTGCTCATGAGCGGCGTCGTCGACCTCGCGCTGTTCGGCGCGCACCGCGACGACGTCGACTACTGGGACGAGATGCGGCAGGGCACGCTGATCGCGCCGCTCGGGGTCAGCGCCTACACCGCCCTCACCTGGACGGTCGGCCACGTCGTCATGAGCATCGGCGCACCGCTCGCCCTGCTCGCGACCCTCGCGCCGCGGCACCGGGGCCGGCCCCTGCTCGGGCGTTGCGGCGTCGCGGTGACGGTGGGGCTCTGGCTCGTCGCCGCGGCCTTCATCCGCGCGGACGGGGTCCGGATCTACGACTCGCGTCCGACGGCGACGCAGACGGTCGTCGTCCTCGGGGTCGTCGCCGCGCTCGTCGCCCTCGCGTTCTCGCGGGCCGGCCGGCCGGTCGTCCCTCGCGGCCACCGGCGATCGCGGTCGCGGTGGCTCGTCCTGGCGGGCCTCGCGGGCGTGGGCCTCCTCGACATGGTGCCGTGGACGTGGCCCGGCGTCGCGGTCCTGGCCCCGGCGCTCGTCGCGGCGGCGCTCCTCGCGCGCCGTCGCGCGACCACCCGGAGCTGGGGCGCTCGCGAGATCGGTGCGCTGGCGGGCGGGGCGCTCGTCGGCCGCACCCTCGTCGGCTTCCTCGCCCCCGTCCCCGACGGGGTGCCGATCGGCGCCAAGCTCGCGCAGAACGGTCTGTTGCTGGCCGGGACGCTGGCGGTCCTGTGGCTGGTGGTGCGCCGCGAACGGGAGGCGAGGAGCAGGCTCCCGGACGACCGGGACCGTCGACCCCGTGTCCGGCGTCCGAGCCGCGAAGCGGTGAACGGACGAGGGGGACCTCGCTCCCGTCGTCGGCCGGCGGTCGGGGGACAGGCGGTCCGGGGACGCTCAGGTCGGGCTGAGCGCCCCGGTGCCGACCAGGATCAGCACGACGGTGCCGAGCGCGACGCGGTACTTGATGAAGATGCCCAGCCCGTGGCTGGAGATGAACTTCAGGAGCCAGGCGACCGCCGCGTAGCCGACGACGAACGAGACCGCCGTGGCCAGGAGCGTCGGACCCCAGCCGACGCCGTCCGCGATGTTGTCGAACTCCGACACCGACTGGAGGACCGTCGCGCCGGCCAGCGCAGGGATCGCGAGGAAGAACGAGAGCTTCGTGACGGCGACCCGGTCGATGCCGAGCAGCAGGCCGGTCGACATCGTGGCGCCGGAGCGGGAGATGCCCGGAATCAGCGCGAGGCACTGGGCGATGCCGATGGTCAGCGTGTCGCGCAGGGTGATGTCGCCCTCCTGACGACGCTGGGTGCCGACCTTGTCGGCCCAGTACATGACGCCCGAGAAGAGGATCAGGGCGAAGCCGACGAACCACAGGGAGCGCAGGGTCGTCTCGATCTGGTCCTTGAACGCCAGGCCGATGATCCCGATCGGGATCGAGCCGGCCAGGACGTAGATCGCGAACCGGAAGTCGCGCGTCTGCCGCTGCTCGGGGCTCGCGACGCCGCGGAAGAACGCGGAGAGCAGCCGGATGATGTCGGCGCGGAGGTAGATCACCGTCGCCAGCACCGCGCCGATCTGGATGATCGCCGTGAACGCCGTGACGTCCGGGTCGTCGATCGAGTAGCCCATGAGCTTCTCGGTGATCGTGAGATGCCCGGTCGAGGAGACGGGGAGGAACTCGGTGAGCCCCTCGACCGCCCCGAGGATCGCGGCTTCCCACGTGTGCATCCCGGTGGTCACCCGGGGAACAGTACGGGCCCCACCCCGAGCGTCGCGGGGCGGGTCTCACAGGACGACGACCGGGCTCGGGGCACCCGTAGGGAGTACGGGCCCCACCCCGAGCGTCGCGGGGCGGGGCTCACAGGTCAGGCGTGGATCAGGCGACGGTCGAGACGTCGGCGCCCAGCGCCTCGGCCTCGGCGCGGATGGCCTTGTAGCCCTCGGTCTCGATCTGCTCGACGAGCTCGGGGCCGCCCTCCTTGACGATCCGGCCGTCGACGAGGATCGACACGCGGTCCGGCTTGATCAGGTGCAGGATCCGCTGGTAGTGCGTGATGATCAGCGCGCCGAGCTCGGACTCCGCCTTCACCGCGTTGACCGCCTGCGACACGATGTTCAGCGCGTCGACGTCGAGGCCGGAGTCGGTCTCGTCGAGGATCGCCACCTCGGGCCGCTGCAGGGCGAGCTGGAGCATCTCGAGGCGCTTCTTCTCGCCACCGGAGAACCCGTCGTTGAGGTAGCGCGAGCCGAACTCCTTCGGCACGTTGACGCGCTCCATCTCGCCCTGCACGAGCTGCCGGAAGTCCTTGAGCTTGATCTCGGACTCGCCGCGCTCCTCGCGGTGCGCGTTCAGGACCATCCGCAGGTACTTCACGATCGTCACGCCCGGGATCGCGACGGGGTACTGGAAGGCCATGAAGAGGCCCTTGCGCGCCCGGACGTCCGGGTCGAGCTCGGTGATGTCCTCGCCCTTCCAGAGGATCTGGCCCTCGGTGACCTCGAGCTGCGGGTTGCCCATGATCACGTTGGCCAGCGTGGACTTGCCCGAGCCGTTCGGGCCCATCAGGGCGTGGATCTCCCCGCGGTTCACGGTCAGGTTCAGACCCTTGAGGATCTGCTTCTCGCCGTCCGCGACTCGGGCGTGCAGGTTCTTGATCTCGAGGTCAGCCATCGGTCTTCCGGGTGTTGGGGTGGAGGGGTGGGTGTTCGTGGTGCGGCGCCGGGGCGACGCACCGTGCTCCGCCGACCCGTGAGGAGGCCGGCCGGAGGGACGTCAGACGGTGGCGGCCGGCGGACGGACGGAGAGCACCGGCGCAGGACCGGTGCGGTCGTGGTCGGCGTCACCGGGGGACTGGAACGACACGAGCTCCGCGAGCGTCGTCTGCTGGAGGGCGCGGAACACGCCGCCCTGCACGCGGGTCCAGAGGAGCTTGGTCGCGCACCCCGACCCGCTGTCGTCGAGGTGCGAGCAGAGCACGCGGTCCGGATCGCGCTCGCCCTCGCGGTCGTCGACGAAGCACGACATCGGGGCCACCGCGCCCTCGAGGGCGATGATGACCTCGTCCATCCGGATCTCGGACGCCGGCCGCGCCAGCCGGTAGCCGCCGTGCGCGCCGCGGGTGCTCGTGACGAGCTCCGCCTTGCGCAGCAGGGCCACGATCCGCTCGAGGTAGGCGAGCGGGAGGCGCTCCGTCTCGGCGACGGTCTTCAGGGAGACGGGCTCGTCGCCCGGCAGCTCGCCCAGCCGCACCATGAGCCGGACGCCGTACTCGGCCTTGGTCGTGAAGATCACGGCCTCAAACCCTACCAGCGCAGTAGGAAAGGGCGGCGTGGCCGACGCCGGGACCGTCGGATATGCTGCACCGGTCATGACCCTGCTCGCCAGCACCAGCGCGTCCACGTTCACGATCTGGTTGATCGTCCTGTGGGGCATCATCATCCCGGCCTTCGCCGTGATCCCCGTCATGTACGCGATCGCCCAGGTCGCCGGCGAGCGCAAGGAGAACCTCGAGTACGAGCGCGGCGCGCGCCCCGAGGACCCGGACAAGGTCGTCGTCGACGTCTGAGCGCCCGGCGGCCGGCAGGCCGCCGATCCCGAGCTTCGCGACGGGCCCCGACGGGGCCCGTCGTCGTTCCCGGGCCGGACTCAGGCCGACGGCACCGGCCCGCCGGACCGCAGGACCTCGCGGGCGGCGTCGAGGTCGCCGGCCCCGTTGAACGACGCGTAGCCGACGGCGCGGTCGCCGTCGAGCAGCCAGACGGCGAACGCGTCGTCGTCGAGGCTGCCCTCGATCCGGGTGCCGTCGAACGGCCTGCCGTGCGTGACCGACACCGACTCGAGCGAGAGCCAGTCGGAGAGATCGCTGAAGAAGTACGGGACCACCGCGTACGGCTCGTCCTCGCCCAGCCACTGGCGGGCGACGAACGCGCCCTGCTGCTCGGCGACGTCCTCGTGCTCGATCCGCACCCGGCCGCCGTGGAGCGACGACGCGTACTCGCAGACGTCGCCCGCGAGCCAGACGCCCTCGGCCGACGAGCGCAGGCGGTCGTCGGCGATCGCGCCGCCGGACTCCCCGAGCTCCAGCCCGGCCTTCTTCGCGAGCATCACGTCCGGCGTCGCGCCGACGCCCACGACCACGACGGACGCGTCGACGGTGCTGCCGTCGGCGAGGCGGACGGCGGTGACGCGGCTCTTGCCGTCCTCCGGGTCCTCGCCCGTGAACGCCTCGACCTCGACGCCGCCGCGGACCTCGACGCCGTGCTGCGTCAGGCGCGCCCGGACCCAGGCGCCGACCTCCGCGCCGAACGACCGCTCGAGCGGCTCGTCCTCCTGCATCAGGACGGTCACGGCGTAGCCCTCGGACGCGAGGCTCGCGGCGACCTCGGTCCCGATGTAGCTGCCGCCGACGAGCACGACCTTCGCGTCCTTCCCGACCTCGGCGAGGTCCTCGCGGATCGCGTCGGCGTTGCGGAGCGACCGCAGGTAGTGGATGCCGTGGTGCCCCGTGCCCTCCGCTTTCAGGCGCCGGACCATCGCGCCGGTCGCGACCAGCGCCCGGTCGTAGGACAGGAGCTCCTTCGTCTGGAGCTTCGCGACCTTCTCGTCGGTGTCGAGCGACAGGACGCTCGTGCGGAGCCGCAGGTCGACGTCGTGCTCCGTCCACCACGCCGCGGGGACGACCAGCGCGTCGTCGTGGGACGCCTCGCCGCGCAGGTGCTCCTTCGAGCCCGGGGGCCGGTGGTACGGGGCGTCGAGCTCGCGCGTGACGAGCACGATCCGGCCCTCGAAGCCGCCCTCGCGGAGCGTCTTGGCGGCCGCCGCGCCGGCGACCCCGCCTCCGATGATCAGGACGTCCGTGCTGTCGGTGCTCGTCATGGCACCGACGCTATCTCGTCAGCGCCGGGTCCGCCGGACGAGCGGTCGGCCGCCGCGGGCGGTGACGAAGGCGGCGGAGCGCTGGGGCACCCCGAGGTGCCACCCCTGCCCGATCGTGACCCCGAGGTCGCGGACGATCTCGAGCTGCGCCTGCCGCTCGATGCCCTCGGCGACGATCTCGAGCTCGAGCTGCTCGGCGATCGACACCAGCGCCTTGATCATCACGCGGTCGTCGCCGCCCTGGTCGCCGTCGAGCCGCTCCGTGAACGACCGATCGATCTTGACGACGGCGCCCGGGATCCGGCGGAGCTGGCGCAGCGACGACGCCCCGACGCCGAAGTCGTCGATCGCCACCCGGACCCCGAGCCCCTGGAGGTCCTCGAGCACCGAGATCGTCCGCGCGTCCACGAGGACGTCCTCCGTGACCTCCAGGCAGAGCCGCGTCGGCGGCAGGCCCTGGAGCGCGAGCTGCTCACGCACCGTCGCGACGAGCAGCGGATCGTGGATCTGGCGCGGGGAGAGGTTGACCGAGACGATGAGCCCCGGGATCGCGGCCGCCGCCGCGCACGACTCGGCGAGGATGTGCTCGCCGAGCGCGATGATCATCCCGCTCTCCTCCGCCACCGGCAGGAACCGTCCGGGGAGGATCATCCCGTGGTCGGGGTGGCGCCAGCGGATCAGGGCCTCCGCGCCCCACAGGCGGTCCTCGTCCAGCAGCGCCAGCGGCTGCAGGTGGACCTCGAACGAGCCTGCGCAGTCGGTCAGGGCGCGGCGCATCTCCTGCTCGATCTCCATCCGGTCGTGGCTGCGCGCCCGGAGGTCCTCCTCGAACAGCTCGACCCGGGCGCGGCCGCCGGACTTCGCCTCGAACATCGCGAGGTCCGCCTCGCGGACGATCGTCTCGCCGTCGATCAGGCGGGGGCTGATCGCGACGCCCGCCGATGCCGTCACGACGACCTCGCCGCCGTCCGCCAGGGCGATCGGGCGCTCGACGGCGTCGAGGGCGTCCTGCGCGATCCGCAGCGCCTCGTCCTCCGTCGCCATGCCCGGGAAGAGGAGCACGAACTCGTCGCCCGCGAACCGCGCGGCCATCCCGCCCGTCCCCGTCACCAGCTCCTCGAGCCGCCCGCCGATCGCGTGCAGCACCGCGTCGCCGACCGTGTGACCGAGCGTGTCGTTGATGCCCTTGAAGCGGTCGACGTCGATGAACAGCAGCGCGAGCGGCCGGCCGGCGTCCTCGTCGTGCGAGGCCCGCAGCCGGTCGAGCCGGTCGATCAGGCCACTGCGGTTCAGGAGCCCCGTGAGCTCGTCGTGCTCCGCCCGGTGGGCGAGCTGCTGCACCGAGCGCCGGAGCCGGCCGTTGAGCTGCTCGTTCTCGCGGACCGCCACGACGTGCCGGAAGCCGAGCACGATGATGATCGCCGCCGCGCCCACGACCATCGGCTCGTCGGCGTCGCCGCGGCGGGCCGCCACGATCAGCACGACCGCGACGGGGATGAGGAACGTGTACGGCATCGTGAGCCACCACGGCCAGCCCTCGGTCACGACCTCGCGCCCGCCGGCGGGAGCGCGGCGCGGCAGCACGACGGCGACCGCGAAGCACGCGAGCGCGGCGATCACGCCGAGCTCGCTGAGGACGCTCGACCCCTGCGGTCCCGGGAGGTAGTGCGCGATGCGGGCGACGTCGGCGAACAGCAGGACCGCGAGCCCGACGACCGCGACGGCGACGGTCCGCCGCAGGTCGGCGGACGCCCGCGACAGCACGAGGAGCCCCAGGGCGAACGCCACGGCGTCGAGGACGATGTAGGCCATCGCGCCCGTCGCGGTCAGGTCGGAGCCGAGCGCGACGTCGCGGAGCGGCCGGACGGCGACGTACCAGCCCAGCACGATCGTCGAGCACGCGATCGCCGCGCCGTCCATCACGATCCGCAGCGCCTGCGCGCGGTTCTGCACGGGGCGGCCGAGCGTCAGCAGCACGCCGGCCACGAGCGGGGCCAGGGTCATCTGGAGCACGTCGGTGGGGAACGGGCCGTAGAGCCGGCCGCCCGTCCCTGGATCGACGACGAACGCCGCGAGCACCGCGAGCATGCCGACGCCGACGACGGCGACGGCGAGCCGGGCGGCACGCCCGGCGGTCGTCGCAGGGCCTGTCCGGCGACCGAGGACCCCGACGAGCGCCGCTGCGAGGAGGAGCGCCTCGGCGAGCCGCAGGACGGGGCTCTCCACGAGGCCGGTGCCACCGTCGTGGCCGAGCGCCGCGGCGACCACCGCGACCACCACGAGGACGGCGACGCCGACGACCGCGATCCTCCACCGGTCGGCGTGGCTCCGGGCCGCCGCCGGAGGCGGTGGATCGCGTCGGTGGTCCGGGGCGATCACGTCCCCGTGATGCTACGCCGCGTCCGGCCCCACGGGGCAACCGTGCGTGCAGGGCCGCACGCGGTTTCCCCCGCACGGGCCGGGTGCGGCGCCGGTCGCCCGCGCGGCCCCGGGGGTCGGTCAGGTGGCGGGCATGTCCACGCCGGTGGGCGACTCGGCGACGGGCATCTCGATGCCCTCCTTGTCGAACGCCGCGATCAGCGCCTCGCGCACGGTGCGGGTCACGCGCCACTGCTGCGACGGGGTCGTCTTGATCACCAGGCGGATCGTGATCCCGTTCGGGCTCATCGACTGCACGCCCCAGACCGCCGGCGGCTCAAGGATCGCCGGGTCGTTCTCGCGGACCGACTCGGCGGCCCGCGCGATGACCTCCTTGGCGCGCTGGATGTCGACCCCGTGGGCGACCGGGACGTCGAGCACGGCGCGCGACCAGTGCTGGCTGGTGTTGCCGACCGCGCGCATCTCGCCGTTGGGGACGTGCCACACGGTGCCGTTGATGGCCCGCAGCCGCGTGTTGCGGAGGCTGAGCGCCTCCACGACGCCGACGACGGGCTCGCCCGACGCGGACTTCGGGCGGAACGTCACCTCGTCACCGACCCCGTACTGGTCCTCGACGAGGATGAAGATCCCGGACAGGAAGTCGCCGACCAGCGTCTGCGCGCCGAAGCCGAGCGCCACGCCGACGACGCCCGCACCGGCGAGCAGCGGCCCGAGGTCGATCCCGACCTTGCCGAGCGCCATGAAGATGGCGGTGGCGTAGATCAGGCCGCTGACGATGCTCTTGAGGATCCCGAGCACGGCCTCGCGGCGCTGCTCGCCCCGGACCCCGATCTCCTGGGTCTCCTGCAGGACGCTCGGCGTCAGCTTCTTCACCTTCGAGAAGCCACGGGTCAGGCGGCCGCCCGTGCCGGCGCGGCCCACCTTGACGAGCATCCGGCGCGCGACGCGGTTGACGATCCAGGCCACGACGAAGATGACGAGGATGTCGAGGAAGCTCGTCGTCAGCCAGTGGACGACGTCGGCGGCCAGCTTGTTCCACGGCTGGCCCGTCGAGCCGTCGTAGATGTGCCTGCAGAGGTCGCCCTGCCAGCTGCCGGCCTCGCCGCAGGCCTTCTCGGCGCGGTCCAGCTTGCGGTCGGCGGCGGCCTGGACGGCGGCGGCCGACTTCGTGGACGACTGCGCCAGGATCGGTGCGGTTGTCGAGAGGAGACTCACGCGGTCGACCGTAACGAAGCGCGCCGGGGATGCGCCGAGGTCCTCCGCGTCGTCCCTGCACCTCGCGGGATTCCCGGCGCATCGCCGTGTCCCCCCTCACGCAGTCGAGGGGCCCGCCATGTAGTCTCTTGTCCAGTGCGCTCGTGCGCCGACGCCGACGGAGTCCGCTCCTCCGCGTCGCTCCCGAACCCACCTGTTCCCGCGTTCTCTCCACGCGCGACGCCCCGCTCCCCCTTCGTGGACGGGCACGGTCGCGGCCGGTAGCTGAGCGCTCCCACCGGCCGGCATCGCAGCTCGCCACGTCCTCTCAGAGGAGCATCATGTCCCAGACCTTCGCCGACCTCGGCGTGTCCAACGCCGTCGCCACCGCACTCGCGGACCGCGGCATGGAGTCCCCCTTCGCCATCCAGGAGCTCGTGCTCCCGGACGCCCTCTCCGGCCGCGACGTGCTCGTGGCCTCCCCCACCGGCTCCGGCAAGACGATCGCCTTCGGCGTCGCACTCGTCGAGGGCATCGAGGCCGAGGATCCCCGCCCGAGCGCGCTGGTCCTCGTCCCGACGCGCGAGCTCGCGACGCAGATCGTCGACGAGATCCGCGAGATCGCGCACTCCCGCGCGCTCGCCATCACCGCCGTGTTCGGCGGCGCCGGCATCGAGAAGCAGGCCCGCCTGGCCACGCGCTCGCACATCCTCGTGGCGACCCCGGGCCGCCTGGAGGACCTCCTCCAGCGCCGCGCGGTCTCGCTGGCCGACGTGAAGATGCTCGTCCTCGACGAGGCCGACCGCATGCTCGACATGGGCTTCCAGCCCGCCGTCAAGCGCATCGTCTCCCAGTGCCGCACGGAGCGCCAGACGCTCTTCCTCTCCGCGACGCTCGACGGCCGCGTCGGCGAGATCGCCCGCGCGTACACGAAGCAGCCGCTGCTCATCGAGTACGAGCACGAGAAGAAGGACCAGGGCAAGATCGAGCACCGCTTCCGCCAGGTCACGCGCGACGACAAGGTCGACCACCTCGTCGACCAGCTCAAGGACCGCGACCGCGGCCTCGCCGTCGTCTTCGTGAAGACGAAGTTCGGCGCCGACAAGCTCGTCCGCAAGCTCGCCCAGGCCAAGGTGCCCTCGGTCGCGCTGCACGGCAACCGCTCGCAGGCGCAGCGGCGCAAGGCCCTGGCCGCCTTCGAGGAGGGCGAGGTCACGACCCTCGTCGCCACGGACGTCGCGGCGCGCGGCCTCGACGTCGAGGACGTCACGCACGTCATCCAGTACGACATCCCGGTCGACATGGAGACCTACACGCACCGCGTCGGCCGCACCGGCCGCGCGGGCAAGACCGGCATCGGCGTCACGTTCGTCGAGCCGGAGGAGCGGCTCGACATGGGCGTCATGGCCCGTGACCTGAACCTCGGCCCGCAGCTCGAGGCCGCCGGCATGCGCGTCGGCGCCCCCGGCGAGAAGGGCCCGGGCGTCCAGCGCAAGCAGGGCTCCCGTCAGCCGCGCGAGCCGCGCGGCGAGGGCCGCGGCGGCCAGGGCGGCCGCAACGGGCGTCACGGCCAGAGCCGTTCGGACCACCAGGGCGGCGGCTTCGGCGGCCGCTCCCGCGGTGGCGAGGGCTCCGGCGGCGGTCGCGGCGGCTCCGGTGGCCGCGGCGGCCGGTCCGGCGGGCGCCAGGGCCAGGGCGGCCGCGGCGGCCGCTGAGCCCGGTCGGAGCCCGGTCCGCCGCGCGTCGGCGGACCGCCACCCGCGGGCGGCCACGCCGCCCGTCACATGCTCCGCGCCACGGGCGCGACGGTCGCCCGTCGCGCCCGTCGTGCGTCCGGCCGTTAGGACTGCGCGACCGCCGGCGCCGCACCGTCCTGCGCCGGGGCGGCGCGCGGGTGGGCGGCACCGATCCCCGCTGCGGCGACCGCGCCCACGACGCAGGCGAGCGCCATGAAGATCCACCCGGCCCGGAACGCGTCGAGCGGGTCGGGGCCCGCGTGCGCGCCGTAGACGGCCACGAGTCCCGCGACGCCGAGCACCGACCCGAGCTGCCGCGACGCGGTGAGCACGGCCGAGCCGCTCGCCAACCGCGACGGCCGAAGCGTCGACGCGACCGCCGTGGACACGCTCGGGAGCAGCAGGCCGACGCCGATGCCGGTCAGCACCATGCCGGGCAGGATCGCGCCGACGTAGTCCGGGCGGAGCTCCGCGCGCCAGAGGAACCAGAGCACGCCGACGCCGAAGACGAGGTTCCCGAGCACGGCAGTCGGCCCCTGACCGATCCGGGCCGAGAGGCGGCCCGACGTCACCGCGACCACGGCCGCCAGCATCGGCCCCGGTGCGAGCGAGAGCCCGGCGACGAGCACCGACTCGTCCCACGGCCCCGTCAGGAAGAGGACGTTCCCGAGCAGCATCGCGGCGAACGCGACCGAGAACAGGAACGCCGAGAGCGACGCCAGCGAGAACGCCCGGGCGCCGAAGAGCTCGAGGTCCAGGATCGGCGCGTGCGCGCGGTCGAGGCTCCTGGACCGGAGCACGACGCCGACGAGCAGGGCGGCACCGGCCGCCAGCAGGAGGACGGTCCTCGTGCTGCCCCAGCCGACGTCGGGCGCGTCGACGAGCGCCCACGACAGCGCGCTGACGCCGGCGATCAGGAGGGCCGCGCCGAGGGCGTCGGGGAGCCGGAGGTCGGACTCGTCGCGCGACTCGCGCAGGACGCGGCGACCGGCGACGATCGCCGCCACCCCCACCGGCAGGTTGACGAGGAAGACCCAGCGCCACGACAGCGTCACCAGCACGCCACCGAGCGGCGGCCCGAGGGCGGCCGCGACACCACCGACGCCGGCCCACGCGCCGATCGCCTTCGCGCGCCGCTCCGCCGGGAACGCGTCGAGGAGGAGCGCGAGGGAGCTCGGCATCAGGAGCGCCGCGCCGGCCGCCTGCAGGACGCGGAATCCCACGAGGGACGGCACCGACCACGCCAGGCCGCAGGCCGCCGACGCCCCCACGAAGACCCCGAGACCGAGCAGGAACGCCCGGCGCCGCCCGAACCGGTCCGCGAGTCGTCCGGCGGGGACGAGCAGCGCCGCGAACACGATCGCGTAGCCGTTCAGCACCCAGGAGAGGCCCGAGACCGAGCTGCCCGAGAACGCGTCCTCGATGTCCGGGAAGGCGATGTTCACGATGAACAGGTCGAGGCTCGCGAGGAAGACCGCCGACGCGACGATCAGGAGGACGCGCCCGGGCGCCGGCGGGGACGCGGGTTGCATAAGTTGTTTCATGCGATGCACTGTACCCGGTGTAGTGGGTGGGAGTCCGCAGGTCGCATCACTGGACCGTGTTACGGTGGACATGTGCTGCATCGGGACTACGACACCCAGGTCTGCTCCGTCGCACGGTCGCTGGAGGTGGTCGGCGAGCGCTGGACGCTGCTGCTGGTCCGCAGCGTGATGCTCGGCGTGCGGCGGTTCGACGACCTGCAGTCGCACACCGGCGTCACGCGCAGCGTGCTCACCGCGCGCCTGCGTCGCCTCGTGGACGAGGGCGTCCTGGAGCGCCGGCCGTACCAGGACCGCCCGCCGCGGTTCGAGTACGTGCTGACCGAGAAGGGCCTCGGGCTGTGGACGGTCATCGAGCACCTCCGCCAGTGGGGCGACGAGCACTACCCCGAGCCGGAGGGGCCGCCCCGCGTGATCGTCCACAAGCGCTGCGGCGGGCATCCCGACGTCCACCTCATGTGCGACAGGTGCGGCGAGCCGCTCTCGGCCTGGAGCGTGAAGGCGATCCCGGGACCGGCGCTCATCGCCCGGGGCCTCGAGACGCCGCCAGAGGAGCCGGTGGAGACCCGGAACCTCGCGCCCGACCCCGCCTGAGCCCGGCGCGGGGACGCGACCGCCCCGGGCGGCCGCGGGCTCAGTCCACCCCGTGGGCGCCCGCGGCGGGCTCAGTCCACCCCGTGGGCGCCCGCGGCCTGGTGCCGCAGGCGGTCCCGGAGCTCCGCGAAGCGGATCGTCTCGTAGACGATCAGCGCGACGAGGACGGCGAGCACGTACGCCAGGGTGGCGGTCGCCGGGACGTGGGTGGCCACGGGGAGGAACGCCACGACGACGACCGCGGCGATCAGCCGGTGGACGCTGAAGCGCCCCAGGTTGCGCCAGCGGAACGCCACGTGGGCGAGCGTGTAGAGCGCGACCCCGCCGAGCAGCGCGGCCGCGGGCTCGACGTACAGGTGGTCCCCGACGTGGCCCAGCGACTTCTTCAGGCCCAGCGCGAGCAGCACGATGCCCGCGACCATCGGCAGGTGGAGGTACGAGAACGAGTCGCGGGCGATCCCGTTCTGCTCCCGCCCGACCTCGGCCTGCTCCAGCCGCCGCTCCGCGACGAGCGCGACGACGTCGAAGTACATCCACCACAGGGCCGCGGCGATCGCGACGCCGAGAACCGCCGCGAACACGACCCCGGCGTCGACGTGCTCCTCCGCCCCGATGCCGATCGCGACGATCGACTCCCCGAGGGCGATGATCACGATCAGGGCGTGGCGCTCGGCGAAGTGGCCGGGGACGAGCTTCCACCCGGCGATCCCGAAGAAGAACGGCCCGCCCATGTCGAGCACGATCGCCAGGGCGAACAGCGCGCCCTGCAGGAACCCGTCCGCGGCCGACGCCGCCGCGATCAGGCCGACGCCCACGGCCGTGCTCGCCGCCAGGCCGATCACCGAGGAGCGCAGGTCGGGATCGTCGCGGCTGGCGAGCACGAACAGCACGATCTGCAGCGCGCGGACCACGAGGATCGACCCCGCGAACAGCAGGCCGAGGTCCTCGAACGTCTTCGGGATGCACAGCGCGGCGATCAGGAACGCCGCCATCGCGGCGAACATCACGATCCGGACCGCCCCCTCCTCCGGGTCGATCACGCTCGTCAGCCACGAGTAGCCGACCCACGCCCACCACAGCACCGCCAGGACGAGGAGCCCCCGCGCGATGCCCTCCCACGACGGGTCGTGGGCCATCAGCGCGGTGCACTGCGTCAGCGCGAGGACGAAGACGAGGTCGAAGAAGAGCTCGAGCGGCGTGACCCGGGCGCTGTCCCCCCGGGCGACGGTCCGGAGGCGGGGCGCGTGTGCTGGTCGGTCGGACACGCGCGGGATCTTCGCACGCGTCCAGCGTCAGGCCACCGGGGCCGGCGACGCGAGCCGCTTGCGGACCGCCGCCGTCAACGGCACGTACGCGTCGGTCGTGCGGTCCAGCGCCCAGGCGCGGGCCGGCCGCCGGACCTTCGGCACGCCCGCGGCCCGGAGGTCCCCCGTCATCGGCCGGTACCACGTCGTGACCGGGATCTCGTCGACGACGTGCACGACGTCGGGACGGCACCCGGCCTCGAGCGTCGAGAGCGCCGCCGTCAGGTCGGACGGGCGAAGCTCGTGGCCGTCCCGGACCGTCACGACGGTGATCGCGAGGACGGTGCCGCCGGGGCCGTCCACGCCGTAGACGACGGACAGGTCGACGGCCGGCACGCCGCCGAGCGCGTCGTGGATCGGGAACGCGTAGACGATGCCGCCGGCCGTGTGGATCGCGGCCTGGGCGTGGTCGACGAGCCAGAGGTCGCCGCGCTCGTCGGCGCGGAAGAGGTCCCCGGTCACGTGCCAGGCGTCCCCCCGCGCGAAGACGCCGCGCAGCGGGGCGCCCGGGGCGACCTCGACGGCGCTGCGGACGCGGGCCAGGAGCATGCCGACCTCGCCGTCCTCCGCGGGCAGGACGAAGCCGTCCGCGCCCTCGAGCAGGGTACCGGCCTCGGCGTCCCACCGGGCGAGCCGGATCTCGGCGCTGCCCGGCAGCCTGCGGCCCTTGGATCCCGGCCGCGACGACACGTTCGCGAGCACGGCGTCGCCCTCGGTCGAGGCGTAGAACTCGAGGACGCGCGCCCGCGCGCCCGACCCGCCGCCCGACCCGAAGCGGTCGAGGACCCGCAGCCACAGGCCGCGCGGCATGCCGGAGCCGATGAACAGCCGGACGGGGTTGTGGGCCTCGGCGGGGTGCGACGGTGCTTCGACAAGGTCGTGGAGCAGCGTCCACGTGTACGAGACCACCGTCACGCCGTAGCGCCGGACCTCGTCCCAGAACGTCGTGGTGTCGAAGTCGCGGGCCAGCGCGATCCGGGCGCCGGAGGCGACCGCGCCGCCGACGGACGTGAGGAGCCCCGACGGGTGGTGGAGCGGCGTGACCGCGTAGACCGTGTCGGTCGGCGAGAGCGACGCGGCGGTCGCCGTGCCGAACGCGGAGAGCGCCCAGCGGTGGTTCGTGATCCGCTTGGCGCGGGTGCTGCGCCCCTCGCCGGAGAAGACGACGAAGGCGACGTCGACGGCGCGCCCCGCGTTCGGCCGGTACCACGCGGGCACCTGGACGGCGTCGGGGTCGATGCGCTCCATGTCGGTGACGCCCGGCCCGAGGTCGCGCGGGTCGGCACCACCGCCGAGGACGAAGACGTCGACGCCGAGCGCCTCGGCCGCGCCGGCCGCGAGCTCCGGGTCGGCGATGACGGCCTCGACCTGCCCGAGCTCGGCCTCGCGGGCGAGGTCGCCGTCGGGGCGCATCAGGACCGCGACCGCGCCGAGGCGGCTGAGCGCCGCGACGGCCGCGAGCCCGGACGGCCGGGTCTCCATCACGAGCCCGATGTGCTGGCCCTGGCGCACCCCGAGGCTGATCAGGCCGCGGACGATCGAGTCGATGCGGTGCTTCGCCGCGGCGTGCGTGATCGCGCGGTCCTCGAAGAGGAAGAGCACGCCGTCGGGCGCCCGGCGCGCCTGCTCGTCCAGCAGCAGTCCGAGCGACATGCGCGTGCTCGGCTGGATCTGCTCCAGCCGGAAGATCCGCGGGAGCTGCGCGGCGGCCTCGTTGGCGAGCCCCAGCATGTTGCGGCCGGAGCGGCGGGCGCTGCGCACGACGGAGCGGGCGACGCCGGCCCCGGTCGTGGCGGCGAGCTCGACGCTGGCCCCGATCGTCGGGCCGGACGGCAGCTCGCGCGGGGCGTCGTCGACGATCCGCGCCATGTTCTCGGGCGGCGGGGCGACGGCGTCGTCCCCGGCCTCGACCCAGCGGGTCCAGCGGCCGACGGTCGGCCACGTCGTCTCCCCCGCCGAGGACCCGACGACCATCCCGAAGTGCCCGGTCGGGACCGAGACCTCCCAGGAGGTCGTCCGCGGCGTCGCGCGCTGGATCGCCCGCACGGACTCGGGGCGGGCGATCGTGTCGAAGTCACCGGTGAACGCGAGGATCGGGCACGTGAGGTCGGCCAGCGTGACGAGGCGGTCCTCGATCACGAACCCGCCGGAGATCATCCGGTTGTGCGCGACGAACTGCCGCAGCACCTCGGCGATCGCGGGCCCGGACCACGCGACGAAGCCCTCGCCCTGCAGGAAGCGCCGCTGGCCCTCGCGCGGGAGCAGCCCCTCCCGGTCGCCGAGCCGCCGCAGGAAGTCGACGCGCTGACGCATCGTCTTGATCGGATCGAGCGCGCGGAAGGCCGCCGCGCTCGCCCAGCCGGGCAGCGCACGCTCGGCGAACACGTGGTCGGCGAGCACGTTGGCGGCGCTCGACGCGAAGCGCTCCGGGATCCCGAGCGGGAGCGTCGTGAAGTCCACGGGACTGCCGAACGTGACGAGGCTGGCGATCCCCTCGCTGCGCCGGAACGCCGCCGCCTGATAGCAGAACATGCCGCCCTGGCTGTAGCCCGTCAGGTGGACGTCGCGGCCGGTGATCGCGCGGATCCGGTCGATGGCGTCGGAGACCGCGAGCACGTGGTCGGTCAGGGTGCGCTCGAGGCCGCCCTCCTCGTGCTCCGGGGCGCCGAAGTCGACGACCCACGGCGCCATGCCCTGGCGCTCGAGCTCGGTGACCGCGCTCGACGTGGGCGAGACGTCGTAGATCTCCGTCGCCAGCATCATCGGCGGGACCAGCAGGACGACGGGACGATCGGCGTCCGCTGCCAGGGTCTCGGCGAAGTACCGGCGCAGGCGGTAGACGCGTTGCTCGGTCACGACCTCGAACGGCGCGGGCTCGTCGCCGGTCTCCAGTCCGCCGAGGAGCAGCACCTCCATCGCGTTCTGGGCGACCGACGTGATGTGGTTCGTCCGGCGCGCGACGGCCCTCGGGAGGAGCCTCATGCGTCCGCCCGGGTGCTCGTGCGGGCCGGCCTAGGCAGCGCCCCGGGAGTCGTGGGTGGCGTGGCTTCTGGCTGCATGCTCGTCCTCATCCGCGGCGCGATCCTCCGCCGGTGCCGGGTCGCGTCGATCGTACCCGCGCGGCCCTACCGGCGGTAGGAGCGTACGCCGTCGGCCCCGGCGGGGCGTGGCGGCCCGTCGGGCGACGGAGCGCGCGGCGGGATCGGCGCTTCAGCGCGTCGCCGTCCGTGGCCGCCGGTCGGCCGCGGGCGGGTCGCCCTCCCGGTGGATCTCGGCGTCGGTCGGGGCGTCGCCGCCACGTTCGGTCGCGTCCACCGCGTCGCGGATCCACCCGGCGACGACGTCCGGGCGCAGCACCGGGATCCAGTGCGTCGCGGCGGCGCGGCGGACCCACAGCTCCGGCATCCGGCCCGGCAGGTCGTCGTACGTCGCCGGGTCGATGAAGGCGTCGCGGAGCGTGATGCCGACCTGGACGAGCGGGACCTCGACCCGGTCGTACCGGGGCCGCAGGAGCCGGTCGAGCATGTTGCGACGGTAGAGCCCGATGCCCTGGACGCCATCGGTCGTGATCGTGGGCGCCGGATGGCCCGCCGGCGGGGGCGTGCCCTCCGTCCGCTGGAACGTCCGCGCCCAGCGGCGACCGAGGCCGGCGCGCCAGGCCAGCGGCGCGGCGAGCGGTAGGTGGAACGCGAGGATGTACCAGGACTTCACGAGCTGCCGGAGCCCGTCGACGGGACCGCCCTTCCGGGCCTTGTGCGCCGTGAGGTCGAGGCTCGGGCCCGCGATCGCCGTGAAGGACCGGAGTCGCGCGGCGGTCGCCGGCCGTGCGGCGGACTCCCAGCTCTGGATCGAGCCCCAGTCGTGCCCGACGAGGTGCACGCCCCGGTCGTCCGTCGTGGTCGACTCGACGACCGCGAGCAGGTCGTCGGAGAGGCGGGTCATCGCGTAGCCGGAGAGCCCGCCGGGCGCCGTGCTCTCCCCCGCGCCGCGGACGTCGTAGGTGACGACGTGGTGGTCGTCCGCGAGCAGGTCGACGACGGCGGTCCACAGCTCCTGGGTGTCCGGGTAGCCGTGGACGAGGACGACGGTCGGGTCCGCGGGGTCGCCGTGCTCGCGGACGGCGAGGCCGACGCCGTCGGAGGTGCGGACGACGGACCGGCGGATCTCGCGGGACTCAGGCACCGTGGCGCTCCAGGAGCATCGCGACGTACGGGCGGACGAGCTCGGCGACCCCGGACGCGGTGGCGTCCCGCTCGTCGTCCGGCACCGGCAGGACGACGTAGCTGAGACCGAGCCGCATCACGGTGCCGGCCAGGAACGCGGCCTCCGGTCCGGGGAGGACGGGCCAGGTCTCGCGCATGATCGACGCGAGCCGGGCGCCACCGAACTCGAGCAGCGGACGCCCCTCGGAGGTCACGAGCGGGAGCAGGTCGTCCCGGCCGTCCTCCCGGATCACGGCGGCGACGAGCGCGTCCTCGGCCGCCGCCTGGAGGAACACGCCGAGCGCGGCCGTGAGCGCCGCGGCGGGGTCGTCCGCGCGGCTCCGGATCGCACCCTCGATCGCCGCCAGGAACTCCTCGAGCTCGTGCATGACGAGCGCCTCGGTGAGCTGCGGGCGGGATCCGAACTCGTTGTAGACCGTCTGCCGGGAGACGCCGGCCCGCGACGCGATCGCGGCCATCGTGACCGACCGCCAGGGCCGGTCCGCGGCGAGGTCGCGCGCGGCCTCGAGCAGCGTCCGGCGCAGTAGCGACCGCGACGCGTCCGCGAAGGTCGGCTCGTCGGTCGTGCGGGCGTCGGTGGAGGTGGTCCGGGGGTCGGGGTGCAGCACGGAGCGCACGACGCTAGTCGTCCTGCGTCCGCGATGCCCCGCCGGCGGCCACGGCGGTGCGGCCGTCGGTGACGGGGACGAAGTCGGCCTTGTCGCGCACGCCGCACTCCGGGCAGTTCCAGTCGTCCGGGACGCCGCTCCACGCGGTGCCCGCCGGGACGCCGTTGCGGGGGTCGCCGGCGGCGACCTCGTACACGTAGTCGCAGATCGGGCACGAGTAGGCGTCGGCGACGACCTCGGCCTGGGCGGCGGCCGCCGCGGCCTCGGCCTCGGCCTGCAGTCGGGCGCGCTCGTCGGCGGCCTCGCGGACGGCGAAGACGCGGGCGCCCTCCTCGGCCGGCTTCGTGCCGGGGCCGTACTTCGCGAGGACGTGCCCCCGGCGGCGCGGGTGGATGTTCGCGCGGGTGACGTCGCCGCCGTAGTGCGCGAGGACGCGGTGGTCCATGACGCGGCGCCAGATCGGCGGGAAGAGCGCCAGCAGGATCATCGTCGCGTAGCCGGAGGGCAGCTGCGGGGCCTCCTCGAAGTGGCGCAATGCCTGGTAGCGGCGGGTCGGGTGCGCGTGGTGGTCGCTGTGGCGCTGGAGGTGGAAGAGGAAGACGTTCGAGGCGACGTTGTTGCTGTTCCACGAGTGCTCGGGACGCGTGCGCTCGTACCGGCCGTCCTCCTTCTGCTGTCGGACGAGCCCGTAGTGCTCGAGGTAGTTGACGATCTCGAGCAGCGAGAACCCGATGACGCCCTGCAGCAGCAGGTACGGCACGACGTCGACGCCGAACGCGGCGACGAGCACGACGAAGCCGACGACGGTCATCGCCCAGGCGTTGAGCAGGTCGTTCCGGAACGTCCACGGACTCGTGCCGAGCCGGCGGAACCGCTCGCGCTCGAGGTGCCAGGACGACGTCGCGCTGCCGTAGACGGTGCGCGGGAGGAAGACCCAGAAGCTCTGACCGAGGCGCGAGCTGGCGGGGTCCTCCGGCGTGGCGACGCGGACGTGGTGGCCGCGGTTGTGCTCGACGAAGAAGTGGCCGTAGCCGGTCTGCGCCAGGGCGATCTTCGACAGCCACTTCTCGGCGGCGTCGCGCTTGTGCCCGAGCTCGTGGGCGGCATTGATCGCGAAGCCCGAGACGCAGCCGACGGTCGCGGCCAGGCCGATCGACTCGACGACGGAGAGGTCGCCCGACGCCCACATGACGCACGCGAACACGAGCGAGGCGTACTGGAGCGGCACGTAGAGGTACGTGCACCAGCGGTAGTAGCGGTCCTGCTCCAGCCAGGCCAGGACGCGGTCCGGCGGGTTCTCGGCGTCGGTGCCGATCAGGGTGTCGAGGACCGGCATCAGCGCGAACACGAGGAGCGGCCCGAGCCACCAGAGGACGCCGAGACCGGTGGCCTCGACGAGCCCGTAGGCGATGAACGGCGAGATCGGGACGATCAGCCCGAGCAGCCACGCGTAGCGCTTGCCGTCGGTCCAGGACGCGGGCGTGACCTCGGGAGCGTCGCCGCCCCCATGGCTGTGCCCGTGGTCGTGGTGGTCGTCGGCCCCGTCGCCTGCGGCGCCGTGGGGTCCGGGGATCGCTGCGGTACCCATCGTGCTCCTCCTTTGTACAACGACGCACTGGATGTCAAGTGCTTGGACAGAACATAGCGCATGTGTCCATCGCGTGGGCAGGATCGTGCCCGATGTCCAGAACCGGACGCACGGCACACGCGCCGCAGGACCGGGCGGACCGTGGCCGAGGACCGGCGGGGGACGATGCGCCCCGGCCGGACCCGCGGTCGATCCGGGGACCGCCCGGCGGTAGCGTCCTGCGCATGGCCGCCCCCGAGCCGGACCCCGCCCCCGCTCCCCCGGAGGACCGGGAGACCCCCGGCGCCCCCACCCCGCCCGCGCACCGGTCGTCCCCGGCCCTCCGGGCGTCGGACGCGGACCGCGAACGCACGGCCACCGTGCTGCGCGACGCCGGCGGCGACGGGCGGCTGACCGTCGACGAGCTCGACGGGCGCCTCGACGCCGCCTACGCCGCGGTCACGCGCGACGACCTCGACGCGCTGGTCGCCGACCTCGTCCCGGCCGGGACGCACAGCGTCGCCGCGGGCGCGGACCCCGCTCCGGGCCGCGTCGCCGTCCGCGGCGGCGACGGGGGTTCCCGCTGGCTGGTGGCGATCATGAGCGGGGTCGAGCGCGCCGGCGTGTGGCGCCTGGGCCGGCGCTGCACCTCGCTCTCGCTCATGGGCGGCAGCGAGCTCGACCTCACGCACGTGGAGTTCGACGACCAGGACGTGCACCTGCGCGTCGTCTGCGTCATGGGCGGCGCCGAGATCCGGGTGCCGGAGCACATGAACGTCGTCGTCTCCGACTTCGGGTTCATGGGCGGCAACGACGTCCGGGTCGGGCACGCGCAGCCGGACCCGGGCGGCCCGACGCTGCACCTGCACCTCGTGTCCGTCATGGGCGGCTCCAACGTCGAGCGGGGGCCGAAGCGGTCCCGGCGGGAGCGCCGGGAGCTCGAACGACGGGACCGCGAGCGACTCGGGCGCGGCGGGTAGCCGCCGATCAGCCGACGCCGGCGGCGAGCGGACGCGCCGGCGACGGCCCGCCATGCTCCGGGTCGCCCGGCACGACGAGCGCCGAGATCCGGCGCTCCGTGAAGGCCTCGGCCCACGGACCGCGGACGAACCGCTCGCGGTGCTCGGCCGAGATCCGCAGCGTGCCCTCGAGCGGCTCCTCGGACGCCGCCGAGACCCGCCACGCCATCCATTGCGCCAGCGCGTGGCGGACCGTCGCGCGGTCCGGTGCGGGCACCGACAGCAGCTCGACGCCCTGCACCGGCCCGTCGACCGACCGCGCGAGCCCGGTGCGCTCGAGATCCGCGAGCAGCGCCCGAGAGAGCTTGCGGTGGTCGGCGTCGGTCTTCAGCCCGAGCACCTCGGCCAGTGCGCGGGCCACCGTCGAGGTCGACGTCTCGACGAGCCCCGTGCGTCCGCCGGACCACCGCGCGAGCAGCAGCCAGACGACCGTGCCCCGCAGGGCCCGCCGGACCGCGTTGAACCCGCGGCCGGCGCCGAGCAGGACGGCGAGGACCTCCGGGGCGGTGCCCCAGAGCGGCGAGGAGGTGCCCTGCGGCCCCGGGACGATCTGGGCGAGCGCGACCCACGACCGCTCGGGGAAGCCGTGGTCGAGGACGGCGCCGGGCTCGTTGCGGAACTCCGGCAGGGACGCCTGCCCGACCTCGAAGAACGGGTCCGGCGGGGGCTCGTCCGCGGCGGGCTCGCGGACCACGACCCGCAGGCGCCCGGCCGCGGAGAGGCCGCGGAACCCGGCGACCCCGATGCCGGCGTAGGTCTGCTTCCAGACCGCCCGGAGCAGGCGGTTCGTCACCGGATCGTCGGGATGCCGGTGCTCGTGGTCGTCCAGGACGTCGCGCATCAGGACCATCCGCTCGACCGACGGCGCGGGTGGGCGCAGCAGCGCCAGTCGCGTCGCGGTGCGCTCGATCACCCCGCCGGCCTCGAGCAGGTCCAGCGCCTCGTCCCACACGGGGACCGCGTCGTCGCCCCCACGGATCTCCTCGAAGACCGGGACGAGCTCCGGCAGCCGCGCGGGGAGCGTCGCGTGGACGCCGCCCGTCCGGGCCGTCAGCGCGAGGTGCGCGGCCGCCGGGCCGGCGAGCGTGTGGATCCCGAGCCGCTCGGCGTCGGGGATGCTCCACGCCGCCTCGAGCTGGGACGTGAGCACCGGCCAGTGCTCGACGGGCGGCCCGGTCAGCGGTCCGGCCGTCGCGTCGGCGAGCACCGGCTCGTAGGTCACCTCGTCGGCGGCGAGGCCGCCGCGCCACGCCCAGGAGTCTCGGACGATACGACGCACTTCAGGGACGTGGTGATGGGACGATGGACACGCGCATGGTGGTGATCCTCACCGATCGGCGACGTCGCCTGCGGCACCGTCCCCCGTGGAAAGGCACAGGACCGGCCGGTCGCCAGACCCCGCCGATCGATTGTACGCACCAACCGTCTTGACCCTCGGCGGACCACGCGGGGGCGGCCCGCGTGGCCCGCCGGCCGATCAGACCTCGCGGCGGATCTTGGGCTTGCGGCCCTTGATCGTCGTCGCGCGGAGCGCCTCGATGACGCCATCGGCGGCGGCGTCCGGGACCTCGACGAGCGAGAACCGCTCGTTGATCTGGATCGCGCCGATGTCGCGGCCCGAGAGCTGCGACTCGCCGGCGATCGCGCCCACGAGGTCCTGCGGGCGCATGCGGGCCTCGCGGCCGGCGCCGACGAAGATGCGCGTCGTGCCGACGCCGGAGCCGCGGCGCTCGCGGCGGTTGCCCGAGCCCCCCTCTCCGCGCGGGTCGCGACGCGAGCCCTCGCGGAACCCGCTGCCGCGGTGCTCCTTCGACCTGCCGGCGGCGACCTGCGGGATGTCCTCCTCGTCCACGGGGCCGCTGAGCGCGGCGTGGGCGAGCTTCAGGGCGGCGGCGGCGACGTCGGCGACGTCGAACTCGCCGGACAGCGAGTCGATCACGGCTCGCAGCTCGGTGAGGTCGCCGGGCTGGGCGAGGCTCTCGCGCAGCGCCGTCTTCGTCTCGTCGAGCCGCTTGGCCCGGAGGTCGGCGACCGTCGGCACGTGCGCGATGGTGATCTGCTGGCGCGTGAGCCGCTCGATGTTCTTCAGGTTGCGGTGCTCGCGCGGCTGGGCAAACGTGATCGCGACGCCCTCGCGGCCCGCACGGCCGACGCGGCCGATCCGGTGGACGTACGCCTCGGGGGCGGACGGGACGTCGTAGTTGACGACGTGCGTGAGGTTGTCGATGTCGAGGCCGCGGGCCGCGACGTCGGTGGCGACGATCAGCTGCGTCGAGCCGTTCTTCAGGCGGTCGATCGTGCGCGAGCGCTGGGTCTGGTCCATGCCGCCGTGCAGGGCCTCGGCGGTGTAGCCGCGGCCGTTCAGCGTCTGGGCGACCTCGTCGACCTCGGCGCGCGTGCGGCAGAAGACGATGGCCGCCTTCGGCTGCTCCTGGTCCAGCACGCGGCAGAGGGCCGTGGCCTTGTGGTGCCGCGCGACGACGTAGGCGGCC
Source organism: Patulibacter minatonensis DSM 18081 (assembly GCF_000519325.1). GTDB lineage: Bacteria > Actinomycetota > Thermoleophilia > Solirubrobacterales > Solirubrobacteraceae > Patulibacter > Patulibacter minatonensis. The sequence goes on along the minus strand of NZ_KI912613.1, from coordinate 3,088,668 downwards.
TGGCGGACCTTCGGGGCCTCGCCGTCGGGCGTGGTCTCGCGTGCGACCTGGATGCGGACGGCGCCGTTCTGGTGCTTTCGCGCGAGGCGGTCGATGCGCGAGGGCATCGTGGCGGAGAAGAGGACGGTCTGGCGCTCGTTCGGCGTGGCGCCGAGGATCGTCTCGATGTCGTCCTGGAAGCCCATGTCGAGCATCTCGTCGGCCTCGTCGAGGACGACCATCCGGATCTCGCCGAGCTGAAGGGCCCCGCGGTCGATGAGGTCCTTCGCGCGGCCCGGGGTCGCGACGACGACGTCGACGCCGCGGTGCAGCGTCTTCAGCTGCTTGACGATCGGCTCGCCGCCGTAGACCGCGAGGACCTTGATGCCGAGGCCCTTGCCGTAGGACCAGAAGGCCTCGGCGACCTGGGTGGCGAGCTCGCGGGTCGGGACGAGGACGAGGCCGCGCGGGGCCTTGCTCTGGCTGGAGTGCCCGAACGTGTGGAGCATCGGCAGCGCGAACGCGGCGGTCTTGCCGGTGCCGGTCGCGGCCTGACCGAGGACGTCCTTGCCCTCGATCAGCGGACGGATCGTCTCGCGCTGGATCGGGGTCGGCTCCTCGTACCCCAGGCCGGTCAGGGCCTTCAGGAGCTCCGGGTGCAGCTCGAGGTCGGCGAAGGTGACGGTGGTCTCGTCGGTGCTCACGGGCGTCTCCTGCTTCGGGCGATCGCGCGTCCGCGGATCGGGCTTCGAGCCGGTGGTGAGCGGCTCCTGGGCGTCGGCGGCCGCCGACTCGGGGGTGGGCTCCGACACGGCGACGGGGGTCGCCTCGGCCGGGGCGGCGTCGGCGACGGGCGCGGCGACCGCGGTGTCGGCGACGTGGTCGGCGGCGTCGGCCGTCGGGTCGGCGGCGACGGTGGCCGCGTCGTCGACGGCGACGGTGGTGTCCTCGTCGCGCTCGGCGACGGCCACGGACGACTCCGGGGCGACGACGGCGTCGGTCGGGTCGACCGTGACCTCGGTCGTGGGTGCAGCGGTGACGGCCTGGCCGTCCGGAGCGGATGCGCTCATGTGGTCCTTCGGGGAAGAGCGGTCTCGTCCACGAAGATCCGGCATTTTCGGAGGCGCGTTGTGGCGCTCCGGGTGATGCCCTGTCCCACGGAGGTCGAAACCTTGGGTACGACGGGAGCCGGTGGCTCCGATCACGGACCGCGACGCAGCGCGGCGAATTAGGACTGTGACAGACGCCCGTGGGACCATGTGTGCGCGGCAGGCAGAACCGGACGGCCCTGCCGCGGCACGGGCGACGGACGCGGCCGCCGTGACCGACGGGTCCCGCGTCGAAGCCCTACGCCCCCGGCCGCGACGTCACTCCGCGCGCCCCGCCAGCACGGCGATCCCGTCGCCCGCGTCGTCGAAGCGCCCGATCTCGCGGAGCCCCGCCCACGGCACCAGCACCACGTAGTCGGCCGGCGTCCGGGCCGCCCAGTGCCCGGGCTCGGGACGGTCGGCCACCGACTCCGACAGGAACACGAGACCGCCGGGCCGCAGCACCCGGTGCAGCTCGGCGACCGTCCGCGTCAGCGCCTCCCCCGGGATCCCGCCGAGGACGAGCGACGTGAAGACCACGTCGACCTCGTCGTCGGCCAGCGGGAGGGTGTCGCCCTCCAGCAGGCGATAGTCGACGCGCTCGTCGGCGGGCGCCATCGCGAGGAGCTCGGCCACCGGGTCCACCCCGATCGCACGGCCGCCGACCAGCGCCGCGAGGTCGGACGTGAACCGCCCGACGCCGCAGCCGAGGTCGAGGACGGAGCGCTCCGAGCCGTGGAGGGCTTTCGAGAACAGCGGGTAGAGCGCCGCGCGGTGCCCGGCGGAGACGGCGTCGAGGTCGTCCTCGGCGGGGTGGTCGAGGTTGACGACGGCGCGGGCGCCGAGCTCGCGTGCCCGGTCGCGCCAGTAGGCGACGCCGGGCTCCGCCACCGGCGTGCCGCCCGCCGCGGCGGTGGCCACGGCGGTCGTCCCCGTGCCGGCTTGCGGGGACGGGGAGACCCCGTCCGTGCCGTCCGCCACCGGGGTCACCGCGACACGATCGGGTTCAGCGGCGTGTCGATCCGCTCACCGGGACGTGCGCCGGGGAGGAACTGCTCGTAGTCGCCGGAGACCATCGTCGGCTGGTCGACGAGCTTCGCGCCGTCGGCGAAGTACGTCGTCGCCATCACCTGGCGCGGCTGGGTCGTGCGGTTGCCGCGTGCGAAGTGGAAGCACCAGGCGTGGTGGAAGGAGACCTCGCCGAGCTCGAAGGGCGTGTCGTCGACCTCGACGCCCTCGGCGGCGAACGCCTCGGCCACGCCGCGGTCGTAGGAGTCGCCGGCGCTGTCGAAGTCGACGCCCTCCGCGACCCGCCAGGTCTCCGCGCCGGCGGCGAACGCCAAGGGGCCCATCGGGGCCGGGATCGCCTGCAGCGGGATCCAGCTCGTGACGATGTCCTTCGACGCGATCGGGAAGTGGTGGGCATCGAAGTGCCACGGCGTCCGTCCACAGCCGGGCTGCTTCGACAGGACGTTGTCGTGGTAGATCCGGGCGTCGTCGACGCCGAGCAGGTCGGCGGCGAGGCGGCCGAGACGCGGCGAGAGCGCGAACAGGCGAAGCACCTCGGAGTCGCCCTGCCACATCATGTCGAGGCTCAGGAAGCCCGAGGCGCCGGGGCCGTCGCCCGCGGCGGCGAGCCGCTCGACCTCGAGCCGGCCGGCCGCCAGCGCTCCCGGGCTGAGGACCCGCTGGAGCTTCGCGTAGCCGTTCCGGCGGAACCCGTCGCGCTGCGCGTCCGTCAGGGCGTAGGGCGTCCGGAGCTCCTCCTCGAGCTCGGCGAGCGGCAGCGGGTCGACGGCCGCGGGCGGGTCAACCTCGACGAGCTCCTGCGGCGTGCCGTCGTCGGCGGCGAGCGACAGGTACCAGTCCCACCAGGCGCCGTTGCTCTCCTCCCAGGGCTTGTCGACCCCGGACTCGCGGGCGTGCTCGGCGGTGAGGATGCGGCTGTCCTGCGTGCTCATGCGGACGTCCCGTCGTTCGGGGTGAGGAGGACGAGGTCGACCTCCTGGCGGAAGCGGTGGACGCCGGCGTCGGCGTCGTGGCAGGAGGCGAGGTAGTCGCCGAGGACCGGCGCGGCGCGCATCTCCTCGAGCGAGACGGTGTCGTCGAAGGCGCAGCGCTGAAGGAACCCCTCGAGGACGTCGCGGTCGTCGTCGGCCACGACGTGCTCGTAGGAGAGCCGGCGGACGTCGACCTCGTGGGTGGCCCCCGCGCCGGCCTCGCGCAGCGCGTCGGTGAACCGCTCGCACGAGACGTACTCCGTGCCCTGCCCTCCCCGGACGCCCTCGAGGAAGGCGCGGTAGAACGCGAGGTAGTGGCCGTCGTGGGTGCCCTGGGCGAGCAGCCCGACGCCGTGGGGCGCGAGGGCGGCGACGAAGCGCCGGGCGGCATCCTCGATGCGCGCGGGCTCGAGGGCGTAGAGCGCGTGGGTGGCCCAGACGACGTCGAACGGGCCGACGGCGGGGTCGAGGCCCTCGAGCGTCACCTCGTGCCGGGCGGCTTCTTGGAACGGCGGGCGCAGGACGGCGGCCGCCTCCACGATCGAGAAGGGCGCGGGGTCGAGCAGGTCGTAGTCGATCCGCAGGCCCTCGTCGGCGAGCGACGCGACACCGGTGTCGGACAGCAGGGTCTCGGGGAACTTGCCCGAGCCGCAGGCGACGTCCAGGAGCGTTAGGGGGCGGTCGCCGGCCCGGTCGGCGACACCGCGGAGCAGCGCCGGGTAGTCGAGCTCGGCGGCCAGCAGGCGGTAGTCGAGTCGCGCCAGGGCGTAGAAGGCCTCCATGGTGCGCCGGCCGTCCTCGCTCCAGTGGGCGAGGCTGCGGGCGGCGGTGTCGGCGGGGGCCTGGTTCGGGGGCATCCACGGTGATACGTCGAGACCGACCGACCGGTTGCTCGATGCGGGACGACGTGTTCCACATCGGGGCCCTCGCGACGAGCCCTGCCGGATCACCTCGGACGGGGTGGGCTCCTCTGCGACGGGCGACGTCCGCCGGCGCACGGGGCATGCGGGACGACATTCGCCGGCCCGTCGGAGACCGCTCAGCGCAGGCGCAGCGTGGTGGACTTCGAGGCAGACAGCCCACCGGCGCCCTTCGCCGTGACGTTGATCGCCGAGCTCTTCGCCGTCTTCTTCGTGGTCCGCAGGCGGACGTTGATCGTGCGGGACTTGCCCGCAGCAATCGTCGCGTACGTGGCGGTCTTCGAGCGCGGCGTCACGCCCTTGCCGGAGGCGGCGAGCTTCACCGTCACCGAGCGAGCGGTCCCCGCACCGGTGTTCGTGAGCACGACCTTCGTGACGGTGCTCTTCCCGCGCCTGACGGTGGCGGGCTTGGAGACGGTGAGGCTCAGCGCGCCCTTCGCCGCCGGGGTGGGCGTCGTCGGCGTGGCGGGGGTCGACGGGGTCGACGGCGGGGTGATCACGGCGACCGAGCTCGGCGTTGGGATGACGCCCGGGATCGCGAGCTTGCCGGAATAGGACAACGCGGTGGACGTCAGCGGGCCGGCCGACGCGAGGTACGGCACGCATCCGGCGCTCGGGATCCCGACGACCGCGTTCGAGCCCGAGCCGGCGGCACCGTAGGCACCGTCGGCCGGCTTGATGCCCGACCCGGCAAGGGTGATCGGCGCCGTCGGCGCGATCGTGCACGCCCCGAGGTCGCCCTGGATCGCGTACGAGACGGTGCCGCTGAGGTCCAGCGTGCCTGTGGCGGCGTTCGGGCGGCCCGTGATCGTCCCGGTGGCCTTCGGCGTGACGCTCAGAGTGCCCACCGTCGTCTTCCCGAACGTGACGCCCGAGGCCGGGAAGGTCGCGACGAGCGTGTCGGTCTCGATCGTCCCGACGAGGTGCGACGTCTCCGTCTGGGTGGTCTTCGCGAGATCGCCCACCTTCACGGTGCCGGCCGTGAAGTCCACCGTGATCGGCAACGGGGTCGCGGAAGCGGTCGCTGCTCCACCGGCCCCCAGGACGCCGGCCGTGACGCCCGCGACGAACAAACCTCTGCGCATGGTGCTCCTCGTTCTCGCCCGCGAGGCGACGCGGGGTGTGCACCGTAACCGCTCGGAGGGCGTCCCCGCTGCGGTCGGTGGACGCATGTCGGACGGCCGCTCGCACCCGGCGACGAAGAGGCCGGGCGAGACTCATGGTCCGGTCCGCAGCTGCCGATAATGGGCCGCATCTGTGGCCCGGCCCCCTCCGGGTGCCCCGAGCCCCGCCGAAGTCCGACACGCTCCGGCCCCGGAACGCTCGGGGAGGGGCCCGGCCCCCTCCCTAACGGACGCCGATGAGATCCACGACGAAGACCAGCGTCTCGTCGGGCTTGATCGCGCCCGGCGCGCCACGCTTGCCGTAGCCGAGCATCGGCGGGATCGTGATGCGGCGGCGGCCGCCGATCTTCATGCCGGCGACGCCCTGGTCCCAGCCCTGGATGACCATGCCCTTGCCGAGGCCGAACTTGAAGGTCTGCCCGCGGTCCCAGGACGCGTCGAACTGCTGCTTGTCGGACCACGCGACGCCCACGTAGTGGACCTCGACGGTGTGGCCGGCCTGGGCCTCGGCGCCGTCGCCGACGACGAGGTCCTCGAGCTCGAGCTGGAAGGACGGGGAGCCGTCGGGGATCTCGACGACGGGCTTCTCGGAGGTGCTCATGCCCCGGACGCTACCGGCGCTCGCACCGGTCCCGCGTGGCGCGCCGCCCTGCCTATGATCGGTCCGACCCCCGTCCCGGAGTGCCCCATGCCCGTCGACCCGCTGACCGACAACCTGATCCACCGCATCAACGTCGGGGACAGCCTCACCCGCAGCGCGTCGCGGACCCCGTCCGCCGAGGCCGTCGTCGAGGGCGACCGACGCCTGACGTACGTGGAGCTCAACGCGCTCGTCAACCGCGTGGCCAACGCCCTGTCGGCGCGCGGCCTGGAGCACGGCGACGCGGTCGCGCTGGCGTCGGGCAACAGCACCGAGTTCCTCGTCACCTACTACGCGTGCGCGAAGACCGGCCTGGTCTGCGTGCCGATCAACCTCGGCTGGCGGCCGCACGAGGTCGCCCACGTCCTCGCGGACTCGGCGGCGAAGGCGCTCGTCGTCGAGGCCGGGCTCATCGACGTGATCGCCCCGTCGCTCGCGGACGCCGACGACGTCACCCGCGTGGTCGTCGTCGGGGACCACGCCGGCGACGTGGCGGAGCGCCCGACCGAGCCCTTCACGGCGCTCGCCGCGCACGACGACGCGGCCGAGCCCGAGCACCTGATCGGCGACCGCGACCCGCTGACCTACCTCTACACGAGCGGGACGACCTCGGCCCCGAAGGGCGTGATCGGCAACCACGCCGCGGTGTACCTCGAGTCGATGACGATGGCGATCGAGGGCCAGTTCCGGGGCGACGACCGCTTCGCCGCGATGATGCCGATGTTCCACACGGCGCAGCTGAACTGCCACTGCACGACGGCGGTGATGGTCGGCGCGTCGCTGCACGTCCTGCGCGGCTTCGACGCCGAGGTCCTCCTCGGGCTGATCGAGGCGGAGGGCCTGACGCAGATCTTCGGCCTGCCGATGATGTACCGGGCGATGCTCGACCACCCGACGGTCGGGGACCGCGACCTCTCGACGCTGCGCCGCGCGCTCTACGCGATGGCGCCGATGCCGCAGGAGACGCTGAGGCGCTGCCTCGACGTCTTCGGCTGCGGCTTCTACCTCCTCTTCGGGCAGACCGAGATGAGCCCGACCACCACGATCTTCCGCCCGGAGCACCAGCTCTCGCACCCCGGCGCGGCGGGCACGCCGGTCGCCAACGTCCACGTCGAGATCATGGGCGAGGACGGCACGATCCTCCCGCGGGGGGAGACCGGCGAGATCGTCTACCGCGGCCCGCACACGATGACCGGCTACCTCGGCAACGCGGAGGCCACCGAGGCCGCGTTCGCGCACGGCTGGTTCCACTCCGGCGACGTCGGGCGCCTCGACGACGAGGGCCTCCTGTGGTTCACGGACCGCTCGAAGGACGTCATCAAGTCCGGCGGCGAGAACGTGGCGTCGATCGAGGTCGAGAAGGCGCTCTACGCCGCGGAACCCGGGGTGTCGGAGGCCGTGGTCGTCGGGCTCCCCCACGCGCACTGGAGCGAGGCGATCACCGCGTTCGTCGTCCCGTCGCCCGGCGCCGAGCTCGACCCCGAGGCGATCCGGACGGCGATGCGCGAGCACCTGGACGCCTACAAGGTGCCGAAGGCCGTGGTCGTCGTCGACGCCCTGCCGAAGACGTCCACGGGCAAGGTCCAGAAGCACGTCGTCCGCGACGCCCACGCGGACCTCTACGCCGAGATCCCGCGGTGAGCGGCGGGGTCGTGGGCGTCTCCTGCGGCCCCCGCGTCGTATCCCCTCGCATGAGACACCCGCGGAAGTGGACGCCGATCGAGCGCGTCACCGTCGGCATGGGCGCCGGCTGGCTGGTCGTGGTCGCCGCCGTCGTCCTGCACGTCGCGGGCGTGCTCGGCTGAACCGCGCCCGGACGCGGACCGTCAGCGCGCCGGGGCGGGCGTCCCCAGCGGACGCGGCTGCGGCACCCGCACGACCTGCCCCGCGCGGTCGTTGACGACGACCCGTCGGCCGCAGTCGAGCCGCACGCAGAAGCGCGCGACCTCGTGGACCTCGAGCACGCCGTCGCGGAACATGCGGGCGACCTGCCGGCCGAGGTCCTCGACCACGACGCCGTGGACCTCCCGGTGCGGGAGGTGGACGCGGTCGCCGACGCGGAGTCGTTCGCCGTTCCTGCGCATTGCGTGCAATGTAGATCGCGGTGCGGACGGATCCTCCGTGTCCGCGGTCACGGACGCGCCGCGCCGCATCAGGCCGCTAGGGCGCGGGACGGATGATCTAGGCTGGCGCCCGTGCCCGTCCACGCATCACCCGGCTCGACGACCAAGGGCGAGGCCGGCGCCGCCCGGCTCCTCGAGGCCGCCACGCGGGTCCTCGCGCGGGACGGCGTGGGGCGCGCGTCCGTGGGCCGCATCGCCGACGAGGCCGGGATGGCCAAGCGGATGATCGCCTACTACTTCGGGTCGCGGGACGGCCTGCTGACGCGCGTCGTCCAGCGCATCGGCGAGCGGATCGCCCGCAACCTGACCGAGGCCGCCGACGACGACGCGTCGCCCGAGGACGCGGCGTCCGCGTGGGTCGACGCCCTCTGGACCGCCGTGACCGCGGAGCCGGCGCTCGTCCCCGCGTACTTCGCGCTGACCGGCGGACAGCGCGTCGCCGCCACGAGCGAGGCCCTCGACGAGCTCGACGCCCTGTACGTCAGCCTGATCCGGAACTTCCTCCTCGACCACCACCCGCAGGCGCGGGAGCTCTCGGACGTCGACCTCGACACGGCCTCCGAGTTCGTCTTCGCGATCCTGCGGGGGATGCTGCTGAAGTGGGTGATCCAGGGCGACGGCCCGATGCTCGACCGGCACGTCGCGCAGCTCAAGGAGCTCCTGGTGTCCACCCCTCTGCTGGCCCCGAGCGTCACGACCGGCGAGTAGCGGCGACGCGCCACGACCGGGTCGACGCCGTCCGCCGGAGCCGACGCCGGACCGCCGGACGCCGCGCTCGGGAGCTAGTGTCCCGCGCGTGAAACTCGTGATCGGCATCGTCCGGCCGGAGAAGACCAACGACGTGCTCGAGGCGCTGTACCGCGCCGAGATCCGGGGCGTCTCGATCAGCCGGATCCAGGGCCACGGAGGAGAGCTCGACCGCGTCGAGACCTACCGGGGCACCCAGGTCAAGATGGGCCTCGAGGACAAGGTCCGCTTCGAGGTCGCCGTCTCCGACGACGCGGTGGAGCGCACGATCGAGGCGATCTGCGCCGCCGCGCGGACCGGCGAGGTCGGCGACGGCAAGGTCTTCGTCCACGACCTCGCCGAGGCGGTCCGCATCCGCACCGGCGAGCGGGACGTCAACGCCGTGAGCCCGACGACCTGATGCCCGGCATCGACACGGGCGACACCGCCTGGATGCTCGTCGCGACGGCGCTCGTCCTCCTGATGACGCCGGCGCTGGGGCTCTTCTACGCGGGCCTCGTCCGCGAGAAGAACACGCTGAACACGTTCATGATGTGCCTCGCGGCGATCGGCGTCGCGATGGTCACCTGGGCGGTCGTCGGCTACTCGCTGGCGTTCGACGGCACCGCCAAGTTCCTCGGCGGACTCGACCACGCGTTCATGCGCGGCATCACGTTCGAACCGCACCCCGGCACGAAGATCCCGGAGATCGTCTTCTTCGCCTTCCAGGCGACATTCTGCATCATCACCGTGGCCCTCGTCGCCGGTGCCGTCGTCGAGCGCATGCGGTTCGTGCCGTTCCTGCTCTTCTCCGCCGTGTGGTCCGTCCTCGTCTACGCGGTGCTCGCGCACTGGGCGTTCGGCGGCGGCTGGCTCATGCAGCAGGGGACGCTCGACTTCGCCGGCGGCGTGGCCGTCGAGATGGGCTCCGGGTTCTCGGCGCTGGCGGCCGCGCTGGTCGTCCGCGCCCGCAAGGACTACGGCCGGCAGGCGCTCGTCCCCCACAACGCCATGTACGTGCTCGTCGGCGCCGGCCTGCTGTGGTTCGGCTGGTTCGGCTTCAACGGCGGCAGCGGCTTCGGCATCGGCAAGCCCGGGGTCCTGGCGTTCGTCAACACGCTGCTCGCGCCGGCCGCGACGCTCGTGGTCTGGATCCTCATCGACCTCGTCCGTGGACGCCAGGCGACGGCGATCGGCGCGGCCACCGCGGTCGTCGTCGGATGCGTCGCGATCACCCCCGCCGGCGGGTACGTCAGCCCGGGCTGGGCCCTCGCGGTCGGCGCCGTCGCCGCGTTCCCGTGCTACTTCGCGATCCTCTGGCGGCCCCGCACGCGGGTCGACGAGACCCTCGACGTGCTGAGCGCCCACGGCGTCGCCGGCCTGACCGGCACGCTCGCGATCGGCTTCGTCGCGCAGCAGAGCTGGAACGACGGTGCCGGCAACGGCCTCCTCTACGGCGACGCGGGCCAGCTCTGGTCGCAGGTCGTCGCCGTCCTCGCCGGCCCGGCGTACGCGTTCGGCGTGACGTTCCTCCTGCTGAAGGGCCTCGGCCTCGTCATGGCCCTCCGCGGGCCGGAGTCCGAGGAGGCCCTCGGCATGGACCTCACGCACCACGGCGAGGAGGCCTACGCCTCGGGCGAGGGCGCGATCCTCATCGGCGTGGGCTCCGGCGTCGGGCGCAGCCCCCGCGTCTGACCCACGGGGCGCGCGCCGCACCCGCGGTGCGTGCCCCGGGTTCCTCCGGCGCCACGGTGACGGTCCGCTGAGGAACGACGACGGCCCCGCCCTCCGAGGAGGACGGGGCCGTCGGGCCCTGCGGTGCCGCCGGAGCGGCGGGGCTCAGTCCTCGAGCTCCTCCGGAGCGAGCAGGTACTCGCCGATGTAGGTGCGGCCCTGGTCGCCGTTGAGCGGCTGGAACAGCGACGCGGCCGAGTCGCGGTACAGGCGCTCGAAGATCATGCCGCGGCGGAACGACATGCCGCCGACCATCGACATCGCGTGCTTCGTCATCTCCATGACGTTCTCGGCGATGAAGGTCTTGGCCAGCCCGATGTACGGGAAGCGGAGCTCCATCGGCCAGTTGTCGTCGAGGCCGAGCGTGACCTCCTCGCAGGTGCGGTAGAGCGTCCTGCGACAGATCTCGTAGCGGGAGGCCATGTCACCGACGCCGTCGATGATGTGGCCGACGCCGGAGACCTTGACGTCGGAGGCGACTGTCGCGCCGAAGACCGCGCCGAGGGTCTTCTTCGAGAGGACCTTGATCGACTCCTCGAGGACGCGCGACTGCATGCCCAGGTAGATCGAGGCGAACATCAGGGACGCCCACTCGAGGACGCCGAAGGCGCCCGAGCGCCACTCGCAGATGAAGCCCGACTCCGGGACGAAGAAGCCGTCGAACACGATCGTGTGCGTGCCCGTGGCGTGCATGCCCAGGGAGTCCCAGGTGCGCTCGACGTGGAAGCCGTCGCCCTGCAGCGTGTCCTTGTCGAACTCGAAGTCGGCGATGAAGAACGACTCCGCGGCGACGCGCTCCTCGAACGTGTCCGGCAGGTTGCCGTCCTTGTCCGTGATCGTCGCGTTGGTCGTGATGATCGACGCGGCGTCGCAGAGCGTGCCCCACGTCTTGGTGCCGTAGATCTTCCAGCCACCACCCTCCTGCGGGATGGCCTTCATGTCCGCCAGGCCCGAGAAGCCGGCGCGCTTCTCGGAGAACGGCCCGAACATGATCTCCTTGTTCTTCACGACGCGCCCGAGCCAGTACTCGTTCTGCTCGTCGCTCATCAGGCCGCCGGCGATGCCGACCATGATGTAGTGCATGTTGTACGCGAGGGTGATCGCCGAGTCGCCCTTGGAGAGCTCGGAGACGACCTTCGACGTCTGCAGGAGGCTGCCGCCGTGGCCACCGAACTTCTTCGGGATCGAGAGCGCGAGGAGGTCCGTCGCCTTGTACTTCTCGATCGTCGGGAACGCGAAGGTGTTCTTCTTGTCGTACTCCGGGCCGATCTCGCGGAAGTACTCGGAGAGCTCCTCGGCCTGCTCGAAGAGCGTGTCGAAGTCCTCGTCGCTCAGCGCGGCGTCGAAGGACTTGTCGGAGGTCGGTGCCTGGTAGTCGTCGGTCTGGGTGGAGGCCATGGTTCGTGGTCCTTCGTCGATGCGGGTGCGGGTGCGGGTGGGTACACCGTCCGTGACGTGGGGCACGGACGATCAGGGGTACGGCCGCGGTGGCGGCCGCGGACGTCAGGCGACGAGCAGGTCCTCGCGGCCGTCGTCCTTCAGCGTCTGCTTGTAGGAGTCGAAGAGGCCCTCGGTGAGCGGCAGCAGCTTGAGCGCGACGGAGCGCTTGCCGTCGAGCTTCACCTTGCGCTGCGCCATGGCGAGCGTGAAGTTCAGCTTGCCCTGCCAGAACTTGTTCGCGTTGTCCGAGGACATCCGGAGCTGCACGGTCGACTTGCCGGCGAGCGCCTCGTCGCCGGTGACGACGGTCTGGTTCGGGAAGTCGACGAGGATCGCCGCATCGGGCTTGGTCTGCTTGATCAGGATGACCAGGTTCCCGCCCTGCGTCTCCTCGATGAACGCCGGGGTCTTGGTCGCCGTCTCGAACATGCCGCCGATGTACTTGTAGACCTCGTCGGCGTCCTTGAACGCGTTCTCGTCGCTCACAGCTGTCCCTCTCCGTTGGCTCCCGGCACCGACGGCGCCCCGCGTGGGCGAGGCGTGTCCGTACCGATTCGACTGTGAGGAGACCGTATGGCGGCGGCCGTCGCCCGACCTCCCCCCTAGATGGGGATTTGGTCACGAATAGGGGGGGGAAAGGATCACCCGGGGGTGGATCGACCCCCGCACGACGGCGCCGGCGCCGTCGTGCGGGGTGGTGGCGCGCGTCCGCTCAGGGCGCCTCGAACATCCGCGCCAGGGCCTCGCCCACCTGCTGGCGGACGACGCGGCCGTAGCGCTGGATGTGCGAGCGCATGAACGCCGCCGCGACGTCGGGGTCGCCCGCGTCGATCGCGTCCAGGATCTCGAGGTGCTCGGCGATCGTGGTGTCGACGCGCTCCTCGGTGGTGAACCCCTGGACGCGCAGGACGTGGATCCGGGCCGTGATCTCGGCGAGGAAGCGCTGGGCCTGGCGGTTGCCGCCGGCCTCGGCGACCCCGGCGTGGAACGCCTCGTCGGCCCCGACGAACGACGTCGGGGGGACGGACGGGTCGGCGGTCCGCTCGTCCCGCAGGGCCTCCCACTCCCCGCGCAGCCGCGCGAGGACCGCGGGGTCGCCGGCGGTCGTCGCGCGACGGACGACCAGGTCCTCGAGCGCGAGCCGCACGTCGTAGAGCTCCTGCATCGACCGGACGTCGGGCACCCGCGGGCGCAGGCCGCCGGAGGGGTCCCGCACGAGGTGCCCGTCGCCCTCGAGCCGGCGGAGGGCCTCGCGCACCGGTGTGCGACTCGTCTCGTACTGCTCCGCGAGCCGTTGCTCGACGAGGCGCTCGCCAGCCGGACGCGCGCCGCGGAGGAGCTCGTCGCGGAGGGCCTCGTAGACGCGCTCGGCGTGCGGGGGCGCCGACGTGCCGGTGCCGCGGCCGGAGCTCCGCCGCGGACCTGCGTGGTCTGGCGTCTCGTCGTCCACGTGCGGCGGCGAGTCTAGTCCATCCCGCGCCCGGATCTCCCGAGCTCCGGGGTCACGTCGCCGCCGGCACGGACGCCCCGTCGAGGGCCGCGACCGCCGCGTGGAACGCGTTCTCCGGCGGATGGGTGACGCCGCCACCGATCTGCCCCACGCCGGGGCGGCGGTGCGCGATCCCCGTGTGGACGGGCGGCCGGATCCCGAGCTCGACGACCGCGCGCGCGTCGACCCCGAGGATCGCCGGTGCGGAGGTGCCGTCGGTGCGCCGCAGCTGCAGCAGCGGATGGTCCGCCGCCGCGATGCCGCGCAGCCGCGCGTCGATCGCGTCGATCTCCCCCGGGTCCAGCCCGACCGACGGTGCCGACAGCGGCGAGCTCGCGATCGCCAGCGCCCCCAGCCCGTACACCTCGACGATCGCCGAGTCCCCGAGGTCCGGGTTCATGTCGGCCGGCCCGTGGCCCGGCTCGAGCCGGGCGGGGTCGGGCAGCGCCGCCGGCCCGACGAACCACGCGTCGCCCGTGCCCGAGAGGCGGATGCCGACCTCGACGCCGTTGCGGGCGATCGCGGTGACGAGCGCGGATCCGGGGACACCCTCGGCGCACACGGTCGCCAGCTTCGCCGCGACCATCGCGAGGTTCAGGAAGAACTGGGAGTTGCCGGCGACGAACGCCCGGGCGTCCTCCGGCAGATGCGGGCCGAGCAGGTCGGCGACCAGGGCCGTCCCGGCGTCGGTGCGGTGGTGGCACTCGTCGCCGAGCAGGAGCGCGCGCTCCTGCAGGTCGACGAGGTCGAGCGGGCCGTGCGCGCGCAGGGCCGCCGCGAGCGCCGGACCGAGCTCGTCGCGCATCCACTCCAGGCGCCGCACGACCTCCTCGCCGTCGGCGCCGTACCGCAGGACCGCGCCGGAGCCCTCGTTCAGCGGGCACCAGGCGACCGTGCCCGTCGCCTCGTCGCGCGCGACGAGGAGCGGCATCGACCCGGTGACGACGCCGCTCATGGGGCCGACCCCGCCGAGGTCGTGGTTCGTCCGCAGCGGGATCCGCCCGGCATCGACGAGCTCGAGCGCCTCCTCCGGGGTCGCGGCCACGCCCTCGATCGCGAGCGCGACGCCCACGGCCCGTCGCATCGGGGCGCACATGTCGGTGCTCGCGATGGGCGGACCGGCGTGGGAGACGCCGCCGGCGGCCAGGTGCGGGACGAGCTCGCGCGCGGGGACGACGTCGACGAGCAGCGGTCGGGCGGCGGCGAGCCGGCGGACCGCAGGGTCAGGTGTATGCAATGCCGTGTACATGCGGACCACCGTACCGCCGCGTGCAACCACCGACCGGTGGCCCGTCGGTCAGACATCCAATGCGAGCACTTGGACATCTGGCAGTCCACGCCGGTGATTCTGGGGACATCGGGCCAACGATCACCCCGCCGGACCCGAAGTACCTTGACGGCGTCGGCTGCGGTCCGGTCGACCGCATTGCATACAACGGACGGACGGCACAGCATGGACCCGGGTTCCCACACACCGACGGTGACGGACGCGACCCGCGAGGTCGACGCCCGCCCGTACCCCTACCGCTTCGCGCCGGCCTCGACGGCCCTCGTGATCATCGACATGCAACGGGACTTCCTGGAGCCCGGCGGGTTCGGGGAGTCGCTCGGCAACGACGTGTCGCTGCTGACCCGCGTCGTCGCCCCCGTCCGGACCCTGCTGCACGCCGCACGCCGCACCGGGATGACGGTCGTGCACACCCGCGAGGGGCACCGCCCCGACCTGGGCGACCTGCCCGCGTCGAAGCGCTTGCGCGGCAACCCGACGCTCAGGATCGGCGACGAGGGACCCCGTGGTCGCGTCCTCGTGCGCGGCGAGGAGGGCCACGACCTCGTCGACGCGCTCGCGCCGATCCCCGGGGAGCCGGTCCTCGACAAGCCCGGGAAGGGGGCGTTCTACGCCACCGACTTCGAGCTGCTGCTGCGCACCGCGGGGATCACGCACCTGCTCGTCTGCGGCGTGACCACCGAGGTCTGCGTGCACACCACCGTGCGCGAGGCGAACGACCGCGGCTTCGAGTGCCTCGTCGTCGAGGACGGCTGCGGCTCCTACGTCCCCGAGTTCCACGAGACCGCGCTCCGGATGATCGCCGCGCAGAACGGGATCTTCGGCTGGACGGCGACCTCAGCCGAGCTCCTGCCTGCGATCGACCCGGGCGCCCTCCCGCAGGACGCCGCCGCCACCGCGTCCGCCCCGTCGGCCGCCCGCCCCGAACCCGTCACCACCGAGGTCTGACCATGAGCACCCCGAGCACCGCGGCCTCCGCCGCGCCACCCTTCTGGACCCGCGGCGATCTGAACGCCTCGTTCGGGTTCGGCATCAACATGCTCGTCAACGTCCTGGTCCTCTCGGGCCTGGCCGCCGGCGTCGTGAAGATCCCGGCCGACGACGTCTTCGGCACGATCCTGCCGGGACTCGGCATCGGCCTCCTCGTCGGCAACGTGTTCTACTTCTGGCTCGCCCGCCGGATGGCGATGCAGAGCGGGCGCGACGACGTGACCGCGATGCCCTACGGGCCGAGCGTGCCCCACATGTTCATCGTCACGTTCGTCGTGATGCTGCCGACGTACCTCGCGACGAAGGACCCGATCGCGGCGTGGTCCGCCGGGCTCGCGTGGGCCTTCATCATCGGGATCATCATCCTGATCGGGGCGTTCGTCGGGCCGGCCGTGCGGAAGTACACCCCGCGCGCCGCGCTGCTCGGGACGCTCGCCGGGATCTCCGTGACGTTCATCGCGATGAACCCCGCGGCGAACATGTGGAGCACCCTGTGGGTCGCGCTCCCGGTCTTCGCGATCATCTTCGTCGGCTTCGTCTCGGGCGTCCGGTTGCCGGGCAACATGCCGATCGGCCTGGCCGCGCTGCTCGTCGGCTCCGCGATCGCGTGGACCGGCGGCTTCATGGACACCGCGAAGGTCTCCGACGCCGCGAGCTCGATCGCCGTCGGCCTGCCGTCGCTGAACTTCGACCGGCTGTTCGACGGGCTGAAGGACATCTCGCCGCTGCTCGCCACCGCGATCCCGCTCGGGATCTACAACTTCACCGAGGCGATGAGCAACGTCGAGAGCGCGGCGACCGCCGGCGACGACTACAACCTGCGCGCGATCCTGGTCGCGGACGGCAGCGGCGCGATCGTCGGCTCGGCGCTCGGGTGCCCGTTCCCGCCCGCTGTCTACGTCGGGCAGCCCGGGTGGAAGCAGGCCGGCGGGCGAATCTCGTACTCCCTGGTCACGGGCGTGGCGATCTTCCTGTTCTGCCTGCTCGGGCTGTTCCCGCTGCTCGACGCGATCCTGCCGGTGCCGGCGATCGTCCCGGTCCTCCTCTACATCGGCCTCGTGATCGGCGCGCAGAGCTTCCGCGAGGTCCCGAAGGCGCACTACGCCGCCGTCGTCCTGGCGCTCGTGCCGAACATCGCGGCCTGGGGCGCCGGGCAGATCGACAACGCCCTGGCCGCGGCAGGAACGAGCGCCGGCGACGTCGGCCCGCAGGCGCTCGCCGGTGCCGGGTTGGTCTACGACGGGCTGAAGACGCTCGGCGAGGGAGCCGTCCTCGCGGGCATGATCCTCGGCGCCGTCGCCGTGTTCCTCATCGACCGGAAGTTCCTCTGGGCCGCCGGCTACGCGCTGTTCGGCGCGCTGATGTCGTCGATCGGCCTGATCCACGGGGAGAAGGTCCACGTGTTCACGAACGGCGACGCCGTCCTGGGTTACGTGTTCCTGGCCGTCGTCTGCGCGGGCTTCCACCTGCTGCGGCTCCCGGTCCGCGAGCCCGACCCCGCCGATCCCGTCGACGTCGCCGACCACGCGGCGGCCGCGGCGACGACGACGCCGGCCCGCCGGCGACCGGGCTCGCGGTCCCCGAAGGCCGACGCGCCGATCGCGGCGGGGGCCGCGGACTGAGCGATCCGGCGCGGTGCCGGCGGCCCGGTGCCGGCGGCACCGCGCCGGGCCCGGGCCGTCCCGGGGGCCGCGGACTCAGGCCGACGCGATCGCCCGCAGCTCCGCCAGCGCCTCGCGCGCGAGGTCCTGCAGCGACCGGTCGGCGTCCGCGATCCAGCGCGCGAAGGCGACGTGGAACACGGCCATCCCGGCCTCGGCCGCGAGGATCGCCGCGGGGTCGCCGACCCCGCGGCCGCGGAGGGCGACGGCCACGGACTCCGCCAGGCGGGCGAGTTTGATCCGCTCGCGCTCCTGCAGCTCCGGCGTCGCCTGGATGATCCCGTGCCGCACCGTGGCGAACTCGCGGCGCTCCGCGAACATCTCCCCCACCGCGTCGAGCGCGATGCCGATCGCCGCGAGCGGCGAGGCCGACGGCGGCGCGTCCGTCACCCCGCCGACGAACAGCTCCTCCAGGGCCTCGGACCCCCAGAAGAGGACCTCGCGCTTGTCCGGGAAGTGCCGGAAGTACGTGCGCTTCGTCAGCCCGGCGCGCTCGGCGATGTCGCTGATCGTCGTCGCGTCGTAGCCGCGCTCCGCGTAGAGCGCGTACGCGGCCTCCTGGATCCGCCCGCAGGCGTCTGGCTGCCATCGCGCCACCCGGCGAGCCTACCCGATGACACCGAGTGCCATCGGTGCTACGGTGATGACACCAAGTGCCATCACGGGTCCGTCGGCCACAGCACGACCGGCTCCCGTTCCCCAGGAGGTCTCCCATGCGCGTCTTCATCACCGGTGCGTCCGGCCACATCGGCTCCGCCGTCGTCCCCGAGCTGCTCGCCGCCGGCCACGAGGTCGTCGGGCTCGCCCGCTCGGACGCGTCCGCCGCCCGGCTCGACGCCGCCGGCGCCACGGCGCTGCGCGGCGACCTCGACGATCTCGACGGGCTGCGCGGCGCCGCCGCGTCCGCTGACGGCGTGCTGCACCTCGCGTTCCGCCACGACGCGATGCAGTCCGGCGACTTCGAGGGCGCCGTCGCCTCCGACCTCCGGGCGATCCTCGCGGTCGGCGACGCGCTCGAGGGTTCCGGCAAGCCGTTCGTCAGCACCTCGGGGACGCTGATGCTGGCGTTCGCCGGGATCACGGGCCGAGCCGGGACCGAGGAGGACGCGGGCGAGGCGGGACCGCGGATCGATGCGGAGAACGCCGTGGTGGCGCTGGCCGATCGCGGCGTGCGCTCGTCGGTCGTCCGGCTGCCGCCGCTCGTCCACAGCGACCTCGACCTCCACGGCTTCCTCCCGACGCTGACCGGGATCGCCCGCGACACCGGCGTGGCCGGGTACCTCGGGGACGGCGCCAACCGCTGGCCCGCCGTCCACACCCTCGACGCCGCGCGGATCTACCGCCTGGCGCTCGAGTCCGCCCCCGCCGGCACCCGGCTGCACGCGGTCGACGACACCGGGGTCCCGACCCGCGAGATCGCGGAGGCGATCGGGCGGGGGCTCGACCTGCCGACGGCGGGAATCGCCCCCGAGGACGCCGGGCACTTCGGCTTCCTCGCGCCGTTCGTCGGCATGGACAACGTCGTCTCCGCCTCCCGCACGCAGGACCTGCTCGACTGGCACCCGACCGGGCCGGGGCTGCTCGCGGACCTCGGCGCGGGGCACTACTTCGCGGGCACGGGCGCCTGACCGGAGGCCGCCGCCCGCGGGCGACCGACCGGAGACCGCGTCCGGGCGGACGCCGCCTCCGGCGGCACCAGGCCGGCCGCGCTACGTCGCGACGTCGGGCGCCCGCTCGGCGCCGTCGACCGCCGCGGAGACGGTCGCCACGACGCCCTCGACCGCGTCGGGCACGGCGCCCGCGGCGTCCCCCACCGCGGCGACCGCGCTCGAGACCGCCCCCGCGGCGGCCACCCCCGCGCCGCGGACCGGGTCCGTCGCCCGACGACGGCGGAGCCGCAGGCGCTCCAGCACGCCCGGACGGTCGGCGACGCCGGCCCGCGGGACGGCGGACGGCGGCGCCGCCCCGCGGACCTCCCGCGCCTCCGTGCGGCGCAGCCTCGCGTCCGCCGCCCGGTCGAGATCGTCGTGGCGGGCGCGGACCATCGCCCCGGTCAGATGGTGGTTCATCGGTACTCCTCACACGTCCCGGCGACGACGGGGCCTCGTCGCCGAACTGGCTCACACTGTTAGCGCATGGAGGCTACCACCGTACGCCCTCGGGTGGGGATCGATGTCCCGGACCGTCAGCGACCCATCCGGCGAAGCCCGAAGAGCGCGAGCGCGCCGAAGACCAGGCCCATCCCCGCGAGCGAGGCGAGGCCGGGCCACGTGTGGGCGAGGCTCGCGTCGATCCCCGAGACGGTCGCCTGGCGGCCGAGCTCGAGGACGTGCGAGACCGGGTTGATCCGCGCGACGTCCTCCAGCCACCCCTTGAGCAGGGGCTGCGGCGTGTAGGCGGTCGAGAGGAAGACCCCCAGGAAGACGCCCATCTGCATCAGCGGACCGGCCTGCTGCGTGCGGAAGTGCACGGCCATCGCGATCCCCCAGAGCGCCGCGACGGTGCAGAATCCGGCCGACGCCGCGTAGAGCGCGACGATGCCGCCGACGCCGCCGGTGACGTCGGCCCCGATCAGCACCCCGACGACGAGCACGAGCGTCACCGGGATCATCGAGCGGGTGATCGCGCCGAGCACCGGCCCGAGCACCAGGAGCGGCCGGGCGACCGGGGCGACCAGCAGGCGGTCGAACCACCCCTGCTCGATGTCGCGTGCGAGGTTGGCGCCCGCGGCGGCCCCGGCGAACCCTGCGCCCTGCAGGCAGCACAGCGGGACGATCCACGACAGGTAGGAGTCGGTCGGGAACCCCGGGAGCCCGACGAGCTTGCCGAACTGGCCGCTGGTGCCGAGCAGGAAGATCAGCGGCGCGATGGACGTGCCGATCAGCGCGCCCCGCACGCGCGTGACCTCGCCCAAGGACCGCATCCAGAACGCCCACGCGACCGGCCCGGCCGGCGAGTTCGTGCGGGAGCTCACGTGCGCCGTGCCCGGTCGCGGAGGGCGAGGGTGGCGAGCGCCGTCGAGAAGATCGCGAGCCCGACCGCGGCCGCGAGCCCGAGCCACGGGTCGCCGAGGCCCGCGTCGTCCTGCAGCAGCCCGCGCGCACCCTCGACGACGTACGTCAGCGGGTTGTACGCCGAGAGGTCGTGCAGCGTCGGGGTCAGGAGGTCGCGCGGGAAGAACGCCGGCGCCGTGAAGAGGAGGACGAACACGAGCGGGAAGATCGACTGCATGAGGTTCATCGAGCCGGTGCGGATCGCGATCGCGCACGCGAGGCCGCCGATGCCGACGGCGGTCAGCGCGGCGAGCACCGCGGCCCCGGCCGCGCCGAGGACCCCGCCGGGGTAGGAGGCACCGAACAGGAGGGCGACCAGCAGGAACCACGTCATCTGCAGCACCGCCAGTCCGAGCGTGCCCGCGAGCCGCCCGAAGACGAGGCTCGACCGGCGCACCGGCGCCGCGAGCAGCCGGTCGAAGAACCCGCCCTCGATGTCGGACGCCAGGGCGATCCCGGCCGTCAGCCCCGCGAGCAGCGCGCCCTGCAGCAGCGTGCCCGCGACGACGAAGCCGAGGTAGGAGGAGACGTCCGGGAAGTCCTTCAGGTTGCGTCCGGCGCTGGTGCCCGAGGCGATCACCGCGAGCAGCAGGAGCGGCAGGACGAAGGTCGGCATCAGGAGCTGCGCGCGGCGGAACTGGACGCTCAGCGCCCGTCGGCCGAGGGCGGCGACGACCCGTGCCTCCCGTGCCGCGACCGCGATCACGAGGACACCGCCATGGAGCGCCGTGGACACCGGCTCGATCGGGCGCTCACGCGACGGCCTCCGCGGACGCGTCGGGATCGCGCGACTGCGCGGCGCCCTCGAGCGTCGAGCCGGTGACCGCGGCGAAGACGTCGTCGAGCGTCGGGCTGACGACCTCGAGCGACTCGACTGCGATCCCGGCGTCGTCGAGCACGCGGACGGCGACCGGCACGGTGGCCTGCCCGCGGGCGGCCCGGATGGCGACGCACCCGCCGTCCTGGTTCTCGACCAGCGGCCCGACGGCGGCGAGCGCCTCGCGGGCGGCCGGGACGTCCGCGCCCTCCGCGAGGTGGACGTTGAGCGTGGGCTCGCCGACGCGGGCCTTGAGCTCCCCGGGCGTGCCCTCGGCGACGAGCGACCCGCCGGCGATGATGCCGACGCGGTCGGCGAGCTGCTCGGCCTCCTCCAGGTACTGCGTCGTCAGGAAGACGGTGGTCCCGTCGGCGTTGAGGCCGCGGACCTCGCGCCACAGCGCGTTCCGGCTCGTCGGGTCGAGGCCGGTGGTCGGCTCGTCGAGGAACAGCACCTTGGGGCGGTGGACGAGCGCCATCGCCAGGTCGAGCCGCCGGCGCATCCCGCCCGAGTACTGGCCGACCCGACGGTCGCCGGCGTCGGTCAGGCCGACCCGCTCGAGCAGGTCCTCCGAGCGTCGGCGGGCCTCGCCGCCGCGCATCCCGTGGAGCGCCCCCTGCATGCGGAGCAGCTCGCGGCCGGTCATCAGAGGGTCGATCGCGGCCTCCTGGAGCGCCACGCCGATGTTCCGGCGCACGGCGTCGGCCTCGGTGACCACGTCGTGGCCGGCGACGAGGGCCTGCCCGGCCGTCGGTCGCAGGAGCGTCACGAGCATCCGGACGGTCGTCGTCTTGCCGGCGCCGTTCGGTCCGAGGAACCCGTAGATCTCCCCCTCCCGCACCTCGAGGTCGAGCCCGTCGACGGCCTTGATGCCGCCCTTGAACGCCCGCTCGAGCCCGCGGACGGCGACGGCTGGGTGCGATGAGGTCGACGTTCTTGCCACGGGCGCACAGTACCCGGGCGGCGTGGCCGGCAGGCGCTGCGGGGGGATCGGGGCGCCGGGACGTGCCCGGACGGCCCGCGGGACGGATCCGGGGCGATCGGCGTGGCCCGGTTGACCACGTCCGCCCCACCGGTCATCGTCCTCCGCCGTGGCGCGCCCCCGGCTCCTCGCGGCCGGTGCGGTCGCGCTCCTCGCGATCGTCCTCCTCGTCGTCGTACTGCTCCCCCGCGGGTCGGACGACGGCAGGCGCACCCGGACCCACGCCACCGACCAGCTGGGGCACCAGCTGACCGGCCTCTCCGTCGTCCCGGACCCCGAGGGCGACGGGTGGCTCGGCGTCTACCACTGGCAGACCGGGAAGGGCCCCGCGGACTTCGCGGTCGGCGTGGCGACCTCGAAGGACCTGCTGCACTGGAGGAACGTCGCCCAGCTCGACGCCGACGGCGGCAACATGCCGGTCCTCCGGCGCACACCGGACGGCGGGTTCCTGCTGGCCTACGAGGACTACCTCCGCGTGGTGAAGGGCAACGCGATCAGCAGGATCCGCGTGCGTGCCTACGCCGACCGGGCGCGGCTCCTGAGCAACACCTGGTCGACCCAGCGGGTGCTGCCGGCGACGCTCTCGGCCAACAACGAGGGGACCCCGTCGATCGAGGACGTCGACTGGGCGGGCTCGCCCGACGCCTCGACGATCACGCTCCGCTTCCACTTCAACGCGGGGGCGAAGGGCATCGACCGGCAGGGCGTCGGCACCCTGCGGGCGTTCCGCCGCTGGACGGCGGAGCCGGACGAGGCGCTCGACGCGACCCTGACCGACGCAGGGTTCCCCGCGAGCCACGGCAGGCGCACCTCGTTCCGCGCCGGCGGACGCGAGTGGATGCTGATCGAGGCCCAGCGACGCAAGGGCGACTTCTCGACCTGGCGCCTCGTGCTCCTCGATCGCGGCCCGGCGCCGCGCGCGGACCCGGTCACCGTCTGCGGTGGTGACGACGTCCCGACCGCGACGTCGGTCGGGGTGCCCGGCGTCGAGGTGGCGCCCGCCGGCGGGGGCGGGGCCGCGACCCTCTTCCTCTCCGCCTTCTCGTTCGACGGCCCGGCCGCCGGGACGTTCCTGGCCCGGCGGCCGCTGCCCGGCGACGTCGGACCGGACGCCGAGCAGGTCGCGCGACTGTTCGCCCGCTGCGCCCCCGCAGGGTGACGCGGGTCCTCCCGCGCCCGCCGTCGGCCCGCGCGGGGACGGTCCTCGACGAGGTGGTTGCGCCCCGGGCCACCGGCCGCCACGATGCGGCGATGGACGCCCCGCCGACGTTGTACGCCTGGGCCGGCGGAGCCGAGGCGCTCGAGCGGCTGACGACGGTCTTCTACGACCGCATCCTCGGCGATCCGGACCCGATCCTCGAACCCGTCTTCCGCGGGATGGACGCCCACCACGCCCGGCACGTCGCCGCGTGGCTGGGCGAGGTCTTCGGCGGCCCTCCGGTCTACACCGAGCACCACGGCGGCTATCCGCACATGCTCGGCAAGCACCTGGGCCTCGGGCTCACCGAGACGCAGCGCGCCCGCTGGGTCCAGGCGATCGGGCAGGCCGCCGACGCCGCCGGCCTGCCCGACGACCCCGAGTTCCGCTCGGCCTTCCTCGCCTACGTCGAGTGGGGCTCGCGCCTCGCCGTCCAGAACTCCCGGCCCGGCGCGACCCCGCCGCCGGAGGCCCCGGTGCCGCGGTGGGGCTGGGGCGAGGCGCCTCCGTACGTGCCCGGCGACTGAGGCTCCGGGGCCGGCACGCGTGCCGGGGCGGGCCGAACCGCTCTTGACGGGTCCTTCACAGCGACCGGCCCGATCTCGACCCGGTCCGTGCGACCCCCGGCGCATCCTCGGTCCATGAGCACGACCGCCCCGCTCCTCATCGACGACGACGACGCGCTCGAGCGCCTGCTGCTCACGCAGCCCCGCCCGCGGGTGCAGGCCGTCGACCGCGTCCCCGGCGAGCTCGACCCGCGCCAGCGGATCGCACTCGCCGACCGGATCCACGCGCTCCTGCTCGACGCCGATCACCTGCGCCACTGCGACACCGCCCCGCAGCGCGCCCACAAGATGCAGATCCGCGCCGCGGCCGGCCGCCTGACCGACATCGAGAACGTCCTGCGCTCCGGCATCCCCGTGCTCCGCCGCGGAGAGCGGCTCGTCACCCGGATCGTCTCGGACGACGCGATCGGCGCGTACTGCGGCACGACGGAGCGGACGATGCACGACGCCGCCGACGCGGCGTGCGCGGCCCTGGGCATGATCACGCCCTTCCACTGAGCACCCGGGAGCTCGTCGGCCGGCTCCCGGCCGACGGCACTACGCCGGGGCCCGCCGGGAGGTCGCGGCGGACCGCCCGCGCCGGGCGACCGGCGCCGGTGAGATCGCCGCCGGCATGGTGTGCTGCGCGTCGGCGCGGAGGACCAGGACCTCGCCGTCGACGTGGCCGAGCAGCCATCCGACGTCGTCGGCCGACAGGCCTCCGTCGTCGGCCCCGCCGGCAGGGACGACCAGGCGGTCGTGGCGCTCCTGCTCGACGAGCCGCCGGATGGCGTGCCGGCGGGTCCGTCCCTGGACGACGCGCCCGTCGACCTGCACCCCCGCGCTGGTCAGACGGCGCTCGACGGCCTCGAGCAGATCCATGGCGTCGGAGCCGGAGTCCGGGGACGGCCGGTCGAGCGCGAGCCCGTAGGGGGTCGGCAGCAGGACGGCGGGCACGACCACGGCGTGGTCGGCCCTGGCCAGGCGGGCGGCGGCGTCGATCGCGGCGCACGGGAGCCCGTCGCCGGTGAGCGCCAGGAGGATCCGCCCCGGCGGGGTGGTGCCCCGCGCCCGGCGGCGGCGCGTCAGCCAGGCGACGACGCCTGCGCCGACGGCCCCGCCGAGCACGAGGGTCGCGAGGACGGCGCCCGCCTCGGCGAGCGGCGGCAGGGAGAGGAAGGAGAACGCGAGGAGGTCCATGGTCGTGGTCACCGTTCGGGGTGTTCGGGTCGGTCGCGGCGGTCGGCGACGATGCGGACGTCGACGCCCGGGAGCCGCTGCCAGAGCCGGACGGGCAGCGGATCGGCGGTGCGCGTCAACGCCGGGGGCAGCAGGCCCGCCGCGCGGCGGAGGCCGCTGGGCGGGCGGGGGACGCCGACGAAGATGTAGGTGGTCCCCCGCTCCCGGGCGACGCGCGCCGCCGCGACGTCGATGTCGTCGTCCTCGACGACGAGGAGCTCGAGGCCCAGCAGGCCGCAGAGGCTGCGCAGCCCCTTCAGCCGGTCCTTCTCGGCGGCGGTCGGAACCCGTCCCGGGCGCTGCACGTGGAGGACGTCCACGTGGGCGCGCAGGCGCCGCGCGGAGCGCCACGCCCGTCGGAGGACGCGCTGCCCGCTGCCGTTGGCCGACACCAGGACGAGCACGCGCTCCCGGACCGCGTCGACGACGTCGTCCCCCAGCCGTTGCTGGTCGGCGTGGTCGTGCCGCGTCCCGACGGGTCCCGTGCCGTCGTCGCGGACGCGGGCCGGCCGGGCGGAGAGCCGCCGGGCGCCGACCTCCTCCGCGACCTGCAGCAGCGCGGTCTCGCGGAGCGCGGTCAGCCGCTCGACGCGGAAGAAGTTGTTCAGCGCCGCGGGGACGCGCTCGACGGGGTAGATCTGCCCGTCGCGGAGGCGCTGCAGCAGGGCCTCCGGCGGGAGGTCGACGACGACGACGTCGTCCGCGTCGACGAGGACGCGGTCGGGGACCGTCTCCCGGACCCGGACGCCCGTGAGCTCCATGATCTGGTCGTTCAGCGACTCCAGGTGCTGGACGTTCACCGTCGAGACGACGTCGATCCCGGCGGCCAGTGCGTCGTCGACGTCCTGCCACCGCTTGGCGTGCTCGGTCCCCGGCGCGTTGGTGTGCGCGAGCTCGTCGACGAGCGCGAGGAGCCGACCGCCGGCGGCCCGGGCGAGGAGTCCGGGGAGGTCGAGCTCGTGCTGGACGATGCCGCGGTGCTCGATCGTGCGCCGGGGCAGGACCTCGAGGCCCTCGACCTGGAGCGCGGTCTCGGCGCGGCCGTGGGTCTCGACGACCGCGACGATCGCGTCGCGGCCGGCGTCCCGGGCACGACGCAGGTCCTGCAGCGCGCGGTAGGTCTTCCCGACGCCCGGCGCCATGCCGAGGAGGACGGTGTGCCGTCCCCGGTCGGCGTCCGGGCCGGACCCGGACGAGGACGTGCGGGCCCCCGGGTCCCCGGGCCCGACGCCGCCGTGCTCGTCCGGGGGTCGCATGCCTACGCGCCGAGCAGCCCGTGGACGACGAGGTCGATGAGCTTGATGCCGATGAACGGGGCGACGATGCCGCCGAGCCCGTAGACCAGCATGTTGCGGCGCAGCAGCGCGTTGGCCCCGACCGGCCGGTACTGGACGCCGCGCAGCGCGATCGGCACCAGCAGGGGGATCACCACGGCGTTGAAGACGATCGCGGAGATGATCGCCGACTCCGGGGTCCCGAGGTCCATGATGTTGAGCTTCGCGAGCGGCCCCTCGCCGTCACCGGGGTTCGCGAGCCACACGCCCGCGAAGATCGCCGGGAGGATCGCGAAGTACTTCGCGATGTCGTTGGCGATCGAGAACGTCGTCAGCGCGCCACGGGTGATCAGGAGCTGCTTGCCGACCTCGACGATCTCGATGAGCTTCGTCGGGTTCGAGTCGAGGTCGACCATGTTCCCGGCCTCGCGGGCCGCCTGGGTGCCCGTGTTCATCGCGACCCCGACGTCGGCCTGGGCGAGCGCCGGGGCGTCGTTCGTGCCGTCGCCGGTCATCGCGACGAGCCGACCCCCCGCCTGCTGCTCCTTGATGAGGTCGAGCTTGCGCTCCGGTGTCGCCTCGGCGAGGACGTCGTCGACGCCGGCCTCCTCGCCGATCTTCGCCGCCGTCAGGCGGTTGTCGCCCGTGACCATGATCGTGCGGATGCCCATCGCCCGCAGGCGGTCGAAGCGCTCGCGCATGCCCGGCTTGACGACGTCCTTCAGGTAGATGACGCCCAGGACGCGGTCGCCCTCCGCCACGGCCAGCGGGGTGCCGCCCTCGCCCGAGACGTGGTCGAGCGTGGACCGCAGGTCGTCCGGGACGGCGCCGCCGGCGTCCTCCACCCAGCGGACGAGGGCGTCGCCGGCCCCCTTGCGCAGGGACCGGACCGCGCCGTCGAGCGCCTCGACGTCGACGCCGCTCATGCGGGTCTGCGCCGTGAACGGCACGAACTCCATGGTCCCGTCCGGGTACGGCGCGTCGGCGAGGCCGTGCTGCTCCTCGGCGAGGACGACGATCGATCGTCCCTCGGGGGTCTCGTCGGACAGCGACGCCAGGCGTGCCGCGGCGGCCAGGTCGTCGATGCCCACCCCCGGCATCGCCAGGAACGCCGTCGCCTGGCGGTTGCCGAGCGTGATCGTGCCGGTCTTGTCGAGGAGGAGGACGTCGACGTCGCCGGAGGCCTCGACCGCACGGCCCGACAGCGCGAGGACGTTGCGGCGGACCAGGCGGTCCATGCCGGCGATGCCGATGGCCGACAGGAGCGCGCCGATCGTCGTCGGGATCAGCGCCACGAGCAGGGCGATCAGGGTCGTCGCCGACACGGTCGAGCCGGAGAAGGTCACGAACGGCCGGAGCGTCACGACGACGATGAGGAAGACGATCGAGAGACCGGCGAGCAGGATCCCGAGGGCGACCTCGTTCGGCGTCTTGCGCCGTGCGGCACCCTCGACGAGCGCGATCATGCGGTCGAGGAAGGACCCGCCGGGCTCCTGCGTGATCTCGACGAGGATGCGGTCGGAGAGGACGCGCGTGCCGCCGGTCACCGCGCTGCGGTCGCCGCCGGCCTCCCGGATCACCGGCGCGGACTCGCCGGTGATCGCCGACTCGTCGACCGACGCGATGCCCTCGACCACGGTGCCGTCGCCGGGGATCACGTCGCCCGCCTCGACGACCACGACGTCGCCGGGGCGCAGGTCCGCCGCCGCCTTCTCCGAGCCGTCGCGCATGCGGGCGCTCGTCTCGGTGCGCATGGCGCGCAGGGCGTCGGCCTGGGCCTTCCCGCGGCCCTCGGCCAGCGCCTCCGCGACGTTGGCGAAGACGACGGTGAGCCACAGCCAGAGCGCGACGACGAACGCGAACCAGGCGGGCTGGGCCCCGTTCCCGCCCCCCGCCCCCGCGCCGCCGTCGTTCGCCGAGATCCCCGTGGCCTGCCCGATCCAGATCGCCGTCGTGACGACGGCGCCCAGCTCGACGACGAACATCACGGGATTGCGGACCTGCACCCGCGGATCGAGCTTGACGAGGCTCTGGACCAGTGCGGGTCGGAGGATGCTCGGGTCGAGCAGGGAGCGGTCACGGCGCTCGGTCATCGGGTGCCCTCGGTGGTGGTCGTGCTGGATGAGGTGCCGCCGGCGCGGGCGGCGGTGCCGCGCAGGCCGTCCAGGGCGAGGTTCAGCTCCAGGACGTTCACCCCGGGCTCGCCGAGGACGCCCAGCCCTCGGCCGGCGGTGTGGTCGTCGACGGCGTCGAGGACGCGGTGCAGCGGCAGGCCGCGGACCTTCGCGACGCGGCGCGCCTGGATGCGGGCGTTGGCCTGCGAGATGTGGGGGTCGACGCCCGATGCGGAGTCGGTGACCGCGTCGACCGGGATCCGGGCCACGGTCAGGCCCGCGTCGTACGGGCGCTCCAGCGCGAGGTACGCCGCGACGTTGACGTCGATGGCCTCCTTGGTGTCCTTCCCGTTGGGGCCGCGGTTGGAGAAGGCCGTCGCGTTCGGCTTGTACCCGGTGACCGACGGGCGCGACTGGAAGTACCGCGGGTCGGCGACGAGCACGGGCTCGCCGTCGGCGTCCTTCCTCGCGGAGCCGTCGGGGTCCTTCGCCGGCCGGCGGAAGTCCTGGCCGATGAGCGTGGAGCCGACGGCCCGGCCGTCCCGGTGGAGGACGGACCCGTCGGCGCGGTCCTTCATCGTCACCTGGCTGATCCCGGTGACGGCGAGGGGGTAGAGCACGCCGAGGAGGACCGTGAGGACCACGACGGCGAGGAGGGAGGTGATGGCGTCCTTGCGCATGCGGTCAGGGCTCCTGGTGGTTGGGGGTGGGCGGCAGGGACGGCATCAGTAGAGGTGGCCGGTCAGCGACTGCACGACGGGGCCGAGCAGGAAGGCCGGGAAGAACGTCAGGGCGCCGACGAGGACGATCACGCCGATCAGGAGGACCACGAAGGTCGGGCTGTCGGTGCGCAGGGTGCCGGGGCCGGCCGGGGCGGCCTTCTTCCGGGCCAGCGACCCGGCGATCGCGAGGACGACGAGGATCGGGAAGAACCGGTTGAAGAGCATCGCCAGGCCGCCGAGGAGGTCGGCGAACGTGATGCCGAACGACCCGTCCGGATCACCGTTCGGTTGGACGTAGCCCGTGTAGCCGGCGAACGCGGAGCCGTTGTTGTTGCCCTGCGAGAGGTAGGCGTAGAACGACTCGGAGAACCCCTGGGGACCGCCGTTGTAGTTCGACACCTTCCCGTGGTCCGTCCCGACCGCGAGCGCGGTCGTCACGAGGACCGTGAACGGCATGTAGAGGGCGCCGAGCATCGCGAGCTTGATCTCGCGGGCCTCGATCTTCTTGCCGTGGAGCTCGGGGGTGCGACCGACCATCAGCCCGCCGATGAAGACGGCGAGGATGATGAAGAGGAGCATCCCGTAGAGGCCGGAGCCGACCCCGCCGAAGATGACCTCGGAGGTCCCCATCCCGATCATCGGCACGAGCCCGCCGAGCCCGGTCAGCGACTCCATCGAGCTGTTCACCGCCCCGGTGGACGTCGCCGTCGTGACGGTGTTGAACAGTCCGGAGCCGCCGATCCCGAAGCGCTGCTCCTTGCCGACGAGGTTGCCACCGGTCGTCCCGTCGCCCGACGACGTCACGAGCCCGGCGGCGTGCTGCGCCGGGGAGCCGTGCTGCTCGGCGACGGTGATGACGACGGCGAGGACGACGAACATCAGCGCCATCGCGCCGAACACGGCCCAGCCCTGCCGGCGGTTGCCGACCATCCGCCCGTAGGTCGAGGTCAGGGCCGCGGGGATCGCGAGCACGAGGACCATCGAGAAGAAGTTCGCGAAGGCCGTCGGGTTCTCGAACGGCATCGCGGAGTTCACGTTGAAGAAGCCGCCGCCGTTGGTGCCCAGGAGCTTGATGGCCTCCTGCGACGCGACCGGGCCGCGGAACAGCGTCTGCGTCCCGCCGGTCACGTTCGCCAGCTCGGTCGGCCCGCCGAGCGTCTGCAGCGCGCCCTGGGTGACGAAGACGAGCGCGCCCACGATCGAGATCGGCAGCAGCACGTAGACCACGGCACGCACGAGGTCGACCCAGAAGTTGCCGAGGCTGCCGGCGCGCCGGTCCGCCGGATCGGTGGAGCGAGCCGCGATGCCGCGGACCACGGCGATCAGGACGACGATGCCGACGGCGGCCGAGACGAAGTTCTGGACGGTCAGCCCGACCATCTGCGAGAGGTTCGACAGCGTCGTCTCCCCCGCGTAGTACTGCCAGTTCGTGTTGGTCACGAACGACGAGACGGTGTTGAACGACACGTCCCAGGGCGCGGCGCCGAGGTCCGTCTCGTTCGCCGGCAGCGAGCCCTGCAGGCGCAGGAGCAGGTAGAGGACGAGCCACGACCCGAGCGAGAAGAGGAGCACGCTCTTCGCGTACGCCTTCCAGTCCTGGCCGATCGGGCCGTCCTCGTCCCGACGCACCCTGATGAGCCGCAGCAGCGTGCGCTCGAGCGGCCCGAGGACCGGGCTGAGGACGACCCGGTCGCCGGCGAAGACCTTCGCCATGTAGCCGCCCAGGAGCGGCGTGATGGCGATGACGACGGCGAGGAGCAGCGCGAGCTGCACCCAGGCCATCTAGAGCTCCTCCCCGCGCAGCAGGGCGTACAGCAGGTACGCCCCGACGATCACGGCCGCCACGAGGCCGAGGACGGCTGAACCGCTCATGCGTGGTCCAGCCCTTCGATGAGGAGCAGCATCGCGGCGAAGAACGCCACTGCGATGCCGACGGCGAGGAGATCCATTCATCCACGGTGCGCCCGCCGCCGTCAACCCCGTGTGGGGACGCGCGCGCCGCCATCAAGATCGTGTGAAGGGCTCCGCCGCCACCGTCCGCCGCCCACCGGGACGGCCCGCGCAGGCAGAAGACGGCCCGTCGGCTAGGCCCCGATGAGCGTGAGCCACCCGACGAGCGTCAGGAGCGTGATCGCGACGACGGGGACGGTGAGGACGATGCCCACGCGGAAGTAGGTGCCCCAGCCGATGCGGATGCCCTTGCGGTCCAGGACGTGGAGCCAGAGGAGCGTGGCGAGGCTGCCGATCGGGGTGATCTTCGGGCCGAGGTCCGCCCCGATGACGGTCGCGTAGACCATGAGCTGGTGCGGCAGGCCGGAGGCCCCGGCGGCGTCGACGCCGAGCGAGGCGATGAGGACGGTCGGCATGTTGTTCGCGACCGACGACATCCCGGTGACGACGAACCCGGTGCCGTACGCGGCGCCGAACGACCCGGAGTCGGAGAACGTGCGGAACAGGTCGCCGAGATCGTCGGTGAGGCCCTCGTTGCGCATGCCGTAGACGACGAGGTACATGCCGAGGCTGAAGAGGACGACCTGCCAGGGCGCGCCGCGCACGATCGAGACGACGTCGATCGTGGGCGTCGGTCGGCTACCGCCTGCGGTGAGGACTGCGGGGGCCGCGGCAACGTCGGCGACGGCGTCGGCGTCGGCGTCGGCGTCGGCGGGGCTCCGGGGACGCGCGAAGAGCGTGGTCGGCCGACGGGCGGCGACGAGGACGAGGACGACCGCGCACGTGCCGGCGACGGCGGCGATCGGGACCCCGATGGGATCGGCGACGAAGTACCCGACGAGCAGGACACCGAGGACGCCCCAGCCGGCGCGGAACACGAGCGGGTCCTCGATCGCGGCGGTCGGGTCGCCGAGGAGGCCCATGTCGTAGGTCCTGGGGATCGCCTTGCGGAAGCACAGCCGCAGGACGGTCAGGGACGCGAGGAGGGAGGCGATCGCGACGGGGACCATCACGAGGGCGTAGCGGCCGAAGGTGATGTCGAAGAAGTCGGCGACGACGATGTTGACGAGGTTCGAGACCACGAGGGGCAGCGACCCTGCGTCGGCGATGAACCCGCACGCCATGACGTAGGCGAGCGACGCCGCGGGCGAGAACCGCAGCGCGACGAGCATGTTGATGACGATCGGCGTGAGGATCAGCGCGGCACCGTCGTTCGCGAACACGGACGCGATCGCGGCGCCGAGCACGATGATCAGGGTGAAGAGGAGCTTGCCGTCGCCCCTCCCCCAGCGGGCGACGTGCAGGGCCGCCCACTCGAAGAACCCGGCCTCGTCGAGGATCAGCGAGATCAGGATCACCGCGACGAACGTGATCGTCGCGTTCCAGACGATGTCCCAGACCGTCGGGACGTCGGAGAACGAGACGACGCCGACCGCGATCGCGACCGCGGCGCCGGCCAGCGCGCTGAACCCGATCGGGAGGCCGCGTGGCTGCCAGATCACGAACGCGAGGGTCGCCAGGAAGATGGCGATCGCGAGGACGAGCATCAGCGGGTCTCCGCGCCTCGGCGGACGGCTGGTCGCCGGGGTCGCGTCGTGGGGACGCCGCCGCTCGACCTCATGCGTCGAGCTCGTCGAGGAGGGCGCGGACCCGCCGATCGATCTCGTCGCGGGTCCGCCGGACGCGGTCGACGTCCTGCCCCGAGGGGTCCTGCAGCTCCCAGTCGATGTAGCGGACTGCGGGCACGAACGGGCACGCGTCGCCGCAGCCCATCGTGACGACGACGTCGGCCCACTCGGCCGTCTCGCGGGTGAGCAGCTGCGGGGTGCGGTCGCGGAGATCGATGCCGAGCTCGCCCATGACCTCGACGACCTCGGGATGGACGTGGTCCGCCGGCGTGGTGCCGGCCGACCGGCCCTCGTGGGCGCCGTCGGCGGCGCGCTCGAAGAGCGACTGACTCATCTGGGAGCGACCGGCGTTCTGGAGGCAGACGAAGAGAACGTTGCTCATGGGCCGCGCACCGTATCCATCGACGAGCATCTATGCAATCGATGTTCGTCGATCTTTCGGGTAGCGTGTCGGCTCGATGACGGTCGATCTGCAGCTCGCACCGAAGACCAAGCGCGCCGCCGGCGAGCGCTGCTGCGAGCCCGTCGTGCTCCCGGACATCGACCGCGAGCAGGCCGCGCGCCTGGCCGAGGTCGCCAAGGCGCTCGGCGACCCGATCCGGATGCAGCTCGTCGACGTCCTGCGCCGGCACGCCGGCAAGGTCTGCGTCTGCGAGCTCGTCCCGCTCTTCGACATCGCGCAGCCGACGCTCTCCCATCACCTCAAGAGGCTCCGCGCCGCCGGCATCGTCGACAGCGAGCGCCAGGGCCTCTGGGCCTACTACTACGTCCTCCCCGAGGCGCTCGACGAGCTCTCCGCCTGGCTCGGCTGACCGTTCGGCGCCGGACCGCCCGGTCTCGGCGCGCGATCCGTCAGGCGCTCTCGATCAGCTCGGCGAGCTGCGCGTGTCCGTCGTGGCGCGCCCAGCTCGCGGGCGTGCCGTACCCGTGGCCGTCCAGCACGTCCGTCCGTGCGCCGGCGTCGAGCAGCACGCGGACGGTCTCCTCGTCGCCCCCGGCGCCGGCGAGGTGCAGCGGCGTGACGTCCCGGCCGTGGCGCTCACCGCCGTAGCTCCCGAGGCCCATGGGGTCCGCCCCGAGGTCGAGGAGCCGGCGGACGGCGCCGGCGCGCCCGCACGACGCGGCCCAGATCAGCGGGGTGCCGCGATAGACGTCGGCGTCGACCCGGGCGCCGGCGTCGACCAGCGGCTCGAGCACGTGATCGCGGCCGCTGCGCGCGGCGTAGGCCAGCGCCTCGTCCAGGACCTCCTGCGGGTCGTTCGTCGGTCGCCAGGCCGGGAATCCCGAGTGCGGCCGGTAGAAGCCCCGGTGCTCGCCCGCCGCCGGCGTCCCGAGAAGGTGCTCCACCAGGGCCAGATCGCCGGCTCCGGCGGCGGCGCGGAGGTTGACCGGTTCGACACCCCGCGCGGCGACCACGGCGTCGGCGATCTCGCGGTGCCCCCAGAACAGCGCCGCGACCAACGGGGTCCCGCCGTCGCCGCGACCGGAGAGGTCCGTCCGGGCGCCCGCGTCGAGGAGCAGCTGCAGGAGGTGGACCGCGTTGGAGGAGCCGACCTGGTGCATCGCCGTCCAGCCGTGGGCGTTCTGGTGCGACGGGTCCGCCCCGGCCTCCAGCAGCAGCCCGACCGTGCGCTCGTCGCAGGTCGAGGTCGCCATGGCCACCAGGTCGTTGCCGTTGGTGCCCTCGGCGCGGGCGACGTCGGGCCAGCGCTCCAGCACGCTCCGGAGTCCGTCCGGATCGTGGGACTCGATCGCGACCCACGCCCGGTGGAACGGCTCGCCCGACGTCCGCAGCCCGCGGACGTGGCGGCGCAGCGCCGGCCAGCTGGGGAATCCGTGCGCCCGTGCGACGACCGCTCGCGCACCGTCGACGCTCAGGGGCATCCGTGCCCGGTCGAACGCCGCGACGGCGCGCGGCGTGGCGTCCAGCGCGGAGGCGAGGAGCCCTTCGGCGCGCTCGGCGTAGTAGTCCGGCTCGTCGTGGTACGCGAGCTCGAGCACCTCGGGGTTCGCGGCCAGCCGGTCGACGTACGCCTTCATCCGCGGCCAGCTCGAGAACCCCTGCTCCCGGGCGATCTCGCGCTGCGCCTGCGACAGCCGCGTACCGGGGTCGGTCCTGCGGGTTTCGCGCAGACGGTCCTTCGCGCGCTTGCGGAGATCCTCGAGGTTCATGGCAGTCCTGTTCGAAGGATGCCAGGACGCGGACGGCTCACCGCCGTCCGCGGAGTCCGCTCAGGTCGTGGTGCCCTGCCCGACGCTCGCCGGAACCTGCACGACGTCGACCTCTCCCCCGGCCTCGGCCGCGTCGGGCGCCGCCGGGGCGCGAACGACGCTGACACCGATCCCGTTGATCCAGGCATTGCCGGAGACCTTGTCGATCAGCGCGGGATCGTTCGGGACGAGGTCGTTGTAGCGGGCGCCGCCGGCGGCGTTGGCGCGCCGCCAGCCACCCTTGTGGCCCCAGTGCTGGTTGAGTCCGACCGAGCCGGCCATGACCTCGTCGGTGACCTCGACCGGCACCTCGATCGCGCCCCAGCGCGAGGTGATGCGGACCTCGGCGCCGTCCTGCAGCCCGCGCTCGTCGGCGTCGGCGGGGTTCATCCGCAGGCGGCAGGAGCGCTTTCCCGTCATGAGCTTGTCGACGTTGTGCAGCCACGAGTTCTGCGACCGCAGCTCGCGGATCGAGAAGATCCGGAGCGGGTGCTCGGGGTCGGCGGTCCGCATCGCCTTCAGCCGCTCGAGCTCGCCAGCGAACATGGGCTGCTCGAGGTGGACGAGCTTGTCCTTGTGGTGGATCTTCTTCCTGATCACGCCGGTCGGGCAGTGGTCGGAGAACGTGATCGGACCACCCCGCTCGATCAGCTTCTTGCGGCTGATCCCCCGGCGACGGAGACCGAAGAGGTCGCCGTCGGGGCCGATCCGCATGAACAGGTCGACGCCCAGACTAGGCGGGAGCCGGATGCCGATCTTGCCCATCAGCTGCGCACCCGGTGCGCCGGACGGCACGATCCCGACGCGCTTGCAGATGTCGTCGAGGGTCCGCCAGTCGTCGCGGACGTTCGGTGGACCGGACACGATCGCCTCGGTCCACTGCGCGTGCGGGACCGCGTTGTGGGACTGGGTGAAGACGGGGAAGCCCTCGCGCTCGTAGAGCATCTTCGGCGGCAGCACGTAGTCCGCGTGCTTGTTCGTCTCGGTGATGTACGGGTCGAGCGAGACGAAGAGGTCGAGGCTCTCGAACGCGGCCTCCATCGCCTCCGTGTCGGGCGAGGTCATCGCGGCGTTCGTCGCGACGCAGAACATCGCGCGGCACTGGCCCTTCCCGGGCGTCGCGACCTCCCGTGGGAACGTGGCCCACGGGGAGCTGCCGATGACCTCGGGGATGCCGTCGACGCGGGTGCGCCAGCGGTCGTAGCCGCTGGCGCCGAGGATCTTCGTCATGAACTCGAGGTCGACCATCGGCCGGCCGAAGACCATCCCGCCGGGCCGGTCGAGGTTCCCGGTCGCGACGTTGATGACGTCCATCAGGTACTTCGTCAGCGAGGCGAAGCGCCCGAGCGACGCGCCGCAGCGACCGTAGAGGTTGGCGGACCGCGCACCGGCGAAGTCGCGGGCGAGCTGCCGGACGTCGTCGGCCGCGATCCCGGTCTCGGCGGCGACGCGGTCCATGTCGACGTCGCGGACCAGGTCGAGGGCGAACGCGACCCCGGAGGCCTGCTCGGTCATGCGCGCGCGGTCCTCGAGCCCTTCGTCGACGATGGTGTGGAGCAGGCCGAGCATGAGCCAGACGTCGCCCTCCGGGAGGATCGGCTGGTGCTCGAAGAGCCGCGCGGTCTCGGTCCGCCGCGGGTCGACCACGACGACCCGGCCCCCGCGCTCGGTGATGTCGAGCATCGCCTCGCGGATCTTGCCGATCGTCGCCATCGAGCCGTGCGAGACGACGGGGTTGGCGCCGACGACGAGCGCGAAGTCGGTGCGTGCGAAGTCGGGGAACGGGTTGGTGAGGTTGTTGCCGTAGAGCAGCTGGCTGACGACCCAGTAGCCGTTGATATCGATCGACGAGGCCGTGTAGTAGTGCTTCGTCTTCAGCGCCGTGGCCATGCCGAAGAGCGTCAGGAACGCGCCGTAGTTCCAGGCGTTGGCGTTGCCCAGGCCGCAGCCGACGGACTCGGTGCCGTGCTCGTCGATGATCGTCTTCAGTCGCCGGCCGATGTCGTCGAGCGCCTCGTCCCAGCCGACCTTCTCGAACGTGCCGTCCGGCTGGCGCTTCATCGGGTCGCGCAGGCGGTCGGGATCCTTGAGGACCTCGGGGAAGAGGATGCCCTTCGGACACGCGAAGCCCTTGGACTGCGGGTGGTCCGGGTCGGGCCGCATCTTCACGATCTCGTCGTTCTCGACGGTGGCGACCAGACCGCAGGACGCCTCGCAGATGCCGCACCACACGCGCTTCTCGACCATGGGCTGTTCTACGCCTCGCGTACGAGGCACGCAAGGGTGATCACGGATCGGCATCGGTCGGCGGATGGACGCAGGACGCGCTCCGCGGGTCTCGGGTTCTCCGCAGTGCGTGTCAGCCGCCGATGGCGCTCATCGGGCGGTCCGGCGGCCGGAACCCCGGCTTGTGCATCTCGTGCCCCCACTGCTTCCCCGCCACCGCACGCCGGATCATCGCCACCAGCTCCGCGTCCGACGCCCCCGACCGCAGCGCCCCGCGCAGGTCCGTCTCGTCGTGCGAGAACAGACAGGTCCTGAGCTGCCCGTCCGCCGTCAACCGCAACCGGTCGCAGTCACCACAGAACGACTGCGTCACCGACGACACGAACCCGACCTCGCCACCACCGTCCCGGAACCGGAACACCCGCGCCGTCGACGAGGGCTCGCGCTCGAGCGCGTCGACGGGCCAGCGCTCGTGGATCAGCGCCCGGACCTCCTCACCCGTCAACACGTGGTCCTCCGTCCACGCACCGTCGGCGTCCAGCGGCATCACCTCGATGAACCGCAGCTGCAGGCCCCGCGCGCGGGCGAACGCGACGAGGTCGACGCACTCGTGCTCCGTGATCCCCTTCAACGCCACCGCGTTGAGCTTCACGAGCACGTCGTGACGGTCCAGCGCCGCGATGCCCTCCAGCACCGCCGGCAGCCGGTCGCGACGCGTCAGCTCGGCGAACCGCCGCTGGTCGACGGAGTCGATCGACACGTTGAACCGCGACACCCCCGCCGCCACCAGCGCGTCGGCGTGCCGCGCCAGCAGCACGCCGTTGGTGGTCATCGAGAGCTCCTCGATCCCGTCGACCGCGTCCAGCCGCTCGACCAGGGCCGGCAGGTGCGCCCGCGCCAGCGGCTCACCACCCGTGATCCGGACCGTCCGGACCCCCAGACCCGCGAGCACCTCGACCAGGCGGACCGTCTCGTCGTCGTCCAGGCGCTCGTCCTTCGGCAGCCACGAGATCCCCGACTCCGGCAGGCAGTACGTGCACCGCAGGTTGCACACGTCCGTCACCGACACCCGCAGATCCCGCACCACCCGACCGAACCCGTCCACCAGCAGCCCGCCGAGCATCTCCGCGGGCGAGGCGGTCCGGCCCGGGCGGGGATCAGCCACGGACGACCGGGCGGCGACCGATGATCATCCGAGGCTCGGCGGATCCAGGTAGACGGTCTGGATCGCCTGGTAGTACCCGAGGGCCTCCGGACCCATCTCGCGGCCGAGGCCGCTGGCCTTCACGCCCCCGAACGGCGAGCCCGGGTCGTTGACGTAGAAGTTGATCCCGATCGTGCCCGTCTGGACCCGGCGGGCGACCGCCAGACCACGTTCCTTGTCCTCGGTCCAGACGGTTCCGCCGAGCCCGAACTCCGTGCCGTTGGCGATCTCGACGGCGTCGTCGACGGTGTCGTACGGGATCACGGAGAGGACCGGCCCGAAGATCTCCTCCTGTGCGATGACCGAGTTCGGGTCGACGTCGGCGAAGACGGTCGGCTGGACGTAGTACCCGTCGAGCCCCTCCGGACGGCCACCACCGGCGGCGACGCGTGCGCCGCCGTCCTTGCCCTTCTGGATGTAGCCCTCGATCTTGTCGCGCTGGACCTGCGACACGACCGGCCCGATCTGGGTGCCGTCGTCCAGCGGGTTCCCGATCGTGACGCCGTTCGCGAGGGCGGACAGCGTGTCCACGACCTCGTCGTACCGCGACTTCGGCGCCAGGATCCGGCTGTTGAGCCAGCAGGTCTGGCCGTTGTTGATGAGCATGCAGCCGAAGAGCTGCTCCATCTTGTCCGTGAGGGAGGCGTCGTCCAGAACGATCGCGGCGGACTTGCCGCCGAGCTCGAGGGTGACCGGCTTCAGCAGGCGCCCACAGACCTCACCGATCTTGCGGCCGGCGACCGTCGAGCCGGTGAAGGCGACCTTCTGGACGCCGGGATGCTCGACGAGGTAGGCACCGACCTCCCGGCCGCCCTGCACGATGTTCACGACGCCGGCGGGGACGCCGGCGGCCTCGGCGGCCTCGGCGATCGTGTAGGCGTCGAGGACCGTCTCGGGCGACGGCTTCAGCACGACGGTGCAGCCCGCGGCCAGCAACGGACCGAACTTCAGGAACGTCAGGGCCTGCGGGAAGTTCCATGGCACGATCGCGCCGACCACACCCAGCGGTGTGCGACGGACGACGGACGTGCCGCCCAGAAGCCCGGGACGGTGCTCCTCGCGCTCCTGCTTCACCGCGACGTCGGCGTAGTAGCGCAGGAGCATCCCGGGGAAGCCGCCCTCGAGCTGGCGGGCGATCGCGATCGGCATGCCGTTCTGCGACGAGGTGCGGACCGCCGTGTCCTCCAGCCGCGCGTCCATCTCGTCGGCGAACCGGTTGAGGACGACCTGCCGCTCCTCGGGCTCCCACGAGGACCAGCCCGTGCGGTCGTCGAACGCGGCGCGCGCGGCGGCGACCGCGCGGTCGATGTCCGCCGTCGTCCCGTCCGGCACGACGCCGATCGTCTGCAGGGTCGACGGCGACGTGACGGTGATCCGGTCGTTCCCGGACGGTGCGACCCACTCGCCGCCGATGTAGAGCGTGTCGTAGGTCAGGTCGAGTTCGGTGGCGGTGCTCATCGGTGGTCCTCGGTGTCGGTGGTCGGGGCTACGTCGTGGCGCCGGCGAGGACGCGCTCGGCGACGCGGTCGGTCGCGTCGTCGGTCCCGCCCAGCAGGCGGCGGCTGATCTGGGCCCGGCGGAAGATCAGCGGGGCGTCGTGCTCCCAGGTCGCGCCGATCCCGCCGTGGACGGCGATGCAGGTGCGCGACGCCAGGTCGAGCGCCTTGCCGGCCCCGGCGCGGGCGGCGCTGGCGGCCAGCGCCAGCTCCTCCGGGAGATCCTGGTGCGCGAGACCGGCGTAGACGATCAGCGAGTAGGCGTTCTCGCGCGCCTTCAGCACGTCGACGAGCTGGTGCTTGACCGCCTGGTACGAGCCGATCTGCCGGCCGAACGTCATGCGGTCCTTCGCATACGTCACCGCCATCTCGAGCGCGGTCTCCACGGCGCCGAGCGCCTCTGCGGCCAGCAGCGACTGCGCGAGGTACCAGGCGCCGGCGAGGTCTCCGGCACCGAGGCCGTCGAGCTCGCGCGCCGAGCTGTGGTCGAAGGTCAAGTGCCCGACGCTGCGGGTCGCGTCGTAGGTGCGCTCCTCGCGGACCGACGCGTCGCCGGCCTCGACGACCACGACGACGGGGCTGCCGTCCTCGCGCGTGGCGGCGACGATCAGGACGTCGGCCCCGGGAGCGTCGGGGACCCAGGCGGTGGCGCCGGTGAGGGTGCCGTCGGCGGCCAGCACCGGGGCCGGGACGCGCCCGGTGCCGGTCTCGCGCTCCACGGTCCAGCCGTCCACGACGTCGCCGGGCGGACGGGCCGCCACGAAGGCAGCGCGACGCGTGCCGTCCGCGAGCACGGCGGCCAGCGCACCGTCCGCGCGGTCGGCGAGCACCGACGCGGTCAGATGACCGAGCAGCGGGACCGAGGCCAGGACCCGGCCGAGCTCGGTGAACACGAGCATCGCGTCGAAGGCCGAGAGCCCGACGCCGTCGTGGTCCTCGGACACGAGCAGGCCGGCCCAGCCCATCTCCCCGGCGACGGACCAGAGATCGGGGAGCTTCGTCGGGTCCGTGATCGCCTCGCGGGCCGCGGCGATCGTCCCGCGCCCGGCCAGGAGGTCGCGGGCGGAGCCGCGCAGGAGGCGCTGCTCGTCGGTCAGATCGAGATTCATCGGGCCTCCACCGCACCGTCGGAGCGGGTCTGGGAGAACGGGACGCCCTTGTCCGAGCGCGGCTCGGGGGGCAGGCCGAGGACGCGGTCCCCGACGGTGTTGCGGACGATCTCGGCCGTGCCGCCGGCGGAGCGGAAGCCCGGGAGGTACGAGACCACGTGGTACCACTCGCTCGTCGGATCGAGCGCGGACGGGCCGAGGACATCGACGACGAGGTCGGCGGCGCGCGTGGCGGCTTCCACCATCGTGAGCTTCGCCAGCCCGGCCTCGGGACCGGGCACCTGGCCCTGCTGGAGCGCGGTGAGCGCGCGCAGGCCGTTGAAGCGGACGGCGAGGAGGTCGACGCTCGCGTCACCGAGGCGGTGGCGGACCTCCGGGTCGCGGCGCGCGTGGGCGTCGGCGGCGATCGGCGGCGGGAAGCGGTCGACGTCCATGCGGAAGCCGGTGACGTCGCGGCCGATCGAGAGGCGCTCGTTCATGAGCACGGTCAGGGCGCAGGCCCAGCCGCCGTCGACCTCGCCGACGACGTGCTCGGGGCCGAGGACGACACCGTCGAGGAAGACCTCGTTGAACTCGGCGTCGCCGGAGATCTGCTCCAGGCCGACGACCGAGACGCCCGGGGTGTCCATCGGCACGACGAACATCGTCAGGCCCTTGTGCTTGACGACGTCCGGGTTCGTGCGGGCGAGGCAGAGGCCGAACTCGGCGAACTGCGCGTTGGTGGTCCAGACCTTCTGGCCGTCGAGGACGAACGTGCCGTCGTCCTGGGCCTTCGCCGAGGTGCGCAGGGCGGCGAGGTCGGAGCCGGCGGCGGGCTCCGAGAACATCTGGCACCAGATCTCGTCGCCGTGGAGCATCGGCCCGATGTAGCGCTGCTTCTGCTCGCTCGTGCCGTGGGCCATGATGCACGGCCCGAGCATGCCCAGCCCGATGTAGTCGAGGATGTTCGGCACGCCGCCGCGGACGAGCTCCTCGTCGACGATCACCTGGTCGACGGGGCTGCGGCCCTGGCCGCCCCACTCCTGCGGCCACGTGACCCCGGCGTACCCGCCGTCGGCGAGCGCGCCCTGCCAGGCGCGGCGCCCGGCGATCCAGGCGGTGTCCGTCCACTGGCCGTGCAGCGCCGGCGCGTCCGCCCTGTTGGCGTCCACCCAGGCCCGGACCTCCTCGCGGTACGCGAGCTGCTCGGGCGTGTAGTCGAGGTTCATGCATGCACCCCGGCGAGCAGCCTCTTGACGTGCGCGACGCTCTCGATGGTCTCCTCGAGGCCTTCGCCGTGGGCGATGAGGCTGATGTCCTGACAGCCCTTCTCGACGTACGGGGCGATGAACTCCGCGAGGTCCTCGGGCGTGCCGGCCGGCGACCACTTCTCGAACTTCTCGTAGTCGATCCCGTAGATCGCCTTCATCTCGTGGGCGACCGACTCGCGGATCGCCGCCTTGTCCTTGCCCAGGCCGCACCAGATGATCATCTGGTGCCGCCAGGCGACGTCCCCGCGGCCGGCGTCCGCACCGGCCTGCTCCACCTGCTCGATCGTCTGCGCGAAGCGGTCCGCGGAGACCCAGATGCCCTGCCAGCCTTCGCCGAGACGGCCGGTGCGCTGGATCGCCTTGTCCGAGCGGCCGCCGATGAGGATCGGGATCGCCGGGTCCGGCGGCGGGCCGATGAAGACGTCGTCGAGCTGGAAGAACTCGCCGTCGTGCGTGACGCGCTCGCCGGCCAGGAGCGCACGGAGGATCGGCAGGTGCTCGTCCATCCGACGACCGCGCGTCTTCGGGTTGACGCCGCACATCCGGACCTCGGCCGGGTCGTCCCCGCCGACGCCGACGCCGAGCACGAGGCGTCCGGGCACGAGCTCCATCAGCGTCGAGAGCTCACGGGCGACGAGCACCGGGTGGCGCAGGACCGGCTGGTACACCCCGAGGTGCACCGGGACGAGGTCCTGGAGGTGCAGGTGCATCGCGGCCGAGATCAGGCCGTCCCAGCCCGTCCCGTTGCGGAAGCTGACGTGGTCGCCGATGTGGATGTGGTCGATGCCCGACTCTCCGATCGACCGCAGGACCGCGCGCCGGTCCTCCGGCGTCCGGTCCGCGAGCCGCGGGCTCAGGATGTTGATGCCGATTCCGGGCGGGGCAGGCGACGTCGAGGACACAGGGCAAGCCTAGGACGCCGCGGATTCCGAGGCCGATGCCTCTTTGTGATCACCGTCGGTCGCTCCAGCGGGCTTAATAGGGCCATCGCCCTGATCCAGGAGTCCGAGATGAGTACCGCCGAGAGCCCCGTCCCCACCGACATCGAGACCTTCGCGTTCTGGGAGCGCTCGCGTGACGAGCGCCTCGCCGCGTTCAAGTGGCTGCGCGAGAACGACCCCGTCTCCTGGCACCCGCCGGCGGAGTCCCTCCTGCTGCCGCCCGAGGCCAACCTCGCCGGCTTCTGGGCCATCACCCGCCACGCCGACGTGGTCGAGGCGTCGCGCAGCAAGAACTTCCAGTCGGGCAAGGGCGTGTTCATGGAGGACATGCCCGTCGAGGTCATCAAGGGCGCCCTGTCCTTCCTCGTCGAGGACCCGCCCCGCCACACCGAGCTGCGCGGCATCGTGCAGTCCGCGTTCAGCCCGGCGCGCATCAAGAAGATCGAGGGCTGGATCCGCCAGCACGCCCACGACGTCGTCGCCGGCATCAAGCCGGACGGCAAGGCGGACATGGTGCCGCAGCTGGCGAAGGTCCTCCCGGGCCTGATCTTCGCGCACTACGTCGGCGTGACCGACGACGCGATGCGCGACAAGACCGTCCACGCCGCGGACATGCTCGGCTCGTGGAACGACCCCGAGTACACCGAGACGATGGCCCCGATCGAGGTCTTCGGCTTCGCCGCGCAGACGCTCGGCGCCGTCGCCATGGAGCTCGCCGCCCTGCGCCGCACCGAGCCGGGCGACGACGTCGTCACGTGGCTGACGCAGACGGAGTTCGAGGGCGAGAAGATGACCGACGCCGACATCGCGTCGTTCTTCGTGATGCTCTCCGGCGCGTCGAACGACACGACCGGCCACGCGATCGCCCACTCCCTGCTGGAGCTGCAGCGCCACCCCGAGCAGAAGGCGTGGCTGCTCGAGGACTTCGAGGGCCGCATCGACAACGCCGTCGAGGAGCTCCTCCGCTGGCGCCCGCCGATCATCCACTTCCGCCGCACGGCGCTCGAGGACT
This sequence comes from Patulibacter minatonensis DSM 18081, assembly GCF_000519325.1. Classification (GTDB taxonomy): domain Bacteria; phylum Actinomycetota; class Thermoleophilia; order Solirubrobacterales; family Solirubrobacteraceae; genus Patulibacter; species Patulibacter minatonensis. Next base: position 3,044,495 of record NZ_KI912613.1, on the reverse strand, counting down.
ACACGCTCGGCGGGGCCGACATCAAGGCCGGCGACAAGGTCGTGCTCTGGTACGAGTCGGCGAACTACGACGACGGCGTCTTCGAGGACCCGTTCACGCTCGACCTCTCCCGCAAGCCGAACAAGCACCTCGCCTTCGGCGGCGGCGGCCTGCACTTCTGCCTCGGCAACGCCCTGGGCCGCCAGCTCCTGAAGTGCGCGCTGCGCGAGGTCTACACGCAGCTGCCCGACTTCGAGCTGCAGGAGCCGATGGAGGGGTTCTCGAACCTCTTCAACAACATGCGCCACCTGCCGGCCACCTGGACGGTCTGAGGTCCTCGTGAGCGCCTCCCCGACCAACACGGACGTGGACCAGGAGGCGCTCGCGCAGTGGCTGATCGCCCGCGGTCTGCTCGACGGCGCCATCGAGGACCTGCATCGCATCGGTGACGGTCACTCGAACATCACGCTGCTCGTCGGCGACGGGACCAGGCGCGTCGTCGTGCGCCGCCCGCCCCCGCCCCCGCTGCCGCCCGGCGCGCACGACGTGCTCCGCGAGGCCCGCGTCCTGCAGGCGCTGGAGGACACCGGGGTTCCCGTCGCGAAGGTCCTGGGCGTCGACGACGTGCCGGAGGTCGCGGACGTGCCGATGTACGTCATGGAGCACGTCGGCGGCGTCGTCCTGACCGACGACACCCCCGAGCCGTACGCGAACCCGAAGACGCGCAAGCACGTCGCCGACGGTCTCATCGACGGGCTCGCGGCGCTCCACGCCGTCGACTGGCGTGCGCAGGGGCTCGAGGGCTACGGCAAGGCCGACGGCTACCTCGAGCGTCAACTCCGGAGGCTCGGGAAGCTCATCGACGGCGGCGTCCAGCCCGACGGGCTCGAGGAGCTCGGGAACGAGCTGCGCGAGACCATGCCCGAGAGCGGACCGTCGACGATCGTGCACGGCGACTACCGCATCGGCAACCTCATGGTCCGGCCCGACGAGGAGCAGCCCGTCGCGGCGATCCTCGATTGGGAGCTGGCCACGATCGGCGATCCGCTGGCCGACGTCGGCTACCTCGTGGGCACCTGGGCGTTCCCGGGCGCCCCGGTGCATCCGCTGACCCGGCTCTGCATGGTCACGACGGAGGACGGGTGGCCGTCCCCGGACGAGCTCGCGGCGCGGTACGCCGAGAAGACCGGTCGCGACGTCTCGCAGCTGCCCTGGTACGGGGCGTTCGCCCTGTGGCGCCTCGCCGTGCTCTTCGAGTACGGACGCCGCCGGTACGAGACCGGCGACGGCGACCCGTACTACGCGGACCCGTCGATGGTCCGCGAGTTCACCGACGCGGGGCGCGCCGCGCTCTCCGGCCGCACAGCGGGCTGATGGCGACGCCCGACACCGCGGTCCCTCGGGGTGCGGGCGGGAACGCGGTGCCGAGCATGCCGTCCGGCACGCTCGAGGGCGGCCGTCCGCGAGGAACCGGCCGCAACGGGACGCGACGACCGTCCGCGACGACCTCGCAGGCCGGGGCCGGGCGGCCCGACCGTTCCGCCCCCGCGCTGCGGGAGGACGCGGACGACCAGCACCCGCCCGTCGGGCCGGACGTCCGCGCCGCCCGCGCGTTCGGGGAGGTCCTCGCGGCCGCCGCGGGCGCGACCGAGCTCGACGCGGTGCTGCGTCCCGCGGCAGCGGCGATGGCCCGCCTGGCCGGTGTCGGCCGGTGCAGCCTCTTCCTCGTGGACCGGCGGACAGGCCGCTTCCGCGGGCGTCTCGGGCACCCTCGGACGCTCGACCGTCCGCTCCGCAGGCTCACGATGGGCGGCCCGTCGGACACGCTGACGGCCGACGTGCTGCGGACGCGGGGGCCGGTGATGGTCCCCGACGTCACGCGCGACCCACGCACGGCACGGAGCGCCGTGCGCGACCTCCGGGTCCGGTCGATCCTGGCCGTCCCGATGCTCCACGACGGACGGGTCCTCGGTCTCGCGTTCCTCGACGACGAGGACCGGCGCCGGACGCCCACGCCGGCGCAGCAGGAGGCCGTGGTCGCGTTCGCCACCCTCGTGGGCGGCTGGATGGACCGGACCCTGCGCATCCTCCAACTGGCCGCCTGCCGCGACGAGCTCGCCCGGGAGCGGGCGTCGCTCGCCCGTCTCGCCGTCGCCGAGGACCGGATCTGCGAGGTCCGGGACGGGACCGTCGACGAGATCCTGTCGGTCATCGCCGACGTCGCCGGTCGGCCGGCCGAGATCCTGGGCGTCGCCGGCGCGGCCGTGGCGCGGGCCGCACCGCCGGACGCGGGATCCGTCGTCGCCCTCGGGCGCGAGGCCGCACGCCACATCGCCCGGACCGTCCGGAACGACGCGGTCGGACGCGCGCGGCTCCTGGAGCCGGACCTCGCGAGCGGTCTGACCCACCGGTGCGTCGTCGTGCCCCTCGAGCCCCGGCCCGGCGAGCGGTGCCAGCTCGTCCTGCTCGAGACCACGACGCAGCTCGGCCACGTCGACCACCTGATCGCCGCGCGCGCCGGGACCGCGATCGAGGCGGCCGACCGGCGGGCACCGAGCGCGATGGCCAGCAGGACCGACGCCGAGACCCTCCTCGTCGCCACGCTCCTCGGCACGCGGCCCACACCGGACGACGTCGCCGCGATGGCCGCCCGTGCCGGGTTCCGCGCCGACGCGACACGCGTGGTGGCCGTCATCACGGGCCTGCCCGCGGACGCCGACCCGCAGCTCCCGGCCGCATCGGCGCCGTGGCCGGCGTCCAGCGCCGAGCTCGAGGACGGGACGGTCGCGGTGCTCGTCGACCTGCCCCCCGACGTCAACGGGCCCGCGGGTGCCACCGCCGTGCGCGACGAGCTCGCCCGGACCCTCGAGGAGCTCGGTGCCGCCGGCGCGACCGTGGGCGTCTCGACCGCCTGCAGCGACCTGCACGCCCTGCGCCGGAGCCTGGCCCAGGCCCGGTCGCTCGCGGCCTCGGTCGCCGCACTGCAGGACGTCGACGACGACCGACGGCCGATCACCGCCGTCACGACCTACGAGCTCGGCCCGGCCCGCCTCCTCCTCACCGACGCCGCGGACGCCCGTGCGCTGGGCGAGGACCTCCTCGGTCCACTGCTCGAGGACGATCCCTCGATCCGCGACCTGCTCGCGACCCTCGAGACGTTCTTCGTCTCCGGATCCAGCATCCGCGTCACGGCACGGACGTGCGGCGTCCACGAGAACACGGTCCGGCACCGCTTCGGACGGGTGCGGACCCTCACCGGCCTCGACATCATCGGGGCCCCCGAGGATCAGCTGATGGCCCGCTCGGCGCTCGGCGCGCTGCGCCTCGGCGGCGTCCGGCTGCCCGGCGCGATCGCGTAGGTCGCGGCCGCCGGCCGGACGATCGCCGTTCCCGCCGGGCTGCGTCCGGCCGGGATGCGGCGCCGCATCCCACCCGGCCGGCGCCGCTCAGGTGCCGGTGAAGACCGGCGCCCGGCCTCCGGAGAAGGCCACGATGGCGGCCGGGAGATCGTCGGTCGCGGCGCACGCCAGGATCGCCTCGGACTCCGCCGCCAGGTGCTCGCGGAGGGACGGCGATCCCGAGCGGAGGAGCGCGCGCATGCGCCCGAGCGCGACGGTGGGCCCCGCGGCGAGCTCGAGCGCTGCGGCGCGGGCCGTCGACTCCAGGTCGGCGGCCGGTACGGCGCGCGAGACGAGCCCCCACTCGACGGCCTCCTCCGCGCCGATGCGGCGGTTCTGCATGAGGAGTTCCTGGGCGCGGCGGAGGCCGCACAGCCGCGGAAGGTGCCAGGAGCTGCCGCCGTCGCCGCTGAGGCCGACCGCGGCGAAGCCCGTGGCGATCCGCACGTCGTCGGCGACGATCGCGACGTCCGCACCCCAGAGGAGCCCGAGCGCGACGCCGGCGGCGCCGCCCCGGGCCGCACAGACCACCGGCACGCGGAGCTCCGCGACCCGCGCCGACGCCTCCTGCACCGGCGGCAGGATCTCGCGGACCACCACGCCGAGGCGATCGGGGTCCCGAGCGAGGAACGCGAGGTCCCCACCGACGGAGAAGTGCTCGCCCTCCGCGCGGATGAGGACCGCACGCACGCCGGGGGTGTCGGCGCACGCGCCGAGGGCGTCGCGCAGGGCGACGGCGGCCTCGACGTCGACCGCGTTGCGTCGGTCCGGCCGGGCGAGCACGACGTGCCCGACACCGTCCTCGAGCTCGAAGCGGACCGGGGGGTCGACGCTCATCCGACGCTGATCCCGCCGTTGACGCTCAACGCCTGACCGGTGATGCGCTTCGCCGCCGGCCCGGCCAGGAACAGGATCGCGTCCGCGAGGTCCTCCGGCTCGGCGACGCCCAGGTGCGCCAGCTTCGCCGCCTTCTCGAACATCCGGTTGGAGAAGGGGTCCGCGGCGATGAGGTCGGCCCCGGGCGTGTTGGCGATCAGGGACGGGGTGACGACGTTGATCCGCACCCCCTCGCGCTTGACCTCGAGGGCCGCCGCCCGCGAGTACATAAGGATCGCCGCCATCGAGGCACCGATCAGGGTCTCGCCCGGCGTGGCCGTCTTCGCCGCGTCCGACGCCACGTTGACGATCGCTCCCGATCGACGTTCGCGCATCGCGGGCAGGAGCGCCTGCATCATCAGGAGCGGCGGGAGGATCAGCCCGTCCAGGGTCGGCGCGACGTCGTCGAGCGGGATCGTGTGCAGGAGCCGCGGAGGCTTGCTCGGCCCGACGCTCGTGACGAGCACGTCCACGCCACCGAGGCGCTCCTCCGCCTGGCCGGCGGCCTCCGCGACGGCGACGGGATCGGTGGCGTCGACGGCGACGAACGAGACGTCGGCCTCCGGTGCGCGCCGCCGCACGGTGTCGCACGCCGCCGCGCCGCGCTCGGCGCTCCGCCCCATCAGGACGATCCCTGTGGCGCCGCGCTCGGCGAACTGGCAGGCGGCCTCGAGGCCGACGCCGGCCGAGCCGCCGAGCAGGACGACACTACCGGGTCCCGGTTCGGTGGGGACAGGGCCGGGACCGGAGCTCACGGTCCACTCTATGCACGTGGCCGCTCCATTCGTGATCACGAATGGGAATCGCCCGGCGCGCCCTTCCCGGGCCGCCGTGCGGTTGAATGGGCCATGACTCCCGCCGCGCCACGTTCACCGTCCTCGGCGCCCGCGACCCAGCACGCGTCGATCGCCGCGGCGTTCGTCGCGCGCGCCGCGAGCACGCCGGACAGGGTCGCGCTCCGCGCGTTCGAGCGCGACGTCTCGTTGACGTTCGAGGCGTGGCTCGATCGCTCCCGGCGCGTCGCCGGGGGCCTCGAGGCGCTCGGGGTCCGGCGCGGGGATCGCGTCGCCATGCTGCTGACCACGTGCGTGGACTTCTACGTCTGCGACATCGGGGCGCTGCTCCTTGGCGCGGTCCCGTTCTCGCTCTACGCGACCTCCCCCGCCGTCCAGCTCGTCGAGATCGCGGCGAACGCCGAACCGCGTGTGCTGATCACCGAGGCGGCACTGGTCGATCGCGCCAGGGAGGTCGCCGCCGCGACCCCGTCGATCGAGGCGCTGGTCGTCGTCGAGCCCGAGGCTGTCCGCGACGGCCAGCTGTCCCTCGCCGCGCTCGAGGAGCGCTGCGCCGCGGACTTCGACCTCGACGCGGCGGTGGCCGGGACCGCACGCGAGGACCTCTGCACGATCGTCTACACCTCGGGCACGACGGGTCCGCCCAAGGGCGTCGAGTTCCGCCACGGCTCGATGCTTGACAACCTGGCCGGGATGGAGCAGCGGTTCCCCGTCTCCGAGGACGACCGCGCCGTGTCGTACCTCCCGATGGCCCACATCGGGGAGCGGATCTTCGGGCTCTACGCCGCGCTGATCTACGGCTACGAGGTCACGGCACTGCCGGACATGTCGCGACTCGGGGCGGCGCTGCACGCCGTCCGCCCGACCCGGTTCTTCGGCGTGCCGCGGATCTACGAGAAGCTCGTCGCCGCCGTGCACCGCCACGTCGCGGAGTCACCGGACCGGGACGCGCTGCGTGCCGCGCTCGGACGCCGGCTCGAGGTCGTCCGTGCGGAGCAGCGCGGTGACGCGGTCGACGGCGGACCGCAGGACGCGGTGGACCTCGAGACCCTCCGTCCCCTCGCGTCGCTGACGGGGCTCGAGCGGACGCGGTTCACCGCCGTCGCCACGGCCCCGAGCTCGCCGGACATGCTCGAGGAGCTCGCGGCGATCGGTCTGCCGGTCAACGAGTTCTACGGCGCGTCGGAGGCGATCATCATCAGCTGCAGTCCGCCGGATCGCGTGCGCTTCGGGACCGTCGGGACACCGCTGCCGGGGGTCGAGCTCCGCCTGGCCGGCGACGGCGAGATCCTCCTGAAGGGCGGGGCGATCACGCCGGGGTACTTCCGCGACCCGGAACGGACCGCCGAGGCGTTCGACGAGGACGACTGGTTCCGCACCGGCGACGTCGGGACGCTCGACGACGAGGGCTACCTGCGGATCGTCGACCGCAAGAAGACGATGATCATCAACGCGTCGGGCAAGAACATGTCGCCCGCGAACATCGAGCAGGCGATCAAGGGCGGGCAGCCCTTGATCTCGCAGGTCGTCGCGATCGGGGACCGCCGGTCCTACGTCGTGGGTCTCGTCGTGCTGGACCGCGACGGCGTCGCCGGCTTCGCCCACGAGCACGGTCTGGGCGACCGCTCGTTCGAGGAGCTCACCGGCGACCCGGCCGTCCGGGCCGCGATCGACGCCGCCGTCGAGGCCGGGAACGCACGACTGGCGCGGGTCGAGCAGCTCAAGCGCTGGCACGTGCTCGACCACGACTGGGCGCCGGGCGGCGACGAGCTGACCCCGACCGCGAAGCTCAAGCGCCCCGGGATCGTCGCCCGGTACGCGGCCGAGATCGAGGCGCTCTACGCCTGAGCGGGCCCGACCTCAGTCGCGGGAGGCGTAGAACTGCACGCCCTTGTCGACGAACGACGCCCACTCGTCCGGGATCTGATCCTCGGCGAACACCGCGTCGACCGGGCACGCCTCGACGCACGCGTCGCAGTCGATGCACTCCTCAGGATCGATGTAGAGCTGCTCGACCGTGTCGTAGTCGGGCTCGTCCGGCGTCGGGTGGATGCAGTCGACCGGGCAGACCTCGGTGCACGAGTTGTCCTTCGTGCCGATGCACGGCTGTGCGATGACGTACGCCACGGTGCCTCCTCAGGCCGTGGTGGCCCGGTCCTGGTCCTGCCGCGCCAGGAACTGGTCCTTGCGGTCGTGGATCTCGGGGTTGACCATCGTCGCGTAGCCGTTGAAGCACTCGATCTTCAGCTGGTCGTCGAGCGGCCGGCCGACGACCTCGAGGATCGTCTCCTTCGCGGACTCGACGGCCATCCGTGGGTTGCGCAGGATCTTCGACGCCATCTCCTCGACGGTCGCCATCAGCTGATCGCGCGGGACGAGCCGGTTGACGAGGTGGCACTCCAGCGCCCGCTGGGCGGAGATCGGCTCGCCCATGAGCTCGAGCTCCATGGCGATACCGACGCCGCAGGTGTTCACGAGGCGCACGATGCCACCGTCGGCGAAGTGCATGCCACGACGGACGTGGAAGAAGCCGAACTGGGCGTCGTCCACCGCGACCCGGATGTCGCAGGCGAGGGCGAGCTCGATGCCGCCGCCGATGACCCAGCCGTTCAGCGCAGCGATGATCGGCTTGTTCGTGTGGTGCAGCCCGCGGGTGATGCCGCCGGCGAAGCCCTTGTCCATGACGCTCTTGGCGAGGTCGGGGCCCCGGTCGAGCCAGCCATCGACGTGGTCGTTGAGGTCCGCGCCCGCGCAGAACGTCTTCTCCCCGGAGCCCGTGAGGATCGCGAGCCGGACCTCGTCGTCGTCGCGGAACGACGTCCAGGCCTCGTGCAGCAGCTCGTCGGTCTCGGTGTCGATGGCGTTGTGCTTCTCGGGGCGGTTCAGCGTGATGTACGCGATCTCGCCGCGCTTCTCGTAGATGACCTTCGGCATCGGACGTGACCTCTCTTGCCCGCGGGACGCCGCGGGCGGTTGGTGGGGACTTCGGGTGCCCGCCCATCGCACCGCGAGGCGCCCGGGCGGGCGAGGGACTCAGGCGTAGAGCTCGTCGGTGATGTCGGCGTACTGCTCCGCGACCTCACGCCGCTTGACCTTGTTGGTCGGCGTCAGCTGCGGTCCGCCGGGAAGCCAGTCGTGGTCGAGGACCCGGACCTTCTTCAGCTGCTCGACCCGCGACAGCTTCTGGTTGCCGGCCTCGACGGCGGCCTCGACCGCCTCGACGACCTCGGGGCGCTGGCTGAGCGTCGTGAAGTCCTCCTCGGGGTCCAGCCCGTTCGCCTTCGCGAAGACGGCGAGGCCGTCGCGATCGAGCACGACCAGCCCGACGTTGTACGGACGCCGATCGCCGATCGCGAAGATCTGGGAGATCAGGGGCTGGCCGCCCTTGATCGCCTGCTCGATGTTCGCGGGCGACATGTTCTTGCCGGCGCTGTTGATGATCAGCGCCTTCTTGCGGTCGACGATCCGGATGTAGCCGTCGTCGTCGATCTCGGCGATGTCGCCGGTGAGGAACCAGCCGTCGTCGTCGAACGCCTCGGCCGTGCGCTCCGGGTCGCGGAAGTACCCGGGGGTGATCGTCGGGCCCTTGATCAGGACCTCGCCGTCCTCGGCGAGCGCGAACGTCGCGCCGGCGAGCGCCTTGCCGGCGGTGCCCAGGCGGATGTCCTCCGGCGGGCTGCACGAGACGATGATCGCCTCGGACGAGCCGTAGAACTCGTTGATCGCGATGCCGAGCGCGGTGAGCTCCTCGAGCATGCTCAGCGAGCTCGGAGCCCCGGCCACGGCGAGGAAGTGCGCGTTCGAGAGGCCCGTGAGCGCCGCGAGCGGCTTCAGGGTCTCGAGGTCCTTCGCGTCGTCGTCGTCGACCGCGATCCATCCGTGGCCCTCGCGGACGCGGGCGAGCCGCCGGTCCCACGCGGCCTTGAGGACCTCGCGGTCGTCGGACTCGCTGGCGAAGCGGTGGACCGCGGCGAGGAGCTTCTCGTAGATGCGCGGGACGCCGAAGAAGCGGGTCGGCTGAACGCTGTGGAGCGCCGGGCCGAGCTTCGTCAGGTCGGCGAGCGACGTGACCTCGTAGCCGTACACGAACGCGGCGTAGTGGCCGAAGATCCGCTCGGCGATGTGCGCCATCGGCAGGTAGGCGATGGCGCGGTCGTTCTCGTCGGTCGAGAAGCGCTGCCGGATCGAGTCGAGGCAGTCCATCATGCCGCCGTGCCGGAACTGCACGCCCTTCGGCGCCCCGGTCGTGCCGGAGGTGTAGACGAGCGTGCCGATGTCCTCGCGGGTCGTCGCCGCGACCGAGGCCTCGACGTCGAAGTCGCCGGTGGCCAGGCGCTCGAGGCCCGCGAGCGACAGCTCGTCGCCCTGCACGGCGTCATCTTCGACGACGATCACGCGTTCGATCGTGGTGTCGCCGGCCGCGACGATCTCGCGGGCCTTGCCGACGAGCGAGGCGTCCGTGATCAGGACGCGCGGAGCGGCGTTGTCGATGATCTCCCGCATCTGCCCGACGGCCGACGTGGTGTAGATCGAGAACGGGATCGCACCGAGGAGCAGCGCGCCGACGTCGACGATGTTGAACTCCGGGCGGGTCCCGAGCAGGATCCCGACGCGGTCACCGCGCTCGAGGCCGAGGGCGGCGAGTCCACCGGCGACGGCGACGCCGCGGTCGTGCCACTCGCGCCAGGTCAGGCGCTCGTCCGTCCCGTACATCGAGAGCGCGGTCGCGTCCGGGTTCGAACGCGCCTTTTCGACGAATGCCGCGGAGAGCGACGGGAGCGACAGTGCATGATCGATCGCGGTGGATTCGCGGGTGCTCATCGGACCACCTCGGCGCCCTTGAGGAGATCGATGTGCCGCTCGGCGGTCTCGGCGGCCTGGTCGACGAACTCCGTCGTGACGTCGCGACGATCGCGACGTCGCCGGACGATCGCGATCGTCGACGGCTCGAGGTTCCTGACACGGACGTACGCCGTGAGCGGGCTCGGTGCGAGGCGCCGCATGGAGTCGGGGACGGTGATGACGCTCGATCCCCCCGCGACGGTGTGCCGCAACGCGCGGATGGACGTCGCGGGATCCGCGCCCCGGAGGTGGTTCGGGCGGCCCCGACGCTCGTCCAGCTGCCAGAAGGGGGCCCAGTCCGCGGGCGCGTCGAGCGGGGCCGTCGGGTGCAGGAGGACGTCCTCGATGTCGACCTCCTCATCGCCGGCGAAGTCGTGGTCCAGTCCGACCATCAGGGATCGGGGCTCGGTCGCGATCGGGGTCACGTCGAGGTCCGGGTGGACGATCGGCCCCCGCACGATCGCGACGTCGGTGTCGCCGGCGAGGACGTCCCCGATCTGGTCCCGGAAGGCGACGCCGTCCACGGTCACCTCGAGATCGGGGTGGCTGTGGAGGAACCGCCGGACGATCGGGTCGGTGAGTTCACCCGCGCAGAGCGGACCTGCCCCGATCCGCAGCACCGACCGCCGCGCTGCGTGCTTGCGCATCGCGTCGCGCGCCAGGTCGGCGGTCGCCACGACGAGACGCGCGTGCTCGACGAGTTCCACGCCTGCGTCCGTCAGCTCGATGCCGCGGGCGCTCCGGTTGAAGAGCGACACGCCCATCTCGTGCTCGAGCTGCCGCAGGGTCCGCGACACGGCCGGCTGTCCGACGTAGAGCGCGTGGGAGGCCCGGCGGAACCCGCCTTCGTCGACGACCGCGAGGAAGAACCGCAGGTGACGGAGATCCATGACGACAGTAGATCCGGCGTGCAGAGGGAGTGCAACCCCGATCACACATCGGCATCGCTCGCGTCGTGGATTCCCACCGCAGGAGCGACGTGGAGCCGGATCGGGGCGGGTCCGGTGCCGCGGTCGGATCGTTCCGCCTGCGGCACGGTCGAAGCCGTCGGGCGCAGGACGACTTCACGCGGAGGATCGCCTTGATCGTCGTTCCCTCCTCGGCGTCCTGGACCGCCTGATCGATGTCGGCGAAGTCGTACATCGTGCCATGATCGCCGACAGGCCCACGGCGCCTGCCCCGAAGACCGTCACGCTCTGGCCCGCCTCCATGCGCAGCTCGTTGAGCACTGTTCCCGCGCCCGTCTGGAACCCGCATCCGAGGGGGCCGGCGATCAGCAGGTCGTCATCGTCGTCGAGCTTGACCGTGTTGCGCTCCGTCGCCACGGCGTACGTGGCGAACGAGGACTGGGAGAAGAAGAACCCGTTGACGCCGTGCAGCGCGTTCGTCCCGTCGGCCCGGCCGCCCGACACGTTGCGCGGCGCGAACTCGTAGCAGTAGGCAGGACGGTCCGCCGAGCACGCGGAACACGCCCCGCACGATCCGTAGGTCAGGGCGACCCGGTCGCCGACCGCCGGCTTCGTGACGCCCTCGCCCACGGACTCCACGATCCCCGAGCCCTCGTGGCCGAGGACGGGCGGGAGCGGGACGGGCATCCACTGCTTCTGGATCGCGATGTCGGTGTGGCAGAGGCCGACTGCGTGGATCTCGACGCGGACCTCCCCCGGCCCGGGCTCGTCGAGCTCGACGTCCTCGATGACGAACGGACCGTCGGCCTCACGCACCACCGCTGCCTTGATCTGCACGACTTCCGCGCACCAGGGTTCGTCTTCCGGAGCCCGAGCGGCTCCAGCGGAGGAAGGCTGTCCCGAAACTTCGGGCGAGGTGATGCCCACCGGTCACCACCCGCGGTCGAGGGTCCCGAGACCGGTCGAGGCCGGGGACGAACGTCGGCGACCCGATCCTCGGGCCTTCCCGGACCACGAACGCCCCCGGAGATTCCGGAGGCGCTCGCAGGCGTGTGTGGTGTGGTCGTGGACCGTCCCGGGTCCACGACCGTTGTCCCGTCCGGCACACCAGGATGGCCGGACGTCGGCAGCGTAGCGTCTCGCCACCCCGCGTTTCGACCACCGGGTCCGGCCGACGTCGACCTGTGAGCCGATCGACCCGGGAGGCGGACCCTTTTCAGCGCGGCCGGTAGACGTCGCGTCGGTGTTCGATCCGCAGCACGACGACCTCCCGCTCCTCGTCGACCACGCGATAGAGGATCCGGTACGTCCCGCGCCTGGCGGACCATACGCCGACGAGCTGGCCGCGCAGCGGCTTGCCGATCCGGCGCGGCTCCCGCACGATCGCGGTCGTGAGGAGGTCGATCACGGCGGCGGCGACCGCCTCGGGCAGGTCGTCGGTGAGTGCCCGCCGTGCGGGCGGCGTCAGGACGAGCTCGTAGTCCTCCCCCGCGCTCACCGCTTCAGCGCGCGGACCGCATCGACTCCGCGTAGGACGTCACCACGCTCGTACGCCGCGTCGGCCTCGCGGATGTCTGCCAGGGCCTCGGGGTCGTTGAGGACCGAGATGGTCTCTTCGAGCTGAGCGAGGTCCTCCGGGCTGATGATGACTGCGGCGTCATGCCCGTTGCGGGTGATGGTGACGCGCTCGTGGTGGCGCTCGACGCGGTCGACGACCTCCGAGAGGTGGTCCCGCACGCTACGAAGTGGTTCCGTGCTCATGGCCACAATTGTGGCGCACCCCGACGGTCTCGTCCACCGAAGGCCGCGACCTGGCTCAGCCATCACTTCGCCGACCGGTCCGCAGCCACGTCTCCAGAACGGGTCGGACGACCACGAGGCTCCTGCCGATCTGGCGTGCACCGGGGAGTTCACGACGGCGGGCGAGGTTGTAGACGTGTCGGCGCGAGCAGTGCAGCATGGCCGCAACCTCGTCGGCGGTGAGTACGTCGTCGCGAGTGAGGCTTCGCTCGGCCACAGCGACGTTCTAGGCCAGGCGGCCCTACAAAACCAAGGGTCACAAGTGACCCCTCCCCGCTCACCCGGGACTCATGAGCTCGCCCGCGGTGGTCACTCGGGCCCGTGGTCGAGTGACCGGTGGTCGCTCGGCCTCGGACTGTCGCGCTTCCGCCCGCTCCGGGCGCGTGATGGCTACGCCCTGCAGGTTTCGGGAGCAGTTGGCTACTCCCGCTGGCTACTCCCGAGTTGTTGAGACTGCGTCTCACACCCCAGAAACAGGAAAAGCGCCTGCAATGAGGCGCTTTTCCGGAGTAGCGGGGGCAGGATTCGAACCTGCGACCTTCGGGTTATGAGCCCGACGAGCTACCTGACTGCTCCACCCCGCGGCGGACACAGAAAGATAGCGACTTGCCCGTTTCGCTGACGCGCGGGTCGGGGCCGGCGGCCGGGCGGACGCTACTTCGCGGCGTCCTCGGCGAGGCGCTCGAGGGCCGCGACCCGGGAGGCGAGCTTCCGGTACCGGGCGCTCGACCGGCGCTCGACGACCTTCACGCGGGCGGAGGCCCGCGCGGTGGTCCGCTTCCCGCTCCGCCGCAGCACCGTCAGGCGCGTCGTCAGGCGCTCGTTCGCGTGCTCGAGCGCCTTCACGCGCTTCAGGAGCACCGCGGTGGACGCCGTGGTCCCCGCGGCACCGGCCGCGCCCGCGGCGCCGACCTCGCCCTGGGCCCCGGTCGCCCCGGCGTCGCCCTTGGCCCCGGTATCGCCCTTCGCGCCGGCGGCCCCCGGAGTCCCGCCGGGGAGGGCCGACACGCGGGCGTCGAGCTCCTGCACGGCCGCGAGCGCGACGCCGGCCATGTCGCCGGGTGCGATCGTGCCATCGTCGGCGCCGAGGCCGAACGCGGCGGTGAAGTCGTGGGCGGTGGGCCAGAGATGCAGCAGGTTCCCGGCGTCCGACGTGTACCGCTGCGTGGTCAGCGGCAGCGTCCGGAGCCCGGCGAGCAGCGCCTGACCGTCGGCAGCGGTAGCCCCCGTGGCCTTCGCCGGGTCGGCGCCCTGGAGCAGGCTCTCGCTCGCGCGTGCGGTGCCGCGGACGTCGAGCTTCGACGCCGGGCTGTCGGTCCCGAGGCCCGTGTTGCCGGTCGCTCCGACGAACAGGGCGTTCGTGCCCGCTCCCGCCATCACGGCGAACGGGACCTGTCCCGCCGTCGTGTCCTCGAGCTTGAAGACGTTCCGCCCGCCGGACGAGGAGTCGTTCGCGATCAGGTGCCAGTCGTTGGCGGGGAAGCCCGGGGTCGAGCTCGTGTCGTCGAAGCCGATCTGGGTGTTGTTCTCCTTCAGGCGCAGGGTGTCGAAGCCGAACGACTCGTTGTCGACGCAGTCGAGGCCGACGCAGGCGCTGCCCTGCACGATCTGGTCGTCCGGGACGACGGCGTCGGCGGCGGCGACCGCCGGGAGCGCGAGCAGCGCGAGGGTCGTGACGGGCAGGGCGAGGAGGCGTGGGCGGCGCATGGGCCGGGGCAGGGTCGCAGGCGCGGGTTCCGCAGGCGGCCGATCTCCACCGAACGTCCATACGGCGTCCGCGCCCCCGATCGCCGGCGGTCGGCCGCGCGGTGCCCGAGGACGCACGCCGGGCCGTGGGGCGCCGTCGCCGGTCGTCGCCACGTCGCGTGCCGTTGCCGGGCCGTGCGGCGCGGTCTAGGGTGCGCCCGTGGCGTACGACGAGGACCTCGCCGACCGGATCCGCACCGCGCTGTCGTCCGAGGCCGACGTCGTCGAGCGCCGGATGTTCGGTGGGCTCGCGTTCCTCGTGGACGGACACATGGCCTGGCCGCCAGTCGAGAGGGCGGGATCATGGTGCGCGTCGACCCCGAGGAGTCCGACGCCCTGCTGGACCTCCCCGGCGTGTCGACCGTCGTGATGCGGGGGCGTCCGACCCACAACTGGGTGCGGGCGCGTGGCGACGACGTCGCCACGGACGACGGTCTCGCGGTCTGGATCGAGCGCGGGCTCGGCGTGATCCGGCGCCTGCCGCCGCGGTCCTGACCGCTGCCCGGTCCGGGCTAGGACCGCCCGGACGAGGGCAGCTGCCGGTACGTGCTCATGATCATCGTCGCGATCTGGACGGCGAGCTGGCGCGGCGTCCAGCGGTCCGGCTCGGCGACCAGCGCGCGGGCGGCGTTCTCGGCCATGCCGACGAACATGTAGCCGTGCAGTCGCCCCTGCTCCTCGGCGTTCGGGATGCCCTGCCGCTCGATCCACGCCTGCGCGAGCGCGGAGATCTGGTCGATCTGGCGCTCGCGGCCGCGCTGGACGCGACGGGTGATGTTCGCGTCGGACCCTCCGGCGCCGAGGAACACCACCTTGAACGACTCGGGCGACTCGACGACGGCCTGCAGGAACGCGCAGACGGCCTCCGTGATCAGGGGCTCGAGGTCGTCCTCGTCGAGCTCCGTCGGGATCGCCTGGCCGATGGCGGCGAGGATCCGCTCCTCCTCGCGCCGCAGGAGCTCTCCGAAGAGCGCGTCCTTCCCGGCGAAGGAGCTGTAGACGACCGGCTTGCTGACGCCGGCGCGGCGCGCGATCTCCTCCATCGACGCGCCCTCGTAGCCCTTCTCGAGGAAGACGTCGAACGCGGCGTCGAGGATCATCGGGCGACGCCGCTCGGGCCCCAGGTGCGCGGCCCGCGGCCGGGCCTGCCCGCGGGACGCCTGCCGACCCGCGCGTCCCGCCGCCTTGCCGGCCTTGGCACCGGCCTTGACGACGGCCTTGCGGGCCGTCTTGGCGGACTTGGGGAGTGAGGAGGGGAGGGAGGGCTTGGTCATCGCTGGTGCCGGGGAGGTGGGGTCGGCGGGGGTCATCCTACCGGCGGTAACCGCGGCTGTCAGGTGCCATGCGGACCGTCTCCCCCCCGACCGGCCGGTCGTTCCTACCCGCGGTTCTCCCCTTCGAGCAGCGCCTCTCCCCCGACGGGGTCACACCACACGGGACCCACCCGATGCGTGTGACCGGAACACCGTCGGACGCCGTCGCGGGCCGCGGGCGGGCCCCGACGCGAGGCCCTCAGCCCGCCGGGTGCTCGGCGGCCCAGGCGACGATCGCCCGGTTGCCGGAGACGACCGTGCCGTCGTCGGCGACGTACACCGGGACGTCCTCCTGGCCGGAGATCTCGCGGATCGCGTCGCGCTTCCCGCGACGCGTCCACGGGAGCGCCTTGAACCCCGCCACCGCCTCGACCTCGAACGCGTGGCCGTGGGTCGTGAGCGCCTTCGCGGCCCGGCCGCATGGGTGCATGAAGGGGCTCGCGGTCTTGGCCGGGCAGGTGTAGAGCGTCGCCATGACCGGATGGTGGCAGCGGCCGCGATGCCTGTCGAGCGGCCCCACGCGGGTACATTGGCGCGATGCGCCTCGCCGCGGTCGACCTGGGGTCGAACTCCACCCGCCTGCTGATCGCGGACATCGACGACGACGGGACGCTCACCGAGATCGTCCACCGCGCGACCGTGACCCGCCTGGGGCACGGCGTCGACCGCACCGGCCGCCTGGACGACGCGGCGGTGACCCGCGTCCTCGACGAGCTCGAGGTCGTCCGGGGGCTCCTCGACGAGCACGGCGTGCAGCGCACCGTCGGGGTCCTCACCAGCGCCGTGCGGGACGCGGAGAACGGCGCGGACCTCACCGACCGGGTCCGCGCGACGGGGATCGACGCCCGCACGATCGCCGGGGAGCGCGAGGCCGCCCTGAGCTTCCTCGGGGCGACGAGCGGGCGGTCCGCCGAGGAGCGTCCCGTCGCGGTGATCGACATCGGCGGCGGCAGCACCGAGATGATCGTCGGGCGCGTCGGGCACGAGCCGGACTTCGCGGTCTCCACCCAGGCCGGGGTCGTGCGCCAGGGCGAGCGGCACCTGCACCACGACCCGCCGGAGACCGACGAGCTGCACGCCCTGGCGGAGGACGGCCGGGCGATCGTCGCGGGCGCGCTGCCCGCCGACGTCCGTGGCCGCGTGGGCACCGTGATCGCCGTCGCGGGCACCCCGACGTCCTGCGCCGCGATGCTGCTCGAGCTCGACGCCTACGACCCCGCGAGCACCCACGGGTACCGCCTGACGCTCGCCGAGGTCGACGAGCTGACCGCCCGTCTGGCGCAGATGACCGACGAGGAGCGTCGCGGCGTCCGGGGGCTCCACCCGGACCGCGCGCCGACGATCGTCGCCGGGTGCGTGCTCCTGTCCGTCGTCCTCCGGGCCTTCGGCGTCGACGAGTGCGAGGTCAGCGAGCACGACATCCTCCGCGGCGCGATCATCGCCGCCGCGACCGGGCGGTTCTGACCCGGGGAGGCCTCCTCAGCGGCCGGGCGGCAGGTCGTCCGGGCGGTCCAGCAGGCGCCCGAGGCCGTCCTCGAGCGTCGGGAGCGGATCCTCGACGCGCCCACCGAGCAGGGGTGCGTGGAGCCGCACGGGGATCCGCTTGCCGCGCACCGGTGCGGGCGGACGCGCGGAGATCGTGCCGTGGTCGCGCTTCAGTCGGCGCCGGGTCTCCTCCGTGAAGAGGATGACGTCGCCGGTCTGCCGCGTGATCTGCTCCACGCGGCTGGCGGTGTTGACGGGGTCGCCGATGACGGTGAACGCGGCGCGGCTGCCGCCCCCGATGGTGCCGGCGACGACCGGGCCGGAGTTCACGCCGATGCCCAGGCGCAGGTCGCCGGCGAAGTGCTGGCGGACGGCCCGGGCGACCTCGATCGACGCCGTGACCGCCTTGTCGGCGTGGTCCTCGAGCTCCGTGGGCGCGCCGAAGACGGCGAGGAGGCCGTCGCCCTGGAACGTGTTGGCGTGTCCGCCGTAGCGCTCCACGACCGGCACGACGACGCCGTAGAACTCGTTGAGGACCCCGAAGACCTCCGTCGGCGTCGATCCCTCGGCGAAGGCCGTGAACCCCCGGATGTCGATGAACGCGACGGTGACCTCGACGACCGAGCTCACGAGCTGCGGGCCCTCGTCCAGCACGCGGGAGGCGATCGCCGGGTCCACGTAGGTGCCGAACGCCTCGTGCAGCCGGTCGCGCTCGCGGAGGCCGCGGAGGCCGATGTTGACCTGCCGGGCGAGCCGCCCGATCTCGTCGCCGGCGAGGATCGCGGCGGGCCGGTCGAGGTCGCCGTCGGCGATCGCGGTCGTCGTGGCCCGCAGCTCGTCGAGGGGCGCCACGAAGCTGCGGACGAGCAGCGCCGCGAGGATCAGGGCGATCGTCGCCGACGACGCGAGCGCGATCGCGATGCCGACGCCGAAGTCCGACAGCCCCCGGTTGCTCGTGCTGAAGCTCGCGACCACCCCGCCGGTGACGACGGTGATCAGCGGCACGCCGACCATCAGGCGCCAGCGCAGCGAGAGCGACCGGTCGAGCACGGCGTCGTCGTCCAGCCCCCGGGCCACGGCCTCGACGACCGGTCGCAGGACGAGCTCGAGCTCGAGGTAGCGGATCAGCACGCCCGCGAGGAGGACCACCGTGGCGGCGAGGACGAGGACGATCCCGCTGGGCCAGACCTGCAGGTCGGCGACCAGGCAGATCGCCACGATCATGACGAGGGCCCAGACCAACGTCCGGCCCGCGGCCCCGACGCCGACGAGCCGCAGCGGCAGGCGGGTGAGCGCACGCCACGCCTCGGTCGCGCGCTCCGAGGTCGCGAGGCCCTGCTCGGCCGCACCCTCGCCGTGCTGCTCCCACGCCCGCAGGGGCCGGAGGTGGAACCACGCCGTCGCCATCACCAGCACGTTCTCGGCGAGGGTCAGGAGCTGCGAGGTGCCGATCAGGACGAGCCACCCGCCGGTGGGCAGCGTCAGGAACCGCATCAGGATCAGGATCGAGGCCAGGACCACGACGTGCGCCTGGACGAGCACGAGCAGCACGGCGACGGCGGGGTAGCGCTCGCCCAGGCGACGGTGCAGCTCGTGGAGTGGACGGCGGACCACCCCCGAAGTGTCCCAGGCGTGGGCATCCCGCCCGGGGTCCGCGGTCACACGACGGCGGCGCGCCGCGATGCCCCGCCCGCCGCCGGCCGCGCATCGACCGGCCCCGGCCGGCGCGCCGACGACCCGGCGCGTTTGCGGGCGCTTTAGCCACGGCGGCTACCGTCCTGGGACGTCGGACGTGCAATCACGACGAATTCGCGGGGCTGCGGCGCAACTCCCGGGGATCCGTCGTGTTCCACCATCCGAGAGGACGTCTCCCCACGTCCCGATCGCCATGGAAGTCTCCGCACTCGACACCGCCCCCGCCCTCCGCGGCCCCTCGACGCTCCTGCGCCTGCAGGGCGACGAGCGCCTCGTGACGCTCACCCGTCGCGGCAACCAGGCGGCGTACGAGACGCTCGTCCAGCGGTACCAGTCACGACTGCTGGCGTTCTGCCGGCACATGCTGGGCTCCCGCGAGGACGCCGAGGACGTCCTGCAGGAGGTCTTCGCCAACGCGTTCAACGCGATCATCGGCGACGACCGGACGATCAACGTGCGGCCATGGCTGTACCGGATCGCGCGCAACCGGTGCCTGAACCACCTGCGGAAGATCCAGCCGATCGGCGTCGACACGCTCGACGATCGCGTCGCCGACCACGGCATCTCCGCGGCCGACACCGCGCACCGCCGCGAGGAGTTCCGCGAGCTCCTGGGCGACGTCCGCGCACTGCCCGAGACCCAGCGCACGGCGCTGCTCCTGCGCGAGATCGACGCGCTCTCCTACGACCAGATCGCCGAGGCGATGGACACCACGGTGCCCAGCGTCAAGTCGCTCCTGGTCCGGGCCCGCGTCGCGCTCGCCGAGGCCTCCGAGGCCCGCAACCTGACGTGCGAGGAGGTCCGCGAGGAGCTCGGCCACGTCGCCGAGTCGCTCGCCCGGGTCTCCCCGCCGGTCCGCCGGCACGTCAAGGAGTGCGAGCGCTGCGCCGCGTTCCAGACGCACCTGAAGGCGAACAACCGCACCCTGCAGGCGATCTTCCCGATCGGGCCGCTCGTGCTCGCCAAGAAGCTGCTCGCGCACGCCACGGCCGGCGCCGGCGCCTCCGGTGGCGCGGCCGTCTCGAGCGTCGCCGCGACGTCCGTCACCGGCGGCGTCCTCACCACCGGCGTCAGCGCGATCGCCTCGAAGACGGCGGCCGGCCTGGCCGCCGCCGCGATCGTCACCGCCGGCGCCGTCGAGGTCGACTCGGCCCGCAGCCGCTACGACACGGCGGGCGCGTCGATCAACGTCCGGGCCGCCACACGGGCCGCCGCCCCCGTCGCCGCCCCGAGCGTGCGCGTGTCGACGCCGACCCCCAAGGCGCCGCCGACCAGGACGGGCGGCCTTCCCGCCGCCGTCGCCGCGTCCGGCGCCCCGGCGGGGACGACCACCGCCTCCACGACGACGGAGACGAAGGCCAAGCCGCGGACCACCACGTCGACGACCACCTCGTCGACGGAGACCACGACGGTGATCGGGACGGCGACGCTGCCGACCACCGTCCCCAGCACCGCCCCGACGACCACCGCGCCGCCGGCGACGACCACGACGGTCCCGGCGGACACGGGCGAGGAGACGGTGACCCTCCCGTCGACCACGACGACGCCCGGCACGGGGACGACCCCGTCGACCACCACGTCGCCGTCGAAGCCCGGGTCGAAGAAGCCGGGCGCGAAGAAGCCCGGCAAGAAGCAGCCCGTCAGGCCGGCGCCCACGCCGACGGCCACCACCCCGGCCCCGCCCGCACCGGCCCCCACGCCGGGCGCGAACGGTCAGCTGCCGGTCGAGACGCTCCCGAGCACCACGACCCCGTAGCGCCCGGTCAGGGCTTCTCGGTGCCGAACGCCACACCGTAGAACGGCGTGCGCATCGGGCCGTTGCCGCCGGCCTCGGCGATGTTGCTGACGACCTGCGACGTCTGACTCTGGAGCGACATGTCGAGGACGCGCTCCGTCGTGCCGGGCACGTCGGGGAGCAGCAGCACGCGGACGCCGAAGAACGTGCGGGCGGGCGCGGACGCCGGGGCGCCGTCGACCTTGCGGCGGAACTGGTACCGCACGAGCCAGCCGGCGTAGTCCCGGCCGATCTTCACGCGCCCCTTCGAGCGGACCTGGAAGCCCGTGAGCGACGCCCGCATCTCGCGCACCAGCGGGACCATGCGGAGCGCGAGCTGGGCCACCGGACCGCCGGCGGGCTCGGACCGCGTCGGCGGCGGGCCGGCGTCGCGGAACACGAGGTTCTCCTCGCCGCGACCGGGACCGGGCTTCGTGCGGAGGTGGAGGAGCTCGCCGGGACCGGCCGCGACGCGCGCGATGCGGTCGTCGTACCGGGTGTTGAACGTCAGCGGCCCGCGGATCACGGCCTGGGTCAGCGGGGTCGCGCGGATGATCAGGACCGCGATCACCAGGAGCGCGACGACGACCGGGAGCGCGTAGACGAGACGCCTGCGACCCCGGCTGAGGGCACGGAATCGCGGTCCGGCGACGTCCTTCAGGGACGGTCCGTACTCGGGGCGCGCGATCGGCACGCAGGCGAGCGTACCGACCCCGCCCCCGGGACGAGCCGCCGCCCGGGTCCGCCGGACGACGACGCCGGCGGGGCGCCGCCGACGCCGGCGACGCCGGGCCGGGTCAGCCGCCGACGTCGAAGAACGCGTCGAGGTCGTGCCGGGAGAACGCCTCGAACGCCATCAGCGTCTGCGTGCGCTCGACGCCCTCCTCGCGGGCGATCCCGGTGGTGACGACCTTCGCCAGCTGCTCGGCGTCGGCCAGCCGGACGATCGCGACGAAGTCCCAGTCGCCCGTCACCGAGTAGGCCTCCGCGACGCCGTCGAGGTCCGCCAGGCGCTCCCCCAGGTCCCCGAGGAACCGGCGATCGGCCTGGACGAGAACGATGGCGGTGGAGGGCATCCGCGAAGCCTAGACCTCGAGCGTGCCGTCGACCGGGAGGACGGTCACCTTGGCGATGCCGGCGTCCTCGACGTCCTTCTTGAACGCCTCCGCGTCGGCCTCGATCGGCGGGAAGGTGTCGTAGTGCACCGGGACCACGTGCGAGGCCGCCACGAGGCGCGCGGCCTCGACGGCGTCGTGGCGGTCCATCGTGTAGTGGCCGCCGATCGGGATCAGCGCCAGATCGATCGCGTCCCGCTTGGACGGGAGCGCCAGGTCGCTGAAGAGCGCGGTGTCGCCGAGGTGGTAGACGGTCTTCCCGCCGAGGTTGATGACGAGGCCGCCCGGGGTGTGCGGGGTGCCGTTCGGCGTCAGGCCGGTGTGCCACGCGGGGACGAGGCGGGCCCAGCCGCCGTCGAACTCGTGCGTGCCGCCGAGGTTGAGGTCGACGACGTCGAGCCCCTCCCCCGCCAGCTCGTTGGCGACCTCGACGACGGCGACGACCGGCGCGCCGGTGCGCTTGGCGATCCGGACGGTGTCGCCGAGGTGGTCGCCGTGGCCGTGCGTGAGGAGGATCAGGTCGGCGGGGACGTCGTCGGGCGACGCGGTCGCCTTCGGGTTGCCCTCGAGGAACGGGTCGACGAGCACGTTGAAGCCGCCGTTCTCCAGGAGGATCGCGGACTGGCCGAGGAAGGTCAGGGTGGTCATCGGGGGTGCTCCTTGTCGGTGGTGTTCGGGACGGTGCCCGGTCCTGCGGACCGGTACCCGGTGAAGCGGGGCGAGCCGCGCCCGATCGGCTCCCCGACCGGGGCTCGCGGAGTCGGGTCAGGCGTCGTCGGCGGGATCGGCCTCGGCGGCCGCGGTCCCCGGCGCCGCGAGCTCGCGGGCGAGGGCGAACCCGACGGTCACCCCGACGAGCATCGCCAGGCGCGACTCGTCGGCGACCAGGGCGTGCAGCCGGGCCTCGCGGAGCTGCGGGTCGGGCTCGGCCGCGGCCTGCCCCACCTGCTGCTCGTGGCCCTGGCTGAACCAGCCCCCGTCGTGCAGGGCCCCGTCGATGATGCGCTGCAGGTTCGGCACCGCGTGGGTGACGATCTCCTCGGCGCGTCGGAGCCGGCCGGGCTCGCTGATCTCGCGGACGGCGACGTCCACCTGCTCCGCGGTGTAGGGGCGTTCGGACACGTCCCTGAGCATACGGGCGCCCGCCGGGCGCCCCCGCCCCCAGGAGCCCGGCTACTTCTTCGCGAGCGAGAGCGCCAGGCCGAGGACGCCACCGACGGCGAGCCCGACGGCGATCGACGTCGGGACCGTGTCGGCCGTCAGCGCCGTCGTGGCGATCGGGACCGCGAGCAGGGTCGCGGCGCCCAGGAGGTCGCCGTCGAGCGACTGGCCGGCCCGGCGGTCGCGGATCTCGCAGACGATCCAGGCGGTCGCCAGCGCGATCGCGGAGCCCGCCCCGCCGAAGGCGATGACGTCCCCGTCCGCGGCGCGGTCGACGAGCAGGCCGCCGACGCCCGCCCCGAGGAACGCGACCAGCACCACCGCGGTGCCGGTCCACCCGGCCCGCCGTTCCCACAGCCAGCCGAAGACCCCGAACGTCGTCAGGACCGCCAGGGCGTTCCAGACGTTGTCGTACGTGAGGGCGGCGGTGAAGGAGCGCCAGACGGGCGAGTCGCCGTAGAGCGCGAGGTCGTTGAGCTCGAGGATCGACTCCAGCGGGAGGGTGATCAGTGCCAGGACGACGATCGTGAAGGTGGCGTACGCCTTGCCCTCGGTGGCGTACGTGCTCTGCCGCTTCGGCGCCTTGCGCTTCGGCGCCCTGAGCTTCGGGGTCTTCCGGGGCTTCGTCGTGGACGACTTCGGGACCCGACCGCCGAGCGGCTTGCGGCGCTTCTTCAGCGGGATGACGACGTCGTCGTCCCCGTCGTCGCCCTGCAGCGTGCGGTCCGGCTCGTGCGTCGGGAGCCGGAGCAGCGCCTCGAGGTCGCCGTCCTTGCGGTCCAGGCGCGGGGCGCGCTGGCGCAGGCGGGTGCCGCAGTACGGGCACTCGGTCACGAACGTCGAGACCTGCTGCCCGCAGCTGCTGCACACCGTGAACAGCTCTGCCTGGCCCGCCATCAGATCGATTGTAGGCCGACGGCGGGTCGGGGGTGCGGAGAACCTCGAAGGATTCTGCGCGACCCGCGCCCCGGGGCCGGATCCGGCGACGGGTTGCGCCGTCGGAGGGCCCCGGAGCACATGCGATCGGCCCGCTAGGCGATCGTGATCTGCGGATCCAGGTACACGTCCTGGATCGCCTGGAGCAGCGCGACGCCGTCGGCGAGCGGGCGCTGGAACGCCTTGCGGCCCGAGATCAGGCCCGCGCCGCCGGCGCGCTTGTTGATGACGGCCGTCTTGACGGCCTCGGCGAGGTCGCTCTCGCCGGCGGAGGCGCCGCCGGAGTTGATGAGCGGCGCCCGGCCCATGTAGCAGTTGGCCAGCTGGTAGCGGGTCAGGTCGATCGGGTGGTCGGTCGTCAGCTCGGAGTAGACGAGCGGGTGCGTCTTGCCGACCTTGATGGCGTTGAAGCCGCCGTTGAGCTCCGGCAGCTTCTGCTTGATGATGTCGGCCTCGATCGTGACGCCGAGATGGTTGGCCTGGCCCGTGAGGTCCGCGGCCGTGTGGTAGTCGACGCCGTCGGCCTTGAAGGCCGAGTTGCGCGTGTAGCACCAGAGGATCGTCGCGAGGCCGAGCTGGTGGGCCTCCTCGAACGCCTTGCCGATCTCGACGATCTGGCGGTCCGACTCGGGGGAGCCGAAGTAGATCGTCGCGCCGACGGCGGCCGCGCCGAGGTCGTACGCGCGCTGGACCGACGAGAACTGGATCTGGTCGTAGGTCTCGGGCAGCGTCAGCGACTCGTTGTGGTTGAGCTTCACCACGAACGGGATCTTGTGCGCGTAGGTGCGCGAGACGGAGCCGAGGACGCCGAGCGTGGACGCGACGGCGTTGCAGCCGCCCTCGACCGCGAGCTCGACGATGTTCGCCGGGTCGAAGTACGCCGGGTTCGGCGCGAAGGACGCGGCGCCGGAGTGCTCGATGCCCTGGTCGACCGGCAGGATCGACACGTAGCCGGTGCCGCCGAGGCGACCCGAGTCGAACAGGCGCTGCAGGTTGACCAGCGTGCGGTTGTTGCGGTCCGTCGCGGAGTAGATGCGGTCGACGAAGTCCGGGCCCGGCAGGTGCAGCTGCGAGGCGTCGATCGTCGTGGACTTGTGGCCCAGGAGCGTGTCGGCGTCGTCGCCGAGCAGCTCCGTGACGCGGTCGATCGTCGATGCGGTCTGAACAGCCATGGTGGTCCTTCGCGGTTGCTTTGGTTCCCGACGGCCCTGATGGGGACCGGCTTCGTCTCTCGGGGGTCCTCGGCTCCGGATCCGGCGGCACGGGATCGGACGGCGAGACGGGGAGGGTACCCCAAATCCGCCCGGCGGCACGGCGCCTGCGACCACGGCGGCGCGCCACCTCCGCGTCGGGACGGTGCCGGACCGCGCCCGACGGGTGCCGGGAACGTGCCGACCCCGACACGACGGTCGCCCGGCCCGCCGCAGGGCGTACACCCGGGGGATGCGCTCCGTCCCCCCGCGCCCCGGACCTCCGCCCGCGCTGGTGGTGGCGGTGGCGGCCGTCGCCGGCGGGTGGGCGGCCGTCCGCCTGTGGCCGGTGCCGGACCCGCTCCCGCGGGGCGCGGCGGCGCGCGCGGCCGCGGCGCTCGCCGCACCGGGCGCCCGCGCCCGGGTCGTGCGGACCGTCGACGGCGACACGGCCGAGCTCGCCTTCTCCGACGCGCGTGGTGCTGCGCGCGTGACCGTCCGGTACCTCGGGGTCGACACGCCGGAGTCCGTCGACCCCGACGAGCCGGTGCAGTGCTTCGGCCCGGAGGCGTCGCACCGCAACCGCGCCTGGGCGACAGGCCGGCGGGTGCGGCTGGTCTTCGACCGGGAGCGCGTCGACCCGTACGGACGGCTGCTCGCGGCGCTGGTCGTCGAGGGCCAGCGACGCTCGCTGAGCGAGCGCCTGGTCGCCGGCGGCTACGCCCGCGTCCTCACGATCGCCCCCAACGGGGCCACCGCCCCGGCGCTCCGGCGCCTCCAGGAACGCGCCCGCGAGGACCGGCGCGGGCTGTGGTCGGTGTGTGGGGATGCTCTACCCTCGGGTGCGTGAGCGCGGCCCGCCAACGCCCCTCCGGCTCGATGGACGAGCTGGAACGCCGCCTGGCGCGCGAGACCGAGCTCGCGCAGCGCCAGCGCGAGAAGATGCTCCGCGACGTCGAGCGCCGCGAGGCCGAGCGCGCCTTCGACGCGGTCAAGCGGCGGCGCGCGCTGCGGTACCTGCTGCTCCTCGGGATGCTGACGTTCACGGCGATCCTCGTGACGCTCGTGATGTTCCGCGTGCTCTCGCTCGTCTTCGCCTGAGTCGCGACGGCACCGGCGACGCGCGCGGGTATACCCGCACCGGGACGGGTACCGGTCGCGGTCGCCACGCAGCGACCCGCGCATCGGCGCTAGATTGGGCCGCTACATGGCACGCCGTTCGCTTCGACCCCACCTGAACCAGATCCGTACGTGGGTGCGCCAGGGCCGCACCGACGCGTGGGTGGCGCACCAGCTCGAGGTGACCGGGCCGGAGATCGCGGAGTTCAAGGACAAGAACGGCCTGACCGCCGCGTCGCCCGACGATCCCGCGGGCGCCGTCGCCCCGGAGGACGTGGACCTGCGTGCCGAGGACGACGCGCAGATCGCCGCCGAGCTCGAGGCCGCCGAGGCCGAGCGCAAGGCCGAGGCGGAGCGCAAGGCCGCCGAGGAGGCCGCGGAGGAGGCCGCCCGGGCCGAGCGCAAGGCCGCCGAGGCCGCCGCGCGCGCCGAGGCCGGCGACGACGACGAGGACGACGACCGCCCGCGTCGCCGCCGTCGCAGCGGCAGCCGCCGCGCCCGCGGTCAGGGTGGCGGGAACGCCTTCGAGGGCACGTTCGACCACGGCGACGAGGGCTACGGGCTGTGGCTCGACCCGGCGATCGCCGACTCCCCGGTCTACGCGGAGCACTGGGCCGGGCACCGTCCGGTCGAGGTCGTCGTCGAGGGCGACCAGATCATCATCCGCCGCGCGGGCGAGTCCTCCTCCGAGGACTGATCGCCGCGGGGTCGGCGCCCATCGCGGGTGACCCGAGCCCCGTCGAGGTCCGACGCGCCGGTGCCGGAGACGCGCGGTTCGGGGCCCGCACGATCTCCCTTCAGGCCTCGCGGGCGACGATCCTGCCGCCACCCCAGTCCTGCGCCTGGCCGAGGTAGCGCAGGAACGCGGCGTCGGTGATCCGCGAGTCCCAGGCGTCGGGGTCCTCCGGGGCGACCCGGGAAGCCAGGTCGAGCGCCCAGCTGACCCCGCCCTCGTAGAGGTCGACCAGCTCGTTCGTCGTGAACGCGCCCCCGAGGCGGCGGCGGAGCTCGTCGGCGACCGCGGTGACGACGTCCTCCGCCTTCGTGCCGAGGCGTCCTTCGAGGTCGCGGACGTACCGCTCGCCGCTCCGCCACTGTTCGACCGCCAACGTCAACCGCACGTGGGGGACGATAACGATCCACCCGCTCGCCTCCCGCGACCGGGTGGATCGTGCTCGACGATCCGTCGGCACGCCGCGACGCCCACCTCTGTGGAGGTGGTGGGCGTCGCGGCGACGATGCCGGGGATCAGTTCTTCGGCAGCCCGCGCACGACGTAGGCCCGCTCACCCTCGCGGACCATCCCGAGTCGTCGTGCTTCCACGGTCAGGCCCCGCTCGGTGCTCAGGCGGGCCTTCTCGCGCTCCAGATGCGCCGCGGTGGACCGGAGCGCGTCGAGGCGCTGGGCCTGCTCCCCGGCGGCGCTCCGCGCGTTCACCCAGTCGAGGGCGGGGCGCACGTACATCGAGGCCATCAGGAGCACCACGACGACGAGGGCGATGCGCCCGAACCGTGCGCGACCGGCCGCCACGCGGGCGGACGGCCTGGAGGTGCCCCGGGGGCGACCGGTGGCGGTGGGAACGCTGCTCACGCCACGGGTCTTGGCCCCCGGCCGCCATGTTCCTCGCGGCGCACGACGGCTTGCAGCGCGTCCGGCGAGCGCGTCAGGAGTTGGAGGTGGACTCCGCCACGTCGCCCTCGCCCAGTCGCGGGGCCGCGTCGAGCAGACGGTCCAGGGCGAACGCGACGGGCACGGCGAGCACGAGTGCGATCGCCGCGTCGAGGAGGTTCAGCGGTCGCCCGTCGACGAGCCGGAGGACGTTCGATGTGATCGCGACGGCGACGGCGAGGAGGAGGACGATCCTGATACGGGTTGCAGTGCTCACGGGGTGCTCTCTGCCGGGGACGGACGCGGTGCCCGCGCTCGGCGTCGCACGTACCCCGTTGCGCACGCAACGAACCGTGGATCTCGGAGCCGCGGAGAGGCCGGGCCGCCGAGATCCCGCCGCGAGGAGCGCGATCAGCCCCGGAACACCGAGCGGCCCGGGTAGACCGCCTTGGAGCCCAGGGCCTCCTCGATGCGGAGCAGCTGGTTGTACTTCGCGACGCGGTCCGAGCGGGACGGGGCGCCGGTCTTGATCTGGCCGCAGCCGGTGGCGACGGCGAGGTCGGCGATCGTGACGTCCTCGGTCTCGCCGGAGCGGTGCGACATGACGGCGGTGTAGCCGGCGGCGCGGGCCATGCGGATGGCCTCGAGCGTCTCGGTCAGCGTGCCGATCTGGTTGACCTTGATGAGGATCGAGTTGGCGGTGCCGGTGTCGATGCCGCGCTTCAGGCGCTCCGGGTTCGTGACGAAGAGGTCGTCGCCGACGAGCTGGACGGTCTCGCCGAGCTTCTCGGTGAGGGTCTTCCAGCCGGCCCAGTCCTCCTCGTCCATGCCGTCCTCGATCGAGAGGATCGGGTACTTGCCGGCCTTGTCGGCCCAGTAGGCGGCGAGCTCGTCCGCGGTCAGGGTGCGCTTCTCGTGCGCGAGGTCGTAGACCCCGTTCTCGAAGATCTCGGACGTGGCGGGGTCCAGCGCGATGCCGACCTGCTCGCCGGGCGTGTAGCCGGCCTTCTCGATGCCGTCGACGAGGACCTGGAGGGCCTCCTCGTTGGACGAGAGGTCCGGGGCGAAGCCGCCCTCGTCGCCGACGGACGTCGCGAGGCCGCGGGAGTGCAGGAGCGCCTTGAGGTGGTGGAAGATCTCGGCGCCGACCCGCAGACCCTCGGAGAAGCTCCCGAAGCCGTGCGGGACGATCATGAACTCCTGGAAGTCCACGGAGTTGTCGGCGTGCGAGCCGCCGTTGAGGACGTTCATCATCGGCACCGGCAGGGTCACGCCGGCGCCGGGGGCGTCGACCTGGAGGTGCTTCCAGAGCGGGACGCCGGCGTCGGCGGCCGAGGCCTTCGCGACGGCGAGCGACACGCCGAGGATGGCGTTGGCGCCCAGGCGCGACTTGTTCGGCGTGCCGTCGAGGTCGATCAGCGCCTGGTCGAGGCCGGACTGGTCGTCCGCGTCGCGGCCCTTGACGGCCTGGGCGATCTCGCCGTTGACGTTCGCGACCGCGTTCAGGACGCCCTTGCCGAGGTAGGCGTCGCCGCCGTCGCGGAGCTCCGTGGCCTCGAACTCGCCCGTGGAGGCGCCCGACGGCACGGCGGCGCGCGCGGTGGCGCCGGAGGCGAGGGTCACCTCGACCTCGACGGTCGGGTTGCCCCGGGAGTCGAGGACCTGGCGGCCGAGGACGGACTCGATCTGGCTCATGGCGCCACAGTCTGCCGGGTGGCCACGGCGTCCGTCGGCCCGCCCCCGCGGCACCCTCCCGACCCGTGGCGTCCCGGCCGCCCCGGGGTCCGGTGCGGGTCCCGCCGGGGCCATCCCCCATCGACCGCGGGGCGTACCCGCGACACGATGCGTGCACCGTCCGGCGCGTCGGACGCGCCGGACGGAACGGGTCCGGCGGACGCCGCCCGCAGCACGCTCAGAAAGCGTTCAGGCGACCCTCGGCCGACGCACATGGTCGGGTGCGATCGTGGACGTCACCACCACCGGAAGCACCGCATGTCGACCTCGATCCACCCCCGCCAGACCTCCCGTCCGTGGGACGCGCGCGCCGCGACCTCCCCCTCCGCCGGCGCGGTGCTCCTGCAGGCGCTGCGGGCGGTCGGGACCGCGCTCGTCCCCGGTCGGGCGCAGGACGACATGGTCCCGGCGCTGGCCGCGAGCGACGCGCAGGCGCTGCTGGTGCGGGCGGGGACGTTGTCCGCGGGGCACGCCTCGGGCCGGTGGGACCGCCCGACCACCGACGCCGTCGCGCGGTTCCAGCGCGCGCGGCACCTCCCGTGCACCGGCGTGCTCGACCACCGGACCGCGGACGTCCTGCTCGGGACGCCCGACCGCGCGGCCTGAGCGGGACGCCCGGCCGCGCGGGACCGCGGGCGCCGGGACCGTCCCTACTGCTGGTCGTCCTCCGGGGGCTCCGCCCCCGGTGCGGCGCCCTCGGCGAACAGGACCTGGGCGTAGTAGCCGAGCCGGCCGTCGTCGTCGAGCTCCGCCCACGCCCGGCCCTCCGACTCGGCGAGGACCTCGGCGCGCAGGACGCGGTCGCGGAACCGGACGCTCGCGGAGCGCAGCGCGATCTCCGGATCCGCCTTGGCCTTGCGGGCGACGTTCGTGACCGCGAAGAGCGCGTCCCCGAGCGCCTGGAAGGTCGCGGCCCGGGCACCGGCGCGGATGGTCTCCCCCAGCCGGTCGAGCTCGGCGTGGGCGGCCTCGATCGCGGCGTCGACGTCGATCGGGTCGAAGCCCGAGCTCGACGCGCGGCGCTGGACCTTGCGCGCGAACAGGAGCGAGGGGAGGTTGTCGGGGACCTCGCCGAAGATGCCGCCCTCGCGGCCCGCCTCGGTCTGCTTGATCGCGTCCCAGTTGGCCAGGACGTCGTCGGCGCCCGTCACGTCGCGCAGCTGGGCGCTGGCGCGCTCCCCGGCCGCGGCGTGCGCGGCCTCGTCGGCGGCCCGGACCTCGGCCATCTCGGGCGAGTCCGCGGCGAAGACGTGCGGGTGCCGCCGGATGAGCTTTCGGCGGCAGTGCGCGGCGACGGCCGCGAGATCGCCCGCCCCGCGCTCCTCGAGCAGCAGCGAGAGGAAGTGGACCTGGAAGAGGACGTCCCCGAGCTCGTCGCGGAGCTTCGCGTCGTCCCCCGAGTTCGCCGCGTCGGCGAGCTCGTAGGCCTCCTCGAGCGTGTGCGGCACGATCGTGCGCTCGTCCTGCTCGCGGTCCCACGGGCACTCGATGCGGAGCCTGCGGGTGATGTCGTCCAGGGCTCCGAGGGCGGCGGTGATCTCGTCTCGCGGCACCGGGCGGAGGATAGTCGCCGGGGCCGGACCTGGAACGGGCCGGGCGATGATCGCCCGGCCCGTCGCCGTGGGGCCTCGCGGCCGGTCGGGCCCGCAGCGGCGAGCGCCCCGGGTGCTACTGGCCCGTCGTCGCCGCGCCCGGCGCGGTCGTCGTCTTGGGCTTCGGCTGGTTCTTGCAGAAGACCGCCTGGTTGTAGCCCTCGCGGCAGTCGGTCTTCTTCTTGTACTCCTTGACGACGTCGTCCTGCCACTTCTGGAGGGCTTCCTGCGGCTTGGACTGCTGGACGGTCTGCTTCAGCACCGTCTTGACCTTGTCGAACGGGATCGTCTGCGCGGGCGTGATCTTGTCGACCCGCACGACGTACCAGCCGGTCTCGGTCTTCACCGGGCCGGCGAGCTTCGTCTGGGCGGTGGCGAAGATCGCGTCCTCGAGGCCCTTCTCCTGCTGGCCCTTCGTGACGCCCTCGAGCTTGCCGCCCGCGCTCTTCGTGACCTGGTCGGTCGAGTACTTCTTCGCGACGTCCGCGAACTTGGCACCGCCGTCGAGCTCGGTGCGGGCCTTCTTCGCGTCGGCCTCCGTCTTCGTCAGCACGATGTGGACGTTGCGGGACTCGGGCTGCGAGTACTGCTTCTTGTTCTTGTTGTAGTACGCGAGCACGTCGGCGTCCGTGACCGTGCTGTTGTCCTTCGTGATCTTCGCCTGGATCTTCTGCAGCAGCAGGGTCGACGTCGACTCCGCCTTCAGGTCGTCGACCGTGCCGCCGGTCAGCGTCGTGAACTTCGCGAGGTTCTGCTTGCCGCCCAGGAGCTGGGTGTACAGGGCCTCGACCTGCTTGTTCACCTCGGCCGCCGGGGCCGTCAGCTTGTACTTCTTCGCCTCGTCGGCGGCGACCGTGCGCACCAGGAGCGCCTGGATCGCGCTGGTCTTGGCGTTCTCCAGCACCGGCTTGCACTGCGCGACGAGCTGATCCGGAGCGGCCTGGGCCTGCTGCTCCTTCGGGATCACCTTCTTCAGCGCGTTCGTGCACTCGGTGTACGGCGGGGAGAAGTTCAGGAGCTTCGGCGGGTTCGCCTTGAACACGCCGTTGGCGGTCAGCTGCTGGCTCACCGCGAGGAGCTGGAGCTTCTCCGCCGACTCGAACTGGGCCTTGGTGATCGTGGTGTCACCGATCTTCGCCACGGCGTTGCCGGGAAGGCCGTCGTCGCCGCCACAACCGGCGAGCACGACAGCGGCGGGCACGCCGATGGCGCACGCGAGGACCGCGCTTCTGAAGGGACGCTGGTGTCGAGGCATCGGGCCGCAGACTAGCGATCCGACCTAAGTCCGCGCTCAGGCCCGTCTCTGAGACGACGCAGAGCGTCTTGAGTATCGCACCCCGGCGTCCCCCTGACCACCCCCGGCGACCGCCGTCAGACGAGCGCCACGCTGAGCGCGGCGGCGCGGACGGCGTCGGCCGCCGCCACCACGGCCTCGAGGCGCTCCGGCCCCTCGGCGGGGACGACGGCGGTGATCCGCGAGTGGCCGCCCTCGTACTTCAGCGGCAGGCCGGCGGACGCGGCCTCCTCCTTCAGGCGCGCGATGCCCTCGGCGTCGAGCTCGATCGGCGTCGCCGTGAGCTTCGTGCCCCGGAGCGTCACGACGCGGCAGCGGGCCTCGCCGAAGCGGATCCGCGCGCGCTGGAGCTCGACGAGGTTCAGCAGCGGCTCGGGGAGCGCGCCGAAGCGGTCCTCGAGCTCGCCGCGGAGCTCCTCGAGGTGCGCGACGTCGTTCGCCGAGGCGATCCGGCGGTGGATGTCGACCTTCGCCTGCTCGTACGGGACGTAGTCGGCGGGGACGTACGCGGAGACCTGGGCGTCCATGCGGACGGGCTCCGGGCGCTCGTCGGCCCCGTCCTCGGTGCCGTCGCGATCCTCGGCCTCGCGTTCCCGGACGGCGTCCTCGAGCATCGAGAGGTACAGCTCGAAGCCCAGGGCCGCGACGTGCCCGGACTGCTCGTCGCCGAGGAGGTTGCCGGCGCCGCGGAGCTCGAGGTCGCGCATGGCGATCTGGAAGCCGGAGCCGAGCTCGGTGTAGTCCGCGAGCGCCGTCAGCCGGTGCATCGCGTCCTCCGTCAGCGCCGCCGCCGAGGGGTAGAGGAGGTAGGCGTAGCCGCGGTCCCGGCCCCGGCCCACGCGACCGCGGATCTGGTAGAGCTGGCTCAGGCCGAAGAGGTCGGAGCGGTCGACGATCAGCGTGTTGGCCTGCGGGATGTCGATGCCCGACTCGATGATCGACGTCGACACGAGGACGTCGGCGTCGCCCTTCAGGAACCGCATCATGTGGTCCTCGAGCTGCTGGTCGCTCATCTGCCCGTGCGCGACCTCGAACGTCATGTCGGGGCAGAGGCCACGCAACCGCGCCGCGGTCTCGTCGATCGTCTCGACGCGGTTGTGGAGGAAGAACGACTGGCCGCCGCGGTCCTTCTCGCGTCGCAGCGCCTGACGGACGAGCTGCTCGTCGTACTCGCCGACGTACGTCTTCACCGGGCGCCGGCCCTCGGGGGCGGTCTCGATCGTCGAGATGTCGCGCAGGCCGGCCAGCGACATCTGCAGCGTGCGCGGGATCGGCGTCGCCGACATCGCGATCACGTCGACCTTGAGCTTCAGCCGGCGCAGGTTCTCCTTCTGCTTGACCCCGAAGCGCTGTTCCTCGTCGACGACGATCAGGCCGAGGTCCTTGCCCGCGACGTCGCGGCCGAGGATGCGGTGGGTGCCGACGAGGACGTCGACCTTGCCCTCGTTGAACGCCTTGACGACCTCGCGCTGCTCCGGCGCGGAGCGGAAGCGGGAGACGTGGTCGACCGTCAACGGCAGGTCGCGCAGGCGCTCCGCGAACGTCGCGTAGTGCTGCTGGGCGAGGATCGTCGTCGGCGCGAGGATCAGCACCTGCTTGCCGTCGGCCGCGGCCTTCACGGCGGCGCGCAGCGCGACCTCGGTCTTGCCGAAGCCGACGTCGCCGCAGATCAGGCGGTCCATCGGGCGCGTGGACTCCATGTCCGCCTTCACGGCGTCGATGGCGTCGAGCTGGTCGACGGTCTCCTTGTACGGGAACTTCGCCTCGAACTCCTCGACGAGCTCGCCGTTGGCCGGGAACTGGTACCCGCGGCGGGCGCGGCGCTCGGCGTAGAGGTTGATGAGGTCGCCCGCCATCTCGTGCGCGGCCTTGCGCGCCCGGGTCTTGATGAGCTCCCAGCCCTTGCCGCCGAGCTTGGAGAGCGTCGGCTCGGCCCCGCCGCCCGTGACGTAGCGGGTGATCTTCGCGAGCTGGTCGACCGGGACGAAGACCTTGTCGTCGCCCGCGTACTGGAGCTTCAGGTAGTCGCGGGTGATGCCGCCGACGGTCTTCGTGTCGAAGCCGTTGAATCGCGCGATCCCGTGGTCCTCGTGGACGACGATGTCGCCGGTGCGGAGGTCCGCGAAGGACTTCAGCGCGCCGCGGCGGCCCGAGCGGCGGCGGGACTCGTCGTCGGCCTCGGTCTTCCGCCGGCGCATGAGCCGGTGGTCCGGGAGGACGGCGAGCTCCATGCCCGGCGCGATGAAGCCGTGGCGGAGGTCCGCGATGACGAAGCCCGCGCGCGTCCGGTCGAAGTCGCCGTCGCCGACCCACTGGGCCCGGACGCGGGAGAGGTTGTAGGCCGCGCGGTCGCCGTCGCCCTGCCGGCGCCACGTGACGACCGTGCGGTACCCGGACCGCAGGAGCTTCTCGAGCTCGGTCTCCGCACCGGTGAGGTTGCGCGCGGCGAGGTCGCCGGACTGGCCGTGGAGCTGGAGGTCCTGGTCCTGCAGGAGGCTCATGATCCGCAGCTCGGCGCGGCGGTCGAGCTCCTCGAGGATCGCCTCGGGCTTCACGTAGAGGTGGCCGGCGTCCTCGTCGTGGAAGGCGGCGCAGACGTCGTCCCACTGGTCCCGGAGCGCGGGCGCGATCTCCTCGTCGGCGACGATGATGACCGCCGCGTCCTGCGGCACGAGGTCGAGGAACGGGCCGAAGCGGTCGACGGGCAGGAGGCTCGCGACGTCGGGGCGCTCCTCCCCCTCCTTCGCCAGCTGGACGGAGTGGGCGATCTCGTCCCCGCGGTGCTCGGCGGCGAGCTCGGCGGCCGGGGCGACCTCCACCTGGTCGAGCTCGCCGAGGCTGCGCTGCGTGTAGACGGAGAAGGCGCGGATCGACTCGATCTCGATGTCGAAGAGGTCGACGCGGACGGGGTTGTCCTCCGTCGCCGGGAACACGTCGAGGATGCCGCCGCGGATGGCGAACTGGCCGCGGTCGTCGACCTGGTCCACCCGGGCGTACCCGCAGGCGACGAGGTCGTGGGCGCAGTCGTCGAGGTCGAGGAGCTCGCCGGTCTTCAGGCGGAAGCCGTGCGGGCGCAGCGCCGGGTCCGGGACGGTCTCCGACAGCGCGGCGGCGGAGGCGACCACGACCGGCAGCTCCTGCTCGCCGTCGTCCGGGGCCAGGAGCGCGTCCAGGGCGGCGACGCGCATGCCGACGAGGTGCGGCGGCGGGGCGAGGTGCGACTCGTACGCCACGCCGCGCGAGGGGTAGAAGCGCACGGGCCGCGGGTGCAGCCAGGCGCGGAGGTCGCGGGCGAGCTCGCGGGCGGCCTTGTCGTCCGGGGCGACGACGAGGGCCGGGCGGCCGAGACCGATCGCGCCGTCGACACCGTCGAGCGCCCCGGCGACCACGAACGGCCGCATGGACGTCGCGACGAAGACCTTCCCGCCCTCCCGCGCGATGCGGGCGCCGGTGGGTTCGTCGGCGAGGTGGCGGAGCAGCGGGCGGAGCGACATGCGGCGGGTGCGGGGGTCGGGGGGAGGCCGCGCGGAGGACCGGCGGGTGGACGCGCCCGCCGGTGCGACGGGACGCGAGAAGGCCCCGCCGGGAGCCGGCGCGGCCGTGATCGGGGCCCGACCGGGCGACCGCCGGTGGGCCCACGGATTGTACGCGCCACCCGGTCGGCCCGGACGTGGGCGGGCGCACGGGACGACCATCCCGGGGCGTGCCTGGACGGTCGTCCGCCGGTCGGCGCGCGGCCGCGTGCCCGGCGTGGACGATCCGGCGGCCCGGGAAGATGCGCTCCGGACCCCGATCACGCTGTTCCGCCCCCCGGGCGCGCTACCGTCTGGAGACGGACGTCACGCCGCCGTCGGAGCAGGACCGGCGACGTGGCACCCGGGTTCTCGCCGTCGACCCAAGGCCCGCCGCCATGCCCCACGTATCGCACCTGACGTCCCGCGACGTCGCTCCCGCCGCCCTGGCGGTCACGCCGAGCGACAAGTTCGTGCTCGAGGGGCTGACCTACGACGACGTGCTGCTGCTGCCGGGGCCGTCCGACGTCCTCCCGAACGACGTCGGGACGGGGACCTGGCTGACGCGCAACATCCAGCTGAAGGTCCCGCTGCTCTCCGCCGCGATGGACACCGTGACCGAGGCGCGGATGGCGATCGCCATGGCCCGTCAGGGCGGCATCGGCATCCTGCACCGCAACCAGTCGATCGAGGACCAGGCGGCCCAGGTCGACACGGTCAAGCGGTCCGAGGCCGGGATGATCCGGCACCCCGTGACGATCGGCCCGGACGCGACGATCCGCGACGCCGACGCCGTCATGGGCCGGTACGGCATCGGCGGCCTGCCGATCTGCGACGAGCAGGGCCTGCTCCTCGGCATCGTCACGAACCGCGACATCCGCTTCGAGTCCGATCACGGGCAGCCGCTGCACTCGGTGATGACGCCGATGCCGCTCGTGACGGCCTCCCCCGGCACCTCGGGCGACGAGGCCATGCGCCTGCTGCGCGAGCACAAGATCGAGAAGCTGCCGCTCGTCGACGGCGACGGGCGCCTGGCGGGCCTGATCACGCTGAAGGACTTCACGAAGACCGAGAAGTACCCGTCGGCCTCGAAGGACGGCTCCGGCCGCCTGCTCGTCGGCGCCGCGGTCGGCGTCGGCGCCGACAGCCGCGAGCGCGCCCACGCGCTCGTCGACGCCGGTGTCGACGTCCTGATCGTCGACACCGCCCACGGCCACCAGCGCGGGGTCCTCGAGACCGTCGCGCAGGTGAAGCGCGAGACGTCGGTCGACGTCATCGGCGGCAACGTCGCCACGCGTGGCGGTGCCCAGGCGCTGATCGACGCCGGGGCGGACGCCGTCAAGGTCGGCGTCGGCCCGGGCTCCATCTGCACCACGCGCATCGTCGCCGGCGTCGGCGTCCCCCAGGTCTCGGCGATCTTCGAGGCCTCCCGTGCCGCGCGCCCCGCCGGCGTGCCGGTGATCGGCGACGGCGGCCTCCAGTTCTCGGGTGACATCGCCAAAGCGATCTCCGCCGGTGCGTCGTCCGTGATGCTCGGCTCCCTGCTGGCCGGCTGCGAGGAGTCGCCCGGCGAGCTCGTCTTCATCAACGGCAAGCAGTTCAAGAGCTACCGCGGGATGGGCTCCCTCGGCGCCATGCAGGGTCGCCAGAGCTTCTCGAAGGACCGCTACTTCCAGGACAACGTCTCCGGTGACGACAAGCTCGTCCCCGAGGGCGTCGAGGGCCAGGTCCCGTACCGCGGCCCCGTCCAGGCGGTCGCGCACCAGCTCGTCGGCGGCCTGCGCGCCGCGATGGGCTACACGGGCTCGGCGACCATCGCCGAGCTCCAGGACCACGGCCAGTTCGTGCGGATCACGTCGGCGGGCCTCAAGGAGAGCCACGCCCACGACATCCAGATGACGGTCGAGGCCCCGAACTACGCGGCCCGGCCCCGGTAGGGCCTGCCGGCCCTTCGCAGCGCCCGACGGGCCCGCCACGGCGGGCCCGTACTCGTTCAGCCGTTGGGCTTGGCGGCCACGAGCTCGCGGCGGCCGAAGACGATCGACTCGGCGATGTCCGCCGAGGTCGTGATCAGGTCCTCGACCTCGTGCTCCGGCTGACGCCACTTGCCGAGGACGTAGCCGGAGACGATCTCCGGGTCCGTCGAGGCGGGCCGCCCGACGCCGATCCGGACGCGGCCGAACGTCGGCTCCCCGAGCTCGCGCTTCAGGGACTTCAGGCCGTTGTGGCCGGCGAGCCCGCCAGCCAGTCGCCAGCGGACGTCGGCGAAGGCGAGGTCGATCTCGTCGTGCAGGACGAGGATGCGCTCCAGCGGGACCTTCAGCTGGCCGCGGGCGGGGCTCACGGACCTCCCGGACTCGTTCATGAAGGTCTGCGGGAGCAGCACCGCGACGCGCGTGGGGTCCTCGCCC
This sequence comes from Patulibacter minatonensis DSM 18081, assembly GCF_000519325.1. Taxonomy (GTDB): domain Bacteria; phylum Actinomycetota; class Thermoleophilia; order Solirubrobacterales; family Solirubrobacteraceae; genus Patulibacter; species Patulibacter minatonensis. The sequence goes on along the minus strand of NZ_KI912613.1, from coordinate 3,006,213 downwards.
GGGAACTCGCGGACGGTGCCCTGCCAGAACTCGCCGCGGAACTTCGCGCGGCCCTTGCCGAGGTCCCAGCGGCGGACGAGCTCGCGGGCGACCTGGAACCCCGCGTTGTGCGGCGTGCGCTCGTACTGCGAGCCGGGGTTGCCGAGTCCGACGACGAGCCAGTCGACGGGCGTGGTGCCGCCGAGGAGCGCCATCGGAGGGAGGGACGACGTGGCCGGGCACGATGCCGCAGGTCACCCGGAGGCCGCCGCGGACGGCGGCGGCGGGGCGACGGGCGGCGGCCCGGCCGGGGCGTCAGTCGTCGGAGCCGGACTCGTCGTCGCCGACGGTCGTCTCGGCGGCCTCGCTGCCCTCGGACGCGGCGGCGCCGGCCTCCTGCGCGGCCTCCTCCTCGGCCTCGACCTCGGCGGCCAGGCGCGGGGCGGCGATGCTGACGGCGATCGGCTCGGGGTCGTCGACGAGCGTGGTCCCGGACGGCAGGACGATGTCGCCGACCGTGGCGTTGTCGCCGATGGCGAGGTCCGTGACGGAGATCGTGACGGACTCGGGGATCTCGTTCGGGAGGGCCTCGATGGTGATCTCGCGCACGATCTGGGTGACGATGCCGCCGAGCTTCATCGCCTCGGCGTCGTCCTGGCCCACGACCTCGACCGGGACCGTGGTCTGGATCTTCTGCTTGAGGTCGACGCGCAGCAGGTCGACGTGCACGATCTGGCCGCGGACGGGGTGGCGCTGGGCCTCCTTCAGCACGACCGGCTCGCTCGTGCCGCCGTCGATGGCGACGTCGATGACGGCGCCCTTCGAGGCGAGCGTGAGGCGCAGATCGCGCTCGTTCACCGCGATCGAGACGGGCTCGACGTCCCCGCCGTAGATGACGCCCGGGACGCTGCCCTGACGACGGGCACGCCGGGCGTCACGCGAGTGGAGAGGTGCGCGGGAAGCGACTGCGAGCGAGGAAGAGTTCGTGGCCATGAGCGACGGAGGATCTTAGCGGGGAACTCCCGGGGACGCCGTGACGCTCAGGCCCCGGGGGACGCGACCCCGTCGGACGGGTCCCCGTCGGAGGACTCGCTGGGCGCGAACCGGCCGGGCGGGGACGGCGGGATCGTGACCGGGCCGGCCGGCGCGGGCGCCAGCTGGTCCAGGCCGGAGAACTCGTCGTGCAGGACCTGCCACGCGGGCTTCTTGCTCAGGTCGCGGCCCAGGAGGCCCTTCCCGTGCCACGGCGGGGTGGGGGTCGGGTTGCCGCCCGCCCAGTTCGGACGGACACGGAACTCGCGCAGGCCCCACCAGACGGCGCCCGACAGCCACGGATGGGCGCGGTAGACCGCGAAGTGGTGCGCGGCGTAGGCGGCTTGGAACGCGTAGGTGCCGGCCTCGTCCGCCGGGCCCTCCCGCGTGGCCTCCGCCCCCGTCTCGGTGATCATGATCGCCTCGTTCGGGTTGCACTTGCGCAGCTCGTCGAGGAACGGCCCCAGCGCGGCGGGGTCGGCGAGCGGGTCCGTCGGCGCGCCGTACCAGCCGAAGTAGTCGTTCAGCCCGAGCAGGTCGACCGGGCCGTAGGCGCCGACGCAGCCGTACTTCACGCCCGACTGGCGGGCGTAGGCCATCGGTCGGGTCGGGTCGGTCTCGTCGACGATCTTCCGGGCGTCCTTGACGTACTTGACGATCGGCGGCCCGGGGTTCGTCGTCAGCTCGTTGCCGATCGACCACGTGAAGACGGACGGGTGGTGCGCGTTGACCGCGATCGTCGTGCGCAGGAGGTTCAGGGCGTCGGCCTCCACCGTCGGGCGGGCCAGCTGGGACTGGCGGACCTGGTAGACGGGGATCTCGTTCCAGACGAGGAGGCCCATGCGGTCGGCCTCCTCGAGCATGCGGGGGTGGAACGGGTAGTGCCCGCGGACCACGAGGCCCCCGAGGTCGCGGACCTGCTGCAGGAGCTGGTCCTGCCCCTCGTTGGTGAGGGCGCTGCCGTTCGGGATGTCCATCTCGTGCACGCCGCTGCCGCGGAGGTTCACGTTCTCGAAGTTCAGCTGGAGCCGCCCCTCCTTGACCTTGATCGAGCGGATGCCCGTCCGGACGCGGTACCGCATCACGCGGTCGCCCTGCCGCTTGCCCTCGTCGAGCAGGCGGCCCTCGACGGACGCCTCGTAGAGGTGCGGGTCCTTGGGCGACCACACGTGCGGCTTCGGGACCTTGACGACGCCGCGGACCTCCGTCGACTTCGTGCGTCCGAGCGACGGGCTGGGCGGCAGGGAGACGTTGCCGAGCGCCACCTCGCGGCCGGCGACGCGGCCGACGAGCGCCAGCCTGCGACGGGTGCTCGAGTAGTTCGTCGCGGTGGCCCGGAAGCGGACGACGCCGGCGCAGCCCTTGCAGGGCAGGTCCGGGGTGACCTGGACGTTGGAGAGGTCGACCTGGTCGGCGTAGTGGAGCCCGACCTCGCGCGGGATGCCCCCGTCGTTCCACCAGCCGCCGCCGGCCGTCCCGTCCTTCTGCGTGGATCCGGGCGGGAAGTCCGCGACGGTGCGCCGGTTGTCGGTGCGGATGACCACGTCGACGCGTCCGTCCTTGGCCTTGTCCTTCGGGATCACCGCCTGGAACGGCTCGTACGCCCCGCGGTGGCCACGGACCCGGACGCCGTCGACCCAGACCGTCGCCCCGACGGAGACCCGCTCGAAGCGCAGGACGAAGAGGCCGCCGCGGCGACCCTTCGGGATCGTCGGCAGCTGCAGCTCCCGGCGGTACCAGACGACGCCGCCGACCTGCGAGGCGTTGCTGTTGTCGCCGGCGTTCCAGACGTTCGGGACCGCGACGGGGGACCAGCCGAGGGTGTCGACCTGCCGCTGCCACGCGCTCTTGACCCCGACGCCGCCCTGGTCGCGGCGGATCAGCCAGGAGCCCCCGATCGTCCAGCGGTACATCGGTCCGGCGAAGTACCGGCCGCCTGGGGTCGGCGGCGTGGCGGCCGGCCGGGCCGTCGATCCGACCTGCGCCGGTGGTGTCTCCGGTGACGCGGGCGCGGTGGTCGTCGGGGCGACGTCCTGCGCTGGAGCGGAGGCTGCGAGGACGGCCGGCAGGACGACGGCCAGGGCAGCCACGCGCGAGGCGACCCGGAGGGGGCGGTGCATCCCTGCTCTCTAGCACGCCGAGGCACGACACCGCGCTACTCTCGCGAGCGATGAAGCTCCTCTTCAAGCCCTTCGGCCTCGTCGCGGGGCTCGTGGCCTCGCGGGCCTCCGCCGCGATCTTCGATCAGGTCTGGCAGCGCGTGGACGGCGGCGACCTGCCCAGCGCGGAGGTCCGGGAGGACCCCGCCGGGCGGGCGATCGCGGCCGCCGCCCTGCAGGCGGCGATCTTCGCGGGCACCTCGGCAGCGGTCAGCCGCTACGGGATGCACGTCTTCGAGCACACCTTCGGGAAGTGGCCGGGCGACCGCCGCGAGGACCAGGAGCAGCTCGGGTCCTGAGCCGCTCCTGGGCGGTGGGGCGCGGACGGACCGCACCCCACCGCGGGGCTCACTTCAGCTTCAGCCAGGCGTTCCAGGTCGGACGGGCCGTGCCGTCGGCCGTCTTGAGGCCGGACTTCCAGTCCGAGGAGCCCTTGGGGTCGCGCAGCTGGTACCAGATGAACGTCTTGATGCCGTTCTTCTTGGCGAGCGAGAACGCGGACTTCAGGTACTTCGCCGCCGTGGAGTCCTTCGTCTTGAACTTGCCCTCGGTGCGGTAGGCGAACTCCGTGATCTGGATGTTCTTCGCCGCGGCGGAGGACAGGCGACCGGCGCTCTTCAGCTTCTTGATCTGCTGGACGGTCGTCTTCAGGTTGCCGTGCGTCCACTGGTCCTTCGAGGACGTCGCCTTCGTGGGCGAGCGCGAGAAGTCGTACGTGTGGAGGGTGAAGCCGTCACCCAGGAGCTTCGTCTTCGCCGCCTTGCTCCGGCTGGTCGGCTTGAACGCCGAGTTCAGGTACAGCGCCTTGCGGAAGAACGCGCCCGGGTTCGAGCCGGCCTGGCCGGAGCGGGTGTTCGGGGCGGCCTCGCCGACGAGCACCTTGGCGCCGGGGTCGCTCTTCTTGACCTGCTTGTAGACGCGGTTGGAGAGCTTCACCCACGCGCGCTCCTGCCCCTGCGGCCAGGCGGTCTTGTAGTTCGGCTCGTTGAACGTCAGGTAGCCGGCGAGCGGCAGGTCCTTGAGCTTGCTGGCGATGTCGCCCATGAAGAGGACGTAGTTCGACTGGGTCGAGGCCGGGACCTTGGAGCCCGACTTCTTGCCCCGGCCCATCGTCACGTAGCTGCCGACGAGGAGCCGGACGCTGGAGCCGCCCTCGGTGGCGGCGCGGCGGATGCGCGCGATCTGGTCGGCGGGGGCCGAGGTCGACGTCCCGTCCCAGTTCACGAGGACGCGGACCGTCTTGGACTTCGACGCGCGCGCGTCGGCGAAGAACGCGGCGCGGTCGGCGGCGTTGTCGCTCAGGATCGAGTTGTCCTGAAGGCCCTTCGTGGTCGCGGCGTTCGAGGCTGCAGGAGCGACGGCGAGCAGGGAGAGCGCGGCGAGACCGCCGGCGAGGGTTCGTGCGGACGTTCGAGACATGTGGTGGTCCTCTCTCGGGGGAACGGCGTCCGGATGATGCCAAACGCCGGACCAGCGTACGCCGGGTCGGGGCCCGCGGGAAGGCGTCGGACGTACGGACGACGCGCGCGACCCGCGACGGGTCGCGGCGGTGGACGCGCGACAGCGGCCCAGGCGTCGCTCCCGACCCGCGAGGACGGGCCTCAGGAGCTCTTGCGGATCACGAGGCCGCGGTCCCGCAACGTCGCCAGGGCGTCCTCGAACTCCCCGAAGCGCCGGGCGGTGAGGAGCTCCACCGGCCGCCCCGCGGGTCCGGACGTGCGCATCCAGCGGTGGAGCGTCGGGAGCCCGACCTGCTCGGCCGGCTCGGCCGTCAGCGTGAGCAGGAGCGCGAGCTGCGGCTTGTGCTCGAGCTCGCCGACGATCACCGACAGCGGGTCGGCGTCGAGGACCCGGAGGATCTCGTCGTCGGTCAGCCCGAGGCGCTCGGCGAGGAGCTGGGCGGCGGTCGTCGGCATGCGGCGAGCGTAGCGCGGGACGGCGGGTGCACCGCGGGGCGCTCAGCGTCACGAGGCAGGCGCTCGACGATCGTCTCCGGGGGGCCGGCCTGCGCCCGCGGTCCGACCCTCACTGGAACTGACAGAGCCGCCCGGTGACGGGCTCGCCCATGCGCCGTGCCTCGCGCCGGGCGATCGGGCCGAACAGCTGATTCCCGTTGCGGGAGATCACGACCGTGCACGGGTACGGCGGGACCTCGCGGCCCTGCGCGTCCGTCACGCCCTCCTCCGTCGTGCGGTAGACGCCGGGGCCGCGCTGCTCGACGAGACCGTCGTCCCCGCCGTCGGACGAGCCCCCGCCGGCACCCAGCAGCCCCGCCGTCACGAGCAGGCCGACGAGGATCACCATCAGGAGGACGGTCCGCCAGCCCCGCCCGACGCTCGTCGACCAGGACGCCCCCGTCCGCCGGGTCCGCCGGGCCCCCGCCCACAGCTGCAGCGCGACGAGCGGCAGGGGCGCCAGGAGCAGCTCCAGGCCCGCCCGGTCGTCGGCGATCGCGGCCGAGATCGCCGCGCCGGCGACCAGGGCGAGCGCGACCAGCAGATCGCGGGTGACGTCGCCGAGCACGGGCCCGGGCTCGTCCGCCTCGTCGTCGTCGAACGCCGGGGCGTCGGGCTCACGCCAGGCGAGGGCCGCCGTCGGCAGGAAGAGCGCCCAGGCGAGGAACCACCACATCAGGACCTGGAGGTCGTCGCGGTCCAGGACCCACCCGGTCCCGACGCGGCCGTCCTCCGAGCGACGGGCCTCGGGGAGGACCTCCGGCAGCAGCCACGCGGTGACGACCACGACCGCGAGGAAGAGCACGAACGCGGTGCGGAACGCCCGGTGCCGGGCCGCGCGGTCGCGCTCGTCGAGCTCGGCGCCGCGGAGCCGGCCCACGCGCCGCGTGCCGCGGCGGAGCAGCCCGAAGACCACGAGCAGCATCACGCCGTAGAGGATGCTGCGAGCCCCGGGACCGTCCCGGAGCAGCACGTCGTGCAGCCCGTCGCTGGTGGCCGTCAGGCCGAGGAGGACGAGGAGGACGGCGAGGACCACGGTCCAGCGGCGCCGGCTGGCCCGGCCCCTGGGGGTGAGCTCCTCGCGCCACGGGTCCTGTGCCGGGGTCTTCGTGCTGCTCATCGGTCCTGCTCCTGGGTTCCGGCGCCGGGCGCGCCGTACATCTGCTGGGACATGGGCGGGAACGGCGTCCGGGAGAAGATCGCCTCGATCGGCAGGCCGAAGTGCTCGGCGAGCGTGAACGCGAGGTCCAGGCTCGGGCTGTAGTCGCCCCGCTCGAGGTAGCCGATCGTCTGGTAGTTCACGCCGACGACCGCCGCGAGGTCCTTCCGCGACAGGCCGTGCTCGGCGCGGAGGACGGGGAGCCGGTTGTACAGCGGCGCGTCCTCGGTCTTCGGCTTGCGTCCCACGTCTTCACCGTAGACGAGTCGTTGTATTTTTACAACACATAATTCTCCAGGACGACGAACTGGCGCTCCCGCGGACGGACGACGACGGCCGACATCGGGAACCAGGGGACCGGCTCGGGAACGACGAACGGCGGCGGGGCGACCACGGATCGACCGTGACCGCCCCGCCGCCGCGGGGGACCGCTGCAGAGCCCGGAGGCCCCTAGAAGAGCTGGTTCTCGCCCTGGAAGACCTCGGAGACCGAATCGTCCGTGAAGATCGAGCGGATCGAGTCGGTCAGGAGGGCGGCGCACGAGACGACGTGCACGTTGTCCGGGGCGCCGGCGCGCAGCGGGATCGTGTCGGTGACGACGATCTGCTCGAACGGCGCGGCGGCGAGGTTCTCGTACGCCTTGCCGGAGAAGACGCCGTGCGTGGCGGCGGCGTACACGCGGGAGGCGCCCGCCGCCTTCACGGCCTCGCCGGCGGCCCGGAGGGTGCCGGCCGTGTCGATCATGTCGTCGACGATGATCGCGGTCTTGCCCTTCACGTCGCCGATGACGTGGCCGATCTCGGCGACCTGCTGCTTCGGGCGCTCCTTGTCGAGGATCGCGAGGTCCGCGTTCATGCGGGTCGCGAACTTCTTGTTCAGCTTGACGCGGCCGGCGTCCGGTGCGACGACGACGAGCTCGTCGTCGAGCTGCAGGTCGACGAAGTACTGCGTGAGCATCATCATCGCCGTCATGTGGTCGACGGGGATCTGGAAGAAGCCCTGCACCTGGCCGGCGTGGAGATCCATCGTCAGGACGCGGTCGGCGCCGGCGGACTCGAGCATGCGGGCGACGAGGCGGGAGCTGATCGGCTCGCGCGGTGCGCTCTTCTTGTCCTGGCGGGAGTAGCCGTACCAGGGGGTCACGGCGATCACGCGGTGGGCGCTGGCGCCGACGGCGGCGTCGATCATCACGAGGAGCTCCATCAGCGCGTCGTTGGCGCTGATGCCGGTCTCCGGGTTGCCGCAGGTCGGCTGGACGATGAAGACGTCGGAGCCGCGGATCGACTCCTCGAAGCGGCAGTAGACCTCGCCGTTCTGGAACGTCTTGAGGGTGATGGGCCCCGGCTGGACGCCGAGGCGGCCGCCGATCGCGTCCGCGAGCGCGGGGTTCGCGCGCCCGCTGAAGAGCATGAGTCGCTTGTCGTAGCCCAGCTGCAGGCTGGTGCCGGGCGTTGCGAGTGTCGACGGGACGGAGCTCACGGTGAGGCGGATCCAGGGCGAGGAGTCAGGAGGCTGGGCGCGGGCCGAGGACGACCTTCGCCGTCCGGCAGGCTACTCGGCCGTCGGCGCCCGTGACGGACGCCGCCGGGCCCGCCCCGACCCGCGGCGGAGGCGCGTACACCGGTTCCTCCTGCTCACGGGCGGGTTCCGGCGGGCGCCGCGCCCGTGCCCCGCGGACGACCCGACGGCACCGCCGGGGCGGGGCGCGCGCCGCGTCGTCAGCCCTCCGGGTTCGCGCGGGCCGCCGCCTGGTCCGCGTAGCCGTCCAGGTTGTTCTGCCGGGCCCGGGCGATGCCGAGGGCGCCCGCGGGGACGTCCTTCGTGATGACGCTGCCGGCGCCGGTGTACGCGCCGTCGCCGATCGTGACGGGCGCGACGAGCGTCGTGTCGACGCTCGTCTTCACGCCCGCGCCCACCGTGGTGCGGTGCTTGCGGTACCCGTCGTAGTTCGCGGTGATCGTCGCGGCGCCGAGGTTCGTGCCGGGCCCGACGTCGGCGTCGCCGATGTAGCTCAGGTGCGGGACCTTCGAGCCGGCGCCGATGTCGCTGTTCTTGATCTCGACGAACGCGCCGGCCTTCGCCTTCTCCCGCAGCACGGTGCCGGGGCGCAGGTAGGAGAACGGCCCGATCGTCGCCCCCGGCTCGGCGGCGGCGCCGAGGACGTGGCTGTGGAGGACGGTGGCGCCGGCGCCGATCGTGGCGTCGATCGCCGTCGTGTGCGGGCCCACCACCGCGCGCTCCGCGATCGTCGTGCGACCCCGGAGGACGCAGCCGGGCTCGATCACCGCGTCGGCCTCGATCACGACGCCGTCGTCGATCACGGTCGACGCCGGCTGGACGATCGTGACGCCGGCCCGGAGATGGGCCTCGTGGATCCGGGCCTGGGCGACCTCGCGGACGACCGCGAGCTCCGCCCGGTCGTTGACGCCGAGGACGATCTCGGGCGTCGGCGCGCGGTGGGCCCCGACCCGGTCGCCGTCGCCGCGCAGGATGCCGAGGACGTCGGGGAGGTAGCGCTCGCCCTGGGCGTTGCCGTCGCCGACGCGCGGCAGGGCGTCGAGCAGGCGGTCGCCGGAGAAGCAGTAGACGCCGGCGTTGACCTCGCGGATCAGGAGCTCGTCCGCGGTCGCGTCGCCCGCGACCTTCGTCTCGACGATCTTCGTGACGGCACCCGAGGCGTCGCGGACGACGCGTCCGAGCTGGCCCGGGTCATCGAGCTCGGCGGAGAGGACCGTGGCGGCGTTGCCCTCCGCGGCGTGGGTCGCCAGGAGCGCGCGGACGACGTCGCCGGTGACCAGCGGGGCGTCGCCGGTGAGCACGACGACGGGCGCACCGGGGTCGACGGCGGCCAGCGCGGCGGTGACGGCCCCGGCGGTGCCGTCGCCGTGGGTGTCGGCGTGCTGCTCGACGATCTCGACGCCGTCGGGCAGGTGGCCGTCGAGGACGCGCGCCGGCTGGTCCACGACGACGGTGCGCCCCGCCCCGGCGTCGCGCGCGGCCCGCAGCACCCAGCCGATCAGCGGCACGCCGCACAGGTCGTGCAGGACCTTCGGGGTCGCGGATCGCATCCGCGTACCGCGGCCGGCGGCCAGGACGATCACGGTCGGGGCGTGCTCGGTGCTCACAGGCCGCAGGGTATGCGACGAGGCTGGGGAGCCCGGATTCGAACCGGGACCGAACAGCTCCAAAGGCTGACGTGCTGCCGTTACACCACTCCCCAGTGGCCGGTCCGACAGTCTGGCGCACCCGACCGCCGGCCGTCTACTGCTCCCGCCGGGCGGTCGTCGGACGTGGTCGGCGGGGTCTCCCGGTGCCGGAGGACCCCGCCGCGGGTCACCTCGCGCCGCGTCGCCGCAGGACGAACGAGCGCTGCACGTCGACGTCGGCGCCGGAGATCGAGACGCGGATCGTGCGCTTCGCCTGGGCGGAGGTGAGCCGGACCCGGACGTGGACGGTGATGCCCTTGCCCGAGCGGACGTTGGAGACCGACGCGACGCGACGCGACATCGCCACGCCGGTCTTCCTCGCTAGGCGGACCTTGAGGCTGCGGGCGTCGGCGTCGCCGCCGTTGCGCAGCCGGATCCGGACGTCGTAGGACCGACCGCGCCTCAAGCGCTTGGGGATCCCGTAGAACCGGACCGAGATGTCCGGCGCGGCGCCCCCGTCCGGGCCGTCGTCGGGGGGCGGGCAGCCGTCGCCGACGTCCCCCGCGCCCTGCGTCCGCACGGCCCCGCCGGACGTCGCCGAGTACCCCGTCACCGGGATCTCGCCCGTCCCCGGGTCCGTCCCCGTCGTCGGCACGTCTCCCGGGGAGCAGGGATCCGTCGGACACTCCGCCTCGGTGGTGCACACCGGCGGGTTGCACGCCGGGTCCTCCGGGAGGCACGTCTCGGGCGGCAGGCACGTCGGGTCGTCCGCGGCGCACTCCGTCGTGGGCGGCGTGGTCGCCCGCTCGGCCATCGGGACCGGACCGAGGGAGTCCCGGAGCGTGTGGCTCGCACCGGCGCCGTAGACCCGCACGGCGAAGCAGTCGATGTTCTTCTTGCCGGCGAGGGCCTCGTCCGACACCTTCGTCGTGATCGTGCCGACCTCGGTGTAGTTCAGGCTGCCGTTCTTGCGGACGTTGCCCGCGTTGCCGTACAGCTGCGCGGTCTTCTTCACGACGTTCGTGCGGAGCGTCAGCTCGGTCGCGCACGCCCCGCCGGGCTGCGTGGTGCCGAACTGGACGTCGACGTCGCCCTGCGGCTTGGCGGCCATCTGGACGGTGGCCCGCATCGAGCCGGTGGTGCGGCTGAAGGCGGCGTTCGCGGACACCACGTCCAGCGCCTTCGAGGGGGCCTCGTTCGGGGGAGCGTCCGCGGCCTCGCCCTCGACGCGTCCGGACGCGGCCGACGCTCCCGGGGCGGCGACCGCGAGGGTCAGCAGCGCTGAGAGGAGGACGACGCCGCGTCGCAGGACGGGGATCGGGGACGCTGATGATCGGGGCACGGACGGGCTTCCTGGGACGGACGGTGGTGCGGTGCTCGCCGCGGATTGAACCGGACCCGGTCGGCGATCGCGAGCGGTTCTCACGATCGGCTCACGAGGCCCGCCCGGTCCGGTCAGTCGCTGTCGGGGTAGAAGTTGGTGTCGTTGAGCAGGATCCCGCCGGTGGCCGGGTCGGGCCGTCCCTGCGTGTTCCGGTCGATCCCGATCGTCTGCACCCTCACGGTCCCGTCGGCGTAGGCGAACCGCGCGCGACCGGCGGAGAGGATCTCGTAGGTGCCGTGCTGGTTCGGCGGGAAGCTGCTGACGTTGACGTACGGCACGCCGGTGCCGGAGCCGCCGGAGCTCGAGATCGAGCTGGAGGCGCGGGCGAAGGTGCCGTCCTGGTTCAGGGCGAGGCTCTCGCTGTAGGTCGTGCACCCGAGGACCAGGCCGCAGAGCCCGTTGAACCCGCGGTGGATCAGGTTGACCGCGAAGCGGGACCCGGCCTTCGGGACGGCCAGCTCCGTCAGCCGCACGTCGTCGAGCTCGAGGGCGCCCTTCCGGAACGTGCCCCGCAGGTCGCCGACGCGCAGCGTCCCGGTCCGCTCGTTCAGCGTGTAGGCGACGCAGCCGTCCCCGGTGGGCTTCCCCTCGTCGTTCAGCGTGGGCTTCGGGCCGGTGCACCTCGGGAGCCCGCCCTGGGGCAGCCCGACGTAGGCCCACTTCCCGTCGGTGAACCAGACGCCGCGGTTGTCCCACGCCCGGTCGGTGTGGCTGACGAAGCCCCACCAGTACCGTCCGGCGAGCGGCCCGCCCTTCCCGGCGGGGGTCGGCTTCGGCGCCGCGACCTTCCGGCGCAGGACGATCGTCGCGGCGGCGGTGAGCTTCGAGGAGCCCGTCACGCCGACCTTCACGGTGCGCTGCGGCAGGGACCCGGTCATGCGGACGCGCACGCGGGTGCTGACGCTCTTCCCGACCTTGATCGAGCGCCACGACGCGGTGCGGGAGCGCAGCTGGACGCCCGACAGCCTCGCGGCCGACAGCCGGACCTTCGTCGCCTGCCTCGTCCCGACGTTCTTCACGCGGACCCGCGCCGCGTACCACCGGCCCTTCGCGACGGTCCGGGGGACGCCGGTGACCGTGACCGCCAGCTTCGGGGCCTTGGGCGGAGACGGGGCCGGGACCGGTGGCGGGGCGGGGACGGGAGCGGGTGCCGGGGTCGGCGGCGTCGGTGCGGGCGGCGGCGTCGCGGTGGTGACCCTCCCCCAGCCGTTCGTCTCGGTGACGATCGCGTCGCCGCTCTTCACCCGGGCCCAGAAGCACCGGTAGCCGAGGCCGACGAGCTGCGGCGCGGTGCTGGTGACGGTCACGCGGGAGCCGTCGGTGGTGCGGGTGGCCCCGAACTGCGCGCCCGACCCCGACTCGCCCGCGGCGGCGTCCGTGCCGCCGAGCGCCGTGGCGATCAGGGCCTGGGGCGCCGCGCAGGTCGAGCCGTCCGGCGTCCCGAGGTGGATCGTGACGACGGCCGTGTCGCCGGCGGCCGGAGCCCCCGCCATGGTGACCGTGCCGGTGAGGGTCCCGGCGGCGTCGTCGTAGGAGACCGCGAGGTCCGAGATCGTCCGGCCGGGCGGTGCGCCGCCGGCGGGGCCACCGGCAATCTGGCCGGTGTGGACGGCGGCGCCCGCGGCAGGGGCCGCGACGAGCGCGGTCGCGGACGCCGCCAGCACGGTCGCGGTGCGGCGGCCGACGCGCGGTGCGGTCGCGGGACGGTGGAGCGGTGATCGGGGGCCCATGGCCGTGTCCTCCGGGGGAGAGGTGACGCTGGGTGGACGGGGACGGCGCGAGTGTTTGCGCGCCACCTATTCTGCAGCACCCCCGGTCCGGGCGCCACCGGGAACCGTCGCGGCGCACTCCGGGCTGGCCCCGAGACCCTCCGCGTGCTCCGACACGTACGTCGGCGCTCCCACCGATCGGCTCCGGGCGCTCCCGGAGACGACCGGGTCAGTCCCAGGTGATGCTCGTGCCGACCGGCCCCGGCGGGTCGGCGGCGACCAGCGGGATCGCGCGCTCGAGCACCGCCGAGAACGAGCCCGTGCTGCGCCCGATCAGCTCCATCAGGGTCTCCACCGGCGTCGCGACGTCGCTGATCCCGTTGGCGTAGTCCGTCTGGAAGCCGATCAGCGCGTACGGGATGCCGGCCTCGCCGAAGAGCGTCGTCTCCGGACCCGCGGTCTGGCTGACCGCGGTGACGCCGGCCGCGACCAGCCCCCTGATCTCCGCCCGCGTGTTGAAGCGCGGCCCGTCGACGTGGCCGTAGCACCCGCCGTCCCGGACCTCGAGGCCGGCGTCGCGTGCCGCCGTCAGGAGCGCCCCGCGCAACGGCGCCGAGAACGGCTCCTCGAACACCCAGTGGCCGCGCCCGGGGGCCCCGGGCTCCGTGTGGAGCGTGCACAGGCTGCCGTCCGCGAGGCGGTTCTGGAGGAAGTGGAGGTCGTCGAAGACGAGGAGGCTGCCGAGCTCGGCGTCCGGGTCGCAGGTGCCGCAGACGGTGACGGCGAGGACCGCGTCGACGCCGAGCTCCCGGAACGCCAGGACGTTCGCGCGGTGCGTGACCTGGTGCGACACGAGCTCGTGGCCGTCCCGGTGCCGGGCGAGGTGCACGACCTCGACGCCGCCGACCGTCCCGACGGTCACCGGGACCGGGCCGTCGGTGGTCTGCACGGTCCGGCGCTCGCCGTCCAGGCCCTCCAGCGCGTAGGTGCCCGAGCCCGTGACGATGCCGATCCGCATGCGGGCGATGCTACGACAGCGCCGGCCGGGGCCCACCGGGGCCCTCGCCCGGCCCCGGTCCGCTCACCTGGCGGTGCGGCGGGTGCCCGACGCCGGGCGGCGCGGGCGGGGCTCCCGCTCGCCGAGCGCCGGCCCGTCGTGCTGGCCGAGTCCGAGGACCCGCATCGCCTTCAGCCCGAGGCTCAGGCGCTCGCGGCCGTCGCTGGACGTGACGTCGAGGCCGCAGAGCTCGCGGACGCGCTCCAGGCGGTAGCGGACGGTGTGCCGGTGCGTGAAGAGGCGCTGCGCGGCGGCGGCGACGGAGCCGTCGGCGTCGAGGTAGGCCGTGACGGTGCCGACGAGGTCGGTCTCGTACTGCGCGTCGTACGCGGCGAGCGGCTCGATCGTCTCGGCGTAGAAGCGACGGAGCTCGTCGGGGTTCTCGCTCATCGCGGAGAGCAGCAGGCGGTACGCGCCGGTCTCCTCGAAGCCGAGGACCGCGTTCTCCGGGTCGCCCTCGCTGACGTTGCAGGCGAGGAGGGCCTCCTGCACGGCCCGGGGCAGGTCGGCCGGCTGGTCGGTCGCGCGGCCGTGGCCGACGGAGACCCCGTGGCCGGGGAGCACGCCGTCGAGCTCCGTGAACGCGGCCTGCGCGGCGCGGGACACCGCGTCGTCGGAGCCGCCGGGGATCAGCGCCACGACCTCGCACGCCGGTCCGGGGCGCGCGAGGCCGCCGACGAGGGAGCTCGGGCTGACCGCGCGGGCGCCGCGCTCCACGGCCGCGAGGGCCCGGGCGCGCCAGCCCTCGTCGCCGGCGACGTGCGGGTGGACGCGGACGACCAGGGCGCCCGTGGTCTCCGTCAGGTCGAGTCCGAGCTCCTGACCGCGCTCGACGATGGTCGGCCCGTCGCTGAAGGAGCCGTCGAGCAGCCCCGAGCAGAACGCCGCGGCCTCCTCCTGGCTGGCCCGGGCGGGCGCGCGGACGCGCTCGACCTCCAGCGCGAGCACCGTCAGCACGAGCGCGAGGACGCCGGCGTCCGGCTCGCCGCGGTGCTGGAGGACCGCGCTGCCCGCGGTCTCCCCCGCCACCGTCAGCGTCAGCGACTCGAGATCGCCGCGGACGGCGAGGAGCCGACGCTCCTCGTCGCGGGAGCGGGCCGCGACGGCGAGGACCGCACCGCCGCGATCGGCGACGACGAGCCCGGCGTCGAGGGCCCGCGCCACGGCGCGGGCGAGGGCCGGTAGACCGGATCCGGAGGACACGGCCTCGGCGATGGCGTCGAGCGGTCCCGCGTCACTGACCACCGGCGAGTCGGGCGGATTCACACGAGTGATCGTAGCGGTGGGGGGCCGGCCCGCCCCGGGCCCCCTCCTGCGTGCGGGCGCGCACACGAGGCCCGACGCCGCAAGGGGCGGGCGCGCTGGACCCGGCCCGGGTCAGCTGAGGAAGCGGTCCACGAACTGCAGGCCGACGTAGATGCCACCGATCGCGAACGCCCAGACGACGACGAGCGCGAGCACCCCGGCCGCGCTGCGCTGCCACCACGTCGGGTACATCCGGACGACCGGCACGAAGATCAGGCCGACGACGGTGACGAGCGACACGAGCGCGCCGATCCCGACCACGAGGTAGGTGACGAGGTCCCCGTTCATTGCTCGGGAGTGTGACGGATGTGCCCGACGACGATCGCGACGACGCCCACCACGGCGAGGATCGCCGCCGACAGGCCCGCCCCCGCGAGGACGTCCGACAGGTAGGCGGTCCGGAGGACGAGCGGCGCGGTGCAGATCAGCGCGGCGAGGATGACGGCGAGCCCGGTCAGCCCGACCCGGCCGGGGATGCGGCGCACGACGGGGCTGACCGCGAGGGCCACGGCGACCCAGACGACGGCGGCGACGGCGACGGGCGAGGGGAAGCTCGAGCCGGAGACGTCCTCGAGGGCGCCCGGCGGCGGGAGGCGGTCCTCCCCCGCCCGGACGATCGCGCCGACGCCGAGCGTGACGGCGGTCGCGGCGACGAGCGCGATCGCGGCGCCCGCGCGACGGCGGCCGACGAGGAACGCCGCCGCCAGCGCGGCGAGTCCCGCGACGACGGGGTAGGAGCCGAGCACGACCCCGATCCGGGAGAGGTCCTCGGCGGGGCCGAAGGTCAGGCGCTCGACCCAGTCCAGGGTGCTGACGTCGCCCGTGGTCAGCCCGGTCGGCCCGCGACGGTCGAAGGTCTGCTCGAGGCCGAAGAACGCGAACGCGCCGACGCCCCCGACGGCCACGAGCGTCGTGACCTCGAGCCCGAACCCGCCGGGCGTGATCCGTCGCCAGAGGAAGCGCGCCGGCCCCGACACCGGCCGCCACACCGCCAGGAGCATGCGCCCCCACCGGGTCGTCTTCGCCTCCTCGATCCAGGCCGCGGCGCGGTCGCGGTTGCCCTCGACCCCGAGCCAGTGGAGCGTCGCGACGATCGCGACGGCGATCGCGATCACGGTGCCGAACGCGAACGCGCCCTGCTTGACCCACCCCAGCAGGCTGTCGAGGCTCTGCCAGAAGGCGTATCCGAGCGTGACGAACAGCGCCGACCAGAGCCCGCTGCCGATCACGGCGTAGGGCAGGAACCGGCGCCAGGTGACGCCGCTGGACCCGAGGATGAACGGCGCGACGGCGCGGACGAAGCCGATGAACCTGCCGATCACGATCGCCTTGCCGCCGTGCTTGGCGAGGAACGTCTCGACCTGCGTCAGGCGGTCGGCCGTGATCTTCACCTTCGGTCCGTGGCGCTCGAGGAAGCCGCGACCGAGCTTCCGCCCCAGGCCGAAGCTGGCGGCGTCGCCGAGGAAGGCGGAGAACCAGACGATCGTCAGGAGCAGGCCGTAGCTCAGCGTCCCCTCGCCCGAGAGGACGCCGCCGAGGATGACGAACGTCTCCCCCGGCGCGACGAGCCCCACGAAGGCGCCGGTCTCGAGGAACGCCAGGACGCCGACGATCGGGTAGCCCCAGTGCCCGACGGCGTCCCCGACGTCGCCGACCTTCTCCTGGAGCGGCAGGTCCTCGAGCGACGGGATCGTGACGATGCCCCCGCCGACGACCACGCCGATCGCGACGGCGACGACGGTCAGCGGGAGCGCCCAGCCGGGGGCCTTGCCGCGGCGGCGGAAGAACCAGTAGAGCCCGGGCGCGAGGACGACGAGCGACAGCCACAGCGGGGCGACGGCCGCGAGCGGGACGGAGGACCCGGCGAGCGCGCTCACGCCGGCACGGCCTCGATCGGTGCGCCGGACGTCGGCAGCGCGACGAGCGCGTCGACGCCGTCGGCGGCGAGCCTGGCGGCGGCGGCCTCGGCGGCCTCGGCGTCGGGGAACCACCCGACGGTCGTCGGCCCGGAGCCGCAGACCAGCGCGGGCGCCGCGCCGGCGTGACGGAGGGCCTCGAGGTGCGCGCCGACGACGGGGGCGAGCGACACCGCGGCGGCACCGAGGTCGTTGACGGCCAGCTCGGCCGGGTACGTCGCCCCGTGCGCCCCGACGGCGCGAAGCGCGTCGAGGACCCGCACGCGCCACGCCTCGAGGTCGTCGGCGGTCCGCGGCGGTCGCAGGGCGTCGGCCTCGCGGAACACGCTCGGGGTCGAGAGCCCGACGTCCGCGGGGACGACGACGACGGCTCCCGGGAGGTCCCCGTCGAAGCGCTCGAGGCGCTCCCCCGCGCCGGCGGCGAGCGCCAACCCGGGCTCGAGGCCGTGCGGGACGTCGGCGCCGAGCCCGGCGGCGAGCTCCTGCAGCAGCGCCGCGTCGCCGCGACCGCTGAGGTGCGCGGCGAGCCGCAGGACGGCGGCGGCGTCGGTGGAGCCGCCCGCCATCCCCGCGGCGACGGGGATCCGCTTGACGATCCGCACGGTCAGAGGCGGGGCGTCCCAGCCGGTGGCGGCGCGGAAGTCGCGCAGGGCGCGCAGCGCGAGGTTGTCGCCGTCGACGCCGGGGCAGTCGACGTCGTCGGCCGGGGCGCCCACGGGTGCCGGGACCAGCGCGACGTCGTCGGCGAGCGTCAGCGACTGCATCACCGAGGTCAGGTCGTGGCGGCCGTCGTGCGGGCGGACCGGTCCGACGAGCAACGTCGCGTTGAGCTTCGCCGGCGCGATCGTCCGCGCGCCCGTGCCGACCGGCGGCGGGACGCTGCTCACGCCGCCCGCCACGCGTCGATCGCCCCCACCGTGGCGTGGTCGCCGTCGGCGTCCGCGACGGCGCGCGCCAGGTCGGCGAAGCCGAGCGCGCCAGGTCGGCGAAGCCGAGGGCCGGCACGCGCTCGGCGCGGACGTCGAGCGGCAGGCCGGCGGCCTCCAGCGCCACCTTGATCGCGTCGCGCCGCGCGTTCTGGGCGTCCCGGGGCGCGCCGAGCGACACGGACTTCGCGAGGACCTTGCGGCGGTGGAGGAAGGCGGCGTTGATCAGGTCGCGGACCGGCTTCGGCGCCGGGGGCCGCACGCGGCGCAGGCCGAGCAGGACGCTGTCGACGTTCGGGACCGGCGAGAAGATCCGGCGCGAGACCGCGCGCAGGACCTTGACGTCGCACGAGAGCTGCGCGAGGGCGGACGGGGCGCCGTAGGCCTTGGTGCCGGGCGGCGCGGCGAAGCGCTCGCCGACCTCCTTCTGCACCATCGCGACCCAGCGGTCGCACGTCGGGAGCTCGGCCACGGTCCGCAGGATGACGGTCGCGGCGACGTTGTAGGGCAGGTTCGACACGCAGACCGTCGGCGGCGGGTCGTAGGCGGCGTAGTCGACCTTCACGGCGTCGCCGAAGTGGAGCTTGATGCGATCCCCGCCCGCCCACGGCGCGAGGGCCTCGAGCAGTGGCGCCTCGAGCCCGCGGTCGATCTCGACGACGTGCAGTCCGGAGACGCGCGCGGCGAGGTGCTCGGACAGCACGCCGAGCCCGCCGCCGACCTCGAGCGCGACGTCGTCGTCGCGCAGCTCCGCGAGCCGCTCGATGACGCCGAGGATGTTGTCGTCGACGAGGAAGTTCTGGCCGAGCTCGTGCCGCGGGCGGATCCCGTGCTCGCCCATCCGCCGGATGCTCGGCTGCACCGGGCCGCCGGGGCCGGCCAGGACGTCGGCGACGGCGGCGGCCTCCGCGGCCTCGCGGGCGGCGCGCTCGGTGGCGGCTGCCGGCCGGTCGTCGCTCACGCGTCCCACCCGAACACGCGGGCGGCGTTGGCCGTCACGGCGGCCTCGAGCTCCTCGTAGGACTGCCCGCGCTGCGCGGCGACGAAGCGCGCGGTCTCGGTGACGTACGCGGTCTGGTTGCGCTCCCGGCGGCGCTTCTGCGGCGTGAGGTACGGCGCGTCGGTCTCCACGAGGATCCGGTCGTCGGGGACGGTCGCGGCGGCGAGCGCCAGGTCGGCGTTCTTCGGGTACGTGACGTTGCCGGCGAACGAGACGTACCAGCCCTGCTCGAGGCACTCGTGGACCCGGGAGGGCATCGAGAAGCAGTGCAGGAGGACGACGACGCCGTCGGCGTGCTCGCGGAGCGTGGTGATCGTCTCGTCGTCGGCGGCGCGGGTGTGGATGACGAGCGGCTTGGCAGTCTCCCGCGCGATCTCGATCTGATCGCGGAACGCGGCGCGCTGGTCGTCGCCGGGCGCGCCCTCGCGGAAGAAGTCGAGGCCGGTCTCGCCGATCGCGGCGCACCGCGGGTGCGCCGCGAGCTCGCGCAGGTCGGCGCCGGCCGCAGCGTCATAGCCGGTCGCGGCGTTCGGGTGCCGGCCGACGGCGGCGAAGACCTCGTCGAAGGTGTCGGCGGCGGTGAGCGCGGTGCGGTTGGACGCCTCGTCCATCCCGACGGTCAGGATCCGGCGGACGCCCGCCGCGCGGGCGTTGCCGACGAGCTCGTCGTTTCCGGGCTCGCAGGAGTCCAGGTGCGTGTGGCTGTCGATCACGCCGCGGCCCGGTCCTTCGGGAACAGCGGCGCGAGGTCGCCGACCGCGCCGGCCGCGCCGGTGCCGAGCTCCGCGCCGGACCAGGCGAGGTCGGGGACGTTCAGGGCGTCGAGCAGGACGACCGTGCTCGACGGCAGCCACGGGTGCAGGAGGACGGCGAGCACGCGCACGCCCTCGACCAGGGTGCGCAGGACGCGGTCGAGGTCGGCGGTCGCGCGGGTCAGCTCGTCGGGGTCGAAGCCCTCGGAGGTCGGGTCGACCTTCTCGGCCTTGGCGAGCGTCCAGGGGGCCTGCTCCTCGACGAAGCGGTTCAGCAGGCGGACGCGCTCCCAGATCGCCTCGAGCGCCTGGCTGATCTGCCCGTCGTCGAGCATGCGCGAGACCGTGTCGCCGAGCCCGGCGAAGGACGCTGCCACGACGGGGTCGACCGCCACGTCGGGGACGACGCTGTCGCGGTAGCGGCGGACCATCGCGGTCGAGCGCGACGCGAGGTTGCCGAAGTCGTTGGCCAGCTCGGACTCGTAGCGGAGCTTCAGGCCCTCGAGCGACACGGAGCCGTCGCTGCCGAACGCGACCTCGCGGAGCAGGTAGAAGCGCACGGCGTCGGCGCCGTACTGCTCGATCGCGTCGAACGGGTCCAGCACGTTGCCGAGCGACTTGCTCATCTTCGTGCCGCCGACCAGGAGGAAGCCACCGACCATCACCCGGGTCGGGACCTCGAGCTCCGCGGCCATCAGGAGCGCGGGCCAGTAGATCGTGTGGAACTTCAGGATGTCCTTGCCGATGACGTGCGTCGCCGGCCAGTGGCTCGCCGTCAGGTCCTCGCCGTCGCGGCCGAAGCGCAGCGCGGTGACGTAGTTCAGGAGCGCGTCCCACCAGACGTAGAAGACGTGGTCGAGGTCCCACGGGACCTCGACGCCCCAGGTGATCTGGTTGCGGCTGAGCGAGACGTCCTGCAGCCCGCCCTTGATGAACGCGAGGGCCTCGTTCCGGCGGCTCTGGGGGACGACCCAGTCCGGCCGGTCGGCGTAGAGCTGCTCGAGCCGCTCCTGGAACGCGGAGAGCTTGAAGAACCAGTTGGTCTCGGACTCGCGCAGCAGCGGGACGCCGTGGATCGGGCAGGTGTTGCCCTCCGCGATCTCGGACTCGGTCTTGAAGTCGGCGCACTTCGGGCAGTACCAGCCCTCGTACTGGCCCTCGTAGACCCAGCCGTTCTCCTTGACCGTCGTGAGGATCTCCTGCACCGCGGCCTTGTGACGCGGGTCGGAGGTCCGGATGAAGAAGTCGTTGGAGGACTCCAGCACGGGGCCCATCGCCTGGAACTTCGGGGCGTTCTCGTCGACGAGCTCCTGCGGCGTGATGCCGCGGTCCCGGGCGACGTTCGCCACCGGCTCGCCGTGCTCGTCGGTGCCCGTCAGGAAGAAGACGTCGTCGCCGCGCTGCCGGTGGTTGCGCGCCAGGACGTCGGCCACGATCGTCGAGTACGCGTGGCCGAGGTGCGGCGCCGCGTTGACGTAGAAGATCGGGGTCGTGACGGAGTAGCCCATGCCGGACGGAGGGTACCGGCGCGGGGTCGGCGGGCCGTCCGGGCACGGAGTGCCCGTTCACCCGCGGCGAGACCGGTTCGAGTCCGTCGCCCGTCGCAGGTCCGACCAGGGGCGTACCCCGGGCACCGCGAGGGTCTTCGGCATCACCGCGCCCCGGAGCGCACGACCGACGAGGACCTGCGCCGACGCCTCCGCACCCCGACCGCCCCCGCCGGCAGGCCGAGCGCCCCGACGGCCAGACCGATCCACGCCACGACCGGCGTGTCGGGCCCGGTCGCCGGCACCCCGGTGACCACGGGTGCGGGCACCAGGTTCGGTACGCCCGACGGCGCACGCGCCGGCTCGACCGCAGGGGCCGCCGTCGGCGCGACGCGCACGGGGGCCGGCTCCGGTGCGCCGCGCGGCGTCCGGGGCGCGGGTCCGAGCGGCGCGAACCTGCGCGACGCCCCGGGGTCCCGGAGCAGCGGCAGCGGGTCGACGTAGCCGAACGGATCGTCCGCGCGACGGACCCCGAAGGCGACACGCAGGCCGGTGGCGCGACCGACGGTCGTACCGGCCCCGACCGTCCTGCCCCTGCGGACGCCCGAGGCCCGGACGCCCGAGAGGGTCACGGACCAGGCTCCGCAGCGCACGGACACCCCGGAGCCCCGCGGCAGCCGCCCGGCGTGCGTCACGCGGCCCCGGCAGGGTGCGCGCACGACGACGCCCGCGACGGTCCGCAGGCGGACCACCCGCCGCCGCCCGCGTCGGAACGGCGCGGCCCGGTCGTAGCTGAACCGGGTGAGCACCGGGCCCTCGACGGGGCGGACGAGCGGCGGCGGATCGACCACGCACCGACCGTAGGCCGGGCCGGAGGCCGCGCACCGGAACGCCTCGTTCCGGCACGCCGACGGCACGTGTCCGGTGCACCGCGGCACGGAGCCGCAACCTCCGGCGGCGGGTCCCTCCGGCGGCGGCCGCCTCCCCACCCGGCGAGCACCGGCCGGTTCGCGGCACCGTCCCCGGGTAGCCACCGGGCCGCTCCGAGGCGCCCGCACGGCCCCGCGGACGCCCCGCATAGACTCGGCCCATCGCCACCCAGGAGACCCCCGCATGAGCGCGACCGCCGCACAGCTCCTCGTCCGCTGCCTCGAGGCCGAGGGGGTCGAGTACGTCTTCGGCATCCCGGGCGAGGAGAACATCCACTTCGTGCAGGCGCTCGCGGACTCGAAGATCCGGTACGTCCTCGTCCGCCACGAGCAGGCCGCGTCGTTCATGGCCGAGATGTACGGCCGGCTGACCCAGCGCGCCGCGGTCTGCTCCGCGACGCTCGGCCCCGGCGCGATCAACCTGCAGCTCGGCGTCGCCGACGCGACGACGAACTCGACGCCCCTGATCGCGATCTCCGCGCAGGTCGGCCGGGACCGCTCCTACAAGGAGTCCCACCAGGGCATCGACCTCGTGCCGATGTTCGCCCCGATCACGAAGTGGTCCGCGCTCGTCCCGACCCCCGAGTCGGTGCCGGAGATCGTCCGCAAGGCGTTCAAGACCGCCCAGACGGAGCGCCCCGGAGCCGTCTACCTCGCGATCCCGGAGGACATCGAGGCCGCCGAGGTCCCCGACGACCTGACACCGCTGCGGATCGACCGCGTCCGCCCGAACGAGCCGACCGACGCGCAGGTGGAGCGCGCCGTCGAGATCCTCCGCGCCGCCGAGCGTCCCATCGTCCTCGCCGGACACGGCGCGGCGCGCGACGCCTCGCACGGCGGGACGTCGACCGCCGACCAGCTCCTGCGGTTCGCCGAGTCGACCGGCATCCCGGTCGCCACCACGTTCCACGGCAAGGGCGTCTTCCCCGACGACCACGAGCTCGGCCTCGGCGCCGTCGGCTTCATGCGCCACGACTACGTGAACTTCGGCTTCGACGCCGCCGACGCGATCGTCGCCGTCGGCTACGAGCTCCAGGAGTTCGACCCGAAGAAGATCAACCCCAAGGGCGAGGCACGGATCGTCCACCTCCACCACTTCCCGGCCGAGGTCGACCGGCACTACCCGGTCGACGTCGGCCTGCACGGCTCGATCGGCCGCTCGCTGGAGCTCCTCACCGACGGGCTCGAGGCCGCGAACGCCGCGACCGGCGAGCGGCTCCCCGCCCCGCGCGAGACGCCGCACGTGGCCGCGCTGCTGAAGGAGGAGCTCGACGAGCACGCCGACGACGAGCGCGTCCCGCTCTCGCCGCAGCGCATCGTGTCGGACACCCGCAGGGCGCTCGGCCGCGACGACATCGTCCTCGCCGACACCGGCGCGGTGAAGATGTGGATGGCCCGGCTCTACCCGACGTACGCGCCGAACGCCTGCCTGCTCTCCAACGGCCTGTCGACGATGGGCTTCGCCCTTCCGGGCGCGCTCGGGGCGAAGCTCGCGCGTCCGGACGCCAAGGTTCTCGCGGCGACGGGCGACGGCGCGTTCCTCATGCACGCGCAGGAGCTCGAGACGGCCGTCCGCGAGGAGATCCCGCTCTGCGTCCTCGTCTGGGAGGACGACGGCTACGGCCTCATCGAGTGGAAGATGGAGATGGAGCTCGGCACCAGCTCGTCGGTGAAGTTCGGCAACCCCGACGTCGTCGCGTTCACCGAGAGCTTCGGCGGCAGGGGCGTGCGGATCACCTCCGCCGACCAGCTCCTCCCGGCCTTGGAGGAGGGCCTCGCGTCCGACGGCGTGACCGTCATCGCCGTCCCGGTCGACTACTCCGAGAACCTGCGGCTCACCGAGCGCCTCGGCGACCTGGAGGACCCGCTGTAGTGGCGGCCGACCCGCACGCCCGGCCGGCCGCCGACCGGGCACCGCAGGACGCCACCGACCCGCCCCCCGGCTCGTGCGACCTCCTCGTCGTCGGCGCCGGGATCGTCGGCCTCGCCGTCGCCCGCGAAGCGCTGCGACGGCGGCCGGGCCTGCGCGTCGCCGTGCTCGAGCGCGAGGACCACGTCGCCGCCCACCAGACCGGCCACAACAGCGGCGTCGCGCACTCCGGCCTGTACTACCGGCCGGGCTCGCTGAAGGCCCGGCTGGCCGTGCAGGGCGTCACCGACCTGTACGCGTTCTGCGCCGAGCACGGGATCGCCCACGAGCGCTGCGGCAAGGTCGTCGTCGCGTCGCGGCCCGACGAGCGTCCCCGGCTCGACGAGCTCGAGCGCCGCGGCCGCGCCAACGGCGTCCCCGGCCTCGTGCGGCTCGACGCCGCGGGCATCCGGGAGCACGAGCCGCACGTCAGCGGCGTCGACGGGCTGTGGTCCCCGAACACCGGGATCGTCGACTTCGTCGGCGTGACCCGCGCGCTGGCGGACGAGGTCCGCGCGCTCGGCGGAACGCTCCACCTCGGTCGGTCCGTCGTCGGGCTCGCGCGTCGGGACGGACACGTGCTCGTCGACCATGCCCCCGGCGCCGGGCGTACGACCTCGACGGCCGTCCCCGGCGGAGCGTCCGTCGCCTCGGGCCGGGCGGACGGATCGGAGCGCGCCTCGTCCGCCGCCGACCGCACCGTCGCCCGCCGCGCGATCGTCTGCGCCGGCGCCTGGGCCGACGCGCTCGCCCCCCACCCCCGCGAGGTGCGCGACGAGGACGTCCGAGTCGTGCCGTTCCGCGGGGCCTACCGCGTGCTCCGGCCCGAGGCCGCCGGGCTCGTGCGTGGCCTCGTCTACCCCGTGCCCGACCCGGACCTGCCGTTCCTCGGCGTCCACCTGACCCGCGGGGTCGACGGCGAGGTCCACGCCGGCCCGACCGCGCTGCTCGTCGGGGCCCGCGACGCCTACCGCCTGGGGCGCGTCCGCCGGGCGGATCTCGGCGCCACGGTCCGCTGGCCCGGGACGTGGCGGATGGCCCGCACGTGGTGGCGCACCGCGGGCGGTGAGGTCCATCGCACCGTCAGCCGCCGGGCGATGGCCGCCGAGCTGCGCCGGATGGTCCCCGAGCTGCGCGCCGAGGACCTGCTGCCGGGACCGGCCGGCGTCCGGGCCCAGGCGCTCCGGCGCGACGGGGGGCTGCACGACGACTTCGTCCTCGACCACGACGCCGCGACGCTGCACGTGCGCAACGCTCCCTCCCCCGCGGCGACGGCGTCGCTGGCGCTGGCCGGCGAGATCGCCGACCGCGCCGAGGCCGCTTTCGGGCTCGAGCCCGCGCAGGGCTGAGCGCCCTCAGTCGCGCTCGTGCAGGGCGCGGTAGAGGTCGTTGGCCGAGCCGCCGGTGAGCTCGGCCACGACGCGGGCGGCGGTCTTCGCCCGGGCGCCGGCCTCGACGAGGCGGGCGACGGCGTCCAGCGCGACGGCGTCGTCCGCGGCGTCGGCGGCCTCCGGCGCGACGCCCTGGACGACGAGCGTGACCTCGCCCCGGACGCCGCTCTCCGCGAACCGCGCGGCGACGTCGGCCACCGGCCCGCGGACGACCTCCTCGTGGAGCTTCGTCAGCTCGCGGCAGACCGCGACGACGCGCGTCGGATCCTCGGCCGCCAGCGCCTTCAGCGTCGCGACGAGCCGGTTGGGCGACTCGAACGCGACCGTCGTCTCCGGGTGCGCCAGGAGCGCCACGACGTCGTCGCCGCGCCGCGGCAGGAAGCCGACGAACCGCCAGCGGTCGGCGACGATGCCGGCCGTCGCGATCGCGGTCACCGGAGCGCTCGGCCCGGGCAGGACCTCGACGACGAGGCCGGCGTCGCGGGCCGCCGCGACGAGTCGGCCGCCCGGGTCGCTGACCACCGGCATGCCGGCGTCGCTGACGAGCGCCACGGTCTCCCCCGCCCGGACGCGGTCCAGGAGCTCCCCGGACCGCTCGGCCTCGTTGTGCTCGTGGAGGCTGACCGTGTGCTGCCGGATCCCGTGGCGGTCGAGCAGCCGACGGGTGTGGCGCGTGTCCTCGCACGCGACGACGTCGGCCTCGGCCAGCGCGCGCAGGACGCGGGCCGTCACGTCCTCCATGTTCCCGATCGGTGTCGCGCAGACCACGATCCGGCCGCTCACGACGTCTCCTCCAGCGCGAGGACGGCGGCGCCGACCATGCCGGCCTCCGCCCCGAACGCGGCGGTCTGCACCCGTGCGCCGTTCGAGGGCGCCCGGGCCCGCCGCCGCGCCTCGCTGCGGGCCGACGCGAGCAGCAGCTCCCCGGCGTCGGAGACGCCGCCACCGACGAGGACGAGCTCGGGGTTGAAGATGTTCATCGCGTTGGCGATGCCGACGCCGAGCAGCGTCCCGACGCGCTCGAGCGCCTCCACGGCCGCACGGTCGCCGAGCCGCGCCTGCTCCGTGACCGTCACGCCGGTGATGTGGTGGCCCTCCCCCGCCAGCCGGGCGAGCGCCGATCCCGGCCGCTGCCCCGCCAAGCGCGCGCCCTCGCGACCGAGCGCGCTGCCGGACGCGAGCGCCTCGAGGCACCCGCGGTTCGTGCAGGCGCCCTGGCAGAGCGGCCCGTCGAAGTCGACGACCATGTGGCCGAGCTCCGTCGCCGCGCCCGTCGAGCCGCGCAGGAGCACCCCGCCCGTGACCACGCCGCTGCCGATCCCGGTCCCGACGGTCAGGAGCACGACGTCGTCGCACCCCTGCGCCGCACCGGCGCGCCACTCGGCGAGGACCGCGCAGTTGGCGTCGTTGTCGAGCGCGACGGGGAGCTGCA
The DNA here is from genome assembly GCF_000519325.1 of Patulibacter minatonensis DSM 18081. GTDB lineage: Bacteria > Actinomycetota > Thermoleophilia > Solirubrobacterales > Solirubrobacteraceae > Patulibacter > Patulibacter minatonensis. The sequence goes on along the minus strand of NZ_KI912613.1, from coordinate 2,979,586 downwards.
GCCGATCCTGCAGCTCGTCGCGGACCGGCACGCCGTCGAGCGGCTGGTGCACCGTCGAGACCGCCACCCCGCGCGCACGGTCGACGAGCGACGGGATCCCGACGCCCACGGCGCGGACGTCGCCCGGGGCCACGGATCCGCTGTCCAGCAGCTCCCGGACCTCGTCGACGACCTGCTGCAGGAGGTCCTCCGGATCGTCCGACGGCGGGGCGAGCCGGTAGACCCGCCGACGCACCTCCAGGTCGCGTCCGACGAGCCCCGCCAGGAGCTTCGTCCCGCCGAGATCCACCCCGATGACGCAGTCGCCCGGCACGCGCGGCACCATATCCCGTGATGCAGGGACCCGACGACGACGCCGAGGGCGGCCGCCCCGGCGCGGACGACGCCCCCTACACGGTCTACGGTGGCCGTGCGGGACGGAAGCCGCGCCCCCCACGCCCGAAGGACGGGCGCCGCGACGCGGCCTCCGGCGCGGGCGCCGGCGCCGGCGGCGGTGGCACGGCCGGGGCCGACCGGCGCGACTCCGGGCAGGGCGAGGCGCCGTCGTCCGGTCGACGGGGGGACGGCCTGGTCCCCGACGCCTCCGGTCCGGGCTACACGGTCTACGACGCCCGCGAGGGGCGCCGGAAGGGCGGCGATCCGACGGACCCCGACGCCCCGGACCCCGGCCCGCGGTGGTGGCGCCGGCGCAGCGGCCGCAAGCAGCGCACCCTGCCGGTCCGGGTGCTCCGCTGGGTCTCCACCGCCGTCGCGGCGTGGATCCTCCTGTCGATCGTCCTCTTCCTGATCTCCGCGACGATCCACCAGCAGACCGGCGACGCCGACGAGCTCCTCGGCGGGGGCGGCGCGCCGTTCTCGCCGACGAACGTCCTGATCCTCGGCACGGACGCGCGCCCGAAGGGCTCGAAGGAGCCGGGTGCGGAGGGCTCCGGCGGGGCGACCCGCACCGACACGCTGCTCCTCATGCGGACCGGCGGGTTCAAGAACTCGAAGCTGTCGATCCCGCGCGACACCGCGGTCGACATCCCCGGCCACGGCCGGCAGAAGATCAACGCCGCCTACGCCTTCGACAAGGAGAAGGGCGCGGTCCAGGCCGTCGACACGCTGACGAACCTCAAGGTCAACCACGTCGCGACGATCGACTTCCAGAACTTCCCGGAGCTGATCGACGCGATGGGCGGCGTGAAGTACACGGCGAAGACGTGCCTGACGGCCGACGTCAGCGGCGGCGCGCGGCGTCCCGGCAAGGGCGTCACGATCGGGAAGGCGAAGAACCTCGGCGGCACGTCGTTCCGCCTGAAGAAGGGCCAGACCTACACCTTGAAGGGCTCCGCCGCGCTCGCGCTGGCCCGCGTCCGGAAGAACCGGTGCGACGCGGCGCAGGACGACGTCAACCGCGCCGGGCGTCAGCAGGAGATCGTCAGCGCGATGAAGAAGCGCGTGCTCTCGCCGTCCGGGTTCTTCCGGCTGCCGTTCATCGCGTGGAAGGCCCCGAAGGCCGTGAAGACCGACATGTCCGGCTTCAGCCTGCTCGGCGTCGCGGTCGCGCAGTTCCTGCCGGGTGGCGGCAGCAGCCAGGTGCTGAAGCCCACGGGTGCGGAGAACCTGCCGAGCGGCCAGGCGCTGACCGTGTCGCCCGAGGCCGTCGAGCGCGCCCGCCGGAAGTTCGAGAAGTAGCCGCGGGTCCCGCGGCCGGAGCACCGGGCCCTACGGGGCCTTCGGCGGCTTCGGCTTGGGCGCCGCGGCCTCGGCCTTCTTGCGCTCGGCGCGCTGCTTGCGGAACTTGTCGTCGTGCGCGTCGGCGCCCGACTCCGCGGCCTTCTCGAGCTCCTTGTTGCCCTTGCGCGTGCCGTAGTCGTTCGCGTAGAAGCCGCTGCCCTTGTAGTGCACGGCCGGGGCGTGGAACACCCGCTGGACGGGGACCCCGGTGTCGGGGTCGTGCGTCAGGGCGTCCTCGGAGAAGCTCTGGACGACGTCGAACGTGGTGCCGTCCGGACGCCGGTACTCGTACGTCGGCATCGCCCTAGTCGGACTTCGACGACGAGGACGACGAGGCGGCCGCCGGGGCGGACGAGCCCCCTCCGGACGACGAGGACGAGGAGCCCGAGGACGACGAGGAACCCGACGACGCGTCGGAGGAGGACGAGCCCGACCCCGACGAGTCCGACGCGGCGCTCGGCGAGGACGAGGAGTCGGAGGACGACGACGAGTCGGACGACCCGGAGTCCGACGAGGAGCCGTCGCCCCCGCCACCGACCGGCCGCTTCTTCGTGCCGTAGTCGGTGTTGTGGAAGCCCGCGCCCTTGAAGTGGATCGCCGGCGCGCTCAGGACCTTCTGCACCGGCACGCCGGTGTCGGGGTCGTGGGTCAGCGCGTCGTCGGTGAACTTCTGCAGGACGTCGAAGGTCGTCCCGTCGGGACGGCGGTACTCGTAGATGGGCATGGACTTCGGAGTATAGGCGCACGGGCCGCCCGGCAACCAGAGGTTGGCACTCCGGGGTCGAGAGTGCCAACGCTGCGGCCGCGCCGACCGTCCGGGCGCCGGTCCGACCGGGGTCAGACCGCCGCGCCGACGCCCTCCGGCGCCGTTCCCGCAGCGGACGCCGACTCCCCGCGCGCCCGCACCGCCGGCTCGATCTCGAGCATGCCGCGCAGCAGGGACGAGACCTCGAGCATCGCCTCCCGCGAGCGCCGCCCGACCCCGGGCGTGTTGGCGAACCCGTGGATGAGGTCCGGCATGCGGCGGCACACCGCGGGCGTGCCGGCCTGCCGGAGCGCGGCCGCGTACGCCTCGCCCTGGTCGCGGAGCGGGTCGAAGCCGGCCGTCACGACGAGCGCAGGAGCGAGACCCCGGAGCTCGCCGGTGATCGGCGAGATCCGCGGGTCGGCGAGGTCGACCGCCCCCGCCGGCCCCAGGTAGTGGCGCTCGCACCAGTCCATCGAGGCGTCCTCGAGGTAGAAGCCGTGGCCGAAGAGGTCCCGCGAGGCGTACTCCCGCGTCCAGTCGACCGCCGGGTAGAGCAGCAGCTGGGCCGCGGGCCGCGGGTCGTCCTCGCGGCCCCGCCCCGCCGCGGCGACCTGCGCCGTGATCGCGGTCAGGTTGCCGCCGGCGCTGTCGCCGCCGATCGCGAGGCGCTCGAGGTCCGCACCGAGCTCGTCGGCGTGGTCGACCGTCCACCACCACGCGGCCGCGGCGTCGTCGGGTGCCGCCGGCCACGGGTGCTCGGGGGCCAGCCGGTACTCGACGGAGAGCACGAGGATCCCGGCCGCCGAGCAGAGCATGCGGCAGACCGCGTCGTGGGAGTCGCGGTCGCCGAGCACGAAGCCGCCGCCGTGGAAGAACAGGAGGAGCGGCAGGCGGTCCGTTCGCGGCTGCCACGTCAGCGCCGGGTTGCGGGCGCCACCCGGACGGTAGAGCCGAGCCGGCAGCGGGCCCGTCGCCCCGTCGACCTCGAGGTCGTCGGCGGACGCCACCGCGATCGGGCGACCAGCGGCGACGAGCGCCTCGTGCCGCATGGTCCGGCGCGCGTCGTCGACCGGCTGCTCGTGCCACGCCGGGTAGCGCAGGCGGCTGCGGAGCCCGAGCATCGCCTGCACCGGGGCGTCGAGCGTCTGGCCGTCGAGTCGGACCTTCGGGCCGAGCCCGACCCGGCGGTTCGGTCCGCCCGTCGCACCGAGCGCGCGGAGGGACTGGCGCTCGAGCCGCCCACGCAGCTCGAGCTTCGGGGGCGGGGCCTGTCGGACGGATCGGCGCAGCGGCATCGGAGAATCCTACCGCCGGTCGGACCCGGACGGCAACCTCGGATACCCGCCGGTATCCGCGGCCGACGCGCGGCCCCCGCGGGCGAGGCCGTACCCTCTCGCCATGCCCTCCGACGTCGTCACCATGGACAAGATCGTCGCGCTCTGCAAACGGCGCGGCTTCGTCTTCCCCGCCTCGGAGATCTACGGCGGCATCGCCAACACGTACGACTACGGCCACTACGGCGTGCTGCTCGTGCAGAACGTCAAGGCCGAGTGGTGGAAGGCGATGCTGCAGGACCGCGACGACATCGTCGCGCTCGACTCCGCGATCATCCAGCACCCCTCCGTCTGGAAGTCCTCGGGCCACCTCGACGGCTTCTCCGACCCGCTCGTCCAGTGCCTCGGCAAGTGCAAGAAGCGCTTCCGCCTGGACCACCTGCAGGAGGCCGCGGTCGAGGCCGGCGAGGACCCCGCGCTCGTCGTCTGCCCGACCTGCGGCGGCGAGCTCTCGGAGCCCCGCGAGTTCAACCTCATGTTCAAGACCCAGATCGGCACCGTGGAGGACACGGCGTCGACGGTCTACCTGCGGCCCGAGACCGCGCAGGGCATCTTCGTCGACTTCAAGCAGGTCCTCGCGATCTCGCGCAAGAAGCCGCCGTTCGGCATCGCGCAGATCGGCAAGTCGTTCCGGAACGAGATCACGCCGGGCAACTTCATCTTCCGCACGCTCGAGTTCGAGCAGATGGAGATGGAGTTCTTCGTGCCGCCCGCGGAGTCGACCGCGTGGTACGAGCACTGGAAGCAGACCCGCTTTGCCTGGTACACCGGCCTCGGCGTCCGCGCCGACCACCTGCGCCTGCGCCCGCACGACGACGACGAGCTCTCGCACTACAGCTCGCGCACCGCCGACGTCGAGTACCTCTTCCCGATCGGCTGGTCCGAGCTCGAGGGCGTCGCGGACCGCGGCGACTTCGACCTCACCCAGCACGCCAAGGGCGCCAAGACGAAGATCGAGGTCTACGACGAGGCCTCGAAGGAGCGCTACGTCCCGCACGTCATCGAGCCCGCCGCCGGCGTCGCCCGCGCGACGCTCGCCTTCCTCGTCGATGCGTACGACGAGGAGGAGATCGACGGCGACGTCCGCACCGTCCTGCGCCTGCACCCGCGCCTGGCGCCGATCAAGGTCGCCGTCTTCCCGCTCGTGAAGAAGGACGGCCAGCCGGAGCTCGCGAAGGAGATCCGCGACAGCCTCCGCCGCGTCGGCACGACGGAGTACGACGAGTCCGGCGCGATCGGCAAGCGCTACCGCCGCCAGGACGAGATCGGCACGCCCTGGTGCGTCACGGTCGACCACCAGACGCTCGAGGACCGGACGGTCACCGTCCGCGACCGCGACTCGCTCGAGCAGACGCGCGTGGCGATCGACGACCTCGTCGCGCTGTTCGCGGGCCGGCTGGCCCAGGACTGGGTCTCGCCGAAGCCGCAGGAGGGGTGAGGAGCGGGCCCCGCCCCGAGCGTCTCGGGGCGGAGCCGCAGCGCACCTCGCCGGCCCGGGGCACCCGCAGAGGACCCGGAACGACGAACGGCGCCGCCCCGAGGGGCGACGCCGCGCGAGCGGTGTCCGGCGCGCGACCGGGGAAGCGCGCGCCGAACGGGCTCAGCTGTCGCTGCCGCAGACCGTCAGGCCGAACGCCTTGGCCTTGGCGTTCGCGTCGGCGAACGGGCTCGGGCCCGACCCGTCGTTGACGATCGTCGACGGATCGGCCTTGACCTTGGCCGTCGCGTCCTCGAGCGACGTCAGCAGCGCCTTCGCCTCGTCGCCGGACTCCTTGGGCGTGCCGAGCGCCTTGATCTCCTTCAGCTGGTTCTCGATGTTCGGCACCGCGATCTCCGACGCGAGCTTCGCCTGCTGCTCCGCGGACGGGCTGTCGGTGCCGAGCGCCTGGAGCGCCGACTGCAGCGCCTTGTTCTGGGCGTCGTCGCCCTTCTGGCAGATCGCGTCCGCCTGCTTGATGTAGTCGGCCTTGCTCAGGCCCTTGTCGTCGTCGCTGCCGCCACAGCCGGCGAGGACGAGGGCGAAGCCGACGAGCGGTGCCGCGATGAGGTGTGTACGCATTGGTGGTTCTCCCCAGTGATGAGCGCTCGCGGGCGCGAGCGCGCAGGGAGCCTACGGCGGCGACGGTCGCGGAGGGCGGCGGGGTGGGCGTCAGGCGCGGAACCGGGCCCTGAGCAGGGCGAACTGGTCCGTATCGCCCACTGGAGTGCACGGGTCGCTCGGTGCAGGCCCTGACCCCCGCCGATCGTCCACGGACGGCCCCACGCCGGTCCCGATAGCGTCGTGCCATGCCACCGGTCGAGCACCCGCTGTTCTCCCGCGTCTGGTCGTGGGCGATGCGCCACGAACCCGCGGGCGTCCGCCGTGCCCGCGAGGAGCTGCTGGCCGGGCTCGAGGGCCGCGTGCTCGAGGTCGGCGCGGGGACCGGCTCGAACTTCGACCTCTACCCCGCGGGGGTCACCGAGGTCGTCGCCGTCGAGCCCGACCGCGTGCTCCGCGAGCAGGCGGCCGTCGCCGCCGCGAAGCGCGAGACCGCCGTGCCGGGGACCCGCATCCGCGTGCTCGACGGTACGTTCGAGGACCTTCCCGGCGACGCCGCCGGTCCGTACGACGCGGTGGTGTGCGCGCTCGTCCTGTGCTCCGTGGCGGACGTGCCCGCCTCCTTGGCCGCCGCGCACGACGCGCTGCGGCCCGGTGGCGAGCTGCGGTACTACGAGCACGTCGCCACCGACGGCTGGCTCGGCGGTCTGCAGCGCACGGTCGACGCGACGTTCTGGCCGCGGGCGTTCGGCGGGTGCCACACCCACCGCGACACCGTCGCCGCGATCGACCGGGCCGGCTTCGAGCGCGTGACGCACCGCGACGTCCGGTTGGCGCCGACGTGGGCCCCGGTGCCGGTGGCCCCGATGGCGCTCGGCGTGGCGCGGCGCGCGGCCTAGAGGTCGATGTAGAGGCCGCGGGCGGCGGTCGCGGCGACCTCGATCGCGGCGTCCATGTCGCGCCCGGGCTCGGCGAGCAGCCGCAGCGCCATCCCGTAGCCGAACCCGAGCATCACGTCGGCCACGGTCTCCGGGTCGGCCACGAGCTGGATCACGCCGTCGGCCTCGAGCTTGCGCGACCGGGCGGCGAGGGCGTCGGACATCCCCTGCATCAGCGAGGTCAGCTCCTCGGCGATCTCCGGCGTCCGCTGCGCGAGCGTGTAGAGCTCGAGCAGCATCGAGACGAACTCGGGCTCGTGCTTCACGGTCGCCTGGAGCGAGCGGACCCACTGGTCGACGAGCTGCGCGGCGGAGTTCGCGTGCTCCAGCGCGTCGGCGAGCGCGGCGAAGCGGACCTCGGAGTCGCGCTTGGCGACCTCCACGAGCAGCCGCTCCTTCGAGCCGAAGTAGTAGTGCAGGAGGCCGCGTGAGACGCCGGCCTCGCGGGCGACGTGGTCGAACGTGGACCCCGCGACGCCACGACGCGCGACGCTCGACCGCATGGCGTCGACGATGCGCAGCTGCTTGTCCGTCGCCAGCTGGCGCTTCGTCTGCTCCGTGGCCACGCCGGGATGATACCTGGCTGGCTGGCCAGCCGACAGCGGGGACGACGACGGCGGCCCGAGGCCGCCGTCGATCGTCACGCGGGCCCGGGGACCTGGCCCTCGACCGAGGGCCGTGGTCCCCGGCCGATCAGCTGCCGGAGACCGGCGTGGTGGCGGCGCCGGCGGTCGCGCCGTTGCCGTTCGCCGAGGCGGTGCCGGCCGCGGCGCCGACGGAGTAGTCGAGCTCCTCCTCCGGGCCGAAGACGAGGTCGAGCGCCTTCGTCCGGAGCGCGGGGACGGTGACGACCGCGACGCTCGAGCCGATCAGCGTCAGGAAGAGCAGGCCGAACTTGCCCTTCTTCTTCTTCGGCGGCTTGCCGCCGAGCTGGCCCTTCGCGTCGAGCAGCGCGCTCGTGCCGGCGCGGACGTCGCTGTGGACCTTCTTGTCCTGCAGCAGGGCGCCGGGGTTGGCCGACACGCGGCCGTACGCGGCCTTCGCGGCCTCGGCGAGGTTGCGCAGGTCGTCGTGCAGGTCCTGGTTCTCGATCAGGTTGCGCACGGCGTCCTCACGGGCTGCCAGCTGCTTCTTCGCGCGGCGACCCGTCGACTTGGCCGTCTTGCGAGCGGACTTCGCCTGGGCCTTGGCCTGCTTCTTCAACTGCTTCTTGGACTGCGTCTTCAACGCCATGGTCCTCCGTCTCGGGGTGGTGAGGCCGAACGCCCGAGAGCCTATCGCTCCGGGACCGCGCCCATCGACGGCGGACGTCGGCGGGCGGCGGGTTCTCGGTGAGTGCTGCCGGATTCCCTACCCGGCGTCGGGACCGGGCAAACCGCCGAGCGCGGCCTCCAGGACCTGCTCGACGCGGTCCACCCACACGAAGTCGATGCGCGACCTGAGGGGCTCCGGGATGTCCTCCTGGTCCCGCTCGTTCTCCCGCGGGGCGATCACGCAGCGCACGCCGTTGCGCTGTGCCGCGAGCGCCTTCTCCTTCAGTCCGCCGATCGGCAGGACCTCGCCCGTGAGCGTGATCTCACCCGTCATCGCCACGTGCTGCGCGACCTCCTTGCCCGTCAGGAGCGACGCGATCGCGGTCGCGATCGTGATGCCCGCCGACGGGCCGTCCTTCGGCGTCGCGCCGGCCGGCACGTGGACGTGGAGGTCGTGCTGCGAGAACCAGTCCTGCGGCACGTCGGGCGCGACCACGGCGAGGTTCCCCCGGACCCAGGTGAGCGCGGCGCGCACGGACTCCTGCATCACGTCGCCGAGCTGCCCGGTCGTCGTCAGGGTCGGCTGCGAGCCGGACTTCGGCATCGCCGCGGCCTCGACGACCAGGACGTCCCCGCCGACCGGGGTCCACGCCAGTCCGGTGGCCACGCCGGCACGCCGGGTGCGCCGGCGCAGGGCCTCGTCGGCGTTCGCCCACGTCCCGCGCCCGAGGAGCTCCTCGACCCGGGCCTGCGAGACGGTCACGCGCTTCGCCCGCGACGGCGTCCCGTCGCCGTCGTCCTGCTCGGACTCGACGATCTCCCGCGCGATCTTGCGGACGACGCGCCCGATCTCGCGCTCGAGGCTCCGGACGCCCGACTCCCGCGTGTAGTCCTCGATCAGCATCCGCAGGGCGGGCTCACCGAAGGTCAGCCAGGACCGCCGGAGCCCGTGGCGCTCCAGCTGCCGGGGCACGAGGTAGCGCTTGGCGATCTCGAGCTTCTCCTGCGCGGTGTAGCCGGCGAGCCGGATGACCTCCATGCGGTCCAGCAGGGGGCCGGGGATCGTGTCGAGCGTGTTGGCGGTCGTCACGAACATGACCCGCGAGAGGTCGAACGGCACGTCGAGGTAGTGGTCGCGGAACGTGTCGTTCTGCTCCGGGTCGAGCACCTCGAGCATCGCCGAGGACGGCCCGGCGCCGCCGGGACCCATCGACCCCATCTTGTCGATCTCGTCGATCATCAGCAGCGGGTTGTTCGACCCGGCGTCCCGCATCGCGCGGACGATCGTGCCCGGCATCGCACCGATGTACGTGCGGCGGTGCCCGCGGATCTCGGCCTCGTCGCGCACGCCGCCGGCGGAGATCCGCTCGAAGTTGCGCCCCATCGCCCGGGCGATCGACTTGCCGAGCGACGTCTTGCCGACACCGGGAGGACCGACGAGGCAGAGGATCGAGCCACGGGCGTCGGGCTTCAGCTGCCGCACCGCCAGGAACTCGAGGATGCGGTCCTTGATGTCGTCGAGGCCGTGGTGGTCGGCGTCGAGGATCCCGCGGGCGTGGTGGAGGTCGAGGTCGTCGCGCGTGCGGTCGTTCCACGGCAGCGAGACGATCCACTCGAGGTACGTGCGGACGACGCCGTGCTCGGCGGACGCCTGCGGGATCGACTCCAGGCGGTGCAGCTCGCGGTCGGCCTGGGTCTCCACGAGCTCCGGCAGGTCCAGCGCGTCGAGCTGCTCCCGGAGCTCGGCGAGCTCCGCCTCGAGCGGGTCGTCCTCCCCCAGCTCCTCGCGGATCGCCTTGAGCTGCTGGCGCAGCACGTACTCGCGCTGGCCCTTGTCGAGCTCCGACTGGACCTGCGACTGGATCTCCGTGCCGATCGAGATGACCTCGAGCTCCCGGGCGAGGATCGCCATCAGACGCCGCAGACGGGCCTGCACGTCGACCTGCTCGAGGAGCTCCTGCTTCTCCTCCGTGCCGATCCGCAGCGAGCCCGCGATCAGCTGGCTCAGCGCGACGGGGTCGTCGATGTTCGCGACCGCGACCTGGAGCTCCTCCGGCAGGTACGGGACGGCCTCGACGATCTTCGTGAACGTCTCCTGGACGCTCCGCATCAGCGCGGTCAGCTCGGCGGTCGGCTCGGCGGTCGGATCGTCGCCGAGGACGTCGGGGAGCTCCTCGACCTCGGCCACGAGGTAGGGCTCGGTCGAGGTGAAGCGCGTCAGGCGGACCCGCTGGGTGCCCTGGACGAGCAGCCGGAGCGTGCCGTCGGGGACCTTGAGCATGCGGACGATGTGCCCGATCACGCCGACGTCGTGGACGCCCTCCGGGCCCGGAGCCTCGACGGCCGCGTCCCGGGACGTCGCGAGCACCAGACGGCGGTCGCCGGCGAGCACGTCGTCGACGAGCTTCACCGAACGCTCCTGCCCCACTGCGAGCGGCAGCATCGTGTCGGGGACCGCGACGACGTCGCGGAGCGGCAGGACGGGCAGCGGCCCCTCGACGGCGGCCTCGCCCTCACCCTGGATCACGACCTCCTGCGCCGCGGTCGGGTCGGCGACGATCTCGATCACGCGTCGTCCTCGCCACGCGGTGCCGGGGCGTCGTCCGTCGCGGCCCCGGTGGTGGCTGCGTCGTCGTCGGCGCGGAGCGGCAGCTCGACGCGCAGGATGCCGTCGCGGTACGTGGCGCGGGCGCGGTCGGCGTGGACCTCCGCCCCGAGGGCCACCGTCCGGCGGAACACGCCGGTGCCGATCTCCACCTGCTGGTAGGCGCGGCCCTCGGCCTCCCCCGCCTCCCGGCAGCCCGCGACGACGAGCTCGCGTCCACGGACCTCGAGCGCGACGCGGTCCGGGTCGATCCCGGCGAGCTCGGCGTGGACGACGACCCGTGGGTCCCCGTCGTCGGGGGTCTCGATGAAGACGTCGACGGCCGGCTCGAAGCCCGAGCGGGTGCTGCGCCCGTGCAGCCCGCGGTCGAGCACGCCCCCGAAGAGCTCGTCCATCTCGCGCCGCACGCGCTCGAAGTTGGCGAACAGGTCGCCCTCGCGAGAACGCATGCGAGGAATCTACCCCTGCGTCAGAGGTCGTAGGTGGCGCCGAGGACCGCCATCTCGACCGGGACGTCCCCTGCGGCCTCGACGGCGCGCTCCAGCGCGACGACGGGGTCCTCCTCGTCGGAGATGTGCGTCAGCACGGCGTGCGCGACGCCGGCGCGGCGCGCGGCGTCCCCGGCCTCCGCGGCCGTCAGATGCCCTCGGGGGCCGGCGCGCTCGGGACGCGGGAGCGTGGCCTCGACGAAGAAGAGGTCGGCACCGGTGGCGAACTCGACGAGGTCCTCGTTCGGCGCGCAGTCGGACCCGAAGACGAACCGGCCGCCCGTGACGGTCGAGCGGATCTCGACCGCGTAGGCGGGGACGAAGTGCGGCACCGCACGGAAGCGGACCTCCAGCGGCCCGAGCCGCAGCGTGCCCTCGGGGTCGTACTCGCTGGACGCGAAGGCCTGCTCGACGAGCGCCGGCATCCCCCAGGCGGTCATGATCGTGCGCATGACCTTCTCGCCCCCGGGCGGGAGGTGGAGCTGCGGTCGCGCCGGGTGGTCGGTGCCCGGCCACGGGGCACCGGGACGGGCTGCTGGCGTGGGGCGAACGACAGCGCGTAGCTGTACGGGACGAGGTCGAGCGTGTGGTCGGCGTGGCAGTGCGAGATCACGCACGCGTCCAGGTCGACGTAGTCCATGTGGGCGCGGAGCTTCCCGAACACGCCGTTGCCGCAGTCGAGCAGCAGCGTGTAGCCGTCCTCCTCGACGAGGTAGCCGCTGCAGGCGCCGTCGACGTCCTGCCACGCGGGCGACTTCCCGAGAATCCTCACCCGCACATGAGACCCTTCGCCACGATCTGTCCAGTCTAGGGACGCCGCGGTTCACGAGGCGTTGCGGCAGGGAACGACCGTTGACGCGGTGTCGAACGGGAGCGCCCCGGAACGCCGACGGCCCGCCGGGAGGCGGGCCGTCGTGGTCCTGCGGGCCGGCGCGCGAGCGCCGAGCGGGTTACGCCTTCGCCAGGACGGACTCGTCCGAGTACGTCTCGCCGGCCTCGGCCTTCGCGACCAGCGACGCCGGCGGGGTGAAGCGCTCGCCGTACTGCTCGGCGAGCTCGTTCGCGCGGGCGACGAAGCCGGCCACGCCGGTCGCCTCCTTCGCGCCGGCCGGCGTGTAGCCGTTGATGTACTGCAGCACGCCACCGGTCCAGGCCGGGAACCCGATGCCGAAGATCGAGCCGATGTTGGCGTCGGAGACCGTCTCGAGGACGCCCTCGTCCACGCACTTGACGGTCTCGAGCGCCTCGGCGAAGAGCATGCGCTCCTCGTAGTCGACGAGCGACAGCGTCGCCGGGTCCGTGTCGCCGGCGATGTCCTTCGCGCCGTACTTGTCCTTCAGGCCCGACCAGAGACCGACGCGCTTGCCGTCCTCGTAGTCGTAGAACCCGGCGCCCGCGAGCCGGCCCGAGCGCTCGGCGGCGATCATGTCGTCGATCACGTCGAACGCCGGGTGGTGCTCCCAGGCGTCGCCGGCGGCCTCCTTCGACGCCTTGCGGATCTTGGCCATCAGATTGAGGTTCAGCTCGTCCGACAGCTGGAGCACCGGGGCCGGGTAGCCGGCCTGCAGGCTGGCCTGCTCGATGGTGCGGGCGGGCACGCCCTCCTTGAGCAGCGCGATGCCCTCGTTGATGAAGGTGCCGATGACGCGCGAGGTGAAGAAGCCGCGCGAGTCGTTGACGACGATCGGCGTCTTGCCGATCTGCTTCACGAGGTCCAGCGCACGCGACGTCGTCTCGTCGCTCGTCTTCTCGCCCTTGATGAGCTCGACGAGCGGCATCTTGTCGACGGGCGAGAAGAAGTGGACGCCGACGAAGTCCTCCGGGCGGGACACGCCCTCGGCGAGCTCCGTGATCGGCAGCGTCGACGTGTTCGAGCCCAACAGGGCGTCGGGCTTCAGGAACGGCTCGATCTCGGCGAAGACCTGCGCCTTGACCTTCGGATCCTCGAAGACGGCCTCGATGACGAGGTCCGCGTCCTGCGCCTTGGCCGGATCGTCCGTCGCGGTGATGCGACCGAGAAGGGCGTCGCCCTTCTCCTGCGTGACCTTGCCCTTCTCGATGCCCTTGGCGACGAGCTTCTCGGAGTAGCCCTTGCCGCGGTCCGCGGCCTCCTGCGAGACGTCCTTCAGCACGACCTCGATGCCGGACTTCGCGCACTGGTACGCGATGCCGGCGCCCATCATGCCCGCGCCGAGGACGACGACCTTGGAGAAGGAGGCGTGCTCGCGGTCCTTGGCCCGGCCGCGCGAGCCGTTCACGGCCTGGAGGTCGAAGAAGAACGCCTGGATCATGTTCTTCGCCACCTGGCCGGTGACGAGGTCCACGAAGTAGCGGCCCTCGATCTCGATGGCGGTGTCGAAGTCGACCTGGGCGCCCTCGACGGCCGCCGACATGATGTTCTTCGGCGCCGGCATGTTCGCGCCCTTGAGCTGCTTGCGCAGGTTCGAGGGGAACGCCGGGAGGTTGGCCGCGAGCTTCGGGTTGCTCGGGGTGCCGCCCGGGATCTTGTAGCCCTTGACGTCCCACGGCTGCACGGCCTCGGGGTTCTCGGAGATGAACTTCTTCGCGGCAGGGAGGAGGTCGTCCGGCGTGGCGACCAGCTCGGAGATCACGCCGACCTCGAGCGCCTTGCCCGGCTTCATCCGCTGGCCCTGGAGCAGGACCTGCATCAGGCCGTTGGCGATGCCGAGCATGCGGATCACGCGGGTCAGTCCGCCGCCGCCGGGCAGCAGACCGAGGGAGACCTCGGGCAGGCCGATCTGGATCTTCGGGCTGTCGACGACGACGCGGTGATGCGTGGCGAGCGCGATCTCGAGGCCGCCGCCGAGGGCGGCGCCGTTGATCGCCGCGACGACCGGGCGGCCGAGCCGCTCCAGACGGCGCAGCGTGCCCTTGACGTCCTTCAGGTTCTGGGCGATCGCGGGGGCGTCGGCCTTCGTCGCCTTCAGCAGGTCGTTGAGGTCGCCACCCGCGAAGAAGGTCTTCTTCGCGGACGTGATGACGACGCCCTTGATCTGCTCCTTCTCGGACTCGAGACGGTCGACGGCCGCGATCATCGACTGGACGTAGTCCGCGTTCATCGTGTTCGCGGACTGGTTCGGGTCGTCGAGGACGAGGTTGACGACGCCGTCGCCGGCGTCCTCCCAGCGGATCGTGTTCGTGAAGCTCATGCGGTGTTCCTCGCTACGGGGTTCGTCGGATCCGAGCCGGGACTCAGATCGCCTCGATCACGGTCGCGATGCCCATGCCGCCGCCGACGCAGAGCGTCGCCAGGCCGTAGCGCTTGCCGCGGCGGTGCAGCTCGTCGATCAGGGTGCCGAGGATCATGCCGCCGGTCGCGCCGAGCGGGTGGCCCATGGCGATCGAGCCACCGTTGACGTTCGTGATCTCGGGGTCGATGTCGAGGTCCTTGATCAGGCGCAGGGCGACGGCCGCGAAGGCCTCGTTGATCTCGATCAGGTCCATGTCCGACGCCTTGAGGCCGGCCTTCGCCAGCGCCTTCTTCGACGCCGGGCCGGGGGCCGTCAGCATGATCGTCGGGTCCGCACCGGAGACGGCGGTCGAGAGGATGCGCGCCTTCGGCTTCAGGCCGTTGCGCTCGCCGACCTCGGCGTTGCCGATCGCCAGCAGCGAGGCGCCGTCGACGATGCCGGAGCTGTTGCCGGCGTGGTGGACGTGGTCGATCTCCTCGATCCAGTGGTACTTCTGCAGCGCGACGGCGTCGAAGCCGCCCATCTCGCCCATCATCTGGAACGACGGCTTGAGCTTGCCCAGGCTGTCGACGGTGGTGCCACGACGGATGAACTCGTCGTGGTCGAGCACGACCTGATCGTTGAGGTCCTTGACCGCGACGACGGAGTCCTTGAAGTACCCGGCGTCCTCGGCCGCGGCGGCGCGCTCCTGCGAGCGGGCGGCGAACGCGTCGACGTCCTCGCGGGTCCAGCCCTCGACGGTCGCGATGAGGTCGGCGCCGATGCCCTGCGGGACGAACTGGGTGTCGTAGTTCGTCTCCGGGTCCATCGCCCAGGCGCCGCCGTCGGAGCCCATCGGGACGCGCGACATCGACTCGACGCCGCCGGCCAGGATCAGATCGTCGCCGATGCCGGACGCGACCTTCTGCGCCGCGGTGTTCACGGCCTCGAGGCCGGACGCGCAGAAGCGGTTGAGCTGGACGCCCGCGACCGTGTTCGGCAGGCCGGCCTTCAGCGCCGCCGTCTTGGCGATGTCCGCGCCCTGGTCGCCGACCGGGGAGACGACGCCGAGGACGACGTCGTCGATCTGCGTCGGGTCGAGCTGCGCGTTGCGGCCCAGCGTCTCGTGGATCAGCCCGACGACGAGGTCGACCGGCTTGGTCCCGTGCAGGGACCCGTTGCTCTTGCCCTTGCCGCGGGGGGTGCGAATGGCCTCGAAGACCAGCGCCTCGGTGCTGCCCATGTGGAACTCCTGTGCTCGCCTGTGCTCGACTGCCACCCGGGCCCCGTACGGGTCCCCGTCGTCCGCGATGCGGCCACCGGGCGTCCCGGCGGTGGCGGACCGGATACTACCTGGCTGGCTGGCCAACCCACGGACCGGGCGGGCGAGCCCGACCACGGCGGTACCCGGGACGCCCATGCTGGCCGGTGCGCGTACGCCCATCCGGGGCACGGCGGCGTCGGCCGGCCTCCCCCTCGATCGGGACATCAGGTTCGCCGTCCGGGTCGGACGGCGAGCCCAGGCTTTCACACACGCGAGGCCGCGCGGGGCGGCCCGACGAGCGGGGTCAGGCGGCGTACCGGCGCGCCTGCTCGGCGGCCGTCGGGAACGCGAAGGGCGTTCCCGTGATGCGCTCGGGACGGAACGCGAACGTCATCTGCCGCGGCGGGTGCAGCCCCTGGTCCCGGTCCGGACGGTACGTCGCACACGGCTCGGAGCGATCCAGCGCGCACAGCATGTGGCGACGGAAGAAGCAGTCGTCGCAGCTGGGGGCTGCGGCGGTGCTGCGCGAGCGGGTGCGGGCGTCTGGACGAGGGGTCACGTAATGGGTCCGAGTGCTGGGTCGGGTACGGGCAGGGCCGCGCACGGTCCCCTTGCGGGTCCGGACGTCGGGGTGCATGAGGCGTTGCCGAACCGCATCGCGGTTTCGACGGACGCCGAGGTGGGTACTGCTCCGTGCTGCAGGACACGCGTCCTGCGGCACGAGGGCCATAGAACCACACCCGCCACCCCAGCGCGACCCTTGTTCCCGCTAGTTGGTCACTTTTCGTTCACAGCCCGTTGCAGGACCGGCACGGGGGGCGGCGAACGTGCAGGGTCGGCCCCGGTCGCGCACGAACGTCCGTCCGTCCCGGTTGACGCGGACCCCGCGTCGTGCTGCGCGGTCCGCCCGGCGGATCGGGTCCGGCGCCGGTGGGCCGCCCCACCGGGACCGGTCCGCCATGATGGGCCGTGATGCGCACCCTCGTCACCGGCGCCACCGGGTTCGCGGGGTCGGCGCTCGTCCCCCCACTGGTCGCCGCCGGCCACGACGTGCGCGCGTTCGCCCGCGACCCCTCCCGGGTCGCGCACGACGTCCCCGCCTTCCGTGGGGACGTCCTGACCGGGGAGGGCCTGGATGCGGCGCTCGACGGCGTCGACGTGGCCTACTACCTCGTCCACTCGATGGAGGCGTCCACCGACGGCCTGCCGTTCGAGGAGCGCGAGCGGCGCTCCGCGGAGCACTTCGCGGAGGCCGCGCGGGCGGCCGACGTCCGGCGGACGGTCTATCTCGGCGTGATGGTCGACGAGACCCGGCCGCTCTCGTCGCACCTCCGCAGCCGGCTCGCGGTGGAGCGGTCGGTCGTCGCCGCGACCCCGGAGGCCGTCGCCCTGCGGGCGTCGATCGCGATCGGGCCGGGGTCCCGCTCGTTCCGCTTCCTCGTCCGGCTCGTCGAGCGGGTGCCGGTGCTCCCGCTGCCGCCTTGGCGGACCCACCGGACGCAACCGATCGACGAGCGGGACGTCACCGCCGCCCTGGTCTCGGCCGCGACCACGGATGCCGCCGACGGGGCGCGCCTGTCCCTGGACATCGCCGGACCGGACGTCCTCAGCTACGGCGAGATCCTCGAGCGGATCCGTGACCTGATGATGCTGCGCCGCCCGAGCATCGGGATCCCGTTCAGCTCCACGCCGATCTTCGGTCGCGTCGCGTCGGTGCTCGCCGGGGAGTCCCCCGAGCTGATCCTGCCGCTGATGGGCGGGCTCTCCGGCGACCTCCTCGTCCGCGACGACTCGTGGGCGCGGACCCTCGGCGTCCGGCCGCACGGGTTCGACCGGGCGGTCA
This sequence comes from Patulibacter minatonensis DSM 18081, assembly GCF_000519325.1. GTDB lineage: Bacteria > Actinomycetota > Thermoleophilia > Solirubrobacterales > Solirubrobacteraceae > Patulibacter > Patulibacter minatonensis. Next base: position 2,962,165 of record NZ_KI912613.1, on the reverse strand, counting down.
ACCACGCGCTCCTGCAATGGGAGCGCGAGGAACCGCTCCGCGCCCGCTGAGCCACGGGCACCTGCGCGGGGACGCGGCCGGGCGCGACCCCGCGGGCGGCGGCGGACCGGCACCCGGGCGATCGGGGGCCGGGCACTAGGGTGGACCCATGAGCGCCGTCGAGGCACAGATCGATCTCCCCGCGCCCCCACAGCGGGTGTGGGACCTGATCATGGATCCCCACCAGCTGGAGCGGTGGGTGACGATCCACCGCGACCTCCTCGCCGCGGACGACGGTGCACCCCGTCCGGGGTTCCACATGGAACAGAAGATGTCCATCCGTGGGGCACCGGTCACCGTCACCTGGGAGCTCGACGAGTTCTCCCCACCGCACCGGGCCACCTGGCAGGGCAGGGGACCCGCCCGCGCGTCCGCCTTCATCGAGTACGTGCTCGAGGAGATCCCGAAAGGCACCCGGTTCCACTACACCAACTCCTTCACCCCGCCCATGGGACTGCTGGGGCGTGTGGCGTCGCGGGCCCTGATGGGTGGCGTGCCGGATCGCGAGGCGGGCGCGTCGCTCGAGCGCCTGCGTGCGCTCCTGGCCGGGGACTGAGCACCACGCACGCCGCAGGTCCGGCGGGCCGCACGGACCACACCACGTCGGGTGGGACGGTCACGCGACCGCGCGCCACACGACCACGGACCTCGAGGGCCGCGGGTCGGTGGCCCCGCGATACAACGGTGCCCGCGACGGTCCACCGCGAGGCCCCACGGGCCCCACACAGATGCCCCCAGTCACCACACCCGGTCGACCGTCCCCACCCCAACGACGCGTCATCCGACGGGTCGGGTAGGCTGCTCGCGCCGTGGTGCTGGTCGCCGACCGTGCGGCCACGACACTCCACACACCACCCGAAGAGGTCCCCGACATGTCCGACTTCCTCACCGAGAAGCGCGACGAGATCCAGGCGCGTCTGGACGAGCTCGCGCCGCTGATCGCCGAGCACGACCGCCTGCAGCGCGCGCTCGACGCCCTCGACGGCGTCGACAGCTCCGGCACGTCCAACCGGTCGTCCGAGAAGTCCGGCTCCCGTGGCGCCGGGCGCCCGCGCGGCAGCGGCGAGCGTTCACGGCAGGCGCTGGCGCTCCTGCGCCAGGAGCCCGGCCTCGGCGCCGCCGAGGTCGCCCGCCGCATCGGCGTGCACCCCAACTACGCGTACCGGATCCTCCCGGGCCTCGAGGAGCAGGGGCTCGTCGAGAAGAAGGAGCGCCTCTGGTACCCGAAGGACGCCGCCTAGCGGTCACGCTGAGGCGGCCGTATGCCGACGCATCTCGGCACGCGGGCGCTCGGCAGTGCGGTGCACAGCTCTCGCTTTCCGCGCACCGACCTGCGAGGCCTACGACCACCTCAGCGCACCCGCGGGCATCGGGATTCGATCTCTGAACGACGAAGGGCCGGCGATCTCGCCGGCCCTTCGTCGTTCCCGGTGCCGCCCGCCTAGATCAGGCCGAGCTTCTTCACCGTGTCGCGCTCCTCGGAGAGCTCCGCGACCGTCGCGTCGATCTTCGACTGCGAGAACGCGTCGATCTCGAGGCCCTGGACGATCTCGTACTTCCCGTCCTTGCAGGTGACGGGGAAGGAGGAGATCAGGCCCTCGGGGACGCCGTAGGAGCCGTCCGACGGGATCGCCATCGACGTCCAGTCGCCCTCGGGCGTGCCGTTCACCCACGTGTGGATGTGGTCGAGCGCCGCGTTGGCGGCCGACGCGGCCGACGACGCGCCACGCGCGTCGATGATCGCCGCGCCGCGCTTGGCGACCGTCGGGATGAACGTGTTCTCGAGCCAGTCCTGGTCGCCCACGGCCTCGGCGGCGTTCTTGCCGTTCACCTCGGCGTGGAAGAGGTCCGGGTACTGCGTCGCGGAGTGGTTGCCCCAGATCGTCAGCTTCTTGATGTCGGTGACCGACACGGAGAGCTTCTGGGCGAGCTGCGAGATCGCGCGGTTGTGGTCCAGGCGCGTCATCGCGGTGAACCGCTCGGCCGGGACGTCCGGCGCGTGGGCCTGGGCGATCAGCGCGTTGGTGTTCGCGGGGTTGCCGACGACGAGGACGCGGATGTCGTCCGCGGCACCCTTGTTGATGGCCTCGCCCTGGGGCTTGAAGATGCCGCCGTTGGCCTCGAGGAGGTCGCCGCGCTCCATGCCGGGGCCGCGCGGGCGGGCGCCCACGAGCAGCGCCACGTTCGCGCCGTCGAACGCCTTGTTGGCGTCGTCGGTGACCTCGATCGAGTTCAGGAGCGGGAACGCGCAGTCGTCGAGCTCCATCGCCGTGCCCTCCGCGGCCTTGACCGCGGGCGTGATCTCCAGCAGGCGGAGGTTCACGGGGGTGTCGGGACCGAGCAGGTGACCGCTGGCGATCCGGAAGAGCAGCGCGTAGCCGATCTGGCCGGCGGCCCCGGTGACGGTGACGTTGACGGGCGACTGGGTCATGTTCTCTCCTGTGGCAGGACGAGTGACGGAACGGCACCGTCCGGGGTTCCCGGTCGCGGCGCCTGGTGCGCGGCCGATGCTATCCCGGGAGCGTCGGCGCACGCGTCCTCGGCGGAACGGCGGAAACCGACCGCGTGCCGACGCGCCACCTCCTACGATGGCGACGTGTCCACCGACGCCCCCTCCCCCGCGGCTCCGCGGGCCTCGACGCTCTGGCTCTGGCTGACGCTGCTGCCGATCGGGTTCGGCGCGTGGGTCCCGATCGCTGCGGGCGCCCGGGCACGGCGCCCGCGGTGGATCGTCTACGGCATAGTCGCCGTCGCCGCCCTGGTCGTGGCGCTCGTGCTGCCCCGGACGGACGACGACAAGCTCACGGACGTCGCGGGCGTGCTCATGTTCGGCAGCTGGTTCGCGGCGATCGGCTGGACGGCGACGTGCCGGAACGCGTACGCCCTGCGTGCCGGCGCCGCCCTGGGGGCGGCCGAGCGCGATCTCGCGATCGACCTCCGGGAGGACGAGCGGCGCCGGGCCCTGCGCCTCGCCGCCGACGACCCGGCCGCCGCACTCCGTCGCGGGGTCGGACGGCCCGACGTCCCGGGCGCCGACCACGGGTGGGTCGTCGACGTCAACCACGCGCCGCCCGCGGTGCTCGCGACGCTCCCCGGCATCGACGCGGAGGTCGCCCGGAGGATCGTCGCGACCCGCGAATCGGTCGGGCTGTTCTCCACCGTCGACGACATGGCGTTCGTGCTCGACCTGCCGCCGGGCCGGAGCGCCGCGCTCCGCGGCCTCGCGGTCGCGATCGCCGGCTGACCGCCCCGCGCCCGTCCCGCCGCGCGCAACGGCGGGACGACGCTCCCGGACCTGCGACGATGGAGGTGCATGCCCACCACGCGCACCGTGCCGCTCGCGACGATCTTCGGCATCCGCATCGGTGTGAACCCGAGCTGGTTCTTCGCCCTGCTCCTGATGATCGTCCTGATCGGCGGGCGCTTCGACGTGGTCCTCCCCGACAGCTCGCCCTCCGTGGCGTACGGGCTGGCGGTCGCGGCGGCGCTCCTGTTCTTCGTCGCGCTGATCGCCCACGAGCTCGGGCACGCCCTGGCCGCGCGCCGCTTCGGCATCCAGACCGAGGGCATCGAGCTGTGGCTGCTCGGTGGCGTCGCACGCCTCAGCCGCGACTCGCGCCGGCCGCGGGAGGAGTTCGTCGTCGCCGGTGCCGGACCGCTCGTCACGCTCCTCCTCTTCGCCCTCGGTGCCGGCGTCGGGCTCCTGATCGGATCGTCCGGCGAGCTGTGGGACGCGGTCTGGGTCCCCGACAGCGACGTCCGGATCTCCGAGGGCATGGCGATCGTCGGCTGGTTCACCTTCATCAACGGCGCCCTGTTCGTCTTCAACATCATCCCGGCGTTCCCGCTGGACGGCGGCCGCCTGGCGCGCGCCGTCGCGTGGAAGATCACGGGCGACCGCCAGAGGGCGACCGTCGCCGCGGGCGTCCTGGGCCGGGGCTTCGCGCTGCTGCTCGCCGCCTTCGGCTTCTACGAGCTCTTCCAGGGCGACTCGATCGGCGGCCTCTGGTACCTGCTGCTGGCCTGGTTCATCGCGAGCGCCGCGAAGGCCGCCGTGATGACGAGCGCGATCAGCGAGCAGCTCCACGAGGTCCGGGCGACCGACATCATGGACCCCCAGCCGCCGTGGCTGCCGGAGGACGTCACCGTCCTCGACGCCGAGCACGAGACGCTCCGACCGTTCGACGCGCCGTGGGCCGCCGTCCTCGACGGCGACGGGTACTACCGGGGGATCGTGACCGCGCAGCGCGTCCGCGAGGAGCTCGGGGCCGGACGCCCGGGCGTCCTGGTCTCCGACCTGATCGAGTCCGGCGACCCCCCGCGCGTGCCGCCGGACGCCGCGCTCGAGGACCTGCTCCAGAGCGAGCAGCTGCGTCGGCTCGGCGCGCTGCCGGTGATCGACGAGCAGCGGGTGATGCTCGGCCAGGTGACGTTCGCGCAGGTGCGCGAGGCCCTGGCGAAGGCCCTGCCGGGCGCCGAGGTCCACCCGGAGCCCACTGGCCGCCCCTGACCGGGGGCGGTCCCGCGGGGTCGCTCCCTACTGGGCGACCATCTTCTTCGGGTGCGACGGCTTCTTCGTGCGGGAGGCCCGGCGGTACTCGCGGTTCAGCATCCCGATGACGTCGATGCCGATCTCCTGCGGGCAGACGCGCGAGCACTCGCCGAAGTTCGTGCAGCCGCCGAAGCCCTCCTCGTCCATCTGGTGGACCATGTTGCGGGCGCGCTCGTCGCGCTCCGGCTGGCCCTGCGGGAGGTTGTTCAGGTGCGTGATCTTCGCCCCGGTGAAGAGCATCGCCGCGCCGTTCGGGCAGGCCGCCACGCAGGCGCCGCAGCCGATGCAGATCGCGGCGTCCATGACCGTCTGGTGGACCTCGGGGGTCACCGGCTGGCTGTTGGGGTCCGGCTGCGGCCCGGTCGTGACGGAGACGTAGCCGCCGGACTCGATGATGCGGTCGAACGCGGAGCGGTCGACGGCGAGGTCGCGGACGACCGGGAACGCGTTGTTGCGGAACGGCTCGACGTAGATCGTCGAGCCGTCCTCGAAGTCGCGCATGTACGTCTGGCAGGTCGTCACCTGGTTGGGGCCGTGCGGCATCCCGTTGATGACGAGCGAGCACATCCCGCAGATGCCCTCGCGACAGTCGCTGTCGAACGCGACCGAGCGGCTGCCCTTCCCGACGAGGTCCTCGTTCAGGGTGTCGAGCATCTCGAGGAACGAGGCCTCGCCGTCGACGTCCTGCACGTGCTTCGTCTCGAAGCGCCCCGGCTGGTCCCGGGAGTCCTGCCGCCAGATCTCGAGCTGGAAGTTCACTTGTAGCTCCTCGTCGCGAGCTTGACCTCGTTGAACACGAGCGGCTCGTCGTGCGGTTCGAAACGCGCGGCGTCCAGCCCCTCCTCCGGGTACTCCCACGCGGTCACGACGGCGAACTCGTCGTCGTGGCGCAGGGCCTCGCCGTCCTCGGTCTCGTGCTCGCCGCGGAAGTGGCCGCCGCACGACTCCTCGCGCCGCAGCGCGTCCTCACACATGAGTTCGGCCAGCTCGATGAAGTCGGCCAGGCGGCCGGCGTACTCGAGCGTCGGGTTGAACTCGTCGGCGGTGCCGTCGACCCGAACTTCGTCCCAGAACCGGGCGCGGATGTCGCGGATCTGCTCGATCGCGGTCGTCAGGCTCTCGCGGGTGCGGAGCATGCCGCACTTGTCGAGCATGATCTCGCCGAGCTCGCGGTGGATCGCCTGCGGCGCCTTCGTGCCCTGCGCAGCGAGCAGCCGCTCGATCTGGCCGCGGACGTTCGCCTCGGCCTCGTCGAACGCCTCGTGCGTCGCGTCGACCGCCCGCTTGCGCTGCGTCGCCAGGTAGTGCATGACCGTGTGCGGGGCGATGAAGTACCCGTCCGCCAGCGCCTGCATCAGCGCGGAGGCGCCGAGGCGGTTGGCGCCGTGGTCGGAGAAGTTCGCCTCGCCGATCGCGAACAGGCCGCGGACCGTCGTCTGCAGCTCGTAGTCGACCCAGAGCCCGCCCATCGTGTAGTGCGGGGCCGGGTAGATCATCATCGGCTTCTCGAACGGGTCGTCGCCCGTGATCCGCTCGTACATCTGGAAGAGGTTCAGGTACTTGCCCTCGATGGCGTCCCGGCCCTGGCGCTCGATCTCGTCGCGGAAGTCGAGGTAGACGCCGCGCTTCGTGCCGCCGACGCCGAGGCCCTGGTCGCACGCGACCTTGGCGGCGCGGGAGGCGATGTCGCGCGGGGCGAGGTTGCCGAACGCCGGGTAGCGCTCCTCGAGGAAGTAGTAGCGCTCCTCCTCGGGGATGTCCTGCGGCTCGCGCTGCTCGTCCGGGTCGCGGGGGACCCAGATGCGGCCGTCGTTGCGCAGCGACTCCGACATCAGCGTCAGCTTCGACTGGTACTCGCCGGACTGCGGGATGCAGGTCGGGTGGATCTGCGTGTAACAGGGGTTCGCGAAGAAGGCCCCGCGTTTGGACGCCTTCCAGGCGGCCGTGACGTTCGAGCCCATCGCGTTGGTCGACAGGTAGAACGCGTTGGAGTAGCCGCCCGACGCGAGGACGACGCAGTCGGCGGCGTGGCGCTCGATCTCGCCGGTGATGAGGTTGCGGGCGATGATGCCGCGGGCCTCGCCGTCGACGAGGACGACGTCGAGCATCTCGTGTCGGCTGTGGACCGTGACGTTGCCCTCGGCGACCTGGTGCTGGAGCGCCTGATAGGCGCCGAGCAGCAGCTGCTGGCCGGTCTGGCCGCGCGTGTAGAACGTGCGCTTGACGAGCACGCCGCCGAACGAGCGGGTGGCGAGCTGGCCGCCGTACTCGCGGTTGAACGGCACGCCCTGCGCCGTGGCCTGGTCGATGATGTTCGTCGACACCTGCGCGAGGCGCCAGACGTTGGCCTCGCGCGAGCGGAAGTCGCCGCCCTTGATCGTGTCGTAGAAGAGGCGCTGGACGGCGTCGCCCTCGTTGGCGAAGTCCTTGGCCGCGTTGATGCCGCCCTGCGCGGCGATCGAGTGCGCGCGGCGCGGCGTGTCCTGGAAGCAGAAGCTGTCGACCTTGAAGCCCTGGGCCCCCAGGCTGGCCGCGGCGCTGGCGCCGGCGAGACCGGTGCCGACGACGATGATGCGGTGGGCCGGGCGGTTGCGGGGGCCGACGAGCTTGTGGTCGTCGAGCCAGCGTCGCCACTTGCCCTCGATCGGGCCGTCGGGGATCCGGGCGTCGAGCGTCACTTCGCGACCTCCGTCGGGGTGTGGGCCGCCGTCGCGGCGTTGGGTCCGGTGACGGGCTCGGGCAGCGCGCCGGTGGCGAAGCTGATCGGCACCATCGCGAACCCGACGACGACGACGACCGTGAGCGCGGTCGCGCCGTGGCGCAGGGACGCGTTGCGCGCCGGCGTGTCGATCCCGAGCGTCTGGAAGAGGCTCCACACGCCGTGGCGCAGGTGGTACCCGAGCGACGCGATCGCGGCGAGGTACAGCACGACGAAGTACCACTTCTGGAACGCCCCGTAGACGTTCGAGTAGATCTCGCCCTCCGCCAGCGGCGTCACGTCGACGGCCAGGATCGTGAAGTGGAGGATGTGGAAGACGATGAACGCCAGGAGCAGCGGCCCGGAGAGGCGCATCGTCCGCGCCGCCCAGGAGCGCCCGATGCGCTTGGCGGGGAACCCGGCCGGCCGGGCCGCGCGGGCGCGCATCGTCAGCTGGTAGACGCCGACGACGTGCACCACCAGCGATCCGAGCAGGAAGACCCGGATCACCCAGAGGAAGAACTCGTAGGGCAGCAGCGGCGTGCCGAACTCCCGCAGCCAGTGGCCGTAGGAGTCGATCTGGGCGTGCCCCTCGTCGCCGCTCGCCCCGAGCATCGCGGTGAGGTTGCCGATCATGTGGAGGACCACGTAGCCGACGAGCACGAGTCCCGTCACGGCGACGATCGACTTCTTGCCGACGTTGCTGTCCCAGGTCTCCCCGATCCAGGTCCTTCTCCGTCGTCTCAGCTCTTGGGTCGCCACGTTCATGGCGATGTTACGCCCGTCCCTGGTTATGGGTGGTCCCCCTGCCCACAATCCGTGCCTGCAGTCACATAAGGGCGGGCTCAACCGCGAGCCGCCGACTCCCGGGCCTCCGCAATTAGGTGTTCCGCCATTTCGTCGTGACGCATCCGCGTACGGGGACGACGGCCGCACGCGATGAACGCAGACGAGGACGCGATCGGCTTCTGTGCGGGCGATCACGGCGTTCCGGGACGCGCCGTGCATGCCGGCCCCGCAGGCGGACTCCGGGAACGAGCATCGCGGACGACGGCTTACGACAAACACTAATACGGAAGACCCTTCGACGATCACCTTTGGGTCTCCTCTCAGACCACCGCCGTTCACCAGTACGCATGATGCGCTGGACCACACATGAACCACCGCGGCCGCCGACCGCTGAAACCCACCCACACCACGCACCACCGGGCGGGAGGCACGACGACCGACCGCACGGCGGCATCCGGGAGCCGTCTTTCGCGCGTACCGCCGTCCGGAGCGGGTCCTCGGCCCTCGCCGACGGGTCGCCGCGACGGCCGTCGGACGACGCCCGAACGCCCCGCACCACCCCATCCAGACCGCAGTCGGTAGGGCACCCGAAATTTCGGAAGTCCGACCGTTTCGGGGCGGTATACCAGCACCCGGATTTCGAGCACCGTGTGTAGGATCCGACCCCGGTATCCCAGTAGGCCCGAGGAGGCCCATGCCTGCACACGACGTCCTGATCATCGGGGCCGGATTGGCCGGTCAGCGCGCGGCGCTCGCCGCTGCCGACGCCGGCGCCTCAGTCGCGATCCTCAGCAAGGTCCACCCGGTCCGTTCGCACTCGGTCGCGGCCGCCGGCGGGATCAACGCGGCGATCAACCCCGACGACGACTGGCGCTCCCACGCGTTCGACACCGTCAAGGGGTCCGACTACCTGGGCGACCAGGACGCGATCGAGATCATGTGCTCGGAGGCGCCCGGGGAGATCATGCACCTCGAGCACATCGGGGTCACGTTCCATCGCAACGACACCGGCCACCTCGACCTGCGTGCCTTCGGCGGCGCATCGATGAAGCGCACGGCCTACGTCGCCGACATCACGGGCCAGGCGATCCTGCACGTGCTGTACGAGCAGCTCATGAAGTACTCGGACCGGGTCGACCGGTACGAGGAGTGGTTCAACACCTCGCTCCTGAAGGACGACTCCGGCCGCTGCGTCGGCTGCGTCGCCCGGAACATCCGCACGGGCGAGATGCGGACCTTCAACGCGAAGTCCACGATCCTCGCCACGGGCGGCGTGGGTCAGGCGTTCAAGCCGACGACCAACGGCCTGATCTGTACGGGCGACGGCATGTCCCTGGCCTACCGCGCCGGCGCGCGGCTCATGGACATGGAGATGATCCAGTACCACCCGACGACGATGACGGCCAACGGCTTCCTCATCACCGAGGGTGCCCGCGGTGAGGGCGCGCACCTCCTGAACGCCGCGGGCGAGCGCTTCATGGAGAAGGACGCGCCGAACAAGATGGAGCTCGCCTCCCGCGACGTCGTCTCCCGCGCCGAGCAGCGCGAGATCAACGAGGGCCGGGGCACCGGCCCCCTGAAGGACTCGGTCCTCCTGGACGTCACGGTCGTCCCGAAGAACCGCGTGCTCGAGGCGCTCCGCGAGATCGTCAACCTCGGCCGCGACTTCGCCGGGATCGACATCACGAAGGAGCCGATCCCGGTCCGCCCGGGGCAGCACTACACGATGGGCGGCGTCAAGACCGACGTCAACGGCGAGACCGACGTCCCGGGCCTCTACGCCGCGGGCGAGGTCGCCTGCGTGTCGGTCCACGGCGGCAACCGCCTCGGCGCCAACTCGCTGCTGGACACGCTGATCTTCGGCAAGCGCTCCGGCCAGCACGCCGCCGCGGTCGCCGGCGAGATGCAGATGCCGAAGGTGTCCGACGCGCAGCTCCGCGACGACACGCGCCACATCCAGGACATCATCAACCGCCCGAAGACCGGTCGCCGCATCTCCGAGATCAAGGAGGAGCTCGGCGTCTCGATGAACCAGTACTGCGCCGTCTTCCGCGACGAGGAGGGGATGACGAAGGGCAAGGAGATCGTCACCCGCCTGCAGGAGGAGGCCAAGACGGCGTACATCGACGACGCCGGGACGGTCTTCAACCAGGACGTCCTCGGGGCCCTGGAGCTCGGCTTCATGCTCGACTGCTCCGAGGCCATCGTGACCGCGGCGCTCGAGCGCAAGGAGTCGCGCGGTGCGCACTCCCGCACGGACTACACCGAGCGCAACGACGAGGACTGGCTCTTCCACCTGACCGTCTCCCAGGACGGTGAAGGAGCAGACGCCCCGGCGAAGCTGGACAAGGCGCCGATCACGTTCACCCAGTGGGAGCCGATGGAGCGCACGTACTGATGTCGACCACCGAGAGCACGCCGAACACGACCGAGGAGCCCTGGCACGGCGGTGCCGAGGGCCTCGAGTCCTTCACGCTGCGTCTGCGGCGCTACGACCCGGAGTCCGGCAAGGCGCCGTACTTCGAGGAGTTCGTCGTCGAGATGGAGCCCCACCGCTCCGTCCTCGACGCGATCCTGACCGCGAAGAACGACGAGGACGGCTCGATCGGCATCCGCTGCTCGTGCCGCGCGGCGATCTGCGGCTCCTGCGGCACGCGGATCAACGACAAGCCCGGCCTGGCGTGCCACACGCACCTCAGCGACGCGCTCGCCCGGTCCAAGGACGGCAAGATCACGGTCGAGCCGATGGGCAACATGCCCGTCATCAAGGACCTGATCGTCGACATGGACGCGGTCCACTGGAAGAAGCAGCAGCGGGTCACCCCGTGGCTGCTGCCGGCCGAGCCGCTCCCCGAGAAGGAGCACATCGTCCCCCGCGAGGCGATGGTCGACGTCACGCAGTCGATGGCGTGCATCCAGTGCGGCGCCTGCGTGTCGGACTGCCTCTCGATGGAGGTCGACCCGCTCTTCATCGGTCCGGCCGCCCTCGCGAAGGCCTACCGCTTCGTCGGCGACCCGCGCGACGACAAGCACGCGCAGCGCCTCGACGACCTGGCGAACGACCCGCACGGCATCTACGACTGCACCCACTGCTTCAAGTGCATCGAGGCCTGCCCGAAGGGCGTGGCGCCGATGAACCAGATCATGCGGCTGCGGCGCATCGCGTCCGCGGACCACTCGATCGAGGACGTCAACGACGGCTCGCGCCACGAGCACGCGCTGGTCAACCACGTCAAGAAGTGGGGCACGCTGAACGAGGCCCAGCTCGTCCCGGACTCCAAGGGCGGCAAGTTCCACCCGCGGACCGCGAAGGAGATGGTCGCCTCGCTGTCGGTCATCGCGACCGCCCTGCTGCGCCGGAAGGTCACGCCGAAGTCGGCGCTGATCCACCACAAGAACCCGAACCAGTCGGAGATCAAGCGGATCTACCAGGAGATCGGCGCCCGCGAGGAGCGGCTCGAGCTGAACCTGTACATCACGCAGCCCGACGAGCCGGAGGCCCCGGACGACCAGGACGCGTCGCACGAGGCCCAGGTCAAGACGACGGGCGACCAGTCCGCCGTGAACAAGCCCGTCACGAACAGGGAGGCGTAGCCATGAAGGTCGCCTACTGGCCCGGCTGCGTCAGCCGCGGCTTCACCCCCGAGCTCCACGGCGCCATGGCGCAGGTGGCCCCGAAGCTCGGCATCGAGCTCGTCGAGCTCAACCGCGCGAACTGCTGCGGCGCCGGCGTCATCGCCGAGCACAGCCAGGAGCTCGCCGACACCCTGAACGCCCGCACCTTCGCGCTCGCGCAGAAGGAGATCTCGCAGGGCGCGGACCTCATGATGAACATCTGCTCGACCTGCCAGGGCGCGCAGAGCGAGTGCCAGCAGCGGCTGGACGCCAGCGCCGAGTACCGGGACGAGGTCAACAAGCACCTCACCCCGGAGGGCCTGGAGTACGCCGCGGGGATCGTCAACAAGAACTTCCTGTGGGTCCTCGTCGAGGAGCTCGGGCTGGATGAGCTGACGAAGCTCGTGAAGCGGCCGCTGACCGACCTCCGGGTCGGCCCGTTCTACGGCTGCTACATCGTGCGTCCGACCGACCGCATCGGGATCGACGACCAGAACCCGCGCGACACGTACCTCGAGAAGGTCATCGAGGCGCTCGGCGGCACCGTCGTCGACTACGCGGGCTCGCAGAAGTGCTGCGGCTTCCCCGTCGCGCTGATGAACGCGGAGACGTCGTTCAAGCAGGCCGGCCGGCACCTCGGCGACGCGAAGGACGCCCAGGCCGACTGCCTGGTCACCCCGTGCCCGCTGTGCCACCTGAACCTGGACATGCAGCAGCCGCGGGTCAGCAAGACCGTCGGCCGCGACCTCCAGATGCCGGTCCTGCACCTCCCGCAGATGGTCGGCCTGGCGCTCGGCATGGACCCGAAGTCGCTCGGCCTCGGTCGGCACGTCGTCAAGCCGACGGCGGTCATCGACTGGTCGACCTCGGTGGTCGGCGCGCTCCCCGCCGCCGCCTGAGGCACGCGCCCCCGGGCGCCGGGAACGACGGAGGGCCGGCGATCTCGCCGGCCCTTCGTCGTTCCGGATCAGGGGCGGAGGCCTGCGGCGACGAGCTCGTCGAGGCGGGCCGCGACCGGCGCGTAGAGGTCGAGCGGGACGGCCGTCAGGGGGGCCGGGTCGGTGATGCCCTGGCGGCCGGCGAGCGGGGCCAGCGCGGCGCCGGGCAGACCGCGGACGGCGACCTGGATCAGCCGGCGGACGGTGCGCGGGAGGCCCGGCCGGAGCGCGAGGACGTCGGCGAGGGAGCCGGTGGTCGTCCAGATCCGGCGGTAGTCGCGGGTCTCCGACGTCGACGGCGCGTGGCGGGTGACGGCCGCGTCGACCGTGAGGTCGCCGAGCGAGCGCAGCGCCGCGGCGTCGCTGTCGGTCCAGCTCGCCAGGCGGTCGCCGGGGGCGCCGCGGCGGACGCCGGCGGCCAGCAGCGCGGCGCGCGGGCCGATGTCGCCCCCGGCCGTCGTGCGCGGGCCGAACGCGACGGCGCGGTCCTTCAGGTCGGCGAGGGTGCGGATCCGCGAGTTCTTCCGGACCCACAGCTCGGTCGGCGCCGTGCGGGCGGGCGTGTCCGCGTTGATCGCGTAGGCGCCGGCCGGGACGGCGCCGGCGATCCGATCCGCGACGACCATCGCCGCCGGGTCCAGCTCGGCGACGTCGACGTCGTGGGTCGCCAGCGCGGTCACCAGGCGCGCCTGCGTGGCGTAGGGGACGGCGATCGCACGGCAGCCGAGGCCCTCGGCGAGGTCCGCCGTCAGCCGGTCGGCGGCCGCCCGGCCGGCCTCGTCGTCTGCGGGGAGGACGACGCCGAAGCGGACGGCGACCTTCGCGCAGCTGTCGTCGGCGAAGCGCTCGGTGTCCTTGGCCGCGTCGGTGGTCGCGGCGCTGCCGCCCCCGGGACGTGCGAGGAGGACGGCGACGGCGGCCAGCAGCAGGAGCGCCGCGACGAGCGCGACGGAGCGGCGGGCGGGGCGGGATCCGAGGGCAGGCACTGGTCAGGAGGATGCCGGAAGACGGCCGGCCCGGGGGCGGCGGTGGCGCGTCAGTCCTGCTCGGCGGCGCGCAGCAGGGCGAGGACCGCCAGGACCCGGCGGTGGTGCTGCGGGGCCGACGGCAGGTCGAGCTTCTGGAGGATGCTCGTGACGTGTTTCTCGACCGCGCCCTCGGTGACGGTCAGCTCGGCCGCGATCCCGCGGTTCGAGCGGCCCTCGGCCATCAGCGCCAGGGTGTCGTGCTCGCGGGGGCTCAGGCGGCCCAGGCGCTCGTCCCCGGCCCGGCCGCGGACGAGGAGCTGGGCGACGACCTCGGAGTCCAGCGCGGTGCCGCCCGCCGCCACGCGCTCGCACGCCCGGACGAACTCCGTGGGCTCCGCGACGCGGTCCTTCAGGAGGTAGCCGACGCCGCCGTCCCCGTCGGCGAGGAGCTCGCGGGCGTACGTGCGCTCGACGTACTGCGAGAGCACGAGCACCGCCTGGCCGGGAATCGCGGCGCGGAGCTCGAGCGCCGCGCGGATCCCCTCGTCGGTGAACGTGGGTGGGAGGCGCACGTCGAGCAGCGCCAGGTCGGGCTTCAGGGCCTTCCCGCGGCGCACGACGTCGTCGGGGGCGTCGACGGCGGCCACGACCTCGTGGCCATGGTCGCGGAACAGCCGGGTGAGGCCGTCCCGCAACAGCGCGTGGTCCTCGGCGATCAGGACGCGCACGGGATCCGGGCCTCGATCGTGGTCGGTCCGCCCTCGGGACTGGTCACGCGCAGGATCCCGTCCAGCGCGGCGACGCGGTCGCGCAGGCCCGCGAGCCCACCGCCGGGGACGGCCGACGCCCCGCCGCGCCCGTCGTCGCGGACCCGGGCCACGAGCTCCCCGAGCTCGCGGCGGACCTCGACCGTGGCCGCCGACGCGCCGGAGTGGCGCGCGACGTTGACGAGGGCCTCCGCGACGACGAAGTAGGCGCCGGTCTCGGCGCTGGCGGGCGGCCGCCCGGGGAGGTCGACGTCGACCGTGACCGGCACGGGCGCCCGGGCGGCGAGCGACGAGAGCGCGGCCTCCAGCCCCCGGTCCTGGAGCACCGACGGCGCGATGCCGCGGACGAGATCGCGCATCTCGGTGAGGGCGCGGCGCGCCTCGTCGCGGGCCCCGCGGACCAGCTCGCGGGCGCCCTCGGGGTCGCGCTCGATCCGCTCCTCCGCCATCCCGAGGTCCATCGCCACCGCCACCATCCGCGCCTGCGCGCCGTCGTGGAGGTCGCGCTCGATGCGGCGGAGCTCGGTCGACGCGGCGTCGACGGCGCCCGCGCGGGTCTCCTCGAGGTGCGCGACGCGGGCCTTCAGGTCGTCGCCGAGGAGCAGCCGCACCACGTAGAGGTTCACGATCGTCGCGGCGCGGGTGAGCCACCACGCGACGGGGACGAGGACGACGCCCAGCAGCGCGACGAGGAGGGCCGCCGGGAGCGTGTCGACGTCGAACAGCCCGACCACGACGTCCGTGTCGGGGACCGCCGCGTACCACGCGGGCAGCGTGATGAACCCGAGCGCCGTCCCCCACGCCGAGACCGCGACGACGAAGCCGGCGAGCGTGAACGGGAACTGGACCACGGACCAGAGCGCGTCGGCCCACCGTCGCGGATCACGCGCCATCGTTGCCGCCTGGCCGAGCAGGGACCCCTCGAGCGGACGGTAGTCGCCGCGGATCGGGACGTCGTCGACCAGGAGCGCGCGACGGCGCTCGAGCTCGGCGCACCAGCGGAGGATCGTCGAGGTCACCACCGCCAGCGGGATCCCGACGATGAGCACCAGGAGCGGCGTGGTCGTCGCGATCAGGGTGATGCCGAGCGAGAAGATCGCCGTGCCCGTGACGCCGCCCAGGACGAGGTAGAGCGCGTCGTTCCACCCGCGAACGGCTGCCGCGCGGGCCCGGGGGCGGATCGATGCGGGAGCGTCGGGGGGCGCTGCGCCGACGGTGGGGGACGAACTCGAGCTCATGCCGTGATCGTGTCGATCGTCCCACGCCCCGACCATGCGGGGACCTTCCGACGCGGGGTGGGGACAACCCCACCCCGGCCGCCCGCGCGGCCCGACCGCGCCCTCGCGGGACGCGTCCGCCCCGAAATACGTGAACTGCGATCCGACTTGCTAAGAATTGCGTGGTGCTCTCACCCTCCGGGAGCCCGTCCCCCAACCCCGAGGTCCCATGATCCGTTCTCGCACCACCCTGATCCCGGCGGCGCTGGCCACCGCCGCCCTCGCCTTCGCCGCCGGCCCCGCCTCGGCGTCGAGCAGCGCCCCCGCCCCGAGCGCCGCCGAGGCGACCGCGGCGGTGAAGCAGCTCGCCACGACCCGCGACGCCGGCTCCCTCGCCTCGGACCCCGCCACCCTGATCACCCGCCTGCTCGGCCTGCCCGGCCAGGGCAGCCTCGAGGCGCTGCTCGAGACGCTCGGCCTCCCGCACGACCAGGCGGCGGACCTGGCGCAGAAGCTGTCGGCGCTGCCGACGGCGATCACCGTCCCCGGCGGGCTCGGCGGCGGCTGAGCGGACGGGGCACCGTCCGGCCGGGCGGTGCCCCGTCCGGCCGTGGCGGCCCTCGGGGCGTCCCGGCCTACAGCCAGCCGCGGTCGCGCGCGGTGCGCGCGGCCTCGACCCGGTTGACCGCACCGGTCTTGCCGATCGCCTGCGAGAGGTAGTTGCGCACCGTGCCCTCCGAGAGGTGGAGGGTGCGGGCGACCTTCGCGATCGCGTCGCCGTGCTCGGCGGCGGCGAGGACCTCGCGCTCGCGCGGGGTCAGCGGGCTCTCCCCCGCCTGCAGCGCCTCGGCCGCGAGCTCCGGATCGACGCTCCGGCCACCCGCGGCGACGCGGCGGACGGCGGCGGCGAGCTCGTCGGCGTCGCCGTCCTTCACGAGGAAGCCCGAGGCGCCCGCGGCCATCGCGCGGCGGAGGTAGCCGGGGCGGCCGTACGTGGTGAGGATCACGACGCGGCACGACGGCAGGGCCTCGCGGAGCGCCGCGGTGGCGGCGATACCGTCGAGACCCGGCATCTCGATGTCGAGCAGCGCGACGTCGGGCTGCGCGCCGCGGGCGGCGTCGACGACCTCGTCGCCGCGCGCGACCTGGGCGACGACCTCGAGGTCGTGCTCCAGGTCGAGGAGCGCGACGAGTGCCCCGCGGACCATCCCCTGGTCCTCGGCCACCAGCAGACGGATCACGAGCGGCCCTCGGATCGCAGCGGGACCGTGGCCCGCAGGACGGTGCCGCCGCCCTCCCCCGGTCCGAGCTCGAGCGTCCCGCCGACCGCGTCCAGGCGCTCGGCGAGCCCGACCAGGCCGGACCCGTCGCCCGACCCCGGCCGGGCGGCCCGCGGGTCGGTGGAGACGACGCGGTGCGCGACCGACGCGGGCCCGTCGTCGGCGACGGTGGCGGTCACGCGGTCGGCGGCGGCCCGCACGGCGAGCGTGCACCGGGAGGCGCCGCTGTGGCGCAGGACGTTCGTCGTCCCCTCGCGGACGACGAACGAGAGGACGTCCTCGACGTCCGGCGGGATCGGGTGCTCCGGCAGCTCGGAGGCGACGTCGAGGTCCGCCGAGCGGAGCGCCGCGGCGGACGACGCGACCTCCGCGGCGATCGGCCGGCGGCGGTAGCCGTCGACGACGTGCCGGACCTCGCGCAGGGCGTCGCGGGCCACGCCGCGGACCTCGCGGATCTCCGCGGCGGCGCGCTCGGCATCGTCGCGTTCGAGGAGCCGCTCGGCGAGCTGGCTCTTGACGGCGATGACGCTCAGGCTGTGGCCGAGCAGGTCGTGGAGGTCGCGGGCGATGCGGCCCCGCTCCTCGACGACGGCGAGCCGGGCGTTCTGCTCGCGGACGCGGTCGAGCTCGCCCTCGAGCTCGCCGCGGCGGCGCGCCGCGTAGCTCACGAATCCGGCGACGAGGACCGCGAAGCCGAGCCAGAAGTACGCCGACGAGTCGCCGTCGGTGCCGCGGACGAGCAGCAGGGCCTCGCACCCGACGGCCATCCCGACGATCGCGCGCGGCGGCCACGGCTGGTCGAGCCACACGGCGAGGATCGCGGTGGAGAACGCGATCGTGCTCAGCCACTCCCCGCCGAAGCCGATCGAGGTGGCGACCGCGACGACGAGCAACAGCGCCACCCGCGCCCACATCTCCCGGTCGCCGACGGCGGCGTGTCGCGGCTCGAGGCCGCGCTGCCGCTCGCTGCGGGCGCGGCGTGCCGGGACGACGACGATCAGCGTCGTCAGGTAGGCGGCCACGAAGACGACGAGGAGCAGCCCGCCGAGCACCCGCTGCCACGTCGGCCAGTCGCCGGCGACGACCTGGTCGGCCGCCGGGGCGAGGTAGACGAGCCAGATCCCGCCGACGAGCATCCCGAAGCGGCGGCCGTCCGTCGCGTCGCGCTCCGGGCCCACGAGCGCGGTGATCCACGGCTGCCGGCGGCGCCGGGGCGACCCGCCGACGGGAGACGTGGCGCTCCCGTCCGGCCCGGACCCGGTCGGAGCGCCGGTCGCCGTCGACGCGCCGACGACGGCGGACGCGCCCTCGGCGGGGCGCGGTCCGGTCTCGGTGGGAGGGGTCGACGGCATCGGGCGGGGACGTGGGACGCCGGACCTCAGCGGACGGTGGTGCCGCGGCGCCAGGCGACGGTCGCGGCGCCGCCGAGGACGACGGCCCACAGGGCGATGATGGCGCAGTGGCCGAGCCCGACGGTACCGCCGGTGGTGATCGCCCGGGCGACCTCGCCGATGTGGAAGGTCGGGAGCACGTGCGCGACGTCCTGCAGCCAGGTCGGGAACTGGTCGGGCGGGACCCACAGGCCACCGAGGGCCGAGAGGCCGATGTAGGAGAGCATCGTGGCGCCCTGCGCGGTCTCGGGCGAACGGAACGACGCGCCGACGAGGAGCCCCAGGCCGACCGTGACGGTCGCGCAGAGCGGCAGCGCGACGCAGAGCCCGATCCAGGCGGTGGTCGAGATGTCCGTGCCGCCGAAGCGGCCGACGGCGCCGACGATGAACGCGGAGGTCAGCGCGAGCAGCAGGCCGGCGGCGCCCTTGCCGACGATGGCCGCGGTCGGGGACAGCGGGGTGGCGCGCAGCTGGCGGAGCCAGCCGGAGACGCGCTCGGCCGTCAGGCGCGGGCCGGTGGCGAAGAGGCCGCCACCGATCGCGCCGTACGCGGCCATGCTCGCGAGCAGCGCCTTCTTGTCGTCGGCGTCCCCGCCGCCCGAGAAGACGAGCAGCATGAGGATCGGGACCATCACGGTGAAGAGGATGGCCCGCGGGTTGCGGACCGTCCGGCTGAGCTCCAGGCGGACGTAGGCGAGGGTCGGGGTCAGCGGCCGGCGCGGGGCGCGGGTCGAGCGGGCGGTGGCTGCCGTGGGGGCGGTGGTGCTCATGGGGGTGGTCCCGGAGGTCGTCGGTGCGGGGCGCAGGTCGGTGGTCATCTCAGGCCTCCGGGGCGGTCGTCGCGGGCGTGGCGCTCCAGCCCTCGGCGGCCATCGTCAGGAACGCGTCCTCGAGGTCGGCGGGGCGGACCTCGATCTCGCGGGCGTCGGGGTAGGTCTCCAGCAGGACGCGGAGCGCGCGGTCGGAGTCGCTGCAGGTCAGGGCGGCGCGGCCGTCCGGCTCGTCCACGGCGGTGCGGACGCCCGGCAGCGCGGCGAGCTCGGCGGCGACGGCCTCGGTGCGGACCCGGAGCAGCGTCCCGCCGGCGCGGGCGGCGACCTCCGCCGGGGTGCCGTCGGCGACGATCCGGCCCCCGGCCAGGACGACCACGCGGTCGGCGACCGCCTGCGCCTCGTCGAGGTGGTGGGTGGCGAACAGCAGGCCGCGGTCGCCGCCGATCTGGCCGCGCAGGGCGTCCCAGAAGGTGCGGCGCACCTGCGGGTCCATCGCGGCGGTCGGCTCGTCGAGGATCAGGAGCTCGGGGTCGGCGACGAGCGCCAGCGCCAGCCGGACCCGCTGGGCCTGGCCGCCCGAGAGCTCGTGGGACCCGCGGTCCCAGAGGTCGGCGGCGTCGGCGAGCTCCAGCGCGCGCCGCGGGTCCATCGGGTCCGGGTAGATCGCGGCGAAGAGCGAGACGAGCTGGCCGACCTTCGTGTTGTCGGGCAGCCCGGCGTCCTGCAGCATCGCGCCGACGCAGCCGGCGGCGACCGCGTGGTCGGGGGTCCGGCCGCAGACGCTGACGGTGCCCTCGGCGGGACGGGACAGGCCGAGCAGCACGGAGACAGCGGTGGACTTGCCGGCGCCGTTGGGGCCGAGCAGGGCGACGGCCTCTCCGGGGGCGACGCGCAGGTCGATGCCGTGCAGGACGGTGGTCCGTCCGTAGCGCTGGGTGACGCCGCGGAGGTCGAGGAGGAGGGAGGGATCGGGGGACGTGGGGCTCATGGACGTCACTCTGCGCCCCGGGCCCGTCCGCCGGTAGAGCCGCCGGTCAGGTCCTCGGCATGACCGATGTCACGGGTCGGCTGCGGCCTCCGGTGGGACGCGCCCTGCCGGTCGCGATCCCCGTGCGGCCGGTCCGTCTGCGGGCCCGTCGGCCGAACCGTCCCGCGGCCACGGGTCCGCGTGGGACGATGGGGCATGCCGCGTGATCCCCACCGTCCCCCGTCCTCGTTCCCCCGCTCCCGCCGGGCGGTGACCGGGGCCGCCGCCCTCGTCCTCGCCGCAGGGGCCGGGGCCGCCCTGCTGGTGCCCGGCGCGGAGGCCGTGCCGACCGGCGACCCCGTCCAGATCGCCACCGTGACGAAGACGCCGTGGGAGCTCGCGGTCGTCCCGGGCGGCGGCTCGTTCGTCGTCGAGCGCGACGGCGACGTCGTCTACCTCGACGCCCAGGACAAGCTGCAGGCGGCGCCGGCGCTCGCGCGGACCGCCATCCCGAACGTCCGCAAGCTCCTCGGCTTCGCCCTCGCGCCCGATTTCGCCCAGAGCGGCCTGGCGTACCTCTACGTCGCGCAGGACCAGGACCCCGACGGCGCCGGTCCCGCGACCGGGCAGAACGGCATCTGGCGCCTGAAGGCGACGGGCGGCAAGCTCGAGGTGCTGGGGAAGGTCTTCGGCGGCATCGACTCCGACGGCAACCACGACGGCGGCCGGATGGTCTTCGGCCCCGACAAGGACCTCTACGTCACGACCGGCGACATCCACCAGCCGACCCGCCCGCAGGACCCGACGAACCTCAACGGCAAGATCCTGCGCCTCGGCGCCCCCGCGACGGGTGACCTGACCGCCCCCGCGGACAACCCGTTCGCCTCGCAGGGCGGCGGCGCGAAGTACGTCTGGTCGATCGGGCACCGGCACCCGCAGGGCCTGGCGTTCGACGCCGCCGGCCGGCTGTGGGAGACCGAGCACGGCCCGACCGGCGAGCAGCACGGCGCGCAGTACCCGGGCGGCAACGACAAGACCGGCCGGGACGAGCTGAACCTCGTCGTGAAGGGCGGCAACTACGGGTGGCCGCTCGTCTCCGGGCCGATGACGGGCGCCGACCTGAGCCCGGCGCGCACCGACCTCCTGCCGCCGAAGGCCGTCGCCGGGGATGCGCCGGCCTGGGCCCCGGGTGGCCTGGCCGTCGGGGCCGACGGGTCGCTCTACGCGCCGTTCCTCGCGGGGATGCAGCTGCACCGCTTCGACGTGCGGAACGGCACCGTCTACGACCAGGGCCAGCACCTCACGAACCTCGGCCGCCTGCGGCTCGCGGTCCCGCGCGGCAAGGACCTCCTCGTCGTCCAGGACAGCGGGACCGAGGCGAAGATCTTCCGCCTGCCCCTGAGCGACCCGACGCCGGGCGGCAGCGACGCGGCGACGCCGCCGGCGACGGGGACGCCGGACGCCGCGGCCGAGGCCCTGAAGGTCCGGACGCGGACCCGGGCGCTGGGCCTCAGGTTCCGCAACGCCACGCGGTCGCTCGGGCGACGGCGGCTGGAGGCCGGCCGCTACGTCTCGTTCCGGATCGGCGGCCCGTCCGCCGGCCGCACGACGCTCGAGCTGCGCCTGCGGAACACGCGCGGGAAGCTGTTCGCGCGGACGACGGTGAAGACGAGGTCGACCGCGACGCAGCGCTACCGGATCCGGCTGGGCGCGACCGGCCGGAAGCGCCTCCGCGCGGTGCGCTCCGGCGTCATGATCGTCCGCGTCGTGCACGACCCGAAGGTCGGCAAGACGTTCTCGACGGGGTTCAGCACGACCATCAAGCGGAAGCGGTAGTCAGTCCGCGGTCCGCACGACCGACGAGCAGGCCTTCGCCCCGCGGGCACGCAGAGGGGCGAAGAGCCGGCGCCCCGCGCCCTCGACCAGGCCGATCGAGCCGCCGTGGCTCGAGCCGTCCACGAGCACCGAGGCCGTGATCACGCGGCCCTTGCAGTTCAGGCGGATCGCCTGGTTCACGCGCCCGCTGCCGTTCCAGCCGCTCTTGAACGTCACGCGCCAGCCGCGTGGCGCCGACCGCGGCATGCCCCACCGCTGCGACGGGACGATCGACCGCAGCAGGCCGAGCGCGTACGTGCGGTGGCGCGGCGGGATGATCCGCCACAGGCGGTGGAAGAGCCGGACCTCGTCCAGGGCGCTGATCCGCGAGGCGCCCCACAGCCCGGCCCGTGGACGGAAGTGCGTCATACCGACCAGGCGGCCGACGGCCCGGAGCGGCCCGACGCCGCCCATCCGCGAGAGCAGCGGGTTGACCGGCTCGTTCGCGGAGCGGCGGATCATCGGCGACAGGAGCGCCTTCTCCTGCCGCGTCAGCGCGCGTCGGCGGACGCTCGCGCGGCGCACGTAGGCCACGAGGACCGTGGCCTTGATGAGGCTGTTGGAGTTCGTGGTCTCGCTGCCCCGGAACGACCAGGTCCGCTTCTCGACCCGCAGAGAGAAGCGCAAACGCGCGCCCTTCGACGCCGCCCACGACCTGGTCCGGCGCACCGCGCGGGTCCACGCCTTGCGAGACGGCAGCCCGGCCGCGAGGAACGGGTCCGCGGGGGCGGTCGCCGACCGGTCGGCGGTCGTCGCCGCAGCGGCGGTGGTGGTGGTCGACGCCGGCGCGAACGGCGTGGACGTCGGTGCCACGCCCGCGGTACGCATCGTCGCGGGCCGGGCCAGGGAGGCGAGGACGGGGATCGGGTCCCCGACCGTGGCGGCGGTCGCCGCCGGGGTGCTCGCGGCGGATGCGACGAGGACCCCCGCGAGCACGAGCGCCCGCCGGGGGCGCGTTCCCGGGCGAGGGGCGCCGGAGGGGTGAGCGGGACGGGACACCCTGCGCAGCCTAGGCCCGCTCCGGGGGCGCGCCAAGGGCCCGAGGGAGAACGCCGCGCGCCCCGCGTGGTGCAGCGGTCCAGGGACGCGTACACCGGCACCGCGTCGCCGGACGCACGGCGGACCGCCCGCGGGGTCCACCCGGGCGCTACCGGCCGGTAGCGTCGTCCCCATGAAGGCGCTCCACATCACGGACACGACCGGCCCCGAGACGGCACTCGAGCTCGTCGAGCTGCCCGAGCCGGAGGCCTCGCACATGCTGACCCCCGGCGAGGGCGTCGTCATCGACGTCCACGCCGCCGGCGTGTCGTACCCCGAGCTCCTGCAGACCCGCGGCGAGTACCAGATGAAGCCGCCGCTGCCGTTCGTGCCGGGCAGCGAGGTCGGCGGCGTCGTGCGCAGCGCCCCGGCCGGCGCGAGCGTCGTCGCCGGCGATCGCGTCGCCGGCTTCTGCCTCCTCGGCGGGTGGGCCGAGGTCGCCGTCGCCCCCTCCTTCTTCACGTTCAAGCTGCCGGACGACGTCGACTTCGCGCAGGGCGCCGGGCTGGTCCTGAACTACCACACCGCCTACTTCTGCCTCGTGACCCGCGGGCGGCTGAAGGCCGGCGAGACCGTGCTCGTCCACGGCGCGGCCGGCGGCGTCGGGACCGCCGTGCTGCAGGTCGCCAAGGGGCTCGGCGCGAGGACGATCGCGGTCGTGTCGTCGGACGAGAAGGAGCAGGTCGCGCGCGGCGCCGGGGCGGACGAGGTCGTGCGGTCCGACGGGAGCTGGAAGGACGAGGCCGTCGAGCTCTCCGGCGGCGGCGTCGACATCGTCATCGACCCCGTCGGCGGCGACCGCTTCACCGACAGCCTGCGCTCGCTGCGCCGCGGCGGCCGCGTCGTCGTGGTCGGCTTCACCGGCGGCAGCATCCCGACGGTGAAGGTCAACCGGCTGCTGCTCAAGAACACCGAGGTCGTCGGCGCGGGCTGGGGCGAGGCCGCGCTGTCGGACCCCGCGCTGAACCTGGAGATCGGCGACGCGATCGCGCCGCTCCTGGCGTCCGGGGCCGTGCGCCCGATCGTCGGCCCGCGGTTCCCGTTCGCGCAGGCGGCCGACGCGCTCCTCACGCTCGACCAGCGGCGCGCCGTCGGCAAGGTCGTGCTGGACGTGCGCTGACGCCCGTCGCCCGCGGGCGGCGCGGACCGCTGCGTCGCCGCGGGCGACAGGGCCGGCGGCCGGGCCGCCTCCCCCGTGTCCGTCTAGCGGCGCGTCGTCGCGCGCCGACGGGTCGGCGTCGCCCGGCGCGTTGCCGTGACCCGGACGCTCCGGCGCCGCACCGCTGCCGCGCCCGCACCGCCGCGCACGGCGACCTCCAGCGTGGCGACCACCGGTGCGGACAGCCCGCGGACGACGCCCCGGGCGGCCTTCGACCGCACGCGGACCGACACCGTGCGGGTCCCGGCCGCCAGCCGCGCGTCGGTCGCGCCGAGCGTCACGGTGCGCAGGCGGGTGCCGCGACGGACCCGCGCGCGCAGGCGGACCCGGACCGCCACCGCACGGTCGGTCGTCAGCGCCACCCGCAGGCCGCCGTCGAGGAGTCCGGTCGCGGAGATCCTCGACCGTGCCGCCAGGCCGAGCACGGCTCCCGCGGTCGGCGGCGCCGTGGCGACCGGACGATCGGTGCGGAACGGCCCGGTGATCTCGTAGACCGCCCCGACGCCCCCGGCACGTTGCGACGCCGCGTACATCCGCGAGCCGTCCGGGCTGAACGCCACCCCGGTGATCTCGCTCTCCAGCTCGCTCGGGAGGAAATGCTCGGGGCCCGTGAACTTCGCGAACCGGGCGACCTCGCCCTCCCGCGTGATCATGCAGACGTCCATCGCGTCGGGGTCGTTGTCGTAGCTGTCCTCGCAGACGAAGAGGTCGCCCGAGCGCGACACGGTGATGTTGTCGACGCCCTGCAGCGGGGTCCCGGGGACGTCCTTCGCCGCGTAGACCGTCTCGATCCGACCGGCCGCGATGCGCAGCGCCCGGATCGTCTCGTCGCCGGTGGTGGCGAAGTAGACGGAGCCGTCGTCGAACCAGATCCCCTCGGCCCGCTTGAAGCGCGTCGCCCCGGCCACCTGCTCGCGGGTCGGGGTCGTCGCGGCGGACGGGTCGGGCACGGCGCGCCAGGTCACCGCGCCGTCGCCGGCCACGGTCGCGACCTCGAGCAGCCCGGCGTCGAGCGACGGATAGTCCTTCGGGGTGAAGCGGTAGAAGCACCCGTCGGAGAGGTCCTCCGTCAGGTAGATCCGCTCGCCGACCGGTTCGACGCACGCGGCCTCGTGCTTGAACACGCCCATCGCCGGGTGCACGACCGCCGGGGTCCTGCCGGTCGGGTCGCACTCCCAGATGCGGCCTCCCTCGGTCTCCTCGCAGGACAGCCACGTGCCCCACGGCGTCGGGCCGCCCGCGCAGTTCGTCGAGGTGCCCTCGAGGATCCGGTAGGCGTCCGTGATCGTGCCGTCCTTCGCGTAGCGGATCGCGGACGCACCGCCGGCGGCCGGCACCTCGGAGTTGATGACCTGGATCCAGCCGCCGTCGGAGGCCGGGAACGTCGCCGAGCCGTCGGGGAAGATCGGCAGGGCGTAGAGCGTGCCGCCGATCGGGACGCCCGCCCGGGCGACGACGCGGGAGCGGAACCCGGCGGGCAGGCGCAGGCCGTTCGCGTCGGGCGCGCCGAGCGGCCCGTAGGGGCCGGTGACGGCCTTCGTGACCGCGGCGGCCGCGGCGGTCTGGGTGCGCCAGAAGGCCGGGCCGAAGCCGGCGGCCAGCGCGGCGGCCGCGGCGCCCTTCAGCAGGCTGCGGCGCCCGAAGGCCGGTCCTCCGGCACGACCGACCGCCGGGCCGCCCGGCCCGCCGACGCGCTGCTCCGCGCTCATCGGGCGACGTTCAGCACGACGCGCGGGCCGCGGTCGCGGAGCTTGCCGGAGACCCGGACGCGGGCACGGACGACGACGCGGTACCGCTCGCCGCGGGGCAGCGCGGCCGGCAGGGTGGTCCTCCAGGTCTGGTCCGCGCGCAGCGCCGTGGCGCGCGCGCCCCGCGGCGAGGAGCACGAGCGCGGCGCGCCGAACGTGCGGCCGGTGCGCCAGGCGCAGCGACCGCCGCGGACCCGGGCGACGGCGACGGTGATGCGGCCGACCGTCGAGCGGCCGTTCACGCACCGCGCGCCGTCGTTGTCGCCGGTGACGACCCGCCCGCCGCGGCGCAGGGTGCGGGCGACCGTGGTGTCGATCGACGGTCGCGGGGATCGGCGGTCGGTGCACGGCGCCTGCGGGTCCAGGGCGCGGTTCGCGCGGTCCGACGCGGCGGGTCCGGCGGCCCGGCCGGCCTTCGCGGTCGCGTAGGGCCCGATGATCGACAGCCCGGCCCTCGCCGTCTTCTCCGGCGTGTCCGCGCCGATCCGCAGCCAGTACGTGCCGGTGCGCTTCGCGCGGAAGACCGTGGTCAGGATCGGCGAGCCCGCACGCACGAGGCCGTCGTCGGCGCACGCGACCGCGGTGCTCCCCGACGGCGTGGTCGAGAAGGCGGTGATCGACCCGGCGGTCGCGCCGGCGACCGCGGTCGCGTAGACGCCCTTCTTCGCGATGCGGACGCGCCGCCAGACGCCGGCCTCCGAGGCGCAGCGCGGCTGGGCCGGGTCGCCGAACGTCGTCGTCGCACCGGTCAGACCGACGACCTGGCCGGGGCCGGCGAACGCGAACGGCGCGGTCCGGAAGGCCTGGCCCTCGGGTGCGGGGAGTGCAGGCAGGCTCGTGGCGGCGAGCGAGGCGACGACCGGGACGGGGGCGTCACCGGCGCGCCAGCCGACCTGGACCAGGACCGAGGACCCGGCCGGGACGACGATCACCGTCGACGCGCCGAGGTCGCCGCGCGCGGCGTCGCCGGCGGTCTCGCGGCCGGAGCAGGACTGCGGCTCGTGGACGTCGATGCCCGACGCGCCGGGCTGCACGTAGGCGGCGAGGTCGGGCGTGGCCGTGCTGCCGTCCTTCGCGGCGGCCTCGATCGAGAGGCGGCGCGGCTTGGTCGACGACTCGATCGTGAGCCAGGCGGTGCGCTCGAACGACGAGCCGCCGAAGCACCGCGGCGCGGCGGCGTCGGGACCGGCGCCGTCGAGGACGAGCGTGCGCTGCAGGTCGGTGACCGGGCCGTTCTCGGCGTCGGCCGGCAGGAACGGGAGCGCACCGGACGGGCTGTCGCCCGGGACCGCGGCGGAGGCGACGGCCGGGAGCGTCGGCACGAGGGCCAGGCCGCACGCGGTGGCGAGCGCGGCACGGAGGAGGCGCGCGCTCATCGGCCCGCCCTCCGCGTCGTCAGGGCGTGTCGACGCGTACGCCGCTTCGCCGCCTGCTCGGCGATCCGCTCGCGGCGCTGCAGGTCGCGGTCGGCCACGGTGGCCAGGCGGCGCTGCCGCTGTGCCAGCGCGGTGCCCTTCGGGGCGGCGGCCGGCACCGGGTCGACCCGTCGCCCGTCGGGGCCGTCCACGACGGTCTCCCGCGCGCTCGTCCGGGACGCGGTGGTCGCGACGGCCGACTGCTGCGGGATCGCGTTGGTGCCGCGCGGCTGCACGAACGACGCGAGCGTCCGCGACGGCGCGTCCTTCTTCGTGATGTCGTTGACGCGGAAGTCGATGCTCAGCGCGTCCTTCGTGACCTTGGCGAGCGCGTACCCGTGCTGCGCGCCCTCGAAGTACTTGATGTGCGTGTTCAGCGCCCGGATCGCCGGCGTCCCCAGGGCGTTGACGAGGTCGGGGAAGCCGGGCGAGGTGACCGAGCCGCCGATGTACTCGGTGGCGACCGAGCGGCCGTCGAACAGGAGGTCGTTGGCCATGTACAGGTGGATGTCGCCGGTCAGGAAGACGACGTCGGAGATGCCCTGCGTCGCGATGTGGCCCAGCAGCTCGGCCCGCTCCTGCGGGTAGCCGTCCCACTGGTCGCTGTTGACGGTCGCCAGGGTCGCGCCGAGGGGCGAGAGGCCGAGCGGGGCGATCATGTCCGGGTTGCCGACGAGCTTGAAGGTCGCGTCGCTGCCCTTCAGCCCCTTCTTCAGCCAGTCCATCTGGGTGCGGCCGAGGAACGCCGTGCCGGGGTCGCCGGTCGTGCGGTACTGGCGCTGG
Source organism: Patulibacter minatonensis DSM 18081 (assembly GCF_000519325.1). Classification (GTDB taxonomy): domain Bacteria; phylum Actinomycetota; class Thermoleophilia; order Solirubrobacterales; family Solirubrobacteraceae; genus Patulibacter; species Patulibacter minatonensis. The sequence goes on along the minus strand of NZ_KI912613.1, from coordinate 2,934,153 downwards.
TCGGTGATGAAGACCTCGGCGTTCCTGCCGTAGCGCAGCGAGCGGTAGAGCCGGAAGCGGTCGTTCTGGAACGCCAGCCGCGGGAGCCACTCGAACGACGCCCGGTAGCCGGCGTTGCGCTGGAGGTCCGACGGCGACGGCGCGCCGTCGGTGTAGTTGTCGGCGACCTCGTGGTCGTCCCAGACGTGGACCACCGGGTGGAGGCGGTGCAGCTCGCGCAGCGGCGCGTCGGCGCGGTAGAGCCGCAGCTTGTTGCGGTAGCTCGTGAGGTCGGTCGACGCGGGGTCGATCGCGTTCGGGCCGCGGCCCTTGCCGCCGTACTCGCCGTAGCTGTACTCGTACGTGTAGTCGCCGAGGAACGCCACGAGGTCGAGGTCGTCGCGGACCGCGGCGTCGCTGTGGGCGGAGAAGTACCCGGCGCCGTAGTTCTGGCAGCTCGAGTAGGCGATCGAGACGGGCACGTCGCTGTCGGCGGGCGGCGCGGTCTTCGTGCGGCCCACCGGCGAGGTCTCGGTCTGCGACTGCCAGACGTACCAGTAGTGCGCCGACGGCTTCAGGCCGCCGACGCGGGCCTTCAGCGTGTGGTCGACGCCCGACGACGTCGGGACGACGACGTTCGCGACGACCTGGTTCAGGCCGGGGTCGGCCGCGACGATCAGCCGCGCGGCGCTGCGGGGCTGGTCCGTCGTCAGGCGACCCCAGAAGGTGACCGCGTCGGGCGTGGGCTCGCCGGAGGCGACGCCGTCGAGGAACCGCCCGCGGCCGACGCCGCGGGTCGTGGGCAGCAGGCGGGCGTGGGCGTCGGTCGTCAGGGCCAGGCCGGCGGCGAGGGAGGAGCCGGCGACGACGAGCTCACGACGGGTGATGGATATGCGGGACACGGCCTCGGGGCGGGTCGGTGACGGGGACCGCGCGGCGTGAGGGCGCGCGCACGGGTCGGTGTCATCGTCCCCCATCCCGACGATCGGGTGGTGAACATTCGGGGCGGCGGTGTTCCGCGCCGCTGCCTCGCGCGCCGCACCGCGCGGGTGTACGCCGTCCCTCCGAGGTCTACCAGGCGATGGGTCCGTCGTCGTCCGTGAAGGTCCCCGTCGGGCCGTCGTCCGGCAGCGTCGCCAGGCGCACCACGACCGCGGCGCCCTGCTCCGGCGTGCGCGCACCGGCGGGGTGGCCGGTGAAGTCCGTGGCGACGTACCCGGGGCACGCGGCGTTGACGAGGACGGCGGCCTCGCGGAGCTGCTGCGCGTAAAGCACCGTGAGCGCGTTGACGGCCGCCTTCGACGGCGAGTAGGCCACCATCACCGGCATCCGCTCCCCGGCGTGGGCCATCGCGGCGATCGATCCCATGGTGCTCGAGACGTTCACGATGCGGGCGCGGGACGAGGCGCGCAGCAGCGGGAGGACCGCATCCGTGACCCGCACCAGGCCCAGGACGTTCGTCTCGAACACCGACCGCAGGACCTCGGCCCCCGCCTCGCCGGGGTCCTGCGGAAGGCCGCCGGAGACGCCGGCGTTGTTGACGAGGACGTCGAGCCCGCCCCGCTGCTCGAGCAGCCCGGCCGCCGACCCGACGCTCGCGTCGTCGGTCACGTCGAGCGGCACGGCGAAGGCCTCGATCCCCCCGTCCCGCAGCCGGCGCACGGCGTCGTCGCGCCGGCCGGCGTCCCGCGCACCGACCCCCACCGCGAACCCCCGCCGTCCGAGCTCCGTGGCCACGGCGAGGCCGATGCCCTTGTTCGCGCCCGTCACCAGTGCGGTCCCCGTGGTCGTCATGGGAGCAGTGTGCGACGCGGCGGACCGGGCGTCCAAGACCGATCGGGCACGGTCCGATACCGGCCGGGCATCGTGGTCAGTTACCGTCCCAGCGACGATGGAGACGCGCGAGCTCCGCTACGTGGTGGCGGTCGCGGACGAGGGACACTTCGGCCGGGCGGCGGAACGACTGCGGATCTCGCAGCCGCCGCTGTCGCGCGCCATCGCGCAGCTCGAGCGCCGGCTCGGCACCACGCTGTTCGAGCGGCGACGCGACGGCGTCCGGCCGACCCCGGCCGGCGAGGTCCTCGTCCGCGAGGCCCGGGGCGCGCTGACGGCCGTCGAGGCGGCGGAGCGTCGCACCGTGCGGGCGGGGGCGGTGCGGCGCCACATGGTCGTCGCGGCGCGCAGCGGACAGAAGCCCGCGTTCCTCGCCGGGGTGCTCGACGCCTACGCGGCGGACCCCGACGCGCTGCCCGTCGAGGTGCTGCTCGACCGGACGGGACGGCAGGCCTCGATGGTGCGCGACGGCCGTGCCGACGTCGCCGTGCTGCACCTGCCGTTCGACGATCCGGACGGCCTGCGGACGCAGGCGTTCTGCACGGAGCCGCAGGTGGCGGTGCTGCCGGAGGGCCATCCCTTGGGCGCGCGGGACGCGGTGCGGCTCGCCGACGTGGCCGCGATTCCCGGCCTGCCGCTGCTCGGTCACGACGATGCGGCCACCGTCGCCGGCGACCCGCGGGCGGCGCTGACCGACCTCGTCGGCGCCGGGCAGCTCGTCGCCCTCGGCCGCGCGTGCGTCGTCGTGCCCCGATCGGCCCGGTCGCAGCTGCCCGCGGACCTCGAGACGGTCCCCGTCGCGGACGCCCCCGACCTCACCGCCGCCATCGGATGGGTGCCCGACGCCGCGACCGACGGGGTCCTCCGGCTCCTCGACGCCGCAGAGCGCTTCCGGGCGTCGTTCGGACCGCTCGTGACCACGACGTGAGCGGCGCGCCCCGCTGGACCTCCGGCCCGTCGCGGTCGCTGGCGCTCGTCGTCCTCGTCGTCCTCGGCGCCACCCTCGCGGTCGTCGGCCTCGCCCTGCCGCGGCACGAGGAGCACGCCCCGCGGATCGCCCCGCCCGCGCTCGAGGTCGTCTCGCTCGGCGACTCGCTGAGCCGCGGGGTCCAGCCGCTCGCCGCGGGCGGGGGACTGCGGACCACCGACCGGGGCTATGCGCCCCGGCTGGCGGCGGCGCTGCGCGCGCGGCACGGCGAGGTCCGGCTCGTCGAGGCCGGCTGCCCCGACGCCGACACCGACACCCTGCTCCGCGGCGGTCGCTGCGCCCCGCGCGCGGCCGTGCCCTACGCGAACGACGGGCCGTCCACCTCGCAGGTCACCTGGGCCGCCCGCCGGCTGCGCGAGCGCGGGGACGCGCCGACGCTCGTCACCCTCGACGTCGGCGGCAACGACCTCCTCCCGTGCTTGAACGCCGACCGCGCCAGGCTGTCGCGCTGCCTCGCCGCCGCGGAGCCCGGGCTGCTGCGACGGACGCGGACGATCACGCGCCGGCTGAAGGCCGCCGCGGGCTCGCGGACCGTCCTCGTCGGCGCGACGGTCTACGACCCCTACGTCGGTCTGCTGCGGGTCGGCGGCGCGCCGCGCGGGGCCGTGCTCGCGCTGCACCGGACGATCCGCGACCGCGTGAACCCCCGCCTGTCCCGCGTGCTGCGCGCCGAGGGCTGGGAGGTCGCGGAGCTCGGCCGCGCGCTCGGCGGCAACGCGCCGCTCACCGGGAAGGACCCGCGGGCCGTCCGAGCCGCCTGCGCCTACACCTGGATGTGCGCCCTGAACGACGTGCACCTGAACGACCGGGGCTACGCGCGGGCGGCGCGGCTCTTCGACCGGGCGTCCCGCGCCGCGGTCGACGGCGCGCTCGGCTGACGGGCTCCCCGGCGCCGTCCGGACCGACCCCCGCCGGTCCGCGGTCATTCGCGGTCGGATACCGACCATCCGTGACCCCGCGGTGTGGCGCCCGTCCGACCGCGGTCACTCGTGGTCGAAGACCGACCATCGGTGACCACCCGACCCGAATCCCTGTCCCGACCTCCCCGGCCGCTCCACCCCGCCGACGGGGGACGCCGCGGCTCAGCCCGGTTCATCGACCGCGAGCGCGACGGCCCTGGCACCCGCGCCCCACACCACGGCGCCGACCACCACGGCGACGGGCACGAGGACCAGCGACCAGAGGCCGATGGCGACCGGCGACAGGGCCAGCACCTCGGCGTCGGCGAGACGGTCGAGCACGAAGCCGATCAGGAGGCCCACCAGGTACGTGGGCAGGGCCACGGCGGCGAGCGCGACCAGCGCGGCCAGGACGAGCCGGACGGCGTTGCCGCGCGTCGACCGCCACGAGCGCGCGACCGCCGCCCGCAGCGGGACGTCCCGCTCGAGCGCGAGCGCGGGCCACAGCGAGAGGCGCATCAGCACCACGGCGATCGCGCCGAGCCCGAGGACGAGCACCACCGACGTCAGCTGGAAGCGCACCCTCCCCGCGAGCACCGCGACGGCGATCACCGCACCGGCCACGACCGCGACCGCGAGGGCGATCACGACCGTCCAGAGCGCGACGAGCGGCCACGCGGCCCACGCGCGGCGCAGGCCCTCCCCCGCGCTCCGGGACCCGGCGGTGGCCGCGCCGACGACGAGGCCCGCCGCGACGATCACCGCGACGCCGACGACGAGCAGCAGGGCCAGCAGCACGAGCAGGCGGACGCCGAACCCGTCGGGCCGGACGATCACGGCCCCCTCCGCGCCTCGCGGCGCACCGGCGATGAGCTCCGTGAGGGCCACGTCGGCACCCGCCCGGAGCACCCCGCGGATCGCCAGGACGACGGGGACCAGGGGCAGCAGGAGCACGAGCGTCGGCAGCAGCGCGGCCCCCGGCCGGCGGCGGATGCGGTGCAGGCCCGCCAGCAGCGGCTGCGTCAGCCCGAAGGCGACCGACGGCGCGGCCGAGGAGGCGGAGGACGGGGCGGACACCGGCGGGGAGCCTACCGCGGAGCCGCACGCCCACCGGGGTGGACGGACCGCCGGAACCACGGTGCGCACGGCGGTCGACGCATGAACTACCCTGGGCCCCCGAGCGAGGTGGGGTACGGCGTCGCTGTCCCCTGCAACTCCCCGCAGCGCTCGTCAGCGATCGACGTGCGCCCCGACATCCTCTCGGCCTCCGGCCGCGGCCTCCGACCACGCCTCGCGGCGCTCGTCGCCGTCGTCGCCACCGCGGCCGCGTCGGGCGCGCTCGGCGGGTGCGGCGACGATGCGGGACCGGACGCCCTGCAGGTGATCTCGCTCGGCGACTCGCTCGCCGTGGGCGTCCAGCCGAAGCTCCTCGGTGGCGGCCAGGAGACCCGTCAGGGCTACCCCCGCAGGTTCGCCGCCGACCTCCGCGACGAGGGCCGCGGCGTCCGCCTGATCGAGCTCGGCTGCGGCGGCGCGACCTCCGGGTCGGTGCTCTCCGGCGGCCGGAGATGCGCTCCGGACCGCGACACGCCGTACCGCAACGAGGACCCCTCGACGTCCCAGGCCACCTGGGCGGAGGGGCTGTTGTCGTCGACGCGCGGGAGGCCCCGCGTCGTCCTGGTCGACATCGGCGGCAACGACGTCGGCTCGTGCTATTCCGCCGGCCGCGTGCTGCCGGGCTGCATCGCGAAGGCGGGCGCCGCGCTGCGCACGAACCTGTCCGAGCTGCTCTCCCGGCTGCGCGAGGTCGACCGCGACGTCCCGATCGGCGTGCTCTCCCTGTACGACCCGCTGCTCGGGCTCTGGGACGACCAGCCGGCCTCGCGTCCGCTGCTGGCCCGCGAGCACCGGACGTTCCTCACGCAGGTCAACGGCACGATCGCCCGCGCGGCCCGCCGGCACGACGCCACGCTCGTCGACCTGGCGGGTGCGATGGACCAGTCCGCGCCCCTGGATCCGGGATCAAACATCCGTCCGCGAGCCGTGACAGCGGTCTGCCGATACACCTGGATGTGCGTCTCCGCCCCCCGGACGCCGGACATCCACCTGCGCAAGGACGGCTACGACCTGGCCGCGCGCGTCGCGACGTCCGCCCTGCGCCCCCGCCTGCCGAGGTCCGGATGACCTTCCGGCCCCCCGAGCCCACCGAGCCGGAGGTCCGCCCCGTCGGACCCGCCCCGCGCGTGGCGCTGCGGCCCTTCGTCGCGATCCTCGAGCGCGCCCGCAGCCAGGTCGGCCTGCAGCTGACGCTGTCGCTGCTCGTCTGCTTCGTCGCGCCCGCGATCCTCCTGGCCGCCGTCACCGAGCTCGTGCAGCCCGTGCTCGGATGGGTCCTCTACGGGGTCGCCGTCGCGTACCTCCTGACCTGCCTCCTGATGCTGGCCGAGGCCAACCTCGCCGTCCGGCGGTCCGCCCGCGCGCTGCCGCCGCCGGCGTCCGACGGCTGGGACCCGACGGTCACGCTGATCGTCGTCGCGTACCTGCCCAACGAGGTGGACATCATCGAGGAGACCCTGCTGCACCTGTGCCGCGAGGTCGACGTGCCCGAGGGCCGGCTGCAGGTGCTGCTGGCGTACAACACGGACCGCCGGATGCCGCTCGAGCAGGACCTCCGCGACCTCGCCGAGCGCGTGCCGGAGATCGACGTCCTGTGCGTGCCCGGCAGCGTCTCGAAGGCCGAGAACATCATGGGCGCCCTGCCGCACGTCCGTGGCGAGGTCACCGCGATCCTCGACGCCGACCACCACCTGCGCCGCGACGCCGCCCAGATCGCGCTGCGCTGGATCGACCAGGGCTACGACGTCGTCCAGGGCCGCTGCATCATCCGCAACACCGATCGCAACGTCCTGACGAAGGTCATCGGGGCCGAGTTCGAGGGGATCTACGGGATCGCCCACTCCGGCCGGTCGCTCCTCACCGACACCGCGATCTTCGGCGGCGCCAACGGCTGGTGGCGCACGGACGTCCTGCGCCGCCTGGGCGTCGACCACCGCATGCTCACCGAGGACATCGACGTCTCGATGCGCGCGCTCCTGTCGGGCTACCGCATCGTCCACGAGCGGGCCGTCGTGTCGACCGAGCTGGCGCCCGCGACGTTCCGCGGCTGGTGGAAGCAGCGCACCCGGTGGGCACAGGGCTGGTTCCAGGTCACGATCCGCCACACGCCGGATGTGCGCCGGTCCCGCGTCCTCGGGCCCTGGGTGCGGTTCTACTGGCTCGTGATGCTCGTCTGGCGCGAGATGTTCCCGATCATCTCGCTGCAGATCTTCACGGTGCTCGCGGCCCAGGCGATCGCCGGGCTGCCGTTCCACCTGCTGCGCGACCCGTTCCTGATCGCCACGACGATCATCACGCTGCTGACCGGCGTCGTCCTCGGCCTGGCGTCGTACCGGACGGCGACCGACGAGTCCCGTCGCGCGCTGGGCCTGCAGTGGTTCGTCGTCTACTGCGTGCTCGCGCTGCCCTACACCGTGCTGAAGAACGCCGTCGCGCAGGCCGCGATGGTGCGCGAGATCGTCGGCGACCGCCGCTGGATGGTCACGCGCCGCGAGGGGCCCCGGACGCCCCCGCGCACCGTCCTCGGCGGACCGGGCTCCCCCGCGCCCGGTCCCGGCCAGCCGTCCCCCGCCCCGACCCGAACGATCGAGTCCGCATGACCGCAGTCGCCCCGACCCCGTCGTCCCGCACCCTCGTCGCCCTGACGACGGCCGGGCTGCTGGGGCTCGTCGCACCGTCGGCCGCCTCCGCGGCGTCGTCGACGGTGCCGCTGACGGGCCCGGACGACCCGGCGGTGCGGTTCGGCGGCGGGCTCGACCGCTTCGCGGGCGGGATCCCCGTCCCTGTCCGCTGGACGTCGGTCGGCGGGTCGGTCCGCCTGCGCTGGCGGGCGTCGCAGCAGCTCGCGGGCAGCTCGGGGCTCCAGGTGCGCGTTGGCGACACGATCGTCGGCAGCACGAACCTCGGGCCCGGGTCCGGCTCCGCGTCGTTCCCGATCCCCCGCACGGCCCTGCGCGGGACGGACCGCACCGTCCCGGTGTCGATCGAGACGCGCCTGTCGACCGCGCGGGCGCAGTGCCCGACGCCGGACGACCCGTCGGCCTGGCTCGAGCTCGACCGCTCCTCCGGCGTCACCGTCGCCGGCACCGACCCGCGCGCCGCCCCGCGGCTGAAGGACCTACCGGGCGCCCTCGTCAACGGCGTCGGGCGTCGTCGCGGCAAGATCCTCGTCCGGTTCGCCTCCCGGCCGACGCCGGACGCGATCCGCGCCGCGTCGCTGGCCGTGGGCGAGATCGCCGCCCGCGCCGGGGGCGACGGCGTGGCCGTGCGGGTCGCGGTCGCGGGCTCCAGCACGCGCCGGCGCACCGGCGAGTCGGTCGTCGCGATCTCCGACGGCGTCGCGACCCCGAACGTCCGCACGTCGCTGATCGGGATGGACCGCGCCACGCTCGTCGTCCTCTCCGGTCGTGGCGAGGGCCTGCTCCGCGCCGCAGGGGCGCTGCGCCCGACCGTGGCGCGCCGGCTCTCCGGCTCGTCCGCGTCCGGCCGGGCGCTGCCGGCGGTGACCGTCCGCCGCGGCACGATGCCCCGCCGCGTGCGCCTCCCGACCGGGCAGGTCACCGGGGTCGGCACGAACGACCTGTCGCTCGGCTTCCGCATCCCGGAGTGGCGCGAGGTCCTGCGCGGGTCCCGCCTGCGCCTGGCCGCCACGTACGACGCCCCGGCCGGCGGTCGCGCGGTCGTGGCGATCAACGGCCGCAACCTCGTCGGCGAGCCGCTCGACGTCCGCGGGCCGTCGCGGTTCGCGGTCGAGGAGGCCCTGGCCCCGCGCGGGCCGTCGCTGTTCCGTGGCGACCTGCGCGCAGGCGACAACACCGTGACGATCCGGACCCGGATCAACCGCCCGCGCGACCTCGGCTGCGCCCCCGACGGCTTCGACGCCGGCGGCCTGAACGTGCAGGACGCCGGGTCGGTCACCCTGCAGACCCGCGCGCGCAAGCCGACCGCGACGCTGTCGCTGCTGCCGTTCCCGCTGAACCGGAACCCCGGCTGGGAGGGCACGACGGTCCAGCTGCCGGCGTCCCCGACCGAGCGCGAGGTCGCCGCCGTGATCGGCACGCTCGCGGAGGCGCGGCGCGTCAGCCGCGAGCTCGTGCTGCCCGCGGTCCAGCTCGGCGGCGACACGCCCGACGGCACCGCGCTCGTCCTCGCCCGCCCCGGCCGGGTCCCGGACGCCCTCGCCAAGGGCATCCCCGGCGGCCGCGGCGAGGGCGTCCTGAACGTCACGCGCGACGGCGACGCCGTCCGCGTCTTGGCGATCGGCCCGAAGGCGCTGTTGCCGCTGACCGACGGCTACGGCGTCGGCAAGATCCAGGGCCGGACGGTCGAGGCCCTGAGCGCGGACCGCGTGGCGGTCCGGGTGCCGGACCGCGCGCTCGTCACGGGCGTCCAGAGCGGGCCCGTCCCGTGGCGCTGGCCGCTGATCGTGATCGGCGTGGCGATCCTCGCGTTCGCCGCCCTGGCGCTCCGCAGCACCGGCCGCCGCCTGCGCCGGCGCACCGCGGGCGCCGCGCCCCCGACCGACGGGTCCGATGGCGACGGCCGCTCCTGATCCCGGTGCGGTGAGAACGGCGCCGCCCGCGGGCGGTCCGTCCGGCGGCGCGAAGCCGAAGGCGCGCCGGCCCGGCGGCGGGAACCGGCTGCGCGAGCTCGACGGGCTGCGCGCGCTGATGTTCATCGTCGTCCTCTTCCACGCCTACCAGGCGTCGGTCGGGGACTACTCGCTGCACGCGTTCCGGGACTACTCGACGCCCGGCGTCGTCTTCGGCGGGATCGACGGCCTGCTGCCGCTGTTCTTCCTGCTCTCCGGCTTCGCGACGTACTACGGCTTCGGCGGTGCGGTGTTGCTCGGCAAGCGGCTCCCCGGCAGTCGAGACTTCCTCTTCAAGCGCGGGCTGCGCCTGCTGCCGGTCTACGTCGTGGTCTTCCTCGTCGTGTGGGTCTGGCGCTACGGCGGCGGCAGCGCCCAGTGGTGGGACGTCTTCTGGGGCCTGTCGCTGCTGCAGACCTGGAGCACCGAGCACATCTTCCGGACCATCGACCCGGGCTGGTACCTGAGCGTCGAGTGGCAGTTCTCGATCGTCGTCGCGTTCGTCCTGCTCCCGTGGATGCGGACGATCGCGCGGTGGCCGATGCGCAGCCGGCTGCTCGGGATGCTCCTGCCGCCCCTGATCTTCATCGGCATCACGATCTGGTGGAAGAGCTCGCTGATCTCCCGCGGCGTGCCGGGGAGCGAGTTCGGCTCGTGGTTCGCGCCGCCGTCGTGGGCGTACCTGTACGGGATGGGGATGCTGCTCGGCGTCGCGCTGCTCCTGCACCGTCCCGACAAGTGGCGGCTGCCGAAGCCCTACCCGACCCTGATCGTCGTGGCCGGCACCTCGTGGCTCGTGTGGCTCTCGTCCGCGCGCCTGGGCTCGTCCGTGTTCGTCTCGCAGTGGTTCTTCGAGCTGTCGTTCCTGGCGCCGCTCTCCTGGATCCTCGGCGCCCTGACCGCCGACCCGGACGGCTGGATGCGGCGCCTGCTGCGCAGCCCGGTGGCCCAGCTCCTGGCCGCCGCGTCGTTCTCGACCTACCTGATCCACGCGCCGATCCTGCGCTCGCTGAACGTCCGGAACATCCTGCCGATGGACGTCCCCGCGCTGTGGCCGTTCTCCGCCCTCGCGCTGATCCTCATCGTCGTCCCGCTCGGCGTGCTCGCGTTCCGGTACATCGAGCAGCCGCTGTCGGGGCTCGACACGCTCCTGCAGCCGAAGCTCGACCGCGAGCTGAAGATCACGAAGGTCAGCGCCCCGACGCTGGCCGCGGGCACGGTCCTCCCGGAGGTCCCGGTGACCGACGCCGAGGGGCGTGCACGGACCGTCCGCCAGCTCACCGGACCGGGCGGCCTCCTGCTCCTCGTACACCCCTCCGACCCCGTGCCGAGCGGCCACCCTGCGCTGCAGGGGTCGAGCGGGGCGCTGCGGGCGTTCGACTCGTCCCAGTCCGCGGCGGCCGGCTTCGGGATCCGGATGGCGGCGCTGTCCCCACGCGTGCCGGCGGAGGAGGATTCCGGGGCTCCGCCCCACCCGGTCGACGAGCCGCTCGACGACGCCGTGGTCCACCTCCAGGACCCGAAGGCCGCGATCGCCTCGGCCCTCGGGCTGCTCGTCGTGCGAACGGCCGGCGGCCACCAGCAGCCGGAGATCGCGCTGGTCGCGATCGACCCCTCGGGCACCGTCGTCGGCGTGGCCCGTGACGAGGACCCGCACCGCCTGGTCCGCCGCGGCCTCGAGGCGCTGGCGGACGACGGACCGGAGGCCGCGCCGCTGCCGCCGGTGCCGGTGCCGGCCTGACGCCGGGCGCCGACGTCAGCGCACGATCCAGCGGATGCGCGGGAGCACCTTCGTCAGCGTCTGCCCCGAGGCGCTGCGGGCCTTCAGCGTCTTGCGCAGCGCCTCGCCGGTCTGGCCGCGGCGCGCGACGCAGACGATCCGGCCATAGCGGCTGGTGAGCCGGAAGACGGTGCGGCCGGACACGGCGCGCATGCCCTCGGTCGGCACGAACCCCTTCGTCGCGACCTCGGCGTAGGCCACCCCGGTGTTGAAGCGCGCCGTGATGGTGACGTCCACGTCCTGGCAGACCCGGCCGTCGCCGCCGCCGTACCGCTTGCCGTCGGCGACGACGTGGACCTGCACGTTCGTCGCGCGGAAGGGCGCGGCCGCGCCGGCGGGTGCCGCCAGGATCGGGGTCGACAGCACGGCGGCGAGGGCGGCGCCGCAGGCGGTGCGGCGGATCGTGGGAGCGAGCACCCGACGACGGTAGCCGACGGGCGCGGACGGATCGTGAGGCGACCGTGAGACCTCTCCGGCCCCCGCCGTCCTCAGTCGATCTCGAGCTGCACGTCGTCGTCCGGCGGGTCCATCGAGACGCCCTCGCGCAGGGCGCGCAGCGCGGCCTTCCGCTGGTCCTTCGTCGTCCGGTCCAGCATCAGGATGCCGTCGAGGTGGTCGGTCTCGTGCTGGAGCCGGCGGGCGAGGGCGCCGTGGGCCTCGATCCGCTGCTCGCGACCGGAGAGGTCGAGGCCGGTGATGCGGATGCTCGTCGGGCGCTCGACGGGGACCCAGACGCCGCCGAGGGAGAGGCAGCCCTCGTGTCGGACGTCGGTCTCCTCGGAGGACCACTCGATCACCGGGTTGACCAGGGCCGTGGCGGCGCCGAGCTCCTCCTCGCCCTCTCGGTAGACGAAGTACCGGCGCATGATCCCGACCTGCGTGGCGGCCAGGCCGGCACCCAGGGCGGCGTCCATGATCGTGATCAGGCGCCGGGCCTCGCCCACGAGGTCGGCGTCCACGGCGTCGACGGGCCGCGCGACGGTCTTCAGCGCCGGATCGCCCCACTGGCGGACCTGCTGGAGCGCCTCCTTGCGGCGCTGCAGGACTTCCGGGGTGAAGGCGTCGGGGCTGGCCATGCGCGGAACCGTAGCGGCGCCGCCCGCTACAGCGCCGGGACCTCGGCGGCCGGGGTCGGGCGGACCAGGCCGCGCTCGTGCAGCACGACGGCCAGCTGGATCGTGTTCGTCGCGGCACCCTTGCGGAGGTTGTCGCCGACGACGAAGAGGTCGAGCGCCTTCTCGTTGCCGCGGTCGCGGCGGATGCGGCCGACGAGGACGTCGCTGCGCCCGTCGGCGTCGACGGCCATCGGGTAGACGTTCGCCGCCGGGTCGTCGCGGACCTCGAGGCCGGGGGCGGCCTCCAGGATCTCGCGGGCGCGCTCGGGCGACAGGTCCTCGCGGGTCTCGACGTTGCAGGTCTCGGAGTGCCCATTGATGACGGGGACGCGGACGCAGGTGGCGGAGATGCGGATCGTGTCGTCGCCGAGGATCTTCCGCGTCTCGTTGATGAGCTTCAGCTCCTCGTCGGTGTGGTCGTCGACGAAGTTCCCCGCGTGCGGCAGCGCGTTGAACGCGATCTGGTGGGCGTAGCTCCGCGGCGCGGGGACGTCGGTCCCGTCGAGGATCGCGCGGGACTCCTCGAACAGCTCGTCGACCGCGGCCTTGCCGGTGCCGGAGACCGCCTGGTAGGTCGAGACGACGAGCCGCTCGATCCCGGCGGCCTGCTGGATCGGCCGCAGCGCGACCATCAGCTGCATCGTCGAGCAGTTGGGGTTGGCGACGATGCCCTTGTGGTCGTCCAGCGCCTCCGGGTTGACCTCGGAGACGACGAGCGGCACCCCGTCGTGCATCCGCCACGCCGAGCTGTTGTCGACGACGACCGCGCCGGCGGCCGCGAACTTCGGCGCCCACTCCTTCGAGGTGCTGCCGCCCGCGGAGAAGACCGCGATGTCGAAGCCCTGGATCGTCTCGTCGGTGATCGGCTGGACCGTCATGCCGCGCAGCTGCGTGCCGGCGGAGCGGGACGAGGCGAACGGGACGATCTCGCGCACGGGGAGCGCCGCGCCGACCGGATCACCGGCGTTCGGCGCCTTCGTCGCCGCGCCGACCCGCGTCCCGTCGTTCGGCACGCCCAGCTCGTCCAGGAGGACGCCCCCGACCTGCCCCGTGGCGCCGACGACGGCGATGCGGTACCCCTCGCTGCTCATGGGTCAAGGGTACGAGGAAACGGTGCCGCGCCAGGTTCCGGGGGTCCCCGGAGGCGCGTGGGACCGCGGGTTCGAGCCGGCCCGGGCGGTCCGCGGACGGCCCCGCGGCGCGCCGGCTCGTCGATCGCCGGGATCCGGTGCCTGAGCGACCGGGGACCACCAGCGTGGTCGGACCGATCCGGGAATCGACGCAGATCCTGCGCATTCCCCGACGGCCCCCCACCACGACCGATCCGGGAAACGACGCGGATCCTGCGCATTCCCCGACGGGCCCCGCGACGGCCGACGTCCTGCGGCCGTGCGTGTCCTGCCGCCCCCGGGTGACCGTCCGCGCCCCGTCCGTCGCTCCCGCGCCGTGACCTACGGCGAGCCGGGCTTCCCCGGCTCGCCGACCCGGCGTCCGTCCAGCGACGCGCGCCAGTAGCGGCGGGCCGGACTGCCGTCCTTGAGGAACACGCCCCACGTCGTCCGCGAGTCCGCGAACACCGGCTGACGGAGGCTGAGGACGACGTAGTCCACGCGACTCGACGCCCGGTTCTTCGCCCGGCTCTCGATCCGCCGGACCGCCCGCTCGGGGCCCATCGCGTCGACCGCCCCGAACGGGATGCCGTTCCTCTGCGTCGTCTCGGACTCCGACTGGGGCGTGACGCCGAACGCCGCGTCGACCGCCCAGCGCCGCTCGTGGAAGCTGCGCCGCACGGTGACCGTGACGCTCGCCGGGCGGACGTCGACGCCCGTGACCAGGGAGTTCGCCGGCACGCGCGGGCGGACGGCCGCGATCGCGCGCCGGAGGTTCGCCGACCGGACCATCGACGTGCCCGTGATCCCCGTCGGCGCCTTCGCGGGCCCGCGCTCGCCGACCGCCGGGGCGGGCGCGCCGTCCTCGGGCCGGATCACGTGGGCGCCCTTCGCGTCGCTCGTCCACCGCTCGCGGCCCTGGAGGTAGACGGCCCACGTGACGGGATCGCCCGGATCGCGGCCGGTCGAGAGGACGACGTAGTCCGAGGAGCCGAAGCCGCTGCCGCTCGTCCCCCGCAGGGCCGCGGCGATCAGCCGGGACGGCGCCTCGGGATCGAGGGCCTCGAACGACACGCCGCGCTCGGTGCTCGTACCCGACGAGCTGGTGAAGACGTCGTCGCCGCCGCGGATCGTGATGAACCGCCGGGGCGCGTCGACGCCCGTGGCGACCGTCGCGCTCAGGTACTCCGCCCGGATCGACAGGGTGCTGATGCGCTCACCGGGACGCAGCTCGGCCTTCAGGCGGCGCATGCCGTCGCGCAGCCCGGTCGGGGAGACGAGGGAGTCCTTCGACGTCAGCGCCTTGCCCGGTGTCGCGAACCGCGTGCCGCTGGAGCTGTCGTCGCCGTCGCTGAAGATCGCGATGACCGGGCCCAGGCCGACCGCGATCGTGACGACGACGCCGATGAACGGGCCGACGCAGCCCGAGCCGTTCCCGGACCGCGAGGGCTCCCTGCCGCCGCCCGATCGGCGGGCCCGGGAACGACGCTCCGCCTCCGCGCGGGCCTCCGCGCGCGCATCGCCGGACGATGATCGACCGTCGCCCTGAGGCGCGGGGCTCCAGCCCGGGTGGGACGCCGGCTCGGCGGACCTCGGGGCCGCGCCGTCGCCGGAGGATCCTCCGCGGATCGGGCGCCCGAAGGCGTCGTACTCGGGGCTCATGGTCGGCGAAGCCTCGCAGTCCGCGGTGCGCCCCGCCATCGGGGGAGGTCCCGGTTCGGTCCCCCGCGAGCGCTACCCGCCGAGGTCGACGCCGAGCGGCCCGACCCGGCGCCCGTCGAGGGTCGCGCTCAGCGTCGGCCCCGCAGCCGCGGGCGACGTCCCGAAGGTCAACGTCCACCCCGCGGGGCGCGTCCCGGAGGCGACGTTCAGGAGCGCCGACCGGATCGGCGTGGTCGCGACCGGGTCGGACCGGTCCCGCAACGTCCGCACCGCGCGTTCGGGCCCGGTCCCCCGGAACCGCGCCGATGCGAGTCCCTCGCCGTACCCCGGGTAGGCCTCGCCGCGCTCCGCGAGGAAGGTGGGGTCGACGTCGTAGCTGCGCAATCGCGAGCCGCGCTGCGCGAGGACGGAGAGCCGCTCGGGGGTGACGTAGAGGGTCATCACCCGGTAGTCGCCACCCATCGCGCTGCGGACCGCGTCGAGCGCCCGGGACATGTTCTCGCCGCGCAGCAGCGACCGCGACGAGAGCGCCACCGGTGCGGACACCGGGCCGCGCCCGCCGGGCGGCGGTGCCGGCGCGTCGTCGCGGGACCGGACCACGTGCCGGCCGTGCCCGTCGCCGCGCCACACGCCGTCGACGTCGGCGGTGTCGTCGAGGAACACGCGCCACCGGAGCGGTCCCCGTCCGTCGTCGGTGCGGTCGGCGGCGGCGAAGTCGACGCGCCCCGGGACGTCCGGGCCGAGGCCGCGCAGCGCCGACGCGATGATGCGCCCCGGGCCCGCGACGTCCAGGTCGGCGGCCCGCAGGCCGGGCGTCGGCCCGTCCAGCGTGCTTCGGCCCTCCCGGGTCACCCGCCCGCGACGGCTGATCGTGAGCTCGCCGGCGGGGGTCCCCGAGGGGCGCACGAGCTGGGCGGTGAGCTCGTCGTCGTCGAGATCGATCTCGGCCACCCGCTCGTCGTCGCGGACCGCTCGGCGCAGGCGCTCCATCGCCCGTCGGCTCCCGGGGACGCTGCCCGGGGACCGGGGATCGACCGCTGGTGCCGTGCCGGTCGGGGCGGGTGTCGGGAGCGTCGGGGTCGGCGGGACGCTCGGGGCGGTCGCCGTCGGCGTGGTCGCGGTCGGCTGCGCCGGGGCGGGGTTCGCCGCGACGGGACCCGCGTCGTCGTCCGACGATCCGCCGAGCTGGACGACCGCGTAGGTGGCGCAGCCGGCACCGAGGACCACGCAGGCCGCCACCGCCGCCCACGCGCGCCGGCGGCGACGCGGGGCGGAGGTCCCGGGAGCGGTGCCGCCGGGCGGCGGCCACGGACCGGGCGTCCGCGAGGCGGCGGTGAGGGGCGCGCCCGACGGCGGCGGCGCGACGGGGCGCGACGGATCGGTGTCCGACCGGTCGCGGCGCGTGCGATCGGGGCCGTCGCGCGGGTCGCGACGGTCCACCGGGTCGGCGGGCCAGAGCGACCCCTCACGGACCGGGCGGCCGAACGGGTCCAGGCCGTCCGACCGGGCGTCGCCGGTCCCGCTCGGGCGGGCGGGGTCCTCGGGACGGCGGAAGCGGTCGTCGGACGACATCCACCGGGACCCTGCCACAGGTCGCGTACGCCGTCACGACCTCCTGGCTGAACGGCGGAGTCGTCGGACGCTCACCAGTCGGGCTGCGCCTCGGCCTGCTCGCGGACGTCGGAGATGCTGAGCGGCCAGCCCTTGTCGGGGTCGTAGACGATCGGCTCGATCGTCGGGCTCGACCAGCGCAGGACCTTCTGCAGGTGCTCGCCCGCGCTGCGCGCCATCTCCTCCGGGACGCCCTGGAGGTCGAGCGGCAGCCCGAGCTCCTCCTGCACCTCGTCGATCAGCTCCTGCCCGCCCGGCTCCGCGTCCTCGAGCGCCCACACGTAGTGCGCGATCCAGCCCTGCAGGAACGCGTAGAGGTCCTCCCCCACGACCGCGCACGACGCGACGTCCTCGTCGCCGTCGCCCGCACCGATCAGGACGACGAGCGGACGGGCCGGCTCGTCCCGCGGGGCCCAGATGCCGAACACGTCGCCGCCGGCGTCGGACCCGAACGGGACGACCTCCTCCGGCACGAACCACTCGCGTGACCGCAGGGCGTTGCGCGCCGTCGCGACGTACGGCCCGATCACGTGGCGCGTCTTCACCAGCGCGTACGGGCGCAGGTTGCCCCCGAGCATCGCCGCCCCGCCTCCAACCGTCCGCGACCACTCGCGCAGCTGCGCGGGCAGCGGCCGGCCCAGCTTCCGCTCGGCCTCCTCGATCGTCGCGTCGTCCGCGCCACCCGGGAGCTCGGCGTCCGGGTCCAGGAGCTCGACCGCCCGCAGCAGCTGGTCCAGTCGCTCGGCGTCCTCGGGACTCAGGTCGGGCTGCACCGGGGCGAGACTAGCGGTGCGAGACGGCATGTCAGCGGATCGAGACGTCGCACCCGGTCGCCGGGGGTCCGGCGACGCCCGGGCCACCGGCCATGCCGATCGTCGATGACCCCAGCGCGAACCGGTCTTGGACGGGCCGGAGGATCGTTCCTACCGTCGATGGGGCCATGAGCTCCCCCTCGATCCCCCTCGCCGCGGCCCCACCCCGTCCGGGCTCCCGGACCCTCGCGGTCGTCCTCCTCGCCCTGATCGGCGCGCCGATGTCGCTCACGAGCGTCAGCGTCGCGCTGCCCGACATCGGCCGCGACCTGCACGCCGGCGCCGCCGCGCAGACGTGGGCCGTGACCGGCTACAACGTCGCCTTCGCCAGCCTGATGCTCGCGTGCGGGGCGCTCGCCGACCTCGTCGGCCGCCGGCGCATGTTCACGGTCGGCACCGGCCTGTTCGCGGCCGGGCAGCTCGTCGCCGCGGCCGCCCCGTCGATCCTCGTCCTCGACGCCGGCCGCGTCGTCGCCGGCGTCGGGGCCGCGGCGGCCCTGCCCGCCGCCAGCGCGCTGCTCGCCGCCCGCTTCGAGGGCGCCGAGCGCGCCCGGGCGTTCGGCCTCTTCGGCGCGACCCTCGGCGCGGGCCTCGCGCTCGGTCCCGTCCTCGGCGGCGTGATCGCGGACACCGCCGGGTGGCGCGGCATCCTCGTCCTCCTCGCCGTGATCGGCGCAGCCTCGTGCGCGCTCTCCCGCGTCTGGCTCGACGAATCCCGCGATCCGGACGCCTCGCGCGTCGACCGAGCCGGGACCGTGACGTTCACCGCGGGCCTCGCCGTCCTGATCCTGGCCATCGTCGGCGCCCCCGACCACGGCTGGCTGGCGACCCGGACGATCGTCCTCGTCGTCCTGGGCATCGCCCTGTTCGTGCTCTTCGTCGTCGTGGAGCGGCGGCAGGAGCGCCCGATGCTCGACCTCGCGCTGCTCGCCGACCGCCGGTTCCTCGGCCTCTGCGTCGCCGCGATGGCGATCGTCGTCGCGTTCGTCCCGCTGCTCGTCAACCTGCCGACGCTGTTCACGACGCTGCGCGGCGTCGACGCGAGCACCGCCGGTGCGCTCTTGCTGTTCCTGACGCTGCCCACCCTCCTCGTCCCGGTCCTCGCGGGCAGCCTGAAGTCCCGGGTCGACGTCCGGACGCTCGTCTGGGCCGGCCTGACGCTCGAGGCCCTCGGCGTCGCGTGGCTGGCCCTCGCCCCGCCGGCCGGCGCGCTGGGCGCGGTCGCGCTCCCGCTCGTCGTCGCCGGGACGGGCGTCGGGATCGCCAACGGCATCCTCGACGGCGCCGCGGTCTCCGTCGTGCCGCCCGCCCGGGCCGGGATGGCCGCGGGGCTCTTCAACACGATGCGGCTCGGCGCCGAGACCCTGGCGATCGCGGTCGCCGCCTCGCTGCTGGTGAGCTGGACGTCGAGCGGGCTGGGCGGCCGCGGCGGCGTGCCCGCGGGCGCCGACACCGCCCGGCTGGCGGGCTCCGTGACGCAGGGCGACCTCGACGCGGTCCGCGGCGGCGCATCGGCCGGCGCGCCCGCCGACCGCCTCGTGCACGCGACCCAGGGCGCCTACGTCGACGCGACCCACGCGACGCTGTGGGTCCTCGTCGCGATCGTCGTCCTGGCGCTCGCGGCGACCGCCGTCCTGCTCCGCACGCGCCGCCCGTCGCGGAGCGCCGGGGCCGAGCGCGTATCGTCGGAGGCGTGCTCGACCTCCGTCGCCTGAGCTCGTTCCTCGCCGTCGCGTCCGAGCGGAGCTTCACCCGCGCCAGCGAGCGGCTCCACCTGGCCCAGCCCGCGGTGAGCCGCCAGGTGCGGCTCCTGGAGGAGGAGCTCGGGACGCCGCTCCTCGTCCGGGGAGGTCCGGACGGCGTCGTCCCCACACCGGCCGGGCAGCTCCTGATCGACCGGGCCCCGGCGCTGCTGGCGGACCTCGAGGTCCTGCGCGAGGACGTCCTGCGGCTCGGCGACGGCGCGCGCGAGGGCGGCGCGATCCGCATCGGCTACGCCGCGAGCGCCGGGTACGAGACCGCCGTCCGCGTCCTCACCGCCCTCGGGCGCCGCGCGCCGGAGATCGACGTCCAGGCGCACGTCGCCTGCGTCGCCGACGCTCTGGACTCCCTCCGCGCCGGCACGATGGACGCCGCGCTGCTGCGCTGCCCGCCGGCGACCGACGGCCTGACTCGCCGGCTCGTGCGGCGGGAGCTCCAGGGCGTGCTGGCCCCCGCCGACCACCCGTTCGCGGCCCGCGAGGTCGTCGCCCTCACCGCGCTGCGCGACGTCCCGCTCGTGATCCACCGTCGCGACGCGAACCCGGGCCGCTACGACGCGATCCTCGAGGCGTGCCGCGCCGCGGGCTTCGAGCCGCGGCTGCGCCCGCCGATCGTCGCCTTCGACCCCGCCCATCAGGCGGTCCTCGACGGCGTCGGGGTGACGATCGTCAGCGAGCCCGCGCAGGGTCCGGCCGACGGCCTCGTCTGGCGCCCCCTGGCCCCGGCGCTCGTCCTCGACGTCGTCCTCCTGACCCCGACGGTCGACGCCGCTCCGGGCGTGGCCACGCTCGCGGCCGTCGCGGGCGAGGTCGCCGAGGACGAGGGCTGGCTGGAGGACCCGCGGACCCTCGCGCCGGTGCGGGAGTCCGCCGCCTAGGAGAACTGCCCGAACGGCTGCTCGGGGCGGATCGTGTCCTCGCCCGAGAGGCCGAACGCGCCGTGCAGGGCCTGCACCGCGTCGGGGACCTGGTCGCCCGGGACGACGCACGAGATCTTGATCGGCGAGGTGGAGATCATCTCGATGTTGATCCCCTTCTCGCCGAGGACCGTGAAGACCTTGGCGGCGACGCCGGGGTGCGTCTTCATGCCGGCGCCGACGATCGAGACCTTGCCCATCTCGGCCTCGGTCCGCACGGCCGTGACGCCGAGGTCGGTGATGACCGGCTTCAGGGCGTCCTGCGCGGCGAGCAGGTCCTCGCGGGGGACCGTGAAGCTCATGTCGGCGCGCGCGCCGGGCTCCGGCGGCTCGTTCTGGATGATCATGTCGACGTTCACGCCGGCCTCGGCCAGCGCCGTCGCGATGCGGCCGGCGGCGCCGGGGGTGTCCGGCACGCCGGACAGGGTGATCCGCGCCTCGACCGTCGAGTGCGTCACGGCGGTGATCAGCGGGTTCTCCACGGTGTTCTCCTCGTTCTGCTGCTGTAGGGCGGTCGCGGCCTCGGCCTCGGAAACCACCCACGTGCCCTCGCCGTCCTCGAAGCTCGAGCGGCAGTGGATGCGGACCCCGTGGGTGCGGGCGTACTCGACGGAGCGCAGCTGGAGCACCCCGGCGCCGGAGCTCGACATCTCGAGCATCTCCTCGAAGGACACGACGTCGAGCTTCTTCGCGTGCGGCTCGACGCGCGGGTCGGCGCTGAAGACGCCGGGCACGTCGGTGTAGATCTCGCAGACGTCGGCGCCGACGGCGGCGGCCAGCGCGACGGCGGTCGTGTCCGAGCCGCCGCGGCCGAGCGTCGTGACGTCCTTCGCCGTCGACACGCCCTGGAAGCCGGCGACCAGCACGATGCGGTCCTGGTCGAGCGCCTCGAGGATCCGGTCGGCGCGGACGTCGAGGATCCGGGCCTTCGTGTGCGACGTGTCGGTGACGATGCCCGCCTGCGAGCCCGTCAGCGAGATCGCCTCGTGCCCGAGGTCGTTGATCGCCATCGCCGCCAGCGCACACGAGACGCGCTCGCCGGTCGACAGGAGCATGTCCATCTCGCGCGGCGCGGGCCGCTCCGAGATCTCCAGCGCGTCGGCGATCAGCCGGTCGGTCTCCTTGCCGCGGGCCGACAGCACGACGACGACGCGCTGGCCGGCCTCGCGCTTCTTCACGATCCGGGCCGCGGCGCGCTTGATGCGCTCCGCGTCGGCGACGGACGTGCCGCCGAACTTCATGACGACGGTGTCGCTGCCGGTTCCGGTGTCGATCAGGGGGCTCATGCGCGCGTCGGATCCTACGGGGACCGCGAGGACACGGGCTGCGCGGGGGCCGATGCGGGAATCGACCGGAACCTGCGCATTCCCAGATCACCCCCGCGTGGGCGCCCGTCCGGGAATCCACCGGAACCTGCGCATTCCCGGATCGGGCCTCCCCGGGCCGTCCGTCCGGGAATCCGTGGGAACCTGCGCTTCCCGGATCGGCACCGTCCGGAGGGCACTGCGGCCGCACGCCCGCGAGCCGTCGCAGCGATCGGCGCCGGGCCGCCGGTGCTCGCGGCGAGCCCCGTGCCCACCGCGAGTCCGCGCGCTACCGCCGCGCGCCGACGACGATCGGCAGGGTGACCGTCCGCCGGCCCTGCCGGATCCGGTAGATCCAGGCGCCCTCGCCCACCGCCGGCGCCGCGAGCAGGGTGCGGAAGCCGCCGCGGGCGTCGGTCGTGGCCGTGCCCACGACGACCGTCGCCGGCCCGCACGCCGAGGTCCGCTCGATCCGCAGCCGCGTCGCACGCCGGACGCCCGCCACCCGGCCGTTCACCCGCACGTCGCCGCCCGAGACCGGGCCGGCCGCGCCGATCGTCGCCAGGCGGGTCGCCTTCAGCGCTGCGGAACGCCTGCCGACGCTCGGGACGAGCCGGTACCGCGCGGCAAGTCGAGCGCGCCGGGTGCCGGGCGCGGCCACCGTCGCGGAGACGGTGCCGTCGTCCCGGACCGCCGTGCTCCCGATCTGCGCGCCGTCGCGACGGATCCGGACGACCGTCCCGGCCGGCAGTCCCGACGCGACCCCGGACAGCCGCACACGGGGTCGCGACGTCGTCGCGCTCGGCGCGACGCCGAACAGCACGACGGAGCGGACCGAGCACGGGACCGGGACCGGCCGCGGAGCCACCGGGGCGGGCCCGCCGCCGACCGGCGGCGCGGAGCCGGTCGGCGCCGCGGGACCCGGGTCCGCGGGACCCGTCGGAGCGGTCGGCGTCGGGTCCGTCGGCGTCGGGTCGACCACCCGCGCCGTGCCGACCGCCCGCAACGCCGACGACGGCGACGACTCGGCGTTGTCGTCGAACGCGAGGGTGGCCTCGCGCGGGCCGACACCCGAGGGCGCGAAGCGGACCCGGACGACGCACGAGCCCCCGACCGGCACCGGGGTCCGGGAGCAGCCGTCGGCGACGACGGTGAACGCGGAGGCGCCCGCCCCCGTCGTCGAGACCCCGATCGTGAAGAGCGGCTCCGTCCCGGTGTTGCGCACCACGACGTCGCGCTCGGCCGTGCGGCCGACCGCGGTCTCCCCGAGGTCGGCGTCGTCGGCCGCGCGGGTCGTCGGCTGCGTGAAGCGCTCGGCGGTCGTGGTCTCGGTCCCGCCGAACGCGAGGACGCGGCCGTCCTGCAGCTGCGCGTGCTGCGACTGCGACCGACGGCTCGCCATGGCGTAGGACGAGGACCACGAGTCGAGGCCCTCGTCGTAGAGCGGCGTGGTCCGCTGGCCCTCGGCGATCATCAGCACCCGGTCGTCGCGGAGCGCCGTGAGGGACGCGAGGGCGCCGGTCACCGGTGGGTCGAGGCGGGTCGTCCAGAAGGACGTCTCCGGCGCCGGGTCGAACCGCATCGCCGTCCCCAGCGTCCCGGTGTCACCGACGCCGCCGGCGACGAGGACGCCGCCGCTCCCGAGCAGGGCCGCACCGGCCTGCGCCCGCGGGCGGCCCAGCGAGAAGGCCGAGGACCAGGTCGTGGTCGCCGGGTCGAAGATCTCGGTCCGCGAGATGTCCGCCCGGTCGAGGGGGTCGCGCGGGCCCGCGGCCGTCGTCGATCCGCCGGCGACCAGGACGCGGCCGTCCGCCAGGACGACCGACTGGCTCCCGTATCCGGCCTGGGCCATCGTGCCGCCGCTGGACCAGGTCCCGGTCGCGGGATCGAAGATCTCGGCCTCGGCCACGGGGGCGCCCCGGGTATCGACCCCGCCGGCGACGAGCAGCCGACCGTCCGGCAGCAGCGCGGCGACGTGCCCCTGACGCGCACGGGCCAGGGGGGCCGCGTACGTCCAGCGGCCGGTCGCCGGATCGAAGACCTCGACCGTGCGCTCGATGGGATCGACGTCCCAGCTCGAGAAGCCCCCGACCAGGAGCACGCGCCCGTCCCGCAGGGTGGTGAGGGTGCCGTGGATGCGCGAGCGCTCCGGCGCGCGACCGTTCGCGTCGTCGGACTCCTCCACGGACCAGCGCCCCGAGGCGGGGTCGTAGATCTCGGCGGACCGCGCGATGCCCTGACGATCGTTGATCCCGCCCGTGGTCAGCACCCGCCCGTCGGCGAGCACCGTCGTCATGCCGCCGTACCGCTGGGTCAGCGGAGCGGCGACGGGCGCCCATCCCGAGGCGGCGAGAGCCGGCGGAGCTCCGGCGGCGGCGGCGAGCAGCGCCACGACCACCACCGCGACGGATGAACGGACTTCGCGTTCCATGCGCCCACCGTAGGCCGCTCCGGGGCTCCGGAACGAGCGGGCCGGGGTGATCTTGGGCGCACCCGGGGTGAACCTGGATCGCGGCCGGTATCGGGTCAGCCGAAGAGCTCGGGCCGGTCGACCTTCGGGGCCTCGAGGCCGATCCGGCGGGTGAGGTTCCAGAAGTCCGGGAGGTGCGGGGCCAGGGCGGGCTTGCCGCTCGTGACCAGGGCGACCGAGAGCTCGCGGCGCGGGTCGGCCCAACCGAGGATGTTCGTGAAGCCGAGGTGCCCGAACGCGCTCTCGGTGTCGGGACCGTAGAGGCCGAGGGCCTTCGCGCCGAGCATGTACCCGGACGCGTGCCGGAGGGGCGCGCCGAGGGTCAGGTCGACCTCGTGGTGCGAGCGCTCGATGATCGCGCGGCGGATCGTGCGCGGCTCCATCACCTGCACGCCGTCGAGGGTGCCGCCGCGGCGGAGGAGCTCCATGAACCGCGACAGCTCGAACGGGGTCGAGACCGCGTTGGCGGACGGGATCTCCGCCGTCAGGAAGCGCGGGTCGTTCGAGACCCGCGTCACGGCGTCCAGGGGCATCCCGAACGCGCGGGTCAGGGCGGTGGACAGCGGCGGGACCGGCTTCGGACCCGTCGGATGGGCCGTGCCGACGAGCGGGAGGTCCTCCTCGGCGACCCCGTAGCCCATCCACCGGAAGCCGAGGGGGTCGAGGATCTCCTCGCGGAGGACGTCCTTGAGCTCCTTGCCCGTGACCGCGCGGACGACCGCCGCGAGGACGAACCCGCCCGAGATCGCGTGGTAGGAGAGCCGGGTGCCGGGCCGCGTCCGGATCAGGGCCTCGTTCAGATGCCCCATCACGAAGTCGTGGTCCCGGATGCGGTCCATGTCGATCGCGGAGCCCGGGATGTTCGGGATCCCGGCGCGGTGCGAGAGCACGTGGTCGATCGTGATCCGGTGCTTGCCGGCGCCCGCGAACTCGGGGACGTACTCGGCGACGCGGTCGCCGATGTGGAGCAGGCCGCGCTCGTCGAGCATGTGGATCACCGTCGCGGTGATCGCCTTCGACGCGCTGAACAGGCAGAACGGCGTGTCGGGCGTGGCGAGGACCGGATCGCCCTCGTGGGGGACGACCGGACCGTCGGCCATCGCGCCGTGCGACCAGCCGATCGTGCGGTCGAGGACGACGACGCCGCGGCGCCGGATCGTCAGGCCGATCGCCGGGTGGACGCCGTGCCGGTACAGGCGCTCGGTCGCGGCCCAGATCCGCTCGACCCCGTCCTGCGTCATGCCGCCCTCGTCGGCGGGGAGCTCGTGCGACGCGCGCGTGACCAGCGGCGTCAGGTCCTTCGGCACCTTGATGCGGCGCAGCGGATCCGGCACGTGCGGCGGCCGGGGCAGGCGGACGGCGGGGAGCTTCGAGCGCAGCGGCACGCGCGCAGCCTACGGCTCCGAAGGGACCGGCGCGCGGACGGCCCGGGCGGCGAGCGGCAACACGCCACGGCGCACGCGGCGGAGCCGGGCGCCGCCCACCCGCCGGGGCCCGCTACCTCCCGAGCACGACCTCGTGCCGGCCCGCGGGGAGCGTCAGGCGGATCCGCCGTCCGCCCGCCCACGCGTCGGCCGATCCGAGCCTCGCGGTCGCGCGCGAGGTCCGCACGGTGCGCGCGTCGGGGGCCGCGCCGTCGACGGTGAGCCGCGGGGAGGCGCCCCGCACCGGCGCGGTGGCGGCGAACGCGGCGCCGTCCCAGAGGTCGAGCACGCCGGCGCCGGTCGTCGTCACCGTGAGCGTCCCGTCGCGCCACCGCTCGCGGAGCACGCGCGGGCCGGCCGCCACCACCCGGGCCCGGCCGTAGTCGGCCGCGATCGCCGAGTCGTCGCGCTGGGTCCCGTCGGCGTTGAGGACGCCCCAGCCGTAGCTCGCCGAGGGGTCCTGCTTCCAGACCCAGACCATGCCGCCGACCCCGAGGGCGTCGAGCTGGTCGAGGGTCGCGCGGCGGTCGGTCTCGAACCGCCCGCCCGACGCACCGGGCAGCTCGGTCGGTGCGAGGGCCGCACCGTACGTGCGGGCCTCGTCGGCGGCGGCGCGGAAGCTCGCCGCGATCCGGGCGGGCGTGCCCGCGTCGTGCGTGCCGCCGAAGACGTCGGTGTAGACGTGCGGGCCGTAGACCAGGCCGTCGTCGCCGGAGAAGCGGGCCGCCGCGGCGTCGCGGTCGGTCTGGGTCCGGGTGGCCTGCGGCTCGAACCAGATCGGCCCGTCGTACGGTCCCGCGCCCGGCCCGGTCCCGTCGGGCCCGCGGAGCCGCGCCACCAGGCGGCGGTAGAAGGGCTGCAGCCGGCTGCGGGAGAAGCGGTCCGGTCCCGAGGCGTCGGTGTGCTCGGGGTCGATCGGCTCGTTGTAGAGCTCGATGCCGGCGAGCGCCGGACCGAGCCGCCACCCGACCCGCGCGAGCCGGGCGAGGGCGTCGGCGTAGTGCTCCTGCAGCGGGGCGCCGGCGACCCGGCGGTCGCGGAAGAACGCCGTGGCCGCCGCCCGGGCCGCCGCGGAGCGGTAGTACGGGTGCCCGTCGCCGGTGTCCGCGGCCGTCGATGCGCCACCGGTCACCGCCGCCCACGCGGGAGCGCCGTCGGTCTCGTCGGCTCCCGCCGCCAGGCCGGCGCCGAAGCGGTCCTGGTGCAGATCGAGCAGCACGTAGATCCCGCGGTCGGCGAAGCGCCGTGCCGTCCGCTCGATCGTCCGGAGGTACGCGCCGTCGAACCGGCCGGGTGCCGGCGCGATCCGCGACCACGAGACCGCCAGGCGCACGACGGAGAACCCGAGCGCCCGGAACTGGTCGGCGTCCTCGGCGGTGACCGGGACCGTCCGCTTGACGCCCGCGTAGTCGACCAGGGCGTTGACGTTCGCGCCCCGGAGGCGGACGTCGCGCCCGTCGCGCGTCCGCAGCACCTTCGCGCCGTCCGGGCCGTCCGCGACGCGGAGCGCGTCGGCGCGCGTCAGGGGGCGCGGGCGGTCGCCGGTGCCGTCGGGGGCCGCGCGGTCGCCGGTCCCCTCCGGCGCCGCGGGGCCGGTGGTGGGGGTCCGCGCGCCGGGCGCGGACGGCGCGGGATCGTCCCCTCCTCCGCACCCGGACATCGCGAGCAGCGCGAGGGGGACCGCGGCCCCGCCCGTGACCGCCCCCCGGAGCGCCGGTGAGCGGCTCGGCGAGCGCTGCGCGCGGCGGTTCGCGACGAGCCGGGCGCGGCGCACGACCCGGCCGGTCAGATCGTCCGCCGGCCCGCGAACGCGCGACCGAGGGTGACCTCGTCGGCGTGCTCGAGGTCCGCGCCGACCGGCAGGCCGGAGGCGAGGCGACTGACGCGCACCTGCGGCGAGCGCTCCCGCAGCTCGGCGCCGATGTGGAGCGCGGTGGCCTCGCCGGACGTCGTCGGGTTCGTGGCCACCACGACCTCGGTGACGGTCGGGCCGCCGGAGCTCGTCGTGCCGTCGTCGACCAGCGGGCCGCTCCCGCGGGCGGGGTCGTCGGGGTCGCCCTCGAGCACCCGGCGGTAGAGCTCCTCCAGCCGCAGGTCGCGCGGGCCGACGCCGTCGACCGGCGACAGCGCGCCGCCGAGCACGTGGTACCGGCCGCGGTACTCGTGGGTGCGCTCGACCGGCAGGACGTCCGCGGGGGTCTCGACGACGCAGAGCAGCGTCGGGTCGCGGCGGGGGTCCTCGCAGATCACGCAGCGCTCGCCCTCCGCGAGGTTGAAGCAGATCCGGCACTCGCCGATCAGCTCCTTGACCTCGATCAGGGCCGTCGCGAGCGCGCGGGCGTCCTCGTCCGGCCGCGACAGCACGTGGTACGTGAGGCGCTGCGCGGTGCGCGGCCCGACGCCCGGCAGGCGGGAGAAGGCCGCGACGAGGCGCTCGATCGGGGCGGGCTGCATGGGTCCGGTGCCCGCCCTCGCGGACTAGAGGCCGAGGCCGCCGAGGCCCATCGAGCCGAGGTCCAGGCCGCCGGTGAGGCCGCCCATGCGCTTCTCGGCGAGCTCCTGCGCCTGACGGATCGCCTCGTTGACCGCCGCGGTCACGGTGTCCTGGAGGAGCTCGGCGTCCTCCGGGTCGATCGCGTCGGGGTCGATCGTCACGGACTTGATCTCGAGGCCGCCCGTGATCTTCACGGTGACCATCCCGCCGCCGGCGGTGACGTCGAGCTCCTCGGTCTGCAGGGCCTCCTGCGCGGCCGCCATGTCGGCCTGCATCTTCTGGACCTGCTTCATCATCTGCTGCATGTTCGGCTGACGGGCCATCAGGAGTCTCCGTTGGTGCTGGTGGTGGTCTCTGCGGACGTGGGATCGCCGGCTCCGGGGCCCGCGGCGGCGGACGCACCGCCGTCGACCTCCTCGGCCTCGAACTCGCTGACGAGGCGGCGGACGACCTCGTCCTCCGGCAGGAGCGGCTCCTCGGGCGCCGCGACGCCCGCCTGCTCCTCGGCGCGGATGACGTAGCGGACGCCGAGGAGCTCCTCGAGGTCGGCGGCGATCCGCTCGCGGGTCTCGTCGCGGTTGAGCGCGTTGGCCGCGCGTTGCTGGCCGGCCGGCAGGCCGAGCACGAGGTCGACCCCGGTGATCGACACCGCTCGGGCCTGCGAGAGCGCGTGGCGGACGGCGCCGCCCAGGTGCTCGCCGATGCCGGGCAGCTGCTCGTCGACGTCGGCGGGGGTGATGCCGACGGGGGCCGGCGGGGGCTGGGGCGCCGCGGGCGTCGGCGGGACAGGGGCCTGCGGGGCCGCCGGCGGCGGCTCGTGCGTGGGAGAGGCAGGGGCCGACGACGCGGGCGGGGCCT
>NZ_KI912613.1:2880983-2905331 GCF_000519325.1 Patulibacter minatonensis DSM 18081 | reverse complement strand
CGCCGTCGGGGCGGGAGCGACGGGGGCGGGTGCCGCCGCTGCCGGCGCGACCGGCGCGGGAGCCACCGGCGCGGGAGCCACCGGCACGGGTGCGGCCGGCGCAGCCCCCTGGGACGCCTGCTCCAGCCGGGCGATCCGGGCCGCGAGCGCCTTGGCCTGCGGGTCGATGTGCGGCATCGCCGAGCGGACGAGCAGGAGCTCGAGCTGGGTGCGCGGATCGGCGCCGTCGCGCATGGCGGACAGCGAGGTCGCGACGAGGTCGATGACCCGGATGACCGCAGCGCCCGACAGGGTGCGGGCCTGGGCCACGGTGCGCTCGTCGCGGTCCGGCGAGATCCGCAGCTCGTCGGGCAGCGCGCCCGTCATCAGGACGAGCAACAGGGCCCGGGCGTGGGCCTCGACGTCGGTGATGACCTGCTTGAGGTCGCGGCCCTGGGCCGACAGCTCCGCGGCGACCTGCAGGCCCGCGGCGGCGTCCCCCGCGCCCACGGCGTCGAAGGCGCGGAAGAGGAGCTCGGCGTCGGCCACCCCGAGCACGGAGAGGACGTCCTCGGTGCGGATGTCCTCGCCCGCGTAGGTCACGAGCTGCTCGAGCGTGCCGAGCGCGTCGCGGAACGACCCGGTGGCGTGCCGGGCGACGAGCGCGACGGCCTCCGGCCCGATGACGATCTGCTCCTTCTCGGCCACGCGGCCGAGGACCCGGGACAGCTGCGTCGGCGTCGGACGGTGGAAGTCGAAGCGGTGGCAGCGGTCGACGACCGTCGGGAGGACCTTGTTGGCCTCCGTCGTCGCCAGCACGAAGATCGTGCGCGGCGGCGGCTCCTCGAGCGTCTTCAGGAACGCGTTCCACGCCTGCGACGAGAGCATGTGCGCCTCGTCCAGGATGTAGACCT
This sequence comes from Patulibacter minatonensis DSM 18081, assembly GCF_000519325.1. Taxonomy (GTDB): domain Bacteria; phylum Actinomycetota; class Thermoleophilia; order Solirubrobacterales; family Solirubrobacteraceae; genus Patulibacter; species Patulibacter minatonensis. The sequence continues at coordinate 2,904,438 of NZ_KI912613.1, read as the reverse complement.
TGTGGCGCCCGCCGACCGGGGCGAAGGCCACGGAGTCGCGGAGGTCGCGGATGTCGTCGACGGAGTTGTTCGACGCGGCGTCCATCTCGACGACGTCGATCGACGTGGCGTCGGCGATCGACCGGCAGGCCTCGCAGCGGCCGCACGGCGCGGTCGTCGGGCCGGGGCGGCGCTCGGTCTCCGCCAGGCCCGGGTCGCCCTGGCAGTTCAGGCAGGCGGCGAGGATCTTCGCCATCGACGTCTTGCCCGTCCCGCGCGACCCGACGAACAGGTAGGCGTGGTGCACCTTGTCCTGCTCGATCGCGTTCTGGAGCGTGCGGACGACGTGCTCCTGACCCACGACGTCGTCGAACGACCGGGGCCGGTGGCGGCGGTAGAGGGAGGGGGCGGACACTCGGGCCGAGTCTACGGAGCCCCCGGGCGGTCCGCCGCCGAGGGTCGGCCGCTCAGGCCCCGAGCTCGGTCCGGAGCGCCGAGAGCTCCTCGCGCAGCGTCCGCAGCTCGGCGCGGACGTCCTCGAGCTCGCCCTCCAGCTGGACGACGCGGCCCTCCAGGTGGTTCGGCGGCGGCTCCTCGGCGTCGCCGCGCCCCGCCGCCGCGCCGCCGCCGACGGGCGACGAGGACGCACCCCCGTCCGACGGCGGCGCCGGACCGAGGTCGAACTCCGACGGCCCGCTCTCGTCGCGGTACTGCGGCGGCTCGGCGGCCCGCTCGACCGCGACCGTCCCGGACGTCGCCGCGGCCTCGGTCGGCAGCTCCTCGCCGCCCATCACCTGCTGGACCCGGGCCTCCTTCTGGCCCGGCCGGCGCTCGAGCCGCACGACGAGCCGGCGGGTGATGAGCCGGTCGACGGTGGTGTCGAGCTCGTCGGCGCTCTCGAAGCGGTGCAGGCGCTCGGTGCGCGCGCGGAGCTCGCCCGGCGTCTGGGGGCCGCGGAGGATCAGCACCGCGAGGACCGCCTGCTCGTCGGGCCGGATCTGCATCGTGTCCGCGAGCAGGTGCCGGTACTTCGCGGCGCGCGAGCCGCCCGCCGACCGCGTCCACCGGCGCCGGGCGAGCTCCTCCAGCGCGTGCCGGATCTGCGCATCGTCGTACTGGACGACGGGATCGCGGTTCGTCGACTGGTTGCACGCCGCCCGCAACGCGTTGAGGGTCAGCGGATAGGTGTCCGGCGTGGTGCGCTGCTTCTCGAGCAGGGCACCGAGGACGCGGAGCTCCACGGCGTCAGGCTTCACGGTCGGCAGGCTAGCGGTAGCGTCGCCCGCGCATGGACGGCTCATCCCGACCCCGGACACGCGCGAGATCGATCGCGATCCACCTCGCCGCGGCCTGCGGGCTCGGCCTCCTCGTCTGGCTCGCGTTCGGGCGCACCGCGTTCGTCAACTACGACTCCGCGTGGTCCCTGGACTGGATGCGCGAGCTGATCGCCGGCGGATCGCGCCCGGATCTCGGTCGGCTGTTCTCCCCCACGCCGCACCCGCTCAGCGACGCGTTCTCCGCGCTGCTGGTGCCCCTGAGCGACTCCGGGGGTCCGGCGGTCGGCCGCGGCGCGGAGACCGCGCTGATCGTCTCCGCCCTCCTCTGGCTCGGCGCGCTCGGCGTCGTCACCTTCCGCATCGCGGCCGCCTGGTTCGGCGTCGCGGCCGGCGTCGTGGCCGCGGTCCTCGTCCTCACGCGCGAGCCCGTCCTCTCCTACGGGCTGCGCACGTATCTCGACCTGCCCTACGCGGTCTTCCTCCTCCTGGCGCTGCTCGCCGAGACGAAGCGCCCGCGCAACGGCCGGGGCACCGTCCTCTGGATCACCCTGGCGGGGCTCCTGCGCCCGGAGGCCTGGCTGCTTGCGGCGGCGTACGTCGCGTACCTCGGCGTCTGGCAGATCCGGGAGGCCGGGTCCGTGGACCGGCCGTCGAACGACGCCGGAACCGCCTCCGGGCAGGGCCGATCGGGGAATGCGCAGCTTTCGGTCGATTCCCCGACGGCGCCCGCAACGGGCCGATCGGGGAATGCGCAGGATCCGGTCGATTCCCGGACGGGCTCCGCGACGGTGGCGTCGACCGCCCCCGCCTCCCGCCTGCGCACCTGGGTCGGTCTGTTCGAGCTGCGGCCGCTCCTGCCGCTGATCGCCCTGGCACTCGTGGCGCCGCTGGGCTGGATCGTCGAGGGCCTGGTGCTCTCCGGCGACCCGCTGCAGGCCCTGACCGGCACGCAGCAGAACGCGGCGGACCTGGACCGCGTCACCGGCGTCGGCTCGGCGATCACGGTCATGCCGCGCCGCCTGGGCGAGATCGTCCGCGAGCCCGTGCTGCTCGCCGCGTTCGGGGGCATCGTGCTGTCCCTCGCGTTCCTGCGTCGCCGCGCGGCGCTCGGCGCGGCCGGGGGGGTCGCCGCGGCGGTCGCGTTCTTCGTCCTCGCGGCCGCGGGCCTGCCGCTCCTGACCCGGTACCTCGTCTTCCCGGCGACGCTCCTGATCGTCTTCGCCACCGCCGGGCTGCTCGGCTGGCGGCACCTCGATCCGGACCACCGCTGGCGCCGGCCGTGGCAGGCGTTCGCCGTGGTCGCGCTGCTCGTCTTCGTCGTCTTCACGCCGAGCCAGGTCCACCGCGTCGACCGCCTGCAGAGCGCCCTCGCGCTCCAGCAGCGGGTGATCGGCGACCTGCGGACGATCACCGGCGAGGTCGTCTCCCCCGCGCTGACCTCGACCGCGGGGTGCGCGCCCCGCGGCCAGGCCGATCTCGACGTCGCGCTGCCCAACCATCGCGCGGTGCCGCAGGTGCTGCTGTGGCTGGGGCTGCCGGACGACGGTCCTGTCGCCGGCACCGCCGCCGACGAACGGGCTCCCGGTGCGGAGCCGTACCCCGCTGTCGGGCCGATCGACACCCGTGTCCGGAACCGCCAGGCCCGGGCCCTCGTCACCCTCCTCCCCTCGTCGACCCGCGTGGCCCGCGGGTTCATCCTCGACAAGGCCGACGGCGGCGCCGGACTGCCGACGCCGCCGAAGGGCAGCGTCCGCGCGGGGACGCTCGGCACGTGGACGGTCTACGCCTCGGACCCGGGGTGCGCCCGAGCGCTGGCGCGGCGCATCGCGCGCTGACCGCCCGCGCCGGCGGTATGGCGTGAGACACCGTGCGTCGACGGTGTTCGGCGCCCCGCATGTGGACGAGGCTCCCGCCTACGCCGCACGCGTTCACACGATGGTGAAAGTCCGGCGAGCGGCAATGCGCCATCGGGACAGGAGCGGCGAGGCGCCTCGTTCGTAGCGTGGTCGTCGTACTGCGCGCCGCCCGACCGCGGCGCGTTCCTCCTCCTCACGAGGTCCTCCTCCATGCGAGATTCATCCGCGACCGCGGACCCGGTCGTCGACGCGCGCGTCGACGCCGACGCCACGTCCACCGACGCCCCGTCATCCGGTCTGAGCCGCCGCTCGTTCGTCGGCCGCGCAGGGCTGATCGGGGCGGCCGGCGCGGTCGTCGCGTCCGGTGCCCTCACCACGACGGCCCGCGCAGCGGACGGCGACGCCCTGCCCGGGCTGCCGTCGGTGGCGGCCGTGAAGGCGCGACTGGAGACCGTCCGGATCGTCGACCTCGACGTCGTCGAGCTCGCCGCCCTGCTGCAGGCCCGGGAGCTGCAGGCCGTCGACCTCGCGAACCTCTACCTCGCCCGCATCGACGAGTTCAACGGCGAGTTCGAGCTCTACGGCGACAACGGCGGCTACAACGCGTTCGTCCGCATCGACCGGTCCGACGCGCTCGCCGGCGCGAAGGCCGCCGACGAGCGGCTCGACGCGGCCGCCGCCGGCGGCGCCCCCGCGCCGTACCTGTGCGGCATCCCGATGGGCGTCAAGGACTCGATCGGGCTGAAGGGCCGCCCCGCGCAGAACGGCACGGTCGCCTTCCGCGGCAACATCGCCAACGAGGACCCGCCCGCGGTCGCGCGTCTCCGTGCCCAGGGCGTCGTCTTCCTGGGGCACACCATCTGCTCGTCGTACTCGAGCTCGATCTCCGGCACGTTCGCCGGCAACGCCTGGGACAAGCGCTACGTCCCCGGCGGGTCGAGCCAGGGCTCAGGCGTCGCGCCGATCATCCGCTTCGCCGCCGCCACCCTCGGCGAGGAGACCGGCGGCTCGATCATCTTCCCGTCGGCCGCCAACGGCGCCTCCGGCATCAAGCCCTCGCTCGGGCTCAGCTCGGTGGCGGGCGTGATGCCGCTGAGCCCCGGCACCGACGTGATCGGCCCGATCTCCCGCTCGATCCGCGACTCGTCGCTGATCCTCAACGCGATGATGGGCCCGGACCCGACGGACGACCCGCAGACGCTCTCGCAGCCGATGCCGTTCCCGGCGCTCCCGATCGTCCCGCGCACCGGGTCCAAGCCGCTGGCGGGCCTGATCATCGGGGTGCCCCAGACGGACTGGCTCGACGTCATCGGCACCGCACCGCAGGCCCGGTACTCGACGGAGAACCTGGCGGTCTTCAACCGCGTCCGCCAGGAGCTCACGGACCTCGGCGCCGAGGTCGTGAACTTCCGCGGCCTGAACATGAACGCCGCGGCGGAGAACCCGTACCTGACGAACGCGACGGTGCTCGACACGGTCGACGGCACGAACATCACGCCGACGACCGCCGTCACGAACTCGTACCGCGCCGACATCCGCTACACGGAGGCGATCGCGGCGTTCGCCCGCACCCGTGGCTTCGACCAGCAGAACGCGCTGCTCGGCAACTACGGCCGGACCGCGTCGGGGGCCACCACGTCCACGTTCGAGGCCGCGGCCGCCTTCCACCGCGGCATCAGCGCGTCCGCCCGCCGCGAGGGCGAGCGCCGCCGCCGGCAGATGGCCGCGAACTACGCCGCGTCGCTGAAGACGGACGGCGACGGGCGCCCGATCGACTTCATGCTCGTCATGAACTTCGGCACGAAGATCACGCTCCGCGGCGCCCTCCCGCGCTACCGGACCTACTACCAGGGCCCCAACGCGAAGGGCTGGCCGATGGTCTCCTTCCCGGTCGGCTACAGCGCCGACGAGCCGGTCATGCCCCTGTCGGTGCAGTTCTTCGGACCGCGCTTCAGCGAGCCGGCGATCGTCCAGGCGGCGATCGACTACCAGGCGGCGTTCCCGGAGCACCACCGCCGCGTGCCCGTCGACCAGCCGCTGAAGACCACCGGCTTCCGGCGCGCGCCGTCGGCCGAGGACGAGGTCGACCCCCTCGCCTCCAACGATCCCGAGCTCTACGACGCCGCGATGCCCCCGCAGCGCCCGTAACCCGCGACCCCGGAACGACGACCCATGTCCTACCTCACCATCGCCTGGGAAGCCCCGTACAACATCGGCTTCCTCCCGCAGGACCCGAACGAGGTCTTCTCGACGGTCCTGACCGTCGGCTGGACCGCGAAGGCCGGCGGCTACGTCCTGCCGTACGACACCGCGGACCTCACGCAGAAGCCCGCTCCCGCAGAGCCCGAGCCCGAGGTCCCGCCGGTCTACAACCCGCCGGAGACCCCGGCGCCGGCCCCGCCCGGCGCCGTCGGCATCCCCGCGGCGCCCGTGCCGGCCCTGCCGGCGAGCGCGATCCGCCCCGCCCCGCCGGTCCGCGCGCTGACGATCGCCCGCGTCAACCCGGTCAACTACCGCTCGAGCGGCATCCGGGTGCGGATCTCGGTGGCCGAGAAGGCCCGCGTCGTGGTCCACGTCGAGGCCCGGATGAAGAAGCGCCTGTCGCGCCGCCGGTCGACCACGGTGCTGCGCCGGCTGACCCGCCAGCGTGCCGTGACCCTGAAGCCCGGGACGACCGCGCTGCGGCTGCGCCCGAGCGCCGCCGGCCGCCAGGTCGTGGGCCGGAGGTCCCGCGTCCGCGCGTCGCTCGTGGTCTCCGCGCGCTACGCCGACGGCCGTCGCTCGACGACGCGTCGCACCGTGACGATCGCCCCGCCGCCGGCCAAGAAGTAGGCGCCCGACGCCGTCCTGATGCAGGCCGGGGCCCGTGGCCCCGGGCTGCCCGCCGGGGTGCGTCCGCGCACCCCGGCCCGCCCGGCGCCCTCACCGGCGCCGACACCGACACCCCCTTCCCGGAGCCCCGATGCCCGACACCGACCACGCCCCCACCACCGACACCCCGACCGCCCTCGCGGAGCACGGCGACGTGCCGGACGCGACACCCCGCGGCCATTCGCGTCGCGCGTTCCTCGGCCGGACCGGCACCGCCGCGGCCGCCGGCGCCGTCCTCGCCACGACCCTGACGGCCTCGCCCGCCGCGGCGGCCACGACGACCGGCAAGGTCCGGAAGGCCGCGGTCGCCCGCGCCGGCGAGGCCCCGGCCCTGCCGTCGGTCGCCGACGTCCTCGCGCGGAACGTCCCCGTCCACCAGCTCGAGATCGTCGAGCAGGCCGCGCTGCTGCAGGCGCGCACCATCACGTCGGTCTCCCTGACGCAGGCGTACCTCGACCGCATCGACCGGTTCAACGGGCCGTTCGAGACCTACGGCGACAACGGCGGCTGCAACACCTTCGTCCGGGTCGACCGCACGGGCGCCCTCGCCCAGGCCGCCGCCGCCGACGCGCAGCTCGACGCCGCCCGCGCGGGCACGACCCCGCCTGCTCCGTACCTGTGCGGCATCCCGATCGGCATCAAGGACTCCGTCGGCATCGCGGGCCGCACCGCCGGCAACGGCACCCCGGCGTTCGCGAACAACATCGCGCTCGAGGACGCGACCGCCGTCGCCCGCCTCCGCGAGCTCGGCGTCGTCTTCCTCGGCCACACGATCTGCTCGGCGTTCTCGGGCGTCATCGCCGGCAACTTCGCGGGCAACGGGTGGAACAAGGACTACGTCCCGGGCGGCTCCAGCCAGGGCTCCGGCGCCGCGCCGATCAACGCGCTCGCGTCGGCGGCGATCGGCGAGGAGACCGGCGGCTCGATCGTCTGGCCTGCCGCGATCAACGGCGCGTCGGCGATCAAGCCGTCGCTCGGGCTCGGCTCGATGGCCGGGGTGATGCCGCTGTCGGCGACCTACGACGTGCTCGGTCCGCTCGCGCGCTCCGGCCGCGACGCCGCGCTCCTCATGAACGCGATCATCGGCCCCGACCCGCTCGGCGACCCGCAGTCGGTGTCGGCGCCGAACCCGTTCCCGACGCTGCCGATGGCCCCGCGGTCGGGGACGAAGCCGCTGGCCGGGCTCGTGGTCGGCGTCCCGCAGACCGACTGGATGACCCGCTCGGTCCTGAACGCGGACAACACGATCACGGCGACCGTCGTCAAGGAGTCGCCGCAGTCCCTGTACGACGCGGACCACAAGGCGGCGTTCGACCGGGTCCGCGGCGAGCTCGAGGCGCTGGGCGCGACGGTCAAGGAGTTCCGCGGGCTCGACATCACGAACTACGGGACCGCGCCGGACTACCTGGACGGCGAGAACCCGTACTACCTGAACCCGGCGGTCCTGCAGACGATCGACAACGCGCCGATCACGCCGCGCAACGCCGTCGTCTTCTCCAACCGCCAGGAGATCCAGTACCTCGAGGCGATCGAGGCGTTCGCCGCCACGCAGTCGACGACCGTGCAGACGACGCTGCTCACGCAGTACGGCCGGCGCCCCGGCGAGGTCGCGACCGCCGACCGCACCTGGGCGGCCGCGAAGCTGACGACGAACCGCGTGACCAACGGCGCCCGGCGCGAGGGCGAGCGCCGTCGCCGCCTCCTGATCGACAAGTACCAGCAGAGCCTCGACGACGCGGGCGTCGACATCATGCTCGTGATGTCGATCGGGCAGGAGGTCGGCAGGCGGAACGCGGCGAACGCCAGCGACGGCCTGCCGCTTCGCCGCTACAACCAGATCGCCAACGACCTCTCGTGGCCGATGGTGAACTTCCCGGTCGGCCAGACGTCGGGGGCGAAGCTGCCGATCTGCGTCCAGCTGTGGGGCCCGCGGTTCAGCGAGCCCCGCCTCGTCCAGGCGATGATCGACTACCAGGCCAAGCATCCCGAGCACCACACGCGGCTCCCCGCCGATCCGGTCGCCCCCGCGATGCGGACGCTCAGCCGGGCGCTCCGGCTGCAGGCCGCGCAGGGCGAGGCCGGTGAGCCCGACCCGTACGGCACGAACGACCCGGTGGCGAGCGAGAACGCCGCGGCCGCGGACCGGTAGGACGCGCGCGGGGCGGACGGGCGGCCGGCAGGTGGGCGGGCGTCCGGTGGGCGGGCGTCCGCCCCGCAACCGAGGCGCACGGCGGCCGAACCGAGACAGCCGACCGACCGGTCGGAGGTCTCGGCGGGCTGCGGCGCCGCGGTCGACCGCGGGGTCACGTGGACAGGTACACCGTTCGCTGCCCGCGTGCGGGGCCGCGGTATGGACGATGCCCCCGCTTGCGGCGCACACGTTCACACGATGGTGCAACGCCACGGCGCCCCGTTGGGCCAGCGGGACAGGAGCCGTGCGATCACCCGTTCGTACCGTGATCGGGGTACTGCGACGCCGGGCCCCGACCGGCGCGCCCCGATCACTCAGAGGTCTCCTCGATGCGAGAATCATCCGCTCCCGCGGACGCGGTCGTCGACGCGGTCGTCGACGCGCTCGACGCGCCGTCGTCCGACGTCGCCACGTCGTCCGTCGCCGCGGCGTCGTCCGTCGCCCCGTCCGGCACCGACGCCCCGGCCGGCCTCAGCCGCCGCCGCTTCGTCGGCAAGGCCGGGATCGCCGGCGCCGGCGTCGCGGTCCTCTCCTCCGGCGTGCTGGCGTCGACGGCCGCCACGGCGGCCGCGAAGGACGTCGCCCCCGGCACCGACGTCCTGCCGACCGTCGCGTCGGTCAAGGCGCGCCTCGAGACCGTCCGGCTCGTCGACCTCGACACCGTCGAGCAGGCCGCGCTGCTGCAGGCCCGCGAGATCACCTCCGTCGCGCTGACGCAGGCGTACCTCGACCGCATCGACAAGTTCAACGGCCCGTTCGAGGACTACACGCCCGGCGGCAACGGCTACCTCAACGCGTTCGTCCGGATCGCCCGCGACGAGGCGCTGAAGGCCGCGGCCGCCGCGGACGCCCGCCTCGACGCCGGCCACGGCGGCGGCGCCCCCGCCCCGTTCCTCTGCGGCATCCCGATGGGCGTCAAGGACTCGATCGGCCTGAAGGACCGGCCCGCCCAGAACGGCACCGTCGCGTTCAAGGGCAACGTCGGCGTCGAGGACGGCCCGGCGATGGCGAAGCTCCGCGCCGCGGGCGTCGTCTTCCTCGGCCACACGATCTGCTCCGCGTTCTCGGGCGCCACGACCGGCAACTTCGCCGGCAACGCCTGGAACGCGAAGTACATCCCGGGCGGCTCCAGCCAGGGCTCCGGCGTCGCCCCGGTCGCCCGCCTCGCCTCCGCGTGCATCGGCGAGGAGACGGGCGGCTCGATCATGTTCCCGTCCGCCTGCAACGGCGCCTCGGGCATCAAGCCGTCGCTCGGCCTCGTCTCCGTCGCCGGCGTCATGCCGCTGCGCGTCGCGGTCGACGTCATCGGCCCGATCTCGCGGTCGATGCGCGACTCGGCCCTGATCCTCAACACGATCATGGGGCCCGACGCGGAGAACGACCCGCAGACGCTCTCGGCGCCGATCCCGCGCGAGACGATCCCGATGACCCCGAAGGGCGGCACCAAGCCGCTGACGGGCCTCACCATCGGCATCCCGCAGACCGACTGGATGGGCGTCGTCGGCACGCCGCCGCAGCAGCGCTACGACGCCGACTACCTGACGATGTTCACGCGCCTGCGCGGACAGCTCGAGACCCTCGGCGCGACCGTGATCGAGTTCCCGGGCCTCGACCTGACGCTCGCCGCGAACAACACCTACCAGAACAGCACCGACACGCTGGAGACCGTCGACGGGTCCGCGATCACCCCGCTGTTCGCCGCCAGCTACCCGGACCTCTACGACGTCGGCTTCGCGGACTCGCTCGAGGCGTTCGCGAACCAGTTCCCGGCCAACCGCGCGGCGCTGCTGGCGAACTACGGCCGCCGCGCCGGGGGCGCCACGGCGAACACGGTGCCGGCCGTCGCGCCGACGTTCACCGCGCTCGCCGCGGTCCACGGCGGCGTCTCCGCCGGCGCCCGTCGCGAGGGCAACCGCCGCCGTCGCCAGATGGCCGCGAACTACCAGAAGGCTCTGGACGACGCGGGCGTCGACTTCATGCTCGTGATGAGCGTCGGCGCGAAGATCGGGCTCCGCCCGAACGGCGGCTTCTCGCGCTCCCGGACGTACTTCCAGACGCCGAACATCCTCGGCTGGCCGATGGTCTCGTTCCCGATCGGCTTCGGGACGGACGCCGAGCCGCTCCCGATCTCCGCCCAGTTCTGGGGCACCCGGTTCTCCGAGCCGCAGATCGTGCAGGCGGCCCTCGACTACCAGGCCGCGTTCCCCGAGTACCACCGGGCGATCCCGCCCGAGCCCGCCGCGGTCCCCGTCGCTGCGCGTCGCACGACGACGCCCCCGTCGGCGACGTTCGAGATCGAGGAGGTCGACCCGCTGTTCTCCAACGACCCCGTGGTCTACGCGTCCGCCGTCCCCGACGAGCTCCGCCCCCGCTGAGCAGGAGACCTGACCCCTCATGCCCTTCTTCACCCTCTCGCTCCGCACGCCGCTCTCGCTCGAGCACATGCCGGCCGACCCCGGCGTCGTCGGCCCGACCCCGCTGACCATCGGCTGGACCGGCAAGCAGTCGCACTACACGCTCGCCTACGACGTGGCCGACCTCGTCGTCACGCCGGGCGAGCCCGACCCCGTCATCGTCAACCCGCCCACCGGTCCCGGCCCGGAGACGCCCGGCGTCGGCGGGTCCACCCCCGGCCCCGGCGGCTCCGTCCCCGGGACGACGCCGCCGCCCTCCGGGACGGTGCGCCCGGCGACGCCGCCGCGGCTCTCCGTGTCGTCGCGGGTCAACCCGGTGAACTTCCGCTCCACGGGCATCCGCGTCCGCGTGACGCTGCCCGAGAAGGCGCGCGTCGAGCTCTACGCGACCGCGAACTACAAGAAGAAGCTCGCGCGCCGCCGCACGAAGACCATCAAGCGCACCATCACCCGCAAGCGCGTCGTGACGCTGCCGAAGGGCACGACCGCGCTGCGCATCCGGTCCAGCGCGCTCGGCCGGGCGACGGTCGGCCCGCGCAGCCGGATCCGCGCCACGGTCAGCCTGAAGACCCGGTTCACCGACGGGCGCCTGGTCACGGTGACCAAGACCGTCCTCATCGCCCGCAGCACGAAGGCCTAGGGGCCCGACCATGCACGAGAACACCGAGCACCTCACCACCCTCGAGACGCCGGCGGACGACGTCGGGACGACCACGGACGTCGCCACCTCGACGGTCGACGACGCCCCGTCCCGCGGCGTCTCCCGCCGCGGCTTCCTCGGACGCGCCGGGGTCGCCGGCGCGGCCGGCGCCGTGGCGGTGACGACGCTGAGCCCGTCGGTCGCCGCGGCGGCCACGACCGCGGGGCCCGCGCCGAAGTCCGTCGCGAAGGCCAAGGCGAAGGCGACGGCCACCCGGGCGTCCGCCGCGCCGGCGCTCCCGAGCGCCGCCGCGGTGAAGGCCCTGAACAAGCCGCTGGTCGACCACGAGATCTTCGAGCTCGCGGCGCTCCTGCGCTCGGGCGACACGACCTCGGTCGCGCTCACCCAGGCCTACCTGGCGCGCATCGACGCGTTCAACGGGCCGTTCGAGATCTACGGCGACAACGGCGGCTACAACACGTTCGTCCGCATCGCCCGCGACGAGGCGCTCGCGCAGGCCGCGGCCGCCGACCAGCGGATCGCGGCCGAGGGCGCCGCCGCGCCGATCCTGTGCGGCATCCCGCTCGGCATCAAGGACTCCGTCGGCATCGCGGGCCGGCCGTCGAAGAACGGGACCCACAACTTCGACGCCAACATCGCGATCCAGGACTCGACCGCCGTCGGGCGCCTGCGCGACCAGGGCGTCGTGTTCCTCGGCCACTGCGTCTGCTCGGCGTACTCCGGCGTGATCGCCGGGACGTTCGCGGGCAACGCGTGGAACAAGGACTACATCCCGGGCGGCTCGAGCCAGGGCTCGGGCGCCGCGCCGATCAACCGGCTCGCGGCGGCCGCGATCGGTGAGGAGACCGGCGGCTCGATCACCTGGCCGGCGGCGATCAACGGCAGTTCGGCGATCAAGCCGTCGCTCGGCCTCGGCTCGATGGCCGGCGTCATGCCCCTGTCGGCGACCTACGACGTGCTGGGCCCGCTCGCGCGCTCGGGCCGCGACGCCGCGCTCATCATGAACGCGCTGATCGGCACGGACGGCGACAACGACCCGCAGTCGCTGGCGCAGCCGCAGCCGTTCCCGGAGCTGCCGATGGCCCCCCGCGAGGGCTCCAAGCCGCTGAAGGGCCTGACGATCGGGATCCCCCAGACGGACTGGATGACGACGACGGTCGACAACGCCAACAACACGTCGACCTCGACGGTCCGCCGCGTCTCTCCGCAGTCGGTCTACGACGCCGACCACAAGGCCGCGTTCGCCCGCGTCCGCGGCGAGCTGGAGGCCCTGGGCGCCACGGTCAAGGAGTTCCGCGGTTGCGACATCACGGACTACGGCACGGCGCCGGACTTCCTCGACGGCGACAACCCGTACTACCTGAACCCCGCGGTGCTGGACACGGTCGACGGCACGCAGGTGACGCCGCGCAACGCGGTGGTCTTCGCCAACCGGTCGGAGATCCGCTACATCGAGGCGGTCTCCGACTTCGCGGACACGCAGACGCCCACGGTGAAGACCGCGCTGGCCAACCAGTACGGCCGGCGCCCGGGCGGCAGCACCGACGTCAACGTCGCGCCGACGTTCGCGGCCTCCGCGCTGCTGAACAACGGCATCACGGCGAAGACCCGGCGCGAGGGCGAGCGTCGCCGGCGCCTGCTCATCAGGAACTACCAGGCGTCCCTCGACGCGGCGGGCGTCGACGTGATGCTCGTCATGTCGATCGGTGCGGAGGTCGGCAAGCGCCAGCCGCTGAACCCGAGCGCCGGGCTCCCGGTCCGCCGCTACAACCAGATCGCGAACGACCTCTCGTGGCCGCTCGTGTCGTTCCCGGTCGGCGTCACGTCGAACGCGGGCCTGCCGATCTGCGTCCAGCTGTGGGGCCCGCGGTTCAGCGAGCCGAAGCTCGTGCAGGCGATGATCGACTACCAGGCCAAGCACCCCGAGCACCACACCCGGTTCCCGGTCGACCCGCCGGCGGTCGCGGCCAAGGCGCTCCCGTCGAACCTCGCGGCGAAGGTCGCCGAGGCCACCGCGGCGGCCGAGCTCCCGGACGCCCCGATCGACCCGGCGAGCAGCAACGACCCGGTCGTCCAGGAGGACGCGGCGATCGCCGAGCGCGGCTAGGCCCGGCCCGCCGGTCGCGGGCCGGGCGCGGTCCACGGCCGGGCTGGTCGCGGGCCGGGCGCGGTCCACGGCCGGGCTGGTCGCGGGCCGGGCGCGATCCACGGCCGGACCGGGGCGCCGCCGGGCCGTCCGGATCAGCCCACCTCGGGCACCGGCGCCCCCGACGGCAGCCCGTCCGCGACGTACGCGTCGTAGACGGGCTGCCACGCCGCGGGCGGGTGCTCGTGCGGGCTGAACGTCGTCCCGCCCTCGAGGTGGTGGTCGAGGCAGAGCAGGCAGACGTGCCAGCCGCCGGCGTTGCGCGCGGCGGCATCGCGGGCGTCCAGGACGTTCAGCAGCGTCAGCCGCGTCCCGCCGTCCGGCAGCGCCTCGAGCGTCAGGTGCACCTCGTCCGGCCCCCAGGTGAACGCGAAGGCCCGCGGCGGGTCCCACGTCAGCACCATCCCCGCCGTCGACTCCATGTGCGGGTCGTCGGCGAACCGGATCGCCCCGCCCTCCTGTTCCTCGAACGCCACGCTGGACGGGAACCACCGCACGAGCTCGTCGGGTCGCGTCACCGCGGCCCACACCCGGTCGACCGGGTGCGGGTACTCCCGCCGGAACCGCACCGCCGGTCGCCCCTCGTGCTCGACGTACGTCCCCCGGTCGGTCATGCGTGCTCCTCGTGGTCGCGGTGGTGGTCGACGCCCCCGGCGTCGGTGCGGGCATCGCCCCGCGTGTCGGCGACGCCGCCGAGGCCGGCAGCACGGGTCATGCCGATTCCGCCGGATGCCGGTCGACGCTCGGGCGCGGCGAGCCCGCCGGCGGTCGCGTCCAGGTGCGTCCCGAGCCGGTCGAGCGGGTCGTTCCAGAGCTCCCGGTACGGCCCGATCCAGGCGTCGACGTCCGCGATCGGGCCGGACCGCACCGAGTAGACGCGGCGCTGCGCCCGCCGCTCGACCTCGACGAGCCCGGCGTCCCGGAGCACCCGCAGGTGCTTCGACGCCTGCGGCTGCGACAGCCCGAGGCGCTCGACGAGCTCCCCGACGGCGTGCGCCCGCTCGCGCAGCGCGTCGAGCAGCGCCCGCCGGTGCGGGTCGGCGAGCGCCGACCAGGTCGCGTCCGTGGCCATGCCCGGACGTTCGCACCTGCGTATATGCCTGTCAAGGCATGTTCGGGGTCGTGGCGTCCGAGGCTTCCACGCGACGGCGGACTGGGCAGGACCGGAGCCGCCCGCACGCACCGGGCGTCGTGCCCCGCCCACGACCGACCGCCGAGCCCGTCGGGGAATGCGCAGGGTTCACGTCGATTCCCTGATCGCCCCGTCGCGCGACCCCTCGGGGAATGCGCAGGATGCACGTCGATTCCCCGATCGCCCCGTCGCGCGACCCCTCGGTGCGGGGCGCCCCGGCTCGGGAGGACCCTCGGTCCCGTCGCCGGCGACCCCGGGTCACCGTTCGTGGAGGTCCGTCCGCCGCACCGCGGATCGGCCGACGCGACCCCCTCGGCCACCGCGGCGTACCCGGGTCCGTACCCCGGCGCGTACCGTCGCCCGTACCGTCGAAAAGCCCGTGGTATCCAGGGATTCTCTGTGTCCGAGCGCGCTTCCGGGGCGTCCCGGAGTGCGCCAGACTGCACGCTGCCGTGCTCGTCGAGGACCCCCACCGGACCACCCGCGAACGACCCGTGGGCCACCCCACCCTCACGCGCGCCGACCGCGAGGCCCTCCTGGGGTTCATGGTCGGGATGCGGACGTTCGAGGAGCGGGGCGTCGCGCTCTACAAGCAGGGCCGCACCCCCGGGTCGTTCTACGACGGCCACGGTCAGGAGGCGATCCCCGTCGGTGCGGCGTTCGCGATGGGCCCCGACGACGTGATCTGCTCACCGCTGATCCGCGACTTGGGCGCGCACCTCGTCCGTGGGACCGACCTGACCGAGATCATCCGGCACCACCTGGGGCGGGACAACCGCCTGAGCCGCGGCCGCGAGGGCAACGTGCACTTCGGCGACCCCGCCAAGGGGATCGTCGCGATGGTCTCGATGCTGCCCGACATGTTCGTGGTCGCGGTCGGGATGGCGATGGCGTTCCGGCTGCGCGGCGAGCGACGGGTGGCGCTCACGTTCTTCGGCGACGGGGCGACGTCCCCGGGCGCGTGGCACGAGGCGATGAACTTCGCCGGCCTGCGGAAGGAGCCGGTCGTGATCGTCTGCGAGAACAACGGCCTCGCGTACTCGACGCCGACCAGCGCGCAGTTCGCGGTCTCCCCCGCCGACCGCGCCGCGGCGTACGGGATGCCAGGCGTCGTGGTCGACGGCAACGACGTCGAGGCGATGTTCGCCGCAACGCACGCCGCCCGCGAGCGCGCGCTCCGCGGCGACGGGCCCACGCTGATCGAGGCGCGCACCATGCGGATGCACGGCCACGGATCCCACGACGACGCCCGGTACGTCGACCCCGCGGTGCTCGACGCATGGCGCGAGCGCGATCCGATCGCCACGTACGCAGCGCGGCTGCAGGGCGACGGCGTCGACGTCGACGCGCTTCGCGCGGCGGTCCTCGACCGGCTCGACGCGGCCGTTGACGCGGCCCTCGCGACGCCGCTGCCCGACCCGGCCTCGGCCACGGACGGGCTCTTCGCGACCGAGGAGCCCGGGCCCCTGGGCCGCGGCGACGCGCCGTGGAGCGGGTTCGCGGGTCCTGGGGACGCCGGCGGGCCCGGGCGCCCGGCCGGCGCCGGCGACGCGGGGACCGGCCGATGAGCACGCCGCTGACCCGGGCCCCGGACGCGGCTCCCGCGATGGCGCCCGCCTCCGCAGACCGCGACGTGCGCACGATGACCTACCTGCAGGCGATCACGGACGCGCTGCGCGAGGAGATGCGCCGGGACGACCGGGTGCTCGTGCTCGGTGAGGACGTCGGGGCGTTCGGCGGCGCGTTCAAGGCCACCGAGGGCCTGTTCCGGGAGTTCGGCGCCGATCGCGTCCAGGACACCCCGATCGCGGAGGCCGCGATCATCGGCACGTCGGTCGGCGCGGCGCTCGCGGGGCTGCGGCCGGTCTGCGAGGTGCAGTTCGCGGACTTCGTCGCGACCGGCTTCGACCAGCTCGTCAACGTCGCCGGGAAGATGCACTGGCGCACCGGGCTCGCGGTGCCGATGGTGCTGCGGCTGCCGTCGGGCGGCGGGTTCGCCGGCGGGCCGTTCCACTCGCAGAACCCCGAGGCGTGGTTCATGCACGCGCCGGGGCTCAAGGTCGTCGCGCCGTCGACGCCCGCGGACGCCAAGGGCATGCTCAGCACCGCGATCCGGGACCACAACCCCGTCTGCTTCCTCGAGCACAAGCACCTGTACCGCCGGATCAAGGGCGAGGTGCCCGTCGGCGAGCACCTCGAGCCGTTCACCGCGAAGGTCGTCCGTCGGGGCGAGGACCTCACGATCGTCGCGTACGGGGCGATGGTCCACCTCGCCGCGGAAGCCGCCTCGCGGTTCGAGGACGGCCGCGTCGAGGTCCTCGACCTGCGCTCGCTCGTCCCGCTCGACGAGGACGCGATCCTCGCGAGCGTCCGGCGCACCGGCAAGGTCCTGGTCGTCGACGAGGCGAACGAGACGTGCGCGGCCGGCGCCCAGGTGGCGGCACTCGTCGCCGACCGGGCGTTCTCCGACCTCGACGGCCCCGTCCGGCGCCTCGCCGCCCCGGACGTGCCGATCCCCTTCAGCCCCGGCCTCGAGCAGGCCGTCCTGCCCACCACCGACCGGATCGCGGAGGCCGCGCGTGAGCTCCTCGACTACTGACCCGCCGACCGCCGCCCCGGCGGGCCCGTCCGACACGGCGGCCCCGTCCAGGGCCGCGGCCGCGGGCGACGTCCTGATGCCGCGCATGGGCACGTCCGTGGCCGAGGGCACGATCCTCGAATGGCGGGTCGCGGTCGGGGACGTCGTCGCCCGCGACGAGGTGCTCTGCGAGGTCTCGACCGACAAGGTCGACGTCGAGTGCCCGGCGCCCCGCGACGGCGTCGTGGCGGAGCTGCTCGTCGAGGCGGGCGAGACCGTCGAGGCCGGCACCGTGATCGCGCGGATGCGCGACGCGTCGGACGGCGGCCTGCCCGGTGGGTCGTCGCCCGGCGAGGTCTCCCCGGACCTCGCGGCGACGACCGGCGAGCACCGCCCGGTCGGCGCGGCCCGCGACGCCGGCACCAGCGGACCGGACGCCCCCCTCGCCCCCGGCCGGCCGGTCGACCATCCGCGCGCCGATCGCCGCGAGCTCCTCCGCCGGTCCTCCCCCGTGGCCGCGCGGCTCGCCGCCGAGCACGGGATCGACGTCCTCGGGCTCGCCGGGTCCGGCCGCAACGGGCGGGTCACGAAGCGGGACGTGCTCGCGGCGGCCTCCGCGCCGCTCGCCGCGGCGCTCATGCACACCGAGTCGCCGTACCGACACGACCCGTCGATCCCGGTGGCGGGATCCACCGGCGCCGCGACGTCCGGCGTCGCCGACGCGTCGCTCCTCGCGCCCGGCACCACGACCGGCGGCGGGCCGTCGTCCCTCGCCCACGGCGCACCGCCCGTCGTCCCCGGCGCACGGCCCGTCGTCCCGTCCGACCTCGGCGGGGTGCCCGTCCCGCCGTCGCGGATGCGGCGGGCGATCGGCGACGCCGTCCGCCGGTCGCTCGACACCGCCGCGCACTGCACGACGGTCGTCGAGTGCGACATGGGCCGGATCGAGCGCGAGCGTCGGGAGCTCGGGCTGACGGCGCTGCCGCTCGTCGCCCACCACACGATCCAGGCGCTCCGGGCCTTCCCCGCGCTGAACGCGACGTCGGACGACGGGAGCGTCACGCGGTACGGCGACCGCGTCCATCTCGGGATCGCGGTGTCGCTCGGCGAGGACGGGCTGATCGCGCCCGTGATCCACGACGCGCAGGACCTCAGCGTGCAGGGCCTGGCACGGCGCATCAAGGACCTCGCGGCACGGGCACGCGCCGGGACGCTCGCGCCCGACGAGGTGCGCGGCGGGACGTTCACGATCACGAACCCCGGCGCGGCCGGGGCGCTCATGGCCACCCCGGTCATCAACCAGCCGCAGGTCGCGATCCTCGACCTCGAGGCGATCGTCCGCCGCCCCGTCGTCGTCACCGACGCCGACGGCGGCGAGAGCATCGGCATCCGCCCGATGGTCCACCTCTGCATGGGCTGGGACCACCGCGCGCTCGACGGGCTCTACGCCGCGCAGTTCCTGACGGCGCTGCGGCGCCGGCTCGAGGGCTGAGCGGCCCTCCGCGCCACTGCGCGGAGCGTGGCGAGCGCCCCCGGGGCGCGTTACCGCTCGGGCACCCAGCCGGCCGGCAGCGCGCCGGCCGGCACGAGGCCCGGGTAGTCCGGGAACAGGCGGCGGGCGATCTCCTCGCCCGGCCGCCCGGCCATCAGCGGGTGCAGGTCGCCGACAGTCAGGAGGACGCGCAGCGACGCGCCGATCTGCAGGTCCGCGGCCGTGACGTGGTCGGTGCCGATCGTGCCGTCGGCCGCCAGCGCGTCGACGTGGTCCAGGAGCGCCGGCAGGTCCTGCAGCGCCTCGTGGAGCACCACCGCGGTCAGGCCGTGGTACCGCCACGTGCCGCGGATCACCTTGATCGCGTAGTCGGTGCCGGCGGCGTCGAGGGCGCCACCGCCGCCGAACGTCCCGAGCGACTCGGGCCGGAAGTGCATGGCGCCCCAGGGCAGGTACCGCGAGAGGTCCTGGAGGCGCCCGTCGCCCCAGCGCTCCGCCTCGTGGACGGCCTCGGCGATCGGGGCCGGGTACAGCGCGGGCTCGGGGGCGAGCTCCTCGAGCCGCTCGAGGATCGCGACCGACCCGTGGACGGGGGTCCCGTCGATCACGACGCCCGGGACCGTGGTGCGCGCCGGACCGTAGATCTCCGCCATCGCCTCCTGGTGCTTGCCGGGCTGCAGGTCGACCCGCTCGTAGGCGAGGCCCTTCAGGCGGAGCGCCGCCTCGACCGTCCGGCACGGCGGCGACGGCGGGAGCACGTGGAGCGTGACGGCGGGACCGGGTCCGGGCATGCCCGCACCCTACCGCTGGTAGGTCCGCGCGACGGCGCCGTCCCGGAACGGCATCAGCCCGCCGCCGACGACTCCGGGAACGGCACCCGCGCGCCCATCGACTACCGCTTAAGGCTGCTTCCTTCCGGACCTGACCTGGTTCACGGGTCGACGTCGCACGGGGACGCCCCCATCGATGCCGTCGACGACGGGCTCATGCCGCCGTCCTCGTGGGCGATCGTACCCGAGCGCAGCCCGGGCCGACGCCCGCCCGGTCAGTCGGTCGACATCATCACGAAGACGGACTTCAGCATCAGCCCGAGGCCCGGCAGGATCGAGATCAGCGCGAGGAGCAGCAGGATCGTCGAGTCCGTGATCGACGCCAGCACGAGGAGGAGCACCGTGAGGAGCGCCGAGATCGTGATCTGGATCATGAACGCGTTCGCCGAGATGGCGTTGGCGGGATCGACGGCCACGACGTCGTCGTCGTAGGAGGCGCCGCCCTGCGGGGACTTGTTGCGGTCCTCCGCCTCGTCGCTCGGCAGGGCGGACTCGGGGTTCGACGTCGGCTCGAGATCGGCGGCCTCGCTGTCGCTGATCGTGGCCTTCTCGCTTTCTTCCATCCCGGAAGGATCCCACGAACCGCCGCGCGCCGGAGGGTCGGCACCCGACGACCCCGCCGATCGCCCTTCCGCGCTATCTTTCTGATCCCTCCGGGCGTATAGCTCAGTTGGTTAGAGCGCTCGCTTCACACGCGAGAGGTCCTCAGTTCGAGTCTGAGTATGCCCACCTTCTCGAAGGCCCCGCCCCGGCGGGGCCTTCGTCGTTCCGGGCCCCGTCAGGGCGGGCGGCCGGCGGCGAAGGTGTCGCCACCGGGCGCCGATCAGCCCCTGCGGTCCCCGTCGTACCGGACCGGGTCGGACGCGCGCGTGCTGCGGCGCAGGCCCGGGGCCTCCCGGGCGGGTGGGTGGCGCACCGCGGGGGCATCGCCGCGCACCAGCGCCGCGATCTCCCTGAGCTGGTCGATCACCGCGTCGACCTGCCCGCTGGCCTCGTGCAGCCGCCGCATCAGCGCGCGGGCCTCGGCGGTGTCGGCCGACGCTGGACGGCCGGCGTCGACGCGGGGGCTCCGGGGCGGGATCGCGTCGCTCATGGCGCGGATCATCCTCCCTCGGCCGGATGCCGGCGGTCCGGCAGTTCGACGCCGGCGGTCCGGCGGCTCGGCGCCGGAGTCGTTCACTCGACCCGCAGGCCGGACCGGTGCACCACGCGGTCGAACGCGACGCCGTCCGGGAACGCGAGCTCGTGCACGAGCCGCCACGCCTCGGCCTCGTCGCGGGCGAAGTACCGGTCGGGCAGCCCCTTGACCCGGGGTTGCCGCGACCGCGGGAACGGCAGCAGGAACTCCTGGAACGCGAGCCCCAGGAGCCGATCGACCAGCGACCCGGCCCACAGGACGTCGAGCACGATCCGGTCGGCGCGGACCTCCGTCATCCGCCCGAGGTTGCCGAGCCACGGCTCGAAGTAGTCGCGCTCCGACTCGCGCCACCCCCACGCGAGCACCAGGTCGACGTCCGATCGGAGCACCGCCCGGTGCGTGTGCCCGGCGCCCCCCTCCGCCGGGTCGGCGCCCTCGGGGTGCGCCGGATGGCCCGGCCATCCGGGGCCGGGCGGCAGCACGCGCCAGTGCACCGGGGCGGACGCGGCGATCCGCTCGTGCAGCTCCCGCAGGGTCACGGACGGGCCGGTCGTCGGGACGGGGCGGGCACCGGACCATCGTAGGGCCGCCCCGCCGACGGCCCCCGGCCGGTCCCGGCCGGCGCCCCGGCCCACCGGGCCCGTCCGGGTCCGCGGGCGCACGGGAGGACGATCCGTCCGTCCGCCCCGTCAGACCCGACGCGCCACGAGGCGCACGCCCGGCCGCACCGGCCACGGCTGGCGCGGACCGCGGAACGGCTCGGCCACCTCGAGCGCGAGCGGCGAGGCCCGGAGCAGCCCCGCCGCGTCCTGGTCGCACCGGCAGCCACGCGCCGCGAACCGCCACACCGGCGCGACGAGTCGCCGGGCGCGCGGCGCGATCGTCCCCTCCCCCGCGACGTGCTCGAGCCCGAGGTAGGTGCCGCCGGGGCGCAGCACCCGCGCGGCCTCGCGGAGCACGGCCGGAGGGTCCTCGACGCTGCAGAGCGCGAAGGTCGCGACGACCACGTCGACCGACCCGTCGGCCCCCGGCAGCCGCTCCCCGGTGCCGTCGACGATCCGGACGCGGCCGTCGTCGGCCGCGACTCGGCGCAGCGCGTCGCGCATCGCGGGCGCCGGCTCGACGAGGGTCAGCTCGCCGACGCCCGACCCGTAGTGGGGCAGGTTCAGGCCGGTTCCCGCGCCGATCTCGAGCACGGTCCCACCGGCCGATGCCACGAGCCGGCGCCGGATCTCGCGCATCCCGGCCGCCTCCGAGCCACGCTGCACCGCGGCGTACCCGGCGACGAACAGCCGCTCGTGGAGCCGGTCGATCGGACGGGGCAGAGCGCGGGGCACGGGTGCCGACGCTACCGGCCCCGGGGCCCGCGACCGGACGGCCACCCCGTCCGTCGTCCGTCCCGGACGGAGGGTCCGCGACCTCCTTCCGGGGGTCCTCCGGCGTCGACCCGGGGCATAGGATGCGGGGCGTTCGCCGTGCGACCGCGCGGCGCCACCCCGCCGTCGACCCGAGCGCCCACCATGTCCTCCTCTCCCGCATCCGACGTCACGCCCCACGGCGATCCGGACAAGTTCCGGCACGTCCTCTCGCACGTCCCGACCAGCGTCGTCGTGATCACCGCGGTCAAGGACGACGGGACGAAGGCCGGACTGGTCA
This sequence comes from Patulibacter minatonensis DSM 18081, assembly GCF_000519325.1. Classification (GTDB taxonomy): domain Bacteria; phylum Actinomycetota; class Thermoleophilia; order Solirubrobacterales; family Solirubrobacteraceae; genus Patulibacter; species Patulibacter minatonensis. The sequence continues at coordinate 2,882,217 of NZ_KI912613.1, read as the reverse complement.
TCGGCTCGTTCACGTCGATCTCGCTGGACCCGCAGCTCGTCGGCTTCTACCCGACGCACAAGTCGACCAGCTGGCCGCCGATCCGCGAGGTCGGGAAGTTCTGCATCAACGTGCTCGCGCAGGGGCAGAACGACCTCGCCGCCCAGTTCTCGAAGAGCGGCGGCGACAAGTTCCAGGGCGTCAACTTCACCGCCGCACCGCACTCCGGCGCGCCGATCCTCGACGACGTCGTCGCGTGGATCGACTGCGAGCTGGATCAGGAGATCGAGCTCGGCGACCACTTCCTCGCGGTCGCCAAGGTCATCGACCTCGACGTCCACAGGGCGGCGCACCCGATGGTCTTCAGCCGGGGCGCCTACCCGCTGTTCCTCGACGAGGACTGACGCGGGTCGCGACCGGCCGCGCGCCGCGCGACCGGCAGAGCCTCAGGCCTCCGCGCGCGCCGCCTCGACCGACAGGACGACGTCGAAGCCCAGCAGGCTGGCGCCGTGCGAGACCGGCTTCGGCGCGCCGCGGTCCGCGGCGGCCTGGGCGTGCCCACGCGTGAAGGACTCGCTCGAGACCCACGCCTGGAAGTCCTCCTCGCTCTCCCACCGGGTGTAGACGAAGTAGCGCGTCTCCCCCTCGGTCGGGCGCAGCAGCTCGAAGCCGAGGAAGCCCGGGCGCTTCTCGACCTCGCTCGCGCGCTGCGCGAACCGCTTCTCGAGCTCCGGTCCGCGCTCGGGGTCGACCTCGATCGCGTTGATCTTCACGACGGCCATGGGTGCCTCTCGTTGCAGGGGTGGGTCCGCCCCATCGTACGGGCGGACCCGCGGGGCGGGCGGGTCCCGGTCAGCTCTGCGCGCCCGAGGACCCGGACGAGCCGGAGGAGTCGGAGGACGATCCGCCGCCCGCCCCCGAGCCGCCGCCCGCCCCCGACCGGAGCGTCGACTGGCAGGCGCCACTGGCCTTCCGGAACGTCGCGTCGGTCTGGTCGACCTCCTTCGGGTCGAAGATCGGCCCGTTCCCCGTGAAGTTCGGCTTCGGCAGGTCGAAGCCGTGCTTCTTCACGCAGGCCACGTAGGCCTCGATCGACCTGCGGTAGGCGGCGCTGGTCACGTCCGGCCGCCCGCGCCCGGCCCGCTGCCCGCCGCCGCTCGGCGTCGTGACGCCGCACGACTTCAGGGCCGCCTGGAGCTTCTCGCGCTCCGCCGCCGTCATCCCGGTGCCGCCACGGCCACCGGCGCGACCGCCG
>NZ_KI912613.1:2879975-2880883 GCF_000519325.1 Patulibacter minatonensis DSM 18081 | reverse complement strand
ACGGCCACCGGCGCGACCGCCGCCGGGCAGCCCGCCGCCCACGCCGCCCGGGCCACCGGGGCCGCCACCGTCACCGGACGGCGGTGCGTTCCCGGCGCCGGCGGGCGGCGCCCCGGTCGTGCCGGTCGGGGGCGCACCTCCTGGACCGCCGGCTCCGCCGCGCCCGGTCGGCAGCGTCACGCCCTGCTGCTTCAGGCACGCCTGCAGCTTCGCGCGCTCCTCGGGGGTCTGCGCGCCGAACCCGCCGCGGCCCCCGTCGCGGCCGTAGCCGCCCTGCTGAGCGGCGCCGGTGGCCGCCGCGGTGGTCGACGAGCCGCCCGAGTCGCCGCAAGCCGTGAGGCCGACGGCGCTGCCGACGACGAGCGCGAGGACGGCGGCCCGCAACGCGCGGGCGCCTCTGGTGCTGGTGGTGATGATCATGGTCCCTCTCGGTGGTGTGGTGCGTGGGTCGTGGCGGAGCGGTGCGATCAGCCGCCGCCGAAGAGCTGGTCGACGGCGCCGGAGGAGCCGCCCGACGAGGAACGGCCGGACGCTCCGGATCCCGCACCGCCCGCGGCGGCGCCGGCCGCCCCGGCCCGCGAGCCGAACCCGCCCCCGCCGAGCGACAGCCCGTTGGCAGCCGCCTGCACGGTGGTCGCGCTCACGCCGCCGTCGTCCTTCGCGGTGCCCTGCACCACGATCGTGTCGCCGGGGTGCACGCCGCCCGCGCTGCTCTTCGACAGCCGCGAGACGGTCGCCTGGCTCCCGACGGTCACCTCGACCGTCGTGCCGTCCGCGGTGGTCACGTAGAGCCGTGAGCCCTTGACGTTGGCGACGGTCCCGACGGTCGCCCCGCCCGACGCGGCGTCGCCCCCGTCCGCGGTACCGCCGGCGCCCCGGGTCGCGCCCGGTGCGCCGCCGGCCCCCGC
>NZ_KI912613.1:2850047-2879875 GCF_000519325.1 Patulibacter minatonensis DSM 18081 | reverse complement strand
TCCGATCTGGGCCGCGGGCGCCCCCGCCGGGACCGCCGGCGAGGGCGCCCCGACCGCCACCCGTCGAGTCGCCCGAGTGCTTCTGGACCTGTGCCCCACCGATGAACCCGGCGCCCACCAGGACCACACCGGCGAGCGCCAGCGTCGCGGGCGTGACGAGTCGTCGCCGGGGGCGCTCGGGGAGCGTCTCGCGCGGCGCGTCGTCCCAGTCGTCGTCCCACCCGTCGACGGGGTCGTCGTCGTGCTCGTGCGGCAGGTCGCCGGCGTCGTCGGCCGCCCCCGCCTCCTCGGGCGGCTGGGCCACGGCGGTCGCCGAAGCGACGGCCGCGTGCTCGCGGGTGTCGTCGTCGGCGGCCGCGGGGGCGGGCTGATCGGTGGTCGACCGGTCGGTCACGGGGGTCTCCTCGTGGTCGTGCTGGAAGGGGGGCCTCGTGCGGCCGGGATCACTCAAAGCGGAGGGCCTCGATCGGCCGGAGGCGCGCGGCGCGTCCGGCGGGGTAGGTGCCGAAGAACAGGCCGGCGAGGACGGACGCGCCGAACGCGAGCGCCACGGACGACGCGGACACGACGGGCGTCACGCCCGCGATGTCGAAGCGCGCCACGCCGAGGCCGAGCAGCACCCCGACGACCCCGCCGAGCATCGAGACGAGCACCGCCTCGGCCAGGAACTGGGTGAGGATGTCGCTGCGGCGGGCGCCGATCGCCTTGCGGATCCCGATCTCGCGGGTCCGCTCGGTGACGCTCACGAGCATGATGTTCATGACGCCGATCCCGCCGACGAGCAGCGAGATCGCGGCGACCGCGCCGAGCAGCGTCGTGAACACGCTCGTGGTCGAGCTCGACGCCTCGAGGATCGAGCCCTGGTTGATCACCTGGAAGCTCGAGCTGGAGGACGTCCCCCCGGCCGCGCCGCCGGCGCTCCTGCCCGAGCCGCCGCTCGCGGCGGCGGCAGCGCGACGACCGGTGACGCCGGCGCCCGCCCCGGCCCCGCCGGACGCACCCGTCGCCCCGGCCCCCGCGCCGCCCGACGATGCGGTCGAGCTCCCCGAGGTCGGGTGCCGCCGGTCGAGGATGTCGGTGATCTCGGCCTGCGCCGCGTCCAGCCCGCCCTCGGAGGACGCCTGCACCACGATCTGGCTGATCGCCCCGTAGCCGGCGAGCGCGTCCTGCACGCCCGTGATCGGCGCGATCACCACGTCGTCGTTGTCGGTCGCGCCGCTCGCGCCCTTCGCGGCGGTGATGCCGACGACCTGGAACGCGATCCCGTCGATCTTCACCGACTGCCCGACCGAGACGCCGAGGTTCTGCACGACGGTTGGCCCGACGACGGCGACGCGCTCCCGCGCCTTGGTCTGCGCCGCGGTGAAGTTCGTCCCCTGGGCGATCCGGTAGTCCTTGGCCTTCAGGTAGCCGTCGGTGGTCCCGACGACGGACGACGGCTGGTAGCTGGTGCTGCCCGAGACCAGGGTGGCCGAGCTGACCGTCGCGACGGGCGATGCGCTCGCGACGTGCGGTGCCAGCTCCCGGTCCTGCAGCGCGGTGGCGTCGGCCGTGGTGAGCGTGCTGCTGCTCGTCGCGGCCGCACCCGGTCCGCCGCGCGCCCCTTGGCTCTGGACGAGCAGGACGTTGCTGCCGAGCGCCCGGATCTGCGACTGCACCGCCTCCTGCGACCCGTTGCCGACGGCCACGAGGACGATCACCGACGCGACGCCGATCACCATCCCGAGCATCGTCAGCCCCGACCGCAGCTTGTTCGCGACGATCCCGCCGAGGGCGATCCGCAGCGTCTCGCGGGCGTTCACGCGCGGACTCCCGCGGCGGAGGCGTGCTGCCCGGCGGACGTCGGGCCGGAAGGCGACGAACGATCGCCAGGACCGACGCCACCCCCGAGGGTCCGCCAGCCTCCCGGCCCCGGGTCGTCGGTCCGGTGCGCGCCGCGCGCCACCGGCGCGGCGTCGGCGTTCAGCGTGTCGCTCAGCACCCGCCCGTCCCCGAGCCGCACGACGCGCTGGGCGCGGTCGGCGACCTCGTCCTCGTGCGTGATGAGGACGACGGTCCGGCCCTGCCGGTGCAGGTCGTCGAAGATCTCGAGCACGTCCTCGGTCGACCGCGAGTCGAGGTTGCCGGTCGGCTCGTCGGCGAGCACCAGCGGCGGGTCGGTGACGATCGCCCGTGCCACCGCGACGCGTTGCTGCTGGCCACCCGAGAGCTCCGACGGCAGGTGGTGGAGCCGCTCCCCCATCCCGACGGCGGTCAGGGCCCGGACCGCGCGCGTGCGCCGCTCCGTGCGCGACAGACCGGCGTAGGCCAGCGGCAGCTCGACGTTCGCCACCGCGCTCGTCCGCGGCACGAGGTTGAACGCTTGGAAGACAAAGCCGATCTTGCGGTTGCGCAGGTCCGACAGCCCGTCCTCGTCCATGTCGGCCATGTCGACGCCGTCGAGCAGGTACCGCCCGCCGCTGGGGGCGTCGAGGCACCCGAGCACGTGCATCAGCGTGCTCTTGCCGGACCCGGAGGTCCCCATGATCGCCACGTGCTCGCCGCGCCCGATCCGGAGCGTTACCCCGTCGAGCGCGCGTACCTCGAGGTCCGGCGTCGGCCGGTACACCCGCGACACGTCGCGCACGTCGATGACCGGCGTCCGCCGACGACGACCGCGCCCCGGTGCCGGGAGGCCGACGGCCATCCCGGACCGCCGAAGGTCGTCGCTGCTCCGTCCGGACATCAGTTGCGCCCGCCGCCGGGAGGCCCACCGCCGAAGCCGCCGCCGGCGGCCCCACCCCCGCCGAACCCGCCGCCCCCGAGGCCGCCCGCAGCTCCGCCGCGACCTGTCGCCGTGCCGCCGCCGGACGACGTGGTGGTCGACAGCGCGGGCAGGACGACCTGGTCCCCCGCCTCGAGGCCGCTGAGCACCTGCGTGGAGGTGTCACCGACGACGCCGGTCGTGACGGCCGTCTGCGTGTCCTTCCCGCCCTTCCGCACGGTCACGGTCCGGCCGGAGACCGCCTGGCTGGGCACGCTGATGCCCTTCGCCTGCGACGTCACGACCTCGGCCGACGCGCTCATGCCGGGGAGCACGCCGTCGGCCTTCTGGGTGACGGCGAGCGTGACGGGGTACGACACGACGCCCGAGCTCGACGTCGACGTGGTCCCGATGTCGGTCACCCTCGCCGCGAGCTTCACGCCGTCGAGCGCGGTGACGGTGACGCTCGCCGCCTGCCCGACCTTCAGGTCGCCGATGTCCGACTCGCTGAAGGACACCTCGAGGTCCAGCCGGCTGAGTTGGGCCAGGGTCGCGAACGACGAGGAGGAGGACGAGGAGCTCCCCGTCGTCGCGGACGAGCCGCCCGACGACGCGCCCCCGCCGCCGGTGGTCGATCCGGTGCCCGTGGAACCCGTGCTCCCGGAGGCCGACGACGAGGTGCCGGAGCTCGACGACCCGGCGCCGGACACGGTCTGCCCGACGGAGCCGTCCAGCGCGGTGATCGTCCCCGCGACGGGTGCCCGCAGCCTCGTGTCCTCGAGCGCCTCCTCCGCGTCCTGCACGTCGAGCTTCGCGGACGCGACCGCGGCTTCGGCGGCAGCGACGGAGGTCGCCGACCCGGAGCCCCCGGACGACGCCCCGGATCCCCCGGACGACGACACCGACCCTGCGGACCCGGACCGCGACGACCCGGCCCCGGACGACCCGGAGGCCGCTCCCGAGGACGTCCCGGCGCCGGACGACGCGCCCCCTCCGGAACGGGCCCCGGAGGACGTGCCGCTGCCGGTCCCGGACGACCCGGCGGAGCCGGCCGACCCGCCCGAGCCCGTCCCGCTCCCGGTCGTGGGAGCTGCCTGCGTCGTCGTCGGAGCGGCACTCGAGGTGGTCGTGGGAGCGGCCGCGGTCGTGCTGGGCGTGGCCGCCGTCGAGGTGGGGGTGGTCGATGTGGGGGGCGTCGTGGCCGTCGACGTCGTCTTCGCGGCCACCTTCGTCGTCGGCGAGGTTGTAGCGACGGCGACCTTCGTCGTGCCGGGGACCTCGGTCTCGCCGTTGCCCGGCCCGCGGCTGGTGCTCGTGGCGGCGATCCTCATTCGGGCATCCCCGTCGTCCGGTCCGGACGTGGCGACAGCCGCGAGGCGAACCCCTTCCGACGTCGCGACGATCGAGCTCGTCGCGCGGGTCCCGTCGGCCCCGTCCGCCGACGCGGTCGTCGCCGTCCCGGTGGTCGATGCGGTGGCGCTCGAGTCCTCCGCGTCGTCGAGCGCCGTCCTGGCCGAGTCGAGGGTCGCCTCGGCCTGGGCGACGGCGACCTTCTGCCGCGCGTCGTCCAACCGGGCGATCAGCTGGCCGGCCTCGACGTGTTGCCCCGCCTTGACGAAGACCTTCTCGACGGTCCCCGACGTGGAGAACCCGAGGTCGACCTGGTTCGCCGGCGCGAGATTTCCGGTGCCGGACACGGTCTGCTGGACGACCCCGGACCTGGCCGTCACGACGCGCCCCTCCGACCGCGCGGCGGCCTCGGGACCGACGGTCGCGATCGCGACGACGACGGTCGCGGCCGCGAGTGCACCCATGCCGACGGTGGCGGGTGAGCGCGGCAGGCGGAGCCGATGTCGTTCGGGCGGTCCAGAGGGCACCCGTCGACGGTCCCAGCGCCGTCGCAGAGCACCGTAAGAGGACCCGCGGTGGGGCATAAGAGCGCCGCCGGTCCCGCAGCGAGCCGCCGGAGGGTCCGGGTCTCGCGTGACGGGCGGAGCACGGATCACTCCTCCCGCAGAAGCGCCTCCCCGGCCCGGCCGTCGCACGGAAGGGCGTCGCCGGGTCCTCTCTCCCACGGATCCGGCCGCCGCGACACGGACCCCCGCGAGAGGCCGTCGGGGAATGTGCAGCGAACGCGTCGATTCCCCGAGCGGCCCTGTGCGGGACGTTCATCCGGACATCGGGGTCCGGAAGCGCACGGACCACGAACGTCGTGTCGAGGGACCGGCACGAATCCGCGCCGATCCTGTGACGGGCGGTGCCGGCGTGCGCGCCGGTCGTACGGTCGTGGGGTGGACGAGATCCGTCACGTCGCCGCCTTCGTCGCCATCGCCGAGCTGCTGCACATCGGGCGCGCGAGCGAGGCGCTCGGTCTCTCTCGGAGGACGGCGGCGGACCGGCTCCGCGCGATCGAGCGCCGACTCGGGATGTGCCTGGTCGACCGTCGCCACCGGTGCCGGATCGCCCTGACCCCCGAGGGCGCCGCCGTCCTGCCCGCCGCGCGGGCGGTGCTCGCGGCACACGAGGCACTCGACGCGGCGGCGGCCGAGGTCCGGGAGGGGCGCCGGGGAGTCGTCCGCGTGGCGGTCGTCGACGGCCCGGGCGACCTGCGACCGGGAAGCGGCCGTCCCGACGACGCGCGGCCGGGGCTCGGCGGCCCCGGTGCACCGCCGCCTCGTGGTCCGGCGGATCACCCAGGTGGTGTCGGCGACGAAGGGGTCCGGGCGCTCGGGCCGGCGGGTGAGGCGCTCGCCGACGTGCTGGGCAGGATCGGCGACGGGTGGCGCGTGGAGTACCTGCCGATGGACCGGTGGAGCGCCCGGCGGGCGATGGCGGTGGGTGGGCTCGAGTGCGCGATCGGGATCGGGCGTCCGCTCAGGATCGGGCCGGGTGCGCTGGATCCTCGTCCGCACCGGCGCGAACGCACCGCGTCGGCCGTCGTCGACGACGGCCGCGGTCTTCCCACCGCGGTGACCTGGAGGTCGGCCTGGGCGCCGGGACGGTCTCCGGGCGACGACGCGGAGACGGGCGATGACGACGCGGAGTCGGTCGGCGACCGGGTGGTGGAGCACGTGCGGTGGCTGGCCCGGCAGGCGCGCGACGTGCGGTACCCGCGCAGGGCTGCCGCGCGGCGGGCCGTGGCCGAGCGACGGCGGGCCGCGCACGCCCGCATCGACCGCCTCGACGAGGACACCCGGCGCCTCGGACGGGAGGCCGCGCTGCGCCGGACCGCGGAGGAGGAGCGGCGCGAGGCGATCGAGCGCTACGAGGCCGCGTCGGCGTCGGGCGACGTGACGCTGCACGTGCTGGTGGACTGGCTCTGCGCGACCAGGGGACGAGGTGACCGACCGCCCGACGCCGACCCCGCCCCCGCGTGACGGTCAGTCGCGGTTCCAGCGGAGGGAGCCGAGGACGATCAGACGCATGCGGTCCTCGGTGGTCCGGAGGATCGCGGCCTCGTCCTCGGGCGGGGCGTCGAGGAGGCGCTCGGCGGTGGCGACCATGACCGTGACGATCAGTCCGGCGACGAGGTCGAGGGACGCGTGGTCGAGCTCGCCGAGCACCGGGTAGCGCCGGAGGTCGTCGACGAGCTCGTTGGAGAACGACTGGATCTCCCGGGCGATCGTGGAGCGCAGGCTGGCGATGCCGCCGGACCGCTCGCGGGCGATGAACCGGTAGTGCGGGTGGTGCGTGCCGACGTGCCGGACCAGGGTGCTCGCCGACGCACGGATGTCGTCGCCCGGGGCCTGGACCTCCGCCCGGCCGGCGCGCATCATCTCACGGAGCGACGCGAACGACTCGTCGACGAGGACGAGCCCCAGCTCCTCCATCGACTCGAAGTGCCGGTAGAACGCCGTGGGAGTGATGCCCGCCGCACGGGACACCTCGCGCAGGCTGATCGCGCCGAAGCTGCGGCTCTCCAGCTGATCGAGCGCGGCGTCGAGGAGCGCCTGGCGCGTCCGGAGCTTGCGCTCCTGGCGGGTGAGCGGTGCGCCGGCGTCCGTCGTCGCGACCTCGGACGAGCTCACGATCCTCCGCCCCGCGTCCGCCGGCCGGTCCGGTCGCCCGGGGCGGCGCGGTCCTCCGGGGTCGTCTGGTGAGCGGGCACTCGGCGCATGTCAGCAGTCCACCGGGCCCGTCGGACGACGGTGTGCCCGATGTCACTGCCACAGCCTACGGATCGCTTGACGGCCCGGCACCGCCGACTAGTCTTGTGCACAGCTGTTCACCGAACACTTGTGCACTGAAATCCGAAGGGTGCTGCCGACGCAGGCGGGACCGCCGGGATCAGCACGAACCCGCGCCACCGGACAGCCCGGACCCGGCGCACCCGCACGCCGCCTTCCGCACCCGAACTCCACGGCTCACACCATGACCGCCAGCGCCACCTCCTCCCCCCTGCTCACCGATCGGCCCTCGAGCCGCCGAGGACGCCGCGGCGGTCTCGCCGAACGGATGCTGGGCACGCGGGTCGCCGACGCGCTCGCCGGGCCGCACGACGTCGACCACTACCTCGAGCTGCTGCGCCCCGACTGGGCGGTCCGCCGGATCCGGGGGGAGATCGTCGCCGTGCGGCACCAGAACGACGACAGCGTGACGCTGACGCTGCGCCCGACGGGGACGTGGCCGGGCTTCCGGGCCGGCCAGCACGTCGAGATCACGGTCGAGGTCGACGGCGTCCGGCACCGCCGGTCGTACTCGCCGTCCGGGTCCGCCCACCCGCGGACGCGCGACATCGAGCTGACCGTCCGTCGGCATCCCGAGGGCGTCGTCTCCCGGCACCTGAAGGAGCACGCCGAGGTCGGGATGTTCGTCGGGCTCTCCGCACCGCGCGGAGACGACTTCGTGCTCCCGGAGGTCCGCCCGCGCCGGATCGTCCTGATCAGCGGCGGCAGCGGCGTGACCCCGGTGCTGTCGATGCTCCGCACGCTCACCGACGAGGGCCACGCGGGCGAGATCACGTTCCTGCACTACGCCCGGTCGGCCGAGGACCTGCTCTACGCGCGGGACCTCGAGGCGATCGCCGCCGACCACCCGAACGTGACGCTGCTGCGCACGTTCACCCGGGACGGTGGCGGCGAGCTCGAGGGCCGCTTCGGTCCCGAGCACCTGCGCCGCGCGCTCCCGGTCGACGAGGACGCCGCCGCGTTCGTCTGCGGACCCGGTGCCCTGGTCGAGGCGACCCGTGCGCTGTGGGAGGACCAGGGCCTGATCACGCCGCTCCGGTTCGAGCACTTCGCACCCCCGGTGCTGCCGGACCTCGATCCGGACCAGCTCGGCACGGTCACGTTCGCGGGCAGCGGGGTGTCGTCCGAGGCCGACGGCTCGACGCTGCTCGAGCAGGCCGAGGCCGCCGGGCTGTCGCCCGTCAACGGCTGCCGGATGGGCATCTGCCTGACCTGCAAGTGCACGCTGAACGCGGGCCAGGTCCGCGACACGCTGAGCGGCGCGATCGGCGGCGTCCCCGGCGAGGAGATCCGCATCTGCGTCTCCGCCCCCGTCGGCGACGTGTCGGTCGACCTCTAGTCCCGGCCCGCGCCCCGCGACCGCACCGCCCGCCCGCGCCACCCGCGACCGCACCCCCTTCCCGCGATCCCGCGCCACCCCGCGACCGCCGCCCACCTTCCGCCCCATCTCCTGAGGAGCCCTCCATGAGCACCCCGACCGCCACCCCCACCCAGCACGCCGACGACGACTTCAAGGCCGTCCCCAAGTCGGACCGCCCGCTGTCGCCGAAGGCCCCGGACCGCGAGTCGCGGTCGGCCACGGTCGACGGCACCGCGTCCGGCGTCGCCGGCACCACCGCGTCCCCGGCCTCCGGCGCGAGCGTCGGCCGCGGCCACTCCCGCGGCACCTCGTCGACCGACGTCGCGGTCGCCGAGCCGGGCTCCGCGACGTCGGCCATCCCGGGCCCGCTGCACGCCGTCCCGCACATGAGCCAGGACATGCTCGACGCGTTCGGCCGCGAGATGGAGGCCATCCGCAAGAAGCACATGGACGACCTGGGCGAGCGCGACGCGACCTACATCCGGTCGATCATCAAGGCGCAGCGGCGGCTCGAGCTCGGCGGTCGCGCGCTGCTGGAGTTCGCGTGGTTCCCGCCGTTCTGGGTCGGCGGCGTCGCGGCGCTGTCGGCGTCGAAGATCCTCGACAACATGGAGATCGGCCACAACGTCATGCACGGTCAGTACGACTGGATGCAGGACGAGGAGCTGAACGGCCGCACCTTCGAGTGGGACACCGCCTGTCCGGCGGACCAGTGGCGCCACAGCCACAACTACATGCACCACACCCACACGAACATCGTGGGCAAGGACCGCGACATCGGCTACGGGATCCTGCGCATGAGCGAGGACCAGCCGTGGGAGCCCTACTACCTGGGGAACCTCGGCTACGTCTCGGCCCTCGCGCTCCTGTTCGAGTACGGCGTGGCCGTGCACGACCTCGAGACCGAGGAGCTCCGCGCCGGCACCTGGGACCTGCGCGAGCGCCTGCCGATGCTCAAGGCGATCTGGGGCAAGGTCCGCGGCCAGGTGCTGAAGGACTACGTGCTGTTCCCGCTGCTCGCCGGCCCCGGCGCGCCGGCGACCCTGAGCGCCAACGTCACGGCGAACATCGTCCGCAACCTGTGGACGTTCTCGATCATCTTCTGCGGCCACTTCCCCGACGGCGTCGAGGAGTTCACCGCGGAGGAGACCGCCGACGAGACGCGCGGCGGCTGGTACGTCCGGCAGCTGCTCGGTTCGGCCAACCTCAGCGGCGGCAAGCTGTTCCACATCATGTCCGGCAACCTGAGCTTCCAGATCGAGCACCACCTGTTCCCGGACATCCCGGCGCACCGCTACGCCGAGATCTCGGTGGACGTCAAGGAGGCCTGCGAGCGCTACGGCCTCGACTACCACTCGGGCCCGCTGCCGTACCAGCTGTTCACGGTCTTCCGCAAGATCGCGCGCCTCTCGGTGCCGACCGCCGGGGAGTTCGACCAGTACGTGCAGAGCGGGCGCGCGGGACGCGTCACGAAGGTCGCCACGACCGTCGCCCGCGGCGCCGGGGCCGGCGCCCGCGCGGCGGCGGACGGGGCGAAGGTCGTCGCCGGCGCCGCCGTCTCCGCGGCCCGCGCCCGCGGAGCCGCGACGGCCTGAGGGCGCGGGCGACCGGCGGTTCCTACCGCCGGTCGCGAGTGCGCCCACCCACACCCCCGGCCGCCGTCCTCCCGGTACGCTGCACGCATGCCCGGACCGCTCGAGACCCGCAAGGACCTGGTCCAGGAGGCCGTCGAATCCGGGGCCACGCACGTGGGCCGGATCGCCACGATCGTGACCGGCGCGGTGCGTGACGTCGCCCGCGAGATCGGCTCGTTCGCGACCGACGTGTTCGAGATGCGCGAGGCCTCCCGCCGCGCGCTGAGGGAGCACGAGGCGGAGGAGGCCGAGCGCGCCGCCCGCGAGGCCGCGGCGCGCGAGGACGACGAGGACGGCGCCGAGGTCGACGTCCCGCGGCCCTAGGCCGCACCGTCGTCCGGGCGGGACGGCCGTCCCGCCCCGTACCGTTCCGCGTCGTGCCGGCGACCACCGCCTCCCCGACGCAGCGCCTCCGCATCGGCTGGACCGACCACGCGCTCGAGCGGTTCTGCGAGCGCGCCGGGGTCCCGCAGCGATCGCGCCCCGAGCTCGAGGCGCAGCTGCGACGACTCGTCGCCCGGGACGGGAGCGTCGTCCACGACCGCCCGCGGTGGGCGGACTCCCGCAACGACGCCGACCTCTTCGTGCAGGTCGGGGGCTGGCTGCTCGTCGTGCTGATGCGCGACGACCGGGGCGGCGAGCACGACTTCACGGCCGTCACCGTCCTCGGCCGCGAGGGCTGGGCCGACTGGCCCGCCGCGCACGAGCGCGGACTGACCCGCGTCCGGCCGCCGCGCTGGGCCCGCCCGTCCTTGGCGGTCCGGGTCGCGCGGTGGCTGGGACGCCGGCGGCGCGCCGGCTGAGGACCGGCAGGGGGGTGGTGCGGTCCACCCCGCGGGGTCCTGTTCCGGGCGCCGGGGCGACGACAGGGTGGATCCACCCCGTCGTCCCCGAAGTCCGGAACCGCCGTGCGCCCCGCCACCCCCCGCTCCAGCCCGCCCGTCCGCCGCGTCCCGTCGCGTCCGCCGGCGCTCGCCTGGCTGATCCCCGCCGCCGCCGGGCTCGCGATCGCGCTCTCCACCACCGGCTGCGTCGGGCCGGCCGACCTGGCCGACGCGGGGAAGGACCAGGAGGCCGCCGACGCCTACGTCCGGGGCACCGAGACCATGTGCCTGCGGCTGCTGGAGGCGGTCCCCGACGCCGAGGAGACCGAGGAGCAGTCGCGATCCGAGGGGAAGACGGAGGCGGAGTTCGTCGCCGACACCCGCGACGGGATGGTCGACGGCCTCGACGCGGTCGAGCGCAGCGCCCGCGACATGTACGCGCTCACGGCACCGGAGCGGTGGTCCGACTACCAACGCCGCGTCGAGCGGAACCGGTCCGGGCTCGACCGCGTCCTGCGCGACTCGCGCGCGGCGGTCCTCGCGCTCTCGTCGTACGACGACGTCATCGGCCTCGAGTCGACCCTCGTCGGCACGGGCCTCAGCGGCCCGGACCGCGTCCCGTCCCCGGTCGAGTACCTCCCCCGGGACCTCCTCGACCGGACCCCGAGCTGTCGTCGCGTCCAGGAGCTCACCGCGGAGGCCGAGCGGGCCGCCGCCCCCGGGGGACCGTCCGACGCCTCCGCGGACCCGGACCGGTCGCCGACCCTGGCGCTGCTCGCCGCGTGACACCCGGTCCCGTCCGTCACCGGTCACCAACCGGACCCCCGGCATCGCGGCATATCCTGGGGCGATGTTCCCGCGAGAGGTCCACGCCGCCGGCGGCGTCATCGTCCGGGACGGCCGCGTCGCCGTCGTCCACCGGCCGTACCGGAAGGACTGGTCGCTCCCGAAGGGCAAGCTCGAGGCGGGCGAGTCGTTCTCCGTCGCCGCGATCCGCGAGATCCAGGAGGAGACCGGGTTCGACGTCGTCCTGGGCGACGAGCTCACCGAGGTGCGGTACGAGGACCACAAGGGCCGGCCGAAGCTCGTCCGCTACTGGCTCATGTCGATCACCGGCGGCGAGTTCACGGCGAACGACGAGGTCGACGAGCTGCGCTGGCTCGCCCCCAACGACGCGATCGCCCTCCTGACCTACGAGAACGACCACGACGTGATCCGCGAGGCCGCGGAGCGCATCATCATCGTCTGACCGGGGCGCGGGCAGCGGGCGCCTGCGGCAGGGGTGTCCCGACCCACCCCTAGGGGCTCTGGGATCCGGTCGGCCGCGGCGGGAGAGTGGCGACATCGACCACGGGCCCGCCGGATGCGGCGCCCGACGCCGGAGATCCCCGTGTCCAGCTTCCCCTCCACCGACGACCGCGGCGACCGCCGCCACGCCTCGCCGTACCTCCACGTCACGGTGCGCCCGGAGGCCCGCCCCGCCCGCCGTGCCCCGGCCGCCGGCCTGATGACGTGGGGCGGTGCGATCGCCGTGGTGTCCTCCGGCTTCGCGGTCGTCCTCGGCGTGCTCGTCGGTCGGATCGACGGCGCCCGGGCGGACGTGGCGCTCGGCGGCTCGATGGGCGACGACCGCTCGCAGGCTCTCGTCACCGCCGCGCAGCTCTCGGCGCTCGGCGTCGTCGTCGGACTGGTGCTCGTCGTCGCCGGCGGCGTGATCCGGCTGGCCCCGCGACTGCGCTGAGTCCCGGTCAGCCGCGGGGCGCGACGACGACCACGACCCGGTCGTCGGTGAGGAGCTTGCCCTCGAGCATCGCGGCGGTGACGCTGCCGAGGGCCTCCTGGCCGGCGCGGGCGTCGTCGCCGACCAGCGTGGTCGCGCCGACGGTGACGCGGACGCCGAAGCCCTCGGGGCGACCCACGAGGGCCTCCTCGACGGCGTGCGCGAGCTCGCGGGACTCGAAGGCGGCGGTGTGCTCGTCGGACAACCGGCCGGCGCGCAGGATCGCGAAGCGCCCGGCGTCGATCCGGGCGACGGCGTCGCCGTGACGGATGCGGGCGCTCAGCGCGCGCTCGACGGTGCGGCCGAGGCGGCTGCGGCGCTCGAGCTCCTCGGCCTCGTCGCGCGGCAGCGCGTCGTCGAGGTCGACGTCGAGGACGACCAGGACCGCGCGGGCGTCGGCGGTCCCGCGCGGCCGGGTGTACCACCGGTCGACGTGGGCGACGATCGCGTGGCGGCCGAGTCCGGCCGTCGGTTCCCGGGACGTGGGGACGCGTCGCAGGTTGGCGGTGACGGACGAGGAGAAGGACACGGTTCAGCGGAAGACGAGGAGTCTGCTCCCCTCCATTCGGCCCCCTGCGGGCGATCCCGGCGCCCGATCGCCCGGAAACGGACCAACGACCGAGTCGTGTGCGCCGACGCACGCCCGTCCGGTCCGGGCGACAGGCCGTCCCCCGTCGGCACGCGGGCCTTCTGGGACGGGCGTCCGGCCCGCCGGCGCCCGCACCGCCGCGGTCAGCCCGCGAGCGCCTCGCGCACGAGGCCGGACACGCGCTTGCCGTCGGCGCGCCCCTCGGCCTTCGCGATCACGGCCTGCATCACGCGACCCATGTCCTTCGGGGTGGTGGCGCCGGTCTCCGCGATCGCGTCGGTGACGAGCGTGCGGAGCTCGTCGTCGCCGAGCTCCTGCGGCAGGTAGGCGGAGAGGAGCTCCGCCTCGTAGCGCTCGGGCACCGCGAGCTCCGGGCGGCCGTTCTCCTCGTACGTCGACGCGGACTCCTCGCGCCGCTTGCGCTCGCGCCGGAGCACGGCGATCGCGTCGTCCTTGCCCTCCTTGGCGTCCTTCTGCAGCTCCGAGAGCACGAGGCGCAGCGCGCCGACGCGCTGCTTGTCGCCGCTCTTCATCGCCGCGGTGATGTCGGCCTGGACGCGGTCGGGGATGCTCATGCCCCTACGGTAGTCCGCCGGGGCACCCGGTCCCCGTGCCCCCGGGACCGCCCCGGGCGGTCCGGCGGCGGTTCGAGCCCGGAGGAGCCCCGTCAGTCGTGCGCGCGCCCGCCCGCCGGGTCCCCGCCGCGATGGGCGTAGCGGGGGCCGTCGGCGATCTCGACCGCCGGGACGCCGCCGACGGTGGTGCCCGCGCGGACGTCGCGGGTGACGACGGCGCCGGCCGCGAGGGTCGCGTCGTCCCCGACCGCGACGCCGCCGAGGACGACGACGCCGGTCGCCACGAAGACGCGGTCGCCGACGACGGCGCGGGCCGCGTGGTCGACGCCGTCCATCCCGAACGTGACCTGGTGCATGAGGGTCACGTTCGCCCCGAAGCGGGTCCCGGTGGCGAGCACGATCCCGCGCCCGCCGTGGTGCAGACCGAGTCCCGGACCGGCCTGCACGTCGGCCGGGATCTCGGACCCGATCACGCCGCGGGTCCAGACCACGTCGAGCACGGCGTGGAGGATCCGCGCGGGCAGCCGGCGCCGGCGCCGGGCGTGCGCCCACTCGCCGAGGCGGAAGACGACGAGCGTCGCGCGGCTCCACCACGACGGCGACGCGGCGAAGTCGGCCCGGAGGAGCTCGAGCGGGTGGCGGCCGGTCGCGGGCATCGTGCGCCCGACCCTAGCGACGGACGGTCGCCGCCACGACGCGGCGACGACGGTCGGACGCCGCGCACCCGCCCCGCGGGCGCACCCGTGCCCGGCCCCGTCCCGCTGCGGCGGTCCGCCCGGTCCGCCATCATGTCGGGGACCCCGTGATCGACCTCCACTGCCACATCCTCCCCGGCATCGACGACGGTCCGGACGACCTGGAGGGGTCCCTCGCGATGGCCCGCGAGCACGTCGCCCGCGGGACCTCGGTGGTCGTCGCCACGCCGCACGTCGGCTGGGACTACCCGAACACGCCGGAGGTCATCGTCACGGGGGTCGCGACCGTCAACCGGGCGCTGCAGGCCGAGGGGATCCCCCTCGAGGTCCTGCCGGGCGCCGAGGTCGCGCTGACCCGCGCGGTCGACATGAGCGCCGAGCAGCTCGCCGCCCTGCGGCTCGGCGGTGGCCCGTGGCTGCTGCTCGAGGCCCCGATCTCCGTCGACTCCCCCGGCATCGAGGGGCTCGTCGGGCTGGTGCAGAGCCGCGGGGTCCGCGTCCTCCTCGCCCACCCGGAGCGCTGCGCGTCGTTCCACACCGACCCGGAGCTCCTGTCCCGCCTGGTCGCCGCGGGCTGCCTGGCCCAGGTCACAGCCGGCGCCCTGACCGGCTTCTTCGGGCGCACGGTGGAGGCCGCCGCCCGCCGGTACCTCGACGCGGGCCTCGTGCACGTCGTCGCGTCCGACGCCCACGACGCCACCCACCGCGCCCCGGGCATGGCCGAGCCGATGGAGGCCGCGGGCTACGCGCCGCTCGCGCCGTGGATGGCCACCCACGTGCCCCGAGCCCTGCTCGAGGGCGTCCCCGTCCCCCCGCGCCCGCCGTTCATCGCGGAGAAGCCGAAGAAGAAGCGCTTCTGGCGCTGACGGGCCGGCGCCCCGACGCCGTGCAGCCCGTCCCGAGCCCCGTGCCGCTTGGACGGACGCACGATTCGAGGTCGACATGGTTAACGCTGTATGCGATGGTCCCGGGTCATCACCTCGGGGCCCGCGAGCACGCGAGGCGACGAGGTGCCCGTGCCGACGGCCCCGCAGCGCGGTGGTCCGCGCCACGGGACAGCGAGACGGCGTCGATGACCAGCGAACCCCCCGACCCCACACGTTGCGGCACCCGGCCGCGAGCCCGTCCACGACAGCGCCCGCACGGGCCGGTGCCGACCGACCCCGGGTCGGGCCGCCGGACCGAGGAGGCCCTCGAGCGGCTGCGGGCGACGCTCGTCACGATGGAGGAGCGCCTCGGCATCTACATCGACGAGATCGCGGCGGCGTCCCCGTACGCGGCGTCCCCGTCGGCCGACATCGCACCGCGGCCTGCGCCGACGACCGACGCGCCCTCCCCGACCCCGCCGGCCACCGCACCCGACCCCGCGGACCCCGCCACGATCACCGTCGTGGTCGCGGACGGCAACGACCGCTTCCGTCGCGGGCTCGTCGGCGCGCTGGACGCACGACCGGGGATCCGCGTCGTCGGGGAGGCCGCCGACGGTCGCGCGGCGCTCGACCTGATCCGCGGACTGCACCCGCAGGTGGTGGTGTGCGACCTCCACCTGCCCGGCACCGACGGCGTCGCCCTGGTCCGCGAGATCGCCCGCGCACCGCGGCTGCTCGGCGTCCGGATCGCGGTCCTGGCCGGGCATGACGACGAGCTCGTCACCATGCGCGCGCGGGCCGCGGGCGCGAACACGTCGATCGACCGCTCGATGGGCCGGGCGGAGATCTGCGACGTCGTCGAGGCCCTGGCGACCGGGTAGCGCCGCGCGCGGACGACGGGTCCGCGGCAGGTCCGGCGGACCGGAGCCGGCACGCCGCGGACGACGTCGAGGTGGTGCTGCACGGGTCGTGCCGGTTCCACGCATCGACATGGTTCGCGAACCATGTCGACGCGGACCGACCACGCCCACCGGGCTAGTGGTGCAGGTGCAGGCGCTGCCCGAGCGACAGCCGCGCGACGCCCGTCGATGCCGCCTGCGTCCGGCGGCGCTCGCGGTCGTCGCGGAGGACGAGCGCGAGGTCGGTGAAGACGACCGCGAAGTTGAAACCCAGCCAGAGGACCAGGGCGAGCAGGACGAGCATCATGGTGGGCCTATCGGTTCGGTGGACGGCGAGGTCAGCGATCGGTGACGGGAACGGACGTTTCGCCGATGCGGGGCAACGACAGCGCCGCGGCCGCCCGGCGGGACCCCGCACCCCGGCGGGACCGCTCGACGGCCGGGGCCCCGGAACCGCGAGCGCTCATCGCCGCGATCGCCCAGACGAGGGCGATGTCGAGGGCGATCCAGATGGCCACGACGATGAGCACGATGTCCATGCCGTGGTGTTCGGCGCGAGCGCCCCGGAGCCATATCGGCATGGACGGATGATGGGCCCGTGCGGGCGTCCACGGCCCGTCGTCACGATCCCGGCACGCGACCGGTGCACGCCCTGCGCAGGGCGTGCGTCGCCCGTCACCCCTTCGGCGTGCAGACCACCGACGTCACGAACGCCTGCGCCACGCCCGAGGTGTTGACGCCCGAGGACACCCAGGCATCGGTACCCGCTCCGCCGTCGCCCGTCGCGGCCGCCCCGACGGCCGCGCCGCCCGCGTCGCGCTGCGCGACCCCGCCGAGGCTGCCCTGGACCGTGCCGACCGCGGCCGCGGCGGTGAACGCGGCGCCGCCCCCCGTCGCGCGCTCCGACGCCGTGCAGGCCGCCCAGCTCGTGACGAACGCACCCGGCGCGACCGAGACCTCGCGGGTCCGCGTGATCGCGCCCGACAGTCCGCCCGCTGCACCCTTGGATCCGGTGGCGCCGGTCTTCCCCGGCGCCCCCGTCTTCCCCGTGGCGCCGGTCTTCCCCGTCTTCCCCGTCCGGCCGGTGTACCCGCGCGGACCCGTCCCTCCGGCCTTCCCGGCCGACGGGAGCTGCCCGCGCTTGAAGTCGCGGCTGAGCAGCGATCCGTTGCGGACCTTGGCCGACGTGACGGCGTTCGACTTCAGCTGCTTGTTCCCGACCGACTTCGACGGGAGCTTCACGGCCGCGTAGCTCGTGCCGCCGAGGGCGACGAACAGCGCGGCGACGCTCAGCGCGGTCGCGGGTGACGGCCGGCGGAGCCGTCGGCGGCGGGGCGTGGTCTCTTCGACGGGGGACATGCCCCGAAGGGTGACACCGTCCGCGGTCGGGCCGCGCCGGAACCGTCCCCCTACGGCGCCGAGGTGCCCTCGCGGCCGTACTGGTCCTCCAGCCGGACGACGTCGTCGAGCTCCGGGGTGGAGACCTCGAAGAACGCGGCGTCCTCGATCGCCTCGACCGTGTGGATCGTCCCCGGCGTGTTCCGCCAGGTGGTCCCGGCCTCGATGATCGTCTCGGTCAGGGCGTCGCGGTCGGTGCCCTGCCAGAGCTTCATCCGCCCCTTGATCAGGTGCGACGTCTCGTCCTTGTTGTCGTGGTACTGCAGCGAGAGCCGGTGGCCCGCCGTCACGTGGATGATCTTCCCCGCGTAGCGCTCGGTGTGCGCGAACCAGATCTCGTGCCCCCAGGGCTTCTCGATCCGCTTCGGGAGGTCCGGCGCGAGGCCGAGGTTGGTGTCGTCGGTCGTGGCCATCGTGCTCATGTCCCTTCACCGGCCGGGGGGAGCCAGGAATCGTCGGTTCCCGAAGATTCCCGAACGGATGTCCGGTCCGCCTTCGATCGATGCCCCATTCGCTGCCGCCCCGACCGTCCCTGCCGGCGGGGTGGGGCGATCCGGTGGGTCCGCCCGGTGCCGGTCCGCGATGGGGCGCGACTCCGGTATCGGCCGACCGTGGGTGATCGACGGAGCGGTGTCGCACCCGCTCACCCCGTCGTGCGGGACGAGCGGGTGCGCCCGCCTACCGGAACCGCAGCAGACGGATGTTCTTGCGCTTGATCGTCTTCTGCCCCGGCGCCGTGAACTTCACCTCGACGCGGACCTTCACGTCGCTGCGCGTCCGGATCCTCTTCAGCGCGAAGTACTCCTTGCCGTAGCGCGAGAGGTCGACCGGGACCTTGACCGTTCCGCCCTTCGGGTGGGTGATCGCGCCGCTGGCCAGCGTCCGTCCGTTCTTCTCGTACCGGCGGATCGCGACCGTGTACCGCCCCGCCGGCAGGCCGGACACGACGACGCGGGTCTTCCGGCCGTCGCGCAGGTGGCGGCCGAGACGCGGCTTCAGCAGCAGGCCGCGCGCGGCGTTCGCCAGCCGCAGCGTCGGGTCGAAGAACGGCGAGCTCGACGGGCTCACCGGCGCCGGCTGCGTCGGGAGCGGGGTCGTCGCCGGCAGCGGATCGGCCGGCGGCGGGACCGGGGTGCGGCCGAGCGCGTCGGCGACGAGCTCGTCGACCCCGGCGCGCGTCGCGTCCTGCGAGTACACGTGCCGGATCGCCGTCGAGCCGCCCGCAGGGATGTCGCGCACGAACCGGACCACGAACTGCCCGTCGCCGAGGAACCGCCCGTCGGTCGGCGCCGCGTCGAACGTGTAGGCCCCCTCGGGCCCGGCGCCATCCGCGTCGGCCCTCGCGGAGACGCGCTCGCCCGCCGCCCGGGACGTTGCACGGTCGCTGCTGATGGGGGCGTACTGCGGGGCGTGGAGATAGATCGTCGCCGGGCCGGCGGGGGCGGCCGCGATCGGATCGCCGGCCGCCGGCTCGACGAACGACTCGCCGGAGGTCCACGGGATGCGGAAGGTCGCCGGCACCGTCTGCTCGACGCCGCCGGAGCCCGGGACGCTGCTCGCCGGGATCGTCCCCTCGCCGTACCGGACCTCGATGCTGTGTGCCGCCCCGTCGGTGGACTCGAAGGTGTCCCGGAAGGTCGTCTGCCGGCCGTCGTGGTCCTGGACGGTCGTCCGGCGGATGGTGACGCCGGTCGTCGCGGCGTCGCGGGCGCGCAGCCGCGTGGCCTCGGCGAACAGCACCGGTGCGGACTCCACGGTCGTCATGTCGCCGGTCGTCGTGTCGACGCTGTGGGAGACGACCGAGGCCGATTCGTCCCCGTCGACGGGGGCCGGGGCCGCCGGGCGGCCGTCGACGACGAGCGGCGCGTCCTCGATGTCGATGGCCGAGGCCGCACGCGCCACGCCGCGCCCGGCGAGCCCGCCGAAGGTCCCGATGGTGCCGGTTCCGAAGAAGACGGCGCGGTAGTCGGTGTCGTCGACGACGTACGATTGGATCATCCCGCCGGCGCCGGAGACGAACGGGAAGGCGAGCCCCGCGTAGAACGCGAGACCGCGCCCCTGTCCCCGGTAGGTGACCGAGACGCCCGGAGGACTGCCGGGCAGATCGTCCGAGTCGACGTGGACCCCGCCGAGCACGCGCGGCCCGGTGAACGCCGCCTGCTGGGCGGGGGTCAGCCCGTCGCGGTACGGCAGGCCGGCCGGGATCGCGAGAACCCTGCAGGTGTAGGGCGGAAGCCCGTCGGTGGTCGCGGAGAACGCCCCGTCCTCGATCGTGACCGGCTTCCCCTTGAGCGGGGTGAGTTGTGACTCCCCGTAGACCGTGATCGCGCAGACGAGATCGACCTCGTCCCCGTCGGCGGCACCGGGCGCGATGCCGGTCACGCGGGTCGACCCCGTGCCGACGCCCGAGCCGCCGAGGACGCTGCTTGCATCGGCACCTTCGAACACCGTGCCGTCCGCCGGCGTGAGGACGGTGGTCCGCTCGACGTCGGCGGACGCGACGGCTGGTACCGCGAAGACCGCGGCGAGCACCGCGGTCGAGGCGAGGATGCGGCCGCTCGTGCGGCGCTTCGGGACGTGACTCATGGGGCGTTCTCCGGGGGACGTGGAGGGGGTGGCTTCATGCCGACCCGGGAGGGCCGACATCGTTCGAACCTACGCCCGCCCCGGGTCGGTGAACACCCGCGCCGGGGTGATTGACCGGGGTGATTCGGGCTGGCCCGCACTCGGGCCGGCCCGGGATCACGTTCCCGTCGCAGACGGACGCGAACGTGCCGTCGGGCTGCGCGCACCCGCAGACCCCGGCGGGGACTCGGCCGGCGCCCCTCCCGCCGGGGCCCGCGCGGCCGCACGCCCCGCCGGCGCCCGCCCTCGACCGGAGTCCACCCGCCGGGGCCCCGCCTACCGGAACTGCACCACACGGATCTTCTTCCGCCGCACGGTCTTCTGGCCCGGCGCCGTGTAGGCCACCTCGACGCGGACCTTGACCCGGGTCTCCCCCGCCCGGACCTTCCACGCGAAGTACCGCGACCCGTAGCGCGATCGGTCGACCGGGACCTTGACCGTGCCGGTCGACGTCCGGGTCACCGCGCCGCTCGCCAGGGTCCGCCCGTTCTTGACGTACCGGCGGATCGCCACGGTGTACCGCCCGGCGGGTGCGCGCGACAGAACGACGCTGCTCTTCCGGCCGTCGCGGACGCGCCGGGCCTGCCGCGGCTTCAGCAGCAGCCCGCGTGCGGCGAGCGAGAGACGCTCGATCGGGTCGATGGTCGACGCCGGGACGACCGGCGCGGGCTGCGTCGGCAAGGGCGCGGTGCCCGGCAGCGGCGCGGCCGGCGCCGTGGTATCAGGCGCCGTGCGGACCCGGCCGAGCGCGTCGTCGATGAGCTGCTCGAGCCCCTCCTGCGTCGGGTCCTGCGAGTACACGTGGCGGATCGCGGTCGAGCCGTCGGCGGGGACGTCGCGGACGAACCGGATCACGAAGCTCGAGGGCGACAGGAACCGGCCGTCGCTGGGCGCGGCGTCGAACGTGAACGCGCCCTCGGGGCCTCCCGGGGTCGCCGCGCGCGTGGAGGCGCGGCCGCCGGCCCCCGAGGTCGAACGTCCGCCGGCCTTCGACGCGGCACGCGACGACGTGCGGGGTCGCACCGGCACCCCGAACTGCGGGGCGTGCGTGTAGATCGTGGCCGGTCCGGCCGGCGCCGCGGGGATGACGTCGCCGTTCACCGTCCCCACGTAGGCGTCGCCGGACGACCACGGCACGCGGAACGTCGCCGGGGCCGTCTGCACGAGCGGCAGCGGACTCGAGACCGTCGAGGGCGCCACGCCCTCGCTGTACCGCACCTCGATGCGGTGGGCCGCGCCGTCGGTGGACTCCAACGTGTCGCGGTAGGTGATCTGCCGGCCGTCGTGGTCCTGGGTCAGGCTCCGGCGCAGCCGGAGCCCGGCCGTCGCCGGAGCACCGTTGAAGCTGCCGCTGGTCAGGACGATCGGGGCGGTCTCGACGATCGTCAGGTCGCCGGTGGCCGGGTCGACCTCGTGCGAGACCACCGCGCTGTACTCGCCGGTGTCGGAGAAGATGAACGGCACGGCGGGGCGGCCGTCGACGACGACGCCCGCGTCCGGGAGGTCGATGACGGGCGGCGCGTCGCGGGCGCTCGCGCGGGCCCGGGCGGCCGGCCCGCCGGGCGCCTGCGCGGCGAACCCCCCGAGCAGTCCCGAACCGAAGAACACTGCGCGGAGGTTCTGGTTCTCGGCGGTCCACGACCCCCGGAGCCCGCCGATGCCACCGAACTGCCCGTCGATCGGCGAGGACGTGCCGGCGCTGATGTACTGCGCCGCGCCTCGCGCCTGGCCCCGGGTACCCGTGAAGAGGTTCGGGACGTCGCTCCCGGGGACGAGTCCGAAGGCCTGGTACTGCCCGCCCAGGACCGCCGGCCCGGTGTAGGCCGCCTGCTGCGCCGGGGTCAGTGACGCATCGTTCGCCACCCCCTCGTCGGTCGGGATCGCCCGCAGCACGCAGGGCAGCTGCGGGACGACGACGTCCGACGACGAGAAGCGCCCGTCGGTGATCGTCACCGCCCGGCCGGTGAGCTCGACGACCTGCGACAGGCCGTAGAACGTGGCGTCGCAGAAGATGTCGACCGTGTCGCCGTCCGCGGCGCCTGGAGCTGTGCCGCTCACGGTGGTCGTCAGCGACCCCGAGCTGCCGCCCGGCGTGACGACGGAGGCCCCTTCGAGGACCGCGCCCGGCGCGGGCGAGGTGATGCGCGTCGTGTCGACGTCGGCCGACGCGACGGCGGGGACGGCGAAGATCGCGGCGAGCGCCGCCGCGGGGACGAACAGGCGCGCGCGTGGACGCGGGCCGAGGGACTGCTTCATGGTGGGACCTTCTGGGCCGGGGGACGTGGCGTCCCGAACCTACGCCCGGCCGGCACCCCCGCACAGACGTGACGGGGTGATTCATCGGGGTGATTCGCGCACGATCGTGTTCGTCCTGGACCCAGGTGCTGACAGCGGCCAGCGGCCGCTGTACGCTCGCGTACGGTGGCTTCCTCCGACGAACAACCAGGCCGGGGACCGAGCCTCGGACTCCCGCTCCCCGACACCGGCCCGCCCGTCGGGCCGGCGACGTCGACCCGGCAGCAGGGCGGCGACGCACCGCGCCGACGGACCCTCGTCCGGCCCCGCGCCGTCGGCGGGCCCGGCCACGCCCAGATCGGGATCAGCGAGCGGACGCGGCAACGGCTCAGCACCCGGCGCCGGCTCCTCGGCGGGGCGGACGTCATGGCGTTCGCCGCGGCGACCGAGCTGCTGCTGCTCTCCCGTGGCCACGACTTCATGGGCGCCGCGATGATCATCGCCGTCGTGGGGTGCGCGACGTTCGTGCTCGCGGCCAAGCTCCTGCGGCTCTACGACGGCGACGCCAAGCGGCTCCTGCCCTCGACGCTCGACGAGGTGCCGCGGCTGCTCGTCGCGATCGGAGCCGCGAGCCTCGTCCCGATGTTCGTCGTGGCGTGCGGAGCGGGTGGCGTCCACGTCTCGCAGTGGGACGTCCTCCTGCTCTGGGCCTCGGGCCTCTTCGCGGCCACGCTCGGGCGCGTGTCGGCCCGTGCGATGAGCCGCGCCACCTCACCCCCCGAGCGCGTCGCGATCCTGGGCGACGACCCCCTCGCCGAGGTCCTCCTCGAGTCGTTCGACAAGCGCCCCCGGGACGTCGTGGTCGTCGAGCTCCCCGGGGCCCTCGACTCCGGCCTCGCCGAGGACGTCGTGGCGCACTGCCTCTCGGCGTCGATCGAGCGCGTCGTCCTGATCTCGGACGCCGTCCACAGCGACCTCGCCCTGAACCTCATGCGCCACCTCCGGAAGGAGGGCATCGGCGTCTCGATCGTCCCGCGCGTGGCGGAGGAGACCGGCGCGCGCGTCGTCGTCGAGCACGTCGACGGCGTCGGCGTCATGGGCATCCCGCAGATCGATCGCTCCCGCTCCACGATGGCGCTGAAGCGCACCTTCGACCTCGCCATCGCGATCCCGCTGATCCTCATCACCCTCCCGGTGATGACGGTCTTCGCGCTGGCCGTGGTGCTGACGTCGAAGGGGCCCGCGCTGTACCGGCAGGAGCGCGTGGGCCGGCTCGGCGTGCACTTCGCGATGCTGAAGTTCCGCACGATGCACGACGGCGCGCACGAGGCCAGGGCCGCGTTGCAGCACCTGAACACCCACGCGGACACCCGGCTCTTCAAGCTCGACGACGATCCGCGCGTCACCACGGTGGGACGCTTCCTGCGCTCCACGTCGCTGGACGAGCTCCCCCAGCTCTTCAACGTGCTCCGCGGGAGCATGAGCATCGTCGGACCGCGGCCGCTCCTGCCGGAGGAGGACGGGCACGTCACCGGCTTCCGGCGCCGCCGCCTGGACCTCGCACCGGGACTGACCGGCCCGTGGCAGGTGCTGCAGGCCCACCGGGTGCCGTTCGACGCGATGGTGAAGATCGACTACCTGTACGTCCTCGAGTGGTCGCCGTGGACGGACGTGAAGATCATCCTGCGGACCCTGCCGGTGGTGCTCGGCGGGCGCTCGCGCTGACCGTCCGGAACGCCGCACGTGTGAAGCGCGTGTGTCTCAGTTGTTGCGCGATCCCGCCGTGGGCGTGGCAGATCGCCGTCTCGGTTCCTCGGCTTCTGGCCGAATGATGGTCTCACGACGCCGTATGCGGACGAACGTCTGGACGCTCCAGTCCGCCTATCGTTGAGGTATCAATCGTGAATCACGTGGACGGCCGATGCCCGAGCCATGGGTTCCGCTCCCCCGCGTTCACCACGCCTCCTGCTCGCGCACGCCTTGCTCGTGCTGCTCCTCGTCGTCGCCGCCACCGGCGGGGTCACGTCCGCCTCGGCGGCCTTCCGCGCACCGGCGGAGGGCGCACCCGCCGCGACCAGGGACCTGCGCGTCGCGAGCACCGCCGCGCGGGGGCGACAGGCGACGCTCCGTGCCCGCGCAGCGGCGAAGCAGCGCGCCGCGGCGAAGCGGAAGGCCGCCGCCAGGAAGAAGGCGGCGGCGAAGAGGCGCGCCGCCGCCCGGCGGAAGGCCGCGGCCGCGAAGCGACGCAAGGCGCTCGAGGCCGCGCGGCGGGCCGTCGCCGCGTCGCCGGTGGCCGTCGTCGCACCGCCGGCGACGCAGCTGCCGACCGCCTCGACCCCCGCTCCCACCGCCCCGGCGGTGACGAGCCCCGTCGTGGACGCGGGCCCCGCGGCGGACCTGCCCGCGGCGTCGGACCGCGCGCCGTCGATCTCGTGGGGGATGAACCCCGCGGCCGAGCTCGAGGACTTCCGCTTCGACGCCGCAGACGATCCGGGGCTCTCCGCGATCGCCGGAGTCGGGACGCAGACGCTGCGCGTCGCGGCCGCCTGGCGCCTGGCCGACGAGTCGGGAGCTGCGTCCCGTGGCGAGGCGGGAGCGTCCTGGGACTGGTCGTGGATGGACTCGATCGCCCGCGGGGCCGCCCGTCACGGCATGCGCTGGGAGCCGTTCCTCTGCTACCCGCCGCCGAGCCTGAGCCGCGACGAGACCGTCGTCTGCGGCGGCCCGCCGAAGACGTCCGCCCCGTACGTCCGCTTCGCGACGGCCTTCATCGACCGCTACGGATCGGGCGGCACGTTCTGGCGCGCGAACCCGGGACTCCCGAACCTCCCCGTCTCCACGATGGAGATCTGGAACGAGCCGAACCTGACGACCGCGTGGCCCGAGGCGCCCGGCGGCCTCGGCGCCCCGGAGGAGTACGCGGACCTCTACCGCGCCGTCCGCACCGCGGTGCGGTCCCGGCCCGCCGGCGCGTCCGTGACCGTCGAGTTCGCGGCGCTGGCCCCGATCCCCCTGTCGCTCGAGGGACCCGGCCAGTACGACTGGGACACCTTCCTCCGGCGCGGCGTCGCGCGCCTGGCAGGCAGCCCCGTCGACGCGTTCGGCTGGCACCCCTACATCTCCGGGATCAACGCCGACGACCCGACGAAGCACGTGTACGACCTCGTGCGCGCGTTCCGCACCACGCTGCGGCAGCTCGGCCGGGGGTCGGTCCCGATGATCGTCAACGAGGTCGGCGTCGCGGCGAACTACGGGTGGATGGACCCGTCCGTCATGCCCGAGGGGAGCGTCGTGCTCACCGAGCTCCAGCGCGCCGCGTTCTACGCCCAGGTGATCCCGGTCCTCGCGGCCTCGAACTGCGGCATCACCTCGATCTCGCCGCTTATGTTCTCGAGCGACAAGGAGATCTGGAACGTCCCTGCCGCCGGCGGGGATCCGATGGACCTCGCGCGCTACGTGGCGACGATCTTCTCGCTCGCCGACCCGCAGGGGAACCTGCGCCTGTCGGGCGTCGCCTACAAGCTCGCGGTCGCCCAGGTCCAGGCCGGCCTCGTCAAGGCGAACTCGGTCCGCGTCTGCGGCTGAGCGCGCCGCGGGCCGGTGGGCGTGCCGCCCACCCGCCCGCGGGTCCTCAGACCCGCTTGCGCCGGAAGACGCCCGCGACGACCACGCCGCCGGCGCCGAGGAGCAGCACGATCAGGGCGATCGGCGTGGCGACGTCGGAGTCACCGGACGCGGCGTTCTGGACGACCGCCGCCTTCGTGTCGGCCGAGATCGTCGTGTCGCCCTCGTTGGCCGTGCCGCCGGTGATCAGCGCCGCCAGGCGCTGCCGGCCCGCGGCGGTGTCGACGTTGTCGACGATGCCGACGCCCTTGATGCCGCGGTACTCGTCGAGGTGCGGACGCTTGTCGTCCGACCGCTCGGCGTACACCGTCGGGATCGGCACCGCCCCGAAGCCGCCGGCCAGGCCCTTGAGGAACTCGACCTGCTCGGGAGAGACGTTGTCCCCGCGCGACAGGACGACCGCCGTCACCGGCTTCGGCGTCACGCCCGGGAACAGCGTCTTGAAGATCGTGGCCGTCGGGTCGCCCGTCTTCGCCAGGCGGGTCGCCGCGGCGGTGCCGACCGCCTTCGGGCCGGCGGTCGAGAGCTGCGTCTTCGCGTAGGTGCTCGCGATGAGCGCCTTGATGCGGGCGTCGGTCGTCTCGAACGCGTCGAACGGGATCCCGGCCTCGTCGAGCGCCCGGCGGACGTCGGCGCGCACGGCGCGGTCCCCCGTGCCGAACGACACGAACTGGACCTGCTTCAGCGCCGCGGCGTTCGCGGCCGACGTGGCGGCGCCGCCGGAGTACTGGCTCCCGGCCGCGGTCTGCGCTGAGGCGGACCCCGTCACCCCGAGGCCGCCGACGGCCGCGGTGACGGCGACGGCGGCAAGGCGGGACCGGAGCCCGCGAAGGCTCGACGAAGATGAGTGTGAACGTACTTCCTGATGCGAGCGCATACCGTCCTCCATGTCGGTACAAGGTACACGGGTTGTCAAGGTTCGCCAACACTTCGACGACCTGCATCGCTCTGCCCGGGCCCGCGGGGGCCGCGCCGGTCGACGAGGAGCGTCGCCGACAGGAGGAGCGCGGCGGCCGTGACGGCCCCCATCTGCCACGTCCAGTCGATCGCGCAGGATGCGAGGAAGGCGGCCAGGGCGCCCGCCACGCCGGCCGACTGCGCCCGCGGGAGCGCGCTCGGCCGTCGTCGCGCAACCACCGCGCCCCAGCCGATCGCACCGACGAACGCGAGCAGGATCGCGAGCCCCACCACCCCGGTGTCGGCGAGCGACTCCAGGAACAGCGAGTGCGCGTTCGCCACCGGCTGCGGCGTGCGTCGCTCCCGCAGCCAGCGGCGTGGGAAGGCCCCGACCCCGTCGCCCCACACCGGGGAGCTCCCGAACTCGCGGAGCGCGACGCGGTAGAGGTCCGACCGGCTGCCGCTCGCCGAGCCGAGCCGCGAGAGCCCCGACTCGTCGCTCGGCGTCGCCTCGAGGAACGCCTTGCGCTGCGTCTCGACGAAGCTGCGGGCGCCCGACGCGCGGTTCGCCGCCGGCCCGTCGAGCCGGCTCGCACCGACGAGGAGCCCGGCGAGGACGAGGACCACGGCACCGAGGACGACCACCGGGGTCCAGCGGGATCCGCGACGACGGCCGCGCTCGCGTTCGCGGCGCCGGACCTCCTCGATCCGCAGCAGGAACGCCAGCGCCCCGATCGCGGCAGCCGCGGCCACGACGCCGAGCCCGACGAGCTCCGCGAAGAGCGTGGGACCGACGTCCGCGAGGGCCGGCCGGGCCATCGGGTCGTCGACCACCGAGGGGCGCGAGCTCGCCAGCGCGATCGCGGCGCCGGACGGCAGGGCGCAGGCCACGGCGACGGCCGCGGCGTGCAGGGGGCGTCGCGCCAGCGCGACGAGCACCACGGCCCCGATCACGAGCGCGAGCACGCTCCCGCGGGAGACCGTCAGGAGGATCCCGGTGCTGACGAGCGGGACGGTCGCCGCCGCGAGCCCCCGGACGACCACGTGCGTCCGCCGGTCGGCCGCCAGCGCCACCGCGAGGATCGCCGCCATCACCGAGAGCGCCCCCTGGGCGTTCCAGTACGACACGGGCCATCCGAGGCGGTAGCCCCCGACGTCGTCCATCAGCGGTGCGAGGTCCAGGTCCGGGAGCAGGCGCGACATCACGCCGAGCACCGCGACGACCGTGAGCGCGACCCACACGGCGACGATCATCCCGCGGGCCCCGTGCCCCCGACCGAGCGCGACGATCCCGAACACGAGGACGCCGGCGTAGGCGATCTGCCGCTGGAACCCCTGCACCGCGAGCGCGGAGTCCGGCGACCACGACGACGACAGGCCGACCCACCCGCCGAGCACGAGCATCGCGACGAGCGCGACGCCCGCGCGCCGGGTCAGGCGCGGGACGGCCCGGCGACCGGCCACCAGCAGCGCGGCACCCACGAGCGCCCCGATGCCCATCGCGAGGTACTGCGCCGGGAAGTACCCGCCGCCTGCGAGGGCCGTGGCGAGCACCAGGGCCACCGCCCCGGCCCAGCCGGCGGCGTCGAACGCGACGTCCCACGGGGAGCGACCCGCGGGTGGGCGGGCCGGGGGCGAGGACGGTGTGCCTGGTGTGGGCGACGGTGCTGGAACTGCTGTGGACGGAGTCCGCACGTCGCCATCCTGCCAGTCTTCACAGCGGAGGACGACCGTGGCGGACGACGGTCCGGTCGTCTACGGTGTCGCGATGCCGACCTGGAGCCCACGGACGCGCGAGCTGGCCGCGCCGGCCGGCGTGGTGCTCGTCCTGCTCCTCGTCGCCGCCGCGCTCGTCCCGTCGCTCCGCGACGAGCGTCGGCTCGACCACGCGCAGGATCTCCTGCGGACGGCCCCGGGCAGGGCGCTCGTCGCGTCCGAGGACGCCGAGAGCGGGACCACCCGCTCGCGGGTGGAGGCGCTGCGGGTCACGGCGCTCGTGCGGCTCGGCGACCTGCGGGGGGCCGAGCGGCTCGCCCGGGCCGTCCTCCGCCGCGATCCGTCGGACGTCCTGACGCTCCGGCGGCTCTACCAGGTGCAGCTCCTGCGCAAGCGCACCGGCGCCGCCGCGAGGACGAAGCGCGAGCTCCGCCGCCTGGACCCGAAGTACGCCGACGGCACCGGCGTCTGAGCCGACGGGCCGGGATGCGGCCCGGCGAGCGTGCCCGGCGACGTGAGGACCGCGTCGGCGGCCCGTGGTTCAATGGTCGCCGTGGCTCGACGCACCGACTCGCAGGACGGCGCCCCCCGGGCCCGACGAGGGCGCCTCCGGGGCTTCCGCCGCCGGGCGGGGGACGCGACCGGGACCCCGGCGCTCGCCCCGGGAGACGGCGAGCAGCCTCCCGCTCCGGCGCCCGACGCGTCGTCCGGCGACGCGCCGGCGGACTGGCTCCCGACGACCGACACCCCGTCGTCCTCCCCCGCCTCGTGGGCGGTCCCCGGCGGTGCGGGGAGGAGCGACGTCGGAGGAGCGGCACCGGACCGGTGGGTCCCGGACGGCCACCAGCTCGCCGCGTCGCCCGGCGAGGGCGCGCCCGACCGCTGGCTCCCGACGGGGTCCGCCGCCGGCACGCCGGTCGACGCCGACGGTGGCGCCCCGGCCCGCTGGGTGCCGACCGAGCCGCAGGACGCCATGCCCGTCGACGCCGACGTCGGCGAGCCGGAGCGCTGGATGCCCGCCGGGGACGCACCGGCCCCGGACGCCGGTGCCGGCGCGGCGGCACGCGACGCCCGCCCGGAGGACGAGGCCACGACCGGGTCTGCCGGCCCGGTGCCCGCCGAGGCCCCCGGCCACGACGGTGCGTGGGACGACACGCCCGCGGGCACCACCGCCGCAT
>NZ_KI912613.1:2797352-2849947 GCF_000519325.1 Patulibacter minatonensis DSM 18081 | reverse complement strand
CCGGCGCCCCGGGGCGCCGCGGCCGTGCCCCCGCCCCCCGTCGCGGCGGGCGCCGACGAGGACGTCAACGCCTGGGTCGTCCCGGGCCTCTGGGACGACCGGGCCTGACGGGCCCTCCGGTCAGCCGCTGACGCTGAGCCAGCCGGCGCCGACGGCGCCGACGACGGTGACCGGGGCGCTCGTGACGGCCGCGACGCGCTCGACGGCCTCCTCGACCAGCGGGTCCGTCGTGCGGTCCACGTCGATCCAGAGGACGACGGCGTCGGCGTGACGGCCGACGGTGCCGACGTGGTCGTCCGCCCGGGCGCTCACGACCACGAGGTCGTAGCCCCGCAGGGCGTCGCGGAACAGCGCGTCGAGGCGCTCGCCGTCGGGGACGACGCCGAGCTCCCCGGCGACCACGACGACCGGGGTCCGTGCGCCCGGCTCGTCGGCCCCGGCGTACTCCAGCGACAGCGGCTGGAGGACCTCGGCGGGCCCGAACGCGCCGGACAGGTGGTCGCCGAGCCCGGGCCCGCGCTCGAGCGCGGCGAGGACGGCGATGCCGGATCCCTCGTCGGGCTCGGCCTCGAGGACGAGCACGCGCTCGCCCCCCGCGGCGGCCGCGACCCCCGCGGCCAGTGCGAGTCCAGCGGACGACGGGCCGGCCGTGGGCGCCGCGACGAGCAGGACCTCGGCGCCGTCCTCGCGGGGGCGTCGCGCCTCGGCGAGCAGCCCGCGGAGCTCCGCGAGCCGCTCCGGTCCGACCGGCAGCGCACCGCCGGAGCGCCCGAAGCGTCCCGTGATCGTGAACGCCGGCGGGACCGCGGCGCGGTCCGTGCTCGGCAGCTCCGCGGGCGTGCCCGCGGAGGCCTCGACGACTCCCGCGTCGGGCGGCGGGGCGGGGGTCCAGGCGCTGCGCTCGGTCTGCTGCGCCGCCACCGTCGCGGGGCTCGGCCTCCAGTCCGATGCCGGAGCGGCGTCGGACGCCGGGGCCGCGGCGGGGGCCGCCGGGGCCGGGGCCGCAGGGGCCGCGGCAGCCGGGCGGACGGGGACCCGCGCCGCACCGGCCGGTGCGGCGGGTCGCGTCCCGCCCGCGAAGGACGAGACCGCGACGGGCCGGCGCGAGCGACGGCCGGCCAGGAAGCCGCCGACGACGACGAGCGAGACGAGGAGCCCGGCGAGACCGCCGAGCGCGGCGACGGCCCCGTCCGACGGCGACGGCTCGATCGTGCGGACGGTGCCGACCTGCAGGAGCTGCAGCGGCACGACGCGCTGCGCGAGGGTCCGCAGGACCGCGGCGTTGTCGACGAGCGTGGCGCGCGCCGGCCCGGCGGGGGTCGTGGCGGCGTCGGCCTCGACGGACATCGCGGTCCGGACGTAGGACCGGCGCGTGGTCGTCGTCTGGACGCCGCGCAGCGCGACGGCGAAGGCCCGCGAACGGGCGGCCGCGGCGCCGCGGTCGGTGGAGCGCACCACGACCTCGAGCCGGGCGCCGGGGAGCTGGCGGGCGGTCGCGGTCGCGGTGGCGCTCCCGGGCCCGAGGGCGGTCCGCGCGGCGGCGACGACGTCGGGCCTCCGGACGAGCCCGACGGAGCTCGAGGCGACCTCGCCGGCCGTGCTCCCGGAGGTCGCCGACAGGAGTGCCCCGAGCGAGCCGTCGGCGGAGGCGGCGTGTCCCTGCAGGGTCGAGACGCCCTCGTAGCTCGTCGTCCGGGAGCCGGCTATCGCGCCCCCCGCGACCGCGCCCACGGCGACGCCGAGGACGACGATCAGCAGGACGACGAGCCCTTGGCGCTCACGCAGCACGCAGCGCCGTCCACTCGTCGGCGTTCGAGGCGTGGATGTCCCGCAGGATCTCCTCGATCCCGACGGTGATGCCCCACCCGGGGTAGTCGGCCTTGAAGTCCGAGAGGTCGGAGATCCACCAGCGGTGGTCGCCGATGCGGGCCTCGTCGGAGAGCGTCCAGGAGAGCTTGTTGCCCGCGACCTTCTCGCAGAGGTCGATGGCCTCGAGCATCGAGACGTTGCTCTCGCGCCCGCCGCCGAGGTTGTAGACGGCGGCGACCTTCGGGTCGCGATGGAACGCCTCGAAGGCCTGCACGACGTCGACCGCGTGGATGTTGTCGCGGACCTGCTTGCCCTCGTAGCCGAAGATCGTGTACGGATCGCCGGTGACGGTGCAGCGCATCAGGTAGCTCAGGAACCCGTGCAGCTGCGCACCCGCGTGCTGCGGGCCGGTGAGGCAGCCGCCCCGGAAGCAGACGGTCGGGATCCCGAAGTAGCGGCCGTACTCCTGCACGAGCAGGTCGGCGGCGACCTTCGAGACGCCGAAGAGCGAGTGGGTGCAGCGGTCGATCGACATGTCGGTGCCGACGCCGCCGGCCCACTCGTGGTCGTCCGGGAGCTCGAGGCGGGTGCCGCGGTCCTCGAGCGGCAGGAAGTTCGGGCGGTCGCCGTAGACCTTGTTCGTCGAGCAGAAGACGAACGTGGCCTCCGGACAGTGGCCGCGGACGGCCTGCAGGAGGTTCAGCGTGCCGTTGGCGTTGACGCCGAAGTCCGTGAAGGGGTCGCGGGCGGCCCAGTCGTGCGACGGCTGGGCCGCGGTGTGGACGACGAGCGCGATCCGCTTCGCCAGCGAGGCGAAGAGGGCGTCCACGCCGTCGGCGTCGCGGATGTCGAGCACCTCGTGCCGGAACGCGTCGCCCAGATCGGCGGCGAGCTGCGACGAGCTGGCCGCGGTCGACGCCGCGGGCCCGAAGAACTGTTGACGCATGTCGTTCTCGATGCCGACGACGTCGAAGCCGACCGACGCGAAGTGCCTCGCGGCCTCCGACCCGATCAGTCCGCCCGAGCCGGTCACTACGCAGATGGGGTTGGTCACCGGGCGCACGATACGTCGTGGACCCGACGAAATCGAGGGGAATCGTCGGGATCGTCACTGGACGGACGCTCGATCCTCCTTGCACGCGCTCCAACGGAGGTCCACCCTTCAGGGGTCCCCCGATCGTTGCGCCGGTGGACCCCCGATCGGTGGAGAATCGCAGCGCCGCTCGCTACGATCGGCTCAATGCGTATACAGCTGTGGAGCTCGAACTTCGCCCCGGAGCCGACGGGCATCGCTCCCCTCGCGACCGTCTGGGCGAAGGGCCTCCAGGCCCGCGGACACGACGTCACGGTCCTCGCCGCCCATGCGCACTACCCGGATCCCGTGTGGGACCGGCCGCTGCGCCCCACCCGGGAGGACCACGACGGCGTGGACGTCCTGCGCGTGCCGCTGCGCGTCGGCCGGGGCACGGCCTCGGACCGGATGCTGCAGGACGCGACCTTCGCCTCCTCGTGCGTGGCGGCCGCGCCGCTGCTCCCGGCCGCCGACGTCGTCGTCGGGGCCACGCCGAGCTTCCCGGCGCTCGGGGTCGCCGCCCTGCACGCCCGCGTCCGCCGCACGCCGTTCGTCGTGCGGATCCACGACATCCTCCCCGACGGCGCCGTGGCGACCGGGCTGATGCAGGAGGGCGGCCTCGTCCGCTGGCTCCGCCGGTACGAGAAGGCCTGCTACGCGTCGGCGGAGCGCGTCGTCGTCATCTCCCGCGCCGCGCGGCGGAACATGCTCGAGAAGGGCGTGCCGGACGGCAAGGTCGTCCACATCCCGGACTCGGCGACCCGCGAGCTCGCCGACGGCCCGCAGGTGCACGGCGACGCGGACCGCCCGGTCGTCTTCACGATGGGCAACATCGGCCTGACGCAGAACCTCGTCGCGGTCGTCCGCGCGTTCCAGGCGGACGAGCGCCTCGCGGACCTCGGTGCCGAGCTCGTCATCGCCGGCGACGGCGTCGCGGGCGACGCCGTCCGCGCCGCGATCACCACCGACCGCGTCCGCGTCACCGGGATCCTCGGCGGCGCCGACCTCGAGCGCGAGACCCGTCGCGCCACCGTCGCGCTGATCAGCCAGACGAGCCCGACGGTCGAGTTCAACATGCCGTCGAAGCTCATGAACTTCATGGCCCGCGGACTGGCCGTCGTCGGCGCGGTCCGCGACGACAGCGAGGTCCAGCACGTGCTGCACGAGGCGGGCGCCGGCGTCACGCTCTCCCCCGCCGAGATCCCGGACCGGCTCGGGCCGGCCCTGGTCCACGAGCTCGAGGACGAGGTCCTCCGCCACCGTCACGCGACGGGCTCGCTGGCCTACGCCGGCGACCGATTCTCCGTCGACCGGGTGCTCGACCGCTGGGAGGAGGTCCTCACCGACGTCGCGCCCCGCGGCGCCCGGCGTGCCCGGCGGGTGCGCCGCAGCCCGGAGGCCGCGGCCCCGGTGCAGAGCGCGCCGGTGAGCGGGTCATCAGCCCGGGACGGACGCCCCGTGGTCGCGTAGCCACGCGTGGATGTCCTCGAGGACGCGGCGGGCCGACCGGGTCGGCCGCCAGTCGTCGTGGGCGAAGATCGCGCGGCAGTCGGACACGTAGATCGGCACGTCGCCGACCCGGGTCTCCGGGATCCCCGAGACCTCGACCTCGCGGCCGACGATCTCGGCGCACAGCGCCGTCGTCTCGAGCAGCGACAGGCTGCAGTCGACGCCGCCGCCGACGTTGAAGGTCGTGCCGTCCCAGCGCTGCGGGTCGGCGAGCTGCCGCAGGATGAGGTCCGTCAGGTCGTCGACGTGCAGGAGGTCGCGGACCTGCTTGCCGGTGCCGCCGAAGCCGATGTAGCTGAGGGGCTGCCCCGCCATGATCGACTTCATCCAGTGCGTGAAGACGCCCTGGTCGACCTTCCCCATCTGCCACGGGCCCGCGACCACGCCGCAGCGGTTGATCGTCGTGGCGATCCCGTGGCTCTCGCCGTACTCGGCGACGAGGAGCTCGCCCGCGAGCTTCGTCGTGCCGTAGAGCGTCCGGGCGCCGTCGAGCGGGAAGGCCTCGCCGATGCCGTGCTCCGACGCGCCGGGGACGGGCTGCTCCTGGGCCATCGTCATCCGGGTGGCGGTCTCGTCGAGGGCCAGGCCGTTCAGGTGCCGCAGCGGGTACACGCGGCTCGTCGAGAGGAAGACGACGTGCGCGCCGTGGCGCGCCGCGGCCTCGAGGCAGTGGTGCGCACCGACGAGGTTCGTGTCCACGACGTACTGGCCGGAGCCGTCGACCGCGGCCATCACGGACGGTTCCGCCGAGCACTCCACGAGGGCGTCGAACGCGCCGAGGGCGAGGAGGTCGTCGAGGTGCCGGACGTCGGCGTGCTCGAAGGCGACGCCGGCGGCGCGGAGCCGCGGGAGGTTCAGCTCGGAGCCCCGGCGTCGGAGGTTGTCGCAGACGACGACCTCCCACTCGCCCGTGGCCGCCGCGGCGAGGGCGACGGTGGATCCGATGAAGCCGGCTCCGCCGGTGACGAGGAGGCGCTTGGTCATCGCCGCGAGACTAGCGCGGTGACGAGCGGTTCCCCCGCTCGCGTGCCCGGACGCACACCCGCGCGCCCGAGGTCGCCGCCCGGGTCCGGTCCGGGCTCCTCCGTGGCGGCCGCCAGGAGGCCCGCGCGGCGCTCCTGCTCGCGCTCCTCCTCCTGGATCACCGGCAGCCGCAGCACGATCCCGACGAAGACCCAGAAGACGACGTTCAGGGGATCGAGGTCGAGCCCCGAGCCCTTGAAGTTGAAGAACACCGCGTAGGCCAGGAGGGCGCAGCAGGCGGCGGAGATCGCCCGCAGGCCCTTGTCCTTGACCGAGAGGTGGGCGCGGAGCGCGGCACGCAGCACGCCGAGGACGAAGACGATCACGAGGCCCAGGCCGATGATCCCGAGCTCGAGCAGGGCCTTGATCCACCAGCTCTCCTCGACGCGACCGCCGACGAGGGCGTACGGGCTGAACTTCGGCAGCGCGTACCGGGCGGAGACCGTGTCGACGCCCGTCCCGAGACCGAAGGTCGTGTGGTTGAAGGCGTGCTCGACGCCCTGGATCGTCCCGATGTCGAACTCGGAGATCGCGTGGTCCCAGGTGTTCTGCAGCAGCGCGCCCACGCCGGTGCCGAAGATCGACGCGGCGAGCGTCATGACGAGGGCCAGGGCGACCGGCGCCACGACCCAGGTGCGGATGTTGATGCCGTCGAGGACGAGGATGACCGCGATCAGCGCCGGAGCGGCGAGCACGGTCCCCCGGGCCCCCGACAGGAACGCCGCGAGCGCCACGAGACCGAGCAGCGCGGGGCCCATCCACACGCGGACGCCGCCGCGTGGGACCAGGACCCCGCGCCACCAGGCGTACGAGACCGAGATCGAGATGATCGTGAACAACGAGTACTGCCCGACGAAGGAGAACGTGCTGGGCACGCGGTTGATCGTCGCGTCGCCGACGCCGACGTTCACGAACTGCTGGGTCGCGGCGGCGGCGGCGTCGCCGTACCAGCTGTAGACGATGTCCCCGTGCCCGGTGTTGACGAGGATGCCCTCGACGATGCCGACGACGCACGGGATGACCGACGCGGCGGCCATCACGGTCAGCAGCAGGTTCAGGTCCTCGCGGGTGCGGAGGAAGCAGTACGCGACGTACGCGAGCGGGATGTAGAGGAGCCAGACCTTGGCGCCGATCAGGCCGACGACGATGTTCGGCAGCGTCGGCGCCAGCATCTGGAGCACGACGATGCCCGCGAACGCGAGGCCCAGGCCGAGCGGGAACCCGCGGACCGCCACCGAGCGGCCCTTCAGGACGTGCACGCCGAGGAACCCCACGTACAGCGGGAGGACGAACAGCAGGTCCTTCAGCAGGGTCGCCGGACCGGTGGCCGGATACGCCGCGATGATGAAGATGCCCGAGTAGGGCAGGAAGACGAGCAGCCCGACGAACGAGCGACGCCAGTCGCGGATGCCCGCGATCCACGCGGCGCCGACGACGATCAGGCCGACGATCCCGATCCAGACGCCCTTGGTGACGGCGAACGCGGTGACGACCGCCAGGACGCCGACCAGGAGGCCCAGGCCGACGTCGCCGCGCGACGGGAGCCCCCGGCCGGCGGCCGGGCGTCCGCCGAGTCGCGCCTGGGTCGCCATCGGTCAGGCGGCCGTCACGTACGTGGCGCTGTAGTACCCGTAGTCCTCGTCGCGGTGCGGCGCCACGCCGGTCACCACGAGCGCGAGGTCCTTGTCCGGGACGCGCTCGACCGTCGCCTTGCCGGCCGACGCCTGGTTCCGGGTCGTCTGGTCGGCGCGGACGCAGACCAGGACCGCGTCGGCCGTCGGGATGACGAGCAGCGCGTCGGCGACGGAGAGCACCGGCGCGGTGTCGATGACGACCGTGTCGTAGACGCTGCCGATCTCCTCCAGGAACTCGGCGAAGCGCGGGGAGCCGAGGAGCTCGGTCGGGCTGGACGTCGGCGAGCCGGCGGGGACGACCACGAGCTGCGGGGCGGCGCCGTCGTCACCGGTGACGGCGCTCTGGGCGAGCTCGACCGTGCGGAGGACGTCGGCGGGGGTCGCGCGGCCGGCGAGGTAGTCGCTGAGGCCCGGGCTCGCCTCGACGCCGAGGCGCTCGGCGAGGCACGGGCGGCGCAGGTCGCACTCGACGAGGATCGTCAGGCGCCCCGAGGTCGCGCTCGCGAGCGCGAGCCCGGCGGCGACGGTCGACTTGCCCTCCTGCGGCAGGGCGCTCGTCACGAGCACGCTGCGCGGCCGGTGGTCGGCGTTCATCAGCTCGACGTTCGTGCGCAGGCTGCGGAAGGCCTCGGTCTCCTGGCCCTCGGAGTCCTTGACGAACGGCAGGACGCCGAACGCGGACTTGCGGATGATGCCCACGACCGGGAGGTCGAGGTGCTCGCGGATGTCCGAGACGTCGCGCAGACGGCGGTCGAGGGAGTCCCGCCCGAAGGCCAGGACGAGGCCGAGCAGCAGGCCGACGAATGCGCCGAGGACGGTGTCGCGGATCGGCTTCGGCGAGGCCGGGGAGTCGGCCACGGTGGCCGTGTTCGCGAGCTTCACCGGGGTCGCGGAGACCGCCAGCGTGTTGATCGACGCGAGGCGGTCGCTGTAGCCGTTGGACGCGGCGAGGATGCCGGTGATGTCGTCCTTCGCGATGCCCTTGAGCCGCTCGTCGAGCTGGCGCTGCAGGGTGATCGCGATCCGCTTGAAGCGGCTGCGCTCGGCGCGGACCTGGACGCTGACGACGCGGTTGGCGACCTCGTTGGCGAGGGCGGCGGAGAACTGCGCGTTGTCCGTGGTCGCCGTCACGTCGACGAGGTTGCTCGTCGCGTCGATGTCGGCCTTCAGCCGGGAGCGGAGGTCGTCGAGCGAGAGGCCCGTCCGCAGCCGGTCCTTGACCTGCTGGAGGACCTCGTCGCTGAGGACCGCCGTGGCGCCCTTGGCCGCGAGCTCGGCGGCCGTGGAGACCTGCTGGGCGGCGACGCCGGCGACGGCGTTGCTCTGGCTGGTCTCCTGGAAGGACAGCTGGGCGACGCTCTCGTACTTGGACTCGCGCGTGAACGAGTAGGCGGCGGTGGCGCCGGCGCAGACGATCGTGACGATGATGATGAGGAGCCGATGCTCCCGCAGCATCCGGAGGTAGGGAGTGATCCCGCCGCCTTGTTGACTGCTCATGCGTGGGTCTCGGACCCGGCGGTCCACGTCTGGCTGGTCGTTCTCGGCACTTCCGGTGGCCCCATCCTGTGCGTTTCCGGGAGGAAACAGTGGTCGACGCGGCCGGACCATAGCAGTCGAAACGGTGTCAACCGAGCAGTGCGTGGCATGATGCGCGGCGTGGCTTTTCCTGCCCACAGGCGCGCGGCATTCCTCGCCGCGATCGCGCTCGCCGCGGGCTTGACGACCGGGTGCGGAAGCGATAAGCCCGCCGATCCCGGCCCTGCCCCGAAGGCCTCGGTGGAGCTCCCCGACGGCGCGTACGCCGGCAAGCCGCCGAAGGGACTCGTCATGTTCGTCCACGGCGGCGCCTGGAAGGGCCGGAACCCGACGGAGGTCGCCGCGTTCCAGAAGGTCGCCGCCCCGCTGTGGCGCGGCCAGGGCTACGCGGTCCTGATCCCCGAGTACCGCGCCGGCGCGCGCGGCGTGGACGACGTCGTCGCGGCCTACGACGCTGCCCAGCGCGAGCTCGGCACCCCGACCCCGACCTGCGGGGTCGGCCAGTCCGCCGGCGGCCACCTGCTGCTCGAGCTCGCGATCCGCCGCCCGAAGCTCCGGTGCGTCGTGTCGCTGGCCGGCCCGACCGATCTCACCGTGCTGGACGACAGCCGCGCGCTGCGGACGCTCAAGCGCTTCGCGGTCGACGCCTTCGGGTCCGACGACCTGAAGCGCCTCAGCCCGGCGCTGCAGGCCGACCGCATCAAGGCCAAGGTCTTCCAGGTCGTCGCCGCGACGGACCCGATCGTGCCGCCGAGCCAGGCCGAGCTGCTCGAGAAGGCGCTCCCGGGCACCCGCACCGTCGTCCTCCCCGGCGGCCCGACCGCCGGCCAGCCCTTCATCCACTCCACCGTGGACCCCGCCGCGCTCCAGGCGTCGCAGCAGGCGTGGTCCTCCTTCGTCATCACCAACCTCGCGAGCTCCGGACGATGACCCTGATCCTCACCCCGAAAGACACCGACGAGGCCGCCGCCGAGCGCGCGGAGGTCGCCGCCGGGCGGCTGCCCGAGCGCTACGGCACCGCATGGCAGCGTCCGTTCCTCGACCGCGTCGCGGCCGGCCTGAAACCAGGGGCCCGCGTCCTCGACGTCGGCTCCGGCGCCCGGCCGACCGTCCCCGCCGACCAGCGCCCCGAGGGCTGCCACTGGGTCGGCCTGGACGTCTCCGAGCACGAGCTCGAGCGCGCCGAGGACGGCGACTACGACGAGCGGGTGGTCGGCGACATCTCCTCGCCCCTCCCCCAGCTCGCGCAGTCGTTCGACCTCGTGATCAGCTGGCAGGTCCTCGAGCACGTCCCGTCGATGGCCGCGGCGCTCGCCACGCAGCACCGCTCGCTGGTTCCGGGCGGCCGGATGGTCGCGATGCTGTCGGGTGCGTGGGGCTTCTACGCGCTCGCCGCCCGCGTCGTCCCGTACCGGATCAGCTCGAAGGCCCAGGAGCGGCTCCTCGGGTTCCCGGCCGAGGACAAGTTCCCGACGAAGTACGACGGCTGCACCGACCGCGGCCTGCGCAAGCGCCTCGAGGCCGGGGGCTGGAGCTCCTGGGACATCGTCCCCCTGTACAAGGCCGGGGGCTACCTGCGCTTCAACCGGCCGCTGCAGCGCTCGTACCTCGCGTACGAGAACTGGGCGCACCGCCGGCAGAAGCCGAACCTCGCCACGCACTATGTGATCGACGCGGTGGCCTGAACGTGGCCCGCGCCGACGGCGGTCCCGGCTTCTGGGCCCTCGTCCGATCCGACTACGAGCAGCTCTACGCGTACAAGAACGAGCCGGTCGAGCGCCGGCGGCTCCTGATGGTGCCGCGGATGATCACGAACGCCTGCTTCCACGCGACGTTCCTGATCCGCCTGATCACGCTGGCCCCGCGCCCGACGGCGTTCGTCTGGCGCCGGCTGCTCCTCTCCTGGCACGCGATCGACTGGGCGCCCGACACGATCATCGGGCCCGGCCTGGAGCTCCCGCACCCGTTCTCGATCGCGATCGGCCCGGGCACGTCGTTCGGGGCGGGCGTCGTCCTGCACCACGGCGTCACGATCGGGCCGACCCGCAAGCGCTGGTACCCCGACCAGGGCCTGGAGGAGTGGCTCCGCGTCGGCGACGGCGTGATCTTCTTCCCGCACGCGATGGCGCTCGGCCCGATCACGATCGGGGACCGTGCCACGATCGGCGCCAAGCAGCTCCTGCTGGAGGACGTGCCCGCCGACGGCAGCGCGATCGCCGGCAAGGTCCGGCCCCCGCGGCCGTCGACCGCCGACTGAGCAGACGGACACGGGTCGCCCGCCGGAGCGCGGGCGGCCCCGACCGGCGCACCGACCGCCCGACGGTCGCGCCGCGGCCCGCCGTCAGGCCCGGCGGCGCCGGACGGCGCCGATCAGCGCTCCGACCACGCGCACGTCCACGGCGTAGAGCCGGAGCGGCCCCACGCCGAGCGCCCGGGACGTCCGGACGGTGAGCAGCACCCCGCTCGCGGTCCTCCCGGCCAGCGACGCGCACGCCGCGCCCGTCAGGCCGAACAGCGGCAGCAGGACGGCGAGGGAGATCGCGGTGCCGCCGAGCGCGATCACCTCGGCCACGCCGGCGTCGAGCGGGCGGTCGACGGCCTTCAGGACCGCCTCGAGCGCCCGTGCGGTGCTCGCGACCACGGCGCCCGCGAGCAGGATCCGGGCCGCGGTCTCGGCCTCGCGGAACGGCTCGCCGAAGACGAGCGCGATCAGCGGACCGGCGAAGACGAACAGGGGCAGGGCCACGGCCGCGCTGAGCAGGAACGTCGCGGAGATGTAGGTCCGCGCGCTCGCCGAGCGTTGCGGCCCCGCGGGGAGCTTCGCGATCGTCGGCAGCGCGACCGGCGCCACCGACAGGCCGATCATCGCGACGACGAGGCTGACGGTCACCGCGGTGGTGTAGAGGCCGAGGAGCTTCGACGCGAGGAAGACGGAGATCAGGAGCTGGTCGAGCGACCCGTTGAGCAGCACCGAGACGTTGCTCGTGTGGCTCTTCAGACCGAACCGGACGACCTCGCGGTTCAGGCGCCGACTCGCCCGCAGGCGCGGGCGCTCCGTCGCCAGCAGCACCGCCACGATCGCGGCGAGCGTGACCGCGTTCGCGGCGATGTAGCCGAGCACCGCGTTCTGGATCGTGAGGCCCCAGACCACGTCGATCGTGATCAGGACCGTGGCCGTCGAGACCGTCACGAGGCCGCGCAGCAGCTGGTAGGCCACGAGGCGCTGGCGCCCGTTGATGATCCCGAGCAGGAACGTGCCCAGCAGGTTGATCGGGACGAACGTGACCACGAGCAGCTGCGCCGCGTGGACGGTCGACGCGTCGTAGCGGTGCAGGACGAGCGGCTCGATCAGCAGGCCGATGCCCGCGAGGACCGCGGCGAGGCCCAGGGCCAGCGCGACGGCCGTCCCGATCAGCGTGCCGACCCGGGCGCTCGCCCGCGCGGCGTGGAAGGTCAGCGCGTCCGCGATGCCGAGGCTGCCCACGATCGCCAGCAGCGACGGCCACAGCAGGACGGCGGTCAGGCCACCGCGGTCGGCCGGGCCCAGCGTGCGGGCGAGGATGACGCCGGTGGCGAGGTTCCCGACCTGGACCCCGACGGTCACGCCGAGGCTGACGAAGAGGGCCCACTTGACGGCGCGACCGGCGCGCGGGACGGCCGGTGGGCCGACGGTGGGGACCGGTGCGACCTCCTCGACGTCCTGCGCCGTGCTCATCGGACCCCGGCGAGCTCGTCCTGCCTCGCCGGGCGCATGCGGTCCCTCGTGGCGATCCACCGCGAC
The DNA here is from genome assembly GCF_000519325.1 of Patulibacter minatonensis DSM 18081. GTDB lineage: Bacteria > Actinomycetota > Thermoleophilia > Solirubrobacterales > Solirubrobacteraceae > Patulibacter > Patulibacter minatonensis. Next base: position 2,837,583 of record NZ_KI912613.1, on the reverse strand, counting down.
GGGACGTCGCGGCTGACGAGCGCGAGCGAGCCGACGATCGCGTCGTCGCCGACGGTGATCGGCCCGAAGACGCCGGCGTTGGCGAAGACCGTGACGCCGTCGCCGATGTGGAGGACGCCCATCTCGCCGCCGACCCGCCAGTTGGTGGTGACCGGGCTGACGGTGACGCCCTGCATGAGCGTGACCCCGGCGCCGATCGACGTGTTGACGCCGACGACGATCCCGGTCGGGTGGGTCATCTGGAGCCCGGGACCGATCACGGTCTGCCGGCCGACGTCGCAGCCGTGCAGCGCCAGCAGCAACCGCCGCCAGAGCCACGTCGTGGCCCCCGGGGCCTTCTGCACCAGGCGGATCAGCAGCGTCGCGTGCAGCGACGAGTTCGTCAGCAGCCGCGGGAGGAAGAGGAGCCGCCGGCGCTCGGCGGGCTCTTCCTTGTAGTGGTAGTGGGCCTCGTAGTCGGCCCAGACGAGCTCGCGGAAGCCGTACGGGTCCGGCGGGAGGTGGCCGGAGCGCACGAGCTCGGCGACCGGGCGGCCGCCGACCGTGCTGGACTCCCGCGCCCGCTCGAGCTCGTCCCCCGCGGTGCCGGGCGCTCCGCTCACGCGGCGAGCTCCTCGGGGCGCGCCGTCGTCCGGGGCCCGAAGACGAGGTCGGTCTGGAGCGTCCGGCCCTCGGCGTCGTTCGACGGCGCGCCCATGCTGGTCAGCACGAACCCGTGGTCGTCGAGGAAGCGGATGATGTCCGACGCGAGCGCCTGCCCGCCGTAGAGCTCGGCGAACGAGACCTCGACGAGGATCGCGTCGAACTGGTCCAGCACGCCGACGGCGCCGCGCAGGGCCCCGAGCTCGGCGCCCTGGACGTCGATCTTCAGGAGCGCCGGCCGGGCGATCGGCGCGTCCAGCACGGCGTCGATCCGGACGATCCGCACCGGGACGGACTCGACGGCGACCGAGTCGGGGAACGTCTCGATGTGGGTGTCCGTGACGGGCAGCAGCGACGAGCAGTCGTCGGAGCGGCTGATGTGGAACTCGGCGGTGCCCTCCTCGTCGCTCACCGCGGCGTCGACGACGCGGAGGCGGGCGTGACCGCCGAGCGCCTGCTGCAGCAGACCCCGGGGCTCCGGGAGCGGCTCGAAGCAGACGAGCTGCGCGTCCGGCCACCGGTGCGAGGCCATCACCGCGAACTGGCCGCGGTTGGCGCCGACGTCGACGACGGTCGCGAGGTCGTCCGGCAGCGGCGCGCGGTCGTGCTCGACCGTCGCGGCCACGCCGAAGCGCAGCGCGCGCCGGTACTCGGGCACGCGCACGAGGCGCGTGAGCTTGATGGCTTGACGCCACCGACGTTGGAGGGCCATGGACGCCATGCCCCGGAGTGTAGGTCGTCGGCGGGCGGAGACCTCGTCGTAGACCACGCCGATCTCCGCGCCGTAGGCCGCGTAGGAGAACCGCTCGCGGGCGCCACGGCGCGCGGCGTCGCCCATCGGGCCCAGGCGCTCCGGGTGGGCGGCCAGGTCGTCCAGGGCGCGCGCGAGGGCCGCGGGGTCGTCGCGGGGGACGACGACGCCGGCCCCGTACTCGGTCACGACGTCGGCGACGCCCACGTGGTCGCTGACGACGACGGGGACCCCGGCGACCATCGCCTCCGCGGCGGACATCCCGAAGCACTCGAAGTCCGAGGGCATCGCGAGGACGTCGATCCCGTCGAAGAACGCGTCGCGCCCGGATCCCGGGACGAAGCCGTGGAGCGCGATCCGGCCGGCGTCCGGGGACGCCGCGACCTCCTCCCCGAGGGTGCGGAAGCGCTCGGGCGGCTGGTCCCCGCCGACGTCGAGGCGGACGCCGGTGCCGGTCCGCCCGACGGCGTCGATGAGCATCTCCAGGCGCTTCTTCGGGTGCAGGCGGCCGAGGAACCCGACGGTGAGCTCCCCGGCGGCCGGCGTCGGCCGACGGCGGTCGTGCGGCGGCCCGCCCGCGTCGATCGGGTGCGAGACGACGTGGCTGACGTGGTCGTCGAGGTCGGAGTGCTCGGCCTCCAGGCGCGAGGAGACGACGATCTCGTCGACGCCGCGCAGGAGCAGCCGGCGCATCGCGAGCTTCTGCTGCGCGCGGCGGGGCGACCGCGACTGCGCGATCTCGAACCGCGTGAGCGACTCGTGCGGGGTCATGATCACCGGGCGCCCCCACAGGCGCCCGGCGACGGCGGCGACGATGCCGCCGAAGGTCCACACGAAGTCGACGTGGATGACGTCGAAGCGCCGGGCGTTCCAGAGCATCCAGACGGCGAGCCGCGGGCTGATGCCCCAGCGCAGCGCGATGCCGGAGGCGATCCGCGGGCGGTCGAAGGCGACGTAGCCGATCCCCTCGGCGCGCAGCCCGGCCACCGACTCGGGATCCGGCTGGCCTGGTCGGCGCGTGCAGGCGACGACGGCGTGGGCGGTCCCGGCGCGGGCCTCGGCGAGGGCGGCGTTGACCAGGTGGTACGACGGGCCGCCGACCTCCGGATCGATCGACGGGATGACGCGCAGGACGCGCGGGACGCTGGACGACGGCGGCAACGAGGACTCCGTGGAGAGGGACGGCCCGCGCTCGGGCCCACGGAAACCTAGCGGTCGGCGCCGCCCGCGAACAGGCGTCGCGGCGCCCGGGACCTGCCGCGCGGCGGGCTATCGTGCCGGGCAATGTCGCACCAGCGCGAACCAGCCCCGCCCGGCAACGTCGTCGTCACGAATCCCGGGTCGCTCCGGTGGAAGCGGACGATGGCCGAGGCCCTCGAGGGCGCCGGGCTCCTGCGCGCCTACGTCACAACCCTCGCCTCGACGCCGGCGCTCGAGGACCGCGTCGCGCGGGTCCTCCCCTCCGGGCTCGGCGAGAAGGCGCGCCGGTACCTGCGGCTGCGGAACGTCCCGGAGGGCGTCCGGCCCGAGCACGTCGAGCGGGTGGCGCAGCCGAGCACGTTCGTCGAGGCCGCGGTGCTGCGGGCGAGCCCCAGCCCGGCGATCCACGCCCGCGTCGCCGACCGCACGGCGCGCTGGTTCGACCGGGCGGCCGCCAAGGCGCTGCGCCCTGGCGACCGCGTCGTCGTCCTGCCGGCCGGCGCGGCGCTCGCCGGGATCCGCGCGGCCCGCCGGATCGGCGCCGTCTCCGTCCTCGACTACACGACGGCCCACCACACGACGACGCTGGAGCTCACCCGCGAGGAGCACCGCCTGCGCCCCGACTACGCGGCGACGCTCCCGCTGGCGTACTTCGACGAGCGCCGGCACGCACGGATGGACGTCGAGATCGCCGAGGCCGACCGGATCCTCGTGCTGTCGAGCTACGCGCGCGACACGTTCGTCGAGCGCGGCGTGTCCGCGGAGAAGCTCGAGATCACCCCGCTCGGCGTCGACCTCGAGATGTTCTCCCCGGGCGAGCCGGCGCCGGAGGACCCCGATCGCCCGTTCCGCGTGCTGTTCGCCGGCCAGATCTCCCAGTACAAGGGCATCTCCTACCTGGTGGAGGCGTTCGAGCAGGCGGGGATCCCGAACAGCGAGCTCGTCTTCCTCGGTCGCCCGATCGGCCCGACGGACGCCTGGCTGTCCCGGCCGAACGTCCGGCTGCTGCCGCCGGTCCCGATCTACGAGATGCCCGACATCTACCGCTCGGCCGACGTCTACGTCCTGCCCTCGCTGTTCGAGGGCTTCCCGCAGACGGCGATCATGGCGATGGCCTGCGGGCTGCCGTCGATCATGTCCGCCCACACGTTCGGGAGCGACGTCCTGCGCGACGGCGAGGACGGCTTCGTCGTGCCGATCCGCGACCCGGGCGCGATCGCGGAGCGGCTGCTGGAGCTGCACGCCGACCCGGAGCGCCGGCGCGCGATGGGCCGGGCGGCCCGGACGCGCGCGGAGGACTTCTCGTGGGCGCGCTACGGCGAGCGGATCGTCGAGGTCTCGCGGCGCCTCGGCGCCTGAGCCCGAGCTCGGCCGGTGGGTCGGCCCGCCGGAGGACGTCCGGCGGCCGGTGCGTCCCGCGCCGCGGTCAGGCCGGCGGCGCGGTCAGGCCGGCGGCGCGGTCACCGTCTCGGCGGCCACGCCGTGGTTCGGCAGGCCCTCCGGCACGTGCGACGAGTACCAGTCCCACGTGAGCGACAGTCCGCGCACGAGCGACGTCGTGGCCTTCCAGCCCGCGACCCGCTCGAGCTCGCCGCAGTCGAGCATGGTCACCGGGACGTCGACCGCGCGGGACGGCAGGCGGTTGACCGGGAAGTCCTCCCCGGTGATCGCGCGGAGCAGGTTCTCGACCTCGCTCAGCGCCGTCGCGATCCCGGAGCCCACGTTGTAGCTGCCCCGGGCGTCCGTCCCCGCGACCGCGAGCATCGCCTGCGCGGCGTCGCGGGCGAACACGAAGTCGCGCTTGAGCGCGCCCTCCCCCATCAGCGTGATCGGCTCGCCGTTGGCGATCGCGCGGCACCAGGCCGCCACGACGCCCTGGCCGCCGCGGACGTACTGGCCGGGCCCGTAGACGTTGGAGAACCGCAGGACCGTCGGCTCGAGCCCGTACTGGCGGGCGAAGAAGAGCGCGTACTCCTCGGAGACGACCTGGTTGACGCCGTGCAGCGAGATCGGCTCGCGGACGTGGATCTCGGGTGTCGGGAGGATCTGGACCTTCCCGTAGACCGTGCCGCCGGAGGACGCCATGACGATCCGGCGCGTCGAGGTGCGGCGCATCGCGTCCAGCACCGTGAGCGTCGGGACGAGCGAGCCCAGGACGGAGGCCGTCGAGTCGTCCTCGGCCGACGCCGGGGTGCTCGAGCCGGCGACCAGCAGGACGACGTCGGCGGCGTCGATCAGGGCGCTGAGGTCCTCGCCGGCGGGGAGCTCTCCCGTGACGAGCTCGATCGACGGGTGGATCGCCCGCTGTTCGAGGAGCCACGTGCTGAAGGAGCGGCTGAAGACCGTCACCGGGTGGCCGAGGCGGGCGAGCTCGACCGCCGCGTGGGCGCCGACGAGGCCGCCGCCGACGATCAGGAACCGGCTGCCGGGCGCGAGCCCGCCGGTGGCGTTCGCGGAGGGCACCGGGCCGAGACCTCGTGGTCCGCTGCCGGGCGCGGCTTCAGGTGTGGACACCCCTCGAGAGTAGATCCGTGCCCGCCCCCTCGCAACGTCTGGCGAGCCGGGTGCACGACCCTGTGACGGGCCTCTCGGATCAGGCCAGGAGTGCCGGCCGCGCGAACCCGCTCGCGCCAGGCACCAGCGGCCCCGCGTCGACCCCGAACCACTGCTCGAGGATCCCGCAGTAGACGCTGCGGAAGTCGAGGGTGGAGCGCAGGTTGTCGGTCGCGTCGAGCGTCGCGAGGCCGGGGAACTCGCCGAGCAGGCCGGGCTTCACCGACGTGCCGATGACGAACCCGACGCCGGCGGCGCCGTGATCGGTGCCGGTCTCGTTCTGCTTCGGGCGACGGCCGAACTCGCTCCACACGAGGACGACGACGCGGTCGGCGACGCCCCGGGCCTCCAGGTCGCGCTGGAAGGCGAGGATCCCGTCGCAGGTCTGCTTCAGCAGGCCCGGCAGCGCCGTGGCCTGGTTGTCGTGCGTGTCGTACCCGCCCGGGGCGTCGACCGTGACGCACCGCAGCGGCAGGTCGTCGTCGATCATCTTCGCGAGCCCGGCGAGCCGCCGGCCGTAGTCCCCGGCCGGGTACGCCGACGTCGACGGCGCGGCGCCGTCCAGGCCACCGAGCTGCCGGCGGACCTGCTCCGCCTGCCCCTGGGCCACGCGCGCGGTGCGCAGCTGCGGGTCGGGGGTCGGCAGCGCGCCGAGGTCGGCGAGCGCGTCGTAGAACGGCGGCAACGCGTCGCCCCACATGCCCGGGGTCCAGAGCCCGAGGGCGAACGGGTCGGCGACCGCGGCGACCGGCACCGTGGCCGGGGCCAGCGTCGGCGAGAGGCTGCCGGAGAGGCTGAGGCCCTGCAGCGGGTTGCCGTCGGCGCCGTGCCGGTCGAGGTAGCGCCCGAGCCAGCCGTAGGCCGAGCTGAACCCGACGTCCCCGGTCTCCCAGAAGTGCCGCGAGGTGAAGTGCGACTGGTCCGCGCCCGTGTACCCGATGGCCGGGGCCGCCGCGATCTTGCGCTCGGCGTCCAGCGTGGCGAGGCCGGCGGCGGCCGGGGCCCACGTCAGGCCGGGGTCGACGCTGTGCCTCGTGCCCGTCGTGACCTTCAGGGTCGGGCGCAGGGTCGCGTACCGCGGGTCGCCGGTGGGCGCCAGGACGCTCATCCCGTCGATCCCGCCGGGCATGTAGATCGAGACGAGAACACGGGTCTGCGGGGTCGAGGCCGCCTCGGCGACGCCCTCCTGCAGCGCGTCGACGCCGAGCTTCGACGCCCCGTAGACGCTGAGCGCCATGCCCGCGCCGCGGAGCAGCACGCCGCGGCGCGTGAGGCCGGTGCCGGCGGGCGTCGGCATCCCGGGCTCGATCGCGGGCAGCCCGTCGCCCGCGCGGGCAGCGCCCATCCGGAGCGCTTCGCTGCGGGTGAAGGCGGAGCAGGACGTGGTCGTGGGCGTGGTCATGAGGTCTGGGCGTCGGAGGAGCTGCCGACGAGCAGGCGGAGGCCGTTCTGCCGGAGCGCGAAGCCGGGCTTCTTGTAGAGCAGCGCGGTCGGCGTGAGCCCGGCCTCCTTCGCGTGGAGGACCAGCGCCCGCCGTGCGTCGGCGGAGACCGGCGGGTTGCCCCAGAACGCGAGGGCGCGGTCGACGGCCTGGTCCGGGGTCTCGGTGATCGACTGCACGACGTCCGTGGCCCACGGGACGAGGGTCATCGGGTCGACGGCGACCGCGACCGCCGTGTACCGGCCGCGCCAGGTGGCGGAGTTCATCCACCGGGTGTCGTCCCAGCCGGAGACGTTCGGCGGCGAGAACAGGACCTGGCCGCAGAGGTCGAGGATCCAGGCCCAGTGGTCGACGTCGATCGTCCGGTTCAGCGCGCGCAGCAGACCCGCGACGAAGACCGCGGGCGGCTTGACCATCGCCTGGCCGTGGTGGAGGTCGGGGTGCGAGAGGATCGCCCGGACGACCGGCTTCACCTGACGGTCGTTCGCGAGGTAGACGCGGACGAGCTCGGCGAGCGTCGCGGCGTCCGGGGCCGTCGGCACGAACGACGACCACAGCTTCGCGGCGAGGAACGACGGGTGCTGCTCGTGCTCGACGAGCAGGCGGCACGCGTCCTTCCAGTCGAACGTGCCGGTCCTCCCGAAGATCGTCTTGCTCGCGCGGTCGGCCTGCGCGGCGGTCCACGTGGGCGTGAACGTGCCGTCGGCGTTCGTCGTGAAGTTCAGGCCCGTGAAGGCGCGGGAGATCTCGCGGACGTCCTGCTCGGTGTACGCCCCGCGACCGGCGCCGAGCGTGAAGAGCTCCATGACCTCGCGGCCGTAGTTCTCGTTGACATGGCCCTTGCGGTTGTCCCAGCCGTCGAGGTAGACGAGCATCGCCGGGTCCTGCGTGATCTTCTGCAGCAGGTCCGGGAACGATCCGAGCGCGCCGGCCCGCATCGTCGCGTTCTGGGCGAGCATCCCGGCGGTGTTGCCGACCTTCGCGTTCGAGGTCGCGAACCAGTCGTGCCAGATCAGCGTCATCCGCTCGACCAGCGGCTGGTTGGAGCGGACCATGCGGTCGAGCCACCAGAGCTGGTCGTGGCCCCACGTCGTCGTCGGTTTCAGCGCGCCGCCGTTCTGGTCGCGCGGCGCCGCGCCGGTGAGGGCCACCCCCGGCGGGTCGACGAGCTCGTCGATCGCGCCGTCGAGCCCCAGCGCGAGGATGCGGTCCACGTCGCCCGGCCGTGGCCCGAACCCGGCCCGCCAGAGCAGGCGCGTGGCCTGCACGCGGCCGAACGTGACGGGCCCCCACGGGGTGCTGGTGGGCGTCGGGGTGGACGGCGGCGGCGTCGGCACCGTCGGGACGTCGGCACCGACCGGCACCGACGGGGCGGTGACCGGCTGGGCGGTGCTGGGCGCCGCGGGACCGGGGACCGCGGGGGCGGGCAGGATGACGGACGGGGCCGTCGGCGCCGGCCGCGGCGTGATCGCCGGGTCGGCGGGGCGCGCCGGGGTCCGTGGCTTCTTCGTGGTGCACGCCTTGACGGACGTCCCCTTCTTGCGCGCCTTCCGCTTGCAGGCGGCGACGCGACGGCGCTCCTTCGCGAGCGCCAGGGCCGCGCGACGCCTGCGGGCGCGCTCGGCTCGGACTCGGGACGCGGTGGAGGCCATGCGTCCGAGGGTCCTGCGTCAGGTCGCCCCGCCCCAGCGTCCTGGACGAACGGCGCCCGCCCGGATGGCCGGACGGCGGATGCCCGCGCCGTCACCTGGGTGACGACGCGGGCGGGGTGCTCAGCTGCCGAAGTCGAACCGGTCGACGCCGCCGCCGACGACGCCGAGGTTCACGTAGTCGACGCTGCCTTCGAACCCGGACCACGGCGGACCGGCGCTGTTCTGCCCGGACTCCGTGTAGACGGCCTGGATCTTGGCGTTGGGGTTCGCGTCGATGATCGACTGGAGCGAGACGAACGTGTCGCGGTTGGTGGCGCCCTGGATGCCGCGCGTGCTCCACCACTTGCTGGGAGTCGTGGAGTCCAGCGTGTTGGTGGTGTCCGACGTCACGGTACCCACGGTGTAGTACGGCTCGAACACGAGCGTCGTGCTGTTGTTCGGGAACACGGCGTTCCGGCAGCCACCGGGCAGCGCGTCGACGGTGCACGGCGACGCGTCGGTGATGTCGAGCTTCAGCGTCGGCGTGACGGTGTTCGAGGCACGCGTCTTGACCGACCACTTGAAGAGCAGCGCACGGAGGTCCTTGAGCGCCGTCCCCGCAGCGAACGGAAGGGTGGCACGCGCGAAGCCGCCGCCGGGCGCATTGACGACCGTCGTGAATCCGTCCGGCGTAATCGACCCGGTGGCGTTGTTCCCGCCGCTGCCCGCGACGTTGTTCAGCACGACGCCGGCGTCGCCGGAGCCGCGGACGCGGCTGGTGACGGAGCCGTCGGCGTTCGCGCCGGCGTTGCCGGTGTCGCCCTTGTCGCCCTTCGCGCCCGTGTCGCCCTTGGCACCGGTGTCGCCCTTGGCCCCGCCGGGACCCGTCGCGCCGGTGGCCCCGGTCGCGCCTGCCGCACCGGCCTGGGCCTTGTCCTCGACGAGCTTGCGCGTGGCCGGGGAGAGGTCGGCGAGCGTGATCGAGCCGTTGCGGACCTGCTTGCCCGTCAGCGTGCTGGTCTTCACGTTCCTCGCGGAGATCGTGCCGGACCTGATGTCGCTGCCGGAGATCAGCGTCTTGGCCGTCGCGGCGCTCCCGCCGACGAGCACGGAGACGCCGGCCGCCAAGCCGACGACCTGGAGGGTCTTCTTCTGCATGTGTGTGTTCCTGGACCGTGTTGCACCGCGCCTCGAGGGCGACGCGGGTGCGGGAATGCCGAGGTCCGGGGACGACGCCGACCGGAGGCCCCCGCGCTTGGATGCGAGGTCCTCCCCTCTGGTGAACGCCGGCGTTCTGAGGACACCGGCCGCGGCAGACTACATCTTTCGGTGACTTTCCGTGACAAAAGGAGTGCAATGTGTTCACTTCGCGCGGCGAGCGCCGGCACGCCACGTTCCCCGGGCCCGCCGGAGACCGCCGATCCGGCGAGGGCGCGACCGAGGACGGCAGCGCACGGTCCCCCGCCCGCGCCGCCCCGGGCGCCGCCGATACCGATCGGACACCCGTCTGATCTGCGCCCATGGGTCCCGGATGACGTACCGTTGCCCGGTGCTGCGTCGCCGTGTCCTCGCGCTCCTCCCCGTCGCCCTGGTGCTCCTCGCGGGCGCGGTCGCCAGCCCGGCGTCGGCGTCGTCGCCGACCGCACCCCTGACCGCCGTCCAGAACGCCGACGGCTCGCAGTCCCTGGAGTGGAAGCTGCAGGGCACCAGCGACTCGATCAACATCCTCCCCCACCTGCGCTGCGGGGCGGACCCGACGGCCGGCGGCGTGTTCGCGGGCTCGTCGATCCCGTGCATCTGGATCGTCGACCACAAGGCGCCGTTCTCCGAGGCCCCCGCGGGGTGCACGCCCACGGGCAACGACTACGCGTCGTGGCGCTGCGACATGCGGCTCTACCGCGACATCACGGTCGACGCGGCGGAGTCCGGCGAGTCCTCGCTGGTGATGTTCAACACGAAGCCCGACGGCGGCAGCGGCATCTGCGCCTGGATCCCTCTCGCGGTGCGGCTGCACGGCGGCACGGGGACGATCCAGGCCGCCGACGGCTGCCGGCAGCGGATCGTCTGCGACGCCTCGTACGACGGCAAGGTCAACGCCGACGCGCTCGACGTCGTCACCGGCTGCAGGAGCACGAACCGCACGTCGTCGGTGACGGCCCCGGTCGGCACGGGCAGCACGGCGGAGGGCTCGGGCGACTCCGGTTCGAGCGGGACGGGCGGCTCGGGGCTCGACCTGTCCAAGTGCACGGGCGCCCAGAGCGGCAAGAAGGGCAACAGCCCGCTCTACAGCATCTTCATCAAGGCGCGCGGCAAGCGCGGCATGGTCGTCTACGTCGCGATGCGGCGGGCGGTGCCGATCACGCTCGAGGTCCGCGAGAAGACCCGCACGGGCTCCCGCGTGGTCCGCACCAAGCTGCGCTGCGCCCGGGCGGGGACGAACATCATCACGATCCCGAACGCCACTGGCGGCGGGCGCTCGCGACGCAACTACGGCGTGATCGTCCGCTCGGACAACAGCACCTACCCGCTGCGGTCGAGCTACGAGGCGCTGCCGCGGCGCTGAGCCGATCAGGTGCCGAGCGTCGCCTGCTTGGTGTGCTCGAGCATCCAGAGCTTGTCGGCCGGGCGCTCGTTCGCCGTCGAGATGTTGATGACGTTCAGGCTCTCCCCCTCGCGCACCGTCGCGATGAACGTCAGATCCTCCAGATCGCCCTCGGCGAAGTTCTGGTCGAGCGCGTCCATCAGGGCGGCGGCGATCTTCCCGACGTCAGCGGTGTCCATCGACGGAGGGTAGCCATGGGCGGGCGGGGGCCCGGCCGCCCCAGCCGATCCTCCGCCCTCGACCATCGGGCTATCGCCGTGAGCCATGGCACGGGGCGGGGCGACCCGGCCCGTATAGTTCGCGGCGATTCGCCCCCGCCCAGGTCCAGGATCACCCGCATGGCGCACCCAGACGAGCAGACCATCGATGCGCCGACGCCGGCCCGGTCCGGAGAGCACCTGAGCTGCCTGACCCTCGTGTGCCTGCTCAACGAGGAGGACTACCTGCCGCGCTTCCTCGCCTCGATGGCGCGGCAGACGCGCTTCCCCGAGCGCCTCGTGCTCGTCGACGACGGCTCGACGGACCGGTCGGTGGAGCTGTGCGAGGCGTGGGCCGCCGACAAGCCATGGGTGCGGACCGTGCAGCGGCCGCGTCGTCCGCCGTCGAAGGACCGCCTCGCCACCGCCCCGGAGTTCGGGGCGTTCAAGGAGGCGCTCGAGCTCTGCGAGGGCGACGAGGACGTCGTGGTGAAGATGGACGCGGACCTCGAGCTCGCGCCGCACCACTTCGAGACCATCCTCGGCGCGATGGAGGCCGAGCCCCGCCTCGGCATCTGCGGCACCTACCTCGCGATCCACAGCCCGAGCGGCGCGGTCGAGATCGAGCCGCACCCGGTCCAGCACGTCCGGGGCCCCACGCGCTTCTACCGCCGGACCTGCTGGGACGCGATCGCCCCGATCCCGACGATCATCGGGTGGGACGGCGCGGACGAGGTCCGCGCGCGCGATCGAGGCTGGGCCACGCGGAGCCTCCCGATCGCGGACCCTCCGACGTTCCACCTGCGCCCGACCGGGTCCCACGACGGCCGCCTCCGGGCGTTCACCCGCTGGGGCGAGGTCACCTACGCGATCGGGGCGCACCCGCTCGGCGTCGTCGCCGGTGGGCTGATCCGGATGAAGCAACGGCCGCGGGTGATCGGCGGCATCGCCTACGTCATCGGGTGGTACATCGCCCGGTTCCGGAAGATCCCCCGGTTCCCGGACGACATCCGCCAGGCGTCCCGGGCCGAGAACGTCCGGCGCCTGCGGTCGGGGAGCACCGACCTCCGCGACGCCTGAGGGCGGTCCCCCGGCGCGTACCGGGACGCGGAGTCCCGGGCGGACCACCGGTGCCCGTCGGCTACAGCTGCTTGACGGTGATCTTGAACTGCCCGTAGTTGTCCTGGGCGGCCGGGTCGTACAGGCGGGCCCGGACCCTCGTCGTGAGCACGCGAGCGGTGTTGAAGCTCAGGCGGTAGGTGTTCGGCTTGCCGACGACGGCCGTGAGCGGCAGCTTCCGGAATCCCCGGCCGTCGCCGAGGTCGATCTCGAGGTTCTGGTTGCTCGTCCCCGCCGAGACGCCGTTCGAGGTGACCTGTGCGAAGCGGCCGCCGGCGTCCACGCCGACCGGGCCGTTCACGACGCCGGGCGACGGATAGCGCGGTTCGGGCAGCGGCGTGCCGATCACCGGGAACCGCGGGTTCGCCCAGTTCTGGTGTGCCCAGAGGCTGACCGCCCCGCGGACCTCGATCTGCACCGGCAGGACGATCGGCAGGAGGCTCAGGATGTTGACCTCGGCCGTCTGGGTGTACGGATCGGAGCCCTGGTTCGTGCGGTGGGCGTCGAGCGTGGCCTCCCCCTCGAACAGCGCGCCTTGGGCGGGTCCGGCGAGTGCGAGAGCGGCGACGGTGCCGACCGTGGCACCGATGGCGATGGAGCGACCTGAGTTCTTCACGAACGGCCTCCGGTAATTGGTGGATGCGTGGGTCCCATTATTGGGGGATGCGACGGACCTTACTGCGCATGCGTCCACTGTTCTTGCGCTTTTGCGCCGAATACTCCGCGGACGTCCGCAGGTCGCGCCCCCGGGTCACACCCTCCCGTCCCCCGGGGCCACCGCCCCGGCCGGGTCGTTCCCGCGTCAGCGGTAGGCGCCGGGAACGGGGGCGCCGGAGCGGGCGTCGCCGTCCCGGTCGGTCGGAAGCGTGAAGACGGACGATCCGAGGCCGCGACCGACCGCACTGCTCGTGAGTCGGTAGTTGCCTGCCGCGGCGTTCGCAAAACCGGGGTCCGTGACGCACGTCGTCCCCGCACCGTCGTTCGTCGGCGGCGGAGTCTTCGCCGCGCAGGGGACGACGTTGCCGGCGGCCACCGAGGTCGCGGCGCCCTCCCGGCGCGCGAAGGTCGACAGGACGTTGTTGACGACGACGCCGTCGGTGGCGGAGCTCGCCGCGTGCCCGGTGTAGCTCATGCCCTTGGCGAGCCAGAGCCCGCCGTCCTTCCCGCCCCAGATCGTGTTGTGCACGAACCGGACGCCGGTCGCACCGAGGCTCTGGACGGCGACGGCACCGGCGCCGGCCATCACGTTGTTCTCAACCGCGACGTCGTCGATCGGCCCCATCGCGTCCTGGATCAGGAGGAGCTGGGTCCGGGAGTCCGTGATCGTGTTCGCCGCGATCGTCACACCGGCCGAGTTGCCCGTCAGCTGGATCCCGTCGTTGTGGTACGTCTTCGCCGGATCACGGATGCCGTCGATCACGTTCCCCGTGATCGACACGTCGTCCCACTGGCCGAACTGGATCCCGTCACCCGTCAGGTCCGAGATGGTGTTGTCGCTGATCTCCAGCCCCGACGACTGGACGATCGCACCTCCCGCGCCCGCGCCGAATCCGACCTGGCAGTCGTGGATCAGGTTGTCGCTGACGACGACGTCCGTGGCGCCGTCCCGCGCCCCGACGCACGTGCCGCCGGGGTTCGTGAACTCGTTCCCGAAGAGGTGCACGTGGCCCGGAGCCACCGTCCCGGTCTGGGGGGTCCAGTAGGACCGCAGCCCGACGCCCGCCGTGAAGGTCACGCCGCTGATGTCGAGGTATCGGCCGCCGGTGATGGCGAGGCCGTCGACCGAGGCCCGGCCCGAGCCGGGGCCCACCACCGACACCCACGTCGAGCGTGCGCGCCCGTCCTTGGCCGCCGGATAGTCCCCCGGCGCCAGGACGATGGTCTCGCCGCCGGCGGCCTTGGCGAGGGCCTTCGTCAAGGTCGCGAAGGGCCGCGACTGCTCCCCCGTCCCGGTGTCCGACCCGTCCGGCGCGACGTACAGCGTCGGGCCGCCGGCAGCGACCCTCGCCGCCGCCCGCAGACCTGCGCGGCGCGGAGCCGCGCGCGGCGCAGGGGATGCATGGAGGTGGGCGTGCGCGCTCCGGACGCCCTTCACCGTCGCGGCGGTCGGCGCCCGCTTCGCGGCGGTGGTCCGGGCCCCGGCGGGGTCCGCCGCCCCTCCCAGGCCGGCGACGGCCCCGATCGCGACGAGCGCGGCGAGTCGGGACGTGTCGTTCCGGCGGGGGAGCATGGCCCGTTCATCGGTCCGCAAGGACGGACCTTCATCCGATGCGGACGAACGATGGACGAACCGGCATCCGTGGAGTAGACGGATGATGGTCAACGCGCGACGAGCGCGGAGATGTCCGCCCCCGCGCGGGCCAGCGACCCCTGCAGCGCCACGACGCGCTCCCGCAGCGCCGCGGACTGCCGCGGATGGTCGCGGACGGCATCGTCTATCCAGCCGAGCAGGAGGTCGGCGTCCAACGCATCGGTCCGCATGACGAACCCGCCGCGATCGACCGACTCCTGGAAGTCGCGACACTTCGGCCGGTACTCGAGGGCGATCGCCGGGACGTCGACGGCGGCCGCGAGGATCGCGGCGTGCAGCTTGTGCGCCACCAGCACCTCGCACCGGCTCAGGTGGCTCGCGGCCTCCCGCGGGTCGCGGGCCGGCACGACCTCGGAGCCGGGCGCGAACACGGCGGCCAGCTCCCGCATGTACTCGTCGTCCGGACCAGAGGTCGACACGAAGAGGATCCGGTGGCCGCGCCCCACGAGCGAGCGCACGACGCCACCGATCCACGCCCGGAACCCTTCGACGTCGTCGCCCCACTGCTCGTCGACCACGCCGACGTTCACGCCGACGAGCCCGCTCTCGCGCTCGCGCCGCACGATCCCCGGCAGGCTGAGCGCCGAGTCGCCGACGACCGCCGCGTCGATCCCGATCGACGCGAGGACGTCCCGGGAGCGCGGTCCGCGCACGCTGAGGTGCCCGAACCGCCCGAGCAGCGCCCGCCACGCCTCGATCTCGGCCGTGACCCCCGCCCGACGGCCGGTCTCGTACGCCGGATCCTCGACGCCGACCCCGAGGGCGAACATCGGAACCCCGCGCCATGCCGCGGTCGCGCTCTCGAAGGTCTGGCGGAAATGGCCGTTGCCGACGAGCGTCCCGCCGCCGAGGCAGACGGCGGGGCACGTGAGCCACGGCATCCCGGCGACGAGTCGCGGACCCGCGCTCAGCACGTTCGGGAGGCTCGTGAGCCGCAGTTCCGGAAGCAGGTGGCGATGCGCGAGGTACATCGCCTCGTCGCCGAGGTTCCGCTCACCGACCCACCCCACGTAGGGGGTCGCGTACCGCTGCCGCACGAGCTCCCCGTACCGCGGGAGCCGCCGGACCTGCCCGAGACGGGTGCGAAACCTGGTGGTGGCGTTCATCGACGACATGCTCCTGCGCTCCTCTGCTCCGCCCGGCCGTGGATCGGCGGGTCGACGACGGCACTCACGACGACACCACCGGCTCCGGGCTCGGCCGGCGCCTCCTGCGCGCCCGGATCGCCCCCGAGAACTCCTGGAGGATGTCCCGGAACAGGAGCCGCCCGATCAGCCCGTAGACGGCGATGCCCACCACGGCGCCGAGCGCCGCGACGCCGAGCTGGCCCGGCGCCCCGCCCGGGGAGGGCAGCACCGTCCGCAGCCCGGTCAGCACCCCGAACATCACCACCCCGGCCGCCGCGGGGAGCAGCCACTGCCGGAGGTAGGTCCAGACCGGCAGTCCGATCGCCGTCCGCAGCGTCTTCAGGCGGAACGGCCAGACGAGGTACTGGCGGGCGGAGACGCCGACAGCGACGCCGGTGATGCCCAGGGGCGCCGTCGCCACGACTGCGACGAGCCCGACGAGGCTCTGGGTGATCGTGATCTGCAGCGCGAGCTTCGCCCGCCCGAGCGCGATGAGGGCGGACCGGTCGAACACGAGGACGCTGTTGAGCGCGCCCATGGCGCAGAGGATCTGCGCGATCCGGACGCTGGGTTCCCAGTTCGAGCCGAAGACGAGCGGGATCAGGACGGGGGCCATCGCCGCGAAGTACGCGTACGTGAACACCCCGACGGCCGCCGACGTCCCGGTCAGCGCGAGGAACCCCCTCCTGAACCGCGGGAGGTCGTCCTGGACCTTCGACAGCGCGGTCAGCGACACCTGCTGGATGACGGAGGTCTGGATGTCGGCGATGATCGTGATCATCCGCATCCCGATGTAGTAGAAGCCGAGCGCGGCCGGGCTGATGAACGCGCCGATCACGAACTTGTCGGACTGGTTGTTCAGGAACGCGAACAGCTGGATGCCTAGCACGTTGAGGCCGACGGGCCGCAGGTCGCGGACGCTCTGCCTGCTGATGGCCATGCGGGGACGCCATGGCACCACCGTCCAGAGGATCACCACGCCGATCAGCGACGAGCTGACGCTCTGGGCGACGATCGCCCACACGCCCGCCCCGGCGAATGCGGCGACGACCCCGATGACGCCGCCGGTCAGGTTCGCCACCACCCGGCGCTTCGTCAGTTGCTTGAAGCCGAAGTCCCGCTCGAGCAGCGCGGCCGGCGTCGCGCTCAGGGACGAGAGCACCATCGTGACGCTGAGGACGCGGAGCACGGGCGCGAGATCCGGGGTCTGCACCGCCGACGAGATCGGGCCCGCGACCGCGATCACGCTCAGACAGAGGATCGTGGCGCTCCCGACCGACACCCAGAACGCGGAGTCCGGGTGCGTGTCGTCGATCTCCTTCCGCTGGATCAGCGCGTCGCTGAAGCCCTGGTCCGCGAAGACCTGGAAGAGCGCGACGAACGTCGCGGCCAGCGCCACGAGCCCGATCTCCGACGCCCCGAGGAGCCGCCCGATGATGGCGAAGACGACGAGCGACGCGACCCGGTTGATCCAGCGGTCGGCCACGACCCACAGGACCGAGGAGAACGTCCTGGAGCGGAGGTCCTTCCCGTCCGCCGGGGTCGGCTCGTCGACCGGCGCCGGAGTGCCGTCGGGTGTCGGTGAGGACCTCACGCCCCTCCGTGCCCGGGCGCGGTCCAGAGGTCGGCCGGGAACGCCTCGAGGAGTCGTGGGTCGAGGACGGCCGGCGGCTCGCCGCCGAGCTCGACGGCCTCCTCGACGGTGGTCGCCGGCCGGTACGTCGGGCGCCCGGTTCCCCCGTAGTAGTCGTCGTACTTGAAGGCTGGCTCGGCGACGGAGCGCACGAGTCGCGCCGGGACCCCGAACGACTCAGCGATCACGATCGCGTGCAGCGACGACCCCACGACGAGCCGGCTGGCGGCGATCGCCGCGACGATCGACATGAGGTCGGTGCGGGGATGGACCATCGCCGGGTGGGCCGGGAAGCGGTCGACGTCGTTGAGGTTCGGGACGACCGTGAGGTCCCGACCGTCCCGCGCGACGGGGGCCGTCCAGAGCGCGCCGACGAGCGCCCCCGGATCCCCGTAGACGTCCGGGACGTCGTGCCCCAGGCCGGCCAGGAACTCCCGCGTCCGTGGGCCCCGGACGGCGCGCACGTCGAGACGGGCGACCCCGGGCGCGAGCGAGAGCACCTTGCCGTTGATCCCCGCGCCCCAGACGACGTCACCGTCGGCCGCGAGGTGCAGGATCGACCCGACGGCGACGAGGCGCGCCGGGCGCCGGGCGCTGTCGACGGCGATGCCGCGGCGCCGGAGGAGCTCGCCGACGACCCACGGCCCGACGAGGTCCCCGAAGTTGTTCACCGGGCGCGCGATCCGCCGCGGCAGGAACCGCGAGACGCGCCGCCTCGGGTTCCAGTGAACGATTTCGACGGTCGTCATCGGCCGCTCCTCCCGTCGGTGAGGTCCCGGTAGACGTCGGCGTAGCGCTCGGCCACTTCGGGCCAGCTCCGCCCGGACAGATCGGGGTGCGCAGTGGGGTCGCGCTCGGCGGCCCGGAGCAACGCCACCCGGAGGTCCGTGGCGTCGACCCGGTCGTCGAACAGCACGATCCAGTCGTCGCCGAGCTCGGACTGCAGCTCGGTCGTCACGGCGTTGCGCTCGACCAGCACGGGGCGGCCAGCGGAGAGTGCTGCGAACACCGCCCCGGAGTTGTGCATCTCGCGGTACGGCAGCACGACGAGGGCGGCGCCGGCGACGAGCATGCCGAGCTCGTCGTCCGGCACGAACTCGAGCCGAAGGTCGATCCGCTCGTCGCCGGCCCGGGCCGCCTCCACGGCGGCGCGCGAGGCCTCCGACGCGGGCTTGCCGGCCACCGTCAGTCGGATCTCCGGATCGGACATCCCGGCCACGACCCCGATCAACTCCTCGACGCCCTTGTACGGCCGGATGAACCCGAAGAACAGCAGCCGGGAAGGCTCCGGGTCCGGCGGGCGGCCCGCGCCGTCTGTCAGCTCGTGCACGTAGTGCCCGTGCGGGATCGTGACCACCGGGACGTCCGTGGGCGTCGTCGTCACCGGGTTCAGCCGGACCCACGTCCCGACGCGGCGGTCCAGGCGCCGCAGCAGCCAGCGCTCGACCGCAGGGCCCGGCTCGTGCGGCCGGACGTTGTGCACCGTGCGGACGACGGGGCCGCGCGTGACGGCGATGCGCAGGACGAGGAGGGCGAAGAGCGTACGGCGGAGCAGCCGGCGCAGACGGCTCGGATGACGGAGCAGGGACTCCGGCCAGTGCACGTGGAAGACGTCCCAGCGGCCGGCGAGCGCCGTCTGGTAGCTGAACGCCATCGGGCGGACCTCCGGCCCGAAGCCGGCGGCGACGTGGTCCATGTAGCTCGCCTCCCGGCCCCCGAGACGGACCGACTGGAGCACGCGAAGCGGATCCCGCGTCATACCGACCGCCGTCCGGAGCGCGGCGGCCCCGACGTCGTCCGGGCGGCTGCCGTGGCCGGCACCGCGCGGCCCTTCCTCCGCACTCGCGCGCGGTCGGGCACGCCCGGTGCTTGTACTGTTCGCCCCCCTTGGAGCCGACCGACCGCGACCTCCTCTTCGCGCTGCACCGCCTGACCTGGCACGCGAGCGCCCCGTCCGGCGTGGTCTACGCGCAGGCCCACCTCGCACGTGCGCTGATCGACGGCGTTGCTCCGTACCGGCGGCTGCTGATCGCGGACCACGCCAGCAGCGCGCCGGTCGTCTGGGCCCGGCGACTCGCCGGGAAGCAGCGACCGTTCCCGGCGTCCGAGACCGTCCGGCACGCGACGCCGCTCCGGCTGCGGCGTGTCGACCCGGCCGACGATGCGGGAATCGCCCGGACGTACCGGCGGTACGCCGGCCAGCTCCGCCGCGCGTCGCACCGCGAGGGGCTCGATCGTCCGCACCTCCTGACGACGAACGCCTTCCTCGCCGCCCACGGTCGACTGGACGACTGGACGTCCGGCGTCACGTACTACGCCACCGACGATTTCGCGGCCGGCGAACGGCGACTGTCCCCGTGGTACGCGAGGGCCTACGAGACCCTGCGCCGGAACGGAACGGACGTGGCCGCCGTCACCGACGAGATCCTCCGCCGGATCGAGCCGTCCGGCCGGTCGCTGGTCGTCCCGAACGGCATCGAGCCCCACGAGTGGACGACCCGGGTCGAGCCGCCCGCGTGGTTCGCCGCGCTCCCCCGGCCCCGGCTCCTCTACACCGGCGGGCTCATGGACCGCGTCGACCAGCGGATCGTGCGCGAGCTGAGCGCAGCTCATCCGGACGCCTCGATCGTCTTCGTCGGGAACCTCATCGAGCCCGACCACTTCGCCTTCGTCGACGAGCTGCCCAACGTCTCGGTGCACCCGGCGGTCGGCCGCCGGGAGCTGACCGGCCTGGTGTTCGCCGCCGACGTCGGGATCGTGCCCCACCACGTCAATGCGATGACACGCACGATGTCCCCGCTCAAGGCGTACGAGTACCTCGCCGGAGGCCTGCCGGTCGTCGCGACGCCGCTCCCCGAGCTCGAGCGGCTGGGGAACCGCGTCGTGCTGCGGCGCGCGGACGACTTCTCGAAGGGGGTCCTCGAGGCACTGCGGATGGGCCGGGGGTCCGAGGACGAGCGGCTCGGATTCATCGGGGCGAACAGCTGGGCATCCCGTTATGAGGAGCTCTTGGCCTTCACGGCCGAGGACCGCTGAGGGCGTCGGACACCCGACGCGAGCAGCAGCCCGACGGCCGCGCCGGTCGTGTTCAGGACGACGTCGAGCACGGTGCCGTAGCGGCCGCTCAGCACGAACGTCTGCGCGAGCTCGACGGCGATCGATACGGCGAGCGCCGCCGCCAGCCACCTGCGGGGGTCGACCGCGGGCCATCCGCGGGCGAGCAGGAACCCGATCGGCACGGCGATCAGCACGTTGCAGGCCTTCTCGACGTCGAGCTTGTGGATCGACGAGCCGTCGAACCCCAGGGCGTCGGCGACGTTGCGCGTCGCGCGAACGGTCTCGGTGAAGAGGTCGACCGGGAGCGGGCCGAGGACGAGGAACCCGGCCGCGGCGAGGAGGCCGGCGAGCACGAGGCGTGGTGCACGTGTGGCGGGATGCATCGGGGAGGTCCGGGCTCGCGCCTAGTCGAGCAGGCCCTCGGCCTTGAGCCGGAGAGTGGTCTCGTCGGCGTTGCGGTACCGCCCATACGCCAACACGTCGATGCCCTCGCGGATCACCTTGGCCGGATTCCCGGCGACGATGCAGCCGGGAGGGACGTCGCGCGTGACGACGGCGCCCGCAGCGACGACGCAGCCGTCGCCGATCTGGACGCCGGGCATCAGGATGCTCCGCGCGCCGATGAAGCACCGCTTCCCCACGCGCGTGTGTACATAGAGCCCGCGGACCCGGTCGTGGGTGAGGATCATCGACTGGACGGCCACGTACGACTCCTTCCCGACGTGCACGCCCTTCGGGAACGTGCGGTCGAAGTAGGCGCTGAGGCTGAACTGGCAGGTCGGGTGCAGGTCGATCCCGAAGATCCGCGTGAGGTAGAACCGCTTCGCATCGACCAGGACGCGGCGTAGCGCCTTCAGCTTGTTCAGCGTCAGCATCCGACCTCGCTGCCGGTCACGACGCGGGAGGCGGCGGCGACCAGCAGGGTCTCGAGGTCGAGGGCGTCGGGGGTCACGTTGACGGCGAGTCCCCGCGACTCGAGCTCCGTGGCGATCTGGTTCTGGTGGTCGTCGACGTGCTCGCCGAACCGAACGAGGCGCGGGACGAGCACGGGGAGCCGGCCGGCCTCGAGGGCCGTCAGCGCCGAGCCGACGCCGGCGTGACTCACGACGACGTCGGCCTCGCGCATCGCGGCCGCGAGCTCGTCCTCGGGCATCGACTCGCAGCCCTCGATCCCGAGGCCCCCGACGCCGGTGCTGCCCGACTGCCAGAGCACCTCGGCGTCGGCGGGCAGGATCTCTAGGAGCCGGTGGATCAGGCGCTCGAAGCCGTACTTGAGCGTCCCGAGCGTCACCACGACCCGCAGCGGCCGGTCCTCGACCGGCTCGGAGGGCGCGACCATGAAGTCGTCGAAGATCGAGCCGCGGTACCGCCACTGGCCGTCGGCCCATCCGGGGTACTGCGTGTAGAGCTCGACGCCGGGGATCCTGGCGACCATCCGGCCCGTGAGCGACGGACCCTGGCTGCGTGCCGCACTCTCGATGTAGAGACACCGGACGCCGCGGGCCCGGCCCGCGAGCATGAACGGCAGCGCGACGGCGGAGCCGGTGCTGACGATCGCCGACGGCGCCTGGCGGCGGACGATCCGCGCGGCGTCCGGGAGGCTGCGCAGCGCGCCGCGCGGGTCCCGCGAGCCGATGACCTTCACGTACTCGACGTCCTCGTCGGCGAGCATCGAGCGGCTCTGCTGCTTGTCGAAGGTGATCCAACTGAAGGGCCCCTGGACCTCGTCCAGGTGCAGCCGCCAGCGGTGCAGCTGCTTGAGGTGCCCTCCGGTGGAGGCGACCATCAGCGTCGTCATTTCGCGTACCGACCGATCATCACGCTCGACCTAGAGCAGCGACTTGTTGAAGTAGACGCGGTCGGAGGGGGCCTTCCCGGTGCACGTCCGGTACCGGCGGAAGCCGTTGAGCTTCTTCCCGTTCGTCCGGACCGCCTTGATCCGGATCGTGAAGACGCCGCGCCGCTTGTTCTTGAGCACGGAGACCCGCGCGACGAGGCGCCCGTCGCTCTTGCGGCGGCGGGCCGTAGCGATGCGCTTGCCGTTCAGGTAGAGCTTCGCGGAGCGCAACCTGCGGGCCCTCGGCTCCTTGATCCGAATCGTGAACGCGCGCGAGGAGCGGCACGGGAGCACCGTCGGCTGGTCCCCCGGCTTCGCGGCCTTCGCCGGCGAGACCGCCGCCGTCCCCACGGGCACCGCGACCGGCGTGGCCCCGGACGCGGGGAGGGCGGCCGGCGTCACGACGACCGGGATGTCGGCCGGCGGCGCATCGCCCAAGGCGGTCCGGCACGCGACCTCGGAGCCGTACCCGAGCTGTGCCGCGCCGATCCCCACGCAGTCGGATCCGACGGCATCGCGCGTCGTGATGCGCAGGACGCCGTAGTTGTCGTACGACGTCGGATCGAACATCCGGAACTGCGCAGGTGCGCCCGTGCCGACGAGCGCGTAGCGGTACGTGTGGGTCGCCGGGTCGGACGAGGGCAGGGGCGTCGGGTCCGCGTAGGCGCCACCGGTCGACACCTCGAGTGTGCTGGAGCGACCGATGTGATTCGTGCACACCCCTCGGCCCTTGAAGACCAGGGCACCGAATCGGGTCTCGGCGTCCACGCCCGTGGGACCGCCCGCCCGGCCGGGCGACGGGAAGACCGCCCCGGTGAGCGGCGCGCCGCAGTAAAGCGCCCGCGGAGAAGCCCACGCGCCGGACGACCAGAAGCTGACCGTGCCCTGGACTTGGGCGATCTGACGCACTCCGGTGGGGATGATCGGCAGCGCCGCCGGACCGATGACCCGGCCTCCGGCGGTCGAGTGCGAATCCAGGTCGACGGTCGCGGCCGACGCCCGACCACCCGCTGCGAGGAAGGCCAGTCCGGTGATCCCGGCGAGGACCCCGATCCGGACGCTGAAAGACGTATGCGCGCGGAACGACGAATCCACGGAGGTCGCATGCGCTCCGGCTGAGCGGGAGGAATGCACGCGCCGAACAGTACAGCTAACGGCGTTCTCCATTTGGCTAAAAATCGCGGACTTATTGTGCCCCGGCGCGATCGGCCCCGTCCACGACCCCATAAGCTGCCGCGGGTGCCACCTGAGCCCGCCGAGGACATCGTCGTGTACGGCAGCACGCTCTGGGACACGCCGTCCCTCACGGATCACCACCTGTCGCGGGCGCTCGGCGCGCGCCACCACGTGTTGTTCGTCGAGACCCCGGCGACGCTGATCCAGCCGCTCCGCGCCGGTCTGACCCGGGCCGGTGTGCGCCGCCTGTTCGCGCTCGGACGCCGACAGCTCCGTCGCGACGGCGCTGTGGACGTGCTCCGCGTCGTGTCCCTGCCGCCCAAGAGCCGGCCCTGGGCCCAGCGCTTGTCCGCGCCCTGGATCCGCCGCCAGCTCAGGGCGGCGGTGCGACGCGCCGGGATGCATCCGACCATCGCCATCGGCGCGCGGCCGTTCACCGTGGACTCCGCCCCTGGACCGCGGCCCTTCGTCGTCGCGCTGGTGAAGGACTGGCTGCAGGCCGGCGGACACCTCACCGGCCTCGACGCCGGCGCCCTGCGGGAACGCGAGCTGCGGTTCTGGCGCTCCGCCGACCTCGTGTGCGCCGTCTCCCCCCGGCTCCAGGCGCGGCTCGCCGAGGACGGGATCGACAGCGTGCTGCTCCGGCACGGTTCGTCAGCGGCGTCGGACGCCGGCCCGTCGTCCGGCCCCGTCGTGGAAGAGCTCGCAGACCTCCCCAGGCCGCTTCTCGGCAGCGTCGGCCGGATCGACGGGCGGTGGGCGTTCGATGCGCTCGAGGACCTGGCCCGTGCACATCCGATGGGCTCGCTCGTCCTGGTCGGGCCGCTGAGCCCGCTCCTCCCCCGCGCCGCGTTCGAACGGCTGCTCGCGCTCCCCAACGTCCACCACTTCGGTCCCGTCGACGGGGACCGGATCGCTTCGTGGCTCGACGCCCTGGACTGCTGCCTCGTGCCCTACAAGGAGGACGAGTGGCAGCAGTACGCCTCGCCGTTGAAGGTCTGGGACTACTTCCGCGCCGGCCACCCGATCGTCGCGACCGGCTCGCCCGCGCTCGGGGACTTCCCCGCGGGTCTCATCCACTTCGCGTCGTCGCCGGACGACCTCGTCACCCTCGTCGGCGAGGCGCTCGCCGAGGACCCGGCGTCCGGCCTTAGGCGGCGACGGTACGCGAGCGAAAACACGTGGGACGACCGCGCCGGACAGCTGATGGCCCTCGTCGCACAGCGCCGCGAGGGGCGAAGGGTGGGGGACGCCGGCTGATCCCCGCTCCGGGCCTCACCCCGGCAGCGGCGCCGCCAGCGGACGGTCGAGCAGGTCGGGAGAGATCGCGCCGAGGAGCCGCTCCGCCACCGCCTGCCACGTGAACAGCGCCGACCGGACCTCGGCACGCGCCCCGAGCCGTCGCGCGGTCTCCGGGTCGGCGACGGCCAGCATCGCCTCCACGAGCGCCTCGGGATCGCCCGGGTCCACGGTGGTCCCCGCGTCGCCGATCAGGCCGCCAGCACCGCCGACCGTGGTCCCGATGGACGGCAGCCCACAGGCCATCGCCTCGGTGTAGACGATGCCCGCGGGCTCGAAGCGCGAGGGCATCACGAAGCAGGTCGCCCGGTCGAAGAGCCCGCGGAGGAGCTCGTCGCCTCCGACCTCGTCCCGTCGGACCACGCCGTGGCCGGTCACGCCCGGGGCGTCGAGCGGAGGATGGCCGCCGACCACGTCGAGCGTCGCGTCGGGCCACAGGGCGCGCACGCGGTCGAACGCCGCGAGCACCGACGGACCGTTCTTGCGCTCCCACGCCACGCCGATGAAGAGGAATCGCGGCGTCGACCAGTCCCGGACGACCGATCGCGGCTCGTCGTTGCTGCCGACCCCCGCGATCACGACCCGGTCCGCGGGCAGCCCGTAGTCGGTCCTTCCGGACGCAGCGGCCCACCCGGACATCATCGCGACGGCGTGGGCCGCGGAGTAGCAGCGTCGCTGGAGCTCGACGCGCTTGTCGATGTGGCGCTGCGGCATCGTCGTCCAGTGCCGGAACGGGTACCCGAGCGCCTGCCGGATCGTCATGTCCTCGTAGGTCACGATCGGCGCGACGGGGGGCACACGAAACCCGGTGCCGATCTGGACGATCCCGTCGAGGGCCCCCAGGCGCCGGATGCGCCTTCCGGCGCGGGCGCCCAGGATCGCGGCCATCTGCGGACCGATGCGCGCGGTGCGGTACGCGGAGCGCACGCGGAGCTCGAGCGTCGCGTCCCGCGCCCGGAGGACGTGGGGTGGCGCGAGGGCCAACGCGATCGCGTCGCGGGCCCGCGGCCGCAGGCTGCAGTCGACCGGCATGACCTCGGCGCCGGCCGCCCGCAGGCCGTTGTACACGCCGAACGGCGTCCCCGACCACACGCGCGGATCCGTGACGTCGCCGTCGAACACGACCGCCACGCGAGGGCGCGTACCGGTGCTCACGCGCCCACCGCCGACGGACTGCCGGCACCGGCGCCCGGGGGCGCCACGGACGCCCGCTGCTCCGTCGGGGCGGACGAGTCCGAGGGCTCGCGTCGCAGAATCGCGACGATCGCGAGGACGAGGAAGAAGCCGTAGGGCGCCTGAGGGAACGACAACGTGTCGAACAGCGCGTTGCTCGCCGCATAGGCCAGGATCGCGCCCGCCGACGCGAGCCCGAGCGCGCTGGGACTCCCTCTGAGCCGGATTCCGATACGGAGCGCGAACGCACCGGCCACGAGCATGATCAGCACGTAGCTCCCGGTGCCGATCGCACCGACGCCGATCAGCGCCCCGAGGTACTGGTTGTCGAGGTACCGATAGCGCCCCGGGTCGTAGGTGGCGTAGCCGCGACCGATCAGCGTGTGCGCCTCGATGTCCGGACGGATCGCCCCGTAGTCGGAGCGCCGGCCGGCGGACGACTGCTGGTTCGCGGTGTTCGATGAGGAGAACTGGTACCGGAGATCGCGAACCGTCCCCGGCACCACTACGGGCGCGAGGGCCAGGAGGCACGCCGTGATGACCGCCGCTGGAACCATGCGCCGTCCGCCGAACAGCATCAGCGTCGAGATCGCGACGAACGGCAGGATCACTCCGGTGCGGCGGAGCGTGCAGAGGCACCCCGCGACCATGAGGACGGTCGCGATCCCGTACAGGAGGCGCTCCCGGCTCCGCACCGCGTCGACCGCCCGCATGAGCGCGAAGGGGATGAACATCGCGATCATCGTGCAGTCCGCGAGCCCGTGCCTGGTCGGTCCCGTGATGTCCGGCCGACCGTTGGTGGTGCGGATCGACGAGCTCCCGGAGAACGAGGTCCCGGGCGGGAGCACGTGCTGGGCGATCCAGAAGAAGACGTTGAAGCCGGTGGCGTACTCGACGATCGTGCCGGTGGCGGCGATCGTCGCCAGCCCGATGACCAGCCCGACGTACGCGTCGAGCTCGCTGCGCCGGACGGTGTTGACGACGACGAGGAAGAAGACGACGTAGGCCCCGAGCAGCGCGAACCGCTTGACGGTCGGTGCCACCTGGTCGAGAGCCTGGAGCGTGTCGAGGTTCAGGGCGACGCTCGCGACGGCCGCGCCGACGAAGAGGAACAGCGTGATCTCGATGAGGCCGTAGCGGTGCCGGATCCGCTGGGCCGACTTCGCCCGGACCAGGGCGACGACGATGCTGAGTCCGATGCACGCGAGCAGGACGATGCGGTCGGGGCGGGCGTCGATCGGCAGGCTGATCGGCAGCTTGATCGAGTCGATCGGGACCAGGAAGACGGTGCACAGGATCACCGCCAGCAGCCAGGGTTGAGCGCGGTTCGTCCGCGGCCAGTCGGCGTCGTCAGTCGCGTACCGGCGCCGCTCCCCCACGTCATCGGCAGGCCCGGCGACGGCCATGCGGCTCACGCAGCCCGGCGCCGGTCCCGGACAGCACCGATGAGGAGCACGATCAGCACACCGCCGACGAGGACGACGATGAACACGAGTCCACCGATCGCCTGGGACGACTGCGTGGTGACGTTGCCACCGACCGGGGCGCCGACGGTCCGGATGACCGTGCGCCCCGCGAGCGTGTCGTCGAGCTTCCGCGCGAAGTTCGCCTTCTGGAGCGCCAGGGCCTGCTTGCTGTTCGTCGGGACCTGCGCGCGGTCGAACCGGTTCTTCTCCGCCGGGAGCGCGTCACGGGTCAGCTGGTCCAAGTAGTCCTTCAGGGCGGCCGGCACCGCTGACGCGAGCCTGCTCGCCCGTGCGCCGTCCGGCGCCTGAACGAACAGCGTGACCGTGGGCGAGCTCGGATCGGTGTCGACGAAGATCTTGTACGGGCTGCCCTCGCCGACGAGCTGGTTGGCCCGCTGCTGGGCGACGGGCTGCGCCGAGGAGCCCGGTTGGTCCGGCAGCGGCCCCTCCACTTGGATCTGCGCCACGGGCACTCCGACGATGCGGGCGAGCGCCGACCGCACGCGCCCCGCACCGATGAAGCTCGCGACGGTCTTCGACCGGGCGATGAGGTCGGGCTGCTGCGCCTCGGCCGTGATCAGCGACGGCCTGCGCGTATCGACGTAGAACTGCCCCTGCGCCGCGCCGAACCGCGACGTGGACGCACGTTTCGTGAGACCTGATGAACCGATGTCGTAGCTGCTCACCACAGCCGCCAGCACTGCCACGAGCAGGACCAACGCGGTGAGGATCCTGTACTTCCAGAGCCTCTGGAGAATTGCTACGAGTTCCATGAAAGCCCCGATCGACCCAGGCCTGGACCGGCCACGAAACGGTAGATTACACGTTTCATGCCGAGTCACCCGAACTCCCGTTGGTCCGACGCGAGGACCACTAGCGTCGCAGCGGGCATCGTGACTCTCACACTCGGCGTGATCGCGATCGTCGTTCTCACCGGCAGCACTTCCGGCGACTCCACCTCCACCGAGCCGCGGGAACTACGAACGCCCGCCCCTCCGACCACCGACAAATATGTCGTAGGAGGACCAACGTGTGACGATCTGCACACCGCTGAGGAGGCCCGGTCCACGGACGGTGCGTGGTGCACGCTCGCACACGCCGCCGTCGCCGCCCCGGACGGCGCGTCGATCGCGGTGTCCCCCGGGACGTACGCCGGACTGACGGCGGACGGTCGCACCATGCGGTCCGGCCTGCACTTCGCCGCCGCCGACACTTCGAGGCCGCCGGTCGTCCACGGCGCCGAGGTCCGTGCGGTTCGCGGGTACAGCTTCACGGGACTGGCGTTCGACCGCGGGTTCCGGATCGACCGGAGCAAGGGCGTCGTCGTCGAGCACAGCTCGTTCGCCGGTGCCGGCATCTACGTCCGCCAGAGCTCGGACGTCACGATCAGCGCGAACCGGATCCGCCGGCTCCGCGGCACGGCGCGCGGCATCATGCTCCAGGGGTCGTCGACGACCGGTGCGCCGGACAACGAACGCATCCGGATCGTGGGGAACGCCATCTCCGATACCGACCACGACGCGATCGGGGTCTATAACGGCTACTCGGACCTCCGGATCGCGAACAACCGCATCCGCGACGTCCACCAGCCACCCGGCTTCGCCTACCACAGCGACGGCCTCCAGCTCACCGGCGGAGACCACGCCACGATCGAGGGCAACGTGCTCCAGGACGTCACCCACGGGATCATCGTCAAGGACGGGGCGCCGACCACGCGACTGGTCGTCCGCCGGAACCTTGTCGCGCGGGTCGGCGGAGCCGCCCTGCAGCTCTACAACGCCCCCGGGGCCGTCATTCGCCAGAACACGTTCTGGAACGCCCTGCTCGGCGTCGTCCTAGGGAACGCCTCGACGGTCGACGGGGCGACGCGCGTCAGGCTCGACGACAACGTGCTGCTCGACCTGACGACCCGGTCGGCCGGGGCGGTGGCGAGCGCCGGCGGCAACGTCTTCGGCCGCGGCAGGACCGTCGGCCGCCCCGCCTACCGCGGCCGCCCGCGGTTCGTCGACGCCGCGGCGGGGGACTACCGCCTTCGGGGTGCGGCGCCCGGTGCGGGGATCCGTGCGGGGAGCGTCGTCCCCGGCGCCCAGCTCCGGACCCGCCCGTGACGACCGAGGGACCCGCCGGCGTGGTGGACCTCACCGTCGTGCTGGTCACCTACAACGGGCGCGACATGGCGCTGCAGACGCTGCGGTCGGCCCTCGCCGCGGGCGGGGACGCCGAGATCGACTGGGTCGTCGTGGACAACGCGTCCACCGACGGGACCCCCGAGGCGATCGAGGCCGAGTTCCCTGCCGTCGAGGTCCGCCGGCGCCCGAACCGCGGATTCGCCGCCGGCAACAACGCCGGGCTCGAGGGCGCCCGCGGGCGGTACGTCCTCCTCCTGAACCCCGACGTCGAGATCGACGTGGGAACGCTCGCCGACGTCGTCCTCCTCATGGACGAGCACCCGGCGGTCGGCGCGGGCGGCGTGATCCAGCGCTCATCGTCCGGCGAGGTCTTCCCGTCGGCGTGGCGGTTCCCGAGCCCCGCACGACAGTGGGGCGAGGCCCTCGCCGCCCGGCGGTGGCCGATCTTGCGCCAGCTCCAGGAGGCCGACGTCGACGAGGACAACTACCGCGAGGAGCACGACGTCGACTGGATCACGGGATCGTTCCTGATCGTCCGCCGAGAGGCCGTAGCCGACGCCGGGCCGATGGACGAGCGGTTCTTCCTCTACGCCGAGGAGACCGACTGGTGCCTCCGCATCCACCAGGCCGGATGGTCCATCCGGCACTTCCCGCAGGTCGAGATCACCCACCACCACGGGAACGGCGTCCAGCCGGCGCTCACCGC
Source organism: Patulibacter minatonensis DSM 18081 (assembly GCF_000519325.1). Lineage (GTDB taxonomy): Bacteria > Actinomycetota > Thermoleophilia > Solirubrobacterales > Solirubrobacteraceae > Patulibacter > Patulibacter minatonensis. The sequence continues at coordinate 2,807,533 of NZ_KI912613.1, read as the reverse complement.
GCACCTCGCGCACTCGAAGCGCATGTACGCCGAGAAGCACTTCCGACCGGCGGGGCGCCTCGGCTTCCTGTCGGCGCTGGCGTTCCGGCACGGCGTCCGCTGGATCGCCTTCCGTGCGCTCGCGACGACCGGGAAGCCCCGGTTCGCCGTCCGCGCCGCCGCCGAGCGGATCGGGCTGCTCGTCGTCCTCGGGCGCCACGTGCCCCAGCGGCCGGCGTAGGCGCGCCGCGGCCTCGTGAGAGACCGCGGCCGGGAGCGGAGGTGCCGTCGGGGCGGAGGTGCCCTCGCGGAGCGCCTACCGGGCGCCGCGGCCGGAGACCACGGCCGGCAGCGTCTGGAGCAGGAGCTTCACGTCGCCCCACAGGCTCCAGTTGTTCACGTACAGGTAGTCGAGCTTGACCATGTCCTCGAACGGGACGGACTTGCGGCCGAGCACCTGCCAGAGACCCGTGAGGCCGGGGGTCAGGTTCAGCCGGCCGCGACCCCAGCCGTCGATCAACGCGTCGTCGCGGAGCGACAGCGGCCGCGGACCGACGAGGCTCATGTGTCCGACAAGCACGTTCAGCAGCTGCGGCAGCTCGTCGAGGCTCGTGGCCCGGAGGAGACGCCCCACGCGGGTGATCCGCGGGTCCGACTCGAGCTGGAGCCAGTGCGGGTCGGACGAGTGCTTCATCAGCCCCTCGACCATCGCGTCGGCGTCCGGGACCATCGTGCGGAACTTGAACACGCCGAAGTTCCGGCCCCCACGGCCGATCCGCTGCTGGCGGAAGAACACGGGCCCGCGGGAGTCGAGCTTGATCGCTGTCACGATGATCAACGCGAGCGGCAGGAGCGCCAGCAAGCCCAGGCCGGCGCCGACGACGTCCAGGCAACGCTTGAGCCAGCGCGACGTCCGCGACAGCGTCGGCGGCTGCAGGGACACGACCGGCACGCCCTGCACCTGATCGACCGTCGCGCCGACGCCGACCACGTCGAAGTGCTCCGGCAGGACGGTCAGGCTGACGACGTTGGTGCGCGCCCAGTCGTGGAACTCGGCCAGCGACGAGTCGCGCAGATCACGTGTCGAGAGCAGGATCCGGTCGATCCGCCCCTCGCGGACGACGGAGGAGAGGTCACGGGGCACGTGCGCCATCGACTCGTCGGTCCGCGGATCGCGGGCCCAGCGGGCCGGCAGCGGCTCAAACCCGGCGACGTCGACGTCCCGGCGGAGGCCGAGGCTGCGCTCGACCGTCTTCGTGATCGTGCCGCCGCCGACGAGCAGGATGCGCTCGGGCCCGAGGACCGACGTCAACAGATGACGGACCGCGGACCTGGCGATCGGGAGGACCACGATGCCGCCAACAAGCAGCGCACCCACGGTCCAGCGGAGGTGGTCGCCACCCGTCAGGCCGAGCCACGCGGCGGAGAGCATCCCGGCCACGAGCGTCGCGTGGAAGCTCTGCGGGAGCTCGTTGAGCGTCGACGTCGTGACGAACCGGGGGTGCCGCGGGTAGAGCCCGTACATCTGGAAGACCAACAGCCAGATCGGGGCCAGGGCCACCAGCGAGAGGGTCCCGGACGTCCGGACGCCGAGCCCCAGGACCTCGACGGCGACGAACGCCACGCCGAGGGCGGTGAGGTCGGCGCTGACCAGCGCGATCTTCCGGACCCGTCCGCGGATGAGCCGGCGGCGGAACCGCTCGGGAGCGACGCGCTCTTCGGCAAGCCCACCACCGCCGACCAGCTGGAGGCTGCGGACGGGCGGACCCGGCAGAGGTGATTGGACGGCGCTCATGCGGGAGGGTTCTGGACAGCGGTGTTCGGCAAGACGGAGGCGGAGGTTACAGCGTTAGCATCTGCGCTCAAGGGCAAGTGCTGCGCGATCCCACAACGCGAGGGCGCGGCGCTGCGATCCGATGGGCGACGAAGACGGGTCAATGGTCCTCCAAGATGTGAGCGAGGATGTACCGGGGCCGTGAACTACGTTAGCCGGAGGTGACGGACGGCCGCTCATCCGGCGGTACAAGACGGCCCCGCCCCGAGCCGACGCTCGTCGAAGATTCGGCGCCCGGCATCCTTCGCGGCGGCATCCCGGAGGGTGGAAGGCGAGGGCCGACGCCCGCCGTCGGCCCCGCTGCAGAGGGCGATCCGGCCGCGCGAGCAACGTTTGATCGGCCCGGACTGGACGCGCTTGAGGTTGTGAGAAACCACGTCAGCAGATGGTTGACAACGTTCGCCGGACCCGTCACCGTCCCTTCGAGTTCGACCCGGCTGACAGCGTTCGCCGGCAGCGACAAGCCTCATCTGACCCGCGCCGCTCGAGCGCAACCTCACCGGAGTTCACATGCGTAAAACGACCCTCACCGGGGCGATCGTCGCCGTCGGCATCGCCGCATCACCCGCCGTGGCGAACGCCGCGACGACGACCACGTTCCTCGACTCGCACGCGGCGACGCAGACGTCGAGCTTCGTCGGCCCGGTCACCGATGCGCAGACGATGACGGCGGGCAAGCCGTACTCCGTCACCATCGCCGGCATCGTCAGCGTCTACTCGAAGGCGAACTGGGCCAACCCCCGCTTCACGGTCGTCGGCACGAAGGGCGTCAAGCCCTCGTTCCCGAGCCCGGGCATCGACAACACGGGCCCGACCGGCCAGGACGCCGGCGCCGTCTTCTCCTACATCACGACGGGCACCCCCGTCGCGGTCCCGAAGCCCGCCGGCAACCTCGAGGTCAGCTCGAACGGCGGCGCCAGCTACGCGCACCTGACCGGCACGAAGGCCGCCGGCAGCTCGCTGTACACGTACCGCGTGATCGGCGCCGGATTCCCGCTGAAGGCACGCTTCTACGACCCGTCCGCCAAGGACAACTACGGTCAGTTCCGCATCCGGGTCACCCCGCTGGCGAAGTAGCCCGGCGCGAGCTCGGGACACCCTGGGACGCCACGCCGGCGTCTCGGGGCCCCGCGTTCGCACCCCGGCCGACGAGGATCCGTTTGCGCCCCGCCGACGTCACGCGCCGCGCCCTCCGGGTCGTCGCCGCGACGCGGCGTCGGGCGCGGACGGCCGTCGGTCGCGGCGAGCGCCCCGCGCCGGTCCTCGCCTGGCGGACGCAGCGCTCGGCGCCCGGCGGGACGATCCTCGCCGGCGACAGCCTCGCCTCCCGCTTTCCGCGAGACCTCCTGCACGACGTGGCGCCTGACGTCCTCGTCCGGGGATGGCCCGGCGAGCGCACCTCGGGCCTCGCCTCCCGCGTCGACGAGCTCCTGGAGCGACACCCCGCGGTCGTCGTCCTGCAGACCGGGACGAACGACCTGCTCCGTGGGTCCACGGACGCCGACGTGCACCGGGCGCACTCCGCGCTCCTCGATGCGTGCGCCAGGACGGCCCCGCACGTCCGGTTGGTCGTGATGGCCCTGCCGCCGATCACGAGCCGGCGCGCCGATCCCGGCGCCGTCGCACGAGTCAACGCCCTCCTCCGCGAGGCCGCCCGCGCCCGAGGACACGCGTTCGTCGACACCCATGCCCCGTTGTCCTCCGCGCGGGGCACACCTCGACCCGGGACCACCACCGACGGCGTGCACCTGTCGCGCGAAGGATATCGGTGTGTCGCCGAACATCTTTCGGCCACGCTTCGCGAACCGGGACCACCTACCGAGCGGATGGCGCCACCTCAGCCACACGCCGTCTCCTGACCCATCACCCGACACCGACCGGAGCCTCACTCCCCTCGGAGCGCCGTCCGCATCGCGGACACTCCTCCGTGCCATTTTTCGGTAGCACATGACGACCAGAAGTCACAGGCGCTGCTCACTAAAATCAGTCTGGATCGGCCGCGGACCACGCCTCGGCGAACCACCACAGGAATACCGGAAACCCCATGACCACGAAGCTCCGCTCAACGATCGTCGGAGCGGCGGTGACCGCCGGAGCGACGCTCGCCGTGGCGGGCCAGGCAAGCGCCGCCACGACGTTCTTCCTCGACTCCCGCAGCCCGCAGACCGACGGCAGCACGTACGTCGGCCCGGTCGGCGTCGACGTCATCCCACTCGTCCCGTACACGATCAAGGTCGAGGGCGCCGTCAGTCTCTACGCACCCGCGAACTGGGCGAACCCGCGGTTCAAGACCTGCGGAACGCCGTCGGCGACCACGCCGTTCCCGACGCTGGGCGTCGCGAACGGGCCGGTCGGCGCGGACGCGATCGCCAGGTTCGCGTCGGTCGTCAAGGCCGACGGGACGTGCCCGTCGCTGCCGGAGACGACGGACAAGAACTTCGAGATCGACACCGGCAACGGCTTCGGCTACCTGGGCGCGCCGTACTCGGCGACCCACTCCTACACGTACCTGGTCATCCCGACGAAGAACCGCATTGCGGTGCGGTTCTACGATCCGGCGGCGAAGGACAACTACGGCCAGTTCAAGGTCACGGTCTCCGCTGCGGGCATCCTCTGAGCCGGACCGGCCCGGGTGGCCGCCCCGCTCCCGTGACCTCGAGCGGCGCCCGCGAGCGCCGCTCGTCGCTGCCGACCCCGCCGGGCGCGTCGCCGATCCGATCGCACTCGCCGACCCACGCCGGCTCCGCGGACGTCGGCCATGCGCGCCACCACTGATCGTCGACGCGGCGCGAGTAGGGGCTGACACTGATCGTTCCCGGGCGCCCGCCGCGCGCGACCTGCCACGCGGTGAACGCTATAAGCCGCATCTAGTGAACTTCGTAAGCCGATTACACCCTGTCTGGGACAGGGAATGCGCCGCTGTGTGCAGAATGCTCATTGCGAACGCCGTTACCTTCGAGTACCGTCGCCGACGATCAACGAGTCCCCGTCGTGATCATCAGTTGCACGCCCGACCAGGATCGGACAGACATGGACTCCTCGATCGGCTCTCCCTCAAGCCACCCCGAACGCTTCGAGCCGATCGGCTCGGGACCCCCGCGATGCGTCGCTCGCCGCTCGACGGAGGGCTGATGCGCACCATGAGCCCGAAGCCGGTCCGCCCGGTTCGCGATCAGATCGTCGACGTCGCGCTGCAGCGCATCGGGGACGCATCGCTCGACGACCTGTTCAAGGCGCTGACCCCGGAGTCCCTGGCCGCGGACGCGCCGTGGGCCGCCTCGACGGTGCGGTACCAGTTCGGGCGTCACGGTGGCCGGAGCGAGGACCGGGGGCGTCTGTCGTTCCGCCGCCGCGACCTCGCGCTGGCGATGCTGGAGTCGGCCGTCGACGACGCGATCGAGTCGAGCGAGGCGGTGGCGGCCTCGTACGCCGCAGCCGTCCATCAGCCGACGGTCGACGGGCCGTTCGACAGCATCGCATCGGCGATCGCCGACAACCTCGCGGCGTTCACCCCGGGCGCGACGGACGACGACATCGCCCCGCGGGAGCGGATGTACCACCTGGCGCTCGCCGTCTGCGACGTCGACTCCGAGACCGCGCGGATGCTCCGCCGCTCGCGCGCTGCGCAGCTGGCGGGGTACGCCCCGGTGTACGAGGCGTTCATGGTCTCCACCGGGCGACGGATCCGTCCAGGGCGGTCGATGGACGACCTCTGCGCCGCCGTGTCCGCGCTGCTCGACGGGCACCTCATGCGACTGCGCTTCGATCCCCAAGCGTCCGCGGACTGGATCGGAGAGGCGTTCCTCGCGGTCTTCCTCTCGTTCACGGAGCCCGCCGACCAGGCTCCCCACGAGCGCTGAGGAGCCCTCGGTGCAGCGGACCGGCCTCACGATCGTGGCGGGCTGCCCGTGGCACGCCTGAGCGATCACCGGCCGGGGCCGGGACGCTCGGGGGCCACCCGGGAGCAGATCGTCGACGTCGCCCTCACGCAGCTGGGTGGCCTCGCGTTCGAGGACCTCCTGAAGACCCTCACACCGGAGCTCCTCGCGTCGGACGCGCCGTGGGCCCCCTCGACGGTGCGGTACCAGTTCGGCGACCGCCGGACGACGGACGAGAGCAGGCGACGCCTTGCGTTTCGCCGCCGCGAGCTCGCGCTCTCGATGCTCGAGGCGGCGCTGGCCGAGCCCGCCTCCCCCGCATTCCCTCCCGGGGCGGAGGGTCCCTCGTCGCCGGAGGCGCTGCCGGGCACGCACGAGCCCGGCGCTGTACCGGGCCCGTCGTCGCGCGCTCCGGAACGCCCGGCGGCCCTCCTGCTCCAGGTGGCACTCGCGGTCTGCGACCGCGACCCGGACGTGGCCCGGCTGCTGCGGGAGGCCCGGGACCGTCGGATCTCGCGGTTCGTGGAGGAGTACGCGCCGATCCTGGCCGCCCGCGGCACCAAGCTCCGGCCGGGGCGGACGCTCGAGCAGCTCGGCGCGGCCATCGACGCGGTCGACGACGGCCGCCGCTCGCACGCCCGGTTCGCACCGGACGGCCGAGCGGCAGCCGCCGACGCCGTCTCGGCGATCGTCGCCGCCTTCACCGTCAGCAGGACCGACCCGCCGTCCGGCGGCGACGGGCCGCCGCTCGTGCGACCCAGGCCGGCGTGAGCGCACGCCCACGGCCTCGCTCCGCCGACACGCGGCGGGCGGTGTGCGAGTCGCCCCTTCCGGCTTACACCTATAGCCTCCGGCCGCAATGGCGCATCTGAAGGGTCTGATCCTGTCGGGCGGTCGTGGGACGCGGTTGCGGCCGATCACGCACACGTCGGCGAAGCAGCTGGTGCCGGTGGCCAACCAGCCGGTGCTGTTCTACGGGATCCGGTCGATGGTGCAGGCCGGGATCACGGAGATCGGGATCATCCTCAACCCCGAGACCGGGGGCGAGATCCGTGAGGTCGCCGGCGACGGGTCGCAGTTCGGGGCGCAGATCACCTACATCGACCAGACCTCCCCCGATGGCCTCGCGCATGCGGTGCTGACGGCGGAGCCGTTCCTGGGCGAGTCGTCGTTCGTGATGTATCTCGGGGACAACCTGTTGCAGGGCGGCATCTCGGAGCTGGTGCAGCAGTTCGAGCAGAATGCGCCGGACGCGATGATCCTGTTGCAGCCCGTCGACGACCCGACGTCCTACGGTGTCGCGGAGCTGCAGGACGGTCGCGTCGCGCGGCTGGTCGAGAAGCCGAAGGAGCCCAAGAGCGATCTGGCGCTCGTCGGGGTGTACCTGTTCACGAAGCGGATCCTGGAGGCGGCGAAGGCGATCGAGCCGTCGCCGCGTGGGGAGCTCGAGATCACGGATGCGATCCAGTGGCAGGTCGATCAGGGTGATCGGGTCGAGCCGCACGTGGTGCACGGGTGGTGGAAGGACACCGGCAAGCTCGCGGACATGCTGGAGGCCAACCGGCTGATCCTCGAGACGATCGAACGCCGCGTGGACGGGGAGATCGATGAGCACTCCCAGGTCGAGGGCAGGGTGATCATCGAGCCCGGTGCGAGGATCGTGCGGTCGGTGGTGCGTGGTCCGGTCGTGATCGGTCATGACGCGGTGATCGAGGATTCGTACGTCGGCCCGTATTCCGCGATCGCCAGGGATGCGGTGGTGGAGCGGTCGGAGGTGGAGCACTCGATCTTGTTGGAGCGGGCGAAGCTGATCGGGCTGGAGGGCCGGATCGAGTCGTCGCTGCTGGGGCGTGATGTGATCGTGCGGCGTGGTGAGCGGACCCCGCGGGCGTACCGCTTCATGGTCGGCGACAACTCCGAGATCGAGATCCTCTGATGAAGCTTCTCGTCTGTGGTGGTGCCGGGTTCATCGGCTCGGCGTTCGTGCACCAAAGGGTCGCCGCGGGCGACGAGGTCCGCGTGCTGGACGCGCTGACCTACGCCGGCCGTCGCGAGAACGTCGAAGGCCTCGACGTCGAGCTCATGGTCGGCCGGATCGAGGACCCCCACGCCGTCCAGCAGGCCACCGCCGGCGTCGACGCGATCGTCAACTTCGCCGCCGAGACCCACGTGGACCGCTCGATCCTCGACGCCCAGGCATTCGTCCTCACCAACGCCCTGGGCACCCACACCCTCGTCGAGGAAGCCCGCCGCCGAGAGGTCCGCTACCTGCAGGTCTCCACCGACGAGGTCTACGGCTCGATCACCGAAGGCGCCTTCACCGAACAGCACCCCCTCCGAGCCCTCCTCGCCGTACTCCGCGTCGAAGGCCGGCGCGGACCTCACCGTCCTGGCCGCGCACCACACCTACGGGCAGGACGTCGTCATCGCGCGGGGATCCAACTGCTACGGGCCCCGCCAGTTCCCCGAGAAGCTGATCCCCGTCATGACGCTGAACGCCTTGCACGGCGGGCCGCTGCCGGTCTACGGCAAGGGCGACCAGGTCCGCACGTGGCTGCACGTCGACGACTTCGCCTCCGGCATCCACGCCGCCCTCACCCACGGCGTCTCCGGGCAGGCGTACAACGTCGGTGGCGCGAAGGAGAAGATCAACCTCGACGTCGTCACCTGGATCATCGGCCTGACCGGCGCGTCGACCGACCAGATCCGGCACGTCGAGGACCGCCTCGGCCACGACTTCCGCTACGCCCTGGACAGCAGCAAGCTCGAGGCGCTCGCGGGTTGGTCGCCGAAGATGGACTTCGATCAGGGCGGCCTGGAGTCCACCGTGCACTGGTACCGCGACCACCCGCACTGGTGGAAGCCGCTCGTCGCCACCGACGACTACAAGGCCTACTACCGCCGCGTCTACGGCCAGGACCACACCTTCCTCGAAGACTGAACCGGCGCCGGGAGCGGACGCTCGGGATCGTCCGCCGACGTCTGTGGAAAACCGCAGGGGAGCAGGCTCCTAATACGCCCTAACACCGTTCACGTCCTGTACCGTCCCGTACGGCCTGCGAGTCCCCGTCGAGGGCCGGAATCGTCCCTCGACCCACCAGGATCGAACTCGTGCTCCATGCCTCGACGGGCCCCGCGGCGACCATCGCCGGAGATCGGCGCCCAGACGCCACCCCGCAGGTCACCACGCGGGAGCTGACCGTGCTCTCGCTCGTCGTCGAGGGGTTCACGAACCCCCAGATCGCCCGGCGACTCAACAACTCGCCGCGCACCGTGCAGTCGCACGTCCAGTCGCTGATGCGGAAGTTCCGGGTCGAGACGCGCACGCAGCTGGCGGTCGGTGCCCTCCGCGGCGGGTTCGTGCCGCTGCACCCCATCGACGTGGCGCCCGACGCGCTCCTCACCACGGTCCGCTGACCGGCGATGAGGACGACACGCGACGCGCCCGCGGTCCGCGACCAGATCGTCGAGGTCGCGCTGCGACGCCTCGGAGACGCGACGTTCGACGACCTGTTCAAGGCGACCACGCCGGAGCTCCTGGCCGCCGAGGCGCCCTGGGCGGCGTCGACCGTCCGGTACCAGTTCGGGCACACGCCGAGCCAGGACCACGGGCGCGGCCGGCTCTCGTTCAAGCGCCGCGACCTGGCGCTCGCCATGCTCGAGGCGGCGCTGACGGACGCGGTCGCCGCCAATCGCCGAGCCGCGGAGACCTACACCCAGGCGTCGCGGGACCTCCCCGAGCAGCGGTCGATGGACGTCGTCCTCGAGGCCGTGCGGAGCAACCTGGACGCGTTCACCCCCGGCGCGACCGACGAGGACGTCGCACCGCGCGAGCGCATGTACTACGTGGCGCTCGCGGTCTGCGACGGCGACGGCGACGCCGCGCGCCTCCTCCGCGCCGCCCGCCGCGAGCAGATCGCGAACTACGTCCCGGTGCACGAGGAGTTCGTCCGGGTGCTGGGTCGGCGCCTGCGTCCGGACCGCACCATCGACGACCTGGCCAACGCGATCGACGCGCTGCTCGACGGCCACATCGCTCGTCTCCGGTTCGATCCGCAGACGCCGTCCGACTGGGTCGGGAACGCCGTGGTCGCGATCTTCGCCTCCTTCACCGTCCGCGACGGCGAGGAACCGGTCGACCCGATCGCGGCGCTGTTCGGCTGAGCGCCCGCGGCGTCCCGCGGACGGTGCACGTGACGCGTGCCCGGCGCGGTCAGCGCGGGACCCGGACCGTCCTCCCCGCCAGGCGCGTGCCCCGGCGATCCTCCGCCCGGACGAGCAGCACCGCCCGCGCCCGCGTCACCGACCGCGGGACGGTCCACCGCCTCCGGTGCGCGGAGACGCTCCCCCGCCTCCCGGCCCGCCGGACGACGAACCGCACCGACCCGCGGACCCCCGACACCCCGAGCGTCAGGCGCCGCGCGCGCCAACGGACGGTCACCCGGGCCCGCGGCGCTCCCGGACGCGTCGTGGCAGGCGTCGCCGTGCCC
>NZ_KI912613.1:2796003-2797252 GCF_000519325.1 Patulibacter minatonensis DSM 18081 | reverse complement strand
GGATCGAGTCGTCGCTGCTGGGGCGTGATGTGATCGTGCGGCGTGGTGAGCGGACCCCGCGGGCGTACCGCTTCATGGTCGGCGACAACTCCGAGATCGAGATCCTCTGATGAAGCTTCTCGTCTGTGGTGGTGCCGGGTTCATCGGCTCGGCGTTCGTGCACCAAAGGGTCGCCGCGGGCGACGAGGTCCGCGTGCTGGACGCGCTGACCTACGCCGGGCGTCGCGAGAACGTCGAAGGCCTCGACGTCGAGCTCATGGTCGGCCGGATCGAGGACCCCCACGCCGTCCAGCAGGCCACCGCCGGCGTCGACGCGATCGTCAACTTCGCCGCCGAGACCCACGTGGACCGCTCGATCCTCGACGCCCAGGCGTTCGTCCTCACCAACGCCCTGGGCACCCACACCCTCGTCGAGGAAGCCCGCCGCCGCGAGGTCCGCTACCTGCAGGTCTCCACCGACGAGGTCTACGGCTCGATCACCGAAGGCGCCTTCACCGAACAGCACCCCCTCGAGCCCTCCTCGCCGTACTCCGCGTCGAAGGCCGGCGCGGACCTCACCGTCCTGGCCGCGCACCACACCTACGGGCAGGACGTCGTCATCGCGCGGGGATCCAACTGCTACGGACCCCGCCAGTTCCCCGAGAAGCTGATCCCCGTCATGACGCTGAACGCGCTGCACGGCGGGCCGCTGCCGGTCTACGGCAAGGGCGACCAGGTCCGCACGTGGCTGCACGTCGACGACTTCGCCTCCGGCATCCACGCCGCCCTCACCCACGGCGTCTCCGGGCAGGCGTACAACGTCGGCGGCGCGAAGGAGAAGATCAACCTCGACGTCGTCACCTGGATCATCGGCCTCACCGGCGCGTCGACCGACCAGATCCGGCACGTCGAGGACCGCCTCGGCCACGACTTCCGCTACGCCCTGGACAGCAGCAAGCTCGAGGCGCTCGCGGGCTGGTCGCCGAAGATGGACTTCGATCAGGGCGGCCTGGAGTCCACCGTGCACTGGTACCGCGACCACCCGCACTGGTGGAAGCCGCTCGTCGCCACCGACGACTACAAGGCCTACTACCGCCGCGTCTACGGCCAGGACCACACCTTCCTCGAAGACTGAACCGGCGCCGGGAGCGGACGCTCGGGATCGTCCGCCGACGTCTGTGGAAAACCGCAGGGGAGCAGGCTCCTAATACGCCCTAACACCGTTCACGTCCTGTACCGTCCCGTACGGCCTGCGAGTCCCCGTCGAGGG
>NZ_KI912613.1:2730651-2795903 GCF_000519325.1 Patulibacter minatonensis DSM 18081 | reverse complement strand
GCCCGACGACCCGCCGGCTCCCGGCTCGGCGCCCGCGGTCGTCCCCGCCGCGACCGTCGGCAGGAGGTCCGCCCGGCCGATCCGCCGCAGGACCTCCGCCGGGTCGAGCAGCCGGCCCGGCATGCCGGACAGCACCCCGCGGCGGGCGGCGGCGTCGAGTCCCGGGGCGTACGCCCGCATCGCGGCCAGCACGGCCGCCACCTGGGGTGCCGCGAAGGACGATCCCGCCTGCGGCGCCCACCCGCGGCCGTCGAAGGTGGGCAGCCACGTCGGGCACGCCGTCGCCCCGACCACCACGTCGGGACCCGTGGACGCGAACGAGCAGCGCGTCGCGCCGTCGGTCGCGTCGACGACGATCGCCACGTCGGGCGCCGCGCTGCCGGGGAAGAGGACCGGACCGCCCGCGTTCCCGGCGGCGACCACGACGTCGACCCCGGCGTCGCGCGCACGCAGCACGGCGGCGCGCGTCTGGTCGACGACCGCCTGCGGCTGCGCGCTCGTGCTGACCACCGACAGGTTCACCACCGCCGCCCCGAGCCCCACGCACCGGTCGACGGCCCGCGGCACGAGGGCCCCGTCCGCCGACCCGCCCTGCAGCACCCGGACCGACGCGATCCGCGCCCACGGCCACGTCTGGAGCACCGACTCCGCCACGAGCGTGCCGTGGTCGTCCCCGGGGTCCAGCAGGCCGGCCACCGCCGTGAGCACGTCGGAGAGCACGAGCTGCGCACCGATCGCGGGCACCGCCCGGACACCGCCGTCGACGACGCAGACCAGCGGGGCGGTGCCGGGCGGGGCCGGGGCCGCGCTCAGCGCGCCGCCCTCCGGCGCCGCGGGGGTGTCGGCGGTCGCGTCGGCCGGCACCGCCGCCGCGACGGCGACGATCGTCGCCGCGACGGCCAGGCGGACGCGGGCACGCACCGGCGGCGTCGTCCGGTCCGCCGGGTCGCGCACGGCAGCGGCTGCCGCCCCGTCGGAGTGGTCGGTGGTGGGCACGCGGAGGCTCCTTCGCCGGATCCCGGCGATCGGCGGTGCCGTGGCGTCGCCGGGCACCGGGCGTCTGGACCCCGTGGCGACCGGCGACCCCCGAGTCGACGGTCACCACGGGCCGCGGCGGTGTGGTCCGAGCCGCGTGCCCCCTTGATCGACCGCGGATCGCGCCCGCCGCCCGACCTCGGACGAGGGTTCGAATCGAAACGCCAATGTGACGGCGGCCGTGGCCGCCGAACCGCGGAGCCGGTCGCGCCGTCAGTGCACCATGCGGTGCGGCGGGCGGTCGGCGAGCGTGCGCTCCGGCGTCTGCCGGCGGTCCGGTCCGCCCTGCAGGAACGGCAGGTGGGTCCGGGCGGCCGCACGGGCACCGGCGATCGCCCGCAGCACCATCACGACCGCGACGATCGACGAAGCGGCGACGACCCAGACGGCGATCAGCAGGAGGACGGTGGTCACGTGACGACCAGCCTCGCACGCGGGGCACCCGTGGTGCGGTGGGTCGACGGGGTACAGGGCACGATCGGGGCACCGAGCGGACAGGTGGTCGAGCGTGTCGCTCTCCGATCCATTACCCGCCGCCGCGGGGGACGACGCAGACCCTCAGTCGCGCGTCGCGCCGGCCGGGCGGCGGGGGATCGCGTCGACGGCGGCCGACCCGCGTTCCCCGGCGTCCACCCGGCGCCCGTGGCCGGTCAGGCGCACCGCCGCCACGAGCCAGCCCGCGCCGACGAGGTACCCGGCGATCACGTCGCTCGTGAGGTGCGCGCCCTCGAGCACCCGCGCGGGGCCCATCACGACGATCGCGATCACGGCGAAGAGGACGAGGTCCGTCCGGCGGCGCTCCCACGCGAGCACGCCGAGCGCCCCGGCGAGCACCGTCGCGTAGACGACATGGCCGCTCGGAAAGTTGTCGCCGGCGACGCCGGCACCCCCGCGGGCCTCGGCCCACAGCGGGGTCGGGCCGATCACGGTCTTCAGGACGCCGTTGAACGCCACGCCCGCGCAGGCGATGACGACGAGGGCGACGGCGCGACGCCCGAGGCTCCGGCCGAGGAGCCACGCGGTGGCCGCGACGAGGGCCGCCGCGAAGAGCGGCGTCCCCAGCACGTTGCAGAACGCGACGACGTCGGTGATCGGGTGCGGCCGCTGCGGCCACGGGACCCAGTGCTCGAGGACCCACCGCTCGCCCGGGATCGGGCCGACCCGTTTCTCGTACGCGAGCAGCGCGAACGCGGCCCCGAGGCCGGCGAGCAGCGGCCACGCCACGAACAGCAGGCGGGCGGGCAGTGCCGAGGGTCGGTCGGAGGTCCGGAGAGCGAGGGGAGCGGAACGGATGACCCGCCGGATCCTACCGGCGGGGCGTCCCGCTCCCGAAGGACCGGATGCTCAGTGGACGGCGCGGCTGGTCGGACGCGCGCTGACCTGCGGCAGTCGTGCCGAACGCCGAGGTCCGGAACGTCCGACCTGCGGCGTCTTGCGCCGGGCCAGGTGTGAGACGAACGCGACGATTGCGACATCGACGACGACCCACACGATGAGAAGGAGGGGGAGCCAACTCATGATCCGTCACACGTTCCCACATCCGGACGTCTCCATGCGGTCGGGTTGCAAGGGATCGTGCAGATCGTCCGCCCGGGCGTGCTCCGGGCGGATCGTGCGGGTCGTCAGAAGCGCACGGTCCGGGCGTCGTCGCCCCGGACCACGCGGAGCTCGCCGACCATCGGCCGGCGCTCGGCGGGCGGGTCGTCGCTCCGGAGGGCCGCCGTGAGGATCACGCCGACGTTCAGGACGAGCCAGAGGACCAGGAGCAGCGCGATCACGACCATGGGGCGATGATCGGCCCGCCCGGCGTCGATCGGCGGTCGGTTTCCGGTCGGGTCGGTATCAGGCCGCGGGACGCCGCAACTCGCGGACGGACGGCGGGTTCGGGCGAGCCCCCGGGGCCGGACCCGGGGACCGGCGGACCGGCCCTCAGAGCGCGCAGCCGGGGAGTCGCGCCGCCGACGAGGTCTCGTTCAGCCGGGCGATCGCGATGCGGACGTCGTCCTGGACGTCCGCCGCCCGCTCCCCGTCCTTCGTGGCGGCGGCTCGCGCGGTGCGCTCGACGGTCCGGGCCCGGTCGACGAGCGGGTCGAGCGTCTTCTGCGACTCGGGCCGCTGCCGCTCGAGTTGCCTGAGGGCGGACGACAGGCCGCGCGCGGCGCGCCCGATCGCGGCGACGTACCGCCGGCCCTCGGCGACCGTCGCCCCCGGGTCGGGCACCGGGGGCACCTCGGCGACCTCGACCCGGCAGACCGCATTGGCCAGGGCGGTGAACGACGGGGTCGGCGCGGCGCCGCGCCGCGTCGTGGCGGTGCCGCCCGCGGTCGGCGTCGTCGCCGCGGTCCCGCGGGGCGCGGTGGCCGCCGGGTCGTCGGCGCCGCCCCCGCATCCGCCGAGCGCGACCGCCCCGACCGCGACCGCCACCAGCACCGGTGAGCGGTGCCGGCCCACGCGGATCGTCGACGCCACCGGGCGGAACCTCGTCACCCGCCGGACGCTACCGACGAGCGACGCGACGGGCGGCGGGCCGCGCGCGATGTCCCGGGGCGGACGGCCGGGTGCGGCCCGACACCGCGGGTGGAGCTCAGTCCGCGGCGATCCCGCGACGGGCCGGCCGCGCGCCGGCGTCGTGCATGCCCGCCGGGGCATCCATCGTCAGCTCGGGCAGGTGGATGCCCGCCGGGACCCGGACGCCGTCGCCGATGATCACGTGGTCGGTGACGTGGGCCGCGTCGCCGACGGTCGCGCCGGCGCCGACGACGCAGGAGTCGAGGTGGGCGCGCGCCCCGACGCGGACGCCGGGCAGCAGGACAGCGCGGTGGAGCGACGCCCCGGCCTCGATCCGCCCGCCGCGGGAGACGACGGCGCCGGAGCCGATCCGGGCACCAGGACCGACGCGGGCGCCGCCCTCGACGAGCGCGTCGGCGGCGACGATCGCGGTCGGGTGGACGTCGGCGCCGGCCATGACGCCGCCGGAGGCCATCCGGTCGAGCGTCGCGGTGCGGACCGCGCCGGAGAGGACGTCGGAGATGCCCTGCACGTACCGCTCGGGCGTGCCGATGTCCATCCAGTACGCGCCGCGGTGGACGTGACCGTGGAGGCCCTCGCCGACGAGGAAGGGCCAGACCTCGCGCTCGATCGAGACCTCGCGGCCGGCCGGGATCATGTCCATGACCGACCGCTCGAGGACGTAGGCGCCGGCGGAGATCAGGTCGGTGTCGATGTCCTCGAGCTTCGGCTTCTCCAGGAACCCGCGGACGCGACCGTCGTCCTCCAGGCGGACGAGCCCGTAGGCGGAGGGGTCCTCGACCGGGACGAGGGCCAGCGTCGCGACGGCGCCGGTGCGCTCGTGGGCGGCGATCTGGGCGGACAGGTCCATGTCGGTGAGGACGTCGCCGTTGATGAGCATGAAGCGCTCCTGCAGGTGCTCCTCGGCCATCTTCACCGCGCCGGCGGTGCCTCGGGGCTCCGGCTCGAAGACCCAGGTGACGTTCACGCCCCACGCGGACCCGTCGCCGATCGCCTCGACGACCGCGTCGGACCGGAAGCCGCAGCAGAGCACGACGTCGGTCATGCCGTGGCGGGCGACCCACTCGAGCATGTGGGCCAGGAACGGCCGGTCGACGACCGGGACGATCGGCTTGGGCCGCTCGGAGGTCAGTGGCCGCAGCCGCGTGCCCTTGCCACCCACCAGAATCACTGCCTGCATATCGATCTTCGTCCCGATCTCGGGCCGCCCGTCGGGCGAGCGGCGTGGCCTGTGTCGTTGGGGACCTCTCGGGCGACGGGGACCCCGTCGTGAAGCACATCCACCGTCGATGGACCGAACGTCCAGGGCCGTCCAAGATGACTGGACAGGTGGCGTGAGCAGAACCCGGTCGCCCGTTCTCCGTCCCCCTCCGTCACGACAGCGGATGACGCCGGAGAATCGGGCGCGCTCCCGGTGCGGTCCCCGACGGGGACCGGATCGGGCACGCGGGGCCGGCGCGGCTGGCCGATCCGCGGGCGGCGGCGCGCGTTCCGCCAGCGTCGCCCCACCCCCGCCATCCGGCGTACGGGTGGCGTGCCCGTCCGTCGACGGACCGGCATACCCCGGGATGCATCATCCGTTGATCACCCGGGTGAAGTTCTTCAACGTCGGTCGACGCCCGTCACAGAACGTGAAAGCATCCGAATCGCGGTTTCCGCAGGCGTTTCGCCGATGACTGCGTTCTCGCCTGATACGCGGGCGCCCGCGCACGCGAGTGGACAACCGCAGGCGATCCGTCACACTTCTGACCGGTGCTCGATAGGGCGTTGATACTTGCACCGGACACTGTTCGCCTCGCACCGGTGCCCCCGCGTGCGGCGAGCACCGAACGATGAACCCTCAGGGATCCATGACCTACGAGCGCTACGACGTCGGCAGCACCCAGCCAGGAGTTCGTCACACGGCACCGAACGTGGACCGTGTGATGGGCCTTGCTGCGTCGCAGGAGACGACCGTCGACCGCCTGCTCACGGTCGTCGAACGCCTGACCGCCGAGCTCGCGACGACCCAGAGCGCCCTGCACGACCTGGCCCTCGAGGTCGCCCGCGCGGGGATCGGGAGCGGCGGCGCCGGCCAGGCGCCCACCGTCGGGTACGGCACCGGCGTCTCCACGCTGTCGTCCGGCACCGTCCCGCTCTCGCCCGACCACGCGTCGCACCTGCCGCCCCGGCGGGCCGATCACGCCGTGATCTCCGAGCTCGCCACCTACTCCCCCGAGCAGCACCGCGCCCCCGCGACCGACGGCGTCGGCCGCGCGGCCCCGCAGGGCGGCGCCGCGTACGCCCCGCACGACGCCCTCGCCGGCGTCGTCCCCGCCGACCCGGTTGACGCCGCGCCGGGCGCCGCACCGCTGGACGCCACCGCCGACGACGGGTTCCCGACCGAGCCCGCCAACGGCGACGTCCCGCACGCCGAGGTCGCCGACCCGCCGCGACCCCGGAGCAGCGCGCCACAGCCGACGCCTCCGCCGCGGCCGCGGCGTCAGTCGCCGCGGCCGCCGCGGCGGCGCAGACCGCAGACTCCGCCGCCCGGGCCGCGTCGGCCCAGGCCGCCGCCGCGCAGGCCGCGGCGGGGCGGCGGGATCCGTCGCAGCCCGGACCGGCCGCCACCTACGGCGGGCCGATCGCGCCCCCCGCCCCCGCCTTCGACGACGCCCCGGCCGACGCCGGTGCCCCGCGCACGGACCTCGTCGCGTCGCTCAACGACGTCCAGCTCCTGAGCGCCGGCGCCGTCGACGTCATGGTCGGCCCGGTCCGCGACCTCGCGGACCTCGACCAGCTGGAGGGCCGCATCCTCGCGCTCCACAGCGTCGAGGCCGTCACCGTGATGGCGTTCGAGGGCCGCGACGTGCTCGTGAAGATCGAGATCGAGCGCCCGCTGCCCCTCGCCAGCATGCTCCGCACCGAGCTCGGCCGGCCCGTCGAGTCCTGCCGCCTCGTGGAGGGCCGCATCGTGGTCACGTTCGCCGAGCCGGAGCCGACGCGATGAAGGCCGTCTTCACGGCGCTCGTCGTCTCGCTCGTCTTCGCCCTCTTCTTCACCGCCTTCCTCGTCGTCCCGGCGATCGTCATCGCCGTCGGGTACTTCTGGATGACCTGGCAGCACAAGCGCCTGTCCCGCAGGGCGAAGGCCGCCCGCAACAAGGACGACGGCGACGAGGGCGGCGATCCCGCCTCCCCCGAGCCGCCGGCCGATCCCGACGCGCCCGCGTCGGCGTCCGGCTCCGAGGCCGTGACCACCACCAAGCAGCCCCTGGTCGGGAGCCCGAACGCATGAGCAGCATCCAGATGCCCCCCGGCGGCGGCGACGCCCCGTCGGAGTCGCTCGCCGAGGCGTGGGCCCACCGCGCCGCACGCGACCACGGCCTCCCGTTCGTCGACCTGCGCAACACGCAGGTCAGCCCACTGGTCGCCGAGCTCCTCGCCGAGCCCGCGTGCCGTGAGCTCCTCGCGGTGCCGATCGCCCTGGCGGACGGCATCGTCACCGTCGCGGTCGCGAACCCGGCGCATCCGGGCCTCGAGGAGCGCCTCGTCGCGCTGCTCGGCCACCCCGTCGCGCTCGAGGTCGCCCCGGGCGACGCGCTCGAGCAGGAGATCGACGAGCGGTTCGACCCCAACGCGCAGATCGACGTCGCCCAGCCGATGCGCCAGTCGCTCCTCGGCGACGTCCTGATCACGCACGGCGCGGTCTCCGCCGCCCAGGTCGACACCGCGCTGCACGACCAGGAGGTCGTCGGCGGCCGCCTCGGCGAGATCCTCCTGCACCAGGGGATCATCGACGAGACCCAGCTCCTGACCGCGCTCTCCGAGCTCCACGGCATCCCGGCCGTCGACCTCGGCACGATCGAGCCGGAGCCCGAGGCCTTGGCCGCGATCCCCGAGCCGCTCCAGCGCGAGCTCCGCATCGTCCCGCTGCTCGTCCACGAGGGCGTCCTCTGGATGGCGTCGGCCGACATCCTGACCGCCGAGTCCGTCGCGCGGCTCGAGGCGCACACGCAGCTCGAGCACCGCGAGCTCCTCGCGCGCTCGTCCGAGATCGACCTGCTGCAGCAGCGGATCTACAACGACGCGTACTCGCGCACCGCGGTCCACCTGCTCAAGGAGACCAACCCGCAGGACTCCGGCGACGTCGTCTTCACGAAGGGCCAGCTCGGCACCTTCGCGGCCATCGCGCTGGTGCTCCTGGTCTTCGGGATCTTCAGCCCGATCCTGATGCTGACGGTCTTCGTCGCGATCCTCGGCATCTTCCACCTGTCGGTCTCGATCTACAAGCTGCGGCTCGTCCTCGGATCGCTCGGCGAGCACGCCGGCATCGAGGTCACCGAGGAGGAGGTCAACGCCCTCGACAACGCGACCCTCCCCGTCTACACGATCCTCGTCCCGCTGTTCCGCGAAGCCGCGGTCGTGCCCGCCCTCGTCAAGGGCGTCCACTCGCTGGACTACCCGCGCCACAAGCTCGACGTCCGCCTGCTCTGCGAGGAGGAGGACGAGGAGACCATCGACGCCATCCGCGCGCTCGAGCTCCCGCCGCACTTCCACCTCGTGATCGTGCCGCCGTCGCTGCCGCAGACGAAGCCGAAGGCCTGCAACTTCGGGCTCCTCCAGGCCACCGGCGAGATCACGGTCATCTACGACGCCGAGGATCGCGCCGCGCCCGACCAGCTCAAGCGCGCGATCGCCGCCTTCCGCAAGTCGCCGGACTCCGTCGCCTGTATCCAGGCCAAGCTGAACTACTTCAACTCCGAGCAGAACCTGCTGACCCGCTGGTTCACCACGGAGTACTCGATGTGGTTCGACCTGATGCTGCCGGGCCTCGACAAGGCCAAGGCCCCGATCCCGCTGGGCGGCACGTCGAACCACTTCAAGACCGAAGAGCTCCTGAAGCTCGGCGCCTGGGACCCCTACAACGTCACCGAGGACGCCGACCTCGGCATCCGCCTGCACAAGGCGGGGCTCTCGACGGCCGTCATCGACTCGACGACGTTCGAGGAGGCCAACTCCGACCTCCCGAACTGGATCCGTCAGCGCTCGCGCTGGATCAAGGGCTACCTGCAGACGTACCTGGTGCACATGCGCAACCCGGTCCGCCTGTTCCGCCAGATGGGCTTCAAGGGCTTCGTGTCCTTCCAGCTCGTCATCGGCGGCACGCTGACCTTCCTCATCAACCCCATCTTCTGGGGCCTGACGACGCTGTTCACCCTGACCCAGCTCGACCTGATCAGACAGATGTTCCCCGGGTTCGTCTTCTACTTCGCGATCGCCCAGCTCGTCATCGGCAACTTCGTCTTCATCTACGCCAACATCGCCGGCACGATCCACCGCGGCTACTTCCGCCTGGTCCGCCACGCGCTGTTCTCCCCGCTGTACTGGGGCTTCATGTCGATCGCCGCCTGGAAGGGCTTCTGGCAGCTGATCGTCAACCCGTTCTACTGGGAGAAGACGGAGCACGGCCTCGACTCCGGCCACTCCAGCGGACCCCCCGTCAGCGGCAGCACCGGCGGCGGCACCTCGAGCACGCAGACGGCCGCATGAGCACACCGACGACGACGAACCCGCCAGAGCTCCCGGTCCCATCGCGGCCGATCGCGCGGCTGCTCCCCGCCGGCAACGAGGTCCCGCAGGCCGATCCGTCGAAGGGCCAGCGCCGCCCGGACGA
Organism: Patulibacter minatonensis DSM 18081; assembly: GCF_000519325.1. Classification (GTDB taxonomy): domain Bacteria; phylum Actinomycetota; class Thermoleophilia; order Solirubrobacterales; family Solirubrobacteraceae; genus Patulibacter; species Patulibacter minatonensis. The sequence goes on along the minus strand of NZ_KI912613.1, from coordinate 2,786,684 downwards.
CCTCGCCGCGCCGGTCCGCATCAAGCGGTTCGAGACGCTCGCCGTCTTCCTGATCTCCTGGCTCGTCTTCAGCCTGATCGGCTACCGCGTGGTCGTCGGGCAGCACATCGTCCCGGCGGACGCCCTGAACATCATGAGCCGGGCGTTCTACGTCTGGCACAACGACCCGGCGAAGCTCGCTGCGGTCGGCTTCACGGGCCCGCCCCTGCAGACCGTCGGCCTGCTGCCGTTCGCGATCATCAAGCCGCTGGCCACCGGGCTGGCCGCGCTGCCGATCGCCTCCGGCTTCTGGGCCGCGCTGGCGCTGTCCCTGCTGCACCGCACGATGGCGCGCTGCGGCATCGGCTTCGGGATGCGCCTGGGCATGGTCGTCCTGATCGTCCTCAACCCGCTGTGGCTCTTCTACTCCACGACGGGCATGCCGGACATGATCTACGTCGCCGCGCTGTCGGCGATGGTCTACTTCGCCTTCACGTGGTCGGTCGAGGACCAGCCACGGTTCGTCGCCGGCGTCGGCCTCTGCCTCGCGTTGATGGCGATGTCCCGCTTCGGGTTCATCTGGTGGGCGATCTCGCTCGCCGTCGTCTTCTCGATCATCCTGTCGGCGCGCGACGCCCACGACGACGAGCGCGAGGGCCTGCTGATCACGATGCTCGCGCCGGTCGCCGCCGCGATCGTCATCTGGATCCTCGCCTGTGCGCTGATCGCGTCCGACCCGTTCGGCTGGGTGCTCGACGCGCAGCCGTTCGGCGGCGTGTCGACCGACGACCGCTCGCAGCCCGTCTCGTTCCTCACGCTGCTCGGGCACAGCGGCGCGCTCGTCCTCGGCGTCGCCCCGCTCTCGCTCCTGGGCATCGTCGCGTTCCTCGGGCGCGAGAAGGACCCGCACCGGATCGGGCTCGGCCAGCTGATCCTGATCGTCGGCGGCATCCTCGTCGTCGTCGTCAACGCGGCGATCCACAACGACCTGTCGCTGCTGACGCTGCGCTCGATGCTGCCGGTGATGCTGCTCGGGATCGCGACCGCGATCTGGATCGGCAGGACCCTCGGCGGCTTCGGCCAGTTCCTCGGGCTCGTCGGCCTCGTCGTCGCGATACCGCTGGCCGGCGTCGCGATGGACAAGTACCCGTACCAGAACCTCGAGCAGGCGTTCCTGCGCGGCGTGCTGAACCAGAAGGACCAGGAGGGCAAGGCCTCCCGAGGCGGCTACGACGTCGGGATCCGGCCCGAGCAGCGGATGGCGGCGTTCGTCAAGGCGCTCGCCGACAAGCGCAAGAACACCGTCCTGGCGGACAACTCCACCTCCGGCGGCGTGATCCTCCTGACCGGCCGTCCGCAGGTCTTCCTCGACCGCGTGGACAAGGGCGACAAGTACTTCCTCCGGGTCCTCGACGACCCGTGGGGCAAGGTCCAGTACATCCTGGTCTCCCGCGGCGCGAACGACGGCAGCATCAACGAGCGCTACCCGCGCGCCGCCGACGGCCGCGTCGACGGGCTCCGCGTCGTCTACCGCTCCGGGCGCTACGTGCTGCTCTCGGTCGCGGGCGTCGACCCGAAGGAATCCGCCAGGCAGGCGGTCGAGGACGCCCGCAAGCGCGCCATCGAGCGCGAGCGCCAGCAGCGCTCCCGCGACACCTCCGCCGTCCCGACCTCCCCGTCGGCCGACGCGCGGACGAGCACCACGGCCACGGCCGATCTCAACGCCCAGCTCGACCCGCAGACCGCACCGTGACCCACACCCACCGCATCGCCGGCACCCTCGCGGTCGTCGGCGCCTCCGTCGTGCTCGCGGGCTGCGGGGAGTCCAAGCCGAAGACCCCCGTCGCCGAGACCGCGACGACGACCGGCCCCCGGCCCGCCACCAGGACGACCGTCCCGGCCGCCACGACGATCGACACGACCGTCGACTTCGGTGGCGTGAACCCGTTCGCCGCGTCGAGCCCGTGGAACACGCCCGTGCAGAGCCTCGAGCGCTCACGTACGTCGAACTCCATGATCAACGAGGCCGCCGAGCAGCCCGTCTTCCGCGAGGACCAGACGCGGCTCCAGGCGAAGCCGGAGAACAAGAACCTCGCGATCAACCTCAAGGGCTGGGCGCCGGGCGTGTACCCCGTCGGGGCCGGCGAGCCCGTCACGCTCGTCTGCCGCCAGGACCCGTGCGGTCGGGTCGGCGACTCGATCCCGCGCGAGATGCGCCTGGGCAACGACCTCCAGGCCGACTCCGCGCACGACGGCTGGCTCGTCCTCGTCGACCAGTCGACGAACACCGCCTACGACCTCTGGCGCGCGCGTCGCGTCGGCTCGACGCTGTCGTTCGAGTTCTTCCGCAAGTGGACGCTCGACGGCGACGGCGTGGCCGTCCCGGCGACCCGCGAGCCCGACCGCGTCCCTAGCGTCCGCGGGTCCGGCCTGCCGATGCTCGCCGGCCTGATCCGGCCGCGCGAGGCGAAGGCCGGCCGCATCCCGCACACGCTCGCCATGGCGGTCCCCGGCCCGGCGTCGCAGAAGTTCGTGCTGCCGGCCGGCACCACCAACGGCCTGGCGAGCACGCGGTCCCTGCCGCAGGGCGCCCGCATCCGGCTGAAGCCGTCGGCGTTCCGGCGGATGAACCAGCGGCGCATCCGGTCGAAGGAGATCGTGACGATCAACGGCAAGCGCCAGCGGTCGAAGCGCTACATCGTGCAGGAGGGGCGCCGCAAGCGCTCCAAGGGCGCCACCGCCGTCCTGCAGGCGCTCTACACGTACGGCGCGATCATCGTCGACCGCGCGGACTCCCCCACGCTCTACGCGCAGAGCAACGCCGACTGGCGCAACATCCTGTCCGCCAACTCGCTCAGCGAGCTGAAGCTCCGCGACTTCGAGGTCGTGTCGCTCGGCCGGCTCTACAACGACCCCGCCAGCCCGCCCCGCGCCCGCGCCTCCCAGGAGTCCCGATGATGCGCCGCACCCTCCCGCTCGGCCTGGTCACCGCGTCCGCGATCGCGCTCGCCGGCTGCGGCGTGTCGTCGGACCCCGAGATGATCCGCGGCGACCAGGTCGCCGCGTCCGCCCGCGAGATGCAGCAGGCGCAGCAGAGCAAGACGATCCGCGAGCGTCGCCAGAACCTCCCCCGCCGCAACGCCGACGAGGTCGCGCTCTCCGTGCCGTCGACGGGCAGCGCGTCCGCCGCGGCCGTCCGGTCCCTGCAGCGGGAGCGCAACCCGGTCACATTCCGCACGATCGTCGAGCCGACCGACGCCGGCTTCTCGAACCTCTGCTCCGGCCGCGTCGACGTCCTGCAGTCCAACCGCGAGATCACGAAGACCGAGCTCGCGCAGTGCGAGCAGAACGGCCTGTCGGTGTCCGGCAAGGTCACGCTCGGGTACGCGACCGCGGTCCTGGTGACCGAGAACGGCCGCGACATCGGCGGCGACTGCCTGACGCTCGCCGCCGTCAAGTCGATGCTGGCCCGCGGCTCGACGATCAACAACTGGCGCCAGATCGGCTTCGCGACGACGGGCTTCGCCGCCGCCGCTCCGCCGGCGACGAACCCGGCGACGAACGTCGTGGCGATCAAGGCCTTCGGCCGGCCCGTGGGAGCCGTCGCCCGCAGCGACTACCGCGGCGACCTGCGCGAGTACGCGAAGTACAACGACCTCAGCGACTGGGTCACCAACCAGGACCGCATCGACCTGCTGGCGCGCGAGACCCGTGCGTACAACCGGTCGATCGCCCGGCAGCGGCGCCGCTCCGACATCGAGGAGATCCGGCGCGCCGAGGCGATCGCCGCCCGCAAGGTCGTGCGGCAGATCGAGGCCGAGAACGCGGCCCGCAAGCGCGCGAAGAAGGCCGTCAAGAACCCGAAGCAGCTCGAGCGCGACAACGCCGCACGGGTGCGCGCCGCCAAGCGCCGCGCGCGCCTGGACACCGTCCGCAAGCAGAACGCCGAGGTCAACGCCCAGACCACGCGGTTCCGGTCGGACCGGACGTCCCAGGTGTTCTCCAGCGGCCGCCTCGGGGTCGTGCCGTACACGTTCTACGAGCTCCACTCGGACGTCCTGCGCCCGCTGGAGATCGACGAGCGCCGGCAGACCTCGAGCGCGAAGCCGGACTGCAAGTTCCCGTCGCAGCAGACGATCGTGAACCGGACCTACCCGCTGATCCTCCCCGTCTACCTGTACGGGGACACCCGGGTCCTGCGCACCGCGTCGGTGCGGGTCCTCCTGACGCGCCTGTTCTCCCAGAACGACACGTTCGCGCGTGGCGAGGCCCTCACCGGCCTGTCGAACACGGACCTCATCCGCACCCGGCGGACGCTCGGCCTGCCGCAGGTCGCGGTGACCGACGACGGGACCGGCACGACGACCACGACGACGCGCACCACGCCGACGAACGCCACCCCGAACCTGCAGCCCGGAGAGATCCCGGGCATCAACTCGGGCAGCGCCGAGACGCCGTGACCCCGGGCGCCGCGGGGCCGGTCGGGTCCGATCGTGCCTCCCGCCCCGTGTCCCGTCCCGTGCGTGGACGTTCGGCCGGTCGGTCGGCGCGGCCGGCCGCCCCGCGGGGTACCGTGGGCTGATGCCCGCCCGGCGACGCCGCACGACGTGAGGATCGCCCGGATGCCCGTGTTCTCGGCCGCCGCACTGGCGGCCTCCTTCTGTCTCGCCGCCGGATGTGGTGGTGGCGGCGACGCCCCCGCCACGACCCGGACGGCGACGACGACCGTCAGCGCGACGCCCGGCGTCGCCACGCCGCAGGGCACACCGGCATCGACGCGTGCGGCCGCCCCGGCGAAGCCCGCGAAGCCGAAGCCGCTCGCCAACCCCGCGAAGTGGCCGACCACGCTGCGGGTCGGGCTGATCGACCCGGAGAACGGGGCGAAGAACCTCGCCGGTCGCGCCCCGTTCGGCATGCGGTGGCACTACCTGTCGGGCGGCGCCGGGACCTCGGGCTCGTGGGACGCCTGGCGCACGGGCGACGGCTCGTACGCCTCCGCCTACGTCCAGGACTCCGAGGCCACGGGCACCGTCCCGCTCCTCTCCTACTACGTGCTGCAGGAGACGCCGCCGACCAACGCGCTGGCCGACGAGCACCAGAAGGTCCTCGAGGGGCTGGCGTCGCCCGCGGTCATGCGCCCCGTCGTCGCCGACCTCCGGCTTGCGCTCACCCGCATGGGCCAGGGCATGGGAGCCGACTCCGGCCCGGCCGTCCTGCAGGTCGAGCCGGACCTCTGGGGCTACGTCCAGCAGCAGCAGGCGGGCGCGAACGCCCCGACCGCGATCGCCGGCTCCGACCCCCAGGCCGCCGGACTGCCCAACACCCTCGCGGGCTTCGCGCGCCTCGTCACGCGGATCCGCAATCAGGTGGCCCCGCGGGTCCTGCTGGCGTACCCGGTGTCGGTCTTCGGGACCAACAAGGACATCGTCGGCTCCGACCCGACGAAGGAGGAGGTCGCGGGCATGGCCACGTCCTCCGTGAAGTTCTGGCGCAGCCTCGGTCGGCCGTTCGACCTGATGACGTTCGAGTTCGCCAACCGCGACGCCGGCTACCAGGTGAAGGTCGACGGCGTGCAGTCCAAGGACGCCTGGTGGACGCCGGACAACGAGGCCCGGATGCTCCAGTACGTCAAGGGCGTCCTCGACCTCACCAAGCGCAGCGGCATCCTCTGGCAGGTCCCGCCGGGCAACGCCGTCCGCAAGGTCCAGGACGACACCCCGGGCCACTACCGTGACGACAAGGTCCAGGCCCTCCTCGGCCGCAAGGGCCGCCCGCTCCTCCGCGCCTACCGCGACGCGGGCATCGCCGCCGTCCTCTTCGGCTCCGCCTTCCCCAACGACACCTGCGCGTGCCCCCGCACCGACCAGTACAAGGACCCGAAGGGCGCCGACGACGACGGCGGCTACCTCGCCTCCCAGGTCCGCAAGTACGTCCGCGAGGGCGAGCTGAAGCTGAAGCGGATGCCCCAGCGGGGGCGGTAGGGACGGTCGGAGGCGCGCGGCCGGGGCGGGCCGTGGCGCGGGGGCCGGGCGGGTCCCGTGCCCGTTCTGGTCCCTTTGCGGTATCGGATCGGGAACGCGCGGCCGGCGGGTTCAGGAGCGACCCTGGACACCGCCATCTCGCTCGCGCGCAGTCGGCGTAATGCGTCAACCCGCCCTCGACCCGAGATCGAGGTTCCGCGCGTTATCCGCCGCGCGCCGGGGAATGAGACGGTCGAGGCGTTCGACGAGTCGCGCCTCGTCGTCGACCACCTGCTCCCACGTCAGCCACAGGAACGCGTAGCCCGCACCTTTGAGATCCGCCGCCTTTTCGTGATCCCTTCGGAACGATTCGCGGTCGCAGTGCGTCTCCCACCCGTCGGTCTCGATCACGAGCCTGATCTCGGGCCAGTGGTTGTCGACCTCGTGCTCGCCCCACGGTGTGGGAACCATCACGTCGGAGCTCGGCATCACGAAGCCGTGACGACTGAGAAGCTCGTGGAAGCGGAGCTCGAGCTCGCTCTTCGCGCGCCGACCGGAGGCGTGCTCCAGGGAGAACGCCGCAAGCGCCGCGCGGAGGGCCGACGTCCCGGCCCGCCGTCGCCCGAGGATCTCCTCGAGCGCGAAGCGGTCGAAGTGCCGGTGCGTCTCCGCCCGGCGCAGCGCCCGATCGAGGCGTCGGGCGTCGAGCACCGTCGCGAGGTCGAGCAGCGTCCGAGCCGGTGACGTGCACGGGATCCCGTCGCGGACCGCACGGTCGGCGGGGTCGATGCTCCGCACCTTCCGGACCCTCAGGCCGGGGGCGCGTCGGCTGCGACTGGGACTGACGACGTCCACGGTCTCCGGAGCGCCGTCGATGAACCCTCAGAGAACGCCCGCGGCGCGATGACTCAGCAACGCTCCTTCGCCGGCGGCGAGAACCGCGGCCATCCACCAACCCCGGGGCCCGATGACGCGGTGTCCGACGGCGTGCACCGCGGCGCCCCGCCCGATCCGGGCGAGTGCCCCGCCCTCCCCGCCCCTACGGCGCGACGCTCTGCGCCGCGACGGCGCACGAGTTCTGCGTCTGGTCCGGGTCGTTGACCTTCCAGCGGGAGGAGACCAGGATCCGCGCGCCGGCGGCGGTGTCGATCTGGAGCTGGCCGTTGTTCGGCAGGGCGACGACGACCGGGCCCGGGGCCTGCGGGACGGCGGTGTCGACCGAGCCCTCGCGGGTGGTGACCGTCGAGGCGCCCGGGATGTCGAGGCGGAGCGCCCTGGTGCCCGACGGCGTGGCCTGGCAGGTGATGCCGAGACGGCCGACGCCGGGGAGGTCGGACTCGGCGGCGTCGTGGCCCGCCGCGCCGGCGTCGCCACGCCACAGGACCTGCGTGGAGCCCACGCCGGTCGAGCCTGTGGTCTGGGCGACGATCTCCGCCTGGACGTGGCAGCGGGCCGCCGACGGGTCGCGGAAGTCCCACTCCCACGTGACGTGGACGCCGACCGGCGGCACCAGCGACGGGGCGAACGCCGCGCCGATCGGGCCGCGGTCGCTCAGAAGCGCGGTGAACTCGCCCGTCGACTGCTTCTCGGCCGGCTGGAACTTGTTGAAGCCCTCGTTGAAGTCGCGCCCGGTCCCGGTGGTGAACAGGGCCTCGCGGAGCGCCTTCTCGGCGTTCTGGCTGTTGCCGTCCCACGACCGGTACGTCCACGTCAGCATCGAGACCTCACGGGTCTGCGCCGTCGGGAACATGCGGATCCACTGGGTGTTCGGGCTGCACACGAGCTCGCCGTGCCCGACGCCGGGGACCACGAAGCCCGCGACGTCCCGCCCCGAGGACGAGCCGCCGGACCAGTCGACGACGACCCGCTGGCGCGAAGGATCGGCGGTCAGGGCCGCCGGATCCGTTGCGGCGCGCGCCGCCGCGACCGTGATGCTCTGCGTGGCCGTGGCGGCCACCTTCGAGCTGCCCGTCCGCCCGCTGACCACCACGGAGTAGCGCCCCGGCGGCAGCGTGTCCGCCGCCTTCAGCGCGACCTCCGAGACCCCGGTGATCCGCCCCTTCACCGCGGTGCTCGCGACCTTCGCGCCCCGGGCGTTCAGCAGCCGGACCCGGACGTCGCGCGCGGACCTGCCACCGACCGCGCGGAGGAGGACGCTGACGACGGTGCGCCCGCCGGAGATCGCGGTGCCGCGCAGCGCCGTGCGGACCGGCAGCGACGCCGCACGCAACCGGAACGTCGTCGAGGCCGAGCGGCCGCCGCACCCGGCGACCCTGCCCGTGACCCGGATGCGGACGTCGCCCGTCGACGGGGTCGCCCGGAGCTTCAGCGCCACCGGGGTCCTCCCGCGCGCGAGGTGCGCCGCGGTGCCACTGGCGATCGTCCGGCGACCGCGGGTCACCGCGACCCGCACGCCGGTCGCCGCGCCCGGTCCGACGCGCACGGCGGCGACCGCCCGGTCGGCGAAGGTCGTCGGATCGTGGGTGGCGAGGCTCGCCGACAGGGCCGTGCGGCACGCCGCAGCGGACGGAGCAGCCGCCGCGGATCCCGCGGTGAGGGCGAGCCCGGCCGGCGTCACGAGGGCAACGGTGGCGACGGCGACGGTCCGCAGCGCGACCGACATCGTCGGTGACGCGACCATCCGCCCCGAGACCGACGTCGTGCGTGACGCGGCTGGGGCCCGAGTGTCACCGTCGTCGGGCGACGTCTCGTGTCGGCCGTAGGTGACAGGTCGGAGGACGCGCAGAGGCCGGCGCTGCACCGGGCGCGGCGCGCGGGCCGCGGTGGACGACCGGTCGGGTAGGGGGTCGGGGCCGAACGTCACGTCAGGTGATGGTCGCACGCCCGGGCGTGCGCGGAGCCGGGAATGGCCGGAGAGGCGGGGACGACGGGCCGCGGACCGACCGCGAGGACGTCCGCCGCGCCGGACCCGGGCCGCCCCGTGGGCGGGCCGGGACCGAGGACGCCCGGAGAACGCGAACGGCCGCGCTCCCACAGGAGCGCGGCCGTTCTGTCGAGCGGGTTGTCCCCCAACGCCCCGTCCGATGGCACCATCGTGATCGGCGTGGGGAGCGATTCGGTCTCGACCGGGTGTCGATGCGGTTGCGGTGCGCTCCGGGCAGCCAGCCGGGGCGGAGGCGTGCGAGGCGGGTCGGCGCCGTCCTCGGGTGCGGCGTCGCCGGGGGGCCCGGAACGACGGAGCGCCGCCCGTGGGCGGCGCTCCGGACCTGCGTGGTCCCCACGCCGAAGCGCGAGGACCGGGGAGTGCGTGCTACTTCGTGAACGCGTAGGTCGCGGAGGGCGCGCCCTTGATGCCGACCTGGACGCCGGCGGCCTGCACGGAGATGGCGGCGCCACCCGTCGAGGAGCCGGTGCCGAGGCGGCCACCGAGGATGCGGACCTTGTCGTCCACGCCGTTGCCGGCGACCTCGGCCGACGCGTCGAGGAGCTGCTTGAGCGTCTTGCCACCCGTGTTCTTCGGGATGGTGGTCCCACCGGTGCCGAGATCACGCGTCGAGAACCACTTGGCGTCGGTCAGCACGTTGTGCGAGGCCGTCGTGCTGGTGTCGCCGGGCTCGTAGACGAACGTCGCGTAGTCCGGGGCACCGACAGCGCCGGCCTTGTCGCCGCTCGGATCGACCTCGAGCGCGAGGCCCGTGTTGCCGATGTAGGTCAGCGTCTCGAGGTCCGCGACGCGAGTGCCCTGCTGGATCGGGAACTGGACGCCCACGCGATGACCCGTGGCCGAACCGAGCTTCAGCGCGCCCGTGTCGAACGCGATCGTCGAGTCGTTGTCCGAGTCGCGCCAACGGCCGAAGCCCTTGACCGTCCAGTTGCCGCCCGTGATGACGTACGGCGTCGGGTCGCCCGAGGCGCCCGTGTCGCCCTTGGGACCCTGCGGGCCGGCCGGGCCGGCGGGACCGGTGGCGCCCGTCGCGCCGTTGGCGCCGTTCGCGCCCGGCTTGCCGGTCGTGCTGCTCGTGCCGCCGGAGCGGATGAGGTTCTGGGTGGCCTTCGTCAGATCGCTGATGGACACCGACTTGCTCTTGATGTCGGAGCCCGTGAGGGAGCTGTTCTTGACCTTGGCGCCGGTGATCGTGCTGTTCCTGATGTCCTTGCCGGAGATCAAGGTCTTCGCGGTGGCGACGCCGCCGCCGAGAAGTGCCGCGACGATGGCCGCGACGAGGATGACCCGCATGTTCCTGATGTTCATGCGCGCCCTTTCTGTTTGAGGGGGTGGGGACACACACGCCACCGTTCGCGGCGCGGCATGGCGAGCCTATCCGCGCCCGGGTCGCCTGAGTGACCCATAAAGGTCAGCTCGCTGGTCGCCGTCGCCCTGGCACCCGACTGGCCAGATGTCGTCCGCAGATCGATCACCGTCCCAGTCCCGAGTTGGTGGACTGATACGCCATACACCCTGCGGTCGTTGCACGCACACAGAATCGACGAATGATCGAGGTACGCCGGTGTTCACCGGCGAGGCCCCGTGCCGCCGTACGGGGCGACCGGCCCCGGAACGGCGAACGGCCGCGCTCACAGCGAGAGCGCGGCCGTTCTCTCGGCCGGGTTGTCCCCCAACGCCCCGTCCGATAGATCCACCTTCTCGTCCCGCCGACGCGGATCGGTCTCGCCGCGGGATCGGTTCGGTATCGCCGCGCGCTACTTCGCGACGTCGGCCGCGCGCAGCTGCTTCAGCCGCTTGGCGCGGGCCTTCGCAGCGGCGCGGGCCCGGGCGCGGTGCAGCGCCTTGACCTTGGCGCGCCGCGTGGCCTTCTTCTTCGCCTTGACCCGGGCGTCCGTCCGCGCCTTCTTCAGCGAGGAGGTCGTCTTCGACTTCGGGCGCTTGATGACGGCGGACGCCTTGACGGTCGCGGTCGCGGTCGCCCGGGCGGGGACGGGGCGGCGGACGGCGACGGTCGCGGTGGCGGTCGCGGTCGCCGTGACGGAGGTCGGCGTCGCCTTCGTCGTCGCGACGAGGGACACCGCGTCGGGGACCACCGGGCCGAACACGGCCTGGGGTGCCGGTGCCGGTGCCGGGCACGACCCGTCGCTGACGCACGGCTTGATCACCCGCAGCGCCTTGGTCCAGCTCCCGGCCTTGCCGTCGATCCCCGGGATGTCGGCGATCTCCCACAGGTACTGCCGGCCGCCATCCCAGGTGGGGAGCCCGGACAGCTGCCCGAACTCGACCCCCGGATCGGGCTGCCCGAGCGAGCTCCGGTCCAGCGACGCCTCGGCGTCGAGGTGCCAGGAGTCGCCGCCGCTGAGGTCGGTGACGATCATGCCGTACCGCGACATCGCGCGGAGGAGGACCTTCGCGTGGTTCGGCACCGGGAGCGCATCGATCTGCGCGTCGGTGTAGCCGAGCTGGAACCGCTGGCCGAGGGCCGGGGCGTCGACGTTCGACTTGCCCTGACGGGCACAGGAGCTCGCGGGGTCGGACGTCGGGCGCAGCGACGGGGCGACCGAGATGCCGTTCGTGCAGCCCACCGTCAGGTAGAGCGCGTGCGGGATCTCGCCCTCGAGGAGCTCCTCCGGGCGGATGATGCCGCCCAGGATGCTGAGACCGGAGGCGCTCGCGACGCCGGTGCCGATCGTCTCCCCCGTGCCGTCGATGCGGGTCCGGCCACCCCAGGAGGCGGAGATCGCCCCGTTCCGCGCGCCGGCGTCGTCCGCCTGCCACAGCTCGTAGACCCACCCGGACTCCTGGTCCACGACGGCGAGATGCCCGTCGGTGCCCTGGCTCGGCCGGGCGCCCGCGGGGATGCGGATCGTCATGCCGTTGAGCTCGCTCCTGCCCCAGGTGCCGCCGTTGCGGTCGTCCTCGCGCAGACGCACGGTGACCTGCGGGTCCGTCGGCCGGGCGAAGTAGATCGCCTTCTCGCCGAAGCCCTTGCCGTTCTGCCCCGTGCCGAAGCTGAGGCTCCCCGGCCGGCCCATCGCGTTCAGGCGGTTCACGATCCGGTCCGACGCCGGCTCGACCCGCGGATCGTTCGGCAGCAGCCGCACGTTGAACGGGCTGTCCGCGGAGAACGGACGCCAGCACGCGCCGGGATGGACCCCGCCGCTGTAGTACCCACCGGGCGGGGAGCAGTTCGGGCCGATGACCTCGGCCGCCGCGCTGCCGGCGAGCGGGACGAGCGACGCGGCGCTCACCGCGAGGGTCGCGGCGAGGAGGGCACGTCGGCGCACGCGAGCGCCGCGTACGGGAGCAGGCACGTCCGCCTGGACTCGGACCTCGTTCACACCTCGACCGCGCACCGGACACCTTCCTGGACTGTCCGGTGGGGGCTCGGACGACGGTGGGTCCCCCTCTGAGGGGACCCGCTGGCCACCGGATCCTACGATCGTCGTTTCGAATTGACAAGCGACGTCCGGTTGTATAACGCCGTTACCCGAGGCACCGCGCGCCCGATCACCCGTTTCTCACTGATGATCGTGTCTGTGTCCGACTTTGGTCCCATCGGTGACCACCTCGTGACTTCCCACGACCGCCGACGCAGCGCGGGCGTTGGTGGTCCACCGATCGGTGGACGGCGGCGCCCACGGCGCGGCCGGCCCTGCACGACGTGACACCCCGGTCCGGCTCGGCACCCCACCCCGGCCCGGCAGCGCGGCGCCCTCAGGCCGCGCGCGACCGCCCCGCCTCCGGACCGCCCGCCCGCCGACCGCCGGTCCTCACGAACCCCCGCGCCACCCGTGCGTGACGTCGCCCCCGACGAGCGGCAACGCGCCAACCTCCCGCGAGCGGGGCGTCGGCCCGCCCGGCCCGGTCTGTGCCCGCGCGCACCCATGTAGGTTCGGACGAAGCCGCGGTCCCGCGGCGCACGAAGTCGTGCCGCGCCCGTCGCGGCCCAGGATCTCGCCGGAGGACGCACCGAGATGAGCACCGAGACGCATCGCGAACTGACCGAGGAGGGCGTGGAGGCCCGCGTGGGCGAGCTGCTCGGCCAGGAGCGCTTCGCCCCGCCGGCCGCGTTCGCCGAAGGCGCCGAGATCACCGATCCGGAGCTCCGCGCGAAGGCCGCGGAGGACCCGGTCGCGTACTGGGAGGAGCAGGCGGGCAAGCTGCGCTGGTCGACGCCGTGGGAGACCGCGCTGAACGAGACCGATGCGCCGTTCTACCGCTGGTTCGAGGGCGGGAGGGTCAACGTCTCCGACAACTGCCTGGACCGCCACGTCGAGGCCGGGAACGGCGACCGCGTCGCGTACCACTGGCACGGCGAGGAGGGCGAGACCCGCGACGTCACCTACGCGCAGCTGCTGGAGCAGACCGCGAGGTTCGCCGGTGCGCTGCGCGAGCTGGGCGTGCAGGAGGGCGACGTCGTCGGGATCTACCTGCCGATGATCCCGGAGGTCGCCGTCGCGATGCTCGCCTGCACCCGCATCGGCGCGGTCCACAACGTCGTCTTCGGCGGCTTCTCCGCCACGTCGGTCGCCGAGCGCATGGAGGTCTCCGGCGCGAAGGTCCTGGTCACCGCCGACGGCGGACGGCGCAAGGGCAAGACCGCACCGGTCAAGCCCGAGGTCGACAAGCACTTCGCCGACCTCGACGGCCTGCAGAAGATCGTCGTCGTCAAGAACGCCGGCAACGACGTCGCGATGCAGGACGGACGCGACGTCTGGTTCCACGAGGTCCTCGACGCCGCCGACCCGGTCGACCCGGTGCCGCTGGACGCCGAGGCGCCGATGTTCATCCTCTACTCGTCGGGCTCGACCGCGAAGCCCAAGGGGATCCAGCACACCACCGGCGGCTACCTCACCGGCGCGACGACGTCGCTGCGGCAGGTCTTCGACCTGAAGCCCGAGTCCGACGTCTACTGGTGCTCCGCCGACGTCGGCTGGATCACCGGCCACAGCTACATCGTCTACGGCCCGCTCGCCAACGGCATCACCTCGGTGATGTACGAGGGCGCCCCCGACTACCCGCACAAGGGCATCTGGTGGGAGCTCATCGAGCAGCGGAAGGTCACGAAGTTCTACACCGCCCCCACCGCGATCCGTGCGGCGATGAAGTGGGGCGTAGGTCACGTCTCCGGGCGTGATCTGTCGTCGCTGAAGCTCCTCGGATCGGTCGGCGAGCCGATCAACCCGAAGGCCTGGCTCTGGTACTGGCACGTCGTCGGCGGCGAGCGCTGCCCCGTCGTCGACACCTGGTGGCAGACCGAGACCGGGTCGATCGTCATCACGACGCTCCCGGGCGTCGACGACGCGAAGCCCGGCTCGGCCGGCACCCCGCTGCCCGGCTACGAGGTCAAGGTCCTCGACGCCGACAAGGGCACCGAGGTCGCCTCCGGAGAGGGCCTGCTCGCGATCCCGCGCCCGTGGCCGTCGATGCTGCGCACGCTGTACCAGGACCCCGACCGGTACCGGTCGACGTACTTCGACCGCTGGGAGAAGGGCGCCGCGGGCGGGGAGCAGATCCCGTACTTCGTCGGCGACTCCGCCCGCATCGACGACGACGGCTACATCTGGGTGATCGGCCGCGTCGACGACGTCATCAACGTCTCCGGCCACCGCCTCTCGACCGCCGAGGTCGAGTCCGCGATCGTCGCCCACCCCCACGTCGCCGAGGCCGCCGTCGTCGCGAAGGCCGACGACCTCACCGGCCAGGCGATCGTCGCGTACGTCACCCTCCAGGGCGACACCGAGTCCACCGACGAGGTCAAGGCCGAGATCGACGCCGAGATCGCCGACCGCATCGGCAAGCTCGCCCGCCCCAAGCGGATCGTCTGGACCCAGGACCTCCCGAAGACCCGCTCGGGCAAGATCATGCGCCGCCTCCTCCGGGACATCGCCGAGGAGCGCGACCTCGGCGACGTCACCACCCTCGCCGACCCGACGGTCGTCGAGAGCCTCCAGGACCGCTGGCGCGAGGGCGCGTAGGTCCTCGCCTTCGCGGGGCGTGACCGGGCAGTCCGGAACGGCGACCGGGGCGACGGACCCCGGTCGCGCGGTCCGGCACGAACGCTCGTGCGGAAGGTGACGAACCACACTTGTTCGTTGCGCTAACCAAATGTATTCTCGGACGAGACAGCAGTTCCTCATCGGAGGTCCTCATGCAGCACGCGCAGCAGCACCGCCACCACCACCTCGAACAGAACGCGGCCACCGCGCTCCTGGCCGGCCCGGTCGCCCTCGTGGCGTTCGCGGTCCTCGCCATCGGGCTCCACGACGCGCCGGTCGCCCACGCGGCCCACGCGGCGCTCACCGCCCGGTAGCCCCCACCCCGGCGGGCGACGGACCGCCGGCGCGCGACCGTCGCCCGCCACGAACCTCCCTGCGACAGGCCGGCCTGCACGACGTCGACCGGCGCGACGGGCCGCCGCGTGCGACGCTTCAGGAACCCGTGCCCGCCGTCGCCACCATCGGTGCCGTGATCGCCTTCGTGGTCCTGCTCCCGGGCCGGATCGTCGTGCACCGCCGACTGACGGGGGCGTCAGGGGTCGCCCTGGGCCGCGCGGTGCCGGGCGTGCAACGGCGCGCCGCCATGATCCTCGGCCTGGGCACGCTGTTGGTCGGCGTCGGACCCATCGCCCACCTCGCCGGTGTCGCGTGGGACTGGACCCCCGGCAACGCGTTCATCACGCACGGGGCGGGCGTCCTGCTCCTGGTCGCCGGGCTCGCGTGGGCGTGGTGGGCCCAGCAGACGATGCGGGAGCACTGGCGGGTCGGCCAGGACGTCGCCGAGCGCACCGCGCTGGTGACGACCGGGCCCTTCGGCCGGATGCGCCACCCCATCTACACCGGCATGGTCGTGCTCGCCCTCGGCGTCACCATGACCGACCCGACCTACCCGGGCGCCTTGGGCGTGCTCGTCCTCGCGATCGGCGTGCGACTCCAGGCGATCAACGTCGAGGAGCCGCACCTGCGCGAGGTCCACGGCCACGACTACGAGGCGTGGGCGCGCCGGACCGGGCGGTTCCTCCCGCCGATGACCTGAGCGGCGTCGCGGGCACCCCGCGGGGCGCGAGGTTTCGCGAATGTTCCCGTTCACCGGTCGCCGGACCCGTCCTGTGCAGGTATCTTCGGCCGTCCGACGCGCTCGTCACGGGATCGTGCGCGCAGCCGCGCGAAGAGCGCGCAGGGCCCAGGACCCGGGCATCGGCACCGCACCGCGGAGTACGATCGCCGGGTACGCACGTGATGAATCCGACAGCAGACGATGCCACGCCCCGTACCGCCGTCGGCGCGTACCCGGTATCCGACGCCGTCGCGCCCGTCACGATCCTGGTCGCCGACGACAACGAGCGGTTCCGCGGCGGCATGGTCCGCGCGCTCCGCAGGCGCCCGGGCGTCGAGGTCGTCGCCGACGTCGAGAACGGGGCCCGCGCGCTCGAGGAGATCCGCGCGCTCCGCCCCCAGCTGGTCCTCGTCGACGCGCGGATGCCGATCGTCGACGGCCTGACCGTCGCCCGGACCGTCACCGCGGACCCCGACCTCGCGGCGACCAAGGTCCTGCTGCTGAGCGCCCGCCACGACCGGGTGCTGGTCGAGGACGCCCGCGTCGCCGGTGCCGTCGCCTGCCTCGACAAGAGCGACTCCCGTCGCGAGATCTGCGACGCGGTCCTGGCGTTCGCCCCAGGTCACGAGGGTCCGTGATGGCCGCCTCGGACCACGCTCCCGGCGGCGGGACCGTCGCGGGGCGGACACCGGGCCCCCCGAGGGCCAGGTCCGCCGTCTACGCCCTCGCCGGCGCGGCCGGGATCCAGGCGCGCGCCGCGTTCCGCGTGCTCGCCGCCGCGGTGATCGGCGGGATGCTCATCCTCTCCCACGACGACGATCCGACGGCGGCGGCGACGCTCGTCCCCCTCGTCGGCGGCCTCTACGTCCTGATCAGCACCGTCGTCGCGTGGCCCCGCCAGCGGTCGGGCCGGACGGCCCTGCAGACGGAGCGCGCCGCCGTCGCCCGCGCGCTCTGCGACGTCGTGGTGATCTGCGGCGTCTCGCTCGCGGTCGACCGGCCGAGGATGGCCGTCCTGATGGTCCTGTGCGCGATCCCGCTCGGGTACGGGCTGACGCTCCCGGCGTCCGCCGTCGCGATGCTGACGGCCGCCGGGGTCGCCGGGGCGCTCATCGTGTGGGGCGTGGCCCCGTCGATCGGCGCCGCCGAGCTCTCGGAGGGCTCGCTGCTGCTGCTCTCCTTCGCCCTGGCGTGGTGCGGCCTGATCGCCTGCCTGATCGCGATCGAGCGGGAGCGTCGCGCCCAACGGATCCGCAAGCTGTCGGTGTCCGTCCGCGACATGCTCCGCCAGGCGCTCCACGCCGAGTCCAACGAGCGCGCCCGCGTCGCCGACCTGCTGCACGACGACGTGCTCCAGCTGCTGCTCGCCACCCGTCACGACATCTCCGAGGCGATCGACGGCGACCTCACCCTGCTCCCCGACGCCCGCGCCGGCATCGAGGCCGCGACCCGTCGCCTGCGGGAGACGATCGTCGCTCTGCGCGACGAGAGCCCCGACGACCAGGGACTCGGCGACGGCCTGCGGGGCGTCAGCGAGGACGCCATCGCCCTGCGCGGCGTCTCGGTCTCGACGTCGATCGACGCGGCGCTGGAGGACAGCCCCCACCCCGTCCTGGTGTCGGCCGTGCGGGACCTCTTCCGGGACGCCGAGAGCGCGAGCGCCGCGACGAAGCTCGCGATCCGCGCGGTGGGCGTGGGCGACGACCTCGAGCTGCAGCTCCGCCACCACGACCCGCGGCACGCCCTGGGACTCGACCCGACGCCCGAGAGCGCCGCGGTCCTGCACGACGTGACCGCCCGGATCACCGCCATCGACGGCACCCTCGACGTCGACCACTCGCCGACCGGCGAGCGGACGGTGACGATCCGGGTACCGGTCAGGTCCGAGCGTCCCGAGGCTGCAAGTTCGGATCCCCCCTCCCCAACGATCCCGCTGCGGCGTAGCCTTCGCTCCCGAAGCTCCACCGATCAGCCGTCGCAGAAGCTCGGCTGATCACCCGACAGAGGCACACCAGCATGTCCACCCCGCCCGACAAGCCCCACGATCCCGGAGCCGAGGCGGCAGCACGCATCGGCAGCATCCTGGCGAACGCGGAACGCGAGGTCGCCCGCATCGTCCAGGAGGCGCAGCAGAGCTCGAAGGACGACCTCGCGCGCATCGAGGTCCGGACCCGGATGCTCGACGAGCGCACCGTCGAGCTGAACGCGCTCGAGGCCGACATCCACTCGCGCGGGCGGCACCTCGACAGCCGGACGCTTGAGCTCGACGGCCGCGCCACCGAGCTCGACCGCCGCGCGACCGAGCTCGCCGACCTCACCGCCGGCCTGCTGTCGACCGCGGTCGGGGTGCAGACCTACGCCCGTCGCCTCGCGGCGCTGCGTCCGCTGACCGCCGACGGCCCGAGCCTCGACGAGATCGTGCCCGAGGTCCCGCGCTTCGACGCGGCCGTGCGCAGCGCGGTCGAAGAGCGCTCCTCTCGCCCGGCCGCGCCCGCCGCCCCGGCCGTGCCGCCGGAGGAGCCCGCGGTCGACGAGCCCCCGGCGTCCCGCCCGCGCACCGCGCCGCGCCCGCAGGCCACGGACACCGACGAGACCCCGGTCCCGTCGACCCCGGCCGCGCTGCGCGCCGTCGACCAGCTCCAGGACGACGGCCGCTGGGACCGCCCGAAGGCGGCCCCCGCGTCCGCCACGCCGGCGACCACCGAGACCGCGGACACCGGAACGGCCGCGACGCCGGACCGCCCCGTGGGCCCGGCCGATCCGGCAGCAGCGGCCTCGGCAGCACCGGCAGCGCCCGTCGAGGCACCGGCAGCGGACGTGCCGGCGGCGCCTGTCGACACGACGCCGGACGTCGCCCCCGCGGCATCCGTCGCGCCGACGGCCCCTGCCGATGCGGCCCCGGCCGAGCCGGTGGCGCCCGCCGCGGCGCCGGTGCCTCCGGTCGCCGCCGAGCCGGAGACCCCCACGGGCCCGCGCCCGGTGCCCGACGCGGTCGACGCCGACGAGCCCCTGCCGATCGTCGCCGGCAGCGAGACCGCGAAGGACTCGCCCGAGCAGCTCGACAGCGCCCGGCTGGTCGCGCTCTCGATGGCCGCCGAGGGGCGGTCCCGCGAAGAGGTCGAGGCCCACGTCCGCGACACCCTCGGGATCATCGAGCACGCCGCGCTGATCGACTACGTGTTCGGCGGGTCGACCCCGTCGTCCGTCGTGCCGAGCTGGCCGCCGCGCCGCCGCCGGCGTTCCTGAGCCCGGAACGCGACGGGCCGGGGCCCGGAACCACACGCCCCGGGTCCCGCCACGGCGGGCTCCCTGCACCTCGAAGGACCGGCACCCGCCGGTCCTTCGTCGTTCCGGGGGCGGTCCCACGCCGGCGCCGGTCCGACACCGGCGGCGGGGCGGCACCCGTGGCACAGGTGCGGACCATCCGTGCCGGATACGTGCCGGCGCGCCGGAATCACGTTCGTCTCGCTCGGGTATTCCCAGGACGCGTGAACATGCGACCTGAGAATACGGCGCGCGGTGAATGTCCATCGCCGTTGCGCCGGCGCGGAACTCATCCCGCCCCGGGTATTCCGAGACCTCGCGATCCGCACGATCTGGGAACAGGGCGCGCGGCGGGTCCATGGCTCCGCGGCGACCGGGCGGACGCCCGTCCTGCGTCGAGATGCTCCGCGGCGCCGGGGCGCGGCGGGCCGCGCGGAACCACCCACCCGCCGGATGACGACGGATCGGACGTTCGCGATCCGCCCGGTGGCGATGGAGCAGAGGTCCCGTGATCCCGCCGGGTGACGACGGATCAGGGGGTCCGTGATCCGGTCGGCGCCCGCGGGCGCCGACCGGTCATCGGGCCTTCGGGACTACCAGCCGCCGCCGGTGACGCGGCCGCGGCGGAGGACCACCGCGACGGCCAGGAGCAGCAGCACGAGGCCACCGACCGCCAGCAGCGTGTTCTGCCGCGAGGGCGTCGTCGCCGCGGCGTTGTTGGTGCGGACCTTCGCCGGGGTGTCGCTCGCCGGCTTCGTCAACGAGGACGAGGACGAGGACGAGGACGACGAGGCGGAGCCGCCGGGGGGCGTCGGGGAGGTCGAGGTCGTGCTCGTCGTGGTGACGGGCGGCGTCTCGTCCTCCTCCGTGGACCGGGCGCTCGTGGCGACCGTGCCCAGGCCCTGGCCGGCGGGCGAGCAGTTCACGTCCTTCTTCGTGCTGCCGCGCTTCTTGCCGCCGGTGCTCGTGCCGGACCCCGCGGTCGCGGAGCCGGTCGAGCGAGAGGCGCCCGCGCCGCCGACGGCGGTCGGGTCGTCCTTCGAGGCGTTCGCGCCGTCGACGAGCGACGGATCGTCCGCGCCGGCGCCCAAGACGCCACCCGCGCCGGTCTCGCCGTAGCCGCTGCCCGTCGGGCCGGTCGGGTCGCCGCCCGTGCCGTCCTCGCCGGAACCGCCGCCGGGCTCACCCGAGCCGCCGCCGGTCGTGCCGGACCCGTCGCCACCGACGGCACCGGACGGAGCGTCCGAGCCGGAGGGGTTCCCGGAGCCCGGGTCCTTCTTCGGGTCCGCGGAGCCGGACGGGGTCTTGTCCGCGTCCGCGCCCTTCGTGTCGCTGTCCGGGGTGGAGCCGGAGCCGTTGCCGGACCCGGAGCCCGAACCGCTGCCGCTGCCGCTGCCCGAGCCGTTGCCGGAGCCCGAGCCCGAGCCGTTGCCGGAGCCGTTCGCGGCCCCGGAGCCGAGGACGCCGCCGGCCGTGCCGATCGGGTCGTCGGGCGTGCAGGCGACGATCACCGGCGGGATGCAGTTCTCGTCCGCGGTCGCGCCGCCGACGGCCGAACCCGTACCGCTGCCCGAACCGCTCCCGGCACCCGAGCCGTCCTTCGACGCACCCGAACCGCCGACGGCCGACGGATCGTCCTTCGACGCACCCGCGCCACCGACACCCGACGGATCGTCAGCACCCGAGCCCAGGACGCCACCCGCGCCCGTCTCGCCGTACCCGCTCCCCGTCGGACCCGTCGGATCGCCACCGGTCGACCCGTCCGGATCACCCGAACCGGCACCGTCACCACCGACCGCACCGGACGGATCGCTCGACGGCGACCCCTCCGTCGTCGTCACCGGATCACCGGACTTCGGCTTCTCCGACCCGGCACCACCGACCGCCGAACCACCCTTGCCGTCGTCCTTGCCCTTGCCCGAGCCCGAGCCCGAACCGGTCGAACCCGACCGGCCACCCGAACCCGACGCCGAAGCACCCGAACCCGCGACCACACCCGAACCGGAGCCCGAGCCGTCGTCGGTCGTGCAGATGGCCCGCGTCGGCGGGATGCAGTTCTCGTCCGCGGTCGCGCCGCCGACGGCCGAACCCGTACCGCTGCCCGAACCGCTCCCGGCACCCGAGCCGTCCTTCGACGCACCCGAACCGCCGACGGCCGACGGATCGTCCTTCGACGCACCCGCGCCACCGACACCCGACGGATCGTCAGCACCCGAGCCCAGGACGCCACCCGCGCCCGTCTCGCCGTACCCGCTCCCCGTCGGACCCGTCGGATCGCCACCGGTCGACCCGTCCGGATCACCCGAACCGGCACCGTCACCACCGACCGCACCGGACGGATCGCTCGACGGCGACCCCTCCGTCGTCGTCACCGGATCACCGGACTTCGGCTTCTCCGACCCGGCACCACCGACCGCCGAACCACCCTTGCCGTCGTCCTTGCCCTTGCCCGAGCCCGAGCCCGAACCGGTCGAACCCGACCGGCCACCCGAACCCGACGCCGAAGCACCCGAACCCGCGACCACACCCGAACCGTTCGAGGACTGGCCGGGGGCGCAGACCGCCGGGAGGGTCGGATCGCAGTCCGGCTTGCCGGCCGAGGCACCGCCGACGGCGGAACCGGCCGTGCCGCTGCCCGAGGTCGCGCCGGCGCCGCCGACGTCCGTCGGGGTCTTCGACGCGCCGGACCCGCCGACGTCCTTCGGATCGGGGTCGTCGGCACCCGCGCCGCCGACGCCCGAGGGAGTCGTCTTCGTGCCCGCCGGCGTCGTGCCGGTCGGGTCGTCCGCGCCGGACCCGGCGGTGCCGCCGGTCGGGTTCGAGCCGCCCTCGCCGGGGGTGTCCCCGCCGCCGAGCACGCCACCCGCACCGGTCTCGCCGTAGCCGCTGCCCGTCGGGCCCGTGGCGTCCGCGCCGCCGACGGCCGAGCCGTCGGCCGGGTCCGTCTTCGTGGGCGTCGTCTTCGTCGGCGACGTCGCCGCGGTCGTCGTGACCGGGCGCGAGACCGCCGCGCCACCCACGGCGGAGCCGTTGAGCACGGCGAGCTGGGCCGGCGTGCAGGGCACGGCGGCCACGGCTGCGGCGTTCTTCGGGCCGTTCGCGAAGCTGACGGCGGCCAAGGAGACCATGACGAGGCCGAGGATCAGGAGGGCGCCCGCGAGGAGCGCTCCTCCACGGTCGGCCAACAGGCGGGTTCTCATGAGCTCACAAGGGTTCGTGGGCAGGACGGATGGGGGTGCACGCTACGAGGATGTCGCACCGGAGCGGTCGAATCCATCGTCCGCCCGGCTGGTTCTGGGGGTGAACGCGTCGTCCGCCACGCCGGACGGCGCGGGGGGATGACGGGTCCACCGATCGGCGGATACTGCGTCCGCAGACGTTCCAGGCTACTCCAGCATCTTGCGGCGCATGGCCGCTGCAACGGCCGCTGCCCGCTCCGACACGCCGAGCTTGTCGTACACGTTCTGCGTGTGGGTCTTGACGGTCGCGGTGCCGATCTGGAGCTCGGCCGCGATCTCGGGGCCGGACAGGCCGTCGGCGATCATCCGCAGGACCTCGCGCTCGCGCGGGGACAGGACCGGGGCGTCGTCCTGCACGCGACCGCGGACCTCCTGGGTCAGCGCGGCCTGGGCCTCGGGCGCCAGCACGGTGCCGCCGCGGGAGACCGCGACGAGGGCCTCCCCGATCGCGCGGCGGTCCGACTCCTTCGTCAGGTAGCCGTCGACGCCGGCCTGCACGGCCTCGTAGACCGCGGCGGAGCCGAGCTCGCCGGAGAGGATCACCACGCGCGTGGGGAGGTCGTCGCGGCGGATCGCGTGGAGCACCTCGACGCCCGTCATCACCGGCAGCCGCAGGTCGAGAAGCGCCACCTGGGGCTGCAGCTCGCGGACGAGTCGCAGCGCCTCGCCCCCGTCCTGCGCGTTGCCGACCACGACGAGGTCGTCGCGCTGCGAGAGCGCGCCGAGGACCCCGTCGAGGAAGATCGGGTGGTCGTCGGCCACGACGACGGTGATCGGAGTGCCGGTCGACATCAGACGGGGAGGCTACCGCCCTTTGCTCGGGGGATAGGATCCGTTGGTGATGAAGATGCCCGCCGCGACCGCCGGAGAGGTCGTGACGGCCGCCCCCGTGGCCGCGCCCCGGCGCCGCAGCCGGGGCCCGAGCCCGATCGGCACCACGCTCGCGCGCACGTCGGGTGCGGGGATGGCCGCGGTGCTGGTCGCGGTCGACCGCGTGGAGGGCGACTGGGTGCTCCCGATCCTCGCCGTCGCGTTCGCGTGGGGGGTGCTGACCGCCGCGTGGGTGCTGCGGCGGGGCTGGACCGCGCCCCAGGCGCGGTCCGTCGCGGCCGTCGACTGGGCCCTCGTCGTGGCCCTGATCGCGGCGACGGGGGCCGAGGACTCCAACGCGCTGCGCGTCCTCTGGATCATGCCGCTCGCCTGGGCCGTCGTCGCCGACGCGTTCTCGACGAAGCTGTTGCTGGCGCTCGGCGGGCTCGCGTTCCTCGCGTTCTGGATCCCGGCCGCCGGGGACGAGAGCACCGAGAGCGCCGTGAAGACCCTCGGGACGTTCGGCAGCAGCTACCTCGCCGCCGTCGCGATCGCGTTCGTCGCCCTGCGCGTGCGGAGCGAGGCCGAGGAGCAGCGCCGGCAGCTCGTGCACGCGCGGCTCGCGCTGACCCGCGAGCTGGGGCAGGTCGAGCGCGACGAGCGGGAGCGCCTCGCGATCCAGGTCCACGACGGGCCGCTGCAGTCGATCATCAGCGCGCGCCAGGACCTCGTCGACCACCTGGAGGGCGACGAGGACGCCCTCGACATCGGGATCGCCACGCTCGACGAGAGCATCGCCGCGCTGCGCGGGATCGCCACCGACCTCTACCCCGACCAGGACGGGGGCGCCACCGTCCAGGACCAGCTCCGCTCGATCGCGGCTGCGTGGGAGGCCCGCGGGGGCTTCGAGGTCCGGATGTCCGTCGAGCCGGGCGTCGGCTCGGGGTCCGACGCCATGCTCGTCGGGATGGTCGCCGAGCTCGTCGGCAACGCCGCGAAGCACGCCTCCCCCACCCTCGTCTCGGTCCGCCTGAAGGAGGACCTCGGGCAGATCGTCCTCGACGTCACCGACGACGGGGCCGGGATGACCCACGACGACCGGCTCGACGCCGAGAACTCGGGGCACATCGGCCTGCGGTCGCTCGACCGGCGGATCCGGGCGATCGGCGGGCACTGGGAGATCCGCAGCGCCCCGGGCCGCGGCACCGTGGTCCACATCCGCCTGCCGCGCTGAGAGGCCCGGGCGGCACGCGGGCCAGGGGCTACTGGGTCGGCGCGAGCCGCGCCTTCAGGCCGTTGGCCATCGTGACCTCGATCTCCGTCGGGTTCACCGTCCGGCCCCGGCGGACCAGGGTCACGACGTCGCCGATCAGCTCCTGCTCGGGGTTCAGCCGGGCAGCGAGGCGCAGGGCGGCCAGGGCCTCCGTCCGCCTGCCGGCGCGCGCGTCGGCCATCCCGAGCTCGAACTGGGCGAACCAGTCCTTCGGCGACCGGTCGAGCGCCTGCTCGAGGTTGCGCCGCCACCCGTCCTCGTCGCCCGTGCGCCGGACGACGATCGCGCGGCTGAGCAGCGCGTCGGAGTCCAGGCGGTTGAAGCGCGAGGCCCGCTCGAGGTCCCTGGCGGCCGCCACGGGGTCGGTCCGCGCGGCCGCGGAGCCGCGCTTGAGGAGGTACGCCGCGTAGCCGACGGAGCCGAGCGCCACGGTCAGGGCGAGCGCGGCCGCGAGCGCCCCCGCGGCGATCCCGCGACCGGCGTTCGACCGCGGCAGCAGCGGCGCCAGCGGCGACACCCCGGGCACCGCGACCCCGTGGGCGCGGGCGCGCTCCCGGATCGCCCGGAGCTGCGCGGTCGGCGCGGTCCCCTCCAACTCGGTCGCCCGGGCCGCCGCGGCGAGCAGCAGGAACGCCAGGATGGTCAGGGCCGGGAACTCCCACGTCCAGTCCCAGCTGGAGCCCGCCAGCCACGCGGTGAAGCCCGCCAGCGCCGCGGCGATCCCCGCCCGGGTCGGCGTCTCCACCCGTCGCAGGCGGCGCAGCGCGGAGACGACCGGCGCGCCGTAGGCGACCAGCGCCAGGAGCGCACCCACGATCCCGAGGCCCGAGAGGATCCCGAGCTCGAGCGAGTGGGCGTAGCGCGGCGCCTCGTCGGAATCGCGGAACTCCAGGTAGAACGGCTGGAAGTCCTCGGCCCCGACGCCGGTCAGCGGCTTGGACCGGAACGCCTTCATCGCCACGCGGTACATGTCTCCGCGGTTGGACCCCAGCGACGAGGTCAGGCGGTCGCCCGTCGTCGGCACCCCGGCGTAGCCCCCGTAGAGCGCCTCGTGGACGCGGTCCTTCCCCCACGAGACCGGGTTGCCGACCTTCGCGGTCCCGCCGATGACGACGACCGCCACCAGCGCGAGCGCCACGCCGTTGCCGATCAGCGGCCACGAGAGGGTCTCCCGCGCGTGCCCCGGGAGCAGTCGCAGGACGAGCTGGAACAGCGCCCCCAGGGCGGCCAGCGCCAGCACCGCGACGGCGATCCGCCCGACCGCCGTGTCGAGGCGATCGGCGAGCACCGCGACCGACGGGGCGCCGCGGACGTTCGTGAGCGCCGAGGCGACCGGCGCCGTCGCCGCGCCGAGGGCCCCGAAGGTCAGGAGCACCGCGCCGCGGTTCGGCGTCAGCACGACGAGCACGACGGCGGCGACGCCCATCGCGAGGATCGCGCCGCGGCTCTGCGAGAGCAGCGACGTCTGCAGGACGATCCCCGCACCGGCCAGGGCCGCGACCCGCAGCGCCGGGTGCCGGGCCCCGCCGGCGGCCAGGTGGACGAGCGGGAACAGCGCGATCGCCCAGAGGCCGGCGGTCGCGTTGACGTAGCCGGTCGGCGCGACGAGGCGCCCGTCGATGAAGAAGCGCGAGGGCGCGTCGGCGGCGTCGATCCGGAGCAGCGTGAGGATCGCGACGAGCGTGACCGCCGCCCCCACGAGGCCCAGCAGCCGGCGGAGCGCCGTCCGCGGCCACCGCGGCAGCAGGCCGATCGCGAGGACGAGGCCGTAGAGCGCGGTCCGTCCCGCGCCCTCCAGTGCCCGGCCCGGGGTGTCCGCCCAGAGGACCGACGCGAGCGTCCACGCGCAGAGCAGCGCGTAGGCGCCGAGCGCGACGAGCACGAGGCGGTCCAAGGGCGCCGTCCGCGACTTCCAGCCGCAGAGGACCGCCGCCCACAGGACGACGATCGCCGTGACCGTCCACCGCGGCGTGTCGAAGCCGCCGTCCAGCCAGGCGAGGAGCGCCGCCCCGAGGACGAGCAGCCCCCCGACCCGCCGGACCCCGTCCTCGGCGTCCGCCGGAGCGATCGCGGCCGGGACGGGAGGCACCGCGGCTCAGCGCCCGGCTGGCGTGGAGCCGCGCGAGAACAGCCCGCGGATGCCGCCGGGGCCGGAGCCGTCGACGTAGTTCGACGACGTGGTCTCGGCGCCGGTGATGATCCAGCCCGTCGGCGTGACGTTCGCCCGCTCGAACAGCCCGGACATCGCGTCGAGCGCGCGCTGGTCCGTCGAGCCGGGACGGCCGACGACGAGGACGTCGTCGACGAAGTCGATGAGCGGCAGCGCGTCGCTGATCTCGCCGATCGGCGTCGTGTCGATGAGGACGTAGTCGGCGAGGTCCGACGCCTCGGCCAGCACGTCCTGCATGCGCTGGGTGAGGATCGGCAGCATCGCGACGTCGCCGGGACCGGCGGACACCTGCACGACGCGCAGCGGCGGGAGCCGGGGCGCCGGGCGCATGATCGCCGTCAGCGGCTCGCCCGTGGCCAGCGTCGTGACGAGGCTCGTGGGGTCCGTGACGTCGAGCTGGCGGCCCACGTCGGGCTTGCGGAGGTCGAAGTCGATGACGATCACGCGGTGCCCGGCGCTGACGAGCGCGAAGGCGAGGTTCAGGACCGTCGTGGTCTTGCCGTCGCCGGAGCTGCCGCTCGTGACGAGGATCTTCCGGCAGCCGTCGTGCTCGCGCAGGTCGAGCTGGATCTGCAGCGTGCGGAACGCCTCGCGGACCCCGGCCGGCATGTCGATGCCCGACCGGCCGCGCGGGGACGGCGGCACGCCGACGAGCACCGGGACGGGGACCGCGGTGACGAACCCGGCGCGGTCGCGGACCCGCCGGTCGCCGCGGTCGAGGAGGACCGCGCCGCCGACGCCGAGCACGAAGCCGGCCACGAGGGCGGCGAGGATCACGGCCGCGTCGGACGGTCCGGTCGTCCCGTCCGGGACCTCGGCGGTCTGCGTGACCTTGACGGTCGGGTCGCCCTGGTTGCGCAGGTTGCGCAGCTGCGAGCGGACGGGGATGAGCTCCGCGGTCCGGACGTTCGCGATCGCGTCGAGCTGCGCACGGGCCTGGTCGGAGACCTCCTTGTTGCGCTGCGCGACCGCGACCGTGGCGTACGAGTTCGCTACTTGCGCCGCGAGCTTCGGGTCGGTGAAGGTCGCCTTGACGAGCACGATGTTGCTGCCGCCCTGCGGCTCCAGACGCACGGCACCGTCCACCTGGGACTGCGAGACGACCCCGCGCAGCGCGCTGGAGACCGTCTGCGAGTTCTGCGGGGACGTCAGGAGCTGGGTGGCCGTCTGGAGGTCCCGCGCGCCGTCGTTGGACTGGCGCACCATCCGGATCGTCGCGAGCTGCGGGTCGTTCTGCGTGTAGGGCGTGACCAGGATCTGGGCCGCGGCCTCGTACTTCGCCGTGCGGGCGGCCGTCGCGACCGCGGCGACGACGACCGCCACGACGACGACGAGCACGACCACCCACCAACGGCGTCGCACTGAGGCGACGACGTTCCAGGAAGGAGCGTCGCCGGTGTCGGATCGGGTCTTCGCGTGCGTCATGGTGAGTGCCGCCGGGCGGACGACACCGGGTCCTCGGCGGCCGAGGGGGCGTCTCCCGCGGGACGGGAGGGCGAGCATACGAAACCGGTGTGGGGCCTCCGGCCGGTGAAACATGGCGTGCACCCCGTCCGGGGGTCGCCCGCGCCGCGCGGACGAGGCCGCCCCGCCGGCGATTCCGGCCGGGGCGCGGGGAGCGCATCGTCGGCCGCGTGGCCGACCCGCGTGATCGGACCTTCGTCCACCGTTCGGTGGATGAGGCGGTCCACCCCCGGTGACGGCCGGGAGGGGACCGCGATTCGTCCTGCGGATCACCGTCTGGACCGATGGTGGAGACCGACCGTCCGGCCCATGATCGTCGTGATGCTGCGCACCGATGCTCGAGGTGGGTCCACGACCCCGGAGTCACTCCCGGCCGGTCGCCCCGCCACCACCACGTCGACCGCGCCACGCGGCGCCCGCCGGCCACCGGTCGGCGCGCTCCGCACGGCCGTCCCGGTCCTCGCCGCGCTGCCGGTCCTGCTCGTCGGGGGGCTCCACGCCGGGATCCTCGCGGCCGTCGCGTTCCTCGCCGCCGCCGTCCTCGACGCCCGCCGCCCGACCGCGATCTCGACGATGCCCCTGGCGCGCCACGCGATCACGGCGTTCCTCGTCGTGGCGTGCACGGCGGGCGGCGGGCTCGCCGCCCTCGCCGTCTGGGGGACCCTCCCCGCCCCCGGCTCGGTGCTGCTCGGAGCCGTCGGCGCGATCGCCGGGCTGGTCCTCGCCGAGGAGCTCGCCGGTCGTCGCGGCGCCACGCGGATCGTCGTGCTCGGCACCGAGGACGAGACGATCGAGCTGGGCCGGACGATCGAGGCCGTCGGCGCCCGCCGCTTCCGCGTCGTCGCCGGCACGGACTCGCTCGTCGGCCTCGACGACCTGATGGCGCAGCACGGCGCCGACCTGCTGGTCCACACCGACCACGTGTCGCGCCCCGCGGTGCTCGGGCACGTCGCCGCCGCCATGCGCCGCGGCCCGATCAGCGCGACGCACCTCGACACCTTCTGCGAGCACGCGCTCGGCGTCGTGCCGCTGGCGTCGGTCGACGCCGCGTGGCTCGCCGACCTCGCGGACCCCTGGGGCCACGCGAAGGGCTCCCGCGGCAGCCGCGTCGTCGACGTCCTGGTCAGCCTCGTCCTCCTGATCCCCGCGGCGCCGTTGATCGCCGTCCTGCTGCCGCTGATCGCCCTGGACCGCGAGGGCAGCCCGTTCTTCCGCCAGGAGCGCGTCGGGCGCTTCGGGCGGCCGTTCAGCATCCTCAAGCTGCGCACGATGCGCGGCACCGGCTCCGACTGGTCCTCCCCCGGCGACGCCCGCATCACCCGCCTGGGCGCCGTGCTGCGCAAGACGCACCTCGACGAGGTCCCCCAGCTGTTCAACGTGCTGCGCGGCGACATGGCGATCGTCGGCCCGCGTCCCGAGCAGGTCGGGATCTCCGCCGAGCTCGAGCACGACCTGCCGCTGTTCCCCTACCGCCACGGCGTGCGTCCCGGGATCACCGGCTGGGCCCGCGTCCGCAGCGGGTACGCGCGGACGACGGAGGAGAGCGCGATCAAGCTCGGGAACGACCTCTTCCACATGAAGCACCGGTCGGTCCTCCTGCACGTCGCGATCCTCGTCGAGACGATCCGCGTCAGCCTCTTCGAGGACCAGTTCGAGGTCCGCCCGCCCGCCGCCGCGTACGTGCTCGGCAGCTTCCCCCGGATCGAGGAGGACGACCTCCTCGCCGTCGCCGCCGCGACCGCGACGACCTCCGGCGACGTGTACCCCCGCGAGGCCCCGCTGCCGACGCCCGTCGCCGCCTGAGGGTCGGCCGGGAGGCCGGGACGGGGCCGGGCCGGAAGGCTGGGACCGAAGGTCGGGCCGACCGACCGACGCGGTCATCAATGGTCGCTATCCGACCAGATGTGGCCGCGGCCCCAGGACGGCGGGCCGCCACGGTCACTCATGTCCGGTATCCGACCAGAGGTGACCTCGACCCCGGGACCGCGGCCCGCCACGGTCGTTCGAGTCCGACGTCCGACCGCAGGTGCCCCTCGCGCCGACCCCGGCCGTCCTCGCCGGGCCCCGCACGAAGCCGTCCTCGGGCGCCCGCACGGAGGCGCCCGGCGGCGCGCGATCGACCGGGTAAGGTCCGCCGCGTGAGGCCCGACGACGCACGTCCCGTGGACGGGAGCCCCCTCGCGGGTGCGGATCCCGAGGTCGATGGGGGCCCCCGCGCGGCCGGCGCGGGCGCGGATCCCGAGGTCGATGGGGGCCCCCGCGTGGCCGGCGCGGGCGCGGATCCCGAGGTCGAAGGGAGCCCGCTCGCCGGTGCGGATCCCGAGGTCGACGTCAGCGTCCTGATCCCGGTGCTGAACGAGGCCGCGCACCTCGAGCGCACCGTCGAGGCGATGCGGACGCAGGACCACGAGGGCACGCTCGAGCTGCTGTTCGTCGACGGTGGATCGACCGACGACAGCGTCGGGATCCTCGAGCGGATGGCGGAGTCCGACCCCCGCATCCGGGTCCTCCACAACCCCGAGCGCATCGTCCCGACCGCCCTGAACATCGGCCTGCGCGCCGCCCGGGGCCGCTACGTGGCGCGGATGGACGCCCACACCGACTACGCGCCCGACTACCTGCGCCTCGGCATCGAGCGCCTGGCACGGGGCGACGTCCACTGGGTCTCCGGCCCCCCGGTCCCCGTGGGTCGCGACCGCTGGTCCGGGCTCGTCGCCGTTGCCCTGGGCGGCAGCCTCGGCCGCGGGGCGTCGGACAAGTGGCGCGGCGAGGACGAGGCGTCCGACGTCGACGAGTGGGAGCTCACCACGAGCGTCTTCGTCGGCGTCTGGCGGCGGGAGACGCTCGACGCGCTCGGCGGCTGGGACCCGCGCTGGATCGTCAACGAGGACTCCGAGATGGCGTCCCGCGCGCTCGAGCGCGGCTGGCGGCTCGTCTGCCGCAGCGACATGGCGGCGCGCTACGTGCCCCGGAACTCGCTGAAGGGCCTCGGCACGCAGTACCGGCGCTACGGCGAGTACCGCGCGTGGACGTTCACGCGCCACCCCGGCAGCTGCGGGCCGATCCGCCTGACGGCGTCGCTCCTGCCCGTCGTCCTCGCGTCGTCGCTCCTCCCGGGACGGGTCGGTCGCGTCGGGCGCGTCCTGACCGCCGTGTACGGCGCGGCCGTCGCCGCCCAGGTCGCCCGGCTGCGCCCGGCACCGCGCGACGCGGGCCCGCTCGCCGCGATCCTCGTGACCATGCACACGACCTGGGGCCTCGGGTTCCTCACGACCGCCGTGAAGCTCCTGCCCCGTCGGGCGGAGCTCCGCGAGAGCGCCCCGCGCCCGCTGCGGAGGCCGGCGTCGTGAGCGCCGACCGCCTGCGCATCGTCCAGGTCATCGACCGCGTCAGCGGCGGCGGGGCCGAGAAGGCCGTCGTCGAGCTCGCCGCCCGACAGGCGCTCGAGCACGACGTCACGGTCGTCGGCTCGCGCGAGACCGAGGACAGCCCGGCCGTCGCCGCCCTGCGCGAGCGCGGGGTCCGCGTGCTGCCGCTGGACCGCGGACCGATGCGCAACGCCTGGGAGTGGACCCCGGCGGTCCGCGAGATCCGCCGCCGGCGCACGGACGTCGTCCACACCCACCTCTACGGCTCCAACGCGTGGGGCCCGCTCCTGAAGGGGCTCGGCGGAGCGCGCATCCTCGTCGCGCACGAGCACACGCCGGTCCTGCGCTCGGGCGGGATACGCGAGGGCGGCTTCGAGGCCGCGGTCAACCCGTACATCGTCGCGCCGTTCGCCGACCGCGTGATCTGCCCGTCGTCGTGGTCGCGGGACGCCCTGGTCGCGCACGAGCGCGTGCCCGCCGACAAGATCCGCGTGATCGCCAACGGCGCGCCCACGATGCCGCGCCCGACCGACGCCGAGCGGACGGCGACCCGTGCGTCCCTCGGCCTGGCCCCCGACGACCACGCGATCGTCATCAGCGCGATGCTCCGCCCCGAGAAGGGCCACGACACCGCGCTGCGCGCCCTGCAGCTGCTGCTCCGGGACCACCCGAGGGCCCGCCTGGTCGTCGTCGGCGCCGGCCCCGACGGCGACGCGCGCACCGGCACCCGGTCCGAGCTCGACCGGCTCGCCGACGAGCTCGGCGTCACGGACGCCGTCCTCTGGCTCGGCCGCCGCGAGGACGTCCCGGCCGTCCTCTGCGCCTGCGACGTCGCGCTCCTGGCGTCGGACCTCGAGAACTTCCCCGTCGCGCTCCTCGAGTACATGGCGTCGGGCGTGCCGATCGTCGCGACCGCCGTCGGCGGGGTGCCGGACGCGATCCCGGAGGGCACCGCGCTCCAGGTCCCGCCGCGCGATCCGGCGCTGATGGCCGCCGCGCTGGGCGCCGTCCTGGCCGATCCGGACGCTGCACGAGATCGCGCAGCGCGTGCGACGGCGCGTCACGCCGAGTATTACACCTGGGAGGCGGTGACCCGCACGGTGGAGCACGTCTACCGCGAGACCCTGCCTCCTCGCCGATGAGCACCGTCCAGACCTTCGACCGCCTCTCGCGGCTCCCCCCGCCCCTGATCCTCCTGGGGCTCCTCGGCGGTGCCGCGATCGCCGGTGTCGCAGCGGCGATCGAGCCCCGCCTCGGCGTCGCCTCGATCGGCGGCCTCGTCTTCGTGGCGTTCATCCTGCTCGACCTGCCGGTCGCGGTCGGGATCTGGATCGTCGCGCTGTTCCTGGCCGGCGCGCCGGGGACGCACGGCGCCGTCACCGGGACGTCGGTGGTCCTGCTCGCCGGGTGGGCCGGGACCCTCGTCGACCGTCTGCCGCACATCCGCACCGCGCTGTGGCGGACCAGATGGGTGCTGCTGGCGTCGGCGCTGATGATCGTCTGGAGCACCCTCTCCTACCTCTGGTCGACCGACACCGCCGCGACCGTCGAGTCGCTGAAGGCGTGGTATGTGTCCGCCGGCGTCCTGCCGGTGCTCGTGATGGCGGTGACGCGCCCGCGCGACATGGTCGTCGTGCTCGCCTGGTTCGTCACCGGGGCGACCCTGGCGGTGCTGATCGCGTTCGCGACCGGCAGCACGGCGAACGTCTCCGAGGTCGCGTCGCTGGACCCCGGCGAGGGCCGGCTGGCGATCGGCATCACGGACCCCAACTACCTGGCGGCGGACATCGTCGGGGCGCTGGCGATCATCACCGGGCTCCTGGCCCTGCGCATGCACTGGCTCTGGCGCGTCGCCCTGCTCGGGGCCGTGCCGATCCTCCTCTACGGCCTCGTGGCCACGCAGTCGCGCGGCGGCATCATCGCGGCGGTCGTGATGATCCTCGCCGCGCTCGTCGTGCTCCGCGGCTACCGGGCCCGGATCCTCGCGGCGCTGCTCGTCGCCCTGGTCCTCTTCGGTGGGTTCCTCG
The DNA here is from genome assembly GCF_000519325.1 of Patulibacter minatonensis DSM 18081. GTDB lineage: Bacteria > Actinomycetota > Thermoleophilia > Solirubrobacterales > Solirubrobacteraceae > Patulibacter > Patulibacter minatonensis. Next base: position 2,753,163 of record NZ_KI912613.1, on the reverse strand, counting down.
CGCTCCAGCCCCGCGCGATGGACCGCCTGACGAAGGACGACACCACCGGCACCGGCCGCACCGACATCTGGCGCGTCGCGGTCGAGGTCGCCAAGCGCAACCCGATCGTCGGGGTCGGCACCGGCAACTTCGTCGTCGTCGAGCACGAGTACGCCCAGGACGCCGACGACCTGCAGTCCGCGTCCCTGATCATCGACCAGGCCCTCGTGACCCACGACATCTGGTTGCAGGCGCTGACCGAGAACGGGGTGATCGGCCTCGCGCTCCTGATCGCGTCGTTCGGCTCCTGCATCGGCAGCAGCCTGGTCGCCGCCAGACGATGGCGACGACGAGGGCGGCACGATCTCGCCCACATGGCCTCGGCGGTGTTCGTCGGCCAGCTCGGGGCGCTCGCCGGGTCCACGTTCGTCGCCAACGGCAGCGACCGCGTGTGGTGGGTGCTGATCGCCCTCGGGCCCGGCATGCTCGCCGTCGCCGCCGCGAAGGCGCGGTCGTGCGACGCCGAGGACGACGGCTCCCCCGCCGTCCGTCGGGTCCCGTGGCCCGCCCGCGCCCCGGGAGGAGCCGGCCTCCGTGGGTAGCGCCATGCGCCGCGGCGTGCTGTGGTCCGTCGCGTCGCTCGCGATGAGCAAGGTGCTCGGCCTCGTCGCCGTGCTCGTGCTCGCGCGCCTGCTCGCGCCGGGCGAGTTCGGCACCCTCGGGGCGGTCGTCGCGTTCCTCGCGTTCCTGCAGCTCGGCAGCGACCTCGGCATGCAGGCCGCGGTCGTCTACGAGCAGGAGGAGGGCGTCTCCCGCCGCGTCCACGTCGCCTTCACCGTCAACGCGGGCCTGGCGCTCGTGCTGACCCTGATCGGCGTCGCGCTCGCCGGGCCGATCGCCTCGTTCTTCGGCGCGCCCGACGCCGCGTGGCTGTTCCGGCTCGGCGTCCTGAACCTGTTGATCGCCGCCCTGGCGAACGTCCACGACGGCCTGCTGCTGCGCGACATGGCGTTCAACCGGCGGATCGTCCCGCAGGTCGGGCAGGCCGTCGCGCAGGCCGCGGTCTCGATCACGCTGGCGGCCACCGGGGCCGGGGCGGAGTCGCTCGTCATCGGCCTCCTCGCCGGCACCGCCACCTGGGTCGCGCTGCTGTGGGCCATGACGGGCTTCCGCCCCCGGCTCGTCTTCGACAAGGCGATCGCCCGGACGATGATCGGCTACGGCGGCGCCGCGGCCGCGCTCGAGGTCGTCGCGCTGCTGTCCGCCCGCGCGGACACGATCGTCGTCGGACACGTGCTCGGCGCGATCGCGCTCGGCGTCTACACGATCGCGTACCGGCTGCCCGAGCTCCTGATCTCGAACATCACGTGGATGGTCGCGGGCGTCGCGTTCCCGGCGCTCTCCAGGCGCCGCGGGAACGGGATGAACGAGGCGACGCTGAAGCTGATCACCGTCCTCTCCCTCTACACGGTGCCCGTCGGAACGCTGATGCTCGTCCTCGCCGACCCGATGATCCACGTGCTGCTCGGCGACACGTGGCGGCAGGCCGCCCCCGTGCTGCGGGCGGTCGCGGTCACCGCGTTCGTCCACACCCTGATCTTCCCGCTCGGGGACGCCGGCAAGGCCCAGGGCAAGCAGTGGGGCATGGTCGGGCTGCACCTGATCCACGTCCCGATCCTCTACGTGGGCATGTCGATCGCCTCCGACAGCGGGCTGTCCGCCGTGGCGTGGGTCGGGACCGGCGCGGCGGTGGTCTACGCGGCGTCCTTCGTGGTCTGGGCGCGGATGTCGCTCGGGATCCGGTCGTCCGGGATCCTCTTCTCGCTGCTCCCCTCGATCGTCGCCGGGATCGGGGCGGCGGCCGGGGCGGCGCTGGGCAGCGTCGTCCTGTGGAACGCGCCGCCGGTCCTCGAGCTCCTGCTCGGCCTCGTGCTGGGTCTCGTCGGCACCGTCCTGGCGCTGCGGCTCGTGACGCCCGGAATGCTGACCCGGACCGCGACGGACCTCGGGCTGGACCCCGTCGTCGACCGCGTGCTCAAGCGGCAGCGCGCCACGCCCGCACTCCGGACCGCCCCGGCTGTCACGCTCTCCCCTGCGATCGTCCCGGCGACCCAGCAGCACCTGGCCCAGCCGGAGGGGTCGTTCTCCCCCGCGCCGCTCGCGCCCGCGGTCCAGGAGACCGTCGCAGCACCCGCTGGTCCCGCAGCGGCCGCAGGACCCGCAGCACCCGCGCCGGCAGTCGCCGGGGTGACCGCGACGCCCGACACGGCGGACGTCGAGGACACCCGCAGCGCGGCCGACATCGCCCTCGACCTCGCAGCCCAGCACTTCGCCATGAACCGCGCCTACCGGGACCGCCTCCGCCGATGACCTCCACGATCCGCCGGGGCTCCGACCGCCCCCTGCACGTGCACGTGCTCGCCGGCAACCTCGCGTCGGGTGGCGCGGAGGCCGTCGTCGCCGAGTTCGCCGTCGCCGCCCACGAGGCCGGCATCCGCTGCACCGTCGGCCACATCGGCCGGTCCGCGACCGGCCAGGCCGGGTTCCGGGCGATGGAGGCCGGGGTGCCCGTCACCCACGTGCCGACGACGTCCCTGGTGGGTCGCGACGACGTGCGCGCCGTGCACCGGCACCTCCGCGAGGTCTCGCCCGACCTGCTGCACACGCACCTCGAGTACGCCGACGTGATCGGCGGGATCGCGGCGATGCGCCAGAACATCCCGATGGTCTCGACGATGCACCGCGCCGAGGTCATGCCCGGCTTCTACAACCACAAGGTCGCGGCGGTCACGAACGCCATCCGGCGCCTGGCGGCGGACCGCATCATCGCGATCAGCGAGGCCGACCGGACCCGCTTCCTCCGCTCGCCGTTCGAGCGCGCGGGGCGGGTCGTCGCGATCCGCAACGCGATCGGGCGGATCGCCCGGCCCGGCGCCGGCAGGGCGATCCGCGAGGAGCGCGGGATCTCCCCCGACGCGCCCGTGATCGCCATGCTCTCCGTCCTGCGGCCCGAGAAGGGCCACGACGTCGCGATCGAGGCGTTCGCCGCCGTCCGCGAGGCCGTCCCCGACGCCGTGATGATGATCGCCGGGGACGGCGGGGAGCGCCCGCGCCTCGAGGAGGCCGAGCGGCGCTTCGGCCCCGACGCGTTCCATATCCTCGGCGAGCGCTCCGACGTGATGGAGGTCCTGGACGCCGCCGACGTCTTCATCCAGCCGTCGCGGGCCGAGGGCCTGCCGATGGCGCTGATCGAGGCCGCGGCCGCCGGACTGCCGCTGATCGCGACCGCCGTCGGCGGGATGCCCGAGCTCGTCGACGCCGAGGTCGGCCTGCTCCTCGGGACGACCCCGGAGCCGGCGCCCCTGGCCGCCGCGATCGTCGAGCTGCTCGGCGACGACGCCCGCCGTCGTGCCCTCGGGCTCGCCGCCCGCGCGCGGTACGAGGCCGACTTCACGGCCTCCGCGTGGGTCCACCGCTATCGGGCGGTGTACGACGAGGTCCTCGACAGCCGCGGCGTCCAGCCGCACGGCTGAGACGCCCCGGGCGCGGCCGGCATGGCGGGCCTGCGCACCGGGGTCGACCTCGCGTCGGTCGGGGACGTGCGGGACGCCGTCGCGGCACGCGGCCCGCGGTACCTGGACCGGGTCTTCACCCGGGCCGAGCAGGCCGCCGCCGCCCGCGCCGACGGGTCGCCCGATCCGCGGAGGCTCGCCGGGTGCTTCGCTGCGAAGGAGGCGGCGTTCAAGGTCCTCCGTCCCGGCGACGTCGGGGTGCCGTGGACGGCGATCGAGGTCGTCCCGCGGTCGGGTCGCACCGTGGCGCTGCGGTGGCGCGGACCCGCCGCGGACGTCGCGGCCCGGCAGGGTCTCGGCCCCGTCGCGGTGAGCGTCACGACGACACGCGACACGGCGTCCGCGGTCGCCGTCGCCCGCACCGCAGGACCGCACCCGGAGGTTGCTCCGCCCCCAGGGACGGCGGTTACACTCGCCGCCATGAGTTCGGCGTCCGACGACACCATCCGCCAGATCCTCGCCGACCACGCGCGGCTGAGCGGTGATCCAGCGTCGCTCGGTCGCGACGACGACCTCTACGCCGCCGGGATGACCTCGCACGCCAGCGTCAACGTGATGCTGGCGCTCGAGGAGGGCTTCGACGTGGAGTTCCCCGACGAGATGCTCAAGCGCTCGGTGTTCCAGTCGATCGACAGCATCGCCACCGCGGTGGACAGCCTGAAGGAGTCCTGATGAGCACGATCGCGCAGGTCGACGAGGCCGTCGACCAGGAGTACGTCGCCACGGTCGGCCGGATCGCGAAGGAGGCCGCCGCCCCCAACGCCGTCGAGGTCGACCGCGAGGGCCGCTTCCCGGTCGAGACGTTCGACGCCCTGAAGGAGGCCGGCGCGCTCAGCGCCCTCGTCCCGACGGACCTCGGCGGCGCCGGCGTCTCGCTCCGCGCGGTCTCCCAGGCGTGCCTGCTGCTCGGCCGCGCCTGCGGCTCCAGCGGCCTGATCTTCGCGATGCACCACATCCAGGTCGCCACCCTCGTGCGGCACCGCGAGCCCGGCTCGTGGTTCGACGGGCACCTGCGGAGCGTCGTGTCCGAGCAGCGCCTGATCGCGTCGGTCACCTCCGAGGTCGGCACCGGCGGCAACATGGGGATGTCGATCGCCGCCGCCGAGTACCAGGGCGACGGCACCGTCACCTTCGAGAAGCAGGCGCCGACCGTCAGCTACGGCGAGCACGCCGACGACCTCCTGATCACCCTGCGCCGCGGCGCCGACGCGGACGGCAGCGACCAGGTGCTCGTGCTCGCCGACCGCGAGCAGCGCCGGATGGAGCTCACCGGCACGTGGGACCCGCTCGGCATGCGCGGCACCTGCTCGCCGGGCTTCGTCGTCCGCGGCACCGTACCGGAGGAGCAGGTCCTGACCACCGCGTTCGCGATCGTCTCGAGCGCGTCGATGGTCCCGATCTCCCACGTCCTCTGGTCGCACGTCTGGCTCGGCATCGCCACCGAGGCGTTCGAGCGCGCCCGCGCCTTCGTCCGCGCGTCGGCCCGCCGCAAGCCGGGCGAGGCCCTGCCGATCGCCAACGAGCTGTCGAAGGTCCTCGGCGAGCTGAACCTGCTGCGCGCCGAGGTCAGGAGCGCGCTGACGGAGTTCCTCGAGATCGCCGACGAGCCCGACTACGAGCAGCTCGGCCGCCTCGGCGTCCAGCTGCGCTTCAACACCCTGAAGACGGCCACGTCGACGCAGGCCCCCCGGGTCTGCCAGGACGCGATGGCCGTGTGTGGCATCGTCGGCTTCAAGAACGACACGCCGTTCTCGATCGGCCGCCAGCTCCGCGACGCGATGTCCGGCTGCCTGATGGTCGCCAACGACCGCATCCACGAGACGAACGCCAGCCTGCTGCTGATCGCCAAGGAGGTCTGACATGCCCGAGTTCCGCCCCGGCACCCCCGACCAGGACGCCTACCTCGAGGAGCTGGTCGCCGCCGGCCTGCTGGTCCGCACCGGCGTCCACGGCGTCTACGGCCGCAGCGGCACGTTCGAGAAGGTCCGCAACGGGTTCGACGAGCTCGTCACGCGCACGGCGATCCCGGACGAGGCGGAGGCCCTGCGCTTCCCGCCGGTCCTCCCCCGGCACAACCTCGAGTCCACCGGCTACCTGAAGTCGTTCCCGCACCTGGCGGGCACCGTGTTCTCGTTCGAGGGCACCGAGGGCCAGGCCGCCCAGATGTTCGAGGCCGCCTCCAAGCACGAGGACTGGAGCGAGCACCAGCACCAGACCGACCTCGTCCTGATGCCGGCCGCCTGCTACCCGGTCTACCCCGCGGTCGCGGCCCGCGGCCCGCTCCCCGAGGGCGGCGTCACCGTCGACCCGGGCGGCGCGTACGTCTTCCGTCACGAGCCCTCCGGCGACCCGGCGCGGCTGCAGATGTTCCACATGCGCGAGCTCGTCCGCGTCGCGGAGCCCGAGACCGTCGCCACCTGGCGCGACGCGTGGCGCGACCGCGCGATCGACCTCCTCCGCGGCCTCGGCCTCGACGCGAACTTCGACGTCGCGACCGACCCGTTCTTCGGCCGCCGCGGCCGCATGATGGCCGCGTCGCAGAAGGAGCAGGAGCTGAAGTTCGAGATCCTCGTGCAGATCGCGGGCCCCGAGCCCACGGCCGTCGCGTCGTTCAACTACCACCAGGACCACTTCGCGTCCGTCTACGGCATCGAGACCTCGACCGGCGAGGTCGCGCACACCGCGTGCCTCGGCTTCGGTCACGAGCGCATCGTGCTGGCGCTGCTGAAGACCCACGGGCTCGACCCACAGGCGTGGCCGGAGGACGTCCGCGAGCAGCTCTGGCCCGCATGAGCACCGGTGGGCGGGCGGTCAGCCTCCTCGGGCTGGACCCGCAGACCTACGTCCCGCACACCTCGCACGACGAGACCCGCGCGTACCGCGAGACGAACTGCTGGACCGACGTCTACATCGAGCTCGTGCACGCGCGCGGGCTCGAGCCCCTCGCCGCGATGGGCTCCACGGTCCGCGGGGACTTCGAGGGCGACCAGTGGACGTTCTTCAAGCCGCGGTTCGACGAGATCGAGGCCCTGTACGGCATCGAGATCCACGAGATGCAGCAGTACCGGTCGCTCGAGGCCCAGCTCGAGGAGCAGCTGCGCCACGACCGCTCGGTGCTGGTCGAGCTGGACGCGTGGTTCCTGCCGGACACCGCCGGGCTCAGCCACGGCACCCAGCACGTGAAGACGACCGTCGGCGTCGAGGCGATCGACCCGGACGCCGAGACGCTGCGGTACTTCCACAACGCCGGGTACTTCGAGCTCTCCGGCGCGGACTACCGCGGGGCGCTCAGGACCGGCGAGGAGTGGGGCCCCGAGACCCTGCCGCCCTACACCGAGCTCGTGCGCTTCGACGCCGGCCCCGCGCTGCAGGGCGACGAGCTCCGGGACGCCGCGCGCCGCTACACGCACCACCACCTGCAGCGGCTGCCCGCGGGCAACCCGTTCACCCGGTTCTCCGCCGCGCTGGGCGCGTCGATGGACGACCTGGCGGCCGCCGACCCGACGACCCGCGCCGACTACGTCTTCGCGACCGTGCGCATGATCGGATCGACGTTCGAGCTGCTCGGGAGCCACCTCGAGTGGCTCGACGCCGACGGGAGCACCGCCGCGCGCGAGCCCCTCGCCGCCCTCGTGGAGGACAGCAAGCTCCTGTCGTTCCGGATCGCCCGCCGCCGCGCGTTCGACCACGAGCCGATCGTCGACCGGATGGCGGCCTCGTGGGACGAGGCGATGACGCGCCTGCAGGCAGGACGTGCCTGACGGCGACCCCGAGCCGGCCGGCACGGCCGTCGGCCCGGTCCCGGCCGACGGCGACCCGCTCGCCGACGGCTGGTCGGTCGCGTCGTGCGCCCCCGGCGCCCACGAGGACCCGACGACGATCGACGCCCTCGACTGGGTGCCGGCCGCCGTCCCCGGCACCGCCGCGTCCGCGCTGATCGCCGCCGGACGCCTCGCGCCCGGCGAGACGCTGGACACCGACGCCCACGACTGGTGGTACCGGACGACGTTCCCGTGGGGGCCCGAGGACGGCGAGGAGGCGCAGCTCGAGCTCGACGGTCTGGCGACCGTCGCCGACGTCTTCCTCAACGGCGAGCAGGTCGCGTCGAGCACGTCGATGTTCGTCGGGGCGACGGCCTTCGTCACCGACGCGGTGCGGCCGGAGAACGAGCTGGCGATCCGGTTCCGCTCGCTGCTGCCGATCCTGAAGCAGCGCCGGAAGCCGCGGGCCCGGTGGCGGACCCGCGTGGCGAAGGACGGCAACCTGCGCTGGATCCGCACGACGCTCCAGGGCCGCGCGCCCGGGTTCTCGGCGGTCCCCGCCCCCGTCGGCCCGTGGCGGCCCGTGCGGCTGGTGCGGGCGGACCGCGGGGGGTTCGCCGGGGTCTCGCTGTCGCCGTCGGTCGACGGGGACGACGGCGTGGTCGAGCTCCACGCCGCGTTCCGCGCGGGTGCCGGCAGGTCCGCCGCGTCCGCGGAGGCCGTGCTCACGGGGCCCTCGGGGATCCACCGCGCGCACCTGGACCTCGAGGGGGACGAGCCGCTCCTGCTGGTGCACGGCGGCCTGCGCGTGCCGGACGTCGCCCGCTGGTGGCCGCACACCCACGGCGAGCCCGTCCTGCACGACGTGGCGATCGCGGTCACCCTGGACGACGGGTCGGTCGTGCGCTCGCCCGTCCACCGCACGGGCTTCCGCGCGCTCGCGCCCGGCGCCGCACCCGGGCACGACGTCACGGTCGACGGCCTCGACCTCCACGTCAACGGCGTCCCGGTCTTCGCCCGCGGCGCGGTCTGGACGAGCGCGGACCCCGTCGGTCTCGCCCCCACGGACGACGAGCTCCGCGCGCAGCTGGAGCTCGTCCGCGACGCCGGGATGAACCTCCTCCGCATCGCGGGCATCGGGGTCTACGAGTCCGAGCGCTTCCACGAGCTCTGCGACGAGCTCGGGATCATGGTCTGGCAGGACCTGGCGCTCGCGAACATGGACTACCCGGTCGTCGACGACGACTTCCGCGCCGCGCTGGAGGCCGAGCTCGCGCAGCTGCTCGGCCGCATGGGCACGCGCCCGAGCACCGTCGTCGTCTGCGGCGACAGCGAGATCGAGCAGCAGGTCGCGATGCTCGGCCTGGACCCGGAGCTCGCGCGCGGCCCGATCCCCGGCGAGCTGCTGCCCGCCGCCCTGGAGGCCGCGTCGTCGGACGCGATCCTCGTGCCGTCGAGCCCGTGCGGCGACCCGCCGATCCGGCCCGACGTCGGGATCACCCACTACTACGGGGTCGGGGGCTACCGCCGGCCGCTGCAGGACGCCCGGCGCGCCGACGTCCGCTTCGCCTCCGAGTCCCTCGCGTTCGCCAACGTCCCCGACGACGAGGCCCTGCACGACCTGCTGCCCGGAGCGCCGGGCGACCTCGTCGTCCACCACCCGCGCTGGAAGGCCGGCGTCCCCCGCGACGCCGGGGCCGGCTGGGACTTCGAGGACGTCCGCGACCACTACCTGCGCGACCTCTACGCCGTGGACCCCGGCGAGCTGCGCCGCACCGACCACGAGCGCTACCTCGAGCTCTCCCGGACCGTCACCGGCGAGGTGATGGCCGCGACGTTCGGCGAGTGGCGCCGGGCGGCGTCCCGGTGCGGCGGCGGCCTCGTGCTCTGGTGGCGCGACCTCGTCCCCGGCGCCGGGTGGGGCCTCGTCGACCACCGCGGCGCCCCGAAGGTCGCCCTGCACCACCTGCGCCGGGCGCTCGCGCCGGTCGCGGTGTGGACGACCGACGAGGGCCTCGGCGGCATCGCGCTGCACGCCGCCAACGACACCCGGGAGCCGCTCCCCGTCGTCCTCCGCGTCCAGCTGTTCCGGGACGGCGAGCAGCCCGTGGCGTCCGGGGACGAGGAGCTCGTCCTCGCGCCGGGCGCGACGGTGGAGCGCCGCGTCGAGGAGCTCGTGGGCCGGTTCGTCGACAGCGCCTGGGCCTACCGCTTCGGCCCCGCGCCGCACGACCTGGTCGTCGCCACGCTCGAGGAGCCCGGCGGGCACCCGCTCTCCCAGGCCGTCGCGTTCCCGGCCGGCCGGCCGCTGACCCGTCGCAGCGCGGCGTCCATCGGCCTGACCGGCACCCTCGGGACCGACGCCGACGGGCGTCCCGAGGTCGTGCTGAAGACCCGGGCGCTCGCCGACGGCGTCCGCGTCTCCGCCCCCGGCTGGACCCCGGAGGACGACGCGTTCGCGATCGCCCCCGGGTCGTCGCGCCGGATCGCCCTGCGCCCCCGGTCGGCCGACGCCCCGCCCCCGACCTCGGTGCTGGTCCGGGCGCTGAACGTCACGGATACGCTCGCAGTCCGTCCCGCGACACCCCCAGGCCCTTGAACCACACGCCGCTCCTCACCTCCACCACCGACCCCCGGGTCAGCGACCGCGTCGTCTACGTCCCGGCCGACCCGTTCGACGTGTACGCGCTCCTGTCGGAGCCCCGGGACGACGTCGCCGCACGGGAGCCGATCCTGCTGATCGGCCCCTGGGGCTGGGAGGACATCAGCGCCCACCGACCGCTCCGCACCTGGGCGCACCACCTCGCGCGGCGCGGACACCCCGTGCTCCGCATCGACCTGCCGGGCTCCGGCGACAGCGCGGGCGACCCGAAGCACCCGGACCTCGTCGGCGCGTGGCGCGCGGGGATCCTCGCCGCCGCCACCGCGCTGGCGACGTCGCAGGGGGCGCCGGAGGTGCGGGTGATCGCCCTCGGGCTCCCGGGCCTCGTCGTCGTCGACGGGCTGCGGCACGACGACGCCTCCGCGATCGGTGACGTCGCGCTCTGGGGCGTCGCGTCGAGGGGACGCACCGTCATCCGGCAGCTCCAGGCGTTCGCGCAGCTCGAGCGCAGCACCGCCGCGATCGACGAGCACGGCGAGCAGATCGACGACGTCGAGGTCGCCGACTCCCGCCTGGCGCCCGGCGGCTACCTGCTCACCGACGAGACCCAGGCGGGACTCCGGGCCACCGACGCGACGACCGTCCCCGCCGAGGTCCTCGCCGGACGCCGCGTGCTGCTGCTCGAGCGCGACGGCATGGCCGTGGACGCCAAGCTCCGCGCGCACCTCGAGGCCTCCGGCGCGACGGTCTCGACCGCCCACGGCGACGGGTACGGCCGGATGGTCGAGCACCCGCAGACGTCGACCCTCCCCGCCGCGGTCGTGACGACGGTCGACGGCTGGCTCGACGAGGTCGCCGCCGCTCCAGCCACCACGCCGGGCGGACCGCTCGGCGCCGACACGCTCGACCTCGACGGGGTGCGCGAGTCGCCGCTCCGGGTCGCGGACGGCGGTCCCGGCGTGTTCGGCATCGTCTCCGAGCCCGACGGCCCCCGGTCGCACGAGCTGACCGTGGTCTTCCTGAACGCCGGAGGACAGCGCCACGTCGGCCCCAACCGCATGTGGGTCGAGGCCGCACGTCGCTGGGCGGCGGGCGGCGTCCCGTCCGTCCGGATCGACGTCGGCAGTCTCGGTGACGCACCCGGACCGGACCTCGTCGCGCACACGGGCGAGGAGCTCCACAACCCGACGGTGGTCGCCCAGGTCCGCGCCGCGCTCGACCTCGTGGTGGCCCGGGGCCTGCCGTCCACCTTCATGATCGTGGGCCTCTGCTCCGGCGCGTGGATGGGGTTCAACGCCGCGCTCGGGGACCCCCGGGTCCGGTCGACCGTCCTGATCAACGCCCGTGCCCTCGTCTGGAGCTCGGCCCTCGGGGACGTCCGGGACGCCCGCGTCGGCAAGCGGATCGTCAAGCGGTCCCAGTGGAAGCGCGTCCTGCGGGGCGACATCGAGCGGGAACGGATCATCGAGATCCTCAAGGCGATCGCGAACTACCCCGTCGGGGCGGTGAAGTCCCTGAAGATCCGCCGCCAGGTCACCGCGGCGCTGCAGCGCCAGTCCGACGCGGGCGTCCTCGTCTCGCTGATCTTCACCGGCAACGAGCCGCTCCGGGGAGAGCTCGAGCGCGACGGGGCACTCGACCTCGTCCGCGAGCGCCCGGGCCTCCAGGTCGTCGAGCTCGCGGGCCGCGACCACTCCCTGCGGCCCATGTCCGAGCAGCAGCTGGGGCACGAGCTCCTCGACGCGGACCTGCGCCGCGTCCTCGCAGCCGACTGACCCGCGGGCCGGGTGCCGGGTGGGGCCGCGGCCGGGCGGCCTGGACCCGAGGTGCCCGCGGGGCCGTCCGGACCGGCGGGCCGGGTCGCCCGCGATCGAGACGGAGCACCCCCGATGCGGCGTCCGGCCTCCGTCCAGAGCCACTGGACGGCACCTCACCCGGGGCCGCCGTCCGGCGCAGGCCCGAGACGCGACGTCCACTCCCCGGGACCACGTCTCGACGGCACGGATCGGCGTCGCTCACGGGCGATCGGTCCCGCCGGACCGGAGCGGCCCGCCCTCGGCGGGAACAGTCGTTGGTGTCATTTCGGCATCAACCGTCCATCGACCGTCCATCAGCCGGATCGACGAACGTCCGAAATTGTGCGGGACCGGTCCCAGAATCGCGGCGTCGCCCGAAGAAGAGGACATGGCCGCCGCACCGACGACCCACCGCCGCACCGTCCCGGCCCGCATCTCCCGCCCGCTGCGGGTCGCAGCGCTGGTGGCCGCCACCGCGCTCTCGGGGCTCGGCGCGACGTCGTCGGCGCAGGCCGAGGTCATCCGGCCGAACTGCGCCCCGGCCGGCGGGCTCTACAGCGCGTCAGCCCACCCCGGCGCGTGCTGGCGCCCGTTCGCCGCCACCAGCCCCTTCAACCGCCGCATGCTGCCGAACGACCCGCGGGTCCTGCCGAACTCGGCGGCGATCGTCGACCGGCTCAACGCGATGGCGCCCGTCGGCGACATGAGCTTCGGCACCGGCGACACCGGGACCGGCTACGGCGAGAAGGCGATCTACTTCGCCCGCCCGACCGATCCGACCGTGAAGGTCAAGCTGCTCGAGGACAACCGCAACGGCGGCACCTGGGGCTCGAGCGAGCTCAACGGCATGACGATCCGGGTCCCGGACGGCGCGGCGCCCAGCCAGGGCGTCGACAAGCACCTGATCGTGATCGACCAGGAGTCCGGCTGGAACTACGAGTTCTGGGAGGTCAAGGTCACCACCGTGAAGGGCGGCACCACGCTGACCGCGACCTGGGGCGGACGCACCCGCATCGACGGCAACGGCGAGACGGTCGGCTCCGGCACCGCCAGCGCGTCGGGCCTCTCCGTCATGGGCGGCATCGTCCGGCCCGAGGAGCTGCTCGACGGCGACATCCCCCACGCGCTGTTCATGGCCGTCCCGTGCACCGACGGCAAGTCGGTCGCGCCGTCGCTGCGTCCCGAGAACGACCCGGAGAGCGCCTGCGCGAAGCTCGGCCTGTCGAACACGAACGCCCCCTCGCTCGGCGCCCGGTTCCAGCTCGGCTACAGCGACGAGCAGATCGCGGCGCTGAAGGTCCCGGCGCACGACAAGGTGATCCTCCGGGCCATGGCGCACTACGGCCTGATCGTCATGGACCTCTCCGGCGGCAAGGAGTGGGGCATCGGGAACGAGGCGTCGCTCGACCGCCTGTCGCTCGGCCAGAAGGATCCGGGCGTCGAGTTCGGGAAGAAGTCCGGCCTCCCGACCTGGGACGGCGGGAAGCAGTACCTCTGGGCGCTCCGCAACACGCCCGGCATCGACGGCAAGGCCGGCAGCTGGGTCAAGGCCCTGCGCGTCCTGAAGCCCTGCGTCAACGACGGCTCCTGCGCCCCGCCGACCGCGGTCCCGACGGCGCTGGACCCGCTCTGGCCCGCCGGCGGCGACGCCAGCAACACGGCCACGACCCCGGCGCCCTCCGGGTCGGGCTCGACCGGCTCCTCGACGGTGTCGGCCTCCGCGACGGTCACCGCGTCCGTGACGATCACGGCGCCCGCCCCGACCGCCACCACGCCCGGCGGGACCACGACGGTGACGCCCGCCGTCTCCGCCACGGTGGTCCCCGGCGTGACGGTCTCGATCCCGGCGGTCACGGTCCCGTCGGCGGGCGGCTCGGGCTCCACGCCCGCGCCGGCGACCATCACCGCGACCGCCACCGCGACCGCCACCGCCACGGCCCCCGTGAAGGTGCCGGCCTCCGGCAAGCACCCGAAGACGAAGAAGCCGACGAAGAAGGCCCTGAAGCAGGCCAGGGCCAAGGCCCGCGCGAAGGCGAAGGCGAAGGCGCGCGACAAGGCGAAGGCCAAGGCCAAGGCGCTGGCCCGCAGCAAGGCCCTCACCCGCGCCCAGTCGCTGCACGAGCAGGGTCGCTGAGGGGCGGGCCCTCCGGGCCCGCTACCGCCGCGCGGCGTCCCCCGCCAGCGCCGACTCGCGGAACCACCCGACGAGGCGGGGCGACACGCGGCGGACGTCGTGCCACTCCTCGACGTGGGCCCGCGCCGCGCGCTGCAGCGCCCGCGGGTCCGGGTGCCCCAGCAGGCGGGCGAGGGCGTCGGCCAGGCCGGTGACGTCGCCCGGGTCGGCGAGGAACCCCGTCTCGTTCTCCCGGACGAGGTCCGGGACGCCGGTGACGCGGCTGGCGACCATCGTCACCCCGGAGGCCGCGGCCTCGACCAGCGTCGTCGGCAGCCCCTCGGTGTGGCCGTCCGCCTCGACGATCGACGGCTGCACCAGCACGTGGGCCTGGCCCAGGCGCTCGAGGACCTGCTCCTGGGTGCGTCCGCCGGAGAACACCACCTGGTCCTGCACGCCGAGCTCCGCGACCTCGCGCTCGAGCTCCTCCTGCAGGACGCCGGCCCCGACGACGTCGACGCGCAGGCGGGCCAGCCGCGGGTCCTCGGCGAGCGCGCGGAACAGGAACCGGTGGCCCTTGTACGGCCGCAGGCTGGACACGAACAGCACGTCGACCGGGCCCTCGCGCGGGATCTCGCGTTCGCGGAACGCGTAGCGCTGGAGGTCCAGGCCGAGCGGCGAGAGCCGCGTGTGGCCCGTCGCGGCGCCGAAGTGCGCGAGGAACATCTGGTGGTAGCGGGAGATCGCGATCACGAACGACGCGGCGCGGAGCTTCGTCCGGAGTCCCGCCTGGTGCTGGAAGACGTCGTGCGCGTGCGCGGTGGTGCTGAACGGGACGCCCGTGAGGCGCTGCACGGCCCAGGCCGCCAGTGCGGGCAGCGACGCGAAGTGCGCGTGGACGTGCTGGATGCCCCGCCGCTCCACGTGGTCCGCGTGCGCGAACGCCAGCGCGGTGGTGGTGACCGCCTTCGCGATCGTCGCCGGCCCCTCGCCGCGGTGGTCGAGCAGCATCCGCCCCCAGATCCCGAGGGTCCGGACCGGTCGCCGGACGAGCCAGCGCAGGGTGCTCCGCACCGCGTCCGGGATGCTCGGGCGATACAGCCGAGGGACCCACGGCACGGCGTCCTCGTGCACCGTCCTGTCGGGCGTCGGGAACAGCGACATCGGGACGATCTCGACGCCCGGCTCGGCCTCCACGCCCTGCATCTCGCGCAGGATGAAGGTCTCCGTCAGCGTCGGGAACCGCGACATCAGGTAGCCGACCCGCACGGGCGCATCGGCCGGTGCGGCCCCGGTGACGTCGGTGACCCCGGGTGCGACGCGCTCCATCGCACGCAGCATAGGGACCGCCCCGGGTGCGGCCCGGCTCAGCCGCGCGCGAGGACGTTGAACGTGAGCGCGTCGAGGTCGTCGCGATCGCGGAACTGCGGATCCAGCGCCGGACGGACCCGCCGGAGGTACTCGTCCGACGTCCGGTACTCGACGTCGATCGACACGTCGTGGAACCCGGCGGCACGGGCGGCGTCCGCGAAGTCCCCGGCCCGCAGGCGGTTCGGCCGGCCGGGGAACCGGGCGATCCGGTCGTACGTGGCGTCGGAGTAGCGCAGCATGTTCAGCGGGTCGCGAGGACGGAGGCCGCCCGCGTGCGAGATCCCGTCGACCTGGTGGACGAAGACGCAGCCGGGGGCGGCCACGCGCTTGAGCGACCGGAACAGGTGCGGGATCTCCGGGATGTGCTCGAGGGTCGCGTGGCTGACGATGACGTCGAACTGCTCGTCGACCTCGGGGAGCTCCGGGAACGTGCAGAGCCGGAACCGCAGGTCCTCGCGCGGGATCTCGCGGCCGTAGCGGGCGTCGAAGGCGGCGTACAGCGCGTCCGGGGCGTCCGCGCGGTTGTCGAACGCGTCGATCGCCAGGTACGACGCCGCACCGTGGTGCAGCATCACGGCGCCCGTCCCGAGGTCGAGCCCTGGACCGAGCTCCAGCACCCGCTTGCCCTCCGGGCCGATCCCGAGGCGCTCGTACCGCTCGACGACGGAGTGCGCGTACTCGACGCTCGGACCGATGTCGGACGACAGGATCGTGCGCGGCGTCGTGTACCCGTGCTGCTGCATCGAGGTTCGCGTCTGCAGGGCGTATCCCGTCCAGTAGAGGACGGCGTTGCGCACGGTCTCCAGGCTCATGGCCCCATGGTGACACGACTCGGCCCCGTGCCCCGGGCGTCGTCGTGCGACCGGCGCAGCGCCGGGTGCGCCCCACGGCCCGACCCCGTACGCTGCGGTCGGGTCGCCACCCGTGGCGCACCGGAACCGGCTGCACCTGAAGCCCACCCGCGCCGGTCACCACGATGAGCGACGACCCCACCGACGACCCCGACCGTCCCGCACCGCGCTCGCCGGCGGTCCGGCGCCCCCGGCGGCGTCGCGGACTCGCCGTCGTCGGGATCGTCGCCCTGCTCGCCGCCGCCGTCGCGGCCGTGCTGTCGCTCGGCGGCGACCGGAACGACGCTCCGGCCCCCCAGCGCCACGGCGTCCCGCGCGGGAACCTGACCGCGAACCCGTCGTTCGAGGCCGGGGTCCGTGGCTGGGGGTCGTTCCACGGTCGGCCGCTGCGGCGCGAGACCACGCAGCCCGACGCGCCCGACGGCCGCGCCGTCGTCCGCGTCGCGGTCGCGCCGGGGAACGAGGACTACACGCTCGACGACGAGCCCGCCAGCGTGCGCCGGACGAGCGGGGGACGGCGCTACACCGCCACCGCCGCGGTGAAGGCCGGAACCCGCAGCGCCCGTGGGAAGCCGCTCGAGCTCGTGATCCGCACGACCGGCGCCGACGGGGCCGGGACGACCTGCGCGCAGGCCCCCGTCGAGCTCACGGCGGCGTTCCGCACGGTCCGCGCGACCTGCGTCGCCCCGCGGTCGGGAGAGGCGCTGGACGTCTACCTGCGCCGCGGGACCGGCGTCACCCCGGGCGAGTCGTTCTACGCCGACGCCGTGACGCTCGTCGCCCCCGACCAGGCGCGGCTCCCCGCGACGTCCCTCACCGCCGACCCGTCGTTCGAGCGGGGCGTCGCCCCGTGGACCGGCTACCAGGGCACCGTCCGCCCGACGCCCCCGGCGGACGACCCGGACGCGGCCGCGGGCGCGCGCAGCGCGACGGTCGCCGTGACCGGATCGGCGACGCACTACTCCGTCCGGCAGGCTCCCGCGGCGCTCGACCGCAAGGTCGCCGGGGGTCGCCGGTACACCGCGACCGCGTGGGTGAAGGCCGGCCCCGGCACCGCGGGCGACCGCGTGCGGCTGGGGCTGCGCGAGACGTCCCCGGCGGGGACCCAGGTCCAGGAGCGGACCCGGGAGGTCGAGCTCCGGGACGACCGCTTCGTGCCGGTCACCGTCGACCTGGAGGGTACGCGGACCGGGAACTCCCTCGCCGTCTACGCCGGGCGGGCGGACGACGTGACGGCGGGAGAGGCCTTCCGCATCGACGCGTTCGCCGTCACCGCGGCCTCCCCCGGGACCCTGCGCCCCGGTGTCCCGGTCGAGAACCCCAGCTTCGAGCACGACGCGATCGGCTGGACCGGCCTGCGGGACGGCGCCCCCGCCCCGCGGCCCGTCGCCGTGATCGACGCCCCCGACGGGCGCCGCGCCGCGGAGATCGTCGCCGCCCACGGGAAGGGCCTCGGGATCGCCGACGCCGCCCCGACCGTGTCGTCGACCGCCGCCGGCCACACGTACACCGCGAGCGTCTGGGCACGGGCCCGCGCCGGCGCCGGGCCCGTTCCCCGCGAGGCCGTCCTCGTCGTGCGCGAGACCGCCCCCGACGGCGCCGGCGTCCGCACCCGGACGTCGGCGCCGGTGATGCTCGGCGACGACCGCTTCCGTCGTCTGGAGGTCGCGATCGAGCCGCTGCGCCCGGGCGACCGGCTCCGGGTGTCGCTGGAGCGTCGCGGGCCGGTCCGCGCGGGCGAGCGGCTCCTCGCCGACGCGTTCGCGGTGGAGGACCGCTCCGTCGCCGCCGTCCACGGCTCGGCGACGACGATCCGGCCCGACGAGCCGCTGCCCGCCGGCGGCCGTCCCGACGCCCGCGTCGCGGCCGCGCGGAACGAGTCCGCGTCGTTCCAGGTGGCGCTGCGCACCGCGAGCACGCCCCGACCGGCGATCCGGGCCGCGATGACCGACGGTCTCCGCGGACCGGACGGCGCGGTGATCCCGGCGTCGGAGATCGACCTCTCCCGGGAGGCGTCCTACGACGTGCGCCGGGTGACCGACGGCGAGGGCGCCGTCGGCCGCTGGCCCGACCAGCTGATCCCCGACCGCGACCCGCTGCTCGGCGGTGACGGCGGTGCCTTCCCGTTCGACCTCGCGACCGACGACGCCGCCGCGATCTGGGTCGACGTGAACGTGCCGAAGGGCGCCCGTCCCGGGGTCTACACGGGCACGCTCCGGGTCACGTCCGGGACCGGCCCGAGCCCGGCGCCGCTCGTCGACGTGCCGATCCGGCTCGTCGTCCGGCCGTTCACGCTGCCGTCGACGTCGTCGCTGCGCAGCCTGTTCCCGGTCAACGTCCGCGACGTCTGCGCCCCCGGGCGTGCCCCGGGCACCCAGGGCGCCGCGGCCGACGGGGGCGCGGGCGGGTTCGCGGACATCCGGGATCCGCGGACCGGCGACTGCGACCCGACGAACGAGCGGTCGTGGCGGGTGTTCGCGCGCTTCGCCCAGCTCGGGCTGCGCGACCGCATCTCGATCGGCACGGCGTTCCCGATCCCGAACGAGAACGCCCCGTCGCCGAAGGCGTCCGTCGGGGGCGTCGGCACCCAGGTCGACGCGTTCCGCAAGCACGTCGGCCCGCTCCTGGACGGCACCGCCGACCAGGGGACCCTGCCGGGCGCCCGGCTGACGTCGCTCAGCACCTGGTGGGGGTGCGTCCGTGACCGGCCCGACTGCCTGCGGGAGTGGCGGTCGGTGCTCGAGGACCCGGACGACGACCTGCGGGACGCCGTCCCGCTGTTCCTGCCGTGGATCTGCGACGAGCCGTTCTACGACGACGGGTACCACCAGACGCCGTGGCTGTTCCAGGGCGGGAAGCCGCTGCTCCGCGGCGCGGCGGAGCCGGGCGCGCCCACGTCGTGCGCGTACCTGCGGAAGGTCGCCCGCGACCAGTGGCCCGAGGCCCCGGTGAAGATCACCACCGACATCGACGACCCGGGCCTCTACGACCTGCAGAAGCGGGACACCACGACGCCCACGCCGGTCCCCGACACCGCGCCGTCCACGAAGGCGGTCGACGTGCTCGACGCCGACGTCCGCGACTACGTGTCCAAGCGGCGCGGCGACGCCAAGGCCGCGAAGTTCGCCGCCTTCGGCCGGCAGCGGGGCGCGGAGAACTGGGCGTACCTGGCGTGCGGCAGCGGCGGGTGCGACCCGAACGCGGAGGACGGCGACCCGGAGATCGTCTCCCCCGAGCACGACGGGTGGCCGTCGTACTCGATCGACCAGCCGGCGTCGCAGGCCTCGGCGATGGGCTGGATGGCCTTCATGTACGGCTTCACCGGCGAGAGCTACTTCGACGTCGCGGCCGGCTTCAACGAAGGGCCGCACTTCCAGTTCGGCATCGACGTGTACGGCACCAACGGCGACGGGCAGCTCTTCTACCCCGGGCAGGTCCGCATGCCGGACGGCTCGACGGAGGACATGCCGTTCGAGTCGATCCGGCTGAAGCGCATCCGCGAGGGCCGCGAGGACTACGAGTACCTGCACCTCCTCGACGAGTGCGGCCGCCGGCCCGAGGCGATGGCCGTCGCCCAGGGGCTCTTCGGGGACCTCGACCACGCGATGTTCCAGACGACCGTGTCGCAGGACCGCCTCGACCGCGCACGCCAGGCACTGGCGGACCTGATCGTGAGGTACCGCTGCGGGTGACAGGCCGGATGGCTGGAGGGCCGGAAGGCCGGAAGGCCGGAAGGCCGGAAGGCCGGAAGGCCGGAGCCCGAACGTGCACGCGACCACGGGCGACGACGCCATAACGTGACCACCTGACCTCGACCACGGGTCGAGGTTCCGTGTGTTCTGCGCCTGTCCGCCTGAAGGCGCACCGCGGCGGCGGCCGGCGCAGGCGCGATCGTCGGGATCCGGTCGCCTGGGTGTGCGGACCCCGAATGCGTCGCCCGTGCGCGTCCCGATTCGGTCTCACGCCCTGTCCGTCCTGGCGCGCACGCCATAGCCTGGCGCGATGCCGCTCCTGCGCCGCCACCTCACGTTCGCCAACGTCTGCTCGGGACTGGCGCTGTTCCTCGTCCTGGGCACGGGGAGCGCCTGGGCGGCGTCGAAGCTCATCACCGGGGCGCAGGTGAAGAACGGGTCGCTCACGAGCGCGGACGTCAAGAACGGGTCGCTGCTGCGGAAGGACTTCAAGGCGTCGGAGCTGCAGGCGCTCGCCGGTCGCCCCGGGGCGACCGGTCCGGCAGGCGCCACGGGCGCTCCCGGACGGGACGGTGCCGCCGGCGTCGGGGTCCAGGGGCCGGCAGGGCCGGCAGGGCCGACCGGGCCGGCGGGGCCGACCGGCCAGACCGGTGAGCGGGGTCCCGCCGGCCCGGCGGCCACCGCGGCGGCCCGCAGCGGCAGCTTCCGGACCGTCCCCACGGCGGCCACGACCATGGCCAGCACGAGCCCGTCGCGGTTCGGCCTGCCGACCGGCACCACGTCGATCGGCTCGCTGCCGATGCAGGCGGGGAGCCTCATGAAGATCGACCTCGTCGTGGAGAAGCAGAGCGGTGCCTCGTCCCTCTCCTGCCGGGGCTCCGCCTCCGTCCTCGGATCCAGCGGCTCCGTCGACCTGAACCCCGAGATCACCCTGACCGGCAGCGAGGAGTACGCCACGAACACCTACACGCGGGTCATCAGCACCGCGAACGCGCAGGAGGTGTTCGTCACCTGCACGTCGCCCAACGCGGCGGTCGGACGGGTCACGGTCTTCGTGCAGGGCTTCAACCCGGGCTGATCGGCCGTGGCGGGGTGGGCGGGGTCCGAGCGGCCCGGCCGAAGGGCGATCGGGGTCCTAGCGGCCCGGCCGAAGGGCGATCGGGGCCGAGCGGGTCCGGGACGGGGTGATCGAGGTCGAGCGGCCCGGGCCGGGGCGGTCGGGGTCCGCGGCCGGGCCCACCGGCGGCCGGTCCCGACGTCCCGCGCCTCAGACCACGCCCTGCGCGAGCATCGCGTCGGCGACGCGCAGGAAGCCCGCGATGTTCGCACCGGCAACGTAGTCGCCCTCGTGGTCGTGCTCCGCGGCGGTGCGGCGGCAGGTCTCGTGGATCTGCTTCATCGTCGCCTGGAGGCGCTCGTCGGACTGCTCGAACGACCAGCCGTGCCGGGACGCGTTCTGCTCCATCTCGAACGCCGAGACCGCCACGCCACCGGCGTTGCTCGCCTTCCCCGGCGCGTAGGCCACCTCGTCGGCCCCTTGGAAGACGGCGATCGCGTCGTCGGTGCAGGGCATGTTCGCGCCCTCGGCGACGACCTTCACGCCGTGCTTGACGAGCTTCTTCGCGTCCTTGGCGTCCAGCTCGTTCTGGGTCGCGCACGGCAGGGCGATCTCGCAGGGGATGTCCCACGGGGTCGCGTCCTCCTTCAGCGCGACGTCGCCCCCGCGCCGCTCGGCGTAGTCGGCCAGCGACCCACGCTCGTCGAGCTTGACGGTCTTCAGGAGCTCGAGGTCGATGCCGGCGGGATCGTGGATCGCGCCGGAGCTGTCGGAGCAGCCGATGACGTTCGCGCCGAGGCGCTGCGCCTGCTCGATCGCGAAGATCGACACGTTGCCCGCACCGGAGACGACGACCGTCCGTCCCTCGAGGTCCTCGTAGCGCGCGGACAGCATCTCGCGCACGAAGTAGACGAGCCCGTAGCCGGTGGCCTCGGTCCGGACCTCGGCGCCGCCCCAGCCCGTGCCCTTCCCGGTCAGCGCACCGGCGCCGTAGGTGCCGGTGATGCGCTTGTACTGGCCGAAGAGGAAGCCGATCTCGCGGGCGGCGACGCCGGCGTCGCCGGCCGGGACGTCCTGGTCCGGCCCGATGTGGCGGTAGAGCTCGGTCATCAGCGACTGGCAGAAGCGCATCACCTCATCGTCGGAGCGGCCCTTCGGGTCGAAGTCCGCACCGCCCTTGCCGCCGCCGATCGCCAGGCCCGTCAGGGCGTTCTTGAAGACCTGCTCGAAGCCGAGGAACTTGATCGTCCCGAGCGTGACCGCCGGATGGAACCGCGTGCCGCCCTTGTACGGCCCGAGCGCCGAGTTGAACCCGACCCGCATCGCCCGCTGGACGTGCACGTCGCCGTCGTCGTCGACCCACGGGACCCGGAAGATGATCTGTCGCTCGGGCTCCACGAGCCGCTCGAGGATCCGAGCCCGCGCGTACTCGGGGTGCGCCTCGAGCACCGGGCCGAGCGGCCGAAGCACGTCGCGGACGGCCTGGTGGAACTCCGGCTCACCGGGGTTCCGGGACTCCACGTCCTCGACCAGGGCGTCGAGGTCGGTACCGGGGGTCGTCGGGCTCATCGGGCTCCTCTCTCAGGGTGACGACGGCCGGATCCCCGGCCGCACGTCCTTCCCCCTACAACTACCCGGAGGGCGGGCGGGGAACCGGTGGGCGGGCGGCCGGGGCGAGGGCGAGGGGCGGGCGGCGCGAAGGGCGGGCGGCGGGCGGC
>NZ_KI912613.1:2729802-2730551 GCF_000519325.1 Patulibacter minatonensis DSM 18081 | reverse complement strand
CGGCCTGGCGTTCATTCCTGCGCTCGGGGCGCAGCAATGCACGCCACCCACGAATCCGGACATCCTGGCGTCCGTTCCTGCGCTCGCGGCGCAGCAATGCACGCCACCCCACGAATCCGGACGCCCTGGCGTCCGTTCCTGCGCTCGCGGCGCAGCAATGCACGCCACCCCGCGAACCCGGGCGGCCTGGCGTTCATTCCTGCGCTCGGGGCGCAGCCATGCACGCCACCCTCGAATCCCGGCGTCCCGGCGTTCATTCCTGCGCTCAGGGCGCAGCAATGCACGCCACCCCACGAATCCCGGCGTCCCGGCGTTCATTCCTGCGGCCGGACCGCAGCAACGGACGCCGATGCCGGTGCGTCGACCGCCTCCGGCAGCTCTACTCCCACCGCGCGGAGCCACCACGGGGGTGGCGGCGGACCTCCACCTGCAGGATCCGACAGCGAACCGGCGGCATCGATCGACTGTCGGATCGTGCAGCGTCACGCTGCAGAACCCGACAGTCGATCAGCCGGCGCGATTCGTTGTCGGTTCCTGCAGCTCGAAGACGAGCCGCCGCGAGCCCCAACGCTCCTCGACGCGCGAACGTGCAGCACGATGTGCCGCCCCGCCGCACGAATCGCTGCCAGCCCGCCGCCCGGCGCGACCGGCAGCACGATGTGCCGCCCCGCCGCACGAATCGCTGCCGGTCCGCCCCTTGGCGCCACCGGAAGCCCCACGTCCCATCGACGCCCGCGGCCGTTTCGCAC
>NZ_KI912613.1:2701580-2729702 GCF_000519325.1 Patulibacter minatonensis DSM 18081 | reverse complement strand
TGAACCGGCTGTCGATGGAGTCCTTCCCGGCCTTGGTCGGAGCGGCCATCAGTCCGGCCGACTTCGAGCCGAAGTTGCGGTAGCCGAAGTCGTGACGATCGCAGGACTTCTCGAAGAGGTCCGAGTAGTACTTGATCGGCTTGCCCGTCTCGCCGGTGAGAGCGAACTCCCCATTAGGGAGGTTATCCGGGGCTCGGTCGAGGCGTCGACGTGGCGCATCGCGGCGCCGATCGCCGGGTGGGCCTCGCTGATCAGGCGGTGCATCTCGTGCGCGACGGCGCGGTAGGAGGGGTGGCCCTCGCGGCCGGAGCGCAGCTCGATCATCTGCATCGCCGCGCGGGCGTTCAGGTCCATCGAGTACCGGATGCGGTAGCCGAGGGAGACGGCGTAGGCGGCCTCCTTCGGCCGGCCCTCGCCCCGGAGCGCGGCCCAGGCCTCCGCGGAACGATCGAGGGCGCGGCGGTACTCGCCACCGGCGCCGGCGCGCTCGACCTCGTCGGGGACCTCGGCGCCGAGCTCCGGCGTCAGGGTCTGCCACTGGATCGTCAGCATCCGGTGGCGCTGGAGGTCGCGGAACGCACCGTAGTCCGAGACGACGTCGAAACGGTAGCGCAGGCGCTCCAGGCCGCGGCCGGGACGGTGGCGGCGGTTCTCGCGCTCGCCGACCAGGTCCGAGAGCAGCGCGCCACGCTCCTCCGTCGACAGGCCCGCGACGGCGGCGCGCGCACGGTCCTCCCCCACCGCCGTGGACTCGTAGAGCAGCCCGGCGAGCAGGTCGTCCTCGTCGCCGTCGACGTGGACGAGGCGGACGCTCGCGCGCTGCTCTTCGGCGTCGCGTGCGTCGGCGCTCGCGGCGTCCAGGCCGAGCCTGCCGGCCCAGCGGTCGGCCGCGGCCTCGCGCTCCTGCAGGAACTCGATCCAGCGACCGCCGCGCTCCGGACGCTCCACGCGGGTGACGAAGCTCGGCGTGATCGCCTGCACGGCCTCGAGGATCCAGCGGCCGTAGCGCCGGGCCTCGGGCAACGGGTGCGCGAGGAGGTGGAGGATCAGGCCCTCGTACGTCTGCCCCGACGCGTAGATGCCGACGTGGCTCAGGGTCGACGCCGGGAGCAGGCCGCGCAGGAGGTCGAGCGCCTTGGCCTTGATCGCGCGCTCGTGGGCGGCCGGTGGCGTGCCGTCGGGCGCCGGGTACTGCTCCGCGCACCACGCGGTCATCCGCGGCAGGAGGGCCGCGTAGACACCGAAGACGTCGTCCATCGCCGACGCGTAGACCGGCCCGAGCGCGGGGTCGCGCAGGTAGCGGTACCCGGCCTCGGCCCCCGGGGCGGTCCCCGTCGCCGAGACGACGTCGGGGCCCGCGCCGACGCCGCTCGGCACCGCGCCCGGCCCGGCCAGCGGCGCCCCGTGGCCCGCCGCCCCGGCACCCGCACCCGGAGCCCCCTCCGCCAGCCACCGCTCGGCCGTCACCGCGTCGTCGAACGCGATGTAGCGCGTGGACTGCTCGAGGTACGCGCCGATCCGGGGGCGCTGGAGGAGCTTCGTCAGGACGTTCGAGCACCACTCCGCGGCGACGTGCAGGCCGCCGAGCTGGGCGACGGAGTCGTCGCCGTAGCCCAGGAAGATGCGGTCGTAGAGCTGCGCGGCGCGCTCGCCCTCCGCGCCGTCGTACGCGGCGCTCGCCCCGAGCTCCGGCAGCGAGTCGGCGAACTCGTCGAGGAACAGCCGGCGCAGCGTGCCGGGATAGCGGCTGTAGCGCGCGAACAGGGCGCCCTTGACGGTCTCGGGCAGCCCGACGAGCCCGAACACCGGCCGCGTGGGGTGCGTGACGTGCGGCGCCAGGCGCGCCGCCTCGTCGTCGGTCAGGGCATCGATCGGGTACTGCACGGGGACGGCACGCTACCGGGCCGACCGGCTGCACCCGCGGTCCCGCCCACCGGACGCCGCTCCGCACCGGGGTAGGCTCCGCGCCATGGGCTTCCTGGACCGCCTCCGTCGCAGCGGCCGGCCGACCGACCCACCCGTGCCGGCCGGTGCGGCGCCGTCCTCCGCGTCCCCGCCCGACGTGGGCGAGGCCGCCTTCGCGGGGTTCCGGGAGCTGGTGCACCGGGGCGCGGACGTCGACGCCCAGCGCGCCGAGATCGAGCGCGTGCTGCTCGCCCACCGCGTCCCCGCGCCGCTGGTCGCGCGCTTCCTCGCCGGGATGGTCGAGTGCGTCGCGCTCCTCCCCGCCGCCGACGGGGACGGGACGCCGGTCGGAGCCCGCCTCGGGGGCGACGCCGTGCTGCCCGACGGCGCCGCCTGGCCGGTCAACAGCCACGGCTCCCCGCTCAGACTCGTCGCGGTCGTCGACCTGGCCACCGTCCCGGGCCCCACGCCGCTCCCGGCGGAGGGCACGCTCGTCGTCCACTGGGACCACGAGTACTTCGAGCACGAGCCGATGGACTTCGTCGACGCCACGCACGTCCGCCTCCTCCCGCCCGGCGGGCCGACGAGCTCGCCCGCGCCGCCGGACGACGCCTCGCGCTTCGGCCCGATCCCGCTCCGCCCGGTGACCACGATCCTCCCGTCGGACACCGACGCCCTCGAGGACGACGCGATCCCGTCCGACGTGCCCGCGTGGGACCTCCTGGACGCGCTGCTCGGCGTCTGCCCGTACCAGCTCCTCGGTCCCTCGCGGGACATCCAGGGTCCCGTGCTCGACGAGGTCGCGTACTGGTTCGAGCACGCGCTCACGAGCACCACCGAGCGTTTCGACGCCGCGGAGCTGGCCGGCGAGGGCTGGATGCTGCTCGCGCAGTTCGACGAGGCGGACGGTCTCGAGTTCGGCGACGCCGGGGCGCTCTACCTGCTGATCCCGGAGGCCGACCTCGCCGCCGCCCGGTTCGACCGGGTCATGGGCGTCATGCAGTGCCACTGAGACGCCGAACCGCCACGACCCGGGGTCGCGCCGCGGCGCGCCCCCGCGGTGCGCCCGCCCGTCCGTGGAGGCGCACGCGGTGCGCGCGCCGGCCACCCACGGCGCTTCGGTGCGGCCCGGCGCCGCCCCGCCCTAGCGGAACAGCTCGGGCACGGCGCGCGCGACGTCCTCGACGACCGTCATCAGCGGCCCCGGGATCACGCCCAGGACGACGATGGCGGCGCCCGCGACGACGGCCAGGACCGTCATCGGGAGGATCGTCGCCCCGGTGACGACGACGGCGCCGCCACCCGGGACGGCTGCCGCCGGGAGGCCCTTCGGATCCGCGACGGCGGTCGTCGTGGCCACGGCCTCGGGGGCCTCGACCTCGACGGCCTGGCTCTGCGGGGCCACGGCGACCCCGGCGGGCTCGTCGGTCCACAGGCGCGCGACGACGCGCAGGTAGTAGACGAACGAGATCATCGATCCGACGACGAGGACGATCGCGAGCCACGAGTAGTCGCCGTCGACCGCCGCCTGGACGATCCGCAGCTTCGCGACGAAGCCGACGGTCGCGGGGACGCCCGCCAGGCCGAGCATCGACAGCGTCAGGGCGATCGCGTGCAGGGGCCGGCGACGACCGAGGCCGGCGAGGGCCGAGATGCCGTCGTGACCGCTCTCGCGCTCGGCGGCCTCGATCACCGCGAACGCGGCGGCGGTCATCACGACGTAGGTCAGGACGTAGAACACCGTGGCCTGGACGCCGAGCTTCGTCGCGACGACGACGCCGACGAGCATGTAGCCGGCCTGCGCGATCGAGGAGAACGCCAGCAGGCGCTTCATCGAGCTCTGGCCGAGCGCGCCGACGTTGCCGACGATGATCGCGATCGACGCGAGCGCGGCCAGGGCGGGGCCCCAGGCGTCGCTGGCCCCGATCAGGGCGCCGTCGAACAGGCGGAGGAACGCGATCAACGCGGCGACCTTCGTGGCTGTCGCCATGAACGCGGTCACCGGGGTCGGAGCGCCCTCGTAGACGTCCGGCGTCCACTGGTGGAACGGCGCGACGGACGACTTGAACGCCAGGCCGACGACGACCATCGCGACACCGCCGAGCATCAGCGGGTCGTCGCCGAGGCCCTTCGCGGCGACCTGGTCGGCGATCGCCGCGTAGTCGAGCGATCCGGTCGCGCCGAAGATCAGCGCGAAGCCGTAGAGCAGCGTCGCCGAGCCGACCGAGCCGACGATCAGGTACTTCAGGCCCGACTCGAGCGAGCGCCGGCGGTGCAGCTCGGTGGCGGCGAGGACGTACAGCGGGATCGACAGCAGCTCGAGGCCGATGAACGTCGTGATCAGGTTCTCGGCGCCGACGAACATCGCGCCGCCGGCGGCCGCGACGAGCATCATCGCGTGGTACTCGCCGTGCGCGGCCTCGCGCGGGGCGGTCGCACCGATCGAGAGCAGCACGGCGGCGATGCCGGCGACGCCGATGCCGACGACGCCGATCATCGCGAGCGGGTCGAGGCCGAGCGCGCCCGACATGAGGGACGTGTCCTCGTCCCACTGCCAGATCGCCAGGCCGATCGACGCGGCGAACGCGACGATCGTGAGGACGGGGACGAGGGTCAGGCGGGCGAACCGCGCGCGGAGCAGCCCGACGAGGAGGACGACGACGGCTCCGCCGAACAGCGCGATGAGCGAGGAGATCCCGGCCCAGTCGATGTGCGGGGCCTCGGTGACGGCGAGCGTGCTCATCGGCCGGCTCCTTCGGTCTGCGCGCTCGGCGGCTCCACCGGCTGGCCGGTGCTGGGGTCGACGGTCTGGCCGGTCGACGGGTCGACCTGGACGGTCGAGCCCGCCGCGCCGCCGGACGGCGTGGTGGCCTGCCCGGTGCTGGGGTCCACCCCGACGGCCCGACCGGTGTTCGGGTCGGTGGCGGGGTCGCTCTGCGAGGCGGGGCCCGTGGTCCTCGCTCCGCCGATCGGGCGGACGGTGCCGGCCGACGGCGGGACGTCCGCGAACGGCTCCGGCGCGATGTTCCGGGCCGACGGATCGGCCTCGAGGATCTTCCGGACGTGGTCCGGGCCGACGACGATCGCCGCCCGCTGGACCGCGCGCGTCGTGGCGTCGTCCGCGGCCTTCACCGTCTGCTGGGGGTGGAACGCCAGCGCGGCGATCAGCACGACCGGGATCGCCATCAGCGCGAGCTCGGGCCTCGTGCCTTCGCGGGGCTCGACCTTGGCCGCCACGCGGTTGTGACTGCCCCGGATGAACAGTCGCAGCGCGTAGACCGCGGCGAGCGCGACGCCGAGCGACGCGACGATCGCCAGCCCCTGCGCCGTGCCCTCCCAGGCGCCGCGCAGGATCAGGAACTCGCCGACGAAGTTCGCGGTGCCCGGCATCGCCAGCACCGCGTACGTGACGACGATGAACAGGACGGCGAAGACCGGCATCTTCGTCGCCGCACCGCCCATGTCGCGGAGGTCCTCGGACCCCCCGGTGCGCCGGCCGAGGATCGCGACCGCGAGGAACGCGCCGAAGACGGCGACCCCGTGGTTGACCGACTGCAGGAGCGCCCCGGACGCGCCGTCGGGCCGCAGGCTCATCACGCCGAGCGTGATGAAGCCGAGCTGGGCGACGGACGAGTACGCGAGCACGAGGCGCGCGTTGAACGTGGTCAGCGCGAGCGACGAGGCGTAGAGGATCGACAGCACCGCGAGGATCAGCACGACCCAGCGGAGATCGGCCGTGCCCTGCGGGAGGATCGGGAGGGCGATCTGGAGGAAGCCGTACACGGCGACCTTCGAGAGCACGCCCGAGAAGACCGCGAGGATCGGCAGCGGCATCGCCTTGTACCCGTCGGCCAGCCAGCCGTGGATCGGGAACGCCGGCATCTTCACGAGGAAGGCCGCGGCGAAGCAGGCGAACAGCCAGCCCTGCGAGCCCTCGGGGACCCCGCGCTGCGCGATCTCCTGGATGTTGTAGGAGACCGCCTGGCCGTCGGGCGTCGCGAGCACGCCGACCGCGATCGCCGCGACGAGCATCAGGAGCGACCCGACGAGCGTGTAGACGATCATCTTGATCGTCGCCCGGACGCGCTCCTCGTTCGTCCCGTTGCCGAACTGGGCGGTCAGGAAGAAGAACGGGATCAGCATCAGGTCGAAGAACGCCACGAACAGGATCAGGTCCTGTGCGAGGAGGGCTCCGAGCACCGCGGTCTGCGCGATGCCGAGGTGCAGGATCACGTGCTTGGCGCGCGGATCGGTGCCGAGCGACGTCGTCGCGATCCAGAGCGACGAGAACGCGAAGCCGACCGTGGTCAGCAGCACGAGCCACACGTTCAACCCGGTGACGGCCAGCTGGTACCGCACGCCCAGGGCGCTGATCCAGGTGGTGTCGGTGACGTGCTGGAACGCCGAGCCGTGGGGCTCGAAGTCGAGGACCAGGACGATGGAGAACGCGAGCGCCAGGACGGCGCCGAGGACGCCCACCCAGCGCACGTGGCGCGCGGGGACGAGGAGGCCCAGCAGCCCGAAGAGGGCAGGGAGCCAGAGCAGGATCGACAGGTGCAGCATGGCTCTAGCTCTGGGTCAGGAAGTAGACGAGCAGGACCGCGAGCCCTGAGAGGACCACCGCGGAGTAGGCGCGCATGTAGCCCGACTGCAGCCGGCGCACCAGCGCGGAGGCGCCGCGGACCGCACCGGAGGTGCCGCCCACGATCGCGCCGCCGACGACGAGGCGCTCGAAGGTGTCGTGCGCGAAGCGGCCGAACCAGCGGACGGGGCGGACGATCGCGTAGTCGATCAGCTCGTCGAAGTACCACTTGTTCAGGAAGAACCTGTGGACCGGGGCGAACTTCGCCTGCCACTTGGACGAGTGGGTCGTCGCGGGCTGCCCCTGCGACAGCGGCTTGCCCCAGATCAGGTACGCGACGTAGATGCCTGCGGCCCCGACGATCGTGCCGATCACGAGGCCGACGATGATGATCCCGTTGCCGGGGTGGACCGCGTGCCCGGCCAGGCCGGCCTCGAACGTGGGCTCGAGGAACTTCTCGAGCGGCGTCAGGACCTTCGGGATGCCGAGCAGGCCGCCGAGGATGGCCAGGAGCGCGAGCGTGCCCATCGCGAGCTTCATCGCGGGAGCGCGCTCGGCGATGTGGTGCTCCGGGCCGGGGAAGCCGACCTCGGTGTCCTCGAGCTCGCCCGTGGCGGGGTTGCGGTGGTCGGGGGCGTGGTACAGGTGCCCGCCCTCGAGCTCCTTCGCCTGCTCGACCGGCGGGCCCCAGAAGGCGCGGAAGATCATGCGCCACGTGTAGACCGCGGTCAGGAAGGCGCCCGCGTAGCCGGCGACGTAGAGCAGCCAGTAGGCGCCGCCCT
The DNA here is from genome assembly GCF_000519325.1 of Patulibacter minatonensis DSM 18081. Classification (GTDB taxonomy): domain Bacteria; phylum Actinomycetota; class Thermoleophilia; order Solirubrobacterales; family Solirubrobacteraceae; genus Patulibacter; species Patulibacter minatonensis. The sequence goes on along the minus strand of NZ_KI912613.1, from coordinate 2,722,433 downwards.
GCTCGCCGATGACGGAGAGGATCTCGTCCTTCGAGAAGAAGCCGGAGAACGGCGGGATGCCCGACAGCGCGAGGCCGCCGATGACGAAGGCGCCGTAGGTGAACGGCATCGCCTTCTTGAAGCCGCCCATCTTGTCCAGGTTCTGCTCGCTGGCCATGGCGGCGATCACCGAGCCGGCCGCCATGAAGAGCAGCGCCTTGAAGAACGCGTGCGTGGCCAGGTGGAACATCGACGCGAAGTACGCCCCGGCCGAGACGCCCATGATCATGTAGCCGATCTGGGACATCGTCGAGTAGGCGATGACGCGCTTGAGGTCCGTCTGGACCAGGCCGATCGTGCCGGCCACCAGCAGCGTCAGGCAGCCGACGACCATGCCGACGGTCTGGGCCGTCTGCGACAGCTCCATGAACGGGTGCAGGCGGGCGATCAGGTAGACGCCGGCCGTGACCATCGTCGCGGCGTGGATCAGGGAGGAGACCGGGGTCGGGCCCTCCATGGCGTCCGGCAGCCAGGTGTGGAACGGCAGCTGCGCGGACTTCGCGAACGCGCCGACCATGACGAGCAGGAGCCCCGCGGTCAGCGACCCGTTGCCGTGCTCGCCGAAGGTCTCCTTCGCGCCGTGGAAGGCCTCGAGGAAGTCGACCGTGCCGGTGTGACGCAGCAGGAGGATGACGCCGAGCACGAGGCCGATGTCGCCGACCACGTTGATGACGAACGCCTTGATGCCGGCCGTCGTCGCCGTGTTCCGGCGGTACCAGAACGAGATCAGCATGTACGAGGCGGCGCCGACGAGGCCCCAGCCCACGATCAGCAGGACGAAGTTGCCGGCCAGGACCAGCACCAGCATCGAGAAGACGAAGAAGTTCAGGTACGAGAAGAACCGGGTGTACCCGTTGTCCCCGCGCATGTACGCGAGCGAGTACAGGTGGATCAGCGTCGAGACGCCGGTCACCACCATCAGCATCACGAGCGAGAGCGGATCCACCAGGATCGACAGCTCGACCTTGACGCCGCCGACGTTGACGTACTCGTAGAGCGAGGACGTGATCTGCCGCGTGCCCTCCTCCTTGCGCCCGAGCAGGCTGATCAGCGAGACCAGCGTGAAGACGAAGGCCAGGCCGACGGAGGCCGTGCCGATGATGCCCGCCTGGGCGCCGCGCCAGACGCGGAAGCCCAGGCCCAGGACGACTGACCCCAGCAGGGGCAGGAGCAGGACGATCCATGCTGCCTCGGCGGGACTCATCCGTGCAGCTCCCGGAGCTCGTCGACGTCCACGGGGACGCGGTTGCGGTACAGCGCCACGACGACGCCCAGGCCGACCGCGACCTCGGCGGCGGCGACGACCATCACGACGAGCGCGAAGACGTGCCCCTCGGTGGAGCCGTGCATGCGGGCGAAGGCGACGATCGCCAGGTTCCCGGCGTTCAGCATCAGCTCGAGGCAGACGAGGACCAGCAGCGGGTTGCGGCGCGTGGCCACCCCGGCGGCGCCGATCGCGAAGACGATGGCGGAGACCGCCAGGTACCAACCGGTGCTCATCGCGAGCCTCCCTCGGAGTCGTCGCCCGTGCGGTCGTCCGACGCCGGCAGCGTGCCGGCTCCGGTCGACGGCGTGATGCGCGCGCTGAAGCCGCCCGGCGTCGGGTTGATCGCACCGACGCCCTCGCGCATGGACCCGGTGCCCGTGGGCGCCAGGAGGTCCAGCGCGGCGACCATGCGCTCCTCGCCCGGCAGCACGCCACGGCGGCGGCGGGCCAGGACGACGGCGCCGATGGCGGCGACGAGCAGCAGGAACGACGCGGCCTCGAAGGGCAGCAGGAACTTCGTCAAGAGCAGCTTGCCGATCTCGCCCGGCGAGCCGAACGACGCGGGGATGTCGTCCGGGCCCGAGCCGTCGATCGCCTGCAGGCCGGTGCCGAGCACCGCGATGCCGATCGTGACGATCAGGGTGATCGCGATCGCGTAGGAGAACATCCGCAGCGACGGGCCACCCCCGCCCTCGGGCTCGGAGCCCCCGCCGACGTAGGCGTTGACGAAGACGTAGAGCACCATCACGGCGCCGACGTAGACCATCACCTGCACCACCGCGACGAACTGCGCGTAGAGCAGGAGGAAGAGCATCGACAGGGACAGCAGGTGGACGACCAGCGACAGCACCGCGTAGAACGGGTTGCGCAGGAAGACCGTGCCGGCCGCGGCGACGATCGCCGCGATGCCCGCGACGAAGAAGAGGATCTCGTCCACGGCTACTCGCCCTCCGCCCGCAGCGGCGTCCGCACCATCGGCTCCGCGAGGAGCATCTCCTTGGTGAAGATCAGGTCCGACCGGTTGTAGTCGGCCAGCTCGAAGTCGGAGCCCATCGTGATCGCGTCGAACGGACAGGCGATCTCGCAGTAGCCGCAGAAGATGCAGCGGCTCATGTTGATCTCGTAGACCGCCGCGTAGCGTTCGCCGCCCGAGACCCGGTTCTCCGGGGTGTTCTCGGTGGCGACGACGCGGATGCAGTCCGCGGGGCAGGCCGCCGCGCAGAGCGAGCAGCCAACGCACTTCTCGAGGCCGGTGTCCTCGAACTTGTGGAGCTTGTGCCGGCCGCGCCACCGCGGGTAGACCGGGATCTTCTCCTCGGGGTACTCCACCGTGTGCGTGCCCTCGACGACGCGCATGAACGACGTCTTCAGGCCGCGGAGCGTCTCGCCGAAGACGCGGTAGGCGCCGCCGAGCCCACCGGGCTCGGGGCCGCGGGCCACCTCGACGACGTCGCTGTCGGGATTCCAGGTCATGAGGGAGAGCCTCCGTGCCCGTCGCTCAGAGCGCCACGAGGACGATCGCGGTGACGAGGGCGTTGAGGGTGGCCAGGGGGAGCAGGATCTTCCACCCGAAGGACATCAGCTGGTCGTACCGCAGACGCGGCAGCGTGGCCCGGATCCAGATGATGATCGAGACGATCACCAGGGTCTTCGCGAGGACCACGAACGGGTCGAGGAAGCCGGGGGCGCCGTTCCAGAAGGGGATGTTCCAGCCGCCCAGGAAGAGCGTCGAGAACATCGCGCCGGCGACGACGAGGTGCACGTACTCCGCGACGTAGTACAGGGCGAAGCGGCCGCCGCCGTACTCGGTCATGAAGCCGCCCACGAGCTCGGAGTCGGCCTCGAGGAGGTCGAACGGCGTGCGGTTGATCTCCGCCAGCGTCGCGACGAAGAAGATGAACGCGCCGACGATCTGCGGGACCAGGAACCAGAGGCCCATGTGGTCCTGCTTGTCGACGATCTCCGACAGGGAGAGCGACCCGGTCGTCATCACGACTCCCAGGAGCGCGAGGCCCTGTGCGGCCTCGTACGAGATCAGCTGCGCCGCGCCGCGCATGGCGCCGAGGAACGAGTACTTCGAGGTCGACGACCAGCCGCCGAGCAGGATGCCGTACGAGCCGATCGCGGAGAACGCGAAGAAGATCAGGAGGCCGATGTCGGAGTCGAGCCCGTAGAGGCCGACCTTCGTGCCGAGGATCTCCTGCGGTGCGCCCGAGAACGGGATCAGCGGGAACGTCGCCAGCGCGGCGACCATCGAGATCAGCGGCGCGGCGATGAACAGCCAGCCGATGGCCCCGCGCGGCTTGAACTGCTCCTTGAAGAGCAGCTTGCCGATGTCGGCGAGCGGCTGCATGGAGCCGTAGATCCCGACGCGGTTGGGGCCTGGCCGGCCCTGGAAACGGCCGAGCAGCTTGCGCTCGTAGAGCAGGACCAGCGGGACCAGCGAGAACCCGATCGCGAAGATCAGCAGCGCCTTGATGATCTGGACGTACCAGGGCTCGGCGTAGTTGATCGCGCTGAGCGGCCCGGCGAGCACGGAGGTCATGCGGACTCCACCGTCACCATCGACGGGACGGTGGCTTCGGTCGACTGCAGCGCCGAGGCGCTCTCGTCGCCGAGACCGGTCTCGAGGAACACGCTGCCCCGCGGGGACGTCGTGCGCAGGTGCGCGGTGGCGCTGACGACCGTGCCGTCCGCCGTGACGAGGACGCGCTGGCCGTGGCGGATGCCGCGGTCGGCCGCGTCGTCGGGGTTCAGCTCGGCGCGTTGCTTCGGCGCGAGGAACTTGAGCGCCGGGGCGTGGCGGACCTCGGGCGAGGACCACACCGAGCGGAAGCTGCCCAGGCGCAGGGCGCCGTTCGGCGACGCCGCAGCGACCGGGGCGTCCAGCGAGAACGGGCCGGTGTCGCCGGCGGGGAAGTCCTCCGACGCGTCGCGGTCCTGCCAGCGGACGCCGAAGCCGCCGATCTCGTCGTGCGTGATGCCCGCGTAGAACGGGACGGCCTCGGTGATCTCGGTCGTGACCATCATCGACGTCAGCGCCGTGGCGCGGCCGCCGAGCGCGGTGATCAGGTGCGAGAGCACCTGCCAGGTCGGGAGCGTGCCCTCGGGCTTGCCGACCGCCGGGCGCAGGCGCTGGAGGCGGCCGTCGGGGTGCGTGACGGTGCCCTCCTTCTCGGCGCTGGCCTCGGACGGGAAGACGACGTCCGCGTGCGCGGCGACGCCCTCGGTCAGGAACGCCGCGTGGGCGACGACGCCGCGGGCCTTCCCGAGCGCCGACTGCCAGAGCGCGCGGTCCGGGAACGTGGCGACCGGGTCGACGTGCAGGAGATGCAGGACGTCGAGCTCGCCGGCCGACGTGGCGGTCGCGATCTCGCGGCTGGAGCGGCCGACCTTCGCGGGCTCGCTGAACCCGGGGGCGACGTTCGGCAGGACGCCGATCTCGCGCAGCCCGCGGCCGTTGCCGCCGCTCGGGACCTGCAGCAGGCCCGAGCCCGTGCGGCCGTCGAGTAGGCCGAGCCGGCCCGACGCCTTCAGGAGGGCGCGCGCGGCGTTGGCGGCGCGCTCGGGATCGGCGATGTGCGTGAGGCGCTCGCCCCAGACGACGATCACGTCGTCGCCGGCCTCGCGCAGCATCCGGCCCAGGGCCTCGACGGCCTCCGGGTCCGCACCGGCCGCGGCGGCGAGGCCGGTGACGTCGCCGACGCCGCCGATCGCGGCGTCCAGCGCGCAGACGAAGGCCTCCCCCGCGCCCGGCGCGAACCGGACGGTGAGCTCGGCGTTGGGGTCCAGCGCCGACGGGCGGCTCGTGGCGACCGCGAGGCGCACGCCGTTGCGGCGGATGCCCTTGCGCAGCCGCAGGTCGAGCACCGGCATGTCGTCGACGGGCTCGGTGTCGAGCACGAGGACCGCGTGGGCCCAGTCGAGGTCCTCGACCGTCGCCTGGGCCTCGGGGGCGTCGAGCGCGGCCTGCAGGCCGGCCGACAGCAGGCCCGCGGGGCGCGAGTCGAAGTCGCGGGAGCCGACGACCTCGGTCATCAGGCGGCGCAGGAGCCAGCCGTCCTCGTTGGACGCGCTGCCGCCGGCGAGGGCGCCGACGCGGTCGCCGGCCGCGTCGATCAGCTTCGCGGCCGTCGCCAGTGCGCGGTCCCAGGAGGCCTCGACGAGCCGGCCGTTCTCGCGGACCAGCGGGCCGGTGACGCGCTCGTCGACGTACGTCGACTGGTACGCGAAGCGGCCGCGGTCGCAGAGCCAGCCGTCGTCGACGGCGTCGTTCTGGCGGTTCAGCACGCGCACGACGCGGTCGTCGCGCACGGTGTAGCTGACGTTGCACTGGCCGGGGCACATCGTGCAGACCGAGCCGGACTGCTCGATGTCCCACGGACGGGCCCGGAAGCGGTAGGCCTGGCTCGTCAGCGCGCCGACGGGGCAGAGCTCCATGATGTTGCCGGAGAACGGCGCGACGTACGGATGGCCGTCGAACGTGCCGACGAAGGTGTCGGCGCCGCGCTCGTGGAGGATCAGCTGGTAGTCCTCCGAGACCTCCTGCGAGAAGCGCACGCAGCGATAGCAGAGGATGCACCGCTCGCGGTCGATCGCGATCAGCGGCGAGAGCTCGACCGGCTTCTGGAAGTGGCGCTTGGGCTCGACGAAGCGGGTCTCGCCGCGGCCCCAGCCGAAGGAGATGTCCTGCAGCGGGCACTCGCCGCCCTTGTCGCAGACCGGGCAGTCGAGCGGGTGGTTCAGCAGCAGGAACTCGACCACCGACTCCTGCGCGGACTTCACGCGCGGGTTCTGCGTGTCGACGACCATGCCGTCGCGGACCGGCGTGGAGCATGCGGTCTGGAGCTTCGGGATGCCCTCGATCTCGACGAGGCACATGCGGCACGCGCCGACGGGAGCGCCGAGCTTCGGCTCGTAACAGAAGACCGGGATGTCGACGTCGCCGAGCTTGGCGGCGTCGGCGAGCATCGTGCCGGCGGGGGCCTCGACCTCGCGGCCGTCGACGGTGAACGTGATCTGTTCGATCTCGGGGCGCGGCATCAGTCGGCTGCGATTCCTTGGAGGACGTTGCCCTGGGCGGCGATCTCCGCGAGGACGCGGGCCTCGTTCTGGACGCGCATCTCCTCGATGTGCGCCTCGAAGTGCGGGCGGAACTTGGTGACCATCGACGCCACCGGCATCGCCATCGCGTCGCCGAGCACGCACAGGCAGTTGCCCATGATCTGCTCGCAGACGGAGGAGATGACGTCGAGGTCCATCGGCGTGGCCTCGCCGGACTGGATGCGCTTGAGCATCTTCGTCGTCCAGCTCGTGCCCTCGCGGCACGGCGTGCACTTGCCGCAGCTCTCGTGCTTGTAGAAGCTCGCGGTCTTGACCGCGATGTCGACGACGGAGTTGCTGTCGTCGGCGACGATGATCGCGCCGGAGCCGAGCATCGTCTTCGCGCCGGCGAGCGAGTCGTAGTCGTACGGCAGGTCGAGGTCGTCCTTCGTCAGGACCGGCGAGGACGAGCCGCCCGGGAACCAGAGCAGGACCTCGCGGTCGTCCTCGATGCCCCCGGCCAGGCCGTAGATGATGTCCCGGCCCGTCATGCCCATCTCGATCTCGTAGTTGCCCGGACGGCGGACGTTGCCCGAGACGGAGATCAGCTTGGTGCCCGACGACTTCTCGACGCCCATCGCCGAGTAGGCCTCGGCGCCGACCTTGAGGATGTAGGTGATCGCCGTCAGGGTCTCGACGTTGTTGATCAGCGTCGGCCCCTGGTAGAGCCCCTGGTTGGCCGGGAACGGCGGCTTCAGGCGCGGGTTGCCGCGACGGCCCTCGAGGGCGTCGAGCAGGCCGGTCTCCTCGCCGCAGATGTACGCGCCGGCGCCGCGGTGGACCCACATGTCGAGCTCGACGCCGCGGCCGAGGATGTTCTCGCCGATGTACCCGGCGGCCTTGGCCTCCTCGATCGCCTTCTCGAGGATCTCGGCCTGCTGGACGTACTCGCCGCGGATGAAGATGAACGCCTTGTTCGCCCCGACCGCGTAGGCCGCGATGATCATGCCCTCGATCAGCGAGTGCGGGTTCTTCTGCATGAGCTCGCGGTCCTTGAAGGTCCCCGGCTCGGACTCGTCCGCGTTGCAGACGAGGAACTTGTCCATCTTGCCCTGCGGGATGAAGGAGGCCTTCAGCCCGGTCGGGAACCCGGCGCCGCCGCGGCCGCGCAGCCCGGAGTCCTTCAGCGACGTGATGATCGAGTCGCGCGCCATCGCGAGCGCTTGCTCGGCCATCTGGTAGCCGCCGCGGCGCTTGTAGACCTCGATGGAGCTGAGGCCCGGCTCGTCGATGTTCTCGAAGAGGAGGTGGTTGCTCATGCCATGGAGCCTTCGTCGAAGGAGACGGGGTCCAGCGTCCCGGTGTCGCGGGACGCCCGCGCGACGTCGTCGCTGTTGGCGGCGACGTCGGCGACGCGCCGGCGGACGAGCTGCTTGTGCGGCAGCGGGTCCTGGACGGTGCGGATCTGCTCGGCGAGCTCGAGGACCTCGCCGTCGTCGACCGGCCCGACGTACGTGCCGTTGACGGAGCACATCGGCGCGATGTCGCAGGCGCCGAGGCACTCGAAGCCGCGGATGTTGACGTCGGGGTCGTCACCGATCGCGGTCTTCAGCGACTCCAGCAGCGCGTCGGCGCCGCGGAGCGAGCAGGAGATGTTCGTACAGACGTAGACCGTCTGGCGCCCGACCGGCTTGGCCTCGAGCATGTCGTAGAAGCCCACGACGGCCGTCAGGTAGCCGGGGGTCAGGCGCATGACGCACGCGACCTGCTCGATGGCCTGCGGCGAGCACCAGCCGTGGACGCGCTGGGCGGCGGCGAGGGCCGGGATCGCGGCGGACCGGGAGTCCGGGTACCGCGACATGACGTCCTCGATCTCGGCGCGCAGCGCGGCCGGGACCTCGACCTGTGCCGGGTCCGGCACGCCGGCCGGGTCCTTCGAGAGGTCGGTCGACGTGCGCCAGCCGGGGACGCGCGAGCCGTGCTCGAAGCGCGCGACCTCCTGCGTGAGGTCCGCGCCCTCCGGCAGGTCGGGCAGGTACGCGCGGCGGGGACCGGCGGGTGCGGGGGCGCCCTCGCGGACGAGCTCGCGCTCGCCGGGATCGAGCGGGTCGCGGCGGATCGTCATCGGTCGATGCCTCCGAGCAGCGGATCCAGGCAGGCCAGCGTGGCGATCATGTCGGCGATGTACTCGCCGCGGGCCATGTCGCCGAAGGCCTGGAGGTTGACGAACGAGGGGTCCCGCATGTGCACGCGCGCGGGCTTGCTCGAGCCGTTGGAGCGCACGAAGCAGCCGAGCTCGCCGCGCGGGCCCTCGATCGGGAAGTAGGCCTCGCCCTCGGGCACGCGCATGCCCTCGGTCACCAGCTTGAAGTGGTGGATGAGCGCCTCCATCGAGGTGGCGAGCTCGTGGCGCGGCGGCAGGGCGACCTTGCGGTCCTCGGTGATCGTCGGGCCCTCGGGGAGGCCGTCGAGCGCCTGCTGGATGATCTTCACCGACTCGCGCATCTCGGCGACGCGGACCGCGTAGCGGTCGTAGTTGTCGCCGATCGTGCCGACGGGGACCTTGAAGTCGAAGTCGTCGTAGCTCGAGTACGGCGTGGCCTTGCGGAGGTCCCACGGCACGCCGGCGGCGCGCAGCAGCGGACCGGAGACGCCCCACTCCTGCAGCCGCCTGGCGTCGAGGACGCCGACGTTCTTCAGGCGCTGGAGGATGATCTCGTTCTTCGAGAGCATCGCCTCGTACTGGTCCAGGCGCGTCGGCATCTCGTCCAGGAAGCGCTGGAGCTTCGTGGCCCAGCCGGCCGGGATGTCCTCGACGACGCCGCCGATCTGGAAGTAGCGCGTGTGCATGCGCTGACCGGAGGAGTACTCGAAGAGGTCGAGCACGGTCTCGCGCTCGCGGAACGCGTACCAGAGGATCGAGATCGCGCCGAGGTCGAGCATCGTCGTCCCGAGCCACACGAGGTGGCTCATGATCCGGTTGAGCTCGAGGTGGATGACCCGCAGGTACTGCGCGCGCTTGGGGACCTCGACGCCGAGGAGGTCCTCGACGGCCCCGCAGTAGGCCATGGCGTTGAAGTAGTACGCCAGGTAGTCCATCCGCTCGACGACGGGGATGACCTTCCAGTACGCCTTGTCCTCGGCGGTCTTCTCGATGCCGGTGTGCAGGTAGCCGATGATCGGCTTGACGTCGCGGATGACCTCGCCCTCGAGCGTGGTCAGCAGGCGCAGCACCCCGTGCGTGGCGGGGTGGTGCGGCCCCATGTTGATCGTGAGGAGCTCGGCCTCGTCCTGCGTGGCGACGGCGCCCAGCTGGGTCGAGAAGTCGATGGTGGCCTCGTCGGCGCGGTAGCGCCTGGCGAGCTCCTCCCACTCGGCCTCGCGCTCGGTGCGCTCCTGGAGCGCGGTGGCGGTGGCCGTCGCGGGCGACTCGGCCTGCGGGTCCGCGGAGGGCGAGCTGCCGCCGCCCTCGTCCGGCTGGCCGTCGGTGTCCGCCTCCGGCGTGGTGGCCGACGTCTGGTCGGCGATCTTCGCGCCGCGGTCGCGCTCACCCTTCGTCGCGGGCGCGTCCTGCTCGCGGGATCCGGTCGCGGCCTCGCGATCCGGGCCTCCGGCGTGTCCGCCGGAGCCGGTCTTCTCGTCGTCCGCGCTCACTTCCACCACCCCGGGTTCCGCTGCTCGTTGCCCGTGAACAGCACGGGCTCGCCGCCGACCGGGAAGTCCCGGCGCTGCGGATGCCCGATGTAGTCGTCCGGCAGCAGGATCCGGCGCATGTCCGGGTGCCCGGCGAAGACGACGCCGAACATGTCGAAGACCTCGCGCTCCTGGAAGCTCGCGGTCGGCCAGCCCGGCGTGACCGACGGGACGATCGGGTCCGACAGCGGCACGCGGACCTTGACCGTGAGGCGGTCCTGGTCCTTGAACGAGAGGAGCTCGTAGAGGACCCCGAAGCGGGGCTCCTCCGGGTAGTAGTCGACGCCGTGCAGCGACATCAGGTGCTCGAAGCCCTGGGAGCGCAGGCGGTCCAGCGTCTCCACCAGGGCCGATGGACGGACCTGGATCTCCGAGCGCCGATCGGCGTGGTCGGTGGCGACCACCGCGCCGTCGTCGCCCGCGGCGACGATGTCGGCGAGCCGCTCGAACGCCGCGAGATCAGGCACGCGCGTCCTTCTCCCGCGCCTCGAGCTGCGCCGCGCGGCCGGCGCGCTCCTCGAGCTCGTCGAGGCTCCAGGGCTTCGTCTCCTCCGTGCCGTGGGCGCGGTACCGGTCGCGCCAGGCCATCGTCGGGTCGTCCTGGATCATCTTGCGGAGCTTGAGGATCCCGTAGACGACGGCCTCCGGGCGCGGCGGGCAGCCCGGGATGTGGACGTCGACCGGCATGAACTTGTCGGCCGGGACGATCGCGTAGTTGTTGAAGACGCCCATCGACGAGGAGCAGGCGCCCATCGCGATCGCGTACTTCGGCTCGAGCATCTGGTCGTAGATGCGGCGGACGACCGGGGCCATCTTCATCGACACGCGGCCGGCGAGGATGATCATGTCCGCCTGGCGCGGGGTGGCGCGCATGGCCTCGGAGCCGAAGCGCGACATGTCCATGCGCGCGCCGACGAGCGAGATCATCTCGATCGAGCAGCAGGCGAGGCCGAAGGTCAGCGGGAAGATCGAGTTGCCCTGCGCCCAGTGGGCGGCCTTGTCGAGCGTCGTGGTGACGATCGAGTCGCGGACGTGCTGCTCGATGTCGTCGCCCTCGAGCTCACCGCGCAGGAGGTCGCGGGCGCGCAGCTGGCGGGCGCGGAAGGCCTCCTTGTCACCGGGCTGGAGCGCGACCGGACCGCCGGGCCCCGCCGCCTTGCCGTGCCTGATCACTTCCATTCGAGGGCACCCCTCCGCCACACGTAGATGAGCGCCACGAAGAGCAGCACGATGAAGACGGCCGTCTCGACGAGCGCGAAGGTGCCGAACTGCTTGAGCTCGACGGCGATCGGATAGAGGAAGACGACCTCGATGTCGAACAGCAGGAACAGCATCGCGATCAGGTAGAAGCTGATACCGAAGCGGAAGCCCTGCTGGACGTCGGACGGCAGACCGCTCTCGTAGGCGTCCTCGTGGACCGTGGTCGGCCGTCGCTTGAACCGCGGACCGAGGAGCGTGTTCGCCATGACGAAGAACGCACCCACGCCCGTGGAGAGCACGAGGAAGATGAGGAGCGGCAGATACGACCGGAGCACCGCCTCCTGTTCTACCAGTTCGTTCAGCCCCGTCTTAGGGTTCGGGTACCCTCATTTCCAGGCCCTTCGTGACGGTCCGCACGAAGTCGGCACAAACCTCGCAACAACCGTTGCGAGCGGGGATGCGGGGTGTCACGAGGAGTGTCACGAGAGTTGGGGCCGGTGGCCGGATCGGGCGTTCCGGATACCGGCACGGCGGTGCCCGACGGGCGGTCGGGGGAGTCGGGTGGTGGGGGCGGTCGGAGGGTGCTGGAGGCCGGACGGCGGGCAGGGCGGGCACGCGTTCCCGATCCGGGACCTCACCGGTGCCAGGTCGAGAACGCGGCCGGCACGGGCCGCCGCGTCGGGCATCCCGCACCGCCGCCCCCGCCGCCCCGGAGCGCCGGTCCCGTGCGACGATCTTCGACCGATGTCGTCGGCCGCCCTCATCGTCGCCCTGGTCGTGGGGCTCGTCGCGCTCGCCTCTGGCGGGTGGGGCCTGTGGCTCTGGTGGCGGTTCGACGCCCGGAGCTCGTACTGGATCGCGGTGCGCTTCACCCAGCTCGGGGCGCTCGCCCTCGCGCTCCTCGCCGCCGCCGTGTGGATCGACGGGGAGAAGCCGGCGAGCTGGCTGTTCTGGCTCTACTCGCTGATGCCGGTCGGGATCTCGCTGATCGCGGAGCAGCTGCGGCTGATCGCCGCCGAGCAGGTGCTCGAGCGGCGCGGGCTCTCCGGGGCCGCCGAGGTCGCCGACCTCGACGAGGCCGGCCAGCGCGGCGTGGTCCGCGAGATCGTCCGCCGCGAGATCGGCGTGATGGCGACCGCCGCGATGGTCATCGCCTTCCTCGCCCTGCGCGTCACGGTCGAGCGCGGCGGGCTCTGAGCTCCAGCTCCGGGCGCGCCGAGAAGACGACTCACCCCCGGCACCGGCCAATTGGTTGCCGCCGTCAAAGACCAGTCGCGGGCATCAAGTGCAGATGCGAGAGGGTCTTCGTGGCCGGTGCCGGGGGGCGAGACCTGGTTTCGCCCCCGCCCGCGGGACTCCTTCCCACGAGTTGCACGATTCGTTGCAGATCCCCCACGCCGGGCCCGCGGCCGGGGTGCAGGCCCTCCGCTCGAGGTCCGCGGCCGGGGCGCGGACCCCGCCGGCGGGCCGGCGGTCAGCCCTCTTCGCCGTTGGGCGGGGCGTCCGCCGGGTCCTCGCGGCGCCGGCCGGGGACCGGGGTGCAGTCGGGCTCCGGGCCCGTGACGTGGAGGTCCGCGACCATGCCGAGGTCCTCCTCGCCCGCCTGCCCGCCGATGATGCGGTAGTCGCCCGGCGCCAGGCAGAGGGCCAGGAACGAGGGCTTCGTGTCGCCCGGCGGCAGCGGGTCGCCCGGCCCGTCGTTCGACGAGGCGAACTTCGCGCGACGGTTTCCGCGCTTGTCGTCGTCGGACACGATGTTGATGCTGTGGACGAACTTCCCGGTGTTCTTCGCGTCGATCACGAGACGGCCCGCCGGCATGACGAGCTTCCGCGGCGTGATCGAGTATTCGGTGAGGTCGAGCGTGACCTCGCCGTCCTCGATCCGGTGCTCGGGACCCGTGTTGCACCCGGCCTGGACGAGCAGGACCGCGACGACGGCGACGACGAGCCCGACGAGGACCCAACGGAGGTCGTGGACGGGGTCCACGGTGCGGTCCTGGTCGGACATCGGGCGCATGATCGCTGATCGTCGACCGGGCGCGCGCCTCGCCGGGGGACTCTGGTCTAGGATCCTGCGCACATGCAGCGTCGAGCCCTCACGACCCTGGGTGCCCTCTCGGCAGCCCTCGTTCTTGCCTCATGCGGGTCCGAGTCGGTCAAGACCAACGTCGACAACGGACCCCTGAAGGGCGAGAAGAACCCAATCGTGCTCAAGGGCGCGAACCTCTTCGCCGAGCGCTGCTCGGGATGCCACACCCTCGCGGTGGCCGGCACGCAGGGCGGTGCGTCGAAGATCAAGGATCGCGAGCGCACCGACGGTCCGAACTTCGATCTCCGCGCGGAGACCACGGGGTCCGTGCTCTACGCGCTCCACAACGGCGGGTACTCCGGCGCGATCATGCCGGCGAACATCGCCGTCGGTGACGACGCGGACGCCATCGCGGCGTTCCTCTGCAAGTACACCGGCCTGAAGGCCGCGGCGTCCAGCAGCCCGACGAAGGCCAAGACCGCGGCCGAGCGGTGCGCGGACAAGAACCCGCCGGTCGCGGGCTCCGCCGCGAACGAGGGCGCCAGCCAGGGCGAGGGCGCCGGCGACGCCCAGAACACCGACTCCGGCAACTGAGCCCCGTCCGGCCCGCGGGGCCGGACGACCACGGAGTCCCGGAGGGCGGCGCGAGCCGCCCTCCGTCGTTCCCGGGGCGGCCGCCGACCACCGATTCTGCGTCGTCGTCGCATATCGACGACGACGGAGAACCCGCGTCGACCGGGAGCGCGGTGCGCCGCCGGCCTCGAGGGCGCCGTGCTCGGCGCCGGTCAGCCGCGGCGCGCGATCTCGAACGCGACGAGGGTCGTCGCGCACGCGACGTTGAGCGACTCGACGCCCCCGGGCATCGGGACCGAGGTCCACGAGTGGGCGAACGCGGCGGCCTGCTCCGAGGCGCCCTCGTGCTCGCCGCCGATGAGGAACGCGATGCGGTCCGGCAGGTCGATCTCCCACAGCGACGTCGGCGCGCCGGCGTCCAGGCCGACGATCGCGAAGCCGGCGTCCGTGAGCTCGGACAGCGCGCCGGGGGCGTCGGAGGTGCGGAGGATCGGCGACGAGAACGCGGTCCCCGCCGACGCCTTGACGACCTGCGGGCCGATCGCCGCCGTGCCGCGGCGCGGGACGACGATGCCGTCGATTCCGGCCGCGGTCGCCGAGCGGATGATCAGGCCGAGGTTCCCCGGGGTCGTGACGCCGTCGACGACGAGCAGGCGCTGCTTGCGCGACGGGTCGCGGGAGAGCTCGTCGAGGCGGTCGCCGAGCGCCCGCATCTCGGGGGCGATCACGTCGGCGACGACACCCTGGTCCTGCCGGCCGTTGCCGGAGATCAGGGACACGCGGTGCGCCGAGGTCTCGCGGACGTCGACCCCGCGCTCGGTGGCCGACTTCTTCACCTCGCTGGTCACCGCACCGCCCATCTCGGCGATCGTCACGCCGGCGACCTCGAGCTTCGGGTCGCGGAGCGCCTCGAGCACCGCGCGGCGGCCGTAGACGGTGATGCAGCGGTCGCGCCGCTGGCCGGGATCGATCGACGGAGACATCGCGGAGGAGGGTACGGGGCGGTGGGCGGCGGAGCCGGGCGAGGTCGGCGCACGGACCGGCTCTTGGCGCGTCGGCGTCCCGGGTACGGTGTCCATGTCCCGTCCACGCCGCGCCGGCCCGCGCGACGGCCGTCCCCAGGAGCCCGATGCGTCCCGTCCGCCGTTGTCCACCGATCGCCACGGTCCGCGGGGCCACGTGCGCGGTCGTCGTCCTCCTCGTCGGTGGTGTCGCGGCCACGCCCGCCTCCGCCCGCGTCGCCCGGCTCGAGGTCGACGGCGAGGCGTACGACCGCGGTCCGACGACGGTGCGGATCACGACGGCCGATCCGTCCGGGGCCCACCGCACGCTCGGCCCGTTCCGCCTGGCCGACCACCCCGGCGGCATCCTCGCCGCACCCGACGGCCGGCACGCCGCGCTGCTGCCGAACAGCGAGTACGAGAGCCACCTCTGGATCGCCCCGCTCGACGGCGGAGCGCCCGTGCAGCTGACGATGCCGACCGGGGTCGTGACGTACGGCGACCTGTCGCGGGTCGGATGGTCGGAGGACGGCCGGGAGCTCGTCGTCGGTGACGCGGCCTGGATCGATCCGGCGTTCGATCCCGACGGCGCCGAGGAGGCCCGCCCGGACCAGGTGCGCTGGACGTCGCTGCGCTGCGCCGTCGCGACGGGCGCCTGCGCGGAGAACCCGGGCCCTGGTGGGCTGGCCGCCTCGATCCCCGGCGGCGTCGTGGTCGGCAGCTCGGCGCTCTCGCTCCTCCCCGTCGAGTACCTGTTCGAAGGGGTCGGCGACGAGCCGCTGCCCGACTGGGAACGGGCGACGTCGGAGCGCGGCCGGCTGCTGACCGGCGTCGCGGAGGACGTCCGGACGTCGAGCACGCGGATCGAGGGCACGGCCGCGCCGCGGATCCTCGACCGGCAGGCGCGGCCGGCGACGCAGGGCCTGACCCTGACGCGGGACGCGGTCAGCGGGCCCAGCGGCGCGCTCCTGACGCGGTCGACGACGCGGTTCCGCCTCGACCGCCGGCCCGGGAAGGTGCGCCTGCGCGGGACGACCGGCGGCGGGCGCCTCGTGGCCGTCGCCCCCGACGGGACGGTCACCCGGCGGGCGGTGCCGACCATGCGGGTGCCGCGACGCGAGCAGGAAACCGTGGCGCGGATCCTCGCCCGGGAGATCGACACCCTGGCCTTCCGGCCCGCCGTCGGCACACCCGACCGCGGATGGGTCGGGGAGGGGGTGCTCGGGACGGCCGGCCTGAACGGGGTCGCGGTCGCCGTCATGGACCCGGAGGGACGCGCGCGGCTCGTCCGGGTGCGCGGCCGCATCGCGACGCCGGCGGCCCTCGTCGCCGCCGCCCGGGGCCTGCCCGCCGGCCGGAAGCAGGCGAGCGGCCCGCTGAGGGTCGTCGGCTACGAGCGGGCGACGCGGCGGGCGATCGTCCGCGTCTCCTACGAGGCCCCCGACGCGACGGGCTCGTCGCGGTCCGTCGCCCTGCGGGTGCGCCTCGACGGCCGGGGTCGCCCGGTCGCGGTGGAGGGCGGGGCGGACACGGCCTGGTGAGCGGCGGGGCGGACGGACTTCGAGGCGTCCGGGTTACCCTTCGCCCCGATGCTCGATCTGAAGGCCCTGCGCCGCGATCCCGACGCCGCCCGTGCCGCACTCGCCCGTCGCGGGGGCACCGACGCCGAGGCGTTCGACGCGGTCCTCGCCCTCGACGAGCGCCGCCGCGAGCTGCTGCCGCAGCTCGAGACGCTGCGCGCGGAGCAGAACGCCGCCAACGGCGAGATCGCCAAGGCGAAGAAGGCCGCCAAGGCGTCCGGGGACTCGTCCGCCGCCGACGCCGCGGTCGCCACGATGCGCGACGTCTCGGCCCGCGCGAAGGCACTGCAGGAGGAGCTCGCCGAGGTCGAGGCCGGGCTCGCCGAGCAGCAGGCGCGGCTCCCGAACCTCCCCCACCCCGACGCGCCGCCGAAGGACAGCGTGCTGAAGACCGTCGGCGAGCCGCGGATCGACGGGCTGGGCGCCCGGCCGGACGGCGCGCCCGCCGAGGCCAGGGACCACCTCGAGCTCGCCGGTGCGCACCGCGTCGACATGGAGCGCGGCGCGCGGCTGTCGGGGTCCCGCTTCGCGTACCTGCGCGGCGACCTCGTCTTCCTCGAGCTCGCGCTCGTGCAGTGGGCGCTCTCGAAGCTCCGCGACAAGGGCCACGAGGCCGTGATCCCGCCGGTGCTCGTGCGCGAGGACGCGCTCTACGGCACCGGCTTCCTGCCCGACACCGAGCAGCAGATCTACGCGCTGCCCGGCGACGACCTCTACCTCGTCGGCACCAGCGAGGTCGCCCTCGCGTCGATGCACGCCGGCGAGATCCTCGAGGTCGCCGACCTGCCGCTGCGCTACGCCGGGTTCTCGCCGTGCTTCCGTCGCGAGGCCGGGGCCGCCGGCGCCAGCGACCGCGGGCTCTTCCGCGTGCACCAGTTCGACAAGGTCGAGATGTTCTCGTTCGTCCCGCCGGAGGACGCCGAGGAGGAGCACGCGCGCCTGCTGTCGATCGAGGAGGAGATCCTCACCGAGCTCGGCATCCCGTACCAGGTGGTCGACATCGCGGTCGACGATCTCGGCGCGTCCGCGGCCCGGAAGTTCGACTGCGAGGCGTGGCTCCCGTCGCAGCAGCAGTACCGCGAGCTGACGTCGACGTCGAACACCACCGACTTCCAGGCGCGGCGCCTCGGCACGCGCCTGAAGGACTCCCGCGCGGAGTCCGCCCGCAAGCCGGAGCCGCTGGCGACGCTGAACGGCACCGCGATCGCGGTCGGCCGGACGATCATCGCCCTGCTCGAGCACGGCCAGCGCGCCGACGGCACGATCGTGCTGCCGGAGTGCCTGGCGCCCTTCGGCGCGCCGCGGGTGCTGCCCGCGGCGTAGGAGCCGCGGCCCCGGCGTGCACCCCGACGGGCGCGCACGGGCCGACCGACGGCGACGGGCTCGACCGGGACCGACCCGGGACCGCCGCGTGACGCACGACGCCTAGTCTGGCGCCATGGGAGTCGTCCGACGCCTGCTCGGCACCGCGCTTCAGGCGATCGACGCCGCCGGCGAGCGGAGCCATGCGAAGGAGCTCGCGAAACTCACCCCCGCGGAGCGGGAGCGCTACGACCAGTGGGAGGCCCGCGGCGCGGCGTCCCGGGCCGGGGTGCCGGAGGCGGAGCTCGTGTATCCGCGCCTCGTCGGGGCCGTCCTGCACGGCCCGGCCGGGGAGGCCCTGCACGGCGTGACGGAGCGCCCGTCGGTCCGGGACGCGATCGACGACCCCGCGGCGTGGGAGGCCTGCCGGCGGGCGGAGCGGGCCGCGCGCGACGCCGTCCGCGCCCCGTACCGCTCCCCCGCGCGGCGTCCGCTGCTCGTCACCCGCGTGATGACGCGGGACGGCTCGCAGCTGGAGGACCTCGGCGCGCACCTCGCCGCGACCGGCCTGGCGGCGCGGCCGGACCTCGTCTTCGGGGTCCACCGCGTGCCGGACCACATCAGCGCGGGCGTCTTCCGCGGCGGCCGGTCGGGCCCGGTCGAGTGGGCGGTGCTCCACGCCCCGGCCGACGGTCTGGCGCCCGCGGACGTCCCGGCGGTCCTGTCCCTGGACGCCCGGGAGCGCCTCGTCGACCGCGCGAAGGGCGCCCCGTCGCCGCTGGACGAGGACCTCGCGCTCGACCTCCTGCGTCGCGCGCGGGTCGGGCCGGAGCGGACGATCGGCATCGCCCGCGACCTCGCGATCGAGCGCGGCGGCGACGAGCACTCCGCGAGCATGGACGTCGTCGTCCGCGGCCTCCACGTGCTGACCGTGCCGGCGGAGGCCGCGGCGCTGTCGAGTGCCGCGGAGGGTGCGCCGTGGCGGATCGCCGCGGGGCCGCCGGAGGACGTCGTCGTCGACGTGCTGCAGTGGGACGCGATCGCCCGCGCCGTGCACCCCGTCCGGCAGCACCGCCCGCCGCTGCCGTCGCCGTTCGCGTACCTCCCCCTGACCGCGCACGAGCTCCTGGGCGCCTACCTCGACGTCGTGGGCCTGGACCCCGCCGACGCGTACGCGGCGCAGGTGACCCACGACGCACCGTTCGACCTCCTGTCGCGCACGAGCGCGCGCACCAGCGTCCGGCGGACGGGCGGCGGACCGGAGTTGCCGTGCGCCGACGGGGTCCCGCGCCGCCGGATGACCGGCGGGCACCACGTCGTCGTCGCCTACCGCGACCGCCCGGCGTACGCGGAGGGCCGTGCGCGGTTCGACGCGTACGCGGAGACGGAGCTCCGGGCCCACCTCCGCACCGGGCTCGCTCTGCGCCGGCCGGTCCCCGCGCCCGCCGGTCGGCTGATGGGGACGATCGACCGCGTCGGGGTGGTCACGGACTTCGTGACAGGCGAGTGGGGCGACGACCACGAGCACCCGCCGCCGAGGTACTGCTGGCCGCCGGCGGAGGGCTGACCGGACGCCGACGCGGGTCAGGCGCCCGCGGTCAGCGCGACGTCGAGCTCGCGGCGGATCAGGAGGTCGGAGATCACGACGAGGCCGACGGCGCCCGAGATGATCACCGCGGCGACGAACTTGACGTTCCACCGGGCCTGCTTCGCGCCGAGGAGCCCGATGCCGACGATCGCCAGGAACGCGAGGCCGTGGACCATGCCGACGGGCCCGACGAACGAGTCCGAGTCGATGATGTCGAACATCCCGAGGACGAGCGGGACGAAGAGGACGACGTCGATGATCCCGAGGACCAGCATGACGAGGAGCAGCTTCTTGGTGCCGGCGGGATCGGTGGTCGAGACGTCGAACATTGCGCGAAGGGTACGCAGCCGACCGGGTCGTCGGTCGCGCCGCATCACACGACCGGCTCAGGTTCGGCGCCCCGGTCCCGACTGGTCGTGCGCCACGGGAGACGAGCGGCAGGGCGCCACGTTCCGCGGCCGGTGCCTCGCGCTCAGCGGTCGCCGGGCAGCGTCAGCACGAACGTGGTCGCGGACGCCCGCTCGTCGACGCGCAGGTCGCCGCCCATCCGCCGTGCCAGGTCGCGCGCGATCGCCAGGCCCAGGCCGAAGCCCGACCCCGCGCCCTCGGCGGCGGCGCCGCGCTCGAAGCGGCGGAAGATCCGCTCCCGCTCGTCGGGCGCGATCCCGGGCCCGTCGTCCCGGACCCGCACGACCCCGGAGCCGTCGCCGTCCCCGCCCGGTGCGGCTCCGGGGGCGACGTCGACCGCCACGGTCCCGCGGCCGTACCGCCGGGCGTTCTCGAGCAGGTTCTCGACGATGCGGGCCACGGCACCGGGGTCCGCGAGCACGGGCACCGGTCCGGACGAGCGGACCTCGAGCGCCCGTCCGTCGCCGGCGAGCAGGTCGCCGACGCCCGCCGACGCCGCCCGGACGGCCCCGTCGAGGTCGATCGGCGCGACCTCGACGGGCTCGCCGGCGTCCAGGCGGCTGAGGTGCAGCAGCTCGCCCGAGAGGTCGACGAGGCGCCGGGTCCGCTCCAGCGCGGTGTCCGCCCGTCGCCGCAGCCCGTCGTCGCCCGGGGCGTCCCCGACCTCCTCGCGCAGGAGCTCGAGCGTGCCGAGGAGCCCCGCGAGCGGCGTGCGCAGCTCGTGCGACGCGGTCGCCAGGAACGCCTGGCGCAGGCGCTCCTCCTCGACGAGCCGGACGCGCATGTCCTCGAGCGCCGCGGCGACGTCGCCGACCTCGTCCCGCGGGCCGACGCGGATCCCGTGCCCGAGCCCCTCGTCGCCGAGCGCCCGGGCGTCCTCGTGGAGCAGCCGGAGACGCCGCAGGAGGCTCCGGCTGACGAGCGCCGCCAGGAGGATCGCCACGACCAGGCCCACCGCGCCGGCGGGCGGCACCGAGCGCCGGACCACCGACACCGCCGCCCGGCTCTCCCGGAGCGGCTTGCGGACGACGAGCACCAGCGTGCCGCTCCCGGCCGGGTGCACGACCTGGCGCACCGTCGCGGCGCCGTCGGTCACGCGCTCGACGAGGTCGGGCCCGCGGCGTCCCGGG
>NZ_KI912613.1:2679987-2701480 GCF_000519325.1 Patulibacter minatonensis DSM 18081 | reverse complement strand
GGCCACGCGGCGCAGCGCCTCGGCGTCGCCCGGCGGCATCCGGTCGGGCGACGCCGTCGTCCCCGGGAACGTCCCGGGCGGGGGTCCGCCGGGACCTCCGGGGCCGCCGGGCCCCCGCGGGAAGGTCCCGAGCAGCCGGCCGTCGCCGTCGAAGAGCGCGGTGCGCCCCCCAGCCTGGCGCTGCAGGTCGAACAGCACGGACAGGACCTCGGGCGACCCCGCGCGCAAGTCGTGGGGAGCCGTCTCGCGGAGGGTGCGCGCCGCGGCTCGGACGGCGGGGCGGATGCTGCGGATCTGGTCGTGCTCCAAGCGCGCCGAGAGCGGCGGGACGAGGAACAGCGTGGCGCCCAGCAGCGTCGCGAGGCTCGTGGCGACCAGCGCGACGACCACGCGGGCCCGCAGCCCGAACCGGGGGCGCGGCCGGGGCTTCAGCACGCCGCGCCCGCCCGGCCCGCCGGGACCGCGGTCGCGGGGCCGGCCGTCGTCCGGGGTCGAGAACGCTCCGGCACCCGTCAGGCCCCGAGTCGGTAGCCGGCGCCCCGGACCGTCGCGATCGCGGCCGGGTCGCCCCCGGCGGCCTCGATCTTCTCGCGCAGGTGGTGGACGTGGACGTCGACCGCCCGCGGGTCGCGGTGGTCGTCGTCGCCGAAGATCGCCCGCAGCAGGTCCGTCCGCGAGCGCACCGAGCCGCCGGCGCGCAGCAGGGTCTCCAGCACCGCGAACTCCGACGGGGTCAGGCGCAGGTCCGTGCCCGCCGCCGCCGCCGTGCGCGGGCCGGGCCGGAGCATCAGCGCATCGTGGCGCAGGACGTCGTCGCCCGACCGGTCCTCCGCGCGGGAGACGCGCCGCAGCGCCGCCGCGACCCGGCTGCGGAGCTCGGCCAGGCCGACCGGCTTCGTCACGTAGTCGTCCGCGCCGGCCTCGAGGGCGAGGACGACCTCGGCCTCCGCGTCGCGGGCGGTCAGCATCATCACGTAGAGGTCGTGGTCGTCCCGTCGCAGGCGGCGGCAGACCTCGACGCCGTCGGGTCCCGCCCCCAGCCCGACGTCGAGGAGCAGCAGGTCGAGCCCGCCCTCCGCCAGCGCGCCGAAGGCCCCCGCGGCGTCGGCGACGGCACGCACGTCGTGGCCGGCGGCCCGCAGCCCGTCGGCCATCACCTCGCGCAGGACGTCGTCGTCCTCGACGACCAGGATCGAGGTCTCCATCGCCGCCGACAGTAGCGCCGGGACGGGCGTCCTGCGCGGGCCGCCCGGCCTCCCAATCGAATCCCAACACGACCCCTGAGGACCGCCAACCTGGGGATCGGCTGAGCGTGAGGGTCCGCGCCTAGAACTGGCGCCATGAGTTCGATCG
This sequence comes from Patulibacter minatonensis DSM 18081, assembly GCF_000519325.1. Classification (GTDB taxonomy): domain Bacteria; phylum Actinomycetota; class Thermoleophilia; order Solirubrobacterales; family Solirubrobacteraceae; genus Patulibacter; species Patulibacter minatonensis. The sequence goes on along the minus strand of NZ_KI912613.1, from coordinate 2,700,127 downwards.
ACGTCCGCGTCCCGCCGCCGGCCACCCCCGTCACGGTCCCCCGGGGCCCGCTGCGCGACCGTCCCGGAGGCCCGGGCCGCACCCTGCTCGACGTGCTCGACGCGACGGTCGACCGCCACCCCGACCGCGTCGCGATCGACACGGGCGAACGGACCCGCACCTACCGGGAGCTGGCGGCCGACGTGGCAGCGTTCGCGGCCCGGCTGCGGGAGGAGCACGTCGGGCCGGGTGACCGCGTCGGCGTCCGGATGCGCAGCGGGACCGCCGAGCTCTACGTCGCGATCCTCGGGATCCTGCGGGCCGGCGCGGCGTACGTGCCGGTCGACGCGGACGACCCCGACGAGCGGGCGCGGACGGTGTGGTCGGCGGCCGGGGTCTGCGCGGTCGTCGGCGATCCGCCCGGCGACGCGGCGGCGCGCCCCGGGACGGGGAGCGCGCCGACGAACGCCGCGGCCTGGCCCCCGGACGGCGCCGTCGCGATCGCCCCGACCGCCGGCGGCCTGCTCTCCGTCGACGCCGCGCTGCGCGCGGTGCCGGCCCGGACGGGCCCGCCGCCGCCCGGCCCCGCGATCACGCCGCTGCTGCCCGCGGTCGGGGACCCGGCGTCCGGTCCGGCCCCGGACGACGACGCCTGGGTGATCTTCACGTCCGGGTCGACCGGCGCACCGAAGGGCGTGGCCGTCAGCCACCGGTCCGCGGCCGCGTTCGTCGACGCCGAGACCGACCTCTGGACGGTCCGGCCGCACGACCGGGTCCTCGCGGGGCTCTCCGTCGCGTTCGACGCGAGCTGCGAGGAGATGTGGCTCGCGTGGCGGAGCGGCGCGGCGCTCGTCCCGGCCCCCCGGTCGCTCGTGCGCTCCGGCACCGACCTCGGCCCGTGGCTCGTGGAGCGCGGGATCAGTGTCGTGTCGACCGTCCCGACGCTCGCGGCGATGTGGGACGACGACGTCCTCGCCGGCGTGCGGCTCCTGATCCTCGGCGGCGAGGCGCTGCCCGACGACCTCGCCGCGCGACTCGCGGCCGACCGGGAGGTCTGGAACACGTACGGCCCGACCGAGGCGACCGTCGTCAGCACCGCGACGCGGGTCGCGCCCGGGCGCCCGGTCACGATCGGCGCGCCGCTCCGCGGATGGGACGTCGCGGTGGTCGACGAGGACGGGCTCCCCGTCCCGGACGGCGACGCCGGCGAGCTCGCGATCGGTGGCGTCGGCCTCGCCCGCTACCTCGATCCGGCGCTGGACGCCGAGCGCTACGCCCCGCTGCCCGCGCTCGGCTGGGACCGGGCCTACCGCTCCGGGGACCTCGTCCGCGCGTCGCCCGACGGCCTCGTGTTCCTCGGCCGCCGCGACGACCAGGTGAAGATCGGTGGCCGGCGCCTGGAGCTCGGCGAGGTCGAGGCCCACCTCGCGGCCGCGCCCGGGGTCCGCGCCGCTGCGGCGGTCGTGCAGCGCACCCCGGCCGGCGATCCGCTGCTCGTCGGCTACGTCACCGGCGACCCCGATCCCGACGTCGTCCGCGAGCACGTCGCCGGCGCGCTGTCGGGCGGGATCGCGCCGCTCGTGGTCGTCCTGCCCGAGCTCCCGGTCCGGACCTCCGGCAAGGTCGACCGCCGCGCGCTGCCGTGGCCGCCGCCGCACACCGCCGCGCCGCCGGACGTGGCGCTCGACCGCACCGCGGGCTGGCTGGCCGAGCGGTGGGCCGAGCAGCTCGGCCCGGTCGCGATCGGCCCGGACACCGACTTCTTCGGCGCCGGAGGCAGCTCGCTCTCGGCGGCGCGCCTCGTCTCCGTGCTCCGCGCGCGCTTCCCCACCGTCGCGGTCGCCGACGTCTACGCGCACCGCACGCTCGGGGCCTTCGCCGACCGGCTCGACGCGCTCGGCGAGGCCCACGAAGCCCCGCCTGCCGTGCTCCGCCGGGCGCCGCGGAGCTGGGGCATCGTCCAGGTCGTGGGGGTCCTCGTCCTGCTGCTGATCGGCGCGAGCCAGTGGCTCGTCGGCGGCCTCGCCTACGACGACGTCGTCGGCGAGGGGCTGCCGCACCTGAGCTGGGTCTGGGTGATCGGTGCGTGGCTCGCGCTCTCCAGCCCGCTCGGCCGCGGCGCGGTCGTGGTCTTCGCCGAGCGGGTGCTCGCCCGCGGCCTGCGGCCCGGGACGTTCGACCGCCACTCCTGGCTCGCGACGCGCCTGTGGTTCGTCTCGCGGCTGGCCGAGGCGTGCCACGTCGACCGCTTCGCCGGGACCCCGTGGGCGGGTCGCTGGGCGCGGGTGCTCCGGCAGGACGTGGGCGTCGGCGCGCGGCTCGGGACGGTCCCGCCCCCGGGCTCGCTCGTCACGATCGGCGCGGGTGCGACGCTCGAGTCCGACGTCGACCTGCAGGGCTGGTGGATCGACGGCGACCGTCTCGAGATCGGGCGGATCGTGATCGGCGACGGCGCGCGGATCGGCGCCCGGGCGCTCCTGATGCCGGGAGCGACCGTGGGCGACGGCGCCGAGGTCGAGCCGGGCGCCGTGGTGACGGGCGACGTGCCCGCCGGCGAGCGGTGGGCGGGCTCCCCCGCGCGCTACGTCGGCCGGGCCGGCGAGGGGTGGCCGGCGGAGGACCCGCCGCGCCCCGCCCACCGCCGCCTGTGGCGCGGGATGTTCGTCCTCGGGACGGTCGTCCAGGCGCTGCTGCCGCTCGTGGCGTTCGTGCCCGCCGGCCTGGTGCTCTGGGCGCTCGGCGCCCCCGCCCCGACCCTCCACACCGGCGTCCTCGAGGTCGCGCTGGAGGTCGTCGCGCTGACCGTCGTCTTCCTCTGCAGCTACGCCCTGCTCGTCGCCGGCGTGGTCCGGCTGGCGGGCCGCGCGATCCGGCCCGGGTGGCAGGCCGACGAGGGCGCCACGGGCTGGGCGCTGTGGTTCACCGAGGGCGTCCTGTCGACCGCCCGCGTCCTGTTGTTCCCGCTCTTCGCGTCGCTCTACACCCGGTCCTGGCTGCGCCTGATGGGGATCCCGGTCGGGACGCGCACCGAGATCTCGACCGCGGTCGGGCTGAGCCGCCTGACGCGCTTCGGGGACCACGCCTTCGCCGCGGACGACGTCGTCCTCTCCTGCGGCCGGGCGCGCTCCGGCTGGCTCCACGTCGAGCCGATCGACGTCGGGTCGCGCACGTTCCTCGGCAACGGGGCGATGCTCGGGCCGGGGACCGTCACCGGTGACGGCAGCCTCGTCGGGGTGCTGACGACCGCACCGCTCTCCTCGCCCGACGGCACCTCGTGGCTCGGCGCGCCGGCGATCGAGCTGCCCCGCGTCGCGGAGGCCACCGACCCCGCGCGGACGACCGCCCCGCCGCGGCGGCTCCTCGCCGGACGGGCGGTCATGGACCTCCTGCGCCTGCTGGTGCCCTCGATGGTCTCGGTGGGGCTGGGCTGGGCCGGTCTCCTCGCCCTCGACGCCGTCGGACGGCACGCCGGCCTCGTCTGGATGGCGGTCGCCGCGGCGCCGATCCTGCTGGTCTGCGGCGTCGTCGCCGTGGCGCTGACCGTCGCCGCCAAGTGGCTCCTGATGGGCCGCTACGCCCCCGGCGACCATCCGCTCTGGTCGTTCTTCGTCTGGCGCGACGAGTTCGTCAACTCCGCCCAGGAGCAGCTCGCGGGCGCCTGGCTCATGAGCTCGGCGATCGGCACCCCGCTGATGTCGGTCTACCTGCGGCTCCTGGGCGCGCGGGTCGGGCGCGGCGTCTGGTGCGAGACGATGGCCCTGACCGAGTTCGACCTCGTCGACCTGGGGGATGGCAGCGTCGTCAACCGCCGCGCCTGCGTCGAGACGCACCTCTTCCACGACCGCGTGATGAAGATCGGCCCGTCGACCCTCGGCCGCGGGTCGACGATCGGTCCCGGGAGCGCGGTGCTGCCCGACACGACGATCGGCGACGGCACCACGATCGGCGGCCGGTCCGTCGTCCTGCGGGGCGAGGAGCTCCCCGCCGGCACCCGGTGGCACGGCGCGCCGGTGGTGGGCGCATGACGCGCGCCGACGCGCCGCCCGTCCGCGGCCGGACCCTCTGGGACCCGCTGTCGGCCGGTGCGGCCGCGGCCGTCGGGGCGATCGTGGGCGTCCCGACCCCTCCCGGCGCCCCGGACGTCGTCCTGCTCGACGCCCGGGCGGTCCCGACCGACCCCGCCGGGCTGCGGACCCTCGCCCGCGCGACCGGCCCGGACGCGGGCGACCTGCAGGTCTGCCGCACGTACCGGTACCCGTTCGCCCTCGTCACCTGGCACGAGGGACGGGTCGGCGTCGACCTCGAGCGGGTGATCCCCTACGACCGGCAGTTCGCCGACGCGATCCTCACGCCGGACGAGCGGGTGACGGGCGCGGTGCCGTCGTCGCGTGCGGAGCGCGATCGCTGGTGCACGGCGCAGTGGTCCGGCAAGGAGGCGCTGTCGAAGGCCCTCGGCGACGCGCTGCTCTACGACCCGCGGCGCCTGGAGGGGCCGGCGGGCTGGCGGGACGGGCGCTCCGGTCCGTGGCGCGCGACCGAGCTGACCGTCCCCGCGGGGCACGTCGGCTGGCTCGTGTGGTGGGCCGGGGACGCGCGTGCGGCAGGCTGAGCGGCGCGCGCGCCTGCTCGGCCCCCTGGTGCTCGCGGCCCTCGTCGCCCCGGCGACGGCGTCCGCCGCGACCGCGCCCACGACGACGGCGACGGTTCCCGGGACGGGCACCGTCGCCGTGGCCGCCGCCACCGGGCGGGAGGACACGGCCCCGGGGCCCGCGGACCGCGGGGCCCGTCTGCGGGTCGGCGGGCTCGTCCTGCACCGCTGCGGCGACCGGCGGGGCGGGTGGTGCGGGCACGTCCGGCGGCCGCTCGACCCCGGCGCCCCGCACGCGGCGCGGATCGCCCTGGCGGTGCGGTGGTTCGCGGCGGACCGCCCGTCGCACGCCCCGCCCGTCGTGGCGGTCGAGGGCGGACCGGGCTACCCGTCGATCGGGAGCTCCGACGCCTACCGCGCGATGCTCGGGCCGCTCGTCCGGCGCCGCCACCTGCTCCTCGTCGACGCCCGCGGCACCGGCGGCTCGGCGCCGATCGCGTGCGCGGACCTCCAGCACGACCCGACGTCGCACACCGGTGGGGGCTACGCCGCCCGCGTCGGCCGGTGCGGCGCGTCGCTCGACCGCCGGTGGGGCGACTCGGGCCACCGCGTCCACGCCGCCGACCTCTTCTCGACCGCCGACGCCGCCGACGACCTGGCCGCGGTGCTCCACCGGATGCGCCTGCCGAGGATCGACCTCTACGGCGACTCGTACGGCACGTGGTTCGCGCAGTCCTTCGCCGCCCGGCACCCGGGAGTCCTCCACGCCGTGGTCCTCGACTCGGCGTACCCGGCGCGCGACCTCGACCCGACCTACGCGGCGTCGGCGGCCGCGGCGCGCGCGTCGATCGAGCGGATCTGCGACCGCGACCGGGCCTGCCGGGCGACCGCGTCGGCGCACCCCGGGCTGCCCGCGACCGCGACGGGCCGGCTGGCCGCGCTGCTGCACCGCGTCCGGCTCCGGCCTCTCCGCGGACGCGTGCGGGCGGCGGCGGGCGGCGCGCTCGTGCCCGCGACGGTCGGCCCGCGGGAGCTCTCGGACATCGTCCAGGACGCGGGCTCCGACGCCGTGATCCTCCGCGAGCTCGACCCCGCCGTGGTCGGCGCGCTGACCGGCGACCCGCTGCCGCTCCTGCGCCTGCGCGCCCACTCGGCGGACGCCGACCAGGGCGGGAGCGACGCCGTCGACTTCTCGACCGGCGCGTACTGGGCGGTCTCCTGCACCGATTACCCGGCGCTCTTCCGCCCGGCGTCCGGGCCGCGGACCCGGCGGGCCCAGTACGCCGCCGCCCTCGCCCGCGTCCCGCGCGCCACGTTCGCGCCGTTCACGACCGCGGAGTGGACGACGGTCGACGGCGTCACGCAGCCCTACGACGGCTGCCTGGACTGGCCGCGGCCGGTCCACGCGCGGCCCGCCGTGCCCGCGGGCGCGCCGGCGCTGCCCGCCTCCGTGCCGCTGCTGGTGCTCGGCGGCGACCTCGACTCGCTGACGCCCGCCACCGAGGACGGTGCGGTCGCCCGCGCGATGGCGCGGCGCTCGCGGATCGTCACGGTGCAGAACGCGGTCCACGTCCCGAGCGAGGGGGACCCGTCGACGCCCGTTGCGGCCCGCTGCGCCCGGAGGATCGTGCGGGCGTTCCTGCGCGACCCGGGCGCCCTGGAGCGCCTGGACGTCCGCTGCGCGTCGCGCACCCCGCCGATCCACACGTTCGGCGCGTTCCCGCGCCGCACCGCCGACGCGCGGCCGGCGCGGGTCGTCGCCGGCACCCCGTCGCCGGCGGTCCGGCGGGCCGTCACCGTCGCCGCGGACGCCGTCGCCGACGCGATGGACCGGCGCGCGTTCGACGACGGCGCGGACCGCGGGCCCGGCCTCCGCGGCGGCCTGTTCGTCGCCCGCGGCGAGCGTCACGTGCGGTTTCGGCTGCTCCACGACCGCTTCACGGACGACGCCACGGTCGACGGGCCCGCCCGCTGGGACGCGGCGTCGGGTCGCGTGCGAGCGCGGCTGGTCGTGCGCCCGCACGCAGCACGCCCCGTCGTGGTGCGGGTGTCGTGGGACGCCCGGCACCCGACGGCACGGGCGGTCGCGGCCGGCGCGCGGCTCGTGCTGCCCGCGCCGTGACGGTGCCCGCGCGCCGGGCGGGTGTCACCGCGAACGAGCGGCAGGGCGCCACGATCCGTGCGGACGTCGCGCTCTCGCGTGCGCGTGTGGGAGGGTCGGGAGCATGACCTCCGACCCCCGCTACGACGAGCTCGTCGCGAACCACAGCTGGAACGTCCCCGAGCGCTTCAACGTCGCCGCCGAGGTGTGCGACAAGTGGCCGGACGAGAAGCTCGCGATGGTCCACGAGGGCCCCGACGGCACCGTCCGCGAGGTCCGCTGGAAGGAACAGCGCGAGCTCGCCAACCGCTTCGCGAACCTCGCCGTGGAGCACGGCATCGGCCGCGAGGACGTCATCGCGATGCTCGTCCCGCCGCGTCCCGAGGCCGCCGCCGCGTTCCTCGGCACCTACAAGGCCGGGGCGATCCTCCTGGGCATGTCGGTCCTCTACGGCGAGGAGGGCATCCGCCACCGGATCCGCGACTCCCAGGCCCGACTGGTGGTCACCGACGAGGCCCACAAGGACCACATCGTCCGCTCGATCACGGGGCTCGACGGCTGGGACGAGGGCGGCGGGAAGGACGGGCTCCCGGGCTCGGAGGACCACACGCTGCTGATCCTCACCGCCGAGCTGCTGGAGTCGGCGTCGCCGGAGTTCGAGACCGTCGACACGTCGTCCGAGGACCCGGCGCACCTCTTCTACACGTCCGGCACGACCGGCCTGGCGAAGGGCATCCTCCACGCGCACCGGTTCGTCCTGGGGCACGAGGAGTTCGAGTACTGCCACGAGGTCGAGCCGGACGAGCGGTTCCGGTCGATGAGCGAGTGGGCGTGGGCGGCGGGCATCAACCCGCTGCTCGGCGCCTGGCGGACCGGGGCGACGCACTACGTCCTCGAGCGCGAGGGCGGCTTCGACCCCGAGGCCGAGCTGGCGTTCCAGAGCAAGCACGAGATCACGAACCTCTTCACGACGCCGACGGCGATGCGCTCGCTGATGGCGGTGAAGGACGCCGGGGAGCGCTTCCCGATCCCGCTGCGCCGCGCGTGCTCGGCCGGCGAGCCGCTGAACCCCGAGGCGATCAAGTGGTTCCGCGAGCAGTTCGGCGTGACCGTCATGGACTTCTACGGCCTGTCGGAGGGTTACCCGCTCTGCGCGAACTTCCCGTGGATGGAGATCCGCGAGGGCTCGATGGGCCGGGTCATGCCGGGCTGGGACGTCGCGGTCCTGGACGAGGACGAGCAGCCGGTCGGCGTCGACGAGCGCGGCGAGATCTGCTGGCGCCGCGGGTCCTCCCCCACCTGGCCGCTGCGCTTCTGGAACAACCCGGAGGCCACGGCGGAGACGTTCGAGCGCGAGTGGTTCCACACGAAGGACGCCGCCCGCGTCGACGCCGACGGCTACGTCTGGTTCGAGGGCCGCGCCGACGACGTGATCCTCACCGCCGGCTACCGCGTCGGCCCGTTCGAGGTCGAGTCCGCCTGCCTCGAGCACGCCGCCGTCAAGGAGGCCGCGGCGGTCGCGAAGCCCGACGAGCGGCGCGGCTGGATCGTCAAGGCGTTCGTCGTCCTGTCCGCCGGATACGAGGCGAGCGACGACCTCGGCAAGGAGATCTCCTCCTACGTCCGCGACACCCACTCGAAGTACGCGTACCCCCGCGAGGTCGAGTTCGTGGAGGACCTCCCGAAGACCCTGACCGGCAAGATCCGCCGCATCGAGCTGCGGGCGCTCGAGGAGGAGCGGGCGGAGGCCGCGAAGGCGTAGCGGCCGAGCCTCCGGGCCACCACCGACCAGCCGAACGCCACCTCCGCGTCTACGCGCCAACCGGTTCGTGGACGGTGCACGCGCGGCGTAGGATCGCCCGACCAACACCCCGCGCCGCCCCCCACGGCCGAGCCCCACGTCCCCGATCCGCCCGTCCGAAAGGGCCCGCCGTGCGCCGCTTCGCCGCAGTCCCCGTCCTCGCCTCGCTCGTCGCCCTCGGCGCCACCGCCCCGGCCCTGGCCTCGACCATCGAGTACCAGTGCGGTCCCGACGTCTGCGCGGTCGACCCCGACGTCGCCGGGTCGAACCACCAGCTCGTCGCCGGCGCCACCGCGACCGGGATCACCCGCGACGGCGCGACCGTCGCGTGGACGCTGCCGAACCCGCAGGGCATCGTGCTCTCCCCGGTCGGGGGCGGGGCGACGACGCCGCTGTTCACCGGCCCCGTCTACTCCTTCCCCCGCTTGGCGCCCGACGGCGCGCACGTGCTGTGGGAGGTCTTCATCGCGACCCAGGGCTGGTACACGTACCAGGGCCCCGGCACGACCGGCGTCTCCAGCACCTCGGTGGTCGCGTCGGCGGTCCCGCAGACGACGCACGGGTGGATGAACGCCCAGCCGATCGTGGCGTTCCGCGGCTTCGAGTCCAACTCGTCCCTGTCGACGATCTGCGCACCGGTCGCGGACGCGCCGAACTGCGCCACGGTCCTCGCGTCGGATCCCGACAGCCAGGTCTCGTTCCCCGACGGCGCCCCGGACGGCCAGTCGATCGTCGCGGTCCGCGGGCCCGCGCCGTCGACGCTGGGCGCCCCGACCGAGGGCATCATCGCGCTCTACTCGACCGCCACCCACACCCGCGTCCGGGACCTCACGAGCGGTCCCGCCGACTCCCGGCCCGCGTTCTCCGCCGAGGGCGACCGGGTCGCGTTCGAGCGGAGCGGCGGCATCTGGGTCGTCGACGTCGCCGGCGGCGAGCCGCGCAAGGTCGCCGACGGAACGGCGCCGTTCTGGGGCGGCGCGCGGACGGTCGCCGGGAGCGGCGGGTCGGGCGGGGGCGGCGGGTTCACGGGTGGCGGCGCGGGCGGCAGCACCGGCGGCGGAGGATCGTCGACGCCCGGGGTCCTCTCGTTCACCGGCAAGCATCGCCTGAAGGACCTGACGGGCGGCAAGGTCCGGCTCACCACGACCTGCGCGACCGCGTGCAAGGCGACGGCGACGTTCGCGGTCAGCGCGTCCACGGCACGGAAGCTCCGCCTCGGGAGGGCCCGGACGATCGGGACGGGCAAGGGCAACCGCGGCTCCGCCGGCACCGTCACCGTCGCGCTGAAGCTCACGAAGGCCGCGAAGCGCCGGCTGAAGGGCCGGACGTCGGTGGCCGGGAAGCTCACGACCGTCGTGACGCCGAAGGGCGGGAAGGCCGTGACGCGGACGGCGAGCACGACGTTCGGGAGGCGGTAGGCCGCACCGCCCGGGCCCCTCCGGCCCGCTACTGTCCTCCGGGTCGCGCGGACTCGCCTCCGTTCGGCCGTGCTCCGGGACGCTCACACGTCGCCGGGGCGTTCTCGTGGCGGAACGCAGCGGCCGGCCGGCGCCGACCGGCCCGGGTGCCGCCCCGGACCGGACGCGGCCGGCGTCCGCCTCAGCGGCGGAACTTCCCGCTCGCGGTCGACGTCTTCCTCACGGAGCCGTCGCCGAACGCCGTGGCCGTGATCGAGACCGCGGCCCGCTTCGTCCGCGCCAGCGCCTTCCGGGCCTTCGCGGAGGGCTTCAGGACGAGCGTCTGCGACCGGGTCGCCGGGACGACGAACGGGGTGCTGCCGAGGCGGACCGCCTTCTTCGACGCCTTCGCGGTCGCCGAGACCGTCCCGGCGCAGAACCCGCGGGTCCCGGCCGGGCAGCTGACACGGATGGAGACGGACCGGGCGCTCGACCCGGACCCGAGCGCGAGCCCGACCTTCGGCGCCGTCCGCGGGACGTCGACCTCCTTCGTCACGGTCTGGACCACCGGCGGCGGCGCCGGCGTCGTGACGGTCTGGGGCACCGTCACCGTCGTGGTCACGGGCGCCACGGTCGGCGGGGCCGTCGGGAGGCTCCCCGGAGCCGCCCAGCACTGCGGGGCCGGCGTCGCTCCGCTGGTCGTCGTGCCGAGGGCCGAGAACGTCCCGCCGGCTCCCGGCGTGCCGGCCGCGTGGAGGCAGAGGCGGTAGACGCCGTTCTGCTGGATGCCGGACACGACCTGCACCGCGACGCTGCCGCCGGGTGCCAGTGGCGACGCCAGCGGCACGCGGAGGACCGATCCGAACCCACCGCCGTTCGGCTGGGTCGGCGGCTGCACGAGCGTGGTGCCCAAGACGTCGACCGCGCCCGAGGCGGTCGAGACCGTCGCGCCCGCCGAGGTCTGCGGGCGCAGGTCGGAGATGCCGGCCGGCGACGGGAACGTCGTGAGGTCCGCGATCTTCAACTGCAGGGAGGTCAGCGCCGAGGTCCCGGCGTTCCGGACCCGCCAGCGGTTGGTCAGTCGACCGAACGTCGCGTTCGCCGCCGGGGCCGCCGTCGGGTCGATCACGGTGTTCGGCGCCGCGGTCGCCGGGACCGACGGGTCCAGGAGCGTCACGTCCAGCGTGGGCGTCGTGGTGCTGAACGGCGCGGTGCTGCTCTCCGGACTGGGCGCGCCCAAGCGCTGCCCGGCCCCGGCCGAGGTCCCGTTCGTGTCGACGAAGACCAGGTCCAGCGCGTTGTTGCCGGTGTCCTTCGGGATGCCGCCGGCGCGCAGGTCGCGGTAGAACGCGTAGTCGATGCTGAACGGCGTCAGCGTGTTGTACCCGGCACCCTCGCGGTAGAGCGCGTTGGCCTCGGACGCCGAGCCGACCGCGTCCAGGCGGGTCGCGGTGTTGAAGTTCGCGGGCGTCGCCGTGTTGAAGACCGCGACGCCGGCGTTGTCGGGGATGTCGGTCGTCCACGTGGCGTCCCGCGGGATCACGGCGGGGAACGCCACGGAGTTGGCCCCGAGGTAGGTCCCGAGCGGCGGGATCGTCGTGCCGTTCGGCACCACGAACCGCACGCCGGACGACGTCGTGACCGCCCACCCGGCGGAGCCGTCGGAGGTCTGGACCGTGATCGGCGCACCGGTCTCGTTCTGGAGCTCGACGAACTCGTCGTTCGCGCCGTTGGGTCCCCGCACCCGGAGCTCGCTGATGACGAGGGCGTGGGCTGAACCCGTGAGCGCGAAGAACGCGATGAGCGAGGCGGCGGAGATGCGGATCGGATGGCGCATCCGCGCAGCGTCGCCAGCCGGCCGGCCCGTCTCAAGTCCCGACCTGGTCCCGCGCCCGCGACGCCGTCCGGTAGCGCCCGGGCGGCTGCGACCGTGCGCGGCTGAACGCCCGGCTGAACGCGTAGACCGACGTGTAGCCCACCGACTGCGCGACGGCCTCCAGCGGGTCGTCGGTGTCGCGCAGGCGGCGGGCGGCGAGGTCCATCCGCCAACGGGTGAGGTACGCGGCCGGGGTCTCGCCGACGAGCTCCGGGAACCGCCGGGCCAGCGTCGCGCGCGACACCGCGACCTCGCGGGCCAGGGCCTCCGTCGTCCAGGGGTGCGCGGGGTCGTCGTGCAGCCGCTGGAGCGCGGTCCCGACGACCGGGTCGCCGAGCACCCGCAGCCAGCAGCGCGCGGCGTCGGCGGGCTCCCCGGCGAGCCACGCGCGCATGACCTGGACGAGGAGGACGTCGACGAGGCGGTCGAGCACCGCGGTCGTCGCGATCTGCGGGTGCGCGAGCTCGCGGCCGAGGAGCCGCAGCGTGTCCTCGAGGCCGCCGTCGGCCTGCCCGGCCCGCAGATGGAGCAGCTCAGGCAGCAGCTCCAGGACCTGCGTCTCCGCCGCGGGGTCGTGGTCGTAGTGGGCGCAGAGGACGTGGGTGCCGACCGGACCGGTGCCGATGCGGACGACGCCCTCGCCCACGGGCTCCCAGTCGTCGAAGACGCGCTCGTTCGTCCGGGCGAGCGCGTCGGGATCGCTCGCGAGCACGTGTTCGGCGCCCCCGGGCAGCAGGACGACGTCCCCGGGCAGGAGCTGGACCGGGGCCTCGCCGGGCCGCCCGAGCCACGCGGTCCCGGCCGTCACCGCGTGGATCGCCGCGCCGGGCTTCTCGCCGACCCACCAGCCCCAGTCCTCCCCCGCGTCGATCCGCGCCCCGAGGGTCCCCCGGACCCCGGTCACCGCGAGCACGTCGGTCAGCACGTCCATGCGTCAACCGTACCGCTCCACGACCTCTGCGAGCGGATCGGACATCGATCTGCCACGAACAAGCATCGACCCGCGCAAGAATTCGTCCTACGGTGCATCCATGGACATCACCGGAAGCACTGCACTGATCACCGGCGCCAACCGTGGGCTCGGGCGCCACTTCGCCCTGCAGCTCCTCGAGCGGGGAGCGACCCGCGTCTACGCGACTGCCCGGGACCCCAGCACGATCGACGTCCCCGGGGCGGAGGTCCTGGCGCTCGACATCACCGACGCGGACTCGGTGGCGGCCGCCGCCCGCGTCGCCTCCGACGTCACGCTGCTCGTCAACAACGCCGGCGTGTCGCGCTATCAGGACCTCGTCACCGGCGACCTCGACGCGATCCGGGCCGAGATGGAGGTGAACGCCTTCGGACCGCTCCGGATGCTCCGGGCGTTCGCGCCCGTGCTCGGCGCGAACGGCGGCGGCGCGATCGTGAACGTCAATTCGCGGATGTCGTGGACGTCGCACCCGGGCGCCGGCGGCTACGGGATGAGCAAGGCCGCCGCCTGGAGCCTCACGAACAGCGCGCGGATGGAGCTCGCCGAGCAGGGGACGCTCGTCACCGGGCTCTACCTGAGCAGCACGGACACCGACATGATGGCCGGCTGGGACGTCCCGAAGAACGACCCCGCCGACGTCGTCCGTGCCGCGCTCGACGGCGTCCAGCGCGGCGCCGTCGAGGTGATCGCGGACGACGACACCGCCGTCTCGAAGGCGGAGCTCAGCCGCGACCCGGCGGAGCTCGAGGTCCACCGGTCGTTCTGAGCGCGTCCGGGCCCGTCCGCCGAGCCGCCGCCGGACGGGTCGGTCCTCCCGGGCGCGTGTAGCCTGCGCCCGACGTGCCGCTCTCCCACGCCGTCGTCCCCGTCGCCGGTCTCGCGACGCGTCTGCTCCCGTTGACCAAGGCGCTCCCGAAGGCGCTGCTGCCGCTCGCCGGGCGCCTCGTCATCGACGCCGTCCTCGCCGAGCTCGCCGCCGGCGGATGCACCCGGGCGACGATCGTCGCGGCACCACGCGACGTCGAGCTGATCGCCCGCCACGTCGACCCCGCCCCCGACCTCGCGGACGTCCTCCGCGCACGGGGCCGCGACGCGCTCGCCGATGCGGTGCTCACCACGCCGCTGCACGCGACCGTCGTCGCACAGCCCCGGCCGGCCGGGCTGGCGGACGCCGTCCTCTGCGCCCGCGAGCAGATCGGGGACGAGCCGTTCGTCCTCGCCCTCGGCGACGCGCTGCTGCTCGAGGAGGACGCGGAGCCGGCGGCGCTCGTGGCGCGGCTCGCCGCGGCGATCGACGACGGCGCCGCCTGCGCGATCGCGGTCGAGGAGGTCCCGCGCGAGCGCGTCTCGAGCTACGGGATCGTCGCCCTGGACGACGGCGGCGTCGTCCGCGGGATCGTCGAGAAGCCCGCCGTGGCCGACGCGCCGAGCGCGTTCGCCGTCGCGGGCCGCTACGGGTGCGCCCCGTCGCTGCTCGAGGCGCTCGACGGCGTCCCGCTGCCCGACGACGCGAGCGTCACGGCCGGGATCGCGGCGCTCATCGGCGGCGGCCGGCGCGTGGTCGCGACGCCCCTGCGTCCGGGCGAACGACGGGTGGACGTCGGGACGCTCGCCGGCTGGCAGGCCGCACTCGCCGAGGACCTCCGCCGCCATGCGTGACGACCGATGAGCGGGCCGACGACGTTCGAGGTGCCGGCCCGCGCGGCGTTCGCCGGGAACCCGTCCGACGGGTTCGGCGGGGCGGTCGTGGCCACGCTCGTGCCGAGCCTGAGCGCCACGGCGTCGTTCCGGGCCGACGAGCCGGCCGACGCGACGCCGATCGTCGTCGCGACCCTCGCGACCTTCGACGAGCGGTTCGGAACGCGGTCTCACGGGCGCGTCACGTGGGCGACGACGATCCCGGTGTCGATCGGCCTGGCCGGGTCGAGCGCCATCGTGATCGCGACGCTCCGCGCCCTGGCCGAGCACCACGGGATCGACGTGGAGCCCCTCGACCTCGCGCACCTCGCGCTCGCCGTCGAGGTCTCGGGCATGGGGCTCGCCGCCGGGCTGCAGGACCGCATCACGCAGGCGTTCGCCACGACGATGTTCATGGACTTCCGGGCCGATCTGCACACGCCGGTCGCCGCGCCGGTCCCCGAGGGCGCCTTCGTGGCGTACTGCCAGGAGGCCGAGTCGTCCGACGTGGTGCACCACCGCCTGCGGGAGCGCTGGGACGCGGGCGACCCGGCGCTCCGGGACGCGGTCGACGAGCTGCGGCTCCGGGCGGTCGAGGCGCGCGACGCGCTCCTGGCGGGGGACCGGGCGCGGCTCGGTCGCGCGATGTCGGCGAGCACCGAGCTCCGGCTCGGCCTCTACGACCCCGCCGCGGCCCATCGCGCCCTCTTCGACGCCGCCCTCGGGTTGGGCGCCGACGCGAACTTCACGGGCTCGGGCGGCGCCGTCGTGTGCCTCCCCCGGGACGGCCGGGGCGACGTGGCCGAGCAGTTGCGGGCGCAGGGCTACGGCATCGCGCGGCTCTGAGCCGCGATCGCCTCCGGCCCCGGTGCGCGGTCCGGACGACGAGACGACGCGTGGGAGACCGCGCGCGTCCTCGCGGCAGACGGGGACGGCAGGCGGAGGGGAGGGGATTCGAACCCCTGGACCGGGGTGACCGGCCTCCAGTTTTCAAGACTGGCGCAATCGTCCACTCTGCCACCCCTCCGCGGTGCGCCGCAGCGCACCCCAAGGGTAGAGCGGACGGGCGGCGCGTGGCGCGCTTCCCGAAGATCCCCTGCTCCAAACGACCAACATTCGTCCACCTCGGACGTGGCGCCGCGACACTCGACGGTGCCCGGTCGCGTCCGATCAGCCGAAGATCAACAGGTGCAGCAGCCCGGCACCGAAGCCGAGGACGGCGCCGTGGAGGAAGAGCAGCCACTCGTCCTCCTTCATCGCGGTACGCAGCATCTCGACGAAGTCCGACGGCGGCATCTCGCGCATGCGGGTCGAGATCAGCGTGCGGATCCGCTCGCCCTGGACCCGGTTGAACTCCGGGTCGCGCAGGGGCGTGAGGGTGTAGTCGACCGCCTCGACGGCGACGGAGTCGCGGATCGCGTCGTAGCTGCGGCCGCCCATCAGCAGGCGGACGGCGGTGCGGGCGGGGCCGGTCGCGCGGTCGACGGCGGGGCGCAGGGCGTCCTCGATCATCCGCCTCGTGGTGTCCGACCGCGGGCCGTGCAGCAGCTCGTCGCCGATGCCCGACAGCGTCAGGATCTCGCGGGAGATGATCTCCGAATAGATGTCGGCGGCCTCGGCCTGCCGGCGCAGGAACAGCCCTTGGACCTTGATCCCGACGATCCGGCGCGGCTCGATCGGCTCGAAGATCATCCAGATGCCCACGAGGTTCGTGGCCCAGCCGACGAACGTGCCCATGATCGGCAGCACGAACCAGTACGGGATCGCCTCGGTGATCAGGACGACCGGGAAGCCGAGGAAGAAGGCGAAGACGAACCCGAAGTTCACCATGAACCGGAGCTCCTTCTTCCCGGTCTCCTGGAAGATCTGGTTCGCGAGCTCGGGGCGGTTCTCGAGCGCCCGGATGACCATCAGCTTCACGTCGAGCAGCTGGTCGATGTGGGTGCCGATCTGGCCGGTGACGTCGCGGACGATGTCGGGCAGCTGGTTGCGCACGCGGGTGTGGATCGCCTCGCGCACCGGGGCCGGCAGGTCGTGCCAGAGCTTCGGGTGCTCGCGCTCCATGATCCGCTCGACGAGCGGGCGGAGGTCCTGCTCGACCGACGCGATCATGTGCTCGGCGATCTTCTCCGGCTCGAGCTGCTGGTAGAAGTCGGCGGCGTTCCCGAGCTTCGATATGCCCTTGTCGACGGCGATCGAGCCCATCTTGGCCGCGCGGGAGGGGATGATCCCCTGCCAGCCGATCCCGCCGTGCATCACCCCCGGGATCTGCTGCACCTTGCGCGGCGAGAGCTTCACGAAGAAGCGCATCCCGGGGACCTTCACGCCCTGGAACTCCAGCGGGTTGAAGAGCATCCACACGGCGGACCAGTTGGTGATGTAGCCGATCGCCCCCATGAACAGCGGGACGGTGATGATCTCCTGCCAGTGCAGGTCGAGTCCGAGGACGTGCAGTCCGGCGAGGATCGGGGTCATGACTGGCGGCGGGCCGCGCCGAGGCCGCGAGCGGGTCGCGGCGTCGCGTCGCGGGAGCCGGA
The DNA here is from genome assembly GCF_000519325.1 of Patulibacter minatonensis DSM 18081. Classification (GTDB taxonomy): domain Bacteria; phylum Actinomycetota; class Thermoleophilia; order Solirubrobacterales; family Solirubrobacteraceae; genus Patulibacter; species Patulibacter minatonensis. Next base: position 2,683,201 of record NZ_KI912613.1, on the reverse strand, counting down.
CGACCGCGTCTCGAGGGTGGCCGGGTCGATCGCGTCGAGCTCGATCGTCGTCCCCGTGGCCCGGAGCTGCCCGAGCGGCAGGCAGACGCGGCAGAAGTCGTCGCCGAACGGCGTCAGGGCGATCGACCGCCGGACGACGCGCGACGCGCGACCGGCGCGCTTCATCGCGTCGCCGACCTCGGGCTGCGCCTCGAGCACCTGGTAGCCACGGAGGTCCTCGAGCTCCTCGTGGGAGAACCAGATCAGGCCGAGGCGGAAGAGGTTGTTCAGGTACGACGGGACGCGCTCGACGTAGCGGCAGCCGGCCTCGGCGCCGATGATCGTGAGCCCGGCCGCGATCATCTCCGAGCCGATCCGCAGCGGCCGGCCGGTGCGCACGTCGACCGCGGGCTGCGCGCCCTTCGTCGCCATCAGCCGGAGGATGCGGGCCTCGTCGGGCGTGAGCTCGTCGAGGATCCGCGCGTAGGCGGGGTGCGTGGCCTCCTCGAACCCGACGTCGGCGGCCTGCGCGAGGAGCCCGGCGCCCCGGCGCTGGAGGACCTCGAGCGGGTCGAGGTCGGGCTGGGGCGCGGCCTGGTGCGCGGCGGTCCCGTGCTCGGCCGACCAGGCGCGGGTGGCCTCGGTGACGCGCTCGGGGACCATCCGCATGACGCGGCGCTCGACCTCGTCGACCCCGAGCAGCCGGCGGGCGCTGTGGCGTGCCTGCTCGGCGGCCTCCTCGGCCGCCTTCAGCGCGACGTCGCCGAACGGCAGGCGCTTCGCGATGCCGATCCCGGTGCGGAATCCGGTCCGCGCACCCCAGGACGCGGCCTGGATCCCGCCGCGCGTGGCGATGCGCGCGACACCGGGCAGCGCGTCGAGCGCCGAGGGCTCGCGGGCGCCTGGTTCGCCGTCGTGGTCGTTGTCCAAGGGCGCGGAGATAGGCGCGATCGTAGGGGAACCGGAAGGACCGCGGCAAGAACCGCGATCCGGCACCCGCGCGGGGCGGCCCGCCGGTCCCTACCGACGGTACGTTCGGCGGGGCGGCCGTCGTCCGGTCCGGGGCGTACCGTCGTCGATCCGATGCGGCTGCTGCACACCGCCGACTGGCACCTCGGCCGGTCGCTCCACCGCCTCCCGCTGCTCGACGCGCAGCGCGCGGTCGTCGACCACCTCGTCGCCCTCGCGCGCGAGGAGCAGGTCGACGCGATCCTCCTGGCGGGCGACGTCTTCGACCGCGCGTTGCCGCCGGTCGAGGCCGTCCGCGTCGCCGGCGACGCGCTCCGCCGACTGTCCGAGGTCGCGCCCGTGATCGCGATCTCCGGCAACCACGACTCCGCCGGCCGCCTCGGCTTCGCGGCGGAGCTGATCGCCGCGGGCGGGGTCCACCTGCGCACCGAGCCGGACGCCGTCGGCGACCCGGTGGTGCTGCAGGACGCCGACGGCCCGGTGGCGATCTACGGGATCCCGTACCTCGACCCGGACCTCGCGCGCGGGCCGCTCGGCGTCGAGGAGCGGTCGCACGACGCGGTCCTCGGCGCCGCGATGGACCGCGTTCGGGCAGATCTCGCCGCGAGGGACGGGCACCGCGCCGTCGTCGTCGCCCACGCGTTCGTCCAGGGCGGCGAGCCGTCGGAGTCCGAGCGCGACATCTCGATCGGCGGCGCCGAGACCGTCGCCGCGTCGGTCTTCGCGGGCGCCGACTACGTCGCGCTGGGGCACCTGCACCGGCCGCACGCGGTGGGGGCGGGCGCGTCCGCCTCCGGGCCGGGCGGTGCCGTACCGGCGGACCCGGCCGCGCCGGCCCTCCCGCCGACCCCCGCGGACGCCGTGTCCGCCGACGCGCAGGCCGAGCTCGGCGGCATGTTCTCGCTGCCGCTCGACGATCCGCCGGGAGACGAGCCGGACTCTGCGCCTTCCGCGGACGACCACGACGCGTCGCCCGCCGCCCCCCTCCCCCGCGCCGTCCGCTACGCCGGGTCGCCGCTGCCGTACTCGTTCACCGAGGCGGACGCCGCGAAGAGCACCGCGATCGTGGACCTCGCGGCCGACGGGTCGAGCACCGTGCGGTTCGTCCCCGTGCCCGCGCCGTTCCGTCTCGTGCGACTGCGCGGTGCGCTGGAGGAGCTCCTCGCCGACGCGGCGCTGGTCGAGCACGAGTCCGAGGACGCCTGGGTCGAGGTCGTGCTGACGGACGCGCTGCTGCCGGCCCGGCCGATGGAGCGCCTGCGGGCCCGGTTCCCGCAGGTCCTCGTCCTGCAGCACGAGCCGGAGGGCGAGCTCTCGCCCGCGACCGTCGCCCGCGACCGCATCCGCGGGCGGACCGACCTGCAGGTGCTCGAGGCCTTCGTCACCGACGTCCGCGGCGAGGCGCCCGGCGAGGACGAGGTCCCGCTGCTGCGCGGCGCGGCCGAGTCGGTCCACCGCGGCGGGGACGACGCATGAGGCTCCACCGGCTCGAGGTCGAGGCGTTCGGCCCGTTCGGCGGACGCGAGGAGGTCGATTTCGACGCGCTGTCGGCGTCGGGCCTGTTCCTGCTCTCCGGTCCGACCGGCGCGGGCAAGACCAGCGTGCTGGACGCCGTCTGCTTCGCGCTCTTCGGCGAGGTCCCCGGCGCCCGCGGCGAGGGGCGACTCGGCAGCGACCACCGCGCGCCCGACGCGACCCCGCGGGTCGTCCTCGAGGCGACGGTCGGCGGCCGGCGCGTCCGGGTCACGCGGACGCCGAAGCACGAGCGGCCCCCGCTCCGGGGCGGCGGCGCGCCGGTCCAGGAGGGCGCGTCGGCGAAGCTCGAGCTCGGCGCGGCCGACGGGTCGTGGACGGCCGTCGCGGCGAAGATCCCCGACGTCAAGCACGAGCTGGACCCGCTGCTCGGGATGTCCGCGGAGCAGTTCCTGCAGGTCGTGATGCTGCCGCAGGGCGCGTTCGCGACGTTCCTGCGCGCCGACGCGAAGGCCCGGCAGCAGGTGCTCGAGCGCCTGTTCGACGCGGGGCGGTTCTCGAAGATCGAGTTCTGGCTCCAGGACCGCGCGAAGGAGGCCCGGACCGCCGTGCAGGGCGCACGGACGACCGCGGACCACGCGCTCGCGTCCGCCGCAGGCGCGTGGAAGGCCGAGGACGAGATCCCGCGCCTCGGCGGCGACCCCGCGGCGACGGTCGACGACCTCCGCGCGTGGATCGCGGCCGAGGCGGCGCGGACGTCCACCGTGGCGGCCGAGGCCGAGGCCGCCCGCGC
>NZ_KI912613.1:2671823-2679887 GCF_000519325.1 Patulibacter minatonensis DSM 18081 | reverse complement strand
CTGGCCGGCGCGACCGCCGCGGCCGGGGAGGCGACGGCGGAGGACCTGCGCGCCGCACGCGAGACCGCGGCCGGGCGATTCGCCGCCGCGCGGGCGGAGGCGCAGGAGCTCGAGCGGCTGGTCGCCCGGATCGCGGGCCTGACCCGCACCATCGACGAGGCCCGTCTCGCGGTGTCGGTGGCCGCGACCGGGCACGCGCAGGCGACCACCACGCTCGCGTCCGCCCGCACCGACCTCGCCGCCACGCGGGAGCGGATCGCCGCGGCCTGCGGCGACGCCGGCACGGTCGCCGCGATGATCTACCGCCTGCGCGACCAGGAGCAGCGCCTCGACGGCGCGGCGAACGCGCTGGCGAAGGACGAGGACGCGCGACGCACCGCGGAGGAGGCCGCCGAGGGCCTGCGGGCCGCCCTCGAGGACAGCCGCTTCACCACGGCCGAGGAGGCCGTCGCGGCGGTCCTCATGAAGACCCGTGCCGCGGAGGTCGAGCGGCAGGTCGGGGCGTTCGACGCGTCCGAGGCCGGGGCACGGGCGGTCCTCGCGCAGGAGGAGATCGCGACCGTCGCGCTGGAGCCCGCGGCCGACGTCGACGGCACGACCGCCGCGCTGGCCGCCGCCCGGAGCGCCGCGTCCGCCGCGACGTCGGAGGCCGCGTCCGCCGCGTCCTGCGTCCGCGCGCTCGAGGACCGCCGGGACGCGCTGCTCACGTCGCTCGACGCGCTCGGCCCCCTCGCCGACGCCGCCGACCGGGCGCACGCGTTGTCGGAGCTCGCCCGCGGCGGCGCCGGCAACCGCCGGAAGATCCAGCTCTCCTCCTGGGTCCTGGCGGCCCGGCTCGAGCAGGTCGCGGCCGCCGCGACCGTCCACCTGCTCCGCATGTCGTCGGGCCGCTACGCCCTGGTGCTGCACGAGGAGCCCGCGAGCGGCCGCGGCAAGGGCAACGCGGGGCTCGGCCTGCGGGTCCGCGACGGCTGGACCGGCGAGGAGCGCGACACCTCCACGCTGTCGGGCGGTGAGTCGTTCTTCGCGTCGCTCTCGCTGGCCCTCGGGCTTGCCGAGACCGTCAGCGCCGAGGCGGGCGGCCTGGACCTCGGCACGCTCTTCATCGACGAGGGCTTCGGCACGCTCGACGAGCAGACCCTCGACGAGGTTCTCGGCGTCCTCGACGCCCTCCGCGACGGCGGCCGCGCCGTCGGCATCGTCTCCCACGTCCCCGAGCTCAAGCAGCGCGTCCCGATGCAGCTGACGGTCGAGAAGGCCCGCGAGGGCTCGCGCCTGTCCCAGGGGACGACGGCCGTCGGCGGGTAGGGGCGCCGCTCCGCGACCGGGGTCGCATCGGGATCACTGCGGCGACGTCGTCCAGAGCCCCAGGAGGGGGTCGACGAGCTGCACCGCGCCGCCGGGCAGCTCGCGGAGGTGTGCGTCGTCGAGGAGCTGCCGCCGGACCGCCGACTGGGTGCTCTTGGCGTGTCCGGTCGCCTGCAGCGCCGCGACGGTCAGCAGCCGATCGTGCCCGCGGGCGACGGCACCCAGCACCCGGCGCTGGGCGACCGACAGCGCGCGCCAGGTCTGGGCGAGGCCGTCCCGGGCCTCGCGCCGCGCGCCCTCCAGTGCCCCGTCCAGGGCGTCCGGGTCGTCGTCGTCCTGCTCGAACAGGAAGTGCGCCAGGAGCATCGCGCGCTGCGGGTGCCCACCGACGAGGGAGACGGCGGTGTCGACGTGCTCCCGCAACCCCTCCCGTCCGGCGGCGTCCAGCCGCTCGTCGATCCAGTCCGCCAGGTCGGCCAGCGGCAGCGGCCCGAGGGCGACCGAGCGGGCCTGCTCGAACAGCGGCCGGCGTCGGTCGCCGAAGAGGGCGGCCATCAGGGACGGTTCGCTGCCGGCGAAGACGTACGACGCCACAGCCGAGTGGTGCTGGATGTGGCTGCGCAGGACGCCGTCGAGCCCCTCCTCGGCGGTCAGCAGGTCCTGGAACTCGTCGAGGATCACGAGACAGCGCTGCCCCGTGCGCGCGTGGACCAGCCGCGGGAGGTCGAGCGCGTCGTGCAGGCGCGCCAGCGCGACCTCGGCCGACGGCGCGCCCATCCCTCCCCCGACCTGCGCGATCCCGGGCACGCCGAACCGCGCGTTGGCCGTCCCCCGCCGCCGGACGCCGCGCCAGACCGCCCGGAGCTTGCCGCGGTCCAGGCCCTGCTCGTAGGCGTGGTCGATGCGCAGCGCGACGTCGTCGACGGTCGTGACCCCGGAGAGGTCGACGTACGCCGGGATCATCTCGTGCGCGCTCCACGCGGTCTCCGCCAGCGCGCCGAGCAGCGTGGTCTTCCCGAACCGCCGAGGGGTGGCGATCCTCGTGGACTGGCCCGCGCGGGCGAGCTGGAGGAGCTGCTCCAGCTCGGCGGTGCGGTCCACCAGCTGATCCGGGGGCAGCGGGCGGTCGTAGAGGAACGGATTCTGCATCGGTTCATCTCGAACGTACCATTTGGTACGTCGAGGCGGAACTCCCGCTGGAGGGCGCTCACCCGAGAGGAACGGCGAGGCGGGACACATCGGCAGACCCGCGGACCGGTGGCACCGAGCCGCCGCGCGGCGCACGTCCGCCGAGAGCGTCAGCCGCCGTCGCCACCGATCGCCCCCGGCGTCCGCCCGGTCGTCCGGCGGAACGCGGCGACGAAGGCGCTCGGGCTCGCGTAGCCGACCCGGCCGGCGACCCGGGCGACCGGCACCCCGTCGGCGAGCAGGTCGAGCGACGCCCGGATCCTCGCGCGGGTGCGCCATTGGGCGAACGTGAGCCCCGTCTCCGCCACGAACAGCCGGGCGAGCGTCCGGCCGCTCGCCCCGACGGCGCGACCCCAGGCGTCGAGGTCGCGCCGGTCGTCCGGGCGTGCGACGAGGGCGGACGCGACGGCCGCCGCGCGGTCGTCGGCCGGGTCCACGAGCGCGACCGCCGGGACCGGGGCCGGCCGGAGCAGCCCGAGCAGCAGCTCGCCCGCGGGCTCCCGGACGGCCGCGTCCGGCTCGGCGGCGGCGAGCAGCAGGAGCAGCTCCCGGACCAGCGGGGTCGCGTGCATGACCGTCGCGGCGGCCGCGACCCGATCGGCAGGGCACCGCAGCGGGTCGACGTACGCACACACGAGGTCGGCCGACCGGGCCGCGGACACGTCGTGCGCGACCCCTCCTGGCACCCACGCCAGGTGGCTCGGGGCCAGCGACCACCGCGTCGGTCCGATCGTCACGTGCTGCACGCCGCCGGCCGACCAGAGCACCTGGTGCTCCGGGTGCGAGTGGTCCCCGAAGCCCGCGCCACGACGGAGCGAAGCGCGCCACCGTCACGAGCGGCGCCGCCACGCCGGGGACGACCGCGTGGTCGGTGGTCGTCGGCAACGCCATCGATGGACCGTACCCGCTCGTCCGTCGCCCCGGCGACACCACGTGTCCGTCCTGAGCGATCGACCGTCGCTCGTCCGACCCGCAGGGCCGTGCACCCCGTCCGTTCCGCCATCGACTGTCGCAGGACGGACAGACCGCTTCGACGCACGGCCGCAAACGGGTCCACGGCGACCGCACCGACGGCCGATCAGATTAGGCTTCCCTACCTATGAGACGCCTCCTCCTGCTCCCCGCCCTCCTCCTCGCGCTGGCCCTCGGCGCGTGCGGCAGCGACGACTCCGACGACCCGACGACGACCGGCGCGGCCTCCGCCGCCGGGTCCGGCTTCCCCATCACCGTCACGCACGCCCGCGGCACGACGACCATCGAGCAGGAGCCGAAGCGGATCGTCACGGTCGGGCTGCGCGACCAGGACACCCTGCTCGCGCTCGACATCAAGGCCGTGGGCGCGATGGACTGGTTCCAGCAGGGCACGTTCGCGAAGTGGCCGTGGGAGAACTGGGGCGGCTCGCCGCCGCAGGTCGTCAGCAACGGCGGCTTCGAGGTCAACTTCGAGAAGGTCGCGGCCCTCCGGCCGGACCTGATCCTCGGCATCTACCAGGAGATCAACGCCGCCGATTACAAGAAGCTCTCGGCGATTGCCCCGACCGTCGCGCAGAGCGCCGAGTACAAGGCGTACACGACCCCGTGGCGCGAGGAGACCCGCTCGATCGCCGAGACCGTCGGCAGGAAGGAGCAGGCCGAGAAGCTGATCGGCCAGGTCGACGAGCGGTTCGCGAAGGTCCGCGCGGCACACCCCGAGTACAAGACGCAGGAGGCGATGATCATCGACCCGAGCCAGGGCTTCTACGCGTTCAGCTCGACCGATCCGCGCGGGCAGTTCCTGAAGGAGATGGGCTTCACCAGCTCGACCCGGATCGACAAGCTCGCGAAGGGCGAGTTCGGCACCGACATCAGCCAGGAGCGCCTGAAGACCCTCGACGTCGACCGGCTCTTCGTCCTGATCGACAAGAACACCCGCAAGAAGGTGTTCGACAACAAGGCGTTCGCGAACCTCGACGTCGTCAAGGAGGGCCGCGTCATCGAGGTCCCGTACTACGACGCCCCGCAGACGGGTGCGGCGGTCGCGTTCAACAGCGTGCACAGCCTCCCGTACGCGATCGACGGGATGCAGAAGCTCATCGACGCCAACGTGGCGAAGGCGCCGATCGCGGCGAAGTAGGCCGGACGAGCGGCGCGCACGCGTGGCGCGCCGCTCCGTGAGCCGGCGGGTCTACGAGGCGGTGACCAGCCCCACCGGGCAGCTGACGCCCGTCTCGCCGTGGCCGCAGTAGCCGTTCGGGACCTTGTGGAGGTAGGCCTGGTGGTCGGGCTCCGCGTAGAAGAACGGGATCTCGCCGCCGACCAGGGCGCCGCCGAACGCGGCCTCGCCCGGACCGCCGTTGCGGATCTCGGTCGTGATCGGGCCGTGGCCGGCCGCGGCGAGCGACTTGCCGTAGTTCACCTTCGACATCTCGGCCTGCTCGAGCTGCTCGTCCGTGGTCGTGTAGATCGCCGAGCGGTACGAGGTGCCCATGTCGTTGCCCTGGCGCATGCCCTGCGTCGGGTCGTGGCCCTCCCAGAAGCGACGCAGCAGCTGCTCGAAGCTCACCTGCGCGGGGTCCCAGACGACGAGCACGACCTCCGCGTGGTTCGTCCTGTCGGAACAGACCTCGCGGTACGTCGGATTCGGCGTCTCGCCGCCCTGGTAGCCGACGGCGGTGACGAGCACGCCCGGTGCGGTCCAGAACGTGCGCTCGGCGCCCCAGAAGCAGCCCATCCCGAACGAGGCGTGCTGCGAGCCCTCCGGGAACGGCGGCACGATCGGCCGCGCGAGCACCGGGTGGACGCCGTGGACGGGCATCAGCTGATCGCGACCGGGGAGCGTGTCCTCGGCGGGGATGAGGGCGTCGGGCTTGCGGCTGAAGAGCATCGTGACCTGCCTGTCGGAGATCGGACCGGATCCGGTGCGGACACGGGACGAAAGGGGCTCTTCCGAGCGTACCGAGCGCGTCAACCGGGGCGGAAGGCGCGCCCCACAACGTCCTCACAGGAACGGCCAGCAGCATGGCTCCCATGAACAACCCCCTCACCAACCCGAAGACGATCGCCCTCGGCCTGGCGGCCACCATCGCCGTCGGCGGCGGCACCGCCGCCGTCGCCGGTGCGGCCGACGGCACGTCGACGAAGCCCACGAAGCCCACCCCCGAGCAGCGCGCCGAGAAGCGCAAGGAGGCCAAGGCAGAGCACCAGGCCGCGTTCGCGAAGGCCCTCGGCGTCTCCGTGAAGGACGTGCAGGACGCCCGTTCCGAGGTCCGTGACCAGTACGCCGCGAAGCGCGCGGCGGCCGAGAAGCAGCGCGCCGAGAAGCAGGGCCTGACGGTCCAGCAGCTGCGCGACAAGCGCGCCGACGCCGCGCAGAAGCGCCTCGCGAAGGCCGTCGAGAAGGGGCGCCTGACCCAGGCCGAGGTCGACGCCGTCGTCAAGGCGGTCCGCGAGGGCAAGCCCGTCAAGGCGGCGATCAAGCAGGCGCGCGCCGAGCACCGCAAGGACCACCGCGCCGACCGCAAGGCCGACCGCGCGGCCGCGAAGGGCTGATCCCTCCGGGACGGCCGGCTCCCCCGCGCGCCGCGGGAGGGGCCGGCGGTCCCGCCTCCCCCGTCGTCCCGCTCGCGTACCCTCGCCCCGACCATGTCCGCCCCCACGGTGCTCGTCGTCGACGACGACCCCGGCGTCCGCCGCGCCCTCGACCGCGCCCTGCGGCTCGAGGGCTTCGTCGTCCGGCTCGCGGAGGGCGGCGACGAGGCGCTCGCGGCCGTCGGCGAGCGTCCGCCCCGGGCGATCGTGCTCGACATGACGATGCCCGGCACGGACGGGCTCGGTGTCATCCGCACGTTGCGCGCGCAGGGCGACACGACACCGATCTGCGTCCTCTCCGCCCGTGACGGGCTCGACGACCGCGTCGAGGGGCTGCAGGCCGGCGCAGACGACTACCTCGTCAAGCCGTTCGCCACGCCGGAGCTCGTCGCGCGCCTCCACGCCCTGCTCCGCCGCACCGCCCCGGCCGCCGTCGGCGTGCTCGAGGCCGGATCGCTCCGCGTCGACCGCCGCCGCCACCGCGTGTGGCTCGACGGCGACGAGCTCGCGCTCACGGCCCGCGAGTTCGCGCTGCTCGCGTGCCTGACGGAGCACGCCGGCGCGGTCCTGAGCCGCGGTCAGCTGCTCGAGCGGGTGTGGGGCTACGACTTCGCGGTCAACACGAACGTCGTCGACGTGTTCGTCGGGTACCTGCGGCGGAAGCTCGAGCAGGACGGGCGACCGCGGATGCTCCGGACGGTCCGGGGCGAGGGCTTCGTGCTGCGCCCGTGAGCGCCCGGGGTCCCCTCGGCAGGTTGCGCACCCGCGTGGCCGCCGCCGCAGCGCTGGCCGCGCTGATCGCCCTCCTCGCCGCCGGCGTCTTCGTCCTGACGTCGGCGACCGCATCGGACCGCTCCGACCTCGACGACGCCCTGAGCGCCCGGGCGCAGCAGGCCGCGAAGGTCGGCCGCAACACCGTGCGGACGACCGGGGTCCTGGGCCGGCCCGCGGTCCGCGCGACCCGGCGCGTCGGCCGGATCCTCGGCCCCGTGACCGGCAGCGGCGACGTCGCGCTGATCCGGATCGTCCGCGGCGGGGAGGTCCTGGACCGCCTGGGCGGGACGGCCGACCCCGGGCTCCCGCTCTCCGCGCCGAACGTCCCGACGACCGTGTCGACGCCCGAGGGCGACTGGCGGATCGTGCAGCGCGCCGTCGGCCGGGGGCTCGTCGTGCAGGCCGCGTCGCCACTGACCACCCTCGACGCGCGGCGGAACGCCCTCCGCGACCGGCTCCTCCTGGCCGGGGCAGGCGGGGTGCTCGGCACCGCGCTCCTCGCGTTCCTGCTCGCGGGGCCCGCGCTCGGTGCCCTGACGCGCCTGCGCCGCGACGCGGGACGGGTCGCCACGACCGCCGACCTCGACGTCCGGATGCCGGACACCGACGGGCCCGCCGAGGTCCGCGAGCTCGCCGCCACCCTGAACGCGATGCTCGCCCGGCTCGAGCGCTCCGACGCCGACCGTCGCGCCGCGCTCGACACGACGCAGCGCTTCGCCGCCGACGCCGGGCACGAGCTCCGCACGCCCCTGACCGCGCTGACCACCACCGTGGAGGCGCTGCGGTCGCACCCCGACCTGCCGGTCGCCGAGCGCACCGCGATGCTCGACGAGATCGCCGAGGAGCACGCGCGCCTCGTCGACCTGCTCGACGCGCTGCAGGCGCTGGCCCGTGGCGACGCGGGCGCCCGCACCGACCGCGGACCGGTCGACCTGGCCGAGCTCGCCGAGCAGGCGGTCGAGGCCGCCCGCACCGCCGCGCCCGGGACGACCTTCGTGCTCGACGCGCCCGGGACGCTCGTCGTCGACGGCTGGGCGCCCGGGCTGCGGATGGTGCTCGACAACCTGTTGGTCAACGCCGTCCGCCACGGGCGGTCCGGCGGCACGGTGGCGGTGCGGGTCGTCGCGGCCGGCCCCGGCGCGGTCCTCACCGTCGACGACGACGGGCCCGGCATCCCGGTCGACGAGCGCGAGGCCGTCCGCGGGCGGTTCGCGCGCGGTCGCGGCG
>NZ_KI912613.1:2652644-2671723 GCF_000519325.1 Patulibacter minatonensis DSM 18081 | reverse complement strand
CGGGCGGTTCGCGCGCGGTCGCGGCGCGACGTCGCCGGGCAGCGGCCTCGGCCTCGCGCTCGTCGACCAGCAGGCCCGGCTGCACCGCGGCGCACTCGCCCTCGAGGACGCCCCGGGAGGCGGCCTGCGGGCGCGCGTGACGCTGGGGTGAGGACGCCGCGGCGGCGCCCCGCGTGCACGGTCGTCCACCATGGCCCTGGGCACACACCGAGCGCGTACGATTCGGGCGGTGACCAAGGCCATGAACGCGCCGAAGCTGATCCCGCCGATCCCCGCGCTGAAGCCCAGCATGCGCGGGGTCCTGCACCAGTGGGCCGCGTTCGTCGCGGCCGCCGCCGGCGTGTACCTCGTGCTCGCGTCACCGACCGCCGAGGCGCGCGTCGCGTCCGCGGTCTACGCGGCGTCGATCGTCGGGCTCTTCACCGTCAGCGCGACCTACCACCGGATCAACTGGACCCGGCCCGGCGCCCGCGCCTGGATGCGCCGCCTCGACCACTCGATGATCTTCGTGATGGTCGCCGGCACGGTGACGCCGATCGCCGCCCTCGTGCTCGACGGCGGGTGGCGCACGACGGTGCTGAGCGTCGCCTGGGGCATGGCCGGCATCGGCATCGTCATCAAGCTCCTCTGGATCGGCGCGCCCAAGTGGCTGTCGGCCGCGATCTACCTCGGCATGGGCTGGGCCGGCATGGCCGTCTTCCCGAAGCTCGTCGGCGACCTCGGCGTCTGGCCCGCCGTCGGCCTCCTCGGCGGCGGCGTCCTCTACACGATCGGCGCCGTGATCTACGCGACGAAGAAGCCCGATCCGCTGCCGAAGATCTTCGGCTACCACGAGATCTTCCACGCCCTCGTGATCGTCGCCGCCCTCGCGCACTTCCTCGTCGTCGCGCTCGCGGTCGTCCCGAACGCCTGACGGACGACGCCCGCCCGGACCCTCGCCTCCGGTCCGCGCGGCGGCCGCTAGACTCGCGAATCCACGGAGCGTTGGCCGAGAGGCTTAAGGCGCTCGCCTGCTAAGCGAGTTGGGGGTTGAAAGCTCCCTCGGGGGTTCGAATCCCCCACGCTCCGCCTGTCGAAACCCCCGTCCCCGACGGGGGTTTCGTCGTTCCGAGGGCGTCCTCGCCACGACGTGGCCCCTGTCGCTACCCTCGCTCCCGTGCCCGCCGCTTGGAACCGGTCGTCCTTCGACGAGGCCGTCCGCCAGGCGGCCACGAGCCTGGAGCAGGGCGGCGTCCCCGTCGGCTCGGCCCTCGACATCGGCGGCGTGCTCGTCGCCGCCGGCCACAACGAGCGCGTGCAGCTCGGCGACCCGATCGCGCACGGCGAGATGTCGTGCCTGCGGAAGGCCGGCCGGCAGCGGTCCTACCGCGACGCCGTCCTCTACACGACGCTGGCGCCGTGCGCGATGTGCGCCGGCACGATCGTGCAGTTCCGGATCCCGCTCGTCGTCGTGGGCGAGGAGCGCACGTTCCCCGGCGAGCTCGCGTTCCTGCGCGAGCGGGGCGTCGACGTGGTCGTCGTCGACGACCCCCGCTGCGTCGAGCTGATGCAGCGCTTCCAGCGGGAGCACCCGGACGTCTGGGCCGAGGACATCGGCGAGGTCTGACCCGCCGGTTCTCACGACGATCTCATGGTCCGCCACCGGTGGGGTGCGAGCATTGAACGGTGCCCATCGCCCGTTCCACGCTCGTCGCCTCCGTCGCCGTCGGCCTCGTCGCGACGGCCGTCCCCGCCACCGCCGCCGCAGCCGGGGGCGCGTCGGCGAGGGCGGCGGCCCCCGACGCCTGCGGTCAGCGGCTCGCGCCGGCACGCCAGTCGGTCTACCGGTTCAAGGCGGGCACGCGCACGCTGACCGCCGCCGCCCGGGTGACCGTCACCCCCACGAAGGCGAACCGCCACCGCTACTGCGTCCGGGTGCTCACGGCCGGCAGGACGGTGCTGCAGGCGTGGGGCGAGACGGGCTACGTCCGCAGGAACGGCGCGTGGGTGAGGTCCGGCGGCCTCGGCGACTCCTTCACGGCGGCGGGCTACACGCAGACGATCCAGGTCCCGAAGGCCCACCGGATCGACCGCGTCTACCGGATCCGCTCCGGCGGTCGGTGGTACTCGACGAGCGTGGTCTCCCGCTCCCGCGCCTGACGCCGGCGCGGCCGGGAGAGCGACTCAGCCGATCCGCACCTCGACGCCGTCCTTCGAGTCGTCGAACGACCACAGGCCACGGGCCGCCGCGCACTCGGCCAGCGGGTACTCATAGCTCCACGCGACGTCCTCGTGGCCGGCGACGGTCCAGTACGACGCCTCGCCCTTGTACGGGCAGACCGTGCGCAGGCCCGATCCCGCGCCCCACGGCGCGACGACGTCGACCGACGGCAGGTACGCGCGGGGCGCCAGGCCGGTCTCCTGGACGATCTTCGCGCCGGTGCTCGCTGCCACGACCTCGCCGTCGATCAGCACCTCGACCGGTCGCGACGTCGCCCACACGTCGACCCGGTGGTAGGGGTCGCGGATCCCGCCGGTGGCGCGGTCGTCCTCGACGAACCACGCGTCGACGAGCGACGGATCGATCGCCGCGTACCCGTCGAGCCACGCGGACTCGGCGATCGGCGTCTCGTACGCCCACACGGCGTCGGGGAGCGTCTCGCCGGCGACGTCGAGCGACCAGTACGACGCGTCGCCCTTGAACGGGCAGTGCGTCGACGTGTCCGTCGGCGTGAGCGCCTCGACGCGGAAGTCGCCCTTCGGGGCGTAGAGGCGCGGGGGGATGCCGGTCTCGTGCAGGAGCTGCGCGTCCAGGGTGTCGAGGACGATCGTGCCCCGGACCGACGCCCGCACCCGCGGGCCGTAGGGCTGCATGTAGAGCCGGTGCGCGGGGCTCGCGCCCTTGAGGTCGAAGTTGAACGCGCCGTCCGCGCGACCGAGGGGGCCGGTGCCGAGAGTCAGGGTCATGCGGTCAGCGTCGCACGCGGCCGTGCGCGGCCCGGTACGACGCGACGTCCCGGCCGACTTCGCGCTACAGTTCTGCGCCGTTGCGCCCGTAGCTCAGCTGGATAGAGCGTCGGTCTACGGAACCGAAGGTCAGAGGTTCGAATCCTCTCGGGCGCGTCGCAGGAACCCTCGTCTCAGGCGGGGGTTTCGTCGTTTCTGGGGCTGCTGCTCGACCGTCTCGCGAACGCCCGCCTCCGACGCTCCGCCACTCACCCCCCGGGCTCCCGGTGCGGCTCGCCGCACGAGATCGTCTCCTCGATCAGGAGGGCCGCCTCGATGTCCCGGCGGTTCGGGGCCAACGGCCGGCCGAGGAGCCGCTCGGCCTGGCGGACGCGGTAGGAGATCGTCTTGTGGTGGACGCCCAGCTCGCGGGCCGCGGCCGTCGGGCTGTTCGCCGCGAACAGGGTGCGGACCGTGTCGCGGAGCATCGCGGTCGTCTCGTCGTCGGTCGCCAGGCCCGCGAGCTGGTGGCGGGCGAACCCGCGGGCCCGGGCGGGGTCGGAGGCGAGCAGCGCGGCGTGGGCGACGTCGCGGTGGCGGACGGCTCCCGCGCGGGGCGGGTGGGCGTGGCGCAGCAGGCGCACCACCTCGAGCGCCTCGGCGTGGGAGCGCCGGAGTCCCTCCGGTCCGAACCCGGGGTCGCCGATCCCCACGAGGACCCGCGGCGACGGCGTGCCCGCCATGCGGCCGGCGAGCGCCTCGAGGTCCGCGTCGTCGTGGGCGCCGACCCACGCCCACCAGCCGCCGTCGCCGGCGGGGACGACCAGCGGCCGACCGCCCGCGTGGGCGAGGACCGCCTCCATCGCGCGGCGGGGCAGGGCGTCGCCGCCGAGCGGCGTGACGACCACCGCGACGTGGTGCACCCGCAGCTCGTACCCGAGCTGGGCGGTCGTGGGCTCCTCGCCGCCGTCGAGCATCCGCGATACGAGCTCCGCCGGCGAGACCGCGGGGCGCGCACCCTGGAGGCGGGCGCGGTCGTCCGTCACGTGGCGCTCGCTCGCGGTGTCCAGGTATTCGAAGATGTGGTCCGAGGTCAGGTCGAGGACGGCGGCGCGCACGTCCGGGTCGGTGACGTGCGCACAGACGTGCGCGCTCCAGCGCTGCCAGATGACGCGGTGACCGACGCGGTACGCGCGCTGCAGGGTGTGGACGTCCCCGCCGGCCTCGATCAGCCGGTCGTAGACCTGTCGCGTCCGCAGCGGGGGCTCCGCGGTCCGGGGCGAGAACCCGTACGCGAGCGTCGAGAGGAGCCCGCCGATCATCTGGGCGCAGCTCTCGGTGATCGCGTCGAAGGCGCCGGCGAAGCCCGGCGGGGCGAGCTCCGGGACCCGGTCCAGCACGCCCTGGGTGACGAGCTCCGCGAAGGGCTGGACCTCGGGGAGGAGCCCGTGGGCGAGGTCCTGCACGGTGGCGAGCACCGTGCTCTGGTCGGGAGCCGTGGAGATCGACACGAACCGACTCTTGCACGAGGCCGCGACAGGGACAAGGAAGATTGTCCGATCGGTGGTGAGACGGCCGACCGCACGTCGTCACGCGCCCGGCGTGCGCGGGCCGGACAACAGGAACCGGACCGATCGGGGCGTGTCGCGGTTGCTTTGTGACCCGGACCACACGAGGCTGCCCACGGCAGTCGTCCACATCTCGAGGAGAACACCGATGGCCCTGATCAACCAGCTCGAAGAGACGTCCACGGGGGAAGCGCTGGCCCGCTGGCTCGACGACAAGCTCGACGGGCAGGTCGAGGTGACCGACGTCGTGGTCCCGAAGGAGTCCGGCATGTCCATGTCGACGGTGCTGTTCAAGGCCTCGGTGGCGGGGACCGACTACGACCTCGTCGCCCGCGTCGCCCCGGCGGGGAGCGGCCTGTTCGAGCCCGACCTCGAGCGGGAGTTCGGGGTCCTCGCGCTCGTCGGCGCCCAGGGCGTGACCGTGCCGAAGGTCCGCTGGCTCGAGCAGGACGCCTCGGTGCTCGGCGCCCCGTTCCTCGTGATGGACCGCATCGACGGGCAGGTCCCCGGCGACGACCCGCCGTTCACGATGGACGCCGACGGCTGGGTGCTGGCGCTCGCCCCCGAGCAGCGCGGCACGCTGTGGTCGGAGGCGATCCGCGTCATGGCCGGCGTCCACGCCGTCGACGCGAAGGAGGCCGGGTCGATCCACGGACTCGACCCCGACGCGGCGGGCATCGACGCGCAGCTCGCGGCCTGGGAGCGCTACTACCGGTGGACGTGCGGCGAGGGCCGGACGAGCGCCGTCGTGGACGGCGGCTTCGCCTGGCTGCGCGAGCACCGCCCCGCGACCGACGGCGATCCGGTGCTCAACTGGGGCGACGCCCGCCTGGGGAACATCATCTACGGCCCCGACCAGCAGGCCGTGGCGGCGCTCGACTGGGAGTTGACCACGATCGCGGAACCCGGATTCGACCTCGGGTGGTTCGTCCTCTTCATCCGCTTCTACGGCGAGGCGATGGGGGTGGCGATCCCCGACGGCATGCCGACCCGCGAGGAGGTCGTCGCGCAGTACGAGGAGGTCTCCGGGCGCACGGCGCAGAACATCGACTGGTGGGAGGCCTTCGCGGCCGTGCGCCTCGCGGCCATGTTCGTGCGGATGGGGACGATGATGGTCGAGAGCGGAGCCCTCCCGCCCGACAACCAGATGTGGGTGAACAACCCGTCCAGCCACATGCTCTCGGCGCTGCTCGACCTGCCCGCCCCCGACGGCGAATCCTCGAACTTCATCGGCAACCGCTGATCGTCGGGAGGAGCCGCCGATGAGCACCACGACCCACCTCCAGGCCGCGGACGACCGCCGGCACGCGCTCCGGCCGCCGATCGGGCGCGAGAGCCTCGCCTTCATCGTCCCGCTGCCCGACGAGGAGCTCGGGCTGATCGCCTACACCTACGTCGACCACGAGGACAACGCGGGCACCCTGATCATGGTCTGGGGCCCCGACGGGCTGATCGTCAACGAGCGGTCCCCGTCCGAGCCCGCGACCGGCCTGGACTTCGACGACTGGAGGATCGGCGGTCTCGAGGTCGCGCACATCGACCCGCTGCAGCGCTTCACGTTGCGATACGACAGCGACGCCGTGGCCTTCGACCTGACCGCCGTCGCCCGCCACCGGGCCTACGCCTACGGCGAGCACCGCGACGGGTGCCCGACGTGGCTGGCCGACGACCGGTTCGAGCAGCACCTGGACCTGGAGGGGACGCTCCGGGTGGGCGACCGCGAGATCTCCCTCGACGGGCGCCCGCTGTTCCGCGACCACTCGTGGGGGACCCGCGACTGGCGTGGCCCGCAGCACTGGAAGTGGATCCACCTGTCCGCGGGCGAGAGCTCGGTGCACCTGATGGAGGTCGTCCATCTCGGGCGGCGCGACATCCCGGGCTTCGTGCACCGCGACGGCGTGACGTCGGGGATCACCTCGTTCACCGTGGACGAGCTCGAGTTCGGCCCGGACTTCGTCCACACCTTCATGGCGGCGACGATCGTGGACGAGGACGGACGCGAGACGAAGGTCACGTCGCGACCGGTGGTCTCGACACTCTTCCCGGCCCACGAGGCGCTGCGCATGAACGACTCCACCGTGCTCTGCGAGATCGCCGGCGAGTCCGGTCACGGGCACGTCGAGCTCCTGTGGGACACGCCCTACGCGGAGTACCACGCGTCGAAGGGCTGACCGTCGCGACGGCCGGTCCGCATCCGCATCGCGGGGACCGGTCGTCACGGTGCGGCGTGGGCCGGCGCCCCACGCCGACCCGCACGAGCGCGTCCCACCGCGGCCCGATCGGCGTAGCCTGCGCCTGTGGACGCGACCCTGCGCGACGAGCCGGCATCGAGGTGGACGCGCCCCCCGGCCTCGGACGCGGCGCAGGAGGCGGTCCGCGTCCTCGCCCGGGCGCTCCTCCCCGACGTCTCGCCCATCGGCCGGCACCTGACCGACCACGTCCTGCGCGGGATCCCCGAGCTCGCGCGCCCGCAGGACCCGACCTGGCCGGAGACGGTCTACCTGGCCGCCCGCTCGAACGTCAGCGCGATCCTCGCGATGCTCGCCGAGGGCGTCGCCGGCCGCGCGGCGGAGACGCCGCTGGAGGCCCGGGCCTTCTACGAGCGCCAGGCCGAGCACGAGGACGGCCTCGTCACGGTGCTGCGGACCTACCGGCTCGGGATCGCCGAGCTCTGGCAGGTCTGGGCCGCGCACGTGACCGCGGGCGTCGACGACCCGGCGCTCACGGCCGCCGTCCTGACCGCGAGCACCGCCGACTTCGACGCGTACCAGGACCGGATGGCCGAGGAGTCCGCGGCGCACTGGCGCGAGACCCGGTCGCGCAAGCGGGCCGGCCTGGACCGCTCCCCTGCCGACATCGTTCGCGGCGCCCTGGCCGGCGGGCGCACCGACGAGCTCGTACAGCTCGGGTACGACGTCGACGCCGAGCACCTCGCGATCGCGCTCGCCCCAGGGAGCGAGGACGCCGTCGCCGCACCGCTGGCCGTCCGGATCCGCGGCCGGCTCGGGCTCCCGACGGTCCTCCTCACGCACGAGGCGGCGCACGTCGTCTGGGTCGCGCTGACCGACCCCGCGATCGGCGCCGACCAGGTCGCCGCGACCGTCGGGCCCGGGACGACCGCCGGCCTCAGCAACCCGAACCCCGGGGCGGTCGGGTTCCGCACGAGCCACCGCGAGGCGGTCGACGCCCTGCGGATCGGCCTGCTGCGCGGGACCCCCGTGGTCACCCCGCACGACGACATCGCCCTCGTCGCGGCGCTCAGCGCCGACCCGGAGCGCGCCCGTGCCCTCGTCCGGCGCGAGATCGGCCCGCTCCTCGACGACACCGCCGCGGCCGCGCGCCTGCGTGCGACCCTCCGGGCGTTCCTCGCCTGCGGCGACAGCCACGTCCGGGCGGCGCACCTGCTCGGCGTGCACGAGAAGACCGTGACCTACCGCGTGCGACAGGCCGAGGAGCGCCTCGGCCGCCGCGTGGGCGACCGCCGCGCCGAGCTCGAGTCGGCGCTGCTCGTCCACGAGGTCGTGGCCGGGCGGCGGTCGTCCGCGGCCGCGGACGATGCGCCGTGGGGCGGCTGAGCGCTACTTGCCGTCGACGCGCACGACGTCGTAGGCCGTGTCGGCCGCCGGCGTCGTCGTGAAGCGCGCGTTGACGGTGAAGAGCGCGCCGCGGGCGACGGCGAGCGTCGTCGGGACGTCGAACTGCGGGTCCGTGATGGTGCGGCGGACGGTCGCCTTCGACTCGTCCTTCGAGAGCTTCAGCACGGCGATCCTGTTCAGCCGGTTCTGGACCGCCAGCAGGGTGTTGCCGGTGCGCAGCAGGCCGTCGCCGTTCGTGAGCGGTCCCCCCGTCACGGCGATCTCGGTGCTCGCGCCGGTCGTCGGGTCGACGCGGTGCAGCGCGCCGGTGCGGCTGTTGACGACGATCACCGAGCGACGGTCGCGCGAGGCGACGATGCCGTTGGCCTCGTTCGTCGCGGGGTCCGCGTCGTAGGCGAGGCTGCCGGTGATCGGGACGGTGCTCGCCTGCCCGATCGCGCCGCGCTTGCCGAGCGGCAGGACGATCAGCCGCTGCGTGGCGGAGTCGGTGAACACGGCCTTGTCCTTCAGGACGACCACGTCGTTGATGAAGGCGTCGCCGGAGACGGCCGGCGAGCGGTAGAGGAGCCTCCCGCCCTTCGCGGCGTAGACCGACACCGTTCCGGTCTTGCCGCCCGACACGAACAGCCGGCCGCGTCCGTCGAGGCGCAGTCCGAGCGCGCTCGGCGCGTCCGCCTGGGCGGGGACGAGCTCCTTCGTGGGGCCGCCCTTCACGCTGCCGGTGACGATCTGCCCGGTGGCGCGCGAACCGGCGAAGAAGCGGCTCCCGACGGCCTCGATGCCCTCGGGCTGGAACCCGGCCGGCAGCGGGACGGTGCTCGGCAGGGCCTTCCCGCCCCGGTGCTTGCCGTGGTGGCCGTCGCCCTGGTGCTTCCCGGCGCGGTCGTCCCCCCGGTGCCCGGCGCGGTCGTCCCCGCCCCGGCTCGCCTGGGCGGCGGCGGGGACGAGGGCGATGACGGCGGTGGCGGCGAGCAGGCGACGGGGGCGCATGACGCTCCCGTTCCCGCTGGCGCGCAGACCCACACCTGGCGCGACTGGGACCTTCGTCGCAGTCGCGCCCGGAGCGGTCAGACCCCGCCGGTCTGCGTGATGCGCGTCGTCGCGGGCGCCGTCAGCGGGTTGTTCGCCCCGAGGTAGGACGTCAGCGCGTCGATGTCGACGTCGCCGCCGACCTGGTTCGTGCCCTGGTTGAACACCGAGAAGCCGTCACCGCCGGTGGCGAGGAACGAGTTCATCGTCACGCGGTAGCTCGCCGCCGGATCGATCGTCGTGCCGTTCAGCTTGATCGACGCCGCGTCGACCCGCGAACCCGCGGCCTTCGTCGTGTCGTAGCTGTACGCGAAGCCCGTCGAGACCGACAGGATCCGCTTGGCGCCGGCCGACGGGTTGTCGAACTGCTGCTCGAGCAGCGCCTTGATCTGCGCGCCGGTGAGCGTCTTGACCACGAGGGTGTTGGCGAACGGCTGCGTCGTGTACGCGTCGTTGTAGGTGACGTCGCCGTTCGGGCCGTTGAACGGCAGGTCCGCGCGGATGCCGCCCGGGTTCATGAACGCGACGACCGACCCGCCCTTCGCCGGGGCGCTCGACGCCGCGAGCTGCGAGTCCGCGATGACGTCACCGAGCGGCGACTCGCCGGCCGCGTTGTTCGTCTTCGTCAGGGCGGCCGAGATCCGGCCGACGACGCGCGCCGCGATCGGCGTGGTCAGCGCCTTGTACTTGTCGACGATCGCCTTGACCGCGGTGTCCTCGGGCACGTCGCGGGTGACGAGCTCGTTCTTCGCGTCGACCGCGGAGACGTCGCGGGTCGTCGGGTCGAGCGTCAGGTCGACCTTCGTGATCAGGCGACCGAACGACGAGGCGCTCGTGACGAGCTTGCCCGCCCGGCGGCAGATGTACGGCTGGTGCGTGTGGGCGCTCAGGACCGCGTCGACGCGGGAGTCGAGCCGGTCGACGACCTCGCTGATGTCGCCGCTGAAGTTCTCGCACTTGTTGACGTCCTGGAAGCCACCGCCGTACGGCGCGTTCTGCTGGCCGCCCTGGTGGATCAGGACGACGAACGCCTGGACGTTCGCGGAGTCCGAGAGGCGACGGACGATCCGGTTGACCGTGTCGGCCTCGTCGTCGAACTGGAGGCCCGCGACGCCGTCGGGGGTGACGATCTTCGGCGTGTCGCGGAGCGTGACGCCGATGAAGGCGACCGGGATGCCGTCGACCTGCTTGATCTCGTACGGCGGGAGGATCGTGCGGTCCTCGCCGGCGAAGCGGACGTTGGCCGCGAGGTAGTTGAAGTCGGCGCCCTTGAACGGCGTGCCGTCCTGGCAGCCGTCGACCGGGTGGCAGCCGCCGAACTGCATGCGGTTCAGCTCGACGCGGCCCTCGTCGAACTCGTGGTTGCCGACGCCGGCGTAGCGCATGTTCATCGCGTTCAGCGCCTCGATCGTCGGCTCGTCGTGGAAGAGCCCGGAGATCAGCGGGGAGGCGCCGATGAGGTCGCCGGAGCCGACGACGATCGAGTCCTTCTGGCCGGCGGCGAGCTGCCTGAGGTGCGTCGCCAGGTAGGCCGCTCCGCCGGTCGGGGTCGTCGTCCCGACGCCGGTCGGGGTCGTGCCCGACGAGCCCGTCGGGGGCTCGAGGTTGCCGTGGAAGTCGTTGAACGCGAGGACGCGCAGGTGGCTCGGGCCGGGGACGACCGGGCCGGGGCCCGGGGCGCCCGTGTCGCCCTTCGGGCCGGCGGGACCGGTCGCGCCCGGGGCGCCGTCGGCACCGGCGGGGCCGGTCGCGCCGGCGGGGCCCGCGGGACCGGCCGGGCCCGTCGCGCCCGGGGTGCCGGGAGCGCCCTTCGGGCCGGTCGGGCCCCTGGAGCCCTTCGGCCCGCGCGGCCCGCGCTTGGCGGCCTCGCGCTTGGCGGCGGCGCGCTGCTTGGCGGCGCGGGCGCGGGCGGCGGCCTTCGCGCGGGCGGCGGCGCGGCGCTTGGCGGCCTTCGTCGTCTTCGACGCGCGCGCGTCCTTGACGACGAACGCCGCGGTCGACCGCGACGATGGCGCGGATGAGCGGTGGGTGGTCGAGTCGGCGGCGAGGGCGGGCGCCGACGTCGCGAGCAGGCAGCCCGAGACGGTGAGGGCCACGAGGGCGGAACGCATGAGGATCTCCGGGGACGACGGGGACTCCCCGGGGTCGGGGGCCCGTGCGCCAACGTACGGCGGTCCGGCGCCGCCGGAGACCCCGTTCACCGACTCCTCACCACCAGGCCCCAGGAGCTTCACGGGCTGGTGACGGGGCGTTCACCACGGCCCGCGGAACGCCCCGCGTCCACCGGTTCACCGGAGGTGGACGGACGCCCGTCCGATGCCGGCCGGCCCGGGCGGCCCGGGCGACCGGGTCAGCGGATACCGTGCCGCTGTTCCCGGTCCCCGCGGGCGACGGACCGTCGCCGCCCGGACCGCCTTCCGACCGTGGCCCGCCGGTGACCGACCTCGCCCCCTACGAACCGCTGCGTCCCGAGCGCGGCGGCGACGGCCCGGCCGAGCTGTGGCGGCGCGCGAACGCCCCGACGAAGGCGACGGTCCTCGGGGTGGTGCTCGTCCTGGTGCTCGTGGGCACGTTCTTCGCCGGGCGGGCGAGCGTCGGCGACTCCGCGGCCGGGACCGGCGGCGCGGCCACGAGCACCCAGGCCGCGGCGACCCCGGAGGAGGTCGCCGCCGCGAAGACGGAGGACGACACGGCCAAGGACGCCGCGCAGACCGCGGTGACGTTCGTCGAGTCGTGCGCGACGAGCTCCGCGCAGGGCGACTACTCGCGCTGCCGCACCGCCGCCCAGCTGAACGTCGGCGCGAACCTGTCGATCGCCGATGGCGGACAGCCGACCGCCGGCCAGGTCGCCGTGGTGGGCGCCACACGGGACGGCTACCGGGTCGTCGCGGTCTCGCGGTCGGGGAACACGTACTCGATCAGCCGCGAGGGCGCCGGCGACCCGACGAGGACGTGCACCGACGGCGGCGTCGCCGGCGCCGGGTGCGCCGGCGGGGTCTGGTAGCCGCCCGGTCCTCCCCCGGCCCGCTCAGCGCCGGAGGACGACCTTCGTCGTCACGGGGACCGTCCCGACGGTCGCGGTCTCGTAGACGGTCTGCTTCCCGTGCCGCCGCGCGAGCATCCGCCCCGCGGCGTTGAGCTTCACGGTCACCGCTTTGGTCCTTCCCGCAGCGACGGAGAACCTGGCCGTGCCGAGCACGACGGGCTTCTTCGCCTTCTTCGCCTTCGCGCTCTTCGCGGCCGCCCTGGTCGTCACCGCGGGTGCGCGGTCGCGGACCGTCAGCATGCCGGCGCAGGTCGCGGTCAGGCGGCAGGTCACGGGCAGCGACGCGGCCTTCCGCGTCAGTCGCCCGCCGTGCTGCTTCAGCAGGACCGGCTTCGTCGCCGCGGGGGCCGGACCGGTCGTCTGGACGGGCGTGCCCGGCGCCGGGGGGACCACCGGCGTCGCGCCACCGCCGCCGCCGGCGTCGAGCGGCTCGATGTCCGCGTTCAACATCACCGTCGCCTGCCGGCCACCCTGTCCGCCGCCGATCGCGTTCGGGCTGGGGGCCGGGGTGCTCGGCGCCGTCGGGGCCGGGGCGTTGAAGGCCGCGCCGACGGGGCTCGGGCTGGAGGTCAGCGGGATCGCCGTGGTCCCGTCGAGCACGGAGAGGGCGAGGAAGTCGCCGGCCGCCACCGTGTTGCCGTCGCCGGACGCCGGGACCGGCTGCTCGACCATGCCCAGCGTCGCGGGCACCTCGGTGATCGCGTTCCGCTGCGGCGTGAACGTCGGACCGTACTCCTGCACGAAGCAGCAGAAGATGTTCGGCGTGCCCGGATTCTGCAGGTTGTTCTGGTAGTACTGCCGCAGCACGAGGACCTGCATCGGCCTCTGCGGGGTGTCCCCGGTCTTCACGCGGACGGTCCGCACGACGCCGCTGAACGGGGCGAACGACGTCGGGACGACGGAGTAGGCCAGGCAGGACGACGTCCCGAACGCCTGCCCACAGGTCGCGGTGCTCGTCACCGGAGGCGTCAGGTCGGCCCCGAACGTGGTGGCCGCCGAGGACGGGGCAGCCGACGTCAGCGCGAGCACCAGCCCGGCCAGGAGCACCAGCGATGGACGGAGCAGGCGGCGCAGCATCGGCGGAACGATCCCGATTCCGGGAGGCCCCTGTCAATCGTGGCGCGCCGGCGTCTGCGTCGTTGTGCGTAGGCGGACGGACCGGCGGTCCGCGATGATCCCCGCATGCCGTCCCGGCTCCCCGACTACGACGCGCTGCTGGCGATCTCCGCCCGCGGCGCCTGGGACCCCGACGCGATCGACCTCGGCCTCGACCGCGCGCGCTGGGACGCCCTGCCGGGCGAGGTGCGGGACCGGCTGCGCGGGCTGCTCGCCGGGTTCGTCGTCGGCGAGGAGGCCGTCGCGCTGCACCTCGTGCCGTTCGAGGACGCCACGGGCGACCCGGGGCTCCGCGCGTGCCTGGCGGCCCAGGTGGTCGAGGAGGAGCGCCACGCCCACGCCTGCCGCCGCGCGTGGGCCGCGATGACCTCGGCCGACGCCGACCCTGCCCCCGACGCGCCCGACGCCCTCGTCGGGCTCTTCCGCGAGCGCCTGCCGGCGGCCGCGTCCGCCGCGGGCGACGACCTCACCGGGGCGGTCGCGCTCTACCACGGGCTCCTGGAGGGCGTGGTCTTCCTCGCCGGCCAGCGGACCGTCCGGGCGCTCGCCGAGCGGTGGGCGCTGCCGGGACTGCTGGAGACCTTCGCCCGGATCGAGCGCGACGAGCGGTGGCACGTCGCGCTCGGGGCACGGGTGCTCGTCGACGCCGACGACGGACCGTCGGTCGCCCGACGCCTGCAGGCCGAGGCCGAGGACGCCGCGCGCTGCTGGGGCGCCCTCGTGGACGACGACGTTCGGACGTCGGTCGTCGCCGCGGTCGACCGGCGCCTCCGGGCGGTCGGGCTGCTCGAGCGGCCGGTCGCCCGGACCGGCTGAACGCGCCGCGCCGGCCGGGTGCGCACACTGCGACGTGCGGTAGCGGCGTCGGATGCGGGCGCTCACTGCAGGCGCGGGACCAGCTCGAGCGCCTGCGGCCGCATCACCTGCGTGCCCTGGCGGTCGCAGAGCGGGCACACGTAGTGCACGAGCAGGTGGGAGACCGCGCGCTCGTCGTCGGGCTCCAGCGCCCGCAGGCAGCTCGGCCACGCCGGCACCGGCGCCCTGTGGTGGGCGCAGTGCAGGGTCACCGGCCAGTGGCCGCGCCGCATCGACCGCCACCAGAGCTCGACGCCCTGGTCGGGGTCCTCGGCCATCCGCCCGGTCATCAGGTCGAAGTGCTCCCCGAACGTCGAGCGGATCGGCGCCCAGTCGAGCTCCACGCTCGACATCAGGAGCTCGTGGTCGTCCCCGCACCCGCACCGGTAGCGGACGACGTGGGCGGGCGGTGCGGTCGGCCCGGGGAGTCGCCGGACGGTGCGGAAGGCGCTGAGCCGCAGCGTCTCGTGGACGCCCGACGCGCCGCAGACCGCGTCCCAGCCCCCGGTGATGGCGTCGAAGGAGTGCATGACGCAGGATATGCGCCGATTGCAGCCCGTTTCCACCTCCTGGACGTACGGGCCGGCGCGCGTCGTCCTGTACGACGGGCCGGAGCCGGACGTCGTCCGGGCCCGGCCGGCCCGCGGTCCTACCGGGTCAGGCTGAAGAAGCCGTCCGCGCCCGCGCCGTCGACCTGCTCGACCTCGACGACGATCGCGACGCCCTTGCGCTCCGGGTCGTAGTCGCGCTCGGCCTGCACCATGCCGTCCCAGACGGCGTCGTTCGCCGACGGGTCGGCCTTCGCGGTCCCCTTGATCGACAGGAACAGCGGACCGGGCCGCGAGCCGCCGCCGTAGTAGAGGAGCGAGACCTTCGGGCGGTCGGCCACCTCGACCGGGAGGCCCGAGTCCGTCGTGCGCGACCAGAAGCCGAGCTGCTGCGGACCGAGCACGAGCGTGCTGCCGCGGAACGAGAGCGACGGCGAGCCGTCGGCCTTGACGTAGCCGACGACGAGCGTCTTGCCGTCGAGGACGGCGCCGTCGATGGCCGACGCGATGTCGCCGGTGAGGTCCAGGGGGGAGGTCATGGGTCGTGTTCTCCTACGACGTGGTGGTCGTCCGCGACCCTACCCCATGCGGACCGCGGTCCGGTAGCTGCCGGATCAGTCGGCGCTGCCCGACGCCGGCCGTCGCGGCGGGGTCACGCCGACGTCGCCCAGCGGTCCGCGGCGGGCCGGCAGGCGCGTGGAGCGGCGCGCCGCGTCGTCCTCCGCCACCGGACCCTCGGGGACCGGGTCGGGGACCCGCCCGGTCAGCGTGTCGAGGACCGGGCGTGCGCCGCCCGGGGCCTCGCGGCGCCGCCGGTCGGCGGACCCGCGCCGGTCGCCCCGGCCGTCGCCGGACCCGCCGAGGTCGTCCTCGCGGCGACCGTCGCCGCGACGCCCGTCCCCGGACTCCGACCGGCGCTCGGCCGGCGGATCGCCCCAGGCCAGGCGACCGGCGATCTTCAGGGCCGCGGGGAGGACGACGAGCCGGACGACGGTGGCGTCGAGGGCGATCGCGATCGCGAGGCCGAGCCCGAACTGGCGCAGCCCCGGGACGTCGGCGGTCGCGAAGGCCAGGAAGACCGCGAGCATCGAGACGGCGGCGCCGGTGACGACGTGCGCGGTGCTCGAGAGCCCGGCGGCGATCGCCTGCTCGTGGTCGCGGCGGCGGTCGAACTCCTCGCGGATCCGGCCGAGGATGAACACCTGGTAGTCGATCGACAGCGCGAACATCACCGCGAAGACCGCGATCACGGTGGTGGCGTCGAGGCCGCCGCCGAAGATCAGGCCCATCATCCCGATCGTCGCGGCGACGGTCAGCAGCGTCAGGGCGACGCCGATCACCGGGACGACGAGCGAGCGCAGCAGCGCCGCGAGCAGCAGGATCGTGGCGATCGCCAGCACGAGGACGATGGTCGGGAAGCGCGAGTCCGCGGCGTGCTCGTAGTCGATGAGCTGCGCGGCGGGCCCGCCGATCGCGGCGTCCGACGCGGTGGCCCGCTCGAACTGGTCGGCCTTCGCGGTCAGCCGGCGGTAGAGCGCCGCGGTGCGCGGGTCGCTCGGGGAGGTCCGGGGGACGACGACCACGCGGGCGGCCTGGCCGCCGCGGTTGACGTTCAGCCCGGTCGCGCCGGCGCCGTCGCGGCCGTCGAGCGCGGCGAGCACGAAGTAGCCGGAGTCGATCGCCTTCGAGGTCTGGCTCTGCTCGCCCGGCTTCGTGCTCCCGGACGGATCCGCGGAGACGCCCTCGAGCTCGTTCTTGGCGCCCGTCAGGCCCTTGACGAGGCCGTCGCTGCGCTTGCGGCTCGCGTCGACGCTGCCCGCGACACCGGCGACACCGGCCTTCAGCTTGTCGATGCCGGTGCCGAGGCGGCCGGCGCCGCCGTCCAGGCGCGACAGCGCGGCCTGGAAGCCGCCGGCTCCGCCGGTCAGGTCGTTGACGTTCGCGCCGAGGTCCTTGAGCCCGGCCTTCAGCGTGGCCAGGCCCTTGCTCAGCGCGCGGGCCCGCTCGGCGAGCGGGTGGACGTCGACGGTGGCGAGCTGCTTGGCCAGCCCGTCGGCGGTCGCGATCTGCGCGTCGAGCTGGCCGGCGACGGCGTTCAGGTTCGCCGCGACGTTCGACCCCTTGAGCTGCGTCTTCGCGGCCTCCAGCGCCTTCGCGACCCGCGCCGACGCGGCGTTCTGCCGGACGCCCGTGAGCGCCTGCTGGGCGGCCGCGAGCTGCGTCAGGGCGTTCTCGTTGCGGTTGCTCGACTCGGACGCGGCGTTCTTGATCGTCTCGCGCTGCTGCACGAACGCGCCGGTCGCGGCCTGGATCTGCGGCTTGAGCTGCGCGACCTTCACGCCGAGCGTGTGCACGGCGTCGGCGATCTGCGCGCTGCCGGTCTGGGCGCGGCCCGCACCGGTGGCGAGCTTGTCGGTGCCGCCGACGGCGCCGCCGAGTCGGCCGACCAGCGTCTTGACGCCGTCGGCCGCGCCCTTCACGCCCTCGCGGAGCTGGGTCACGCCGTCGGCGAGCTTCGCCGAGCCGTTGTCGAGCGACTTCGTCGCGGTGTCGGCCTCGTCGAACGCGCCGTTCAGTCCACCGACGCCGCCCTCGAGCTTGCCGACGGAGCCCTTGATCTTCGACAGCCGCTCGCTCTGCTTCGGGATCTCGGCGGCGAGGGCCTTCTGCTGTTTCAGGAGCCGGCGCCCGTCGCGGCGGAGCTTCTCGGCGCGCGCGGAGATCGTGCCGGGCCCGAGGACGGCGCGGACGTCGGGGTCCTTCGCGAGCTCGGCCTGCAGGGCGCTCAGGGCGCGCAGGCGGGCGGGCGTCGTCATGGTGCCCTCGCGGGCGACTGCGACGAGCTCGAAGCTCGAGCCCCAGCCCGCTCCCGCGGCCTTCGTGACCGCGTCGACGTCGGCGCGGGCGCTGCTGGACGGCGGGAGCTGGCTCGCGTCGGGCGCGGAGGTCTTCAGGGAGAGCGCCGGGATCGCCAGCAGGGCCAGCGCGGCGCAGCCGGCGGTGACGGTCGGGTACGGCCGGCGCATCGCGACGGTGCCGATCCGGGCCCAGAGGGAGCCGACGGCGGGGTCGTCGCGGCGGGCGCGGGACGACGGGCCGTCGACGGCGGCGGCGTCCGCGCCGGCCGGGGACCCGGCGCGCTCGAGCCACGGGCCGGTGAGAACGAGCGCGGCGGGCATCGCGAGGCTCGCGCCGAGGACGGCGAGGATCGCGGCGGCGCCGACCCCGACGGCCGCCGAGACGACCGGGCTGCCCGGGCCGAGGGCGGCGACGAGGACCATCGCGAGGACGATCGACGCGCCCGCGGTCATCACGGTGTGGCGGGTGCCGACGACCGCGCCGGCGGCGGCGGCCTCGACGTCGAGGCCGCGGCGGCGTTCCTCGCGGAACCGGGAGACCATCAGCAGCGAGTAGTCGACGGCGAGCGCGAGGCCCATCATCGACGCGAGCGCGGTGCCGAGCCCGTCGACGGGCATCTTCAGCGACAGCAGCTGGACCGCGCCGGTGGCCGACAGGATCGTGGCGCCGCCGAAGAGGACGGGGATCGCGGCGGCCAGCGGCGAGCGGAAGACGAGCAGCAGGACGAGCAGGAGGACCGGGATCGCGATCAGGTCGACGCGGTGGACCGCCTCGCTGGAGGAGCTCGTGATCGCCTTCGTGACGAGCGGGACGCCGGTGACGTGCGCGGTCACGCCGTCCTTCACGCTCTGCGTCGTGACCGTCCGGATCTGCTCGGCGCGGGACTGGACCTCCTTGGTGGTCCCCGTGATCGAGGCGAGCAGCAGGAGCTGGTCGGGGGCGGGGCGCAGCGTGGCGCGGAGCGTCGGGGCGTTCCAGGGCGACGCGAGGGTGACGCCGGGGCGCTCCGCCAGGCGGTCGGCGAGGTCGTGCCCCTGGGAGCGGATCGCGGCGGACGGGCCGCTGAGGAGGATCGGGACGGTCGAGGACTCGTCGAAGCGCCCGGCGATCAGCGCCTGGGCCTGCGCGGACTCGGTGCCGTCGACCTTGAGGCTGGCGGGCTGGACGTGCTGGCGGCTGCCGCCGAACGCCGCGAGGGCGATCGTGGCGACGAGGAAGAGGAGGAGCGCGACCCGCGGACGGCCGAGCGAGAACGCCGAGAGGCTACGCATCGTCCTGACCGCCCTGGACCCGCTCTTCGTCCGACATCCGGACTCCCTTTCGTCCACCCGGAGCGGGGTCTCCCCCGGCTCCCCGACCCCGCTCCCATCGACACATGGGCCACGAAACTTGACATCTCGATCACCCGTTTCGGCGGTTGTTCCCGGCCTGCTCCGCATCTGCCACCGAACGGATACGTACGGCGTCCGCACGCGCCACGTCACGCGGCGGGCGCCGGCGGGGCGTACGGCGCCGCGCCGCGGCCCGCCCGAGGGCC
>NZ_KI912613.1:2581414-2652544 GCF_000519325.1 Patulibacter minatonensis DSM 18081 | reverse complement strand
CCGCGCCGCGGCCCGCCCGAGGGCCGCGCGACCGACCGCCGACGGGCGCGGCGGGCCGACTCCGAGCGCCGACGCGCCAGGACCCGCTCCCCGCACCTGGACCTTCGCCCCAGACCGGCTCGGTCGCCGGTCGCCTGCCCTACCGTCATGCGGAGTGATCAGCGCCCGCGGACTCGTGAAGACGTACGGCGCCGGCCGCGCCACGCGACGCGTCCTCGACGGGGCCGACCTCGACGTCGCCGCCGGCGAGGTCGTCGCGATCGTCGGTCGCTCGGGCACCGGGAAGAGCACGCTGCTGCACCTCGTGGGCGCGCTGGACCGTCCCGAGGCGGGCACGATCGAGGTCGCGGGCGAGCGGGTCGACGGGCGGTCGGAGCGCGCGTTGTCGGCGTTCCGTCGCCGCCGGGTCGGGTTCGTCTTCCAGTTCTTCCACCTCGTCCCGGAGCTCACGGGCGAGGAGAACGTGCTCCTCCCGACCCGCCTGCCGGGCGCGCCGCGATCGGCCCCGGCGCACGGCCGGGAGCTGATCGAGCGGCTCGGCCTCGGCGACGCCGCCCGACGCCGGCCCCACGAGCTCTCCGGCGGCGAGCAACAGCGCCTCGCCGTCGCCCGCGCGCTCGTCCTGGACCCGCCGGTGCTGCTCGCCGACGAGCCGACGGGCAACCTCGACGAGGCCTCCGGCGCCGCGGTCCTCGACCTGCTGCGCTCGGCCGCCACCGCCGACCGGGCCGTGATCGTCGTGACCCACGAGCCCCGGACGAGCGCGATGGCCGACCGGACGGTGACGCTCGTGGACGGCCGGCTCGTCGCGTCGGCGCACGGGGCGGTCGGCGGGGCGTGAGCGGCCTCGGACGCCCGGGCGTCCTGGAGAACGGGCTCCGCGTCCTCGCGACCCGGATCGGCATCTCCGCGGCCTGGCCCGGCGTCCCCACCGCGGGACCCGGGGCGTGAGCGGCACCGCCGGCCTCGGTGCCGCGGTCGGCCGCCTCTTCCGCGGTGCGCTCTCCCTCCTGCGCTCCGGGCGTCGCCGGACGGTCCTCGCCGCGGCCGGCGTCCTCGTCGCCGGAGCGATGGCCGGGGCGGCGCTGACCGTCTCGATCGGCCTGGGTGGCGGCTTCGACCGCGCCGCCGAGCGCTCCGACCTGCCCGACATCGTCGCCCGGTTCTCCGGCCAGGACCCGGCGAGGATCCGCGCCCGCATCGAGGCGCTCCCGAACGTCGCCGACTACGCCCCGCGCACCGAGATCTCGAACGTCCGCGTCCGCGCCGCCGACCACGAGACCGGCAAGGGCGCGCTCCAGCTCGTCGACACCGACGCGCGTCGGGGCTACGCGATCGTCGAGGGCCGCGACCTCCCACGGGGCGGGCGGGACAGCAGCGACGCGCTCGTCGAGCAGGGCCTCGCGCGGTCCTGGGGGCTCCACGTCGGGGACACGATCGACGTCGGACGTCTCGGCGAGGTGCGCATCGTCGGCATCTCGATCGCGCCCGACAACGTCGCGTTCCCGCTGGCGACCGCGGCGCGGGTGTACCTCTCGGGTCCCGCCCTGGAGGCCCGGTTCCGTGGCCGGCTCCGGGTCAACCAGGCGCTGGTCTGGACCCACGACCGCTCGCGCACGGACGTGACGCTCCAGCAGGCCCGGGCGACGACCTACGGCGTCGGCAACCTCCGCTTCGTCACCCGCACCGGCGTGCGGCTGATCATCGACCAGGCCGCCGGCGTCGTCGTCGCGCTGCTCGTCGCGTTCTCGCTCGTCGCCCTGATCGCGGCGACGACCATGCTCGCGTCGCAGTCGGCGTCGGAGGTCGCACGGCGACTGCCGGTGATCGGGGTCCAGCGGGCGATCGGCGTCCCGCGCGGGACCGTCGCGGGCGAGCAGGCCCTGGCCGCCGGGCTGATCGGGCTGGTCGCGGGCGGGCTCGGCGTGCTCGTCGGGGCGCTCGTGATCGCGGGGCCGAGCAGCGACCTGCTCTCGGCGCTGAACGAGACGCCGCCCGGCGGCGCGCTCGTCCTGCCGCTCGCGGGTCTCACGCTGCTGCTCGGTGCCATCGCCGCCGCCGCTGCCGGGTGGCCGGCCTGGCGCGCGGCCGGACGACCGCCGGTGGCGCTCCTGCGGGGCGGGACCCTGGTCGAGGGCGGCCTGCGGACGCGATGGCGCGTGCGGCGGGAGCTGCGGGCGGACCGGCGGGAACGTCCCGGCCGCACCGGCTTCCTCGGCCTCGGCGCGAAGCTCGTCCTCGCGCGCCCCGGGCGGGCCGGCGCGACGGTCGCCGTCCTCGGGGTGTCGGGCGGCGTGATCCTCCTGATGCTCGGGCTGGCGTCCCTGCTCGTGGCCCTGCGCGACGACCCGAGCGCCGTCGGCACCCGCTACGCGCTGACGGTCCGCGCGCCCGACGGTGGCGTCGACGCGGTCCGCGCCGTCCCCGGGGTCGCCGACGCCGGCGAGCGCTACGAGGTCCGCGGGGCCGACTCGTTCGCGCTCGGCGAGCCCGTGAAGATCACCGCGTTCGACGGGCGACTCGACCGCTTCGTGAACCCGCCGCTCGCCGACGGCCGCCGCGTGCGGGGCCCGGGCGAGGTCGAGATCGGCACCGGCCTGGCGACCGCCCTGGGCCTCGGGACCGGCGGCACGCTCGCGGTCCAGCTCCAGAACGGCGGCGAGGCGCGGTTCCGCGTCGTCGGCACCGTCCGCGCGCTCCAGGACGACGGCCGCGTGGCGTTCGCCCGCCCGGACCGGCTCCTGGCCGCCGACCCCGGCCTGCGGCCGGACATCGCGGTGCGGCTGGAGGACGGCACCGACGTCGCCACCGTCGGCCCGCGCCTGGCCGCGATCGGCGCGTCCCCCACGAAGGTCGGCGGCGCGACGACGAGCAACAAGGCGTTCCTCGACACCCTCGCGACGGTGCTGAAGGCGGTGGCGGCGCTCGACGGCCTCGTCTGCCTCTACGCGCTGATCCAGGCCCTCGCGCTCACCGCCCGCGAGCGCCGTCCGACCCTGGCGCTGCTGCGCGCCCAGGGCGCCGCGACCCCGACCGTCGTCCGCGTGCTGCTCGGGGCCGGCCTCGTCCTCGCGCTGCCGGGCGCCCTCGTCGCGTTCCTCCTCCAGCGCCTCGTCTTCTCGCCGCTGGTCTCGCAGCTCGCCGCGGGCTACGCCGACCTCGGCACCGCCGCGTCGACCGGTGCCGTCCTCGGGGTCACCGGCGGCTTCGTCGTCTTCGCGGTCCTGGCGGGCGGCTGGGTCGCCCGCCGCGTCGTCGCCGAGCCGCCCGTCCACGGGCTGCGGGAGGGCTGAGCGGTGCGCGTCCCTCCCACCACCGCGTGGCTCCGGCGTTCGGTCGCGCTCCTCGTCGCCGGGACGATCGTCCTCCTCGTGCTCCTGCTCGTCGGCGGGGGCGACGACGACCCGCCGAGGACCGGCTCCACCCTCGACGTCACCGTCCGCGACCCGTCCGGCAGCGGGGTCCTGCGGGACGGCCCCGGGGAGCACCTGCGCGACCGCCGCGACCTGCTGCCCGCGGGCACCGCGACCCCGTCGCCCGGCAAGGAGCTCGCGACGGTCGCCCAGCTCACCGACACCCACGTCCGCGACACGGCCTCGCCCGCCCGGATCCCGTTCCTCGACCGCCTCGGCGCGCCGTTCAACCCGATCTTCCGCCCGCAGGAGGGCCTGACGCTGCAGACCCTCGCGGCCGCGACGAAGACCGTGAACCGCCTCGATCCGCAGCTCACGGTCGTCACGGGCGACCTCGTCGACAACGACCAGCAGAACGAGCTGACCGCCGCGATCACCGCGCTGAAGGGCGGCCGCGTCCGCCCGTTCGACGCCCACGCCCTGCAGGGCGCCGACAACGCCGACCCCTTCTACTACCGCCCGGACGTCGACCCGCCGCGCGAGCCGGGTCTGCTCGACCGCGCGCGCCGCCCGTTCACGGCCCCCGGCCTCGACGGTCCGGTCGCGGTCGTCCCCGGCAACCACGACGTGCTCGTCGGCGGCGAGGTCCTGGCGACGCCCGCGCTGCGTGCCGTGGCCGTGGGCGACCGCCGTCTCGTGACCCCCGACCCGGCGTTCGCGCGCACGATCCCCCGCGACGCCGGCGCCGCGCAGCAGGCGGTGAACGCGCTCCTCTCCGCCGGCCGGCTCCCGGGCACCACGGCGGCCGTCCGGGCCGACCCGACGCGCAGGCTGCTGAGCGGCCCCGAGGTCGTGGGACAGCTCGCCAAGGCGGGCCTCGCGAGCGACCGCGACGGCCGGGCCGACACCGTGCGCGACCTCGGCACGGGCGTCCGCGTGATCCTCCTGGACGACGTCCCCCGCGGCGGCGATGACGAGGGGCCGGTCGATCCAGCGCAGCAGGCGTTCCTCGACCGCGCGCTGACCACGGCCGGCGACCGCTGGGTCCTCGTCGCGTTCCACGACCCGCTGGACCGCACCCCGAACGGCCGCGCGTTCCGGGCCCGCCTCGCCCGCGCCCCGCGCGTCCTGGCGACGATCGGCGGCGACACGCACCACGACGAGGTCGTCCCCGTCCGCACGCCGTCGGGCGGCTACTGGTCGCTGACGACGTCGGCCCTCGCGGACTGGCCGCAGCAGGGCCGGGCGCTGCGGGTCCGCGAGACCGCGGGCGGCGGCGCGGTCCTCGAGACCTGGAAGCTCGACACCGCCCCGGACCCGCTCGCCGACACCGCCCGCGAGCTCGCCTACCTCGACGCCCAGGGCGGCCGGCCGGGGAAGAACGCGGGCACCGCGAAGGACCGCAACGTGCGGCTCTTCAAGCCGGCGCCGCGGTGAGCGCAGGCATCCTCGTCGTCCGTCCCGCGCGATGATGCGCCCATGGCATCGACGGTCCTCAGCGGCGGCCTCCTCCTCTGGCGCCGCACCCCCGGCGGCGACATCGAGCTCCTGATCGCCCACATGGGCGGCCCGTTCTGGGCGAAGAAGGACGAGCGCGCCTGGTCGATCCCGAAGGGCGAGGTCGAGGACGGCGAGGAGCCGCTCCAGACCGCGCGCCGCGAGTGGACCGAGGAGCTCGGGCTGCCGGTGCCCGAGGGCGCGCCGGTCGACCTCGGCGAGGTCCGGCAGAAGAACGGCAAGCGCGTCCATGCGTGGGCGGTCGAGGGCGACCTGGACCCGGCGTCGATCGTGCCCGGCACCTTCGAGACCGAGTGGCCGCCGCGGTCGGGTCGCCGTCAGGCGTTCCCGGAGGTCGACCGCGTGGCGTGGGTCGACCCGGACACGGCCCGCGTCAAGCTCGTGGCCGCGCAGGCGGAGCTCGTCGACCGGCTCCAGGAAGCGCGCGCCGCCCCCGGCTGAGCAAAAAGTGACGCAGGCGTCACCCTTCGGGTACCGTCGCGTCGTGCCGTCCGTCGCCCTCCCCGCCACCGGGTCGTCCCCGCGTACGCTGCCCCGCGACGTCCGGGCGATCGTGCTCGTCCACGTCCTGCTCCTCGTCGGGGGCACGGTCGCCGTGCTGCTGCCGTCCCCGGCCCAGGGTTGGGGGGTCCTCGCGTGCGTCGTGGGCTACAACGTCGCGCTGCCGGTCGTGGCCGCGCGGGTCGGCCGGGCCGACTGGGTGGCGCTGTGGGCGTTCCTCCTGCCGGTCTCGGTCTTCCAGGTGCTCCCCGACTGGGTGCTCGCGGACCTCGTCGGGACCCTGCGGTTCCCCGACGTCGGCGGCCCGCGGATCGACGACGTCATCCCCGTCGCGATGGCCGGGATGTGGGTGCCGCCGCTCTTCGCCTCCGTCGCGCTTGCGGCCGGCAGCCCGGCCCGCGCCGCCGCGCTCGCCGTCGGGATCTTCCTCGGCAGCGAGCTGCTCGCCCCGGTGATCGACCTGTGGGCGCCGGCCGGGGACACGACCCGCACGCTCGGCGTCGCGCTCTACGTCCTGCCGGCGGAGGCCGCGCTCGGCTGGGCTGCGGCGACGGGCTTCCTGCTGACGCGCGACCGTCCCGGGGCCGCCCGCGTCGGCGCGGCGCTCGCGGTTTCGACGTTCTACCTCGGGGCGCTCGTGCTCGCGCACTTCCTCGTCGACGTCGCCGGGTGGCGCATCACGACCTGAGCCACCGACGTGCGGCGGTCAGTCGTGCGGGTGGTGGTGCGCGTTCGTCGACACGATCTGGACCACGCCGACGGGCACGAGCACCACGTGCATCGCCGCGACGGTCCGGGCCACGGCCTCGGCGACCGGGCCCTGCGGTGCGGGGCGGCCGTCCGGGTCCTCCCCCGCGATCCGTGCGGCGCGGAGCTCGGCCGCGTGGAGGTCCTCGGGATCCAGGTGCGCGACGAGCCCGCCGTGGTGCAGGTACGCGATCAGGGCGCCCATCGCGACGTCGTGGGACTCCTGGCCGTCCAGCACGCTGCGGACGAGCCCGCGGTCGCGGATCAGCGCCTCGGGGTCCGCGACCCGGAGCGACCGCCCGAGCGGGACGCCGAGGACCTTCCGGGGCACCCGGGTCAGGAGCCCGAGGTCCTCGAGCGCCTCGGTCGCCTGCTCGCCGGCCCGCCCGGCGACGTCCGCCGCGAGCTCCTCGAGCTGCACGTCGCCGTCGTCGCCCGCGGGGAGCGCGTCCCGGACCCAGGCCTCGAACGGGTCGCCGGGGTCGCCGTCGCCCCGCACGTAGCCCGCGCCCTCGCGCCGCAGCGCCCGGTCGTGCAGCAGCTGGAGGACGGCGGCGCCGAGGAGCAGAGGGCCGGGTCCGCCGACCTCGACCGGGGGCCGGCCGTCCTCCCTGGCGAGCACCCAGGCCAGGCGCAGGGGCAGCGAGAGGCCCGCGGAGGCGGTCGACCAGGGGGTCGCGGTCATGGTCCGACGGTACCCGGGCCGGCCTGCCGCACCGGTGCGGCGGGCGATCGCGGCGCGCCGGGCGTGGGGACCGTCGCTCGGCCGGACCCACGGGCGACCCCGGGAGACGGGCCGGTCACGACGACGGACCGGCCCCGGATCTCAGTCGGCGTCGGCCGCGTCGCGACCGGCCTGCTCGAGGCGCTCCACCTCGTCCTTCGACAGCGCGATCCCGGCTGCCGCGATGTTCTGCTCGACGTGGGCGACCTTCGAGGTGCCCGGGATCGGCAGCATCACCGGCGAGCGGTGCAGCAGCCAGGCGAGCGCGAGCTGGGCGGGCGAGCTGCCGTGCTCCTTCGCGATCTCGTCGAGCGGGCCGCCGTCCTTCGCCAGCTGCCCGGTCGCGATCGGGAACCACGGGATGAAGCCGATCCCGAGCTCCTCGCAGCGGTCCAGGACGTCCTCGGAGTCGCGCTCGACGAGGTTGAACTTGTTCTGGACCGTCGCGACCTTCACGCCCGCGTCGAGCGCCGCGTCCAGCTGGTCGACCGTGACCTCGGAGAGCCCGAGCTGCCGGACCTTGCCCTCGTCCTGCAGGGCCTTCAGCGTCGAGAACTGCTCGTCGGCGGGGGTGTCGGGGTCGATGCGGTGCAGCTGCCACAGGTCGATCGCGTCGACGCCCAGGCGCCGCAGCGAGCCCTCGAGCTGCTGGCGCAGGTAGCCCTCGCGCCCGACGGGGCGCCAGTCGGCGGGACCGGGGCGCGTCAGGCCGGCCTTCGTCGCGATCACGACGTCGTCGGCGTAGGGGTGCAGGGCCTCGCGGATCAGCTCCTCGGACACGAACGGGCCGTAGGAGTCCGCGGTGTCGAAGAGGTCGACGCCGAGCTCGACGGCCTTCCGCAGCACCGCGATCGACTCGTCGTGGTCCTTCGGCGGGCCCCACACGCCCTCGCCGGTGAGCTGCATGGCGCCGTAGCCGAGGCGGTGGACGGTCAGCTCGCCACCGATGTCGAAGGTGCCGGAGTCGTGGGCGATGGGGGTCGAGGTGCTCATGAGCGGACGTGCAGCAGGTCCTCGACCTTCTTGACCCCGTCGACCGCGTTCGCGTCGCCGACGAGGCGGTCGCGGAGCTCGGGGCTGGCGACGGAGCCGCGGAGGTGCACGACGCCGTTCTCGCTGTCGACCACGACGTCGCCCTTGGGCGAGTCGGCGGGCCGGAAGATCTCGGACTTCACGCGATCGGTCAGCGTGCGGTCGTCGAGCTCGGCGCGGCGGCGCTCGTGGCGGGCCGCGGCGCGCTCCTGGTCCGCCGCCACGACGGCGGCGGCGTCCGCGGCGACCTTCTCGGCGAGCACCCGGCGCGCGGTCGCCCGACGGGCGATCACGAACGACACGGCACTGCCGAGGATCGCGCCGAGGCCGAGCAGCGTCACCGACCGGATCGGCTGCCGCTTGGCCTTCGTGGCCGTGCCGTGCGCGGCGTGCTTGACGGTCATCTTCGCGGCCTTCTTGGCCGCCTTCCTGGCGAGATACGACTTCGGGTCGGTCACGATGAGGACTCCTCGAGGGACATGGAGGTCGCCTACCCCGTGTCCCAGGGAGGAAACGCCGGTGGCGGACGGCGTCCGCGGCTCATTCCGCCAGGCGCCGCAGATGCGCGTCGGTCTCCGCGTCGGCGGCGAAGAACGCCTCGATCGACAGCTCGGCGAGGGTCACGTCGATCGCCGTCCCGAACGTCGAGACGGTGCTGATCAGCGACAGCTCCGTCCCGTCCTCGAGCGCGAGGATCATCGGCACGGCGATCTCGCCGTAGCGCTCCGGTCCGGGCTCGGCCT
Source organism: Patulibacter minatonensis DSM 18081 (assembly GCF_000519325.1). Lineage (GTDB taxonomy): Bacteria > Actinomycetota > Thermoleophilia > Solirubrobacterales > Solirubrobacteraceae > Patulibacter > Patulibacter minatonensis. Next base: position 2,643,926 of record NZ_KI912613.1, on the reverse strand, counting down.
GACCGCCGGGCAGCGCACGCAGCTCGTCCAGCAGCGTCGCGAGCGCCGGGTCGCCCCCGGCCGCGGCCTCCCGCCCCAGGCGCCCGAGCACGTGGCCGCGCCACTCGGCGAGGTTGCGGATCCGGGACGCCATGCCGTCGGGGTGCAGGCTGAGCCGCAGCACGTTGACGGGCGGGGCCAGCAGCTCGGGCGCCGCGCCCGCGGTCAGGAGGCCGACGGCGGCGTTCGCGGCGACGAGCCCCCACTGCCGATCGACGACGAGCGCCGGCGAGTGCCCGTGGCCGCGGAGGACGAGGTCGAGCGCCGTTCGCACCGGGGCCATCGCGGGGTCGTCGAGGTCCCGCTCGCCGTAGACGGGTGCGTGGCCGGCGGCGAGGAGCAGCTGGTTGCGCTCCCGGAGCGGCACCTCGAGCGGGTCCGCGAGCCGCAGGAGCAGCTCGGGGCTCGGGCGCGACCGGCCGGTCTCGACGAACGACAGGTGCCGGGTCGAGATGCCGGTCTCGAGCGCGAGCTCCAGCTGCGAGAGCCGGCGGCGGTGGCGCCACTCCCGCAGGAGCGTGCCGGCGTGGTGGGCGGCGACGGTGGACACGCCGCGACGGTACCTGCCGTCGTGCCGCCCGTCCGTTACCTCGGAGGTCATGGAGCGTCCGACGCGGACGTCCTCCGTCCTCGATCCGCGCGAAGCTCCCGGCATGACCGAGGTCCTCTCGCGCCGGCGGCTGAACCGCGCGCTGCTCGCCCGCCAGGGGCTCCTGGTCCGTGACGCGGTCGACGTGGTCGCGATGACCGAGCGGCTCGTCGGCGTGCAGGCGCAGGAGCCCGCACCGCCGTTCGTCGGCCTGTGGAGCCGGGTCGAGGACCTCCGCCGCGACGACCTCCTCGACGCGCTCGGGGACGGCCGGATCGTGCGCGCGACCGCGATGCGCGGCACGATCCACCTGCTCTCCGCGGGCGACTACGCGGCGCACCGGATGGCGCTGCAGCCGGTGCTGCGGACCGCGATGCAGCTGCCCCACCTGCGTGCGGTCGCGGAGGAGGCCGACCTCGACGCCGTGCTCGCCCACGCCCATCGCCTGCTGACGGAGGAGCCGCGGACGATCGCCGCGCTCCGCGAGCCGCTGCACGACGCCTTCCCGCAGCTCGACGGCCACGCCGCCGCGCACGTCGCCCGGATGCTGCTGCCGCTCGTCCAGCTGCCGCAGCCGGGCCACCCCGACGGCTTCCCGGGGAACGCGACGTTCGCCCCGGCCGAGCGACTGGTCCCGGCGCCGCTCGCGCCGGAGGGCCCGCCGCACGGGCTCGTCCGCCGCTACCTCGGGGCGTTCGGTCCCGCCACCGCGGCCGACGTCACGAAGTGGTCGGGCCTGCAGGGCACCCGGGCGGTCCTCGACGACCTGCCGGACCTCGTGACCTTCGAGGACGAGCGCGGTCGCACCCTGTTCGACCTGCAGGGCGCCCCGCGGCCGCCGGAGGACGCGCCGGCGCCGGTGCGGTTCCTCCCCCGCTTCGACAACGCGATCCTGTCGCACGTCGACCACTCCCGGATCCTCGACCACGAGCACCGGCCGCACGTCTTCACCGTCAACGGTCACATCCACGGGACGGTGCTCCACGACGGCTTCGGGGTCGCGACGTGGCTGCCGGACGTCGGGAGCGGCCGGGCGTCGATCGCCGTGCGACCGTTCGCCCGCCTGTCGCAGAAGGCGCAGGCGTCGATCCGCGCCGAGGGCCGCCGGCTCCTCCGGTTCCTCGCGCCGGGGACGACGGACCGCGAGGTCGAGGTCCTGCGGCCGGAGGGGTGAGCCCGCCGCTCAGCCGCGAGCGAGGTGCTTGTCGAGGTCCTTCTTCACCGCGCGGCTCAGCAGCATCCGCGCGGGCGGCAGGACGAGCAGGTTGCCGGCCGGGCCGAACGCCTGGGCGCCCCAGCGGCGGGCGTCGAAGCGGTCGACGTGCTCGACGATCAGGCCGTCCCGGAAGCGGAACCGCGCCCGGATGTCGTTGACGACCGTGCGGCCGGTCTTCGCGAACGGGTACGTCGCCACCCAGTGGGCCGACCCGGTGGTGTCGTCGGCCTCGATCTCGTCCGTGACGACGGACATCTCGGTCGCACGGCGCAGGAGCATGTCCCACATCCCCGGGACCTCGGGACCGCGGAGCCCCTTGAAGAACGTGTCGGTGAACGTCGCGTCCGGGGCGTAGCAGGCCCCCATCGCGGCGGCGTCGCCCGAGTCCAGCGCGGCGTAGAACCGGGTGATCAGGGCGACGTTGTCGTGCGGCACCGGCCCACCGTACTGCCGCGGGGGCGGCGCGACCAGGGGCGGCCCGGCCCGCCGGGAGCACGTGCTCGTCGACGTACGACGCGGACGTGCCCCGGGACCCACGGCCCGCCCCCGCCCGGCAACCGGACCGGAACCCGCTTCGCATCGGGGTCCGCGCCCCGGGCTGCCACGATGGATGCATGAGCGACGTCGCCCTGTCGGTCCTGGATCTCGCCCCCGTCGCGGACGGCTCGACGCCGTCGCAGGCGCTGGCGAACGCGCTCGACCTGGCCCGCCACGTCGAGGCCCTCGGGTACGGCCGGGTGTGGGTCGCCGAGCACCACAACATGACGGGCATCGCCAGCTCGTCCCCGCCGGTGCTGCTCGCGCACCTGGCGGCGGGCACCGAACGGATCCGCCTGGGCTCCGGCGGCGTGATGCTGCCCAACCACGCGCCGCTGGTCGTCGCCGAGCAGTTCGGGATGCTCGAGGCGCTCCACCCCGGCCGGATCGACCTGGGCCTGGGCCGCGCGCCCGGCACCGACGGCCTGACCGCGGCGGCCCTCCGACGCTCGAACGACCCGTTCTCCAACGAGGACGACTTCCCCGCCCAGCTCGCGCAGCTCCGCGGGTTCCTGCGCGGGGACCTGCCGCGCGAGGACCCGCTGCATCGCGTCAAGGCGGTCCCGAACAACGGCTACGAGCCCGCGATCTGGCTGCTGGGCTCGTCGGGCTTCAGCGCGCAGCTCGCGGGCGAGCTGGGCCTGCCGTTCTCGTTCGCCCACCACTTCAGCGCCCAGCACACGGTGCCGGCGGTCGACCTCTACCGCGCGTCGTTCAAGCCGTCGGAGGTCCTGCAGCGCCCGTACGTGATGCTCGGGACGGCCGTGGTCGCCGCCGAGGACGACGCGGAGGCCGAGTTCCTGAACGGCTCGAACGTCCTGCAGTTCCTGCGCCTGCGCCAGGGGAACCCGGGGCTCCTCCCGACCCCGGAGGAGGCCCAGCGCGCCCTGAAGGACCCGTCGGCCCAGAAGTTCGCGGAGTCCCGTCGCGCGTCGCAGATCGTCGGCGGCCCCGACACCGTCCGCCGCGGCATCGAGGAGCTCCTCGCCCGCACGAACGCGGACGAGCTCATGGTCACCTCGGTGATCCACGACCACGACAAGCGGCGGCGCTCCTACGAGCTGCTCGCCGACGTGGTCGACCTCGCCCCGCGCGAGCTGCACCGCGCGTCGGTGGCCTGAGCCGGCGGGGGGATCGGCTCCCGCCGCTCGGGACCGCGCCGCGGCGACAGCCCCGGAACGACGAACGCCCCGGTCGAGGACCGGGGCGTTCGTCGTTGCATCGCCCGTCGCGACGGGCGGGGCGCAGGTCAGATCTGGACGTGGAAGACCGGGTCCGACGTCGGCGTGGTCGACCCGGAGGCGGGCTCGGCCGTCACCAGGACGTCGTCGACATCAGCCATGTCCCCGGGGACCGTCGCGGTGGCGTTGCCCTTGCCGTCGACGTCGAAGAGGACCTTCGTCGGCCTCGGGTCGCCGTCGCCGGAGCGCAGCCACACCTGGTACTTCTTGCCCTCGCCGGCCGGGATGAACCCGTGGAGGCGCAGCTGGTTGGTGTCCTTGTCGGCGACCATCTTGACCGTCGCCTGCTTGGCCTTCGCCGGGTCGGTGAACTGCCCGATGTACTCCCGCGGACCGGAGGATCCTCCGCTGCCGTCACCGCCTCCGCCGTTTCCCAGCACGATCCCGCCGACGATCAACGCCACGAGCACCGCCGCCAGCGCGGTCGCGCGAGCCGGGTGCATCAGGGCGTCGAGGAACGCGTTGCGTCGCGGGCTGGGCCCGGGCTCGCCCTCGCCCCGGAACACGGCAGGCGCCGGGGTGGCGACCGGGGGCTCCGCGGCGTCCGCGGCCCGGGCGTGCTCGCGGACCAGCGCCGCGCGCTCGTCCGGGCCGGCCGCCTGGAACAGCGAGGCCTCGGCCTGGACCTGCGCCATGATCGAGCGCTTGAGGTCGGGGCCGGGCCCGACGTCGGGGGTGGGCACGTCGAGCAGCGCGCCGTAGACGTCGTCGAAGGAGTCGACCTCGGCCCGGAACTCGGGCGACGCGGTCATGTGGGCGCGGACCTGCGCACCCTCCTCGGCCGTACAGGCGCCGAGGACGAAGGGTCCGATCAGATCGCGCGGGGCGTCTGCGCTGCTCATGTGGTCTCTCCGGCCGAAAGGACGTTGCGCATGCGCGCGAGGCCGCGGTTCATCCGGGCCTTGACGGTGCCGAGCGGCAGCTCGAGCATCGCGGAGATCTCGCTGTGCGAGTACCCCGAGTAGAAGGACAGCTCGATGACGCGCCGCTGATCCTCGGACAGCTCGTTCATGAGCTCGCGGGTCTCGCCGGCCTGCGCGTTGCGCAGCGCCGAGGACTCGGTGCCCTGGTCGTGTGGGGCGGGGTGGCGCTCGGCGAGGGCCTCGTCGGCGACCTCGCGCTCCTTCGTGCGGGTCACGCGACGGAGGTGGTCGATCGCCCGGTTGCGGACGACCGCCAGGATCCAGGAGCGCGCGTTGCCGAGGTCGGCGTCGTACCGCGCGGCGGACCGCCACACGGAGAGGAAGGCCTCCTGGCAGACGTCGTCGGCCGGCTGCCGGCTGCCGACGATGCGGTAGGCCAAGGCGTAGGCGGACGAGACGTGACGGTCGTAGAAGACCTCGAAGGCCTCCGCGTCCATCTTCGCCACGCGTTCCATCAGCGCCCGGTCGGACAGGGAACTCAGGTGGTCCGAAGGGGGCGCCATGCGCATGGGAGCTTAGACCGCCTCGCTGCGCGCGGAGCCGACGGTCGCCTGGGGCGCCGGGGTCTCGTCGCGATCGTCGGAATCGCCGGACAGCGAGTCCTTGAACTCCCGCACGCCGGTGCCCAGCGACTTCGCCATGCCGGGGAGCTTCGCGGGGCCGATCACGACCAGCGCGATCACCAGCACGATGACGATCTCCATGGGTCCGATTCCGAGCGGCACGGGCACTCCTGCTGACGTTTGACGAGGCACGGCCACCGAGGCGACCTGCGGAACACCCGGAGGCGATCCGTTCACCCCCTAGAACGACCGGGTCCACCGATCGGATGCGTCCGCATCGACCGATTCCCAGGTACATTCCGTCACGGACGGACCGCGGTCCGTCGCCGCGGTGCGAACAGCGTCATCCGGCGACCTCCCGCCCGCTCCGCCGACGCCGGTGCCAGCCCTGAAGCCCCGCCGGGGCGAGGCCCGGCGCGGCGCGGCGGCTGCCCTACGGCTGGAGCCGCACCCGCGTCCACCCGTCCCCCTCGCGGGTCCAGAGGAAGCGGTCGTGCAGGCGGTCGGGGCGGCCCTGCCAGAGCTCGATCTCGTCCGGCTCCACGCGGAAGCCGCCCCAGTTCGTCGGGGTCGGGATCGCGTCGTCGTCGGGGAACCGCCGCCCGAGCTCCTCCATCCGAGCCTCGATCGCCGCGCGATCGGCGATCGGGGCGCTCTGCTCCGACGCCCACGCACCCCGCTTGCTGTCCGGCGGCCGGCCCGCGAAGTACGCGTCGACCTCCTCGCGGGAGACCTCGACGACCGGCCCCGACACGCGGATCTGCCGGTACACGGGCTGCCAGTGCAGGCAGAGCGACGCGTACGGGTTCTCGCGGATCTCGCGGCCCTTCCGCGAGTCGAGGTTCGTGTAGAAGACGAGGCCCCGCTCGTCGAGGTCCTTCAGGAGCGCCATCCGCACCGACGGGCGACCCCGCGCGTCGGCGGTCGCGACGGCCATCGCGTTGACCTCCGTCGCGTCCTTGAGCTCGTCGTGGGCCTCCGCGACCCAGCGGGCGACCTGGACGATCGGGTCCTCGTGCAGGTCGGCCTCGGTCAGCGGCGTCCCGTCGTAGCTGCGGCGCATGTCGGCGAGTCCCATGGGGCGATGGTCGCACGCGCGCGCCCGCGACCCGCACCGCAGGCCCGCCGCCCGCGCCCGCCGTACTCGAACCCCACCGCGGCGGCGGGCGCCCCGGACCGCGCGGCACCGCGCCGTCTGCGACCGTGCCCGTCCGATGTCGACGATCGCCGTCACCGACCTGGCCTACGCCCACCCCGGCGGCGATCTCCTGTTCTCCGGGGTCTCGTTCCGGGTCCCCGCGGGGCGCCATGCGGCGCTCGTCGGGGCCAACGGCGTCGGCAAGACCACGCTGATGCGGATCCTCGCGGGCGTCCTCGACCGCGACGAGGGCGAGGTCCACGCCGACGGCACGGTCGCGTTCATGCCGCAGGACGTGGGGCTCGAGGTCGCCGACCAGAGCGTCCGGGACCTCCTGCTCTCCGTCGCCCCGGGCGAGCTCCCGGCCGTCGGCGCACGGATGGCGACCGCGGAGCTCGACACGACCGACCCCGACCCCGACCGGGCCGCCGCCGCGGGCATGGTCTTCGCCGAGGCGCTCGACGCGTGGTCCACCGGCGGCGGGTACCAGCTCGAGGGCGCGTGGGACGCCGCGTGCCGGCGCGTCCTCGGGCTGGGGCTCACCGACGTGGGCGACCGGCCGGCGGCGACGCTCTCCGGCGGCGAGCGCAAGGGCCTCGTGCTGCAGCTCCTGCTCGGCGGCGACGCGGACCTCGTCCTGCTCGACGAGCCCGACAACTTCCTCGACCTCCCGGGCAAGCACCGCCTCGAGGAGGCGATCCGCGGCAGCCGCAAGACGATCCTCTTCATCAGCCACGACCGCGAGCTGCTCGCGCGCGCGTCGGACACGGTCGTGACGCTCGAGGGCTCGGGCGCCTGGGTGCACGGCCGCTCCTACGCGGACTACCCGGAGGCCCGACGGGAGCGCAACGAGCGCCTCGGCGACGCCCTGGAGCGCTGGCACGAGGAGGAGAAGCGCCTGCGCGCCCTGGTCCACACGCTGAAGATCCAGGCCCGGATCTCCGAGGCGATGGCCGCCCGCGCCCGCGCGACCGAGACCCGCTGGGAGCGCTACGTCGCCGCCGGGCCCCCGCCCCCGCCGGTCCAGGACCACGCGATCAAGGTCGGGCTGAGCGGCGCCGACTCCGCGCGCCGCGTGCTCGACCTGCGGGCGGTGCAGGTCGTCGACCTGACCGAGCCGATCACCGACGAGATCCACGCCGGCGAGCGGATCGGGTTGATCGGCCCCAACGGCTCCGGCAAGACCCACCTCCTGCGGCTGCTCGCGGGCGCGGCGGCCGAGGTCGCGGGCGTCGGCTCCGCGGCGGGCGGCCGGGCGGCGCAGGAGCCGGGCGGCCCCGCGGCCGTGATCGACGGGATCGCCCACCACGGCGAGCTCGTCGTCGGCCCGCGGGTCGTGCCGGGCGTCTTCGCGCAGACGAACGTCCGGCCCGAGCTCGCCGACGGCACGCTGCTCCAGGTCGTCATGCGCCGGCTGCCCGATCGCGCCAAGGCGATGTCGGCGCTCGCCCGCTACGGCCTGGTGGCCGCGAACGACCGCACCCACGACACGCTGTCGGGCGGCCAGAAGGCGCGGCTGGAGATCCTCTGCCTCGAGCTCGAGGGCTGCAACCTGCTGCTGCTGGACGAGCCGACCGACAACCTCGACATCGACTCCTGCGAGGCGCTCGAGCACGCGCTGCAGGGGTTCCAGGGCGCGATCGTCGCGGTCTCCCACGATCGCGCGTTCCTGCGCCGCCTCGAGCGCTTCCTGCTGCTCGCGCACGACGGGTCGGTGCGGCCTTATCCGGACCCGGAGCGCGCCATCGAGGCGCTGACCGCCGGCGTCGGGTCGCGCTGAGCCCGGCTGCCGGAGGGTTCAGCCGGCGGGCGTCGTCTGGCGCAGCGCGGCGCGGAAGCCGTCGCCCAGGCGCGCCTGGACCTCGTCGTCGACCGGGCCGAGCAGCTCGTCCTCGATGATGCGGGCGGCCTCGTCCGCGGCGGCCAGGCGCTCCCGGCCGCCGTCGGTGATCCGCACGATCATGCGCCGGCGGTCGCGGTCGTCGCGGCGGCGCTCGACCAGCCCGCCCTTCTCCAGCGCGTCGAGCACCGGCACGAGCTGCGCGGGCAGCAAGGAGCAGAGGCGCGCGAGCTCCGCCTGCGACCCCGGCGCGTCGTTGCTGAGGACGGCGAGCAGCGCGTAGTCGCGGCCGTCGATGCCCAGGGCCTCGAAGTGCGGGGTCATCCGGATGAACAGCTCGTTGGCGAGCTTGTAGACGAGCAGCCCGCGACGCTCGGCCACGCCTCGGGGGAGGACCGTCAGGCCGGGGTCGGTGCCGTCGTCGAGGCAAGGATCGTTCTCGATCACCCGACCAGCATAGCGCGTGAATCATTTTCTACTTGAATCATTTCGATCCGTGCCCTATCGTGCTCGCCGACAGATCATTCACGTGATGAATCGTTCTCCCACCGGGATCGTTCATCGTCCGAACCGGAGCACCTCCCGTGTCCACCGCACCCCCCACCGACGTCGCCGATCCGGCGACCGCCGCACCGCCCGACCCGCGTCGCTGGCGTGCCCTCGCCGTCCTGGCGCTCGCGCAGTTCATGGTCGTCCTCGACGTGACGATCGCCAACGTCGCGCTGCCCGCGATCCAGACCGACCTCGGCTTCTCCCCCATCGACCTGCAGTGGGTCGTCGGCGCCTACACGCTCACGTTCGGCGGGCTGCTGCTCCTCGGCGGCCGCGTCGCCGACCTCCTCGGACGGCGGCGGATGCTGTCGGTCGGCCTCGGGCTCTTCGCGATCGCCTCGCTCGCCGCCGGGTTCGCCCCGAGCTCCGGCGCGCTGATCGCCGCCCGCGCCCTGCAGGGGGTCGGCGGCGCGCTGCTCTCCCCCGCGGCGCTCTCGATCGTCACCGTGACCTTCGCGCCCGGCCGTGAGCGCGGCATCGCCTTGGGCGTCTGGGGCGCCCTCGCCGGACTCGGCGGCACCGCCGGCGTCGTGGCGGGCGGCCTGCTCATCGACTCCCTCGGCTGGGAGTGGGTCTTCTTCGTCAACGTGCCGATCGCCCTGATCGCCCTGGTCGCGATCCCGCTGACGATCCGGGAGAGCCGCGCGGACACCACCACGCGGTCCTTCGACGTGGCGGGCGCCGTCCTCGGCACCGCCGGCGTCAGCGCCCTGGTGCTCGGCGTGATCCGCTCCGACGTGCTCGGCTGGGGCGCCTTCGAGGTGCTCGCACTGCTCGGCGGCGGGGCCCTGATGCTCGCCCTGTTCGCGCTGGTGGAGACCCGCGCCGCCGCGCCGCTCGTCCCGCCGCGCCTGGCCCGGTCCCGCCCGCTGGCGCTCTCGGGCCTGGCGCTCGCGCTCAACGGCAGCGCGTTCATCGGGATGTTCTACCTCTCGGCGATCTTCCTCCAGGGCGTCCGCGGTGCCTCGGCGATCGAGACCGGCCTGCAGTTCGTGCCGATGGGCGTGACCGCGGTGGCCGGCGCGATCGTCGCCCAGAACCTCGTCGGCCGGATCGGCGCGCGGACCACGATCGCGATCGGCGCCCTGCTCGGCGGCGGCTCGCTGCTGCTGCTGTCCACGGCGACCGCCGGCGGCTCGTACGCGACGGACCTGCTGCCGGGCTTCCTGCTCTACGGCGCGTCGATCTCGCTGATCGGCGTCCCGGCGCAGATCGGGGCGGTCACCGACGTCACCGACCAGGACGCCGGGTCGGCCTCCGGCCTCCTCTCGGCCGCCTACCAGGTGGGCTCGGCGCTGGGCCTGGCGATCATCACGACGATCGCCACGGGCCACGTCGACGACCTGATCGGCCGGGGCGTCGCCGCGTCGGCCGCCCAGACCGCCGGCTTCGAGCGCGGGCTCCAGCTCGCCGCCGGGCTCGCCGTCCTGAACGTCGTGATCGCGTTCGCACTGGCCGGTCGCCGGAGGACGGCGGACGCCACGCCGAGGGTCGTCGCGCCGATGGCGCACTGACCCCGCGTCAGGGCTTCGGGGTCTGCGGGGCGTCGGTCACGAGGCGTCCCGCGAGCCCGGGGGTCGGGGCGTAGGCGAACGTGACGACGTAGCCGTCCTCCCGCGCCGCGGCACCGCCGCCGGCGACGGTCCACCGCCGGTCGCCGGCGCTCTTCGCCCCCCGGCGCTTCTCCAGCAGGGACCCGAACGCCTCCTCGAACGCCTCGGCGTCGTCGGGCGCGCCGAACGCGACGCTCCCGACGACGGCGTCGCGGCTGACGCACGGCACGCCGCACCCGTTCTCGGCAGCTCCACCGCGGCGCAGGAAGCGATACGAGCCACCGGTCCACTTCTGGGCGATCGGGGCGGCGATCGCTGCGTCGTCCTCGGTCGCGGACAGCAGCGCCAGGACGTCGGCCGCCCCGATCGAGTCGCGGTCGAGCTCCGTCCACCGGGGCCCGAGCGCGGACGCCGGGCGGAGCGGGGTCTTGACCACCGGCGTCCGCTCGAGGTACCGGGACGGGTCCAGGATCTCGACCGTCGAGCGCGGAGGGCGCCTGCCGAGGGCCTTCGCCACCAGCGCGTCACCACCCCGTCCGCGGATCGCCTCGATGAAGACCTGCCCGAGGGCGTACGGGAACCCGAGCTGGAGCTGGATCCCGAACGGCAGGTCGCGCAGCAGCTTCTGCTGCTCGGCGTCGCCCGCCGGATCCGGCTGCGGGATCCGGTACTTCTTGCGGTACCGCTCCTCGACGTCGGTGGCGTTGCCCTCGACGACGGCCTGGTACGCGGTCTGGGCGTCGTCGTCGCCCTTGTCCTCCACGACCTTCTCGAAGACGCCGAAGTGCTCCTCGTCGATCGCGTGCGTCAGCTCGTGCGCGACCGTCGTCTCGACGCCGATCGGGAGCCTCGGCCCCTTCGAGATGATCGTCATCTCGTTCTTGTCGCCGTCGTAGTAGCCAAGGGTCCCCTGTGACGTGATGCGCCCGGCGAGCTCGTCGAGGTCGATGCCCTTCGGGAGCAGGCCGAGCAGGGTGACGAGCTGCAGGTTCGTGCGCTCCTCCCGCTTGCTCTCCTTCCCGCCGGCCTCGCGGTCCTGCGCCTTCTCGACGTCCTTGCGGGCCTCGTTCGGCGTCCGGACGACGAACGTCGGCGCCTTCTTCACCTTCAGGCCGCGCAGGGCCTCGACGCGGGCGAGCACCCGCTCCGGCCGGAGCTCCTGGATCGTCCGGGCCGAGCGCGCCGGGGGCGGCCCGTCGTCGGCGCGGTCCGTCTTCCCGTCGTCGCCGCAGCCGGCGAGGACGAGGGTCGTGACGAGGAGGGCGGGGACGGGGACGACGGTCGCGGCGATCCTGGCGCCGGTCGACCGCAGGGGACGGACACGCATCGCCAGGGTCAGCCGGCGGCGGGCTGCAGGTCGAACGAGACGCCGGTGAGCTCCTCGGACACGTCGAACAGGCGCGACGCGACGGCCATGTCGCGCCCGGACGCGTTCGACGGGACCGGGCCGATCGGGCCGCGGGTCTGCATCAGCCGCGTCGGGCCGACGAACGCGCCGCCGGGGACCTCCGGGTGCGTGGCGGCGTACAGCGACGGCTGGGCGCCGTAGGAGTCCTTCGTCGCGATCAGGGCGTTGCCCACCCGGCCGCCCCAGGCGTTGAGCCTCCCGAGGATCCCGCCGCTCATGCCGGGCCCGGAGGTCTGCAGGTGCGTCGACGAGTACCCGGGGTGCGACGAGAGGCTCCGGAGCGGCACGCCGGCGGCGTCGGCCCGCGCCTGGAGCTCGCGGGCGAACAGCAGGTTCGAGAGCTTCGACCGGCCGTACGCGCGCCACGGGCCGTAGCTCCGCTGCCAGTTGAGGTCGTCGAAGTCGATCGTCCCGACCTTGTGCATGACGCTCGAGACGGTCACCACGCGCGGCGCGTCGGCGGCCTGCAGCAGCGGGAGCAGCAGCCCCGTGAGCGCGAAGTGGCCCAGGTGGTTGGTGCCGAACTGCAGCTCGAACCCGTCCTCGGTGACCCGCGGCGGGGTCGCCATGATGCCGGCGTTGTTGACGAGCAGGTCCAGGGGCGCACCGCCGCTGATCTCGCGGGCGGCGAACGCCCGGACGGACGCGAGCTTCGACAGGTCGAGGGTCTCGACGGCGAGCGACGCCCCGGGGACCTCCTTCGAGATGCGGTCGACGGCCTTCGCCCCCTTCGAGACGTCGCGCACCGCGAGGGTCACGTGGGCACCGCGCCGGGCGAGCTCCTGGGCCGTCTGCAGGCCGAGGCCGCCGTTGGCGCCGGTGACGACGGCCCGCCGGCCGTCGAGCTGCGGGATGTCGGACGTGCTCCAGGACATGCACCGCACACTAGAGGCGCGGGATCAGCGCCGGTGCACCGGTCGTCGCGACCGTCGACCACCCGCGGACCCCGTCGATCGAGCCGGCGCCCCGACCCGCGCGCACCCCGCCGGACCGGGACGTGCTCTCAGCGTCGCCGGCCGCCCCTGCGCCCGCCGAGCGCCTGCAGCACCAGCAGCAGGAGCACCGAGCCGACGACCGCGAGGCCCCACGTCCCGCCGTCGTAGAACGAGCCGAGCTCCCCGACGTCCGCCGCCGAGGCGATCGCTCCGCCGATCAGCGCGCCGAGCACCCCGACCGCCGTGGTGGTCAGGCACCCGAGGTCCGTGCGCCCCGGCACGACCGCCCGGGCGATGGTCCCGGAGATCAGACCCAGCACGATCCAGGCGAGGATTCCCATGAGCGGACGGTATCGCGGCAGGGTCGGTACTCTTCCCGCTCGCGCCCGTCTCGTACGACGCGCGGGCCTCCGTAGCTCAGCTGGTAGAGCACTTCACTCGTAATGAAGGGGTCAGCGGTTCGAGTCCGCTCGGAGGCTCTCTCACGAAAGGCCCGCTTCGGCGGGTCTTTCGCGTTCTCCAGGGCGGGGCGGTTTCGACCTCAGCCGGGACCCGAGTACGCGTCGAGGCCACGAGGCGATTCGCGAGCCTTGCCGTCGCGGACGGAGGTGCCACGCCCGTGACGTGGCTCAGGTCCTGCCCGCCGCGGTGGATCGCTCGCCGCTGGCGTACATGCCCTCGATGACGTCCGCGTACTTCTCGTTGATCGTCCTGCGCCGGATCTTCGAGGTCGGCGTGAGCTCTTCGCCGCCTGCGACCCATTCGGTCCCCAGGAGCTCGTGGTACTTGATCTGCTCGACCCGGGCGAGCTGCCCGTTCGCCCGCTCGACCGCCTCCGCGACGAGGTCACGGACGGCCTGATCGGTGGCGAGCTCTTCGACGGTCGCGTCGGACCGATCGTTCTGCCGCGCCCACGCCCTGGAGGCCTCGGGGTCCAGGACGAGCAGCGCCACGTTGTAGTTGCGGCCGTCGCCGACGCAGACCGCCTGACCGATGAGGTCGGAGCTGCCCTTCAGGAGGCTCTCGATGCGCGACGGGGACATGTTCTTCCCCGCCGAGTTGATGATGATCTCCTTCTTGCGGTCGACGATCGAGACGTAGCCGTCCTCGTCCTGCGTCGCGATGTCGCCGGAGTGCAGCCAGCCGGCGGGATCGATCGCCTCCCGGGTCTTCTCGGGGGCGTTGCGGTATCCCGGCATCACGTTCTCGCCCCGGACGAGGATCTCTCCGTCGTCGGCGAGCATCACCTCCACCCCCGGGACGACCCGGCCGACCGTGCCCAGCCGGGCGGACGCCGTCGGGTTGGCGAGGGCGAGCAGGCACTCCGACATGCCCCAGAACTCGGCGATGCGCACGCCGATCGCGTGGAAGAACTCGAGCACGTGGTACGGCGTCGGCGCCGCACCGACCGAGATCCACTCCACGACGTCGAGACCGATCCGTCGACGGAGACCGAGCAGGACCTCGTCGTCGGCCCGGGCGTGACGGGCGGCGAGCTCCGCGGACACGCCACCGCCGGTCTGCTCGGCCCGGACGCGCTCGTACCCGACCTCGATCGCGGCGCGCGTCGTCTGCTGCTCGTCCGGGGGCAGGTCCGCGATGGCGGCCTGCAGCCCGCTCATGACCTTCTCGTAGACGCGCGGGGGCGAGAAGAACCGGGTCGGGTGGACCTCCGCCACGGCGCGACCGAGCTGCGCGGGATCGGCGCAGCAGGTGATCGAGAAGCCGAACACCATCGCGGCGTAGTGGCTGAAGTAGCGCTCCGCGATGTGCGCGAAGGGCAGGAACGACACGACCCGGCCGTCGGGTCCGATCGGGGCGACCCGGTGGAGCGACCCCATCGGGAACATCATCGTCCGATGCAGGCACCGGACCGCCTTCGGAGGCCCGGTGGTCCCCGACGTGTAGATCAGCGTGAGCTCGGAGTCGCCGTCGACGGCGCGCCAGGTGGCGTCGAAGTCCGGGTCCACGGGGCCCCTGCCCTCCAGGTCGCCCAGCGTGATCGTCCCGGGGTGCGACGCGTCGTCGGCCATGACGAGCTGCACGCCGTCACCGGCGGCACCGGCGACACGGTCGACGAACGCGGACTCCGACACGACCACCCGCGCCCCGGTCTCGTTGAGGATGCCCCGGATCTCGTCCTCCGGGTAGGTGTTGTAGATCGAGACGGTCACCGCGCCGAGATGCATGACGGCCGTGTCGACGAGGTGGAACTCCGGCCGGTTGGTGAGCATGAGCAGCACGATGTCGCCGGCCTGCACCCCGAGCGACGCGAGGCCGCCGGCGATGCTCCGGACCCGGTCGGCGTACGCCGACCAGGTGATCTCGACGTCGCCGCCCGGGGTCCGCAGCGCGACCTCGTCCGGCCGCGCAGCGGCGGTCTGCTGGAACGCCGCGCAGAGCGACGGCGCCTCCAGCGTCGGCCAGTCGGCGGCCGCCTCCGCGAGGACCGCGGAACTCACCGGGCCGCCCTCGCCGCCGCGTCCCGCGGCTCCGCGAGCCGGACGTCGAGCGGGGTCACGACCTCCGTCGTCGCCGAGTCGGCACCCGGCGCCGGCGGGACCGCGGCCATCGCGCGCTCCGCCATCGCCGTGATCGTGAGGCTCGGGTTGACGCCCAGGTTCGCGGGGACGGAGGATCCGTCGCAGATCAGGAGGTTCTCGTAGCCGAAGACGCGGTGGTTCATGTCGGCGACGCCACGGGAGGGGTCCACCGCGATGACCGCACCGCCGAGCAGGTGGGCCGTGATCGGCATGCCGAGGACCTCGGCGGTCGTGCTCTGGGCCAGCCCTCCGGTCTTCGCGGCGACGCGCTCGGCGACCTCGTTGGCCATCGGGAGGTACGACTTGATCGGGCTGTCCTCGCTGACCTTCGTCGCCATCTTCGCGCGCCCCAGCCGCGACGTCTTCATCACGAACTGCACGGAGTCCTCGGCGGTCTGCATGAGCGGGAGCATCAGGGTCCGCCGCGACCAGCCCTTGACCTTCAGCGACTTCGCGAAGTCGCGCGGGTGCCGCGCGATGCGGCCGACCAGCTTGAGCGGCCGCGTGAGTCGACTGCCGTCGGGCGTCAGCAGCGTGTACATCAGGCTGAAGAGGTCGCCGCCGGGTCCGTACGTGGTCGCCTCGACGTGGCTGCGCTCGTCGGGGTAGATGCTGCCGCTGATCGCGACGGTGTTGCTCCACCCGCGGTCGTCGGGGAACGTGACGGCCGGGATCGACTCCGAGTTCGTGCGGACGAGCTGTCCGAGGCGGTCGGAGATCTTCGGCAGCGCACCGGACGTCTTGCACTTCCCGAGCAGCTGGTTGGTGCCCAGTGCGCCGGCGGCGACGACCACGCCCGCGGCCGACATCCGGCGGTGCCGCTTGAAGATCCACGAGCCGGTCTGCTCGGTCTCGACGTGGTACCCGGTCTCGCCGGAGTCCCCGTCGATCGGGGCGATCGACGTGACCTGCCGCTCGGGGATGATCTCGACCCCGAGGCGTTCTGCGAGGTGGAGGTAGTTCTTGGGCAGCGTGTTCTTGGCGTTGTTGCGGCAGCCGATCATGCACTGCCCGCACTGGATGCACCCGGTGCGGGCCGGGCCGTCGCCGCCGAAGTACGGGTCGTCGACCGTCACGCCGGGCTCGCCGAAGTACACGCCGACCGGCGTCGGGTGGAAGGTGTCCCCGGCCCCGATGTCCTTCGAGATCTCCGCCATGATCCCGTCGCCGGCGCTCAGGCGCGGGGTCGGGGTGACGCCGAGCATCCGCTCGGCCTCCTCGTAGAAGTCGGCCAGGTCCTCGGCCTCGCCACTGACCCTGCGCCAGTCGTCGTAGAAGCTGGGCTTGGCGCGATAGAGCGTCTGGGCGTACACGAGGCTGCCCCCGCCGACCCCGCTGCCGCTGAGGATGAACGCGTCCTTGAACGCCGTCAGCCGCAGGATGCCCTTCATCCCGAACTTCGGCATGAAGAGGTACCGGCGCAGCTGCGTCATGCGCTCGGCGTAGTCGTCGTCCTCGAAGCGGCGGCCGCACTCGATGAGCGCCACCTTGTAGCCCTTCTGGGCCAGGCGGAGCGCCGAGACGCTCCCCCCGAACCCGGAGCCGACGATGATCCAGTCGTAGTCGTGCGTCCTCATCGAGGCCTCATTCCGAAGCGACGGCGGAGGTCCCGTCCGCCGATCAGTCGCGAGACGGTGCTGAAGATCCGTCCCTTGGTCTGCGTGTAGGGGAACCAGATGAGCTCCGAGGCGGGCTCGAACCGGTCCACGGTGATCGTCTGGCTGCGGCAGTACTTGAGCAGCCCGTCCGCGCCACCGGAGCGCGCGCCGAGTCCGGAGTTCTTCCAGCCGCCCATCGGGACCGAGAGCTGGAAGACGTTGATGGCGGAGTTGTTGATGTTCACGGTGCCGACCTCGAGCCGGCGACCCACGGCCTCCGCCCGGGCGTGGTCCTTGGAGTAGACCGCGGCCGACAGGCCGTACTCCGAGGCGTTGGCGAGCCGCACCGCCTCGTCGGCGTCAGCCACCTTCATCACCGGGAGGGTCGGGCCGAAGGTCTCCTCGGTCATGCACTCCATGTCCGCCGTGACGTCGGTGAGGACCGTCGGTTCGAAGTACTGCCCCGGCCGCCTGCCTCCGCCGACGGGGGCCTTCGCGCCCCGCGCGAGCGCGTCGTCGACGTGCCGCGCGACGATCTGCAGCTGCGCGTCGGTCACCAGCGCACCGACGTCCGCTCCGAACGGTCCGCGCTCCGGGCCCTGCCGGAGCGCACGGGTCTTCTCGACGACC
This sequence comes from Patulibacter minatonensis DSM 18081, assembly GCF_000519325.1. Classification (GTDB taxonomy): domain Bacteria; phylum Actinomycetota; class Thermoleophilia; order Solirubrobacterales; family Solirubrobacteraceae; genus Patulibacter; species Patulibacter minatonensis. The sequence goes on along the minus strand of NZ_KI912613.1, from coordinate 2,626,621 downwards.
TTCTCGACGAACGCGTCGTAGACGGGGGCCTCGACGAAGACGCGCTCGACCGAGACGCAGACCTGGCCGGCGTTGAAGAAGCCACCCCAGACCGCCCCGTTGGCCGCGCGCTCGAGGTCGGCGTCGGCGAGGACGATCATGGCGTCCTTGCCCCCGAGCTCGAGGCCCGCGGGGATCATGCGCTCCGCGCAGCGGATCCCGATCCGCCGGCCGGTCGCCGCGGAGCCGGTGAACTGGACCATGTCGACCGCGTCGACGACCGCCGCGCCCGTCTCGCCGAAGCCGGTCGCGCACGCGAGCACCGGCGGTGCGGCGAGGTCCTCGCGCCACCCGCGGACGACCTCGCCCCACGCCAGGGGCGCGGCCTCGGAGGGCTTCGACAGCACCGCACAGCCCGCTGCCAGCGCGGGCGGCACGTCGATCAGCGGCGACACGAGCGGGAAGTTCCACGCCGTGATGACGCCCACGAGCGGGTGGGGCCGATGCACGACCTTCAGCTGCTTGGTGAGGTACGCCGGGCTGTGCGGACGCTCGCGACGATCGGCCATGAACGCCTCGGCGTGCTCGGCGTAGTAGTTGATGATGTCGACGCACGTCGGGACCTCGACGGACGCGTCCTGGTGGACCTTCCCGGACTCCGCGACGACCAGCTCGGTCAGGCGGTCCTCGTTGTCGAGCATCCAGTCGCGGAGGCGCTGCAGCCAGAGCCTGCGGCCGTGGGGGCCGATGGCCTCCCACTCGACCTGCGCCTCGCGGAGCTGCGCGGCCATCGCCGCCACGTCCGCCGCGGTGTGGACCGGGACGTTCCCGATCACGGTGCCGTCGGCCGGACGGCGCACCTCGATCGACTCCGCCGTCCCGGGTACCGCCGTCGTGCTCGCCGTGCTCGCCTGCCCTGCCATCGTCGCCTCCGACTTCGCTTGACGCGACGCTAACGGCTGTACGGTAGAAGCGCAAACGTTGTGCGGCGCCGGACACACTACGGCGGGTCGATCACCCGGTCGGCGAGTCCGATGAGCAGCGCTCGGAGCGGTCGGCCCGACAGGTCGCTGCGGTGGAAGGCGGTCGAGTTCAGCATCCCGAAGATCGCGACCACGATCGTCCGGGCGGCCTCGGGCGAGAGGTCGGGCCGGTACTCGACGAGCGCATCGGTCCACGCGGCGAGGTACTCGCGGAGCACCTGGCGCACCCGGGCGCGCTCGGTCGGCTGCAGGCCGGCCTCCTCGCGCTGGTAGATGGGGATCAGCGCCGGCTCCGACAGGCTCTGATCGACGTGGAAATCGACGAGACCCGCGAGCCTCGCGCGCGGATCGGCGACCCGGGACGCCGTACGAACCCCGTCCAGCAGCTGGTCGCTGAGGCGGTCGAAGAGCCCGATCAGCAGCGCCTCCTTGTTCGCGAAGTGCCAGTAGATCCCCGTCGGGCTCATGCTGCAGGCCGCAGCGACGTCGCGCATCCCGACGGCGTCGAAGCTGCGGGTGCGGAACAGCTCGAGCGCCGCCTGGAGGATCTGCTCGCGTCGCTGCCCGCCCGGAAGTCGTTGTCGTGTCGCCATCGGGCTGCAGTGTAGTCGGGTTGCCTCCTGCTACTGAACGACTGTACGGTAATTGCATGCCGAGATCCCGACCGACCGTGCACGTTCTGGGCGTCGCCCTCGCCGACGCCGCGCAGCGGCGGGACGACGTCCGCCTCGAGGAACTCGCCTACCGCACGGCCCGGGCCGCGCTGGACGACGCCGGGGTGCGGCGCGACGAGCTGGACAACATCACGCTGGGCGCGAGCGACGAGCTCGACGGCCGCCCGATCTCGAGCATGCTGCTCGCCGCGCCATCAGGTGGGTACCTGAAGGACGAGATCCGCGTGACGAACTCCGGCGCCACGGCGCTCGGCCTCGCGGTGGCCCGTCACCTCTCCGGGGACTTCGGACTGGGGCTCGTGGCCTCGTGGTGCAAACCGTCGAAGACGGACGTCCCGACCGTGATGAACTCCCGGTGGGAACCGTTCTTCCATCGCGATCTCGGACTGGACGCCGCGGTCGCCGAGGGACTCTTCGCCCAGGCCGTCTCCGCAGCGCACGACCTGCAGGAGGACGAGCTGCACCAGCGGACGCACGACGCGATGCGTCGAGCCCGGGAGAACCCACGAGCGGTCGAGCGTCCCGTGGCCTCTCCCGAGGAGATCGCGTCGTCGGGGCACGTCAGCACACCGGTCCGCAGCAGGCACGTCGCCGAGCAGTCCGACGGCGCGGCCTGCCTGGTCCTCGCCTCCGACGCCTGGATGGCCGGCCACCCCGAGCACCGGGCGATCGCGACGATCCCCGGGGTCGGCTGGTCGACCGACTCCTACCGGCTCGACCGCGAACGGCTCGGAGCGACCGCGTCGGCGACCGCCGCCTGGGCCGCTGCCCTGCGCATGGCGGGCGGCGATGCGCCGGTCGACGTCGTCGAGCTCGAGACGCCGACCATCTTCCACGAGGCCGCCCTGACACGCGTGCTGCCGATCGGCGTGGCCCGCGTCTCGCCCTCGGGAGGGACGTTCGCGCAGAACCCTCTGACCGCGGCGGGCCTCGTCGGCGTCGTCGAGGCGGTCCTGCAGGTCAGTGGCCGGGCGGGTCCCGTCCAGGTCCCCGACGTCCGTCGAGCCGTGGCGCACAGCAGCAACGGCTTCGCGCACCAGGGCAGCGTCGTCACCGTCGTCGACGCCGCGGAGAGGCTCGCAGCATGACCGACCCCGTCGGAGTCATCTCCACCTTCCAGACCCGGTTCGGCTCCCGGCACCCCGACGTCACGTACGTCGAGCAGGCGCAACAGGCCGCCGTGGGCGCCCTGCACGCCGCCGGCATGCGGCCGGACGACATCGACGCGGTCGTCTACTGCATGGCCCCCACGTTCTTCATGGGCGTCAGCGACGCCGACCAGTGGGCCGTCGACCACGTGTTCGCCGCGGGCAAGCCGTTCTTCCGGATCCACACCGGCGGATCGACGGGCGGGTCGGCCGTCCACGCCGCCCTCGGCCTGCTGCGCTCCCGCATGTTCCGCTCCGTCCTGGTGGTCGGCGCCGAGCGGCTGAACGAGACCGCGGACGCCCAGGAGATCCTGAACCTCACCTTCGACGCCTTCTACGAGCGCGACATGCCGCTGTCGACGAACACGTCGGTGGCCCTGATGGCCAGCCGCTACCTCCAACGCCACGGCCTCACCGAGCGGGACCTCGCGCGAGCGCCGGTCCGGCAGCGCCGCAGCGCGCTGAAGAACCCGTACGCGCACCTGAAAGGCGAGATCACCGTCGACGACGTCCTCGAATCGCCGCTGATCGCGCACCCCCTGAAGCTCTACGACGTCTGCCCCCGGTCCTCGGGCAGTGCCGCCATGATCCTCGGCGACGCCGAGACGATCGACGCGTTCCAGCCCCGGCCGGCGTTCATCAACGGGTTCAGCAGCGTCAGCGACACCTACTGGCTCGGCGACCGCCTGAGCGACGAGGCCGACCTCGACCTCGGCGAGATGGAGATCGCGGCCGTGACCGCCCGCGAATGCTTCGGCCGGGCGGGCATCACCGACCCGTTCGGTGAGATCCAGGTCGCCGAGCTCTACGACCCCTACTCGCTGATCGGCTACCTCCAGCTCGAGCAGCTCGGGTTCTGTGCCGGCGGAGAGGCGCCGCGCCTGGACGCCGAAGGGACCTGGGACCTGCACGGCGGGGGCGTGGCGGTGAACCCCTCCGGCGGCACGTTGTGCACCAACCCGATCGCCATCACCGGCCTGGTGCGCGCGATCGAGGCCGCCAACCAGGTCATGGGGACCGCCGGGGAGCTGCAGGCCACCGGCGTCCGCAACACGATCGCCACCGCCATCGGCGGCATGGCGCAGTTCACGAACGTCACCCTCTTCGGCGACGACCACCGCGACACCCAGGAGCCCACCCGATGAGCACGGAACCCGCCGCACGCCCGGTCCTGCACCAGGAGCTGACCCTCAGCTACGACTACGCCATCGGCGAGGTCGCCGGCACGTTCTTCGACGGCCTGCGCGACGGGAAGATCCTCGCCTCGACCTGCTCGGCGTCCGACCTCGCCTACCTCCCGCCGCGCGCCTACTGCGAGCGCAGCTTCGAGCCCTGCGACGGCTGGACCGAGGCGGGCGAGGAGGGCGTCATCGAGGCCTCCACGGTCGTCGTCCGCGGCTTCGAGGGCAAGCGCCCCACCCCCGTGGCGATCGCCTTCGTCCGACTCGACGGCGTCGACTCCGCGATCGCGAACTACGTCGACGGCGTGGACTGCTCGGACATCGACGCCGCGGTGGCCTCCATCGCCCCGGGAACCCGGGTCCGCGTCGCGTTCGCCGAGGAGCGCGAGGGCCGCATCACCGACTTCAGCTTCGAGCTGCTCGACGCGTGAGCACTCTCGACTACGAGCTCCGCGGGTCCGTCGGCTGGATCACCATGACCCGCCCGGACCGCATGAACGCCCTGCACCCCGACCTCGTCGCGGACCTCGGTGCCCGGATCGCCCAGGTCGCCGCCGACCCCGAGGTCCGGTGCCTCGTGATCACCGGGACGGGGCCCGTCTTCTGCGCCGGCGCCGACCTCGCGTTCGTCCGCGGACTCGGCCACGACGCCGAAGCCATCGTCACGCAGTTCCTGGAGCCGCTGTCCCAGGTCCTGCGCGACCTCCGGGCGCTGCGCAAGCCGGTCATCGCGGCCATCAACGGCCACTGCGTCGCCGGGGGCCTCGAGCTCGCCCTCGCCTGCGACCTCGTCGTCGCAGCCGAGTCCGCCCGGATCTCCGACGGTCATGCGAAGTACGGCCTGCTGCCGGCGGTCGGCGGTGCGCACCACCTCGTCCGCGCCGTGGGCACGATGAAGGCGAAGGAGATGCTCTTCACCGGCGAGCGCTACACCGCGTCCGAGATGCAGGCCGCCGGTCTCGTGAACCGCACGGTCCTCGACGAGGAGCTCGAGACGGCGACCACCGAGCTCGCCGACGGCCTCGCGGCGGGGAGCCCCGGGGGGCTGCGTCGCATGAAGCAGATGGTCCACGACGAGGCCGACATGACGTGGGACATGGCCGCCCGCTACGAGCTGGCGCTCACCGAGATGCACCTCACGACCCCCGACCCGCACGAGGGCGTCGCCGCGTTCGTCGAGCGGCGGACACCGCAGTTCCAGGCGGACCAGCCGTGAGCGGCCCCCTCGCGGGCATCCGCGTCCTGGAGATCGCGGGCATCGGCCCGGCGCCGTTCGCCGCGATGATGCTCGCCGACATGGGCGCCGAGGTCCTGCGCGTCGATCGCGCCGGACCGCCCGACGCCGGGGCCGGCACCTGGAACCCCCTCAATCGCGGCCGACGCTCCGTCGCCGTCGACCTGAAGCATCCCGACGGCCAGGCGCTCGTCGCCCGCCTCTCGAAGGACTGCGACGCGCTGCTCGAGGGGTTCCGGCCGGGGGTCATGGAACGCCTCGGTCTCGGCCCGGACGCGCTCCTGGCGGACAACCCGCGGCTCGTCTACGGGCGCATGACCGGGTACGGCCAGGACGGTCCGCTGCACGCCGAGGTCGGGCACGACATCAACTACCTCGCGATCTCGGGCGTGCTCGGCATGGTCCGCCGCACGGGTGACCGTCCCCTGGCGCCCCTCAACCTGGTCGCCGACTTCGGCGGCGGCGGCATGCTCCTGGCGTTCGGGGTCGTCAGCGCCCTCCTCGAGGCCCGGGGCTCAGGCCGGGGCCAGGTGGTGGACGCCGCGATGGTCGAGGGCTCGGCCCTGCTCAGCGCGCTCGTCCACGGCATGCGGGCGAACGGCATGTGGGACGCACCGGCCGGCGGCAACTGGCTCGACAGCGGAGCCCCCTGGTACGAGGTCTACGAGACCGCCGACGGCGAGCACCTCGCGATCGGCGCCCTCGAACCGCACTTCTACGCCGAGGTGCTCCGGGTGCTGCAGCTCGACGACGCACCGCAGTGGGACCAGACGCGCTGGCCCGAGATCGGCGAGCGGATCGCCCGCGTCGTGCGCACCCGCACCCGCGACGAATGGGTCGCCGCCTTCGACGGCGTCGATTCCTGCGTCTCCCCCGTGCTGCACCCCGACGAGGCCGTCGCGCACCCGCACAACCGCGCGCGCTCGACCTTCATCGACGTCGGGGGCACGGTCCAACCCGCTCCCGCCCCCCGGTTCAGCCGGACCCCGGGATGCGTCGACCGCGCCCCCGTGCACCCCGGTGCCGACAACCGGGAGGCGCTGCTCCACTGGGGTCTCGATGCCGGCGAGATCGACGCACTCCTCGAATCGAAGGTCCTCGGTGAATCCGGGGGCGGGAGGCCGGGGTCGTAGCTCAACGGCCCCCCATGCGGGAGCCATCCCGATTTACGAACGGGCGACGGACCTCGGGTGCGCCCGCACAGCCGCCGAGCCCGGCCCGCGTCTCGAGTCGTGTGATACGACTCACCGGTGCCACTCTGGACGATCACCTCGCCCACCGCGACGTATTCGGCCGACGATCGAGCCGCGATCGCGGCCGGGATCACGAAGCTCTACACCGACGGGCCACGGCTTCCGGCGTTCTACGTGACGGTGCTGTTCCACGAGCTGGACCCGAGCACGTTCTTCGTCGGCGGCGAGGCGCGCGGCGACGTCGTCCGGATCGCCGTCGACCACATCGCCCGCAGGTTCGACGACGCCGCCGAGCACCTCGGGGTGGACGCGGATCTCGACCTCCGCCGCGCCTGGCTCGACGGCGTGATCCGGGCGCTGACCCCGTTCACCGGCGATCGCGGGCTGCACTGGGAGCTCCACGCCGACGAGACCCCGTCGTCGCTCTGGGCGATCGACGGACTCGCGCCTCCGCCGCCGTGGTCCGCCGAGGAAGCCCGGTGGAAGCGCGAGGGCCGCGCCTCACCGACGCCGACGAGCTGAGATTCCCGAACGGCCCGTACCTAACGCGACGGACCGAGCTGGGCCGAGAGCGCCGCCATGTTCGAGTAGTCGGTGTTCGTGACGATCCTGCCGTCGCGGAAGGTCATGAACGACAGGCCTTCCAGACGCACGGGGGTTCCTTCGTGCTTCGTGCCGTCGTGCTCGCCGTGGAACGAGCCGGTGAAGACCCACTCGGCGGCGCCGGCGTCGTCGTTCAGGGTCCAGCGCCGGTACTCGACGCGGAAGTCCGGCATCAGGGAGAACGAGAAGTCGAAGACCTCGCGGATGCCGGCGTGGCCCTCGTGGACGACGCCGAAGGCCTTGTCCTCGAAGCGGCAGTCCTCGACGTACTGGGCGACGAGGAGGTCGCAGTCGCCGGCCCAGCCGCGCTGGAGGTTCGCGATCAGCGGGGGCAGCGTGCCGGTCACCGAGCCGCCTCGTGCGTCAATGCGATCGCCGCGGGGAGGTTGCCGCCGGTGAAGCGGTCCAGCGGGAAGGACTCCATCGACGTGCCGTATCCGACGCGTCCGTCGCCGGTGCGCCACTCGACCATCGCGACGGCGGCGGGGCAGCAGCCATACGCGAACCAGATCTGGTTCGTGACGGGCGCCCCGGTGATGTGGTGGTCGGTGCCGTCCCGGTCCTGGATCGTCATCTCGAACGTGCGGCCCAGGAGCCCGTCGCGCTCCACCCGCATCGAGCCGCCCACGCCGCCGTGGGTGGTGCCGTCGACGACCGCGTATCCGTGCGCGAACTCGTGCTCGGTCCCCGGCTCGCCGGGCGTGAACTTCCAGATGCCGTGCATCAGGAGGCCGTCCTCGAAGTTCGCGTTGATCCAGGTCATCGGGGCCATCGCGCGCTCGGGACGGGGCCCCCAGGAGTGGTCCATCGTGACCGGCGCGTCGACCTCGTAGCGCTGTCCGCGCACGATCACGTGGCCGGTGGCGCGGGACGCCAGGTCGAAGTGGTTGGCGTACGCGGTCCCGAACCCGCTGTTCTTGATCGCGTCCTCGCGCAACGGCGGCGCGAGCGGGTCGATCTCCGGGTCGTGGATGTCGTAGGGGACCATCAGGCCGGTGTAGTCGAGGTGGACCTCGGTGTCGTCGACGCCGACGTAGTCGACCCGGTACTCCGTCGCCGACCGGGCCTCCAGGCTCGCGCCGTTGGGGAGCGAGAACGACTCCAGCCGCTCGGGGAGCGGCAGGTGGTGCTGCACGTCGACGTACCGCGCCGCGTGCGGGCTTGCCGAATTGCGGTCGACGAACTGGACGTCGCAGACGGCCGCGCCGACGCCGGCGCGCATGACGAAGTACACGAACCCGTGGAGCCCGGCCTCCGGGATCAGGATGTCGAAGTAGTACGTCTCCGCCCAGTCGTGGGCCACGTCGTCGGGGGTGTGGAACCTGGTGTCGTCGTTCGTGATCATGCGCGTCCTTCGTCCGGCCTGGGGCCGGGGTGGGTGGTCCGGGGTCGGGCCGGGGTCAGCCGGCGCTGAGGTCCGGGGACTGGGCGTAGTAGTTCTCGGCGCCGACCTTCCGGATCTCGCTCACGAAGTCGGAGTCGTACTGCTCCGACGGACCCTGCAGCGGGTTGACGGTCCCCCACGCCTCGCGCTTGTAGGTCCAGTTCTCCGGCTGCAGCTCGTGCGCGCGACGGAAGTGCGGCACCGCGGCCTCGGACTTCCCGTCGCGGTGCAGGCGCTGGCCGATCTCCCAGTGCGCGGCGGCTCGAGAACGGTCCTCGGTGCGCGGCATCGACCGACCCGCGACCTCGTCCTCGTCCAGGGCGAACCGGCTGTCTGCGCCCTGCTCGGCCCAGTCGCGCAGCGCGGCGACGTACTGCTCCGGGTTGGCCTTGATCTTGTGCGCCTCGTCGAGCGACTCGTGGAAGTACGGCCGCGCCTCCTCGGGCAGCAGCTCGTCCCACTGCTCACGGGGCATCTCGTTGAACACCGCGCGGCCGGGCCACGCCTGCTCCGGCGGGCGGACGATGCGGCCTTCCTCGTCGATCCACACCGACATCGGCACGTTGACGATGCCCAGCTGCGCGTCGAGCGAGTGCTCGACGTCGATCAGCGCCGGATGATCGGGCTTGGCCGCGTCGATGAACGGGCCGGCGGCCTCGGCGCCTCCGACGTCGAGCGCGACCGTGACGATCTCGACGCCCTTCTCCGCCAGCTCGGTGCGGAGCTCCTGCCACACGGGCAGATCGAACCGGCAGCCGCACCACGACGCCCACGTCACGAGCACGACCTTCTTGCCGCGCAACGACGAGAGGCGGAACGGATTCCCGTGACGGTCGGGCAGCTCGATGTCGGGGATCTGCGGGTCGGAGATCGTCTGCCCGTCGCACTCCGGGCCGAGCGCCCACAGGCCCTCGGTCTCGTCGGCGGCGACGGTCATCCGCAGGCGACGGGCGAGCTCCTGCAGCTCGAGCGCATCGGGGTCCATGCCGGGCAGCGGGACGCACGCGTCGCCCTTGCAGGCGCCGTGCGGCTGGACGTCCCAGCCGGTGCTCGCGGCCAGCTCGTCGGCGCTGATGGTCGGAGAGGTGAAGATCACGGCGGGTCGCTCGTTCTGTCGGAGTGGGCGGTCGTTCAGCGGGTTGCGAGGAGGGCGAAGCTGTCGAGGTCGCGGGTCATCGCCGCGGACCGGTCGATCCAGTTGCACCACATGCGGTCGCCGCGCTCGCTGCGCTTGACCGCACCGAGGCCGAAGACGCCGGTCTGCAGCGGATGGATCGCGAGCACGCGGTAGTCGTCCCAGCACTGCTCGAGCGTGTAGTCGGACACGCCGTGGGACAGCAGTCCCTCGTGGTAGCGCGCGACGAGATCGCGCTCGTGGGCGCGGCGGTCCTCGGTCGTCAGGCTGGTGGCGAGGAAGTACGCGAGGTCGATCGTGCCGTTGCCGTACGTCACGCCCTGCCAGTCCAGGACGGCGATCGGGATCTCCCCCGCCTGCGCGTCGAAGAGCACGTTGTCCGCGCGCAGGTCGTTGTGCCACAGGCACCGCGGCGTCGACAGCTCGCGCTTCCACGCGTCGCGCAGCGGGACGAGCTTCGCCGCCTCGGCGAGGTCGGCCTCCGGGATGAGGCTCCCGAACGCCTCCGGGAACGCCGCGATCGTCGCGTCGAACCCGTCGGTGATCTGGCCCCAGCCCGCGACGGTGCCCTGCAGCCACTCCAGTTGAGCGAGCCGCGGGTCGTCCCACGACGACGCGTGCAGCGCGGCCTGCTGATCCATCACCAGCGCCGCCTCGTCGGGCGTGCAGCCCTCGAGCTGATCCACGACCCGCGCCGGGGTGAGGTCCTGCATCAGCAGCACGAAATCGGTCTCGTTCTCCGCCAGCGCCGCGTGGACGGGCACCGGGACCGCGATCGCCAGCTCGTCCGCGAGCTGCTGGTAGAAGCGGATCTCGTTGCGGTACTGCCCCGACTGCTGCCCGAACGCACGGCTCGCCTCGTCCTCGGACGCGAACTTCCCGACTACCGACGCCGGCCCGGCGTCCGGCTGGTCGTAGCTCAGGGCGAAGCGGTACGAGTCCGCGAGCTGCCCGGTCCCGCACGGCGATCGGACGACGTTCGTCACCCGCGCACCGCTGCGGAGCGTGCCGCTCGTCGTCAGCACCTCGGTGAGCCATTCCGGCGTCACCGCCTCGTACCCGACCACTGCCTCGACCGTCGACATCCCCGCTCCTCTACGCCGCATCTCCGGAGGTCGACCATGCTCGTCAGGGCACGCTGCGGCAAGCGGTATCCGGCATATCGGGACGAGCTCCGGTGGCAGCTCGAACCAGTCGACGGGCTGTCTCGCATCTCGGGCGCCAACGAACGTCCGGCGCGCTGATGTTTGGAAAGTCGATAGCTCCTTCTGCGGCGTCACATCGACCTCGAGCTCTCCAGGCCTCAGGTTCGACCCGAAGAGCGGGCGAACGGATTCAGGAGCGCAGATGAGCACAGAGATCACCGCGGCACCCGTCGCGGTTCCGGACGACATCGCACGGCGGGTCGTGCTGGCGACGGGTCATCGGGACGAGGCGCAGTTGTTCGAGGCCTACCGCTGGCTGCGCGAGAACGCGCCGCTGGCGCAGGTCGAGGTCGAGGGGTACGACCCGCTGTGGCTGGTCTCGAAGCACGCCGACATCATGGACGTCGAGCGACGTGCGCCGTGTTCCCGGCCGGCGGCGGAACGAACTCCGAGACGCACAACCCGACCCTGACCGATCAGGCCGGCGACGAGTTCACCGAGAGCATGAACGGCGGGTCGCTGCAGAGTTCGCCCGCGAAGCGGTGGGCGAGCTTCGCGAGAAGGCCGCCGCCGGTCCGTTCGACCTCGCGGAGGGGTGGGCCAAGGGCTTCCCGCTCCGCGTGATCATGGGGCTCTTCGGGGTGCCGCCGGAGGACGAGCCGAAGACGATGTCGCTGACCCAGGAGCTGTTCGGCACCGAGGACCCGGACGTCAAGCGCCGTCGATCGCGAGCGGGGACGGACGCTTCACCCCGGGCCACGCGCTGACCGTCGCGGCACGATCGATCACGCTGCTGCGCCGCCTCTGAGCGGCGCGGACGGTCAGTCGGCGTCGCGCGGAGCGAGCGGTCGGACGGCCGGTCCTTCGAGCACGCTGCCGTCGCGGGCGTCGAACCGCGACGCGTGGCACGGGCAGTCCCAGCTCTGCTCCGCGCCGTTGAAGTGGACCTCGCAGCCCAGGTGGGTGCACAGCGGGGAGTGGGCGTGGACGACGCCGTCCTCGTCGCGGAACGCCGCGGTCCGTCGGCCACCGTGGCGGACGACGCGGCCCTCGCCGGGCGCGAGCGCGTCGACGCCCCCGCGGCGGGCGGGCCGCAGCCGGTCGCCGACGAGGAAGAGCGGCGTCTCCGTGTTCCAGACCGCGAGGCGCGCCACGGCCCGCGGCTTCAGCTGCCCGAGCCGCGACGGGTTCCACAGCGCCGCGTACTCGTCGGCCCGGCCCGCGACCGACCCGGCGATCGCATGCGCCGCGGCGGTTCCGGCCGAGAGGCCCCACTTCCCGAAGCCGGTCGCCGTCCAGAGACGGGTGCTCCCCGGGCGCAACGGCCCGACGTACGGCGCGCGGTCCGGGGTCTGCGGATCCTGCGACGACCAGCGGTGCGTGACCTCGCTGGTCCCGAGATGCTCCGCCGACCACGCCTCCAGTCGTGCGTAGCGCTCGGCGGTGTCGGAGACCTTGCCGACGCCGTGCCCCTCGCCACCGACGATCACGAGCTCCTCGCCGTCCGGGCCGGCCGCGGTCCGCACCGAGCGCGACGGGTCGGCGACGTCGTAGAAGCTGCCGAGCGGCAGCGCCCGGCCCGTGCGCGCGGCGACCGCGTAGGACCGCTGCGGCTCCAGCCGGGCGAAGTAGAGCCCCCGGTCGAGGATCGGCACGTGCGTGGCGACGACGACGTGCTGGCCCTCGAACGTCCCGGCCGCCTCCGTGCGCACGCGACACGGGGTGCCCTCGTGCACCCCGGTCACGCGGACGCCCTCGACGATCGTCGCGCCGGCCCGCTCGGCGAGGTCCGCGAGCCCCAGGCAGTAGTTCGGGCCGTGCAGCTCGCCGCCGCCGTCGACGCGGACCCCGGCGACCAGCAGCGTGGGCGCGGGGACCGCCCGGACCTCGTGGGCGGGCAGCCCGGCCTCGATCGTCGCCCGCGCCTCGTCCTCGAGCGTCCCCTGCTGCGACGGGTCGCTCGTGTAGGTGAACGCCGGGCGGTCCCGCCAGTCGCACGCGAGCTCCTCGGTCGCGATCAGGTCCCGGATCCACCCCACGGCGTGCTGGTTCGCCTGGGCGTAGAGCCGCGTCCGCTCGGCCCCGAGGTCGCGCCGCAGGAGCGCGTACCGCAGGCCGTGGGCGGCCGTGACCTTCCCCGTGGTCGACCCGGTGACGCCGGAACCGACCCTGCGGGCCTCGAGCACGAGCACGCGTCGCCCTTCGCGACCCAGCTGCAGCGCGGTCGTCAGGCCGACCACGCCGGCTCCGATCACGATCGCGTCGAAGCGCGTCGTGGCGTCCGGGACCGCTCGCCGGGGCGGCGAGCGGTGGGCGGTGGCGTGCCAGAGGGAGGTCGTCGCGGGGTTCGTCATCAGGCCGTCCGGGTGAGGGGAGCCGTCGCTACCCGGCGTCCTCGGGGCCAACCGGCGGTCCGGGAGCCGGCATCCGGGTAGGGCACATCGGTGAAGCCCGCCCCGCAGCTCGTCCGTCCGTCCCTGCCGCGATGGGTCCTCGCGGTCGGCGTCCTGGCCTACGCGCCCCTGATCATCGTCCTGGTGATCCTGGTCCTCCAGCTCCAGGACACCCGGACCACGGTCGACGGGAGGCTCGCCACCGCCGTCGGTCGCCTCGAACGCGCGACGCTGCCGCTGGCAGGAGCGGTGACTCCGGCGGCTCGTGCGGCGACGGCGGACCGCCCCGCCGCGCAGCGCCTGACGACCCGCGGGATCTCGCTCCTGCGCTCCACCGAGGCGATCGCGCGCGACACGAACGCGCACGCCGCGAACCTCGACCGCAAGCTCGGCGGCGATCTGCCGGTCCCGTGAGGACCGCGCGACGCGGCTACGCCGGCGGCGCGTAGAGCTGCAGGTCGTTGCCGTCCGGGTCCTTGAACGGTGCGATCTTGCCCCACGGGTGCTCGGTGAGGCCGCCGGGGAACTCGACGCCCTTCTCTTTGAGCTCGTCGACCGCGTCGGCGATCGCGCCGTTCACCCCGAAGGCGATGACCGCCCCGCCGTCACCGGACGGCGACTCGGAGGCGTTGAGGCCGATCCGCTGGTCCCCGGCCGTGACCTCGGACCAGTCGCCGTCGTGCTCGAGGACGTCGAGCCCGAGGGTGTCGCGGTAGAACTCCACGGCGCGGTCCATGTCGGAGACCGGCAGCCAGATCGCGTCGATCTGCTTGATCGTGTTCGTCATGTGCTGCTCCTCAGTCGGTCGGGGTGGTGTCGTCGGCCTCGGTGCCGGCGGTGCCGTTCTTGGCGACGTCGCGGGCCTGGGTGCCCTCGTCGCTGTCCTGCGGTCCGCCCTGCGGCCCCGAGTTGGGGTGGGCTTCGCCGGTGTCGGGATCGACGACCCCGGTGGTGGGCTCCTCGTCGCGCTTCGGATCGGTCATGCGCTTGCTCCTCTGTCGGCACCCGTCCGGGTGCGGTGCGCGGGTCCCTACCCACGGACGCCGGTCCCATACGGCGAACGGATCGGACCCGTCCTCATCGGCGCGCCGGACCGGCGGGCACGGGTCGGTCGTCCGCCCGCCCCGGACCGGCGGACTACTGCAGCCGCTCGCGCAGGCCGTCGCGTGCTTCGTTCCCGATGCGCTTGAGCATGAGGGCCATCACCGGCTCCGCGAGCTTCCGCGCGCCCTTGAGCGTGATGTCGACGTCGTAGGTGACGATGGATCCCGTCCCGTCGGCCTCCACGGTGATCGTGTCGATGGAGACGAGGCTGCTGGTCTCCGCCCGCAGGACGACCTTCCGGCCGTCGGTCAGCTCGATCGTCTCGTAGTCGAGCTCCACCTTCGACAGGCCGCTGCCTTGGACGACGTGGAACGTCGCCCCGACCCGGACCGGCTCCCCGGTGCTGGTCACCGAGGTCTCGGTGATGTTCGGATCCCAGTGCTTCGTGTTGGAGAAGTCCGCCATGTACGGGAAGACCTCCGCAGGGGGCTTCGGGCTCTCGACGGTCCCGGTGTAGTTCGCCATGGCCGTGACCTACCCACTGACGCCCCGACGACACGATCGGCGCCACCGACCGGGAACGATCGCCGGGATCTCGCCGGCGCTCGTCGTCCTCCGTGATCCGGATCGTGACGCGCCCCACCCGGGCGTGGCCGAGACCGCGACGCGGACGCGGCGCCGAAGATCACCCCGGTAGATCACCCCGTCGCGGGCCCGGCTGAGGGGTCCGGGACCCTAGGGTCGGAGCGATGCAGCGTGGCTCCGCCCGACGGACAGCGACGGGCCTCGGGACCGCGCCACCCGGCAAGGCCCTGCGGCGGGTGGGCGCGACGTGTGCGACAGCCGCGCTCGGGCTGGCCCTCGTCCCAGCGACCGGGACGGCCGCCGGCGCGCCGACGTTCGCCCCCACCCGGACCGCCGGCACCACCGGCAGCAGCCCGCAGTCGGTGGCGGTCGGGGATCTCAACGGCGACGGACGCCCCGACCTCGCCACCGCCAACTTCACCTCGAGCCCCGGCCCGGTGTCGCTGTTCACCAAGGACGCGGTCGGGCCCGGGTACACGACCACCGCGACCGGGACCACCGGCGCCGTCTCGCAGTCGGTGGCGATCGGGGACCTCAACAGCGACGGACGCGCCGACCTCGCCAGCACCAACTACTTCTCCGACACGGTGTCGGTGTCCATCAAGGACGCGGCCGGCCCCGGGTACACGACC
Organism: Patulibacter minatonensis DSM 18081; assembly: GCF_000519325.1. Taxonomy (GTDB): domain Bacteria; phylum Actinomycetota; class Thermoleophilia; order Solirubrobacterales; family Solirubrobacteraceae; genus Patulibacter; species Patulibacter minatonensis. The sequence continues at coordinate 2,611,308 of NZ_KI912613.1, read as the reverse complement.
ACCATCGCAGGGAGCACCGGCAGGTTTCCCGTCTCGGTGGCGATCGAGGACCTCAACGGCGACGGACGCCCCGACCTCGCCACCGCCAACCAGTCCGACAGCACGGTGTCGGTGCTGACCAAGGACGCCACCGGCCCCGGGTACACGACCACCACCACCGGCATCCCCGGCAGTCGCCCGTTCACGGTGGCGATCGCGGATCTGAACGGTGACGGACGCCCAGACCTCGCCACCGCCGACCGCTTCTCCGACACGGTGTCGGTGCTGACCAAGGACGCCACCGGCCCCGGGTACACGACCACCACCGCCGGCTCCACCGGCAGCAGCCCGTACTCGGTGGCGATCGGGGACCTCAACGGCGACGGACGCCCCGACCTCGCCACCGCCGACTCGGGCACCGACACGGTGTCGGTGCTGACCAAGGACGCGACCGGCCCCGGGTACACGACCACCAACGCCGGCTCCACCGGCGCAGGCAGCTTCCCCTACTCGGTGGCGATCGGGGACCTCAACGGCGACGGACGCCCCGACCTCGCCACCGCCAACCTCGACGCCGACACGGTGTCGGTGCTGACCAAGGACGCCACCGGCCCCGGGTACACGACCACCACCGCCGGCTCCACCGGCAGCAGCCCGGACTCGGTGGTGATCGCGGATCTCGACGGCGACGGACGCCCCGACCTCGCCACCGCCGACGGGGGCTCCGACACGGTCAGCGTGTTGACCAACACGAGCGCACCGACGGTCACGGTCACGACCCCGGCCGCGTTCGGGGTGCAGGCCGGCGGCACGGTCAGCGGCGCGCAGCGCGTGACGATCCGGAACACCGCCGAGACGCCCGCACGTGTCGAACGACTGCAGATCAGCGGGGTCGACGGCGCGGACTTCGCGCTCTCCGGCGACGACTGCACCAACGAGACCGTCCCCGCCGGCGGGACCTGCACCGTCGGGGTGCGCTTCCTGCCCGCCCTCGACACCTCGCGGCCGACCCGGACGGGCACGCTGCGCGTCCTGACCGGCGGGGGGCTCTTCGGCACGACCGTGGCGCTGAGCGGGACCGCCGGCGGTGCACCGCAGGGCGCCCCGGGGACCGCGGGACCGCCGGGTCCCGACGGCGGCGGAGGGCCGACCGGCGGCGCCGGACCCGTCGGCGGCCAGGGACCCACCGGCGTCCTCGGGACCGTCGGACCGGATGGCCTGACCGGTCCTCCCGGGGGACCGGGCGCATCGGGCCCGGGCGGCACCACCGGTACGCCCGGGACCACCGGGGCGGCCGGACCCGGCGGAGCGACCGGCCCGACCGGCGACCAGGGACCGCAGGGCGTCCCCGGCCCGGCGGGACCGATCGGGCTGACCGGTCCGCGCGGCAAGGACGGACCGATCGCCGTCTACCGCTGCCGCAAGGCGCGACGCGGCGGGGGCTTCGTCCGGGCGTGCTACCTGACCTACAGCGACTCGGCCGGCCTGGCCGCCCGCAGGGTCGCGGTCCGGATCACCCGGAACGGCCGCACCGTGGCGACCGGCGTCCGCACCGTCCGCTCCGGGCGACCGCACCGCATCGCGCTCACGTCGACCGCGGGCGCCCGGCTCCGCCCCGGCGCCCGCTACCGCCTCCGCGTCACGACCGGGATCCCCGGGCGCCGCGCGACCACCTTGACCCGCCTCTTCGTCGCCGAAGGATCCCGCTGATGCCCGCCTCCCGGTCCGCCCGCACCGCTCTGCTCACCGTCGCCGCGCTGGCCGTGCTCCCGGCCGTCGCCGCGGCCGCACCCCCGACCTTCGCTCCCGCGCAGGTCGCGGGCTCGACGGGTGGTCGTCCCGTCTCGATCGCGCTCGCGGACCTCAGTGGCGACGGGCGGCTCGACATCGCCACGGCCGACGCCAACAAGGACACCGTGACGGTGCTGACGCAGGACGCCGGCGACGGCACCTTCACCCGCGCCGCCTTCCCCGCCGGCGACGAGCCGGTGTCCGTGGCCGTCGGCGACCTCAACGGCGACGGCCGGCCCGACATCGCCACGGCGAACCAGGACGACGAGACGGTGACGGTCCTCTTCAAGGACGCCGTCGGGTACACGGCCGCCGTCGCAGGGCCGACCGGCCCGGTCCCGACCGCCGTGGCGATCGGCGACCTCAACGGCGACGGCCGCCCCGACCTCGCGACCGCGAATGCGACCACGGGCACCGGCTCGGTGACGGTGCTGACGAAGGACGCCGTCGGCGACAGATTCACGTCCTCCACCGCCGGGGCCACGGGCGGCGCCCCGCAGGCACTGGCGATCGGCGACCTCAACGGCGACGGACGACCCGACATCGTCACCGCCGACGGGGGCTCCGACACGGTCACGGGCCTGATCAAGAACGCGACCGGTGCCGGCTACGCGCCCGCCACCCTCGGCACCACCGGCTCCATCCCGAGCTCCGTCGCCATCGGCGACCTCAACGGCGACGGACGACCGGACGTCGCCACCTCCGACAGCTACTCCGACACGGTGACGGTGCTGACGAACCGTGCCGGCGGCGGCTTCTCGTCCGCCGTCGCCGCGCGCACCGCCGCCTACCCGCGCAGCGTCGCGATCGGGGACCTCAACGGCGACGGCCGCCCCGACATCGCGACGTCCGACGCGAACGCGAACGCGGTGACGGTCCAGACGAAGAACGCCACCGGCAACGGGTACACGGCCCAGTCGACGGACACGGGCGGCGCGCTCCCCCTCGCCCTGGCGATCGGTGATCTGGACGGGGACGGACGACCGGACGTCGCCATGACCAACACGGACAACAACGCGGTCGGGGTGCTGCGGAACGCCACGCCGCGCCCGCTGACGTTCGCGGCCCCCGCGGCGTTCGGGGCCCAGCCCGTCGGCACCGTCAGCGCCGGGCAGCCGGTGACGGTCACCAACAGCGGCGTCGTGCCCTCGGCCGTGCGCGCCGTGCGGACGACCGGCGCCGACCGCGACGACTTCCTGATCGGCGGCGACACCTGCACCGGCCAGTCCCTGCCGGCGGGCGGCACCTGCGAGGTCGTCGTGCGCTTCGCGCCCGGGGCACCGGTCGCCACCGCTGCGCGCGCCGCCCAGCTCGCGGTCGTCTCGGACGACGCGTTCTCGAACGCCGCGGTCCCGCTGACGGGCACCGCCGCGGAGCTCCCCGCCGGCCCCCCGGGCGCGCCCGGCCCGGCCGGGAACGACGGCGCACCCGGGGCGACCGGCCCGGCCGGCGGGCCCGGTCCGCAGGGCGCTCAGGGTCCGCAGGGTCCGATCGGAACGACCGGTCCCGCCGGCGGGACCGGCCCCACGGGCGCCATGGGAGCCCCGGGCGCCGACGGCACCCCGGGTGCGACCGGCCCGACGGGTGCGACCGGCGGCAAGGGCGACGTCGGCCCCCAGGGCACCCCGGGCCTGCCCGGGCCGACCGGGCCCGTCGGCCTCCGTGGCCCCAAGGGGTCGCGCGGGCTCGGGGTGTTCTACCGCTGCGAGCGGCAGTACAAGCGGAGCCGCGCGCGGTGCGTCGTCGAGATCACCGGCGAGACCCCCGCCGGCAGCGGCCGGCGCACGGTCAGCGTGCGGATCACCCGTGGGGGCAGGACGATCGCCTCCGGCAGCCGGACGTTCGGCCGCACCGGCCGCCCGCGCGTCGAGGTGATCCCGAAGGAGGACGCCCGCAGCGGCCGCCACCGGATCCGCGTCACGATCCGCCAGAAGGGCCGGAGGACCGTCACCTTCACGAGCACGTTCACCGCCCGCGCCATCCGCTGACCCGGCACGAGCGTCGACCGTGTTCTCGCGGAACCGGGCGCGACGGCTCGTGACCCTCGGAGACCGCCGTCGCGGACGGGTCGGCGGTTCGAGGCCGCTCGGAGGCCTGCGGGCGGACGGCCCGCGCCTCCGCGGCGTTCATCTCGTCCGCGACGCGACCGGCTCGGCCCGCGCCGAGGCCGTTCGACCCGGCCGACACCTCGGCGCGGGTCGACCCAGGCCGCGCCGTCCAGCGGTGCGTGGGCCTGGCACGACGGGTCGCTCGGCCTCCGCGAGACCGTCCGGGCGGTCTCCCCCCTGTGCCGCGTGGTGGTCGCCGGAGGTGCCGTGCGACACGCCGCCCTCCCCGGTGCGGCCGCTCGCTCGCGCGTTCGCGGCGACCAGCGGCGGACGATCGTCGCGGCGAGGGGTGCGACGATCGCCAGGGCGAGCCCACCGAGGACCATGCGGACGGTGGTGCCCGAGGCGCCGGTGCCGGATCGGCGCCGGCGGGTACGCCGGTCCGTCACGGCTCGATCAGCCGGTGATCTCGACGTAGAAGCGCTTGCGGGCGCCGGCCTTCGTGGGCGTGCCGTCGCTGTTGCGCGGGCTGACGACGAACGCGTTCTCGGTCTTCGCGCCGTCGGGGGCACAGGCGACGACGTTGGCGACCTGGCAGCGCGCGGCGGAGACCTCGCCCGAGAAGTTCGCATCGGCGCCGGCGGTGCCGTCGACGTCGACCTGGTTCTGCAGCGCGATGGTCGCGCTCACGCCGTGGCCGGCGACCGTGGCACCGGCGTCCAGATAGCAGTTGTCGTTGGTCGTGTAGCAGTCGATGACCTTGAAGCCCCCGGACTGCTCCTCGATCTCGCCCTTCTCGTTGACCAGGGCCCAGCGCGACTTCGCCGCCGCGGCCTTGTCGGTGGCGGCCTTGTCGGCGATCGCGGTCGCGGCCTTGGCGATGTCCTCGGCGTTCAACCCGTCGACGCGGTCGGCGTTCAGGCCGGTCGCCACGCCGGTGGCGTTGGTCGTGAACGGCTTGGCCCCGTCGCCGCCGTTGCCGACGCTGATGTCTCCGGCGACGCTGCCGCGGGTCGAGCGGAACTCGAACGCCAGACCGTTGGACAGGTTGTTCGCCCGGAGGCACGGGTTCTTCTCGTCCTTCGCGGTCGTCCGCGCCGTCGAGCGGCAGCCGTAGATCGCTCCGCCACCGGTGGACGAGAGGTTCGACTGGCGGGTCGAGTACCCGCCCTTGGCGCCGGTCCCCGCGCCCTCGTTGGAGATGATCTCGGTCTCCGAGCTCGCGCCGTTGCGCTCGCCGAGGGTCAGCGTGCCGCCGGTTGCGGCGTAGGTCAGCGGTGCGACCCCGAAGGCCAGGACGCCCGTGCCGAGCAGCACCGCCCGCGTCCGGCCGGAGCCGCGGCGGGGCAGCAGGCGACGGAGCCCGGTGCGCTCGGTGTCGGTGGTCTGGTTCGTGTCGTGGTCGAGATGCATGGGGGTGCTCCCTTGTCGTGGATCCGCGGCCGCCCGGGGTCCGGGTCGTGGCCGTCGTTGGACACCTGTCACAAGGCGTCCCAATGACCGCCGATGCGCCAACACGCCGCAGATACCCCCCGATCAGCGGGGGTAGCGCCAGAAACGGCATACCGCCGTGCGCGCCGAACGATGGCGAGCACGCCACATCGCGCACCGCAACTCTCACCGGACGGCCCGGTTACGACCACCATCAGCACTCCGAGATCCGTCCCCCCATCACTCCCGAATCTGCGACTGACACAGGGCGGACGATCACGGCGCGGCCGGGGACCATGGGGGACCCCGGTCGCGTCGTCCTGCCGTCTCCCGCCCGACCGAGCCCGACGCGACCACGACCCGATCGCGCCCATTACGCGGTAAGGCACGGGCTGGCTCGCGACCCCGGTCAGGCGCATGGCGCGAGGCCCGCGTGCGTCAGCGGACGAGCGTCGCGGAGAGCCCCGCGATCAGCGCCTCCAGCCCGACGTCGAAGGCCCGGTCGGCGCGGACGTCGCGGAGCTCGTCCCGGCGACCCGCGAGGATCGGGAAGGCGTCCGTGTCGAGCGCCCCGAGCGCGCCCTCGCCGTCGGCGGACGTCGCGTCGACCGTGAACCCGGCCACCTCGGCGAGCGCGTAGCCGCGCGCGTAGCTCGCGAGGGCCCGGTAGGCCATCAGCGCGTCGGCCGGAGACGCCCCGGCCCGGACCAGCGCGGCCAGCAGCGCCTCGACGGGCTCGAGGGCACGCGTCTCCAGGAGCGGTCGCATCGCGGTCAGGGCGAACGTCTGGGGTGAGCTGGTCGCGACGATCCGCAGCTGCCTCGCGAACCACTCGCCCGCGTCCTGCCACCCCGCCCCCTTCGGCGGCGGCTGCAGCTGCGACATCAGCCGCTCCGCCATGCCCGAGAGGACCGCGTCGCGGTTGGGCACGTGGTGGTACAGCGACATGGCCTCGACGCCGAGCTCGGCCCCCAGGCGGCGCATCGTCAGCGCGTTCGCGCCGTCGCGCTCCACCAGGGCGATCGCCGCATCGAGCACGGCCGTGCGACTGAGTGGTCCGTCGCGGCGCGACCGGTCCTCTGCGACGGGCATGCGGGAGACACTAGGGAACGCCGTATCCGGGGGTGGGTCGACGGATCCCGGCGCCGTCGGTCGCCGTCGACGCGTCGTCCTCGGCGGGTGGTCGTGGCGCGTCGATGTCGATGCCCCGTCGGCGGAGCTTCAGCGTGTAGATGTCGTCGTGGCCCAGCGCCCGGGCGGTCGCCACGGCGACGACGATCGCCAGCATCGCGGGGAGGATCACGCCGGAGTCGCCCGTGAGCTCGAAGAGGATCAGCACCGCGGTCATCGGGGCCCTCGAGCAGGCGGCGAACACCGCGCCCATCCCGATCACGCCGTAGGCGCTCGACGCGGCCATCGCGCCCCCGAGGACGAGGTGCCCGACCCGTCCGAACGCGGACCCGAGCATCGCGCCGAGGAAGAGCGACGGGGCGAACACACCCCCGGACCCGCCGATGGCGATCGTCGTGCTCGTCGCGACCGCCTTGGCGACGAGGAGCAGCAGGACGAGCCCGAGCGCGTGGTGTCCCTCCACGACGCTCGTGAGCACGGGGTAGCCGACGCCGTAGAGCTCCGGGAGGGCGAGCAGCATCGCGCCGAGCAGCACCCCGCCGGCCACCGGGCGGGCCCAGGCCGGTCCGCGCCAGAGGCGGTCGGCGAGGTCCTCGACTCCGTAGAGCGTGCGCACGAACCCGGTGCCGACGATCGCCGCCACGACCCCGAGGCCCACGAACAGCGGGTAGTCCGCGGCGGACGAGAGCGTCACGTGCGGGAGCGCGAGGAACGGCTCGTCGCCGAAGACGGCGCGACCGACCGCGGCGGCGACGACCGAGGAGAGGACGGGAAGCGCGAACGACGCCGCGTCCACGCGCCGGAGGATGACCTCCATCGCGAAGAACACGCCGGCGATCGGCGTGTCGAAGGTGGCCGAGATCCCCGCCGCGGCGCCGCAACCGACGAGGAGCCGCAGCTCGTCGCCCGAGCGTCGCGAGAGCTGCCCGAGGGTCGAGCCCAGCGCCGAGCCGATCTGCACGATCGGCCCTTCGCGCCCGACCGAGCCGCCCGTCCCGATGCAGGCGGCGGAGGCCAGGGCCTTGACGATCGCGACCCGCGGCCGGATCCGTCCGCCGTCACGCGCGACGGCGAGCATGACCTCGGGGACGCCGTGGCCCCGCGCCTCGGGGGCGAAGAACGCCAGGAGCGGCCCGTACACCAGCCCGCCGAGCACCGGCACGACCAGCAGGAACCACGGACCGAGCCAGGGGAGCTGCGGGTGGGCGACCCGTCCGAGCCCGGCGTAGTCGTCGTGCCCGGTCGCCAGGTGGGTGATGCCGACGATCAGCTCCCGGAACGCGATCGCGCCGAGGCCGCCCCCGAGGCCGATCAGGATCGCGAGCACGACGAGCCCGCGGTGGGCCTCCCACTCCCCCAGGACGGTCCGACGGAGCGTTCTCGGAGTCTCGGCACGGCCGGGTGGGACGGTCACCGGACGAACCTTACAACGTAAGATCGTGAGCCTCGGCACAGGTGACGGACCTGTGACGTGGCCCGAGCACGCCACCGCGCGGCGCCGCCGACCCACGCCGACGACGGCGGCCCTCCCGGGGCCGCCGACGACGACCCCGGCGGAGCATGCCCGCCGTCGATAACCACCCGTCCGGCGGGTCGATCTCGAGCGCCGCAGCGCCAGACGCGCGATGAGACGCCGCACGACCGGGCGGGATGGATGCATCCGACGGATCGACTCTTACGTTGTAAGAGTCAGGATGTCGACGGGGGGGACCCCGCCCCGGCGCGCCCTCCGCACCATGCCCCGCTCCTGCCACCGAGCTCTCCGTCGACGCCCCCTCGCGATCCGGTCGTGCGCGTCGTCCGAGGTCGCCGCCCGCGGCGGTCGACCAGGTCCGTGACCCGGACCCGCATCTCGCACTCGGGAGCTCCCATCACGACGAAGGAGTCCGCATGACGGACGTCACCAACCACCTCTACGAGACCATCGACCGGCAGAACGCCGACCAGCCCGCGGCGACCCGCCGCAACCTGGTCAAGGGCACCGCGGTCGCGCTCGGCTCGCTCGGCCTCATGGGGCTCGCGACCGGCACCGCCGAGGCGAAGGTCAACACCGCCGATGCGAACAAGGTCGAGAACATCGCCGCGGTCGCCGCGACGGCCGAGGTCCTCGCGACGATCGTCAACACGGTCGGCGCGGAGAAGCTCAAGGGCCAGCTCGACCCGGTCACCCTCCGCAACGTGCAGGCCGCCGCGCAGCAGGAGAAGAACCACTACGAGGTCCTGACCTCCCCGGCCGTGGGCGGCAAGGCCGTCACCGACACCATCTACGTGCCCGACGAGGTCTTCGCCTCGCCGGAGAACCTGCTGCGCACCCTCGCCGTCGGCGACCAGGTGTTCATCAACGCCTACCTGCTCGGCACCACGGTGTTCGCGCGGATGGGCACCCTCCAGGGCTCCCGCCTCGCGCGCTACGCCGCGGAGATCATGGGCGTCGAGGCCGTGCACCGCGCGCTCGCGCTGCAGTCGCTGGGGCAGCTCGGCAACGACCGCGCGTACTCGAAGTTCGCCCAGCGCGAGCAGACCCAGGGCCTGGCCACCACCGGGACCCCGGGCTTCTACGTGATCGGTGACGCGGTCACGGTCCTCGAGTCGGCCGGGTTCGGGTTCGGCAAGCCGGGCAGCAAGCCGGGCACGGCGTACAAGTACGGCGAGGTCTCCGCCCGCACGCCGACGATCGCGGGGGTCAACACGATCAAGCCCTCGTAGGACTCCTCCCGCTCCGGAAGGGGACCGGACGGGAAGACGGCCTGCGGCCGACGAACGGGACCGGCGTCTGCGACCGCCGGTCCCGTTCCGCGTCCACCGGCGGGGGCTACAGCAGGTGCCGCAGCACGTAGCCGTAGGACCGGCGCTCCTCGCCCCGCGGGTCCAGCAGCCCGGAGTCCCACGAGGCGTTGCGCGTGCCGGGCACCCAGGACGGGTCGGGCTCGGACCGAAGCTGGTAGACGTAGCCGCGCTGGATCTGCCGCCGGCAGCGCCTGGCGATCGTCCTGAGGTAGCGCGTGGCGTCGTACTGGTACCGCTCCCGCGCGGCGTCCCCCGTCGCCTTCCGGCGCTGCGCGAGGAACGGGTTCTTCCGCTCCGACGATGCCTTCCGGCTGTACACGCCACCGGATTCGGTGATCCACACCTTCGCGTGCTTCACCGCGGAGGAGCGGAGGAACCTCGACGTCTGCGTGGAGCGGCGGTCGTTGACGTCGTTGTAGTTGTTGAGGCCCCAGATCCGGACCGGCATCCTGGCCGCGCGACGGACCTTCAGGGCGTACGACGCGGCCGAGCGACCGGAGGTCAGGTGGAGGTCGCCGGCGAGCAACCGGCAGCTGCGGCAGCCGCGCAGGTCCCTGCTGATCGTCCGATAGAGCCGGCCGAGCGCCGCGGGATCCCGCTTGTACGGACCGGTGAGGTTCGGCTCGTTGAAGAGCGAGAAGTCCCGGACCCACGGGTAGGCCCTGCGGAAGTGCCGGAACTCGGTCCGGAAACGGGTCGTGGAGATCCGGCGCTTCAGCGACCGCGAGCCCGAGGCGGTCACCCAGAAGGTCACCAGCGGGCGGACGCCCGCCGCCCGCGCGGCCGTGAGCCACGCGTCGAGGTTCTGCGCGTGGTACCCGAGACGGGAGCTGCTGCGGTACCGGAGGGCGTCGTACCGGACCGTGTAGCGCGCCGTCCTCATGCCGGCGACACGGAGCTTCAGGAACGCCGGGTCGGTGAACGTCGCGGGCTTCTGGTCGGCGATCCCCCAAGTGGTCGAAGCGTGTGCGGGCGCCGTCGAGCCGACGCCGGCGAGCGCGACGGCGGCGATGGCCAGGAGCCTGCGGCTCGTGCGGTGCTTCGGGGCGTGGTCGTCCATCTCTGGTCCTTCGGTCGGAGGGGGCGTGTCGGGACGGGTGAAGGTCAGGGTCGCGTCGTGGGGCGCGGCGGCATCGCGGGACGGCGAGCCGGGGGCGCGGCGTTCAGCGCGGCCCGGGCGTCCGCCTCGGTGGCGCCGAAGACCCGGCCGATGCGTCGACCGTCGAGGCCGTACCGCTCGGCCGTCCACGTCCGGCCGCCGACGAGGTGCCCGGTCCGACGGACGCGGACCACCGGGTCCGCGCGTCCGTCGGCGAGCGCGCGCAGGATGCCCAGCCGGTCCAGGCGCCACAGCGCCTCCAGGCCGCCGACGTGCGTCCCGTCGACGACGACCTGGGGCAGCGCCTGGTCGTCCGTGAGCCTCCGCAGTCGTCGGTGGAAGTCCGGGTCGCGGTCGGCCGCCACCTCGGCGTAGGGCACGCCGTGCCTGCCGAGGGTGCGAAGGGCCCGGCGGCATCGCTCGTCGCCTGGCGCGGTGAAGATGGTGAGGTGCAGCACGAGGGTGGAGGTCGGGGGTGGTCCGGCGCAGGCGTCCGCGACGGGCGCACGGGACGACCGACGGTCGCCGGCACCGTGCCGTACCGCGTAAGGCACGCACGACGGCGCCACCGTGACGGCCGCCCACGACGGAGAATGTCCCGTGTGGTCGATGCATGGCCCGGCGGCCGCCGTCGCGATCCTGCCCCCTCGAAGCACGGGAGGGCGACCGTCGATGCGCCAAAGCGCCCGACCGACCACCCGATCAGGGGGTGTCCTGCCCGGGCGGGCCGGGCGGGCCAGCCCGAGTGTCCGAGCGTTCCCCGGCCGGCTCCGGTCGGCGCCCGCGATGCCGGGGCGCGGGTGCGGCGACGGCCGACGTCCGCCGGGCGCCGCCGCACGTAGCGTCGCCATGCGGATCCCGCTCCCCGTCCGGCTCCCGCGCATCGGCGGCCCCCGATCGCCGGAGCCGAGCTCGGAGCCGTCGGTCCCGCCGGGGGACGGCCCGCCGCTCGGTCTCGGGCCCGGCTCCCTGACGTGGCGCCTGTTCGGGGAGTCCTACATGGCGCTGACCGCGGGCTCCGTCGGGCTGCTGCAGACGATGCACCCCGCGATCGGGGCCTCGCTCGTCCAGCACTCGAACTTCTTCGACGACCCGCTCGACCGGATCATGCGCTCGGTCCCCCACATCATGCGGGTGGTCTACGCCGATCCCCACGCAGCACCCGGCCCGACCGACGCCGGCGAGCTCGTGCGGGGCTTCCACCGCACGATCCGGGGCACGGATGATCAAGGTCGCGACTACGACGCCCTGGACGGCGAGACCTTCTTCTGGGCGCACGTCACGTTCGTCCACGGCATCGTCGCCGGCACCGAGCGGCTCGGGGTCCCGCTCACCGACGAGGAGCTCGACCAGCTCTGGGCGGAGGCGCTGCTCTGGTACCGCCGGTACGGCGCCGACGACTCCGCCGTCCCGGCCGACCGCGCCGCTCTCGAAGCGTGGTTCGAGCACATGTGCGCCGAGGTCCTCGAGCGCAACGCGACGTCCCAGGGCATCCTCGACGCGGCGCGCAACGGGGTCCCGTGCCCGGTGCCGGGGCTTCCCGACGGCGTCTGGCGGCTCGTGCAGCGTCCGCTCCTCGGCGCATGGCTCTGGGTCGGCATCGGCGCGCTGCCGCCCAGCGCGCGGGAGACGCTCGGCGTGCGCTGGCGCGACCGCGACGAGCAGCTCCTGGCGGTCCTGCGGACCGGCATCCGCGGGCTCAACGGCGTCCTGCCGCCGGTGCTGCGCTACCACCCGATCGCGCACCGGGCGATCCGCGACCTCGCCCGCGCGAACCGCGTGTCGTTCCGCCGCGCGGTCGACGGCCCGCTCTAGGCGCAGACGGACCGGCGACGTCGGCCGACCCGAAGGCGGAGCACCGCGCACGGGACCGCGCCCCGGTTCCGGCCGGGGCAGCTCGGCGCGCGGTGCACGCCATGGCAACCGCACGGGCCGCGGCTGCGTTCTAGGAGGTGATCGTCGGTCTCCGTGCTCCGGTGGCCGGATCCCTCGCCCTCGTCCGGCGGCCCCGGGGACCCTCCTCCCCCGGGATCACCGAGGCCTCCCCTGCTCGCGCGCCGCCCCGAGCCCCATCCTGAGGTTTGACCGTTGCCTTGCCCGTCGTCGCTCCCCGGTCCCGTACCGGACCCCGAACGCCCTGCGCCGCGGCCCGCCGACGCGGAGCGCCTGCACCGCGCCACGCAGCAGCTGCACCAGCGCCTCGCGTCGCTGCTCCACCAGCTGGACGACTGGATCGAGGTCCTGGACGAGCACGGGCGGGACGCGGGCGGACCGGACGACCGCGCACCGATCCCGTAGCTCGTCGGACGAGCGGCTTCTCGTGGTCGGTCGACATGGCGCCCTGGTGCCAGAGGCGCGCGACGTGGAGACCGGATGATCCGGGGGTCGTCGGTGTGGCAGGCTCGACCGGTGGGGATCGAGATCGAGCGCAAGTTCCTGGTCGACGACGACCCCGCCACGTGGGGTCCGGCCGTCACGGAGACGCGGTCGTGGGAGATCCGGCAGGGCTACGTCACGCCGCCGGGCGCGGACCCCGAGGTCCGGGTGCGGCTCACGCGTCCGGCCGCGGGCCCCACCCCCGGCGCGGAGTCGTCCGAGGGGCCCGCCCCGCCGACCGGCACGGCGGAGGCGCCCGTGGTCCGGCAGCTGACGACGAAGGCCGCGCGACCCGGCGCCGGCGAGGACGCCGTCGTCCGGACCGAGGTCGAGGTCGGGATCACCGCGGAGGAGTTCGACGAGCTCTGGGTCGTCACCGACGGCCGCCGGATCGAGAAGCTGCGGACGGAGTACCGGCTCGGCGGCGCGCCCGACGCGCCGCTCTGCACCGTCGACCGCTTCGGCGGACCGCTCGCGGGCCTCGTCCTGGCCGAGGTCGAGTTCGACGGCGAGGACGCCTCGGCCGCGTTCGTCCCTCCCCCGTTCCTGCGCGTCGAGGTGACCGCCGACCGGCGCTACCGCAATGCGGCGCTCGCCGGTGCCGGGCGGCCGCCGGCCGAACCCCGGTCTGCCCGAGCGGCGGCCGGGGACGAGGCGCGGTCCGCGAGCGCGCCCGCGCCGCGGCGCGACGCCGCCCCCGGATTCCAGGTCGCGGCGCACGAGACGCTCGCGGACGGCCTGCGGCGCAGCGCGTCGGACCAGCTCACCGGGGCGCTCGACGCGCTCGAGCGCCGGATCGCGGAGGAGCCGGGCAAGGCGGTCCACGACGCGCGCAAGCGGCTGAAGAAGACGCGGGCGCTCCTGCGGCTCTCGCGCCCCGCGATCGGCCGGGAGGTCGCGCGCCGCGAGAACGCCGCGCTCCGGTCGGCCGCGGCGACCCTGTCGGCGGCCCGCGACGCCGACGTCCTGGTGCAGACCGTCGAGGCCCTCGCCGACCGCTACGCCGGCCGGCTGCCGGCCGCGGCGTTCACGGCCGTCAGGGACGCGCTCGCCGGAAGCGCGTCCGCGGACCGCGCGGTGCCCGTCGACGACGCGATCGCGGGCGTCCGCGGCGTGCTGGAGCGGATCCCGTCCTGGCCCCTCGACGCGACGACCGTGACGAGCGTCCTCCAGGGCGAGGGACGCGCCTACGCGGCGGGCCACGCGCAGCTCCCCGGTGACGGGGACCGGCCCACCGCCGACGAGCTGCACGAGTGGCGCAAGCGCGTGAAGGACCTCTGGTATCACGGCCTGCTGCTCCAGAACGCCTGGCCCGCTGTCCTGCAGCCGCAGGCCGAGGAGGCCCACCACCTCTCCGAGCTGCTCGGCGACGACCACGACCTCGCGGTCCTCCGCGACCGGCTCACCGGCGCACCGATCGACGACCCCGCGGCCGACGTCGACGGCCTGCTCGACCTCGTCGACCGCCGCCGCGCCGAGCTGCTCGGCGACGCGCTCACCCTCGGGCGCCGCGTCTACGCCGAGACCCCGAAGGCGCACACGAGGCGCCTTCGACGGTGCCTCGACGAGTGGCAGGGGTCCGCGACGCCCGTCTGATCGGACGCGCAGGCTCGCTCATCCGTCCATCCGGAACGCACGATCACCGGACGGCCATGGTCCCGATACGCGATCGACGTGTCGGCGACGTAGACCAGTGGGGATGCACGCGCCGGACGACACCGAAGGCCCCGCGGCGCGCTGCCGTGTGCGCGGGACGACCCGCTCGTGATCGGCGCGCCCGGCCCCCGGGACGATCGTCAGGACGTCGAGGACGACGACCTGACGATCGTCGCGCGCCTGAAGGACGAGCTGGTCGACGCGCTCGACACGGTCGACCGGGCGCTGAAGGCTCCCGCGACCGACGCCCCTCCGGGCGACGCCCCGCCGCCCGAGGACGAGTAGCGGCGCCGGGCGTCAGCCGATCCGGTCGAGACGGTCGGCGATCTGCCACACCAGCAGGAGCGAGTGCTCGATCGCCGCCCGCGCCTCTTCCAGGTCGTCGTGCGTGTCGGCCGGGACACCCACCTCGGTCCACGACTGGATCTCCCGTCGCAGCAGGCCGATGCGGCCCGCCGCGGTCTGCAGGTCCGTCGTCGGGAGCGGGGCGTCGCCGCGTGCCACGTCCTCCAGCATCGTCCGGACGGCCAGCGTCTCGTGCCGGAGCGCGCGCACGACGTCGCGAGGCAGTCCCGATCCGTGCTCGTCGCATGGTGCGCCCGTCGTCGCGGCGTCGTCGGAGGTCCCCCGGCGGGCACCCCTCGCGAACCTGACGATCCCGCGCACCATCGACCGCACCGCATCCCCCTGCACCGACGTCCGGATCCCGGGCCGGACCACGGCCCGCTGTACGGGAACGTACTCGTTCGCCCCGGGCTCGAGGTCCTCGCCCGCCGCCGCCACGGACCGTCCCTCCTCCACCTGCGGTACCGCGGGGTCCGCCGACCGGTCCGGTGCCGGACGGGCGGACGGTGGTTCGGCCGCCTCGGCGGCAGCGGGAACGGCCGTCGCAAGGGCCTCCACGCTGAGCGCCGCTCGCGCCTCGGCGTACCTGGACGCGCTCCTCGGGTCGTGGGCCTGATGATCGCGGAGATCGACCTCGTGGACGGCGAGCGCCATCCGCCTGCCCGAGCCGGCGGGCGCTCCCGCGATCCGGCGGGCGTGCGCGGTCAGCGACTCCCGGGGCGCCGGCGTCAGCAGCTCGAGCGCCTCGCGTTCGTGGCGATCGAGATCGAGGAGGTACGCGACCTCGGACGGCGGGTCCGCCGAGAACGCGCACACCTCGTGCACCAGCGCGACGACGCGGGCGTCGGCGGGGACCTCGAGCGCGACGCGGACGACGTGGTCGATCACCGGCTCGCCGGAACGGTCGACGTGCCCGCGGTGGATGTCACGGGCGAGCCGTCGCGCCCGGCGCGCCCGAGCCCCGAAACCACGATCCGCGATGGCTGCCCCCGCGCGCACCACGCGACCGTACCGACCACCTCGCGGGCCCGCCAGACCCCGGAGCACGAATCACCCCGGTGCCGGCCGGCGCCCGATCCTCGGCGGGGGCCGAATCCGCCGGCACTCGCGCGTGCGTCACGGTCGGGGCGCGCGCTCGCCTCCCCGGGGCCCCTCCGCGGACGTCCGCTCGAGCGCCGCGAGGTCGCCCGGTCGGTCGACGTCGGTCCCGGCGTCGACGTCGCCGACCGGGACCCGCACCGCCGAGCGGGCCAGGAACGCCCGCCGGTCGTCGTCGCCGAGCGCGGCGACGCGCCCGATCGCGGCGCCGCGCAGCAGCACGGGGTGTCCCGGCCGGTCGTCGTGGACGGCGCGGACCACGGCGCCGGGTCGCGAGAGCACGCGGTCGACCGTCGCGGCGCGCAGGAGGGGCTGGTCCCCGAGCGTGATCAGGACCTCGGTCGCACCGAGGCGGAGCGCAGCGTCCAGGCCGGTCGCGAGGCTCGCCGACGGGCCGGACCGCCACGCCTCGCAATGCACGACCGACACGTCGTCGAGGTCCACCGCGTCGACGATCGCCGGGGCGTGCGCCCCGAGGACGACGACCGTGCCGTCGACGTCGGAGCGCGGGGCGACCGCGTCGATCGCGTGACGGAGGAGCGGCCGACCGTCGAGCTGCGCGAGCTGCTTGGCGGCGCCGAAGCGCCGGCCCTCCCCCGCGGCGAGGACGACCGCGAACCGCCGTGCTCGCGGCGGTGCGCCGTCCGGACCCGTCGATCGAGCGTCGCCCGCCCCCGACCTGGTCCGACCCACTACGGGACCCACCGGCTGCCGTCGTCGAGGAGGCCGGCGTTGAACGCCTTCACCAGGGCCTGCAGCCGGGACGAGGCGTCGAGCTTCTGGAGCAGGTGACGGACGTGGTCCTTGATCGTGGCCGGCGAGAGGAGCAGCCGGCGCCCGATCTCGCGGTTCGAGCACCCCTCCGCGAGGAGCCCCAGCACCGCGCGTTCGCGGTCGGTCAGGGCCACGGCGGCCCGGCGACGGCCCTCCTCCCGCGCCGCCAGCGCCGCGGCGACCCGGGTGTCGATGATCCGGTCCCCGGCGGCGACCTGCCGGAGGAGGAGGGTGATCTCCTGCTCGGGAGAGCCCTTCCAGAGCGCGCCGTCCGCGCCCGACTCGAGGCACTGCTTGACCGCGTCGCCGGGGGTCCCACCGGACATCACGACGATCTGCGCCGCCGGCACGACCGTCCGCAGCTGCCCGAGCAGGGCGGGCCCGCTGGGGACGTCCGGCGGGTGCATGTCCATCAGGACGACGTCGGGCTGCTGCCGCCGGGCGAGCTCGAGGCCCGCGGCACCGGACTCCGCCCCGATCCACGACGCCGCGTCCGCGAAGGCCTCGCACGCGAGCGACAGCATCCCTCGCCGGGCGACGCCCTGGTCGTCGATGACCAGACCGTGCAACCCGCGGACGCGCGCCCCGCCCCGGGACGTCGGAGCAGGTGACGCGGATCCGGTCGGGTCGTCGGCGGACGGGTCGGAAGGCGACCGGTCCGCCGTGGTCGCCGGCTCGCCGGGCGCGTTCTCCCGGACCAGGCCGTGTGTGCCCGTGTTCACGCTTCTCCGGTACCCGAACGGGCCGTCGCTACCGCAGGTCGCGTTCGCGGCCGACCGCGTGCCGCCCTCCCGGGACCGCGGAGCTGCACGGTGCCCAAGCAGTGCCCCGGCACGACACCACCAAAAGGCGGGACTGCCGAATCGGGTCCCCAGACGCGAGGAAGCTCGCAGGAACGCGGTCGTTGCACGGTCAACCGGCAGCACGACCCGGACTCCCCCGGTCCCTCACGAAGGAGCACGAACATGCCCGACCCCGACCGTTCCACGAACGGGGGTCCCGCGGCACGCCGCCCGGACGCCGCTGACGCGCCCGAAGGGTCGTCGCTGCCCGATGCCACCGAGAGGCGGATCTCCCGGCGGCGGATGGTCGGCTACCTCCTCGCCGCGCCGACGCTCGTCGCCGCCGCCCGCTTCATGGACCCGGAGCCGGCGGCCGCCGAGGGCCTCCCGGGACCGACGATCCCGGAGTTCTTCGACCTCTCCGATGTCCTCAACGTCGTCGCCGCGCCGACCTACGGGCTCCTGGCGATCACGATCGACAAGCAGGGCAACGCGCACTTCCAACTGCCCCGCTCCGAGAACGGTCAGGGCATCACCACGACGTTCACGATGATCATCGCGGACGAGATGGACCTGCCGATGAGCAAGGTCAAGGTGACCTTGATGCCGGCGGAGCCGAAGCTCCTGTTCAATCAGCTGACGGCCGGGTCCAGCAGCGTGTTCACGCTCTACGAGCCCGTCCGCCGCGCGGCCGCCGTCGCCCGGACCCAGCTGCAGCGGACCGCCGCCCGCGAGCTCGGCGTCCCCGGCCGCGACCTGACGCTGAAGGACGGCGTCTTCACGGCGAGCCACGGCGGCAGCATCGACTTCGGCGCCCTGACCGAGAAGGCCGCGGTCAAGCGGATGATCGAGTTCGAGCCGAAGCTGAAGAAGGCGTCGGCCCAGAAGCTCATCGGCACCGAGCAGAAGCGCGTCGACGCGCTCGACATCGTGATGGGCCGCAAGACGTTCACGATGGATCTCCAGCCGAAGGACGCCAGCCCGACGATGATCTGTCGCCCGCCGACGCTCAACGCGGCGGCCACGGCGATCCAGAACAAGGCCGCCGTCCTGAAGATGCCCGGGGTCACGCACGTGCTCCTCGTGCCGCACTCCGACGACGTCCAGGGCGGCGTCGCCGTCGTCGCGCGGACCTTCGGGCAGTGCATCGAGGCGATCCGGGCGCTCAAGGTCAGCTGGACGAAGGGCCCGATCGCCGGGCGCACCGAGCAGTCGATCAAGCAGGACCTCGCGAAGGCCGAGCTGCCGATGACCCCGGCGCTCGGCAAGGTCATCGAGGAGACCTTCACCTTCAACTTCCGCTCCGGCTCCGCGCTGGAGACGAACTGCGCCGTCGCCGACGTCCGGAAGGACCGCGCGGAGATCTGGGCGCCGCTGAAGTCGCCGCAGTGGGCGCAGGGCAAGATCGCCGAGCTCCTGAAGCTCAACGTCGAGTCCGTGAAGGTCAACGTCATGGACGGAGGCGGCTCCTTCGGACGCCGGCTGTTCTGCGACGGGGCCTTCGAGGCCGCGGTCATCTCGCGCTCGATCGGGCAGCCGGTGAAGCTCATGTGGCACCGGGCCGACGACGCGCGCCACGGCCGCCACCACCCGCTGACGACCTCGAAGGTCCGGATCACGACCGGGGGCGGGGCGGTCCTCCAGTACGACCAGCGCCACACGGCCGTCCCCACGGACTTCACCCAGGGTCTCGGCGACTACCTGACCGCGGCCGAGACGCGCCTGCCGCTGCAGAACTTCGCGCAGTTCTCCGAGACCGTGTTCACGACGACCGCGAACGTGCCGTACAACTTCGGCGTCGTCACGCAGCTGCTCAACGAGATCGACGCGTTCAACACGTTCAACACGTCGAGCGTCCGCAACGTCTACAGCCCGGACGTCGCGACGGCGACGGAGCTCATGGTCGACCGGGTCGCGAAGGAGTTCGGCCGGGACCCGATGGAGTTCCGCCTGGCGTTCGCGAAGGACGAGCGCATGAAGGGCGTTCTCAACGCGGTGAAGAAGGCAGGCAACTGGGGCCGGAAGATGGTCCCGAACACCGCGCAGGGCATCGCCATGCGCAACGAGTACAAGGGCCGGACCGCCTGCCTCGTCGAGATCGACTGCACGCCGCCGACGGTCAACCGCAAGATCCGTCAGGCCGTCACCGGCCCGCGCGTCACGAAGATCGTCTTCGCCATCGACGTGGGCCTGCCGATCAACCCGCTCGGGCTGAAGGCGCAGGTGATGGGTGGTTGCATGGACGGCATCGCGCAGGCGCTGACCTACAGCCACCACCTGAAGGACGGGAACTTCATCGAGGCGAGCTGGGACAACTCGGCCTACACGCGGCAGTGGAACGTGCCGCCGGTGGTCGAGATCATCGTCATGCCGCAGACCTCCGAGGTCGCCGGCGGCGCCGGTGAGGCGTCGGTCGGTACGACGATGGCCGCCGTGGCCTGCGCCTACGCGCGGGCCACCGGGAAGATGCCGACCGAGTTCCCGATCAATCACAACTCGCCCCTGCACTTCACGCCCTACCCGGCGTCGCCCCCGGTCCCGGAGGTCCCCTCCGACGGCCTCGAGCGCGCCGGCATCAAGCGCAAGACCACGAAGAAGAAGCGCGCGGCGCGGAAGAAGAAGCGCCCGGCGGCGAAGAAGCCCGCCACCAGGACGTCCACCAGCACGACGAGCAAGTAGGGGACCCCGATGCCGAACCACACGTTCATCGTCAACGGCAAGAAGGTCTCGGTCGACGTCGAGGACGACGTCCGCCTGCTCTGGGTGCTGCGGGACGTCCTGAAGATCCACGGCCCGAAGTACGGCTGCGGCATCGGGGTCTGCCGTGCCTGCACCTGCCACCTCAACGGCAAGGCGTTCAACCCCTGCGTCACGCCGGTGAAGGACATCCTGCCGACGGACGAGGTGACGACGATCGAGGGGCTCGCGCCGTCGGTCGGCAAGGCGATCCACCCGATGCAGCAGGCCTGGCTCGACGTCGACGTCGCGCAGTGCGGGTACTGCCAGCCCGGCCAGATCATGGCCGCCGTCGACGTCGTCAAGACGGCGCAGCGGCAGAAGCGCAAGGTCACCGACGACGACCTCGACCAGATCCGCAACGTCTGCCGCTGCGGGACCTACCCGCGCATCCGTCAGGCCATCCGGCAGGGCGAGGCCGCGATGCCGGTCCTGAAGGTCACCAAGCCGAAGAAGCGCAAGGCGAAGAAGAAGAAGCCGGCGGCGCGGAAGCCGAGCAAGAGCGGCGCCGAGATCACCGGGTCCACCGAGTGAGCACGACCGCGGTCGCCGGCGCGGCGGCGACCGATCCCCTCGCGGTCGGTCACGGCTGGAAGGCGCAGGGCCACCCGGTCGCGTCGGCCGTGGTCGTCGCGACGCGGCGCTCCGCCCCGCGCCCCGTCGGGACCCGGATGGTCGTGCGGGCCGACGACGCCGTCGCGGGCTCGGTCTCCGGGGGCTGCGTCGAGGCGGACGTCTGCCGCGTCGCGCAGGAGGTCCTCCTCGCCGGGACCCCGCGCCTCGTGACCTACGGCATCGCCGACGACGAGGCCTTCGAGATCGGCCTGCCGTGCGGGGGCGAGATCGACATCTTCGTGGAGGCGCTGTGAGCACCGAGAGCGACGACGTCGCGGCGCTCGCGGCGTCGGGGCACCGCGGCGTGGCGTTCACCGTGCTCGAGGGCCCCGCCATCGGTCGCAAGCTCGTGGTGGACCTCGAGACCGGCGCCGTCAGCGGGTCGGCGCCGGCCGCCCTCGCCGGCGCCGTGGACGAGGTCCGGATCGTCGGGCGCTCGACCACGATCGAGCACGACGGGCTCCGCGTGCTCGCCGAGCTCTTCGGCCCCCCGGTCCACCTCGTCGTCGTCGGGGCCTACGACATCGGCGAGGAGCTCTGCTTCCTCGCCCGGCGGATGGGATGGCGCTCGACGGTCGTCGACGCCCGCGAGACGTTCCTGACGCAGGAGCGCGTCCCGTCGGCCGACCGCCTCGTCCTCGGATGGCCGCAGGAGGCGCTGCCGCAGGCCGGCCTCGACACCGACGCCGCGATCCTCGTCCTCACCCACGACCTGCGCTTCGACGTCCCCGCCCTGGTCGAGGCGACGCGGTCCCCCGCCTTCTACGTCGGGGCCCTCGGCTCCCGACGCACGCAGTCCCGCCGGGCCGCCCGACTCGACGAGGCCGGGATGCGCGCCGAGGACCGGGCCCGCATCCACGGGCCCTGCGGCCTGGACATCGGCGGCGCGTCGCCCGCGGAGACCGCACTGTCGATCGTGGCCGAGATCGTCGCCGTCCGCGCCGGCCGGCCCGGCGGCGCGCTGCGGGCGGCGTCGGGGCCGGTGCACCCGCCGACCTCCGACCCCCTCCCGGGGCTGCCGGTCGCGGAGGACGCGGCCGTGGCCGCGTCGGTGCGGCGGGGCTGACGCCGGGGCACCGTCGCCGCGCCCGGGCGGCGGCGGCGAACCGTTCCCCGGCCACGTTCGCGCCCCTACGAAGATTCCCCGATCGGACCATTTTCGGCGTATCGTCGAGGGACCGAAGAAGGAGTTCCCCATGTTCGCCACGTTCCATCGTTTCGCCGGCCTGGAGCCCGCCCGGATGCAGCCGACGATCGACGACCTCGAGCGCAACGCCATCCCGTCGACCCTCGACACGTTCGGGTGCCTGAACGCGTTCGTCCTCGTCGACTGGGACGCCGGAGCGGTCACGACCGTCTCGCTCTGGGACGACGAGGACCGCATGCGGCGGCACGACCGCGAGACCGAGGAGGCCTACGCCTCCCTCGAGTACCGGCCGAAGGGGTGGCGCACCGAGCCGCGCATCGAGCGGCACGAGATCGTCCACGACGCCCGGCGGTTCCTCGAGCTCGGGCACGAGGCCGCGGCGGCCTGAGGCCTAGGTCGCCGCCCGCGCCCGCCCGACCTCCGCGACGACCGCGGCGGCGGCCTCGTCCGCGGCCCGCCCCGCGTCGCCGTCCGCCCAGTGGACGAGGCGCGAGGAGCTCACGCGACCGCCGCAGCACTCGAAGATCCCGTGCTCGATCCCGACGCGCAGGGAGTCGGCGTAGCCGTGGCGCCCGTAGACGCCGGCGTCGGCCTGGGCGAGCCCGACGAGGTGGACGTCCAGCGCGGCGATCGCCTCGCCCCGGACCGGGCCCCCGCCCTCGTCGCCGTACGCCCAGCCGTACTGGAAGACGCGGTCGATCCAGCCCTTGAGCAGGGCCGGGGCGTGCCACCAGTAGACCGGGAGGACGAGCACGAGGGCGTCCGCCCGCTCGATCCGCTCCTCGCACCGTTCGCGACCGGCGGCACGATCACCGACGCCACGATGCACGCGGTCCTCGGGGCCGCCGACGGCGTCGCTCGCGCCATGGCGCACGGTCAGATCGACGACGCCGCGGCCCGCACGGCCCTCGAGCGGATCATCGCCGCGGCCGTCTGACGCCACATCGCGACGCCCTCCGACGCGGCTCTCCGCACGTCCTCGGCCGACCGCGCCTGCCGTAGGCTCGCGACACGACGACGGACACCCGAGGAGAGCCGGAACCGCATGCCTGAGCGCACCGATGCACCGATGCAGTGGGGGAGCCCCGGGTTCAACGCCATCGAGGCGGTCATGTGGAAGGCCGAGTCCGACCCTGCGCTGAGCTCGACGATCATGGCCGTCGAGGAGCTCGACCAGGCCCCGGACTGGGACCGGTTCTTCACGGCCCACGACTGGGGCAGCCGCATGGTCCCCCGATTTCGTCAGCGGGTCGTCGACGGTCCGCTCGGCTACCCCGCGTGGGTCGACGACCGCGACTTCTCGCTGGAGCACCACGTCTTCCGCTCCGCGATGCCCGGAGCCTCCTGGCAGGACGTCCTCGACCGCGCGGCGACCGTCGCGCAGTCGTCGTTCGACCCGTCCCGACCGCCGTGGGAGGCCCTGCTCCTCACCGGCCTGCAGGGCGGCCGGGCGGCCTATGTCCTGAAGATGCACCACGCGACGCTGGACGGCGCGGCGGGCGTGCAGCTGTTCGCCGGGCTGCACTCTCGGCAGCGCGAGCACTCCGCGGACAAGCCGCAGCCCGCCCCGCCCGAGCCGCGACGGCCGGCCGTGCTGCGGTCGGCGGTGCGTCGGGAGCTCGCGCTGGCCGGCAAGGGCGTCGGCCTGCTCCGCTCCACCGGGAGCGTGGCCCTCCGGCCCGCGCGGACCGCGCGCTACCTCGCGTCGCTCCGGCGCGTGCTCGGGCCGGTCTCGGCCTCCCCGTCCCCGGAGCTCGCGAACCGCAGCGGGACGTGGCGGTTCGTCGCCCTGGACGTCCCGCTCCCCGGGCTCTCCGCCGCCGCGAAGCAGGCCGGCGCGTCGCTCAACGACGCGTACCTCGCCGCCGTGTCCGGCGCCTTCGCCCGCTACCACGAGGCCGTCGGGAGCCCGGTCGACGAGCTCCCGCTCTCGATCCCGATCTCGATCCGCCGGCCGGAGGAGACGAGCGGTGGCAACCGCTTCGCCGCCGCGCGGCTGAGCGCCCCGACCGGGATCGCCGACCCGACGGAGCGGATGCTCGCGATCCGGTCGGTCGTGCGGTCGATCCGCGACGAGCCCGCGATCGAGGCCCTCGACGGGCTCTCCCCCGCGCTCGCCCGCCTGCCGACCCCGGTCCTCGCGCGCGCCGTCCGGCAGATGACGTCCACCAGCGACGTGCAGGCCAGCAACATCCCCGGGATCCGCGACGCCGAGGTCTTCGTCGCCGGCGCCCAGGTGCTGCGGCTCTACGGCTTCGGGCCCCTGCCGGGCGTCGCGGCGATGATCGTCCTCATGAGCCACGGCGCGACGTGCTGCGTGACGATCAACCACGACGCGGCGGCGATCGCCGAGCCGGACACGTTCCGTCGCTGCCTGGTCGAGGCGTTCGACGAGATCCTCGCCCTGGCGCCGACCGGGAGCCGGACGACCCTCCGCGACTGAGCGCCACAGCGGCGGGATCGCCGTGACGACGTTCATCGTCCTGTCGCCCGAGGGCCAGGCGATGAGGAGGTCCCGAGTCGCGCAAACGGGCGCGCATACGGGGTACAGGTCATGCATGCATCGTTGGACCATCCGCGTCGCCCCCGACGCCCCCACCTCTGCGCTCGTGCTGCGCAGCCTCCTGCAGGGCCTGCTGGCCGGCGTGATCTTCGGGATCGTCATGGCCGCCTCCAAGGACGTCTCCCACGGCCTCGCGGAGGGCGCGATCTTCGGCGCGTTCATGGCCGCGTTCGCCATCGCCTACAACGTCGTGCTGCGTGGTCGCGCCCGGACCCGCAGGGTCGGCTGACCCGACGGCGACCGGGGGCGGCCCGGGAACGGCTTCCGGGGGCATGCCCCACCACGTGGAGCGCCGGTCGGGGGCATGCCCCAGCGAGACGCCTCGCGGACGCGACTAGCGTGGGGAGCACGCAGTCCGACGGTCCCCGACCGACGGCCGACACCTCGGCGTGACGTCCGGTGTCGCACCCCGCGCGACGATCCCGGAGGTCCCATGTCCGCGACCCTGCAGCACCCCGCCCCGGCGGTGGACGGCCACGAGGCCCCCGCCGCGGCAGCAGCCCCGAGGCCGAAGCGCGGCTGGAGGGCCGACCTCGCCCCGTACACCGTGCCCAGCACGCCGCGCGCCGTCGCCGGCCTGCTGACGTCGGTCGTCCCGTACCTGGCGCTCTCGACCGCGATGGCGCTCCTGCTCGACGTCTCGTACTGGCTGACGCTGCTCGTGGCGGTCCCGACCGCCGGCTTCGCGGTCCGCACCTACATCGTCTTCCACGACTGCGCGCACGGCAGCTTCCTGCCGTCCAAGCGGGCCAACCACGTCGTCGGCGTGGTCACCGCGCTGATCGTCTTCACGCCGTTCGCCGCCTGGCGGCACCACCACGCCGTCCACCACGCGACCGCGGGGGACCTCGACCGCCGTGGCGAGGGCGACGTGGCCACGCTGACCGTCGACGAGTACCGCGCGCTCCCGTGGCACCGGCGCCTGCTCTACCGCTTCGGCCGCAGCCCGGCCGTGATGCTCACGCTCGGCCCGGTCTGGGAGCTCCTGATCCAGACGCGCATCTGGAAGCGCACCGACCGCACGCGCATCAAGCGCAGCGTCATCGGGACGAACGTCGCGCTCGCCGTCATCGTCGCGGTCCTCTGCTGGATCATGGGCCCGGTGCAGTTCCTGCTCGTGCAGGTCCCGATCACCTGGCTCGCCGGCGCCGCCGGGATCTGGCTCTTCTACGTGCAGCACCAGTACGAGGACGCGTACTGGGAGAACTCCGGCACGTGGGACTACGCCGAGGCCGCACTGCAGGGCAGCTCGTTCCTCAAGCTGCCGCGGGTGCTGCAGTTCTTCTCCGGCAACATCGGGCTGCACCACGTGCACCACCTGTCGGCGAAGGTGCCGAACTACCGCCTGCAGGCCGCGCACGACAACACGACGATCCTGCGCGAGGTGCCCGTCCTGACCGCCTGGGACGGCGTCAAGGCGCTGCGGCTGAAGCTCTGGGACCCGCGGCAGGGCCGGCTCGTGACGTGGCGCCAGGCCGCGGCCGTGCCGCGGTAGGACGCCGTCGCGAGCCCGGCCGGCTCAGCTGCGGAAGTGCGTGACCGGCCGCTCCTGCGCGACGCCGTCGACCGTCACGTCGACCTGCTCGTCGTAGAAGGCGATCAGGCCGGAGATCGGCAGGAGCTGGCGGGTCGGGAAGTCGTAGGACCACGCCAGGTCGCGGTGCACCTCGCTCCCCGTGTCGACCGACCACCAGGAGCTCGTCCGGCCCTTGTACGGGCAGGGCGTGACGGTGTCGGTCGGGACCAGCCGCGACAGGTCGACCGCGCTGCGGTCGAGGTAGTAGCGGGTCGGCAGCCCGGTCTCGAAGACGAGGACCGGCGCGGTCGACTCGGCGAGCAGCACGCCGTCGAGCTCGACGCGCACGTGGCGGGTCGAGCGGAGCGCGTCGACCCGGACGTACGGGTTGCGGGGATGGACGAAGACCTGCTCGTCCTCCTCGAACCAGGCGTCCAGCGCGTCCCAGTGCAGGCGGGCGGTCCCGGCGATCCCGGGGACGGTCGACTCGAGGTACCGGCGCACCGCGCCGGGCCGGTGCTCGTCGCCGACGCGCAGCCCGTAGCGCGCGACGGTCCCGCGCTTCACGCGGTGCTCGTGCTCCTCGTCGACGAGGACGTCCGGGTCGATGTCCTCCATCGGGATCTGGAACTGCGGGTAGAACGGCCACTCCCACAGGTACTGCGCGCGGATCGTGTCGAGCACGGTGCGGCCCGCCAGCGTGGCGCGGATGCGCCGCGGAACGGGCTCGACGTGGTCGACGGGCGTGATCGGCTGCGGGTACGTGCTCATGTGGTGGTCGCCGTCCGGGTCCGGGCGCGCGCCAGGCGCGCGAGGTAGAGGAGTGCCGACACGATCATGAGGCCCGCGGTGATCGCGAGCCAGCGGCCGGCGTAGTCGGGCTGCTCGGCCAGCCCGGTCGCGAGCGTGTGGTTCAGCGGCGCCTTGTGCGCGACGTTCGGGAAGTACACGAGCAGGAGCACTGCCGACATCACGAGCGGGACGCGGACGTGGCCGTTGCCGAGGACCCGGGGCGGTGCGGAGCGCGGCGGCGCGGCGACGGCGACGCCGGGCCGCGCACCACGGACGAGACCCCACACGAACCGCGCGGCCTTGTCCGCGCCGACGTACAGCGGGAGCGCGACGAAGTCGTTGAGGATCGCTCCGCCGACCATCCAGACCACGAGGTTCCCGTACGCCGCCGAGTAGCGGCCGTCGAAGGACTGCGACAGCGCCCAGGCCGCCAGGGCGATGCCTCCGAGGTGGAGGAGCAGGTGGGCGGGCGAGGCACCGTAGGAGCGGCGCCACAGGTTCATGACGGGGTGCGACGAGCCGCGGTCACGATCGCCCGAGCCGCCACCCGGAAGGCCCTCGCCGTCCGGCACCCCTGTCGCCTCGTCGTCGGCGGCCCGTTCGTCGCTCATGCGTGCGACCACTCCAGTCCGGAGACCCATTTCGTGCAGTGCACCCCGGGCAGAGCCGGGACGATGATGCGTGCCGGGAACCCGTGGTCCATCGACAGGTCGACCCCGTTGACGCGGAGCGCCAGGAGCGACCTGTCCGCGTGCGCCTGGTTCTTCGAGAGCGTCGTCTGCCGGAACGCCCCGCGCGGCTGCAGCGACTCCACGTGCAGGACGTGTCCGGGGTCAGCACCGACCAGACGCGAGAGGTCCGAGAGCCGCACGCCGGTCCACGACTGGGTGGTGGACCAGCCCTCGACGCACGCGATCGGCAGGTCGTAGGTGCGCAATGGGACGAGCTTCCCGGAGAGCAGCGCCTGCCGGTCCAGCTCGAGCTCCTCGCCGTCGGCCGACAGCTGGAGCGCCCACGTCCCGTCGACCATCGCGCTCGTGATGTTCGCGACGTGGGCAGTCTTGTTGATGGGGAACCCGTTCGGGCCGTCCTTCGCGATCCCGTTGCCGCGGGGCGCGAGGACGGCGAGGCTGCGGAGCGGTCCGCCGACGGACTGGCCGACGGTCGTCACCAGCAGCGCGCCGGACGCGGCACCGACCAGCCCGACGACGCCGCGCCGCGAGATCGTCGCCGGTGCGGGGTTGGGCGAGACGAGGCCGTGCGGTTCGTACGGCTCCGGCCGCGTGTTCTGCAGGTTGGTGCGGAGCGGCTTGAGGTCCTTGTTGGTGCGCATCGCGGCGCGGACCTTCGGCATCCGGATCGCGACGTGCAGCAGGATCGAGAAGATCAGGACCCAGCCGCCGTAGAAGTGCGCCACCACGAAGTTGAACTGCCACGGGTACCAGAGCTGGATGTTCGCGATCCCCGTCGCCAGCTGGAAGAACGCGGAGCCGACGAGCAGCAGGTTCGCGAGCTTCGTCAGCACCTCCGCGGCGTTCGGAGCCGGAGGCCACGCGAACAGCTTCGGGATCACCGACCACAGCTTCGCGATCAGGACCGGGACGAGCAGGATCCCGATCGTGACGTGCGCGCCCTGGTTCAGCGCGTAGAGCCAGACGGGGTTGGTGGGCCAGTCGAACGTGATGAACTGCAGGTCCAGATCCCTGGGCAACACGTCGTTGTTGCCCAGCTGCGGCATGTACGCGGCGTGCGAGAGCACCCCGGTCACGAACACGATCGGGAACCCGATCAGCAGCACGATCCCCAACATGGCGGTCAGCCACGGGCCCCGGACCGGGGAGCGCCAGAAGTCCGGGCGTGCGGGACCCGGCGGCGGATCCTTCGGCACCAAGCGCGGCAGCCTCACGAGCGCTCCAGCGCGCAGAACTCGCGGCCGCCGTCGGCCCAGCGCTCGGCCACGGTGAGGCCCGCCCCGGCGGCGACGGCGTCGACGCCGGCGGAGGTCACCCAGGCCCACGGGAACCACCGGCTGACCTCGGCGTCCGACTCGATGCGGACCATCGTCGGCCCCGGACCGGGCGGCCACGCGCCGCCCGACGGCTCGAGCTCCACGAGGATCCGGCCGCCGGGATGCAGGAGCTCGCCGACACGGGCGAGGAGCGCGACCGGGTCGCCGCCGATCCCGACGTTGCCGTCCAGGAGCAGCGCGCTCCGCCACCGTCGCGTCGCGGGCACGTCGAAGATCGAGCGCTGCAGGACGACCGCCCCGCCGGCCCGGGCGTGCCGGACGGCGGCCGGGGAGACCTCGACGCCGACGCCGACCGCGCCGCGGCGCGCCAGCGCGTGGAGGTGGCGCCCGGGTCCGCAGCCCACGTCGAGCACCGGGCCGTCGGCCCGATCGAGGACCCGCTCGTCGATCGGGCACGCCGGCCCGAGCCACCGCCGGATCCCGATCTCGCGGACCCCGCCGTCGATCGTCCGGAGCGTCGCGCTGCTCGGCGCGGCGTCGAGGAGGTCCCCGAAGAGGGCGATGGGGTCCACGGCGTCCGTGCGGCCGACGACGCGCAGCCCGCCGGTCGTGGCGGGCGGTGCGGGCTGCGGGGCGTCCCGGGGGACGCGCGTCTGGGTGCTGCTCGGCATCGCTCTTGCTGCTCCTTCGGACTGCGGGCGTTCCCCGTCGGTCCACCGTCACGGCCGGGCGTTACACCGTCACCCACGAACTTGGACCTCATGGTCCAGGTCCACTACGCTGGCGGTCGTGCCCGAGCTCCTCCCGCGAACCGCCAACGGCCGGGCCACCCGTCGGCGGATCCTCGACAGCGCCACCGAGCTGATCGCCGAGCGCGGCGTCGCGGCGGTGGCCCTGGACGACGTCCGCGAGCGCTCGCGGACGAGCAAGAGCCAGCTCTACCTGTACTTCCCGGGCCGCCGCGAGCTGCTGCGGGCGGTGGCCAGGAACACGGCGTGCCTCGTCCTCGGCGCGCAGGACGGCCACGTCGAGCAGGGCTTCGGGCAGGTCGAGCGCTTCGAGGCGTGGTGCGACGACATCGTCGACGCCCAGGCGGGCCCCCACGGCCGCCGCGGCTGTCCGCTCGGCGGTCTGGTGGCGCAGCTCTCCGAGCACGACGACGAGGCCCGCGCCGTGCTGGCCGAGGCCTTCGACGCCTGGGAGCGCCCGCTGGCCGACGGCTTCCGCGCGATGGCGGACCGCGGCGAGCTCCGCCCCGG
>NZ_KI912613.1:2578694-2581314 GCF_000519325.1 Patulibacter minatonensis DSM 18081 | reverse complement strand
CGGACGACCTGGCGACGGCCGTGATGGCCAGCCTGCAGGGCGGCCTCCTCCTCACCCAGGTCCGCCGCGACGCGCGCCAGGTCCGGATCGCCATGGACGGGGCGCTCGCGCAGATCACGGCCGCCCGCCGGCACGCGGGCCGGTCGTGAGCGCCCTGCGCCCTGCGCGGGACGGCGGCGAGCCCGACGGCTCCGAGCGCCGCCTCCTCGACCAGCTCCGCAGCGGCGACGAGCGGGCGTTCGACCGCCTCGTGTCCCTGCACTCCCCCGGGCTGCTCCGCGTGGCCCGCACCTTCGTCTCGACCCAGGCCGTCGCCGAGGAGGTCGTGCAGGAGACGTGGCTCGGCGTCCTGCGCGGGATCGACCGCTTCGAGGGCCGCTCCTCGCTGCGGACCTGGATCTACCGGATCCTCACCAACCGGGCGCGGACCCGCGGGGTCGTCGAGCACCGCACCGTCCCGTTCGCGACGCTCGCCGCGCGCGAGCTGGGCGAGGGCTTCACGGCCGTCGATCCCGAGCGCTTCCTCCCCGCCGACCACGACCGCTGGCCGCACCACTGGGCCGCGCCGCCGCGTCGCTGGGACACCTCGCCGGAGGCCGCGCTGTCGCACGCCGAGACCCTGCGCCTGGTGCAGACCGAGATCGCCGCGCTGCCGCCCGCCCAGCGCGCCGTCCTTACGATGCGCGACCTGGAGGGCCTCGACTCCGACGAGGTCTGCGCGATCCTGGAGCTCACGGCGGGGAACCAGCGCGTGCTCCTGCACCGCGGGCGGTCGAAGATCCGCTCTGCGCTCGAAGCGCACCTCGCACCATGACCACGCTCCCCGAGATGCCCTGCGCCGAGTTCGTCGAGCGGGTCACCGACCACCTCGAGGGCGCGCTCTCCATCGAGGACGAGCAGCGGCTGCAGGACCACCTCGCCGCCTGCGCGAAGTGCGCGCACTACCTGCAGCAGCTCCGGGACACCCTCGAGCTGACCGGCGAGCTGCGTGAGGACGACGTCACGCCGGAGATGCGCGGCGAGCTGCGCGACGTCTTCGCGCGTTGGCGCGCCGAGCGCTCGTGACGGACGCTGCGTAACGCCCGCGCAGCGGCGTGGGACGGTGCGGCCATGAGCACCGACATCGACCTCGACTTCGGCGACCTGCGCGCCGCCTTCGTCAACTGCACCCTCAAGCGGTCACCGGAGCCGTCGAACACCGACGCACTGATGGACAACGCCGCGGCGATCATGGCGGCGCACGGCGTGGAGGTCGACCGGATCCGGGCGACGGACCACGTGATCGCGCCCGGCGTCCAGGAGGACATGACCGACTTCGGCGCGGAGCGCGACGACTGGCCCGCGCTGCAGGCCCGCGTGCTTGCGGCGGACATCCTCGTCCTCGGCACGCCGATCTGGCTGGGCGCGAAGAGCAGCGTCTGCACCCGTGTGATCGAGCGGCTCTACGGCTACAGCGGCGAGCTGAACGATCAGGGACAGTGGACCTACTACGGCCGCGTCGGCGGCGTGGTCGTCACCGGCAACGAGGACGGGATCAAGCACGTCGCCATGGAGACGCTCTACTCGCTGCAGCACCTGGGCTACGTCGTCCCGCCGCAGGCCGACTGCGGCTGGATCGGCGAGGCCGGCCCGGGCCCGTCGTACGCGGACGCGGAGGGCGGCGGCCGCGAGAACGACTTCACGCGGCGGAACACGACCTTCATGGCGTGGAACCTCATGCACACGGCGCGCATGCTGAAGCGGGCCGGCGGCATCCCCGCGCACGGCAACCAGCGCGCCGCCTGGGACGCCGGCGCGCGCTTCGACCACCCCAACCCGGAGTACCGCTGAGCGGCCCGCACGACGTCGTCCGGGCCGCGGACCTCCGACCGGACGCAGCGGGGTCGATGGCTGGAGCGCAGAACACCGACGTCCGACGACCAGCGACGTGGACGCCGTAACGCCGGACCCCGCCGGCGGACGGAGAAGGCACCGAAGCACCACCCGTCACCGAGGAGTCCACCGTGTCCGTCGAGCCGTACCGCCTGCTGGTCGTCGCCAACCGCACCTGCCCCTGCCCGGGCCTCCCGGGGGTGATCCTGGAGCACGTCCGGGAGCACGCCGAGGACCGCCCGGCGGAGGTCCACGTCGTCGCCCCGGCGCTGACCTCGAAGCTGCGCTGGGCGCTGTCGGACGTCGACGGCGCGCTGTCCGCCGCGGAGGAGCGGCTCGGGATCGCGCTGATGCTCCTGCGCGACGCGGGCCTCCCCACGACGGGAGAAGTCGGCGACGCCAACCCGATGCAGGCCATCGAGGACGCGCTTCCCGCGTTCGCCGCGCACGGCGTCCTGATCTCGACGTGGCCGCAGGGCCGGTCGAACTGGCTGGAGCGCGACCTCGTCGGCCGTGCGCGCCGCCGCCTGGACGTCGACGTCCACCACGTCGTCTCCCGCTTCGACGCGCCGGTCCAAGTCGCCGCGTGAGGCGACCGGCGGGCGTCCCGGGGGCGCCCGCCGTGTCCGGGCCCGGACACGGGCGCGGCCGCCGCCCGGGCGGACGAGCGCGTCGCACCCGGGGTCGCGCCCGCACCGTCTCCGCCCTCGCTTCCGTCACCGTCGCGACGGCGGTCCTCGCCGGTTGC
>NZ_KI912613.1:2563370-2578594 GCF_000519325.1 Patulibacter minatonensis DSM 18081 | reverse complement strand
TCGCGACGGCGGTCCTCGCCGGTTGCGGGGGCGGTTCGTCGAGGACCGACGCCACCGTGCCCGCCGGCCCCGCGCCGACGGCCGGCACCCGACCGCCCGCGGCGGCGTCCCCCGATCCCGGCGCGACCCTGCGCTGGAAGCGCGAGCTCGACGGCCCGGTCGTGCCCGGCCCGGTCCTCGCGCCCGGTGGTCTGCTCCTCGCCGGCACGAACGCCGGCACGCTCTACGGCCTCGACGCGCGCACCGGCCGGACGCGGTGGCGGTCGAGCACCGGGAGCCCGTACGGGATCGACCTGTCGACCTCGCCGCTCGTCCGCGGCCGCCTCGTCCTGTGGCCCGGCCCGGCGAGCAGCGTGGTCGGGCTCGACCTCACGGGTCGCAGGCTCTGGCGTCACGCGTTCGCGTCGCAGCCGCTGACGCCCGCGCGCGGCCCCGGGAGCACGATCTACGTCGAGGAGATGGACGGCCGGCTGCACGCCCTCGACGTCGACGCCCGCGGTGCCCGCGAGCGGTGGAGCCTCCGCGTCGGGACGGGCGCGTCGTACGGCAGCCCCGCCGTCGGCCCCGACGGGACGGTCTACACGACGGTCGGCCGCGATCTCGTCGCCGTGCGCGACGACGGCCGCCGGGGGCGGGTGGCCTGGCGCTTCACGATCGAGCACGACATCGAGGTCTCCCCCGCCGTCACCGCCGACGGCACGATCGTCCTGGGCACCAACGACCGCGACGAATACGGCCTGACGCCCGCGGGGAAGGTGCGCTGGCGCGTGGCCCGCAACGCGTGGTCCTACTCGACCGCCGCCGTGCGCGGACGGCGTGCTGCGTTCGGCGACCACCGCGGCGTCGTGCAGACCGTCGACGAGCACGGCCGGGTCGTCGGCCGGGTCCGCGGAATCGGCCAGGTCTGGACCCGGCCGGCGATCGCCCCCGACGGGAGCGTCTTCTTCGGGACGCACTCGGGAGTCGTCCAGGGCTTCACGGCAGGGGGCCGCGAGCTGCTGCGCCTGAAGACCGGCGGGTCGGTCGAGTCCTACCCGGCGCTCGGGCCCGACGGGACGCTCTACATCGGCTCCGAGGACGCCCGCCTCTACGCGGTCGACACTACGGCGCCTCGTCGCTGAGGCGGCGGACGCGCAGCTCGCGACGGACGACGTCGGCGGGCGGGCGCGCGCCCGCCGGGACCTCGTGGGCGTCGCGCAGCGCCCGGACGAGCTCGCGGACGCGCACGA
This sequence comes from Patulibacter minatonensis DSM 18081, assembly GCF_000519325.1. GTDB lineage: Bacteria > Actinomycetota > Thermoleophilia > Solirubrobacterales > Solirubrobacteraceae > Patulibacter > Patulibacter minatonensis. Next base: position 2,577,365 of record NZ_KI912613.1, on the reverse strand, counting down.
ACTGCTCGACGTAGAGCCGGCACGCGGGGCAGGCCCGCAGGTGCCGGGCGATCCACCGGCGACGCCGGCCCCGGAGCTCCCCGTCGACGTAGGCGGAGAGGTCGACGGGCGGTCCGTCGTCCAGGTGCCGCCTTCCGAATCCGAGCCTCATGCTCCCTCCGTCCCCCGGCGGGGCGGAACGTTGCACCGGTTCCGCGAAGAACGGGGCGCGGTCCGCTTCGGCGGGGAGTGCCGGGTCAGGCGGCGCGCGCGACCGCCGCCTCGCCGGTGGCCGCGACGATCGCGTCGATCGGCGGGATGTCCGCGGCGGTCGTGCTCGTGTGGGCGTAGATCACGCGCCCGTCGGTGCCGACGACGTAGGTGCCACGGCCCTTCAGGAGGTGCTTCGGGATCGCCAGGCGAGCGCCGGACCGGAACGCCCCGATGAGCTTCGTCGGAGCGAACGCCGCGTAGCGCGCCGCGGAGAACCGCTCGAGCTGCGCGTCCTGCTCGAGCTGCCGGCCGGGGTCGTTCGCGCAGTCGAACGGGAAGCCGCGGTCGCTGCAGACGCCGGCGACCTTCTCCGCGTCGTCCTCGTAGACGAGCACGACGCTCGCCCCGTTCGCCTCGAGCTGCTCGCGCGCCGCGGCCAGTTCGTTGGCGGACTGGTGACAGAACGGGCACCAGAGCCGGTGGAACGCCACCACGAGCGGGCCGTCGGCCCAGCGCTCGGCGAGGTCGATGTCGCCGTCGGTCGTTCGCACGACCCCGCTCGGGAAGGGATCTCCGGGATGCAGTGGCATGGTCCCATCCTCACCCGGCCGCGCTCCCCGCGCAAGGGCCGGCCACCCGCACCGAAAACGCTCAGCGCCCCAGGCGCCACCAGCGGCGGCGGGGCGGCGGGGCCGGGGCGTACGAGCCGGGGCACGAGAGCCAGCCGCCGGTGACGCGGATCTTCTGGCGGCACCGGTCGCCCGCCTGCAGGCCGAACGCCGCGGCGTCGGGACGATGGTGGCAGAAGACGTAGCTGCAGCGGAGCTCCCGGTCCCCGGAGGGCGCTCCGGACGCCCGCCGCTGCGCCGCGGTGTCCGGGGGCAGCTGCGGCACGGTCGTCACGAGGTCGTCCTCGAGCACGTGGAGGACGAGGTCCGCTGGAGCGATCGCCCCGGCGGCCCGGCGGATGCGGTCCCCGTGCCCGGCGACCACGCGGAGCGTCACGCACCCCGGGCCGGGGCACTCGTCAGCAACGGAGAGGACCCCCACCATGCGGTGCACCTCGAGGTCGAAGGTCATGCGGTCGAGATCCACGGTCAGGATGATGCCGTGCTCACCCGCGGAGGCCCGCCCGGCACCCGCGCTGGGCGGCATCGCGCACCGGCCCCTCCCACGCGCTCCAGTCCGACTGGACGTAGGCGGCGACGACCTCGCGGTCGGAGGTCCGCACGGGCAGCTCGGCGTCCCGCACGATCCGGCCGCGATGTCCGCGACACGCGAAGTACGCGGAGGTGCACGCGGACGAGGACCGGTCCGACGCCGACCGGCACAGGGCGGCCACCGGATCGTCCGTGGTCGGACCGCGGAACGGGGACGGCTCGTCGTCCCGCCCGAGCACCAGCACGAGCACCACGGCGACGACCAGGACGATCGTGACGCCGGCACGGCGAAGGGCGGGACCTCTGCTCACCCGCCGACCGTAATGCGCCGCCGCCTCGTTGGCAACACCTTCGGCGCGCGGTTCTCTACCGACGGTAGGAATTCTCCCGCGACCACCGCGGCTCCCCTATCCTGGACGCGCGGCGCACCTCGCCGCCGTCCGCCCCGATCGACAGGAGCCCTCTCGTGTCACGCAAGCTCTCCGGCCATCTCCTCTTCGCCCTGATGCTCGTCGGCGGCATCTTCATGTGGGCCGGGAACCCCTACCTGTGGATCCGCGTCACGGCCGCGCAGGCCGACTCGCAGAACCTCTCGATGGGCCAGGCGGTGTTCGTCCTCGTGGCGATCGCCGTCACCGGGTTCGTGATGGCGAAGGTGCTGGCGTTCCTCGGCGGGCTCTACGCGAGGACGCAGGGCGGCTCCGACGAGGTCACGGTGCGCATGCCGTGGAACCAGTCGATGCGCGACGGCCGCGACACCGGGCGCGTGACCACGGTGCTGGACGTCGTGATGGTGTCCTCGGTGTCGATCGCCGTGGTCGCCGCGGCGATCTGGTTCTTCTTCTTCGCGACCTACGTGTAGGTCGACCGCGGGCGGCTCAGAGCTCGCCCGGCGCCGGTGCCGGCGGCAGGACGTGCTCGCCGAGCTCGGGCGGCGGCACGGCCGTCGTCGGGGCCCGGCGCTCGCCGGGACCCCGGCCGACCGGTCGCCGCGGGGCGGCGACCGTCTCGCGCTCGCGCACCGGGAGCGGCGTCGGCGTCGGCAGGTCGGCGGGCGCCTGTCCGAGGAGGTGCTGGGCGATGGGCACGGGCGTCCCCGCGGCGTCGGTCTCCATCGCCGGGGCCGCCGGCAGGGCCACGGGCGGCGGGGCCGGGGCCGCCATCAGCGTCTGCGACGCGTCGGGGATGTGCGTGATCTGGCTGATGAACGCGTCGAGTGAGCGACGCGTGCGGTCGAGCTGGTGGCGGACCTGGTCGAGGGCGACGAGGGCGTCCTGCAGCTTGCGCGCCTCGATCGCGGGATCCGGTGGCCGAGGGACGAGGACCTGGGGTGGCGCGGCGGCGGGCGGGCGGCCGACCACCGTCGTCTGGGGCGCAGGGATCGTCGCTGCTCGATCCGTGCCGGGTGGTGCGTCGTCGTGCATGTGGGGGCCCTTCGGACGTCGTCTCGGAGTCGCGTGATGCGACGCCGTACACCGCAAGCTTGAAGGGCCGGGGGGTGATAATGCAAGTGCCATCGGGGTGATTCCCCATGCGGACGCCCCCCGGGGCGTGCCCCACGGGCCCTGGATCCCCTGCAGGCAAGCGGTTTCTCGCGCAATGATCCCGGGTGCAACGAATTGGCGCTCCGGCGCTTGCCGGGAGCGTGCCGGGGTCCGATCCGGCGGCCCGGGGCGGGCGCTCGGCTACATTCGGGGGATGCCGTTCGCCGCAGGAGCCCGAGTCGTCGCCGCCCTGGGCGGTCTCGGGGAGCTCCGCGGGACGGTGCTGCGGGAGGCCCGCGACGACGAGCCCGGGACCCCGCCCGGACCGGCCGACGCACCCCGCGTCTACGTCGTCGAGTGGACGCTCGAGGACGGGAGCACCGTCACGAACACGGCCGCGGAGGCCGTGCTCCGGTCGGCGGGATGAGCCCCGGGACGCCCCAGGAGCCGATCGAGCGCCAGCGGATCGACACCTGGCTGTGGGTCGCGCGGTTCGCGAAGACGCGGGCGCTGGCCGTCGACGCCGTGAAGGGCGGGCGCGTCCACGTCAACGGCACCCGGGTGAAGCCGAGCAAGGAGGTCCGCGCCGGCGACCGCGTCGAGGTCGTGGTCGGCGAGGACCGGCACCGCGTGGACGTCGTCGCGTTCTCGCGGCGCCGCGGCCCCGCCGTCGAGGCCCGGCTCCTCTACGTGGAGCGCGAGGAGGACCGGGCCGAGCGCGAGCTGCGCGCGGAGCAGCGGCGCCTGGCGGGGCCGGTCGGCGGGCTGCCCGACGGGCGCAAGGGCCGCCCGACCAAGCGCGACCGGCGACGGTACGAGGCGGGCCCCGGCCGCCGCGGGCACGGCTGATCCGCGGCGGTCAGCGCCGGACGACCAGCGACGACCGGGACGATCCGGTCCGCTTCTTCTCGTCCTGGATCTTCAGGCTCGTGGTGATCCGGCCGACCCGGCGCGCGCGACGCAGCTCGGGGGCGCTCAGCCGGTAGGTGAACGTGTGCTCCGCGCCGGCCTGCAGGTCGGCGGAGCCCTTGCCGATCGTCCGCCCCTTCAGCGACGAGCGCGTCTGCACGTCGCACCGGGCCGGGCCGGCCGGGCAGGCGACGGTCACCCGCAGGCTGCGGCCGGTCAGCGCGGCCTTCGGCTTGCGCGGCTTCAGGGGCTTGGGCTTCGCGACCTTCTTCTGCGGCCCCAGGGCCAGGAGCTCCGGCGCGAAGATCCGGGCGGTGACGTCGCCGCCGGCGGGGACGGAGAAGGTGAACCGCGCGACCGCGACGTACGAGCGTCCGACGACGAGGCGCTTCGGGTCCAGCGGGACGGGGCCGACCGTGTGGCGCGCGCCGTCGAGCGGGACGGTGCTCGAGGGCAGCGTGATGACGGTGCCGCCGCCGACCTCGTCGAGGCGGACGTCGGTCGTGACCGTGCCACCCGCCCCCTCGGCGCTGCGTGCCGCCGAGAACAGGACCGACGCGGTCCCGTCGTCCCCGGCGCCCTCGAACGGCTGGGGCTCGGACCGGGCCTCGGCCGTCACGCCCGACGGTGCGAGCGGGAAGCCCATCACGCGGAGCCCCGAGACCCCGGAGTCCGGTCCGGACCCGACGGAGGGCGTCGCCTGCACGACGGGGCAGAGCACGAGGGTGCACTGCGGGGACGCGGCCGGCTGCGAGAGCGGCAGGCGGTAGAGGCTGTCCCGGAGCGTGAGCTTCCGCGTGGACGCTGATTCCGCCGCGGAGCCCGCCGCGGGCGCCAGGAGCAGCGCCACACCCGCCGCGAGGGCCACCGTCGTCGTCCTGCTCGTCGTTCCCACCATCTCCGGACCCCCCTGGACCGACCCCCGCGAGCCTGCCGGCACCCGCGCCCGGGTGCCCGCCGCGGCGGGTCGGCGCCAGGGTACACCGGCCCGGACCGACGGTGGGCCGGTTCTCCTCAGCCGCAGAGGTCCTTGGCCTGCGGGGCGGCGATCGTCGGCGTCAGGCGCACGTCGATGCGAGCCTCGGCGCCGGCCTTCATCGGGAAGATCACCTGCGCGACGTGCTTCGTGCTCGTCGAGAGCGGGACGGGCGCGATGGTCGACATGCGCACGCGCGCACCGGCCGGGACGCGGCAGAGGCCGACGGCGTAGCCGCCGCGCCGCGCCCGGACGAGCAGGCCGCGGACGCCCTTCGTCGGGACCGCCTTCGAGCTCAGCCGGGTCTCCTTCCCGTCGGTGCCGACGACGAGGATCGAGGCGTCCATCCCCCACGCCGGCAGGCGGACCGTGGCCGTCGACGCGAGCCGCGAGCGGACGGTCCGCTCGACCCGGATCCCGAGCTCGTCGAAGCGGTTGGTCACCGCGATCGACCCGGCACCGCCCGTGGTGGTGCCACGGACGACGAGCCCGGACTGGAAGACCCCGCGCAGCGGCTGGCCGCCGGCGATGTCGAGCCGCAGCGTCTGCGTGCCGCTGATCGACGTGTGCCGGCCGGGCTCGCTGTCGAGCACGACCTTGCCGCCGACCGCGAGGTCCAGGCCGAACGCGGAGCGCGCGCTGCCGCCCGTGCCCGACGCGGGCTCCCCCGCCGCGCCGAACAGCCGGGACATCTCGATGCCGCCGATGTCGTCGGTCGGGTGGCGCAGCAGGATGCCGGTCGAATAGCGCTTGGTCGAGACCGCGATGCGCCCGACGTCCGGGTCCCACGCGAACCACGACGGCGGCCGGATCGTCTTGCGCGCCCCGACGCCGAGCTGCGCCAGGCGCGCGGCGTGGGCCGCGAACCGGGACGCCGTGAACAGCGGGTCGGCGTCGGCGGACGTGTCGCGGCCCGTGACGCCCCAGAGGCCGCTCTGCAGCAGGCCGTTCTTCTGGCGGTCCGCGAGCACGTCGTAGATCTCGAGCGAGCGCTCGGAGATCCAGCCCGCCCAGGCCGCCTGGTTCGGCGACCCGGAGAGCCGACCGCCGGCCGCGAGCGTCTCGGCGCCCTGCAGCGCGAACGCCCAGTACCGCGAGAGGTGCCACCGCCGCGTGCCGAGGCTCGTGTCCCAGTTGAGCTCCCCCGCGTGGGTCCAGTCCCCGTAGAGGACGCGCTGCCCCCACTGCCGCAGGCGGTCCTCGTCGTCGGGCGCGAGCGGCGCCATGCCGAGCGCGATCGCCGCGTCGTAGTGCCGCAGCCCCGAGTAGATGAGGTTCTCGTACTCGTTGGACGACAGCAGCGCCGGGCCGACCGCCGACGCGGACCGCGGCGAGTAGATCAGGCCGAGCCCGGCATTCAGGAACGCCGTCCGTCCCGGGGTCAGGGCGACCCGGGTGCCCTGCACGAAGCGCTCGAGCTGGAGCCGGTAGTCCGCCAGGTACTTCGGGTCGCCGGTGACCTTCGCCGCGGCCACCTGCACGTCGGACTGCCAGTTGAACTGGTTCAGCAGCATCGCCGGGTACTTGAAGAACCCGGAGTCGGCGACCGAGCTGATCGCCTGCACGATCCGGTCGGCGATCGCGGGCGGCATCCCGACCTTGTCCCGGACCTCCCACGCCGACGCGAGCGCCGAGGCGACCTGCGGGTCGATCGCGACGTGCTGGGCGCCGGCGTTCACCGTCGAGGACGACCAGCCGGGCACGTGCCCCTGTCCGCCGCCGCGGGTCGCGGGCGGGCTCAGGAACGCCGGCGCCCGGGTCAGGACGTCGGCGAGCTTGACGACGCGGTCGTCGTGGCGCGACGTCCCCTGGTGCCCCTCGCGCGCCGCCGCGGCGTGGACGGCCAGCATGTTGGCGTCGAGCCGGACGTCGTCGTCGTTGCCGATCGGCGCGTAGGTGTCGCGCTTCTCCTGCCAGCGGGCGTCGAGCTGCTTCTCGCGGCGGTCGACGAAGTCCCAGAGCGACGCCTGGTTCCACGTCTTCGCGGCCCGGGCCTGCGTGGGCGCGACGCCGGCGACGCCGAGCGCCGCGAGGACGAGGGTCGCGACGCCGGCCGCGGGACGGCGCGACGACGCGCGACGTGGCGCCCGTGGGCCGCGCGCCGGGGCACCGTCCGCCGACCGGCGGGGGAGCGACGGTGATCGGCTCACGCGCCGGTTTCGGGGTGACGGACCTCGGGCTCCAGCAGCTCGGTGTCCGCGTCGGAGTACGGCGGGGCGCAGCAGCAGAGCAGGACGAGGTCGTCCGCCCCGGAGCCGTTCCAGAGCTTGTGCGGCGTCCCGGGCGGGATCACGACGCAGTCGCCCGCGCGAACCTCCCGCTCGTCGTCGCCCAGCCGGATCCGACCGGAGCCGGCCGTGAAGAAGTAGAGCTCCTCGGAGACGTGGTGCACGTGGGCGGTCGTCGCGCCGCCCGGCGGGACGCGGGCCTCGGCGAGGGACTGGTTGTCCGTCGGCAGCGACACCGGGCCCGCGACCTCACGGATGGTCGAGCCGTCCTTCGTGGTGAAGGGCGTGGCGTCAGCGAGGTTGCCCAGGTGCATCGGCGCGGACCGTAGCAGCGGCCCCCGTCGCCCTGCGGCAGAGCGCGTCGAGCTCCGCGAGCAGCGCGTCGTCGGGGTCGCCGTCCTCGCCCGCCGGCCCATGGGCACCGTCCGCGGCCGTTCGGCGCGGGACCCCGGCGGTCGCGGTCGGGGGGCCCGGTGCGGCCGAGACGGGGCCGACGAGGGCCTCTCCCACCGCCCCGACGAGACCGGCGGCGGTCAGGTCCGGGTCCTGCGGCGGCAGCGCTCCGGCGGCGATCGCCTCGCGGAGGACGCCGGAGAGGAGCTCGCGGTAGGTGCGGCGGTACTCCAGGCGGACCTCGTCGACCAGGGCGTCGACCGGCTCGGCCAGGAGCGCCCAGGCGAGCGAGCGGTTCTGCAGGGCGCGCCGGGAGAACAGGTCCAGCGGCGCGAGGACCCGCTCGACATGGTCGTCCCCCGCCGCGTCGACGGCCGCGCGCATGGCCGCGACCTCCCGCCCGCAGACGTCGCGGAAGACCTCGACGAAGAGCTCGGCCTTCGAGCCGAAGTGCCGGTACAGCGTGCCGTTGGCCACCCCGGCCCGCAGCGCGATCGCGGCGACCGACGCCCCGGCGTACCCGCCCGCCTCGACGACCTCGCGCGCGGCGAAGAGCAGCCGCTCGCGGGTCGGGGCGGAGGCGTCGGGGACGGGAGGCGGGTCGACGAGGGCGGTCAGCCGCGCCGTGCGCTGGGCGGTGCCGCCGGGCAGGGCGCTCACGTCGCCGTCCCCGGTCGGGCCGCGGGACGGCGGGAGCGGTGCGCCGTGCGGGGGCCGAGGGGCGGGCGGCCGAGGGCGGACCGGGGGCCGCTCACGCCGGGAACGCCCGGTCGACGATCGAGCGGGCGTCGGTGCCGCGCGGGAGCGTGCCGTAGGCGCGGCCGGCCTCACCACCGAGGCGGGCGGCGCAGAACGCGTCGGAGACCGCGGTCGGCGAGAACCGCAGGAGCAGCGACGCCTGCAGCAGGACGCCGAGATCCTCGACGATCCGGCGGGCGACGAACTGCGCGTCGAACAGCCGCTGCTCGACGCTCCGGCCGTCGTCGGCGAACAGCCCCTCGACCCGGGCGCGGACGTCCGCGAGGTGCGCGTCGAAGCGCCGGTCCGCGCCGGAGGCCAGCGCGCACTCGCGGAGGAACGCCGGCAGGCCCTCGGGCTCCTTCGAGAGCGCGCGCAAGACGTCGAGCGCGGCCACGTTGCCCGAGCCCTCCCAGATCGACATCAAGGGCGCGTCGCGGTAGAGCAGCGGCAGCCCGGACTCCTCGACGAAGCCGTTGCCGCCGAGGCACTCGAGCGCCTCGTTCGCGTGCCCGCCCGCGCGCTTGCAGACCCAGTACTTCATGACCGCGGTGCCGAAGCGCCGGAACGCGGCGTCGTCCTCGTCGTACGCGCGGGCCATCCGGAGCGCGACGGCGGTCGCGGCCTCCGACTCGATCGCCAGGTCGGCGAGGACGTTCTGCATCGCGGGCTGGTCGACGAGCGTCGCCCCGAACGCGCTGCGGTGCCGCGCGTGGTGGATCGCCTCGATCGTGCCGCGGCGCATCGACGTCGTCGACCCGATCAGGCAGTCCAGCCGCGTGTGGTTGACCATCCGGATGATCGCCTTGACCCCACCGCCGGGCTGCCCGACGAGCCGACCGCGGATGCCGCGGAACTCGACCTCCGACGACGGCAGCGACCGCGTCCCGAGCTTGTCCTTCAGCCGCTGGAACTCCATGCCGGGGCCCCGCTCGACGAGGAAGCACGAGAGGCCGGGCCCTTCGTCGGTGTCCGGGCCGTCCCGGAGCTGCGCGAGGACGAGGAAGACGTCGCACGGCGGGTACGAGCAGAACCACTTGTGGCCCCAGAGCTCGTACTCGTCCGTCGTGCCGTCGGCGCTCTTCCCGGCGGGGATCGCGGTCGTGATGTTCGCGCGCACGTCCGAGCCGCCCTGCCGCTCGGTCATCGCCATGCCGGCGATCGCGGACGTCGAGGCGTCGGGCCGCGTCAGGCGCTCCTCCCACTCGGCGGCCAGCGCCGGGGCGCCGTCGCGGAGCGCGGGGACGACCGCATAGGTCATCGAGACGGGGCACATGACGCCGCCGTTCGTGTGCCCCCAGAGCGCGAACCCGGCGGCGCGGACGACGTGGGCGCCGGACCGGCCGAGGGCGGGGGTCGCGGTGGAGCGGGCGTCGACGGTCGCGGCGGCCGACCCGGGGGTGACGCCCTCCGGCTCCCGTTCGCGCCACGGCAGCCCGGCGAGGCCGCGGTCGATCGCGCCGCCGAGCAGCCAGTGCCACGACGGATCGAGCTCGACCGCGTCGACGCGCGCGCCGTAGCGGTCGTGCGTGACGAGTCGCGGCTCGTTGCGCTCGGCGCGCAGCCCGTGGTCTCGGGCCTCGGGCGAGCCGGCCGCCCGGCCGGTCTCGGCGACCCGCTCGGCACCCCATCCGCCGCCCTCGCGCTCGAGGGCCTCGCGGAGCGCGGCGTCGGTGGCGAAGAGGTCGACCGGCTGGAGCGGCGGTGCCTGGTTGAGCACGCGGCGGGCGGGGCCGTCGGGGCCGGCGAGGGCGCGCGTCGCCGTCGAGCCGGGGACGGCGGCGGCCCGCGCGGCCTCGGCGCTCGCGGGGGTCGTGGGACCGGTGCGGGCGGGCGAGGGTGCGACGGGGGTGACGGCGGCGGGATCGACGGTCGTGCTCATGAGGGTCCTCGGCTGCTGCAGGGTCGTCGACCGCAGACGCGGCGCCCGACGACCCTCGTGGTGAATCTTGATTCACATGCTCGTGAATCCTGATTCACCTGTCAACCGCGAGGTGCTTGAATGACGCGATGAGCACCCCTGCCGACCGCCCCGACGACCCCGCGACGTCATCGGCGGCGCCCGCCGGCCCCGGCGCCGCGGACCGGCCGACCGATGGCGCCCGACCGGCGGAGCCGGATGTCACGGACCCGGCGCCCGACGGCGACGCGGCGTCGCCGAGGCCCTCCGGCACCGACGCCGTCACCGTCAGCCGTGACGGCCCGGTCACCACGATCGAGCTCTCCCGACCCCACGCGCGGAACGCCGTCGACGGTCCGACCGCCGACGCGCTCGCCGCCGCGTTCCGGGCCTTCGACGCCGACGATGACGCGGCGGTCGCGATCCTCCACGGCGCGGGCGGGACGTTCTGCGCCGGCGCCGACCTGAAGGCCCTGGGGACGGACCGGAGCAACCGGGTCGAGCCGCTGCCCGCCGACGGCCCCATGGGTCCGACGCGGATGCGACTGGGCAAGCCCGTGATCGCCTCGATCTCCGGCCACGCCGTCGCCGGCGGGCTCGAGCTCGCCGCGTGGTGCGACCTCCGCGTGGCCGAGGAGGACGCGGTCCTCGGCGTCTTCTGCCGCCGCTGGGGCGTGCCGCTGATCGACGGCGGCACGTTCCGCCTCGCCCGCCTGATCGGCGAGAGCCGCGCGATGGACCTCGTCCTGACGGGCCGCCCGGTCGGTGCCCAGGAGGCCCTGGCGATGGGTCTCGTCAACCGCGTGGCTCCGTCGGGCGGGGCGCTCGCGGCCGCGCAGGAGCTGGCCGCCCAGCTCGCCGCGTTCCCCCAGGCCTGCATGCGCCACGACCGCGCGGCGCTCCTGGACGCATCGGGCCTCCCGGCGGACGACGCCCTGGCGGTCGAGCTCGAGCACGGCATCGCCACGCTGCGCTCGGGCGAGTCGCTCGAGGGCGCGGGCCGCTTCGCGGCGGGCGCGGGGCGCGGCGGGGCGTTCTGAACCACCCGGACCGTGCGCCCCGTCCGCGCGAGGGCCGCAGAAACGCACGCCACCCCCGCGACCACCCCCAGCCGGCGCGGATTCCTGCGCCACCACCGCAGAAACGCACGCCACCCCCCCCCTTACGGTCTTGGCGTGTCCTGGTCAACCGGTCAGGATGCGTTGTGGGCCCGGTGTCGTTGGTAGCGCTGAAGGCCCCCTGTCCGTTGTGATCTGGGGGGTGTTGCGGCCAGCGGCACGGGCATCCCGGTGACCGCTGATAGGGACACGCCCACGTTGGGGCTGATTCGTAAGGTGGCTGCGGCTTCGGGGTGCGGTTCGGGCCCTGCAGGGCCCGAACCGCACCCCGAAACGAGAAGGAGCAGCCGTCATGAGCGACCACGACGATCCGGGGATCGAGGTTTGGATCGGGCTGGACGTCGGCAAGCACGACCACCACGCCACGCTCATCGACACGGCGGGTGGGCAGCTCGCGGACCGGGCGGTGAAGAATCGCCAGGACGACCTCGAGGCGCTGCTGGACACCGCTCAGGGTGTGGGCCGGGCGGCGTTGGTGATCGATCAGCCCGGCTCGATCGGGTCGCTCGCGGTGCAGGCCGCGAGGGCACGGGATATGCCGGTGGCCTATGTGCCGGGCCTGGTGATGCGCAGGGCGGCGGAGCTCTACCCGGGCGAAAGCAAGACCGACCGACGCGACAGCATGGTCCTCGCCGACACCGCGAGGCTTCACGCAGCGCGGCTGCACTGGCTGCCGGAGGACGACGAGGTGCTGCAGGCGCTGCAGCTGTTGTGCGGGATGGACGACGACTTCGCACACGACGTGACGCGGGTCTCCAACCGGCTGCGAGACCTGCTGTTGCAGGCCCATCCGCCGCTGGAATCGGTGCTTGGCAAGCGGTTGGAGCACCCGGCGGTGTTGCAGCTGCTGACCCGGTATCCGACTGCAACGACGCTGCGGAAGGCCGGCAAGAGCCGGATCCTGCAGACCTTGAAGCACCACGCACCACGGATGGCCGAGCGGCTCCGCGACGACATCTGGGCCGCTCTGGAGCAGCAGACGATCGTGGTGCCGGCCGAGCGCACGATCGGATCGATCGTCGCCGGACAGGCGAAGAACCTGCAAACGCTCAGGCGCGATCGGGCAGCGCTCGAGGAACAGATCGGGGAGTTGTTTGCTTCCCACCCTCTCGCCCCGGTCCTGGAGAGCCTCCCCGGGATCGGGACCAGGACCGGCGCCAGGATCCTCAGCGAGATCGGTGACCCGACCCGATTCGCGACCGCCGGACACCTCGCCGCCTACGCCGGCCTCGCCCCGGTGACCCGCCAATCCGGTTCATCAATCCGTGGCCAGAGCCGGTCTCGGCGCGGCAACCACCGGTTGAAGAACGCGCTGTGGCTCTCCGCGTTCTGCTCGCTGCACCACCCGCCCTCTCGGGCCTACTACGACCGCAAGCGGGCCGAGGGCAAGCGCCACAACGCGGCGATCATGTGCCTCGCCCGCCGCCGCTGCGACCTGCTGCACAAGATGCTCCGCACCCAGACGCTCTACCGCTTCGAGGGGGCCGGCTCCGCCGGCCCCCTCACCCAGACAACCTGACCCGATCGCCTTGACAAACCGATAGGGACACCCCCCCGACCACCCCCAGCCGGCGCGCATTCCTGCACCACCAGCGCACGAACGCACGCCACCCCCGCGACCACCCCCAGCCGGCGCGGATTCCTGCGCCACCACCGCAGAAACGCACGCCACCCCCGACCACCCCCAGCCGGCGCGGATTCCTGCGCCACCACCGCAGAAACGCACGCCACCCCCCGACCACCCCCAGCCGGCGCGGATTCCTGCGCCACCACCGCACAAACGCACGCCACCCCGTCCGGCGTCCGTCGCTGCGTCGGACCATCCGGTCGGCGCGACCGGCATGCGACCCGCAGTCCGCACCTCGCCCGGCCCGTTCCCCGCGCAACGAACCATCCCGCCCGTGCCGCGGCCCGCCCGGCCCCATACCGTCACGGGCGATGCCCCCATCCGACGATGCGCCCGTGCGCACCCGCGACGCCCCGACCCCCAGCGGACCGGACTCGTTCACCGCCCACCTGTGGCAGGCGTCCCTGCCGATCCACGAGCGGATCCTCGGGCACCCGTTCCTCGCGGGGCTGACCGCCGGGACGCTGCCGGACGAGGTCTTCCGTCGCTACGTCGTGCAGGACTCCCACTACCTGAAGGGGTTCGCCCGGGCGCTCGCGCTGGCGGCGGGGCGGGCCACCGACGACGAGGACGTCGTGTTCCTCGCGACCGCCGGTGCCGAGGCGATCACCGTCGAGCACGAGCTGCACGCGAGCTTCATCAGCGCGTTCGGCATGTCGCCCGCCGACGTCGACGACACGCCGCGCAACCCGACGACCACCGCGTACGTCGACTTCATGCTCGCCCACACCGCCGCCGGGCGGTACCCGGAGGCCCTGGCCGCGGTCCTGGCCTGCTTCTGGATCTACCGCGAGGTCGGCCGCGAGCTCGTCGCCGAGGGCTCACCGGTCCCGCGGTACCAGCGCTGGATCGACACCTACGCGAGCGACGAGTTCTCCGCCCAGGTCGACCGCCTGCTCGAGATCGTCGACCGCCACGCCGCGACGCTCGGCGACGAGGGCCGCAACCGCTTCGCCCAGATCTGGCTGCAGGGTTGCCGCTACGAGTGGCGGTTCTGGGACGCCGCCTTCCACGACGAGACCTGGCCGGTCTGACCGGCGTCCCGCCCATCGCCGGCTCCGCGCGGCCGGCAGACCGACGCGGACGGCATCGTCCGCGGCCGCGGCCCGCCGGCCGCACGCGCGACTCGTCGGATCCGGACGACTTCTACGTTTGCGTCGCCCAGCGACGCCAACGCAGCACCGGCCACCGCCGGCCCCCCGCCACGGCCCACCGACCGCGGCCACGGCGCGTCGGATCCGGACGACTTCTACGTTTGCGTCGCCCAGCG
>NZ_KI912613.1:2525128-2563270 GCF_000519325.1 Patulibacter minatonensis DSM 18081 | reverse complement strand
GGCCGGCCCGCCACGGCCGGCCGCCGCGCGTGCGCGCCGCCCGCCGATGCGCTGTGATGCACCGATGAGCAGCCCCGAGGCCCCCGCTCCCGCGACCGCCCCCAAGGGCCCCCTGGTGGCCGTCATCACCGGCGCCTCCAGCGGCCTGGGCGAGGCCGCGGCCCGGCGGCTCGCGCAGGAGCCGAACGCGAGGATCGTCCTCGTCGCCCGCCGCGAGGACCGCCTCGAGGCGCTGGCGATGACCCTGCCGGCGACCGTCACCTGGGTCGCCGTCGACCTCACCGCGGATGATGCGCCGACCACCGTCCGCGACCACGTCCGCGCCGAGCACGGCCTGCCGACACTGCTCGTCAACAACGCCGGCGCCGGCTTCCGCGCGCGCTTCGGGTCGGAGCAGAACGGCGGCTGGGAGAACGTCCGCCGGACGATGGCGATCAACTTCGACGCCGTCGTCCGGCTGACCGAGGCGCTGCTCCCCGACCTGCGCGCCGCCGCGCCCGCCGCGGTCGTCAACGTCTCGAGCACCGCCGCCCGCGTCGCCCGCCCCGGCACCGGCGCGTACTCGGCGAGCAAGGCCGCGCTCGCCGCGTGGACGGACGCGCTGCGCACCGAGGAGGCCGCCCACGGCGTCCACGTCGGCAACGTCCTGCCGGGCTTCGTCCCCACCGAGGGCTTCCCGCAGACCGAGCTCGTCGACAGCAAGATCGGCCGGCACCTCCTCGGCACCCCGGAGGGCGTCGCCGAGGCGATCGTCGAGGCCGGCCTGGGCCGCAAGGCCGAGCGCTACACGCCGAAGGTCTACGGCCTCGCCGCCGCGCTGCGCTTCGCCGCCCCCGCCCTCACGCGCAAGGTCATGGGCACCGACGCGGCCAAGGCGATGACGACGAAGACGATCTCGGACGACTGATCCGCGGGGTGCCGACGGCGCCGCCCGGTCCGCCGGCGACGATGCTCGCCGGCCGCGAAGCCGGCCCCCCGACCGCGCAGCCGCCACTCTGGTCGAACGGCACCGTCGGCCCGCGGTGGCCCCGCCGCGCAGCGGGTACCCACCGCCGATGACCCCGCCCGTCCCCGTCCTGCGCGCCCCGATGGTCGCTCGGGACCGCGACCTCGCGCCCGGCGCCGGCGCGGCATTCGGGCTCGCCCGCGGCGTGGTCGGGACGGGCGACGCCCTCGACGTCGTCCCGGCCACGATCGACGAGGCCGTCGCCGCGGCCGCCGACCGCCACGGCGAGAAGGCCGGCCGGATGCTCCGCCGGTTCGCGGCCCACGACGACGGCACGTTCGTCTGGACGCGTCCGGACGACGGGTCCTACCGCCTGGGCCGCCTCTCCGGCCCGTGGCACTACGACGACTCCCCGGACGCCCGCGAGGTCGGCATCCACCACGTCCGCCCGGCCACGTGGCTCCCTCGCCGCTTCGACGAGGACGAGGTCCCGGCCGCGGTCGCCGCGACGTTCGCCCGCGGCGGACGCAACCTCCAGCGGACGCACGACGCGGACGCCGAACGACGCACCGCCGAGCTCTGGGACGCCCACGCAGGCGACGCCTGACCCGCGGGAGACCCGCGGCACCCCCCGGACCGTGGCCCCGGCCGACGCGGCCGACGCGGCCGACCCGGCCGACCCGGCCGAGGAGGCCGACCAGGGTGCGGGGCGCGGGAACGCGCACGAAGAGGGGTTCGATCAGGGGCTCACCCGACCCCGCCCGGCCGACCATCCACCGCGAACCCCGGTCGGCACCGCCCCCGCGGCCGGGGTCGCCTACCGTCTCCTGATCGAGACGCCCGACCCCGCACCGACCGACCCGAGCGGTCCGGAGCCCGACGCCGAGCCGTTCGGCCCGCCCGCCCTCACGATCCAGTCCCGCGACCGCGTCCCCGAGCTCGTCCTCGACGTCCCGCGCTGGATGAACGACGACGTCCGCTCGATCCCGGGCCGGTACTTCGATTGGAGCAATCACGTCTGGCGGGCGCCGCTCGGCGTCCACGCCGCGATCGTGGCCCGCCGTCTGCTCGACGACCCTCGCGCCGGGCTGTTCCCCGACGAGCACGTGTCCGCCTGGCTCGGCGGGATGTCGCGCTGGCACGGCGAGACGACGGTGCTCGAGCTCGACGACGGCCCGCGCCTGGCGGTCGTCACCCTGCTCGGCGAGCCGCCGTCCCGTCTGACCGACCACGCCGAGCGCATGAGCCCGGAGGCCGCGACCGCGGCGCTCGGCATCAGTTCGCGCGCGGTCGACCTCGTGTCCTTCGACGCCGACGGCGTCCAGCTCCTGGACCGCATCGACGGCCTCGTGGTCGACACGCGCGTGATGCTCGCGTCCGCCGACCTGCGCATCGGCCGGATGCCGGCGGCGGCGACGCTGCGAGCGGGCCGCGACGACCAGAAGTCTCCGCGCCTCGAGCTCCTCCCCGGTTGGAGCAGCCGCCTGCACGCAAGGTTCCAGGAGCTCCCCGAGGCGACGCCGATCGACACGACCCCCGGTCGGGGCTACCGGCGCGGCGACGCGCCGATCGACGCCGCGACGACGCTCGCGGTGCCCGCCGACCCGTCGCTCTACGACGCGGTCGAGCGCCTGATCCGCGATCACCCGACGCTCCTGGTGACGACCGCGGCCCGCGACCAGCTCGCGATCATGAAGGTCGAGCACGAGGAGCGGATCGAGACGATCGACCTCTCCCAGGCCGAGCGCGCGAGCCCGCTGAAGCGCACGAAGGCCGGCGAGCCGCTCGCGCTCGGCGGGGAGCTCCAGCCCTTCCAGCACGCCGGCGTCCGCTACCTGCTCAAGCGCCGGCGCTCGTTCCTCGCCGACGAGCAGGGCCTCGGCAAGACGGTCCAGGCGCTCGCGACCCTCGAGGTCGACGGGGCGTTCCCGGCCGTCGTCGTCTGCCCGGCGGGCATGAAGCTGACCTGGGAGCGCGAGGCCGCGAAGTGGCTGCCCCACCGGCGCGTCGCGGTGCTCCACGGCCGGGGCCTGGCGCAGTGGGAGCCCCGCGACTCGCCGAAGGAGACCCTGAAGGCCGTCGCCGACCGCCCGAACCCGTGGGCCACGCCGCTCGACACGTCGGGCTTCGCGGAGCCGCGCGACGCGGACATCGTCGTCCTGAACTACGAGATCGTCGAGGCGCACCTCGACCCGCTCACCGCACGCGTCCCGCGGGCGGTCGTCTTCGACGAGTCGCACTACTGCAAGCAACCGACGGCGAAGCGCACGAAGGCGGCGATGAAGCTCTCGAAGGCCGTCGTGCCCGACGGCCTCCGCCTGGCGCTGACCGGCACCCCGGTCCTGAACCAGCCGCGCGAGCTGACCGCCCAGCTCCGCCTGATCGACCGCCTGAAGGACTTCGGCTCCGGCGCCGAGCTCGCCCGTCGGTTCCAGGGCCCGGAGTCCCACGACCGCCTGCACTGGCACCTGCGCTCCCGCGGCTTCGTGCGCCGGCTGAAGCAGGACGTCCTCCCCCAGCTGCCCGCGAAGCGCCGCGTCGAGGTGCCGCTCGAGCTGAAGGACCCGACGGAGTACCGCCTGGCCGAGAAGGACGTCATCGCGTGGCTCCGCACCCAGCCGCTCGACCTCTCGGAGCTCGACGCGAAGATCGCCGCCGCCCTGCGCGCCGAGCAGCTCGTCCGCATGAACCACCTGCGGCGCCTCGCCGCGCGCGGCAAGCTCGCGGGCGCCGTCGCGTGGGTCGAGAGCTTCCTCGCGTCGGGCGAGGCGCTCGTCGTCTTCGCGCAGCACCGCGAGATGCAGCTCGGCCTGCTCGAGCGCTTCCCGGGGGCGCTGCACATCCTGGGCGACGACTCCGCGAGCGCGCGCGACGACGCCGTGCGCCGGTTCCAGGCGGGGAAGCACCTCGACATCGAGCACCCGGCCGAGCGCCTGATCGTCTGCTCCATGCGCGCCGCCGCCCAGGGCATCACGCTGACCCGCGCGTCGAACGTCGCGTTCCTCGAGCTCGACTGGACCCCGGCGATGCACGACCAGGCCGAGGACCGCTGTCACCGCATCGGCCAGGACGACGCCGTCACCGCCTGGTACCTGCTGTGCCCCGGCACGATCGACGACGAGATGAGCGACATCCTCGAGACGAAGCGCCAGGTGATCGACGCCGTGGTCGACGGCAACCAGGTGCCCGACGAGCCGGTCAGCCTGGCGGTCGTCCGGGCGCTCCGCGAGCGCGGGCGGGCGGAGCGGTCCCCGGACGGTCCGGCCGACCCCGACGACCGGGACTGACCGGAGGCCGGGGCCGTCCGCTCAGGCCGGCGGGGACCGCAGCACCGACCGGCCGGAGTGCGCCCGGCCGTCGGTGGCCGACTGGACCGTGACGTCCATCGTCGGGTACCGCGAGGCGGCGGGGGTGACGCGGAAGCGGGCCTGCACGGTGCCGTCGGCGCGGACGCGGAACGTGCCGACGCTGACCGCGTGGCGTTCGTCGCGCATCATCCACAGCTCGTACCACCGGCCCTTGCCGGTCGGCGCGAGGCCATGGGCGCGCAGCATCACCCGGCCGTCGCGGCCGGGGACCATGCGGGCGACGCCCCCGGCGGCGGAGGGCGCGGACGCCATCCGGACGAGCGGCACGGCGGGGGCCCGCTCCAGGCCCGCGTCCGCACGCGCCCCGTCGGACGGCGGGCCGTCGTCGGTGCCGCCGCGCAGCACGAAGCCCGCCGCGAAGGCGAGCACGAGCGCCACGGTGAGCGCCGCAGCCACGAACGGCGCGGCGATGCGGTGCTCGCCGGCATCGCCGCGGACGCACACCCGGGACCACAGCGGCACGGGCTCGCCCGCGCCCTCGGGGACGAAGCGGAGCGCCGGTGTCGTCGCGGCGTGCCAATCCTCCGCCTCGAGGGCGGAGAACGCGTCGGCGAGGCGCCCGACGGCAGCGGCGTCCGCGGCGTCGACCTCGGCGAGCAGCGCCCGGCGCTCGTCATCGGTCAGGTCCTCGAGCACGAGGCGCTCGGGGTCGAGGCGGCGGGTCACGAGGTGGCCTCCGCCTCGTCGAGGTGGGCCCGCAGCTTCCGCAGGGCGCGCACCATCCGCGCCTTGACGGTGCCCAGCGGCAGGTCGAGCTTCGCCGCGATCTCGGTCTGGCTGAGCTCCTCGTAGAAGCGCAGACGGAGGAGTTCGCGCTCGTGGTCGGGCAACGTCGCCAGCAGTTCGATCGCCTCCCACCGGTCGATCGCGAGGTCCGTCGGGTCGGGCCGGTCCCCGCCGCCGGACAGGCGCACGATCTCGTCGGCGCTCACGGGCTCCGGGACGCGTCGGCGCAGGTGGTCGATCGCGCGGCTGCGGGCGATCGTGAGGATCCAGGTGAGCAGGCCGGCGCGCTCGGGGTCGTACTGGTCCGCGCGGCGCCACACCTCGGCGAAGACCTGCTGCTGCACGTCGTCGGCGGCGTCGCGGTCCCGGAGCGTACGCAGCAGCACCCCGTAGCTCGCGGAGCCGTACTGCGCGTAGAGGTCGGCGATGACGTCGGCGTCCCCGCGGCGGAGCCGCCGCGCCAGACGGCGTTCCTGCCCGTCCGGTGGGTTCCGACGCCGATCCACGTCGGACATGATCCCCCACCGCGCCGACGGCCGCGTGCTGCCCGGGTGCGCGAGCGGGAGAGGATGGGTGGCCCAGGCCATGCAGAGGTGGTACGCGGGCGCCCGGCGGGTGGTTGCTGCGGTCGCGGCAAATGGACGATCGGGGCCGCCGCCGACTCGTCCGGGTACCGCGGGATGGCGCGGTCCGACGTCCGCCGCGGCGGACGTCGTACGCGTCGCGCCCGGCGGCGGGCCCGCCGCGGGCGCGCACGTCGGACGCATCCCCGCGCACCGCCGCGTGAGAACGGTCACGTTGCGCCCGCGATTGCGCGATGATGGGGGCTCATGCAGGACCAGACCCGGAGCAGGACCATGACCCCCACGCGCCCGCACCACCGCCTACGTCTCCTCGCCGTCGCCGGCGGCACGACCGCGGCGCTGCTGGCGGCCACCTCCCCCGCCTCGGCGGCGGAGACGACCGCCAAGGCCACCGGCACGACGACGATCAAGCTGTCGACCGCGCTCAGCAACGCGATGAAGAAGGGCAAGGTCCAGCTGAAGGGCGTCTCGCCCGCCAAGCGCGGCGACACCGCGGTCAAGCTGCCGCTGAAGTCCGCGACGGTCGACATGGAGGCCGGCTCCGGCACCCTGAACCACTCCGGCGCGTTGAAGTTCACCCGCCGTGGCCGCTCGATCACGCTGAAGGCGTTCCGCCTGGCGATCACACCGAGCGCGTCGACGGTGTCCGTCACGATCGGCAGCAGCTCGGTCCGCGCCTTCAACGTCGACGCGTCGGCCGTGAAGATCAAGCAGACCTCCAAGAAGGTGACGCTGAGCGACCTGAAGGTCACGCTCACCCCGATCGGCGCATCGCGGCTGAACCGCGCGCTGAAGATCCAGCGGTTCAAGAGCGGCATGTCGCTCGGCGTGGGCTCGGCCTCGGTGAACACCCCGGGCGGCACGGGCACCGGCGGCGCCTCCGGCTCGGCGACGGTCCTCTCGAGCGGCACCACGACGCTGTCCCTGACGCCCGAGGCGAAGGCCGGCCTCGTCGCCGGCGGCGCGACCCTGTCGACGATCGCGCCCGCGACCGGCAGCGGCTCGGGCCCGTACGCGTTCCCGATCACGGGCGGCGCGCTCGACGGGTCGAAGGCGTTCGCCGGCACCACGACCCTCTCGGGATCGCTCGTCCTCACCGCCCAGGGCCAGTCGGTCACGTTCGTCGACCCGATCGTCGACCTCGCCAACTCGGTCGTCACCGCGGTCGTCAACGGCAACCGCGTCGAGCTGTTCTCGCTCGACCTGAGCACGATCCGCAACGTCGCCTACGAGGGACAGCTCGTCCTCGACGGCATCGTCGTCAAGCGGGCGAAGTCCGGGCCGCTCTCGGATCCGAACGGCACCCCGTCGGGCGTGATCGGCACGCTCCGCATCGACGCGAAGACGAAGTAGACGCGGTCCCGGGCGTCCCGGCGAGCGCCGGGGCGCCAATCGCGTTCGGGCACCCACACTTAGGATCCCCTTTGATAGGGTCCCCTCTGTGCAGGGGTACCACGCCACTCCCCAGGACCGCATCCCGGAGGCCGGGTTCCGCGCCCGCCGCTGGGGACGCTTCGAGCGCGACCTCCACGCCTGGATGGAATCGCCCGAGGGCCGCTTCGCGGCGTGGCGCGCCCACGCCTCCGTGACCGGCGAGCACGCGACCGGCACCACGCGGCGCGACTGACCGCCCAGTCGGCCCACCGCCGACTCCAGGACCGCCGCCCGCACCACCGATCCCAACGACGAACGCCCGCTCCGCGGGCGTTCGTCGTTCCCGCCCCGCGAACGTCACGAACCGTCCGCCCCGGGTTCGCACGTACGCGCGCCCGCGCGCATCCCTGCGAGGCAGCCGGGTACGGGGCGAGAAGGCCCGGATCCCCAGTGTGCAAAGGGCACCCGAAGTCGCCGGCCGCGCGGGACGGCGACGAACGAAGGGGGCCCTTAATTGAAATCATTAGCTATAGTGGCTTCAACGCACCACCCGAAGGAGCACCGCATGACCATCACCCATCACGCCAGCGCCGGAATCCTCTCCGACCAGAACGCCGCCAAGCGCGAGGAGATCGTCGAGCTCCTCACGACCGCGTACTGGATGGAGATCGAGACCGTCACCAACTACCTCCAGCAGTCCGTCAACCTCGACGGCATCCGCGCCAAGGAGATCGCCGCGGACCTCGGGCAGGACGTCGGCGAGGAGCTCGGCCACGCGAAGCAGTTCGCGGAGCGCATCAAGGACCTCTACGGCACGGTGCCGGGGTCGTCCGACTTCCCGAAGGACTTCGACTCGGGCCTGCAGCCGCTCGACGACGCGACCGACGTCGCCACGGTCATCAAGGGCGTCATCGCCGCCGAGGCCGGCGCGATCTCGCACTACACCCGCATCATCGAGGCCACCGACGGCGTCGACTGGGCGACGCAGGACATGGTCATCGCCATCCTGCGCGACGAGGAGGGCCACATGCGCACCTACGAGCGCTACCTCCGCGAGTACGAGGGCTGATCGCCTCCCGGCCGGCGCCTCACCGCCGGCCACCGGCCACCGGCAGCACCGACGACCGCCCTCCGGGGCGGTCGTCGTCGTTCCGCGCCGCGCACGGAGCGGTCGGGGCTCCGGCTGCGAGAGGATGACGCCACCCTGCCCTCCGACGGGAGACCCCGGTGCCCGAGACCCTGCAGCTCCTGAAGTACGAGTACGTCGACGACATGGCGACGTTGCGCACGCCCCATCGCGACGCCCACCTGGCCGCCATCGAGCGCTCCCGGGTGGCGGGGGACCTCGTGATCGGCAGCGCGGTCGGGGATCCGGTCCACACCGGCGTCCTGGGCTTCCGGGGCGGACCCGAGGTCGCCGAGGCGTTCGCCGCCGCCGACCCCTACGCCGCGGCGGGCCTGATCGTGTCCCACACCGTGGAGCCGTGGGTCGTCGTCACCCCGCTCCCGGCGCCGCCGCAGTAGTCCCCGCCCCCTCCCGGCGTCGCGCCTCAGGCGACGACGCCGGCCTCGCGGAGGCGCTTCAGGCGCCACCCGAGGACCCGCGGGCGCTTCTGCCGCTGGGCGTCGTCGCCCTCGTCGACGAGCCGCTCGGCCAGCGTGACGTACCCCGCCCCGCCCACCGCCAGCAGCACGTCGTCCAGGCACCGGACCTGGTTGCGCTCCCAGGTCACGCCTTCCCGGAACGTCCGGTCGATCGCGCCGACGTCGACGCTGCGGACCGCGTCGCGGAGGGCCTCGACCGTGTCGAAGCCCGACTCGAGCGCGTGGCGGCGGATCCACTCCTCGGACCCCGCCCCGCGGCTGGGCGGCGCGGACGGGAAGGCCTCCGCCAGGAACGACCGCATCGCCCGCGCGGTGAGGCGGTTGCCGACGGGGCGCTCCCGCGGATGCTCCGCGGCGACCTCGAGGCCCTCGGGCCGACGGGACGGCTCCTGACGGGCGCTCCCGGCCGCGGCGTCGTCGATCTCCTGCAGCAGCTCGTCGACCATCTCGATGAGCGCGGCGGCGCGGTCGAACTTGCGCGACACGCGCGAGCCGGCCGCGCCCTTGTACCGGGAGGCGTGCTCGAGTTCCGCCCACACGTGCTGCAGCTGGGTCCGCAGCTGGATCTCGATGCGCGGGAGCCGGTAGTCCTTCGGCGGCGACGGCGCGCCGAGCGAGGGCTCGGGCGTCACGAGCACGTGGACGCTCTGGTACCCGAACGCCCGCGCGTCGCTGTGGTCGTCGCCCTTGTTGCGGACCTCGTTAACGCGCAGGGCGTCGTCGTCGGCGATCGCCTGCTCGACGGCCTCGACCTGGGCCGGGAGGAACGCGATCACCCGCAGGGCGAGCTGGTCCCCGATGTCGTCCGTGGGGAACCGGTACTGCGGCCGGCCCGGATCTTCGGGATCGGCCGCCCCGGCCTTCTGCTCGAACGACGCCGGCGCCTTGATCCGCCACTCGACCTCGGACTGGTTCTCCGGGATGCCGGCCGCCGAGATCAGCTCCCGCAGATGGGTGTCCATCGTGTCGCCCAGCCGGCGCAGGAACGCCTGGTAGGACGGGAGCTCGTAGTGACGGCGTGCCTCGCGGGCGTGCTCGATGTGGGATCGGTCGGACATCGGCGGCGCCGCCCAGCCTCGCACGCCGGGCGGTCGGCAGCCGTGGCCCCACCGCCCGGCCGAGAGGGAGCACCCCGTCGCCGCCCGCCGACCCGACGGAGCGGGCCGACCCGGGCCGCGCGCTACGCTCGGAGGATGAGCGAGCCGCGACAGGGATCGGCCGATCCGAGCTGCCCCAACGGCGTCTGCTCCTCGAGCGCCCCGCCGCTGATCGGCTCGATCCTGACGGGCTCCGGCCTGACGCTCGACCGCGCCGTCGAGCTCCTGAAGCAGGGGGCCGAGCTGCCGCTGACCGACGTGCAGCTCCGCATCGTCGAGGAGCGCGCGATGGACACCGCCGGTTGAGGTAGGGCCACCGAAGGTGACATGCGTCGGGGCGGCGATGCGCGCCCCGATTCGTGTTAGGGTTTCCGAACTCCGAGTCCTGCGGTGGGTCTTCCGCGCAGGACCGTCCGTTCGACCGATCCGACCGCATGCACGACTCACCCGCCGATCCGGACCAGGCTCCCTGGACGCACCTCTGCCTCGGCGATCACGAGATCCTCGTGCACCGCTCGGCCGTCACGACCCTCGCGCCGCGCGGGGTCCGGACGAGCGACCGCCACGACTGGTTCGTGTCGCGGACGGACGCCGACCGGTGGGTCGTCTTCCGCCGCAGCGAGCACCTCGACGCCGTCACCGCGACGTCCGTCCTGGACCGCGCGTCACGCGACGCCGACTGGCAGGTCCAGCTGCTCGGCCGGTCGAGGACCGAGCTCGCGGCCGCCCCGATCGCGGTCGCGGACCTGCAGCGCGCCGCGATCGCGGGACTGGGCGCGTCGTGCGGCCGGCGTCTGCGCGCCGCCCTCCCCGAGGAGCGCGCGGAGGCCGCGGGCATCGCCCCGATGCCGGGCGAGCGTCCCCCGTCGCCCGACGACCTGCCGCCGTTGACCACCGCGCTGCCGGCCGACCCGACCGCCGACAGCATCGTCCTCGGCGAGGTGCTGCCCGTCCGGTGCGCGGCGGCGTTCCACCGCCACGGTCTCGCGACGCTCCAGGACGTCGCCCGCCTGTCCGACACGCAGCTCCGCACGCTGCCGGGCGTCGAGGACCAGACCCGCAGGCACGTCCTCGCGGCGTTGCGCCGGCACGGTCTGCTCCTGGCCCCGGAGCGCTCGTCGGTCGCCGACCTGCGCGACCGACGGGACGGCCGCCGACGGCAGGCGGCCCGCTTCGCCGAGCTGCTCCAGCGCGGCTATGGGGTCGAGCAGATCGCCGCGCACACCCGGCGCACCGTCGGCTACGTGCGCCTGGTCCTGGGCGACCGCGCGGCCTGATCCGGGTCCACCGGTGCGGCCGGAGCCCCGACGACCGGCACGCGCACCGCGCGGGCCCGGCGCGTCCGCCCGAGCCGCGCAGCCGTACCCAGGGAGATGACCGAGAACGTCTGGGACTACCCCCGCCCGCCCCGCCTCGAGCCCGTCGGGCGACGCGTCCGGATCGTCCTCGGCGGCGTCACGATCGTCGACACCGACGACGCCCTCCGCGTCCTGGAGACGAGCCACCCGCCCACGGTCTACGTCCCGCCCGCCGCGTTCGCCACCGGTGTCCTCGCCGACGCCGACGGGTCCTCGTTCTGCGAGTGGAAGGGCGTGGCGCGGTACCACGACCTCAGCGCCGGCGGGACGTCGGCGTCCCGGGCCGGATGGTCGTACCCGCGACCGACCTCCGCCTTCCTCGCCCTCCGCGACCACGTCAGCGTCTATCCCAGCCGGATGGACGCCTGCTTCCTGAACGACGAACGCGTCCAGGCGCAGGAGGGGGACTTCTACGGCGGCTGGATCACCGACGACCTCGAGGGCCCGTTCAAGGGCGGTCCGGGGACGCGCGGCTGGTGAGGTCGTCGACCGAGCGGGTACCTCGGTCCCTCAGAACAGCCGGTCGCCCGCCGCGCCGCCGGCCAGCCCCGCCGTCGGACTCGGGCCGGCCGAGCCCTCGGGCTGGCAGACCGGGCAGTCGTGGACCGTCCGCCCGGCCATCGGGTACGTCCGGACCGGGCCGCCGCAGTCGTGGCAGTGCTCGCGGCGGTACACGCGGACGGTGCGATGACGGACGCGGTCGGCGCGGGCACGCGGGCCCTCGCCCTTGGTGGCGCGCCCGGCCTTCACGGGCTTGTCGTGCTCGTCGCGGATCGTGACGATGCGCCGCTCGCGCACCCCGTCGGCCAGCATCTTGGCCATCGTGCCCCACAGCACCATGGCCCGCTCGTCCCCCAGGTCCTTCGCCGGGAGCCGTGGATCGATCCCGTCCACGTGCAGCGCCTCGGCGCGATAGACGTTCCCGATGCCGGCCACGACCGACTGGTCCATGATCGCGGCGCCGATGGGGATGCGCCTCCGCCGCAGGGTCGCGACGAACCGCTCCGGGTCGGCGTCGCGGCGCAGCGGGTCGGGACCCAGCCGGGCCAGGAGCGCAGCCTCCTCGTCGGGCTCGAGGAGCGCGCACGCCACGGCGCCCGAGAGGTCGACGGTCCACCGCTCGCCGATCATCCGCAGCCGCTTCTCGCCCTTCGGCTCCTCGGGCGGCGAGTGCTGCCGACGGAAGCGCCCGAACAGCCCGAGGTGCACGTGCAGCGTCAGGTCGTCCTCGAAGCGGTAGAGCAGGTGCTTCCCGTACGCGTCGACCTTCGCGAACGACCGGCCGTCGAGCACCTTGGCGGTCTCCGTCGCCCGCCCCTGCGGGGAGGTCACGCGGAGCGGCTCGCGAGCCAGGTCGCGCACGTGGTCGCGGGCGAGTCGGTGGATGGTGTGGCCTTCGGGCATCGGTCTCGATGATGTCGTGGTCGGGGTTCGGGCGGGGGCTGCGTCGGCCGGCGTGCGTGCCGGGGAACGTCGGTGGTGGGGCACGGTGGCCCCAGGAAGAAGGCGCGGGCCGGGCGGCGTGTCACAGGAGCGGGCCGGGCGGCGTGACCGGTGCGCCGGACGGCGTGGTGGCGGCGCACCCGCGACGCCGGGCGCGATGGACTCGGCCGCGATCTCCGTCAGGCGCCGCGGGCTCGGTCGGCGGGCAGCGCCTTCCGCCACGCGGAGAACGAGCGGGCACTCCGACCGTGAGGCCGCGTGAGCCACGGCCACGGGTGGGCCTCGACGACCGACAGGCGGTCCGCGAGCCGGCGCCAGCCGGGAACCGGGGTCCAGGTCGCGGCGAGCCGCCGCCCCGCGAGCACCCGCCGCGGGGACCCGAGGTGCACCTCGAGCTCCCGGTGCTCACCGATCTCGGCCAGCGTCTCGGCCAGGAACACGAGCCGCTTGCCCGAGAGCCGCCACCCGCGAAGCCGGTCCTCGTCGAGGACGAAGACCACCGGGAGCTCCGGCCGCGCGGCGAGCGCCGGGTCGGAGCTCCCCAGGCTCTCCGCGGTGAGCCACACGGCGTCGGGCTCCCCCTCCCGCACGACGAGCTCAGGGCCTCCGGTCGCGGCAGGATCGGGATCGCGACGCAGCACCTCCGGAGGGGCGACGTCGGCGCCTTTCGGGAGGTCGGGGAAACGTTCGACGGGACAGCGGTCCCGCAGGGCGCACGACGCGCAGAGGCCGGGGGCCCGCTTCTCCACCTGCCACCGAGAGAACCCGTACGGCCTGCCGGTCGCCGTCCCGACCGTCCACTGCCACCCGAGGCGGTTGGCGGCGCGCGAGCCGTCGAGCAGGTGCCGGAAGAACGCGTCCTCGCCGTCCTGCCAGGGCGCACCGGAGCGGAGGGCCCATTGGGACGCCATCCACATCCGCGTCTGGTTCACGAGCCACCCGTCGCGGCGCAGCTCGACGCGACACAGGTCCACGCACGCCATCTCCCGCGGCCACGGGTCGCCGTCGGTGGAGGGCACCGGCGGCGCCTCGTGGCGCAGCGGGACGGCCGACGCCGTCCCGAGGCGTGCGTAGACGTGCCGGGCGTACTCCTGCCAGAGCAACTCGTCGCGGAACTTGCCGCGGTCCCGGGCGGGTGCGGCCTCCGCTCGGCCCCACACGTCCTGCAGCGTCAGCAGTCCGTGCCGGATGTACGGGGACAGTCGTGTGGCACCGCGACGGTCGACGGGCCACACCTCGTTGCGCGTGCCGGCGTACCCCCGGACGTCGAGCTCCTCGATCGCCGCGTCGGCCGCCGACTGCCCGCCGCGGAAGGCGGGTGACCGCCTGATCCCTTCGGCGCCCTCGAGCGCGAGATGTCCCAGGTGCTCTGCGACCCACCGCTCAGCGGCGGCCGGGTCACGGGGCGGGATGGCGGGGAGCCGCGACACGAGGCGCCTGTACCCTTCCGCGTGCGGGGCACCGCCGTCGGCGCCCGCATCACCGTCGAGCGGTCGCGGACACCCTCAGCTTCCGCGCGTGTGGTGCCACCCCTCGCACACCTCGCACCGGTAGACGGCGGCACGGGCACCCGCGCCGGGCTGGTGCATGATCGCGAAGGCACGGGCTTCAGCTTCCGACGCGTACCGGTCCTTGCGGGCGCAGACGGTACGTGCCCGATCGCGTGCGGCCGCCGCCCGTGCCGGGTCCTGCGGGCGAGGACCCGACGGCCGTGGCGCGGACCGGTGGTCTCTGGGGCCCTGGGGCTTCCTGCGCGGCACCGTCGGAACGTAGCGTGCCGGCGGGCCGTGTGCCCGGGATGCTGGGGCGACGCCACGTGGGTCTGCGTCACGTCGGGCAGGGTCGGCGAACAGTCGTGGAACGACGAAGCGCCCCGCACGATCGTGCGGGGCGCTTCAATCTAATTTCGGCGGCGACCTACTCTCCCAGGCCCTTGCGAGCCAAGTACCATCGGCGCTGAGGGGCTTAACTACTCTGTTCGGAAAGGGAAGAGGTGTATCCCCCTCGCCATAACCACCGAAAAGCCTCGAAAAACCGAGCACCCCGGGGGCCCTTGAAAACTACACAGCGGGTATCACAAAAACCGTCAAGCCCTCGGACCATTAGTACCGGTCTCCTACAGACATTACTGTCCTTCCAGATCCGGCCTATCAACCTGGTGGTCTACCAGGGTCCTTACTCCCTCAAAGGGGATGGGAGAATTCATCTCGAGGCCGGCTTCCCGCTTAGATGCTTTCAGCGGTTATCCGATCCAGACGTAGCTAATCTGCAATGCCCTTGGCAGAACAACAGATACACCAGAGGTCCGTTCACCCCGGTCCTCTCGTACTAGGGGCAAATCCTCTCAATTCTCCAACGCCCATGGCAGATAGGGACCGAACTGTCTCACGACGTTCTGAACCCAGCTCGCGTGCCGCTTTAATGGGCGAACAGCCCAACCCTTGGGACCTACTACAGCCCCAGGATGCGACGAGCCGACATCGAGGTGCCAAACCGAGCCGTCGATGTGGACTCTTGGGCTCGATAAGCCTGTTATCCCCGGCGTACCTTTTATCCGTTGAGCGACGGCGCTTCCACTTGCTACCGCCGGATCACTAAGACCTACTTTCGTACCTGCTCGACCTGTAAGTCTCGCAGTCAAGCTCCCTTACTGCCTTTGCACTCTACGCACGGTTTCCAACCGTACTGAGGGAACCTTTGTACGCCTCCGTTACACTTTAGGAGGCGACCGCCCCAGTCAAACTACCCGCCTGGCACTGTTCCCGACCCGGATTCACGGCGTCAGGTTAGAAGTCCAATACATCAGGGGTGGTATCTCAAAGTTGGCTCCACACAGACCGCAATCCATGTCTCGTAGCCTCCCACCTATTCTGAGCAAAATGCATCGAACCCCAATACCAAGTTGTAGTAAAGGTGCACGGGGTCTTTCCGTCTAGCCACGGGTACTCGGCATCTTCACCGAGACTGAAATTTCACCGAGCCCCTCGTTGAGACAGCGTTCAACTCGTTACGCCATTCGTGCAGGTCGGAACTTACCCGACAAGGAATTTCGCTACCTTAGGACCGTTATAGTTACGGCCGCCGTTTACCGGGGCTTAGTTTCGCTGCTTCGCCTTACGACTAACAACTCCACGTAACCTTCCGGCACCGGGCAGGCGTCAGCCCCTATACGTCGTCTTACGACTTTGCAGAGACCTGTGTTTTTGGTAAACAGTCGGTTGAACCTATTCACTGCGGCCCCCTCATGCTCCACCCGCAAGGGCTTCACACTACCGGGGCGCTCCTTCTCCCGAAGTTACGGAGCAATTTTGCCGAGTTCCTTAACGAGGGTTATCTCGATCACCTTAGTATTCTCTACTTTCCCACCTGTGTCGGTTTTGGTACGGGCGCGCGCAACCTCCCTAGAGGCTTTTCTTGGAGCCATGGCGTCAGGGACTCGCCGGCGCGAACGCCAGCTGCCATCGTGCCTCAGGTTATGCAGTCCCGGATTTACCAAAGACCACCCCTACGCAACTTGGTGCAGGAACAACCATCGCCTGCTACCCCTAGCCTCACTCGTCCCCCCATCAGTCAAACGGGTGCGACGCGGTACAGGAATATCAACCTGTTATCCATCGACTACGCCTTTCGGCCTCGCCTTAGGTCCCGACTAACCCTGAGCCGACGAACGTTGCTCAGGAATCCTTAGGAAATCGGTGGAAGAGATTCTCACTCTTCTTTCGTTACTTATGCCAGCATTCTCACTTCCCGCTCCTCCACGACTGGCTTACGCCGCCGCTTCAACGGCACGGGAACGCTCTCCTACCGCTCCACCCAAAGGTGAAGCCCGCGGCTTCGGTGGCATGCTTGAGCCCCGTTGAATTGTCCGCGCCCGAACACTAGACCAGTGAGCTGTTACGCACTCTTTCAAGGATGGCTGCCTCTAAGCCAACCTCCTGGTTGTCTATGCACTCAGACATCGTTACCCACTTAGCATGCACTTAGGGACCTTAGCCGGCGATCTGGGCTGTTTCCCTTTTGACGCTGAAGTTTATCCCCCAGCAACTGACTCCCCGGGTAGACGTATCGGTCTTCGGAGTTTGCCTGGTTTCGGTAATCTGGTAGGACCCCTAGACCAAACAGTAGCTCTACAGCCGACACGCAAATTTACCGGAGGCTATACCTAAATATATTTCGGAGAGAACCAGATATCACTGAGTTTGATTAGCCTTTCACTCCGACCCACAGGTCATCCCCGCAAATTTCACCTTACGTGGGTTCGGTCCTCCACGAGGTCTTACCCCCGCTTCAACCTGCCCATGGGTAGCTCACTCAGTTTCGGGTCTGCCGCATACGACTAAACGCCCTATTCGGACTCGCTTTCGCTACGGCTCCGCTCATCGCTTAACCTCGCCGCATACGAGCAACTCGCTGGCTCGTTATGCAAAAAGCACGCCGTCACACCACAAGGATGCTCCGACCTCTTGTAGGCACACAGTTTCAGGTTCTATTTCACTCCCCTCCCGGGGTTCTTTTCACCTTTCCCTCACGGTACTAGTCCGCTATCGGTCACCTGGAAGTACTTAGCCTTAGAGGGTGGTCCCCCCAGATTCAGTCCGCGTTTCACGGGCGCGGACCTACTCAGGAACAGCTGCGAAAGACTCCATGATTTCGGCTACGGGACGTTTGCCCTCTATGGTGCGCGGTTCCACGCGCTTCGCCTACCATGAAATTTTGTAACTCTCGGCCAGCCGGCTACGACTGACATCGCTGCCCTACAACCCCGAACACGCAACATGTAGCCACTTACACGTGCCCGGTTTAGGCTGATCCCTTTTCGCTCGCCACTACTCAGGGAGTCTCGGTTGATTTACTTTCCTCGGGGTACTGAGATGTTTCACTTCCCCCGCTTACCTCTACCCACCCTATGTGTTCAGATGGGAGTAACGCCGAATTACCAGCGCTGGGTTTCCCCATTCGGAAATCCACGGGTCAAAGGCTGTTAAACGCCTCACCGTGGCTTATCGCAGTCGTCCACGTCCTTCATCGGCTCCAGGTGCCAAGGCATCCACCGTGTGCCCTTACTATCTTGACGGTGATCCCAACGACGTCTTGCATAAAACCGTCGTCAGGGTGATACCCGTCCCCACAACCCGGGCGTTGGAACACAAGGGTCATGAGGAATACTTGCTGTGTAGTTTTCAAAGGCCGCCGAAGAGCAAACCAACCGCAACAAGCACGGCCAGCCGGTCCTTCAAAACGCAACAGCACGAACAATCGCCTCCATCTCTCGATGCAGGCAACAGCGACCAGGTCCGGTCAACATTCAGGACCCCAACGGCAAAAGCCGAAGGAGCTGCTCATCTTTCAGAGCTCCCTAGAAAGGAGGTGATCCAGCCGCACCTTCCGGTACGGCTACCTTGTTACGACTTCACCCCAGTCACGAGCCCCACCTTCGACGGCTCCCTCCCTTGCGGGTTAGGCCACCGGCTTCGGGTGTTGCTCACTCCCGTGGTGTGACGGGCGGTGTGTACAAGGCCCGGGAACGTATTCACCGCGGCATTGCTGATCCACGATTACTAGCAACTCCACCTTCATGCAGGCGAGTTTCAGCCTGCAATCCGAACCGAGACGTACTTTGTGAGATTCGCTCCACCTCGCGGTATCGCAACCCTTTGTATACGCCAATGTAGCACGTGTGTAGCCCTGGACATAAGGGGCATGATGACTTGACGTCATCCCCACCTTCCTCCGGTTTGCCACCGGCAGTCTCGCATGAGTCCCCAACTAAATGCTGGCAACATACGACGGGGGTTGCGCTCGTTGCGGGACTTAACCCAACATCTCACGACACGAGCTGACGACAGCCATGCACCACCTGTGATCTTGCCCGTGAGGGAAGACGTGTTTCCACGCCGATCAAGAACATGTCAAGCCCAGGTAAGGTTCTTCGCGTTGCGTCGAATTAAACCACATGCTCCGCTGCTTGTGCGGGCCCCCGTCAATTCCTTTGAGTTTTAGCCTTGCGGCCGTACTCCCCAGGCGGGATACTTAATGCGTTAGCTTCGGCACGGAGGGAGTTGACACCCCCCACACCTAGTATCCATCGTTTACAGCGTGGACTACCAGGGTATCTAATCCTGTTTGCTCCCCACGCTTTCGCGTCTCAGCGTCAGTAACGTTCCAGCGAGCTGCCTTCGCCATAGGTGTTCCTCCTGATATCTGCGCATTCCACCGCTACACCAGGAATTCCACTCGCCCCTCCCGTACTCCAGCTGAGCAGTATCCGCCGACATTCCAGGGTTGAGCCCTGGACTTTCACAGCAGACTTACTCAGCCGCCTACACGCGCTTTACGCCCAATGATTCCGGACAACGCTCGCGCCCTACGTATTACCGCGGCTGCTGGCACGTAGTTAGCCGGCGCTTCTTCTGAAGGTACCGTCACTCCAAACCGCTATTAACGACTGAAGCTTCGTCCCAACTGAAAGCGGTTTACAACCCTAAGGCCTTCTTCCCGCACGCGGCGTTGCTGCATCACGCTTTCGCGCATTGTGCAAGATTCCCCACTGCTGCCTCCCGTAGGAGTCTGGGCCGTGTCTCAGTCCCAGTGTGGCTGATCGTCCTCTCAGACCAGCTACGCATCGTCGCCTTGGTAAGCCATTACCCCACCAACAAGCTAATGCGCCGCGGGCCCATCCCGATGCGGAGGCCGAAGCTTCCTTTCCCCCAAGGGGCACATCCGGTATTAGCCCGTCTTTCGACGGGTTGTCCCAGTCATCGGGGCAGGTAACCCACGTGTTACTCACCCGTTCGCGGCTCTGCCCCGGGGCAAGCCCCGGTTCGTCGCTCCACTTGCATGTGTTAGGCACGCCGCCAGCGTTCGTCCTGAGCCAGGATCAAACTCTCCGTGAAGAACCACAAATTCCTAAGTGGCGCCCACCAATCCCTGACAGGACCGATGAACAGAGAGATTGCCATGAATCAAAACAGGGGCACCAGTACACCACGGCACCCCCAACATGACGGAGGAACCGACCCTTCGACACTCAAACGAGCACCACCAGATCGGAACCAAAAATATTCAATCGACCGACACCACCCCCGCCCCAAACGAGACAAGAAACGGTCCGGCCATCGAACCTGGACGCACACCCCGCTTCCGCGAGACATGCGCATGCTGTTGCGTTTTCAAAGACCGCCACGCCCTACGGACCAGGTGTTCAAACTCTGGAGGCGCACACCAGACCGATGTCCGATGCGGGCTGATCACTGTAGCGCATCCGCCTCTGCCCTGTCGAGCCCAACTTCGGACTCTCGGGCTTGGCGCCACGCCGCGGTGACCAGCGGCTCGATGAATATACATACGGCCCCCCAGCCATGCGGCGCGACCTTCGACATTTGGCCGACATTCGGCCAGTCCGGTCCGCCCTCACGGCCGGATCGTCAGTGCTGGCCGGGGTTTTGACCCCGGCAAGGATTTTTCAGAAAGTTTCCCCTGGGGACCTCCAGGTCGGGTAGCGCCCGTTGTGCGCCTCCGGTGCGGCCGTCCGACGCCCGGTCCGCGTGCCCCCGTCCTGCTGCTCGACGCCGCCGCGCCGGCTCGCGTGTTCGGTGTCCGGTGTCCGTTGGCGCGCGTCCCTCGTCCCAAGGGGTCGTCGCCCGTGCCGGCCTCGTCGTTCGGTTCTCGTCCAGACCCTCGGGAGTCTCCGGCCTGTCCCGGTCCTGGGCCGCACTGGTCCTGCGGTCCGCAGCTCGCGGGGGTCACGTCGGTCAGCGCCCTTCCGGCACCGTCTCAGAACGGTCCTGCCCGAGTCGCCGCGGACCCCCGCGCATCGGGCCGGGGCATTCGTCCCCCGATCGGGCCCACCGCCTCGTGGCCCTCCGGCAGGACCGGCCCCGTGTTGAGCGCGACGACCGCAGGTCCAGCACGTCGCCCCCGCCCATCGTCGTCCCCGAGGAAGGACCTGTCGCCAGCGCTTGTCGCCGGCGCTCCGCGGGAGGCCGGATCGCCGTTCGTGCGCAAGGCGTCCGGTCAGCCTCCGCACGACGACCCGGCCGATCGGGCTCGTGCTGACGGGCGGTTCTTCCCGTCACCCGTCCCGGTCGGCGGCGTCGACGGTCACTGCATGCGCGGGCACGGCCCCAGGGCCGCGGCGATGTGCTCGACCATCAGCGGCGAGACCGTCGTCCCCGCTGCGGCGAGGCCGACGGTCGCGCCGGCCGACAGCAGCGGGACGCCCCGCAGGCAGATCGCCTTGTCGCCCAGACCCTCGAGGTGCTCCCAGTGCAGGACGCCCCGCACCGCGACGCCGCGGATGCCGCGTTGTTCCAGCGATGTACGAACGACCTCGGCCTGCCACAGGGCGACGTCGACCGCCGGCGACCGATCCCTCCCGCGGACCCGGAGGTGCACCCCGTCGGTGCGGACCCGGCCGACGGAGTCGTCCGTCGCGACGACGACGACGCCGCCGGCGCCGATCACGACGTGGTCGATCGTCGACCCGGTCCCTCCGACGCCCAGTCCGTGCAGGACGCGGAGGTCGGCGTGGAAGGCGGCGAGCGCGTCGAACAGCTCCCCCGCGGGCAGGTCGGGGCGCAGTCCGCGCTCCCAGGTCGGTGCCCACCAGTCCGGGTCGGTGCCGTCGGCGAGACCGATCAACTCCGCCTCGATCGCCCGTCGCTGCTCGCGGGCCGAGCTGCCCGCACGCGGGGCCGACCTGGTCGCATGGCCCTTCCGGCGATCCGGCCCACCGCCGTCCGGTGCCGGGCCCGCCGTGCCGGGTTCGCCTGCCGTGCTCCGCTCCGGCCGCGCGGGCTCGACACCGCCGCGGATCTCCGGGGCGTTGCGCCTCGAGCGTCCGCGTGTGACGGGACGACGCGGGTTGGAGGTGCCGCGACGCCCGCCCGCCAGTGCGGACACCAGCCCCCAGAGCGCCGGTGCCGGCGCGCTCTGCGTGGTCGGTGGATGGGCTCCGGACATGCCCCTGGAGTCGGCAGGTGCGTCCGGTCATCTCCCTCTCGCGGGACACCGCGGACGGACGGCCGATCTCCGCGGTCGTCCGACCGCCGACGCCGGGGGTCCGCTCAGCAGGCGATGTCGCCGTCGCGGACGGCGCAGCTGTGGCAGCAGGCCGCCCCGTACATCTGCCCCGGGACGAAGTGCTCGCAGCACCGCTCGCACTCGCGGAGGTGGTCGGCGCGGACGTTCTCCGCCTCGGAGATCGCGAACCGGAGGTCGCGCTCGAGCTGGTCGAGCGGCACGCGCTCGACGATGTGGGCGACGTCGCGCATCTCGGAGAACGGGTCCTCCGGGGTCAGCCAGCCCACGTCGAGCCAGCCGACGAAGAGCCCAGCCGCGGACCGGACGATGCCGACCGTCTGGACGGCATCGCTCCAGATGCCGGCCACCGGCGAGAGATCGAGCTCGAGCAGAAGCGCCTCGGTCTGGTCGAAGCCGGGCTGCTGCTCGGCCTCACCGGTACCGGTTCGAGGCGTTCCGACGGGACGTTCGGAGAGGGACGTGGACCACCACACGCGCGGCAGCCTACTCCGAAACGCGCGGACGTCGGAAGGAATTGCGGGGTTGTCCCTCAGCGGAGCAGCCGGAGATCGTCGGCGCCCCAGACGACCCTCCGGATCTGCGCCGGCGGCGGGATCTCGTCACGGGGCGGGAGGCTGAGCGCGATGTCGCCCACGGGCTCGGGGATCGGGTCCCCCGCGAGCAGGACCAGCGCGGTCACCACGGGGAAGTCCCAGCCGCCGACCTCGTCGACCGCCTCCACCCGCAGCCGGGTGCCGCGGGCGAGGAAGACCAGGCCCTGCGCCGCCTCGCCGCCCGTGTGCCAGAGCGGCATCACGCGCACCCCCGGCGGGAGCAGGAGACGCACGAGCGCGCTGCCCGCGCCGGCGACCGACATCGCGTGCCCCTGGTGCAGGGTGCAGTCGCAGAACCCGGGGTCCTCGAGGGTGTCCCCCGGCTCGAGCGGTCCGTCGGGCAGGTCCACGACGTCGCGCTGCCAGACGCGCCACAGGACGAGCGGCTCCTCCAGCGGCGGCTGCTTCTCGAGCGCCGAGTCCAGCGCCGTGATCGCCTGGACGAGCTCGGTCGGGACGACGGGGCGGTCGGGGTCGGGGCGGGTCATGCGTGTGGCGTGCTCGGCTTCGGCGGACGGAGACGGCGATCGGCGCGGGGTCCGTTCGCGTCCGCGGAGCTTCGCACGACGCGGGGGCACCGGTCGGCTCGCGCCCGGGCGGGCGGGCCCGTGCCCGCCGTCGCCGGACCGGGCCCGCCGGCGGCACGCGGTACGGTGCGGGCGTGTCCGACCCGCTGTTCCGCCTCGTCTGCACCCCCGCGACCCTGACGAGCTCCCCCGAGGGCTGGCCCGCCGAGATGCTCCAGGAGGGGTCCGTCGCCGTGACGGCCGACGCCGGGGGCCTCGTCGCGATCGCGGAGGCCGCCCGGACCGTCGGCGTCACCGCGATCCCGGTGATCCGGGGCGAGGCCACGCCGGAGGACCAGGAGCGCACCGTCCAGGAGCACGCCGACGGCCTCGCGCTCGTCTGGGTCGCGGCCGAGTTCAGCGACGACGCCCGCGCGTGGGCCCAGAAGCGCGGGCCGATGACCCTCCTGCTCGACAGCACCGGCGCACTGACGGCCGACGAGCGGCGCCGCGTCGAGCGGTTCGTCGCGATCCTGAGCGGCCAGGCGGCGTAGGGCGCACGACGCGGTTCGCGCCGTCGGGCGGCGGCGGGGACGCGGAAGGTCCGCCGCGGATCCGGCGGTCGGTCCGGAGCAGGAGATCCGACGGTCGAACGGGAGGCTTGCGGGTCGGTCAGACGCCGAGGCGTTCGGCCAGTGCCTGCAGCGTGGTCCCGAGCGGGGTCTTGAGGACCACCGTCGCGGCGTCGTCGCCGCGCGTCGGTCCGAGCGTGACGATCGCCACCGGCGTGCCGTTGGCCGCCGCGCGGCGGACGAAGCGGTAGCCCGAGAAGACGACCAGCGACGAGCCGAGGACGAGCAGCGCCGGCGCCTCGTCGGTCAGGGCGAAGGACCGCTCCACGCGGTCCTTCGGGACGGACTCGCCGAAGAAGACGACGTCGGGCTTCAGCGTGTCCGCGCCGCAGCGCTCGCAGATCGGGACCCGGAAGTCGGCGACCTGGACCTCCTCGAGGGTAACGTCGCCGTCGGGGCGGATCTCGCCGGTGTGGACCGCGAAGGACGGGTTCTCGGCCGCCATCCGCTCGTCGAGGTCCCACCGGCTGATGCGGTCGCCGCAGGTCAGGCAGACGACTCGGGACAGCGTGCCGTGCAGGTCGATCACGTCCTGGGCGCCGGCGGCCTGGTGGAGCTCGTCGACGTTCTGGGTGACGATCGCGCCGAGGTGCCCGGCCTGCTGCAGGCGGGCGACGGCGAGGTGTCCCGCGTTCGGTGCCGCGGCCGAGAAGTTCCGCCACCCGACGAACGCCCGGGCCCAGTAGCGCCGGCGGGCATCCGACGAGCCGACGAAGTCGCGGTACTGCATGGGCGAGACGCGGCGCTCGCCGTCCGGGCCGCGGTAGTCGGGGATGCCCGACTCGGTCGACAGCCCGGCCCCGGAGAGGACGAGCGTGCCCGGGGCCGCGTCGATCATCCGGGCGAGGGCGTCCAGGGCGGTGTCGGTGTCGGCGTCGACCGGGGACACCGGCGGAGTATGTCGCGGCGCGGACGTCGTGCCCACGGTACGCGGGGATCGGAGCGTCGGATGTCGCGCCGGTCGTACGACGAGCTCGTACCGTCGTGTACGAGACGTTCGTGCACGACGGTCCGCCCCGTGGTCCCGGGCATCTCGTGCCCATCGTCGTAGATCGCGGACCGGTCACCGTCCCTCGAGCGCGCGGAGGATCGCCGGGGCATAGCCCTCCGCGTGGCCGCGGGCGTTCGGGTGGAAGCTCTCGCGGATCGGTCGGGAGAGACCGTTGAGCCACTCGTCCCCGTCGCAGACCGCGTGCCCGCCGAACGCCGGCGTCACGTCGGCGAACAGGAACCCCGCGGCGCTCGCGCGGGCCCGGAGCGTCGTCCGCAGGAGGTCGGAGGTCGCGTTCAGCAGGCGCTGGTCGCCCCGGCTGAAGAACGTGAACGGTCCGCAGTCGGTCCCGTTGAACAACCGCGGGTACCCCGCGACGACCACGGTCGCCGCGGGGGCCCGGCGGCGGATCTCGGCGTACAACCGGTCCAGACGCGCCGGGAGGACGGAGCGGATGGTCCGCTGGGCCCGGCGGACCGGTGGAGCGCAGCGCGTCACCCACATCGGCAGGGCGCAGCGGGCTATGACGCTCGTGAACCCGGCGTCGTTGCCGCCCACCGTGAGCGTGACGAGGCCGGTGCCGGGGCCGAGCGCGACCAGCTGGCCGGTGACGTCGGGGATCCTCGCGCCTGCGCACGCGACCGTCCGCAGGATCGTGCCGGGTCGCTCGGCCGCGACACGGGCGGGATAGGCGTCGGCCGACCGCCGGCACGCGGTGCCGTCGGGCCTTCCGGCACCGAGGCCCGAGGAGTAGGAGTCCCCGAGCGCCACGTACGTCGCGGGGAGGTCGGTCGCCGGATCCGCCGCGAAGACCGGGGTCCCGCAGCCCGCGCCCACGATGGCCGCCGCCGCGAGCGCGATCGCCGGGCCCCGCAGTCGGTGCCGGCGCGGCGGCCGGGCGTCCGCGGAGCGCACGTCACGCCCCGGGCGGGGAGACAGCGGTCCACCGCTGCGCCAGGCCGCGCATGGCGACGTACCCGGCCTCGGGCTCCGAGCTGCCGGGCGGAGGACCGGTCCCGAGCAGGTCGGTGCGGTCGATCGCGCGGCTGATCCGGGCCTGGACCGACCCGACGCCCATCCACTCCATGTGACGGTCCTGGTCGGAGTCCTCGACCACCCGCTTGAAGCCGTCGAGGTCGGAGAACAGCAGGACGTCGCCGATCACGCCCGAGCAGTCGTCGAGCGTGGCGACCGCCAGGTTGACCACCTGTCCCGCGCGGTCCATCTCGAGCAGGTAGCTCGTGAAGCGATGGTCGTCGTCCGTCCACGACACGCGGGCGCCGCGCAGCGGGGTGATCCGTGGGGCGTCGGCCCACCACACGGGTTCGGGAATGCCGGCGGCGGCCATGCGTTCCGCCGCCGCGGAGGCCTCGGGCACGACCCCGTCGGCCCCGCCGATCTGGAGCGCCCGGAGCCCGGCCAGGGCGGCGGCCGTCCCGAGGTCCTCGAGGTGCGCGGCGTACGTCCGGCCCACCCGCCGTTCCCGCTCGGGGAGCCCGTGCTCGGACTGCTCGGCCGGAGTCCACCAGATGCCGCACGCGTCGGACCCCAGGAGCTCCGCGGCGAGCGGGTCCGCGACGGTCGGCGCAGCGTCGACCAGGGCGTCGAGGGTCGCGTGGACGATCGTCGCGGTGACGTGCGCCTTCCAGGCCGCGGTTCCGGGGGACGTCGGTGCCGAGGGGGTGGTGCGCGGGTGGACCGGGGCGGCACCGGGCGGGGACGGGACGTCGGTCGGCCGGGGCGCAGCGTCGGTCGGCCCGGGCCGGTCGGCGGGCGTAGGGGCGGGCGTGCGGGCCGACCCGAGTCGATCGGTGGGGGTACGGGCCGAATCGGGCCGGTCGGTGGGCGTAGGGTCGGGCGCCACCGTCGGACGTGAGGACGGGGGATCCGGTGAGGTCGGGCTCATGCCGGGACCATCGCTCCGGGGCCTGTCCGGGTTCGAGTGGTGATCCGTGCCGGATCCGTGCCCGGACCGTCACGGTTCTCGCGCCGGGGTGGACCGGCGGCCCGTGACGGACGAGCGCCGTCCGTGACACGGGTGTGCCGGGCGTGTCGCGACGTCGCGACATCCGGGCGGAGCCGCGAGCGGCGGGTACAACCGTTCGAGTGCGACCGAGCGACCCCGGAGGATCAGATCGTGCCGCGGAGCCTGCGGCCCCGCCCCTCGCAGACCATGCTCCCGGTCCGCGAGGTGTAGACGCAGCGGAACGTGCGGCCGGCGTCCCGGACCGTCACGCGGGTCGCGCCGAGCAGCACCGTGCGGGAGTAGGCGGTGCGGACGACGCGCTGCACCGACCGGCAGGCGAGGGAGGTCCCGCGGAGCGACACCGCGGCGCGCGACTCCGTCCCGGGCACGGCGATCGTCCCGCAGCGGTGGACCGTCGAGGGCGCGGCGCCGGCGACGGTCGGGATCGCGACCGGGACCGTGGCGGTCAGGGCCGCGCAGGCGGTCGCGACGAGCAGCGGGGACGGTCGACGGGCGGGCATCCGCGGGAGCGTACGACGGCGGGGAGCGCCGGCGGTCAGTCGTCGCGCCGGGGCGGATCCGCGTCGCCCGTGCGCCCGGAGTCGGCGGGCGAGCCCACGCCGGTGGGGTCGTCGGGATCCGTGCGCTCATGGTCGCCCGCGGGAGTGTTCGACGGCGATGCGTCGTTCGACGTGTCGACGTCCGCGGGCACGCGTCGCCCGCCGGCCGCCCGCTCGCGACGCGGCACGCCGGGCTTGACCTCGGGTCCGCCGTGGACGGTCGCGGCGCTGGCGATGAAGCCGAGCCCGAAGGCGACGCCGACCGCGACGTGCGCGTCGTCGGAGAAGCCGGCGGAGATCAGGAGCGCCGCGGCGTACGCGGCCATCGCCACCATCGCCGCGAGGAAGAGGAGCTTGCGGTCCTGCAGCGGGTCCGGGCGGTCCTCGCCCGGCCGCGGCCGCGAGACCACCCGGCCGACGTTGGCCACGTCGCAGATGCCCACCCACAGGAACGTGACGCCGAGCCGCTCCCCCGAGCCGTCGAAGTCGACGAGGCCGCCGAGGTGGTCGAGGATCGTCAGCGCGGCGAACGCCGGGAGCACCGCGACGACGAGCGTGCCGGTGACCCAGGTCATGACGGCGCCGCCGCGGACCGGCACGTTCCCGACCTTCGCGACGCGGGCGGCCTTCTGGATCGAGACCCCGATGATCAGGACGAGGCCGATGATGATGGTGGCGGGCATGCAACGGGTGCTGGTCGGGCGTGGGACGTCGGACCCTGGGGACCGCGGTCCCGCCGTGGGACCGGGCGCCACGGGGCGTCGCGCCGGGCGACCGCCTCGAGCCGCGTCGGACGACGTCGGCCCCGGCCTCCCCACCGTAGTCGAGTGCCCGACGCGCTGCAGCGGGTTCTCCACGACGGGCGGGCCCGACGAGCGTCGTGGCGGGTACCGATCCGGGACCTCGCCCCGGACCGCCCGCACTACGATCGGCGCCATGCGCGCACGCCCGATCCTGGCCCTCGCCTCCGTCGCCGCGGCGTCCTCCGCCGCGGTGTCCGTCCTCCCGGCCTCGGCGGCCGCACCGGCGTCAGGTGCGTGCGCGAAGGACGCGATCGTCGCCGCCGCCTCGTCGAAGGACGCCGAGGGCGTGCAGTTCGCCGTCGAGAACGGCGGCGGCGTCGTCAGCACCTGCCGCGACCTGAACGGCGACGGGAAGAAGGACGCGCTGTTCACGGTCCAGGGCGGCGGCACGGGCGGGGCGTTCTCGGGTGGGATCGTCACCGACCGCGGCAACGGGCCCGTCCTCGCCGCGTGGGTCACCGGCCACAGCAAGACGTCGGCCGGCTTCCGCAAGGGCCGCCCGGCGCTCGCCTACCCGGTCTTCCGCAAGGGCGAGCCCGACTGCTGCGCGACGGGCGGCTGGCGGGTCCGGCGCTTCGCGCCGAGCGGCACCGGGTTCAAGGCGCTGCCCCTTCAGAAGCTGAAGTCCAATAAGTACCCGCTGACGGCCAAGCCGTAGGACGATTTTCGCGGCTCGGGAGTCGGGGCGACCGGCCGACCCCGGCGGTAGCTTCGGGGCGTGGCCCGTTCTCGACCCGGAAGCGCAGGACCGCGGCTGTTCGTCGCGCTCGACCCGCCGGACGACGTCCGCGAGACGCTGACCGCATGGCTGCGGGCGCAGCGGGCCGTCCACGGGTTCGTGCGCTCGGTGCCTGCCGAGAACCTGCACCTGACGCTCGCGTTCCTCGGCGCGCGGCCCCCGGACGAGCTCGAGCGGATCGCACGGGTCGTCGCCGACGTCGGGGACGTCTCGTCGGCGCTCGGGCTGTCGACCGGCGCGCCGGTCTGGCTGCCGCCGAAGCGCCCGACCGCCCTGGCCGTCGAGGTCCACGACGACCGCGGGGACCTCGCGGAGCTCCACACCTCCCTGGCCGACGCACTGCGCGACGCGATCGGCTGGTCGGAGGACCGGCCGTTCCGCCCGCACGTGACCGTCGGGCGGCGGACCGCGAGCACACCGCTGCCGAAGCTCCGTCTCGAGCCGACGCCCGCGATCGCGTTCGACGGCGCGGCGCTGGTGCTCTACCGCTCGACGCTGGATCCCGACGGGGCCCGGTACGCAGCGGTCGAGCGGGTCGACCTGGGGTGACCGCCCGTCCTGGGAGCCGGTCGTTCCTGGGTGCGGGCGCCGTGGCGGGACCGTTCGCGGGTCCGCATCGGCCGGGCTGACGCCGGCCTCGTCGACCGTCAGATCGGCGGCCGGCGGGACGACCTTCCCGGTGACACGACGATCCGACACCGCCGAGGTGGACATGCCCGCGAACCGCGTCCCGCGCACCTACTGGGACTACGACCCGACCGACCCGCTCCGCTGTCCGCGGTGCGACTGGGAGGGGACCACGACGGCCGAGGACACGCAGTCGTTCCTCGACGTCCGCTGCCCGTCGTGCGACGGGCCGATCCTGAAGATCTCGTGGCCGTCGACCGAGGAGACGCGCGCCGCCGCCGAGGCCGGCAACGCCGCGGCGGCCCGCGAGCTCACGAACGTCGAGGCGAGGGAGGCCCTCCAGGCGGAGGCCGCCCGGATCGAGCTGCGGGACGTCTCGCAGCTGCCGGACCTGCCGGACGGTCCCGTCGCGATCGTGTGGGACCAGGTCGAGTCGGACGGGGAGGAGTGGACGGTGCTCCGGGACACCGATGGTCGCGAGCTGTTCCGCGAGCTCGCCTACTGGGAGGGCATCGACCGGTTCGTCGAGGTCGTCGCGGTCCTCGCGCGCGGGTTCGGGACGCGGCTGCGATCGGTGACCCCGACGCCGACCAGCGAGCTGTACCTCTACGGCGACCAGCTCGGCGCGCCGCGGAGGGTCGACGGGATCAACGCGCGGCTCCGCGGGGAGGAGGCGTGAGGCGGGCGGGCGAGAGGGCCGGGCGTTCGGCGGCCTCACGGGAGGATCCCGTCGGGGCGCACGGGATCGGCCGCCCGTCCGGCCGCCCGGCAGGACGCCGACGTGCGGGCGGGCGCGCGATCGGCCCGCCCTCCCGCCTGCCGCCTCAGTCGCCGAGGTGCCAGGTGTAGGAGCCCTCCTCGAAGTCGACGCGCGCGGTGAACCGGTAGCCGCTCGACCCGCCGCCGGCGTCGACGTCGGTGATCGCGATGCAGCTGTACTCGCCGCTCGACTCGGAGAG
The DNA here is from genome assembly GCF_000519325.1 of Patulibacter minatonensis DSM 18081. Classification (GTDB taxonomy): domain Bacteria; phylum Actinomycetota; class Thermoleophilia; order Solirubrobacterales; family Solirubrobacteraceae; genus Patulibacter; species Patulibacter minatonensis. The sequence goes on along the minus strand of NZ_KI912613.1, from coordinate 2,533,351 downwards.
GTCGTCCTCGTGGCCGTCGGTGCTCTCGCAGTCCGTGGAGCGGGCGCGGTCGTCGAGGAGCCCGTCGGCCTGCTTGGCACGGGCGTCCTTCGTGATCGACTTGCGCAGCTCACGGACCGTCATCCGGCGGATCTCCTTGTTCAGGCGCTCCTCCGCGTCGGCGGCGTCCTGCTCGGCCGCGGCGGCCTTCGCCTCCGCGCGCTCGCGCCGCTCGCGGGCGGCCCGCGCCGCGTCCTCCGCCCGCTGCTCCGCCTGCTCGCGCTTCTCGGCCCGGTCGTCCGCCCGGACCTTCAGCAGTGCGCCGGTGCCGCCGCCGGCGAGCAGCAGGACGACGACGAGCGCGACGAGGATCCGCTTCGTGCGCCGCTGCAGCTGCGGCAGCCGGCGCCGGCGGACGTAGCTCGCGCCGCAGTGCGGGCAGAACTCCCCGGTGGTCGCGGTGACGGTCGAGCAGCGGCGGCAGAGGCGCTCGGGGACGGTGGGGTCGTCGGGGACGGTGGGGTCGGTGGCGTCCGCCCCGGCGCGGTCCTCGGGCGGGGCCGTGTCGTCGACCGGGTCGGTTCCGTCGGGGATGTCGTCGTTCGGGTCTGGTGCGTCGTTCATGCCGGACCGGTCGGCGGTCCCCGCCGGCATCTGACAGGGACCGCCGGAACCGCACCTCGCACGCGCCCGCGCGTCAGGATCGGGGTGTCCGTCCCGACCTCCTCACCAGATGCCTTCCACACCCGTTCCTCCGCTCCCCTCCCCGACCCGCCCCGATCGCTGCCGCGGGGCGCTGCTCGGCCTGGCGGTCGGCGACGCGATCGGGACGACCGTCGAGTTCTCGATGCCCGGGTCCTTCCCGCCGATGACCGACATGGTCGGCGGCGGGCCGTTCGGGCTGCCGGCGGGCGCGTGGACCGACGACACGTCGATGGCGCTCTGCCTCGCCGACAGCCTGCTCGCGCGGCGGGCGCACGACCCCGCCGACGTGCTCGCCCGGTATGTCCGCTGGTACCGGCACGGGGAGCGGTCGAGCACCGGGACGTGCTTCGACATCGGGATCGCCACGCGGCAGGCGCTCGAGCGGTTCGAGCGGACCGGGGACCCGCGATCCGGCCTGGCGTTCCCCGACGCCGGCGGCAACGGCGTGCTGATGCGGCTGGCGCCACTGATCCTCGCCTTCGGGCACTCGCGCGAGGCCGCGGTCGACGCGACGGGCCGCGAGTCGGACGCGACGCACGGTCACGTGGGCGCGCGCGACGCGGCGCGCGTCTTCGCGGCCCTCCTGGCCGACGCGCTCGACGGTGGTGGTCGTGACGGCGTCCTCGGTCCGGACGCGCCGTTCTTGCCGCTGGCGGAGCTGGACGCCGAGGTCGCGGTCGTGGCCGGCGGGTCGTTTCGGGCTGGTGGCGACGCGGGTTCGGGGGCGGACGGGGACGGGAACGCGTCGGGCCGGGATGCCGGCGACGGCGGACCGGGGTCCGCCGGCAGCGACCGCGTCGAGGCGACGGGCGGGGACGATCAGGGGGCGCGGCCGTCGGGCGTGGGCGCCGTCCCGCCCGGCATCGCCGGTCGCGGGTTCGCGCCGAAGTCGCTCGAGGCGGCGCTCTGGGCGGTCTGGTCGACGCGGTCGTTCGCGGACGCGGTGCTCGCCGCGGTGAACCTCGGCGACGATGCGGACACGACCGGCGCGATCGCGGGGCAGCTCGCCGGTGCGCTCTACGGCGCTGAGGCGATCCCCGACCGGTGGCGCCGGCGGGTGCTGCTCGGCGACGAGATCGAGGGGCTCGCCGACGGGCTGCTCGCGCTGTCGGCGGAGCTGTCGGTGGCCGCCGGCGCGTCGCCGCAGGACCCGGGAGCAGGCCCCGCCGGATCGCCGCCGGCCGGCGGCTCGATCCCGCCCGACGCGGGCGCCTGACCGTGCTGCTCGTCATCGTCATCCTCGCGGTCTTCGTCGTCGTCGCGACCGCGAAGAGCGGTCCTCCCCCGCCCCCGCGCGACGACCGGCAGCTGCGGCGGGACACGGAGGACGTCGCCATCTACGGCGCGATCGTCCGGCCGCCGCTCGACGAGGACGACGACTGACCGGCGCCGCGTCAGATCCGCGCGCCTCCCCGCGACCTGACCGATCCCACCACCGTCCCGTCCCTCCCGGAGGTCCCACCGATGCTGATCCCGCCCGAACCACCCCGCCTCTACGTCTCCCACGACGCCGACTTCCACTGGCTGGTCGCGCTGGAGTTCGGGCGGGTCGGCGAGGACCAGCCGCAGGCGTGCTGGGTGCCGCTGAGCGAGACGTTCGCGTACCTGCTCGACGCGCCCGAGGGCCGGGTCGTCGGGTTCCGCGTGAACGACTTCCACGAGTTCGACCCGGAGGACCCGGAGGTCGTGGCGATCTGGGACGAGCCGCGGTTCGACGTGCCCGTCCTCGGCCTCATGCACGCGACGGCGGGCGAGATCGCGATCGCCGCCCGCCGGCGGTTCGGCGACGAGGACTCCCTGAACCGGAAGATCTTCGGCGTCGCGACCGCGCACCAGGGCGAGGAGGCGCTCGTCCACTGGCGGCACTGCCTGGAGTCCGGCGACGCGATGGCGCACTTCGCGCTCGGCTACACGCTGCTGGGACTCGACCGCGCGCCGGAGGCCTACGGGCACCTGCGCCACTACACCGAGATCGCGCCGCTGGGCGCCTGGAACTGGTGCTGGTACGGCCAGGCCGCCGAGGCGGTCGGGGAGCTCAGCGAGGCCCGGCGCGCGTACCGGCGGGCGATCGAGCTGGCCCACGGCGACGACGCCGGGGCCGGGGCCGACGCCGCGGCGCGGCTCGCGGAGCTGCCGGACGTGGTCGGCGAAGCCGTCGCCCCCGACGCGTGGGCACCAGCCGGGGCCGCTGCGGACGGTGAGCCGGCTGCGGACGGCGACGGTGCGTTCCCGGTCGACACGTCCCACGACCCGATGCTGCTCACCCCGGACGGACGCCTCGTCCCGGTCGACCACGACGAGCCGGCACGTCCCTCCGGCGTCGCCCCGCGCATCGCCTTCGACGGCACGGACTTCCCGACGCACGGGGTCCGCGCGGTCGCGGAGCTCGACGTCCACCTGGCCGCCGGCATCACCGCCGGGGCCCGTCCGAAGTCGTACGCGCACACGGACGTCAACGAGGACGCGGTCCGGGTGCTGCGCTCGAACGGCGCGACGGTCGCGATCGTCTGCGACGGCCACCGCGGCGAGAGCAGCGCCCGCATCGCCGCCGAGGTGGTGGCCCGGATCCTGGCCGCCGACCCGCACGCCCTCCACGACGACGACGTGCTGCTCGACGCCTTCGACGCGGTCAACGACGAGGTCCGCGCGCAGACCGCCCAGGCCGGTCAGCCGGAGAGCCGGACGACGCTCGCGCTCGCCGTCGTCGAGCACGGCCGGATCCGGTGGGTCCACATGGGCGACTCGCTGCTGGCGGTCGTCGAGCCCGACGGGACCGTCCGGCGGCTCGGGAAGCCCCGGCACCGATTCCTCGGCTGGCCGATGGACCGCGACGGCGTCGACGCCGCGACCGGGCGCGGCATCGAGCACGTCGCGCCGGGCGGCTGGATCGTGCTCGCGACCGACGGGCTCCCCGACTTCGCGACCCCGTGGCGGGACGCGGTACGGACGGCCACCGGGATCGAGGACGTCGAGGCCCTCGACCTCGACGACGTCGCGCGGGGCGAGCTCCGCCCGTCCGCGGTCGAGGTGGTCGGCGCGCTGATCGACGCCGCGGGCGCGGGCGGCGCGGGCGACAACGTCTCCGTCGTCGTGCTGGGTCGTCCGCCGCTGACGACGACGGACGATGGCGCACCGTCGGTCCGCGACCGGATCCGGGGCGGGATGCTCGGCGGCGCGGTCGGTGACGCCCTCGGCGCCGGGATCGAGTTCGACGACCTCGAGCGGATCCGCCGGCGCTTCGGGCCCGGTGGGCTGACGGACCCCGCCCCCGCGTACGGCCGGGACACCGGCGCGATCACCGACGACACGCAGCTGGCGCTGTTCACCGCCGAGGGGCTGCTCCGGGCGTTCACCCGCTTCGAGACGAAGGGCATCGTCCACGCGCCGTCGATGGTCGACCGCTCCTACGCCCGATGGCTGCGGACGCAGGGCGACGAGAGCCGGCGCCACGACCTCGGGGACGACGCGGAGCCCGGTGCGCTCTGGCCCGTCCGCCGACTCCACTCCCGGCGCGGACCCGGCCGGACGACCATCGCCGCCCTGCGCGGGAGGACCGCCGGGGAGCTGCAGGCGCCGACGAACGCGAGCAAGGGCGCGGGAGCCGTCGCCCGCACCGCGCCGATCGGGCTGCTGGGGAACCCGTCGAACGCGTTCCGGCTCGGGACCGAGTGCGCGGTCCTCACCCACGGCCACCGGACCGGCCATCTGGCGGCGGGCACGCTGGCGCTCCTCCTCGCCCTGCTCCGGGAGGGCTTCGACCTGCACACGGCGTTCGACCGCGCCACGACCGAGCTCGCGACGTGGGAGGACCACGAGGAGACCTCCGACGCCCTGGAGGCCGCGCTCGGCCTGGCCGCGCTCGCCGAGCCGACCCCCGAGAACATCGCCCGGCTCGGTCGCGGCTGGGTCGCGGACGAGGCCGTGGCGATCGCGGTCTTCTGCGCCTTCCGCGCCCGGGACCTGGAGCACGGGCTGCTGCTCGCGGTCAACCACGGTGGCGCGTCCGCGACGACCGGGGCGATCTGCGGCGCGATCCTCGGGACGCACCTCGGCGCCGGCGCGATCCCGGAGCGCTGGCTCGCCGACCTCGAGCTCCGCAGCACGGTCGAGGAGGTCGCCGCCGACCTGGACGCCGCGTTCGGCGATCCCCCGACCGTCGACCCCGAGGAGGGCGCGTGGTGGGCGCGGTGGCCGGGGTGCTGAGGCGGAGCCGCCGACGTCCCGCTCCGGCGGCCCCGTGTCCCGCCGCGCCCGGCTGACTGCAACAGACGTCCCACGCCGTCCCCCGCGCCGTCGATCGTCCCCAGCGATCCGGCGCCGACCCTGCCGGCCCCGTCCGTCGTCGCCGTCCTCCCGACGCGGTCTCGGACCCCGGCGCACCGTCCCGTCCTCGATCCCGCCACCGCCGATGCCCTCCTTCCGCTTCCTCCACGCCGCCGACCTCCACCTCGACACCCCCTTCGCGGGCCTCGGTCGCGTCGCCCCGCACGTCGGTCGGGCGCTGCAGGACGCGTCGCTGCAAGCGTGGGACGGGCTGGTGCAGCTCGCGCTCGACGAGGACGTCGCGTTCGTGGTCCTCGCCGGCGACCTCTACGACGGGGCCGAGCGCGGGCTCCGGGCCCAGCTGCGGGTGCGCGACGGGCTGCGGCGGCTGAGCGAGGCCGGGATCGAGACGTTCGTCGTGCACGGCAACCACGATCCGCTCGAGGAGGGCTGGCAGGCGATCGCCGCGGACGGCTGGCCCGACGGCGTGACGGTCTGCCCGGCCGGCGACGTGACGACCCGCGAGGTCGTCCGCGACGGTGCGCGGGTCGCGACGCTGCACGGGGTCAGCTACGCGCGCGCCGCGACGACCGCGAACCTCGCCCGGCGGTTCCCGGCCGCGAGCGGCGGCGGGTTCCACGTCGGCGTCCTGCACGCGACGGTCGGCACGCAGCCGGACCACTCCCCGTACGCGCCGTGCACGCTCGACGACCTCCGCGCGCCGGGGTACGGCTACTGGGCGCTCGGGCACGTCCACGGGTTCCAGGTGCTCGCGACCGATCCGCACGTCGTGTACTCGGGGAGCCTCCAGGGACGCAGCCCGAAGCCGGCGGAGCGGGGGGCGAAGGGGGCGGTGGTCGTCGGCGTGGTCGACGATCAGGTCCACGAGGTGCGGCACGTGCCGCTCGACGCGTTCCGCTTCGAGGAGGTCGACATCGACGTGTCACGGGTGCCCGACGTCGCGTCGGTCGTCGACGCGCTGCGCCGCGCCGGGGACGACGCGGCCGCGGGGAACGGCGACCTCGGGCTCGTGCTGCGCGCGACGCTGACCGGCACGCCGGGCGCGGGACACGACCTCCGCCGGGACGGGGCCGTCGACGAGCTCCTCGCCGCGCTCCGCGACGCGGACGAGACCGCCCGGCCGCTGCGCTGGTGGGACCGCGTGGCCGACCGGACCGTCGCCCGGATCGACCGCGACGCGCTCGCCGGGCAGGAGTCGTTCGTCGGCGCGCTCGTCCGGCACGTCGACGACCTCGCGGGCGCTCCCCCCGCCCCCGGCCTGCCGACGGGCTGGCTGCAGGCGCTGGACGACGACCTCGCCGGACGGATCCGCGGTCGCGGCACGGCGTACGAGCCGGACGTCGCCGTCGAGCTGCGGGACGCCGAGGCGCTCGCGCTGTCGCTGCTCACCGCCGAGGAGGCGTCGTCGTGAGGATCACCGGCTGGCACGTCGACGGGTACGGCCGCTTCCACGACCGCCGCTGGGAGGACCTCCCGCCCGGACTCACCGTCTTCCACGGCCCGAACGAGGCCGGCAAGTCGACGCTCCTGTCGTTCCTGCGCTCGATGCTGTTCGGGCTGCGGGACGGCCGGTCGTCGGACCCGGCCATCCCGCCGCTCGCCGGCGGCCGGCACGGCGGGGTCCTGCGGATCGCTGACGCACAGGACGCCGCGTGGACGATCGAGCGCCACGGCCGCGACCTCCGCGTGCTCGACGCCGGCGGGACCGTCCACGACGAGCCCACGCTGCGGCGGATCCTCGGCAACGTCAACCGGGACGTCTTCGAGGCGGTGTTCGCGTTCGGGCTCCACGAGCTCGAGCAGCTGGGCGGCCTGGACGACGACGCGCTCCGCGAGCAGCTGTTCGCGGCGGGTCTGACCGGCGGCGGCAGCTCGGCGCACGAGGCGCTCGGGGCGCTCCAGAAGCGCGTCGAGCGGGTCTACCGGCCGCGCGGCGAGTCGCCGCTGAAGGCGCTCGACGATCACCTCAAGGACCTGCGAGGACAGCGCCGGGAGGCTCTCGAGGGCCAGGCGGAGCACGGCGCCCTGCGCCGGCGGGAGGACGAGCTCGGCGCCGAGCTCGCCGCACTCGAGGCCCGGATCGACGACCGCCGCCGCGACCGCGACCGGCTGGAGCGCCTGGACCGCGTCTGGTCCCTGCTCGAGCCCCTGGAGCGCGAGCGCGGCGAGCTGTCGCGGCTCGCCGGCGCGGCGACCGTGACCGCGGCCGACGTGACCGCCGCGCGCACGGCAGACGGTGCCGCCGACGCCGCTCGGTCGCAGCTGGACGAGGTCGAGGAGCGCCGGGCGCAGACGGCCGAGCGCCTCGCGGGCCTGTCTGTCGACGAGGAGCTGGTGGGGGCTGCGGACGCCCTTCGCGCGCTCGACCGTGAGGTTCCGACGCAGCGCGAGCGCCTGCTCGCGCTGTCGGGGCTGCGCGGCCGGCGGGAGCGGAGCGCCGAGGACGCCCGCACGGCCGTCGCTGACCTCGGGCCAGGGTGGGACGCCGCGCGGGTGCGGGCGATCGACGCCTCGTTGCCCGTGCGGCGGGAGGCGGAGCGGCACGCGGAGGCGGTCGCGCGGACGCGGGTCCAGGCCGAGGTGGCGCGGGAGCGTGCGGCTGAGGCGGCGCGGCGGGCGGACGGGGCGCTGGAGGCGGAACGGCGGGCGAGTGACGCGGCGGCCGAGGCGGAGCGGCGGGTGGGTGGTGCGGACGGCGACGAGGGGCGGCGGGCGGACCACGGGTCTGCCGGGGCGGAGCGGTCGACCGCCGCCGTCGACCGCGCGGCCGCCGCGATCCCCGAGGTCCGCGGCGCGCTGCAGGACCTGCTCGTGCGCCGGAGCACCCTGCGGCAGGCGACCGACACGCTGGAGGAGCTGCGGGCCGGCGCGTCGCGGCCGACTCGCAGGCCGGCCCCGGACACCGACCGCACGCGCGTGCCGGTGCTCCTGGTCGTCGCGGTGCTCAGCGTCGTGGCGGGCATCGGGATCGCGGTGGCGGGCCAGCCCGTCGCGGGTGTGGTGCTGGTCGTCGTCGGCCTCGCCGTCGGGTGGGCGGAGCGGATCGATCGCGGAGGCGCCGCGTCCGCGCAGGACGCAGCGGCGTCGGAGGCCGCGGACGCCGAGGCGCACGCCGGGCGGGTACGCCGCCAGGAGGAGCGCGTCGCCATCGAGCAGGATGTCGTCGCCGGCCTCGAGGCGCAGCTCCGGGGCGCGGGACCGCGCGCGGACATCGACCCCGACGCGCTTGTGGCGGCGACGTCGACCGGGCCCGTC
>NZ_KI912613.1:2341279-2525028 GCF_000519325.1 Patulibacter minatonensis DSM 18081 | reverse complement strand
CCGGGGCGCGGGGCGCGGCCGGTGCTCAGGGCGCGGCCGGGGCGCGGAGGGCAGGGGCGCGGGGGCGACGTGTTCCCGATCCGGTACCCGTCAGGTACCGGATCGGGAACGTCTGGCAACCACGGGCGCCACGCCGAACCCTGCCCCGTCGCGTGCCTGGAATCGCACCCGTGAGGTACCAGATCGGAACGCGCCGAACCGGGGGCCGCCCGGCAGCTGCCCGCCCCGCCGCGTGCCCGATCTCGCACCCGTCAGGTACCGGATCGGCAACGCGCTGAACCCCCGGCCGCCGGCGCCGGGGGCCGAACGGTTCGGCTCCGGACTTCCTGCCTCGCCCTACGCCTCCGCGAAGTACTCCGGGTGCTCGCCCTTGATCGACTCGAGCACCGAGAGCACCATGCGGAGGTGGTGCTTCAGGGCCTCCTCCGCGCGGTCGGGGTCGTGGGCCTCGATCGCCTCGAGGACCGCGCGGTGCTCGAGGATCATCTCGCCCATGTACTCCGGGACCGGCAGGCTGAGCCGGCGGACGCGGACGAGGTGCCCGTCGGCGCGCTGGGCCAGCGACCAGGCGATACCGTGACCCGAGGCCTCGCACAGCGCCTCGTGGAACGCGTCGTCGAGCTCGAAGAACCGGTCGAAGTCGCCGCCGGCGTGGGCCTCGTCCTGCTGCGCGACGATCGCCGCGAGCTGCAGCAGCTCGGCGTCGCCCACGCGCTCGGCGGTCAGGCGGATCGCGGCGCACTCGAGCGCGACCCGGACGAACTGCGCGTCGGCGACGGCACCGATCGAGATCTTCGAGACGAACGTGCCGAGCTGCGGGACGATCTCCACCATGCGGTCGTCGCGCAGGCGGACGAGCGCCTCGCGGACCGGGGTGCGACTGACGCCGAGGGCCTCGGCGAGCTCGTTCTCCGACAGTCGCCGCCCGGGCTCGAGCCGTCCGGCGACCAGGGCGTCGCGCAACGCGTCGTACACCCGCTGCCGGGTCCCGCCACGAGCGCGGTCGGCGAGCGCGATCCTGATGTCCGGCGGAGCCACGCTTGCATACTAGGTGCGCAGCGGGTGGCCGCGGGGCGTCGGGCGCGGCGGATCGTCGCCGCAGGAAGGAACGCCGGCGGCCGACCCGGCCGGAGGGTGGCGTTCGTTCCTGCGCTCCGAGAGCAGGAACGAACGCCGGTCCACCGAGGGACCGGAGCCGGCGCGCGTTCCTGCGCCCCTGGCGCAGCAACGGACGCCAGACGCCGACCAGCGGGCAGGTGGCGCGCCTTTCTGCGCGCCGCACGAGGTCCGCGCCGGCAAGCAGCGCCGCCGACCGGCTGGGGCGCGGGCGGCAGCGCAACATGCGCCCCCGCCGCACGAACCACTGCCGACGCACCAGCGCCGCACGGCGGCAGCGCAACGTGCGCGCACACCGTGCGGAGCGCTGCCACCCCTCCAGCGCCGCAGGGCGCCAGCGCAACGTGCGCGCCCACCGCACGAAGCGCTGCCGGCCCACCGGCGGCGCGAAGTGCCGGCGAACCGTGCGGCCCCGCGGCCGCCCCCTCAGTCCCGCGGGTCCGGGATCGCCACGTAGCGGGTCTGGAGGTACTCCTCGAAGCCCTCCGGCCCGCCCTCGCGACCGAAGCCCGAGTCCTTGATGCCGCCGAACGGGGCAGCGGGGTTCGAGACCAGGCCGGTGTTCATGCCGAGCATGCCCGCCTCGATCGTGCGCGCCAGACGGAGGAGCCGGGCGGCACCCTCGGTGTAGGCGTAGGCGACCAGGCCGTACTCGGTGTCGTTGGCGAGCCGCACGGCCTCCTCCTCGTCCTTGAAGGTGATCACCGGGGCGACCGGGCCGAAGACCTCCTCGTGGAGGATCCGCGCGTCCGCCGGCACGCCGGTCAGGACGGTGCCGGGGTAGTAGCGGCCGTCCGCCTTGTCGTTGCCGCCCGCGGCGACGGTGGCGCCGCGCTCGACGGCGTCGTCGACGAGCTCGCGGACCTTCGCGACGGCGTCGTCGTCGATCATCGGCCCGAGCGTCGTGCCCTCGGCGGTGCCGGCGCCGAGCTGCAGGCCGTCGGCGATCTCGACGAGGCCCTTCGTGAACTCCTCGGCGACCGACTCGTGGACGAGGAAGCGGTTGGCGGACGTGCACGCCTGCCCGCCGTTGCGGAACTTGGCCACCTTCGCGCCCTCGAGCGCGGCGGGGACGTCGGCGTCGTCGAAGACGAGGAACGGGGCGTTGCCGCCGAGCTCCATGGACATCCGCAGGAGGGCCTTGCCGCCCTGCTCGGCGAGGTTGCGCCCGACGGGCGTCGAGCCGGTGAACGAGAGCTTCGCGGTGCGCGGGTGCTCGATCAGCGCGGTGGTGACCTCGCGCGAGTTCGTCGTCGTCAGCACCGAGACGGCCTTCGGGTGGACCCCGGCCTCGACGAGGATGCCGACCAGCGCGAGCATCGTCAGCGGCGTCTGCTGCGGCGGCTTGATGACGACCGAACAGCCCGCGGCGAGGGCCGGCGCGATCTTGCGGGTGCCCATCGCCAGCGGGAAGTTCCACGGGGTGACGAACACGCAGGGCCCGACCGGGTCCTTCTGCGTGAGGATCCGGCCGCCGGAAGTCTCGTGGAACGCGTGGCGCCCCTCGATCCGGGTCGCGCGCTCGGAGTACTCGAGCAGGAAGCCGTTGGCGTAGGCGACCTCGCCCTTCGAGTCGGGGAGCGCCTTGCCCATCTCCAGGGACATCAGCTCGGCGAGCTCGTCGGCCCGCTCGGCGACGAGCTCCCAGGCTTTGCGGAGCGCGTTCGAGCGCTCGCGCGGGGACGTCGCCCGCCACGCGAGGAAGCCCTCCCAGGCACCGTCCATGGTGGCCTGTGCGTCGTCCGGCGTGCCGTCGGTGACGTGCGCGAGCGCGGAGTCGTCGGCCTTGTTCGTGACGACGAACGTCTCGCCGCCGAGCTTCGTCCAGTCGCCGTCGATGTGGCTCTGCGCGGGCACGCGGAGCGGGAGGTCGGGAGTCTGCTCGTCGGCCATGGTCATCCTCGATCTGCTCGTTGCCGGGTCGGTGTCCGACCTGCGCCGCGGGGTCCGCCGCGGCCGGTCGATCCATCCTGTCACGCGTCCCGCGGGCCCCCGGCGCGACGGGCCGTCGCGGGTCCCGTCGTGCTGCCGGACGACCCGTGCGGTCGGCGCGCGGCCGGTGGGTACCCGGGGTGCCGCGCGGTCATGCGGCCAGTGGGCACCCGGGGTGCCGCGCGGTCATGCGGCCAGTGGGCACCCGGGGTGCCGGCCCGCCGTGAAGATCAGTCGAAGACCACGACCTGCCGCACGCCCTCGCCCTTCGCCAGGCGCTCGAAGCCGGCGTTGATCTCGTCCGGGCGCAGCCGGTGGGTGAGGAGGCGGTCGACCGGCAGGCGGCCCGCGCGGTAGAGGGCGACGAAGCGCGGGATGTCGCGCTCGGGGACGCAGGAACCGAGATACGAGCCCTGCAGCGTGCGCTCCTCGGCGGTGAGGGAGACCGCCGGGATCGAGAGGCTCGCCGACGGGTGGGGCAGGCCGACGGTCGTGGTCACGCCGCCGCGGCGGGTCGCCGCGTAGGCGGTCGCCAGCACGCCGGCCGAGCCGACGGTCTCGATCGCGTGGTCGGGCCCGCCGCCCGTCACCGCGCGCACGCGCTCGACGACGTCGTCGCCCGAGGAGATCGCGTGCGTCGCCCCCAGCTCGCGGGCGAGCTCCAGCTTCTCCTCGACGACGTCGACCACGACGACCGGGTGCGCACCCGCGGCGATCGCCCCGAGCATCGCGGCGAGGCCGACGCCGCCGAGCCCGAAGATCGCCACGGACTCGCCCGGCCGGACCTTCGCGGCGTTGACGACGGCGCCGACGCCGGTGAGGACCGCGCAGCCGAACAGCGCGGCCACCTCCCACGGGACCTCCGGGTCGATCCGGACGACCGAGCGGGCGGACACGACGACGTGGTCGCTGAAGCCGGAGACGCCGAGGTGGTGGTGGACGTCGCCGTCGCCGTCGTGCAGACGCCGGCCGCCCGCGAGGAGCTCGCCGCGACCGTTCGCCGCGGCGCCGGGCTCGCAGAGCGCCGGCCGGCCCTGGCGGCACGGGTCGCACGCGCCGCAGGACGGGACGAACGCCATCACGACGTGGTCGCCGACGGCGAAGCCGAGCGCACCGCTCCCGCCGTCGGCGTCGGCCGGCCGGGCCGTCCCCTCCCCCAGCCCGACGACCTCGCCGGCGACCTCGTGGCCGAGCGCCATCGGCGTCGGGCGGGGCCGGTCGCCGTTGACCGTCGAGAGGTCGGAGTGGCAGAGCCCGGCGGCGCGGACGCGGACGAGCAGCTCGCCGCGGCCGGGCGGGTCGAGGGTCAGCGTCTCGAGCGTCAGCGGCCGGGTCTCGTCGTACGGCCGGTCGACGCCGGTCTCGCGGAGGACCGCCGCGGTGGTCGTGGTGGGGTGCGCGGTGCTCACGCGTTCGCCCTGGACCCGTCCGTCGCAGCCATCGGGCCATGCTATGCCTCGATGGTGAACTTCGCCCGGGACACGGTGGACGCGCAGGACCCCGCGAGGACGGCGCTGGTCGAGCTCGCCCGCGACGGGGCGCGGCGGGTCTGGTCGTTCGGCGACGCGGCCGACGGCGCCGCCCGCGCCGCCGGGGTCCTGACCGCCCGCGGGGTCCGTCGCGGGGACGTCGTCCTGACCCTGATCGGCAACCGGCCCGAGTGGGTCCTGACGATGGTCGCGTGCTTCCGGATCGGCGCGGTCGTCCTGCCGTGCACCGAGCAGCTGCGGCCGGCCGACCTGCGCTCGCGGCTCGAGGCCGTCCCGCCGCGGCTGATCGTCGCCGACGAGCGCAACCGCGAGACGCTCGAGGCCGCCGCGCCCGACGCGGAGGTCCTGTGGGTGCCGGCCGCCGCATCCGCCGCCGCCGGCCAGGTCCTCGCGGCCGACCCTGCCCCGGCCATCGACCACCCCCTCCTCGCCGCCGACCCGGCCCCCGCCGTCGACCTCGACCCCGGCGACGGGTGCCTGATCACGTTCACGAGCGGGACGTCCGGGCGCGCGAAGCCCGTCCTCCACGGCCAGCGGTACCTGACCGGGCAGGCGGTCCAGGCGAAGCACTGGCTCGGTGCCGGCCGGGACGACCTCGTGTGGTGCACCGCCGCGAGCGGGTGGAGCAAGAGCGCGCGCAACGTCTTCATCGCCCCGTGGCTGACCGGCGCCGCGGCGCTCCTGCACGACGCGCGCTTCGACCCCGCCGAGCGGCTCGAGCTGCTCGTCCGCGAGCGCGTCACCGTTCTCTGCATGGCGCCCACCGAGTACCGCGTGATCAGCGCCCGCGCCGAGATCCCGCCGCTGCCCGACTGTCGCGGCCTGGTCGCGGCCGGCGAGGCCCTGAACCCCGAGGTCATCCGTGCCTGGGAGGCCGCCACGGGGGTCACGATCCGCGACGGCTACGGCCAGACCGAGACCGGCCAGCTGACCGGCGTGCCGCCCGGCGGCGAGGTCCGCCCGGGCTCGATGGGCCGGCCGCTGCCGGGCGTCCGCGCGTGGATCGACGACGGCGAGCTGGTGGTCGACCCCGCGACCGTGCCGACGTTCTTCCTGCGGTACCTCGGGGACGCGGGGGCCGCGGGTGACGGCGACGGGCCGGCCGACGAGCACGGGCCCGCGGCCGACGGCGCGGCCGGTGGGGCCGGAGCGGGCGGCGCGGCCGGGGAGGCGGTCGGCCGCGCGGACGACGACACGGCCCTCGCCGACCGCGCCACCACCGGTGAGGTCTGGCGCACCGGCGATCGCGTCACGCAGGACGACGACGGCTACCTCTTCTTCGAGGGCCGCACCGACGACGTGATCATCAGCGCCGGGTACCGGATCGGGCCGTTCGAGGTCGAGTCGGCGCTCGTGTCGCACCACGCGGTCGCCGAGGCCGCCGCGGTCGCGGCCCCCGATCCCGAGCGCGGGTCGGTCGTCCGCGCCGTCGTCGTCCTGCGCGACGGCCACGAGCCGTCCGACGACCTCGTCCGCGAGCTCCAGGACCACGTCAAGGCGGAGACCGCGCCGTACAAGTACCCGCGGATCGTCGACTTCGCGGACGAGCTCCCGAAGACGTCGAGCGGGAAGGTCCGCCGGAAGGCCCTGAGAGAGGGCGACGACCGGTGAGCGCGGTCGGGCCCGCTCCAGCGGACGGTCGTGACCCGGCCACGGCCCGCGACGCCGCAGCCGTCGCCCGCGACCTCGCCCGGATCGTCGGCGAGAGCCACGTGCGCGAGCCCGTCCCCGCCGAGCTGCTGCAGGACGCGACCGAGACCCGCGGCGTCCGCGGCGCGGCCCTCGCCGCCGCGTTCCCCGCCGACGCCGCACAGACCGCCGCGGTCGTCCGCTGGGCCGCGGAGCAGGGCGTCCCGGTCGTCCCCCGCGGCGGCGGCACCGGGTACTCGGGCGGTGCGACGCCCGACGCCGGGTCGATCGTGCTCGCCACCGACCGGCTCACCGGTCCGCCCGAGCTCGTCCCCGAGGCGTGGCGCGGGACGTTCGGCGCCGGGACGATCACCGCCGAGGTCCACCGGCGCTGCGTCGAGGCCGGGCTGTTCTTCGGGCCGAACCCCGGGTCGGCGGAGTCGTGCCGGATCGGCGGGAACGTCGCCACCAACGCGGGCGGGCCGCGGTCCTTCCGGCACGGGTCGACGCGCGCGTGGCTCAGCGGTGCGGAGGTCGTCCTGCCCGGCGGCGAGCTCGTGCGCCTCGGCGGCGACGCCCGCAAGAGCGTGGAGACGCTCGACCTCCTCGGTCTCGTCTGCGGCTCGGAGGGCACGCTCGGCGTGATCACCGCGGTCACGCTGCGTCTCCAGCCCGCGCCCGAGGTCGCGCTGCCGGTCCTCGCCGTCTACGCCGACCGCGACGCCGGTCTCCGCGCGATCACCGCCGCGATGGCCTGCGGCGTCGTCCCGACGGCGCTGGAGTTCCTCGACGGTGGTGCCCTGCGCGCCGCGGCCGCGACGTTCCCCGGCGGCCTGCCCGAAGACGCCGCGTTCGCCGTCCTGGCGGAGGCGCTCGGCACGGCGGAGATCGCGGCGCTCGAGGCCGCCGCGCTCGCCGACGCGCTGGCGGAGGACGCCCTCGTCGTCCGCCGGCCCGACGCCCGGGCCGACGTCGACGCCCTCTGGCGCTGGCGCGACGGGGTGTCGCTCCAGGTCGTCGCGGCGCGCGGCGGCAAGCTGTCGGAGGACGTCGTCGTCCCCGCCGAGCGGCTCGGCGAGGCGCTCGCAGCGATCGACCGGCTGGGCGACGAGCACGGCGTGCCGGTCACGTCGTGGGGCCACGCCGGCGACGGGATCCTGCACGCGACCGTGCTCGTCGACCGGTCGGACGCGGCGGCGCTGGCCGGCGCCCGCGACGCCGCGCACGCGATGCTCGGGATCGCCGCCGACCTGGGCGGCGCGCTCAGTGGCGAGCACGGCATCGGCTCCGTGAAGCTCGCCGGCGCCGCGACGCTCGACCCCGCGGTGCTCGCGGCCCAGCGCGCGGTGAAGGATGCCCTGGACCCGCGCGGGACCATGAACCCCGGTCGCAAGCTGCCGCCGGCCGCGGCCACCCCCGCCGAAGAATCCGGCCGCGGCCGATGAGTCCCGGACGTCGCCCCGGTCCAGGGGTTCGATTCGTCACCCACGACGAGCCCCACTCCCCCCGAACCTGAACGAGGATCCCCTCATGCGCACACTGATCGTCACCGCCTTCGTCTCCCTCGACGGCGTCATGGAGGCCCCGGGCGGCGAGCCCGAGTACCGCAACTCGGGCTGGACGTTCAAGGACGTCGAGTTCGACCCGGCCGCCTACGCGGTCAAGGGCGCCGAGCAGGAGACGGCCGGGTCGCTGCTCCTCGGCCGCACGAGCTACGAGGCGTTCGCGCCGGTGTGGCCGACGATGGACGACTTCGCGCGGTACAACGAGCTTCCCCGCCACGTCGTCTCGACGACGCTGCAGCAGGACGACGAGCGCTGGCCCGCCACGATCCTGCGCTCCGTCGACGAGGTCGCGAAGCTCAAGGAGGGCGACGGCGGCCCGATCCTCGTCCACGGCAGCGCGACGCTCGGTGCGTCGCTCGCGGACGCCGGCCTCGTCGACCGCTACACGCTGCTCGTCTTCCCGCTCCTCCTGGGCGCCGGCAAGCGCCTGTTCAGCGGTGCCGACAAGGACGCGACGAAGCTGAAGCTCGTCGAGCACGAGGTCTACTCCAACGACGTCCAGAAGCAGATCTTCGACGTCGTCCGCTGACGACGACGGCCGGCGCCCGCGGAATTCGCGGGCGCCGGTCGTCCTGATCACCATCGCGGGGCGCAGGGCCCCGCGTTCCGGCCTAGAACCTCAGCGTGCCCTTCGCGGCCGTCGCGCGGACGCCGATCTGGGAGACCGCGATCCCCAGGCCGTAGCGGCCTCGCGGCAGCGCCTTCTTCGACGACAGCGTCACCGTCGCGACGCGGCCCCGCAGCTCGGCGCGGCTCGTCGCGAGCTGGTGCCCGCCGCGGGTCAGGCGCAGACGGACGGCGGTCCGGCTGCCCGCCTTGTTCGTCGTCCTGCAGGTCACGACGACCTTCGTGCGCCCGTGGAGCTTCCCGGTGCACGTGATCTTCCCGACGGAGCCGGTCTTCCCGGTCTTGCCCGTCGCGCCGGTCTTCCCGGGCGCCCCCGTGGCGCCGGTCGGTCCGGCCGGTCCCTGCGGACCGGGCGCGCCGTTCGTGCCGTTGGTGCCGGCCGGGCCCGCCGGACCTGCGGGACCCGCCGGACCGGTCACCGTCGCCGGGGGCGCGGGATCACCGACGACCTGACCGGTGTCGGGGTCGAGCTTCACGGCCGGGGCGCGCTGGGCGGCCGGCGAGAAGTCGAACATGTTCGTGATCGGGTTCGCCTTGACGTCGACGGAGCCGCCGCCGATGCGGCCGAGCGACCAGTTGTCCTCGATGAACTTCAGGACCGACGTCTGGTCGGTGATCGAGTGGTCCACGAAGTTCTGCTTCGCGTACGGCGAGATCACGATCAGCGGCAGCCGCGGGCCGAAGCCGCAGCGGTCGTTGGCCTGCGTGACCTGCCCGCCGGTGCGGGTGGTGCCGCACTGGCCGGCGCCGTTGAGGAAGTCCTCGGCCGACGTCGAGCTGCGGACGATCGGCGGCGCCTGGTGGTCGTACCAGCCGTCGGAGTCGTCGTACGCGATGACGATCGCGGTGCTGTCCCAGTCGGGCCCGGCCTCGATCTCGTTGACCTTCTGCGCGATGTAGCGCTGCTCGTCGAGCGGGTCGGAGTAGCCGGCGTGGCCGTCCTGGTAGTGCGGGGCCTTCACGAACGAGACCGACGGCAGCTGACCGGTGGTGACGGCCGTGTCGAAGTCGCTGGTGTCGTACTGGTGGTTGGCCTGACCGTTGTCGCCGATCTTCTCGCCGGACGCGGGCGGCAGGTGCTCGGGGTTCGCCGTCGACTTGTAGTACGCGAACGGGTTGTGGTGCGCGTCGTAGTCGACCTGGTTGGCGCCCGACACGTTCTGGTGCGCGGAGCCGCAGGTCGGGCGGCCGTGCGGGAACGTCGCGTCCGGCGCGGCGCGCGAGGTCGGCGTGAAGCCGCCCTCGAACCAGCCCCAGCTGACCTTCGACGTGTTCAGGAGGTCGCCGATGTTGCGGCTCGGGTTCGTCGCGTCGCTCTTCGTGCTGGCACCCAGCGCGTAGAAGCCGCTCGCCGGCGTGCAGCCGTCGTAGTCGGGATACGGGTTGGCGTTCGCGTAGACCGTGCCGTTGTCCGTGTTGCCGGCCTGCGTCGGCAGCGGGTTGCCGGCGTCGTCGACCGCCGTGGCCGTGTTGCCGGAGACCAGCTCGATCGCGCCGGGCGTCGACGGCCCGAACCCGGTGCCGTACGAGTTGTCGCTCATGGCGAAGTGCTGGGCGTAGTTCCAGTAGCCCGTCACCGTGTTGCCGTCGAAGTAGTTGAGGACCTCGGACCCGGCGCACGTCCCGGAGCCGGTCGTGTTCTCGACGAAGCGGTCCATGAGGCCGCCGTTGAACGCCTTCTGCTCGGCGGAGTAGCCGTGGTTGTTGTCGCAGCCGATGGTCGGGACGACGTCGGACGGCGCCAGCCGCTTGGGGTTCGCGCTGTTGGGGTTGTTGTCGAGGAGGTTCTGGGTCAGGCCGTTGACCGAGGGGGTTCCCGGTGCGGCGTTGAATGGTGTCTCGCCCGCTGCGTTGGCCGCGTGAGGGTACGTGCCGAAGTAGTGGTCGAACGAGATGTTCTCCTGGAACAGGACCACGACGTGCTTGATGGGCGTCGTGGTCGGGGCCGAGGAGGACGGTGAGGGAGAGGGACCGGCGGCACCGGCGAACCCGACGCCGGCGGCGATGGCCGCTGAGGCGAGGAGTCCGGCGCCGGCGGCACCGAGGATCTGGGGCTTGCGCATCGGCGGGCATGCTCCTCGCGGCCCCCGGACCCCCGGTGTCGATCCTGTGTACCACGCAACGTCGGGAGCGCCGAAACGCCAGCTACGACCGAGGGATCCACGTTTCCAGCGGCAGCGCGCCACGCCCGCAGCGCGTTCACACCGCCGCAACCGGCACCGGTCGGGCGGCTCGTACGGTCCGGCCCGTGCTGGACCGTCTCTCCCGCGGCGCGCTGCTCGGCGCGGTGCTCCTGATCGCCGTCGTCGTGGGCCTCGTGCTGTTCACGGCGCTCGGCGTCGGCGGGGGTCCAGCGGACCACCCGGAGCGTCGCGCGGCCGTGCCCGGACGCACCGTCCCGCACCCCGCCGCGCTCCCCGGGCGCGCCGGCCGTTCGGAGTCGATCGGCTCCCGCGAGAACGGCGACGGCGGCGACCCGGACGCGCCGGTGCTGAACGAGGCGATCCCGTTCCGCGAGGCCGACTTCCGCGGTCCGATCGCCCGTTACCGGCGCTACGCCGCCGCCGAGGTCGACCGGCTGATCCCCGAGGCCGCGACGCTGCGCCGCGCCGTCGCGTCCGGCGACCGGGAGCGCTCGAGGACCGCGTGGCGCGCCGCCTTCGAGCGCTACCAGCGGCTCGGCGCGGTCTACGGCGCGTTCGGCGAGGTCGACGGGGCGATCGACGGGCTCGCCGGCGGCCTCCCGCACGGCACCCGCGACCGCCACTTCACCGGGCTGCACCGCCTCGAGCTCGGGCTGTGGGGCCACGAGCCCGTGCGGTCGCTGATCCCGGTCGCGACGCGCCTGACCGCCGACGTCCGGCGGCTGCGCCGCGTCGTGCCGCGGACCGAGATCACCGCGCTGGACTTCGCGACGCGCGCCCACGAGATCGTCGAGGACGCGCAGCGCGACTTCCTGAGCGGCCGCCACGTGCCGTGGAGCCACGAGGGCGTCCTGGCGACCGCCGGGGGCCTGGACGCCACCCAGGCCGTCCTGACCGCCCTGCACCCGCTGCTCAAGGGCCAGCAGTCCGAGGTCACGTCGCAGGCGGGGCTCGACCGGCTGCGCGGCACGCTGCGGTCGATCCGGGCCGCGCACCACGGCGTCGACCCGACGACCGACGCGCTCCGGCCGTCCGAGCGGAACGCCCTGAACGCGAGCACCAGCTGGGCGCTCGAGCGGCTCCAGACCCTCCCAGGATCCCTCGAGACGACCGATCCGCCCCCGATCCCGAAGCTGCCGAGCCGATGAGCCGCCCGACCGACCACCGGAGTCCCGCGCGATGAGCCCCCTGGACCGGCGTCAGTTCCTCTCGCGCTCCGCCCTGACCCTCGGGGCAGCAGGCGCCGGGGCCGCGGCCGCCGCGGCGGCAGCAGGCGCCGCGGGGACCGACGACCCCACCGCGGCCGCCGCGGCGAACGCCCCGTCCGACGGCCTCGCCGGTGCCGTCCCCTTCGACGGCCCGCACCAGGCCGGCGTGCTGCGCCCGGCCTCCGCCCACGCCCGCTTCGCGGCGTTCGACGCGACGGCGCCCGACGCCGGAGCGCTCGCCTCCGCGCTCCAGGCGCTCTCGTACCGGGCGCGGGTGCTGACCGCCGGCGGCGCGACCTCCCCGCTGGACCCCGACGCGCCGCCGCTGGACTCCGGCGTCCTCGGCGGCACGATCGCCCCGGACGGCCTGACCGTCACGATCGGCTTCGGGGCGTCCCTCTTCGACGACCGCTACGGCCTCGCGAAGCAGCGGCCCGCGCACCTGACGCCGATGCCCCGCTTCGCCGTCGACGACGACCTCGTCGCCGACCAGACCCACGGCGACGTCCTCGTCCAGATCGCCGCGGCGCACCGCGACACCGTCACGCACGCGATGCGCGAGCTCATGCGCACCGTCCGCGGCGCGCTCGAGCTGCGGTGGACGGTCGACGGCTTCCAGGGGGCCTCCCGGGGGCCGACGAGGAAGAGCTCGTCCCGCAACCTCTTCGGCTTCCGCGACGGTACGAGCAACCCCGACCCCGCGGACGCCGCGCTCATGGACCGCCTCGTGTGGTCGAAGGCCGGTGAGCCCGCCTGGGCGGCCGGCGGGACCTACCTCGTCGTCCGCCAGATCCGGATGCAGGTCGAGTTCTGGGACCGCGTCGGCCTGCGCGAGCAGGAGAACATGATCGGGCGGCACCGGGACACCGGCGCGCCGCTCGGCGGGACCGACGAGTTCCAGGATCCCCGCCTCGACGCCGACCCGAAGGGCGCCCGGATCCCGTCGGACGCCCACATCCGTCTGGCGAACCCGCGGACCGCCGCGACGGATGACCAGCGGATCCTCCGTCGCGCCTACAACTACGACCGCGGATTCGACCGCGCGGGCACGCTCGACCAGGGTCTCCTCTTCGTCGCGTACAACCAGGACCCGGCGCGGCAGTTCGCGCGGATCCAGGAGCGCCTGAACGACGAGCCGATGACCGACTACGTCAGCCCGGTCGGGGGCGGCTACTTCTTCGTGCCGCCCGGGACGGGTCGGACCGGCGAGCGCTCCGGCTGGATCGGCCGGACGCTCTTCGCCTGAGCGCCCCGCCGGGGCCGCGGTGGCGGCCGGCGTTCCCGCCGCCGGGGTCCGCCGCCCCGGTCGCGACGGTTCCGCGCGCCCGGGCCGCCGCGGTGGGCGACCGCCGGACCGGCGACCGGGCTACCGCGTGATCCGCAGGATCCGGTCGTCGCCCTGCCTCACGGTGCCGCGCCCGTCGCGGTTGGACGTCCCGAACCAGAGCGAGCCGTCCGGCGCCGCGGTCACGGCGCGGATCCGCCCGAAGCGTCCCGCGTAGAGGGCCCGCGGGGTGCCGGCCTTCGCGCCCTTCAGCGGGACGTCCCACAGGCGCTCGCCGCCCAGCGCCGCCACGTAGAGGTGCCCCTTGACGATCGCGACGCCGCTCGGCGAGGCCTCGTCGGTCGACCACGTCACCTGCGGGTTCGTGAACTTCCCGTCCTGCGTATCGCCCCTGCCCTCGACCGTGGGCCAGCCGTAGTTCCTGCCCTTCTCGACGAGGTTGACCTCGTCGGTGGTGTTCTGCCCGAACTCGCTGGCCCACAGGCGCCCCGCGGAGTCGAACGCCAGGCCCTGCACGTTCCGGTGCCCGAGCGAGAACACGCGGGAGCCGGCGAACGGGTTGTCCTTCGGCACCGACCCGCTCGGGTTCATCCGCAGGATCTTGCCGTTCTGCTTCGTCCGGTCCTGGGCCAGCGCGGTGTTCCCGGTGTCGCCGACGCCCGCGTAGAGCTTGCCGTCGGGCCCGAACGCGATCCGGCCGCCGTTGTGGATCTGGGCCTTCGCGAGGCCGGTGAGGACCGTCCTCGGGCGGATCGACCGGGTGTTCGCCGTCACCGGGAAGCGCACGATGCGGTTGTCGGATCGCGACGTGAAGTACGCGTAGACGAGCTTGTCCTTCGCGTACGTCGGCGACGCCGCGAGGCCGAGCAGCCCGCCCTCGCCCTCCTCGACCACGCCGGGGACCCGGGCGACCGTCGTGGCCTTCTTCGCGCCCTTGCGGATCCGCTTGATCACGCCGCCGCGCTCCGACACGAGGGCGTCGCCGTTCGGGAGGAAGACGACGCTCCAGGGCGTGTTCAGCCCGGTCGCGATCGTGCGCGGACCGCTCGCCGCCGCGCGCGTCGTCGCGGCACCGCCCGTCGAGGACGTGCCGGTCACCGCCGGATCGGCGGTGGTGACCTGGGCCGTGGGCGACCCGGCGTCGCCCGACGTGGTCGTGTCGGTGTCCGCCGAGGACGACCCGCAGGCCGTCAGGGAGACGACCGCGGTCGTCGCCAGCACGGATGCGGTGATTCGGGAGCGCATGCCCCCATGCTGCCCGTCGGACGGGCCCCGCACGCCGGTTCGTGGCGCGGAGGCGCTCGCACGACGCCCGCCGTGGCGGGCCTGCTCCTACTTGCGGCGCTTCTTGCGGTTGCCGCCCGGCTGCTTCTTCGGCGTCGGGGCGGGCGCGGGATCGGACGTCGAGCCGCCGGTCCGCGACCGGCCGCCGGCCTGGGCGCGGTCGGCCTCCTCCATCAGCTGCGCCCGCGTGGGCCACGGCACGGCCTCGCCGGACTGCCACGCCGCGGAGCGCCCGCCCGGCCACCGGCCGAGCAGCGTCAGGCCCAGCGCGATGAACCAGAACGCGCGGAGGATGTCGCCGGCCTGGCCGAGCAGCTGCGGGATCACCGACATCACGGCGAGGAGGACGCCGATCGACCCGATGACCTTCGTCAGGAGCCCGACGTTCATCGCGCTGAGCGCCGCGGCGCCGAGGCCGACCGCGCCGAGGAGCGACCCGATGCCCGTGGCGACGCGGATGCCGAGGAAGTTGTCCTGGACGTGCTTGATCACGTCGTGCGCGGCGCCGTTGGTCTGCATCGCCGGGGCGAGCTCCGAGAAGTCGTGGTACTGCGAGCCCTGGTAGGCGTAGGCCACGATCGAGCCAAGGCCGAACAGCACACCACCGACGACCGGCGCCCAGAGGAACCAGCGCGGGAACGACGGACGGCGACGCCAGGCGGCCCGGATCAGGCCGTAGAGGACCGGCGTGGCGAGCAGGATGCCGATGCCCGTCGCGGCGCCGCCGGCGATCACGAGGATCCAGTCGGAGCCGTAGTGCCCGATGGCGTCGGACTGGGCGCCCACGAGGCCGTTGGGGTCGTGCCCGGGCGTGGCGAAGAACTGCAGCGACTCGCCGACCGAGCGGGTCTGGGCGATGTCGTCGTCGATGCCCCGCGACGCCATCGCCCGCAGGACGAAGGAGATCACCGCGAAGACGCCGGAGAGGACGCCGAGGACGCCGGCGGTCGGCAGCCAGCGCCGCTCGAGCGCGAGGGTCTCCGCCGGGTCGAGGGCGTCGGGGATAGGCTTGACGGGGCGCTGCTTGCGCTCGGTGCTCATGCGGACTTCCGGTCGGAGGATCGGGGCGCTCGGTCGCGCGACGGCACGCGGCGGACGATCCAGCGCTCGGCGCTCGCCCCGGTACGGCCGACGCGCTCCACCGTACCGACGACCACGTCGAGGACGGGGCCGGTGACGCGGAGCGCGGTCTCCAGCCGTCCGCGCCAGGCACGCTGTCGGGGGCTGAGTCGGGCCACGGGCCGTGATTGTACGGAGGACGGGATACGGTTGGCCCGTGCCCGCGCCCCCAGACGCCGGGGCGACGGACGTCGCCGCGTCCGCCCAGCCCACCACGACCCCCGCACCGCAGGTCGTGTCGGCCGCCTGTCCGGCCTGCGGCGGGCCGCTCCGGCCGTGGCGCACGGTCCCGACCAGCGACGCGTCGCTGCCCGGGACCTTCGCCCTCCTGCGCTGCGCGGACTGCGGGACCGCCGTGACCGACGGCGCCGCCCCGACGTTCGAGGAGGCGCACGACGGCGGCTCCTACGCGACGCGCCGCCCGCGGGGCTCGGGCCTCGCCGCGCCGCTGCTCCACGCCTTCGACCGGCAGCGGCTGCGCATCCTCGCGCGCCACGGCGCGCGCTCGGGGAGGCTGCTGGACGCCGGCGCCGGCCGGGGCCGCTTCGTCTCCGCCGCCCGCGACGCCGGGTGGAACGCCGGCGGCCTGGAGCCGGCCGCCCGCGGGGTCGAGGCCGCCCGGGACGTCTACGGCGTGGAGCTCCAGCGCGCGGGGATCGAGGACGCCGACGTCGCCGCTGGATCCGCCGATGCGATCACGCTCTGGCACGTCCTCGAGCACGTCGACGAGCCGCCCGCGACGCTGGCGGTCCTCCGCGACTGGCTGGCGCCCGGGGGCCTCGTGCTCGTCGGGGTCCCGAACGTCACGGCGCTCCAGGCCCGCATCGGCGGCGACCGCTGGTTCCACCTGGACGTCCCCCGCCACCGGACGCACTTCTCCCCCGCCGGGCTGCGCCGGGCGGCCGAGGCGGCGGGCCTCGAGGTCGTGGCGATGCACGGCGTGCTGCTGGAGCACAACCCGTTCGGCATGTGGCAGTCGGTCGTCAACCGCCTGAGCGGCACCACGTCGTACCTGTACTACCTGCTCAAGCACGCCGCCCCGCTGCAGGCCCGTCCGCTGGCGATCACGCTGCTGGCGCTGCCGCTGATCCCGGTGCTGGCCGCCGTCGAGTTCGTCGCCGGCGCCCTGGGCCGGGGCGGCACGATGGTCCTGGTGGCCCGCCGCCCCCGATCTTGAGGGTCCGCGCAGGCCGGGACGCTACGATCGCCGCATGGAAGGCTTTGGTGGACTCTTCGGCGACCCGGACGACCTGCAGCGGAAGATGATGGAGTTCGCTGACCAGATGCAGGGCCAGCAGAAGCTGGCCTGGGCGGACAACGCCATCGGCCTCGCGGTCCAGATGACGGTGTCGGCGATCGGCCGCGTCAACCTCCAGGGCGACGCCGAGGCCCAGGCGAACCAGATCCGCCAGGTGATGGCGGTCGTCTTCCCCGAGGCCGTCACGCTCGTGCGCGAGGCCCGGCAGGGCCTCGGCTAGCGGAGACCGCGCCGGCCCCGGGCGTCGATCGCGCCGCTACTCGCCAATCTTCTTGGCGTAGAGCGTGATCTTCGTCAGCGGGCTGACGCACGACCCGCCCTCGGGCGTCTGACGGACGCCGACCCAGTTCGAGTCGATGATGAGGAACCGCCCCTGCCCGGTGGCGTCCTTGTCCCGGATGTTGAACAGTCCCTTGGCCCGGATCTTGTCCTGGCCCTTCTGGTGGTTGATCCCCGTGACGTCGGGGAGCACGATGCAGTCGGAGTCGCCGGACGACGCCGAGGCCGCCCGCGTCTCGGCGTTCGCCTTCTTCGGGCGCTCCTTCTTCGGCTTCGCGGCGACGGGCTCGGCGGCGACCTCCTCGGTCGTGACCGCCTCCTCGGTGGTGGTCGGCGCAGCGGCCTGGACCGTCTCGGTCACGACGCGCTCGGTGACCGTCGCGGTCTCCTCGCCCGTGCCGCATGCGGACAGCGCGACGACGCCGACCGCGCAGACGGCGAGGGCCCAGCGGGACGCAGGGGTGGTGCTCATGGGTGCTCCTGGTGTTCGAGAGGTGCCGGGCGTCGGGGACGGCCGGTCGGGACGTGGCCGGGTCCCGGGCGCTCCGGACGACCTCGACCTGTGACACCACACCCATCGACGGGCGAGCCTGGGACCTTGAGCCCCAGTTCAGGAACTCCGGCCCTACGACCGCGCGACCGGCCCGTCCGGACCGCCCGCCGCGGCGGCCTCGGCCATGCGGTGCTCCTTGCCCGCCCGGATCACTTCCTTGAAGGACCGGAAGCCGAAGATCTTGACGAGGGCGACGAAGCCGACGCCCAGGCAGACGACGGCGATCGCGATCTGCTGGCCGACGGAGTAGGCGGCGACGGTGGCACCCGTGGCGCTCGCCGCGAAGACCTTGACCATGAACGCCTGCTGGACGCCCGCACCGCCCGGGGTGAACGGCATCAGCGCCGCGACCGCGTTGATCCCGTGGACGAGCAGCACGTTGCGGACCGAGCCGCCGACGTGGAAGGCCTCCAGCAGCGCCCAGAACGCCGCGAGACGGACGATGTAGGCGCCGAACATGACGAGCCAGACCTCGCGGAAGAACCGGCGACGGTCCTGGAGGATCGTGAAGCCCTGGCGGACCTTGGCCCAGAACCGGCGGGCCCGCTCGGACAGCCACGCGAACGCCACGAAGCCGCCCACGACGAGCAGGGTCGCGAGGAACAGGCTCAGCTTCGGGTTCGCGAACAGGAACGACAGGTCGAACGCGCCGAGGTCCGCGAACTCCGGCGGCTTCGGGAACACGCCCTGCGTGAACGCGAAGATCAGGATCGGGATCGCGATCGACAGGTCGAACAGGGCCTCGACCGACATCGCCGCGGTGATCGCCGGGTACGTCGAGCGGTCGATCGACGTCTTGATCAGGAAGACCTTGATGACGTCGCCGCCGCGGGCCGGGATCACGTTGTTGAACCCGTAGGCCGCGATGTACGCGCCCCACACGCGCCGCCATTGGATCGTCTCCGTCGGGTACGCCGCGCGCAGGACGTTGAAGAAGCCGCGCGAGCGGATCGTCAGGTAGACGATGAACAGCACCAGCCCGATCGCCAGCGCGAGGAAGTTGACGTGCGCGAGCGAGTCGAAGAACGACCCGATCGAGTCGAAGACCTCGGACACCCCGGCGAGGGGGACTGATGGGAGCCCGGACGGCACCCCGCAAGCCTACGCGGGCGACCCGCCGGACCGCGCGTCCGCGGCGGAACGTGGCGTGCAGACGCTCGTTGGGCCGAACGACCCGCATCTGGCGGACGGCGCGACAGATGGCGTGACGTGGTTTACCCTCGGTTCACCAGGGAGCGCGATCATCGTTCTCCCCACTGTCCACCGCCCTCGAGCGAGAACGAGACCATGTCGGACCGCAGCTACTCCCTTCCCTACGCCCAGACGCAGCGCGCGTCCTACGGCGCCATCCTCAGCCAGACGATGTTCCTGGTCGCGGTCGCGATCGGGTTCCTCGTGGCCGGGTCCTACGTCGGGGCCGGTCCCGGCGACGCCGAGTCCCTCGGCCGCGGTGCGGCCATGGGCTGCACCATCGCCGCCGTCGTCCTCCTGTTCGCCCAGAGCTTCGTCGGTGCACTGCGCACGGGCCCGGCCGGCATGGCCGTGCTGTTCGCGGTCGCCCTGCTCCTCGGCCTGGGCCTCGGCCCGGTGCTCGAGACCTACAACGTCACCGGCAACGGCGACGTCGTCACGAAGGCGGCCGGCACCACCGGCCTGGTCGTCGTCGCCGCCGGCGCCGCGGGCACCCTGATCGCCAAGGACCTCTCGTCCTGGATGAAGCCCCTCTCGATCATCCTGCTGGTCGCCGTCGGCGTCTCGTGGGCGATGCTGATCTTCGGCGGCGGCGGCGGGGTCGCCGGCGATGTCGTCTCGCTCGTCATCGGCGCCGCGTCGGCCGTCGCGATCGTCATCTACTTCAACTTCCTGCGCCTGCAGGCCACGGAGGACGATGTCGTGTGGCTCGCCACGGGCATCTTCGTGGCGGTCGTGAACATCTTCCTGACGATGCTGAACCTCTTCAGCGACTGATCGTCGCGCCGGGCCACGCGCCCGGTGCAGCAGGACCCGACGGGGCGGCTTCGGCCGCCCCGTCGTCGTTCCGGGAGGGGCCGATCAGAGCCTGAGCAGCCCCGGCAGCTCCGCCATCGCTCGGAACGGCTCGGCCCCCGCCGCGCGGAGGTCCTCCGGGTCCGTCTCGGCGGCGTGCCCGAGGACCCGCATCCCCGCGGCCCGGGCGGCCGTGACCCCGGGGACGCTGTCCTCCACGACGACGGTCGCGGAGGGCTCGCCGCCGAGGGTCCGGGCGGCGAGCAGGAAGAGGTCGGGGAACGGCTTCGGCCGCGGGACCTGGTCGGCGGAGAACCGCACCGGCTCCGGGAAGAGGTCCGCCAGACCGCTGAGCCGGAGCGTCAGGGCGGTCTTCGACAGCCGCCCCTGCGAGGCCACGCCGTACGGGATCCCCGCCGCCCGGACGGCCTGCACCGCCTCCCGGACCCCCGGGACCGCCGGGATGCCGTCGCGCTCGAAGGTCGTGGCGCGCCGGTCGCGGAACTCGTCCGTCCAGCCCGCCGGGAGCCGGACGCCGGTCCGGGCCGCGACGTCGTCGGCGATCGCCTCGAGCGCGAGGCCCGTGTACCGCTCCACGACGTCCGTGGCGGAGACCGCGGCGCCGTGGTCCCGGAACAGGGCGGAGAGGACCGCGGCCTGCGGGCGCTCCGAGTCGACGAGCACGCCGTCGCAGTCGAAGACCACGAGCGACGGCCGCACGGCGCTCAGACGGCGTCGTCGAGGCCCAGGAGCGCCCAGAGCGCGGGGTCCTCGAGCGAGGGGTGCCGGTGGTGCGCGTGCGAGAGGTCCACGCCCGGGAAGCTCGTGACGCCCAGGACGGTCATCCCGGCGGCGACCGCCGCCGTCACGCCCGTCGGGCTGTCCTCGACCGCGACGCAGTCGGCCGGGTCGACCCCGAGCGCCGCGGCGGCGGCCAGGTAGATCTCCGGCGCGGGCTTCGGGGACGTCACGTCCTCGGCCGTCAGGAGCACCGGGAACGTGTCGGCGTGCCCCGCGCGGTGGAGCGCCTTCTCGGCGAACCCGCGTCCGGCGTTCGTGGCCATCCCCACGGCGACCCCCCGGGCGCGGAGGGCGTCGACGAGGCGGTCGGCGCCCGGCATGACCGGGACGTCGCCGTCGAGCTCCACGTGCACGAGCGCGACGAGCTCCTCCATGATCGCCGGGCCGCCGCCGGGCTCGCCGAGGAACCCCTCGAGCGCCACCGACGCGTGGGCGAAGCTCGTCCCGATCAGCTCGAGCTTGTGCTCGGGCAGGAACGCGATCCCGCGGCGGCGGAAGAGCTCCTCCTCAGCGCGGGACCAGACGGCCTCGGTCTCGAGGAACGTGCCGTCGTTGTCGAAGACGACGGCCGCCGGGCGCAGCGCCGCGGACGACGCCGCCGTCGTCATCAGAACGTGCCGGTGACGAGCGGCTCGGCGCCGCCCGTGATGCGCCAGGGCGTCTTCGGCTCGTAGAGGTTGCCGACGCCGCCCTCGCCGCGCTTGGAGAGCTTGAACGTCAGCGTGTCGCCGGTCTTGGCCTTCACCGTGACGGTGGCGTCCTCGCCGCTCTTCTTCGTCGAGTAGTCGAGGTCGCGGACCTCGCCCGTCGTGTTGACCTCGCGCTCGTCCTTGTCGCCGTCCAGCGCGGCACGCTCCATCGCGGCGCGGCAGGCCTGGCCGGAGTCGGAGTCGTCGGTGACCGTCTGCTGGCCGGGGACCGGCAGCGCCGCGAACGCCTTCTGGGCGTCCTGCGTCATGAAGTCGCAGGCGTGTTGACCGTTGGCGCGGGCCAGGGCGTCGTTCAGGAAGTCGCGGACGGCCGTCTGCGGCTCGTCCTTCTTGAAGTCGGCGCCGCATCCCGTGGCGGCGAGCGCCATCACGGACGCCAGGGCGAGTGGGAGCACGCGGGTCGTACGCATCACGGGGGGATTCTGCCGTGTGCGGCGCTCGCGCGCATCCTGACGCGCGATCTCGTGGAATCATCGGCCTGGATGGCCCCCGCCGCCGACCCGTCACCGCGGCCCCCGAGCGCCCCCAGGGTGCCGTCGGAGCTGCGTCCCGTCGGCGACGAGGAGCCGCCCGTGCACGACGACGTCCTGCGCGACGTGGCCGTCTCGTGGACCGGCGGATCCCGGGTCGACGCCCGCGGGCTGCGGCTCCAGGGCGGCCGCCTGGAGCAGGTCGACCTCGCCGGCTCGCGGCTGCCGCTGCTCGACCTGCAGGACGTCGTCGTCGCGGGCGGCAGCCTCGCCAACGCCGACCTGCGCGAGGCGACGTGGCGGCGCGTGGAGGTGCGGGGCGCCCGCCTGACCGGCGTCCGGCTCACCGACGCGCGGCTCGACGAGGTGACGTTCCGGGACTGCCGGATCAACCTGGCCGCCCTCGGCGGGGCCCGACTCCGCCGCGTCGTCCTCACCGACTGCCACCTCGGCGGCAGCGACCTGCAGGCGCTCGCCGGCGAGGACGTGCGGATGGAGGGCTGCGACCTGCGCGAGGCCGACCTCTCCGACGCGCGCTTCACCCGCACGGAGCTCCTCGCGTGCCCGCTGGACGGGGTGCGCGGGCTCGAGCGGCTCCGGGGCGTCGGGATGCGGTGGGAGGACGTCCTGTCGTCCGCCGGCGCGTTCGCGGGGCACCTCGGGATCCGGCTGACCGACGGGTGAGGCGGAGGACCGACGGGAGCGTGCCCGCCCGCGGCATCGGGTACGACTGCTCCGATGCCCCGCACCGACTTCGATCCTGACGAGCTCGGCCCCGGCCGCTTCTACGCGCTGCTGACGGCGGCGATCGTGCCGCGGCCGATCGCCTGGGTCTCCTCGACCTCCGAGGACGGCGTCGACAACCTGGCGCCGCACTCGTTCTTCACCGTCGCGAGCGTCGCCCCGCCGATCGTGCAGTTCACGTCCGTCGGCCGCAAGGACTCGCTGCGGAACATCGAGGCGACCGGCGAGTTCGTCGTCTCCCTGACCCCGGAGCCGTTGTTCGACCAGGTCAACGCGACCGGGACGGACTACCCCGCCGACCGCTCCGAGTTCGACGCGGTCGGCCTCGAGCGCGAGCCGAGCCTCAGGGTGCGTCCCCCGCGGGTCCGGGCGTCCCCCGTCGCGCTGGAGTGCGAGCTGCACAGCACGATCCACCTGGGCAACTCGTGGCTCGTGCTCGGCCGGGTCGTGCACGCGGCGGTCGACGACGCGGTGCTGGCGGAGGACGGGCTCCCCGCCATCGACCGGCTCGCGCCGCTCTCGCGCCTGGGACGCAACGAGTGGGGCACGCGAGGCGAGATCCGGCGGATCGACCGGATCCCGTACGAGGCGGACTGACCGGCGCTCGCGCGCCGCAGCGGCACGGCGCGCCACCGGGCTAGGCTCCTCCGATGATCGTCACCACGCCTGAGGAGCTCGAGGGACTGCGACGCGCCGGCGCCCTCGTCGCCGAGACGATCGACCGCATGCGCGACGCCGTGCGTCCCGGTGTGACGACCGCCGACCTCGACCTGATCGCGGCGCGCACGTTCCACGAGTACGGCGCGCTGTCGGCACCGATGGAGACCTACTCGTTCCCGGGCTCCACCTGCATCTCGGTGAACGAGGAGGTCGTCCACGGGATCCCGGGCGGCCGGAAGCTCAAGGAGGGCGATCTCGTCACCCTCGACGTCACGCCCGAGCTCGACGGCTGGCTCGCCGACGCCGCGGTCACCGTGCCCGTCGGCGAGGTCTCGCCCGAGGCGCGGCGGCTGCTCGACGTCGCCGACGCGTGCCTCGCCGCGGCCCTCGGCGCCGCGCGGGCCGGCATGCCGCTGCGGAACATCGGCCGGACGGTGCAGGAGACCGCCGCCGCCCTCGGCGCCACGCCGTTCGAGGAGCTCTGCGGCCACGGCATCGGGCGCGAGCTCCATGAGGATCCCACCGTCCCGAACGTCGACGTCCCGTCGCTGAAGGCCCCGCTCGCCGACGGCCTCGTGATCGCGGTCGAGCCGATGCTGACGCTCGGGAACCCGCGCCTGATCGAGCGCGGGGACGGCTGGACGATCGCGACCGCCGACGGCCGCCTGTCGGTGCACGTCGAGCACACGATCGTCGTCCAGGACGGCGAGCCGATCATCCTCACGCAGAAGGCGTAGGCGGCGCGGCGCCGCGGGGCCGGGGCGGCCGGGTGCGGGCGGTCGGCCTTCCGCCGGGCGCCCGGCCGTCGCGGCCGGGGCGCGGGATCAGCCGCCGCTGGGCCGGGCGATCAGCCAGATCCGGCCGGTGCGCACCAGCTTGACCGCGAGCGACGGGTCGGCGTCGCCGCCGGCGAGCGGCACGAGCTGGACGACGGCACGGGACCCGGAGACCTGCGCCTCGCCGACGCGCAGGCTCCCGAGCCCCTGCTCGTACCCCTCGGTGCCGCCGCCGGTCTCGAACGCCTGCCTGATCCCCTTGGCGCACGTGGTCCCGAACGAGCGGGCGATGCGGCGCTGCTGGGCCTTCGTGTACGTCCGGCAGACCGCGGCGCCGTCGCCCGCGCCGAAGGCCGTGAGGTAGGTCGAGACGGCGCGCTCGGGGGTGCCGAGCGCGGCGGCGGTCTCCCTCCGGAGCTTCGCCCGCTCGGCGCGTGCCTGCCGGGCCTCGGTGCGCTTGGCGCGGCGCTTCTCGCGCGCACGCGCCGCGCGGGCGCGTCGGGCCTCGACCCGTGCCGCACGGCGGGCCTCCGCCCTGGTCGGCCTGCGTTCCGCGGCCTGCCGGGAGCGCGTCGCCTTCGCCTTCGCCTTCGCCGCGTCGCGGGAGTCGCGGGGCTTTGCGGCGTCGCCCGAGTCCCCGACCCTCGCGGAGCTCCCGGGCGGCACGGCGCCGGTGGTCGTCCCGGACCCGCCGCCACCACCGCACGCGGCGAGTCCCAGGACCGAGACGGCCGCCCCGACGGCGAGCGACCTGTGGACCAGCCCCGTGCGCATCGCGGACAAGGTACTGCGCGGAGCTCGGGGACGGGGAGGTGTCCACACCCGTCCCGCGGTCGCCGGCGCGAGGCGCGCGTCCTCTTCAGCCGGTGGCCTGCAGCGCCTCGAGCGCCGCCAGCACCTTCTCGTCGTGGTCCTTCGGCGAGATCTTCGGGAAGACCTCGGCGACGACGCCCTCGGGGTCGACGATCACGGTCGACCGGGACGAGCCCCAGTAGGTCTTGCCGTACATCGACTTCTCGATCCAGGTGCCGTACGCCTCGCAGACCGCGTGGTCCTCGTCGGCCAGCAGCGTGAAGTCCAGCGCCTGCTTCTCGACGAACTTCGCGACCTTCGCCACGGGGTCCGGCGAGATCCCGAGAACCCGGGCGCCGCGACGCTCGTACTCGGCGCGGTTGTCCCGGATCGAGCACGCCTGCGTGGTGCATCCGGGCGTCGAGGCCTTGGGGTAGAAGTAGACGACGACCCAGCCGCCGCGCAGCTCCGACAGCGTCACGGGCGTGCCCTCGGCGTCGGGCAGCGTGAAGTCGGGGGCGGTCTCGCCGGTCGTCACCGTCAGGGGCGTCGCGGGGCTCATGCGGCCGAGTATGCCGGGCCGCGACCCGGCGCCCGCTACCGGCCGCAGAACGTCCTGCTGAGGTCCTTCCAGACCTTCGTCGGGACGTCGCGCGACGGCGGCGTCATGCAGTCGGAGCCGGCGTAGCGCTGGCGCCACCGGCCGTTCGTGCGTCGAACGATCGCGATCCCGTCGCTGGCGTGGCGCTTGCACGACGAGTACTTCGACTGGTCGAAGCGGAGCGACCCGTAGTGGCTGCTCCGCGACGAGATCCGGATGATCAGGCACCGGGCCGGGATGCCCGCGGACGCGGCGATGGCGGCGCGCTGGCTCGAGCTCGGCGCCTTGTCGGCCGAGGCGGGCGCGACGGCGACGAGTGCGAGGGCGACGGTGGCGAGGGAGGTGGCCGGAGCACGCATGGCGCGAACCTACTCCGACGGTGCCCGCGCGTCGACCGCCGAACGGCGGAGGGTCCGCTCGCCGGTCTGCCAGAGTCGCCGGTCATGAGCGAGCTGCCCGACGTCATGCGCGCGATCGTCGCCGCCGAGCCCGGCGGACCCGAGGTCCTGGAGCTCCGCGAGGTCCCGCGGCCGTCGCCCGGTCCCGGCGAGGTCCTGATCCGCGTCGCGGCCGCGGGCGTCAACCCGGTGGACGCCAAGACGCGGTCCGGTGCCGGCGCGACCCGGTTCCTCGGGGACGACGGCTTCCCGTGGATCCCGGGGTGGGACCTCGCCGGCACCGTCGTCGAGGCGGGCTTCGGGGTCGCGCGGTTCGGCGTCGGCGACCGCGTCTTCGGCACCGTCGGGTTCCCGTACGCCGCGGGCGCCTACGCCGAGTACGCGACCGCGCACGTGTCGCAGCTGAGCCGGTCGCCCCGGTCGCTCGACGACGTCCACGCCGCCGCGCTGGCGATGGGCGGGCTGACCGCCTGGCAGGCGCTCGTCGACGCCGGCGGCCTCGAGACGAACCAGCGGGTCCTCGTGACCGCCGCGGCCGGCGGGGTCGGGCACCTGGCCGTCCAGATCGCGGCGGACCTCGGCGCCGTGGTGGTCGCGGTCGCGTCGCCGGACAACGTCGACTTCGTCCGGACGCTCGGCGCGTCGGAGATCGTCGACCGCACGCAGCCGGACTGGGCGGCGGGGATCGAGCCGGTCGACCTGGCCCTCGACGCGTTCGGCGGCCCGGCGCGCGAGCCCGCGGCCTCGACGGTGAAGCCCGGCGGCACGATCGTCACGCTCCCGACCGCGAACCGCCCGCCCGCCCCGGACGGCGTCCACGACCCGCTCGTGTTCGTCGCCCCCGACGGTCTCGAGCTGCAGCTCCTCACCGGCTCGGTCGAGCGCGGCGCCCTGAAGCCGCACGTCTCGGAGACCCTCCCGCTCGCGGACGCCGCCCGCGCCCACGAGCTGATCGCGGCGGGCGGGACGCGGGGCAAGATCGTGCTGACGATCGACTGACCCGGCCGGCGGGCGGGCCGGGGGCCGGCCCGCCCGCCTCAGGCCGGCGTCGGGTGCTGCTCGTCCTGGTCGGCCTGCTCCTGCGTCGCGGCCTGCTCCGCGACCGCGCCGGCGGCCGTCTGGCTCAGGGGCAGGGGCTCGGGCTCGCCGCTCGCGGTCTTGCCGGCGATCGCGACCGAGCCGAACGGGACCGCGACCGTGCCGCCGCCCTTGGCCGGGATGCGGGACATCGCCAGCTCGGTCATCGCGGTGATGGTCAGCGACGGGTTGACGCCGACGTTCGCCGGGATCGCCGCGCCGTCGCAGACGAGGAGGTTCTCGTAGCCGAAGACGCGGTGGTCCTTGTCGATGACGCCGTGGTCGCGGTCGCGGCCGATCGGGGCGCCGCCCAGGATGTGGGCGGTCGACGGGATGTTGAAGAGGGCCTCGGTGGTCGAGGAGCCCGGCACGCCGCCGGTCTTCCGCGCGAGCCAGGCCGTGAAGGCGTTGGCGGCGGGGATGAACGTCGGGTTCGGGTTGTCCGGGTCCTGCCGGGTCTGCAGCTTCACGCGGCCGTCCCCACGGCCCTTCGCGACGAGGCTGATCGAGTTGTCCAGCGACTGCATGACCAGCACGACGATGGTGCGCTGCGACCAGTTCTTCGAGAACAGCAGCTCGAAGATCCACTTCGGGTGCCGGACGATCTGGCCGAGCCACTTCAGCGGCCGGGTCAGGCGCGTCCCGTTGCCGGTCATGACGGTGAAGAGGCCGCGGATCGCGCCGCCGCCCGCGCCGTAGGTGACGGTCTCGATGTGCGTGTGCGGGTCGGGGTAGATCGACGACGTGATCGCGACGCGCTTGGCGAGCGCGTCGGCGCGGCCCTCCGGCACGGTGACGCCGAGGATCGCCTCGCTGTTCGTGCGGACCAGGGCGCCGAGGCGGTCGGAGACCTTCGGCAGGTCGCCGTTGATCTTGCAGCGGGCCAGCAGCTCGTTCGTGCCGAGCGCGCCGCCGGAGATCACGACGCCGCGGGCGCGGATCGCGCGGCGGTCCTTGCGCCAGCGGGCGCCGGTGCGCTCGGTGACGATCTGCCAGCCGTCGGTGCCGTCCGTGCCGTTCAGCGGGGTCAGTGAGACGACCTCGCGACCGGGCTCGATCTTCGCGCCGTGCTTCTTCTCGGCGAAGTACAGGTAGTTCTTCGTCGTCGAGTTCTTCGAGCCCTGCGGGCAGCCGAGCATGCAGCGCCCGATCGACGAGCAGCCGATGCGCTTGGGGCCCTCGCCGCCGAAGTACGGGTCGTCGGTCTCGACGCCGTCGTTCTCGAGGTACGTGCCGACGCGCGCCTTGCGGTACGTGTGGCCGACGCCGATCTCCTCGCCGTACTCCTTGAGCAGCTGGTCGGCCGGGTCGTCGGCGGTGACGTCCGTGACGCCGAGCATCCGCTGGGCGGTCTCGTAGTGCGGCGCCAGGTCGGCGCGCCAGTCGGCGAGGTCGCCCCACTGACGGTCCTCGAAGAACGCCTTCGGCGGCACGTAGAGCGTCATCGCGTAGACGAGCGACCCGCCGCCGACGCCCGCGCCGCTCATGATGAAGACGTCCTTGAACGTCGTGAGCTTGAACAGCCCGCGCAGGCCGAACCGCGGCGCGTAGAAGTAGCGACGGAGGTCCCACGAGCTCTTCGGCATCGTGTCGTCCTCGAAGCGCTCGCCGCGCTCCAGCACCGTCACGCGGTGACCCTTCTCGGCGAGGCGCAGCGCGCTGACGGAGCCGCCGAAGCCCGACCCGATGACGACCCAGTCGGTGTCGAAGGACCCGTCATCGCCGGTGGTCCGGGCGACCCCGGAGATGGGGCTCCCACCCACCCGGCCCGTCATGCCGGTGTTCGAGGACCTGTCGCCTGCCGTCGTAGCCATGCCGCTCTCCCCTTCGCTGCCCCGGGCCGGCCGTGAGGCGCCGGCCCGAAAAGAATGACGCCTGCGTCACCTTAACGGCTCGGGGCGGCCGTGTCAGCTTTTCGCCGCCGGCGTCAGTCCTTCAGCAGCCGCGAGAACCGGCGGTCCTTGTACGGCTTGCCGCCCGTCTGGCAGGTCGGGCAGTAGGCCATCTCGTCGCTCTCGTAGTGGACGGCGAGGATCGTGTCGCCGCACCGCG
The DNA here is from genome assembly GCF_000519325.1 of Patulibacter minatonensis DSM 18081. Taxonomy (GTDB): domain Bacteria; phylum Actinomycetota; class Thermoleophilia; order Solirubrobacterales; family Solirubrobacteraceae; genus Patulibacter; species Patulibacter minatonensis. Next base: position 2,496,472 of record NZ_KI912613.1, on the reverse strand, counting down.
GGCAGGCCTCCCCCGCGCGGCCGTGGACCCGCTCGGGGACGGGCATCTTGTCCTTCAGCGGCAGCTTCAGCTTCTCGACGTAGCCCGCGATGCCCTCGTCCAGGCGCGAGCGGATCGCCGCGCTCAGGGCGGCGCGCTCGTCGTCGTCGAGGTCGCCGGCCCGGCGCAGCGGGGCGATCTTCGCCTCCCACAGGACCTCGTCGGCCCAGCGGCGCCCGATGCCGGCGATCACGCGCTGGTCGCGCAGGGCGCCGCGGAGGGTCCGGCGCGGCGGCAGGGCGAGCGGGGGACCGTCGCCGGGGGACGCGTCGCCCGCGGCCGCGACGAACGACGGCGTGTCGGGCCACGCCTCCGGCCCGAGCGTGGAGAGCCGCTCGTCGGTTTCGACGTCGGCCGCGCGCAGCAGCCGGCCCCACGCGGACTGGCGGGTGCCGAACTCCTTCAGGCGCAGCTCGCGCTCCTCCTCGAAGCCGTCGGCGCCCCCGTTCAGGCGGATCACGATGCGGGCCGTGCGGTCCTTCATCGTCGCCCGCTTCTCGAACAGCTGCAGGCGCCCGGCGCTCATCAGGTGGATCAGGAGCGCGGCGCGGCCCTCGGGGTCCTCGTCGGTCACGAGGCCCCCGCCCGCGAACCACACGAGCAGCATCTTGCCGCGCCGCTCGATCCGCTCCAGCGTGGCGCCGGCGAGGGCGTCGAGCGGGGGCTTGAAGGTCTGCATCGTCGCGAGGCCCGGCGCGCGGGCGGAGTCGACGGTGGCCCCGGCGAGCGCGGCGGAGAGCAGCCGCGCCGTGATCTCGACCTCGGGCAGCTCGGGCATCCGTCAGCCCCGCACCCGGGAGAGGACGTCCGGGCCGAGCAGCGCGCGCAGCTCGGCGCGCGAGCCCTGGACGGCGATCACGGCCACCGCGGCCTTGCGCATCCGGATCCGGGCGCCGGTCAGGTCGTGGACCGTCTGCGACAGGTCCGGCTCGTGCCCGACGACGAGGACCCGGTCGCCGAGCCCGGCGGCCAGCAGCGCCTCGTCGCGGTCCAGGCCGACCACCGCGGGGTGCTCGACCGGCGCGCCGCCGAGTGCCTCGCAGGCGAGGAGCGCCGTCCGCCACGCGCGGACCTTCGGCGAGGCGAGCACGACGTCCGGTGTCAGGCCGAGCGCCGCGAGCGCGACCCCGGCCGCGCGCGCCTGGGCCTCGCCCTTCGCGACGAGGTCGCGGTCGGCGTCGCCGCCGGACGGCCCGCGGTCCTCGGCGGTGCCGTGGCGGAGCAGCAGGAGCTCGCTCACGACGCGGCCTCCGCCGTGGCGGTGCCGTGCGACACCGCGGCGCCGGGCGACGCCGAGCGGGCCGGTGCGGACCTCGGACGCGCGGGGTGCACGTCCGTCGACGGAGCCCGCGGGGTGTCCGCGCGCTCGAACCGCGGCCCGCGGACGGCGGCGAACCGGCGGCCGGCGGCCCGGAGCCACGCGGCCCGGCCGACGAGGATCAGCCCGACGACCGCCGTGGAGGCGAGCACCACGGTCGTCGCCCCGGCGGACGGCGGGGTGTCGTGCGGCGACGTGACGGGAAGCGACTGCACGTCCCGAGTGTACGTCGGCACGAGCGTCCGATCGACGACCGTCCCGCCGATATAGCCTGCGCCCATGCCGGAGAGCGCCCTCGTCGTCCAGACCCCGGAGGAGGCCGCGGCCCAGGACCGTGCGCCGCTGCTCGTCCTCGGTCCGCTCGAGGAGCTGCTCGACGCGGCGGGGATCGGCTCCGGACCGATCGACGCGCGGATGATCGGCGACGGGCACAGCAACATCACGTACCTCTTGTCGCGCACCGGGGCCGACGTCGTCCTGCGCCGGCCCCCGCGGCCGCCGCTGCCGCCGAGCGCCCACGACGTGGTCCGCGAGGCGCGGCTCCTCCAGGGGCTGGAGTCCCAGGACGTCCGCACGCCGAAGGTCCTGCTGCTGCACGAGGACGACGCGCTCCTGGGCGTGCCGTTCTACGTGATGGAGCAGGTCCACGGCGACGTCATCGGCGAGGAGCTCCCGGCGCGCTTCGACGCCCCCGCCGCGCGCGACGCGCTGGTCGACGAGCTCGTCGACGGCCTCGTCGAGCTCCACGCCGTCGACTGGCGCGCCGCCGGGCTCGAGTGGTTCGGCAAGGGCGACAACGCCTACCTCGAGCGGCAGCTCCGGCGCTTCTCCGGGCTGTGGGACCACAACCGCACCCGCGAGCTCGCCGAGGTCGACGAGCTCCTCGCCTGGCTGACCGCCCATCGCCCGGAGCAGGCGGAGTCCACGCTCGTCCACGGCGACTACCGGATGGGCAACGTCATGTACGGCGCGGGGCCCGCCGACGCGCCGCCCCACCTGGCCGCGATCTTCGACTGGGAGCTCGCGACGATCGGCGACCCGCTCGCCGACGTCGGCTACCTGACCGCGAACTACGCGGCCGCCGGGATCGACTCCGGGCCGCTCGCGGCGATGTCGTCGGTCACGGCCGAGCCCGGCTTCCCGTCGCGGCAGGACATCGTCGACCGCTACGCGGAGCGGTCGGGCCGCGACGTCGGCGACGTCCGCTGGCACCAGACGCTAGCCGGCTGGAAGGCCTGCGTCTTCCTGGAGGGCTCCTACAAGCGGCACCTCGCGGGCGCGGGCGACGACCCGTTCTTCGCGGGGCTCGGCGAGAAGATCCCGGAGATCGCCCGCTACTCGCTCGCGATCGCGCACGGGGAGGACGCGTGAGCGGCCCGGCGTCGGGCGAGTCCGGTCCCGGCGTCGCCTCCGGCGCCCCGGAGGCGTCCGGCGTCGCAGCGTCCGAGGGCGAGCGACCCCGTGGCCTCCTGATCGACTTCGGCGGCGTCCTGACCAGCAGCGTCTTCGAGGCGTTCGACGCGTTCGCCGTCGCCGAGGGCCTCGAGGCCGGGTCGCTGGCGCAGCTGTTCCGCACGAATCCCGAGGCCCGGCAGCTCCTGATCGACATCGAGGCCGGAGCGATCGACACCGTCGGGTTCGGTCCGCCGTTCGCCGCGCTGGCGGGCCTCCGGCCCGACCGCGCCGACGGCCTCGTCCACCGGATGTTCGCCGCGCTGCAGCCGGACGAGGCGATGGGGCGGATGGTCCGCGCCGCTCGCGCCGCGGGGATCCGGACCGGGCTGGTCTCGAACTCCTGGGGCGACGGCATGCGGTACGACACCGCGCTGCTCACGGAGGCGTTCGACGCCGTGGTGCTGAGCCACGAGGAGCGGATCCGCAAGCCCGCGCCACAGATCTTCCTCACCGGGGCCGAGCGCATCGGCCTGCCCCCGACGGAGTGCGTGTTCGTGGACGACCTGACCTTCAACCTGCCGGCGGCCGAGGAGCTCGGGATGCGCACGGTCCTGCACCGCTCCGCCGAGGAGACCATTCCCCAGCTCGAGGCCCTCTTCGGGGTGCCACTCCGATGAGCGGCCTCGAGCGCATCGGGGCGCTGCTCCTGGACGACGGCCCTGCGCCGCCGCGCCTCGCCCTCTCGGTCGGGGACGCCGTCGACCGCTCCGTGGGCGTCGCGGCCGTCGATGCGGTCTCGGGCTCCGTGGGCGTCGCCGCCGGCACCGCGGTCGCCGGGTCGGTCGGCGTCGTCGCCTGCGCCGCCGTGGCGGGCTCCGTCGGTGTGGCGGCGTCGGCGGCGGTCGCCGGGTCGATCGGCGTGCGCACGAGCGCCGCGGTCGCCGGGAGCTTCCGCATCGCGTCGTCCGTGGCGCTCTTTCTCTGCGCGCGCTGCACCCGGTGCATGGCCTGCGCGTTCTGCGCCGACTGCACGGACTGCATCGGCTGCGTGGGCTGCACCGGCTGCGTGGGGCTGCGCTACGCCGTGAACGAGCACGGCGTCGACGGCCGCGAGACCGCGGCCGCTTGAGCCTGCAACCAGGCTGAGTCCCGTCGCTCAGTCCCGCGCGCCGCGCCCGTAGAAGAGGCGCGTCACGCGGGTCAGGAGCTTGAAGCCACGGCCCGTGTACGGGTAGACCTGCGGCTCCTTCTTCAGGTGGTACTTCGAGAGGATCAGCGTCTGCGAGTTCGTGTACTTGCGGATGCCGGGTGCGCCGTGGCGAGCGCCGAGGCCGGAGTCCTTCCAGCCGCCCATCGGGGCCTCGAGCGCGGTGTAGCCGATCAGGGCGTCGTTGACGTGGACCGAACCGGCCTGGATCCGGCGCGCGATCTGCTCGCCCTTGACCATGTCCTTCGTGAAGACGGACGCCATCAGGCCGTAGGGGCTGTCGTTGGCCAGGCGGATGGCCTCCTCGACGTCGGCGACCTTCATGATCGGCAGCGTCGGCCCGAAGGTCTCCTCCGTCATGCACTCCATGGTGTGGTCGACGTCGGTGAGGACCGTCGGCGGGTACCACCAGCCGGGCTTGTCCGGATCCGGGTTGCCGCCGGCGATGATCGTCGCGCCCTTCTTGCGGGCGTCCTCGACGTGCTCGGTGACCGTGGCGACCTGGCTCTCGATCGTCAGCGCGCCGACCTCGGTCGCGCCGGGCCCCGTCGGGCGGTCGTTGCGGAGCTTCTTCGCCTTCTTGGCGACCTTCGCGACGAACTCGTCGTACACCGGGGCCTCGACGTACACGCGCTCGACCGAGATGCAGGTCTGGCCCGTGTTGAACATCGAGTAGTAGAGCGCGTGGTTGGCGGCGCGCTCGAGGTCGGCGTCGGCGCAGACGATGAACGGGTCCTTGCCGCCGAGCTCCAGCGAGCACGGGATCAGGCGCTCGCCGGCGCGCGCGCCGATGCGGCGGCCGACGGGGGTCGAGCCGGTGAACATGATCATGTCCACGACGTCGACGAGGGCCTCACCGAGGACCGAGCCCTTGCCGGTCAGGACCTGCATGACGCCGTCGGGCAGCCCGCACTCCTTCAGCGCGCGGGCCATCAGGAGCGAGGTCAGCGGCGTCTTCTCGGCGGGTTTCAGCAGCACGCTGTTGCCGGCCATGAGCGCCGGGATGCAGTCGCCGAAGCCGTTGGTGAACGGGTAGTTCCAGGGGGCGATGACCCCGACGAGCCCGAGCGGCGCGTGGCGGGTGAGGACCTTCTTGCCCTTCAGGAGCGGCGAGGAGACCTTGATCCGCTCGTCGGCCAGCAGGTCGCCGGCGTGGTCGGCCCAGTGCCCGAACGCGGCGGCGGCGTACATGACCTCGGCGGCCTGGGCGTCCTCCCAGGCCTTGCCGGTCTCCGACACGATCGTGGCGATCAGCTCGTCGGCGTGGTCGGTCACCCACTTCTGCGCGCGGCGCATGACGCGGGCGCGCCCCTCGAAGCCGAGGGCCTCCCACGCGGGCTGGACGGCGCGGCCGCGGGCGGCGGCCTTCTGCGCGTCCGCCGGGCCGAGCTCGTCGACCCACGCGATCGTCTGGCCGGTGGCCGGGTCGATCACGGCCTTCTGGACCGGCTTCTCCTGCGCCGACGACGGACCGTCGGCCTTCTCGGGCGCCTGCTCCTGCGTGCTCATGCCGTCGACCCTACCGCGCGTAGGCTCCCGGCGCGACGAAAGGTGACGTTGGCGTCATGTTCTTGGCGGGCGAGGGCCGGACGCGGGGCGCGTCGCGTCGGGTCACGAACCAGGAGCGGGGCATGGCGCGTCGGGCCGCGGATCAGCCGTGCGCGGCCGGCACGGCACGAACGGTCAGTCCCTCCGCGTCGAATCGCGTACCGCCCAGGGACCGAACCCGACACGCACCCGCCGGCCGGCCAACGCGCTCGGCCCGGCCGGCCGCCCCGCCCGGGAACGACGAGGACCCGCCGGTCGGCGGGCCCTCGGTCCTGCGGTCCGCGGCGGCAGCGCCGCGGGAGGGCTCAGCCCTCGATCTTGATCGAGCGGATCTCGATCGGGGTGACGGGGCGGTCGCCCGCGGCGGTCGGCGTCGTGCCGATGCGCTGGACGACGTCCTCGCCGGCGGTGACCTGGCCGAAGGCGGTGTGCTTGCCGTCGAGCCACGGAGTGGCGTCGGCGGTGACGATGAAGAACTGCGAGCCGTTGGTGTTCGGGCCGGCGTTCGCCATCGCGAGGGTGCCACGGACGATCTTGTGCTCGTTGATCTCGTCCTCGAACTCGTAGCCCGGGCCGCCCGTGCCGGTGCCCTGGGGGCAGCCGCCCTGGATCATGAAGTCGGCGATCACCCGGTGGAAGATCAGGCCGTCGTAGAAGCCCTTCCCCGAGAGGTCCTTGAAGTTCTGGACGGTCTTCGGCGCGTCGGCGTCGAACAGCTCGAAGACGACGTCGCCCTCGCTGGTGCTGATGGTGGCGGTGCTCACTGGGGCTCCTCCGGGATCGGATGTGGGGGCACCGTGCGGTGCTCCCCGGGCATGGTCCTGCGCAGGACCCTAACGACCCGCCGCCGCGGGGGTCCGCAGGGGAGTCGCCGGTCCGGCCGGTCAGCGAGAGGCGGTGAACTCGCGGATCGTCGCGGTGCCGTCGGGGACCGTCGTGAAGAACACGAGGACGTGGCGGTACTTCGTCGTCGCGCCGCTCAGCGCCTTCAGCGGGACGGTGGTGCTCCCCGACTTCAGCGACCGCTCGCTGGCGATGGTCTCCCACGCGGCGTCGAGCTCGTCCTTCGGCAGCGTGCCCGACTTCGCCGTCCCGAAGATCTTGACCTTCAGGCCCGAGGTCGCGGTCGAGATCTTCAGCTTCCGGATCGTCGTCGGGTCGTCGAAGTCGAGGACGTAGCCCAGGCCGCCGGTCTGACCGTCCTTGAGCGTGAACTTCCAGCTCGTGCCGGTGCTGCCGTCGATCGCCTTCGGCTCGTCGCCGGTGTCCGCCGCGACGTTCGCGGGGTCGTAGATCGAGCCCTGGCCCGACGCGAAGGTGATCGGGCCCGACGGGGTCGTCGGCGTCGTCTTCGTCGTGGTCGGGGTCGTCTTCGTGGTGGTCGTCGTGCCGGTGCTGCCGTTCGAGGAGCCGGACGAGCCCGACGAACCGGACGAGCCGGAGTTCGGGGTCGCGTCGCCCGTCGACGGGGCCGGTGTGGCCTTGGGCGTCGACGTCGTCGGCGCCTTCTTGGCCGTGGTGGTCGGCGGAGTCGTCGCCGTCGGGGCGACGGGCGCGGGCGTCACGGGGGTCGTCGGCACGGGCGTCTGCGCGACCGGGGGTGCGGTGGTCGTCGGCCCCGGGACGTTGGCGGTCTTGCGGGCGTCGCCGCGGAGCGCGGCGTAGGACGCCGCGGCCGCGCCGCCGGCGAGGAGCACGGCGAGGGCGACGACGAGGCCGGCGGCCCGGAGCCCGGGCAGGCGCTGGCTGGTCTCGGTCATCCGCACGCCGCAGTTCAGGCACCACTCCTGGTCGGCCGCGCAGACGGTGCCGCAGCGGTCGCAGACGCGGACCATGCTGGCGGATGCGGGGTCGGTCGGGCCTTGGACCTGGGGCTCGGACGGCGTGCTCACGCCGGAGAGCGTAGCGACCACCGGCCCCCCGGTGCGCCGGCCCGGGACCCGCGCGGACGGCGTCGACCCGCGCCCCCGGCGAGCGGGGAGGCGCCGCCTTCGCGGCCCGGCCTCCGCTGCGGGCGCCCGGCGCCGCGTGGCCGTCGAGGGCGTCCCGCCTGTGCGACACCGCGCGACCCCGGGCCGCAGATCGATCGGGGAGCAGGACCTCGGAGCGCGCCCACCGGCCGTGGATCGGCCGGCGAGCAGGACCTCGGAGCGGGGCTCCGGCCGAGGCCCCGCCCACGGATCAGTCGGCGAGCAGGACCTCGGCGCGCACCTGGCCGCCGGCGGCGTTGATCGCCTCGACCGCGTCGGCGGCGCCGGAGGACGGGATCGTCGCGAAGGAGAAGTGCTCGAGCACCGAGACGCCGCGGACGGCCTCGCCGTCGAGGCCGGTCGACGACGTGATGGCCTCGACGAGGTCGCGGATCGCGAGGCCGTCGTCGGCGCCCGGGACCAGCACGATGCGGGTGCCGGGCTCGTCGGCGTCGTGGTGGATCTGCGGCTTGCGGCCACGGCGCGGCTTCTGGCGGCGGCGAGGCTCCTCGTCGGTGCTCGCCTCGGGGGCGGCCTCGACGGGCGCTGCCTCGGCGGTCGGCGCGTCGGCCGGTGCACCGGCGACGGCGGGACCGGCCTCGGCGACGACGTCCGCCGGGGCCTCCTCGACGACCTCGGCCGGGGCCTCGCCCTTCGCCGCGGCGCGCGTGGCGGCGGCGTGCCGGTCGCCCGTCGGCGTGGTGGCGCCCTTGGCCCACGGGGTCATCGGGATGCCGACGTGCTCCTCGATCGCCTCGCGCTCGCGGCCCTGCTTCGGCTCGACGAAGGTGATCGCCCGGCCGGTGGCGCCCGCGCGGCCGGTGCGGCCGATGCGGTGGACGTAGGTGTCGGGCGAGCGCGGGACGTCGTAGTTGACGACGTGGGTGACCGTCGAGATGTCGAGTCCGCGGGCCGCGACGTCGGTGGCGACGAGGATCGGCACGCGGCCGCCCTTGAACGCGAGCATCACGCCGTCGCGCTGGCCCTGGGAGAGGTCGCCGTGCAGGGCGCGGACGTTGTTGCCGCGGTCCCGCAGCAGGCGGAAGAGCCGGTCGGTGCCGATCTTCGTGCGGCAGAAGACGATCGCCTGGCGCGGGCGCTCGGCGGCGATGACCTCGGCCAGCTGCTCGGGCTTGTCCTTCGAGGGGACCTCGACGAAGAACTGCTCCACGCTGTCGACCGTCAGCGTGTCGGACTTCACCTTCACGTGCTCGGGCTCGTAGAGGAAGTTGTCCGCGAGCTTGCGGATCGGCGGCGCCATCGTGGCGGAGAACAGCGCCGTCTGCCGGCCGGACGGGGTGCGGCGGAGGATCTTCTCGACGTCGTCGAGGAAGCCGAGGTCGAGCATCTCGTCGGCCTCGTCGAGCACGACGAAACGGCAGGAGGACAGCTGGAGCGCGCCGCGATCGATGAGGTCGAGCACGCGGCCGACGGTGCCGACGACGACGTGGGCGCCGGAGCGCAGGCGGGAGATCTGCTCGCGGATCGGGGCGCCGCCGAACGTGGCGACGACCTCGACGTTCTTCCGCGCCCCGAAGCCGCGGATCGCCTGCGTGACCTGGATGCAGAGCTCGCGGGTCGGCGTCAGGACCAGCGCCTGGGTGTCGCTGCTCGTCGGATCGACGTACTCGATGATCGGCACGCCGAACGCCGCCGTCTTGCCCGAGCCGGTCTGCGCCTGGCCGATGACGTCGCGGCCCTCCAGCATCGGTGGGATGCCCTGCTCCTGGATGGGGCTGGGCTTCTCGTAGCCGATGTCGCGCAGCGCCTCGAGGACGGGCTCGGAGAGGCGGAGGTCTGCGAACGCGGTCATCCCCGGGGATCCTAGGGCGTGCGGGGGTCGCGCACGCGCCGCCTCCCCGCCGTCGAGGCCTTCCACGGACCGACCGGGCCTTGAGCCGAGCACCCGACCCCTCCGTGAGAGGCCCGTGAGAGGCCCGCTCCGATCCCGGCGACGGGCCCTAGGGTCATGGGATGGTCCCCCGCAGTCCTCGTTCCCGCACCGCCCTCGCGCTCCCGGCCGCGCTCGCCGCGACCACGCTCGGCGCCCTGACGGTCGCCGGCCCCGCGTCCGCCGTGGAGGCCCCGGCGCAGGTCGGCCCGCCCGCCTACACGCTGACCCTGAAGACGCCGGGGTCCAAGGCCGTCCGGCGGCTGGACGGCATCCTCCCCCACGCCTCCGTCGGCGAGGTCCTCGGCTCCGCCAACCGCAACGCGAGCGCGCTGCCGGCCGGACATCCGTCCCGCGCGGCCAAGGGGTTCCAGAACGGGTTCCGCTTCAACGGCGAGGACACCGCGACGAAGAAGTTCTACCCGCAGGGCATCACCGGGACGGCCGACGCGTCGCCCGACGGCCTGGTCGACGGACGCAAGGCGCTCCTGGTCTCCTGGTACGCGAAGGACCCGAAGGGCACGAAGACCGTCCACCCCGGGGTCCGGATCTCGTTCGTGACCGCCGAGAAGCTGTCGGCGGCGAAGTACCGCCACGTCCTCCTCGTCGACCCGTACACGCGCAAGGACAAGACCGCCGACTTCCGCTCGACGGCGAGCCACGCAGGCGGCATCGCGTGGGTCGGCCGCCGGCTCTACGTCGCCGAGACCACCGGTGGCCTCAGCGTCTACGACACCGGCCGCATGTGGAAGGTCAGCGCCACGTCGGGGAACAAGGCGAAGGTCGGCTGCACCCCGAACCCCTGCGAGGCCGCGGACTACCAGTACGTCCTGCCGAAGGTGGCGTCGTACCAGGCGAAGGGCGGGCTGCGGTTCTCGTCGGTCTCCTACGACCGGTCGACGAACAGCCTGATGACCGGGGAGTACATCGACGGCAAGCCCGGGTCGCGCCTGGTGCGGTGGCCGCTCGGGGCCGACGGGGCCCTCGCCGGCGGCAAGGTGACGAGCCCCAGCGGCGTCTGGACCACCACCGCCACGAACGTGCAGGGTGCGATGACGGTCGGGAACACGCTGTACCTGTCGACCAGCGGCAAGAACCACAGCCTGTTCCAGGGCCCGCTCGGCGGCGCGCTGCAGGGCCGCGGGTGGCCGACCGGCGGCGAGGACCTGACGTTCGCGTCGGCCTCGAACCGGATCTACTCGCTGACCGAGAGCCCCGGGAACCGCAGCGTCTTCGCGGTCTCCCGCTAGCCGGTCAGGCGACGTCGAGGACGAGCTTGCCCGTCGTCCGGCGGGCGACGAGCGACTCGTGGGCGGCCGCGGCCTCGGCCAGCGGCCACCGCCCACCGACGCTGACCGACACCTCGCCGCGGGCGGCCCGCTCGAAGAGGTCGCGGAGCGGCGCGCGGAAGCGGCGCTCCGGATCGTCGAGGCAGTGGAACAGCCAGAAGCCGACGACCGAGCGGGAGTGCCGCAGCAGGTGGCCGGTGCGGACCTCGTTCTGCTCCTTCGACGCGATCCCGCAGACGACGATCCGGCCGAACGGGTCCAGGGCCCGCAGGGAGGCCTCGAAGCCCGGCCCGCCGGCCATGTCGATGACGACGTCGACGCCGCGGCCGCCGTTGGCCTCGCGCAGGCGCCCCTCGAGGCCCTCGGGGTCGGGGTCGACCGCGACGTCCGCGCCGAACGCGAGCGCGGCCTCGCGCTTCTCGGGGCTCGACGCCGTGGCGATCACCCGGCCGGCCCCCAGGGGCTTCGCGAGCTGGACCGCCAGCGAGCCCGTGCCGCCGGCCGCGGAGTGGACGACGACGGTCTCCCCGCCCTCCAGCCGGCCGCAGGTGCGGTGCAGGTGCCAGGCGGTGAGGCCCTGGATCAGCAGGCCGAGCGCCTGGTCGTCGGCGAGATCGTCGGGGACCGGCACGCAGCGGTCCTCCGGCACGACCGCCCACTCGGCGTAGGCGCCGCCGCCCTGGGTCATCGCGACGACGCGCTCACCGGTGTCGTCGCGGACGCCGACGACCTCCTGCCCGGGGATCAGCGGCAGATGCGCCTCGCGGACGTACCTGTTCTCGCGGGTGTGGGTGTCCGCGAAGTTGATCCCCACCGAGCGGACCCGGACGAGCACCTCGCCGGGTCCGGGGACCGGCCGCGGGACCTCCTCGAACACGAGGACGTCGGGGCCCCCGAACTCGTGCTGGCGGACGGCGTGCATCGTCGGCGCGGACATCGGCGGGAAGCGTAGTCCGGGCGCCCCGGCGAGCGCCCGGTCCCGGTGCCCGGGCGTCAGTACGCGGGGGTGACCGCGGGCGCCTCGAAGGCGGCGATCACGCCGGCGAACTCGACGGACTCGCGCAGCGCGGCGAGGTCGTCGGCCACGTTGGCGATCTCGGCCGCCGTCGGCGTCCGGCCGTCGAGCCACGACTCGTGCAGGCGGTCGAGCTCGTCGAGCACGACCGTCGTCCGGAGCCACAGCTCGGTCTGGGGGAAGGGCAGGATCTGGTCCACGAGACGGAAGGTAGGGCCGTCCGGCGGCGCTGCCTAGATGGATGTCCGTCCCCGCCGCGGGAGGGCCGTCCGGCGGGTCGTGGACGTTCGTCCGGCGGGTCGACGCGGATCGCGCGGCACCGGTCGTCCACGGCGCCCGGCCGGACTGGCGCCGCCCCCGGAAGCACCGTCGAACGGCGGTTCCCCCAGCCCCCGCCCTCCCCTACGGTGGGCAGCATGCGCGTGTCCCGTCCGCATCCCCTCCGGTCGCGCCTCCTGGTGCTCGCGTCGGTCGCCGTCGCCGGCTCGACGCTCGCGGGGCTGTGGCGGCGGATCGGGCGACGAGGGCCTGATCACCACGTTCCGGGGCCCGTCCATCGACGAGCTGCAGCGCGCGGCGCTGCGCGACGAGGGCGCCGACCGCCTCCCGGCGCTCGAGCGTCGCGCACGGGACCGGCCGGACGAGCCGGCGGCGTGGGCGGACCTGGCGTCCCTGCACCTCCGGCTGGGTCGGGTGCGATCGAGGGCCATCGCCTCCGACCAGCCGATCGACCCGCCGACGCGCCGCGAGTACGAGCAGGCAGCCGTCGCGTGGAAGCGGTACCTCGCCCTCCGTCCGACGCGTCCCGACGCCGGACTCGCCGACGGCATGGCCCGGGCGTTCGGGTCCGACGCGTTGGACCGCCCGGACGACGTGACCACCGCGTACGAGGTCGCGCTGCGGGCGAAGGCGCGGGCCGCGGCGTCCGGCGGGCCGGCGGTCACGGGACTCGAGTGGTCCGACCTCTACGAGATGCAGGTGGGGAGCACCCGCTCGTCCCGCGTCCTCGCGACCACGGCCCGGATGGCGATCGCCGCGACACCCGCCGCCGACCGCGGTCTCATCCGCGCGCGGATGCGCGCGGCCCGCCGCCCGGACGACCCGCGCGCGCAGGCGGCGCTGCGCCGCGAGATGCGGCGGCGCGCCACGGCCGGCGCCCGGAGGGCTCGGGAGGAGGAGCGCCGGGACGCCGGGAACCGGTCCCAGGCCGACGCGGACCGGGGCCCCGGCGCGACGATCACGCTGCCGGACGACCGCCCGTAGGACCGCCGCGGCGGCCGGATCACCCGCCGCCGCCCCCGCGCTCCTCGAGCAGTGCCCGCTGGTCGACGATCGACTGCGCCACGTCGGCGAGGCGCAGGTTGCGGTCCCGGGCGCTGCGCTGGATCCGCCGGAAGGCGGCGGGCTCGTCGATGCCGAGCGCGCGGATCAGGATCCCCTTGGCCTGCTCGACGACCTTGCGCTCCGCGAGGGCCTGCCGGGCGCCCGTGACCTCGTCCTGGAGCGCCTCGTGCTCCGCGTGCCGGGCGGCGGCGAGGCGCAGCGCCGCGTCGAGCTGCCGGTCGTCGACCGGCTTGGTGAGGAAGGCGTCGACCTTCGACGCGATCGACCGCTCGACGAGCTCCGGGGCCTCCAGGCCCGTGAGGACGACCACCGGGCGCCGCGGCCCGATCGCGGCGAGCGTCGCCGCGAGCTCCAGGCCGTCGGCGTCCTCGAGGTCGACGTCGAGCAGGTACAGATCGGGGGCCTCCTCCGCGGCCAGCCGCAGGACGTCGGCGCCGCGGGCGGCCGGGCCGATCACCTCGTGCCCGAGGCCCTGCAGGCGCTTGGCGATGCCCAGCGCGATGATCGGGTCGTCCTCGGCGACCAGGACGCGCATCAGCGCCCCGTCCCCGGGCGCCCGCGTCCGCCGGCGCGGCGGGTCGCCCGGGCGTCGCCGCCGGCCGGGAGGTCGCCGCCCCCGCCCGCGGCTCGCCCGTCGCGGTCGAGCGCGAACCGCACCACGATCCCCGCCTCCGTCGACTCCAGCGACCCGCGGAGCCCCTGCTCGACCACCTGACGGACGAGCTGCAGCCCGAGGCCGGGCGACGCCCAGCGGTCGGCGGACGGTCCCGGGCCGTCGTCGGCGACCGCGACCTCGACCCTGCCGTCGTCGTCGACGGCCAGCGCGACCCGCACGGCCCCCGCGCCGTGCTGGTGCGCGTTGGTGACGAGCTCGTTGACGACGACCCCGAGGTGCTGGGCCTGCTGGAAGGGCAGCGCGACCGGTGCCACGGAGAGCGCGGTGGCCCCCGGGTGGGCGGCGCCGACGACCGCGTCGAGCAGCTCGTCCGCGGGGACCCGTCCGCCGCTGCGCGCGGCGAGCACGTCGTGGACCGCCGCGATCGACCGGATCCGGGCGCCGGCCTGGTCGAACGCCCCGCCGCCCGCCTCGTCGTCGGGGCGCGCGAGCAGCAGCAGGTCCGCGACCACCTGGAGGGAGTTCTTCACGCGGTGGTGGCCCTCGGCGAGCATCGCGCCCTCGAGCTCGGCGCGCCGGATCGCCTCCGTCCGCGCGTGGGTCTGTCGACGGATCGCCGCCGCGAGCTGCCGGCCGAGCGCCGCCGAGGCCGCGAGCAGCAGGAGGTGCAGCGCGGCCTCGGGCCGGGGCAGCGGGTCGACCGCGAGCAGTACGGACGCGACGAACGTCGCGGCGGCCGCCGCCAGCCAGGGCGCGAGTCGCCGGCCGTCGTGGACCATCGCGAGGAACGGCACCACGAGGAAGAAGAGGAGGTCGAGCCGGGCCGCGCCGCCGGCCGTGACGACGAGACCCCCGACGCCGCCGAGCAGCGCGGCGGACCAGGCGTCCAGGAGCAGCCGGCCGCGGCTCGTCGGGAGGATCCGCGCCCACGGCAGCAGCCCCAGCGCGGCGTGCCCGACGGCCCCCAGCCCGGTCGTGACGAGCACGACGGACTCGTGCTGGACGGGCAGCCCGACGGCGATCCCGACGAGCACGGCGACGATCGACAGCCAGCCGAGCAGCGCCGCCGCGCGGACGGCCTCGATCAGCGCGTCGGAGGAGGGATCGCCCTGTGGGACGGCCGGTCGCGACGCGGCTGTGAGACCTGTCGCAGAGGCGATGGAGGTCGCACCCACGGTGCTATCGTCGCAGACGGTCGCTCTCGCTCGGTGACCAGGGTCCTGTCGCCCGTCCCACCCCTCGCCCCTGCTCTGCAGGGGCCGGACGGATCGCAGGAGACCCTTCGTGCTCACCCCACTCACCGCCCCGCTCGCGTCGGTCGCGCTCGACCTCTCGCGCTGGCAGTTCGCGCTGACGACGCTCATCCACTTCTCGATCGTGGCCGTCTCGATCGGCCTCACGTTCCAGGTCGCGGTCATGCAGACCCGCTGGCGGCGGACCGGCGACGAGGTCTGGCTCCGCCTGACGAAGTACTACGCCAAGGCGATGCTGCTCTGCTTCGGCGTCGGCGTCGTCACGGGCCTCATCCAGACGTTCCAGCTCGGCATGAACTGGGCCGGGTTCTCGCGCTATGCGGGCGACATCTTCGGCGCGCCGCTCGCACTCGAGGGCCTCGGCGCGTTCTTCGTGGAGTCCGTCTTCCTCGGGCTCTGGGTCTTCGGCTGGGGCCGGCTCGGCCCGCGCCTGCACCTCGCCTGCCTGTGGATCGTCGGCGTCGCGACCCTGATGTCGGCCTACGCGATCCTCACCGCCAACACCTGGATGCAGGGGCCGCGCGGCTACGAGATCGTCGACGGGAAGGCGCAGGTCACGGACGTCTGGGCGATCTTCCTGAACGTCGACGTCGGCCTCGCGTTCGCGCACGTCGTCCTGACCGCGCTGCTGACCGGCTGCGTCGTCGTCCTCGGCATCGCGGCGTTCCACCTCCTGCGCGGCCGCGACGTCGACGCCTTCTCCCGCGTCGCGAAGCAGGCGTGCGCGATCGGCCTCGTCGCCGGATCGCTCGGGATCGTCGCCGGGCACTTCCAGGGCGTCCGCGCGGTCGACCGCCAGCCGATGAAGATGGCCGCCGCGGAGGCGCTCTACACGACCTCGTCCCCCGCACCGCTGTCGTTGTTCGCGATCGGGCCGCTGCGTTCGAACCCCGGCGAGCCCACGGTGAACGTGAAGGTCCCGGCGCTCCTGTCGCTGATCGACGACTTCTCCGTCAACGCGAAGGTCCGCGGGATCGACGACCTCCAGCGCGAGGCCGTGGCCCGCTACGGGCCCGGGAACTACGTCCCGAACGTCCCGCTCCTCTACTGGAGCTTCCGGATCATGCTCGGGATGGGCACGGCGCTCGTCGGCCTGATGGCGCTCGGGCTGCTGCTCGCGCGCCGGAACCGCCTGGCGTCGTCGAAGTGGTTCCTCCGCGCCGCGATGGCTGCGGTCGCCGCGCCGTTCCTCGCCCAGGCCGGCGGCTGGGTCCTGCGCGAGGGCGGCCGGCAGCCGTGGATCATCCAGGGCCTGCTGAAGACCGCCGACGGCCGGTCGGCGAACGTCGGCGCCGTGGCGGTCGCGGTGAGCCTCGTCGTCTTCCTGACGATCTACCTCGGCACCGTCGCTCTCGCGCTCCGGACGATGCGCCACGAGCTCGCAGGCGGCCTCGGCCCGGACCCGGAGCACGACGAGGACGACCACGGCGGCGGCCCCGACCCCGGCAGCGGCACGCCCGGCGACGACCACCGCGACCGCCGCAGCGCCACCGCCGGCCTCGCCCTCACCTACTAGGAGGACCGCACCGTGCACCCCACCGATCTGCAGACCACGTGGTTCGTCCTCCTCGGCGCCGTGTGGACCCTCTACCTCGTCCTCGGCGGCGCCGACCTCGGCGTCGGCATGGTCCTGCGCCGCGTCGACCGCCGGACCGCCCTGCGCTCGATCGGCCCGACGTGGGCCGCCAACGACGTCTGGCTCGTGATCGCCGTCGCCGCCACCCTCGGCGCGGTGCCGGGCTGGTACGCCTCGTGGACGTCCGGGCTCTACGTCCCGCTGACCGTGCTCCTGGGGGCGCTGATGCTCCGCCACGCCGCGATCGAGCTCGTCGACCACGCCGGTCCGGTCGCGGCGCGGCGCTGGACAGCGGTCCTCGTCGGCTCGAGCGTCGTCCTCGCGTTCGGCTGGGGCGTCGTCTGGGCCGCCGCGCTGGACGGCTCGCTCGCCCGGGGCGGCGACGGCGGCCTGGGCGTGCTCTCGCCGACGACCGCGCTCGCGGGCCTCGCGTCGGTCGCGCTCTGCCGCGTCCAGGGGATCGCGTTCCTGCGGCTGCGCGTGCCGTCGTTCCGGCCGGCGCTCGGCCTGGTGCGCAGCGCGGTGGCGGCCGCGACGCTGACGACCGCCGCGACGATCGTCCTGGCGCTGGACGCGGCGGACGACGTCTCGGCCGGGGCCCTGGGCCTCACCGCGCTGGCGGTCGCCGGCTGCGCGCTGGTCGCGCTCGTCGCCGAGGCGGTCCGCGGACGGGACGGCCGGTCGCTCGCCGCCGCCGCCGTGGCGACGACCGCGACGGTGGTGGCCCTGTTCGCGACCCTCTGGCCGAGCCCGGTCGCCGGCCGCGGCCCCGGCGCGGTCGCGCTCGCCGACGCCGCGTCGGGCCCGACGACCCTGACCGCGATGCTCGTCGTCGCGCTCGTGCTGCTCCCGCCGCTGCTCGGGGTGCTCGGGTTCGCCTACGTCCGCTTCCTGCGGTCGCCGGACGGCGCCCCGGCCGGCGGGATCGGGGCGCTCGTGGCGCGGGCCACCCGCGGGACCCTGAAGGAGCTCGGGTGAGCGGCGCGGCGCCCACCGACCGTCGTCCGACGGACATCGCGACGGCGGTCACGCCGCCGGGCCGCGCGGGCACCACGGACGGCGTTGTCGCAGCCGCGACGGTCGGCGAGCCGACGCCCCGTGACGTCCACCGCCGCCTGCTCGCCCTGTCGCCGACGGCGCGGGTCCTGATCGCCGGGACCGTCGCGTGCGGCGCCGTGGTCGCCGCCCTGGTGATCGTCCAGGCCTGGGTGATCGCCGACGTGGTCGGCGGCGCGGTGGACGGCCGGGACCCCGCGATCGGCGCCATCGTCCTCCTCGTTGTCGCCGTGCTGGTGCGCGCGCTGGCCGCCGGCGGGACAGAGCTCCTCGGCCGGCGCGCCGCCGAGGCGGCCGGGCACGCGCTGCGCGTCCTGATCGCCCGGCGGGCGCTCGGGGGCCGGAGCGCCGCGCCCGACGAGGCCCGGCGCGGCGACGTCGTCACCGCCGCGGTGCAGGGCGTCGACGCGCTGGGCGACTACTACGCACGGGCGGTCCCGGCGATCGCCCTGGCGGGCGGCGTGCCGGTCCTCGTCGTCGGCGTGATCGCGTGGCGCCAGCCGGTGGTCGGCGGGCTGCTCGCGGTCACGCTCCCGGTGCTCGTCGTCTTCATGGTCCTCGTCGGCCGGAGCAGCGCGGAGCACGCCCGGGAGCGCCAGCGCGCCCTGGCGGTCCTCGGCGCGCACTTCCTCGAGGTCGTCCGCGCGCTGCCGACCCTCCGGGCGCACGGCCGCGAGCGCGCCCAGACCGCGACCCTCGACGCCGTCGCCGAGCGGTACCGCGTCGAGTCGCTGGGCGCCCTGCGCGTCGCGTTCCTCTCCGCCCTCGTGCTGGAGCTCTTCGCCATGCTCGGGATCGCGATCGCCGCCGCCACGACCGGCGTCCTCCTGGCGACCGGCCACGCCGAGCTCTCGACCGGGCTCTTCGTCCTCCTGCTCGCCCCGGAGGTCTACGCGCCCCTGCGCGCGGCGGGCCAGCGCTTCCACGCGGCGGAGGACGGGGCCCAGGCCGCGCGGCGGGCGTTCCTGTTCCTCGACGAGGCGGGCCGCGACGAGGCACCCGGGGATCGTCGGGCCTGGCCGGAGGGCGATCCGGACGACCGACCTCGCGCGCAGCGAGGCGTCACGCCTGATCCGCCGCGTCGCAGCGCGGGCCTCGTTCCCGGCTCCCGGCCGGTCGCGGTGCCCGACCCCGTCCGCGACCCGATCGTCCTGCGCGGCGTCTCCGTCGCCGGGTCGGCGGGCCGTCGCGCACGCCTGCAGCCCCTGGACCTCGACCTCGTCCCCGGCCGGAGCGTCGCCCTCGTCGGCCCCTCGGGCGCGGGGAAGACGACGCTCCTGCGGCTCCTCGCCCGCCTGCAGGACCCGACCGCGGGCACGATCCGCTGCGGCGACGTCGACCTCCTCGCGGCCGCACCGGAGTCCTGGTGGCGGTCGCTCGTGTGGCTGCCGCAGCGCCCGGGCCTGCCGGAAGGGACCCTGGGCGAGGCACTGCGCACCGGCTCGGGCGCCGCGTGGGGCGACGGGCCCGACGCCGGCCGCACGGCCCGCGCGCTGCACCTGGCCGGCGCGCAGGACCTCGTCGCCGCCCTCCCCGGGGGCCTGCGCACCGCGGTCGGCCCGGGCGGCCGGGTGCTGTCGGCCGGCCAGACGCAGCGCCTGGCGCTGGCCGGCGTGCTCGCGTCCACCGCGCCGATGGTGCTGCTCGACGAGCCGACCGCGCACCTCGACGACGCGAGCGCCGAGCGGGCGGCGGCCGGCATCGTCGTGGCCTGCGCCGGACGGACCCTCGTCGTCGCGACCCACGACCCGGGGCTCGCGGCGCGGTGCGACGTCGTCGTCGAGGTCGGCGGGACCGGGGTCCCGGAGCTCCTCGCTCCCGGATCCGGGTTCCGCGACGGCGGGGGCGTCGGGATGCCCGTCCGCGACGACGCCACCCACCGGCCCGACCGGCTCGGGACGGCCGGCGACGGATCGCCCCCGCGCAGCACCACGACCGGGGCAGCCGTCCGATGACCACGCGGTCCGTCGCGCCCCGCGCGCTGCGCGCCCCCGGCGTCCGTCCCGTCGCCCTCGGGCTGCTGAGCGCCGTCGCCGGGGTGGCCGTGCTCGCCGTCTCCGGCTGGCTCGTCGTCCGCGCGGCCGAGCGTCCCCCGGTGCTCGCGCTGCTGACGACGATCGTCCTCGTCCGGGCCCTCGGGATGATCCGGGCCCTCGGGCGGTACGCCGAGCGCCTCGCGTCGCACGACCTCGCGCTGACGGACCTCGCCGACGAGCGCCGCCGCTGGTACGCGCGGCTCGCGGGGCGCGTGGGTGCCCCCGGAGCGCCGGGAGCCGCGGACCTCCTGACCCGCTTCACGGTCGACGTCGACGAGCTCCAGCACCGGCGCCCGCGGGTGGTCCTCCCGGTGCTCGTCGCCGTCGGGACCGGGCTGCCGGCCGTCCTGGCCGCCGCGCTGGTCCTGCCGGGAGCCGCGGCCGTCCTGGCGGCGGGACTCGTGGTGGCGGTCGTCGCCGCCCCGGCCTGGACCTGGCTCGTGGCGCGTCCCGCGCTCGGCCGCCAGGGCGCCGCCCGCTCGGCGTTCGCGGCCCGGCTCGACGGGGCGCTCCGCGACGGCCCGCAGCTCGCCGTCGCCGGCCTCGGTCCCGCGACGACCCGGCGACTGGACGACGACTCCCGCGCGCTGGGTCGCATCGACCGGCGGATCGCGTGGGCCGCCGCGCTGGGGCAGGCCGCCACGGTCGCGGTCGGCGGTGCGACGCTCGTCCTGGTGCTCGTCCTCGGCGCGCGCGCCACGGCCGCGGGAGACCTCTCCCCGGTGCTCCTCGGCGCGCTGGTGCTGCTCACGATCGGCGTCCTCGAGCTGACGGGCCCGCTGCCCGAGGCGGCGATGCGGTGGCTCGGCGTGGACCGCGCCCGGCGTCGGCTCGACGCGGGGGTCGCGGGACCGGCGACGCTGACCGAGCCCGCCGGACCCCGGCCGCTGCCGCCGACCGCCGCCCTCGTGGCCGACGGCCTCGTCCACCGCCCCGGCGGACCGGGCACCCCGGTCGTCCTGGACGGCGTGGACCTCCGCGTCGAGCCCGGCGAGCGGATCGCGATCGTCGGCCCCAGCGGCGCCGGCAAGTCGACGCTCGCCGCCCTGCTCGTGCGGCTCGCCGACCCCGACGACGGCGACGTCCGCCTCGGCGACGTCCCGCTGCGGGACGCGACGACCGCCGACGTCCGCGCCCGGATCCGCCTCGCCGGCCAGGACGCCCACCTCGTCGCCACCTCCCTCGGCGCCAACGTCCGCATCGGCGCGCCCGACGCGGACGACGCCGCCGTGGTCGCCGCGCTCCGGACCGCCGGGCTCGGGGCGTGGTTCGACGCCCTCCCCGACGGCCTGGCCACGCTGCTGGGCGAGGACGGCCTCGCGGTCTCGGGCGGCCAGCGTCAGCGGATCGGCCTGGCCCGGGCGCTCGCGTCGCCGGCCGGGATCCTCGTCCTCGACGAGCCGACGGCGATGCTCGACGCGGCCACGGCGGCCGCGGTGGTCCGCGACGTCCTGGCCGCGACGCCGGGCCGGACCGTCGTGATCACCACCCACGACAGCGCGACCCTCGACGCCTTCGACCGGGTGCTCGAGCTGCGCGCAGGGTCCCTCTCCCCGGCGTCGTGGAGGTCGTCGGAGCCCGCGCGGAGGCCCGTCCCCGCGGTGCGACCGGCCCCCACCGCCCCGCGCGCGGCCCCCGGATCCCCTTAGGGTCCCCCGAATGACCATCACCGTCGTCGGATCCATCGCCTTTGACGGCCTCGAGGCCCCGGCGGGCGTGCGCGAGCGCATCCCCGGGGGCGCGGCCTTCCACTTCGCCCAGGCGGCGTCGTTCTACAGCGACGTCCGGACGGTCGGTCCGGTCGGCGACGACTACACCGACGAGCACATGGCGCTGCTCGCCACGCGCGGGACGAACACCGACGACGTCGAGCGGGTCGCCGGCGGCAAGACCTTCTTCTGGAAGGGCAAGTACCACGACGACCTGAACTCCCGCGACACGATCACGACCGAGCTCAACGTCTTCGAGACGTTCGAGCCCAAGCTCTCGCAGGAGAGCAAGGACGCCGAGGTCCTGTTCCTCGCCAACATCGTCCCGGCGCTCCAGCGCGCCGTCCGCGCCCAGAGCTCCGCCAAGTGGGTCGCGCTGGACTCCATGGACCTCTGGATCGACATCGCCCGCGACGACCTCGTCGCCGCGATCGGCGAGGTCGACGCCCTGATCCTCAACGACGGCGAGCTGCAGCAGCTCACCGGCGCGCCGACCACCTACGCCGCCGCACAGGCGATCTTCGGCTGGGAGAAGGCCCCGTCGGCGATCATCGCCAAGCTCGGGTCCTACGGCGCCACGGTCTTCACGAACGACGGCGGCGGCTTCACCGTCCCCGTCTTCCCGCTCGACACCGTCATCGACCCGACGGGCGCGGGCGACACCTTCGCCGGCGGCGTCGTCGGCTACGTCGCCGCCCGCCTCGAGGCCGACCCGGACCTCGTCGTCGACCGCGACGTCCTCGCCGCCGCCCTGATCCACGGCACCGCGACCGCGTCGCACAACGTCGAGGCCTTCGGTGCCGAGAAGCTCTACGAGCTGCCGGGCTCCGAGGTCCAGGCCCGCGTCGACCGCCTCGTCGAGCTCACCCGCGCCCCCGACGCGAAGGTCGCCCTCCGCGCCTGAGGGACCTGGTCCGCCCCCCGCCCCGAGCGTCTCGGGGCGGGGGGCGATCGACGACGAAGGGCCCGCTCGCGCGGGCCCTTCGTCGTTCCGGGGCCGGTCGGGCCCCGCAGGTCCCCGGGGCCCGCCGCTACTTCGTGCGCGACAGCAGGCCCGACCGGACCTGGGCCGGGGTCACCGGCTGCAGGCGCGGGTAGATCTTGCTCTGCCCGTTGATCGCGAACGGCTGCTGGGCGATGCACGGCGGGTTGCCCATGCCGGACGAGTCGAGGACGCCGGTCAGGAGCCCCGCGACGTTGCCGAGGTGGTCGCACGCGAACGACGGCATCTTGCCCGTGCCCGCGAGCTCCAGCTCGCCCGGGCGCGGGTACGGGCTGTACCGGCTGGCCGGGTTGCGGGTCGTCGCGCCGGACACGGTCTCGCCGTTGATCGGGGCCGCGACGCGCAGGTAGTGCTGCTGCTTGCCCGTCGCGTCCGGTGCGGTCGCCTGGATGGCGGCGCCGGCGTTCGCGAACGTGATCGGCAGCTCGCGCTTGTACGCGTTGATGAACTGCGCGATCGGCACGAGGTCCTCGCCCACCGGCGAGACGCTGTCGGTCAGCGGGCGGAGCGCCGCGACGATCTGCCGCAGCGGCGGCATGCCCGTCTTCACGCGGTCGAGCACCGGGTCGAGATCCGTGAGCGTGTCGCGGAGCTCCGGCGCCAGGACGGAGAGCCGCTGCAGCGCAGGACGCACGAGCGGGGTCACGGGCTTCAGGTCGTCGAGCGCCGGCTTGGCCGCCCGCGACGTCGCCTCGGTCGTGACCATGAACCGGCGGGTCTCGCGGGCGAACGACGGCAGGCGGTCGAGCGTGGCCTTCAGGGCCGGGGTGATCGCCGACGTCGTCTCCAGCAGCTGCCGGCCCGACGTCGCGATCCCCTGGATCGCGCCCTCGCGGCGACCGATCGCCGCGAACGCGGTCCCGAAGTCGCGCGTGCCGGACTGCACCTCGGCCGACTGGCGGTTCAGGATCGAGAACAGCGAGTCCGCGCCCTCCGCCAGCGGCGCGACCTGGCCGACCGCGGCGTTGAGGTCCTTGCCGGCCCCGTCCGTGCCCTTCGCCAGCGACGTCAGGACGGTCTTGAGGTCCGCCCGGGTCGGCTTGTCGAACGCATCCAGGATCTGGTCGAGCTCGACCGTCGGCTGGATGTTCCTGGCCGGGATCGTGCCCCCGTCCGCGATGAAGGTCTTCTTGACCGTCTGGTCCTTGCGCGAGCCGAACGACAGGTCGACGAAGGTCTCGCCGACGAGCGTCTTCGTCCGCAGCGTCGCCCGCGTGTCCTGCGGCAGCGGTGCGAACTTCGGGTCGATCTTCATCGTCACCCGGGCCTTGCCGCCGGCCCGGACGATCTTCGTCACCTTGCCGACGGTGACGCCGCTGACGCGGACGTCGGCGTAGCCGGCGAGCTGCGTGCCCTGCGCGAACGCGGTCTTCACCTCGTACGGCTTGGCCTTCAGCGGCACGGGGCCGCCGAAGCTCGTCCAGAGGAACAGGAGCAGTCCGAAGCACGACAGCGCGAACGCGATCATGATCCCGATCTGCGCGGGATGGGGCCGATTCTTGTTCACTTGCAGACCCCCAGGCCGGTCAGGAGATCGCCCACGGCCGGGATCGGCGCGGTGGCGGCGGTCAGGGAGCCGCAGGAGAAGAGCAGCTGCCCGCGCCACGACGCGCCGTTGGCGTCCTGGCTCGAGAACAGCGAGTTCGTGTTGTGCGCGAACCAGCCGAGGTAGTACGAGTACCCCTTCTGTCCGCCGGGCGGGTCGTAGCCGAGCACGTTGACGAGGTGCTGGAGGACCTTGGCCGTCGTGTCGCTGTCGGCCAGCTGCGGCTGCAGCGCCTGCACCGTGCGGCGGACCTCGCGGATCGGCTTGCGGCCCTGGACGGCGAGCTTCCGCACCGGTGCCAGGTCGCCCGGCAGCTCGCGGAGCAGCGGCTTGGCGTCGGGCAGCGCCGCGGTCACGTCCTTGATCGCCGGGCGCAGGGCCTTCGACGTCGGGACGATCTCGTCCGCCAGCTCACCGGTCTTCGTGACCGCCTGGTCGGCGAGCGACAGCGTCGGAGGCAGCCCGCGCAGCGACGCGCGCAGCTGGGCGTCGGCGTTGCCGAGCGTCGTCAGCGTCGCGGAGGCGCGGTCGAGCGTGTCCCCGACGGCCTGGTCGCGGGTGCCGATCGACTTCGACAGGGACGCGAGACGGGAGACGACGTCCGACAGCGCCTTGCGCCGCTCGGTCAGGACCTTGAGCACCTGGTGCGTCTGTCGGGCCGTGGGCGCCGCGGTCCGCAGGATCTGCTGGAAGCGCTTCGCGTTGCCCTTGAAGCCCGTCGAGCTCGCCTGGAGCAGCTGCTGGAAGTAGCCGCGGGTGTCGCTGTCGAGCGAGGCGACGGCCTCGTCCAGCTGGACCTGCGACGTCGACTGGACCTGGGGCAGCGTGCCGCCGTCCTTCACCTTCGGACGGTCCGGCGAGCCCGGGTCGAGCTCGATCGTCATGTCCTGCAGTCCGGTCCGCGGGCGCAGGGTCACGTGCGCGTTCTCGTGGACCGCGTCGAGCTTGTTCTTGTCGATCTTCATCGTCACGCGGGCCTGCCCGTCGACGAGGTCGGCCTTGGAGATCTGGCCGACCGTGACACCGGCGACCGCGACGGCCTGGCCCTGCCCCGGCGTGACCGCCTGGGCGGAGGCGAAGTCGGCCTTCACCTGGTAGCTGTCCTTGAACGGCGTGAACCGCTGCTGGGTGAGGATGTACCCGGCCACGACGACCGAGAGGATCATCGCGCCGATGATCACGCCGACCGCCCACCAGTACTGGCGGAGGGCCATCTTGATGGTCTTCATCGTCCGGCCTCCTTCGTCGCCGGGGCGGGCGTGGTCGTCGACGCCGACCTCGTGGTCGGGGTGGTCGGCGCCTTCTCGGTCGTCGTCGACGTCGCCGGGTCCGCGGCGGTGCCGGCCTTGCCGGGACCGAGCAGGTCCTCCAGGCGCTGCTGGAGGTCGCGCAGGTCGGAACGCCCGTCGACGCCCTTGATCGTCTTCAGGCCCTCGTCGAGGATCCGGGTGACCTCGGCCTTGTCGACCTTCGTCTTCGACTGCGTGCCGACGAACGGCTTCATCTTCGCGTCGAGCGTCGGGACGCCCTGCGTCTCGCACGGCACGTCCGGCCGCAGCGGCGGCAGGCCGACCGGGGCGGGCGTGGAGCCCGCGACGGTCCGCTCGGTGGTGCCGGCGACGGTGCCGCCGGCGTCCGTGGTCGAGATCGCCTGGTTGCCGAGGCCCGCGTTGTAGCGGACCCACGGTCCGTTGGCGTCGAAGCTCGTGGTCGAGGCGCCGAGGCCGGTGAACGTGTCGCCGAGCTCCTCGTAGACCTTGAGGTTCGTCGTCAGGTTGCCGTCCGGGACGACGCTGTTGAGGATCGGCAGCAGGTTCTGGTTCAGGCACTTGGCGACGGGCCGGAGGTCGTCGGCCAGGGTGCCGAGCGGCGCGGCGGACCGGCTGACGGTCCGCAGTGCGGGGCGGAGCTCTTTCGTCAGGCCCTGGACGTCCCCGGACTTCGCGAGGGCCAGGAGGGACCGGAGCGCCGGGTTCGCGTCGTCGAGGAACGACGGCAGACGGCGGGCCAGCGGCCGGGCGTCGGCGACGAGCGCGCGGGCCTGCGGGATCGAGCGGTCGATCCGCAGGAGCTGCGGGTAGAGGTCGCGCGTCGTCGTGTCGAGGCCGCGCACCGTCCCTCGCAGCGACTGCTGCTCGGCGGCGAACGCCGCGAACGTCCGGGCGCCGCCCGTGATCGTGCCCTTCAGCCCGTTCTCGTGGGCCTGGAGGTTGGCGAGCACGCCGCCGGCCTCCCGGACGAGCTCCTGGAGGTCCCCGTCCTTGTTGCCGCGCAGCGACTTCATCACGATCGCGATGTCCGCCAGGGACGCCGGGGTCGCCTTGAGGAAGGTGTTCAGCGCCTTGGCGCCCCCGCCCTGGAGGCCTTCGCCGAACGCCTTCAGCGTCTGCTGGAAGTTCTCGCGGGTCTGGGAGTCGAACGCGCTGAAGACCTCGTCGGCCGCGACGTGCAGCGTCACGGCACCCGGCGGGATCGGGTTCTTGCCCAGGCGCGGGGCGCCCGGGCTGCCCGGGTTGATGTCGAGGAAGAAGTTGCCCTCGAGGAACAGGCGCGGACGGATCTTCACCGTCGCGTCGCGCCGGAAGACCGGGGCCTTGTCGTTCAGGGCGACCGTGATCGTCGAGTAGCCCGGCTTGCCGTCGGCGGGCTTCAGGCCGGAGACGGTGCCGACGTCGACGCCCGCGACGCGGACCTTCGTGGCCGCGCCGACGCGGAGCACGCCGGCGTCCTTCGTCAGGACGGTGAGCTTCTTCGGGCCGGTGCCCGGGAGCCCGCCGCCGAAGACGAGGAAGACCATGATCGCCGCGACCAGGAGCGTCGCGGCGCCCCAGAGGACGTTGCGCCGGACGATCTGCTCCGGCGTGTAGTGGCGGACCGAGCGCTGGTTGCGGCCGCGGCGCCTGCGGATGGACGGGCTCATCGGGGACCCTTCGGCGTGCCGGCGGGCGCAGACGTGGCCTGGTTCCCGGCGGAGGTCTGGCCGGGGACGCGGCCGATGGTCTGGACGCCCGGACGGTACGTCTCGTTGCCCACGGCGCAGCCGCCGGGATCGTTGTCGGGGTACACCTGATAGTGGAGGTTCGGGTCGGCGGTGGTCGTCCGCAGCGTCTGGTTCGTGTTCAGCACGAGACCGATGCGCAGCCAGTTGCCGTTCTCGTCGCCGGAGCCACCGGCGCTCGTGGCGTTCCGGGCGAAGAGGCCGACGTAGTTGCACTTCACCTGCTGCGGCACGAAGGACTGCAGCGCCGGCAGGAGGTTCTGGAGCGTCGGGGTCAGCAACGTCATCGAGTCGGCGAAGCTCGGCCGCTGGAGCGTGCCGTTCACCGTGCGGAGCGTCGACTGCAGCTGCGTGCCGAGGACCGGCGCGCGCTTGAGCACCGGGATGCCCTTGACCGCGACCTGGTGCAGCGCGTCCACGGTCTCCGGCAGCTGCCGGACGCCGGGGCGCAGCTCCTTCGCGAGCTCGGCGGCGTCGCGCAGCACCGGGGCGGCGACGCGGGAGGCGCTCTGCGTGGCGGCCTCGACGCTCGGGGTCAGCTGGATGGTCTCTCCGACCTTGTCGCCTTCCTCGCCGAGGGCCTTGAGCGTCGGGACCGCGGCGACGAACAGTCGACCGAGGTCGGGCGCCGTCGGCTGCAGCGCCGCCATCGCGGAGTCCAGCCCCCGGACGAACCGACCGAGCTGCGTCTGCGTCGCGGACAGCGTGCGCAGGAACGTCGAGCCGCTCGACAGCGTCGCGGGCAGGGCGTCGAGGCCCTCGTTCAGGGAGGCGCCGCGGCCGGCGAAGCCGTTGGCTGCCTCCTTGATCACCGTGCGGTACGAGCGGCGGAGGTTCGCGTCGAACAGGCCGGTGACCTCGTCGAGGTCGACGGAGGCGCTGGTCGCGGCCTCCTTGATCGTGCCCCCGGCCTTGATCGTCTGCTTGCTCGTGCCCGGGTAGAGCTCGACGAACTTCGCGCCGATGATGCTCTTCGGGCGGACGCGGAGCTTCGTGTCGACGGGCAGGTCCGCGATCGTCTTGTCGAGCTTCAGCTTGAGCTCGGAGTAGTACCGGTAGCGGTTCCCCTCCTTCGCGCGCTTGGGCGTGATCTCGGAGACCTGGCCGACGCGCTTGCCACCGATGCGGACGTCGACGCTCGTCGTGAGCTTCTTCGCGTCCGCGACCTGGGCGTTGATGTCGTACGTCGTGATGAAGGGCAGGCCCTTGTTCGCGTTGTACGAGAGGACGACGGCGACCAGGGCGATCAGCGCGGTGGCCGCGCCGATCAGGACGGGGCTGCCGGCGAGGGAGGTGCGGCGGCGGTTCATCGTCCGGCCTCCTTCGCGGTCGGCGGGAGCAGGGTCTTCGAATCTCGCTGCTCGTCGGTCTGGAGGGCCGCGCGGTCGCGCTGGCGCCCGAGGAAGGCCTCCATCTGCTTGGCCTTCAGCGCGTTGTTGCCGGAGGCCTCCGCGTCGAAGCGCGACGAGCACCCGGCCATCGGCGTCTCCGCGGGCATGATGCACGGCGTCAGCAGCACGTTGGCCGGCACGATGTGGGAGATGTCGTCCTTGCGGGCCGTGGCCAGGGAGACGTTGAAGATGAACTGCGCGAGGTTCTCGATCGCACCGTTGTCGCTGAGGCTCGTGTTCAGCTGCGTCGCCAGCGGGGTCACGGGCCTCAGGGCGTCCACCGTGGTGCGCAGGAGCTTCACCTTCGGCAGCGAGCGGCGGAGGATCGGGGCTCCGGTCCGGGACGCGCTCGCCAGACGCCGCAGCGCGGGGCGGGCGGCGTCGGACAGCGGGCCGAGGTCGCCGGACAGCGTCGACAGCGCCGGCGCGCTCTGCCGCAGCGCGGCGAGGGTCGGGCGGGCGTCGTCGGAGAGGTCGCGGAGCGACTGCAGCGCGGGGCGCACGGCGTCGAGCGTCGGCGGCAGCTGCCGGATCGCGCGGTCGAGCTCGCGGCGGTAGTCCGACGTCGGCTTGAGCGTCGCCGCCGCACCCTCGAACGTGCCGTTGATCGCGTCCTTGCGCTTGTCGAGCTCGGTCAGGACGGCGTCGCTGGCGGTGACGATGCGGCCGAGCGCGGCCTTGTCGCGCTCGAGGATCGTCAGCGTCTTGCGGGTGTACTGGAGGAACGGGTTCGAGCGACGGATGATCGCGTCGAGGTCCTTGCCGCGGGTCGCGAAGCCGGCGCCGAACTCGTTCAGCAGCAGCTGCGTGCGGACGTTCGTGGGCTGGCCGAGCATGGCGACGACGAGGTCGAGGTCGACCGGGCTCTGCGTGTTCTGCAGCGGGATCGTCGTCGCGCCGCCGTCGGGACCGGCCTTGAGCGCCGGGGACGAGGGCTGACCGGGATCGCACTCGACGAACTTCTCGCCGATCAGCGACTGCGGGAGGATCGTGCAGGAGGCGTCGGTGCGGAACGGCAGGAAGGCGGAGTCGACGTCCATCGAGATCCGGGCCTTGCGGTCCTTCGTCAGCGCGACCTTCGTGACCTTGCCGACCGTCGCGCCGGCGACGCGGACGTCCTGGCCGGCGCCGACGAACGACGCGTTGTCGAAGATCGCGTCGAGCTTCGTGCTGCCGATGGCGCCCTGCTGCCCGGCCTGGCCCCCGCCGCCGCAACCGGCGAGCACGGGCACCAGGACGACCGCGGTCGCCCCGGCGAGGAGGTGTCGGCGGACCGGCATCATCGCTTCGACCTCGTCACGGTGTTCTTGCCGCCGGGCGGGATCTGCGTCAGGTCGCACTTCCCGGCGTGGCCCGCGGGGTTCGGGTTGGACCCGTCGGGACCCGTCTGGGCGCCGGCGCCCGGGCAGCGGTTCTGCTGCTTGATCTGCGGCGCGCCGATCCCCGTGCCGAGCAGCGGCGAGAGCACGTCCGTCAGGCCACCGAGCAGCGGCTGGGCGATCTGCCCGAGCGACGCACCGTTCAGGACCGGAGCGATGCGCGAGTAGTGGCCGTAGGCGTCGTAGTAGCCGCCCGCCTTGCCGCCGAAGCCCGTGAGGAAGCCGGAGGCGAGGTCCGGCGCGTACGAGCGGACCTCGGTGGTGATCGGCTTCAGCGTCGTCAGCGCCTGGCTCAGCTCGTTCGTCATCGGCACGACCTGCTTGGCGAGCTTCGGCGTGCGCTTCAGCGTGTCGGCGACCGACGGGAGCGTCGCGCGGACGTTGCGCAGGAGCGGGATCCCCTCGGCGGTCAGCGGGCTCGCGAGCCGGAGCGTCGTCGCCAGGCGCGGTGCCACCGGGCGGACCTCGCGGAGCAGCGGGCGGGCCTCGCGGAGCAGGACGCGGGTGTCGGCCAGCGTCTTCTGCCCGCGGTCGAGGAAGGCCGGGGCCCGCTCGATCAGGGCGCGGAGCGCTGCGCGCTCGTCGGCGGTGGCCTTCAGCGTCACCGCGGTGGACTGCAGCCCGGCCTCGAGGTCGCCCGCGTTCTGCGCGAGCGTCGAGGAGACCGCCGCCGAGCCGCTGACGATCCGGCGCAGCGCGGGCTCGTCGGAGGTCAGGGCGTCGATCGTGCGACGCGTCTGGGACAGCGCCGGGGAGAGGCGCTCGAGCA
Organism: Patulibacter minatonensis DSM 18081; assembly: GCF_000519325.1. Classification (GTDB taxonomy): domain Bacteria; phylum Actinomycetota; class Thermoleophilia; order Solirubrobacterales; family Solirubrobacteraceae; genus Patulibacter; species Patulibacter minatonensis. The sequence continues at coordinate 2,466,124 of NZ_KI912613.1, read as the reverse complement.
GCGCGTTGGTCTGCTTCTCCGCGCCGCTGAACGCGGTGGCGCCGCCGCGGACCAGGGTCTGCAGGTACTGGCGGCCCTTGGCGTCGACCGCGTTGAGGACCTGGTCGATGTCCGTCGCGGACCGGGTGTCCTCGGCCTCGATGTCGCCGCCGTCCGGGATCTTCGGCGCGTTGTCCGGCCCCGGCTCCAGCACCATGATGCGGTTGGCGATCGACGAGAGCGAGGAGTTGCGCAGGATGACCCGCGTGCCCTCGTGGAGCGGCTTGTACTCGCTCTTCGTGATCTTCAGCTTGAGGATCGCCTGGCCGTCGTCGGCGAGCTCCACGTCGGCGACGGTGCCGACGGTCGCGCCGGCGATGCGGACCTGGTTGCCGTTGACCACCTGGCCCGCGTCCTGGAACCGCGCGTTCACGGTGTAGCTGTCCCCGCCGCCGACCACCTTGATCAGGACGACGAGGACGACCACCACCACGAGGGCGAGGGCGACGATGCGAATGGGTGGTCTGGTCACGGGGATCGTACGGCGTCCGGTGGGGAGTGATCTCCCTCACGGAGGGCCGGGCGGGAGGAATATACGGACCGCTCACGAGGAAACGCAACCAGGGTCCGACCGCCGGCACGTGATTTGCGACCGCCAGTAGCCCGACCGATACCGGTCCGAGACCCAACCGAGACCGGATGTTCCGGCACGGCGGCCGCGCCGCGGCCGGGCGAGGGGCTACCCTCACCGCCATGCCCGTGCTGTCCGACGCGACGATTCGCCAGTTGGTGACGGACGATCGTCTCCGCATCACCCCCTGGGACGAGGCCGCCGTGCAGCCTGCGTCGGTCGACCTGAGACTGGGACGTTCGTTCCGGGTCTTCCATAACCATCGCGTAACGTCGATCGACCTCGCCGACCCGCCGGAGAACCTCACGGAGCAGGTCGTCTGCGAGGGCGACGAGCCCTTCGTCATCCATCCGGGCGAGTTCTGCCTCGGGCGCACGGAGGAGTGGGTGGAGCTCCCGGACGACATCGTCGCCCGCATCGAGGGCAAGAGCTCCCTCGGCCGGCTCGGCCTGATCGTGCACGCCACGGCCGGCTTCTGCGACCCGGGCTGGAAGGGCACGCTGACGCTCGAGCTGGCGAACCTCACGCGCGTCCCGATCCTCCTGCGCCCGGGCCTCCCGATCGCCCAGCTCTCCTTCATGACGCTCGACCGGCCCGCCGAGCGCCCGTACGGCCACCCGGACCTCGGCAGCCACTACCACGGCCAGGTCGAGGCGACCGAGTCGCGCTACGAGGGCGGGCCCGCGCGGCCCGCGGGGACCGCCGGGGCCTGAGCGGAAGCGGTGACGGGGCGCCCTGGAGCGCCCTGGACGTTCCCGCCCGCGCGTACCGGTCGACGGGCACCCACAGGGAGCCCGGTGGCCGGATGGGCGACCGGGGCCGGTCGCCGCGCCGGCCGCGGACCCCGCGCCGGGGCCTACTTCAGGTCCTTCTTCAGGACCTTGCCCGTGGGGTTGCGCGGCAGCTCGTCGAGGAAGACGACCTCGCGCGGCACCTTGTAGCGCGCGAGGTTGTCCTTCGCGTACGCCTTGACGTCGTCCTCGGAGAGCTCCTGGCCCTCCTTCAGCACGACGAAGGCCTTCAGGCGCTGCCCGAACTCCTCGTCGTCGACGCCGAGGACGGCGGCCTCCGAGACCTTCTGGTGCCCGGCGAGGAGCTCCTCGAGCTCGGCGGGGAAGACGTTCTCGCCGCCGGAGACGATCATGTCGTCGTCGCGGCCGTCGATCGTCAGCAGGTCGTGCTCGTCGAAGTGCCCGACGTCGCCCGAGGACATCAGGCCGTCGATGAGGTCCTTCGTGCCGCCCCCGGTGTAGCCCTCGAACGGCATCGCGGTGCCGACGAAGATCCGGCCGGTCTCGCCCTTCGGGACGTCCTTGCCGTCCTGGTCGAGGATCCGGACGCGCGACCCGGTGACGACGGAGCCGACGGAGTCCGGGGCCCTGCGGAGGTCCTGCGGCGTGGCGATCGTGGCGATCGCGACCTCGGTCGAGCCGTAGAGGTTGTAGAGGACGTCGCCGATCGTGTCCTGCGCCCGATTGGCGAGCGACCCGCCGAGCTGCGAGCCGCCGGCGAAGACGATCCGCAGCGTCGAGAGGTCGGGCTTGACCTCGCGGGCGTCGTACTTGTCGAGGATCCGCCGGAGCATCACCGGGACGACCACGAGCGCGCTGGCGCGGTGCTCGACGATGTCGTCGAGCGTCTGCTCGGGATCGAACTTGTGGTGCAGGACGAGCGTGCTGCCCAGGCCGATCGCGATCAGCGCCTGCAGCAGGCCGATCGCGTGGAACATCGGGGTCGGGAGGACCGTCGTCTCGCCGCCGCGGAACGGGAGGCGGGAGAGCGGGCCGCCGAACGGGGCCAGCGACTTCGGCTGCTGCCGGGCCGCGCCCTTCGGCGTGCCGGTCGTGCCGCTGGTGAGGATGATCAGCGACGCCTGGCGGTCCGGGGCCGCCGGCGCGGCGCTCCCGCCCGTGAGCGCCAGGTGCTGGAGCGTGTCGTCGGCGTCGTCGCCCGCGGTCGTCGTCCACGCGCGGTAGCGGCCCGACGGGGCGTCGACGTCCTTGACGACGTCGGCGAAGTCCTCGTCGTACACGAGGACCTGCACGCCCTCGCGCTCCGACACGGCCGCGAGCTGCGGCCCGGAGAACGAGGTGTTCATGAAGATCGCCTTGGTGCCGAGCTTCACGCACGCGAACAGCGCCTCGAGGAAGCCGGCGTGGTTCTTCACCATGATCCCGACGCCGTCACCCGCGCGGACGCCGGCGGCCGACCACGCGTTGGCGATCGCGTTGGACCGGGCCTCGAAGGTGCCGTACGTCGTGCTGCCGCGGTCGTCGACGATCGCGACCTGGTCGGGGTTCGCGGCCACGGACAGCGCGAGCACCGCGCCGAGCGGCCCGCGGGTGCGGTAGGCCTTGATCCCGGCCCGGGCGCTCTTCGGGCTGGAGAGCCGGATGAGCCCCGCGCGGACCAGGGCCGCGACGAAGATCCCCTCCTCGGTCGCCCTCCTGCCGATCTCGGTGGGGACGGCGAGGGCGGACCCGGCGGCGCGCGGCGACATGGGCCGGAGCGTAGCCGGACCGCGCGGCCCGTGGGCGGCGGGAGGACGATTCGTGACGCAGGCGTCACCTCTGCGGGAGGCCCGGCCGGGCCTCCGCGGTCAGTCGCGCGGGCGCCCGAGGCCTGGCCGCACGTGGTCCTCGGAGACCGTCGCCCCGTCCGGCACCCGTCCGCCCCGGAGCGCCCGAAGCCGGGTGCCCGCGGCGCGACGGAGCGGCGTCGCCGCCGCGACGGCGCGCGCACCGATCCGGCGCTCGAGGTCGCGCAGCACCCGCTCGGGACCCGACGCGGGGAACCGCGCGTCGACCGCTGCGCGCAGCTCGTCGTGCAGCGTCTCCCCGATCAGGAGCCGCTCGGTCGCCTCGACCCGCCCCTCCCAGAAGAGCCCCTGCAGCTGGTCGTGGAGCCCGAGCTCGACGGCCATCGACGGCGTCACGCGGATCGTCGGGTCCGCGTGCACGCCGTGCTGCTTGTGCACGAACTCGACCCGGGCGGGCCCCTCCCGCCCGACCTCCGCCGCCCCGAGCGCGTTCCCCGGGCGCCCGGCCGCGGACGTCGTCCGGCAGAACCAGTGGTGGTGGCGGTTGCCGACGTACGCCCCCTCCCCCGGGAGCCGCCAGGTCAGTTCGTTGAGGATCGACGGGACCTCCAGGTAGCCGGCCTTCGCGACGCGGCTCATCTCCTGGCAGACCCAGATCGGGTCGCGGACGTCCTCGAGGGTCGTCACGCAGAGGACGAGGTCGAACGTGTCGTCCGCGAACGGCCACGGCTCGCGCGCGCAGAAGTCGGTCCGCGTCCAGGTGTCGGCCCCGAAGCGCTCCTGCGCGCCCCCGTAGGAGAAGCCCATCGCCCCGCGGCTCTCGAAGGGCATCGCGTCGATCACGTGGGTCGCGCGGTTGAAGGGCGCCGCCCAGCCGCCGACGTCGAGGACGAGCGCGTCGTCCGGCAGCGCCAGGATCCGGTCGGTCGCCTCGGGGAGCACCGGCGGACCGTACCGGCACGCCGCCGGCCACGCGCGCGAGCGGCGACGCGCCACGTCGCGATGTCTGCGGGTCGCACCGTCCGGGTACCCGCCGCGCAGCCGTCGCGCGTCCCCGTCCCCCCACCACGAATCGCCCGGCCGGTCGCTTGTATACCGGGACGCGACCTTTGGGCCCGGGGTGCATAGACTGCGAACTGCAAGCGGACAGAGATCACGGAGAGCCCGTATGAGCGAGACCCAGGAGACCGGCGCCGACGCGGCGGTCGGCACCGCCCAGGAGACGCTGAGCGTCGTCGACAACCGGACCGGCAAGGCCTACGAGGTGCCGATCACGGACGGGACCGTCCGCGCGATGGACTTCCGCGCGATGAAGGTCGACGAGGAGGACTTCGGCCTCATGACCTACGACCCGGCGTTCACCAACACCGCCGCGTGTCGTTCCGCCATCACGTACATCGACGGCGACAAGGGCATCCTCGAGTACCGCGGCTACCCGATCGAGCAGCTCGCCGAGCAGGCGACGTTCCTCGAGGTCGCGTACCTCCTGATCTACGGCGAGCTCCCGAACACCGAGCAGCTGAAGGAGTGGACGCACGCGATCACGATCCACACCTTCGTGCACGAGAACGTCAAGTCGCTCGTCGAGGGCTTCCGCTACGACGCCCATCCGATGGGCATGCTCCTCTCCTCGGTCGGCGCGCTGTCGACGTTCTACCCCGAGGCGAAGAACATCCACGACGAGCAGACGCAGTACGAGCAGATCGTGCGCCTGATCGCCAAGGTCCCGACGCTCGCCGCCTTCGCGTACCGCCACGCGAAGGGCATGCCGTACGTCTACCCGGACAACGACCTGAACTACGCCGAGAACTTCCTCGGCATGCTGTTCAAGGTCGCCGAGCTGAAGTACGAGGCCGACCCGCGCATCGCCAAGGCGCTCGACGTCCTCCTCATCCTGCACGCCGACCACGAGCAGAACTGCTCCACGTCGTCCGTCCGCGCGGTCGGCTCCTCGCAGGTCGACCCGTACTCCGCCGTCTCCGCCGGCATCGCCGCGCTCTACGGCCCGCTCCACGGCGGCGCCAACCAGAGCGTGCTCGAGATGCTCGCCCGCATCGAGAGCGTCGACAACGTCCCGGGCTTCATCGACCGGGTCAAGAACGGCGACGAGAAGCTCATGGGCTTCGGTCACCGCGTCTACAAGAACTTCGACCCGCGTGCGAAGATCCTGAAGAAGGCCGTCGAGGACGTCTTCGAGGCCACGGGCACCGAGAACCCGCTCCTCGAGGTCGCCAAGGAGCTCGAGCGGATCGCGCTGGAGGACGACTACTTCGTCAAGCGCAAGCTCTACCCGAACGTCGACTTCTACTCGGGCCTGATCTACGAGGCCCTCGGCCTTCCGGTCGAGATGTTCACCGTCATGTTCGCCATCGGCCGCACCCCGGGCTGGGTCGCCCAGTGGCTGGAGATGGTGGGCGACAAGGAGCAGAAGATCGCCCGCCCGCGGCAGATCTACACCGGCGACCGCACGCGGGACTACGTCCCGATCGACCAGCGGTAGGCCGATCGGAGCGGCCACCGCGACCGTTCCACCGACCCGCACGACGGGCGCCGCGAGGCGCCCGTCGTCGTTCCGGGGGTCCGCGACGTGACGATGCTGTGATCGTTCCTGAGTGATCACGGTCCTGTGTGACCCATTTCGAGCGTTCGTGTGACACCTCCCAACGAGCGCGGGCCTCGCGGGGCGCACCATGGAACGTATGTTCGTTCCCCTCCACGACGGTTCAAGGGTGCTCGTCCGGCCCATCGCCGTCGAGGACGCGCCGCTCCTGCGGCGCTTCCACGGTTCGCTGTCGCCGCAGAGCGTCCGCGACCGCTTCCTGAGCGCCAAGCCGCGCCTGAGCACCAACGACGTCCGGTACCTCACCGACGTCGACCAGCGCACCCACGTGGCGCTCGTCGCCGTCGATCCCGCGCGGCCGGAGCGCCTCCTCGGCGTCGCCCGCTGGGTCCGCACGCAGGGCTCCGGGACCACCGCCGAGGCCGCCTTCGTCGTCGCCGACCACCTGCACGGCGCCGGCCTCGGCAGCGCCCTGGCGATCGCGCTGGCCGACCGCGCGGTCGAGGAGGGCGTGACGTCCCTGAACGGCTCGATGCTCGCCGGCAACGAGGCCTCCGAGGGCCTCTTCCGCCGGATGGGCGGCGAGGTCGAGGTCTCCCGCGACGGCATCACCAACGAGGTCGTCACCACGCTGCCGCCCCGCTCCGGGCGCCTGGCGCTGCTCGCGCACAACCGACGCATGCGTCCCGGCCGACGGACGCCGGTCCGGTCCCCGGGCGGGCGGCGGCGCGCCGCGGCGTAGGGCCGTCCTCAGGCCGGGAGCAGCAGCCGCAGGTCGGTCCCGTTGGCCCGGAGCCACGCCGCGGGCTCGCGCCAGTCGGGCACGTGGCGCTCGAGGAGCGCCCAGAACGTCGGGCCGTGGTGCGCGTGGACGACGTGGCACGCCTCGTGCCAGACGACGTAGTCCAGGCACGCCTCGGGGGCCAGGAGCAGGCGCCACGAGAGGCTGATCGTGCCCGTCGAGGAGCAGCTGCCCCACCGCGAGCGCGTGTCGGTGATCCGCAGGCGCTCGTAGCCGACGCCGAGGGTCGCGGTCGCGGCGTCGAGCCGCCCGCGGCACTCGTCGCGTGCACGGGTCCGGTACCAGGCGGCCAGCGCGGGGCCGCGGGTCTCGCCGTCGGCGGGGACCAGGAGCCGGTCGCCGACGCGGTGGACGCGGCGACGGCCGGCCTGGGGCTCCAGGTCCAGCACGGTGCCGAGGTACGGCAGCCCGGCGGCGGCCTCGGTCGCGGCGGCGGCCCGGCGGTGCTCGAGCTGGGCGAGCCGCGGCGCGATCCACCCGTGGAGCTCGCGGATCCCGGCCTCCGCATCGGCGATCGTGGCCCGCGCCGGGATCGTGACGACGAGCCCCCGGTCGGGATCGACCCGCACGGTGATCCGCCGGGCGCGCCGCGACCGGCGCAGGACGTACTCCGGGAGCGTCGCGGGCGCGGCCGGCACGACGGGCGCGACGACGCCGGGCCCACCGTCCGCGGCCCCGGATCCACCATCGCCCAGCGACGTCCGCGCCCCCGGTCCCGTGTCGAACCCGGGCAGCCGGATCTGCTCCCCGGGCCCCGCCCCGGACGGGCCCCCGCTCAGCTCTGGCCCTTCGGGGCGTCCGGGTCGGGGACCGGCTGGGCCGCCGGCTGACCGGACTGGGCGCGCGACGCCGTGGCGTCGGACGGCTTGTCGGCGACCTTGTCGACGGCGTCCTTGAGCTTGTCGGCGGAGCCCGTGAGCTTGTCGCCGTACTTGCCCTTCGTCGCCTTGTCGGCGGCCTTGACGCCCTTGTCGATCGCCTGGTCGATCTTGTCGTTGTGCTGGCCGGCGAGCGACTTCGCCCTGCCGGCGAGCTTGCTGATGTTCTTGAAGTTCACCATGTCGGTGCTCCGGGGGATCGGGGTGGAGCGGATCCGGGGCGCGTCACGCCCCGCGAGGCCCTGCTCCGGTCCCCACGAACGCTACCGCGCCACCCTCACGGCTCCCTGAGCCCGTGACGGATCTCCGGTATCCCCGGTCCGTCGCCTACGCCAGCGAGGGCTGGCCCGCCGAGGTCGGGGACTCCGGCGTGCGCTCCCACGGACGGTGCAGGCGCAGGGTCGCGAGGATCGCGCGGGTGGCGGGGCTCCGGTTCATGGTGATGAAGTGGATGCCCGGCGCGCCCTGGGCCAGCAGCTCCGCGGCCTGGAGCGTCGCGTAGGAGATGCCGAGGCTGATGACGGCCTCCGGATCGTCCTCGCGCGCGTCGAGCTCGCGGCGGTAGCCCTCGGGGATCCTCGCCCCGATCTTCGTCAGGAACCCGCGCGACTGGCCGATCGACGTGATCGGCATCAGCCCCGGGATCACCGGCACGTCGACGCCCTCGTCGCGCAGGCGCCGCACGAACGAGAAGTAGTCGGAGTTGTCGTAGAAGATCTGGGTGATCAGGAACTTCGCGCCCGCGGCGACCTTGGCCTTCGCGGTCTGGACGTCGTCGTCCTCGTGCCGGGCGTCCGGGTGCGGCTCGGGGTAGGCCGCGCCGCCGATCGCGAACGGGAACTCCTCGGCGATCAGCTGCGTCAGCTCGGGCGAGGACGCGAACCCGCCGGGGGTCGGCGCGAACTTCTCCTCGCCGCCGGGCGGGTCGCCGCGCAGCGCCAGGACGTTGTCGACGCCGGCGTCCCGCATCTGCTGCAGGACGGTGCGGATCTCGTCCTTCGTCGCCCCGACGCACGTCAGGTGCGCCATCGCCTCGAGCCCGTGGTCGAAGCGCAGGTTGCGGACGACCTTGATCGTCCGGTCGCGGGAGCTGCCGCCCGCGCCGTACGTCACCGACACGAACGACGGTGAGAGCTCGCGGAGCGTCTCCAGGGCGTCGTGCAGCAGGGCCTCGGCCTCGTCCGTCTTCGGCGGGAAGAACTCGAACGAGAACGTCGGATCCGGCGACGTCTCGATGATCTCGTCGATGCGCATCCGGGACATCGTATGGCGGATCGCGCCGCCCGGGCGGTGATCCCGGGCACGCCCGGTCCGTCCCGCCGCCGGTCAGGTCGCCCGGAAGCGGTCCGGGTCGTCGGAGACCCGGACGATCCGCCCGGTGACCTCGAGGTGCCGCAGGAAGCACTGGACCTCGCCGAGCAGCCAGCTGCCGTTCTCCGCGCTCAGCGCGACCCCGAAGACCTCGGGGGAGATCTCGGCCGGGGTCCGGGGCTCCGGCCCCGCCAGCGCGGCCTCCGTGCGCCGCAGCCGCTCCGCCACGAGGTCCCGGTTGGCCCGGATGTGGCCCTCGACGTCGGTGAACGTCCGCCCGTGGCCCGACAGGCACAGCCGGGCGTCGAGCGCCTCGATGCGGTCCAGCGACGCGAGGAACTCGCCGATCGGGTCGGGCGTGTAGCCGAAGTCGAAGAACAGCGAGACCCGGCCGAGCAGGTGGTCGCCGGAGACCAGCATCCGGCGCTCGGCGTTGAACAGGCAGACGTGCGACGGCGCGTGCCCCGGCGTCTCGATCGCGCGGAAGACCCCGAGGTCCGTCCCGATCTCGACGTCGTCGACGAGGTCGTGGTCGACCTGGAGGCCGCCGGCGATGCCGATGTCCTCCCGGCGGACGAGCTCCGAGGCGGCGCGCACGTCGGGCTCCGGGACGCCGGACTGCAGCGCGATCTCCACCCGGCGCTCCCAGTAGCCGTCGGGGTTCGCGAGCCACTTCGTCAGGTGGTCGTGGCTCGGGTGGCACCAGACCTCGGCGCCCGACCGCAGGACGATCGGCGTCGTCTGCCCGCAGTGGTCGACGTGGGCGTGCGTGAGGACGACGCTGCGGACGAGCTCGAGCCGCAGGTGGACCATGTCGAGCGCGCGCTCCAGGTGCGCGAGCGAGCCCGGCTGGTGCATCCCGGTGTCGAAGAGGACGATCCCGTCGCCGGCGGCGACCGCCCACGCGTTGCCGTGCGGCACGCCGGGCCACGGCAGCGGCAGCCGCAGCCGCCAGACGCCGGGGACGACGCGCTCGCCGCGACCGAGCTCCTTGGCCGCCCGCCCGGAGCTCATCGGGTCGTGCGGGAGGCGCGGGGACACGGCATGGACCACTGCACGTTACCCGTAGACTCGGCAGCGGACCGTGGCGAAGAAGCGCAAGAAGACCACCAACCGTCCGCGCATCAGCGACCGCAAGGCGCCGCAGCTGCCGACGGTGCCGTACACCAGCCCCGACGGCCGGATGACGCTCGACCTCGGGTGCGCGATGACCCCGAAGACGCGGCTGGTGTACGCCGAGACGATCGGCGGCGAGATCGGCCAGGCGGCGATGACGCGCGAGGACGTCTGGCACCGCGCCGTGGAGTTCCTCTTCGAGCGGCTGGTCATGGGCTGGAGCGTCGACGACGTCCCGACGACGGGGCAGAAGGCGCTGATCCAGCGCTTCCGCGTCGCGTCCGCCGAGGAGCGCACGTGGATCCGGACGGTGCTCCGCGAGCACCTGACGGAGTGGTTCCCGGAGATGCAGGCGCCGTGACGGCCCGCGCGGCCGGCACCACGGCGGCCCTGCCCCGCACGGATGTTTCGGGGCCCCGCCCCGCGGAGACCAGGAGACCCCGGTGACCGAGCACGACGACCACGCCCCCGAGGACGACGACGCGGTGATCGCGACGGAGCTCAGCGCCGCCGCGTTCGCCGACCTGCTCGTCGGCTACTGCCTCGAGCCCGAGCCCGGGGACCAGGTGCTCGTCCGGTCGACGGACCTCGCCACGCCGCTGCTCGTCGAGCTCCAGCGCGCGATCCTGCAGCGGGACGCGTGGCCGCTGCTCCGGGTGGAGCTGCCCGACCAGACCGCCGGGTTCTACGCGCACGCCCGGGACCGCCACCTCGACGGGATCGCCCCGCTCCAGCTCGAGGAGGCCCGGCAGGCACAGCGGTCGCTCTCGATCCAGGCGCCCGAGGACACCTCGGCGCTGGCGGACGTCGACCCCGAGCGCCTCGCCCGCGCCGCCCGCGGACGGCAGGAGGCCCGCGAGCTGACCCTCCAGAGCCGCTGGGCGACCACCCTGTGGCCGACGGCCGCGCTGGCCGACCAGGCCGGGATGACCCTGGCGCAGCTCGCGGCGTTCGTGTCCCGCGCGACGTTCCTGGAGCGCAGCGACCCGATCCGCGCGTGGAACGGGCTGCGCGACTTCCAGGCCCGGCTGATCGACCGGCTCGACGGCGTCGAGGAGCTCCGCATCGAGGCCGAGGGCACCGACCTGACGCTGAACGTCGCCGGTCGCGTCTGGGTCAACAGCGACGGACGGCGCAACATGCCGTCGGGCGAGGTCTTCACCGGGCCGATCGAGTCGAGCGCCACCGGGACGATCCACTACACGGTGCCCTCCTCCCCCGCCGGCGTGGACGTCTCCGGGGTCCGCCTGACGTTCCGGGACGGCGAGGTCGTCGAGCACGCCGCCGAGGTCGGCGGCGACTACCTCGAGCGCGCACTCGCGACGGACGACGGCGCCCGGTTCCTCGGCGAGGTCGGCATCGGCACGAACTTCGGCATCGACCGCGCGATCGGCGTGATCCTCTTCGACGAGAAGATCGGCGGCACGGTCCACACCGCGATCGGCCGCTCGTACCCCGAGACGGGCGGCACGAACGAGTCCGCGCTGCACTGGGACCTCATCTGCGACCTGCGGCAGGGCGGCAGGCTCTACGCCGACGGCGAGGTCCTCCAGGAGAACGGGCGCTTCGCGAAGCTGTAGGCGGGGCGGTCGCGGACGCTGATGGTCCGCGATCGGGGCGAGCATCGGTGCATGTCCTCCGCCGCCAGCGCGACACCGGCCCGCGACTCCGCGACCGGCCCGCCGCTTCCTCCCACGGTCCCGCTCCTGCTCCTCGGCGGCGCCGGCCTGCCGGCCTGGGCGTGGGACCGCTTCCGCGACGCCCTGCCGGCGGAGCGCCCGACCTTCGTGGCGCTGCGGCCGCGGACCGGCGACCGGTCGCTGGGCGTCGGGCCGCGGACGTTCCCGGCCGTCCGCGGGTACGTGCGGACCGCGCAGGACCCGGACTTCCCGCTCGCGCTGCAGGACCGCCACGCCGCGACGCTCGGGGCCGACCGGACCGAGACGGTCGCGACCGGGCACCTGCCGATGCTCGAGGACCCGGTCGGCACGGCCGCCGCGGTCGAGCGGCTGCTGGCCTGAGCCTGCGGGTCCGGGGCGGGTCAGGCCGCCGGCGGCGGCGCGTCCCCCGCGCCGTCCCGCCGCGCCGCCTCGTCCAGGCGCTCCCCGAGCTCGTCGACGAGCAGCAGGTCCCGGCGGACGCGGCGCGTCCGGTAGGCCGAGCGGCCGACCATGTGCGCCGCCACCGGGGCGGTCGCGAGCTGGAAGACTGCGACGAGGACGAGGGTCGTGATGTCGAAGCCGGTGCGCAGGCGCAGGCCGACCCCGATCAGGACCAGCAGCAGGCCGAGGACCTGCGGCTTGGACGCCGCGTGCATGCGCGAGAGCACGTCCGGGAACCGCAGCACCCCGATCCCGGCGGCGAGCGACAGCGCGGCGCCGAGCAGCAGGCAGACCGCGGAGACGACGTCGAGCACGTCGTTCACGGCGTCTCCCGTCCCTCGCGGGCCGCTTCCAGGCGCGCCTCGACGCGGGCCTCCTCGCGGCGGTCCGGGTCGTCGTCGCCGGCGTCGGCCCCGAACCGCGCGACCGCGACGGAGCCGACGAAGCCCAGGAGCGCCAGGACCGCGAGGACCGGCAGCGTCGTGCCGTCGCGGCCGTAGGCGGCCTCGATCCCGATCGCGCCGATCAGGCACGACAGGAGCACGTCCATCGCGACGACGCGGTCCAGCGACGACGGGCCGCGGACGACCCGGACGAGGGCCAGCAGCGCGGCGACGCCGAGCATCGATGCGGCGATCCAGAGGACGACGGTCACGGGCGGGCCTCCAGGGCACGGCGGTCGGTCGGGGAGCCGAACGCGCGGATCATCCGGGCCTCGGTCTCCCGGGCGCGGCGGCGCTCGCGCTCGACCTGCTCGCGGTCGCGGACCCCGATCAGGTGCAGGTAGACGATGGCGTCGTGGCGGTCGATCTCGACGACGAGGCTGCCCGGCACGAGCGAGAGGACCTCGGAGACGAGCGTCAGCATGAGGTCCGAGCGCGTCACGAGCGGCACGCCGATGACGGCGGTCGGGGCCTCCTGGTCGCGGCGGAACGCCAGCGTCGCGACCTCGACGCTCGCCCGGACGACGTCCCACGCGAAGCGGACGCCGAAGAGCAGCGCCGGGAGCGGGCGGACGCGGCCCTCGACGTCCAGGCGCGGCAGCGGGAACAGCGCGATCGCGATCACCGCGACGAGCAGGCCGGTGACGAGCAGGCCGGGCGTGACACGGCCCCACAGGAGGATCCAGAGGACGACGAGCCAGCCGACGGCCAGCGGCTGCAGGATCCCGGAGCCGGAGGCCCGGCGACGCGCCAGGCGGCGGCCGATGTTGCGGACCGGGCTCACGGGGCGCCCCGCTCGATCTCCGACGCGCCGACGCCCTGCTGCTCGACGCGACCGCCCGACGACGGGCGGGGCGGGAGGGCCGTCGCACCGGGGATCCGCCCCGAGAAGGGGTCGCCCGCGTCCGAGGACGTCCGGTCGAAGTCCGCCGGCAGCCGGACGGGCGGGCCCTCGGTGGACCCGTCGGCCGTCCGGACGACCGTCCCCGGCGCGACGGCCTCGACGTAGGTCGACCGCGTCCGGAGCTCGCCGGCGGCGCGGTCGGTGAGGTCGGTCAGGGGGCCCGCGACGGCCGTGAACGCGAGCCCGAGCACGACGAGCGCCGCCGTCGCTGCCGTCATCAGGCGCGGCATGGCGCCGCCGCGCGCGATGTCGCGGCCGCCGAGGGTCGCGCCGCGGACGTCGTTCGGCGACCCGGATCCGCCCGCCGCGTCGTCTGCCGCCGCGGACGGCATCGCGACGCGGGGCGAGCGCCAGAACACGCGGCTCCACGCCTTGCCGACGGCGTAGAGCGTCAGGAGGCTCGTCACGACGCTGCCCGCGACGAGGACCCACGCCAGCCACGAGCCGTCCTGCGCGCCGCCCTGGATCAGCGCGAGCTTGCCGATGAAGCCCGAGAACGGCGGGATCCCGGCGAGGTTCATCGCGGGCAGGAAGAAGAGGATCGCGAGCAGGGGCGCGGTCTTCGCGAGCCCGCCGATCTTCTCCGACGACGTGCTGCCCGCGACCCGCTCGATCATCCCGGCGGTCAGGAACAGGGTCGTCTGGATCGTGATGTGGTGGATCGCGTAGAAGATCGCGCCCGACAGGCCGAGCCTGGAGCCGAGCGCCACGCCGAAGATCATGTAGCCGATGTGGCTGACCAGCGTGAACGAGAGCATGCGCTTGACGTCCGTCTGGGCGACGGCGCCGAGGATGCCCACGACCATCGTCAGGAACGCGACGACCATCAGGACCGCCGCCACGCGGTCGTCGTCGGGGAAGAGCAGCGTCTCGGTGCGGATCACCGCGTAGACGCCGACCTTCGTCAGCAGGCCGGCGAACACGGCCGTCACCGGGGCGGGCGCCGTCGGGTAGGAGTCCGGCAGCCACGCGGACATCGGGAAGACCGCGGCCTTGATCCCGAACGCGAGGAGCAGCGAGAGCTCCAGGACGAGGCGGATGTTCGGGTCGAGCTCGCGGAGCTTCAGCGCGAGGTCGGCCATGTTCAGCGTGCCCGTCGCGCCGTAGACGAGGCCGATCGCGGCGAGGAACAGCAGCGACGAGAGCAGCGAGACGATCACGTACGTCGTGCCCGAGCGGATCCTCGAAGCGGTCCCGCCGAGCGTGATCAGGACGTAGCTCGAGACCAGCAGGATCTCGAAGCCGACGTAGAGGTTGAAGAGGTCGCCCGCCAGGAACGCGTTGCTGATCCCGGCCGACAGGACGAGGTACGTGGGGTGGAAGACCGCGAGCGGCAGGCCCTCCTCGTCGTCGGCGGAGCCCTGGCCGTAGCTGTAGATCAGAACGCACAGCGTCACCGCGGCGGAGATCAGGAGCATCAGCGCCGACAGCCGGTCGGCCACGAGCACGATGCCGACGGGCGGGCGCCAGTCGCCGATGGCCGCGACCTGCGGGCCGTGGCGGTCGGCGGCGACGAGCAGCAGGACCGCGACGAGGAGGACGGCGGAGAGCGTGCCGACGGAGATCGCGCGGTGGAGCTTCGGCAGCCGCGGTCCGATGGCGAACTTGACCCCGGCCGCGATCAGCGGCAGGACGACGGGGAGCGGGACGAGCGCGGCGGTGCTCATGCGTCCCTCGTCAGTGCGGCGTCGTCGTCGGGCGACGGGGTCTCCTCGACCGCGGCGCGGGCGTCCTCGGCGGCCTCGAGGTCGGCGTCGGCGCCGGTGTCCTCGAGCTCCTCGGCCTCGCGGCGGGTCGCGACGAGGCGGTCCTCGACGTCGTCCTGCACCTCGTCGTGGCCCTGCAGCTGCCAGGACCGGTACGCGAGCGCGAGCAGGAAGGCCGTCATCGCGAAGGTGATGACGATCGAGGTGAGGATCATCACCTGCGGCAGCGGGTCGTTCTGGTCGCCCTTCGCGGACTGCCCGATGATCGGCGCGTTCTTCGCGACGCCGCCCATCGCCAGGATCATCACGTTGATGCCGTTGCCGAGCAGGACGGCGCCGAGCAGCACGCGGGTCAGGCTGCGCTCGAGCAGGAGGATCACGCCGCCGGCGACGAGGACGCCGACGAGGATCGCGAGGACGGCGCTGACGCTCATCGGGTGCTCCCGGGTGCACGCTCGACGGTCGGGGTGCGTCCGTGGCGCTCCTCGTCGATCTGGCGGTCGATCTCGGAGCCGAAGCTCCGCAGGACGTCGAGGACGACGCCGACCACGACGAGGTAGACGCCGATGTCGAACAGCGTCGAGCTGTAGAGCTTCAGCGTGCCCAGCAGCGGGATGTCGGGCTTCCAGGCGCCGCCCTGCAGCACCGCGTCCCCGAGGATCGCGCCGGCCAGACCGGTGCCGACGGCGATCACGAGCCCGAGGCCGATCACGAGCCCGGCCCCGACCGGCGCGGCCTCGCCGAGCTCGTAGCGGCCGCCGGCGAGGTACCGGATCGTGAACGCCAGGCCCGCGACGATGCCACCGGCGAAGCCGCCGCCCGGCAGGTCGTGCCCGGCCCACAGCAGGTAGACGCTGAGGACGAGGACGGTGTGGAAGATCAGGCGGACGACGACCTCGAGCAGGATCGACCGGCGCTCGGGCGCGAGCGTGTTCTCGGCGACGAGCCAGCGCTCCGCGCTCTTCGCGGTCCCCGACCCGCCGGCGGCGTGCTGGACGACGGTGAGGAGCCCCGGCACCGGGGCGCTCCCGCCCTGCGTGGCGCGCCCGGCGGATCCCGTCCGGCCGTCCGCACCCGGCCCGCTCCCGGACGTCGCCGGGTCGGTCGCCCAGACCGGGCTGTCGGCCGCCGGGTCGCTCAGGCGCGGCATCGCGCGCGACCGGCGCCGGAGGAACAGCAGGCTCGTCACCCCGGTCGCGGCGACGACGAGGACCGCGATCTCGCCCATCGTGTCCCACGCGCGGAGGTCGACGAGCGTCACGTTGACGATGTTGTTCCCGCCCGCGAGCTTCGACGCGGAGGCGAACAGCTCCGACACGGGCGCGGCCTCGCGGGCGCCGGCGGCGACGAGCGTGAGCATCGTCATCAGCGCACCGGCGGCGACGCCGATCAGGATGTGGACCCGGCGGCGCCGCTTCGAGGAGACGGTGCCGGTGAAGTGCGACGGCAGGCGTCGCAGGACGAGGACGACCACGACGAGGGTCACGGTCTCGACGAGGAACTGCGTCAGTGCGAGGTCCGGGGCGCCCTGCAGCGCGAACAGCGTGGCGACGCCGTAGCCGACGACGCCGCTGAGGACGACGGCCTTCAGGCGGCGCCGGGCGCGCAGCGTGAGGATCGTGCCCGCGACGACGAGCAGGCCGACGGCGCCCTGCGCGGGCTCGTCCCAGGTGCGGAGCTCGACGTTCCACGGCAGCCCGGTGATCAGGGCCGTGGTCATCGCGGCGCCGAAGACCGCGAGGATCGTCATCAGGTACACGGGGAGCGAGCCGGACTGGGTCGCGCGGGCCGCCGCGACCGACAGGCGCTCGGTGCCGCGGACGAGCAGGACGTAGGCGACGCGGGCGTCGACCAGGCGCCGCGGGGCCTCGGCCGGCACCGGACGCCCCGCCAGGCGGCGCTGCACGAGCACCACGACCGCGCCCAGCGCGAGCGCGAGCACCGACAGCCCGAGGGCCGGCCCGACGCCGTGCCAGCCTGCGAGGTGCAGCGGCTTCTCGTCGGACGGGATGAGGTCGGCGTGCCGCGAGAGCAGCGCGTCGACCGCGGAGAAGCCGACGCCGAGGACGAGGCCGCCGCCGGCGAGGAGCGCCGGGGCGAGCTCGAACGACGTCCGGGGCGCCGTGCACCGGCGGTCGGGGACGTCGTCCTTCGTCGCGAACGCCCCCCACCAGAACCGCCAGGCGTACGCGGCGGTCAGGGCGACGCCGACGAGCACGACGACGAGGGTGAGGACGTCGACGGTGTCGCCGTGGAGCAGCGCGTCGAACGCGGTCTCCTTCGCCGCGAAGCCCGCGAACAGCGGGATCCCGGCCATCGACGCCGCGGCCAGGCCCGCGATCACGGCCAGGCGCCGGCGGGTGCGGCCGAGCCCGCTGAGGACGCGGAGGTCGCGGGTCCCGGTGTCGTGGTCGATGATCCCGACGGTCAGGAACAGCGCGGACTTGTAGAGCGCGTGGGCGAGCAGCAGCCCGAGCCCGGCCAGCAGGACGTCGCGCGACCCCTGCCCGACGAGGACCGTGAGGAGCCCCAGCTGGCTGACGGTGCCGTACGCGAGCAGCAGCTTGAGGTCGTGTTGCCGGAGCGCCCTGAGCGCGCCGAGGAGCAGCGTCGTGAGGCCGAGGACGAGGATCGACCAGCGCCAGACGTCGAGGTCGGCGAACGCGGGCGCCAGGCGGGCGACGAGGAAGACGCCGGCCTTCACCATCGCCGCCGCGTGGAGGTACGCCGAGACGGGCGTCGGCGCGGCCATCGCGCCGGGCAGCCAGAAATGGAACGGGACGAGCGCGGACTTCGAGAGCGCGCCGACGAGCAGCAGCGCCACGCCGATCGACACCGTCGTGCCCCCGGGCGGGTTCGCCACGATCTCGGAGATCCGGTACGTGCCCGCGGCCTCGCCGACGATCACGGCGCCGACGAGCATCGCCAGCCCGCCGAAGGTCGTGACGATCAGGGCGTCCATCGCCGCGCGGCGTGCGCCCTGGCGGTCCGCGTTGTGCCCGACGAGCAGGAACGACAGGACCGTCGTGAGCTCCCAGAAGACGTAGAGGAGCAGCAGGTCGTCGCTGAGGACGAGCCCGATCATCGCCCCGGCGAACGCCACCAGCACGGCGGCGAAGCGCCCGAGCCCCTGCTCGTCCGCCGCGAAGTAGCGCCCGCAGTACGCCAGCACCAGCGAGCCGACGCCGGCGGCGACGAACGTCATCAGGAGCGACAGCGGGTCCAGCCGGAACGCGAGCTCCATGCCGAGGCTCGGGACCCACTGGTGGACGCTCTCCGAGGCCCGGCCGGCCGTCACGTCGGACGTGTTCGCGGCCGCCCAGACGACAGCGCCGGCGGGCACGAGCGCCAGCACGGGGAAGGCCTTCAGCCCTATCCGGCCGACGAGCCATGGTGCGATCAGCGCAGCGAGCGCGTGGGCCACGAGGACCCCGATCACGGGCGCGCTCCGGCGTTCGGGCAGGGGCGCGTTCGGCGTCTACGCAGCCGACCTTCTGAGCACCACCGCAAGGGGACATGGTCGCAGATCGTGGCGTGTACGGAGTCGGTCGTTGGCTCGGCAACCACCTGTTCACGGGTCGGAGGGGGCTCCGCGGAGCGGGGCGTCCGAGCGGGTGCCCGTCGGGGAATGCGTGGTCCTGGCGTGCATTCCCGGACCGGCCGGCGGCGCGGGGCCGCCGTCGACGCCGGAGTACCCTCGATCGATGTCCGCCGTCCTCGGCACCGTCGCGACGCTGTTCCGGTTCCCGGTCAAGTCGATGCTCGGCGAGCGGTTGGAGGAGGCGACGCTCGAGCCCGGCGGCCTCGCGGGCGACCGGTCCTGGGCGCTCCTCGACGCGGAGGACCACTGGGTCTCGGCGAAGACGAACAAAGCCCGCTGGCGGCTGTACGACGGGATGCTCGACCTGCGGGCGACGACGGTCGGCGCGGCGGCCGGCACGGGCAGCGCGGCGGGCGGCCCGGGCGCGTCCTCGACCGACGGCCCCGCGGTCGCCGTGGCCCTCCCGGACGGCCGGGCGTTCACGGCGGGGACGCCCGAGGCCGACGCCGCGCTGTCCGCGCACCTCGGGCGGACCCTGCGCTTCGACCACGGGGACGGCGGGCGCCGGTGGGGCCGCCACCACGACGCGGCGCCGCTGCACCTCCTCACGACCGCCACGCTCGAGGCCCTCGCGAGCGACGACACCGGCGCGCCCGGCGAGCGCGAGGCCCTCGATCCCCGGCGGCTGCGGCCGAACCTCGTCGTCCGCACCCCCGACGGCGTCAGCGGCTTCGCGGAGGACCGCTGGATCGGGACGACGTTCCGCGTCGGCGGGGCCCTCCTGCGCGCCGTCGAGACGACCGGACGCTGCGTGATGACGACCCGCGCGCAGGGCGAGGGCGAGCTCCCGCGCGACACCACCGTCCTCAAGCGGATCGGCGCCCGCAACGGCGCGGACGCCGGGATCTACCTCGCGGTCCTCGAACCCGGTCGTGTGGCGCTCGGCGACGAGCTGCGGGTGCTGGACCCGGGCCCTGGGATGATCACGGGGTGAGCTCCGGGCCCCCACGCACCCGCCTGACCCACGCCGAGCGCCGGGAGACGATCCTCGAGGCCGCGGCCCGCGCGATCGTCGCCCACGGGGTCCACGCGTTCCGGCTGCAGGACGTCGCCGACGAGGCCGGGGTCTCGCAGCCGCTGGTCAGCTCCCACGTCGACGACCGCGACGCGCTGATCGCCGAGGCCTTCGTCCGGGTCGACGAGCGCGAGCTCGCCGCCGTCGAGGCCGACGCCCGGGAGGCCGAGCCCGGCCGCACCGCGATCGTCCGCTTCCTCCGCCGCGCCACGATCCCGGGGGACGAGCAGCGGGAGGACGGCCTGCTCGCCGGCGGCGACGGCTGGGAGCTCTGGAGCCAGGTGAGCTCGCGCGCCCGGTTCTCCCCCGTCGTCCGCGAGGCCGTCAGCGCCCGGCAGGCCGCGTGGATCGCCACGCTCGCCGGACTCCTCCGCGACGGTCGCGCAGGCGAGGACGTGCCGGCCCACGTGGACCCCGACCGCGTCGCGCTGCTCCTGATCACGGTGTCCGACGGGCTCGGCCCGGCGCTGAACTGCGGACTCGTCGACGACGAGGGCGCCCGCGGCGTGCTGACCGACGCGCTGGACGGGGCGCTCCGCTAGCGCGCACCAGTCCCGCCCCGGAGCCGCGACGCGGCGAGCTCCGGCCCACGGCGGCACGGACTCGAACCCGGCGCCCGGAAGACCCGCGACCTCGCGTCCTACTGATATCTCCATCAGTTAGGCTCGAGGCGTGTCCTCGGTGCCCGCCACCCCGCGCAGTCCCGCGGTCGCCGCCCTCCGCAGCCCGGGGGTCGCGCGGCTGCTCGGCCTGTCGCTCGTCGCCCGCGCGCCAGAGGCGGTGCTGGCGCTGTTGTTCCTGCTCCGGACCCGCGACCTCGGCGGCAGCTACGCGCTCGCCGGCGCGGTGTCCGGCGTCGCCGGTCTCGGCATGGCGGCCGGCGGGCCCCTCCTGGGGCGCGTCATCGACCGGGTCGGGCAGTCCGGCGTGCTCGCGGTGACCGGCATCGTGGCGGGTGCCGCGATGGTGCTCGCCGCGCTCCTCCCGGGCACGACCCCCGCGTGGGCGCTCCTGCCGTTCGCGCTCGTCGCCGGCGCCACCCAGCCGCCGATCGCCGCGTGCCTGCGGGCCCTGCTCGGCCGGATCGTCCCCGACCCCGCGGTCCGCCATGCGGCGCTCGCGGTCGAGGCGTCGGTGCAGGAGATCACGTTCATGGTCGGGCCGCTCGTGTTCATCAGCCTGATCGCGGCGCACGACCCGGCGCTCGGTCTCGGCGTCGCGGCGGTCGTCCTGCTGGCCGCCACGCTGCTGTTCGCGGCGGCGCCGGAGCCCCGCGCCGTCGCGGCGACGGGCACCCGCCGGACGGCCGGTGCCGGGCCCATGCGGCTCGGGTCGATCCGGGCGCTCCTGGCGATCACGGTCGGTCTCGGCGTCATGTTCGGGGCCGTGGAGCTCGCGATCACCGCGGCCGCGGAGGAGGCCGGGGACCCCGGCGCCGTCGGCCTGCTCCTGGCGGCCTACTGCCTGGGCAGCCTCGTCGCCGGCCTGATCACGGCGCACCGCGGACCGGGCCCGGGCTCGCCGGAGCGGACGCTGCTCCTGCTCGTGCTGCTCTGCACCGCGGGGCACGGCCTGCTCGCCGTCGCACCGAACCTCGTCCTGCTGGGCCTCGGGCTCGTCCTGGCCGGCGGAGCGATCGCCCCGCTGTTCACCGTCGTCTACTCGCTCTGCGGGCAGCTCGCCGCCGACGGCACCGCGACCGAGGCGTTCACCTGGCTGGGCAGCGGGCTCTACGCCGGTGCCGCCTCGGGCGCGGCGCTGGCGGGACTCCTGGTCGGCGCGGCGAGCCCGCACGCCGCGTTCGCCGCGGGCGCACTGGCGATCGGGCTCGCCGGGCTCGGGGTCGCGGCGTTCCGCTCGGTGCTCCGGCCGGCCGCCTGAACGCACCGGCCTCGAGGCACGGTGTGCCCGGACCGCCGGTCAGCGCCCGCGCTCCTCCAGCCAGGCGGACTCCGCGGCGCCCAGCTCGCCGAGCGGCTGATCGCCCATCAGCCACTCGCGGACGATGCGGTGGTAGTTCAGGCTGGCGTCCAGCTGGGAGCAGACCGCGATCGCCATCCCGCCGAGGCGCAGCGACCACACGTACTCGGCCGGCACGGTGGCACGGCGGACCTTCGACCAGTGCGGCGAGCGGGGATCGGAGACCTCGAAGACCATCTCGGCGACGTGCTCGGGCGCCAGTCGGGCGTCCTCGTCGTCCATCGCGAACCAGACGAGCTTCTCGGCGATCTCCAGCGCGTCCTCCGGGGTGAAGCCGGCGGACGGCGGGATCCACCGGATCTCCTGCATGTGCCGGAGCAGGGCGTCCCCGTCGCGGGCGAGGCACAGCCGGATCGTCTCCGCCTGCGCCTGCACCATGTCGCGCGAGATGCGGTGGAAGAGCCCGAAGTCGAGGAACGCGACGCGCCCGTCGGCCATCAGGATCGAGTTGCCCGGATGCGGGTCGGCGGAGAACTGCCCGTCCCGCCAGACGCCGCCGTAGTAGAAGCGGAAGACGATCTCGGCGAGGCGGTTGCGCTCGTCCTGGCCCTTCTCCTGCCAGGCGTCGAAGCCCTCGCCCTCGACGAACTCGGTGACCGTGACGCGCTTGCCGCAGAGCTCGGTGGCGACCTCGGGGACGAAGACGAACGGGTGGCCGCGGTGCGCGCGCGCCATCGTCCGCTGGTTCTGGGCCTCGAGCTCGTAGTCGAGCTCCTCGATCGTGCGCTCGCGGATCTCGTCCCCGACGGACTGGACGTCGAGGCCCGGCGCGACGGCCTTCGCCAAGCGGAGGATCAGGCCGAGGTTCTGGAGGTCCGACCGGACGGCCGCGTCGATGCCCGGGTACTGGACCTTCACGGCGGCGACGTCGGTGCTCCAGCCCTTCGGGCGCTCGTGCAGCCGGGCCTTGTAGACCTGGCCGATCGACGCGGCGCCGATCGCCTCCTCGTCGAACTCCGCGAAGACCTCCTTCAGCTTCATGCCCATGTCGGCCTCGATGACCTTGCGCATGTCCTTGAAGGCCACGCTGGGCGCCATGTCCCGCAGCTTCGAGAGCTTCTTCTGGAACTCCTCGCGGTGCTCCGGCGGCACGAGGCCGACGTCCATGAAACTCAGGACCTGGCCGATCTTCATGGCCGCGCCCTTCATCGTCCCGAGCACGTCGACGATCTGCTCGGCGGTGCGGAACTGCTGCTCCGACATCCGGCGCCCGCGCTCCTCGTCGGTGCGGCCGTAGTTCGTGACGCGCGTGGCGCCGTCGCGGACGGCGGCCCGGGCGGCGAGGCGGCCCAGCGAGGCGGCCCGGCGGTAGCGGCCCGTCGGGATCGCCGCGGTCTCCTCGTCCCCCTCGGGAGAGGCGTCCGTCCCCTTGCGCCACCCGCGTCGCTCCGCCATGCGGTCGATCGTACCCGGGGTCGGCCGCCCGTCAGGCGCTCCGGGCCGGACGGCGGACCCCGGCCCGGGTGCAGGGGGGCCCGAGGTGGCGCGCAGGCACTCGTCGAGCCGCCCGCAGCGGCGGCGCTGCCCGGCCGGCGGGCCCGTCCCCGTCAGGGCTCGAGGTCCGCCAGCCGGCGCTGCGGCCCGGCGTGGCGGACGACCACGAAGTCCCGCAGGTGCAGGCCGTACAGCGCCAGCCGGGACGCCTCGTCGAAGTACCGGGACGCCTCGCCGTCGATGTTCACGCCGTCGTACTGGCGGTTGTCGGGGGTGCCGCTGGTGTCGGTGACGATCAGGCCGTAGCGCTTGAGCGCGGTGCCGATGATCCGGGCCTGGCGCGGCAGGCGCGACAGCCGGAAGCTCGACCGCAGCCGCAGCCGGGTGCCCATCGGCATGAAGCGCGACTCGGTCCGCTTGCCGTCGGAGTGCGACGCCGGCGGCACCCAGGTGTCCTGGATCTCCGGGAGCGTGACGCCCAGCGCATGGGTGATCGTCCTGCGCCGCGCGTCGTTCTGGTTCAGGACACCGGGGAAGACCGGCAGGCCGGCGGCGTTGGCGGACGTCCGGCCGCCGGGGCGCTGCTCGTTCCGGGTGAGGTCCCAGATCGCGCCGCTGTCCGCCTGCCACCGGCCGTCCTCCCGGCGGGCGTGGTAGAGCTCGAACAGCCGGCAGGTGCCGCGCTGCACGATCACCACGTGCCGATCGCTCCCCGGCTGGACCCGGACGTCCGACGGGATCGGGTAGGGCCCCGGGTCGGTGTGGAACATGGTCTGCGGCACGTCGACCGCGGGTTGCGTCGGGCCGGCGACGTTCACCGGGAGCGCGTAGGCCGAGCCGGCGGACGTGCCGTAGGACCAGGAGAGGTTGCGCCACGACCCGGCCGACGCGATGTACGCCGAGGACATCGGGTCGACGGGCCGCTTGTCGACCCGCGTGTTCCACGGGCTGTCGGCGGGCAGGATCCGGCACCCGGCGTAGACGTTGCCGCGGTCCGCGGCCCCGGCTGATCGAGGGGTCAGGGCGGGGAGCGCGGCGACCACCAGGGCGGTGGCGGCGACGGCCGCCACGCGGGGCCATCGCGTGGCGTACCGGGAATGCATCGGGCGATCGTACGCGACCGCACCGCCGCGGGATGTGGCCTCTCAGGGAACCCTCATACGGGCCCCGAGGCCTCAGGGACGGCGGACCTTGCTGCCCGGGACGAGATCGTCAGCACCCGAACGTTGCAGTGCCGATCTCGTCTCGGGCCTCACCGTCTAGGGACGGCGGACCTTGCTGCCCGGCACGAGATCGTCCGAACCGTCCGGCCACCGGATCCAGCACTTCGTGCCGCCGTCGTAGTCGGCGGCCTCGAGGACCAGGCGGACCTCGTGGTCGGCGGACTCGCCGTCGTCGTCGGGCAGCGACACGATCACCGGCTCGTCGCCCTCGGGGTCCGTGCCGTCCCAGACGCGGACGAAGGGGTTGTGCTCGCGCTCGTGGCCGATCGTCGACGGGGCGGCGTGACCGGAGACGACGACCGTCTCGTCGGGCAGGTCGAGCAGCGTGTCCATGATCGAGGAGCGCAGGTCCTCGAACGTCGTGTGGCCGGGGGCTCGGACGCCGGCGACCGACTCGCGGAAGAGCGTGTCGCCCGTGAACACGTGGCCGTGGCCGAGGAAGCTCAGCATGCCCTTCGTGTGGCCGGGCGTCGCGATCGCGCGGAGCTCGAGGTCGTCGCCGATCCGGATCAGCTCGCGGTGCTCGATGTTCGCCGTGTAGCCGGTGGCGAACTCCTCGGCGAGCGGCTGCTCGAACTCGTGGATCATCACGTCGACCTTGCCGATGCGGTCGAGGATCTCCTCGAGCTCCGACACGTGGTCGTAGTGGTGGTGCGTCAGGAGCACCGCCGCGGGCGTCATCCCGTGCCGCGCGGCGGCCTCGCTCATCTTCGCCGCGTCGGCGCCGGCGTCGATGAACGCGCACGGCCCTCCGGCGAACCCGACGACGTAGGAGTTGCCCACGAAGGAGGGGATCTCGATGCGTTCCACGACGAGGTCGGCCATGGGGCCGATGCTCGCAGATCCCCTCCCCGCCCCGCTTCCGCTACGGCAGGACGAACGTGTCGAAGTTGCCGACGTTGATCGACGGCTTGTTCCCGTTGGCGGGCGTCCCCGTGTAGCTCGTGTAGAGCCACTGGCGGAAGAACTCCGTCCAGCGCGCGGCCCGGGTCGGGTCGGTCTCCTTCACGAGCGCGATGAACCGCTCCGTGGTGACGTTCCCGTACATGTTCTCCGTCAGCCAGCGGTGCATCATGTCCTTGAAACGCTGCTCGCCCAGGATGTCGTGGATGGAGAGCATCGTCGTCGCGCCGCGGTTGTACATCGCGTTCGTGTTGAAGATGTCCGCGGCCGTGGGCGGGTTCGCCGGGGCGATGCGCCAGTAGGTCGTGGACCGCGAGTTCGTGTAGTTCGACGCGTACCGGGCCGCCAGCGTCGTGCCGTTCTCGACGTTCGCCTGCCAGAGCCAGGACGTGAACTCCGTCATGCCCTCGTTCAGCCAGATGTCCTTCCACTGCGTGAGCGTCACGCCGTCGCCGAAGTACATGTGGCCGTTCTCGTGGGCGACCGTGGAGATCCCGACGCCGGTCGAGGTCGTGTCGGTCGTGGTCGCGTAGGTCGGCTTGCCCTGCGTCTCCAGCGAGTAGCCGACGTCGACGAGCGGCACCACGCCGCCCGCGGCGGAGAACGGGTACTGCACGCCGTAGTAGTCCGCGTAGTAGTCGAGGATGCTCGGCGTGCGGTCGAGCTTCGCCTGGATGGCGGCCTTCGAGGCCGGGATGAACGAGCCGTCGATCGCCGTGTAGAACGGGACCGGCGTGTTGAGGCCGCCCGCCGCGGGCGACGTCAGGACCGGTGCCGCCGGGTCCGGCGAGTTCAGCGTGAAGCGCCCGATCGACACCGAGTACAGGTAGCTCGCGGTCGGGTCGGTGTCGTCCCAGACGAAGGTGGACGTCGGCGCGTCGGCCGTGCCGGTGGCCTCCTTCGACTTCAGCACCCCGGTGCCGAGGACGCTGAAGTCCGACGGCACCGTCATCCGCGTCGTGTAGGTCGCCTTGTCGAACGGCACGTTGTTGTTCGGGAACCAGCCCATCGCGCCGACGGGCTCACCGACCGCCGTCGCGCCGAGGTCCGCGTCCGGGATCCAGCCCTCGGAGGAGCCGTCGGGGTCGATGAAGGGGGTCTGGATCCCGCCGTAGGCCACCGCCACCCGGAAGGTCGACCCCTCGTGCAGCCCGGCGGGCGGGGTGACGACGAGCTTGTCGTCGACGGGGTCCAGCGCGAACGACGCCGGCGCGCCGTCGACGGTCACGGACGCGACGTCGTTGGTCTCCGTCAGGTCGAGGGAGAAGTCGGAGAGGTCCTGCGTGGCGACGGCCGTCATCGTCACGGTGCCGCGGAGGAACTTCGACGCGACGGTGTACCGGAGGTCGAGGTCGTAGTGCTGCGCGTCGTAGCCGCCGTTGCCGATCGTCGGGAACAGCGTGTCGCCGAGGGTCCGGGCCCCGGACGTGAAGACCGTGGGATCGGGCGCCGGGGTGGTCGGGGTGGTCGGCGACGGCGTCGCGGGCGTCGGCGCCGGGGTCGCGGGCGGCGCAGGTGCCGGGACGACCTCGGCGGGCGGCGCGGCGACGGAGGACCGCCCGGAGGCCTTGCGGCACGAGACGGCGGAGGACCCGCGCCTCGGGCGCACGCACGCCGCGAGCAGGTAGGAGGTCGCGTCGCGGCTCTTCAACCGGACGGTCCGCCCGACGGTGACGCGGGCCCGGAACGTCCGGGTGGTGCCGGGACGGACCTTGGCGATCGTGTCACCGCCGAGCGGGGAGACGACCTTCGGGCTCGATCCGGCGCGGAGCTCGAGCGCGACGGTCGCCGGGCTGCTCGTGCCGCCGGTGTTCCGGACCTTGCCGGTCACGGTGAAGCGGTCGCCCGCCTTCAGGCCTGATGGCGGCGAGCTCACGCTCGTGACGGTCAGCCTCGCCGGCTTCGGCCGCGCGGCGGCCGACGCACCGGCCGGGACCACGGCGAGCACCGCCACGGCGGCCACCGGGAGTGCGCGGGCTGGGCGACGCGGGGGCGTCTTCGGGGACATCGGGACTCCTGGGGAGGAGGAGGTACCGCACCGGCGATGAGGTCACCGGGCGGCCTGGACCGTGGATTCTCGCGAACCCCCGGGCGGCCGACCCCGTCCGGCCGGACAAGGCGACGCGGCCCCGCCGCACCCATCGGGCGGAGGACGGCGGCCACCGGACGCCGCGCGTCGCCGTGGGCCCGTGCCCCGTCTCCCCCGATCGCTAGCCTCGCGGTCGATGCCCGCACTGATCCACACCTGCTACCGCGTCGGCGACCTGGATCGGTCCGTCGCGTTCTACGCGGCGCTGGGCTTCGAGGAGCTCCGGCGGATGCCGATCGGCAGCGACGCGACCAACGTCTTCCTGGGCCTCCCGGGCGACGGTGCCCGCCTCGAGCTCACGTACAACCACGGCGTCTCGTCGTACGAGATCGGCACCGGCTACGGGCACATCGCGATCACGTCGAGCGACCTGGACGCCACCCTGGAGGCCCTCGAGGGCCAGGGCATCACCCCGGAGAAGCCGCCGTACCGCGTGCGCGAGGGCGGCTCGCGGATCTGCTTCGTGCGCGACCCGGACGGGTACCGCATCGAGCTGATCGACGCGGGCGACTGATGCCCACCCCCGGCCTCGGGATGGGGGGCGACCGCTTCCTGTCGTCCCGCCGAGCGGTCGTCGACCTCGGCTCCAACACGTTCCGGATGGTCGTCTACGCGGTCGATCCGTCGGCCGCCCGGGTGCCGGGCGGCGCGTGGCGACAGACCGCGGAGCTCTACGAGCCGGTGCGCATCGGCGCGGACCTCGGCCCGAACGGCGAGCTCCAACCACGCGGCCTGCGGCGGGCGTTCGTCGCGATCCAGCTGTTCGACCACTTCTGCCGGTCGCACGAGCTGACGTCCGACCGCATCGACGCCGTCGCGACCAGCGCGATCCGCGACGCCCCGAACCAGGACGACATCCTCGGCGACACCCGCACCCAGACGCTGCTGCGCCCCCGCGTGCTGAGCCAGAGCGAGGAGGCCGCCTACGGCCACGTCGCGGCGATCAACTCGACGACGCT
The DNA here is from genome assembly GCF_000519325.1 of Patulibacter minatonensis DSM 18081. Lineage (GTDB taxonomy): Bacteria > Actinomycetota > Thermoleophilia > Solirubrobacterales > Solirubrobacteraceae > Patulibacter > Patulibacter minatonensis. The sequence goes on along the minus strand of NZ_KI912613.1, from coordinate 2,437,949 downwards.
GTCGGACGGCGGCGTCCTGGACATCGGCGGCGGGTCGATGCAGCTCGCGCGCACCCGGGGGCGGCACGCCACCGACAGCGGGTCCTGGCGCCTCGGGGCGGTCCGGACGACCGAGCAGTTCCTCCCCGGCCACGGACCCACGAAGCCGGGCCAGCTGAAGGCGCTCCGCAAGCACGTGCAGGACGAGCTGGCCCGCGCGCCGTGGGTCGCGGACCTCGGCGACCGCCTCGTCGGCGTCGGCGGCGCGGTCCGCAACCTGGCGACCGCGACCCGGCACCACCACGGCGCCACGGACCTCGGCGTCCAGGGCGTGCGGGTCGACCGCGAGGCCCTGGGGCAGCTGATCGAGGCCCTCGCGGAGCTGCCGCCGAAGGAGCGCGGGTCCCTCCCCGGGATCAAGCCGTCCCGCGCCGACGTCATCCTCGGCGCGGCCGTCACGATCGACACCGTGCTCGACACGGCGGGCGTCGACGCGATCGAGGCGACCGAGTTCGGGCTGCGCGAGGGCGTCTTCCTCGACCGGCTGCTCGCCGGGCAGGCCGCGGCCACCGGCCTGGCCGCCTACCCCGACGTGCGCGACGCCGCGGTCCGCAACCTCGCCGCCCGGTACGACGAGGACCCCCGCCACTCCGCGCACGTGGAGAAGCTGGCGCTGGAGCTCTTCGACGGCCTGGCGGCGATCGGGGTCCACGACGGCGGGCCGCAGGAGCGCGGGCTCGTCTCCGCCGCCGCGGCGCTGCACGACATCGGCATGGCGGTCGGCTACGACGACCACCACAAGCACGGGCGGTACCTGCTCGTCACGAACGGCCTCCCCGGCTTCTCGCCGGCGGAGACCGCGGTCGTCGGCCAGGCGATCCGGTACCACCGCAAGGGCAACCCGACGATGGGGCCGTTCCGTCCGCTGCTCGGCGACGGCGACGACGAGCGGCTCGTCCGCCTGGTGGCGCTGCTGCGGATGGCGGAGGGTCTGGAGCGCGGGCACGACGGTGCCGTCCGGTCCGTCACCCTGCGGCGCGACGGCGACCGCCTGCTGCTGCACATGGCCTGCGGCGTCGACGGCGCGCCGGTCGCGCGCTGGGCGGCCGAGGGCCAGGCGGCGCTGGTGAAGCGCGCGTTCGGGGTCGACCTCGAGGTCACCGAGGGCGCGGCCTGACGCCCTGCGGGCGACGTCCGCGACCGGCCGGGTGTCGACGACCCGTGGCCCGGTGCGGGAGCGCCACGTAGAATCGCCGGGATGACGGGCCCCACCATCCTCGCGTCCGGCCCCTGGTCGGCCGACGAGGTGACGTACACGTGGCTGCAGGACGAGTACGAGGCGCCCGCCGAGGACATCCGGGCCGCCGACGAGGCGATCCAGCGCCTGAAGGACCGCGACTCCCCCAGTCACGACGGGATCTCGACGCGCCTGGCGGGCCACCGCGTCGACGAGCGCGGCCGCCTGCACCTGGAGCTCGAGCCCGTCCGGTGGGCGCTCCGGCTCCTGCCCGGCGGCGCGTCCCGCTCGATGACCGGGCAGTGCGTGGTCCGCGACGCCGCGGGCCGCTGGCTCGCCGGGCGCCGCGCGGCGTGGGTCGCCACCTGGGCCGGGCGCTGGAGCCTCGGTGCCGGCGGGGCGGTCGACCCGGGCGAGTCGCCGATGCACACCCTGGAACGCGAGCTCGAGGAGGAGTGGAAGCTGCGGCCCGAGCGCCTGCAGGGCCTGTCCCTCGTCCTCCTGCCCAGCGACCTCGTGATGTTCGTCGGGATCGCCTGGGTCGCCGGCGACGCGACGCTCGACCGCGACCCCGAGCACGACGCCCACGAGTGGTGGCCGGCGGACGTCGACGCGTGGCCCGACCACGCCGAGCCGGCGCTGCGCCAGCTCGCCCGGGCCGTGCAGGACCTCGGGTGAGCCTCGGCCGGATCCCCGAGCGCACCGGTGCCGACGGCACGCGCCCGGGCCTGGCGGCGCTCGCGCCGTCGTTCACCGTCATGAAGTGGTGCTCGTTCCTCCACTCCGCGATCTACGTCGGGCTGCTCGCCTGCTGGATCGGCGGGAACGACACCTGGGTGAAGACCGCGCTCGGGTGGGGGCACGGGTGGGGCTGGATCATCATGTGCGTGCTGACGCTCGCCGCCCTCCGCGCCCGTGTGATCCCCGTGTGGCTCGCCGGGTGCGTCGCGGTGATCGGCGCGGTCGGCCCGTTCGTCGGATCGGCCGGGTTCGTGGTGGAGCAGCGGCGCCGCGAACGGGCGTCCCGCGCCTGACGTCCGCGCCGGCCGGCGACCGCTCCCGCCGGCCCACGACCGGATCGCCCGATCACGACGGCCGATGCGCCGTGGCCGCCGACGGTGTGGTCCCCCACGGTCGTACCACGCGCCCTGACCCTCCCGGTGGGCGCACCTCCCCCGTACGACGGAAGCGGCCCGAACACCTGTGCGCAAGCGGGTTCGGGTGTGTCCCTGCGCCAACTCCGGCCGAGAACCAGAGTGCTAGGTTCGATGTCTCATGGCAACAGGCACCACGGTCCAGGTCATCCTCCCGCAGATGGGCGAGTCCGTCGCGGAGGGCACGGTGCTCGAGTGGCTGAAGGAGCCCGGGGACCAGGTCACCGAGGGCGAGGACCTCGTGGTCATCTCGACCGACAAGGTCGACGCTGAGATCCCCGCTCCGGCCTCGGGCGTCCTCGTCGTCATCCACTCCAAGGACGGCGAGACGGTGCAGTCCGGCACGGTCGTCGGCGAGATCGACCCGAACGGGTCCGGCGGCTCGGGCGACTCCGGGTCCGGCGGCTCGGGCGACGCGGCCGCGAGCTCGTCGAACGGCTCCGGCGACGCCGGGTCCCCGGACAGCGGCGCCGACGCCACGTCCTCGAACGCCTCCGAGGCCGGCGCCTCCAGCGACGGCGCCGCCAAGGAGGCCGGCGGCGACGCCGAGGGCGCGTCCGCCGGCGAGCTCGTCGACATCGTCACCCCGTCCGCCGGCGACTCGGTCACCGAGGCCACGCTGCTCGAGTGGCTCGTCGAGGAGGGCGACACCGTCGAGGAGGGCGCCGACGTCCTCGTCGTCTCGACCGACAAGGTCGACATGGAGCTCCCCGCGCCGGTCGGCGGCGTGCTCGAGAAGAAGCTCTTCGCCGACGGCGACACGATCCACCCGCAGGAGGTCATCGGCCACATCCGCGCCGGGGCCTCCACCGGTGGCGGCGGCAACGCGCCGACGTCCGTCCCCGACGCCGCCACGGCGACCGAGGGCACGGGGTCCGTCTCGCCGACCACGGGTGGCAACGGCAACGGCTCCGGCACGGTCCCGGACGACCTGAAGGTCAGCCCGGTCGCCTCACGCGTCGCCGGCGTCGAGGGCGTCGACCTCACCGGCGTCCGCGGCACGGGCCCCCAGGGCCGGATCACGAAGGACGACGTCCTCACCGCCAAGGCCAACGGCGGCCGCTCGGCCGCGGAGGTCACGCGCACCCCGATCCGCGGCGGCGCCTCGGCGCTGGCCCGCGGGATGGAGGAGTCGCTGACCGTCCCGACCGCCACGTCGTTCCGCACGATCACGATCACGACGCTCGACGGCCGCCGCAAGCAGCTGAAGGCCGCCGGCGAGAAGGTCTCCTTCACGCACCTCATCGGCTACGCGATCGCCCGCGCCGCGACCGAGCAGATGCCCGCGATGGGCCTGACGTACGAGAAGGACGAGGACGGGAACCCGATCCTCGTCGACCACGGGCAGGTCAACCTCGGCATCGCCGTCGACGTCGAGCGCCGCGGCAAGCGCACGCTGATGGTCCCGGTGATCAAGGATGCCGGCCGCCTCGGCTTCCGCGGCTTCCTCGACGCCTTCAACGAGCTGATCGCCAAGGCGCGCGACAACAAGCTCACGGGCGACGACCTGCAGGGCGCGAACATCCAGCTGACGAACCCGGGCGGCATCGGCACCGTCGCGTCCGTCCCGCGCCTGATGACCGGCAACGGCACGATCGTCGCGACCGGCTCGATCGCCTACCCCGTCGGCCTCGGCGAGGTCGGCGAGCTGATCGGCGCCGAGAAGGTCATGTCGATGACCTCGACGTACGACCACCGGATCATCCAGGGCGCCCAGTCCGGCCAGTTCCTGAAGGTCGTCGAGGAGTACCTCCAGGGCGACCACGAGTTCTACGAGCAGGCGTTCGCCGACCTCGGCGCCGCGCTCGGCCCGGCGATCGGGAAGCCGGAGCCCAAGCTGCAGGCCGGCGTCGCCGGTGCCGGTGCCGCCGCCACGGCCGTCGCGCAGGGCGGCGCGCCGTCGATCGAGCTGCTGCAGGCCGTCCAGGCCGCCACGTCGCTGATCCGCGCGATCCGCTCGCACGGCCACCTGCTGGCGAAGCTCGACCCGCTCGAGGCCGCCTCGGACCGCACGCCGGAGGAGATCGCCCGCCAGATCGGCGTCGACCTCGAGCGCCTCGGCCTGAACGAGGAGCACACGAAGCAGATCCCGGCGTCGATCCTCCGCACGTTCGTCGGCGGCGAGACCCTCGCCGACGTCCTGCCGCAGCTGCGCGACGTCTACTGCGGCTCGACCGCGTACGAGGTCGAGCACATCTCCGACAACGAGCAGCGCGTCTGGCTGCGGGAGAAGATCGAGTCCGGCGAGTACCGCAAACCGCTCTCGCCGGAGAGCAAGAAGGGCCTGCTCGGCCGCCTGATCCAGGTCGACACGTTCGAGCGCTTCATGCAGAAGGCCTACCTGGGCCAGAAGCGCTTCTCGATCGAGGGCCTCGACATCACGGTCCCCGTCATCGACGAGCTGATCCACCTCGCGGGCGCCCGCGCCGGCGCACAGGAGGTCATCATCGGCATGGCCCACCGCGGCCGCCTGAACGTGCTGGCCCACAACCTCGGCCGGCCGTACGACGCCCTCTTCACCGAGTTCGAGGGCGGCTCCGTCATCGCCGCGGCGAAGACCGTCACCCAGGACCTCCAGGGCGGCACCGGCGACGTCAAGTACCACCACGGCGCGTCCGGCCGCTACGAGCTGCCCGACGGCAAGTCGATCGGCGTGGTCCTCGAGAGCAACCCGTCGCACCTCGAGTTCGTCAACCCGGTCGTCCTCGGCGCCGCCCGCGCCGTGCAGACCGACCGCGGCCAGGCGTCGGGCCCGCGCGACGAGGACGTCGCGCTGCCGATCATCCTCCACGGCGACGCGGCCTTCCCGGGCCAGGGCGTCGTCGCCGAGTCGCTGAACCTGCAGGCGCTCGAGGGCTACCGCGTCGGCGGCGCGGTCCACCTGATCTGCAACAACCAGGTCGGTTTCACCACCGACCCGACGGACTCGCGCTCGACGAAGTGGTCCTCGGACCTCGCCAAGGGCTTCGACGTGCCGATCATCCACGTCAACGCCGACGACGTCGAGGCCTGCATCAACGCCACGCGCCTCGCGTTCGCGTTCCGCCAGGAGTTCGGCCACGACGTCCTGATCGACCTGATCGGCTACCGCCGCTACGGGCACAACGAGTCCGACGAGCCCGCGTACACGCAGCCCGTCATGGCCGAGACGATCAAGAAGCACGCCCGCGTGTCGGAGCTCTACGCCGAGCGCCTGGTGTCGGAGGAGGTCCTCAGCAAGGACGCCGTCGACAGCCAGCGGCAGGCGGTGAACGACAACCTCACCGAGCTGCACCAGAGCGTCAAGAAGAAGGTCAAGGAGTGGCAGGAGGCCGGCGGGACGATCGACACGTCCGCCACGGGCACCTACCTCATGGACCGCTCGCGCTCCGAGGAGCCCGACACCAAGGTCTCCAAGGCCGAGCTGACCGAGATCAACGAGCAGCTGCTCACGGTCCCGGAGGACTTCCAGTGGAACGCGAAGCTCAAGAAGCAGCTCGACAAGCGTCGTGACGCGCTCGGCCCCGAGGGCGGCATCGAGTGGGCGCACGCCGAGGCCCTGGCCTACGCGTCGCTGATCAAGGAGGGCGTCCCCGTCCGCCTGACCGGTCAGGACTCCGAGCGCGGCACGTTCTCGCAGCGCCACCTCGTCCTGCACGACTCGCGCGACGGCAAGGGCTACGCGCCGATCCGGAACCTCCCGGGCGCCCAGGCCCCGATGGAGCTCCACAACTCGCCGCTGTCCGAGGTCGCGTGCCTTGGCTTCGAGTACGGCTACTCGCAGGAGGCGCCCGAGGCGCTGGTGCTGTGGGAGGCCCAGTTCGGCGACTTCGTCAACGGCACCCAGGTCATCATCGACCAGTTCATCGTCTCCGGCCTGGCCAAGTGGGGCCAGACGTCGCGTCTGACGATGCTGCTGCCGCACGGCTACGAGGGCGCCGGCCCGGAGCACTCCTCCGGCCGCGTCGAGCGCTTCCTCCAGCTCGCCGCCGAGGGCAACATCCGCGTCGCGAACGTCACGACCCCGGCGCAGTACTTCCACCTGCTCCGTCGCCAGGCGCTGATCGAGAAGCCGCGGCCGCTCGTCGTGATGACGCCGAAGTCGCTCCTGCGTCTCCCCCAGGCCCGCAACCGCATCGAGCACCTCTCCGAGACCCGGTTCTTCCCGGTCCTCGGCGAGCCCGGGGTCGACCCCGGCGCGGTGACCCGGCTCATCCTCTGCACCGGCAAGGTCTTCTACGACCTCCGCCAGCACGAGATGCGCCAGGACAACGCCCAGGTCGCGATCGGCCGCATCGAGCAGCTCTACCCCTTCCCGGAGCAGGGCCTGCGCGACCTGATCGGCGCGTACCCGAACCTGCGCGAGGTCGTCTGGGTCCAGGAGGAGCCGCGCAACATGGGCGCCCGCGCCTTCATGGCCCCGCGGCTGCAGCAGATCCTCCCCGACCACCTGGCCATCGGCTACGTCGGTCGCCCCGAGCGCGCCTCCCCGTCCGAGGGCTACCCGGCCGCGCACACGATCGAGCAGAACCGCATCGCCAAGACGGCGCTCGACGCGTCCGCCCCGGTGTCGCAGTTCCCGAAGCGCAGCCCCGGCAACAGGTAGTCGCGCACGCCGGACGACGGCGCCGCACGCAGGACCGAACGCCCGGCACCCGCCGGGCGTTCGGCGTTCCGGGGGGTCAGCGGTTCACGAGCCGCAGGCGTACGCCGCCGATGGTGCCGCGCACCCGGGTCGGCGTGATCCGCAGGCGGCCGTCCAGCCGCCCCGGACCGTTCACGCGGACCGTCGCGGAGAATCCGCGCGGACGGTACGAGAACCGGCCGGTGACGCGGACGCCCGGGACCAGCGCGTAGCGACGCAGGACGTAGCCCTTCGAGGTCGACCGGTAGGACCCGCCCCGCAGGCCGCCCCCACGCGTCCCGGCGTCCGCCTGTCGGTGGAGCCCGTCGTGGAACCCGGCGTCCTGCATCGTCGAGAAGACCGCATTGACGACGCGCCCGGCGCCCGCCGACACGCCCCGGATCCGGGGCAGTGCGGACAGGCGCCGGGGCGGGAGCGCCTCCGTCCGGTACCGGTTGTCGGACGCGCCGCACGAGCCGGTCGGGGCGACGGTGCCCGCGAGGAGCTGCTGGACGATCCGCCGCGCGCAGCCGCTGTCGTCGAACCCGAGGACCGAGTGCCCGACGCCGGGGAAGCGGTGCAGGGTGGCGCCCGGGATCTGGGCCGTCAGCGCGCGGGCGTCTGCGAGTGGCGTGCGCAGGTCGTCCTCGCCGCTCAGGACCACCGTCGGGACCGTCGCCGGGATCGGTGCGGTCGACGGCGGCGCCACTCCGTCCGCCGGCCAGCCGGCGCAGAAGTCGGCGACGCTGCCGCCGAGGACGTCCTGCCGCGAGAACGGGGCGTACGACCCCGCGGGCACGGCCCCGAGCGCCGCTGCGATCCTGGCTTCGCGGTCGGCCGCGGTCATCGCGAACCCGTAGGGCAGGGGCGAGTCGAGGCAGATCGTGGCCGCGTTCAGGCCGCGGCTGAACATCGCGGGCGGATCCGGACGCGAGCCGGCCTCGGTGCCCGCGAGTCGGGCGAGCGGTGCGGCGTCCCCCGTCGCCGCCGCCCGAAGCGCCGCCGGGAGCGCGCCACGGAGGTACGGGTTAAGGTCGCTCTCCGACAGGAGCCCGAGCAGCGCGTCGTGGCCGCGCAGCCGGTACGTGAACCGCTTGCCGGTCGTCGAGAAGATCCTCGCGGTGAGCGTCCTGTGGGCGAGTCGCTTCGCGACCGTCCGGAGGTCCGCGACCGGGTCCCGTGTCACGCCCCGGCACCGACCGCCGCCGCACTGGTTGCGCAGCATCTGCGGGATCGCGGCGTAGCCGGTCGTCCCGAACGCCTCGACGCCGGCGGCCGGCACCGGCGAGTCGAGGATCAGCCCCGCGGTCGTAGCCGGGTGGATCCGCGCGTACTGCTGGGCGACGAACGTGCCGTACGAGGTGCCCATCAGCACCATCCGGTCGGCTCCGAGGGTGCGGCGCAGGAGCTCGAGGTCGGCGACCGTGTCGCGGGTGGTGAAGAACCGGCGGCGGTCACCGAGCTGTCCGGCACAGGTGCCGTTCCGGAGGGCCTGGGCCGAGACCCGCGCGAGCGCCGGGCAGACGAGCGCGCCGGCCCCCGTGCCGCGCTGGTCGATCGTCACGACGCGGGAGCTCGCGGGCGAGCGCACCTGCTCGAGCGCGGTGGCCCCGTCGTCGGCACCCGACTGCCCGGGGCCGCCGGAGAGCACGACGAGCAGCTGGTGCTTCTGGGCCTCGGTCGTCGGGTTCTGGACCATCACCTTGAGCCCGAGCCCTCCGGCGATGCCGCCGGAGTGGTCGAGCGGCACCGGCAGCACGCCGCAGACGAACCGGCCCTTCGCGTCCGACGGGCAGCCCGCCGGTGCGAGCGCCGGGGCGGGGAGGTCGGCGGACGACGCGGCGCCCGCCGCACCGGCGTGGCCCAGGACGACGGCCAGGGCGAGGAGGAGGCTCCCGGCCAGGGCGCGCGGTGAACGGCCGGTCGACGATGGGTGGGGCCGCGCGGCCCCCGGGACGACACACGTACGCATGCGGGGATCCTCTCGCACCGGCCGCCGTCCGTGGAGCGGGGAGGACCGCCGATCCGCCCGCCGGATCCACGGGCGGGGCGTTCCCGTCCGGGCGGGCGCGGGACGACCGGGAGGAACCGCCGCCGGCGGCGTGCGACGATCGGCCGATGGCCTGGGTCCAGCGCACGATCAGCCTCGCTCCCCGCCCGCGCGGGTTCCACCTCGTGACCGACGAGGTGCTGGGCGCGCTCCCCGAGCTCTCCGGGGTCGAGGTCGGGCTGCTCCACGTCTTCTGCCGTCACACCTCGGCCGGCCTGACGCTGAACGAGAACGCGAGCCCCGACGTCCGGCGCGACCTGCGGACCTGGTTCGACGGGACGATCCCCGAGCAGTACGCGTGGACGCACACGCTCGAGGGCGACGACGACATGCCCGCGCACGTGAAGACGTCCCTGATCGGCCCCGACCTGACGATCCCCGTGTCCGGCGGCCGGCTGGCCCTCGGCACCTGGCAGGGCATCACCCTCGGCGAGTTCCGCGACCGCGGCGGGTCCCGCGAGCTCGTGCTGACGCTGCAGGGCGAGGGCCGCTGAGCGCCGCGCTACTTCCCGGACGTCGCGGCCTGCAGGTACCGGACGAGCGCGTCGAGGTCGGACGTCGACAGGCGGTCGTAGCCGTCGGGCATGCGGCCCGACGGGAACCCCGGGGTGCCCTGTGCACCGGGGTCGACGATGTCCTCGCGGATCTCGGCGAGGTCCGACGCCGAGAGCGCCTGGTCCAGGTCGGGGCCGATCGTGCCGCCGCTCTTCGCGTCCGCGAGCCGGTGGCAGCCGCCGCACCCGTTGTCGCCGAAGACCTTCCGCCCCTGGTCGGCGACCGGCCCGAGCGTCGCGAGCGCCTTCCCGCTCCCGGGGGGCGCGGTCGTCGTCGCCCGCGCGCCGCCCCCGCCGCCGTCGCCGCCGCCCTCACCGATCCCGATGATCGTGCCGCCGAGGACCACCACGACGATCGCCGCGAGCATCCAGCGGATCCAGGTCGGGCTCATACGAGGACCTCCACGTCGGGCTCGACGGGTGGCGGGGGCGGCGGGTCGAGGGCGAGCTGGTCGCGGGCCAGCAGGACGCCCGCGACCGTGAGCAGCACCGCGGCGATCTCCGCCCCGAGGGTCAGGCCGGCGGCCGCGTCGTAGCCGGACTCGCGGAAGCCGAACAGCCCGTCGCCGTTGCGGGTCAGCACGATCGCCACGATCGACCCGACGCTGATCGCCAGCGAGCCGAGCGCGAAGACGACCGGGCGGCGCGCGATCAGGGCCAGGATCACGATCAGCGAGGTGATCGCGTTGACGAGGAACAGCGGCCCGATCCACCGGATCGACGAGTAGCCGTCGTGGTAGAGGTGCGCGTGCTCCCACGCGCCGACGCCGACCGCGATCGCCGCGAGGCCGAGCACCGCGAGCGGCAGCGGGCGCACGTCGCGCGGACCGAGCAGGAGGGCGGTGAACCGGGACACGTGGCAACCGTAGACCCCCGGGGCGTCGCGCACCACGGACCTCCGTCGGAGACGCCGGCGCGCCACGTGGCGGCGGCGTCGCGCCCACCGTCGGCACGGCCCCGCGCGCGCGGGCGTCAGGGCGTAGCATCCGACGGCCCATGGCTCCCGACGCTGCTTCCTCCGAGACGACCGCGAAGGTCCTCCGCGCGACCGCAGGCCAGGTGCGCCTGCAGCTCGCCGACGGCCGCGAGGTCACCAAGCGCGTGACCGTGCCGATCAGCGTGCGCGAGTCGATCGTCGGGACGGACGTGCCCGTCGTCGTCAGCGGCACCGGCGCCCGGGCGCGGGTCGAGCTCGCCGACGGCTGGGTCGACGGCGGCGCCCCCGCGAAGCAGGCGCCGGCGAAGCGTCGCCGTGCCCGCACCGGCGGCGAGGACGCCGCGCCGGCCGAGGCCGCCGAGGTCGCGACCGAGGCGCCCGCCGAGAAGGCCCCCGCCAAGCGGAAGCCCGCCGCCAAGAAGCCCGCGGCGAAGAAGCCCGCCGCCCGCAGGCCGCGCGCGACGAAGCCGTCCCCCGCCGAGCTGCCCGTCGCGACCCCGGGCACCGACGAGGCCGAGACCGTCGAGGCGCCGAAGAAGCGCACGCGGGCCCGCGGCGGAGCGAAGGCGAAGACCGAGGCGCCCGTCGCCGAGGAGACCGCCGTCGTCGAGGAGACGCCCGTCGAGGCCGCGACCCCCGGCGAGGCTCCGTCCGTCGCGGAGGAGCCCAAGCCGAGGCGCTCGCGCTCCCGGTCGCGCGGCAAGGGCAAGAAGGACGCCGCGCCGGCCGCCGACGCCGCGACCGCCGAGTCGCCGGCGAAGGCCGACGCGCCCGTCGTCGAGGAGACCGCGCCGCAGGCCCCCGCGCCCGCGCCGGTCGTCGCCCTCGAGCCCGAGGTCCTCGCGCGCCGCATCAGCGCGGCCGTCGAGCTCGTGCGCGCCGCGCGCGCCTGACCCTCCGGGCCGGGTCAGCCCGCGCGCCGCGCCCGGGTCGAGCGGCCCGCGAGCGCGCGGCCGCGGATCCGGCGCACGAGGCGCAGCTCGTCCCGGACGTCCATCGGCGCGGGGCTCTCCCCCGTGTGCCGCGCGAGCGCGTCCTCGACGTGCTCGGTCGTCACGGGCTCCAGCCGGCGGACCGGCACGGGCGTCTCCACCAGCCGCCCGTCGCGCCGCCGCTGCACCTGCACGACGTTCGCGTCGGCCCGGCACGCCACGGCCTCCTCGAGCGCGCCGTCGACGAACAGCAGCCCGGCGTAGTCGTCGGCCGTCCAGCCGTCCGGCAGCCGCCCCGACGCCACGGCCTCGCGGTAGACGACGCCGCGCTCGGGCTGCTGCCGCGCGTGGACGCTGAGCGACCCGGGGATCAGTCCGAGCCCGTCGATCGGCTCCGGCTTGCCGGACGACTTCGACACGCCGCCCTGCATCCAGCACATCGCACCGGCGGACAGGCCGGCCAGGACGGTGCCGCGCCGGTTGGCCTCGAGCAGCAGCTCGCCCACGCCGTGCGCGCGCCAGAGCGCGAGCAGGTTGCGCATCGAGCCGCCGCCGACGTAGACGATGTCCTGGCTCAGGATCAGGTGCTCGAGCGGCTCCTCGAGCTCGTCGAGGTGGAACAGCGAGAGGATCCGCGGCCGGCAGGGCCACGACCCGAAGACCCGGCTGAACCGCAGGATCTGGTCCTGCGGATCGCCGCTCGCCGTGGGGAGGAAGAGGATGCGCGGCCGCGTCACCGGCGCGAGGGAGAGGATGTAGGCGTCGAGGTCCGGGCGGCCGGGCTCCATCGTGAAGCCCCCGCCGCCCATGCAGAAGACGGGTGCGGCGGTCACGCGGCCACGCGCCCGTCGAGCGCGGCCCGCGGGGCCAGCTCGTCGGCGGCGGCGTCCTCGGCGGCGACCGAGAACGGGTCCGGGGCCGCCCGCAGTTGGGCGGGTTCGTCGACGCTCTCCCGCGCCCCCACCCCCGTCGCGCCGAGGTATCGCGCGGCCATCCGGCGCTCGTGCACGCCGCCACCCGCGTCGACGCCGACCTCGTAGGCCGTCGCCTTCGGCCGGGACGTCACGACCTCGTGGAGCTCGGTGCCGACGAAGCTCAGGGCGGCGCCGTCCTCCACGCCGTACCCGTGGCGCAGCCCGCCGCCGACCATCTCGCGGTACGCCGCGCGGCGCTCCGGCTCGCCGTCGTAGTGCACGCAGTTGCTGTACGGCAGGAGCCCCAGGCCCTTGACGCGCTCGCTCGGGCCGTGGAAGGCCGTCACCGAGTCCTGGAACCAGCAGAGCGACCCGGCGGACAGGCCGCAGAGGACGACGCCCTTCTTCCACGCGCGCCGCAGCGTGCGGTCGAGGCCGTGGGCGCGCCAGGCGCCGAGCAGGCTCTTCAGCGAGCCGCCCCCGACGTAGATCACGTCCTGTGAGAGGAGGTGGTCCTCGAGGTTCCCCTCGACCGAGCCGGCGCTGGTGTCGCGGCGGAACAGCGAGACGTGCGACGGCTCGCTGCGCCCGCCGCCGAAGCGCCGGTAGAAGCGGACGACGTAGTGGTCGGCGTCCCCCGAGGCGGTCGGCAGGAAGCAGATGCGCGGCCGCTCCGCACCCGACAACTCGAGCACGTAGTCGTCCATGAGGGGGTTCTTGGGCTCCATGGAGAACCCGCCTCCTCCGAGGGCCACGATGCGCGAGGGTCGGTCGGTCACGCACCGAGCATCGCGCCGGGCCGTCCCGGCGAAGGGCTCCCGATGTACGAGGTACGGCGCACGTCGTTCGCCCGCGTGGACGGTGGTGTCCACCCTGGACGGACGCAGGGGGTTCGTCCTGTCCGACGGGCCACGCGCCGCGAGGGCGCTCGGCCGAACGTCACGCCTCGCGGCGCTTGAAGTCCCGGCGCGCCAGCGCCCGCTGCACCAGGACGTTGACGACCATCAGCCCGAGGACGAGGAGCAGCAGCATCGTCGAGAGGACGTTGACCTGCGGCGGGACGCCTTGGCGGGTGGCGCCGAAGATGAACAGCGGGAACGTCTGCGTCTGTCCGGCGTTGAAGCTCGTGACGATGTAGTCGTCGATCGAGAGCGCGAACGCGAGGACGGCCGCCGCGGCGACGCCCGGGGCGATCATCGGCAGGGTCACCCGGAAGAACGTCGAGACCTCGCCGGCGCCGAGGTCGCGCGACGCCTCCTCGACGTGGGGGTCCATGCCCTCCAGCCGCGACTTGACGGTCACGACGACGTACGAGATCGAGAACATGATGTGGGCGACGAGGATCGTGCCGAAGCCCGTGCCGATGCCGAGCACGAGGAACATCGCCAGCAGCGAGGCGCCCATCACGACCTCCGGCGAGGCCATCGGCAGGAAGACGAAGAAGTCGGCGGCGCCGCGGCCCCGGAAGCGGTGCCGGACGAGCGCGACGGCGAGGAGCGTGCCCATCATCGTCGCGACGGCCGTGGCGAGGACGGCGATCAGCAGCGAGTTCTCGAGCGCCTTTGCGAGGTCCGGGTCGGCGAACGGGTGGGCCCAGTGCTTGAGCGTGAAGCCCTTCCACTCGAAGTTGAACCGTCCCTGGTTGTCGTTGAACGAGAAGACGATCATGAACAGGATCGGCGCGACCAGGAAGAGGATCGCCAGCGTCGACCAGACGCCGAGGAGCCACTTCCGGGTGCGCCCCTGCTCGCGGTCCCTCCGCGGACCGGCGGCGGGTGCGGGCGCGACGACGTCGGCCGGCTCGGTGGGGAGGGCGGTCGCCATGGATCAGCCCGCCAGTTCCGTCAGGTTCTCGGGGTGGGTGGGCACGGGATCCATGGGTGCTCGGGACGAAGAGGGCACGCGCATCACCCCGCCAGCTCGGTCAGGTTCTTCGTGCCGAGCACCCGGCCGTATATGGCGATCCCGAGCAGGATCACGCCCATCAGGATGAACGACAGGGCGGCCGCGGTCGGGTAGTCGAGGACGTTCAGGAACTTCGACTGGATGACGTTGCCGATCATCGTCGTGTTCGACGAGCCGAGGATCGACGAGTTGATGTAGTCGCCGCACGCGGGGATGAAGACGAGCAGCGAGCCGGCGAAGATGCCCGGCACCGCGAGGGGCAGCGTGACCTTGCGGAACGCGACCCAGCGGCTGCAGTAGAGGTCCGACGCGGCCTCGATCAGGCGGCGGTCGATGCGGTCGAGCGTCGCGTAGAGCGGCAGGACCATGAACGGCAGGAAGTTGTAGGAGATGCCGAAGATCACGGCCTTGCCGGTCGCGAGGAACCGGCCGTCGCCGGAGACGATGCCGACGTCCTGCATGCGGGCGACGAGCCAGCCCTGGTCGTTGAGGATCAGCTGCCAGGAGGCGGTGCGCATCACCTGCGAGACGAAGAACGGCAGGATCACGAGCAGCAGCCAGAGCCCCTTGAAGCGCCCGGCCTTGTAGGCGATGAAGTACGCCAGCGGGAAGGCGATGATCAGGTCGATGATCGTCGCGGCGCCCGCGTAGCCGATCGAGCGCGTGAACTGCGAGTGGTAGTCCCTGATCGCGTCCCAGTAGGTGGAGAAGCTCCACGTCATCGAGAAGCCGACCTCGGGGTCGCCGCTCATCAGCGAGACGCTGACCTGGTTGAGGATCGGGACCGCGAAGAAGACGATCAGCCAGAGCAGGCCCGGCAGCGCGAACCACCAGGGCAGGAGCTTGCGGCGGCGTGCGAGCGACACGATCAGGCCCCCGTGACCTTCGCCATGGCCTCGTACATCTGCTGCTCCTCGCGGGTCGAGAGCGACGGGTAGAGCCGCAGGCGCTTCCGGATCTCGTCCGTCGGGAAGATCAGCTCGTTCTTCGCGATGTCCGGGTCGGTCTTCTCGAGGATCGGCCGGATGCCGTCGACCGGGCTGATGTAGTTGATGTAGGCGCAGAGCTTCGCGGCCATGTCCGGCTCGTAGAGGTAGTTGAACATCGTCTCCGCGGCGTACGGGTGCGCGACGTTGGCCGGCAGCATGAGGTTGTCGGTGAAGGTCACCGCGCCCTCCTCGGGGTAGGCGAAGCGCAGGTTCGGGTTGTCGGCCTGCAGCTGGACCATGTCGCCGGAGTAGGCGAGCACGAGCTCGACGTTCCCCTTCGTGAGGTCGGTGGTGTAGTCGTTGCCGGTGAAGCGCCGGAACTGGCCCTTGCCGGCGGCCTTCTCGATGAACGCGACGGCGCCGAGCATGTCGTCGATCGACGCCTTCGCCGGGTCCTTGCCCTGCATGATCAGGACGGTCGACGCGGAGTCGTAGGGCTCCGCGAGCATCGTGCACTTGCCCTTGAACTGCGGGTTGAAGAACTCCTTGATGCTCTTCAGCTCGCGGCCGGTGGCGCGGATGTCGTAGCCGATGCCGATCGCGCCCGTCTGGAACGGCAGCGTGAACTGGCGCTTGGGGTCGTACGAGATCGTCTTCAGGTTCTCGACGAGGTTCTTCCGGTTCGGGACGTTGCGGAAGTCGTACGGGGTGACGAAGCCGGAGCGGACCCAGCGGGCGGCCATCGGGTCGGTGAGGACGACGATGTCGCGGCCGATCGGCTGGTCCTGCGTGAGCTGCTGGCGGACCTTGCCGAAGAAGTCGTTGTTGTCGTTGATGTCCTCGACGTACTTGACCTTGCCGCCGTACTTCCGGTCGAAGCTCTTCAGGACCGACTTGTCCATGTAGAGCGGCCAGTTGGAGAACGTCCAGTTCCCGATCGGCACCTTCGGGTGGCGGACGCTCGCGGCCTCCTTCTGCAGCTCGGCGACGTTCTCCTGGGCGGTGCCGTCGATCCCGCAGGCGGACAGCACGGACGCCAGGCCGGTGGCCATGAGCGCCGCTCCGGCGCTGCGGCCGACGAAGCGCCGGCGCGACGTGCGCCCGGTGAGGACCTGCCGGTCCAGGGCCTGCTCCAGGGCGCTCTGCGCGCGGGCGTCGTCCTCACGCACCGGTGGCCTCGCCCTCCACCACGAAGGTCTGGCGGGCGTCCCAGGCGACGCGGACGTCCTGACCGGCGCCGAACGTGCCGGCGGAGTTGCCGACGAGGTTCGGCTCGATCACGTTGAGCTCGAGGCCGCCGGGCGTGCGCACGAGGTACTGGAGCGTGACGCCCAGGAACGTCGACTGGACGACCTTGCCGTGCAGGACGTTGTCGCCGTCGGGGGGCGACTGGTCGGTGGCGTACAGCCGCACCTTCTCGGGCCGGACGCCGACGCGGATCGGGCCGGAGTAGCCGTCCGCCCGGTGGGTCAGGTAGCGGACGGGCTCGCGGTCGACGGTCGTGCCGCGGCTGAACTCCTGGTCGACCGGTGTGGACTCCGGGGTGACGTCGATGAGGTTCGAGGTGCCGAGGAAGTTCGCGACGAACGACGTCTCGGGGCGCTCGTAGAGGTCCTCCGCGGACCCGGCCTGCTCGATCGCCCCGCCGTTCATGACGGCGATCGTGTCGGCCATCGACATGGCCTCCTCCTGGTCGTGCGTGACGTGCACGAACGTGATGCCGATGTCCTGCTGGATCTGCTTGAGCTGGTCCTGCAGCTGGCGGCGCAGGCGGAGGTCCAGCGCGCCGAGCGGCTCGTCGAGCAGCAGCGCGCGGGGCTTGTTGACGAGCGCGCGGGCGAGCGCGACGCGCTGGGCCTGGCCGCCGGAGAGCTGCCCCGGCTTGCGCTTGGCGAGGTGCGAGAGCTGGACGGTCTCGAGCATCTCGGCGACGCGGCGCTTCGTCTCGTGCTTGTCGACCTTCTTGCGCTCGAGGCCGAAGGCGACGTTCTTCTCGACCGTGAGGTGCGGGAACAGCGCGTAGGACTGGAAGACGGTGTTGACCTCCCGCTTGTGCGGCGGCAGCTGCGTCACGTCGTGGCCCGCGAGCGAGACGGTGCCGCTCGTCGGGAGCTCGAAGCCGCCGATCATCCGGAGGGTCGTCGTCTTGCCGCAGCCGGACGGTCCGAGCAGCGCGTAGAACCGGCCCTGCTCGATCACGAGCGAGAGGTCCCCGATCACGACCTGGTCGCCGTAGCGCTTGTGGACGTGCTCGAGGCAGATGTCGCGCTCCTCCACCTCGGGGCGCACCGCCGCCGGCGTCTCGGTGCTCTCGGGGACCGTCGTCATGGGACCTCCTCGGCGCGGGGCCGGTCGATGGAGCGGGTCCGGAAGAGCATGTCCGAGGGTCGGTGTGCCATCGCTGGCCACGCGGATGAACCTCGGGCCGCCCGTCTGGACGTTGTCGGCAGGCTCTCGCGGGACGCTCCATCGGTGCGACGTGCAGGGCGTCGGAGCCTTCCGGGGGCGGGGCGACAGATCGTCGCGTGGGCGGCGTAGATGTCCCGGCGGTCCGTCGGGGGCTCAGACCGCGCGGTGCACGATCTCGCCGTCGACCACCGTCAGGAGGACCGGCAGTGCGAGCAGGTCCTCCGCCGCCGTCGTCACCGGGTCGACCGCGAAGACCGTCAGGTCGGCGTCGAAGCCGGCGCGGATCGTGCCGCGGCGGTCGTCCTCGCCCACCGCGGCCGCCGCGTTCCGCGTGTAGCCGACGAGCGCCTGCAGGCCGTCGAGCGCCTGGTCGTCGTACGGCGCCTGCGCGGGGTCCGAGGGGTTGCGGCGCAGGCGCGCGCTCGCCATGCCCTCGCGCGGATCGAGCCCGACGACCGGCCAGTCGGAGCCGAGCGCGACGAGCGCGCCGGTCCCCCAGAGCTCGCGGGTGCGGAACGCGCGGTCGCAGCGGTCCGGCCCGAGCCGGCGGGACCAGTTGTCGGACCGGTCGGGGGCGAGGTCCATCATGTGCTGCGTCTGCATCGACGCGGTGACGCCTTCGGCGGCGAACCGCGGCAGGTCCTCCGGCTGGATCGTCTCGATGTGCTCGACGCGGTGGGGGATGCGCCGGGCGGCCGGGTCGGCGCCGGCCCCGGACCGCGACGCGACGCCGGACGGCGCGCCGGCCGTGAGCGCGGGGTGGAGCGGCACGCCGGCCTCGTGGAGCGGCACGCCGGCCTCGCCCGTCGCCCGGTAGGCGTCGAGCGCCTCGCGGACCGCGCGGTCACCGCAGGCGTGCGTCGCGCACTGGAAGCCGCGGGACGCGAAGAAGGCGACCGCCTCGCGGTAGCGCGCCGGGTCGGGCCAGAACGGCAGGGTGCCGTCGCCCTCGGTGTCGGGGTCGACGAGCCAGCCGGTGCCGGAGTCGATGACGCCGTCGACGAAGAACTTCGCCACGCCGCCGCGCCAGCGCCGGCCGTGGGCGTCCCGGTGCTCCGCGAGGACGGACCACTCGTCGCGCGGGGTGTCGGGCGTGATCCAGAACGGCGCGACGACGCGGATCGGGAGGTCGCCGTCCGCCTCGAGCCGCCGGAGCGTGTCGTGGGTGGCGAGCGAGCCGTCCATCGCGTGGGTGCCGGTGATCCCGAGCGCCGCGAACCGCCGGAGCTGGGCGACGTAGAGCGCATGGCGCTGCTCGCCGGTGAGCTCCGGGATCTGGTCGCGGACGAGGTCCATCGCCGCCCACTCGCGCAGCTCGCCGGTCGGGACCCCGTCCGCGCAGACGACCTCCGATTGCTCGTCGAACGCCCGCGGCCCGGTGACGCCGGCGAGCTTAAGCGCGCGGGGCGAGACGAGCGCGGTGTGGAGGTCCATGAGGAGCAGGAAGGCCGGGGCCCCGCCCACGGCGTCCTCGATCAGGTGTCCGTGCGCGCCGGTCGCGGCGAAGACGTCGTAGCCGAGCCCGAAGCCGAGGACCCAGTCGCCGTCGGCGGTCCGTGCGCGCTCCGCGGCGAGTCGGCGGCGGACCTCGTCGAGGTCGCGGGCGCCGGTGAGGTCCGCGCCGCGCGCGTCGATCGCGCCCTTGAACGGGTGCGTGTGCGCGTCGATCAGACCGGGGACGACCGCGGCACCGGCGAGGTCGATCGTCTCGGTTCCCGGGCCGGCGTGCGGGCGGACGTCCGCGGCGTCGCCGACGACGGCGATCCGGCCACCGGCGATCCCGATCGCCGTCGCGGACGGCCGCTCCGGGTCGAGGGTGCGGACGCGTGCGTTCAGGAGGACGAGGTCGAGGTCGGGCATGCGGTCGTGGTGTCGGAGGTCGTCGGAGGCGGATCGTGCGTCCCGGCGGACGTGGCGCCTGCGACGGAGACGGGTGTCGCTCGGGCCGGGTCAGCTGTCGAAGCCGAGCCCCAGGCGGTCGAGCGTCCGCAGCCAGACGCCGCGCCTCCCCGTGCGGTCCTCGGCGGCCATCCGGTTCTGGGTGATGGCGATGCCGATCGAGCGCAGCGGCTCGGGCGGGAACGGCGTCGGCTTCTCGCGGACGTAGCGCAGGCGGGTGGCCTCGGTCTCGCGGCCGTCGACGAGGTCGAGCGCGACGCGGGCGCCGAAGCGGGTGGCCGCGACGCCGAGCCCCGTGTAGCCGGCGGCGTAGGCGAGACGGCCGCCGTGGGTCGTCCCGAAGAAGACCGAGAAGCGCGAGCACGTGTCGATCGCGCCGCCCCAGCGGTGCGAGAACCGCACGCCGCGGAGCTGCGGGAACGCGACGAAGAACTGCTGCGAGAGCCGCGCGAACGTGCGGTCGTGGTCGTCCCACTCCGGGCCGACCGGGCCGCCGAAGCGGTAGACCGCGTCGTAGCCGCCCCACAGGATCCGCTCGTCATGTGTCAACCGGAAGTAGTGGAAGCGGTTCTGGTCGTCGCCCATCCCCTGGCGGCCGGCCCAGCCGACCGACGCGCGCTGCTCCGGCGTCAGCGGCTCCGTCATCAGGACGTAGTCGTAGACCGGGACGACGTAGCGTCGGATCTCGCGCACCAGGGGCCGGAACGCGTTGGTGCCGAGGACGACCTTCGCGGCGCGGACGCGGCCCTGCGGGCAGACGACGTCGATGCCGTCGGGGCGCTCGACCAGGTCGGCCACGGTCGTGTGCTCGTGGAGCCGGACGCCGGCGTCGAGGACGGCGCGCCGCAGGCCCAGCGCGAGCTTCCCGGGATGGACGAGCGACGCACCGGTGCGGTCCCAGAGCGCGCCGTGGACGACCTCCGAGCGCAGGTGTTCCCGGGCGGCGTCGCGGTCGAGCACCTCGACGTCGTGGCCGTGCTCGCGCAGGAGCGCCGCATCCTCCGCCGGCCAGTCCGCGCGGGTCGGGTCGAGGACGACGTCGAGCTCGCCGGTGTGCTCGAGCTCGCACTCGATGCCGTACGTGTCGAGGTCCGCGCAGAGGTCGGCGTGGTTCTGGAGTCCGAGGCGCTCGAGCGTCGCGAGCTCGTCCGCGAACCGCGCCGCACCGTTGTGGAGCCCGTGGGTCAGGGACGCGACGCAGAACCCGCCGTTGCGGCCGCTGCCCCCGAAGCCGCAGGTCTCGCCCTCCAGCAGGACGACGTCGCGCGCCGGGTCGTCGCGCTTGGCGTGCAGCGCCGCCCACAGCCCCGTGAAGCCGCCGCCGACGATGCAGAGGTCGGCGGTCGCGTCCCCGACGAGCGCCGGCGCGGCGACCGGCCGCTCCACCCCGCCGACCTCCTCGTCCAGCCAGAACGGGCGGACCGTCGCGTCCGCGTAGGCCGCGCGGTCGGCGTCGGTCGGCGGGGTGCTCGGCCACGGGATCACGCGGTCCACCGTAGTCGGCGGCCGCCGCGGGCCGGCGCAGCCTGCGACAGGGCGTCGCAGGGGCGTGGGAGCGCGCGACGGCGTGTCCGGGCGGGCCCGTCCCGACCTGGTCCCGCGGCGTCGACGCCGCACACCCTTGCGTCTAGGGTCCCGGCATGCGCCGACCAGGCCCGTGGGCCCTCGCCCTCCCCCTCGCCGTCCTCGCCCCGCTGGGAACGGCGGCCACCGCTGGCGCGATCGTCGACGGCACCGCTGCGACGGCCGCGGGCTCCACCGTCGCCCTCCAGATCGAGACGGGCACGAAGGTCTCGTTCTGCACCGGGACGCTCGTCCGGGCGAACGTCGTCCTCACCGCGGCGCACTGCATCGACGGGGACCCGAAGCGGGTGCGGGTGCTCGCTGGGGTGCTCGACCGCTCGGTCAGCCCGCCGCCCGCGGCGGGCGACTTCATCGCGACCCGCATGCAGGACAGCCGCGACTTCGAGAAGGGATCGAAGACCACGAAGCCGAGCGACATCGCGTACCTCGAGCTCGGCCGTGGCTCGACGCAGCCCACCGTCGGGGTCGCGTTCGCGCGCCCGAAGGCCGGGACGACGCAGCGGATCCGCGGCTTCGGCCGCACGTCCGAGAACGCCGACGGGACCCCGGACCCGACCGCCGGCAACGGCGTGCTGCACGAGGCGAAGATCGGCATCACCACCTGCCCGAAGGGCACCGATGCCGACGTCTTCTGCTCGGAGTACGGAGCGCTGAAGCTGAACGCCGCGACCTGCCGCGGCGACTCCGGTGGCCCGGTGCTCCAGCCGTCCACGAACAAGCTCATCGGGATCACGTCCGGCGGGTCCGCGGGCTGCAAGGGCCGCACGCGCTTCAACGACGTCTCCGCCCACCAGGAGTTCGTCGCGGAGGCGCTCAGCGAGCGCCTGACGGGTCGCGTGTTCGACAGCACGAAGGTCGCGGCGGCCGTCGCCGCCGGCGCACGACCGGACGACGCGCGGATCGCCGCCGCGATCCCCGGCGCGGTCGTGAAGGCGCGCTACCAGGACGGCACGCTCGCGAGCTCGACCCCCGCCCCCGGCGGCCGGTTCACCCTCCCGCTGGACAGCGGCGGGCCGTTCGACGTCGAGCTGATCGCGAAGGGCTACACGACCGTCCTCGCGAACGACCTCGTCGTGAAGGGCCCCGTCGCCTTCGACGGCGGGATGGTCCCCGGCGTCTCGACGACCCCGAAGCCCCCGACACCGGCGCAGGTCGCGACCGTCACCTCGGCCGAGCGCCGCACGAGCGACGAGCTCACCCTCGAGGTCGCGGTCAACCCGCCGCCCGGGACGCACGCCGTCTCCGTCAGGATCACCGCGCTCGGCGTCGGCGGCGTCGCCGACTACTCCGGCGGCGGCATGAAGTACGCGGTGAAGCGGCCGATCAGCACGAAGGTGCCGTTCCTCCTGAAGGGCCAGGGCCTGAAGCGGTTCGCGATCGGTAAGCGGTTCCGCGCGACGATCCTGCTCGACGGGAAGGTCGTCCGCGAGCAGACGCTCGAGGTCGCGAAGCCGGCGAAGAGCACCAGCGGCTGAGCGCCGGGAGGGCCGCCGCCGCGAGCCGTGCGGTGGGCCCCGGTCTCCACCATCGGACCTGGCCCGACCCGACAGGCTGTCCAGCCTCCGGGATCAACGGTTGGACGATCCGACGTTGCCGGACGCCCACGGAAGGGCCATGATCGGGTGGTGCCGCTCGTGGATCCCCCCGTCTCCTCCCGGCCCCCCGCGGCCCAGGGCACCGTCCCCTCGGAGGCGTTCACGCCGCTCGCCGCGCCGATGCCGCGGATCACCGTCGCCGACGCGCTGGCGCTCCCGGTGCTCCGCCGCGGGCTGCCGGACGTCGTCGCGGGGGCCGACCACCTCGACCGCCGGGTGCGCTGGGTCCACGCCGGCGAGGTCTCGTACATGGCCTCGCAGCTGCGGGGTGGCGAACTGCTGCTCACGACCGGCATGGGCATCGGGCGCAAGGCGGTCGACCAGCGGCGGTTCGTCGCGGGCCTCGCCGAGCTCGGGCTCGCCGCGCTCGTCATCGAGCTCGGGCCGACGTTCCAGGAGCTCCCCGGGCCGCTCGTCCAGGCCGCCCGTCAGCACGACCTCGTGCTCGTCGCCCTGACCCGCGAGGTCCCGTTCATCACGGTGACCGAGGCGATCCACACCGAGATCGTCAACGCGCAGTACGCGCTCCTGCGGCGCGGCGACGACGTCCAGCAGCGCCTGACGCAGCTCCTGCTCGAAGGGCAGGGCATCCCCGAGGTCCTCCGGGCGACGGCGGAGATCATCGGCAACCCGGTCTTCCTCGAGGACGGCGACGGACGGCTCCTGTTCCACGCCGGCGCGACGGTCGAGGGGATCGACGCGCTCGACGCGTGGAAGGCCTCGAGCCGCCCGTCGGGTCGTGCCCCGTGGCGCGCCGGCCTGGCCGAGCCGGTCCCGCTCAGCGGCCACGGCGCCGCCGGCCGGTTGCTCGTGCTCCCCGTCACCGGTCCGCTCGACGAGATCGCCGGGGTGGCGCTCCAGCGCGCGGCGGGCATCGTCGCGCTCGCCCTCCTCCGCGCCCGGCAGGAGGAGGAGCTGATCGCCCGCGAGCGCGGCAACTTCCTCGTCGACCTCGCCGAGGGGCGGACGACCGCCGCGCACGCCGAGCGACAGGCCGGGTCGATCGGCTTCAAGACCTCCAGCGGTCAGCTGCTGCCGCTCGCCGCCGAGACCGCCGCACCGTCCGGCGGCGCGTCGTGGAGCCTCGTCCTGCGCGACCTGACGGCCGAGCTGGAATCCCACGGTCTGGCGGTCCTCGCGGGCCAGCGGGAACGCCCCGGCGAGCTGCTCGCGCTGATCGGCCTGCGCGACCCCGCCGGCCGGGCCGGCGTCGCCGACGTCGCGGCCCGCGCGCTGCGCACCGCGGTCGATCGCCGCCTGGGGGCCGGGGAGACCCGCGTGGCCGTCGGCGACGCCACGCCGTGGCGCGACGCGGGCCCGGCACTGCGCCTGGCGGCCGAGACCGCCGCGAGCTCCGTCGCCCTGCCGCCCGCTCCGTGGCACGACGTCCGGGCGCTCGAGCTGCAGCGGCTGCTCTGGCACTGGCGGGACGACCGCGAGCTGCGGGCGTTCGTCGAACGCCGGCTCGGCCCGGTGCTCGAGCACGACCGGCGTCGCAAGCATCAGCTGCTGCCGACCCTCGAGGCCCTCTGCGCGGGCGGGTGGCGCAAGGCCGAGGCCGCCCGCGCGCTGCACCTCAACCGCCAGGCGCTCTACAACCGCCTGGCGCGGATCGAGGAGCTCCTCGACGTCGACCTCGCCGATCCCGAGCAGACGCTGACGCTGCACCTGGCGCTGCGCGCGCTGCCGCACGTGGACCGGACCGACGCGACGGGGCGATAGCGGCGGCACGCCACCCGCCGGGCGCGTCCCGGCGACCGCGCACGGACGCGGTCCCCGCCCGTCCGCACCCCGGTCGCTGGGTCGCACGAAATCGCCCCCGCCCCGGGCGCCGCCCGTGGCAGGATGGCCCCGATGCCCGCCTTCACCCTCGTGCACCGGGACGGTGAACGGACCGACGATCCGCCGCTGGAGGCGATCGGCCCGCTGCTGCGCGAGGTCACGGACGGGTCGGGCGCGGTGCAGGTCCATCACGGCTCCGGCTGGGTCCTGACGATCCGCAGCGACGGGGTCGTCGTCTTCGGGCACGCGAAGGACCAGAAGATCCCCGACCGCTTCGTCACCGACCAGCGGGTCCCGGCGATGGTCGACCTGGCGATCGCGATCGCGGTCGGGTCGCTCTACGAGAGCCTCGACCACGAGTGGCGGGAGGGGCCGGTCCCACCGTTCGGGGAGGCCTCCTGAGCCCGTCCGCGACATCCCGCAGGCTCTGCCGTAGCATCGGTGGAGCAGTGGTGGGGGCAACGGGCATCGACGCTGGGACGACGTCGTGAGCGGCGCGTCCGACGACCGCGGCCGCACCGCCCCGCCGCGCCTCGCCGGGCTGCCCGACCTCGGGTCGGCCAGCCTCTCGCGCGGCGACGTCGTCGTCCGCCTCCACCCGGTGCAGGGCCCGCGGCACGCCGACGCGCTCGGCGCCGCGATCCGTCGCATCCGGGGCGTCGCGGGCGCGACGGAGACCGCGTTCGACGGCACGGAGCTCGAGCTGGTGGTCCACGTCGCCCGCCCGATCGCGCTGGCGTCGGAGCTCCGGCGGATCCTCCACCGCGATCTCGTGTCGTGCACGCTCGAGCAGGGCGTCTTCCGGGTGGAGCTCTCGGCCGCGGCACCCCGTGCCGTCGCGCTCACCGAGCCCGGGGCCGCGGACGAGACGGTCGACGGCGACGCCGAGACCGTCGACGAGCGACCGATGCCGGACGTCCCCGACCCCGCGGGCCTGCCGGTGCCGGACGCACGCGGCACCACCGGGGGCCCGGCGCCGGCACCGCCCGGCGACGCACCGCCCCCTCCCGCGCACCGGGCGCCCGGCATGCCCCCGCGCCTCTCCGACATCGCCCGGCCGCGGTCGATGCCGGGACCGATCGCCGAGATCCGGCGCCCCGCGCGCCCGGCCCCCGTCCCGCCGGCCCGCACGCCGTCGGGCGACGCGCCCGGCGTCGACGTGATGATCGGGGCGCTCCAGTCGATGACCGACGTGTCGGTCCTCGTCTTCGACGCCGACCTCCGGTTCCGTGCGGCGACGGGCACCGCGCACGAGCGCCACGGCTACACCGCCGAGCAGATGGTCGGCCGTCACGCCGCCGAGGCCCTCACGGGCCGCGACTGGGAGCGCTTCGCCGGGGCCTTCCGCGCGGCGATCGCGGGCGGCACCACCGTCCTCGAGTTCGAGGGCCTGGACGGTGAGACGCTCTACGAGTACACCTGCAGCCCCGTGCTCGACGGCACGGTCGTCGTCGGCGGGATGGTCGTCACCCGTGACGTCACCGCCCGGAGGCGCGACCAGCTCCTGCTCTCCGAGCTCGAGGAGGTCTTCGCGCTGACCTTCGACCACTCCCCGATCTGCCAGGCGCTGCTGTCGGCCGACGGCCGGTGGCTCCGCGTGAACGGCGCGCTGCGCGAGCTCCTCGGCCGCGAGGAGAGCTCCCTCGTCGGACGGGACCTGCGGGAGGTCACCCACCGCGCCGATCGCGCCGTCGAGGCGCCGCTGCTCCGGGCGCTCCTCGACGGCGAGCGCACGCGGTACGCCCTGCAGAAGCGGCTCGTGCACGCCGACGGGACCGCCGTCCCGGTGCACGTCCGGATGTCCGCGGTGCCCGGCCCGGACGGCACGCTCCGCGGCCTGACGGCGCAGATCCTGGACACCGAGGTGCTCGGCCGGTCGACCGGCGCGCCCGCCGGCGGACCACCCGCCCGCCGGTAGCGCGAGGAGCCGGGGCCGCCCCGAGCGGCCCGACGGCGATCGCCCCGCAGCGCGACGGGGCCGGTGCACCCGGAAGGGCCCGGGCCCGCGCGACAGAGCGTCGTGCCGCTCCGGGCGAGTCTCGACGTGCTGCTCCATGACCCGGGGGACGCCCGGGGTCAGGCTGGGGACAGTCGATCCGCGCACCCGCCGAGAGGAGCCTCGCCGCATGGCGACCCCGAGCACCACACCCCAGGCGACGAGCCACGCCGAGCTGCAGCGCGCGGCCCGCGAGCACCTGCTCCTGCACTTCACGAAGCAGGCGGGCGCGTACGGGACGAGCGCGGAGCGGGACGGCGGCACCGACGACCTGCTGGTGCTCGAGCGCGGCGAGGGCCCGTACGTCTTCGACACGACCGGAAAGCGGCACATCGACGCGCTGTCGAGCCTCTACTGCTCGCAGATCGGCTACAGCTACGGCGAGGAGTTCACCGCCGCGATCGGGCAGCAGCTGGCGGCGCTCCCGTTCAACACGAACTGGAGCACGGCGCACCCGGCGTCGATCCGCCTGGCCGAGGCGCTCGCCGAGCGCGCCCCCGGCGACCTCGACCACGTGTTCTTCGTCAACGGCGGCTCGGAGGCCGTCGAGTCGATGTGGAAGATGGCCCGCGAGTACTTCCGCGCGATCGGCCAGCCGCAGCGGACGAAGGCGATCGCTCGGAGGAACGCGTACCACGGGGTCACCCTGGGGGCCCTCTCGTTCACCGGGGTCCCGGGGTACAAGGACGGCTTCGGCACGCCGCCGATCGACGTCTCCCACGTCTCGAACACCAACGCGTTCCGTGCGCCCGACGGGCAGGACGAGGCCGCCTTCTGCGCCCGCCTGCTCGACGAGGTCCGGCACGCGATCGCCGCCGCCGGCGCGGACGAGGTCGCCGTCGTGATCGCGGAGCCCGTCCAGAACGCCGGCGGCTGCCTCGTGCCGCCGGCGGGCTACTGGAAGGGCCTGCGCGAGATCTGCGACGAGCACGGGATCCTGCTCGTGGCCGACGCCGTCATCTGTGGCTTCGGCCGGATGGGCAACTGGTTCGGCATCGAGCACGAGGACGTCGTCCCCGACATGCTCACCGTCGCGAAGGGCATCACGTCCGCGTACGTCCCCGGCGGCGCGGTCCTCGTCGGGTCGAAGGTCGCCGAGGGGCTGTTCGACCCCGGCACCGTCCTGCGCCACGGCGTCACCTTCGGCGGCCATCCCGTCATGGCGGCGGTCGCCCTGAAGAACATCGAGATCTTCGAGCGCGACGGCGTGCTCGAGAACGTCCGCGCCCTGGAGCCGCACCTCGCCGCCGGGATGCGCTCGCTGCTGGACCTGCCGATCGTCGGCGACGTCCGCGGCCGCGGCTTCTTCTGGGCCGTCGAGCTCGTCAAGGACGACGCGGACACCCGCTTCGACCAGGCCGAGCGCGACGACCTGCTGCGCGGCTTCCTGCCCGCCGCGCTGCGCGAGGCCGGCATCGTCGCGCGGGCCGACGACCGGGGCGACAGCGTCGTCCAGATCGCGCCGCCGCTGATCGCCGACGCCGCGCTGCTCGACGAGATCGTCGCCGCGCTGCGCGTCGTCCTGACCGCCGCGGGCGAGCACATGCACCGCTCCCCCACCACCCACCTGGAGTCCTGATGCGCGTCGGCGTCGTCACCGAGATCAAGCCCGCCGAGAAGCGCGTCGCCCTGACGCCCGCCGGCGCGCACGAGCTGGCGGAGGCCGGGCACGAGGTGCTCGTCCAGGCCGGGGCCGGCATCGGCTCCGGGTTCTCCGACCAGATGTACGTCGGCGCGGGCGCGAGCATCGTCGTCGACGTCGACCAGGTCTGGGCGGAGTCCGAGCTGCTCCTGAAGGTCAAGGAGCCGATCGCCCCCGAGTACGGGCGCCTGAACCCCGACGCGACGCTCTTCACCTACCTGCACCTCGCCGCCGCGCCGGCGCTGACCGACGCGCTGGTCGCCTCGGGCACGACCGCGATCGCGTACGAGACCGTGACCGGAGGACACGATCCCGCCCGCCCCGGCCTGCCGCTGCTGGCCCCGATGTCCGAGGTCGCGGGCCGCCTCGCCGCGCAGGCCGGCGCGTACTTCCTGCAGGACCCGTTCGGCGGCCGCGGCGTGCTGATCGGCGGCGTCCCCGGCGTCGCGCCGGCGCGCATCGTCGTCATCGGCGGCGGCGTCGTGGGCACGAACGCCGCGCGGGTCGCGGTCGGGATGGGCGCGGAGGTCACGATCCTCGAGCGCTCGATCGCCCGGCTGACCGAGCTCGAGCTGCTCTTCGACGGCCGCGCCCGCGTGCTCATGAGCGACCCGCTGACGCTCCGCGAGGAGGTCTCGCACGCCGACGTCGTGATCGGCGCCGTCCTCGTCGCCGGCGCCGCCGCGCCGAAGCTCATCACCCGCGACATGCTCTCCGACATGCGCAAGCGGGCGGTCATCGTCGACGTCGCGATCGACCAGGGCGGCTGCGCCGAGACCTCGACGCCGACGACCCACGGCGACCCGACCTACGTCGTCGACGACGTCCTCCACTACTGCGTCGCGAACATGCCCGGCGGCGTGCCGAACACCTCCACCCGCGCCCTCACCAACGCGACGCTCCCGTACGTCCGGGCGCTCGCCGACGAGGGCGTCCAGGGCGCGCTGAGCGCCGACCCCGGCCTGCGCGCCGGCGTCAACGTCGCGGGCGGGGAGATCCTCGTCCCGGCCGTCCGCGAGGCGCTCGACGCCAGCCGCACCGTCGTCGACCACGGGCGCATGGCGGCCTGAGGCCCCCGCCCCCGTGCCCGCCCGCGACGGCATCGCCGCGTGATCTTCCGCCGGACCCCGATGCGGACGGCCGGGCGTCGCGCGTGCGGACGGCCGCGGATGGTCCGCACCGAGGTCCGGTCGCCCACGCGCACGCCCGCCGAGCGGCGCGGCGCACCGACTAGGGTCGGATCCAGACGTCCCCGCCGGAGCCCGTGACGGGTCGTCCCCGTCACCGACGCCGCCCGATCACCCGCCCCCGCACCACCGAGGAGCATCCATGAGCGCCACCGAGCAGCTGAACGTCAGGTCCTTCATCGACGGCGAGCTCGTCGACGCCGCCGACGGCCGCACCATGCCGATCGTCGACCCGGCGACGGGCGAGGAGATCGGCGTCGCCGCCGACGCCGGCAAGGAGGACGTCGACCGCGCGGTGGCCGCCGCGACCCGGGCGTTCCCGGCCTGGTCGACGGCCACGCCGCAGGAGCGCTCGCTCGCGCTGCTGAAGATCGCGGACGTCGTCGAGGCGCACGCCGAGGAGCTCGCGTCGCTCGAGTCCCGCGACGCCGGCAAGCCGCTGGGCGCCGTGCTCGAGGACGAGATCCCGCCGATCGCCGACTGCTTCCGGTACTTCGCGGGCGCCGCCCGCAACCTCGAGGGCGCCGCGTCCGCGACCTACGTCGAGGACACCGTCTCGTGGATCCGCCGCGAGCCGATCGGCGTCGTCGGCCAGATCGCCCCGTGGAACTACCCGCTGATGATGGCGTCGTGGAAGCTCGGCCCGGCGCTCGCCGCGGGCTGCACGACGGTGCTGAAGCCGGCCCCGTCGACGCCGGCGTCGACCGTCCGCCTGGCCGAGCTCGTCGCCGACATCCTGCCCCCGGGGGTGCTGAACGTCGTCGTCGGCGGCAACGACGCCGGCAAGGCGATCGTCGAGCACCCGGACATCGCCCTCGTGTCGATCACCGGCTCGGTCGAGACGGGTCGCTGGATCGCGGAGCACGCCGGCAAGCACCTCAAGCGCACGCACCTCGAGCTCGGCGGCAAGGCGCCCGTCATCGTCTACGACGACGTCGACCTGGAGGCTGCGATCGAGGGCATCGCCGGGTTCGGCTACTACAACGCCGGTCAGGACTGCACGGCCTCGACCCGCGTGATCGCCGCCCCGGGGATCTACGACGACCTGGTGTCGGGTCTCTCCGGCGCGGCGCAGGAGCTCGTGATCGGCGACATGACCGACGAGGCCACGACCCTCGGCCCGGTGAACAACCCCAACCAACTCGAGCGCGTCACCGGCTTCTTCGACCGGCTGCCGTCGCACGCGGAGGTCGTCACCGGCGGGAAGCGGGCGGACCGCGCGGGCTTCTTCGTCGAGCCGACGGTCATCGCGGGTGTCCGGCAGGACGACGAGGTCGTCCAGCGCGAGATCTTCGGCCCCGCCGTCACGGTGCAGCGCTTCTCCGACGAGGCCGAGGCGATCGCCTGGGCCAACGGCACCGCCTACGGCCTCTCGTCGTCCGTCTGGACCCGCGACATCGGCCGCGCCCTCCGCGCGTCGGCCGCCCTGAGGTTCGGCTGCGTCTGGATCAACACCCACGGCCTGCTGGCCAACGAGATGCCTCACGGCGGCGTCAAGGACTCGGGCCACGGCAAGGACCTGTCGAAGTATTCCCTCGAGGACTACCAGTACGTCAAGCACGTGATGGCCTCGACGGACTGAGGCCGGCGGAGCATGAGCACCACCGAGGTCAGGACCCTCTCGAACGTCGTCGGCGGCGAGGTCGTCGATGCCCTCACCGGGGAGTTCGAGGACGTCCTCGACCCGGCGACGGAGGAGGTCATCGCCCGGTCGCCGCTCGGCGGGCCCGCCGACGTGACCCGTGCGGTGGACGCCGCCGCGGGCGCCGCGCGCGCCTGGGGCCGGACGACGCCGAAGGACCGCGCCACCGCGATCCTCGCCCTCGCCGACGCCCTGGACGCCCACGAGCAGGAGCTCGCCGACCTGGAGTCCCGCGACGCCGGGAAGCCGCGTGGCGCGGCGCTGGAGGAGGTCCAGAGCTGCTCGGACCACCTGCGGTTCTTCGCCGGCGCGGCCCGCACCCTGAGCGGCCAGGCGACCGGCGAGTACTCGCCCGACCACACCTCGATGATCCGCCGCGAGCCGCTCGGCGTCGTCGGGCAGATCACGCCGTGGAACTACCCGCTGGCGATGGCGATGTGGAAGATCGGCCCGGCCCTGGCGGGCGGCAACACGATCGTGCTGAAGCCGTCGGAGCTGACGCCGCTGACGACCGTCCGCCTCGGCGAGATCGCCAACGACCTCCTGCCCCCGGGCGTCCTGAACGTCATCACCGGCCACGGCACCCCGGTCGGCGCCGGCATCGTCGACGACCGCCGGGTGCGGCTCGTCTCGCTGACCGGGTCCGTCGCCACCGGCAAGCGGATCGCCGGCGCCGCGGCCGAGCGCCTCGCGATCTCGCACCTCGAGCTCGGCGGCAAGGCGCCGGTCGTGGTCCTGGACGACGCCGACGTCGACAAGGTGGTCGAGGGGCTGAAGATCGGCGGGCTCTACAACGCCGGCCAGGACTGCACCGCCGGCTGCCGCGTGATCGCGACGCCGGGGGTCCACGACCGGCTGGTCGAAGCGCTCGTCGCCGCGCTGGAGGGCCTCGTCGTCGGCGAGCCCGGCGGCGTGCGGGTCGGCGGGGCGGGGGCCGCGGGCGAGGCGATCGACCCCGGCGACGTCGAGCTCGGTCCCGTGATCTCGGCCGGCCAGCGCGAGAAGGTCCTCGGCTTCGTCGACCGGGCCTCCGACGCCGGCGCGGAGGTCCTGACCGGCGGCACCGCGATCGGCGAGCGCGGGTACTTCGTCGCCCCCACGCTGATCGCCGGACCCGCTCAGGACAGCGAGATCGTCCAGCAGGAGGTCTTCGGCCCCGTGATCTCGATCCAGCGCGCCGCGGACGCCGACCAGGCGCTGGAGTGGGCCAACGACACCGTCTACGGCCTGGCGTCCTCGGTCTGGACCCGCGACGTCGGCGCCGCGATGCGCTTCTCCCGCGAGCTGAACTTCGGCTGCGTCTGGGTCAACGACCACATGCCCTACCTCTCCGAGATGCCCCACGGCGGCTTCGGCGAGTCGGGCTACGGCAAGGACCTCTCCGTCTACTCGCTCGAGGAGTACACGCGGATCAAGCACGTGATGGTGTCGCTGGACTGACGGCGCGGGCGTGGCCCCGGAGCGTGCCGGGGCAGGCCGGGGTCGCGGCACGACGTGGTGGGGCGGCGACCCCGCCGGCAGGTTTTCAGAAGAGCGTGTCGCCGCGCTCCAGGTCCAGCAGGAAGCGCTTGCGGTCCGTGCCTCCGCCGTAGCCCGTGAGCGCACCGGTCGACCCGACGACCCGGTGGCAGGGGACGACGATCGAGACCGGGTTCTTCCCGTTCGCCAGGCCGACGGCCCGTGATCCGCCGGGGTTGCCGAGGCGCACGGCGAGCGCCCCGTAGGTCGTGGTCTCGCCGTAGGGGATCTCGACGAGCGCGGCCCACACGCGGCGCTGGAACGGGGTGCCGCGGTCGAAGGCGATGGGCACGTCGAACGTCGTCCGCTCCCCCGCGAAGTACTCCCGCAGCTCGGCGAGCACCTGCGTGAACGCCGCGTCGTCGCGGACCGCGTCCTCGTCGAGCGCCGGCCGGTGCCGGTGGTCCTCCATGTAGAGCCCGGACACGCCGTCGGGCGAGCCGGTGATCGTGATCGTCCCGACCGGCGAATCGGTCGTCGTCCAGCGCTGCGGGGACACGCACCGAGTATCGCGCGCGGGCCGGACCGGTCCGGTGGGGCGGGCGTCCCGCCCGCCCCACCGGCGACTCAGTCCGCCGCGCCCGCGGCCACCCGGGCCCGGGGCGACGCCGCCGTCGCCTCGTCGCCGGCCGGGGCCGCGCGGTCGCTCGGGTCGCGGCGCTTGCCCGGGGTCATCGCGCCGACGCGGACGATGACGGCGGCCAGGAGGATCGCCATGCCGAGGATCGCCAGCAGGACCGTGAGGGTCGCGCCGGTCCAGAGCCAGCTCGGGACGCCCGGCTTGCGCTCGATCTGCATCAGCGAGCGGTCGGCGACCATCGGCCGGGTCACGTTCGCCTCGGCGGCGAAGCCCTTGAACTTGATCGCCGCGTCGGGCGCCATGCGGATCGGCGCCGCGAGCATCGTGCGGCCCTCCTGCAAGCGGACGAACGACTTCCACTTGCCGGTGAGCGGCACCGGGCTCGTGGAGACGAACGAGCCGTCGGGCTGCCGCCGCAGGTCGTTCAGGTAGCGGCCCTTGCCCTGCCAGCCGAGCGCCGAGATGTACATCGGATCCTTCGTGCTGACGCCGGCGAACCGCACGCGGAGGTCCCCGACCGTCTGCCGGCCGCCGGTGCCCGGAGCGTCGCCCTGGCGCAGGTTCGTGAGCGCCATCGTCGCGGTCGCGCCCTTCGGGGTCGTCGCCGTGAAGGCGTTGACGCCCAGGGCGATCACGAGGACGCCCGCGGCCGACGCGATCACCAGCGGGCGCTTCAGCACCGGGCCGGTCTTCGACGAGGAGAGCGAGCCCTGCAGCGCCTGGGCCATCAGCGCGCCGAGGACGCCGCCGCCGACGCCGGCGAGGATCGCCACGGGGACGCCCTCCGGCAGCAGCGCGGGCGTCCACGGGATCGGCATGATCGCGTGGGTCCAGGCGTACTCGGCCGCGAAGCCGACGGTGCCGATGAGGACGCCGGCGACGGCGCCGAAGCGCAC
Source organism: Patulibacter minatonensis DSM 18081 (assembly GCF_000519325.1). Classification (GTDB taxonomy): domain Bacteria; phylum Actinomycetota; class Thermoleophilia; order Solirubrobacterales; family Solirubrobacteraceae; genus Patulibacter; species Patulibacter minatonensis. The sequence goes on along the minus strand of NZ_KI912613.1, from coordinate 2,404,025 downwards.
CGGGCTCCGCCACATCCCGCGGATCGCGAGCAGCTCGACGATCGCGACCTCGGCCACGAACAGCGGCATCCCCGGCGCGGTGACCTCGAGCGGGCCACCGATCATCAGCGACATGAAGACCTGCACCGGGGCCCAGATCACGAGGGCGAGCAGCGCGGCGCCGCGACCACCCCAGACCCGGGCGAGCACGAGCGCCTGCCCGGCGCCGAGCGCGAGGAGCAGCGGGTGCCAGACCATCCGGTACTGCGGGACGCCCCAGTTGAACTCGTGCAGGGCGGCGGCCCAGAGGTAGAGGAAGATCGCGGCGAGGAGCGCGGGGAGCGGACGCCAGAGCGCGTTCTTCCCGTTGGCCGGCTCGCGGCCGACGCTGCGGGCGCCCTCGACGAGCAGGAGCACGCCGGCCGTGCCGCCGACGGCCGTGCCCGCGACGATCATCAGGTGGGTCGGGCCCCAGAGCGTCACGTCCTGCCCGAACGTGCGGTGCCAGAGGTCGTCGAGCGGGAACGCGGCGAAGCCGAACGCACCGCCGGCGAGCAGCAGGACGCCGCCGGCCGGGAGCGGCCACAGACCCTTGATGCGGATCGCGACCGGGCTCGAGCGCTTCGGGTTCTTCGGCGCCATGCCGACGGCGAGCAGGCCCATCTGGAAGACGCCGAACAGGCCGACGAGCAGCGGGTAGTGCGCGGTCGTGCCGAGCGGGCCCTCGTCGCGGCCGACGTCGATGTGCAGGCCGATGTCCCAGGTGGCGCCGAGGATGATGATCAGCGCGAACGCGATGGTCGCGAGACCGGGGACGGCCGCCCAGCCGGGGATGCCGACGTACCGCTCGGCGAGGTGCGACAGCGCGCGCAGCGGCTTCGCACCGCCGCGGCGGTAGCTGGCGATCAGCCAGAGCATCAGCAGCGTGACGCCCGACGTCGCGGCTGCCACGATCGCGATCTGGTCGAGGGGCGCGCCGGCGCCGCCGGCTGGGGCGGCCTGTGCGAGGAGTGGACTCATGGTGCTCGTCGATCCGGTCGGGAACGGGGGTGGCCGCGGCTACCTACGGAGTCGTAGGTACGGGACCGTAGGGAGAGTTGTACCACCGGTAGGGAATCCCGATCATGTGACCTGCATCACATACTGGCGAGTAGCCTCGAGTGAGAGGTGAGACCTGTCGCTGGTCGTCCGTCGGGGAGCACCCCGCCCGGACGCGCGACCCGGGTCGGCAGGCGCCGCGAACCGCGATGCGACGCTCCGTCACCCCCGCCGACCGGACCCTCGACGTCCGCGCGACTGGAAATCCGACTCAACTGATGCGAACATCAGTTGCATGAGCACGCCGTCGACATCCAGCCACGCCTCGGCCGCGGAGCTCCGCCGGTCCGCGCAGGACCACCTCTGGCTGCACTTCACGCAGATGGGGGACTTCCGGGAGCGTCCGCTGCCGGTCATCGTCGGCGGCGACGGCTGCCACCTCACCGACGTCGACGGCAAGCGCTACCTCGACGGCCTGGCCGGCCTGTTCGCGGTCCAGATCGGCTATTCGCACGGCGAGGAGATCGGCGAGGCCGCGGCCGCCCAGATGCGCGAGCTGCCGTTCTACACGAACTGGAACTACGCGCACCCGCGGGCGATCGAGCTCGCCGAGGAGGTCGCGTCGCTGGCCCCCGACGGCTTCGAGCGCGTCTTCTTCACGTCCGGCGGCGCCGAGTCCGTCGAGTCCGCATGGAAGATCGCCCGCCAGTACCACGCGCTGAACGGCGAGCGCCGCTGGAAGGCGATCGGCCGCGACGTCGCCTACCACGGCACCACCATGGGCGCGCTCTCGATCACCGGCGTCGAGTCGATCCGCAACCCGTTCGAGCCGCTGGTCCCGCAGGTCTCCCACGTCCGCAACACCGACCGCTTCCACCGTCCCGAGGGCGAGACCGAGGAGCAGTTCACCGCGATGCTCCTCGACGACATGGAGCACCGGATCCTCAGCGAGGGTCCCGACACGATCGCGATGATCATCCTCGAGCCCGTGCAGAACTCCGGCGGCGCGTTCACCCCGCCGACGGGCTACTTCCAGGGCGTCCGCGCGCTCTGCGACGAGTACGGGATCCTGTTCTGCGCCGACGAGGTCATCACCGGCTTCGGCCGCCTGGGCGACTGGTTCGGCTCGCTGAAGTACGACATCAGGCCGGACCTCATCACGTCCGCGAAGGGCCTCTCCTCCGCCTACGCGTCGATCGGTGCGCTGCTCGTCTCCGACAGGGTCGCCGAGCCGTTCTACGGCGCCGAGCAGATGTTCAAGCACGGCATCACGTTCGGCGGGCACCCGGTCCAGGCCGCGATCGCGCTGAAGAACATCGAGATCATGAAGCGCCTCGACGTCGTCGGGCACGTGAACCGCGAGCAGGACGCGTTCCGCAAGACCCTGGAGCCGCTGCTCGACCTGCCGATCGTCGGCGACCTCCGCGGCACCGGCTTCTTCTACGCGCTGGAGCTCGTGAAGGACAAGGACTCCAAGCAGGGCTTCTCCGCCGCCGAGGGCAAGGATCTGCTGCAGCACTTCCTCTCCGACCGCCTCTTCGACGCCGGCCTGATCTGCCGCGCGGACGACCGCGGCGAGCCGGTCATCCAGGTCTCGCCCCCGCTCGTCGCCGACCAGGCGATCTTCGACGAGATGACCGGCATCCTCGGCGAGGTCCTGACCGAGGCGACCGCGCGGGTGAAGGGCATGCCGGCGTCCGGCGGCGACGACCTGCGCGCGGGGAACCAGAGCGCGCAGGGCTGAGCCTCCCGGAGGTAGCGTCGAGGCTCCGATGACCTCCCCCGTCTCGCACTGGTTCCACGCGCTGTCCCCCGACGGCACGATGCCCGCGCCGCGGCCGCGCCTGGACGGTGACCGCCGCGTCGACGTCTGCATCGTCGGCGGGGGCTACACGGGGCTCTGGACCGCGTACGAGCTGCGGCGCACCCACCCCGAGATCGAGGTCCTCGTCGTCGAGCGCGAGGTCTGCGGGTTCGGGGCCTCCGGCCGCAACGGCGGCTGGGTCCAGGGCGCACTCGCCGGCGATGCCGCGACGTGGGTCGCCCGCGGCGGCCACGACGGCGCCCGCCGGATGGACGCCGCGATCCGCGCGACCGTCGCCGAGATCGGCCGCGTCGTCGAGACAGAAGGGATCGACTGCGGCTTCCACGTCGGCGGCACGCTCACCGTCGCGCGTTCCGGGGTGGAGCTCGACCGGCTGCGGGCGCAGGCCGAGGCGGCGCGGACGGCGGGGCCGTGGGACGACGACCGCGCCCTCCTCTCCCCCGACGAGCTCGCCGGCCGCGTCCGGATCCCCGGTGCGACCGGCGCGCTCTTCGACCCGGACTGCGCCCGCGTCCAGCCGGCCGCCCTCGCGCGCGGACTGGCCGAGGCCGTCGAGCGGGCCGGCGCGACGATCGTCGAGGGCACCGAGGTCACGGCGATCGAGCCGATCCGCGGGACCGTCCCGGCGGTCGCCCGCACGCAGCACGGCGACGTCTCCGCGCGCTGGGTCGTCCGCTGCGTCGAGGGCTACACGCCCGAGCTGCCCGGCGAGGCGCGGACCCTGGCCCCGATCACGAGCTCGATGATCGTGACCGAGCCGCTCGACGCCGAGCGCTGGGCCGCGATCGGCTGGGACGACGCGGAGACGATCCTCGACGCCGGGCCGCTCTACCACTACCTGCAGCGCACCCCCGACGACCGCATCGCGATCGGCGGCCGCGGCGTGCCGTACCGCTTCGGCTCGAGGACCGACCGCGAGGGCGACGTCCCGGCGTCCACCGTCGCGACGCTCTGGGACGGCCTGCTGCGCCTGTTCGGCCCGGTCCTCGACGACGTCGGCATCGACGACGCGTGGCACGGGGTCCTCGGCGTCCCGCGCGACTGGACCCCGTTCGTGGCGGCGGACGACACGACGGGCCTGGCGTCGGCGGGAGGCTACGTCGGGGAGGGCGTCGCCGCGTCGAACCTCGCCGGCCGCACCCTGCGCGACCTCCTCGTCGGCCGGCACTCCTCGGACCTCGCCGCCCTCCCCTGGGTCCTGCCGCTCGGCGGCCGCCCGCCCCGTTGGGAGCCCGAGCCGCTGCGCTTCGCCGGGATCCGGGGCGTCTACGGCCTGCTCGGCCTCGGACAGGAGATCGAGCGCCGCACCGGCCGCCCGTCGCGGGTGACCGCGCTGGCGGACCGGATCGCCGGGCACTGAACCGTAGGCTCCTCCCATGTCGACGTACCAGGAGCGCTTCGAGACCTACAAAACGGCGATCGGGCGCGACATCCCGCCGATCTTCCAGGAGCTCGTCGCGAAGGCCGGGCTCGACGCCGCCCAGCAGCAGCAGGTCGGCGAGGCCCTCGGCGTCGCCTACATGTGCGGGATCGAGGCGGGCGAGACGGAGCTCCTCGCCGTCGCCGAACGGCAGGGGCACGCGCTGGACGTCGAGCGGATCCCGTCGACCGACCAGCTCTGACGCCGGTCGGGGCGGCTCGACCCCGGCGCGCGATGCTCAAGCGCGCCAGGTGATCCGGCGGCCGCCCTTCGTCGCGGTGTAGCGGTCCTTCGCGCCGCGCAGGTCGCCGCGGACCTTCCAGCCCTCGTAGGTGAGGGTCCGCACCGGACCGGTCGGCGTCGACGCGGACGCCTTCAGCCACGCGCCCCGCGCCACCGACCGCGCGGTCCGGCACGAGACCTTCGTGGCCTTGATGCTCGTCAGGTCGCCCTCGTCGCTCGTCCCCGCGAGGAGATGCTCGACCGGCGCACAGGACCGTGCGGCGGACGCCGGGGCGGCCGAGAGCCCGGCGCCGGCGAGAGCGGCGCAGGCGGTGGCGACGGCGAGGACGGGGCGGGAGCGCATGCCTCGTCCCTACCCCGTACGCGGCTTCGGGTGTCCGCGGTCCTCACGGTGCTCTCACGATCGCTCGGGGCCGGAGCCGCGGTCGGTCGTCTCCCCCGCTCCGTCAGCGCGCCCGGCGGGCCTCCTGCAGCGGCATCCCGGCCTCGTCGGCCTCGTGCGCGTCGGGCCACGACCCCTTCCAGTTGTCGCGCCCACCGTCGAGGGTGAGGACCGAGCCGGTGAAGTGGTCGCCCGCGGGGGAGGCGAGGAACGCCACGAGCTGGGCGAACTCCTCCGGCTGTCCCATGCGCCCGAGCGGGGCGTCCGCGGCGGCAGTCGCGACCATCCGCTCGGGGTACTTCGTGAGGAACGTGTCGGTGCCGAACTTGCCGGCGGCGATCGCGTTCAGGCGGATGCCGAAGCGCGCCCACTCGGTCGCCAGCGTCTTCGTCAGGTTCTCGACCGCGGCCCGCGCGGCGGCGGAGTGCGCCATGCCCGGGAACCCGGCGTGCGGGGTCAGCGTGACGTTCAGGACCTTCCCGCCCCGCGGCTGCCCGTCGTCCCCGGCCGGGATCATCGCCTTCGTCGCGACGGCGTGGGTCATCAGCCACGTGCCCTCGACGTTCAGCCGCATGACGGTGCGGAAGCCCTTGGGCGAGATCGACTCCGCGGGCGACAGGAACTGCCCGCCGGCGTTGTTCAGCAGCAGGTCGATCCGGCCGTGCCGGGCGACGAGGTCGTCGACGAGCGCGTCGACCTGGTCCTCCTCGCGGATGTCGCAGACCGCGGCCTCGCAGCGACTGCCGATCAGCTGCGCGGTCTCCTCGATCGGCTCCGGACGGCGCCCGCACACGATCACGTGGGCACCGAGCGACGCCAGCTCCTGCGCAGCCGCGCGCCCGAGGCCGCTGCCGCCGCCGCTGACCAGGACGACCTGACCGGCGAGGACGCCGGCCGAGAAGAGCCCGCTGCCGACGGCGGACGGCGCGGGGACGGCGACCCCGTCGGTCGCCGATCCGCCACCGGACGCCGGGATCCCGGCGTCGGCCGACCCGCCGCTCACGCGCCGCCCCCGACCGGGTGCCGGCGGAGCTCGGTGCGCGCGAGCTGGCGCTTGTGGACCTCGTCGGGTCCGTCGGCCAGGCGCAGGGTCCGCTGGTGCGCCCACATCATCGCGAGCGGGAAGTCGTCGGAGACCCCGCCGCCGCCGTGGACCTGGATCGCGCGGTCGATGATCTTCTGCGCGATCTGCGGAGCCGCGATCTTGATGGCGGCGATCTCGGTCCTCGCGTGCTTGTTGCCCACGGTGTCCATCAGCCACGCGGTCTTCATCGCCAGGAGGCGGATCATCTCGATGTCGATCCTGGCCTCGGCGATCCAGTCCTGGACGTTCGCGCGTTCGCTGACCGGCTGCCCGAACGTGACGCGCTGCTGGGCACGGCGACACATCAGGTCCAGGGCGCGCTCGGCCGCGCCGATCGTCCGCATGCAGTGGTGGATCCGGCCGGGTCCGAGACGGGCCTGCGCGATCGCGAAGCCCTCCCCCTCGCCCTTCAGGATCGCCGAGACGGGGACGCGGGCGTCCTCGAAGCGCACCTCGGCGTGGCCCTCGCGGTCCTCGTAGCCGAACACCCGGAGGTTCCGCACGACCGTGACGCCGGGCGTGTCGAGCGGCACGACGAGCATGCTCTGCTGCTTGTGCGGCGCGGCCTCCGGCGACGTGCGACCCATCACGATCAGCACCCGGCACAGCTTGTGCAGGGCCCCCGACGTCCACCACTTGCGGCCGTCGAGGACGTACTCGTCGCCGTCACGGACGATCGACATCTCGATGTTCGTGGCGTCCGACGAGGCGACGTCGGGCTCGGTCATCGCGAACGCCGAGCGGATCTCGCCGGCCATCAGCGGCCGCAGCCACCGCTCGCGGTGCTCGTCGGACCCGAAGAGCTCAAGGACCTCCGAGTTGCCGGTGTCCGGCGCGTTGCAGTTGAAGACCTCGGGCGCGAAGTGGACGCGGCCCATGATCTCCGCCAACGGCGCGTACTCGACGTTGGTGAGCCCCGGCGTCCACTCGGAGGCGTGCGGGTGGAAGAGGTTCCAGAGGCCCGCGTCCTTCGCCGCGGTCTTCAGGTCCTCGATGACCTGCGGCTGGTGGTGCGGGTCGCCCGCGGCGCGCATCTGCTCGTCGTAGACGGCCTCGGCGGGATAGACCCGCTCGTCCATGAACGCCTGCAGGCGCTCCTGGTACTCGGAGGCGCGCGCCGTGGGTGCGAAGTCCATGACCCCGACGCTACCTCCCGGACCACACGGGTGCGCGCTTCTCCTTGAAGGCCGTCGCCCCCTCGCGTGCGTCCTCGGAGAACAGCACCGGACCGGCGATCGCGCCGCCCTTCTCCCAGTACTCCGTCTCGGTCCAGTCGCCCTGCTCCTGGAGGATCCGCTTGGACGCCGCGAGGCCGAGCGGGCCGTTCTGCGCGATCCGGTCGGCGAGCGCGAGCGCGGCGTCCAGCGCCCCGCCGGGCTCCGCGACGACGTTCACGAGCCCGACCTGGTGGCCGCGCTCCGCGGTGATCGGGTCGCCGGTCAGCGCCATCTCCATCGCCAGCCCGAGCGGGATCCGCTCCGGGAGGCGCCGCAGCGCCCCGCCGGCGGCGACGAGCGCGCGCTTCGTCTCCGGGATCCCGAGCTGCGCGTCCCGGGCGGCCACGAGGAGGTCGGCGCAGAGCGCGATCTCGAGTCCGCCGGCGACCGCGAAGCCCTCGACCGCGGCGATCAGCGGCTTCGTCGGCCGCCGCTGCGCCATGCCGGCGAACCCGCGCTCCGGGTCGTACGGGAGCTCGCCCTTCGCGAACGCCGCGAGGTCCATACCGGCGCAGAACCCCTTCCCGGCGCCGGTGAGGACGGCGAGCACGAGCGCCGGGTCGTCCTCGAGCTCGCGGATCGCCGCGCCGATGCCGTCGGACATCGCCTTGTTCACGGCGTTGCGCTGCTCGGGCCGGTTGAGCGTGATCACGAGCACCGCGCCGCGGCGCTCGACGAGGACGGGCTGATCGGTCATGGCCCCGACCCTACCGCGAGTAGAAGGTGCGACCTCCTACTTCATCCGGGCGCGTCGGCGGTCGTACTCGCCGGTAGGCTCCGGGCATGCGCGAGGTCGCCGACGACGTCTACCACCTGTCCCTCTCGCCGCGGTCGAGCGTGAACGCCTACCTGCTCGGCGACGTCCTCGTCGACGCGGGCATGAGCTTCATGGCCGGCAAGGTGCTCTCGCAGGTGCGCGGTCGCGTCGTCGCCCAGCACGTGCTCACCCACGCGCACCTGGACCACGCGGGCGGGTCGCGCAAGGTGCTGGACGCCCTGCGGGTCCCGCTGCGGGCCGGCGCGCTGGATCTGCCGGCGCTGCACGCCGGCGAGACCTGGACGGAGCTGCGAGGGATCGTCGGACGCGTCGGGCGCCGGCTCTCGACGTACCCGCCGCTGCCGGAGGCCGCCGCGCTGACCCCGGGCGAGGAGATCGGCCCCGGCTTCGTCGTCCTCGACACGCCGGGCCACAGCGCCGGGCACGTCAGCTTCTGGCGTGAGCGCGACGGCGTGCTCGTCTGCGGCGACGTCGTCAACGCGATGAACCTGAAGACGACGCGCCCCGGGCTGCACGCGCCGCCAGACGCCGTCACGCCCGACCCGGCGCGCAACCGGGCGTCGATCCGGCGGCTCGCGGAGCTCGAGCCCCGGCTGCTGCTCGCCGGCCACGGGCCGCCGATGGTCAACGCCCAGGTCCCGCTGACGATGATGGCGGGGCGGCTGCCGGAGGACTGACGGCGGGTGGCCCGGGCTCGGGGCCGACGACGTGCGCGGCCCCGGCCCCGGACGCCGGACGGGCGGCACGTGGCCGCCCGTCGATGGAGCGGGCATCACCGCCCGCTGAAGTGGTGTGGTCCCGCCCGGGGTAAGGGGCAGCCGGAGGAGACCTTGACGCGCCACCAGCCCGTCATGATCCCGACGAGGCCGAACCGCGGGACGACCTGGTAGACGCGGCAGCCGCGCTCGGCGAGGTCCCGCGTCTCCAGCCGCTCGTAGCGGTGGGACCCGGGGTCGCGGTACATCTCGCGCAGCAGCACGCGGTTGTGGAGCTCCTCGGTGCGGCGCGCCTCGACCTCGGCCAGGCGCTCGACGAGGTGGTCGCGGCGGTGCTCGAGGTCGCCCAGCGACTGGAGCCGCGGTCCGTCCGCCCCGGCCGTCGGGAGCGCGGTGTCCGCACGCCCGCGGGCGCCGGCGCGCATGTCGACGACGACGGCACGGGAGAGTTGGAGCTCGAGCTTCGCGATCTGCCGGCGGAGGGTGCGGCGCGCGGCGTGCTCGTCGCGGTCGAGACCGGGCGAGGTCGCGTCACGGTCGTCGCGCGACGGGGACCAGGGTGTCGCTGGGACGGGAGGTGCGAGGCCGAGAGCGGGCGCCGGCGCACCGAGGACGTCCCGTCCTTCGGTCCCGCGCGTCACGACCTCCTCCACCATCGCCATGCGACCGACCGTAGCACCGCCCGGTGCGCACGTCGACCGGGAAGCGGCAACGCGCCAGACGGCGTACGTGACAAACGTCCAACCGGGACGGCGCGTCCCGGATCTGGGGCGCGTGGAGCCGCGGTCACGCCTGGTCGCATACCGACCACCATCGACCCCGCCCCGACCCAGCGCAGCCCGTCCCGGACCACCGCGGTCACGCCTGGTCGCATACCGACCACCATCGACCCCGCCCCACGGACGACGCCCCACCCGACCACCGCGCCGGACCGCCGCCCGATCCCGGACTCCCGCGCCCTCAGGCGATCCGCAGCAGCTTGCGGCAGGTGCTGAGCGACTCCTGGACGGCCATCGCGGGCACACCCGGGACCTGGAGCACGAAGAGGACGACCCGCAGCGTCGAGGCCGACGGCGCGTGCGGCGGCGGCACGGGAGCGAACAGCCGGGCGATCGGGCGCTCGGCGTCGGCGACGACGAGCTCGCCGGGACGCAGCGCCGGGGCCGGGTCGCCCGCGCCGACGGACTCTCCCGCGGTCGCCCCCCGCACACCGAGCGGCCCGGACACCGTGGCGGCGTCGATCGCCCAGACCGCGACCCCGGTCTCCAGCAGCCCGACGAGCAGCGCGTCGCCGGGCATCCCCTCCGGTGGGAAGCCCCCGGTCCAGAGACGGTCGAAGATCGCCTGCTCCATCGGCGGCCGGCGGACGTCGGGGTCGAGCCCCAGCTGCCGGAAGAACGCGCGGTGCAGGGCGGGGACGGTCAGCTGCCGGACCTGCAGCGCGTAGGCGCCGGTGATCCGGTTGGAGAGGTCCTTCAGCCGGTGGACGACCCACGGCGCGGTGCGCGTCGGCCGGCAGGCGACCTCGACCGTGACGAGCGCCAGACCGGGGAACTCGTCCTCGATCGCGGCCTCGATCCAGCCGAGCTCCGCCGGGCCGTCGGGCGCGGGTGGGGTCGGCGGCTCGGACACGGTGACGTCGACCGTCTAGAGGTCGAAGAGCTTGAGGGCGGGCTCGCGGTCGCCCCGGAGGACGTCGAGGTCGACCTCGACCCACCCCAGCCCGCGCGACTCGGCGAGGACCCGCGCCTGCGGCTTGACCGACTGCGCCGCGAGGACGCCCTTGATGTCGGCCATCCCGGGGTCGTCCTTCATCCGCTCGAGGTAGCGGCTGAGCTGCTCGACCGCGTCGATGGTGCCCACGCGCTTGATCTCGACGGCGACCCAGCCGTCGTCCTCGTCGCGGCACATCAGGTCGACCGGCCCGATGTCCGTCGGCCACTCGCGGCGGACGAGCCGGAAGCCCTCGCCGCAGTGGTGCGGCGCGTCGGCCAGGAGCTCCTGGAGCTCGCGCTCGACGCCCGACTTCTCGAGCGCCGCGGCCTCGCCCATGTCGTGGAAGACGTCGGAGACGACCTCGGAGATCACGATGTCGAGGCGGTCCTCGGTCGACCCGGCGCGCTTGCGGACGACGATCTTCGACAGCGGCTCGTCGACCACCGCGGCGGCGGCAGCGGCGGCCTGGTCGGCCGCGGCCCGCTCGGCCGGCGTCGGCTCCTCCGGGGCGAGCCCGACGGCGGCCGCGGCGGCCCGGGCGTCCGTGACGGTGCGGACGCCGCCGAGATCCGGATAGCCGGAGGCCACCTCGTCGGGGACCGGCACGCCGCCGCGCTCGAGCTCGATGACGGTCGGCGGGGTCATCCAGTTCTGCGGCTTGAACCCGCCGGTGTCGGCGTGGACCATCACCGACCCGTCGGACTTGATCATCAGGAGGCGCAGGGCCTCGGGCAGGAGGGCGTCGAGGCGCCCGGAGTACCGGACCTCGCAGCGGGCGACGATGAGGCGCACGCCCGACACGGTACCCGGCGGGGAGCGGAGGCCCGGGAGCGGAAGGGTGACGGTCCTTCGGAAGGCCAGGCGCGACGAATCGCACCCCACACCGCGAGCCCGGGCGAGGCGATGGTCCTTCGGAAGGCCAGGCGCGACGAATCGCACCCCACACCGCGAGCCCGGGCGAGGCGATCGTCCTTCGGAAGGCCAGGCGCGACGAATCGCGCCCGACACCGCGAGCCCGGGCGAGGCGATCGTCCTTCGGAAGGCCGGGCGCGACGAATCGCACCCCACACCGCGAGCCCGGGCGGTGGCCGGGAGGGTCCCGGCCTAGAGGTTCTGGACGCGGAACGACGCCCGGTACCAGCGCCCCTGGATGCGGACGTCGTAGCGGAACTCGACGCGCCGGCGGGCCTGGATCTGGGCCGTGCGGGTGTAGCTGCGGACGAGGTCGCCGCCGCCCCCGTCGCCGCCGATCACGACCCAGCGGCCGCCCTGCCGCGCCCAGCCCTTGGTGCTGCTCTGGTGGAAGACGGCCCGTCCGCCGAGCCGGACCTCGATGCAGTACCGGTGCGCGTCGGCGCGGGTCGGCGTCACGACGACCCGGCCCGTGCTCCACGTCCGCCGGCCGTCCTTGAACCGGTACGTCTCACGCTCGCCCCGGTCCAGCGCCTGCGCGCACGCGTCGGGCGGCTCCGGCGTCCGGGCCGACGCCGTCGCGGTGAACGCGCCGGCGGCCGGGACCGCGAGCGACGTCAGGAGGAGGGGGACCGAGCGTCGGAGGACGTGGCGCATCGCCGCTCATCCTGCCAAGTGGTGCCCGGCCGCGCGTGAGAGGTTCGTGAGGGCGGGCGGCGACGCGGTGGTGCGGTGCCGGGGAGGGCGTCGGGAGGCGTTCCGGGAAGGTGACGTCCGATGGATCGCCGGGTGCGACCGGTCGCACCCGGCACCGCCGCCCGACCTCACCCCCGCACGACCTGCCCCACCTTCAGGACGCCGGCCGGGTCGTGGCGCTCGGCCAGGGTGCCGAGCCAGGCCAGCGTGCTCTCGTCGTAGCAGCGGGCCAGCAGGGCGGGGTCGGCGGTGGCGGTGAAGTTCGGCAGGCGACCGCCGGTCGACCACGGGTCCAGGGCGGCGACGACCTCGGCCGCGTGGCCGGGGACGATCGCGGCGATCTCGGGCGCCAGGACGCCGATGACCGACAGCGTGAACGCCGCGCCGCGGTGGCAGAACGCGCTCGTGTGCGCCGCCGGGCGGGCGAGGGCGCCGCCGAGCAGTCGGAGCTCGACCACGGCCTGCGGCGACCGGACGGCCGGGCCCGCGAGCGCCAGGAGCGCGTCGACCGCCTCGGCCGGCAGCTCGCGCAGGAGGCTGCTGTCCTCGTGGCCGGGCAGCGGGTCGACCGGGTCCGCGTGGACCGCGCCGATCGCCGCGTGCGGGATCGGGCCGACCGCGTCGAGGATCGGGGTGGCGACCGCGCGCATCGGGGCGAGCAGCGCCTCGCAGGTGCCGGCGTCCTCGACGCTCGCGAACCGGACGGCGACCGTCAGCCGCCCGGCGAGGACCGGCGGGACGCCCGGCAGCGGCGGGAGCTGGAGGAGCGCGACGGACGTGTTGGCGTGCTCGGGCAGCGCCGGCGCCCAGGTGCGCCAGGCGTGCAGGACCGCGGCCGCGTCGGCGCCGTCGAAGTAGAGCGCGCCGCCGACGATCTCGGCGACCGGGAGCAGGTCGAGCTCGACGGCGCAGACGATGCCGAGCGTGCCCTTGCCGCCGCGCAGGCCCCAGAACAGCTCGGCGTGCTCGTCCGGCGTCACGTGCAGGAGCCGGCCGTCGCCGGTGACGACGTCGAACGCCCGCACGGTGTCGGAGGACAGGCCGAACGTGCGGACGAGCGGTCCGATGCCGCCGCCGGTGAGGAAGCCGGCGACGCCGACGTGCGGGGCCGAGCCGACGAGCGGCGCCAGGCCGTGCGGGGCCGCCGCGTCGAGCACCTGCTGCCAGACGGCACCGGCGCCGATCCGGGCGATGCGGGTGGCGGGATCGACGTGCACGCCGTCGAGGCGGCCGGTGTGGACGAGGACGACGTCGTCGCCGTCGGTCGCGACGGCGCCGTGGCCGGTGCGCTGGACCGCGACGCGCAGGCCGAGCTCGTTCGCGGCGCGGACGGTCTCCACGACGTCGTCCGGCCCGGCCGCCGCGACCACGGCGCGGGGCGTCATGGGGACGGCGACGTTCCAGGGGGTCGCGAGCTCGTAGCCGGGCTCGCCGGCCAGCGCCAACGTGCCGTCGAGGCGATGACGCAGCGCCAGGAGAGCGTCGTCGTGGGCGGTGGGGAGGGTGGTCGACATGGGGTGCTCCGTTCGGTTCGGGTCGAGGCCGGTGTGGCCGTGGACCGGACCTTGCGCCAGAGCGCTTGGACGGCTCTTGGCGGCGGCCAGTCGCCGCGCTCCACGTCAGCCCGGCAGCACGTCGAGGGCCGCGCGGGCGCGCTCCGCGAACGGGCGTCCGCCGGTCCGCTCGGCCTGCTCGAGCGCCCCGGTCAGCAGGGTCCGCGCGGTGGCCGCGTCGCCGCGGAGGGCGTGCAGGCGGCCGGTCGCCAGGTCCACCGGCCCGAACGGGCAGGCCTGGCCGGCCGACGCGAGGAGTCCCGCGTAGGGCCGCAGGAGCCCGAGCAGGCGGTCGGCGTGCTCGGTCGCGCCCACGTCGGCGCACGCGTGCGCGACGAGGACCACGTGGCCCATCGTGATCCACTTCCAGGAGGTCTGCAGGTCCAGCCACCGCCCGGCGGCCGCCGACGCGCGGTCCCGCTCCCCGCGCGCGGCGCGCACCGCGGCCTCCCAGGCGTCGGGCTCCGGCGGGCCGACCTGGTCGAAGTTCACGAGGCGCACCTGCGCGTCCGCGCTGCGCAGGTCGATCTCCGCGAGCCGGTCGCGGACGAACGCGAGGCCCTGGGCGGCGATGGTCTCCGAGCCGGCGTAGGAGAGGTCCGTCTGGGCGTGGACGCGGCCGGACGTCGCGTACTGCCGCGCGGCGACGTCGAAGTCGCCGCGCCACGCCGCCAGGGTGCCCTGCATCCAGCGCAGCTGCACCCGGACGACCGGCATGCCGAGGACCTCGCTCTCGGCGACGCCCTCCGCCACGACCCGCTCGGCCAGTGCGACGTCGCCGAGCGCGAAGTGCGCCATCGCGACGACCGACCGGATCGCGGTCGCGTCGACCCGGGCCAGGCGCTCGTCCTCCCGCGGGAGCGCGACGAGCCGCGCGGTCAGCGCGACGGCCTCGTCGGCGTGGGCCGCCACGCCGGAGTACGCGATGAGGCGACCGATCAGCGCATCGGCGAGCGTCTCCGGACGACCTAGGTCCTCGGCGATCCGCAGCGCCTCCGACGAGAGGTCCTCCGGGACGGCGGGATCGTCGTGGTAGCAGTGGCCGACGGCGAGGGCGGCGAGGACCCGCACGTGGGCGTCGGGGTCGTCCCGGACCACGGACCGCACGCCCTCCAGGCGCTCGATGACGCTGCGCGGGTCGGCGCCGTAGGCGGTCCACGGCCAGGCGCCGGCGGTGCGCACGAGCGCGGCCGCCAGCCGGCCGACGGTGTCGGTGCTGCCGGCCCGCACCGCGTCGGAGAGGGCCTCGTCGAGGAGGTCGAGCACCGACTGCCCGCGGCCGGCGCGGGCGAGGGCGAAGACCCGTGAGAGCACGAGGCCGTCGCGCTCGCCGGCGGCGCGGTCCTCCTCCGGCTGCCGGTCGAGGACCCGCAGCGCCGCGGCCCACCAGTCCGCCGCGGTCTCGGAGCTCCAGCGCTCCTCGGCGAGGCGTGCGGCGGCGCGGCAGGCCTCGACGACCTCCGCCGGCTCGGCGAGCGGCATCGCGTCGAGCAGGTGCCGGGCGCGACGGCTGACGCGGTCGCTGCCCGATCCCGCCGCGAGCGTGCGGGCGGCGCGGAGGTGCAGGCGCCGGCGCCGCATCTCGGGCGTGCCGGCGAGGACCTCCTGCCGCAGCAGCCCGTGCGCGAACGCGTACCCGCCGGTGTCGGGGGTCGGCACGAGCACGTGCTCGTCGGCGGCGTCGTCGAGCAGGTCGGCGGCGGCGTCGGGGTCCAGGCCGGTGATGCCGACGAGCACCGGGACGTCGACGACGTCGCCCGAGACGGCGGCCGCGCGCAGGACGGTCAGGACCTCCGGGTCGAGGCCGTCGAGCCGGCGCCCCAGCACCGTGCGGACCGCGAGCGGGACGCTGCCGCCCTCGCGCTCGGCGGCGGGCAGGCGGGCGAACTCCGACACGAACAGCGGGTTGCCGCCGGTGTGCGCGGCGAGCTCGCCGGCCCGCTGCTCCGACAGGGCCTCCCCGGCGATCCGCGCGGCGAGGTCCGCGACCTCCCCAGGCCCGAGCGGTCCGACGGCGAGCTGCTGGTAGCGGTCGCTGCGGGCCAGCGCGGTCAGGAGCGACGCGACGCCCGCGGTGTCCTCGTCGCTGCGGAGCGTCAGGGCGAACGCGACCGGCAGCTCGCGGACGGCGGCGACGAGGTGCGCGAGGCACCGGGCGGACGTGCGGTCCGCCCACTGGACGTCGTCGACGACCACCGCGAGCGGGCCGTCCGCGGCGGCGCTCTGGAGCAGCAGGGCGACCCGCTCGTACAGCGCGAAGCGCGCCTCGTCGGTGTCCGCGCCCGGCGGCGGGACGAGCAGCGCGTCGGGGTCCTCGCCCAGCGCGCGGACGATCTGGCGGATCGGCCACCAGGCCGGTGCGCCGTCCTCGTCGGAGCAGCGCGCCCAGACCTCGCGGGCCCCGGCGGCGCGCGAGAGCACGCCGAGCTCCTCGGCAAGCCGCGTCTTGCCGATGCCCGCGGTGCCGGTGAGGACGAGCCACCGGGCGGCCCCGCCGGCGGCCGCCGCCACCGTGTCGCGCAGGACCCGCTGCTCGTGCTCGCGGCCGACGAGCGTGGTCGCCGGGGCCGGCGTGCGGGGCGCGGCCTCGCCCTGCGCCGCCTCGGACGGCGTGCCACCGGCCGAACCCGTACCGGGCGCCGCCGGGTCGCCCGGTGCTGGGCCGGCCGGCCCGGGCCCGCCCGACGTGCCCGTCCCCGCGCCGTCGCCGGCCGGTCCCGCGGAACGCGGCCACGTGGCGAGCGCCGGGTCGTGGCGGAGGATCGCGACCTCGAGCTCGCGGACCTCGGTCCCGGGCTCCAGGCCGAGCTCCTCGTCGAGCCGGGCGGCGTGCTCGCGGTAGGCGTCGAGGGCCTCGGTGGAGCGTCCGGCGAGGTGCAGCGCGAGCATCTGCAGCCGGCACGGGCCGTCGCCGAGCGGGTGGGCGGCGCGGAGCTCGGACGCGGCGACGAGGGCCGGGGCGATCCGCCGGACGGCGAGCAGCGCCGTGATGCGGGCCTCGCGGCACTCCGTGTGGAGCTCGTCGAGGCCGGCGGCCTCCCCGCGCCGCCAGGGCTCGTCGCGGAAGTCCTCGAGGAGCTCGCCGCCCCAGCCGGCCAGCGCGTCGTCGGCGAGCCGCAGGGCGTCCGCCCACCGCTCCTGCTCGAGCGCGTCGCGGACGGCCTCCGCCGCACCGATGAAGCCCGCGAGGTCGACCCGGTCGGCCGGCACGTCGACGACGTAGCCCCCGGCGCGACGGACGATCGCGGGCTCCGCGTCCGCGTGCTCCCGGAGGATGCCGCGCAGGTTGGAGACGTAGGCCTGCAGGCTCGCCAGGGCGCTCGGCGGGGCGGCGTCGCCCCAGAGCGCGTCGATCAGGCGGTCGGTCGGGACGACGCGCGTGCGGTGCAGGAGCAGGAGCGCGAGGACGGCCCGCTGCTTCGGCGGGCCGAGCTCCACCGGCGCCGGGTCGCCCGCATCGTCCGGGCGGAAGGCCGTCAGCGGCCCGAGCAGGCGGTAGTGCACGGGCCCTGCGACGGACGGTGGTCGGGACTCGGGACGGGACGGTGCCATGGTCGGGGCGGCCCGGGCGGCTGGCCCCCGGACCGGACGGGATTCTGCCCGTCCGGAGGCCCGAGGGCCAGTGCCCGGTGCGTCCCTCGAGACCGCGGCGCGCCGACGGCACCGTGTCGGGCGCGTCCACGGAACCGCGGAGGCCGGCCCCGGGGGACGGGACCGGCTTCGCGCGGGCGGTCAGTCGCCGAGCTGCTCGTCGCCGTAGCGCTCGCGCAGCTCCGGGATCGCCCGCTGCAGGACGTCCGGGTCGCCCTGCGCCGCTGCCGCGACCGCGCCCACCTCGAGGAAGAACCGCTCGAAGCCGGCGGGCGCGAAGACGGCGAGCATCCGGCACTCGCGGTCCTGCTCGTTCGCCCACCGGTTCCAGCCGCCCTCGGGCAGGCGGACGAGCGTCCCCGGCCCCGCGACGACCTCGCGGCCCTCGGCGCCGAGCCAGTACCGCAGCTCGCCCTCGAGGACGTAGACGGCGGTGTCCTCCCGGGTCTGGCGGTGCAGGACCGGCGGCGGGCTGAACCGCGGCGGAACGCGGTACTCGACCATCGAGAACCCCAGACCGTCGGCGGCGCCGAGCTTGATCTCGACCTCCGGCGCCCGGCCGCCGGTGCGGGGGCCGAGCTCCCCCTCGCCGGGCCCGACGATCCCCGCCGTCGGCCGTCCCTCGCGCTGCGCGGACATCAGCGGACCTTCAGCGTGCGGGAGCCCTCGAGGCGCTCGTGACCCTTGCCCGACACCGTGACGCTGACCAGCGCGTTGCCGCGGCCCTTCAGCGCCCGCAGCGCCCGCTTCGACGCCTTCGACAGCCGGACGGTCACGGTGCCGGCGTGCTTGGTGGTCGTGCTTCCCGTGGCGATCGTCGTCCGGCCCGAGCTCACCCGGACCGCGACGCGCCCGGCGCCGCCGGTGGCGATCCGCACGGTCGCGCGGCCGCGGCGCAGCTTCGCCGTCGAGAGCGTCGCGACCCGCACGGTCACCGAGGACCTCGTGCCGGTCGTGCCGCCCTTGCCGCCGCCGGACCCGGAGCCGCCGCCGGACCCGGAGCCGCCGCCGGACCCGGATGCGCCGCTGCCACCGCTGCCGCCGCCCGATCCGGGCGTCGTCCCGGACCCGGGCGTCGTCGCGTCGTAGCGGGCCGCGGGCGGGTTCGCGGGACCCCAGTCCGGCTCGCTGCCCCCGGCCGCGAGCACGACCGACGGACCGGTGATCTCGCAGTGGTTCGGGCCGAAGCCGGCGAACCGCAGCGTCTCGATCCCGTCGGAGTCGTGGAACGCCACCGCCGTGCTGTCGGGGGACCACGACGGGTCGCTGAAGGCGCTGTCGGCCCCGGTGTTGCAGGCCGGGACGGGGTCCGGCGGCGGGTTCTGGGTCTTCACGTCGCCGCTCACGGACGAGAACAGGAGGTTCGCCTTGGCGCCGTAGTCGGAAACGAACACGAGCCGCTGCCCGTCGCGGGAGACCTCGCCGTCGGCGACGTCCTTCGCCGGCCGCGGGATCCACCGGGTGAAGGACGAGTCCCCGCCGCCGGCCAGGTCGTCGATCGAGACGCCGGTGCCGAAGCCGCCGAAGACGACCGTGCGGTCGTTCGTGATCCACTCGGGGTCCGAGACCGAGAACTGCTCGCCGAACAGCGACTGCGGTGACGCCTCGGTGACGTTCGCGTAGGTGTAGAACGTCGACCGCTGGACGGTGCCGCAGGTGGAGCCGTCGGGGCACGAGTTCGCGACGTAGGAGTACGCGATCCTCGATCCGTCGGGCGAGAACGAGAGCTGCACCGGCCGGGCCGCGAACGTGCCGCCGTCGCCCGAGCGGGCCGGTTGCGTCGTGATCGTCCGCAGCGGCCGGCCGTCGGCGGCGAGGACCTGGATCGGCCCGAGCCCCTTGACCGCGGCGATCGTGCCGTCGTCGGCCTGGGTCGGCGAGTGCCAGTCGCCGCCGTCGGTGAGACGCACCTTGTGGGCTCCGTCGGCTGAGCTCGACCAGACGTTGCCGCCGTCGACGTAGACGATCGAGTCGGCGGAGGCGACCCCGGCGCCGGCGAGGACGGCGGTGGTCGCGAGGACGCCGACCGACAGGGTGCGGCGGCGGATGGAGGTGCGGGAGGTGGCAGGCATGGTGGGCTCCGTTCGGGAGGGGGTGGGTGCTGCTGACGTCCGGCACCGTCTCCCGACCCGCTTGGAGCCCACTGGGGCGGGCGCTTGGAACGTCCGCGGAGGAGCCCCGCGCTACGGCGCCGCCGCCCAGACCTCCCATTCCGCCCAGTCCTCCGCACGCTCGCCGCGGGCGGGGCCGATCTCCTGGCGGGACGCGTACTCCAGCGCGCGCTCCAGTCGGTCGTCGTGCGCGGTCGCCCAGCCGGGCAGGGCGCGCAGCGCGGGGGCGCAGGGCGTCCCGGACCCAGGTCGCGTCCTTGGCGACCGTCACCGGGACGACCGCGAGGCCGTCGCCGTCGTCGAGCGTGAGGATCGTCAGGTCCGACCAGATCCCCGCGAGCTCGAACTTCGAGCAGCCCGCCGAGGTGCACCGACTCGGTGCGGGCATCGAGGCGCGTGCGCGTGAGCACGTCCGCGTCGAGGACCGGCGGCCACGTCGAACGCGGCGCCCGCGAGCGGTCCGACGGGGCGAGCAGGTGGCGGTACTTGATGGGCCCCGTCCCGGTCGCGACGTGGAAGACGAACAGCCCGAAGTCGCCGTCCTCCCACGACCACGGCTCGTCCGCGGTGAAGTCGACGAGGTCGAACGCCAGCTCCTCCCGCGTCGGGCCGCGGCGCGGGTACGTCGCGGTGGCGGACGCACCGTGCCGGTCGGTCACGGAGAAGCGGATCCGTCCCCCGTCGTCGCGGTGCCGGACCGTCGCGGTCGTGAGGTCGAAGGACGCCCCGCGCCACTCGAGGTGCAGCCGGTCGTCCACGAGCCCGACCGTCGCCGGGGAGCCGTCGATCGTGCCGCCGTGCCCGGGCTCCATCCCGGCGGAGGCTAGTCCAGGAGTCGTCCGGCCCGGCCGCGCCCGGTGCTGCCCCCGAAGGACGTCACGCCTGCACGCGCGCGCAGTCGCGTCGCTCGAGGCCGAGCGGCTCGAACTCCCAGCCCGGGGCGCCGAGCACCCGGCGGAAGCTCCGGGGGCCGAACGCCTCGGCGATGCGGTCGTCGTCACCGGACTCCAGCGCCTGCAGCCGGTCGTCGTAGCCGGACGCCCGGTCGTCGGCCAGCCGGAGGGCCGTGCGCCACGCCGCCGCGTCCGGGACGTCCGCGGTCGGGACCGCGCGCAGGTCGGCAGCGGTCCGACGCCACTCGTCGCGGACCGCGCGGACCGCGTCCTTCTGCGCGTCGGTCACCGCGACGCGCTCCTTCTCCCGGACGCGGAGGACGACCTCCAGACCGGTCCGGAGCGCGGCCTCGAAGCCCCCGACGCGGCGGCGGTCGACGATGCGCGTGCAGGTCGTGGCCGCCGCCGTGACGAACGTCCGGTGTCGCGGATCGGGGCCCGGCTCGTCGCCGACGCGGGCGCAGTCGCGGTCGGCGAGGCCGAGACGTTCGAGGGCCTCCCGGTCCGGCGAGGGGAAGCCCCCCGCCCGGATGTCGGCCGTCGGCGGCCAGGTCGACGACTTCGCCGCCTCGATCCGCGCCGCGTAGACGTCGATGCGTCCCTGGATGCCGGTGAGGACGGCCTTCCAGTCCGGGACGTCCGACGCGGCGGCGAGCCGGTCGCGGTCGGCGGCGAGGGCGTCGCGGGAGGCCGACAGCGCGTTCCGCCACGCCGATCGCCGCTGCTCTCCCGGATCACCGGCGCTCTTCCGGACCGCCGCGGAGACCAGGGCCAACGACGCGTCGTTCGCGGCCTGGAAGACCTTCCGGTCGCGGTCGTTGAGGAGCGCCGTGCACGTCAGGGCGAGCCGCGCCGTCCGGTCGGCGGCACCCGTCGTCGTGGTCGGGCCGGCGCCGCCCGTCGTGGTCGGGCCGGCGCCGCCCGTCGTCGCGACGCCGCCCGTGGTGGTCGAGCCGGCACCGGTCGTCGACGCGGGTCGTTCGTCGTCGCCCCCGCAGCCGCCGGCGGCGAGGGTCGCGGTGACGAGCAGCGGGAGCAGGACGGCGGGACGAGCGGGGGCGCGCACACCGCTATTCAAGCGGGAGCGCGCCATCCGCGTGGCGGTGCGACGACGGGCCGGGGACGAGGCGGACCGCGGCGGCCAGGGCCGCGGTCCGCCGGGGCCTCAGCGCCCCGGGTGCGCCTGCTCGAACGCCTTCGTCGCCGCGACGCCGATGTCCGGGTTGTCCGTGAAGACCGCGTCGACGCCCTGGTCGAGGAACGCCGTGATGTAGCCGGCGAGGTCGCCGATGCCCGCCGGGTCCGTGCTCGAGCGGCGCTCCAGCGGGAGGAACGAGTTCTCGCGGCGGAACGTGTAGACGACGACCGGCAGGCCGGCGGCGTGGGCGTCCTTGACGAACGACGTCGGCGCGAGCGAGGCGCCGGTCGCCGGGTCGCGCGGGATCACGTAGTCGGTGTTCGGCGACACGGCGTCGGCGTACTTCGCGACGTCCTTCAGGCCGGCCGGCGTGGCGATGTCGCCGTACGTCGTGGTGCCGCCCGCGGCGACGACGTCGGCCGGCTTCGCGGCCTTCGCGTCGAGGAGCTGGACGGTGTGGACCTTCGACTCGCGGCGCAGCTGCTTGAGGTTCGAGACCTCGAACGACTGCACGATGACCGGCGCGCGACGGTCGTCGAGACGGTTCTTCCGCAGCGTCTTCAGGACCGCGGACTCCTCGTTGATCCCGACCGAGCGGAAGTACGTCGAGTGCTTGATCTCGGGCACGATGCCGATCGTCCGGCCGGTCTTCCGGCTCGCGTCCCGGGCGATGTCGATGACCTCCTGGAACGTCGGCACCTGGTACTTGCCGTCGTAGGCGGTGTTCGCCGGGCGGATCGCGGGGAGGCGCTCCTTGGCGCGCAGCGTGCGGAGCTCCTTCAGCGTGAAGTCCTCGGTGAACCAGCCGGTGATCTTCGTGCCGTCGACCGTCTTCGTGGTCTTGCGGTCGGCGAACTCGGGGCGCGTCGCGACGTCGGTCGTGCCACCGATCTCGTTCTCGTGCCGGTCGACGAGCTGGCCGTCCTTCGTGGCCACGAGGTCGGGCTCGATGAAGTCGGCGCCCTGCTGGATCGCCAGGCGGTACGCCTCGGCCGTGTGCTCGGGGCGGTAGCCGCTGGCACCGCGGTGGGCGTAGACGACGCGGTCCTTCGCGCTGCCGAAGTTCGGGGCGCTGCGCTCCCACGGGCGGGCGGGTGACGGGTGGCCGCCGCCGGGACCGCCCGGGTGGCCGCCCGGTCCGCCCGGGTGGCCGGGCGCGCCGTGGTGGCCGCCGCCGGGCTTCCCGTGGCCGGGCCCGCCGTGGGCCTGCGCCGCGGTCGGGACGGCGAGGCCGGCGAGGAGGGCGCCGGCGGCCAGCGCGGTGCGGGCGCGGCTGCGGACGTGCAGGGGGATGGTTGCGATGGGGATCACCCGACCATCCAATCGGCGCCCCGACGCCCTGGTGTGTCCGCGCCGTGAAGGCGCTCCGACCGGTGCGACGTTCACGTCGCCACGCGACGCCAACGCAGAACCCGCCGCGCCCCGAACGCGGCCACGCCGACCGGTTCGACGTTCACGTCGCAACGCGACGACAACGCAGAACCGACCTGCGCCCGCACGCGACCGCGCGGCCATCCGCCGCCTCGCGACCGCACGCGCCCGGAACGCGCGCTACCCCGCCTCGGCCCGCCACTCCATGAAGCGCCGCAGCGTCTCGTCCTCCTCCGCGGGCGTCCGGGGCGCCGCGCCGCGGGCGACGACGCCGCGATCGCCGTCGACCGACAGGACGTCGCCCTCGGTCACCGGGACGCCCTCGACCTCCGCGGACCGGCCGTCGGCGGCGACGCGGACCTCGCCGACCCCGCACACCGCCGCGCGGCCCATCCCGCGCGCGACGACCGCGGCGTGCGAGGTCCGCCCGCCCCGGCCGGTGACGACGCCGACCGACGCGATCACGCCGGGCAGGTCGACGGGCGACGTCGTCGGACGGACGAGGATCACGTCGTGACCCTCGTCGCCGAGCGCCTGGGCTCGGCCGGCGTCGAAGGCCGCCAGGCCGACGACGGCCCCCGGCGACGCCGCCAGGCCGCGGGCGAGGACGACGTCCTCGGGGTGCTCGTCCGCGAAGACCGGGGCGCGGGCGGCGGCGAGCTGCTCGTCGTCGACCCGGCCGATGGCCTCGGCGCGGTCGATCAGCCCGGCGTCGCACAGCTCGACGGCCAGGCGCACCGCGGCACGCCCGGAGCGCTGCCCCACGCGGGTCTGCAGCACGTGGAGACGCCCGGACTCGATCGTGAACTCGACGTCGCAGAGGTCGCGGGCGTCCTGCTCGAGCAACGCGAAGACGTCGAGCAGCTGCGCGTGCACGTCGGGCAGGCGCTCGCCGATCACCGTCAGCGGCTCGGTGTCGTGCTCGCCGGAGACGACGTCCTCGCCCTGGGCGCGAAAGAGGAAGTCGCCGAACGCGCCGGCCGCACCGGTGGACGGGTCGCGGGTGAAGCCGACGCCCGAGCCCGACCGGTCGTCGCGGTTGCCGAAGACCATGAGCTGCACGACGACGGCGGTGCCCAGCTCGTCGTCGATCCCCTTGTGCCGGCGGTACGCCTTGGCACGCCGACTGTCCCACGACGAGAAGACGGCGGCGATCGCCTCGGTCAGCTGTCCCCGGGCGTCGGGGAACGGCGCACCGGACTCCTGCTCGATCAGCCCGAGCAGGGTGTCGCAGCGCTCCTGCGCGCCGGCGCCCGGCGGCAGGTCGAGCAGCGCGTCCTCGACGATCCCGGAGCCGATCCCGCGGACGGTGCGGGCGAAGCCGTCCAGGAGCCGCTCCAGCGACGAGGTCGCGAACCGCGCGTCCGACATCTGCGCGGCCGCGGCCCGGGTCAGGCCGACGTTCAGGATCGTGTCCATCATCCCCGGCATCGACACCGGGGCGCCGGAGCGCACCGAGACGAGCAGCGGGTCGGCGTCGTCTCCGAAGCGGCGGCCGGCCGCGGCTTCGAGCGCCGCGATGCGCGCGTCGACCTCGGCCCGCAGGGACGCCGGCAGCGCCCCGGTCGCCCGGTGTTCCCGGCCGCACGGCGTCCCGATGACGAACGCCGGCGGCACCGGCAGCCCGAGCGCCACCATCTCCGCCAGACCGGCGCCCTTGCCGCCGAGGATCGCGCGGTCCGTCGTCCCGGGGTCGGCGATGTCGTGGGTCCAGACCGTCCCGGTGGCGGGCATCAGTAGCTCCCCTCCTCCTCGCGGGAGATCCCCTGCGTCTGCAGGTAGTCCTCGTGGCACTCCATCCAGATCGTGTGCACCGAGTCGACTCGCGGGCTGACGACGTAGTCGAGGTCGCCGTCCTCCGCACGCCCGAGGGCCTCGGACAGGCGCGGCCGGTAGGCGGCGAAGCGCGGGAGGATCGCGGCGGTCCGGCGCAGCACCGGGTCGACGCGCTCGACGATGTCCGCGAGGTCTGCGAGGAGCGCGAAGCGCTCGTCCTCCCCCGCGGTCTGCCACCGCGACGACAGCGCCTTCAGCGGGGTGTTGGCGGCGAGGAAGCGCTCGTAGATCGGCTTCAACGCCTCCCGGTCGAGCGTCCCGCGCTCGGCGGCGAGCTGCTCGTCGTGGCGGGCGTGCCCGTCGGGCGTCAGCATCCACCCGGCCTTCGTCCGGACCACGAGCCCGCGGTCGACGAGCGCGTCGGCGTCCTCCCCGACGTCGGGGGCGGACCCGCGCAGCGCGAGCATGTGGAGCACGCTCGTCGTCGGGTCGTCGAGGCCGCGCTGGGCGGCGGGATCGGGGGCGTTCATGGTCTCGCTCTCTGTGGTGCCGGTGGTCCGGGACCCACCGTCTTCGCTCGCGCACCCCGCGGCTACGGCGCGGCCGACAACCCGGCCGCGACCGTCCTGTCCGGAACCGCCCAGCCCGAACGTTCTCCCTGCAGCCCGTCACCCCGGTTTATCGTCGGATGCCATGACCGTGCGCTCCGAGGGACAAGGCCCGGGGGCGTCCGGGACCGCCGAGCTCGACGTCCCCGAGCTCGTGCAGCGCCTCGCGCGCGACCTCCTGCCGCGGATCGGGGAGCTGGCCGACCGCGTCGTCGACGACGTCGTCACCGCGGTGCCCGAGCTCGCGCCGTCCGGGTCCGACGAGGAGCTCGTCGCGATCCGCGAGAGCACCGAGCAGAACGTCGGGGCGATCCTGTCGATGCTGGCGTTCGGCGTGGTGCCCGGGGCCGCGGAGCCCCCGGTGGGCACGATCAAGGTGATCCGCCAGGCGGTCGCGGGCGGCGGCGACCTCGTGACGATGCTCCGCGGGTTCCGCATGGGCCACCGCGCGGTGTCGGCGCTGTGGCTCGAGCATCTCGGCGACGCGGAGCTCGGCGACCGGGAGCGCCACGAGGTCGTGCGGTACTCGTCGGAGCGCCTGTTCACGTACTTCGACGGGGTCTCGGAGCAGATGGCCGAGCGGTACCGGCAGGAGTACCCCGACGGCGGGGTGCGGGGCGGCACGTCGCGACGGCAGGCCCTCGACGACCTCCTCACCGGGGACGACCCCGACGTCGACGCCGCCAGCCTCTCGCTGGGCTACGACGTGCGCTTGCACCACCTCGGCGTCGTCGTCACCCTGCTGGACCACGGGGCGGACCCGCGCGCCGCGATCGAGCGGCTCGCGACCGCGGCCGGTGCGACGGCGGTCCTCACGCAGACGATCGTCCCGGGATCGACCTGGGCGTGGCTCGGCGCCCCGGCCCCGTTCACGCTGGAGCAGGTCGATGCGCTCGCGGCGCTGACCGTCGACGGGCTCCGGGTCGGGGTCGGCGACGACGGGCGCGGCCCCGCCGGGTTCCGCCTGACCCACGAGCAGGCCCGGGACGCCGAGCGGTACGCGCGCGCCGGGGCGGGGTCGGCCGGCCACGTGCACCCGCACCGCCGCGTCGAGCTCGCCGGCCTGCTGTGCGCCGACCCGACCCGGGCGCGGCGGCTGGCCGAGGCCCGCCTCGGCGCGCTGGCCGTCCGGGAGGAGGCGACCGACCGTCTGCGCGAGACGCTCCGGACCTACCTCGCCTGCGGGCGCAACAAGGCCCGGACCGGCGAGGTGCTCCACGTGCACCAGAAGACCGTCGCGTACCGGCTGGTCCGGGTCGAGACGCTCCTGGGTGGCCCGCTGCCGGACGACTGCGGCGAGCTCGAGGCCGCGCTCCTGATCGACCGCACCCTCGACTGCACCTGAGGAGCACACCCCTTATCCGCGACGTCCGATCGGTCGCGTTCCGGGCGGCGGGAGGAAGGCGCGGTTGGCGGGAGCGGCAGCCGGGTCCGACGATCGTTGTCCCCCGGCTTGTAGCTGCGCGCACCCTCCGGCTCGGAGGATCGGCACAGCGGACCCGCACCGGGTCCGGAGACCGAGGAGTCAGCATGGGGCAGTTGGACGGGTACCGGAAGGTCGGCACGGGCCAGAACGTGTTCGAGGCCGAGCCGGTCGAGGGACCGCTGAAGTGGCTCGAGACGCCGCAGGACGTCATCGACTTCGTCAACGGCGACGACGTCGAGGAGACGATCGTGCTCTCGCGCGGCGGGACCACGACGTTCATGGCGCCGGCGCTCTCGAGCGGCGCGCTGGGCCTGATCACGCTGCAGGGCGGCCCGCAGAGCCACCTCGGGATCGTCTCGCGCGAGTTCGGCATCCCCTGCGTCATGTCGGTCGCGTTCACCGAGGGCGTCGAGCTCCCGACCGGCGAGACCGTCCCGGCCGACGGGTCGATCGTCCGCCTGGAGTCGACCACGACCCCGAACGCCGACGTCTACGTCAAGGAGGGCTGATCGCCATGGGCGAGGCCGAAGACGCAGCCGCGGCGTTCCAGCCGTTCCTCGAGCAGTACCTGGCCGAGGTCCCCGGCGGGGCCGCGGGCGACCGGAAGATCCGGGAGCGGATCACGACGCCGTTCATGGACATCACGGCGGAGGACGTCCGCCTGGACTCCCTGACCGACGAGCAGATCGACGGGTGGCAGCAGTACGCCGCCTGGAACCTCTGGGAGCTGATCGCCAACCGCTCGACCGAGGGCGAGTCGGGCCTGATCCCGCGCCAGGAGTACGAGACCTGCGCGTTCGTGCAGCACTGGTCGGTCTACCCGCGGATCATGCGCACGATCACCGAGGCGATCGGCGTCGACGGCGTGATCGAGCTCGGCCGCACCGCGCACCGCGAGGTCGGCACGAAGCTCAACGTCACCCGGAACTGGGCGACGCCGATGGTCGCGATGCTCGGCCGCGGCATCGTGGCGAAGCTGGGCCTGGAGGAGCCGGGCGCGCGCCGCGAGGACCTCGAGGAGGTCATCAAGTTCGCCCGCCGCCTGCAGTTCGGGACGTGGGGCGAGGGGTGCGGCTTCGTGTCCGGCCGCGGGTTCGTCAGCCCGGCGCTCGACGCCGACGTGCTCGCACGCTTGGCGGTCGACCTCGACCCGCTCGCGGACCCCGACGTCCGCAAGGCGTTCCGCCGCTTCAACGGGGCGACCGAGCTGTTCGGCTTCCTCCTGCACTACGACAACCGCGCCGCGATGTGCGACACGGGCCCCTACCCCCAGGAGGACGGCGGGTTCATCATCGTCCGCGACCACATCCTCCACGAGCGCGCGTACGAGTGGGGTGCATGCGCCGAGGGCCTGCCCTACGCGGTCACGGAGATCCTGTCCTTCAAGCCGGGCACCGACCCGCTCGAGGTCACGATCAACGACATCTCCACGACGTTCACGAAGCCGGCCGACTACCTCAAGCACCTGGACGCGGTCGCCGTCTACGCCCGTGACGAGCAGGAGACGCCGATGGAGGGCCTGCGTCGCCTCGGTCCCGACGAGCAGCTCGCGATCGCGAAGCAGTGCTCGACGACGATGCTGTCGCTCTACCAGACGATCGCGGACAAGGACCGCGACCAGAAGATCAAGGACGGCGTGCAGGTCTACGCCTACGAGATGATCATGCCGATCGCCCAGCGCGCCGGAGTCTGGGACGACGTCAAGCCCCAGGTCGACGAGCTGTCCGAGCTGACCCTGCAGGCGTGGCCGACCCTCTGTGGCGGCGGCGCGGCAGAGGTCCTGCCGCCCGTGTTCCTCCTCGGTGAGGGCTTCCCGCTGCTCTCGAAGGTGTCGTCGTGAGCCCCGTCGTCGCGATGGACCCGGCGGACGACGCCCGGCACCCGCTCGAGCACAAGCCCGACGCGCGCGAGTCGCTCGCGTTCGTCGTCGGGATCCCCGAGGCCGAGGTCGCCTTCATCGCCTACACGTGGGTGAACGACGCCTCGCAGGCCGGGAGCGCGCTGGCGGTCTTCGGCCCCGGCGTCGGCGGCGACCCGATCTTCGAGGTCGTCGACGGCATCGACGTGCCGCGGGACATGGGCTTCGACGCGTGGCAGGTCGGGGCGATCACGGTCCGCCACGGCAAGCCGCTGGTCGAGGCGTCGATCGACTTCGCCGGCGAGGCCGCGTCCGTCTCCTACACGTTCGAGGGCATGCACGAGGCGTACAACTACGGCCAGGCGCCGGGCGGCTGCCCGTGGTACCTCGCCGACGACCGGTTCGAGCAGTCCGGGTGGGTGAAGGGCGTGCTCCGGATCGGCGACCGCGAGATCCCGTTCGAGCAGACCGGGCACCGCGACCACTCCTGGGGCACCCGCAACTGGGGCGCGATCCAGCACTGGAAGTGGATCTGGGCGCAGACGCCGGACGGCACCGCCGTGCACGCGATCGAGACCTTCGGGCTCGGCAAGCGCGAGGTCCTCGGGTACGTCCACAAGGACGGCGTGATCGCCGAGGTCGTGGGTCTCGAGGACGACGCCTACGACCTGGACCCGCGGATCATGCACTCCGAGTACCGGGGCGTCCTGATCGACGACGCGGGCCGCCGGACCGCGATGACCTACCGAGGACACTCGAACTTCGTCTTCCCGGTGAGCGCGAACTGCACGATGCACGAGGTCGCCATGGTCGCCACGATCGACGGCGTCGACGGCATCGGGCACGTCGAGATGGGCTGGCCGAGGCAGTACCTCGAGGATGCCCAGGCCGACGCCGGGATCACGGCGCACTACGCGCGGTAGTCGCCGGACGGACGTGATCGGCGGCGTCCTGCCGCCGGCCGCGGCCCGTACCCGGGCCGCGGTCGCTCAGCCCGCGGTCTGCAGCTCGCGCGGGACGCGCTCGCGGAGGCGGTCCCGCAGGTCGCGGACCTCGCGGTCGTCCGGC
Source organism: Patulibacter minatonensis DSM 18081 (assembly GCF_000519325.1). Taxonomy (GTDB): domain Bacteria; phylum Actinomycetota; class Thermoleophilia; order Solirubrobacterales; family Solirubrobacteraceae; genus Patulibacter; species Patulibacter minatonensis. The sequence continues at coordinate 2,374,626 of NZ_KI912613.1, read as the reverse complement.
GCGAGCTCGAGCGCGCGGTCGGCGGCGGCCAGCGCGTCCGTCGTGCGGTCGGTGCGCGCCAGCGCGTGGGCGTAGCGGGACCACGCCCGTGCCCGCAGCGCCGGGGTGATGCCCGCCGGCGGATCCTCGCCGTCCTCGACGTCCGTGCCGGCCTCGTCGCCGTCGGCGCGCGTGCGGCCGGCGGCGTCGGCCAGCTGCGTGGCGTGCAGGCAGGCGTCGACCTGCCGGCCGATGTCGCCCGCGAGGTGCGCGGCGAGCGCGAGGTCGAGCAGCCCCTCGACGGTCGGGTCGAGCGCCATGCCGCGCTCGAGGGCCTCGAGCGCGCCGTGGCGGTCGTGCAGGCGCAGCCGCAGCCGACCCAGGCGGGCCCACGCGGCACCGTCCGACGGCGTCAGGCGGACGACGCGCGCGGCGGACTCCTCGGCCTGGAGGTTGGCGCCCTGGGCCTCGTAGATCCGGGCCGCGAAGCGGTGCGGCGCCGGCCGCTCGCCCTCGGCGCGCAGCCAGTCGCGGACGGCGCGTGCGGCGGCGGGGAGGTCGTCGGCCTGGAGCAGCGCGACGGTCAGCATCCGCAGGACCGCGGCGTTGCCCGGGTCGGCGTCGCGGGCGTAGAGCAGCCGCTTGGCCGCGACCCCGAACTCGCCCTCCGCCATCGCGTGCTGCGCGGCCGTCATGAACCGCTGGACGCGCTCGGCGCCGGGGTCGGGCTTGCTGAAGTCGACGAACTGCAGCGTGCCGGCCGGGACCGTCCGGACGCCCAGGTGGAACGACACGCGGGCGAACTGGAGGATCTCGTCGCCCTCGCCCGTGAAGTACACGCCGGTGACGTTGCCGACGCCCCACTCCGGGTACGACACGCAGCGGGCGTACCGGTGGACGACCGAGTGGTCCGGGGTCCGGCTGCCGAACGGGTCGTGCTTCGCGCGGTCGCGGGTCTGCTGTTCCGCCTCGTAGGCACGGCGGCCGGCCTCCTCGCGGGCCGCACGGGCGGCGGCGGCGTTGACCTTGACGGCGGTCGCGGTGACCTCGCCGCCGTGCGAGTCCTCGGCGAGGCGCTCCAACCGGTCGGCGGCCTCGTTGATGCCCTTGAGGTGGCGCTCGTGCTCGAACTGCTTGCCGGGCGGGGCCAGGTCGGGGTGCCAGCGCTTGGCGAGCGAGCGCCGCGCCTGCTGCACGTCGCGCTTGCCGAACGGCGGGCGCAGTTCGAGCAGTCCGAGCGCGTGCTCGATGTCGAAGACGGAACCGGCCACTGCACCCAGAGTACCGCGCGGAGCACCGCGGCTTCACGGGTTCGTCACGCTGGCGCACGGGGCGACGAGGTGCTACGGCGACGATGGGCGGCCGGGCCCTCCGTCGTCCTGCGGGCCATCTCGAACGCACCTACGCCGCACCGGATCCGCCGTCCGGGACGCACGATCCGCGGATCCACTTGCAAAACATCTAATAGTTGATCTACTTTCTAGCAATGAGCACGACCGCCCCCGCCCCGACCACCCTCGACCACGCGTTCGACGCGCTCCTGGAGGCGGCCGACCGCGTCGCGCTCGAGCTCCGGTCGACGGCCGCGGAGCGCGACCGCGGCAACGCCGCGCCGCGTGCGGAGATCGAGCTCCTCCGACGCCACGACCTGCTCCAGGCCCAGGAGCCGGTCGAGTACGGCGGCGCCGGCCTGACGTTCGCCCAGGCCGCACAGCTCGTCCGCCGGATCGCCCGCGGCGACACCTCGATCGCCCACCTCCTCGGGTACCACTACGCGCAGACCCGCGTGGCGCAGCTCTTCGGCACGCCCGAGCAGGCCGACGCGATCTCGCGGACGAACGCGGCCGAGCGGACGTTCTGGGGCGGCGTGCAGAACCCGCGCGGCGGCTCGGCGCTCGTGCTCACGCAGGACGGCGACGGGTACCGCCTGAACGGCTCGCGGACGTTCGCGTCGGGCGCGAGCCTCGGCGACCACCTGTCGATCACGGTCGAGCTGGAGGGCGAGCTCGCCTTCGTGTCGCTGCCGTCGGACACGCCCGGCGCCGCGTTCTCGCGCCCCGGGTTCGTCGCCCGCGACGACTGGGACAACGTCGGCCAGCGCCTGACCGACTCCGGCGGCGTCGAGTTCCACGACGTCCGCGTCGAGCGCTCCGAGATCCTCGGCGCGGTCGTGCCGGGCGAGGAGGGCTACCCGGCCGGCGCCGCACCGTCGGCGTACCAGACCCTCGTGACGCCGCACTGGCAGCTGGCGTTCGTGAACTTCTACGTCGGCACGGCCGAGGGCGCGATCGACGAGGCCCAGCAGTGGGCGCGCGCGAACGGCTCGGCGTGGGAGACCTCGGGCGTCGAGGTCGCCACCGACGACGCCTACGTCCTGGAGCACCTGGGCGAGATCGTCACCGAGGTCCGCGCGGCCGCGCTGCTCGCCGACCGCGCCGGGGAGGCCCTGCAGGCGGCGCTCGACGTCGGCCCGGAGCTCACGGACGAGGCGCGCGCCGAGGCCGCGGTCGCGGTCTACGAGGCGAAGGTCCTGAGCACGAAGGTCGCGCTCTCGGCCACGAGTCGCCTATTCGAGATCCAGGGCGCCCGCGCGACGACGACCGCCTACGGCTTCGACCGCCACTGGCGCAATGTCCGCACGCACACGGTCCACGACCCGGTCGCCTACAAGGCCCGCGAGGTCGGCGACTGGTCGCTGAACCGCCGCGCGCCGGAGTTCTCGCTCTACCGCTGATCCGCTTCAGCGGCCGCGCCCCGTGCGCCGGCCGCCCCGTCTTGGTGCCCGTCCGCTCCGTCTCTCTCCTCGGGTCGGGCACCGGGGCCCGGACCCTCGGCGCGGGGCACCGCGACACCGGGGGACCGGGCCGGCAGGGGCCTTGCACGCCCCACGCCAGTTCGCGCGCCCGGCCCCGCCGGGCGCGCGGCATTCCCGGAGGGCCGTCAGCGCGCCCCGCGCGCGAGGGCGGCGATGCCCTCGACCTCCGCGCCGATCAGGAGCCCGGCGTCGAGCCCCATGTCGCCGAGCGCGCCGGAGAACTCGAGCCCGACGACCCCGTGGATGCGCGTCCACGCGAGGACGCCGAGGCGGAGGACGGCGACGTCGGGCGGCGCCTGGGCGTCGGTCGCGCCCGGGGCGTCGGTCGCGGTCCCGCCGGTCGCGGCGCGGGCCGCCGCCCAGCGGCGGAGCTCGACGTCGAGCTGACCCCCGGGGCCCGCCGCGGCGGCGACGCGGCCGCCGCGACGCGCGGTGGGGGCGCCGGGCGCCTCTGCCGCGCCGCCCCCCGGGACCGACGCCTCACCACCCACGACCCCGCCCTCCGCCGCCACCGCCCCGATCGCCTCGAGCAGGACCACCATCGAGCCCTGGATCGCGGCGAGCGCCTCGTCGGGGTCGCCGTAGCCCTCGGGCCGGAGGCCGAAGAGCAGGCCGTAGAGGTGCCGGTGCCGGAGCGCCCAGTCCCGGTACGCGTCGCCGATCGCGAGGAGCCGGCGCGCGGGCCGGCGGCGCGCTGCGGCCGAGGCGGCCTCCTCGAGCGTGCGGGTCAGGTCGCCGTAGCCGTCGATGATCAGCGCCGCCAGCACCGCGTCGCGGGAGGCGAAGTAGCGGTACACGGCCGGGCCGGACATCCCCATCGCCTTGCCGATGGCGTTCAGCGACAGCGCCTGCGGCCCGCCGTCGGCCAGCTGGTCGAGCGCGTGGCGCTTGATCTCGTCGAGCGTCTGCCGGCGCACGCGGTCGCGGCGGGTCTCCGTGGGCTCCGGCACGGCGCGATCGTAACAGCACCTCATTTTTGTTCTAGTTCATCACTTATGTTAGAACTTCTAACATGATTGACGCCGCGTCCTCCCCCACCCTCGAGATCGAGCTGCCGGCCGCCGGCGAGCCGGAGACCCTCCGCCCCCGGGAGCGCGACCTCCTTGCCCCCGCCGCCGGCCAGGCCGTCGTCCGCGTCGAGGCGACCGGGGTGTCGTTCGCCGAGCAGCAGATGCGCCTGGGCAAGTACTACGACCAGCCCGCGTTCCCGTTCGTGCCCGGCTACGACCTCGTCGGGATCGTCGAGGCCGTCGGCCCCGCCTCGGGCCCCGGTGGCACCCCCGCCGACACCGTGCTCGACGCGACGGCCGCCGCGACCGGCGGTGCCGGGACACCCGTCGCCGTCGGCGACCGCGTCGCCGCGCTGACGAAGACCGGCGGCTGGGCCGAGCGGGTCCTGCTCGACGTGCGGGACCTCGTCCCCGTCCCCGACGGTGTGGGTCCCGAGGCCGCGGAGACCGCGGTCGTCAACGGCCTGACCGCGTGGCGGATGCTCCACCGGACCGCACGCGTGCGGTCCGGCGACACGATCGTCGTCCTCGGCGCGGCCGGGGGCGTCGGGTCGCTCCTCGTGCAGCTCGCGGTCGCCGCCGGCGCGACCGTCGTCGGCGTCGTCGGCGCGAAGCAGCTGGATCGCGTCCGGGAGCTCGGGGCGATCGCCGTCGACCACCGGGCCGAGGACGTCCCGGCGCGGGTCCGCGAGCTCGCCCCCGACGGCGTGGCGGCGGTCTTCGACCACGTGGGCGGCGACGGGATCGTCGACTCGTGGCGGATGCTCGGCCGCGGCGGGACGCTCGTCTCGTACGGCAGCGCGTCGACGAAGGACGTGCCCGGGAACCCGCGGCTGCCGATCCTGCGGCTGCTCGGCCGGATCCTCCTCTGGAAGGTCCTGCCCAACGGCCGGGACGCGCACTTCTTCGACCTGTGGGCGGGGAGGCGTCGGAAGCCCGAGGTCTACCGCGCCGCCGTGCGCGAGGACCTCGGGCGTGTGTTCGCCCTGCTGCGGGACGGCGCGCTGGAGGCGCAGATCGCCGCGCGGTTCCCCCTGACGGAGGCCGCGGCGGCGATGCGCCTGGCCGAGGCCGGTGGCCTGACCGGCAAGGTGCTGCTGCTGCCGGAGGGCTGAGCCTGACCGGCGGGCCCTACGCCTGGCTCTCGACCCGGCGGCGCAGGCGCTCGAGCCGGGCGTCCCACCGACCACTCGTCTCGGCCATCCACGCGACCGCGTCGTCGAGGCTCCCCGGCGCCGCACGGAAGCGGGTCTCGCGCCCCTCGCGGGTCGCGACGACGAGCCCCGCGTCGGCGAGGGCACGCAGGTGCTTGGCGATCGCCTGCCGGCTCATGCCGAGATCGGTGGTGAGCGCGGTCGCGGTGACCGTGGCGTCGTCGCCCGACAGGCGGCGCAGGACCTCGCGCCGCGTCGGGTCGGCGAGCGCCCCGAAGACCGCGCCGACGTCCGGGGCGGTGCGGGACGAGCGGCGCGCCGTCGGGGCCGGCCGGACCCCGCCCGACGATGCCGAGCGCGTGCCACCGTCCGCGGGCGCGGCGCTCACCGGACGCCGGCGAGCGCGAGGGCGCCCGCGTGCACCACCGGACCACCGGCGTGCGCATCGCCACCCGGACCGGCCACCGCGAGGACGCGCTCCGCGGCCGGCGCGACGAGCGACAGCACGGCGACGGGGACCTCCAGGACGACCACGCGCGTGCGATCCCCGCCGACGGGCTCGAGCCCGATCTCGACGAGGCTCGGCCGGTCGCCGACGTCCTGCCAGCGCAGGCCGAGCCGGCGACCGGGGACGACCTCCTCGATCGTCACGGGCCGCTCCGGGCCGCCGTCGTCGCGGACCGTGCCCTCCGCGCCGGGGCGGAGCTCGACGTCGACCTCGTCGGCGAGCCAGCCGCCCAGGGCGCCGTCGCCCTCGAACTGCGCCCACACCTCGTCGGGCGTGGCGTCGAGGACGACCTCGCGCCGGACGGCCTCGAGCTCGGGGAACGGCTCGGCGAGGAGCTCGTCGTGCTCGCTGTCGGGTTCGGGGTGGGGCGCCACGGGTCCTCCGGTCGATCGCTTCGGGGGAAGCCTACACGCAACGCTGAAGTTGCGTGTATGGTCGACCCTCGACGCGCAACCAATCAGTTGCGTGAACCAGCACCGACCGAAAGAGCCACCATGCCCCTCGTCCCCATGGTCATCGAGCAGAGCGCCCGCGGAGAGCGCTCGTTCGACGTCTACTCCCGACTCCTCAACGACCGGACGATCTTCCTCGGCACCGAGATCAACAGCGAGGTCGCGAACCTCGTCGTGGCGCAGCTGCTGCACCTCGAGGCCGTCGACGACGAGAAGGACATCCACGTCTACGTCAACTGCCCCGGCGGCGAGGTCTACGCGGGCCTCGCGATCTACGACGCCATGCGGTACGTCCGCTGCGACGTCACGACCGTCTGCTGCGGGATCGCGATGTCGATGGGCTCGATCATCCTGGCCGGCGGGACCGCAGGGAAGCGCGCGGCGCTGCCCAACGCGCGGCTGATGATCCACCAGCCCTCCGGCGGCTTCCGCGGCCAGGCCACCGACATCGAGATCCACGCCCGCGAGGCCCTGTTCCTCCGCGAGCGGCTCGAGCAGATCTACGTCGACCACACCGGCCAGGACCGCGAGCAGATCAACCGCGACCTCGAGCGCGACCGCTTCATGACCCCCGACGAGGCCCGCGGCTACGGCCTCATCGACCACGTCATCGAGCAGCGGGGCGGGGGCTCGCGGAAGCGCACGCCGGCGCTGGCGTGATGGCGATGTCGGAGGCGGGACGCGGACGGGGGGGTGGCCGGAGTCGGGGCGGTCCGCGCGCGGCGCGACGGTCGCCGATGGTCGGATACCGACCGGAAGTGACCTCCGCCCCACCCGCGACGGCCCGCGCGCCGCGCGACGGTCACCGATGGTCGGATACCGACCAGAGATGACCCTCGTCCCCGTCCCCGGCGCCCCCGCCAGGAGCGCCCCGGCACCCCATCTCAGTCCGCCGCGACCGGCGCGGCGGGCGTCACGGCGTCCGTCGACCGGCGCACCGGGCGGTCGCGCAGGGCGTGCTCCGGGTGCGCCGCGTCGAGGTACCAGCCGAACGCGCGGTCGATGAACCACTGCGGCGACACGAGCCGGAAGCCGAGCGTCAACAGGCGCGGCGGGATCCGGGGCAGCACGCGCTGCAGCAGGAGCAGCTTGCGGAAGAACGGCGCGCGCGTCTTCGAGAACGCGGCGTAGGCGACGAGCGCCTCGTCCCGGGTCTGCGCGCCGTCGAGGACCTTCGCGATCTCGCGCGCGGCCTGGACGCCGAAGAGGAACGCGGTGCGGATGCCCTCGCCGGAGACCGGGATGCAGTGTCCGGCGGAGTCGCCGCAGAAGAAGACGTCGTCCTCGGCCGCCGGGCGCAGCTTGTGCGGGAACCAGTTGCCCTGGTACCGGACGGCCTCGACGTCGAGGCGACGCGCGACCTCCCGCGTCGGCTCCTTGACGTGGTGGTGCGGGTCGTACGAGCCGACGCCGACCCGCGACTCCTCGCCGGCCGGGACCCGCCAGGCGTAGCCGCGCGGCACGACCGAGCGGTCGACCCAGCAGTCCAGCGCGTCGTCCTGCGTGGCCGGATCGACGTGCGGGTGGACCTCCAACCCGCGCGACAGGGGCGCGTCCGGCGGCTGGTAGTGCGGGGTCGCGAGCGTCCGGCGCCAGCCCAGCGCGTCGACGACGAGCGGGGCGGAGACGTCGCCGCGGTCGGTGTGGACCACGTGACCGTCGGCGGTGCGCGTGCGGCCCTGGATCTTCGCGGTGAGGAACCGGGCCTCTCCCGCCTGCGCCCACAGCTCGTGGCAGAGCGTGCGGTAGTCGAAGCTCGTCCACGTCCACGGGAGCCGGTACCGGGCGCTGCCGTGCGGGGTCGTGAACGACATGTACGGCAGCTCCGCGCGCCGGGCCTCGTGGACGCCGAGCGCGTCGAGCCACGGCGTCGGCACCGCGCAGGCGGAGGTCTGGCGCTCGCCGATCTCGTAGCGATCGAGGACGAGGACGTCGTGGCCGAGCCCGGCGAGCTCGCGGGCGACGGCCAGGCCGGCGAACGACGCCCCGCAGACGAGGACGTCGCAGCGGTCGCCGTCGATCGACGTCCGCTCGGCACCGCGGAGCGTGGCGCGCTTGGGGCTCATGTCCCCAAACTACCCGCGGGGACGCCGGACGGATGCACCCGGGCCGCCCCCGTCCCAGGGATCCCCGGGACGACGTTGGGGGGTTCCCCGATGTGCGGCGGGTCGTCGTCGTCCAGATTCGCCGCATGACGACGACCGCTGCACCGACCGCGACCACCCTCCCGCCCGACGACGGCCACCCCCGCCGGGTCGCCGTCGACGGCGGCGGCGAGGTCCTCACGTTCCTGGAGACCGCGGAGGAGACCGGTGGCGCCCGCACGCGGGTCGCCGTCGAGCTCGCGCCCGGGTCCGGTACTCCGCCGCACACCCACACGACCTACCTCGAGCGCTTCGACATCCTCGAGGGAACGCTCACCGTCGAGGTCGACGGCCGGTCGCAGGAGCTCCGGACCGGCGCGGTCGCGGAGGTCCCGATCGGCGTCGTCCACCGCTTCGTCAACGCCTCCGGTCGGCCGGTCCGCTTCCGGGTGACGCTGGAGCCCGCCTCGCGGGGGTTCGAGGAGATGCAGCAGATCGGCGCCGGGCTGGCGGCCGAGGGCGCCGTCCGCGGGCACCTGCCGAAGGACCTCCGCCACCTCGGGCTGCTGCTGCGCTCGAGCGACATCCGGCTCGCGGGGCGGTTGCGCCTGCTGACGCCGGTGTTGTGGGTCGCGGCGGCGATCGGGCGACGTCAGGGCGTCGACCGCCGCCTGCGCGAGCGGTACGTGCGCTGGTAGCGGGCCCGGGAACGCCGGATCCCCTGCCCGCACCGGGTCCCGCACACGGATTCCGTGGGCACCCCGGTACCGTTCAGCCCATGAGCACGCAGTTCGTCTTCTCGATGTACCAGCTGACCAAGGTGCATCCCCCGGACAAGACGGTGTTCAAGGACCTGTCCCTGTCCTTCCTCCCCGGCGCCAAGATCGGCGTGCTCGGCATCAACGGCTCGGGCAAGTCGTCCCTGCTCAAGATCATGTCCGGGCAGGACACGGACTTCGACGGCGAGGCCACGCTGCTGGCCGGCGCCTCGGTCGGGATCCTCGAGCAGGAGCCGAATCTCGACGAGCAGAAGACGGTCCACGAGAACGTCATGGAGGGCCTGAAGGAGCTGAAGGGCCTCGTCGACAAGTTCAACGAGCTGGCGATGAACTACTCGGACGAGACGGCCGCGGAGTTCGCTCGGCTGCAGGCCGAGATCGACGCCGCCGACGCGTGGGACCTCGACGCCAAGGTCGAGTACGCGATGGACGCGCTGCGCTGCCCGCCCGGCGACTGGAACGTCGTCGACCTCTCCGGTGGCGAGAAGCGCCGCGTGGCGCTCGCCCGCCTGCTGCTCTCGGCCCCCGACCTGCTGCTGCTGGACGAGCCGACCAACCACCTCGACGCCGAGTCGGTCGCGTGGCTGGAGCGCCACCTCGAGGCCTACAAGGGCACCGTCGTCGCCGTCACCCACGATCGCTACTTCCTCGACAACGTCGCCGGGTGGATCCTGGAGCTCGACCGCGGCCGGGGCATCCCGTTCGAGGGCAACTACTCGGGCTGGCTCGACAACAAGGCCAAGCGCATGGCCCAGGAGAAGCGCACCGACGTGGCCCGCCAGAAGCGGATCAACGAGGAGCTCGAGTGGTCGCGCAAGAACCCGAAGGGCCGTCAGACGAAGCAGAAGGCCCGTCTGAACAACCTCGACGAGCTGATGAAGGAGCAGTCGGCGATGCGCCTGGACGAGACGCGCATCACGATCCCGCCGGGCCCGCGGCTCGGTGACACCGTCATCGAGGCGAAGGGGCTCTCGAAGGGCTTCGGCGACAAGCTCCTGTTCGAGGACCTCTCGTTCACGCTGCCCCCGGGCGGCATGGTCGGCGTGATCGGCCCCAACGGCGCGGGCAAGTCGACGCTGTTCAAGCTCCTGACCGGCCTCGAGCAACCCGACGCCGGGACGATCAAGCTCGGCGAGACCGTCGACCTCTCCTACGTCGACCAGTCGCGCGACAACCTCGACCCGGACAACAACGTCTGGGAGGAGATCTCGGAGAAGCTCGACTACGTCCAGGTCGGCGACCGCGAGATGAACTCCCGTCAGTACGTGGCGTCGTTCAACTTCAAGAAGGGCGACCAGCAGAAGAAGGTCGGCTCGCTCTCCGGCGGTGAGCGCAACCGCGTCCACCTCGCCAAGCTCCTGCGCCGCGGCGGCAACCTGCTGCTGCTGGACGAGCCGACCAACGACCTCGACACCGAGACGCTCCAGGCGCTCGAGGAGGGCCTCCTCGCGTTCCCGGGCTGCGCCGTCGTGATCTCCCACGATCGCTGGTTCCTGGACCGCATCGCCACGCACATCCTCGCGTTCGAGGGCAACTCGACCGCGACGTGGTTCGAGGGCAACCTCCAGGCGTACGAGTCGTACCGCCGGGACCAGCTCGGCGACGAGGCCGACCGCCCGCACCGCCTGACGTACAAGAAGCTCGCGCGCTGATGGTGGGTCTCGGCCGGGCCAGCGGTCCGGCCGAGACCCACCCGGCACGCCCGGCGGCCGCGGCGGCCGGGTCCGCCCGTGGACCGACGCCGGCCCGGCCGAGACGGCCGTAGCAGGGGCGACAGCGCACAGCCCGGCGAGGGCCCCGGCCCGCCGGGGTACGATCGGGTGATGCCCGGCGAGGCCGCCCCCGGTCGCGATCCCCGCGATCCCGTCCCGATCAGGGCTTCCGACGCCGAGCGCGAGCACGTCATGGACCTGCTGCGCGACGCGGCGTCCGAGGGACGCCTGACGTTCGAGGAGCTCGCCGACCGGATCGCCGCGGCCGGCACCGCCCGGACGCGGGACGAGCTCGCAGCGCTCACCGCCGACCTCCCCGGCCCGACGCCGCAGGACCCCGCCCCGCCACCGGACGGCTGGTCGGACCCGATCGTCGCGACCACCCGCGGCGCGGCGGCCCGCGCGCCCGAACGCTGCACCGCGATCCTCGGCGACCTGCGGCAGGCCGGCCCGTGGCGCGTCCCGTACGTCGGGCGCTGGTCGACGGTGTTCGGCGACATCGACCTCGACCTGCGCGAGGCCGTCGTCGCCCACTCCCGGATCCACCTCGAGGCCTCCAGCGTCTTCGGGGACGTCACGCTGCTCGTCCCCCAGGGCGTCCTCGTCGACGTCCGTGCGCGGACCGGCTTCGGGAAGGTCCGGCAGGAGGCCGGGCAGAGCGCACCGCCGGGCGCCCCGGTCGTCGAGCTCACCGGGTTCACGTGGTTCGGCGACGTCCGCATCCGGGCCAAGCGCCTGCGCGAGCACCTCGCCGACCTCTTCCGCGGACGGCTGGGCGCCTAGCCGACCGAGCCGATGGCCGTCTCCGTCATCCGGCGGAGGCCTTTCGTCGAGGGGCGGGCGGCGACCCGCCCGACGTTCGTGGAGGGGGTGTCCCGTCCACCCCTGGAGTGCCCGCCACGCCCGATCGTCGCCGGTACGGTTGCTCCCATGACACCGTCCCGAACCCGCCCATCACGTCCCGTCCGGTCCGCCGTCGCGGCCGCTGCGCTGCTCGCCGCCCTCGTCGTCCCGGCCACCGCGGGAGCCACGACGACCGTGTCCTCGGTCGCCGTCACCAACGGCGACGCCGTGGTCGACAAGCCCCTGGTGTTCCGCGCGACGGGGCAGATCACGTCGACGAGCTCAGGGGTCGTGCGGGTCGAGATCAACGCGCCGGGCATCGCCTGCGCGCCGACGGTGGGGACGAACGACGGGGTGTACGCCAAGGACACCTCGGTGTCGGCCGCCGAGCTCGCGGCGGGGGCGAGCTTCACGGGCGACAGCATCGCCACCGCCGGGACGTACACCCTGTGCGTCTACGCGGCCGACGGCTACAGCTCGAGCACCCCGCTCCAGTCCGCGGCCTCGGGGCCGCTCACGGTCCGCGAGCCCCAGGTGTCCCTCGCGATGTCCTTCCCGCCGCAGGTGAAGGCGGACGTGAAGGTCCCCCTGACGCTCACGACCTTCGCCGAGGTCAGCCGCCGGGTGAACGTCGAGCTGAACGTCGGCGGCGTCCCGTGCGGACCGAACCAGTCGGCGAACCAGCAGTACTCGGCCCCGGTCTACAACCAGGACGTCCTCGGTGGGCCGACGACCACGACGGTCAACGTCGACACCCCGGGGACGAACGGCTCGTACCACCTCTGCGGGTACCTGGCGCGGTCGACCGACGACGCCACGCCGCTGCAGGTCGTCGACTCCGGACCGTTCACCGTCGGCCCGATCCCGGTGCCGAAGTGCACGATCTCCCCGTCGAGGCTCAGCGCGAAGGGCAGCGTCACGGTCTCCTGCAACGCCCTCGTGACCGGACAGATCGCGATCGTTGCCACCCGCGGCAAGAAGGTCACGACCGTGACCCGCACGATCGTGCGCGGCAGGGCGAAGGCCAGCGCGAAGAAGCTCCACCTCGCCAGGGGGACGACGCGGATCGCGGTCGTGTACCAGAGTAAGAAGCTCACGTCGAAGGCCGTCAAGCGACGCTGAGCCGATCCTTAGGCGTAGGCCGCCGCCGACCGGGTACAGATTTGACGAGGGCGAATCGGGCGACGATCCCGTCGCGCGGCGCCCGACCCACACGACCCGAGGGACGATCACATGAGCGGGAACACCGACAAGCTCAAGGGCAAGGTCAAGGAGACGGCTGGCGCCGCCACCGACGACGACCAGCTCCGCGCCGAGGGCAAGGCCGACCAGAACGCCGGCAAGCTCAAGGACAAGGTCGAGGGCGCGATCGACGCCGTGAAGGACAAGGTCACCGGCAAGTAGTCCCGTTCCGCGCGCCTCGACCCTGCACCGCGGGGTCCGGGTGCCGATCCGACCGGGTCCCGGTCCGCCCCGTCCCGACGGGCGGGGCCGGACGACCCGCACCGGCCCGTCGTCCCCCGAGGACGGCGGGCCGTCGTCGTCCACGGGGCCGGCGGGGCGGACGCCCGTCGGTCACCCGGCGGTCGCGCCGGCCGCTCCCCCGCCGCTGATCAGCGGTGCGGCGCCACGGCTTCCCGCACCTCGGCGGCCAGGTCCCGTCGCGCCGCCCGGCCCTCGGCGGTCGGCAGCAGCGGATAGACGTGCAGCAGGCCCGGCCGTTCGTGCGAGCGCACCGCGACGCCGGCGCTCCCCGCCGCGGCGACGAGCAGCCGCGCGTCCGGGTTCATGATGTCGTGCGTCCCGCTCCAGACGCTGAGCGGACCGAGCCCCGAGAGGTCGTTCAGCAGCGGGCTGACGCGCGGGTCCTCGAGCGGCAGGTCCCCCCGCCAGAGGTCCGCGAGCACGCGGCCGCCCGGGACGGCGAGCCAGGGGTCGTGCGGCTGGACGGCGTCGATCTCGGGGTTCGAGAACGTCAGGTCGACCGCCGGGGAGATCAGCACCGTCCGGGCCGGGGCGGCGTCGCCCCGGTCACGCAGGACCATCGCCGCCGACAACGCGATCTGCCCGCCGGCCGAGTCGCCGCCGACCACCGCCCGACCGCGGGCGGCCTGCTCGCGGAGGACGAGGTCGGCGATCCACGGGACGACCTCCGCGGCCGTCCCGAACGGCACGAGCGGGTAGATCGGGACGGTCACCGCGACCCCGGCCTCCGCGGCGAGCGCGGCGACGAGGCGCCAGTGCTGGACGGCGATCTCGCTGACCCAGCCGCCACCGTGGACGTAGACCACGCCGCCCACGGGCACGCGGTCGCGCGGCGTCACGACGTAGACCGGTCGGCCCTGGTGACGCTCGGCGGTGATCGCGACGTCGCGCCGCAGCCGGGAGGGCGGGGCGAAGCTCGTCGGTCGCACCGCGCGCTCGAGCACGCGGGCCCGTGCGCCCTCCGCCGTCAGGTACGTCCGGTTGCGCCCCGTGGCGCGGATGACGGCGGTGACGAGACGGGCCGACGGACTGGGCATCCGGGCAGACCGTAATGGCAACGGGACCCGGACCCCGGTCCGCTAGCGTCGTCCCCATGTCCACCGTCGCGGTCACCACGTTCACCGATCCGGCCTGCCCCTGGGCCTTCAGCGCCGAGCCCATCCGCTGGCGGCTGAAGTGGCGCTACGGCGACCAGCTCGACTGGTCGCTGCGGATGGCCGGGCTGTCCGAGAGCGGCGCGTCGTACGAGAAGATGGGCTTCACCCCGGAGCGCGCCGCGGAGGTCCTGCGGCTGTTCGACACCTACGGCCAGCCGCTCTTCACCGGCTCCTCGCGTCCGGTCGGGGCGACGTGGCCGGCATGCCGGGCGATCGTCGCCGTGCGCGAGCACCGGGGCGTCGACGCGGCGGTGTCGCTGCTGCGCCGCCTCCACGTCCTCGCGCTGTCGGAGGGCCGCGAGCTGTCCGCCGACGACACGATCGACACCGCGATCACGCGCGCCGGGTTCGACGTCGCCGAGGTCCGCGGCTGGGTGGCCGAGGACGCGGTCGAGCAGGCGTTCCTCACCGACCTGCACGACACCCGCCACCCGACGCCCGCGGCGCTGGCGCTCGACCAGAAGCTCGCGAACTCCGGCGAGGACTGGACGCCGCGCGACGGCGAGGACGCCGGCCCCGGCCGCCGATACACGTGCCCGAGCTACCGGCTCTCCGCGGGCGAGGTCTCGCTCGAGGCGCCCGGCTTCCACACCCCGCTGACGATCGAGACGCTCGTCTCGAACGTCGCCCCCGGCCTGGAGCAGCGCCCGTGGGCCGAGGACGCCGGCGAGGTCGTCGCCTGGGCCGCCGGAGAGCCGCTGTCGACGCAGGAGATCGCCGGGGTCCTCGACCTCGACGACCGCGCCGCGGCCCGCGAGCAGCTCGTCGCCGCCGGTGCCGCCGAGCACCCCGTCGGCAACGACGCGTACTGGACCGCCGCATAGGGCGGGGCCCGGGGCCGCGGAGGCCCCGGGCAAGGATGGGGGTCACCCCTGGGGTGGTCCCCGTCGCCCGGGACGGGGCGCCCCGGCACGGTGGAGGCATGAGCCACATCGTCCGTTCACCGGCCGCGACCGTCGCCGCCGCCCTCTCCACCGCCGCACTCGCGGCGGGTGGCCTCGCCGGCCCCGCGTCGGCGGCCACGCCCGAGTACTACGACGTCCAGGTCGACGCGACCGTCGACACGACCTACACCGGGTCGGCGCACACGCCGGCGCTCGAGCACGACGCGTCCCTGTCGACGAGCACCCACGTCACCTCCGGGTTCCTCGCGAGCATCGAGCGCGCCGCCGACGGCCGCATCCTCGCAGGACACCGGCCGTCACGGCGGCGCCGGCCCGCGGTCGTTCGCGATCGAGAGCGCCGCGACCGAGGACGGCGACGTGGAGGGGAAGCTCGGGCCGCTGGGCGTGGACTTCGCGCTGCCGCCCGAGGCCACCGCGGCCGGAAAGGTGATCCAGCTCTTCGAGGGTCCGGCCGCCGGGCAGCCCGCGTACTGCCCCACCGCGCTCGACGAGCAGCCGCACCGCACCGCCTGCCGCGTGACGTTCCGCGGCACGATCACCCTCACGAAGGTCGACCCGTTCGGCGGGGGCGGGACCACCGGGACGACCCCGACCCCGGCGAACCAGCCCGCCGGCCCCGCCCGCCCCGGGACGACGACGCCCCCGCGCGCGGGGACCGGCACCGCGCCGGGGCGACCGTCCGTCCCGAAGGGCCGGGCGCGCCTGCAGGCCGGCGGGCGCAGCGTCGCGGTCCGGGTGACGTGCCCCGGAGCCTGCAGCGGCACCGCGACGTTCCGGGTGCCCGCCCGCGGCACGAAGGCCGGCCGGAAGCTCGCCGCCGTCCGCGTGCGCGTGCCGAAGCGCTCCGGGACGCGCACGGTCCGCGTCCCCGTCCCGCGTGCTGCGCGCGCCGCGCTCCGCCGGACGCCGGACGCCACGGTCGTCCTGGCGCTCCGCGGTGCGACCGGCCCCGCGACGACCGCGACGCTGCGGATCGCGCGGTAGGCGGTCGCCGGCGCCCGAGGCCCCGGGGACGGCACGGACCCCGGGCGCACCGGGCGCCGCTACCGGATCCGCAGCGTCGGGCTCGTGGTGCTCCGCGTGCTCCGCGTGGCGTCGACCGACCCGGCGTAGAACGCCTTCACGCCCAGCGCCCGGTCGTCGGTCAGGGCGATCTTCCTGCGGAACGTGCCGTCGGCGTTCGTCGACACCGAGGCGCGCTGGTTGCCGTACGTCCCGCCGCGCAGCGTCTCGAAGAGCACGACGCGGGAGGCGACCGGGGCGCCGCGCAACCGGCCGACGACGGTCACCGACCGGCGCGTCGTCCGTGCCTTCTCGCGGCCGCTCGTGGTCCGCAGCACCTTCCCGGCGCGCAGGAGCGTCATCGACGGCTTCGGGCCCGTGAGGAGGGTGCCGTTCCGCAGCGGCAGGCCGAGCACCGGATCCTCGTAGAGCAGCCCGTCGCGGTAGGGCACCGCCAGGGTCGGTCGGGCCCGCTCCGGGGTCGGGACGAGGGTCGCCGTCGCCCCGCCGTCCCCGGTCCGGAAGACCGCGTCGCGGGTCACCACGATCCCGCGCCTCGGCGTGGTGAACTCGATCCGGGGGTCGTTCTGGCCGTAGTAGAACAGCGTCTCGATCGACGGCAGCGCCGCACCGCGCGTGAACCGCCCGCCGGCGTCCGTGGTCCGGTAGAGGCCGTCCGGACCGAGGGCGATCGCCGACGTCGTCCCGAGCACCTGCACGTCCACGACCGGCGTGGCCGGCACCCGCACGGACGACCACGTCGCCCCGCCGTCGCGGGAGCGCGCCACCGCCGTCCTCCCCCACGCGAACACGAGCCTGCCGCGGGCCGACAGCCCCGTCAGGGCGCGGCCGGCAAGCGCGGGGCTGTCCGCCACGACGACACGGCCACCGGTCACCCGCGCGACGCCGCGACGCCCGGCGACGACCGGCCCGGACGACGACACCGCGAGGGTCGAGGGCGCGACCGCGGACACGTCGGCCACGGGCGCCCACGCGCCGCCGGAGAAGCGCAGGATCCGACCGCCGTCGACGAGCGCGTAGGGCTGGTCGGGCGTCCCCGCCACCTGCAGCACCTGCTGCTCGGGGAGCGGGAGCTCCTTCCAGGTCGGGTCCTCCGCCGTCGCGGCCACGCTGAGCCCGAGCGGTCCCGCCAGGGCGAGCAGCCCGTGCGTGCCGACGTTGCGCCGACCGGGCCGGAGGGGCGCGGCGACCGTCTCGAACGTCGCGCCGAAGTCCGCCGACCGCACGAGGCCGCGACCGCCGTCGAGTCCGACGAGCCCCTCGCCGCCGCTCGGGACGACGGACGCCGGTGCCGCGGGCTGCTGCGGCCCGAAGGTCGTGCCGTCGAAGCGCAGGTCGACGGGCGCCGAGCCGTCGGGCCGGGCGACCTCGACCAGGCACGTGCCGTCGGTGCGGCACAGGACGATCCGCGGGCGGAGCTTCGCGAGCTCGTACCCGGGGATCGCGGGCAGGGTCCGGCGGGCGAACGTCCGGCCGCCGTCGGTGGTGACGAGGAGCGCGCCGGCCACCGGCGCGACCGCGCGGCCGTCGCCGGCGTCCACGATCTGCGGCACCCCGCCGGGGACCCGGGTCACCGGGACCGGGGCGCCGTCCGCGTCGACGTCGGGGCCGGGGAACGGCACCGACGTCCACGTCGCGCCGCCGTCGTCGGAGCGCTCGATGCCGCCGGTCTGCGTCGCGACGCCGTCGACCTGCTCGTTCGTCAGCGGCGTGGCGCGCAGGTTCGCCGGCGTCGGCTGGGCGACGCACGACCCGGTCGGCGCGGTGCCCCAGCTCGCGCCCCCGTCCGTCGTCTCGATGGCCCGGGTCGCGCCCTGGTCGAGGCCGCACTCGGGGGCGAGCAGGTAGTGGTCGTCGCCGAGGATCCGCAGGCGCAGCTGGTTCTGCCCGTCGTCCGTCTGCACGATCCCGAGGCGCAGGACCTGCGATGCGTCGCGCACCACGAAGGCCGAGCGCCCGTTGTCGGAGCGCCCGACGACGACCGTCCTCGTCGGTGACACCGCGAGCTGCCCGACGGACGGGACGCCGACCGGTGCGGCGTTCTCCCACCCCGACCAGTTCGTGGTGACGGGGGCCGCGGCGGCCGACGCGGCGGCTCCGAACGTAGCGGTCGCCGTGAGGACGGCGAGGACCGATGGGTGCTGCATGGGGCGCTCCTGGGCTCCGGCCGTCCGGGACGCGGCCGTCGCCCAGGAGAACCCGGGTGGGCACCGGAAGGTGCGGTCCGCCGCCGCGCGGGCGGCTCCCGGCGCGTGCGCCGCCGGTCCCCGGAGGGCCTCCGGGCGCTCGGGTGCTCAGGGCGCTTCGGCTGATGACACCGCACACCGCGCGTGCCACCATCGCGGGGTGTCCGGTACCTCCCCCACCCTGATCCTCGTCCTCCGGAAGCTGAAGCGGACGGACGGCCGCTCGCTCCTGAAGCTGGCCGTGAAGGAGCTCATCGCCCGTGGCGCGCTGCGCGTGGAGCAGCAGGAGCGCACCGGGCGGGGCCGGAGGAAGGGCCCGAAGCTCCTGCTCGTCGAGGGCCCGACGCCGACGCCGCCGTCGCGGGCGCTGCAGGTCGCGCTCCGGGAGGTCCTGGCGGTGCCGTCCGAGGTGCACGACGGACGGTCGGCCCGGGAGCTCGGCGCCGTCGCGAAGCACCTCGCCCGGGGCGGCGCGGCGCGCAGCGTGCGGGACGCCGCGCTCGTCGACCTCACGGGCATGGGGCTCGTGCGGGAGGAGGAGCGCAAGGTCCTCGGCCTGTTCCGCCGGCGCGTGGTCGTGCGCACCCCGGGCGGCGACGCGCTGCTCGAGGAGGACGCCAGGGAGCGCGAGCGTGCCGGCGCCGCCGACGCGTCCGACGCGCCGTTCTTCTTCTTCGTCGGCGGCGACGGCGGGCACCACGACCTCCGTCCGGACGACGACGGGTCCGGCGGCGCGCTCGACGGCTCGTTCGACGGTGCGGTGGGCGGTGCCTTCGACTCGTCCTTCGACGGGGCCTTCGACAGCTCGTTCGACTCCGCCTTCGACTCGTCGTTCGACTCCGGCTTCTCCGACGGCGGAGGCGGGGGCGGCGACGGTGGTGGCGGAGGCGACGGCGGGGGCGGCGGGGGCGACTGACCTCCCCTCCCCCGCCGTCGCCGGACCGGGCGGCGCTCAGGACGTGATCGTCGACGCCGAGGGCAGGCGCTCGGGGATCGTGCAGACGACGCCGAGCTGCGCCAGCCCGCGGTCGATCACCGCGCCGCTCAGACTCAGCTGCCGCGCCAGCGACAGGAACCGCGGGAGGTCGCCGTCCCTGACCGGGTCGGCGAGGTCCAGCAGGTCGGACGCCCACCGCCGGACGTTGCGGACCGTCCGGGTGTGGACGTCGTCGACGATCAGCGACGGGGATTCGCGCTCGATCGCCCGCCCGAGCCGGCGCATCGACCCGGCGACACGGACGCTCACGCGCCGGTACTCGGCCGGGGTGTCGATGTCCTCGAACTCGACGACCCTCCGGACGACCGCGTCGCACGACCGCTTCATCCGCTTGAGCCCGCTGGGCAGCGCCGACGCGTTGGCGCAGCCCTCCGTGATCGGGTAGGCGGCGCGGCTCACCGCCCCCGGGAGCTGCGCGGCCGGGTCCCACCCGGTACGCAGGGTCGACTCCAGCGCCGATCCGGCGGCCACCGGGTCGCCGTCGACGCCGGCCGCCGCCGCCTGCGTCCTGCGCCGGGCCTTCGCGAGCGCGCGGCGGAGCTTCGCGTCGGCGGCCCGCAGGCCGGAGGGTGCCTTCCGCGCGGCGACGTCCCGCTCGTAGCGCCGGAGGATCGCGACCTCCGCACGCAGGTACCGCTCGACCGCCGCCGGCTTCGCGGACGGCAGACGGAGCCGCCCGAACCGCCGCCCGGCCGCCGTGCACGCCCGGAAGCGCTCGAGCCGGTAGCGCCAACGGCGATCGGCGTACAGATCGGCGAACCACTCGCCGTCGGCGCGTCGGAACCGGACCGGTGCCCCCGACCCGGTGGGGCGCACGGTGGCGGTGTCGCCGTCGACGGTGATCCGTTCGAGGTCGACCGTGCCAGGGGTCCCGGCGGCGGCCAGCGGACGGACCCGCCAGCGCGCCGCGCCGAGGACGTCGGTGCAGTCCGCCTCGTCCGGGACTCCCGTGACGGCCTGTCCGAGGCGGTCCAGCGCCGTCCTCGTCCGCTCGTCCAGTCCCGCGCACACCACCCGGCGATCCATCTTCGCCGGGACGGTCCCGACCGCGGTCTGGAGCTGCTCGAGCGCCGCGGCGACGTCCTTGCGCGGATCGTCCTTCCCGCCGCAGCCGGCCAGCACCACGAGCAGCACCAGGGCGAGCGCGAGCAGCGCCGCCCGCGACGCGACGGTCGGCCGGCGTGCCCCGCCTGCTGGTCGGTCGTCCCTCCGCACCCCGACCACCGCCGGGGACCCCCACACCACGCCACGCATACCGCTCCCTTGGACGCGCCCATCGTACGTCAGCGGGTGCGTGCCCGCGAGCGTCGATCGGACGGACGTCCAACCAGCGGTCAGCCCGTGGCCGCCCCCAGATCCACCAGGAACGCGACCTCCGCCACCGCCGCGCGCTCCAGGTCTGCGAGGTCCACCGACTCGTCGCCCGCATGGATGCGCGAGCGCTCGTCGCCCGGGCCCCAGAGGACGAACGCCGCGTCGGGGTAGATCGACGACAGGTCGGCGCACAACGGGATCGCGCCACCCGAGCCGATCCGGGTGACCGGGACGCCGTAGCCGGACTCCAGCGCGCGGCCGGCGGCCTCGGCGATCGGGCCGTCGCCCGCGAGGATCGCGCCGGGCGCGCCCGGCCCCTCGGCGACGGTCACCTGCGCGCCCCACGGCGTGTGCGCGAAGACGTGGGCGATCACGGCCTGGGCCGCCGCGGCCGGGTCCTGGGTCGGGGCGAGACGGACGCTGAGACGCGCCTTGGCCCGCGGGATCAGCGCGTTGGCGGCGGTGTCGACCGTCGGTGCGTCGATGCCGATCGCGGTGACCGACGGGCGCACGAAGAGCTGGTCGGCGATCGGTCCGGCGCCGAGCAGGTCGACGCCCTCGAGCACGCCGGTCTCGTCGCGCCAGGCGTCGGGCTCGATCGCGGCGCCGTCCCACGGGAGGACGTCGAGGCCCTCGACGGCGACCGAGCCGTCGTCGTGGTGCAGCGAGGCGATCAGGCGGGAGAGCGCGAGCAGCGCGTCCGGGCCCGGACCGCCGGCCACCCCGGAGTGGACCGGCGCCTCGAGCGTGTCGACCGTGACGTCGACGACGGTCATGCCGCGCAGCGAGGTCGTCAGCGTCGGCCGCCCCGTCGCGACGTTCGAGCCGTCGGCGATGACGAACGCGTCGGCGGCGAACCGCTCGGGGTCGGCGGCGACGAGCTTGGAGAGCGTGCCGTTGCCGGTCTCCTCCTCGCCCTCGATCAGGACCTTCACGTGGACCGGAAGCCCCGGACCGCCGTCGCCGAGGAGCGCGGCGAGCGCCGCGGCGTGCAGGGCGACGCCGCACTTGTCGTCGGCGGTGCCGCGGCCGTAGAGGCGGCCGTCGCGCTCGGTCGGCTCCCAGGCCGGCGAGGTCCACGACTCGTCGGGCCCGGCGGGCTGGACGTCGTAGTGGGCGTAGAGCAGGACCGTCGGCGCGTCCGGGTCGGCGGCGCGGAGGTGGGCGAAGATCGCGGGCGGGGCACCCGGGACGTCGACGCGCTCGATGCCGGTGACGCCGGCCTCCTCCAGCACGGCGACCGTCGTGTCTGCGGCCTCGCGGACCGGGGCCTCCGGGAAGCCCGGGAAGGCCACCGACGGGATGCGGACGAGACGCTCGAGCGCGTCGCGCAGGCGGGTGGTGTCGACGGGGGGAACGGTGCTCATGCGGGTCCTCGGGGTCGGGGGACGGGGTGGTCGACGGGTCCGCGGTCAGGCGCGGTGCGGGGTCACGCCGGGACCGTCGCGGACGTGCGGGGTGCCGGGCCGAAGAGCTCCGTCAGCGCTCCGGGGAGCCCCGCCGCGTCGTCGACCACGACGTCGGCGTCCTGCAGGTCCTCGGGGCGGTGACCGCCGGTGGCGATCGCGATCACGGGGACGCCGTCGTGGCGGGCGCAGGCGATGTCGCGGGGCGTGTCGCCGATGACGACGGTGCGGTCGGTCGGCCACGGGCGGTCGCCCGGCAGGAGCGCCTCCCCGGCGCGGCGGCGTGCGGTCGCGGGCAGGAGCAGCCGGTCCTCGTGGTCGGACCCGAAGCCGCCGCCGAGGCGCGGGTCGAACCAGTCGCCGATCCCGGCCGCCTGGAGCTTCCGCCGCGCGACGCGCTCGAAGTTGCCGGTCACGAGCGAATGGACGACGTCGCCGCGGTCGAAGAGCTCCCGCAGCACCGGCTCCAGGCCCGGGCTGACGT
This sequence comes from Patulibacter minatonensis DSM 18081, assembly GCF_000519325.1. Taxonomy (GTDB): domain Bacteria; phylum Actinomycetota; class Thermoleophilia; order Solirubrobacterales; family Solirubrobacteraceae; genus Patulibacter; species Patulibacter minatonensis. The sequence continues at coordinate 2,352,333 of NZ_KI912613.1, read as the reverse complement.
GCGTCTCGAGGTCGCCGGGGACGTAGGTCGCGCAGATCCGGTCGTGGACGGCCTCGGCGTGCTGGTCGACGACGGCGCCCTCGATCCCGGCGTTCGTGAGGATCTCGCGGGCGATCTGCCCGTCGGTCATCCCGGCCATCCGCTGGTCGCGGAGCAGCTGGCGGTCCTCGAGCCCGTGGATGGCGCAGAGGGCCTCCCACACGGCGAGGGCGTGCGACGCCGACGCGCGCAGGAGCAGCGTCCCGTCGATGTCCCAGAGCAGGAGCACCGGGATCGGCCCGCCCGGTGCGACGTGGCCGGCAACGGGCGGCGCGGGCCGCGGCACGACCTCCGCTCCGGCCTCGTCCAGCGCCCGCTCGTCCGCGGTCCTGCCGGACGCTCCGGCCCCCTCCGCGGCGCTCACCGGAGCAGGTCGACGTCGGACGTCAGGCCCTGGGCGAACGCGGCGATGAGCTTCGCGGCGTTCAGGATGTCCTCGACCTGCGCGGTCTCGACGACCGAGTGCATGTAGCGCAGCGGGACGCCGATGACACCGGTGGGGATGCCGTCCGCGGCGATGTTGATCGCGTCGGCGTCGGTGCCGGTCCCCCGGCCCGTCGCGCTGATCGTGTACGGGATGCCCTCGGCCTCGGCCGTCTCGATCAGGCGGTCGCCGACCCACGGGTGCAGCGGCGTCCCGAGCTCGACGACGGGGCCGGAGCCGAGCGGGTGCTCGCCGATCTCGTTCGTGTCGACGCCCGGCTGGTCGCTGGCGAACGTCACGTCCACCACGACCGCGATGTCGGGCCGCACGCGGTGCGCCGTCGTCGCGGCACCGTGCAGGCCGGTCTCCTCGCGGGCGACCGCCCACGCCTGGACCTCGCCCGGCGCGCCGCCCTGCTCGGCGACGAGGCGGGCGACCTCGTAGGCGACGAACGAGCCGATGCGGTTGTCCATCGAGCGCGACGCGACCCGGCCGCCGCGGAGCTCCAGCGGCTCCGCGTCGACGACCGCGACGTCGCCGATCCGCACGGCCTGCAGGGCGTCGTCCTTGTCGGTCGCGCCGATGTCGATCGTCAGCTCCTTGAGCTTGGCCGCCCGCGAGCGCTCGTCGGCCTCGATCAGGTGGATCGGCTTCTTGCCGATGACGCCGGGGACGAGGCCGTTCTTCGTGATCAGCTTCACGCGCTGCCCGACGAGCTGCTGCGGGTCCTGCCCGCCGACCGCGGCGATCCGCAGGTAGCCCTTGTCGTCGATGTGCGTGACGATCAGGCCGATCTCGTCGATGTGCCCGACGACGGCCAGCGACGGTACGCCACCCTCGGACGTCCCCGCCGACGTCCCGTCCTCCGTGGACGTCCCGGCGACCCGGGCGACCGTCGAGCCGAACGTGTCGCGCTCGAGCGTCGCGAACTTCTCGGCGTGGCCGCGCCAGACGCCCGCGGCGATCCCTTCCCGGCCGGACGGGCCCGGGGCGGTCAGGAGGTCGCGCAGGACAGGGGGAAGGCTCATGACCGGACCGTATCGCGCGCGGGCACGGGTCCCGGTGCCGTCGGGGGCCGACGACCGCCGACGCGCCAAAAGCTTCGGGGGTCCTCCCGCATGACACCGGGCGGGCCGGGACGGAGGCTGCCCCCGCGTCCTCGCCGCACCGGCCGGCCGGGGACCGCCCACCGAACCCCCGAAGGAGCCGATCCCCATGAGCACCACCGAGACCCGCCGCCCGCGTCGTCCGTCACCGTCCCTCCTCGTCGCCCTGCTCGCGCTGTTCGTCGCGCTCGGCGGCACCGCGACCGCCGCGGCGCTGATCGACGGCAAGCGGATCAGGAGCGGCACCGTGACCGGCAAGCAGGTGAAGAACCGCTCGCTGACGAGCTCGGACCTGAGCGCCTCGACCGTCAAGGCGCTGCAGGGCAGGGCGGGCGCGACCGGGGCCACGGGCGCCGTCGGCCCGGCGGGTGCGGCCGGGCCGACCGGGCCCGTCGGTCCGGCCGGAGCGGTCGGCGCCGCTGGTCCGGCGGGCCCCGCGGGCATCGTCGTGCCGCAGTCCGCCACGCTGGCCAGCAAGAACCTGGGCATGAACTCCTCCGGCGTCGTGCTCGAGAAGGCGGTCCCGTCGGCGCGCTACGTCGTGCACGCGAAGATGAGCCTGACGAGCACCGGGAGCGCGAGCTTCGACTGCAACATCGTCGCGGACGGCACGGCACGCGACGAGATCACGCTGAAGCCCGCCGCCCCGAACAGCACGACGCCCGTGGCCCTGCAGGCCGTCACACCGGGCGCCGTGACGACGATCCAGGTCCGGTGCGACACGGCGGCCGACGCCGTCGCCGTGACGGACACGAGCATCATCGCCACGCCTGTCGGGTGAGCGCGCGGAGGCGCCCCGCGCTACCCGCGCGGAGGCGTCCCCCGGCGCACCTGGCGGTTGATCCCGCCGGTCTGCAGCCCCCACAGCACCCAGCCGGCGCGACCGGCGGTGGCGCCGCGGACGCCGCCGGGTGCGAGGTCGCGTGCCCGGGCGAGGTCGCCGGACGTGAGGATCTCGATGACGGTCGCGGGACCCGCGGGGCCGCCTTCCGAGGCCAGGCGCCGGCCGGCGCGCTGCGCGATGACCTCGCCGACCTGCTCGGCGCGGGCCATCCACGGCGCGGCCTCCTCGCGCGAGCGGGTCCCGACGGGCCCGAGCACGTACGCCTCGACCTGGACGCCGAACCCGGACTCCTCGGCCGCCAGCACCTGCGCGGCCATCAGCTCGCCCGCCGCGATCGTCGAGACCGCGCCGGACCCCGGGACGGGATAGCGGGCGGCGGCGCCGTTGATCATCACGTAGCCCGCGCCGGGCCGGTCGCGCAGCATCGGGACGAACGCGTGCATCGCCAGCTGGTGGCTGCGCAGGCCGTCGTGGACGACGCGCTCCCATTCCTCGATCGGCAGCTCCGCGAGCGGCGGGCCGACGTCCCAGCCGCCGAGCGCGGCGACGACGAGGTCCGGCGGTCCGGCCAGGCGCTGGACGTCCGCGGCGAGGCGTCGCGCGGCGCCGTCGCCGTCCGAGAGGTCACCGATCACCGGGACGAGCCGCTCGACCGGGGCGCCGGCCTTCGCGAGCCGCTGCTCGAGCTGACCGAGCCGCTCGGACCGCCGCGACGGGACGGCGACGCGCGCCCCGGCGTGCAGCAGCGCGCTGACGATCCCCTCCCCCACCTCGCCGGCACCGCCGCAGACGACCGTGGTCCGCCCGTCGAGGCGGGAGGGCGGAGCGGCGGGGCCGCGACCGGGCAGGCGGTCGATCAGGGACATGCCGCCGAGGCTACCCGGACGGGGGCGTCGGTCCGCGGGACGCGCGGGCCGGGACGCGCGGGGGGCGATGGTGGTCGGTCTCCGACCGGGAGCGACCTCGGGACGTTCGCGGTCCGGTGGCGGGGGCGATGGTGGTCGATCTCCGACCGGGAGCGACCTCGAGACAGGTCCGTCGGCGCGGCCCGCGCTCGCCCACGCGCGGCCCGCGCCCGTCCCTGCTCGCCCACGCTCGCCCCTGCTCGGCGGACCGGCCCCGTCAGTCCGCCGCCACCCCGACCCCGAGGCCCTCGGCCTCGCGGGCGTGGGCCGCCCCGCGCCGGCCGCCGAAGACCATCCGGTGCGTGATCAGGCCGCCGAGAGCGATCAGGGCGAACATCAGGATGCAGCCCCACTCGACGTACCAGGAGGCGCCGATCGCCCGTGGCCAGGCGATGTTCACGACCTCGAACAGGAGCCAGGCCGCGGCGGCGACGTTGACGCCGACCGAGAGCACGCCCTTCAGGCGGAAGACGCCCGGCTCCCAGCGCCCGCGGGCCCGGGTGACCAGGAGTGCGAACACCGGCAGGGCGAACGCGATGTAGAAGCCGCCCGAGGCCAGCGCGATCAGGGTGTCGTAGAGGTCGACCGCGACCGCGCCGATGAGGACGACGGCCGAGACCGCGGAGGTCACGAGGATCGCGTTGACCGGCAGGCCCTCGCGCGGCGAGAGCCGGCTCATGAACGTCGCGGCGGGCAGCTGGCGCTCGCGGGACATCGCGAAGACCACGCGGGAGACCGCGGCGCCGACGGCGACCATGCCGGCGCAGAACCCGGTCGAGACGACGAGGAACATCGGCTTGACGATCCAGGACCCGAGCTCGGCCGACAGGGTCGCGGCGATCGGGTCGGAGACCTCGCCGGAGAGCACCGCGGGGAGGTTCGGGATCGCGAGGATCAGCGCCAGGCCGGCGTACATCACGATGCAGGCGACGAAGACGAGCGAGACGATCAGCGCCTTGGGGACGTTCTTCTCGGGCTCCTCGACCTCCTCGGCGACGTCGGCGGCGCTCTCGAAGCCGATGAACGCCCAGCCGACGATCGCGACCGCGGCAAGGAACGGCCCGAAGGCGAACGAGCCGCTGCCGCCGGCGACGCCGGTGAAGAGGTCGGAGAGGCTGTTCTCGCGGTGGAAGACGAGCAGGATCGTGCCGATCACGACCGAGCCGATCAGCTCGCAGCCGATCGAGACGAGGACGAAGATCTGCAGCGGCCTGCGGCCGACGACGTTGGCGAGGGTCGCGACGGCGACGAAGCCCAGGGCGATCACGAGCCGCAGCACGGTGCTCGGGTCGTCGTTGCCGAAGACGCCCGCGAGGAACGGGCTGGCCGCGTAGGCGGTGGCGACCATCAGCGCGATCAGGGTCCAGACGTAGGCCCAGCCCGTCACCCACCCGTAGGTCCGGCCGAGCATCCGGCGCGACCACTGGTAGAGCCCGCCCTCCTCCGGCCAGCGGCTCGACAGCTCGCCGAGGGTCAGCGCGACGAGGAACTGGCCGACCAGGACGATCGGGAACGCCCACCAGAAGGACGCGCCGGCGGTGCCCAGGCCGAGGGCGAAGATCGCGTAGAGCGCGATGATCGGGGAGATGAACGCGAAGGCGAGCGAGAACGTCGCGCGCAGCGTGAAGTCGCGCTTGAGGACGCCGTCCGGGGCGTGCGCACCGGCCGGCGATGGAGGGGCGGAGGAGCCACCCGGAACGGGAGTGCTGGTCATAGGTCGGACCATAGGACCGCCCTCCGCCCCCGCTTATCGACCGTCGTCCAAGGCCGGGCGCCCGCCGGTTGGCCCGGTGGCGTGCCCTCGCGTGCGGGCCCGCGCGGCCGTGGAGGAGCGCCGCGATCAGGCCGGATCCGCCGATGATCGGCGGTGTCTCGGCGTCGAGGATCGAGTGTGGGTCGATCGGACACGTGAGGACGGTCGGCGACCATTCGATCGTGTCCGGTCGGGTCACGCGAAGGTCATCGGCGTCGAGACGACCCGAGGATCGGTGGATCCGGCCTTCAGGCCTGCCGACGCACGAACGAGAGCCGCACGCGGGAGGGGTCGACCCAGACCCGGGAGAGCCCGACGACCTCGTGGTCGCGGGCGAAGTGCGTCTCGAGCAGCTCGACGTACGCCTCGCCCGGCCGGACGAGCAGCCCGGCGGGCTCGCCGTCGGCCGCGACCCTCGGCGTGATGTCGGTCGTGGCGTAGTCGACCGGTGCGGCGCAGCACGCCGCGATGAACGCGAAGGTCGAGTCGCCCGGGTCCACGCCCTCGACCGCGACCGTGAGGCGCTCGGCGGGGACGACGTCCTGGACCGCGATCACGGGGTCGCCGTCGGCGTGCAGCAGCCGGTCGACGACGACGCACGGCGCGGCCTCGTCGACGCCGAGCGCCACGCCGAACACCCCGGCCGGCGCGGAGCGCAGCGCGTGGGTCTCCGTCGCCTCGTGGCCCTGCTGGGCGATCAGCGACGTGAACGACACCAGGCGGTTCAGGCGCATCGCCGAGCGCAGCACGTGGCGGTTGATCGACGTGCCGAAGCGCCGGCGCCGGGTGATCAGGCCGTCGGCCTCGAGCGCGTGCAGCGCCGCGCGCAGGGTCGGGCGGCTGACGCCGAGCCGGCCGGCGAGCTCGGCCTCGGGCGGCAGGCGGTCGTCCGGGAACGCGTCGGCGTGGATCCCGGCGAGCAGCGCCTCGTGCGCGAGGTCGGCGAGCGACCGGCCCTCCGCGGCGGTGACGTCCACGGGCCGCAGCGCCACGGGCGAGCTCTCTGACGGCGGCACGGCGATGGACCGATTCTAGTCGGGCACACCGTCGCACCGCCCACTTCTGCGTTCGCGTCGCATACCGACGCCAACGTCACATCGGCACCCCGCGCCCGCTGGCGGCCTGGCTGCTCCCTCCACCGCGGACAACCGCCCCGGCCGGGATCTTCGCCACCCGTCCAAGGCGCCACGCAATGGTCGGACCTAACGTGGTCCGTGCCCTAGGGTTCCGCCGCGCCACGGTGCGGGACTGGTCCGAGAGGGCAGACCCGGCACCGCACATAGCCGGGTTGCACGGAGGGAGAAAAGCCCGGGAGAGACGACTCGTCGTCCCCTGGGCTTTCGTCGTTCAACGAGGAGGTTCCACATGCCCGAGACGTCCGAGGACCACGAGCCCGAGCGGGTGCCCCGAGCCCCGTCGCAGTCCGACGCGGCTTCGATCCGCGACGCTCGGGGTGGGGCCCGCACCCCTGCCCTGCACTCGACGGAGGTCCCCGGTGGCTGGACGTGGTCCGGCGTCGTGCGCCGCGGCCTGGCCCTGCGGCTGACCGATCCGACGGGGAGCGGCACCGTCGCGCTGACCGCCCTGCGTGCCGCCGACACCTCCGAGCGGTACTGCATGGGCGACACGCTCAAGCAGCAGTTCACCTCGCGCCTTAGCACCGGTCACGCGCTGTACTCCGACATGGGCCGGATCCTGCTCTCGATCGTCGCGGACGACGTGGGCGGGCACGACCCGTTCGGCGGCCTCGGCGACGACCGGCTGCTGACGGCGCGACACGGCGCCGCGCCGTACCAGGACCTCCGCAACGCCCGGTGGCGCTCGGGCCGCGAGGCGCTGGAGACGGAGCTCGCGAAGCACGGCCTCGGGCGTCGCGACCTCGGCGACGTCGTGAACCTCTTCAGCGTCGTCGACGTCGCGGAGGACGGGACCACCGCGCTGCGGGCCGGCCACTCGCACCCCGGCGCGTCGGTCGTCCTGCGCGCCGAGCTCGACGTGCTCGTCGCGCTGTACGCGGGGCCGCACCCGCACGAGGACGTCGCGGCCTGGGCGCCGCACCCCGTCGGCCTGGCGATCGAGCCGATCGCCCCGGCGGGCCCGGACGACGTCGTCCGCCTGCTCCGTCCCGAGAACGCGCGCGGCCTCGCCGCCAGCGAGCTCGCCACCCTCCTCGGCCCCGTCGCGGCCTGACCCTCGTCCGTCCCGGAGCACCCATGAGCACCACCGAACAGCCCCGCACCACCCCCACCGACGGCCTGGTCGACCTGCCGGACGTCCCCGGCGGCCGCATCCGCGAGAGCGCCCTGATTGCCGTCGACGCGCGCGCCGACGACGTCGTGCCCGCCGGCGACGGCCGCCTCGTCCGCCTGGAGGCCGGGGAGCGCCTGCGGATCGTCGACCTCTGCGGCAACCAGGCCGCCGACACCCTCTTCTACGCCGCCGACGACGTCGGCTCCCGCTACTCGGCGGCGGCGACGATCCGGTCGGAGGGCAACGTCTACCTGCGCGCCGGCTCGACGCTGGTCGACCAGGACGGCGTCGCCCTCGTGACGATCACGGGCGACACCTGCGGCCGCCACGACACGCTCGGCGGCGCGTGCTCCCAGGAGTCCAACGTCGTCCGCTACGGGAAGCACACGCGGCACATGCACGCGTGTCGCAACACGTTCGTTCGGGTCGGTCTGGAGCACGGCGAGGTCCTCCAGAAGCGCGACCTCGCGGCGAACGTGAACTTCTTCATGAACGTCCCGCTGACCCCCGACGGCGGCCTGCGGTTCGACGACGGGATCTCCGCGCCCGACCGCTACGTCGAGGTCCGGGCCGAGCGCCCGGTGCTGGTCCTCCTGAGCAACTGCCCGCAGCTGAACAATCCGTGCAACGGCTACGACCCGACCCCGGTGCGCCTGCTGACGTGGGACGCGGCGACCGCCGCCGCGGGCGATCCCGACGCCCCGGCCGCGCGGCCCGGGACGGAGCCCGCGACCGACGGGGCGGGGCGATGAGCACCACGGCCGACGCGTGGGCCGGCGTCGCCTGCGGCACGACGCTCGCCGGGATGCTCCGCGTCGTCGACGTCGAGCGCCCGGGCCTGCAGACCTCCGTCCAGGACGAGCGGGGGCGTCTCGGGCTCTGGGAGGTCGGCGTGCCGCCCTCGGGCGCGATGGACGCGCGGTCGCTCGCCCGCGCCAACGCCCTGGTCGGCAACGACGCGGACGCCGCGGGGCTCGAGATCACGCTCGACGGCCCCACGCTGCGCTTCCCGGGCGGCGCGGTCGTCGCGGTCTGCGGTGCTGCGGTGGCGCTGCACGTCGACGACTCGGCCGTGCCGTTCGACGCGGTCGTGCGCGTGCCCGCCGGCGCCGCGCTCACGGTCGGCGGGGTGACCGGCGCCGGCGTCCGCGCCTACCTCGCCGTGCGGGGCGGGATCGACGTCGCCCCGGAGCTCGGCAGCCGCGCGACCTTCCTCGCCGGCGCGATCGGCGGGCACGAGGGGCGGGTCCTGGCCGCGGGCGACCGGCTGCCGGTCGGGGCGGCCGGCGGCGGGAGTCCGGCGACGCGCGCGGGAAGCGCACCGGCGGACGTGTCCACCGCGGCATCGGCCGACGATGCCCCGCTGACGGCGCGCCCCCGCGCCGACCTCGCCGACCCGCCCGCGATCACCCACGACTGGACCCTGCGCGTCCAGCACGGCCCGCACGGCGCCCCCGACCTGCTCACGGCCGCCGGCCTCGAGCGGCTGCTCGCGGGCCCGTGGGAGGTCCACGGCCACGCGGACCGCACCGGCATCCGCCTGTCGGGCCCGGTCGCGGAGTTCGCGCGGCGCGACGGCGGCGACGCGGGGCTGCACCCGTCGAACGTGATCGAGACCCCCTACGCGCTCGGCGCGATCATGCTCTCGGGCGATACTCCGATCATCGTGGGCCCCGACGGCCCGAGCCTCGGCGGCTTCTGCGCCCCGCTCTGCGTCGTGCGGGACGACCGCTGGAAGCTCGGGCAGCTGCGGCCCGGGGACGACGTGACCCTGGAGCTCGACGTGGCGTCGCGACGGGCGGCCCACGAGGACACGGACGCCGGACCGCTCGGCGGCCCCCCGACCGCCGGCGACGTCGCCGCGCAGTCGGCGCGCCCCGCCCCGCCCGCCGAGGCCGCCCCGGCCGTCCTCGCCGAGCTGCCCGGCCGCGACGGCCAGCCCACGATGCGCTTCCGGCGCGCCGGCGACGAGAACGTCGTCGTCGAGTACGGCGACCCGTCGATCGACTTCGCGCTGCGCCTGCGGGTCCACGGCCTGCAACAGGCGATCCGCGAGGCCGCGCTCCCTGGCGTCCGCGACCTGACGCCGGGCGTCCGCTGCCTGCAGGTCCGCTTCGACCCCGACCGCATCGCGCTGCCGCGCCTGATGGACGAGCTGCAGCGTCTGGAGCACGAGCTGCCCGCCACCGACGCGCTCGAGGTGCCCGCCCGCGAGGTCACGATGCCGCTCTCGTGGGAGGACCCCGAGGCCGTCAAGGCGATGCGCCACTACCAGGAGCACGTCTTCCCGGACGCCCCGTGGGCGCCGGACAACATCGAGTACATCCGGCGGATCAACGGCCTGCCCGACAAGCAGGCGGTGCAGGACCTGATCCTCGACACCCGGTACGTCGTCGTCGGCCTCGGAGACGTCTACCTCGGCGCCCCCGTGGCCCTGCCGCTCGACCCGCGCCACCAGCTCGTCACCACGAAGTACACGCCGGCACGCACCTGGACGCCGGAGAACGCGGTCGGCATCGGCGGCGCCTTCCTCTGCGTCTACGGGATGGAGGGCCCGGGCGGCTACCAGCTGTTCGGCCGCACCGTCCCCGTCTGGATGCGCCGCGACGAGGAGGGTCGGTCGCCGGAGAAGCCGTGGCTGCTGCGGCACTTCGACGTGCTGCGGTTCGAGCTCGTCTCCGCCGACGAGCTGCTGCGCCTGCGGGCCCGCGCGAAGGACGGCCACCACGTCGTCTCGATCCGCGAGCGGACCTTCACCCTCGCCGACCGCCGGGCCCTCGAGTCCACCGACGTCGACGCGATCGACGCGCACCGGGCACGGCGGTCCGCCGCCTTCGAGGCCGAGCGCGCGTCGTGGGCCGCATGAGCGCGGCCGGGGTCCCCGTCCCCGCCGACGTGCACGGCACGACAGGGCAGCACCACGGCGCGACGCACGCGGCCGGTGACGTCCACGCGGCGCCCGGATCGACCCAGGCCGCCGTCCGCGCGGGAACGACCGATGTCGCGACCCTGGCCCGCGCCGCCCGCGAACGCGCCGCCGCCCACGACGACCCGGTGTTCCTGCACGTCCTCGGCGACGGCGCACTCGACGGTTTCGTGGCCCGCGCCGCGGCGGCCGGGCCGCTCGCGCCGCTGACCGGCCTGACGTTCGCGGTGAAGGACAACATCGACGTCGAGGGCGCACCGACCACGGGGGCGTGCCCGTCGTTCGCGTACGAGCCCGGGCGGTCCGCGACGGTCGTCGACCAGCTCGTCGAGGCCGGCGCGGTCCCGGTCGGCAAGACGAACCTCGACCAGTTCGCGACGGGGCTCGTCGGGACGCGGTCGCCCTACGGCGCGCCCCGCTCGGTCGCCGATCCCGACCGGGTCAGCGGCGGCTCGAGCTCCGGGTCGGCGGTCGCCGTCGCGCGCGGCGACGTCGACGTCGCCCTCGGGACCGACACCGCCGGTTCGGGGCGCGTCCCGGCCGCCTTCAACGGCATCGTCGGGCTCAAGCCGACCCGCGGCCGGCTCAGCGCGGCGGGCGTCGTCCCGGCGTGCCGGTCGCTCGACTGCGTCTCCGTGTTCACCCGCGACGTCGACACCGCCGCGACCGTCCTCGCCGCGCTCACGGCCGCGACCCCGGCGGCCGCGTTCCCCGACGGGCCGATCGACCCGCGGGACCCGTGGTCGCGCGGCCGGCCCACCGGCCCCGACCCGGCCGCGGCGCGGATCGGGCCGGCCGGCCGCGCCG
>NZ_KI912613.1:2145260-2341179 GCF_000519325.1 Patulibacter minatonensis DSM 18081 | reverse complement strand
CGGGGCCGGGGCCGGGGCCGGGGCGGACGGCGTGTCGGCCGGGCGGGGCGTTCCTGTGGCCACGACCCCCGCCGCCGTCGGAGCCGGGGCCGGGGCCCCGGTCCCGTGGCGCGTCGGCGTCGACCGGGCCGCGCTCGTCGCGGACGGCGACCCCCAGACCCGCGCCGCGTGGGACGCCACGATCCAGGCGCTGGAGGCCCGCGACGACGTCGTCCTCGTGCCGGTCGACCTCGCCCCGTTCGTCGCCGCGGGGGCGCTGCTCTACGCGGGCCCGTGGGTGGCGGAGCGCTACGCGGCGGTCGGCGCGTTCCTCGAGACCGCGCCCGACGACGCCGACCCGGTGGTCCGCGACATCGTCCTGGGCGGCCGGGGACCGTCGGCCGTCGACGCGTTCGAGGCCGGCTACCGGCTCCGCGAGCTGCGCGCCGAGGCCCTCGCCGGGCTGTCGGACGTCGACGCGCTGCTGGCGCCGACCGCCCCGATCCACCCGACCGTCGCCGAGGTCGAGGCGGACCCGGTGGGCGTGAACTCGCGGCTCGGGCGGTTCACGAACTTCGTGAACCTGCTCGACCTCTGCGCGCTGGCGGTGCCCGGGGTCGCCCGACCGGACGGGCTGCCGTTCGGGATCACCTTCCTGGCGCCCGCCTGGCACGACGAGCTGCTGCTCGAGCTCGGCGCCGGTTGGGAGCGCGGTCTCGCCGGCGCGCCCGTGCGTCCCGACCCGACGGCCACGGACGCCACCGGCCGGATCGAGGTCGTCGTCGCCGGGGCGCACATGACCGGGCTCCCGGCGAACGGCCAGCTCGGCGCGCGCGGCGCCCGCTTCGAACGGCTGACCCGCACGGCCGCCGGTCACGGCGTGCGGATCGTGGAGACCCCGCAGGGCGTCCGCCCGGGCCTGGCCCGCCCGGTGGCGGGCTCCGCGGGCCCGGTCGGCGGGTCCGGCCAGGTCGAGGTCGAGGTCTGGAGCCTCGACGCCGCGCTCCTGGGCTCGCTCGCGGGCGAGGTCCCCGAGGGGCTGGCGCTCGGTCCGGTCGCCCTGCTCGACGGGACCCGCCGACTCGGCTTCGTCGCCGCGGCGGTCGACCCCACCGTCCCGACCACGCCGCTGCCGGACGGCTGGAGGTCGCACCTCGCGGACGGCTGAGTCGTCCGACGGCGCTCGGGACCCGAGGTCGTGGCTGGTCGGCATCCGACCACCCACGACCGCCGCGTGTCCCGCCGGCCGTCCCCGCCGGAACCCGCGGTCACGGCTGGTCGGCATCCGACCACCCGTGACCGCGGCACGTCCCGCGGGCCGTCCCCGCCGGGACCCGAGGTCACGGCTGGTCGGTACCCGACCATCCACGACCGCGGCGCGCCCCGCCGCGCGGACCGCGGTCGCGGGACCGCGGCCGGGGCCGCCCGGGCCGCCCCGGCGGTCCGCGTTCCCGTCGCCCTCAGGTGCGGAACGGGAGCCGGGTGCGGCCCCCGCTCCACCTGGCGCGGCGCGCCGCCGTGGCCCGGACGACGGGGGACCGCCCCGTCGACCGGTTCCGCCACCACTCGGCCGACGTGTAGACCGTCGTCGCCGCGGCGATCGCGAGGAGCACCCCACCGATGGTCGGATGGTCCTCGAGGAGGTAGGCCACCCCGGCCACCGCCTGCAGCGCCCCGCGGACGAAGCCCCAGGTCGTCTCTGGTCCGGACCGCGCTCGGTCGTCCATGGCCCCGAGGGTAGGGGCTCGAAGGCGCCATGCGACTCCGGACGCGACGGTTTCACGCGACGGACACACCACCTGCCCTGCTCCGGCCGGCGATCGCCGGCCGGGCGTCCGGCTCAGACCGCGACCGGTGTGACCTCGCCCGCCTTCGCGGCCTCGACCATCTCGCGCGAGTCCTTGCCGGAGACCAGGACGGCCGCGGCGATCGCTCCCGCGAGGGCGAAGCCGGCGCCGACGAGGAACGCCGCCGAGAACCCGTCGGTCAGGTCGACGAGCTGCGCCGGGGTCGGGCGACCCTGCGGGTTGACGCCGCCGGAGACGGACGCGGCGACGGACGCGAGGATCGCGACCCCGAGGGCGCCGCCGACCTGCTGGGAGGTGTTGATGAGGCCCGACGCGAGACCCGCCTGGTCGGGGCGGGTCTTCGTGACGGCGGCGATCGTCACCGGGACGAACGAGAAGCCCAGGCCGACCGCGGCGATCAGGGACGGCCCGAGGACGTCGCCGAGGAACGAGCCGCCGACGGAGACCTGAGAGAACCACAGGAGGCCGATCGCGACGAACGACAGCCCGGCGATCAGGACCGGCTTGAAGCCGACCTTCGTCACGAGCACCGACGCGGCACCGGCCGACAGGATGATCGCGATCGACAGCGGCAGGTACGCGAACCCGGCCTTCAGCGCGTCGTAGCCGAGCACCTGCTGCAGGTAGAGCGACACGAAGTAGAACATCGAGAACAGCGACATGCCGACGAGCAGGCCGACGACGTTGGCGCCGCGGAGCGTCTTCAGCCGGAACGTCGAGAGCGGGAGCAGCGGCTTGCGGGAGCGGGCCTCGATCAGGAGGAACCCGGCGATCAGGAGCAGCGAGAGCGCGGCGAGGCCGATCGTCTGCAGCGAGCCCCAGCCGGCCCGCTCGGCGTCGACGACCGCGTAGACGAGCACCGCCAGGCCGGCGGTCACGGCGAACGCGCCGGGCAGGTCGAACGAACGGTCCTCGTGCTCGTCGCGGCTCTCCGGCAGGATCCGCGGCGCGAGCACGGCCATCGTCAGCCCGATCGGCACGTTGACCCAGAGGACCCACTCCCAGCCCAGGCCCTCGGTGAGGATGCCGCCGAGCAGCACGCCGGCCGCGCCGCCGGCACCGGCGACCGCGCCCCAGACGCCGAGCGCCTTGTTGCGCTCCGCGCCCTCCGCGAACGTCGTCGTGACGATCGACAGCGCGGCCGGGGACACGAGCGCGGCGCCGAGGCCCTGGAACGCCCGGGCGACGATCAGCCAGATGTCCGACGTGGCCAGTCCGCCCGCCAGCGAGGCGAGGGAGAAGAGGACCAGGCCGGTCATGAACAGCCGCCGCCGGCCGAGCAGGTCGGCGAGGCGCCCGCCCAGCAGCAGGCAGCCGCCGAAGACCAGCGTGTAGGAGTTGACGACCCACGAGAGGTCGTCCTGCTTGAAGTCGAGGTCCTTGCCGATGCTCGGCAGCGCGACGTTCACGATCGACGCGTCGACGACGACGATGAACTGCGTCGCGGCCAGCAGCAGGAGCGCGAGCGTCTTCGCCCGCGGACTGGTCAGCTCGACGGGGCTCACCGGACGGCCCTCCCGCGGAGGACGCGCGACGGACGGCGCGCGGTGGGCGGAGCTGGGGTCCGGAACATGGACGGAGTCTCTCCCGGGATGCGGACCGATGCGGTCCGCGATGGGCTTCGGTGATCGGGCACGTGTCGAGCGTAGGACCTCGACCGTGCTCGAGGTCAACCGGCGTCCGCGGGCCGCTCGGCCCCGCACCCCTCGAGGTGGTCGTCGACCAGGCCCGCCGACTCCATCAGCGCGTACGCGATGACCGGCCCGACCGACGTGAAGCCGCGCGACCGGAGCTCCCCGGCGAGCAGCGCCGAGACGGGCGTCGACGACGGCACCTCGACCGCGGACCGCGGACGCCACCCCGGGGACGGGCGCTCGACCCGAGCCGCCGGCGCGAACGACCAGACCAGCGCGTCGAGCCCGAGGTCCTCGCGCAGCGCCACCGTGGCACGGGCGTTGGCGATCGCCGCGTCGATCTTCCGCCGGTTGCGGATGATCGCCGGGTCGGCCATCAGGCGGTCGACGTCGGCGTCGCCGTACGCCGCGACGCGGTCGGGATCGAAGTCGTGGAACGCCTCCCCGAACGCATCGCGCTTGCGCAGCACGGTGAGCCACGACAGTCCGCCCTGGAAGATCTGCAGCGACAGCAGCGCGTAGAGCTCCCGCTCGCCGCGCACCGGTCGCCCCCACTCGCGGTCGTGGTACGTCCGCGAGACCACGGGCCCCGATCCCCACCGGCACCGGCGCACTCCGTCGGGCCCGACCACCAGGTCATCGCCGGTCGTCGGGTCGGCGGGCAGCGTGGGGTCCGGACCGTCGGTCGGCGGATCGGCGGGGAGCGCGGCGGGTCGGGGCATGCCGCCAGTCGTACCGCCGGCCGGCGACCGTCCCGCCGAGGAGACGACTCCGGCACGAACACGGCGCCGTCCGCGCACGCGGCGTCACGCTCCCGCGCACACCCGCCGCCACGACGCGCGGCACGCCGCGTCCCTGCGCACCTGGCGGCGCCGGACCGCGGACGTCCTTGGACGCCGACCCCGTCCCGGACCCCCACGTCGCGCGGGCGCGCGGTCTCGCGTGCTCAGTCCCGCAGCCGCCGCAGCAGCGCGCGCACGGCGGCGAGGCCGTCGCTGATCGGCTCGATCGCGATCCACTCGCTCTCGCGGTGCATGTCCGCCCCGCGCGTCAGCCCGAGGCACACCGTCGGGATCCCGAGCGGGAACGCGGCGTTGCACTCGGTCGACCCGACGTCCTCGCGCCCGGGTCGCAGCCCGACGTCGGCCCGGGCCGACCGTGCCGCGCGGACGATCGGGGCGTCGCGGTCCATCCGCCCGGCGGGCCGGTGGCCGATGCGGTCGACGCGGGCGACGATCCCCAGGGGCGCCCGCCCCAGGACGGCGCCCACGATCCGGGCGGTCTCCTCGAGCCGGTCCTCGTCCTCGTCGCGCAGGTCGACGAGCAGCGAGGCGGAGGCGGCGATGGCGTTCACCGTCGTGCCGCCCTCCACGACGCCGAGGTTCACGTGGCGGCCGACGGGTACCGCGTCGAGCGCCGCCGCGCCCGCCTTCAGCAGGGCGTGCACGGCGCTGGGGGCGTCGCGATCGCCCCAGGAGTGCCCGCCGGGACCGGTGTACGTCGCGCGGAGGCGGACCGAGCCGATCCCGCCGACGACGAGCTCGTCGAGGAGGTGCCCCTCGAGCGAGACGTACGCCCGCGCGGGCACGGTGCGCAGCAGGTGCTTGGCCCCGCGGAGGTCGCCGAGCCCCTCCTCGCCGACCGTCGCCGCCAGCACGGTGTCGGCGGGGTGGACGCCCGCGGCGAGCTCGCGCGCGAGGACGACGAGGGCCGCCACCGCGACGGTGTTGTCGCCGATCCCGGGAGCGTGGAGGCGGTCGCCCTCCCGCCGCGGCGCCAGCGCGACGCCCGACCCGAAGACGGTGTCGAGGTGCGCGGAGACGACGACCGCCGGACGCTCCCGGTCGGTGTCCCGGACCCGGGCCACGACGTTGCCGACCGCGTCCTGGTCGACCTCGAGGCCCGCCGCGGACAGGAGTGCCGCGACCACGTCCGCGCGACCGCCCTCGTCGCCGGTCGGCGCGGGGACCGCCGCGAGCTCCATCGTGAGGGCGACGACGTCCTCGAGCGCGGGATCTGGGGCGGAGCGACGGCGGGCCACGGTGCGGCCGCGGACGGGCTGCAGACCGCGGTCCGGGGACCCTCCCACACGGACGGGATCCGCGACGGCCGCCGCATCCGGGACGTGCCGTCCCGGGTCGCGACCCCGGGCCGCCCGGACACGACGAACGTCCACGCGGACCACCCGTCGAACGTCCATCCGGGGTCGTGCCCCGGCGGGGGACCGCCGATGGTCGGGGTGTGACACGACGCTTCGCGATCCCCCTCGCCCTGCTCGCCACCCTCGCGATCTCCCCCGCCGCCGCGTCCGCTGACCGGCACCACCGCGGCCACGGCGGACCATGGGGCGGTGGTGCGTCCGCGACGACCGTCGCCGAGATCGACACCGACGACCCGACCGGCGGCGCCGGGGCGGACGAGGTCCCGACCACCGTGCCGGCCCCGTCGACCCCCGGCGGCGACTCGGGCGTCGGGCAGACGGTCCCGGGCAGCGGTACCGGCCGCGGTCCGTCGGGCTCCGGCACCGGCGCCCCGGGGACGGACGGCGGCGGGCCCGGGACGACCGGCACCACCGACCCGTCGGTCCTCGTCCCGGTGCCGAGCTCGCGGCGGACCGTCCGCGGGAAGGTCGCCCGGATCCGCACCGACGGGCGCGCGGCGATCCCGCGCTCCGCGCCGAAGGCCGTCAAGCGCGTCCTCGCCGCCGCGAACCTCATCGTCGGCAAGCCGTACAAGTGGGGCGGCGGACACGCCCGGCTGTTCGACAAGGGCTACGACTGCTCCGGCGCCGTCGGCTACGCGCTGATCCGCGCGGGCCTGCTCCAGGGCTCGATGGTCAGCGGCACGTTCGCCCGCTGGGCGTCGGCCGGCGCCGGCCGCTGGATCTCGATCCACGCCAACGACGGCCACGTCTACATGGAGGTCGCGGGCCTGCGCCTCGACACGAGCGCGGTCGGGGACCCCGCCGGCGGCTCCGGCGTGCGCTGGCGCCCGGTGATCGGCCGACGGACCGGCTTCCACACCCGCCACCTCGTCGGGCTGTAGGCGCGGACCGCCTCCCGGCCCGCCCCACCGTCGCAGGCTCGTCGGACCACGTCGGGCCCGCCGCTCACACCACCAGCCGGACCACCAGGACGACCGCCACGAGCGTCCCGCCGACGACGACCACGGCCCGGAGCACGTCGTCGGGCAGCCGGCGCCCGTACCGCGCACCGAGCGCAGCACCGACGATCGAGCCGGCCGCGACGAGGCCCGCCGCGTCCCAGGCGACGTGGGCGAAGAGGACGAAGCCGACGGCCGCCACGCCGTTGGCGACGCCGACGAGGACGTTCTTCAGGCCGTTGAGCCGCTGCAGGGCGTCGGGGAGCAGCAGGCGCAGGGCGGCGAGCAGGATCACGCCCTGCGCCGCCCCGAAGTACCCGCCGTAGACCCCGACCCCGTACGCGGTGCCGCCGAGGATCGCCAGGCGTCCCGGCGTGAGCGCGCGCGAGGTCTGCTCCGGCGCCGGCCGTCGCGCCATCAGGAAGCACGCCAGCAGGATCAGCAGCGGGACCACGGCGTCGAACACGCCGTCGGGGAGGACGAGCAGCAGGACCGCGCCGGTCGCGGCACCCGCCGTCGTCCCGATCGCCATCAGCGCGATCCGCCGTCCCTGACCACGCAGCTCGCGCCGGTAGCCCCAGACCGCGGAGACGTTCCCGAAGACCAGCCCGACGGTGTTCGAGACGTTCGCGGTGACCGCGGGGAACCCGACCGCGAGCAGCACGGGGAACGTCACGAGCGACCCGGACCCGACGATCGCGTTGATGCCCCCGGCCGCCAGGCCCGCCAGCAGCACCACCGTGATCTCGACCGGACTCACCCCGGGGATCAGAGCAGGTCGCGCTCGCCGACCGCCCGCGAGCGCCGACGCGCCAGAACACAGCTGGACGCTCGGTGTCACCCCGTATCCTCGGGCTCGTGCCACGCGGCGACCACCTCGACGGGCTCGAGTCCCGCCGCTTCTCCGGCCGCGTGTCGGAGCTCGGGCGCCTCGCCGACCTGCTCGTCCCGGAGCCCGAGCGGCCGGTCGTCGTCCTGCACGGACCGGGCGGGATCGGCAAGAGCGCGCTGCTGCGCGAGGTCGCCCGGCGCGCGACCGACGCCGGGATGCCGGTCCACCGCGTCGACGGCCGCGACCGCGACCGGGCGCAGGAGGCGCTGGCGGCCGCGCTGGAGACCCTCGGGGCGGGCGGCACCGGTCCCCCGTCGCTCCTGATCGTCGACACCTACGAGGCCGTGCCGGCGCTCGGTGCGCCGCTCCGCCGCGGGCTGCGACCCCTGCTCGGGAGCGGCGCGCGCGTGCTGATCGCCGGGCGCCGGCCACCCGAGCCCGCGTGGCGCGAGGACGGCTGGTCCGAGGTCCTGCGCGCCGCCCGGATCGAGCCGCTGCCGCCCGGGGACGCCCGGGAGCTCGTGCGGCTGCGCGGACTGGCCCCGGACGCGACGACGGACCGCGTGACCGCGTGGGCGGCCGGCTCGCCACTGGCGCTCACCGTCGCGACGGACGCGATCCTCGCGGGCCACACCCCCGACCTCGACCGCCTGGACGCCGACGACCTGCTCGCCGACACGTTGCTGCAGCGCCTGGCCGCGGACGAGCTCGACGGCGCGGACCGCGAGGTCCTCGCCGTCGCGTCGATCGCGCTCGCCGTCGACGCGCGGCTCCTCGCGGCCGTCCTCCCCGGGACGGACGGCGACCACGCCGAGGCGTGGCTCCGCTCGCGGTCGTTCTCCGAGCCCGTCGGCACGCGCGTGACGCTCCACGACCGGGTGCGCCGGGCGGTTCGCGGGTCGCTCGAGGCGTCGGACCCCGAGCACGCCCGGGAGCTCCGCAGGCGGCTCGCCGACCACCTCTATGCGCGCCTGAACGACGGCGAGGCCCGGCTGTTCCTCGACCTCGCGGAGCTGATCACCGACCCCGAGCTGCGACGCGCGATCGCCCCGCCGCCGCTGACCCACCACGCCGAGTGCGCCCGGGACGGGGACGCCGACGTCGTCGGGCCGCGGCTGCCGGAGTCCGCGCCGGCCCGCTGGCCCGCCCTGCGGCGCTGGTTCGACGAGGCGCCCGGCGCGGTCGTCCTCGTCCGCGACACCGCCGACCGCATCGTCGGCTACGGCGTCGCGGTGACGCCGGCGACCGCCCCGCCCTGGGCCGTCGAGGACCCGGTCCTCGGGCCGTGGCTGGCCGACGCGAAGGTCCGCGCGCCGGCGGGCGACGTGATGCTGATGCGGGAGTCCGGTGTGCTGCTCCCCGAGCCGGACGCGGCGGAGGAGGCCGCGGTGATCGCGACCGGCAACCACGCGATCGTCCGGGCGACCGGCCCGGCCTCGGCCCGCTGGGCGTACGTCGGGATGGACCCGAGGGACACCGGCCGCCTGACGATGCTCGACGCGCTCGGGTACGAGCGGCTGACCCACCTGGACGTCCCCGACGCCGCCGGCGGCCCGCTGGCGTGCTTCGTCCGCGACTTCGGGCCCGGCGGGGTCTCCACGTGGGTGCGGGACGTCGTCTACCAGGGCCTCGGCCTGCCGCCGGCGTCGGTGCCGCGGAGCGCCGGCGTCGACGCCGCGACCGTCCGCGACGCGTTGCGCACCTTCCACGACGTCGCCGCGCTGGCGGCGAGCCCGCTGGCCCGCGGGGTCGGGACCGCCGAGCGCGCCGGGACGGTCCGGGCGCGGATCGAGCGCGCGGCGAGCGCGGCGTTCGGCGACTCGGCCGAGGAGCGGCTGCAGGCCGACGTCCTGCGCCGCGGGTACCTCGACCCCGACGGCGGGCACGCGCGGGCGATGCTCGAGCTGCACGTCAGCCGCACCACGTACTTCCGGCGGCTCGCCCGGGCGGCCGACCGGGTCGTCGACCACGTGCTCGCCGACGT
This sequence comes from Patulibacter minatonensis DSM 18081, assembly GCF_000519325.1. GTDB lineage: Bacteria > Actinomycetota > Thermoleophilia > Solirubrobacterales > Solirubrobacteraceae > Patulibacter > Patulibacter minatonensis. The sequence goes on along the minus strand of NZ_KI912613.1, from coordinate 2,331,840 downwards.
CACCGGCTGAGGCGTCGAGCGACCCGTGGGCGGACGGAGGTCCGGATCCTGACGGCCGCGGCGGACCACGTCCCCCCTGCGAATCCGTCGAAGGGTCGTCGCCGTGCACCTCCACGGGTGTTCCGTTGAGGACCCTCCGTGCGCTCCGTACCGTTCACCGGACGTCCCTGCAGCACCGTCCCGTCCAGGAGCGAGTCCCATGCACAGAAGCACCGCACCGCGCCGCGCATCGCCGTCCCCGGCGCGTCCGGACGCCCGTCCGCGACCGGCGGAGCGTCCCCGATGAGCGCGGCCGGGCCGGGGAACGGTCGCCGGAGCCGCCGAGCCGCGCGCGCCGACGGACGGGAACGGATCGAGCACTGGTCCGCCGCCCCGTCGCCGGCAGCCGCCGCAGCCGCGGAGCGGGAGGCCGCCTGGGCGAAGGAGGACGCCCGGCTCCGCGAGACCGACGGCCGACCAGGCAACGCGGTCCAGCAGGCGCCACCGATGGTCTCCCCGCGTCCCCGGCTGCGAACGGCGCGGGTCGCGGTCGTCCTCGCGACGGTCCTGGCGGGGGTGCACGCCGCCGCGGCCGTCGCGGCGGTGGTCCAGACCCGGCATACGATCGACGCCGACCCATCGGGGTCCTCGTCCCCCCTGGGAGCGCTGCAGGTGTCCCGGACGGCGGTCGACCGCCTGCACGACGTGACGGACGTCGGCGACGTCACAGGCCTGGTCTTCTACGGGCTGCTCGTGGTCGCCGGGCTCCTCGTCCTCCGGTGGCAGGTCGTGCCGATCCGCAACCAGCAGGCGCTCTGGATCGAGCGGCCCCGGTACACGCCCGTCGCTGCCGGGTGGTGCTGGGTCGTCCCGATCTGGGCGCTGTTCGGGCCGAAGAAGGCGTACGGCGACGCCTGGCGCGCGGCGGAGCCCCTCGACGAGCGGATTCCGGGGCAGACCTGGACCGACCGTCCGGTCCCCGGGCTGTTCACCGCGTGGTGGGCCGCATGGGTCATCGCGGGCCTGCTCGAGCCGGTCACCCTCCGGCTCCCGGAGACGACCCTCGGCGAGAGCGAGACCGTGTGGGTGCTCGAAGCGGTCTCCGGGACCATCCACGTCGCCGCCGGCGTGCTGTTCGTCATGGTCCTCACGCGGCTCACCGCCCGACACGACGCGATGGTCGACGTGGTCGCCGCGGAACGCGCCACGGATCCTCCGTCGGACTGACCGGTCCGGCCGCGCCGCCCGCGTCGATCGCCGTCGGCGGTCCTCGGCGCGGACCGTCGTAGGATCCGGGGCGTGACCCTGACGCTGATGCACAACCCGCACTGCCCGACGTCCGTGCACGCCCTGGACGCCCTCCAGGAGGCCGGCCACGAGGTCGTCGTGCGGAAGTACCTGCTCGTCGCCGAGCGGCTCTCCGAGGACGAGGTCCGCTCGCTCGCCGAGCGCGTCCAGGGCGACCCGGTCGACGCGCTGATCCGGCGCGACAAGAAGTACAAGGACCTCGGCCTGGAGGCCGACGGGCTCGGGATCGACGAGGTCGTCGCGATCCTCGTCGAGCACCCGGCGCTGCTCCAGCGCCCGATCCTGGACGACGGCACCGACGTCGTGATCGGGCGCCCGCGCGAGCGCCAGACCGCCTGGGCGGCGGCCGGTCGCGCCGTCACGGCGTAGCGGCGGCGTGTCGGGCGTCGGGCCCGTGGACGACGGTTCTCCCACGGGCGGTGCCGGCGGGTCTACGCTCGACCGACCCCCGACGTCCGGCAGGCCGTGTCCCTCTTCTCCCGCTTCCGTCCCCTGCGACCAGACCGTGCCGAGCTGCGCCGGATGGTCGATCAGCTCCCGCTCGCCGTCCGCATCGCGATGCTCGAGGGCGTCCGGGCCGAGCGGATCATCGCCGGCGGCTACGCCGACGGGACGGGCGGGGTCTGCCCGATGCTCGCCGCGCACCGGCACGGCGGCCGCTGGTCGTTCCCGGACTTCGCGCGGACGTGGGACGAGTTCGCCGAGGCCCCGATCGAGGGCCTGCGCCCCGCCGACCCGGTGCACGTCGAGGCGCTGGCCGACGTCCTGACCGCGAGCATCGAGGACGACCTCCGGGTGGACGCCGCCCTCCCGGACACGATCGGGACGGGTGCGGCTCCGCATCCGTCCGCACCCGTCCCCCACGCCCCGGCGCGCGTCGCCGCGCGGTCCCCCGCGCACGGCGTCCCGACGCCGTCCGGCATCGACGAGGCGGCCGGCGACGGCCCGCGCCCGGAGCACGCCGCCGCCCGCCGGGTCGTCGCCGGCCGCTGAGCGCCGCACCCGGAGGACGCGTCCGGCCGGCGGGGGGGGGTGGGACGGACCCCCGCTCGAGGGGCTGGGCGCACCCGCCGGTCCGCGGTCTACTCGCTGCATGAGGACGACCCGCCCCGCATCCCCGCTCCACCGCGCCACGATCCGCCCCGTCGCCCTGACGCTCGCGGTCCTCGCCCCGCTCGCGCTGACCGCGTGCGGCGGGGCCTCCGACCACGACCGGAGTGCATCCCCGGCGGCCCGCGTCGCCGCCCCTGCCCCGTCCCCGACGGCCGAGCCGTCGCCGCCCGTGGCCGCGTCGGACGGTCGGGTGGAGGGCGAGTCCGCCGACGCCTCCGTCCCGGCCGCCCCGGCCGGCGGGTCCGCGTCCGCACGCCCGGGTGACCCGGCCGGTTCCGCACCGACGACGGCCGACGCGTCCGACCGCACCGCCGACGACGTCCGGAAGGCCGAGGCCCGGTACCTCCGCGCCCTCCACGACCGCGACCCCGCCGCGGTGTGCCGGATGATGACCGGCTGGACCCGCATCCCCGGTGGACGCCTCGTCCCATGCCGGACGGCCTACGGCAGGATCATCGCGCAGAGCCCGCGGTTCCCCGCGGTCTCCCGGCGGGAGATCGCCTCCATGCGCGTCGAGGTGCGCGGGTCGAAGGCCACGGTCACCGATCCCGTGCCGACCATCCCGACGTATTTCCGCAAGGTCCACGGCGCCTGGAAGGTCGACATGGTGGCGATGGCCTCGGTCGACTGAGCCTCGTTCCCGGACCGCGGCCCCCGGGACGCCGAACGCCCCGGCGAGCCGGGGCGTTCGGAGGACCAAGGGTGCGGGCGCCGTCCGGCGCCCGCGAGGGATCAGCCCTCGGCGACCAGCTGCCGCAGCACGTAGCGCAGGATGCCGCCGTGGCGGTAGTAGTCCGCCTCCTTCGGCGTGTCGATGCGGACGCGGGCGTCGAACTCGACGTCGTCGGCCTTGACGTGCACCGTCTTCGGGAGCTCGCCGGCGTTCAGCGCGTCGGCCAGGCCGGTGATCGTGAACGTCTCCTCACCGGTGAGGCCGAGCGACTCGGCGGTCTCGCCGTCCGGGTACTGCAGCGGAAGGACGCCCATGCCGACGAGGTTGGAGCGGTGGATCCGCTCGAACGACTCGGTGATCACGGCGCGGACGCCGAGGAGGTTCGTGCCCTTCGCCGCCCAGTCGCGCGAGGAGCCGGAGCCGTACTCCTTGCCGCCCAGGACGACCAGCGGGACGCCGGCCTTGATGTAGGCCTCCGACGCCTCGTAGATCGAGGTGACGGCGTCCTTCTCGAGCTGCCCGTCGTCGAGCAGGTATCGCGTGAAGCCGCCCTCGGTGCCGGGCGCGAGCTGGTTGCGCAGGCGGATGTTCGCGAACGTGCCGCGGATCATCACGTCGTGCGAGCCACGGCGCGAGCCGTAGGAGTTGAAGTCGCCCGGCTTGACGCCACGGCCCTCGAGGTACTTCCCGGCCGGGGCGTCGCGCTTGATCGAGCCGGCGGGCGAGATGTGGTCGGTGGTGACCGAGTCGCCGAGCTTCGCCATCACGCGGGCGCCGGAGATGTCGACCACGGCCTCGGGCTCGGCGGGCATGCCGTCGAAGTACGGGGCCTTCTGGACGTAGGTCGAGCTGTCGTCCCAGGCGTACGTGTCGCCCTCGGGGACCTTCAGGCCCTGCCAGTTCGCGTCACCGTCGAAGACCGTGGCGTAGCTCGAGCGGAACATGTCCGCCTGGAGGCACTCCTCGACCGTCTGCGCGACCTCGGCCGTCGTCGGCCAGACGTCCTTCAGGTAGACGTCCTGGCCGTCGGAGCCCTTGCCGAGCGGGTCGGTCTCCATGTCGAAGTCCATCGTGCCGGCCAGCGCGTAGGCGACCACCAGGGGCGGCGAGGCCAGGTAGTTCATCTTCACGTCGGGGCTGATGCGGCCCTCGAAGTTGCGGTTGCCCGAGAGCACCGACGTGACCGTGAGGTCGTTGTCGTTGATCGCCTTGGAGATCGGCTCCGGCAGCGGGCCGGAGTTGCCGATGCAGGTCGTGCAGCCGTAGCCGACGAGGTTGAAGCCGATCGCGTCGAGGTCGACGTTCAGGCCGGCGCGCTCGAGGTAGTCGGTGACGACGAGCGAGCCCGGGGCCAGCGACGTCTTGACCCACGGCTTGCGGTCGAGGCCGAGCTCGCGGGCCTTGCGGGCCACGAGGCCGGCGGCGACCATCACCGACGGGTTCGACGTGTTCGTGCAGGACGTGATCGCGGCGATCACGACGTGGCCGTGGTCGAGCGGGAACGTCGTCCCGTCGAGCTCGACCTGCGTCGCCGTCTCGGACTGCATGACGGCGGTGCCGCCGTGCGTGTCGCCCGCGGTCGCCTCGACCGGGTGCGCGGCGGAGCCGTTCTTGCCGCTCGGCTCGGCCGCCGAGGGCGGGTCGCTGGCCGGGAAGCTCGAGTCCAGGGCCTTGTCGTACGGGCCCTTCGCACCGTCGTCACCCGCGAGGAGGTCGCCCAGCGAGGTCCGGAAGGCCTCCTTGGAGACCGACAGCGAGACGCGGTCCTGCGGGCGCTTCGGGCCGGCGATCGACGGGACGACGTCGCCGAGGTCGAGCTCGACGACCTGCGAGAACGTGGGCTCCTCCTCCGGGTCGTGCCAGAGGCCCTGGGCCTTGGCGTACGCCTCGACGAGCTCGAGCTGGTCCTTCGGGCGGCCGGTGAAGGCGAGGTAGCGGATCGTCTCGGCGTCGATCGGGAAGATCGCGGCGGTCGAGCCGAACTCCGGGCTCATGTTGCCGAGCGTGGCGCGGTCGGCCAGCGGCAGGCTGGTGACGCCCTTGCCGAAGAACTCGACGAACTTGCCGACGACGCCGGTCTTGCGCAGGAGCTCGGTGACCGTGAGGACGAGGTCCGTCGCGGTCGCGCCCTCGGGCAGCGAGCCCTTCAGGCGGAAGCCGATGACGTTCGGGATCAGCATTGGGATCGGCTGACCGAGCATCGCGGCCTCGGCCTCGATGCCGCCGACGCCCCAGCCCAGCACGCCGAGGCCGTTGACCATCGTCGTGTGCGAGTCGGTGCCGACCAGGGTGTCCGGGTACGCCTGGGCGGGCGCGCCGTCCTTGCCGTCCTTCAGGAAGATCGCCCGCGAGAGGTACTCGAGGTTGACCTGGTGGACGATGCCGGTGTCCGGCGGGACGACCTTGAAGGACTCGAAGGCGTTCTGGCCCCAGCGCAGGAACTGGTACCGCTCCTCGTTGCGCTCGAACTCCTTCTCCGCGTTGATCGAGAACGCCTGGGCGTTGCCGAAGGCGTCGACCTGGACGGAGTGGTCGATGACGAGCTCGGCCGGGACGAGCGGCTCGATCTTCGACGGGTCGCCGCCGAGCTCGCTCATCGCGTCGCGCATGGCGGCGAGGTCGACGACGGCCGGCACGCCGGTGAAGTCCTGGAGCACCACGCGGGCGGGCGTGAAGGCGATCTCCTCCGACGGGTCCGCCTTGGCGTCCCAGGTGGCCAGGGCCTCGATCTGCTCCTTCGTGACCGAGCCGTTGCCCTCCGTCCGCAGGAGGTTCTCGAGCAGCACCTTGAGGCTGTAGGGCAGGCGCGCGACGTCGTACTTCTCCTGGAGCGCGTCCAGGCGGAAGATCTCGATGTCGCGGCCGCCGACGGACAGCGTGTCCTTGGCGCCGAAGCTGTTGGGGTGATCGGTGCTCATGCGAGGGGTCCTTCGGGTGTCGTGAGGGACTGGTTCGGGCGGGCGGGGTCAGCCGTCGGCGGGAAGGAGGGTGAAGGGTCGGCCGTCCTCGTTGACCAGTGTCCGGAAGTGCCGGTGGTCGAACGTCGCGATGCGGACGGTGTGCAGGCGGGCGGCCAGGGCGACGAGCGAGGCGTCGACGAGCCCGATGTCGGGCCTCGAGCGGGCGACCTCGAGCATGTCGCGCAGCCCGTCGGCCCACCAGCGGATCGCGAAGACGCCGCGGTCGAGGTCGTTCCACAGCGCCTCCTGCGCGTGGCGGCCGACACGGGCGAGCGTCAGGTGGTCCATCTCCGCCAACGCGAGCGGGGTGGTGACGAGATCCTCCGCGACGTCGTCCAGCAGGCCGACCGCGGCGGCGTGGTTCTCGTCGTCGGGGAACATCAGCGCGACGACGATCCCGGTGTCCAGGACGACGCTCACGCCCCGAAGCCCGTCTCGGTCAGGAGCTCGTCGACGCGGGAGGAGTCGTCGGGCGACCCCTTCCCCGGACCGGCGATTCCGATGATCGACGGACGGGGCCGGGACGAGCCGCGCACGGCCCCCGTGAGGGTGCGGCGGATGAACTCGGCCTTGGTGACGCCCTCTTCGGCGGCCCGGAGGGCGAGTGCCTCGTCCAGTGCCTCCTCGAGATAGACCGACGTCTTCTTCACCCCACGTAGGGTATCACCCTACGTTCCCGACCTGCACGGTCGGAATGCGGATCCGTGGGCGGTCAGCCGTCGACCTTCGCGACCGCGTCGGCGATCTTGTCGGCCTTCGAGCCCGTGCCCTTCAGGTCGACCTTGCGGTACGCGCCCTTGTCGGTGCGTCCGCGGGGCCGGACGTAGATCGTCGGGGTCTTGCCGCCGAAGTCGAGCTCCTTCGCGAGCGCGTCGGTCTGCGCGTCGAGCCGCTCCGTCTCCGGCGTCCTCGTGGTGGAGAGCGTGAGACCCCGGAACTCGGGGGCGACGCGGTTCATCCGCTGCAGGAGCGCCGGCGTCACCCACTCCTCGCCCTCGGACTTCTGGTTGTAGTACAGGAGCTCGCTGAGCGTCCACGCCTGGTTCTTCTCCGCGGCCGCGTGGATCGCCGTGCGCCCGTCCCCGCTGGACCTGCCGAGGTTGTCGAGCACGCGCAGCTCGAGGTTCGCCCTGCCCGTGCGGACGAGGTCCTCGATGACGTCCGGCCCGTCCTTCAGCGCGAAGTTCTTGCAGAACGGGCACTTCACGTCGACGAACTCGACGACGGTCGCCGGGGCGTCCGGCCTGCCGAGGACCAGGCCGTTCTGTGGGATGCCGCGCAGGAGCTTCGCCGTCTCCTCCGGGCCACGGACCCCGTCGACGACCTTGGCCTTCTTCGCGGGGTCGTCCCCCGAGAACGCGCCCGACCCGATCAGCACCGCCACGAGGATCACCGCGGCGAGGAACCCGAGGCCGACGAGCTGGCCGCGGCGGTTGCGCGCGACCGCGTCGTCGAGCTCGCTCATCGGTCAGCTCCTGCCGGTGCCCTGCGGCCCGTCGGCGGGGACGGCGTGCTCCTCGTCGGTCGCATCATCGTCCTCATCCTCTTCGAGGTCCTCGTCCACGTCCAGCCACTCGTCCGCGGTGACCGGGCGGTCGGGCCCGCGGACGAAGCGCACGGTGCTCGTGATCGCCATCAGCGTCATCATCACGGCGCTCGTCGTGCAGAACGGGCAGAACGCGTTCAGGGTGATGTACGCGCGGTACATCAGGAACATCGAGAAGAGGAACCCGATGCCGGAGCCGACGACGAGCCCGAGCCGGGCGAGCTCGTTCTTCGGGAACGTCAGGAGCAGGAGGAAGCCGACGTAGCCGACGATGCCGAGCACCGACACGGGGATGCCGAAGAGCTCGGACCACGTCGACTGCTGGACGACGGTGCAGCCGGCACTGACGCCGCAGACGCCCTCGTGCTCGTACTTGGAGTAGGTGAGGTAGCCCGCCGCCGCGAGGCCGATGACCGCGAAGACGTACTGCGCGACCCGCAGGCGGCGGTCCAGCATCAGCGGGTGGCGGCCGGCTTGGCGTTCTTCGCGGCCTTCTCCACGCCGGCCTCGATCGCGCCCACGGAGGAGTCGACGGCCGTGTAGGCGCTGGTGCCGCGCGCCTGGACGAAGAACGCGGGGGTGCCCTGCGCGCCGAGGCCCTGGAACTTCTTGTCGGCCTCGGCGGCGAGCTCGCGGCTGCCGGGCGTCTCGCGGAAGTTGACCTTCGACGGGTCGATCCCGGCGACCTTGGCGATGTCCTTGTACTTGTTCTCCGTGATCCAGGTCGTGCTCTCGTCGCCCTGGTTGAAGTAGTTCATGGAGAGCATCGTGAAGAACTGGTTCGACGCCGCCAGGTTGTTCACCGCGACGCGGCCCTTCGCGCCGTCGTCGGTGCCGACGTTCGGGTCGATGATGTTGACCAGGTGGACGCGCAGGTTCGCCTTGCCGGTCCGCACGAGCTTGTCGACGTTCTCCTTCTGGGAGTTGACCTCGAACTGCTGGCAGGCCGGGCACTTCACGTCGGCGAACTCGTGGATCGTGACGGGGGCGTCCGGGTTGCCCAGCAGGGTGCCGTTCTGCTGCAGGCCCTTGGTGAGCGCCTGCGTCTCGGCCAGGCCGGCGACGCCGTCGACCTTCTTCGACCCGTTCGTCTTGTCCTTGAAGGAGCCGGCGAGCAGCACGATGGCGATGACGAGCACCACGACGCCACCCGCGCCCCCGAGCATGAGCAGGCGCTTCTTGCGGTCCGATGCGGCCCGCTCGGCGGCCTCGCGCTCGAGGCGGGCCTTCTGGGCCGCGGCCTTCTTGCTGTTCGCTCCTGACATGCGGAGCATTGTGGCGCATCAGCGGGCGTCGGCACTGAAGGACCGGTAAACGTCGGCTGAGGCACGGCGGCCGGAACGGACCGAGGTCCGCTCCGGCCCGGTGCTCAGGCGTTCCGGCGGCGCCCGGAGAGCGCGATCCCGAACCCGGCGAGTCCGGCGACGAGCCCGGCGGCGCCGAGGGCGATCGGCAGCGCGTCGCTGCCGTCGTCGTCGGAGTCGTCGTCCGAGGCCCGGGCGGCGGCCGTGGCCGGCGCGGCGGTGCCGCCGGCGGCGGCGTGCTTGCCGTCGCCGTGCTCGTCCTCGGCCTCGTCGAGTGTCACGGTCGGCGCGGGCCTCTCGGTGTCGGGCGCGCCGATCCAGCGGACGACCTCGCCGCCCTCGTAGGTCTGGAGCGCCTTGAACGTGATCTTCGAGCCCTCGGCGCCGTCCGGGACGCGGAGCGACACCGGGAACTGGAGGAACTGCCCGGGGGCGATCACGCCCTCCTTGCCCTTGCCGGTCCAGGTGATCGTCGAGATCTCCTCCTCGGCCGGCTGGCCCTCGACCGAGAACGGCTTCACGGGCGTGCGCGTCGTGATCTTCGCCGTCCAGTTCGGCACCGGCTGGTACGCGGCGTAGGAGACGCCGGGCGGCAGCTGGAGCTCGACCTTCACGGTGCCCTTGTCGTCCTGCTCGTTCGGGACGCGGACGTCGACGACGCTGTAGCCGCCGGCCGGGAGGTCGGTCGGCTGGACGGTGACGTGGGCGCCGGCCGCGGCGGGCAGCGCGAGCGCGAGCGTCGTCGCGGCCGCGGCGAGGGCGGTGGTGGTGGTGCTGCGGGTCATGCGTGGGTCCTTCTGTCGTGGAGCTGTGGGCACCGGCGCGCACGCGGACGGGAGTCCGCGGGCGGGTCGGCGTGCTGCGGTGGGAGGGAACCCCGCGACGTGGTGGTGGTCGGGACGCGACGCCGGCCCCGATCAGGCGCCCGCCGCGCGGCGGACAGCGGTGCCCGGCGCGCGGGGCGCCGAGGCGGGCGCTCGGGCGGCGGACGCGGCGTGGCCGGCCTCCGCGGCGGAACCGCTCGAGCGTCGCCTCGCCCGGGTAGCGCCCGAAGACGAGTGCGATCAGGAGCAGCAGCGCGGGCGCGAGCGCGAGCGCGACGTGCATCGCGGTCATCGGACGCGCACCGCGATCGACTGCGAGACGCGCCCCGCGCCGGGGGCCGTCAGCCCGACCTCGATCCGCCAGGTCCCGCGCGTGTCGAGCGGCACGTCCTCGGCGACCCAGCGACCGGGGGCCGTGCGCGTGACCGCGACGGTCACGGGGACGTCGCTGCCGCCGCTGCGTCCCGGCGGGACGGCGCGGACCGTCAGGCCGGACGCCACGACGGGCACCCCGCTCCGGCCGGTCACCTGCAGACGCAGCGCGTTGCGTCCCGTCCGGGCCGGGTCGACCGTGAGCAGCAGGCGCACGCCGGAGGCCTCGCGGACCACGACGGCGGGACCGGAGGTGTCGGCCCGCGGCGGCGGGTAGCCGGCGAGGGCCCCGGTCGCGGCGAGCACGGCGACGAGGAGGAGGACCTCGGAGCGCAGCGCCAGGCGCACGTGGTGCGCGGTCGCGGCGGGCGGGGGCGCCGGGGCGTCGTCGTCCTCGTCGTCGGCCGGACCCGCTGCGGACGGGCCCTCGACGGGCGCCACCTCGTCCGCGCGGAGGTCCTCGGCGGCGGGCTCCCCGGCCGCGAGGCGCCGGAGCCGGGGCAGGAGGACCTCGCGCTGCGCCACGGCGACGCCGATCGCGGCGGTCAGGAGCACGACCTTCACGAGGATCGCGCGTCCGTACGCGGTGTCGGTCAGGTCGTAGAGCGTCGTCAGGTGGAGGATCGCCAGCACGGTCCCCGCGAGCGTCAGGACGGCGACGGCGCCGAGCGCCACCGGGGAGAACCGGACGAGGACCGACGAGGTCAGCGCCAGGCGCTCCCGTCCCTCCGGCAGGGTCCGCAGCGCGTGCGGGAGGACGAGCACGAGTCCGGCCAGGCCGCCGAGCCACGCCCCCATCCCCGCGACGTGGACGATCTGGATCGGCACGAGCGCCCACGACGTCGGGGACGACACGGCGTGCCCGTCGAGGGCCGGGGCGACGACGAGCACCGCGCAGAGCAGCGCGGCCAGGAGCGCCGACCGGCCCGCCGCCCCACGGACCCCCGTGGAGGTCCGGGCGGCCGCGCCGGCGACGACCGCCAGCCACGCCGACGCGACGGCGGTGACCACGAACCACGCGCCGACCCGCGTGCGCGCCGCGTCGCCGAGCGCCGAGGGCCGGAGGGCGTCGCCCACGCCGGTTCCGGCCACCTCTGCGCCGTGCAGCACGAGTGCGACGACCGACGCGACGACGCCCGCGCCCGCCGCGAGGGTCAGCAGGCGCCCGGTCCGGCGGGCGAACGCGTCGTCGGTGTCGTCCGGGACGACGCCCCGGCCGCGCAGCGGCGACCAGACGACGAGCAGGAGCACGAGCAGCCCGGCGGCGCCGCCGATCGCGAGGTACCGGACCGCCCGGGCGACCGCGAGGCCGGTGCCGACACCCGCCGGGGCGGTGCGCGCCGGCGCGCCGTCCGCGCCCCCGCCGCCGACGGGGCTGACGGTCACCGGCGCGGCGGTCGGGACCGCGGACGCCCCGCGCCCCTTCCAGACCAGCGTCCCCGTCACGGCGACCCGGCGCCCGTCGGCGTCGAGCGGGACCCGCCAGCGCTCGACGACCTGCCGGACGGCCGGGTCGCGCACCTGCGGCGCCGGCGTCCCGGGCGCGCCCATCCAGTGGATCCGGTGGTCGTGGAAGGCCACCCGTCCGTCGCGGCCGGTCGTCCGCCAGCGGGCGGGGGACCGTGGCCCGGAGGCGTCGGCGGACGCGGGGGCGGCGGTCCGCCCGGTCGGGTCGCGGTTGACGTACGTCGCCTGGCTGCGGAGGTTCTCCTGCGTCCGGCCGTCGGGCAGGAGCCGCAGGTACGGCTCGCCGCGGTAGCCGGGGACCTCGACGGTGCCGCCCGTGCGGTTGACGACCTGCAGCTCCGTGCCGCCGTGGCCGAGCGCGACGGTCAGTCCCGGGACCCGCGGCGTGGCACCGGCGATCGTCGTCTCGTACGCCGGGTCGTCGTCGTGCGCCGCCGCGGGCCCGGCGGACCCGAGGAGCACGGCGACGACCGCCGCGACGATGACGACGGTGCGCCGCACGACTCAGCGCGCGTCGCGGAGCCGCCGGACCGCGCCGTCCTGCCCGCCGACCAGGAGCCGGCCCCGACGGTCGAACAGGAACGCCGTCACCTGCGGCACCGTGATGCCCTCGCGGCGGACCTCCTGCCCGGGACCGTCGTCCGCGGGGATCGAGGAGACGAGGCTCGTGCAGGTGTCGCCGAAGACGTACCGGTCGCGCAGGACCGGGAGGGCCTTCGCCGCGGCGCCGCGGATCACGCGCCCGCCGACGACGTTGCAGCCGTCGCGCTGCGGATAGGACACGACGGGCCAGACCAGCGGCAGGCCGCTGGTGAGCCGCCGGTTCGTCTGGTCGCGCGCGCCCTCGAACGCGGGCCAGCCGAGGTTGACGGTGCGCCGGCGCCGCAGGTCGGACGCCGGGATGCGGTCGACCTCCTGGGTCTGCTGCTCGGCGGAGTCGCGGCCGGCGTCGGCGACCCACAGATCGCCGGTGCGGGCGTCGAAGCTCAGGCGCCACGGGTTGCGCACGCCGATCGCGACCTGCCGCCACGACGGCTTCGCGGCGGTCGGGTCGGTGCTCAGGATCTTGCCCAGCTGCGACTCGCGGTCCTGGGCCTCCTGCCGGGGGTCGTAGGCGGAGCCGCCGTCGCCGAGGCCGACGTACAGCCGGCCGTCCGGCCCGATCACGGGCTCGCCGCCGTTGTTGTTCGCGTACGGCTGCTCGACCTCGAGCAGCGTCTCGGCGCTCCCGGGGTCGACCCGCCCGTCGCGGACGGCGAAGCGCACGACCTGCGTGTGGCTCTTCTTGTCCGTGTAGTGGACGACGACGCGCTCGCCCTTCGCGCCCGGCACGAACGCCAGGCCGAGGAGCCCCTGCTCGTCCTTGGTGGAGACGAGGGTCCGCAGGTCGAGGAACGGCGGCCCGGCCGCGGGGCGGTCCCCGTCGAGCCAGCGGGCGGTGCCGTCCTGCTCCAGCACGAGGACCCGTCCGTCGGCACCGGGCTCCTGCACGAGCCCGGAGATCCGCACGAACCCGCGCGCGACGTCGGTGCTGCGCAGCGTCGGGGACTTCAGGATCCGCTGCGGCGAGAGCTGCGTGGCCTCGGGCGGCACGGGCCGGGCGGCGACGTCCTTCTCGTCGCCGCCCCCGCCCCCGCAGCCGGCGAGGAGGAGCGCGGCGACGACCACCGGAATGCTCGTCGCGGCACGCATCCGGGGCAGGATACGCGGGGGCGCCCGGGGAGCGGGCCGCGCTGCGGGCGGCCGACCCCGCGGGAGCAGGAGCCTCCCGGTCCGGCGCCGTGCTTCGCGGAGATCGCCCGAATACCCTCACGTCGTGCCCGTGGACCCGCTGCCGCCCCCGCCGCTCCCGCCGGCCGACCTCCGCGTCGACGACCTGGCCGGCCGGCGCGTCGGCATCTGGGGTGCCGGGCGCGAGGGCGCGGCGGCGATCCGGGCGCTCGCCGCACACGCGCCGACGTGCACCGCGGTGGTCGCGACGTCCGGCCCGCCGCCCGCCGGGGCGGCGCCCCTCCCCCCCGGTCCCGGTGGTGCGCCGGTCCCGTGGCTGCACGGCGACGGGGGCCTCGACGCGCTGGCGTCCTGCGACGTGGTCATCCGGTCCCCGGGCGTGCCGGTCCGTGGCCCCGAGGCCGACCACGTCCGGTCCCGCGGGGCGGTCCTGACGAGCGGCACGGCGCTGTGGCTCGCCGAGCGCGCGTCGACCGAGACGGTCATCGGCATCACGGGCACGAAGGGCAAGAGCACCACCAGCTCGCTCCTGCACCACCTGCTCGGCAAGGCCGGGATCTCCAGCCGCCTGATGGGGAACATCGGCGCGCCGCTCCTGGACGAGCTCCGCCCCGCGCGCTCCCCCGACGCGTGGGTCCTGGAGCTCTCGAGCTACCAGCTGGCCGACCTGCCCCGGTCCCCCACGGTCGCGGTCGTCACGAACCTGCTGCGCGACCACCTGCCGTGGCACGGCGACGAGGCGACGTACCACGCCGACAAGCTGCGGATCCTGACCGCCGGCGACGGCCCCCGGCTGGCGGTCCTGTCGCACGCCGATCCCCGGCTGCGTGACGCCGCCGAGCGCCTCCGCGCCCCGGTCCTGTGGGTCGACGAGCCGCACGGCCTGCACGTCGCGGGCGGCCGGGTGCTCGACGGACCGAACGACCTCTGCGGCGTCGACGAGCTGCCCGTCCGCGGCGTGATCGGCGCCCGCAACGTCTGCGCGGCGCTCGAGTGCGTCCGGGCCCTCGGCCACGAGATCCCCGACCTCGCGGGAGCCCTGCGCGACTTCGCGACCCTCCCCCACCGCCAGGAGATCGTCTCCACCCGCGCGGGCCGGACCTGGGTCGACGACTCGATCTCGACCACCCCGGAGGCCGCCATGGCCGCGATCGCCGCCTTCGCCCCGGGCCCGGTCGTCCTCCTCGCGGGCGGCGTGGACCGCGACCAGGAGTACGCCGCGCTGGTCGACGCCCTGGCGACCGGCCGGGTGCCGACGGGCGCGATCGGCGAGCCGCCGGCCGAGGTCAGCGTCGCGGGCCTCGTGGCCCTGCCTGGGACGGGACCGGCGCTGGCGGAGGCGCTGGCGCGGGCCTGCAGCGGCGACGGCGCGGCGCCCACCGCCCATGGGTCCGACGCGTCCGGCGACGGGTCGCACCCCGCGATCGAGGTCGTCCCCGACGGCGATCCGGACACGGTCAGCGCCGCGGCCGTCGCGGCCGCCGTCCGCATCGCCCCGCCGGGCGCGACGGTCCTCCTCTCCCCCGCGGCCCCGAGCCACAACGTGTTCCGGGACTTCGAGGACCGGGGGGACCGCTTCCGGGCGGCGGTGGAGGCCTTGGACGTGGGGTGAGACGAACCGGTGTTCGCGATACCGGTCGACGTCGCTTGATCCGAGTGGAAATCCGCACTATCGCTCGCAAAACGGACACCACTCGAGCGCGCGATGCCCCGTTGTCTGCCGCCGAGCGCGCGCCCAAGGTGGATCGGATGGTGACCGCGATGGCAGTCGCGTCCGTGACCACGTCCTCGAGCACGCGGAGCTCCCAAGGATCGCCCTGAACCGGCGACAGGATCGGCGCCGAGGCGACCCGATGCCGCGCGACGCCCGCTTGAACTCAGCGGAAGCCCGGCGCCGGTGCGGAGCAGCCCTCGAGACGCTCCGTGCGCGTCACCTTCGGCCCCGCACGGCGCGTGATGTTGCGGCGCAGCTCCTTTGCGTGCGCCTCGGTCAGGGTTCCCAGCTGGACGGTCACCGTCTCCCGGCTCCCCCGACGCGTGTAACGCATCCGCGTGTACGAAACTCTGCCCCCGCACAGTGCGGGTCGAGAAAAGACGACCTCGGCGCCGTACTGCGCAGGCCCGGTCCGCATCACGCCGACCCCGCGAGCCGTGGGTGTATTCCAGCCCGTCCACGTCATCCGACAGAAGA
Organism: Patulibacter minatonensis DSM 18081; assembly: GCF_000519325.1. Lineage (GTDB taxonomy): Bacteria > Actinomycetota > Thermoleophilia > Solirubrobacterales > Solirubrobacteraceae > Patulibacter > Patulibacter minatonensis. Next base: position 2,316,372 of record NZ_KI912613.1, on the reverse strand, counting down.
GTGGGTAGCCCCCGCTCGCCCGTGAGAAGAGCCTGACCGGGCACGATCCTCCGCGTTCCTCTCGGTCCTGGCGAGTCGAAAGAGCGTGCGAGTTAGACAGCCGCGCGTACGGGCCCGCGCGAATGATGCACGGCCGCTTGACGAAGGTGAACGGCAGCAGCTCGGCTGGGAGGCTTTCGCCGGCCTCAGGAGAGATCCGTAGCTCCGAGTAGAGCAAGTTCCCCGCGCAGGAGACCGGCTTCGCGAAGGCGACCCCGACCCGTTGGGTTCGATCCCCGCGAGCATCGGTCTCGATCGATCCGGCGCCCAGCGCCGTCTCCTCGCCCCAGGTCGACCACGTCACGTCCCGAATGTGTCCATACAGCGCGGTGAGGTCCGTACCGCGAACTTCCCAAGCTGATGGGCGCTCAACGGGGGTTTTCCCTCCCGAGGCCTCTGGGCTGTAGACGGGCCCCGCGACGTCGGCCGCAGCAGAACCGCATATCCCTACAACCATTCCGAGCCCTGTCAGGCAGGCTCCCAACCGACTGCTAGCGCGCCACATCACGCGAGAAACCTAGAGCTTCGCCAGCGTGAGCGGCCGCGGACTTTCGCGATGAGCAAGCCACGCGCTCGTTATCGGCTGCTCGGCGATCCATCGGGGCCCAGCGTGCACGGCCTCGACGCGGCGGCCAGCGGCTGATCGGCCCAGGGTTATCCGGGGGCGCGTCGAGCGCCGTCCGGAAGCGGGGCCGCGCCGGCCGGCGCGCGATAGCGGGTCAACGGGATCCAGCTCGTTATCGGCCTGAACGAAGTGGATCTCTTATTTGACCCGCGCGCGGATGGTGCGGGTTGCGTCAAGCGCGGTTTCCCGGTGAGCTTCGGTGTTTTGCTCGTTCGTGCCGAACGTAACTACTGCAATAAGACGTTTGGATCCGGCGACCGGCATGCATGTCGTAGCCCCGCTCGTTGGGGAAGCGGGGTCCTCGTTCACGAGGCTGAACGAGCCAGGACCGAATGCGCCATCTCGAGTGACTACTTCCCCGGTGCTGGCGCCGTTGGCGCTCTGGCCCTCAATGGCCGCTCGCGAGGCTGCGCACGAGTCTTCTGCCAGGAGGAGGCTGATGCCTGGGCCCGCTGGCCGCTCGTCGGAGTCTTCGGGCGCGTAGACACATTCGCCCATGTTGTTGCCGGTCTGCGTCGGACCGTCAGTGACGAGACCGACGTCCTCTCTGCCGAGAATCTTGCGAACTTCTGCGTCAGAAAGGACGCATCGAAGCGATCCGTGCAGCGGACCGAGCGCCTGCGCGGTCGGACGTGATTTGCTGGCCGAGGACTTGACAGTGCTACTAGCCGGCGAGGTCGCGGTTTTGTCGTTTCCGCAAGCCGAGAGCACGGCTGCCAAAGCTCCGGCCACGAGCCAGATTCGGCAGTTGAACTTTCCTACCGTCCTCATGCTCAAGAATTTAGCCGGGCCTCTGCAGGCTCGAATCCGCCATTTGGCCGATATACACGCACAGGGAGCCGCCCTGCCCGGCGGGGCAGCGCGCGATATCCGGTGATCAGTCAACCCGGGTTGAGGACGCGATCAAGCAATTCGCCATCCTCCTGAGGTGGACCGCAAATGGGCCGACACCCAGCGGCTCCGTTTGCCGTCACCTATTCGCGCGGCACCGCCGGGGGACTCGCGTTCAGGATCCGGATACCCACCGAACTGTGACCTCACCCTTTCCGCAGCTGGTCTTCGTGCTCTCGCTGGCGATCGTGGTCGACCCGCATTCCCACCCCTCGAGGTCGCAGGGGTTGACCTGCCGGTAGCCGCCCTGCCCGTCATCGAGGAAGCACATGTTGGGACCACGGGAATAGCTCGTCACAAGCTTGATCGCAACGGCGCAATCTCCGCCACCCTCGATCGACAGATCGAAGTAGTTCATCGATGTCGGCTCCGGAACGTCACATGCGCGCTTCGCTACATCGGCTTCGCCTCCACCGCCGGACGCCGTTCCCGAGTCCCGCTGGCCTGTAGATGGTTCGCTGGTCCGAGAGCCGCGCTGGGCGTAAAGAAAGTCCGGACCGGCGTTGGCGCCTTGCGTCGTTTCGACGATGCTCAGGTTTCCCGGCCCGCGGTACGACCCAACGCGGTCTTCGGCACAGATGTTGTACGCCTTCGCTCCGAGCGGAGCGCTCTGCTGCACCTGGCGTTCGACCTCTTGCCGCTGCTGCTCGGGAAGGGCGCCATAGGTCTCGGGGTCTACCCGAACCGGGGTTAGCTGCGGCGCACAGTCGCTGTGAATACTTCGCGCCTCAGCGACAGCCTCATCGGGTGCATCGCTGTCGAACTTCAAGTAGTTGGCGCTATCGACGATCGGCGACTGAGATCGCGATCGGGAATCTCCCCGCGGCACGTCATTTCCGCCCCCGCACCCCGGCATTCCCACGCAGACCAGAGCCCCGAGCAGAATGCCGCCAGCGGCTCGTGACCGAAAGCCTAGAAGCGACCCTCGGACGCTGCCACTGCTTTCCCTAATGACGGATCTACTCAACACTCACGAACCCGCTACTTGAGCTGGCCTGGACAAGGACTTCGAACACGACTAGCGATGGCAACCGTAGGCGTTCAACTGGCTGCGGGGATAACGAAGCGTGGTCGTTCGTGTGCGGTCCGGCTCATCGACGGAGAACTTGACCGTCCGGAAATACCGATAAGCCCGCCCAGCCCTCGTGCGACATGTCGCGGGGCTGGTGAACGTCACCTTCCCTGTGTACTCAGTGAAAGTCGCATCGACGCAAGTGTCATTGCAGCTTCGTACGATCAGGATCCCGCGACCCACCGCTTTGCGATCGCCCCAAGTCCACTTCAGCAACTTGGCCCGTGGGCTGCCTGCGGTTCCTCCACCCGCCCACGTCCGCGACTTGTAAGTGAGCTTGTCGTGCAAGCCGTCATAGGTGTAGGTCCGCGCGTTCGCGGCTGTTGCGAAGGTGCCGATGGAAGCGATCATGCTTACGACGAGAAGCAGACGCAGTCGGAGAGCCATCATCTGGTGAGTCCTCGGGACGGGAGCGAACGATAGGGACTCTAAAGGCAGGGTTCGCAAGCGTGGGCTCAGTCTCGACGCTCGCGGGTCAGGTTGACCTCGACGCCTACGACTCCCCCGCGCCGCGCGTTGAGCACTGGGTACCCGGTCGGCCCTCCGCGCCGGGTGAGGCCGGCAGCTGCCAGATCCGGTCTGCCGTCAGTGGCGTCGGGAGCGAGCGCACCCTGCTCCGTTCGACCAGATCGCGTACTGCTTTCGACCCTCTACCGCTCCCCACCCTCGGGTCGATTCGCGACGTCGATGGGTAGGCATGTTGAGCTTGGCTGCGGTGAACCGGCCGAGCTCGATGGCGGCAGCGACGAGCGGGTCACGTGTCGGACGTCTGCGAAATCCGCTGCGGCGTCGATCACGAGAGGCCAGGGCCTCGACCGTGAAAGCTCCTTGCTCGACGAAAAGAACACGGGACGCATAGGAACCCGCACCCGTGCGCTGCACCACGTTCGGGTCGCCTAGACGGATCTACGACACGTCACCCTTGCGAACAGGTCGCCAAGGTCCGTGCGTCCGGGAATGGGGGTGCCGAACGTCCTGCCACATTGGCGGATCGAGGCGCGCGGACGCCGCTGGCTCCACCCTCGTGTCACAAACAGTTGCGGTGTCACGGGGTGGGTGCACCACCCGGTCGTGATGCAGTCTTGCTGGTCGGTGTGGTCGGGTGCCGGCAGGAGGCCCGGAGGGTCGAGTGCCGGCACCCCCGTGCTCGGAGTCGGGGCCGCGAGGGCGCCTCGGGAGCCACGGGAGGTGCTGCGCAAGCGACTGGACCGCTCTACTGTTGGGGGCGTGTCCCGCGTGCGTGGTGTGGCCGGATCAGTCGTATCCATTGTGCTCGTCGTGACGGCGGTCGTCGTCGGCGTGCTGGTGTTGAAGGGCGAGACTTCAGGGTCGCGAGAGCAAGCAGTCCGCGATCGAGCGGTGGCGCTCCTGGAAGGGGTCGTGCGTCGGGACGTCCGCGCGGTTTGCGATCACGCTACGTCGCGCGGTCTGACCGCGATCGCGGATGTGGCGACCCAGGACCCCGGCGCGGAGCGCGAGGTCGCGAACGCGCGGCGCGGGAATGCGACCGCACGTCGATTCTGTGTTGCCTTGATCGGGGGCGCTGTGTCACGTCGAGGCGAGTCGCGGCGGCGATACGAGCGCGCGATGCAGCAGGCCCGTGACGGCGATGCCCGTGTCGATGTTCATGGTCGCCGAGCGACGATCCGTTTCAGGCGGAGCCCGGGCCAGCGCGACCGCGGCACCCTGACGCTGGTCCGCGAGCACAACACCTGGCGTTTTGACCACGCTGGCCGAAGCCAGTTCTTCAACCGTGCCTCTCGGTGATCGCTGCTCCTCGCCGCCGCGCCCTGACTATCGACCGGGGCCGCAGGGGACCGGTATCAGCGCGGCGAGCATCTGGGCGGGGGTCTTCCAGCCGAGCGTCTCGCGCGGCCGGCCGTTGAGCTCGGCGGCGACGTTGTCGAGCTCCTCCTGCGTGACGTTGGTGAAGTCGAAGTGGCGCTTGGGGAAGTACTGCCTGAGTAGCCCGTTGGTGTTCTCGTTGGAGCCGCGCTGCCACGGGCTGTGCGGATCGCAGAAGTAGACGTCAACGCCGGTTGCGACCGAGAACTGGAGGTGGTGGGCCATTTCCTTGCCCTGGTCCCACGTCAACGATTTGCGCAGATGCGTCGGGAGCCGCTGGATGCTCTGGATCAGGGCATCGCGGACCGGCTCGGCCTTGTAGCCAGCGGGCAGCCGGACGAGCTGCACGTACCGCGTCTGACGCTCCACCAGGGTCGCGATCGCCGACGGCACGTTGCCCATCACGAGGTCGCCTTCCCAGTGCCCCGGTGCCGCTCGGTCCTCGATCTCGGCAGGCCGTTGCGAGATGTTGATCTGGCCGTTGATCTGGCCGCGTCCTTGGCCGGACTTCTTCTGACCGACGGGCTTGCGGGTCATCCGACCGGTCCGCAACTGCTTCGCGAGCTCGCGGCGCAGCGCACCGCGGGACTGCACGAACAACGACATGTAGATCGTCTCGTGCGAGATCTGCATCTCTGCATCATCGGGGTACTGCAGCCGCAGCCAGTTGGAGATCTGTCGCGGCGACCACTTCACGCCGAGCTTCTCCTCGACCACCGCCCGCAACCGCGCGTTGGACCTGAGTTTCGCGTGCTTCGGCCGACAGCCCCGCTCGAGCGCCCGGCGCTTGGCGAGTTCCGCGCGGTACCGATCCCTGCCGCCGTTGCGGGCGACTTCCCGCCCGATCGTCGTGTGGTTGCGCCCTAGCTGCACCGCGATCGCCCGGAACGATCGGCCGCCGGCCAGGCCGCGCGAGATCTCTTCCCGCTCGAGCGCGGATAGCGCCTTCGGCGACCGCACCCGCGGCGCGGGCTGCTTCCCGCCAACGGACTGCACATACACCCGCACCGGAGCGGGGCCGAGGTTCATCTCCCGCGCGACCGCCCGCAACGAGATGCCGGTCCGCCAACGGACCCACACCTCATCTTGCTGAGCCCTCGACAGCCCCATCGCCACCACCCTGCCTTCGCTTCGCAAAGCGGCCCTCCGGGCCGCTCACAAGACGATGGTGCACCCACCGAGTGACTCCGCCGTCGTCTGGGACACGTGCGATTCCGGTGTCACAAACGACCGTCTAAGACACAAACCCGGACCGTCGGACCCGTCCGCGGTTCTCTGTGAAGTGGATCGCTAGGTGGCGGGGTTCTTGTGTCGCTATCCGGCGCTGACGGATGACGTTGCGGTGCGTCGCGATGTGCCTGGCAGCAGCACGCTGATCGTTGTTCCTAGTTCGGGGTGCTGACAAGGAAACGTGGCGAGTCGCCCATCCGCTGAGGGCCCCAGGTGATGTCGGCCCGTGCTGCAGATGCGCAGCTGGCCGCGGTGAGCGGCGGTGATCGCGTCGACGAGGGACAGCCCGAGACCGGTGCCGGTGCCGGACCGGGCGTGTTCGTCGCGGCGAAACCGTTCGGCAGCGTGGGGCAAGAAGTCCGGGCGCATCTCGGTTCCTTGATCGTGCACCCGCATGATGCAGCTCGGGACCTCCTGGTCGTCCAGTGCGCGGGCGGAGAGCGTGATGGTGCCGGCCCCGTGGCGGACGGCGTTGTCGACGATGTTGCCGAGGGCGCGGTCCAGGAGCACGGGATCCCCCCAGACCTGCAGCTTGTCGGGAGCGTCGGCGAGCACCGTCCGGGTGGGATCGCCGCCGAGCTGCGAACGGGCGCGGCGGGCGGCGCGACCCAGAGCGTCGGCGACGAGGATCGGCTCGGCGGTCGGGGTCGTGCTTCCGAGGGATCCGAGCGTGAGGAGCTCGTCGGCCAGGGCGGCCAGCCGGGCGGTGTCGGAGGCGATGAGTTCAAGCGCGTCTCGAAGCTCTTCGGCTGGGCGATGGCGACTGAGCGCGAGTTCAACCTCGGCGCTGAGGGCGCTGAGCGGCGTGCGGAGTTCGTGGCTGGCGTCGTCGACGAACTGCTGCTGACGTTCCGCGGCTCGTTCCTGCGCGGCGAGCATGGCGTTCAGCGTCGTGCCGAGGCGGGCGATTTCGTCGCGCGGACCGTCGGGGACGTCGATCCGAACGCCGGTGGCGCCACTCGCGATCTGCTCGGCCTGAACGCGATATCGCTCGACGGGATCGAGGGCTCCGCGGGCGAGTCGATATCCGACCCCAGAGGCGAGCGCCAACGCGAGGAGATTGGCGAGCGCGAGCTGGACGAGGAGCTCGCGCAGGGCTTCGTCACGTTGGTCCAGGCGAACGAAGGAGACCGCGACGGCGGCGCCACCGGTCGCTGTGGACTGGACCGGGACGGCGCGGATCCGAAGGTGGCGCCCGCGCGGAGAAAACATGCCGCCCCGCCCCGCCCCGATCTCCCGCACGAGTGCGGTCTTGAGCTGCTGCGCGGTCAGCAGGGGACGGTGATCGCGGAGCCCGGGCCCGGCCGCGAGCACACGGCCGTCGGCGGCGAGCAGCTGCGCATCCCGGGCCTGCGCCCCAAGCGATGCCAGTGCGGCGGCCGGCTTCGATCTGCGCGCGGCGTCCCGCACGGCGGAGGTCTGGGCGGCGAGGTCCTCGTTCAGGCGGTTGTCCAGCGCGAACTGCACGCGCCAGAAGACGAACGCACCCGCCCCGGTGAGGACGACGACCATCGAGAGGACGAAGCCGACGACCAGGCGCGCGCGGACCGGCAACCGGCGCAACCATCCACGGGCCTTCGGCCGGCTCATGCCTGCGGCGCTGTCAGACGGAACCCGATGCCGCGGACGGTCTCGATGCTCTCGCGCCCGAACGGCCGGTCGACCTTGCCGCGCAGCCGGGCGACGTGGACGTCGATGGCGTTGGAGCGCAGGTCGGTGTTGCCGTCCCAAACCGCGTCGAGGATCTCCATCCGGCTGACGATCCGCCCGGCCCGCTCGGCCAACAGCAACAAAAGCGCGAACTCGCGGGCGGTCAGATCCACCGTCGCCCCGGCCACCACGACCGCTCGGCGGTCGCGATCGATCGTGACGTCCCCGACGGTCAGGAGCTCGCCGTGGCCGGTGCGCCGACCGATCGCACGCAACCGGGCGAGCAGCTCGTCAAAGGAGAACGGCTTGGCCAGGTAGTCATCCGCGCCGGCGTCCAGACCACCGATGCGGTCGGGTACCGCATGGCGAGCGGTCAGCATCAGAACGGGTGTGCGGTCCCCACGCTCCCGCATCGCCCGGACCATCGACGGGCCGTCGAGACCCGGAAGCATCCAGTCCAGGACAACGACGTCGAAGCGCTCGGTGCCGACCAACGCGAGCCCCTCGAGGCCGTCGTGGCGTACCTGGACGTGGTGGTCGGCTTCTTGAAGGCCGCGGCGGAGCACGTCGGCGAGGCGTTGGTCGTCCTCGACGACGAGCACGTGCATGGCTGCAGCATGCCCTACAGCCAGTCCGTCACGAAGTCGTCATAGAGCGTCTTCAAGCTCCCCGACCATGAGTGAGATCCTGGCGGTCGATGCCGTCGACGTGGCCAAACGCTACGGCGACCTGACGGCCGTGGACGCGATCTCGATGCGCGTGGCCAAGGGCGAGGTCTACGGGGTCCTGGGTCCCAACGGGGCGGGCAAGACCACGTTTCTGCGGATGCTCTTCGGGCTGATCCGCCCTGACGCCGGCACGCTGAAGGTCTTCGGGCAGACGTTCAAGGAGTCCGGCACCCGCAGCCTCGACGGCGTGGCCGGGTTCATCGAGAGCCCGAAGTTCTATCCCTACCTCTCCGGCCGCCGGAACCTCGAAGGCCTCGTCCTCCTCGACGGCGGTGTCGAGCCCGGCCGAATCGACGAGGTCCTCGAGATCGTCGACCTCGCCGACCGCGCCGGAGACAAGGTCGGCGGCTACTCGTTCGGGATGCGCCAACGCCTCGGCGTCGCCGCCAGCCTCGTTCGCAACCCCCAGCTGCTCGTCCTCGACGAGCCCGCCAACGGCCTGGACCCCGCCGGCATGCGCGACATGCGCGCGCTGATCAAGCGCCTCGCCGACAGCGGCCTGACCGTGCTTCTCAGTTCGCACGACATGCTCGAGGTCGAAGAGATCTGCGACAACGTCACGATCATGAGCCGGGGATCGGTCGTCTTCCACGGCCAGATCGCCGAGCTCCGCGAACGCGCCCCCGAACAGGGCCACCGCCTGCAGACCGGCGACGACCACGCCGCCCTGGCGCTCGCCAAGACCCACCGAGACCTGACCATCGGGACGGCCCCCGACGGCCACGGTCTTCTGGCCTACGGGCCGCAGGCCAGCATCGACGACTACGTCGCCGCGCTGATCACCAGTGGCATCCGGCTCCGCGCGCTGAGCCTCGACGAGGCGCCGCTCGAATCCCTGTTCTTCATGCTCACCGAGTCCTCCCCCTCCGGCGTGCCGGCAGAGCTCGGTGCATCCACTACCGGAGCCCCCCGATGAGCGCTACCGGCACCGCGACCGTACCGCCCGTCGCGACCACTCCCGTCTCCCACCGACGCGCTGGTGTCGGCGCCGCGCTGCGCTGGGAGCTCTCCAAGCTCGCCGCGCAGGCCCGGGCCCGCTGGGCGCTGTTGTTCTGCCTGATCGCGCCGATCATCATCGTGATCGTCATCAACGGGCAGGGACGGCCGCCGAAGGACACGCTCTACGGTCGCTTCATCCATGACTCCGGGTTCGCCGTCCCGCTCTTGGTCCTCGGCTTCGCCGGTCAGTGGGTGCTGCCGCTCCTGACCGCGATCGTGGCGGGTGACATCTTCGCGTCGGAGGATCAGCACGGCACGTGGAAGACGATCCTCACGCGCTCCGCGAGCCGCGCGCAGATCTTCTGGGCCAAGACGATCACCGCCCTGGCGTTCGCGATCGTCGCCACGATCGTCCTTGCCGCCAGCACGATCGTCTCGAGCATCGTCATCGTCGGTCATCAGCCGCTCACCGGCCTGACCGGCCAGATCATCCCGTCGGGGACCGCCGCGCGTCTCGTCGCCGAGGCGTGGGCGAGCTCGCTGGCGCCGATGATCGGGTTCACCTGCCTGGCGATCCTGCTCTCGATCCGCACCCGCTCCACCGCGTTCGGGATCGCCGCACCCGTCGTCATCGCGCTCCTCATGCAGCTCCTCGGAGCGGTCGGCGGCATCGACCGGATCCGGCCGCTGCTCCTCACCACGTCGCTGGAGTCCTGGCACGGCCTCTTCGCCGAGCCGGCTTTCCACTCGCCGCTCATCGCCGGCCTGATCGTGTCCGCCGTCTGGGCGATCGCCGCGCTGGCCATCTCGTACGTCTCGCTGCTCCGTCGCGACATCACCGGAGGCTGACCCCATGTCCCGCATTCTCACTCGCAAGACCGCAGCGACCCTCGGCGTCGCGATCCTCGTCCTGGCGATCCTCGCCGCCGTCGCCTCCGGCGGCCAGAGCAGCATCACGAAGGCCCGCCTGGAGCGCGACCTGCCCCGCACGTTCTCCAACATCTACGTCAAGCAGGCCAAGATCCTCGGCCACCGGGGCATCACCGTGCAGTCGCTGCACGCCAAGGCCTCCTGTGACAAGGGCGGCCCGAAGGTCGCCGACCACGGCCCCGGCTCGGACTGGATCTGCATGATGGCCTGGGTGGACCCCAACGTGCCGCTGCCCGACGGCTCCGCGAAGTTCGAGCTCAACGTCCATTCCAACGATTGCTACACCGCAGGCGGCCCGTCCAAGTACGTCGGGGCCCTCACGATCACCGACACCCGGGGCAGGGACGTCACCAACCCCGCCTTCGAGTTCGACTCGTGCTTTGACCCGAGGGGCAACAACAGCCCGACCGGCAACGAAGCGCTGGCGTCGGGGAGCTCGTCGACCAAGACGCCGACCGAACAAGCTGCAGCGACGTCGACGGTCGCGCTGCCCAGCGGCACGATGGCCGCCGACAACCACGGTGTGATCGCGCCGTCGTTGGTCTGCTCGGTGGGCAAGGACGGATGCGGCGGCACGCTCACCGCGACCGCCAACGGCAAGACGGTCTCCACGACCTACGCGATCGCCACCGACGACCACCAGCCCGTCACCCTGCCGCTGCCGAAGAACACCACCGGCCCCGTGACGCTGAAGGTCACCCCCGTCATCGGCACCGCCCCGAAGCCGACGTCCACGATCACCGTCACCGCAGGCCCCTAGCCCCAATCGCCGGAGATACGCATCGTGGTCACCGCCCTATGGATCGCCGGAGTCACCTTCACCATCTGGGTCCTCAGCTGCCTGGGCATGGTGCTCTTCGCCCGGCGCCTCCCGCCCGGGCTCCTGAAAGACCTGCTCGAGTTCCTTCCCGCGTGCGTCAGCACCGCGCGTGCCCTGCGAAAGGACCCGGCGGTCCCGCGGCGCGCGAAGGTCGCCCTGTTGATCGCCGTGCTCTGGGTGCTGTCCCCGATCGACCTGCTCCCGGAGTTCCTGCCCGTCATCGGCCCCCTGGACGACGTCGTCGCGGTCGTCCTGCTCATGCGTTTCGCTGCACGCAGCGTCCCGCGGCCCCTGATCGAAGCAGCCTGGCCCGCGTCCCCCCGCCTGCTGATCCTCATGCTCGACGGCCGACGTCGCGCCTCCGCCGCGTAGCCCGACTGCAGCGACCGCCAAAACGTCGACGCTTACCTGGCCGCGACGAGGCCGCCGGCGCTCCTCGCGATGCGGGAGCAGACCAGAGACCGACCACCGGCGTAGGCGGTATCGCCAACCTCTGCGGGCGTACCGCATCAACGTGGACGCGGTGATCCGAGACATCACCCTGGCCGTTCCACATCCTTGGTTGTGGGACGCCCGCCGGCGCGATGCGGCGCCGTCGATAGAAGCTGAGCGAGGACCGTCCCAGAGGTCAGTGCCGAAATGGCGTTCCGTTTCTCCCGTACGGCCGAGACCTCCGGTACGGTCACGGTGTGGATCTCGGGTACGCGCGCGTTTCGACGGTGAAGCAGGACCTCGATCGGCAGATCGATGCGCTCGAGCAGGTCGGGATCCCGCGCGACCGGATCTACGTCGACAAGAAGTCCGGGGCCACCACCGACCGGCCCGGTCTCCGCGACGTGATCGCGTACGCGCGCGAGGGCGACGTCATCGTCGTGCACACCCTCGACCGGCTCGGCCGCACCGTTCGCGACACCCTGAACCTGATCCACGAGCTCGCCGAGAAGGGGATCGGGGTTCGCAACCTCGCCGACCCGATCAAGGTCGACTCGAGCAACCCGGACGATCCGATGGCGCAGCTCGCCGTCGTGCTCTTGGCGCTCTTCGGTCAGATGGAGCGCACGTACACGATGGAGCGCGCCGCGCACGCCCGCGCCGTCGCGACCGCGAAGGGTCGGCGGATCGGCCGGCCCGTCGTCGTTGACCCGTCGAAGCTCGCGTGGGCTGCGCATCTGCGCGACACCGGGAGCACGATCGCGGAGATCGTCGAGAAGACCGGGATTGCGAGGACGAGTCTCTATCGCCACCTGCCGCCTCGTCCGCCCGAGGTCGCGACCGCCGCCGGGGTGCCGCCCGCGGATCGCGAGCCCGAGAGGTAGCGATGGACGAGGGTCGCCTGCAGTCACTGACGGCCCTCTCCGAAGACGCGCGCGCGGCCGCAATGGATCGCTGGACGGTCCTGCGCCCGACCATCGAAGAAGGAGTGCCCTTGGCACGCTCCGCGGCGGCGGCGGGGGTCGCGCCGTCGACGGCGCGACGGTGGCTTGCGCGCTACGAAGCAGGCGGGCTTGCCGCGCTGGCCAGACGGCAGCGCTCCGACAGCGGGGTGCGCAGAACGCGCCCCGAACTCGTCGCCCTGATCGAAGGCCTGGCGCTACGGCGGCCGCCGCCGTCGGCGGCGACCATTGCGCGGCGGATCGCGGTCGCGGCCAACGAGCGTGGGTGGCCGGTGCCGTCGTACTCCACGGTAGCCGCGATCGTCGCGGCGATCGATCCGGCGGTCGTCTCGCTCGCCCACGACGGACCTGAGGTGTTCCGTGATCGCTTCGAGCTGGTGTTCCGCCGACGAGCGGAACGCCCGAACGACATCTGGCAAGCCGACCACACCGAGCTCGACCTGCTCGTCCTCGACGCCGACGGGCGCCCGGCCCGACCGTGGCTGACGTTGATCCTCGACGACCACTCCCGGGCGGTCGCGGGGTACTCCGTGTTCCTCGGGGCACCGTCGGCGCTGAACCTCTCGCTCGCGCTTCGCCATGCAGTCTGGATGAAGCCCGACCCGGGATGGCCGGTCCACGGACTGCCCGACGTCCTGCACGTCGATCACGGCAGCGACTTCACCAGCCACCACATCGAGCAGGTCGCCGTCGATCTGCACGTCCAGCTCGTCTACTCCGCGATCGCACGCCCCCAGGGCCGAGGGAAGGTCGAGCGGCTCTTCGGGACCGTCACCCAAGAGCTGTTGCCCGACCTTCCCGGCCACCTGGTCCGCGGCGAACCCGCCTCGGCACCGGCGCTCTCGCTCGCACAGCTCGACGCGGCGATCGGCAAGTGGATCACCGGCACCTACCACCAGCGCGTCCATCCAGAGCTTGGCTCGACGCCCGTTGCGGCGTGGCTCGCCGATGGGTGGCTTCCTCGGCGGCCGCCGACGCTCGAGGCCCTCGACCTGCTGCTGGTGATGGTCGCCCGGGCGCGCGTCGTGCACCGCGACGGCATCCGCTTCCAAGGCCTTCGGTACTTCGACCCCACGCTCGCCGGCTACGTCGGGCGGGCGGTCACGATCCGCTTTGACCCTCGGGACCTCAGCCAGGTCCGGGTGTTCCTCGACGACTGGTTTCTCTGCCGGGCCGTCAGTCCGGAGCATGCCGGAGGTGCCATCACCCTGAAGGACGTCCAGGCGGCCCGCGTCGCTCATCGGCGAGCGGCTCGCGCCAGGATCGCTGACGGTCGAGCCGCCGTTGCGGAGTACCTGCCGCGCGGCGCACCCGAAGCGTCCCGACCGCGACCTCGATCCGTGCCAACCTCGCCGCCGGGCCCGCGTCGGGTCCTACACACCTACGCCGAGGATGCCCCGAGCGATGGATGACTCCGCGACACGCCTGCGCCGTCGCACCGGCGAGTTCATCGCGACGAAGGAGCACCGGCGGTTCGTCGAGTTCGCCAACGCCGTTCGGCGCGAGGCCTTCATCGGCCTCTGCTTCGGGCCCGCCGGGGTCGGCAAGACGCTCTCCGCGCGTCGGTACGCCCACTGGGACGCGGCCGAAGAGTTCTTCGACGATTGGGGAGTTCGAAGGGACGAGGAACGCCAGATCGGGGCCTCCTTGGCTCGCTCGCGCACGATCTTCTACACCCCGGCCGTGAAGGTGACCTACGCCAAGCTCGTCGCCGACCTCGATCAGCTCCTCATACGCGCGGACATCCTGATCGACGATCAGGTCCGAGAGGGAATCGTCGTCAGCCGCGGCCGGCGTCTGCACCACGTACAGCTGATCGTGATCGATGAAGCGGAACGACTCTCCGGCCCCGCGTTGGAAGACCTCCGCGACCGATTCGACCGCCGCCCGATCGGCCTGCTGCTGATCGGCATGCCCGGCCTCGAGAAGCGCTTCGCCGCGTTCCCGCAGCTCTACAGCCGCATCGGCTTCGCGCACCAGTACAGGCCGCTGACCGACGAGGAACTCGCGTTCGTTCTCGCGCGCCACTGGCGCAGGCTCGGCCTCACACTCGATCTCGACGACTTCACCGACGCGCAAGCCATCGCCGCCATCAGCCGCATCACCCGCGGCAACTTCAGGCTCCTGCACCGCCTCTTCACCCAGGTCGCACGGATCATGAAGATCAACGACCTCACCGTTATCACCACCGACGTCATCGAGGCCGCACGCAGCACCCTCGTCATCGGAACCGAATAGCGCTACGAAAACGCCGCCAGATAACGCTGCAGGTCACATGCGGTCGCGCGGAGTTCGTTGTCGCGATGGGGTGTCCGAAAACAATCGTTTTGCGACATCCAGCCGCCGCTCTCCGGCAATGACACGACACGTTTCGAAGCTCGGCCGCTGGTACTCCTGGACCGGTGGGTCGTCTGTCCCAGCCCGTTCCCCACCGAGTGCAGTCGCCCGGGCGACCGTCCCGCCTCGCTGCGGCTCCAGAGTTCCGAGCGAGGCAGGATTCTGCCCAGAGCGCGTCGGCTCACCCCTCCAGGTCGTACAGCGCGTACTCGTGCGGGAAGACCCGGCCCAGGAGCCGACGTTCAGTGGTCGCGAGGCGGGCCTCGTCGCAGGCCTCGTCCCAGGCGGCGCGGATGGTGTCGAGCTGGGCGTGGGCGATCTCGAGCGCGTCGTCCCGGGTCAGGCCATACAGGTCGGCTCGAGCGACGCATTCCCCCACGTTGGACAGGCGACCGGGGTCCTCGCCGGTGCCGAGGCGCATCGCCTGGGACGCCTCCCCTCCCGAGCGCAGGAAGGGGCAGATGTCGTAGGCCGGGGTCAGCGTCAGCTCCCGACCATCCCAGAATGCCGCGTGGTTGCGGGCGTGGTCGTCGGTGTTCCCGCACAGGACGTTGAAGACCATGCGCGAGAACAGCTCCCGCCGGCTCTCTCGCGGCGCCGAGAATCGGCGGCGCATCAGCTCCGCCAGATCGCCATAGGCAGCGGCCGCCGGCCACATCTCCCCGATCTGCAGCAGCGTGAGCGCCGAGACGACAGCGCGCCGCTGCGTCGTCCCGGGCACGCGATCGAAGCGCTCGACCAGCAGGACGTCGCGATCGGCGACCCGCTCGAGCTCCACCTCCGCGACGTCTAGGCCACACCGGGCGGCCATCCGCATCGCCAGGAACTCGCCGCGGACCATCGGCCACGTGTCTGTCGGGGCGCTGAACTTCGCGATCAGGCTTCGCGGACCGTCCCGCAGGAGCGCCTTCGGTCGCGCGCCGCCGACCGACGATCCGGCCCGCACGGCGTCCTCGAGGGCAGCGGGCACGGGCCGACCCATCTCGACGTTCTCGACCATCTCCAGGAGGTCCCCGAGCGACGCCGACGGCGACCCGCGAGGAACGTACTCCCGCGGGGACGGCTGGAAGTCCAGCGCACCGATGCGATCGGGTCCCGCCGCCGTCAGGTAGGTGAGCGGCGACAGGGCGTCGAAGTCGGCATCACGGCCCGCGAGTCGGTTGAGGATCACCCTGCGCCCCCAGCTGTCCGGGCCGGCGTCGCTCAGGCAGCCGGCGATCTGGAGCCCCGGCAGCGGCTCCTGGAAGCCGCCCCGCAGCGGGAGCTCCTCGTCCCAGAGCGCCATCGCGTCGGCGCGCTGCAGATACCGGGATCCGTACGCGAACTCGACGAGCGGCCCACGCTCCCGCGCCACGCCGACCGGGACCGGCTCCGTCGCGCCCGGCAACCACGCCCAGACGTAGGCCTCAGAAGTCAAGATTCGGCTCCGGGCCCGCCGCGGGGCGGACGCGACGGCCGATCAACGGGGCCCTCCCGCGGGCCACTTCTGCCGCGAGGCGGCGTTCGTCGTCGTAGAACAGGGCGACGCCGACCAACGACGCGCAGTCGAGCGCGGTGCCCAGTGCGACACCCGGATCCCCGCGCTCGACCCTCATCACGGTCTTGCGGTCGACCTGTGCGCGCTCGGCGAGCAGGTCGATCGTCCACCCTCGATCGATCCGCCCCGCACGGACCGACGCCCCCAGCAAATCGCCGGCGTGCCGGGCGACCGGTGAGATGGTCTTCCTGCCCATGAGTCCATCGTACGGGACCTTACGACCGTTGTGTCCCTTTTCAAGGACTTCCGGAGTCCGCCCGCGCCAGCTCCGGCGCGAGGTCCCCGCGGTCCTCCACGACGACCTCGCCCAGCCCGACCCAGCCGGCCATCGACCGCAGCTCCGCGTGGAGCTCCGTCGCCACGTGCTCCCGGTCGCGGACGTGGCCCTCGACGTGCGCCGACCGCACGAGCAGGCGGCCCGCCGCGCGGTCGGCCTTCAGGTCCACGCGGGCGACGAGGCGGTCGCCGAGGAGGAACGGCAGGACGTAGTAGCCGTGGACGCGCTTCTCGCGCGGCACGTAGATCTCCAGGCGGTAGCGGAAGCCGAAGAGGTGCTCGGTGCGGGTCCGCTCGAAGATCAGGGGGTCGAAGGGCGCCAGGAGCGCGCGGGCGTCGACCGTGCGGGGACGGCGGGCGTCCACGTGGAGGTACGCGGGGCGCTTCCAGCCGTCGATCGTCGCCGGCAGGAGCTCGCCGACCTCGACCAGTGCTGCGATCGCCGGCTTCGCCTGCGCGGGGCTCAGGCGGAAGTAGTCGCGCAGGCACTGCTCCGTCGCCACGCCGTGGGCCTGCGCCGCGATCCGGATCAGCTCGCGCTGCGCGTCCGCGGGCTCGGGGTCGGGCGCCTCGTGGACGGCGGGCGGCAGGACGCGCCCGGGCAGGTCGTAGCGGCGCTCGAACTGCGGCGTGCGGCCGGCGGAGGTCACGCGCCCGGTGAAGAAGAGGTACTCCAGGGCGCGCTTGATGCCCGACCAGTTCCACGCGTAGCCGTTGCCCTGGCGGTTCCCGAGGTCGAGGAGCCCCGCCTCGGCATCGGCCTCCAGCCGGCGCTCGAGCTCGACCGCGGTCAGCGGCCCGTGGGCCTCGATCTCCGCCTCGACCGCGGAGAGGAGCTCCGGCTGCTCGCCCGCCCGGCGGATCATCCCCCAGCCCTCCTCGGCGATCCGGGCCATCCGCCAGCGCAGCAGCCGGTGGGTCTCCGGCGGCACGAACGACGCCTCGTGACCCCAGTACTCGACGAGGCGCCGCGGCCGGCGGGCCGTCGCGCGCTCCAGCAGCGCCAAGTCGTACGGCCCCATCCGGCTGAAGACCGGCAGCAGGTGCGCCCGCGCGATCACGTTCACCGAGTCGATCTGCAGCAGCCCGACCCGGTCGAGCACGCGCTGCAGGTGCGCCCCGGTCGGCGTCCCGGGCGGGTTGCGGTGCAGCCGGTCGGCGAAGCCCTGCGCGGCCAGCGCGATGCGACGGGCCTGCGGGACCGTCAGGCGCAACGGGGTCTGGGACGACGTCACCGGGCGATCGTAGTCCGCGGCGTCGGCCGTCCCGTGCGCACGAGGACGACCACCGTCCGCGGCCGCGGGCTCAGCGCGGTCGGAGGGCGTCGGTGCCGCGACGCCAGAGCTGCTCGACGTCCGCGCCGGGAGGCAGGCGGCCGTTGAGCTCCAGCGCGACCAGTCCGTGCCCGAACGACCACATCGTCAGCGCGCCGACGACGTCGCCGTCCATGACCTCGCGGATCGCCCGGCCCGCCGTGAGCTCCGCGGACCGCACCAGCGGCCCGGGGTCCAGCGGCTGAGCCATCATCAGCTCGTAGAGGTGCGGGTGGTCGAGCGCCCACCGGCGGAAGGCGGTGACGACGCCCCAGAGCGGGTCGTCCTCGTGCTCGCGCATGCCCTGCTCGCACGCCGCGCCCTGACGCCGCAGGCCGATCGCGATCATCGCGTTCTCCATCGCCTGCTTGCCCGGCAGATGCTTGTAGAGCGACGGGGCCCGGACGCCCAGGCGCGCGGCCACCAGCCGCATCGACACGCCCTCGGGCCCGTCCTCCTCCAGGAGCTCCAGGCCGACCTCGACGATCTGCTGCGCACGGTCGCTGAGGACCGGCACCTCGAGGGTCGCGAGCTCCTCCTCGCGGACCTCGCGCAGGTCGTCGTCGGACGACGTCAGGACCCGCTGTGGTCGGGCGGTGCTGCTCACGCGCCGTCCGCCGGGCTCGCCGACGGGCGGAGCGCCTCCACGCCCCGGCGCCGGACGGCGTCGAGCTCGTACTCGGGCGGGATCCGGCCGTTGATCTGGAGCGAGAGCAGCCCGACGAGGAACGCCCAGATCGTGACCGCGGCCACCCCGTCGCCGCCGCACGCCCGCAGGAGCGGCCCGGCGGAGCGGATCTCCGCGGACCGGACGAGGGGTCCCGGGTCGAGCGGGCCCCGCAGGTTCAGCCGGTGCAGGGCGGGGTGCTCGAGCGCCCACGCGTAGAGCCCGTCGACGATGGTGGTCAGCGGGTCGAGCCCCTCGGCGTCGGCCCGGTCCAGGCCGTCGCGGGCGTCCCGGGCCTGGTCGTCGAGGATCGACGCGACGATCGCGTTCTCCAGGGCCTGCTTGTCGGGCAGGTGCTTGTAGAGCGACGGCGCGCGCACGCCGAGCCGCGCGGCGATCCGGCGCATCGACATGCCCTCCTCGCCCTCCTCCTCCAGCAGGTCGCGGGCGACCGCGACGATCTGGGCGGCGCGCGGGGTCAACGCGACGTCGTCGGGCAGCTGCGCGCGGAACTGCGCGGCGGCCGCGGGTCCGACGCTCGGGACCGCGGGGGTCGGGGTGTCGTCCTCGGGGTGGCGCAGCCGCTCGACGCCCCACGCCCACACGGGCTCGGGGTCGTACGGGACCGGCATGCGCCCGGAGATCTCGAGCCCCGTGAGACCGTGCGCGAAGGCCCACAGGACGATCGCGCCCTCGAGGTCGTCGCGCATGACCCAGCGCAGGGGATCACCGCTGTGGAGCGCCGCGGACATCACCAGCGGCGAGTCGCCGAGCGGCCCGTCCATGACCAGCTCGTAGCCGGCGGGGTTCGCCAGCGCCCAGCGCCGGAACGCGTGGAGCAACGCCCCGAGCTGGTCGTCCGCACCGGAGATCGCCTCGCGGAGGACGTCGCCATTCTCGCGCAGGACGTCGGCGACGAGGACGTCGAGGATCGCCTGCTTGTCCGGCAGGTGCTTGTAGATGGAGGGGGCGCGGATGCCGACGCGGCCGGCGATCGCGCGCATGGAGAGCGCGGCGACGCCCTCCTCCTCCATCAGCACGCGGGCGACGTCGACGATCTCGCGCACCCGCGGCTTGAGCTCCGGGACCGCGGCCTCGACGGCCAGCCGCTCGGGGACGGACAGCCCGGCACCGGGGAGCACCCGCCCCCCGAGCTCCCGCTCGGCGTCCGTGCTCATCGGTCGGACCCCTCCGCCGGCGCGAACGGCGTGGCGCGGAGCGCGCCGACGCCGCGACGCCGGATCGCGTCGAGCGCGTAGCCCGGAGGCATGCGGTCCTTGAGCTCGAGATCGATCATCCCGCACGCGAACGCCCACACGCTGACGGCGGCGACCCCGCTGCCGTCGCAGGCGTCGAGCAGCGGCAGCGAGGCCTGGAGCTCCGCGGAGGCGACCAGCGGCCCGCGGTCGGGCGGCCCGACGGTGACCAGCCGGTGCAGGTGGGGGTGCTCGAGCGCCCACAGGCGGAAGCGCTCGATGATCGCGAGGAGCGGGTCCTCGCCCGCGGCCCGGGCGTCGGCGGAGGCCGCGCGCCACAGCGCGGCCTGCTCGTCGAGCACCGAGGCGATGATCGCCTTCTCGAGCGCCTCCTTGTCCGGGAAGTGCTTGTAGAGCGACGGCGCGCGGACGTCGAGCCGGTCGGCGATCCCGCGCATCGACATGCGCTCCTCGCCCTCGGCGTCCAGGAGCTCGCGCGCGGCGTCGACGATGCGGGCCGCCCGCTCGGACAGCGGCTCCGGCACCGGCACCAGCCCGCGCCGGGCGGCGGCCGCGGCGTCCTCGGCGCGGACGTCGGGCGTCGCCGCGCCGTCGTCCGCGTGCCGGAGCCGTGCGACGCCCCACGACCACAGGACGTCCGTGTCGTACACCGCGGGCAGCCGACCGCGGATCTCGAGGTCGACCAGGCCGTGCGCGAACGCCCAGAACGTGATCGCGCCGTCGAGGTCGTCGCGCATGATCCAGCGCAGCGGGTCGCCGCTGTAGAGCGCCGCCGAGCGGACGAGCGGCGTGTCGGCGAGGGGTCCGGCCATGCACGCGGCGTACCGCTCGGGGTGCTCGAGCACCCACCGGCGGAAGGCCGCGAAGATCGCGCCGACCGGGTCGTCGGTGCCGGCGATCGCCGCCCGCATGACGACGCCGTTCTCGTGCAGGATGTCCGCGGTCAGGACGTCGAGGATCGCCTGCTTGTCGGGCAGGTGCTTGTAGAGCGACGGCGCCCGCACCTCGAGGCGCGTGGCGATCGCCCGCATCGAGATCGCGTCGACGCCCTCCTCGTCGAGGATCTCCCGGGCGACGTCGACGATCTCGCGCACCCGCGGCTTCAGCTCCGGGACCGCGGCCTCCATCGCCATCCGCTCGGCGACCGTCAGACCAGCACCGGGCAGGACGCGACCCTCGAGCTCGACCGCGGCGTCGGGCGCGTGCGGCTCACCGGGACGGCGGCTCATCGGGCACCTGCTCGGGCGCCGGGGAAGGAGGCGGGGCGGGGCACGTCGACCGTCGCGGGTACGCGGCCCGCGGCGATGCCGGATGCACGACGGCCACCGGGACGGGCCGGGATCGATGACGCTCCCGGGAGGCGGGGCGTGCTCGCGGGTGGGGGACCGACGCTCACCCTCCGAGCGTATCGGGACGTCCTGCGCAGCGGGATCGGATCGTCGGGTCCGGCCCCCGGGAGCTCTTCGGGGAACCGGAGATCAGCTCCCTGCGGCCCGGAGCTCGCGCCGCAGGATCTTGCCCGTGGCGTTCCGCGGCAGCGCGTCCCGGAACACGACATCGCGCGGGACCTCGAACCGGGGCCGCTCCGCACGGACGTGGTCGCGCACCGCCTTCGCGCTCAGCCGCGCCCCGGGGGCCTTGACCACGAACACCGCGATCCGCTCGCCGTAGACGTCGTCCGGTACGCCGATCGCGGCGACCTCGGAGACGGCGGGATGCGCCGAGAGCACGTCCTCGACGCTGCGCGGGTACACGTTCTCGCCGCCGGAGACGATCATGTCGTCCTCGCGGCCGAGCACGAACAGGCGGCCCAGGTCGTCGAGGTAGCCGACGTCCCCGGTCTGCGTCAGCCCGTCCCGCTGCGGCAGCCGCGTGCCGTCGGTGTACCGGTCGTTCGTCATCCCGCCGCCGACGTGGATCCGCCCGGTGCGGTGGCTGGGCAGCGGCACGCCGCCGCGGTCGAAGATGCGGACGGACGCGCCGCGCGGGATCCGGCCGGCCGTCGAGGGCGCGGCGCGGAGGTCCGCCGGGTCGGCGATCGCACCCCAGCCGACCTCGGTCGCGCCGTACAGGCTGTAGAGGCCGTCACCGAAGGCGTCCATCCACCGGGTCGCGAGGTCCCCGGGGAGCGCGGAGCCCGACGACGCGGTGACGCGCAGCCGCGAGACGTCGTAGCCGTCCCGGACGGCGGGGTCGAGCTCGAGGATCCGCCCGAGCATCACCGGCACCGCCACGAGGACGTCGACGCCGTGGCGCGCCACGGACCGCAGGACGTCCTCGGGGTCGAAGTCCCGGCGCAGCACGACCGTGGACCCGAGCAGCAGCGCCATCAGGAGGTTCGCGAACCCCCAGGCGTGGAACAGCGGCGGCGCGATCAGGAAGGTGCCCCCGTCGCGGTACGCCATGCGGTCGAGGAACGAGACGGGCGCGTCGAGCGACACGCGGGCGCGGCGGGTGCCCTTCGGGACGCCGGTCGTGCCGGACGTCAGCAGGACGACGCGCCCCGGCGATCCGGGAGCCGGCAGCGGACGGTCGGCGCCCTCGACGATCAGCTCCTCGAGGGACCGCACGCCGCTCCTGGGCGGGTGGTCCTCGTCCCACGCCGACACGACCCGGGAGATCCCGTCCGCGCCCCGCGCACCCTGCGCCCCCGTCGCCGCCCCGAGGGCCTCGTCCATGACGCCCAGCAGGTCGGCGTCGCAGACGAGCGCCGTGGGGCGCTCCCGGTCGAACACCGCGCGGATCTGCGGCGCGGCGAAGCCGGTGTTGACGAGCAGCGCGTCGGCCCCGGCCTTGCTGACCGCGACGAGCGCCTCGACGAACCCGCGGTGGTTGCGGCAGACGATCGCGACCCGGTGCCCCTCCGCGACCCCGCGGTCGCGGAGCGCGACGGCCAGCGCCGTGCTGCGCTGGTCGAGCTCCGCGTAGGTCAGCGCGCGGTCGCCGTCGATCAGCGCCATCCGGTGCGGGTCGCGGGTGGCCGCGGCCGCGTACGCGCCGGCCGGCGTCGCCCCCCAGCGCGCGAACTGGCGGGCGATCGTGGCGTACTTGTCCGGGCGCATCGGGCGCAGGATCCCCGCGCGGCCGAGCACACGGACCGACCGGACGGCGGACGTCGCGAGCTGGAGCGGTCCCGGCAGCGGCTGGGCGGGCTCCTCGGACAGCAGCAGGCGCTCGACGCCGCGGAGCATCTCGCGCAGGCGGCGCCGCATCTCCGGCAGCGCGACGAGCCCGGCCAGGGCGCCCGGCACGCCACCGGGCGGGTTGTAGCCGGCGCGCACGGTGATGCGGGCGCCGTCGCCCTGGGGCCGGACGCGCACGGCGACGTGGAGGTCGATGCCGGTGACGCCGACGGCCACGAGGTCGCGTCCGTCGCGGAGCACCGTCACCTCGAGCTCGGACCCGAGCTCCGCGGCGCCGATCGCGAGGACGGACCGGACCCGGGTGCCCTGCTTCAGCGGTCCCTCGCCGAGGACCGTGAAGGAGACGAGTCCCGGCAGCGTCCGCGCGATCACGCGCGGGTCGATGATCGTCCGCCACGCCCGCTCCGGCGCCACGGGCACGTCGATGCGCTCCGCGAGCCTCATCGGCGCTCCCACCCGACGACCGGGATCCGCCGTCGACGCCCGAGCTCGGTGAGCATCTCCTGCATCGTGCCGGTCACGTGGTCGTAGACCTCCTGCTGGTCCGGGTGCTCGCCGAAGCGTGCGCGGAGGTCGATCGGCGGCAGCACCTGCACGACGATCTTGGACGGCAACGGGACGTGCCCGAGGAGATCGCCGACGTTCAGGCCCCACGGGAACGCGAGCGAGATCGGCATCGACTTGAGCCGCAGGTGGCGGTCCGCACCGAGGAAGGTGGCGAGCCGCTCGCCCCGGCCGAGGAACAGCGCCGTCTCCTGGCCGCCGATCGAGACGACGGGGACGATCGGGACGCCGGCGTCGAGGGCGAGCTGGACGAAGCCCGAGCGTCCGCCGAAGTCGATGCGCGTGGACTGCGTGCTCGGGCGGTGCGCCTCGTGGTCGCCACCCGGGTAGACCAGCACGCACGACCCGGCCGCGAGGGCCTCCTTCGCGACCCGGGGGTCCGCGTTCAGCGTGCCCAGGCGCCGCAGGAACCCGAGCCCCGGGTAGGCGGAGACGAGGTTGTGGACGAGCACGTGCATCGGGCGCTCGGGCCCGAAGTGGCTCGCGAACCCGAGCGCGAAGACGAACGAGTCCGGGGTGACGTTGCCGCCGGAGTGGTTGCCGACGAGCAGCACCGGCTCGTCGCGCGGGATGTGGTGCAGGCCGCGGACCTCCGCCCGGAACCACGTGCTGGCGACCATCCACGCCACCGGCATGACGTCCCGGACCAGCAGGCTGTCGCGGTCGTCGAGGTCGGCCCGGCCGATCCGGGCGCGGGCGGCGGCCCCCGCTGCGGCGAGGATCCCCCGGGCCGGGGCGGCCGCGGGGGCCAGCGCCGTGCGGCCGACCTGCCCGGCCGCCGCGACGAGCCCGTCGAGCGCGCCGCGGACCCCGCGGGCGGCGACGGCGGGCACGAGGCCACGGCCGGCCCGGCGGGGCTCGGTGACGGTCACCGGCTCGGGGATGGCGTCGGTCGGCGGGGAGGAGCGCGGCATGTGCGGTCGTCGGCGGCCGGTCCGCGGGAGCGGCGCCGGGTCGCGGACGCACGGAGGGTACCCCCCGGACGCAGGGGCGTCGACGGTGCCCGGCGGTACCGGTCCGGTCTACGGGGTACCCGTGCAGGATGCGTGCCGTCCCGCCGCCCCGCTCATCCCTGATCGTCGGGGGCCTCGTCCTCGCCGGCCTCGTCGTCGCGCCCGCGGCGCAGGCCGGCTGGACGACGCCGCGGTCGCTCCCGGGCGACGGGTTCGCGCCCGTCGCCGTCGCGATCGACGGGCGGGGGAACGGCGCGGTCCTGGGGCAGACCGACCCGTCGCCGACGGCGGGCGACCGCGTCGTGCTCGGCGCCCGGGTCCTCCGCGGGACGGCGGTCGGGAGCCGCCGGACGGACCTCGCCGGGCTCTCCGCGATCGACCTGGACGTCGATGCGCGCGGCTCGTCGGCCGTCGTCGGCTCGCGCGTCGCGCCGCCCGGGTCCGCGGAGTTCTACGCCCCGCCCGAGCTCGACGTCCGCGGGGCCGGCGCGGCGTTCGGACCACCGATCGGCCTGCCCGCCCCCGCCGGGTCGACGACGCTCCGGACGGCGCGCAACGCCCGCGGGGACGTCGCCGTCGGGCTGACCGCCGTCGACGGCACGTCGTACCTGCAGGTCCGTCCTGCCGGCGGGGAGCTGAGCGCACCGGTCGCCGTCTCCGCCCCCGGCTCGTCCGCGCTGTCGATCGCGATCGGCGACGACGGCACCACGATCGCCGGCTGGCTGCGGGACGGCGTGGCCGAGGTCCGGGTGCGCGAGCCCGACGGCACGACGCCGTCGGGCTCGATCCTCGGAGCCCCGGCCACCGACGTGGCCGTCGCCGCGGGATCCCGGGGCCGGGTGCTCGCCGCCGCCGTCGCGCAGCCGGCGGGACAGCCGCTCCGGCAGCTGATCGCCGTCGACCGCCCCGGTCCGGGTGCCTTCGCGGGACCCAGGGTGCTCGACACCGCGGCGGTCGTGGACTCGCCGGCCGTCGCCGTCGCCGGGAGCGAGCGGCTCGTCGCGTGGCGCCGGGGCCCGAGCGAGCTCAACACCGCCGTCCGGGCGGCGGGCCGTCGTGGCGCGAAGCCCTTGCGCACCGTCCGGGTCCCGCGGGTCATCAACGCGAAGGGCGTCGCCGGCGACCGCACGATCAGCCCGTCGGTCCGCGCGGCCGTCGCCGAGGACGGCGGTGCCGTGATCGCGTTCGGGTACCACGACGCCGTCCACACGGCGGTCCGCACGCCCGGGCGCCGATCGTTCGACGCGCCCCGTGCCGTCTCGGCGCTGGGCGGCGGGAACCTCCCGGGCCTGTTCGACGGCCCGTCGTCCCGCCCGCTCGCCGCCGCCCGGGGCGGACGCGCGATCCTGGCGTTCCCGCGCGTGTCCGACGGCCGTCCCCAGGTCGCGGTCCTGCGCCGCGGGGGTCGCGACCGCTCGACGCGCAGCGGGGCCCGACCGCCGGTGCTGCGGTGGGGGCGCCCCGTGTTCGACCTGTCGACGACCCCCGGCCGCGTCCGGATCCCGGTGGACTGCAGCCGGGCGTGCCGGGCGACGTTCCCGCTGCGCGTGACCGGTGGCGGCAGCGGGTCGCAGACCGCCACCGTCCTGCTGCGCCGCCGCGGCGCGCGGACGCTCGACGTCGGCCTGACCGCGCGGTTCGACCGGGCGATCCGGCGCCGGGCGTCGAGCACGGTCACGCTGCGCGTCCGGGCCTCCGCGACGACGCGGTACGGCGGGCGCACGTCCGAGACCCGGACGTACCGCCGGTTCCCCGTCACCCCGTGATGGTGGGGCCGGCCGGGCCGCGCGCCCGGGCGGCGCGGGCCGTTCGGGCGGTGCCGCCCTGGACCACGCCGCGCCCGCAGGGGCGGGGCGGGCGACGGTGCTAGCCTCGATCCATACCCCCCTTGGGTATGAACGCCGATCCCGGAGGACCCCCTCGATGAGCACCGCCGAAGCCCCGCTGCAGTACGTCGTGACGGGCATGACCTGCCAGCACTGCGTCGCCTCCGTGACGGAGGAGGTCTCCGAGGTCGCCGGGGTCTCGGCCGTGGACGTCGATCTCGCCACGGGTCGTGTGGCGGTCCACGGGAGCGACGTCGACGAGGAGGCCGTCGTGGCCGCCGTCACCGAGGCCGGCTACAAGGTCGTCGACTGACGAGCGCGGTCGCGGACCGCGTCCGGCCCCGTTCCCGATCCGGTACCTCCCAGGTCCCAGATCGAGCACGCGACCCCGGACCGCCAGGCCGGCCGACCCCCGTTCCCGATCCGGTACCTCCCAGGTCCCAGATCGAGCACGCGACGGAACGTACCTCCGGGTCGCATGACTACGGCGCCGGCCCCGTACGCATCCCAGCACCGGGCCCGCGACGGTCCTCGCGCGACGGACCGCATCGGCCCGGAGTCGCCCGGAGCACCCGGCGCCTCCGCCTCCACCGATCGGTGGAGGTCTCCTGCGCCACGACGTCCACCGATCGGTGGACCTCGGCGACCGGGCGGCGCGGACACGACGCACGCCGTGCGGAAGACCGCTGGGTCGCCTCGGACGACCGTGATGGACGGCGCCACGGGCGTTCCCATCGTCTACACCGTTCACACACGGGACCGCCGCGGACGTATGCTGACCCGGACCGGGACGACGGGCCCCGCCCGTCGGTCGGCCGTCCCCCTATGAGTGCTCCATCCGCCACCACGCCGGCCCGTGATCGGGTCGACATCCGCCCCACGGCCCTGCTCCTGCGCTCCTCGGTCGAGCGTCACGGGGTGGACGCCACGTGCACGCGCTTCCGGCTGTGCCGGCGCCGGCTCGGGGCGGTCGTCGCGATGCGGACCACGCGCGGGCAGCACGCCCACTTCCTGGAGCGCGGCAGCGTCGAGGACATCGTCACCCACGGGCCGGAGACGTTCGCCGTGCTGCACGTGCCGCTGGCCGGCACGCTCCAGGCCCGGCTCGGCGACCTCCTCGTGGAGCGCGGACCAGACCGGCTCGCGGCCGACCTCGGCATCGACCTCCCCCGCGGCTCCCGGTTCGTCGAGCAGATCACGATGGGCCGCGCCGGCAACGGCGCGCGCGTCACCCACGTGTGCGCGACGATCGCCGAGCGCGCCGGGATCGACCCGGCCAGCCTCGAGGACCACGCGATCGAGCGCGGCTGGTGCCCGGACTGCACCGAGCACGTCCTCGTCGGTGGCGACCGCCGTTGCCCCTGGTGCGACACCGGCGTGGCGCTCGTGGACCGCCTGTCGACCGACCGCCGGTCGATCACGATGCCCGTCGAGCTGCGCGACGCCGGCGTCACGGCCCTCGCCGGCTGACCCGCGCGCCGTCGCGCGGCCCTGCGACGATGCCGGGGTGGCCCGCCGTCACGCCGCCGTGCTCCTCGTCCTCCTGGGCACGCTCCTCGTGGCGCTCGGCCTCCCGCTGCGCCAGGTCCACCAGGCCACCCGACCCGCGGCGTTCGCCGAACACGCCGAGGCCGTCCTCCGTCGCGCCGCCGTGCGCGACGCGCTCTCCGAGGCGGCGGTCCGGGCGATCACGCGCGAGGTGACGCGGGTCGCCCCCGCCGCCGCGCCGACGGTCCGGTCCGCGGTCGCGCCCCGTGCGGCCGCCGTCGTCGGCTCCGACGGCTTCCGCCGCGCGTGGCGCGAGACCGCACGCATCGGGCTGAAACGGACCCTCGACGACCGCCGCTGGACCGTGGCGTTCACCGTCACCGACGTCGCGGGGATCACCACGAGCGCGACCGGGCCGCTGCCCGCCCCCGTGACCACGGTGCTGCGACGCGCCGGTGACGTCCCGATCTTCCGGTTCGAACGGAGTCGCACGGCCGCGGTCCGCACCGAGCGCGCGGAGCGCCTCAGCGGTCTCGGCCGCCCGTTCCTGCTGGCCGCGACGGCCGCGCTGTTCCTGGCGCTCCTCGTGTCCCCCGCCCGCGGCCCGACCGCCCTGCGCTGCGGGCTCGGGGTGCTCGGTGCCGCCGCCTTCTTGCTCGTCGCCGAGCTCGTGGGACGCACCATCACCCTGTCGGGGCTCTCGGGCGGCGACCGCGACGTGGCCGCCGCCGTGTGGGACGAGCTCCTCGGCGGCCTGCGCACCGACGCCCTGGTGCTGGCCGTCGCGGGGCTCGCCGTCGCGCTCGTCGCCGCCGTCGCCGGTGGTCGCGGCGCGGGGCGTCGTCCGGCGCGGCCGGTTGGATGACGGCGTGGAGAGCGAGCTTCAGCGCTACGAGCAGCAGTTCCGGCGCGCCGGGCTCCCCCTCTTCATCGAGGACTGGTCCGCGCGCACCGACGCCTTCAACCGGGCGTTCCCGCTCCTCGCCCTCATCTTCGTCGTGGAGCTGCTCGGGGCGCTGAACCTCGACTGGCCGGTGCTGCTGAACCTCGCTGCGATCGCGGGGGCGGTGGCGTTCTCGCTCGTCGCCGTGGCGCTCGTGAACCGACGGCGCGGACGGCCGGCGCTGACGATCCCCGAGGACCTCGGGCCGGCGGAACTCGCCGGGTTCGTCCTGGTGCCCGCCGCCCTGCCGCTGGTCTTCAACGGGCAGTGGGCGAGCGCGGTCGTCACCGCCGCGGGCAACCTCTTCGTGCTCGGGGTCGTCGCCCTGGGCTTCGGCTTCGGCATCGGCGCGATCGTCCTGTGGGCGATCCGACGGCTGGCGGGCCAGCTCGCGCAGTCGGTCGCGCTCCTGGCCCGGGCGTTGCCGCTGCTCCTGCTGTTCGCCGTGGTCCTCTTCATCAACACGGAGATGTGGCAGGTGTTCGGGGAGATGGAGGACGTCTCGATGCTGGCCACCGGCACGCTCCTGTTCCTCGTCGTCCTGGCGTTCCTCGCGGTGCGGATCCCGCGCGAGGTGCGGGCGCTCGAGGCCGGTGTCGCCGCGGAGTCCGAGACCGACGTCGAGCCGCTGCGCCGGCCGCAGCGGGCGAACGTCGGCCTCGTGATGCTGATCAGCCACGGCCTGCAGGTGCTGGTCGTGACGGTCGCGATCACGGCGTTCTTCGTCGCCTTCGGGATGCTCGTGATCGGCTCCGACGTCACCGAGTCGTGGATCGGGACGAAGGGCGAGGTCGTCTCCTGGTCACCGCCGGACGTCGGGGTCCCGGTGCGGATCACCCACGAGCTGCTGCGGGTATCGGCTGCGATCGGCGCGCTCTCCGGCCTCTACTACGCGATCTCGGTCCTCACCGACTCGGCGTACCGCGAGGAGTTCCTCGACGAGCTGACGGACCAGATGGCCCGCACGTTCGAGGCCCGCACCGCCTACCTCGGCCTGCTGGCGTCGAAGGACGGGGCGGGAACGACGGGCGACGACGGACCGGCCGGCGGCCCGGCGGCCGTCTGACCCGGCGCGCTGCGGATTCGTGCTGTCCGACGACAGGTTCCTGCACCACCGGCGGCGGTCGACCTGACCGCTGCCGATTCCTCCCGCCCGCCGGCAGGCTCCTGCACCACCGGCAGCGGCCGGCCGGGTGCGCCTCAGCGCTCGGCCGGGATGCGCCGCTCGCCCGTCGCCTCCACGCCGCCCGTGCGCCCGGCGGGACCGCCGAGCCGTCGCGTGACGAGGGAGATGCCGGCCTCGAGCGTCCCCGGAGCCAGGCTCCGGGCGACCTGCAGCGCGATGCCCTCGCGGGCCGTGACGGCGAAGGCCCGGGTGACGATGCCCTCGCAGATGAGGTCCGCGGCCTCCTCCGGGCGGAGCGCCGGGACGCGGGCGTAGGCCTTCGTCGGCGCGATCATCGGGGTGCGCACGAGCGGCATGTGCACGCCCGTGATCCGGACGCCGTCGCCGCGGACCTCGTTGGCGACGCACCGAGAGAACGAGTCGAGCGCCGACTTCGACGCCAGGTAGGCGGCGAACTTCGGGGTCTGGAGCAGGAGTCCCTCGGAGAGCACGTTGACGATCTGCCCGCGGCCCTGGGCGCGCATCGCGGGAAGGAGGCCGAGCGTGAGCTTCACCGGCCCGTAGTAGTTGATCTGCATCGTCCGCTCGAAGTCGTGCATGCGGTCGTAGGAGTCCGCGATCGCCCGCCGGATCGAGCGACCGGCGTTGTTGACGAGCACGTCGACGGCCCCATGGTCGGCGAGGACCGCGTCCGTCAGCCGCCCCACGGCGTCGAGGTCGGTGAGGTCGCACGGACGCACGTCGGCACGCCCGCCGGCGGACTCGATGCGGGAGGCGACGTCGCGCAGGGCGTCCTCGGAGCGCGCGACGAGCACGACCGTCGCACCGGCCTCGCCCAGGCGCAGCGCGGTGGCCTCGCCGATCCCCGACGACGCGCCGGTGACGAGCACGACCTTCCCGCGGACGGCGCCCGCGAGCCCGCCGGCGGCGATCCGGCGGACGATGCGCCCGGGGGTGTTCGGCGTCCGCGACCCGAGCGTCAGCAGGCCGTGGCGGACGTCGTCCAGCCGACCCTTCCGGCGGCGGGTCACGAGCGGGGACCGAGGTTCCGGGGCATGGGGGCACCATACCTACCGCCGGTAGCAACGACAATCGCGTCCTTCGCGGCACCCACCGGGCGGCGGTGGGACCGACCGGACCGCGCCCCGGAGCCGTCGCGGCGCGTCCGGGCGGACGGTCGGGTCACGCCCCGCCGGTCCGGTTCGCCACGAGGTGCCCGAGAACGACGAAACCCCCGACGATGCGGGGGCTTCTGATCCCTCTGGGAGCGGGAGCGACGGGACTCGAACCCGCGACCTCTGCCGTGACAGGGCAGCGCTCTAACCAACTGAGCTACGCCCCCTCGGGGAACGAGAAGTATGCACGAATCGGGTGCGCCGTGTCCGCCGCCCCGGATCACCAGTCGTGGCGCGGGTTCACGGCCGGTGAGCGAACGCTGTTGCGGTGCCCGTCGACCCGGATCCGCGGGATCCACCCCCGACGGTCAGACGCCGTACGGCCGTCGCCGGCCGACGCGTGCGCGCAGCCCGGGGACCGCCAGCACGCCGGCGCGGAGCCGCTCGCCGAGGAGCGGCGGCAGCAGCGCGTCCGCCGCGGCGTACTCCTCCCGGGCCTCGTCGTAGCGCCCGACCCGTGCCAGCCCGGCCGCCCGCCCGCGCCGGTCGGCCGCCTCGGCGCGTCGCGCGACGGTCTCACGGACGTGCCCGGCGTGCCGCCGGTGGACGCGCAGGAGCGACTCCGCGAGCGAGACGAGGTCGTGGGTCAGGCCCGACGGATGGCGCCGGTAGCGGACGGTCGCCCCGAGGACGGAGACCAGGCCGTGGTCGTCGGCGAGCAGCCGCAGCCACAGGTCGAGGTCCTCCGCCTGCGGCAGCGAGGCGTCGAACCCGCCGACGTCGTCGAAGGCGGAGCGTCGGACGACGGTGGCCGAGGTGCAGAGCGGATGGCGCTCGTAGATCGTCGGCAGCACGAGCTCGGGCCGGTGGCCTCCGCGGTGCAGCCCCTGCCACTGCTCGCCGGTGACCCGGTCGTCCGGCCCGACGATGAGCGTGTCGCCGGTCAGGATGGAGGCCTCGGGGTGATGGGCGAGCGCCCGGGCGTGCGCGGCGAGGTAGCCGTGGCTCCACACGTCGTCGTGGTCGCAGAACGCGACGAGGTCGACCGCCGGCGCGAGCGCCGCGACGCCGGCGTTGCGGGCCGCGCCCGGACCGGACCGCTCGTCCAGGCGCACCAGGCGGATCCGACCCTCCCGTTCGGGGGGCAGCGCCACCGGGGTCGGGGAGCCGTCGTCGACGACCACCACGTCCGCGGGGGGCGTGTCCTGTCCCACGACCGCGTCGAGCGTCTGGGCGAGGTAGGGGCTGAACCCGTACACGGGGATGACGACACCGACCGGCACCCCCGGGAGGCTATCCCAGGCCCGTGCGGGCGACGACGAGCACGGGCGGCTGCGCCCGTGCGGGTCGCGCGGTAGCGTTGCGGTCCCGTGGTTGCTCCCGAAGACTCCGAGCCGCAGGTCGATCCGCAGGTGCCCGAGGGCACCCCGCAGGACGCCGCGGCCCCGCAGGCCCCCGACGCCGAGGCACCCGCCCCGGCCGCGGAGGCCGCCGCCCCCGAAGCCCCTGCCGGCGACGGCTCCGCCTCCGGCGGCGGTGATCCCGCGATCGACGCCGCCGCCGCGGGCCCGCCGGCCGCGGCCTCCCCGGCGGTGACGACCACAGACCCGCAGGCCGCCGACACCGCCCCCGCGGGCACCGCGCCCGCGGATGACGCACCCGCGGGCGACGCCGCCGCACCCGCCGAGCAGACCGGCTCGGAGCCGGCTCCGTCGGCCACCGACGCCCCGACGGGCGAGCAGGCCACGGAGGCGCCGATCGACGGCGACGCACCTGCCGACAGCGCACCGTCGACGGAGGGCGAGGCGCCGGGCGGCGAGCAGGGCCAGGGCGGCGAGAAGAAGAAGCGTCGCCGGTCGCGCGGCAAGCGCTCCGGCCGCGGTGGCGGGCAGGGCGGCCCCGGGGGTCGTCGCCGCTTCGCGTGGGACGAGGTCTTCCTCCGCCAGCGCCTCGAGATCCTGCGCGCGATGGACCCGGACCCGGAGGCCATCACCTGGGCCGTCGAGACGGCCGGCCGCTTCGAGGTCGCCGACATCCTCGCCGGCGAGGGCTCGTCGGGCCGCGAGTTCGGCCGCCGCGCCTACGGCGCCACGCCGGAGACCGACGACCAGGCCGCCTGGATCGTCCTCGCGGCCGTCCGCGCCCGGGACATCGTCTCGATCGCCCGCCGCGCGGTCAGCGGCACGCAGGACCAGCGCGAGCAGGTCAAGGCCGCCATCGAGCTGCTCGGTATCGCCCGCGTGAACACGGCGCTCCAGGGCGACCGGCCGGCGCAGCAGGTCTACGCCGAGCGCGCCCGCCGCGTCGACGTCACCGTCTCCGGTGGCGAGGACCAGAAGGCCGCGTGGGCGCTCCTCTCCCTCGCCCGCCCGCAGGACGTCAGCTCCGCCGCCGCACCCCGGCGCCCGTCGCGTCCCGGCGGCCCGGGTGGTCCCGGCGGTCCCGGTCGCGGCGGCCCCGGCGGCTTCGGCGACCGTGGTGGACGTCGCGAGCGTCGCGAGCCCCCGATCCCGGGCGGCGTCTTCTCCGTCGGCGAGTCCGGCATCGGCGGCGAGCTCGGCGCGAAGCTCCGCGCCGCCCTGGCCGAGGCCGAGGGCACGCCCGCCGAGACGCCCGAGGGCGAGGACGGGTCGCAGGACTCCTGAGCCTCCGGGCCCGCGGCCCCCGGCCGCGGGCCCTCGACCGGCACCTCGGTGCGGTACGACGACGGGCCCCCTCGGGGGCCCGTCGTCGTCGGTGGCGCGCACCCTCCGGTGAGGCGCGAGGTCCGGCGCCGTGGCCGGTCCGCGCGCGGCGGGCTGCGGCGCCCGACGCGCGGACCGCCCCGCGCCCGCGACGGTCAGCCCGCCGCGGTCCCGCTCACCACTCCGACGGCGGCGGGATGGTGTCGAGCCCGTCGTCCGAGCGACCACCGGAGCGAACGCTGACGGCCTCGACGACCTCGGCCTCCTCGACCTCTTCCAGGTCCTCGTCGTGGTCGCCGTCGCAGAGCACGCGGAAGTTGCCGGAGACGCCGGCGTCGCAGTGGATGGTGATCCCCGGGAGGATCTGCTCGCCCTCGTCGAGCCCGAGACGGTCCATGTCGAACGCCGCCAGGCCGATCCCGTACGCGTTGTGCGTCGGGTTCTCCCGGTCGTGGGCGTTGATGGCCATCTGGAACGCCTGGAGGTTCTTCGCGATCTTCGAGGTGTCCGACATGGGCGAGGACCCAGCGTAGCGCGGAACGTCCACCGTGCCGACCCGGTGCGTGCGTGCCCGCCACCGCGGCCGGACGCGCGGTACCCTGCAGCAGCCTCCGGGCGCGTAGCTCAGCTGGTCAGAGCATCCGGTTTACACCCGGGAGGTCGCCCGTTCGACTCGGGCCGCGCCCACTCCTCCGCCCGGCACGCCGGCCCCGGGTCCCGATCGCCGGGGCGTCGATCCGCGGGTGACGGCCGGATCGCCGGACACCGGCATCATGTGCCCCGATGTCCGCGCGTCGCGCAGCCCTCCTGCGCCTCGCCGCGCTGACCGCGTCGCTCGCGGTCCTGCTCGTCCTGTTCAACCTCGGTGGTGTGCTGGACGCCCAGCGGATCCGCTCGTGGGTCGACGAGGTCGGGATCGCCGCGCCTGCCGCGTACATCGTCGTCTCCGGGATCCTCGGCGCCGCGCTCGTCCCGGGCGCGGTGCTCGCCGCGACCGCCGGGCTGCTCTTCGGCGCCGCGACCGGTGCGCTCCTGTCGCTCGCCGCCGCGGTCGTCACCGCGGTGCTGGCCCGCGGTGCGTCGGCGCGCGCCGGCGGGGACGCGCTCGACGTCGTCTCGGGCGAGCGGATGCGGGCGATCACCTCGTTCGCCCGGCGCCACGGGTTCTCCGCCGTCGTCATCCAGCGCCTGCTCCCCGCCGTCCCGGACGGGCCGTTCTCCCACGCCTTCGGGCTGGCGGGCGTGCGGACCCGCGACGTCGCGCTGGGGACGCTCGTCGCCTCGGGCCCGCGCGGGTTCTCCTACGCGCTGCTCGGCGCCAACGCGGACGACCTGACCGGACCCCACGCGCTGTTCGCGATCGGGCTGAACATCGCGACCGGCGCCCTCGGGCTGATCCTCGCGTGGCTCGTGGTCCGCCGGGAGCGCGCACGCGCCGGCACGGCCGTCTGACCGGGTCCTGCTCCTGCGAGGTGGCGGCCGGTGGGCCGCGGGAGACGAAAGAGCTCGGGGGCACGGTCGAGATCCCCCATCGCCGACCGTGCCCTCGATGCCTGTCCCGCCCGGCGTGAAGCTCGGGCGTGGCGCCCACCGCGGTGGGCGCTTGAACACGAAGACGCCGGGTGTCCACAGAACCTACGAAAGTTGCACGAGAAACTACATATTGGCGCGTAGGCGCTCGTCCAGCGGTCGACGTCCGCCGCGGCGGGGCACCGGGGCCCGATCGCGACCCGCGGTAGCATCGCCCGATGCCGCTCGACCCGCCGATCGCCGCCCTGCTGAACCAGATGGAGGCGAACGGCGCGTCCGGAGGCCTCATGGCCGGCGGGGACATCGCTGCCGCCCGCACGCTGATGGCGCAGATGCTCGGGGGCCTCGCGATGGCCGAGGCGCCCACCGGCGTGCCGGACCCGGAGACCATCGAGATCCCGTCCGGCGCCGGACCGATCCCCGCCCGGGTCTACCGGCCCGCGACCCCCGGCCCCCACGCCACGCTGGTCTTCGTCCACGGCGGCGGCTTCGCGCTCGGCGACGCCGTCAGCTACGACGGACAGGTCAAGGCGGTCGCCGCGGGCGCCGACGTCGTGACGGTGAGCATCGACTACCGCCTCGCACCGGAGCACCCGTTCCCGGCCGCCGTCGAGGACGCGATCGCGGCCACGACGTGGGTCGGCGAGC
This sequence comes from Patulibacter minatonensis DSM 18081, assembly GCF_000519325.1. GTDB lineage: Bacteria > Actinomycetota > Thermoleophilia > Solirubrobacterales > Solirubrobacteraceae > Patulibacter > Patulibacter minatonensis. The sequence continues at coordinate 2,280,842 of NZ_KI912613.1, read as the reverse complement.
ACCTCGACGAGCTCGGCGGCGACGACCGGCTCGCCGTCGGTGGCGACTCGGCCGGCGGCAACCTCTCGGCGGTCGTCGCGCAGACCCGACGCGATGCGGGGCTCCCGCTCGCCGCCCAGCTCCTGATCTACCCGGTCACCGACCCGGCGACCACCTACCCGTCGCACGAGGAGAACGGCGAGGGCTACTTCCTCACCGCCTCCGACATGCGCTGGTTCGAGCAGGCGTACGCCGGCGAGCAGGACATCGCCGCGGGGCTCGCCGACGCCCGGGCCGCGCCGGCGTCCGGGAACCTCGAGGGCCTCGCCCCCGCAGTGGTGGCGACCGCCGGCTTCGACCCGCTGCGCGACGACGGCGACGCGTACGCGAAGGCCCTGGCGGCCGCCGGCGTGACGGTCCGCCACCTCGAGAACCCGTCGCTGATCCACGGCTGGCTGGCGTTGGCCCCGCTCAGCCCGGCGGCGCGGGAGGCCCGCGACGCCGCGCTGGCCGCCCTCAAGGACCTGCTGGCCTGAGGGCGGTCCGGACCGGGCCGGCATGCGTCGGCCGGGCCGGAACGGGGTGACCGGACGCACGATCCGCCGGGACCGCTCCCCCGTCGCCTGCCTGGCCGACCGCGGCCGGACCGCGGCCGCGATCAGACCGCGACGGCGGCGGCCGCCTCGCGGACCGTGTCGACGGCCGGCGTGGTCGGGCGGCCCAGAAGGCGGGCGAGGTCGCCGCTGCCGTTCTGCAGCTCGCCGCGCCCGACGCCCGCGCTCGAGTCGGCGAGGATCTCGTTCAGCGGGGCCGGGAGCCCGGCGCCGGCGAGGATCTCGGCGAGGACCGGCACCGGGACGTCCTGGTACGCGACCTCGCGCCCGGTGGCGTCGGCGAACAGGGTCGCGAGCTCGGGCATCGACAGCTCATCGTCTCCGGCCAGCTCGTAGGTCCGGCCCTCGTGGCCGTCGCCGGTCAGGACGATCGCGGCCGCCTCGGCGAAGTCCTTCCGCGGCGCGACCTGGACCCGGCCGTCGCCCGAGGCGCCGACCAGCCCGTGCTCCAGCGTCGTCGCGAGCTGGCCGGTGTAGTTCTCCGTGTACCAGCCGTTGCGGAGCAGGACGACCGGGAGGTCGGACTCGCGGAGGCGGGCCTCGGTCGCCCGGTGGTCGGCGGCGAGGAGCATCGCGGTGGAGTCCGCGTTGAGGATGCTCGTGTAGGCCAGCAGCGCGACGCCGGCCTGTTCGGCGGCGGCGACCACGTTCGCCTGCGACGCCGCGCGGTCCCCGATCTGGTCCGACGAGATCACGAGCACGCGGTCGACGCCCTGCAGCGCCGCGACGAGCGTGTCCGGCCGCGTGTAGTCGGCCTCGCGGACGTCGACGCCGAGCGCCGCGAGGTCCGCGGCCTTCTCGGGCGTGCGGACCGCCGCGACGATCGACCCGGGCTCGACGCCACGGTCCAGCAGGGCGGCGACGACGAGCCGGCCGAGCTGTCCGGTGGCGGCGGTGACGGCGATGGTGGTCATGTGGTGCTCCGAGGTGCGGGGTAGGGATGCGCGGCCGAGTCGACCGCCTGCCGAAAGCATTGCACAAACTTTTCGATAGTGCTTGTGTTTTGCTATGCACGGCGCCCGGATCGATCCTCGGCTACCATGGAGCGATGGCGCGTACCGCCTCCCCGGGATCCGGGGCACCCAGCCCGCCGGACCACGTCGGCCCACAGGACGACGTCGACCCGACGCTCGAACCCGACGTCTTCGCGCGGGCGTGCACGTCCCGCCCCGTGCTGCAGGACGTCACCGGACGCTGGGGCGCGCTCGCGCTCGGCGCGCTCCACCAGGGCCCCACGAGGTTCAACGCCCTGCGCCGGCGCGTCGACGGGGTCAGCGAGAAGATGCTCGCGCAGACGCTGCAGGCGCTCGAGCGCGACGGGTTCGTGCTCCGTGACGTCCAGGCGACGATCCCGCCGCGGGTCGAGTACCGCCTGACGCCGCTGGGGACGTCGGTGGCGGAGCACCTCCTCGGCCTGATCGAACTGCTCGAGGGCTCGATGGACGAGGTCGGGGCCGCGCAGCGGGCGTACGACGAGCGGTAGCCGGAGCTACAGGTGGCCGGCGCCGCGCCGCGCACGGCGGACCGCGACGGTCGCCACCCAGAGCATCGCGACCAGCAGCAGCGGGGCCACGGTCAGGCTGGGGATCTCGTCGCCGGCGAGGATCCCGCCGGCGACGAACGCCACGAGCATCACCGCCGACAGGACGAGGCAGCTCGCGACCACCTGCCGCCGGGCGATCAGGAGGGCACCGCCGACGAGCTCGAGGACGCCGGCCAGGAGCACCATCGCTCCCGGGGCCGGGAGGTCGAAGCGGACGAACGCGTCACGCTCCCAGCCGTAGGCGAGGAACTTCGGCGTCGACGCGATCACGAAGATCACGCCGAGCACGATCGCGACGCGCCGCAGCATCGGGTCCGCGCGGACGGCGGCGTCGGTGACCATGCCGACAGGGTGCACGACCGGGTCGCGGCGGGCGCCGCGACCCGGCGTGCGGCCGACCGCTCAGGCCGGGTCGGCCTCGGGATCGTCCGTGGCCGGCGCGCCACCGGCCGACACGTCGGGACCGGTCGGGCCCGCGGGGTCGGTCGGCGATGCGGCCGCGGCGTCGGCCGTCGCCGTGGGCTCCGCGGCGAGGATGCCGTAGAGCTTCCGGCGGGCCTCGACGAGGACGTCCTTCGCGGCGGCCGCCTGCTCGGGCTCGGCGACGCGGACGACCTGCCGCGCCGCGTCGACGACGCTGACGACGAGGTCGCGGAGCTCGAGGGCGCCGCGGTCGTCGTCGTCGACCAGGGCCTCCCACGGCGTGGACTCGGCGGCCAGGCGCGTGGCCTCCTCCTCGCCCGTGGCGGACAGGGAGAACGCCCGGCGGTGACCGCGCCCCTCCCCCTCCTCGCTCGTCACGAGCCCCTCGGCCGAGAGCCGCTTGAGCGTCGGGTAGACCGAGCCGGGGCTCGGGCGCCAGACGCCGCCGCTGCGCTCGCGGAGCTCGTGGATGAGCTGGTACCCGTGCATCGGCCCCTCGAGCAGGAGCACGAGGATGCCGGCCCGGATGTCACCGCGGCCGACGCGGGCGCCGGGCGGGAGGAACCCGGGGAGCTCGGGGTCGCCCCCGCGGCCGCCCCCGGGCCCGCCGGGGCCACGGCCGCCCGGCCCGCGACCGCGACCGCGACCCGGACCGCCCGGCCCGCGACCGCGACCCGGACCGAAGCCCGGGCCCCCGGGGCCGTCGTCGTACCGGGCCCAGGGCCCGTGGCCGCGCCCGGGGGCGTCGCCGCCCGCGCGGTCGAAGCCGTCGAAGCCGAACCCGCCGGGACCGGGATCCCCAGGTCCGAAGCCCTCGGGCCCGACCCCCCCGGGCCCGCCGAAGCCGTCGGGCGGTGCGCACCGGCGGTGCCGCGGTCCGCCATGCCGTCCGTGGCGACGCCGCGGACGATCGTCCGCGCGGGTCTCGTCGGACGGGGTGCTGCTGGTGGTGCATCGCTTGCTGTCCATGAGGACGCTCCTTCGTGGTTGGTGTTCCATCACGATATATCGCTTTGCTTCGAACGTCAATAGCGCGATATATCGCGATGCTCGCGAGGGGCCGGCGGCGCGGGGCGAACCGGGGCGACCGATGCGTCATCGGCCCGCATGACGGGCCACCGGCGCATCGGTCCAGGTCTCACGGTCGACCGATGCGTCATTGGCCCGTATCGCGAGCCATCGGCGCATCGACCCCCGCCGGCCTGCCCGCGTCCACGCCACCGCGGAACGACGACGGGCGGCCCGTGGGCCGCCCGTCGTGTGCTGAATCGTGGGTTCCGAGATGACTCGGGAAGGTCCCCGCGCTCAGGGTGAGCGCGGGAACCGGTGCTGAGCTGGCGAAGGTATCGCCGTCCCTGAGTAGGAGCGGAATCCGAGAGCTGTACGCACGTGCTGCCGAGGATCCGGCGACACCCTCAGGGGCGGCGAGACCGAGTCAGATCAGTACCGGTAGTGGTCGGGCTTGTAGGGGCCCTCGACCGGGACGCCGATGTAGTCGGCCTGCGACTGCGAGAGCGTCGTCAGCTTGACGCCGAGGGCGTCGAGGTGCAGACGGGCGACCTTCTCGTCGAGGTGCTTCGGGAGCACGTAGACCTGGTTCTCGTACTTGCCGTCCTGGTTGTTCGCGAACAGCTCGATCTGGGCGATCGTCTGGTTCGTGAACGAGTTCGACATCACGAACGAGGGGTGGCCCGTCGCGTTGCCGAGGTTCATCAGGCGACCCTCGGAGAGCACGATGATCGAGTGGCCGTCGGGGAAGACCCACTCGTGGACCTGCGGCTTGACCTCGATGCGCTCGATGCCCGGGATCGACCCGAGACCGGCGATGTCGATCTCGTTGTCGAAGTGGCCGATGTTCGCGACGATCGCCTTGTTCTTCAGCGCGGCGAGGTGCTCCTTGGTGAGGATGTCCTTGTTGCCGGTCGTCGTGACGACGATGTCGGCCTCACCGATGACGTCCTCGAGCGTGGTGACCTGGTAGCCCTCCATCGCCGCCTGGAGCGCGTTGATCGGGTCGATCTCGGTGACGATGACGCGGGCGCCCTGGCCGCGGAGCGAGGCGGCGGAGCCCTTGCCGACGTCGCCGTAGCCGCAGATCACGGCGCGCTTGCCGGCGATCATGACGTCGGTCGCGCGGTTCAGGCCGTCGACCAGCGAGTGGCGGCAGCCGTAGAGGTTGTCGAACTTCGACTTCGTGACGGCGTCGTTGACGTTGATCGCCGGGAAGAGGAGGCCGCCCTGCTTGGCGAGCTCGTACAGGCGGTGCACGCCCGTGGTGGTCTCCTCGGTCACGCCCTGGATGTGCTTGGCGATCTCGGTGTAGCGCTCCGGCGCCTCGGCGACCGACTTCGTCAGCAGCGAGAGGAAGATCTGGAACTCCTCGGACTCACCGGTCGAGGGGTCCGGCACGGCGCCGGCCTTCTCGAACTCGACGCCCTTGTGGATGAGCATCGTGGCGTCGCCGCCGTCGTCCAGGATCATGTTCGCCGGGGCGTCGGCGGGCCAGCCGGCGACGGCCTGCTCCGTGCACCACCAGTACTCCTCCAGCGTCTCGCCCTTCCAGGCGAAGACCGGGACGCCCTGCGGGTCCTCGGGGGTGCCGTTCGGGCCGACGGCGACGGCCGCGGCGGCCTGGTCGTCGGTCGAGAAGATGTTGCAGGAGACCCAGCGGACCTCGGCGCCCAGCGCCGTGAGGGTCTCGATCAGGACGGCCGTCTGCGTGGTCATGTGCAGCGAGCCGATGATGCGCGCGCCCTTGAGCGGCTGCGACGCGGCGAACTCCTCGCGCGTCGACATCAGGCCGGGCATCTCGTGCTCGGCGAGCTCGATCTGCTTGCGACCGGCGGCGGCCAGCGAGAGGTCGCGGACCTTGAAATCGTTCTTCGAAAGGACGGTGCTCATAGGGTCTCCGTGAGGTTGCTGGCGGTGGTGTCGGCGCGACGTGCGGCCTCTGCCACCAGTCGCTCGTGCTTGTCCTGCTCCCACGTGAGCCAGTCGTCGGCGGGCACGTGGGCGGGACGCGACGGCTCGGCCTCGAGCCAGTCCTCGACCGTCGTCCGCAGCGCGTCGTCGTGCTGCATCCGGCGGGCGAACCCGACTTCTCCGAGAGCCAGCCCGTGCTCGTCCAGCAGCCCGCGCAACGTGCGCAGGCGCTGGAGCTCACCCGGGCCGTACAGGCGATAGCCGCCCGTCGACCGCTCGGGCTCGACGAGCCCCATGCGTTCGATGTAGCGGAGCATCCGCGGGCTCCAACCCGTGGTCTCCGCCGCTTCGTTGATCGTCAGTGCGTCCATGCGGGACTTCGTAACCTTACCACGATCGTGTCAAGGTTACGACGGGTGGCGCCGCCCCGGCCGCGGCAGCCCCTACGGCAGGCGGGAGACGGCCCTGCCCGCCAGCTTCTTCAGCGTCGGCAGCTCGCTGCCGCTGCACAGCCGGCACTGGACGTCGACCCGGACGCCGCCGACCCGGGTCCGCAGGTCGTGCCACTGCTTGCGGTAGTACGCCTCGTCGCCGACGCCGGGGACCTTCTCGCCCCCGAAGGCGGTGAAGTTCGGGTGAAGCTCGCCGACGTAGATGGTCAGGACGCCGTGGTCGCAGCCCTTCCCGACGTCGTTCTCGTCCGGGCGGTGGACCCCGGCCTTGCCACCGGCGCCGACCACGTCCGCGTCCGTCAGCAGGGAGCACGGGTCGATCTTCTCGGCGGCGGGATCGCCTTCCGGGAGTCCGCCCGCCGCGGCGGGCGTCGTGGTCGACGCGGACGTGGCCGCGGTCGTGGTCGTCGGCGCCACCGCGGTGGTCGTCGCGGTCGCGGCCGTCGTCGCGGTGGTCGGGCTCGCCGCGGTCGTCGTGGCGGTGGTCGTCCGGGCCGCGGAGTCGTCGGTGGTCGTCGTCGCGTCGTCGGACCCGCATCCGGCGGCCCCGAGCGCGAGAGCGCCGAGGACGGCGACGAGGGCCGAGGATCGGCGGGGACGTGATCGGGGGTGCGTCGACATCGGGCGAACGTACACCGTCTCGACGTGGCGCCTCAACCGCCTATCGGCCCACCGTGCGTGGGCGCACGGACCGCCCGGCCGCCGGGCGCCGGGGTGCGCGGTGGACGGCCCGCCGCGGCGCGCCGTCGTGGCCGGGCGGGCACCGACCCGGTCCGCCGCACCTGCCATCGTGCCCGCCCATGGAAGACGCGCTGCCGGATCCCGAGCTCGAGGGCCCCGAGACGACGACGTTCCGCGGGCTCGTGGACGGGGAGGAGGTCGGCACCGGCACGCTGACGCTCCGCCCCGACGGCGACCGGGAGCTCGTCCAGGAGATCCGCGGGGAGGCGTTCGGGCGGCTCGCGGGCACCGTCGAGACCCGGTTCCGGCGGCGCTCGGGCGCGCTCCTGGCCCAGTCGCAGTCGATCGAGCTGACCGACAAGGACCGCGAGGTGTTCGCCGAGTCGGCGGCGTTCCGCGACGTCCAGGTCCCGCAGATGGGCGGTGACATCTCGGCCTACCCGCGCGAGATGGTCCCCGCCCCCGCCCTGGCGCTCGCGTTCCGGGTGCTGCCGCTGGCCGAGAAGGCCCGCTTCGTGCCGCCGGTGTGGCTCACGGCGGTCGTGTACTGGCCGCTGGACGTCCGGGTCGAGAAGCGCGAGAAGGTCGCGGTGCCCGCCGGCAAGGTCGACGCGTGGCGGATCCGGGTGCGCCCGAGCCTCGTCGCCGTCGCGCAGGCGCTCGACGAGCTGTCGGCGACGGTCGTCCCGCCCGTGATCGCCCACGTCGCGGTCGACGGGCAGCGCCTCGTGCGGCTCGCGTTCCCGACCGGCCCGTCGCGGACCGACCCCCCGGGGCTGATCGAGGCGGTCGACCTCGGCTGAACGGCCTCTCACCGGCAACCTCACCGGCCAACCCATCCTGAGACACAGAGCCGGGGACCGAGCCGGGCCCGGACCGTCGCGACGCCGACGGTCGGGGGATCCGGACCGGCCGCGCCGGCGCGGCGCCGAAACGAAGAATCGGCGCGAAAGCGTGAACCGCGTGGGAGGATCGCCCGCACCGTCCGCCCTCCCCGGAGTACGGCGGTCCCGCGGCGCGCACCAGGCGCGACGTCGGCGTTCCCCCCGCTCAGGAGCACCATGCCCGCGCCATCAGCCGTCCCGCCCCACCGTCCGTCGAGCCGGAGGCCGGGCCGCCGGGCGGCCGCCGTCACGACCGCGCTGGCCGGACTCGCCGCCCTCGCCCCGGTCGCGGACGCCACCACGATCTACCCGAGCCGGCCGGACCTCAAGCCGACCACCGTGCGGGTCACCACGCCGGCGACGAACACGGCGCCCGGCTACGTCTTCACGACGCCCAAGGGCGGGGGGATCGACTCCGGCGCCATGGTCTTCGACAACTCGGGCTCGCCGGTGTGGTTCCAGCCGGCCGGCAAGGGCAACTCGATCCTCGACCTCAAGCCGCAGCTGCTGGACGGCAAGCCGGTCATCACGTACTGGGAGGGCGGCGCGCTCCGCGGCTACGGGTTCGGCGCGTTCAAGGTGCTGGACCAGAACTTCCGGGTGCTGGCCACCGTCAGCCCGGACGGGAAGCGGCAGGCGGACTTCCACGAGTTCACGCTCACGCCGCAGGGCACCGCGCTCCTGATCTCGTACAAGCCGGTCCGCCAGAGCACGACCGCCGTCAAGGGCGGCAAGAAGAACGACCTGGTGATGCGGAACACCATCCAGGAGGTCGACCTGAAGACGAACAAGGTCGTCTGGGACTGGGTGTCGACCGACGCCGTGTCGCCGAAGGAGTCCTACCTGCCGCTCCCCGCGCGGCCGGAGGTCGCCTATGACTTCATCCACGCCAACTCGGTGAACCTCGACAGCGACGGGAACGTGCTGGTGTCCGCCCGGCACACGCACACGATCTACAAGATCGACAAGAAGACGAAGAAGATCGTCTGGAAGCTCGGCGGCAAGGACTCGAGCTACAAGATGGGCCCCGGGGCCGCGTTCCACTGGCAGCACGACGCCCACCGGCAGCCCGACGGCACGATCTCGCTGTTCGACAACGTCAGCTCGGTGCTCAACGACAAGGGCAAGCGCTCCAAGGGCCTCGTGCTGAAGCTCGACGACGCGAAGCGGACCGCGACCGTCGCGCGCCAGTTCGTCAACCCGGTGACGAAGATCAACAACACGCAGGGCAACCTGCAGGCGCTCCCGAACGGCAACTGGTTCGTCGGCTGGGGCGGCACCGGGGACAACGTGTCCGAGTTCTCCCCCACCGGCCAGCAGCTCTTCGAGGCGAAGTACGCGTCGACGCGGACAGAGTCGTACCGGGCGTACCGCGCCGACTGGACCTCGCAGCCGCTGAGCGCCCCGAAGGCCGTCGCGCGGCGCAGCAGCAGGAGCGTCGCCGTCCGGGTCTCGTGGAACGGCGCGACCACCGTGGCCGCGTGGCGCGCGGTCGGCGGGGCGTCGGCGACCTCGCTCGTCCCGCGCCAGACCGTGCCGCGCGCCGGTTTCGAGACGCTCCTGCGGTACGGCGGTCCGGGTGGCGGCGACAAGATCGTCGCGGTCGAGGCGCTCGACGCCGCGGGCAACGTGCTCAGCCGCTCGAAGCCGGTCGCGGTCGGCACGGACTACTGACCCGCGGAACGACGGATCCCGGCCGGCGCTGCGGTCGCGGCGCGCGGCGCTGCCGCCGCCGCGGCCTCAGCCCCAGGAGCGGCCGTAGGCGGACTGCGCGTCGCTGAGGACGTCGATGCCCAGGCCGAGGCTCTCGAGCTTCAGGAGCGCCATCTCGGCGTCCATCTCCTGCGGCACGCGGTGGACGCCGGGCGCGAACCTGCCCGGCTGGCGGACGAGCGCCTCGACCGCGAGCGCCTGGTTCGTGAACGAGAGGTCCATGACCGACGCCGGGTAGCCCTCGGCGGCCGCCAGGTTGACGACGCGTCCGCCGGCCAGCAGGTGCAGGCGCCGGCCGCCGACGACGTAGCGCTCGACCAGGGGACGGACCTCGACCGGGGGCCCGTCGGCCGCGGCGGCCAGGTCGCCGAGCGAGATCTCGACGTCGAAGTGCCCGGCGTTGGCGAGGATCGTCCCGTCGCGCATCCGCTCGAAGTGCTCGCGGGTCAGGACGTCGCGGTTGCCGGTGACGGTCACGAAGATGTCGCCGCGCTCCGCCGCGACGAGCGAGGGCGCGACGTCGAAGCCCTCGAGCTTCGCCTCCAGCGCCTTGATCGGATCCACTTCGCAGACCGTCACGGCGGCGCCCATGCCGCGCGCCCGGGCGGCGACGCCGCGGCCGCACGAGCCGTAGCCCATGACGACGAGCGTCCGGCCGGCGAGCAGCACGTTCGTCGCGCGGAGGATCCCGTCGAGCGCGGACTGGCCGGTGCCGTGGCGGTTCTCCACCACGCGGTGGGTGTCGGCCTCGTGGACCGCGAGGACCGGGACGGGGAGCTCCCCGCGGCGGGCCATGGCGCGCAGCCGGATCGCCCCGGCGGTCGTCTCCTCGGTGCCGCCGATGAGGTCGGCCGATGCGCGGGTCGGGGCGCCGTCCGCCGCCGGCTCGTGCAGGAGCGCGAGGAGGTCGCCGCCGTCGTCCATCGTCAGGTGCGGTCCGGGGCCGCCGCAGGCCGCGACGGTCTCCTGGTGCCGCGCGTAGGTCGCGCGGTCGATCCTCCGGCGGGCGTGGACGGCGACGCCGTCGGCGAGGACCAGCGCGGCCGCGACCTCGTCCTGCGTCGAGAGCGGGTTCGCGGCCGCGAGCCACACGTCCGCCCCGCCGGCCCGGAGCGTGCGGACGAGGTTCCCGGTCTCCGCCGTCACGTGGAGGCAGGCGGCGACGCGGAGGCCGTCGAGGGGGCGCTCGGCCCCGAACCGCGAGCGGACCTGCGCCAGGACCGGCATCTGGGCGTCGGCCCAGTCGATCCGCGCCTCGCCGGCCGTCGCGAGCGAGAGGTCGGCCACGTCGTGCGGCGGACGGCGGCGGGAGGAGGTCCTGGCGGCCGGGGGCATCGGGGCGATGCTAGTCGTGCCGCGAGGGCGCGGGGCGCGACGGACGGGGGACGGGCCGCCGGGCGGCGGTCGCGGCGTCCGGTCGGCCCGGGAACGTCGTACCCCCACCCGATGCGCGTCGACGTCCTCCATCGCACCCAGCGCCTCGACGGGACCCCGGAGCAGGTCTTCCCGTTCTTCGCGGACGCGGCGAACCTCGACGCGATCACCCCGCCGCTCCTGCGCTTCCGCACGATCACGCCGATGCCGGTGGAGATGGCGACCGGCACGGTGATCCAGTACGCGCTGCGCCTCCACGGCGTGCCGCTGCGCTGGACGAGCGTGATCCAGGTCTGGGACCCGCCGCACCGCTTCGTCGACGTCCAGCTGATCGGGCCGTTCGGGCTCTGGCACCACGAGCACCGGTTCGCGCCGACGGGCGACGGCGGCACGACGATGACCGACCTCGTCCACCACGGCGTCGGCCTGGGGCCGGCGGGCGCCCTCGCGCGGCGGCTGTTCGTGCTCCGCGACGTCGACCGCATCTTCGACCACCGCGAGCGCGTGATCCCCGGGCTGCTCGCGGCGGACGTCGCGGCGCGCCGTTGACGTCCCGCGCGCGTCGGTCTACCCTCCCCGGAGGTCCTCGGGACCTCCCTATGCGCACCGCCTAGCTCGACCGCCGCCACGACCGACCGCCCGGAATCCGTTCCCGGGTGCTCGCCGCGGTCCCGCACGCCGTCCGCCCGCCCGCCGGGTCGCGTCCTCGTCAGCAGGACGACGTCCCGCCGGACACCCCGAGGAGTCCCCATGCCGTCGATCCTGCTCGACGCCCGCGCCGTCACCCGCCACCACGGTCCCCGCACCGTGCTGTCCGGCGTCGACGTCCGCGTCCACACCACCTCCCGCACCGGCCTGATCGGGCCCAACGGCTCCGGCAAGACGACGCTGCTGCGCGTCCTCGCCGGGCTCGAGGCGCCCGACGACGGCACCGTCGACGCCCACGGGTCCGTCGGCCACCTGCCGCAGCTCGCCGACCACGCCGACCGGCGGCCCGCCCGCGAGGTGGCCCTGCAGCGCCTCGGGGTCGCCGCGGCGGCGCGCGAGGTCGACCGGCTCGCCGCGCGCCTGGCCGACGGCGACCTCGACGCGATCGAGCCGCACGCGGTCGCGCTGGACCGCTGGCTGGCCCTGGGCGGCGACGACGCCGACGCGCGGCTGTCGGCCGCCGCGGACGAGGTCGGCCTGGACCCCGACCTGCTGGACCGGCCGCTGCACCGGCTGTCGGGCGGCCAGGCCGCGCGGGTCGGGCTCGCCGTCCTGCGCAGCAGCCGCCACGACGTCGTGCTGCTCGACGAGCCGACGAACCACCTGGACGACGACGGGCTCGACGTCCTGCGCCGGGTGGTCCGCGAGCACCGCGGCGGGCTCGTCGTCGTCTCCCACGACCGGGCGCTCCTGACCGACGTCGCCACCGAGCTCGTCGTGCTCGGCGACCCCGACGCGGCACCGGGGACCGCGCTCCATCACGGCGGCGGGTTCGCGTCGTGGGAGCACGAGCGGGCCGAGGCCCGGCGCCGGGCCGTCGCCGAGCATCAGGACGCGGTCCACGAGCGCACCGCGCTGCGGGCCGCGGCGACCGAGACGCGCGCCCGCGCGTCGGCGTCGTTCCGGAAGGCCGGCGGGGCCACGCACGACGGCGACAAGCACGCGAAGGAGTGGGTGCGCATGCGGGCCGAGGGCATGCAGCGGCGCGCCCGGGTCGTCGAGGGCCGGGCCGACCGACCGCTCCCCGAGAAGCCGCGCGTGCCGGCCCGGCTGCGGCTCGTGCTCTCCGCCGCCGAGCGCCGGGCCCCGTGGGCGGTGGCGCTCGAGGGCACCGTCCTGCGACGGGGCTCGTTCGCCGTGGGGCCGCTCGACCTCGAGATCGAGCACGGCGATCGCGTGCTCCTCCAGGGCCCGAACGGGAGCGGGAAGTCGACGGTCCTGGCCGCGCTCGCCGGCGACCTCGATCCCGACGAGGGTCGGCGGAGCGTGGCCCCGGGGGCCGTCGTCGCCACGCTCGGGCAGGCCCGGAGGGCGCTCCTGGCCGGGGACGGGGACGCGTCCGTCGCCGACGCCGTCGCCGCCCTGGCGGGTGCCGACCCGACGGACGCCCGGACGGCGATGGCGACGTTCGGGCTGGCCGCCGACGTCGTCGTCCGGCCCGCCGCGACGCTGTCGCCGGGGGAGCTGACCCGTGCGGAGCTCGCCGTCCTGGCGCTGCGGCGGACGACGTGCCTGCTGCTCGACGAGCCGACGAACCACCTCGACCTCGCGTCGCTGGAAGCGCTCGAGGCAGCGCTCCGGGACTGGCCGGGCGCGCTCGTCGTCGCGAGCCACGACGCCCGCTTCCGCGAGGCGCTCGGGGTGACGCGGACCGTGGCCCTCTCGGCGGGGCGGGTGCGAATCGGACGCTGACGGTGCGCCCGCGATACTCCGGCGCATGGATCTCGGCATCGCAGGACGGACGGCGATCGTAGGCGGCGCGTCGGCGGGGATCGGGCGGGCGATCGCCGCGGCGCTCGTGGCGGAGGGCGTGCAGGTCGTGCTCTCCTCGCGGGACCCCGAGCGCACCCGGGCCGCGGCGGCCGAGGTCGGGGCCGCCGCGGGGATCGCCTGGGACACCTCGGACGTGGCCGGCGCCGACGGACTCGTCGACGCGGCCGAGGCGGCGGTCGGCCCGATCGACATCGTGGTCGTGAACACCGGCGGGCCGCCCGCCGGCCCCGACCCGCTGGCGTTCGACGACGAGCAGTGGGAGGCCGCGCACCGCAACCTCGTGCGCTCGCCGATGGCCCTGCTGCGCCGCACGCTTCCCGGCATGCGGGAGCGTCGCTGGGGCCGGGTCGTCGGGATCGCCTCGACGTCGGTGCGGGAGCCGCTGTCGAACATCGTCCTCTCCAACGCCGAGCGCTCCGCGGCGCTGTCGGCGTTCAAGACCCTGGCGCGCGAGGTCGCGGCCGACGGCGTCACGATCAACACGCTCCTGACCGGCCGGATCGCGACGAGCCGGATGGCCGAGATGCACGGCTCGCTCGAGCGGGCGCAGGCCGCCGCCCGCGACGCCGTGCCCGCCGGCCGCATGGGCGAGCCGGAGGAGATGGCGGCCGCCGCGGCGTTCCTCTGCTCGGCGCGCGCGGCCTACATCACGGGGACCGCGCTGCCGGTCGACGGCGGGCTGCTGCGCGGGGTCTGACCGCGGCGGACGCGACCCGGGCGGTCCGGGGACGCGGGACGGCGGGTCGAATCCGTCGGGGGGAGGGCCTCGGCATCGGTCGACAAGGGGGTGACCCGGGCTCCGGCCTCACCGGAGCGCGCCTCGGCGCACGCCCGGGTCTCGCACTCCATCCCCACGGAAACGGATCCCCATGAGCACCATCGAACCGACCGAGCCCCTCGACCCGTCGCTCCCACAGCGCGCGCTCGCGGAGGCCATCGGCACCTTCATCCTCGTCTTCCTCGGCTGCGGGTCGGCGATCGCCCTGACCGGCGCGATCCCGGGCGAGGGCGCGGCGCTGCAGTACACCGGGATCGCCCTCGGCTTCGGCCTCGGCATCACCGGCGCGATCTACGCGACCGGCCACATCAGCGGCGGCCACCTCAACCCCGCCGTGACGATCGCCCTGACCGCGATCGGCCGGCACGAGCGCTCCGCCGCCCCGGCGTACATCGGTGCGCAGTTCGCCGGCGCGATCCTCGCCGCCGCCGCCCTGAAGGGCGTGTTCCCCCACGCCGACGCGCTCGGCAACAACGCCGTCGCCGACGGAGTCGGCACCGGCTCGGCGCTGCTCGTCGAGGCCGTGATGACCGCGATCTTCCTGTTCGTGATCGTCAGCGTCGCGACCGACAAGCGCGTGACGCCCGGCTTCGCGGCCCTCGCGATCGGCTTCACCCTCGCGGCGATCCACCTGCTCGGCATCGCCGTCACCGGGACGTCGGTCAACCCCGCCCGCACCTTCGGCCCCGACCTCCTGGCCGGCAAGTGGGACGACATCTGGATCTTCTTCGTCGGCCCGATCGTCGGTGCCGTCGCCGGCGCGTTCCTCTACCAGACGGTCCGTCCCGACCGGGTGTGAGGCCCGGCGGCCCGGGCGCATCACCGCCCGTTCGGCCGCGGCCGGGACGGGCCCTCCTGGGCCGCGCGAGCATGCACCGGCCGGGTCCGCGCCCGGCCGGCCGTACGTCGCGACGGGATCGTCCGGCCGGACCGGTCACCGCAGGCGCGTGATCTCCACGTTGAAGGTCCCGTCGACGGTGCAGTCGCCGTGGTCCAGCGGCCCCAGCGAGGAGACCGCGCTGCCCGTCCGCACGCGCGCCGCGCCGCACTCCCCCGTGACCCGCAGCCGGCGGATCAGCTTCTTGCCGCGACCGAGCGTCCGGAACGACGACCGGGAGACGTCGAACGGCAGCACGAGGCCCGACCCGGGGTGCTCGAGCAGCGAGAGGTCGGCCGACCCGGCCGTCGTGGTGATCCGCGGGACGTCGCAGGCGCCGCGGGCCTGCGAGGGGCCGCCGGTACGACCGAAGGCCACCTGCGCGCTGCGTCCCTGCGAGCCGAGCCCCATCGGCATGGTCGGCAGGGTGAAGGTCCTGCAGCTCGGGCGGGTCAGGCGCACGGGAGCCGCGGGCGCGCAGGCGTTGGACTCCTGATAGTCGCTGATCACCCCCGCGTGCTCGATGCCCTTCGCGCGGCGGGCGCGGGCTCCGACGACGTCCCCGACGGCCCGGACGGTGACCGTCGCCCGCACGTCCATGTCCACGGTGTTCGTCGAGAGCCAGGCCTGCCCGGGGGCGCACGTCGCAAGTGTGTCGTGCCGGAGCTTCGTGGTCATCCCGCCCTGGACGACGACGCTCGCCCGGTAGGTCGCGAGCTTCGGGACGGCGCCGGCGGACGCCGGGACGAGGGCCGTGGCGGCCACGGCCGCAGCGGTGGCGGCGACCGCCGCGAGGGTCGACGTCGATGAACGGCGGACGCGGATCATGCGGAGCATCGAACCGGGTGTCCGCCCGTTCCGCATCGGTGGAACCACCGAACGCCGACGCGCCATGTTCGACGGTCGGGGTCAGAGCACGACGAGGACCACGACCGCCAGGCCGGCGGCCACCGCCACGACTGCCGCGAGGACCGACGCGGCCCCGGGCCGCCGGACGCGGTCCGGCGCGACGTCGCCGACCACCGCTGCGTCCCACTTGCGGTGGTGCTCGCGGGCCCACGCCGCGTCGACGTCGCCCCGCAGGATCCCGCGGAGCGCCGGTCGGGTCGGCGGGTGCAGCAGCGCCAGGTACAGGTGCCCGAGGACGAGGACCACGGCCACGTACATCGACGCGTCGTGCAGCGCGACCGTGCCCGGCAGCCGGAAGGTGGTGTCCCGCTCGCCGAGCCAGAGGAGCACGCCCGAGAGGACGAAGAGCACGGCGAGCGCCGCCTGCACCACGGCGTGCGCCTTCTCCGCGGCGTTGAAGCGCCCCTGCGGGATCAGGCGCCGCCACCCGCGCGGGCGCCCGCGTCGCAGCAGCCAGTTCCGGTCGTCGTCGTCGAACCGCTCGAGCTCGCGGACCGCCTCGCGCAGCGCGGGCCGGTCGCCGAGGATCGCCACCACCGCCAGCGCGGTGACCCACAGGACGGCGGCGGTCAGGTGGATCGCCTTCAGGGTCGGGCGGTCGCCGACGCGCTCCGAGAGCGCCGGCAGGTACATGACGAGCCCGGACCCGGTGAGGACGAAGAACGCGGCGGCATGGATCCAGTGGACGGCGCGCTCGCTGCCGCCGAAGCGGTGGACGCGGGCGCCGGCCGGGAACGTCTGCGCCGGCGCGGGCCCCCGGACGGGCGGTGCCGTCGCGACCGCGGGGCCGCCGGGCCCGTCGGCACCCGCCGCCCCGGCGCTCACAGGCCCTTGCTGAAGTCGTTGGACTTCCCGACCCAGGCGTCGCGGTCGTAGCCGCGGCCTTCCCAGTAGCCGTCCTCGATCCGGTCCACGACCGTGATCCGCTGCAGCCACTTGACGCCCTTGTAGCCGTACATCTGCGGCATCACCACGCGCACCGGGGCGCCGTGCGGCCGGGAGATCGGCGCGTGGTCCATCTCGTAGGCGAGCATCGCGTCGGGCACCGCCGCCTGTTGCAGCGTGAGCGTGTCGACGTAGTCCTCCTCGGCGGACACGAACGACAGGCCGACCGCCCCGGCCGTGGGCCCCACCGCGGCCAGGAGGTCCTTGAACCGGACGCCGCCCCAGTGGACGTCGTCGACCGACCAGCCCGTGACGCAGTGGAAGTCCGACGTCTGGTCGGCCCGCGGGAGCGCCTGCAGCTCGGCCATCGAGAAGCTGCGCGGGCGTTCGACGAGGCCGTCGACCTGCAGCCGCCAGGTGGCGGGGTCGTACCGGGGGTACGGCGGGTTGATCGCGTAGATCCGCCAGCCGCTCGACGGGAGGATCCCGCGGACCGGGCCGGGCAGCGCGTCGGCCGCACCGGACAGCCAGCGGGTCGCGGTGTCGCCCCAGACGAGCGACGAGATCCCCACGCCGACGATCCCGAGGAACGCCCGTCGCCCGACCGGTCGGCCCTCGGGGCGCTGCGGGGCGGGATCGGACGCGGGCACGGAGGCGAATGATGCTCCTCGCGGGCCACGGGCACAACGGGTGAGCGGCGGGGCGCCTCGGCCGGGCGGGCCCCGCCGCGGTCACCCTGCGGTGGTCCGACAGGTCAGGACCACGCCACCGGTCGTCGAGCGACGCGCACCCGAGTCCGAGGACCGGGCCGTGCAGGTCGTCCGCGCAGGCTCCGGTGCATCGGCGTCCTTCCGGTCTCCGACGACGCCGGCCGCGGCGAACGCTCCGACGACGCTCACCAGTCCGAGGACGGCGAACACGAGGTTCTGCAACGTCGTGACCCTGCCGTACCGCCGCGCGACCGGTGACCCCATCCCGGGAGTCGTCCGAAGCCCGAACTCGGAGATGCCGAGCCGACCCTCGAGATCAGCCACGGACTGGCGAGCCGCCCGGTAGTACCCGGTCTGCGTGTGGCTGGCCGCTGCCGCGACGATCGTGATCGCGAGACTCGCGGCGAACGCGAGGACCCCGAGCGCGTCGGGGACTCGTTCGCCGGCGGAGAGCACCGCGAAACACGCGGCGAGCACCGCGGCGCACAACACGAAGTACGACTGCGACCGGCGCCAGTTCAGGTCCACCTGAAACCGGTACTCCTCGACCGCCCTTCCGTACTGCGCGTACAGCAGCGCGTCGGGGTCGGCCATGCGCGCTCCGCTCAGCCTGCGGCCCGATCGACGAAGCGTGCGTAGACCACGCGGAACGTCGGGGTGAAGGCGTCCGGGTCGTCCGCGAGCGTCCGATCGATCTCGTCGAGCGACCACTGCCGCAGTTCGTCGATGTGCGTGCCATCGCCTTGCACGGTACGATCGCCGACCTCACCGGAGAAGACCGACACGAACTTCGTGGAGTCTCGATCCCGTGTCGGCACCGTCCCGAGGTCCTCGAGAGCCGGGACGATCCCCAGCTCTTCCTGCACGCGCCGTTCCGCCGCCTGGCGGTACGACTCGCCGTGCTGGAGGTAGGCGGCGACCGACGATCCCCAACGCCCCGCGTGACGATCACGCCCCGACGCGAGTCGCTGCAGCAGGAGGCTGCGCAGGTCGGCCGAGAACAGGAGCACGTGTGCCGTGCGGAAGTTCATCCCGTCGTCGAGCACCGTTCCCCGCGGCGCAGTCCCGACGACCCGGTCCTGGTCGTCGACCACATCGATGGGATCCGAGGCTCGTGGTGCAGGCATGTCGGTGTTCGAGAGGTTCGACGAACGCCGTGGCGACGCTCCACCTCCGACCGGTTCAGGATCCTCTTCGGCGAACCGGTGCGCAACCTCCGGTCTCGAGGACGAGGTTCGAGGTGAAACGCCCGCCTCGAGTACCCCCAGAGAGAATCGAACTCTCGCTACCAGCGTGAAAGGCTGGCGTGCTAACCGCTACACCATGGGGGCAGGTCGCCCGGGAAGTGTAGAACGGGATCGCC
This sequence comes from Patulibacter minatonensis DSM 18081, assembly GCF_000519325.1. Lineage (GTDB taxonomy): Bacteria > Actinomycetota > Thermoleophilia > Solirubrobacterales > Solirubrobacteraceae > Patulibacter > Patulibacter minatonensis. Next base: position 2,262,254 of record NZ_KI912613.1, on the reverse strand, counting down.
GGGACCGAGGTGCCGGGCGCGCCCCGGCGTCGGTCAGGCGTCCGCGTCGGTGCCAGGGCCGAGGTCCGCCGGGGCCTCCTCGTCGGCCTCGCCGTACAGCTCCTCGTCGGGGGCACCTCCGAGGTCCTCCCCCGTGCGGGCGTCGCGCGTGATCTTCGCGGTGCCGTGCTCGTCGCCGTGCGACGCGTTCTCGACCAGCGCCTCCTCGGCGAGCTCGAAGCCCTCGGACTCGCCCTCCCCGGCCTCTTCGAGCGGCCGGTTGGCCTCGCGCTCGCGTTCGATGCGGCGGATCTCGGCGTCGTCGCCGGCGGGGATGTCGGAGCTGCCCATGGGCCGTGGCTACCCGTGCGCCGGGCGCGGCATGCTGTGTCGGTGCGCACCGACGCCGGGGTCTCGAGCGTCCGGGCGGCGGGCACGGGGCTCGTCCGGGGACCACGCGCCCGGAGGGGTCTGGATCGGCGTCCCTGACGGGCGGCCCGCGGGCGTCGCGGAGGTGCGCCCTGCCCCCGCCGTGGGTACCCTTCGCCGTCGGGGGCTGCTAGCTCAATGGTAGAGCAAGGGCCTTTTAAGCCCGTGGTTCTGGGTTCGAGTCCCAGGCGGCCCACTGCGCGCGACCCCGGGAGGACGGCGCACCGTCCGGAGCGCCCGTCGGGGCTCCGGCACCGCGGAGGTGTGGCGCCGCCGATCGTGCGCCGGACCGGTGTCCGGCGCGCGGCGGGCGGCACCCACCGCCCGCCGCGGACCGCTACCAGCCGCCGCCACCGCCGGTGGACGCGTTCGCCGCGTTCCCGGTGTCCCCGCCCCGCCCGTCGTCGGAGCCCGCGTCCGAGGAGGACGAGGACGAGGAAGAACCGGACGACCCGGAGGAGCCGGAGGACGACGAGGAGCCGGACGACGCGTTCGACGCGTTGCCGGTGTCCCCGCCTCGCCCGTCGTAGGAGCCCGCGTCCGAGGAGGACGACGAGCCCGAGCCCGAGCCCGAGGACGACGAACCGGAAGGTCCGGACGACGAGGCGTTCGACGCGTTCCCGGTGTCCCCACCGCGCCCGTCGTCGGACCCCGCGTCCGAGGAGGACGAGGAGCCCGAGCCGGAGGACGACGACCCCGAACCGGAGGACGACGACCCCGAGGACCCGGAGGACGACGAGGACCCGGACGAGGACGCATTCGACGCGTTCCCGGTGTCCCCGCCGCGGCCGTCGTCGGACTCCGAGGCGGCCGAACCCGACGCGGAGGGCGACCCGGCGTCCGAGGACGGGGCGTTCGCGACGTTGCCCGTGTCGGTGCCCCGCTCGTCACCGGGATCCGACCGGCTCGACGAGGAGTCCGTGGAGGAGGGTCCCGCGGCGGACGCGTCGGCGTCGGACGAGCCGTAGCTCGTGCCGACGCTGTTCCCCATCGCGTCGACGTCCGCGGTCGAGCCGGTGTCGGAGTCCCCCGCGTTCGTCGCCGTCGTCGGGGCGTTCGCAACGTTGCCGGTCTCGGTCCCGCGCTCGTCGCCCGGCTCCGAGCGGCTCGACGTCGACGGCGCGTTCGCGACGTTGCCCGTGACCGTCCCGCGCTCGTCGCCCGGGGCCGAGCGGCTCGAGGTCGAGGCGTCGTCTGGTGCGCCGTAGGTGCCGACGCCGCCTCCCATCGCGTCGACGTCCGCGGTCGGGGCCTCCGGTCCGGGATCCGGGCTGAAGGCCCCGCTGATCGCCGAGCCGAGCGAGGAGAAGCCGGAGCCGATCGCGCCGACCACGGCGTCGCCCATCGCCTTGTTCGCCTCGGCCTTCGCGAGCTCCGCCTCGCCGAGCGCGCGGAACGGCGCCTCGACGGTCTCGCGGTCCACGACCACCGTGCCCGTGAGCGAGGCCGACAGCTCGGACGACCAGCTGTAGCGCCCGGCCTCGGTGTGGGAGAAGCTCACCGTGCCGTCCGGGGCGACGTGCATCGAGCCGGCGACCTGACCGTGGGACAGCGGGTTGCCCGTCCTGCCGTTCCCCAGCACCGTGCCCGTGAAGCCGTCGGTCCCGAGCTCCCCCTCGACGCCGACGGACAGCGGGGTCCCTGGCACGTTCTGCGACGCGCGGCCGCGGATCCCGACGCTGTTCTCGGTCGGGACGTCGGCGACGCCCGCGGTGACCGACGCACCCGTCCCGACGCCGACGATGCCGGTGAACGCGACGCGATCGTCGTTGAACGCGACGCGTCCTCCGAGCCCGAACCCGTCGAAGGCCGTCGCACCGACCTGGTAGCCGCGGTCCGAGGGGTCCTCCGCTCCGGCGGCGGTCGCCGACGGCCGGTCGTCGGGTCCGCCGATCGCGTTGGGCGCGCGATCGTCCGGCGCGGCCGACCGGTCGCCGGCCGGGGTGGTCGACGGCCTGTCGTCCGGACCGCCGATCGCGTCCGGCGTGGAGTCGTCCGGCGCCGCCGGCTGGTCGTCGGCCGGGGTGGTCGACGGCCGGTCGTCCGGACCACCGATCGCATTCGGCGCCCGGTCATCCGGTGCGGCCGGCTGCTCGTCGGCCGGGGCCGTCGACGGCCGGTCGTCCGGACCACCGACCGCGTTCGGCGTGGAGTCGTCCGGCGCGGCGGGCTGCCCCGCGGCCGGAGCCGTCGACGGCCGGTCGTCCGGACCACCGATCGCGTTCGGGGCAGGGTTGTCCGGCGCGGCGGGCTGTTCATCGTCCGGCGCGGCGGGCTGCCCCTCGGCGGGCGCGGCGGGCTGCTCATCGGCTGGTGCAGCCGGCTGCACCTCGGCCGGTGCCGTCCACGGCCCGTCGACGGCGTCGGACGGGCGGTCGTCCGGCGTGGCCGCGGCGTCCGGGACCGGCGGCGCGGTCGTCGACCGGTGATCCGGGTCCCCGACGAGGTCGGGGGCCCCGCCGTCCGCCGACGACGGCCGGTCGACGGGTGGCGTGCCGGAGCCTCCCGGGACGACCGTTCCCGCGGGCGGACCGTCGCCCGTACCGGGTGCGCCGTCCGACGACCCCCCGTCCGCGGAGCCGCGGGGGCCGTCGTGGGTGGGCAGGCACGCGATCGGCCGCGCGGCGACGACGAACGGGACGCCGCACCACCGGGCCTTCGCCGACGGCACGCCCGCGCGCGGGACGTCCGCCTGCTCGGGGCCCGGGTCCGCGGCCGAGGCGGTCGGGCCGGCGACCGCCGGCCCACCGGCGCCGAAGACCGCCACCCCGGCGACGGCCGCCAGCAGCATCTGGCGACGCTGGGAGCGGGTCGGCGGCGGGGTCGCGGCCGGCGGACCGGCTCCGAGCTCCTCGAGGGTGGGCGGCCGTTCGATGACGGACCGGGCGGGCGCGTCCGCGGCCTGCCGGCCGCGGCGGGATGACGACTTCCGAGTCACGGGGGAACTCCGCGGTGTGCGTTTCTGGGGGGATCGCGACGGCGGGGACCCCGACGCGCCGGGTCCGGCGCGGGTGGGCCTTCCGTCGGCGCCACCCCGATCCTGGCACCTCGCCGCTCGTCGCTCCACGCCTCGCGGCCGGCTTCACGACGTGGTCACACGTCCGCCGGTGGACGGGCCGCGGCGGCGATGCACCCGAGGGCTCCGCGGCTCGGCCCGCCGCCAGGGTTCGCCACGCCGCTATCGTCGCCCGCGATGAGCACGCAGACGGACCACACGAACCTGTACGCGATGTACGCGTCGTTCAAGGCGGCGCGCGGGCACCGTCGGGTCGACCAGGACGGCCGCGAGCAGCTCGCCGCCGACGCCGAGGCCGCGATCACCGGCGGCGACGCGATCCTGCGCGGCGCGTACTCGACGGTCGGGTTCCGGGCCGAGGTCGACGTGCTGCTGTGGCTGATCGGCCCGAGCGCCGACGCGCTGCAGGACGCGCTCGTCGCGTTCAATCGCACGAAGCTCGGGCAGGCGCTCGACCCGTGGTGGACGTCGATCGGCGTGCACCGCGAGGCCGAGTTCAACAAGAGCCACATCCCGGCGTACCTCGAGGGCACCGACCCGAAGAAGTACCTCTCGGTCTACCCGTTCGTGCGGTCGCTGGAGTGGTACCTGCTCGAGCCCGCCGAGCGCTCGAAGATGCTGCGCGAGCACGGCATGATGGCCGCCGGCTACAAGGACGTCCGCGCCAACACCATCAGCGCGTTCGCCCTCAACGACTACGAATGGCTCCTGGCCTTCGAGGCCGACGAGCTCGAGCGGATCGTCGACCTCATGCGCGACCTCCGCGGCGCCGACGCCCGCCGGCACACGCGCGAGGAGCTCCCGTTCATCACCGGCATCAAGAAGCCGCTGGTGGACGTCGTCGCCGACCTGCCGTAGGCGGCCGGCCCGTCCGGGTCGAGTTGTGTCCCCTGAGCGGACACAACTCGACGAGCAGGCGTCGACCGGCCGGCCCCTCAGGGCCGGCCGCCCCCTACCGCGGCACCGCCGTCACGATCACGTTGTCGCGGTAGTGGCCGTTCGCGAACGGCCCGCCGCACGTGACGAGCTCCAGGCGGGGCGCGCCCGTCCGGCTGAAGATGCTCGCCGGCAGCTTCGCCTTGAGCACCCGTCGGACGTTCGTGACCCGGTAGCTGTGGGTCTTCCCGTCGAGGCTCTTGACCTGCACGGAGTCGCCGCGGCGCGCCCGGTTGAGGCGGAAGAACGCGCCCGCCCCGCGCTTCGCGCTGTCGATGTGCCCGGCGATCAGCGTCGAGCCGGCCTTCGATCCGGGCGACGCGCCGTCGGCCCACCAGCCGGCGCGCTTGATGTCGTTCGGGACGTGGAGCGAGCCGTCACCGAGGTCGATCGCGACCGGCGTGATCGCCGCGCGCACGTTCAGGCGGGACAGCGTGACCGACGTCGGGCGCGAGCCGCCGTCGGACTTCGTGGCGTCCGTCGCCGGGTCGGTCGTCGCGGGCTTCCCGTTCGCAGCGCGCGTCCCGCCCGTCGGGATCAGCGGCTGCGCCAGGGCGGTCTCGGCCTCCTCGGCGCATGCGGTCTCCGTGCCGGTCGTCGACTCGGAGCCCACGATGCGCTCGCGGTAGGTGTAGAAGCCGGCCTTCGGGACGGCGACCTTCGGGGTCTCGTAGTTCCCGTCGCCCTTGACGGCGACGGTGCCCTTCCAGAACGGCGTGCCGGTGCAGCGGATCGACGCGCGGGTGTGGAACGGGCCGAACAGCTCGACCTCGACGTTCGCCGGGGTCGCCCCCAGGCCGGTGACCTGGAGGCGGTCGAAGATCGACGTGCCCGGCTTGATCACCGGGGCGGAGACCTTCGTCACGACCTTCGGGACGGCGCGGGCGATCGTGGTCTCGGCCTCCTCGCCGCACGCGGTCTGCGTGCCGGCGAAGGCCTCGGTCGGCGCGATCGACTCGCGGTACGTGTAGTAGCCGGCGCGGTCGAGCTTGACCGGCGCGGTGACGTAGCTGCCGTCGCCGTTGGCCGCCACGGTGCCCGTCCAGAACGGCGTGCCCTGGCAGGTCATCGCCGCCTTCGTCGGGTACGGCCCCCACAGCTCGACGTTCACCGTCGCCGCGAGCTTGCCGAGCCCCGTGACGACCGCGGTGTCCGTGACCTCGCTGCCGACCGCGGTGTCCTGGCTGCTGATCTTCGTCGTGACCTGCGGGGCGCCGCGGACGATCGACGTCTCCGACGCCTCACCGCACGGGGCCTGGAACGCGCGGACGAAGCCCTGGGCCGGGATGTCCTCGCGGTACGTGTAGTAGCCCGGGACGCTCAGCATGACCGGGTCGGTCAGGTAGGTGCCGTCACCGGGGGCCGTGAACGAGCCCTGCCACGCCGGGGTGTCGGTGCAGGTCATGCCCTCGCGGGTCGGGTACGGGCCGTAGAGCTTGGCCCCGACCGTCGCGGACTCGCCGGACAGGCCGGTGACGAACGCCTTGTCGCTCAGCGCGACGCCGGGTTCGGCGACGGTCGAGCTGACCTCCGTGCGCACGGCCGGCTGGACCTCGACCCGGAAGCGCTCCTCCGGGACCGCGCACGGCGTGGTCGTCCCGAGGACCTCCGGGGTCCCCGCCACCGTCACCTGGTAGCCGTACCAGCCGGGTGCGGTCGGGGTGATCGGCGGCGCGGGGGTCGCACCGACGCCGGCCGTGTACGTGACCTCGGCGACCGGAGGCGCGTCGCAGCGGAGCTCCTCCGGGGTGCGGGTCGGGCCGTAGGCCCGGACCGTGACCTGCCCCTTCCACGAGGCGGGGGCGCCGGAGAGCGTGACGGTGTCGCGGTTCTGCTCGCCGAGCAGGATCGCCGCGGGCGTCGCGGCCGTGGCGACCTTGATCTGCGCCGGGGCGACCGCCGTGGTGGCCTCCGCCTGCACCGTGGCCGACGCGGGGACGACCAGGCGCTGGCCGCTGCGGGCGGCGGCGCCCTTCGTCGGGACGTAGAGGTCCGGCGCGTTGGCGGCGAGGCCCTGGGCCGCGACCTTCAGGCGCAGGCCGTTCTTCACGTCGTCGGCGGTCCCGGCCACGGTGGCGGACCCGTCGGAGCCGGTCTTCACCTGCGCGGGCAGGCCGGTCGCGCCGTCGGAGCCCGCGAGGCTGAGCGTCACGCCCGGCACCGCGCGGCCCGAGGCCGCCAGGACGCGGACCTTCGCGGTCACCTTGTCACCCGCCGTGGCCTTCGCGGCGGTCTTCAGATCGATCTTGTACGGGCCCGCGAACGTCTTGGCGTCGCGCACGATCCGGTCGTAGGTGCCCTTCACGCCGATCGCCCTCGGGTCGACCTCGCCCGGGGCGCCGTCGCCCATCAGGCTGTGGACGTAGAGCATCACGGCGCCCGTCTGGGACTTCGAGCCGCTGCGGCCCTTGTTCCAGATCGCCCACGACATCTGCCGGAGCTCGGCGGCCGAGAGGGTCTTGCCCTCCTTGCTGCGCAGGCCGGCGGTGCTGCGCTTGGCGTAGCCGAACTTCGCGGACGGGTACCAGAACCGCAGGTCGATGCACCACGCCGGGAGGCTCACGTCCGGGATCGCGCCCCGGTAGTTGCCGAACCAGCGGACCCCGAACTTGTACGTCTTGTACGCCCCGACGCCGGTGGTGCCGCAGCTGTCGCGGCCGGCGCGGGAACACGGGTCGTTCTGGTTCGGCGGCTCGGCGGCGTGCGCCGGGGTCGCGCCGACCTGCAGGACGAGCGCGACGAGGACCAGCAGCAGCGCCGGGACCGCCCGGCGGGCCGGGCGCCCGGCCGCTGGACGGCGCACGGGACGGAGGCCGACGGCGAGCCCGCCGGTCGGTGGTGCTGAACGATGCATCGCGGGGTGCTCCTCGGGGATCTGACGCGTGCCCCGGCGCGCACGCACGAAGGGCGCGGCGCATGCTGACGATCCGGGCGGCGGAACGCCATCCACCAGCGGGTGGATCCCGAGGTGGAGCGTGCCCGGGCGGGGTCCCGGGCCCGGATCAGCCCCGCGAGAACGGCAGCTCGGCCGTCAGCCAGCCGATGAACTCGCCCGGGTTGCGGCTCTGCGTCCAGACCCGGCCCGGCCCCGTGAACTCGAAGACGAGGCCCTCGCCGCTCTTGGCCGACTGGATCAGCCCGCCGGACGCCGCGCGGCGGAGCTGCATCTCGACGCCGTCCTCGTAGGCGACCATGTGCCCGGAGTCGAGGACGAACGACTCGCCGGCCTGCAGCTCGACGACGTCGATCGCGCCGTAGGCGGCCACCACGACCTGGCCCTCGCCCTGCACGCGGACGAGGAACCCGCCCTCGCCGCCGGCCAGGTTCTTCAGGCCGCCCCACTTCGCGTCGATGTCGACGCCCTCGTCCGCCGCGAGGTACCCGCCCCGGGCGACGCTGAGCGCCCCGTGGACGGGGAGCACGACGACGTCGCCGGGCAGCCGTGCGGCGACGTCGACCCAGCCGCCCTGCGACGGGGCCGTGAACTTCGTGACGAAGACCGACTCGCCGCCCAGCACGCTGCGCTTGAAGGCGCCCTTGAGGCCACCCCGCATCTTCGCCTCGATCTCGACCCCCGCCGAGGTCGCCATCATGGCCCCGGACTCGGCGTTCAGGGACTCGCCGGACGCCAGGTTCAGGCGGGCGACGGCGAAGCTCGGGGCGTGGCGGACGGTGACGTCCATGGTGGACTCCGGGTCGTGATCGAGGGGCGCGGGTGCGCGTCGGACGACCCTATACGCGGGTCCGCGACCCGACCCCCGGAGGCCGGGACCTTCACGGGTTCGTGACGAATCCGGAGCAGCGGCGGCGTCCCGTCAGGCGCCGAGCGCGAACGCGACCAGCGCGGCCGCGTACGGGAAGATCGCGCAGAGCGTCATGCGGCGGGACATGTCGACGAGGCTACCCGTCCGGCGATCGGACGACGACGGACGCACCCGTCGTCCGTGAGCGGCGCCGCCCCTACCGCCGGACGACCCGCACCCTGCGCACCGTCTCCGTCGAGCGGTTCCCGGCGGCGTCGGCGGCGGTGATCCGCAGGCGGTACCGGGCGGCGACGAGGGCCCGCCCGGACACGCGGCCCGTGAAGGCGACGTCGTTCTGGCCGGCCTTCCCGGCCTGGCTCAGCGCGCTGACGCCCACGTACCGGACGCAGGACCGCGCGCCGCGGCGGGCCCGCGACGGGGCGACGCACGAGCTCCCGCGACGGCGACCGGTGGTCCGGCGCTCGACGACCACTCGGACCGTGGCGGCCTCCGAGAGCGTCAGCCGCAGCCGCGTGCCGATCCCCGCCCGACGGCGCGACGGCGCCCGGAGCGCCGCGCCCGTGCGGAAGACGGTGCGCGACAGCGACAGCCGCGTGACGGTGGGCGCGGTCGTGTCGGGGGTCGATCCGGTGCCGCCCGTCCCGCCGCCACCGGTGCCGCCCGTGCCCCCGCCGCCGGTCGTCGGCGCCGTGACGCCCGTGACCCGCGCGATCTTCTTCACGTTCTCCAGGCCGACCCAGAGCGTGCCGTTCGGCCCGGTGGTGAGCTGGCGGGGCCCCGAGTTCGCGGGCAGCCCGGCGAGGGTGGTGAGCTGCCCGTCGGTGCCGACGCGGCCGAGCGTCGAGTCGGCGAACCGCGCGGTCCAGTAGGCGCCGTCCTCGGCGTAGGTGATGCCGAACGGGTCGCCCGGCACGAGCGTCGGGACCGCCGCGGACGTGCCCGTCAGCAGCGAGACCCTGTGCGGCGGGGTCGTCGGGGTCGTCGCGGCGACCTGGCCGTTCGGGCCGGCGGCGACCTCCTGCGGGGCGTCCCCGAGCGCGGTGGTGGTGAACGTCCCGTCGGTCGCCATCCGGACGGCCTGCTGCTGGCCGAAGTCCGCGACCCACAGGTGTCCGTCGGTCCCGGACGCGATGCCCCGGGCCCCCATCCCGGGGACCGTGAACGCGGTGGCCGTGGCGGGCGCCGCCGTCGGGATGCGGACGACCTTGTCGTTCGACGCGGTCCAGAGGGCGCCGTCGGGTCCGCTGACGATCCGGCGCGGATCGGTGATCGTCGCGACGGGGAAGGCCTCCGCGCCCGCGGGGTTCGCCGGGGAGAACCGCGCGACGCCGCCCGTGGTGGTCAGCCACATCAGGCCGTCGGGGCCCTTCGTGATGCCGACGGGCCCGGCGATCCCGGGGAGGTCGAACGGCGTGACCGTCCCCGACGCGTCGACCCGCGCGACGTCCGCGGCGGGGTCGTCGGTCGTCACCCAGACGGAGGTCCCGTCGGAGGCGAGCTGCCGGGGGACGCCGGGCAGGTCGTAGATCCCGTCGACGGCCGGTGCGGCCGCGGCGGGCGACGCGGCGATCGCGAGGCCCACGACGGCGAGCAGCGCTGCGACTCCGGGACGCCGGCGGGCCGGGCGACGGGATGAGCGGGGCGAGGGGCTGGGCACAGGGGGCTCCGGGGCACGACGACGGGGTGGGCCCATCGTTCTCCTTCCCGCTGCGGCGCACAAGGTCGCGGGACCGGGACGGGACCCCGCGGTGGGCCCGCGCTACGCCTTCCCCATCAGCGCCCGCTCGATCAGGTCGATCGAGGACTCGAGCTGCTCGACCGTGGCGTCCTGGACGCGGGTGATGCCGATCTGCTTGTTCACCCAGGCGTTGACCTCGCGCTGGGTCGCCCTGCGGGTGCGTCCGAGCTCGCCGACCAGCCGGTGGCGGGTCTCCCGCAGGCGCTGGCGCTGCTGCCAGAGCGGGACCTCGGTGGCGGCGAACGCTCCGACCCCGCCGCCCGCGTCGAAGGCGTGGCCGCCCGGCCCGGCCCCGACGGGCTGGATCGGGGCGCCGGTCGTCGCCCCCGTCGAGCCGGCCATCCCCGTCCCGGCGGCCGCCTGCGGCTTCAGGGGCGTCGCGCCGCCGAACAGGTCGAGCTGCGCCTCGGCGGCCATGTCGGCGTTCAGGGCCTTGAACTCCGCCACGAGGCCGAGCTCGTCCTCCGCCTTGTCCGACGGCTCGTCGAGGAGCTGCTCGGGGGCGTCGGGGTCGGCGTCCTCCTTGCGCCGCAGGAACGGCACGAGCTCCTTCGCGATCTCGCCCGCGTGGGCGCGCAGGGTCGGCTCCGCCGGGATGTAGAGCCAGGAGCCCTCGATCGGCCGGTTCGGGATCGTGCGCACGAAGCGGCCGACGATCTGCCGGAAGATCATCGCCGTCTTGGCCGCGGTGGCGTAGACGCCGACGCGCAGGCGCGGGATGTCGACGCCCTCCGAGACCATGTTCACCGCGACGATCCACGGGTCGGTGCTGTTCGTGAACGCCTCGAGCTTGCGGTGCGCCATGGCGTCGGTGTGCATGACCACCGTCGGGGGCGTGCCCGTGATCCGGTGCAGCGTCGCGGCGACGGCGCGCGCGTGGTCGCCGTCGGCGGCGACGACGAGGCCCCCGGCGTCCGGGTGCGAGTCCGCCCGCAGGCGCGCGAGCCGCTGGTCGGCCTCGCGGAGGATCTTCGGCAGGGCACCCTCGAGGTCGGTCGAGATCGCCGTCCGGTACCGCCGCGCGCGCTGGTCGGACGACACCGCGTCCGCGAACGACGCCTCGACCGTGTCGTCGCCGGACTGCCACGACATCGTGCCGTCGAAGGGGATGAACGACACCGGGCGGCAGACGCCGTCGCGGACCGCGTCCGCGTAGCCGTAGGCGTAGTCCGGCTGCGTGACGCCGTCGCTGTCGTACTCGACGCCCGGGATCGCGGACTGGTCCGAGCGGAACGGCGTGCCCGACAGCAGCAGCCACCGGCGCGCCTTCCCGAGGGCGAGGTCGAAGCCCTTGCCCCACGCGAGCTCCTCGCCGAGGTGGTGGGCCTCGTCGGCGATCACGATCGTCGACTCCGTGCACTGCGCCGCGAACCGCTCGGCGGACATCGCCACCCGCGCGTACGTGACGGCGACGCCGTGGAATCCGGCCGGGGGCGTGAGCTCCGGCGCGTCGGGCGCCAGGTGGACGCCGAGCCGGCCCGCGGCCTCCGCCCACTGCCGGGTCAGCGGCGCCGTCGGGCAGATCAGCGCGATGCGGTCGGCCTGCCGGGCGTAGAGCATCCGGACGGCCTGCTCGAGCGCCGGACGGGTCTTGCCGGCGCCCGGCGCGGCGGCGATCAGGAAGACGCCGCGCTCCCAGGCGGCCATCTTCTCGAGGACCTCCTGCTGCCAGACGCGCAGGCCGGGGGGTGTGGGGAGAGCGGTGGTCACGCGACCGACCATGTTGGGGGATCCGACGGACGGGTGCGAACCGCCTGCTGAGAGGCGTACACCGCGGGATCGGTCGCGAAGCGTGCGCGGTACGCGGATCGGTGCGGCCGCTCGTCGAACTGGCGCACTCCCGCTAGGCTCCGCGCCATGGAAGGCCAGATGACCATCATCCTGATCATCGTCATCGTCGCCGCGCTGCTCTTCCTCTGGGCGCGCGCCACGGTGGCGAAGGGGGATCAGCTGGTCCTCCCCACGCCGAAGGACCCCCTCGCGGACCGCTCGGGCGGCCCGACGGCCGGCCTCGGCGTCGGCGCGGTCGTCGCCCACGACGGCCACGACTACGTCGTCCGGGGCGAGATCCGCTTCAACGAGGAGGGCTCGGAGTGGACCGAGTACCACCTGGACGCCGGCAGCGACGTCAAGACGTGGCTGTCGGTGGACCTCTCCGACGGCACCGACGTCGCGTTCTGGCAGGGCGTCGCGGCCCCCGGGGACCTCGCCCCCACGCGCGGCTCCGTGACCCACGACGGCCGCACCTACAGGAAGGTCGAGTCGGGCAAGGCGGCGTACACGACCGCGGGGACGACCGGGCTGCCGGCGGTCGGCACCGCCTGGTACGCCGACTACGCGGCCGAGGGCGGCCGGATGCTCGGCTTCGAGCGCTGGTCCAAGGACGGCTCCTGGGAGGTCTCGACCGGGACCCAGGTCGCCGCGCACCTGCTGGAGATCTACCCCGCCGGGTCGGCCGCCGAGGGCGCCCGGTGAGGGGCGCCGACGGCGTCGCGACGGAGCACCGACCGTGACCGACGGCGCCGCCGGCGGGCCGACCGGCGACCCGTCGGCGTCCGACGCGATCCGCTCGGCCGAGCAGGCCCTGTCCGCCGCGCGCGAGGCCGTCGCGGCCGTCGTGACGGTCCGGGCGAAGGCCCTGCAGGAGAGCCGCCGGCTGCGCGACCGCGCGGAGGCCCCGGGCCTCGCCGGACTCGCCGAGGACGCCGCGCTGCAGGAGCGCCGCGCCGTCGCGCTGGAGCCCCGGATCGAGCAGCTGCGCGACCTGGCCCGCCGTGCCGAGCTCGCGCTCGAGTCGCTGCGGTCGCACCGCGACGAGGACCCGGACCCGGCCCACGACCGACGAGAGGACGGGCGCTGACGTGCGCACGCTGATCGACGTCCCGTTCCGCGACGCGGCCGCCGCCGAGCTCGGGTGGTCGCTGCGGCCGGGCGGTCCGGCCCCGGAGGCCCTCGCGACGCTCGACGTCCCCGCGTCACCGTGCGCGCTGCGGCTCGCGGTCCTCGGGGCCTCCCACGCCGTCGGGATCGCCCTCCCCGACGGGACCACCGTGACCGAGACCGTCGCCTGCGGCCTGACTGCCGGCAGGCCGCTCGCCGTGGCACCCGACCGCGTCGACGACCACGGCGTCCGGTACCGCTTCTCGGCCCACGTCGACGTCCCCGGCACCGACGCCGTGGTGGCGCTCTCGGACGAGCTCCACGACCTCCTGGCCGCCGATCCCCACGGCCTCGTGGCCGCGTTCCCGGGCGTCCCCGGCGCCACCACCGGGCTGCGCGCCGTCGTCCGCCAGGACGGCGTGTCGTGGGACACCTGGCACCTCTACCCCGAGCGCGGCGAGGTCGTCCGGACCCGCTCCTCGGCGGCCGCCCTGCTCCTCGCCGGGGCCGCCCGATGAGCCTCCGCGGCAAGTCCCCCCTGGCGCTCGTCGCCGGCGGCGTGCTGCTGCTGGTCGCGCTCGGCCTGCTGATCGGCGGCCTGTCGTCCTGCGGCTCGTCGCCGCGCAGCTGGGTCAAGGACCACTACGCCTCCGCGGGCAAGCGGAACGGCTCCGACGTCTACCGGACCTCCGAGCGGGTGGAGCGCGTCACGAAGCGCCTGACCGACGCGTGGAAGCCCGCCGACCGCCTGACGGATCCCGGCGGCGTCTTCCTCCGCTACTCCGACGACCTGATCGCGATCCGCCCGCGGACGGGCGGCGGGAGCGAGATCAGCGTCGACGACGCCGAGCGCGGCTACGCGCACTGGTACCCGTTCGTCGGCGGCTACTTCGGCACGTACTCCGGGCGGGCCGAGGGCTTCCGGGGCGGCGGACCGGGGACGGGCAAGTGACGTCCCGGCGTTCCACGACGGGCACCGGCCCCGACCGGACCGGACGCCCGGCCGGACCACGCCGCCGGGCGCTGGCGACCGTCCTGACGGCGGCGCTGTTCGCCGCGACCGCCGGACCCGCGGCCGCGCAGTCGACCACGGCACCGACGACGCAGCTCCCCGGCTCCGGGGCCACGACATCGCCGTCGAGCACGACCACCCTGCCCGTGGACCCGACCGCCCCGACGTCCACGCAGCCCGTGCTGACCGCCGAGCAGGCGGGCCCCGGGATCCTGCTCGACGCCGCCGACCGCGTCGAGCTCGCCCAGACGCTCGCGGAGGCGACGGACGACACCGACGTCTGCTTCGGCTACCAGGTGTCGCTCTCCGGGTCCGGCGCCGCCGACCGCGACGAGGTGCTGTCGAACGACGGGCCCGACCAGCGCCCCGGCGGGCCGTCCTGCGCGAAGGGCTACGTCGTGGTGAACGTGAGCCTGAACTACACGAGCTCGTCGTCGGAGTCCGAGGACAGCGCCGGCTGGAGCGTCGTGACGGACGTGCCCGGACTCACCGGCTCCGAGGCCACGAAGCGGCTCGAGGGCCTCACCGGGGTCTCGGACGGCGACCTGCTCGGGAACGACGACGACCTCGCGCTGCGCAACCTGACCGCCGCGCTCCCCCTCGTGCTCGACGGCGCGGAGCCCGCCGAGGAGACCGCCGTCGCCCCCACCGGGGCCGCTCCGAACGACGACCGCCTGACGGGCTCACCGGGCTCCGACTGGATCCGGGCGCACGGCGTCGGGATCGCGATCGCCGTCGGGCTGCTGCTCGTCGCGCTATTCCTGCTCGTCCGCGGGTTCCTCGGCACGCGCAAGGGCGAGGACGCCGGCCCGTCGAAGGCCCCGCCCTCCACGACCACCACCCCCTAGGCCGATGAACGACACCCTGAACGACCTCCTGAACGGCCTCGGCAGCGCCGCCGCCTACTCCGTCGTCGGCCTGCTCGTGCTCGTCGCCGGCTTCGTCGCCGTCGACCTCGCGACCCCGGGCGACCTGAAGAAGCAGATCTGGACCGACCGCAACCGCGACCTGACCGCCGTCCTGGCGTCGGGGCTCGCGGCGAACACGATGACCGTCGTCGTCGCGATCCTGAGCTCCGACGACGACCTCGGCAAGGGGCTCGTCGACGCGTTCGGCTACGGGCTGCTCGGGGTGATCCTCATCGGGCTCGTCTTCAAGGTCGTCGACCTCCTGACGCCGGGCGACCTCGGCGAGATGGTCGCCCACGACGACCACCACCCGGCGGTCTGGATCACCGTGGTCACGCACCTCGCCGTCGGGGCCGTGGTCGCCGCCTCCATCTCGTGAGCGCCGACGGCGCCGCGGGCGCCGTCCCGGGCCCGACCGGGGACGCGACGCCGGCCGCGGCGGGTCCCGGCGGCCCGGCCGCCGGCGCCTCCACGGCGGAGGGCACGACGTCCGGCGCCGGTGCCTCGCCCCGCTCCGTCCGGGCGCTCCTGCTGCTCGCCGCCGGCGCGTGCGCCGCGTGCGCCCTCGTCTACGAGCTCGCGCTGATCGCCCTGGGCGGCGTCCTCGTCGGCGCCACCGTCACGCAGACGTCTCTGGTCGTCTCGCTGTTCGTCTTCGCGCTCGGGCTCGGCGCGCTGGCCGCCAAGCCGCTGCTCGGGCGGCCGCTCGCGGCGTTCGTCGTGGTCGAGACCGGCGTCGCGGTGGCGGGCGGGTTCTCCGTCCTCGCCTGCTACGCCGCCTTCGCGTACGCCGGGGTCTACACGCCGGCCGTGATCGTCGCCTCGCTGGTCTGCGGCGCGCTCGTCGGTGCCGAGCTGCCGCTCCTGATGGAGCTCCTCCAGCGGGTGCGCCGGCAGGCGGCGGCCCGCGCGCTCGCCGACCTCACGGCTGCGGACTACGTCGGCGCGCTCGTCGGCGGCCTGGCGTTCCCGTTCGTGCTGCTGCCGCTGCTCGGCCAGATGCGCGGGGCCCTGGCGGCCGGCCTCGTCAACCTCCTCTGCGCCGCACTCATCATCTTCGTCGTCTTCCGGGGCGACCTGACGCGGCGCGGGGCGATCGCGTCCACGGGCCTGCTCGCGGCGGGCCTGGTCGCCGTGGTGCTGGGTCTCGCCTACGCGGGCCGGTTCGAGGTCTCCGCCCGCCAGCAGCTCTACGACGACCCGATCGTCGTCTCGGAGCGCACCCCGTACCAGGAGATCGACGTCACCGAGAGCCTGACGTTCAAGGGGACGCCCGACGTGCGGCTGTACCTGAACGGCGACCTCCAGCTCTCCAGCCGCGACGAGTACCGGTACCACGAGGCCCTCGTCCACCCGGCCCTGGCGGCGACGACGCCGGAGGCCCGGTCGCGGGGCCTGAAGGTCCTCGTCCTCGGCGGCGGCGACGGCATGGCGCTGCGCGAGGTCCTGCGCCACCGCGAGGTCGCGTCGGCCCACCTCGTCGACCTCGACCCGGCGATGACGCGGCTCGCCCGCACCGACCCGCGCCTGCGGCGGCTGAACCACGGATCGTTCGACGACCCGCGGGTCCGGGTCACCAACGGCGACGCCTTCAACTGGGTCCGCGACCACCCGAAGGGCGGCACCGGGGACCGCTACGACGCGGTGATCGTCGACTTCCCCGACCCTGACGACCAGGGCCTCGCCCGGCTCTACAGCGCCGAGATGTACGGCATGGTCCGCAGCCGCGTGCTCGCCCCCGGCGGCGTCGCGGTCGTCCAGTCGGGCTCGCCGTACTTCGCCGCGGACGCGTTCTGGTCGGTCGGGAAGACCCTGCAGCTCGCGGGCTGGCGCGGCCGGCCGTACCACGTGGACGTCCCGACGTTCGGCGACTGGGGCTTCTGGCTCGCCGGCCCGGCGAGCGCCCCGCAGGCCCCGCCGCTGTCGGTCGGCTCCCCTCCCCCGCCCGGCCTGCGGTTCCTCGACCAGGCGACCCTGCGGGCCGCCGCGACCTTCCCCGCCGACCGCGGCCCCCGGGACGTCCGCCCGACGACGCTGAACCGCCCGGCGATCCTCGACTACACCCGCAAGGGGTGGGCGGACTACTAGCCGGGGGCCCTACGTCGGCTTCGCGCCCGGGAAGCGCGCGTGCAGCCAGGCGTCCCAGCGGGGACGCTCGGCCTCCGCGACCGCCGAGCCCGCCGGTCCGAAGAGGTGGGCGTGGACGAGCAGCGACGTCGTCGTCCAGGTGTGGGCGGAGAGCTCGACGAAGCCCGGTGCGGGCGCGGTCGTCCGCAGCAGCAGGCTCGTCGGCCGGACCTCCTCGACGACCCCGGCGAGCGCCGGCGCGCCCTCCGTCGCGGCGACCTCGTCCCCGACGACCGCGTCCGCCAGGCCGAGCGCGCGCAGGAGCGCCGCCCACGCCTCGCCCTGCGGTGCCCGTACGCCGCGGACGACGAAGACGCCCCCGGCCTCCTGTCCCGGGAAGTGCTCGCGGGCCAGCCGCAGGTTCCGCAGCCCGGCGACCCAGGCCTCCTCGGTCAGCCCGATCGCGTCGCGGTAGCGGGGGCCGTCGGTCGTCAGGCCGCTCGTCAGCCGGACCTCGCAGACGCCGCCGGGGCCGGGCTCGACGAGGACCTCCGTCCGCCACGGCGGGACCTCTTGCCCCCACGCGCGCTCCTCGTAGGCGAACCGGCGCGGCGGGTCGTACGCGGTGACGACCCCGTGGCTGTGGCCGAAGGGCCCGTGGTCGGTGACGACCGCGCCCCCGACGCGGGACTGGACCTTCGCCGGGACGTACCAGGTGCCGATCCCCGCGCCGGTGGCGACCGACCACCAGACCTCCTCGGGGGTGCCGCGGACGGTCGCGCGCAGCCGGACCAGGACGGCGTCGGCGTCGTCGGCGGGGTGGTCGGCGAGGTCGGGGACGTCGGTCATCGGCGGGCGGAGGTCGGTGGCGGACGGTGCGCCCCCGGACGGCATCGGTCCGGGCGGTCGTCGCCCATGGTCGCAGCGACGTGGGCGCGGTGGCACGCCGCACCGCCGGGCCGCCGGTCGTCGCGGGCCGCCGTCGCCGCGATCCGCCCTATCCTCGCGGGGTGCTGCTCGCGATCGTCATGGGGCTCCTCGCCGTCGCGTCGCTCGTCGCGTTCGTCGTGCCGCTGCGCATCGCGACGCGGAACGAGGCGGCGGTGCGCGAGCGTGGGATGCCCGCCCACGACGGCACGGCGTTCGTCGGGCTCGACCACCTGGCGATCGGCGTCGAGCTGCAGTTCGACCGGCAGCGGTGGTTCGTGCGCGGCGTCCAGCACGTGACCCCGGAGGGCGGCGAGGCGTGGTCGGCGTGGCACCTGGACGACCGCGGCCAGGGCGGCTGGCTGCAGACCGCCGGGCGCGACGACGAGGTCGTCTTCGCCGTGCGCGCCGAGCGGCCGGACACCCTGGACCCGGGCGCCGAGCGCCTGACGTGGCGCAACCACGAGTGGGTCCGCCTCGCCGCGGACGCCGGCCCGGTCGACGCGACGGGCGAGCGCCAGCGCTCCCGGCGGGGCGGCCTGCAGCCGGTCTCGGACGCCGACGTGGAGCGCGTCGTCTTCACCCGCGAGGAGATGCCGTCCCGCCGCCTCGTGCTCGAGCGCTCCGCGGACGACGAGACCTGGAACGCGTGGATCGGCACCGCGGTGCCGGGCCGGATGGTCGACGTGTGGCCCCCGGGCGGCGCGGCCGCGACGGTCGCCGGGCCTCAGCCCTCGTAGACCGCGCCGGCGCCGACGATCGCCTCGACCTCGATCTCGACCTTCAGCCGCGGGTCGACGAGGGCGACGATGCCGAGCGTCGAGATGGTCGGCCGCGCGCCGCGCAGCGCCGCGCCGTAGGCCTCGAGCACGGCCGGACCGTTCGTCGGCAGGTCGACGACGAAGACCCGGGAGCGGATGACGTCCCGCAGCTCGGACCCGGCCTGCTCCAGCGCGCGCTCGATCGTCCCCAGCGCGAGCCGGGCCTGCTCGCCGACGTCCTCGGGGATCGGCTCGTCGCCGCGCGCGGCGGTCGTCCCGGACACCAGCACGCGGTCGCCGACGCGGATCGCCCGTGAGTAGCCGACCTCGGTCTCCCACGGCCCGCCGGAGTGAAAGCGCTGGACGCGGTCCTGATCGCGGCTCATGCGGGAGAGGTTACGGCGATGTTGACCGGCGCTCGTTGTCCCTGCGTCCGAAACCCTTCCCCGGACCACGCCGCGGGTGGCACCCGCCCTAGTGGCGGAAGTGGCGCCGCCCGGTGAAGACCATCGTCGCGCCCGCCTTGTCGGCCGCCTCGATCGAGAGCTCGTCGCGCATCGAGCCGCCCGGCTGGATGACGGCGGTGACGCCGGCCTGCAGGCCGATCTCCAGGCCGTCGGGGAACGGGAAGAACGCGTCGGACGCCATGGCGGCGCCGGTGAGGTCGAGCCCGTGCTCGGCGGCCTTCTCGGCGGCGATGCGGGCCGAGTCCACGCGGCTCATCTGCCCGGCGCCGATGCCGACGGTCGCGCCGTCCTTCGCGTAGACGATCGCGTTGGACTTCACGTGCCGCATGACCCGCCAGGCGAAGAGCATGTCGCGCCACTGGGCGTCGGTCGGCAGGGCCTTCGTCGAGACGGACATCGTGGCCGGGTCGATCTGGACCTCGTCGGTGTCCTGCACGAGGACGCCGCCGGCGACCGAGCGGACGTCGAGGCGCTCGAGGCCCTTCAGCGCGGCGTCGTCGCCGGTCAGGAGCCGCACGTTGGGCTTCTCGGACAGGAGCGCGAGGGCGTCGTCGTCGAACGCCGGGGCGAAGAGCACCTCGACGAAGAGCTTCGACAGCGCCTCGGCCGCGGCGAGGTCGACCGGGCGGGTCAGCGTGACGATGCCGCCGAACGCCGAGACCGGATCGCAGGCCAGGGCGCGCTGGAACGCCTGCAGGCTGGAGTCGCCGATCGCGGCGCCGCACGGGTTGTTGTGCTTGACGATGACCGCGGCGGGCTCGTCGAACTCGCGGGCGATCGCACGGGACGCCTCGAGGTCGAGCAGGTTGTTGAACGAGAGCTCCTTGCCGTGGAGCTGCTCGACGCCGCCCAGCAGGTGGGCCGGGGCGCCGGCGCGGCGGTAGTACGCGCCCCGCTGGTGCGGGTTCTCGCCGTAGCGCAGCGTGCGGTCGCGGACGTAGCCGCGGGAGAACTGGGCCGGGAACGGCACCCGGCCGCCCGACGCGGGGTGCCCGCAGGGGTGGCCGAGCGGCAGCTGCGAGCCGTCGAACTCCTCCTGGTCCTGCAGGAAGCCGGAGATCGCGGCGTCGTAGCGCGCCGTCGTCGCGTAGGCCTGCAGCGCGAGGTTGCGGCGGGTGACGATCCCCAGCGAACCGTCGCCGGACGTCTTGAGCTCCTCGATCACCGCGGGGTACTGCGCGGGGTCGGTGAGGATGCCGGCGTAGCCGTGGTTCTTCGCGGCCGCGCGGATCAGCGACGGGCCGCCGATGTCGATGTTCTCGATCGCGGCGGCGAGCGAGACGTCGGGCTTGGCGACCGTCGCCTCGAAGGGGTAGAGGTTCACGACCACGAGGTCGATCCAGCCGATGCCGTGCTCGGCGGCGGCCGTCGCGTGCGTGTCGAGATCGCGGACGCCGAGGATGCCGGCGAAGAGGTGCGGGTCGAGCGTCTTGACCCGGCCGTCCATCATCTCCGGGAAGCCGGTGATCGACTCCACGGCGATCACGGGCAGGCCCGCGTCGCTGATCGCCTTCGCGGTGCCGCCGGTCGAGATCAGCTCCGTCCCGGCGTCGTGCAGGGCCTGCGCCAGCTCGGCCAGACCGGTCTTGTCGGACACCGAGAGCAACGCTCGGCGCACCGGGACGCGGTCGGGGGCGGTCGTCTCGAGCGGATCCGGCATGGCCCGGCCGAGGATAGTCGTCGTCCCCCGTCCGGACCCGGCCGGTCCCGTCCCGGACGGCAGGAGGGCCCGCGCGCGCAACGCCCCGGACCCGCCGAGTGCGCCATGATGCGATTCATGATCGGATTTCGTCCTATTGCGGTCGCCGGCCTCCTCGTCGCCACGCTCGGGCTCTCCGCGTGCGGCGGTGGGGACGACGACGAGGACTCCAAGGCGTCCGACCAGTCCGCCGCGCTCCAGAAGCAGGGCGTGAAGAAGGAGGACGCCGACCAGCTCGCCGCGGCCGCCACGCAGGCCAGCGAGAAGCTGGGCGCCGACGGATCGGCGCAGCTGAAGAAGGACGTCGCCGCACAGCAGAAGAAGGCGACGGACCTGCAGGCGCAGCTGGTGAAGATCGCCGAGGACGTCAAGGCCAAGCGGATCACCAACGCCGAGGGCAACGAGCGGATCGGCGTCGTGCGCATCCAGATCCAGGAGGCCGCGCTCGCGGTCGCCGACGAGCTCGACAAGGCGGGCGCGCTGCCGGCCGGGGCGAAGCAGCAGGTCGAGACCGCCCGCCGGCAGCTCGAGAAGGACAAGGCCGCGCAGGCGAAGTAGCGCCCCGGGACGGCAGCAGGAGGTCCCGCCCGCCGACGGGGTCGCGCGCCGATGCGACGCGACCCGCACCCGGACGCCTGCGGACGGCGCCAGGGCGTCGCGCCATGCGGCATGATCGGGAGATGCCCAGGCTTCGCGCATTCGCCCTCGCGGGCCTGCTGTCGACGACGCTCGGCCTGGCGGCCTGCGGGGGCGGGGACGACTCCTCGGAGACCGCGACCGCGACGACCGCGAGCGCCGGCACGGCCACGACGACGAGCACGACCACGACGTCCGCCGCGGGGACCCGGTCCGTCCCGGCCCCGGAGCGGGACGCGACCGCGGCCCTGGCGGACCAGCTCGCCCCGACCACCCCCACCGGACCGTCGACGCCGGACCTCTCCCGGCTCGCGGACCAGACCGCGGCCGCGAGCAGGAAGCTCGGTCCGGCGGCCGGAGCCGCGCTCCGTCGCGACGTCGCGGCGAGCCAGAAGCAGGCCGCGGCCCTGCAGCAGCAGGTGGTGGCGACCGTCCGCGACGTGCAGGCCAAGAAGCTCAGCGCCGCCGAGGGCAGCGCCCGGATCAAGGCGCTCGCGCTCCGGACCCAGGAGACCGCGCTGCGGATCGTCGACCGGCTCGACGCCGCCGGGGTGATCCCGGACGCGGCGAAGGCGCAGATCGAGGCGGCCCGCAGGAAGATCGAGAAGGACAGGGCCGCACAGGCGAAGTGAGGGGCCGGCCCGCGGCGGCCGGCCCCTCGTGAGCACCTACGGCAGCAGCGTCACGCGGGCCGTCGTGGCCCGCAGCGCCCCGGTGCTGTCCCGGGCCCGCAGCGTGACCGACGCCCGCAGGCGGTTGCGGCGCGTCAGGAGCTCGTACGCGGAACGCGAGAGCGTCACCGTCACGGCGGTGGTCCGCCCGGCGCGGATCGAGAACGACCGCGAGCCGAGCCGGCGCCTCCCGGACTCCAGGCGGAGCACGCCCTTGCACGAGGCCGAGCCCTTCGTCGCGCCGCAACGGACGCGCACCAGCACCTTGCGGGACCGCGAGGAGCGCACCGTGGACTTCGAGACCACCGGGGCGGCAGGCGTCGGCGCCTTCGACGGCACGACCGGCACGGGCGGCGTCACCGGGCCGGGAGGCGCGGGGACGTCCGGCGTCGCCGGGACGACCGGCGGCACGGGTGTCGTCGGGGTCACCGGCTCCGGCGGCACCGGCAGGTCGCCGACCTGAACGCGGGCGGTGACCTCGGTCGTCCGGCCGGCCGAGTCGGTGACGACCGCGGTCACGCGGTGCACCGCGCCGTCGTCGGCGGCCGCCGGGACCCAGTCGGCCTCGTAGGGGAAGGTGCCGACGCTCGTCAGCGGCACGCCGTCGACGGCGAACGCGACGCTCGTGACCCCGAAGTCGTCGTCCGCGACGACGTCGAGCGGGACGGTGTCCCCGACGACGACCTTCGTGCCGTCCGTCAGCGTGTCGAACCGCCCGGTCGGGGCCGCGTCGGGCGCGACGCCCGGGGCGACGGGGGCGGTCGGGGCGGTCCCGAGGAAGGGCGCGGTCGTCAGGCCGGCCCCATAGGTGGGAGCGCCCGCCCCGGCGAAGTCGCCGCCGGACTTGGTGGGCGGCAGGCTGGGGCCGTTGCTGCTGCCCCAGTAGTTCGAGCGCGCGTCGATGGCGACGGGCGCCGGGGCGGTGCCGTCGAAGGTCCCCGCCCATGCGCCGAACGTGTTGCCGGAGATCGTGTTGGACGCCGTGCGCACGCCCCCGACCACGCTGCCGGGATCGACGCCCCGGAGGTACACGCCGGCGCCGGCGCCCGGGGTCGCCGTCGGACCGGCGACCCCCGTGACGAGGGTGCGGCTCAGGACGAGCGCGGTGCTGCGCCCCCACCCCTCGACGCCGTCCTGGGCGACGAGCGGGGAGGTGCCCGCACCGGTGATGCGGCTGTCCGAGATCGTCGCGCGCATGGTGTTCGTGCGCTCGCCCGTCCCGGCGAGCGTCCGACTGTCGACGACGATGCCGGCCTTGTTGAACCCGTCGACGGCCACGCGCTCGACCGTGGCCGCGTTGACCGTCCCCTCGATCGTGTTGGCGAGCACGATGCCGTGCCCCTGCGACGCCATCGGCCCGACGAAGAGCCCGGTGCCGGGGCCGGTGTCCGGGGCGATCCCGGTCACCCGGACGTCACCGATCCTGCTCTCGTTCACGTCGATCATCGCGATCCCGGCCTCGACGGCCGTGCCGCTGCCGCGCACGGTGAGCCCCGAGATCTGGACGTCGGAGAGCTCGACGAGACGCCGCTTCACCGTGATGACGTTGCCGAACTCGTCGCGCTCGTTCGGCGTCGTCGCCGCGGTCGACGGCGCGGAGCCGTCGGGCTGCACGAAGACCTTGTCCGCCCCGGCACCGAGGAGCTTGAGGTTCTTCTCGATCTTCAGCCCGGACGACCCGACCCCGCCGGGGACGGGGTAGACGCCGTCGCACACGCGGATCGTGTCCCCCTGCGAGGCCGCGGCGACCGCGTCGACGAGGGACGTGAAGTCCGCCGCCGGGCACTGCACGCGGTCGTCGTCGACCCGCAGGACGTTCGCGTCGGCGGCCGTCGCGGTGGCACCCAGGGCGAGGCAGGCGAGCACCGCGGAGGTGGACAGGGTCCCCATGCGTGGGCGACCTGAACGGCTCGTTGAATGGCCAGACTCGCTATCGAAATTGTGCGTTCGTGTGCGCAAGAGCGTCTCTCGTTCTCCCGATGGACGGCCGACCCTATCGCCGGCGCGCCACGGGCGCCATCGGCGCATGAACCACCGTATACCGGCCTTTTCCAGGGTTTTTTAGATACCAGAACAGGAGTACCAAGGCGTACCGATGCATGTTTGGCCACGCGTCGAAGGCCGATGACTGCCGACGCGCCAAATGACCACGAACGCGCACGAACGGACGCCATAAGGTCGCCGTCTTCGCCCGATTCCCACCGCCGCGGCCGAGCGGCGCGGGTGCGGCGGGCCGCTGCCTCAGGGCCCACCTTCGGGCGAATCGCCACGACCCCAGATCGTCGGTCGCCCCGAGCGACCGGCCCGGAGACCACGCACGTGCTCGAGCCATCAGCCGCACCCCGATCAGGCCTCGCCCGTCGGCGTTCACGCCTCGCCGCCGTCCTCGCGACGGTCGCCGCCCTCGCCACGTCGCTGGCCGCCACGCAGGGTGCCATCGCCGCGGACCCCGCCGATCCGCTGGCCAAGGGTCCGTACGAGGTCAACCGGAGCTATTACAACGCCGGAAACCTCCAGCTGACGGTGACGAGCACCGGCTGCGGCACCGGCTCCACCTCGCCGACGCCCGTCGCCTGCAGCAACGGGCTCACCGGCCTGAACCCCGGCGACAGCACCACCGGCAACGGCAACAGCTTCCCGCAGCCGCTCGAGGGCACGGTCACCTGGCCGACCGGTGACGGCCCCCGCGGCGCCGGGCCCTACCCGGTCATCCTGCTCCAGCACGGCCGGCACAACGCCTGCGTCGGCGCCGCCGGCACCGACGGCGGCGCGGGCTCGACCCAGGCGTTCCCCGCCGGGACGTGCCCGAGCAAGGTGCCGCCGAACCCCGTGACCGGCTTCTGGCCGTCGTGGGAGGGCTACGAGTACATGGCCGACGACCTCGCGTCGCACGGCTACGTCGTGATCTCCGTCTCGGCCGGCGCGCTCGTCACGTTCGACAACGTCACCGGCTCGATCGACGCCGGCGGCCTGGCACGCGCCCAGATCATCGCCAACTCGCTCGACCTCCTGAAGAGCTGGAACACGACGCCCGGTCCCGGTGCCGTCGGCTCGAACCTGATCGGGAAGCTCGACTTCAGCCGCGTCGCGATCATGGGCCACTCGCGTGGCGGTGAGGGCGTCACCCAGTACATCACCTACAACCGCCAGCGCCCGGGCGCCCGCTACAACCTCACCGGCGCGTTCGCGCTCGCCCCGATCGACCGCAACAAGCAGTACCCGCAGGGCACGAACTACGCGACGCTGGCCCCGGCCTGCGACGGCGACGTCAGCTCGATCAGCGGCTGGAACGCGTTCGAGCGCAGCAAGTACGGGAACGACGACGACCCGTTCGCGAAGTACGGGTTCTACGTCGAGGGCGCGAACCACAACTGGTACAACACGCGCTGGGTCGCGAGCGACCGCACCGGCTCGGACAGCGCCTGCGGTTCCACGCCGGCCACCGCACGGCGCCTCACGATGGCCGAGCAGCGGGCCACCGGCCTGGCGACGATGGAGCTCTTCCTCCGCCTGTACGGCGGCGGCGAGTCCGCGCTGAAGCCGTGGATCACCGGCGAGAGCGGCACCCCCGCGTCCGCGTGCCCGAGCGACCCGTCGTCGAAGGCGATCGCCTGTCCCGACCTCATCAAGTACTCGTACATCGCGCCCGCCGCGGAGCGGCAGGACATCGTCCGGCCCGGATCCGGTGCCGTCCCGACGACCGCCAGCCCGACGGCGAAGGACGACGCCGGCGGCACGTACACCGGCTCCGGGTTCGCGACGTTCGACTGGTGCAACCCGGACCCGTTCGCGAACCCGCAGTCCGCGAACCCGCCGTCCACCCAGACGACGACCCCGATCAAGGCGTGCGCCGGCCCGAACGTCGGATCGTCGACGGCCAACTCGTACAACCGCTCGATGGGCCCGCAGCTCGCGCTGGCCTGGGACGGACCGGCGACGCTGTCGGCCGGCCTGCGCGGTGACGCCCGCGACGCGACGCGGTTCCGCTCGCTGAGCTTCCGCGCGGCGTACCAGTTCACGGACGTCGCCCGGAACCCGCTGAGCACGGGCTTCAACTGGGACGCCAACCCGACCAGCCTCGTCGCGGGCAGGCCGGTCCAGGACCTGCGGATCGCCCTCGTCGACCGCTCGGGGGCCGAGAAGGAGGTCAAGCTCACCGACCACACGCGCGGCATCGAGTCGACGCTCGGCCAGAACACGAGCACGACGCAGCCGCGACACATCGCGCTGCAGGGCCAGCGGATCCCGCTGTCCGCGTTCACCGGGATCGACCTGAAGACGCTCGACCGGGTGGAGCTGCGGTTCGGCGGAGCAGGCGTTCCGGCCACGGGCGCGATCCAGCTGGCGGACCTGGCGTTCCAGGAGCCCGCCGACCCGGCGGCCGCAGGGTCGACCGGCCCCGCCACGGTGCCGCTGACGCGGATGGCCGGCGACCCGGTCCTGCCCAAGCTCGACGCGGTCGTCACCGACCGGCCCGCGGTGACCGCGGCCGCCGCGAAGCCGAAGGTCTGCGTCGACCGCGCCCGCCCGACCACGAAGCTCGCCGCTCGGACGGTCCGTGCCGCGAGGACGGTCGCGCTGCGCGGGACCGCCACCGACACCGGGTGCGTCGCGACGCGGTCCAAGGGCGCGGCGAAGGGCGTCGTCGAGCGGGTCCAGGTCAGCATCAGCCTCCGCAGCGGCTCGAAGTGCCGGTTCCTGACCGACGCCGGGCGTCTGACGAAGGGCCTGACGTGCGGCGCGCCGCTGTCGCTGGTCGCCCGCGGCCGCAGCAGCTGGAACGTGCGGATCCCCGCCCGCCGGCTGCCGAAGGGCCGCTACGTGGTCCGCGCGGTCAGCATCGACGGGGCCGGGAACGTGTCCCGCACCGCCAAGGGCGCGCTGAAGGTCGGCTGACCGCGCGGCGTCCGTCCCGTCCCGGCGCGTGGGCGTCGGGACGGGTCACGTCCCGGCGCGGTGCCGGGACGCCGCGCCGGGCGCGTGTCCTCAGAGCGGCCCGGCGGCCGCCCGGCGGACCGCCTCCGGCAGCAGCCGGTGCTCCAGCGGGCGCAGAGCCTCGTGGACCTCGGCCGCGCTCGGTGTCCCCGGGATGCGGATCGCGTCCTGCAGCAGGATCCGGCCGGTGTCGACGCCGTCGTCGACCAGGTGGACGGTGACGCCGAAGACCTCGACGCCGTGGTCGACGGCCTGCTCGATCGCCCGGATCCCCGGGAAGGCGGGGAGCAGCGACGGGTGGACGTTGACGATGCGGTCCTCGAACGCGCCGACGAAGACCGGGGTCAGGATCGCCATGTAGCCCGCGAGGACGACGAGCTCCACGCCCTCGGCGACGAGCCACGCGGCGATCGCGGTGTCGCGGTCCTCGCGGGTGGCGAAGTCCGCGCGCGGGAAGACCTTCGACGGGACCCCGGCGCCGGCCGCCCGGATCAGCGCCCGGGCGTCGGGCTTGTCGCACGCCAGCGCCGCGACGTGCGCCTCGCGGCCGTGGACGGTGTCGAGCAGCGCCTGCAGGTTCGTCCCCTCGCCGGAGGCGAGGACCCCCACGCGGAGCGGTCGTGCGACGGGATCGGGTGCGGCGGCCATCGGGCCGCCGAGGATACGGCGGGCGCGACGGACGCCGCCGGGCGGCCCGTCCCGGCGACCGTCGCCCGGACGGTCCGTCAGTCGCCGGCGACGGTGGTGCGCGCCGGGCCCGCCCCGATCGTCGGGTAGGCCCCGCCGGAGGTCGCGATCGCCCCGGACTCGAGGAGCTCGTCGATCCGGAGCAGCAGGTCGCCGGTGCGGAGGTCGGCGTGCCGGGCGTAGGCAGGCAGCCCGTGGTACCCGCCGTCCAGCAGCTTGCGCGAGCGGCTGCCGCGCAGCACCTCGGCGATCCGCGTGCGGCCGATCGGCGGGTCGGCGTCGCGGACGACCTCGAGGATCGACGCGTCGACGGCCGCGCGCTCCGCGCCCTCCAGCGACCGCGCCCCGCCCGTCAGTCGTTGCGCCGCCGACCGGGCGCCCGCGGAGTCCCGCCGTCCCGCGGCGACGCGCCCGCCGCCCGTCGTCCCGGCGTCCGGCAGCAGCACGGGCGCGCAGGCGTCGCAGCACGGCACCGTCGGCCGACCCGCGCGGCCGCGCGCCGGAGAGCCCGTCGTGTCGCCGTGGACCTCGTCGCCCGCCCCCACCGACGGGTCGCCGAAGTGCCGCAGCACCGCCCCGCGCCGGCAGACGTCGCTCTCCACGAACGCCCACAGCGCGCGGTACTGCGCCCAGCGCTTCTGCTGGGCCTCCGCCGCGAGCGCCCGGACCTCGTACCGCACGCGATCGTCGTGGGGCCCGAGCAGCCGGCCCTTCAGGCGGTCCGGCGGACCCGGTGCGGGCTGGACCATCCCCGCCTGGGTCAGGTGCCCGAACACCGCACGCGCGGTCTCCCCGTCGACGCCGAGCTGCTGGACCGTCACGTCGAAGCGGTTCTCGTGCGAGGACCGCTGCAGCGCGTCGGCGATCCGGTCGAGCGTCTGCTCGTCGACCTCGCCGCGCTCGATGAAGTAGCGGTGCAGCCCCTTGTCGCGGCCGTCGGCGAGCATGAAGGCCGTCGCCGGCGCGCCGTCCCGGCCCGCGCGCCCGGCCTCCTGGTACCAGGCCTCGATCGACGGCGGTGCGCTGTCGTGGACGACGGTGCGGACGTCGGCCTTGTCGACGCCCATCCCGAATGCGTTCGTCGCGCAGACGAGCGGGACCTCGCCGCCCATGAACCGGCGCTGGGCGCGGTCGCGGGTCTCGCGGTCCAGGCCCGCGTGGTAGGCGACGGCCTCGACGCCGAGGGCCTCCCCCAGATCGGTCGCGAGGCGGTCGGCGTTGTCGCGGGTGCCGGCGTAGACGATCGCCGGCAGGGCGTCCGGCGCCGCGAGCGCCGCCAGCAGCCGTCCGCGGCGCTCGACCTGCCCGGAGCACCGGCGGACGACGAACGACAGGGCCGGACGGTCGAAGCCCGTCCGGACGTGGACCGGGTCGTCGAGGTGCAGGCGGCGCTCGATGTCGTCGGCCACCTGGGGCGTCGCCGTCGCGGTGGCGGCGAGGATCGACGTGGCCCCGAGCCAGCGCGCGGCGTCGGCCAGCCGGAAGTAGTCGGGCCGGAAGTCGTGGCCCCACTGCGACACGCAGTGGGCCTCGTCGACGACGAAGAGCCCGACCGACGCGTGCCGGATGCGGTCGAGGAACGCCGCGGACCCGAAGCGCTCCGGGGCCACGTAGAGCAGCCGGACGTCGCCCGCCACCGCGCGCTCGACCGTCCGCGCGTTCTCCGCCGGGTCCTGCTGCCCGCTGAGCAGCGCGGCGGGCGGCGCGGCCTCCGCGTCCCGCTGCAGGACGCGGCCGTTGAGCTGGTCGACCTGGTCGCGCATCAGCGACACGAGCGGGGAGACGACGATCGCCAGGTCCTCGCGGCACAGCGCCGGCAGCTGGTAGGTGAGCGACTTGCCCGCGCCCGTCGGCATGACGACCAGGGCGTCGCGACCACCGAACGCCGCGCGCGCGGCGTCCTCCTGTCCCGGCCGGAACCCGGGGAAGCCGAAGACCCCGCTCAGCGTGCCGAGCAGCGGGTCTTCCTGGCGGGACGCGACCGGCATCGACCTGCACGGTAGAGGCGCGGGAAGACGACAGCGGACCGGTGCCGGTCCGGCACCGGTCCGGCACGGGATCGGCACGGACGGCCTCCGCTCCGTCTCGTGGCCGCGGCCCCGGGACGACGCGGGACCGGCACGCGGCGGCGGCGAGGATCCGGCACCGACGGGACACCGCAGCGAGTACCGTGCACGCACCACCATGTCCCCCGCCTCCCGTCCCCGTCCCCTCCTCCGTGGCGCGCTGGCGATCCTCGTCGCGCTCGCCGGCGGCACCGCGCTGGCCGCGCCCGCCGGGGCGGCCGAGGGTCGCACGTACGTCGCCTTCGGCGACTCCTACACGTCCGGTCTCGGAATGGCCGACCAACGGCCCGCGCACGCCGGCGAGCCCGCCGCGTGCACGCGCTCGGCGCAGAACTACCCGGCGCAGGTCGCGAAGAAGCTCGACCTCGGCGCCGAGCGCACCGGCGACTGGGCGGACCTCTCGTGCGCGAACGCCACGCTGTCGGGCCCGGCGCTGCTCTCCCCCGTCGACCTGCTCGGCGAGGTCGCGCTGGCCGAGAAGGCGGGTGTCCTCGGCGACCGCACGCGCTTCGTCACCTTCACCGCGGGCGGCAACGACCGCTGGGACTCCGGCGGCCTCGGGCTCTTCGCCGGCGCGATCCTCTGCCTCGACAACCCGTCCTGCGGCGCGAACCCGCCGGCCGACCAGTACCAGCGCCCCGGCAGCGTCACGGCCGCCGCGTACGTGACCCGCGCCAAGCCGGCGCTCGACCGGATCCGGGCCCTGGCACCGAAGGCGAGGATCGCACTCGTAGAGTACGCCCAGGTGCTGCCGTCGACCGACCCGATCTGCCGCACCGACCAGCTCGTCACCACGCCGGCGGCAGCCGGCTCCAACGCCTACGCGCGGGCGGCGACGAACGCGCTCTTCGGCGCGCAGCCCGCGGCGGCGCAGGCGCTCGGCATCGGCTTCGTCGACACGACGAAGGCGACCGCCGGGCACGACATCTGCCAGGAGGCCGGGACGCGCTGGTTCGCCCGGACCGGCGACTCCGGGGCCGACCCCGTCCACCCGACGCTCGCCGCCCACACGGCGGTCGCGAAGGCCGTCTACGCCGCACGGCCCAGCCTGCCCAAGGCCACGTTGAAGGGCCCCGCGTCGGCGCGCGTCGGCCGCACCGCGACGTTCCGCGCGACGAACCTCGTCCGCGCCCCGGGGTACCGGGCGCGGGTGACGCGACAGCTCAGCGTCGCCGGACGGACCCGCACCTGCTCGGCCCCGGTGGGGAGCCGGCGGACCGCCACCGGGACCGCCTCGTTCAAGGGCCGCATCCCGTCGCGGCTCACGTGCGCGAGAGCCCCCAGGGCATCGCGCACCCGGGCGACCCCGGCCGGCCGCTACACCGTCAGGGTCTGCGCCGAGAGCTCCTCGGGCGCCTGCAGGAGCACCGGCTCGACCGTGCAGCGCACGGTGCGGCTCAGCCGCTGACGGGACCGTCGACGGCCGGGGCGCCTCCGCCCTACCGGGCAACCATCGGCAGCTGGTGCTCCAGCGCGAACTTGCCGAGGTGGTCCTCGGTGCCCGCGAGCGGGTACTCCCCCGTGAAGCAGGCGTCGCAGTGCCCGGCCCGATCGCCGCGGACGGCCTCGTAGACGCCCTCGAGCGACAGGTACGCCACGGAGTCGCAGCCGATGTGCTCGCGGATCTCCTCGACGGTGCGCTCGTGGGCGACCATCTCCTCGCGGGCGGACATGTCGACCCCGTAGTGGCAGGGGTTCCGGATCGGCGGGGCGGTGATCCGGAAGTGGACCTCCCGCGCGCCGGCGTCCTTCAGCATCTTCACGAGCTGCCGGGTGGTGTTGCCGCGGACGATCGAGTCGTCGACGACCACGAGGCTCTTGCCGCCGATGACCTCGGGCAGCGGGTTGAACTTCAGCCGCAGACCCTGCTGACGGAGCTCGTTGCCGGGCTGGATGAAGGTGCGCTGGACGTAGCGGTTCTTCACGAACCCGTCCTCCATCGGGATGCCGGTGGCGCGCGAGAAGCCGCGCGCCGCGGGGATCCCGGAGTCGGGCACCGGCACGACGAGGTCGGCGCCGGGCACCGGGGCCTCGCGGGCGAGGATCTCGCCCATGCGACCGCGGCTCGACTGCAGCAGGTTGCCCTTCATCCGCGAGTCCGGGCGGGCGAAGTAGATGTACTCGAAGAGGCAGAACGACTCGCGCTGCCCCGGCTGGACCATGATGCTCGTGACGCCGCGCTCGTCGAGGATCACGAGCTCGCCCGGCTCGACGTCGCGCACGTACGTGGCACCGATGATGTCGAGGGCGCAGGTCTCCGACGCCACGACCCAGGCGCCCTCGGAGATCTGCCCGAGCACCATCGGCCGGATGCCCTGCGGGTCGCGGAACGCGTGGACGCGGTCGCGGTCCATGACGACCGTCGAGTACGCGCCCTTCAGCCGCGGCATGACGTCGACGATGGCGTCCGCCAGCGACGCGGCCTCCGTCGTGGCCAGGAGCGCGGCCATGATCTCCGAGTCGGTCGTCGCCCGGAACGTGACGCCCTGAGCGGCCAGCTCGGTGTGCAGCTCGACCGCGTTGACGAGATTGCCGTTGTGGGCGAGCGCGAGCTCCCGGCGATCGTTGCGGTGGACCGGCTGGGAGTTCTCCCAGTCGTTGCCGCCCGTCGTCGAGTACCGCGTGTGGCCGACCGCGATGTCGCCGGTCAGGGCCCGCAGGTCGTGCTCCTTGAAGACCTGCGACACCAGCCCCAGCGCACGCTGGGTGATGATGAAGCCGCCGAGGTCGGCCGCCGCGATGCCCGCGGACTCCTGGCCGCGGTGCTGGAGCGCGTAGAGGCCGTAGTAGGCGAGCTTGGAGACGTCGTGCCCGGGGGCGTAGACGCCGAAGACGCCGCATTCGTCGCGGGGGCCTTCACGGTGATCGGTAGTGGAAACCATGCGCCGGCGCCGGGAGTCGGGAGCGGAGTTTCACCGCAGCACCACGACCGAGGGTAACAGCCGGTTCACGCGCATCTGTGCGGAGTGGGCCGAGCGCCCCGGGACCGGGCGATCCCCCGGTCGGACGTCCGTCCGTCGCGGCCGGACGGGACGCGTCGGCGTAGCCTGTGCAGGTGATGCAGACGCGCCCGCAGCTCCGTCCCGGCCCGCTCTCACCCCGGCGGAAGGTCCCGCGCACGATCGCGCGCCCGTCGTACGCGCTGCTCGGCGAGCCCGGCCCGACGTCGCCGCCCCGCGCCCGCACCGCCGAGGAGCTCGCGAACATGCGGATCGCCTCGGACATCGCCTCCGAGGCCCTAGCCGCCGCGGCCGCCGCGATCGCTCCCGGCGTCGTCACCGACGCGCTGGACGAGGCCGCCCACGAGACGATGATCGCCCGTGGCGCCTACCCGTCGACGCTGAACTACCGCGGATACCCGAAGTCGACGTGCATCTCGATCAACGAGGTCATCTGCCACGGGATCCCCGACCTGCGGACCGAGCTCTGCGACGGCGACATCGTCACCATCGACGTCACCGCCTACTACGGGGGCGTCCACGGCGACCTCAACCAGACCTTCGCGGTCGGCGAGGTCGACCAGCACGCGAAGGACCTGATGGAGGCCACCCGGCGGGCGCTCGAGGCCGGCATCGCTGCGGTCCGGCCCGGCGGGCAGACGCGGGACGTGGGCAAGGCGATCGAGAAGGTCGTCCGCAAGCGCTTCGGGATCGTCCACCAGTTCGGCGGCCACGGGATCGGCCCGGACTTCCACGACGGCCTGCACATCCAGCACAACTACGACCGCCGCGGGACCGAGCGCTTCTTCCCCGGCCAGACGCTGACGATCGAGCCGATGCTGACCCTCGGCAGCCCCGACGCGCGGGTGTGGGAGGCCGACGGCTGGACCGCGGTGACGATCGACGGCTCCCGCTGCGCGCAGGAGGAGCAGACGCTGCTCGTGACCGAGGACGGCGCCGAGGTCCTCACCACGCACGTCCCGCACTGAAGACATCGGTGCGGGCCCCGGCCCGTGCGTCGCGGGCCCGAACCGCACTGGACCGCGACGGGGCACGGTCCACCCGCAGGCGGTGCGGGCCCCGGCCCGTGCGTCGCGGGCCCGAACCGCACTGGACCGCGACGGGGCACGGTCCACCCGCAGGCGGTGCGGGCCCCGGCCCGTGCGTCGCGGGCCCGAACCGCACTGGACCGCGACGGGGCACGGTCCACCCGCAGGCGGGGCGGGCCCCGGCCCGTGCGTCGCGGGTGCAGACGTGGACACGCTCCCTGCGCGCGAGGCCCTGCGACGCGGACGCCTCCACCCCGACTACGGTTGCGGGAGTTCGACGCGCGCGGCGTACGCCGCGCCCGGGTAGGAGACCCACGATGACGCCCCGTTCCCCACGTTCCGCCGTGCGCACCCTCGCCACCCTCGTGGGAGCGCTGGTCGCCTGCCTGGCGGCCGCCGTCCCCGCGAGCGCCGCGCTCGACGCGACGCCGCTGCCCGCCCCGCAGGCGTCCGGTGCGGCGGCGAGCCCGCGCATCGTGGGCGGCACCCAGCTGCCCGACAGCCTCGGCGCGCCGTACACCGTCGCGGTCTACACGTCGCTGACCGCCGACAGCGGCGAGGGCTGCAGCGGGACGATCCTCGACCCGACGCACGTCCTGACCGCCGCCCACTGCTTCATCGAGAGCGACGGCACGAAGGCCCAGCCGTCCCAGGTCCAGATCGTCGCGGGCTCCGCCTCCTTCGCGGCCGCGGCGTCGGACCCGGGGGCCACCATCGTCGGCGCCTCGGCGGTCCGCACCCACCCGCGCTACCTGCCGGCCGAGTTCGACGACGACGTCGCGGTCGTCACGCTGAAGACCCCGCTGAACTTCGCGACCGGCCGCACCCGCGCCCTGCCGCTCCCGGCCGTGAACACGTCGCTGTTCCCGAGGTCGAAGTACGCCTACACCTCGCGGGCAGTGCGACTCACGGGCTTCGGGCTGAGCACGACGAACGGCGACGACTACGGCACGCTGCGCAAGGTCGACGTCACCGCGATCCCGATCGGCTTCTGCCAGCAGGACAAGAGCGTCAGCGCCGCCGGCACGGACGCCCCCGCGATCCTCCTCTGCTCCGACCAGTCCGGGCGCGGCGCCTGCCAGGGCGACAGCGGCGGCACCGCGGCCACCGGGCCCGCGAGCGCGCCGTACCTCGCCGGCGTGATCGACACGTCGGGCGAGGCGTGCGAGGAGGGCCGCAACCTCTACGCCAACGTCGCCGCCCCCGAGATCCGCAGCTTCATCGACGCCGCGCTGCAGGAGCGCGACGTGACCGCCGCCGAGACCCCGCTCTCGCCGCGCGGCGGACGCAGCGTCAAGCTGACCGGCAGCTCCGCTCGCGTCGGACGCACGGTCCGCTGCCGCCGCGGCTCGTGGCGCAGCGGCTCGAAGTTCAAGTACGCCTTCGTCTTCGTGAAGGGCAAGAAGGAGCGCAACCGCGGCCTGACCTCGAAGTCGACCTACACGCTGCGCTCGACCGACCGCGGCTGGTCCGTCAGCTGCGCCGTCCAGGCGTCGAACGCCGGCGGCACGGGCACGACGTTCTGGCCGTTCACGGTGAAGGTCCGCAGTCGGTAGGAGAGGACACCGGCGGGGGCCGTCGGCCGGCGTCACCGGATCTGCGGCGGCCGACTGATCGACCGGCCGCCGCGGAGCCGCGGCCGGCCCGGCCCCGTCGGCCGGCCGTCGCGGATCCGCAGGGGACGTCCGTCCACCTCCGGGAGCGCCGTCCGTCCGTCGCGGATGACCGGCGGGGCGGCGCGGATCTACCGTCGCCCCATGACCGCGACCGACCCACGCGACCCGTCCGCCACCGCCTCCGCACCACGACTCGCCGCCCTCGGCGTCCTCGTCGCGGGCGTCGCTGCGGCCGGCCTGGCCCTGACGCCCGGCGCGGCGCTCGCGGACGGCGGTCCGTCGTGGGCCGCCGCGGGTCCGGCGTCGGCCGCGAGCGCGACGCTGCTGCGCGCCGGGGACGACGACGCGACCGGTGACGACGTGGTCACCGAGGACCCCGCCGTCGACGACGACCCCACCGCCGACGACGGGTCCGGGGAGACCATCGGCGACGACGGCGGCCCGGACGACGACGGCAGCGCCGACGACGACGCCACCGAGGACGACGACCCGATCGAGGCGGTCGTGATCGACCGGCGCGGCAGAGCGCTCGAGGGGCCCCGCTCGTTCGCGGCGTCGAAGACCGTCCGCGCCGGGCGTCTCCACTGGAGCGGCTGGTCCGACGGGACCGCTGTCGGCAAGGGCCGGATCACCGTGAAGCAGCGGCACCGCCGTGGCTCCCGCGCCGCGGCGACCGTCCGCGGGACCGGCACCGTCTCGCTCAGCCGGCTGACCGTCTGCTCCGACGGGACCCCCGTCTACCGGAAGGCCGTCTTCGTGGTGGCCAAGAAGACGGTCGCGACCGTCGTCCTGCCGGGGTGCTCGGCGCTGGACTGACGGCGGCACGCGCGCGGGGGCGACCGCACTGGACGCCGGTACCGGCGCGGACTAGGATCCTACCGCCAGTAGCTTCGACATCGGAGGACACCAGCCGTGGCCCGCTTCATCCCGAAGAACCCCGCCGAGCTGATCGGCCGTGCCGACCGCACGATCGAGAACGTCGACGTCGTGCTCGGCCGCGTCGACGGCACCCTGTCGACGGTCAGCGGGACGCTCACGACGGTCGACGGCACGCTCACGACGGTCAGCGGCACGTTGACCTCGGTCGAGGGCACGCTTAAGACCGTCGAGCGCACCCTCGCGGAGACGACCTCGACGCTCACGGACGTCCGTGCCCTCCTCACCGAGCTGCAGGGCGAGATGGCGATCCTCCGTCAGGTCCCCGCGATCGCGGAGCAGGTCGCCGAGATCCATCGCGCCGTGACCGCCGGCGCGACCGCCTGAGGTCCCGCCCCGATGCCCGTCGGCGCCGGACCGCGCCCCCGCGGCCGCGGTCCGGCCGGGCTCACCGGGCGGGCCCAGGCTTGTACGACCGGCCCAAGGCGCGGCGCGCCGTGCGGCCTAGGCTGGATCCACATGCGTCCCGGCCCCCAGCATCAGGAGCTCACCGCCCGCGCCGCCCCCGCCCGTCCGATGGTCGGGGGCGGCCCGCGCCGGACCACCACGCGGCCCGCGGCCTCGCGTCGCCTCGCCGAGGTCCGACGGGTCCTCGTCGCCGACCACGCGCGCCACCCCGGGGGGCCCGTCGCGCCCGGCACCGGGTCCGCGCCGGCGACGCGCCGGGCCCCCGCGCTCGCCGCGGTGCGCACCGCGCTCACCGGCCGGGCGGTCGGGTCGCGCGCGGCGGGCTGAGCGAGGTCGTCGTCGGTCGCTCTCCGGCCATCCGTGACCTCCGGTCGGTCGGCCCGAGGGCGCGAGGTCGTCGTCGGTCGCCATCCGACCATCCGTGACCTCCGGCCCGGTGGCGTCGGCCCGCCGGGCGGCCGACGCGGACCACGATCCTCCTTCGAACCCTACGCGCCGGCCGCGATCGGGGCCCGGCGTCCGCGCAGCAGCCCGTAGCCCGCGATCGCCGCACCGAGCGCGACCGCGACGACCGGGACGACGAGCGCCGCCCGGTAGCCGTCCAGCAGGCCGGCGTGCGAGCCGGGTCCGC
The DNA here is from genome assembly GCF_000519325.1 of Patulibacter minatonensis DSM 18081. Lineage (GTDB taxonomy): Bacteria > Actinomycetota > Thermoleophilia > Solirubrobacterales > Solirubrobacteraceae > Patulibacter > Patulibacter minatonensis. The sequence goes on along the minus strand of NZ_KI912613.1, from coordinate 2,225,097 downwards.
CCGTCGCGGCCACGTCGACCATCGTCACCGCCGCGACCCCGAGGGCCGCGCCGAACTGGATCGCCATGTTCAGGAGCGCGCTGGCGAGGCCCTGCTCGTCGTCCGGAGCGTGCTCCGTCGCGGCGATCGCGAGGGGCCCGTAGGTGAGCGCGAACGCGATCCCGATCAGGACGAACGTCGGCAGCATCGCGAGGTACGTGCGGTCGGCGCCGATCCCGATGAACGAGGCGTAGGCGACGGCGGCCACGACCATGCCCGCGACGAGGACGGCGAGGTTGCCGAACCGGCGCACCAGGCGCGGTGTCAACGTCGGGGCGAGCACGACGTCGATCCCGCAGACCAGGAGCGCGAGACCGGTCTCCAGGGGCGTCCAGCCGCGGAGCTCCTGCAGGTAGAGGACGACGATGAACTGGAAGCCCACGAACGCGCCCATGAAGAGCACGGCCCCGACGTTCGACCGCACGAGCGCGCCGGTGCGGAGGATCCCGAGGCGGAGCAGCGGTGCAGGGGCGCGTCGCTCGATCGCGACGAACGCGGCCAAGAGGACGCCGCTGGCGAGCAGCGTCGCGACGGTCAGGACCGCGTCGACGTCCGGAGCGCGGACGACCCCGAACACGAGGAGCAGCATCGCCGCGGTGACCGTCACCGCCCCGCCCACGTCGACCCGCTGGCGGACGCGCGCGGGCCGGGCGGTCTCGGGGAGGATCCGGAGCGCGACGACGAGGATGCCGGCCGCCATCACGACGGGCGCGAAGAAGACCCAGCGCCAGCCGATCGAGGTCAGGAGGCCGCCCGCGACCATGCCCATCGAGAAGCCGGCCGCCCCCGCGGCGCCGTAGACGATCAGCGCGCGGTTGCGGGCGTCGCCGGCCGCGAAGCTCGTCGTGATGATCGAGAGGCCCGCCGGCGTCATGAACCCCGCGGCGACCCCGGTGACGAAGCGCGCGGCGATCAGCGTCGGCCCGTCCTGCGCGAGCCCGCCGAGGCCGGAGAAGACGAGGAAGATCGACAACCACAGGAGGAACATCCTGCGGCGTCCGAGGAGGTCCGCGGCGCGCCCGCCGAGCAGGACGAACCCGCCGTAGCCGAGCACGTACGCGCTGACGACCCACTGCAGCGTGGCGGTCGAGAGGTCGAGGTCCTCGCGGATCGACGGCAGCGCGACCCCCATCATCGAGACGTCGAGGCCCTCCAGGAAGATCGCGCCGGAGAGGACGAGGAGGACGGCCCAGGCGCGCGGGGTCATGCGCTCGAGGGCGGGCGGGGGCGCGTCTGCCGTGGGCGCGGTGGCGGCGGACGACGCTGCGGCGCCCGTCGACGCGGCGTGGGGTGGGGGCTCGGGACGGTCGGCGGACATGCGGTGCTCCTGGGGGACGTCGGGGCGCCGCGTCCTCGACCCATGATGCTCGTTCGGGGTGCCCGGCCCGTGCCGACCGGCCCGCCGGCGTCCGTCAGCCCACGGGCGTCGGCGACGCGGCCGGCGCCGACGGGACCGCCGGCGTCGTCACCGGCGGGTTGCGGTTCGGCGTCGGGTCCGCCGGTGGCGGGGTCGACCCGGGCGGACCGAGCGTCACGGCGAGGATCTTCGTGTCGAAGCTCGTCCAGCTGCGGAGGGTCCCGCAGACCATGAGGACGGTCGTCCCGCCCTTCAGGACCGTCGCCGTCGGCCGGAAGCAGTTCTGCCCGGTCGGGCTGATCCGCTGCGCCCGCTGCCACGTGAGCCCCTGGTCGGGCGTGACCCACTTCTCGACCTTCGCGCGGTGGTCGATCACGCGCCCGAGGTAGACCGTGCCCGGGTCCTGCGGGTCGAGCGTCATGCCGCCCGTCTCGAACAGCCCCGCGGTGTGGCGCTGCTTGTTGTCGGAGAACGCCGGGGTGATCTCGGTGACCTGCCACCGGGTCCCCGTCCACCGGCCGTACATGAAGCGCTGCCACGTCCGGTAGTAGCCGACGGAGAAGAGCACGACGGGGCGCCCCTGGCCGTCGTCGCCGACGTCCATCACCCACGCCTTCCCGAGCTTCGGGTCATACGGGTAGACGGAGTCCCCGTTCGCCGCCGGGATCGGGAGCTCCGAGAGGCCCGCGACGCGCGTGCCGTCCGCCTTGCTGAAGCGGCGGTCCTTGTACTCGAGGCAGTGGATCCCCGTCCTGCTCTGCTTCGGGTGGCTCTCCGTGTAACACATGTGGACGACGCCGCTTCCGGGCAGGCCGGCCGCGTACTTCGCGTACGGGCGCTGGCCCGACGGCCCCTGCACGATCTCCCGCGCCGGCCCCCACGTCGTGCCCTCGCGCAGGGCGAACGTCGGCTTCCAGCAGCCGCCGCGCCACGCGAGGAAGGTCTTGTCGGCGCTCAGCCCGATCGGGTTGGGGTAGGTGAACCCGAGCTGTCCGGGCGCGTTGACCGGGAGCGGCTTCGCGGGCGTCCAGTCCTTGATCGCACCCGGCTTCTCGGTGAAGCGGTAGTAGAGCTGCGCCGCGGTGCCGTGGGGCAGATACCGCCCGGAGTGCGGGCTGAAGAACGCGGCGATCCGGCCCTTCGACGTGACCATCAGGCTCGGGTTGTTGTGGTCGTCGCTGCCGGTGCGGCCCAGCGTGACGGTCTGGACGGGCTTCGCGGCGCCGGGCTTGAAGCGGCCGACGCGGACGAGGCCCGTCGTCGTGATCCAGCCCGTGTAGATCCACGGCCCGAAGACGACGGAGCGCTGGTCGCCGAAGTAGCTCCAGGCGCCGAGCCCGATCCGCTGCGTGGCGAGCGAGACCCGCTCGGGGACGACGACGCCGTCGGGCGAGACCTCCGTCCGGAGCGCCTGGGTGCTGTTCGGACCCGCGTTGGCGCGCAGGCAGTCCGGCGGGACGGCGGCGGCGCCGGCCTCCGGGGTCGCGGCGCGGGGGCCGACGACCACGAGGACGGCCGCGAGCAGGGCGACCACGACCGCCACCAGCGCGCGGGGTGACGGACGGGCTGGGCGCGACGACGACCGGGGCGGGCGGACTCGGGGCCGCGGGTGTCGGGGCGAGGACGGTCGGGACGGCACGGCGGGCTTCTGACGGGCACCGGGCACGGCCCGCGGAACCGCGACGCGTCGCGGACGGGACCCGCCGACGCTGCACGGCGCGCGGATCGTACCCGATGGTCCCGACGCCGCCGCCGGGGCCGCCGCGGACCATGAGGAGGTCGTGAGAGACCGGCCACGACGGCACGCGTGGCGCATACATTGATCCCACGGCCTGTCCCGCCCGCGGTTCCCGGATCCCCCCGTCCGGCCCGCACCATCGGGGCCGTCCCGCCCGCCCCCACGGGTGCGACCCGGCCACCGCACCGGAGTCCCCCGCTCCCCACGCGGTCGCCGCCACTCCCCCCTCTGGCGGCGACCGCGACGCCGTGCGGCCGGACCGGGCCGGGGCGTCAGATCGCCAGCAGCTTCCCGGCCGCGGCCTCGTCCATGTCCGCGGTCCTCCCGCTCGCGACGACGTGACCGGCCTCGAGCACGACGTAGTCCTCGGCCATCCGGAGCGCCATCTCGACGTACTGCTCGGCGATCAAGAGGCCGATGCCGTCGCGGTCGCGCAGCGCCAGGATCGACTCCTCGATCTCGGCGACGATCGACGGCTGGATGCCCTCGGTCGGTTCGTCGAGCAGGAGCAGCCGGGGCTTCGTCAGGAGCGCGCGGGCGATCGCGAGCTGCTGGCGCTGGCCGCCGGAGAGGAACGCGACCGGGCGCTTGAGCAGCGGCTTCAGGCGCGGGAAGAGGTCGAGGACCTCGTCGATGTCGGAGCGCTTCGCACCCTTGCGGGCCTCGAGCACGACCGCGAGGTTCTCGGCGACGGACATGCCGCCGAAGCCCGAGCGCTCCTGCGGCGCGTAGCCGATCCCGGCGTGCACGCGGTCCCACGGCGCCTTGCCGGTGATGTCGTCCCCGTCGAGCGTGACCGTGCCCGAGCGCACCGGCAGGACGCCCATGATCGCGTTCATCAAGGACGTCTTCCCGGCGCCGTTGCGCCCGAGGATGCACGTGCTGCCGCCCTCCTCGAAGGCCATGTCCACGTCGAACAGGACCTGCGTGCGCCCGTGGGCGACGTCGAGCCTGGTGGCCGCGAGCCTCATGCCGTCTCCTCCGTCGTGGTGTCGGTCGCCGCGGCCGCCCGCGAGACCGAGTTGCGGTCGTCCTTCGCACGGCCGATGTAGACCTCCTGGACGACCGGGTCGGCCTGGACCTCGGCGACCGTCGCGTCCGCCTTCAGGACCTTCCCCTCGTGCAGGACGGTCACGCGGTCGGCGAACCGCCGCATGAAGTCCATGTCGTGCTCGACGACGAGGACCGTGCAGTCCTTCGCGACGTAGCGGACGAGGTCGCCCGTGCGGGTCCGCTCGTCGGGGCTCATGCCGGCGACGGGCTCGTCGAGCAGCAGGAGCCGCGGCTTCTGGGTCAGGAGCATCCCGATCTCGAGCCACTGCTTCTGGCCGTGGGCGAGCGCGCCCGCGGGGCGGTCGGCGACGTCGTGGAGGCCGGTGACCTCGAGCGCCTCCGCGACCTCCGGCCGCCGGCCGCGCGCCTGCCGGAGCAGGCCGCGCAGGCCCATGCGGAAGCTCGCGGCGATGTCGAGGTTCTCCGCGACGGTCAGCGCCTCGAAGACCGTCGCCGCCTGGAACGAGCGCCCGACGCCGAGGTGGACGATCCGGTGCTCCTTGTGGCCGGTGAGCTCGACGTCGTCGAACCTCACCGACCCCGTCGTCGGCTTCGTGAGGCCGGTGATGATGTCGACGAGCGTCGTCTTGCCGGCGCCGTTGGGGCCGATCAGGAAGTGGACCTCACCCTGCCGCGCGTCGAGGTCGACGTCGGTCAGCGCCTGGAAGCCGCCGAACGTCACCCCCAGCCCGCGGATCTGCAGGATCGGCCAGGGGGCCGTCGGGTCGCGCCGGGTGGGAGCCGCGGTCGCCGTGTCGGTGCTCATGCGTGCCTCGCGGTCCGGTGGTCCCCGGCGCTCGGCGCCCCGGTGGTCGTGCGGCGGCTCATGCGCCCTCCCCCGCGGCCGCGCCGGACGCGGGTGCGGCCGTGCGTGCCCCGGGTCGGAAGCGGTCGAAGCGGTCGCGGTTCTCGCGCCACCAGTCGCCGACGCCCGCCAGCCCGCGCGGCGCGAACGCGACGACGAGGATGAACAGCAGGCCCTGCGCGTAGAGCCAGCCGGAGGGCATCGCCTCGCTGAGCTCCGTCTTCGCGAAGTTCACGAGCAGCGCACCCGCGATCGCCCCGGCCATCGAGACCCGGCCGCCGACGGCGACCCAGATGACCATCTCGATCGACGGCACGATGCCGAGCGACGTCGGCGAGATGATCCCGACGATCGGCACGAACAGCGCCCCGGCGACGCCCGCCATGCCGGCGGCGGTCGCGAACGCCACGACCTTCACCGTCGTCGGGCTGTAGCCGAGGAACCGCACGCGGTCCTCCCCGTCCCGGACCGCGACGAGCAGCTGGCCGTAGCGGCTCTTGACCATCTGCCGGGCGATCAGGAAGACGACCAGCAGGACCGCGAGCACGATGAAGTAGAGCGTCAGCTTGTCGCTGTTCTTCGCCAGGTCCAGGCCGAAGAACGTGGAGACCGTCAGGCCGTTCGTGCCGCCCGTCAGGTCCTGCTGGCCGACGAGGAGGATCACGAACGCCGCGGCGAGCGCCTGGGTCAGGATCGCGAAGTACGGCCCGCGGACGCGGCTGCGGAAGACGAGCAGCCCGAGGAGCGTCGCGACGGCCATCGGCAGGGCGACGACCATCACCAGGGTGAAGACCGGGGAGCGGAACGGCTCCCACAGCCCCGGCAGGTCGGAGGCGCCGGTGAGGCTCATGAACATCGGCTTCTCCCCCGGTCCGGCGTCCGCCAACTGGAGGTGCATCGCCATGACGTAGCCGCCGAGGCCGAAGAACAGGCCCTGGCCGAGGACGAGCATCCCGCCGCGCCCCCAGGCCAGCGCGATCCCGACCGCGACGATCGCGAAGACGAGGTACTTCGCGAGCAGGTCGAGCCGGAACGCGGTGAGCATCCCCGGCGCGACGACGATCAGCAGGAACGCGACGACCGCGAAGGTGATCCGGGGCACGACGTCGGCCTTCGTACCGATCACGCGGCGCTTGAACCAGCCGGGACCGGGCGTGCCCGTCCCGCCGGCCGGCGCGGCCTTCGCCGCGCCGGTGGTGTCCGTGGACGTGTTCATGCGAGACCCCTCGTCTCCTGGGCGACGATGCCCTGTGGCCGGAACTGCAGGAACGCGACGATCAGCGCGAAGACGATGACCTTCGCCAGGCTGGCCTCGGTCCAGTACTCGATCAGCGAGTTGCAGAGCCCGAGGACGACGGCCGCGATCACGGCGCCGCGGAGCTTCCCGAGCCCGCCGGCGACGACGACCAGGAACGCGTCGATGATGTAGTTCGTGCCGAGCGTCGGGCCGACCGAGCCGAGCTGGGTCAGCGCGACGCCCGCGACGCCGGCGAGGCCGGAGCCGAGGAAGAACGTGCGGCGGTCGACGCTCGCGGTCTTCACGCCCGAGGCCGCGGCGAGCTGCCGGTTCTGCATGACCGCGCGCATCCGGCGGCCCTGCTTGAGCTTCGACACGACGTACCAGGCGCCGGCGGTCGCGGCGACCGCGAGGGCCATGATGAAGAGCCGGTTGTAGGCGACGTCGACGCCGATCAGGGTGGTGCCGCCGTCGAGCCAGCCGGGGCTCTTCACCTCGACGTTCTGGGCGCCGAAGATGTCACGGGCGGCCTGCTGGAGGATCAGGGCGACGCCCCAGGTGACCAGCAGCGTGTCGAGCGGTCGCCCGTAGAGCCGCTTGATGAGGAGGACCTCGAGGAGCAGGCCCATGGTGCCGGCGACGACGAGCGCGACCGGGATGGCGAGGAGGAAGGCGGTGGCGGTCGCGCCGTCGCCGAGCGCCTGCTGCAGCACGTAGGTCGTGTACGCGCCGGCCATGATGAACTCGCCGTGCGCCATGTTGATGACGCCCATCTGGCCGAACGTGAACGTCAGGCCGAGCGCGACGAGCAGCAGGATCGAGCCGATGCTGAGACCGACGAAGATCTGGGAGAGCAGCTGTTCCACGGGGGCTCCTTTCGGGTGGCCGGGACGGGCGGAGGTCGGGTGGACGAGGCACCCCGGTCCCACGACGCAGGCGCCGGGGCGTCGCCGCCGGCACCGTGTCCGGGCCGGCGCGCTGCGTGCGCGCCGGCCCGGACGGTCGGGTGGGATCCGGGCGGCCGCGACCGGCCTCCGGGTCCGTCCTAGAGGCCCTCGGCCCAGGGGTAGGTCTTCAGGAACGGGTCGGGCTTGATCGGGCCCTTGGACTCCCAGACCGTGTCGATCAGGCCCTTGTCGTTGATGACGCCGATCCGGGCGGTCTTGTAGATGTGCTGGTTCTCGCCGTCGATCGTGACCTTGCCCTCGGGGGCGTCCATCGTCAGGCCCTTGGACGCGGCCTTGACCTTCTCGGGGTCGGTGGAGCCGGCCTTCTCGACCGCGGCGGCCCAGAGCTTCACGCCGACGTAGCCGGCCTCGATCGGGTCGTCGGTGACGCGCTTCTGGCCGTACTTCGCCTTGTACGCCTTGACGAACGCGTCGTTCGTCGCGCCCTTGGTCGTCTGGTAGTAGTTCCACGCCACGAGCTGGCCCTTGACCTTCGAGGCGCCGATGCCACGGACCTCGTCCTCGGCGACCGAGACGGAGACGACCGGCAGCTTGCTCGACGGCAGGCCGGCGCCCTCGAGCTGCTTGAAGAACGCGACGTTCGAGTCGCCGTTCAGGGTGTTGAAGATCGCGTCGGGCTTCGCGGCCTTGACCTTGTTCACGATCGTCGAGAACTCGGTCGAGCCCAGCGGCGCGTACTCCTCGCCGAGGACCTTCATGCCGTTGGCCTTGGCCCAGGCCTTGATCTCCTTGTTGGCGGTGCGCGGGAAGACGTAGTCGGAGCCGACGAGGTAGATCGTCTTCGTCTTCTTCTGCTCCTTCAGGTACTCGAGCGCCGGGATGATCTGCTGGTTGGTCGTCGCACCGGTGTAGAAGATGTACGGCGAGGCCTCGAGGCCCTCGTACTGGACCGGGTAGTACAGGAGCGACTTGTTGCGCTCGAAGACGGGGAGCATCGCCTTGCGCGACGCCGACGTCCAGCCGCCGAAGGTGGCTGCGACCTTGTCCTGCGAGATGAGCTTCTGGGCCTTCTCGGCGAACGTCGGCCAGTCGGACGCGCCGTCCTCGATGACCGGCTCGAGCTTCTTGCCGAGCACGCCGCCCTTGGCGTTGATCTCCTCCATCGCGAGGAGCTCGGAGTCCTTCACCGAGACCTCGGAGATGGCCATCGTGCCCGACAGCGAGTGCAGGACGCCGACCTTGATCGTGTTGCCGCCGCTGGTGCTCGACGCGGTGGTCGTGTCGTCGTCTCCGGCGCAGCCGGTGGCGAACATCCCGACTGCGCAGAGCAGCCCGGTCGCCATCCATGTACGTGCGGTGCGGTGCTTCGGTCGTGCTGGCACGACGGCCTCCAGGGTTGGCGGCCGGGGCGGACCCGGCCGGCGGTGGACCCGGGCGGTGTGGGCCGGCCGGGGTGCTGCCCGGTCGGGGTCGCCGGCCGGGGTCCTGCCCTGCCGGGGTGCACCGGCGGGGATGTCGCCCGGACGGTGTGGGCCGGCCGGGGTCCTGCCCGGTCGGTGTGGGCCGGCCGGGTCCTGTCCGGTCGGTGTGGGCCGGCCGGGATGACGGTCAGGGCGCCGCCGGTGAGGACGACGCCCGTCCGGTCCGCCGAGCGCCGCGACCGCCCAAGGAGAGGCGGTCGCGACGTCGGTGGACTGGACAGGAGGAGCGTCCCGCCCGCCGGGCCGGTCGCCGTGCGCCCGATGGACGACGTCGGGGCGCCTGTCGGGACGACCACGGCGCCGTTCACCTCACCCCCGGGGCTGCTAGGCCCCCGCGGGGGTGAGCGGGAGGCCGACGCCTCACCCGTCGGCGGCGTCCCTCACCCCAGGTGAAGGACGGGGTCACCCGGTCGGTGGGTGGTCGGGGTTCGGGGCGGCCCGCGGACCGGCGACCCGGGTGCCACGGTCACCGATGGTCGGAGACCGACCACCGACGACCGCCGACCCCCGTGGCCGCCGGCGACCCGGGTGCCACGGTCACCGATGGTCGGAGACCGACCATCCGTGACCTCCCGAACCCCGAGCCAACCGCCGTCTCGGACGCCACGGTCACCGATGGTCGGAGACCGACCATCCGCGACCCCGGAACGCCCGGACGACCGCCTTCGGGGCCTCCCGCTCAGCGCAGGACGCGGTACCGCAGGTACGACGCGTTCGGCGGGCCGCCCGCCGCCAGCCGCTCCAGGCGGACGTCGGTGCCGCCCGGCCGTTCGAAGAGCCGGACGCCGTCGCCCAAGAGGACCGGCGCGACGAAGACGACGATCTCGTCCAGGGCGCCCGCGTCGAGGCAGGCCCGAGCCGTCACCGCCCCGAGAACGTGGACGTCGAGGTCCCCCGCGGCCTCACGGGCAGTCGTGATCGCCTCGCCGACGTCGCTCACGAACGTCAGTCCGGCTGCGGGACGGACCGGAGGACGACGGGTCAGGACGACGTGCGGTCCCTCCCATCCGCCGCTGAACGCACCCTCCTTCTCGGCGTCGCCGCGATTGGGGTCGTCACCCCGGAACGTCGTGCCGCCGACGAGCACCGCCCCGACGCGCGGGACCAGCGCGTCGGCGTCCGGGTTCGGCCCCTCCAGGTGCGGGGTCAGCCACGACATGTCGCCGCCGGGACCGGCGATGAAGCCGTCCAACGACATCGTCGCCGAGTAGATCAGGGTGCTCATCGTGCTCCTCGTGCCGGAGGTCCGTGGAGGGTGGACCGCCGCGGCGCGCCGGACTCATCGGCGGGGCGCCCGGACACCCGCAGACCGGCCGCTACTCGGCGATCCGCCGCTTCAGCGCGACGATCCGCCGAGCCGCGTCCTGCACCCGCGCCGCCTCGATCCGCCCGGCCGCGACGTCCTTCACGAGCACCCCGTACGCCTGCGCCGAGGCCCGCTCGGTGCGGGCGTAGAGGAGCAGGTCCAGTCCGGCGTTCACCGCGCGTCGCGACGGCCGGGAGTGCGCCTGGACCGCCGGGGTCTCCAGGTCGTCGCTGATCGTGAGCGGGTCGCCGCCGGTGGCGCGGCGGAGCTCGCGGCGGTACGCGGCGGGGGTGATCACGGCCGGGTCGGGGCCGAGCGCGTCGGGGTAGATCGCGCTGCTCATCATCACGATCGTCGTCGCCGCCTTCCCGCACCGCTCGTACGCGGCGTAGTCGCGGCGGATCGTCGACAGCGACCCGGGGATCCGCGTGCGGTCGAAGTCGGTGTTCGTCGTCGCGCGGCCCAGCCCGGGGAAGTGCTTGAGCGTGGCACCGACGCCGCCGGACCGGAGCCCGTCGGCGAACGCGCACGCCCGCGAGGCGACCCGCGACGGCGACCTCCCGAAGGCACGATCGCCGAGGAACGACGACGGCCCGCTGGAGACGTCGGCCAGCGGTGCGAGGTCGAGGTTGACGCCGACGCGCTCCAGCGCGCGGGCGGTCAGGCGGCCCTGGCGACGGACCTCCGTCGCGGTGCCCATGTTCGCGGCGTCGGCGGCGGGCGGCCCGGGCAGGCGCCGGATCTCACCGCCCTCCTGGTCGATCGCGACCAGGAGCGGCGGACGGTCCCCCCGACGCGCGGCGGCCTGGAGTCGCCGGACGAGCCGCTGCACCTGCGCGGTGCCGCCCGTGACGTTGTCCTTGAAGAGGATCACGCCTCCGGCCTCGCCGCGCTCGATCCGCCCCAGCAGCGCGCTCGACGGCGTCGTCCCGGTGAACCGCGCGACGACCATCTGCCCGAGCGCCTCGGCGTCCGACAGCTCCGACGCCGTGGCGGGGGCCTCCGCGGTCGTCGTCGGCGCGGCCTCCGTCGTCGTCGGCGTCGTGGTGGTCGTGGCGGCGGCGCGGGTCTCGACGGGCGGGGCCTCCTGCGTGGTCGCCGCGCGCGGGGTCGGGTCCGGGTCGTCGCCACCGCCGCACCCGGCGAGGCCGAGCACCAGGGCGACCGCCGTCCCGTGCGCGAGCGCCCGGCCGCGCGACGCCGCCCCGGGAGCGAGCTTCCGTGTGCGCGGCGCCGGCATCGGGCCGGACACTAGGACATCGTCCCCGGCCCCGCACCGGCAGATCCGCCGAACGGCCCCTGGCGCCGGGCCCCGCCGGCCGTCATGCTTCCGCGCACGCCGTCCACGGGCGCGCCCCGCCCTCGACCTCGTCGCACTCCACGCGCCGGCGTCGTCCGCGGGGAGCGCCGCCCACACCGTCCACCGTCCCGGGGCCTCCGCCCGCGTCCGACCGCCCGAGCCATGTCCGAACCCACCAGCCGCACGGCGACCCAGGACGACGTCGGCCGCTCCTGCCCGTACTGCCGGTTCCCGCTGAAGTCCGGCGCCCAGGTCGTGCAGTGCGGGACGTGCAGCGCGGTCCACCACGACGACTGCTGGGTCGAGGGCGAGGGCTGTGCCGTGACCGGGTGCGCGTCCGGCCCACGGACCGGAGCCGGCCGTGGGCCGCTCCCGGCGACGCCCACCGGGGCCGCCGGCACCGGAACCGAGGCCCCCACGGTCGCCCATCCCGGTACCGGCGATCGGCCCGGCCACCCCGCGTCCGCCACCCCGGGCGCCGGTGCCGCGGGCGCCGACCGCCCCGGCCCCGGCGGTCCGCCCGCCGGCTTCCCAGCGGGCGTCCCCGGCGGCCCGCACCCCGCGGACGACCCGACCGCCGTCCACCCCGCCGCAGGCCGGCCGGGCACCGGCTCGTCCTCCGGCCCACCGCCGCAGGGCGCGCCGCTCGGCGGGCCACCGCCGTCGAACGCGTGGTCGCAGACCCCACCGCCGGGCGCACCGTCGCCGGGCCGCGGCCGTGGCGGACTGATCGCCGCGGTGCTGGTCCTCGCGCTCGCGATCGTCGGCGGTGCCGCGGCGATCGTCCTCTCGCAGGACGACGGCGATCCGACGACGAGCACCGAGGCCGCGGTGACGACCGGGCCGCGGCCGGACACCACGACGACCCGTGGGACCGGGACCGGTTCCGGCGGGAGCACCACCGCCACGACCACGGGGAGCGGCACCACCACCGGGTCCGGCGGGACCACGACGGATCCGTCGACCGGCGAGGACCCGCCGACCACGGAGGGCGCACCGCCGACGACCGAGGCGTCGCCGCCGCCGGAACCCACCCGTCCGCCCAACGGGCGGCAGCGGACGACGAGCAGCACGAACGAGGGCCTGATCGGCGCCGAGCACCAGACCTGGCGGACCGAGACGAACACCGGCGCGATGGAGCAGACGCTCCGCCGCCACTGGCAGGCACGGGCCGACAACGACTACTACAAGGCCCACGGGTTCCTGACGGGCAGCGCCCTGCGGAAGGCCGGTCCGGCCGCCCGGTGGGTTCCGATCGCCACGCAGGACGGGCTCCGTCGCGTGAAGTTCGACCGCGTGACGCGGCTGAGCGCCGGGGCGTCGTCGGGCCGGGTCGGGGTCGGCCTGCGGACGCTGGACAAGGACGGCTGCTGGCGCTTCGACTTCGTCTACACGCTGGTCCGCGTGGACGGGAAGTGGCGGATCACCTACGCCGACCCGCTCCACGCGCGGCGGCCGTCGTCCAACTGCTGAAGCGCCTCACCGCCGCCGCGGCCGGAGCCCCTCGACCGACGTGGCGCGCTCGACGAGCCCGGCGATCTCGGCCATCCCCGCGTCCTTCGGGTGGAGGCTCTCGCCGAGGAACCCGAGGCCGCCGAGGACCGGGGCGCTGACCCAGGCGGCGTCGCCGGCGCACAGGTCGTGCCCGGCGCTGGGCGTGCGCACGTCGACGAAGCGGACCGGCCCGGACGAGCGGCCCAGCGCCGCCGCGGCCGCGCGCTGCGCCCGGTCGTAGGCGGCCAGCAGCGCGTCGAGGTACGTGACCTCGTCGGCGTCGAGCGCCCACCCCAGGCCGACGGGCCCCGCGCACCCGGACGACCCCGTGGGCGGGACCACGCGCGGGTAGCCGACGACCGCGATCGTCGCGCGCGGGGCCCGGGCCCGGATCGCGGCGACCGCCGGGCGCAGCGTCGCGGTCATGCGGCCCGGCGTCAGGTCGTCGGGCGACAGCCACCGCGAGCGCTCGTCGTCGCCGGCCAGGACGGAGGCGACGGCGCGCATCAGGTCGCTCGGGAGCAGGTCCGTCAGCGCGTCGGGGAGCAGCTGCGCCAAGGGTCCCGCGCGGCGGGCGGGGCCGCACGGCGTCCCGGCGCGCACGCATGCCGCGAGGACGTCGTAGAGCGTGTCGTGGTCGCGTCCCGCCCACGGATCGTTGCCGCCGGCGGTGAACGTGACGACGCGGGTCGCGGGCCCGATCGTGCGGTCCGCCGCGGCCCAGCCGACCTGCACGGGGACGCTCGTGCCCGGTCCGGCCGCGGTGGCCCCGGCACAGCTGTAGTCGGCCCAGCGGCCGCGTCGCTCGGCGCCGAGGCCGAGCTCCCGCGCGAGGACCGAGGCGTAGTTCACGGCCGACCGCGCGCAGCCGGGCTCGCGCGTCGGTTCGAGGCCGGGCCCCGACGAGTAGGAGTCGCCGAGGGCCACGTACGGCTTGCCCGAGGGGGCCGCGGCGGACGCCGGTCCGGCCGCGACCGCGGCGAGGAGGAGCAGGAGGACGAGCAGCGCGATGTGCGCCGGTGACCGGACGCGTCCGGCGGCGACGGGGCGGGGGACCACCGGGCGAGCCTCGTACGCCGGAGGGGCCAGACCGTCGAGAACGGCCCCGGAACGACGCGAGCCCTCGCTCGTCAGCGAGGGCCCGGCCAGTGGGAAACGCATTCGCGTTTCGTCCGTGTCCGACGCGCGCGGGCGCTCAGCGGGGATCGACAACACGGACAGCAGTGGCCGCTGCAGACGACCACTACCTGCCAATACTCCACGATCTCGCGCGTGGATGCGCCCTCTTTCGCGAACCCGGACGATCGGGGGGTGCACGGGCGCTCAACTCCGCAGCCGCGGGCCCTCGATCGCGGGGCAGCGGTTCATCACGACGGTCAGCCCGGCCGCCCTCCCGCGGGCCGCCGCATCGACGTCGATCACCCCGAGCTGGAGCCACGCGGCGGTCGCCCCGACCTCCACGGCCTCGTCGACGTGCACCCCGGCCTCCTCGGAGCGCCGGAAGACGTCGACGACATCGATCGCGTGGTCGGCCCGTGCGGCGGCGAGCGACGGGTACGCGCGCTCGCCGAGGATCTCGTCCGCCTGCGGGTGGATCGGGACGATCGTGTTGCCCCACGAGCGCAGGAGCGCCGCGATCCGGTGGCTGTCGCGGTCGGGACGCGGGGAGCAGCCGACGACCGCCCACGTCCGCGGCGTGGCCAGCAGCGCCCGCACCGTCTCGTCGTCCACCCCGTCGATCGTGCCGCTCATGGACCGAGGCTACGCCACCGCCACGAGCGCCCCGGTCGCCTGCCGGAGCGCCTCGACCAGGCGTTCCAGCTCGACGGGGTCGGGGTCGCCGTCGTCGAGGGCGCGCTGCAGCCTGAGGGCCGCGTCGGCGATGCGCCGCGCGCCCACCGTCCGGCTCGCGCCGACGACCTGGTGCGCGACGCGGCGCAGGGCGGTCCGGTCGCCGTCCTCGAGCACGCGGTCGGCTGCGGAGAGGTCCTCCCGCATCGACTCCGCGTAGGTCCGGAGCAGCCGCTCCTCCAGCTCGACGTCGCCCTCGGTCAGCTCGCGCAGGACGTCGAGGTCGAAGCCGGTGCCGCCCGGTGCGCCGGTGACGACGGACTCCGACCAGGCGACGTGCGGGAGCCAGCGGCGCAGGGTCCCGGCGAGGACGGCCATCGGCGCGGGCTTCGTGACGAGGTCGTCCATCCCGGCAGCCCGGCAGCGCTCCTCCTCGCCGTGCACCGCGCTGGCGGTGAGGGCGACGATCGGGACGCGCTCGCGGCCGGGGATCGCGCGCTCCTCCGCCCGCCACGCGCGGACGAGCGCGTAGCCGTCGCGGTCGGGCAGCTGGACGTCGCTGAGGACGAGCCCGTACCGGGTGGCGCGGAGGTGCTCGAGGGCCTCGCCCGCGTCGGCGGCGACGTCGGTGACGAAGCCGATCGTCTCGAGCTGGTGCTGGAGGACCTCGCGGTTGACGGGGTGATCCTCGACGAGCAGGACGAGGGAGCGGTCGGCTTCGCACTCCGCCCGGGTCGGCAGGCGCCGGCGCGCGGTGGTGCCGCCGGGAGGGGTCGCGAGCAGGTGCTGCTCGGCCTCGTCGGAGACCGGGAGGTCGAGCGCCACGCGCATCGTCGTGCCCGCGCCGACCGCGCTCTCCATCGTCAGGCTGCCGCCCATCGCCTCGGTCAGCTGCCGGGCGATCACGAGCCCGAGGCCCGTGCCGTCCGTCCGGGCGCGGACCTGCGCGAACGGGGCGAACAGCCGCTCCTGGTCCTCCGGCGCGACGCCGATCCCGGTGTCCCGGACCTCGAACGTGACGTGCTGGACGGGCACGCACCGATCGCCCGGCCCGTCGGTCCCGGGGACGCCGAGGTCGTCGTGATCGCCCGCGGCGGCCGCCCGGGCCACGCCGGACCCCGTGGCGTCCGGGTCCGCCCCCGCCTGCTCGCAGGTCGGCGACCCGGCCGCACCCGGCCCGCCGACCGTGAGCCGCAGGTCGACCGCGCCGCCCGGCGTGTACTTGATGGCGTTGGAGAGCAGGTTGCCGAGGACCTGTCGCAGGCGGTCGGCGTCGACGCGGTGGACGGGCGCGAGCGCCGGGTCGACCCGGGCACGCAGGCGGACGCCCTTCGCCGAGGCGGTGTGGCGGTACTGCGCGGCGAGCTCCTCGACGACCCGTCCGACGACCACCGGACGCGGATCGAGGTCGAGGTGGCCGGACTCGATCTTCGAGAAGTCGAGGACGTCGCCGATCACCGCCAGGAGGGTCGACGCGGAGCGCAGCGCCACGTCGACGAGCTCGCGCTGGCGGTCCTCGAGCTCGTCGAGGGCGAGGACCTCGAGGGTGCCCGTGACGGCGACCAGCGGCGTGCGGAGCTCGTGGGAGACCATCGCCAGGAACGCCGACTTCGCGCGGTCGGCGGTCTCCGCGGCCTCGCGGGCGCGCAGGAGGTCGCTCTGGTCGCGCTGGACGGCGTCGGCCATCTCGTCGAAGTCGCCGGCGAGCTGCCGCAGCTCGCGGACGCCCTCGGCCGGGGTCGCGCGCTCCGACCAGTCGCCCTGGCGGATGCGGCGGGCGACGGCGGTGAGGCGCCCGAGCGGCCGGACGACGGCGCGGGCCGAGTAGGCGAGGACGAACGCGAACGCCAGGACGAGGAGCGCGAGGAGCGAGCCCTGCGCGACGAGCAGCCGGTTGGTGCGGGCCTGGAGCGCGTCGGCGCGGGCGCCGGTGCGGCGGTCGACGACGCTCGTGAACCGCTCGATCGCCTCCATGATCCGGTCCTTCATCAGGTGGTACTCGGCGTCCACCAGACGTCGGTACTGCCCGCGCACGTCGCGGGCGTAGTCCGCGTCGACGCCGCGCCGGATCCGCGGCGCCACGCGGGTCATGACCTGCAGCTCGGTCGTCGCCAGCGCGTTGGAGGCGTCGAGCGAGGCGCCGAGCGCCCGGAACTCCTCGGTCGAGAAGTGCGCTCGGCGCATCAGCTCGCTGAGCGAGACCGGCGGGCCGGTCGCGATCCCCTTCGACCCGCGGGACAGCACGCGGTCCCAGAACGACGAGTCGTAGTGCACCGGCCGCGGTGCCTCGCCGGCACGGATCGCGAGGATCTGGTCGTAGTAGCCGCGGTACCGCGGCTGGCCGGTCGAGACGTAGAGGCGGACCATCCGCGTCAGGTCGTTGGACGTCTGCCGCATCTGGTCGGCGAGCCGGAACGACGTCATCCGCGACTGCTCGGCCGTCGTCCGGTCGTTCGCGGTGCGCAGCTGCAGCACCGTGACGAAGAGGAGCGCGACGGCGAGCACGACGACGATCCCGAGCAGCCCGCCGAGCGCCTGGCGGATGGACGGGGCGCGGCGGCCGGACGGGCTCACGACAGCACCGACAGCAGGCGGCGGGCGGTCAGCGGCTTGACGATCGTGCCGCGCAGCAGGACGCCGGCCGCGCGGGTCTCGGCCTCCGCCGCGGCCAGGCGGTCGCCCTCGAGCCCGGAGACGATCACGACGTCGGCGGCGACGCCGCGGGCGACGAGCTCGCGGAGGAACGCGACCCCGTCGATCCCCGGCATGTCGAGGTCGCAGAGCACGACGTCCGGGACCTGCCCACCGTCGACGAGTTCGAGCGCCCCCTCGCCGTCGGCGGCCTCGAGGATCTCCCCGGCCCCGAGGTTCGCGAGGATCTGGAGCATCGTCAGCCGCTGGAACTGGTGGTCCTCGACCACCATCACGGTCCGGTCGCCGAGGCTCACGGCCGCCCCCCTCGTCCGAGCAGACCGAGCTCCCGGCCCGCGGCGACGGCGTCGGCCCGCGAGGCCACGCCGAGCTTCGCGTAGAGCGTGCGCGCGTGGGTCTTCACGGTGTTGTGCGACACGCGGAGCCCGGCGGCGACGTCGCGCAGGCTGCCCGACCCGGCGAGCGCGCGCAGGACGTCGAGCTCGCGCTCGCTGAGCTCGGCGCCGCTCCCCGCGGCACGGACCTGCCGGCCCGCCGGGAGCGCGGCGATCGAGGCCCGCAGCGCGCCGGGGTCGCGCGCCGGGTCGACGCGCTCCCGGGCCTCGCGCAGGGCCTCCGCCGCCCCGTCGTGGTCGCCCTCCGCCGTGCACGCCCGGGCCAGCTCGACGAGGAGCGCCGGGACCATCAGCGACGGGTCGCGCCAGCCGCGCGCGTGCTCGAGCCCGGCGCGGCAGAGGAGGACGGCGTCGCCGCTGCGACCGTGGACGAGCGCCAGGCGGGCGCGGGCGGCCACGACCGGGAGGGCCTGCGGGGCGGTGCGGAGCGGCCCGTGCTGGAGCGCGGTCTCCGCGTCGGCGACGTACCCGGCGGCGACGTCGACGTCCCCGCGGTCGAGCGCCACGAGGGCGACGACGGCGGCCGAGAGCGGGCCGACGAGCGGCAGGCCGACCGCCGGCAGCAGCTCCTGCCCGGCGAGCGCGCGGTAGGCCAGGGCCTCCGCGGCGTCGAGGTGGCCGCGCAGCAGCTCGTGCCAGGCGGTCGCGGCCTCGACGGCGGATCGGGCCGGCGCGGCGCGGGGCAGCGCGTCGAGGACCCGGGCGCCGGCGGCCAGCGCGGTCCCGACGTCGTCGAAGCAGACCAGCGCGGTGAGGGCGTCCGCCGCCAGGGCGTAGGACGCGGTGCCGTCGGGCATCGGGCCGTCCCACCCGGCCTCGGCGCCGCTCGAGAGCCAGGCGTCGCGGCCGGCGCGGTCGCCGTCGACCGCCGCGACGAGGGCCGCCACGTACGCGAGGCGCGCGTCGCGGTGCCGCAGCTCGGGCGGGAACCGGGCGAGCCAGTCGCGGGCGCGGGCGGCGAGGACCCCGAAGCCGACGAGGCGGAGCGCGTGGGTGGCCAGGAGCTCGGCCGCGGGTTCCCAGCTGCGCGCCGCCAGGTAGTGCTCGAGCGCCTCGTAGAGCTCGCTCTCGCCGCCCTCGCTCTCCAGCCACGCTCCGGCGCGCACGTGGAGCTCGCGGGCCCGCTCGGGCTCCTCGTCCTCGAGCCGGCCGCGGAGGACGTCGCGCAGCAGGTGGTGGCAGCGGAACCACGTGCGGCCGCGGTCCAGCGGGATCAGGAGGAGCGACGTGCGCGTGAGCTCCCGGAACGCCTGACGCGTCTCGTCGGGGTCGCCGCCGAGCGTGCGGACGCAGAGGTCGGCGGTGAACCGCGGCAGGATCGACGCCTCGCGGACGAAGCGCCGGTGGTGGGGCGGCCAGGACGCGAGCACCTCGTCCGCCAGGCCGCCGAAGAGCTCCTCGTCACCCCGGCCGAGGCTGCCGCCGAGGAGCTCGGCGATCGGCTCGCCCATCCGGACCCGGAGCGCGGCGAGGTAGAGCGCCGCGGGCCACCCCTCGACGCGGTCGCCGAGGACGTCCAGCGCGTCGTCGTCGAGGTCGAGCCCGAGGCCGTCACGGACGAACGCGGCGCTCTCGTCGCGGTCGAACCGCAGCTCGTCGGTCCGGACCTCGAACAGCTCCCCGCGGACCCTTCTGCGACCGAGCGCCCGCAGGTCCGCGGTGCGCCGCGAGCCGAGCGCGACGGCGTGCGGGTCGGGCAGGCGGTCGAGCACCCAGTCGACGCTCGACCGGGTGCGCTGGTCGTCGAGCACGACGTGGACGTCGTCGAGGACGAGCGCGACGGGCTCGTCCGTCGCCGCCAGCGCGTCGAGCAGGGCGACCAGCACGTCGTCGCGCAGGTCGGCATCGGGGGCCGTCGACGCCCGCAACGCGTCGTCGAGCGCGTCGCCGAGGACCGGCCGCAGCGCCGCCAGGACCGCGGCCCACAGGCGCGCGCCGCGGTCGTCCGCGTCGACGGAGACCCACGCGCTGCGCGCCGGGTCCTCCCGGGTGGCGGCCCACTGCGCCAGGAGCGTGCTCTTGCCGAAGCCCGGCGGCGCGGTGACGGAGAGCATCCGGGCGCCGCTGCGGTCGATGCGGTCGAGCAGCAGCTCGCGGGGCACGTGCTCGTCACGGGCCGGTGGTCGGTGGAACTTCGTGCGCGGGAAGACGACGGCGGTCGTCCCGCCGTCCGCCTCGCCCACGCGGTCGTCCGCGGGCGCCACGGTCATCCCGTCGCTCCGCGGGCCGGGCCGCCGGCCGCCCCCGCACGCGGAGCGCCGCCCGGGGTGGACGGTGGTTCGGAGAGGGTCGTGGCGGGCGTGCGGGGCATCGACGGTGACGCGGCGCGCGGGCACCGGTCGGCTCATCTCCATCCCACCGCACGCCGGGCGCCGCCGCGTGGTCGCCCCGTCCAAGCCCGGCGGGTCGCGGGTGTACGCGGTGGCGGGCCGCGGCGGCCCTCAGACGGGCGGCTGCGGGTCGTACTGGATGCCCCGCCGGACCTCGCGCGCGCGATCCGGGCTCCCCAGGCGGGCGACGAGGTGCAGCGCCATGTCGATGCCCGCGGAGACCCCGGCGGAGGTGATGACGTCGCCGTCGTCGACGAAGCGGTCGTCGGGGCGGACGTCGATCGTCGGGTCGAGCTCCGCAAGCAGGCCGAGCGCGCCGTGGTGCGTGGTCGCCGGGCGCCCGGTGAGGAGCCCGGCGGCGGCGTAGGACAGCGATCCGGTGCAGACGCTCGTCAGGAGCGGGACCTCGCGGCGGGCGGCGCGCAGCCAGTCCAGGTGCGCCTCGTCGCGGAGCTGCGGCCGGGTCCCCTGCCCGCCGGGGTGCACGAGGACGTCGAGCGGCGGCGCGTCGTCGATCGCGTGGTGGGCGTGGATCGTCAGGCCCTTCGCGCACCGCACCGGTCCCGCCTCGCGGGCGATGCAGGAGACGCTCCAGCCGTCGTCCGGGAAGGTCCGCGTCCAGAACGCGAGGACCTCCCACGGCCCGACCGCGTCGAGCTCCTCGACGTCGTCGAAGAGCAGGATCCCGATGTGCTTCGTCGCCGGCATGGGGCGACGATCGCAGACGTCGAGGCCCGTTCCCAGCCGCGGCGGCCCCGCGTCGGCGAGGATCCGGGGATGGCGGACTGGACGAGGAAGAACTTCGCGGACCTGCAGGACCGCAGCACCGATGCCGACATGCAGTGGCGGTTCTCCCGGAACGCCGTCGGCTCGAAGGACCTCGGCGTCAGCCGCTTCACCTACGCGCCGGGCAAGCGGATGCCGTTCGGCCACGCGCACCGCGAGCAGGAGGAGGTCTACGTCGTCGTCGCCGGTTCCGGCCGCGCGAAGCTCGACGACGAGATCGTCGACGTCGTCGCCGGGGACGTCGTGCGGGTCGCGCCGCCGGTCGTGCGGGCGTTCGAGGCGGGCGACGACGGCCTGGAGCTCCTGTGCGTCGGGGGACGGAAGGCACCGAGCGGCGACACGATCCGGGTCCCGGACTTCTGGGTCTGAGCCTCGAGGGTCACCGGCGCGCGGGGAGACGCGTCGCCCGAGGTCGCGCCCCGCCGGACCGGCGCGTCAGTCGCGGCGGGGCCGCGCGACGCGTCGCAGGAGGGCGCGGAACCGATCGGCCTCCGCGTCGTCGAGGTCGTGCAGGAGACGCCGCTCGGCCTCGTCGCTGGCCCTGGTCGCGTCGCGTCGCGTCTGCTGCCCCGCGTCCGTCAGGGCGATGACGTTGCGTCGGCGGTCGGCCGGATCGGGACGGCGCGCCACGAGCTCCTTGCGCTCGAGGGCGTCGATCAGCGCGACCATCGTCGTCCGGTCGACGCCGAGCCGGTGCGCCAGCTGCTGCTGCGACTCGGGCTCGCGGCCGTCGAGCAGCAGGAGGATCGCGAGCTCCCGGTCGCTGACCCCGAACGGCGCGAGGACCTCCTCGTGCAGCTCCGCGAGGCCGAGGTGCGCGCGCTTGAGCAGGTAGCCGAGACGACCACTCAGCTGCGGACCGAGATCTTCGTCGCTGGGCATCGCCCGAGTCTAGTGCTACGCTGATCGTCAGAATTACTGATGATCAGCGATAGGATCAAAATGCCGACCCTCCTCCTCACCGGCGCCACCGGGCTCGTCGGCTCGCGCCTGCTGCCCCGCCTCGTCGACGCCGGCCACGACTGCCGTGCGCTCGTCCGGCGCGACACCGACCTGCCGAGCGGTGCGACCGCGTTCCGGGGGGACCTGGATGACCCCGACGCACTCCGTGCGGCGGCCGACGGCGTCGATGCCGTCGTCCACCTCGGCGCGCTCTTCCGCACCCCCGACGAGGACGCCATCTGGCGGGTGAACCTCGAGGGCACCAGGAACCTCGTGACCGCCGTCCATGCGGCGGCTCCCGCCGCGCGGCTCGTGATGACCAGCACGGGCAACGTCTATGACCACTCGACCTCGCGACCGAGCCGGGAGGGCGACGCGTGCTCCCCGACCGCCGCCTACCCGGCGAGCAAGCTGGCCGCCGAGGACCACCTCCGCGAGAGCGGGC
This sequence comes from Patulibacter minatonensis DSM 18081, assembly GCF_000519325.1. Lineage (GTDB taxonomy): Bacteria > Actinomycetota > Thermoleophilia > Solirubrobacterales > Solirubrobacteraceae > Patulibacter > Patulibacter minatonensis. Next base: position 2,203,038 of record NZ_KI912613.1, on the reverse strand, counting down.
TGACGTGGTCGATCCTGCGCCTGCCGTTCGTCTACGGCGAGGGCGACGGCCACCTGGCGTCGATGACCGAGCTCGCCCCGCGCTTCGGCCTGCACCCGGCGAACAGCTACTCGGTCGCCCACCACCGCGACGTCGCGGCCGCGATCACGCTCGCGCTCACGGGTGCGATGGACGGCCGCATCGTGAACGTCGCCGACGACGCCCCGCTGACCGTCCTCGAGATGACCGAGCTCGGCGGGGACCCGATCGAGGGCTCGGCCGAGCCCCTCGCGAACCCGTGGGCCGGTCGCATGGACGCGACCCTCGCCCGCGAGCTCGGGTTCCGCCCGACCGTCCCGACCGCCTGGGGCGCCGCCAGGGACGGGCTCCTCTGACCCCACGCCCCCCACCATCGCTCGCTGCGACTTCCCCGCAACCCCCTCGTCGGGACGAACCGCCGTGATCGTTCTCCTGGCTCCGGGTGCCGCGGGGTAGCATCGCCCTACCGGCCAGTAGGGGTCGGATTCCCGAAGTCCGGAGGAGCAGGATGTCCGCAAGATTCGCGGAGCGCGTGGCGCTCGTGACCGGTGCCGCAGGGGGCATCGGGGCCGCCGTCGCCCGGCGGCTGACGTCCGAGGGCGCGACCGTCGTCCTCCTCGACCGGGAGCTCGACGCCGCGAAGGCCGTCGCGGCCCCGTTGGTCGACGCGGGTGGCAGCGCGTGGGCGGTGCAGGCCGACGTCTCCAGCCGCGACGACGTCGAACGCGCGATCTCCGAGGTGATCGACCACCACGGTCGGATCGACGTGCTGGTCAACAACGCGGGGATCACCCGCGACGACCTGTTGTTCCGCCTGAGCGAGGACGACTGGGACGCCGTCATCGACGTGAACCTGAAGTCCGTGTTCCTCTGCACGCAAGCGGTGCAGAGGCACATGGTCAAGGCGAAGTCGGGTGCGGTCGTGAGCCTGTCGAGCCGGTCGGCGCTGGGCAATCGTGGCCAGTCCAACTACGCCGCGGCGAAGGCCGGCATCAAGGGCCTCACGGCGACGATGGCGCTCGAGCTCGGGCCGTTCGGGATCCGCGTGAACGCCGTCGCCCCGGGCTACATCGCCACCGACATGACGCGCGCGACCGCACGCCGGCAGGGCCTCGACCCCGCCGAGCTCGAGGCTTCGACCGCGGAGCGCACGCCGCTGCGGCGCGTCGGGCAGCCGGAGGACGTCGCGTCCGTGATCGCGTTCCTCGCCAGCGACGACGCACGCCACGTGACCGGCCAGACCCTGGCGATCGACGGCGGCCTCCGATGACCCTCGACTTCTCCCTCTCGGACGACCAGCAGGCGATCCGCGACACCGCCCGGGACTTCATCGCCCGCGAGGTGATGCCGCTGGAGAACGACGTCCTCGCGCGCGAGCATCGCGGCGAGAAGGGCCTCCCGGCCGAGGACCTGCGCGCGCTGCAGAGCAAGGCGCAGGAGTTCGGGTTCTGGGGCATCGGCACCCCGGAGGCGTTCGGCGGGGCCGCGCTCCCCGCGGTCACGCAGAGCCTGCTGTGGACCGAGGTCGGGCGCACCTTCGTGCCGTTCGTCTTCGGTGGTGAGGCCGACAACATCCTCTTCCGCGCGACCGCCGCGCAGCAGGAGGAGTTCCTCAAGCCCACGCTCGCCGGGGACCGGGTGTCGTGCTTCGCGATCACCGAGCCGAACGCCGGCTCCGACGCGACCGCGATCCGGATGCGCGCCAAGCAGGACGGCGACCACTGGGTGCTGGACGGCGAGAAGACGTTCATCACCAAGGGCGTGGAGGCGGACTTCTCGATCGTCATCGCGGTGACCGACGCGGAGAAGGGGCACCGCGGCGGGTTCACCGCGTTCCTCGTGGACCGGTCGATGGGGTGGGAGTCCTCGCCGATCCACACGATGGGCCCCTCCACCCCGGCGTCGATGAGCTTCGACGGCGTGCGCGTCCCGCACGCCAACGTGCTCGGTGAGGTCGGGGAGGGCTTCAAGCTCGCGATGGAGTGGATCGGCCGCGGACGCTATGTCATCCCCTCGCGGGCGATCGGTGCGGCGGAGCGGCTGCTGACGATGGCGATCGAGTACGCCGGGCAGCGCGAGACGTTCGGCGTGCCGATCGGCGAGCACCAGATGATCCAGACGATGCTCGCCGACTGCGAGCTCGACCTCGAGGCGATCCGCTGGCCCGTCCTCGTCGCCGCGTGGAGCATCGACCAGGGCCTCGACGCCCGCCACGCCTCCTCCCTCGCCAAGCTCGGCGGCGCCACCGCCGCGGGCCGCATCGTCGACCGCGTGATGCAGATCCACGGCGGCATGGGCTACACGAAGGAGATGCCGATCGAGCGCTGGTACCGCGAGGCGCGGCTCTGGCGGATCTTCGAGGGCACCGACGAGATCCAGCGCCGCACCATCGCCAAGGGCCTGCTGTCCGGACGGCGCCGCGTCGGAGGGCACCTCGCATGAGCCACGACCCGACCCTGAACCCCGGCGACGTCCTCGGCCTCGACGCCGACCTGCGGGACGACGAGCGCGAGGTCCGGGACACGACGCGGCGGCTCGTCCGCGAGAAGCTGCTGCCGAACGTCGCGGAGTGGTTCGAGCAGGCGACCGTCCCGGTCGAGCTGATGCGCGAGTTCGGTGCGCTCGGCCTGCTCGGGTTGCACCTCGACGGCTACGGCTGCGCCGGGGCCTCGCCCACGGCGTACGGCCTCGTCTGCCAGGAGCTCGAGGCCGGCGACACCGGCCTGCGGAGCCTCGTCAGCGTCCAGGGCTCCCTGGCGATGTTCCCGATCCACCGCTTCGGGTCCGACGAGCAGAAGGACGAGTGGCTCCCGCGGATGGCCACCGGCGAGGCGATCGGCTGCTTCGGCCTGACCGAGCCCGACTCGGGCTCCGACCCCGGCTCGATGCGCACGACCGCGCGCCGCGACGGGACCGACTGGATCCTCCACGGCCAGAAGATGTGGATCACCAACGGCTCGATCGCCGACGTCGCGGTGGTCTGGGCGCGGACGGACGACGGCATCCGTGGCTTCGTCGTCCCGACCGACACGAAGGGCTTCTCGACGCAGGACATCCACGGCAAGCTCTCGCTCCGCGCGTCGATCACCAGCGAGCTGCTGCTCGACGACGTTCGCCTGCCGGAGACCGCGATGCTGCCCGGCGCCCGGGGTCTCGGCGGTCCGCTGACGGTGCTCGGCGAGGCGCGCCTGGGGATCTGCTTCGGCGTCGCCGGCGCCGCCCGCGCGTGCCTGGAGGCCGCCGTCGACTACGCCCGCACCCGCGAGCAGTTCGGCAAGCCGATCGGGGCGTTCCAGCTGACGCAGGGCAAGCTCGCCGAGATGGTCTCCCGCGTCGCCGCAGCCCAGCTCCTGGCGCTGCGCCTCGGCCGGATGAAGGAGGCCGGGACGCTCACCCCCGACCACGTCAGCCTCGGCAAGTACTCGAACGTGTCGTCCGCGCTCGAGGTTGCCCGCACCGCGCGGACGATCCTCGGCGGCAACGGCATCACGCTCGAGTACCCGGTGATGCGCCACGCCGCGAACCTCGAGACCGTCCTCACGTACGAGGGCACCCACGAGGTCCACGCGCTCGTCCTCGGCAAGGCGCTGACGGGGATCTCGGCGTTCACGTAGGACGCGGGCGGCGCCCGCCCCGCGGCGCGGATCCCGGGCCCGCCAGGGCGCCGGGTCCGCCGCGCGAGCCGGCGGCCCGTCCCCTCAGCCCTCCGGGGTCGCGATCTCCTGGACCGACCAGCCGTTGCCGTCGGGATCCTTGAAGTACACGAACCGGCTCCACGGCTGGTCGTCGACCTCGGAGACCTCGACACCGCGCCCGAGCAGCTCGGTACGTGCGGCCTCGATGTCGTCGACGACGAGCTGCAGGCCCTGCATCGTGCCGGGCTCCATCGGGGAGACCCCCGTCCCGATCGCGATCGAGCACGCCGACCCGGGGGGCGTCAGCTGCACGAACCGCAGCTCGTCGGAGATCGCGTGGTCGTGATCGAGGACGAACCCGGCGCGGTCGACGTAGAACGCCTTGGCCCGGTCGACGTCGCCGACGGGGACGAGGATGAGCTCGAGCTTGAAGTCCATGGTGCAGCCTCTCGTGCGGGGGTGGGATCGCCCGCCGCGACGGTCGATCGGTGTGGTTTCCACTGTATGCACGAACGAGGACATCGAGCGTCCGCAATGCGGACGCTCGACGACTCAGCCCTTGGACTCCGCCAGCTCGACGATGATCCCTTCCGGGCCCCGCACGTAACAGAGCCGGATGGTCTCGCCGTAGCGCTCCACGGTGCCCACGAGCTCCGCCCCGTGGGGCCGCACCCGGTCGAGGGCGAGGTCCACGTCGTCGACCCGGAAGGTGACGTGCCGGAGCCCGGTGGCGTTGGACGGCCCGGCGGGGTCCCCGTCGACCGCCGCCGGGGCGTGGAACCGCGTGAGCTCGAGCCGGCCGTCGCCGCCCGGGGTCTCGAGCATCACGATGTCCGATCGGACGTCCGTCAGGCCGATGACCCGGCCGACCCAGGCGCCCTCGACCGTCGCCTCGCCCTGGACCTCCAGCCCGAGCGCGACGAAGAACGCCTTCGCGGCGTCGAGGTCCTCGACCACGACGCCGACGTGCTCCATCCGCTCGATCTTCATGCGGTGCCGCCCCCGTGGCACGGGTCGGGGAGCGGCGCCATGACCTCGCGGACGTCGAGCCACTCGTACAGCGGCTCGCCGCCGGGGCCGGGCTCCGAGGACGCGAACGCCGCGATCTCGAGCGCCCGCTCGTGCGACTCGACGTCGATCATGAAGTACCCGGCGACGAGGTCGCTGGTCTCCGGGTGCGGGCCGTCGGTCGTCACCGGAGCGGCGTCGGGGCCGCCGTACCGGACCCAGGTGCGGGTCGGGGTGAGCGCCTGGGCGTCGACGAACTCGCCGGCGTCCTCCAGCATCTTCACGACCTGGCGCTGGAACTCGATGTGCGCCTCGACGTCCTTCGGGTCCCACTGGTCCATCGGCGGGAACGGGTGGTGGGGCTCCGGGCCACCGCGGTAGTGCTTGAGGATCAGGAACTTCGGCATGGGGGTCTCCTTCGGGGGGGTTCGGGCCTCGCTCGTCGGGGCCCTTCACCCGAGGAGCGGAGCCGACCCGACGTCCTCGACATCCGATCACGAAAGTCGTCGGATCGGGAGGTTCACGTGAGAAGCCCGCCGCCCCGAGCGCCGTCCGACCCCGGCGCTACCTTCGCCTGGATGAGTTGGCACACCCGGCGCCTCGCGGCGTTCGACATCGAGACGACGGGCATCGACGTCGAGCACGACCGCGTGGTCACCGCCGCCGTCAGCATCGTCGGCGGTGGCGAGCCGACGGCGTCGCGCTCGTGGCTCGTCGACCCCGGCGTCGAGATCCCCGAGGGCGCCAGCGCGGTCCACGGCATCACGACCGCGCAGGCGCGTCGCGACGGGCAGGATCCGGCCGAGGCGATCGAGCAGCTCACGGCGCTCCTCGCCGCCCAGCAGCTCGCCGGCGTCCCGATCATCGCGTTCAACGCCCGGTTCGATCTGACGATCCTCGACCGCGAGGCCCGCCGGTACGGCCTGGTGCCGCTCGTCGATCGCATCGGCGGGGCGGAGCGCCTCCTGGTCGTCGACCCGTTCGTGATCGACAAGCAGGTCGACCGCTACCGCCGCGGTCGCCGGACCCTGACCGCCGTCTGCGAGCACCACCGGGTGCCGCTGGTCGACGCACACGACGCGAACGCCGACGCCCTGGCCGCCGCCCGCGTGGCGTGGCGGATGGCGACGTCGATGATCGACATCGGCGGCACCGAGCTCGCGGAGCTCCACCGCCTGCAGGTCGGCTGGGCCGCCGAGCAGGCCGCGTCGCTCGAGGAGTACTTCGCGGCGCAGGGCCGCCCGGAGCGCGTCGAGGGCCAGTGGCCCTGCGTCGCGGCCCCGGTGCTGCTGCACGCCTGACCCGTCGGTGGCCTCCTCCCGCTCCGCCTGTCCGAGCGGGCCCGGACCGCACTCCGCCGGATCGGACGGAGCACGGCGGGCCCCGCGTATCAGCCCGTGACGCGGACCTTCGGGTTCTCGGGCGACTTCGTCTGCTCGTGGTAGTCGCCCGGCTTGTGCGGGTCATCGAGCGTCCGCTTCAGGGTCTCGCCGAAGGTGAGGTCCTGGGATCGGGCGACGAGCTTGCCGTTGCGGTCCGCCGACAGCGTGACCCTCGCGGTACCGACGTTCTCGCACTCGATCCCGGGCTCCGGGATCAGCTTGCCGAGACCGAACTTCGCGAGCGCCGCCTTGTAGGGCAGGCCCTTGAGCGGGAACGTCACGATCGCCTCGACGATCGGCCAACCCCCGCCGGTCTCGTGGCAGGCGGTGTACTGCACGTCGAAGGATCCGTTGTTGAAGCCGATGATGCCCAGGCCCCAGCCGCGGGCGGCCCCGGAGCCGATGATGGTCGCCTTGCCGCTCGAGTCGGGGTAGAGACCCTTCGCGTGCTCGCGGACGTTGACCGTCTTCCCCAAGCGCCAGCCCTTCGGCGACTTGCACGCGTCGGCACCGACGGTGATCGTCCCGAACGCGTGGTGGGACGGCTTCGCGTCGTTCTTCGTCGCCGGCGCCTGCGCCACGTTGCCGGGCAGGATCACGTGCTGGCGGGTCTCGTAGTACGAGTACGAGAGCGTCGCCGTCTGTCCCTCACGCGTGTGGGCGCACGAGTCGGCGGACGGGGCCTGGGCCTTCGGCGGAGCCGGTGCGGTCGTCGCGCCGGTGCTCGGCGGCGCCCCGTACTTCGCACCGCACTGCGGCGTACCGGAGAACCCACCGTCGTTCGCTCCGCCGCGGGCCCAGAGCGCGTTCGCCCAGCCCTTCTTGCCGTTGTCGGCGGTGGTGTACCCCCAGACGTTGTTCTTCGACCCACCGAGCGACTCCTCGCGCCCGGTTCGCTGGCAGAGGATCCAGTTCGAGCCCTGGTGCAGGTAGCCGATCCGCTTGCCCGCACCGTTCAGGACCGGCGTGCCGCCCGACTTCCCGTTCCCGGCGACGCGCCAGTTGCAGGAGTGCCGGCCCTTGCCGATCGACGAGCACGGGACCTGCGCGGGCCCTCCGCCCGTCGGGGCGGGGGTCGCCGGCGGGGCAGGGTTCGTCGGGGCCGGCGCGGGCTTGTTGGGGGGTGCCGGGGTCGAGGTCGCTCCGGGGGGCGAGCCGTACGACGCGCTGCACTGCGGGGTGCCGGAGAACGCCCCGTCGTTGTCGCCGCCGTGGGCCCAGAGCGCGTTGACCCAGCCCTTCTTGCCGTTGTCCGCCGTCGTGTAGCCCCAGACGTTGTTGAAGTACGAGCCGTCCTTGTCGCGGCGGCCGGTGCGCTGGCACAGCACCCAGTTCTTGCCCTGGTGCAGGTATCCGACCCGCGTCCCGTTCGACGCGAGGACCGGCGCGCCGCCGGTGGTGCCGTTGCCGGGGACCCGCCACTGGCAGTCGTGGTGGGCGCCGGACGTCGTACAGGGGACGGGCTTCGGGGCGGCGGACGCCGGGGCAGCACCGGCCGCGCCGGCCAACAGGCCGATCACGACGACCAGCGCTCGCCGGAGCGGACGTCGGGGCAGGGGATTCTCGGGACGGGACATGCCTCGACCGTAGCTCTCGCCTTCGCCCCTCGCAGGGCCACCCTCACGACTTCCTCACGGACCTAGTGGAGACCCGCCACGATGCGTCCGTGGCGACGCTCCGACGGCCACGTACCTCGAGGAGGACGAGCCCTCCTGTGACGCGACGGTGCTCCGCCACGCAGGAGCCCCGCGACTACGCGAAGAGCCGCGCGAGCGCCCCGTGCGCCTCCGACAGCGCCGCCAGCGAGACGTTCACCGCCTGGTCGGCGCAGCGGACGCACAGCGCGCTGCCACCGACGGTGCCGATCACCGTGACCGCGGTGCGCTCGGCGAGGACCGCCAGCGCCTCGGCGGAGCCGGTGACGACGAAGCCGCCGGGGGCCTCGCCGAAGAGCGACGCGCGGCCGTCGGCGTCGTCGGGCGCGAAGGCCGAGAGCTCGACCGTGGCGCCGACGCCGCCGGCGAGCGCCGACTCCGCCAGCGCGGTGACGAGGCCACCCTCTGCGACGTCGTGGCAGCTGTTCAGCCTGCCCTCGCGGACGGTGTCGCGGACTGCCGCGATCGCGGCGGCGGTGCGCTCGAGGTCCCAGTCGGGGAGGCCGTCGGGGATCGCACCGCCCTCGAGCTTCGCGAGCTCCGACAGCGCGAGCTGCGGGGCGAACGAGCCGGCGAGCGCGACGAGGTCGCCCTCCGACGCGAACCCGACGGGCGAGGTGACCGCGACGTCGGGGACCTTGCCGACCATGCCGACGACGGGCGTCGGGTAGATCGGGCCGGTGGTGCCCTCGTTGTAGAGCGACACGTTGCCGCCGACGACCGGCGAGCCGACGGCGCGACAGGCGTCGCCCAGGCCGCGGACGGCCTCGGTCAGCTGCCACGCGATGTGCGGCTTCTCGGGGTTGCCGAAGTTCAGGTTGTTCGTCAGGCCGAGCGGCTCGGCGCCGACGCACGCGAGGTTCGCGGCGCACTCCAGGACGTTCCAGATCGTCCCGACGTACGGGTCGGCGGCGACGCGGCGGCCGGAGCCGTCGATCGACACGCCGACGCCGCTGATCGGTCCGGACGCGGCGGACGTGCCGTCGCCGGAAGCCCCCGCCTCGGGCGCCACGGACGGATGCCCGGCACCCGCATCGGCCCCGCCCCCGACCGAGAACCGCGACGCGGGACCGGGGACCATCAGCACGGCGGCGTCGGTCTGGCCGGGCCGGCGGACCGTGCGCGACTGGACGATCGAGTCGTACTGCTCGAAGAGCGGACGACGGTCGGCGATGTTCGAGGAGCCGAGCAGCGCCAGGAGCGCGGCGCCGGCGTCGAGGCCGTCCGCGATCCGACGCGGCGGCGCCGGGTAGATCGACGCGGTCGGCTTCTCGGGGAAGATGTCGTAGAGCGGGCAGTCGTCGACGAGGGCCGGGATCGGCATGTCGCCGACGAACGCGTCCCCGTCGAAGATCCGGAAGCTGCCGGTGTCGGTGACGACGGCGATCGCGGTGCCATGGACGTCCCACTTGTCCGTGACCGCGATGACCTCGTCGACCTTGTCCGGCGTGACGACGCAGAGCATGCGCTCCTGCGACTCGGAGACCATGACCTCGAAGGGCTCGAGGCCCTCCATGCGGCGCGGGACGAGCGCGACGTCGAGGTCGAGTCCGACCTCGCCCTTGCTCGCCATCTCCGACGCGGCCGACGTCAGGCCGGCGGCGCCGAGGTCCTGCAGGGACACCAGGAGGTCGCGCTCGAGCAGCTCCAGCGAGCACTCGACGAGCTTGGACTCCTCGAAGGGGTCGCCGACCTGCACGGTCGGGCGCTTGGACGCGTCGTCCTCGCCGAGCTCGGCGGAGGCCAGGACCGACGCGCCGCCGATGCCGTCGGCACCGGTCGCGGCGCCGAACAGCACGACGACGTTGCCGACGCCGGTCGCGGCGGAACGGATCAGGCGCTCCTCGCGGACCAGGCCGAGCGCCATCGCGTTGACGAGGCAGTTCGTCTCGTACGGGCCCTCGAAGTAGAGGTCGCCGCCGATGTTCGGCACGCCGATCGAGTTGCCGTAGTGCCCGATGCCGCGGACCGCGCCGTCGAGCAGGAAGCGCGACCGGCGACGGCCGGACTCGCCGTCGTCGTCGCCGATCGACGGGGCAGGCGTCGTGGCCGTGTCGCCGGCACCGCCGACGCCGCTGGTCGGCTCGATGGCCGAGGCCGCGCCGGGCACCGCGCCGTCGGAGGTGGCGTCGGTCGCGGCCGCCAGCGAGGGGTGCGGCACGTCGCCGTCGACCTCGCCGAAGCGCAGCGCGTCGAGGACCGCGATCGGCCGGGCGCCGAGCGCGAAGATGTCGCGCAGGATGCCGCCGACGCCGGTCGCCGCACCCTGGAACGGCTCGACCGCGGAGGGGTGGTTGTGCGACTCGACCTTGAAGGCCACGGTCCAGCCGTCGCCGACGTCGACCGCGCCGGCGTTCTCGCCGGGGCCGAGGACGATCGCCGGGCCCTCCGTCGGCAGCGTGCCGAGGAGCTTCTTCGAGTGCTTGTAGCTGCAGTGCTCGCTCCACATCAGCGAGAACATCGCGAGCTCGACCTGCACGGGCTCGCGGCCGAGCTTCTCCACGACGAGGTCGTACTCCGACGCGGTGAGGCCGAGGGCCTTCGCGTTCTCGAGGCCCGGGGCGTCGCCTTCGGGGGTCGCTCCGGCGGGGAGGTCGCGGGGCGCGGGCAGCGCGGAGGACTCAGACATTCGTGGCTCCTTCGAGCAGCGAGCGGAAGAGGACGAGGCCGTCCGTGGAACCGGTCAGCGCATCGACCGCGTGCTCGGGGTGGGGCATCAGGCCGACGACGTTGCGGCCCTCGTTGCAGACGCCGGCGACGTCGTCGAGCGAACCGTTGAAGTTGCCGCCCGCGGCGTACTTGAAGACGATCTGGTCCTGGTCGGCGATCTCGGCGTGGAGCTCCGACGGCGCCCACCAGCGCCCCGACTGGTGCTTGGCGGGGATCGAGAGGAGTTGACCGGGCTCGGCGGCCGAGGTCCAGTCGGTGTCGGTCGTCTCGACCGAGAGCTCGACCTGGCGCAGCACGAAGCGGCGGTCCTGGTTCTGGAGCAGCGCGCCCGGCAGCAAGCCGGCGGCGCAGAGCACCTGGAAGCCGTTGCAGATCCCGAGCACCGGGCCGCCGTCGCGGGCGAAGTCGGCGATCGCGTCCATCACGGGGCTGAGCCCGGCGATGGCACCGGCGCGCAGGTAGTCGCCGTAGGAGAAGCCGCCGGGGACGACGATCGCGTCGACGCCCTTGAGGTCGCGGTCGCGGTGCCAGAGCAGCTCGGCGTCACCGACGTGGCCGGCGGCGAGCAGCGCGTCCACCTCGTCGCAGGATCCGGGGAACTGCGGCACACCGATCCTCATCGCGAGACCTCCGTCCGCGCATTCCCCTGCTCCTGATGATGGGAACCCCGCCCACCCCACTGCGGTACTCCGATACGGAGGGCCATGCGAGCTACGACGCCGGGGCGCCGTCGACCTGGATCTCGTAGTCCTCGATCAGCGGGTTCGCGAGGAGCTTGTCGCAGATCGCCGCGACCTCGGACGCGTCGGCGGCGTCGAGCTCGACGAGCCGGCCGATGCGGACGTCGGACACGCCCTCGAAGCCGAGCTGGGGCAGCGCCTGCTCGACGGCCGTCCCCTGGGGATCGAGGATGCCGGCCTTGGGCCGGATGAGGATGCGGACGTGAGGCATCGCGGCGGGGTCCTTGCGGGATCGAGGAGTGAGCGCCGCCCGTCCAGCACGGGGCCGGAGGCGAGCGCTCGTGCGCGGCGGATGGTAGCTGCTGGGTCCACGGCGCCCGGTGTCGGCCGAATGGGTGACCGGCGGCACCCCGGGACCCTTTCGGAGGTGGGACGATGCAAGCTCTGTGGTCGCCCGTCCTGCGGCCGCGTCCTCTCCGATGTCCACCGCCTCCGCCCCGACGGCCGACGCCGCGACCCCGCGCCTGCCGATCGCGATCCTCGCGCTCGCGATCGGGGCCTTCGCGATCGGGGCGACCGAGTTCACGATCATCGGCCTCCTCCCCCAGGTCGCGGACGGGGTCGACGTCTCGATCCCGCGCGCCGGCCTGCTCGTCTCGGGCTACGCGCTCGGCGTGCTGATCGGCGCCCCGCTGATGACCGCCGCCGGGACCCGGTTCGCGCGCCACCGGCTGCTGCTCGGCCTGATGGCCGTGTTCACCGTCGGGAACCTGCTCTCGGCGATCGCCCCGAACTACGAGCTGCTGCTCGCCAGCCGGGTGCTCTCCGCCCTGCCGCACGGCGCGTTCTTCGGCGTCGGCGCGGTCGTCGCCGGCAACCTCGCCGCGCCCGAGCAGCGCAACAAGGCCGTCGCGACGATGTTCACCGGCCTCGCGGTGTCGAACGTCGTCGGCGTGCCGCTCGGAACGCTGCTCGGGCAGCACCTCGGCTGGCGCTCGTCGTTCTGGGCGATCGCCGTGCTCGGCGTGATCAGCATGGTCGCGATCTGGCGCCTGATCCCGCCGATGACCGCCGGCCCGTCGCTGCGCAACGAACTCGCCGCGTTCCGCCGGCCGCGGGTCTGGCTCGCGCTGTCCCTGATCGTCTTCGGCTTCGGCGGGACGTTCGCGATCGTCGGCTACATCACCCCGCTCATGACCGACGAGGCCGGGCTCTCGAAGGCCGCGGTCCTGCCGGTCCTCTCGGTGCTCGGCCTGGGCATGGTCGTCGGGACCCGCCTCGTCGACGTCGTCACCCGCGGCCGGACCCTGCTCGGCGTGATCGTCACCTGGCTGAGCCTGATGATCGTCGTGCTGCTCCTCTTCGCGGCGTTCGCGTCGATCGCCGTCGTCGCGATCGTCCTCGTGTTCCTCCTCGGCGTCGTGGCGTTCACGGTCGCCACGCCGATGCAGGCCCTCACGATGGACGAGGCGCACGAGGCCCCGACCCTCGTCTCCGCCGCCGCCCAGGGCGCCTTCAACCTCGGCAACGCCCTCGGCCCGGCCGCCGGAGGCATCACGATCGGCGCGGGCCTGGGGTACGCGTCGGTCGGCTGGGTCGGGGCGATCATCGTGGTCGTCGGGCTCGGCCTGGCGGTGGTGTTCGCGCGGCTGGGGCGGACCGAGGCGGGCGTGGGCGGGTCGGTGGCGGCCCGCGCGGAGTGAGGGGACGCGCTCGGTCCCGGTCCCGGGCGCTCGGATGGGGTAGGTGCCCGCCATGCGTGCTCGTCCCGTCGCCGTCCTCCCCTGTCTGCTGCTCGTGACGCTCGCCGGATGCGGGGGCGACGACAACGGCACCTCCACCGGGGCTGCGGTCGCGACGACGAGCAGCGCCCCGACCCGCACCGTCATCCGCCCCGACCGCACCGTCGTGTCGACGACGAGCTCCGACGGCACCACGACCGTCTCGAGCACCACGATCCCCGGCCCGGGGACGACGACGGCCACCTCGGACGCGGCCCCGGAGGAGCCCGAGCCGTCGAGGCGGTTCTACGACGCGGTCGACCTGCAGTCGAACCGGCTGGTCGCGATCCTCGACACGGGGACCGACAACGCGGTGCGCCTGAAGTCCGCCCTCACGGAGACGCAGGCCGGCCTCCGGAAGGCGATCGCCCGGGCCGAGGGCCGGGGCGAGAGCTCGTCCGCCGCAGACGCGCTCCTGGCGGACGCCGAGGCGGCCGTCACCGCCGCGGCGGCCGGCGACACGACGCGGCTGTCGGAGCTCCGGGCGTCGACGGTCCGGCACCGGATCGCGTTCGCGAAGGCGTTCGTCGGCGAGGGGTGACGCCGGGGCGGTGGCCGGAGTGCGGGGACGCGCGCCGGTCGGTGGATGACCCCGGCCGGCGTTCGTTCCTGCGCCCGGGCCGCAGCAAGGCACGCCACCTCGCCACGCGGAGCCGGCCGGCGTTCGTTCCTGCGGCGCCGCCGCCCGAGCACGCGCCGGCCGCCGCCCCGAGGCGACCGCCCTCCGCGGATGTGGTGTACGCATACGTGGATCGACCGCAGCGCCGGCCGTTGCGGCGCTCCTCGCGACCACCACCACCAGCGCCGTGCTGCTCCTCGCGCTCCCCGCCACCGGTCGGACCGCACCCGCCGCTGCGACACCGCCCGCAGCCACCCCGGCGGCCACGCCCGCCGGACCGGACACGACCGTCCCGACCGAGCTCGAGGCGGCGCCCGCCCCGGCGGGACCGCCGGCGCTGGTCGCCTGGGTCGACGGTCGCCGCATCCGGGTCTCGTCGCCCGGGGCGGCGGCGCGGACCGTCGCGCGGCTGAAGGGCCCGCGGCCGCTCGCCCTGAACCTGACGTTCGGCGGGGACGGCCGGTACCTCGCGGTCAGCAAGCCGCTCGGCGCGTCGATCGTCCCCGTCGCGGCGGGCGCGCTCCCGTGCGGCTGCCGGTCGACGCGGAAGGGTTCGTGCGGATCCGCTGGGTCCCCGAAGGACGGAGCCTCCTCGCGATCACCGACGACATCTCCCGCGGCACCGTCGAGCCGGCGGTCGCCTGCCGCCATGTCGCGTCGCGCGGCGTCACGCTGACCGATCGCAAGGACCGTACGTGTCGATCCTGGGCGTCACCTCCGACGGGCGCCTCGCGGTCCGCCTCGACGGCGGGGACCTCGACCACCCCCACCAGGCCGTCCACCTCGTCCGGTCCGGCCAGCGGCTCGGACCGGCGCTGGCGAGCGGCGCCGCGGCCGACGTCGCGGTGGCCTTCCCGAACGACGCCCGGGGATACTGAGGTCGTGCGTGTGACCCTCCGTTCCTTCTCCCGCGGCCTCCCGGTCGTCGCCTCGATGGTGGGGCTCGCCGCCGCGGCTCCCTGCGTGAGCACCGCGACCGCCGCGAGCACTGCACCGGAGACGACCGCGCCGACCGACGTCGCTCGAACGTCCGATCTCCTGCCGCGCACCATCGCCGCCGGTCCGCCGGCGTCGTTCGCGTGGACCGAGGGCTCCCGCGTCCGCGTGGCCGCGCCCGGCGTCCCCGCCCGCACGGTCGCCTGGTTGCGGTCGGCTCCGAGCTCGGGCACGCGGTCCGGCGGTCGCCCCGCGCTCAGCCGCGACGGCAGTCACCTCGTGGTGATCGGCGACCAGGACGCCTCGCTCGTGCCCATCACGACCGGCGGGCGACCGGTGCGGATCCCCGCCGACGACGCCTACGGGGACGCGGAGGCCCGGTGGTCGGCGGACGGCAGGACCGTGCTGATCGTCGAGGGTGCTCTCGCCCGCTGCACCGTCGAGCCCGTCGTCCGCTGCACCACCGTCGGCCGCGACCTCATCTCCGAGTACGGGGCGACGATCTCACCGGACGGCGCGTCGGTCGCGTACGTCCGCACGGCGCGGAGGACCGACGGGGTCTCGGCCGGCGACCTCGTCGTGCGCGGCCCGGACGGGCGCGGACGGATCCTGGAGCGCACGCGCGTCAGCGGTCGGAGGACGTCGCTCCCGACCCCGCCGACGTGGACCTCCTCCGGACTGGTGTGGGGTGTCCTCGACGTCCGCGACATCGACGACGACGCACCCGGGTTCTCCCGCGTCCGCACGCGCATCCTCCGTCCGGACGGGACCGTCCACACCCTCTCCGCGGGCCCGATCGCGGGCGGGCGGACGGTTCCCTTCCTGCCCTTCGGCGGCGCCCCGGACGCCGTCGCGTTCGGCGCCCGCTACCGGCTGGCCGCCGGCGACGTGACGCGTCTCGACCTCGCCACGCTCGCCGCCGACGGGTCGACGAGACAGCTCGGGGTCTCGCTGACCGGCCTCGACGGGCGGAGCCTCGCCGTCCTGGGTGTCCTCGCCGACGGCCGGGTCGCCGTCCGCGAGGGTGGCGACGGCGACGAGGAGCGCCTGTACCTCGTCCCACCGGGCGCGCGGAGCCTCGGCCGCGCCGTCGCCCGCGGAAGCGCCGTCGACGTCGCCGCGGCGTTCCCGAACGACGCGCGGTCGTTCTGACGGACGGGTCGTCCGACTCGGCTCGCCGGACGATCCCCATCGCGCCGGCGGCGTCCGTGGTGCAGCGCGCGGCGGGCGGTCAGGAACGGTCGGTGTCCGACCAGGATCGACCCTGTGTCCCGACACGTCGCGGCGGGTGGTCGCGGATGGTCGCTCTCCGACCAGGATCGACCTCCGATCCCCCACCCCGACTGCCGCCGCGCCGCGCCGCGCCCTCAGGCCGTGCGCGCCCGCCGCAGGAACGGGTCCGCCAGGGCCGGCGCCACGTAGCCCCGGTCCTCGGCGGAGAGGGTCACGCCGGGCGGGACGATCTCGTCGATGCGGTCGAGGACGTCCTTCGTGAGGGTGACGTCGACGGCACCGAGCTGGGTCTCGAGCTGGTCCATCGTGCGCGGACCGACGATCGGCGAGGTCACCGCCGGGTGCTGGAGGACGAACGCGAGGGCGAGGTGGACGAGGGTGATGCCGGCCTCCTCGGCGAGGACGGCCAGGGCGTCGGCGGCGTCGAGCTTCGCCTGGTTGCCGGGCTTCGAGAGGTCGTAGCGCCCGGGCATCCGCTCGGCGCGGGCGCTCTTCGGCGCCTCCTGGCCCTTGCGGTAGCGACCCGTCAGCCAGCCGCCCGCGAGCGGACTCCACGGGATCACGCCCATGCCGTGCCGCTCGGCGACGGGCAGGAGGTCCGCCTCGATGCCGCGGACGAGGATCGAGTACGGCGGCTGCTCGGTGGCGTACCGGGCGAGGCCGCGGCGTTCGGAGACCCAGTGGGCCTCGACGACCTCGTGCGCGGGGTACGTCGAGCAGCCGAACGCCCGGATCTTGCCCTGGGTCCGCAGGTCGGTCAGCGCCGACAGCGTCTCCTCGTGGTCCGTCCAGTGGTCGTGGCGGTGCACCTGGTAGAGGTCGATCCAGTCCGTGCCGAGGCGGCGGAGGGAGTTCTCGACCTCCTGGACGACCCAGCGGCGCGAGTTGCCCTTCTTGTTCGGGTCGCCGCCCGGCGCGCCCATCGGCACGTCCATCGGACCGTGGAACTTCGTCGCCAGGATCACGTCGTCCCGGCGCCCCTGGGCGAGGGCCTTGCCGACGATGATCTCCGACTCGCCCTGCGAGTAGACGTCGGCCGTGTCGATGAAGTTGATGCCGGCGTCGAGGGCGCGGTGGATGATCCCGATCGACGTGTCGTGGTCGGGCTCCCCCCACGCCCCGAACATCATGGCCCCCAGACAGAGGGGGCTGACCTGCATGCCGGTGCGACCGAGGCTGCGGAATTCCATGGATCGACCATACGACGGTGCGGCCGGGCGGCGGTGACGAGGCAGGTTCCGCGGGCCGGCGACGTCGGGCAGCACCACCGTTCCGCGGCTCCCCGCGCCGTGAAGACGCCGGATCCCGGGGGTAGAGTCGTCGTATGACCGTGCTCCTGGTGCTCCTGGCCGTGATCTTCGGCGCCGCCGGCGCGGCGAAGATCGCGGGCGTCCAGTTCACCCGCGACAACTTCGATCGCTGGCCGATCGACGCGACCCTGCGCGAGCCGATCGGCGCGATCGAGGTCGTCCTCGCGGTCCTGGCCCTCGTCGGCCTCGCGAACGACGGCGCGGCGATCGTGGCGGCGCTCGGGATGATCGTCGCGATGGCGATCGCCACCTGGGTCCACGTCAAGGCGCAGGACGCGCCGGCGATGACCGCGGCCGCGCCGATCACGGCGCTGCTCGCGGTGCTGGTGCTCGTCAACGTCTGACGCCCCGCGCGGTCCGGCCCGACCACCGCCGCCGCGCGCCGTCGGTCACGGCTCCGGCGGACGCCCTCGGGCCGGGTCCCGCGACGCCGGGACGTCCGCCCCGCCACCCGTCGGCGGACGCCACGTGTCGACCTGGCGCAACAGGCCGTCGACCGCCGACAGCGCCGCCCCGACCACGTCGCGGATCGCGAGAACGACCTCCAGCTCGTCGGCGCCCTCGAACCCATCGGCGGCGCGCTCGAACGCGGCCGGGAGGTCCCCGGCCGCCCGGGCGATCTCGTCGAGCTCCTCGGGCCCGACCATGCCCGCCCGCCAGCGCTCGGCGACGAGGACGACGCGGTCGAGCACCGAGCGGGCCTGCACCAGGACGTCCTCCGGCGACGGTCCCGGCCCGGTCATGGCGAACCTCCCGGGAATCCGGGTCGGACGGCGGAGCACTGAGGACTGCGGAACATGCGGGACGGACCTCCGGTCGCGTCGGGCGACCCCGCGGAAGTGGTCGCGACGGGTCCTCGCTCGCACTGCCGTGGTGTCGCGCCTCGTCGTGGGCGCCCGAGGGATGACCGTGACCCGAGGTCGGACGTCGCGCGCGATGACCGCCGGCCGTCGGGGGAGAACCGGGTGCCCTCTGTGCGGGACGAGACGATCGTCGCTCTGCTGAAGTCCGGCATGCTACCCCGCGGCTGACACGCCGGGCGTCCGGCGGACCGGTGCCCGCCCCTCGACGCCGGGGGACGGAGGTGGGACGATCCTCCGACCCGGTCCCCGCCTCAGCGGCGGTCATCGGGTGGCCGGTCGCTCCTCGTGCTCTCCGCGCGCGTACCGGCATCATCCGAGGAGGGCCAGGGAGAGCACCCGATGAGCCCGAAACGGCCCGCCGCCGGCACCACCCGGATCAGGAAGGAGATCGCCGACGCCGTCGTCGCGAGCCTCCGGGAGGTCACCGGCCGCGGCCCCGTCGGGACGCGGGTGATGATGAGCCCGGAATCCATCGTCGTGTTCCTTTCGAACACCCTGTCGGTCGGCGAACAGGAGCTCGTCAAGGCGGGCTTCACGGACGAGGTCCTGGCGGTGCGCTCGGCCTACCAGGCGACGATGCGCGAGCGGGTCAACGCGCGGGTCTCCGAGATCACCGGCCGGGAGATCTCGGCGTTCATGAGCACGAACAACATCGAGCCCGACGTCGCCGTGGAGATCTTCCTCCTGGGCGATCCCGTCGCGTGACGCCGCCGGGATCGCGCCGCGGGCCTCAGCCCGTCCCGGCGCCCGTCCGCTCGTACCAGGCGGACAGCGGCTCGCCGGTGATCCGCTCGTACGCCTCGGCGTAGCGCTCGCGGGTGCCGGCGACGACGTCGTCGGGGATCGCCGGCGCGGGCGGGGTCTTGTCCCAGCCCGACGCGGTCGCCCAGTCGCGGACGTACTGCTTGTCGAACGACGGCGGGGTCGTGCCGACCTCGAAGCCGTCAGCGGGCCAGTAGCGGGAGGAGTCGGGCGTCAGCGCCTCGTCGCCGAGGACGAGCTGCCCGGTCTCGGGGTCCAGGCCGAACTCGAACTTCGTGTCGGCGAGGATCACGCCGCGGGAGCGCGCGTGCTCGTGGGCGTGGCGGAACAGGGCGACCGCGGCCTCGCGGACGCGGGTGGCCAGGGCGTCGCCGTCGCCGTCCTCCGCCAGCGGTGCGAGCAGCTCGGCGGCCCGGGCGAAGTCGATCGCCTCGTCGTGCCCGTCCCCGACGTCCGCCTTCGTCGACGGGGTGAAGAGCGGCACGGGGAGCTCCTGGCTCTCCTTCAGCCCGGCGGGCAGCTCGATGCCGGAGACGACGCCGGTCGCGAGGTAGTCCGTCCACGCCGAGCCGGTGATGTGCCCGCGGACGACCGCCTCGATCGGCAGCATCGTGAGCCTCCGGACGACGACGCCGCGACCGCGGGCCTCCACCGGGACGCCGTCGGTGTAGCTGACGACGTGGTTGGGGACGATGTGGGCGGTCTGGTCGAACCAGAACGCCGAGACGCCCGTCAGGACCGCGCCTTTCCCGGGGATCGAGTTCGGGTGGACCGCGTCGTAGGTGGAGATCCGGTCCGAGGCGACGAGCAGGAGCCGGCCGTCCCCGACGTCGTAGATGTCCCGGACCTTGCCGCGGGCGACGAGTCGGAGGGCGTCGAGGCTGCTCACGGCGGGCAGGCTACCCGTCCGCGGACCGGACGGATCGACCCGCGGGCACGCACGGCACCTTGCCGCTCATCTGGCACGATACCGCCCGTTCGGCGTCTTGACGCTCGCTTCAGGCGCCGGGGCGATACTCCGCGGCCGCGGTTCCCGCCGTACCCCGACCCACGCACAGGACGACCTCCAGACCCGTGAGCACCCCGACCCCCACCCCGCACGACGGCGGCTTCGGCCGGTACATCGGCGGGACCATCTTCTTCAGCCGCTGGCTCCAGGCCCCGCTGTACCTGGGACTGATCGTCGCGCAGGGCGTCTACGTGGCGAAGTTCATGAAGGAGCTCAAGCACCTCGTCGTCGACTTCAGCAGCCTGAGCGAGGCGGAGATCATGCTGATCGTCCTCGGCCTCGTCGACGTCGTGATGATCGCCAACCTCCTGATCATGGTGATCATCGGCGGCTACGAGACCTTCGTGTCGCGCATCCGGATGGCGGGTCACCCCGACCAGCCCGAGTGGCTCTCGCACGTCAACCCGAACGTGCTGAAGGTCAAGCTGGCGATGTCGATCATCGGCATCTCGTCGGTCCACCTGCTGAAGACGTTCATCGAGGCCGGGGAGCCGGGTGGGCCCTCCAACGACGTGATGATGTGGCAGACGATCATCCACATGGCGTTCATCGTCTCCGCCGTCGCCCTGTCGTTCATCGACTGGCTCTCGCAGAAGGCGCTCCTGATGGAGCGCATGCACGCCCACGGCGACCACGGCCACGGCGACGCGGTCGCGGCGACGGTCGCCCCCGCCCCGGGGCCGGGGTCCCGGGTGCCGGGCGGCGAGGCCGCATCGCACGAGCCGACGCGCGCGAGCACCCGGCACGCGACGAAACCCGCACCGGAGCCCGGCGGCTGAGGCGCGGGCTGCCGCGGCCGCCCGCGCCGGCCTCGCACCCAGCGGCCGGTCGTCGCGTCAGCGCACCACGGCGCCGCGCGCGTC
Source organism: Patulibacter minatonensis DSM 18081 (assembly GCF_000519325.1). GTDB lineage: Bacteria > Actinomycetota > Thermoleophilia > Solirubrobacterales > Solirubrobacteraceae > Patulibacter > Patulibacter minatonensis. Next base: position 2,182,614 of record NZ_KI912613.1, on the reverse strand, counting down.
GCGCCGGCCGGCGCGCCCGGACAGGCCCTGCAGCGCGGCCCGCATCCGGCGCAGCCTTCCGGGCCACCGCGGGTGCTCGGCCGCGGCGGCCTGCAGCGCGTCGATCGCGCGATCGGTGGGCCACGTCGGGTCGGCGATCATCCGGCGGTTCTCCAGGCCGATCGCCGCGATCGGGACCCCGGCGGCCTCGGCGAGCAGGAGCGGACCGGGCGGCACCGGGACGCCGTCGCGGAGGGCGATCGCGTTCAGGACCGCGGTGTCGCCGGGGAGGGCGGGCCGGAGCTCGAACTGCTCGTCCGGCCGGCGCCGGCCGCCGGCCAGCAGGCCGGCGTGGAGCTCGGCACGGCGGTCGACGCCGCGGAGGAAGGCGTCGAGGGGAGCGGAGGTCGGGGTGGTCACGGGGGTGGTCCTTTCGGCCGGGGTTCCGGTGACCTCCACGGTGCGCGTTCCGGGCCGTGTTCTCCATCGCACCTCCGCATGGCGGCCATGCGCCCCGAGGGGTCCCCGCGCGCCGCATGGGGCCCATGCCCGATGCGCATGGACGGCACCTCCGGGGCGCCCTACCCTCGGAGGCATGGAGCTCCTGCACCTCCGGGTCCTGCGGGAGGTCGCCCGCCGCGGGTCGATCTCCGCGGCGGCGGACGCCCTGGACTACACCCAGCCGGCCGTCTCGCGGCAGCTCGCGATGCTCGAGCGCCAGGCCGGCCAGGCCCTCGTCGAGCGCACGCCGCGCGGTGCCCGCCTGACCGCGTCCGGCGAGGCCCTCCTGCGCCACGCCGAGGACATCCTCTCGCGCGTCGACGCCGCGCAGGCGGAGATGGAGGCGATCGCGAGCCTGCGCGGCGGCCGGGTGCGCGTGTCCGCGTTCCCGAGCACGATCGCGTCGTTCGTCCCGTCGGCGCTGCGCACGTTCGGCGACCGGCACCCGGACGTCCAGGTCGACTTCTCGCTCGTCGAGCCCGGCCCCGCCCAGGAGCTCCTGACGCAGGGCCTGCTCGACGTCGCCGTCTCGAGCATGGGCCTCGCGCGCACCCCACCGCCCGGCGTCCGCGCGGAGCCGCTGATCGACGACCCGTTCCTCATCGCGCTGCCGCCGGACCACCCGCTCGCGGACCTCGACGAGGTCCCCGTCTCCGCGCTGGCCGGCGAGCAGCTGATCATCGGGACCCCGACGACGTGCCCGGACTGCGAGGTCGTCCTCTACGCGTGCGAGCAGGAGGGGTTCACGCCCGAGCGCTCCTACGACGTCGACGACTACGGCGCGGCGCTCGGCCTCGTCGCCGCGGGCCTCGCGGCAGCGATGATCCCGGAGCTCGCGCTGACGGGCCGTCGCGCCGACATCGTCGTCCGGCCGCTCGACGCCCACATCGTGCGCCGGATCGTCGCGATGACGCTGGAGACCCGGGCGGGCTCGGCCGTCGACGCGGCGATGGTCACCGCGCTCGGCGACGCCGCGTCGGCGTACCGGGCGGTCGGCGGACTCGGCGAGGGCGTCGCCGCCGGGGCCTGACGACCCCCCCGTGCAGCCGTCCACCCACCCGCGACACCCATTCCCAGCAGGCATACACTGCGGGTGATGCAGCGTCCGATCCTGCCCTCGACGCACGACCTCGAAGCGTTCGTCGCGGCGATCGAGGCGGGCACCATGGGCGGCGCCGCCGACGCGCTGGACCTGACGCAGTCGGCCGTCACGAAGCGGATCGCGCGGCTCGAGGCGCAGCTCGGCACGGTGCTGCTCGAGCGGGGCCGCTACGGCGTGCGGCCGACCGCGCCGGGCGGGTCGCTCTACCCGGAGGCCCGCCGGGCGCTCGAGACCCTGCGTCGCGCGACCGAGCTGCTGCGCGCGGAGCGGTCGGCGCGGCACGAGACGCTGCGGATCACGGCGAGCCACACGGTCGGCGAGTACCTGCTCCCGGACTGGCTGGCCGCCCACCGACGCACCGGCGCGTCGTTCCACCCGACGATGCGGATCAGCAACTCCCCCGCGGTCCTCGAGGCCGTCCGCGAGGGCGACGCCGACCTGGGCTTCGTCGAGCACGGCGGGGAGGCCACGGGCCTCGAGACGCTCGTCCTCGGCCGCGACGAGCTCGTCGCGGTCGTCGCCGCCGACCACCGCTGGGCGGCGCGCCGCACGATCGCGGTCCGGGAGCTCGTCGGCGAGCCGTGGATCACGCGCGAGCCCGCGTCCGGGACGCGCACGGTCGCCGAGGACGCGCTCGCCAAGGCCGGCGTCCGCCTCGAGCCCGCGCTGGAGGCCCAGAGCCTCGAGACCGTCAAGCGCTCGGTCGCCGGCGGGGGCGGCTTCTCCCTCCTCTCCCCCCTCGCGGTCGCGCACGAGGTCGACGCGGGGTCGCTCGTCATCCGCAGCGTCCGCGGCGCCGACCTGCGGCGCGAGCTGCGCGCGGTCCGTCGCCGCCCGCGCACGAACGTCCCGGGCGCCGGCGCCGAGCCCGCGCGGCAGCTGTGGCGGTGGCTGGCGAGCGAGATCGCGCCGGGCCCCGAGGCCTGACGCGCCGGCCGGCCGGACCGCCGGCGCGGTGGTCGACCGGACGGCCGCCGGTGCGCCGGGCCGCCCCGGCCAAGCCGCACGATCGCAACCCGATCCGGATGATCACCCGACGTCCGTGGGGACCCGTCGACGCCGATCCGCGCGGACGCTAGGCTGGACCCACCGCGCATCGGCCAGGAACCCCGATGCGCGTCCGTCGCCCCGCATGCGAGCTCCGGCTCCGGGGTATGGACGCCCGGTGGTGCTCCACCGGACGACGAGGTCGCCCCGGCGTCCCGCACCGCAGCACCCACGTCCCATGTCCGCACCCACGCTCCCCACCGACGCCTCGAGCCTCGAGGCCCTCCGCACCGCCGTCGACGCGATGGGCGAGCAGGTCACCCTGCTCGGGCCCGGCGGACGCGTGCTGCACGTCAACCGTGCGCGCCGGGCGTCGGAGCAGGCGGACGCGGACGACGCGGACCGCGGCCGCCACGACCAGGACCCGCTGTCCAGCGCCGCCTCGGGCGACGCCCAGTCCCGCGCCATCGCCGCGGGCGTGCGCTCGGTCCTGTCGGGCGAGCGCGACACCTTCGAGGTCGAGTACTCACGCGGACGGGGCCGCGCGGTCCGCTGGTTCCACCTCCGCGCGTCGACGATCGGCGTCGACGGCGTCGGCGCGGTCGTCGTCCACACCGACGTGACGCGCCGTCGCGAGGCCGAGCGCGCGCAGCACCACCGCGCGGACCGCGACGGCCTGACGGGACTCGCGAACCGCCGCCTGCTGGCCCACCGCCTCGAGGAGCTGCTCGTCGACGGCCCGGTCGGCCTGATCTCGCTCCACGTCCACGCCACCGACCCGTCGCGGCCGATCCACCTCACGGGCGACCGCGACGGCGACGTGCTGCAGGAGACCGCGCACCTCGTCGAGCAGCTGGTCGCCGAGGACGCCGTCACGGGCCGCCACGGCGCCGACCGGTTCGTCGTGCTCCTCCCCGGCGTCGAGGACGATGCCGTCCGCCGCGCCGCGCTGCCGCTGTCGGCCGGATGGCACGCCCGCCTCCGCCGGCGCCACGACCTCACGGCGTCGATCGAGACCCTGGTCGCCCACCCGGGCGACGACGCGCACGAGGTCCTCGACCGCGCGACCGGCGGTGAGCACGCGGGCGCGGACGGGACGGCCGTGCTCGCGGCACGCGGCTGACCGCCGGATCCGGCCCCGGGACGGACCGGCACCACCCGCGGTCCGGCGCTCCCGGCCCCGGGTGCGGGCGGACCGGACCGTCAGTCGGTCGCCGGCTCGTCCGCCGTCGGCTCGGGGACCGGGACCGACGACGTGCGGGTCGCGATCCGTCGGCGGTGGTGCCCGGCACCGCCGAGCAGCGCCGCGTCGACCTGCGCGCGCTTGAGCAGCCAGTGGACGTCCGCCTCCCACGTGAAGCCGATGCCGCCGTGGAGCTGGACCGCGGCGGCCGTCACCGTGCGCCCGGCGTCGGAGGCCGCGGCCTTCGCCATCGCCGCGGCGACCGGCAGCTCGGCCGCCAGGCGGGCACGTTCGCCCTCGTCCTCCGCGGCGGACAGCGCGTCGGCGGTCCACGCGGCGTTGTACGTCAGGACGCGGGCCATCGCGACGTCGCGGAGCATCTGCGCCGCGCCGTGCTGCACGGCCTGGAACGAGCCGACCGGCACGCCGAACTGCCTGCGCTCCTTCACGTACGCGACCGTCATGTCGAGCGCGCGCTGGACCACGCCGACGAGCTCGGCGGCCACGACGACCGCCGCGCGGTCGAAGCCCGCACCCGACGGCGTCGGCGTGCCGCCGAGCCACTCGCCGCGCGGGTTGAGCTCCTCCTCCGGGTCGAGCTCCGGGATCGGGATGCGGCCGTGGCCGCGCGTCGGGTCGACGGCCTCGGCGTCCTCCGCGATGCCGGCACCCGGGGCGTAGAGCGCCGCCGGGCCACCGTGCGGGTCGCCGACGAGCAGCAGCGCCGCGTCGGTCGCGCCGGGCACGGGGACGCGGTCGCCGGTGTAGGTCGTCGCGCCGCGCAGCTGCCCGGACGCGAGGTGCGGGAGCCAGTCGCCGCGCTGGTCCTCGGTGCCCTCGTGCTGGACGACGAGCGCTGCCGTGACCGTGCCGAGGTACGGGACGGCCGCGACGGCGTACCCGAGCTCCTCGGTGATCGCGCAGAGCTCGACGAGCCCGAGCCCCTGGCCGCCGTGCTCCTCCGGGATCGCGATCCCGGTCCAGCCGAGCTCCGCGAGCTCGGCGGTCAGCGCGGCGTCCTCGCCCGGCGTGCGGGAGAGGTCCGGCATGCCGGTGGGCTCGGCGTCCTTCTCTGCCACGACGGTCCGCAGCTGCGCGAACGTCGCCCGGCCGCCGAGCAGGTCGCGGGCCGCGCGCTGGATCTCCTGCTGGTCCTCGGAGAGGTCGAATCGCATGTCCGGCTCCTAGCTCGCGCGGGGAAGGCCGAGCACGCGCTCGGCGATGATGGTCTTCTGGATCTCGGTGGTGCCGCCCTCGATCGAGTTGCCGCGCGCACGCAGCAGCTCGTAGCCCCACCGGGAGTCGGCGGTCAGCGCCTCCGCGCCGACGACGTCGACCGCGAGCTGCACGAGCAGCTGGTTCGTCTCGCTCCACAGCCACTTCGTCAGCGAGCCCTCGGGGCCCGGCTGGCCGTACTGCTCGATCGCCGTCAGGCCCTTCCAGGCCATCAGCCGCAGCGCCTCGGTGCGCAGGTGCAGGTCGGCGAGCCGGTCGCTGATGACCGGGTCCTCCGAGCTCCCGTTCTCCTGCGCGACCGCGACGAGGCGGTCGAGCGCCTGCCGCAGCCGGACCTGGAGGAAGAACGCCAGACCGGCGCGCTCGTTCATGAGGGTGGTCAGCGCGACCTTCCAGCCGTTGCCGACCCCGCCGACGACCATCGACTGCGGCACCCGCGCGTCGGTGAGGAACAGCTCGTTGAACTCCGGCGAGCCGGTGATCTGCACGAGCGGCCGGACGTCGACCTCCTCCTGCTCCATGTCGAGCACGAAGTACGTGAGGCCCTGGTGCTTCTTGGCACCGGGCTCCTGACCTCCGCGACCGTCACCCGTCCGCGCGACGAGCATGCACCACTTCGCGTACTGCGCCCCGGAGGTCCACACCTTCTGGCCGGTGATCAGCCAGTCGGAGTCCGGGTCGTCCGGGTCCGCCTTCACCGCGCGCGTCTTGACGGCGGCGAAGTCCGAGCCGGCGTCGGGCTCGGAGAACCCCTGGCACCAGGTCTCGTCGGCGGAGAGGATCGTCGGCAGCAGGCGCTCCTGCTGCGCGTCGTCGCCCCACGACATCAGCGTCGGGCCCGCGAGCAGGATCCCGAGGACGTCGGCGGGCAGCGGCGAGCCGGAGCGCCCGAGCTCCTCGAAGAAGATCGCCGTCTCGGTCAGGGACGCACCGCGACCGCCGACCTCCTTCGGCCAGTGGACGCCGGCCCAGCCGCCCTCGGAGAGCGTGCGCTGCCACTCGCGGCGCCACTCCCAGGACTCGTCCTCGTCGTCCGGCTCCTCGCCCAGCGACCCGGCCGGTCCGTGCTCGGCCAGCCAGGCCCGCAGCTCGTCCCGGAAGGCCAGCTGCTCGGGGGTGAAGGTCAGGTCCACGGCTGCTCCTCGGTGGGTGGTGCGTGCTCCGGGAGGGTCGCCCCGCGCCGGCCGGGCGGCGCAGGGGCGCCGACCGGGTCGCCCCCAGGCTACGACCTGGGTCGGAGGGCGGGGCCCGGCCGTCGCCCCCGTGTGCCGTGCGCACACGCCGTACCCGTCGTCCGTGTGACCATGCCGTTATGGCTCCCTCCCCCACGAACGCGCTCCCGGCCCTCGCCGACGTCGAGCAGGCGCTCCGCGCGTCCTGGTCGATGGAGACCTCCGACGATCCGCACAGCTGGTCGCCCGAGAACCCCGCGCTCGGCCAGTGCGCCGTCTCGGCCCTCGTCATCCGGGCCCTCTACGGCGGCGACATCGTGATCGCCACCGTGCTCGACCGCGACGGCGAGCGCACCCCCGACGGCCACGCCTGGAACGTCCTCCCCTCCGGCGAGCAGGTCGACTTCTCGTTCGACCAGTTCCTCGACGGCGAGGGTCTCGGGCCGGAGATCGTCACCGAGCCCGTGATCGACGGCGACCCCCAGCGCGCGCACCTGCTGGCGGGCCGCGTCGGCACGATCCTCGGCGTCGAGATCGACCTGCCGCCGAACCCGATCGCCCAGGACGCGGCGGCCGTCGGCGCGGACGACGAGACCGACGTCGGGCCGTCCGCCGAGGGCCACTGGCACTGACTCCGCCGGCGGGTGCCACGAGCCCGCCGAGGTCCGGCGCGCTCCCCACCCGAGGCGCTCGGGGCGGGCCCCGCACCCCTACTTCCAGCGCGCCAGCAGCTCCTGCGTGTGCTCGGTGAGCGCGAGCTGGAGCAGCGGGCCGTACGAGACGCGGCCGACGCCGAGCCCCTTCAGGTGCTCCAGCGAGGACTTCCCGGGGAACGCCGTGATGTTCACCGGCACGTCGATGGCCTGCACGACGGCGGAGATCAGCTCGTCGTCGTCGTGGATCTTCACGGGGTAGACCGTGTCGGCCCCCGCGGCCACGAGGGCCTTCAGCCGCTCGATCGCCTCGTCCAGCACCGACTTGGGGTCCTCGGCGTGCGCGAAGAGGTCCGTGCGGCCGTTGACGACGATCGGCACGCCGGCGTCGTCCGCCGCCGCCCGCAGGCCGCCGATGTACGCGGCGTGCTCCTCCGTCGTGCGGACGCGCCCGCCCTCGGAGTGCACGGTGTCCTCGAGGTTCAGGCCCGCGCCGCCGACGTCGATCAGCCCGGCGATCAGGTCCTTCGGGTCGGCGCCGTAGCCGGCCTCGAGGTCGACGGAGATCGGCACGTCGACGGCCGCGATGATCGGCCGGACGGCCGTCAGGACCTCGTCGAGCGTCTGACCCTCGTTGTCCTTCGCGCCGCGCGAGTCGGCCAGCGGGTGGCTGCCGATCGTGAGCGCGTCGAAGCCGGCGTCGACGGCGACCTTCGCCGACCAGACGTCCCACACGGTCGGCAGGACCAGCGTCCCTCCGCCGCCGTGCAGCTCCTTCAGGCGCTGCGCGTTCTTCACGGTCCGGTCGTCAGCCATGGGGTCCTCCGTCTGGGTGGGTGGCCGGCGGAGCGCCGGCCCGTGGGGCGAGTGTCGCATCCGGCCCGCCCCGCCCCGGCAGGAACGGGGTCGGGTCCGGTCGTGCGGCCTGGACACCCGCTGCCGATGGCCCGGCGCCCCGCCGTCGCGACCTCCGTGCGCGGCCGGTCCGCGCCGGGGTCCGGCTCGGCGACCGAGCGCCCGACGAGCGGCGACGCGCCACCCGGAGCGCGTCACTGTTAGGGTCACCTGATGCGCTTTTCCCACGCAGTCGCGGCCGTGCTGTCCGCGCTCACCCTCGCGGCCTGCGGCTCCGACGACGACGCCTCGACGACCGCCGGCGGCGCCGGGACCACCGCCGGGACGACGGCCTCCGCCGACGCGCCGGGCCCCTTCCCGGTGACGATCACCCACACGTTCGGCACGACGACCGTGAAGGCCGCCCCGGAGCGCGTCGCGACGGCCGGCTTCAACGAGCAGGACTTCGCGCTGGCCCTCGGCGTCAAGCCGGTCGCCGTCCGCGAGTTCATCGGCGACTTCCCGTTCAAGACCCGTCCGTGGGCGCCCGGAGCGGACAGCGACCCGACGCCGCAGTACATCGGCTCGACGGACATCGACATCGAGAAGCTCGCCGCGGCCCGGCCCGACGTGATCCTCGGGATCTACTCGTTCATCGACAAGGGCATGTACGGCAAGCTCAGCGGGATCGCCCCGACGATCGCGCAGACGAAGGACTTCGGCGAGGGTGCCGTCCCGTGGGACCGCCAGCTGCTCGACACGGGGAAGGCGCTCGGGCGCGAGACGAGGGCGAAGGAGGTCGTCGCGGACGTCGACCGGCAGTTCGACGACGCGAAGAAGGCCCACCCGGAGTTCGCGGGCAGGAAGCTGACCGTGGCGTTCGAGTCCGGCGGCACGCTCTTCAACCTCGGAGACGACGACCTGCGCCAGCAGTTCTTCACCGACCTCGGCTTCGTCACGCCGAAGGTCAACGGCAAGGACTACCAGGAGGACAACATCAGTCGCGAGCGGCTCGACGTCCTCGACCAGGACGTCCTCGTGCTGATCTCGGACGACGAGAAGGGCATCCTCGACGACCCGCTCTACCAGCGGCTGAAGGCCGTGAAGGAGGGCCGCGTCATCAACGTGAAGGCCACCGACGCGTTCGCCGGCGCCCTGGGCTACAACAGCCCGCTGAGCCGGCCGTACCTGTTGAAGCAGGTCGTGCCGCAGCTCGTCGCCGCGGTCGACGGCGACCCCGCGACGAAGGTCCCGCCGGCGCAGTAGGCCGGTCGGCCCCACCCTCCCGCGGGGCCGGAGCCGCTGCGCGGGTCCGTCCGCGCGGCCCTCCGGGCCCCGGGACGGACGATCGGCGTCGCGCGGGTGCCGCATCCGGCATGATCGTGGGCATCGTCCCTTCATCAGGCCCACCGATGCGGCGCGTTCCCGCCGCGCGCCGACTCCTCATCGCGACCGCCACGTTCGGGGTCCTGGTGCTGCTGGCGCTGCTCGCGCTGCGGGCCGGATCGGCGAACGGCGCCGCCGGGTCGACGGGCAACCCGCTCGGCGACCTGCTGGCCCCGGTCACCGGGCCGGCGGGTGGCCGCGTCCCGCCCGACGCGCAGTCGCTGGCGTCGGGGTGGAGCCGCGTGCAGGACCCCGCCGACGACGGGGTCGCCGCCGCGCGACCCAGCGGTGCCGGCGCCGGGTGGACGGCCGTCGCGATCCCCGACGTCACGCAGCCGCAGCCGACCCCCGCCAGCTACGCGGGCTCGGTCTGGTGGTACAAGCGGCAGCTCCAGGTCCCCGCCGCCGACGCGGGATCGACCTGGGCGCTGCGCTTCGAGGGCGTCCGCCGCATCGCGTCGGTCTACCTCGACGGCCGCGAGCTCGTGCAGAACGACGACCCGTACTCGCCGTTCGAGGTCGAGCTGCCGCAGGACAGCGCGGGCAGGACGGTCACGGTGGTGGTCCGCGTCGACGGCCGCCGGCCCAGCCCGCTGTCGGAGGGCTGGTGGAACTGGACGGGCATCGTCCGACCCGTCACCCTCGTCCCGCGCGCGCACCTGAACACGGTCGACCCGGCCGTCCAGGGCGCCGCCACGTGCACGGGCCCGGACGTCTGCGACCGCTCGGTGCGGGTCCGCGCCGACGTGCAGAACCGCACCGGTGCGGCCCTGCCGCTGCGCGCCCGCGTCACGCTCACCGACGACAAGGGCCAGCAGCTGGCGGCCGACGACCGCGACCTCGGCACGGTCGGCGGCGGGGCGCAGCGCAGCGTCTCCGTCGACGTGCCCGCGCCCCGCGCGCGGCTCTGGTCGCCGTCCTCGCCGGTGCTCTACACCGCGACGATCGAGCTCGTCTCCGGCACGTCGATCGAGCAGCGGATCGTGCGCCGCATCGGCTTCCGCTCCGTCACGGCGGTCGGGTCGCGACTCCAGCTCAACGGGCGCGAGCTGCGACTCCGCGGCGGGTCGATCCAGGAGGACCTCCCCGGCCGCGGCGCGGGCCTCAGCGACGCCGACGTCCAGCGCATCGTGCAGGACCTCGAGGACGTCAAGGCCAACGTCACGCGCGCCCACTACACGCTGGACGAGCGCCTCCTCTCGGCGCTGGACCGCGCCGGCATCATGGTCTGGTCGCAGGCGCCGATCTACCAGAGCACCACCCGCCTCGACGACCCGGGCCTGCGCGAGCGCGCCCTGCGGTCGAACCAGCGCGCGGTGATCGCCAGCCGGAACCACCCGTCGGTGATCGTGCACTCCGTCGCCAACGAGCTCTCCCCGGTCATCGACAAGCACCAGGGCGCCGTCGACTACCTCGCGAAGGCCCGGTCGGACACGCAGGCCCTCGACCCGACCGTGCCCGCGGCGATCGACCTCGTCAACTACCCGGGCTACCCGGCGCAGCAGGCGTACGGGGCGTTCCCGGTGCTCGGCCTGAACACGTACTTCGGCTGGTACGACGGGCGCCCCGGGCACTCCACCGGACGCTTCAAGGACTTCGCGCCGTTCCTGACGCGGATCCGCAAGCAGTACCCCGCCGCCGCGATGGCCATCACCGAGATGGGGGCCGAGGGCGTCCGCAACGGCGCGAGGACGAAGAAGGGCACGCTGCAGTTCCAGAACGTGTACTTCAACCGGATCATGAACGTCATCGACTCGCGCAAGGACCTGTCGGGGGCGCTCTACTGGACCGTCCGCGAGTTCGGGATCAAGCCGGGCTGGACGGGCGGCACGCCGTCGAAGTTCGCCAAGAAGGACGGCATCCACCGCAAGGGCCTCCTGACCTACTACGGCAAGCCCAAGCCGGTCTGGTACTCGGCGCGCAACCGGCTCGACGGCAGCACCTGGGCCGTCGGGGCGCCCGTCCGCTCCAAGTACGGGCGCTGAGCCCCGCCGCCGACCGGGGCGGGGCGGGCGCCGCAGCCCCCGGTCGCCCTCAGAGGCCGATCGCTCGGTGGTGCGTCGAGAGCCGGTGCTGGAACGCGGTCATCTCGCGCCACGAGCCGACCGCCGACGGCACGGCGCCGAGGACCGGGATCGCCCGCAGCCCGCGCGACCGGAGGCCCTTGGCCGAGAACCGCTGACGGAGCCCCGGCAGCTGCCGCATCCGCCAGAGCAGCCGGAGGGTCGACCACGGCGTCCACCGCTCCGGCACGGCGTCGCGGAGCAGCTGGCCGCCCCGCACGACGAGGGCGTCCAGCAGCGACCGCTCGCTGCTGCCGTCGGCGATCGCGTCCGCCTGGGCGGCGTCGTCCAGGAGCCCCCAGGCGATCAGCAGATCGCCGGCGATCGCGGCGTCGGAGCGGTGCGGTGCGCGGTCGACCGCCGCCGCCACCCCGGCGCGGGCCTGCTCGACGAGCCCCACGACCTCGGTCGGGATCAGGCCCGGGGCACCGAACGCCCCGGGCACCGCCGCCCGGGTCGCCACGCGGGCGTGGGCGTGGACGCGCCCCGGCGACGAGCGCTGGGGGTCGAGCTCGGCCCGCAGCTCGCCGACGAGCGCCACGAGCACCTGCTCGGGGACGCGCGGCAGGCGGTCGGAGCCGGCCTTCGGGCGGTACGCGGCGACGGACGAGCCGATCGCCGCCCCGAGTACCCGGAGCTGACGGGGAGCGAGCGGAAGGAGCGGATCGTCGGCCATCGGGCCGGAGCCTACGAGGATCGGACCGCGCGGCGCTCGACGCGTCGCAGGACCGGCCGCGCGACGACCAGCAGCCCGATCACCGCGGCCACCGCCAGCCACAGGAGCGGGTCGCCGAGCGAGAGGTGCTCCAGCCTGCCGCCGAGAAGGACGACGACGCACGTCATCGGCACGTAGCCGACGACCGTGGTCCACGCGAAGCGCCGCAGGGGGACCCGCAGGGCGCCGGGCACGACGCTCGCCAGCGTGAACGGCACGATCGGCACCAGCCGCGACGCCAGCAGCGGGTAGGCCCCGGCGTTCTCGAGCATCGCGGCCATCCGGTCGACCCGCGTGGCTCCCAGCAGCCGGCGGGCCGCCGGCGCGCCGATCGACCGGCCGAGCGCGTAGCCCAGGAGGCCGGTCAGGAGCCACGAGACGAGCATCAGCGGCACGCCGATCCAGAACCCGTAGACGTACCCCGCGACCGCGAGGGCGAGCTCGGCCGGGTACGGGATCACGGTGTGCAGCAGGACGAGGACGACGAGCACCAGCGCGCCCCAGACACCGAGGTCGCGCAGCTGGGTCCGGAGCGCGCCGGTGTCGCCGTCGAGGACGTGACGGAGCGCGTCGTGGAGCTCCGGGACCTGCAGGGCGAGGACGACGAGGATCGCGGTCAGCGCCACGGCGAGGAGCCCGACCACCAACGTGGGGCGTCGCGACGCCGGCTCCCCCTCCATCCCGGAGACGCTACGGGGGCGGCTCCCCGCGGAGGTGGCCCGGTGGTGAACCTCGACGGGCCGCGCGGGGTGACCCGCCTCCGTCGTCCTCGATGCGCTCGCGCGGCGTCCGGCAGCGGGGCCTCGCCGTCAGCCCTCGGCGAACACGCCGCGCAGCCGCTCGAACGCGACCGACGCGACGCGGAAGCGGACGAAGCTGCCGTCGCGCTCGCGCTCGAGCAGCCCGGCCTTCGCCAGGCGCGCCAGGTGGTGGCTCGTCGTCGGCTGGCTGAGCCCGAGCGCCGCCTGGATCTCGCCCCCGTTCATCGCCCGCTGCGGGTGATGCAGGAGCAGGCTGACGATCTTCAGCCGCTGCTCGTTGGCGAGCGCGTGCAGCAGCCGCGCGAGCTCGACGGCGTCCTCGTCGGCGAGCGGCGCGTCGGTCAGGGGGCCCGCGCGATGGAGGAACGGCAACGCCACGGGCGCCACGGTATCGAGCCCGCTCGATATTGACAACATTCGATACCAGCGCTACCTTGGACCAAGGACATCGATCAACGTCAATACGAAAGGTCGTCCCATGATCCGTCGCTTCGCGTCCGATCTCAGCGTCTTCACCCTCGGGTCCTTCCTGGCCGTCGTCAGCCAGGGCGTCGGCTCCGGGGCCGCCCAGTGGTGGCTGTTCGCCGTGGGCGTGCTCACCGCCCTCGCCGGCGCCTACGGGGCGTACGACACCGCGCGGGGCGAGGCCCACCGCGGCGTCGACGCCCTCACCGCCGTGCTGGGCGTCTTCGCCGTCGTCGCGAGCTTCGCCTGGAGCGCCGGGACGCTCCTCGACGTCACCCTCGTGGTCGGCATCGCCTACGCCGCCCTCGGCGCCCTCGGCCTCGTGATCCACGAGCTCCGCACCGAGCGGGTCGTCCACGCCCTCGAGGTGTCGTCGCCCGCCGCGCACCGGGAGGAGCACCTGGTCCGCTGACCGGGGCGCGGATCCGGGCCCGGCGGTCGACGCCGTGCCCGGTCCGGAGCGGTCCGACCTCTCCGGTCGGAGCGCCCCGGGCCGGTGTGCGGTCGCCGCCCGGCCACGGTCCGCGCGGGGCGGGCCGTGGCCGGAGGACCGCGGCCCCGCCGGCCGGCGCGTCGCGGCGGCACGCGCGCGCCACGGGACACGCGGGGGTCGCGGCCGGGAGGGCCGTGGCCCCCGTCGTCGTGGGGTGGTCGCCGGCAGGCCGACGCGATCGGGCTGCGCGCGTCGTCGTGACGGCCCGACCGCCGGCCCACGCGACCGACGCCGCACCGTCGGGCGGGCCCGGTTTCGCCATCGGGACCGACGGGCACCGTCCCGCCATGCGCGCGACGCCCCTGACCCCCGACGGCTCGAGCGTCCTCCTCGTGTTCGAGACCGGCGACGAGCTCGTCGCCGCGATGACCGAGCACGTGCGTGGTGCGGGCATCACGGCCGCCCGGTTCACGGCCGTCGGCGCGTTCTCGTCCGCGGTCGTCGGCTGGCTGGACTGGGAGGCGAAGGACTACCGCCGGATCCCGATCGACGAGCAGGTCGAGGTGCTGTCGCTGCAGGGCGACGTCGCGCTGCAGGACGACGAGCCCGTCGTCCACGCCCACGTCGTCCTCGGCAAGGGCGACGGCACGGCGCACGGCGGGCACCTGATCGAGGGCCGGGTCCGCCCCACGGTGGAGCTCGTCCTCGACGTCTCCCCCGCGCACCTGCGCAAGCGGATCGACCCGGAGTCGCGGCAGGCGCTGATCGATCCGGGGCTGTCGGACGGGGCGTGAGCGCCCCCGCGACCGCTCCGGGCCCGCGGTCCGGGGCGGGCCGGGTGCCGTCACCCGGAGCGGGGTAGCGTCGGACCGTGTTCATCGTCTTCGACGTCAACGGCACGCTGACCGATCCGTCGGCGCTCGGCGAGCCGTGGGGCCGGCCCGACCTCGGCCCGGGGATCCTCCGGGACGCGATCGGGACGGCGATGATCGACACGATCCTCGGCCGGTTCCGCCCGCTGTCCGAGCACGTGCGCGGCGCGCTGGAGACCACGGCCGGGCGCCACGGGCTGGACCCGGCGGGCGTCGAGGCGGCGGTCGAGCGCGCGTCGCACCTGCCGCCGTGGCCCGACGCCTCGGACGCCCTCGACGTGCTGCGCGACGCGGGGTGGAGGATCGCCGCGCTGACCAACAGCGGCTCCGTGGCCGGCCGGGCGACGCTGGAGGCCGCCGGGCTCGCCGACCGCTTCGACGCGATCCTCGGCGTCGAGGAGGTCCGGGCGTTCAAGCCCGATCCCCGGGTCTACCGCTACGCCGTCGACCGGCTCGGGATCGCCCCGGACGAGGCGGTCCTGGTCGCCGCGCACGCGTTCGACGTCGACGGCGCCGCGGACGCCGGCCTCGGCACCGCGTGGGTCGCCCGCGGCGAGACCGTCCTCGGCCCGATGGGCGCCGCGCCGGACCACCGGGCGGACGACCTCGCGGGGATCGCGGAGGTCCTGGCCGGGCGCCTGCGGGCGGCGGGCTGAGCCGGCGGCGGGACCTACAGCCCTGCGGTCGCCAAACGGCCGACGATCTCGTCGGCGTAGCGCGTGTGGAAGCTCGGGTCGAAGACGAGGTCGAGGTCGAGGCCCGCGCACCGCTCGTCGGCGGCGGCGAGGTCCTTCAGCGGGGTCCGGGTGTCCCAGGCGCGCTGGGCGAGCTCCTGCGCGGTGCGGTACGCCTCGTCGCGGACGAGGCCCTGCGTCTCGATCAGGGCGAGCAGCAGGCGCTGGGAGAACAGGGCGCCGGAGGTCAGCTGCAGGTTCTCGAGCATCCGGTCCTCGTGGACGACGAGGCCCGAGACGACGCGGGTGGCGAGCGACTGCATGTAGTCGAGCGCGATGGTGGCGTCGGGCAGGATCACGCGCTCGGCACCGGAGTGGGAGATGTCGCGCTCGTGCCAGAGGGCGACGTTCTCGACGCCCGCCTGGGCGTAGCCGCGGAGGACGCGGGCGAGGCCGGTGATGCGCTCCGTCGTGATCGGGTTGCGCTTGTGGGGCATCGCGGAGGAGCCCTTCTGGCCCTTCTTGAACGGCTCCTCGGCCTCGCGCACCTCCGTCCGCTGCAGGTGGCGGATCTCGGTGGCCAGGCGCTCGAGGCCGGCGCCGGCGAGCGAGATCGCCTGCAGCAGCTCGGCGTGGCGGTCGCGCGGGATGACCTGCGTGGACATGAGCTCCCGCTCGAGACCCAGGCGCGTGAGGACCCGCTCCTCGAACTCCGGCGACGTCGCGGCGTACGTGCCGACCGCGCCGGACAGCGCGCCGACGGCGACCTGCGCGAACGCGGCCTCGAGGCGCTTCGCATTGCGGTCGGCCTCGAAGGCGAAGCCGGCGAGCTTGATGCCGAACGTCGTCGGCTCGGCGTGCACGCCGTGCGTGCGGCCGACGCAGACGGTGTGGACGTGCTCGCGGGCCTTCGTCGCCAGCGTCTCGGCGACCTCGTGGGCCCCGCGGACGAGGATCTCGCCGGCCTTGCGGATCTGCAGCGCCAGCGCGGTGTCGAGGACGTCGGAGGACGTCAGGCCGTAGTGGATCCAGCGGCCGCCGGGACCGGCGTCGGCGGACAGCACGTCCACGAACGCGGCGACGTCGTGGTCGGTGATCTTCTCGCGGTCGTGGACCGCCTGCGCGGTGAAGGTCGCCTTGCGGATCGCGACGAGATCGTCCTCCGTCGGGCCGGCCATCTCCTCGCACGCGGCGACCTCGACCTCCCGCCACGACTCGAACTTCGCGTCGTCGGTCCAGACGGCACCGATCTCGGGGCGGGTGTAGCGCGGGATCATCGCGGGCGATTCTCGCGGATCGCCGTGGGGGCGGGCGTTCCGGGGTGGTGAGCGGGGTGGCGGCCGTGCGCGGACCCGAGGTCGGCGACAGCTCGTCGACCGCGGCCTTGCCGGTTCCGGAGACCGCCTGGTAGGTCGCGCGCGGGTGGACCGTGCCGTGGACGGCGTCGGCGGGTGAACGAGAGCGAACGGCGCGGGCGGGCGCGGGCGGGCGCCGAGTGCTGCGGATCGTTGTCGTCAGGCGGCAGGAACCTGCAGCAGCCGGCGCCGACGCGAGTGACGCTGCGGATCGCTGCCGTCAAGCGGCAGGAACCTGCAGCAGCCGGCGCCGACGCGAGTGACGCTGCGGATCGCTGCCGTCAGGCGGCAGGAATCCGCAACAGCCAGCTGCGTTGCGCCTCGTGCTGCGGATCGCCGCCGCCGGGCCGCAGGAATCCGCAACAGCCAGCTGCGTTGCGCCTCGTGCTGCGGCTCGCCGCCGCCGGGCCGCAGGAATCCGCAGCAACCGGGGCCGACCCCGACCCCGACCCCGGGGTGTCGAATCATGCGGACGTTCCTCGATCCGCCATGGCCGCGACGAGCTGGCGTCCCGCGTCCGCGCGACCACGGCGGAGCTGGCGGTCCGTGAACCTCATCGTCAACCAGCCGACTGCCGCGAGATCGTTGTCCCGGAACCGGTCGCTCTCGAGCGCCGACGCACGCTCGTGAACCGATCGACCGTCGGCCTCCGCAGCGAGCCGCGCCGTTCCCCACCCGAAGTCGAGGTGGTACCAGGCACCCGAGGCACCCCGCACCGTGAGTTGACGCTCGGGCGCGGGCATCGGCAGCTCGCGGATCAAGGCGTCGAGCTCGTCCTCCAGGGTCGTCTGCCCGAGCGCATCCGCGGGTGTGCCGGGATCCACCCGCCGCACGCGGCCCGCGCCCGGGTGGTTCGGGTGCGCCGCGACCACCCGGAGCATCTCGCCGGCGGGGAGGAGTCCCTGGACCTCACCCTCCCGGATCAGGCGCCGGACGGTGTCGTCGCCGGCTCTCGCGGCGACGTCGAGGACGGTCCGGCCGGCGCTGGTCACCGGGAGCCCTCGGACCTCCACGACGTCGTCCGGCAGGAGGATGCGCGGGGCGTGGACGACGACACCGGGCAGTCGGCGGCCGCCGGAACCGACCACCGACATGTGGATCGGGCTGCCCGTCGCCCGCCACATCCGGTGCATCCAGGCGGCGGTCCAGTGGCTCAGGCACCCTCGCCCGGGGTCGATCGTGAGGATCACGGCCCACAGGTCGGTCAACGCGTCGTGGTGCGGGCTCAGCGTGTAGGCCGCCCTCCGAACCCGGAACACGCGGCTCGTCCGAACGCGATGGCGCGCCCCGGAGGGACTCAGGCCGCAGGCGTTCATCTGCGCGCTCGTGAAGACCCCTCCCTGCCGGGCGGCGAGTCGAGCGAGACGTGCGTCGTCCATGCCTCGATCTTGCTCGTCCCGTCGCGGAACGTGGGTGTCCAGCAGTGCCGATACCGCACTGAACCCGCTCCGATCTCGCACCGAGGCACGCCGACGGCAGGTCCGCGGGCGAACGACCGCGCCGACGACTCCGGCGGGGCTGGTGCTGCGGATCGTTGCCGGCGGACGGCAGGAATCCGCGGCGGCCGGCGCCTGCGCGGGTGGTGCTGCGGATCGTTGCCGGCGGACGGCAGGAATCCGCGGCGGCCGGCGCCTGCGCGGGTGGTGCTGCGGATCGTTGCCGGCGGACGGCAGGAATCCGCGGCGGCCGGCGCCTGCGCGGGTGGTGCTGCGGATCGTTGCCGGCGGACGGCAGGAATCCGCGGCCCCGCGCCCGCCGGCCCGCCCGCCCCGGCGGCGACCGCCCCGCCGGGCCTCAGCCCGCCAGCACCTCGGCGTGCTCCGCCACGTCGGCGGCGCGGAGGACGCCCGGACGGTCGCTCGTGATCGCGTCGACGCCGAGGGACGCGACGCGGCGGGCGAGCTCCAGCTCGTTGATGGTGCCGCTCGTGACGCTCAGGCCCCCGGAGCGCAGGTCGTCGACCAGGCGCGGGTGGAGGATCTGGGGCTCGACGCAGACGCCGCCGACGCCGTGGTGGATCGCCCAGTCCAGGAGGGCCCGGGCGGGGATGTCGGACCAGACGACGAGGCGGGCGTCCTCACCGCGCGCGGCGGCGACCTCGCAGGCGATGCCGTGGAAGGAGATGACCTCGACGCCGTGGCGCTCGGGCCGGGCCTGGAGCGCGTCGCAGATCGCCTCGGCGGAACGGGCGGCGAGCTCCGGGTCGCCGTGGGACTTGACCTCGAGCTGCAGGGGCATGCCGTTCGGCACGGCGTCCCACAGCTCCTGCAGGAGCATCGGGGTCTGGGCGGTCTTCACGCCGTGGCGGTCGCGGAGGAAGCAGTCGCGCAGCGTGGGCTCCCACGGGGTCTCATGGGCCCAGCCCTTCGCCGTCGTGCCCAGCGTCAACCACGGGTCGTGGATCAGCGCGAGCTCGTCGTCGGACGTCAGGCAGACGTCGGTCTCCAGGCCGTCGACGGCGCCGGCGAGGGTGCGGCGCAGGGCCCTGCGCGAGGAGTCGGGGCCCTTGTCGCGCCCGAAGCGGTGCGCGTAGAGCGGGGGAAGACCGGCCATGGTCCCAGGGTGCGCCCCCGCGCCCGCCCGGATGTCACCGCGCGGTGACCGGCCCGTGGTCCCCGTGTGAACGCCATACGCAGGGGTTTCGTGACCCGACGGACGGGACGGGGCCGTCGCGCGCGTGCCGAGGGCCGACCGATGCGCGCATGGACCGTCCGACGGGCCGACGCCGCATCGCTGCCGCCCGCCGGGCCGACCGATGCGCGCATGGACCGTCCGACGGGCCGACGCCGCATCGCTGCCGCCCGCCGGGCCGACCGATGCGCGCATGGACCGTCCGACGGGCCGACGCCGCATCGCTCGCACCTCTCGTCGCCCGCGCGCTCGGCGACGGTCCTCCGGGCGCCCGCCCCGCGACCACAACGACCACAGGGTCCCCGGCCGGGTGGGCCGTCACCGGGCGGGACCGGGATCGTGGCCGGGGCGCACTAGGTTCTGGGCATGGCGTCGGTGCAGTACCCGCAGATCCTCGAGGACCCCCTCCGCAACCGGGGCACCGCGTTCACCGCCGAGCAGCGGCGCGTGCTCGGGCTCGACGGGCTGCTGCCCCCGGCGATCGAGACGCTCGACGAGCAGGTCCGGCGGTCGTACGAGGTCTTCTGCCGCCGCCGGAGCGACATCGACAAGTACGTGAACCTGCGCGAGCTGCAGGACACGAACATCGTCCTCTTCTACCGGCTGCTCGTGAACCACCTGGAGGAGGTGCTGCCGATCGTCTACACGCCCACGGTCGGCCTGGCCTGCCAGCGGTTCCACCGGCTGTTCCGGCGCCCGCGCGGCCTGACGCTGTCCTACCCGATGCGCGACCGCCTGCCGGAGCTCCTGCGCAACCGGCGACAGAAGGACGTCGACGTCATCGTCGTCACCGACGGCGAGCGCATCCTCGGCCTGGGCGACCAGGGCGCCGGCGGGCTCGGCATCCCGATCGGCAAGCTCGCCCTCTACACGGCGATCGGCGGCCTGAACCCCGGCCGGACGCTGCCGATCGTCCTCGACGTCGGCACGAACAACCAGGACCGCATCGACGACCCCGGGTACCTCGGGTGGCGCCACGAGCGCGTCGAGGGCCAGGAGTACGACGACTTCGTGGAGCAGTTCGTCACGGCGGTCGAGAACGAGCTGCCCGGCGTGCTCGTCCAGTGGGAGGACTTCGCGTCGACGAACGCCCGACCGCTGCTCGACCGGTACCGCGACCGGATCTGCACGTTCAACGACGACATCCAGGGCACCGCCGCCGTCGCGCTCGGCGCGCTGATCGGGGCCGTGAACGTCGCCGGGCAGCCGCTCGAGGAGCAGCGCGTGGTGATCCTCGGCGCCGGCTCGGCCGCGATCGGCGTCGCCGACGAGATCCGCGCGGCGATGGTCGAGGAGGGCCTGACGCCGGAGGACGCCCGCCGCCGGTTCTGGATCGTCGACATCGACGGCCTGTTGACGGCGGACCGCACCGACCTGACCGACGCCCAGCGGGTCTACGCGCGCGACGACGCGGGCGGTGCCGTGCCCTCGGGCCCCGCGCCGCGCGGGAGCACCGCCCACGACGGTCAGGGCGCGCTGCCGCACGCGATCGGCCCGTTCGGTCCCGGCGCCGGGCTCGCCGAGGTCGTCCGCGGGGTCCGCCCGACCGCGTTGATCGGTCTGTCCACCGCGCGCGGGGCGTTCACCGAGGAGGTCGTCCGCGAGATGGCCTCCCACGTGGAGCGGCCGATCATCCTGCCGCTGTCGAACCCGACCGCGCGTGCCGAGGCGGACCCGCGGGACCTCATGCGCTGGACGAAGGGCCGCGTGCTGATGGCGACGGGCTCGCCGTTCCCGGACGTCGAGTACGAGGGGCGCGCGGTGAAGGTCGCGCAGTCCAACAACGTCTACGTCTTCCCCGCGGTGGGCATGGGCGTCGTCGCGGCGCAGGCCGCCAGGGTGACCGACCCGATGCTGCGCGCGGCGGCCCGGTCCCTCGGGTCGCTGTCCCCCGCGCTGACCGACCCGCACGGCACGCTGCTGCCGCCGATCGCGGCGCTGCGCGACGTCGCGGACACCGTGGCGCTCGCGGTCGCGAAGGCCGCGGTGGAGGACGGCGTCGCCCCGCACCGCGACGACGACGACCTCCGCGACCGCATCGCCCGGGCGCGCTGGGAGCCGGTCTACGCGGACTGACCCGCCGCCGCCCCGGGACAGCCAGCGCGGACCGACCCGCCGTCGCCCCCATGACGACCCGCCGTCGTCCGCGGCGGGCGGCGCGGTCGCATCACCGCGCGCCGAACCGCTCGTCGCCGGGAGGTGGACGGGGTACGGGCGACCCATGTTCCCCTGTCCCGCCGCCCCGTCGCCGTCGCATGCCTGAGCCCGCCCTCCGCGTCATCCGCCTGGGCGAGCACCGCGTCGTGAACCCGCAGCCGAACGACCCGCCGTTCCTCTCGGCCGCGTCGGGAACGGCGTGGTCGGGCGGCCGGCTCTACTCCGTCGGTGACGACCAGGCGAGCGTCGCCGAGTTCGACCTCGACCCCGCACCGGTCATGGAGGCGCTGCGCCGGCACGAGGACGCCGACCTGCTGCAGCCCGGGTTCGCGGAGCGGATCATTCCCGGAGTCCTGCCGGTCGACCCGAAGGAGCGTGCGTCGAAGAAGGCCGACTTCGAGGCCCTGACCCTCGTGCTGCGCGAGCACGTCGAGGCGCTCGAGCACCCCGAGCGCGCCGAGATCCTCCGGCGGTTCCCGCACGGCCTCCTGATGATGTCGGGGTCCGGCGGCATGAGCTGGGAGGGCTTCCGGCGCTCCACCTGCGTCGTCTACTCGCTCGACGAGGACGGCCACATCGCGGGGCTGCCGGCGAAGGTCTCGCTCGAGGCGCTGCACGACTCGCTCGAGCAGGGCGACGCCATCACCGGCGAGCTGAACATCGAGGGGATGGCGGTCTATGGGCAGTCGCTCGTGCTCGCCCAGCGCGGCAACTCGATCGACGACGACGGGGAGCCGGCGAAGAACCTCCTGATCTTCCTCGACCTCGGCGAGGTCCTGGAGTCGCTCTACACGGACCTCTCGGTCGGCGAGCTCGAGCTCCAAGGCTTCCACGAGTACGACCTCGGGCACCTCCCCGTCGAGCACGACGGCGGGACCCACGACGTGAAGATCGACTTCACCGACCTCGACGCGGTCAGCGGCGATCCGGAGGGCCGGCTCGTGTTCACCGCGGCCGGCGAGGGCCCGGACGGCTCGCCCGTGCAGAACGTGATCGCGGGCTCCGCTGTCGGGGTGATCTCCGCGGCCGGCGAGCTGCTCTCCCTGATCCCCCTCGAGGACCGGACGATCAAGCTCGAGGGCGTCGACGCGACCTACAACCCGTCGCTCGGCAGCATCGACGTGCTGCTGGTCTCCGACGCCGACGACCCGGACGTCCCGGCGCCGCTGTTCGCGGCGCGGCTGCCCGATTGACGGTCGCGGTCGTCCGGGCGCACCCGCGGCGGGGTTCGGCGCGTCCGGCCCGCACCGTCGGGCGACGCGCCGGCGACGCGCCTCAGTCGTCGCCGATCCACGGGCGCGCCAGGTGCCACGTGGCGACGGTCGCGGCGTCGACGACCTCGCCGCCGCGGACCATCGCGTCGAGCTCGCCGGGGGTGACCGTGCGGTGGCGGAGCATGCCCTCCTCCTCGGCGTCCGGCGTCGGCTCGCCGGCCCGCAGGTCGGTCGCGAGCCAGGCGGTGAAGAGCTGGTCCGACATCCCCGGCGCGAAGGCGAGGTCGCCGAGCCGGCGCATGGTCCCGGCGACGAACCCCGTCTCCTCCTCCAGCTCGCCCCGGGCCACCGCCTCGTGGTCCTGGTCGTCGTCCTCCCCGTGGTGCGCCCCCTGGGGGAACTCCCACGACCAGCGGTCGATCGGGTACCGGTGCTGGCCGACGAGGTGGACGACGTCGCCGTCGAACGGCACGACGACGGCGGAATGGGGCTTCATCACGACCGCGTAGAGCCCGGGGCGCGGGACCCCGTCGGGGTGGGGCCGTTCGATGACGTCCTCGCGCAGCACCATCCACGGGTTCCGGTAGGCCTCGCGGCTCGAGACGGTGCGGGCGCGCGGGCGGTCATCGGGCGTGGTCACCCGGGGAAGTCTGGCGGGTGCGGGCCCGCCCGCGCGTGACGTCGGACCGCCGGCGGCGCGCGGTCGTCGCCGGCGTCCGCCCGCGCCCGCCGTTCGAGCGGGCCGCCCTGCCGATCAGGCCGTCTCGACCGCGCCGACCCGCGCGTAGACTGTCGCCTCGAGCTCCACGAACGTCTGGACCACCCCCGCGTCGAAGAACGGGAGGACCTGCGTCAGGAGCATGCCGCCGACGCCGGTGCCGCGGTCGATCCAGTAGTAGAGGTTGAACAGGCCGGCCCAGTCGCCGGTGCCCGCGCGGCGCATGCCGGGGACGTCCTCGAGCGTCAGGTGGAAGCCGAGGCCCCACGTCTGCGCGAAGGGCAGCGCCGGGACGTCGTTGCTGAACTCGGGCGCGGCGCTCGTGATGCCGTCCGCGGGCATCGGGACGCCGGCGAGGTGGTCGGAGAACGCCAGCTCGACGGTCTCCTCGCGGAGGATGCGGACGCCGTCGAGCTCCCCGCCGCGCAGGAGCGCCCGGATCAGCCGGCCGTACGCGGACGCGGTGCCGAAGAGACCGTGCCCACCGGGCCACCAGTCCGGCGACGGCACCAGGTCGAGCTCGGTCGCCACCAGCCCGCCTTCGGGGGTCCGCATGTGGACGGGCATCGTCCGCGCGCGCTGCTCGTCGGTCGGGGAGAACGTCACGTCGTCCATCCCGAGCGGCCCGAGCACGTGCTCCGCGAGGTACGCGTCGAGGGTCTGGCCGCTCAGGTGCTCCACCAGCAGTCCGAGCCAGTCGGTGTTCGTGCCGTAGTCCCAGACGGTCCCGGGGTCCGCGGCGAGCGGAACCTTCGTGAGCGCCGCCTTGTCGCCGGTGAGGACGTGCGGGATGCCGGTGACCTCGTGGAAGCGGGCGATCTTCGCGTTCGTGAAGAAGTAGGTGACCCCGGTGCTGTGCGTCATCAGCTCCCGCACGACGGGCGGCCGCGACGGCGCGCGGAGGACCGGCGTGTCGCCGTCGAAGTGGTCGAGGACCTGGAGCTCACCGAACTCGGGGAGGTGGGTCGCGACGTCGTCCTCGAGCCCGAAGCGCCCCTGCTCGAGGAGCTGGAGCGCCGCGACGCTCGCCAGGGCCTTCGTGCACGACGCGTACCGGAAGATCGTCCGCGCGTCGACCGGTGCCCCACCCTCCTGCAGCACGCCGGCCACGCCCTCGTAGAGGGTCCCGTCGCGATCGGTGACGACGGCGGCGACGCCGGGGATCCGCCCTTCGGCCACGGCCCGCTGCAGGACGCCGTCGAGGGTGGTGGGATCGAGCGGCACGGGAGCTCCTGGGCTGGGGTCGGAGGGCGGCGGGTGGCCGCGGTGCCCCGGCCGGGGACGGCGGCGGGGTGTCCCGCACGAGCACGCTACGCCGCGCGTGCCGTGCGGGAACGGTCTTCTCGAACCGTCCTGGTGCGCCGCGATGTGGTCCGGGCACCATCCGGGCGCCCCACGGCCGCGCCGCAGCCGGACGACCGCCGGCCCACGACGAGCCGGCGGACCCCGACGCCCGGACCGCCGCGTCCGGCCCGGGCCCTCGTGCGCCACGGCCGGGCGGCGTCCGCCGGCCCGTCAGCGGGGCTGCACGAGCATCGTCACGCGCCCGCTCGCCCCGTCGCTCGTGCCCAGGGCCTTGCCGATGACCGATCCGGCCGCGGGGTCGGCACCGCCGCGCTGCGCCCGCCCCGGCGTCGACGAGGCGACGAGGAGGTCGCCGATGCGCACCCGGCCCGTGACGCCGACCGGCACGCGTCCGGCGAGCGCCAGCTGCGGCCCGAGGGCGTCGTCCTCGTCGGCGCCGAGCGTCACGCCCGGCTCCGTCGAGACGACGCCCGCGACGAGGGTGCTGCCGGCGGTGCGGGCGAGGCGGAAGCAGTCGGGCGTCCGCGGGTCGATCTCGACGACCTGGCCGGGGACGGGACGCGGGCCGCAGGTCGGCACGACCTCGGCCAGGTCGGCGCCACCGGTCTGGGTGCCGCCGTTGAAGAAGCCCCTGCCGGCCGCGTTGATCCGGGCCACGTTCGCGTTGCTCGCGCGGAACTCGGCGATGCTCCCCGTGCTCGCCTGGTCGACGCGGAGGGGCGCGTTCGTGTTGCTCGTGTTGAAGTTCGCGAAGCGCGCGGCACGGCCCGTCCCGAAGTTCGGCGTGAATCCGAAGACCGCGTTGCCGTTGCCGTCGACCGAGGACTCGATGCCGTCGCCGCTGCTGCCGGCGTTCGTGGTGATGCCGTTGCCGTTGCCCTCGGTGAGCGCCAGGAGCGCGGGGCCGTTGCCGGCGGCGTTGCTCGAGTAGAACAGACCGGCGTAGCCACCGGTGCCGGCGCTCTTGCCGTACACGCCCGCGGTCCCGAAGTTGGCGAAGATGCTGTTGACCTCGCCGTACAGCGCCGGCTTGATCGCCTGGGTGCTGGTGGAGACGGAGGACACCACCGGGTCGTCGCTGTTCGCGGAGCTCGTGACCGACAGCGGGGACAGCTGCTCGGCGCTCGCCACCGCGAACGGCAGCTTCAGGTTCGCCCCGGTGACCGTCGACGTGGCGATCTTCGCGCCCGTCACGGCCCCGTTGCCGATGGCCGGGTTCGGGAAGGTGCCGGTCAGGTCGCCGCCCGCGGTCGCGCCCTGGATCTGCCCCGTCGGTCCGGGCGCCCCGGTGTCGCCCTTGTCGCCCTTCGCCCCGGTGTCGCCCTTCTCGCCCTTCGCCCCGGGCTCGCCCTTCGCCCCCGCCGGGCCGGCGACCGAGCCGGAGAAGTCCGCCGGGCCGAGCGACCCGTCCTTGACCTCGGCGCCCGTGATCGCGTTCTTCGCGATGTCGGAGGTCTGGACCGACCGGCTCTTGATCTGCTTGCCGGTCAGCGTGGCGTTCTTGACGTCCTTGGCCGTCAGTGATCGGTCCTTGACCTGCTTCCCCGTGATCAGCTTCGACGCCTCCTTCGCGGCGGCGTCACCGCCGAGGACGAAGAACAGGACCACGCAGGCGACGACGTTCGGGAAGGTGCACAGGCGCTTGAGCCGCATGGCTCGACCTCGATTCGGTTCGGGGGGGGTGGGAACCCCGACGTTGTACACCGTTCACCGCATACCGTGAGCGGCAACGCGTCACGTTCGGTGCAGGCACCGGTCCATCGCGACCCCGCCGTCCGCCGGTGTGCCGGCCCGCCGGGGCGGCCTCGCCGGGGCGGGCCGGCCCCGCCGCCCGTGCCGGCGGGCTCAGCCCTCGAAGCGCTCCACGGCCCGCTCCGCGATGTCGCGCCGGAGCTGCCGGCCGTCGAAGAGCACGCCCTGCGCGGTCGCGTAGGCCGCCTGCCGGGCGCTCGACGGCGACTCCCCGAGCGCGGTGACGTTCAGGACCCGGCCACCGGCGGTGACGGTGCGGCCCTGCTCGTCGATCGCCGTGCCGGCGTGCGTGACCTCGACGGAGCCGGGCGTGCTGCCGAGCCCCTTGATGACGTCGCCGGTGCGGGGCGACGACGGGTAGCCGCGCGACGCCAGGACCAGCGTGACCGCCCAGCGCGGGTCCCACCGCAGCTCGACGCCCTCCAGTCCGCCGGGGGTCGCCTCCGGACCGCCGGCGGCGGCGGCGGAGAGCGCGAGCAGGTCGCTCTGCAGCCGCGGCAGGACGGCCTGGGTCTCGGGGTCGCCGAAGCGGGTGTTGTACTCGAGGACCTTCACGGTGCCCGCCTCGTCGTCGACCATCAGGCCGGCGTAGAGGACCCCGGTGAACGGGGTGCCGCGGCGCGCGAGCTCGTCGACGACGGGCTGGTGCACCGCCGCGGAGATCTCCCGGGCGCGGGCCGCGTCGACGCCGACGACCGGCGAGTAGCTGCCCATCCCGCCGGTGTTCGGGCCGAGGTCGCCCTCGAAGATCCGCTTGTAGTCCTGGGCGGGGGCGAGCGGGATCGCGCGGACGCCGTCGCAGATCGCGAGCAGCGAGACCTCCTCGCCGCCGAGGAACTCCTCGACGACGACTGCCGCGTCGCCGAACTGGTGGTCCTCGAGCATGTCGACGAGGGTCGCGCGGGCCGTCTCCTCGTCCTCGGCGATGACGACGCCCTTCCCGGCGGCGAGGCCGTCGTACTTCAGGACGACGGGGTACCCCGTGACCGCGGCCATCCCGGCGTCGACGGTCGTGACGGTCTCGTACCCGGCGGTCGGGACGCCGGCGGCGATCATGATCTCCTTGGCGAACGCCTTGGAGCCCTCCAGGCGCGCGGCGGCGGCGGTCGGCCCGAAGGCCGGGATCCGGGCATCGCGCAGCGCGTCGACGAGGCCGGCGACGAGCGGCACCTCAGGACCGACGACGACGAGGTCGACCGCCAGCCCCTGCGCCAGCGCGACGAGCCCCGGGACGTCGTCGGCGGCGACGTCGTGGACCTGCGCGTCGGCGGCGATCCCGGGGTTGCCGGGTGCCGCGTGGACCTCCGGGGCCTCGGCGGCGGTGCGGAGGAGCGCGCGGACGATCGCGTGCTCGCGACCTCCCGCACCGACGACGAGAACCTTCGGCATGCCCGGCACGCTACCGGCGCGCGGGGCGCACCGCCGGGCGGTGACGCGGCCCGGACGGAGCGTCGGCGCGCCACCGCCGTGCCGCCCGGCCGGGTGCTACGGGGCCGCGGTGCGGTCGCTGAAGAGCGCCGACGCGCGGAGCTTGCCCTTGACGATCTCGGCCCTGGTCCACGCGACGGTGAACGTGCCGTCGGGGAGCGCACCGATGGCGGCGGAGCCGAACGCGTTGCTGCGGTCGAGCAGCTGCTCGTCGGTGAACTGGTCGATGTTCTCGGGGGCCGCGAGGGTCCCACCGGCGGGCCGGAAGGCGGCCTGGACCGCGACGCCGCGGTCGCCGTTGGAGCCGCCGATCGGGCGCTCCTGCTCCCGGACGAGGACGAGGCCGGTGGTGCCCGTCTTGTCCGACGACGCGATGCCGTGCACGCGGCCGGCGGCGGCGATGTCGCGCGGGGTGCCGAGCGCGCCGGTGGCGTCGCCCTCGGCCACGCGCGGGATGTCGTGGGCGGTGCCGTCGGCGACGCTGCCGACCTGCTGGCTCCACGCGACCGTCGGCCGGCCGGCGCCGTCGATCGTGGAGACGAGCGCGCCGCCCGGTGCGCGGACGGTGGTCCCGCCCTTGTCGATCGGCTTCGGGACGGAGAACCGGCTCTTGTCGGTGTCGCGGGTCGTCGCGCGGACGACGTACGGCTTCGTCCGTTCGGTCGCGGAGTCCTGCTCGCCCCACGCCACGACGGCGCGGCCCTTGCCGCCGATGGACGCGGTCGCGTTGGGGAACCCGGGTCCGCCACGGCGCAGCGTCTGCGGCTTGCCGAGCTCGTTCCGGCCCATCGAGAGCGAGCGGGCGTAGAGCCGGCGCGTCGAGTCGCTCGCACCGGTCTGGTAGACGAGGACGGCGCGCCCGCCGGCGCCCGCGGCGACGGCGAGGAGGCGGCTGGACTTCGACGTACTGATCTTGCGCGGCTTGCTGAGCGTGACCTTGGTGGCCTTGCCCTCGCCCTTGCGCCAGGACGCGTAGACGCGGACGACGCCGTCGTCGCCGACGTCGCTCCACGCCATCACGACGCTGCCCTTCGGGTTGCCGGCGATCTTCGCGGGCTCGTCGAGGACGGCCGTGCCGAACGGGCGGGCGGTACCCATCGTGACCGACGCGGTCTTCCCGGCGGAGACGCCGAGGCGGTAGTTCGTGAGGGTCAGGCTCTTGGACCCGCCCTTGCCGTTGGGCACCGTCCGCCTGACGGTGCCGATCGACGTCTGCCGGGCCCAGAGGACGCCGTCGCCGTCGTAGTTGACGGGATCCTGGACGATGCCGGCCGCGGTCCGCAGCGCGCCGGCGCTGCCGTCGGCGTCGACGCCCATCAGGTGCGTGTTGACGCGCTTCTTGCTGTCGGACCCGCGGGCCCCGACGATGCGGGCCCCCGCCTGGTCGACGGTCAGGCCGGTGACCCCGACGCCGGTGTCGAGCTCCACGCCCGAGGACCAGTCCGCGGCGGCGACCGCGGGAAGGGCGAGACCGAGGGCCGTCGCGGCCGAGAGGGCGGCGGCGGTCCGTCGAGGGCGGGTGAAGGGCGAGAGAGGCACGTGGATCTGGTGTCGATGCTCCGCGGACGGGTGTCCGGCGGACGCTCGACGGTAACGCAGATCCGGGCGCGGCCACCCCGGTGGGAGCTCCCTCTCACCGAACCCTCACGACCGCCCGGGGACGGGGGCCGCGAGGGGCGGATCAAATGCCAGCGATGAAGTCGTCGACGGGGATCGCCGTCAGCGTCTCGAAGCTGCCGGTGCCGCGCGAGGACAGCTCGAGGGAGACCCGGGCGATGGTCTGCTCGTCCGGCGCCTCGACGACGTTGACGAAGTCGTACTGCCCGAGCACGGCCCACTGCGCGGTCACGGTGCCGCCGAGCGCCTCGACCTCCTTGTTGACCTCGCGGATGCGGTGCGGGTTGTTCTTGATCGTCTGCACGCCGTCGGGGGACAGTCGGGTGAGCAGGACGTAGGTCGGCACGGTTGCGCTCCGGGGTCGGATGTCGGTCGTCGGACGACGACCGGTCTGCCGTCGTTCTACCCGATCGCGTCACCGTCGTGGGCGCGGCCCGGACGGACGTGTTCACCGATCCCCGCGACGGCCCGGGGACCCCCGGTCCCGGCCGCCCCGGCGCGCGTCCGCGGCGAGCCCCCCGCGCCGTCGCGGATCGCCGCGCGCCGGTCGTGTGTGCGTTAGGCACGCTCTTACCTGCGGTGCGTACGATGGCCCGCATGTGGAGCGGAGTCTCGTGACGCCCAGGACGCAGAAGATCGTGGGCGGCGTCGTCGCGGGGCTCGTGGTCCTCCTGATCGTCGCGCTGCTCGTGCTCCCGGGGATCGCCCGGAGCGCGGCGAAGGACCGGGTCCGCGACCGGATCGGCGACGACAGCGCGAAGGTCTCGGTGACGGGGTCGTGGACGAAGCTCCTCACCGGGAAGGCCGACCGCGTCGACGTCGACACGCCGACGATCGCGACGGGCACGCAGGACGCGCCGCTGGGCGAGCTGCTGAAGGACGCGAAGAAGGTCGACGAGGTCGACGCGCGCGTGGGGCAGGTCCAGGTGCAGGGCCTGACGCTCCGCGACCTCCACGTGATCGTCAAGGACGAGCAGGTCCGGGCCACCGCGTCGCTCTCCATCAAGTCGCTGACGTCGCTGGTGCCGGTGGAGGGCAGCACGCTGAAGGCGATCGCCCCCGGGCCGGACGGCGCCCCGCGCTTCGCGGTGACGGTGGACCTCCCGCTGCTCGGCCGCCAGACGGTCAACGCGGCGGTGGCGGCGACCGACGGCGCGGTGCAGGTCGCGGCCGAGGGCCTGCCGATCCCGGTCGCGGTGACCGTCTTCCAGGACCCGTCGATCTCGGTGACCTCGGTGACCGGGAAGGCCAGCGGCGACCGCATGCGGATCGCGTTCTCCGGCGCGGTGAACTGAGCGCGGACAGGATGGTCGTGCGCGGCTCCGCACCGCGGCCCGTCCCGACGCGCGGGCGCCCCGTGCGGTCGACCCCCGCGGGACAAGGTCGCCGACGCGCGTTGCGCCACCGGTCCAACCGCTCCACCCGCCTCGCCGCGTACCCTGGTGTGCAGTGATCGAGAAGTCCTTCGCCTCGCTCCCCGACGCCCCGCGGAGCGTGCCCGTCCCCGCCGAGCACGGCATGGCCCCCGGTGCCGGTGCGTCGCTGTTGCTCGACGGCTTCCGCCTCGTCGGCGTCGCCGCGGACGTGCCCGTCCGCGGCGGGCGCCACGCGTTCGTGTCGGGCCGCGAGCTCGCGATCTTCAACATCGGCGACCGCTTCGTCGCGGCCGACCGCGGCTGCTACCACGACCACCTCGACCCGTTCGAGGGCGAGGTCGTCGACGGTCACCTGACGTGCCCGGACCACCGCTGGAGCATCGACTCCTGGAGCGGCGCCGACGCCGACGGTGGCCCGCCGGTCCGCATGCACGACGCGCTGGTGCGCGACGGCCTGCTGTACGTGCGGCTCGCCGCCGACCTCGACGCCTGAGCGTCGACGAGGCCGCGCCGGCGGCCGGGGGAGTCCCCCGATGTCCCGCGGCGCGCACCCCTCGATCGTGGCGGGCATGACCTCCGCCACCACCGCCCCGCGCCGGTTCCCGCGCGCTCCCTCCACGATCCGCGTCCCCGTGCCCGCGGCCGCGGCCCTCGCCGTCGCGGGACCCTGCGTCGCGACCGCCAGGGGCGCGTCCTACAGCGCGACCGGCGCGATGGTCGCGACCGAGCTGTTGACCTCCCGCGGCGCCGGCCACCCGAAGCCGTGCTCCGCCTGGGTCGCGGCGGACGGCACCGTCCGTGCCCGCGTGTCCACACGGACCGGGTTCACGTACCAGCGGATCGCCCGCGTCGGTGCGATCGGCGGCACGACCGGGAACGGCGGGGCGCGGATGGACGTCAGCCGGAAGATCGACTACCGGATCCACGCCGTCGGGGCGACCCCGGACTGCACCCCGTGCGGGCCGCTGAGCGAGTTCGGGCCGTGCGGCCCCGCGATCCCCGACGTCGTGGGGCGGAAGGCGTGCGCGCCCGCGGCCGGCCGCGGGGTCCTCACGGCGACGCTCGTGCGGGGCGCGCTGGTCGTCGCCGGCGTGGCTCCAAGCGAGGTCGTCCTCCGCAACTGCTCGGCGGGCACGCCCGACGGGGTGCCGCTCGGGTCGCCCCAGCCGACGCTCGAGCGGACCCGGTTCCGGGGCGCGGCCCGCAGGATCGGGCGTCTGGCGCCCGGGGCGCAGGCCCGCTTCGCGCGCAAGGTCTCCCGGGGCGCCGGGTGCCGGAGCACCCGCGGCACGTGGCGCTCCTGCACGACCTACGAGGCGGTCGTCGTCGTCACCCGCATCGACTGAGCGCCCTCCGGCGAGTCGCTCCGGCGGCGCCGCAGGAGCGCCCAGGTCGCGACCGCCGCGAGCGCGGCGAGTGCGCTGGCGACCACGACCGCGTCGTGGAAGCCGTCGACGTAGCGCTCCGGCTCGCCACCGAGCGCGTCGGCCGCCGGCACCAGCGTGCCGAGCGCGGCGATGCCGATCGCGATCCCGGCCTGCCGGAAGAGGTCGTTGGCTCCCGACGCCAGGCCGCTCTGGTGCTCGGGGAGCGCGTTCAGCGCGAGCGCTCCCGACGCCGGGTTGAAGAGTCCGGTCCCGACGCAGGTGAGCACGACCCCGGGCATGACCGCGGTCCACGACGAGTCCTCGTCCGCGACCAGCAGCGCCGCGAGGCCGACGGCGACCAGCGCCAGGCCGATC
Organism: Patulibacter minatonensis DSM 18081; assembly: GCF_000519325.1. Classification (GTDB taxonomy): domain Bacteria; phylum Actinomycetota; class Thermoleophilia; order Solirubrobacterales; family Solirubrobacteraceae; genus Patulibacter; species Patulibacter minatonensis. Next base: position 2,150,303 of record NZ_KI912613.1, on the reverse strand, counting down.
GTGGCGAGGCGCGCCGGCGGGAACCGGGGCCCCGCGTTCGCGGTGAGGCCCGAGACGACGAACATCGCCAGCGTGCCCGGCAGATAGACGAGACCGGTCTGCAGCGGCGAGAGGCCGAGGACGCTCTGGAGGTAGAGCGTCAGGTAGAGGAACAGCGCGAAGAACGAGCAGGAGATCCCCGCGACGGCGACCTGGGCGCCCACGAACGCGCGGTCGCGGAACAGACCGAGCGGGAGCATCGGCCGGGACGACCGCGCCTGGATCGCGGCGAACAGGACGAGCAGCAGGACGGCGCCGGCCATCGTCGCGAGGATCCCGCCGCTGGTCCAGCCGTCCTCGTTGCCGCGCAGCAGCCCGAGGACGAGGAGGAACAGACCGCCGACGAGCGCGACCTGGCCGGGCCAGTCGACGGCGCGGGCGTGCTCGTCCCGGCTCTCGCCGACGCGGCGCAGTGCGACGACCAGGCCGACGAGGCCGATCGGCACGTTGATCCAGAAGATCGCCCGCCAGCCGAGCAGCTCCGTCAGCCCGCCGCCGACGAACGGGCCGATCGCGAACGCCCCGCCGATCGCGGCGCCGAAGACGGCGAGGGCCTTCGCGCGCTGCTCGGCCGACGGCGCGGCCTGGGCGATCAGCGCGAGCGCGGTCGCGAAGAGGATCGCCGCGCCGAGACCCTGCACGGCGCGGGCGGCGACCAACGCCCCGATGCTGCCCGCCGTCGCGCACGCGGCGGACGCGACGGCGAAGAGGACGAGCCCGACGAGGAAGACCCGGCGCCGCCCGAGCCGGTCGGCCAGGGCGCCGGCGGTCAGGACGGTCGCGGCGAGGGGGAGCGTGTACGCGTCGATCACCCACTGCAGCCCGGTCAGGTCGGTGCGCAGGCCGGCGGCGATGTCGCTGAGCGCCGTGTTGATGACGCTGATGTCGAGCATCAGCATCGTGACGGCGACGCAGGCGACGGCGATCGTCGCGCGCGGATGGGTTCGGGGCCCCGGCGCGGCACGGGCCGGACCGCGCGAGGCGGAGGTGGGAGTCGACATGCCCCGAGGGTGCGCGACCGCCGTTCGGCCCACATCGGGGAGGTCCCTCGCGCCCGGGCACTAGCCTCCGTGCCGTGCTGCACGGGAGGGTCACCGAACGCGAGCTGCTGCGCGAGCGGACCGCCGGCCTCGCGGACGGGCGGAGCTTCGCCCTGCTGCTCGAGGGCCCCGCCGGGATCGGCAAGTCGGCGCTGCTCGACGCCGCCGTCGCAGAGGCCGACGGGGTCCGGGTGCTGCGGACGATCGGGCACGAGGCCGAGACCCACATCCCCCACGCCGCGCTGCTCGACCTCGCCGCGCCGGTGCTGGAGCTCCGCGACCGCCTGGCGCCCGCCGACGCCGCGGCCCTCGGGGCGGCGTTCGCGCTCGGATCGGCGACATCGCCGGGCGAGACCGTCGCGGTGTCGGCGGCGTTCCTGGCGCTGCTCGGCGCCGTGGCCGACGAGGGGCCGACGCTCCTCGTCGTCGACGACGCGCAGTGGCTCGACGAGGCGTCCCGCGAGGCGCTGCTGTTCGTCTGCCCGCGCCTCGAGGCGGAGGGGGTCGGCGTGCTGATCGCCACCCGGGACGGCCTGCCCGCCGACCGCCGCTTCGACCGGCCCGGGCTGGAGCGGCTGATGCTGGGCGGCCTCGACGACGCGGCGGCGCGGGCGGTCGCCGGGACGCTCGCGCCCGCCGTCCTGACCTCGGTGCTCGAAGCCGCGGCCGGCAACCCGCTGGCGTTGCGGGAGCTGCCGCGCGGCCTGGCCCGGGAGCAGCGCGACGGGCGCGTGCCGCTGCGGACCCCGCTGGCCGCGCGGGAGGGCGTCCGCGCGATCTTCGCCCGCCAGCTCGCCGCGCTGCCCGAGCCGACGCGGCGCGCGCTCTGCCTCCTCGCCGCCCGGGGTCCGGCCTCCGGCGCCGAGCTGCCCGCGGCGCTGGCCGGCCTGGACCTGTCCGCCGGCGCGCTCGACCCCGCCCGGTCCGCGGGCCTCGTGGTCGACGGGGCCGACGCGGAGCCCGTCTTCCGGCACCCGCTGCTGGCCTCGGCCGCGTACCACGGCGAGCCGACCGTCGAGCGTCGCGCCGCGCACGCCGCCCTCGCCGCGGCGACGCCGCACCCGGCCCGGCGGGCGTGGCACCTGTCGTCCGCCGTCACCGGCACCGACGAGGCGGCCGCCGCCGCGCTCGAGGCCGTCGCCCGGGACGCCACGGGGCGCGGGGCGTCCGGCGATGCCGCGCACGCCGCCGAGCGGGCCGCCGAGCTCTCCCCCGCGTCCGCCGAGCGCGCACGCCGCCGGCTCCTCGCGGCGTCCGCGCACGCCCTCGCCGGCCACGACGCGGAGGCGCGCGACCTGATCGCCGCGGCGACCGCCGACGACCCCGGCGTCCGGCGTGCGGCGGACCGCGTGGAGGCCGAGCTCGACGTCCGGGGCGGGCGCCCCGCCGAGGGCGTCCGGCTGCTGGAGGCGTGCGCCGCGGCGGAGCTCGGGACCGGGGACCGCGCCGCGGCGGCCGGGGCCCTGGTCCAGGCCGCCCTCGCGCACATGTACACCGGCGACATGGACGCGCTGATCGACACCGGCCGGCGTGCGCGCGACCACGCCACGGGCGTGGCCGACGACCTGGCGATGCTCGCGACCCTGATCTGCGGCGAGGGCCACGCGGCGCTCGGCCACGGCGCCGAGGCCCGCGAGCTGCTGGGCGCGGCAGAGCCGCTCCTGCGCTCCGGCGACCACCCGCTGGAGCTCGCCGAGGTCGTCGCCATGGGCGCGCTCTGCTCGGCGTGGGTCGAGCGGTTCGACCGGGCCGAGCAGACGATCGATCGCCTCGTGACGCGGGCCCGGCGGGCCGGCGCGGCCGGGCGGCTCGGCTATCCGCTGGCGGTGCGGTCCCACGTCGGCTGGCGGCGCGGTCGCTGGCGGGCGGCGCTCGCCGACGCCGCCGAGGCGGTCTCCCTGTCGCGGGAGACCGGCCAGCACGGGGTGCTCGCCGCGGCCCTCCCGGCGCTCGCGCGGGCCGAGGCCGGACGCGGGCGCTTCGACGAGGCCCGCCGCTCCGGGAAGGAGGCCCTGGCGATGGCCGACGCCGCGGGCGCCGACGCGATCGCGCTGTGGGCGACCTCGGCGCTCGGGTTCTGCGAGCTGTCCGCCGGGCTGCCCGCCGAGGCGGTGGTGGCCCTCGACCGGGCGGCGGTGCTCGCGCGCGACCTGCCGCAGCCGACGCTGACGATGTTCGCGGCCGACCACGTCGAGGCGCTCGTGCGCGTCGGCCGGACCGACGACGCGCGGGCCGCGACCGCGGTCCTGGCGGACGCCGCGGAGCGGTCGGACACCGCGTGGGCCCGTGCCGTCGTCGCCCGCGGCCGGGTCCTGCTCGCCCCGGACGACGAGGTCGACGCCACGGCGTCGGTCGCGCTCGGGCACCACGCCCGGGTCGACCTGCCGTTCGAGCACGCGCGCACGCTGCTCGTGATCGGCGAGCGGCTCCGGCGGGCCCGCCGGCGCGGCGACGCCCGCGTGCCCGTGGAACGGGCGCTCGCGTCGTTCGAGCGGCTCGGGGCGACGCCGTGGGCCGAGCGGGCGCGCGACGAGCTGCGCGCCGGCGGCGCCGCCGCGGTCCCGGCCGCCGACGCCCCGGCGGTGGACGAGCTCAGCGCCCGCGAGCTGCAGATCGCGATGCTCGTGGCCGACGGGCGGACGAACCGCGAGGTCGGCTCCGCGCTGTTCCTCAGCCCGAAGACCGTCGAGCACCACCTGAGCGCGATCTACCGCAAGCTCGGGCTGCGCTCGCGGACGCAGCTGGCGACGTTCTTCGCCGAGGACCGCGCCGCCTGATCGGGACCGGGGGACTCCCTCGACCCGCTTGCGCTCCACCGGTCCGGGACCGCAGACTGGGCCGGTGGCGGCGCAGCCCCTCATCGGCCGGGACCGCGAGCTCGGCGTCATCGACGAGCGGCTCGCGGCCGTCCGCGCGGCCCGCGGGTCGGCGCTGATCCTCCGCGGCGACCCAGGGGTCGGCAAGACCGCGCTCGCCGACGTCGCCGCCGAGCGCGCCCGGGGCTGCTCGGTCCTGCGGGCGACCGGCGTGGAGTCGCAGGCGCCGCTGCCGTTCGCGGTGCTGCGGACGCTGACCGCGCCCGTCGTGCCGCTGCTCGACCTGCTGCCCGACGCGCAGCAGCGTGCGCTCGCCTCGGCGCTGGGCCTCGAGCCGCCGAGCCCGCACGACCGCTTCGCGGTGCCCGCCGCGCTGCTCGGGCTGCTGCGCGAGGCCGCCGTCCGGGCGCCGGTCGTCGTCGTGGTCGACGACCTCCAGTGGGTCGACGCCGGATCGCGGGAGGCGCTGCTCTTCGTCGCCCGGCGCGTGGCCGGACTCCGGATCGCGCTCCTCGCGACCACGCGCACCCCGCGCGGAGACGCCGAGACCGCCCGGCTCGACCAGCACGTGCTCCCCCCGCTCGACGAGCCCGCCGCCCGCGTCCTGATGGCGCGCGACGCGGCGGACCTCCCGCCGGCCCTGGCCGGCGACCTGCTGCGGACCGCGGGCGGCAACCCGCTGGCGCTGCTGGAGCTCCCCCGCCTCCTGACGGTCGAGCAGCGCGGTGGTCGTGCCCCGCTCGACGGGCCCCCGCGATCCGGGCCCGCCCTCGAGCGCGCCTTCGCGCAGGAGATCGCCGGCCTGCCCGACGACAGCCGCCGCGCGCTGGGCGTCGCGGCGGCGATGGACCACGACCCGGTCGCGTGGCTGCTCCGGGCCCTGGCCGCGCTCGGGATCGCGGAGTCCGCGCTGGGACCGGCGGAGCGCAGCGGCATCCTGCGGCTCGACGGCGACGTCATCCGCTTCCGCCACGCGCTCGTCCGCGCCGCCGCGTACCACGCGTCCCCCGACGCCGACCGCGCCCGGACCCACGCGGTGCTCGCCGCGACGACCGACGACCACCGGCTCCGCGCGTGGCACCTGGCGGCCGCGGCCGGGGGCGCCGACCGGGACGCGGACGCGGCGGCGGCGCTCGACGAGGCCGGAC
>NZ_KI912613.1:2143404-2145160 GCF_000519325.1 Patulibacter minatonensis DSM 18081 | reverse complement strand
CGGCTCCGGGCGGCCGGGCGGCGGGCCGACGCGCGCGTTGCGCTGGCGGAGGCGTCGGAGGCCTTCGAGCTGCTGGGCGCGGCGCCGTGGGTCGAGCGCACCCGTGCGTCGCAGCGACGCGCCGGCGAGCGGGCCGCCCCGACGCCGGTCTCGGCCCTCGCGCCGGAGGACCTCCGGCTCGCGGTGCTGATCGGCCGGGGGCTGACGAACCCGGAGATCGGCGCGATGCTCCACGTCAGCCGCAAGACCGTGGAGCGGCGGCTGACCGGGATCTACGCGACGCTCGGGGTCCGGTCGCGGACGGAGCTGGCCGCCCTCGTGGGGCAGGCCGCCGGCGAGGCCCGCGGGCGGTAGGCCGGGGCGGGAGGCGCCGCCGAGAGGGACCCGGGGCGGGAGGCGCCGCCGCGGTGGGACCCGGGGGCGGGGGCGCGGGCGCGGTGAGACCCGGAATCGACGTGCCGACCGTCAGACGACGACGCGGTAGCGCAGGTGCGTGACGCCGTCCTCGCCCTCGACGGTCGAGAGGCGCTCGAGCTCGACGTGGTCGGGCGGGAGGTTCTCGAACAGCCGTCGTCCCTGGCCGAGCAGGACGGGGATCAGGTGGAGGTGGAGCTCGTCGAGGGCGCCGGCGGCGAGGGCGTGCCGGGTGAGCCCGACGCCGTGCACCAGGACGTCCCGGTCGCCCGCCGCCGCCCGCGCCCGGTCCATCGCCTCCGCGACGTCCTCCAGGTAGGTCACGCGCGGCGGCGCGTCCTGCTGCAGTCGCGCCGCGTCGCGGTCGACGAAGAAGAGGGGCACGCCGTCGTGGTGGTCGCCGCCCCAGCCGTCGGTGAGGGTCCGCGTCCCGTGGCCGGTGACGACCGCGCCCGTCGTCATGAACGCGTCCCACACCTCGCCGTTGACGCCGGACGGTCGCTGGACGACCGGCTCGCCCGCCTTCGAGCCCATGAGCCAGTGGTGCAGGCGCATGCCCCCGTCGCCGAGGCCGTTGTCGATCCGCTCGTTCGGTCCCGCGATGAACCCGTCCAGGGACATCGACATGTACAGCACGCTCTTGGCCATCATCGGCTCCTTCGGTCGTGGGTGGTCCGAGGACCGTGGCGGCACGGCGAACTCATCGGCCCTCCGGGATCGCGAGGTCGCCCGCGGACCCGCGTCGGCGGACGGACCCCGCGGATCAGCGGCGCAGGAGCCGCACCGCGTGGTCGACGACCGGGCCGAGGACCGGGATCGCCTCGGCGGCGGCCTTCGGCGAGCCGGGCAGGTTCACGACCAGGGTGCGGCCGCGGGCGGCCGCCACGCCCCGCGAAAGCGGCCAGGCGTGCGTGTGCTCGCGCGACTCCAGCCGGAGCGCCTCGGCGATGCCGGGCACCTGGCGGTCGCAGGCGTCGAGCGTCGCCTCGGGCGTGACGTCGTCGATCGTGCAGCCGGTGCCGCCGGCGGTCAGGACGAGGTCGCAGCCGTGCTCGTCGGCGAAGCGCGCGATCGCGGCGGCGATCGCGGTCCGGTCGTCGGGGACGCGGTCGGCGGTGGCGACGTCGGCGCGGAGCGCGGCGGCGAGGTCGCGCAGCGCGAGGCTGCCCGGGTCGTCGGGCGGGCCCTCCGCGCGGGACGTCGAGACCGTGAGCAGCCCGACCCGGATCGGCGGGTCGAGCGGCTTGCGCGCGTCGCGGGCGCCGGCCACGGCCTGGGCCGGGGAGCGGGGCGCCGCGGAGGGAGCGGACGGCGACGACGGCCCCGGCACCGCGGCGGTCGG
>NZ_KI912613.1:2091754-2143304 GCF_000519325.1 Patulibacter minatonensis DSM 18081 | reverse complement strand
CCGGCACCGCGGCGGTCGGCCCCGGGGGCGCGACGGTCGGCGGGGTGCCGGACGACGGGTCGGCGGGCGACGACGCGCCGTCCACGGTCCCCGGCGCGTCGGGGCGGAAGCCTGGGTCCCACGGCGCGGGGCCCGCGAAGTCGCCGGTGCGCCCGCCGCTCTTCGCGATCAGGGCGACGGGGCCGACCGCGATGCCGCGCTCGACGCCCTTGACCATGTCGTAGACGTTGATCGCGGCGACGAGCGCGGCGGTCATCGCCTCGATCTCCACGCCCGTCTGGCCGACGGTCCGGGCCTCGGCGTGGATGCGGACCTGCCCGAGCTCCGGGACGACCTCCGCGGAGACGTCGACCTTCGTCAGCGCGAGCGGGTGGGCGAGCGGCACGAGGTCGGGCACGCGCTTGGCGGCGGTGATCCCGGCGATCCGGGCGACGCCGAGGACGTCGCCCTTGGGCAGGTCGCCCGCCGCGATCCGCGCGGCGGTGTCGGGCGTCGTCGACAGCAGCGCCGCGGCGACCGCCCGGCGCTCCGTGACCGCCTTGCCGCCGACGTCGACCATCGTGGCCGCGCCGTCGGGCCGCAGGTGCGGCAGGTCGCCGCCGGGGTGCCGCTCGCCGGGCTCACCGCTCGCGCCCGCGAGGGCCGCCGCGGGGGCGCCGCTCGCACCGACCGGAGACGCACCGGGCGCGGCCGCGGCGTGCGGGTCCGCACCCGAGGACGCCGCGTCGCCCGCCTCCGCGACGGCCGGCAGCGTCCCCGCCACCCGGGTGCGCTCCTCGCCGTCGACCTCCTGCTTCCAGATCGGGGCCTCGGCCTTGATGCGGTCCAGGCCCTCGCGGGCGGCGAGGAACGCCTCGCCGCGGTGCGGGGACGACACGGCGACGACCACGGCGGCCTGCGGCCACGGCACCTCGCCGACCCGGTGCAGGGCGGCCGCCGCGGTCGCCCCGTGCTTCGCGACGACCTCGCCCAGGATCGCGGCGATCCGCTCGGACGCCATCTCCTCGTGGGCCTCGTAGTCGAGCTGCGGCACGTCGCGGGGCGTGCCGGAGAACGTGACGATCGCGCCCGCCTCGGGCCGCGCGACGAGCTCGTAGAGCTCCGACTGGTCGATCGGCTCGGCGGTCACGCCGGCGCGAACGACGCCGGGCGGGAGCTCCGCCCCGCCGCTGACCGGCGGGATCAGGGCGAGCTCGTCGCCGTCGTGGAGCACCGCGTCGTCGGCGACGTAGTCGCGGTTGACGGCGAGGACCATCGCCCGCCCGGGGTCGGGCCGGCCGAGCGCCGACCAGAGGGCCTCGACGGCGTCCCGGGCCGTCGAGCCGCCGGGCACCTCGACGGTGGTGCGGGACGTCCCGGCGTACTCGCGGAGCCCGGCGAAGACCCGGACGTCGACGCGCATCGTGGTGCCGGGCGAGGGCGTCCCTGCGGGCGTGCGGTCGGTCATGCCCGGGGATGGTCGTGCACGGAGCCCAGGGCGTGCGCCCAGCCGTCGGCGGCCTCGAGCGGTACGACGTCGACGACCGCCCCGGCGGGCTGCTCCTCGCCGGCGGGGACGATCGCCAGGGCGTTCGCGCGGCCGAGCGAGCCGAGGAGGTGCGAGGCCTGGCCCTGAAGGACGGTGACCGCGAGCGTGCCCTCCGGATAGACCTCCACGCACGCGCGGCGGGCGGCGGTCCGTCCGGGGAGCGCGGGGGCCGGGGCGGTCAGCCGGCCGCGGAGGGGCTCGGACGGGGGACGGCCGAGCGCGGCGTCGAGGGTCGCGCGGACGAGCAGCGTCGCGACGACGAAGACCGACGCCGGGTTCCCGGGCAGGCCGATCACCGGCACGTCGGCGGGACGGTGATCGCCTGCCGGCAGCGCCCCGAGCCAGGTCGGCTTGCCGGGCTGCAGGGCGACGCGGAAGACGTCCTGCCGCGCCCCGAGCTCGCGGAGCGCCGGGCGGACGTGGTCGTGCGGGCCCATCGACATCCCGCCGCAGACGACGACGAGGTCGCCCGTCGCCGCCGCGATCGCCGCGACGGTCCGGTCGAGGTCGTCGGGGAGCGGGACGATCTCGGCGACCTCGCAGTCCCAGGCAGTCACCAGCGCGGGGAGGACGACGCCGTTGACGTCGTGGACGGCGCCCGGGGGCAGCACGGCGTCGGGGCCGGCGCCGTGGACCACCTCGTCGCCGGTCAGGAGCACCGACACGCGCGGGCGACGGCGGACCGCGACGTGGGTGTGGCCGGCGCCGGAGAGCGGGGCGAGGTGGTGCGGCGCGATCCACGTGCCGGCCGCGACGAGCAGCCCGCCGGCGTCGATGTCCTTGCCCGCGGGACGCACGAACGCGCCGGGCTCCGGGACGGCGGCGAAACGCGCGGCGCCGCCGGCCTCCGAGACCTCCTCGTACGGCACGATCGCGTCGGCGCCGTCGGGGATCACCGCGCCCGTGGCGATGCGGACGACCTCCCCGGCCGGCAGGGGCCCCTCGGCCGGGACGCCGGCGCGGGACTCGGCGGCGATCCGCAGGGCGACCGGATCGTCCTCTCCCGCCGCGGCCAGGTCGGCACGGCGCACGGCGAAGCCGTCCATCGCGGAGCTCGGGAACCCCGGGAGCGCGTGGACGGCGAGGACATCGGCCGTGGTCACGCGGCCGACGGCCGACGGGAGCGGGACCCGCTCGGCGGGCAGGTCGAGCCCCTCGCCGAGCCGGCGGGCGACCGCGATCGCGTCGTCGAGGGGCGTGAGGTGCTGCGTCGGCATGAGGGCGTCGGTCCGAGGTCGGTCGCGGTCGCGAGGGTCCGCCGGAGCCTACGGACCGGGGGTCGGGCTCAGCCGCCGATGGCGCTCATCGGGCGCTCCGGCGGCCGGAACCCGGGCTTGTGCATCTCGTGGCCCCACTGCTTCCCCGCCACCGCACGACGGATCATCCCGACCAGCTCGTCGTCCGACGCACCCGACCGCAGCGCGCCGCGCAGATCCGTCTCGTCGTGCGAGAACAGACAGGTCCTGAGCTGCCCGTCCGCCGTCAACCGCAGCCGGTCGCAATCGCCGCAGAACGACTGCGTCACCGACGACACGAACCCGACCTCACCGCCACCGTCCCGGAACCGGAACACCCGCGCCGTCGACGACGGCTCCCGGTCCAACGCGTCGACGGGCCACCGCTCGTGGATCAGCGCCCGGACCTCCTCGCCCGTCAGGACGTGGTCCTCCGTCCACGCACCGTCGGCGTCCAGCGGCATCACCTCGATGAACCGCAGCTGCAGCCCCCGCTCACGGGCGAACGCGACGAGGTCGACGCACTCGTGCTCCGTGATCCCCTTCAACGCCACCGCATTCAGCTTCACCAGCACGTCGTGACGGTCCAGCGCCGCGATCCCCTCCAGCACCGCCGGCAGCCGATCGCGGCGCGTCAGCTCGGCGAACCGCCGCTGATCGACGGAGTCGATCGACACGTTGAACCGCGACACCCCGGCCGCCACCAGCGCGTCGGCGTGCCGCGCGAGCAGCACGCCGTTGGTGGTCATCGAGATCTCCTCGATCCCCTCGACCGCGTCCAACCGCTCGACCAGCGCCGGCAGGTGCGCCCGCGCCAGCGGCTCGCCGCCCGTCACCCGCACCGTGCGGACACCGAGACCCGCCAGCACCTCGACCAGGCGGACCGTCTCGTCGTCGTCCAGGCGCTCGTCCTTCGGCAGCCACGAGATCCCCGACTCCGGCAGGCAGTACGTGCACCGCAGGTTGCACACGTCCGTCACCGACACCCGCAGATCCGTCACCACCCGACCGAACCCGTCGGCGAGGGGCGGGACGGACGGACGCGGGGCGAACGCCGCCTGCGAGGTTCCGGTGCGCTCCGGGGACATCGACGGAGTGTACGGAGGGTCACACCCGGGGCCGACCCCCACTGGGCATCACCACCCTCGTCCGGCGCGGGCCACCGCCGCACGCGGCCGGGTGCCCGGCACGAAGGGCCCTGGCCCGACGCGGTCCGGCCGGCCGGTCAGTCCGGGGCGTCGGGACGCAGCAGGTACGCGACGTCGGTCTCCCACTTCCACGGGTCCGGCTCGTCGAACGGGCCGATCCGGAAGTGCTCGACGTTGCCGCCGAACGCCGTGCCGCCCTCCGCCGGGCGGCGCTCCACGACGGTGCCCTCCTCCGCGGCCCACTCGTGCACGACCCCGTGGGCGCGCCCCAGCCCGCTGTACCCACCGCGGTGGAGGGTGACGATCCAGCGGCCCTCCGGGAGCACCCCGCCGTGGACCTCGTCGTCGCCGTCCGGGACCTCGGCGAGCGGGACGCCGCACTCGAACTCGGCCGGTGGTGGCCCGTCCTCCGGGACGGTGGTCTCGTCGACGACGAGGTACCGCAGGAACGGTGCGCCGGTCGGCGTCAGACCGCGGGCCTCCGCCCACCGGAAGACGGCCGGCATGCCCCGGTCGACGACCGCCCGGAACTCCGCCTCGGTCGACGCGCGCCCGGTGATGGCGGCGTACGGCTGCGCGGACCGGATCTCCACCCGGGGCTGGTGATGGGCACGGGGCGTCTCGGTGCTCATGGCCCGTGGACGGTCGGGGTCGCCGAAACTCATCGGCGCGGAGGGACGGACGTCCGTTCGAGCGGCGCGTCCGGGCCCCGACGGGCGGGCGTACCTCCCCCACCACCGCTCCGCCCGATCTAGGATCCCCGGATGCCTCGCACCTCTCGCAGCCTGGCCGTCGTCGTCGCGGCCGGGGCCCTCGGCGCCGCCGGAGCCGGCGTCGCGCTCGCCGACGGCCGTTGCGGCGCGCAGGCCTGCAAGTCGGACATGAGCATCTCCGGGCACGCCGAGCCATCGCCGATCAAGGTGAACGAGACGGCGCGCCTGAAGTTCACGGTCAAGAACAACGGGCCCGACGGCACGGAGAGCACCGACCTGCAGACGACGATCCCCGACGGGCTGCAGATCCTCGGCACGAAGACGTACGACGGGCCGCAGTGCTCGGTCTCGTTCCAGTTCGTCGCGTGCAAGCTCGGGGCGTTCGCCGCGTTCCAGACCATGACCGTGCAGGTCGACGTGAAGGCGAAGAAGTCCGGCACGTTCATCACCCCCGCGAAGGTCTACGGCTACGGCTCCGACGACCCCAACGGCGGCAACGGCCAGGTCTCGGTGACGCTCTCGACCCAGGGCAGCGGCGGCGCGGCCGGCGCGGGCGGGACGCTCAAGGTCGCCGATCCGCAGCGCCCGCTGAAGACCGGCGGCGTGAAGGTCCGGGTCGTGACCGCCTACAAGGGCACCATGCGGGTGCGCGGGACGGTCTACGCGCCCAAGGGGAGGATCAGCCTCTCGAAGGTCGTCGAGGGCGTGCAGGCCGGCGAGACGAAGGACGTCTTCCTCGGGACGACGACGAGCGCGCTGAAGCGGATCCGCGAGGGCCTGAAGGGCGGCCGTCGCCTGCGCGTCGTGATCAGCGGCTCGGTCGGCAGCCACAAGATGCGGACCGAGATCCACGTCAAGCGCTGACCGGCGCGGCGGTCCTCAGGGCGCCATGTAGCCCGCGGCCCGCAGGGCGCCGGCGCACGTGCCCCGCTGCAGGTCGTCGAGCAGCGCGGCCGCGTCGGCCGCGTGCGGCGAGTTCTTCACGACCGCCGCGTCGTAGGTGAGTCCCGGCTCCAGGGCGGCGGGGAGCGGGATCGCCCGGACGTCGCCGGCCGACGACTGCACGTCGCTGGCGTGGACGAACGCGGCGTCGAGCGTCCCGTTCCGCAGGCGCGCGACGAGCGCGGGACCGTCGGGCTCGGTCGTGCGCACCCGGGCGAGCACGGCCTCGCGCTCCACGGGCTCGAGACGCTCGAGCATCGCGTTGGTCGACGCGCCCAGAGCCGTCGACGCCGCGCCGATCGCGATCAGCGCGCCGCTCTCGCCGCGGGTGAGGTCCTCCAGCGTCCGGACCTTCGCGTCGCTGCCCGGCACGGCCAGCACGAGCTCGTCGCGGGCGAACGCCTCGGGCTGCTCGACGACGCCGTCGCCGGCCAGCTCGTCGAGCAGGGTCGTCCCGTCCGTCGCCACCAGGTCGCCCGTGCGCTTCTTCAGGCGGGCCGTGATCTGCGTGTCGTCCCCGGTCTGGAGCCGGACCTCGGCGGGCGCGTAGTCCTTCGTGCAGCTCGCGAGCGGCGCGCTCAGCGCCTTCGACGCCTGCAGCACGATCGTGGGGTGGCCGTCGACGACCAGCGGCGGCCGCGTGGCCTGCTCGTCGGAGCCGCAGGCCGTCAGCGCGACCGAGCCGGCGGCCAGCGCGACCACGGCGACGCGACGGGCGCTCACCGTCCGGCCCCCCGCTCGACCATGACGGACGTCGACTTCACCGTGGCGGTGGCCGGCATCCCGGGCGCAAGGCCGAGCTCCTCGACGGCGTCGCGGGTGATCACCGACGTGATCCGGTGCGGCCCGGCCTCGATCTCGACGACCGCCATCACGCCGTCGACCTCGACGGACCGCACCGTCCCCGGGAACCGGTTGCGGGCCGAGAGCCCGTCGCCGGTGCGGTGGCGCTCCGGTGAGCGGCTCAGCCGGGTGACCTCCGACCGCGCCACGCGGCGGCGGTTGCGCTCGTCGCGCGTGGTCGTCAGGCGGCCGGAGGCGTCCCAGCGGCGGAGGGTGTCGGCGCTGACTCCGAGCGCCTTGGCGGCGTCGCCCAGGGAGAGATCGTCGCTCATGCAGGCCCCAGGGTTGCATAGGCATCCCGTCCGCGTGCGACCAGGCTGGACGATCGGACCTGTCCCTCAGTCGCGGGCCGGGACTCCCCGGCGCGGCATCATCGGCGGGACGCCGTGCTCGAGGGCGATCAGGGCGTCGTTGACCGCGGCCCCGGCCCGGACCCCGTCGGCGATCGCACCGGCGACGTTCGGCATCATCGCCCCGGCGTCCCCGGCCGCGTAGAGCCCGAGGACGGTGGTCTGTCCGACCATGTCGACGTCGACGGCACCGCGCTCGCCCAGGGCCGCGCCGAGCCCCGTCGCGAGGTCGTGGCGCTGGTGCAGCGGCGCGAGCACGAGGATCCCGTCCAGCGGGCGCTCGTCGCCGTCCGCGAAGCGCGCGGCCTCCAGCGTTCCGTCCGTCCCGCGCAGCCCGGCCACGCGGCGGTCGTCGACCGCGACGCCCGCGACCCGCAGGGTCTCGCGGTCGTCGTCGGACAGCGCGCCCCCGTCGGTCAGGACGACGACGTCGGGGCTCCAACACCGCAGCAGCAGTGCCCGGTGCACCGCGTGGTCCGCCCCGTGGACGGCGAGGCGCCCGTCCCGGACGTCCCATCCGTGGCAGTACGGGCAGTGGAACACCGCGCCGCCCCAGAACGCGTCGACCCCCGGGAGCTCCGGCACGGCGTAGCGCATGCCGGTGGCGAGGACGAGGCGCCGGGCCGCGACCTGCTCGTCGCCCTCGAGGGTCAGGACGAAGCCGTCGTCCGACCGTTCCGCGGTGCGCACCGAGGCGTCGCGCACGGTCACCGTCGGGTAGCGGCGCAGCTCCTCGCGCCCGAGGGCGTAGAGCTCCGCGGGCGGGCGTCCGTCGTGCCCGAGCAGCCCGCCGATGCCGTGGGCGGCCCGGTTCGACTGCTCGCCGGCGTCGACGACGAGCGTCCGGCGCCGCGCGCGGCCGAGCGTCATCGCCGCGCTCAGCCCGGCGGCCCCGCCGCCGACGATCACGCACTCCCAGGGGTCGGTCCGTTCCATGCCGCCGATCTTGCGGCCCGTTCGCCACGGTGGCAAGCTGTCGTGCCATGTCGGCAAACAGCGGGATCGGGACGGGCGATGCGGCGGACGGGCGCGCGGCCGGCGGCCCCGAGGCGGGCGGCGGGGCGGATCGCGGTGCGGGCGGCACCGGTGACGGTCGGGGAACCGACGGCACGGCCTCCGGCGGCGGGGCGTCGGGCGGCCGGGCGGCCGGCGGCGGGGCATCGGGCGGCGGGGCGGACCGAGGGGCGGACGGGAGCGGCGAGGACGTCCAGACGCGGGTCCGCGGGCGGATCCGCGCGCTGCGCACCGAGCGGGGCCTGACCCTCGCGGCGGCGGCGGGGTCGGCGGGCATGGACCCGTCGAGCTGGAGCCGCCTGGAGTCCGGCGCCCGCCGCCTGACCCTCGACCACCTGCCGGTCCTCGCGCGGGCGCTCGGGGTGACCGTCGACGCGCTGCTCGAGGTCCCGCCGACGCCCGACCCGCGGGTCCAGGCGGCGCCGCGCACCCGCGACGGCATGACGTTCTGGCCGCTGAACCGGCATCCGGACGGGCCCGGGCACCATGCGTTCAAGATCCGACTGCCGAGCGACCGCCGGACCCCGATGCCACGCGAGCACGAGGGCCACGACTGGCTCTACGTCCTCTCCGGCCGCCTGCGCCTGGTGCTCGGCGACGAGGAGTTCGTCCTCGGCCCGGGCGAGGCGGCCGAGTTCAGCACCCGGATCCCGCACTGGCTCGGCGTCGTCGACGAGCCGGTCGAGCTGCTGGGCCTGTTCGGCCCGGACGGCGAGCGGGTGCACGTGCACGCTTGAGGGCGGCGGTGCGGCGCGGCAGGCCGGGCGGCGCGGCAGGCCGCGGTCCTCGTCGACTTCGGTACGCCAGCGGTACACAACCCGACAAGGACCCGCCCCCGCCGCGCCGCCGCGACTCCGCGTCGGGTTCCGTACCTCAGCGGTACGCAACCCGACGCGCAACGACGCACGCCCCGCCGCCCCCGGCTCCACGTCGGGTCCTGTACCTCTGCGGTCCACGATCCGACGAACACCCACCACCAACCGCCCCGCCGGCACCCCCAGCCTGCCCTCGGCCTCCCGCCCCGCGACCCGATGCGGCGTCCGCCGCGAGTGCGCCGCCGTAGGACCTCGTGATGTCCGCGCGCCTCCCCCACGCCCTCGCCGCCGTCCTCGCGGGGGCCGTCCTCGCCGGCTGCGGGAGCTCGGACACGACGACCGTGACCGCCCCGGGTCCCCGCCCGCAGCTCGATCCGCCGCAGGCCGCCGAGCCGGTCACCGGACCGCCCGTGACCGGGGAGCTGCCCGGCCGGACCGTCCGCGTGGGCGCCAAGCCCGAGGGCATCGCGGTCGACCCGGACACCCACGTGGCCGCCGTGGCCGTCCAGTCGCCCGACGCGCTGGTGCTCCTCGACGACCGCACCGGCCGCGTGCTGCACCGCGTCCCGCTGCCTGGCCAGGTCCGCCACGTCGGGCTCGCGAAGCCGGGCGGACCGTTCCTCGTCCCGGTCGAGACCGCCGACACCCTGGTCACGGTCGACCCGGCGACCGGCCGGGAGCTGAGCACCACGAAGGTCGGCAACCACCCCCACGACGCCGCCGCCGTCGGCGACCGGATCTTCACGGCCGACGAGTTCGGCTCGACGATCTCGGTCGTCCGGGGCGGGAAGCTCGTGGGCCAGGTCCCCGCAGACGCGCAGCCGGGCGGCATCGCCGCAGTCGGCGACCAGGTCGCGCTGATCGCCGTCAGGGCCTACACGGTCGAGCTGTTCAGCGCCTCCGACCGCCCGCGCGGGACCGGCGCCCAGAGCGCGGGCCTCGGCCCGTCGCACGTCGTCACCGGACCGTCGGGCCGCCTGGCGATCGCCGACACCCGCGGCCAGGCGCTGATCGTCTACGACACCGAGCCCCGCCTGCGCTTCCGCGGGCGGATCGCACTGGGCGGCACGCCCGTCGGCCTCGCGTCGGACCCGGGACGCGGTGTGGTCTGGACGGCGCTCAGCGAGCGGGGCACGGCGGTCGCCGTGGACCTGCGGGGCGCGAAGCCGCGGATCACGAAGCGCGAGAAGACCATCCGGAACCCGTTCTCGATCGGCGTCGACACGGACAGCGGCCGCCTGGTGGTGGCGTCGAGGTCGGACGGGACGCTGCACCTGCTCGATCCGTGATCGGCAGCCCGCCACGTCCGGCTTGTACGCCGTACGTGGCGGGTAGTTGCCTGGCGCGGTCCGACCGGGGCCGCTCCCCCACCCCAGGAGCCGTCGTGCACGTCGAGGACAAGGACCTGACCACCGAGCTGCAGGACGACGCCGGGGAGCCGCTGCGGGCCGCCGTCTACGCCCGCGTGTCGACCGTCGTCAGCCCGGCCCGCTGGCTCGGACCGCTCGGCAACTACCTCATCGCGCGGCCTGCGGCGCGCGCGTCGGCGAAGGCGACCGAGGAGGCCACCGACGTGCCGCTCGACGCCGCCGTGGTGCTCGGGATCGCCGCGGAGACGCTGCACGTCTGGCGGGCCGACCCGATGCTGAGCCGGGTCGGCGACCACCTCGGCACCGTCCCGCTCGCCCGCTTCTCGTCGATCACCGGCGAGACCGGCAAGAGCTGGTGGCCGATCGTCCTGACGCTCGAGGACGGCGACACCGTCGAGCTCGAGGCCCGTGGCGACGTGCGGTCGTTCCTCGACGCGGCCGCGTAGGGCGCACGCACCCCCGGAGGTCCGCCCGCGCCCGGCTGCCGCACGGGCCATCCACCGGCGATCAGTCGCCCGCGGAAGGCGCGGAGGGCCCGTCGACGTGCAGGACGTCGTCGGTCATCGTCGCCGTCCGGGCCCCCAGGCGTGCTGCGTCGTCGGGGTCGTGCGTGACCACGATCGCCGGGATCCTCCGCTCGGCGATCACGTCGCGCACGCAGGCCGCGGCGACGTCGTGCGTCGTGTCGTCGAGCGCCGAGAACGGCTCGTCGAGGACCAGGGCGGTGCTCGGCCCGGCGAGCGCGCGCGCCAGGGCGACGCGCTGACGCTGGCCGCCCGAGAGCGCGTCGGGACGGACGTCTGCCCGGTCGTCGATCCCGAGCCGGCGAAGCCACGCCACGGCGTCGGGACGCCGCTCGGCGCGGGTGAGGCCCCGCGAGGCGAAGGCGACGTTCCGCCACGCGCTCAGGTGCGGGAACAGCGCGAGCTCCTGGACCACGGCGCCGACCCGGCGATCGCGGGGCCGCAGGTCCGTCCGGTCCGCCGACCGGAACCACACGGCCTCGCCGCAGGAGATCGACCCGCTCTCCGGGAGGACGAGCCCGAGGATCGACCGGACCACCGTCGACTTCCCGGCCCCGGACGGTCCCACCACGGCGACGGTCTCGCCCGGGCCCACGGTGAGCGTCGCCGTGAACAGGCGCTCACCGCGTCGGATCCGGATGTCGACCTCAAGCACCGGCGACCTGCTCTCCCCGCGAAGCGAGCACGCGAGCGACGAGGAGCAGCACCGCGGACACCACGACGAGGACGGCCGAGAGCGCGATCGCGCCCGGGAAATCCGTCGAGAAGCGGGTGTAGACCTCGAGCGACGCGGTCCGGGTCACGCCGGCGAGGGAGCCGGCGAACATCAGCGTGGCGCCGAACTCGCCGATGGCGCGGGCGAAGGTCAGGGTCGCACCGGCCGCGAGGCCCGTCGCGGCCATCGGGACCGCGACCCGCAGGAACACGGCGGTCTCCCCCGCACCGGCGAGGCGCGCCGCGTCGAGCACCGCCGGGTCGACGGCCTGGAACGCGCTCTGGGCCTGACGCAGATGGAACGGGCCGGCGACGAAGACCAGCGCGACGACGACGGCGGCGAAGGTCAGCGGCAGCTCGGCTCCGACGTCCTCGAGCGCCCCGCCGGCGATCCCCTGCGGGCCGAAGGCTGCGAGGAGCCCGATCCCCGCGACCGCGGGCGGCAGGACGAGGGGCAGCTCCAGCAGCGCGCTGAGCGCCGTACGGCCGCGGAACCTGGTGGTGGCGAGCAGGTACGCGGCCGGCGTGCCGACGACCACGACGATCAGCACCGCGATCCCGGAGCCGGCGAAGCTGAGGCCGAGCGCGGTCAGCGACGCGTCGGTGCGGAGGCTGTCCCAGAGTCGCCCTGGTGCCGTGTCGGTGAGGATCGCGACCAGGGGCAGCGCGAGGCCGAGGACGACCAGGACGAGGGCGGCGGACGCGGCGAGCCCGAACGGCGTCGGTCGCCGCCGCACGGGTCAGCCACCTGCTCCCGGGGCGAGGAAGCCGGCGGTGCGGAGCGCCCGCTGGCAGCCGCCGCCACGCAGGTCCTGCAGGAGGGCGGACGCAGCGGAGGCCTGGTCCGAGCCCCTGACGACCGCGGCCTCGTAGGCCACCTTCGGCCGGATCGCCGCGGGCAACGCGACGGCCTTCACGGCGCCCTTGGTCGCCTGGACGTCGGTGCGGTAGACGAACGCGGCGTCCACGACCCCCTGCTGGAGCTTCGCGAGGACGCTCTTGACGTCGGGCTCCTCGGTGCGCACCCGCGCGAGGATCGCAGACCGCTCCTGCGCGGGGAGCCGCCCGAGCGCCTTCTGCGTGTAGCTGCCGACCGGGACGGTCGGCGCACCGACCGCGAGCCGGACGCCGTCGTCCCGGGCCACGTCGTCGAGGGTCGCGACCTTCGCGTCCTTCGCCGGCACGGCCAGCACGAGCTCGTTGCCGGCGAACGCCTGCGGACGCTCGACCTTCCCCTCGGCGGCGAGCGCCTGCGGCAGGGTGGCGTTGGCGGCCGCGAAGAGGTCGCCGCCGGCGCCCTTCCGGATCTGGGCGGCGAGCTCGTCGGACCCGGCGAACGACAGTCGGACCTTCGCGGCCGCGTAGTCCTTCGTGCACGACGTGAGCGCGCCGGTGAGCGACGCCGCGGCCTGCACGACGATCGTCGGCCGGCCGCCGGACGGCCCGTCGTCGGATCCGCACCCCGCGACCGCCGTCGGAACGCCGACCAGGGCGATCAGCGCCGCGGCCCGAACGGGACCCGGTCGACGTGCGACTGGTGGGCGACGGCGATGCGGGACGCTCATGTGCCCAAGCATCGCATAGGCAGAACGGTGGGCGGCGACGCGTCAGCCGCGAGGTCCACCATCGACGGAAGCGCCGGCCTGTCGACGTCGTTGCGGGCCCGTATCGCATTCATGCGTGCGACGGCCCCGCTCAGCCCACCGGCGCGCTCTGGATCGTGCTCGCCCCGCGACCGGCCTGGTCGAACCCGCGGTCGGCGATCTTCCGGCACGCGCGGCCGTCGCGGTCGTACGCGCGGGCGGCGCGCTCCAGGGCAGCGATGGAGCGGGCGCGGCGGACGCGCGCGGTGGCGCGGCGGGTGGCGGCCGCGTAACGGTCCGCGGCGTGCGCGACGTCGTCGAGCCCGCCCACCATCAGCGTGCGCCCCGCGTCGGCCTGCGGAGTGTCGGCGGCCTCCGCCCCGAAGTCCCGGAGCAGGCCGTCCGCGGTGCGACGGACGCCGGCGTAGATCCGCGCCGACCGCTTCAGCGCCCGGACGTAGGCGGCCTTCGAGCCCGACTGCGGCAGGCCGGCCTTCGCGACGTCGCGCTCGACGCGCGTCTTCGCGGCCGCGGCCTCACCCACGAGGGCGCGCAGGCCGTTGTCGCTCGCGGAGGCGCCGGCCACCGGGCCGAGCGCGCCGAGCAGCACGACGAGGACGAACGCGGGGACCCGTGATCGGCGGCGCATGACCCGACGGTACCCGGCGGGTCCGCGCAGGGTGTCACCCGGTCGCCCGGATCAGTTTCCGCGCCCGCCCCAGCTCGCTCTTGGCCCGCGTCCCGTCCTTCCCGCCGTACCCCGCGCCGAGCTCCCGCTGGAAGGTCGAGAGCTGCGCGACGGTCCGCACGCGCCGGATGTCCTTCACGCCCTTCCGGAACGCGGTGCGCAGCGTGGCGAGGTACCGCGACTCGTGCGCCAGCCCCTGCAGGAACAGCGCGCGGACCTCCGTCCCGCCCGCCGACGACCCGGACTCCGCCGCCGCGCGACGGTGGTACGCGTCCACGTTCTTCCCGTAGCGCCCGGCGATCTCGATCGTCGAGCGCAGCCACCGCTCGACGTCCGCTTTGGACTCCTCCAGGGTCTTGGCCTTCCCGACCCCGTCGACCGCCCGCTCCAGCTCGCGCTCGTAGCCGCGCTGGTCGGAGAGCTGGTCGTGGACGAGTGTCCGGAGGCCGGCGTCGCTCGCCGAGGCGACGGACGGCCCGCCGATCGCACCCGTCACGAGGACGAGCGCAAGGACCACGATCCGCGACGCGATCCGCATCGCTCAGGCCGCCGGTGGGGTCGGTGCCGGCGCGTTGCGGATGATCCTGGCGCCCTGCTTCACCCGCTTCTCGCCGCGCGTCCCGCGTGCGTCGATCGACGAGAACCGCTTCTCGAACCGGCTCACGGTGCGATCGATGCCCGCGTCGGTCGACGCGCGACGGACCTGGCTGCCGGTGCGGCGCAGGAGGCGGGCCGCGTCCGCGGAGGCGGCCGACTCGTCGCGGAGACCCAACTGGACGAGGTGCCGGCCCCGCTCGACCTCCGGCGTCTCCGACCCCTCGCGTGCGAAGGCGCTCCGGTATCGGTCGTAGGTGTCCTTGCAGTCGTCGAAGTGGTTCGCGGCCCGGCGGAAGTAGCGCGCGAGCGCCTTCGCCGACCCCGACCTCGGGTCCTTCAACGCCTTCCCGGCGGCCTTGATTTCCTTCTCCGCCTTGGCCTCCTGCGTCACCAGCGTGCGCAGGCCGACGTCGCTGGCGGACGCGGCGGGCGGCCCGAGCGCGGCGCCCGTGACGGCCAGCAGGACGAGGACGGACGAGCGGGACACGCGGCGCATCAGGCTGCCGGCGAGGTCGGGGCCGGGGCGGCCTTGATGGCCTTCGCCCCGCTCTTCACGCGCTCGTCGCCGCGCGTGCCGATCTTGCTCGCCTTCGTGACCTCGCGCGCGAGCCTGCGCTGCGCGGACCGGAGCCCTCGTTGGCTG
This sequence comes from Patulibacter minatonensis DSM 18081, assembly GCF_000519325.1. Lineage (GTDB taxonomy): Bacteria > Actinomycetota > Thermoleophilia > Solirubrobacterales > Solirubrobacteraceae > Patulibacter > Patulibacter minatonensis. Next base: position 2,128,597 of record NZ_KI912613.1, on the reverse strand, counting down.
TACCGGTACTTGAGCATGCGGCTCGCGGCCCGCCGGAACGCGTGACCGATGTCGCCCAGGGCGTTCGACTCGTCGCGGAGGCCGCGGAGCACCAGGATCCGCCCGCGCTCGGCCTCGGCGGTCTCGGCCACCTCGTGGGCGAACGCCGTGCGGAAGCGGTCGACCGTCTTCTCGCTCTTCTCGGCGAGGTTCGCGTACCGCCGGTAGAAGCGGTTGAAGGCCTGGGGCGATCGGGAGTTGGGCTCCGTGATCTTCACCTTGTCCGCCTTCTTGTCCGATGCCGCCTGCTTCGCGACCAGCGTCCGCAGGTTCGCGTCGCTCGCCGACGCCGCGGGTGGCCCGAGGGCGGCGGCGCCGACCATCGCGAGCAGGACGAGGGTGGACGAGCGAGACACGCGGCTCATGGCCGCTGACGCTATACGCGAATCCGCCACGAGTGGGTTTCCGCGCCGTATCGGACCGGTGTCTGGTGCAGCGACCGCGTGCGCGGCCTCCCGCGCGAGCTCAGCCCGCCGGCGTCGCCGGCACCGGCGAGTTCTCCAGGATCGCCTTGCGGCCCTTGGCGTCCCGCTGGTTGCCGCGCTTCAGCGTCTTCGTCGGCGTCTTCAGGTCGCGGTCGAAGCGGCGGGCGACGGAGTCGGCCCCGGCGTCGGTGCGGACCTTCCGGTACCGGGCGGCGGCGCGGCGGGCGGCGACCGCGAAGCCGTGCGCGCCGTTGGAGATGTCGCGGAGTCCCAGGAGGACCTGCTCGCGGGCGGCGAGCACGGCCGGGGTCTCCGGCGCCTCGGCGGCGTAGCGGCGACGGAACCCGTCGACGGTCCGCTCGACGCTCGCGAAGTGCCGGGCGTAGCGGTCCAGGTAGGTGGCCAGCGACCGGTTGGAGCCCTTCTTCGGCTCGGGGATCCTCTCCGCCGCGGCGTCCGACCGCTTCTCCGCCGCGGTCTCCTCGACCACCAGCGCGCGGAGGCCCACGTCGCTCGCCGACGCCATCGCGGGCGCGCCGAGGAGGCCGGCGAGCACGACCAGCAGGAGGACCGATGGACGGGACGCACGACGCATGGGCGAGCAACCTACACGCGTGCTCCCGACCTCGTCGAGGTCGCAGGTCACACGTTCCACACGTGGACGGCGTTGACGCACGCCGCGGTGGCCGAACCACCCATGCGCGCGGTTCGGGGCCCCTCTTGGACAGCGGGCCAACCGCACCCCTCCACGCGTCCAACACCCGTCGGACAAGACCACCTCCGGACGCTGGACTCCTGTCGAAACGACCGGCTCCCGCGCGGCGTCATCGTCCTCCGGGTTGCTCAACATCGACGGGACACCCGAGGCGGACTTCGCCCTTCGCACCGCCGAGCGCCGGGACGTGCGGTTCGTGCGCCTGTGGTTCGTGGACGTCCTCGGGCTGTTGAAGGCCGTGGCGATCCCGGTCTCCGAGCTCGGCGCGGCGCTCGAGCGGGGCGTCGGGATCGACGGCTCCGCGCTGGAGGGCAACTTCCGCGGCCGCGAGCGGGACGTCATCGCCGTCCCCGACCCGACGACGTTCCGGATCCTCCCGTGGACCGGCGACGAGCGGGTCGCCCGGATGTTCTGCAACATCCAGACGCCCGAGGGCACCGCGTCGCCCGGCGACTCCCGGCACGCGCTGGAGCGCGTCCTGGCCCAGGCCGCGGAGCTCGGGTACCAGGTGCAGGTCGGCGCCGAGGTCGAGTTCTTCCTCTTCGACCAGGAGGGCCGGGCGACCGACGACGGCACGTACTTCGACTTCCAGGCGCAGGACGCGGGAACCCCGGTCCGTCGCCGCGCGATCGAGCACCTCGAGTCGATGGGGATCCCCGTCAAGGCGTCGCACCACGAGGCCGCGCCGTCCCAGCACGAGATCGACCTCGTGCACACCGACGCGCTCGAGACGGCCGACGCGATCGTCACGCTGCGCGCGGCGGTCAAGGAGGTCGCCGCCGCCCACGGGCTCGTCGCGACGTTCATGCCCAAGCCGCTCACCGGCGCGTTCGGGTCCGGCCTGCACCTGCACCTGTCGGTCTTCGAGGACGGCGAGAACGCGTTCTTCGACCCGGACCCCGAGCGCACGCTATCGCCGCTCGGCTCCGCGTTCCTGGCCGGCGTCCTGGCGCACGCCCGCGAGTACACGGCGCTGACGAACCAGTGGTCGAACTCGTTCAAGCGGTTGGCCCCCGGCTTCGAGGCGCCGGAGGCCACGACCTGGACGCATCACGGCCGCTCGGCGCTCGTGCGCGTGCCGACCAACCGGCCCGAGCTCTCCGACGCCGCCCGCGTCGAGCTGCGCCAGCCCGACCCCGGCTGCAACCCGTACCTGGCCCTCGCCTGCCTCATCGGCGCCGGGCTGAAGGGCGTCGAGGCCGCGTACCAGGCGCCGCCGGCGGACGAGGAGCCCTCGAGCTCCCCCGCCCTGCCCGCGACGCTGAACGAGGCCGTCGAGACGCTGTCGGGCTCCGAGCTCGTCCGCGACCTCCTCGGCGACCGCCTGGTCGACGCGGTGATCCGCAACAAGCTCGGCGAGCTCGACGCCGAGCGCGCGACGGTCACCGAGTACGAACGCGCGACCCTGCTCCGGCGCCTGTGAGCGACGCCTGGATCATCGGAGAGGACGAGACGTCGGTCTCGGAGACGGCCCGCGCCGTCGCCGAGCTCGGCTTCCGTCCCCTGCGCGCGCACGCCAACGGCTCGATCGACGTCGACCAGGGCGCCTCCGGTGGCCGCGGCACGCCGGACATCGCGATCGTCCTCGGCAGCGTCGCCTCGGTCCGCAGCCTGCGCGCCGCGCCGGACCTGCAGGACGTGCCGATCGTGCTGTCCCTCGGGCCCGAGCAGCTCGAGGAGGCCGACACGCTGATCGGCGTCGACGAGCTGCTCGTCACGCCGTTCCACGCCGCCGAGTTCCGCACCCGCATCGCCCGGGCGCGCAAGCAGGTCAACGGCATCAGCCCGGACGACGTCGTCCGCGCCGGGACGCTCGAGATCGACCTCGCCACCTACCAGGTGTCGATCCACGGCGAGCCCGTCGACTTCACCTACACCGAGTACGAGCTGCTGCGGTTCCTCGCCACGCACCCCAACCGCGTGTTCTCGCGCGAGGCGCTCCTGACCAGCGTCTGGGGGTACGACTACTACGGCGGTGCGCGGACGGTCGACGTCCACGTCCGCCGGGTGCGGGCGAAGCTCGGCGCGGAGCACGCGCAGCGCCTGAAGACCATCCGGTCCGTCGGGTACCGATTCGAGATCCTGGAGTGACCACGTGGCCGTGAGGACCATCCCCCGGCGGTCGACCTACACCGGCTTCCGCGCGTACATCAAGGCCGTCGGCACGGGCGAGCGCGGCCGGCGCGCCCTGACGCGCGAAGAGGCCCACGACGCCACGCGGATGATCCTCTCCGGCGAGGCGACGGAGGTGCAGGCCGCCGCATTCCTGACCGCGATGCGGATCAAGGGCGAGAACCCGGAGGAGCTCGCGGGCATGGCGCAGGCGATGCGCGACAGCGCCACCCGCCTGACCGCCCGGACCGACCGGACGCTGGTCGCGTGCGCGGGCGGCTACGACGGCTGCGTCGACGCGCCGTCGCTGTCGGTCGCCGTCGGGATCGTCGCCGCCGCCGCGGGCGCCGGCGTCGTCATCCACTGCGGCACCACGCTCGGGCCGAAGTACGGCGTGACGCCCGCCGACGTCCTCGGCTCCCTCGGCGGGCCCGGTCGCCCAACCGCCGCCGAGAGCGAGGCGATGCTCGAGCGGACCGGCGTCACGGTCGTCCAGGTCGCCGACCTCCTCGACGGCTGGGCCGCGATGGCGGCCGTCCGCGACGAGGTCGGCCTGCGCAGCCCGCTGCACTCGGCCGAGAAGCTCGTCGACTGGTTCGGCGCCGACCGCTTCGTCGTCGGCTACGCCCACTCCCAGTACGCGGCCCGCCTGTGCGGCGCGCTCGACCTCCTGGGCGCCGAGCGCTCCTACGCCGTCCGGGGCCCCGAGGGCTCCGACGTCATGCGCCCCGGCCGCCCGTCGGCGCACCTGAACGGCGAGAAGATGGAGCTCCCGGAGTCGGTCGGCGACACCCTCAAGCCGGCGCCGGGCGCCGACACCGCGGCGGCCCTGACCCGGGCCGTGCTCGACGGCACCGCCGACCGCATCGTGTCGTCGACCGTGACGCTGTCGGCGGGCCTTCGGCTCCACGCCTGCGGGGTCGTCCCGACCGTGCTGCGCGGGGTCTCAGCGTGCCGAGCGGCGATCGCGGACGGGCGAGCGCAGGCGACGCTGGACGGACTGGTCGGCTGACCGGCGGACCAGCCGACGGGCGGGTCGCTCCGCAGGGCCTCGCGTTCTCGGCGCACCGGATCGACGATGGAGTCCGAGCCGGAACCGGGAAGGGGGCCGGCGACTTTCGGCGGTCGAGGTGCCCCAGCAGACGCCCCCGTCCCGGGAATCAATGCGGACGGGTCTATCGGGACGGCGAGCGTGCGTTCGCACCGAAGGATCCGCATCGCGGTCGCGGTTCTCGGTCGGCGTTCCCTTCGTGGGCGCCCCGGAGCCGGGGCCGCGCATCGCGACGCCGTCACCGAGCCGCGAGGTGTGGGCCGGTCAGTCGTTGCTGGGGATGCGGATATTGGAGACGGTGTAGGGCGGGAGCATCGGGATGCGGAAGAGCTGCGAGTTGCTGACGAGCAGCCGGCCGCCGGTGCTGGCGATGCCGGTCGGGGTGCGGAAGGTGCGGTCGGCCGTACGAAGCAGGACCTTCGCGCCGGTCCGCTTCGTGTTCAGGCGGAGCGTCATCAGTCGCTGCCCGAGGTTGTCCAGAGCGTAGAGGCGGTTGCCGTCGAGCTCCATGCCGTCGGGGGTGCCGAACCGCTTGCCCGTGATGCGGATCGGGCGGACGTCTACCTGGTCGGAGTCCGGGCGGGTACGGACACGAAACAGCTTGTCGCGGTTGATCTGGGAGACGATCAGCTCGTTCTCCGCGGTCGCCACGATCCCGCCGCCGTTGAAGACGCCGTTGATCTGGGCGGTCGCGGTGTACTGCACCGCGGGGCCGAGGGGCAGCGCCTCCACGGTGCCGCGGCCGGCGTCGACCTGCTCACGGGTGATGCGAAAGAGCGTCGGGCGGAGCGAGTCCGTGACGTAGACGTCGTCGCCGGGCGTGACGACGAGGTCGTTGAGCAGCCCGCCCGCGCCCGTCTCGAACGTCGCGATCCGTCGCTTGCTGGCGATGTCGTACACCTGCACCTGGCCGGGGACCGGGGACAGGACGTAGAGGTGGCCGCGATCGTCGGTCTCGATGCCGAACGCGAGCGGCCGGTCGAGCTGCAGCCCGGGCAGGAAGACGTCGGCGCGGTCGCCGTCGAGCGTGCCGCGGTAGACCGCTCCGTCACCGGAGGACGCGACGAAGTACGTCTTGCTGCGTTCGTCGTAGGCGATGCTCTCGGGCAGGACGGGGACGACACCGGCGGTCGCGGGCAGCTCGTACTCGCGCGTCGGGGCTCGCAGGCCGGGCGATCCGGTGCCGCGGCCCTCGACCCGGCCGAGGCGCGTGAGGTCCTGCAGGTCGCCGAGGTCGCCGCGGCGTAGCAGGTCGTTCATCAGCGACTCGCTCACCGACGCGGGATTCGTGATCGCTCCCGGCGCCGGGAGCGCGGACACGTCGACGACCGGGGCGGGTGCTCCGGGCGGGGCCTGCGCCGACGCGCTCGCCGCCGCCGTCCCGCCCCCGACCACCACCGCGGTCGTTGCGGCGAGCATCGTCATACGCGAACGGATCAGCATTCGCGGTGGTTACCCCCGCTTCGATGGCGCACTCGACGGATCTCGGCGGCTTGCCGCTCGGCAGCGCGCCGGCGTCACACCCCGAAGGCGGCTTCCTTTCCCATGCGGCGCCCGCGAGATCGCCGGGGCGCCGCCGTCAGGTCGTGGGCACAGGCCTCGTGGGCGACACTCACCCCTGGCCCTCTGGTGCCGCGCCGAGGCGCGACTCGGGTTGCAGCCGCTCGTCGAGCCCGTCGCCTAGCGCGTTTGCGGCGAGCAGTCCGCCAAGCCACGGGGCGAGCTTGAAGAGGTTGTGGCCGGCCACCAGGGTCAGGCCCGGTTGCGACCACGCAGCGACACCGTCCGAGCTCCACGGGAGCTCGGTGACCCAGCAGTGGCGCACCCCGACCGGATCCGCCCGGAGTCCCGGAAGCGCCCGAGCGACGTACCTGGCGGCGCGGGCCGCGAGGTCCGCGAGCGCATCGCCGTCGATGATGGTCCCGTCGTCTCGTACGCCTGCGGTGTCGCTCAGGCCGACCGCGTAGGTCGCGTGGTCGGGGCCGGGGGCCGCGTAGATGCCGGTCTCGCCGAAGACCCCGCTGCCGTCCTGCAGGCAGGCGGCCCGGGACGGCGGCCGGCCTGCCGGCTCGAAGGTGTATCGGACGTGCGTGGACTGTTTGACGGGGAGCTCGATGCCGACGCTGCGTGCGATCGCCGGTGTCCCCCGACCGGCGCAGACGACCACGTGGTCGTGCACGACCGTTCTCCCGCCCGTGCGGACCTCGGCCCGGCCGCCACTGACCTGCCGCACCTGCAACACCTCGTCGTGCACGAGGGTCGTCGCGAGCTCGGCGGCGAGCGCCTCGATCGTCGCGGTCGTCCGGATGCTGCCCCCGCGCGGGTCCAGGAACGCCGGGCCGTCGAACGGTCCGAGCAGCGGCAGGAGCTGCGCGAGCTCGTCCGCGTCGACCTCGCGGGCTCCGATCCCGTCGACGTCACGCAGCAGCGCGAGCTTCGCGTCGACGTCTGGGCCGATGGTCAGCGCACCGTCGGGCGAGACCGTCTCGATCCCCAGCTCGTCGGCCCAGGTGTCCCAGATCGTCCGGCTGTCGCGCGCGGCGGCCACGAGCCGCGGATCGTCGTGTGCGTGGCGGAAGACGCGGGACTCCCCTCCCGACTGGCCCGCGCCGGGAACGCCTCGTTCGTAGACCGTCACCGTCGCGCCCCGCTGCCGCAGCGCCCGCGCCGTCGCGAGACCCACGATGCCCGCGCCGATCACGCCGACGTCCGCGGAGGCAGGAACGGAACTCATGGGGTCAGGCGGTCGCGCCGGCTGCGGCCACGTCGTGCCTGCCTTCGGCGAACTCCTCGACGATCTTGGCGCAGAATGCCGGCAGGTCGTCGGGGTTGCGGCTGGAGACGAGTCCTTGGTCGGTCACGACCTCCTCGTCGACCCACGTGCCGCCGGCGTTCTCGATGTCGGTCCGGATGCTCGGGAAGGACGTGAGGGTCCGGCCCCTCACGAGGTCGGCCTCCACCAACGTCCACGGGCCGTGGCAGATCACCCCGACCGGCTTGCCGGTCTTGAAGAACGACTGGAGGAACGCGATGACGTCCTCGTCCGCACGGAGGTTGTCGGGGTTGACGACGCCGCCGGGCAGGATCAGCCCGGCGTAGTCCTCCACGTTGGCGTCGGTGATCTTCTTGTCGACCGGGAAGGTGTCGCCCTTGTTGATGTCGCCGTTCATCGCCTGGATCTCACCGGTGTCGATCGACAGCAGCTCGGTGCTCGCACCGGCGGCCTGCACGGCGTCGCGCGGCTTCTCCAGCTCGACCTGCTCGACGCCGTCGGCGGCGATGATCGCGATCGTCTTGCCCTGCAACTCGTTGCTCATCAGCTTTCTCTCGCTCTCGTCGGAGGTGGGGTCAGCCGGCGGGGTGCAGGACGACCTTCGTCCAGCCGTCCTGCCGCTCGTCGAACGCCTTGTAGGCGTCAGGGGCCTCGTCGAGGGTCAGCTCGTGGGAGACGATCTGCGACGGCTTGGCCTTGCCCTCCGTGATCAGGTCGCGCAGTCGGCGGTTGTAGTGTTTGACGTTCGCCTGCCCGTTGGCGATGTGCTGGCCCTTGAACCAGAGGTTGCCGTAGTCGAACGCGATCTGGCCCTTCTTGGCCATGTCGTCCTTCGCGCCCGGATCCTCGGGCAGGAACAGTCCGACGACGCCGATGCCGCCGGTCGGGCGGACGGCCGCGACGAGCTGATTCATCGTCAGGTTCGGGATCTCGGTGCCGTGGTGGTCGTGGCACTGGTAGCCGACGCACTCGGCGCCGCGGTCGGCGCCCTCGCCGCGGGTCTCCTCGAGGATCTGCTCGACGACGTCGCCCTTGCGCGGGTCGATCGGGATCGCACCGAGCTGCTCGCCGAGCGCGAGGCGGTCGTCGTGGAAGTCGACGAGCATGACCTTCGAGGCGCCCTTGATGACGGCGGAGTGCACGGCCATCAGGCCGACGGGGCCGCCGCCGTAGACGACGATCGACTCACCGGGCTGCAGGCCCGCGAGTTCGGTCGCGTGCCAGCCGGTGGGGAAGATGTCCGACAGCATCACGTAGTCGAGCTCCTTCTCCTCCGCGCCCTCGGGCAGCCGCAGGCAGTTGAAGTCCGCGAACGGCACGCGCAGGTACTCGGCCTGGCCGCCGTTGTAGGGGCCCATGCCGGCGAAGCCGAACGCGGCGCCGGCGGTGCCGGGGTTGGCGGTGAGGCAGTAGCCGGTCTTCCCGGCCTCGCAGTTCTTGCAGAACCCGCAGCCGATGTTGAACGGCAGCACGACGCGCTGGCCGATCTCGAGCGTCTCGACGCCGTCGCCCTTCTCGACGATCTCGCCCATGTTCTCGTGGCCGAGGACCTTGCCGGGCTCGAGGTCCGTGCGGCCCTCGTACATGTGCAGGTCCGACCCGCAGATGTTGGTGGTCGTGAGCTTGATGACGACGTCGTTGGGACGCTCGATCTTCGCGTCTTCGACCTCGTTGATCGAGACGTCGTGCGGGCCGTTGTAGACCAATGCCTTCATGGGGACTCCTCTTGATCGGGGCCCGCGTATACCCGGCCCGACGAAGCGGATGCGTCGAATCGAGCACCACGGAGCGGGCGCCCACGGTGTGCGCGACCCTCGTTCCCGCGTCGGGGGCGCTCCGGTTCAGGTGATGCTGGTGAGGAGTCGGCCGAGAGTGGTGGCGTTGGCGTAGCCGACGCGCGGGGCGATCTGGTCCATCGTCAGGTCGGTCGTGCGGCGCAGGTGGTTGGCGCGCTCTGCACGGAGGCGGCGGATCAACTGGTTGGGTGTCGCTCCGGTTCGTTGGCGCACGTGACGCTCCAGCGTGCGTCGGGTGACGCCGAGCGCGTCGGCGAGGTCGGACACGGAGAGGTCCTCGCTGATGCGGCGCCGGACCTCGTCCTCGAGTCGTGTGACGAGCGCATCGGTGGCGGCGAGGTGCCCGTGGAGCGCCTCGGTCGAACGGGTCGGGCGCTCGTCGATGAGGAGGCGGTGGGCCACGGTCTCGGCGAGTCGCTCGGACACCTCGGAGACGAGGCTGATCGCCAGATCGAGGTGCGCGAACGCGGCTCCCGCAGTGAGGACGTTGCCGCTGCGGACGACCATGCGCGTGGTGTCCAGGTCGACCAGCGGATAGCGACGCTGGAACGTCTCGTTGAGCCACCAGCTCGTGGCCGCTGCTGCCCCATCGAGGCGACCGGATTCGGCGAGCAGGAACGTCCCGGTGCATGCGCCCGCCAGGCGTGGCAGTCCGGCGTCGGGGCTGTCGTGCAGCGCGGTGCGGAGCTCGCGGACCTCCGGCAGAGCCAGCGCGTCCTCCACGGCGGACGCCGAGAGCGCGCCGAGCGCGGGGACGACGAGGACGTCGTAGTCGCTCAGGCCGTCGTCGATGGCGCGGTCGGCCTCGACGATGAGCCCACCGGCGGTCCGCACGGACGGGCGCAGCCCGACGACGGTCGTCCGGACCGGCGGGATGTCGGGGTCGACCGACCGGCGCAGCGTCTCGGCGACCCGCAGGATGTCGAGCACGCTCGTGAATGCCGAGTCGAAGGTCCCGGGGATCGCGACGACGCCGACGTGCATTGGCGCAAACGATACGAGACGCGTCGCGTTGGGTGGGGGCAGGGTCTGCATCGTCAGTCCTCCAACCGAAGGAGCACACCATGGCCCGTCCCGGACTCGTCATCCAGTTCAAGACCAAGCCCGACACCGCCGAGCAGTTCAACGACATCCTCGTCCGTGCCTTGGAGCACGTCGAGGCGGAGGCCGGCACCCGACCGTGGCTGACGCTGCGAGCCGAGCAGGACCCCACCGTCTTCTACCTCGTCGACCTCTTCGACGACGAGGACGCCCGCAACGCGCACCTGAACGGCGCCGCCGCCGAGCTGATCCTCGGCACCGGCGGCGACCTCTTGGCCGAAGCGCCGTCCCCGGTACCCACGACGCTCGTGGCCGGCAAGGCCGTATGACCATCGGCGGCGAGCGTCTGGTCGGCGCCGCCGTCGAGGCCGCCGATGTCCCGGCGGCGGCCTCCGGCTCGTCCTGTTGGGGGCCCCCTCTCCCCGGCGTCGTCCGGCACCGCGCGACACCGCTGTCCCGCCGTGAGCGGATCGACAACGACTTGTTGCGCCGATACCGGACCGACAACGACCTGCAGGCACGAGAGCGGCTGGTGGAACGCTGCATGCCCCTGGTGCGCTCCGTCGCCCGGCGCTACGCAGGGCGTGGCCAGGACCCCGAGGATCTGACGCAGGCCGGGCTGGTCGGGTTGACCAACGCGATCGAGCGCTTCGACGCCGGACGCGGCGGCCGGTTCGTCAGCTACGCGGTCCCGACGATCCAGGGCGAGATCCGCCGACATTTCCGCGACCGCACGTGGGCCGTGCACGTCCCCCGCGGCGTGCAGGAGCTCGACGCGCGCCTCCAGCTCGCCCGCGCGCAGACGCGTCAGCAGACCGGGCAGGAGGCCAGCGTCGAGGAGCTCGCGCAGATGCTGGACGTCACCCCCGACGAGGTCGAGGACGCGCAGGCTGCGGGACGCAGCTACCAGGCGCTGTCCCTGGACCATCCGGCGACGGAGGGAACCGAGCCGCTCGCGGCGCGCGGCGCCGTCGATCCCGGCTTCGCACGGGTCGACGACCTCGACGTGATCGCCCGGGCGATGCGAGGCATCAGCGAGCGCGACCGGCAGGTCGTGCGATGGGCGTTCCGAGACGGGCTGCTGCAGCGAGAGATCGGCGAGCGGCTCGGGGTCTCGCAGATGCAGATATCTCGCCTCTTGAAGACCGCCCTCACTCGGATGCGCGAGTACAGCCGCGGCCCGGTGACGGCGTGATCGCGACGATCCGGCGCATGAGCTGCGCCGTCCCGGGGAACCACGAGACGTCCAAACGAGCGGAGCACCTATGAGCACCATCACCCTGAAGAACGCCCACCGACTGATCGAGGCCGCCAGCGCCGAGGCCGAGAGGATCGGCGTGCCGATGAACATCGCCATCGTCGATGCCGGCGGGAACCTGACCGCCTTCCACCGCCAGGACGGTGCGTGGATCGGGTCGATCGCGATCAGTCAGGCCAAGGCCTACACCGCCCGCGCGTTCAACATGCCGACCGCCGACCTGCAGCCGATGGTCCAGCCCGGCCAGCCGCTCTACGGCATCGAGACCAGCGATCCCGGCAGCATCATCGCATTCCCCGGCGGTATCCCGCTGACCCAGGGGAACGAGATCATCGGGGCGATCGGCGTGAGCGGCGGCCTCGTCGACCAGGACGAACAGGTCGCACAAGCAGGGGCCGCAGCCCTCTGAGCGTCACGCAGGTATGAGGTCGCCGGCCTCGGGGCGGCCCCGCCCGCAATGGGTGCAGGTCCGTCCGCGGCACGGGCCAGGCGTACCGTCCGGTCGGTGATCGCGCGGCCTTGGCCCCGGTGACGATCCCGGCGAGATCCTTCCCGACATCGGTGATGCGCGGCTGCGTGTCGAGGCCTGCGCCGCCGGGCAGGTCAGGAGTCTCGGATCACCGGCGGGCTTCCTTGGAGGCTCGTCCCGATAGCCGATCCATCCCGGACGGTCGGTCCTTCACGGGGTATCAGGCCGGCGGTGTCTCGATGGTGCACAGGACGCCGGGAGCGCGGCCGATCCGGGCGTCGAGGGTCACGAGGGAGATACCGAGGACGTCCGCGAGACCGACGTAGGAGGCGTCGTAGATCGACAGGTCGTGCCGGTGGCCCCACGCTGCCCGTGCGACGGCCTCGTGCGGCCAGAGCTCGACGTCGAGGCACCGAGGCGTCACAGACGACGACCGTGGTCATCGGCGGTCGGCGTCGCGAGCGTCCAGGATGTCCTGTGGGTCGACGATCGATCCGGTAGCGGCGACTCGCGCACGAGCCCGCGTGAGGGTGCTCGACGGCCGGTCGCGGCGGTCCGGCTCCTGGCGTGGCCCAACGCGCCGCCCCGCACCGCGGCCCGCCCGCGCGTACCGCTCCCCCAGCACCGCGAAGGCCTCCGCGAGCGCCGGTGGGCCGATGACCTCGATCTCAGCGTCGTAGCGTCCGATCGTGGCGGCAAGCCCTTCCCACGACCAGGCCCCGAGCGTGAGGCGACAACGGTCCGGGCCCAGGGCCTCGACGACGCCCTCCCGGGCGTAGGTCCGCACCTCGTCGGCCGGCAGGCCCAGGACGACCTCGCCTCGGCAGGGCCAGTCGGCGGTGCCGTCCGTCGCGCCCCGGAAGCGGCCGGCCACGAACGTCGAGACGTCGCCCCCTGGCACCTCGCGGCGGGCGAAACGCGGACCGGGATGCTCACGAGGACGCGTGCGGTCGACGCGGAAGGTGCGCCACGCCTCGCGATCGAGGTCCCAGGCCACGAGGTACCAGCGGCCACCCCACGTCACGAGGTGGTGCGGCTCGGCGCGGCGCACGGCGCCCGGCGGGACCGCGGTCGTCCCGTCCCCCGGAGCGTCGTAGTCGAACCGCAGGACCTCGCGGGCGTGGACGGCCGAACCGATCCGGGACAGGACAGCAGGATCGACCGCGGGTGCCGGGTGGGCGTCGGGAGCGCTCACCGCCGTGATCTCCAGGGCGTCGATGCGGCGGCGCAGGCGGTCCGGCATCACCTGCCGCACCGTCCCGAGGGCTCGCAACGCGGTCTCCTCGACGCCCGCACCGGCGGCGGTCGCCAGCTGCAGCGCGACGGCGATCGCGATCGCCTGCTCGTCGTCGAAGAGGAGCGGCGGAAGCTCGGACCCGGCCTCGAGCCGGTAGCCGCCGTCCGGTCCCTTCGTCGCGGCGATCCGGTACCCCATCTCGCGGAGCCGGTCGACGTCACGCCGGACCGTCCGGGGGCTGACCTCCATCCGGTCGGCGAGGACGGCACCCGGCCAGTCGCGGCGGGTCTGCAGCAGCGAGAGCAGCGACAGCAGGCGGGACGTCGTCGTCGGCACGTCCCCGATGATGCCCGAAGAAGAGGCCAGAACCTGACCTGTACCGGCGCCAGACTGGAGGCATGTCGATCACGACCACCACCCACATCAACCGCGACGGCGACGCCCTGGAGCTGCTCGAGTTCTACCGCTCGGTCTTCGGCGGCGAGCTCACGAGCGTCACCTACGGCATGCTCGGCGCGGCGCAGGACCCGGCCGACGCCGAGAAGGTCATCTGGGGCGAGGTGCGCGCCGAGAGCGGCTTCCACGTCATGGCGTACGACGTGCAGACCGGCCTCGACTTCGAGCCGGGCGTCAACCCGTACTACCTGTCGGTCCGGGCGACCGACGAGGACGAGCTGCGGACGCTCTGGACCGGGCTGCTCGACGGCGCGACCGTCGAGCAGGACCTCGGCCCGGCACCGTGGGGCCCGCTCTACGGCAAGCTCGCCGACCGCTTCGGGATCGTCTGGGTGCTCGACGTGGCCGGCGAGCAGCAGGGGTAGGCCCCGGCGCGGTCAGCCGGCGCGAACGCCCGACGCCGTGTTCACGAGCTCGCGCAGCTCGACGTCGGGGTGGCGGGAGACGAAGCGCCGGAGCTGGAAGCCGTCGGGGAAGGCGGCGAACACCGCGCCGTCGGCACCGAAGAGCGCGACACCGGCCCCGTCGCCCTCGACCGTCGGGGCGTCCTCCAGGTCGATCAGCCGCGCGACCGACCAGGGCTGGGTCTCCAGCCGGATCTCGCAGCCGAACTCGTCCTTCATCCGCTGCGACGCGACCTCGAACTGCAGGGCCCCGACCCCGCCGAGGATGGGCCGGGGGTCCTGGACGCCGCCGCGCTGCAGCAGGCGGACGACGCCCTCCTCGTCGAGCTGCTGGAGCCCGCTGCGGAACTGCTTGTGACGCCGCGCGTCGATGTTGTGCGCCGCGGAGAAGCGCTCCGGCGGGATCGTCGGGATGGGCGGGAACGCCACGGACCCCGATCCGGCGTGCAGGGTGTCCCCGACGCGGAGGTCCAGCGCCCCGACGACGCCGATCACGTCGCCCGGCCACGCCTCCGGGAGGTCCAGGCGCTCGCGGGCGAAGACGGCGTGCGCGTGGTGCATCGTGAACGGCCGGCCGTTGCGGCTGTTCTGCACCTTCAGGCCGCGCTCGAAGCGGCCCGAGCAGATGCGCACGTACGCGATCCGGTCGCGGTGCCGCGGGTCCGTGTTGGCCTGCACCTTGCAGACGAACCCGGCGAACGGCGCCTCGAGCGGACGGAGGACGTCCTCCGTCGTCGGCCACGGCGTCGGCGCGGGCGCGACGGCCTGCAGCGCCTGCAGCAGGGCGTCGACCCCGAAGTTCCACACCGCCGAGCCGAAGAAGAGGGGCGTCGAGGTGCCAGCCGCGAAGGCCTCCGGATCGTGGTCGGCCTCCACGGCGTCGAGGAGGTCGACCTCCTCGCGGGCGGCCGCCCAGACGGGGTCGTCGAGGTCGACGTCGCCGATGGGCACGACCTCGTCGTCGACGACCGACGCGCCGCGCGCGGTGCGCGTGAAGCGGTGGAAGGTGTCGTCCCGCCGGTCGATGACGCCGCAGAAGGCCTCGCCCTCGCCCACCGGCCACGTCACCGGCGTGGGCCGCAGCCCCAGCTCCTTCTCGATGTGGTCCACCAGCTGCAGGGGACTCACGCCGGGGCGGTCGCACTTGTTGACGAACGTGATGATCGGGATCCGCCGGGCCCGGGCGACCTGGAAGAGCCTGCGGGTCTGCTGCTCGATGCCCTTGGCGGCGTCGATGACCATGACCGCGCAGTCCGCCGCCGCGAGGACCCGCAGCGTGTCCTCGGAGAAGTCCTGGTGGCCCGGGGTGTCCAGCAGGTTGACGACCGTGTCGCCCACCACGAACCGCAGCACCGTCGAGCTGACGGAGATGCCTCGCTCGCGCTCGATCTGCATCCAGTCCGAGGTCGCGTTGCGTCCCCCGGCCCGGGCCTTGACCGCCCCGGCCTCGTGGACCGCGCCGCCGTAGAGCAGCAGCTTCTCCGTCAGCGTGGTCTTGCCGGCGTCCGGGTGGGAGATGATCGCGAACGTCCGCCGGCGGGCGGCCTCGCGCAGGAGGGCGGCCGACGCTGCGGCCGGCGGCTCGGCGGCGCGCGTCGTCGTGGCGTCGGCCGAGGTGGAGGTGTCGGCCATCGCAGGAACCTTACGGAGGAGCGACGGATCCTCCGGCCCCGGTGGGCCCCGGTGCGGGGACGCGGCCCGGCGGACGGCCGATCGGGAGCGCCCCCGGGGCACGCACCGTGACGCCGGTCACGGACCCTGAAACACACCAGCAACACCACGGTGCGCCTTCCGTCATCGGACGGGCACGGTCGCGACACGGGGCGTCCATAGAACCCTGGTCATGAGCGTCACCACCGAGCCACCCCGCACCTCGCGCCCTCCGCTCCAGCCCGCCGCGACCCCGGCACCGGTCCGCCGGGACGGCCGCTGGATCGACGACTGGAACCCCGACGACGAGCGGTTCTGGGAGGACCACGGGAAGAAGATCGCCAAGAAGAACCTCGCGTTCTCGATCTTCGCCGAGCACATCGGGTTCTCGCTCTGGGTCATCTGGGGCGTCATCGCGATCAACCTCGCGAACGTCGGGATCGCGCTGAGCCTCTCCGAGCTCTTCTGGCTCACCGCGCTGCCGAACCTCGTCGGCTCGTTCCTGCGGATCCCCTACACGTTCGCGGTCCCACGGTTCGGAGGACGGGTCTGGACGATGATCAGCGCCTCGCTGCTGTTCATCCCGGCGCTGCTCCTGGCGATCGTCGTCCCGAGCGGGTGGCTCGCCGACCAGTCCCACGACACGCAGCTCTGGGTCCTGATGCTCTGCGCCGCGACGGCCGGCTTCGGCGGAGGCAACTTCTCCTCCTCGATGGCCAACATCTCGTACTTCTACCCCGAGCGGCAGAAGGGCGCGGCGCTCGGGCTGAACGCCGCCGGCGGCAACCTCGGCGTCGCGGTCGCCCAGCTCGTGGTGCCGCTCGTGATCATCATCGGCGTCCCCGCGGCGGCCGTGAAGGTCATGCCGCACGAGGTCCACCTGGCCTACGCGGGCCTGATCTGGATCCCGTTCATCATCGTCGCGGCGGTCGGCGCGTACCTCTACATGGACTCGCTGTCGCAGGCGAAGGCCGACAAGGCCTCGTACGTGAAGGCCGCCAAGCAGCCGCACGCCTGGATCATGTCGGTCCTCTACATCGGCACCTTCGGCTCGTTCATCGGCTACTCGTTCGCGCTGCCGCTGGTCATCAAGAACACGTTCCCGGAGTTCCTGGCCAACCACACGTTCATCGCGACGTACCTCGCCGGGCTCGGCTTCGTCGGTGCGCTGATCGGCTCGATCGCCCGACCCCTCGGCGGGTGGCTCGCGGACCGCGTCGGCGGTGCCCGCGTCACCCTCGGCTGCTTCCTCGGGATGGGCCTGTTCACCCTGCTGGCGATCGTCGGCGTCAACGAGCGGTCCTTCGGCCTCTTCTTCGGCGCCTACTGCGTGATCTTCGCCCTCGCCGGCGCCGGCAACGGCTCGACCTACCGGATGATCCCCGCGATCTTCTCGGCGCTCGGTCGCCGCCAGGGCGAGGACGCCGCCACGAAGCTCGACTTCAAGCGCCAGGCCGCGGCCGTCATCGGCATCGCCGGTGCGATCGGCGCCCTGGGCGGCTTCTTCATCCAGCTCGCGTTCCGCCAGGCCAGCCTCGGCGTCACCGCCGCCGTGAAGGCCGCCGACACCCCGGCCGAGAAGGTCCAGGTCGCCGCCGCGCACGCCGACTGGTCGATCGGCGCGCTCTGGGTCTTCCTCGGCGCCTACGTCGTGATGGCCCTCATGACCTGGGCCTTCTACATGCGCCGCTCGACGTCGACCGGTCCCGTCCCGAGCGTGGCGGACGCCGCGGTCTGAGGCCGCGGTCCCTCCCCTCCCTCTCGACCTCCAGGAACCCATGACCACCACTCCCACCACCCACGCAGACGTCCTGGTGATCGGCGGCGGCATCGCCGGTCAGGCCGTCTGCGAGGGCGTCCGCGAGCGCAGCGCCGAGCTCTCCATCGCGATGGTCTGCGAGGAGCCGCGCCTGCCGTTCGACCGCGTGTCGCTGTCGCACCTGCTCGTGGACGGCAAGGACCCCGAGGCCCTGCAGCTGCGGCCGCAGGAGTGGTACGACGACCACCGCGTCGACGTCGTCGTGGGCGACACCGTCCTGACGCTCGACCCGGACGCCGGACTCGCGCGCCTCGCCTCGGGTGCCGAGATCACGTTCGGTCGCGCGGTGCTCTGCACGGGCTCCGAGCCGCTGATGCCGCCGCTGCCGGGCATCGACAAGGAGGGGGTCATCCCCTTCCGCGGTCCCGAGGACTGTCAGGCGATCCGGGACGCCGCCGCCAGCGGCACGGAGGTCGCGGTCATCGGCGGCGGCCTGCTCGGCCTGGAGGCCGCCTACGGCGTCGCGTCGCAGGGCGCGAAGGCCACCGTCGTCCACCTGATGGACCGCCTGATGGAGCGCCAGCTCGACGACCCGGCCGCCGGGCTCCTCGAGCCCGCGCTCGCCGGCCTGGGCGTCACGGTGATGCTCGAGAAGCAGACGCAGGAGCTGCTCGGCAACGGCCGCGTCACGGGGCTCCGGTTCGCCGACGGCTCCGAGCTCGACGCCGGACTCGTCGTCGTCTCGATCGGCATCCGCGCCCGCATGACGCTGGCGTCGGAGGCCGGCCTGACCTGCGAGCGCGGCATCGTCGTCGACGACCGCCTGATGACGTCGCATCCGCGCGTCCTGGCGGTCGGCGAGTGCGCCCAGCACCGCGGCATGGTCTACGGCATCGTCGCCCCGATCTGGGAGCAGGCGGAGGTCGCCGCGCAGACGATCCTGCGGCTCGAGGCGGCCGGGTACTCGATGGAGATCGAGGACGGCGAGGTCGGGGAGCACGCGTCCGGCGGCGCCTACACCGGCTCGATCCTCTCGGCGAAGCTCAAGGTCATGGGCGTCGACCTCGTGTCGATCGGCGACCCGATCGGCGCGCCCTCGCCCGGCGGCAAGGTCCCGGATCCGGACGCGGGGATGGCGGTCCACCCGACCTCCGTCGCCACGAGCGACCCGGGTGCCGGGATCTACCGCAAGCTCGTCGTCAAGGACGGCAAGCTCCACGGCGCGATCCTGATGGGCGACATCCGCGGGCACGAGCTGCTGCTCGACGGCGTGAAGACCGGCCTGCAGGTCGAGGACCCGCTGACGCTGCTGGCCGAGGCGTCGCAGGCCTCCCCCGCCGACCTGCCCGACACCGCGCAGGTCTGCAACTGCAACGGCGTCTGCAAGGGCGACATCGTCAAGGCGATCGTCGAGAACGACCTGGGCTCGACGCAGGAGGTCGTGTCGACCACCCGCGCCGGCGCCGGCTGTGGCTCGTGCAAGCCCGTCGTGTCGGAGATCCTCAAGGTCGTCCGCGGCGGCAAGGTCGACGAGGCCACCTACCTCTGCCCCTGCCGCAAGCAGACGCGCGACGACCTGGCCGCCGTCGCCCGCGAGCAGGGCTGCGAGTCGGTCTCCGAGCTCTCCGCCGCGTGCGGTGCCGGTCGCGACTGCGGGTCCTGCAAGCCGGGCCTGGCCTACCTCGTCTCCGAGGTCAACCAGAACCAGCACCGCGAGGAGCGCCACGCCCGCTTCATCAACGATCGCGTCCACGGCAACATCCAGAACGACGGCACGTTCTCCGTCGTCCCGCGGATGCGCGGCGGCGTCACGACGCCGTCGGAGCTGCGCCGCATCGCCGACGTCGCCGAGCAGTTCGAGGTGCCGCTCGTCAAGGTCACCGGCGGCCAGCGGATCGACCTCCTCGGGATCAAGAAGGAGGACCTCCCCGCGGTCTGGGAGGCGCTCGACATGCCCTCCGGCCACGCGTACGCGAAGTCCGTCCGCACGGTCAAGACGTGCGTCGGTACGGGCTTCTGCCGGTTTGGCCTGGGCGACTCGATGAACGCCGGGATCGAGCTCGAGAAGATGATCGAGGGGCTCTACACCCCGCACAAGGTGAAGCTCGCGGTCTCCGGCTGCCCGCGCAACTGCGCCGAGTCGCTGATCAAGGACATCGGCATCGTCGCCATCGAGGGCGGCTGGGAGATCTACATCGGTGGCGGTGGCGCCGGCACGATCAAGAAGGGCGAGCTGCTCGCGACGATCGAGGGCAAGGACGAGACCCTCCGGACCGCGTGCATCTTCCTCCAGTACTACCGCGAGCACGCGGAGTACCTCGAGCGCACGATGCCGTTCGTCGAGCGCGTCGGGCTCGAGACGATCCAGACCGCGGTGCTGGACGCCGAGCTCGGTGAGCCGGAGGGTCTGTACGAGCGCTTCAAGATCGCGAAGGCGGCGTCGGACCCCGACCCGTGGCGCGAGCGCCGTGCGCCGGCCGTCCCGAAACAGTTCGAGTCGCTGGACACCGAGGCGACGCCGATCGGGCCGCCCGCGGGCGCCGAGATGAACGGCGGCGCGGCGTCGGAGCGCCCGCTCGTCGTGCACCGCACGGAGGGCGGCCGCGGCCGCACCGCCATCGACGGGGTCCGCCCGTCGACCCCGACCCGCCAGGAGCGCACCGATGTCTGACCTCACGACCACCACCGCCCGCTCCGCCGTCGCCGAGGCCGGCGGCGCTACCGCCCACCGGTCGACGATGGTCGGGATCGCCGACGCCGCGACGCTCGCCGCCGCCGGGTTCACCGACGTCGGCTCCGTCCACGACATCCCGATGCTCGAGGGACGCGACGCCACGGTCGGCGGCCGCCGCGTCGCCGTCTTCCGCCTGCCGACCGGCTTCTCGGCCACCGACGCCGCGTGCCCGCACAAGGGCGGCCCGCTGTCCGACGGCCTCGTCGCCGACGGGTGCGTCACGTGCCCGCTCCACAACTGGCGCCTGGACCTCACCACCGGCGAGGTCCAGGGCGACGACACCGTCGTGCCGATCCACGACGTCCTGGTCGAGAACGACCGCCTGTGGGTCCGGGTCGCGGAGGGTGCGGGCGAGGCCGCGGCGCCCGCACCGCGCGTGACCGCCGGCGCGATCGGCGAGCAGATCGCCGCCTCCCCCAAAGGCGACGCCAACCCGTTCGTCGCTTCGCGGCCCGCGACGGTGGCGGCACGGACCGCTCCGACGGCCGACGTCGCGACGCCGCGGTCGGAGGCCTCCCCGGCGGCCGCGGCGGAGGGGGCCGCGTCCCCGGGCGACGCGTCCGTGTCGCGGTCCGCGTCGTCGGCGGCCGCGTGACGCCCACGGAGCGCACGGTCCGGACCGCCTGCCCGTACTGCGGGGTCGGCTGTGGCCTGAAGGCCACCGTCCAGCGCGGACGGCTGGTGCGCGTCGAGGGCGACGAGGACCACCCGGTCAACCGCGGTCGCACGTGCGCGAAGCCGCTGGCGCTCCCCGGCGCGCTCCACTCCCGCGACCGCGCGACGACGCCCCGCCGCCGCGAGCACCCCGACGGCCCGTGGCAGGACCTCGGCTGGGACGAGGCCCTCGGCTGGGCGGGCGATCGCCTGCGGGCCATCGTCGACGAGCACGGCCCCGAGGCGGTGGCGTTCTACGTCTCCGGCCAGCTGATGACGGAGGACTACTACGTCGTCAACAAGCTCGCCAAGGGCTTCATCGGCACGAACACGGTCGACTCGAACTCGCGCCTCTGCATGAGCTCGGCGGTCGCCGGCTACAAGGCCACGTTCGGGTCCGACGGCCCGCTCCCGAGCTACGACGACCTCGACGAGGCCGACTGCATCCTGCTGCTCGGCTCGAACGCGGCGACGTGCCACCCGATCGTGTGGCAGCGGATCAAGCGCGCCCAGGAGCGGACCGACCGACCGCCCTGCCAGGTGATCGTCGTCGACCCGCGCAGCACCCCGACGGCGCAGCAGGCCGACCTCCACCTGCCCGTCAGGCCGGGCGGCGACATCCCGCTGCTGCTCGGGATGCTGCACGTGATCGAGCGCGACGGCCTGACGGACGACCGCTTCCTCGCCGACCACACCGAGGGCTGGGACGAGCTCCGCGTGCAGGCCGACGCGTGGCCGCCCGAGCGCGCCGCCGAGGTCTCCGGCGTGCCGCAGGAGCTGATCGAGGACGCCGCCCGCCAGTTCGCGACCGCCGGTGCGGCGATGACCTGCTGGACGATGGGTGCCAACCAGTCGGTCGTCGGCACCGACAAGAACCGCGCGCTGCACGCGCTCTGCCTGGCGACCGGCCACGTCGGTCGCCCCGGCGCCGGCCCGTTGTCCCTGACCGGCCAGCCCAACGCGATGGGCGGCCGCGAGGTCGGCGGGCTGTCGACCTTCCTGCCCGGCTACCGCAACGCGACCGTCGCCGAGGACCGCGAGACCCTGAACACCTACTGGCGCCTGCCGCAGACGGCCGCCGGCGTCAGCGATCGTCCCGGCCTCGTCGCTACCGACCTGATCGACGCCCTCCACGACGGCACCGTCAAGGCCGTCTGGATCATGGCGACGAACCCCGCCGTCTCGCTCCCGCACAGCGCGAAGGTCCACGAGGCGCTGCGCCGTGCGGAGCTCGTCGTCGTCCAGGACGCGTACCACCCGACCGAGACCACGGCCGTCGCCGACCTCGTCCTCCCCGCCGCGCAGTGGCCGGAGAAGGCCGGCACGACCACGAGCTCCGAGCGCCGCGTGACCCTCATGCGCAAGGCGGTCGACCCGCCCGGCCTCGCGCTGCCGGACTGGCGGATCCTCGCGAAGCTCGGCGCCGCGATGGGCTGGGCCGAGCACTTCGCCTGGCCCGACGCCGCCGCCGTGCACGCCGAGTTCGTCGGCCTGACCGCCGGCCGCGTGTGCGACCAGACCGGCATCACGCACGGTCGCCTGGGCCGGGACGGGAGCGTCCGGTGGCCGTTCACGGCGGAGGACGCGGAGCGGGCGGATGTCGACCGCGACCACCACAGCCCGCGGCTCTACCCGGGCAACGTCTTCCCGACCCCGTCCGGCCGCGCTCGCCTCGGGCGGCTCGACGATGGCGGCGTCGCCGAGACCACCGACGACGACCACCCGCTGCTCCTCACCACCGGCCGCGTCGGCGGGCAGTGGCACACGATGACCCGCACCGGCAAGTCGCCGGAGCTCCTGGCCGCCGACCCGCGGCCGTTCGTCGAGCTGCACCCCGAGGACGCGCGCCGCGCCGGCGTCGCGGACGGCGAGCGGGTGCGACTGGTGTCGCGGCGCGGGGAGGCCATCGTGCAGGCGAAGGTGCTGGGCGGCAACGCCGGCGATGCGCCCGGCGACGGCGGTCCGGCGCAGGCCGAGGACCGGGACCGCGGGCGTCGCGCGACCGACGGGGCGCTGCGCGGCGGTGGCATCCGTCCCGGCGTGGCCTTCGCCCCCTTCCACTGGGGCGCGCTGCACGCCCCGGCCGGTGACGGCCAGCTGAACGCGCTGGCCCACGACGCGACGGACCCGGTCTCGCGCCAGCCGGAGCTGAAGGCGATGGCGGTCCGCGTCGAGGCGCTCGTCGCCGCGGTGCCGCCACGGGCGACGAGTGACTGGGGCGCCGGTGACGACGGCCGCGACCGGTCCGAGCGCGGCGGGCGCGGCTCCGGCGGCGACGGCGATTCCGGCGACGACGCGGACCACGTCCGGCACGGCGACCGCCCCGGTCCCCGCCGCGAGCGCCTCGTGATCGTCGGCGGCGGGATGGCGTCGATCGCCGTCGTCGAGGCGGCGTTCGCGCACCGGCCCTCGGCGCACTGGGACGTCACGATCCTCTGCGGCGAGGCCGACGCGCCGTACGACCGGGTGCGGGTGTCGCACCTGATCACGCCCGACCCGCGCGAGGACGTCAGCCTGCGCCCGCAGGAGTGGTACTCGGCGCACGACATCGACCTGCGCCTGGCCACCTGGGTCCACCGGCTCGACACCGACGCCCGTGAGGTCGTCCTCGAGAGCGGCGAGCGGATCCCGTACGACCGTGCGGTCATCTGCACCGGCTCGCAGCCCGCGACCCCGCCGATCCTCGGACTCGACCTCCCGGGCGTCGTCGCGTTCCGCACCCGCGCCGACGCCGGCCGGCTGAACCGGATGGTGCAGCGCGGCGCGATGGCGACCGTCATCGGCGGTGGCCTGCTGGGCCTCGAGGCCGCGGCCGGCCTGGCCGAGCACGGCGCGTCGGTCACGATCGTCCACCGCGGCAACCGCCTGATGGAGCGCCAGCTCGACCGCGGCGCCGCGCGCCTGCTGGAGCGTCGGATCCGCGAGCTCGGGATCCAGCTCATGTTCGAGCAGCAGACCGACCGGATCGTCGGCGGCAGGAAGGTCACCGGCGTGCGCTTCGCCGACGGGGACGAGCTCGCGTCCGACCTCGTCGTCGTCGCCACCGGGATCCGCCCGGAGCTCCGCGTCGCGAAGCGCTCGGGGATCACCTGCGACCACGCGATCGTCGTCGACGACGAGCTGCGCACCAGCGCGCCGAACGTCTGGGCGATCGGCGAGTGCGCCCAGCACCGGGGCGTCGTCTATGGCCTGTGGCCCCCGATCGCCGCCCAGGCCCGCACGGCCGGCGCGACGATCGCCGGCGTCCCGGCGGGCTACCAGGGCAGCCCGCTCGCGACGACGCTGAAGGTCGTCGGCATCGACCTCTTCGCGTGCGGCAGCCCGTGGGAGGACACGGACGACGACGACGTCGACGAGGTGATCTCCGTCGACACCCGCCGCGGGAACTATCGCCGGCTCGCGCTCCGCGAGGGCCGGCTGGCCGGCGCGGTCCTCCTCGGCGACCTGTCCCTCGCCCCCGAGCTCACGGAGCTGACCGCGGGCGGCCCGGTCGGCGTCGGCGGCGAGCTCGTGCCGGACGAGGTGCTCGACTCCCTCGTCGGCGGCCCCGGCGAGCCCCGCGCCGTCCCGGACGCGAAGCTCGTCTGCTCGTGCAACCAGGTCACGGCGGGCACCATCCGCGGGGCGATCGCCGGCGGCTGCTGCACCGTCGCCGACGTCAAGGGCGCGACCGGCGCCTCGGGCGGCTGCGGCGGCTGCGCGACCCAGGTCGAGGCGCTCCTGGCGAGCGAGGCGGCGACGGTGACGGCGGGGTAGGCGGGCGACGTGGTCGCGGTTCGGACGCTCCCAGGGGCCGAAGGTCGACCACGTCCCGGGCCGTCGCGGCGCGGTCGCGGTTCGGACGCTCCCAGGGCCCGAAGGTCGACCACGTCCCCGCCCGCCGTCACCACCGACCTGCGCCGGGACCCTCACCCCGCCCCGAGCGTCTCCAGCACGAGCAGCGCGGCCTGCAGGTCGGCGGCGTCGCCTTCGACGTCGCGGACCAGGAGGCTCGCGGCGCGGGCCATGCGGTAGGAGACCGTCCGCTGGTGCACGAAGAGGAGCTCGGCGGTCCGGGCCTTGTTCTGCCCGCAGGCGTAGAAGGTGCGCAGCGTGTCGCGCAGCCGGGCGGTGTTCCCGTCGTCGGCGGCCAGCGCGCCGAGGCACGCCGTCGCGAACGTCCGTGCCCGCTCGGGGTCGGCGCACAGGATCGCCGCCAGCGCGACGTCGCGGTGCCGGACGACGCCGGGACGCGGATCCGCCCGCATCCGCCGGACCCGCAGCGCCTCGAGGGCCTGCTCGTGGCTCCGCCGCAGCCCGTCGAGCCCCTGCCCCGGCTCGCCGAGCGCGATCACGACATCCGCGGGCGCGGACGTCACACCGCCTCCGGCCGACCCGCCGCCCGACACCCCGTCGCCGCGCGTCCCGCCGCCGCCCGCGGCCGACCCGCCGCCCGGCCTCGGGCCGCCGCCTGCGGCGACCCTGCCGTCCGCCGCCCCGAGCCTCGCAGCCCCCGCCAGCACCTCCTCGTCCGGCGTGCCCGACCACCCGAACCACGCCAGGACCGTCCCGTCACCCACCGGGTGCATCAGCGTGCGCGGCCGGCCGAGCCGCGCGGCGAGATCCTCGGCCGCGCGACCGGCGCCGCCGCCGACACCGGCGCCGCGGTCGATGCCGCCACTACGGCCGACACCGGCGGCGCGGCCGACACCGGCGCCGCGGTCGATGCCGACACCGCGGTCGGCATCGAGACCGTCGCCGATCCCACCGCCACCGTCGCCGACGTCCACCGGCGCCACGACCACCGCCACGTGATGGCCACGGAGGTCGTACCCGAGCACGGTGCTCGTGCTGTCGAGGTCGACCGGCCCCCCGGCCAGGACCGCCTCGACGGCCGCCGCCCGGGAGCCGTGGCGCGGCTCCGCGGCGGCGCGGCGCTCCAGTTCCGCGCGATGGAACGCGACCACGCCCGCCAGCACCGAGTCGAACAGCGCGAAGACGGTCGACGAGGACGCACCGAGCACCGCCTGCAGCTCGTCGCGGTCCTCGACGCCGCGGCCCGCGTGCTCGGCCCACAGCTCCCAGAAGCGCCGGTGCCCGACCCGGTAGCCCCGCAGCACCGCGTCGAGGTCGCCCCCGTGGTCGACGATCCGGAGGACGAGGTCGAGCGTCGCCGGCGGCGGGGCGAACGCCGTCGGGTCCAGGCCGCCGGCGAGCGTCGCCAGCATCGCCGCGATGTTCTGATGGGTGCTGCGCTCGGCCACCGACGGCCCGGCCGGTGCGACCTCCGGGACCTCCACGAGGACGGGCGCCACGACCTCGAGGGCGATCCGCTCGGCGTCCGGCAGGAGCTCGCCGGCGAGGCGCCGGATGTGCTCCTCGGCGACCTCCGACCGGCCAGGCGTCCCGACGTCCGTGCGCATCGAGCGACACTAGCTCGCCCGGCGACCGGTCATCGGGCGGGATCCGGCCCCGGACCACCCGGAAGTGCGCAATCCGGGAGCGGCAGGTCTGCGTGGTCCGGACATGGCGTCCCGCACCGGCGGCGGCGAGGCTGGCCGCATCCCGTCACCGACCCACGGAGGGACGATGAGCTCCACCCGTCGCACCGCGGAGGCCCACGCCGCCGCCCCCGAACGTCTCGACCGCACCGACCAGATCACCGCACCCTGGATCGCGTCCGTGCTCCGGGGCTCCGAGCTCGACGCCCCGGTCGCCGCCGTCGACCTCGAGCCGTTCGGCGACGGCAAGGTCAGCGACACCGCCCGGGTCCGGATCACGTACGCGGAGCCGGTCGCCGGGGCACCCGACAGCCTGATCTGCAAGTTCCACTCCACGGAGCCGGGGGCGCACGGGTTCGCGATCGCCGCGCTGCTGTACCTGCACGAACTGCACTCGTACCGCGAGGTCGGCGCGCGCGGCGCCTGCCGGATCCCGCGCGCGCACCTCGCCGAGGGCGACATCGACTGGATCAACCTCGTCATGGACGACCTGAGCGCGACCACCGACCCGGGCGACCAGCTCGGCGGCTGCGACCTGGACCAGAGCCACGCGGTCGTCCGCGAGATCGCCGGCCTGCACGCCGCGTTCGCCGACCTCGACCCCGCGACCGCGCCGTCCTGGCTGACCCGCCTGTCCGACTCGGCCGCGATCTGGTGCGGGCCGACGGGCCTGGGCGCCGGCCTCGCGGCACGGTGGTTCGCCGATCGGCTCCCGGCCGCGTCGATCGCGCTGCTCGAGCGCCTCCCGGCCGCGACCGAGCGGTTCTTCGCCCACCCCTTGGACCGGCTCGCGCTCACCCACGGCGACGTCAAGGCGGACAACGTCCTCTTCACCCGCGACGAGGAGCCGGCCGGCGCGCTGATCCTCGACTGGCAGAACGTCGGGCTGCGCAACCCGGTCTTCGACCTCGCGTACTACCTGTCCGGATCGGTGACCGTCGACGACCGGCGGGCGCACGAGCGGGAGCTGCTGGCCGCCTACGCCGAGCTCGTCGGCGAGCACGGCGGCGACCACCCCCTCGAGGCGGTCGAGGCCGACTACCGCGTCCAGCTCCTCAGCGGCGCGATCCAGACCGCCGCCGCCGTGGCGTTCGTGTCCGCGGGCGGGGAGCAGGAGCTCGCCCCCGGGGTCCACGACTTCCTCGCGACCCTCCTGGAGCGCAACCTCACCGCCGTCGGCGACTGGGACAGCATCGGGGCGGTGGGCGCATGAGCTCCGCGGACGCCGGCGCGACCGCCACCTCGGCGGACCTCCCGCTGATCCCCGAGCTCGGCATCTACCTGCTGCCGGGCCGCGTCAAGGACCCTTCCCGCGCGCTGGACGAGGCCGCGGAGGCCGAGCGGCTCGGGTTCCGCACCGTGTGGCTGTCCGAGCGCTACGACCTGAAGGACGCCGGGGTGCTGCTCGGGGCGATCGCCGCGCGGACCTCCCGCGTCACGATCGCCACCGCGTCGGTCAACGCCGGCGCCCGGGCACCGATCATGTCCGCGACGATGGGCGCGACCCTGCAGGAGTCGTTCGGGGCGCGCTTCCGGCTCGGGATCGCCCGCGGCCTCCCGGCGCTGCTGCGCCACCAGGGGCTCCCGCACTACGACTCGAAGGGCTTCGAGGAGTACTGCTCGGTCGTCAAGCGCCTGTGGGACGGCGAGACCGTCGAGCACGACGGGGCGCTCGGCGTGATGACCGGCGCCCGGCTGGCCGACCCGCTGACCGCGCCGCGGCCCGAGCTCGTGCTCGTCTCGTGGGTCCCGGGACCGAAGGCCATCGCGATGGCCGCGCGGACGTTCGACGGCGTCCTGCTCGGCTCCGAGCTGACCGTCGAGGCCACCCGCACGATCGTCGGCCGGCTGCGCGCTGCGTGCGAGGAGATCGGCCGCGACCCCGACAGCCTCCGCCTGTACATGACGGTGATCGCCGCGCCGGGACTCCCCGAGGAGGAGGAGCTGGCCGTCGTGCACGCCCGGGTCATCAGCCATCTCGGGTTCGGCGGCGTGGGGCGGCGCATCGTCGAGGCCAACGGGTGGGACCCGGCGGTGATGGAGGAGCTGAGCCGGCGGACCGCCGGGATCGACCAGAAGGCGCACCGTCACGAGATGCTCGACCTCGCGCGCTCGCTGCCCCGCGAGTGGATCGAGACGAGCACCGCGGTCGGGAGCCCCGCGGAGGTCGCCCGCCGGCTGCGCGAGTACCTCGACGCCGGGCTCGACGAGATCTGCATCCACGGGGCGTCGCCGTTCCAGTGCGCCGGGCTCGTCGAGGCGTGGCACGCCGGCGGGGACCGGACCTGACCCCGGGTCGTCCTGGCGTGGGCGGCCGCGGCGCTCGGGTTCGGCAGCGCTGGGGGTCCGCGGCGGCCGGGGCCGGCAGCGGTGGGGGCCGGTCGCGCTCGGGGTCGGCCGCGCTCGGGGTCGGCCGCGCCGGGGATCGGCAGCGCTCGGGGTCCGCGGCGGCCGGGGTCGGCAGCCCGCACATCCGGAGGGGGGGGAAGGACGCCGCGCCCCGCGACAGAGGGGCAGGACCCCGTCTCATCGTCTCCCGATCGTTCCCATGCTCAGCAGCCGCACCGCGTCCCCCACGTCCCGTCCGACCGCGACCCGACCCGTCCGGGCCGCCGGCTGAGCGGTGGTCGTCGCAGAGCTCCGGCGCGTCGCCGTGTCCCCCACCCCCCTCTCGACCCACGAGGGTCGCCACGGCGCCCGCGCCGCGCTCGAGCTGATCGGCGCCGACCGCCGCACCGACGAGCGTTCACCCGACGCCCGCTGGCGCCCGGTGCACGAGTCCGTCGAGGAGCTGCCGGAGCTCGCGGTCGCCGCGCAGATGTACGCGATCCACCGCCGGATCGCCGCCGAGACCGGCCTCACCGGCCTCGAGGACACCCGCGCCCGGGTCCAGGACGCCGCCGAGGCCGTCGTCCGACGTCTCGGGGCCGCGCACGCCGCGCTCGTCCCCGGGTCGCGACGATGGACCGACCTCGTCGCCCACCACGCCGACGAGCTCGAGACCCTCTGGGCGTACGAGCCGGACGAGGCGATGCTCGGGCTGCCGGGGGTCGTGGCGCGGGAGCTGTCGGACGCGCTGCGCCACCGCACGGCGACGACCGGCGGGCCCGGGGCGGCGCTCGCACGGGCGGCCGGCGCGGCGCTCGCGCTGCGCCTGCTGGCCGAGGACACCCGCCTGCCGTTCCTCGACGGGGCCTGAGCGCCCCGCGCCGCGGGTCGGCGGGCCGGGCGCCCGGCCCGGGCGGGCGCGGCCGGAGCGGGCGCGGCCCGGACGCCCCCGCGCAAGGCGCGCCGCGGCCACCGATGGCCGATATCCGACTACGGGTGACCACCATCCACAGGACCACCCCGACCCGAGGGGTGCCGCGGTCACCGATGGTCGATATCCGACCACGGGTGACCACCATCCACAGGACCACCCCGACCCGAGGGGTGCCGCGGTCACCGATGGTCGACATCCGACCATCCGCGACCACCACCCCAAGTCGCCCCCACCCGAAGAGCGCCACGGCCACCGACGGTCGACATCCGACCACGGGTGACCACCATCCACAGGACCACCCCGACCCGAGGGGTGCCGCGGTCACCGATGGTCGATATCCGACCATCCGCGACCACCACCCCCAAGTCGCCCCCACCCGAAGAGCGCCACGGCCACCGACGGTCGATATCCGACCACGGGTGACCACCATCCACAGGACCACCCCGACCCGAGGGGTGCCGCGGTCACCGATGGTCGACATCCGACCATCCGCGACCACCCGCGGCGCTCAGGTCCCGACGGTCCGTGGACCCGGGAGGCCCCGACCGGGGCGTGGGCCCCGGTCAGGCGGGGCCGATCGTCGCGATCTCGTAGCGGTGGACGTCGCCCGAGACGACGTCCGACATCGATCCGTCGGACGGTCCGTCGCCGCGGAACGCGAGCAGCTCCTCGGTCGACGCCCAGCGCTCGAGGATCACCACGCGATCAGCCGTGGCGGGGTCCGCGGCGAGCACGAACTCGAGGCACCCCGGCGCGCGACGGGCGGCCTCCATCACGGGGACGGCCGCCGCGACGAACGCGTCGCGGCGGCCGGGGGCCAGCTGGAGTTCTCCGGAGACGATGAGCACAGGGGGCCTGACGGGTCGGTCGAGGGCGGCGGACGCCGCACTGCCTCCCGGACCCCGTCGGCGCCCCGGACTCATCGGTGCGGTCGTCGTCCGACCGCGGACCCGCCCGGTGGTGCACCACCGGGCGGCTCCGTCCTCACCGGTCGCCGGGTCGGGCGACGCCGACCGCCGGGTCGCGCCGACCGCGACCGGGAGCGGGACGGGCCGGTGCTCAGACCGCCGGGGCCGGCGTGGTCTCGCCGGTGCCGGGCGCCTCGCCCTGACCCGGGGCCGGCGCGTTCCCGCCGTCGCGGGCGCCTCGACCTGACCCGGGGCCGGCACGTCCCCGCCGTCGCCCGCGCCGGGGGCCGGGGTGGTGTCGCCGCAGCCGGGCGCGGCCGGTCCGCCGTCACCCGGGGCCGGGACGTCGCCGCCGGGGGCCGTCGACGAGCTGCCCTCGCCGCCGGGGGCGGGAGCCGGCTTCGGGTCGCCGGTGCTCGGGGCGTCGTCGCCGAACTTCACGGCCGTCAACGCCTTCTCGACCTGCTTCTGCGTGCGGTCCAGCTCGTCGGCGAGCGTCGAGGCGAACGTCTTCGTCGCGACGTCCTTACCCTGCGTCAGCGCGTCGGTGACCTTCGCCGGGTCGGTGCCCAGCGCGTCCGCGAGCGCCTCGACGATCTGCTGCGCCTGCTCCTCCGGGCTGCCGGGCGTCGGCGTCGTGGAGCCGCCGTCGGCCGAGCCACCCGAGGGCGCATCGGGCGTCGTGGAGCCGGCGTCCGGCCTCGACGGCGCGTCCGGCGTGCTCGCCGTGCCGTCGCCCGGAGCCGCGGTCGTCGTGCCGGATGCCGTGCCCCGGCCGTCGTCCGGGGCGGCCGGCGTGCTGCCGTCGCCCGGCGTCGTGGGGTCGCCCGGCGTCGCGGGGGCCCGGGCGTCGCGCGTAGGCGACGGCGATCCCGCGCGCCCTCCGACCCGGCCGTCCGCAGAACGGCTGAACGTCGACGGCGTACCGCAACGTCGTCGTGGGCACCGGGTTTCGGTGGACATGACCAAGCAGATCCCCCGTACGCGTGTCATCGGGGCGTCCCTCGTGGCCGTCTCCGCCCTCGCCCTCTCCACCGGTGCCGCCGCCCAGGCCGCGCCGGCCACCACCGTCGTCGATCCCGGCGTCGCCGTCGCGATCGCCGGCGACGGCACGAACGCCGCGTGGCTGCACGCCGACTACGGCCCCAACGGCGGCAGCCCGACGAAGATCACCCTCTGGACCCGCGACGGCGCCGGGGTCGCCAAGGCCGTCGACCAGGCGCTGCCGAAGACCACGAGCGACCTCGCGGTCGGCACCGACGCGAAGGGCCGGCTGACGGTCGTCCTGAACTCCGGCGGGACCTCGCGCTCGGGCCCGACGACGCTCTACGCCCTGCCGTTCGACGGCAGCGCGAAGCCGAAGAAGCTCCGGGCCTCGTCGCCCGGCGGCGCCGAGTCCGCGCCGGGCCTCCGCCGTGGCGTCCTCTCCTTCACGCGAGACGAGCGCACCCGGGCGCGCGGCAAGGTCCACGCGACCGTCCGCCTCGGGTCGCTGACGTCCTCGAACAGCCGCCTCGTCTGGGACGGCGCGCCGGACACCGAGATCTACTCGACGGCCCCGACCGCCCAGGACGGCGTCGGGTTCGTGACCGGGCGGACCTACGCGGACCGCGAGGGCGTCAGCTACGGCCTCCGGGTCCTGCGGGCCGGCAAGGCCTCGAAGCTCCTGTCGAAGACCGGCTTCGGCGGCGCGTCCGCCGCGGGCTTCGGCCCTCTCGTCACGACCGACGGCGGTTCGCGCCTCGTCGCGACCCGTTGGTGCGACGACGGCGGCGGCCACCCGAACGACCGCACGACCTACCGCGCCCCGAGCGGCACGCAGGTCGGGTCCGCGAAGAAGCTCACGGCCGGCGGCTACCAGGACGTCGCCGTCCCGGTGCAGGGCGGGACGCTCTACGTCGACCATCAGGCCGACCCGGACGGCAGCGACCTCGGTCCCCTGGTGTTCGCCCCGAACGGCTGATCCTCGCGGGTCCCGGGCGCCGGCCGTAGAGTCGGCGCCATGTCCCGTCCCGGTCCCCTCGAGCAGGCGTTCCACCGCGAGCTCGAGGCGGCGATGACCGCGGACGGGTGGACGCGCGCGGACCGGCCCCCGATCCGGCTGATGCCGTTCCCGGAGCGGTGGGTCCGCGACATCGACGACGGCTGGGTCGCCACCACGGTGGTGCGCTTCGCGGAGGGCGACACGGATCTCGGCGACGACCCGGACCTCCTGGCGTCCGTCACCGTCGACGGCGGCGCCACGTTCCCGGCCGCGGAGCGCCTGGCCGCCCTCCTCGGCGCGCCGCGGAACCTCGAGAGCGCCGCGCCGGCGGACCCGTCGGCGACCCCCGAGGAGGACGACGGCGAGATCGAGCTCGAGATCCGGGACCCCACCGAGCTCGACGGTGTCCTCGCCCGGATCGTGGCGCACGCGCAGGACGTGGTCCTGCCGTGGACGCGGGCGCACGCGGGTCTCGACGCGTGGAGGGCCGAGATGTCGACCCTCCACGACGACGACGATCCCGACGGCGAGCTCGTGCCCACGATGCTGCTCGCCCACGGTCGAACCGACGAGGCGGTGGCGGAGCTCGACCGCCTCGACGCCCTGATCGGCGGCGAGGACCGCGCCGACCAGCAGGAGTTCTCGCGGCGCTTCCGGGCGTTCGTCGCCGACGGCACCGAGATCCCCGCGACGGCAGGGGCCCTCTTCGTCCGGTCCCCGATCCCCGAGCTCACCGGCCCGTTCGCCAAGGACGAGCTGAAGGAGGACTTCCTGCGCGCGAAGGCGGCCGAGCTCGCACGGTCCTCGTCGCTGCACCGGTGGGCGCACGTCGGCGGGCAGCTCCGCCGGGGGGTGGGGGCGCTCGCCGCCCTGCGCGACGCGGACCGCGCGGCGCAGGTGTTCGACGCGCGCTGGCGCTCGGTCCCGTACGCCCCCGAGGACGAGCCGACGCTGGCCGGCGCGTTCGCGTCGGCGGGCCGGGCGGCCGCGGACCGCGTCGACCTCGAGGTCGATCTGCGGCCCGTCGACGGGGGCGCCGAGGTCCGCGTCGCAGGACGGCCCGTCGCGGTCCTCGCGCCGTCGGACGTGCCGGTCGACGTCCCCGGCGGCCTGCCGACCGGCCCGATGCCCGCGCGGCTGACGCGGAAGGACCAGCCCCCGCGGTTCCTCCTCGAGGTGCGGTTCGAGGCCCCGTCGGAGCGGTTCCGCGGCGGCGCCGGGCCGATCGCCTGACGCGACTCCGGACGCGCGGGCCGGACGTGTTCCCCGGTGGCGGCGGCCCGCCGGGTCCCGGTGTCGCGGCGTCCGCAGAACGGCCCGAGGCCGACGACGCACCGCACCTCCTCGGGAGACCCCGTGTTTCACTGGGCATGACCAAGTACCTCCCCCGAACGCGTGTGATCGGGTCGTCCCTCGCGGCCGCGTCCGTCCTCGCCCTCTCCACCGGCGCCGCCGCCCAGGCCGCCCCGGCGCCCACCGTCGTCGACCCCGGCGCCGTCATCGCGATCGCCGGCGACGGCACGAACGTCGCCTGGCTGCACGCCGACTACGGCCCCAAGGGCGGCCGGCCGACGAAGATCACCCTGTGGCTGCGCGACGCGTCCGGCACCGCGAAGGCGCTCCGGACGGTCGACCGCACCACCGGCGACCTCGCGATCGGCGACGACGCGAACGGCGACCTGACCATCGTCCTGAACTCGGGCGGGACCTCGAAGACCGGGCCGACGAAGCTCTTCGCCCTGCCGGCCGACGGCTCCGTGAAGGCGCACCGGCTGCGGGCCTCGCTCCCGGGCGGATACGAGTCCGCTCCGGGCCTGCACGACGGCGTGCTCTCCTTCAGCCGCGACGAGCGGACCCGCGCCCGCGGCGTCGTCCACGCGACGGTCCGGCTCGGCTCGCTGACGTCCTCGAAGAGCCGTCTCGTCTGGAACGGCGCGAAGAACACCGAGATCGCCTCGACCATCCCGACCGCGGGCAAGGGCGTCGCGTTCGTCACGGACCGCGCGGACGACGTCGGCGCGATCTACGAGCTGCGCACCCTGCGCGCCGGTGGCCCGTCGAAGCGCCTGAGCCGCACGGCGTTCGGCGGCGCGTCCGAGGCCGGCTACGGCGCCCTCGTGACGACGAACGGCGGGACCAGGCTCGTCGCGCCGCGCTGGGAGGACGGCGGCGGCCACCCCGCCGACCGCACGACCTACCGCGTGCCCTCGGGCACGCAGGTGGGCTCGGCGACGAAGCTCCTGCCCGGCGAGCAGGACCTCGGCGTGCCCGTGAAGGACGGCTTCGCCTACGTCGACTTCAACCTGCCCGACGAGTTCGACGAGACCGGGCAGCTCGTGTTCCAGCCGAACGGCTGAGCGTCGGCGCCGCGGTCGTCCCGGCCCGGGCGCGACCTGCTCTGCCGCGAGGGGCCGGGCCGCTGCGGTCGGCGTGCGACCGCGTCGGACTACCGCCGCACGACCACCCGCGCCACGCGGCTCGTCCCGGCGGAGACCCGGACCGTCGCGGTGACCGTCCTCCGGCGGCGCAGGGCGGTTGCGACCTTCGTGCCCGGCTTCAGGCGCACCGCCCACGCGCGCTTCGCGGTGGTGCGCGCCGTGGCGATCGTCCGCGACCCGAGCTTCAGGCGCTTCGCCGTCCCCGCCGACACGACGAGCGAGACCCGGACGCGCTTCGCCTTCGGCACGTCGCCCCGCAGGAGGATCCCCCTTGCGCGGAGCGTCTTCAGGCGGATCCGCTTCGTGACGGCCCGCTTCGCCTTCTTGGCCTTGGCCGGCGTCGCCGCGGCGCCGACGCCGGCGACCCCGTTCGTGAACGTCGGGTCGGCGGGCGTGCCCGCGGCGTCGCCGAC
Organism: Patulibacter minatonensis DSM 18081; assembly: GCF_000519325.1. GTDB lineage: Bacteria > Actinomycetota > Thermoleophilia > Solirubrobacterales > Solirubrobacteraceae > Patulibacter > Patulibacter minatonensis. The sequence goes on along the minus strand of NZ_KI912613.1, from coordinate 2,093,539 downwards.
CGGCAGCGCGATCCGGACGTCCTTCAGCGCGACCGACCCGGCGCCGGTCGTCAGCCCGTAGACGTTCGAGCCGTCGCTGACCTGCAGGCGGTAGCGGCTGCCCGGGGTCACGCGCATCGCGACGCCCTCGAGCGGCCGGTCGACCATGTGCTCCTTGCCGTCCAGGACGACGGGGATCGGGGTGACCTGGTTGCCGACGACGACGCCGCGGGTCTCGTCCACGATCTGCGCGAACAGGTGCGAGTTCGCGTCGGTCGACGTGCCGGAGTACGTCAGGTGGAGCTGCGGGACGCCGACGACGTCCTTCGTCGCGGTCTGCGCCGGGATGGGGACCTCGACGGCGTTCAGCGCCCGCGTCGCGGCGACGAGCAGGCCCGAGGCGGTGCCGAGCGGCGTGATCGTCAGCGTCCCCGAGCCCTGGGCGGTGATCTCACCGGCGGGCTTCAGGGGCAGGTCGGCGGCACTGCGGAGCTTCCCGTCGTCGGCGACCCACTCGAACGCCGGACCGACGTCGGCCTTCGTGTCGCCCTTCAGCCAGCGGTCCATCCACGCGAGCACGCGCTGCTGGAGGACGTCCTCGGCGCCGTTGCCGGTGAGGCAGACGCCGTGGCCGCCGCAGAACCAGAGGACCTTCGTCGGCGTGCCGGCCTGGCGCAGGAGCCGTCGCATCTCGATCGACTGGTCGAGCCCGAAGAGCGTGTCGGCCGTGCCCTGCAGGATCAGCGCCGGGGCCTTGACCTTCGCGATCCCGTCGCCCGTGGAGCGCGAGCGCAGGTACTCGGTGAGCTCCGGGCCGGCCTTGCCGGACACCGCACCCTGGAGCGCCAGCGCGACGAGCTCCGGCGGGAACGCGCCGGTCTCGAGGCCCTGCGGCGCGAGCGCCCCGAGCGCCAGGCCGCTGAGCTCGCCGCCGCCGACGAGCGGGAGGCCCCAGCCGAGCTTCAGCCGCCCGTCGCGGCCGAGCGCCTGGACGAGCGACGTCCACGAGATCGCCGGCGTCAGCGCGTCGATCCGCGGATCGCGCGACGCGGCGGCCCACTGCACGCCGCCGCCGTACGACGCGCCGTGCATGCCGACGCGCGGGTCGCCGGCCTTGTCGAGCTGCGCTTCCGGCCGCGTAGCGACGTAGTCGACGACCGCCGACGCGTCCCGCCCCTCGTAGTCCGGCGAGTCGAGCTGGATCTCCCCGCCCGAGCGCCCGAAGCCCCGCGAGTCGTACGTGATCGTGTTGAAGCCGTCCTTGCGGAACGCGGGCGCGCCGACCTGCCCGAGCGCGCCGGGGATGCCGACCTCGGTGCTCTCCCGCGTCAGCGCGAACCCGTGCGTGAGGACGATCGTCGGCGCCCTCTGCCCCGCCTTCAGTCCCTCGGCGGGCTGGAAGTCCGCGTTGATCTTCATCCCGTCGAACGAGGTGATCGTGACCTGCTCCGCCGACGCGACCGCGGGGGCGGCGGCGAGCGCGGCGACGGCGGCGAGGCCGATCAGCGAGGCGCGGCGGGGGAGCCCCGCGAGGGGAGCGACACCGGGACGGGATCGTGACATGCCACACAGACTACCGGCGGTAGCAAACGGACGGAAGGGGCGCGAGGAGAACGGACGGATCTCCCTGCGTAAGCGGTCCCGGGCCGGGCGGGCGACGACGTGCGCCGCTCCCGGCGGGGCGGCGAGGAGACGCGCGCCGCGCCGATGTCGATTCGTCGCGCCACGCGAGACCCAGGACCATCGGCGCCCGGCCGCCGGCGAGGCGATGTCGATCGGTCGCGCCACGCGAGACCCAGGACCATC
>NZ_KI912613.1:2053849-2091654 GCF_000519325.1 Patulibacter minatonensis DSM 18081 | reverse complement strand
AGGACCATCGGCGCCCGGCCGCCGGCCGCGGGCGCTCGGGCACCCCATCCGCCCCGCCGCCCCGGCCACGCCACACTCCCCCCGTGCCCGCGAACCACGCATACGGCCCCGCGACCCGCGGGGTCGTCCTCGCCGGGGGGCGCTCGCGACGGATGGGCGTGCCGAAGGCCGGGGTGCTCCTCGACGGGCGGCCGCTCCTCGTGCACGTCGTCGCCGCGATCCGCGCGGCCGGGCTCGCCGCCGCGGTCGTGGCCAAGGCGGGTTCGGTGCTCCCGGCCCCCGAGGGCCTGGCGCGGTGGGACGAGCCCGACGTCCCCACCCACCCGCTGACCGGGATCGCCGCGGCGCTCCGGCGCGAGGGCCGTCCGCTCGTGGTCCTCCCCGTCGACCTCCCCTGGGTCCCGGCCGGGCTCCTGGCGCTGCTGGCCGACCGTCCCGAGCCACTCGTCGTCGTCGAGGGTGCGGGCCGGCTCCACCCGCTGCTCGGCCGGTTCTCGCCCGAGCACGCGGACGCGCTGGAGGACGCCGCCTCCACGAATGCACCGGTGATGACGACGGTCCGGTCCCTCGGCGCGGCGACGGTCGGCGACGACGTCCTCCGGCGATGGGGCGACCCCGCCCGGCTCGTCCGGAACGTCAACCGCCCCGAGGACCTCTGACGTTGCCCCGCCGGCGTGCCCTCGCCGGCCGCGTCCCCTCCGGGGTGGCCACCCGACCGGCCACCCCGACTCGACCGATGTCGGATTCCCGGCCAGTCGCCGTCCGGTCGGCTCGGTGCCGGCCGCTCCGCCGGACGGCGGATCCCCTGCCCCGGCGCAGGATCCGTTGCAGGCCGGCCCGGAACCGGCCGACATCCCGCGACGGACGCCCGCGTGGGCCGACCGGGGTGATTCGTCGCCGACGCCCCCATCCCTGCCGGACGGGGTGCTAGCTTTTCGATCGCCGAGTCCCCGGGGATCTTCTCCGGGGAGCGGGGGACCCACGTTGTTGGGGCTCATCCACGTCCTCGTGGAGGCGCGACTCTTTCTGCGTCAGCCCGTCAGCTAACCCCGTAGGCCGACGAGAGAGTCAGTTCCCATGCGTTCATCCACGGCGCGCCGCGCCGCCCTGATCGGCCTGCTGTCCATGGCCGTCGCCGCCCCCGCGGCGCAGGCCGACGACCCATCCGGCGCGACGGCTGCCGGCGGCGGCACCCCGGTCGCGACGGCGACGCCCGCCACACCCGTTGCGCCCGTCGAGCAGTCCGCCCCGACGACGGCAGCGGTGTCGGAGACGAAGACCGTGAAGCTGACGCGGGCGCAGACCAAGAGCGTCCAGCGCAAGGCGCACGTCAAGCCCGACGGCGCGCTCGGGGCGAGGACCCGGACGGCGATCAAGCGGTACCAGTCGAAGAAGCGCCTGCAGCCGACCGGCCGGCCGAACCTGCAGACGCTGAAGGCCATGAAGCTCGCGTTCGCCGCGCGGATCGAGCAGCAGCTCGCCGCGAAGGCGGCCACCGCCGCACCGAAGGCCAGCACCGTCGCCGGCTACGTCTTCCCGATCCAGGGCCCCTGGCACTGGGGTGGCGCCGGCACCGGCTTCGGCGATCGCGGCGGCGCGCACGAGGGCGTCGACCTGATGTCCGCGTGCGGCACCCCGCTCGTCGCCGCCTCGGCCGGCAAGGTCAAGGAGAACAAGTTCCAGTCGGCCGCCGGCAACTACCTCGTGATCACCGACACCCCGTCGGGCGAGGACCAGATGTACGCGCACCTGAAGGTCCCCTCGACGCTGAAGGTCGGCACGACCGTCACGGCCGGACAGTCGATCGGCCTCGTCGGCGACACCGGCAACGCCGACGGCTGCCACCTCCACTTCGAGCTCTGGACGGCCCCGGGCTGGTACACCGGCGGCGCCCCGCGCGACGCGCACGACGACCTCGTCTCCTGGGGCGGCGTCCCCAGCAGCGCCCGCTGATCCCGCGCACCGGCGTCGGATCCGGACCGACGAGCACCACGACGGCGATCTCGGCCGTCGCGCACCGGCCGAGGCGTTCCGGGCCGCTGAACCGCCCTCCGTCGCGGCGCTAGCCTCCCGGCCGTGGGCCCATCAGGAGACCGCACGGCCGGTCCGCTCGCCGAGCGGACGCACGAGCTCGCGCTCCTCCGCGAGCGGGTGGCCGGTGCCGCCGCCGGCCTGGGCGCGGTCGTCCGCGTCGAGGGTCCGGCGGGGCGCGGCAAGTCCGCGCTCCTGCGCGCCGTCCGCGACGGCGTCGACGACTCCGTCCGCTGCCTGACCGCCGTCGGCGGCGAGCTCGAGCGCGACTTCCCGTTCGGGGTCGTCCGGCAGCTGCTCGAACCGGTCCTCCACGCCGCGGACGACGACGAGCGCGCGCGGCTGCTCGCCGGCGCGTCCGGTGCCGCCGCCCCGCTGTTCGGGATCGGGACGCCCGTCGCGCAGGGTGCCGACGACGCGCCGTTCGCGATCCTCCACGGCCTTTATTGGCTCGTCGCGACGCTGACCGAGGACCGTCCGCTGGTCCTCGTCGTCGACGACCTGCACTGGGCGGACCCCGCGTCGCTGCGGTTCGTGTCGTTCCTCGCGCGACGCACCGCCGACCTCCCGCTGTTCCTGCTCGTGGGCACCCGTCCGGCCGAGCCCGGCTCGGACCGCGAGCTCCTCGACGCGATCGCGGACGCCCCGGAGGTCGAGACGCTCCGTCCCGCCGAGCTCTCCGCGGACGGGGTCGCGGCCGTCGTCGCGGGACGCGGCCTCGCGGCCGACGCCGGCGCGCTCCGCGCCGCGCACCGGACGACCGCCGGCAACCCCCTGCTGCTCCACGAGCTGCTGCGCGAGCTCGGGACGACACCCCTCGACGAGGCGGGGGTGCTGCGCGCCGTCCCGCCGTCGGTCATCCGGTCGGTCCAGCGGCGCGTGCAGCGCCTCGACGCCGACGAGCGCGAGGTCGCCCGGGCCCTCGCGGTGCTGGGCGAGCGGCGCCCCGTCGGCGCCCTCGCGTCGATCACCGGACGGTCCGCGGCGACCGTGCTGCGCGCCCTCGACGTGCTCGCCCGGGTGGAGCTCGTCGAGGACGACCCACCGCGCTTCGTCCACCCGCTCGTGCGTACCGCGCTCCTGCGGGGCCTGCCCGCGGGCCAGCTCGCGGAGCTCCACCTGCAGTGCGCCGTCGCGCTGCGCTCCCGCGACGACGCCGACGACGAGGACGTGGCGCTGCACCTGCTCGGCTGCCCGGCCGTCGGCGAGCCGTGGGCGGCCGACGCGCTCCGGGCCAGCGCCCGCCGTGCGGCGACCGACGGCGACCCCGACGCCGCGGTCCGCCGGCTGGTGCGGGCCGCCGAGGAGCCGGCCGAAGGCCCGGAGCGCGCCGCCCTGCTGCTCGACCTCGGGATCGCCCAGATCCGCACGCACGCCCCCGACGCCGAGGCCACCCTGACCCGCGCGACCGTCGCGGCCGACGACGCGGTCGCCGTCGCCGCGCTGGAGGCCCGCTCGTCCCTCCGCGTCCGCCTCGACGCCGCCGCGATCGACGCCGCCGCGGACGACCTGCAGTCGGCGCTCGATCGACTCGGCCCGGACGGCGACCCCGTGACGGTGCAGCGCCTCCGCGGACGGCTGCTCGGCGCGATGAGCCTGACCGGGCGGCTGAGCGACCAGCGGCGCGAGCTGCTGGCGCGGTGGACCGCCGAACCGGACCCGGGCCTGGCGTTGCGGCAGGTCGACGCGTTCGAGCGCGCCGCCCGTGGCGCTCCCGCGAGCGAGGTCCGGGGCCTCGTAGAAGGTCTGCGGGGCGCGCTCGGCCGGCTGGCGACGATCGAGACGCAGGTGCTGTGGGGCGTCTTCGCCGCGGTGTTCTGCGACCTCACGGACCTGGCGACCGACCAGCTCGCGGAGGCCCGGGCGACGGCGCGTCGCGCGGGGTCCCCGTACGCGATGAGCCTGCTGGCGCACATGGAGGTGCCGCTGCTCCTGCGCTCGGGGTCCGTCCTGCGCGCCGAGGCCCTGGCCCGCGACACCCTCGACGCGGCCGTCCGCGGCGGCTTCGCCCAGCCCCGGGCGCAGATGACGGCCGAGATCGCCGAGGCGCTCGTGCTGCAGGGCCGGCTCGACGAGGCCGACGCCCTGATCGCCGGCCTGCCGGAGGACGCCTGGGAGGGCCGGACGAACGTGGCGTGGCTCTCGGGCACCCGGGGACGGCTGCGACTCGCCCAGCGCCGCCCGGCCGACGCCGTCCTCGACCTCCGCCGCGTCGACGAGCTGCGCGTCGAGGAGGGCTGGGCGCTGTGGCCGCGCCTGCACGACGGTGCGTCGCTGGCGCTCGCGCTCGCCCGCGCGGGCGAGCAGGACGAGGCGCTGGCACGCGCCGCCGCGGAGGCAGCGCTGGCCCGCCGGCGCGAGGTGCCGTCGCACGAGGCCGAGGCCCTGCTCGCGCGCGCCGCCGCGGAGCCCGCGGCCGACCGCGCGGCGACGACCGAGGAGGCCGTGGCCGCCGCGCGCCGTGGCCCGTCGCCGACGATCCTCGCCGGAGCGCTCTTCGACCACGGCCGGGAGCTGCGCCTGGCGCGGTCCCCGAGCCGCGCCCGCGAGCCGCTGCGGGAGGCCCTCGACGTCGCGACCCGGTGCGGCGCCGCGCTGATCGCCGGACGGGCCGAGGACGAGTTGCTGGCCGCCGGGGCCCGGCCGCGTCGGACGGCGCTCAGCGGGCTCGCGTCGCTGACCCCGGCCGAGCGCCGGACGGGCGAGCTCGCCGCCGAGGGCCTCACGAACCGCGAGGTCGCCGAGACGCTGTTCGTCACCCGCAAGACCGTCGAGGTCCACCTCGGCCGGGTCTACGCGAAGCTCGGGATCGGCTCCCGCACGCAGCTCGCGGACGCGCTGTCCGCGGAGTGACCACGGGGCCGTCCGCCGAACGGCCGAACTCCTCCCGCAGCGATGTTGCGGGGATGTAGCCTGGGGCCCGCGCCGGACCGGCTCCCGGCCCGGCGCGTCGTCTTCTCCCCGGTCCCGGAGCGCCTCCGCGATGACCCCGCCCCCTGCCGCCGCGTCGCCGTTCCGCCCACCCGCCGGGATCACCGCCCTCGGCCCCGAGGTCGCAGACCGCGTGCTCGAGCTCGTCGTCGCCGCCGAGCGCCGGCAGGACGCCGAGGTCGAGGCCGCGCTGCAGGACGGCCTGCGGTCGATCCCGCGCCCCCTCCGCGGCGTCGCCCGGAAGGTGCTCGTCGGATGAGCACGCCGCTGGAGCGCCGCGGCGAGGTCCTGCGGCTCGCGCGCGTCCTGGGGGTCGACCCGTCCGAGCTCGACGTGCTCGACGGCGCGGGCACCGCGGAGCTCCGCGAGCTCCGGCACGCCGTCGCCGACCGGCTCCTGGACCGCAGCCGCGAGCAGTTCTCGCGCGCCGTCCAGCTCGGCGACCTCGTCCCCGGGCCGATCGCCGCGAAGCTCTCGCAGCACGTCATGGGCCCGGTGCTCGGCGGGCGCGCCGCCGCGCTGCTGACGCCACAGAAGGCCGCGGACCTCGCGAAGCGGCTGCCGCCGGACTTCCTCGCCGACGTCGCCTGCCACGTCGACATCCGCAAGGTCCAGCCGCTGCTGGCCGGCATCGACCGCAGGACGATGGCCGACGCCGGCGCGCACCTGCGCCGGCGCGAGGAGTGGGTGGTCCTCGGCGCGTTCGTGGGCTACGTGCCCGACGACGTGGTGGCCGACCTGCTCGACGGCTTCGACGGCGAGGCCCTGCTGCGCTCCGGCGTCGTGATCGAGGACGCCTCACGGATCGACGCCGTCGTCGGGATGCTGTCGGAGGCCCGGCTCGACGGGCTGCTGCAGGCCGCCGACGAGCACGGGCTCTGGGGCGACATCGTCTCCCTGAACGTCCACCTCGGCGACGACCAGCTCCGGCGCGTCACCGACGCGGTCCAGCGGATGTCCGGGGCGCGCATCGAGGCGCTCGCCGCGCTCCTGGGCGGCGACGACGAGCTGCGGTCCGCCGCGGCTCCGATCGTCGAGCGCCTGACGCCCGTGTTCCTCGCCGACGTGGCCGCGCGCGTCGACCTGCAGGCCGTCGGGCCGCTGCTCGACGGGATCCCGCATGCGACCCTGGCCGAGGCCGGCGCCGAGCTCGAGCGCCGCGAGCAGTGGGAGCTCCTCGGCCGGCTGATGGTGGCGCTGGACGACGACGTCCTGCGGACCCTCGTCCCGGCCTTCGGCGACGACACGCTGCTGCGGGCCGGCGCGACGATCGGGGACCGCGCCCGGCTCGAGGGGCTGCTCGCGCTGCTGCCGGAGGAGCGCCGGACGGCGGAGCTCCGCGGCCTCGCCGAGGCCTGAGCGGCCGGGCCGGTGCCCGGGTTCGGCCGACGTTCCCCACCCGGGACCTACCCGCCAGTAGCGTGCGGTCGTGCCCCGCTCGACCCGGACCCGACCAGCGCTCCGCGCCACGGCCCTCCTCGGAGGGCTGCTGCTCGCGGTCCTCTGCGCCCTGCTGACGGTCCCGGCACCGTCGGACGCCGCGTCCCCCGGCTGGCTCTGCCGCCCCGGACAGGCCCCGGACCCCTGCCGGGAGCCGCTCGACACGACCGTGGTCGCCCCCGACGGCAGCACGACCGTCGTCCCCGGGAAGCCCGACGACGGCGCCCCGGTCGACTGCTTCTACGTCTACCCGACGGTCTCCAACCAGCTCGGGCCGTCGGCCTCCGGCGAGGCCGACCCGGAAGTCCAGGGCATCGCGCGCTTCCAGGCGCAGCGGTTCTCGGAGCAGTGCCGCGTCTTCGCGCCGCTCTACCGTCAGGGCACCGTCCCCGGGATCTTCCTCGGCGGGTTCACCGACGCCACCCGGGAGCTCGCGTACGGCGACGTGCTCGCCGCCTGGAAGGCCTACCTGCGCGACGACAACCACGGCCGCGGCGTCGTCCTGATCGGCCACTCGCAGGGCACCGGCATCCTGCGCCGCCTGATCCGCGAGCAGATCGACGGGGACCCGGCGATGCGCGCGAGGCTCGTCTCCGCGGTGCTGCTCGGCGGCAACGTCCTCGTGAAGCGGGGACAGGACCGCGGCGGCGACTTCGCGAACACGCCGCTCTGCCGGCGGGACGACCAGACCGGCTGCGTGATCGCGTACTCGACCTTCGACGAGGACCCGCCGACCGACACCCGGTTCGGTCGCCCGCCGACCACCACCGACCGTCTGACGGGCCTGCCGCCGCGGTCGGACGTCGAGGTCGCGTGCACGAATCCGGCGTCGCTCGCGGAGAACCGCCGGTCGACCTTCGAGACGCTGATCCCGACCGCGCCGTTCCCCGCCGGCCTCATCGGTGCCGGGGCGATCGCGACGTTCGGCGGCCTGCCGCCGCAGCCCGGCACGCCGTGGGTGCGCACGGCCGACCGCTACGCGGGCCGGTGCGCGACCGCGAACGGCGCGCGCGTCCTGAAGATCGACACGGCGACCGGCAGCCGCGACCTGCTCGCGTTCCCGGACCCCGGCTGGGGCCTCCACCTCGTCGACGCGAACATCGCGCTCGGCGACCTCCAGCGGCTCGTCGCGCGGCAGACGGCGGCCTACCTGCGGCCGCCCGCGGCGGGACGCCCTGCGGGGCGTCCCCGCGTCGCGCTCCGGACGGGCTCCCGCACCGGCCGCGACGCTCGCGGGCGCCGGTGCGCGGCCGGACCGGTCGTGGTCCGGATCGCCGGCGCGGACCGGCGGCTCGTCGCGCGGGCCGACGTCCGCGTCGACCGCCGCGTCGTCGACCGCCGGCGCCGGTCGCCCTTCACCGCCCGGATCGCGGCGAGCCGCCTGCGCGCCGGCCGGACGCACCGGATCGATGCGCTCGTGACGCTCGCGGACGGTCGGACGCGCCGGGTGGCGGCGACCGTCCGCACCTGCCCGCGGTGACGGGACCACGCGGCGGACCCGGGGGCCGCGACGCAGCCGCCGGGCCGTCCGCGACGGCGTCCGGTGCGCGCCGCCGCGCCACGACGACCGCGTACGGCGGCCCGCCCCACCCCGACGATGGGAGGAGATCCTCGTCTGGTGGCACGCGGTCTCGTCCCCTGGGGAGCTAGGGTCCCGGGAATGACGTCGCTCATCACCCGCGAAGAGGCCCTGGAGCTCGGGCGTCTTCGCGACCAGAAGGACATCCTGGCGCTGGTCGATCGGGCCTGGGAGGCCCGCCAGGACCATTTCGGTGATTCGACGGACATGTGTTCCCTCGTCAACGCGAAGTCGGGCGGCTGCGCCGAGGACTGCGGCTTCTGCGCCCAGTCGACGTACGCGGAGGCCGAGACGCCGATGCACGCGATGATGGAGCCCGAGCAGATGCTCGAGCACGCGAAGGCGGCCGAGGCCGGCGGCGCGCACCGCTTCTGCATGGTCACGCAGGGCCAGGGCCTGTCGCCCCGGGACTTCGAGAAGCTGCTCGAGGGCGCCCGGCTCGTCACGGAGCACACGAACCTCAAGCGCTGCGCGTCGGTCGGCCACATCAACGCCAAGCGCGCGAAGCAGCTGAAGGACGCGGGCATCAACCGCGTCCACCACAACGTCGAGACCGCCCGCTCGTACTACCCCGAGGTCTCCACGCTCGTCCGGTACGAGAGCCGCGTGCGCACCGTCGAGGCGGTCCGCGAGGCCGGCCTCGAGACCTGCGTCGGCGGGATCCTGAACCTCGGCGAGTCCGAGGAGCAGCGCGTCGAGATGGCGTTCGAGCTCGCCGAGATCGATCCCACGTCGGTGCCGATCAACCTCCTGAACCCGCGTCCGGGCACGAAGTTCGGCGACCGCGAGCACATGGATCCGTGGGAGGCGATCAAGTGGGTCGCGATCTTCCGCCTGATCCTGCCCAAGGCGCTGCTGCGGCTCTGCGGCGGCCGCTCCGAGAACCTCAAGGAGTGGCAGCACCTGGCGGTCAAGGCCGGGCTCAACGGCGTGATGATGGGCAACTTCCTCACGACGCTGAACACCGACCCACCGAAGGACCGCAAGATGTTCGGCGAGCTCGGGCTGAACATCGCCCGGCAGGACGACAACGGGAAGAACCCGCGCCCGGACAACCGCTCCGGGTTCCTCGACGGCGAGACGCCGAACGTCATCGAGTCGTACCTCGACACGACCGAGGACGCCGAGGCCGCGGGCATCACGATCCGCAAGTGGGATCCCTCGACGCAGCTGCGGTACACGAAGAAGAAGACGATCCCGCCGCGTCCCGACGGCGCCCAGAACCGCTGGCCGGAGCACGAGGTCGAGCCGACCCCGTCCGCCCCGGGCCTCGCGGTCTGAGCCCCGCAGACCCCCGACCGCCGCGCAGCCGCGCGGCGGCGGGTGGGAGCATCGACGGGATGCCCGTCCCCGCCCACCGTCCGGCCGACGGCGACCCGCTGCTGCGCGCGCGGCTCGACGCCCTGCGGGACGAGGGGCTGCTCCGCTCGCTGCGGACCGTCGAGGGCCCGGTCGGCCCGCGAATCCGGGTGGACGGGCGCGACCTGCTGCACCTCTGCGGCAACGACTACCTCGCCCTGGCGGGCCACCCGGCCGTGCGCGAGGGCGCGGCCGCGGCCGCGCTCGCGCATGGCGGGGGCTCCGGGTCCTCGCGGCTCGTCGCCGGCACGCTGACGATCCACCGCGAGCTCGAGGACCGCCTCGCGACCCTCAAGGGCACCGGCGCGGCGCTGCTGTTCGGCGCCGGCTTCCTCGGGAACCTCGGCGTGATCACGGCGCTCGCGGAGAAGGGCGGCGTCGTCCTCTCCGACGCCCTGAACCACGCCTCGATCGTCGACGGCGTGCGGCTGTCCGGCGCCGAGCGCGTGATCTACCGCCACGGCGACGCCGAGCACGTCGACCGCGAGCTGCGCGCCCGCCCCGGCCGGCCGGCGCTCGTCGTCACCGACGGCGTGTTCTCGATGGACGGCGACGTCGCCCCGCTCGCCGAGCTCGTCGACGTCTGCCGCCGCCACGGGGCGCGGCTGGTCGTCGACGAGGCCCACGCCACCGGCTGCCTCGGCCCGCGCGGCGCCGGGTCGGTCGCCGCCGCCGGCCTGGAGGGCGAGGTCGACGCGGTCGTCGGCACGCTCGGCAAGGCCCTCGGCTCCTCCGGGGCGTACGTCGCCGCGCACCCCGACGTGATCGCGTGGCTCGTCAACCGCGCGCGGACCGTGATCTTCTCGACCGCCCCCGCGCCGGCCACCGCCGGCGCCGCGCTCGCCGCGCTCGACGTGCTGGCCGCCGAGCCGGAGCGCACCGACCGGCTCCGGTCCCGCGCCGCGCTGGCCCGCGAGACGCTCCGGGGAGCGGGGGTCGACCTCTCCGTCCCCGGCATCGACCCGTCCGCGGTCGACCCGGGATCACCGATCGTGCCGGTCGTCGTCGGCGAGGCCGCGGCGACGATGGCCGCCACCGCCGAACTCCTGGACGCCGGGATCCTGCTCCAGGGCATCCGGCCCCCGACGGTCCCCGCCGGCACGTGCCGGCTGCGCCTGACCGTGCAGGCCGACCACGACGAGGACGAGCTGCGCGACGCGTGCCTGCAGGTCGCCGCGGCCGTCCGTCACGCGGTGGCCGCGTGAGCCCGGCGCTCCACGGCGTCCTCGTCACCGCGACGGACACCGACGTCGGCAAGTCGGTCCTCGCCGCCGCGATCTGCGCGCGCCTGCGGGCCGACGGCGTCGACGTCGTCGCGCACAAGTCGGCGGTCACGGGGCTCGACGACCCCGCGCCGCCACACGGCCGCGACCACGAGCTGCTCGCCCGCTGCACCGGTCAGGACCCCGAGGAGATCGCGCCACGCCGCTACGGCCCCGCGGTGTCGCCCCACCTGGCCGCGGAGCTCGCCGGCGACCAGCTGCGGCTGCCCGACCTCGTCGCCGCCGTCCGCGCCGCGGGCACCGCCCCCGACGGCGCTCTGCGGACGATCGTCGTCGAGGGCATCGGCGGCCTGCTCGTCCCGTTCGACCGGCGGGGCACCGACGTGCGGGCGCTCGCGGTGGAGCTCGGCCTGCCCCTCGTCGTCGCGGCGCGTCCGGGCCTCGGGACGATCAACCACGTGCTGCTGACGCTCGAGGCCGCGCGCGCCGTGGGCCTGGAGGTCCGGGGCGTCGTCCTGACCCCGTGGGACGACGGGGACCCGCTCGCCGACGACAACCGGCGGACGCTCGCGGAGTCCTCCGGCGTGCCGGTCGACGTCCTGCCCCGCACCGCCATGGATCCGGCGTCCCTGGCCCGGGCGACCGACGGGTTGCCGGTGCAGGCGTGGGTGGCGTCGGCCGTGGCCCGCTGAACGCCGACGGCCGACCGCGCCGACTGCGCAGAAAGCATCTCGGCGGCCGCGCTCACGATGATGAACAACCCCGGCGATCCCGCGCCCGTCGGCGAGTACGTGGGCCTCCGCGGGTGGCTGCGGCTGCGGCGCAGGCAGCGGCAGGACCGGGGCCGCTGAGCGGGGGGTCGTCGCGGCCGGTGCCGGCGCCGTCGGGGTGCAACGCCGCGGCTCGAGGCTCTCGGCGGCGGTCGCTTCTGCGTTCTCATCGCTCTGCGACGCGAACGCAGCATCGAGATGGCGCCGTCGGCCGGGGTGTCGGGTCGGTGGTGCCACGTGGTGGTTCCCAGGGACCTCGCCGCCCACCACTTGGCGCGCTCCCGCTCGTGTGCGACGCTGTCCACATGAGCGCCACGACGGGACACCAGGACGTGATCACGACGTTCCAGGCCGGCACCGACGACCCGCCGGTGATGGACCCCGCCCCGATCGACCCGGCGACGATCCTCGACGGCGCGCCCGTCGCCCGCGCCCGGACCCAGGCCGGCACCGCCGACGGCCGGCTGAGCACCACGGTCTGGGACTGCACGGCGGGCCGCTTCACGTGGTTCTTCGGCTGCGACGAGATCGTCCACATCGTCGAGGGCTCGGTCGTGGTCACCGACGAGCAGGGCCGCAGCCGCACCCTGGGGGTCGGCGACGTCGCGCTGTTCGAGAAGGACACGACCACGACGTGGGACGTCGCCGAGTACGTCCGCAAGGTCGCGATCCACCGGGTCACCGTCGACGCGCTCCCGGTGCGCGCCCTGCGGAAGGTCCGCGGGCTGGTCGCCGCGCGCCGCGGCTGAGCCGATCGGCCCCCGCGCCCACGGCCGCCCGCTCCGCGCCGCACCCTGCCGCGCGACGCATCGTCCCGCGACGCGCCGGCCCCGCAGGAGGCGTTGCACGGGGACCGCCACCCGCATCATCCGTCCGTTCTCCTGCCACTCCGAAGTGGACGGGACGATCCTCGGGAGAGGGCGATGGACGCACTGGCCACACGACACGCGGAGGGGTTCCACGGGCACGACCACCGGGTCGAGTTCTACGAGACCGATGCCTTCCTGACCCGGACGGTCGTCGAGTTCGCCACCCCCGCCCTGTCCACGGGAGACGCGGTCGTGCTCGTCGCGACCGCCGAGCACCGCGCCGGATTCACCGAGGCCCTCTCCGTCGCCGGGGTCGACGTCGCCGCGGCCATCGCCGAGGACCGGCTGATCGTGCTCGACGCCGACGCGACGCTCCGGGCGTTCATGGTCGGCCGCGCACCCGACCGGCGCCGGTTCAGGCGGACGATGGGCGCGGTGCTGGACCGCGCCGCCGCGGGCGGCCGACGCGTCCGCGTCTACGGCGAGATGGTCGCGCTGCTCTGGGAGCGCCACCAGGTCGAGGCGACGATCGCGCTCGAGGACCTCTGGAACGACCTCGGCGCGGCTCGGGACTTCCTGCTGCTGTGCGCCTACCCGCTGCGGGCGTTCGGCGAGGCGCAGCAGGCCGGGTTCCGCCACATCTGCGGCCAGCACGGCACCGTCATCCCGGCCGAGGACTACACGCTGGCGTCGGGCGAGGACGAGCGACGCCGCGTCGTCGCGGCGCTGCAGCAGGAGGCCGCGGCGCTGCGGGTCGGGCTGGAGCGGATGCGTCGCGCGGAGGAGAGCCTCACGCTGCTCGCCTTCGTCGACGAGCTGACGGGCCTGCCCAACCGCCGGGCCTTCGACCGACGCCTGCAGGACGAGTGGGCGTCCGCGGTGCGCGACGGCGTCGACTCGGTCGTCATCGTCGCGGACCTCGACGGCTTCAAGCGCATCAACGACCGGCGCGGGCACGCCGCCGGCGACCGCGCGCTCCGGGACTTCGGCGCCGCGCTGCGGTCGGCCACGCGCGGGACCGACCACGTCGCCCGGCTCGGCGGCGACGAGTTCGGGATCGTCCTCAGTCGCTGCGCTCCGGAGATCGCGACGACGTTCGACGTCCGGCTGCGCGCGGCGATGGCCGGCGCGCTCGGTGCCGAGGCCCACCGCATCGGCGTGTCCCTCGGCCACGCGTCGCTCCTGGGCGCGCCGTCGGCCCCCGCGGCGCTCGAGCGCGCCGACCTGGCGATGCTCGCCCGCAAGCACGCCGCCGTCCTGCGCTGAGGTCTCCGACCCGGCGGGGCCGGCCCCGCCGCCAGGGTGCTGGTCCCCGGGCGGGATCCGTCTCACGGCTGCAGCCGCGGGTCGTGGGTGGGGTCGGCGTAGCGCGCCGGGCAGCCCTCGCGGGCGGCGTCCGGGCGCAGCTCGTAGTGCCACGGCTCGTTGTCGTAGATCCGGCACAGCCCGTACGCCGCGCCGCGCTCGGAGAGCCACGCGGCACCGGCCCACCCGAGGTCGACCGCGTCGCCGGAGACGTGCGCGGAGCGGTCGGCGGTCGCGACCCAGCGCGCCGCCTCCGCCGCCGAGCCGTAGCGCGCCACGGCCTCCCGGCGCAGGCGCTCCTGGTAGGCGGGCGACCGCCGGCCGCTGTCGACGACGAGCGCGACCCCGTCCCGCCGGGCGACCGTCCCCGCCCGCCGCAGGGCGCCGAGGAGGGCCGGGTCGAGGTCGGCGACGCCGGGGACGTCGTCGGCGAAGACGGTCGTGCCGGCGGGGATGCGGCCGTCGGCCTCGCCGAGCTCCCCGCGACCGAGCGCGGCCGCGGCCCGCTCCCGGACCGCCGCGAGCGGGCCGGACGACGAGGATGACAGCGCCCCGAGCCCGACGACGACGAGGACCAGCACGGCGAGGAGGACGGCGACCCGGCCGCGGCGGACCGGGGTGCGGCGGACGGTCGTCCGGGCCGGGGCGATCGAGCTCATGGCGGCCAGTCAACGCCGCGGGACGTTGCCCGGCCGTATGCGATTCCCGATACACCCGCGATACGCCGGGGCTCGTAGGGTCGGACGATGCGGGTGCTGATCCTCGAGGACGAGCCGTACCTGGCGGACGCCATCCGCGACGGGCTGCGGCTGGAGGCGATCGCCGCCGACGTCGCCGGGGACGGCGACGCCGCGCTCGCGCTGCTGGGGGTCCACGGCTACGACATCGCGGTCCTGGACCGCGACGTCCCCGGGCCCACGGGCGACGAGGTCGCCCGACGGATCGTGGCCTCCGGCAGCGGGCTGCCGATCCTCATGCTCACCGCCGCGGACCGGCTCGACGACAAGGCCTCGGGGTTCGGCCTCGGTGCCGACGACTACCTCACCAAGCCGTTCGAGCTGCAGGAGCTCGTCCTCCGCCTCCGCGCGCTCGACCGGCGGCGGGCGCACAACCGCCCGCCGGTGCGCGAGATCGCCGGCCTCCGCGTGGACCCCTTCCGCCGTGAGGTCCACCGCGACGGCCGCTACGTCGGGCTGACCCGGAAGCAGTTCGCCGTCCTCGAGGTGCTCGTCGCGGCCGAGGGCGGGGTCGTCAGCGCCGAGGAGCTGCTCCGCCGCGCGTGGGACGAGAACGCCGACCCGTTCACGAACGCGGTCCGCATCACGGTCTCCGCGCTGCGCAAGCGCCTCGGCGAGCCGTGGCTCATCGCCACCGTGACGGGCGTCGGGTACCGCATCGAGGCGCCGCAGGCCGGTCGCGACGGCGCGGGAGCGCCCGATGCGTGACCCCCTTGACCGGTCGGCGCGGCGGACGCCCGGCATGAGCGCCCGGCTGAAGCTCACCCTGAGCTACGCCGGGTTCCTCATGGTCGCGGGCGCCCTGCTGCTCGCCGTCGTGTGGGTCTTCCTGCTGCGGTACGTGCCGGACCTGCCGGGCCGCGCGCCGACGTTCGGGGACCAGCAGAACGGGCCCGTCGCCTTCTCACCCGGGCGCCGCGACCTCCTCGACGCCTTCGCGCCGAAGGTCGCCCTGATGCTCGTCGTCCTCCTGGTCTTCGGCCTCGTCGGCGGATGGGTCCTGGCCGGCCGGATGCTCGCCCCGCTCACCCGCATCACGGGCGCGGCCCGCAAGGCCACCGCCGGGTCGCTGTCGCATCGGATCGAGCTCGAGGGACGTGGCGACGAGTTCCGCGAGCTGGCCGACGCGTTCGACACGATGCTCGCGCGGCTCGAGGCGCACGTCGCCGAGCAGCAGCGGTTCGCCGCGAACGCGTCGCACGAGCTGCGGACCCCGCTGGCGGTCACGCAGACGCTGCTCGACGTCGCCCGGAAGGACCCCGACCGGGACCCGCGCGAGCTGATCGAGCGCCTCCACGACGTGAACGCCCGGGCGATCGATCTGACCGAGGCGCTGCTCCTCCTGAGCCGCGCCGACCAGCGGACGTTCGCCCGCGAGGACGTCGACCTGTCGCTGGTCGCGGAGCAGGCCGCCGAGACGCTGCTGCCGCTCGCCGAGGAGCGCGGCGTCGTGCTGGAGACCTCGGGCGACGTGACCCGCACGGTCGGCTCGCCCGCCCTCCTGCAGCAGCTCGGCACGAACCTCGTGCACAACGCGATCGTCCACAACACGGGCGACGGCGGCCGCGTGTGGGTCGCGGCCGACGCCCGCGGCGACGAGGTCGAGCTCGCGGTCGAGAACACCGGCGCGCCGATCACCGCGCAGCAGGCGTCGCGACTCGTCGAGCCGTTCCTCCGCGGTGAGGGCCGCCTGCGCACCGAGCACGCCGGCGCGGGCCTCGGCCTGGCGATCGCGCAGCGCATCATCGAGGCCCACGACGGCACGCTCGTCCTCACGCCCCGCGAGGGCGGCGGGCTCCGGGTCGTCGTGCGGCTGCGAGCGGCGGTGCCGGACTGAGCGCGGCGGCCCCCACCGCGCGCGGGTCGCCGCACGAGCCGCCGGCACCGACCCGATGGACGGGTCCCGCGCCCGGCGCTACCCTCGCCCGACCGAAGCCCTGCCGTGCCGCTCCTCCTCTACGACAACCCCGTGTCGGGCAACTGCTGGAAGGTCCGCCAGCTGCTGCGGTACCTCGACCTGCCGTTCGAGCGGCGGGAGCTGTCGGTCGTCGACCGCTCCGGCCGCGACCAGATCATCGGGGACCTGAACCCGGCGCTCCGCGTGCCGACGATCGTGCTCGAGGACGGCCGGCCGCTCGCCGAGTCCCACGCGATCCTCTGGTACTTCGCGGAGGGCACGCCGTACCTGCCGGACGACGCCTACGCGCGGGCGCAGGTCCTGCAGTGGCTCTGCTTCGAGCAGTACGAGCACGAGCCGGCGATCGCGGTCGCCCGCTTCCAGGTCGCGATCTCCGACGAGCCCCGGGACCCGGCAGCGGTCGAGGAGCGGCTCGCGGCGGGCCGGAAGGCGCTCGTGACCATGGAGCGTCACCTCGCCGGGCGGGCGTTCCTGGTGGGCGACGCGCTCACGATCGCCGACCTCGCCCTCTACGCCTACACGCACGTAGCGCACGAGGCCGGCCTCGACCTCGCCGGCCTCCCGGAGGTGCGCGCCTGGCTGGACCGCGTGACCGCGGTCCCGGGGCTCGTGCCGTTGCCCGACGGCTGACGGCGTCAGCGCACGACGACCGTCCGGGTCCGGCGCACGACGTACCCGTCCGGGGTCCGCAGCTCCAGCCCCACGGCGAGGCGGACGCTCCGGCCCTTCCGCAGCGCGCTCCGCGCCGGGCGGCGCGCGGTGAGCCGGACGACGCGCCGCGAGGTCCCGAGGGCGACGGACGCCCTCGCGGCCGCCGTCTTCCGCCGCCCCTGCACCACGTCGACGGTCACGCGCAGCCGACCGGCCCGCGGCGACGTGACGGCGAGCGTCGCGGCCCCCCGCCCGTGCCGCAGCCCGGCCAGGCCCTTCGCCGCGCTGCCGAGCGTGCGATCGAGTGCGGCGCCGATCGCGGGCCGCGGGTCGGCTGCGGCGGGTGCCGGGCGCACGGGTGCGGGCCCGCCCGGCCGCAGGGCCGGGAAGAACCCGGAGAGGTCGGGGTACACCGAGGGCGAGGGCGGCTCCGGGGCCGGACCCGCCGGGGCCGGGACGTCGACGACGTAGGGCTGCGAGACGATCCGCTCGTTCCCGGCGCGGTCGGCGGTGCTCACCGTCGTCGTGCACGAGGAGGGCGACTCGCAGGACCGGGCCGCGTCGCAGGTCCGGACGCCGGAGCCTCCCGGCTCGTCCGTGCACGTGTAGCGCGGGGTCGGGTCGTCCGTCGCCGCGAGGCGCTGGTCGCGCGCCGGGTAGGTGATCGCGACCCTCGGGGCCGTCCGGTCCGCCGGGGGCTCGGGCACGAGGGGGTCGTGGAGGTCGGCGAAGATCCCCGTCGGTCGGCCGTCGATCGCGTAGGTGCCGCCACCGACGGCGATCCGTCCCGCCCCGGCCCCGAAGAGGTCGGGCCCGTCCCGGAAGGGGTGCTCGCTCGTGCTGACCGACTGCGCGGGTGCCCAGGGGGTCGTGGCGCCGGAGAGGAGCCCGACCGCCCCGAGACCCCGGCGCGGCTGTCCGCCGAGACCGCTGAAGTCGCCGCTCAGGTAGAGGCTCGAGCCGTCGACCGCGAGGCCGGTGATGCCGTCGTCCGCGCCCGTGACGTCCGGGCCGAACCGCGCCATCGTCCGTGCGGTGAGGTCGATCGCCCACAGCCCCTGGTGCTGCCGGACGAGGTACGCGGTGGTCGGTGTCGCCGCGACGGCCAGGACGGTGCCGGTGTGGAGGTCGTGCCCCCAGGGCGTGATCGTGCCGGTCTGCGTGTCGAGCGCGACGAGGCCCTCGTTGTCCGACCCCGTGGGGCCCATCTGCCCGAGGAACCCGCGGACCCAGACCGTCGAGCCGACGGCCTGGAGCTGCTGCACCTCGTCACCGGCCCGCTTGAACTCGACGTCCCACGGCTTGGACTCCCCCGTCGCCGGATCCAGCGCGGCGATCCCGATCGACCGCCCGCTGTTGACCAGGTCGAACGGCCCTGCGATCACCACCGCCGTCGGGGTCGCGGCGATGTGCCGCGGCGTGTCGGAGATGTGCGGGGTCCAGCCGGTCACCGCGCCGCTGGACGCGTCGACCGCGCCGAGCCGCTCGCGGTCGACGCCCCCGAGCTTCGAGAAGAAGCCGCTGAGGTAGACCGTCGGCCCCGACGCCGCGACGGCCGCGACCGGCCCGTTCGCCTTCGGGTCCCAGTCGGTGTCGAGGGTCCCGTCCGGCAGCACCCGGGCCACGTTCGCGATGCTCCCGACGCGCGGCCCCGCGCCGGTGAACGCCCCACCGACGTAGACCTCGGAGCCCGCCGGGGAGAAGACGTCGATGACCCCGTTCGGCTGGGGGCTCCAGCCGGTGCTTCCCGCCGTGCGCGCGTCGATGGCCCCGCCGTCCGGCACGCCGAAGAGGCTCCGGACCGCGAAGTACACGCGGTCGTCCGTCGCCGCCAGGGTCGTGATGTCGAGCGGCGGGAGCCGCGGGTTCCAGGCGGTCGCCCGCCCCGTGCCGGGGTCGAGCGCCGCGACGCCGGCCCGGTCGACGTCGCCGACGCGCTCGAAGTCGCCGCCGACGTACACGGCGCGCCCGTTCGCGGCGACCGCCGTGACGGACCCCTTCGTGCCGAGCTGCGGATCCCAGTCCGTGACGGTGTCGGTCCGCAGGTCGAGCGCCGCGAGGCCGTTGCGCGGGAGCCCGCCGAAGCTCGTGAACCGGCCGAAGAGGTAGAGCACGTGGCCGGAGACGATCCCGCCCCGGACCTCTCCGCCCGCGGCCTGCGCGGCGGGGAAGGTGATGCGCCCCGTCGCGGGATCGATCTCGGCGAGGCCGCCCCGGACCCCGTCGGTGCGCTCGATCTCGCCGGTCGCGAACACCCGCCCGTCGCCGGCGACGAGGTCGGTGGCCTGCCCCGAGGTGAGGCGGCCGGCGTCGAGCCGGGCGCCCGTCCGTGCGTCGAGCCGTGCGAGACCGACCCCGCGCGCGTCGGTGACGAAGAGCTGATCGCCGAGGCGCGCGATGTGCGACGCGCGGAACTCCTCGGCGTCCGGTGTCCACGCCGGGTCGACGGTGCGGTCCGCGCGCACGTGGGCGAGGTTCCGCCGCGTGACGCCGGCCACGCGGTCGAACGTCCCGGCGATGTACCACCCGCCCGCCCCGTCGGGCACCGCGTCGCGGACGCGGCCGTTCACCGTCGCGTCGAACGCGGGCTCCGGGCGCCCGTCACCGACGACCGGGACGATCAGCCCACCGCCGGTGCGCGCCTGCTGCTTCGTGAACGTCCCGGCGACGTAGGTGGCGTCCGGCGTCACCGCCGCGGACGTGATGCGCCCGTCGAAGGTCCAGGATGCCGGTGGGAGGTCGGCGGACGCCCCGGACGGGGCGACGAGCGCCAGGCCGACGATGGCCGGGAGCACGGCCGGCCACCTCCCGCGAGGGCGTGACCTGAGGGTCGGGACGGGAACACGCACGGTCCACACCCTCGTCCCATCGGCCGGTCCGACCGCGACCTTGAGGCCCGAGAGCAACAGATGTGTATGCCGTCATCTCCGTGCGTCCTGCCCACCGCCGCGGTGCACGACGTCGCGCTGCGGCCGGCGCGCCGTCAGCCCGCGGCCGCCCCGGCCACCACCGCCGCCGCGATCGCCGCGACGTCGTCCGCGTCGCACGCGTAGGGCGGCATCGCGTAGACGAGGTCGCGGAACGGGCGCAGCCAGACGCCGCGGTCCAGCGCCGCGGCGGTGACCGCGGCGACGTCGACCGGGTGGTCGAGCTGGACGACGCCGATCGCGCCCAGGACCCGGACGTCGGCGACGCCCGGCAGCTCGCGGGCCGGCGCGAGGCCACGGCGCAGGCCGTCCTCGATCCGCGTGACGTCGTCCTGCCAGCCGCGCGACAGCAGCAGGTCGAGGCTCGCGCACGCGATCGACGCCGCGAGCGGGTTGCCCATGAAGGTCGGGCCGTGCATGAGGACGCCGGCCTCGCCGCGGCCGATCTCCTCGGCGACCCGGTCGGTGCAGAGGACCGCGGCCATCGTCAGGTAGCCGCCCGTCAGCGCCTTGCCGACCGCGAGGACGTCCGGCACGACGCCGGCCCGCTCGCACGCGAACATCGTGCCGGAGCGCCCGAAGCCCGTCGCGATCTCGTCGAGGACGAGCAGCAGGTCGTGCTCGTCGCAGATCTCGCGCAGCACCCGCAGGTAGCCGGGGTGGTGGAAGCGCATCCCGCCCGCCCCCTGGACGACGGGCTCGACGACGATCCCGGCGAGCTCGTGCGCGTGCGCGGCCGCGGTCCCGCGCAGGTGGGCGACGTAGGCCTCGTCGAGCGGCTCGTCGTCCGGCGACGCACCGACCGCGCCGTCGGACCCGCCGCCCGCCGGTCCCGCGCCGGAAGACGTCGACGGTGCCCCCCACGCCGGCGGGGCGTCGCAGAACACGTGCTGCGGGAGGACGTCCGAGAAGAGGTGGTGCATCCCGCCCTCGGGGTCGCAGACGGCCATCGCCCCGAACGTGTCGCCGTGGTACCCGCCGCGCCAGGTCATCAGGCGGTGGCGCCCGGGCCGCCCGGCCGAGCGCTCGCGCTGCAGCACGGTCTTGATCGCCACCTCCATCGCGACCGAGCCGGAGTCCGCGAGGAACACGCGGCGCAGCGGCTCGGGCGTCAGCGAGACCAGCCGCGCGGCCAGCCGCACTGCGGGCTCGTGCGTCAGCCCGCCGAACATCACGTGGCTCTTGCGGCCGAGCTGGTCGAGCGCCGCACGGTCGAGCTCGGGCACCCGGTAGCCGTGCACCGCGGCCCACCACGACGACATCCCGTCGACGACCTCGCGCCCGTCGGCGAGGGTCAGCCGCACGCCCTCGGCGCCCGCGACCACCGGCAGCTCGGGCGCGTCGAGCGGCGAGCTGTACGGGTGCCACACGTGCTCGCGGTCCAGCCGGCCGACGACGTCGGCGCCGAGCGGCTCGGACGACAGGGCGGCGGTGAGGTCGGAGGACGGATCGTGGGCCACGGGACCATCTTCGTCACCCGGGCGGTCGCGATGCCCGCAGGCCCCGCGCAGGTCTCCGGCGGTCCCGGAGACCGCAGCCCGGTCGGGTGCCCGACCGTCCCGGTCCCCCGCGCGCCCGGCGGGCGTCCGACGGCCCCGGTGCCCGCAGCCCCGGTGGGCGCCCGATCGCCCCGGTCCCCGCACGCCCGGCGCGCGTTTCCGACCCCTGCGGCCGGCCCCCGCGCGGTTCTCCGCCGCCGCCGCACCCCGCGGGGAGCACCGGATCAGCGGATCCGGAGTTGACTCCCCCTCGGGCCTCCGGTAGGCAGGCGCCCATCGAGCCGCTGTACACGGGTCCGGGCGTCGCCCGGGGACCGGACGTGCCGGAGCTCGCCACCGCCACCGGCCCGCCGCCGGCAGGAGCACCCATGACCTCCCCATACGACACGGACCTCGACGTCGCGATCATCGGCGCCGGGTTCGCCGGGCTCTACGCACTGCAGCACCTCCGCGGCCTCGGCCTCCGGTGCGCCCTCCTCGAGGCCGGGGAGGACGTCGGGGGCACCTGGTTCTGGAACACGTATCCGGGGGCGCGCGTCGACGTCGAGAGCCTCGA
Organism: Patulibacter minatonensis DSM 18081; assembly: GCF_000519325.1. GTDB lineage: Bacteria > Actinomycetota > Thermoleophilia > Solirubrobacterales > Solirubrobacteraceae > Patulibacter > Patulibacter minatonensis. Next base: position 2,069,919 of record NZ_KI912613.1, on the reverse strand, counting down.
GTACTCGTACTCGTTCGACGACGACCTCCAGCAGGACTGGGTGTGGTCGGAGCGCTACGCCGGCCAGCCCGAGGTCCACGCCTACCTCCGCCATGTCGCCGACCGCTTCGACCTGCGCCGCGACATCCGCTTCCTGACGACCGTGCAGCGGCTGGACCTCGACGGGGACCGCTGGCGCGTCACCACCGACCGGGACGCCCTCACAGCGCGCTTCGTCGTCGGCGCGGTCGGCTTCCTCTCCGCCGCGTACCTGCCGGCGATCCCGGGCCTGCGCGAAGGCGCCTTCGACGGCCCGGTCGTGCACTCCGGGCGCTGGCCGAAGGACGGCCTCGAGGTCGCCGGCAGGCGCGTCGCGATCATCGGCACCGGCGCCTCGGGCGTCCAGCTCGTGCCCCGCATCGCCGAGACCTGCGCGCACCTCGACGTGTTCCAACGCTCCCCGCACTGGTGCGTGCCGCTGCAGAACGGGCCGATGCCCGACGGCTACCAGGAGATGGTGAAGGCGAACTACGGCCGGATCCGCGAGCTCGAGAAGGTCGCGTTCGGCGGCTTCACGCTCATCGCCCACGAGATCGCGGACCCTCCCCCGCCCTCGGCCTACCCGGCGTCCAACTCGGCGCTGGCCGCCGACCCCGAGGAGCGCGAGCGCGAGTACGAGTTCCGGTGGGCCTCGGGCGGACTGAGCTTCTACCTGAGCTACACCGATCTGCTCTTCGACGAGGACGCCAACGCCACCCTCCGCGAGTTCTTCGAGCGGAAGATCCGCGCGCAGGTCGACGACCCCGCGGTGGCCGACCTCCTGATCCCCACCGACCACTGCATCATGGCCAAGCGCCTCTGCGGCGAGACCGGCTACTACCGCGCGTTCAACCGCGAGAACGTCGACCTCGTCGACGTCCGCGAGAACGCGATCGCGGAGATCACCGCCGACGGCGTCCGCCTGGCCGACGGGACCGAGCACCCCGCCGACGTCCTCGTCTGCGCGACCGGGTACGACGCGGGCAGCGGCCCGATGCTGCGGATCCCGACCCAGGGCCGCGACGGCTCGCTGCAGGACCACTGGGCCGAGGGCACGAGGACGCACCTCGGCGTGATGGCCCACGGGTTCCCCAACCTGTTCATCGTCGACGGCGCCCAGTCTCCCGCGGCGTTCTACTGCCCGCCGCTGCTGGTCCAGCACCAGAGCCGCTGGATCGGGCGGACGATCCAGCAGGTCGACGAGCGCGGCGCCCGCACGGTCGAGCCGACGCCCGAGGCCGTCGCGGAGTGGGGGGCGATCGTCGCGGCGATCGGCCAGGCGACCCTGCTGCCGACCGCCGTCAGCCAGTACATGGGGGCGAACATCCCCGGCAAGCCGGTGGAGTGCCTCTCCTTCCTCGGGGGCTTCGGCGAGTACGCGCGGCGCACGGAGCTCGCGCTCGACCTCGACGAGGGCCAGTTCGTGCTCGACGGCACGGCCGCGACGGAGGTCCCGGCGTAGTCCGCGGTCCGGGCGCCACGTGAGCCGGTCCGATCGCGGCCGCTAGTCGGACGACAGCGGCAGCCGCACGATCGCGATGACGTTCCCATCGTTCGTCGGCCGGACGTTCAGCCGTCCGCCCGCCGCGGCGGCGCGGGTGGCGATCGGGATCACGTCCGACTCGGTCAGCACGACCGCCGGCGCGCTCGGGATGCCGTTGACGCTCTGCATCGTCATGAAGAGCTCGCCGCCCTCGACCCGCACCCGGATGTGCACCCGCACCGGGGCGGTCGCCCGCCGCAGGATCGAGTCCGCACCGGCCCGGAGCAGCCACGCGATGTCGACCGCGAGCTCCTCGGGGACGTCGACGCCCCCGGTGGCGTCCGACACGCGGATCGTGTGCCCCGCGGCCTCCAGGTCGGCGACGATCCCGCCGAGGACCGCGAACCCCGACGGCGGGTCGCCCGCGGAGCCGTCGCCGGCCCGCGTCGCCTCCCCGCCGGCGTGCGTCCCGCCCGCCGGTGCTCCCGTCGCGCCCGCGGCCGGAGCCGGGTCGCGCCCGTCCCCCGAGGCCTCCGCCCCGTCGTGCGGCGGACGGTCTCGACGTCGACGCCCGAGCAGCCCCCGGCGCTGCGCGGACCCGCTCACCCCGGGCCGACCGGGACATCGGTGTACGGCGGCATGCCCGCACCGTACCCGCGGCGCCTGCTCCGCGGGCACGAGTGCTCAGGCCGCGACGACCTGCCCCGCCACCTGCAGCGCGATCTCGCCCTCGTCGGCGCCGACCTGGACGGTGTCGCCGTCCTTGATCTCGCCCTTCAGGATCGCGAGAGCCAGCCGGTCCGTCAGGTGCTTCTGGATCGTGCGCTTCAGCGGGCGCGCCCCGTACGTCGGGTCGTAGCCCAGGTTGCCGATCAGCTCGGCCGCCTCCTCCGAGAGCTCGACGGTCACGCCGCGCTCGGCCGCCCGCTTGACGACCCGCTGCACCTGCAGCTCGACGATCGGCGCGAGATGCGTCCGGTCCAGCGCGTGGAACTCGATGATGTCGTCCAGCCGGTTGATGAACTCGGGGCGGAAGTGCTGCTCCGCGCCCTCGCGCCCGCCCGGGATGTTCGACGTCAGGATCAGCACGGTGTTCGTGAAGTCGACCGTGCGGCCGTGGCCGTCGGTCAGCCGGCCGTCGTCGAGCAGCTGGAGCAGGATGTTGAAGACGTCCGGGTGGGCCTTCTCGACCTCGTCCAGCAACACCACCGAGTACGGCTTGCGGCGCACGGCCTCGGTCAGCTGCCCGCCCTCGTCGTAGCCCACGTAGCCCGGGGGCGCACCGACGAGGCGCGACACCGCGTGCTTCTCCATGTACTCCGACATGTCGATGCGGATCATCGCGTCGGCCGAGTCGAACATGAACTCCGCCAGGGAGCGCGCGAGCTCCGTCTTGCCGACGCCGGTCGGTCCGAGGAACAGGAACGAGCCGATCGGGCGGTCCGGATCGCCGAGACCCGCGCGGCTGCGCCGGATGGCGGCCGACACGGCGTCGATGGCCTCGTCCTGCCCGATCACGCGGTCGTGCAGCCGGTCCTCCATGTGGACGAGCTTCTCGATCTCGCCCTCCATCAGGCGGGCGACCGGGATGCCGGTCCAGTTGCCGACGACCTCGGCGATGTGCTCGGCCGTGACCTTGTTCTCGAGGAACCGGAACGCGCCGACCTCGACCTCCACCTCGGCCTCCTGCGCCTCGAGCTCCTTGATGCGGCGCTCGAGCGCGGGGATCTCGCCGTAGGTCAGCTCGCCGGCGCGCTGCAGGTCGCCCGCGCGCTGGGCGCGCTCGGCCTCCATCCGCAGCCCGTCGAGCTGCTCCCGCGCCTGGCCGACCGCGTCGACGGACTCCTTCTCGCGCTGCCACTCGGCGGTCATCGCCGCGGAACGCTCGCGCTCGTCGGCGAGCTCGCGGTCCAGGGCCTCCAGTCGCGCCCGCGACGCCTCGTCGTCCTCCTTCTCGAGCGACAGGCGCTCGATCTCGAGCTGCACGACGTGCCGGTCGATCTCGTCGATCTCGGTCGGCTTGGAGTCGATCTCGATCTTCAGCCGCGACGCGGCCTCGTCGATCAGGTCGATCGCCTTGTCCGGCAGCTGCCGGTCGGCGATGTGGCGGTGCGACAGCGTGGCCGCCGCGATCAGCGCGGCGTCCTGGATGTCGACGTTGTGGTGGCTCTCGTACTTCTCCTTGAGCCCGCGGAGGATCGCGATCGTGTCCTCGACCGTCGGCTCGTCCACGAGCACGGGCTGGAACCGCCGCTCGAGCGCCGCGTCCTTCTCGATGTACTTGCGGTACTCGTCGAGCGTGGTCGCACCGACCGCGCGCAGCTCGCCGCGGGCCAGCATCGGCTTGAGCAGGTTGGCGGCGTCGACCGCGCCCTCGCTCGCGCCGGCGCCCACGATCGTGTGGAGCTCGTCGAGGAAGAGCACGATCTGGCCCTTCGCGTCGGAGACCTCCTTCAGCACGGCCTTCAGGCGGTCCTCGAACTCGCCGCGGTACTTCGCGCCGGCGATCATCGAGCCCATGTCGAGCGAGATGACCCGGCGGTCGCGCAGCGACTCGGGGACGTCGCCGTCCACGATGCGCTGGGCGAGGCCCTCCGCGATCGCGGTCTTGCCGACCCCCGGCTCGCCGATCAGCACCGGGTTGTTCTTCCGGCGGCGCGAGAGCACCTGGACGACGCGGCGGATCTCCTCGTCGCGGCCGATGACCGGGTCGAGCTTGCCCTCGCGGGCGGCCTCGGTGAGGTCCTGCCCGTACTTCTCGAGCGCCTCGAACTTGTCCTCGGGGTTCTGGTCGGTGACCTGGTGACCGCCGCGGACCTCGGTGACGGCCTGCAGCAGGGCCTCGCCGCCGGCCCCGGCGCCGCGCAGCGCGTCGCCGGCCTTCGACTGGTGCGCGGCGAGGGCGAGCAGGACGTGCTCGGTCGAGAGGTACTCGTCGCCGAGCGTGCGCATCTGCTCGTCGGCGGCCCGCAGGACGGCGATCAGCTCGCTCGACGCGCCGGCCGACTGGCCGCCGCTCGTGACCTTCGGGAGTCCGTCGATCGCGGCCTCGACCGGCCGCCGGACCTCGTCCACGGGGACGCCGAGCTTGCGCAGGACGGAGCCGACGACGCCGCCCTCCTGGTCCAGCAGGGCGACCAGCAGGTGCTCGGGACCGATCTGCGGGTTCTTCGCGCGCTCCGCCACCCGGCCGGCCTCGGCGACGGCTTCCTGCGTCTTGATGGTGAAGCGATCAGGCTGCAATGGGTGTCCTTTCGGGAACGGAGGATGCGGGGGATCGGCCCCGGACCGGAGCGCCGCGGACGGACGTCCGGGCCGCGTCGTCGCCCTCCCGGGCGCTCCGCGCTCCTAGATCTCAGTCTGTGTCACTGAGATTTTGCGCTTCGCTTCGTAGAAAGTCAAGGCACCTCCGGGCGTTCCGTGCCTCCTGTGATCGTACGCACGCCCCGGGCGCGCCCCGGGCCGGCGAGCACGGCGGGCCCGGGCACCGGCCGGGATCCGCCGCCCGACGACGAGCGCCGCCGCCACCCGTCGCGGCTGCGATCCTCCCTCGCCGTGCCCCGCGTCCTGCGCCGCCCGTTCCCGCTCGTGGCCGCGTGCGTCGTGATCACCGCGCTCCTCGCCGTGATCGTCCGCGGGCACAACGCCGTCACCCGCTTCGACGCGGACGTGGTGCGCGAGCTCGCCGATCACCGCTCGACGACCGTCGTCGACCTCGCCCGCGCGGTCACGCACCTCGGTGCAGGGCTCGTGCTGACCGTCGTCCTCGTGGCCCTCTGCGTCGGCCTGCTCGTGCTCCGGGTGCTGCCGCTCCGCGCAGCGGTCGGGCCGCTGATCGCGCTCGAGGCGGCGGTCCTCCTCGTCCCGCTCGCGAAGTCGATCGTCGGCCGCCCGCGTCCGCCGGCCGCGCTGCACGAGGTCGTCGAGCACTCGAGCGGCTTCCCCTCCGGCCACTCGATGCAGGCGGCGGCGGGGTGGCTGACGCTCGGCCTCGTGGTCGCCGTCGCGGGACGGTGGACGGGACGGTCGTCGGAGTCGGCCCCCGACCGCCCGGCCCAGGCGCCGCCGCGGTGGCCCCTCCTCGTCGCGGCCCTGATCGTCCTGCTCGTGGGGCTCAGCCGGGTCGTCCTCAGCGTCCACTCCCCCACCGACGTGCTCGCCGGATGGCTGCTGGGGCTGTCGGTCGCGGTGGTGACGGTCGTGCTGCTCGTGCCTGCGCGGGCGAGGCGATGACGCACACCGCCCACCGTCCTCCGGCCCCGCGGACCGTCCGATGAGCGATCCCGTCGGCGTCGCCGCGGCCGCCGCCGGCGCGTTCGCGGCCACGAACCTCGACGACGTCGTCGTGCTGACGGCGCTCTTCGCGGTGGCCGGGCGCGGTGGCCCGCTCCGCGTCCGGCACGTCGTCGGCGGCCAGGCGCTCGGCCTGACGACGCTCGTCGCGGTGGCGTGGCTGGGCGCCACCGGGCTCCTCCTGCTCCCGGACGACGTCGTCGCGCTCCTCGGGCTGGTGCCGCTGGCGCTCGGGATGCTCGGCGTGGCGGCCGTCCTGCGCGGCGACGCCGGCGACGAGGCCCTGCCGCTCGTCTCGAGCACCGCGGCGGTCGCCGCCCTGACCATCGCCGGGGGAGCGGACAACATCGCGGTGTACGTGCCGTTCCTCGCCAACCAGGACGGCGCCGACGCCCTGGTCGTCGTGCTGACCTTCGGGGTGCTGCTCGCGGTCTGGCTGGCGGGCGCCCGGTGGCTCGCCGCCCGCCCGCCGGTGGCGCGGACGGTCGCGCGGTGGGGGCACGTCGCGGTGCCGGTCGTGCTGATCGCGCTGGGCCTGGCGATCCTCGCCGAGGGCGGGCTGCTCGGCCGGGCGCTCGGCGGCGTCGTGGGCTCATCGCCTCAGCGCGCGCCGGCGTCCCGCGCGACCGCGAGCACGAGCTCCTCGTCCGCCTCGATCCCGCCGGTCGACCGCAGGCGCGCACGGAGCCCGCCGGCGATCGCCGTCGCCAGCGCGTCCCGCTCCCCCGGCGCCAGGCTGCTGCGGCGCTCGGCGAACTGCCGCGCGGTGGTGCGGTCGTGGTCGGTCAGGCCGGTCGTGTCGAGCCCGCCGGCCTCGGGGGACGCCCAGCGTCCGTCCGGCGGCCCCCACCCCGCGCCGAGCCCGCCGCCGTCGTGCGACGTCCCCCGCGCGACCGCGAGGATCACGTCCTCGTCCGTCGCCCGTCCCGGCACGACGCCGAGCCGGGAGCGCAGCCCCGCCGCGATCGTCGTCGCGAGCGCCAGCCGCTCCTTCGGGTCCAGCGTCTCGCGGCGGGCGGCGAACGCCCGGGCGGTCGACCGGTCGTGGTCCGTGAGCGCCGACGTGTCGAGCTGCAGCGTCGGACCCCCGCCCTCCCACGGGTCCGGGGCCCCGGCGGTCCGGCCGAGGGCACGGGTGGCGCGGCGCGGCTCCCGGACGACGAGCGAGCCCGCCACGACGTCGCCGAGCCGCTGGTGGCGCTTCGTCAGCGTGACCATGATGATCCCGGGCGCGTAGAGCAGCGGCAGCTCGATGATCCGCAGCAGGTTCCGCAGCACGGACGAGCCGGGGTCGACGCGGCGGCCGTCGTCGCGGACCACCCGGAGCCCGAGCATCATCTTCCCGGGCGTGCGGCCGTCGCCCAGGAGCTCCCAGGCGACGTCGTAGAAGAACAGGAGCAGGAACGCGAGGATCGAGGCGAGGACGATCGTCCAGTCGTCGCCGATCGCGTCGTTGAGCCCCCCGAGGATGAGCAGCCCCACGAGGGCCACGAGCCCCTGGATGACCAGGTCGATCGCGCCGCTCGAGATCCTGGTGCCCGGTCCCGCGAGGTCGAGCACGACGTCGACGGCCTCGGGGGTGGAGATCGTCAGACGGTCGTGATACTCCTGCACGGCCGTGACCCTATCCCGCTTCCTCGCCGACCGCACCCCCTCGTGGGACGCGCTGGAGGACCTCCTCCGCCGGGCGGGGAACCGACCGGAGCGCCTCGGGGCGGACGGCGTACTCGAGCTCGGGGCCGCGTACCGCGCCGCCGCCGCCGACCTGGCGCACGCGCGGCGCGCCTATCCGGGCGACCCGGTCGTCCAGCGGCTCGAGCTCCTGGTGCGCCGGTCGCGGTCCCTCGTCTACGCCCGGGCCGGCGCCCGCGGCTCCGCCCGGCAGTTCTTCTCCCGCGACTACTGGCGCCTGACGCACGCGCTGTGGCGGTGGATCGCGCTGGCGGGCGTCGCGCTGCTCGGGACCGCGCTGGTCGTCGGCGTGTGGGCGGCGCTCGACCCGGCGGTCGCGGCCGCGCTCGTCCCCGGCGACTTCATCGACGGCGCCGCACCGCCCGTCGGCGACCGGGGCCTCGCCTCATCGGAGTCCGCCGCGTTCTCGTCGCAGCTCTTCACGAACAACATCCGGGTGACGTTCATGGCGTTCGTCGCCGGGCTCCTGTGCGTCGTCCCCGGCGTCGTGATCGTGGCGTACAACGGGGCGATCCTCGGGGCCGTCCTCGGCGTCGCCGCGGCGAACGACAACCTCGGCAACGTCCTGCACCTGATCGTCGCCCACGGCGTGCTGGAGCTCAGCTGCATCGTCGTCGCCGCCGCGGCCGGGATGGCCGTCGGCTGGGCGGTCGTCGACCCGGGCGACCGGCCCCGCCGCGTCGCCGTGCGCGACATCGCCCGGCCGACGGTCCTCGTCGTCCTGGGCACCGCGCCCTTCCTCGTCCTCTGCGGCATCGTCGAGGGCTTCGTCTCCCCCGCCGGCTGGCCCGCGATCGGCGTCGCCGTCCTCGGTCTGGGCATCGGTGGTGCCTACTGGGCCGCGGTCGTGGTCCGCGGGCGGCGCTCCGACCTGGCGACCGCCGGGACGGTCGCGGCGGCCCCGCTGCCGGCCGCGTCGCCGGCCACGGGCTGACCGACCGGCGGGGCCCGCCGGGACGGGCGGAGAGGACGCGCGGACCACCGAATTGTGCTGATCGGCACATTGCGTGCGTCCACGGGCCCGTCCTCGTCGTTCATGCCCGTGAGGACCGACGGCGACCACGCCGGCCCCGAGGGTTCCCGCAGGGAACGTCACCATCCCGGCCCCACCGCGGTCCGGAGAGGAGATCAGGCATGTCCCGCTTCACCAGGCGAGGGCGGATGGCCCCTGGCCCCGTCCTGCTCGTCGACGACGACTCGACCGACCGTCGCGCGTTCCTCCGGAGGTCGGGGGGCTACGCCGCCGCGGCCGCCGTCCCCGTGGCGCTCATCGGCGCGACCGACGCCGACGCGACCGCGTCCCGACCCGCCAACGGCGTCGCGATCAAGGATCCGACGACGCCCCAGCCGGACGAGCCGCTGATGGCCTACGTCCACGACGCGAAGGCCGGCACCGTCGTGATCATGACCGGCACGACGCAGCGCACGGTCAAGGACCGCGAGCTCGTCCGCCGCCTGACGACGGTCACGAAGAAGAAGCCCAAGGCGAAGAAGCGCCGCGCGAAGCGGAAGCCCGCGAAGAAGCCCACCACCAGCAAGAAGGGCTGAGCGCATGTCCTCCCATCGCGAAGCACCCGAGGTCAGCCAGGACCCCTGCGTCGACAACACGGACACGTACGCGTTCGTGAGCCCGGATCGTCCGGACACCGTCACGATCCTGACGAACTACATCCCGCTCGAGGCCGCCGCCGCGGGGCCGAACTTCTACGAGTTCGGGCAGGACGTCCTGTACTCGATCTACATCAGCAACAAGGGCACCGCGCTGCCCGACGTCACCTACACCTTCCGGTTCACGACGAAGGTCATGAACCAGAAGACGTTCCTCTACAACACGGGCCCGATCCGGTCGCTGACGGATCCGAACTTCAACCGCCGGCAGTCCTACACCGTCAGCAAGCAGGTCGGCACCGGCGCCCCGAAGGTCATCGCGTCCGGCCTGGCGTGCCCGCCGTGCAACATCGGCCCGCACTCCACCCCGGAGTACACGAAGCTCGCGCAGGCGGCGGTCCATCGGCTCCCCGGCGGCGGGACCGTCTTCGCCGGCCAGCGCAACGACGGCTTCTACGCCGACCTCGGCGGGATCTTCGACCTCGCTGACCTGCGGCCGTTCTCGACCCTGCACGTGGTGCCGATGCTGCCCTCCGTCGGCCTCGACACGCTGAAGAACGGCATCAACGTCCATACGATCGCGCTGCAGGTGCCGATCAGCGACCTCACCCGCGACGGCTCCGTGCCGAAGGACGTGAACGCCGCGGCCTCGACGATCGGGATCTGGGGCGCCGCCTCCCGTCGCAAGATGCGTCTGCGCGGCGACACCACCGGCCAGCACACCGAGTCCGGCCCGTGGGTCCAGGTCTCGCGCCTGGGCAGCCCGCTCTTCAACGAGCTGATGGTGCCGATGGTGGAGAAGGACGGCTGGAACGGCAGCCAGCCCGTGAACGACAAGGAGTACACCCCGGGCGTCGAGCAGCCCGAGCTGCCGAAGCTCCTGCCCGACCTCTACCCCGGCGTCTTCGAGAAGCTGCGGGCGCTGGCGGCGTCCGGCAAGCCGCGGAAGGACCTGCGGGCGCTGCTCCTGAACGGGTTCAAGCCCGGCATCTTCCCCGGCTTCCAGAACTACACCGGGCCGATCGCGTCGGACATGCTCCGCCTGAACGTCGCGGTCCCGCCGAGCAAGCAGCTCCAGCCGCTCGGCCCGCTCGACGGCGACCCGGCCGGCTACCCGAACGGCCGACGGGTCGAGGACGACATCGTGACGATCTTCGTGCGCATGCTCGGCGCGGTCATCAACAAGCGGTTCGACCCGGACTTCAACCCCGACCCCGCGGTCAGCCTCGTGACGCAGGGCGTGCCGATCCCGCCGACCGGGCCGGTCGGCTCGAGCGCGCGGTTCTTCTCGAGCTTCCCGTACCTCGGCGAGCCCTACGACGGCTTCGACCACCCGACGGTGACGTCGGAGTCCGGTCCCCTGCCGGTCATCTCGATCCCGGGGGTGACCCCGTGAGCGCCGAGCCGGTCGCCCGGCCGCACCCGGAGCCCGTGGTCCTCGACATCGGCGGCGGCCTCGGCGCGCTCGTCGTGCACTGGGACGACACGGAGATCGACACGCCGATCGAGATCAGCCCCACGGGCGACGACGCCGATCGCCAGCACCAGCACATCCTGGAGCGCCCGATCGGCGGCGAGACGTTCCACGCCGCGGTCTTCGACCGGATCCCGGCGGGCACGTACACGCTGTGGGTGCGCGACGCGGCCCGCGAGCGCGACGTGGAGATCCGCGACGGCGGCGTCACCGAGTGCCACTGGGCGCCCCCGGCGGACTGAGATGACGGCCGGGGACACGCCGGGCCGGGCCCTCGCGGGGACCGGCCCGGGGGTCGGCGGGCCACGCCCGTCGCGCCGGCGGCGCATCGCCCGCTCGATGTCGCCGGCGGAGTGGCGGCGCGCCGCCGTGCTGTTCGCCGTCGTGCTGCTGCTCCACGTCGTGGGCTTCGGCCTGCTGTTCGGCGCGGTCGTCCCGGCGCACCTGTCGCTCGGCACGACCGGGGTCTTCGGCGTCGGCATCGGGATCACCGCCTACACGCTCGGGATGCGCCACGCGTTCGACGCCGACCACATCGGCGCGATCGACAACGTCACCCGCAAGCTCATGGCCGACGGGCAGCGACCGCTGAGCGTCGGCTTCTTCTTCTCGCTCGGGCACTCCTCGATCGTGTTCCTGCTCGCCGCGGCGTTCGCGCTCGGCATCAAGGGGCTGAGCGGCGCGGTGCAGGACGACAGCTCGACGCTCCACCAGGCCACCGGGCTCATCGGCCCCACGGTCTCCGGGCTGTTCCTGCTCCTGATCGGGCTCATCAACCTCGTCGTGCTCGTCGGCATCGTCAAGGTCTTCCGGCGGATGCGCCACGGCGAGTTCGACGAGCAGGCGCTCGAGGAGCAGCTGAACTCCCGGGGGTTCATGAACCGGTTCCTCGGACGCGCGACCCGCGCCGTGAAGCAGCCGTGGCAGATGTACCCGCTCGGTCTGCTGTTCGGCCTGGGCTTCGACACCGCCACGGAGGTCGCGCTCCTGGCGACCGCCGGCAGCGCCGCCGCGGGCGGGCTCCCGCTCTACGCGATCCTCTGCCTGCCGATCCTGTTCGCCGCCGGCATGTCGCTGCTCGACACGATCGACGGCGCGTTCATGACCGTCGCGTACGGCTGGGCGTTCGCCAAGCCGGTGCGGAAGGTCTTCTACAACATCACCGTGACGGGACTGTCGGTCGCCGTCGCGCTCGGCATCGGCGTGATCGAGCTGATGCAGGTGCTCGCCGAGAAGCTCGGCCTCGAGGGCGGGATCTGGAGCTTCTTCTCCGCGCTGGACCTCAACGCCGTGGGCTACGTCCTGGTCGGCCTGTTCGTCGTCACGTGGCTCGTCGCGGTCGCCGTCTGGCGCTTCGGCCGGATCGAGCAGCGCTGGAACGCGAAGCTCCGGCCGGGCGGCGACCTCTCGTAGGAGCGGCGCCTGGTGGCCCGCCGCCGGCGCGTCGCGCGCCGGGCGGGCTCAGAGCACCCCGCGCCGCTTCGCCCGCAGGTACGCCTGCACCGAGGCGGCCGGCAGGCTGCCCGGGGGGACCGACAGGACCTGCGCGCCGCGGGCGCGCAGCCGGGCGGCGACCCGGTCGCGCTGGTCGCGGACGTCGACCGCGACGGCCTGGGCGAGCGCCCCGATCTCGTCCTCGGGGACCGTCGTCGCGAGGCGCCGGAGCCGCGGCTCCTCGATCGTGGCGACGCAGAGCGCGTGGCGGCGGGCCAGGAGCGGGGCGGCCGCCAGGAGCGGCGCGGCCGCGGCCTCGTCCAGCAAATCGGTGAGCACGAGCACGAACGCGCGGCGCGTCCCGCCGACCTGCCGGAAGGCGCGCTCGTGGTCGCTGTCGACCCGCGTGGGCTCGAGGTCGTGGAGCGCCCGGACGACGGCGTCGCCGGCCCCGCGGCGCGGCTGGAGCTGGCGGCGGATCCGGTCGTCGTAGGCGATCGCGCCGACGTGGTCGTCGAGGACGTCGGCCGTGGCGGCGACCGCGGCGGCGGCGTCGAGCCAGACGTCGAGCAGCCGCAGCTCGGCGGGCGGCGGACCGGCGTCGTCCTCGTCCTCGTCCGGGTGCGCCCCGGGCGCCAGCGCGCGACGCACCGCGCTCCAGCGCGGGCCGCCGAAGTCCGGACCCGTCGTCCGCGGCGCGCCCGGACCGTCGGGGTCGCGGTCGGCCGGGGCGGCACCGAGCCGGCCGCCGTCGACGAGGACGACGACGTCGCGGTCGGCCTCCACGCGCCGCTGGTTGCTCATCGGGCGCCCCATCCGCTCGGTCGCGCGCCAGTTGACCATCCGGACGTCGTCCTCCGGCGCGTACTCGCGCACGTGGTCGAACTCGGTGCCCAGGCCGTAGGGCCCGCGGTTCCGGACCCCGGTGGCGGCACGCCCGGACCGCACGGCGGCGGCGAGCAGGTGGGCGGTCCGGTAGTCGGGGAGCACCCGCAGCTCGACGGGCGTCGTGCCGCGATGGTCCCAGCGCCCCAGCCGCAGCGGGCCCGTGCGGCGGGCCACCGGGAGCGGCAGCACGTGTCGGCCGCGGCGCGCGGCGGTCACCTGCGCCGTCAGGGACCCCTTGCCGTCGCCGGCGTCGACCGTCACCCCCGGGAGCCCGGCGAGCCGCAGCCGAAGCCCGGGCTCGGCCACGGCCGGCGTGACGGTCACCGGCACCGCGGCGCCCCGCGGGGCGATCCCGGGCGCCGTCACCTCCAGCGACGGCGGCCGGCGGCGGGCCAGGAACCCGTCGAGCACCGACAGCACGAGGACGAGCCCCGCGACCGCCACCACGGGCCCCGCGGGCAGCAGGACGGCGGCGACCGCGCACGCGGCCAGGACGACCGCGACCAGGGGTGACGGGCTCAGTCTCACCTCGACGCCGGCACCGGGACGGACGAGACCGCGGCGCGCACCGCGTCGTGGTCGCGGGTGCCCTCGAGCTCGGCCTCGGGGCTCAGGACGAGGCGGTGCGCCAGCACGACCTCCGCGACCGACCGCACGTCGTCGGGGGTCACGAAGTCGCGGCCGGCGATCCGCGCGGACGCCTGCGCGGCGGCCAGGAGGTGCAGCCCGGCACGCGGGCTGGCCCCCAGCTCGACGCTCGGCAGGCGGCGGGTGGCCCGGATGACGGACACGACGTACTCGACGACGTCGGCGTGCACGAACGTGTCCTGCACGGTGTCGCGCGCGGCCGCCAGCGCCGCGGCGTCGACGACGGGACGCACGTCGTTCAGCGCCGCCGGGCGGAGCCCCTCGCGGGTGGCGGAGACGATCTCGCGCTCGGCCGACTCGTCGGGGTAGCCGACGCGCACCCGGAAGAGGAAGCGGTCGAGCTGGGCCTCGGGAAGCGGGTACGTGCCCTCCTGCTCGATCGGGTTCTGCGTCGCGACGAGCAGGAACGGCACCGGCAGCGGGTGGCGCTCGCCGTCGACGGAGACCGCGCCCTCCTGCATCGCCTCGAGCAGCGCCGACTGCGTCTTCGGCGGCGTGCGGTTGATCTCGTCCGCGATCAGGACGTTCGTGAACACCGGGCCGGGCCGGAACACGAGCTCGCCGCCGCGCAGCGCGACGGTGCCCGTGACGTCCGACGGCAGCATGTCCGGGGTCAGCTGGATCCGCGAGTTGTCCACGTCCAGGGCGCGGGCCAGCGCGGTCGCGGTCAGCGTCTTCGCGACGCCCGGCGGCCCCTCGAGCAGCACGTGGCCGCCGAGGGTCGCGGCGGCGACGAGCAGGTCGACGGTGGAGTCCTGGCCGCGGACCACGCGGCCGACCTCCGCCCGCAGTGCGGTGACGATGTCGATCATCGGGTGTCTCCTTCCAGGCGGGCGAGGGCCCGCCCGACGGCTTGCAACTCATCGGTTCCCGGCGGCGCGGCGCCCGGGCCGCCCGCCAGGGCGGCCGCGTCGGCGTCGGTCAGCCCGGCGCTCCGCGCGGCGGCGCGCACGTCCTCCGGCGTGGGGTCCGGCTCCAGGCCGATCCGCCGGGCCAGGAGCGCGCGGCCCCGGGCCCGGAGGCGCTCGACGGCGGACCGGCGGTCGGACGTCCGGGCGAGGACGGCCGCGACGGCGTCGACGTACCCGGAGCGCCCGGGCGTCGGATCCTCGTCGGGCTGGACCGCGGGCCCGAGGCGTCGCCCGCGGGCGACCAGCGCGACGGCGGCCGCGGCGACGAGCAGGAGGACCACCAGCACGGCGCGCGACGGCAGCCCGCCGACCGATCCGGACTCGCGCGTGCGCAGCGCGACGGCCTTCCCGCGCCCGACGACGGCGGCCGCGAACGCGGCGTTGTCGGCCTCCCGCAGGTCGAGGTTCTCGACGATCCCGCGGTCGGGGATCAGGACGACCGTGCCGCGACCGACCCGCAGGGTGCCGGCGACGGCGTCGCCACCCGGGCGGTCGAGCTCCAGCAGCGGCCGGAGGTCGGACGGCGGATCGGACCAGACGACGCCGGAGCGCCGGACGAGATCGGTCGCACGGGTCTCGGCGGCGTCGCGGACGGCGACGGCGTCACCGCTCGTCCGGGTCTCGTCCGCGGTCGGCTCGTCGAGCGCGCGGAGCACCAGGTCGGCGTCGTCGCCGACCGCCACGACCCGCGCCCCGCGCCGCAGCTCCTCGACGACCCGGTCGGCGGCGTCGTCGTCGAGCAGCTCCTCCGCGAAGACGTAGGTCGTGCCGGGCAGGAGGCGCATCGAGGACGGGTCGACGTCGCGGACGCGGAGCCTGACCCCTTCGTGCCGCAGCACCGCCGCCCAGGCCCCGAGGCCGCGCTCCGCGCCGCTGCGCCATCCGTCGCGGACCTCCGTCGATCCGTCGTCCCCACCGCTGAACTGGGTCGCGAGCACGACCAGCACGACGACGGCGGCCAGGACGCCCGCGATGACCTTCCCCTTCACGCGTCCTCCCCCACCCGTGCGGCGCCGGTCGCGGCCGGGATGCCGTGGGCGCTCATGTCCCGCCGCCCGTCGCGGAGGACCGGTCGTCCGTGCCGGGCCGCTCCGCCCGGGGCTCGCGGAGCACCACGGCCCAGCCCTCGCGGGCGCCGCGGCTCGCGTCGGGGCCGACGGGGCCGGGGCCGTAGGCGGCGCGGTCGTGGTCGACGGCGAGCACGGCCACGCGGTGGTCCTCGGCGGCGCGGGCGACCTCCGACGGCGTCGCGGTCTCGGCGGCCCGCACGCGGCGGGCGTCGCGGAGCCGGCGGGTCCCGGCCCGGAACCAGAGCACGACGGCGGTGCGGTGCTCGCCGGCCTCCTCCGCGCGCCGGGCCTCCCGCTCGAGGTCGGCCACGCGCGCGTCGCCGGCCACGGCGACGTCCTCGGCACGCCCGCGACGGCGCGGGCCGCGCCGGGCGAGCGCGACCGCGCCGACGATCGCGAGGAGCACCACGACGACGATGGCCAGCGGCCACGCGACCCCGCCGCCGACGTCGAGATCGAGTCCGCCGAGCGTGTCGTCCTCGCCGTCGCCCCGGCGCTCCCTGGTGCGGATCGCGTCGCGCGCGACCTCGCGGAGCTCGTCGGCCTTGCGG
>NZ_KI912613.1:2005222-2053749 GCF_000519325.1 Patulibacter minatonensis DSM 18081 | reverse complement strand
GGCCGTCGCCGGACCGAGCGGCCCCGCGGACGGGCCGGGCGCCGCGGCGGGCGCGACCGCGAGCAGGAGCCCGGCGAGCAGGACGGCGAGCCCCGACGACGCCCGCCGCCGGGGACCACGGTCCGCCGTGGGGCCTGCCGTCACGCGTGGCTCAGCTCGCCGGCGGCTCGTCGCGACGGCCCCAGCGCCGTTCGGCGTCGGAGGGCTCGTCGGACGGCGGGAGCCCACCGAGCGGCTGGGAGCCGGGCGGCGGCGCGTCCTGCGCGGGGGCGTCGGACGCGGGCGGGGTGCCCTCGCCGGTGCGCGCGGGGCCCTCCCACGAGGACGCCGACGGCGGGGCCCACCCCGGCGCCGGCTCGTCGAGCGGGGCCTCTGCCGCGTCCCACCGGCGGACGCCCGGGTCGGCCGGGGGCGCGGACCCGCCGCCACCCATCGCCGTGGCGGCCTGCCAGAGGTCGGCGTTGTCGCGGCCGGCGAGGGTGCGGTACGCGGTGACGACCGGGGCGATGTAGCCGGCGGTGAAGACGACGCCGAGCAGCACGGACCCGATCAGGTACGGGATCAGCGCGACGATGCCGACCTCGTCGCTGGTCGAGGCGATCGCGCTGTACAGCAGGGCGAGGATGAAGAAGAGGACCGTGGCCACGACCGTGACGACGATGCCGACGAGGAGCAGGACCCCGAACAGCGACCAGAAGCGTCCGGCGGTGAGCCGCCACGCCCGGCCGTAGGCGGCGAACCCGATGCCCTCGCTGATCGCGATGAACGGCCAGAGGATCAGCCGGACGCCCAGCCACGCGGTGAGTCCGAACGCCGCGAGCCCGGCGATCACGGCGAGCCCCGAGGCGATCGCCCCGAAGACCGCCACCACCACGACCACCACGATCAGGTAGACGAGCGCCATCAGCCAGAAGACGATCGTCAGCCCGACGATCCGCGGGGTCTGCCGCAGGCCGTCGCCGAGGGCCGCCTTCAGCGGCAGGCGGTCCTGCCCCTCGATGGCGCGGTCCGCGGCGCGCACCACGGTGACGATGCTGGCCGTGTAGACGAGGGCGTAGAGCAGGTACATCAGGCTGATCAGGACGATCAGCGTGGTCTCCTGCCCGTCGGTGAAGTCGGCGACCGTGGAGTAGCCCTCGGTGCTGTCGCCGAACACGGTCGACGAGCGGTCGACCTCGATCGTGGTCGCGATGTCCCCGAGCGCGAAGTACGTGATCACGCCGAGCACGACGATGATGAGCGCCCCGATCGCGCCGAAGACCAGCTGCGGCACCATCAGGGACCGCGCGTTGGTCCGGAGCAGCGAGAACCCGCGGTCGAGGGTGACGCCGACGGGCAGCGGGGGCGATTGGTGCTTCTGGGTGCTCACGACGGGGACCTCCACACGGGTTGGCCCGCCGGACCCTAGCCGCTCACGCGGCGCCCCGCGAGGGGATTCGGCCGTTCGACCTACTCGTCGTCCTCGACCTCGTGGACGTCGTCCACCTCGACCGGCGCGGGCCGGAACTGGACGAGCGCCGTGGTGCGTGTGCCGTGGTACGGCACGAGCTCGTTGCGCTTGCGGAGCTTGTCGATCTCGACCTGCATCTCGGCGCGCAGGGTGTCCCGCATCTCGACCGTCTCGCGCTGGAGCTGGACGAGGCGCTCGGCCGCCTGGGCGTACCGCCGCTTCTCGCGCTCCAGCTCGACCTCGAGGGCCAGGACGCGCTCGACCCCGGCCAGGTTCAGGCCGAGGTCGTTGGTCATCTGCTGGATCCGCCGCAGGCGCTCGACGTCGCTGTGGCTGTAGAGCCGCGTGCCTTTCGGCGAGCGCTTCGGCTCGATCAGCCCGCGCTGCTCGTACATGCGCAGCGTCTGCGGGTGCATCTCGGCGAGCTCGGCGGCGACGGAGATCATGAACACGCCGCGGTCGGCGTCGACCTCGATCGTCGTCTGCGTCACACGGGTGCTGCGGACCGTGCCGGTCCGCGGCCGCTTCCCCCGCTGCGCGTCGTCGCCCACCGCGATCAGTCCTCCGAGAACAGCCGGTCGCGACCCGCGGACGGGAAGAGGTCGCCGAACTGCTGCGCGGCGTCGCGCTGCTCGTCGGTCGACGGCTCCGGGACCTCGATGACGAAGCGGTAGCGGATGTCCCCGCGACCGCCGCCCCCGAGCCGCGGTGGACCCTCGCCGCGGAGGCGCTGGAGCGTCCCGTGCTTCGTGCCCGGCGCGACGCGCAGCTTCTTGCGGCCGTCGAGCGTCGGGACCTCGACGTCCGCGCCCTGCACCGCCTCGGCGATCGACAGCGGGACCGTGACCTCGACGTCGTCGCCGTGACGCTCGAAGACCTTCGACGGCGGCACGTGCGTGATGACGAAGAGGTCGCCCGGGGGACCGCCGTTGCGACCGGCCTGCCCCTTCCCGGCCAGCCGGACCCGCGAGCCCTCCTTCACGCCGGGCGGCACGTTGACGCGGTAGCGCTTGGTCGTGTGGACCGCACCCTCGCCCGCGCAGGTGGGGCACGGGTCCTCGATGATCGTGCCGGCGCCCTGGCACCGGGAGCACGGCTGGCTGATCGAGAACAGGCCCTGGCCCTGCGACTCCACGCCGCGGCCCTGGCAGCGGGGGCAGACGATCGGGCTGGTGCCCGGCTTCGCCCCGGTGCCCGAGCACGTGTTGCACGGCGACGCGGTGCGGACGCTCAGCGGCACCTGGGCGCCGTCGATCGCCTGCCGGAACGACAGCGTGACCTCGGCCTCGACGTCGCGGCCGCGCTGCTGCGCGCCACCGGGTCGCGTGCCGCCCGTGCGGCTCTGCCGTCCGGTGCGGCCGCCGAAGACGTTGCCGAGCAGGTCCCCGATCCCGGAGTCCGCGAAGTCGAAGCCGGCGCCGCCGGTCGAGAACGCGCCGCCGAGCCCGCCGAACGCACGGGCCTTGTCGTACTCCTTGCGCTTCTCGGCGTCGGAGAGGACGTCGTGGGCGGCCGAGACCTGCTTGAAGCGCTCCTCCGCCGCGGTGTCCCCCGGGTTGCGGTCCGGGTGGTACTCGCGGGCGAGCTTGCGGTAGGCCTTCTTGATCTCGTCGGCGGTCGCCTTCTTGTCGACGCCGAGGACCGCGTAGAGGTCGGGGCCGTTGTCCTGTCGGGTGCTCATTCAGCGGGTCTCCGGGTGACGGGGATCAGCCCGCCACCACCACTTTCGCAGCCCGGAGGATGTCGTCCCCGCGACGGTACCCCGCCTGGTAGACGGCGAGGATCGTCCCGGCGGGCGTGCCCTCCGGTGCCGGCTGCTGGGTCAGGGCCTCGTGGGCGTGCGGGTCGAACGGTTCCCCCGTCGGGTCGTACGCCTCGATGCCGGCCTGCGAGAGCGCGGCGTGGATCTCGCGGTGCACGATGCGGACGCCCTCGACGAGCTGCGTGTCGCCGGCCGGGTGCGCGGGGTCCTGCTCCTGCGCCTGGTCGACGTGCGCGAGCGCGCGGTCGAGGTTGTCGAGCGCGGGCAGGAGCGCCTTGGCGAGCTTCGCGATGCCGCGGGCCTCGCCGAGCGCGGCGTCGCGCCGCGCACGCTTGCGGACGTTGTCGAGCTCGGCCACGGACCGCACGTAGCGGTCCTTCCAGTCGGGCTCCTCCTCGACGACCGGCTCGGCCTCGACCTCGGCGGACGCCTCGAAGGCGTCCGCCGACGCCTGGTCGGCGTCCGCCGCGGCCTGCTCCTGCGCCTCCTCCGAGCCCGCGGGACCGGCGTCCGTCGCCGCCGCGTCGACGACCTCCCCGTCGACGACGTCCGTCGCCGCGGGGTCACCGCCCGTCGCGGGGTCGCCCGCCCCCGCCGGCGCGGCCGGATCGGGGCCGCCGGGCGCGGCCCCACCGGGGGCCGTGCCGTCCGCCGGCGTCGCGGGGTTCTGGTGGTCGCGCTGCTCGTCGCTCATCGCGTGCTCCTGAGGGGTCGGGGGAGGGTCGGCCGAGGCCTACTTCTCGTCCACGACCTCGGCGTCGACGACGTCCTCCTCGTCGGAGTCGCCCGCGCCGCCGGCCTGACCGTCGGCGCCGCCCGCGGCACCCTCGTTCTCGGCCTGCGCACGCTGGTACAGCTGCTCGGAGACCTTGTGGAAGGCCTGCTCCAGGGCCTCGCGCTTGGCGTTGATCGCCTCGGCGTCGTCGCCCTCGAGCGCGGTGCGCACGGCGGCGATGGCCTCCTCGATCTCCTTGCGCGAGGTCTCGTCGACCTGCTCGCCGAGGTCCGAGAGCTGCTTCTCGGCCTGGTACGCGCCCTGCTCGGCGACGTTGCGGGCCTCGGCCAGCTCGCGCGCCTTCTTGTCGGCCTCGGCGTTCGCCTCGGCGTCGGAGACCATCGACTGGATCTCCTCGTCGGAGAGCCCGCCGCCGGCCTTGATCTCGATCTTCTGCTCCTTGCCCGTGCCGAGGTCCTTCGCGGACACGTTGAGGATGCCGTTGGCGTCGATGTCGAACGTGACCTCGACCTGCGGCACGCCGCGCGGCGCCGGCGGGATGCCCGTCAGCTGGAACTTGCCGAGCGACTTGTTGTAGCTCGCCATCTCGCGCTCGCCCTGGAGCACGTGGATCTCGACCGACGGCTGGTTGTCGTCCGCCGTCGAGAAGATCTCGCTCTTGCGCGTCGGGATCGTGGTGTTGCGCTCGATGAGCTTCGTCATCACGCCGCCCTTGGTCTCGATGCCGACCGTGAGCGGGGTGACGTCGAGCAGGAGGACGTCCTTGACGTCGCCCGAGAGCACGCCGGCCTGGACGGCGGCGCCGACGGCGACGACCTCGTCCGGGTTGACGCCGCGGTGCGGCTCCTTGCCCGTGAGCTCCTTGACCTTCTCCTGCACGGACGGCATGCGGGTCATGCCGCCGACGAGCACGATGTGGTCGATGTTGGCGGCGCCCTTCTCCTTGGCGTCGTCCATCGCCTGGCGGACCGGCGCGACCAGACGGTCGAGCAGGCTCGAGGCCAGGTCGGTCAGCTTCGCGCGGGTGAGGCGGACGTCGAGGTGCTTCGGCCCGGAGGCGTCGGCGGTGATGAACGGCAGGTTGATCTGCGTCTCCTGCGCGGAGGACAGCTCGATCTTCGCCTTCTCCGCGGCCTCGAACAGCCGCTGCAGGGCCATCGGGTCGTTCTTCAGGTCGATGCCCTGGTCCTTCTTGAACTCGCCCGCGAGCCAGTCGACGATCGTCTTGTCGAAGTTGTCGCCGCCGAGGTGGTTGTCACCCGCGGTCGACTTGACCTCGAAGACGCCGTCACCGATCTCGAGCACGGACACGTCGAACGTGCCGCCGCCGAGGTCGAAGACGAGGATCGTCTGGTCGGACTCCTTGTCGAGGCCGTAGGCGAGCGACGCGGCGGTCGGCTCGTTGATGATGCGCTTGACGTCGAGGCCGGCGATCTTGCCGGCGTCCTTCGTCGCCTGCCGCTGGTCGTCGTTGAAGTACGCGGGGACCGTGATGACGGCGCCGTCGACGGTCTCGCCGAGGTACGCCTCTGCATCGGCCTTCAGCTTGGCGAGCGTGATGGCCGAGACCTCCGGCGGGCTGTACTGCTTGCCCTCGGCCTCGATGCGGGCGTCGCCGTTCTGGCCGGCGACGACCTTGTACGGGACCATCGACTCCTCTTCCTGGACCTCCGCCTCCTTGCGGCCCATGAAGCGCTTGACGGAGGAGATGGTGTTCGTCGGGTTGGTGACGGCCTGGCGCTTGGCCACCGCACCCACCAGGCGCTCGCCCTTCGCGAACGCGACGACGGACGGCGTGGTGCGGCCGCCCTCGGAGTTCTCGATGACGGTCGGCTCGCCGCCCTCGAGGACGGCCATGCACGAGTTGGTCGTGCCCAGGTCGATACCGATGATCTTGCCCATGTGGCGCTCCTAGCTCCCTGCGAGGGACTGCGTGAAATCTGAGTGGCAGTATGGCAGATCTTCGGCGGTGAGCCAACGGAGGGTTGAGATTCCCGCCCTGAGCAGGGGTTCGCGACCCGGCCGGGGCACCGACGGACCTGAACCTTGAGTCCCGGGGACGCAGATCGCGGGCGCTCCGGTCGCGACCCAGCCGATCCGCCCCGCGCACCGCCGGCCCGGAGGTAGGCTCGCGCCGCGAGGAGACCTGGGGAGCGATGGAGACCGACGACTGGCGCCGCGTGCGCCGCCTGCACCAGTCGGGCGTGTCGATCAAGGGCATCGCCCGCGAGCTCGGCATGGCGCGCAACACGGTGCGCAAGGCGCTGGCGGCGACCGACCCGCCGGCCGACGGCCGGCGGCAGCGCCCGTCCGCCCTGGACCCGCTCGAGCCCCGGATCGCGGCGCTCCTGCAGCGCGACCCCGACCTGCCCGCCACCGAGATCGCGCGGCGCCTGGGCTGGGAGGGTTCGATGACGACCCTCCGCACCCGCGTGCGACGGCTCCGCGACGCGAACGCCCCGGCGGCCGGCGACGGGGGCCGGCTGCCCGCCGAGGTCACGAGCCTCGTCGGCCGGCGCGAGCAGCTCCAGGAGATCCGGCGGCTCCTGGGGACGACGCGGCTGGTGACCCTGACCGGCGGCGGCGGGATCGGCAAGACCCGCCTGGCCGTGGCCGTCGCGGCACGCCTGCGTCGCTCGCACGGCGACGATGTGCGGCTGGTGGAGCTGGCCGCATTGCGCGACCCGACGCTGCTGGCCCAGACGATCGTCGACCAGCTCGGCCTCGGGCACCACGACGGCTCCCTGCGCAGCCACCGGGAGATCCTCGAGGAGCACCTCGGCGCCCGCGATTCGCTGCTCGTCCTCGACAACTGCGAGCACCTGCTCCCCGCGTGCGCCGAGCTCGTGCGCCACCTGCTCCGGGCCGCCCCCGGGCTGCGGGTCCTCTGCACCAGCCGGCAGGCGCTCGGGCTCGACGGCGAGCACCTGCTCGTCGTGCCGCCGCTCGGCCTGGGCGACACCGACGCGCCCGCCGTCGCCCTGTTCGCCGAGCGGGCCGCGGCCGTCGTCCCCGGGTTCACCGCCGACGGGCCGACGACCGTCGCGATCGGCCGCATCTGCCGCCACCTGGACGGCGTCCCGCTCGCGATCGAGCTGGCCGCCACGCAGCTGCGCCTGCTGTCGGTCGACGACCTCGAGCGGCGGCTGGCCGACCGGATGTTCCTCCTGACCGCCACGGGCCGCCACGGCCCCGAGCGCCACCGGAGCCTGCAGGCGGCGATGGACTGGAGCCGCGAGCTGTGCTCCCCGCTCGAGCGGCGGGTGTGGGCGCGTGCGTCGGTCTTCGCCGGCGGGTTCGACCTGGCCGCCGCCGAGGCGGTGCTCCACGGCGTCGACCCCGCGGCCGTCTTCGAGGCGGTCGGCGGGCTCGTCGACAAGTCGATCCTCCGCCGGGAGGAGCACGACGGCCGGGTGCGGTTCCGGATGCTCGAGCCGATCGCCGAGGCCGGCTTCGCCCAGCTCGACGTCGACGAGCGCGAGGACGCGCGACGCCGGCACCTGGCGTGGTGCGTCGGGCTCGCCGGCGGGCTGACCGCCGAGTGGGCCGGTCCCGCGCAGGAGGACTGGTACCGGCGGATCCGCCTCGAGCACGCGAACCTGCGCTCGGCCCTGGAGTTCGCGATCGGCGACGGCCGGGACCCGCGGGCGGCCCAGGTCCTGACCGGCCGGCCGTGGTTCCTGTGGGCGATCCTCTCCCTGACCGAGCACCGGCTGTGGCTGACCCGGGCGCTCGCGCTCGACGCGTCGCCGACCCCCGAGCGCGCGCGGGCGCTCGGGACGTTCGGGCTCGTCACGACGATGCAGGGCGACCGCGACGCCGCGCGCGAGCCGCTGGCCGAGGCCGAGCGGATCGGCCGGGAGCTCGGCGACCCGCTCGCCGTCGCCTGGGCGGTCCACGGGCGCGGGCTGACCGCGTTCTTCTCCGGGGAGTTCGGGCCGGCGCGGGAGCTCCTGCTCGCCGCCCGCTCGGCGTACGAGGAGCACGGCGCCCCGCCCGACCAGGTCGGCGCGCTCGACGTCCACCTGGGGCTGCTCGGCGTGTTCGACACCGACTTCGCGTGGGCGCAGGCGCAGTTCGAGCGCGTCGCCCTGCGCTCGGAGGGCTGCGGCGAGCGGTGGCTCCTCGCCTATGCGACCGCCGGCCTCGCGTTCGGCGACCTGGCCCGCGAGGAGCTCGACCGCGCCGGCGAGCGGGCGCTGGCCGGGCTGCGGGCGATCAGCGGCTTCCACGACGCGATCGGCGTGTCGCTGACGCTCGACCTGCTCGCCTGGGTCGAGGCCGGGCGCGGGGACAGCGGGCGCGCCGCGGTGCTCTTCGGGGCCGCGTCGGGGTCGTGGCGCTCGTTCGGCGAGCAGCTCTACGGCTCCGACCACTGGATCGCCGAGCGCGAGCGCTTCGAGGGCCGGGTGCGCTCGGACCTGGGTGCCTCGGCGTTCGGCGAGGCGTTCGACCGGGGCGTCGCGATGCCCCGCGACCGGACCCTCGCGCTGGCGCTCAGGACGAACGAGGCCGCGAGCGCGGACGGGACCGGCAGGGCGGGCGACGGTGCCGGCGTCGCGCTCACCGCGCGCGAGGCCGACGTCGCCGAGCTCGTGGCCGAGGGCCTGACCAACCGCGACATCGCGGAACGGCTCGGCGTCTCCCGGCGCACGGTCGACGGGCACGTCAGCAACGCGCTGCGCAAGCTCGGCTTCGAGCGCCGGGCGCTCCTCGCGGTCTGGGCGTCGCGCTCGCGGATCACCCGCTGAGCGCCGGCGCGGGGCGACGGGGCCGCCGCCGCGACCGGCCCGCCGCCGCGCCGTCGGCACCGGCCGCCGCCCACGCCCGGGGGTCACGGTTGCACCGTCGAGGGGGTCACGATCGGACGTCGACCCCCGGTACCCGCGCGCCGGTCCCCGCGGACCCGCACGGTGACCGGGGGTTTCGGCGTCCGCCCGAAAGTCGGGTGCTCCTACCGGTTGCGCCCGGACCTCCGCCGATGTGACGCTGGGCACAGAAGCAGTCGATGCAGGTCCACGGAGGTGGAGCCACATGGAGTTCGGTTTTTTGACGCAGGCGTACGTGCCGCAGGCATGGCGCGACAAGGACCCCAACGCGGAGCACACCGTCCTGATGGACGACTTCGACCTCTGCCTCGAGGCCGAGGCGGCCGGGTTCAAGAACATCTGGCTCTCCGAGCACCACTTCCTCGACGAGTACTCGCACCTCTCCGCGAGCGACGTCTTCCTCGGGGCGCTCGCCAGCCGCACGACGACGGCGCACCTCGGCTCCGGCATCTTCAACCCGCTGCCGAAGACGAACCACCCGGCGAAGGTCGCCGAGCGCGTCGCGATGCTCGACCACCTGACCGAGGGCCGCTTCGAGTTCGGCACCGGCCGCGGCGCGGGCAGCTTCGAGATCTCGGGCTTCCACGACGAGCTCGCGGGCAACCCTTCCGGCACGAAGCCGATCTGGGAGGAGACGATCCGCGAGTTCCTGAAGATGTGGAGCCAGGAGACCTACCAGGGCTTCGAGGGCGAGTCCTGGCGCATGGATCCCCGGCCGATCCTGCCCAAGCCGTACGGCAAGGGCCATCCGGCCATGTGGTACGCCGCCGGCAACCCGCCGAGCTACGTCATGGCCGCCCAGAAGGGCCTCGGCGTCCTCGGCTTCTCGCTCGACACCATCGAGGTGGCCGAGGGGATCATCAGGAGCTACAAGGACGCGATCGTCGACGCCGAGCCCGTGGGCGCGTTCGTCAACGACAACCTCATCGTCGCGTGCGGCTTCAACTGCATCGCCGAGGACCGCGACCAGGCCCGCCGCGAGTTCCTGGACGGGGGCATCGGCTACCACATGAGCCAGGTCTTCCGGTACCACGACACGTTCCCGCGTCCCGACGGCCTGCCGGTCTGGCCGGACCTGATCCCCGACCCGGACGAGGCGATGATGGACGGGATGATCGGCGCCGGGTCCGCGATCGTCGGCGACCCGCACGACGCGCTCGAGCAGGTCAAGCGCTGGGAGGCGCTCGGCGTCGACCAGCTCCTGATGCTCCGCGGCACGAAGACCAAGGAGCAGTGCTCGGAGATGATCCGGCTCATGGGCGAGCACGTCATCCCGAAGCTCGACACGGACCCCGTCCACCGCACGACCCGGATGCGCCAGGCGGCCTCGGCCGTCGCGGCGTGACCCGACCAACCATGCACGCGGAGGCGACGGCGCGCGGCCCGTCGAGCTGACGGACGTCGTACGGCGTGCCGGGCGACTCCGAGGGCGGTGGGGGCCGCGCGCGACCCGTCGATCTGACCGCGCGACGGTCCCGCGACGGGGTGGCGCCCGGCCACCCCGCCGCAGCGCGCACGCGCCAATCGGCGGACCGGCGTCATCGGTCGGATCCACCGTCCCGCACGGGCGATCCGCTCCGGCGACGCCCGAGAGGCGTGGCCGGACGCGCCACGCCTCCTGCGATGCTGCCGCGCCGATGGTCGACGACTTCGATCTGGACGCCGCCGAGCTCCGTGCCGGGCGCGCGGACCTGCCCCGCTTCGTCGAGGTCCTCGCGGTCAAGCTCGAGGACACGCTGCCGCAGCACACCGTGGTCGAGCGGCGGTCGGTGCGGTTCCTCTCCCGGGAGAAGCAGGTCGCCGCGATCGACGTCGACCTCGGCGAGGAGGGCTTCGGCCTGCGCCGGGACGGCCACCGCATCACGGCGGTCCGCAAGAAGGTCGTCCGCGGCATCACGATCGCGAACGAGGAGCTGCCCGTCGCCGACTGGGTCGAGGCGCTGACCCGCTCGATCGGCCGCGAGGCCGGCGAGGCCAGTGCCGCGCACGTCGCGCTCTCCGGACTGCTCGGCTGACATGGGCTTCCTCCGGCGCCTCCTCGGGGACGACGACGCACCGGCGCCCGACGGCACGCCGGGGCCGACCCGCGAGGAACGGAAGGCGCGCGAGCAGGCGGCCGAGGCGGAGCGCGAGACGTCGACCCGGCAGCTCGAGGCCGGCGGCCTCCCCGTCCACGCGGAGCGGCGGCTGCGCGAGCTGCGGGCCGACCGCGAGGGCCGCGCCGACGGGGACACGTTCTTCACCTCCGACCTGACGGTGGACGAGTTCGCGTTCTGCGACCTCGACGGGCTGCGCCCGATCACGCAGGTGATGGGCTCGTCGATCTACCACGTCGGGTTCCAGTGGATGCCGTCCTACCGCAGCTGGGGGTCGTCGCAGGAGCTCTCGACGGTCTCCCACGCGTGGAACGAGGCCCGACGTCTGGCGCTCGATCGTCTCGCGCTCGAGGCGCAGCTCGCCGGCGCGCACGCGGTCGTCGGGGTGCGCCTGAGCCGCTCGGCCCACGCGTTCGCCGCGGACGGCGTGGAGTGGATCGCGACCGGGACCGCGGTCGCGGTGCCGGGGACGCCGGTGCCCGAGCGCCCGCCGATCTGCGACCTCAGCGCCCAGGACTTCTGGAAGCTCCGGCAGGCCGGCTACGCGCCCGTCGGGGTCGTCGGTCACACGACCTCGTTCTACATCGTCGCGTCGTACCAGACCCAGCGCGCGATGCAGGGCGGCCGGTTCTTCGGCGGCGCCAAGAACCAGGAGCTCGGCGACTTCACCCAAGGGATGTACGACGCCCGGGCGCTCGCGATGCGCAGCGTCCGGCAGCAGGCGACCGCGATCGACGCCCACGGCCTCGTCGGCGTCACCGTCGAGCAGACGCACCGCGTCCACAAGGTCAGCACCGGGAACGACTCCGAGCGCGAGGACCTGATCGTGGACTTCCACGTGCTCGGGACCGCGATCGGGCAGCCCGGCGCGCCGATCGCCCCGACCCCGGCCGCGACCACGGTGTGGCTGTGAGCCGTCCGACCCCTTCCCGCCGCACCGAACCCCAGGAGCCCCAGCGATGAGCCAGCCCTACGACCCGAACTCGCTCGAGGGCGTGCCGCAGCACGGGCGCGAGCGCCTCGAGCAGAACCGCCGCGGGCTGTTCACGTCCGACCTGTCGGTCAACGAGTTCCTGCTCGTCAAGCAGGCCGGCTTCGACCCGCTGGGCCTCGTCGTCGGCTCGTCGATCTACCACATCGGCTTTCAGCAGAGCTCGTGGAAGCAGAGCCAGGAGATGGAGGTCCTCTCCCAGGCGATGTACCACGCCCGCGAGCTCGCGATGACGCGGATGGAGGAGGAGGCCGACCAGCTCGGCGCCGACGGCGTGGTCGGCGTGCGGCTCGAGGTCGGCCGCTACGACTGGGGCGAGAACATGGCCGAGTTCCTGGCCGTCGGCACCGCGATCAAGCACCGCGAGGGCGAGCTCCACCGCGCCCCCAACGGCCGGCCGTTCACGTCCGACCTGTCGGGCCAGGACTTCTGGACCCTGCTGCAGACCGGCTACCGCCCCGTCGGCCTGACGATGGGCACCTGCGTCTACCACGTGGCCCACCGCGGGATGTTCCAGGCGATGAAGCAGGCCGGCCAGAACGTCGAGCTGACGAACTACACGCAGGCGCTCTACGACGCCCGCGAGCTGGCGATGGAGCGCATGCAGGCGGAGGCCGAGGCCGCGCAGGCGGAGGGCATCGTCGGGGTCCGCCTGCACGAGCGCAGCCACGGCTGGGGCTCGCACGTCATCGAGTTCTTCGCGATCGGCACGGCGATCGTGCCGGTCTCCGACGACCACACGATCCCGCCCCCGACGACGGTGCTGCCGCTCACCGGGTGAGCGCAGGGCCGAACGGCCGTGGACGGTCGTCGGATCGGCGTGTAGCGTCGCGGCGGTGCAACGGACCGGGCTCCTGACCTGCGCAGCAGCGCTCATCCTCGCGGCCTCTGGCTGCGGCGGCGACGGACCGGCCGGCGAGAGGACCGGGTCCGCGACCTCGGGCTCCGGCACATCGGCGTCGAACCGGGTCGTCCGGGATCGGGCCATCGTCGCGCAGGGACTGCTGCGCCGCGCCGACCTGCCGACCGCATGGGGTGGCGAGCAGCGCGTCCCGGCGTCGGAGCTCCCGGAGGCCGGGTCGTCCAGCACCCGTGGCCCGACTCCGCTGATCACGGCGCAGGCCGGACGGTCGTTCACCCGCGGCAAAGCGTTCGTGCAGTCGGTCGCCACGGTCTACGACACCGCCGAGACCGCGGAGCGGGGATTCCGCACCGCTGTCTCTGACCGCGGCCGGGCGTCGGCGGTCGACCAGGCGCGGACGCTGCTGGAGGCCAAGGCCGGACAGCTGCAGGCCACCGTCGGGGACGTCACCGCGACGGTCGCCCCGCTCACCGGTGCGGGAGACGACCGCGCCGAGATCACCACCACCGCATCCCTGCAGAGCGGTGGGGAGACGCTCGAGATCCACTTCTTCACGGCGGTCCGGCGAGTCGGCCGCGGGCTCTCGACCGTCCAGGGGAACGACCTCGGCCCGACGCTCGACACCGCGGAACGACACCGAGCGAGCGAACGGGCGGCCGAGCACCTGCAGGCCGCGCTGGCAGGCGGATAGCCCTCCCGCGCTACTTCCGGCGCGCCGTCAGCGTCTTCCGGACGTTGCGGCTCTTGCCGTTCGGTGCGGTGACCTTGAGCGTCGCGCGGATCGTCAGCTTGCGCTTCGTGCTCAGGATCTTGCGGGCCGCGGCGGGCAGGCGCACGTTCAACGTGCGCGACCTCTTCGCGCCGAGCGTGAACGACTTCGTCGCGTACTTCACGGCCTTCCGCTTCCCGGACTTCGGCGTCGTCGCGGTCAGCCGCGCCTTGACGCTGAACGCGTTCGTGTTGCGGAATGTGATCTTCGCGGGGCCACGGGTCGAGATGCGGGTGGCCCGGAGCTTCAGCGAGACCTTGGTGCTCTTCGCGAAGCCGGCCTTGGCGGGAGTCGTGGTGCCGGGGCCTCCCGGGAGGACCGGGGCGGGCGCGGAGATCGGCGCGACCGTCGTCGACGGCGGCCCGTCGCCCACGGCCAGGCCGTTCAGCGGGGCCTCGGGGTCGAGCGTCCCGCGCAGCGTGGCGGTGCCGCTGGGCAGGTCGATCGCGTAGAGCGCGGACGGCGCGTCCGGGGTCTTCAGGACGGCCAGGCCGGTGCCGCTCGCCGCCGCGTTGGCGGACGCGGACGTCACCGCAGGCGGCAGGTCGAAGCCCCCGACCCCGGTGAACGCGAGGGGCTGCCCGCCCACGCTCAGCGGCTGGGCGTTCGTCGTCGTCCCGGCGTTCGGCGGGTTCTGGATCAGCAGCCGGCTCGTCTTCGGGCTGAGCACGTACTGCGTCGTCACGCCGCCCTCGAGCGGCTGCCCGAACGCGTTGGAGTACGCGGTCGCGGCACCGTCGGTCGCGGCACCGTTCAGCGCACCGTCCGTGTTCGTGCCCGGCGTCGTCGTGTTGCCGTCGACCGCCGCGCCGGTGTCGGGGTGCACCCGGGCGTTCAGGCCGATGCCCGTGGTGATGCGGACGCGATCGACCGTCGGGTTGACGTCCACGCCGTAGCCGGCCGAGACGGGCGGCAGGTCGACGGGGGTCGTCCCGTCGGCGCCGACGTACGCGACCGACCCCGGGGTGCCGATCGCGGTCGCCACGCCGGACTGCGGGTCGACGCGGTAGAGCGTGCCCTTGTCCGCCTCCGCGTCCACGCCGAGGAGCAGGAGCTGCCCCGTCTGGGGGCGCCAGTCGATGCCGGCCGGGGCCTCGCCGGCGGTCAGGCCGGTGATCGCGACGGGCGTGGCGGTCGTCGAGGCGGCGGTGTCGAAGCGGCGGAGCTGTCCGGCGGTCGCGACGATCGCGGGCAGGCCGCCCGGGACGGCCTCCTGCTGGATCGCGATCCCCTGGACCGGCTTCCCGTCGCCGAGGATCCCGAGCGGGGAGGCCGCCCCGGTCGCCAGGTCGATGCGGACGAGGAACGGGATCCCGCCGAGCGTCGCCGAGGCGAGCGCGGCGCTGCCGGCGGGCGCCTCGGCGTTGTTCGCGCCCACGTCGACGCCGGGCGCGATGTCGAAGCCGCCGATCGCGGAGAGCGTCAGCGGGAGGCCGAGCATCGTCACCGACCGCGGCGCGGTCTGGGTGCCGTCGTTCGGCGGGGTCTGGAGCTGGAGCTTCCCGTCCGCGCCGCTGAGCGTGTAGAGCGTCGTCGCCGTCGCGTTCGGGCGGTTGTTCGTGTACGCGGCGCCGTCGACCGTCGTCGAGCCGCCGTTGATCGCCTTGTCGGTCCCCGCAACCGTCCCCGTGTTCGGGTCCAGGCGCAGGTTGACCCCGGTGTCGCTGACCACGCGGATGCGGTCGACGGTCGGGTTGAAGTCGAAGCCGAAGGCCGTGCCCGTCGTCGCGATGGGCTCGCCGAGCGGCGTCGCCTGACCCGTCCGGGCGCTCAGGGCGTAGAGCCGGATCGTGTTCGCCGAAGCGTTGTGGCCGAGCCCGTAGAGGAACCCGTTCTGCGGCCGGACGTCGATGCCGGCGAGCACGTCGCCGTCGGCGAGGCCCGTCACCGAGACCGGCGCGGTGGCCTCCCCCGGGCGGTCCGTGGGCGCCGACGACAGCCGGTTCTCGCTGAGCACGATCGTCCGGCTCGCCGGATCGGCCGCGAGCGCGGCGGACGGGGCGGCGAGCCCGGCGAGCACCCCGCCGGCGAGGAGGAGCTGACGGGCGAGCCTGGGACGTTCCATGGTCGTCCCGACCCTAGGGCGGCGCGAGCGTTCGTGCGCCAGTTCACTCCGATCGCGCCACGTCGTTCGGAGTCCGCCGCGCGCGATGCGGGCCGCCACGCGGCGTCGGGTGGGCCCGCGGGCCCACCCGACGCCGGGCGCTACTTCTTGCGCGCGGTCAGCGTCTTCGTGACCGTGCGGCTCTTGCCGTCCGGCGCGGTGACCTTGAGCGTGACCTTGATCGTCAGCTTCTTCTTCGGCCCGAGGACGCGGCGCGCGGCCTTCGACAGCTTGATCGTCGCGGTCCGGGACGTCTTCGCGTCGATCGTGAACGACTTCGACGCGTACTTGATCGCCTTGCGCTTGCCGGACTTCGGCGTCGTCGCCTTGAACGACACCTTGACCGCGAACGCGTTGGCGTTCTTGACCGTGACCTTCACGGGACCGCCCGAGGAGACCTTCGTCCGCGTGAGCTTCAGCGTGACCTTCGTGCTGGAGGCGAACCCGGCCTTCGGCTTGGTCGGCGTCGTGGGCTTCGTGGGTGTCGTCGGGGTGGTGGGCGCGGGCGTCGTCGGGGTGGTCACCGGCGGGACGACGACCGGGCGCGTGATCGCCGGGGGCGGACCGTCACCGACGGCGAAGCTCGTCGGGACGATCGGAGCCGCCGGCGTGCCGCCGGTCCCGAGGTTGCCCTTCAGCGTGGCGGCACCGGTGGCGAGGTCGATCGAGTAGAGCGCGGACGGGGTCGCCGCCGTCCCGACGAACGCGTAGCCGACGCCGGAGGTGGCCGCCGCGTTCGCGGTCGCGGTCCGCGTGGCGGCCGGGATGTCGAAGCCCTGGACCGCGGTCAGGTCGAGCTTGGTGGTGCCGACCTTGAAGTCCTTGCCCGCGGTCTGCGTCCCGTCGTTCGGCGGCGCCTGGATCTGCAGCTGGTCGGTCT
Organism: Patulibacter minatonensis DSM 18081; assembly: GCF_000519325.1. Taxonomy (GTDB): domain Bacteria; phylum Actinomycetota; class Thermoleophilia; order Solirubrobacterales; family Solirubrobacteraceae; genus Patulibacter; species Patulibacter minatonensis. The sequence goes on along the minus strand of NZ_KI912613.1, from coordinate 2,037,270 downwards.
TCGTGCTGATGCCGTACTGCGTCGTCACGCCCCCGGTGAGCGACTGCCCGAAGGCGTTGGTGTAGGCGGTGCCGGCGACCTCCTTGTCGGTGGGGTTCTGCGCGGCGTCCGGCTGGTTGCCGAGGTTCGCCGAGTCGGTGTCGACCGGCTTCCCGGTGGTCGGATCGACACGGAAGTTCAGGCCGTTGGCGTTGACCACACGAACACGGTCCACCGTCGGGTTGACGTCGATGTCCCAGCCCGAGGCCGGCAGGTCGACGGCCGTCCCCGGGAGGGTGATGTTGACGATCGGGACGACGGTCGGAAGCGTGGTCAGCGCGATCGAGCTCTGGGCCCCGATCGCCGTGGCCACCCCCGTCTGCGGGTCGACCACGTAGAGCGTGCCGGTCTTCGCGGTCGTGTCGATCGCCAGGAGGAGCAGCTGCCCGGTCTGCGGCCGCCAGTCGACCGCGACCGGGAGCTCGCCGGTCTTCACGCCCGAGATCGCGGCATCGGCGCCGCCCAGCGGATCGGCCGTGTTGAAGCGTCGCAGCGTGCCGGCCGTCGTCCCGGTGATCGCCACGGACGGGAGACCCCCGACGACGGCCTCCTGCTGGATCGCGAGACCCTGAACCGGCTGCTTGCCGTCGCCGATCACGCCGATGGGCGTGAGCGCGCCGGTCGCGAGGTCGACCTTCGTGAGCACCGCGGTGGACTGGTAGTTCGCGGCGATGTAGCCGACGCTGCCGGCCGGGGCCGCAGCGTCGTCCGCCGTCACGTCGACGCCCGGCGCGATGTCGAAGCCCCCGGCGTCGGTGATGTCGATCGCCGTCCCGCCGAAGTTCAGCGCGACCGGCTTCGTCTGGACCCCGCCGTTCGGCGGCGCCTGGAGGTACAGCTTGTCGCCGCCGCCACTCAGCGTGTAGAGCGTCGTGAACTTCGCGTTCTGCGCGCTGTTCGTGTACGCAGCGCCGTCGAGCTTCGGTGCCGTGGCGCCCGCGGTGGCGTCGGCGATGTCGGTGTCCGTCCCGACGAGTGCGCCGGTGTTCGGGTCCAGCCGGAGGTTCTTGCCGGTGCTCGCGACGACCCGGATACGGTCGGCCTTCGGGTTGAAGTCGAAGCCGAACGTCGTGCCCGCGGCGGTGCCGACGCCGGAGGTCGTGATCGCGGCGCCGACCGGCGTCGCCTGCCCGGTGCGGGCGCTCAGCGCGTAGAGCTGGATCGAGCCGGCCGTCGCGTTGTAGCCGAGGCCGTAGAGCGCCCCGTTCTGCGGGCGGGTGTCGATGCCGACGAGGTGGTCGCCGGACGTGAGGCCGGTGACGGCGACGGTCGCCGAGGCGGTCCCGTCGGCCGGGAACGCGGTCTCGAAGGTGATGAGGCGGTCGTTGCTGAGGACCGTGGCCTGGCTGGCGGCGTCGGCCGCGAGGGCGTTCGCTGGGACGGCGAGGCCGGCGAGCACGCCGCCGGCGATCAGGGTGCGGCGGAGGAGCCGAGGGGATGACATCGACCGACCCTGTCGCGCGCGGTGGACCGTGTCAACAGGCACGGTCCACCGATACGCGACGGGAACCCGGGCGCCACCGGTTCGCTACGAACCGGGGCTGGCGGGGCTACTTCTTGCGGGCGGTCAGCGTCTTCCGGACGGTGCGGCTCTTCTTGTCCGGTGCGGTGACCTTGAGCGTCACCTTGATCGTCAGCTTCTTCTTGCTCGACAGGACCTTGCGGGCCGCCGACGGGAGCCTGACGTTCACCGTGCGGGACGAGGACGCCTTGACCGTGTAGGTCTTCGTCGCGTACTTGATCGCCTTGCGCTTGCCGGACTTCGGCGTCGTCGCCTGGATCCGGACCTTCACCGCGAACTTGTTCGTGTTGCGGAACGTGACCTTCGCCGGGCCCTTGGACGAGATCTTCGTCGCACGGAGCTTGACCGTCAGCTTCGTGCTGGAGCCGAAGGACGCGGGCTTCGGGGGCGTCACGACCGGGGGAGTGACCACCGGCGGCGTGACGACGGGCGGGGTCACGACGGGCGGCGTGACGACCGGGGGCGTCACCGGCCGGTCCTTCGGGGCGGGCGGGCCGTCACCGGTGGCGAAGCTCGCCGGTGCCGTGGTGAACGCCCCGGCGTTCGTCGTGGCACCGGTGGTCAGGTCGATCGCGTAGAGGCCGGTCGTCCCGCCGACCGTCAGGGCGGCGAGGCCCTTCCCGGCCGCGACCGCGTTGTTGGTCGTCACGGCGACCGCAGGCGGGATGTCGAATCCCTTGACGCCCGTGATGTCGAGCGCCGAGCCCGAGAGCGTCAGCGGCTTCGGTGCGGTCTGCGTCCCGGCGTTCGGCGGGTTCTGGATCAGCAGCTGGTCGTTCGCGACGCTCAGGCCGTACTGCGTCGTCGGCTGCGTCGCCGGGATCGCGGCCGCCTGGCCGTACGAGTTCGTGTAGGCCGTACCGAAGATGTCCGCTCCGGTCGTCCCCACACCGCCGTTGTTCAGGTCGCCGTCCGTGTTGACGTTCGGGAGCACCGCGACGCCCCCGTTGTTCCCGTCGACGGCGACGGGCGCCGCGTCCGCGACCGTCGGATTCAGCCGGAAGTTCAGCCCGGAGCTCGTGACGACGCGAACACGGTCGACCGTCGGGTTGACGTCGATGTCGTAGCTCGTGGTCGCGGGATCCGGGAGGTCGACCGCCGCGCCCGCGGGAGTCTGGAACGCGACGGAGTCGGCGGAGCCGATCCTCGTCGCCGCGCCGGTCTGCGGGTCGACGCGGTACAGGTTGCCGGTGTTGTTCGTCGCGTTGACGGAGAGCGCGAGCAGCTGACCGGTCTGCGGCCGCCAGTCGATCGCGACGAGCTTGTCGCCCGCGGGGATCGCCGGGGTGCCGACGATCGCGGGGCCGTCGGTGCCCGTGCCCGGGGTCGCCGAGTTGAAGCGACGGATCTTGTCGTCCGTCGTCAGTGCGACGGAGGGCAGGCCGCCGGGGGTCGTCTCCTGCAGGATCGCGAGGCCCTCGACGTCAGTGGCGCCGTTGCCGACGAGGCCGACGGGTGTCGTGTTCCCGGTGAAGAGGTCGATCTTGACCAGGAAGTTGAGCGTCCCGACCTTGAACGCGGCGTATCCGGCACCGCCGGTCGGTACGTCGCCGTTGTTCGCCACGGCCGCGACGCCGGGGGCGATGTCGAAGCCCCCCGCCGCACCGAAGTCGGCCTCGATGCCGTTGACCTTCAGCGACCGCGAGGCGGTCTGCTCACCGTCGTTCGGGGACGGTGTCCCGTCGGTGCCCGTCTGGATGTAGAGACGGTTGTTCGCCCCACTGAGCGTGTAGAGCGTGGTGACCGCAGCGTTCTGCTGGTTGCTCGTGTACGCCGCGGCGTCCACCTTGCTGTCGACCGGGTTGATGGCCGTGTCCGCCGCGACGAGCACCCCCGTGTTCGGATCGATGCGGAGGTTGAGCCCCGAGTCGGAGACGACGCGCAGCCGGTCCACCGCCGGGTTGAAGTCCACACCGAACTTCGTGGCGTCCAGCGTGGCGGCGGCGGGGATGGGTGTGCCGAGCGGCGTGGCGATGGCCGTGCGGGCGCTGATCGTGTAGACCCGGATCGTGTCGTCCGCAGCGTTCGCGGCCACGCCGTAGAGCTGACCGTTCTGCGGGCGCACGTCGATGCCGACGAGCCTGTCCGTCCCGACCAGCCCGGTCACCGCGACCGGAGCGGTCGCCTCGGTCGGGAAGGCGGTCTCGAACGTCGAGATCTTGTTGTCGGTGGTGAGGACGACCGCCGTGCTGGCGGGGTCGGCCGCGAAGGCGGCGGATGGGACGGCGAGGCCGGCGAGGAGGCCGCCCGCGAGTGCGGCGCGGCGGAGGTGCTTCGGACGTGACATGGGCGCACCCTTACCCGTGTCGACACCAGTGTCAAACCGCCAGGATCATCCGATCACGACAGGAAGTGAGGCGCGCCACAACCGGCGCATACGGCGTCTCGGTCTGCTAAACCCAGCGATCGGCCTGGCCTACCAGGGCGCCTTCTCGTAGTCCTTGAGGAAGCAGCCGTGGACGTCCTCGCCGGCCTCGCCTCGGATGATCGGGTCGTAGACGCGGGCGGCGCCGTCGACGAGGTCCAGCGGGGCGTGGAAGCCGATGTCCGCCAGGCGCATCTTCTGCGGGTGCGGGCGCTCGTCGGTGATCCACCCGGTGTCGACGGCGGTCATGAGGATGCCGTCCTGCTCGAGCATCTCGCGCGCGCTGGTGCGCGTGAGCATGTTGAGCGCGGCCTTCGCCATGTTCGTGTGCGGGTGCCCGGAGCCCTTGTACCAGCGGCCGCCGAACTGGCCCTCCATCGCGGAGACGTTGACGATGTAGGTCCTGCGGGCGGACGACGCGGCGAGGGCGGCGCGCAGGCGGGTGACGAGGATGAACGGCGCGGTCGCGTTGCAGAGCTGGACCTCGAGCATCTCCATCGCGTCGACCTCGCCGACGTTCTGGACCCAGCTGTTGGTGTCGTGCAGGTCGGGCACGAGGCCGCCGGCGTCGATCGCGGTGCCGGCCGCGATCCGGGCCGGGGTCGCCGAGCGCGCCTCGAGCGCCATCTGGCTGACGAGCGCCGGGGTCGGGGTCCAGTGGTCGCCGGTCGACTCGGCGAGCGCCGTCGGGCGGACGTCGCCGGGCCGGCCGAGCGTCATGACGTCCGGCATCCGGCCGCCGGGCAGCGCCGCGGCCTCCGCCTCGGCCAGCAGCGCGTAGGACTCCGGCGACCGACGGACGGTCTGGGCCGCGTTGTTGATGAGGATGTCGAGCGGCCCGCCGGCGGCGACCTCGTCCGCGAGCGCCGTCACCTGGGTCGGGTCGCGCAGGTCGAGCCCGACGATGTGCAGGCGGTCGATCCACTCCGCGCTGTCGGGCATCGCGGAGAACCGCCGGACGGCGTCGCGCGGGAAGCGCGTGGTGATGGTCAGGTCCGCCCCGTCGCGCAGCAGGCGCAGCGCGATGTACATGCCGATCTTCGCGCGGCCGCCGGTGAGCAGCGCGCGCTTGCCGGTGAGGTCGGTGCGGGCGTCGCGGCGCGCGTGGTTCTTCGCCGCGCAGGGCGGGCAGAGCTGGTGGTAGAAGGCGTCGACCTCGCGGTACCCCTGCTTGCAGACGTAGCAGGCGCGGTCCTCCAGGAGGACGCCGGCGATCGCGCCCTTCGCCTCGGAGACGAGCTCGAGGCCCTGCGTCTCGTCGTCGATCCGGCCGGGGGCGCCGGTCGCCGTGAGGTTCGTGATCGCCTCGTCGTGCGCGACGATCGCGGCACGGCGCTCGGACCGGCGGCGGCGGCGGACGGTCTTGTAGATCTTCGACGTCGCGCGCTGGATCGCGAGCGCGTCGGCGTGGTCCTCGCCGAGCGCCTCGGCCTGCGCCAGGACCTTCAGGCAGATCGCCAGCTCCGCGGGATCGATCGCCGCGAGCGGGTCGACGGCCGTCGACCCGGCCTCGTCCTCGTGCTCGATCTCCTGCGTCATCGCCGCGCCCGTCATCCCCGCCGTCGCCCTCGTGGTCGTCGCCCCGCGCGGATGCGGGGGCGACCCACAAGGGTACGGATCCGCCGTCGGCGGGCGGGACCGGTGGGGCGGGGGTGGTCGGCGGCTGGGCGGGCCGCCGGACGTGGTCGCGGTTCGGACGCTCCTTGAGGCCGAACGTCGACCACGTCCCGGCGCCCACCGACGTGGTCGCGGTTCGTGCGCCCGCAGAGGCCGAACCGCGACCACGCCTCACGCCCCGCGTCAGGCAGCGGCCTGAACCGCCACGCTCACCGCGAGCGCGCCAATTTATCTAAACCAGACTGACATTCAGCTATTTTTACGTGCTCCCTCCGAACCACCCCGTCGCAGGAGCCCCGCATGTCGACCGCCCCGCTCTCCACCACCGATCCGCTCCGCTTCGCCTACTGGGTGCCCAACGTCTCGGGCGGCCTCGTGATCTCGAAGATCGAGCAGCGGACGTCGCACGAGTACGACTACAACAAGAGGCTGGCCGTCATCGCCGAGCGCGCCGGCTTCGACTACGCGCTCTCGCAGGTCCGCTACACCGCCAGCTACGGCGCCGAGAAGCAGCAGGAGTCCACGAGCTTCAGCCTCGCCCTCGGCCTCGCGACGGAGCGCCTGAAGATCATCGCCGCCGTCCACCCCGGCCTCTGGCAGCCGGCCGTGCTGGCGAAGCTCGTCGCGACGGCCGACACCATCACGAACGGCCGCTTCGCCGTCAACGTCGTCTCCGGCTGGTTCAAGGACGAGTTCACCGCGATCGGCGAGCCGTGGCTCGAGCACGACGAGCGCTACCGCCGCTCGGCCGAGTTCATCCGGGCGCTGCGCGAGATCTGGACGAAGGACCAGGCCAACCTCGCCGGCGACTTCTACCGCCTGCGCGACTACAGCCAGCAGCCCAAGCCGCACGCCGTCGAGGGCCGCCCGCACCCCGAGATCTTCCAGGGCGGCAACTCGACCGCCGCGCGCCAGAACGGCGGCCGGTACGCCGACTGGTACTTCTCCAACGGCAAGGACTTCGACGGCGTGTCCGAGCAGGTCGCCGACCTGCGCCGGATCGCCGCCGAGGCCGGGCGCACCGACGGCCCGCGGTTCGGGCTCAACGGCTTCGTGATCGTCCGCGACTCCGAGAAGGAGGCCAAGGACACCCTGCGCGAGATCGTCGAGAAGGCCGACCGCCCGGCGGTCGACGGGTTCGGCGGCGCCGTCACCCAGGCCGGCGCCTCGACGGGCGACAGGACGGGCATGTGGGCGGACTCGAGCTTCGAGGACCTCGTCCAGTACAACGACGGCTTCAAGACCCAGCTGATCGGCACCGCGGAGCAGGTCGCCGAGCGGATCGTCGCCTACAAGAAGCTGGGCGTGAACCTGAACCTCCTCGCCTTCCTGCACTTCCAGGAGGAGGTCGAGTCGTTCGGCAAGGACGTCCTCCCGATCGTCCGCGAGCTCGAGGTCGAGGCCGGCCTGGACCCCGCCGCGGTGCCGGACCCGCTCGAGGGCCTGACGGTCCCCGTCCCGGCGTGAGCGAGGTCCCGCTCCTGCGGTCCGACGAGGAGGCCGTCGCCGCAGCGGCCGCCCTGGCCGACGAGCTCCGTCCGGGTGCGGCCGACCGCGACCGCGCCGGCGGGGTCCCGCGGGAGGCCCTCGCCGCGCTCGACCGCAGCGGCCTGGTCGGGATCACCGTCCCGCGCGAGCACGGCGGCGCCGAGGTCTCGCACGTCGCGCTCGCCGAGGTGATCCGGCTGATCGCCGCCGCCGACCCGGCGATCGCCCAGGGACCGCAGGGGCACTTCCTCTTCGTCGACGTCCTGCGGCAGCTCGGCACGGCCGACCAGCACGAGCGCGTCTTCGCGGACGTCCTCGCCGGCCGTCGGCTCGGCAACGCGCTGGCCGAGCGCGGCACGAAGCACGCGATGGCGCTGCAGACCCGGCTGTCCAAGGGCGACGACGGCGTCCTGCGGCTCGACGGGCGCAAGTACTACTGCACGGGTGCCGCGACCTCGCACCGGATCGCGGTCACCGCGCTCGACGACACCGACGCCGTCGTCGCGGCGTTCGTCCTCCGCGACGCGCCCGGCGTCAGCGTCGAGGAGGACTGGAACGCGATGGGCCAGCGGGCGACCGCCAGCGGCACGACGATCCTCGACGGCGCCGCGGTCGAGGAGGGCCTCGTCCTGCCGTACTCGACCGCCTACACCGGCCCCCAGCTGCTCGGTGCCCGCGCCCAGCTCGTGCACGCCGCGATCGAGGTCGGGATCGCGGGCGGCGCGTTCGCCGATGCCGTGACGTTCGTGCGCGAGAAGAGCCGTCCGTACTTCGAGGCCGCGGGCAACGGCTACGAGCGCGCGAGCGACGACCCGCACGTGCTGCACCGCACCGGCGAGCTGTCCGCGCGGCTGCACGCCGCCGAGGGGCTCCTCGAGCGCGCCGGACGCGTCCTCGACGGCCTCCCCCACGTCCCCGCGACCCGCGAGGAGGCCGCGAAGGGCTCGCTCGCCGTCGCCGAGGCGAAGGCCTTCGGGTCCGAGGCCGCGGTCGCGATCTCCAGCGACCTGTTCGCCCTGGCGGGCACGAGCGCCGTCGACGACAAGCACGACCTCCACCGCCACTGGCGCAACGCGCGGACCCACTCGGTCCACGACCCGATCCGCTGGAAGTACCACCACGTCGGCGCCGGGGTGCTCAACGACGCGGTGCCGCCGAACCACGGGCAGATCTGAGCCGTACGGGGACCGACCGGGGGTGATCGGGGCGACACCCGCCCTACGCGGCGGTCGTCGCCCGTCGGGCGGTGGTTCGAGGTCACCGATGGTCGGGGCGGGTGGTCCGCGGTCACCGATGGTCGGGTACCGACCACGAACGACCCCGGAAGACCGACCACCCCCGACCTACGCAGGTCCGCGGTCACCGATGGTCCGGTACCGACCACGAACGACCCCGGGAGACCGACCACCCCCGACCTACGCAGTTCCGCGGTCACCGATGGTCCGGTACCGACCACGAACGACCCCGGAAGACCGACCACCCCCGACGCACGCAGGTCCGCGGTCACCGATGGTCGGGTACCGACCACGAACGACCCCGGGAGACCGACCACCCCCGACCTACGCAGTTCCGCGGTCACCGATGGTCGGGTACCGACCACGAACGATCCCGGAAGACCGATCACCCCCGACCTACGCAGGTCCGCGGTCATCGATGGCCGGATCCCGACCACGAACGACCGCGTCGCCCCCGCGACGCTCGGCCGGCCCCACCACGCCACGGCCCCCTCCCACGGCACCGGCACCCGGACCGACCCGCACGGGCCCGCCACGCCCCGAACTCCGCCGCGCCACGGCGCTGCGCATCCGTGAGAGATCGATGAGGAGCGCGGGGCACCGGGATCCCCCGCGGCCGACCGGGTACCCCGAAGGAACCGCAGAACGGCCTACCTCCCTCCTCCGTCCCCTCCCTACGATCGGTCCCCATGTCGCACCCCACCCCCACCCGTTCCCGTCGACGCACCGGCCTCGGGGCCGCCGCGGTCACGGTCGTCCTCGCCACGTCGCTCGCGGCGTGCGGCTCGGACGACGACAAGACCACGAGCACGTCGGCCTCCACCCCCACGACCACCGCGGCGACCACGACCACGACCGGCGGCGCCTCGGGCACGACCACGCAGGCGGGCGGCACGACGTCCGGCGGCGGGACGGCCGGGGGCGGCGCCCCGAGCGGCGCCGGCGTCGGCAAGGCCCCCGCGGCGAACGAGGGCGCGATCCGCGCCGCGCTGAAGCGGAGCCCGGAGGCCACGAAGGCCGCCGGCACCGCCCGGTACACGACGACCCAGACCGTGTTCGGGGTCAAGACGTCCGGCACGGGCACGATCGACACGGCGACCCAGACGGTCCTCATCGAGCAGCGCATCCAGGGCGCCGGGAGCGCCGGCGGCACCGTCCAGGTGTACGGCGAGAAGGGCAAGATCTACATCCGCCAGGGCAGCGGCCCGTGGCAGGTGACGGACTCGCCGATCGCCGTCGGCGACCCGCTCTCCCAGCTCAAGCTGCTCGACAAGGCGAAGATCACGAAGATCGGCGGCACGAAGACGTACGACGGGAAGACCTGCCGGGAGTTCACCGCCTCGCTCGGGTTCAAGGACGCGCTGGAGAGCATCGGGGCCGCGCAGGCCAAGCAGCTCCTGAAGGCCGTCCCGGGGAACGCGTCGATCCCCAGCACGTCGTGCATCGACGACGCCGGACTCTCGTACGCGACCAGCAGCTCGTACGACATCAAGAAGATCCTCGGCGACGCCGTCCCGTCGGGGCTGCCCGGCGGCGAGTCGTCCCAGGACATCCGCATCACCGAGTACGGCACCGCGCCGAAGCCGGAGCGCCCGGCCGGGATCGACGACGCGAAGCCGCTCGGCGCGGGCGCCGGTTCCGGCAGCAGCTCGCTGACCCAGTAGGCCCGTGCGCGATCCCGGGGCGCGCGGCCGGCGCCCCGGGCCTGCGTCATCCCCTGGCGTCCCGCCGCTATCGTGGCCGCCCGTGAGCTTCGACGATCTCGTCCGCCGCGCCGGTGATCGCCTGGCCCGTCCCGCGTCCCGTCGCCGCTTCGTCGGTGCGGTCGGGCTCGGGACGGCCGCGGTCGCCTCCGGGGGGCTCCTCGGCTGCGGAGACGACTCGAAGGGGTCGGCGAAGAAGCAGCCCCGCCGGATCCCCTTCCAGGACGAGAACTTCCGCACCGTCCCCGCGGACCGCGTCCCGAAGGGCGCGGTCGGTCAGGACGCCGTCGCCGTCTGCTACTCGCCGTACGTCGTCACCGCGACCGAGCCGAACACGAAGAAGCTCGGCCGCACCGGCGTCGCCGTCCGCAAGGGCCCGCACCCCGACGCCGAGATCGTGCTGACGAACGCCGGCGACGAGGTCTTCGTGCACCAGGGGGCGCACTTCGCCCGGCAGAGCGCCCGCGAGGCCCCGGGCTGCGCGTCGCCGCCCGAGCGCGAGGCCCTCGACGGCTGGATCTGGGGCTACCCCGGCCAGGACGTCCGGTCGAAGAAGAGCGGCTGGATCCCGCTGCAGATCGACGGGAAGACCTACGTGAAGGCCGCCCCGGACTACCGCGACCAGCCGAAGAACGACGGCTTCCTCTGCGGTCCGGCGCGCAAGGACTTCGACTGCCGCGACGCCGTGGCGTCGCAGAAGGCGTGCGGCCACGACGACTGCGGTGGTCCGCCGCTGGACGACATCCGCTGCCGCGCGACCCCGCTGCGCCGCCGCGTCCGCCAGGCCGCCACCCGCAAGTCGTCGAACTTCGAGGACTACTACCTGCGGCTCTCGTTCAACTCGACCGCGTTCGGGTGGGTCGAGCCCGGCGACGTCGTCGACGAGCTGTGCCGGCGCAGCGCCCCCTCCTACGGCGTGTGCTGCGTCGAGTGGAGCTTCGTCGAGATCGTCCGCAGCGAGGCGCTGCCGAAGGGCACGCGCGGCTGGATGCTCGAGACCGGCCTGGCACGGAAGGGCCGCAAGCCGCTGTCCCGCACCGGCCCGCCCGGGAACTACCGCAAGGGCTGAGCCCCGCCCGGCGGCCGCCGGGTCAGATGAAGCGGTCGCCGAACGACGCGACCACGGCGAGGGCCCCCGCGAGGTCGCCGCGGGTGGCGACCCCGAGCTTGCGGAACGCCACCGTCAGGTGCCCCTCGACGGTGCGGGGGACGACGGCGAGGTGCTCGGCGATCGTCGCGTTCGGGATGCCCTCCGCCGCGAGGTGGGCGACGCGCAGCTCGGCCTCGGTGAGCTCCGCCGGGCCGTGGAGCACGTCGCGCCGCGGCGGGCCGCCGGCCGCCCGGAGTGCCCGCCCGGCCTCCGCGGCCAGGGCCGCGGCCCCGCACGCGCGGCCCAGCTCGACGGCCTCGTGCAGCGCCTGCCGCGCCTCGTCGGCCTCGTCCCCGCGCAGGAGCTCGGCGCCGAGGACCAGCCGGGCCCGGACGCGCGTCGGCGCGTCGGCGGCGAAGTCGGCCAGGACCACCGCGTGCTGGAGTCGCGCGGCGCGGGTCGAGGCGGGCGTGATCGTCGCGGCGGCGAGCACGGCGACGGCGATCGGCCGCGCGACGCCCACGGTGCGCGCCGCGCGCAGCTCCTCGTTGACGAGCCGCCGGGCACCGCGCCCGTCCCCCGCCGCGTGCAGCAGCACCCCGAGCTCCGAGCGCCACGGCGCGACCGCCGGGTTCGCGATCCCGGCGGCGGTGAGCCGGGCGCCCGCGTCCTCGAGGTCCTGGATCGCGTCGGCGCGGCGGTCCTGGGCGACACGGAGCCGGGAGCGCTGCAGCAGGACGACCGGCGCGCCTCCGTCGTCGGGGACCGCGCCGTCGAGACCGGCACCGGTGAGGATCCCGTCCGCGTCGTCGAACGCACCGAGCGTCAGGCGTCCCTGGACGACCAGCGCGGTCGCGAGGCGTCCGGGTCCGTCGAGGCCGGCGACATCCGCGAGCGAGCGTGCGGCGACGGCGTCCTCGAGGGCGGCGGCGAGCTCGTCCGCGTGCCGCAGGACCTCGGACCGGACGAGCAGCGCCCCCACCCGCAGCGCCGCGTCGTCGTGCGCCCGGGCGTCCGCGACGACGGCGTCGAGCGGGCCGCGGGCCTCCTCGTGCTCCCCCGCGAGCAGGAGCACCGTCGCGGCCTCGACCGCGTCGTGCCCCGACGCCGACGCGAGGACGTCGCGGGCCGTCTCGAGCGGCTCCTCCACCGGCTCGGCGCGCAGCACAGCTGCCGTCGCGCCGGCGAGCCGCGGTCGTGCGGGGCCGCCCGCAGCGCCCGGCGCGGGCCGTGCGTCGCGGTCCTGGGGCACCTCCGGTTGCGCCGCGGGGCGATCCATCGACCAGCGATCCTACGGGCCCGACGCCGGCCGTTCGCCGGTTGGCGGCCTGCCGCTCAGGGTGCCGCGACGTCGTGCGTCGCGGCGGTCCGAAGGGCGATGGCGCGCAGGCGCTCGATCCCGTCCGGGCGGTCGATCGCGGCCACGATCCCGTCGGGGGAGATCCCGAGCGCCGACGGGGTCGTCGCGCGGCGCAGCTCACGGGGTAGGACGTCGATGGAGACCGCGGGGATCCCGTGGAGCGGCCGGCGCCGCAGGTGCGCTGCGGCGTCGTCCTCCCGCAGCACCACGACGCTGACCAGCCGCACGGGCGACCCCTCGTCCCGCAGGGTCTCGAGGTCCTCCTCCACGCCGACGCATCCCGCACACCCGGGCGCGTGGAACACGAGGAGCGTCCCGGTGTCGCGCTCCCCGCCGAGCTCGAGGACGCGGTCCCCGTCGGCGGGAGCCGACCCGGGCAGCAGCCGGACGGTCGCGGTCGGGACGGGGTCCCCCTCCTCCGCGTCCCACTCCGGCACGTCGAGGACGTCGCCGCCGTCGAGCTCGTCCAGCCGCAGCCGGAGCTCCGCGGTCTGGCGCAGCAGAGCGAGGACCACGGCGACCAGCAGCGCGATGACCGCCCACGCGAGGACGGCGGAGACGACCCAGACGGTGCTCACGGGACGACCACCAGGCGGCGCAGCGCCGTCGCGAGCAGCCACGCGCAGGAGAGGCCGGCGGCCACGGTGAGCGCGCCGGCCAGCTCCTGCGTCCCGAGCTCCCACGACGCCGCGGGCGGCCACGCCACGACGACCGCCGCCGCGACGACGAGCACGAGGTTGCGGACCAGGGCCTGCGCGGGCGGGGCGTCGCCGGCGCCGCCGAAGCAGTGGCACGACGCGAGCGCCGCGGGTGCCCGGCGCGCGGCGAGGCGGAGCAGCACGGTGAACGCGACGAGCGCCCCGGCGGCGACCACGGCGCCGACGCGTGGGGCGATCCCGGTGAGCAGCACCGCGCCGAGCACGACCTCGGTGGCCGCCAACGTGCGCGTGAGCGCGAACGCGGGGACCGTCGGCGCGAGCACCCGGCGGACCAGGACGACCATCCCGGCCGGATCGCGGAGCTTGGCGGCCCCCGAGGCGAGGAACACGCCGGCGAGCAGCAGCGACAGGGCCGCGGGCATCGGACCAGGGTACCGGCCGGCCGTCGCGCGCCCGCGGTCGTCGCGGCCCGGGCGCGCGGGCCGAGCACCCGTGGCCACGCGCCAGGACGGGCGTCCGTGCGGTCCGCGGGCCGTGCGGACGGCTACAGTCCCCGCGATGCAGTCCCCCGGTGATCCGTCCGGCCCCCCGTCGTCCGAGGACCCGGCGACGCCGTCCCCGGCCGCCGAGGACGCCCCGGCGACGCCGGCAGCAGACGGCGGCGGCACCCCGGCGACGCCTGCCACCGACGCGGGCGACGACGCCCCGACCGCCGACGCCGACGCCTCGTCGGACGCCCCGGTGGCCGGGCGCGACGGTTCAGGCGTTTCGCGCGTGGCCCTCGCGACCTCCGGGTCGCGCCGGCCGTGGCTGATCGCCCTGGCCCTGATCGTCCTCGGCGGGCTGGTCCTGCGGCTCTGGGGGATCCGCTGGGGCCTGCCGTACGCGTACAACCTCGACGAGCGGTCGCACTTCGTGCCGCGCGCCGTCGCGTACTTCCAGCAGTCGTCGCTCGACCCGGACTACCAGCTCAACCCGTCCGGGCTGATCGAGTGGATCGCCGCCGCGCTCTGGGTCTTCAAGGGCGGCAGCGACGGCGTCGTCAAGGCCTGGAACACCGACCCGGGCGCCGTCTGGACGATCGCCCGCGTCGCGTCGGCGGTCCTCTCGACCGCCGCGATCGGCCTGATCTACGCGGCGGGCGCGCGGCTCTACGACCGCCGCGTCGGGCTGCTGTCGGCCGCGATCCTCGGCTTCGCGTTCCTGCCGACGCACTACGGGCACCTGGCGCTCAACGACGGGCCGTCGCTGGCCCCGACCGCCCTGGCGCTGTTCGCGATCGCGGGCATCGTCCGCTACGGCCGACGGCGCGACTACGCGCTCGCCGGCGCCGGCATCGGGATCGCGGTCGGCCTGAAGTACAACGCCGCGTTCGTCGGCCTGCCGCTGCTGACGGCCGCGGCCGTCCACGCCCTCGGCTGGCGCCTGGGCGACCTGGCCCCGGCCGGGTCGCGGTGGTGGGGCGTCCGCGGGGTGCCCGCGACCCCCGGCGGGCCCTACGCCGCCGCGGGCGGGACCGCGACGGGCGGGACGCGGACGACCGCACCGACGGTCACGCCGCCCCGGGCCGCCGACGCGCCGGACGACGTGGCCGTCGCCGCCCCCGCGACCGCGACCGACCCGCCCGCGGAGGCCCGGACCGGGCTCGCCGGGCTCGTCCCGAACCTCGGACCCGCGGTCGTCGGCGTCGTCCTCGCGGGCGTCATCGGCTTCGCGTGCTTCTTCGTGCTCGACCCGTACGCCGTCCTGCGTCCGGGGTTCTTCAAGAGCGAGCTGCAGCACCTCTCGGACTACACGGCCGGCGGCCTGCTGCTCGGCGAGACCCAGCGCTCCGGGTACCGCTACTACGCGTGGTCGCTCGTCTGGGGCTTCGGCGTCGGGCCGATGATCCTGTGCGTGCTCGGCGGCGTCCTCGCGCTCGCCAAGGACCGCTGGCAGGCGATCGTGCTGCTGCCCGCCCCGCTGATCTTCCTGCTCGTGATCGGCTCGCAGGGCCGCTACTTCGCCCGCTACGGCATGCCGATCTACCCGATCCTGGCGATCCTCGCCGCGGCCGGCGGGGTCTGGCTGGGCAGCTGGATCCTGCAGCGGCTCCGGGCCCGCGGGTCGCTGCGGGTCGCCCTCGGCGTCGTCGCCGCGCTCGCGATCCTCGCGCAGGGTCTCGTGACGGTCGTCCACAACGACGTCGTGCTCTCCCGCGAGGACACCCGGTCGGAGGCCCGCGACTGGATGGTGAAGAACATCCCGGCACGGACCACGATCGTGGTCGAGCCGATGGTGCCGCGCGAGTGGTACGCCGATGGCGCCGTCGTGAAGGCGGGCTCGCGCGCCGGGTACCGCTGGGAGCGCCTGACGCGGACCGGCGAGGAGAAGAAGGCGCTGATCCGGAAGTACCCGAAGCTCAAGGCCAACATCCGGCGCAACGCCGACTTCGCGAACTACGGCTACACCGTGTTCCCGGGCATGCTCGACTTCTACCGGCAGAAGGGCGCCTGCTACATCGTCTCGGGCTCCCTCCAGACCGGCCGCGTCTTCAACAACCCGGGCCGCGTGCCGCAGGCGGTGAAGTACTACGAGGCCCTGGAGCGCCAGTCGGACGTCGTCTTCCAGGCGAACCCCTTCAAGGGCCCCGAGGCGAAGAACTACTTCCAGTACGACCGCGCGTTCAACTTCGGCCAGCTCCGCTACGAGCGGCCGGGCCCGTCGATCCGCGTCTACCGCCTCCACCGCTGCACCCCGAAGGTCGTGCAGGTGCAGGTCGACCGCAAGGCGTGAGCGCCGCCTCGGCGCTCAGTGCACGTACACGGACCCGAGGAACAGCGCGACCCAGGCGATGCCGATGTAGCGCAGTCCCGGGTCCCGGATGACGAGCTCCTCGGGGGCGCCGCCCTTGCCCTGGTCGACGAGGAGCGCGTAGCGCATGATCCCCATCACGAAGGGCACGATCGACAGGCCCCACCACGGGACGTCGCTCGTCTTGGGGTGCTCGAACGCCCACAGGCAGTAGGTCAGGATCGTCACCGACGCGGTCATCGTCACGACGAACCGGAGGTACTCCAGCGTGTACTGCTGCAGCGCCTTGCGGGTGGTGCCGCCCTCGCCGACGTGCAGGAGCTCGCCGTGGCGCTTGCCGGCGACCATGAACAGCGAGCCGAAGCACGTGACGGCGAGGAACCACTTCGACAGCGTGATGTCGACGGCGACGCCGCCGGAGATCGCGCGGACCGCGAAGCCCGTCGCGACGACCACGATGTCGAGGATCGCCGTGTGCTTCAGGCGGAAGGTGTAGGCGATCGTCAGCGCCTTGTACGCGGTCAGCAGCGCGCCGAGGTGCCAGGAGATCGCGTAGGCCATCGCCAGGCCGCCGACCAGCAGGACGACGGTCGCGATCAGCGCGGCGCGGACCGGGACCACGCCGGACGCGATCGGCCGCGTCCGCTTCGTCGGGTGCGCGCGGTCGGCCTCGACGTCGCCGACGTCGTTGAGGATGTAGGTCGCGCTGGAGACGAGGCAGAACGCCACGAACGTCAGCAGCGTCTTCAGGATGACGCTGCCGTCGTCCAGGCCCGCGCCGGCGGCCGGCGCGGCGAAGACGAGGACGTTCTTGATCCACTGCTTCGGCCGCGCGGTCCGGACGAGGCCGCGCGCGACGGACGTCGCCGTCCGCGGCTCGTCGGGGATGCCCGTCGCGGGTGGCGCGAGCGGCGCGGGGGTCGGCGGGCCCTGGACCGGCGGCGGTGCGTCGGTCAGGGACCCTGAGGCTTCGCCGGACACTCCCTCCAGTCTGCCGGATCGCCGGGGGCCGGACCAGCCCGACCCCGCCCGGCCGACCCTCGCCGGGCGGGAGGACGCCCGGAAGCCGTACGCTCTGCGCGGCCCATGACCACCCCCGCCGAGACCCCGACCCCCGAGCGCACGAAGTTCCAGCAGTGGCTGACCGACCTGCCGCTGACCCCGAACGCGATCTCGATCGCGGGCCTGATCGGCAACATCGTCGCCGCGGTCCTGGTCTGGCAGGAGCACTTCGTCCTCGGCGGCATCGCCTTCATCCTGGGCTCCGTCATGGACACGCTCGACGGCCGCTACTCCCGGCTGTCGGGCAAGGGCACGACGTTCGGCGCGTTCCTCGACTCGACGCTCGACCGCATCGAGGAGGGCATCGTCCTCACCGCCGTGGTGATGGTCTACGCCAAGCACGGCGACGACGTGAACGCCGGCATCGCGGCGCTCGCCGCCGTGTCCTCGCTGCTCGTCTCCTACACGCGCGCCCGCGCGGAGGGCCTCGGGCTGGACGGCAAGGCCGGCTTCGGCAGCCGCGCGGTCCGGGTCGTGATCCTCTCGATCGGGCTCGTGCTCGGCGGGAACGAGATCGCCGACGGCCTGAACCTCCTGGACCCGTCGATCTGGGTCCTCGCCGCGCTGGGCGTGTTCACGACCGCGCAGCGGATGTGGCACGTCCGCTCGCAGCTGAACGCCCCGAAGACCTGACGGCCGCCGGAAGGCGCCGGGCGCGCCGTCCTGGAAATCTTTATGTAGGACGTTCCCGTTGACCGTCGGTCGGCAAGAACGCGGCGCGGAGGACACCGCCCCGTTGACCGTCGGTCGACAAGAAGCCAGTGCCCAAGCGGGATCACGCGCGTTCGCCCGCCACCGCACGCCCCGCGCGACGACCGCGCTCTCGCTGACCGCCGGTCGGTAAGCGCTCCCGCCCGACGGCACACGCGACCCCACGACGCGCGCAGACCTGCAACCATCGACCCACGACCCCGGTGGATCACCGTTGTGATGCACCCGCGGGACGGGACGTGGACGGCTCGCCGAGCGAGTTGTAACCGCCCCGGACCGCTGGGGTTCATGGCTCAGGACCTCCCGCCGGCGGGTAGGCCGACCAGCACGGGGCGCCGCTGCGCACCCACGCCGAGCCCCATCAGTCGCCGGCCCTCCACGAGACCTAGGACACCGAGACCACCGTGACCACCAGCACCACCAACGGGACCGCCCTGTCCAACGACACCGGCCGCTACCAGCGCGACAAGGTGCGCGTCGCGATCATCGGCGTCGGCAACTGCGCCAACTCCTTCATCCAGGGCGTCGAGTTCTACAAGAACGCCGACGCGAGCAAGCCCGTCCCGGGCCTGATGCACGTCGACCTGGGCGGCTACCACGTCAACGACATCGAGTTCACCGCCGCGTTCGACGTGAACGAGACGAAGGTCGGCAAGGACCTGTCCGAGGCCATGTGGGCCTTCCCGAACGACACGATCAAGTTCGCGGACGTCCCGAAGACCGGCGTCACCGTCCACCGCGGCATGACGCACGACGGCCTGGGCAAGTACCTCAAGCAGAAGATCACGAAGGCCCCGGGCGAGACCGCGGACATCGTGAAGATCCTGAAGGAGACGAAGACGGACGTCGTCGTCTCGTACCTCCCGGTCGGCTCCGAGCAGGCCACCAAGTGGTACGTCGAGCAGGTCCTCGAGGCCGGCTGCGGCTTCGTCAACTGCATCCCCGTCTTCATCGCCCGCGAGGACTACTGGGACAAGCGCTTCCAGGAGAAGGGCCTGCCGATCATCGGCGACGACATCAAGTCGCAGGTCGGCGCCACGATCGTCCACCGCTCGCTCGTCCGCCTGTTCCACGAGCGCGGCGTCGTGCTCGAGAACACGTCGCAGCTGAACGTCGGCGGCAACATGGACTTCTTCAACATGCTCGAGCGCGAGCGCCTCGAGTCGAAGAAGATCTCCAAGACGAACGCCGTGACCTCGGTCGCCGGCGTCGAGCTGCCCGCCGACCAGGTCCACGTCGGCCCGTCGGACTACGTGCCGTGGCTCACCGACCGCAAGTGGGCGCACATCCGCCTCGAGGGCAAGGCCTTCGGCGAGGTCCCGCTGACGTGCGAGCTCAAGCTCGAGGTCTGGGACTCCCCGAACTCCGCCGGCGTGATCATCGACGCCGCGCGCCTGATCAAGCTCGGCCTGAACAACGGCATCTCCGGCCAGCTCGACGGCCCGTCCTCGTACCTCATGAAGTCGCCGCACAACCAGCGGCCCGACGACATCGCGCGTCAGGACACGGACGCGTTCATCGAGGCCAACAAGGGCAAGGACGCCGGCGTCGCGAAGTCGGCGAAGGCCGCCGCGGCCACGTCCAACTAGGACCGCACCGCCCGGCCGCGAGCCCGGCGAGCACCACGCCACCCCGGCCGCTCACGCGGTGGACGTGGCGCAGGACCGACGAAGGCCCCGGAGCGTGCTCCGGGGCCTTCGTCGTTCCCGGCCGTCCCGCGGCCGCGCCGTCCTGCGGCGCGGGGACGACCCAGACGTGCCCGTCGGCGCCGGGCGCGACGCCGGTGCCGACGATGCCACCGAGCTGCCCCGAGGCGGTCCCGGCGGTCCCCACAGGTCGGCAGCGGGGCGGCCGTCCGCCCCGCCCCCGCGGGTCACCTCGGTGCCGGGCCGCCCGGCGTCGCGCGGACGCGCCGCCCGTGCGGCCCTCGCCCGCTACTTCCCGCCGACGTGGAACAGGTAGAGGCCGCCGCTCTTGCAGCTGAAGGCGAGGTAGTTGTATCGGGTGCTCACGCCGACGTCGGAGACGTCACCCGACGGGCACTGGCCCTGGGGGATGCCGTACCCGCCGTTCTTGCCGGACTCGAGCACCTGGACCTGCAGGCACGCGAACGCGCCGTTCCCGAAGGCCACGGCGCTGCCGCCGCCGTTGAGCGTCGTCGGGGTCGTGGCCCGGCCGAAGGACTTGACGCCCTTGGCGCTCGAGCCGGCGATGATGCCGACCTTGTAGGCCGTGCTGCCGCGGTGGAAGGAGATCGCGCGGACATAGCCCTGCTTGCCGCCGCCGTTCGGGAACCCGCCGTCGGCCTGCGGATCCTCGCCCGTCGTGATCTTCTTCTTCCTGCCCTTCTTGGTGATCGTGTAGATCGACCCGCTCTGGCCGTACGCGGCCTGGGCACCGTTGAGGGTGGTGGTGGGCGTGTTCATGCCGGCACCGGACGCGATCTTCTTCCCCGCGCCGCTGCCGGTCGCCACGTACAGACCGTCCTCCGTCGTCACGTAGACGACCTTCGAGTCGCCGGAGATGCCGACGCCCGTCGCGTTGCCCGGGACGTTCACGCGCTTGATCGCCCCGCCGCCCGCGCCCGCCGTGAAGGCGCTCGTGCTCCCGGCGACGGCGCCCGGCAGGTTCGTGGCCTTGGACAGGAACGCCATCTTCGTCGGGCCCTTGGCGGCGTCGCCCTTGGCGGTGAAGCCCGACAGCGACGGCGCCCACGAGTCGGCGTCGCCCTGGGTCACGGCCGCGGTGGTCCCCTTCTGCCAGGGCCCGCCGTCGTTGCGGTTGACGTCCCCGCCGCGGCTGGTGACGACGACGTTCTTGATGCCGTTCTCCTCCACCACGTAGGCCAGGCGCTTGTTCTTGCGGCCGTCGAGCGAGAACTCGGGCTCCGTGATCGTCCCGTCCGCGATCTTCTGCTGCTTCGAGCCGTACTTCGTGAGGAAGTTCGGGTTCGAGTAGCTCGAGTTGCAGGAGCCGGCCAGGCGCGGGGTGGCCGGCTCGCCGACGGCGGCCGAGGACGGCCCGGCGGCGGCGAGCCCCAGGGCGATGATGGAGGCGGTCGCCCCGAGGCCGGCCGCCCCGGTCGCGACGCGCCGTGTACGAGAGGTCGTCGTGTCGTGGTTCATGGTGTTCACCGTAGCGGCCGACCGACCACCCGGGGCGCGATTCCGCCCGACGTCGGGGTCAGGTCGGACGGGGCCCTGGCCTATGCTCCGTCGGTGCCCGCAGCCGAGTCGTTGGCGATCGCCCAGGTCACGCCCTACCCGCTCGAGGCGGACCACCCGGTCACCGCCCACGTGCTCCGCCTCGCGGACGAGCTGGCGGCGCTCGGGCACCGCGTCGTGGTGCTCGCGGCGTCGCGCGACCACGCCCGGGTCGCGGAGTCCCGGCGGCTCCTGAAGGCCGACCCCGCCGCCGTCCTCCCGGAGCCCGGCGGCGACCCGGTGGTGCTCGCCGTCGGCGAGGCGTTCCCGGCGATCCCGGGCGTCGACCGCGCCCCGGCGCTGGCCGTCGACGCCGCCCGCACCGTCGACGACGCGCTGGCGGGCATGCCCGTCGACCTCGTCCACGTGCACGAGCCGTTCGGCCCGTCGGTCTGCAGCGCGGCGCTCCGCCACAGCCGCGCCCTGAACGTCGGCACGTTCCACCTGCCCGCCGAGCGCTTCATCGCGGGCATGGGCGCGGGCGCCTCCGACGGCAGGGGCAGCGGCTCCGACATCCTCCGCAAGCGCTCGGGCCGGCTGCTCGGCCGGCTCGACGACCGCCTCGCCACCAGCGCGGCCACGGCGGCGCTCGTCGCCCGCTCGTTCCCGATCGGACGCGGGTACGCGCCGCGCGTCCCGCCGGCGCCGACCGCGGGGCTCGGGCTCGAGAGCATCGACGGTGCGCCCGCACCCGGCGCGTCCGCCGGGGGGACGTCCGACCCGACCGCACCCGCGAGCCCGACCACGGGCGACGACCGGCTCCCGGTCCACATCGTCCTGCCGCTCGACGAGGAGCGCAGCGCCCGCCGCACCGCGCTGCGCGCCCTGCGGCGCCTCGACGCCGCGCTGCCGTGGCGCGCGACCGTCGTGGTCGCCGACGGGGACGCCGTGCCGCTCGGGGCCGGGAACCTCCCCGCGGCGCTCCGCGAGCGCGTGGTCTTCGCTCCCGCGCGGAGCCTCCCGTCCGACACGGACGTCGTCGTCCTCGCCTCCTCGGGCACCCGGCCGGCGCCCCACGTCGTCGTCGAGGCCCTCCAGGCCGGCGCGGTCCCGGTCGCCAGCCGGATCGACGTCCACGACGAGCTGCTCGACGACGGCCGCCGCGGACCGCTCTTCGAGCCCGGCGACGTCGAGGTGCTGGTCCAGCAGCTCCAGCGCCTGGTCGCGGACCCGGCCGCGCTGCAGCGCTTCCGGGACGCCCAGACCCAGGAGCCCCTGACCGAGCCCGACTGGGACGCCTACACCGCGTGGGTCGTCGACCGCTACGACGCGCTGCTCGCGCGGCGCCACGATCCCGCGCGCTTCGACCCGAAGGTCCGGGCCCGCCTGCGCGAGCGCCCGCTGATCGACGTGGACCTGCACATGCACACCGACCACTCGGGTGACTGCGCCACGCCGGTCGAGGTGCTGCTCGACGCGGCCCGCAAGCAGGGTCTCGGCGCGATCGCGGTCACCGACCACAACGAGGTCTCCGGCGCGCACGAGGCCGCGCTGAAGGCCACGGAGTACGGGGTCAAGATCATCATCGGCGAGGAGGTCATGACCGCCGACCAGGGCGAGGTCATCGGCCTGTTCATCTCCGAGAAGATCCCGAAGGGCGTGACGCTGCAGGAGGCGATCGTCGAGATCCGCCGGCAGGGCGGCCTGGTCTACGTGCCGCACCCGTTCGACCGCATGCACTCGGTCCCCGACTACGAGCACCTGCTCGAGGTCGTCGAGGACGTCGACGCGATCGAGATCTTCAACCCGCGGGTCGCGATCTCGTCGTTCAACGAGGAGGCCGCCCGGTTCGCCGCCAAGTACCGGATGGTCGCCGGCGCGGGGTCCGACAGCCACGTCGCCCAGGGCCTCGGCTCCGTCCGGATCCGCATGCGCGACTTCGACGGCCCGGAGGAGTTCCTCGCGTCGCTGGCCGACGCCGAGATCCGCACGAAGTCCGGCACGCTCGTCTACGTCCAGGCGCTGAAGTTCCTGGAGACCGTCGCGACGCCCGCCCCGGCGCGCCGGCTCGTGCGCGAGCGTCGCGTGCGCCGGGCGACGCGCGGCTGAGGGTCGGGGACGGATCCGGGACCGCCGGGGGACGGGGAGGCGCGTACCTTGCACCCGCCACCCCACTCCGATCCCGAGGCATCCGTGACCCGTCCAGCCCCCTCCACCCTCCTGCGCCGCCTGGCCGTCCCGGCCCTCGCGGTCGCGGCCGTCGCCGCCGTCCCGTCCGGTGCCTCCGCCGCCGGGAACTGCCCGACCTCCGGCAAGACGCTCGCCGTCTCGCTGAGCTCCGACCCGACGCCCGTGCCGATCGCCCGCGTCTGGCGCAGCGGCGGGAAGACCTACGGCTGCACGACGACGTCGGGCATCGCGCCGAAGACGCGGCTCCTGACGACCCGCAAGGCGAGCCTCGTCCGACTGGACTTCGACACGGTCGGCTGGACGGCGAAGGTCAAGCGCAAGGGCAAGACGGTCACGCGGGTCTGGGCGTACGACCTGGCGAACGGCAAGCCGTGGCTGTCGGGCGTCCAGCCCGTGCCGGCGCGCGCCGAGGGCGACCCCCGCGAGGAGGGCTCCGTCGACCAGCTGCGCGTCGGCTCCGGCCTGATGGTCGCGTGGGTCGCGAACGGGTCGACCGTCGTCGTCGGCGCGAAGACCCCGGACACGATCGAGCTGGTCGAGGAGGGCGCCGCCGCCCCGCTCTTCAGCGACGGCGGCCTGGCCGTGGCGGGCAGCTACGAGGCCGACGCCGCCGCCCGGGGGAGCCTGCGCTCGAGCCTGAAGATCGCGCCGGTGCCGGGCGACCACGGCGACGCCGACGACTGCGAGTACCAGTACCTGACGGCGGTCACGTGGAAGATCGGCGGCCCCGACGCCCTGGAGGCCAGGATCGCGGGCAGCCGCGCCACCCCCTACACCTGCCCGTAGGACGCGGGTCCCGCCGGGACGAGGGTCGGCACGTCTGCCACCGCAGGGGTGGCGAACGTGCCGACCCGCGTGCCGGCGGACGGCCTCCGGCCTCCCCGGCCGTATCCTCCCGGCGTGCGGCGACGCCTTCCCCCGCCCTGGGCGCTGACCGCGCTCCTGGCGCTCGTCTACGTCCTCTGGACGCCCGCGACCGGGGACTTCGCCGCGCAGGCGTACCGGACGACGCTGGCGGAGCGCGGCGTCTGGCTCTGGGACGCCGGCTGGTTCGGCGGCCACCACCTGCCGAGCTACAGCGTGCTGTTCCCGGCGCTCGGCGCGCTCGTCGGGACCGCGGCGGCCGGCGGCGTCGCGGCGACGGCCAGCACCTGGGCGTTCACCGGGCTCGTCCGCGCGCAGCGCCCGGGCCCGGGCGCGGAGGCCGGCGCGTGGTGGTTCGCCGTCGGCGGCGCCGCCATGCTCACGACGGGCCGCCTGACCTTCCAGCTCGGCGTCGCGTTCGGCCTGCTCGCGCTGTGGCTCGCCGCCCCGGCCCGGGACGCCGGCGATCCCGGGCCGCTGGCGGTCGCCGCGGACCGCCCTTCCCCGGAGCCCCCGCCCGTGTCCCGGATCCGCGTCGCGGCGGCGCTCCTCGCCGCGGCGCTCACGCCGCTGGCCAGCCCCGTCGCCGCGCTCTTCCTGGCCCTCGCCGGCGTCGTCTGGTGCCTGCACCGCCGGACCGTGCGGGGGCTGCCCGCCGCCGTCACCGTCGTCCCGGTCGCCGTCGCGGTCCTCCTCACCGTCGCCTTCCCGAACGGCGGCAGCCAGCCGTTCGCGGCCTGGGAGGCCCTGCTCGCGATCGGCGCGCTCGCGGCGGCGGCCGCCGTCCTGCCGGGCGAGGAGCGGGCGCTGCGGATCGGCACGGTGCTCTACCTCGTCGCGATCGCGCTGTCCGCGGTGCTCACGACCCCGATGGGCAGCAACGCGCCGCGCCTGGGGACGTTGCTGGCCGGCCCGGTGCTCGTCGCGGTCGTGGTGGGGCGGCGCCGTGGCGCCCCTGCGCCCGGGAGCGACGGCGGCCCGCCGGAGCGGACCTCGAGTCCCGACGGGCCGCCGGGGAGCACGCGCGCCGCCACGTCCGGTCGCCGCCGCGCGGCCTTGATCGCCGCCCTCGGGCTCCTGCTCGTCTGGCAGCTCTACTCGCCGGTCCAGCAGACCCTGCGGGCCGCCGACGACGACACGACCGCCCGGTCGTTCTACGCGCCGCTGCGGGCGGAGCTCCTGCCGCGCCTGCGCGCCGAGCCCGCCCGCGTCGAGGTCCCGCCGACCGCGCGCCGCGGCGAGGCGCGGTGGCTGGCGCCCGACGTCCCGCTCGCGCGCGGCTGGATCCGCCAGCTCGACGGGGAGCGCAACGCGCTCTTCTACCGGGACGGGTCGCTCGACCCCCGCGTCTACCGGGCCTGGCTCGAGGACAACGCGGTCACCTGGGTGGCGTTGCCGGACGCCCCCGCCGACGTGCGGTCCAAGGCCGAGCGGGCGCTCCTGCGGTCCGGTCGGGTCCCCGGGCTGCGACGGGTCTGGGCCGATGCGCACTGGACGCTCTGGCGGGTCGTGGACGGTCGCCCGCTGGCGTCGTGGGCGGACGAGGGCGGCGGCCCGCGACCGCGGGTGACCGCCGAGGGCCCCGACTCGTTCGTGCTCGAGGTCCCCCGCGCGGGGGTCGTCGACCTGCGGATCCGGTGGAGTCCGTACCTCCACGTGAGCAGCGGGAACGCCTGCCTGCGACGGAGTCCAGGAGATTGGACGCACGTGCGAGCCCCCGCACGCGGTACGGTTCACGTCGGCGTCACCATCTCGACGCCCTGGCGCACGGCCGCGCCAGCCGACTGCCCCGCGTAGCCCTCGGCACGCCGGTGGTCTCCGTCACCGGCCGTCCCCGTGATGCCAGACGCCCTGCCCCGCACCCGCCGCTCCGTCCAGCACCTGGTGGTGGAGCAGGTCACGAAGCCCCGCCGGTTCCTGCCCAACGGCGCCATCGACGCGGTGCTGCAGCTCGTCGTCGTGGTGATCGCGTACAAGCTGTACCAGAACACCCGCGGCCTGATCAACGACCAGCTCGGGGCCAGCCAGGCGTTCGCGAACGCCGACTGGATCGTCTCCACGGAGCGCTTCCTGCACCTCGACATGGAGAACGGCATCCAGTCGTTCGCCCGCAGCGTGCCGGGGCTCTCCGACGCCTCGGCGCTGATGTACATGAACGCCCAGTTCACGGTCACGTTCGGGGCGATGATCTACATCTACATGCGGCACAACCAGGCCTTCGGCTTCGTGCGCAACATGTTCATCGGCGCGTGGACGCTCGCCCTCGTCGGCTACGTGCTGATGCCGACGGCCCCGCCCCGCCTGGTCCCCGGACTCGGCATCCACGACGCGGTCGCGGAGATGACGAAGGTCGACCTCGCGGACCAGAACAGCGCCGCGGCGAAGCTCTTCAACCCGTACGCGGCGGTCCCGTCCATGCACGTCGGCTTCTCGCTGATGATCGGCATCCCGCTCGCGCGGCTGTCGACGCACAAGGTCACCCGCGTCTTCTGGGGGCTCTACCCGCTCGCCGTGTTCTTCGTGGTGATGGCGACGGGCAACCACTTCTTCCTCGACGGCATCTTCGGGGCGCTCGCGGTCGGGATCTCGGCCCTCGTCGCCCGGCGTCTCGGGCAGCTCCGGCCGCACGCGTGGCAGTTCGGTCCGCGCCCCGTCCCCGAGGGTGCGGCCTCCTAGCCCGCCCGGTCGGACGGGCACGCCGGGGACGACGGACCCCCGCGGTCCGTGGCCCCGGCCGCCGGGTCCGACCGCCGCGCGCGCCGCAACTCCTGCCCCGCCGCGCGTGCAGCACGACTTGCTGCATCCGGCAACGACGGCTGCAACCGCGAGGACGCCGGGACGCCGGGGGCAAACAGGACCGCGATGCCCGTGACCGACGACGAGATCCACGAGAAGTACCTCGAGCGTGCGATCCGTGAGATCAACGCTCTCAACCACGACGTGCAGGACGCGCGTCCCGACGAGGGGTCGGTGGCGGTCGTAGGCGCCGGTCATCCACAGGCCGACGTGCTGCTGCTGAAGCACCACGCCTCCCGCGAGGAGGTCGAGGAGGGCGTCGCGTTCTACGGTCGCACCGGCTCGGCGCTCCTGAAGAGCTTCGGCCGCCTCGGCGTCGACCCGACCACCGTCTACGGCACGCTGTGCGACAAGTGGTCGTCGCCCGACGGCGACCCGGCCGGGGTGCTGCCGGCGGTCGCCGCGGACGTCCTCGCCGACGAGATCGCGATCGTGCAGCCGCGGATGATCGTCGTGCTCGGCGGCGACGCGCTCGAGGTCCTGAACGGCCTCGACGTGCCGCTCGCGGCGCCGGTCCGCGACGAGCCCGGCACGATCCAGCGCTTCACACCCGCCTGCCAGGTCCTCGTGACCCCCGCCCTCGACGACGCGCTCGACGAGCTCGGGGCCAAGCAGGCGTTCTGGACCGCCTTCCGGGAGCTCGGTCGGTGGCACGACGCGCTGCCCCCGTACTAGCGGTCCTCGGCGCGCTGGCGGCCCTGCTGCTGCTGGCGCCCGCGTTCCCGGAGCTCCAGCCGCCCCAGCGGGCGGCGCTCGTCGCGGCCGTGCCGCCGATGGCGCTGCTCGGCGCCCTCACGTACCTGCTCGCGCCGTTGACGAGGATCCCCGCGGCGCTCGCCGGGCTGGCCGGGGTCGGGCTCGTCGCCACGGCGGCCACCGCCGCGGTCGACGCGCACGGGGGCGGCACGCTGCCCGAGGCGCTGCTCGCGATCGCCCTCGGCCTGCTGTTCGCGCGGGTCTTCGACCTGGGGGCGTTCGTCATCGGCCTGCCGCTGGTGATCGGGGCGGTCGACCTCTTCACCACGCTCTCGGGCGACGCCGTGAAGACGTGGCCGATGCCGGTCTCCGGCGGCGACCCGCTGGTGCTCGAGCTCCCGTCGTGGAGCGCCCAGACCGGCGCGGCCGAGATCTCCGTCGCGACCGTGCTCTTCCTCGCCGCGCTCCAGGGCTACGCGGTGCGGGAGCGCCTGCGCCCGGCGGGCACGGCCGTCGGGATGACCGTCGGCCTGATCCTCGCCTACCTCCTCGAGTGGCGGACCGAGCGGGCGATGCCCTTCACCGCATTCGTGGCGGGTGGGTTCCTCGTCGCCAGCTCCGACCGTCTGCCCACCTGGCTGCGGGCCGGCGGCATCGAGCGCGGCTGACGGCGTCCACGGGGTCTGCCACCATTCCGCGGCATGGTGGTCGTGATCGTCGTGGTGGTCGTCCTCGTCCTGGTGGGGCTCGCCTGGGCGCTCGTCTACAACGGGCTGATCGGCGCCCGCAACCGCGTCGACGAGGCGTGGAGCGGCATCGACGTGCAGCTCAAGCGGCGGCACGACCTCGTGCCGAACCTCGTCGCCGCGGTCAAGGGCTACGCCGCGCACGAGCAGGCGACGTTCCAGGCCGTCACCGACGCGCGGGCGAAGGCGATCGCGGCCCAGGGCCCGGTCCAGACCGCCGCGGCGGAGAACGAGCTGAGCTCCCGGCTGGTCGACGTCCGCGCCGTCGCCGAGGGCTACCCGGAGCTGCGGGCGACCGAGAACTTCCAGCAGCTGCAGGTCCAGCTGACGCAGCTCGAGGACGAGATCCAGGCGTCGCGGCGGCTCTACAACGGCAACGTGCAGCACTACGACACGAAGCGCCAGATCTTCCCGAACTCGATCGTCGCCGCGCGCGGGCCGTTCCCGGCCAAGCCGCTCTTCGAGCTCGCCGACCCGGAGACCGAGCGGGCCACGCCGCAGGTCTCCTTCTAGCCGATGCGCGGGGCACCGGCCGACGAGGACGCCACCCGCGGCGCCCACCTGACGACGATCCTCCGGACGACGAGCTGGCGGGTCGGCGTCGCCGGGACGGCGCTGGCGCTCGGCGCCGTCGGTGCGGTCGTCGGCGCCGGCAGCGGCGCCGGCCCGGCCGTCGCGGCGTTCTTCGGCGGCGCCGCCGTCGGGCTGCTCCTCGTGCTCGGCATCGCGTTCGCCGTCGCCGACGGCCGCGCGGCGTCCGACTTCTGGGCGGGCCTCGCGACGGCGACCGGCCTGCAGGTATCCGACCGCGACGACCTGCCCGAGCTCACGCCGCTCCTGGCCGCCGGCGACCGGCGCAACGTCGACCGCTGGCTCGAGGGCACGCTCGACGGCCACCCCGTGGGCCTCGGGCACTACACGTACGAGGAGCGCCACCGGGACAGCAAGGGCAACACGTCGTGGACGAGGTACCCCCACACGGTCTGCTTGGTGGACCTCGAGCAGGACGGCGCCCCGTCGTGGATCAGCGGCGTCTACCTCCTGCGCAAAGGCAGCTTCATGGGCATGGTCGGCGGCGAGAGCCGCGGGCGGTTGCCGTGGCGGGTGGACCGCAAGAAGCTGGAGTCCGCCGAGTTCGACGACCGCTTCAAGCTGTTCGTGCAGGACGGCGTCGACGAGGTTCGGCTCCGCGAGCTGTTCTCCCCGTCGTTCCTCGTCGAGCTGATCGACCACCCGCAGCCGATCGGGTTCGAGCTGCACGCGGGCGCGCTGCTCGTCAACGTCGACGACTACCGCCGCGACGCCGCGGGGCTGACCGACGTCCTCGAGGCGACCCGCGCGATCGCCCGCCGCATCGCGGACGAGATCGCCGAGCACCGGGCCACGTCCGGCTGACCCGCGACACCCGAGCGGGCCGGCCCCCACGCCGGTGCGCCGGGGCCCGCCGACGTCCGTTGCGCCCCGTCCGAGGCGCCCGCGGCGGGCCCGCACCCGACGAGGCCGGCGCCGTCGAGCGCTACGGTGGGGCCGTGGCCCCACGGCTCCACCTCGCGGTCGCCCAACCACGGACGGCGACCGGCCGCCTCGCCGACAACGCGCGGGCGCACGCCGACCTCATCCGTCGAGCACGGGCCCGCCTGGTCGTCTTCCCGGAGCTGTCGTTGACCGGATACTCCTTCGCCGCGGGTGCTCTCGGGACCGACGACGGGGCGTGGACCCCGATCGTCGACGCCTGTGCCGCGCACGGGACGGTCGCGCTCGTCGGAGCGCCGGCGACCGGATCGGGTGGGCTCCCGGCCATCGCGACGTTCGTGGTCGACGGCTCGGGCGCCGACGTCGGGTATCGGAAGGCGTGGCTCGGCGACGCCGAGCGCCCGCACTACGCGGCGGGCGACGAGCCCGGGATCGTCGACGTCGACGGCTGGCGTGTCGGCCTCGGCATCTGCAGGGACACGGGGGTCAAGCGGCATGTCGACGGCATGGCCGCCGCGAGCATCGACCTCTACGCGGCAGGCCTGGTGCACGCCCCCGAAGACCTGGAGGAGCAGGACGCCCGCGGGCGGCGCATCGCGCTGGCGACCGGGGCGCACGTCGCCTTCGCGAGCTTCGCCGGGGCGACGGCCGAGGGGTACGACGCCACCGCGGGGACGTCCACGATCTGGTCCCCGCGCGGGGACGTGCTCGCCCGGGCCGACGCGGAACCGGGCCGGGTCGCCGACGTCACGATCCACCGGTAGGCCGCGATCGGGTCGACGCGGAACCGGGACTCGCTCCCCTCCGGGACCACGCCCCGACGCCGGACGGCGTCGCGCGATCACCACAGGACGGCGTGCGACGTCACATCGTCAGGACGATCTTTCCGAGCTTGCCGCCGCCGGCGAAGTGCTCGTACGCTTGCGCGGCGTCGTCGAGCGGGTAGGTCGCCGCGACGGGGACGGTGATCGCGCCGCGGGCGACGAGCGGCAGGACCTCGCGCTCGATGCGACGGGCGGCGGCGGCCTTCTCCTCGAGCGGCCGGGCGCGGAGCGTCGAGCCCATGATCCGGCCGCGGGCGGCCATCAGCTGGAAGAGGTTGATCTCGCCCTTCGGTCCGGCGCCGACGCCGATCACCACGATCCGGCCCCCGGTCGCGAGGCGGCGGAGGTTCACGTCGAGGTTCGGCGCACCGACGAGCTCGAGGACGACGTCGAACGGATCGACGGAGAGGTCGCGATCGGCGAGGGCGTCGGGGAAGACGACCTCGTGGGCCCCCAGCGCGGCGACCGCGTTGTGGAGCTCCGGGTTGCGGACCGACGCGGTGACGTGCGCGCCGATCGCGTGCCCGAGCTGCACGGCCGCGGTCCCGACCCCGCCGGCGGCGCCGTGGACGAGGAGCCGCTCGCCGGGACGGAGCCCGCCCTGGGCGACGATCGCGTCGTGCGCGGTCGTGAAGACCTCGGGGAAGCCCCCGGCCTGCGCCCAGGACAGGCCGTGGGGCGTCGGCGAGATCTGGCGCTCGTGGACGCTCAGGAGCTCGCCCTGGCCGCCGCCACCGGTGATCCCGCAGACGCGGTCGCCGACCGCGAAGCGCTCCGCCGCGGGCCCGAGGCCGACGACCTCGCCGGCGAACTCGAGACCCGGGATGTCCTGCGGGTGCCCGGGCGGGGCGGGGTACTTCCCGGCCTTCTGGAGCATGTCGGCGCCGTTCAGCCCGGCGGCGTGGACCCGGACGAGCACCTCCCCCACTCCGGGCTCGGGATCGGGGTGCTCGGCGACGACGATCTCGCCGTCGCGGACGGTTGCGGCGCGCATGACCCCACGCTACCCGGGCGGACGGGCGCGAGAGGGCGACGCCACCGGCCATCCGGGGTCGGGTCGGGGGTCATCGATGGTCGATATGCGACCAGAGGCGACCCCGCACGATCCGAGAACGGAGGACCTGGTCCTGAAGCCGGGGTCGAAGGTCACCGATGGTCGGTATCCGACCAGGAACGACCCCGTGTCCTCCGCCGCCGGGGTCGAAGGTCACCGATGGTCGGTATCCGACCAGGAACGACCCCGTGTCCTCCGCCGCCGGGGTCGAAGGTCACCGATGGTCGGTATCCGACCAGGAACGACCCCGCGTCCTCCGCCGCCGGGGTCGAAGGTCACCGACGGTCGGTATCCGACCAGGAACGACCCCGTGCCGTCCGGGGCGGAGGTCCGGGTCCCCGGGCCTGGGTCGGAGGTCACTGGTGGTCGGCGACCGACCAGAAGTGGCCTCGCGCCCTCCGCGATCGGGCGCGAACACCGGTCCACGGCCCTGGTCGGCCGGGCGACGGCCGTCGGCGCCGGGACGACGGTGACGAACGCCGCCCCGCGCCCTGACGGCGCGGAGCACGGTCTCCGTCTTCCGCTCGGGCCGGACCCGACCCGGCCGACGTGTCGCCCGCCCCGGTTGCTCGCCCGGCCGGCCGCTCGCCGCCCGCCCGCCCGACCCGACCGCTCCCC
>NZ_KI912613.1:1946089-2005122 GCF_000519325.1 Patulibacter minatonensis DSM 18081 | reverse complement strand
GCCCGCCCCGGCCCCGCCCGCCCCGGCCGCCGTACGGGCGTGGCGTGCCGCGCCCCGTGAGTCCCGGGGTGCGCCGTACACGCCGGCCCCCGGTCGTGGCGCGCTGCCGCTCGGTTCGCTGTCCTTGCACCCTGCAACTCCGCTACGCTTCGCGACCGATGGCCCGGAAGCGCGCGCACGACCCGATCGACCATCTCCAGCTGGAGCTCGCGATCCTGGCGCGACGATCGGAGCGCGTGCGGGTCGCGTCGCTCGACGTCGCCCGGTCACCGCTGGACCGCTCGGGCTACCTGCTGCTGGCGCTGCTGGAGTCCCGCGGCGAGCAGACGATGAGCCAGCTCGCGCTCGCCTTCGACCTCGACGCCTCGACGGTGACGCGGCAGATCGCCCCGCTCGAGCGCCGCGGCTTCGTCGAGCGCACCCGCAGCACCGAGGACCGCCGGGCGACGATCGTGTCGATCACCGACGCCGGCCGCCAGGAGCGCGAGCACGTCCGCCAGGCGCGCATCACGTTCCTGAAGGGGCGCCTGGAGGACTGGGACGAGGACGACATCGCCCAGCTCGCCGAGCTGATCGACCGCTTCAACCAGACGCTCGCGAGCGCGAGCGGCGCCGACGCCACCGCGCTGGAGACCGAACAGCCGAAATAGTGCGACCACCGGGCGGGGCCCGCACGCCCCGCGGGTGCCCGGTGCCCCGCCGCAGTCCGGTGCGGCCCGAACCCGAGACGCACCGGGCGGGGCCCGCACGGTCTCCCCTCAGGCGACGCGGTCGAGCACCGCGACGCACTCCACGTGGGGCGTCTGCGGGAACATGTCGACCGGTCGGACCTTCCGCAGGACGTAGCCGCCCTCGACGATCCGCTGCGCGTCGGGCGCGAGCGTCGTCGGGTTGCAGGAGACGTAGACGATCCGCTTGGGCTGGGCCTCGACGATCCGCTTGCAGACGCGCGGACCGAGGCCGGCGCGCGGCGGGTCGACGATCAGGACGTCCGGGCGGCCGGCGAGCTCGATCGCGTCCGGCAGGCCGGTGCGGGCGTCGGAGGCCAGGAACTTCGCGTTGCGGATGTCGTTGAGGTGCGCGTTGGTCGCGGCGTCCGCGATCGACTCCTCGACGATCTCGACCCCGATCACCTCGCCGGCGCGCGACGCCATCGTCAGGCCGAGCGACCCGGAGCCGCAGTAGAGGTCGAACAGGCGCTCCCAGCCCTCGAGGCCCGCGAACTCGGCGGCGAGGCCGTAGAGCCGCTCGGCCATCACGGTGTTCGTCTGGAAGAAGCCCTCGGGGGAGATCCGCAGGCGCAGGCCCGAGATCTCCTCGTGGAGGTACGCGCCGCCGGCGATCAGCTCGGTCTCGCCGCCGTAGGTCGTCTCGCCGACCTGGCTCATCTGGGTCCACAGCACGCCGGTCACCGGGCGGCTGAGGTGCTCCTCGAGGTGCGCGGCGAGCCCGTGGACGTC
This sequence comes from Patulibacter minatonensis DSM 18081, assembly GCF_000519325.1. Lineage (GTDB taxonomy): Bacteria > Actinomycetota > Thermoleophilia > Solirubrobacterales > Solirubrobacteraceae > Patulibacter > Patulibacter minatonensis. Next base: position 2,003,662 of record NZ_KI912613.1, on the reverse strand, counting down.
GAACTCGCCGACGGAGGTGACGATCCGGACCTGGATCTCGTCCGTGCGGAAGCCCTCGCGGACGACGAGGTTGCGCAGGAGCCCCTGGTGGAGCTTGCGGTCGTAGGCGTTCAGGCCCTCCTCGACGCACCAGGCGTAGACGAGGTTGCGGACCTCGTTGCCGACCTCGGTGGCCAGCAGGCAGTCCTCGATGTGGACGATGTCCTGCCAGGAGCCGGCCGCGTGGAAGCCCAGCTTCAGCGTGCCGTCGCCGTCCTCGCCGAACGAGTACTCGAGCTTGTTGCGGTAGCGCCACTGGTCCTCGGCGGGGACGATCGGCTCGATCTCGACGTCGGTGTGCCCGCCCAACCGGCGCATGGCGTCCTCGACCTGGCCGGCCTTGATCTCGAGCTGCCGCTCGTACGGCAGGACCTGCCACGGCGCGCCCGGGTGCGGGGCGACGGCGGCGATGCGCTCCGGCGAGGGCTCGAGGACCTCGTCGATCACGCACTCGCCGTAGTCCTTCTTGCGCTTCGTGATCGTGCCGCGGACGAGGTCGCCGGGGATGCCGCCGCGGACGAAGACGACCCAGCCGCCCTCGGTGCGGGCGATGCCGTTGCCGCCGTGCGCGAGGGTCTCGACGCGGAGCTCCACCTGCTCGCCGCGGTGCGGGCGCGGCGGGCGCTGCCGCTTGGCGGGCGCGGCGTTCTGCGGCTGCTCCCGCGGATCGGCCGGCGGGCCGTCCTCCGCGGGGACGGGCGACGTGGCCGTGTCGGCGACCGTGCCGGTCTCGGGCGACGCGGCGCCGGCGGTGGCCGCCGGGGCGTCGGCCGAGGGGTCCGCCGCGATCGCGGGGTCGTTCTGCGCGGGGTCTTCGGCCATCGGAGAAGAGTCGCACGAACCGCCGCGACCGGCCTTCCGCGGGGCGTTCACCGGACCGACGAAGGCGACCCGAACCAATCCCGACCGACCTCGTTGGCATTCGGCGCGATCGTGCGCTATGTTCCTCCCGTGGTCGGAGAAGTTCGGGTAACCGAACTCTTCCCCTGAGACCGCCCCGGAGCATGAGCCCGGTGCTCCCCCGTCGCCATGAGGCCGCACGACCGGAAGGTCGGGCGGTGTGACGGGGTCGCTGGGCACGGTGCCGACGGGCGACCCGCGCTTCTCCGCGATCACGACACGTCGCCACCCCCGGTGTGAGGGCCGGGCGGCGACGAGGGAACCGGCCGCCCCCGCGTGTTGAGGGACTCGCGGGCGTGGGGCTCCGGACACCGTGGTGTCCGGAGCCCCGCGAGGCCCGGTGCTCCGGGCGCGGCGGGTCAGGCGATGTCCTCGTACTGGTCGGCGTACCCCCACCACGAGTACGCCGGCGTCTGGGGCCAGCCGTCGGGCGAGTCCTCCCACTCCTCCTGGCGCCCGTCCGGCGCGTGGTCGAGGAAGCTCCACACGGACCCGAACTTCTCGTCGCCGCGGGCGTCGACGAAGTACGGGCGGTAGACGTCGTCGCCGTCGCGGAGGAAGACGTTGGTCCCGTGCCACTCGCCGACGTCGTGGTGCGCGTCGAAGTCGTCGAGCAGCGTGTACCAGGGGAAGCGCCAGCCCATCTTCTCGCGGTAGGCGTGGAGGACCTCCTGCGGGCCGCGCGAGACCGCGACGAACCGCGCGTCGCGCGCCTGCAGGTGGACCGTGTTGCCGAGCTGGTCGGCGTACATGGAGCACCCGGGGCAGCCGCGCTCGGGGTAGTCGCCCATCTCCTGGCCGGGGTCCATGAAGAACCGGTAGACGACGAGCTGGCGCCGGCCGCGGAAGAGGTCCAGCAGACCGACCCGCCCCTCGGGGCCCTCGAAGCGGTATCCGGGATCGACCGGCGTCATCGGCATCCGCCGGCGCTTCGCGGCGAGGGCGTCGCCCGCGCGGGTGTGGGCCTTCTCCTCGACCAGGAGCTCCGAGCGGGCGGCGGCCCACTCCTCGGGGGTGACGATGTCCGGCTTCGGCGTGCTCATCGGGACGTTCCTCTCTGGCGCGTTCGTCGGGCGCCTCGACGGTCCGGTTCCACGGCGGCGCGCGCGTGGACCCGGCGCTCGGCGCCCCGGTACGAGCACGGACCGCGTTGCGGGCCAGGAGTCATCGGCCGGGGGCGACGGACGTCGTCCTCCCGAGGCCCGCGGCGACGCGGACGACCGGCGCTACTTCAGCAGCCGGTCGACGGCGTCGAGCACCGTCTTGCGCTTCGCGTGCGACGCCTCGTGCTCCCGGACCTCGCGGAGCTGGTCGGGCGACAGGTCCTTCAGGCTCTTGCGGACGAGGACGGCGGTCAGCTCGTCGTAGCGCTCGATCGGGAGCGTGCGCGGCGCGTCGGTCCCGCGCTCGATCGGGATCACGACGGGCTCGGTGACGGCGATGTCCTCGTCGACCCGGCGCCCGAGACGGCGGCCGCGTTCGAGCAGGGCCTCGAGCTCCTGACGGATCTCGTCGCTCTGCCGCTTGCTGGCGGCGACGATCGCCGCGGCGAGCTCGTGGGCGTCGCGGCGGGTCATGCGCCCGCGACGGACGGCGTCCTCGATCGTCTCCTGCACGCGCTCGCCCGTCTCGATGACGCTCTGGGCGAGGGACCGGCGGAGGTTCGCGAGCTGGGCGAGGAAGGGGTCGTCGCGGACGTCCGGGTCGACGTCGCCCGGCCCGGACGTGGAGCCGCCGGCCGTGGGGTCCTTCGGGGGGCCGTCGTTCATCGCGTCACCACGTCCGTGATCCAGAGAATGGGGCGAGCCTATCCCACGTCTCAGGCGGCGTCGGAGAACGGCCCGGCCCGGAGCACCCACTCGAGCAGGGCCTTCTGGGCGTGCCGGCGGTTCTCGGCCTGGTCCCAGATCCGCTGGCGGTCGCCGTAGAGGACCTCCGCGGAGATCTCCTCGCCCGGGTGCGCGGGCAGGCAGTGCAGCGCGATCGCGCCCGGTGCGGCGGCGTCGAGCAGCGCGTCGTCGAGCCCGTAGGCCCGCAGCGCCGCGCGGCGCTCGTCGCTGTCGGTGTCGCCCATCGAGACCCACACGTCGGCGTAGAGGCAGTCGGCACCGGCGACGCCGGTCCGCGGGTCGTCGCTCAGCGTCGCCGTCGTCTCGGCCGGGTCGAGCTGGTACCCGTCGGGCGCCACGACCGTGACCCGCAGCCCCGCGATCGCGCCGACCAGCGCGATCGAGCGGGCGACGTTGTTGCCGTCGCCGACGTACGCGAGGTGGAGGTCGTCGAGCCCGCCGTCGTCGGAGAGCCGCTCGGGGAAGGCCTCCTGCAGCGTCAGGAGGTCGGCGACGACCTGGCAGGGGTGGTGGCCGTCGGTCAGGAGGTTGACGACGGGGATCGTTCCCTCGGCGGCGAGCTCCTCGAGCAGGCTGTCCTTGTTCGTGCGGATGCCGACGGCGTGGACGTGCCGGGACAGGATCCGGGCGGTGTCCTTGACGGACTCGCCGCGCGAGAGCTGCATCTCGTCGGGCCGCAGCAGGAGCGGATGGGCGCCGAGCTCGTGGACCCCGACCTCCATCGAGATCCGCGTGCGCGTCGACGGCTTCTGGAAGATCAGGCCGACGGAGAGGCCGGCGAGGCTCGCCGGGTGGCTCGGCGCGGTCGCGCCCGGCCCGACCCCCGCGGCCTTCAGCTCGTGGGCGCGTCGCAGGACCGCCAGCAGGTCGTCGCGGGAGAGCTCGGTCCCGGTCAGCAGGTGGCGCGTGGTGGTCACCCGCCGAGGCTAGATGATCCCGGCGGCCACAGGAGTCGCGGGCGGCGGGCTGCAACGGCCGTTCCGGGGTTCGGGCCCGGCGGCGTCCCGGCGTCCCGGCGTCCCGGCGTCCCGGCGTCCCGGCGTCCCGGCGTCCCGGCGTCCGCGAGGATGCCCGACGTGCGCGTCCTCACCTGGAACCTCTTCCACGGCCGCGCGGTGCCGTCCGCCGGCCGACCGCTGCTGCACGAGTTCGCCACGACGCTGGCCGCGTGGCCGTGGGACGTCGCGCTGCTGCAGGAGGTCCCGCCGTGGTGGCCGCCGCTCCTCGCGCGGGCGGCGGGTGCCGACCATCGGGCCGTCCGGACGTCGCGGAACGCCCTCCTGCCGGCCCGACGTGCCGTGGCGTCCCGCCGACCGGACCTGCTGAAGGCGAACGGCGGGGGCGCCGACGCGATCCTCGTCCGGGGCGGCCTGCGGATCGACGCCCACGCCGCGCGGCGCCTGCGGGCGTGGCCCGAGCGGCGCATCGTGCACGCGGTGCGGCTGGCGGTGCCGGCGTCCGGGCACGCGGGCGGACCGTCGGTGCTCGACGGACGACCGGCGGATCCGACGTCCCCCGACCCGGGGTCGTCCGGGGCGTTCGCCGGTTGCTGGGTCGGGAACCTGCACGCCCAGGGGCCGTCGGCCGCGACCCACGACGGACCGGACGGGCCTGGCGTCCCGGCGGACGCCCCTGTCGCGTTCGACGCCCTCGCCCGGTGGACGGGCCCCGACGACGGCCGACCCGTGCTGCTCGGGGGCGACTTCAACCTGCGGCCCGGCGAGCTCGACGGCGCGCTCCCGGCGGGCTGGTCGCGCCTGGCGTCGCGGGACGTCGACCACCTCACCGCGCGGGGCGCGCAGGCCGTGGGCGCGGCGTCGTTCCCCGACCGCACGCTCGCCGACGGGGGGCTGCTGTCCGACCACCCGCCGCTGTCGCTGCGGGTCGTCGCTCGTGCGCCACCACCGACCTGAGAACCGCGTACGCCGCGGCTAGGATGCCCGCATGACCGCTTCGACGGACCGCTTCCACCGCCGCTCGTTCCTCGGAATCGCGGCGATCGGGGTCCTCGGGCTGACCGTCGCCGGGTGCGGGGACGACGACGACCCGGTGGCGACCGGCGGCGAGGAGCAGGCGCCCGGGACGACCGCGAACGCTCCGGTCCCGACGACGGACGAGCCGCAGGAGGCCGTCGTCGACATCTCGATGAAGGACATCGAGTTCCAGCCGAAGGTCGCGACGGTGAAGGTCGGTCAGCGGGTCGTGTGGACGAACCGCGAGGGCGTCCAGCACGACGTGCGGGCCCTGAAGGGCGCGACGTTCCACTCCGAGCTCTTCGGTGAGGGCGGCTCGTTCTCGTTCACGCCGAAGAAGGCCGGGACGATCTCGTACGACTGCTCGGTGCACCCGGGGATGACGGGGAAGCTGAAGGTCGTCGAGGCCTGAGGCCGGTCCGGGCCGGGCCCGGTCCGGTCCGGTCCGGTCCGCGCCGCGGGACCGACGGCGTCGGCACCCGGAGGCGGGCCCGCAGGACGTCGGCGCGGCCCGGGGTCACTTCCCCCAGAGCAGCCCGAACCCCTGGATCGCCCGCACCGCACGGTCGCCGACGGTGCCGGACTGCGGCAGCACGCCGAGCTGGACCGACGCGGCGTAGCGGTCGGCGAACAGCCGGGCCCGGTGGACCTTGTGGGCGGTCGCGTCGAGCTCGAGGACGAGCATCCCGTGGACGTGCACGAAGCGGTTCGTCGCCGGGACGCCCAGGAGCGCCTCGGTGTGGTTGCCGACCAGGCGCATCGGCAGCGCGACGATCCGGTCGCCGTCGTGCAGGACCGGGCCGGTGGCCTCGAAGGACGCGTCCGGGAACGCCGCCCAGATCAGCGCCAGGTGGTCGGCCACGCGCTCGGGACCGAGGAGCGGGGCGGACGCGAACGCGTCCTCGTAGTGCACGTCGTGGGTGACGAGCGCCGCGACGGCCTGGCGGTCGCGGCTGCCGAGCGTGCGGATCACGCGCCCCTGCAGGGCCTCGCCGTCGATCTCCTTCATGGACGGATCATGGCGGGTCGGGCGGGACGCGTCGGTCCGGACGTGTTCCGGGGCGGCGACCGGCGGGCGGGAGGCGCCGGCCGGGGGGGGCGCGTCGGGGTCAGTGATCGGCGGGCGGGGCGTCCTCCGGCGCCGGGCCGCCCCCCGACGGAGAACCCGACCCCGGCGCACCCCGGCGTCCCCGCCCGAGCCGGACCTCCGCCGCGGTGCGGGTGCTCAGGCCGCGGTGGACGGCGAGGAGCCGCAGGCCGACGGTCACGACCATCGAGACGGCGATGCCGGCCGCCACGCTGTCGGCGAGCCGGTCGACCGCCACGTACGTCGCGCTGCCCGCCGCGGCCGCCAGCCCGTAGATCGGCCCGGGACCGAAGATGTACGGCCGCTGCCCGCTGAGGACGTCGCAGAGCACCCCGCCGGCCGTCGCCGCGACCACCCCGACCGCCGCCGACGACACGGGGCCGAGCCCGGCGTCCAGGGCCTTCGACGCGCCGACGATCGCGAACAGGCCGAGGGCGAACGCGTCGAAGAGGTCGAGCAGGTCGTCCAGGCGTCCCGCGTGCGGGTGCAGCACGAGCATCACGACGCCGACGCCGAGGGCAACCGGCAGGTACGAGTCGCTCGTCAGCGCGACCGGCATCTGGTTCAGCAGCAGGTCGCGGACCACGCCGCCGCCCAGGCCGCCGAGCACGGCCAGCCCGATCGTCCCGGTCAGGTCGAGGTCCCGGCGGACCGCGACCAGCGCCCCGAAGACCGCGCCGACGGCGACCGCGGCGAGGTCGAGCCCGAGCGGGACGGTGACGGTCGCGGCGGCGAGCGGGAGGACGTCGGGGGTCGGCACGGGTGGGCGGTGGCCCTACAGGTCGGGCGTCCCGGTGACCGGGGTCGAGGGGAGCGCGTGGGTGCGCCGCGGGATCCGCCCCGAGCCGCGCGCGAGGCGCCCGGACTCGACCGCCAGGCGGATCGCGCGGGCCATCCGGACGGGGTCCTCGGCACGGCTGATCGCGGTCGCGCACAGCACCGCGTCGCAGCCGAGCTCGAGGGCGAACGCGGCCTCCGACGCCGTCCCGATCCCCGCGTCGAGCACGACGGGGACGCCCGCGCGCTCGACGATCAGCTCGATGTTGTGCGGGTTGCGGATCCCGAGGCCCGAGCCGATCGGCGACCCGAGCGGCATGACCGCGGCGCACCCGACGTCCTCGAGGCGGCGGGCCAGGACGGGGTCGTCGGTCGTGTACGGCAGGACGACGAACCCGTCCGCCACGAGCTCCTCCGCCGCGGCGAGCAGCTCGACCGCGTCGGGCAGCAGCGTGCGGTCGTCGCCGATCACCTCGAGCTTGACCCAGTCGGTGGCGAACGCCTCGCGGGCGAGCTTCGCGGTCAGCACCGCGTCCCGGGCCGTGAAGCAGCCCGCGGTGTTCGGCAGCAGCGCGACGCCCGCGGCGGTCAGCGCATCCACGAGCGACCCCTCGATGTCGGTGCCGCCCGACCCCGCCCGGCGCAGCGCGAGCGTCACGAGCTCGGTCCCGGACTCGGCGACGGCCCGCTCCAGCGTCCGCATCCGGCTGAACCCGCCGGTGCCGAGCAGCAGGCGCGACGAGAACGTCCGGTCCGCGATCGTGAGCGGGTCGGCGGCCGGGGTCAGCGGGTCCGTCGGGACGGCGGCGGGGGTGGGCTCTGCGGCCATCGACCAAGGGTACGGCGGGGGCGGCGCGAGCGACCGGGACGACCGGCCGGCGTCCGGTGCCGCAGGGCGGACGGGCCGGGCCGACGGACGACGCCTGGCCGACGGACGACGCCTGGCCGACGGGCGACGCCTGGCCGACGGGCGACAGCCGGGGCGGCGGGCGACAGCCGGGGCAGCGGGCGACAACCGGGGCGGCGGGCGGGCCGTCGGCGCCCTACGCGATCCCGAGGCGGTCGGGCAGCGTCGCGACGGGCGGCTCGAGGAACGCGAGGTCGGCCGCGGCGGCGCCGTCGCGGTCGAGGTCCTCGTCGCCGAGGTGGGCCACGGCGTCGGGCGGGAGGTCCAGGAGGCGCAGGGCAGGCGTGAAGATCCGAGGGTCCGGCTTCGCGACGCCCTCGCGGCCCGACGTGACGACGCCCGCGAAGTACGGCGCGAGGCCGAGCCGCTCGAGGTGCTCCGGCAGGCCCCAGTCCCAGTTCGACACGACGACCATCGGGACCCCCGCCGCCCGGACGCGCTCGAGCGCCGGGACGACGCCGGGCAGCACGGTGAACTCGAGGCAGGCCAGGAACCCGTCGACGAAGGCCTCGTCGACGGAGCCCGCGAGGTGCAGCTCGCGGGCGATCAGCGCGGCGCACTCGCGCTGGAGGTCCCGCATCGCGTCGGCGTCCCGCGCCAGCGCGTGGTGCGCCCGGTAGTGCGCGATCTCGGCCTTCAGGGCCCGTTTCAGGTCTGCCGGCTCGCGCGGCTCGCCCCGCCCCGCGACCAGCCGGCCGAGCGCGGGGACCGGATCCTCGAGCGTCACGAGGCACCCCATCGCGTCGATCGTCAGACCACGGACCTCTCGACCGTCGGGCAGCGTCGGCATGCCGAGGATCTTCGCGATCGACGGCGGCCGCTGCGGATTCCTGCTGTCGAGCGGCAACGAGCCGCAGCGCCCCGCCGGCCGGACCCGGGTGCCGCGGATTCCTGCCGTCCAGCGGCAACGAGCCGCAGCGCCCCGCCGGCCGGACCCGGGGGCCCTCCCCTCCGGAAGGCCAGGAGGCCGCGAGGTCCCGCCTCGCCTCGCCGCGACGCTCTGCCGACCCACCGCGCCGGATCCACCGCGGTCCGTCGACCTCGCGGGCTCCGCCCGTCCCCGTAGCGTCCGTGGGAACGTGCCCGCCCCGTCCGACCCGCAGCCGACCGCCCCGTACTTCGACGCGCTCGTCGCCTACGGGCTGCGCGGGGCGTCGCGGTTCCACGTACCCGGGCACAAGGGCGGCCGGAGCGCCGATCCCGGGTTGCGGCACGCGATCGGGGACAACGCGCTGGGCCTCGACATCCCGCAGGACATCCACGGGATCGACGCCGGGTCCTCCCCCACGCCGTACGAGCGGGCGGAGGCGCTGGCCGCCGAGGCGCACGGCGCGGCGCGGACGTTCTTCCTGACCAACGGCGCGACCCAGGGCAACCACGCGCTGACCCTCGCCCTGGCACCGCAGGGCGCCCGCGTCGTGGTCCAGCGCAACTCGCACGCGTCGATCGTCGACGGGCTCGTCCTGTCGGGCGGGACCCCGACGTTCGTGGCGCCCGAGTACGACGACGACCTCGGCATGGCGCTCGGGGTCGACGCGGAGGCCCTGCGCGCGGTGCTCGCCGGGCACGCCCCACCCCGCGCGATCTTCGTCGTCTCCCCCACCTACTACGGCATCGCCGCCGACATCTCGTCGCTGGCCGCGGTCGCGCACCGGCACGACGTCCCGCTGATCGTCGACCAGTCGTGGGGGCCGCACTTCGGCTTCCACCCCGGGGTGCCCGAGAGCGCGCTGCGGCTGGGCGCCGACGCCGTCCTGACGAGCACCCACAAGATCGCGGGGTCGCTGACGCAGAGCGCGATGCTCCACGTCGCCGACACCGAGCGCGTGTCGATCGAGGCGGTCGCCCGGTCGCTGCGGCTGCTGCGGTCGACGTCGCCGTCGTCGCTGCTGATGGGCTCGCTCGACGCGTCCCGCCGCCAGATCGCGGTGCACGGCGAGGCCCTGCTGCACGAGACGATCGCGTCCGTCGCGACGCTCCACGCGAAGATCCGCCGGACGCCCGGCCTGGACGTCCTCGACGACCGGCTCCGCACCCGTCCCGGCGTCGGCGGCTGGGACCCGCTCCGCGTCGTCGTCGACGTCCGCGGGATCGGCCGCACCGGCTACGAGGTCGCCGACGCCCTCCGGGAGCGCTACGACGTCAACGTCGAGCTCGCCACCCACGCGGTCGTCGTGCTGCTGCTCGGGATCGGCGAGGACCCGGTCGCGCTGCACCGCGTCGGCGGCGACCTCGACGAGATCGCGCGGCGCCTGCGCCGGCCGGGCGACGGCACGACCGTCCCCGCACCGCGGGCCCCCGCCGCCGTCGCGGTCCTGCCGCCGCGCGAGGCCTTCCTCGGCCCCGGCGAGACGATCGACGCCGACCGCGCGGCCGACGAGGGCCGGATCTCGTGCGAGTCGATCGCCGGCTACCCACCGGGGATCCCCGCGCTGCTCCCCGGCGAGCGCGTCACGCCGGAGATCGTCGGCTACCTGCGGCGGCTGGTCGAGGCGGGCGCCCGGCTCCACGGCGCGGCCGACCCGGCGCTGCGCACGATCCGGGTGCTGCCGGCGGGATACGGCCAGGACCCGCCGGTCGCCTGAAGGACGGGCACCGCGCCAGTTCGTCGCCGGCGCCCTCCAGGCAGGCCGGCCGCGCCTCGCGGCCGCCCTCCGGCGCAGGCCGCCCGCGCCTGGCCGGCGCGCACCGACGATCAGGCGGGCCGGCCGGGAATCCACCGGAACCTGCGCATTCCCCGGTCGTCCGCCGAATCGCCCGCCTTCACCCCGCGGTGGCGTGCAGGCGCTCACCGGCCAGTAGCCTCGCCGCATGAGCGGCGACGACGACCTCCCGGTCCCCGGCTACGTCCTGAAGGAGCTGGATCCGAACGTCCTCCGCCATCCGGCCGACAAGGCCGCGACCGCCGCGCTCTCCACGATCCCCGGGGTCAACAGGATCGTCCGGATGCTGATCGAGCTCGGGTACGAGCGGGCGCTCCGCCAGCAGCTCCTCGCGTCGTCGGTGCGGCTGTCGCTGCAGCAGCTCCCGGACGTCTACGACCGGCACCGCAGCGCGTACACGACGCTCGACCTGAGGACCACGCCCGAGCTGTACCTCGCCGAGCACCCGAGGTCGAACGCGATGACGGTCGGTTCGCAGGAGCCGCTCGTGCTCGTCCACTCGCGGCTCGTGGAGGGCCTCGACGCGCAGCAGCAGCGGGTCGTGTTCGCCCACGAGGCCGCGCACGTGATGTGCGACCACGTCCTCTACGGCACGGTGCTGCAGATCGTCCTGCGCCTGAGCGGTGGCCTGCTGAGCAAGTCGCTGCCGACCGCGCTGCCGTTCATCGCGATCCAGAACGCGCTGCTCGAGTGGTCCCGCGCCGCGGAGCTGACGTGCGACCGGATCGCGGCGCTCGCCGTCCGCGACCCGCTGCTCGTCTGCAAGACCCTGATGTCGCTGGCCGCCGGCACCGCCAGCGACCGCCTCGACCTCGGCGCGTTCCTCGCCCAGGCGGACGACTTCGGCAAGCGCAGCCGGGGCCTGCCGGGCACGTGGACGAAGATCAACCTCCAGCTCGGCGGCACGCACCCGCTGTCGGTGCAGCGCGCGCACGAGCTGATGGACTGGGTCAAGAGCGGCGACTACGAGCGCATCCGCGACGGCGTGTACCCGAAGCGCGGCCAGGAGGACCCGAACGTCCGCGAGGAGGCGAAGGCCGCCGCCGACCACTACCGCGAGAAGTTCCAGGGCGCGTTCAAGGACGTCGCCGGGCAGGCCGAGGGCGCCGCGAAGTCGATCGGCGACTGGCTGAACAAGAACCTCGGCGACAAGAACTGAGCCGGCGCACCGCGCGATCAGCGCGGGAACCGCTCGAGCAGGTGCAGCATCAGCGGCTGCGCCAGGGTGTAGCGCTCGACGTCGGACCCGGGGTCGTCGGCGAACCGGTTGTAGAGCCAGAACCCGTCGACCCGCCCTCTGAAGTCCTCGATCGTGGCGGCCACGCGGTCCCGCTGCGCGTCGTCCCCGCCCGGCAGGTCGGCCCGGCTGCCGAGCTCGGTGAAGCAGACCGGCAGCCCGCTGCGGCGACGGACCGCGTCGAGGTCGCGGGCGAGCCGGCCCGGCGGACGGTCCCGGTCGGACTCGCCGGGGAACCAGTCCACCCCGACGAAGTCCAGCGCGTCGAGCCACCCGGTCGGCGCGGGACGCCGGTCGCCGGGGACGAGCGCGTCGTAGTTGCACGCCACGCCGACCCGGACCCCGGGCGCGCCGCGTCGGACCACGTCGACGCACGCCCGCCACTCGCGGTCGGCCCCGGCCAGGGCGCAGAGCTCGGTGGCGACGACGAACCGGTCGACGACGCCGGGGTGCCGCGCCGCGACGGCGGCGAGGGGCTCCAGGACGCGGGCCCGGTAGTCGGCGAAGAAGCGCTCCCGCGCCGCGCCGGACGGCGCGATCTCCCCCCGGAAGCCCTCGTCGACCCGGTCGACGTGCGGCTTCAGCGCGACCCGGAGCCCACGGGCGCCCGCCGCCCGCACGGCGTCCTCCAGCGCCGCGAGCGTCGACGTCTTCTGCGGGTGCGCGACCACGCGCTCCCCCGCGGCGTCGTCGGTGTAGAAGGTCGGTACCAGGACGGCGCGGTCGGCCCGCAGCCCGTGGCGGAGCCGGTCGATCGCCCCCGTCGCCTCGGCGCGCGCGAAGTCGTCGGGCGTGAACGCCACGAGGTTCACGCCGAGCTCGGGTGGGGCCGCGGACTCGGCGGGCGCTGCACGTCGGCGGAGGAACGACAGGGGACCCCGGCGCCGGTCGGGGAGGTCGCTGGATGTCGGGATCCCCGAGGTGTACCAGGGGACGGGACCGCATCGGGACCGCGCGCCCTTCCGTCCCGCGAATGCGCGGCGTACGCTGCGCCGACGCCGGCCGCTCGCGGCCACTCCTTCCGTGCACCGCCGTGCGCCACCCCATCCGAGAGAGGTCCTGATGCGCCCACGTCGTCCCGCCGCCCGGCTCGCGGCGCCCGCCCCGTTCCTCGCCGCCGCCGTGGCCGCCGCGGCGCTCGCCGTCCCGACGGCCGCCCCGGCCGCGGCCAAGAAGCGCCACGCGCCCTGCCCGACGAACGGGACGACGCTCTACCGCGCGTCGAAGTACGCACCGATCGGGCTCCGGGTCTACCGCGTCGGCGACGAGCTGCGCGCGTGCACCCGCCAGGCCGGGAAGGCCCGGCGCATCCGCGTGCTCGGCCCATGGACCGCCGAGACGCAGGTGGCAGCCCAGTACGGGCTGCTCGTCTGGACGGCACGGACCACGGCGCCGGACGGGACCGCGGCCGACGTCGTCCGTGCCATCGAGACGAGCAGCGGCCGGCGGGTCCTGACCGTGACGAAGGCCGCCGTCGCGACGAGCCCCACGACCCCGGCGGCCGCCGACACGGTCCTGACGCTGCGGACCGACGGGCAGGCGATCGCCTGGGTCACGTCCCGCGGTCGCGTGGCGCTCCGCGTCCCGTTCCCGAACAAGGTCCCGGCCCGATCCGACGGATCGCAGGCCTTCCACGTGGGCGCGATCTACGGCCTGCGCGACGTGGGCGCGGCGCTCGCCCCCGGGTTGGTGGACGGGCTCCGGTTCCTCGACGACAGCGAGACCGACGAGTGCGGCGGCACGATCTCGCAGCGGCTCGTCATCCCGCCGGTCGAGGGCGTGCCCGGCGAGTACTTCGGCTACTACGAGGCGGAGGCCACGCCGGCCCCCGGCTGCAACTGACCGGCGTCCGCGGTCAGCCGCCCTGCATCGCGACGAGCACCTCGACGTGCTCGCCCGCGACCAGCGCCCGGGTCGCCCAGGTGCCGCGGGCCACGACCTCGCCGCCGATCGCGACCGCGACGCCGCGGCCGTCGGCCGGCAGCCCCATCGAGACCACGAGGTCGGTGACGGAGCGGCCCGCGGCCTCGCGGGGCTCGCCGTTGACGTGGACGGTCTCAGGCACGGGCGTCCTCCGGGACGGTCGGGCGTGGGGTGGGTGGTGCAGGTGGAACCGCGGGTGTCGGATCGTCCGGTGCGACGGCGAACCGCGCGGGCGCGACCAGGCCCGCGACCCGGGCCCCGTCGAGGATCGGCTCGCCGGACGACCCCGCACCGGCGATCTGCTCCGCCAGCACCGCCCCGGTGAGCGGGGCCAGCAGCACCCCGTTGCGGTGGTGTCCCGTCGCCCACCAGAGCGCGTCGACCCCCGCCGCCGGGCCGATCGCCGGCAGCGCGTCGGGCGTCGTGGGCCGAAGGCCGGCGAGCGTCTCCTCGACCTCCAGGTCGAGCAGTCCGGGCACGAGCTCGTACCCGTCGCGGAGCAGGTCGTGCAGCGCCCACGCCGTCGTCGCGAGGTCGAACCCGCGCTCCTCGGTGGTCGCGCCGAGGACGTAGCGGCCGTCGCCCCGCGGGACGACGTAGCCCGTCCCGAACCGCAGGACGCGCTCGAGCAGCCCGGGCCCGGACGGGTCCCGCAGCACCAGGAGCTGCCCCTTGACCGGGCGGACGGGCACGCGCGCGGTGTCGGGGACGCCGTCGACGCTCCACGCGCCGGTCGCCAGCACGACCGCCCCGGCGCGCAGGACGCGCCCGTCGTCGAGGGCGACCCCGGTCGCGCGCGGCGCCCGGCGCGCGCCGGCGCGCTGCTCATCGGCCGGGGACGCGCGGGAGGTGCCGCGTCCGTCGACCAGCAGCCGCTCGACGCCCGCCCGCACGACCTCGACGCCGTGCCCGGCGAGCGCGCCCGTGAGCGCCCGGACGACCACGCGCGGATCGACGGCGGCGTCGCCCGGGATCGCGAGCGCGCCGCGGAGCGTCGGGGCCAGCGCGGGCTCCAGGCGTCGCACGGCGCTCGGCAGCAGGCGCTCGACGGGCAGGGCGAAGCGCGCGCAGACGTCCGCGAAGCGCCCGAGCGCCTCGGCCTCGTCGCGGTCGCGGGCCAGCGCCAGCGTCCCCGCCGCGTGCAGGGGCACCTCGATCCCGGACGCCGCGTGGAGCGCCGCCGCGAACGCGGGCCAGCGCTCCAGGCCGGCGCGCCCGACGGCCAGGTGCCCCGGATCGTCCGGCTCGGTCTCGGTGACGGGGGCGAGCATGCCGGCCGCGACGCGGCTCGTCGCGCCCCCGGGGGCCCCGCGGTCGACGACGCGGACGGACGCCCCGCGCCGGGCGAGCTCCCAGGCGACCGGCAGCCCGGCGAGCCCGGCGCCGACGACGAGGACGTCGGTGGGGCGGTCGGTCGACGGGCGGGCGGGCATGGCGTGTCGCGCGCCCGCATGACCGGGCGGCTCGGCGGTCGGGGACCTTCCCCCTCTCAGCCCGGTCGGGCTCCCGTCACGGATGGCTCGGCCCGATGGTAGCTCGGCGGAGTTGCCCGAGCGGCTCGGCCGGCCCGACCGCCGCGGCACCCGCCGCACATCGCGGACCGTCCGTGCGAGGCTGCGGCCGTGCGTGATGCCCGACCCGCCATCGCCCCGTGACCCAGCGCCGGGCCACGCGCATGCCGACGCACCTCGGCGCCGCCGTCATCGCGGGGCTCGGGCTGTTCGTCGGCGTCCTCCTGGCGCAGCTCGCCGTCCGCATCATCGACATCTCCGGCGGCACCGCGCTGCTGCTCGAGTTCGTGATCCTCGTCGGCTGGACCGCGTGGATCTGGGCGGCGCTGCCCGACCGCTTCTTCCAGATGCCCGGCGCGAACCCGCACGACGAGCCGGAGCCGTGGATCGACCCGAAGGACCGGGACGACGGACGCCTGACCCCGGAGGAGCTCGAGCGCCGCGAACGGGACCGCCCGGCCGGCCGGCACGGCGACCCACGGGACGATCCGCCGGCCTGAGCGTCGTCCGACCGGCGGGACGGGAAGCCCGGCACCCCGCGCGCCCGAGCCGCACCGGCCACCCGTCGACGCCCGGTCTCCCCGGGCGGCCGGGGTGGCAGACTCCGCGCCATGACCCCCGAGGAGCGCCGGGCGCGCTTTGCCGCCGTGCACCTGTACCTGGTGGCCCCGCTCGCGCCGAACGGCCGCACCCTCCTCGACGTCGCCACCCACGCGATCGCCGGCGGGGTCGACGCGCTCCAGCTGCGGGACAAGACCGCGACCGACGAGGAGATCGTCGTGGCGCTCCGCGGCCTGCGGCAGCTCTGCGACATCACGGGCACGCTGCTGGTGCTGAACGACCGCCCCGACCTGGCCGCGGCGGGCGGTGCCGACGCGGTCCACGTCGGCCAGGACGATCTGGCCGTCGCCGACGCCCGCGCCATCGTCGGCGACGACCTCCTCGTCGGCCTCTCGACGCACAGCGCCGAGCAGATCGACCTGGCGAACGCCGGGGGCCCGGACGGCGACCCGCGCGCGACGCCCGACCACATCGGCGTCGGCCCGATCCACGCGACCCCCACCAAGGAGGGCACCGCGCCGATCGGGACCGGGCTGATCGGCCACGCCGCCGCCGGCGACCTGCCCTTCGTCGCGATCGGCGGCATCGACGCGACGACGATCGGGGCGGTGCTGCGGGCCGGCGCGCCCCGCGTCGCGGTCGTCCGTGCGATCGCCGACGCGGACGACCCGCGCGCCGCCGCGGCCCTGCTGCGCGGCGCCATCGACGCCCGCCGCTGAGCTCGCGCCCGGCGCGGCGGGGCCGCCGCCGCGCGACGCGATCGACGCAGGCCACCGAGGTCCCCGCCGGCACGGCGGCGGACCGGGCGGACGGGGCGCGGCCCCGCCGCCGGCCGCCTCCCGGCATGATGGAGGGTGATGGCCGATCGCAAGCGCAAGCGCAAGCGTCACGCGGGCGCGCAGGGACCCGCGAAGAAGCCGACCCAGACCGCGACCCGGACCGCCCCGTCGCCCGCCGCCCGGTCGACCGGTCAGGGCGCCGCGCGTCCCGCCCGCGGAGGCGGGAACGACGCGATGAAGCGCGGCTACGCCAAGGCCGAGCTGAAGAACATCGAGGCCCGCAAGGCGCTCGAGCCGATCAGCGCGGAGAACCGCCCGCGGATCGTCCTGATCGCCTGCGCCTGGCTGCTCCTGGCGTGCGTCAGCCTCGTCGTCTCGATCATCACCGCCGACGGCAAGGGCGCGCTCGGCCAGCGCTTCGGCAACGCCCTGATGCTCGCCGTCGTCCTCGTCGCGGTCTGGGGCACGTTCCGCCTGCGGCCCTGGGCGATCCTCGGTACCCAGACGCTGTTCGCCCTGGCGTTCGTCTTCACGATCCTCGCCGCCGTCTTCAGCGACAAGGTCCTGCTGTCGATCGGCCTCGCCGTCTCGGGCCTGATCACGGGATGGATCTTCTACCGGATGATCAACGTCATGGCGCGCGTCCAGAAGATGGAGCTCATCCGCCGCGGCGAGCTCGACGAGACCGCGCCCGGCACCTGAGCCACCCACCGGACGGGTGGTCGCCCGGACCGGAATCCCTAGGCGGGACGGGCGATCCGGGGCGGATCGGTAGGGTCGAGGGAAGAGTCTGCAAACGACGCTTCACCGCAGGAGAGAGGCCCCACACATGGCGCAGTACGACACGATCGTCATCGGTTCCGGACCGGGTGGCTACGTCGCCGCGATCCGTGCGGCGCAGCTGGGGCTGAAGACCCTCGTCATCGAGAAGGCCGTCGTCGGCGGGCGCTGCCCGACCGTCGCGTGCATCCCGGCGAAGGTCGTCCTGCGGTCGGCGGACATCCTCACCGAGGCGCGTGACGCCGGCGAGTTCGGGCTGAAGATCTCCGGCATCGAGGTCGACTTCGCCGGCATCGCGGAGCGTCGCGACAAGGTCATCGGCCAGCTCACCGGTGGTGTCGCGCAGCTCCTGAAGAAGAACGACATCGAGTACCTCGAGGGCGAAGCCTCCCTCAACGCCGACGGCGGCGTGACGGTGAACGGCGAGACCCACACCGCCTCCAAGGGCGTCCTGCTGGCGACGGGTTCCGTCCGTCGCTCGATCCCGGGGGTCGAGTACGGCGGCCGCGTGATCGGCACCGAGGAGGCCTGGGCGTTCACCGAGCTCCCCGGATCGATCGCGGTCGTCGGCGCCGGCGCGTCGGGGACCGAGATCGCCTCCGCGTACGCGCGCCTGGGGTCGAAGGTGCAGCTGTTCGAGTTCCTCGACCGCGTGCTGCCGTCCGAGGACGTCGACATCTCCCGTGTCGCGAACCGCGAGTTCAAGAAGCAGGACATCGACGTCCACGTCTCGACGAAGGTCGCCGACGTCCAGACGTCCGACAGCGGCGTGTCGTTCACGTTCCAGAAGGGCGAGAACGAGAAGCAGCAGGGCCAGGCCGACTGGCTGATCATCGCGACAGGCCGCGGCCCCGACGTCGAGGCGCTCGGCCTCGACGCCGCCGGCGTGAAGCTCAACGACCGTGGCCTGATCGACGTCGACGGGCGCCTGCGGACCTCGGTGAAGGGCATCTGGGCGATCGGCGACCTCGTCCCCGGCCCCGCGCTCGCGCACAAGGCGTCCGACGAGGGCGTCATCGCCGCCGAGGACATCGCCGGGGAGAAGACGCACCCGATCTCGCACGTCGACATCCCGCGCGCGACGTTCTGCAAGCCGAACGTCGCGTCGTTCGGGCTGACCGAGGCGCAGGCCAAGGAGCAGGGCTACGACGTCACCGTCGGCAAGGTCCCGTACGGCTCGGTCGGCGGCGGCACCGTCTACGGCGAGTCCGGCACGATCAAGATCATCGGCGACAAGAAGTACGGCGAGCTCTTGGGCGGCCACATCGTCGGCGCGAAGGCGACCGAGATGATCCAGGAGCTCGTCAACGTCAAGGCGCTCGAGGGCGGTTACGCCGAGGTCGCCCGCTCGGTCCACGGCCACCCGACGCTCAGCGAGGCCGTCCTCGAGGCCGCCCGCGCCGCCGACGGCTGGCTCATCCACGGCTGAGCAGCGCGTGAGCACCGACGCACCGGGCCCGGGCGACGCGGCGCTGCCGCTGTCGCAGTGGTCGCCCGGTGCGCCGGCCGCCGACGAGCCCCTCCACCCCCCGGGCGGCCACGACCACGGCGAGGGGCACGTCGGCGACGACCACGGGGCCGGTGGCGCCGACGACGGCGTCCCCGATCCGGAGGGCCCGCCGGCCTTCTACTTCGACTTCCGCGACCCCGAGTCGTACCTCGCCGCCGAGCGCGTGATGCGCACGATCGGCGTGCCCGCGCCCTGGGTGCCGATCGACTCGACGCGGCTGCCCGGGCCGCATGTGTGGGACGGCTTCCGGTGCGAGAGCGACGCCGCTGCCGCCCGTGAGCGCGTCGAGCGGATCGCCGCCGAGCGCGGCATGCAGCCCCTCCGCTGGCCGGCCGAGCTGCCGTTCGACAGCACCCTCGCGCTGCGGGCCGCCTGGTACGCCAAGGGCCTCGGGCGCGTCGTCTCGCTCAGCCTCCCGGCGTTCCGCCAGGCGTACGCCGGCGGGCACGACCTCTCGACCGAGGCGTTCGTCCTGATCTCCGCGTCCGCGGCCGAGATGCACCCCCGAGCGGTCCTCCAGTCCCTCGGACGAGCACCGGTGATCGACGCCCTGGCCGCGGCGACGGACCGGGCGATCGAGCGCGGCGTCCGCTCGACCCCGGCGATCTGGACGGGCGACCGCGTCTTCCACGGCGACGCCGGCGTCGACGAGGCCGCGGCGTTCTTCGCGGCCCGTGCCGCCGCGTCCTGACGTCGCCGCTCAGTGCCCCGCCTGCGGCGCGACCGGTCCGACGTCGTCCCGTCGCCTCCGCCGGTCCGGGCGTCGCGGCGGCCCCCGGGCTCAGCCCTCGTCGAGGTCCAGGCCGAGGTCGAGCTGCTCCTCGTGCTCGTCCGGGTCGGCCTGTCGACGCCGGCGGGCCGCCTTCTTCCAGTGCCGGACGATCTCGCGCGACGTCGCCGCCCGCCACGAGACGCCGCGGCACACGGGCTCGACCCGCAGGTCCCCGCCGGGATCGACGCCGAGGACGAGCGCCATGAACCGGCGACCCTTCTTGTCGACCTCGACGATGTCCCCCGTCTCGATGGGCGCCCGACGCACGCGGCGAGGCTAGACGGTCGACCGGACGCAGCGGCAGTCCGAACCCCGCCGGCGGCCGGACGCGGGCGGGTGGGGTTCGACCGGTCCGGCCGGCGGGCGCCCACGGACGTGCGAGCGTGCGGTCCGGTCCGACCCGATCGCACGCGATTGTTCACAGAACAACAACCTCACGCCGTCGATACTTCGCCACCGTGAGCGCGGTGCCCTCCTCCGCCGACGGTCAGGTCGCGTCACCCGACGCGCGGATCGCCATCCTGAGCGACACCCACTTCCCCCAGCGCGGGCGGACGCTCTGCGACGCGGTCGTCGCGCGACTGCACGACGCCACGGCGATCATCCACGCCGGCGACTTCTGCGACGGGCCGGCGCTGGAGGAGCTCGAGGCCGTCGGCCCGCCTGTCCACGCGGTCCTCGGGAACAACGACGCGGCCCTGCGCGGGCGACTCCCGGAGCAGCTCACCGCCGTGATCGCGGGCGTCCGCATCGGCGTCGTCCACGACGCGGGCCCCCGGTCCGGACGCCTCCGACGGCTGCGCCGACGCTTCCCGGACCACGACGTGGTCGTCTTCGGCCACAGCCACATCCCGCTGCACGAAGAGGCCGAGGACGGCTTCCAGATCGTGAACCCCGGCAGCGCCACCGACCATCGCGGGCGCTGGCCGGTGCACACGATGGGCGAGCTCGTGGTCCGGGACGGCGTCGCGGCCTTCGGGCTCCTCGACCTGCCCGACTGACGCCCCGCGACGCCCGACCCCCCGTCCGCCTCCCCCACGGTCGTCTGGTCCTCGGGCGGCCCGCCGCCGCGCGCGCGGAGAGCGCGCCTACCTTTGGTGGTCATGCCCGAGGTCCTCATGCCCCGGCTCTCCGACGCCACCGCGGAAGCCACGATCGTCGCCTGGCTCGTCCCGGACGGCACCCTCGTGCGCGTCGGCGACGAGGTCGTCGAGATCGAGACCGACAAGGCCACCACCGCGTGGCCGGCCGACCACGAGGGCGTCCTGTCGATCGCGATCCCCGCGGGCCGCACCGTGTGCCCCGGCACGGCGATCGCCCGGATCGGCGACGGGCCGGCGGGCGGGACCACCGGCGCCGGGACGAACGGCGCGACGGGCAACGGCAAGGCGACCACCGACGGCGCAGCGACCAACGGCGCCGAGGCCACCGACCAGACGGCCACGCAGGGCCCGGCCGCCGACGGCGTCACGGCCAAGGGCGTGTCGCCGGGCGACGGCGCGCCCGGCGACGGCGCGGCGGCGAAGGCAAGGCCCACCGACGGCGCCGACGACGACGCGGCCCCCGGCGCCCCGACGCTCCGCGAGCCCACCCGCATCGAGCGTCTCGTCTCGGAGCGGATGGTGCAGAGCCGCACGGAGATCCCGGAGTTCACCGCCTCGGTGGACATCGACCTCGCCGCGGCGCTGCGGCTGCGGAGCGACCTGAAGACCGTCGGCGCGCCCGGCGGTGGCGGCCGCACCCCGTCGGTCAACGACCTCTTCGTCAAGGCGTGCGCGCTCGCGCTCGTCGACCATCCCCGCGTCCGGAGCGCCTGGACCGACGAGGGCGTGCTGCAGCACGAGCGGATCGACGTCGGCGTGGCCGTCGCCACCGACGACGGCGGGCTCGTCGTCCCGGTCGTCCGCGGCGCCGACCGCCTGGGGCTCGCGTCGCTGGCGGCCGAGACCCGCGACCTCACGGGCCGCGCGCGGAAGGGCCGGATCACGCCGGCCGAGATGGCCGGCGCCACGTTCTCGATCAGCAACCTCGGGGCGATGGGCGTCACGCACTTCACCGCGATCATCGGTCCCGGTCAGGGCGCGATCCTCGCGATCGGCGCCGCGGTCGACCGCTTCGTCCCGGTCGACGGCGCCCCCGTCCTCCGCCCGGTCTGCACGGTCACGCTGAGCAGCGACCACCGCGTCATCTACGGTGCCCACGCCGCCGCGTTCCTCGACCGTCTCCGCACGATCCTCGAGCACCCCGGCGCCCTCGCCTTCTGACCCCGCGGGCCGGGCCGGGGGACGACGGACCCGACGTGCCATGCTCGGAGGAGCATGAGCGAGCCCACCGACCTCGTCACCCCGACCGCCGACGTCTCGGTCGTGGAGGGCACCAAGCGCGGCACGTCGACGTCGAAGATCCCCTCGAAGGTGCAGACCGCCATCGCGCGGCGGATGGCCGAGGTCCGGGCGACGGTGCCGACCTGGACCGCGTCCGTCGACGCCGACGTCGAGGAGCTCACGGTCGCGCTGTCGGGCGAGGTGCGGCTCGTCGACGCCGTGATCCGCGCGGCCGGCCTGGCGCTGGTCGAGCACCCGCGGGTCAACGGGGCGTGGCGGGACGGGAAGCTCGAGAGCTGGACGCAGGCGAACGTGGCGCTGGCGGTCGACCTGGACGGCGAGTCGATCGTGCTGCCGACGATCCAGGACGCCGGTGGGCAGTCGCTCGGCGGGATCGCCGCCCGTCGTGCCGAGCTGCAGCTGAAGGCGCGCGACGGGTCGCTCCGCGCGCCGGACAGCGCGGGTCCGACGTTCGCGCTGATCGACGGCGGGGACCACGGCCCGGACCGCTTCGACGCGATCATGCCGCCGGGGGTCGGGGCGGCGCTGGCGGTCGGCTCGCCGCGGCTGCGGCCGTGGGTGATCGGCCGGGCGATCGAGCCCCGGCACGTCGTGACGCTGACCCTGACCGCCGACCACCGCGCGATCTACCCGTCGCACGGCGGCGCGTTCCTGCGCACCGTGGCCGACCTCCTCGAGGACCCGCGCCGGGTGCTCGAGGGCTGACGGCGCCCCGACCCCTCACGACCCGTCGTCGGCCTCCCGGGCGGCGACCGCGTTGGAGCGGGGGTCGCTGTCGGCCCTCGCCCGCGGGACGCCGCGGTCCTCGCCGACGATCGCGCACCACGCGCGGTCGGGGCGCCCGACCGGGAAGCAGACGCGGAGGACGTCGACCGAGAGGCGTCGGACGTTCGCCTCGTCGAGGCGCTGGATCGCGTAGGCGGGGGCTCGGCGCTCCGCCAGGCGGCGGGCCTCGGCGACCTGGGCGTCGAAGCGCTGCTGCTTCTCGACGACGGCCGGGCGGTGCAGGATCCCGCCCACGCACAGCCCGAGCACGCCGAGGCCGACCGCCACGGACGCCGCGCGGTCGCGGGCGACGATCCGGGGCAGCGACGGGTCGCGACGACGCAGGACCCGCGCGATGACGATGCCCCCGACCGCCGAGAGGACCGCCACCAGGCCCAGCAACAGGAGGATCCCGCGTCCGGTGACGCCCGGATCGCCCGTCGGCGGGAGCACCGCGAGGATCAGGACGCCCGCGGCGACCGCCGCGACGTAGGCGATCCGGGCGCTCTGCCCACGGACCTTCCACCGCAGGCGCGCGAGCCAGAACGGGGGCTCCGCCCGGCGGGCGGATCGGGGCCGGCGCATCGGTGGAGTCTATGCACGGATGGCCCGTGGTCTACCGTGGTCGTGTGGCTCCCGCCGGACCGCCCTCCGACCCGCCCGACCGTCCCGACGACCCGCGCAGCCGGGAGGTCTCGGACTGGGACTGGGGCGGCGACTGGGACGACCCGGCCGGCGACGACGCCCTCGGGACCGACCGGCAGCGCGCGGCGCGCGGGGACTCCGCGGCGGGCCCGCAGGACCGCAGGGGCGGACAGGCCGACCGCGCTTCCGGCCGCGGTGGCCGGACCGGCCGCGGCCGGTCCTCGGACGGGCGCGACGCCGACGGTCACGGGCCCCGCGGCGACCGTCCCGACGACCGCGACGCCGACCACCGGTCCCGCCGGTCCGGCGCGGCGGCGACCGGCGACCTCGACCCCGACGACGCCGCGCCGCACCCGGCGCTCGACGCCCCGCGCACGCGTCCCGCCACGCTCAGCAGCACCGTCGTGCGCCGGCGCCGCGCGACGGCCGTCGGCGGCGGTGTCGTGGCGCTCCTCCTGGTCGTGCTCGGCGCGACCGCCATCGCCGGCGGCGGGGGCGACGACGACCCGCAGGCACCGAAGGCCGACGGCGGGCAGCTGCAGAACCTCACCGGCGTCGCGGCCCGGGCGAGCTCCGACATGCTCGAGCGGTCGGCCGCGGTCGAGAAGTACGCGCGGATCGGCCTGCCGATCTACTGCGGCGCCGGGAAGAAGCCCTGGGTGGCCCTCACGTTCGACGACGGCCCGAGCCCGGAGCTGTCCCCGAAGTGGATCTCGCTGATGGCCAAGGAGGGCGTCCCGATGACGCTGTTCAGGATCGGCCGGAACATCCCCGGGAACGAGGAGTACGTGCGGGTCCAGCGCAACCTCGGCTGGGACTCCGGGTCGCACACCCAGACCCACCCGCCGCTCGCGTCGCTCAGCCCGAAGGACCAGCGCGACGAGATCGTCAAGGGGATCTTCGCCAGCCAGCGGGTCCTCGGCCGGCCGCCGCAGCTGTTCCGGCCGCCGTACGAGTCCCACAACGCCCAGACCGACCGGATCGTCAAGGAGCGCGGCGACGTCGAGGTCCTCTGGAACGTCGACACGCAGGACTCGCTCGGCGGCACCTCGGTCGACCAGATCGTCGAGACGGCCAAGAAGGGCATGAAGCCCGGCTCGATCATCCTCATGCACGAGGTCAAGCCGAACACGCTGACCGCGATGCCCCGGATCATCGCCGCGCTGAAGGAGCGGAACCTGAAGCCGGTGACGATCTCGCGCATGCTGGCGAGCGACGGTCCGTCGGAGGCCCAGCTGCGCAAGGGCTACGACGGCTGCGACGTCGACCTCACGCCGGGCAAGGCGTCGTCGTGAGCCTCCTCACCGGCGACGGCACGCTCGGCGTGGCGTGGCTCGGCAGCGTCCCGTACGCGGAGGCCCTGGACCTGCAGGAGCGCCTGCGCGAGGCCCGGGTCGCCGGCGAGGTCGGCGACCTGCTGCTGCTGCTCGAGCACCCGGCCGTCTACACGCGGGGCCGCCGCGCCACGCCGGACGAGCTGCCGCTGGGCGCCGACTGGTACGCGGAGCGGGGCATCGAGATCGTCGACGTCCGCCGCGGCGGGAAGGTCACCTTCCACGGTCCCGGGCAGCTCGTCGGGTACCTCGTGGCCGGGACCGCCGACGTCATCGGCGTCGTCCGGGCGCTCGAGCGCGCGATGGTCGTGCTCGCGCGCGAGGACGGGGTCGACGCCCGCGGGCGCAACGACGAGGGCATCGAGTACACCGGCGTGTGGGTGGAGGACCGCAAGCTCGGCTCGATCGGCCTCCACCTCTCCCGCGGCGTGACCACCCACGGGGTCGGCCTGAACGTGGTGACGGACCTGACGCCGTTCTCGTGGGTCGTCCCGTGCGGCCTGACGGCGCCGATGACCTCGCTGGCCCGCGAGACGGGTGCGCCCGACCTCGAGCAGGACCCGGCCCTGGACGGCCCCGCCGCCGTGCGCGCGGCCGGCGAGCGGTTCGCCGTGGCCCTCGGCGCCGAGCTCGGCGTCGACGTCGCCCCCGCGGACGCCGACGAGGTGCGGGCCGCGGCGGCGGCGCGCGCGACCGCCGCGGGCTGAGCGCCGCCGACCACCGTCCGGGAGCCGTGACCGTGCCCACCGGACCGGCAGGGGCATCGCGCTACGCTGGAAGGCGTGTCCGAGGCTCCGTCCAGCGCACAGCTCCCCGTCCGTCAGACCCGTTCGCGGGCGAAGCCGGGCGGGATGGACGTCACGAAGGTGCTGGGCAACCAGACCGTCGGCTATCGCGAGCGCAAGCCGTCGTGGTTCAAGGTCCCCGCCCCGGGGTCGCCGAAGTACCGCGAGCTGCGCGACACGATCAAGGAGAACAACCTCAACACGGTCTGCCAGGAGGCCGCGTGCCCGAACATCGGGGAGTGCTGGGAGCGCGGCACCGCGACGTTCATGATCCTCGGCGACACGTGCACCCGCCGGTGCGGCTTCTGCCACGTGATGACCGGCACCCCGACGTGGGACGACCCGCTGGAGCCCGCCCGCGTGGCCCGGTCGATCTCGATGATGGGCCTTCGCCACGCGGTCGTCACCTCGGTGGACCGCGACGACCTCCCCGACTACGGCTCCCGCATCTGGGCGGCGACGATCCAGCAGATCCGCCGCCAGTCGCCGGACACGAAGATCGAGACCCTGACGCCGGACTTCCGCGGTGAGGAGATGCCGCTGGCGACGGTGATCGCTGCGGGTCCGGACGTCTTCAACCACAACGTCGAGGTCGTCCCGCGGCTCTACCAGGTCGCGCGCCGCGGCTCGACGTTCATCCGCTCCTGCCGCGTCCTGAAGAACGCGTCGGAGATGAACGCGTCCGGGATGGGCCGGCCGGGGATGAAGACGAAGTCCGGGCTGATGGTCGGACTCGGCGAGACGTTCGCGGAGGTCGTCGAGACGATGAAGATGCTGCGCGCGGTCGACGTCGACATCCTCACGATCGGGCAGTACCTGCGACCGACGGAGAACCACCTGCCGATCGTCCGGTACTGGCAGCCGTCGGAGTTCGACGAGCTCGCCCGCATCGGCATGGAGGAGCTCGGCTTCTCCCACGTCGCCGCCGGTCCGCTGGTGCGCTCCAGCTACCACGCGGACGAGCACATCGACCAGGACCGGCCCGGCATCGGGCCGCTGGCCACCACCGGCGCCGCGTGAGCGACACCGTCGCGGGCCCGGGCGGCGCGTTCCCGACGGCGCTGACCGACGCCCCGCCGCCGTGGGCGCCGCCGGCCGCCGACGTCGCGTCGGGCCCGATCGAGCTGCCCGTCCGGGTGCGGTTCCTCGAGTGCGACCCGCAGGGCGTGCTCGCGCACCCGCGGTACCTCGACCTCTTCGACGACACGTACATGCGGCTGAACACGACCCGCCTGGGCGGGTTCGCGGCCATGATGCGCGGCGGCATCGAGACCCTCGTGGTGAAGACCGAGGTCGACTTCGCGAAGTCGGCGCGCGCCGAGGAGGAGCTCGTCGTCGTGCTCGACCTCGAGCGCCTCGGTCGCTCGTCGGTGACGCTCCGCTACCGCGCCCTCGGCCGGGACGACGGCGAGCTCCGCGCGCAGGCCCGCACCACGTACGTCTGCGCGCACGTGGGCGAAGGCCGGTCCGTCGCGTTCCCCCGCTGGATGCGCGAGCGGTACCTCGGGCTCGGCGGGCCCGGGTCCGCCCCCACCTGACCCCACGGGTCGACCCGAGCAGCCGCTGCAGCCCGCCGGCGACGTCGCCGCAGTCGCCACCGGCGAGGGCGTCCAGGCGCGGACGACGAAGCACCTGGAGCCCGGCGCGAAGAAGCTGACGATCGACGTCTGGTGGCGCACCGACGGGGCGCCGGTGAAGGCGGGCTCGATCCCCGACACCGGCTTCTACAACGAGCAGTCCGGGATCTCCGCCCCGTCGACGCTCGAGGTCGGCAAGAACGCCGCCGGCACCCCGGTCGCGCTGATCCGGACCTCCGGCAAGAACGACATGCCTCCGGACCGCACCACCGCCATGGACCTGCGGACCGGGAAGACGTCGCAGCTCCCCACCACCCGGGACGGCCTGCTCGTCGGCGGCTTCGCGCTGGACCACGGCACCGCCTGGTTCACGCTGTACCGGAAGAACCCGACGTCGTGCTCGACCGCGGCCCTGTGGCAGGCCCCGATGCGGGGCACGACGCTGGGCAAGGCGAAGAAGGTCCGGACGTCCAGGCGCGGCGACATCTGGTTCGACGTGCTCGCCGACCAGGACGCCGCAGGCGAAGGGCGCGAAGAAGCAGCAGGTGCTGCTCGGCAGCGACTACGAGACCTCGCCGTCGTTCGCCGCGCTGGATCCCGCCTCGGGACGCCTGCTCACCGCGGGGCCCGGCCCCGACGGCACCGCCCAGATCGGCCTCAGCGGCGTGGCGTTCAAGCCCTGAGCCTCCGCGGGACCGGGCCCGCGACGACGCGGTGCCCGGGGGCCGACGACGACGCGGGGGCGGTGCGGCGCCGCGCCGCGTCCGACCCCGCCCGCCGCGGCGCCCCGCCATCCGTCCAACCGCCGACGCGCCACGACCACGGCGTCGTGTGCAGGAAACCGCCGCTGAGCAGGAGGAACGGCACACATCGCCGCCCGCGGAGGACGCCGTCCACTGGCGTCCAGACGCTCTCAGCCTCCGTTCATGCGGCCCTGCCACCATGCCGCGCGTGCCGTCGCAGTCCCATCTGCTCACCGCCGGTCTCGGCCTGCTGCTCATCGTCGTGGTGCTCGCCGTCCTGGCGCACCTCTCGCGGCGACGCAGCGTGCACGTGCCGCTCGTCGCCGGGGTCGCCGTCGCGGCGTCGGGGTTCGCCAACCTCGCGTCGACGCTGAACCCGTCGGACGACGGCCGGCTCGAGCTGCTGCGGGAGACCGTCGGCGCCGGCGTCCCCGACATGGCCCGCGCGCTCGCGGTCCCGGTCGGGATCACGCTGCTGCTGGCTGGCCGCTACCTCGCCCGGCGCCACCGCCGCGCGCTCGACGTCGCCGTCGGCTCGCTCGCGATCCTCGCCGTCCTGAACGTCGTGAAGGGCCTCGACGTCGCCACCGGCATCGCGACCGGCGGCGTCGCCCTCGTGCTCTGGGGCGCGCGCGGGGCGTTCGACGTCGAGCCGCTCCAGGAGCGATGGACGTCGACGATCGGCACGATCGCCCGGATGGCCGTCGGCGTGCTCGCCGCCACCGTCGCGGCGCTCGCCCTGGTCACCTGGCGCGACGGCGGCGACGCGTCCTTCGGCACGATCGTCCACGAGTCCCTCGCGCTCCTGACGCTGGCCCGCGACACGACGTTGCCGATGCCCCACCACATGGGCTGGCTGCCGGGCGCCATCGGCGTCACCGGCCTGATGACGCTCCTCCTCGCGTTGGTCCTGCTCTTCCGCCGCCCGCCGGTCGACGCCGACTACGGCGCCCGCGAGCGCGCCGGCGCGGTCATCGCCCGCCACGGCACCGACACCCTCAGCGGCTTCGCGCGCCGGACCGACGTGATCCCGCACGTGACCGCCGACGGCCGCGCGGCCGGCACGTTCTCGATCCGCGCCGGCGTGCTCTTCGTCGGCGGCGCCCCGAGCGGTCCCGACGACGCCGTCGACGAGCTCCTCGACGAGCTCCGCGGGATCGCCGACCACCACGACGTCCGGATGGCCGTCCTCTGCGCCGGGCAGGAGCTCGCCGACCGCGTCTGCGGCCGCACCCGCATGAAGGCGATGTACATCGGCGACGAGGCGATGATCGACGTCGCGAGCTTCACGACGAAGGGCCGCCCGCTGAAGAAGGTCCGCCAGGCCGTCGGGCGCGTCGAGCGGGAGGGCTACACGTCGGAGGTCGTGCGGATCGGCGACATGGACACCGCCACGCGCGCCGACGTCGCCGCCGTGATCACCGCCTGGGGCGAGAAGGAGGCCCACGGCTTCTGCATGGAGATGCCGCTCGCCGACGCCGCCTCCGCCGACTCCCTCGCCGTGCTCGCGCGGGACGCCGACGGTCGCGTCCGGGCGCTGATCCACGTCGTCCCGAGCCCCGCCGGCGGCAACTGGTCGCTGTCCTCCACGCCGCACGAGCGCGGCCTGCCCAACGGCGTCGTCGACTTCCTCGTCGTGAAGATGATCGAGGAGGCGAAGGCGCGGGGCATGGAGCGCGTCTCGCTGAACTTCGCCGCCTACCGACAGTGGATCCACGAGCCCCGCACCCGCTGGGAGCGCACGATGGGCCCGGTCGTGAAGTTCCTCGACCGCTACTTCCAGATCGAGCGCCTGTACCGCTTCAACAAGAAGTTCGACCCGGCCTGGGTCCCGCGCTACATGCTCTACGACGGCCGCACCGCGCAGCTCCGCACGATGTGGGCGGCGATGCTCGTCGAGGGCCAGATCCGCCTGCCCAGCGTCCCGTTCCCGCGCGCCCTGTCGCTGCGGCCCGCGCGCCGGGCGATCGGGCCGGCGCGGGCGCCGCGCGGCTGACCGGCGGGCCGTCGCGCAGCTGATCCGGGCCTACCGCGCCGACGTGCCGCGGGCGGTCCAGACGAGGTAGAGGACCGCCCCGGCGGCCATGTAGCCGCCGAGCGTGGCGAGGTCGGCATCGGTGCGCGACGACGCCGCGACGAACATCAGCCCGGCCACGGTCGACACGCCGCCGCTGACCATCATCGGCAGCTGCCGTCCGCGGGCACGGTCGCGGACCGCGACGCCGAGCTGCAGCGCACCCGAGACCGCCGCCCACGCACCGAACGCCGCCAGGGTCGCCCCGGCGTCGGACCCCAGGGCCGCGACGCCGACGGCCACCACCGCCACCGCGCTGATCGCGGCGTTGAGGCGCAGGACGCGGTCCCCCGCCCCTGCGCCGGCGCTCAGGAGCGACGCGACGACGTCGATCAGCGGGTAGGTCGCGAGGAGGACCGCGGCCGCCACCGGGACGTCGGAGTCGGTGCGCGGCGCCTCGCCGCCGACGGCGAGCACCACGGCGGCGGCCCACAGGAGGGCGAGGACGGCTCGTCCGACGGCGATCCGGCGGGGCGAGGACAGGGCGGGCGCCGGACGGCCGGCGGTGACGGGGATGGACATGCGTGGCTCTCGTGGTCGGATGCGGGGCGCGAAGATCGCGTCCCAGGAGGAAAGAGAACGATCGCTCTCTCTCTTGTGGACGGAAGCCAACCACGCCTCGACGATCGTGTCAAGAGCGATCGCTCTCTCTTGCGGGTAGGATGGCGTCATGTCCACCCCGCCCGAGCCCCGCCCTGCGAAGCGCTCCGAGGCCCGCGAGCGTCTGCTGGCCGCGGCATCGGGGCTCTTCTACGCCGAGGGGATCGGCAGCGTCGGCGTCAACCGGATCGTCACCGCCGGCCGGGTGACCCTCGCGACCTTCTACCGCCACTTCCCGACGAAGGAGGACCTCGTCGTCGCCTACCTCGACGGCGTGCACGACGCGATCGCCGCGGGCGCCGCGACCCTGGAGGACGATCACTGGGGCCGCGAGCTGGTCCGCGCCCTCGGCCGGGACGTCACCGCCCAGACCGCCCGACCCGGCTTCCGCGGCTGCGCGTTCGTGAACGCGGCATCCGAGTTCGAGGACCCCGGGAGCCCGGTGCGACGCGTCGTCGCCGAGCACCGCCGCTGGTACCTCGACCTCGTGCGGCGGGGCTTCGAGCAGGCCGGCCACCGACTCCCGGGCAACGCCGCCCGGCACTTCGTGATGCTCCGCGACGGCGCGATGACCGCCGGCTCCCTCGACGATCCGGACCTCGCTCGCCGGACGTTCGACCGGGGCGTCGAGGGCCTCCTGCGCTCCGTCGACCTCGAGCCCGCGGACCCGCGGGAGGACGACGACGCCTGACGCGTCGCGGCGAGCGTCTACGCGCCAAGTCATTTGCTTGCTAATCTTTCGGGAACGAAGTTTCGGCACCGAAGGATCAGGAGCACCGATGTCCACCACCGCCGCGAAGGCGCGCCCCGCGCCGATCGAGCCCCACGTCAAGAAGATCGCCGTCGTGATCGTGCTCGGCGCGATCATGTCCGTGCTCGACACGACGATCGTCAACGTCGCGCTCGACACGCTGTCGCGGGACCTGAACTCGCCGCTGAGCGACATCCAGTGGGTGGCCACGGGCTACCTGCTCTCGCTGGCGGCGGTGATCCCGATCACCGGCTGGGCGTCGACGCGGTTCGGTGCCAGGCGCCTCTACGTCGTCTCGCTGATCATCTTCACCGTGGGCTCGGCGCTCTGCGGGCTCGCGTGGTCGAGCGGGTCGCTGATCGCGTTCCGCGTGCTCCAGGGCATCGGCGGCGGCATGATCATGCCGGTCGGCCAGATGATCCTCGTCCGTGCCGCCGGACCGCAGAACCTCGCGCGGATCATGAGCTTCATCGGCGTGCCGATCGTCCTGGCGCCGGTCTTCGGGCCGACCATCGGCGGACTGCTGCTCGAGCACGTGAGCTGGGAGTCGATCTTCCTCGTCAACGTCCCGATCGGCGTCCTCGCCGTGTTCGCGACGATGCGCCTCCTGCCGAAGGACGAGGCGGCCCCGGAGGCCGCCGGCAAGCTCGACGCGATCGGCCTCGGCCTCGTCGCGGTCGGCGTCACCGCCGTCACCTACGGCCTGGCGGAGACCGCCACGAAGGACCTCGGCTCGGTCCACGTCGTGCTGCCGATCGTCCTCGGGCTCGTCCTCGTCGCGCTGTTCGTCGCGCGGGCGCTGCGGATCCCCAACCCGCTCCTGAACGTCCGGCTCTACGGCAACCGCGCGTTCGCCGCGGCGTCGCTGACGACGTTCGCGCTCGGCGCCGCGCTGTTCGGCGCGATGGTGATCATCCCGCTGTACTTCCAGCAGGTGCGCGGCCAGGGCGCGATCTCGACGGGCCTCCTCGTCGGCCCCCAGGGCGTCGGCGCGATGGTCGCGATGGGCCTCTCCGGTCGCCTCACGGAGCGCTTCGGCGCGGGCCGCCTGACCGTGATCGGCGTCTCGATCACGGCGCTGGCGACGGTCCCGTTCATGCTGCTGACCGAGAACACGTCGTACGGCCTGACGAGCGCCGCGATGGTCGTCCGCGGGCTCGGCGTCGGCCTCTCGATGATGCCCGCGATGACCGCGGCCTTCTCGGTCCTGAAGCCGTCGGAGATCAACCACGCGTCCCCGCAGCTGAACACGCTCCAGCGCGTCGGCGGCTCGATCGGCGTCGCGGTCCTGACGGTCGTCCTGCAGCGCAACACCGAGGACCTCGGCAGCCGGGCCGCCGACAAGGCGGCGCTGGCGGGGGCGTTCGGCGACGTCTACTGGTGGGTCATCGGCGTGACGATCGTCGCGCTGATCCCCGCGTTCATCCTCATGACGGTCGAGCGTCGGCGCAAGCGCGAGGCCGACGCCGCGGGCGACGGCCCCGGAGGCCCCGCCGCACCCGGGTCGGGCGACGACGACCCGCGGTCCGGAGACCGTGCCGCGGAGGCCCTGGAGGCGCTCGCGTGAGCACGACGAGCGCGGCGCCGTCCGGGGTCGGAGCGGCGGCGGGTGGAGCCGGAGCGGCGACGGGCGCCGTCGCGACGGGCCCGGACGACGCGGGGCCCGACGCGATCGGTGCCTCTCCGGCCGGCGATGCCCGCGCCGACACCGCCGCGGCCGACGTCGCCGACGCCGTCTGGTCGCTCCTCGGCGCGATCCGGCGCCTGAAGTCCCGCCGCGCGCACACCGGCGAGGGCCTCGGGACGGGCGAGCTCCGCGTCCTGGGGCAGCTCGGCACGTTCTGCGGGGCCGACGGCGCGAGCACGCCCGTCTCGATCGGCGAGCTCGGACGCTCCGCCGGCCTGAACCCGGCGTCGACGTCGGCGACGGTCGACCGCCTCGAGGCCGACGGCCTGGCGACCCGCGTCCGCGACACCGACGACCGCCGCGTCGTCCGCGTCGCCCTGACCCCGGAGGGCCGCGAGACCGTCGCCCGACGCGTCGCCGCATGGCAGGCGGAGTGGGCCGAGGACCTCGCGGAGCTGCCGGCCGAGGACCTGGCGGCCACGGCCCGCACCCTGGCGGCGATCGCCGCGCACCTCGACGCGCGCTGACGCGGGGCGGCCGCCGAGCCGGCGCGACTCGGGCTCGCGGCTCACGCCGGCCGGAGGTCACCAGTGGTCGGATGCCGACCATCCGTGACCCGCGACGGTGGGACCGTCCGACCGGAGGCCACCAGTGGTCGGATGCCGACCATCCGTGACCCGCGACGGTGGGACCGTCCGACCGGAGGTCACCAGTGGTCGGATACCGACCATCCGTGACCCGCGACGGTGGGACCGTCCGACCGACGGTCACCAGTGGTCGGATACCGACCACGATCGACCGCCGCAACCCCGAACCCTCCGCTTCCCGGGTCACGGGTCCGGTGTCCCGTCCGACCGGAGGTCGTCCTCGGTCGGCACGCCGACCGTGGAGGACCGCGCGCCCGACCGCACTGCACCCGGGTTCCGGCCACCCGAGATCCGGTGGGCCCCAGCCCCACCGGGCCGGACGCACCGCACAGAAAGCAAGAGGTGCCACTTCTCGCTTCGCGCGCTACCCTTGCGTTGACTGGCTGGTCGGCCAGTCGAGAACCCGGCGAGCGTCCCCCGCGGACGCGAAGGAGCACACGGTGGATCTGAACGACGACCCGCAGCAGGCGGCGTTCCGCGCGCAGGTGCGCGGATGGCTGGACGAGCACAAGGCCGAGGCGCCGATCGTGCTCGGCGAGGGCCAGATCGAGGACGAGCACGAGCGCATCGAGGCGTGGCGCGGCTGGCAGCGCAAGCTGGCCGAGGGCGGCCTCTGCGGCGTCACGTGGCCCGAGGAGTTCGGCGGCGCCGGCAAGGGCCCGATCGAGCAGGTCATCGTCAACCAGGAGCTCGCCCGCGCGAAGGTCCCGGGCGCCCTGGACTTCATCGGCCTGGGCATGATGGGCCCGGCGATCATCGTCCACGGCACCGAGGAGCAGAAGCGCCGCTACCTCGGCCCGATGCTCCACGGCGACGAGGTCTGCTGCCAGCTGTTCTCCGAGCCCGCCGCGGGCTCCGACCTGGCCGGCGTCACCGCCCGCGCGGTCGAGCAGGAGGACGGCTCGTTCAAGATCTCCGGCCAGAAGGTCTGGACCACCAACGCGCAGTTCTCCGCCTTCGGCGTGCTGCTCGCCCGCACCGACGCGGACGTGCCCAAGCACAAGGGCCTGACGATGTTCATCGTCCCGATGGACGCGCCGGGCATCACGATCCGCGGCCTGCGGCAGATCTCCGGCGAGGCCGAGTTCAACGAGGTCTTCCTCGACGACGTCCACGTCCCCGCGGACACGGTCCTCGGCCAGGTCGGGAACGGCTGGGGCACCGCCCTGACCGTCCTGATGTTCGAGCGGCTCTCGATCGGCACGACGTCGATCGGCTACTCCGCCGAGCGCTTCGCCGCCGGCGTGAAGTCCGCCCCCGGCGCGCAGGAGGACCCCGAGGTCCGCCAGCGCCTCGGCCACATCGGCACCGAGATGATCGCCTCGCGCTTCGCGGGCCATCGCCTGCTGTCCGACCTGGCCGGCGGCCAGCTGCCCGGGCCGGAGTTCGGCCTGGGCAAGGTCACGGTCGTGAAGTCCGCGATCGACGCGGGGGACCTGATCGCCGACGTCCTCGGTCCCGATGCGCTGGACGAGGGCTCCGAGTGGGGTTACATGATCTCGTTCCTGCCGGGCCTGAAGTCGGCCGGCGGCACCGAGGAGATCCTCCGCAACACCATCGGCGAGCGCGTGCTGGGCCTCCCGCCCGAGCCCCGGTCCGACAAGGGCGTCCCCTTCAGCGAACTGAAGGCCCGCGAGAACGAGAAGGTGGCCTGAGATGGACCTGTCGCTGACCGACGAGCAGGAGTTCCTGCGCGAGGCCGCCCGCGGTGCGCTGAAGCGCGTCGACACCGTCGCCGCCGCCCGCGAGGCGCTCGAGGACGAGAGCAAGCGCCCCGACCTGTGGAAGACGATCGTCGAGGCCGGCTGGACCGGCCTGTTGACGAGCGAGGACCAGGGCGGTGCCGGCCTCGGCCTGTACGACGCGATGCTCGTGGCGCAGGAGGCCGGCCGCGTGCTGGCCCCCGTGCCGCTCGTCTCGACGCTGCCCGCCGCGACGATCCTCGACGCGGCCGACGACCAGGCCGCCGAGGTCGTCGCCGGCGGCGAGACCCGCATCGCGTGGTTGCCCGCCGCGCCGCCGACCGACCAGGAGCCGCGCTGGACGAGCGACCCGCACCGCGGCGTCCTGCGGGCCGACCTGCCGACGGCGGAGCTCGACGGCGATGCCGCCACGCTGAACGGCACCGTCCACTGGGTCCCCGACGCCGCGCAGGCCGAGCAGCTGCTCGTCACCGCGAGCGGCCCCGAGGGCCCGGTCGCCGTGCTCGTCGACGCGACCGCCACCGGCGTGACCGTCGAGGGCCTCTGGCGCTACGACGCCACGCGCCCGCTCGGCCACGTGACGCTGAAGGACGTCCAGGGCCGCGTGGTCCAGGCCGACGAGACCGCCATCCGCCGCGCCTGGCAGGTCGCCCAGGGCCTCCTGGCCGCCGAGGCCGTCGGCACGGTCGACGCGCTGCTGCCGATCGCGATCGCCTACGCGAAGGAGCGCCACACGTTCGGGCGCGCCATCGGCTCGTACCAGGCGGTCAAGCACCAGCTCGTCGAGGTCCTGCGCCTCCTCGAGAACGCGAAGTCGCTCCTGATCTACGCGGCGTGGGCGTTCGAGAACGCTCCGGGCGAGCTCGCGCTGGCCACCGCCGCCGCGCGCTCCGGCGCCGAGCACGCGCTCGACGTCGCCACCCGGGTCCAGATCTCGGTGCACGGCGGCATCGGCGCGACGTGGGAGCACGACGCCCCGCTGTACTTCCGCCGGGCGCAGCTCTCGCGACGCCTGCTGGGCGGGGCGAGCGGCGCGACCGACCGCGTCGCCGGCGAGCTGATGGCCGGAGTCGTCCCGGCCTGAGGGTCACGGCCGTCCCCCGGCGACGTCCCACGGACGTCGACCGGGGACGGACGGCGCGCCGTCCGCGGCAGCCCGATCGACCCTGCCGCGCGGTCAGCGTCGCCGACGGAGCAGCCCGCGCCTGCGGGGCTCCGCCGGCGGCTGCGTGTCCGTCGCGGGCGGCGTGCCCGGCCCCACCGGCCCGCCCGCGTCGCCGGGACCGTCGGACGCCCCGGGGTCGTAGGGCTCCGCGCTGCGGGTCAGGGCCAGCGACGTGATCCGGCCGACGTCGTCGAGCCCGACGGTCGCCCCGCGATCTCCCCCGGCCGGCTCGAGGACGAGCGTGTCGCCCTCGTCCCGCAGACCGCCGCCGCGATGTCGTGCGTACGCCGCGAGCGCCCGCCGCCAGTCGCTGACGAGGCCCGAGGTCAGCGCCTGGTTCAGGACGGGCCCGAGCCGCGTCGGCTCGACGGTCGGCGGTGCCGTCGGGAGGTCGCTCTCGATGCCGAGCATCACCTGGGTGCCGCCGTCGGCCTCGACCGGCAGCCACGCCTGCAGGCCCGTGGCACCGACGGCCGCGACGCCGGCGCGCGTCGCGTCCCGGTCCGCGTCGAGCGGGACCTCCGGGTCCGCGAGCTCCGCGATCTCGTGCTCGCCGCCGAACGCCCGGACGCGCTCCGCCGTGGCGAGCACCGCCGCCGGGTAGCCGCCCGGGTTCGCCCAGCCCCAGAGCCACGTGCCCGGTCCGGGCGCCGCCGACCCGAGGAGACCGACCTGCAGCTCGAGGTCGTCCCCGATCACGACCGTCCCGGCCTGGAGGTCGACCGCGTAGCGCTGGTCGCCGAGGATGTCGGCGAAGACCATCTGGCGCTCGATCGCGGCGAGCGCGTGGTGGTCGACGAGCTCGCGGACGTCCATGCCGCGCCGGTACCCGTCCCGCGCGCGGCCGCGAACGCCCTTCACCGGACCGTCACGTGGCGACCGCGCCGGCGGCTAGCGTCCGCACCGTGGTGCACCCCGTCGCCAGGCTGCTCCTCGGATCGGGCACGCTCCGGCCCGACGCCCGGACGGCCCTGCAGGGCGAGGGGATCCTCCTGCTCGAGGAGGGCCTCCGCGGGCACGTGACGCGGCGCCACTGGCGCGCACCCGGCGAGCGCGCGACCTGGCGTCGCGACTGGATCCGCGCCGTGCTCGTCGTCACCCGCGGGCGGCTGGCCGTCCACGGCCGGCGCGGCCCGCTCGTCAACGTCCCGTGGGCCGACCCGCGCATGGCGTCGCTGACGATCACGGCCGATGGTCGCGGTCTCCTGATCGTGGCCGACGCCGGCCTGTTCCACCGCTCCCGCTCGGGCGGCTTCGAGGTCCTGGTCCGCCCGGCCGACCCCGTCCGTTCGCTGGAGCTCATCCTCCTCCAGGCCGGGATCCACGGCCACCGCGTCGGCGGCTGAGCGACGCGCGCGACACGGAGGGCCTCCGCGTGTACGGTGCACGTCGGTGTTGACCGTCCCGATCGCCCTCGACCCGACGCTCACGCACGGCGTCGTCCTCGCCGAGCGGGCCGTCGGCGGCACCGAGGAGAACAAGAGCTACCTCGTCGAGACCGACTGGGCCGCGGTCGCGCTGTGGATCGGCGCCCCGCTCCTGCTCGGCGTGCTGTTCGGCTGGATCGCTCGCCGGC
The DNA here is from genome assembly GCF_000519325.1 of Patulibacter minatonensis DSM 18081. Classification (GTDB taxonomy): domain Bacteria; phylum Actinomycetota; class Thermoleophilia; order Solirubrobacterales; family Solirubrobacteraceae; genus Patulibacter; species Patulibacter minatonensis. The sequence continues at coordinate 1,966,056 of NZ_KI912613.1, read as the reverse complement.
AGATCTTCGGCGGGACGGTGACCGCGGTCGCGGCCGTCGGCTTCGCGATCACGTGGTTCATCGCCGCGCGCGACGACGACCTGCAGGGCGACACCTCGTTCGACCACCTCGCCGACGAGCTGCTGTCGCTCCTCATCTACGGCGGCCTGCTGCTCGCCTTCGGCCTGATCGGCCTCGTCGGGCTGGGAGCGATCGCCGGCGCGTTCCTGCGGACGGCGGCCACGGGTGAGCGGGACGACGACCCGTCGGACCCACCCTCCGACTCCCCGGCCGGTCCTCCCGTCAGGGACCGCTGACGTACGGCGCGTCGCAGCCCGTCGCCCGAGCGGCCCGTGACGTTCGGCGGTCCCGGTCGTTGTAGTTCGGCACGTCGTACGTCGTCATGCCGCCGCCCTTCGCCATGACCGCGACCCGGACCGTGCGCGGCGCGCCGCTCGGGAGGGCGGCGAGCGACCGGGCCTCGGGGACGCCGCGCAGCCGGAGCAGCACCTCGGTGCCGTAGCACCAGCCGTCGAGCGGCGAACGGCCGTTCGGCGTGAACCCGTGGTCGTCCCCCACGTCGAACGCGGCGAGCCGGTGCAGCGCAGCACCGGACGCCGGGCGGAACCCCGCGAGGACGACCCGCCCCCGCGTGTGGCCCAGGTGTCCGCCGCGGTCCAGCCCGGAGGTGGTGTGCCCGATGGGGATGCGGCGCCCGAACCGGAGGCGCATCCGGAGGTCGAGCTCGCCGCCGTCGACGCTCCCGACGACCAGCGGCGGCGCGAGCAGCGCCGGGCCGCGCGCGGCCCGGGCGCGCGACGCCGCCGACGACCGTGGCCGCACAGACGCACGAGATCATGGCCCGACACGCGGCGGTCATGGCCCCATCATGACCCGCCGCCCGCGGGTGGATTCCACCCGCCTAGTAGCGGTCCATGATCTGCTGCGTCTTCAGCGAGTCCTGCGCCAGGAACCAGCCCTTCGACTGGAGGTAGGCCTGGAGGGCGTCGTGGTCGGCCGAGGCGGTCGCGCGGCTGGTCGTCTTGAACGACGCTTCGACGAGGTACTCGGTGCCGGTGCCCGAGGCGGCCTTGATCGGCCAGACCTCGATGTCGAGCTCGCGGCCCTTCCACGTGCCGACCGAGCGCTTCGCGAGGACGGGGCCGAAGATCCGCGACGAGGCGAGCTCGCCGGTGCCCCAGCCGTTGCCGAGCCAGTCGTCGAACTGGTCCGGCGCGTTCGAGATCAGCATGCTGCGCGAGTCGCTCTGGTTCGGCAGGTCCATGCCGCTGTAGCCGGACCTCGTCGCGGACTTCTTGCGGCTGATCGAGAGGGTCTGCTTCTGGTACCCCCACTCGATCTGCGCGTCGTAGGTCGTGTCGTTCGCGTCGAGGCCGTCGGCGTTGGCGTCGGACAGCGCCCCGTCGATGCCGCCCGCCCCGACCGGGTAGCGCTTCTTGTACGTCAGCTCGAAGCCGCTCTCGCCCTCGGTCTTCCGGATCCGCGGGCTCCAGCCGGCGTCGTAGATGTCCTTCGCGGAGGTGTCGAGGAACTGCACGTTCATCTTCGTCACGGTCGACGGCGCGCCGAACGCGGACAGCACCGCGGGCGTCGGCTTGTTGTCGCTGCCGAGCGTCGTCGCGGGGTTCATCAGCAGCTTGACCTCGTAGTCCGGGGTCATGTTCGCGGCGGCGCCGGCGCCCGCGGGGAGCAGGGCGATCGCGGAGACCGCCGCGGTGACGGTGGCGGACAGGAGGGTGGTGGTGCGGGGCATCGGGGCTCTCGGTCGAGGGGAACGGCCGCCGACGGTAGGGGCGTACGCGCACGTCGATGTCACGAGCCGGTGACCCCCGAACCTGACGGTCCCGTCACCGCGATGGCACGACGCGCGCGGAAGCGCGACGATGCACGGCATGAGCAACGACCGGGTGACCGTGACGATCGAGGACCACGTCGCCGACGTGCGCCTGAACCGCGCCGACAAGCACAACGGCCTCGACGTGGCCATGTTCCAGGGCCTGCACGAGGCGGCGGTCCGCCTGCGCGGCGAGGACGACGTGCGCGCCGTCGTGCTGTCCGGCGAGGGGAAGAGCTTCTGCGCCGGCCTCGACGTGCAGGACGCCGTCCAGAACGGGGCGATCGCCAACGCCGCGAAGCTCGAGGAGCGCCTCGACGGCGAGCTGTCGAACATCTACCAGTCGGTCGCGTACTCCTGGCGGACCGTGCCGGTGCCCGTGATCTGCGCGATCCACGGCAACTGCTTCGGCGGCGGGCTCCAGATCGCCCTGGGCGCCGACATCCGGATCGCGACGCCGGAGTCGAAGCTCTCGATCATGGAGATCAAGTGGGGCCTCGTGCCCGACATGGGCCTCATGGTCACGCTACCGCCGCTGGCCCGCCAGGACGTCGTCAAGGAGCTGACGTTCACCGGGCGGATCTTCAGCGGCGAGGAGGCCGTCGGCTACGGCGTCGTCACGCGCACCGACGCCGACCCGCTCGCCGCCGCGAAGGCCCTGGCCGCGGAGATCGCCGGCAAGTCGCCCGACGCCATCCGCTTCGGCAAGCGCCTGCTGCAGGACGCCTGGGAGGGCGACGACGCCACGCGGCTGCTGCTGGAGTCGAAGCTCCAGCGCCCGCTGATCGGCTCGCCCAACCAGATCGCCGCGTCGACCGCCGCGATGACGCAGCAGCCCGGCGAGTACGGCCCGCTGCTGCCGGTGCCCGAGGGCGCCTGACGCGCGAACGCCGGCGGCGGCGCCGGCGCCGCCGCCCGGGCGGCGATCAGAAGTAGGCGTTCGCGGGGAACGCCGCGCCGTTGACGACGTTGTCGCCGACCGCCGACGCCTTGAGGAACGTCGGGTTGTGCGTCGAGATCGTGCGGACGTTGCGCCAGTGGCGGTCGAGGTTGCGGACCGCCTGCGTGGCCGACGCGCCGCCGACGTCGAAGAGCTTCGCCGCGGTCGACGGGGCGAAGCGGTCGACGGCGATCTTCGCCTCGGCCGCGGCGAGCTGCGCGGCCTCGGCGGCCTCCTCCGTCGGGGCGCCGTCGACGATCGAGTCGTAGGCGCCCTGGATCCGGTCGGCCGCCGCGAGGACGATCGCCTCGGTCGCGAAGACGTCGGCCGAGATCTCGCCGACCACCTGCAGCACCTGACGGTCGTCGCTCGCGGCCTGCGGCGTGGTCGCGTGGCTGAAGTTGCGCTTCCGGTTCCGGGTCAGCAGGGCCGCGTCGTTGCGCACGCTGCGCAGCACCCCGGCGGTCACGGCCTGGAGGTAGAGCTGGAGGAACGCGCCGTGGTAGCTCGGGGGCAGCGGGCCGTCGGGCTCGCCGATGTCGAAATACTCGTCGTCGGCGACGTGGACGTCCGTGAGGCGCGTCGTGCCCGTCCCGGTCAGGCGCTGGCCGAAGCCGTCCCAGTCGTCCTCGATCGTCACGCCGTCGCGGTCGATCGGGACGACGGCCCCGGCGATCCGGCCCCCGGGTGCCGCGGCCCAGATCTGCGTGTAGTCGGCGTAGAGCGTGCCGGTCGAGTAGTACTTCTCGCCGTTCAGGCGGTGGCCGCCGGCAGGGTCGGGCGTGAACGCGGTGTCGAAGTAGAGGCCGGTCGGGTGGCGGCTCTGCTCGCTGAAGCCATTGCCGACGAGCGCGTCGGACGCCACGAACGCGAGACCGCGGGCCCGGGCCTCCGGGTCCGCCACGGCGAGCTGCTGCTCGACGAACCAGAAGTGCGCCCGCAGGACGTGCGCGACGTTCGAGTCGGCCTCGGCCAGCGCGATCACGGTCTCGAAGAGCTCGCGGACCGACGCGCCCGCGCCGCCGTTCTCCACCGGGAGCCGCAGGCGGCCGAGACCGGCCTCCTTGATCCAGCCGATCTGCTCGAACGGCCGCGTGAGGTCGCGCTCGCGCTGCTCCGTGCCCTCGGCGATGCGGGCCAGCAGCGCGGCGAGCTCGGGGGAGCCCGGGCGGACGGCGGGCGTGACGGTGGTCTGGGTCATGTCGATCCTCGGCGGGAGAAGGGCGAGCGGGGTGGCGAGGTGCGTCGTCCCGCCACCCCGCACACAGAAAAGCACAAAGTTGATCCGATTTTCTAAGTTTCTCCTCTGCGGTCCCGGACCGGTCCCGGCCGCGGGCGACGGGACGCCCCGGCGGTACGGTGCCGCCATGCGTTCAGCCCGCCGCCTCGTCGCCACCGCCTCCACCGCCGCGATCGCGGTCGCCGGCTGGGCGGTCGTCAGCCCCGCCGGGCCCGCCGGCGCGGCGGCGACCCCGACGACGCTCGGCACCACCGCCGTCGGGCCGCTGAAGCTCGGGATGTCGCGCTCGGCCGCGGTGAAGACCGGCTGGCTGTCGAACCGCGGGACGGGCTGCCCGCTCGGCGGCAAGCCCTACCCGATCACCTACGCGCTCAAGGGCTCCAAGGCCCCGTCCGGGCTCCGCGGGACGGTCGAGTTCGTCGGCGGCAAGCTCAACGTCATGACCTTCACCAAGGGCGTCCGGACGACGACGGGCGTGACGGTCGGCACGACGACGAGCGCGATGGTCGCGAAGTCGAAGGCGGCGGGGTTCAAGGCGAAGCTCGAGCCCTCGGAGACCTTCGGCGGCACGTTCGTGCACGTCACGAAGGGCGGCGACGACGTCCTCGCCGGCTTCGCGGAGGGGTCGGGGAAGCGCGTCGGGCAGCTCGGGATCCCGACGATCCCCGTCTGCGACTGATCGCTGACCGGGTCGCCCGCGCCCTCAGGCGACCCGGAAGCGCAGGACGCCGTCCTGCTCCTCGCCGACGATCCGGCCGGCGCCCTCCAGCAGCTCGAGGTGCCCGATGACCTCCGACATCACGAGGTGGACCTGCACGAACGCGGTGCGGCCCCAGATGACCCGGCCGACGTCGAACGCCGTCGCGTGCCCCGCCGCGACCTCGCCGACGATCCGGTCCAGGCGCTTCTCCCGGGACGCGACGCGCCGCTCGATCAGCTCCCGGTGGTCGGTCACGGGCGGGCCGTGCCCGGCGAGGACGAGGTCGACGTCCATAGCGTGCGTCAGGTCGAGCGACGCCGCATAGTCGCGCAGGGGGGTCAGGCGCTCCGTGGGGTCGGCCCCGGCCTCGTCCGTCCCGAGCGGCTCGGAGAGCACCGCGTTGGAGGACACCTGCGCCAGGAGGTGGTCGCCCGCGACGAGCGTGCGCGCGGCGCGGTCGTGGAAGACGGTGTCGCTCGTCGAGTGCCCGGGCCGGTGGTGGACCTGCCACTCGCGGTCGTCGAACCGCAGGACGCCGCCCTCCGCGAGCTCGTGGTCGACGGCCACCGACTCGGCGTACCCGCGGACGAGCGTGTCGGCCGCGCGCGCACCCAGCGCGACCTCCGGCGGGAGCCCGTGGCGGATCAGGCGCTTCTCGATGAACCGCATCTCCGCGGTCGCCCGGGCGGCGTAATCGCCGAGCCAGCCGGCGATGCCGCCGAACGCGTGCACCTCGGCGCCCGAGCGCCGCACGAGCTGCCCCGCGAGGCCGAAGTGGTCGACGTGGTGGTGGGTCAGGACGATCCGCTCGAGGTCCTCCACGCGATGCCCCCGGGCGCCGAGCTCGCGCTCCAGCGTCTCCAGCGCCAGGGCGGTCGCCGGACCGGTGTCGACGAGGGTCAGCGGCCCCTCCACGACGTACACGTTCACCGGGCCGACGCCGAAGGGCGTCGGGACCTCGAACGTGACGATCCCGTCGGGGAGCTGCACGGCGGGGGCTGGCTGGTCGGCGGCGGTGCTCATGCTCGCGACCGACGGTACAAGGCCCCCACCCCGGCGTTTGTGCCGCGACCCACGCGGGGACCGGGACGGCGCGCGTGGTCGTCCGCGAGGCACCCGCGCGGACACGGCGTGCGCACCGGGGGTCCTTACGCACCGCTGACGCGGTCTGCGGGATGCTCCTCCGGACTCCGCCCCCGCGGCGCACACCCCGAACGTCTGCCTTGATGCCCGACAACCGCTCCCTCTGGTCCGACGGTCCCTCCGAGGACGAACACCACGGCTGGCTGGACGCCGAGAAGCAGCCCGCCCCCGCCGGACGCCCGCTGTCCTCGGACCACGCGCCCGCCACGAAGGTCCATCGCGCCGAGGACCGCACGCCACCCCTACCGGTCGGCGACCGGCCCGCGCCGCCGCGACGTGAGGGCCCTTCGGCCTGGGCGACCTTCGTCGGCGCGATGCGCTGGCCGATCGTCGCCCTGTGCGTCGCGGCGCTCCTGGTCGGCGGCATCGCGATCGGCACGCGGTTCGCGGACACGAAGACCGTCGAGCGCACCGTCGTCTCGGGCAACGGTGGCTCCCCCGGCCAGATCAAGGCGGCGTACGAGGTCGCGCACGAGGGCGTGGTCCGGATCGAGACCGGCGACGCGATCGGCAGCGGCTGGGTCTACGACGACAAGGGCACGATCGTCACGAACAACCACGTCGTCTCCGACGCCGGCAAGGGCGGCACGGTCCAGGTGCGGTTCAAGGACGACGGCGGGCTCACCCCCGCGAAGGTCCTGGGGACCGACATCTCGTCGGACCTCGCGGTCCTGCGCGTCGACCCGAAGGACGCCCCGAAGCTCGTGCCGCTGAAGATCGCCGAGTCCGACGACGTGCAGACCGGCGATCCCGTGATCGCGATCGGCTACCCGCTCGGGCAGGACCAGACGACGACCGCCGGGATCATCTCGGGCGTCGGACGCGAGATCCCGGCGCAGAACAACTTCCAGATCGAGAAGGTCCTCCAGACCGACGCGCCGATCAACCGCGGCAACTCCGGTGGCCCGCTCCTGAACACGAAGGGCGAGGTCGTCGGCGTCAACTCGCAGATCCAGACGACGGGGACGAGCGGCGGCAGCATCGGCATCGGCTTCGCCATCCCGTCGGACACCGTCCGCGACGCCGTCCCGACGCTCGAGCAGGGCAGGGCGGTGCCGCACCCGTACCTCGGCGTCCAGGTCGGTCCGCTCCGGTCCGGCGACGGCGCGATGGTGGGCGGCGTCACCGCGGGCAGCCCCGCGTCGCGGGCGGGGCTGCGCGTCAACAGCGACGGCGCCCAGCGCGGGCTGGCCGAGCCCGACGGCGACGTGATCGTGAAGATCGACGGCAAGGACGTCGTCCAGCCCAGCGACGTCACGAGCACGGTCAACGAGAAGAAGCCGGGCGACAGGATCACGCTCGAGGTGCGGCTGAAGGGCAAGACCCGGAGCGTCGACGTGACGCTCGGGAACCGCCCCGAGTCCAGCCAGACGGCACCGACGCAGTCGATGCCGACCTCGCCGTCGAGCCCCTCGAACCCGCTGAACCCCTCGATCCCGTGAGCTTCGTCGCCCCGTGGTTCCTGCTGGCGCTGCTCCTGGTGCCGGCGGCCGTCCTGCTCTACGTCTGGTGGGAGCGGCGCAGGACCCGGGGCGCCGAGCCGTGGGCGTCGGCGGCGCTGATGCCGTCGGTCACGAAGGGGACCACCGGGTGGCACCGCCACGTGGCGCCCGCGATCTACCTGCTGGCCGCGGTCGCGCTGATCGTGGCCCTCGCCCGGCCGCAGCACGACGTCCAGAAGAAGATCGAGCAGGCCTCCGTGATGCTCGTGACCGACCGCTCCGGGTCGATGCGCTCCGAGGACGTCGCCCCCAGCCGCATGGAGGCCGTCAAGTCGGCCGCGACCGAGTTCCTCGACCAGGTCCCCTCCCAGATCCAGGTCGGGGCGATCGCCTTCAACCAGCGGACCCAGCTCCTGGCGTCCCCCACGACCGACCGCGACCGCGTCAAGCGGCAGCTCGCGACGCTGACCGGCGCCGGGTCGACCGCGACGGGCGACGCCCTCGCCGCGGCCCTGGCGATCCTCCGGCCGCAGGGGGACGCGAGTCCGCGCACCCCCGCGGCGGTGATCCTGCTGTCCGACGGCAAGAACGTCCGCGGGCGCGACCCCGTCCGCCTGGCCCGCCGGGCCGGACGACTCGGCGTCCGGGTCTTCACGATCGCGCTGGGCACCGACACCGGCACGCTGACGTCGACCCGCAAGGACGGCACGACGAAGACCGAGACGGTGCCGCCCGACCGCCGGGCGATGGCCCAGATCGCCGAGGCGTCCGGGGGCACGACGGCCGACGCCGTGACGACCGACGCCCTCAAGAAGGTCTACGCGGACCTCGGGTCCGAGGTCGCCGAGCGCCCCGGCAAGGACCAGCTGACCTCGATCCCCGTCGGCATCGCCCTCGTGCTGCTCGTCGCCGGCGCCGGCGTCGCGCTCCGGCTCACCGGCCGGATCGTCTGACCCGGGCCGATGCGGCGTGCCGCACCGCCCGCGCACGCGACCCTTCGGCGACCCGATGCCCACGTTTACGCCCGGCTCAGCAGCGTGCGATTGGCTGTTCCCGTCATGGTCTCGCTGCGCGGCGTCGTCCCGTTGGTCCTCACCGGTACGAGCGGCATCGCGCTGCTCACCTTCGGCGTCGGAGGACTGTCGGGCATGGAACCGCAGCTCGAGCGCGCCGCGCGGACGGTGCAGGAGCGGCAGTCCGTCCCGCCGGTCGCCCCGGACCGCAGCACGCCCGACGCCCCGTCGCCGGACCGCACCACGCCCCGGTCGGCACCGGACGTCACGTTGCAGGACGTCGACTGCCCGCAGGAGCAGGACCGGGCCCACCGCCGGGGCGAGGTCTGAGATGCGCGTGCTCGTCGCCGAGGACCACGAGCGGGTCGCGGACGCCGTCGCACGCGGCCTGCGCCGCGGCGGCCTGGCGGTCGACATCGCCGCCGACGGGGAGGCCGCGCTCTACAAGGCGCGCGTCAACCCGTACGACGTCGTGGTCCTCGACCGCGACCTGCCGCGCACCCACGGCGACGTCGTCTGTCGCACGCTGAACGCCGAGCAGCCCGGCACGAAGATCCTCATGCTGACCGCGGCAGGCGCGCTCGACGACATGGTCGAGGGGCTCGCGCTCGGCGCCGACGACTACATGACCAAGCCGTTCCGCTTCGCGGAGCTGGCGGCCCGCGTCGACGCCCTCGGGCGCCGCAGCGGCCGGGTCCGGCCGAGCGTCCTGACCCACGGCGACCTCGAGCTCGACCCCGCGCGCCACGTCGCCACGCGGGCCGGTCGCGACCTGGAGCTCTCGCCGAAGGAGTTCGGCGTCCTCCACGAGCTGCTCGCCGCCGACGGCCAGGTCGTCACCACCGAGCAGCTGCTCGAGCGGGTCTGGGACGAGAACGTCGACCCGTTCACCAACACCGTCCGGATGGTCCTCGTGACCCTGCGGCGCAAGGTCGGCGAGCCCGCGGTGATCCAGACCGTGCGCGGCGCCGGCTACCGGATGTGAGGGCCGTGCGCCGGCCGCGCCTGACGCTCCGCGCCCGGCTGACGGCGCTCTACGCGAGCCTCTTCGCGGCCTCCACGCTCGTCGTCCTCGCGGTCGCCTACGGCCTGCTCGGCGGGCACCTGCACCGCACGCTGCCGGACGACCTCGCCGACCCGATCCTGGACCGCGTCGCGGTGCAGCTCGCCCTCGTCCTCGTCGGCACGACGCTCCTGGCGATCGCCCTCGGCTGGATCGCGGCCCGTCGCGCCCTGCGCCCGATCGGCCGGGTGACCGCGACGGCGCGGCGCGTCTCCGACGAGCGGCTCGACGAGCGGCTGGGCCTCGACGGGCCCGACGACGAGGTCCGCGAGCTGGCCGACACGTTCGACGCGATGCTCGACCGGATCGCGGCCGGGATGCAGGCGCAGCGCCGCTTCGTGCAGAACGCCAGCCACGAGCTCCGCACGCCGCTGACGGCGATCCGCACCGAGGTCGACGTCACCCTGTCGGACCCCGACGCGACGACCGCCGAGCTCCGGGCGATGGGGGAGCGGGTGCTCGCCGGCACCGACGAGCTCGACGACCTGCTCGAGGGCCTCCTCGTGCTCGCGCGCAGTCGCCGCGGGGTCGACCGCCACGAGGACGTCGACCTGCTGCGGACCGCCCGGGAGGCCGTCGCCGCCGCCCCCTCCTGCCCGACGCTGAAGCTGTCCGTCCACCCGCGGACGTCGTCCGCACGGGCGTGGGGCGACGGCACGATGCTCGGCCGCGTCGCGCTCAACCTCGTCGACAACGCCGTCCGCTACAACGAGGACGGCGGCTGGGTGCGGGTCGAGACCGCGGAGCGCGAGCAGGACGGCCGGCGGTGGGCGACGCTGCGGGTCCAGAACAGCGGCCCGCGCGTCCCGCCCGAGGACGTCGACCGGATCGTCGAGCCGTTCGAGCGGCTCGGACGCCACGGCACCGGGTCGGGGCTCGGGCTGTCCATCGTGCGGGCCGTCGTCGACGCCCACGGCGGCAGCACGCGGATCGACGCACCCGAGGCCGGCGGGCTCGACGTCACCGTCAGCCTGCCGGGGCCCGCCCGCTGACCCGTGGCGGACGTCCCCGCCGGGGTCAGTCGCGCTCGACGCCCTCGACGGGCGTCAGGACGAACAGCTCGGTGGCGACGTCCCGCACGAGGTCCATGCCCGGGACCGCGAACTCGACCCCGCGCCCCGCGACGGCCCGGACCGCGTCGAGGAGGTCGTCCTGCACCGCGCTCTGGAGGGCGGCCCGGGCGCCGCGGACGCGGTCGATCTCGCCCAGCTCGGCGAGGCGGCGCTCCGCCGGGGACATCGTCCCCTCGAGGACGACGAGGACCGAGTCGCGTCCTGCGAAGTGCGCGCGACACCGGTGGGGGCCGCGACCGAACTGGTCCTTGTAGTGCCGGGCCACGGCGTCCGCGATCGACTGCAACGGGCTGCGCGCGGGCGATTGCCCGGGATTCGGGGATTCGAGCTGCGTCATGGTGGGAAGGAGGGAAGTGTGGACGTCGCACGTAACCGATACGTTCTGTCTCGGTTCCTCGGGGTACGCCGTCCTTGGTGTCTCAGATTAGCCCCACCATCCCGATCGTCACCGCCGAGAAGCCCGACCGATAGGCTTTGGGCGCGCTTCTGGGACGAGCTGTCTCGGTACCGAGCCGGACGGCGTCCACGAGCGACCAGGAGCACCACCGTGTCCGCCCAGCCCCACCCGCCGCCCGAGCCCGTCACGCAGGAGCGCACGGGATCGGTGCGGGCGCGCAAGCAGCGCAGCGACGCGGCGCTGAACTACACGCGGCTCGTCACCGCGGCGATGCGGATCCTGCGCGAGCAGCCCGACGCCGGGATGGAGCGGATCGCCGCCGAGGCCCGGGTCGGACGCGCCACCGCCTACCGCCACTTCCCGCGCCGCAGCGACCTCGTCGCCGCCGCCGCGCAGCAGGCACGCGACGACGCCGAGGCCAACGAGCGCGACGTCCTGCGTCCGGCCGGCGAGCTCGGCAGCACGACCCCCGCGGTGCTCGACGTCGCGGACGTGCTGAACAAGGTCCCACCCCACCTGCTCGGCGAGCAGATCGTCGCGGAGGCCCAGCGGCTGGGCGGCGTCGCCTCGGTCGCGCTCTACGTCGTCGACATCGACGGCTCGCGGCTCCTGCGCCTGCACGGACCCGCCGAGTTCCCGGCCGAGCTGCCGGTGTCCCTCGGCGTCGGTCCCGAGCTGCCGCGCAGCGCGATCGCGAGCCTGCGGCACGTCGTCGGAGAGCAGATGCCCGGCGCCGCCGTCGTCCCGATGTACCTGCGCGGCCGCGCGACGGGCGCGCTGATCGCCGTCGGTGCGCGCGAGGACGCCCTGCAGGAGCTCGCCCGCCAGGGTGCCGCCGCCCTCGGACTGGGCGGCCCCTACACCGACGTGTACGCGCAGGCGGCACGCAGGCAGCGGATCTCGCCCGCGTCGGAGATGCAGCAGAACCTGCTGCCGCCCCGCGTCGCCCGCATCGGCGGGGCCGGGCTGGCCGGCAACGTCCTGCCCTCCTACGACGTCGGGGGCGACTGGTTCGACTACGCCGAGAACTCCGACGGCGCCTGGATCGGCCTGGCCGACTGCGAGGGCACCGGCCCGCGCGCCGCGGGGCTCGCGGCCGTGCTGCTCGGGGCGTTCCGCGCCGGACGCCGCAACGCCCGCGACCTGCCGGAGACCGTCGGGCTGATGGACCGCACGCTGACCGACCTCACGATCGACGGCGCCGTCGCGACCGCGGTGATCGCCCGGTGGGACGCCCTGGCGTCGGAGTTCACCTGGATCAATCGCGCGCATCCCGCACCGCTGCTGATCACCGCCGACGGCCGCGTGGAGGAGCTGGAGGGCGCCGTCGGCGAGATCATGGGCGTCGTCGGCCCGCAGGACGCCGACGGCTCCGGACCGCCCGTCAACCGCCGCCGGCTCGAGCCGGACGACCGCGTGATCATCTACTCCGACGGCATCCGTGATCGCGTGCGCGCCGACGGCTCGACCTTCGGCGTCGCGGGGATCGTCGCCGCGGCCCGGACGGCCCCCAACCCGACCGCCGCCAACACGGTCAACGCGATCGAGGAGGCCGTCCTCGGCGCGTCCGGCGAGCCGCTGACCGACGACGCGACCCTCGTCGTCCTCTCCCCCACCGGCGTCGACGCCACCCGGGCGTCGGACTGAGCGCCCTGGACCCGGCGCCTGGTCGGGGGTGGGGCCGGCCGGTTCGGGTCGGGTCGGGGTCCGGCACAGGTCCGGGGGTCACGGATGGTCGGTATCCGACCGGGAGCGACCGCCCGTCGTCCGGGTCCGGTCCCGGCTCGGACGGCGGGGACACCCGTGGGGCCCACGACCACGAGCGACGCCGTGCCGGCCGGGGGTCGAGGGGCGCGGTCGATCGTGGTCGGCGCCCGACCGGCGACGACCTCCGCCGTTCCCGGTCCGGTGATCGGGACCGATCGGGGCGGTCCGCCCGGGACCCGGCACGCCGGGCGCGTCCATCGGGTAGGAAGGAGCGTACGCACGAAGGAGGGCCCCGCCCTCCCGACCGCCGCCACCGTCGGCCACCGGTCGCCGGTCCGCACCACCGGGAGCTCCTTATCCCCAGGTGACGACCGACGACCTACCGTGGTCCCTGACGTTCCGCCCGTACCGCCGGAGACCACACCCGTGAGCACGCCGATCCCCCCGACCGACCCTCAGCAGCAGACCGCGGCGTCGCCGATCGACGAGGCCGCGCGCGACCTCGAGGCCGTCCTCCACGAGGTCAAGCGGGTCGTCATCGGCCAGGACGCGATGCTCGAGCGCGTGCTCGTCGCGCTCCTGTCCGGCGGCCACGTCCTCCTCGAGGGCGTCCCGGGCCTGGCGAAGACGCTGACGGTGAAGACGCTCTCCACGGTCCTCGGCGGCGAGTTCCGCCGCGTGCAGTTCACCCCCGACCTCGTGCCGGCCGACCTCGTCGGCACCCGGATCTGGCGCCCCGACACCGGCACGTTCGAGACCCAGCTCGGTCCGGTCTTCGGCAACCTGCTGCTCGCGGACGAGATCAACCGCGCCCCCGCCAAGGTGCAGTCGGCGCTGCTCGAGGTCATGCAGGAGCGTCAGGTCACCCTCGGCGGCGACACGTTCCCGCTGCCCAGCCCGTTCCTGGTGCTCGCGACGCAGAACCCGATCGAGTCCGAGGGCACCTATCCGCTGCCGGAGGCCCAGGTCGACCGCTTCCTCCTGAAGGTCGTCGTCGGCTACCCGACGATCGAGGACGAGGCCTCCGTCGTCCACGCGTCGGTCGGTGCCGCCGAGGACGTCCGGCAGGTCATCACCCCCGAGAAGCTCCTCCGTCACCGCGAGACCGTGCGCAGCGCCCACGTCGACCCGCAGGTCGTGCGCTTCGCCGTCGCACTGGCCGACGCGACCCGGCACCCCGATCGCTACGGCATCGGCGAGCTCCGCGGCGCGATCGACGTCGGCGCCAGCCCCCGCGGGCCGATCGGGCTCGTCCAGGCCGCGCAGGCCCTCGCGGTGCTCCGCGGCCGCGACTACGTGACGACCCGCGACGTGCGCGCCCTCGCGCTCGACGTCCTCCGCCACCGCCTGATCCTGTCGTACGAGGCGCACGCCGACGGCCTGACGCCCGACGACGTCCTCGACCGCGTGCTGCGCGCCGTGGACCCCAACGGGGGCGAGGCCCCGCCGCTGATCGAGAGCCGCGCCCCCGGCCCCGGGGACGGCCGCTGGAGCGAGCCGCAGCAGGCGCAGGCGGCCCCGCCGGAGCGCCACAACGGCCGCCGGGCCGCCGAGTCGTCCTGAGCCGCCCGTGAGCGACCTCCTCATCGACCCGCCCGGCCGGCAGGGTCCCGGCCAGATCGGCGGGCACGCCGTCCGTGCGCTCGAGCTCGCGATCACGAAGCGCAGCGCGGGCGTCCTGCCGGGCGAGCACCGCTCCGCCGGCCTCGGGTCGGGCACCGAGCTGAGCCAGCTCCGGCCGTACGTGGAGGGCGACGACGTCCGCCACCTCGATCCGGCGGCGAGCGCCCGGACCGGCGAGCCGCACGTGCGGCTCCACGTCCCCGAGCGCACGCTGACGACGTGGGTCGCGCTCGACGTCTCCGCCTCGATGGCGTTCGGGACCACGCGGCGTCTGAAGTCCGACGTCGCCGAGGGCGTGGTGCGCGTCGTCTCGCGACTGGGCGTCCGTCGCGGCGGCCGCGTCGCCCTGCTGCGCTGGGGTGCCACGACGTCGGCCACCCGCGTCCTGCCGCCGAAGGGCGGGCGCGCCGCGCTGGGCGGCATCGACCGGGCGCTGGCCGAGGGCGTCGCCGCCGACCGCTCGATCCGCACCGAGTCGTTCGCCGACGCGCTCGAGCGCCTGCACCGCGTCGCCCGGCGCCCGGGCCTGATCGTCGTGGCGTCGGACCTGCGCGACGACTCCCGGTGGCACCGCCCGCTGTCGCTGCTGGCCCGGCAGCACCGGGTGCTCGTCGCCGAGGTCTCCGACCCGCGCGAGCACGCGCTGCCGGACGCCGGGATCGTCGTCGTCGTCGACCCGGAGAACGGCGACCACGTCGAGGTCGACACGTCGTCGGCCCGCGTCCGCGACGCGTTCGCGGCCGCCGAGGCCGAGCGCCGCGCCGACGTCGCCGAGCGGCTGCGCCGCAGCCGCGTCCAGCACCTGCAGGTCAGCACGGAAGGCGACTGGCTCCGCGACCTGGGACGGGCGCTGCGATGAGCGTCGGCCCGCCCCTGGCGATCGCGCTCGACGCGCCGCTGTTCCTCGTCACCCTGCTGCTGATCCCGGCGGGCCTCTACGCGATCCACGCGTCGCGGGCACGGCGACGCAGGAACGCGATCCGCATGCCGGCGACGGCGACGCTGAAGGCCGTCGTCGCGGCGCAGCCGTCGCACCGCCGCTGGATCCCGATCGCCCTGCTGGCGCTGGCGCTCGCCCTGATGTCGGTCGGCCTGACGCGGCCGGAGGTGACGAAGACGTCGCCGGAGTCGCGGTCGACGGTCGAGCTCGTGATCGACTCGTCCGGGTCGATGGGCTCGGAGGACGTGCAGCCCACGCGCATGGAGGCCGTCCAGAACGCGGCCAGGCGCTTCCTGAAGGGCGTTCCGAAGCAGACCCGGGTCGGGCTCGTGGGGTACGCCGAGACCCCGAGCATCGTGCAGGAGCCGACCACGGACCGCGGAGTCGTGAACCGGCAGGTCGACGCGCTGGTCCCTGGCGGCAGCACGTTCACCGGGTCGGCGCTGGCGGTCGCCCTCGACGCGGTCCGGGCCGAGGGCGACCCGGCGAAGAACGACGGGGTCCGTCCGCCGGGAGCGATCATCCTGCTGTCCGACGGCAAGCCGTCCCCGGGCGACGAGGACCCGCTCGCCGTGGCGACGACGGCCAAGGCGCAACGGGTGCCGATCTACACGGTGTCCCTCGGCACCCCGGACGGGGTCGTCCCCGACGGGCAGGGGGGTTTCCAGCCGGTGCCGCCGGACCCCCAGCTGATGCAGCAGATCGCCCAGACCTCCGGCGGCGAGTCGTTCAGCGTGGGCGATGCGGGCCAGCTGGAGGAGATCTACAAGAGCCTCGGGACCCGCGTGGCGACCGAGGCCGAGCAGCGGGAGATCACCTGGATCTTCGCGCTCGCGGCGTTCCTCGCCCTCGCGACGGCGCTGGGCCTCGGCGTGCGCTGGCGCGGGCGAGTGGCGTAGGGCGGGACGCCGCCGGCCACCGGTTCCTCACGCGGCGGTCGCCGACGGGGCGTACCGTGGGGTCGTGGCCGCCGCTGATCCCGCCTCCCGGAACCACGCGGCGGCCGGGCCGGACCCGTCCGGCGACGAGCGTCCGCCGTCCCCCGATCCGGACGCGGCCGCCGAGGCCGCGTGGGCGGACCGGCCACTGGACCCGCGCGACTACAGCCGCCGCACGCTGCTGGCGAACGAGCGGACGTTCCTGGCGTGGTGGCGGACCGGCCTGACCGCGCTCGCGGCGGCGCTGGCGGCCGCCCGGGTGGTCCCGGAGCTGGCCGACGCCGACCATCGCTGGCCGTACTCGCTGCTCGGGGTCGCCTGCGCGATCGCCGGGGTCGTCGCCATCACCTACGGCCACCGCCGCCGCAAGGCGGTCGAGGACGGACTGCGGACCGGGACGTTCCCCCCGATGAGCCCGGTCGTCACCGGGGTGCTCTCGGGGCTCGGCGTCCTGATCGGCGTCGGGATGCTGGCGCTGATCGTCGTCGGCCCGTAGGCGGCGGACGCGGGACCGCGCGCGGCGGCCGGCGCTCAGTCGACCCGGCCGGTCTCCCGCGCGACCCGCGCGTCCTTCTCGTGCGAGGACGCCAGCAGCTCCTCCTGCGCGCGGAGGATCGCCGCGGTGCGCTCGGGGTCGCCCGTGGCGAGGATGCGGGCGGCGAGCAGGCCGGCGTTCCGCGCGTTGCCGATCCCGACCGTCGCGACCGGGACGCCCGCGGGCATCTGCACGATCGACAGCAGCGAGTCCATCCCGTCGAGGTGCTGCAGCGGGACGGGCACGCCGATCACCGGCAGCGGCGTCGTCGAGGCGAGCATGCCCGGCAGGTGCGCGGCCCCGCCGGCGCCGGCGATGATCACCTGGATCCCGCGCTCGTGGGCCTCGGTGCCGTAGGCGATCATGTCGCGCGGCGCGCGGTGGGCGGAGACCACGCGGACCTCGTGCGCGATGCCGAACTCGCCGAGCGCCTCGGCCGCGCCGAGCATGGTCGGCAGGTCGGAGTCGCTACCCATGACGATGCCGACGACGGGCTGGCTCATGCGGTGCTCCTGGGTGTGGAGTGCTGGACGCGGGTCACGCGCGCCCCTCGAGGATGTCCACGGCCCGCCACGCGATCCGCTTCGCGGTCGCGACGTCGGGGCCGAGCGCCGTCACGTGGCCGAGCTTGCGGCCGGCGCGGGCGCCCTTGCCGTAGAGGTGGACGTGCGCGCCGACGACGGCGAGCGCGTCGCGCAGCCGCGACCGCGGGTCGCTGCCGTCCTCCGGCCCGACGACGTTGACGGTCACGGCGGCCGGGGCGACGAGCGCCGTGGAGCCCAGCGGCCAGTCGAGCGCGGCCCGCAGGTGCTGCTCGAACTGCGACGTCACGGCGCCCTCGATCGAGTAGTGGCCCGAGTTGTGCGGGCGCATCGCGAGCTCGTTGATCCGCAGCCCGTCGGGCGTGACGAAGAGCTCGACGGCGACGAGGCCGGTCGCGCCGATGTGGTCGACGATCGCGACGGCCAGGTCGACGGCCTCGCGCGCCAGCGCCTCCGGGATCTCCGCCGGCGCGACGAGCTCGCGGAGCATCGCCTCGTGCTGGACCGTCTCGACCACCGGGTACGCGACGCTGCGGCCGTCCGAGGTCCGCGCGACCTGCACGGCGATCTCGCGCTCGATCACGACCTTCGGCTCGACGAGCGCCCCGTCGGGGAGCGGCTCGAGGAAGGCCGCGGCCTCCTCGACGTCGTCGACGACGCCGACGCCCCGGCCGTCGTATCCGCCGCGCGGCGCCTTCAGCACCACGGGCCAGCCGTGGGTCGCGGCGAACGCGGCGACCTCGTCGGGGGTGCGCGCCTGCTCGAACGGCGGCACCGGGAACCCGGCGTCGCCGAGTCCGCGCCGCTGGTGGAGCTTGTCCTGCGCGAAGAGCTTCGCCGTGGGCGCCGGGACGAGCCGGTGGCCCTCGTCGACCAGGGCCTGCAGCAGCGCGTTGTCGACGCCCTCGAACTCGAACGTCACCACGTCGACCCCGGAGGCGAACGCCCGCAGGACGTCGAGGTCCCCGTGGTCGCCGACGAGGGCCTCGGCCCCCGCGAGGACCGCCGCGTCGCCGGGCCCGTCGGCCAGGAGCCGCAGGTCGACGTCGAGCGCGATCGCGGCCTGCTGGTCCATCCGCGCGAGCTGCCCGGCCCCGAGGACGCCGAGGCGCGGTCGGCGGGGCGCGTCGTCCGGCGGGGTCGGGCGCGGGTTCAGGAGCTCGGCCATGCGGGGGCAAGGGTAGTTCCTGCGCCACGCCGGGGTCCGGGAGGTGCCGCGCCCACGCCGCGGGCGGTCGCCCCGGCGCGGTCGACGCGGCGGTCCCTCCGGGGAGCGGGCGCGCCGACGCCGCACCGTCCGACGTCCGGCCACCGCACTTGACGTCCGCCTCCACCTGGGCGGAGGCTCGCGCGCATGTCGTCGCGCCCGTCCCCCCGGGTCCGCGTCGCCGTGCTCGCCGCCTGCGGTCTCCTGGCCGTCCCCGCGAGCGCCTCGGCGCAGGACCCGAACGCCACCGATCTCGTCCAGACCGTCACGCGGAACGGCGAGACCCTCACGATGCGGCTCCACAAGGTGCCGCTCCGGGGCCCGCACTTCGAGGTGCGGGTCCAGAACCTCCTCGGCGGCTACGACGCGTACGCGCCCACAGGCCCGGACCGCGCGTACCTCGGGACGGTCGACGGCCGGCCCGGCGCGGTCGCCTCGGGCATCGTGGCCGACGACGGCGACCTCCGCGGCCAGATCGCGTTCGACCGCGGCGCGACGTGGTTCACCGACGGGACCACCGTCACCGGGACCCGCGGCCTCGACGCGCCGACCTTGAAGTGGCCGAGCACGACGACGCTCTCCCCCGGACTCGCCGACGGCCGGATGCGGGCCTGGGACCTCGGCGTGGACGTCACCTCCGGGTACTACCTGAACGCCGGTCGCGGCGGATCGAGTGCCGCGAAGACGCTCGAGCAGGTCGAGTACTCGCTCTCCAACGTCCGGGCGATCTACATGCGCGATGCGGAGACGATGCCGCGGCTCGGTCGCGTCGTGGTGCGCGCGGTCGCCGCCCGCGACCCGTTCGCGCCCGGCGGGACGACCGCCGGCCTCGGCGCGTTCCGCGACGAGTGGCGGGCGAACCAGACCGACGCGGTCCGCGACGAGGCGCTGGTCGTCGACGCCGGCGGGGGCGGCGTGGCGTACAGGGTCGCCTTCGGCCCCGACTACGCGTACGCCCGGTCGGGCTCGGACGACGACGGGCCGTTCGACGTCGTCACGCGCCACGAGATCGGCCACAACTGGAACGTCGGCGACAACGAGTCCGAGAACGCCGAGGGCGCGACGATCATGAACGGCAACGGGTACGCCCGGTTCTCGGGGCCGGAGCTGCAGACGATGCTGACGTCGCGGAAGGCCCGCGTGGACGTGCTCGACGACCTCGGCCGCTGGGCGAGCACCGGCCTGCCGCCGTACGCCGCGCTGGACCTCGCCGACGACGTCGCCCCGGGCACGACGACGACGGTCGACGTCCTGGCCAACGACCACGACGCCAACGCGCAGGCCCTGACCCTGACCGCGGTCGACGCGACCACGAAGGCCGGCGGGACCGCCCGGGTCGCGGACGGGAAGGTCCGCTACACCGCGCCCTCCGGCGCCTACGGCCTGGACAGCTTCGGCTACACGGTCACCGACGCGTGCGGGCAGACCGCGACGGGCGTCGTCCTCGCCCGCGCGAGCGGCACCGCGGCCACGGCGACGTCGGCCGGCGCGGCGACGTCCGGCACGACCGGCACCGCGTCCGCCGACGCGGGCCGGACGACCTGCGCCTCCGACGGGACCGGCGCCGGCGGGACGGGCACCGGTCCGGGCGGCGGCAGCGGCGCGGGAACCGGGGGCGGCACGGCCGGCG
>NZ_KI912613.1:1651251-1945989 GCF_000519325.1 Patulibacter minatonensis DSM 18081 | reverse complement strand
GGGGGCGGCACGGCCGGCGGCACCGCCGCGCCGGCGGCCGTCACCGCCGAGCTCGTCGCCGTGCGCACCACCCGCGCCGCGAGGCGGTCCGGCGACGTCCGCGTGTGGCGCTGCGGGCAGGCGCGACCGTCCCGGCCGGCGCTCGTCGTCGGGAAGGGACGCCGCGCCTCCACCCGGGTCTTCGTCCGGGGCGGGAGCGGGAAGGTCTGCACCTCGACGCGGACGGGCGGGCGGCCGCGGGTCACGTCGGTCCGGCGGTACGTCGCGCCCACCGGCTGGGTCGCCCGCAGCCCGCGGCCGAAGCCCGTCGCCGCGACGCGTCGCGGCTCGTCCCTCCGGATCGCCCTCGGGACCAAGCTCGGGGTCCTCGCCACCGACCGCCGCGTCGCGCTGCACCTCACCGTCCGGTCGCCGCGCCGCTCCGGGGTCCTGCGGATCGCGCGCTGCGGGGAGCAGCGGCCGCGCCCGGCGACGCTGCGGTTCAAGCGCGGTCGCAGCGCCTCGCGGCTCGTGCTCCTGGCGAACCCGGGGGCCCGGGAGCTCTGCGTCGCCGTCCCGCGCGGGACCCGCGTCACCGCCGAGCTCCAGGCGCGGCTCCCGCGGACGCGCTGAGCTGGTGGCGGCCCGTGTCCGCCGACACCGGATCGACACCGGACCGAGACGGCGTCGCTCCCGACCGCGTGCATGATGGATCCATCGAACGGGGCGTTGGGGGACAACCCGCTCGAGAGACATCGGCCGCGCTCCGCAAGGGGCGCGGCCGTCGTCGTTCCCGGGGAACCGGCGAGCGCGCCACCGGACCTCTGCTAGCTTGGCCGACGCCGAGTTCCCGGGGCCGTTCCCGGGGAACGGGGGACCCAGGTCGTTGGGGCTCATCCACGTCAGTGGAGGCGCGTCTCTTTCCGCGCTCGCCCGTCAGCTAACCCCGTAGGCCGAAGAAGGAGTGTTCGGATGCGGGGTTCCCGCACAACCGGTGCGATCGCGGTCGCGCTGTGCACGATGATGACGGGCGCCTCCGTGGCGTCCGCGGCCGACGGGACGGGCGGGCTCGCGGCGACGCCCGCGCCGGCCCCCGCCACGCCCGCGTCACCGGCCGTCACCACGCAGTCGGCGCCCGCGACCGTGATCAAGGTGACCGCCGCGGTGTCGCTGACCCGGTCCCAGACGAAGAGCGTGCAGCGCCGCGTCCACGTGCGCGCCGACGGCCGGATCGGCACGGGGACGCGCAGCGCGATCCGCCGGTACCAGTCGAAGAAGAAGCTCATGCGGACGGGCCGCCCGAACCTGCAGACGCTGCGGGCGATGAAGCTGAAGTTCGCCGAGACGATCGCCGGGCGGATGGCCCGCAAGGCCGCCGCCCCCAGCCCCGACGGCACGTTCCCGATCCAGGGCCCGTGGCACTACGGCGGCGCCGCCACGACGTTCCGCGCCCGCGGGGGCGCGCACCAGGGGGTCGACCTCTTCGCGGCCTGCGGAACCCCGCTCGTGGCGGCATCGCCCGGCCAGGTCAGGACCCGCAAGTACGAGGCGCGCGCCGGGAACTACGTCGTGATCACCGGGACGCCGGGCGGCGAGGACGAGGTCTACATGCACCTGAAGTCCCGCTCGCCGCTGAAGGTCGGCGACGCGGTGCAGGCGGGCACGCCGGTCGGGACCGTCGGGGACACCGGCGACGCCGACGGCTGCCATCTGCACTTCGAGCTGTGGACCGCGCCCGGCTGGTACGCCGGCGGCCACACGCACGACCCGACGGCGACCCTGGACGCGTGGGCGGCCGCGGCCGGCAACCCCGCGGGCGCCGCCACGTCCTGACCCCGGACCCGCCGGGCAGGCGGGCGGCCCCGGCGGCACCGCGCTCCCGCCCTCGGCCGTCCCGCGGGACGGCCGAGGGCGCGGTCTAGGATCGGACGATGCCCGTCGACCCCACCGGACGCGACCTCAAGCGCTACCTCGAGGAGGACCCCGGCGGCCCGGTGGTGATGCTGAACCTGCTGCGGTACCGCCCCGGCGGGTCCGGCTCGTACACCGAGTACGCGACGCGGATCGCGCCGTTCCTCGAGCGCGTCGGCGCGGAGATCGTCTACGTCGGCGACACCCACACGAGCCTCGTCGCGCCCGACGGGTGGGACTGGGACGCCGTGCTGCTCGTGCGCTACCCGACGCGCGCGGCGTTCAGCGCCATGGTCGCCGACCCCGAGTACCAGGAGATCACCGCGCTGCGCACGGGCGCGCTCGACGAGGCCGTCCTCCAGGCGACGATCCCCTGGACGGCCTGACCGATCGGCGCGGCCCGGGCGTCGCCCCGCCCTTCCGGTCGTCGCGTCCCACGACCGGCCACCCCACCGCGGACCCCGTCCCGCAGGCCCCCGGACCGCACGGGAGTACGGTTGACCGAGGGTCCCGGGAGTCGCCCGGACCCGTGCGCCCGGGCGACCGGGCAGGGAAGGAGCTCGTGATGGCGGTGCGGTTGTCGGTCCTCGATCTGGCCACGGCGGGAGGCGGCGTCTCCCCGCGCGACGCGCTGCTCGGCAGCGCGGAGCTCGCCAAGCACGCCGAGGACTGGGGCTACGGCCGCTACTGGTTCTCGGAGCACCACAACATGCGGAGCATCGTCTCGTCGACGCCGTCGGTGCTGGCCGGGTTCATCGCCGCGAACACCGAGCGGATCCGCGTGGGCTCGGGCGGCGTGATGCTGCCCAACCACTCGCCGCTGATCATCGCCGAGCAGTACGGCACCCTCGAGACGCTCTACCCGGGCCGCATCGACCTGGGCCTCGGCCGGGCGCCCGGCACCGACCTGGAGACGGTGCGGGCGATGCGCCGCTCCCCGGAGGCCTCCGAGCGGTTCCCGCAGGACGTGCGCGAGCTCCAGCGGCTGCTGGGTCCGTCGACCCCCGGCCAGGCCGTCCGGGCGATCCCCGGCGAGGGCACGGAGGTGCCGCTCTACATCCTCGGCTCGTCGCTGTTCGGCGCGAGCCTGGCCGCCGCGTTCGGCCTGCCGTACGCGTTCGCGTCGCACTTCGCCCCCGCCGAGCTGCTGAACGCGTCGCAGGTCTACCGCGAGCGCTTCCAGCCGTCGGAGCAGCTGCAGGAGCCGTACATGATCGCCAGCATGAACGTCTTCGCCGCGGACACCGAGGACGAGGCGACGCTCCTGCACGCCACCGCCCTGGAGAAGATGGCGCGCGCGCTCAGCGGCCGCTCGATCGACGGCGACCGCGCCGAGACCGAGGCGATCCTCCGCTCGCCGATCGGCCGGCAGGCGCTGCAGATGCTCCACTACTCGGCGATCGGCGACGCCGACCAGGTCGGCGAGCAGGTGACCGCGTTCGCGGAGCAGGCCGGCGCGGACGAGGTGATGGTGGCGATGAACGTCGCCGACCTCCCCGCCCGCATCCGCTCCTACGAGCTGCTGGCCCAGGCGCTGCCCCAGGGAGCGCTCGAGGCCGTCTCCGGCGACTGACTCCGCGCCGGTGCCCGTAGGTCGGCCGGGCGGGGCGGCCGGGCGGCCGATGCGGCTACCCGGCCCAGCCCTCGCGGATCTGCGCCAGCCGGAAGTGGTTGCCGGACGGGTCGCGGAAGCCGCAGTCGACGCCGTAGGGGACCTCGGTCGGCTCCTGCGTGAACTCGACGCCGGCGGCGGTCAGGCGCGCGTAGTCGGCCTGGATGTCCGCCGTGGTGAAGAACAGGCCGCCGCTGGCGCCCTTGCTCATCAGCGACTCGATCTGCCCGCGGGTCTCGGCGGTGAACATCGGCTCCGGCGGGATCGCCATCAGCACGATCTCCGGGCCGGTGTCGCCGGGAGGCCCGACGGTCAGCCAGCGGAAGTCGCCGAGCTCGGCGACGGTGGCGTCCGCGCGGACCTCGAAGCCGATCTTCTCGGTCCACCAGGCGAGCGCCTCGTCCTGATCGTTGACCCAGACCTGGACGCTGCTGAGCTGGAACATGCGGTGACCTCCCGTCGGTTGCCGGGCGGGACCGCCCGATGCGGGAGAAGGTAGACGCGACCGCCGGGACCGTCTTCTCCAAACGTGCTGACCTCGACCGACCGCTCGGGCCGGCGCGGCGCGCGGGCGGGGATCAGCGGGCGGGTCGCTCGAGATCCCGCAGCATGCACGCGGGGATCCGGACGCGCTGCGCCGCCGGCGGGTGGGCGGCCCGGTACGCGGTCGGCGGCCGGCCGTACGCGCGGGTGAAGCTCGTGGTGAACGACCCGACGCTCGACAGCCCGACGTCGAGACAGATCTCGGCCACCGACCGGTCGGTGGTGCGCAGCAGCGTCGCCGCCCGCTCCAGCCGGCGCGTCAGCAGGTAGCGGTGCGGCGTCTCCCCGAAGGCCTTCCGGAACTCGCGGCTGAAGTGCGCCGGCGACAGTCCTGCCGCAGCCGCCAGCCGGGCCACGTCGAGCGGCTCGGCGTACCGCAGGTCCGCGAGGTCGCGGGCGCGCACGAGGTGCCGGTGGGGATGGACCGGGGTGCTCACTCCCCCATCATCCCCGTGAACGCGGCCTCGAGCCCGGCACGCAGCGCCTCGGGCTCCGCCGTCCGCAGCCGCTCGACGAGGCCCGCGGACCGGAGCGAGACGACGCCGCAGAACAGGGCGAGGACGAGCTCGGCGCGGAGCTCGTCCTCGGGGTCGCCGGAGTCCGCCCGATCGGTCGCGACCAGGGTCCTGCGGACCGCGGTGGCCAGGGCCTGGGCGCGCATCGGGCGGGTCTCCTCGTCGTCGCGCAGCAGCAGGAGCAGCGGGTGCCCGCCGAGCTGCGGCCACGCCTCGGGGTCCAGGGACTCGAGGAACTCCGAGACGACATCGCGGCGCGGCTCGCGGTGGCGGGTCGCGGCCGCCTCGAGGAGCTCCGCCGAGTTCTGGAGCACCGCCCGGTGCAGGCCGCGCTTGCCGCCGAAGTAGCGGTTGATCAGCGCGAGGTTCACCCCGGCGTCGTCCGCGATGTCGCGCGTCGTGGTGCGCTCGTAGCCGAGGAGCACGAAGCGCCGCTGGGCCGCGAGCAGCAGCTCCCGGCGGGTGGCGTCGGCGTCCCGGGGACGGGGCTCGGCGGGAGGCTCACGATCGACCACGCGAGGATCATCGCATGTAATCAAGCGTTGACAACGCGCCGGATCGAGCTATCGTGCACCAAGTCATCACTTGATTACTTGACCAGGAACGAGCTCATGCCCACCCAGAACGACGCTCCCGACGGCCGCGCGAACCTGCGGATCGCCGCCGTCGCCGTCGGCGCCCTCACCGCGGCGCTCGCGCAGACGCTGATCATCCCCGTCCTCCCGACGCTCACCGACGACCTCGGGACGAGCGCCGGCGGAGCCCAGTGGCTCCTGACCTCGACCCTGCTCGTCGCCGCCATCTCGGTGCCGGTGATGGGGCGCTTCGCCGACATGTTCGGGCGACGGCTGCTGCTGCTCGTCGCCCTCGGCGCGCTCGCGGTCGGCTCCCTGATCGACACGTTCACGTCGAACTACGAGGTCATGCTCGCGGGCCGCGTGATCGCCGGCTTCTCGGCCGCCGCGATCCCCCTCGGCATCAGCCTGCTCTCGGTCACGCTGCCCGAGGCGCGGCGGGGATCGGCGACCGCGCTCGTCAGCGCGATGCTCGGCATCGGCGGAGCGGTCGGCCTGCCGCTCGCCGGCGTGATCGGCGACAACGCCGACTACCACCTGCTCTTCGCGATCGGCGCGATCGGCGCGATCCTCAGCTTCGTCGCGGTCCTCACGCTCGTGCGCGAACCCCCCTTCGAGCGCCAGCACCACATCGACTGGCCCGGCATCGGCCTCCTGACCACCGGCCTGGCGACCCTCGTCCTGGCCGTCTCGCAGGGCGGCACGTGGGGCTGGGGCTCGCCCGCCGTGCTCGGCCTCCTCGCCGTCTCGATCGTCGCGATCACCGTGCTCACCCGGGTCGAGGACCGCGTCGCCAACCCGCTGATCGACATGCCCGCGTTCAAGCGCCCGCCGATCGCCCTGACGAACATCGCGTCGCTGTTCATCGGCTTCGCGCTCTTCGCGAGCTTCACCGGCACCGCGACCTACGTCCAGGCGCCGGAGTCGACGGGCTACGGCTTCGGCTCGACGATCCTCACCGCCGGCCTCTGCCTGCTGCCCAGCGGCCTGCTGATGCTCGCCCTCGCCCCGGTCGCCGCGAAGCTCATCGCCCGCGTCGGCCCGGCGTACGTCCTCGCCGCCGCCGGCGCGATCCTCGCCGTCGGCCTCGTCTACCGGATCGTCGCGGTCGACGCCCTGTGGCAGGTCGTCGTCGGCGCCTCCATCATCGGCGCGGGCACCGGCATCGGCTACGCGGCCCTCCCGTCGCTCATCGACCGCCACACCCCGCGCGAGCAGCTCGCCGCCGCCAACGGCATCAATACCCTGGCGCGCAGCCTCGGCAGCACCCTGGCCAGCGCCATCGGCGGCGCCCTGCTGACCGGCCTGACGATGACCGTCGCCGGGAACGCGCTGCCGTCGCTGGACGCCTACCGCGTGCTCTTCGGCATCTGCGCCGCCGCCGCGATCCTCGCGAGCCTGATCGGCCTGCACCTGGCGCGCCGCCCGGGGCCCCGGGAGGCCGCGGCCGTCGCGGCGTGAAAGACGCGTGCCGGCACCACGTCGGTCAGCTCGAGCGGACCGTCTGCAGCTTGAGCCGGTCGGCCAGACGGGTCGGCAGCGTCGTCAGGACCTTCAGCACGATCGCGTTCTTGGCCGGGGCGACGTACCGGGGCTTCGGATTGCGCACCGTGGAGGCGTGCACCAGCGTCGCGGCGACGGCCTCCGCGGTCGCGCCGGCCTTGACCTGCGCGGCGAGGTAGGCGGTCATGTCGCGCTCGAGCTCCGCGTAGTCGGCGATCGCGCCGTCGTGGGCGATCATCGCGCTGGTCGTGTCGATCTCGGTGTCGACGAAGCCCGGCTCGACGACGACGACGTCGATCCCGAACGAGCGGACCTCCATCCGCAGGGCGTCGGACATCGCCTCGACCGCGTACTTCGTGCCGCCGTAGACGCCGCTGCCGGGCACCGTCATCCGCCCCAGCATCGAGCTGACGTTGACGATCCGTCCCCGGCGGTTCGCCCGCATCTGCGGCAGGAACGCGCGGGTCACGTCGAAGAGCCCGACCACGTTGGTCTCGAAGACCGCGCGGACGGCGTCGGTCTCGAGCGTCTCCACGGGGCCCGTGAGGGCGTAGCCCGCGTTGTTGACCAGGACGTCGAGCCCCGCCGGGGCGCGTTCGGCGACGGCCGCGACGGCACCGCGGACGGCGTCGGGATCGGTCACGTCGAGCTGCACGGGCACGATCGTCCCCGGCGTCTCCGCGGCGAGCGCCTCGAGGCGGTCGGTCCGCCGGGCGGCCGCGAAGACCGTGTGCCCCTCGGCCGCCAGCCGGAGTGCCGTCGCCCGGCCGATACCGCTGCTGGCGCCCGTGACGAGGACGTTCTTGCGCATTGCCTGCTCCTTCGGTCTTCCCGGGCCGTGCCGCCGGCGCGCAGTCGTACGCGTCCGGCGATCGCACCGCCCGGCGATGTGGATGATGATCGACATCCTAACACGGAGGATGGCGTGTATCATCCAGAACCATGGGCCACACGCAGGCGCAGAAGGCCGAGAACCGGGAGCGGATCGTCGCCGCGACCGCGCGGCGGATCCGGGAGCAGGGCCTGGAGCGGCCCGCGATCGCGGAGCTGATGCGGGAGGTCGGCCTGACGCACGGCGGCTTCTACAAGCAGTTCGGCTCCCGCGACGAGCTGATGGGCGAGGCCGTCGAGCGCGTCATGGCCGAGACCAGGACGCGCATGGAGGGCGTCGTGGACGGCACCGACGACCCGCTCGCCGCGGTCGCGCGGGCCTACGTCTCGGCGGAGCACCGCGACGACGTTGGCGGCGGCTGCGGCCTGCCGGCACTCAGCGCGGAGGTCACGCACGCCGACACCCGGGCCCGCGACGCCTACCGGGCGCAGGTCGAGGCGTACGTCGCCGGCCTCGCCACCCTCGACGACACGAGCCGCGACCTGGCGATGGTGCGGGTGAGCGCCATGGTCGGTGCGATCCTGATCAGTCGCGCGTTGCAGGGCACGCCCGAGTCCGACGCGTTCCTCGACGCCGTCCAGGACGCCTTCGTCTCGTCGGACGGCGTGCTCCGCGGCACCGCACCCGACGGCACTCGGGTCGGCTGACCCGCGCGGGCGAGACGCCCCCGGAGCGCTTCGGGACCGACGGCCTCGAGGACCGGGACCTCTGCGCCCGGGAGTGGCGCCCGCGCCGTTCCTGAACGACAAACTTCCAGTGGAGCCTGGGGGATTCGAACCCCCGACCCCCTGCTTGCAAACAGGTGGTTTGCCGGTTTCCGACGAGTTGAGCTCGCTATCTCGACCGCTCAAGTGCGGCGAGGACGTCGTCCGCGAGGAGCGCAACCGCCGCGGCGACGACCGCTGGATCGCCGACGAGTTCCTCAGCCCGGCCGGCCATCGTCGCGCCGAGCGCGTCGGGCCGACCGAAGAATTCGGCGAGGTGCTCGACGGCGGCGGACGTAACGGACCCGGCGAGTTCGTCCGCGATCAGATTCGCGAGCGTGACAGCGAGACTCGCGGTATCCGTCGCGACCAGCAGCCGATAGACGTCGTGCGCGTCCTTGTCCACGAGCCGACCCGGGTCGTCGACGCGCTCGGCGAGCTTGTGCAGCTTGGAGACCAGGAGTGCCGCCGGGCCCGCGACCGCGACCTCGATCGACCGGACGTCGGACGGGTCGAGCGCCGTCACGGTCATGGGTGCATGGTCGACGACCGCCGCCTCGAGTCCCGGCGTACGGCGCGTCGCGGCGTTGTCGTGCGGCGGGATCCGCGCGCCACGCCGACCGCGCTTCCCGGGGCCGGCGAGGGCCTCCGGGACCATCAGGTCCACCGGGACCCCCGAGCGCGAGAGCCAGCTGCCCGGCTGCGGACGGCTGACGTCGAGATGGAACCCGGCGCTGCGCATGACGCGGTCGAGCAGCGGCTCGTCGTCCAGGATGCGGGGATCGATCGCGAGGTCGCTGTCCTTCGTCGCCTCGGCGAGCGCGACCGGTGCGTCGCCGGTGTGGAGGTAGACCGCCTGCGCGCCGACGAGCACGAGCGCCTCCCGATGGTCCGCCAGCGCCTCCAGTGCGTCGAGGAGCACCGTCCGCGCGGCGACGAGCAGGTCAGCGCCGCCAGGCATCCTCGTTGCCCTCCATCCAGTCGAGCAGCGCGACCGCCTCGCCCGGGTTCCGACCCGGACCGGTGAGCAGGTCGACCGCGACCTGACTCGCTGCCGCCATCCGGAGCCCGTCGACGTTCTCCGCGCGATCGAACACGACATCGAAGGCAGCGGACGCCAGCGCGACGTTCCCGCCACCCTCGACCTCGCGCAGCCCGAGCGCGTCGGCCACCTCCGCGGTGTCGCGGACGTAGAGCGTGGCGAGTCGCGCCGGCGCGTAGGACGCCAGGCGCTCCGCGGCGAGGGTGCCGGTCAGGACGTAGGCGAGCTCGGGGTTCGCCCTCAGCTTCTCGGTCAGCGCCGACAGACCGCGGGGCTCGAGGAACGTCCGGACCGCGTTGGTGGCCGCGACACCGTAGTCCTGGCTCCAGCGTTCCAGCACCGCCCGCCACCGGACCGCGGAGATCGGCCCGTACCGCTCACGATCGAGGAGCGCTTCGCCCTCCAAGAACTCGACCACGCGGTACGTCGCCCCCCGCGAGGCGCCGGCGCGGTCCGCCAAGTCCGGCACCGAGTACGGGGGAGCGAAGTCCGCCAGCGCGCGCACGACCCGCGCCGCCGGCTGCCCCTTGAGCGTCCCCCGCGGCCGCCCCGGACCACGCCACGGATCAGCATCAGCACCGCGATCCCGCAGGAAGATCGCCGGCCGCTCTAGCGCCAGGTAGACGTTCCCCGTCGCGTCGGCGTACCCGGCCCCCTCGGCGATGATGCGCTCGCGGGTCTCCGGGGCGAGGTAGCGGGCGATGATCAAGGGCGAGAGCGACTCCGTCGTAAAGTCACCAACTTGCATCGATCGCCGCAGCTGATCGAGCACGCCGAGGACGTCTCGCGTGGTCGCGAGGCCCTTCACCTGGACCGCGAACGTCGCGCGAGCACCACCCGGTCCATCGAGATCGAGCACGTCGTCGACGCTGACATCGCCACGCCTCGAACCCCGTTGGCGAACCGAGAGCGCCCAGCCCGGAGGGAGTCGCTCCTTCAGGGCATCGATCCCCATGCGAAGAATCTCGGCCGGGTCGGTCGGTTTCGATGTTTCGCGAAACACTCCCGTTCTGCCTGGAGCGGAAGACGGCATTTACACGAAACTACCAGCGGTCCGGCGCTTTGCCTATTTCCGGTCTCGATGACGCGCGCTCCAGCGCCGAGCGCCGCTCGTGTCAGCCTGGATGCGACGGCGCTCCCAGCCGACACAACCGCCGATACCGCTCGGCCACGGCCGGTCCGCGTTACGCCCCGACCTGCGTAACCCAGTCGCGAAGGTGAATGCCCACACGTTCGACGTCGCGCGGGCCGAGTTGACCGCTGTGCATGATGACGTTGCGCGAACGTTCCACCGCATCGAAGACACTCGACGTCCAGTCGGGGCTGGGGAGGAACGCCTCGAATGCGTCCCAGTTCGCGCGGATGATGTTGAGGAGATCCTTGAGATCCGTGTAGTTCAGCGGGGCGTCCCCGCGTTGAGCGTGAAACTTGTGCTTGGCCTCGTTTTCCATGCGGGCCTCCGCTCGGTTGCGAACGTCAGCCTTCACGCTGCCCCACCAGTGCTCGCCTTTGGACTCGATCATTGTGCTGACCACGAGGTCACGCGCCGAGTTCTCGAAGGCGGCTATGGCGGTGTACACCGTTGCCATACGGCGAGCGGCGGCGACGAGCTCTTCGTCCAGCAAGTCCAGCGAGAGCTTCTCGGCGTACTCGCTGTCGAGCCTCCCGGTGACATCACGCGCTCGTCGTCCAGCTCGATCCAAGGCCTCCTCGGTCAACAGACCTCGGAACACAAACTGGTAGGCGTCGCCGACTGAGCTCACTGGAGAAGGTGCGTTTTCAAGCTGCGAAACAAAGCGTCGTAGACGGCTTGATCGCGCGACTCGGGCAGATGGATCTGGATGCTGTAGACCAGGCCGCCAAGCGACAGTTCGGCGGGCGGTGCCGCGGCGGTCTGCGGTGCGCCGTGCACGCGATCCGACACCGGCGTCTCCTCGTCGAAGCCATTGGCCGACGCGTCTGAGGAGTTCGTCGCAGGAGTAACACTGAAGTCTCCACGCTTCGCAAGTTCCGTGAAGGTGCCTGCCATCTTGGACAAGACCGAATCGCTGTGTTGCCCCTGAGTAAGCGTCTTCAACTTGTTCTTGAGTTCAGACCGCCCGAGCTCATTTGCGTTGCGGTTGAGCTGAAACAGATCGGCGTAGGCATCCTTGAGTCCTTCCGCGAGGACTACTGGAGCTTCCGTTTGGTCGAGGAAGCGGTAATACCGATCGGTCGGGACGCCATCACCGTTCAGAAAACCGACCGCCTTCAGGACGTTGATGATCAGGCGGTCTGAGCTGCTTTTGTATCCGAGGTTCTCCAAGAAGCTCAACGTAAAGCGCGACGGAGCCTGTGCCGTCTGGATGGCCGACAAGATGCCATCGAGGTTCTTGGTGCTCGTGAGGTACGCCGTGGGAAGGGCCACCAACTCAACCTAAGGCTGGATACGGACGGAGCCCATACGCCGCAAACATCACGGGTGCGGGTATCACTGTCGGGCGCTCATAGCCAAGGCCGACCGCATGTGCACAAGTTCGTTGACCGACGCCGAGAACGGACTTCGCACCCGCGCACCTTAGAGCAGCTGAGATCTTGATCGCTCTGGGCGCGGCGGCACCCACAACGAAGATCGCGCCCGACCTTGCCACGCGATGCCTTGACGACCGGCTTGCCATCAGCTTCGCCCAGTGCCCGACCCGCCCGCCCCAGCTGTGCCTGATCAGCCTGCTGCGCCGGGTCCTAGCGCTCAGGGCGCCCCATGGCTCGGGCCGGCGAGATCGCGCGGCTCAGGGCGATTCCGCACCCCATCGGTCGGGCGGGTTTGCTACCCGGCCGTGCTACCCGATGATCCGTGAACCGTCGTTCTCCAGTGGAGCCTGGGGGATTCGAACCCCCGACCCCCTGCTTGCAAAGCAGGTGCTCTACCAACTGAGCTAAGGCCCCTCGGGCGACAAGGGTAGCGGTCGCGCCGGGTTCGCCATGTTCGGGGTGCGGACCCGGTCGAATGGAGCGCGGAGGCGCCATTAGGGTGCCGTCATGCCCCGATTTCTCGTACACCGTCAACGTTCATCGATGCTCGCGGTGGTCGCCTGCTGCGCGGCCCTCGCCGGATGCGGAGGGGGTGATGACGAGAAGGACGCCGGGTCCGGCACGGACGGATCGACGCCGACCGCCGCCGCACCGACCCGCGACGGCGTGCTGCGCTGCCTGAACGCGTCCGGCGTGCCGGCCACGCGGCAGAGCGGCCTGGAGGACGACGACCAGACGATCGGCATCGACACGAGCAGCGGCCGGACCGTCATCTCGTTCGCGAAGACGGCGGAGCAGGCCGAGCTGCGTGCGTCCGTGTCGGAGCAGTACGGCAAGGTCGTGCGCGAGGGCCTCGTCACGACGGCCCTCGACGCAGGCACCCTGGAGGACGAGGCCCTCATCCGCAGGTGCATGGCGGGGAAGGCGCCGGCCGCCGGCGGGAACGGCCGCGTCGCCGCCGACCAGCCGACGGCGGAGACCGTCCGTCAGTGCCTGAAGGCCGCGGGCGTCGCCGTGCGCGACAAGGAGGCCGGCCAAGTGGACCGCGTCGTGATCGCCCACCCGGGCGGCCTCATGACGACGATCGACTTCGAGGTCAACGAGGGGGTCGCGAAGGCCGTCGAGACCGCGTCGAAGAAGTTCGGGAAGACCTTGCGCGTCGGCACGATCGTGGCGTCGCTGGCGCCCCGGGAGCAGGCCACCGCCGAGATCCGGACCTGCATCACCGGGTAGCGCCCGGCGCCGCACCTCGCGACCCGCGACCTCGGTGTGCGCAAGGCACACGACACCGGGGTCGGCGGGCGATCCCCCCGCGCCGACGGGGATCGCGGCGGTCGGAGGTCCCTCCCGCGATGAACTCGCGACATCCGATGTTTGCCCGCCGGAGGATCGGGGTTGAGGAGGGATGCGACGCGGAGGTGCACCGCGACGTCGCCGGAACGCCCTCCCTCTCCCCCGGGACCGCGTTCTCCGACGTCGCACGGGCTCGGCCCAGCTGCCTCCGCACCGCAGATACAGCAGGACGGTTCCCCGCACTTCGAGTCCCGACTCGTCGCTCGTCGGCCCTCCGGAATGAACACCCCGAATCCGGGACGCATTCATGCTGCAAGAGGCAACCAGGCGCGAACAGGTCGACATGGCACTGCTGCGCCGCTACCACGAGCACGACGACATGCGGGCCCGCGAGGAGCTCGCGGAGCGCTGCCTCCCGCTCGTCCGCTCGCTCGCCCGCCGCTACCAGGGCCGCGGCGAGGAGTTCGAGGATCTCGTCCAGGCCGGCACCGTCGGCCTCGTCAAGGCCATCGACCGCTTCGATCTCGAGGCAGGGCGACGGTTCGTGTCGTTCGCCGCGCCGAACATCACGGGGGAGATCCGGCGCCACTTCCGCGACCACACGTGGGACGTCCACGTCCCGCGCTCGATGCAGGAGCTCGACGCGAAGGTCCAGTCGGCCCGCAGCGCGGCGATCGCCGACAGCGGCCGCGAGCCGACCGACGACGACCTCGCCGAGATCCTCTCGGTGCCCGTCGCCGAGATCCGCGAGGCCCGCAGTGCCGGGCGCGCGTACCGGGCGATGTCGCTGGACGCCCCCGCCGGTGAGGCCCGCGACGTCGCGGACACCCACGGCACGACCGACCCCGGGTACCGCCACGTCGAGCACGTCGCGACGCTCGCCGACGCCCGGACCGCGCTGACCGACCGCGAGCGCGACGTGCTGGACATGCGCTACGACGACGAGCTGCTGCAGCGCGAGATCGCGACCCGCATCGGCGTCTCGCAGATGCAGGTGTCGCGGATCATCAGCGGCGCGATCGAGAAGATGGCGGACCACGTCGCCCCGCCGTCGGCCGCCGTCGCGGCCTGAGCCCCGGCCGGGCACGCGGCGGCCGGCCGGCCGCCGCCCGGCCCCGGAGGGCGCTCAGGTCACGGGTCCGAGGCGCCGCTCGATCGCCTTCGTCAGCCCAGTGCGCGCCTTGTGCGCGCGCTCATAGGCCTGCACGTCGCGGACCGTCGCGTCCGTCGCGGCCTTCAGCGCCTTCGTGATCTCGGCCGCCGTCTGCTCGTCGTAGCCCGACCACGGCTCGTCGACGCGCAGGACGTCGACGCGGTCGAGCAGCGTGCTGCGGTCCTGGTGGCGGCGCTCGTACGCGGCGACCTTCGCGAGGTCGACCTGCGAGAGGTCGGGCAGCCGCGCGTCGATCTCCTCCACGGTCTTGTCGTCGTAGCCGGCGATCGGCAGGTCGGTCGCGGACGCCACCGTGCCCTTGACCGTGCCTTCCGCGGACGCCGCACCGGGGACCTTCCGTGCCTGCTTCGCCGCGCTCGCGGTCGTCTTCTTCGCCGCCGAGGTCGCGCCGGCCCGCGCCTTGGACGTCGTCTCCTTCGCGGTGCTCGTCGCCTTCGCGGTCGTCTCCTTTGCGGTCGTCGTCGCCCTGGAGGTCTTCGCCTTCGCCGTGCTCGTGGCCCTCGACGCCGTGCGCTTCGCGTCGGCCTTGGCCTTCGTCGTCGTCCGCTTCGCGGTCGTCCGCGCCTTCGTGGCCCGGCCCTTCACCGCGGTGCTCGCCTCGTCGGCCGCGCCCGTGACGGCGTCGCGAACCTCCTTCACCGCGTCTGCTGCACCGGTCGTCGTCGGGTCGAACGACGGGTCACCCTCGACCTCGGCGCGGACGACCGCCTTCGCGAGGGCCGGGATCTCCCCGAGCAGGCGGTCGAGCATCGCGCGCTCGTCGGCCCGGATCGACGCGGCGAGCGTCGCGGTGCGCTC
The DNA here is from genome assembly GCF_000519325.1 of Patulibacter minatonensis DSM 18081. Taxonomy (GTDB): domain Bacteria; phylum Actinomycetota; class Thermoleophilia; order Solirubrobacterales; family Solirubrobacteraceae; genus Patulibacter; species Patulibacter minatonensis. The sequence goes on along the minus strand of NZ_KI912613.1, from coordinate 1,930,937 downwards.
GTCGCCGACGGCCTTCGCGAGCGCCTCGAGCGCGTCGTACGTCGCGATCTCCAGGGCCTCCGTGGCGCAGGCGTCCTTCACGTTCTTGAGGATCTTCTCCTCCCCGCCGACGCCGCGGACGAGGTCGAGCGGCGTCTTCGACAGCGCGAGCGTCTGCCCGATCACGGTCTCCGTCAGGCCGACGACCGCCTGCAGCGGGTTGCGCCCGGCGTCGAGCTCCTTGATCCGCTCGCGGAGCCGGGAGGCGTGGTCCTTCGTCTCCACCAGGTGCGCCTCCAGGCCGGAGCGCACGGTGCCCCTCGGGGTCACCGCGATCTGGGACTGGAGCACGCGCGTCAGCGCGACCTCGCTCGCGTGGGCCTCGCCCAGGTACTGGACGACCTTCTGCTCGGACCGGGCCATGGGTGTTCCTCGTTCGATCGGGGACGACCGCCGCCAGGGGGCGACCGCTGCATGGCCGCTACCCGGCGCGGCGGGTCGTGCACACGGGCGTGCGCGGACGCACTCCGGGTGACGGTGCGCGACGAGCGGCCCGACGGCGGGAGCAGCTGCGCGCGGGGCCGCGGGGACGGGACCGACGGGCCCTGGGGTGCACGTCCCGCACGCGGGCCGCCGGTCGGGCCACCAGAATCCGCGGCGTGACCGGTGAGGATCTCCGCGAGGACGCCGACGACGAGGCCTTCGTCGGACGCGACGAGGACCTCGAGGCCCGCAGTGATGCGGTCGAGGACCTCGACGAGGACCTCGAACGGCACGGCGAGGCCGTCGCCCGCGCCTTGCTCGAGGGCGACCCGGGCGACGCCGACGGCCGCACCGGCTGGCGCGGGCGACTCCAGGCCGCGGCCGACGACAGCGACGACGATCCCGGGATCCTGCGGATCGCGGACGCGATCCACACCGCCTCGCCGCGGCTCGGTGACCGGACGGCGCTGCGCGCGCTGACGGCGTCGGCCGCCGAGGATGCACGGACCCCGGCGGCACGTGCGTTCCTCGCCGGGATCCTCGACGTCCTCGATCCGGAGCCGTTCCTCGACGGGGTGCACTGAGCGGCCGGGACGACCGAGGTCGCGTCAGGCCGCGTCGACCAGCGTCCGGTGGAGCTCCGCGACGAGGTCGCGGGACGGGGGCCCGCCGTCGCCGCGGCGCTGGACGAGGCCGAGGAACGCTGCGTAGGCGATCGCCGCGCGGGCGTGGGACCGCTTCGCGTCGAGGCCCAGCTCGCGGTAGACCGCCGACAGCCAGGCGATCCGCGCCTCGTCGGCCCGCGCGACGGCGTCGCGGACCCGCGGATCGTGGGTCTCGCGCAGGAGCTGGACGTGCACCGAGGGCCGGTCGCTGCGACTGAACGCGACCGCGCTCTCGAGGACCGCGCGCAGGCGGTCGGCCGGGTCGTCGATCCCGTCGAAGTCCGCGAAGCCGGGCGCGCCGTGCTTGGCCGCCCAGGCGTCGAGCGCCGCCTCGACGAGCGCGTCGCGGGTGCGGAAGTGGGCGTAGAAGCTGCCCTTCGTCACGCCCAGCTCGGCCGCCAGGGGCTCGACCGCGACCGCCCCGAGGCCACGCTCGGCGATCGCGTCGAGCGCCGCCGCGATCCATGCGTCCCGCGTCAGTCGGCTCTTCCCGGGCGCCATCGGAACCGATCATACGGGCACGTATTCATACGCTTGCGTATTCATGCGCTACCGTATTGATACGCAAGCGTATGGACGGCGACGGAGGAGACGGACGATGGAGCGGATGGCGGACGGGGTGGAGCGGCTCTCCCGAAGGGTCGGGCCCACGATCAACGCGTACCTGGTGGGCGACGTGCTCGTCGACGCGGCGCGACGGCAGGACGCGCGGCCGTTCCTGCGCCAGCTCGAGGGGCGGGACCTGTCGCTCGTCGCGCTGACCCACGCGCACCCCGACCACCAGGGCGCCGCCGACGCGATCTGCACGGCACGGGGCGTGCCGCTCGCGTGCCACGCGGACGACGTCGACGCGATGGAGGGCCGGCGCCGGCTGACCTCGGGCACCAGCCTGCCCGCCCGGTTCGTCACCCGGGCGTGGAGCGGCCCGCCGCGGACCGTGGACCGGGTGCTGCGGGAGGGCGACGAGGTCGCGGGCTTCACGGTCCTCCACGCGCCGGGCCACTCGCCCGGCGAGATCGTGCTGTTCCGGGAGCGCGACCGGGTGGCGATCTGCGGCGACGTCGTGCGGAACGTCAGCTACCTGACCGGCCGCGCCCGGCTCGCGGAGCCGCCCGGTGTCTTCAACACGGACTCGGCGCAGAACCGCGACGCGATCCGGCGGCTCGCCGACCTGCGCCCGGCCGTCGTCCTGCCCGGCCACGGCCCGGCGTACGAGGACCCCGAGGGCCTCGCGCGGTTCGCGGACGGGCTGGTCTGAGACGGGCCGCGACCCCGTCAACGGGCGACGGGCCAGGTCGCCCGACGGGCTTCGTGCGACCGGCGGGCCGTCCGCCCCCAAAATCCCGGGGAGATTCCGGGGTGGCCCCCGTCGCGCGCGCGGGGGTGGTCGGCGGAGGATCCCGGTATGACCCACCGCCCTCTCCCTGGCCCGCGCGTCGAGGTCGTCGCCGGCCGCGAGTCGACCGGCGGCGCGTACGCGCTGTTCGACGTCCGCGCGCCCGCCGGCACCGCGATCCCGCCCCATCGCCACCAGGACCGCGTCAGCACGCTGCTGCTGCTCGAGGGCCGGCTGCGGGTCCTGCACGACGCCGGGTGGACCGCGCTGGACCCCGGGGACGTCGCCCGGATCGAACCGTCGGAGCCCTGCCGGCTCGAGGCGCAGGCCGACGTGCGGCTGCTGGTCCTGACGGTCCCCGCCGGGCTCGAGGCGCTGACCGGCCTGGCCGGCGCCACGACCGCCCCGGACCCCGACGACGTCGCGGCGCTGCTCGCCGCCTCCGGGGTCGCCCTCCTCCCCTCCGCGTGGGGCGCGGCGGCGTAGGATCCGGCGACCGTGGAAGACGGAGGCCGCCGGTCCGAGGAGCTGCTCGAGCGCGACCGCGAGACCGCCGCGCTGCGCACCGGCCTGGACCACGCGCTCCGGGGGACGGGCGGCGTGGTGCTCGTCGAGGGCGTCGCAGGGGTCGGCAAGACGGCGCTCCTGCGGGCGCTCCGCGCGGACGTCGCGGCGGACGCCTCGGTGCTCGGGCTGTCCGCGCTGGGCGGCGAGCTCGAGCGCGAGTTCCCGTTCGGTCTCGTCCGGCAGCTGCTCGAGCCCGTCGTCCTCGGTGCCGACCCCGACAGGCGCGCGGCGCTGCTCTCCGGCGCGGCCGCGCTCGCCGGCCCGATCGTCGGGGCAGCGCCGGACCCGGAGAACGCCGGGGCGGACGCGGCGTTCGCGACGCTCCACGGCCTCTACTGGCTCGTCGCGGCCCTCGCCGACGAGCGGCCGCTCGTCCTCGTCGTCGACGACGCGCACTGGGCCGACGCCCCGTCGCTGCGGTTCCTCGACTTCCTCTCGCGGCGGATCGACGAGCTCCCGGTGCTGCTGGCACTCGCGACCCGACCGAACGAGCCGGGTGCCGAGCACGACCTGCTGACGGGCCTGGCCGAGGGACCGCACGTCACCGTCGTGCGACCGCGGGCGCTGAGCCCGGAGGGCACGCGCGTCCTCGTCGACGCCGGGCTCGGGACCCCCGCGCCGGACGACGTCGTGACCGGCGCGGCGGAGGCGACGGGCGGCAACCCGCTGCTGCTGCGCGAGCTCGTCCGCACGCTCGCGGAGTCCGGCCGCGCGCCGAGCGCCGACGCCGTACGCGAGGCCGTGCCGTCGTCGGTCACGCGGTCGGTCGAGCGGCGGCTGCGGCAGCTCGACGACCACGCGCGCCTCGTCGCCCACGCGCTCGCGGTGCTCGGCGACACGCGCGGGACGGATCTCGTCGCCGCGGTGGCGGGCCTCGATCCCGCCGATGCGGACCGGGCGCTCGACGTCCTCCGGGCCGTCGGCCTGGCCGCGCCCGACGGCCCGCGGTTCGCGCACCCGCTGCTGCGCGCCGCGGTCGCGGAGTCCGTCGGCGCGGACGAGCGGATCCAGATGCACCGGACCGCTGCCGCGTTGCTCCACGGCCGGCCCGGCGCCGAGGAGGAGCTCGTCCTGCACCTCCTCGCCGCGCCACCGGCCCGGGAGCGCTGGGTCGTCCCGGTGCTCCGCCGCTCCGCCCGGCACGCCCTCGCCGACGGCGCCCCCGACGCCGCCGTCCGGCGCCTGCGCCGCGCGCTGGAGGAGCTGCCGGCCGACGCCGAGGACCGCGACGCGCTGCTGCTCCAGCTCGCCCGCGCGACCGTCTCCGCCGGGGACGTCGACGCGCGGCTCCACCTCGCCGCGGCCGCCGCATCGTCGCGTCCGGAGATCGCCGGCCCGGCGCTCGCGCTCCAGGTCGTCGTCCACGCCCACGGTGCGGGGATGGCGGAGACGGTCGACCGGCTGCAGGCGACGATCGAGCGCCTGGACGCCCCCGAGCACGCCGAGCTGCGCTCCGGACTCCGGGCGCAGCTCTACGGCGCGATGACCGTCGACACGCGGCTCGCCGACCGGCGTGCGCCCCTGATCGCGACGATGGCGCGCGAGCCGGACGAGCAGACGCTGCCCGTCCTCGCGTTCGAGGCCGCGGCGGGCGACGCCACAGCGGCGGAGGCCCTGGAGCTCGCGGAGCGCGCGCTGGCCGACCGGCCCCTGGCCCGCGTCGCCGGCGTCGAGACCTCGACCCCGTTCTGGGCCGTGATGGCGACCGTCACGCTCGACGGTGCGGACCTCGCCGATCGCGCGATCCGCGACGCCGAGCTGTCCGTCCGCGGCGGGGCGACCCGGGTCGGCGGCGCCACGGTCGCCTTCGCGCGATCGGAGTGGGCGATGGTGTTCGGGTCCGCTGTCGACGCCGAGGCGTCGGCCCGAGAGGCCGTCGACCTGTGGCTGGCCGCCGGGCTCGACGACGCGGCGCTGCCGTCGCGGATCGCGCTCGCACGGACGCTGGTCCGACTCGGCCGACTCGACGAGGCCGACGCGGAGCTCGACGCCGTCCCCGACCTGCGGAACCGCTTCACGCGCCTGACGTCCGCGGCCGCCCGCGGGGAACTGCGGCTCACGCAGCACCGGCCGCAGGAGGCCGTCGCCGAGCTGGAGCTCGTGCGCGAGCTGTCCACGCGGCTCGGCTGGCGGCGGTACCCGCTGGCCCCGGTCGACGCGCAGCTCGCCCGGGCGCTCGCCGCCTGCGGGCGGACCGAGGAGGCGCGGGTGCTCGCGACGGACGCGGTCGCCGACGCCCGGCGACGGGGCGCCGCGCTCCTGGAGGCCGAGGGCCTCGTCGCGCTCGGGCTGGCGAGCGGCGGGGACGAGGGCCTCGAACTGCTGCGCGAGGCGCTCGACGCGGCCGATCGCTCCGCGGCACCGTACGTCGGGGCGCTCGCCGGGGTCGAGCTCGGTGCGGCGCTGCGCCGGGCCGGCCGCCGGGTCGACGCCCGGGAGGTGCTGTCGGTCGCCCGCGACGACGCGCACCGCACCGGCAACCTCGGGCTGCTGGAGCGCGCGACGGAGGAGCTCGTGCTCGCCGGCGGCCGGCCGCGTCGCACGGCGCTCACGGGCGTCGACGCGCTGACCCCGAGCGAACGGCGGATGGCCGACCACGCGGCGGCCGGTCTCACGAACCGGCAGATCGCCGAGACGCTCTTCGTCACCCGCAAGACCGTCGAGTCGACGCTCGGCCAGGTGTTCCAGAAGCTCGACATCCGCTCGCGGACCCAGCTCGCCGGGGTGCTGGGAGGCGGGCCGACCCCGGAGTGAGGGCCGGGCCCCTGGGAACCCGCGGGCCGGCCGAGGTGGGCCGACCGGGCTCCGCGCCGGCCCATGGTCCTCACCGTGCGAGGACGACCGTCACCGACTGCGCGCCGGAGCGGATCGTCAGCCGCACCTTCTTCGCCGAGCGCAGCCGCTTCTTCGCCTTCGCGGTGAAGCGCAGCTTGACGCTCGTGACACCGGCCCTGGACGCCTTCGCGTTCCCGGTCGCGACGACCCGGCCGCCGCTGGTCGCCCGCACCCGGAGCCTCGTGCCGGCCTTCGCGGGGACCTTCACCGTCAGGCCGGAGCGCAGCGCAGCGGCGAGCTTCGGGGTGCCGACGACCGTCATCCGCGGCCCGGCGCCGGGGGCCCGGAAGTCCTTCGGCGGCGGCGTGCCGGTGCGCTTGTCGCCGGGCTTCGGAGCGCCGGGGACCGTGCCGCCCGGAGGCGTCGTGCCGCCGGGAGGCGTCGTCCCGCCCGGGGGCGGCGTCGTCGCCGGCCGGTCGACGTGCTCGCAGTCCGCGGCGACGACGTCCAGCGCGTCGGCCACGACGGTGTCGTCGCCCGGCCCGCAGGTCACCGTGTCGGCGACCGCGTCGCGCGAGGTGATGCGGTCGTCGCCCTCGCCGCCGTCGAACGTGTCGGCGTACGGGCTGCCGGTGAGGACGTCGTTGCCGGCCAGACCGCGGAACGAGCTCGGGCCGACCGCGTCGACGTCGTTCGTCTCCGCCCACCCGGCCTCGTCGTCGCCGGCGCTGCCGACGAAATCCATCGGCGCGTAGGCGTTGACCTCCTCGATGCCGTTGAGGTCGTCGCGCTCGCCCGCGAAGCCGTCGTTCGCCACGCCGTCGAGCGACACGGACGCCGGGCCGGTGATGCCGGAGTACTTCGGGCGCAGGTAGTCGTCGAGCTCGTCGTGCCCGGCGCCACCGTCGACGACGTCGTCGTAGCGGTCGTCGGTGCGGCCGTCGGCGATGATCGCGTCGTCGCCGTCGTCGCCGTAGAGCCGGTCGGCGCCCTCCACGCCCTTCAGGAGGTCGGAGCCCTCGCCGCCGTGGAAGACGTCGGTGCCCCAGCTGCCGGAGAGCGTGTCGTCGTCCGCCCCGCCGTCGACGACCGCGGTGCGGTCGAAGTAGCCGGAGTACAGGTCCTGCCCCGCCCCCAGGGTCGCCTCGACGCGTTCGAGGCCGGAGGGCGCGCCACGCATCTCGATCCAGTCGTCGCCGGCGCCCATGTCCATCCGCAGCCGGCCCTCGGCGCTCAGCGGGCAGTCGGCGCCCTGGTCGTTCCCGGCGTTGTACGGACGGCAGCCGGCGCCGGCCTCGATGCCGAAGTAGTAGACGAGCAGGACGCGGTCGTTGCGGTAGCTCGAGACCTTCACGAAGTCGCGGTCGCCGGTGCCCGTGAGGACGACGTCGCCGTTGGCGGCCACGGTGGCGACGGCGTTCGGGGCCGCCGCTGAGGCGGCCGAGGGCAGCGCGAACCCGGCGACGGCGACGGTGAGGAGCGCGGTGCCGCGGGCCAGGCGACGGCCGGCGGGAGCGGTCGGGCGTGCACGTCGAGGCGCGCGGCCGGCGCCGTCGCGGGTCGAGCGACGGGACCGGCCGGAGGAGGTGGTGGATGGCGTGGTGGATGTCATGCCGCCATGCTCGGCTCGCGGGTCGTCCCCCACACCGGGTGCCCACCCCGGAAGTCGCCCCGGAGCCGGGCGGACGATCCCGGGGAGGGGCCCGGCCCCGCCCGGATCCGGGGTGGGAGCTCCACCCCGGCCGATCGCCGGCCGGCGTCCGGCGCGCCACCGACACGGGTCCGCGGGCCGCCCCGGTGCCCGTCCTTTCCCTCCCGGGGTCCCCCCGGCGGCCGGGACCCGGGTCGTTTCCGGGGTGCCGTCCCGGTGCGCGGGGTGGGACCGGCGAGCAGATTGCGGTGCATCAACCGACCCCGCTGAAGGAGCACCACCGTGACCCGCCCCGCACCACGCGCCCTGCGCCGCACCGCCCCCGTCGTCCTCGGCCTCGCCGCGCTCGCCGTCCCCGCGACCGCATCCGCCGGCACCGTCACGCTCGACGGCCCGAACCTCACCTACACCGCCGCGCCGGGAGAGCAGAACGGCGTCTTCTACTCCCGCGAGTACGGCACCGAGGGCATCGTCATCGGGGACTACGGCAACACCGTCCTCGCGAACGACCCGCGCTGCACGCCCGGCAACGAGACCTACGTCTGCACCGGCGTCATCGGCACGATCCGGATCGACCTGGGGGACGGCAACGACACCGCGAGCCAGCCCAGCGGCGACACGATCGCCAACCGCGTCGAGGTCCACGGCGGCGCGGGCGACGACACGCTGAAGGCCCCGGTCAAGGGCACCGGCGTCGGCGTGCTCTTCGGCGACGAGGGGAACGACACGCTCCGGGGCGGCGACGACGCCGACGAGCTCCACGGCGGCGCCGGCGACGACGTCCTGAACGGGAACGCCGGCACCGACCTCCTCTACGGCGACGACGGCAACGACACGCTGGACGGCGACGAGGGCAACAAGGGCCCGTTCGCCGACCTCATCGACGGCGGTGCCGGCGTCGACCGCGTCGCCGGATGGACCAGCGCGCAGCGCGACAGGAACGTCCCGATCGCGATCTCGCTCGACGGCCAGGCCAACGACGGACGGCCCGGCGAGGGCGACGACGTCCGGAACGTCGAGCGCCAGACGTCGAACGTCTCCGGCTCGTTCCGCTACTCCGACGCCGACGACCAGGTCGAGATCTACGCGAACGTCGACCTCGGCCCGTCGACGATCGCGACCCTCGGCGGCAACGACGAGGTGACCGGCGGCAACGGCGACGAGACGATCGACGCGGGCGCCGGCGACGACCGCATCGACGGCGGCTACGGCAACGACACGATCACCCCGGGCCCCGGCCGGGACGTCGTCTACGCCGACAAGGCCACGCCCGACTGCGGCCTCTTCGAGTCGTGCTCGCTGCCGCAGGGCAACGACACGATCGACGCCCGCGACGGCGAGGCCGACACGATCGACTGCGGCGTCGGCACCGACAAGGTCCTCGCCGACGCCGGGGACGTCGTCTCCCCGAACTGCGAGACGGTCGAGCGGACCGCGGCCTCCTCCGGCCCCGGCGGCGGGACGACGAAGCCCGGCTCCGGCAACGGCACGAAGAAGCCGAAGGCGGCGCTGAAGGTCGACGCCCGGCGCTCCGGCGGCCGCGTCGTCGTCTCGGGCAGCGTCGCCGCGAAGCTCAAGGGCGCGAAGGTCTCGCTGCGTCTGACCGCGAAGGGCAAGAAGGTCAGCGCCGCCACCGCGAAGGTCGGCAAGGGCGGGCGCTTCACCGCGAAGCTCAGGACGCGCGGCAAGCGCGGTCTGAGGCTGACGACGACGATCGCGGCGACGCGGACGACGGCGGCGACGTCGACGACGCGCAGCGTGCGGTAGCGCGGCCGGAGGAGCTGTCCCGCGCGATCCCGGTCGTATGCCGGGAGAGCGAGGCCGGCGCAGGCTGACCCCGCCCCCGCGATCCGCAGGGGGGAACACCGCCGCCCGCCCCGACTAGGGGTCATGAGGCACCAGACAGCCATGCGACCCAGGGGCGTCCCGGCCCCGGGCGACCGCCGGACCGCCACGCCCGGGAGGGGTCGTCGTGCCTGAGCCGCACCGGCAGCTCGAGGACGTCACGGTCGACGACCTCGTCGCGTGCCTGCAGAGCGCCGGCGTGCCGCTCGGGGCGCGACGCCTGCGCACCGCGCTCCGCCTGGACCCGTGGTGCCTGCCCGCGCAGCTGACGCGGTTCCTGGGCGAGGCGGTGGACACCGGCCGCGTGGTGCGGACCGGGACCGGGCCCGCGACGCGCTACGCCGTGGCGGAGGACCAGCAGCAGGAGGACGATGCCTGTGTAGGAGCAGGCGGCGCGGGGCGCCGCAGGGCCTGATCACCGGACCGCTCAGAGGCGGTCCGCCACCTGCTCCCCCACCGCCATCGCGGTCGCGTTCGTCGCTGCGCACGGGGCCCGCGGGATCACCGAGAGGTCGGCGATCCAGAGCCCGTCGACGCCGCGGACCCGGCAGCCGGGGTCGACGACGGCGCCCGGATCGTCGTCCGGCCCCATGCGGCAGGTCCCGCAGCCGTGGAGCGTGCTCTGCAGGTTCGCGCGGACCCATGCGTCGAGGCGGGCGTCGTCGTCCAGCACGTCCGGCGGTGCCGCCCCCGCGTCGTCGGCGATCAGCTCCGCGAACGCCGGGGACGCCCACACGTCGGCGGTCCGGCGCACCGCCTCGCGCAGGCGCTCCCGGTCGATCTCCGCCTCGAGGTAGCGGTAGCGGATCCGGGGCCGGACGTCCGGGTCGGCGCCCACGACCTCGATCCGCCCGCGGCTCTCGGGCGCGTAGAGGATCGGGTTCTGGACCACGTCCACGATCTCCGGGTCGGCCGCGTGGGGCAGCGCCCCGCCGTTGTTGCCGACGTACGGCCCGGACATCACGAGCGTCTGCAGATCGCTGCGACGCCCCTCGGCCGCGGCGCGCGCGGACGTGTGGACGTGCCCGACGAGGCACCGCAGGTCCCACGCGCGGACCTCCTTCCGCAGCCGCACGGTGGACACGACCGACGGGTGGTCGTGCAGTCCGCGCCCGACGCCCGGCAGGTCGACGGCGACGTCGATCCCGAGCGCCCGGACCTCGCTCGCGTCGCCGATGCCCGAGTGCACGAGCAGCTGGGGCGTCTCCACGGCGCCGGCGGACAGCACGACCTGCCCGGCCGCGATCCGCCGCTCGCGCCCGTCCTCCCGGACGTCGACGCCGACGGCCCGCCCGTGCCGGACGACGACCCGCACGACCTGGACGTCGCCCCGGACCTCGAGGTTCGGCCTGCCGGCCGCGGGCAGGAGGTACGCGAGCGCCGCCCCCATCCGCCGTCCGTCGTCGCTGTTGCGCGCGAACGGCCCGACCCCCTGGTGCTCGGGCCGCAGCAGGTCGGGGTTCGCCGGAGCACCGAGGTCGCGCAGCGCGTCGTGGAACCGCACGTGCGCCGGGGCCCAGTGGTCGCGGCCGAGCCGCCGCACCGGCACGCGCCCCGTCGCGTCCCCGTGGTCGAGGTCGCGTTCGAGGCGGTCGAACACGGGCGCCAGGTCGGCCGCGCCCCACCCGGGAACGCCCCAGGAGTCGTAGTCCTCAGGCAGCCCGCGCTGCCAGATCATCCCGTTGACCGCGCCCGACCCGCCGAGCACGCGCCCGCGGGCGATCGGCGATGCGACACCGTCCAGGTCCTCGTGGTGGAACCCGTCGTAGTGCCAGAGGTGGTCCTGCGGGAACGTGCGCTCGTCGCGGAGGTCGGCGGGGTAGGTCGCCTCGTCCGCGAACACGGGCCCGGCCTCGAGCAGCAGCACCGAGCGGTCGGACTCCTCGGCCAGCCGGGCGGCGACGACGCACCCGGCGGACCCGGCGCCGACGACCACGACGTCGGCGCGCTCGGGGGTGGGCGTCGCGCGGGCCATCGCCGGACACGGTAGTCCGGCCCACCCGATTCCTCGTCGCTCACCGTCCGTTCACACCGCCGGTCGTGCGCCCGCTTAGCGTTCACGCGCCAGGACGGGACTCATTCCCGTCGTCCGGGGACGCCCTCAGCGCCCCGCCCCTCACGCAGGAGCCCCATGACCGATCCGCACGCCGCGTCCGCACGCACCGACGCCGACGACCTCACCGGCGACCTCCACGGGTCCCCGATCACGACCGACACGACCGACGCCTCCGACGCGCCGTCGCCGGCGTCCCACACCCGCCGCGGGTTCGTCCGCGGGGTCGCGATCGCCGGCGCCAGCACCATGGCCGCCGCCGCGCTCGACGCCACGGGCGCCACCTCGCTGATGGGCGACAGCGCCGTCGCCGCCGGCCCGCCCACGCCGTTCTCCGACTTCCGGGCGATCGCCGCGTCCTCGGCCGACCGGTTCGAGGTCCCCGAGGGCTACCGCGCCGACATCGTCATCTCGTGGGACGACGAGTTCGCGAACACCGACGGCACGACGTACCGCTACGGGTTCAACAACGACTTCCTCGCGTTCCTGCCGATCGACGGGAAGCCCGAGGAGGCCCTGCTGTTCGTCAACCACGAGTACCCGGGCCCGTTCTTCCAGCACGGCCACACCACGGCCGCGACGAAGACGGCGGGGGACATCGCGCTCGAGAAGGCGTCGGTCGGCAACTCGATCGTCCACGTCCGTCGCGACGCGGACGGCCTGTGGCAGGTCGTCTCGCCGTCGCCGTACAACCGCAGGATCTCCGGCGACTCGCCCGCGTGCGACGTCACCGGCCCGCTGCGCGGCGCCGCCGCGGCCGCACTGCCCGACGGCACCCTCGTCCGTGTCGGCCAGAGCGCCGACCGCCCGAACCAGATCGACGGCTCGATCGCCAACTGCTCCGGCGGCACGACCCCGTGGGGCACCACCCTGTCCTGCGAGGAGAACTACCAGGACTACGGCCCCGTGCCGGCGCCCGGCGGCTTCACCTACGGCTGGGGCGGGACCTACCTCCAGACGACGCACGCGAACTACGGCTGGGTCGTCGAGCACGACCCCTACGACCCGTCCTCGACGCCGCGCAAGCACACCGCGCTGGGCCGGTTCCGCCACGAGAACACCGCGTTCCGGCACGTCGCCGGCAAGCGCTTCGTGCTCTACATGGGTGACGACAAGGCCAACGAGGGCGTCTACAAGTTCGTCTCGAGCCGGAAGTTCGTCGCGGGCCGCCGCGAGGAGAACCTGAAGATCCTCACCGAAGGCCAGCTCTACGTCGCGAAGTGGTCCCCGGAGGGCCGCCGCCGCTTCAAGAACGCCGACGGCTCCGGCCTGCTGACGGCCACGTCCGGCACCGGCGAGTGGGTCCTCGTGGCCGAGTCGGAGCTCGTCGACACCGCCGCGCACCTCCGCAAGAGGTTCGGCACCGACTACGACAAGTACTTCGCCACGAACCGCCCGGAGGACGTCGAGGTCGACGTCGACGGCACCGTCTACGTGTCGTTCACGAACAACTCGTCCGTCAACGACCAGCACGGCGCGGTCCGCAAGCTGCGCGAGCAGAACAACGACCCGACCGCCGCGACGTTCACGTGGGAGGACTACGCCGAGGGCGGCCAGACCGGCCGTGACGACGTCGGCGAGCAGGGCTTCTCGTCCTGCGACAACCTCGTCTTCGACGACTCCAACAACCTCTGGGTCGTCACCGACATCTCGTCGAGCTCGCTGAAGGGCAGCTCCAGCCAGAAGGCCTACTACGCGTACCACGGCAACAACGCCGTGTTCATGATCCCGCGCTCGGGCCCGAACGCCGGCATCGCGTACCGCTTCGCGAACATGCCGATCGAGGCCGAGGGCACCGGCCCGTACTTCTCGACCGACGGCTCGACGCTGTTCGTCAACGTCCAGCACCCGGGCGAGGAGACCGGCCCGGCCAACGCGACGTACGGGCAGCCCGCGACCTACACGAGCTGGTGGCCCGACGGCAGCAAGGGCGGCGGCACCGCCCCGGCGCTCCCGCGTCCGTCGACGGTCGCGATCACGCGCGTCCAGCAGCCCGACACGGGCGGCGGCGGTACCCCGGGCGGCAGCGCGCCGGGCGGCAGCACGACGATCCCGCCGACGACGCCCCCGCCCGCCGGTGGGGGTGGTGGCGGGACGCCCGGCCCGACGGGGAGGACGACCGTCGACGTGCCCGAGACGGTCCGCGCGGCGACGCTGACGTCGAAGGGCGTCACCGCGAGCATCCGAGTCCGCGAGGCCTCCCGGGTCGAGGTCCGCCTGGAGATCGCGCTCCCCCGCGCGGGCCGCTCGCGGGCCCGCACGATCACCGCCGTGACGTCGCGGCGCACCGTGGGCGCCGGCGCCCACGAGGTCCGGCTGCGGCCGGGCGCCGTCGCGCGCGCCCTGCTGCGGACGCGGCGCGGGAAGACGCTCCGCGCCCGGGTGATCCTCGAGGTCCGCCCGTCCGACGGCACCCCGAAGCTCGTCCGGCGCAGCGACGCGTTCCGGATCCGGTAGGCGAGCGGGCGCCCGACGCGTCGGCAGGCGGCGCCCGCCCGATCGGGCGGGCGCCGCGGCCGGGATCGGTGCCGGAGTCGCGGTCAGGGCGACGGTCGCTGCCGGTGCCGACCGATGCTGCGTTCGCGTCGCTCCGCGACGACAACGCAGCATCGGCCTGCCCGGGGCCTCACCGCGCCGCCAGGTCCACCGCGCCGGCGGGGTGGCGCGGGCGACCGGGCGCAGCCGGCTCGGGGACGAGCCGTGGAGCACGAGGTGGTCGAGGCTCGCGTCGAGATACTCGCGCAGCCGGTCGGCGATCTGCGCCGAGGACCCGACCACGCCAGCGCGCGCCCGCCAAAACACCCGGGTCCCCACCCGGTCGTGCCGCGGGCCCACGCCGTGCAGGATCCGCCCGTGCTCAAGAACCCGCTCCTCGCCGCCGCCGGCGCCGTCCTCCTCGTCCCGGCGGTCGCCCTCGCCCAGGACCCAGCCCCCACGACCCCGGACACGACGCCCCCGAGCGCCGTGCTGAAGATCAACACGACGCTGAACACGATCGACTCGGTGCTCGGCCAGGGCATCGTCTTCAGCGCCGACCCGAGCGAGGACCTCACCTACACGGCGAAGCTCGTCGTCAAGAGCAAGGGCAAGTCGATCGTCGCGGCGAAGTCGATCCGCGCCGGCGACCTCTACAACTCCGGCGGCGGCTTCGTCGAGCAGACCATCCCGCGCGGCAGCGACAGCGCGGTCAAGAAGCTCATCAAGATCAAGAAGGGCTCGAAGGTCTCCGCCACGCTGACCCTGTCCCTGAAGGACACGGCCGGCAACACCGCGACCGTCACGAAGACGGTCAAGCTGAAGAAGCGGTACTAGCCGTTGCCGCAGGGCGAGCGCGTCGCCGGGGCCGCGCCCTCGAGGCCGAGGTCCAGACCGGTCCAGGCGGCGAGGTCGCGGGTGTCGCGCTCGGGGACCCAGCCGCCGGCGGTCTCGCAGTAGAAGTGCCGCGGGCCCTCGTCGACCAGGCGGCGGAGGGCCTCGACGAGGCGGTCGGCGTCCTCGGTGCGGGAGCCGACGCCGAAGCTCGCGCGCAGCGCGCCCTCGGGGCGGCCGAAGCGGGCGAGCAGCGGGTGCGCGCAGAAGCGGCCGTCGCGGACCCCGATGCCGTGCTCGGCGGAGAGGTACGCGCCGACGTGGCCGGGCGCGTAGCCCTCGACGGCGAACGCGACGACGCCGATCGCCTCGCCGTCGCCCTCCCAGATCCGGAGCGCCTCGACGCCGTCGATCCCGGCGATGCCGTCCAGCACCCGACGGCGGAGCGCCTCCTCGTGGGACTCGCGCGCGTCGTCCTCCAGGGCACCGAGCGCCTCGAACGCGGCGGCGATCGCGGCGGCGCCGACGAGGTTCGGGGTGCCGGCCTCGTGGCGGGCCGGGCCGCTCGCCCACTCGACGGACGAGGTCGTGACCTCGCGGACGGCGCCGCCGCCGGCGAGGTACGGCTCCCCAGCGTCGAGCCAGTCCGCACGGCCGACGAGGACGCCGCTGCCGTACGGGGCGTAGAGCTTGTGGCCGGAGAGCGCCAGGTAGTCGGCGCCGAGGTCGCGCAGGGCGATGGCCCGGTGCGGCGCGAGCTGGGCGGCGTCGACGAAGAGGCGCGCGCCGTGGGCGTGGGCCAGGTCGGCGGCGCGCTCGACCGGGAGGAGCTCGCCCGTGACGTTCGAGGCGCCGGTCAGCGCGAGGAGCGCGACGGGGCGGCGGCGGAGCTCGGCCTCGAGGCGGTCGAAGGTCGCGTCGATCGTGTCGGCGTGCTCGACGTACCGGTGGCCGGTGCCGGCGCGGTGCCACGGGAGGAGGTTGGCGTGGTGCTCGAGGTCGAGCGTCACGACGTCGCCCGTGGCGGGGACGCAGGAGGCGAGGAGGTTCGTCGCCTCGGTCGTGTTGCGCGTGAACACGACGTGGTCCTCGGGGCGGGCACCGAGCGCCTGCCCGACGCGGCGGCGGGCGGCCTCGTAGAGCGCAGAGCTGACCTGCGACGGCAGCCCGGCACCGCGGTGGACGCTGCCGCTGAACGGGAGGACCTTCGCGACGCGGTCGGCGACGGTCTGGAGCGCCGGGGCGGTCGCGGCGTAGTCGAGGTTCGCGAAACGGACCGTGCTGCCGTCGAGCAGCGGGACCCGCAGGTCGCCGCCGACGACGGGCAGGAGCGGCAGGTCGGCAGCGGACGGCTGGGTGCGGTCGGCGCGCGGGTCCTCGGCGCGGCGGGCGTCGACGGCGTGCGGGGCGGTGGTCTCGATCGTGCTCATGGGGTCTCCGTGTGGTCCGGGACCCGTGAGGGTCCGCGCTTGCGTGCGCAGGACTCCGTCGGCCTGCGCGGCCTGGTCGTTCACCCGGGGCACCCCACCGCGGTGGAGGGTTGCCGGCCAGCGAGCCGGGGCTTCGCGCTGGCACTCTTGACCGCGACGGAATATACCCAAATCCCGTCAGGTATTGCAAGAAGAGCGTGGACGGACGACGGAGTCAGGCGGTGACGGGACCGGCACGCCGACGCCCCGGGAGCGCATCGAGCGCGACCCCCGCGAGGAGGAGCAGCGCGCCGAGCGTCGCCGCGCCGAGCAGGAGGGTCACGGCGACCGCGCCGCCCTGGTCCGCCGCGGTCCGGGAGAGGCACGTGGCCGCGACCGCGTAGGCGCCGTCGCACCCGCCGGCCAGGACGCCGAGCGCGAGCCCGCCGACGCCGACCGCGGCCGGGCCGATCCGCGGGTCCGCGAGCGCCTGCGCCGGACCGACCGTCCCCCACAGGGCGGCGGCGGCGAGCACGGCGACGGGACCCCGCCCCGGCGCCTCCGGGGACCCGCCGGGGCCCGGCCCGCCGTCGCAGTTCGCCGTTCGCCGCATGGAGGCCAACACAGGCACGAATTCGGCTCGGACGGCGAACGTCGTACGTCGTTCGCCTCGAGTCGCTCGGATGGAACGTGATGCGCTCGACCGTGCCCTCCTGAGGGAGCTGTCGAACGATGCACGCCGGACGAACCGCGACCTGGCGGCCGCCACGCACGTCGCGCCGTCCACGTCGCTCGAGCGGGTCCGCGCGCTGGCGTGTTCGTGACGAGCGGCGGGCGGGACTTCCTGCTCCACGTGGCCGCCCCGGACACCGACGGGCCCTACGCCTTCGTGATCGACCGGCTGACCGAGCGCCCGGAGATCTCGGACGTCGAGACCACGATCGTCTACGAGCACCTGCGGTCGCCGCCGGCGATCGACTGACGGGAGCGGACGCCCCCGCGGAGCACCGCCGCCCGCGACGGCCGCCGGGGCCGGCCGATGTCGGCCGGCCCCGAGGTGCCGTCGGCCCGGACCTCCCGGTCCGGCCCGCGGACCTCAGCGCGCCGGCGACGCCGACCCGACCACGGGGGCGGTGGCCGGCGCCGGCCGCCGCATCACGAGCACGGCGATCAGGAGCCCGAGCGCCATCGAGATCGTCGCGCCGGTCATCGCGACGCCGACCGCGTGGGCGAGCTCGTGCCGGGCCTCGGCCGCGGGACCGCCCACGACCGGATGCTCGGCGGCCGCGCGGCTCGCGGAGGCGAAGATCGTGACCATGATCCCGATGCCGAGCGAGCCGCCGAGCTGGTGCGCGACGTTCACGAGCCCGGAGGCCGCGCCCGCGTCGGCCTCCGCGACGCCGGCGATCCCGGCGGTCGTCAGGGGCCCGAAGGCGATCCCCATGCCGGTGCCCATCAGGACGAGCGGGACCGCGATGCCGGGCAGGTAGCCCGTGCCGTCGTCGATGCGGCTGAGCCACGCGAGGCCGAGGAGCGCGGTCGCGAGCCCCGCGATCACGAGGTGCGCGCCGTCGAAGCGGGCCACGAGGCGCGGGACGAGCCGGATCATCCCGAACATCACGAGGGTCATCGGGAGGAACGCCAGGCCGGCGTCGAGCGCGGTGTAGCCGAGCACGCCCTGCAGGTACTGGGTCATGAAGAAGAACGTCGAGAACATCGCGCCGACGACGAAGATCCGGGTGACCAGCGCGCCCGTCCGGCGGCGGTCGCGGAACAGGCGCAGCGGCGTGATCGGCTGGACGGCCCGGCGCTCGGTCCGCACGAAGGCGGCGAGCAGCAGGACGCCCGCGGCGAACGCGATCAGGGTGCCGGTGTCGCCCCAGCCGTCGGAGGCCGCGCGGACGAAGCCGTAGACGAGCGAGGACATGCCGGCGGTCGAGGTGATCGCGCCCGTCAGGTCGAAGACGCCGTGGTTCCGCGGCGTCTCGGGCAGGAGCCGCGGGGCCAGGACGACCATCGCGATGCCGATCGGCACGTTGATGAAGAGGCCCCAGCGCCAGGAGACCCAGGTCGTCAGGACGCCACCGAGCACGAGCCCGAGGCTGCCGCCGGCGCTGGCCGCGGCGCTGTAGGCCGCCATCGCGCGGACGCGCTCGGTGCCCTCGCGGAAGCTCACCATCAGGAGCGACAGCGTGGCCGGTGCGGCGACGGCGGCACCGGCGCCCTGGACCGCACGGGCGATCAGGAGCCAGGTCGAGGACTCGGCCAGGCCCGCGACGAAGGACGCGGCGGTGAACAGCGCGATGCCCCAGATGAACATGCGGCGGCGGCCGAGGATGTCGCCCGCGCGGGCGCCGAGGAGGAGCAGCCCGCCGAAGGCGAGCGTGTAGGCGTTCTGGACCCAGGAGAGCCCGGTGTCGGAGAACCCGAGCGCCCGCTGGATGTCCGGCAGGGCCGTGATCACCACCGAGGCGTCGAGGATGATCATGAGGTAGGAGACGACGATCAGGGCGAGGACGGCGTTGCTGCCGGTCGCCCCGTCGCCGCGACTGCGGAGGGGAGTCATGGACTGGTCCTTCTGGACGCGTGGGAAGCGCTAAAGTGGTGTGGCACCCCGGTACCGCCGGGAACAGAACTGGGGGGCCGCCCCAGTTAAGATACGGAGGACCACCCCACTTAGCAAGTGCTGGTGCGCACACGACCATGAGCAGCCCCGCCGAGACTCCCCAGCGACCGATGCGCGCGGACGCCCGCCGCAACTACGACAAGCTCGTGGCGGCGGCCCGTGAGGCGTTCACGGAGGACGGCGCCGCATCGCTCGAGGAGGTCGCCCGCCGGGCCGGCGTCGGCAGCGCCACGCTGCACCGGAACTTCCCGACGCGCCAGCACCTGCTCGAGACCGTGTACCTCGAGGAGGTCGAGGCGATGTCCCGCACCGAGGGCCTCGACGGGCTCGGCCCGTGGGACGCCCTCGAGACCTGGCTGCGCCGGTTCGCCGCCTACGCGGTCACCAAGCGCGCCATCGGCGACGCCCTCGTCGAGTACATGGATCGCGACTCCGAGGTCTTCCAGCGCTGCGCGGGCGTCCTGATCGACTCCGGGGAGCCCCTGCTCCAGCGCGCCCAGGAGGCCGGCGAGGCTCGCCCCGACGCGACGTTCATCGACGTCGCGAAGATGATCGGCGGGATCGCGGGCATCCGCACCGCCGACGCCGAGCAGACCGAGCGGATCCTCTCGCTCGCGCTCGACGGCCTGCGCACGCGCTGAACGGCGCGATCGGCCGGGCGCCACCCGCGCCGTGCCCCGGCGGTCGGCCCCCCGCCCCATCCCGCCGGGGTCCCGGGCGCGATGTGCCACGGTCCGCGGACGATTGCGTCGTCAACGAGTCGGTGCCCGCTCGACGGGTAGCCGAGGGCGACGCGCCCCCGCCCCCGTTCCGAGGACCCCGCATGCCGTACGACCACCTCTTCTCGCCCTACTCCGCCCCCGGCCTGGAGCTGCCCCACCGCATCGCCCTGGCGCCGCTGACCCGCAACCGCGCGGTCGGCACGGTGCCGGCCGAGATCAACGCCGAGTACTACGGGCAGCGCGCGACCGCGGCGATCACGATCTCGGAGGGCAGCTCGCCCGCCGCGGTCGGGCACGGCTACCTCGACATCGCCGGGGTCCACACCGACGCCCAGCAGGAGGGCTGGCGACAGGTCGCCGAGCGCGTCCACGGGAAGGGCGGCCGGCTCTGGGTCCAGCTCATGCACTGCGGCCGCGTCGCGCACCCGCACTACACCGACGGCGTCACGCCCGTCGCCCCGTCGAAGGTGCTCGCGAACGGCGAGGTCTGGACGCCGGAGGGGATGGTCCCGTACGTCGAGCCGCGCGAGCTGGAGACCGACGAGCTCGAGGGCCTGAAGCAGGACTACGTCCAGGCCGCGGAGCGGATCGCCGCCGCCGGCGGAGACGGCGTCGAGCTCCACGCCGCCAACGGCTACCTCCTGCATCAGTTCCTCGGCACGAACACGAACACCCGCACCGACGGCTACGGCACCGACGCCGCCGGCCGCGTCCGCTTCGTGCTCGAGGTCGCCCGGGCGACCGCCGACGCGATCGGCAAGGAGAAGGTCGGCATCCGGATCTCCCCCGAGCACCCGTTCAACGACATGCAGGACGAGGGCTGGGAGGAGACGTACGACCTCCTGATCACCGGCCTCGCCGAGATCGGCCTCGCGTACCTCCACGTCCTGGAGCCCGCGCCCGACGAGTCGCTGCCGAAGACCCGCTTCGCCCGCGAGCGCTGGAGCGGCACGCTGATCGGCAACCACGGGTTCGGCGAGGCGTACGACTACGCGAAGGCGGACGCGCTCGTCGCCGACGGCACGCTCGACCTGATCGCCGTGGGCCGCGACTTCCTCGCGAACCCCGACCTGCCCGAGCGCCTGCGCACCGGGGCGGAGCTGAACACCCCGGACGAGGACACGTTCTACTCGCGCGGTCCCGAGGGCTACACGGACTACCCGACGCTCGCGGAGGTCGCGGCACGTTGACCTAGGATCGGCCGATGGAGATCGCGGACCGGGTCGTCGTCGTCACCGGGGGCGCCTCGGGCATCGGCCGGGCGATGGCCGAGCGGTTCCTCGCCGACGGCGCGCGGGGGGTGGTCGTCGCCGACCTCGACGGCGAGGGCGCCCGGGCGGTCGCCGCGCCGTTCGGCGACCGCGCCCGCGGCGTCGCCTGCGACGTGACCGACGAGTCCGCCGTCGCCGACGCGATCGCCGCGGCCGAGGACGCGTACGGACCGGTCGACCTGTTCTGCGCCAACGCCGGCGTGGCGGTCGGGACCGACGAGCAGTCCCCCGACGACGTGTGGGACCTGGCGCTCGGCGTGAACGTCCGGGCGCACGTCCTCGCCGCCCGGCTGCTCGTCCCCGGCTGGCTGGAGCGCGGCCACGGGTACTTCCTCTCCACCGCGTCGGCCGCCGGGCTGCTGACCCAGGTCGGCTCGGCGCCCTACAGCGTGTCGAAGCACGCCGCCGTCGCGTTCGCGGAGTGGCTCTCCGTGACCTACGGCGACCGCGGGCTGCGGGTGAGCTGCCTCTGCCCGATGGGCGTCGACACCCCGCTGCTGAACGACGGGTTCGCGGACGCCGGCGGCCCCTCGACCGCGGCGTCGGTGGTGCGTGGCGCGGGCGACGTGCTGTCGCCGGGGGACGTCGCGGAGGTCGTCGTCGCCGGCCTGCGCGACGAGCGCTTCCTGCTCCTCCCCCACCCCGAGGTCGCGACGTTCGAGCAGCGCCGCACCGGGGACCACGACCGGTGGATCGCGGGGATGCGACGGGTGCAGGCGGCGGCCCGCCGGGACTGACGACGGCCCACCGGGCTGGCCCGTTCGGTGCACTCCGACCGCCCTCCGTCGGCAGGACGCGGCGCGCCCGCCGTCTTCTGGCGCGTCGACGTCGACCGGGCGCACGGGCCTCCCCGGCGTCGTGGACACGTCGGCGGGCCGTTGGGAGGCTGCCCGCTCACCCCGTACGCAAGGACCACCCGTGCCCGCACGCCGGAGCGCGACGCTCGTCGCCGCCCTCGCCCTCGCCGCCGTCCCCTCCACCGCGTCAGCCGCCTCCGGCTCGCAGAGGACGTCCGGTACCGGCTTCGACACCGCAGCCACCTACACCGTGACCTTCCAGGGGTCGGGCAGCTACGCCCGGAACCAGTCGACGACCGACGGCGCGTCGGGAACCACGACCTCGACCTTCCGCTGGACCTCCGTCTACCGGAACGTGCTGATCCCGGCCAGGGCGAACCGCTCGACGGTCGGCTTCCCCGCGACGACGAAGGGCTCCGGCGCCACGGGCGACTGGAAGATCACGTCGCACCAGCCCGACGGCACCGACGACTGCGAGGGCGACGGCTCGCTCGGCCGTCTCGGCGTCCCCGGCGGCGGTGGCGGGACGGTCACCGACGGCGGCGTGCGGCTGGTGCGCACGAAGGCCGGCGGTGTCCAGGTCCTGGCGCAGGCGACGAACGGGTTCTCCACCCTGACGGGCGGCGGCGACGGCTCGTCCGCGTGCCACCCGAAGGACTTCTGGCACGACGTGATCCTCTCCGGCGCGGGCGTGGGTCAGGCGGAGGAGTCCGCCGAGCCGCTGACCGGCTTCACGAAGGTCACCGACGCGGAGCTGCGGCGCCGGTCGTTCACGAAGACCGTGCTGCTCCCCGTCGACGAGGCCCCGCCCGGCGACTGCGGCAGCGGCGACGGAACGACCTGCACCCAGACCTACGCGTGGACGGGCAAGGTCACCTTCGACCGGAAGGCGACCCCCACGAAGAAGAAGAAGAAGGCGCGGAGGACGAAGCGGTCGACGACGACGCACCGCTGACTCTCCTAGGTCAAGGCCTGGGCGTCGCGGGGCGCCCGGGCCGGCGTCGGGCCTACTGGACGACGAGCGTGCCGCGCATCCCGTCCATGTAGTGGCCCGGGATGTTGCAGACGTAGACGTAGGTGCCGGGCTTCAGCGTGAAGGTGTGCGACTTCGCCTTGCCGCCCGCGGTCTCCGAGACCTCGCCGACGGAGTCGTCCTCGCTGACCCGGCCGCCGGTGACCTTCAGGCCGTCGGCCTTCTGCGTCGTCTTCAGCAGGACGAGCTCGTGCTCGACCTTGCCGATGTTGTTCATCTCGATCGTGAGCTTCCCGGCCTTCGCCGTCATCGACGTCGGCGCGAACTTGAACTCCGACGCGTCGATCGTGACCTTGCCGCCCTTCACGGCCGTGGGGGTGCCGCCGGAGGCGGGGACGGCGGTCGTGTCGTGGCCGGCGGCGGCGTGGTCGGTCGTCCGGGCCGGCGTGGTGCCTGCGCTCCCGGACGACGTGGAGGTGGTCGACGAGTCGTCGCTGCCGCACCCGGCGACGGCGAGCGCGCCGGCGACCAGGACGGCGGGGACGAGGGTTCGGTGCGTGCGCATGACCGCGACGCTAGCCCCGCCGGACGGCCGGGATCCGCGGCTGCGACGGAAGTCCCGGGCGATGCGCGGCAGCGCGCCAGCAACCGCACGGCGACGTGCCAGGAGCGTGGTTGCGCGCCGCGGCGACCCACCCGGCAGTGGGCCGCCCCGGGGAGGAGCGGCCCACCGACTCGGACGGTCCAGGGGACACGTACCGGACCCGGCGTGCACCGGATCCGGGGCCACCGGGTCGCTACCCGATCCTGGGATCCCCACGGTCGGCGGCCGAAGATCTTTTTCGGTGACCTGTCACAACACCGCGGGCCCGTGCGTTCTACGGACGCGTACCGATCACCGGTGACGTCCCGTCCCAGCGCACGTGCGCGTCGCCGGGGGCCTCGGCCCCCGGCGACGCGCTCGGCCTACCCCGCCGGGACGCCCGGCTCCGTGTGCACCACGACGTCCGCAAGACGCGGGTGGGCGATCCGCAGGTCGCGCTCCAGCTCGCTGGCCAGGTCGTGCGCGGCGAGCAGCCCGGCGGTCGCGTCGGTGGCGACCGTCAGGAACAGCACCGGCCCGACGTCGGTCTCCCGCAGGTCGCACTCGAGCGGCTCGGTGCCCAGGAGGCGGCGGACCGTGTCGTGCAGCCCGTCGGCCTCGGCCCCGTGCTCGCTGCCCTCGTGCAGCAGGGCGACGGGGTGCTCGATCGGCTCGAGGTGCGTGTGGACCGCCCGCACCCCGGGCCGGAGCGCGGCGATCGCGGACTCGACCCGCTCGGCGGCGTCGTGCGCGGCCTTCAGCGTGCTGTCGGCGTCGAGCTTCAGGTGCAGCGCGACGATCGCGTCCCCGCGGTCGGTGTAGATCGCGATGTCGTGGGCGTCCTTGACGTCGGGGTCGGTCAGCGCGGTGGCGAGCACCTGCTCGCGGAGGTCCGCGCCGGCCATCCGCGGCTCCGCATGCACGACGACGTCGCTGGACGGCACCACGGCCCGGACCGCCGCCTCGACGCGGTCGGCGGTCTCGTGGTCGGCGGCGACCGTCGTGGCAGGCGAGACGCCGAGCGTGACGTCGGCGAAGACCTGGCCGCCGACCTCGCGCAGTCGCAGGCGGCGCAGCTCGGCGTCGGGGGCGGCCTCGGCGATCGCGTCCTCGATCGCCCGGCGCGAGTCCTCGGGGGCGAAGTCCATGAGCGCCCGGACGTTCTCGAACGCGAGGCGGCCGACGGCGAAGAAGATGACGCAGGCGACCAGGAGGGCGGCGAGCGCGTCGCCCTGCTCGAAGCCCGCGGCGACGAGCCCGAGGCCGATCAGCACCGCGACGGAGCCCGCCAGGTCGCCGGCGAAGTTGAAGGCGTTGGCGCGGAACGCCGCGCTGCCCCAGCGCTTCGCGGCCCGGAGCGAGACGACGATCCGGCTGACGTCGATCATCAGCGCCAGGCCGATGACGACGAAGACGTACCAGGAGGCGTCGACGTGGTGCCCGCCCTCGATCAGCTGGCGGACGGCCTCGAACGCGATGATCGAGCCGCCGACGAAGACGATGGCGGCCTCGCCCAGCGCGGCGATGTTCTCGGCGCGCCGGTGCCCGTAGTTGTGGTCGCGGTCGGCGGGCAGGAGCGCCATCCGGATCGCGAGCAGGGTGAGGAACGCGGCGATCACGTCCCCCGACGACTCGATCCCCGCGGAGACGAGCGCGAGGCTGCCGGTCAGGAGCCCGGTGCCGAGCTTCAGGACGACGAGGACCGCCGCGGCGGCCAGCGACCACAGCGCGGTGCGGCGCTGCAGGCGGGCGTCCTCGGCCGTGTCCCGGAGGGCCTCGCGGTCGTGCTGGGGGAGTGCCGACGTCGCCATCCGGCCGCCACTATAGGCACACGAAAACGCCCTGTGGGCCTTGCTGCACGCCACATCCGGGAGCTGTGGGCGACCCACAACCCGGGTGCCCCGTGGGCTGAATCCGGAGCGCCCGCGGACCCCTCGTCCGGGTCCTCGTCCGGCGCCCTCAGTCCCGCAGCGTCGCCCCGATGGCGCACGAGGTCCCGCGCGGGCCGCCGGCGCGGACGTCGACGCGGTCGGCGCCCTGGAGGTCCCGCAGCGTCAGGCGGACCTCGAACCGCCCCGACCGGCTGATCCGGCGGGTGCCGCGCCAGACGACGCGCCCCTCCTGGACGACGACGACCCGCCACGACTCGCCGGCCCGGCCGCGCTGCAGCTCGTACCGGAACCGCATCGACCCGTCGCGGCCCCGGAGGTCGAGATCGGCCCGCGCGGCGCGGCCGCACCCGGCCGAGGACCGCGTGCGGCTCTCGCCTCCGCCGCGACCGCTCCCGCCGCGGTCGTCGCCGCCGTGCTTCGCGTGCGCCGCCGGCGCCGCGAGCCCGAGGGCCAGCGCGACGAGCGACGCCGTCGCGGCTGAACGGGAGGGACGCGGGATCGACGGCACCGGTCGATGGTGGCGCGCGACCGGTCCCGGCCGCAATGCGACGTTCGTCGCGCGGCGCCTCACCGGTCGGGGTCGCCCGTGAAGCCGCGGCGCTCCGCCCAGAGCGCCGCCTGGGTGCGGTCGGTGACGTCGATCTCGCGGAAGACGCGGGTCAGGTGGGACTTCACCGTCTTCTCGCTGATCTGCAGGCGCAGCGCGATCAGCTTGTTCGGCAGTCCCTCGACGAGCAGGGCGAGGACGTCGCGCTCGCGGGGCGACAGGTTCTCCAGGGGGTCGGGCTCGCTGCGGGCGGCGAGCACGGTCCGGGCGGCCCGCGGATCGAGCGGCGACTCGCCGCGCGCCGCGGCGCGGATGCCCTCCCCGACCTCGTCGGACGACGCGTCCTTCAGCAGGTAGCCGCACGCGCCGGCCTCGAGCGCCCCGAGGATCCGGCGGCGGTCGGAGAACGCGGTCAGGACCAGCACCGCGGTGCCGGGGCGCTCGACGCCGATCCGCCGGGTGGCCTCGATCCCGTCCATCACGGGCATGTCGAGGTCCATCAGGACGACGTCGGGCCCGAGCTCGACGACGCGGTCGACGGCCTGCTGCCCGTCGGCGGCGGTGCCGACGAGCTCCAGCCCGTCGAGCCCGGAGATCAGGCGCCCGAGGCCGTCCCGGATCACCCCGTGGTCGTCGGCGACGAGGACGGTGACGGTCATGCGGGGAGCTCCAGGGTGAGGGTGGTGCCGCGGCCCGGGACGGAGTCGAGCGTCGAGGTGCCGCCGGCCTGCCGGACGAGGTCGTCGATCAGCTGCAGCCCGAGGTGCCCCTCGGCGCGGCGGCCCTGACGCTGGGCCGGGGTCGAGCCGCTGCCGTCGTCGGCGACCACGAGCGAGACGCCGCCGGCGTCGGTCGTGCGGGCGTGCACGCGGACCGTCGAGGGCGAGGCGTGCTCGCGCGCGTTGCGGACGGCCTCCCGGGCGGCGCGGTAGAGCAGCTCGTCGTGGCGGGTGCCGGCGGCGACGGCGTCGTCGACCTCGAGCTCGGTCGCGATCCCGGCGGCGTGGAGCGGGCTCAACAGGTCGGTCAGCGCGGCGTGCAGGCCGGTCGCGGCGACCGTCGGCGGGTGGATCTGGACGAGCAGCGTCCGGAGGTCCCGGACGCCCTGGCGCAGGCGGCCGACGCTGTCGTCCAGCGCGGACGCGCGCTCGGCGTCGCCGGCGCGGCGGGCCTCCTCCGCGAGCGGGGCGAGCCCGAACGCGACGCCCGCCAGGTCCTGGACGGCACCGTCGTGGAGGTCGGCCGCGATCCGGCGGCGCTCCTGGCTGGAGGCGTCGATCGCCGCGGTCAGGAGGCCCTCGCGCTCCTCGTGCCCGCGGCGCAGCCGGCGCGCGAGGCTCCACGCGAGCGGCACCTGGAACAGCAGGAGGACGACGAGCCCGCCGATCAGGGGCGGGGCCAGCGTCCCGAGGATCCGCTCGCCGCTCGCCGTCACCGACGAGAAGCGCTGGTAGATCTCGAAGAGGACGGGGGTGCCGTCGGGGAGCCGCACCCGGGTGTGCGCCTCGAGCAGCTCGCCCTGCGGCCGCTCGTAGACGTTCTCGGGCTCGGAGAGGTCGCTGAGCTCGGCCTCCGCGCCCCCGGTCGTGAAGAGCTCCTGCTCCTCGTCGCCGAGCGTGAACCGTCGGCCGATCAGCCGTGGCTCGTCGGAGTAGAGGATGCGGGCGTCCCGGGTCCAGACCTTCACCCGGACGATCGACCGGCCGAGGATCTGCGACTGGACGACGTCGTCGAGCTTCGCGATCGCCTTCGGGTCGCCGCGGAGCAGGCCGTCGGAGAGCCCGGCGAACTGGACGAGCCGGCCCTCGCCGATCACGCGCTCCTTCGTGTCCCGCTTGGCCTCGTCGAGCGTGACGGTGCGCAGCGCGAAGAACCCGCCGACGACGATCACGAGGACCGCGGCGAGGCTGCCCGCCATGAACCGCAGCACCGCCGACGCGGTGCCGGGCGGTCGGCGCGGGGCGCGGGGCTCTCGGGACGCGGGCGGCACCACCGTCCATCCTGCCGGACCCGCACCCCGGACGGCCGCGGACTCGGACGATGGTCCCAGCCGCGGCCGGCGGTCCCGGTCCGGGTGCGACCAACGTCGCGTTGAGACCGGGACCGCCGGGGGCGCACAGTGACGGTCACCGGACACCACCACGAGGAGCCACCTGATGCACCACTTCCCGAAGATCGCCACCGCCCTCGCCGTCGCCGCACTCGCCGTCCCGGCCGCGGCCATGGCCAAGCACGGCGCCGACGACCCCGCAGGCGACGACCGCGGCGGCGCGACCACCACGGCGACCACGACCACGACCGCCGGGACGACGGCGACGACGCCCTCCACCGCGACGACCGCGAAGCACCGCAAGCGCCACCGCCACCACGGCCGCCACCACCGCTCGGGCTCCGACGACCGCAGCTCGTCCCGCTCGCGCTCCCGCTCGTCCGACGACCGCTCGAGCTCGCGCGCCTCGGACGACCACGGCCGCCGCCACGGCGGGCACGGCGCCGACGACTGACGCCCCGCCGGCGCGCGGAGCGGGGCCGGCCGCCGCCGGCCGCCCCGCGCAGAACACCGGCCGGCCGGAAGGCCCCCGCCCCCCGGCGCCGAACCCGACGGGGTGGAGCGTGCACCCCAGGGAGCGACCGGCGTCCGCCGACCGGCCCCGGACGACCGTCCCGTCCCGTCACAAACCGGGACGCCCGTCCGTTCCTGATCCGTGCCGCCCCCGGACCCACCGAGCGACGCGGAGCTCCTCCACGACGTGCTCGACCCGGTCGAGTCCTTCGCGACGTTCTACCGGCGCCACGTCGACGCGCTCCTGCGGTTCTGCGCGAAGAAGGGCGCGGACGCCGACACCGCCGCGGACGTCGCGTCCGACACGTTCCTGGCGGCGCTCGGCCACCGGGCGTCCTACGACGCGACGTACCCCGACGCGCGGCTCTGGCTCCTGCAGATCGCGTCGCGCAAGCTGATCGACGGGCACCGCCGGACCGCCGGCGACCGCCATCGTCGCGACCGGCTGCTGGCCACCGCACCGCGCCCCACCGACCGGGACCGCGACGCCTACGCGCTCCTGACCGCGGACGACGGGCCCGCGCTCGACGTCCTCTCCGACCTCCCCCCGGCACAGCAGGCCGCGATCCGTCAGCGCGTGCTGGACGACCGCGACTACGCCGAGATCGCGCGCGACCTCGGCATCTCCGAGCAGGCGACCCGGCAGCAGGTCAGCCGCGGACTCGCCCGCATCCGCTCCCTCCTGGGACAGGAACGATGAGCACCACACAGCGCCCCATGCCCGACTTCGCGGACGCCCTGGAGCGGCACCTGCGCCACGCGGCCGCCGAGGCCGCGGCCGGCCGTCTCGAGGTGTCGCCCCTGCCCGCCGGCGTCCGGGAACCCACCCGCGAGCGGGCCCGCACGCGCCCGGCGGGCCGCCCGCTCCGCCTCGGTCGCCCGATCGCGGCCCTCGGGTCGGTCGCGCTGGTGGCCGTGCTCGTCGTCGCCCTGCTCGTGGCCGGCGGGAGCGGCCCCGGGACCGGCCGGGCGTACGGCGCGCCGCTCGCGCTGAGGACGCCGCTCGTCGTCCTCCCGGACTACGCGCGGTCGCAGACGCTCGCCCGCGACGTCCTCGGTCCCGACGGCCCGAAGATCACGCGCGGGCACGCGGTCCCGCTCCCCGACGGCAGCACCGCGTACCTCTACGGCAACGCCGCCGGACAGTGCCTCTGGGCCCCCGACCCGCTCATCCCCGACCCGCGGGAGGGCGGCGGCGTGACGTGCACCCGCACCTCGGCGTTCCTGCGGTTCGGCATCTTCCTCGGGATGGGGACGGACACCCAGGGGACGATCATCGCGGCGCTGCCGCAGGGCGTCCGCGATCCGGTGGTCAGTCGCCGCGGCGAGGTGGACCGCCCGCTCACGCCCTCGACCGACGGCGTGGTCGTCCTCTCGACGATCTCGCCGGCGACGGTCACGTTCTTCGACCGGGACGGCGAGCAGCAGGTCGTGCAGGTGGCGACGCCCCTCGGCCCCGACTCGCCCCCGGTGCGCGTCAACCCGCTCCGCAACGAGCTCCCGGGGATCTCGCTCCCCTTCGCGCCGCCGGAGCCGCCGGTCGTGTCCTCCCCCGACTACAGCCAGATCCCGCCGCCCGGGTTCCCGCTGCCCAGCCCCGACGACGACGGCCTGCCCCGGGGCGTCACGGTCTCGCCGTAGGCCGGCGGTCGTCCCGCCCCGGCGGACGACCCCGGGCGGTCGGGCCGGATCAGGCCGCGATCCGCGGTCCCGCCTTGAAGACCGGGCTGGGCAGGTCGTGGCCGACGAGGTCGTGCAGCAGCGTCGCGGCGTCGAGCAGCCTGACGAGGTCGACGCCGGTGTCGACGCCGAGGTCGTCGAGCAGGTTGACGACGCCCTCCGTGGCGACGTTGCCGGCCGCGCCCTTCGCGAACGGCGAGCCGCCGAGACCGCCGACGGAGGCGTCGAAGCGCGTGACGCCGCCGAGCAGCGAAGCGTAGACGTTCGCCAGGCCCGTGCCGCGGGTCTCGTGGAAGTGCATCCCGACGTCGGTGCCGACCTCCTCGAGGAGCTCGCCGATCCCGCGCGGGGTCGCCATGCCGGTGGTGTCGGCGAGGGAGATCGTGGTGGCGCCGGCGTCGCGGGCGAGCTGCACGACCTTCGCGACCTCGGACGGCGCGATCTCGCCCTCGTACGGCGAGCCGAAGGCGCAGGAGATCATCAGATCGACCGCCACGCCGCCGTCGCGCCCGACCTCGCACATCTTCTCGACGTGCACGAGCGCCTGCTCGATCGACATGTTCGTGTTGCTCTGGCTGTAGCCCTCGGACGCCGAGACGCCGGCCGTGATCTCGTCGACCCCGGCGGCGACGGCGTCGGTCGCCCCGCGGCCGTTCAGCGCGACGCCGACGACCCGGAAGCCGCCGAGCTCCTTGCACGCCTGGACGACCTCGGCGCTCTGCGCCATCGCCGGCACGGCCTTGGGCGACACGAACGACCCGACCTCGATCGCCGAGAAGCCGGCGGCGGCGAGGGCGCGCACGAGACCCATGCGCTCCTCGACGGACTTGGGCTCCTCGACCTGCAGGCCGTCACGCGGCCCGACCTCGCGGAGTTCGACGGACGGGGGCAACGTGGTGCTCACGACGGGAACGTACCCCGTGCGCGACGTCCTGCGCCCGCAGCGGCCGTTCGCCGCCCGCGTCGGCCACCCGTTCGGGGGTGCCGCCGCCGTGCCCCGCGGGACCCGTGATCGTCCGGTGAACGACGTGCCTCGGACGCCGGATCCTCAGTGGTGACGGGGGATCTCCGGCACGCGCCCCGCGAGCCCCGGCGTACGCTGCCGACCCCTTCGGGGGATGGAATCGCCGCCGCAGGGGGATGGCCGCGCGCGGCCCAGGCCCTAACCTCGACGGGGCCGTGCCGGGACCCCCGGTCGGGGACCCGCACCGCCGTGTCCGACGCCATCGAGCCCGACGTCCCCGACCTCGCGGAGGGACGGACCGGGCGGACGAGGGTCTCGGGGAGCAGCGTCCGATGACGAAGATCCGACACAAGAAGGTGCCGCGTGACGACCACCGCTGAGCTCGTCGAACGCATCGAGGCCGCCCCGCGCGGGCCCTCCGTCATGGCCGTCTTCGACTACGACGGCACCCTGATCGACGGCTTCTCCGCCGCGGACTTCTACCGCGACCGCCTGAAGAACCGGCAGATGGGGCCCGCCGAGATCGCCTCCCTCGTCCAGGCCGCCCGCAAGGGCCTGAAGGACGCCGAGTCGTTCATCGCCTTCCTGAACTCGTCGCTCGCTCGGTGGGAGGGCCTCTCCGAGGCCGAGCTCTACGCCACCGGCGCGTCGCTGTTCAAGCACGAGACCGCGGGCCGCCTGCGCCGCGAGACGTACGAGATCCTCGAGACGCACCGCCGGATGGGCCACACGCTCGTCCTCGCGTCGTCGGCGCTGCCGTTCCAGACCACCCCGATCGCCAAGGCGCTCGAGTTCGACCACGTGCTGTGCACCGCGGTGCAGGTCGGCGAGGACGGGCTCCTGACCGGCCGCACCGAGGGCGACCCGGTGTGGGGCCCCGAGAAGGCGGCGCGCATCGTCGGGCTGGCCAAGCAGCTCGGCTGCGACATGGACGACACCTTCGGCTACTCCAACGGCGGCGAGGACGTCCCGATGCTCCTGGCGTGCGCGACGTCCGCCGCGATCGCCCCGGACGACGACCTCCGGCGCGCCGCCGCCCGCGAGGGCTGGCCGGTCCTCGACTGCGTCGACCCGACGCCGCGCGCGACGATCAAGGACGCCGTCCGGACCGCCGCGTTCTACGGCAGCTTCGCCGGCGCGATGGGCGTCGCCGGCGGCATCGGCCTCGCGCGTCGCTCGAGGCGGTCGTTCCTCGACATCGCCTTCGGGGTCGGGGCCGACGTCAGCCTCGCCGCCGCCGGCGTCGACGTGCGGGTGCTGAAGGGCGCCGAGCACCTGTGGGACTCGCGCCCGTGCCTGTTCGTCTTCAACCACAGCAGCAAGATCGACACGATCGTCGTCGCCAAGCTGCTGCGCCAGGACTTCACCGGGGTGGCGAAGGCCGAGGCCAAGAACGTCCCGATGTTCGGCCAGCTCTTCCAGCTCGCCGGCATCGCGTTGATCGACCGCAACGACCGCGAGGCGGCGCAGAAGAAGATGCAGCCGCTGGTGCAGCGGCTGAAGGAGGGGACGTCCGTCGTCGTCTCCCCCGAGGGCACGCGCACCCCGACGCCGCGGATGGCGCCGTTCAAGAAGGGGCCGTTCCACATCGCGATGCAGGCCGAGGTCCCGGTCGTCCCGATCGTCTTCCGCGGCATCGACCAGGTGCAGTGGCGCGGTGCGCAGGTCATCCGGCCCGGGATCGTCGAGGCGATCGTCCTCCCGCCCGTCGACACCGCCGGCTGGCGTCCCGAGACCGTCGGCGACCACCGCGACGAGGTCCGCGACCTGATGCAGGACGCCCTCGACCACTGGCCC
The DNA here is from genome assembly GCF_000519325.1 of Patulibacter minatonensis DSM 18081. Classification (GTDB taxonomy): domain Bacteria; phylum Actinomycetota; class Thermoleophilia; order Solirubrobacterales; family Solirubrobacteraceae; genus Patulibacter; species Patulibacter minatonensis. Next base: position 1,898,450 of record NZ_KI912613.1, on the reverse strand, counting down.
GCCTCCGCGCACGTGAGCCTGCCGGTCGGGGACCGCGCGTGAACCGGATCGGGCGCGTCGCCGTCCTCGGGGCGGGCTCCCGGGGCACCACGACCGGCTCCGCGGATCCCTGCCGCGGCCTCGGCCGCAGCGCCCCCGAGAGCGAGAGGCACGCCGTCGCATGAGCACCACGAACGACACGCCACCGGACTGGGGGCTCTCGGACTTCAACGCGATGGAGGCCGTGCTCTGGCGGGCCGAGGCCGATCCGCTGCTGCACTCGACCGTGATCGCGGTCGAGGAGCTCGACGTGGCCCCGGAGTGGACGCGCTTCGTGTCCACGCACGAGTGGGGCAGCCGGATGGTCCCGCGGTTCCGCCAGCGGGTGGACGTCGGGCGGCTCGGCTATCCGGCGTGGGTCACCGACGCCCGGTTCGAGCTGCGCCACCACGTGTTCCGCTCCGACCTCGACGGGGGCACCTGGCAGGACGTCATGGACCGCGTCGCGGCGATCGCCCAGGCCCCGTTCGACCGCGACCGCGCGCCGTGGGAGGCGACCCTGATCACGGGCCTGCAGGACGGGCGCGCCGCGTACGTCCTGAAGATGCACCACGCGATCCTCGACGGCCGGTCGGGGATGCAGCTGTTCGGCAAGATGCACTCGCGCAAGCGGGAGCCCACCCGGGACAAGCCGCAGCCGCTGCCGCTCCCCGTGGCGCGCACCAGCGCCCTGGTGACCGCGTTCCGGCGCGACACCGCTACCCTCACGCGCGGGATCATGCGGCTCCCCGGCATGGGCCACAAGGCGCTGCGCCCGGACCGCACCGTCCTCGAGAGCGCCCGGTACGTGCGGTCCCTGCGGCGGGTTCTCGGCCCGGTCGCCGCCCCGCCGTCGCCGGCCCTGGCCAACCGCAGCGGCGACTGGCGGTTCTTCGCGCTCGACCTGCCCCTTCCCGGACTCCGGGCGGCCGCCCGGGCGGCCGACGCCACCCTGAACGACGCGTACCTCGCCGCCGTCCTCGGCGGCTTCCACCGGTACCACGAGGCCACGGGGACGCCGATCGAGTCGCTGCCGATCGCGCTGCCGATCGCGATCCCGAAGCCCGGCGATGCGAGCACCGCGTCGCGTTTCGCGGGCGCCCGGCTCGCCGGGCCGCTGACGATCGCGGACCCGGCCGAGCGGATGCACGCGGTCGGCGCGGTCGTCGGTGCGCTGCGCAAGGAGGTCGCGCTGGACGCGATCGACAGCGTCGCGCCCGTGCTCGCCCGCCTGCCCGGCCCGCTCCTGTCGCGCCTCGTGGCCCAGGTCGCCGCCGGCAGCGACGTCCAGGTCAGCAACATCCCCGGGATCCCGGACGAGGACGTCTTCATCGCCGGGGCCAAGGCCCTGCGGTTCTACGCGTTCGGTCCGTTGCCCGGGTGCGCGGCGATGATCGTGCTCGTCAGCCACTGGGAGACCTGCTGCGTCACGGTCAACCACGACGAGGCCGCGATCGCCGAGCCCGAGACCCTCCGCCGATGTCTCGCGGAGGCGTTCGACGAGGTCCTGGCCCTCGGCGGCACCGACGCCCGGGCCGAGGTCCGCCGATGAGCGACGGGATCCCCCCGTTCCACCGCGGCGGCGAGGGGTCGCCGCTCGTGATCCTGCACGGGTTCACGGGATCCTGGCGGGTCTGGCGGCACCTGCTGCCGTCCCTCGAGGAGGAGCACGACGTCTTCGCGCCGTCGCTCCTCGGGCACGCCGGCGGCGTCCACCCAGGACCGGACGACGAGATCTCGATCCACTCCATCGCCGACGACATGGAGCGCCAGTTCGACGAGCAGGGCATCGAGAAGGCGCACATCGCCGGCAACTCCCTCGGCGGCTGGCTGTCGCTCGAGCTGGGCCGGCGCGGCCGGGCGCTCTCGGTCGTCGCGGTCTCCCCGGCCGGCGGCTGGAACGGGCGCCGCGAGCTCGACCGCGTCGTCAAGATGATGCGGCAGTCGGTGGCGATGGCCCACCGCACCCCGGGCCTCTCGGACCGCCTGCTGAAGCAGGCCTGGGCCCGTCGCATGGGCCTGCGCACCGTCGCGGAGCGCGGCGACCGCGTGTCGTACGAGGACGCGCGCGACCTGCTCGAGGACGCCCGCGCCTGCTCGATCGTCGACGGGTTCCTCGACTGGATCGTGCACGACCGGCCGCTGCCGCCGCGCGAGACCGACGCCGACTACCCGATCACCATCGGCTGGGCCGACCGCGACCGCGTGCTGCCCTTCGGGCGCTACGGCCGGCCGCTGCTCGAGAACATCGGGCCCGTCGAGCTCATGCGCCTGCCGGGCTGCGGGCACGTGCCGATGCTCGACGACCCCGCACTCGTCGCCCACACGATCCTGACCACGACGCGCCGCGTCGACGAGAAGAGGAAGGCCGCCACCACATGACGTACGAGACGACCGACACCACCGGCACCAACGGGAAGATCGTGGTGCACCGCTGGACCCCGGACGGCGACGTCCGGGGCCTCGTGGTGCTGGCCCACGGCATCGGCGAGCACGCCGCCCGCTACGACCACGTCGCCAAGCACCTGAACGGCGACGGCTACGTCGTCGTCGCGCCGGACCACCAGGCACACGGCCTGTCCGACGGGACGCCCGGGCTGATCGAGGACCTCGAGGTCCTCGTCGACGACTACGCGACGGTCTTCGCCGCGGCGCGCGAGGAGTTCTCCGGCGTGCCCGTCGTCGCGCTCGGCCACTCGATGGGCGGGCTGATCACGACCCGCGCCATGCAGCGCGGGCTGACGCCGGCCGACGCCTGGGTCCTCTCCGGCCCCGTCGTCGGCGGCAACCCGGGCATCTTCGCGCTGCTCGACATGGACCCGATCCCCGAGGTGCCGATCGATCCGGGCATGCTCTCGCGCGACGACGCCGTCGGCGAGGCCTACGCCGCCGATCCGCTGATCTACCACGGTCCGCTGATCCGCCCGACGCTGCTGTCCCTGAAGACCGCGGTGGAGGTCATCGCCGCCGCCGACCCGATCGGCGACGTCCCGACGCTCTACCTGCACGGCGAGGAGGACCCCCTCGCGCCGTACGAGATCTCGAAGGCGGCGATGGAGGGCCTCGGTCTGAGCAACCTCGAGCAGAAGTCGTACCCCGGCGCCCGCCACGAGATCTTCAACGAGACGAACCAGGACGAGGTCCTGGCCGACGTCTCGGCGTACCTGCGGAAGACGCTCTAGCGGACCACCCCCGCTCCAGTCGTCCGCGGCGGCGCGCGCCGTCGCGGACGACCGACCGGTGGACGGAACGCGCGCTCGCGACTGGACGTCCGATCACCCCGGCTTACGGCGTTCGACCGCTCAGGCATACTCGGGTCGATGGCCGACCCCGCGCACGAAGAGCCCGAGAGCCGTCCGCGACGCGGCCCGGCGCCGGCCGTGGCGCGGGACACCCTGGCGGACTGGATCACCGAGGACGTGATCCAGCAGCTCTACGCCTCGCGCCAGGACCTCGTCCAGGCGATGGACGCCGGCGGGGCGGACGTCGGGTTCGTCTCCGACCAGCTGCTCGACATCATCGGCAACCTCCACGACATCGCGACGGTGCTCCGCGGGCACGACGCCGGGGCCACCCGGGTCGCGTCGCCGCAGGATCGCGCGCACGAGCTCGGGGTCGGCACCGACGCCCCGGAGGACGCCGGAGACGATCAGGGTTGACAGCGTCCGCGCGAGGGAGAATGCTGCCCGCCTCATGTCCCCTCTGATCGACACCACGGAGCACGTCGGCCGGCGCGAGGTCCCGCTCGCGGTCGTCCCCGACCGCGCCGACATCGCACCCCAGGCCACGTCCGTGCAGGCCCTGCGTCAGGAGGTCGAGTCGCTGCGTCGCGAGGTCACCGCGCTGCGCATCCAGCGGCAGCGCGACATGGCGACCGCACGCGGTCTCGGCGAGGCCCTGCAGTCCCTCCGACGCGGGGCGCTCGCGCTCCGGCAGGAGAACGAGGAGCTCCGCCGGCGCGTCGACGGGCGGCCGTCGCGCCGCCGCTGAGGCCCGTCCGCGGGACGGGGTCGGGCCCGGCGTCCGGCCCGACGGTCAGCCGCGCAGGTGGGCCCAGCTCTCCCGGTCCTGCTCGAGGAACGCGCGGAGCCGGAGCGGCGGACGGCCGGTGATCGTCTCCACCACGTCGGTGACGACGTCGAGCTCCCCGGCGGCCATCGCCTGGTAGGAGGTCACCCAGCCCTCGATCTCGAAGTCCGGGGCGCCCGACGGTGCGCGCGAGGCGTACGCCTCCGCCTCGGTCTCCTCCTCGTAGCGCACCGCGCGGCCGGTGACCTCGGTGAGGACCGCGGCCGCCTCGGCGAGGCCGAGCCGCTCGTCGCCGGTGACGTCGTAGGTCCGCCCGTCGTGCGCGTCGGGGTCGGCGAGGACCGCCGCGGCGACCGCGGCGACGTCGTCCCGTGCGACGTACGCGGCGCGCCCGTCCCCGCCGGGCCCGGCGATCACGCCGGCGGCCGACGCGAAGAACGGCACGAAGTCCAGATACATCGAGTCCCGCAGGAACGTGAAGGCGAGCCCGCGGTCGCGCACCAGCGCCTCGGTCTGTGCGTGGTGCCGGCCGAGCGTGAAGACCGCGTCGTCCGCGGCGCCGAGGAACGACGTGTAGACGATCCGCCGCACCCCTGCCTCGGCGGCGGCGTCGATCGCGCTGCGGTGCTCGTCGACGCGGTCGGCGGCCTCCCGGCCCGACACGAGGAAGAGCGTCTCCGCGCCCCGCAGCGCGGTCGTCATGCCGGCGTGGTCGTGGTACCCGGCGGCCACCGCGACCTCGGCCCCGTCCAGCCGCGGGGCCCGGGCGGCGTCGCGGACGACGAGCCGCTGCGGCACGCCGCGGTCGGCCAGGCGGCGCGCCACGCGCCCGCCGAGGGCGCCCGTCGATCCGGTCACGGCGATGAGGCTCATGCCGGGGACGCTGACAGACGGGCGGGCGCGGTCACCACACGGCGTCGTGGCGCTCCATCACCCCGTGGGCGTCGACCAGCTCCACCCCGCCGGGGAGGACGCCGGAGAACGACCCGAACGGCTGCTCGTAGCTCGAGCGGATCACGAGGAGGTTGTCGCGCCGGGCCCGCGTGGACTCGCCGCGGAACGCCAGGTCGACCCGACCCTCCGCCCCGGGGGCGCCGCTCCCGGGTGCCGGCGCCGCGTCGTCGGTCGCGTCCGTCGACCGGACGCCCGAGAGGTCGTCGGCGAACCGCACCGGCCCGGTGTGCACGGCGCGCCCGTCGACCCAGACGGAGCGCTCGCTGGCGGCGGGGTCGTCGTGGATGCCGTCGACGAGGTTCCAGCCGACGGCGCGGCCCCGCTTGTCCGTCCCGACCCCGGCGGACCAGCGCCAGGAGGTGTGCCGCGGAGGGAAGCCGGCGGAGTCGTCGACCACGCCGAGCCCGTCGAAGGTCAGCTCGCGCTCGCGGATCCGGACGACGCCCTCGACGGGGACTCCCGCGCGCTTCAGCGTCCACGCGTGGGCCGGGCCGTACGGGGTGACGGTCTCGACCGCGTCGACGGCGTCCTCGCCGAGGCGCAGGTCGATCGAGACCTCGCCGTCGCGGACCCGGACCTCCCCCGGTGTCAGGCGGACGCCTCCGCGGCGTGGTCGCGTGCGCTCGCGGAGCCGGCCCTCGGACCGGTCCCAGACCGCCCAGAACGACTGGGTCAGGAGGCCGATGTGGACCAGTCCGACGCAGACCGACAGGCCCGGCCCGTACGCCCCCACGTACCGCCAGCGCTTGCGCACCCGCCCGCCGAGCACGAGCGGCAGCGCGTCGGGCGGCAGCGCGATCCCCGCCGGACGGCCGGGGTCGCCGAGGAGTCCGCGGTGGGGCGCGTCGAGGGCCATCACCGCAGTCTGTCCCACGGGGCGGCCGGGCGGAAGGGGCGGGCCCGCCGCACGTCGGCGACCGACCCGCAGCCGCCCGGCCCCGGGGGGCCGCCCGGCCGCTCAGCGGACGAGGACGGGCGTGCCCTGCGGGAGGCGCTTCGCGACCCAGGTGATGTCGTCGTTGTCCACCCGGACGCATCCGTGGGAGCGCGCGGTGCCGATCGGGTCGGCGAGGCTCGCCCCGGCGCGCCCGTGGATGCCGATGCGGCCGGGCCCGCCGTCGAACTCCTGGAGCACCTTCGACGTCAGCGTCAGCGCCACCGCCCAGGGTCCGAGGAACTGCTTCGGGTCGGGCTGGCGGTTGCGCTCGTAGATCGCCGCGAGACCCTTGGGCGTCGGGGTCCTGGGCGCGCCGACGACCGCCCGGAACCGCCGCACCCGGTGCCCGTAGTGGTAGACGCGGACGAGGCGACGCGCCCGGTTGACGTTGATCCACCAGTGCGCCTGCCCGACGACCGTGTGGTCGTACGGGATCCAGCCGTACTGCCCGGCGGGGCGGGTCGGCAGCCGCACCCGCAGCCACCGGCGCCCGTCGCGCACCACCGACTCGAGGACCATCAGGATCATCGGCTGCGCGGACCAGGTCGTCTGGACCGGCACGCGCCAGACCTTCCGGCCGGACCCGGCGTGCGCGAGCGCGTCGGTCGCCGAGACCACGAGGGCGGTCGTCGACCCGGTGTCCCGCGACGGCGTCGTGATCGGGAACGGCGGGTCCACGGGGTCGTCGAGCGGGTCGGCGGGCGTGGTGACGGCGAGTGCCGCGGCGGCGGGCGTCACGGCCCGCGGGACGGCGGGGAGCCCGAAGTCCGGCAGCGCGGTCCCGGCCGGAGAGGTTCGGCGGGCGCGCTCGACGGCGGCGCGGCGGAGGGCGCCGAGCTCGGGCGTCGCCGCCGGGGCGGCGGCGCGCACGACGGGGACCGGCGGCGTCACGTCCGCGGGTGGAGGCAGGGTCGGCACCGACGGCAGGGTAGACGCCCCGGCGCCCGGCGTGGGCCGGTGGGACGGATGGTCCGTCGCCGGCGCGGGCCGCGACGCCGCCCGCCCGGTGCGGTCCGGGCGGGCGGGCGCGGCGCCTCTGGGGCGGACGGGACCGGCGTCCTACTTCGTCGGCTTCGCCGGGCGCGCGGCCTCGTACGCGGCCTGGACGTCCTTCGCGTCGAGGCCCAGGGTCTTGGCGATCGCCGCGTAGCGCTCCGCGTCCTTCGCGGCGCGGTCCTTCTCGTGGGCGGCGGCGACGTCGGCGAGGGCGGACTTCACCTTCGCCTCGTCGATCGAGAGCCCCTTCGCGAGGGCCGCGACGAGCTTCGTGTCGTCGGGGCGGGCGCCGCCCGGACCACCGGGGCCGCCGTGGCCCGGACCGCTCTTCGGTCCACCGTCGGGCTTGTCGCCGCTCTTCGGCGCGGGCGGGGTGTCTCCGGCCTGCGGGGCGGGCGGCGTGTCGCCCGCCTTCGGCGCGGCCGGGCGGTCGCCGGCCTTGGGCGGGGTGGGCCGGTTCGCGTCGAGGATCGCCTGCACCTTCGCGGTGTCGACGCCGAGCGCCTTCGCGATCTCGGCGGCACGCGGATCGGTGCCCTTCGCCGGGCGGTCGCCCTTGGCGGGACGGGCGGCCTCGTCGGCGGCCTGCAGCTTCGCGGCGGTGACGCCGAGGGTCTTCGCGACCTTCGCGAGCTCGTCGGCGCGGGGGCCGGGGCCGCGGTGGTCGCGGCCGGGTCCGCCGGCGGTGGTGGTCGACGTCGACGTCGTGGACGTCGAGCTGTCGGCAGCGTTGGCGACGCCGATGCCGGCGGCGCCGAGGACGGCGACGGACGTGGCGACGGCAGCGGCCTTGCGGATGCGCGGGGTCATGGTTGCTCCTGTGCTCGTTCCCGCCGCAGGGGCGTCCCTGCGGCTGCTTCCACCATCGGCGCCGAGCCTGGGGTTTCCCTGAGATCCGCGTGGGAGTTCCTGAGCGGACACCCGGGCTCGAGCGATCCCGTGCGGTCCAGCGCGTGGCATCCGGCCCGCGACGCGGCTCGCCGCCGCGAGGATGATCGGCTGATCCACCAGGACACGGACACCCACCCACCGGAGCACGCCCGACCGGCGACGACGATCGACCGGGCCACGTTCCGGACGGGGCTCCGGGCCGGAGCGCCGTTCGCGGCCGCGTCGTTCCTCCTCAGCGTGTCGCTCGGGGCGCTCGCGGTCGACACGGGGTTCCCGGCGGTCGCGGCGATCGTGATGTCCGCGATCGTCTTCGCGGGGTCGGCGCAGTTCGCCGCGGTGTCGATCGTGGCGGCCGGCGGTGGGCTGGGGTCCGCCGTCGTCGCGGCGGTGCTCGTGAACTCCCGGTTCCTGCCGATGGGGATCGCGCTCGGCCCGTCGCTGGCGGGCGGCCCGGTGCGGCGCGGGCTCGAGGGGCAGGCGGTCGTCGACGCGTCGTGGGCGATGGCCGCGCGGCCCGACGGGACGTTCGACCGGTCGTTCCTGTTCGGCTCCACGGCGATCCAGTACGTGGCGTGGTTGCTCGGCACCGCGCTGGGCGCCCTCTCCGGCGGGGCGCTCGGCGACACCGACCGCTTCGGCCTCGACGCGGTCTACCCGACCTTCTTCCTCGTCCTGCTGATCCACGAGCTGCGCTCCGGTCGCGGGCGCGGCGTCGCGGCCGGCGGCGCGCTGATCGCGCTGGCGCTGATCCCGATCACCCCGCCCGGGGCCCCGGTCCTGGCCGCGAGCCTCGCGGCGCTGATCGGCCTGCGGACCCGCGGAGACGCGCCCCGATGAGCGTCGACCCCTGGCTCCTGATCGTCCTCTGCGCCGTCGTCACCGCGGCCATCAAGGGCGTCGGCCCCGTGGCGCTCGGCGGGCGGGCGCTCCCGGACCGGGCCACCGGCGTGATCGCCCTGCTCGCCCCCACCCTGCTGGCGGCCCTCGTCGTCACCGGCGTGGCGGGGCAGGACGGGCACCTCGGCGTCGGGGTGGAGGCCGTCGGCGTCGCCGCGGGCGGTGTCGTCGCGCTGCGGGGCAGCTCGATCCTCGTGTGCGTCGTGGTCGCCGCCGCCGTCACCGCGGCGCTGCGGGCCGTGACCTGACCGGCGTCCCGCCGCGCCGGCACCGCGCACGACGCGGACGGATTCCCGCCGCCGATGATTGCGCGCGCACGTACGGGGTAGGTGCCCTTCGTCGATCGCAGCGGCTCCGGCCCCGCACCACGGTGGTCTCCCCCGATCTCCTCTTCCGCGGTGCATCGGGGGCCGGCGCCGCGCTCGACATCGTCGTCCGCTCCCCGTCCCGAGCCGGGGAGCGGGCGGCGGAGCTCGCCCGCGTCAGAGCACGAGGTCGAACGGGACCCGCCCGTAGCGGCGGCCGTTGACCTGGAGCTCCAGCGCGTGCTCGCCCGCGTGGTACGTGCGGGTCGTGATCGGGCGGAACGGCCGGCGGCCGGTGAGCGTCTCCGTCGCGCCGGGCGCGAGCGTCCGGGTCGTCAGCTTGAAGACCTTCGGGGCGAGCGCGCCGTTCGCCTTGCGGTGGTGCACCACGTAGTCGATCGCCAGCCGCAGCTCGGTGTCTCCGCGGTTCTCGAGCAGGACCGCGAAGACGAGGTCCTCCCCCATCCGCACCGCGTCCGACGCCGGGTCCGGCCCGGTGACGACGAGCTCGTCGCCCGGCGCCGCGAAGCCGTGCAGCGTGAGCGCCCCCGGGTCCCCGGCCTTCACGAGGGTCCGCATCGCGTGGCGGACGACCCACGCGGTGCCGTCCGGGTCGGCGTCCCGCCAGCGCGTGGCGGTCGCGACGGCGAGCGCGGGATCGACGCGGCTGAGGTCGTTGAGGTGGTTGGCGACCGACCGGCGCACGTACGCGGAGGGATCGTCGTGCAGCGCGTCGAGGATCGGGACCGTGGCGCCGGGACGCCCGAGCAGCGCCGGCACGCGACGGGCCCAGGGCAGGAACGGGCGCGTCCCCTCGCTCGCCAGCCGGCGGACGTGCTCGTCGGGATCGCCTGTCCAGCCCGTGACGAGCGCCAGCGCGCGGTCGGCGTCCGCCTGGAGGAGCCGGCGGATCGCGGCCTCGGCGGAGTGGCGCGGCGTCAGCTCGCGCATCAGGTCCAGGCCGGTCGTCAGGGCGTCGCCGCCCGACGCCTCGTGCGCGTCGACCGCCCGGCGGCTCGCGGCGTCGGCGACCGCCCAGATCATCCAGCCGGAGAACGACGGGTCCTCGAGCGCCCGGCGCAGCACGGCCGCGAACGCCGGGACGTCGTCGGGGAGGTCCTGCAGGACGGCGTCGGAGACGGCCGTCACCCGCTGCCCGAACGCGAGCGGCGCGAGGGCCCCCGCCGCGCGGCGCACCGCGTCGGCACGCACCCCGGGAGCCGCCCGCTCCAGGCAGCCCACGAGGTCGTCGACCACGCCGGCGCCGAGGAGCTCGTCCGCCGTCGGCACGGGTGGCTCAGCCCGCCGGCCGGCAGCTGCGGGCGAGGCGCGCGCGCAGGTCCAGCGACCGGACGACCGACGTCCGCAGCGCGTTCAGCTGCAGCCGACCGTCGCGCAGGTCGGCGGTGAGAGCGCGCGACGCCGCGAGCGCCGCGTCGGTCGTCGTGCCGTAGAGCAGCAGGTCGACGCCGGCCTGCGACGCGGCCCGCGCGACCTGGGCGGGCGACGACGCGCCCGCGAACGCCCCGGCCTCGAGGTCGTCGCTGATCGTCACGCCCTTGAACCCCAGCCGACCGCGCAGCTCGTTCTGCACCACCGGCGGCGAGAGCACCGCCGGCGCGGGCGACAGCGCCGGGTAGATCGCGCTGGAGAGCATCACGAGATCCGTGCCGGCCCCGATCGCCGTCCGGAACGGCACCTCGTCCTGGGACCGCAGGACGTCGAGCGACGCGTCGACCCGGACCCGCGTCTCGTCGGTGTCCGCCTGCGCCCGGCCGAGCCCCGGGAAGTGCTTGGCCGTGACGGCGATGCCCGACTCGTGCGCACCGTTGATGAACGCGCGGGACGACCGGGCGACGGTCGGGGCGTCCGCGGCGAACAGCCGCTCCTGCGTGGCGAGCACGCCGGTGCCGCTGTCGACGACCGGGCCGAGGGTGACGTTGACGCCCGCGCGGCAGAGGGCGGTCGCGCTCGCGCGGGCCTGCTGCTGGATCACGCCGACGCCGGCGGCGCCCTGCGCCCGCGCGGAGGTCCGGGGCGGCGCGTCGGTGATCCGCCGGACCTGCCCGCCCTCCTGGTCGGTCATCACGAGCAGCGGGACGCCGTTCAGCGCGCCCGGCCGGGTGATCCGCTGCAGCCGGTCCGTCAACCGCCGGACGTCGGCGACCGTGGACGCGTTCTCGGAGAACAGGATCACGCCACCGATCCGACCCGCCCGGATGGCGGAGCGGATGGCGGGCGGGATCTCGCCCGGACCCGCGTTCCGGAACGGGGAGACGATCGTCTGGCCGACGAGCTGCGTGGAGCTCAGTGATCGGGTGAGGCGCTGCGTCGCGGTCTCCGGCGCCTTCTTCGCCGCCTTCTCGTCGTCGCCCCCGCACGCCACGGCGCGGAGGACGATCACGAACAGCACGAAGCCGACGACGCCGAAGAGCACGGCGCGCCGTCGCCGTGCGGCGAGCTCCTCGCCGGGTGGCCTGCGGATGCGGCGGCGCACGAACGGATCGTCTGGGGGTGCGGACGACACGCCCTGGGAGGCTAGTGCCCCGGCCGTCCCGGCGCGCGGGATCGGCGGTGGGATCGGGCGGTCGCGGCGTGCGGTCACCCCGCCGATGCTGTGACCGCGGCGCACGGGATCGCCGAGGATGAGAGGTTTGACGCATGACCAGGACCGCGCTGGACTACACCGTCGAGCTCGACCGGACGGCGGGCGCCGACCAGGACGAGGAGACCTTCCTCGTGCGCCGGCCCGACGGGACCGAGCAGCGGATCCGTCTGCACGACTACGACCTCGTCTACAACGTGCCCGGCCTCTACGAGGAGGTCGTGCAGCGCCAGCTCGAGTGCGCGTCGCCTGCGACCATCGTCTCGCGCCTGGCCGACGCCGTCGGGAAGGCCGGGATCGAGACGGGCGACGTCCGCGTCCTCGACGTCGGCGCCGGCAACGGCGTGATCGGCGAGGGGCTGCGCGACGCAGGCTTCCGCGTCCCGGTCGCCAGCGACGCGCTGGTGGAGGCCCGCACCGCCGCCGAGCGCGACCGCCCCGGTCTGTACGCCGAGTACGTCATCGATGACGGCACGCCCGATGCGTTCGACCAGATCGGCGCCGCGATCCGCCGCCACGAGCTGAACGCGCTGACCTGCGCCGCCGCGCTCGGCCCGGGGCACATCCCGATCGAGCGCCTGATCGGCGTCTGGGGCCTCCTGCCCCCGGGCTCGTTCATCGCGCTGACCGCCACCACCGCGCTCGTGGCCGAGTGGGGCGGCGCGCAGATCGCGCTGAACGCCGTGTCCGGCGAGGACGCCCCGACCGAGGTCGTCCACACCGAGACCTTCCGCCACCGCCTGCTGATGGACGGCGGCTCGGTGGACTACGACGTCATCGTGGGCCGCAAGCCGGCCTGAGCCTCCGGATCGACGTCGTTCGGACCGCTCCGGGTGGACGGCGTCCTGGGCCGCGGACCGGCCGGTCGACGGGGCGGCCGCACGTCCTCCGCAGAACGGCCTGCAAACGGGCCGAGTTGATCCCGCCCACACGTCGGGGTGCCATCATCCACCCATGAGCGACGACGACCGTCCGAAGTCCTTCGAGGAGACGCTGCGCTCGATCGCGGCCGAGGTCACGAAGTCCGCCGAGCGGTTGTCGCAGACGGACTTCGGCGAGCTCGAGCGCCTCGCTCGGCAGAACGGGCTCGACCCGGACCGCGCCCGCGGGATGGCCGACGAGGCCGGGGAGTGGCTCCGCCGCACGTTCGCCGGCGGCATGCCGGGTGAGACGACCGGCGCCGACGACCCGGCGCCGGGCCCGATGGCCGCGGACCTGCAGCCCGACGACGTCACGGACGCCCCGATCGCCGACGGCGTCCCGTCCCCGCTCGACGTGCCGACCGCCGAGCAGGGCCAGGCGCTCGCCGCACTGGACTCCGGCCGCTGGACGGTCGAGCCGGGCGAGGTCGCCCTCGCCACCCAGACGGGCATGGGCCCCCAGCCGCGCAACGCGCACGCCCTCGGGCTCGCGCTCCACGTCCGCGACTGGGTCGATCAGGACGGGCAGCTCACGTCCGCCGGCGGCCACGCGCTCGAGCGCTGGCTCGAGTCGGCGTCCGACGCGGACGACGACGAGTAACCCCCGGGGCGGCGCGCACGCCGCTCCCCACGCAGGTGTGATCGACGGCCCGGGCTCCCCCGGGCCGTCGTCGTTCTGCCGCCGCCTGCTGGAGCCCGGAACGCGGAGCTCCACCTAACGGATAAAAGACGCTTGACACGTTAGGTCAGCGGGACTACCGTCCTGCCCATGAGCAGCTTCCCCACCGGCCACGTCGGCCTGAACGTCACCGACCTCGACCGCTCCCGCGACTTCTACGTCGACGTCTTCGGCTTCGAGGTCGCGCAGGAGTCGTCCGACCCGGAGCGGCGCTTCGCGTTCCTCGCGGACGACGGCCGCCTGGCGCTGACGCTGTGGCAGCAGAGCACCGGCACGTTCGCCGCCGACGGCCCGGGGCTGCACCACCTGTCGTTCGAGGTGCAGGACATCGAGCAGGTGCGCGAGGCCGAGGCGCGGGTCCGCGCGGCCGAGGCGCGGGTCCGCGCGGCCGGCGCGAAGCTCCACCACGACGGGATCGTCCCCCACGGCGAGGGCGTGTCCTCCGGCGGCATCTTCTTCGAGGACCCCGACGGCACCCGGCTCGAGATCTACGCCCCGCGCGGCGCCGACGCCGAGGCGCAGGCCCCCGACGCCGCCGTCCCCACCTGCGGCTTCTTCTGAGCCCATGACCTTCGCGTTCCACCCCGGCGAGCTCGAGGTGCAGCGACGGGCGGGCGAGGACGAGGTCGCCGCCCGCGTCGCGCGGAGCATCCGCGAGGACGTCCCCGACGTCGCGGCGGCGTTCCTCGAGGCCCAGCCGTTCGTGGTGATCGCGACGACCGACGACACCGGCCACCCCGTCGCGTCGCTCCTGAGCGGCCCGCCCGGGGTGGTGCGGGTCGCGGGCGACCGGACGCTCGTCCTCGACCGCCTGCCGCCTGCCGGCGACCCGGTCACCGCGGCGCTCGGGCGCCCGTCGGCCGAGGTCGGCCTGATCGCGATCGAGCCCGCGACCCGCCGCCGCGTCCGGATCAACGGCGCCGCCCGCCGCGAGAGCGACCGCGTCCTCGTCACCACGGGACAGGTCTTCTCGAACTGCCCGAAGTACATCTCGACCCGCGAGCCCGATCACGCGGACCTCGCGACACCCCCGGGCCCGCGCCGGGACACCGACGTCCTGACCGACGAGGACCGCCGGCTGCTCGAGGGCACCGACGCGCTCTTCCTCGCCAGCACGAACGTCGACGCCGGCGTCGACGTTTCCCACCGCGGCGGGAACCCCGGGTTCGTCACCGTGACCGGCCCTACCTCGCTGTCCTTCCCGGACTACCAGGGCAACTCGATGTTCATGACGCTCGGCAACCTGACCGTCGACCCGCGCGTCGGGCTGCTCGTCGTCGACTGGGCCACCGGCGACCTCCTGCAGCTGCAGGGCACGGCCACGATCGACTGGTCGCCCGAGCGCGCGGCGACGATCCCCGGCGCACGCCGCGTGGTCGACGTCGCCCTCACGCGCGTGACGCACGCACCGGGCGCAAGCCCGCTGCGGTGGGGCCCGCGAGAGCTCTCCCGCTTCAACCCGTAGACGGGCCGTCAGGTCTCCTGCTCGCCCCGGACCCGGTGGTAGTGGCGGGCCTGCCGGGCGCGGTTGCCGCAGCCGTTGGAGCACCACGACCGACGCGGGTGGGTCTTCACGAACGCGAGGACGCAGCCCGGCGCGCCGCAGACCCGCACCTCGTCCCGGAGCGGCCCGGTGAGGAGGTCCACGGCGTCCGCGGCGATCGCGGCGAGGAGGACGTCGGAGCGCGTCGCCCCGCCGAACGCCGTGCCGCGCACCGGCCGGCGGTCGGGACCGAGCTCGAGCCGGAGCACGCCGGGCGCGGCGGCGCAGGTGGCGTTGACGACCGCCGCGGCCTCCGCGTCGATGGCCGCGCCGTCCGCCACCGACGCGACGAGCGAGCGGACGGCGGTGCGGAGCCCGCGGAGCTCCCCGACCGACGGCTCCGGCCCGTCGGGCAGCTCGGCGAGCTCCTCGCGGGCAGCGATCGCGGCGAGCCATGCGCCGGTCTGCGCCGGGTCGTCGAGCGCGTCGACACCCGCGCCTCCCGCCGCGTAGACCGTGTTGTGCAGCTCGATGGCGAGGCGCTCGTCGCGGAGCGGCCCGCTGTAGGCGATCGTCACCCCTCTCATGGTACGCGGCCGGACGATCCGTTAGGTCGGGCCGCCCGCCAGACCGCGCTCGTAGGCGTAGTGCACGGCCTGGGCACGGTCACGGGCCCCCGTTTTCGCGAAGACGTGGTTGACGTGCGTCTTCACCGTCGCCTCGCTGACGACGAGCTCCGCCGCGATCTCCCGGTTGGTGAGCCCGCGCGCGATCAGGCGCAGCACCTCCCCCTCGCGGGCGGTCAGGTCGTCGGGGAGTGGCGGCGTGCCCGCGCCCGGTGCGGGGTCCGCCCCGCCCGCCGCGCCGAGCACCCGCGCCTGCACCGCGGGGTCGAGCAACGCCTGCCCGGCCGCCGCCGCGTGGACGGCGCGGGCGATCTCGGCGCTGCCGGCGTCCTTCGTCAGGTAGCCCCGGGCGCCGGCGCGCAGTGCGCCGAAGATCGAGTCGTCGTCCGCGTAGGTCGTGAGCACGACGACCTCGACGCCGGGATGCGCCGCGCGGATCGCCCGGGTCCCCTCGACGCCGTCGAGCACGGGCATGCGGAGGTCCATGAGGACGACGTCGGGGGTCGCGGTGGCCGCGAGCTCGACGGCCGCGGCGCCGTCGGCGGCGACCCCGACGACGGTGATCCCGTCGAGCAGGTCGAGGATCGTCGCCAGGCCCTCGCGGACGACGGCCTGGTCGTCGGCGACGACGACCCGGACGTCCGCGGGGCTCACGCCGATGCCCCCGCCGGCACCCTGGCCAGCACGCGCCAGCCGTCGCCGTGCGGCCCCGCCTGCACCGTCCCGCCGATCGCCTCCGCGCGCTCCGTCATCCCGCGCAGACCGTAGCCCCCGCCGGTCGCCGACAGCGCGCCCGCACCCGGAGGCGTCGCGCCCGGCGACGCCCCGGTCGTCCCCGTCGCGGTCGGCGCCGGATGGTCCGTGACCTCCAGCGTCGCGTCCCCCGCGTCGACGACCAGCCGCACCACGAGCGCGTGCCCGGCCGCGTGCTTCGTGGCGTTCGTCGCGGCCTCGCGGGCGATCCGCAGGAGCGCCCAGGCGGCGTCGGGGGCCAGCGCGGCGACGTCGCCCTCGACCTCCAGCGTCGCCGGCGTCCCCGTCCGCAGGCGGTCGGCGACGAGCTCGTCGAGCCCGTCGCGGAGCGGGACCGCGTCGCCGCGCAGCGCGCCGACGGCCTCCCGCGCCTCGCGCAGCCCGTCGCGTGCCAGGCCGTGCGCGCGGGCCACGTGCTGGAGCGGCCGGCCCTCGGGGTCGGCGCGCTCGAGCAGGAGCCTCGCGGCGTCGAGCTGGATCGTCAGGCCGGCCATCGAGTGCGCGAGGACGTCGTGGACGTCGCGGGCGATCCGCGTCCGCTCGGCCAGCGCGGCGGCGCGGACCTGCTCCTCCCGCGAGCGCTGCGTCTGCGCGAGCAGGAGCTCGGTCTCCTCCACGCGGCGCAGGAACTGGCGGCGGTTCAGGCCGCCCAGCCAGGTGGCGACGAAGCCCGCGCCGTACGCCGCCGCACCCTCGGTGGACCCCTCGTAGACGACCGCCGCGAGCGCCGAGACCGCGACGGCGACCGCCACCAGCGGGACCGCCCGGCCCGCCGGCCACCGCGTGCCGGTGGCGAGCATCGCGGCGAACGCCAGGGCGCTCCCGGGGGAGTCGGGCGACGCCCAGCAGAGCACGGCGCCGGCCACCGCGGTCGTCCACAGGGCGACCGGCTCGAGCCACGGGGGACCGTCGGCACGCGTACGCGGCAGCGCGAGGAACGCGGCGACCCCGAGGACGAGCGCGAACAGGACGACCGGCCCGCGGCCGTCGAACCCCGGGGCCGGGTCGGCGCGGGCGACGAAGACCGCGACCACGATCGCCCCGATCCGCTGCACCGACCTGGGGACGAGCTGCTGGTCCGAGGGCCGGGTGTCCGCCGACCGTCCCCACCACGGGCCGCGACGGTCGGCGGCCGCACCCGGACCGTCGAGGGTCGCGTCCGCCTCCTCGCCGGCACGGTGCGGAGCGGGCGGCGGATCGGACGGCGAGGACACGCGCCCACCGTAGAACCCGGGGCGGCCGACCGCCTCCACCCGGGGGTGGAGATCCGGGTGGAGACGCGCTCCGGGGCCCGGCCGGTTCCACCCGCGGTTCAACCCGGAGGCCGATGGCAGATCCGGCGCCCGGACATACCTTGGATCGCACCGAACGACCCCCTCCCTCGGAGCCCACCATGTCCTTCTCCACCATCCTCCTCATCAACGTCGGCGTCCTCGCGATGGTGCTGCTCAGCGACCTCGGTCGCCGCGAGTTCAGCCGCCGCCGGCTGCTCCGCCCGCTGCTGGTCGCGGGCGGCGTCGGGGCGACCACGCTCCACGCGGTGCCGGGTCACGGCGACGGCCTGACGCTCGTCGTCGCCGGCGTCGCCGCGGGCGTCGCGCTCGGTGCCCTGGCCGGCGGCCTGCTCCGCGTCGAGCAGCGTGCCGACGGCACCCCGGGCACGGTCGCGGGCGCCGGCTACGCCGCCCTCTGGATCACGGTCGTCGGGGCACGCATCGCCTTCTCCTACGGCGCCGACCACTGGTTCCACGACGGCCTGGGCACGTGGATGATGGCGCACCAGGTCACCGCCGACGCCCTCACCGACGCGCTCGTCCTGATGGCGCTGGCGATGGTCGTCACCCGCACGCTGTCGATCCTGGCGCGCATCCAGCTCTCGCAGGGCTCCGCGGCCCGCGCGGCGGTGCTGGCCCGCTGAGCCCCCGGGCCGGCGATCGCCGGCCCGCCCGACCGCCCGTCCGCCGCGCGTCTCGCCCGCGGCGGACGTCGTCCGCGGCGGGATCGGGCGGGCGCCGGAGTGCGGCGCCGCCCGTCCCGCCCCCCGTGCCCTCAGTCGCTCGTGCCCGCGAAGTTCCGCTCGAGCAGGACGACCGGGATCTCCCGCGTCGCCTTCGCCTGGTACTCGTCGTACGCGGGCCAGGTCTCCGTCAGGGCCTTCCAGAGGCCCGGCTTCTCCGAGGCGTCGGCGACCCGGGCGTGGGCGACGAACTCGTCGTCCCAGACCTGGACCGTGACCTCGGGCTTCTCGGCGATGTTCAGGAACCACGCGGGCTCCTCGCCGCCGCCGTTGGAGGCGACGATCGCGTAGACGCCCTCGCCGGCCTCGCGGTAGATCAGCGGCGTGGGGCGCTCCTCGCCGCTCTTGCGCCCCGTCGTGGTGAGGATGAGCGTCGTCGTCCCCTCCCAGTCGTGGCCTTCCTTGCCACCGGTCTCGCGGTAGCGCTTGACGTGTTCGGCACCGAAGAGCATGTCCTGACGCTACCCAGGAGGTTGCGCGGGCAAGAGTCGGCGGGCGGATCGCACACCGTCGTGGTCCGGCGCGGGACGACCGGCCGCGACCCGACGGGTCCGTCGCCGCGCGCAGGAGTCGCCGTCCGGTCCCGGACCGCGTCCCGCCGAACGTCGACACCTGTCCGGCGGGTCCGCGCCGTAGGTCCAACCGGGCGGCGGGACCACCGTGCCACGATCGACGCAGCATGCCCGACGCCGTGAGCACCCTGGACCGCGACACCGCACTGCTCGAGCGCCTGCTCGGGAGCGTCCTCGTCGAGCAGGAGGGGCGGGCGTTCCGCGAGCGCGTCTTCTGGCTCCGCGACCGCGCCGCCGCCCTGCGCGCCGACCCCCTGGCGACGGACGGCGAGGAGCTCGTCGACGCGATCCGGCGGCTCTCGTCCTCGCAGCTCGGACCGGTCGTCCGGGCGTGCACGATGCAGCTGCAGCTGTCGAACATCGTCGAGGAGCTCGAGCGGCTGCGCCGCCGGCGCGAGCACGACGCCGACGACCAGGGCCCGCAGCGCGAGTCGCTCGCCGCGGCCGCCGCGACGACCGCAGGCCTGTCGAAGGACACCCGCGCCCGGGCGCTCGCCGACCTCGACGTCGCGCTCGTGATGACCGCGCACCCGACCGAGGCGACGCGCCGGTCGGTCTTCGACCACCAGCAGCGCGTGTGGGGCCTGATGGAGACGCTGGACGACCCGCGCCTGGGGCCGTCGCGCCGGCGGGCGTTCGAGGAGGAGCTCCGCGAGACGCTGACCGTGTGGTGGCAGACCGACGACGTCCGCGCGCGCCGCCCGCGGCCGGACGACGAGGTCCGCCGCACGCTGCTGCACGTCGAGTCGGTGCTCTACGACGCGGTCCCGGATCTGCTGCAGGAGCTGTCGCGCACCCTCGGCGTCGCGTGGCCGCCCGATGGTGGGGGCCACGCCGCGCAGCAGGCCGGGGCGACGACCGCCGTCGTCGGCCCGCCGGACGGCACCGTCGGCGCGCGGCGGGTCGTCACGTCCGGCCGCGCGCCGATCCGGTTCGGCAGCTGGGCCGGCGGCGACATGGACGGCAACCCCAACGTCGGTCCCGACACGATCACCGCGTCGCTGCAGCGCCACCGGCGGACCGCGCTGCGCCTGCTCGGGGAGCGCGTCGACCGGCTCGCCGTCCACTTCTCGCAGGCCGACGACCGCGTCTTCGTCACGCACGAGCTGAAGACGTCGATCGAGAAGGACGAGCGCGAGCTGCCGCGCGTCACGTTCGAGGGCGCGAGCGCGAACGAGCCGTTCCGGAAGAAGCTGACGTTCGTCGCGGCACGGCTGGACCGCGCGGCCCACGGCGGGGAGGGCGGCTACGACGGCGTCGAGGACCTGATCCGCGACCTCGAGCTGCTGCGCGCGTCGTGCAGCTCGACGCTCGTCGCGCACGGCCGGATCGCCCGGCTGCTCGCGCAGGCCCGCACGTTCGGGTTCCTGCTCGCCGCCCTCGACGTGCGCCAGTCCGCGGGCCCGCTGCAGCAGGCCACCGCCACGCTGATCGACGGGTACGGCGACGCCGACGAGATCGGGCGCCAGCGGCTGCTGATCGAGGCGCTCGAGGGACCGCCGGGACTCGGCGGGAGCGGCACGGGCGCGGCCGACGAGGAGGCGCAGGCGACGATCGACGGGATCGCCGCCGTCGGCCGGGCGGTGCAGGAGCACGGCCCGCACGCGATCGGCCGGCTGATCATCGCGATGGCCCGCCAGCCCTCCGACGTCCTGTGCACGCAGTTCCTGCTCCGGCACACCGCCCCGGACGGCCTCGTCGCCGCGGACGGCCACGACACCCCGGCCGTGCCGATCGTGCCGCTGTTCGAGACGGTGCAGGACCTCGCGGGCGCCGAGGACACGATGGGCGACCTCTACGCGACCGCCGCCTACGCGGCCCACGTCCAGGCGTGCGGCGGCGCGCAGGAGATCATGCTCGGGTACTCCGACTCCGCGAAGGACGGCGGCTTCATCGCGTCGCAGTGGGGGCTCTACGGCGCCCAGGAGCGGCTGGTCGCGCAGGCCGACCGTCAGGACATCGCGGTGCGGTTCTTCCACGGTCGCGGCGGCTCCACGTCGCGCGGCGGCGGTCCGCACCACCGCGCGATCCTGTCGCAGCCGCCCGGCTCCGTCCGCGGTCGCATCGCGATCACCGAGCAGGGCGAGGTCCTCTCGCAGCGCTACCCGCACCCCGAGCTCGCGGTGCGGTCGCTCGAGCAGACGGTCTCGGCCGTCGTGCTGGCGACCCTGACTCCACCCGCCGAGCCCGAGCCCGGGTACCGCGAGCACCTCGACGAGCTGACCCGGATCTCCCGCGAGACGTACCGCGCCCTGGTCTTCGAGGACGAGCGCTTCCCGCGCCTGCTGCACCAGGCCGCGCCCCTGGCGGAGCTGTCGGAGATGAACATCGGCTCGCGCCCGGCCAAGCGCGGCGGCACCCCCGGCGTCGACGGCCTGCGCGCGATCCCGTGGGTCTTCGCGTGGATGCAGAACCGGATCCTGCTGCCCGCCTGGTACGGCACGGGGACCGCCTTGGAGCAGGGCGACCGGGAGCTGCAGCGCGAGATGGTGCAGCGGTGGCCGTTCTTCCGCACGATCGTCTCGATGCTCGAGATGTCGCTGTTCAAGAGCGACCTCGGCGTGGCGGAGCGCTACCTCGAGCTCGTCGACGAGGACGTCCGCGAGCTCTGGGCGCCGATCCGCGAGGAGCACGACCGCGTCCAGCGGGTCGTCCTCGAGATCCGCGGCACGGAGAACCTCCTCGACGCGACGCCCGCCCTGCAGCGCCGGCTCGCCCACCGCAACCCGTGGATCGATCCGCTCTCCCACATCCAGGTCGCGCTCCTGCGGCGCTCCCGCGAGGGCGACGAGGACGCGCACGGCCCGCTGCTCTCAACGATCGGCGGCATCGCGGCGGGGATGCGCAACACGGGGTGAGGCAGGAAGGACGCCCGTGCGGCACGGCGCTCCGGCCGGGTCGATACCCGAATGATCCGGTCGTGCGGCAGTCCTGACAGGCGGGGGAGCCAGGATGCCCTCGAGCACCCCACCCGGAGTCGTCCCGTGCAGCAGTCCCCGTCCCGTCCCGTCCGGCGCGCTCGCCGTGCCTCGCTCGCCGTGTTCACCGTCGGCGTCCTCACCCTCGCCGTCCCGGCGGTCTCCGGCGCGGCGTGGCAGCCGATCGCCGACAACGAGGCCAGCGCTCCCGGCGGCGCACTCAGCGTCAGCCCATCGGGGACGTTGTCCTACGCGTACGGCTTCGGCTACGACCTCGGCTCGTACGGCGCGAGGGTCAACCCTCCGGGACTGGACGGTCGGCGGGCTCCCGCGGGGGTCGTCGAGCGCCGGGGCGGCGCGTGGGACGCGACCCGCACGCCGTTCGCTCCTGTGCGCCTGGCGACGACCTCGGTCGTCCACGGCCGCAGCGGCTCCGCCGCGGCGTGGAACCAGGACGAGTCGGGCACCACCCGCGTCAGCACCCGCACCGCCGGCGGGAGGTGGACGGCGTGGGCCCCGGTCGGCCCCGACGCCGACGCCCCGCAGGCCTCCACGCAGCTCCTCATCGATCATCAGGACCGCCTCGTGGCGTTCTGGCGCGAGCGGATCCCGGGCCAGAGCGACGTGCAGCTGCTGACGTCCTCGCGACCGCTGTCCGGGGGCGCGTGGTCGGCGCCGACGTCGCTCGCCACCATCAACACCGGCGGATTCGAGAACGCCGACGGCGTCAACCAGAACGGTGCGCGCGTCTTCCGCCCGCAGCTCAGCGCCGACGGCCACGTCCTCCTGGAGTTCGAGACGCAGGCGGTCTCCACCTTCATCCGCGGCGGCACGAGGATCGTCGGATCGGGGCGCCTGGAGTTCCGGCGGATGGACCCCACCGGTCGATGGGGCCGGATCCAGCCCGTCGCCGGCGACGAGGGGGCGACGCTCCTCCTCGAAGACGACGGAAACGTCGTCGCGTACGGGTGGCGCGCCGACGGCACCAGCGACGGCGCAGGCGGCACGAAGGTCCGGGTCCTGCCGCCGAACACCGAGGAGCTGGGCGACGAGACGTCGCTCGACACCCCGATCAACCGGCAGTACGCCATCGCGTCCCTCGGCGACGGGCACCTCTTGGCACACCGGCCGGGGAGGGTCGTTCCCGGCGACTACCGAACGAACTCCACCATCGAGGTCCGGACGTCGGCCGACGGTCGGTCGTGGACCGCCCCCCGGGCGATCACGCCGCCGGACCGCTCGGTCGTGCAGGTGGTCACCGCCGCCAACCGCGGTCAGGGCGTCGTCACCATCGGGTTCCAGACCATCCCGAGCTGGGACGACCAGACGGGCGTCGACAACCGCGTGCAGGCCATCGACTGGTACCCCTGGGACGACTCGTTCTCCCAGGTCTTCACCGTTCCGGACGCCGCGAAGCTCGACTCGCTGGCGATCGACGACCGCGCCGACTCCGTGTTCGGCGTACGGGACGCGACCGACCGGAAGAGCATCGTCGTCGACGACTTCAGCGGCCCCGACATCACCGGTGTCTCGGCGCCGAAGACGCTGAAGCCCGGTGCAACGGGGACGTTCGTCCTGAAGGCGACGGATCAGTTCTCCGCGCTCGGGACCGTGCGCTGGGACTTCGGCGACGGCACGATCGGCACCGGGGCGACCGTCAAGCACGCGTTCAGGACCACCGGGAAGCGGACGGTGTCGGCCACGGTCACGGACCGGTGGGGGAACGCCACAGCGACGTCCACCACGGTCCGGGTCGCGACCGGCTCCGCCACCGCGAAGGCTGCGGCGCCCGTCGCCCGTGGCCCGGTGCGCGTCTCCGGCATCGCGCTCTCGCGCGGCCGGCTCGCGTTGCGGAGCACCGGGAAGGCCGATCTCCTCGTGACCATCCAGCACCGCGGCGGGTCGGCCCGCAGGCCGCTCCTCACCCCCGGACCCGTCGTGCGCGTCCGGACGCAGGGGGCCGGCCGGGTCGTCGCCCGCGTGCCCTCCCTGCGCGGTGGTCAGCGGTTCCGCGTCCGGGTGCGCGCCGACGCCGGCAGCCCCCGCGAGGTGCAGCGCCTCGGGGTGAACATCCGCGTCCGACGCTGAGCACCGGGTCCGGCGGCTAGATTGCCGTCAGGCCTCACATGACCTCCTTCCGCGCAGCCGTCGAAGCCCACGACCCGGACGCGTTCCCGGCGCTGCTCGCGCCCGGCGTCACGTTCCGGAGTCCCGTCGTGTTCCAGCCCTACGAGGGCCGCGAGCTCGTCGCCGCCATCCTGCGCGGGGCGTTCCGGGTGTTCGAGGACTTCCGCTACGAGCAGGAGCTCCACGGCGCGGACGGCCGGGAGGTCGCCCTCGTCTTCCGCGCCCGGATCGGCGAGCGCGAGATCCACGGCTGCGACTTCCTGCACCTCGACGACGACGGCCTGATCGACGAGTTCACCGTGATGGTCCGCCCGCAGAAGGCGGCGCAGGCGGTGTCGGTCGCGATGAACGAGCAGTTCGAGCTGATCAAGCAGGAGCTCGGCGGGTAGCCCGGCCCGGGGCGTCCCGGTGCGCGCACGACGCGGTGGCGACGGGACGTCGGCATCGCCCCCTGCGACGGGCGGTCGGTCCCGACGTGCGAGAGTCGCGCCGAGCACCACCGACCCCGAGAGAGGCCCCATGTCGATCACCGCGATCCTCGAAGTCCAGTTCCGTCCCGACGTCGTCGAGGAGGGGATCGAGGCCCTCGGCCGCGTCCTCGTCGACACCCGCGCCTTCGCGGGCAACGAGTCCGTCGTCGTGATCCAGGACCGCACCGACCCGACGCGCGTCGCCGCGGTCGAGGTCTGGGAGTCCCTCGAGGCCGACGCCGCCTACCGCGAGTGGCGGGCCGGCGACGGGCAGCCGAAGGAGCTCGCGCCGCTCCTGGCCGGGGCCCCGCGGCTCACGGTCGGGGAGCACCTGTCGATCTGAGTCAGCTCTCGACGGTCACGAGGTCGCCGATGTCGAGCATCCCGAAGACCTTCTCGGCCGTCGGGATCGGCAGCTCGACGCACCCGGCGGACTGCCGGCTGCCGTAGGTCGCGCGGGCGAACCCGTGGACGGCGTCGCCGCCGTTGAAGTAGTTCACCCACGGCACGCCCGGGTCGTCGTAGTGCGAGCCGTCCGGGTTCGTGCCGCGCATGTCCGACGCGGCGACGTGCTCGAAGATCGGGAACGTCCCGGGCGCGGTCTCCGCCCCGGGCGCGCCCGTGTTGGCGGGGGTGCGCAGGACGACGTGCCCGGCGCGGTGGACCGTCAGCGACTCGCTGCCGGTCTCGTGGACCGTCACCCAGGTGTAGGGCGTCGCGGTCTGCCCCTGGCTCTCGGCGAGCAGCAGCGCGCGCCACAGCGCCTGCGAGCTCTGCCCGTCCGGCGTCAGGCCGCGGCGGTGCTGGAACGCCATGATGGCGCCGCGCAGGACAGGGTCCGCGGTGGTGTCGCCGAGCCGCGGCGCCGACGACCACCGGCGGGCGAGGCGACCGGTCGGCCGGAAGAGCTGCAGCGCGGCCTCGTGGCGGGTGACCTTCCCGGGGTGCAGGCGCGTGACGCCCCCGCCGACGACGCGGACCGGCAGGTAGTGGAGGTGCGCGAGCGCGTGCTCGACGCCGCGGATCGTCGGGCAGGCGATCGCGAGGTGCGCGGTCGAGGTCCGGCCGAGCGGGGTCTGCCCGGCCCCGGTGGTGGACGCCGGGACGCGGAGGACGTACCGCGAGCACGGCGTCAGCGTGCCCTTCGGCGTGAAGACCTCGGTCGTCCCGTGCGTCGACCAGGTGCCGGCGACCCTCGGGCTCAGCGTCGGCCGCGGCGACCCCGGGACGGGCGCGGCGGACAGCTGGACCGTGACGTCGGTGGCGCCCGACCGGTGCTCGCGCGCGGGCCAGCGGGTGATGCGGGTCCTGCCGCCGGGCGTGCCGGGGCTCCCGGTCGTCGTCGTGGTCGCGGCCACGTCGGTCGCGCCGGCGCCCGGGCCGGCCGGTGATCGGTCCGCGCCGCAGCCCGAGACGGCGAGCGCACCGGCGGCGGCGAGCGGGACGATCAGGCGGACCGGCGGGATGGACACGCGTGCAGGCTAGGCCCTCCGCGGGTCGATTCCTTCGGCGGAACGGCCGAATCCACAGAACCTGGCGGACCCGCGCTCGTCCCACCCCGGGGACGCCACGGAAGCCGGGCTCAGCGGCGCCTGCCCGGCCCGTCGTCGGGGGGACCGAACGCGTCGCCCGACATCCACCGCTCGTCGAGGTCGGCCGCCGCGGACTCCGCCTCGGACTCCGCGGCCGTGCGCCGGCGCTCGTCCTCGATCTCCTGCCGGAGGTTCTCGCGGTCCTGCTCCAGCCGACCGGTCGCGAGGCCGTAGGTGTTGTACGGGCCGGACTTGGTCATCCACTGCACGGCCCGGACGGTCGCGAACACGGACACCGCGACGATCACCACGACGAGGACGATCGCGACCATCAGCCGACCCTAGTCGATCGGTCCCGCGGCGTCGCGGGGTGGAGCGCGCCGCGGGCGATCCGGGGCGCCCGGGGCCGCACCGTCACGCGCCGGGCGGCCCGCCGCGACCGGGGCCCGGTCACGCCCCGGCGGTCGCGGCGTCCTTCGCCCGCGCGGCGTCGTCCTCCGCCGACCACCCGTCCTGCGACACGCGGGGCGCCAGCAGGTAGTGGGAGACGATCCACTCGTTGCCGCGCTGATGGCCCCAGACCTCGTCGGTCGAGAGCAGGAACAGGCGCCAGGTGCCGAACAGGCGGCGCGCGCCGCGGCGGCCGTGGTCGGGCTCCAGCAGCGCCAGCGCCTCGTCGCGGTTGGCGTCCAGGCGCTTCAGCCACTCCTGCAGCGTCCGGGCGTAGTGGGTGCCCGACACGGCCCAGCGGTCCTGCAGCGCCATGTCGTCCTGGAAGCGCTCGAGCAGGTCGTGCGACGGCATCGTGCCCTCGGTGAAGAAGCGCTCCGACGCCCACGTGTCGGTGAAGCGGTACGCCAGGCGGCGGTGCGAGAACACGTGCACGAACAGCCGGCCCTCGGGGCGCAGCCATCCGGAGATCCGCCGCAGGAGCTCCTTCCAGTTGCGCAGGTGCTCGAACATCTCGACGGAGATCACGCGGTCGAACGCGTTCTCCGGCAGCTCGAGCACGTTGACGTCGGTCGTCTGCACGTGCACGCGGTCGGCGACCCCGAGCTCACGGGCCTTCGCCTCGATGTACTCGCGCTGCGCGTGCGAGTTCGACACCGACGTGACGGTGACGTTCGGGAACCGCTGCGCGACGTACAGCGACACCGAGCCCCAGCCGCAGCCGAGGTCGAGGACGTCCATGCCGTCCTCGATGCCGGCGCGCGTCACGGTCAGGTCGAGCATCGCCTCCTCGGCCTGGTCGAGCGTCTGCACCCCGTCGGCCCACAGGCAGCCGGAGTACTTGCGGCGCGACCCGAGGAACAGCCCGAGGAACGCGGCGGGCAGCTCGTAGTGCTGCTCGTTGGCCTTCTCGGGCAGCTCGGCGACGTTGCCCGTCGACATGCGCTCGACGATCTCCGCGAGCCGGCGGTCCTGCGCGGCGACGCCGTCCCGCTCCTCCCGGCGCAGGCGCTTGGCGGTGCCGAACCGCGTGCCGATCCGGAGCACCGGGTCGGGCAGGAGGCCCTTCTCGAGCAGCAGGTCGAGGGCCGCGTACCGGCGGCGGGTGGTGCGGGTCATCGGGCGGTGGCCTCCATGGAGGAGGGAACGCTAGCGGGGCCGTCCCGGATGCTCCCGCCCGCGCGCACTACGCTGGCGCCATGTCGACCCCCGGCCTGCCGCTCAGCGTCTACCAGTTCGAGATCTACGGGAAGGGGCTCGGGGGCGAGAAGCCGGTCGTGCCGACGTCGTTCGACGGGATGCAGGCGCGGGCGGAGGCCGAGCTCTCCGACGCCGCCTACGGGTACGTCGCCGGCGGTGCGGGCGAGGAGCGGACGATGGCCGCCAACCGGGCCGCGTTCGACCGCGTGCGGCTCGTCCCGCGGATGCTCGGCGAGGTCGGGACGCGCGACCTCTCGACGACCGTCCTCGGCACGACGCTCAACGCCCCGGTCCTCCTCGGCCCGGTCGGGGTGCTGTCGATCGTCCACCCCGACGGCGAGCTCGCGGTCGCCCGCGCCGCGAACGCGACCGGCGTGACCCACGTGCTCAGCAACGCGGCGTCGACCACGATCGAGGACGTCGCAGGCGCCACGCCCGACGCCCCGCGGTGGTTCCAGCTCTACCCGCCGAACGACCCCGAGGTCCGCCGCAGCCTCGTCGCCCGGGCGGAGGCGGCCGGCAACGAGGCGATCGTCGTCACGCTGGACACGCTGACGATGCCCTGGCGGCCCCGGGACCTGCAGAACGCGTACCTGCCGTTCCTGCTCGGCGAGGGGATCGCGAACTACACCTCGGATCCGGCGTTCCGGGCGAAGCTCGAGAAGACGCCCGAGGAGGACCCGCAGGCCGCGATCGGCATGTGGGCGATGACGTTCCCGAACCCCGGGATGAGCTGGGACGACCTCGCCGCCCTGCGGTCCGAGACGTCGCTGCCGCTGCTCGTGAAGGGCATCCTCCACCCCGACGACGCCCGCCGCGCGGTCGAGCTCGGGATCGACGGGATCGTCGTCTCCAACCACGGCGGCCGCCAGGTCGACGGCTCCGTCGCCGCGCTCGACCAGCTGCCGGCGGTCGTCGCCGCGGTCCCGGAGACCGTGCCGGTGCTCGTCGACTCCGGCGTCCGCACGGGCTCTGACGTCCTGAAGGCGCTGGCCCTCGGTGCGAGGGCGGTCCTCGTCGCCCGGCCGTGGGTCTGGGGCCTGGCGCTCGAGGGCCAGGCGGGCGTCGAGCAGGTCGTCCGCTCGCTGCTCGCCGACCTCGACCTGTCGCTGGCGATGTGCGGCCTGTCGAATGTCGCGGAGGTCGGGCCCGACGCGGTCGTGCCGCGGCCCTGACCGCCCGCACCCGTCCCTCTGCGAATTCGCGCAACACCGGGCCGGTACGGATCCGTACGTCGGGGTACCCACCAGTGTGGTCCCGTCCCATCCCCGACCCCTGGAGCATTGCTGCATGTCGAGCACCGAGTACTGGTTCGCCGGATCGACCGAGGAGTTCACGCCTCCGGAGCTGGTCGCGCAGGCGCAGGCCGCCGAGGACGTGGGCTTCGACGCGCTGGGGCTCTCCGACCACTTCGGTCCGTGGTTCCCGGGCGGCCAGGGCTCGCAGGCGTGGGTGACGCTCGCGGCGATCGGCGCGGCGACGACGCTCCCTCTGGCCACCGGTGTGACGCCGGTACAGCACCACTACCACCCGGGTGTGGTCGCGCAGGCGTTCGCCGCGCTCGAGGCGCTGTACCCGGGACGCGTCACCCTCGGGGTGGGCTCCGGCGAGTCCGTCAACGAGTCGCCGTTCGGACTGGACTGGCCGTCGCTGGAGGTCCAGCAGGCCCGCTTCGACGCGGGCCTCGAGGCGATCAACCGGCTGTGGGACGGCGAGACCGTGACGATGGACGGCGGCTGGTTCCGCCTGC
Source organism: Patulibacter minatonensis DSM 18081 (assembly GCF_000519325.1). Taxonomy (GTDB): domain Bacteria; phylum Actinomycetota; class Thermoleophilia; order Solirubrobacterales; family Solirubrobacteraceae; genus Patulibacter; species Patulibacter minatonensis. The sequence continues at coordinate 1,869,321 of NZ_KI912613.1, read as the reverse complement.
ACGAGGCCAAGCTCTTCACGCTGCCCGAGCAGCGGCCCCGGATGATCGTCTCCGCCTTCGGTCCGAAGGCCGCCCGGATCGCCGCCGAGCGCGGCGACGGGCTCTGGACCCTCGGCGACCCGGACGAGGCGCCCGCGGTGATCGACGCCTACCGGGCGGCGTGCTCCGACCTCGGCAAGGAGCCCGGGACGATCGTCCTCCAGTCCGGGATCGCGTGGGCGTCGTCGCAGGACGCCGTGATCGAGGGCGCGCGGAAGTGGAAGCCCACCCAGCTGCCCGAGCTCTACGTCGACGACATCTCCGACCAGCACGAGATGCAGCGGCGCGCCGACGCCGTGATGACCGACGAGGAGTTCGCCCACGAGGGGTTCATCGCCTCCGCCGACCTCGACGAGCACGCGGAGCGGATCCGCGAGATCGAGGAGCTGGGCGCGGACGCCGTCTGCCTGCAGCTGATCGGCAGCGCCGACCCGATGGGCACGATCGCCGCCTACGGGTCGACCGTGCTGCCGGCGCTCTGCGACTGACGCCGCGGGCCCCGGCCCGCGCTCCTCAGGCCGCCGCGCCCTCCAGCTCGAGCAGGCGGGCCTTCATCTCGACGCCGCCCAGGTAGTTGCCGAGCGCGCCGTCGGACCGGACGACCCGGTGGCACGGGACGATGATCGGCAGCGGGTTGGTCGCCAGCGCGGTGCCCGCGGCGCGGACGGCGTTCGGGCTGCCGGCGGCGGTCGCGACGCCCCGGTAGCTGGACGTCTCACCGAACGGGATCAGGGCCGTCGCGCGCAGCACCTCGCGCCGGAACGCCGTGACGAGCCGCCAGTCCAGGGCGACGTCGAACCCGCGCCGCCGGCCGGCGAAGTACTCGTCGAGCTCGCGTCGGGCCCCGGCGAGGACCGGGGTCCGCGCGCGGAGGATCCGCGGCGACACGGACGCGGCCAGGCGGGCGAGCGCGTCGTCGGCGTCCTCCGCGGGCAGGACGAGTCGGACGACGCCCTCCGGCGTCGCCCCGATCCGGACGACGCCGACGGGGGTGTCGTGGTCCTCGTACGCGACGCCGACCGCGCCCTCGTCGACCGCTCGCGCCGCGAACCGCTCCCGGGCCTCCCGGAACGCGTCGTCCGCCGCGGGCGTGCCGCGCAACGCGTCCTCGAGCCGGTCGTCGGGGCCGGGTGCAGCACGGGGGTCGTCGGGGCCGTGGGTGGTGCGGGAGTCGTCGGTGCTCATGCTCGTAGGACGGTCGGGGTGGGCGGTTCGTGAGAGCGTGACGGCGTGGTCATCGCCCGACCTCGTCGCGCAGGCGCCTGAGGCCCTCGAAGACGTTGCGGCGGGCGGCATCGACCGACGTGCCCATGACCGCGGCGACGTCGGCGTGCGAGAGGTCCGCGAGGTACCGCAGCCCGACCGCCTCGCGCTGCTTCGGCGGCAGTCGTGCGACCGTCGCCCAGATCCCGCTGCCGGGCTCGGGGTCGTGCCACGGGTCCGCGTGGGCCTCGAGCGCGTCGCCGGCCGGCGTGGGCGCCCGCGCGACGCTCCGCGCGGCGTCGACGATCTTGCGCTGCGCGATCTGGAACAGCCAGCCGCCGGCGGCGCCCGGGTCGCGGAGCCCGTCGTACGCGCGCAGCGCCGCGAGCAGCGTCTCCTGGAAGCACTCCTCGCCGCGGTCGGGACCAAGACGGGCGACGCAGAACCGCAGGACGCCGGGGCCGTGCCGCTCGACGACGACGTCGAACGGGGGCGGCGCGGGCGGATCAGGGGGCGGGGAGGCGCGCACGCGTCCCCCACCTTCGCGGACGGAGCGGTCGTTCGGGCGGTCGTCGTGCGGCACGTCACCCGTGGGACGGCCGGGACCGCCCGAACGTGAGATCCCGGGGTGCGCGCGGTCGGGGCCGGCCGTCGCCGCGGCGCGGGTCAGCGGAGCGAGGTGCCAGCGACCCGCTCGGCGTCGTCGACGACCTCGAGGGCCTGCACCGCGCGGGAGGCGAGCTCCGCGATCCGCGGGCCCGGCGCCGCGGGTGCGTCCGCGGGGACGGGGCGGCGGTCCCGGTCGCCGGCCATGACCGCCACCAGCATCACGCACTCGGCCGTGGCCTCGGCGATCTCGTCCACGAGCGCCACGTCGGGCGTTCCGTGCGCGTCCGCCGTGCGCAGCTCCCAGGAGAGGCACGCCAGGCGACGGCTCTCGTAGGCGAGCCGGGCGTCCAGGCGGTCGGCACCGGGCGGCAGGTCGCGGTCGTCGAGCGCGGTGCGCATGCGCAGGAGGGCCGTCCGCTCCCCCGCCAGCCACGTCGCGTCGTCGATCTCGAGCAGCGCCGACGGCGACGGGGCCCACACGGGGGCCAGGCCGTCGAGCGTCCGCAGGTGCGCGTCCGGGCCGTCGAGGACCTCGAACTCGGGGCGCCGCAGCCCGCCGGACGGGGTCCGCCGGAGCGGGAACGCCTCCTCCATCAGGAACGCGCGCTCCGCCCGGCCGTACCGCAGCTCGGCGGCCCGGGCGCTGGTGCGCAGGGTGGCGGCGACCTCGGGCCACGACGCACCCCCGACGCGCTCGAGCACGACGGCGCGGTCGAGCAGCCGGCGCTCCGCCGGTCCGTGCAGCGGGAAGCGCAGGACGAGCGCGTGCAGCAGCCCGTCGTGGGCCGCGGCACGTCCGACGAGGTCCGCGGTGCGCGGGACCCGCGCGGCGGCGGTCGCGGCACTGAGGGCGGCGAGGTTGAGGGTCGTCCAGCGAGGGCGGTTCACCATGGGTGCTCCCGGGGCCGCTGGGGGTCGGGCCGGTGTCGGGGCCGCCGGGGAGGCAGCCGTGCGCCCATGATCGGCGCGCCCGGTGCCAACGTCGTGAGCGCCGCGTATCAGTTCGGTCGCGATCCTTCGCGACCGGACGGGTGTCCGTCAGGCGGCGACCGTCGCGCCGCCGCGGCCGCCGTCCTGCGCCCCGTCGCCCTCGCGGTCGCTCTTCCGCCGGCGACGGTTCGTCGTGTCCTCCGGCGGGATCCGGCCGGTGTCGAAGTCGAAGTCGTGCCCGGCCTCGGAGCACCAGAAGTCGGGGTGCCGGTCGAGCCAGTCGTTCGCGTCGCGCTTGCCGGCCTCGATCAGGAGGTCGAAGTACAGGTCGTCGAACAGCAGGAACGACAGGAGCTCGCCGCGGGCCGGCGTCCGGCCGCCTCCCAGCAGGCGCGAGAACAGCGGCAGGTCCGGGTTCAGCAGGCCGCGCCACCCGCGGTAGCGGCGGTCGAAGACCTCGTCGGCCAGCTCGCCCAGCTCGCCGCGGTGCCGGGGCGACACGAGCGCGTACTCGATCTTCCGGTAGGCGGGCTTCCCGCGCTCGCTGCGGAACTTCCGGGACGCCCGCGCGGCGGGGCTGCCGGGTGCCGCGATCATCTCGTTCAGGGTGACCATCTGGTGCAGGTCGTCGTTGACCTGGTCGACCAGCAGGCCGTCGACGATGTTCGAGATGACGTCCGCGATCCGCGGGACGAGCGGCTTCTTCGCGCTGCGCGGGGTGCGGTCGCCGAGGGGTTCGAAGCCGATGACGACGACGCGGTCCGCGCCGAGCGCCAGCGCCGGCGCGATCGGCGTGTTCAGGCGGGTGGCGCCGTCGACGTAGTACTCGGAGGGCTCGTCGGGGTGGTCGACGCGCACCGGGGCGAACAGCAGCGGGATCGCCGCGGACGCCCGGACGTGCTGGGCGTCGAGCTCGTCGACCCGGACGTACCGGAGGTCGGCGCTGCGCTTCGTCTCGGGGACCTCGGCCCGGCCCTGGACCCAGGCGACCGGCCCGCTCCGCGCCAGCGACGTGGCGACGAGGCAGACCGCGTCGTAGGCCCCGTCGCGCCCGTTCTTCGCGAGGTCGTCCCAGTCGACGATCTTGTCGAGCGTCGCGCGCAGCGGCGTCGGGTCCATCAGGCCGGCGAGACGGACCCCGGGGACCTCGAGCATGTCGCCGATCAGCCGGAACAGCGTGCGCGGCAGGCCGGGCCCGACGACGCTGCGGATGATGTCCTTCTTGCTGATCGCGTGCCAGTGCTCGAGGCCCTGGCGGACCTGCTCCTCCGCGGGCAGGTGCGCGACCGACCCGAGGTAGGCCGCGTTGATCGCCCCGACCGACGTGCCGCAGAAGATCGTGGGCTGCTCGCCGCGGCGTTCGAGCTCGGGCAGGAGCACCGAGAGCGCACCGACCTCGTAGGCGCCGCGGGCCCCGCCGCCCGGGAGCACCAGTGCCACGCGCTTGTCGGGGGCGTCCCCGGCCGATCGGTCCACGGGACTCATCGCTGCAGGGAGTATGGCGCGGTCGGGCCCCCGGAACGGCGCTCGTCCGCCCGCGCCGCCCGCGGCCGGACGCGTGTACGGCGGCCCGGGCCGGCGGGCGGACCGGCGCTCGGGCGCGCCGGCGCCACCGGGTCTTAGAAGTCGAAGTCGCGCGGCGGCTTCTGCTCGAACCAGAGCCGGTCGTGATCCGGCGTCTCCTCGAGGAACTCCGGCGTCTCCGACAGCGGATCGTTCGTGGGCTCGCCCTGCGTGGTGTCGCCACCGCCGACGCGCCGGCGCGGCACGGCCGGGACGCCCTGGGTGGGCGTGCCCGCGGCGGGAGGTGCGGGCGGCGCCGGGGGTGCCGGCGGAGCGGGCGGCGCCGGGGGCGCGACGACGACCGGCGGAGCGGGCGGGGCCGCTGCCGGCGGGGCGGGCGGTGCCGGCGGAGCGGCGGGCTCCGACGAGACGGGCGGGGGCGATGGCACCGCGGCCGCGGCCGGCGGGGGCGGCGGCACGGACGCGGTGGCGGGGGGCGCGGGCACGTCGGCCGGCGCGAAGCTCGCGGGGGGCGGGGGCGGCGGGACGGCGCCGGCGGGTGGGGGCGGCGGGACGCTGGCCGCGGGTGCGGCGGCCTGGCCGTCCTGGACGCCCTCGGTGAAGTCGAACGTGTCGTCGACGCCTGAGGCGTAGCTCGGCGGCGGGGGCGGCGGGGCGGACGCGGCCTCGGGGGCCTGCGCGAAGCTCGCGGGAGGCGGCGGGACGACCGGTCCCTGCTCCTGCGGGATCGAGAACGCCTCGGTCGGCGGCGGCTCGGGCGCGCCACCGAGGGCGGCGGCGTCGTAGGCCCCGGACACGTCGGCGGACTCGTCGTCGAAGACGGCGGCCGACGACTCGTCGTCCCAGTCGGGCTCGCCCTCGGCCTCGAGCTCCGCCGCGGTGACCGGGCCCAGCGCCTCACGCTCGAGCCTGGAGACCTCCACGGGATCGGACCCGTGGCGGCGCTTCAGCTCGAGGTGCTCGCGGATCGCGTCATCAAGCACACCCATCGCCCTGATCCTACCCGGGCTGTGCCGAGTCGTCAGCACTGACCGTTCTGTTGCGCCCGCCGCGCTTGGCGGCGTACAGCGCCTCGTCCGCGGAGGCGACGAGACGCGGCACGTCGATCGTCGGCCCGGACACCGTGGCGGTCCCGACCGAGGTCGTGAAGCGGACCTCGCGACCGTCGCCTGCCGGCACGACGAGGCCACCGACGGCGATCCGGAGCCGCTCCGCGAGGATCCGCGCGCCCTCGACGTCGGCGTGCGGCAGGACCACCGCGAACTCCTCGCCGCCGAGCCGCGCCGCGACGTCCCCACCGCGGACCGCCTCGCGCAGCGCCTGGGCCGTGGCCTTCAGCACCTCGTCGCCGACCCCGTGCCCGTACTGGTCGTTGACGGACTTGAAGTGGTCGAGGTCGAGCGCCAGGAGCGACAGCGGGCGGCCCTCGCGCTCGGCCGCATCGACCGCGGACGCGAGGAGGTCGTCGAAGCGCCGGCGGTTCGCGAGGCCGGTGAGCGGGTCGGTGTGGGCCTCGCGCTCGGCCTCCTCGTGCCGGCCGACGTTCTCGAGCGACACCGCGGCCTGACCGGAGAGGTACCCGACCATCTCGGCGTCCGCCTTCGTGAACGGCACGTCGTCGCGGGCGACCACGACCGTCCCGACGAGGTCGGCGGCGTGCATCACGACGGCCAGGGCGTGCTGGCTCCCGTCGGACAGGAGGACCTCGCGGCCCTCCCCTGCGCGGTCGGCGGCCCGGCGCAGGAGCGCGTCGAACCGCGTGGTGCCCCCGGTCTCGGCGACCTCCTCGCGACCGTCCACGACCACCCGGGCGCGCGCGGCGTCGGCGCGGACCCCGTCGGCGGCGGCGCGGGCGACGATCTCCAGCAGGCCCTCGCGGTCGAGGTTGGCGGCGAACGTCTCGCCGATCCGGCGGATCGCTGAGCGCAGGCGGGCGCGCTCGTCCTCCAGCTCGTCGAGCCGGCGCCGCAGCTGCCGGCTCATCGCGTTGAAGCCGTCGGCCAGCAGCGCGAACTCGTCGTCGCCGTTGCCGCGCGGGATCTCGTGCTGGAAGTCGCCCTCACCGAGCCGCTTGGAGCCCTCGAGGAGGATCCCGACCTGCCGCTGCAGCGAGCGGGACACGGCCAGGGCACCGATGCCGGCGAGCACCAGGAAGAGCACGAGCGTGCCGATCAGGGCGATCCGCTCGCCGGTCGACGCGCGGCTGTCGTCGCCGCGGTTGAAGATCACGACGCCGTCCTGCGGCCCGCCGAACCCGGCCTCGCGGAGCATCACCGCCGTCCAGTCGCCGCCGTCGACGGTCTTCACGCGGTCCTGCGGCGGCAGCTCGCTCGGCCCGTCCGTCGCGCCCGCGATGACGCGCCCGGTGCGCCCCGACCGCACCTGGATCATCCGGCCGGTGAGCCCCTCGAGCCGCGACGCGAGCGACTTGGGCCCGATGACCGACGTCTCGATCGTGCCGAGCCTCTCCCGCGCCGAGCCCGATCCGACGAGGTCGTTGCGCTGCGGCAGGACCGCCGACGGGCTGCCGACGTCGACGACCTTCCCGGTCCGCGCGATCGTGATCCGCATCCGCCGGGCGTCGGTGTTCGGGGAGAGCAGCTGCCCGGCCCGCTTCTCCACGCGCGCGAAGGAGCCGGACTCGAGCGCCGCGGCGAGCTCGCGGTCCCGGGCGATCCGGCCGTTGAGCGCCGCCGCCTGGTCCCGGTAGATGTCGGACACGCGCGCGACCGCCCGCCCCTGCGAGGCGAGCGCCGATTCGACCTTGCCCTGGGCCGCCCCGTCGATCGTCCGCAGCAGCACGACGCCGACGGCGAACAGCGGGGCGACGACCAGGAGGACGAAGAAGAGGTTGAGTCGCGTCCGGAAGCTCACGCGCCGCCGAGCGTAGCCCCCCGGGGCCAACAATTCCGGGCGGCACCGTGCGACATCGAGCGATCGGCCAGAACGCTGGACACCGTCCGTCCGTCTGTCCCGGCGACGCGGGCCCGGAGGACCGCACGACACGCCCGGCGCGCCCCGGGCTAGAATCCAGCGTCCTGGGGCTATAGCTCAGCTGGAAGAGTGCCTGGATCGCACCCAGGAGGTCGTCGGTTCGAGCCCGACTAGCTCCACCTAGGACGAGAACCCGCCACCAGGCGGGTTCTCGCATTCCCGGCCAGGTGACGCCCATCACGAACGGGCACGACACCCCGGGCGGCGTAGCGCGATGGCGTAGCACTCATCGTCGCAATCGGACGTTTCGAAGGACCCCGCACCTTTCGTCAGCGACCCTCGCACAGGCGTTTGGTAGTTCGATCGCCGACCCCGTCAGATCGTTCGCGACGCGCTCTACGCTGGAGTCGACCCTCCGCCGTAGTCGGCATGGGGACCTCAGCCGCAGACGGCCGATGCCCGGTTCTCTCGCATCCCGCGCAACAGCCGGGGCCGGCGCTCAGCGCCAGATGGTCGCCGCAGCCCGAACACTCCGCGCCGAGCACCGGACTCCGCGAAAGCAGCACTCGGGTCGGTGCCATCGGCGTTCTCGATCTGGCGACGTTCGATACTAGGCGACCTCATGCCGTTCGCTCTGCGCCACCTCGGCGCGGAGTCCGCGGTAGGCATCCCGCGCCGTCCGTCCTTCGTTGACCACGGCGTCGACCTCCTCCGCGATCGGCATCGAGACGTCGTGGATCGCGGCCAACTCGAGGACGGTGCGCACGCTCTTCACGCCCTCAGCGACCTGATTCATTCCCTCGAGGATCTCCTCGATCGTCTTGCCGCGACCGAGCTCTTCGCCGACCCGCCGGTTGCGGGAGAGTTGGCTGGAGCACGTCGCGAGAAGGTCGCCGAGACCCGTCAGACCCGTGAACGTCAGGGGGTCGCCGCCAAGTGCCACACCGAGCCGCGTGAGCTCCGCCAGGCCACGGGTCACCACCATGGCTCGGGTGTTGTCTCCGACGCTCAGGCCGTCGGCCATGCCGCTGGCGATCGCGATGACGTTCTTCAACGCGCCACCGAGCTCGCTCCCGACGACGTCGGCATTGCGGTAGACCCGGAACAGCGGCGTGGAGAACAACGGTTGCAACGCCTTGGCAACCTCGGTGTCGGGCGTCGCGACGACGGACGCGGCGGCCTTGCCGTCGAGGATTTCTCGGGCGAGGTTCGGGCCGGCGAGCACCCCTACCGGGTGTCCCGGGAGGACGGAGCCGATGATCTGGGTCGGGCGCAGGCGGGTGCCGACCTCGATGCCCTTCGAGAGCGACAGCACCGGCACCCATGGGCGCACATGCGGGGCTGCGAGCCCGGCGACCTCGCGGAGCGCCTGCGACGGGACGCCCATGACGAGAACGTCGGCATCCGAGACCGCGGCCGCGAGGTCGTCGGTCGCCCGCAGGTTTTCGGTGAGCGGTCGGTCTTCGAGGAACCGCGTGTTGCGGTGGTTGTGGTCGATGTCGCGGGCGACGTCAGCGTCCCGCGCCCAAAGTGTGGTCGGCGTGTTCGTCGCGGCGAGAGAGGCGACTGCGGTCGCCCAAGAGCCTCCGCCCAGGACGACCACGTTGATCGGTGTGGTCATGAGTCACGTCAGGTCGTTCTTGAGCATCGGGCTGGTCCCGCAGAGGTCGAAGAAGGCAGCGCCCTCGGGGGCGTCGGCGATTGCGGTGAGCCGCTCCGGCAGGCTCGCCGTCTACCGTGAGCTCCGCTGGCGCGCTCGCGGGTCCGTCGTGACCCGATCAGCCCGTAGGGCTCGTGGACGCTTGAAGCAGCGACGCCAGCGGCGTTCCTGGGTCGGCCAGCATCGAACGATCCGGCGACAGACCCTCGGCGATGGCGCGCTTGCTGAACATGAACTCCTTCGCGTTGTTGACGCAGTCGGCGGCGACCAATCGCCCGTCCGCGAAGTAGAAGCACGCGAAGGCACGACCGGCGGCGGGGTCTCCGCGCAGCACGACGGTGTCGTAGCCCGTGCTGAGGCCGGCGATCTGGAGCTTCAGGTCGTACTGGTCGGACCAGAACCACGGGAGTGCGGAGATCGGCTTGTCCTTGCCGCAGATCGCTCCGGCGACGCTCTTCGCGTGCTCGACCGCGTTGGACACGCACTCCAACCGCAGGCGGCGGTCGTAGCGGGCGTCGTAGTGGTTGGCGCAGTCCCCGGCGGCGAAGATGTCCGGATCGTCGGTGCGGCCGTGCGCGTCGACGACGATGCCGTTGTCGACAGCCAGCCCAGCGTCCTGCGCCAGCTCGACGTTGGGGAGGACTCCGACACCGACGATGACGAGGTCGGCCGCGATGTGGTCGTCGTCGGTGAGCCGGACGCTGGTGACCTGATCTTCGCCCTCGAGCGCCAAGACGCCGACGCCAAGTCGGAGGTCGACCCCTTCTTCCCGGTGGACGCGGTCGTAGAAGGCCGAGACCGCTGGGGCGGTGACGCGCTGCAGGACGCGTTCAGCGACCTCGAGCACGGTGACCTCGACGCCCAGCTTCCGCAACGACGCCGCCGCCTCCAGGCCGATGTAGCCGGCGCCGACGATGACCGCGCGGCTGGCCCCCGCGAGGCTGTCGCGAATGGCCGTGATGTCGGCCGCGTCCCGCAGGTAGTGAACGCCGGCGAGCTCCATCCCGGGAATGCTCAGCGGACGCGGTCGGGCTCCCAGGCAGAGGACGAGCTTGTCGTAGCCCAGTTCTTCGCCGTCGTCCAGCGTGACGGTCCTGGCTTCTCGGCTGATCCGGGTGACCCGGGCGTGACGGAACGCCACCTGCTCCTTCTCGTAGAACTCCGGCTTGCGGATGTGGAGGTCCTCGATCGTCGTCGTTCCCGCGAGGAACGTCTTCGACAGCGGCGGCCGGTGATAGGGCAGCGACGGCTCGTCGCCGATCAACAGAATCTCGCCGTCCCAGCCGTCACGGCGCAGGCTGACGCACAGCTGCGCACTTGCGTGGCTGGCTCCGACGATGACCACCCGCTGGGTCCCCATAGCTCTCCCCGATCCCCGTCGTCGCCCGAGGTCAGCTGGCCGTTTTGGGTGTCAGCTGGACCATCATCTTCTCGTAGCCCTTGACGAAGTTGGATTGCACGTATTCGGGCTCGCCAACGACGTCGATCCGGTCGAACCGGGCGAGCAGCTCCTCCCACAGGATGCGCAGCTGCATCTCGGCGAGACGGTTGCCCATGCAGCGGTGCACGCCGAAGCCGAACGCGATGTGGTTGCGCGCGTTCTTGCGGTCGATGATGAGCGCGTCGGCGTTCTCGAACTTGCTCTCGTCGCGGTTCCCCGACGCGTACCACATGACGACCACGTCGCCCTTGCGGATGAACTGTCCGCCGAAGTGGACGTCCTTCTTGGCGACCCGGCGCATGTACGCCAGCGGGGTCTGCCACCGGATGATCTCGGAGACCATGTTCGGGATCAGCTTCGGGTCGGCCTTCAGCTTCTCGAACTCGTCCGGGTACTTGTTGAGGGCAAGGACGCCCCCGGACATCGAATTGCGGGTGGTGTCGTTGCCGCCGACGATGAGCAGCGTCAGGTTGCCGAGGAACTCGAGCGGCCGCTTGATCAGGTCCTTCGTGTCCTCGGAGGTCTGCATCAGCGTGATCAGGTCGAACCCGTCCGCCTCACCGGCGGCTCGCCGCGCGGCCTTGTCGTGCCAGAGCGCCACGAAGCCCTTCGCCAGCTCCTCGGTGGCGGCGTAGAAGTCGTCCTGGTGCGTCGTGCCGCCAGTCCCCTCAGCGGTCGAGCTGATCGTGTCGGACCAGTAGGTGAGCTTGCGTCGCTGCTCGTACGGGAAGTCCAGCAGCGTTGCCAGCATCCGGCCCGTGATCTCGATGGAGACCTTCTGCACCCAGTCGAACGGCTCGTCGGTCGGCAGGCCGTCGAGCACCTCCCGGACGCGCTCGCGGATGAGCCCTTCCATCTCTTTGAGGTTCCGGGGCGCGACGACGCCCTGCACGGCTTTGCGTTGGACGTCGTGCTTGGGCGGGTCCATCGCGATGAACATCTCGATGTCCAGCGGCGGGGGCCCGAGGACGATGTGGGGCTCCGCCGAGAAGACCTCGGGGTTCGAGTCGACGGCCTGGATGTCCGCGTAGCGCGTGATGGACCAGAACGGACCGAACGGGCTGTCGGCGAGGTAGTGGACCGGGGCCTCTTCGCGCAGCCGCTCGAAGTACGAGTTCCACTTCCCCTGCCGGTTCATGAAGGGGTTGCTGACGTCGATGTCGGTCAGCGGAACGTCGACCGGGTCCGGGATCGGCTCCTCGGTGAAGACCAGCGGCGTGCTCATGCCGGCCAGGCGCTTCGCCTTCTCGACGAGGTGCGCTGCTCGCACCTGTCGGTCGGCAGGAACGGTCGATTGCACCTTGTCGACCACTCTGGTCCTGGCCCTGTCCAGCATGCTCTCGGTGGGTGTCATCGCTGTTCCTCTTGCCTGTCGTCGATCGCGGGGGAAGTCGGCACTACATCTGGAACTCGGGGAGGTGTACCCGGAGTCCGTCGAGTTCGGAACGTGCTTTCAGCTGGCAGGAGAGGCGCGAGTTCGGGGCGCACTCCGGGGACATCTCGATCATCTGCGTCTCCTCATCCGAGCGCGTCCCGGTCGTGGCGATCCACGCGTCGTCGACGATGACGTGGCAGGTGCCGCACGCCGCCTCGCCCCCGCAGTCGCCGTCGATACCGGGCACGCCGTTGCTGGTGGCCAGCTCCATGAGCGACTCCCCGTCGACGAGGTCCACGTCGTGCGAAGTTCCGTCGTGCTCCACGAACGTGATCGTTCCCATGCGTGTTCCTGTTCTTCCGTGAGGGTGGTGTCCGCCGCGACTCGAACCGAGCCGCGGACGGGGTCTGTCGGAGGACCGACCATCCCACACGACTTTACGCAATGTCAAGCCTGATCGTAATGTCTAGACTGGGGTCATGGCGACTCTCTCCCGGCGGGCTCGCACTGCCGAGACCCGCAAGGCCACCGAAGCGGAACTGCTCCGCGCGGCCGTCTCGCTGCTCGAGGAGGGCACGGCCTACGCGGACATCTCGATCGAGCAGATCGTGCGCCGGGCCGGGTTCACGCGGCCGACCTTCTACACCTACTTCAACGACAAGCGCGCTCTGGTCCTCAAGCTCGGCGCTGCACTGGAGGCAGATCTCTCCGACGCCGCCGAGCCGTGGCTGAGCTTCGCCGACGTTCCGCTCCGCGACACGCTCACAGGGGTGCTGGCCGTGTTCACCCGACATCGTGTGAGCGTTGGGGCGATCACCGAGGCCGCCACCTACGACCCGGAAGTCGCCGCGTTCTGGCAGGCCTTCCATGACCGCTTCCGTCCCGGTGCGGAGCGCCGCATCGTTGCCGGCGATCCGGACCTCCCTGCTGCGGGCGTCGCCGCTCGTGCCTACGCCCTCGTGTACATGACCGAGCGCGCGTTCACCGAGCACGTCGCCCGGCCGACGCTCGACGAGCAGGCCCTCATCGATCAGGTCACCTGGCTCTGGCAGGCCGCGACCTGAGTCCCGGCGCCCGTGGCGGGGGCCACTACCTCCGGGTAGACCTCGCGCGGATCAGTCGGTGGGTTCAGCCTCAAGGATCGAGGCGAGCACGAGCGCGGTCTCGAGCTCGATGCCCCAGGCGTCTGAGCGGATCCCGAGCACTTTTTCTGTGTGCTTGACACGAGTGAAGACCGTGTTCTTGTGGAGGAAGAGCGCTTCTCCCGCTCGTGCGTGGCTTCGGTTGTGTCGCAGGAAGTTAAGGGCTGTCCTGCGCAGGTCAGAGAGCCGGGGGTCCGGGCCTGAGAGCGGGCCGAGGCGTGAGCGCATGAACCGCGTCGCGCGTTCGAGGTCCTGGGTGAGCAGCGAGACCAGCTCGACAGATCGGTACGACGTGGTGCCCCGCTCGGAGAGCATTCCCGGGAAGCGGCCGACGAACTCGAGCGTCTCGAGGGCCTCGAGGTGCGAGGTCCGGAAGCCGTCGATCCCGGGTGCCGGGTCGGCGAACGCGATGCGCACGTGTTCCGCGGGCCGCCATTCGGCGTGCAGACGGGCGGCGAGGTCGTTGACGTCGTCGACGGTGCGGAACCATGCCCAGGCCGTTGTTCCCTCGCCCGGGACGACGAGCGAGGCGTTCGCGCCGACGGCCGCGACGATCCGTAGGGCCTCGTCGCGCAAGGTCTCAAAACCGCAGTCCTGGGCGTCCGCGGCCAGGACGAAGGCCCCGTGGTGACCGGTGAGGTCATAGCCGAGGTGCCGGCCGAGACGTCGTTCGTCGACGCCGCGACGTTCCATGATCGCCTGCAGCGCCTCGCTGCGGACTGCTTCGGGGCTCCGGTGCCAGCTGTTGCGCTCGTCGCCGTAGATGGCGGCTATCGCCTCACTGACACGGTCGATGTAGTCGAAGAGGAACGCGTCGACTGCGACGGTGGCCCGGAGGCGAAGTGCGTCGTCGAAGGCCTGCTGTTCAAAGAGCGCGGCGGCCCGCGCGGACAGGAACGCCTGCCCGAGGTGATACGTCCGCAGCAGGACGTCAAGGGACACGCCTCGCCGGATCAGGGACCGCGCGTGCTCGATGGCCGGGCCGGGGACCGCGATCTCGGTGGTCGACGCGCCTTCGCAGACGATGCGGGCCACGACTTCGAGGTGCGCCTGACAGCACGCGCGCGTCTCACCGAAGGCACTGCCCGCGACCGACCGGCGTTCCAGCTCGGGGAGGCGGTGGTGTAGATGCATCGCCATCGCCTCGGCGCAGCCTCCGTCGCGCCTTGCAATGGACTGGAGCACGACCAACGCCTCGGTCGGGATCTTGACCGGACCCGACGGCGCTCCCTCGGCTCGTCCACCCGGCGGGGGCGGACCCGGACGGGTGGAGCGTTGGCCGTGACGAGGACCGTGCAGCGACGGGCTACGTGTCTGGAGGGGCTGGATCATCAGAGGGCGTCTCTTCGGCCGGCGGGGCGCCACGAAGGCGACGGACGCGAGGCTCGTGTTCCGGCGGCAGTCGTGCCTCGAACGCCAGCTCCTCGAACGTACGCTAGCGCTTTCCATCCTGTCAAGTCGAAACAGGTTTGCATGTCAAATACGATCAGTCGGTGTCCGTCCTGTCGCGCCGCTCCGCCACCGCTGACGCACGGAGGGCGACCGAGCAGGCCCTGCTCGACGCGACCGTCGCCCTCCTCGAGGAGGGCCGGGCGTTCGCCGAGATCAGCATTGAGCAGATCGTCCGTGGCGCCGGCGTGTCGCGGCCAACCTTTTACTCGTACTTCCGCGACAAGCGCGCGCTGATCCTCGAGCTCGGCGAGGGCGTCCGGCAGGCATTGATCCAGAGCGCGGACCCATGGCTGGACCTCGTCGACGACGACGTCGAGCACTCGCTCGCGGCGCTGCTGCGCACCTACCAGCGGTACGCGTCGACGGTCCGGGCGCTGATGGAGGCCGCCACGTATGACGAGGAGGTCGCGGCGTTTTGGCGGGTCCTGCACGACGGATTCCTCCCTCGCGTCGAGCAGCGCATCCTCGCTTCCGTCCCGGACATCCCCGACGACCAGGCACACGCCCGCGCCTACTCGCTCGTCTGGATGACGGAGCGCGTCCTGTCGGAACACACGGCACGCCCGACCGTCACGGAGTCCGCGCTGCTCCGACAGCTCGCTTGGGTCTGGACGACCTCAACGTCCGACATATCCACTTGACGTGATGTAAAGCTCATGGGTAGGTTGCTTGCGGGAGCCATTCGGCGCCCCTGAGCACGTCCCGGCGGGTCCTGACCGGTCGCAGCGCGTTCAGTCGATCGCGGACACCAGGATTCCCATGACGACCGTCGACACCTCCTACGACACCGACTGGCTGGTCATCGGCTCCGGGTTCGGGGGCAGCGTCTCGGCGATGCGCCTGGCCGAGAAGGGCCACGACGTCACGGTCCTCGAGCGCGGCGAGCACTTCCGCAACGAGGACGAGATGCCGACCTCGTCGTGGGACCTGAAGAAGTGGCTGTACATGCCCCGCGCAGGGCTGCGCGGGCTGTTCAAGCTGACGTTCTTCAAGGACGTCTTCGTGATGTCCGGCGCCGGCGTCGGCGGCGGCTCGCTCGTCTACGCGATGACGCTCTACGTACCGCCGCGCGCGTTCTTCGAGGACCGCCAGTGGTCCACGATCGCCGACTGGCAGGCGGAGCTCGCCCCGCACTACGAGACCGCGCAGCGAATGCTCGGCGTCACCGACGTCATCGACGACGACCCGGCCGACCAGCTGCTGAAGGAGTACGCCGGCGAGATCGGCGTCGAGGACACCTATCGCAAGGCCCGCGTCGGTACGTATCTCGACACCCCCGGCGAAGAGGTCGCCGACCCCTACTTCGGCGGTGAAGGGCCTGCCCGGATGGGGTGCTCGAGGATCGGGCGCTGCATGCTCGGGTGCCCGCAGGGCTCGAAGAACAGCCTCGACAAGAACTACCTGTGGTTCGCACAGCGCGACGGAGCGACGGTGCGAGCCGGCCGTGAGGTCGTGTCGTTGCGGGCGGTCAACGGCACCGATGGTGCTGACGGCTGGGATGTCGTGCACGAGCGCACCGGCAGCCGGCTCCGTCGGGACCGGCAGACCACGCGAGCCCGCGGCGTCGTGGTTTCCGGTGGCGCGCTGGGCACCAATGAGTTGCTCGCGCGCTGCAAGTTGCAGGGTGACCTGCCGAAGGTCTCTGACCGCCTCGGCCACTTGGTGCGGACCAACAGCGAAGCGATCCTCGTCGTGACGGTCCCCGAAGGCCGCGCCGAGGCGTTGGCCAAGCGCGTCGCGATCACCTCGTCGATCTACCCGGACCCTCATACGCACATCGAGACCGTCACCTACGGGGCCGGCGGCGGTGCGATCCGCAACCTCTTCACCGTCCTGACCGGAGGAGGCAACCGCGTCACCCGCCCGTTGAAGTGGCTGGGCCAGCTGGTGCGCCACCCCGGGTGGGTCGCAGAGCTGCTGTTGAAGCCGCGGTGGGGTGAGCGGTCGATCGTCGTGCTCGTCATGCAGTCCTTGGACAACTCGATGCAGTTGACGGCCCGCAGGCGCCGCAACGGCCGGGTGAAGCTGCAGACCCGTCAGGATCCCGACAACCCCAACCCGACGTTCATCCCTGCCGCCAACGCCTTCACCGAGTGGCTGGCGCGCAAGACCGGTGGGGCGCCGGGTTCCGCGGTGCCCGAGGCGTTGCTGTCGATCCCGACGACCGCGCACATTCTCGGCGGCGCCCCGATCGGCTCGACCCCCGCGTACGGCGTGATCGACGAGCAGCACCGCGTCTTTGGCTACGAGAACCTCCTGGTCTGCGACGGGGCGGCGATTCCCGCCAACGTGGGCGTCAACCCGTCGCTGACGATCACCGCGATGACTGAGCGTGCGATCGACCACGTGCCGGCGAAGGACCCCGCGGCGAAGGTCCATCACCGCGGCCGCACGGCGTTCTCCGGGAAGACGGCGAGCGGTGAACCTGAGCCGCTGCCGATCTCGCTCACCCTCGAGGGTGCTGTCGAGGAGCAGGCCGCGCCCGATGCGGCCGCCGCCCGCAGGCGCTCGAAGTCCACCGCGGCCCAGTAGCCCGCGGCCCCCGGGAGAGCGTCGGCACGTCTGGTCGCCCTCTCCCCCGCGTGCGCCTCGCGCTCTCGCGCGAGAGCCGTTTCGTTCCCTCCCTCAACGATTGAGAACTCGATGACCGCTGTCTCGAACGCGAATCTCGCGACGCTCCTGACCACCTCCGCCGCGAAGTTCTTCGAGCGCATCGCGATCCGCCTCGACGACGCCGCCGTCCCGTACGGCGCGCTGGACGCCGGCAGCCAGCGGGTCGCCGGCCTCCTGAAGGACCTCGGCGTGGAGCCCGGCGACCGCGTCGGGATCATGCTGCCCAACACGCCGCACTTCCCGCTCGCGTACTACGGCGCGCTGCGGCTCGGGGCGGTCGTCGTGCCGATGAACCCGCTGCTCTCGAAGCGCGAGGTCGCCTACTACCTGGACGACTCGGGCGCGAAGCTGCTCCTGGCCTGGCACGGCTTCGCCGAGTCCGCCGAGGGCGGGGCCGAGCAGGCGGAGATCGACGCGCAGGTGCTGCTCGTCGAGCCGGAGGACATCGCGAAGCGGACCGCGGCGGCGACGCCAGTGGAGGGCGTCGCGCACAAGGACAGGGACGACACCGCGGTGGTGCTCTACACGTCGGGGACGACCGGCCAGCCGAAGGGCGCGGAGCTCACCCACGGATCGATCGGTTCCAACGTCGACGCCTCGATCGGGCTGTTTCAGCCCACCAAAGAGGACGTGTTCTTCGGTGGCCTCCCGTTCTTCCACGTCTTTGGTCAGACCTGCACGCTGAACGTCTCGGTCGCCTCAGGCTCGGAGATCACGCTGCTGCCCAGGTTTGACCCGACGATGGCCCTGGACATCATCGAGCGCGACAGCGTCTCGATCTTCATGGGCGTCCCGACGATGCACGGTGCCGTTCTGAACCACCCAGGACGCACCAAGTTCGACACCAGTTCACTGCGGCTGTTCGTGTCCGGCGGCTCGGCATTGCCCATCGAGGTGCTGCGCGGCATCGAGAAAGCGTTCGACGCCCCGATCCTCGAGGGCTATGGCCTGTCGGAGACCTCGCCGGTCGCGTCGTTCAGCCGGGTCGACCTGCCGCTGAAGCCGGGCTCGATCGGCGTCGCGGTCGACGACGTGCAGCTGCGGCTCGTGAACGACGACGGCGAGGTCGTCGGCGTCGGCGAGGTCGGCGAGCTCCAGGTCAAGGGCCCGAACGTCATGAAGGGCTACTGGAAGAACCCGGAGGCCACGGCGAAGGCGATCTCCGAGGACGGCTGGTTCTCCACGGGCGACATGGCGAAGGTCGACGAGGACGACTTCTACTTCATCGTCGACCGCAAGAAGGACCTCATCATCCGCGGCGGCTACAACGTCTACCCGCGCGAGATCGAGGAGGTCCTCTACGAGCATCCCGCCGTCGCCGAGGCCGCCGTGATCGGCGTACCGCACGAGGAGCTCGGCGAGGAGATCGCCGCCGCCGTCGGGCTGAAGGACGGCCAGTCGGTGACGCCCGACGAGCTGCAGGAGTACGTCAAGGGCCAGGTCGCCGCGTACAAGTACCCGCGCCACGTGTGGATCGTCGACGCGCTCCCGAAGGGGCCGACGGGCAAGATCCTCAAGCGCGAGATCGTTGTTCCGCGACAGCCGACCTCCGCGTGAGGAGCAGGACTACTCATGCGCTGTAACCGCCCGTGCGACGCTGAAGCAGCGCGGCCCCACACGTCCGACGGCGCGGAATGCCGCTGGAACACCCGCCACCCCTCTCGACGGCAGCGTCGCGGTTGGAACGTCGAGCACCTCGATCTGCCTCCCATCTCGCCGGGCCGAAACGACGTGACCACGTCGTTCCTGCACGCGGCGGGACGGTCACTCCCGGTCGCCTTCTCGCTGGTCGACGCCGACATGCTTCCCGAGCACCTGCGGTCGCTCGCCGGCGGCGCTCCCCATGTCGACGCGGGCCGTGGAGCGCGTGGCGTGGCGTGGCCCTGCGCCGAGCTGCGACGTCGCGCCCGGTCCCTCGCCCTCGGCCTGCAGGCGTTCGGGGTCCGGCGTGGTGACGTCGTGATGGTCGTGTCCGGCGTGCGGCCGCAAGTCCTCGAGGCGTGGCACGCAATCGTCGAGCTCGGTGCGATCTTCCGCCCCGTCAACCCGGGTCTGTCGAGCCAGGAGCTCGTCGACGTCATCGCCGACGCCGGTGCTGCGACGGTCATCGCTGACACGAGCGACCTGAGCGTGTTGTTGGAACATCGCTCGTCATTCGCAGCTGACCTTCACCTCATCGGCTTCGACGTCCCGGCCGATGACGACGGACCAATACTGGGCTTCGACGCATTGCGCCTGAGCGCCGAACCCCATCCAGCACGCGTGGCTCCCCAATCACTCCGAGCGCCGGCCGGCACCTCGTGGGCAACCATCAATTCCGAGGGCTCGACGCTCAGGCACCACGAGTGCCTGACCACCGCTCTGGTCGCCAAGGTCATGTCACTCGGCCAGGGAGACCGCTACGGGCTGCTTCTTCCCCTCGTCCGCGCAAACGCGCAGATCGTTCACGCACTCGTCCTTCGGCTCCTCGGGGAGAACATTTCGCCGGCCGAGATCGGACGGATCAGACTCCGCCCCGCAGATGCTCCCTCGGGCCCGACCGAGCTGCGGGGCTGAGCGGCGTGCGTGAACGGGAGAGCTACGGCTCGTTGGTGATGATGATGGTCGCGATGGTGGGCGGCATCGGGTATTTCGGCTACTCGATGCTGACGTACGTCTAGATGACCACGGCGCGTACGTCGCCCCCCGGAGCGTGGCGGACACGCGTTCCCGTTCGAGAACCGCACCCGGCCGGCGGGCTCTGGTGGTCCGCGCTCTTCCGCGTCGCAGGCAGCGAGCCCCAAGAACACGCCGCAGGCCCAGGGCTCACCGCTGCGCGCCACAAGCCCCGCTCGCCCTTCCACACGGGAGTGGCCCGGAACACCCGAGACCCGGCCATCCGCCAGCCCTCCCCCGCCAAGAGGCCCACGATATGACGACAACCAACGACCACGCCGTTCCGGCTCAGCTCTCCATCGGAGAGCTGATCGACTACACCGGGAAGGAGCTCGGTGTAAGCCGATGGGTGTCGGTCACCCAGGCCAAGGTCGACGCATTCGCAGAAGCGACCGGAACCCGGCAACGGATTGACGAGCGAGCCGCGTCGACGGCGTTCGAAGGCCCGATCGCGCACGGCTTTCTGACGCTCGCACTCGCGCCCGCCATGCTCGCGGACATCTTGGACCTCTCGGGCTACGAGAAGGCACAGAACTCCGGAATCGACCGACTCAGGTTCCTTGCCCCAGTCCCGGTGAACAGCCGTATTCGGTTGCACGTCGTCGTCAGCGACGCGCAGATCAAGGACAACGTCGGTCAGATCCGTCTCGCGCTGACCTTCGAGATTCAAGGCACCCGGAAACCAGCGTGCGTCGCGACCGCTCTCTACCACCTGATCGAAGGATCGGATGGACACTGAGCACGTGCCGTCTGACGCGCTACCGGCGCGCAACGATCAAGCCAGCGCGCCGGACACGGTGCTCCCTTCCCCCGGGGACCCCTCGACGCTGCGGGCGTCGACTGCGTCGGAGACACCGATCACGAGGCGACGGCAGACCGACGTGGGACGCGTCAACCGTCCCATGTTCGTCGAAGGGCGATCGCGCTCGACGAGCTGCCCCGCGTGGACCCCGCCGTTCGGAACAGCCACACGCTCGCGATCCGAACGACGAACCTCACTAGAGGGAGCCCGACCCGCATGACCGATCGCACCGACACGCCGATGGACTGGGGCAGCCCGGGGTTCAACGCCATCGAGGCGGTGATGTGGAAGGCCGAGGCCGACCCCGCGCTCAGCTCCACGATCATGGCCGTCGAGGAGCTCGACCGCGCCCCGGAGTGGGAGCGCTTCTCGGCCGCCCACGACTGGGGCAGCCGGATGGTGCCGCGGTTCCGGCAGCGGGTCGTCGACGGGCCGCTCGGCTACCCGGCCTGGGTCGACGACCGGGACTTCGACCTACGCCACCACGTCTTCCGCGCGGAGATGCCGGACGGCACGTGGCAGGACGTCCTCGACCGCGCCGCGACCGTCGCGCAGACCGCCTTCGAGCCGGCGCGCCCGCCCTGGGAGGCCCTGCTCCTGACCGGGCTCCGCGGCGGCCGGGCGGCGTACCTCCTGAAGATGCACCACGCCACGCTCGACGGTGCGGCGGGCGTGCAGCTGTTCGCCGGCCTGCACTCCCGGCAGCGCGAGCACAACGCGGGCAAGCCCCAGCCCGCCCCGCCGGAGCCGCGGCGCCCGAACGTGCTCCGGTCGGCGGTGCGCCGCGAGCTCGCCCTGGTCGGCCGCGGGGTCGGTCTGCTCCGCGGCACCGGCCGGGCGGCGCTGCACCCCGCCCGGACGGTCGGCTACGTGGCGTCGCTCCGGCGCGTCCTCGGGCCCGTCTCGGCGACCCCGTCGCCCGAGCTGGCCGAGCGCAGCGGCACGTGGCGGTTCATCGCCCTCGACGTCCCGCTCCCCGGGCTCTCCGCGGCCGCCAAGCAGGCCGGCGCATCGCTGAACGACGCCTACCTCGCCGCGGTCTCCGGCGCCTTCGCCCGGTACCACGAGGCGCTCGGGCGCCCCGTCGACGAACTTCCCCTCTCGATCCCGATCTCCATCCGCCGACCGGAGGAGACGTCGGGCGGCAACCGCTTCGCGGCCGCGCGCCTGAGCGCCCCGACCGGCATCGCCGACCCCACGGAGCGGATGCTCGCGATCCGGTCGGTCGTCCGGGCGATCCGCAAGGAGCCCGCGATCGAGGCCCTCGACGGGCTCTCCCCCGCGCTCGCCCGCCTGCCGACCCCGGTCCTCTCGCGCGCCGTCCGGCAGATGACGTCCACCAGCGACGTCCAGGCCAGCAACATCCCCGGGATCCGCGACGCCGAGGTCTTCGTCGCCGGAGCCCAGGTGCTCCGGCTCTACGGCTTCGGGCCGCTCCCCGGCGTCGCGGCGATGATCGTCCTCATGAGCCACGGCTCGACGTGCTGCGTGACGATCAACCACGACGCGGCCGCGATCGCCGAGCCGGAGACGTTCCGCCGCTGCCTCGTCGAGGCGTTCGACGAGATCCTGGCCCTCGCCCCGACCGGGAGCCGGGCCACGCTGCGCGAGTAAGCGGCCAGACGGACAACGATGCCCAGCGGATCTTGAATCCAGGGCTCATCGCACGAGGGGGTCGGCCCATTCGTGAGGTGTCGATGGAACCGCGCCTCTTCATCTTCCGCAAGGAATGCGACGGAACCGCGCCTCTCCATCTCTCGCGAGGAATGCGACAGTCGAAGCCCAGGTACCTGTCCGGGCCTTCGTGCCTGAGTGCTCGGACGCTCCCCCCGCGCTTTCAACCGGAGACACCGGCCCTGTGGCGTAGCGACGCTTCGCCCTTTGCAACGGTGGCGGGCTCGGAGCATCCAGGCGACCGTCAGAGCCGCCGTTGGGTTCTGACACCGAACTCGTCACAGGCATGCCGACCCTACGAACCGACTGCGAGCTGGGCTGCCGGGTCGTCGTTTCGAGTCTTATCGCGCGTACACCGGGTAGCCAACCCGTGACCACATGATCGCACCCAGGAGGTCGTCGGTTCGAGCCCGACGAGCTCCACCTAGGACGAGGGCCCCGCCACCGCGGGGCCCTCGCTGTCTCGTCGACCGGACGAACCGGCCGCGATGCGCGGCGTTCAGCGTGCGACCTCGTCCCCCGGGCTCCGGCGTCGCGCTGCGTTCCGGCTTTCCGTCCAAGGAGTGCCCCGGCTCAGCGACGCCCGACCGGCGTCCGTTCCCACTGGCGACGCAGGTCGTCGAACTCGCCCCACGGGGCGTCCGGGACGCGCGGCCCGGCGGATGGGGGCCGCTGCGGCAGGTCCGGATCCGAAGGACGCTGCCCGCCACCGCCGTCACCGCCCGCATCGTCCGGCCCCTCGTCGGCCAGATGGTCACGCGCCGCACCGTCGCGGACGGCGTGCGCACCGATCGACGCGACCGCGAGGATGACGAGGAGCACGATCATCGTGGAGCGCGCGGCGTCAGGGTGAGCGTCCCAGACGTGCACGGCCTCACCGAAGGCGACGTACAGCGCACCCGCGAGCACCGGGACGGCGACCACGAGGCCGCCGAGGACGAGGAGACGCGACCGCCAGGGCGCGGCGCACCCGGTGGCCAGAAGACACACGACGACGCCGGAGCCGGCGACCGTCAGCACCGCCTGGAGCAGCAGCGACGGCATGAGGACACTGTAGAGGCCCGCGCGCCCGATCCCGGCAAACCGGGCGTGGCTCCCACCGGGCCGCTCGTCAATGGCCCTCGCGCGCCGGCGCGTGCCCGGCGAGCAGCGCGGCCGCGAACCGCGCCCCGTGGACGGCGATGACCCGCCCGTGCTCACCGCCCTGGTGCTGGTCCGCTCTGGTCGTCACATGGCCCTCGGGTGGCGTGCATGACGTCGGGGACTCCACCGTCCGGAGCGCGAGAAAGAAAAACGGTGATTCCACAGATGGCCCGTTTTCGTCGTCTGGGTGCTATGAATGTCCCCCGAGTGACTGTAACCGATCGTTTCGTAAGATCCCAGACCCGGGTCGCAGGACGGGTCGACAGGAGTGGCCGATGAGGCTCGATGACGCAGTGCGCATGAACCCCGACTACGTGGTCGTGGGGGGCGGTCCCGCCGGGTGCGTGGTCGCAGGACGGTTGAGCGAGGACCCGACGGTCAAGGTCCTCCTGGTCGAGGCGGGGCGGGACTCCGACAGCCCGAAGGTCCGGATGCCCGCCGGCGTCGCGCTGCTCGTCGGCAACGACACCTGGGACTGGAAGTGGGAGACCGGCCCCGACCCGTCCCTCGGCGGTCGGCAGTTCACGTGGTCGGCGGGCAAGTGTCTCGGCGGCGGCAGCTCGATCCACGGACAGGTCAACATCCGCGGCCTGCCGTCGGACTACGACGAGTGGGCCGACATCGTCGGGCACGGCGACGAGTGGTCCTACGCGGACCTGCTCCCGCGGTTCGTCCGCTGCGAGAACTACGAGAGCGCCGACTCCGCGTACCGGGGGAACAGCGGGCCGCTGGCGGTCTCCGACATCAAGGACCTGCACCCGATGGCTGAGGCGTTCGTCCGCGCCGGCGAGGACCTCGGCTACCCGCGCACCGACCTCAACGGCGAGCACCCGTCCGGGTTCGGCTTCACCCAGGCCACGCAGAAGGACGGCCGGCGCTTCAACGCCTACGACGGGTACATCAGGCCCCACGTGGGCCGCCCGAACCTCATGGTCCTCACGAAGACGCGGGTCCACCGCGTCCTGCTCGAGGACGGCATCGCCACGGGTGTCGAGCTCGGCGCCGGCGACCGCACCGTGACCGTCCGTGCCGGGCGCGAGGTGATCGTGTCGGCCGGGACCGTCGGCTCGACGAACCTGCTCTTGAAGTCGGGGGTCGGGCCCGCCGACGTCCTCCGGGCGGCCGGCGTCCCCGTGCAGGTCGCGGTCGAGGCGCTCGGGAAGAACCTCCAGGAGCACACCGGCCTCAGCGTCAGCCGCTTCATCATGGAGGGCTGGTCGCTCAACACGACCCGCCGGCCGGCGAAGGGCCTGAAGGCGGTCTTCCAGCTCCTCGCCCAGCGCCGGGGGCCGCTCGCATCGCCGGTCGTCCAGGCGATGGCGTTCGCGAAGACCGACCCGGCGCTGAGCCGGCCGGACCTCCAGCTGCACTTCCTGCCGTTCGCCTACCGGCTGCTCCCGGACTCGCGATCGGCGCTCACCGCCGAGCTGCCCAACCGCGCGGCCGTCGCGCTGCAGGCGACGCTCTGCAAGCCGCAGTCGCGCGGGCAGATCCGGATCACCGACGCCGATCCGCTGTCCCGCCCGACGATCGACCACCAGTTGCTCGGGGACGAGCGCGACGTCCGGACCCTCGTCGAGGCCTGCAAGCTCCTGACGGGGATCTTCCAGAACCCGAACATGGCGCGGACGGTCGACGCGAACTTCAACCCCCCGGTGGATCCGACGTCGGACGAGGGCTGGGAGGAGTACGTCCGCTCGGCCACGAACGTCGCGTACCACCACTGCGGCACGTGTCGGATGGGCGATGCGAAGGATCCGCAGGCCGTCGTCGACCCGAGCCTGCGCGTCATCGGCGCGCAGCGTCTGCGGGTCATCGACGCCTCGGTGATGCCGGTCGTCCCCAGCTCGAACACGTACATCCCGACGGTCGCCGTCGCCGAGAAGGGCGTCGACCTGATCCGGGCCGCCGCCTGAGCGACGCCCCCGGGGCCTGCGGCCGGCGACGTGCGCCGCCGCCGGCCCGGGCCGCCGGCCGCGTCAGGTCCGTCCGGCGACCAGATGCGCAGCGCTCAGCTGGGCCCCATGCGGATGGCGCCGTCGAGCCGGATCGTCTCGCCGTTGAGCACCGGGTTCTCGACGATCTGCTGGGCGAGCTGCGCGTACTCCGCGGGCTTGCCCAGGCGCGACGGGAACGGCACCTGCCCACCGAGCGAGGTGCGGGCCTCCTCCGGGAGGCTGGCCAGGAGCGGGGTGTCGAAGAGGCCGGGGGCGATCGTCACGCAGCGGATCCCGTAGCGGGCGAGGTCCCGGGCGACGGGAAGCGTCATCCCGACGATCGCGCCCTTCGACGCCGAGTAGGAGACCTGGCCGATCTGGCCCTCGAACGCGGCGACGGACGCCGTGTTGATGAGCACGCCGCGCCCACCGTCCTCGTCGGGCTCGTTCTCGGCCATCGCGGCGGCCGAGAATCGCAGGGCGTTGAACGTCCCGAAGAGGTTGATCCGCATCACGCGCTCGAAGGGGTCGATCGGGTGGACGCCCTTCTTGTGGTGGTACGTCTGCTGCGGGTGCCCGGTGCCCGCGCACGAGACCGTCGCGACGAGCGGGACCTCTTGGCGGGCGGCGGCGACCGCGGCCTCGACCGACGCCTCGTCGGTCACGTCGGTGCGGACGAAGCGGACGCGCGAACCGAGCTCGGAGGCCAGGGCCTCCCCCTTGTCCTCCTGCACGTCGGCGATCGTCACGAACGCTCCCGCGTCGTGGAACCGGCGGACGGTCGCGGCGCCGAGGCCCGAGGCCCCGCCGGTGACGAGGGCGGCCTTGTCCTGGATCTGGGTCATCTGCTGCTTTCCGGCTGGGCGTGCCAGCTCGATCGTGGTGGTGGAAGACGCTTCCGTCCGGCTCCCGCGGGGGCGGGAGGCTCCGCGCGGTGTCCGTTCAGGCGTCGCCGGCGCCCGGCAGCGGCAGGAACCACGCCGTGTCGCCGGCGGAGACGGGCTCCGGCCCGTGCGGCACGACCATCAGGACGTCGCTGCCGGCCAGGCATCGGAGACGGTGGGAGCCCTGCGTCGGGGCGGGGGTCAGCGCGGGGAGCCCGTCCTGGCCGTACGACAGGCGGCCCCAGAGCACCCCGTGGAGGCGCGGGTGTCGGATGGTGCTGGTGGTCAGCCTCGCGCTCCGGGGCGCTCCCGGCGGCCGCCCCGTCATCGCCCGGATCGCGGGAACGACGAACATCGCGGCGCCGATCATGGCCGCCGCGGGGTTCCCGGGCAGTCCGAACACCGGCCGGGCGGGACCGCCGTCGTCGTGGCGGGCGAGCGACCCGAACCACGTCGGTCCGCCGGGCCGCATCGCGACGCCGGACGCCCGTTCGACGGCGCCGACGTCGCGGAGCGCGCTCCGGACGTGGTCGTGCCGCCCGACGGAGATCCCGCCGGTGGTCACGACGACATCACCGCGCGCCTGCGCCAGCGCCGCCGCGATCCAGGCACGGTCGTCGCCGACGTGCTTGACCTCGACGACCTCCCCGCCCGCGGCGCGGACGAGCGCCGGGATCGCGACGCCGTGCACGTCGTGGATCGCGTCGGCCGACGGTCGGCGGGCACCGTGCCGGACGACCTCGTCCCCGGTGACCACGAGCGAGACGGTGGGCGCCGCCCGGACCGCCACGGTGGAGATCCCGAGGCCCGCCAGGAGCGCGATGGCGCCCGCGTGCACGACCGTCCCGGCGGGCAGCACGAGGTCGTCGGTCCGGACGTCCTCTCCGGCGAGCCGGACGTCGCGGCGCACCGTCACCTCTGCGGCGACCGCGACGGTGCGGCCGTCCTCCTCGGTGTCCTCGACGCGGACGACGGCGTCGGCGCCCGTCGGGAGCCGGGCCCCGGTGCTGATCCGGTGGGCGTCACCGCGGTGGAGCCGGCGGATCGCCGCACGCCCGGCGCGTGCCTCACCGACGAGGTTCAGCACGACCGGGAACTCGGCCGTGGCGCCCGCGGTGTCGACGGCCCGGACCGCGTACCCGTCCATCGCCGACGTCGAGAAGGCCGGGAGGGCGCCCGGGGCGACGACGTCGGTCGCGACGACGCGGCCCATGGCCTCCTCGAGCGGGACCCGGACGCTCGCGACGGGCGCGCAGTCACCGAGGCGGACCGCCAGGGCCCGCGCCGCGAGGGGGTCGCTGAGCCGGCCCGTGGCCCGGCGGTCGGAGGCCGCGTCGCGCCGCGGGAGGCCGACGGTGCTCAGTTCATCCCCAGGGGTCCGCGGGACGCACCGGCCAGGAACTGGTTGACGAACGCGTTCTCCGACTCGAACAGCTCCTCCGCCGGACCGGACTCGACGATGCGCCCCTTCCACACGACGTTGATGAACTGCGAGACGCGACGCGCGGTCATGATGTCGTGGGTGATCAGGGTGAACGCGGGCTTGTGCTCCCAGCCCTGGTCCTCGGCGTCCTCCATCGTCTCCTCGTGGATCTGCTTGATCAGCTCGCCGAGGAGGGCGGTGCGGACGGGGTCGAGGCCGGAGTCCGGCTCGTCGAAGAGGACGATCGTGGGGTCCAGCACGAGGGCCCGCGCGAACCCGGCGCGCTTGCGCATGCCGCCGGAGAGCTCGTTCGGGAACTTCCCGCGGGCGGCGCCGAGGCCGACCTCCTCGAGCCGACGGTCGACGATGCCCCGGATCTCGTCCTCGGACTTGTCGGTGTGCTGGCGCAGCGGGAACGCCGTGTTGTCGTAGATGTCCATGGAGCCGAAGAGCGCTCCGTCCTGGAACAGCACGCCGAACTTCTGGCGCATCTGCAGCAGCTCGTCGAGGCCCATGTACGGCACCGATTCGCCGTGCACCAGGACATCGCCGTCGTCCGGGTAGAGCAGTCCGACCATGTGCTTGATGCAGACCGACTTCCCGGTGCCCGACGGGCCGAGGATCATCGAGATCATGCCCTCCGGCAGGCCCATGTTGAGACCCCGGAGGATCTTGCTCCGGCCGAACGCCTTGTGCGTGTCGACGAACTCGACGGCGTCGATCTGGCCGGTCTCCCGGCGGATCCCGGTGTGCCATCGGTACTCGTCGTCCTGGTCCTCGGCGCGCTCGCCCACGACCTCGACGACGCCCGCGCCGGCCGCCTGACCGCGGGGCTCGTCCTCGAAGTCCCAGTCGTCGGTCTCCGTCGGGGGGCCGTCGGGCTGGGAATCGGGGACCGACGGCACGAGATCGGCGGCGCCGGCACGCGGAGCGCCGACGACGTGCTCGACCCCGTCGCGCTCGGCGCCTCCGGTGGCGTCGGCGTCGTCGCGCCGGGCGACGGTGTCCGCGGGATCGACGAAGAGCCCGGTGTCGTCGGGCACCGCTTCCCGGGTGGGCCGGGCGTCGTCGCGGCGGGGGATCGAAGGCATCTCGGGCTCGTCTCTCGGGGCGGTGCTCGCCGTCAGGCGAAGAACGCCGCGTTCTTCGCGACGAACGCCGTCGCCTCGTCGGGGACCTGGTCCTCACCGAACACGGCGTCGACCGGGCAGGCCTCGACGCAGGCGTCGCAGTCGATGCACTCGTCGGGATCGATGAACAGCTGCTCGGCCTCCTCGTACCCGGGCTCGTCCGGCGTCGGGTGGATGCAGTCGACGGGACAGACCTCGGTGCAGCTGGCGTCCTTGGTGCCGATGCACGGCGCGGTGATCACGTAGGCCATCACGTCCGAACGTACCAACGCCGGAGCACCGAATCAAGCTTTTAGTTACCGATCGGTTCTTATCTCAATGCCGTGATCTGGGCCCGTCATCGACATCGGGACCGTCCTAGCCGGACCCTAGTGTCCAAGCCGGCTGGAATTAAGGAGTGATCGTTCACGTATGACACGCGGCTCGAGATCGATGAGTCTCGCGCTTCCGCCGCTCTCCGATGCCGGCCCCAGGGCGGCGCCGGGGGTCGGGTCAGCCGCGCGCCCGATGCACGACCTGGAGATCGGTGAAGGTCTCGACGCCCCATCGGCCGTTCTCCACGCCGACGCCACTCCACTTCAGGCCACCGAACGGCTGCCCGGGGTCGTTGGCGTAGTGCGTGTTGACCCAGGCGGTGCCGCATTCGAGGCGCTCGGCGAGGTCGGCCGCGCGGTCCTCGTCCTGGCCCCAGACCGAGCCGCTCAGGCCGAACGTCCCGGCGTTCGCGCGGGCCAGTGCGTCCTCGACGTCGTCGTAGGCGATCACGGGCAGCGCGGGCCCGAACTGCTCGTCCGCGACGACGCGCATCGCGTCGTCGGCGCCGTCGAGGATCGTCGGGGCGAAGAAGTGACCGCCGTCGGGAAGCGCCGCGCCGGCGTTCGTGGAGCGCGCGCCGGCACGCACCGCCTCGTCGACGACCGCACGGACGTGGTCGAGCTGGGGCCGGTTGTTCAGCGGCCCCATGGTGGTCTCGCGCACGGCGCCGTCCCCGACGACGACGCGCTCGGCCTCCGCCGTCAGGGCGTCGACCAGCTCGCCGCGCAGCCCCGACGGGACGTACACGCGCTTGACGGCGCAGCAGAGCTGCCCGGCGTTCAGGAACGCCGACCAGAACAGCTGCTTCGCGATGGCACCCGGGTCCACGTCGTCGAGGAGGATCGCCGCGTCGTTGCCGCCCAGCTCGAGGGTGACGCGCTTGAGGTCGTCGGCCGCGGCCGACATCACGCGCTTCCCGGTCGCCACCGAGCCCGTGAACGTGATCTTCCGGACGGCAGGGTGCCCGGTCATCCAGGCACCGAGCTCGTCGCGCCCGGCGACGACGTTGAGCACGCCGTCCGGGAGCACCCCGTCGAGGACCTCGCCCATGCGCAGCGTCGAGAGCGGCGTGTAGGGCGACGGCTTCAGCACCATCGTGCATCCCGCGGCCAGCGCGGGGCCGATCTTCCAGCAGGCCAGGAGCAGCGGGAAGTTCCACGGCGTGATCGCCGCGACGACGCCGGCGGGCCGGCGACGGACCTCGACGAACGCCTTCGCGTCGTCGCGGAGGGTCTCGCGAGCCAGGTCCGTCCCGGCGTAGTACCCGAGCCAGTAGGCGGCGGCCTTGACCTCGAGGCGGGCCTCACGCATCGGCTTGCCCTGCTCGGCGACGAGCAGCGGCGCGATCTCGTCGACCGCGCCGGCGAGCGCGGCGGCGGCCGCCCCCAGTGCGGCGCGGCGTTCGTCGAGCGACCCGCGCCAGGGCGGCGCGGCTCGTTCGGCTGCGGCGAAGGCGTCGTCGAGCTGCCCGCGCGTGCAGACGGGGGACGTCCCGACGACCGCGCCGGTCGCCGGGTTGAGGACGTCGAGTCGGTCGTCGGTGCCGACGGCCGCGCCGTCGATCAGGAGGTCCGGGGTGGTGAGGTCGGTGGTGCTCATCGGTCGTCCTTCGTCCGTCTCGTCGTCTAGAGCCGCTGGAGCAGCGTCGCCGTGCCCAGGCCGCCGGCGCAGCACATGGTCACGAGGCCGAGCTCGCGGTCCTCGTCCTCGAGGACGTGCAGCAGGGTCGTGATCAGGCGCGCACCGCTGGAGCCGAGCGGGTGACCGAGTGCCATCGCGCCGCCGCGCACGTTCACGCGGTCCATGTCCGGGCGGTGCTCGTGCGCCCAGGCCGCGACGACGGGTGCGAACGCCTCGTTGACCTCGAACCGGTCGATGTCCTCGATCGCGATCCCGCCCCGGCGCAGCATCGCGGCGGTCGCGGGGATCGGGCCCTCGAGCATGGTCACGGGATCGCAGCCGACCGAGGTCTGGTCCACGATCAGCGCGCGCGGCCGGAGGCCCAGCTCGTCGGCCGTCTCGCGGGCCATCAGGAGCACCGCCGCCGCCCCGTCGGAGATCTGCGACGCGTTCCCGGCGGTGATCGCGCCGCCGTCCTTGAAGGCCGGCTTCAGCGCACCCAGCGTCTCGAGGCTGGTGCCCGGCCGGATGCCCTGGTCGCGGCGCACGGGCCCGTCGGGTGTCTCGACCGCGACGATCTCGCGCTGGAACGCGCCGGACTCGGTGGCCGCGTGCGCAAGCGCGTGGGAACGGACGGCGAGGTCGTCGAGGTCGGTCCGGGAGAACCCCCACCGCTCCGTGATCATCTCGGCGGCCAGGCCCTGGTTCACGATCTGGTGCCGGTCCAGCAGCCGCTCGGTGAACGCCCGTCCGAAGCGCTCCTGCGTCGCCGCCGTGTCGGCGAACGTGATCCGTCCCATGTGCTCGACGCCCGCCGCGATCACGACGTCGTGCACGCCGCCGGCGATCTGGCTGGCGGCGAAGCCGACGGCCTGCTGCGCCGATCCGCACTGCAGGTCGATCGTCTGCGCCGACGCGCCGATCGGCAGGCCCTCCTGGAGCCACGCCGTACGGGCGATGTTCACGCCCTGCTCGCCGAACTGCTGGACGCAGCCGGCGATGACGTTCTCCACCCGCTCGGCGGGAACGCCGGAGCGCTCGATCACGCCGCGATAGACCGTGCTCAGGAGGTCCGCGGGATGGACGTCCCGGAAGACGCCCTTCTCGCGGTGCCCGCGGCCGATCGCGGTGCGTGTCGCCTCGACGACGACGACGTCGCGTCCGTTCTGACTCATCGTGTTCTCGCTTCTTCGGGAGGACGGGCTCAGCGACCCACGACGGAGCGACCGATGATCTCCTTCATGATCTCGGTCGTCCCTCCGTAGATCCGGGAGATGCGGGAGTCCGCGTACCAGCGGGCGATCGGGTACTCGAGCATGTAGCCGTACCCGCCGTGCAGCTGCAGGCAGCGGTCGACGACACGGCCTTGCATCTCGGTGCACCACCACTTGGCCATGGCGGCGTCCTCGGGCGTCAGGTCGCCGTCGTTCAGTGCGAGGACCGCCCGGTCGCAGAAGACCGTGCCCAGCTCGACGTCGGTGGCGAGCTCGGCGAGCGTGAAGCGCGAGGCCTGGAACTGCCCGATCGACTGGCCGAACGCCTGGCGTTCGCGGACGTACTCGAGCGTCCGGTCCAGCGCACCGCGCGCGACGCCGATCGCCGCCAGCGCGATGCCGATCCGCTCCTGCGCGAGGTTCGCGGTCATGTACGTGAACCCGCGGCCCTCCTCGCCGAGCAGGTTCTCGGCCGGCACCTCGACGTCGCGGAAGAACAGCTCGGCGGTGTCCTGCGCGTGCATGCCGAGCTTCTCGAGGTTGCGGCCACGCTCGAAGCCGTCCATCCCGCGCTCGAGGACGACGAGCGAGATACCGCGGTGCTTCTGCGACGGATCGGTCTTCACGGCCGTGACGACGAGGTCGGCGTTGATGCCGTTGGTGATGAACGTCTTCGAGCCGTTGACGACGTAGCCGTGGTCCGTCTTCGCCGCGGAGGTCGACATCGAGGCGAGGTCGGACCCCATGCCGGGCTCGGTCAGCGCGAGCGCGGCGATCAGCGTGCCGTCGGCGATGCCGGGGAGCCAGCGGGCGCGCTGCTCGTCGTTGCAGAGGTCGAGGAAGTACGGGAGTGCGACGTCGTTGTGGAGCGTCAGGCCGGTGCCGCTCCCGATGACGGCGGCGTACCCGACCTCCTCGTTGATGATCTGGTTGAACCGGAAGTCGTCGATCCCCGGACCGCCGAACTCCTCCGGGACCTGAAGCCCCAGCAGCCCTTGCTCGGCGGCCCGGCGGAAGAGGTCGCGGTCGACGGCGCCGTCGGTCTCCCACCGTTCGTGGTTCGGGGCGATCTCGGCGTCGATGAACCGCCGGACGGTGTCGCGGTACATCAGGTGCTCGTCGTCGAAGACGGTGCGCTTCATGGTTGGGTGACCTCGTGGAGGGACGGGGATGCGGGCGTCACGACCCCAGGGCGAGGACCTCGTCGAGGCCCTCCTGGAGGTCGGAGAACAGGAGGTCCGGCTCGGCGAAGGAGCCGCCGTCGCAGTTGATGCCGATCGAGCAGTGGCCGTCGTAGGAGCAGAGGACGGTCGTCAGCGCCGAGCCGGGGAGGGCGCCGAAGCAGAGCATCCGCTCGACGCGGCTGCCGGCCATGTGGATCCCCCACGGCACGCCCGGGACGTTGCTGACGGTCAGGTCGGCGCGGGCCTGCATCGCGATGAACGCTCCGGCGGTCAACGCCTGCGGGACGCGGTTGGCGACGGGGAGCAGGACGCTGAAGAAGTCCAGGGCGGGCTCGGTCTGCATCCGCGAGACGGTCTTCCGCAGCAGCTGGATGCGTTTCACCGGGTCGTCGACGCTCGTGGGTCCGGCGAAGAACGCGGCAGCGAAGCGGTTGCCGCCGGACTGGTCGCCTTCGATGCGCATGGAGACCGGCATCGACATCGGGATGTCGCCCAGTGGTGCGTCGGCGCGGAGGTGGTAGCGCCGGATGCCGCCGAGGATCCCGGCGACGTAGGCGTCGTTGATCGTCCCGCCCGCGGCCTTGCCGGCGGCCTTGAGATCGGCGAGCTCGCACTCGGCCGTCCCGAACCGCCACGCGACACGCCGGCCGCGATTCATCAGCGGCGACGGCGTGGCGGGCGGCGGCGCCAGCACGCGGGCCATCGACGCCGCGTAGCCGAGCGCCGCGCGCGGCCGCACCCGTGCGGCCTTCGTCGCGAGGGACACCGAGCGTCGCGCGAGGCCGGCCGTCGCCACCGCGCCCGAGAACACGCCAGGGAGCGGCCGCGGCGGGTCCGCGCCGGGTCGTGCGCCGGCGTCCGGCCAGGGCAGCCGCACGTCGGGGTCGCGGTTCTGGACGAACGCGAGCAGCTGCTGCGCGGCGCCGCCGTCCATCAGGCAGTGGTGCACGACGAGGACGTACGCGGCCTTCCCGTCCTCGAGTCCCTCGACGAGGTCGAGCGACCCACGGCGGGCGTGTCCGGTCGAACGGCGTGACGCCACGCGCCTGCGCGAACTCCATCAGGGTCTTCAGATCCCCCGGGGCCGGCAGGCGCACGTGGCGGAGGTGGTAGCCCAGGTCGAACTGGTCGTCCGTGACCCAGCGGGGCGGTCGGGACGAGAAGGGCGGGTCGACGACGCGCTGCCCGAACCGCGGCAGCAGTCCGACGATCTTCTCGTGCGCGCCGATCACGCGCTCGCGGTCCGGCGTGCTGCTGAGGATCTCGACGAAGACGCCGCTCGACGAGTTCGCCGGGTGGCGCTCGCCGCGCCACATCGCCGACTCGAGCTCGTTCATCTCCGTCGCGGATCCCCAGGTGCGGAAGAACTCCGCGGCGTCCCCGGTGTTCATGTCGATGCTCCTGCGGTGTCGGGCGTCCGGGTGAAGTCCAGGAGCGCGCGGTTGAAGCGCTCGGGCGCCTCGAACATCGGGCAGTGCCCGACGCCGTCGAGCACGACGAGCTCGCCGTCGTGCAGCTGCGTGACGAGCAGCTCGGCCCCGGCCAGCGGGAGGATGCGGTCGGCGGCCCCCCAGATCAGCAGGATCGGGCACTCGACCTCCTCGGCGTTGAGCGTGCGGACGACCTCGGACGCCGCGATCACCGCGGCGACGAAGCCGGGGGCGGCGATCGCCGGCACGACGTGCGCGGCCAGCGCGGCGGTCATCGTGCGCGGATCGCCGATGAAGCCGGCGAACAGCGCGTTGCGCAGGCGCGAGCGCCGGGCGACGGCGCGCATGACGCCGGGACGGCCGAAGACGAGGTTGAAGAGCTTGAAGCCCGTGACGATGATCCTCACGCGGCCGGGGGACAACGGGATCCCGCCGGCGTTCGCGAGCACCAGCCGGCCGACGACGTCCGGCTCTGCGGCGACGATCCCGAGGGCCACGATGCCGCCCATCGAGTGCCCGACGATCGTCGCCGGCCCGAGGTCGAGCTGGCGCATGAGGGTGACGATGCGCTCGGACTGCGTCGCCATCGCGGCCGGGGCAGGCAGCGGCTCCGAGAGCCCGAAACCGCCGAGGTCGACGGCGACGACGCGGTGCTCGCGGCCGAGTGCGGGCAGGTTCTCCAGCCACGTCTGCCACGAGCCGCCGAGCCCGTGGATCAGGACGATCGGCGTGCCGGAGCCGTAGTCGACGTACCGGATCCGGCGGCCGTCGATGACGGTGTCCCGCGTGTGGCGGGACCAGTCGATGGTCGTCCAGTGCTCGACGCCGTCGTGGTCCGACGGTCCGGTCGGCACCGTCCGCTGCTCGCGGGCGGCCACGTCAGCCCCGGGCCGGACGACGGCGTGGGGTGTCTCCGCGCCTCGGGCACGGTCCTTCGCACGGCTCTGCCATGTCGAATCCTCCTCTTGGGTGCTGGTCGGTCGCGGCCCGCGGGCCGCGACCTCACTGCTGCGGCGGTGCCTCGGGCTCGCCGAGGCTCCTGAGGCCGGCCATGGCCATCTGCTGCGCGATCTTCGCCTCGCCCTCGCTGACCGTCCGGCCCGGGATCGACGCCAGGGACGTCAGGATCCCGAGGGCCGATCGCGCGGCGGCGATCAGGTCCTTGTCGCTGCGCTCCGGGAAGCACCGCCGCAGGATCACGACCCAGCGCTCGAGGTACTGCCGCGAGCGGCGCCAGAGCCGGCGCTGCTGCGGCGCCGAGAGCGCCCGGTGCTCATGGGCCCAGATGCTCGCGAGCTCCCGCTGCGCGAGCGTCAGCTCGAGGCTGCGGGAGATCAGCACCGCGAGGTCCGTGAACGGGTCCTCGGTCGGGTCCGGGACGGCGATCAGGTAGCGATCCTGCGCGTCGTCGAACAACGTCGCCAGGATCTCGTCCTTGCCCGAGAAGTGGCGGTAGATCGCGGCGCCGGTGGCGCCGGCGGCCTCACCGATCTCGTCGACCGACACGGCGTGGTAGCCGCGCTCGTAGAAGAGCTCGGTGGCGGCCTGCAGGATCCGCGGGCCGCGCTGGGGATCGCGCGTCCGCCGGGTCGCCGGGCGGGCCTCGGACTTCTCCTCCGCGGGCGCGTCGCCCGTCGTGGTGTCAGACGGAGACTTCGCCGTAGGCATCTTGGATCTCGTTCCTCAGGATCTTTCCGGACATGCCACGCGGGAGCGGGGCGTCGGTGTGGAAGACGGTCCGCGGGACCTTGTAGTCCGCGAGCTGCTCGCGACAGTGGGCGAGCAGCGCGTCCTCGTCGACCGCCCCGGACGCGCCGCGCACGACGATGGCGCAGGCCTCGCCCCATCGCTCGTGCTGCAGTCCGAATGCCGCACACTCCGCCACGTCGGGGAGATTGTCGACGATCCGCTCGATCTCCGCGGGATAGACGTTGAGTCCGCCGGAGATGAACATGCTCTTCTTGCGGTCCACGACGTAGACGAGACCCTCCTCGTCGAACCGCGCGAGGTCTCCGGTGCGGAGCCAGCCGTCGGGCAGCGCGGCCTCCGTGGCGGCCGGGTCGTTCCAGTACTCGCGCATGACCTGCGGGCCCTTGATGACGATCTCGCCGACGTCGCCGGTCGGGACCTCGACGCCTTCGTCGTCGAGCAGCCGGATCTGGGTGTCGATGTTCGGGAAGCCGGCAGCTGCGGTGCGGTGCGCGAACGCGGCCGGCAGCAGGCAGGCGCTGCCGGTGGCCTCGGTGATCCCGTAGGCCTGTCGTACGGAGACGCCCTTGGCGTGGAACGCCTCGAGCAGCGCGCCCGGGACGGGCGCCCCGCCGCAGATCGCGGTGGTCAGGCTCGAGAGATCGGCGTCCGCGAAGGCCTCGGTCCCGACGAGGGCCTGCCACATGACCGGGACGGCGAACCAGGTGGTGATCCGCTCGGAGGCGATCAGCTCGACGACGCGGTCGGGGACGAACGTCGGCTCGAGGACCAGGAGCCCGCCGACGACGTACGTGGACAGGAAGTTGTTGACGATGCCGCCCGTGAAGGCGAGCGGGATGC
Source organism: Patulibacter minatonensis DSM 18081 (assembly GCF_000519325.1). Lineage (GTDB taxonomy): Bacteria > Actinomycetota > Thermoleophilia > Solirubrobacterales > Solirubrobacteraceae > Patulibacter > Patulibacter minatonensis. Next base: position 1,832,438 of record NZ_KI912613.1, on the reverse strand, counting down.
AGAGCAGGGTGCGTCGCTCGAACATCGAGCTCTCCGCGTGGGCGGTCTGCAGCGCGCACGCCACGATGTTGGCGTGCGTGAGGACGACGCCCTTGGGCAGTCCCGTCGTGCCGGAGGTGTACCCGAGGACGGCGGCGTCGTCGCGGTCGCGGTCGACGGCCAGTGACGGGTCGGCGGTCGCGAGCTCCGAGACCGTGACGCCGGCGGGGGCGCGGTCGTCGAGCGAGACCGTGGTCCGGTGCGTGTCGTCCCCGTTCGCGGCCTCGTAGAGACCGGCGAACGTCTCGTCGTACGCGACGACGCTGCATCCCGAGTGCTCGAGGATCATGCGCAGCTCGGGCGGTGCGAGGCGGATGTTCAGCGGCACCACGACGCCGCCGCGATGCATGACGGCGATGGCCAGCACGCACCACGCGGTGCTGTTGGAGGCCAGGATGCCGACGCGGTCACCGGGCTCGACGCCCCGGGCCTCGAGCCCGCCGGCGACGCGGGCGACGCGGTCGCCCATGGCGGCCCAGGTCAGGTCCTCGGATCCTTCGCGGATCGCGACGTGCTCCGGGATCCAGCGGGCCCAGTAGTCACACCGTTCGGCGACGTTCATCCGTGCTCTCCACTCGTGGTCATGGTCGTCATCCCTCGGTGCCGGAGCCGACGAGGTTCCCGTAGCGACGGGGGTACGGCGTTTCCGGCGGCGCCATCTCCAGGTCGCCGTCGTCGCTGACGAGCGCCGCCAGCTTGCCGTGCAGGAACTGGATCGGCGCCTCGTTGCGACCGCTGAGCGTCTTCTCGATGTTGCTCAGCGGCAGGCCCTGCTGCAGCGCACGTCCGACGCCCCAGTCCTCGTCGACCACCGTGTGGACGAGCAGCTTCCAGTTCTTCTCCAGGTACTGCTCCTCCTTCTCGTCCTTCGGCGGCTCGCGGAGCAGGAAGCGCAGCGTCGTCGTCGAGCGGGCCGGGTCGGTGGCGTGCGGCGAGATCGTCCAGATCTCGAAGTGGTTCGGCTCGACCGCGACGAACGTGTTCGGCAGCAGGATGTAGTTGCTGATGATGTGGGGCATCAGGTCGACGGTCGCGGGGTCCTCCCCCTTGATCGTGTGCATGCTGCGGCGGGAGACGACGAGGCGGGCCGCGTTGGGCCCGAGCACGTCGAGCGCGTAGACGTTCGTGTTGAAGAACGGTCCGACGGTCTTGGGGTGCACGAACTGGAGGTGGTACGGGTCCATGAACCCGTCGGCCACGACCTTCCAGTTCATCGGCTCGTCGTAGGTCGCCTCGCGGACCAGCGTGTACTGGTCGAGCTCGAACGACGCAAGCTCGGCGTCCATGTCCTCACCGATCTGGTCGGCGATGTCCAGCGGCGCGCCGGGCGTGAGGACGACCCAGATCATCCCGTGGCGCTCGTCGACCGGGAGCTCGATCAGTCCGTACTCGGAGCGGTCGATGCCGCCGAAGCCCTCGCCGAACGGGATCGACCGCAGCGTGCCGTCGGCGTTGTAGGACCACGCGTGGTACGGGCACTTGAAGCGATGGGCGCAGCCCTTCTCCTCGAGCGCGAGCTTCGCGCCGCGGTGGCGGCAGACGTTCGAGAACGCCTTGAGCCGGCCGTCGCGCTGCCGGACGAGCAGCACGCTCGTGCCGATGAGGTCGCGGGTGATGAAGTCGTCCGCGTTCGGGAGCTCCGAGCTGTGCGCGATGACGATCGGGCGGGTGCGGAAGACCTTCTCGCGCTCGGCGTCGTTGTACTCGCGGTCGAAGTACGTCTTCGCCGGGATCTCCATCTCGGCCTCGGCGTAGTCCGTCGTGTGGCCGTTGATGTATTCGAGGAACCGCGCCGCCAACTCGGTCTGGACGTGTCGCTGCATGAACCGAACCCTAACAGCCTTACGAACCGATCGTTAACTTCTCTTGCCGTTCCGCGGACGGAACGGAGACGAGGCGTTGCTCTCGTACACCTCGGAGATCGGCCGCGGGCGCAGATCGGTGCGCATGACGAGGTTCTCCGCCTCGAAGCGATCCTGCGTGTCGCGCCCCCGGTGCTCCCGCATGAGGCGCTTGATCGCCTGGGTGCCCTCGGGCGGATTCGCCGCTACGGCACTGGCCATCCGCACGGCGCACGACACGACGTCCTTCTGCGCGACGAGGGCGTTCAGGAACCCGATCTGCTCGGCCTCCACGGCCTCGAGGACCCGGGCGGTGAGCAGGAGCTCCGCGGCCCGACCGCTCCCGACCAGCGGCGGCAGGCACCACGTCGCGTTCGCCCCGCCGTAGGAGGCGGCAGTGAACCGCACCTTCGTCTCCGGGCACCCGACACGGAGGTCGACGCCGGCCGAGATGATCGCCCCGGCGCCGAACGAGAGGCCGTTGAGGGCCGCCACGATCGGCAGGCGCGTCTCGACGAGGTGCCAGAGCCAGCGCTCGCGCTTGATCAGGCACAGGAGCAGCTCGTCGGCCGACCAGTCCGCCATCTCGTGGAGGTCGTACCCCGCGCTGAACGCCCGCTCACCGGCGCCCGTGATGACGACGGCACGGACGTCGTCCTCCGTCTCGAGCTCACCGATCGCCTCGTCGAGATCCGACTGCATCGCCATCGTGATCGCGTTCAGGCTGTCGGGCCTGTTGAGCGTCAAGAGAACGACCCCGTCGTCGAGGCGATCCAGCAGCAGGTCGTTCGTCGTCTGTCCCACGCGGACAAGCTACCATCGTCGCGGGGTCTTAGTGAACGTTCGGTTCAAAGTTTCTTGCCAAGCGGTTCGTCCGCTGCTTAGACTCGCCCCGATCAGTCGACAGGAGGAGAAGGCCATGGGTCTTGCCAAGGATTACGACCACTTCGCGGCCGAGTACGTGGACGATCCGTACGCGTTCTGGAAGCGGCTGCGCGAGGAGGAGCCCGTCGCCAGGAGCGACAAGTACGGCGGTTTCCACGTCGTCTCCCGGTACGCGGACATCGTCGAGGCGGCCCAGGACACGGAGCGCTTCTCGTCGGCCGACGGGGACGGCATCCCGCCGCTCCCGATGGTGGGCATGATCCCGATCGACATCGACCCTCCCGCGCACCGCGACTACCGGGCGATCATCAACCCGGCGCTCACCGTCAACGCCGCCCGGAAGCACGAGGACCGCATCCGTGCCCTCGCGGTCGAGCTGATCGACCCGCTCGTCGGCCAGCAGGAGTTCGAGGTCTCGTCGACCGTGGCCACGGTCATGGCGCCGAAGGCCACCCTGAGCTTCGTGGGCTTCCCGGAGGAGGACCACGAGCTGATGATCAAGGCGACCGACGACGTCACGAGGCTCCGCGGGACCGAGACGCCGCGCGTGGCGGAAGCGGGCATGGAGATGTTCCAGACCGCCACGAAGCTCGTGATGGCCCGCCGCGAGCAGGCCTCCGACTCCTCCGACGAGGACGACCTGCTGCGGCTCCTGATCGAGGGCGAGTTCCAGGGCCGGAAGCTCGCCGACCAGGAGATCGTCATGAACCTCATGGTGCTCCTGTTCGGTGCTGTCGACACCACCGCGAGCGCGATCAACGGGGCCCTCTACTACCTCGCGACGCACCCCGAGGACCAGGAGCAGCTCCGGAAGGCCGGCGAGGTCCCGAACCTCGCCCTGGAGGAGCTCATCCGCTGGAGCAGCCCCCTGCAGGGTCTCGGCCGCACCGTCACGCAGGACACCGAGCTCGGCGGGTGCCCGCTCAGCAAGGGCGACCGCGTGCTCCTGCACTGGGCGTCGGGAAACCGCGACGACGCGCAGTTCTCGGCCCCGGACGACGTGGACCTCGAGCGCAAGCCGAACAAGCACCTCGGCTTCGGCATGGGTCCCCACAGGTGCGTCGGCGTGCACTTCGGCAAGCTCATGCTGAAGGTCACGATCGAGGAGTTCCTGGCCCGCATCCCGTCGTTCGAGCTCGCCGACGAGACGCAGCTCAAGTGGCTGGGGGGCGAGGCGCGCGGTCTGCGCAACCTCCCCCTGAAGCTGGCCTGAGGCCGACGATGCCCGGATCCGAACCCGTCGTCCCGCTGGCCGCCGTCGCGGTCGGCACGCCGTCGGCCGCACGCGGCCGCTCGGCACCCACCTGGGACGAGCGGGAGCTCCGGGCCCTCCGCCGGCGCCTGCACTCCGTGCGGACCGTGCCGGAGCTCTTCGCCCTGGCCGTCCAGGAGGCCGCGTCCTCGTGTGGCTTCGACCGTGCGGCCGTGCTCTGCGTCGAACGTGGGCTGCTGTCGGTCGACCCCGCCGTGCTGCGGCTCGTCGACGCGACGGCGCGTGACCTCATGGGTCCGGCGACCGACCGGCAGATCCGCCTCGGCCCCGAGAGCGCCGAGGCCGAGCTGATCCGCGCGGCCGAGGCCGACCGGGCGGTCCGGCAGTCGAAGGGCAGCGATCTGCGACGACTCCTGCTGCTCGACGAGTTCGTCGTCATGCCGATCCTCCCGGAGTCCCGGGTCGTGGCCCTCCTCGTCGTCGACCGGGCCGAGGGAGAGGTCGGAGAGGACGAGCGGGCGACGATCGCGCTGTTCACCCATGTCCTGACCAGCGCGCTCGAGCACATCGTGCTGCGGACGCGGCTCTCCGACCTCTCGCGCGAGCTCCAGCACCTGACTGCATCGGCCAACGCCCTCATGCACGAGGCCACCGGCGCACCGATCACGGCCCTCAGCACCCCGGGACGCGTCGCCCTCTTCGTCGACGTCGGCCACGGTGACGCATCGCGCTCGGCCACCGACTTCCTGACCGACCGCGAGCGCGAGATCGCGATCCTGATGTCCGCCGGACGCTCCAACCCCGAGATCGGGCAGGAGCTGTTCATGTCGACCGACACGGTGAAGGACCACGTCGGTCGTCTCGTGCGGAAGCTCGGCGCGAGCAACCGCGTCGAGGCCGTCGCGCGCTTCGTCGCGATGTACCGCGACGTCGCCTGACGCGACACCGGACGCCCGGACGCCCGGACGCCGGTCGTCACCCGGCGCTCCCCGCGGGACGCACCGCGTGCTGCGTCACCCACTCTCCGTCCCCGACCCCGATCGCCCCATGGACTTCACGCTCTCCGATCAGCTCCTCGACCTCCGCGACCGCACTCGCGCGTTCATCGACGACGTCGTCATCCCGATGGAGGCCCGCGACCGGGTGCGCGGCCACGGGCCGGACGACGGCCTGCGCGCCGACCTGCAGGACGCGGCGCGCGCCGCGGGCCTCTTCGCCCCGCACGTCGCCGAGGAGTTCGGTGGTCTCGGGCTCGACGTCCGTGGCCAGTCCGTCGTTCTCGAGGAGGCGGGGCGCAGCCTGCTCGGGCCGCTCGCGATGAACTGCGCCGCCCCCGACGAGGGCAACATGGCGATGCTCGAGCGGATCGCCACGCCGGAGCAGGCCGACCGGTTCCTCGCCCCGCTCGCGGCCGGGGACGTCCGATCGTGCTTCGCGATGACCGAGCGCGCTCCCGGCGCCGGGTCCGATCCGTCGATGCTCACGACGGTCGCGGAGCCCGACGGCGACGGCTGGCGGATCGACGGCGAGAAGTGGTTCATCACGGGCGGCGCCGGCGCGGCGTTCGCGATCGTGATGGCGAAGACGACCCACGGCGCGACGATGTTCCTCGTCGACGCCGACACCCCCGGCTACGAGACGGTCGGGGCCCTCGACACGATCGACCGGATCTCGCCGGGCGGCCACGCCCGGATCCGCCTCGATGGCGTGCACGTCCCGGCCGACCAGGTGCTCGGTGCGCCGCACGAGGGGTTCAAGTACGCACAGGTCCGGCTGGCGCCGGCCCGGCTCACGCACTGCATGCGGTGGCTCGGGTGCGCACGCCGCGCGCTCGAGATCGCCCTGGACCGCGCCGAGACCCGGGAGGTCTTCGGCAGCCGGCTCGCCGATCTGGGGCTCGCACAGCGCCTGATCGCCGACGCCGTGATCGACATCGAGACGAGCCGGGCGACGATCGCTCGGACCGCCGCGATCCTGGACGCCGGCGACCGAGACGGGCAGCGCGCGTCGTCGGTCGCGAAGGTCCACGTCTCCGAGGCCGTGAACCGCATCGTCGACTCCGCGGTCCAGCTCAGTGGCAGCGAAGGGATTCTCGTCGATCCGCTGGGACGCCTCATCGACGAGGTCCGGCCCTTCCGGATCTACGACGGGAGCAACGAGACCCACCGCTGGTCGATCGCCCGGCGCGCCGTCCGCGCGCGGCAGCGCGAGCGCGAGGCGACCGAGACCCGCCGCCGCGCGGCGTCCCCGGCATGAGCACCGAGCGCTTCTCCCTCGCCGGCAAGGTCGCCATCGTCACCGGGGCCTCCTCCGGGCTCGGGGTCGCCATCGCCCACGCGCTGGCGGGAGCCGGTGCGGACGTCGTCCTGGCCGCCCGGCGCGTCGCCCTCCTCGACGGCGTCCGCGCGGACATCGAGCGACGCGGACGTCGCGTGCTCGCGGTCGAGACGGACGTCACCGACCCCGATGCGTGCGACCGCATGGTCGACCGGGCCGTCCAGGGTCTCGGACGCGTCGACGTGCTCGTGAACAACGCGGGGATCGGCTCGGCCGTCCCCGCCCTCCGAGAACGACCCGAGGAGTTCCGCAGGGTGATGTCCGTCAACGTCGACGGGGCGTTCTTCGCGGCGCAGGCGGCCGCGGCGTCGATGGAGCCGGGCTCCAGCATCATCAACGTCGCGAGCGTCCTGGCGCTGACGACCGCCGGCCTCCCCCAGGCCGCGTACACGGCGAGCAAGTCCGCGCTGACGGGACTCACCCGCGACCTGGCCCAGCAGTGGACGCCGCGGCGCGGGATCCGCGTCAACACGATCGCGCCGGGCTACTTCCTCACCGAGATGACCGACGGTCTGCCGAGCGCGTACCTGCAGGCCCAGGCGGACCGCTCGCTCGCGGGCCGGCTCGGCGATCCCGACGAGCTCGCGGGTGCAGTCGTGTTCCTCGCGAGCGACGCCGCCTCCTACGTCACCGGCGCGACGCTCGTGGTCGACGGCGGGCTCACCGTCCGCTGACGGGCGCTGCTCCCGGCGGTCATGCGAGCGACGCGGAGAGCTCGTCGGCCTCGGCCGCCAGCGCGTCGATCACGGGCTCGAAGAGGTCGGGGTCGGCGTTGGCGTCCTCCGGCCCCGCCCGGAACCGGGCCACGACCCCGGCGTAGATGACCGCCAGCTTCCACGCCGAGAGCGCCCGGAAGAACGGCAGGTCGTCGAGGTCACGGCCCGAGGCCCGCGGTGATGCCGCCGGTGGCATCGAGCAGCACGTTCTCGAGCTTGTAGTCGCCGTGGACGATCGCCACGGAGCGCTGCTCCGGCGTGTGCCGCACCAGACGGTCGTGGGTGCGGTCCAGGGCGGGGACCTCCCGCGTCCGCGAGTCCTCCCACTGACGCTGCCAGCGGCGAAGCTGCCGGGTGGCGTACCCGTCGCGGCGCCCGAGCTCCCCGAGACCCACCGCGTCGACGTCGACGGCGTGCAGGGCCGCGAGGGTCTCGGCGATCGACGTCCCGACACGACACCGGACGTCCGGCGCCAGCGCCGCTCCGGCGACGTCCGTCGCGACGACGTCCGCCGGGCGGAGCGGCCGACGGGCTCCCCGTCCGGCGCTCGTCCTCGAGGGCGGTCACCGCTTCGCCCCGCCCTTCGCCGCGAACCAGGCCCTGGCCCGTGCGGCGAACTCGGGGTGCGCGAGGGCGCGCGCCTGCGCGTCGGGCTCCAGCCGGCGCAGGACGTGGTCGACGGGGTGGGCGGCGCAGTCGCGGAGGTGCCGCTTGGTGACCGCGGCGGTGTCGCCCGGGAGCGCGGCGATCCTGGCCGCGATGGTCTCGGCCTCCGCGCGGACGTCGTCGGTGATCCGCGAGAGGATCCCGGCCGCGACGGCCTCCTCGGCGCCGATCTTCCTGCCGGTGAGCAGCGCCTCGGTCGCCAGGGACGAGCCGACGACGGCGGGCAGCGTCGTCGAGACGCCGAAGTCCGGAACGAGGCCCATCCGACCGAACGGCGCCGAGAACGACGCGGTGGGGTCTCCGAGGCGGATGTCGCACAGGAGCGCCAGGCCGAGGCCGGCGCCGGCGGCGGGGCCGACCACCGCGGCGATCGTCGGTTGCGGCAGGTGGTGCAACGCCAACGGTCCACGGTGCGTGCGCTCCATCCATCGCCGGGCGGCGTCCTCGTCGGCGAGTCCCCCGGCACCCGAGATGTCCGCGCCGGCGCAGAACGCGCGGCCCGTACCGGTCACCACGACCGCGCGCACGGACGGATCCGCACCGACGGTCGCGAACGCCTCGGTCAGGTCGTCGAACCCGTCCTGGTCCAACGCGTTCAGGCGGTCGGGGCGGTCGAGGACCACCGACGCGACCCCGTCCGCCGGCCGCTCCACGACCACCCGCTTCGTCCTCATCGCCACTCCTCCGTCGTCGCGCCGGGACGGCGCTGGTCGGCCGGGTACGCCCGGCAGGTGCCGCGAACCTATCAAGAGTGAACGATCGGTCTGCTTCGACGCGGAAGATGCTTTCGGCAGGAGCAAAATCAAGGCAACGAATAGTGAACGATCGTCCCGACGACGTCGCCGGAGCGAGTAGGATCGGCGTCGTGGAGACCGACCGCGCAATCCTCCGGGCCGCCGCCGAGCTCTTCCATGCCCGTGGCTTCTCCACGGTGCGCGTGGACGACATCGGAACACGGGCGGGCGTGACCGGCCCCGCGATCTACCGGCACTTCGCGGGCAAGGACGAGATCCTCGCCACACTGTTCGACGAGGCACTGGACGGCCTGCTCGCAGCGACCGTCACATCGGGCCCCGACGCCCAGTCGCGACTCGCCGGGATGGTCCGCGCCCACGCGACGTTCGTGCTCGCCGAGCGGGAGCTCACCAGCATCTGGACCCGCGAGGACCACTCGCTCGATCCGGACACCCGCCGGCGCATCCTCCGGCGCACGGAGGCGTACCTCGAGCGCTGGACCCGGGCCATCGCCGACGTCCTGCCGACGTGTGGCGGCGCCGAGCATCGCGCAGCGGCCCACGCGGCACTCGGTCTGCTGAACTCGTTCGCGCACTGGCCGCGGGAGTCCGTCGGCGTGCAGGACCTGCCCGACTACGTCGCCCGCTTCGTGCTGGCGGGACTCGCCGCCACCCCCGCCGCGGAGACTCCCGCACCGCCGTCCGCTGCGGCGGCGGCGTAGTACGCCTCGGCGATCCCCACGAAGTCCCGGTGCTCGGCCGGGACGTCCTCGATCGGCCACGGCGCCCCGACGGGACAGACCTCGACGCACGCGTCGCAGCCGATGCACTCCTCCGGATCGATGAAGAGCTGCTCGGCGGTCTCGTGTCCCGGCTCACCCGGAGCCGGATGGATGCAGTCGACGGGACACACCTCGACACACGACGCGTCGCGCGTGTTGATGCACGGTGCGGTGATGACGTAGGACATGCCGCGGGCTCCTCCGGGGTCGTGATGCGGGCCGGAAGCACACTCTTGCTTCACGATCGTTCACTTCAGAGTATCGCCATGACGGCCCGCCGTGTCAGGACGTTCTCCTTTCAAAACAGGCAATTGACGGCGACATCGCTCCTCATCACGGCAAAATAGTTACCGATCGGTTCGTCGATGTAGACTGCACGCATGGATGCGGGACGACGTCGCGTGGCAATCGTGGGCTCCGGCCCTTCCGGCGCCTTCCTCGCCGCACGGCTCCTGGACGAGGAGGCCGCGTCGTTCGACGTCGACCTCATCGACCGCCAGGCGACGCCGTGGGGTCTCGTCCGCGGCGGCGTCGCACCGGACCACCCGCGGATCAAGACCGTCGCGCGGCGGTTCGAGGCGGTGCTGGATTCCGGGCGCTGCCGGTTCCTCGGGGGCGTCGAGGTCGGCCGCGACGTCGAGCACGCCGACCTCCAGCGCTGGTACCACGCCGTGGTCTACGCCACCGGATGCCCCGACGCTCGCAGCCTCGGCCTCCCCGGCGAGAATCTCGCCGGCTGCCACCCGGCCACCGACTTCGTCTCCTGGTACAACGGCGACCCCGCGTTCCGCGACCGCACCTTCGACCTCTCGGGGGATCGCGCCGTGATCGTCGGCAACGGCAACGTCGCGCTCGACTGCGCGCGGATGCTGCTCCTGCCGCCCGACGAGCTCTCCGGCACCGACATCGCCGACCACGCCCTCGAGGCGCTGTCGGAGAGCCGGATCCGCGAGGTCGTGGTGCTCGGCCGGCGGGGCGCGGAGCACGCCGCCTTCACGACTCCGGAGCTCAAGGCGCTCACGAGCCGCTTCGGGGTGACGATGCCGCGGGACGAGCTCGCGATCGACCCATCGTTCAACACGACGCAGCCAGGGCATCGCGCCGTGCGCAACATGAAGGTGCTTCGCGGCGTGGCCCGCGCGGCGCCGACCGAGGCCGAGCGGCGGATCGTGCTGCGCTTCCTCGTCTCCCCCGTGGAGATCCTCGGCGAGGACGGTCGTGTCCGCGGGCTGCGCCTGGCGCGGAACGAGCTCCACCGCGGGAAGCACCGGGCGATCCTCGCCCGACCGACGGACGCGACGGAGGAGCTCGACGCCTCGCTGGTGATGAGCGCGATCGGCTTCCGCGGACGTCCCGTGCCGGGCGTGCCGTTCGACGAGCGACGCTCGCTGATCCCGAACATGGCCGGGCGCGTGACCGGGGATCCGGAGGCCGCAGCCCGCACGTACGTCAGCGGCTGGATCAAGCGCGGGCCGAGTGGGGTGATCGGCACGAACAAGCTCTGCGCCTACGACACGGCGACGCTCGTGATCGAGGATGCGCTCGCCGGGCAGCTCGACCACGAGGGTGTGCTCGACGCCGACGCGGTCCGCGAGCGGCTCGAGCAGGGGGGTGCACGGATCGTCGACACCGGCGGCTGGCGCGCGATCGACGCCGCGGAGACCCGGGCGGGCGCGGACGAGGGTCGACCGCGCCGGAAGCTCACCGACCGCGACGAGCTGCTCGCGGCCGCCGGGGCCTGAGCGGCCCCGGTCCGTCCCGGCCCGACCGCCGTCAGATCGCCGGGCCCGCGACCTCGGCTCCGCGGAGGTGCGAGCCGATCAGGGCCTCCGGCGCGTCGACGTGCCGGGCTCGCACGTACTCCGCCACGGACTTCCCGAGGGCGTCGAGGCGGCCGTTGCTGGAGCACCCCGTCCCGAGGTTCCCGTGGACGACGAAGTGCACCGCGCGCAGGTGCGGGAGCTCGTGGCGGGTCAGCAGCAGGCCGGCGGCCTCGGGGTAGAGCTCGCGGAGTCGGTCCGCGGTGAGGAAACCGCGCAGCCACTCCCACGCCTCGGGGCCGGTCCAGAAGCCGAGGTTCGAGTTGCCGCCCTTGTCCCCCGCCCGGGCGTGCACGAGCGCGCCGAGCGGTACGCGCGTCAGCGGTCCCGGATCGGCCGCGTCGGCGGCAGGCCCCTCGTCGTCGGCGACGACCGGGGGCGTCGCGGTCGGGACGGTCCGCACCGGCATGCGCTCCCCGCCGTCGTGGACCACGACGGGCTCGAGCTCGGCGACCGGGACGAGCGCCGGCCAGTACTCGATCAGCGGGCTCGGCCTGGTCGCCCGGCCTGACGAGCCGTCGGCGTGGAAGCCGGGGATGCTCGACAGGATCGTGCCGTGGACCCGGTGGAAGAACGCTCCTGGCTTGAGCGGATCGGCGGTCGCGGCGCGGCCGACGAAGCGCAGGCCGACGGTCGCGGCCTCGATCGACGACGGATCCTCCTCCGCCGAGCCGATCCGGTCGACCCGCGCGAGCTCGACCGGGCTGCCGGCCAGGACGTCGCGGGCCTGGGCCTCGACGAGCGCCGCCTTCGCGTCGATGTCGAGGCCGCAGAGGTAGCCGGAGAACGCGTTCTCCCAGCCGATGATCGCCGTGATCGCGACCTTCGTGGTCGCCGGCGGCGGCGTGCCCCGCGCCCCCGCGACGCGGACGCGGTCGGCGCCGACCGTCGTCAGCTCGACGTCGCGGAGGTCGACCGTGACGTCGGGGTTCAGGTAGATCGGGCCCTGGATCTCGTAGAGCAGCTGTGCGCTCACGGTGTCGGTGGTCACCGCGCCGCCGGTGCCCGGGTGCTTCGTGATGACCGCGGTGCCGTCGGCCTCGATCTCGGCGATCGGGAACCCCGGGTGGACCATCCCCGGGACGTGCGTGAACCCGGAGAAGTTGCCGCCGCAGGCCTGCGGCCCGCACTCGATGACGTGGCCGGCCACGATCGCTCCCGCGAGGCGATCCCAGTCCTCCGTCGCCCAGTCGTGCCACCAGGCGGCGGGCCCGGCGACCAGGGACGCGTCGGTCACCCGCGGGCAGATCACGACGTCCGCGCCGCCGGCCAGTGCGTCGGCTATCCCCCACGCACCGAGGTACGCGTTGGCGCTCAGGGCGTCGTGGCCCCAGGACGAGAACGGCCGCCCCGTGTCCATGCTCGGCAGCTCGTGACCGCGGGCCTGCAGGTCGTCGAGCCGGCCGGTGAGGTCGTCGCCCTCGAGGTGCGCGACCCGCAGCGGGCGGGCGCCCGAATGGAGCTCGCGCAGTCGTTCGGCCAGCCCTGCCGGGTCGAAGCCGCCCGCGTTGACGACGAGCTTGACCCCGCGCTCGACGAGCTCGTCGAGGCACCCGGTCAGCTGCTCGAGCAGCTCCGTGCTGTACCCCTCGCCGCGGCCGCGCACGCGACGCGCCGCCATCCCCGCGAGCGTGATCTCCGCGAGGTAGTCGCCGACGATGACGTCGACGGGACCGCCGTCGAGTGCCTCGCGGAGGGCGGAGCGCCGGTCGCCGGAGTAGCCGGAGCAGTTGGCGATGATGATCGGGCGGGTGCTCATGGGGACTCCGGGTCGTCGAGCCAGCGCGGCGGGGCCGAGCCCATCGGCAGCAGGCCGTGGCGGTGGTGGCCGGGGGTGCGGGACATGCGGACCTGGTCGGTCACGCCCTGGTACCGGCCCATCGGCCCGTCGTGGTGCAGGAGCTCGGGTGGGAGGTAGGCGTGCTCGTCGCCGACGCCGGCGGTCTCGGCCACGTAGTCGCGGTCGAAGACGCCCAGGCCGAGGATCCAGAGCGCGACGCGCGTGAGCGAGACGTGGACCCGCCACGACCCTCCCTCGACGGCGCGGCGCTCGAGCGCGGAGACGATGCCCACCGTCGCCAACCACGGCACGATCCAGTCGTTGACGACCGTGATCAGCGGGATCGCGGGGACGCCGTCCCGGCCCTCGACGTCGAAGATGCCGGAGACGGCCCCGGCGGTCTGGTCGAACCCCGGGCGGTCGGCCCATGGGCCCGTGCGCCCGTGGACGCTGACGCTCGCGTGGACGATCCCGGGGTGCCGCTCCGCGAGCTGCTCGGCGGTGAACCCGACCTTCTCGAGCATCGCGGGTCGACGGTTGGCGTAGAAGACGTCGGCGCGCGACGCGAGGCGCTCCAGGGCGTCGCGGCCCGTGTCGTGCTTCGTGGAGAGCGTCGTCGACCGCACCCCGAACTGGGCCGAGTGGTACGCGCCGGGGCTCTCGTACTCCAGCGGGCGCCAGACGTTCAGCACGTCGGCGCCGTGCAGCGCGAGCGTCCGGCCGATGCCGCCGCCGGCGATCACGTGGCCCATGCCGAGCGCCCGGATCCCCGAGAACGGCTGCTCGGGGCCGGACGGCAGGGGGACCGGGTCGGCGTCGCCGGTGCGCTCCAGCTCGATCAACGGCAGGTCGGCGAGGTGGCCGGTGAACTGCTCCTCCGCGAGGAACGCCTCGGGACTGCGGACGAGCGGCATGACGACGCCCGCCTCTGCCCCGGCCCGCTCGAGGTCGGCGGCGTTCCAGCGCCCGATCGCGCCGGCGACGGCGTCGCGGTCGTCGGGGACGCCGAGGAGCTTCAGCGCGCGGCGGCGGAGCTTCGGGTACTGCGCCTGCGGCAGGACCCATCCGCCGTCGGCGCAGCGATAGAGCGAGGTGAAGTGCAGCGCGGTGGCGAGGTCGAAGTCGGAGCCGGCCGGGTAGCCGTTCATCCGTTCCCACCTGCCCTCGTAGAAGGGGCAGAGCCTGCGGGGCGCGGAGCGCAGGTCGATCGCGAGGTCCTGCCCGTCGCCGCCGCGCGTGCGCCACAGCCGGGCGACCGCGACGGACTTCGCGACGAGGCCCAGCCCGGCGGCCGACGCCAGGGCGAGCCGGCTGGCGGCGATCGGGTCGCGGCCGGTGAACTCGACCGCTCCGCCGGCGTCCGCGGCGGCGAACCCGACGTCCGCGAGGACGCGGTCGAGCTCGGCGTGCAGGTCGATCGATCGGTCGTCCTGCAGCGGGGTCGCGACACGGTCGCGGATCGTCCGCGCGAGCGTGCTCTCGGTGACGCTCACGGGCGCGGCTTCAGGCCGAGCTTCCGGCGCCAGTCCCGGGCGCCGAGGAAGCGGGTCGCGCGACCTTGGATCCCGGCGCTGCGGTTCGAGGCGGGGTACCACTGGATCTCGGTCTTCGGTGCGACGCGGGCGCGGACGACGGCGCGCTCGCGGCAGAACTTGCGGATCCCCGCCGCACCACCGAGTCGGCCCCCGATGCCCGAGGCGCCCCAGCCGCCCTGCGGGAGAGGCATCTGGAACATGTTGATGTACATGTCGTTGATGTTGACCCCGCCGGCGTTCAGTGCGGAGGCGACGCGTTCGCCGCGTGCGCGGTCCGTCGTCCACACCGACGCCGAGAGGCCGTACTCCGAGTCGTTGGCCCGGGCGATCGCCTCGGCCTCGTCGGCGACGCGCATGATCGGCAGCGTCGGCCCGAACGTCTCCTCGCGCATGCAGTCCATCCCGTGGTCGACGTCGACGAGCACCGTCGGCTCGTAGAAGAGCCCCTGGCCGGGACGTCGCGCTCCACCGGCGAGGACGCGGGCGCCCTTGTCCCGCGCGTCGGCGACGTGCCGGTCGACGATGTCGATCTGCGCCTCGTTGGCCATCGCCCCGTAGTCGTACGCGATGTCCTGCCCCGTCTCCATGCCGACGCGCAGGGCGGCGACCTTCTCGGTCACGAGGGCGACGAACGCGTCGTGCACGGCGTCCTCGACGTAGAGGCGCTCGACCGACACGCAGATCTGGCCGGCGTTGAAGAAGCCTCCCCAGACCGCACCGCTGGCGGCGCGCTCGAGGTCCGCGTCGGCGAGGACGATCATCGCGTCCTTGCCGCCGAGCTCCAGGCTGCAGGGGATCAGGCGCTCGCCGCACCGCGCCGCGATCCGGCGGCCGGTGTGGGCCGAGCCGGTGAACTGGAGGAAGTCCACGACGTCCACGACCGCCGCGCCGGTCTCCCCGGCGCCGGTCACCGAGCCGAGGACCGCCGGTGCGCCGAGGTCCTCGTTCCACCCGCGGACGACCTCCTCCCAGGCGAGGGGCGTCCACTCGGACGACTTCGTGAGCACGGCGGACCCGGCCATCAGCGCGCCGGGGACGTCGAACGCCGGGACGCCCACGGGGGCGTTCCACGGGGAGATCACCCCGACGAGGCGGTGCGGGCTGTACTCGAGCGACAGCTGCTTGATCGCCATCGCCTTCGTGTGCGGCTTCGGGTGCTCGGTGCGCAGGAACGCCTCGCCGTGCTCGGCGTAGTAGTTGATGACCTCGACCGCCGTAGGAGCCTCGACGCCCGCGTCGTTCCACGACTTGCCGGTCTCCTCCTGCACGATCCCCGCAAGGCGCTCGCCGTTGTCGAGGAACCAGTCGCGCCACAGCCCGAGCCAGCGAGCCCGGCCCGCGAACCCGAGGGCCTCCCACGCGGGCTGCGCGGCGCGCAGCCGGTCGGCGATCGCACGGACCTCGTCGGTCGTCTGCACGGGGACCTCGCCGACGAGGTGGCCGTCGGCGGGACAGCGCACCACGATGCGGTCCTCCGCGTCGCCCCCAGGACCCGTCGTCGTCTTCGCCGTCGTCGCCATGCTCGCTCCTCGTGACCGCTCCCGCGAAAGGCACACCGCCCCGCACGGAAGAACCGTACGTTCACAATAGCGTCGCGCACCGGCACCGTGTGACCACCGAGCAGCAGTCTCCCACTTCCCCCTACCGAAGCGAGGAACAGCCGCCGTGTCACGGCCGCGCCGGTGAAGCCGGACTCACGTTCGTGAACGGACGTTTGCTATTCCTACGGGCACGCCGCGGGGCGGCGCCCACCCCCCGATGCCCCAGGAGCCCAGATGACGGATCGCACACCGCAGGCCGCAGCACCGTTCGGCGGGAGCGAGGAGGAGTGGTTGGAGTGGGCGAACGCGCTGACGACGTCCCACGCGCTGCACGCCCGATGCACCTCGTTCCTGCCCGGCCGGGTCGAACTCGTGATGGAGCGCTCGCCGTGGGCGACGAACCCGAACGGGGCGCTGCACGGTGGGCTGGTCGGGGCGATCGCCGATCACGTCATGGGGCTGACCGCGATGTCGAGCTCGACGCCGGATGCCCTGCCCGCGACCGCCACGCTCACGATCAACTACCACCGCCCGGCGTTCCCGCCGTTGCGCTGCTCGGCCGAGGTCTCCAGGCGCGGCCGCCAGCTGGCGTTCATCGAGGCGGAGATCCTGAGCGCCGACGGACGTGTCTGCGCCCGGTGCTCGGGCACCTGGTCGACCGACGGCTCGTCCCGCTCGGTCGCCCACGGATCTCGGGCGCAGCGCTGACCTGCGTGCCTCGCTCCCGAGGGCGACCGGGTGGACCCCGTTCGCCGACGCATCGCGTTCATCGGGCGTCGACCAGGTCCCGCGGAAGCGCCGTCGTGCCGCCCGCCGGGCACCGGGCCCGGACCACCACGACACCGACCAAGAGCACGCCGGCCATGATCACCAGCGACCACGTCCAGCCCGCGAGCACGCCGTCGTGGACCACCGCGACGGAGGCCGCGCCGTCGGGACGCCGCTCGAGGGCCGCCAGCGCGGCGGCCGGCGACTCGAGGACCGTCCGCCCGAGGCCCCCGGGGACCTCTGCCACATGGTCGTCGACGGAGCTGCGGTAGCCGGTGTTGAAGGCCGAGCCCGCGACCGCGATGCCGACCGCTGCGGCGAGTTCGCGAGCCAGGTCGTTGACCGCGCTGGCCACGCCGTGCTTCTCCGGCGGCACCGCCTCGATGATCATCTCGGTGGGCGTCGACATCGCCAGGGCCATGCCGAGCCAGACGAGCGCCGCTCCGGCGGCGAACGTCCAGTAGGTCGCGGTGCCCGCGGCACCCATGCCCGCGGCGAGGACCGCGCCGGCGACGCTGATCGCCATCGCACCGGTCACCAGCCGTCGTCGCCCGAAGCGGGCGGCGAGGACCGGCCCCAGCGGGGTGAAGGCGAAGGCCCCCAGCGGCGGAAGCGCTCCGAGGGTGCACTCGAGCGTCGAGCGGCCCAGGACGTACCCCTGGTACTGGAACGCCAGGAAGAACAGCGCGAAGTGCGCGAAGAACAGGACGAACAGGGCGGTGGTCGCCGCCCCGAAGCGCCCCTCGGCGAACAACCGGACGTCCAGCAGCGGGTGGGAGACCCGGAGCTCCCACGCCACGAAGACGACGAGCATCGTCGCGCCGATCAGGGCCGGGACGACCGTGGTCGCCGAGAGCCAGCCGTGCACCGGGCCCTCGGTGACCGCCAGGACGAGCCCGCCGACCGCGACGATCGACGTCCACGCCCCGACCCGGTCGGCCGGTACGTCCTCGTCCGCCCGGGACTCGGGGACCGTCGCGAGCGTCAGCAGGAGCAGCAGGATCGCGATGCCGCAGAAGACCGCGAACGGCGCGCGCCACGAGACGAGCTCGACCCCGACGGCGCAGACGACGAGGCCGACCGTGCCGCCGACGACCGTGCTCGCGGCCCAGAACCCGATGGCCGTGGTGCGCCGTTCCGGTGGGAGCGCGACGGTGATCGTCGCGAGGGTCCCGGGGAAGATCAGCGCGCCTCCGACGCCCGCGAGCGCCCGGCACGCGATCACGCCGTCGACCGAGGTCGCGACGCTCGTCCCCGCGAGCGCGACGATCAGGACCACGAGGCCGATGACCATGCCGCGCCGGCGCCCGTGGCGGTCGAGGAACGCGCCGGCGGGCAGCAGCAGCGCGGCGACGAGGAGCGGGAAGGCGTCGGTGACCCACTGGACGTCGCTCTGGCTCGCCCGGAGGTCCCGGCCGAGGTCCGGGACGAGCGCGATCGCGCCGGCGGTGAGGCCCATGATCATGCCGATCAGGGCGCAGGAGGTCGCGACCATCGCGCGCGGGTACCGCGGCAGCGTGGCCGTTCCCGCGCGTGGAGGAGCCCCCTGTTCGGGCGCGTGCTTCGTGGTCATGGGTGTCGGGGTGCGCGCGACCGGATGGGGCGCGCACCGGCGCGGTCGACCTCGGCGAGGCGACCGCGGCGGTCGAGCTACTGCCCGCCGAGGTAGAAGCCGACGAGCGTGAGGCAGACGACGACGACCCACGCGTCGAACGCCCGGCGCAGGCCTGCCGGTGCGTGCCGGAGCTCCATGAAGTCCGATCCGATGAAGCGGATCTTCACGAAGGCGACGACGAGCACGATGCTCGTGGCGACGGACTGGCCGTCCTTGGAGGAGAACCCGTGGTCGGTGCCGAGGTACCAGGAGACCACGGTGGCCAGGACGAGGACGCCCCAGACCACCAGGATCCGCGGGGTGAGGAGCTTCGTGTCGGAGCTGTGCATCAGTGCGCCAGGTAGAGGAGGGGGAAGATGACGATCCAGATCAGATCGACCATGTGCCAGAACGACGCCCCGGTCTCGACGTTCGCGACGTCGGCTCCGGTGAGCTGCGCCTTCCGGGTCCGGCGCAGCATGAACGTGAGCACGCCGAGGCCGATCAACAGGTGGAAGAGGTGGATCCCGGTGAGTCCGAAGTAGTACTCCCAGAACCCGTTCGTCGTGGGGGTGATGTCGTCGGCGAACTTGCCGCCCCACTCGAAGACCTTGACGACGCAGAACGCCAGCGCGCACGCGACGGCGCCGTAGAGCGCGAGCCGGGCCTCCCGCAGCCGACCGGCCCTGATCCCCCGCACGCCGGCGACGACGAGCAGGGAGCTCGTCAGCAGGATCAGGGTGTTCAGTGCGCCGAAGTCCTGGGAGAGCTTCGCCTGCGACGCCGCGTACAGCTCGGCGTCACCCCCGCGATCGTGGAGGAACGCCGCGAAGAGCGCGGCGAACGTCGCCAGGTCGAGCAGGATGAAGACCCAGATCCCGATCTCGCCGGGGACGTGGGTGCGGGCGTCGGGCACCACCGGGGGCGCGGTGGCCGCGGGGCGTTCATCGATCGTCGTCGACATGCGATCAGGCTTTCTGGAGGCTCGAGCGGGAGGGGCGCTCACGCGAGGACGGGCTCGGGCTCGGGCTGGTGCTCGCGGTCCGGGGCGACCGCGCGAGCGGCCTCTTCGGCCTGCCGGGTGGCAGCGCGATGGACGGCCCAGCCCATGATGAAGAACCAGGCGCAGAAGGCCACGACGATGATGTAGAAGGGCGCGATCCCGCGCCACGAGAACGGCCCCGTCTTGAAGAAGAAGATGAGGACGTCGGGCATCATCGCCAGCGCGACCCAGAGGTTGAACCAGCCGACCCACCGGGGGAAGATCTGCTGCTCGCGGTCGCGCAGGATCGCGATGCCCACGACGATCACCTGGAGCAGCGTGGCGTAGAACCCGCCGACGAACGGGAGCATCCCCGCATCGTTGAACGCCTGCACGAGGTCCGCGTCGCGCTCCGGGCGGAACGCTGCGACCTGCAGGAGGAAGCACGGGATGATGAAGAGGATCGGCAGCAGCATGCCGAGCCCGAGCTGCGTGTAGGCGAGGACCGCGTTCTGGCCCTCGATGCGGCGCAGGTGGACGAACACGCCGGCGATCAGCGGGGCGATCAGGGCCGAGGCGAGCATCGTCACGACCAGCCCGACCTGGATCAGCGTCTGGCGATCGAGGTACATCCGCTGGACCTCGAGCGCGGACTCGCTCGAGGAGGGCATCGGGATGAAGCCGCAGAGGGCTCCCCAGCCGATGAGGAACCCGATCATCGCGACCGGCCCACACCAGGCCGCAAGTCGTTGCATCGTCACGTTCATCGCGCGTCTCCTGTCCACCAAAGTGAGCGGTCGTTCCGCCTTCGCCGTCGACGATCGACAGCGCCCTCGTGCCCACAGTAGATCAGATATGGGCCGATCGGAGGACTTTTAGTGACCGACCGGTTCGTTATGTCGCGGAGCGCTCGATCCGCTTCCGCGGGGGTTCAGCTCCGCGGTCGACGGAGCCGTTCACCCGCCGAGCCCCAGGCCGCGAGTGCGGCACCGAGGTCTCGTGGGCGGGGGCGGGCCGCCCCCGGCGTCCGGCTGAAGCGGGGCGCGGCCTGGGGCTGCAGGACGCCGTCGACCTCGACGAACACTCCTCGGGACTCCAGGTGTGGGTGCCCCGGCGCTTCGGCCATCGTCAGGACGCCCGTCGCGCAGGCGTCCTCGCCCTCGAGCAGTGCGACCCACTCGTCCCGGGTCCTCGTGCGGAAGACCGCGGCGAAGCGCGCCTTCAGCTCGGGCCACCGGGAGCGGTCGTCCTGGGGTGCGTCGGCGGGGTCGATGCCCAGGACCTCGAGCAGCCGGACGTAGAACTGCGGCTCGAGCGGGCCGACGGCGACGTGGCGGCCGTCCGCGGTCTCGTAGGTCTCGTAGAAGTGCGCACCGGAGTCCAGGAGGTTCGTCCCGGCGCGGTCGTGCCACGAGCCGTCGGCGCGGAAGCCGTGCATCATCGCGGTCAGGAGCGCGGAGCCGTCGACCATCGCGGCGTCGACGACCTGCCCGTGGCCCGACGTGCGGGCCTCGAGGATGCCGCAGACGACACCGAACGCGAGCATCATCGCCCCGCCCCCGTAGTCGCCGACGACGTTCATCGGCGCGAGGGGTCGCTCGCCCTCGCGTGCGAAGGAGCCGAGCGCCCCGGTCAGCGAGATGTAGTTGATGTCGTGTCCCGCCGTGCGGGCGAGTGGACCGTCCTGCCCGTAGCCCGTCATCCGGCCGTAGACCAGACGGGGGTTGCGTTCCCGGACCGCGTCGGGGCCGAGACCGAGCCGCTCCATGACCCCCGGCCGGAATCCCTCGATCAGGGCGTCGGCCTCCGCCGCCAACCCGAGGACAGTGTCCTGCCCCTCCGGATCGCGCAGGTCGATGCCGACGGTGGCCCTCCCCCGCGTCGGGACGTCGAAACGGCGCCCGGGGGCACCCTCCGCGCCCGGGCGGTCCAGCCGCAGGACGTCGGCACCCATGTCGGCGAACATCATGCCCGCGAAGGGGTTCGGGCCGATCCCGCCGACCTCCAGGATCCGAACGCCGTGGAGCGGCCCGCCGACGGCGTCGCCGATGGGCGGCGTGGCGGTGCTCACCGGGACGCCGCCGACTCGGGGGCGTGCGCCACGCGGAGCATCTCGTCGACCTCGGTGACCTTCACCCGCGGGCGGCCCTGCGGTGCGCCGGTCCGCCGCTCGTGCTCGTCGAGGCGGCGCCAGTGGTCCAGTCCGAGGGCCTCGGGCACCTGGCGGCGCAGCAGCTCGTCGAGCTCCCGCCGGCCCCCGCGCGGAGCCGGCAGTCGACCGGCCGCGTGGTCCGCCAGCAGGCGATCGACGGTCTCCCGCGCGCAGACCTTGTTCGTGCCGATGACGCCGGTCGGCCCGCGCTTGATCCACCCCGCGGTGAAGAGCCCCGGGACCGTCTTGCCGGTCGCCGGGTCGACGACGGCACCGCGGTCGTTCGGGATCCGGCCGGCGGTGGGATCGAACGGGACGCCCGGCAGGGCCTCGCCTCGGTAGCCGATGGAGCGCAGCACCAGGCCGGCCTCGAGCTCGTCGATCCGGTCCGTGGGCTGCGCGCCGACCCGTCCGTCCTCGTCCTGCACGAGCTCGTTGCGCGCGATCCGGAGCCGCTCGACGGCGGTGTCGCCGACGAGTTCGACCGGGGACGCCAGGAACCGGAGCACGATCCGCCGCGGCGCGCCGGTGGGCTCGCGGACCGACAGCGCCCGGAGGAGGTCGAGCTTCAGCCCCACCGCGTAGTCCGGCGGCCGCCCGGGCGTCGTGGCCCGCGACCCGTCGTCGAGCTCCGAGGGTTCGGCGTCGACCCGGACGTCGACGCCGGGCAGGTGGCTCAGCGCCAGGAGCTCGGGGGTGGTGAAGGCGGCCTGCGCCGCCCCGCGACGGCCGAGCACGACGACCTCCTCGACCGCGCTGTCGCCGAGGACGTCGAGGGCGTGGTCGGCGATGTCGGTGCGGCGCAGGACCTCGACGGGGAGCGTGAGGATCCGCGCGACGTCGAGCGCCACGTTGCCGTTGCCGACGACGACCGCGCGCGTTCCCGAGAGGTCGATGCCCAGGTCGCGCGCCCCCGGGTGGCCGTTGTACCAGGCGACCAGCGCCGTCGACGCGTGGCTGCCCGGGAGGTCCTCGCCCGGGATGCCGAGCCGGCGATCGGTGGGCGCGCCGACCGTGTAGATCACCGCGTGATGGTGGGCGGCGAGGTCCTCCGCGGAGACGTCCCGGCCGACCTCGACGTTCAGGTGCATGCGCACGGCGCGGTCCGACGCGGTCCACTGGAAGGCCTGCGTCACGTCCTTCGTCTCGGGATGGTCCGGTGCGACGCCCGCGCGGACGAGCCCCCAGGGTGTGGGGAGCCGTTCGAACAGCTCGACCTCGACGCCCGGACGTTCGACCAGTCGCTCGGCGGCGTAGGCGCCGGCGGGGCCCGCCCCGACCACGGCCACCCGGAGCGCGGCGCTCACGCCCGGGCCGCCGCGAAGTACCCGGCGTTGATGCCGGCGTACGGCCGCAGCGCGTCGGGGAGCTCCTGCTCGCGTCGGATCGCGGAGACGGGACAGACCTCGGCGCAGGCGTTGCAGTCGACGCAGAGGGTGGGGTCGATGTAGAGCTGGTCGGTCGTCGCGTACCCCGGCTCGTCGGGGGTCGGGTGGATGCAGTCCACCGGGCAGACGGCGACGCAGATCGCGTCGTTGCAGCAGGACTGGGTGATGACGTAGCTCATGCGGTTCCGTGCTCGGGGACGACGCCCGCGCGCGGGCGCGAACTCCTGATCGAACCTAGCACCTAAGAAACGCACGTTCGCAAAATGTTCCGACCGTGGAGACTCGCGTTGCTGGAAACCGGCCAACGCCTGCGAAGAGGGCCCACGACGACTCCCATCCATTAGTTAACGCTCGGTTTTATGAATGGTGTAGTCTGCGACCACTGTGCGGTCACTGTGACCGACGCCACGGATCGGGACGAGACGTGGCGCGGGCCGGTGGGCCGCCCGAGTCGTGTCCAGCGAGCGAGGAGTCGCCACCCGTGGACGTCAGGCATGCGCCAGAAGAGATCGACGTGACCGCCATCCCCACCATCGAGCGGGCGCTCCGTGGCGTCATGGACTCGGGTTCGCCCGTCGTGCCCCGGCTCGGGTACGCCCGGGCGACGGTCGAGATCCGGGTCGCCGGGGAGGACGGTCGCGTCTTCCTCGACCTCGACGGCGATCCTTCGATCGGTGACGGCGGTCGACCCGCTGACATCGAGATCGGGCTGACCCCCGAGCAGGGGCGCCTGTTCGCCCGCGGCGAGCTCCACATGCCGACGATCCTCTCGGCCGGCCTCGCGACGTTCTCCGGGCCGATCCGCCAGTACCTCGAGGTCGACCCGGTGCTTCGGCGCCTGCTCACCGACCAGTCGGGTGCCCCGCGGGCATCGACCACGACGGACGGCCGTTCGATCGCGGCGATCGACAACGACATCGCGGCGATCGAGGCGCGGGGGGTCCACAAGTCCTTCGGCCGCGCGTCGATCCTCCGCGGGGTCGACCTCCAGATCCCCGAGGGCGTCATCGCGACGGTCCTCGGTCCCTCCGGCACCGGCAAGAGCGTGCTGCTCCAGCACATCATCGGGCTCCTGGCCCCCGACGCCGGCGAGGTCGTGATCCACGGCAAGCCGCTGCGCAACATGAGCCGCTCCGAGCTCCTCGCGCTGCGCACGGACATCGGCGTGATGTTCCAGGACGGTGCGCTCTTCAGCATCATGGACGTCTACAACAACGTCGCGTTCCCGCTCCGGCAGCACACCGACCTCAGCGAGTCGCAGATCAAGGAGCTGGTCATGGACCGGCTGCAGAGCGTCGGCCTCGAGAGCGCGTCGAAGCGGTACCCGAACGAGCTCTCGGGCGGCATGCGCAAGCGCGCCGGCCTGGCTCGCGCGATGGTGCTCGATCCGCGGATCATCCTCTGCGACGAGCCCGACTCCGGCCTCGACCCGGTGCGCACGAAGCTGCTGGCCGAGCTGCTCGTCGAGCAGCACGCGCTGACCGGCGGGACGATGGTCGTCATCACGCACAACCTCCCGCTCATCAAGGAGGTCAGCGAGCACATCTCGGTGCTCTACGACGGCACGATCCTCGAGTCCGGCCCGGCAGACCAGATCTACGCGTCCGACAAGCCGTTCCTCAAGCAGTTCCTCTCCGGCGCGCCCGAGGGTCCGCTCGGGATGGACTGAACCGGAGCCCGAGAGGCCGGCACGTGCGCAGGAACGACGAGGGCCCGGTCATCGACCGGGCCCTCGTCGTCCGCTCGTCCTCGACCGGGCGCCGGCCCCGGCGCGGGTCCCTCAGCAGCTCGGCGTGATCCGCGGGTACTTGAAGCCGCTCTCGCGGAGCTCCTTCGGGCCGAGGATCGTGTTCTGGCCCCGGTCGTACGAGGTGTTCGCGCCGACCTGGTTGGGCTTCGGGAACGGGTCGAAGTCGATCGGTCCGACGGTCTGGCTGAGCACGCCCGAGCGCAGCAGCTTGTGGAACGACTCGACGGTCTCTCGCGGGAGCCCCACGAGCGTGTTCTCGCTGAAGACCGGCGCCAGACGGATCGCGTGGGCGACGTTGTCGTAGCTGTTGGTCGACGAGCCGAACCCGATGATGAACGCGGCGAAGTCCTTCGTGTACGGCTGCGTGTACTTCAACATCGGATTGATCTGACAGACGAGCTTCCGCACGCCCGGGATCGCGTCGGTCACCGGGGTCGAGGCGGCCTTGACCTGGTCGAGCGTCTGCGAGAGCTTCGGTGCGGTCGGCGTCAGCTCACGCAGCAGGCTCCGCCCGTTCTGCGTCGCCGGACGCAGGGCATCGACGGCCGGCCGGACCTCGTCGACCGCCGCGGCGAGGTTGTTCACCCGCGGGGTCGCGTTCTCGCTGGTCGTGTCGAGGATGCCGCTGGTCCGCTTCGCAGCGGCGAGGGTCCCGGGCAACGTCTGCACGAGCTCGCGGATCCGGTCGTCCCGGTCCGCGACGGCCTGGAAGGCGGCGGCGCCGTCGCGGCCGAGCTGCTCGATGCTCGCGCCGCGCTCTGCGGTCAGCGAGCTGAGGGAGCCGAGTCGGTCGACGAGACGTGCGAGCGTCGCGCGCTGGTCGTAGAGCGTCTTGACGACCTTGGTGGTCGGGATGAAGGTGTCGCTCACGCCCGAGACCGTCTCGTTGAGCTGCTTGCCCCGGCCGTCGACGGCGCTGCCGACGCCCTGGAACAGCTTCCTCGTGCGCTCCTTGGCCTTGCCCTGGAGCATCGAGAGGACCTGGTCGGCATCGACGTACTCGGAGGCGCTGGCGACCGGGAGCACCGCACTGGACTTCAGCGTCGTGCGCGACCGGCCGGGGACGAGGTCCATGTAGTTCTCGCCGATCGGAGTGCGCTGGCGCACCGCGACCTGGGCGTCCTCGGCGACCGGGAGCACCCGGTCGTCGGTCACGTTCATCGTGACCAGCGCCGCGGAACCCCGACGCTCCACGGCCTTCACGGAGCCGACCTCGGCGCCGGCCATCGTGACGCGCGCGCCGGGGGCGAGCAGTGCGGCGCTCGGGACGAGGGCTCGGATCGTCTGGCTCTTGCCGGTGTGCAGCGCCCCGCCGAGCGAGAGGAAGCCGACGGAGCCGCCGACGGCGACCACGATCGCGGCGAGCACGATCATGAGCTGGACGGGGTACTTCGCGTTGCTCTTCATGGTCAGCTCACCGCTTGTCGGATTCGCGGACGGGACGACCGCCGATGGGGCCGCCGGGCACGCAGCTCGGGTTCGGGCCGTACCCGGGGCCCTTGATCAGGCCGCTGGAGGAGGCGCCGACCGAGAGGTTGCCTCGGGGACTCAGGCCGTGGATGTCGCCGAACTTCGTCATCGACGCGTCCCACTGGAAGAAGCCGTTGATGCCCTTCTCGCAGTTGACGAGGTCGGTCGTGATCTTGTCGAGGACCGGCGGCAGCTGCGGGCGCAGCAGCGACACCGCGGTCTGCAGGTCCGTGCTGGCCTTCGGCAGGACGCCGGTCAGCGGTACGAGCTTCCTCACCGGGGTCTTCAGGGCGTCGAGGGCCGGGCGCGCGGAGTCGCTCACCCGCTTGAGGTCGGAGAGCGACGAGGGCAGCTCGTCCGCGACCGGGTTCAGGCTCTTCACGGCGCCGTCGACGTCGTCGAGCGCGGCGCGGAGGGCGGCGAAGCTCGAGTCGACGGAGGTGACCGTCGGCGGCAGGCTGCGCAGCGTGGCGTCGAGGTCGCCCGATCCGTCGCGGAGCGAGGCGACCGTGCTCCCGAGGTCCTTGACCAGGGTGCGCAGTTGACCGTCGCGGCGGCCGAGCTCGTCGGTGACCAGCGCGGTGTTGCGGACGAGACCCTTGGTGAGGTCTTCGCGGCGGCTCAACTGCTCCGTCGCGTTGCCGGCGACGCGGAGGAGCGGCGCGAGCTCGACGAAGGCCTCCTGCAGGCGGGTGCCGTTGTCGGCCAGCCCGTTGCCGAGGTTGTCGATCAGGCTTCGCAGCTGCGCACGCGTGTCGGGCCGGAAGGCGTTCAGGACCTGGTCGACGCGGACTGCGGTCGAGGTCTGCGAGGTCGGCAGCGGCTCGTCGTACGTCGCCTTGCCCGCGGCCGGCCGGCCGGGGTCGACGATGTCCAGGTTGAGGTCCTGCAGCGCGGTGATCGGCCGGAGCTCGGCCTTGGCGTCGCGGTACACCTCGCCGTACTTCTTCTGGAGCTTGACCGTGATGATCGGGGTCTTGCCGTTCTCGACCTTCGTCACCGTGCCGGCCGGGATCCCACGGAAGCGGACCTCGTGGATGCCGGGAACGAGGGCGGTGGCGTCCTTGACCTCGAACCGGATCTCCTGCGTCGGCTTGAAGAGGGTCCGTGAGACCTTGGAGATGACGAACGCGCCCATGAGGACGGTCGCCAGCAGGGCGATCAGGACCGTGATGCCCGGGCCGATCCCGCGCTTGGCCTCGAGCTTGAAGCGGGCGAGGTTGACGCGTTCGGAGCGGTGCTCGCGCGGATTGATCATCGGTTCCTGCCCTTCGCCGCGGACTTCGGGCCGGTCAGCCCGAGGGGGCCGAGCACGTCGCTGACGGTCTTGCTCAGGTCCTGGCACTGCAGCAGCTCGCTCTTGTGCTCCGGTTCGCCGAAGTACAGCTGGCAGGGTCCGTAGAGCGGATTGCTGCCGACCGACGCGGCGAAGCGGATGAAGTGCCCGTTGGCGTCGCGTTGCGCCGTGGTTCCGGCGAGTCCTCCGGCGCCGGCGCCGAACATCTCGGCGACCGTGTAGCCGGTCTGCGGATCCTTCTTGTCGAAGTTGGGGAGGATCTTCTGGTCGAGCCTCTCGAGGCTGGGCGTGAGCTCGTCCAGCAGCGGCTTGCCGTCCTTCGCAGCGGCGGCGAGCGCGGTGGTCGCCCTCGGGAGGGACCGCAGCAGGGGGCGGGCGGCGTTCAGCGTCGTGTCGGCACTGACCACCGCGGGTCGGAGGTGCTGGACCGTCGGAGCGACATCGACCGCAGGGTCGTGGAGCTTGTCGAGCAGGGTGTCGGCGCCCGCGAGCGTCGGCACGATGCGGTCCATGGTCTGATCGACGCGCGCTGCGACGGCCGGCGTGTCGCGGAACAGCGCTCGGAGGTCCGCGCTGCGGTTCCCGATCGTCTGCAGCGTCGCTGCGGTGCCCGAGATCAGGTTCTGCACGCCCTGGTCCTTCGTGTCCAGCGCCCGGACGGTCCGGGCGGTGTTGCGGATCAGGCGCTGGAGGTCCGTGCCCTCGGCCACGCCGCGGAGGGCGCGTGCGCCCCGCCGGACGTCGGGAGCGACCTTCGCGAGCTCCTGGATCCCGCGGGCCGGATCCCGCGGGTCCGAGAAGGCCTTGCCGAGCTCCGTCGGAAGGCTCCGGAGTCCACGCTTGGTCCTGCCCTTCACGATCGTGCTGACGTCATCGAGCTCGACCTGGGCCGTCGTGCGCTTGAGGTCGATGCTCTTCGCGCCGAGTTCGCCGGCGTCCGCCGTGCCGCGGTTCAGGGAGACGTACATGGATCCGCCGAGCAGGGAGCGGAACTGGATGTCCGCGCGAGCGTTGGCGTAGACCTCGCCGGCCTTGTCCTCCACGCGCATCGTGACGACGGCGCTGCGCGCGTCGTCGCGGAGCTTGATGTGCGCGACCTCTCCCGAGTCGACGCCGTTGACCCGCACCGGATCGCCGGCGCGGAGCTGCTGCGCGTTCTCGAAGATCGCGGTGATCTCGTGGCCGCTGGCACGGAACAGCTTCTTGTGCGCCCCGCTGAAGGCGACGCCGATGATCAGGAGGACGGCGATGAGCGTCACCGCGCCGACGATGAAGGGCTTGTCGTACCGCTCGAGGAGCTTGCGCATCAGGGGGTACCGTCCTGCGGGAGGAACGTGGGGTATTCGGTGCTGACGTACTTGCACGGCGCGGGGTAGCCGTCGCGACGACCGACCGGTTCGTTGTTCTTGATCTGCAGCAGCTCGGTCGGGGACGGCACGACGACGTGGACCCGGAACGCGCCGGCCGGCTCACCGAGCTCGCCCTTTCCGACGGCGATCGAGTCTCCGCCGTACCCGGTCATGCTGCGCAGCGTGACGCCGAAGTTCTCGATGTCGCACCCGTAGTCGCCGAGCGTGTTCGAGATCGGGACGAGGGTCTTCAGGCCCTCGTCGAGGGGGTCGAGCAGGGTCCTGACGCTGTCGGTGATCTTCGTGGTGGCCGGTACCGCGGAGGGCACCCGCTCGAGGAGGTCCGACGTCTTGTTCAGCGGCGTCGGGGCCTCCTCGAAGAACGCGGTGGTGGCGCGGAGCGCGCCCGGTGCGCGGGGCAGCGTGCGGTTGGCGGCGCCCGACAGGCGGTCGACCGATGCGAGGAGCCGCTGGCCCGTGGAGGACGCCTGCTTGACGGCGTCCAGCGTGGGCGCGGTGCCGTCGAGCGTCGCGTGGACGGCAGCGCGTTGGTCGACGAACGGTTGGAGCGTCTTGTCCGCCGGGGGCACCATCGCGGTGTAGCCCTCGCGGGACGCGTTGAACGGGATCATCAGCCGGTTGAGGGCGGGGACGAGACGCTCGGCCGCCCCGGGCGGAGCGAGGACGGTCGCCACCAGCGTCTGGAACGGCTGGCTGATGTCCGAGGCTCGCTCGATCGTCTCGTTCAGCCGCTTGCCGTTGCCGACCATCCCGGCGCCGAGCTCACGGACGGACGTCCCCATGGCGCCACGCGTCTGCTTGTCGAAGGTGTCGATGGCCTCGGGCACGCCGTAGGTGAGGGCGTTCGCGGAGCCCTTGATCTCGGCGCCGTCGGGCAGCATCCGGCTGGATCGGCCCGGGTTGAGCTGGACGAAGCGCGCACCGAGCAGGCCGTTGGCGCGGACCAGGACGGAGGTGCCCTCGGGCAGCTTCGTGTCGCCGCTCAGCTGGAGCTTCAGACGGGCGCGGCCGTCGGGGTCGATGGTCGACGCGGTCACCTGCCCGACGCGGACGCCGGCGATGCGCACCTGGTCGTGCTTGATCAGGTTGCCGGTGGCCGGGACGATCGCGTACGCGGTCCGGTACGTCTTGCCGGGCACGCCGTTGTAGGCCGTGACGGCGAAGGCGATCACGAGCGCGATCAGGCCGAGGACGAGGCCCGCCTGCAGCATCGCGCGCTGCGGGCTGATGCGCTCGCGCCGACGACGGCGCCGACGTGTCGGGCGACCGAGGGATCGACGCGTCATCGGGGACCTCCGAGCAGGGAGTTGAGGAGTCCGGGCACGGTGCCCTTGTCCGCGGGGTCGGGCGACCTGCCCCCGGCGGGCGACCCGCCGAGGAGTCCGTTCAGGCCGCCGACGAGCCCGCCGAGCAGCCCATCCTGGGGCGCGGGCGTCGTCGGCGTGGACGGCGACGCGGATCCGGCGCCCCCGGACGTGCCGCGGCCGCCACCGCTCGGGGCGGTCGTCGGAGCGGCTCTCCGGTTGGTGGGCGTGGTCTTGCTGCGCGCCCGCGGGGTGTTGTCGTTCGGATCCGACACGTTCGGACCCGTGCCCTCGGCGCGGCGGATGATCGTGTTGAGGATGTCCGGCGAGATCGCCGCTTCGCCGCGGAAGATCTTCGACGCGGCGTCCCCGAACTGGACGGCGTGCGCCCAGTTGTAGACGGTGCCGATGATGTTGCTGGCGCTCTTGTCCAGCGTGCGGGTGACGGGCTTCAGCGCGGTCGCCGTGGTCGAGAGCTGGCCGAGCACCGGGGTGGCCTGGCGGACGACCGGGGTGACCTGGGTGGCGAGCTTCGTCAGGGGCGGCGAGGCCTTCTCGGCGCGGGCGAACGTCGGCTGGGCGGCCTTGCGGAAGGGCTCGATCTGGCCGAGGGTGTCGACGAGCGACGGCGCGGTCGCCGTGATCTTCCTCGCGGCCGGCGCGAGGGTCCCGCTGGTGGTCTCCAGTCGCGCCAGGAACGTCCGCAGCTCCGCGAGCGTTCCCGGCGTCTTGGCGAGGCCCGCTCGCAGTTGTGCCCGCCGCGACACGAGCGTGGTGCCCGTCTTGCCGGCGGTGTCGACGAGGTCGCCGAGCTTCTCGCGCTGGGTGGCGAGTTCGCCGACGAACCCGTCGGAGTTCTTGATGAGGTCTGCGAGCGTGTGGTTGTCGTTCGCGAGGGCGGTGACGAGCTTGCGGCCGGCGGCGAACGACTCGGGCAGCTCGAAGACGAAGTTGTCGACGTCGGCCTTCCGGCCCGCGAACGCGGCGCCGGTCTCGTTGATCAGGACCTTCAGCCGGGTGCGCGTGTCGGGGTCGAGCACCCCGAGGACCTGGTCGAGATCGGTGGCGACCTCGGTGCGACCGGCGGGGATCTCGTAGCCGTCGGGCGCCGGGTCGTTGCGGTTGCCCACGTCGAGTTCGACGCGCTTCTGGCCGAGCAGGTTGACGGAGGCGATCGACGCGCGGACGTCCTTGCCGACCGGCCCGTACTTCCTGTCGAGCTTGACGTCGGCGATGACGTTCTTGCGGTCCTTGGTGACCGAGAGCTCGACCTTGCCGGCCTCGAGGCCGCCGATCGCGACCTGCGATCCGTTCCGGAGGCCGTTGGCGTCGGCCAGCTTGATCTTCAGGTCGTAGGAGTCGTCGCCGCCGCGGGTGACGAGGAACATGCCGACGGCGCAGACGGCGATCGCCATCAGGCCGTAGCGGAGCGTGTTGGTGGACCTCATCGGCCTGCCTCCGGATCCTTGGACGCGTCGAAGGAGTCCTTCGTGATGTGGCACTCCGGCAGGTACCAGGGCTGGTCGGCCAGGTAGCCGGGCGGGAACGGGAAGGCGTACTTCAGGCCCGGGAACAGCTTCGTCAGGTCACCCGAGCTCGAGGACGACGCGTTGATCGCCGCCGGGAAGATGTTCTGGACGTTGGCCCGGATGTACTTGTCCTTGTGGTCCGTCCAGGAGAAGACGTCCGCCCAGTTCGATGGGAAGGACACGATCTCCGGCGTGTAGGGGCGGATGCAGTTCAGCTGCGGGTTGCCCTGCCGCCCGATGCCGGTGATGGTCGGGGCCAGGGACGTGGCCTTGGCGAGCAGCGTGTTGACGTCCGGGGTCGCCTTGGCCACCGTCGCGAGCGTGCGCCGGGCCTTCGGGGCGACGTCCGCGAGCGTGCCGAGGGTGCGGTCCAGGGGCTTGGCGATCCCGCGGAGCTCGGTGATGCCGGGATCCAGGCGGCGCGTCACGTCGTCGGCCTTGGCGAGCGTCGTGTCCGCCTTCGGCAGCGTCGTGCGGATCTTGTCGAGCGTGCCCGGGACCTTGTCGAGGGTCGCCTGGACCTGCTTCGCGTCGCCGCGGATCAGGTTCACGGTCTGTGCGCCGCCGGTGACGAGGGCGCGGAGGTCGGGGTTGGCCTCGCGGGCGGCGCCCACGACGCGGTCGGCCGAGTCGATCAGCTGCGCGAGCTGCGCACGGTTGCCCTCGACGTCGCGGAGCAGCGCGCTCGTCTGCTCGAGCGCGGCCGGCGTGTCCTCCAGCGCCTCGTGGAGTGGCTCGCTCGCGGGCTTGAGCGCGCCGCCGGCGTTCGTCACGAAGGTCGTGACGTTCTTGCGGGTCTTCTTGTCGAAGGTCGCCAGGAGCTGGTCGAACTCGACCGGGACGGTGATGTCCTTCGCGGGGAAGCCCGCGTCGGCCTGGAGCTCCGCGCCGCCTGCGGGTCCCGGCGTGTAGGCCAGGTAGCGGTTGTTGTAGGAGACGGTGCCGCCCCAGCGGAGCTGGAGCTTGGCGCCGCGCCGGACGGGCCAGACCTCGTTCTTGAACCGGAGCTCGACCTTGACGGAGCGGCCCTTCTCGGTCGGGGTGATCGTCCCGACCTCGCCGACGATCTGGCCGGCGGCGCGGATGTACTGGCCGGGCACGACGTTCGTGGCGTCCTTGACGGTGGCGACCAGGACGTTGTCCTTCTGGCCGTCGGAATCGCCCGAGCGGGTCACGAGGACGAGGGCCACCAGGACGAGGAGGACCAGGCCGCCGGTCAGGCGACGTCGAATGCGGGGTGACATCGAGGTCAGCCTCCGATCGGCAGGGCGAGATTGCCGCTGTAGTAGAGGACGGCGAACGCGGCGGCGACGACGTGGACGATCACGAGGTTCACGAGGAGCGAGCGCGCGACCGCCTCGCCGACCGCTGCCGGGCCGCCGCGCGTGCGGAGTCCGTAGAAGCACGCGACGAACGTGGTCGTGGTCGCGATCGCCGCCATCGTGAAGAAGGCGTAGAGCTGGTCGCTCACCGTCTGGACGCTCCAGTGGAGGTCCAGGAGCTGCGCGCCACCGATGCCCTTCAGCACGATCACCGAGTTGAGGTAGGTGCCGGCGAGCTCGCCGAGCAGCGCGAGCAGCGCGCCGAGCGGCAGGAAGATCAGGACGCCGATGAACCGCGTGCCGACGAGGTAGCGCAGCGGATCGACGCCGGTGGACTCGTAGGCGTCGACCTCCTGGTTGATCTTCATCGCGCCGATCTCGGCCGCGATCGCGCAGCAGACGGCCGCGGTGAAGACGTAGCCGAACATGAGGACCGCGAGGATGCGCGGCACGGCGTAGCCGCTGATGGTGCCGAGGAAGTCGCTGGCGCCGATACCGCGGAGGAAGAAGTACGCCGCGTTGACGATGCTCATCCCGAGGAAGCCGTTCATGACGAACATGAGCAGCGACGTCCGGCGGATGATCGACGAGGCCGAGCGCAGGATCTCGGACAGGTACCGCGGGGTGAAGACGAGGGCGCGGAGCGCCTGGCCGATCATGATCATGAGCTCGCCGAGCTCACGGATCCCGCCGACGAAGGCGCCGTCGTTCCGCGCGGAGGGCGGCGCCACCTGCGGCGTGTCCTCGCCGGGCTGCGGGCCCTGACGATCCGCGAGCCCGCGGCCTGTGGGTGTTGTTCCGACAGCCATGACCGGGCTCCTAGCCGCGCACCGCGGCGGCGTCGGGGTAGAGGCTCAGGTAGGTCAGGTTGAAGAAGCTGTTGATCATCCAGCAGGCGAAGAACGAGATCAGGACCGTCTGGTTGACCGCGCGGCCGACCCCTTCGGTGCCGAGCTTGCAGGTGAGGCCCTTGTGGCAGGCGACGACGCCCATCACGAAGCCGATGAGCAGGTTCTTGACGAGGACGGGGAACAGCAGGTCCAGCGGCAGGACGGCCTGCGCGACGACGTCCTTGACCACGCCGGGCGACGGGCCGACCATCGGCGGGTAGGCGATGTAGTTGACGGCGTTGACCATCGTGATCGAGACGAGCACGAGGACCGGGGTCATGACCGTGCACGCGATGACCCGCGGCACGACCAGCGAGCGGACCTGGTCGACGCCGAGGACGGCCAGGGCGTCCAGCTCCTCGCGGATGCGGCGGGCGCCGAGGTCGGCGGTGATCGCGGCGCCGACGATGCCGGCGAAGATCATCGACGTGATCCAGGTGCCGATCTCGCGGCTCCAGAAGAGGAAGGTGGCGGTCGCCTCGCGTTCGGAGACGCCGATGATCGAGAGGATCTCCCCGAAGAGGATGATCAGGAACCCGAACAGGAACGCCATGTGCGACAGCGTCAGCGGGACGATCGAGCGCCGGACGGCGATCGACGCCTGCAGCACCGCCTCGCGCCACCAGGTGAACGGCGGGCGGACGGCGAGGGAGATCACGCGCAGACCCAGCGCGCCCATCTGCCCGGCGGACTCGAGCCGCTCGTAGGTCCCCGTGCCGACGAACTGGTCGGTGAGGCGGGGAGCTGGCTCCCGTTCCTCCCTCGGTGGGAGCGCTGTTCGTGCCATACCACTGGTCTATCCGGCCAGAGGAGTTGCGCGCCACCCCTGGCTGGGGGTACGCGACCCCCGACCGGGTGTGACCCGCCGTTATCAACGTCTCTGCCGACCGAAACCTCGCTCAAAAGGGCGATTTCGATCGCTTACGGACTAAGCGTTCACGGATCTCACGGACGATCGGATGTCGTCCGACCGACCCTCGACCTCGACCTGACGGTCGGGGAGGCGATCCGTGGCGAGCTCGACGGAGACGGCGGTCGAGTTGAGCGCCGGGGTCTGCGAGAACCGGTCGAGCCGCGTGTTGGAGACCAGCAGGTTCCGGTTCGTCCCGTAGCTCCGCGGCGGGGCGGTGCCCGCGGGATCGAAGATGCGGCTGCCCCATCCGTGTGGTGCGCAGACCGTCCCAGGGCGCATGACGTCGCTGAGCCTGGCCCGGAGCTCGATCTTCCCGGTCGCGGACCGCACCCGGACCAGATCGCCGTCGCGGACGCCCAGCGCCGCCGCGTCCGAACCGTTCATCTCGAGGACGTTGGTGCGCTCCGGCCGGAAGAGCCCGTCGGACTCGTTGAGCCACGAGTTCATCGCCTCGCGGATCCGCTTGGTGGTGAGGAGCAACGGGAACTCGTCGCCGGTCACCGGCGGTGCGGCGACGGCCTCCCGGGTCGCGTCGAGGAACGCGCGGGGCGCCAGCTGCACGCGCTTGTCGTCGGTCGCCAGGATGCCGGCGAGGTCGCCGTACTCGGGCTCCCCGAAGATCCAGCCGTGCGGGTGGGCCTTGATGTCCTTCCAGCGGATGCGGCGGCCGATCCGGACCATGAGGCGCTGGACCCACTCGGGGTTCATCGCGAGCTTCGGGCGGCCGGTGAGCTTCGCGAGTCGGCGGGACGCCCGGATGATGCGGTTGACGCCGGGCTTGCCGAAGAGGTTGCGGTCCATCGCCAACGCGAGGTCCGCGAAGAACTCCCACTCCTCCTTGACCCCGGCGGGCGGGTCGATCGCCTTCTCGGCGTAGTTGACGTACGGGCGTTCCTGCAGGTTCGCGAAGAGCGGGTGCAGGTCCTCGCGCTCGAGCCAGTGGGTCCCGGGGATCAGCCAGTCGGCGTGCCGGTGGCTCTCCCGCTGGACGAGGTCGATCGCGACCAGGAGGTCGAGGTCCTGGAGCGCGTCGTCGAGCGCCTGGCCGTCGGGCCCCGAGACGACGGGGTTGCCGAAGGCCATCAGGAACCCGCGGATCTGGCCCTTGCCGGCGGTCGTGATCTCGTCGGGCAGCTCGGCGATCGAGTGGAAGCCCGCGATCGTCGGGTTGCCTCGCAGGCGGGTGTGGTGCTCGGCCGCAGGGGCGAACATCTTCATCACGAGGGCGATGTCGACGAAGCCACGCTCGAAGCGGCGGCCGCCGGGGTTGTCGATCCGGCCGGTGATGAGGTTCAGCGTGTGGCTGAGCCATTCGCCGATCGTGCCGTGCTCGTTCATCGAGACGCCCGTGTGGGTCACGCACATCGCGGTGGGCGCGGCGGCGAACCGGCGAGCGAGGTCCGCGAGCACCTCGCGCTCGACGCCGGCCAGCGTCGCGAGCTGCTCGCCGTCGAACTCCCCGACGAAGCGCCGCGCGTCCTCCAGGCCCGTGAGCGGGAGGTTGTCGGCCGGGCGCTCGAGCCGCTCCTCGAGGATCACCTTCACGAGTGAGAGCAGCAGCGCCCAGTCGCCGCCGGGGAGGACCGCGAGGTGCTGGTCCGCGGTCTCGGCGCTCACGGAGCGTCGGGGGTCGACGACCACGACGGTCGCGCCGGCGCGCTGCTTCTCGAGCACGCGGTTCCAGCCGGACGGGTTGTTCTCCATCCAGTTGAACTTGCTGGTCGCCGGGTCCATCCCGACGAAGAGGAAGAACCCGCAGTGGTCGATGTCCGGCACCAGCGAGACCAGCTCGTTGCCGTAGAGGTGCTCGGCCACGACGTGCGCGTTGTTCTGGTCGATCGAACCGACCCAGAACCGGTTGCCGGTGCCGATCGCGTCGAGCAGCCCCGTCCACCAGGCGGTGATGGAGAACGTGAACCCCATCGGGTTGCCGTTGTAGCTCCCGACCGCGTCCGGACCGTCGCGTTCGATGATCGCGTTGAGCCGCGCGGCGATGTCCGCCGTCGCCTCCTCGTAGGTGGCCGGCACGTAGCGGTCCCCGACGCGGCGCATCGGGGTCGTGATCCGCTGCGGATGCGTGGCGACCTCGTTCGCGGTCTTGCCCTTCCGGCAGAAGTCCCGCCACGTGTACGGGTTCTCGCGATCGGGTTCGATGTCGAGGACCGCGTTGGTCTCCTCGTCGACGGTGACGTTCAGGCCACAGGTCGCGACGCAGATGCGGCAGTAGGTGTTGACGGTCTTCGTCATGGCGATCGTCCTCGACGCGGGTTCGTCGATCCGGGCCGGCTCGCCGCGGATCGGGGAACGCCATCACACCCGCGGGCGCGCGACGCTACGAACCGTACGTTAGCTACGAGGGAGCACCGGGTGGGCATTTCTCGGTCTCGGGCATTGCTGGATGGGGCGCTATCGGTGCGCTAGCGTGGCGCGATCTAGTGAACGATCATGTCGATCGTTCGTCGACCTCCGACACGCGGTGGCACACTCATGAGGACCAGGTTCACGGAGACGTTCGGGATCGAGCACCCGATCGTGCAGGGCGGCATGCAGTGGGTCGGCCGCGCACCCCTCGTCGCCGCGGTCGCCAACGCCGGCGCCCTCGGGATGCTCACCGCGCTCACGCAGCCGACCCCCGAGGAGCTGACGAAGGAGATCGCGCGGACCCGCGAGCTGACCGACAAGCCGTTCGGGGTCAACCTCACGATCCTCCCCGCGATCACGCCGCCCCCCTATGCGGAGTACCGCCGGGCGATCATCGAGGCCGGCATCACGATCGTCGAGACCGCCGGCTCCAACCCCAAGGAACACCTCGAGGACTTCCAGCCCCACGGCATCAAGGTCATCCACAAAGCCACCTCCGTCCGCCACGCCGTCAAGGCCGAGCAGCTCGGCGTCGACGCCGTCTCCGTCGACGGGTTCGAATGCGCCGGACACCCCGGCGAGGACGACGTCCCCAACCTCGTCCTCCTCCCCGCCGCCGCGGACCAGCTGACGATCCCGATGATCGCCTCCGGCGGCATCGGCGACGCCCGCGGCCTCGTCGCCGCCCTCGCCCTCGGCGCCGACGCCGTGAACATGGGCTCCCGGTTCCTCGCGACCGTCGAGGCGCCGATCCACGACAACGTCAAACAGCAGATCGTCCAGAACACCGAACGCGACACCGAACTGATGTTCCGGCCGCTCAAGAACACCGCCCGCGTCGCGTCCAACACCGTGTCGCGCGAGGTCGTCGACATCCTCAACAAGGGCGGCGAGTTCAAGGACGTCCAGGCCCTCGTCGCCGGCAGCAGGGGCCGCGAGGTCTACGAACAGGGCGACCCCGAGCGCGGCGTCTGGTCCGTCGGCCTCGTCCAAGGCATCATCAACGACATCCCCACCTGCGCCGAACTCGTCGAACGCATGATCGCCGAAGCCGACGAACTCATCCGCGGACGACTCACCGGACTGCTGACCGCGTCGACGCCGCTGGCGGGCTGAGTCGTGCCCCAGGAGGGTTCGGTCGACCGGGGCACCGACGGATCGGGCGCCCGTCCTTTGAAGTTCGCCGTGATCGGTGCCGGTCCGGCGGGGTTCTACGCCGCCGCGCAGCTGTTGTCGGGCAAGGCGATCGAGGGTGAGGTCCGGGTCGACCTCTTCGACCGCCTCCCGACCCCCTACGGCCTCGTGCGGTTCGGCGTCGCGCCGGACCACCCGAAGATCAAGTCCGTCATCAAGGTCTACGACAAGGTCGCGGCCAAGGACGGCTTCCGCTACTTCGGTGGTGTCGAGATCGGCCAGGACGTCCAGCACGACGAGCTCACTGCCCGCTACGACGCCGTGATCTACACCACCGGCGCGTCGCACGACCGACGTCTCGGGATCCCCGGCGAGGACCTCCCCGGATCGGTCGCGGCCACCGACTTCGTCGCCTGGTACAACGGCCACCCCGACGCCAAGGACCTCACCTTCGACCTCAGTTCGAAGCGCGCGGTCGTGATCGGCAACGGCAACGTCGCCGTCGACGTCGCCCGCATGCTCGCCCTCACCCCCGGCGAGCTGGCCGTGACCGACACCGCCGACCACGCCATCCAGGCACTCGCGGAATCCGAGATCGAGGAGATCGTCGTGATCGGTCGCCGTGGTCTCGCGCAAGCAGCGTTCACCAACCCCGAGCTCCGCGAGCTCGGCGAGCTCGAGGACGCCGACATCATCGTGTCCCCGGAGGACGTCGACCTCGACGAGGGCTCCAAGAACTGGCTGAACCGCGACGGCGCCGACGCCCGCGAGCAGAAGAACGTCGACATCGCCACCGAATACTCCACCCGCACCCCCACGGGCAAGAAGCGCCGTGTGATCCTCCGCTTCCTCGCCTCCCCCGTGAAGCTCATCGGCACCGACCGCGTGGAGGGCATCGAGCTGGTCAAGAACGAACTCGTCGCCGACGACGACGGCTGGCTCTCCGCCCGCCCCACCACCGAGACCGAGACGATCCAGACCGGCCTCGTCCTGCGCTCCATCGGCTACCGCGGCCGGCCCCTCCCCGGGGTGCCGTTCGACGAGCAGCGCGCCACGATCAACAACCTCGACGGCCGCGTCATCGACCTGCAGACCGGCGACCCGATCCCCGGCCTCTACACCGCCGGCTGGATCAAACGCGGCCCCTCCGGGATCATCGGCACGAACAAGAAGTGCGCCAACGACACGATCGCCGAACTCGCCGCCGACCACCAGGCCGGCAAGCTCCCGACCCCCACCGACCAGAGCGACATCGCCGACCTGATCGCCGAGCGGGTCCCCGACCACGTCGACTACCCGGGCTGGCAGCGCATCGACGCCCACGAACGGGCCCTTGGCGAACCCCAGGGCCGGCCCCGCGTCAAGCTCGTCGACACCGACGAGATGACCAAGATCGCCCACCAGACCGCCGACGCCACGAGCTGAGGACCGGCGCGATGATGGGGCTGTTGGCACCTCCGAGGACCAGGGTCGTGCCGGTGCACGAGGCGCGCTGCAGGGCGATGCGCGCGAAGGCGCGTCGTTGCGCGATGCACGGCGATCTCCCGGCGGCGCGGAAGGCGCGTCTCGATGCGCGGGCCCTGGCGGGCGAGCTGCTGACCCGGCGCGAGGAGCCGGGTCGATTCTCCGAGCGCATCAGCGTCCTCCTGCGGCCGAACTGCGGCCGAAGGGTCGGGTGAGCGTCCGGCGCGCCGGTCAGGTGACGACCCGACCCGCGGGGCCCAGGCCGATCGCGGGGCGGGCGATCCGCCGGACGGCGTCGAGCGCCGCGTAGAGCGCGACCGCGTCGCGGGCCAGGACCCGGGCGACGAGGAGGTGGTCGTCGGGCGCGGAGGCGCCGGCCAGGGCCCCCGGGACGCGCTGCAGCGCCGCGTGGGCCGCACCCGCGAGCGCCGGGGCGGTCGTGGTGGCGGGTGCCGGAGCGGACGTGCAGGTGCGCTGCGGTGCGATCGTGGCGACGCCGCCCTCCGGCAGCACGACGACCAGCGTGGCCACGAGGTCGGCGCCGTCGAACGGCTCGCCACCGGGTCCGAGGACCGCACCGTCGAGCAGCAGCGGCCGGCCGTCGCGGACGATCCGCAGGCGGGTGTCGACCCGCGCCCACGCGAAGCGCTCGCCGCGGCCGCTGCGCCCGCAGGCGAGGCCCTCCCAGAGCAGCAGGCCGGCGTCGGGCGCGACGTCGACCGTCGTCCGCTGGTGGACGTCGGCCCGGGCGTACGGGACGAGGTGGTGGGGCGCCCACTCGACCGCGGCCCCCTCGCGCACGGTCAGCGCGCCGTCGAGGACGGTCGTCTCGGGCGCGAGCCCCGGGGCGGTGCCGCAGACGCGGTTCGCGCCCTGGGTGACGACCGACGCCCGGACGCCCGGGCCGGCGTCGAGCACGGTCTCCATGCGGTCCCCGGCGAGGAGCCCGCCCGACGGGTTCGTGAGCTGCAGCTCGCCCACCCCGTGGCCGTCGACGTCGGTGATCCGCACCGTCCCGGACGGGAACACGACGTCCTGGTCCGCGACGACCGTGCGGTCGCCGCGCCGGGCCAGCGCGATCGCGAGGCGACCATGGCGGTGGGTCGGCGACGCCGGCCCCGCCGATCGTCGCCGCTCCGTGACCGCACCGTCGACCGGCCCGGCGACGGGCCGGTCGTCAGGCGTGATCGTGCGAATGACCGTGTCCGTGGTCGTGCGCGTGGTCCGCGGACCGGGCCGCGCGGTGGGCGGCCGGGGCCGGCCCGTCGTCCGGCGCCCGGTGGTGGTGGTCCTCGCGCGCGGTCGACGTCGCCGCCGTCCACTCGCCGCGCTCGGCGACGCCGATCACCCAGTCGACGACGTCGTCGAACCCGTCCCCGTGCATCACCGAGACCGCGAGCGTCGGGGCGCCCGCGCGCAGGGCGTCGGCGTCGCGGACCATCATCGGGACGTCGGAGCCGACCAGCGGCGCCAGGTCGACCTTGTTGATCACGAGGAGCTCCGACCGCGTCAGCCCGGGCCCGCCCTTGCGGGGGACGTCGTCCCCGCCGGCCACGTCGATGACGTAGATCGCGCAGTCGACGAGCTCGGGACTGAAGTTCGCGGCCAGGTTGTCGCCGCCGGACTCCACCAGCACGAGCTTCGTGTCGGGGAAGCGGTCCTCGAGGTCCTCGATCGCGCGGGCGTTCATCGAGATGTCGTCGCGGATCGCGGTGTGCGGACAGCCGCCGGTCTCGACGCCGACGATCCGCTCGGCCTCGAGCACCTCGGCGCGCAGCAGCGCCTCGGCGTCCTCCCGCGTGTAGATGTCGTTCGTGACGACGCAGATCGGGAAGCGTCCGGCGAGCCGGCGGCAGAGCTCGGTGACCAGCGCGGTCTTGCCGGAGCCGACGGGACCGCCCACGCCGATCCGCATCGTCGTCCCGTTGCGGCGGACGGGATAGGCGGCGAACTGCATCTGGCTCGGGTCGTGCATGGCGATCCTCGGTCGGGTCAGGAGATGAAGAGGCGGACGCGTTGGCGCTCGTGCTGGGCGGAGCGGACGTCGAGCTCGGGGACGAACGAGCAGAGCTCGGACGGGTCGACCGTGCCGCTCGTGCGGACGGCGTCGTCGATCGCGGCGGCGGCGCTCCAGAGGGCGCGCTGCGTGGCGACGCCCCCGAGCGGCACGAGCCGCTGGCCGGCGGCGGCGAGCGCCGAGAGCGCGGTGAAGGCGTGCGACCGCACCGCGTCCGGGGCGTCGAGGAGCAGGCCGGCGCATGCGACGCCCCACGCGACCGGCAGGGTGCCCGGCGACTCGCGGGCGCGGACCGCCGCGGCGAGCGCGGAGAGGACCGCGTCGTCCAGCAGGCCGGCCGCGGCGAGGAGGAACCGCTCGCCGGTTGCGCGCGACGCCTCCCGGGTCTCCCGCGTCGGGCGCGTGGCGTCCACCTCGTGGTCGAGCAGGACCAGCGCGCCGAGGTCGGGGACGGCGGCGTGGCCGTGCGCCGCCCGCACGGCCACGAGGTCGCCGGTCGCGAGGCCGCCGAGCTGGCGCACGAGCAGTCGCTCGAGGTCGTGCTCGTCCCGCAGGCCCCCGGCGGCGTGCTCGGCCTCGAGGCCCAGCGAGTGCGCGAACGCCCCCGTCGGGAACGCGCTGTCGGCGAGCTGCAGGAGACGGGTCTGCGCGGTCACTGGCGCGTCGCCGGGATCGTGGGACCGTCCATCTAGAAGAGGAAGTAGCGCTGCGTCATCGGCAGCGACTCGGCCGGCTCGCTGTACGCACGCTCGCCGTCGACGGTCACCACGTAGGTCTCCGGGTCGACCCGGATGTCCGGCGTCTCGCCGTTGTGGATCATGTCCTTCTTCCCGACGGTCCGGGTGCCCGAGACGGCGACGACGCGGCGGTCCAGGCCGATCGCCGCGGGCACGCCCTCGTCGATCGCGGCCTGCGACAGGAACGTCACGCCGGTCTCGCGCGGGCCGCGGCCGAGCGCGCCGAACATCGGGCGCATCATCACCGGCTCCGGCGTCGGGATCGACGCGTTCGGGTCGCCCATCTGCGCCCACGAGATCGAGCCGCCCTTGAGCACGAGCTCGGGCTTGACGCCGAAGAACGCGGGCTCCCACAGGACGAGGTCGGCGAGCTTGCCCGCCTCGACCGAGCCGATCTCGGAGGCCATCCCGTGCGTGATCGCGGGGTTGATCGTGACCTTCGCGACGTAGCGCTTGACGCGCTCGTTGTCGCCGCCCCCGTCCGTGTCCTCGCCGAGCGGCCCGCGCTGCACGCGCATCTTGTGGGCGGTCTGCCAGTTGCGGGTCCAGACCTCGCCGACGCGCCCCATCGCCTGCGAGTCGGAGCTCATCATCGAGAGCACGCCGAGGTCGTGCAGGACGTCCTCGGCGCCGATCGTCTCGCCCCGGATCCGCGACTCGGCGAACGCGACGTCCTCGGGGATCTCGCGGCTCAGGTGGTGGCAGACCATGAGCATGTCGAGGTGCTCCTCGAGCGTGTTCCTCGTGTAGGGCCGCGTCGGGTTCGTCGACGAGGGCATCACGTGCGCCTCGCCCGCCAGGCGGACGATGTCGGGCGCGTGGCCGCCGCCGGCGCCCTCGGTGTGGAACGTGTGGATCGCGCGGCCGTCGATCGCGGCGAGCGTGTCCTCGACGAAGCCGGCCTCGTTCAGCGTGTCGGTGTGGATCGCGACCTGGACGTCCATCCGGTCGGCGACGGTCAGGCACGTGCGGATCGCCTGCGGCGTCGTCCCCCAGTCCTCGTGGAGCTTCAGCCCGCAGACGCCGGCGCGGACCTGCTCCTCGATCGGCCCCGGCGCGGAGACGTTGCCCTTGCCCAGCAGCCCGACGTTGACCGGCAGGTCCATCGTCTGCAGCAGCATCTGATGGACGTGCCAGACGCCCGGCGTGCAGGTCGTGGCCTTCGTCCCCGACGCCGGGCCGGTGCCGCCGCCGATCATCGTCGTGATCCCCGACGCGATCGCCTCGTCGGCCTGCTGCGGCGAGATCCAGTGGATGTGG
The DNA here is from genome assembly GCF_000519325.1 of Patulibacter minatonensis DSM 18081. Taxonomy (GTDB): domain Bacteria; phylum Actinomycetota; class Thermoleophilia; order Solirubrobacterales; family Solirubrobacteraceae; genus Patulibacter; species Patulibacter minatonensis. The sequence continues at coordinate 1,788,847 of NZ_KI912613.1, read as the reverse complement.
GAGTCGATCCCCCCGGCGGTGAGGATCCGACCCTCTCCCGCGATCACCTCGGTCGCGCCCCCGACGGGCAGCGTCACCCCGTCCATGGTGTCGGGGTTGCCGGCCTTGCCGATCCCGTGGATCCGGCCGTCCTTCAGGCCGACGTCGGCCTTGACGATCCCCCAGTGGTCGACGATCACGACGTTCGTGATCACCGTGTCCAACGCGCCCGACGCCGACGTCGCCGTGCCCTGGCCCATCCCGTCGCGCAGCGACTTGCCGCCACCGAAGACGGCCTCCTCGCCCGCGAGCGTCAGGTCCTCCTCGACGCGGATCGTCAGCGCCGTGTCGGCGAGCCGCACGCGGTCGCCGACGGTCGGCCCGTACATCCGCGCGTAGCGGCGGCGCGACAGGCCGGTCATGCGACGGGGTCCCCGGTCGTGGTGCCGGCGGGCCCGTCGTCCAGGAAGCCCGCGGCCGCCAGGCGCCCGAGCGCCGCCTCGCGCGCACCCGGTGCGTCGAGCGGCCCCTCGACGAGCCCGTGGAAGCCGTGCACCACCCGGGCCCCGCCGAACGGGACGACCTCGACCTCGCGGACCTCGCCCGGCTCGAAGCGGACGGCGGTGCCGGCCGGGATCGCGAGGCGTGTCCCGTACGTGGCGCCGCGGTCGAAGCGCAGGGCCGGGTTGGCCTCGAAGAGGTGGAAGTGGCTGCCGACCTGGATCGGCCGGTCGCCCGTCGAGACGACGCGGACGGTCGTCCGTGGACGGTCGGGGAGGAGCGGGACGTCGCCCTCCGCGGTCAGGATCTCGCCGGGGACGAGGTCGGTCACGGCTGCACCTCAGACGATCGGGTCGTGGACGGTGACGAGCTTCGTGCCGTCGGGGAAGGTCGCCTCGACCTGGACCTCGTGGATCATCTCCGGCACCCCGTCCATGACCTCCGCGGCGGTCAGGACTTGCTTGCCGAGCGTCATCAGCTCGGACACCGTGCGGCCGTCGCGGGCGCCCTCGAGGAGCTCGGCGGTGATCAGCGCGATCGCCTCCGGGTGGTTCAGGCGCAGGCCGCGCTCCCTGCGTCGTCGGGCGACGTCGGCGGCGACGTGGACGAGCAGCTTCTCCTGCTCACGGGGGCTGAGACGCATGGGCGCGGAGGGCAGGAGGTCGGGAGTCGGGGGGTGGTCGGCGGAACACCGGACCGGGGCTCACCCTAACGGCCGCCCGGGCCGCGGCCGTGGCGCGATGTACAGGCATCGGCCGTCCGTTCTGGACAGTCCGGGACCACGCGGGGCGCGGGACCGGACGTACGATCCTGCGGCCCGCGCCCACCCGACAGAGGACCGCCCGTGGAGTCTCTCGATCGCCTGCTCACCGACGCCGCCGACGGCGCCGCGTTCCCCGTCGTCCTCCTCGTCGCGCTCCTCCTCGGCCTGCGCCACGCGTCCGACCCGGACCACCTCGCGGCCGTGGCGCCGCTGGCGACGGGGGACCCGGCCGACCGCCGCCGCGCCGCCGGCCTCGGTCTCGCCTGGGGCGCGGGGCACGCGTCGGTCCTCCTGCTCGCCGGGGTCCCGCTGATCCTGCTCCGCGCGGACGTCCCCGAGGGCGTCGGCGGCCTGCTCGAACGGGCGGTCGGGGTGATGATCGTCGTGCTCGCGGTCCTCGCGCTCGTGCGGTGGGCGTCGGCGCGGCGGGCCGCCGCCCACGGCACCCACGACGACGGCGGTCGCGTCCGCCGCCCCCGCACGGCCTTCGGCGTCGGGGTCGTCCACGGCCTGGCCGGCACCGGCGGCGTCGCGCTGCTGCTCCTGGCGCTGCTCCCGTCGCGCGGCGAGGCGTTGGCGGCGCTCCTCCTGTTCGCGCCGGCGACGATGGTCTCGATGGCCCTCCTCACCCTCGGCTGGACCTGGGTGCTCGGCCGGCCGGTGCTCGCCCGCCTGCACGGGGCGCTGGTCGTCCCGACGGTGTCGGTGGCGGCGCTGGTCTTCGGGGTGCTGTACGCGACCGCCTCGGTGTGATCGCGGCGACGACACGTCCCGCCGCTCCTCGCGCCGTCCGGCGCGAACGACGACGTCCGCCCCGTCGGGATCCCGGGACCGGGTGCCCGCTGATCACCCCCGCCGGAACCCTGGCCCCGGTGCGGGGTCCAGCGGGCTCGCCGGCAGCCCGGCCGGCGGGTCGGAGAGGTTGTAGTCCGACGGCGCGATGTCGTTCCACTCGTCCGGGTGGAAGAGGGCCGCGAGGAGCTGGGCCTGACCGCGTCCGACGCCGAGCTCGCCCATGCCGCCGTTGTACATCCGGACGCCCTCCGCCTCGCAGTGGGCGTACAGCCGGCTCAGCTCCGGCAGGCGCCCGACGCGGCACGGCTTGACGTTGACGATCCGGGGGGTGATCGCGGTCGCGGCGATCGACTCCACGCTCGTGATCGGCGCGTCGTAGGAGACGCGGCCCTCGGACCCGCGGAGCAGCTCCAGCACCGCCGGGAGGTCGTGGGGGTCCTCGAGGACGGCGTCGGGGAACGTCGCGAGCGTGCGCTCGTACATCGCCACCAGCGCCGTCTCGTCCTCGACCTCGATGCCGTACTGGCCCTTGAAGTCGATCGTCGCGACACCCTCCACGTCGGCGACGCGGTCCATGATCTCCTGCGTCCACGACGGTGCGACGTCGAGCTTGAACCCGACCGTCGGGTGCCGCGCACGACGTGCGGCGACCTTGTCGATGTCCGGTGGGTCGCCGAGCCCGAACGAGGTCACGAACGTGGCCGGCCGCGGCGTGCGTCCGAGGACCTCCGCCAAGGTCGTGGCGGCCTGCCGCAGCGCGAGGTCGAGCGCGGCGGACTCGAACGTCCACCGGCGCCAGTTGCGGGCGAGCGCGAACTCGGGCTCCTCCGCCCACATCTCGATCGTGTCGAGGTGGTCGAGGAACGCCTCGAGGCTCCCCCACTCGCCGGTCAGCGGGAAGGCGCTGGTGCGCAGCTCCTCCTGTGCCTCCGGCATGCCGACCTGCTCCCCGACCCCCTCCTCGCCGCGGCCACGCAGGCACAGCTGGGTGGTCGACAGGTCGTCCATGTCGACCGGCCCGAGCGGGACGAGGGCCTCGTACGCCGACGACTCGATCATGAGCGGCAGGTCCTTGACGGCGGTCCAGAGGTCGGTCATCGGGTCGTCCTGCGGGGTCGGTGACGAGGCCCGACCGAGCCTATGCGCTCCGGACCGCGTGGGCGTGCCATCCGCCGGTGAAGATCCCGCGCCCCGCCTGCGACGACCGGACCTCCGCGCTCCGGGACGGCCGAACCCACCCCGTTGCTACCGCGGGTCGGAAATTCGTCCGTGTACGCGGTCCCCACGTCCGGCGTCGGATACCGTCCAGCGGCCCGTCGGAGTCCGGGGCGCGGGAACGCGCTCCCACCGCCCCGCCGCGTCCGCGCACTCCAACCCCCGGGAGCACCGATGTCCCCCCGTCGTCACCGGACCCACCGCCGTGGGCTCCTCGCCGTCTCCGTCCTCTCCGCGGGCGCCGTCGCGGCCGCGGGTCCGGCCGCCGCCGTGGCCTCCGCCGCCGCGCCGTCACCGGCGGCGGTGCCCGCGTCGATCGTGCTCGTCGACCTCGACCCGCTGATCGCGACCCTGCAGTCCGGGCCGCTCGGCCAGCTGCTGACCGGCCTGACCGGCATCCAGGTCGGCGACCTCGTCGACGGGACGGCCGTCCACCGCCTGCTGGTGGCCGTGACGACGATCGCCACGCCGCAGCTCACGCAGCTGTCCGACGCGCTCGGGCAGGTGCTGAAGGACGGGCTGCCCGCACCGCTGGGCGTCACCGTCCAGACGGTCCTGCGCACGATCACCAACGTCCTCGTCGACCGCGGCGTCCAGATCCCGACGCAGACCCAGAACCTGCTCGCCGACCCGCCGAAGCCCCTCGCGACCGCGCCCGCGCCCGACCCGGTGACCGTCATGCGCGCGCGGATCGCCGACGCGACGCCGGCCCGCGACGGACGGAGCGCCCGCCTGAGCGTGTCGTGCCCCGTCGTCTCGGACACCGCCTGCCGGGTCACGGTGACCACGACGCTCGGCGGCCGTCGGGCCGGGGCGCCCGTCCGCGCGACGATCGCCCGCGGGCGCACGACGGCGATCACCCCGCGCCTGACGTCCGCGGTGTCGCGCCGCCTGGCGTCGCGCGGCGGGACCCTGCGCATGACGGTCCGGACGACCGGCTCGCCGCGCGGCCCCCTGTCGGTCGCCGTGCCGTTCCGCGGGTCCGCGGCGTCGCGCTGACCGCCTCGACGTCCCGGCCGGAGCGCTACGCGCCGGAGCCCCGGCCGGCAGACCTCGCGAGCGCGCGACGGTACGCAGCCCGGTGGGCGGCGTGGTTCTCGTCGCGGACCGCCCGGCGCGCGGCGAGCCGCCGGTCGGCATCGAGGGGCGGGCCGGCGTCGCGCAGCCGGTCCAGCGCGTCCCCGAGCGTCCTCGGCCGCGCCGGGTCGAACGGCTGCACCGTCGGGGAGCCCGGATGCTGGTCGCCGAAGGCTCCGCACGGGGGCACCAGCGTCCCGATCCCGAGGTCCCAGCACAGCTCGAGCCACCCGGAGTGGGTGCCGTGGGTGTACGGCAGCACCGACACGTCGAGCGACGAGAGCTCCGCCACGAGCGCGTCGTCGTCGGGACGTCGGCGCTGCACCAGATCGACGGGGCACCGTCGCGCGATCGCCGTCAGGGCCGCGAGCTCCTCGCCGCCCGCGGTCCCGGGGCGCACGTCGTCGTTGACGAACACCACCGTGGTGCCCCCGCGGGTGCGCACCGCCTCCGCGAGCGCGCCGAGCCACGCGGCGGCCCGGACGTTCGCCCGCAGGCTGCGGACGTGGACGCCCACCCGCGGGCCGTCCGGGCGACGCCGCAGCACCCGCTCGCGGTCGGCGGCCACGACCTGGGCGTCCGCCGCGAGCTGCGGGTGCGGGACGACGACGGGGCGCCGGCCGTGACGACGGTGCACCGCGTCGGCGGCGCGCTCGGTCAGGGTGAGGAGCTCGTCCGCCGCGTCGACCAGAAGCGCGGTCCGGGCGCGGTGGAGCCCGGGGTCCGCGGCGTGCGGCAGCTCGAGGTCGTGGACCGTGTGGACCAGCGGTCGGCCGAGCTCGCGGAGGGCCAGGACGACGTCCCGCAGCTCCTGCACGGGCGTGTTCTCGGTCCCGAAGTGCACGTGGACGAGGTCGAACGACGCGGCGTTGCGGCGCAGCCACGCCGCGGTCAGCACCGCCGGAGGCCACCACTGACCCGGTGGCGCGCCCGCGACCGGAGGGTCCGGGAGGACGACGTGCTCGGGGGGCCGGACGGCGCGGACGTACGGATGGGCCGCGGGGACCGCGGCGATCCGTACGACGGGCTCACCCACCCGGGACGCCCGTGGGACCGAGTCCGCGGACCCGTGTGCGTAGATTCGCGAGCCCGTGTCCCCGCCCGCCGATGCCGCCCGCCGTCGCCACTACGCCGGACTCTACGACCCGGAACCGCTCGCCGACGATGCGCGACCCGTCCTCGTCGTCCACGGCATCTGCCAGGCGGAGGCGCTGCGCGTCGTCATCGAGGCGACGACCGACGAGGTCCGCGCCGTGCGCGTCCCGCCGGTCCACGAACTGACCGCGGACGACGTCCCGCCGCTCCTCCGGCTGCTCGCGCGCGCGGACGTCCTCGTCGCCCAGCCCGTCCGCGACGACTTCCACGGCCTGCCGCTCGGCACGGACCAGGTCGCCGCCCGGGCCCCGCGCGCGCAGCTCGTGCGCATCCCCGTCGTCCGCTACACCGGGCTGCACCCGTGGACGGTCCTCGTGCGGACCCCGTGGATGGGGGACCCACCCGTCGTCCCGTACCACGACCTCCGCACGATCCTCACCGTCGCCCGCGGCGCGGTGCGGCCCGTCGGCCACCGGCGCCCGGACGGCTACCGCGCCGTCGCCCGCCTCTCGCTCGACGGCCTCCGCGGACGCGAGACGGCGCACGGGACCCTGCGCGCGAGCGATCTGGTCGAGGACGCCGGGGCCCGCGCCACGCTCACCCCGAACCACCCGGGAAACGCCGTGCTGGTCCCGCTCGCGGGCCGGGTCACCGAGGCCTGCGGGATCGCCTCACCGCCCCGCGACCCCGGGCGCACGCTGCTCCCGTCGGTGCGGGCGCCGGTCCTCCCCGAGGTGCTCGACGCGCTCGGCCTCGGCGACGGGCCGACGCGGGAGACCTGGGCGCTCGACGACCGCCGCCTCGGGGACGACGAGATCGTCGCGGCGCAGCTCGGGTGGTACGCCGGGCGCGGACCCGTAGTCGATGCCGCGATCGCACGGAACGCCCGCGAGATCGAGGCGCTCGGCCTGTGATCGTCCATCACCTCGTCGTGGGCGACGAGTCGCACGGCGTCTCCCGCCTCGCGTTGCAGCTGACCCGCGGCCGATCGAGCACCCTCGTCGCGGCACCCCGGACCGTCGCCGACGCCGCGGAGGCGGCCGAAGCGCTGCCCGCCCGCGATGCGGCGCCCGTCCTCCACCTCCACCTCACCGACGGGCTGCTCGGCCCCGACCCGATCGACGCGTTCCGCGCCATCACCGACGGGCGGCGGGCGGCGGTCACGCTCCACGACGTCCCGCAACGCGCCGAGGGCCACGCCCGATGGCAGCGGCGATCTGCGGTCTACGCGGCGCTCGCGTCCCTCGCGGACCTCGTCGTGGTCTCCAGCGAGCACGAACGAGCGGGGCTCGAGGCGCTCGAGGTCGGCGTCGACCACGTCCTGCCGCTGCCGATCGACGGGCGTCGCGTCCGTCCCCGTCCGAGCGACGAACCCACCGTCGGGGTGCTCGGCTGGATCCACCCGGGCAAGGGCCTCGCCCGGCTCGCCGTGACCCTGGCCGCCCTCCGGACGCCGATCACCATCGTCGCGATCGGCGGGGTCGCACCGGGACACGAGGACCACGCGGCCGCCCTCGTACGCGGGTGCGACGTCCTGGGCGTCGGGCTCCGGGTGACGGGCTACCTCGACGACGACGCGCTCCTCCGCGAGGCGGCGCGCGTCCGGGTGCCCGTGTGTCCGCACCGGCACGTGTCCGCGTCGGGGTCGATCGGATCGTGGATGTCGGCCGGCCGCCGCCCGATCGTGGTGGACGGGGGGTACCAACGGGAGCTCGCCGCCCGGCTGCCCGGAGCACTGGAGGTCGTCGAGGATCTGCGCGCACCGGTCGGACGCGCCCTGCACGACCCGGCGGCGACGCTCCTGCCGCCAGGCCTCGTGGTCGGCCCGTCGACGGACCGGGCGGCGCAGGCCCAGCACGACGTGCTCGCCGCGTGGGCCCTCGCCGCGGTGGTGGAGGCATGACCGTCCGGATCTCCGTCGTCGTGCCGTACTTCGAGCACCAGCGTCGACTCGACCTCCTGCTCGAGGCCCTCGAGCTGCAGACCGTGGGACCTGCGGCGTTCGAGGTCGTGATCGCCGACGACGGCTCGTCGACGCCTCCCGACGTCGGCCGGCATCCGTACGCGGTCCGGGTGGTGCGTCAGGCAGACCTGGGCGTCCGGCCCGCGGCGGCGCGGAACCTCGGGGTCCGTGCGACGAACGGCGCGATGCTCGCGTTCCTCGACGGCGACATGGTTCCGGAGCCCGGGTATCTCGCCGCGATGGAGCGCTCCTGCGACGGACGGCACCTCGTCGTCGGCCGGCGACGGCACGCGGACCTCTCGGGGACGGCCCCCGACGCCCTCGCTCCGTGGTTCCGGAGCGGGGCCGGCGGGCCTCCCGTCCTGCCCGAGCCCGAATGGCTCGCCCGGGGCTACCGCGAGAGCCGGGACCTCGCGGACGCGGACCTCCGGTCGTACCGGTTCGTGATCGGCGCGACCCTCGCCTGTCCGCGCGAGCTGGTGCTCCGGACCGGTGGGTTCGCGGAGGAGGTCGTGGGCTACGGCGGGGAGGACTGGGAGTTCGCGCGGCGTTGCTGGCTGGCCGGCGCCGACCTGCGCCACGCACCCGACGCCGTCGCGTGGCACGACGGTCCCGACCTCGCGCTCCGTGAGGGGGACCAACTGACCGTGAAGAACGCCGAGACGGTGCTCATCGCTCCGCTGCTGACCGACCCTCAGCTCCGCGGCCGCGGCCTCGTCTGGCCCCACCCGCGGGTCGTCGTGCGGATCCGCGACGGCGCGTGCTCCGCCGCGGAGCTCGTGGCGTGCGCGAGCGGATTCCTCGCCGGGGGCGACGTCGGGGTGTGGATCGGGGGAGCGTCGGCTCCCGGGCTGTCCGACCCGCGGGTCCGCAGCGGGCTGCCGGGCGCGGGGACCCTCGGGCGGTGCGAGCTCGTGATCGACGTGCTCGCCCCGGTCGCCGTCGACGCCGACCGCATCGCCGCGCTCCAGGACGCCGCACCCACCGGCAACGCGCAGCTCGAGGCCCGGTCGCCCCGCGACGTGGCCCTCGGTCGCCCGACCAGCGAGCTCCCGCCGGTGCCGACGCTCCCCGACGGCCTCCAGCTCGAGGCGTGGTTCGCGCGGTGACGCGCGCGCCGCGGCTGCGGCGCGTGCCGTCCCGCGCGGCCGGGTCGCCGGCGCGTCAGCGCTTCTTCAGCTGCTTCTTCGACTTCAGGGCCTTCTTCCCGTCGGTGGACTTCACGAGGTAGGCGGGCTTCTCCTTCGACGCCTTGCGCGTGATCTTCTTGCCCTTGATCTTGCGCGTCACCTTCTCGGTGAAGCGCTCGACGACCTTGCCCTTCGTGGTGTTCCCACCGAACTTCCACGAGACCTCGTCGCCCTTCTTGATCTTCTTCGACATGGAGGTGTCGTACCCGCCGGACGCCGTCGCACGCGCGCGGCCGGTCGCGGACTCCCCGGCGGACCGCCTGAGGGGCACGGACGGCACCGACTCGGGGGACGCCGACGTCCCCGAGGCCGGCTGAGGCGGCCTCCGCGCGGTCGGGGCCCTGCCCTCGCCGCGCGGCGCCGACGCTCGGGCTAGGTCCCGTCCGCGGGCGGTCGCAGGGTCACGGTCGTGGTCGTCGGGGCGCGCGGCGCCCCGGCGGTGACGTCCGCTCCGGCCGGGAACGCCGCGTCGATGGCCAGCAGCAGCATCGCGGCCTCCTGCTCGAGGCGGCCGCTGCTCCGCTCGACGTCCGCCAGGTCCTCGGCGGCGCTCCTGTCCGATGCCGACGCGAGGACGCCGGCGAGATCCAGGTGCGTGCGGCGGATCGTCTCGTACCGCCGTGTGGCCTTCGAGACCTTCCGGGCGATCCGGTCGCTCCGCCGGGCCGCACGGCGGATCCGTCGACGGTCGGACAGCGATCGCCCGTCGTTGCCGGCCGCGACCACCTCCACCACCCGGCGCGCGACGGCGTCGCTGGCGAGCTGCGCGAGATCGAGCGCCGCACCCGCGGCGGTCGCCGCGTCGAGCAGCGGCCCCCCGGACCCGTCCTCGTCGCCGGGGTGGGGCTCCGATGCGGCACGACGTTGCATGCATCGTCGCTACCCGCCCCGGCCCGCACCACCCACCGACCCGCGCGAGCGCGGTGCATCCGGTCGGCGCGCGCCCTGCGCATCCGCGACCCGGGTGTGCCGGTGCTCCCGCACGGGCATGGAGCAGACGTGCTCGCCGCGTTCCTCGCCCCCGGATGGCCGACGGCGTGGGCCGCCGGCGTCGTCGTGCTCCTCTTCGTGGTGGTCTGGGCGGTCGGCACGCGTGCGGGTGACGTCTCGATCGTCGACGCCTTCTGGGGTCCGGCGTTCGTCCTCGTCGCCGCGACCGTCGCGCTCTCGGCGTCGGGGGACTCCGCCCTTCGCTGGGTGCTCCTCGGCATGACCGCGGTCTGGGGCCTCCGGCTGGGTGGGTTCCTGCTCGCCCGGTTCCTCCGACACGACGACGAGGACCCGCGCTACCAGGAGATCCGCGAGCGCCACGACGAGCACTTCGCCGTCTTCAGCCTGGTCGCCATCTTCGGGACCCAGGCGCTCGCGGTGCTCGTCGTGTCGCTGCCGATCCAGGTCGTCGCGGTGTCCCGGGACGCGATCGACGCCTCCGTGGTCGCGGGCCTCCTGGTCTGGGCCTTCGGCGTCGTCGTCGAGGGCGTGGCCGACGAGCAGCAGCGCCGCTTCTCGAAGTCCTCCGACGACGACGTGCTCGACACCGGGCTCTGGCGGTACAGCCGCCATCCCAACAAGTTCGGCGACTGCTGCGCGTGGTGGGGGATCTGGCTCGTCGCGGCGACCGTCGACGGTGCGTGGTGGACCGCCGTCGGACCGCTGCTGATGACCATCGTCCTGGTCCGCGGGACGGCGAGCGGCGACGACTCCGACGGGTCGCCCGCCCGGGAGCGCTACGAGCGCCGGACCTCGCGCTTCGTCCTCCTGCCCCCGCGCGCGGCGTGACCCGCGACGAGCAGCCGTCGAACGGGCCCGTCCGCGACGACACCCGTCACGTCCAACGGGCCTGGGAGCTCGCGATGGAGAACGTCGCCGAGGGCGGGCGACCGTTCGGCTGCGTGGTCGTGCAGGCGGAGAGCCGGGAGGTCCTCGCCGAGGCGCGCAACCAGGTCGTGCAGACGGGCGACAAGAGCGCGCACGCCGAGATCGTGGCCATCCGCGAGCTCGCCGCCGAGGGACGCGACACCCTCGAGGACTGCGACGTCTACGTGACCGCCTACCCGTGCCCCATGTGCCTCGGGGCCCTCTACTACGCCGCGCCACGACGGCTCGTCTTCGGCGCCACGCGTGCGCAGGAGGACGAGCACTACGAGGACGGCAACCGCCTGTTCCGGCTCGCGACGTTCTACGACGAGTTCGCCAAGGCGCCCGAGGATCGTGCCCTCCGCGCAGAACACGTCGAACCCCCCGACGCGACGCGCCCGTTCCGCGAGCACGGCGCACGGGACGGACGTTGAGGGCCCGCTCCGCGGAGCACCACCCTCCGCGTCAGCCGGCGGTCGTCGCCACCCGCTCCGCGACCAGCGGCCCCACCTCGGTGCCCAGCAGCCCGATCGACGCGAGCAGATGCTCGTGGGAGAGCCGCTCGTTCGTCATCTGCAGCGTCACGCGGTCGATGCCGCCGAGCGCCTCGGACATCGCGAGGATCTTCGTCGCGATCGTGTCGGGGTCGCCCAGGAAGAGCGCGCCGGTCGGCCCGCGCTGGGCGTCGTAGCTCTGGCGCGTCGGCGCCGGGAAGCCGCGCTCACGCCCGATCCGTCCGAACATCTGGGCGAACCCGGGGTAGAACAGGTCGGCTGCCTCCTTCGTCGTCTCCGCCACCATCCCGGGGACGTGGACGGAGACCTTCAGGTCCTCCTGCGCGTGACCGGCGCGACGGGCGGCCTCGCGGTAGAGGTCGACCAGCGGCCGGAAGCGGTGCGGCTCGCCGCCGATGATCGCGACCATCAGCGGCAGGCCGAGCGCGCCGGCGCGGACGAACGACTGCGGGCTCCCGCCGACCCCGACCCAGACCGGGAACGGGTCCTGCACCGGTCGCGGGAACACGCCCTGCCCGGTCAGCGGCGGGCGGTGGCGGCCGCTCCACTCGACGGTCTCGCTCTCGCGCAGCTTCAGGAGGAGGTCGAGGTTCTCCTCGAAGAGCTCGTCGTAGTCCTCGAGCGCCAGCCCGAAGAGCGGGAACGACTCCGTGAACGACCCGCGGCCGACGACGAGCTCCGCGCGCCCCCCGCTGATCAGGTCGAGCGTCGCGAACTGCTGGAACACCCGCACGGGGTCCGACGCGCTGAGGACCGTGACGGCGCTGTTCAGCCGGATCCGCTCCGTCCGCGCCGCGGCGGCCGCCAGGAGCATCGAGGGCGCCGAGTCGAGGAAGTCGCGGCGGTGGTGCTCGCCGATGCCGAACGTGTCGACGCCCGACCGGTCGGCGTGGACGATCTCCTCGAGGAGCTGGGCGACCCGCTCCGTCGGTGAGCCGGTGATCCCGGTGGCCGGATCCGTGACCGTCGAGACGAAGCTGTCGATGCCGATCTGCATACCTGGACCGTAGACACCGACGGCGGCCGACCAGCGGGGACGGTCGATTCCGACGTTTTGCGTGACACGTCACGCTCTTCACGGAGCCCGCGGGGCGTCGGTCCGGGGTCAGCCCGCGTCCTCGATGTCGAGCGCCTCGAGGTGCGCGGCGAGCGCGGTCATCGCCGACGCGACGGCCGCCTGCTGGTCCTCGTCGAGCGCGTCGACGAAGACCCGCCGGACCGTCCGGAGGTGCGGCCCGGAGGCCTCGCGCAGCGCGTCCAGGCCCTCAGGTGTCAGGTGGACCTCGGTCCCGCGCTGGTCGACGTCCGACCGCTCGCGCCGGACGAGCGCGCGGTCGGCCATGCGGGTGATCTGGTGCGAGAGTCGGCTGCGCTCCCAGGAGATCGCGTCCGCGAGGTCCGTCGTGCGCATCCGGCGACCGTCGGCCTCGGCGAGCGCGAGCAGGACCGCGTAGTCGCCCGCGGACACGCCCGAGTCCGCCTGGATCGCGCGGTCGATCCGCGCCTTCACCGCGATCGAGGTCTCGATGAACCCGCGCCAGACCTCGAGCTCCGCCGCGGTCGGGCGACGTCCCCGGCCCTCCGGGGTGCGTTCACCCATCGTGTAGCGTCCGTGACACGTCACCTACCGTACTCCCTCCCCCGGTTCCGACGCCACAGAACGAGAGCCCGATGTCCGAAGTCCGCAACGCCGCCGAGGCCCACCGCTACGAGATCGTCGAGGACGGCGTCGTCGCCGGCTTCGCCGAGTACATGGAGGTCCGTGGGGACCGCATCGTCTTCACCCACACCGAGATCGACCCGGCCTTCGAGGGCAAGGGGCTCGGCTCGGCGCTGATCGGGGCGGCGCTGGAGGACGCCCGCGACCGCGAGCAGCTGATCGTCCCGATCTGCCCGTTCGTCGCGAAGTACGTCCACAAGCACACCGAGTTCGTGCCGTTCCTCGACGAGCGGATCCGGAAGGCGTTCGAGTGAGCGCCGACGGCGGGACCCCGGGAGTCCGGCGCTACCCGCTGCCCGAGGGCGACCAGGGCGCGGTCGTGTGGGAGGCCGCGCGGTGCCGCCACGCGGGCGAGTGCGTCCGCGGGCTGCCGGAGGTCTTCGACACCGGGAAGCGGCCGTGGATCCAGCCGGAGCACGCGCCCGCGTCCGACGTCGAGCGGGTCGTCGGCCTGTGCCCGTCGCTGGCGCTCATCTTCGACCCTGCCGAGCACGGCGAGACCGCCGGCGGCGACCGGACCTGACGTCGCCGGCGGACGGTTGCGCGCGCAGCACCCGCGCGGCGCACCGCCCGCCGGCCACGGTCCGCGCACCCGACCAGCCACCACGAGAGCCCCCATGCCCGACCACAAGATCGACGCCCTGCTGACCACCTTCGGGACCGGGGACGCGTTCGAGCGGCCGCGGTCGACGCTGCGCGAGTGGATCTCGAGCGACGGGTCGACCGCCTTCCCGGCCGAGGCGGGCCGGTACCACCTGTACGTCTCGTGGGCCTGCCCCTGGGCGCACCGGACCGCGATCGGTCGGACGTTGAAGGGCCTTCAGGACGTCATCGGCCTCACGGTCGTGGACCCGGTGCGCGACGAGCGCAGCTGGGCGTTCAACGAGCGCTACCCCGACCCGCTGCACGGCTGGGAGTTCCTCAGCCAGGCGTACCTGGCCACCGACCCGGGCTACGACGGGCGCCTCAGCGTCCCCGTCCTCTGGGACACGCAGGACGGCCGGATCGTCAACAACGAGTCCGCCGACATCCTCCGCATGATGAGCACCGGGTTCGGCGATCTCGCGTCCGACGCCCACGACCTGGTCCCGGCCGACCGCGTCGCCGAGATCGACGCGCTGAACACCCGGATCTACGAGGAGCTCAACAACGCGGTCTACCGGGCCGGGCTCTCGCACGACCAGGCCGACTACGACCGGACGATCGACACGATGTTCGCGCTGCTCGACGAGCTGGACGCCCGACTCGCCGACTCGCGGTACCTCTTCGGGGACGCCCCCGTCGAGACCGACTGGCGGCTGTTCGTCACCCTGGTGCGGTTCGACCCGGTCTACGCGATCCACTTCAAGTGCTCGCGGAAGCGGATCACCGACCTCCCGAACCTCTGGGGCTACGTCCGCGACCTCTACCAGGGGTACGGCATCGAGGACACCGTCAGGCTCGACGAGATCCGCGACCACTACTACCTGACCCACCCCTCGATCAACCCCGGCGGCCTCGTCGCCGCCCTGCCGGCCACGGTCGACCTGGCCGCCCCGCACGGGCGGGGGTGACCGGGCTCCGGCCGCACGCCGGAGCCCTCCGGGGGCACGCGGGGGCTCGGCGTCGCGCTCCCGGCGACGCCCGTGGCCGACCGCCGGTTCAGGCGTCCGGCGCCCGGACCTCGATGTAGGCCGGGTCGAGGATCAGGGCCCTGGTCATCCCGTAGACCCGCCGCGCGGCGCCGTTGCCGCCGCGGAGCGACTCCTCCGCGGCCCGGACCGCGCCGGCGTCGCGAAGGACGGCCGCCCGGCCGGCCATCACGGGACCGGTGGGCCGCCCCCGCACGCCACACGTGCAGAGCAGCACCCGCGGGTCGCGGAGGATCCGACGGACCTTGGCGTCGCGCGCCTCGCTCCGCAGGTGGACGCGCCCATCCGCGACCCCGAACCACATCGGCGTGGCGACCGACCGGCCGTCGGTGCGGAAGCTCGTCAGCAGGCAGAAGCCCGCGCCGTCGAGCAGCGCGACGTCCCACGCCCGGGGCTCCTCCCCTGCCGGATCGGCGGACCTCGGGTCGCGGACGGCGCGGTAGACCCGGTTCTCCAGGCGGCGGAGCCGGGTCACGCGCGCGCCGCCGCGCGACCCAGCAGGTAGGGCGCGAAGAACCGGTGCCCCCGCCGCACCGCCGGCCACACGGTCCGGGCGTACCGGGAGTCGAGCCCGATCTGGGTCGCGATGATCGCCCGGCCCGGGGGTGTGAGGGCGATCAGGCGCGCGGAGAGTCCGCGGGAGGAGTCGAGCCCGATCGCGAACGCGTCGGGCCGGCGTCCAGCACCTTCCAGCCGAGGACGTGGTCGGGCGAGCCGGCGAGCGGCCCGATCCGCACCCCGAGGACCGCCTTGCCCATGCCGAGCCACGGGAGCTGGAACCAACGGGGAGCGCCCTCGATGAACGTGCGCATCCACCACTCCGGCCCGTGGTCGCTCGCGGTGTCGACGGCGAAGGCGTCGTCGTAGCCGACGCGGGACAGCAGCCGCAGGTCGGCGACCGCGGCCGGCACGGGGATCTCGACGGGCTCGGTACCGGACACGCTGCCACCCTTCGTCGGACTGACGTTCCGTCTCGGACGGTAGCGCCGGCCCGCGCGTCGGAGGCGGTCGTCGGACACACTCGGACCCGGCCGACGGCGCCGGCCGACCGAAGCGATCGGCAGGCCGACGGTCCCGCCTGCACGCGCCGCGGGCCCGGGGCCGGCGCGACGCCAGCCCGGCCCCGGCCGGTCGCGTCTAGACCAAGGCGTCGGGCCCGGCGTCGGCCTTTCCGAGGAACGAGGTCCGCGCGGCGCGATGACCGTCGCCGCCCTCGCGCGACCGGTGGACGCGGCGGGCGAAGGACGCCTCGTCGGCGATCAGGCGGGCGAGGACGACGTCGGCGGTGCGGCTGACGCGGGCCGAGCCCGTGCCGGGGGTCGGGGTGCTGCGGGAGGAGGTGCTGCGGTCGGCCCCGGAGCGCGGGGCGGCGGTGGTGTGGGAGTCGGGGAACATGCGGATCTCTGCTTCTGCGGTGACGGGCCACGCGGGCGACGGCACGCCCGTGGGGAACTTCCAAAGATTTGGAACTACAGAAGGTGTACCACACCGGAGCGCGCGCTCCGTTTCGTCGCGGGGACGCGGTCCGGCCCCCGTCGTCGCCGTGGGAGAACATGCGGGGATGGCGGACGGCGCGACCCACGACGACGGCGCGGGGGCACGGGCGGAGACCGCCTCCGCCGTGGCGCCGGTCGACGACGTGCTCGCCCGCGCCCGCGCGCTGCGGGAGCGGACCGCCGTGCACCGCCGGACGATCGCCGGCTCCGGGGACGACGAGCTCGTCGCCGCGCTCGACGTGCTCCGCTCCCGGCTCCGCTCCGAGGACGTCTCCTCCGCGGACCTCGAGGCGTTCGGCCTGCTCGTCGCGGAGCGCGAGGCGATCGACCGGCACGACACCGCCGTCCGCCGCCGGGTCGACGCGAGCATCGAGGACGCGCTCGGGGACCTCGCGACGTGCTCGACCCCGTGGGAGCTCATGACCCGCGCGGTCGTGTCCGCGTGCGACGCGTGCGGGTTCACCCGGTCGCTGGCCTCCGCCGTCCGCGGCACGCGGTGGGTGCCGCTCGTCGTCCACACCCGCGACGACGTCGACCCGAAGGCCGAGACGTTCCGCGCGTTCGTTTCGGAGCACATGGAGATCCCGCTCGCGAACATGCTCGGCGAGACCGAGATCGCCCGGCGGCGCACCGCGATCCGCTTCACCGACCCCTTGAACGACCGGCGGACGTTCAAGACGATCATCATCGAGTCCGGGTCCCCCGGGTACGCCGCGGCACCGATCGTCGCCGGCGTGCGCACGCTCGGGTTCCTCCACGTCGACCGCGTGGGGCAGGATCAGCCGATCACCGAGGACGACCGCGTGGCGCTCGGGACGTTCGCCGACGGGCTCGGCTGGCTCCTCGACAGCGCGGCCGCCCGGCAGTCGGTCGAGCGTCGGCGCGGGGACGTCGGCCGCGCGATCGACCGCGCCCGCGAGGCGCTCGACCGGGCCGGGGCGCCCGCCCCCGCCCCGGTGCTCGGCGAGGACCGGAGCGACGACGACGAGGTCGTGGCCGACGTCCCCACCCGCCGCGACGCGCTGCTGACCGCCCGGGAGCGCGAGGTCCTCGAGCTCGTCGCCGACGGCGCCACGAACTGGGCGATCGCGCAACGGCTCACGCTCTCCGAGGAGACGGTGAAGGCGCACGTGCGCTCGATCCGGCGCAAGCTCCACGTGACGAGCCGCGGCGCCGCCGTCGCGCGGTACCGGCGGTTCACGGGCGGTGCACGATGACCGACGCCGGGTCGCCGGCGCTGCGGGAGGCCGCGCGGGTCGCGCTCGCCGCGGAGGCGCGGGAGCAGCGGCTCCGCCAGGCACGTCGGACCACGACCGAGCGGCGCCAGCAGGCCGTGGAGGCGGCACTCGACGAGCTCCGGGCGTGCGCCACCACCCGGGAGCTCGTCGACCGCGCCCCGCGGAGCCTCCGGTCGGCCTGCGGGGCCCGGCACGTGGCGCTCTCGCGGGTCCGGGACGGCGTGCGGACCCCGTGGCTGGGCGACCTCGCGGACGACGCCGAGGTCGTCGTCGTCGCCCCGGTCCGCGTGGACGCGGCGGTCGTCGGGCTGCTCGAGGCGCAGTTCGACGAGGGCGACGTCGACGACGGGACGATCGAGGTCGTGGCCCGCCTGGCAGGCGCGGTCGGCCGGGCGTTCGCGGGCCTCGCCGAGCGCGCCCGGCTGCGCGCCCAGGAGCGGACGGTCGCGCGGCTCCGCGAGGCGCTCGCGCCCCCGGGCACGACGACGGACGGTGCGGCGGACGAGCTGCCGACCGCCGAGCCGGGGGACCGCGGCGTCCCGGGCGCGACGTCCGCCACGGCCGCCGGCGCCGACCCGTTCGCCACGCTGACCCCGAGGCAGCGCCAGACCCTCGACCTGATGGCGCTCGGGCTCTCGAACGGCGAGATCGCCGACCGGCTCCTCGTCGGCGTCCCGACCGTCAAGAGCCACGTCGGGGCCGTCCTGCGCGCCGCGGGGGCGCTGAACCGCGCCGAGGCGGTGAAGCGGTACGTCGAGACGCGCCCCACCTCCGACTGATTGGCGCACCAGATACCCAGAAGGACGGAGGCGCTTGGTCGCGGCGCTTGCGAGAGTGCCCGGAGTCACACCGCCACGTTCGGAGCCGCCCGCATGACCACCGCCACGTCCGTCGACGTCCTCACCGCCTTCCCCGCCCGCTACTGCGCCGCCTGGAGCCAGGACGATCTCGCCACCTTCCTGGACGTCATCAGCCCCGAGGTCCGGTGGGAGGACCCGTTGCTCCCGGAGCCGTTCGTCGGCCACGAGGGTGCCACCGGCTTCTTCCAGGGCGCCCGCCTGGGCTTCCCGGACATGGCGTTCGAGCTCGTCGGCGAGCCGCTGGTCGACGAGGCGAACGGTCGCGTGTCGGCCGAGTGGGTCATGACCGGCACGCACACCGGCGAGTTCCCTCCCGGCGCCCCCGTCAGCGGCAACAGCTTCCGCGTCCCGGGCAGCGACACGTGGGAGGTCGACGCCGACGGCCGCGCCACGTCGGTCCACGCCCACTACGACACCCTGACGCTGCTGAAGGCCATCGGCCTCGCGTAGGGGCGCGCACCGCACCTCCCCGACCACCGGCCCCGTCGGGGCCGGGCCCGCCCCGTACGGCCGGGCACCCGCCGACGACCCCCGATCCCGAGGACGAATCGCACCATGAGCACCACCATCGAGCAGGCAGACGTCGTCATCGTCGGCGCGCGCTGCGCCGGCACCGCCGCCGCGGTGCCGCTGGCCCGCGCCGGCCACAAGGTGGTCGTCGTCGACAAGACGCGGTTCCCCGCGGACACGATGTCGACGCACGTCCTCGTCCCCAACGGGGTGCAGGAGCTGCAGTTCATGGGCGCGCTGCAGAAGATCCTCGCGCTGAACCCCGCGAAGACCCGGTATCTGACGCTGCACGACGACGACGGGCTCGAGGTCCAGGAGCGGTTCAAGCCGTTCTCCGGGATCGACTACGGGCTCTGCATCCCGCGGGACCAGCAGGACGTCCTCCTGGTCGAGGCCGCGCGGGACGCGGGCGCCGACGTCCGCGAGCGCGTCGCGATGACCGAGGTCGTGTGGCGGGACGGCCGCGCCGCGGGCGTGCGCGTGAAGACCCGGGACGACGAGTACGAGATCCAGGCGAAGCTCGTGATCGGCGCCGACGGCCGCCGGTCCCGCGTGGCCGCGGAGGTCGACGCCTGGACGCCGTACCGCGCGTCGAAGAACGGCCGCGGCTTCGCGTTCCGCTACGTCGACGACCCGAAGGGCGAGGACGCGCCGAGCGCGTTCCAGATCTTCCGGGCCCACGGCAACCAGGTGCTCGTGCTCCCGGCGTGCCCGGCCGGCCGCACGCTCGTGGTGAACATGACCGACGCCGCGAAGATCCCCGGGATCCGCGCGGACCCGGAGGCGGGCTGGCAGGAGATGCTCGACCTCGACCCGGTGCTGCAGGAGCGGATCGGCGGGGCGACGAACATGTCGAGCGTCCGCAGCACCGACGACCTCTCGGCGTACTACCGCCGGTCCTCCGGTCCCGGCTGGGCGCTGGCGGGCGACGCGGGCCACTTCAAGGACCCGGTCACCGGCAACGGCATGCGCGACGCCCTGAAGTTCGGGCGCCTGCTGGGCGAGGCCGCCGCCGTCACGCTGCACGACCCGGCCGAGCTCGACGGGGCGCTGCGCGACTGGGAGGCCGCGCGCGACGCGGACACGATCTCGACGTACCACTGGGGCAACCGCGAGTCGCGGCCCGGTCCGTCCTCGCCGCTGGTCCGCGAGGTCCTCCGGACGTTCTCCGGCAACGAGACGCCGAACCTGTCGGACACCTTCAACCGGGCCCGGCCGATCGAGGCGATCATCACGCCCGGCCGGATGGTCAAGGGCCTCGTCCGCGCCCTCCGCGCCCCGGGGGCGGACCGCCGGGCGATCCTGCGCGAGGTCTGGGGCGAGCTGCCCGCGGAGATCGGCGCCCGCCGGCACCGCCTGCTCGACGGGTTCCGTTCGACGCGGTCCGCCGGCACCGAGCGGGAGGGCTGGGACGTCGGACCGACCCCGAAGCCGCCGACGTTCCGGCCGGCCGCCGACCCGGTCGGCGCGGAGGACGCGCGCTCCGCCCCGGTCGCGGCGGACTGACCGCCGGGCCCCGCGGGGCCCGGGCCGCCGTCCTCACCTGACACGCAGCAGCGCCGCCGGCGACCCGCCGGCGGCGCTGCTCGTGGTGCTGCAGGTCGGACGGTCGTCAGGACTGCTTCTCGATCGTCAGCGTGCAGCCGACCTTCGAGCGGTTCGGCGCGGTCGGCGTGATCCGGACGCCGTTGCACTCGTTGCGGGCGGACTCGCCGCCGCGGAGCATCACCACGTCCTCGGTGCGCGTGAAGCCCGCGCCCGAGGAGGACTGGTCGCGGTGGAAGAAGGCGACGTCCCCCGCGCTGAACGCGGTGATGCGCGAGTTCAGGGACACGCGCTCGCCGTCGATCGACCGCTCGAGCGTGTGGCGCCCCTCGGCGGACACCCGGCAGACCCGGGCCTCCGGCGGGCAGGTCACCTTGACGGCGCAGCCCTGGTTGAAAGAGCCGTCCGCCCCGGCCGCGCCGGAGGTGCCGATCCACTGCGGCGTGGTGCAGTCGACGACGCTGCCGTTCGAGATCGCCGTGGTGGTGACGGTCGGCGTCCCCGAGTCGGCCGGGAAGGTCGGGGCCGGTGCGGGCGTCGTGGGATCGGGCGTCGGCGCCGGTGCGGGGGCCGGCTGTGGCGCGGGTTGCGGCGTCGCGGGCGTGTCGCAGTCGTTGTCGCGGATCGTGACGGTGCCGTAGTCGCGGCGCGCGCCCTGGCGGCGCGTGCGCTTCTGGACGCGGATGCGGCCGGTCTCCGTGCCCTCGCAGACCGCGTCGTCGACGGCCTTGATCGTGACCGTCGCGATCATCGAGCGACCGGCGCGCTTGACCTTGAGCTTCGTCCGGGCGGGCGAGGTGAGCGCGGTGAAGTCGAGCTTCGGCTTCGCGGTCAGCACGACCGGGTCGATGCGGTAGGTGCAGGGCGCGATGCCGACGCCGCGCTCGCAGGCGAGCTTGATGCGGAGCTGGACCGCCTGGCCCTCGGTGACGGTCACGGGCGCGACGGTCGTGGGCTTGATGTCGTCCGGCGCGGCCGAGGCGGCGGTCGGGACGGCGACGCCGACGGCGGTCGCGGCGAGGGCGAGGAGGGCGAGGCGTGAGGTGCGGGAGGTGGTGGGCATGAGGGGCGTCCTTCGGATGGGGTGGGGTGATGCGGACACCTTCGCGACCCCCGCATGAAGCCCCGATGAACCGGCTGACCCGGCGCCGGTGGACCCCCGCGACGCACGGACATCCCCCGTTGTGGAGCTTGCGCACAGAAGGGCGCTGCGGCGAGCATGTCCCGAGGTTCCGACGCAGGCCATGGAGAGAGCACCCGCATGACGCACCCGCACCGCACGCCCCCCGAGAGCGCCCCGCGCTCCGCCCCGGTCCCGGACGGATCCGGGCGATGACCGCCGTCGACCCCGTCGTCCCGCTCGGCGCGATCGACGCCGACTGGCTGAGCGCGACGCTGTCCGCCGCGGGCGTGCTGAAGGACGCCACCGTCGTCGGCGTGGAGCACGGGCCCTGCGGCACCGGCCAGCTCGCCGACTCCTACCGCTTCACGCTGACCTACGAGCCGGCCGGTGCGGGCCCCGAGACGCTGGTGGGGAAGTTCGCGTCGGAGGACGCCACCAGCCGCGAGTTCGGCAAGGCCTCCGGCTACTACCGCAGCGAGATCCGCTTCTACGAGGAGGTCGCGTCGACCCTGTCGATCGCGATCCCGACGCCGGTCCACGCGGCGCTCGCCGAGAACGAGACCGACTTCGTCCTGCTGATGGAGGACATGTCGCCGGCCCGCATCGTCGACCAGCTCGACGGCTGCTCCGCCGACGAGGCCGCCGCGGTGATCGAGCAGGCCGCGGCGCTGCACGCCGGGTCGTGGCGCAGCGCGGAGCTCGCGAAGGTCGACTGGCTGAAGGGCACCGTCGGCTCGTTCACGCAGGTGACCGATGCCTTCCCGCAGCTGATCGCGTCCTTCCCCGAGACCTACGGCGACCTCATCCCGACCGGGGATCTCGCGGAGGCCGCGAAGCTCAACGACCACCTCGACGCGTGGAAGCGCGCGTTCTCCGAGCCCCGCTGCCTGTGGCACAGCGACCTGCGGGGCGACAACCTCCTCTTCGACGCCGACGACGGGAAGATCCCCGTCGCCCTGCTCGACTGGCAGGGCGTCGGCTACGGCCAGGGCACGATCGACGTCGCGTACTTCCTCGGGACGAGCCTCACGACGGAGGTCCGCCGGGCCAGCGAGCGGGACCTGCTCCGCCTGTACCACGAGGCCCTGGTCGCGAACGGCGTGTCCGACTACAGCGCCGAGGAGGCGTGGGACGACTACCGCGTGCACGCGATCCACCCGCTCCAGACGGGCGTCTTCGGCCTCGGTGCCGTGAAGCGCAGCGAGCGCGGCGACCGCATGTGGCAGAACTGGATCGACCGCACCGCGCACCAGACGCGGGACCTCGACAGCTTCGCGCTGCTCGCCGCGCGCTGAGGCGGGACGCGGCCCTGCCGGGCCTGTGTGCGCGATCTCCGGAAGGCGCCCGATGAGTCCCGGGCCGCCCGGCGGTCCTCGTGGTGTGTCCTGCTCGTCCGCGGGATCGACCCCGAACCCTCCTCACGGGGTACAGGGAGTCGAACCGGCGGGCGTCCGGCCCACGCCCCCGAGAAACGGAGCACACGATCCGGTCGTGCTACGGTCTCAACCGGATCGTCCGCTCCGTTTAACGCGGGGTTCTGACGACCACCCGCGCCGGCCCCCCAACCGGCGCATCCCGACCTCCCGCAGGAGACGCCGCATGAGTACCGCCCCAACCACCCACAGGCGCGACATGATCGCCCTCTACGTCCTCTGCCTCGGCATGTTGATGATCGTGCTCGACGGCACGATCGTGAACACCGCCCTGCCGGTGCTCAAGGACAGCCTCGACTTCTCGGACGGCAACCTGACCTGGGTGCTGAACGCGTACCTGATCCCGTTCGGCGGCCTGCTGATGCTGTCCGGCCGCATCGGCGACCTGATCGGTCAGCGACGCATGTTCCTCTGGGGCATGTCGCTGTTCACCTTCGCGTCCCTGCTCTGCGGCCTGGCCGAGAGCCAGGAGGTCCTGATCGGGGCCCGCTTCCTCCAGGGGGTCGGCGGTGCCCTCGGGTCCTCCGTGATCCTCGGGATGATCATCACGATGTTCCAGGAGCCCCGGGCACAGGGCGAGGCCATCGGCATCTACTCGTTCGTCGCCTCGGCGGGCGGCTCGGTCGGCCTCCTCCTCGGCGGCGTGCTGACCGACATCCTCAGCTGGCACTGGATCTTCTTCGTCAACCTGCCGATCGGCATCGCGACGGTCGTCCTCGCGACCCGCCTGGTCCCGCACCGCCCCGGCCTCGGCCTCAAGGAGCACAAGGTCGACGTCCTCGGCGCCCTGCTCCTGACGATCGGCCTGATGGTCGGCGTCTACGCGGTCGTCGGCGTCGAGAAGGAGGGCTGGGGCTCCGCGCAGACGCTGATCCTCTTCGCCGTCTCGCTCGTCCTGCTCGTCGGCTTCGTCGTCCGGCAGGCCCGCATCGACCACCCGCTGCTGCCGCTGCGCATCTTCCGCTCGCGCAACGTCACCGGGGCGAACCTCGTCCTGCTGGGCGTCCTGTCCGGCATGTTCTCGGTGTTCTTCTTCGGCGCCCGCTACGCCGGCGAGATCCTGGGCTACAGCCCGGTCCAGATCGGCTTCGCGTTCCTGCCGCTGACGCTGCTGATCGGCTTCGTGTCGACGAAGGTGTCGCAGCCGGTGACCGAGCGGTTCGGCCCGAAGAACGTCCTGATCGCCGGTCTGACGTCGATCACCGCCGCGGTCCTGCTGTTCACGCAGACGCCGGTCGACGGGAACTACTTCGTCAACGTCCTGCCGTCGATGCTCCTGCTCGGCCTCGGTGCCGGCCTGAGCTTCACGTCGATCATGGGCCTGGCGATGTCGGGGGCGACGCCGCAGGACTCCGGCATCGCGTCCGGCCTGGTGAACACCTCCATGCAGGTCGGCGGCGCCATCGCGCTGTCGGTGCTGGCGACGTTCGCCGCGGAGCGCACGAGCGGCAAGGTCGCCGATGGCGTGAACCAGATGGAGGCCCTGAACTCCGGCTTCCACGTGGCGTACCTGATCGCCGCCGGGTTCGTGGTCGCCGCGATCGCCGCCGCCGTGCTGGTCCTGAAGGACGAGCGCGCCCCGGCGGGCGACGCCGCGGCCGTCGGGCACGGCGACGAGGCCCCGACGCAGCCCGCGTCGACCGAAGACCTGCCGGTCTACTCCGAGGTCGGCTGACCCCGGGGGTCCGCCGGCGCCGGGACTCCCGGTGTCGGCGGACGACGGCGCTCCGCCCTCTTCGCGGGCGGAGCGCCGGGAAGTACCGTCCGGGGCGATGACGCGCACCGCCCCGGACCCCGGCCTCCACGAGCTCCGCCACGCGACGTCGTCCGCCGGCGCGCGGATCTCGTACGTGCACGAGGGGCGGGGCGGGATCCCGCTCCTGCTCGTGCACGGCTGGCCGGAGACCTCACGGATCTGGTGGCGCACGATCGCGCCGCTCGCCGCCGCCGGCTTCGAGGTGATCGTCCCCGACCTCCGGGGCTTCGGCACCGACCCGGTCGCGCCGGACGGACACTACGACGCGACGGCGAACGCCCGCGACCTCCACGACCTCGTCCACGGCGAGCTCGGCCACGCGGCCTGCTTCGCCGTCGGCAGCGACTTCGGCGGGGTCGTCGTGCAGGAGCTCGGACAGCGGTTCCCCGGCTTCGTCGCCGCGCAGTGCCTCTTCAACACGGTGCTGCCGCACCTGCGCGCGGAGTACGACGCGGCCGGGCTGCGGTCCGGTCGGTCCCCGCGGGCCCGGGCGTCGTCGGACTACTTCCTCCGTCAGGGCACCGATGCGGACGGCCTGATGGCGGAGCTCGACACCCCCGAGCGCCGCCGCCGGTACGTCGCGGAGATGTACGGCCACCGCCACTGGGGCACGCCCGGCGGCTTCACGCCGGAGGAGGTCGCGTTCGTCGTCGAACCGTTCGGCGACGCCGCGCGGCTGCGCGCGAGCTTCGGGCTCTACGAGGTCGCGACGGGGACCCGCGAGCCATCGGAGCCCCCGCTGCCGCCGGCCGTCAGCGCCGTGCCGACGGTCGCCCTCCACGGACCCGACGACCACGTGATCTGGCAGGACTTCCCGGAGCGCTGCGAGGTCGCGTTCTCCGACCTCACCGGCCCGTACGTCATCCCGCGCGCCGGGCACTTCCTGCAGTGGGAGCGCCCGGAGCTCCTCGCGCGCACGATCAGCGGCTTCCTCGGGGCACGATTCGCGTTGCCCGGCTGAGCGTCACAGCACGAGGAACACATCCCGGTGCGCCCGGGTCCGTACGCTCTCCGGCTCGTGCCGCCCCCCGACCACCCCGTCCCGCTCCGGACCGTCCTGCGCTCGTGGGGCCGGATCGGGTGCCTCGGGTTCGGGGGCCCGCCGGTCCACGTCGCGATGCTGCGCGAGCTCTGCGTGGAGCGCGAGGGCTGGATCGAGGACGACGCGTTCGAGGACGCGATCGCCGCCACGAACCTGCTGCCCGGTCCGGGCTCCAGCCAGCTCGCGATCCTCACCGCCTGGACCGTCCGCGGGCGGCTCGGCGGCCTCGTCGGCGGCCTCGCGTTCGTCGGGCCGGGCCTCGTCGCGATGCTCGTCCTCGCCGCGGTCTTCCTCGCGTCGTCGCCGCCCGAGGTGGTCCGGGGCGCGGGGGCCGGGGCCGGCGCGGTCGTCGCCGCCGTGGCGGTCCATGCGGGCTGGGGCCTCCTGCAGCCCAGCTGGGCGCGGGCCCGCGGGTCGCGGCCGATGCGGTGGGCCGCCTACGCGGTGCTCGGCGCGACGGCCGCCGTCCTCCTCGGCCCGTGGCTCGTGCTCGTCCTCCTCGGCTGCGGGGTCGCCGAGCTCGCATGGACGCGGTCGGGTGGCGCACGCCGCCGCCCGCGGGGGTCCGGCGGACGGGGCGGATCCGCGGACGGCGGATCGGCGTCCCGGCGCGGACTCCACGCGCACGCGTGGCCGGTGCTCCTCGCCGCGGCCTCCGGCGTCGGCGGGCTCGGGGCGCTCGCGTGGACGGCCCTGAAGGTCGGCGCGCTCTCCTACGGCGGGGGCTTCGTGATCATCCCGCTGATGCAGGCCGACGCGGTCGACCGGCACCACTGGCTGACGGACGCGCGGTTCCTCGACGCCGTCGCGCTCGGCCAGGTCACCCCGGGCCCGGTCGTCCACACGGTCGCGGCGGTCGGCTACGCGGCGCACGGCGTCGGCGGGGCGCTGCTCGCCGCGGCGGTCGCGTTCGCCCCGTCGTTCGCGGTGGTGCTCGTCCTCGCCCCGCGGTTCGAGCGCCTGCGGGCCGACGCGCGGCTGCGGGCGTTCCTCGACGGCGCGGGCCCGGCGGCCCTCGGCGCGATCCTCGGCGCCGCCGTGCCGCTGGCGGCCTCGGTCACCGAGACCTGGCAGGTCGTCGTCCTCGTCGTCGGCGGCGCGTTGCTGCTCGCCGGTCGCCTCTCGGTGGTGTGGACCCTGCTCGCCGCCGGTGCGGCGGGGGCGGTGCTCGTCGCGGCGCTCGGTGCGCCGGTGGCGGGCTGACGCTCACGCCCCGTGGTGGCGGGCGATCACCTGGGAGCGGTTGGCGACCCCGTGCTTGCGCAGGAGCTGCTTGACGTGGCTCTTGACCGTCGCCTCGCTGATCACGAGCTGTTCGGCGATCTCCCGGTTGCGGCGCCCTGCGACGAGGAGCCGGAGGACGTCCCGCTCCCGCGGGGTCAGGCTGTCGAGGACGTCGGGGCGATCCGATGCCGGGGCAGGGTCGTCGGCCTCGGCGCCGGCAGAGAGCCGGAGCTCCACCGCGGTCAGCTGGGTCATGGCGTCGTGGACGACGTCCAGCATCTCGTCGACCTCCTTGCGCCGGCCGTGGAGGCGCTCGCTGAGCGCGGTCCGCTCGAACAGGTGCCCGAAGCCCTCCGCGAAGCGCCAGAGGACGTCGCGGTCGGTGGCGTCGCACGGGGGGCCGCCCACGCGATGGTCCGCGTGGAAGAACCCGATCACCCGGCCCGCCGGCGCGATCGGGGCGACGACGTACGACGTCGAGCGCCCCTCGCGGATGATCTCGTGGATGCCCCGGTGCGTCGTGTCGGTGATGAGCTCCGACCGGTGCTCGCGCAGGAGCCGCGTCTCGATCGTGAGCTCGTCCAGGGGGATCGACCGCTCGCGCCAGCTCGCGACCCAGCTCTCCGGCTCGACCGCCGCGTTGACGACCCACGGCCACCACCGCCCGTCCTCGACCCGCGACAGGAGGACGCGCTCGAGCCCGCACGACCGGGTCACCTCCTCGCACACCGACCCCACGAGCGCCTGCGTGCTCGTGCACGCGCGGAGTCGCGCGAGTCCGCGTTGGCAGTCGGTGATCCGGGTCGCGCGTGCCTGCAGCTCGAGCTCGTCGACGAGCTGCGCCTGCCGGTGCAGCCGGACCACGAGCCCGCGGAGCGTCCGGCGGTCGTCCGGGTCCGCGGCGGCCGGGTCCGCCCCAGCCCCGATCGCGGCGGCGCAGCCCGCCGCGGCGCGTTGCAGCCGATCGGCGAGCGTCGCGTCGCCGTCGTGCACGCCTGCGACTCCGGGGACGCGCGCCGCCTCGTCCAGCAGGCTCCGCGCGTCGTCGCGGATCGCCGACGCACCCGACCGGCGTCCTGTCGGCGGGCTCGTGGGCCCCGCGCCCGGGGATGCCGACGGTCGTCCACCAGGAGTGTCGCGGGGCACGGGCGCGGCCTCCCGCGGGGCGCTCATGTGCGCTCCCGTCCGACGAGCCGGAGGTACCGCGACACGATGTCGGCACGCCCGGTGGCGTCGAGCTTCTTCGCGATCCGGCGGACGTGCGACCGCACCGTACCCTCCGCGAGGACGAGGCGCTCGGCGATCTCGCGGTTCGTCGCACCGGTGACGAGGAGCTGCAGGACCTCGTGCTCCCGGACCGACAGGAACTCGATCCGCGCCCCCTGGACCGCGGGCCGCTGCGGAAACCCGGGGCTGCCGTCCCCCGGTCGCGTCCCCGCGTCGAGCCGCAGCTCGTCGTCGCGGAGCTCGCGCAACACGCGGTCCGTGGCGTGGAAGACGTCCCGGACGCGGATCCGCTGGCGCTCCAGGCGCTCGAGCAGCGCGAGCCGCTCGAAGACGAGGCCGAACTCCTCCGCGAAGGTCCAGAGGTTGTCCCGGTCGACGTCCCGGAGCTCCGGCGATCCATCGAGGCGATCGGCCTGGAGGAACCCGACGACGCGGTCGCCCGCGACGACGGGGGCCGCGACGTACCGGCGGGTGCCGGTCGACGCGACGAGCTCCGGGTCGACGCCGACGTCGTCCGCCTCCACGAGCGCCGCCCGTCGTCGCTGGACGAGCTGGACCTCGACCGTCCCGGACCGCAGCGGGATCCACTGCTTCGTCAGGTAGTCCCGCGTCGCCTCCGCCATGGCGGGCTCGGCGGCCGGGTCGATCCACACGGCCTCGGCGCGCCATGCCGATCCGTGGATCCGCGAGAGCACGGCCCGGTCGAACGCGCATGCCCGCCCGAGCTCGCGGACCGCGGACGCCAGGAGCCCCTCCAGGCGCGTCTCCTGCCGCAGCCGCCCGAGGCTCTCGTAGATCGCGCCGACCGTCGAGAACCGCCGGTCGACGTCCTGCCGCCGCGCGGCACGCTGCAGCGTGCCGATCCGCACCAGCGCCGCGGCGTCCTCCGCCTCCTCCTCCGGCGTGCGCGCAGCTCCGCCCAGGCGCGCGGAGATCACGTCGGCGGCACGGTCGAGGTCGCCGGTCAGCCGGGCGAGGGCGAGGCCGTCGAGCGCCCCGGGTGATCCAAGCTCGCGTTCGGCGTGGTCCAGCAGCGGGGCCGGGACGGCCGGGGCCTGCGACGGACCGGTCACCGGCGGCGCTCCTCCATGGCGCGAGCCTATCCGCCGTCCGGATCCGAAGTTCACCCTCTCCGCCGAACGGGTTGTGCGTTTGGGGGGAGGCAGGGGCCCGGTCGCCCGCGTACGTTCATCTCGCAGCGTTGCGCGCGTCCCGCCGCGCACGCGTCGTTCCCGAGGAGACCACGAGATGCCACCCGCGATTCCGGACCGTCCCGGAGACCTTCCTGACCTCAACACCGCACTGCAGACGGGCGTGACCGTCGTCCTCTGGGCGCTGTCGATCGCGCTGCTCGTCCAGGCGGTCCGCATCTACCGGCGCGACGGGTCGCCGCTGGCGATCCTCCTGTGGGCCGCGATCGCGGTCGGCAGCCTGATCGAGCCGCTGTACGACATCGCGTACCACCTCTTCTGGCACGTCTACGACGACGGAGGCACGGACGCCCAGTGGACCTTGTTCACGGCCTTCGACCTGCCGCAGCCCGTGTGGGTCATGCCGGCCTACATCGTCGTCTTCGCCGGACCCGTGATCTTCATGTACGAAGGCCTCGCGAAGGCCGCGACGATGAAGCAGGTCTTCCGCTTCGCCGGCATCACCGCGTTCACCACGTGGTTCTTCGAGACGCTGATGATCAACCTGCACCTGTACTCCTACTGGGGCAAGCAGCCGACGAACCTCCTGGACTACCCGGTCTACATCTCGTTCATGGAGGCCGGCCAGATCACCGGCTTCGCGATCCTCGTGGCGCTGCTCTCCCGCCGCGCGACGAAGAAGGTCCACCTCCTGGCCGTCTTCGCCATCTTCCCGGCGAACTTCGCGTTCACGACGCTCGGCGCGGGGTTCCCGGCGGTCGTCGCGATCAACTCGTCGCAGGACGCATCGATGCCGCTCCTCTGGCTCGCCGCGTTCGCGAGCGTCGCCCTGGTCGCGACCACCCTCTGGTGGACCGCCCGGCTCCTGATCCACGACCAGGAGACCGCCGCGGCGAAGGAGCGCACGGCAGTCGGGGAGCCGGTCGAGCCCGTCGCGGCGTCGCGGACCGCCGCGCCGCCGGTCGGGGTGCCGGCGGACTGACGGGTCGTCGGCCCTGGGTCGGGGTCCTGGGTCGGGGTCTTTCGTGGTCGGTATCCGACCTTTTCTGACCTCGACCCAGGGACCGTCCCGGGTCCGAGGTCATCTGTGGTCGGTATCCGACCATCCGTGACCTCGACCCGCGGACCGTCCGGGGTCCGGAGTCGTCCCTGGTCGGTATCCGACCATCCGTGACCCCCGACCCGAGGGACGCCCGGGGTTCGAGGCCCGCCCGGGTCCGAGGTCATCTGTGGTCGGTATCCGACCATCCGTGACCTCGACCCGCGGACCGTCCCGGGTCCGAGGTCATCTGTGGTCGGTATCCGACCATCCGTGACCTCGACCCGCGGACCGTCCCGGGTCCGAGGTCATCTGTGGTCGGTATCCGACCATCCGTGACCTCGACCCGCGGACCGTCCGGGGTCCGGGGTCGTCCGTGGTCGGTATCCGACCATCGTGGCCACCGACCCCGACCCCGCACGCGCGCCCGCCCGCCACCGCGCGCCGGGTCAGGCCACCCGGCGCGCGGTGGCCAGTGCCCTCGGGGTCGTCGCGACGACCCCGAGGACGAGGACGAGCGCGCCCGCCGCGGCGACGATCCACCAGCCGACGTGGCTCGCCGCGGCGAGCTGCGCGCCGGTGCCGCTCGCGGCGACGCCGGCCGACCCGACGATCGCGACCCCGAGCGACGCGCCCACCTGACGGCTCGTCGACGCCACGGCGGCGGCCACCCCCGCCTGCGCGGCGGGCAGCCCCGCGACCGCCGCGTTCGTGATCGGCGGGTTGACGACGCCGAAGCCGACGCCGAAGACCGCGAAGGCGAGGAGCAGCCAGGCCATCGAGGTCGTCGGGGTCACGCCGGTGAGCATCAGCGCGCCGAGGCCGATGCCCAGCCCGCCGACGACGAGCGGCGGCCGGGCACCGCGCCGACCGCCGACGATCCGGCCCGAGAGCGGCCCGCCGACCGCGACCATCACCGCGGTCGGCAGCAGGCACAGGCCGGCGACGAGCGGCGAGAGGCCGCGGACGTCCTGCAGGTACAGCGTGGTCAGGAAGAGGAAGCCGGACATCCCCAGGAACGCGCTGATCGCGATCAGCGTCGCGCTGGAGAACGGCACGCTGCGGAACGCGGCGAGCTCGATCAACGGGTCGCGCCGCCGGTGCTCGTAGGGGACGAGCACCGCGACGGCGACGGCGCTGGCGGCGAGGCAGCCGAGGATCACGGGCGACCCCCACCCGGTGCGCGGCCCCTCGATGACCGCGGTGGTCAGGCCGGCGAGGGCGACGAGGACGAGGAGCTGGCCGACCGGGTCGAGCCGCCGGGGACGCGCGGCCCGCGACTCGGGCACGAACCGGCGCGTCAGCACGATCGCGGCGACCGCGACCGGGACGTTGACGAGGAAGATCGCCCGCCAGGAGACCGTGTCGACGAGCAGTCCGCCGAGGACCGGCCCGAGGCCGAAGCTCAGCCCGACGACGCCGGCCCAGACGCCGATCGCCCGCGCCCGCTCGCGGGGGTCGTCGAACGTCTCGCGGATGATCGACATCGCGACCGGGTTCAGCATCGAGCCGCCGACCGCCTGGACGACGCGGCAGGCGATCAGGACGCCGACGCTCGGCGCCAGGCCGCAGGCGATCGAGCCGATCCCGAACAGCGTCAGGCCGATCGTGAAGACGCGCGCCCGGCCGACGCGGTCGGCGGTCGAGCCGGAGAGCATCAAGAGGCTCGCGAGGACGAGCGTGTAGCCGTCGATCGTCCACTGCAGCGCGCTGACCGACGCGTGCAGGTCGGTGCGGATCGACGGCAGCGCGACGTTCACGATCGTGTTGTCAAGCCCGACGATGAAGAGGCTCATGCAACAGATGGCGAGGATCAGCCGGCGGCGGCGGGCGGTGGTGACCGGCACGGTGGGGGCGCCTGCCGATCCCGGCGCGGCGGCGGGCGCGGAAGGGGCCGCAGCGGTGGGCGTATCGGGCGGTGCGGTTCGGGTGGCCATGACCACACCGTCGCGCCCGCCACGTCATCCGTCTACTGCATGTTCGCCATCTCCACTATGGCTCCGATGCATGATCGAGGGCGGCCGCGGCGTCGCGGACGACGTCGCGGAGCCACCGGTGCGGTGGGTCGTCCTCGAGCCGCGGGTGCCAGATCATCCGGTAGGTCAGCGGACCGACCTCGGGCGGCGCCTCGAGGACGCGGACGCCGGGACGATCGCCCTGCTGGACGACGAGCCGCCGGGGCAGCGTCGCGACGAGGTCGGTCGCGGCGGCGGCCCGGAGCGCGCCGGCGAAGAACGGGACGGTGAGCGCGATCTCGCGGTCGTCCCCGCCGACCCGCAGCCGCCGGTTCACCGCGGGCTCCCCCGCGTCGCCGACGCTGACCTCGATGTGCCGGCAGGCCAGGTACTCCTCGAGTCCGACGCGCGCCCGGCCGGCGAGCGGGTGGCCGGCGGCGACGACACAGACGGAGCGGTCCTCGAACAGCACCTCCGAGCGCAGCCGGCCCGGGCCCTCGACCGCCCGGAAGATCAGGTGGGTCCGCCCGCGCTCGAGGTCGTCGAAGACGCCGTCGTGGACCGGTGCGAAGCGGAGCTGCGACCGGGGGGACGCCGCGAAGAACCGCTCGAACACCGGCGGGCCCAGGAGCTCGGCGGCGTAGTCGGTCCCGGTGACGCGGAAGGTCTCGGCGGCGTCGTGCGGCGAGAACGGCGCGTCGGAGACGAGCTCCTCCAGGCGGGGCAGCACGGCTGCCAGCTCCCGGTGCAGCCGCTCCGCGCGCGGGGTCAGCGCGTACCCACCGCCGGCCCGCACGAGGAGCTCGTCCCCGAGCGCCTCGCGCAGCCGGCCGAGCGCGCGGCTCATCGCGGGCTGGCTCAGCCCCGCGCGTGCCGCCGCCCGGGAGACGTGGCGCTCCTCGAGGAGGGCGGCGAGCGGCAGCAGGAGGTTCAGGTCGACCGAGCCGAGGCGTGCCACGCCCCGGACTCTAGGCCGACGACCGCGCTACTTCACCTTCGACGTCAGGCGGTCGAGCGTCGTCAGGGTCCGGCGCAGCGCCGGCGTGTCGGGCTCGATCCTCCAGGTCCGGATGGTCGTCCGGGTCTCGTCCCAGCCGGTCGGGAGCTTCAGCCGGTCGCGCACCTGCTTCAGCGCACCGGACTCCTCGTCGAACGCGTAGGTCACGGTACGCCGCTCGTCGCTGAGGCGCTCGTCGGACACGAGCACCACGCGGACGCCGTCGAGGGTCTCCTCGCCGATCCGCTTCAGCTTCCCGACGTCCATCAGCTGGGCGCCGACGAAGCTGCCCCACGCCTGGCGCGGGAGCCGCGCCTCCTTCGACAGGCCCCGCGGGGCCGTGTTCGTGCCGATGCTGCCGTTGCGACGCCGGATCTGCTCCGTGCCGTCCGCGAGCTGGAGCCCGTCGTTCGCGGTCGCACCCGTGTCGTCGACGACGCGGTCGCGCCACCCGGTGCCGTCGAGGGCGACCCACGCCTCGTCGTGCAGCCGCGGGTCGTCGAAGTCGTCCGACGTCGCGCCGTCGGGCGCCCGGTAGGAGATGTCGCCGACGACGACGTGGAGGATCCCCTTGCGCTCGGCGATCTGGTCGGCCATCGCGGTGACGGCGCCGGGCAGAGACGCGGAGATCCCGGACCGCGGACCGGAGGCGTCGACGGCGAGGCTCGCGACGGTGATCCCGCCCGTCAGGGCGGCGACCGTGGCGAGGCCGACGGCGAGGCGGCGGCGGGCCGGACGGGGCCGGGCGTCCCGGGGGCGCGCCCGGTCGGAGGACCCGACGGCGCCGGCGGGCGCGGGGGCCGCGGCGCGCTGCTCGGCGAGACGGGCGTTGGCGGCGACGAGCTGGTCGTGGAGGCGGTCGTGGGGGCTCATGCGTGGGTCTCCGTCAGACGGGTCTTGATGGTGGTGAGGGCGCGACTGACGCGCTTGCGGACGGTGCTCTCCGGCACCCCGAGCTCGGCGGAGAGCTCCTCGTAGGTGTCCTGGGCGACGATCCGGCCGTAGATCGCGCGGCGCTGGTCCTCGGGCAGCCCGGCCGCGACGCGGACGGCGTCGCCGGGCTCGGCGAGGTCCAGGATCCGCTCGGCCTCGTCGGGCTGCAGGTCCAGGCGCTCCATGCCGATCCGCTGCCGGGCGCGGTCGTCGACCGCGCCGCGCCGGTAGGTGTCGGCGATCTTGTTGCGCGCCATGCCGAACAGCCAGCCGGCGGCGTCGTCGATCTTCGGTGGCCGCGGCCCGTGCAGGACCTCCAGGGCGGTGGCGAACGTCTCGGCCACGAGGTCGGCGACCGCCTCGGGCGTGCCGACCCGCCGCGCGCAGAAGCGGGTCAGCGGGTCGCGGTGTCGCAGATAGAAGACCCCGAACGCGTCGGAGTCTCCCTCCCGCGCTGCGTGGAGCAGCCGGGCGTCGGGGGGATCTCGCAGGATGCTCATCACCCCTACGTCGATCTCGGGGCCGATCCTGTGACCGGTGTGGTCGGCCGCTGCCGGCGTCGCCGGCGAGCGCACGGGGTCGGGCGCCGTGGTGTCCTGCGCCGCTCCGGGGCCGCGGGGGTCTGGTCGAGGGTCGGGGCGGGACGACATCGCGGTCGGACCGGTCCGACCGGCGAGCTGGTGGCGGAGGACCGTTCCGCCTCCTCTTCCCTCGGACACCCCGGCGCGAACGCACGGTCCGCACACGCCCCCCCCCCCAACCGGCCGGCCGCGCGGGCAGGCGCCGGGCCACCGCGCACGCCCGTGCCGGGCCGCGACCGACGCGCACCGCGACCTCCCGTGCGAGGGCGGCGGGAAGATCGGCAACGACTCCCCCACGACGGACCCGGGCTTCACGACCGGGCTGCGCCTGTCGAAGAGCGGCAGGCTGCACTTCCGCCGGTACGAGTACGGCGGCTCGAAGGAGCCGGACGGCTACACCGACGTGCGGATCACGGTCAAGGGCCGCACGGCCACCGGCGTCGTCCGCCGCACGTCGCAGTACTCCAACGAGTCCGGCGTCCACACGTGCGACTCCGGCGTGCTGAAGTTCACCGCCGAGCGTCGCTGACGCGACCCCGGACCGCCGACCCCGCGAGCGCCGCGTTCCCGAACTGGTACCTCACGGGTACCGAATCGGGAACGCACGCCGAACCGCCAACCCGACGAACGCCGCGCCCGACGGCCGGCCCCGCAGCCCCCGCGTCCCGTGACTCAGCGCCGCGCGCCCGCCGCCAGCGCCGCCGCCGGGTCGGCGCCGAGCTGCGGGAACGCCGTGGAGAAGCCCGGGAACGCGCCCTGCGCCCGGCAGCCCGGTCGGGCGACGTCGCGGGTGGTGGTCTGGAAGACGTTCGTCAGGAGGCGCTCGAGGACCGGGGCCTCGACGTCCGTGGGCGACGCCGGGTCGCCCGTCGCGCAGGAGCCCAGGACCGACAGGCCCGACAGGAGCGAGCCGCCGGAGCCCGGGGCCGGGTAGGCGTTGCGGCGGGTCTGGCCGAGGAGCCGCGACTGGAACGCCAGGCCCTGCGGGCTGTAGTTCACGGCGGCGCGGACGTAGCGGGCACCGGTGCCGCGGTCGCGGGCGTTCGTCGCGGCGGTGACGTTGCCGAGGAACGACGTCAGCTCCCGCTTCCCGACGCTCAGCTGGCGCAGGGCCGGGTTGATCGTGCGGGTCGGCGGCGTCAGCGCGGTGAGGAGCGACGGCAGGCGGTCGAGCGTCCGGACGAACGCCGGGAGCCCCTGCTGCGACGCCGTCACGACCGGGCCCAGACGGGTCATCAGCGCGGCGAGGTCCGGGCTCAGGCGGTCGGCCGCGTCGAGGGTCGGCGCCAGGCGGGTGGCGACGGGCTGCAGGCGCCGGACGACGGGGAGCCCGCGGTCGCCGAGCGCGGTGACGGCCGGGAGGGTGGCCGTGGCCTCGCGCTCGAACGCCGGCAGCGCGCGGAAGATCGCGGCCAGCGCGCGGTTGCGCTCGCCGATCGCGGCGAACGCGCGGTCGCCCGAGGTCACGAGCCGCCGCAGGTCGCCGCGGCGGCGGCTGATCGCGTCGAACACCGTCGCGGTGCCGGACACGGCCTGCTTGACCGCGGAGCCCTGGGCGTCGAGCGTGGCGGCGAGGTGGTCGACCTCCTCGACGAGCAGCGGCAGCTCGCCGAACGCGGCGTTCAGGTCGGCCCCGCGGCCCTCGAGGGACCGCGCCTGCGTCTCCTGCCACGTGCGGAACGCGGCACGGGTCCTCGGATCGAACGCCTTCAGGACGTCGTCGAGCTCGACGGTCGGCCGCGCGGCGTCGGCGGCGAGCGTGCCGCCCTCGGGGAGCGGCCCGGTCCCGGCGTCGCGGTGCGGCGCGAGCTCGACGTAGGTCTCGCCGAGCAGCGTCTTGGCGCGCAGCGTCGCCGTGGCGGCGCGCGGGATCGGCGCGTACTTCGCGTCCAGCTGGATCGTCACCCGCGTCGTGGTGTTCCGCTGCGGCGTGAGCGCGACGACCTTGCCGACGTTGACGCCGGAGATCCGGACGTCCGCCTGGCGCGTGAGCTGCGCCGCCTGCGGGATGTCGACGCCGAAGCGGTAGCCCTGCGCGCGGCCGGGCACGCCGCCGCCGAACGACACCCAGAGGAAGAGGAGGGCCCCGAAGCTGCAGAGCGCGAACGCGATCATCACGAGCAGCTTGGGGAGGGTGGGCGCCTGCTTGATCATTTGCTCTTGGTGCTGATGCCCTTGGGGCAGTTGTCCGCGGTCCGCGGCGGGTTCAGGAGGTCGATCAGCGTCTTGATGTAGGGGCTGTCGGAGACGCCCTTGGGGTTCGTGTAGTTGTCGAGCAGCACCTGAGCGCCGCAGCTGAAGAGCGTGATCGAGCGCGGCAGCGGCCCGAGGGCGTCCTGGGTGGAGACGACGGAGTTCGTGTTGTGCCCGGCCCACGGCAGGGAGAACAGGTAGCTCTGCTTCCCGACGCCGTCGCCCGGCGGGTCGTACGCGAGCGCGTCCGTCAGGTGGTTCAGCGTGGTGGTCAGGCGCTCGAGGCTCGACGCCCCGCTCGCGGCCTGCGCGACGCCGGGCCGCAGGCGCGCCGCGACCGGCTGGGCCTTGCGGGCGAACGGGCGGAGCTGGTGCTCGAGCGCCGGGCGCGTCTTCGCGAGGAACGGGCGGACCTGCCGCAGGGCGGGGGCGAGTCCGGACGTCGCCGGGCGGACCGCGGGCAGCGCCCGGTCCAGCGTGGCGGACAGGTCGCCGACCTTCTGGAGCGCGCTGGTGCTCGCGTCGAGCGTCGCCGGCAGCGCGCGGACCGTGTTCGACAGGCCGCGGTCCTGCCGGGCGAAGCGGGCGAAGAGCGCCGCGTTGTCGCGCACGAACGCGGTCAGACGGGCGTCGGTGCCGCCGAGCTCCTGCGTGATCGAGCCGAGGTTCGTGATCAGCCGGCGGGTCATCGTGCCGCGCGCGGCGAGGAGCCTGCTGGCCTCGGCGGTGCGGCGGGAGAGCGGCTCGAAGCGCTTCAGTGCGCGCGCCAGCCGGCGGCCGCCGTCGCCCCCGATCGCGGTGCCGGCGTTGCCGAGCAGCGAGCCCAGCGCGGCGCGCGTGTCGGTGTCGAGCATCGCCAGGATCTCGTCCCCGCCGACGTCCGGGGCCCCCGCGGCGACGGAGAGCTCCGCCCCGTCCTTCAGCGGCGCCCCCGACTGGGCGGTGCCCGGGTCGAGCTCGACGATCATGTCCTTCAGCGGCGTCTTCGGGCGCAGCAGCACGTGCGCGTCGGGGCGGACCCGGCCGGCGTACCTGCGCTCGAGGTCGAGCCGGACGACGGCCTGCCCGCGGTCCAGGCGCACGCCGCCGACCTTGCCGACGGACACGCCGGCGATCGTGACGGCCTGCCCCTGGCCGGGCATGACGCCGGCGGCGGACGCGAAGCGCGCGTCGATCACGAACGGATCGTCCGGCGCGCCCGGCACCCAGCCCGGGAGCGACGCCTTCTGGCCGCCGAGGATCGCCCCGGCGACGAGCAGCCCGACGGCGGCGAGCGCCGCGATCGTCAGGAGCCTGCGGGCCTGGCCGCGCCAGCGCCTCATCGGTCGCTCCCGGGGACGGGTTGCAGGTTCGGGACCGGGGTGGCCGGCGCGCTCGGCGCGGACCCGTCGGCGGGCCCCTGCGACGCGGGACCGTTGAGCGCCGGCACGCCGTTCCTCGCGCACGGCACGTCGGTGCGGACGGGCGGCAGCACGGGCGAGAACGCGGGGCTGGTGCCGACCGACGGCTGCGTCAGGTTCGCGAACTGCGGCAGACCGCCGGACGCGCGGCTGTAGTTCGTCGCCCCGGACTTGATCCGGGTGGCGCCGCCGATCGTCTGCAGGCGCAGCTTGGTGCCGTTGCCGTCGAACGTCTGCGCCGCGCCGGCGAGCCCGACGACGGACGAGAAGAACTCCTTGTAGTTCTCGGTGTCCGTCGACAGCGCGCCGTCGTCGAGCTTCACCATCGCGGTCGGCAGCAGGACGCGGTTCGCGCACGCGGCGAGCGCGCCGGTCCGCGGGAACCACCTCCGGGCGGTGTGGACGAGGCGCGAGGAGCTGGTCAGCGTCGGGCGGACGTCGTCCAGCAGTCCGCGGAGCTCGGCCTGCCCGAGCAGCGGGCGCGCCTGGGCGAGCCACGGCAGCGACGCGTCGATCGTGGCCGGCGTCTCGCGCATCGCGGCGGTCAGGTCGGACGCGGCCGTCCGGGTCGCGGGCATCGCGCGGTCGAGTGCGGCGAAGGCGGTCCGGCCGGTCGCCGAGGTGCGGGCGAGCGCGGCCACGGACGCGCGGAGCGACGCGCCCGCGTCGCCCGTCGCGGTGACCGTGGTCGCGAAGTCGCGGACGGCGCCGCGCAGCGCGGCCTGGTCCTCGCCCAGCGCGTCGGTGGTGGCGCCGAGGCCGTCGATCGCCCGGGAGAGGTCGCCGGTCTTCCGGCCCCGGAGCGCGGTGAGGACGGCGGCGCTGTCCTGCAGGGCCTTCGGCGAGGTCGCGAGGGTGCGGTTCAGCGCCCGGCCGCCGGGGAGCGCGGCGACCGCGGGATCCTGCCCGGTGCGGTCCGCGGCCTTCGGGAACGACCCGAGCGCGTCGCCGAGGCCGTGCACCGTCTCGCGCAGTCCGCCGCGGGTGTCGGCCGGCAGGGCGGCGAGCACCTGGTCGAGCTGGACCGGGACCGCGGTGCGGGTCACGGGGATGACGCCACCGTCGGGCATCGCGGGCGCGTCGGGGCTGCCGGGCTGGAGGTCGACGTAGAAGTTGCCCTCGAGGAACAGGCGGGGGCGGATCCGGAGCGACGCGTCGCGGCGCAGCGTCCGGCGTCCGTCGCCGTCGATGCGCAGGCGGATCTCGGCGTCCTGGCCGTCGCCGTGGCGGCCGGAGCCGACGACCGTCCCGACCGGGACCCCGGCGATGCGGACGGGCGAGCCCTTCGCCAGCAGGTTCGAGGTCCGGACGACGGCCGTGATCTCGTAGTGGTGCTTGAACGGCACGCTCTTCGTGAACGCGAAGAAGCAGCCGATGGCGACGACGAGCAGCACGAGGATGCCGGTCTTCACCGGCCCGATCCGGGCCTGGCGGCCGCCGCCGGGGACGACGCGGCGCTTGGACCGGCGGATCACTTCGCGCCCACCTTCTGGCCCTCGGTGATGAGGCCCTCGTTCGCCGGGGTGTTCCCGATCATCTGCTTCCCGGGGACGTAGCGCTCGTTCCCGGCCTCGCACTCGGCGGGCTGGCCCGGCGACGCGGTGTAGGGGTACGTGTTGCTGTGCAGCAGGCTGTCGGAGGGCTGCTTCGGCGGGGTCGCCTTCAGGTTCTGCGCGGGACCGTCCGCGGGCGTCGCGGCGGGTCCGGCCTCGCCGTTCGGCGCGATCGGCGTGATCAGGAGGCCGGTCCGCAGGGCGCTGCCGACGGTGTCGGACTCCGACAGCACGCTCGCAAGGTTCCGCGTCAGCAGGGTGAGGTAGTTGCACCGCGTCTGCGCGGGACCGACGTACGCGACGGCGGGCCCGATCGCGGTCGCGGTCGCGCCGAGCTGCGCGAAGCCCTGGAGGGCGTCGTCGTCGGTGCCGAACGCCTGCAGGCCGCGGAGCGCCGGGACCGCCCGGCGGTTCAGCGCGGGCGCGCGGCGGAGCGCGGGCGTGCCGGCCCGGAAGGCGGTCGCGAGGCCGGGCGCGGCGTGCGACAGCGACCGGAGGCCGGGCTGCAGGCGACGGAACAGCTCGGTGGACGCGGCCAGGAACGCGGCCTGCCGCGGCAGCTCCCGGGTCCCGGCGTCGAGCGCGGCGGGGCCGGCGGAGATCGCGTCCTGGATCGACGGGCGGACGGTGCTCAGACCGCCGAGCGTCCGCCGCAGGCCCGTCACCAGCCCGGCCTGCTGCGTCGCGACGGGTGCGACCTCGGCGGCCGTCCGCTCGAGCGCGGGGAAGAAGCGGGACAGCGCGGTCCCGGGGTCGGCGAGCGTCCGGAGCGCGGGCTCGGCGTGCTCCAGCAGCGGGTTCAGGCCGACGACGGCGCGGTTGATCCCGGCGCCCCGTCCGGCGAGCGCGGTGCCCGCGATCAGGAGGTTGTCGGACGCACCGCGCCGGGTCGGGGCGTCGAACGTGTTGAAGAGGTCGTCGAGCTCGACCGGCTTCCCGCCCGCGTAGCGCAGGTCGATGGTCTGCCGGTCGGCGAGCATCGTCCTCGAGCGCCCGGCGGTGAGCTGCACGTACTTCAGGCCGAGGACCGAGCGCGGCCGGACCTCGACGCGGCTGTCGGCGGGGAGCGGCCGGGCGGACTCGTCGAGCTTCAGGACGAGCGTCGCGCCGTCGGTGCCGTCGGTGCCGGGCCGGGCGATCACGTCGGAGACGAAGCCGATGCGGCTTCCGCCCTTCCGCACGTCGTTGCCGACGAGCAGGCCCGACGCGTCCGGGACCTCCGCGCGGATGACGTACGTCTTCACGAACGGGACGCCCTT
Organism: Patulibacter minatonensis DSM 18081; assembly: GCF_000519325.1. Lineage (GTDB taxonomy): Bacteria > Actinomycetota > Thermoleophilia > Solirubrobacterales > Solirubrobacteraceae > Patulibacter > Patulibacter minatonensis. Next base: position 1,748,031 of record NZ_KI912613.1, on the reverse strand, counting down.
GCCCGCGTTGTAGGCCAGGACGACCCCGACGATCGCGATCAGCACCGTCACGGCGCCGATCAGGCCCGGGGTCGCGGCGAGGGAGCCGCGGCGGCGCGGTCCACCGGTGCTCATGGCGTCGCCCCCGTCGCGTCCTTCTGGAACTGCGCGACGCACTGGCCCACCTGGACCGGCCGGCGCTCGATGCAGAGGCTGAGGTAGGCGGTCGTGCGCTGGTAGTGCGACGTGCCGTCCTTGCCGTTCAACGCCCCGGTGTAGAAGTGCAGCGTCCGCAGCAGGTTCGTGATGCCGCCGGTGCGGTCGAACGAGCCGCCGACGTCGGCGAGCTGCGACGCGACGGGGACGACGGTGGACCCGGTGCTCTTCAGCTGCGCGGCGAGGCGGTCGAGCTTCGGGAACGTGGCGCGGCCCTGGTCGGCGACGCGGCCGAGCGACGTCAGCGCGCCGGTGCCGGCGGACGCGAACGGGCCCAGGCGGGTGACGGCGGTGTTCAGCTGGGGAGCCCGGGCCGACAGCGCGTCGACCGCCGGGCGGGCCTGGTCCGCGAGCGCGCCGATGCGGCCGGCCGCGGGGCGCAGCTCCGCCAGGAACCCGGGCAGCTTCCCGAGGTCCTGCTCTAGGGCGTCGCCCCGCTCGGCGGCCGCGGCGCCGACGCGCGCGGAGGCCGAGGTGAAGCCCGAGAGGTCCCCGCGGCGGGCGGCCAGCGGCTGCAGCGCGGCGTCGGACTTCTGCACGAGACCGGCGATCGTCCGGTTCTGGGTCGCGAGGATCTCGACGAGGCGGTCGGCCTGCTGCAGCGTCGGGTCGGCCCGCTCGATCGCGGCGCGCAGCTCGGTGCCGCCGCCGGCCAGGCCGACGCCGAGCTCGCCGATGATCAGCCGCAACCGCTCGCGCTGCGGCACGCGCATGATGTTCGCGAGCAGGTCCGGGCCGACGGGGCTCGAGGTCCGCTCGACGGGCAGCAGGCGCTGACCGCGCCCGGGGCCGGAGGCGACGACCTGCAGCGGGGCGGCGGGCACGACGCCCTCGCCGCGGCGCTGGGTCGGCGTGCACTCGACGTACTGCTCGCCGATCAGCGACTGGAGGCCGATCCTGCACGTGGCGTCGGCCCGGAAGTCCTGGTACGCCCGGTCGGTGATGTCGATGACGACCGCCGCGCGGTTGTCCGGGGTCAGCTCGACCCGCTCGATCTTCCCGGCGATCACGCCGGCGACCTTCACGTCCTCGCCGCGGATCACGAAGCTGGCGTTCGAGAAGATCGCGCGGACGAGGTAGTGGTCGCCGCGTCCGTCGGCACCCCGGGCGTCGTTGCTGCGCCCGACGCCGACGAGCACGACGCCGGCGACCACGGCGAGGAGGACGGCGACGAGGCCGAGACGTGCGCGCATCAGCGCCCCTCCCCCGCGTCGCAGTCGGCGTTCGCGAGCGCGCCGCGGTCGACGAAGGCCCCCGAGCCGTCGGGGAGCGTCCCCGCGGCGGTGCCCGGGCAGCGCTTGGTGTGGCCGGTGCTGAGCGCCGCGTCGGTGCCACGCTCGGCCGGGGCCTTGGGGACGAGCGTGCCGCCCTGGTCGTCCTCCCGCGTGCGGTAGGCGTCGAACGTCGGCATCGCGGTGAGGTAGTGACCGTCGGCGTCGTAGGCCGCCGCGGCGCGCCCGAACGAGCCGAGCCACGAGACGAGGTCCGGCGTGTACGGCCGGGCGTAGGAGAGGATCGGCGTGGTGCCGGCGAGGGCCCGGACGCTCGCCGGGAAGGCGGTCCTCGCGGAGCGGTCGACGGCGGGCAGGTCGCGCAGGCCGTCGAGCAGGTCGTTGCCGGCGCCCGGGAGGTCGACGACGCGCCGCAGCTGCCCGACGACCGGGGTCGCGCGGGTCAGCACGGGACGGAGATCGTCGAGGGCGCGCGGCAGGCGCTTCGACGGCGTGTCGGAGGCGTCCAGCAGGCGGCGCAGGTCGGGCAGCGTGCCGCGCAGGCTCGCGAGCGCCGCGGTGCCCTGGCGCAGCATCGCCGGGGTGTCCCGCAGGACGCCGGTCAGCGCGCCGGTGTCGGCGCCGAGCGCGTCGACGGTCGACGCCGCCCCGCCGACGAGACGGGTCAGCGACGCCTGCTCGCCCGCGAGCGTGCTCATCGTCCTGCTGCTCGTGCCGATCAGGCGGGCGAACTGCGCGGTCTGGGCGTCGACCTCGGCGGCGAACGTGCGCAGGGCGGCCATGCCCTTCGGCAGGCGCCGCGCGGCCTTGCCACCCTCGGCCTCCCGGCCCGCGTACCACTCGGAGAAGCCGCGGATCGTGCGGCGCAGGCCCGACCGGGTCCGCCCGTCGACGGACGCGAAGAGCTGGTCGAGCTCGACCTGCGAGGTGGTGTGGTCGACGGGGATCGTGGCGCCGTCGGCGAGCGCGGGCTCGAGGCCCGATCCGGGGCTGATGTCGACGTACCGGCTGGCGACGCCGGCGGTGCCCTGGGCGCGCACGACAGCGGTGGCGCCGCGCCGGAGCGGCGCGAAGTCGCCGGAGACCGAGATCTCGACGGCGGCGCGGTCGTCCTTCGTCAGGTCGATCGACTTCACGGTCCCGACCTGGGTCCCGCCGATCCGCACCGTCCCGCCCTTCACGACCTGGCTCGAGCTCTCGAAGACGAGGCGATAACGCTGCCCCGAATCGCGCCCGAGGACGCCATACACGCAACCGACGAGGAGCGCGACGGCGACGATCGAGGCGCTCACGAGCGTGCGCGTCCGGCGCTTCTCGCGTGGTTCAGGAGTCGGGATGGCGGTCAAGGCGCAGGGTCGCCACCGTCCGCCTGTGGCGTGCTCGGACGGTGGACCGGGTCGGCCGTCGGGGGCGGCGTCGGACGATGATGGCCGACCCCTGGGCGGGGTCGGGGCCGGCGGGTCGACATCGCCCGCACGCCACCCGACCGTCGAGGAACGGCCGGTACCACCGGGGTTCTGTGCCGGTGGCGGGGAGCGGATCGTGCCGGTGACCCGACCGACGACGAGAACCTAGACCTGTTGTGAACGCCGCGATACACCAGTGGACGAACGACCTATTCAGCGACTCCCGGCGGGTTTGAGGAGCGGCCGGGACACCGATCCCCTGCCCCTCACGGCTACCACCGTTCGCGGTGATGTCGGGATCAGGAGTCGTGGAGGCACATTCAGCGTCGGCACTCGTACGAACGTCGAGAGAAAAGTGTGATTCCCAGCACGCTGATGTGAATATCTGTACGTTGGCGGCCCTCAGCTCCGGACGTCCGCCCGCCACTTTCGGCGACGCCCCCGCCGGCGCTGACCTCGCACCCGACCAGGAGGTTCGCCATGCGCAGAATCGCCGTCTCCGCCGTCGCACTGACCGCGACCATGTCCATCGCCGCCGTCGCGCCGTCCTACGCCCAGACGCCGGACGCCAAGACCACGATCACGGTGAAGCCGAGCGTCTCGCCGACGAAGGCGGGCACCAAGGCCAAGCCGCGGTCCGTGAACCTCGGCATCAACATCAACTGGAAGACCGCCGGCCCGGACGGCTCGGACAAGCCGATCGTGCAGAAGCTCGTCATCGACTTCCCGAAGGGCTCGCTCTACCTCGGCGGGAAGTACCCGTCCTGCACCGAGGCGAAGCTCAACCAGGGCCTGCCGAAGGAGGTCTGCCCGAAGGCGATCGTCGGCAAGGGCACCGGCCTGGCCTGGGCCGACACCGCGAAGACGAAGCCGAAGTTCACGCTCGTCAACGGTGGCGCGAGCAAGATGTTCCTCTACACCGAGCTGACGAACCCGGCGGTCGTGAACTCGCCGGTCCCCGGCGTCGTCAAGAAGGGCGGCAAGTACGGCGGCTACCGCCTGACGCTGACCGTCCCGCAGGAGCTGCAGGTCGTCGCCGGCACCCCGATCTCGCTGATCTCGGCGAACGTCAAGACGAACGCCAAGAACTGGCTCGCCACGACGTCCTGCCCGAAGAACGGCAAGTGGCCCTACCAGGTCATCTCCTCGCAGGACAGCACCGCGGACGCCGTGTTCGCGTCGACCGTGAAGTGCACGTCCTGACCGACGCCTGAGCCCGGGTCCGCCCGCGTCCGCGGGCGGACCCGGACCCGACGTTCTCGCGTTCAACCATTGGAGTCCGAGTGCATCCGCACCGCAGCACCCAGCCACGAAGCTCACGCCCCGCCCGACGCCGCCGCGCGGCCCTGATCGCCGGAGCGGCGCTCGGGGTCACGCTCGTCACCGCCGGCGCCGCCCAGGCGTACGAGATCGACAACTTCTCGGCGAACATCGTCAAGGCCGACGGGACCACGTTCGAGTCCCAGGCCGGCGGCCACCCCTACCAGGGGATCATCTCCTTCGACACGAAGGTCACCAAGAGCGCGAGCCCCGCGGTCCTGCCCGTGCAGGAGAACGGTGGGGCGACCTCGACGATCCGCACCGACACGCCCCCCGGGCTGGTCCCGAACCCGCAGGCGACGCCGAAGTGCGCCGAGGCGGACCTCGAGGCCAACTCCTGCGCCCCGGCGTCCCAGATCGGCACCGTCGTCCTGCGCCTGCGGACCTTCCTCCCGACGGCCGCCACGACGCCGCCCGGCGGCACGCCGCTGGCGGGCCCGGGCAGCCCGTTCGGCATCCCGGCCGGCGGCAAGGGCACGCTGCGGGTGAAGGTCGGCCTCTACAACATGGAGACGACCGCCGACGCCCCGCTCGCGCGGTTCTCGTTCAACCCGAAGCAGGCCCCGGGCGCGACCGGGGAGCCCGTCGACATCGTCGGCCACATGCGGCCCGACGACAACGGCCTGTACTTCGTCATCAGCAACGTCTCCAACCCCACGACGCCGGCCACGCCGACGCTCACCGGGTCCACCCTGACGTTCTGGGGCACCCCGGGGGCCGCGAGCCACAACAGCGAGCGCGGTGCCGCGACGCTGGCCCTCGCGGAGTCCGACACCACGCCGACGCTCCCCAGCCCGCCGTACCCGGCCGGGACGCCGCTGCCGCTCCCGTACACGCTCGCGTCGCGGGCCGCGACCGGTGCGACCGGCATCACGGACACGACCTCCGCGTTCCTGCGCAGCCCGACGTCCTGCACCGGCCCGTCGACGGCCACGCTGACGCTCGACTCCTACCAGGGCGACCACAAGACGGCCGACTTCGCCGTCGGCGCCTCCACGAACGGCCTCCAGGGCTGCGACCAGGTGCCGTTCGCGTCGACGACGACGTTCGACGCCAGCTCGATGCAGCGCGACGCGCCGACGCCGCTCGGCGTCCAGCTCGACGTGCCGCAGTCGACCGACACCGGCACGCTCGGGACGGCCGACGTCAAGCGCGTCGCGGTGACGCTGCCCCCGGGCATGACGATCAGCCCGTCCGCGGCGAACGGCCTCGAGGCCTGCACCGACGACCAGTTCCACAAGGGCACGACGGACGCGATCGCGTGCCCGGCGGCGTCCCGCATCGGTGCCACCTCGATCACCAGCCCGCTGCTCGACTCCCCGCTGACCGGCTCGGTCCACGTCGGCCAGCCGCTCTCCGGCAACCGCTACCGGCTGTTCGTGAACGCGGACGGGCACGGCATCTCGATCCGCCTGAAGGGCACGGTCACGCCCGACCCGGTCACCGGTCAGGTCTCGGCGGTCTTCGACGACAACCCGCAGCTGCCGTTCTCGCGGTTCCGCCTCGACTTCGACGGTGGCGCCAGGGCGATCATCGCGAGCCCACAGGCCTGCGGCACGGCGACCGGCTCCGGCACGCTCTCGTCCTGGTCGGGCGGCGCGGCGTCGGCCACGAGCTCGAGCGTCGACGTCGTCGCCTGCGGCGGCAACCCGTTCGGCCCGTCGCTGACGGCGGCGCTGGCGACCCCGCAGTCCGGGAAGTACGCGCCGGCCACGGTGACGCTCGGCCGGCCTGACGGCGACCAGTTCCTCAGCGGCCTGAAGGCGACGCTGCCGGCCGGCATGACCGCCCGGATCAAGGGCATCACGCCGTGCTCCGAGGCGCAGATCGGCGCCGAGTCCTGCCCCGACGCCGCGAGGATCGCGACCGTCCGCGTGCAGGCGGGTCCCGGCTCCGCGCCCTACGCGCTGACCGGCTCCGCCTACCTGACGAACGGCTACAAGGGCGGCGCCTTCGGCTCCGTCGCGATCATCCACGCCGTCGCCGGTCCGTACGACCTCGGCAACGTGGTGGTCCGCCAGGCGCTGCGCATCGATCCGAAGACCGCCCAGGTCACCGTCGACAGCGACCCGCTCCCGCAGATCAAGGAGGGCATCGTCCTCCGTCTGCGGAACCTGACGCTCGACGTCAACCGCGCGGACTTCCTGCGCAACCCGACGTCCTGCGGCACGGCGAACATCACGTCGACGCTCACCGGCATCGCCGGCGGCATCGCGAGCCCGAGCGCACCGGTCGCGTTCTCCGGCTGCCAGACCCTGCCGTTCCGGCCGAAGATCGCCCTGGCGTTCGGCAACCGGTCGCAGATGAAGAAGGGCGGCCACCCGCAGGTCAAGGCGACCGTCACGCAGTTCGAGAGCGAGGCCGGCATCAAGTCCGCCGAGGTCGCGCTGCCGAAGCAGGTCGCGCTGCAGGCCAGCAACGCGCAGTCGCTGTGTGAGAAGGCCGACGCCGCGAAGGACGCCTGCCCGAAGACCTCGATCGTGGGCTCCGCCACGGCCGAGACGACGATCCTGAACCGGAAGCTGTTCGCTCCGATCTACTTCGTCAAGGGCACCCGGAGGACGGCGGCGGGCAAGGAGGTCCCGACGCTGCCGACGCTCTACATCCCGCTGGACGGCGAGGCGCGCGTCAACCTGCGGGCCGTGACCTCGGTCAGCCGCGACCGGCTCGTGACGACGTTCCCGTCGATCCCGGACCAGCCGATCAAGAACTTCGCGATCACGATCGACGGGGGCAAGCACGGCATCATCGCCGCGACCCGCGACCTGTGCACCGCGAAGGCGAAGGCCAGCACCCGCTTCGGCAGCTGGAGCGGCAAGAAGGCCCCGACCCGCTCGACGAGGATCGGGACGGCCTGCAAGGTCGCGAAGAAGAAGTGACCCACCGGGTGGTCGCGGCCCCCGGGTCGTGACCACCGCGGCACGAGGTGGCATCCGAGCCCCGGTCTCCGACCGGGGCTCGGTCGTCCCGCCCGACGGGGGACGCGTCCTCGCTGATCCGCCCGCCGGCGATCGTCCCGCGATAGAACCGCACCGTGAGCATCGAGCCGACGTCCTCCGACCAGCCCGTCCCGGACGTGCTCTGGCGCCCCACCCCCGACGCCGTCGAGCGCGCGGCGGTGACGGCCTTCGCGCGCCACGTCGAGCGCACCCACGGCCTGGACCTCCCCGACTACGACGCGCTCTGGCGGTGGTCGACGGCGGAGCTCGAGACGTTCTGGAAGGCGATCTGGGACTGGTACGGCGTCACGTCGAGCACCCCGTACGAGCAGGTCCTGGGCAGCCACGAGCTGCCCGGGGGCGTCGCCACGTGGTTCTCGGGCGCGCGCGTGAACTACGCCGAGCACGCGCTCCGGGAGAGCGTCGGACCGGGGGGACCGGACGCCCCCACCGCCGGCGACGAGGACGTCGCGATCCTCGCGCGCTCCGAGTCGCGGGACGGCCTGACGAGCTGGACCCGCGGCGAGCTCCGCGACGAGGTCGCGGCGATCGCGGGCGGCCTGCGCGCACTGGGCGTCGGCGAGGGCGACCGCGTCGTCGCCTACCTGCCGAACATCCCGGAGACGACCGCCGCCTTCCTGGCGTGCGCGTCGCTCGGGGCGACCTGGGCGTCGTGCTCGCCGGACTTCGGCTCGCGCACCGTCGTCGACCGGTTCTCGCAGATCGAGCCGAAGGTCCTGCTCGCCGTCGACGGCTACCGCTACGGCGGCAAGGACCACGACCGCCGCGCCGTCGTCGCCCAGCTGCAGGACGAGCTGCCGACGGTGGAGACGACCGTCGTCCTGCCGTACCTGCAGGACGAGCCCGATCTCTCGGGGCTGCAGGGCGCGGTCCTCTGGGACGACGTGCGGCGCCCCGGCGAGCCGCTGACCTTCGCCCAGGTGCCGTTCGAGCACCCGCTCTGGGTCCTCTACTCGTCCGGCACCACCGGTCTCCCGAAGCCGATCGTGCACGGGCACGGCGGCATCGTCCTCGAGCACCTCAAGGCCGTCGGGCTGCAGATGGACCTCGGGCCGGGCGACCGCTTCTTCTGGTTCACCACGACCGGCTGGATGATGTGGAACCTGCTGCTCGGCGGGCTCCTCGTCGGCGGGACGATCGTGCTCTTCGACGGCGACCCGGGCACCCCGGACCTCGGCCGGCTCTGGGACCTCGCGGAGGAGACCGGGATCACGACGTTCGGCACGAGCGCGAGCTTCATCGCCGGCTCGATGAAGGCCGGGATCGTCCCGCGCGAGGGTCGCGACCTCTCCGCCCTGCGCGCCGTCGGCTCGACCGGGTCGCCGCTGTCGTCGGACGGCTTCGACTGGGCGTACGAGCACCTCGGCCCCGACCTCTGGCTCTTCTCGACGAGCGGCGGCAGCGACCTCTGCACGGCGTTCGTCGGCGGCGTGCCGACGCTCCCGGTGTACCGCGGCGAGCTCCAGGCCCGGTCCCTCGGCGCGGCCCTCGCGTCGTTCGACCCCGAGGGCCGACCGCTCGTCGGGGAGGTCGGCGAGCTCGTGCTGACCGAGCCGATGCCGTCGATGCCCGTGTTCTTCTGGGGCGACGAGGACGGCTCGCGCTACCGCGGCAGCTACTTCGAGGACTACCCGGGCGCGTGGCGCCACGGGGATTGGATCACGATCACCGACCGCGGCACGGCCGTGATCTCGGGGCGCAGCGACGCGACGATCAACCGCGGCGGCATCCGCATGGGCACCGCCGAGATCTACCGCGCGGTGCTCCAGCTCGACGAGCTGCTCGACGCCGTCGTCGTCGACGTGCCGCACCCGACCGACCCGTCCGCGAACGGCCGGATCCTGCTCTTCGTCGTGCTCCGCGAGGGCGTGGAGCTCGACGACGACCTCGTCAAGCGGATCGCGCGGCGCGTGCGCGAGGACTGCTCGCCGCGCCACGTGCCCGACGCCGCGTACGCGATCGACGCCGTCCCGCGCACGTTGTCGGGCAAGGCGCTCGAGGTGCCGCTGAAGCGGATCCTCACCGGCGAGTCCGCCGACGCGGTCGTCAGCCGCGACAGCCTCGGGAACCCCGAGGCCCTCGACGCGTTCGCCGAGCTCGCGGCGGAGCTGTCCGCCCGGGCCTGACCGGCCCGGGCGCGGCCTGCGTCAGGCGCTGCGGTAGCGCGAGATCGTCTCGGCGACGCACACGGGCTTGTCGCCGCCCTCGCGCTCCCAGGTCAGGTTCCACGTGACCTGCCAGCCGCCGTCGTTGCGGTCGACGGAGGCGACCGCGATGCGCAGGCGGACGCGGGAGCCGGTCGGCAGCGGCGACACGAACCGGACCTTGTTCAGCCCGTAGTTGATGGAGGACCCGTGGCCGCGGACCTCGATCGCCGAGTAGAGCAGCGACGGGTGCAGCGAGAGGATGAAGTAGCCGTGGACGATCGTCCCGCCGAAGGGCGAGTCCTTCGCGCGCTCCGGATCGGTGTGGATCCACTGGTGGTCGCCGGTGGCGTCCGCGAACGCGTTCACCTGCGCCTGGTCGATCGTCCGCCACTCGCTGACGGCGGCCTCCTGACCGGCGAGGGCCTCGAAGCCCTCGACGCCCTCGATGACGGTGATGCTCTCGCTCATGCGCCTATCTTGCCCCGGTCCGGGTCCCGTCGTGGACGCACGTCGGCGGCGCCTGTGGGTCCGCCCAACATGGACGCCCCGGGTTCCGGGGCACGGGAGCCACGACGCGACGGTCAGTCGGCGAGCTGCGCGACCGCGGCGGCGATCGTCTCGATCGTGCGGAACGTCCCGCGGACCATGAGCTCGTCGGGGAACTCGACGTCGAAGGCCTCCTCGACGGCGAGCATCACGTTGACGCTCGCGTGCGAGCTCATCCCCGCGTCGTAGAGATCCGCGTCCCGGGCGATCGACCCGGCGTCGGCGTCCATGCCCGCGTGGCCCGCGAGCGCCTGGCGGATCGAGTCCTCTGTTGCAGCATCAACCGGCACGCTCCCCACGGTACCCGGACGACCGCGAGTGCTATCGCGCCACGTGCCACGACGTCCGCCCCGGAACGACGAACGCCCCCGGACGGATCCGGAGGCGCTCGGCGGCGTGTGTCGGTCGGGGCCGTCCCGGGCCACCGACCGTGTGTTGTCCCGTCCAGGCACCAGGGGGCCATGGACGTACTCGATCGTACAGATCCGGCGGGCGGTCGTCGACCGGACCCCGCGCGGACGGACTCAGCCGCAGAAGACCTCCGCGGCGTGCTGCGTGTCGAGGAACTCCTTGATCTGGGCGATCTTGCCGTCGCGGAGCACGAAGAGGAAGTGGTAGTGGTTGTTGTAGACCTTGCCCTCGTTCGTCTCGGTGTACGACTCGGTCTCCACCGCGACGCGGTCGCCCTCGGCGGTGAAGGCCTCCGGGGTCAGCGAGATCGGCTGCTTGCAGTTGACGACCACGCCGCCGAGCAGCTTCTCGAACTCGGCCTTCGAGTAGGTGCCGGACAGGCACATCGTGCCGGCGACCCACCAGGTCGCGTCCTCGGTCATGAAGTCCATCGTCGCGGGGATGTCCCCGGACCCGAAGGCGACCATGAAGTCGCGGATGATCTGCTTGTTCGTCTCGACCTGCGTGGTCTCGGCCGTGCTCATGCTCGATCTGTCTCCTCGTGTGTGCTCTGGGGTGCCGGTGCGCGAGGCCGCCGCCGGGCCCGTCGGGTGCGGCGCGCCACCCCCACGGGGCCCTCAGGACCTCCTCGACCCCGAACGTACGCCGCTGACCGGGCCGCCGTCAACAGTATTGTTGAATCCATGGGACAGCGAACGAGGCCGGGCGCCGTCGCCGTCGTCGGCGCGGGCACCATGGGCGTCGGCATCGCCTACGTGTTCGCCGCGGCGGGGCACGAGACGCTGGTCGTCGAACCCGATGCGGCGCGACGGGACGCGGCGGTGCGGGTGGTCGCGGAGCAGGCCGCGGCCGGGGTCCGGCGCGGCAAGCTCGACGACGCCGCGGCGCGCGATCTCGGCGCACGGGTCCGGTGCGTCGAGGCGATCGACGCGCTGCCCGTCGACCTCGAGCTCCTCGTCGAGTCCGTGCCCGAGCGCCTCGCGCTGAAGCAGGACGTCCTCCGCGCCGCCGAGGCCCGCGGCCCCGCGCTCCTGGCGTCCAACACGAGCTCGCTGTCGATCGACGCGCTGGCCGATCGCCTGGAGCGCCCGGAGGCGTTCTGCGGCATGCACTTCTTCAACCCCGTCTGGTCGCTGAAGCTCGTCGAGGTCGTCCGCGGGACCGCGACCTCCGACGCCGCGGTGGAGCACGCCCGGGCGCTCACCGCGGGGATCGGCAAGCAGGCGATCGTGGCCCGCGACGTGGCCGGCTTCGCGACGAGCCGGCTCGACGTCGTCGCCGCGCTCGAGGCGATCCGGATGCTGGAGGACGGCGTGGCGTCGGCCGAGGACATCGACCGCGCCGCGACCCTGGCCTACCGGCACCCGGTCGGGCCGCTGCGCCTGTCCGACATCGTCGGGCTCGACGTCCGGCTCGACATCGCCGAGCACCTGTCCGGCGTCTACGGCGCGCGGTTCGCGGTGCCCGGGCTGCTGCGCCGGAAGGTCGCCGCCGGCGAGCTGGGCCAGAAGTCCGGGCGGGGCTTCTTCGCCTGGTGAGCTCGTCAACAGTCGTGTTGACAGCCGCCGCGTGGCTCGGGCATGATCGCTCCGTGGCCACCCGACAGCGCAGGCTCAGCGAGTCCCCGATCGTCCCCGTCACCGACGAGCGCCGCGAGCTCCGCGACGCCGTGGCGCAGCTCGTCGGCCGGTACGGGCGGACGTACTTCCAGGACGTCGTCAAGCGCGGCGAGCAGCCCGACGCGCTGTGGGCCGACCTCGGCGCGGCGGGCTTCCTCGGCGCCCACGTCTCGGAGCCCTACGGCGGGGGCGGCGGCTTCGCCGACACCGCCGTCGTGATCGAGGAGTGCGCGGCCCAGGGCTGCCCGATCCAGTACCTCGTGATCTCCCCGACGATCTGCTCGACGATCCTCGACCACCACGCCTCCGACGCGATCAAGGAGGAGTGGCTGCACGGCATGGCCGACGGTTCCAAGCGCATGTGCTTCGGCATCACGGAGCCCGACGCCGGCACGAACACGCACGACCTCTCGACGACCGCGACCCCGCACCCCGACGGGGGGTGGCGCATCAACGGCGGCAAGTACTGGACGACCGGGGCGACGGTCGCCGACGCGCTGATCGTCGTCGCCCGCGACGCCGATATCGGGCCGTCCGGCAAGCCCACGCTGTCGCTCTTCATCGTCGAGAAGGATGCCCCCGGGCTGACCATCCAGCCGCTGGACTCCGCGCTGACGACGGCCGAGAAGAGCTTCACCGTCTTCTACGACGACGTCCCCGTGAAGCCGGGGAACCTCATCGGCGAGCAGGGCAAGGGCCTGCAGCAGCTCTTCGCCGGCCTGAACCCCGAGCGCATCGCCGCGGCGTCGCTGGCCAACGGCATGGCGCTGTTCGCGCTCGAGAAGGCGTCGCAGTACGCGAAGGACCGCACCGTCTGGACCCAGCCGATCGGCGCGCACCAGGGCGTCGCGCACCCGCTGGCGAAGGCCTACATCGACGTGCAGCTCGCGCGGCTGATGACGATGCGCGCGGCCGAGCTCTTCGACGCCGGGTCGCCCGCCGCGGGCGAGGCCGCGAACATGGCGAAGCTCGCCGCCGCCGACGCGTGCCTGCAGGCGCTCGACCAGGCGATGCAGACCCACGGCGGCAACGGCCTGTCGCTCGAGGTCGGGATCGCCGACCTGTACTTCCTCGCCCGGATGCTGAAGGTGGCGCCCGTCAGCCGCGAGATGGTCCTCAACCACATCGCCCAGCACAGCCTCGGGCTGCCGAAGTCCTACTGAGCCATGGGGTTCACGCTGGCGAGCATCGTGCGCGGCCACGCCGCGGACCGCCCGGACGACGAGGCCGTCGTCTGCGGCGACGACCGCCTGAGCTGGGCGGAGCTCGACGGGCGCAGCTCGCGCGTCGGGAGCGCCCTGCTCGCCGACGGACTGGGCCCGGGCGACCGGATCGCGGTGCTCGCCCGCAACACGACGACGTTCTTCGAGCTCGCGTTCGGGTGCGCGAAGGCCGGCGTCGTCCTCGTCAGCCTGAACTGGCGGCTCACGGCCGCCGAGCTCGCGGACGTCCTGCACGACGCCGATCCCGCGTTCGTCGTCGCCGACGCCGACCTCGCCGGGGCCGTGGGCGGCGGGCTCCGCGTCCTCCGTCTCGGCGACCCGTACGACGCGTGGCGCGACGCCGCGCCGGCGGACGACCCGGACGTCGCGCTCGCCCCGGACGACCTCGCGTACGTCCTCTACAGCTCGGGCACCACGGGCCGGCCCAAGGGCGTGCCGATCACGCACGCGAACCTCGCGCTCAGCGAGCGGATGGCGCGCGAGGCGTTCCGGATGGACGAGGGCACCGTGCACATGTGCCCGGGCCCGCAGTTCCACATCGCCGGGGCCGGCACGGGCCTCATGGCGATGTTCCTCGGCGCACGCACCGTGGTCCTGCGAGAGATCACGCCGCGGATCCTGCTGGAGACGATCGCCCGCGAGGGCGTCACGCACGCGTTCATGGTGCCCGCGATCGTGCAGGCCGTCGTCGACGCGCCGGAGCTCGCCGACCACGACGTCTCGAGCCTGCGGCAGATCTCCTACGGCGCCGCCCCGATGACCGAGGCGCTCCTGCGCCGCGCGATGACCGCGCTCGGCTGCACCTTCCTCGGCGTCTACGGGATGACGGAGACCGCCGGGACCGTCGTCACGCTCGACCCGGACGACCACGACCCCGACGGGCCGCGCGCCGGGCTGCTGCGCTCGGTCGGCACGCCGCTGCCGTGGATCGAGCTGCAGGTCCGCGACCTGGCGTCGGGCGAGGAGGCCGCCCCGGGCGTCGTCGGGGAGATCTGCGTCCGCAGCGGCCAGAACACGCCGGGCTACTGGCGCCAGCCGGAGACCACCGCGCGGGCGATCGACGAGGACGGCTGGCTGCGGACGGGCGACGGCGCGCACCGCGACGAGGACGGCTACGTCTTCCTGCGCGACCGCATCAAGGACATGATCATCTCGGGCGGCGAGAACGTGTACCCGGCGGAGGTCGAGAACGCGCTGGCCACGCACCCGGACGTCGCGGACGTCGCCGTGATCGGCGTGCCGCACGAGCGCTGGGGCGAGACCGTCAAGGCCGTCGTCGTGCTGCAGCCGGGCGGGACCGCCGACGCGGAGACCCTGCGCGCCCACGCCCGCACGCTGCTCGCCGGCTACAAGTGCCCGACCTCGGTCGAGGTCGTCGCCGGGCTCCCGCGCAACCCCACCGGCAAGGTGCTGAAGAAGGTCCTGCGCGAGACCTACGCGGCGGGCGCGTCCGTGGCCGAGGTCCGCTGACCGTGGACGGCGTCGTCGACCTCGTCCGCCGTTGGGCGACGGACTGGCTGGAGGCCGCCGACCCGGCGGCGTGCGAGGACCTGCTGGCCGACGACTACGCGCTGGCGATCGGTGGGCTCGTCCTCGGCGGCGCGGACGGCGACGGCCGCGACGGCTACGTCCGGGCGACCGTCGACGGGCTCCTCGACCGCTTCCCCGGCGCCACGCTCACCGTCCACGAGCTGGTCGCGACCGAGGACCGCGCCGCCGGCCTCATGACCTGGAGCGGGACCACCCCCGACGGCCGCGTCGCGACGTGGCGGGTCGTCGCGATGTTCCGCGCGGAGGACGGCCGGCTCGCGGAGAGCCGCTGCGAGGAGGACTACCTCGCCCGCCGCCGGCAGCTGAAGGCCGGGACGACCGACCCGGTGCCCCCGGCCACCGCCGCGCCGTGGGACGTCCGCCCGGTGCCGCGCGACCCGGCCGCGGAGGACGCGGTGCGCGCCTGGCTGGCGACCGGCGAGCTCTCCGGCGTCGCCTTCGACGACGGGACCGGGGACGACGACGGGGACGCGGCGGACCCGGCCACCGACCCGCGCCCGGACGACGTGCGCGCCGAGGTCCTCGAGTGCTTCTCGGCCGGCCCGTGCGTCGCGTTCCACGCCCACCTGCACGGACGCCTCCGCGGGGCGCCGGCCGACGTCGTCCTGCACGTGGCCGGCCTCGTCACCGTCGAGGCCGGCGCGGTCGTCACGGGCCACGTCGTCCGCGACCGCCTGGGCCTGCGACGCGCCCTCACGACCCACGCCACGGAGACCGCATGAGCGACCAGCACCACGACGTCGTGATCGTCGGGGGCGGCCTCGCCGGGCTCTACATGCTCCACCGCGTCCGACGGCTCGGCCTCTCCGTGGTCCTGCTCGAGGCCGGCGACGGCATCGGCGGCGTCTGGCACTTCAACCGCTACCCCGGCGCCCGATGCGACGTCGAGAGCGTCGACTACTCGTACTCGTTCGACCCCGAGCTCGACCAGGAGTGGCACTGGACCGAGCGCTACGCGTCGCAGCCCGAGATCCTCTCCTACATCGAGCACGTCGCCGACCGGCACGGGCTGCGGGAGGACGTCCGGCTGAACACGCGCGTCGAGGCCTGCACGTTCGACGAGGACACCGGGCACTGGAGCGTCCGCACCGACGGCGGCGACCTGACCGCCCGCTTCTGCGTCATGGCCACGGGCGCGCTGTCGGTCCCGCGGATCCCCGACGTCCCGGGGACCGACGACTTCCGGGGTCGCCTCCTGCACACCGCGTCGTGGCCCCGCGAGCCCGTCGACCTCGCGGGGAAGCGCGTCGCGGTCGTCGGCACCGGGTCGTCCGGCACGCAGATCGTGCCCGAGCTCGCCGCCGTCGCCGAGCACGTGACGGTCTTCCAGCGCACCCCGAACTTCACCGTCCCCGCGCAGCACCGGCCGATGGACCCGGAGTACGAGCGCGAGGTCAAGTCGTCCTACCCCGACCGGCGGACCCTGACCCGGACGACCGCCAGCGGCCTGTCGATGGACACCAACCGGGAGTCCGCGGAGGACGCGGACCCCGAGCGGCGGCGGGCGGTCTACGAGGAGCAGTGGCGGACGGCCGGGTTCGGGTTCATCCTCGCGTTCCAGGACCTCCTCCTGACCCGCGCGGCGAACGACACCGCCGTCGACTTCATCCACGGCAAGATCGCCGAGCAGGTCGAGGACCCTGCGACCGCGGCGCTGCTGCAGCCGACGGACCACCCGTTCGGGACGAAGCGGCCGTGCGTCGCGAGCACCTTCTACGCGACGTTCAACCGCGACAACGTCACGCTCGAGGACCTCCGGCGCGCGCCGATCGAGGCGGTCACCGAGACCGGCCTGCGCACGTGCGAGGCCGAGCACGCGTTCGACGTCATCGTCTTCGCCACCGGCTTCGACGCGATCACCGGGGCGCTGGACCGCATCGAGATCCGGGGCCGCGGCGGGGAGACGCTGCGCGAGCACTGGGCCGACGGCCCGGGCTCGTACCTCGGGCTCGCCGTCGCCGGGTTCCCGAACCTGCTGACCATCGCCGGCCCGGGCAGCCCGTCGGTGCTCTCGAACGTCGTCGTCTCGATCGAGCAGCACGTCGAGTGGATCGCCGGGCTCCTCGAACACATGGACGCGACCGGCGCCGCGACGTTCGAGGCCGAGCAGGACGCCGAGGACGCCTGGGTCGCGCACGTCAACGCGCTGGCCGACGCGACGCTCTACCCCGTCGCGAACTCCTGGTACGTCCGGACCGACCCGACCGGCGAGCACCGCGTCTTCATGCCGTACCCGGGCGGGAACCGGCGGTACCGGCGCCGCTGCGACGAGATCGCGGCGGGCGGGTACGAGGGCTTCGTGCTCCGGCCAGCGCGGGAGTCGCTCACGCCGTCGGGGGACTGACGATGCCGTCGAGCACCGCGTCCGCGAACCCCGCGCCGATGTCCGCCGCGCTCGTCGTGGACCGCTCGGGGACGAACCAGCGGTTGGACCACCCGAGCATGCCGATGATCCCGTAGGCGACCACCCACGCCGGGCCGGCGACCCGGAGGGTGCCGGCGTCCTGGCCCTCCTGCACGATCGCGACGAGCACGCGCTCGTACTCGCGGTTGACCTGCCGCATCTCGTCCGCCCAGCCGCTGTGCTCCGGGGCGACGTGGCTCAGGTTCTCCTGGATCAGGACGTAGAGGACGGGATAGAAGTCGGCGTAGGAGACCATCAGGCCCTCCATCAGCCGCCGGAGCTTGACCGGCGCCGGGACGTCCTCCGCGTGGATCGCCCGGGCGGCCTCGAGGTTCGTGCGCGTGGCCTCCCCCACGACCTCGTGGAAGAGCTCCTCCTTCGAGGAGAAGTAGTAGTAGAGCGACGCGCGGTCGGTGCCGAGCGCCTCGGCCACGTGGCTGAGGGTCGCGCCGCGCAGGCCGCGGGCCTTGAAGACCTCGGCGCCGACGCGGAGGATCTCGCGCCGGCGGTCCTCGTAGCCGCTCGTCGCGTCGTCACGGGCGGCCTGGCGGCGGCTCGCGCTCTTGCTGGGTTCCTTCGCCACGGGCACGGCAAGCTACCAGCGCGTCCGAGGATCCCCGGTGCTCACGACGGTCCGTCGACGGACCAGGTGATCCCGTCGCCGGCGAGCGCGGCGAGCAGGTCCTCCGGGTCGAAGGCCTGCGACGGCGCGAGGACGCCCGCCGCCGAGCCGCCGCCGGCCAGGCGCGTCGCGCCCTCGACCGCGATCGCCGCGGTCGAGCCGTAGACGTCCTCGCCCTGCAGCACGCCGCGGCTCGTCCGCCCGTCGGTGCCGGTCGCCTCGGCGACGAACCCGAACCGCGCCTTCCGCCGCTGCTCCTCCGACGGGCCCTCCGGCAGCCGGCCCACGAGCTTGTCCAGGCCACGCCCGAGCGGGGTCCGCATGACCGCGGTCATGATCGGCATGAGCGACGGGGCGACGACCGAGACCGGACTCGGGACGAGCGCGTCGGCGCGCATCACGACGTCGACCTCCCGCACCTCGAGGTGCCGCGGCACCGTGACGATCTCCCCGGCCGGCCAGCGCACGGTCTTCGCCGGCCTGGTCTCGCCCGGGAAGACCACCGGATCGCGACGCGTCGGCCCGCCTCCGGGCGCCCACGTGCCGGCGCGGTAGGCGACCTCGCCGCCGGTGTACATCTCGAGGACCGACCGGGCGCTCCCGCGGGTCATGCCGAAGTCGCGGATGTCGTAGGCGAGCGTCAGGCGCTGCACCGGCGCGACGGCCGTGCCGACCAGGTGGCAGAGGAGGTCGCCGGGGACGATGTCGTAGCCCATCGCGGGGATCACGGTGACCCCCGCCGACGCGGCGTCCACGCCGCAGGTGTCGAAGATCCGCTGGATGTACAGCTGCTCGGCCGTCGTGTCGACGTAGTGGCAGCCGGCGGCGATCGCCGCGCGGACGACGGGCTCGCCGAGGCGCGTGAACGGCCCGGCGCAGTTGACCACCGCGGCGCACCCGTCGAGCGCGCGGGCGAGCGCGTCCGGGTCGTCGAGGCCCGCCGTGCGGAGCTCGGCGCCTTCGACGCCGGCCGCCGACGCGGCGTGCCGGAGGCGCTCGGTACCCCGTCCGACGAGCACCGGTTCCGCCCCCTTCGCGCGGACCCGCGCCGCGACGAGCCGCCCGGTGTAGCCACCGGCTCCGTAGACCGCGATCTTCATGACGACTCCCCGTGGATCGGAACGGACGTCCCCCGGCCCGGCGGGACCACCGTCCGCCGGGCCGGGGAACGCGGTGCTGCCGGGTCAGGCGGCGGCGGGGGCGGCCTTCGCCGCGTCCGCCCACATCTGCTTGACGGCGGGGATGACCTTCTCGCCGTAGAGCCGCAGGCTGTTCTGCGAGTTCTCGTAGGTCATGCCGCCGTAGTTCAGGACGACCAGGGCCGAGTGCTTGCCCAGGAGCTTGAAGCGCTCGTGGTACTTCTCGATCACCTGGTCCGGCGTGCCCCAGTTCTGTGCGTCGACGTACGCCTTCTGCGAGCCCTCCATGCCGGCCTGCTTGATGAGGTCGGCGCCCACCTGGTAGCTCTCGTAGCCCTTGATCCCCTTGAAGTGGTCGCCACCGAAGTCGTAGTGGTCCATCACGGAGAGGAAGTGCCGCCCGATGTGCTCGTAGGCGAGGCGCTCGGCCTCCTCCTCGTCCTCGTGACAGAGGGTGACGTCGGTGAGGATCGGCTCCGGGACCTCCTCGCCCGGGTGGAACTCGCGAAACTCGTCGCGCCAGCCCTCGATCATCGGCAGGTGGTGCTCGATCGGGTACTGGATGAAGGTCATCATCGGCGCGCCGAGCTTCGCCGCCGCGGTCGCGGAGTCCGGCGACATCGCGACGCAGAAGACCTTGTCGCGGTAGCCCGTGCGCGGGCGCGGGCGGATCTCGACGCGGGGCTGCTTGAAGTACTTGCCGTCGCCCTCGCAGAAGCCGGTGTCGAGCGCGGTGAGGACCATCTCGGCCGCCTCGTCGAAGCGGTCGCGCGACTCGTTCATGTCGACGCGGAAGCCGCGGTACTCCTTCTTGGAGAGGCCGCGACCGAGGCCGAGGGCCGTGCGGCCCGGCGCGAGGTACTCGAGCTGCGACATCTTCTCCGCGACCCGGACGGGGTCGTTCCAGGGCAGGATGCACGCGCCCGGCTTCAGCACCGCGTTCTCCGTCTTCGCGGCGAGGTACGCCAGGTACTGGAAGTTGTCACCGCACATCCCGTACGACTCGAAGTGGTGCTCGACGCAGGCGATGGAGTCGAAGCCGGCCTTGTCGGCCGCGATGGCCAGCTCGGTCTCGCCCTGCCAGGTCTGGAAGTCGTCCAGATCGGCGTGCCAGTTCTGCATCACGTTCAGGAACCCGAATTCCATGGTGCCTCGATCTCCTCGTTCGCGAGCGGACGGCGTCCGCTCCTGCGTGGCTGAGCCGAACCTAACCCGCGTCAAGGCTGCCGTCAACACCGATGTCGAAGACGTGTCAACACTGGTGTCGAAATGGTCGACACACGCGTCAGGTCACGTGTAGTGTCGGGTCATGCCACCCCGGGTTCCCGCTCCGACGGCCGTGGTCACCGGCGGCGCGAGCGGCATCGGCCTCGCGACGACGACGCGGCTGCTCGACGACGGCTGGTCCGTCGTCGTCGGTGACCTGAACGCCGAGGCCGGCGCCCGCGCGCTCGACGCGGCGGCCGACGCCGGCCGCGCGGACCGTCTGGCGGTCGTGCCGTGCGACGTGACGGAGGAGTCCGACGTCGAGGCCCTCGTCGCCACCGCCGTCGAGCGTTTCGGCGGCCTGACCTGCATGGTCAACAACGCGGGCGTGCCCGGCGCGTTCGGGGCGGTCGAGGAGACCGAGGTCGACGACTGGGACTACACCTTCGCGGTGCTCGTCCGCGGCGTCTTCCTCGGCACGAAGCACGCGGTCCGGGCCTTCGGGACGACGGGCGGGGGCGCGATCGTGAACGTCGCCTCGATCGCCGGGCTCTCCGGTGGCGGCGGCCCCGTCGCCTACTCCGCCGCGAAGGCCGCCGTCATCAGCATCACGAAGTCGACGGCGGTCGAGCTCGCACCGCGCCGCGTCCGCGTCAACGCGGTCGCCCCCGGCCCGGTCCTGACCCCGATCCTCGGCGACGGCGAGGCCCGCCTGGCCCGCGCCGCCGAGACGCTGCGCACCACGCAGCCGTGGCCCGACCCGGGCATGCCCGAGGACGTCGCCGCGGCGATCGCGTTCCTCGCCGGCCCGGACGCCCGGTTCATCAGCGGCGACACGCTGATCGTCGACGGCGGCCAGACCGCGTCCGGTCCCGCCGAGGCCATGAACCGGCTCGCCGATCCGCGCGCACGCGGGATCGCGGGCGTCAGCCGCGGCTCGACCGGTCAGGCCGGCGAGCTCCGACGAGTTTCCAGCTAGACCGACCACCCAGCACCACGAGGAGCGCACCGTGCCCAGCCCCGAAGCCGCAATCGTCTTCAAGAAGAACCAGGACCTGTTGGCCGCCTGGCTCGCCGACCCGGAGGCCACGATCGACGACTTCCGCGTGATCTTCGAGGACTTCCTCGGCGAGCTCGAGATCCCGGCGGACGCCACCTTCGAGGACGTCGACGCCGGCGGCGTCCCGTCGATCGCCGTCACGGCGCCCGGTGCGTCGACCGACCAGGTCGTCGTCCACTTCCACTCGGGCGGGTACGTCCTCGGGTCCGCCAAGGGCTACCGCTCGTTCGGCGCCTACCTCTCCGCCGCGACCGGGGCCCGCGTGCTCCTCGTCGACTACCGGCTGGCGCCGGAGAACCCGTACCCGGCCGCGATCGACGACGCGCTCGCGGCGTACGACCACGTCGTCGCCGAGGGCGTCTCGCCGTCGAACATCGTCATCAGCGGCGACTCGGCGGGCGGCGGGCTCGCGCTCGTCACGCTGCAGGCGCTGCGCGACCGCGGCGGCGAGCAACCCGCCGCCGGGGTCTCGATCTCGCCGTGGGCCGACTTCACGCTCAGCGGGGAGTCGATGACCACGAACGCGGCCAACGACCCGATCGTCCCGGGCCCGGACCTCCTGGCGATGATGGCCGGGATGATCATCGGCGAGGACGGCGACCCGAGGAACCCGCGGGTCTCGCCGATCTTCGGGGACTGGACGGGTCTGCCCCCGCTCCTCGTGTTCGCCGGGTCGATCGAGACCCTCCGCGACGACGGCAAGCGCGCCGTCGAGGCCGCGAAGCAGGCCGGCGTCGACGCGACGTTCATCGAGGGCGAGGGCATGGTCCACATCTGGCCGACGTACGCCGAGCTCATGCCGGAGGCCGTCGAGGCGCGGGAGCAGATCGGCGCGTTCGTGAAGAGCAAGGTCGGGGCGGGCGCCACGGCCTGACCGGCCGGCGGTCGACGACGGCGCGCGGGTGGCGCACCGTCGTCGGCGCACCGTCGATCGGCGGCCCGTGCGGACGTCGCCGCCGGTCCGCGGGACCGGTCCTTCGGAGCCCTCGCCTACGATGGCGCCGATGCCCGTCCGTCCGTGCCGCCCGTGACCGCCGACGACGCGGTCCCGGACGCACGCGCCGGCGGCCTGCGCAAGCGGGAGAGCGAGGTCCTCGACGCCGCGGTCGCGGTCTTCTGGAGCAAGGGCTACGCCGCCGCGACGATCCAGGACGTCGCCGACCGGATCGGCGTCCTGAAGGGGAGCCTCTACTACTACATCGAGTCGAAGGAGGGCCTGCTCGAGCGGCTCTTCGACGAGATCAACCGCGACGCGCGGGCGATCCTCGCGGACGTCTCCGCGCTCGACGCCCCGCCGCTGGAGCGCCTCCGCGCGTACGTCGAGCGCTACACCGCCTGGTACCTGACGTCCTTCGAGCGGGTCAGCATCTACTTCAGCGAGTGGCACCACCTGACGGGCGAGCGGCGCGCCAAGCAGCTCGCCCAGCGCGCCGAGTTCGAGCTGTTCGTCCGCGGCCTGATCGCGGAGGCCCGGGACGCGGGGGCGGTCGATCCGGAGATCGACGTGAAGCACGCGTCGTTCTTCCTCCTGGGCGGCATGAACTCGGCGGCCACCTGGTACTCGAGCACCGGCACCGACTCGCCCGAGCGCATCGCCGCGTCCCACGCGCGGATGGCCGTCGGGCTGCTGCGGGCGCCCTGACCCCGGGCCCCGGGTCCGCGGGCGACGGACCGGTCAGCGCCCGGTCCACACCGGGGCGCGCCGCTCCTTGAACGCCGTCGCCGCCTCGCGGGCGTCGTCGGACTCGAGCACCGGGGCGGACAGCTCGTCCTGGCGCACCCAGAACTCGGCCTCGTCCCACGTGGCCTGGTCGCGGAGGATCGCCTTGGTCGCCGCCACCCCGAGCGGGCCGTTCCGGGCGATCCGGCTCGCGAGCTCGAGCGCGGCCTCCAGCGCACCGCCGGGCTCGGTGACGACGTTGACGAGCCCCGTCTCGTGGCCCCGCCGCCCCGTCACCGGGTCGCCGGTCAGGGCCATCTCCATCGCGAGCCCCACGGGGATGCGCTCCGGCAGCCGGCGCAACCCGCCGCTCCCGGCCACCAGCGCGAGCTTGACCTCGGGGAGTCCGAGCTTCGCGTCGCTCGCCGCGACGAGCAGGTCCGCGACGAGCGCCAGCTCGAGCCCGCCGGCGACGGCGAACCCCTCGACCGCGGCGACCACCGGCTTGCGCGGACGGCTCCGGCAGATCCGTGCGAACCCGCCCGAGGGGTCGAGCGTGTACTCGCCGCTCGCGAACGCCCCGAGGTCCATCCCCGAGCAGAAGCCGCGACCGGCGCCCGCGAGGACCGCGACGGCGAGGTCCGGGTCGGCGTCGAGCTCGTCCATCGCCGCCCCGAGCCCCTCGGACAGCGCCAGGTCGATCGCGTTGCGGTGCTCCGGGCGGTTCAGCGTGACGAGCAGGACCGCGTCGCGGCGCTCGACGAGGACGGCGGGCTCGGGGTCGGCCATGGCGCGAGCGTAGCGTCCGGGACGCCGCGGCTTCAACATCGGTGTTGACCGGCCGGGCGGGCGCCGGATAGGTTCGGTCCCATGGTCATCGAACGCGCGCAGCTGCCCATCAAGCCCGGGGGCGGCGACGACCTCGCGGCCGCGGTCCCGGAGGTCGTGGCGCTGCTCGGCGCAGCCGCAGGCTGCCACGGCGCCCGGTTCGGCCGCGGCGTCGAGGAGCCCGACACCTGGGTGCTGCTCGTCGAGTGGGACGCCGTCGACGACCACGTCGCCTACACGAAGACCCCGGACTTCGAGACCCTCCGCGGTCTGCTCGGGCCGCACCTCGCGGGCGCCCCCGAGGTCCTGCACTTCGAGGTCGTCGGCTGATCGCCGTGGCCTCCTCCGCCAAGGCCGTCGTCACGGTCGCGCCGACCGGCCCGATCGCCTCGCGCGACGACAACCCGTCGCTGCCCGTCACCCCCGAGGCGATCGCCGACGCCGTGCAGGAGGCCCACGAGCTCGGGGCCGCCGTCGCGCACCTGCACCTGCGGGGCGAGGACGAGCGGCCGACCGCCGACGTCGGACTCGCCCGCCACGTCGTCGAGCTCGTGCAGTCGCGCTGCGACATCCTCGTCCAGCTGTCGACCGGCGTCGGGCTCGGCGTCCCGTTCGACGCGCGCGCGGCCCTCGTCGAGGCCCGCCCCGAGATGGCGACGCTGAACCCGTGCTCGATGTCGTTCGGGCAGGCCGAGTTCTCGAACCCGCCGAAGGACGTCGCCCGCCTGGCGGAGCGGATGCGCGAGCTCGGCGTGAAGCCCGAGCTCGAGATCTACGACACCGGCCACCTCGACGCGTGCCTGCGGATGCGCGACGCCGGGCTGCTCGCCGAGCCGCTGCAGTTCAGCATCGTGCTCGGCGTCCAGGGCGGGATGGCCGCGACGCCCGAGAACCTGATGACGATGGCGGCCCGCATGCCGGCGGACGCCGCGTGGCAGGTCGTCGCGATCGGCCGGTCGAACCTGCGGCTCTCCGCGATCGCCCTCGCGCTCGGCGGCAACGTGCGCGCGGGGCTCGAGGACACGCTCCACGTCCGCCGGGGCGAGCTCGCCGACGGCAACGCGCCACTCGTCGCCCGGGCCGTGCGCCTGGCCGAGGACCTCGACCGCGGCGTCGCGACCGTGGCCGAGGCCCGGGAGTCGCTGGGGCTGCCGCGGGTGCGCGCGACGGCCTGACGGGGCGGGGTCGGCGGCGCGGGGCCGCCGGTCCCCCGCTCCCGGATCAGTCCGGCACGATCCCGACGACGCGCGCCGGAGCCGCGCTCGCGCCGACGATCCGCAGCGGGAAGCAGCTGACCGTGAACCCGGTCGGCGGCAGCTCACCGAGGTTGCAGAGGCGCTCGATCTGGGAGTACTCGAGGTCGACCTGGTGCGCGGCCCAAAAGATGCCGGGCTCGTTCGCGGCGAGCGCGTCGGTGGCCTGCATCTGCAGCGGGCGGTCCCAGCCCCACGCGTCGATGCCCATGACGCGCACGCCGCGGTCGTACAGCCAGCGGGTCGCCTCGGCCGTCACGCCCGGCCCGCGGGCGATGTAGTCCGCGGCGGCGTAGAACGCGTCGCGGCCCGAGCGGACGAGGACGATGTCGTGCGGCGCGAGCTCGTGGCCGACCCGCGCGAGCTCGGACTCGACCTGGGCGACGGTGACGGCCTCGCCGTCCGCGTTGTCCCGCACGTCGAGGACGACGCCCGGCCGGTGGTACCAGTCCAGCGGCAGCTCGTCGATCGCCTTCGCGGGCCGCCCGGCGATCGTCGAGTTGTAGTGCCGGGGTGCGTCGACGTGGGTGGAGTTGTGGGTGCCGAGCCGGTCGATGGAGTCGTTGGCCCAGCCCTCGCCGTCGCGGAGGAGCTCGGCGGGGACGCCGAACATCTCGCGGATCTGGGCGGCACCCTCGGCGTGGTCGGTGGACGAGACGTCCGTCCGCTGGAAGTCGCCGACGTCGGGCGGGCTCGTGGCGATCGGGGCGGAGAGGTCGACGAAGCGGCTCATGTCGTCAGCTCGATCCCGCCGTCGACCGGGATGATCGCCCCGGTCACGTTCCGGCCCGCGCGCGAGGACAGGAAGACGGTCACGCCCGCCATGTCGTCGGGGTGCCCGATCCGGCCGAGCGGCGAGGTCGCCGTGATCGCGTCGCCCTCGGACTCGAGCATCGCGGCCATCATCTTCGTCGGGAACGGCCCCGGGGCGACCGCGTTGACGGTGATGTGCCGCGGCCCGAGGTCCCGTGCGAGGTGGCGCGTCAGCTGGTGCAGCGCGGCCTTCGTCGACGAGTAGGAGAACGTCGGCCACTCCGGGACGCGCAGGCCCTCGATGCTGCCGACGTTGATGATCCGGCCCGGGTCCTCGCCGGTCGCGCCGGCCTCCAGCAGCGGCAGGAACGCGCGGGCGACGAAGAACGGCGCCTTGAGGTTCAGGTCGACGACCTTGTCCCACGCGGCGGCGGGGAAGTCGTCGATCGGCGCGCCCCAGGTGGCGCCCGCGTTGTTGACCACGACGTGGACGGCCTCCTCGCGGGCCCCGACCTCCTCGGCCAGCAGCAGACAATCGGACTCCTTGCCGAGGTCGGCCTGGATGAACGTCGCGACGCCGTAGGGCTCGAGCTCCCGCACGGCCTCCTGGCCGGCGTCGGCCTTGCGCGAGCTGACGTAGACGGAGGCGCCGGCCTGCAGCAGGCCCCGCGCCATCATCAGGCCGATCCCGCGGGTGCCGCCGGTCACGACGGCGACCTTGCCGGTCAGGTCGAAGAGCTCCATCCGTCCTCCTTCGTGGGGTGGGTGCGGGACGCTCCCGCCGCCTGCCGGATGCCCGTGCGGGGACGTCCGCCGGAGGGCGACGAGGCCGCACGACCTCGTCAACATATCTGTTGAAGACCGTGCGGCGCAAGACGTCCCCGACGCCCTCGACCGCCCCCGTTCGCGGTCCGGTCACGGGGCTACACTGCCCCCGTGGCCGACGAACCGCAGCAGCCCGAGGACGCCGCGGACAGCGGCATCGGCCGGCGCCGCGCCGCGGCCCGCAGCGGGGGTCGCGCCGACTACGAGGAGCGCCGCGCGGCCATCGTCGCCGCCGCCGCGACCCTCTTCAAGCGCCAGGGCTACGCCCGCACGACGTTCGCCGACATCGCCCGCGAGGTCGGCAGCGACCGGGCGTCGCTCTACTACTACGTGGGCGGCAAGGACGAGCTGCTGGACGCCGTCGTCACCGACGTCGTCCGCGCGAACACGGCCGCCGCAGAGGCCGTCCGCGACGGTGACGGCACGGCACCGGAGAAGCTGCGGGAGCTGATCGTCGGGACCATGCGGGCGTTCCACGAGCACTACCCGATGCTCTACGTCTACCTGCAGGAGAACCTCGCCCACGCACCGGACGACCGCCAGGCGTGGGCGCAGGACATGCGGGCCGTCAACCGCCGGTGGGCCGGGGCGATCGAGGACGTCGTCCGGGAGGGGCTCGAGGCCGGGACCCTGCGCTCGGCGGTCCCTGCCCGGGTCCTCGCCAACGGGATCATGGGCATGGTCAACTGGACCAACCGCTGGTACGACCCCGAGCGCACGAGCGTCGACGCGGAGGAGATCGGCACGACCTACGCCGACGTCCTGCTGTCGGGCCTCGCCGCCCCCGCCGCGGTCGCGTCGTGAGCTCCCGTCCGGCGTCCGCCGCGGACGGCGCGCCCGACGTCGCGGGAGGGTCGGGGCCGCCGGCCGGCGTGTCCGCGACGGGCCCGCTCGACGGGACGCCGCACCCCGACGTCGCCCGGCTCGCCGCGGCGTTCGCCGAGAGCGACGCACCGACCTACGACGTACTCGGGGTCGTCCGTTCGCGCGCCGCCGTCGAGAACGTCGTCCGCCTGCAGTCCCCGAAGCCCGACGTGCCCGCCGTGCGGGACCTCCTCGTCCCCGGTGCCGACGGCCGGCTGCCGGCGCGGGTGTACGACGCCGCCCCCGGATCGCCGTCGCCGCTCGTCGTCTACCTGCACGGCGGCGGCTTCGTGTTCGGCGGCCTGCGGGCGACGGACCGGCCCTGCCGTCGCCTGGCCCTCGCCGGCGCCTGCGTGGTGGTCGCCGTGGACTACCGCCTCGCACCGGAGACCCCGTTCCCCGGCCCGCTCGACGACGTCGTGGCCGCGGTGCGCTGGATCGCGGCGAACGCCGCGGACCTCGGGGGCGACCCGGAGCGCGTGGTGCTCCTCGGCGACAGCGCCGGCGGCAACCTGGCGGCCGCGGCGGCGATCGACCTGCGGGAGACCGGCGGCCCGCGCATCGCGCACCAGGTCCTGCTCTACCCGTGCCTCGTGCCGCCCGGGAGCACGGACGCCCCGGCCGGGTCGATGACCACGCACGCCGACGGCCCGCTGATGACCCGGCACGAGCTCGTGTGGTTCTGGGAGCACTACCTCCGCAGCGCGCTCGACGCCGAGGACCCCCGTGCGATCCCCTCGCTCGCCCCGGACCACGCCGGGCTTCCCCCGGCGACGGTCGTCGTCGCGGAGCTCGACCCCCTCCGCGACGAGGGCCTGGCCTACGCCGCGCTGCTCCGGGGCGCCGGGGTGCCGGTCGACACCACGGTCTACGCCGGCGGCGCCCACGGGTTCTGGTGGATGGACGCCGCGCTGTCGCAGGCCGGCGCCCTCGACGCGCAGCTCGGCGCGCTGCTGCGGACCCTCTGAGCGGCGCGGGTCGGCGTGGTCACGGATGGTCGGTGTCCGACCATCCGTGACCGGGGGACCCACGATCTGCGGGGACGCGGTCACCCGTGGTCGGTATCCGACCATCCTCGACCGCGGGACCCGCGGCCTCTCGGGACGCGGTCACGCACGGCCGGTAGCCGACCAGACGTGACCTCCGTCGGATCGCCGCGCCCGCGGATCAGGCGGTGAGGACGACCGACGCGCCGTTGGCGCCGAGCCCGAGGACCGCCGACTGGCCGACGGACGCCCCCGGGACCTGGCGCTCGCCGGCCTCGCGACGGAGCTGCCAGGCGAGCTCGCAGACCTGCAGGACGCCCTGGGCGGTCGTCGCCTCGCCGAACGACAGGAAGCCGCCGCTCGGGTTGATCGGCAGCCGCCCGCCGATGCCGTACTCGCCGTCCTGGAGGAGCCGATCGGACTCGCCCGGCTCCGCGAAGCCGAAGCTCTCCGGCCACGCGAGCACGTGCCAGGCGGAGTTGTCGGCCATCTCGAGGACGTCGACGTCCTTCGGCCCGATGCCCGCCGCCGCCTGCGCGCGGAGCACCGCGCCGGCGACCTCGCTCGTGTGGGTCGCGTCGCCGTCCGACGCCATCGAGACCGTCGGGATCCGGACCGCGGGATCGCCGAACCGGCCGGACGCGACGGCCGAGCCGGCGACGCGGACGAGCGGCCCACCGCGGCGCCGCGCCGCGGCCTCGCTGCCGAGGATCAGCGCGGCGGATCCGTCGCTGACCGCGCAGATCTCCATCAGGTGCAGCGGGTCGGCGACCCGGGGCGACGCCAGCACGTCCTCGACGGTGATCCGCTTGCGGTACCGCGCCAACGGGTTCGCGGCGGCGTGCTCGTGCATCGTCACGGACGCGAGCGCCAGGGTCTCCGGCGTCGTGCCGTGGTCGTACATGCGACGGCGCGCCTCGATCGCCCAGTACGCCGGGTTCGTCGCGCCGATCGCCACCCACCGCAGGTAGTCGGTGTCGGTCACGTCGTCCGGCTGTCCGGGCGGCCGGGGGATGAAGCCCTTCGGCATCCGCTCGGCCCCCAGCGCCGCGACGACCTCGCACTCGCCGCTCGCGATGAGTGACGCGGCGGTGTGGATCGCGATGCCGCCGGCCGCGCAGCCGCCGCCGACGTTGATCGCCTGCGCCCCGGACTCCGAGACGGCCTGCAGCACCTCGTTGGCGTGCAGGCCCCAGCCGAGGCCGCCCTCGAAGCGGGAGCTCGCGGCCACGAGCCCGTCGAGGTCCCGGAGCGGCAGGCCGGCGTCGTCGGCCGCGGCGGTCAGGGCCTCGATGGCGAGCTGCAGCTGCGGCTTGTCGGGCCACTTCCCCCACGGGTGGGCGGCGACGCCGAGCACGTAGACGCCCGTCATGCGCGCGGCCCGTCGGTCGAGGACGCCGGGCCCGGAGAACCGGATCCGCCGCCGGCCCCGATCCCGTCGCCCGTGATCTCGTAGGCGTAGGTGTCGACGCGGCGGCCGTCGGCGTCGGTGTAGAGCGGGCTGGTGACCAGCCGCACCGGCATCCCGACCTCGAGCGCGTCGGTGTCTCGCCCGATGAGCTTCGCGAGCACCCGGAGGCCCTCCGGCACCTCGACGAGCCCGACGGCGTAGGGCTCCCACTCGTCGGCGCGATACAGCGCCGGCGGGCGGTAGTGCTGCACCGTCCAGCTGTAGAGGGTCCCGGTGCGCCCGAGCGTCGTGCGCACGGTCCGCTTGTCGTCGCAGACCGGGTTCCGGCACGACAGGGACACCGGGAAGTAGTGCGCCCCGCAGCCCGCGCACCGCGTGCCGATCAACCCGACGCCGTCCGCACCCTGCTCGAAGAGGTCCTCCGCGACGGGGACCCCGGGGGTCTCGGCGCTCATAGGGAGAGGATGTCCCGGACCTCGGTGGCGTAGAGCGTCCCGTCGGGGACGCCGGTGACCGTCACCTCGTGCCGGACGTAGCGGCGCCCGCGCTTCTCGTACTTGTCGGTCGCCCGGGTCGTGATCCGGACGGTCGTGCCGACCGGGATCGGGGCGTGCACGGTGGTGTCGTGGTGTGTGTGGATCGACCCGACCGCGAACGGCTTCGTGTGGTCGAACTGCACCGACAGGACGAAGTGCGAGACGAGCATCGGCGGCACGATCGCGTGGCCGAACGGCGACTCGCCCTCGATCTGCCACGTGTTCATCCTCCAGCCCTCGAACCAGGGGTTGAAGTCCTCGACCGCGTCGGCGTAGAGGATGATCAGCTCGGCCGACAGGTGCAGGTCGCGGGAGAGCTCGTCGCCGATCTCCACCATGTCCCAGTAGGGCTGGGACTCCTCGTCCAGGCTGTCGACGAAGTCGCGGGTCTGCTGCCGCTGGATCGACGTCATCGGGCGCAGATCAGACATCGACGTCCGCCTCCGCCGTCCCGACGGTCTTCTTCTCGTCGTCCTCGTTGCTCGCCCAGACGTCGACGACGAACCGGAACCCGTCCCCCTTCGGCTGCTTCTCGCGGACGACGCCGTAGGTCGTGATGACCTCGCCGGCGAGCGTCGACCCGATGTACTTGCACTCCAGCCGGCCGCCGAGGAAGAAGGCCTTCCCGAAGTGGTTGACGAGCATCTCGGAGATGTACGCCGAGGACATCTCGCCCGTCTGGATCGGGGCCTGAAGCCCGGTCGACCGCGCGTACTCCGGGTCCCAGTGGTTCGGGTTGAAGCGCCCCCAGAGGCGCGAGCCCATGAGCTGGATCTGCGCCTGCTTCTTCACGCCCTCGAGCTCGTGGCCGACCGGCGTGTCGCGGGTGATCAGGCCATCGGCGGGCGGTGCGCCGTCCTTCGTGGTCATGGGGTCGGTCCCTCGGTCGTCGTCCTCACGCGGGTGCCTCTCCGTCGGTGGTCCGTCCGAGCCGCTGCTCCGCGATCTCGGACAACAGGAACTTGCGGGGCCGGCCGCTGGCGGTCAGCGGGATCTCGGCCTCGTCGATGAACAGCACGTGCCTGGGGACCTTGAACCGCGCCAGTCGCTCGGTCGCCAGCGCGAGCAGGTCCTCCGCCGTGACGTCCGCGGACGGCCGGCGGACGATGAACGCGGCCCCGGCCTCCCCCATCCGCTCGTCGGCGACGGGGACGACGAGCGCCTGGGCCACCGCCGGGTGGGTCACGAGGACGTCCTCGACGTCGGCCGGCACGACCTGCTCGCCGCCGCAGCGGTAGCAGTCCTTCAGCCGGCCGACGAGCCGCAGGTAGCCCTCGGCGTCGACCGTCCCGAGGTCCCCGGTGCGGAACCAGCCGTCGTCGGTGAACGCGTCGGCCGTGGCCCCGGGCTTGTCCCAGTAGCCGCGGGTCACGCCGGGCCCCTTGGCCTGCAGCTCGCCGATCTCGCCGAACCCGAGGTCCCGTCCGGTGTCCGGGTCGACGGCGCGGTAGACGACGAGGTGGCCGCCGAGCTCCGGGTCGCCGGCGACGCCGACGTCGCGGAACCGCCCGTTGGTCGTCCGCCGCTTCCCGGGGCCGTCGTCGGGGCGGGTCACCGTCGTCGACGCGGTCGTCTCCGACTGGCCGTAGCCCGTCGTGACCTCGTCGCAGCGGAGCTCGGCGTCGATGCGGTCGAACGTCCCGGGCGGCGACGTCGTCCCGGAGGAGATGATCGACGCGAGGGACGAGAGGTCCGTCGGGCGGTCCTTCAGCGCGTCCATCACCGCCTCGGTCATCAGCGGGATCACGAGCATGTCCGTGACCCGGTGGCGCTCGATCGCCTCGAGCGTCCGGACGGGGTCGAAGGCCGTGTGCGGGACGATCGCGCCGCCGACGAACAGCACCGGCAGCATCCCCTCCACGTAGCCGAACACGTGGTACATCGGCAGCGCGAAGACGATCCGGCGGCCGTCCTCGAACCCGCGGCCGTACGCCGCACCGTAGGCGGTGCGCAGCAGCATGTCGTGCGTGAGCTGCACGCCCTTCGGGCCGCCGGTCGTGCCCGACGTGTAGAGGATGTCGGCGTCGGCGTCCGGATCGACCTCCGGCAGCGCGACGTCGGCGTCGGCCGCCTCGAGCGCGTCGAGCGTCGTGGCGCCGTCGGGCGCGCCCCCGCCGTCGTTGTCGAAGACCACGATCCGTCGCAGGTCGGGGAGGACGTCGCCCCCGCCGCGCTCCGGCCAGCCGGGAGCGATCTCGTCGAGCATCCCCAGGTAGTCGAGCCCGCGGAACCGGGCCATCACGATCAGGAGCACCGCGCGGGACTGCCCGAGCACGTACTCCAGCTCGTCGCGCCGGTTGAGGACGTTCACCGGGATCGCGGTCGCACCGGTCCTGGAGATCGCGTACTTCAGCAGGACGAACTCGGGGTAGTTCGCCAACTCGAGCGCCACGTGCTCGCCGGGCCGGACGCCCATCGCGACGAGGCCTTGCGCCAGGCGGACCGAGCGGTCGCGGACCTCGGCGTACGTCCACGTCCGGCCGTCGGTGATGACGTACGGGCGGTCGGGCCAGCGGTCCGCGGCGGTGTCGAGCGCCCCGTGCAACGTCCCGGGCTCCCACGTCGGGTGGCGGGCCTCGAGCGCCGCGCGGCGCTCCTCCAGGGGTGCGAGTCGCGGGTCGCTCATCGTGGTCCTCCCGGTCACCCTCCGGAGCACGTGGACTCGGGCGTCTCAGGCGCGGGCGGCATCGGCCCATGTAGTCCTAACACATGTAAGGACTACCAGTATGGTTTTCGGCCGCGGCGGACGGACGGGCCCCGTCGGGCGCGGGACTCAGCCCCCGAGCGACCGCGCCCAGACCGCCGAGAGGGTGTCCGCGAGCTGCTCGTCGGACGACCCGAACGGCCCGTCCGGGTCGCTCACCGCGAGGTACAGGCAGCGCTCGAACATCGAGACCATGGCGGCCGCGAGCATGTCGTCGCCGGCACGCGGGGCGCGGGACCGGTGCAACCGTGCCAGGACCTCGCGCTCGAAGCGCTGGAGGATCTCGTTCCAGACCTCGTGGATCTCGGGGTCCGAGTGCCAGCCCTCCACCGTGGCGGTGAACAACGCGCCCTGCCGGCGCCACCGCTCGACGGTGGCGATCGTGGGCTCGCGGACGGCGGCCTCGTCGATCGGCCCCTCTCCCGAGAAGAACGGCTGCCAGATGTCGTAGATGCCCTCGCCGACACCGGCGATCAGGGTCGCGACGACCGCGTACTTCGTGTCGAAGCTCGCGTAGAACGTCGGGCGCGAGATGCCCGCCCGCTCGACGATCTCCGCGACCGTCAGCTCGTCGAGCCGCCGGACCTTCAGGAGCTCGCGGACCGCCTCGAGGACCGCGCCGTGCGACTGCGGCGCCGGGCGCCGGCGGCCCCGCGTCCGGCGGGGGACGTCGCTGACGGGGCGGGTCGCGGCCATTCCGGCAGTCTACGGCCCGGTCCTGACACTCCACCTATCACGTGTCTTGACGCACACGACGCGGCCGTCGGAGCGCGGGACGCGTCATGCGGGTCGGCGCACGGGACCCGGCGGTCCGGTCGGGCACGGGACGGCCCACCGCCGACCGGGGACCCTCGCGTTGACACGTGGCAAGACGCGCCGTACGGTCGTTCAAACGTGGTTTGATCCTTCGGAGGGCGGGATGACGGGGCACGAGGTCGACGTCGTGGTGGTCGGGGCGGGGTTCGCCGGGCTGCGCGCGCTCCACACGCTGCGCGGGGCGGGCCTGCGGGTCGCGGTGCTCGAGTCCGGCGACGGCGTCGGCGGGGTCTGGCGCTGGAACCGCTACCCCGGCGCCCGGTGCGACATCGAGAGCTACGACTACTCGTACGGCTTCTCCGACGACCTCGAGCAGGAGTGGCGGTGGAGCGAGCGCTACGCGACCCAGCCGGAGATCCTGCGGTACGTCGAGCACGTCGCGGACCGCTTCGACCTGCACCGCGACGTCCACCTGCACCGCCGCGTCGTCGCGGCGGACTGGGACGACGACGGCGCGCGCTGGACCGCGCGCACCGAGGACGGCGACACGTGGGCCGGCCGGTTCCTGATCATGGCCGTGGGCAACCTGTCGACGACGAAGCGCCCGGCGTTCCCCGGTGAGGACGCGTTCGGCGGCGAGATCCTCCACACCGCCGAGTGGCCGACGACGCCCGTCGCGTTCGCCGGCAGGCGGGTCGGCGTGGTCGGCACCGGGTCCTCCGGCATCCAGTCGATCCCGGTGATCAGCCGCGAGGCGGAGCACGTGACGGTCTTCCAGCGGACGCCGGCGTTCAGCGTGCCCGCCCGCCACGCACCGGTGTCGGACGAGCAGGACGCCGCGATCAAGGCGGACTACGCCGCACGTCGCGCCCGCGCCGCGAGCTCCCCCAGCGGGCTCGGGTTCGTCCCCAACCGCCGCTCGGCGCTCGACGACACGCCCGAGGAGCGCGACGCCGTCTTCGAGCGCGCCTGGGACGGCGACGGCTTCGGGTTCGTCCTCGCCTACCATGACCTCCTGCTCGACCAGGCCGCGAACGACACCGCCGCCGACTTCTGCCGGGCGAAGATCTCCGCGATCGTCGAGGACCCGGGGACGCGGGAGAAGCTGCTGCCCACGGACTACCCGATGGGCGCCAAGCGCCCCTGCGTCGACAGCGGCTACTACGAGACCTTCAACCGCGAGAACGTCGCGCTGGTCGACGTGCGCGCCGACCCGATCGAGCGCCTCACGGCAACCGGGCTGCGGACGGCGTCGGGCGACCACGACCTCGACGTGCTCGTCCTCGCCACCGGCTTCGACGCGATCACCGGCTCGCTGCTGAAGCCGACGATCACCGGACGCGACGGGGTGACGCTCGCCGAGGCGTGGCGGGACGGGCCCGTCACGTACCTCGGGCTCGGGGTGGCGGGCTTCCCGAACCTGTTCGCGATCACCGGTCCCGGCAGCCCGGCGCTCCTCGCGAACGTGCTGCTCGGCATCGAGCAGCACGTGGACTGGATCGCCGGCCTGCTCACCCGCATGCGCGACGAGGGCCACGCCGTGGTCGAGGCCGACCGGGACGCCCAGGAGCGCTGGACCGCCCACCTGCTCGAGCGCGCGGACGAGACGCTCTACCCGAAGGCGCGGTCGTACTACATGGGCGACGAGGTCGAGGGGAAGCCGCGCGTGTTCATGCTCTATCCCGGCGGCATCCGGCAGTACCGGCGCATCATCGAGCGCGTCGCAGCAGACGGGTACGAGGGGTTCCACCTCGGCGGTGCCGCCGCCTGATCCCGGCGTCGGCGCACGCATCGGTGCACATGTGTGAACATTGAGGTTGTGGACGCAACCACTCGCATCGTGAGTCCCGCGCGATGACGTCAGCCGTCCCCGAGGCGCTGCTCGTCCGGGCCGCGAAGCGCGGCGACCTGGACGCCTTCGGCGAGCTCGTCCGCCGGCACGAGCAGCCGATCTTCCGGTTGGCCCTTCGTATGCTGGGCACCCGCATCGATGCGGAGGACGCCGCCCAGGACGCGTTCCTCCAGGCGTGGCGCGCGCTCCCGCGGTTCCGCGAGTCCAGCGCGTTCGGGACCTGGCTGTACCGCATCGCCACCAACCGCTGCCTGAACCTCATCGCCGCACGCCGCCCCACAGACGAGCTCGAGGAGTCCCGGACCGGCACCCGGCGCGACGACCCGGCCGTGCGGCTCGAGGAGCGGGAGCGCATGAGCGCCCTGACCGCGTCGATCACCCGACTGCCGGGCGAGCAGCGGGCGGCGCTCGTGCTGCGCGAGTTCGAGGGGCTCTCGTACGACGAGGTCGCCGAGGTGCTCGACGTCTCGCTCGCGGCCGTCAAGGGGCGGATCCACCGGGCGCGGCTGGCGGTCGCGCAGGACCTGGAGGGCTGGCGATGAGCACGCCCGACGACCCCCGCCTGGAGTGCGGCGTCCCGCTGCTCGAGCTCGTCGCACAGGTC
This sequence comes from Patulibacter minatonensis DSM 18081, assembly GCF_000519325.1. GTDB lineage: Bacteria > Actinomycetota > Thermoleophilia > Solirubrobacterales > Solirubrobacteraceae > Patulibacter > Patulibacter minatonensis. The sequence continues at coordinate 1,711,958 of NZ_KI912613.1, read as the reverse complement.
GCCGACCGCACGCCGCCCGCCGACCCCGCGCACCAGGCGGAGTGCCCGTACTGCCGGGAGGCGCTCGCGCGCCTGGACGGCTCGGCCGCCGACCTCCGGGCGCTCGCGTCCGAGGACGTCCGGCCCCCGCGCGGCCTGTCGGCGCGGGTGCTCGAGCAGCTCCGGCGCGAGCGCGGCCGGATCCTCGTCGCCGCCGGCCGGGACGGCCGGGACACCGTCACCGACGTCATCGTCGCCCAGATCGCCAGCCGCGCCGCGATGGAGCTCCCGCCCGTCCGCTTCGTGTCCGTGCGGACCACCCAGGAGCAGGACGGCGGCGTCCACCTGGTCCTCCACGTCACCGCCGACCTCGGCCCCGCGCTCGGGCCCGTCGCAACGGAGATCCGCGACGTCGTGACCGACCGGGTGGCCCGCCTCGCGGGCGTCGCGGTCACCCGGGTCGACGTCGTGTTCGACGACGTCGTCGCCTGAATCGAGATCCGTGCGGAACTTTTCCGCGGGTCCCCGGTCCAACGTGCAGTGCCCCGGTCCTCCCGGGGCGGATACCCCCGAACAGGAGCACGAGATGGCCGAGACGAAGACCCGCACGACGACGGCGAGCGAGGGCGGCACGAGCACGAGCACCGACCTCACGAGCGCCGGTCCGCTGGTCACCGACACCGGCAACACGACGATCGCCGACGGCGTCGTCTCCAAGGTCGCCGGCCTGGCGACCCGCGAGGTCCCCGGCATCCACGACCTCGGCGGCGGCGCGGCCCGCGTCGTCGGCAGCGTGCAGCAGCGCGTCGGCCTCGGCGACCAGCTCGCCCAGGGCGTGTCGGTCGAGGTCGGCACCCGCGAGGCGGCCGTCGACCTGAAGGTCGTCATCGAGTACGGCGAGAGCATCCCCCAGGTCACCGAGGCCGTCCGTCGCAACGTCGTGTCGCGCATCACCGGCATCACCGGGCTGACGGTGACCGAGGTCAACATCAACGTCACCGACCTGCACTTCGCCGGGGACGACAACGACGAGGGCGCCCGGGTCCAGTAGTCGATGCGGACCCCCGCCGACGGCAGCGGACAGCCCGTGGAGGCCACGCGCGAGACCCCTCGCGTGCGGCTCGCCCGGGTCGTCGCCGCCGCCACGCTGCGCTGTACCGGCGTGGCCGCGCTCGACCCCGGCCGCGACGACCGCCTGAGCACCCGCACGTCCGTGGACCTGATCCCCGGCGTGCTCGTCGCCGCCGACGGCGAGCCCGGCCGGCACGCCGTGACGGTCCACGTCCGGGCGCGCCTGGTCGAGCTCCACGCGCTCGCCGACGGGGTCCGCCTCGCGGTCGAGCGGGAGACCCGCGAGCACGGGCTGGCCGACGCCCTCGGCCGGGTCCGCGTCGTCATCACCGACATCGCCCTCGACGGGGAGGACGCATGATCGTCTTCGTCTCCCGCGCCGTGACGCGCGTCGTCGCGTTCGTCGCCCTGCCGGTCCTGGCGGTCGTCGCCGTGCTCGTCGCGGTCGCCGCGACGGTCGGCGAGAACCAGTCGCGGAAGCTCGCCGACCAGAGCGGCCTGACGGACGCCTGGCGCGAGGTCGGGCCGTTCCTGGACCGCACCGCGCCGTCGGGCGACACCGCCGCGGTCCTCGCGGCGATCGGGGCGGTGCTGCTCGGCATCGTGCTCCTGATCGGGGCGCTCGCCCCGTCCCGCGAGCGCGAGGTACCGCTCGCCGACGGCGCGGACCTCCGCATCCGCCGACGGGCCCTGCGCGGTGCGCTGCAGTCGCTGACCGGCCGCGTCCTGGGCACCACGGGCGCGAAGGTCCGCCTGCGTCCGCGACGCCGACGCGCCGGGGGCCGGCTCGTCGTGCAGGTCACCCGCACCCCGCGGGCCGACCCCGACGCGATCCGCGCCACGCTCGACGAGCGCCTCGGACCGCTGGCCGGCGCGTTCGCGCTGCGCACGAAGGTCCGGACCGCCGTCGGCCGCAGCCGCCGGGCGAGGACCGAATGATGCCGCGCCAGCGCTTGGGGCTCCCCCACGGGATCCTCACCACGATCGGCCAGAAGCTCATGGTGCTGCTCGGCCTCGCCCTGGTCTGGGGCGGCGGCGTGGTCCTGGCCCTCGCGGCCGGCGCCGCGCCCCGGGACGTCGACGCATGGACGGGCTACCGGACCGTGCAACGCGAGATCGGCGGGTTCGGGCCCGCGAACTGGCCGGACGGCACCGCCCTGGCGATCGCCGTCGGCACCGTCGTCCTCGCCGTCGCGCTGCTCGTGCTCGGCTGGGCGCAGCGCCTGACCCCGCACCTGGCCCGCACCGACGTCGTGCTCGCCGACCGGCCCGAAGGGCGGACGACCGTCAGTCCGCGCGCGATCGAGCGCGCGGCCGAGGTCGCCGCCCGCCGGGAGCCCGGGCTGCACGCCGTCCGGGCCCGCCTCGGCGACGACGAGCTCACGATCACCGTCCACGCGCGGGGGGCCGACGTGCTCCCCGAGCTCCTGCGCGGCGTCCAGCGCCGCGCCACCGCCGCCCTCGTCGAGGGTGGCGTCCCCCAGCAGTCCGTGCGGGTCGTCGTGACCCGCTTCACCGCCCCTTCCGCCCGGGAGCAGCTCCGATGACCCCCACCCGTTCGTTCCTCCCCACCGCCCTCGGTTTCGCGTTCGTGGCGGTGGCGTTCTCCCAGTCCCTCTGGATCGCGCTGCTGTGCCTGCTCGGCGCGGGCGCGTTCCACGTCGGCCACGGGCTGCTCACGGGCACGCTGTCGCTCGCGGAGCTGCAGGAGCGCGCCGAGGCCGCGCGCTCGGGCTTCGCGGACCCGTCCCGCGGGAGCGGCGGCACGCCGGGGCGCCGCGTGACGTGAGACCCCTGCGGTGGACGGACCGCGGGACGCACTTCCCGCGGGCGGTTCACGGCCGTATGCTCGCGTCGCAGGACGCCGGGCACCGCCCACCGCGTCGCACAGCAATCCAAGGAGTCCGGTGTACAGGTCGATTCTCGTCGGGACCGATGGTTCCGACACCGCCGAGCAGGCGGTCCGCGCCGCCGCCGAGCTGGCGGCCGCGATGCAGTGCCGCCTGACCATCGTCTCGGCGTTCGCCCCGGTCTCGAAGAGCCGACTGCGGGCCGAGGGGCGTCAGGCGCCATCGGACGTCGCGTGGGCCGTCAACGACCGCGAGGACGTCGACGCGACGCTCGAGGCCGCGAAGGCGTCGGCGAGGACCGTCGGCGTCTCGGACGTCTGGACCTCCGCCCGCGACGGCGACCCCGCGAGCGGGATCCTGGACGTCGCCGAGGAGCTCGGCGTCGACCTCATCGTCATCGGCAACAAGGGCATGGCCGGCGGCAAGCGGTTCCTGCTCGGCGCCGTGCCGGACAAGATCAGTCACCACGCGCCCTGCTCGGTCCTGATCGTCGAGACCTCCTGACGGAGGTCGGTCCCTGACCGGGGTCAGCGGAAGCGGGTCGTGACCGCCTTCGCCCTCCCGGCCGTCGTGCGGACCAGCCCGGCGACCGCCCGGGGCACGGTGATCGTGATCCGGTGCGCCCGGCCGGGGGCTCGACGGACGCGGACCGTGCGGACGGTCCGCCCGGCCTGACGCACCCGCAGCACGACGGTCACCCTGCCCGTCGCCGTCCGCCGGGCGAGCCGCACGCGGACCGTCACGCGGCGCCCCTTCCGGGTCGCGGTGACGGTCGGCGGCGTGGTGGCGCCCGGGTCGGTGCCCGTGCCGGGATCCGTCCCCGGGTCGGTGCCCGGGTCGGTATCCGTCCCCGGGTCGCCCGTCGGCTGCACGGCGGACGGCGACCGCGGGCACGAGCGGTCGCTGCCGGCGGGGAGCGGCGTCGTCAGCGGCCGGGCGAAGACCTCCACCCAGTACGGGCCCTCGGTCGACGAGACCGTCATCCCGAACCCGGTGTCGGTGTACTCGCGGGACATCAGGTTCTCGCAGTGCGGCGGGCTGGCGAGCCACGACTGCACGACCTGCCGCGGCGTCTCCTGCCCGCGCGCGAGGTCCTCCCCGACGATCGACCACCGGTACCCGGCGGCGGTGAGGCGGTCGGCCGGCGTCGCGCCCTCCGGGGAGACGTGGTCGAAGAACCCACGGGTGACCATGTCGTCCGCGTACGCCTGCGCGGATCGCGCGGCCGCCGGCGCGGTCTTCAGCGCGGCCAGGCCCACCTGACCGCGCTCGTGGTTCACGAGGCAGCCCAGCGCGGCGGTCGTGCGCGCCGCGCCGACGGCCGGGGCGGAGGCGTCCGCGTCGGGGCAGTTCGTGGCCGCCGACGCGCTGCCGGGGGCGAGGAGCGCGGCGCCGGCGAGACCGGCCAGGACCGCGGATGGGAGGACGGTCGATGGACGGCGCATGAGGCGGTCAAAATACCCCCGTGACGGGAGCCCGGCCTCGGCTACCGTTCCCGCCATGGAGCCGTTGCGCGCACTGATCGCGGAGGACCAGGTCCTGCTGCGCTCGGGCATCGCGCGGCTGCTCGGGGACGCCGGGATCGTGGTCGTCGCCGAGGCCGGGGACGCCGAGGACCTGGTGCGCAAGGCGCGGGCGCACCGGCCGGACGTCGCGATCGTCGACGTCCAGATGCCGCCGGACCACACCGACGACGGGCTCCGCGCCGCGGTCCTGCTGCGCGGCGAGCTGCCCGACCTCGGGATCCTCGTGCTCTCGCAGTTCCTCGAGGAGCGCTACGCCCTGGACCTCGTCGCGGACGACCCGCGCGGCGTCGGGTACCTGCTGAAGGACCGGGTGATCGACGTCGAGGCGTTCGTCGGGGCCGTGCGGCGTGTCGCGGCGGGCGGGTCGGTGCTCGATCCGGAGGTCGTCGCCCGGATGGTCGGCCGGCGCCGGCCGGGTGATCCGCTCGGCGGGCTGACGCCCCGGGAGCGCGACGTGCTCGGCCTGATGGCGGAGGGCAACTCGAACCGGGGGATCGCCGAGGCGCTGGGCGTCGGCGGGCCGGCGGTCGAGAAGCACGCCACGCGGATCTTCCAGAAGCTGGGCCTGGGGACCGAGCCGACGGAGCACCGCCGGGTCATGGCCGTCCTGACCTGGCTGCGCGCCGGGTAGCGGTCCCCTGGTGCGCCGGGGCTCAGAGCCCGGCGCCGGCGAGCCCGAGGGCGCCGATGGCGATCAGCGCGACGCCGACGGCCTGCGAGAACCGCACGTACGGCGTGATCACCTCGCCCGGGATCCGGTGCCGGCGGTACCAGGTGCCGAGCTCGCCGGCTCCGCCCAGGAGGGCGAGCCCGATCAGGAGCACGAGCAGGGCGGCGAACGTCGTCATCGGCAGGGCGCGGGGGAACGATGGGAGGCCGCCGGGACCGGCGGCGTGCGGTGGGGGCCGCTCACGTGGCGGAGCCTAGCCCGTAACGGGGTGAGCGCACCGCCGATTCGACGAAGGTCCGGGGCCGGACTCAGGCCGGCAGCGGGATCCGCGCGGTCAGGACGGTCCCCGAGGGGGCGCCACCGGCGACCGCGAACGTGCCGCCGACGGCCTCGACGCGGTCCCGCAGGCCCTGGAGCCCGCCGCCCGCCGCGGGGTCGGCGCCGCCGTGACCGTCGTCGCGGACGAGCACCTGCAGCGCGCCGTCCTCGTCCGTCACCGCGACCACCGCGCGGGTCGCGCCGGCGTGCTTGGCGACGTTCGCGAGCGCCTCGGCGATCACGAACCACGCCGTCGCCTCCGCCCGCTCGGCCCAGCGCCGCTCGGGGACGTCGACGACGACCGGCAGGGGGCTGCGCGCGGTCAGCGACGCCACCGCGGCCGCGAGTCCGCGGTTCGTGAGGATCGACGGGTGGATGCCCGCGACGAGGTCGCGCAGCTCGGCGATGGTCGCCCGGGCCTCGGTGACCGCGTCCTCCAGGGTGGCCCGCGCCCGCGCCGGGTCGCGCTCGAGGTCGCCGAGTCCCTGCTGGACGGTCAGCGCCACCGTCATCAGCCGCTGCTGCGCCCCGTCGTGCAGGTCCCGCCCGAGGCGTCGCCGTTCCCCGTCGGCGGCCGCGAGGATGCGAGCCCGGGACGCGTCGACGGCGTCGGCCCGTGCCCGCTCCACGGCCTCCCGGCGCCGGACCCGCTCGGCCTCCCGGCGCTCGGTCTCGTCGCGGAAGACGACGACCGCCCCGCGGCCCTCCCCCGTGTCGAGGGGTGCCGACGAGTAGGACACGGGCACCATCGTCCCGTCGCGGCGGACGAACCAGTCCTCCTCGACCCGGACCGCCTCCCCGTCCGTCCGCGGCCGGAGCAGCGGGCACTCGGCCTCCGGGAACGGCGTGCCGTCGGGGCGACGGTGGTGGATCGTCGCGTGACTGGGCCGGCCGAGCAGCTCCTCGGTCGTGTCGTACCCGAGGACCGCGAGCGCCGCGGGGTTCGCGAACCGGACGCGGCCGTCGTGGTCCACCGCGTAGACGGCGTCGCCGATGCTCGCCAGGAGCGCACCGACCGCGGACGGCGGCGGATCGGCGTCGGTCCCGGCGAACCAGGGGGCCGGCGCTCCGCCGTCGCCGGCACGGTCTGCGGACATCGGACGACCCTACGGGGACCGGGGCGCCGCGCCCGAGACCTGCCCGCACCCGACCGTCGGTAGGATCTCTCGCGCAGTACCGACAGGCCTCGCGCAGTATCGTCGGGGCCGCCGATCACCAGCCCGCACCCGAGGGCTGCGAGCCCGAGGAGGCACCATGAGCGCCAGCATCAAGACCAGGTTCACGGAGACGTTCGGGATCGAGCACCCGATCGTGCAGGGCGGCATGCAGTGGGTCGGCCGCGCACCCCTCGTCGCCGCGGTCGCCAACGCCGGCGCCCTCGGGATGCTCACCGCGCTCACGCAGCCGACCCCCGAGGAGCTGACGAAGGAGATCGCGCGGACCCGCGAGCTGACCGACAAGCCGTTCGGCGTCAACCTCACGATCCTCCCCGCGATCACCCCGCCCCCCTATGCGGAGTACCGCCAGGCGATCATCGAGGCCGGGGTCAAGATCGTCGAGACCGCGGGCTCCAACCCCAAGGAACACCTCGAGGACTTCCAGCCCCACGGCATCAAGGTCATCCACAAGGCCACCTCCGTCCGCCACGCCGTCAAGGCCGAGCAGCTCGGCGTCGACGCCGTCTCCGTCGACGGGTTCGAATGCGCCGGACACCCCGGCGAGGACGACGTCCCCAACCTCGTCCTCCTCCCCGCCGCCGCGGACCAGCTGACGATCCCGATGATCGCCTCCGGCGGCATCGGCGACGCCCGCGGCCTCGTCGCCGCCCTCGCCCTCGGCGCCGACGCCGTCAACATGGGCTCCCGGTTCCTCGCGACCGTCGAAGCGCCGATCCACGACAACGTCAAACAGCAGATCGTCCAGAACACCGAACGCGACACCGAACTCATGTTCCGGCCGCTCCGCAACACCGCACGCGTCGCGTCCAACACCGTGTCGCGCGAGGTCGTCGACATCCTCAACAAGGGCGGCGAGTTCAAGGACGTCCAGGCCCTCGTGGCCGGCAGCAGGGGCCGCGAGGTCTACGAACAGGGCGACCCCGAGCGCGGCGTCTGGTCCGTCGGCCTCGTCCAAGGCATCATCAACGACATCCCCACCTGCGCCGAACTCGTCGAACGCATGATCGCCGAATCCGACGAACTCATCCGCGGACGACTCACCGGGCTGCTCGAGGGCGCGACCGCGTAGCGCGCACAGGCGCCGCGCGTCAGGGTCCGGCGACGTCCGTCGGGTCCTCGGCGGCTCCGGTCCCGGTCCCGTCGTCCGCTCGATCGGGAGCGTCGGGGGCGTCACCGTCCGCGCCGCCGCCCGAGCCCCGGACGTGCGCGGCGAGTCCCGGCGGCAGCGGTCCCGCCGGGCGACGGCGGTCCGTCGGGCCCTCGTCGGCGTCCTCCGGCACCGCCCGCGCGACGCCGCGCTCCTCCCGGGCGCGGGCGAGCGCCCGGATCCGGTCGGCGTGGGGCAGCGATTCGTCCGGGCGCTGCATCCGCCCGAGCCTCCCCCTCCGGCCGAGGCCCACCGCGGATCGGAGCGTCGGCACCGGCCGCGTCACTCCCAGCGGAACGGGCGCGTGCGCTCGATCTCGTCCGCGGCCGTCCACCCGGCGTGGCTGTCCGCGGAGACGGAGGCGATCGCCTCGTCGGCCGCCCGGCGGAAGTCCGCCCCGGGCTCCATCGCGGGCGGCCCGACGAAGGTCATCGCCGTCCGCTCGCCGCCCTCCAGGCGGGTCTCGGTCGCGGCGCACCGCGTCACGAGGCGGGCCTGGAGCAGCGCCACGGCCCGGGCGTCGAGCGCCGTCACGTCGACCGGGACGGCGACGACGCGACGACCGTCCTTCTCCGGGCCGTCACGCATCTCGTCCCACAGGAAGCGGGGTGGATGGTGGCTCACCCCGCGAACGTAGGCCTCCGTCCGTCGACCGGCAACCGGGCTGGCCGAACGGGCATCCCGGTCGTGCGCCGAGCGTCCGTCCTACGCCGGGTTCGCCGCCACCGGCCGGGTCTCGGGCTTCGCCGGGCGCGGGTCGCCGAGGCCCAGGTCGCGGCCGATCAGCTCCTGCATGATCTCGTTGGAGCCGGCCCAGATCCGGGTGACGCGGGCGTCGGTCCAGGCGCGGGCGACCTCGTACTCGTTCATGTAGCCGTAGCCGCCGTAGAGCTGGACGCAGTCGTCGATCACGCGGTTCTGGACCTCGGCCGTCCAGTACTTCGCCTTCGCGGCGTCGACGGCGGTCAGCTCGCCGTCGAGGTGCGCCTTCAGGCAGCGGTCGACGTAGGCCTGGGTGACCTCGATCTCGGTGACCATCGACGCGAGCTTGAAGCGGCTGTTCTGGAACGTGCCGATCGGCCGACCGAACGCCTGGCGCTCCTTCACGTACTCCAGGGTGCGCTCGACGGCGATGTCGGCGTGGGCGATGTTCACGCACGCCGCGCTCAGGCGCTCCTGCGCGAGCCGCTCCATCATGTACGGGAACCCGCGGCCCTCCTCGCCGAGCAGGTTCTCGGCGGGCACGCGGACGTTCTCGAAGAACAGCTCGGCGGTGTCGGCCTCGGGCTGGCCGACCTTGTCGAGCTTGCGGCCGCGGACGAAGCCCTCCATGCCCTCCTCGAGGACGAACAGCGAGATCGCGCTGCGCGACGGGCCGGGGGACGTGCGGGCGGCGACCACGACGAGCTCGGCGTGCAGGCCGTTCGTGATGAACGTCTTCGAGCCGTTCAGCAGCCAGGTGCCGTCGTCCTGCCGCTTCGCGTTCGTGCGCAGCGCGGCGAGGTCGGAGCCCGCGCCGGGCTCCGTCATGCCGATCGCGGTGAGGAGCTCACCGGTGCAGAAGCGCGGGAGCCACCGCTCCTTCTGCGCCGGCGTCGACAGCTCGACGAGGTACGGCGCGACGACGTCGGCGTGGATGCCGAAGCTCGACCCGTAGGCCATCCCGACCTTCGCGAGCTCCTCCTGGATGACCGCGTTGAAGCGGAAGTCCTCGAGCCCGGCACCGCCGTACTCCTCCGGCACGCCGATGCCGAGGAACCCGGCCTCGCCGGCCTTGAGCCAGACCTCCTTGGGGATCCGCCGGGTTTCGCGGATCTCCTCGGCCCGCGGCGTGATCTCGCGGGCGACGAACTGGACCACCGCCTCGCGGAACATGTCGTGGTCGTCGGTGTAGATGTCGCGCTTCATGAGTCCTCGGGCATCGGTGACGGCTGCGTCATCTAAGCACTCGTGGAACCTCGTGCGGGAGGGGATGGCCGTGCGGTCGACGGCACGCGCGTCGCGTCGGGCACCGTCCGACCCTCTCCGAGGATCCCCGCCCGGCCCGTCTAGGCTGGCCCGGTGCCCGGACCAGCCGCCGACCCGTTCGCCGCGTTGGCCCTGTCGAGCCCCCTGCGCCCGTACCAGCGGCGGGCCCTCGACGCGTTCGAGGCCGACCGCGACGCCGGGCGCACCGAGACGCACATCGTCGCGCCGCCGGGGTCGGGCAAGACGGTCGTCGGCATGGAGATCGTGCGGCGGCTCGGCCGGCCCGCGCTGGTGCTCGCGCCGACCGCGACGATCCAGGCGCAGTGGGCCGAGAAGCTGTCGCTGTTCGGTGCGGATCCGGCCGCGACGCTCGCGCCGGCCGGCCCGCTGCACGTCCTGACCTACCAGGCGGTCTGTCGCACCGGCGACCCCGGGGAGACGCTCCGCGAGGCCGCCGAGGCCCGGCTCGCGGAGGAGCGCGCCCGCGCGACCGCGGTCACGATCGCCGAGGCGCGGGCGACGGCCGACGCCTTCACCGGCGCGGCGCGAAGACGGCACGACCGCGAGGTCCGGGCCGAGGTCGCGCGGCTGAAGAAGACGATCGCGCGTGGCGGGACCGTCGACTCGGACGCGTCTGCCGCAGCCGACGGCGACCCGACGTCGACCACCGGCCCCGCCGCCCGCGACGCCGAGGCCGCCCTCGACGCGTTGATCGCCCCCGAGGCCCGCGAGCGGCTGCGGATCCTGCGTGCCGCCGGCGTCCGCACGCTGGTCCTCGACGAGTGCCACCACCTCGCGTCGATGTGGGGGTACCTCGTGCGGGCGCTCGTCCGCTCGCTCGGCGACGACGTCCACGTGGTCGCGCTGACGGCGACGTCGCCGGCCGACCTGCGCGGCGACGAGGCCGACCTCTACGCCGGGCTGCTCGGGCCGGTGGACTTCGAGGTCTCCACCCCCGCGGTCGTCCGTGACGGGCACCTCGCGCCGTACCAGGAGCTCGCGTGGTTCACGACGCCGCTGCCGGGCGAGCGCGCGTGGCTCGCCGAGCGCCACGTCCGGTTCGCGGAGCTCCTGGACCGCCTGCACGAGCCGGCGGTCGCCGAGGAGGAGGACCTCGCGTTCGGCCCCTGGGTGATCGGCCGGATCCGGCACCGCGACACCGGCGACGGCACGGCCCGGATCCCGTTCTCGACGCTCGCCGCCCGCCGGCCCGACCTCGCCCGCGCAGGCCTGCGCTACCTGGCGTCGTCCGGTCTGGAGCTCCCCGACGACGCGCCCCGGGGCGAGGGCTGGCGCGAGCCGCCGACCCTCGACGACTGGCTCGTCCTGATCGGCGACTACGCGGTCGGCTGCCTGCGCGCGCACCCCGGCGACGCGGCCGAGCGCCGGCTCGACGAGCTCGGCGTCGGCCTGCGCGACCTCGGCTTCGGGCTCACCCGCGGCGGCGTCCGGCGGGCCGCGTCCGACGTCGACCGCGTCCTGCTCCAGAGCGCCGCCAAGCCGCTCGCCGCGATCGAAGTCCTGGGCGTCGAGGCCGAGACCCGCGGGGACGCCCTGCGCGCGGCGGTCCTCTGCGACACCGAGCACCCGCCGTCGTCGGGCGAGGACGCGGCGCTCGCGCTCAGCGGCGGCGCGCGGGCCGTCCTGCGCACCTTCGCCGACGACGTCCGGACCGCCGCGCTGCGGCCGCTGCTCGTGACCGGGCGGACCGTGGCCTGCCTGCCGGACGACGCCGAACGGTTCGCCGCCGCGCTCGGTGCGACGGAGCGCCGCGAGGAGGACGGGCTCGTCGTCCTCGGCGCCCCGGGGTGGGACAGCCGCGCGTGGGTCGCCGCCGCCGGGCGGGCGCTCGCCGACGGGACGACGCAGTGCTTGATCGGCACCCGCGGGCTGCTCGGCGAGGGCTGGGACGCGCCGGTCCTGAACGTCCTCCTCGACCTCACGAGCGTCGCCGCCGACGTCTCCGTCCGGCAGATGCGCGGACGCACGCTGCGCCTGGACCCCGCCGACGACGGGAAGATCTCGTCCAACTGGGACGTCGTCTGCATCGCCGCGGACCTCGCGCGCGGCACCGCCGACCACGACCGCTTCGTCCGCCGACATGCGCACCTGCGCGCACCGTGCGAGGACGGGTCGATCGAGTCGGGCGTCTCGCACGTCCACCCGACGCTGTCCCCGTACCTGCCGCCCGCCGACGAGGACCACGCCGCGCTGAACGCCTCCGCCGCCGCGCGCACCGCCGACCACCACGCCGCGCGTGAGCGCTGGCGGGTCGGCGAGCCGTACGTCGGCGAGGACGTCCCGGTGCTGCTCGTCGGCGCCGCTGCCGGGCGGACCGGGGCGGGCGCGACGCGGCTGCTCGAGCCCGGGGCGGCCGGGCCGGGGTCGTCGGTCGGGGGTGCGTCCGGTGCCGGCGCCCGGCTCGGAGGCGGTGTCGGGACCGCCGGCGCGCCCCGAGGATCCACCGGCGCCGTCCGGCCGAGCACCGCCGTCGGGCGCCCCCTCGGGGCGGAGGCGCTGCTGCCCGACGCCACGCCCGACGGCCCGCCGCCGCGCATCACGAGGTCCCGGTCCCTGTTCCTCGCGGGGTCGCTGCGGACCGCGTACCCGGCCGTGCTGCCGCTGGACCGCGTCGCGCGGGCCGTGGTCGACGCCTACCGCGAGCTGGGCGAGCTGTCGCCGACCGCGGCCGACTCGCTCGTGATCGCCCCGCGCCCCGGCGGGCTCGTGCGCTGCGCCCTGGCGGCCGGCGACGCCGACGAGAACCGCCGCTTCGCCGACGCGCTGGACGAGGCGCTCTCCCCCGCGGCAGGTCAGCGCTGGGTCCTCGGCCGGCCGGTGTGGCCGCCGGACCGCCGCCGACGCAGCGTCGCGTGGCGGGCCCTGACCGGCCGGCCGCCGCTCGAGGTCGCGTGGCACGCGGTGCCCTCCGACCTCGGTACGCACAAGGACCGCGCGACGGTCTACCACCGGTCGTGGGAGGCCCACGTGGGCCCGGGCGAGCTCCGGTTCGCCGGGCGCACCGGCGCGACGGGCCGCGACGCGCTGACCGCCGCCGCATCGGCGGACGCGGCCTACGTGACGAGCCGTCGGACGCTCTGGCACTGACCGCGACCGGAACCGTCACCCGGTGGACCCCGCGCGCTGCGATGGTCCTCCGATGGAGACCTACACGTTCGACGTCACCGAGTACGAGCCGGGCAAGCCGTGGATCGCGCGCGGGACGACGACCACGTCGGTCGAGGCGGCCTCCCCGTCGGCGTTCTGGAAGCAGATCCACGCGATGTACCCGGAGGAGCGCTTCAAGGTGACGCCCACGGTGGGACAGGGGCTGTAGCGGCCGCGTTGCACCGACGTTGCACGGCGCCGTCGGCAGCGCCCTCCGCGGCGGACCAGGATCGAGTTCCACCGTCCTCCGAGGAGCACCATGACGCCCGAGACCGAGATCCGCCCCGAGAGCACCACCGCCGACCAGGAGGTCGGCCGCTGGTTGGACGCCTTCAACGACGCGCTCGAGCAGGGCGACGCCGCCGCGGCCGCCGGGCTCTTCGTGGAGACCTGCTTCTGGCGGGACCTCGTCGCGCTGACGTGGAACCTGAAGACCGTCGAGGGCCGGGAGGGCGTGCAGGAGCTGCTCGAGGCGACGCTCGCCACCGCGCGACCGCGGGGCTTCCGCACGACCGAGCCGGCCGCGTCGGCCGACGGCGTCACCGAGGCGTGGATCGCCTTCGAGACCGCGACCGGTCGCGGGGGCGGGCACCTGCGGCTGAAGGACGGCCGGGCGTGGACGCTCCTGACGACGCTGCAGGAGCTGAAGGGGCACGAAGAGCCCCGTGGCACGGCCCGGCCGATGGGTGCGGAGCACGGCGCGACCCCGGGTCGCGAGACGTGGACCGAGAAGCGCGAGCGCGAGGCCCGCGAGCTCGGCTACGAGACGCAGCCCGAGATCCTCGTCGTCGGCGGCGGACAGGGCGGGATCGCGCTCGGCGCGCGGCTGAAGCAGCTGGGCGTGCCGACCCTGATCGTCGACAAGCACCCGCGGCCGGGCGACCAGTGGCGCAGCCGCTACAAGTCGCTCTGCCTGCACGACCCCGTCTGGTACGACCACCTGCCCTACATCAAGTTCCCCGAGAACTGGCCGGTCTTCGCGCCGAAGGACAAGGTCGCCGACTGGCTCGAGATGTACACGCGGGTCATGGAGCTCGACTACTGGAGCTCCACCGCCGTCACGAGCGCGCAGTACGACGAGGCGCGCGGCGAGTGGACCGTGCAGCTCGAGCAGGGCGGCGTCCCGCTGACGCTGCGCCCGAAGCAGCTCGTCCTCGCCACCGGCATGTCCGGCAAGCCGAACGTGCCGACGATCCCCGGCCAGGACGTCTTCCGCGGCGACCAGCACCACTCCTCGGCGCACCCCGGTCCGGACGCCTACGCGGGCAAGCGGTGCGTCGTGATCGGCTCGAACAACTCGAGCTTCGACATCTGCGGCGCGCTCTGGGAGTCGGGCGCCGACGTGACGATGGTGCAGCGCTCGTCGACCCACATCGTGAAGTCGGCGTCGCTGATGGAGATCGGCCTGGGCGCCCTGTACTCCGAGGAGGCGCTCGCGAACGGGGTGACGACGGAGAAGGCCGACCTGATCTTCGCGTCGCTGCCGTACCGGATCATGCACGAGTTCCAGATCCCGCTGTACGAGCAGATGGCCGAGCGCGACAAGGACTTCTACGCGCGCCTGGAGGCCGCGGGCTTCGACCACGACTGGGGCGACGACGGCTCCGGCCTCTTCATGAAGTACCTGCGCCGCGGGTCGGGCTACTACATCGACGTGGGCTCGGCCGAGCTGGTCGCCGACGGCGAGGTCAAGCTCGCGCACGGCCAGGTCGAGCGCCTGACGGAGGACGCGGTCGTCCTCGCCGACGGCACCGAGCTGCCCGCGGACCTCGTCGTCTACGCCACCGGCTACGGGTCGATGAACGGCTGGGCGGCGGACCTCATCTCGCAGGAGGTCGCCGACCGCGTGGGCAAGGTCTGGGGCCTCGGCTCGGAGACCACGAAGGACCCGGGCCCGTGGGAGGGCGAGCAGCGCAACATGTGGAAGCCGACCCAGCAGCCGGGCCTCTGGTTCCACGGCGGCAACCTCCACCAGTCGCGCCACTACTCGCTCTACCTGGCGCTCCAGCTCAAGGCCCGCTACGAGGGCATCGACACCCCGGTCTACGCGCCGCAGGAGGTCCACCACCTGTCGTAGGCCCTCGCCGTTACCCCCACCGAGCGGCAACGCGCCACGTCCGTCGCATCCACCACCCCTCACCCGAGCCCGTTCCTAGACTCGGGTCGAGAGGAGGACGGGCCCCCGCCGGATCGCCGGCGCCCGCCCGCGGCGCCACCGACGGCGCCCGGCGCACGGCCCGCGGCGATGCAGACGACGCGCAGGAACCCGTGGGTGGCCCTCGACGCCTCGGCCGATCCGCTCGACCTCGCCCGCCGGCTGCAGGTCGCGCACAGCACGGTCGTCGAGCACGACGGCCGCGTGCCGTCCGAGGTCCGCCGCGTGGTGCTCGACTCGTGGCGGCGCACGACCCGCGCGGGCCTCACACCCGACGACCAGCGCGCTCCCGTGGTCATCGGCGAGTCCGACATCGACGACGCCCGGCAGGCCCACCCGCTGGCCGCCGCGCTCCCGGCGATCCACCAGGCCGTCGGCCGGGTGGCGCAGGACGCCGGCCATCTGCTCGTCGTCACCGACGCGACGGGCACGCTCCTGTGGGCCGAGGGGCACAGCGCGATCAAGGCGGCCGCGGCGGACCTGGGCTTCTTCGAGGGCGCGCGCTGGAGCGAGGACGCCGTGGGCACCAACGCGATCGGCACCGCGCTGGCGATCGACCACCCCGTCCAGATCTTCTCCGGCGAGCACTTCGTCCGCACGCACCACCCGTGGGTCTGCTCGGGCGCCCCGATCCACGACCCGGAGACCGGCGCGCCCCTCGGCGTGATCGACCTCAGCGGGCCGCTCCGGACGGCGCACCCGATGATCCTCGGCTTCGTCACCTCCGCCGCCCGGATGGCCGAGCACCTGCTGGCGGAGCGGGTGCACCGCCGCGACCGCGTGCTCCACGAGGCGCTGCTCGCCGACCTCGAGCACCGCAGCCACGCGCGCACCGCGGTCATCGGCCCGTCCGGGCGCGTCGTCGCCTGTTGGCCGCACGGCTGGCTGACGGGACGCATCGATCCGCCGGTCGACGGCGTCGTCGCGCTGCCGGACGGTTCGACCGCCCGGGCCGACGTCGTCGCCGACGGCGCCGGCCACCTCGTCCGCGCCGCGGACGTCGCCCCACGCGGCGGCACCGACGACCGCCTCCCGCACGGGGCGTCCGCGAGCGCAGGCGTCGCCCCGCGCGTCCCGGCCGCGCTCCTCGCCGGAGACGACCCCACGGGCACGCCCGCGGTCGACCGCCTCTCGATCGAGCTCGTCCCCGACGGTGCGACCCCGGGACTCCGGCGCCCCGGCGAGCGGCACGACCTGAGCCTCCGGCACGCCGAGATCCTCGCCGTCCTCGCGGCGCATCCCGGTGGACGCACGGGCGACGAGCTCGCGCGCGATCTCTACGGGCCCGAGGGGAACCCGGTCACCGTCCGGGCGGAGCTGTCGCGGCTCCGGCGGCTGCTCGGACCGCACCTGCGCACGCGGCCCTACCGCCTCGCGGCGACCGTCGACACGGACCTCGCCCGCGGCCTCGACGCCGCCCGCCGCGGGCGGCTCGCCGAGGCGATGCACCGCTGCCCGGCGCCGCTCCTGCCGCGATCCGGCGCACCGGCCGTCGTCGCACTGCGGGAGGAGCTCGACCGCGCGATGCGGGCGGGCGCCGCGATCGCGACGGACGCCGCCACCCTGCTGGCCTGGACCCGCACCGCCGCCGGGCGGGAGGACCCGGGCGCGCACGACCGGCTCCTCGGCCTGCTGCCCGCGGACGACCCGCGCGCCGCGGCGATCCGCGCGCGCCTCGCCGCGATGCAGGACTGACCGGGAAGCGCCCGGCCGCCGCCTCACTTCCCGGTGGGCCTGCGCAGCGGCACGGCCGCGCTCGTGACCTCGGCCTGCGTGTTCGGGTCGGTGTAGACGAACCGGTACCGGGTCGTCGTCGACCTCGGCACCTTGACCTGGAAGATCCCGTACTTGTCGGTCGTGATCGTCTTGTAGTCCTTGAACGACGACGACGCCTTCCCGCCCTGCTGCAGGCGGACGGTCGTCGCCGCGTCCCCCGGACGCACCTGACCCCAGATGTAGCCGCTGGACTTCGTGTACCAGCCGAAGATCGGGTTCGCGAAGACCGCGGCCAGGGCCTTCGGCTTGCCGTCGACGGTGAACAGGCCCGACTGCCACTTGTTGAACGTCTGGTCGCCGTTCTTGTCCTCGCCGAGCTCCTCGTCGAACCACTCGTACTGCGTGAGCGTCTCGACGCGCGGGTTGCGCGCCGCGAGCGACCAGCCCCACTGCAGGTACGCGGCGGCGACGGCCGGCGACTGGTGACCGTCCCGCTTGTCGGGCGGATTCGTCTGGTAGCCGTACTCGTCGAGCCACAGCGGCAGCCGCTTGGCCCCGGAGACCTTCAGGCGCTTGCGGGCGGTCAGCTTGTCGATGACCTTGATCAGCCGGGGGAGGTCGGCCATCCGCGCGTTGCCCGAGACGGGGTCGGCCTGGCCGGGGGACTTCGTCGTCGAGTGCGGGTGGTACGCCAGCGCGTCGCCGGTGACGGCCTTGAACCCCTTGCAGTCGCCGCTGCGCACGCTCCGGTACTTCGAGTTGACGCAGGCCATGTTCCGCAGGAACGTGAGCGGCGCGGTCGTCGAGTTGGCGCGGTCGGGGAGCTTGATGCCGGTGGACGAGGTCGCGCCGACGGCCACCCGCGCATCGGGGTCGTTGGCGTGGATGGCGTCGTAGCCCGCCCGGGCCAGCTCGCGGTAGAGGTGCGGGGCGACCGAGGTGCACTTGAAGGGCGGGATCGTGGTCTTCCGCGCGACGCACGAGTACTGCGGCTGGAGCCAGTAGCCCTGGTTGGGCTCGTTCCAGACGATGTAGCGCGCGACCTTCGGGCCGACGTTCTTCGTGATCGCCGCCGCGAACTTCGCGAACTGCGCGGGGTCCGGCTTCCACGTGCCGTTCTTCCGCGCGGGCTCGGACGAGCCCCACACGGGCCCGGGTCCGGTGACCACGAGCGTGACGTTGAGCCCGTACTTGGCGACCACGTCGATCTTCGCGTCCAGGTTCGCGAAGTCGTAGGACGCGGGGTCCTCGGCGTTGAAGCCCGCCGGTGCCTTCGTGTCGTCCTTCGTGTCCTGCGGGACGAGCTTGTCCCACTGGGCGAAGATCCGGACGTCCTGGACGCCGGAGGCCTTCCACTGGGCGACCGTCGCGTCGGCGCCACCCGGGGTGTTGCCGTTGAGCACGTTCTCGTCGGCGATCCCGACCTCGAGGCTGTTCGCCGCCGATGCCGCGGATGGCACCGCGAGGACCGCGAGGGTGGCGGCGACGAGGGCCGTGCGCAGGAGGCGAGGGGTCATCGGGGTGCGTTCTCCGAGGGACATCCGTAGGGGTCGCGGCCGGGCCGGCCGCGTCGAAGCACTACGGGGTATGACGTCTGAAACCCGCGACAACGGCCGTTGTTGCGGCGGACACCACCACGGTACGCGATCCCGGGACGTCGTCCGGGGCCCGCACGCGGACGCCCGGACGACACCGGTCCTGCTCCCCGCGCCCCGGTCCGGTGCGACGGGCGCGTGCGGGGGTCGGTCAGCCCGGGGACGTCGTCAGGTCGGCCGCGAGCTCCGCGATCGCGCCGTGCGCGGTGTCGTCGAGGCGCTCGAGCAGGTGCTCGCGGACCGCGGCGGCGTGGACCGGGACGGCCCGTCCGATCAGCTCGGCGCCGCGCGCGGTCGCCGTGATCTCGACGCCGCCCCCCTCGAGGGTCTCGCGGACGACGAGCCCGCGGCGCTCCATCCGCGACAGGTGGTTCGAGGTCCGGCTCTGGGTCCACTCGAGCCCGTCGCACAGCGCCTGCTGCCGGACCGTCCCGCCCGCGGCGGCGACGATCTTCAGGACGCCGAAGTCGGCGTTCGACAGCCCCGTCGCGGTGCGGACCTCGCGGCGGACGCGCTCGATGACGGCGTCGCTGGAGCGCTTCCACGCCTCCCAGCGGGCAAGCTCCTCGGGGCCCAGCGAGCTGCTCACGACCGGACCCCCGTCGGGCGGATCGCTGGTCGCAGCGCGGTGTACGGGGCAGGACGCACCCCCGCCACGGTACCGGAATCCCCGCCGGACCGCATATTTCCTATCCGATATCCGGTATTACGATCCGGGCCGGTGCCCCGGGGATCTCAGGTGATCGCGATCCCGCCGTCGACGACCACCGTCGCGCCCGTGATGTACCCGGCCCCGGCGCCCGCGAGGAAGACGACCGTGGCGGCCAGCTCCTCCGGCTTCCCGCCGCGACCCATCGGCGCGCGCTCGGTCATGCCGTCCAGGTAGCCGTCCTGGTACTGCTCGGTCATCTCCGACGGGAAGAAGCCCGGGCAGATCGCGTTGACGCGGATGTCCTTCCGGCGCGACCACTGCTGGGCGAGGTCGCGGGTGAGGCCGAGCAGCCCGGCCTTGCTGGCCGTGTAGGCGGCCTGCGGGAGCCCGGCCGTCGTGAGCGCGAGCACGCTCGAGATGTTGATGATGCTGCCGCCGTCCGTCATCGCCCGGGCGGCCTCCTGGGCCATCCAGTAGCAGCCGTTGAGGTTCAGGTCGATGACCTGGCGGAACTGGTCCGGCGTCTCCTTCAGCGCCGGGACCGCCGTCCCGACCCCCGCGTTGTTGACGAGGACGTCGACCCGGCCGAACTCGGCGACGGCCGCGGCGACGAGCGCCGCGCAGGCATCGGGGTCGCTGACGTCGGTGGGGACGGCCAGGGCCCGTCGCCCCCTCGCCTCGACCAGCGCGGCGGTCTCGCGCAGCGCCTCGGCGCGGCGGGCGGCCACGACGACGTCGGCGCCGGCTTCGGCGAGGCCCTTCGCGCACGCCACGCCGAGGCCCGCGGAGGCCCCCGTGACGATCGCGACCTTGCCCTCGAGGGAGAACAGCTCGTTGATGCTCACGCGGCCAGCCTACGTCGCGGGTGCCGGCGCGGGGTGGTCAGTCCGCGCGGACCGCGGACTCCGCCGGGGACCAGCGCGGCAGGCCGAGCCGGTCGCGCAGCGTGCCGCCCTCCCACGCGGTGCGCAGCGACCCGCGCTCCTGCAGCAGCGGCACGACGCGATCGGCGAACGCGTCGAGCCCGCCCGGCGTGATGTGCGGGACGAGGATGAAGCCGTCGCAGGCGTCGAGCTGGACGTGGCGGTCGATCTCGTCGGCGACGGTCTCGGGCGAGCCGACGAACGAGTGCCGCGCGCGGGTCTCGACCATCACGTCCCGGAGCGACAGGTCGTCCCTCGCCGCCAGCGCGCGCAGCTGCTCGACGGTCTCGTGGCGCTTCCCGGCGAAGGCGCGGGCCGGGATGCTGCCCGGCGCGATCGTGATCTCGCCCTCGACGGGGTCGACGTCGGGGAGCGGGCCGTCGGGGTCGTAGGCGGAGAGGTCGCGGTTCCAGAGCTGCTCCGCGAAGACGATCGCCGTGGGCCCGGAGACCTGCTGGCGACGAACGTGGGCGGCCTGCTCCCGCGCGTCCTCGTCGGTGTCGCCGAGGACGAACGTCGCGCCCGGGAGGACGAGCAGGTCCTCGGGCCGGCGGCCGTACCTCGCGAGCCGGCCCTTCACGTCGCGGACGAAGGCCTGGCCCTCGGGGACGCTCGCGTGCCGGGTGAAGACGGCGTCGGCGCGCTGGGCGGCGAACTCGCGGCCGGCGTCGGAGTCGCCGGCCTGGAGGATCACGGGGCGGCCCTGCGGCGGGGACGCGAGGTCCCACTCGCCGTGCAGGTCGACCTGGCGGCCCTCCGCCCGGAACGGACCGGGGCCGTCGCGCCACAGGCGGTCGGCCAGCCCGAGCAGCTCGCCCGCCCGGTCGTAGCGCCCGTCGTAGGGCAGGTACGCGCCGCGGCGGAAGTTGGCGCCCGACACCGCGTCGGTGGACGTCACGAGGTTCCAGGCCGCGCGCCCGTCGGAGAGGTGGTCGAGGGTCGCGAGCTGCCGGGCGACCTCGAGCGGCTCGTGGTAGGTCGTCGTCAGCGTCGCCGCGAGGCCGATCCGCTCGGTGACCGCCGCCAGTGCCGAGAGGACGGTCATCGCGTCCGGGCGGCCGACGACGTCGAGGTCGTGGAGGTGCCCGGCGTGCTCGCGGAGGCTGAGGCCCTCGGCGAGGAAGAACAGGTCGAACATCGCCCGCTCGGCCGTCCGCGCGAGGTGCGCGAACCCGGCGAAGTCGATGTGACTGCCCGAGGCGGGGTCGCCCCAGACCGTCGTGTTGTTCACGCCCGGGAAGTGGGCGGCCAGGCGGACCTGCTTGCGGGGGGCGGTCATGCGCGGGTCCCCTCCCGGGGCGTCGTCGGCGGCGTCATGCGCGGGCCTCGAAGCGGTTGACGGCGGGCGCCAGGCCGAGGCGCTCGCGGAGGGTGGGCGGGGCAGCCGGTCCGGCCGGGTCCTCGGGGTCGGCGGGACCGCCGGGCGGCGGGCCGTCCCGGTCGTCGGCCGCCGGGCGGACCCCGGCGCGCTCGAGCTCCGGCAGGACGGCGGCCAGCGCCCCGGCGAGGTCCTCCGCGTGGAGCACGACGCCGTCGGCGCCGTCGGCGTGGAGGGCGATCAGGCGTGCGGCGAGTCCGTCGTGCGCGTCCGCCGCGACGACGACGTCGACGAAGCGGCGCGGGGCGGCGGACGGAGCGCCCTCCGCTGCCACGAGGACGTCGACCCCGGCCGCGACGAGCCGCTCCGCCGCCGGACCGTCCGCCCGCGCGAGCACCACCGGGTGCCCCTGCGGCGGGCGCGGGGTGATCGACGGCCCGCGGACGGACAGGTGCTCGCCGACGAGGTCGACGTGGTGGACGCGGTCGCGGTCGATGAAGCGCGCGGTCGCGACGTCGCGGATCTCGGCGCCGTCCTCCCAGCTGTCCCAGAGCGCGCGGACCGCCTCGAGGTGCTCGGCCGCGTCGCCCGCGGCGTCGGCCGTGACGTCCCAGGTGACCGTGCCGTCCACGTCGGCGGGATCGTCGACCTGCGCGACCCAGCCGCCGCGGCCGTGCGCGACGACGTCGATCGTCGCGAGCGCGGTCGAGACGTGGAACGGCTCCGTCGTCGTGGTCGACACGACCGGCGCGATGCCGATGCGGGACGTCCTGGCGGCGAGGTGCGCGGCGACGAGGAGCGGGTCGAACGGTCCGGGCTCGATCGTGACGAGCTCGAGTCCGGCGGCCTCGGCGGTCCGGGCCCGGTCGACGAGCGCGCCGCGGTCGGGGAGCGGCCGGCGGTCGGCGAGTGCGGCGGCGAGGAGGAGGGGGCGATGGCTCATGGGTACGGGGCGGGGATCGGACTGCTCTACGGTGACCGTAGGGAATCCCGATCGGGTTTCCGCCACCACGGGGCTTCGCGGCCCTCCGGCGGCGGGACCCCGGCCCGTCCACGACCGACCTCCACATGCTCCTCTCGATCCTCGACCAGGCCCCGACGCGACGCGGCGGAGCCCCCGGCCACGCGTTCCACGACGCGATCGCCCTGGCCCGCGCCGCCGACGAGCTCGGCTTCCACCGCTTCTGGGTCGCCGAGCACCACGCGATCGGCAGCGTCGCGATCTCGGCGCCGGAGGTCCTGCTCGGGACGCTCGCCGGCGCGACGAGCCGCATCCGCGTCGGCTCCGGCGGGATGCTGCTGCCGAACCACCGGCCGATCCACGTGGTCGAGCAGTTCCGGTCGCTCGAGGCGCTGTTCCCCGGCCGGATCGACCTGGGCATCGGGCGCTCGGAGGGCGCGATCGACGACGCGATCGTCCGGGCGTTCGGGCGTCCCGTCGACAACGCGCACGGCGCGGGGTTCGAGGAGCAGCTCGACGAGCTCCTGGCGTTCGGCGAGGTCCACCCGTGGCCCGAGGGCCACCCGCTGGCGACCGCCCGCGCCGCACCGACCGACGTGCCGCTGCCGCCCGTGACGCTGCTCGGGTCCAGCGCGGGCTCCGCCGCGACCGCCGCGCGCAAGGGCCTCCGCTACGGGTTCGCGGCGCACACGAACACGCAGGGCGCCGCCGACGCGCTGCGGGCGTACCGCGAGAACTTCGTCCCGGCGCGCCCCGGGGACCGTCCGCACGCGATGCTCGCGGTCAAGGTGATGGTCGGCGAGGACGACGAGCACGCCCGCGCGCTGGCCGCCCCGATGCACCTGGGGATGGCGCAGGCACGGCTCGGCCACCACGCCGCGCTGATGTCGGTGGAGGACGCTCTCGCGCACCGCTGGACCGCGGAGGAGCGCGCGGCCGAGGAGCAGCACATCGACACGCGCGCCGACGTCGTCGGCGACCCGGAGACGGTGCGGGCGGGCCTCGAGGCCGCGGTCGCCGCGTCCGGCGCCGACGAGGTGATCTCGATCTCGAACACGCCCGACCCCGTCGAGCGTCGCGCGGCCGTCGCGCGGCTGTCGCGGGTCTTCGCGCTCGCGGCGGCCTGAGCGGTCCGGCGCGGGCCGACCGCGACGCGGACCACCGGCGGTCAGCCGCCGACGATCCGGCGCAGGAGCGCCTCCCGGTCACAGCCGGCCGCCCGGACGAGCGGCGGCCACGCGGGCGCGTCCGGGTCGCGGGGCGGCGGGTCGGCGGCACCTCGCGCGTCGTCGGCGCGGCGCCCGCCGTCGCTGCGACAGTCCGCCGCGCCGTCGTCCACGAGGCCGGTGCCGGGGTCGTCCGCGTCACCCCGGTCGCGGGCATCGACGCCCCGCGGCCCGTCGTCCGGCCCGCAGCCGCACCCGGACATCACCGCACCGCCAGCGGGGAGCCCGCCTCGTCGAGGGCCTCGAGCGCCGGGCCGTAGGGGCCGTCGCCGTCGGCGGCCCGGGCGGCGAGGTCCTCGACGTCGGCCCGGAGGACGACGAGCGCGAGCTCGCGTGCCGGATCGGGCAGGGCGCGCACGACCCGGCGGACGTGACGCGTCAGGGGCTCGCGGCCGCGCCGCGTGAGCAGCACCAGGGCCTCGCGCTCGTCCTCGTCGAGGTCGAGGACCCGGGCGACCTGCGCGGCCGAGGCACCGGACCGCGCGCAGACGTCGTGGACGAACGCGACCGTCCGCGCGCTCGGCGGGACGTCGGCCGCGACCCGCTCGACGTGCTCGATCAGCGGCCGGCCCCGCTCGTCGAGCTGCCCCCGATGCACGTTGCGTGCCAGGCGGCGGGCGCGGCGTTCCGCGTTCGTCAGCGGCGTCGTCGCGAACGGATCGACCGGCGCGGTGCGCCGAGGGAGGGCGTCGGAGACGTCGAGCGGGGCTGCGGGCGGCGTGGGTCGGGTCATCGGCGCGGTCTCCGGACGGGGTGGGGCGCGCCGGTCCGCGTGCGAGGCGGACGGGCGGCGTGCGAGGCCGAACGTACCCCTCCGCGAGCCCGGAATCAAATTCGGATCCGCTTTACGGTAAATTGCGTGGCGGATGATCGAGGTCGACACCCTCACCAAGGCGTTCCGTCGCAACGGCCGGGACCACGTCGTGCTGGACGCCGTGTCGCTCCGCGTGGACGCGGGACGGATCGCCGGGGTGATCGGGCCGAGCGGCGCGGGGAAGAGCACCCTCGCCCGGTGCGTCAACCTGCTCGAGCGCCCGACGTCCGGCCGGGTCGTCGTCGGGGGGCAGGACCTGACCGCGCTGCGCGACCGCGAGCTGCAGGCCGCACGCCGGCGGATCGGCACGATCTTCCAGGCGGCGAACCTGCTGTCGTCGCGGACGGTCGCGGGCAACGTGTCGCTGCCGCTCGAGATCGCCGGCGTCCCCCGCGCCGAGCGGCGGACGCGCGTCGCCGAGCTCGTCGCCCGGGTCGGGCTGGAGGACCACGCCCGGACCCACCCGGCGCAGCTCTCGGGCGGCCAGCGCCAGCGCGTCGGGATCGCCCGGGCGCTCGCGCTGCGCCCCGACGTGCTGCTGTCCGACGAGGCGACCTCGGGCCTCGACCCCGACACGACGCGCTCGATCCTCGCGCTGCTGCGCGGCCTGCGCGACGACCTCGGGCTGACGATCCTGCTGATCACCCACGAGATGGAGGTCGTCCGCGACGTCTGCGACCAGGTCGCCCTGCTGCGCGACGGCCGGATCGTCGAGCAGGGCGACGTCGGCGCGCTCGTGACCGACCCGGACTCCGCGCTCGGCCGAGGACTGGTGCCGGCGCGACCGGTGGCCGTGGCCCCCGGCGGCGGGCAGTCGTGGCGCGTGACGTACACGGCCGACGACGTCGACCCCGCGTGGATCGGGCGCCTCGAGCACGAGCTCGGCACGCGGGTCGCGCTGCTCGGCGCGAGCGTCGAGGCCGTGGACGGCCGGCCCGCGGGCCACGTCACCGTCGCCCTCGACGACCCGACGATCGACCTCGCGGAGCGCCTCCGCGGCCGTGGACTCCACGCGGCCCGGCTGGACGAGACCGCAGCCGACGCCCCGCCGGCGGCGGTCGCGGACCTCGTCGCCGCCCCGCCGGCTGCGGGCGAGGACCCCGGGGCGGTCGCAGCCACCGACCGCGACCCGACCGGCGAGCCCGCGGGCGATCCGGCCGAGGCGACGGACCTGCCGGCGGCCCCCACCCCGACCGAGGAGCGCGCATGACCCTCCCCCTCGCCGACGCGACGCCCTGGGACGAGATCTGGGAGCTCCTGGAGCCCGCCCTCGGCCAGACCCTGCAGATGGTCGTGATCTCGACCGCGATCACCGGGCTCCTGGGCCTGCTGCTCGGCGTCCTGCTCCACACCACCGGCCGCGACGGCCTGCGGCCGCTGCCGCCGGTCAACGCCCTGCTCGGCCTCGTCGTCGGCATCGGCCGGTCCGTGCCGTTCATCGTCCTGCTCGCCGCGATCATCCCGTTCACGCGCCTCGTCGTCGGCACGTCGCTGGGCACGAGCGCCGTGATCGTGCCGCTCGTCGTCGGCATGACGCCGTTCTACGCGCGGGTCGTCGAGCAGGCCCTGCGCGAGGTCCCCCGCGGCCTCGTCGAGATGGCGCGCGCCGCCGGCGCGTCCCGCACCCAGACCGTCCGCAAGGTCGTCCTGCCCGAGGCCGCGCCCGGCCTCGTCGGCGGCCTGACGATCACGCTCGTCGCCATCGTCGGCTTCTCCGCGATGGCCGGCACCGTCGGCGGCGGAGGCCTCGGGGCCCTCGCCATCGACTACGGCTACAACCGCTACGACGGCAACGTGATGCTCGCGACCGTCGTGCTGCTCGTCGTGATCGTCCAGCTCTTCCAGCTCGTCGGCGACCTCCTGGTCCGCCGCATCTCGCACCGATGAACACCACAGAGAGGTCCCACATGTCCGCACGTCTTCGCGCGTTCCTCGCGCTCATCGCCGCCGTCGTCCTCGGCCTCGGGCTGACGGCCTGCGGCAGCGACGACGACAAGGACTCGTCCTCCGGCACGGCAGACGCGTCCAAGCCCCTGGTCGTCGGCGCCAGCCCCGTCCCCCACGCCGAGATCCTCGAGTACGTGAAGAAGGACCTGGCCCCGAAGGCCGGCCTGCAGCTCGAGATCAAGACCTACGACGACTACATCCAGCCGAACGTCGCCCTCCAGGAGGGCAAGCTCGACGCGAACTACTTCCAGACCGTCCCGTACCTGGACGCCCAGAAGAAGGACAACCCGTCGTACTCCGACCTCGTGTCGCTGCAGCCGGTCCACCTCGAGCCGCTCGGCATCTACTCGAAGAAGATCAAGGACATCGCGGCCGTCCCGAACGGTGCGTCCGTGACGCTGTCGAACGACCCGGCCAACGAGGCCCGCGGCCTGAAGCTCCTGCAGCAGGCCGGCCTCATCACGCTGAAGGCCGACGCCCCCGACAACGCCACCCCGCGTGACATCGAGACGAACGCGAAGAAGCTGAAGTTCACGACGATCGCGCCGGCGAACCTGCCGCGCACGCTCGACGACACCGACCTGTCGGTGATCAACGGCAACTACGCGATCGAGGCGAAGCTCACGCCCGCCAAGGACGCGCTCGTGCTCGAGAAGGCCGACGGCAACCCGAACGCCAACCTCGTGGTCGTCAAGGACGAGAACCGGAACGACCCGCGCGTCGTGAAGCTCGAGCAGCTCCTGCACTCGCCCGAGGTCCGGACGTTCATCGAGGACAAGTACCAGGGGTCCGTGATCCCCTCGTTCTGAGCGGACGCGGGCGCGTCGTCCGACGGCCAGCGAGAGCAGCCGGTGCCCCTCGTCCGTGACGCGGATGCGCAGGTCGCCGGTCTCGAGGTCCACGTCGCGCACGACGAGCTCGCGGCGCTCCATGCGCCCCCCGTGGTTCGACATCCGGCTCTGCGTCCACCCGGTGGCGGCGCAGAGCGCCTTCTGCCGCCGGCGCCGAGCCGGGCGTGACGGTCGGCCGCGACGAGCGGGACACCGCCCCGACGTCACGGGCCCGTCAGCAGCGCGGGCGGTCCTTCGTGGTCAACGGCAGCGTACGGAGGTCGCGGCCGACGCGGACGCGGGAGCGCGCCCGGGGGATCTCCGGGTCGGTCGGCCGCTCGCCCCAGGCCATCGTCGTGGGCGTCAGGAGCTCCGGTGCGGAGGAGATCACGTAGCCGCCGCTGTGGGGCAGGTCCCGGAAGATCGTCCCGTGATGACCACCGACGTCGGTGAGCCAGCCCGCCTCGGGCCCGCACGTCCCGAAGTTCGTCGAGACCTGGAGCGACACGCGACCGCCTCGGATCTCCGACCAGAACTGCCCGGGCTTCCGCATCGGCCGTTCCGAGACCCGCAGGACGCGACCCCGCCCGTCGACGACGACCGGGCGGAACGGACGCTCGAAGTCCAGGTCGATCGCGAGCCGGAGCGACCCGTCGGGCCGCAGGTCCGCGTCCTGACCGCCCGCGCCGCGGCGCTGGATCGCGTTCATGACGGTGCTCTCGCGCAGGTCGTAGACGACGCGCCCGGTGGCCCGCCTGCGGACGTGGATCGCGCTCCAACCGGGCCCGATGTCGACCTCGCCCCGCCGCCCGTTCTCGCGCTCGTAGGCGTCGGGGTCCTTCCAGGAGACGAACGGCCCCGCGCCCTGGACCTCCCGTGCCTGCCGCGGGAGGCGGCGCACCACGCGCCGCGTGACGGCGTCGCGGAGCAGCATCGATCCGGCCTTCGGGACCTCGAGGTACGAGACGCGGGTCCCCCCGACGAGGACCGGGGACCTGCGTGGCCGGGACGACCGCAGGACCTTCCCGGTCCGGACGTCGAACTGGACCTCGAACCCGCGCGAGGCCTCGCAGTCGCCGTCGTCGTTCTGGGCGGTGCACCAGTCGCCGGCCACGAAGCCCCGACGGCCGGCCACGAACAGGGTCGTGTCCCGCCCGTCCGCCTCGTCCTCGAGCAGGGAGTCGCCGGCCGAGACCAGCTCGCCGCCGGCAGGGCGCGGGATCCGCACCGGCACCGCCGCGGCCCGGCCGTCCGCCAGGCGCCGCGAGCGCAGCACCGGCTTCGTCAGCCGGTCGAACGAGACCTGCCACACGCGGCCGTTCGCCACGGTCGTCGTGGACGCCTCGAAGGAGTCCTGGAAGAACGTCGCCGGCGACGCCGACCAGCTCGACAGCGACGCTGCGGAGGCCTCGCCGACCGCCGACGCGGCGACGACCGGCGCGATGGCGAGCGACAGGACGACCGTCCTCCGACGGCGGGTCCTCGGACGTTGGTCTGGGTGCACGGGAGCTCCTGGTCGGGACGACACGACCCCTAACCCGCGAGGGAGGCCATCGGACCACCTGCTCCCGCCATCGACGCGTGACGGGGCGTCGTCGCCCACCTCCGGCTCCGTGGCGGCGCCGGGACGTGCACCCACGGCGACCGGTGGGGCTCGGACCCGTGCGGTCGCCGTGGTCCGCACGAGCGTCCCGTCCCGTCCGGGGGACGACGGGCCGGGACGCTCGGTCGCGGCGCTCGCGCCGCAGGCGGTCAGTCGGCGGCTCTGGCCCTGCGGGCCCGCCCGCGCGGGGTGGCGCGGACCGCGGGGCCGGAGGGCACGTGGCGGTTCCAGCCCTCGCGGCGTGAGCGCGAGGCCCGGACGACGGACTCCGCCGGCTCGTCGTCGTCGAAGTACCGGCCGGTCGTCCGGTCCGGCCGGTCACGGAGGGGGCGGCCGGCGACGAGGTCGTCGCCGTCGCGGACCCCGCCGAGCCACGCTCCGCGGGGACGGCGGCCCTGGCTCATCGGTCGGCGGGGAATCGGTGGTCGGTGGGCGGCACTGCGGTGTGCATGTCGTTCGTCTCCTGTGGGCGTGGGTGCGGCCCGGCGGACGCCGGGCGTGCGGGCCCCCGGCGCGGTCGCCGTGGGCCGCCCGCCACCGCCGCGGCGGAGTACCCGTCGGGGCGGTCTCGGTGGGCGGTGACCTCGGCGTCCGGCACCGTGGAGCACGCGGGGTGAAGGAGGACGGCCGGGGGCCGAGGAGGTCGGGGTGCAGACGGCGGCGCGCCCCTCACGACACGCCGCGCTCGATCCCCCGGCCCTGCGGCCGACTCCTACGCGGCGCACCGACATCGAGGAGCGTGGCCCGCTCCACCGCACGTCGGCCACCGCAGCGCACACGTCGGTCGGGTGTCGGGGGAGCGGACCACGGCGAGAACCATAGCGCCGGACGTCTCAATGTGCAAATATTTGATCCGTATTTACACATTTAGCGATCCGCGTAGTTCGGGGCGGACGCCGCCCGGGTCGCACCCGGCGCCGGGAGCGCCCGGCCCGCGCGCCCACATAGGCTGCCCGCATGACCCGCGCGCTGCTCCTGATCGACATCCAGCAGGACTACTTCCCGGGCGGTGCGCTGCCGCTGGAGGGCCCGGACGCGGCCGCGGCGAACGCCGCCCGGCTGCTCGCGGCGTTCCGCGACGCCGGCGACCCGGTCTTCCACGTGCGGCACGCCGGCGACGCGTCCGGCGGCTTCCTCGTGAAGGACACCCCGGGCGCCGAGATCCACCCGTCGGTCGCGCCGACCGAGGACGAGGAGGTCGTCGTGAAGGAGGCGCCGAACTCCTTCCTGAACACCGACCTCGACGCCCGGCTGCGGCACGACGGCGTCCGCGAGCTCGTGGTCGCCGGGATGATGACCAGCATGTGCGTCGACGCGAGCGTCCGCACCGCCGCGGACCTCGGGTACGACGTCACGGTCGTCGCCGATGCCTGCGCCTGCCCCGCGCTCGAGCACGCGGGACGCAAGGTCGCCGCCGCCGACGTCCAGGCCGCGT
Organism: Patulibacter minatonensis DSM 18081; assembly: GCF_000519325.1. Taxonomy (GTDB): domain Bacteria; phylum Actinomycetota; class Thermoleophilia; order Solirubrobacterales; family Solirubrobacteraceae; genus Patulibacter; species Patulibacter minatonensis. The sequence continues at coordinate 1,681,908 of NZ_KI912613.1, read as the reverse complement.
TCCTGGGCGCGCTCGGCAGCGCCTACGCGACGGTGGTCGACGCGGACGCGGTGCTGGCGGGCTGACGTCCGCCGCGGGAGACGGCCGAGGCCCGGGCCGTCGCCGGCCCGGAGCCGCCGCCTACTTCGGCCCGACGTAGTGCAGGAACAGGCCGCCGCCGGTGCAGCTGAAGGCGGTGTAGTTGTAGCGGCTGGAGACCGTCACGTCGGCGACGTTCCCCTGCCCGGCCGGGCACGCACCCTGCGGGATGTTGTAGCCGCCACGGCGGTGCGTGGAGTCCAGCAGGCTGACCTCGAGGCAGAGGTAGCCCTTGTTGCCGAAGACGACGCCGTTGCCGCCGACGTTCGTCGCCACCGACGTGCCGGTCGAGGTGCCCATCCGCTGGATGTTGCGCTTCTTGCCGTCGAGCGCGGCGCGGAAGGCCCCGTTGCCCGCCTGGTAGGCGATCGCGCGGATGAAGCCCAGACGCGGGCCGCCGTTCGGCACGCCGCCGTCGGCACGCGGCTCGTGGCCCGCGACGACGCCCTTGACGCCGCCGCCGATGTTCACGACGTAGATGTAGCCGCCCCGCTCGTAGGCGGCCTGCACGCCGTTCAGCGTCGTCGTGACGTTCGTGATCCCGGGCGCGAGGACCAGGCGCTTGACCTTGCCCTCGTCCTCGCGGTAGAGCCCGCGATCGGTGGCGACGTAGACGACCTTCGAGTCGCCCGAGATCGCGACGCTCTGCGCGGCGCCCGGGACGTCGACGCGGCGCGTCTTGCCGCCGCGCGTCCCCGTGACGAACGCGCTCGTGCCGGTCGGGTTGCCGGCGCCGACGAGGTTCGTCGCGTTCGACAGGAACGCGACCTGGCGCGGGCCCCTCGGGCGGTCGTTGCGGCCGGTGAAGCCGGAGATCGACGGCGAGTACGAGTCGCCGTTGGCCGGCGCGCCGCCGAGGCCGTCAGAGAGCAGGTGCTGCCGCCCGACCTTCCAGTTGTTCGCCAAGCGGGTCATCTTGCCCGTGCGCTCGACCGTGTAGACGTTGCGCTTGCCGGGGGTGACGATGCCGGCGGTGCTCGTGGTCGTCGACGTGTACGCGACGAACTTGTTGCGGCGGCTGTCGCGGGAGAACACGGGCTCCGAGGCGACACCGTCCGGGACCCCACCGGTGGGGGTGCGGGCGATCATGCGCTGCTTCGCCTGGAGGTTGCGGCCGCTCGAGTAGGACTTGGCACAGCGACCGGACTTGCCGCGCAGGAGCGACTGGTCGACGACGGACGCGGACGCCGGCGGGGCGGCGGATCCGGCCGGCTCGGCGGCCGACGAGATGCCGAGCGGCACGATCACGGCCGCCGCGCATCCGGCGACCGCGACGGACCCGACCCGGCGACGGAGGGTTTGACGGGACGGTGGTGTCACACGCGACATGCGCGATGTTGTACCCGCCCGAACGTGCGCTTGCGTCGGTACCCCGGGACGACATCGGCCGTCCGTCCAGGTCGCGCGTGTGCACCGTCCATCGACGCGCGCCCTCAGCGCCCCGACGCCTTGACCGCGTACATCCGGCGGTCCGCCTCGGCCAGGAGGGAGTCCGCGCAGGCCCCGACCTCCGACGTGCTCGCGGCGCCGATCGACGCGGTCACGGCGAGCGCACCGGACGCCTGCCGAACCGCGTCCTCGACCCGCGAGCAGAGCGCCGCGAGCCCCGGGCCGTCGACGCCCGGCACGAAGATCGAGAACTCGTCGCCGCCCAGTCGCGCGACGAGGTCGCCCGACCGCGTGGCCTCGCGCAGGCCCTCCGCGCACCGGACGAGGACGTCGTCGCCGGCGCGGTGACCGTGCGCGTCGTTGATCGCCTTGAACCCGTCGAGGTCGAGGACCAGCAGGCCGCTGACGCCGTCGGGGTCGGCGCCGAGGTGCCGGTGCAGCTCGCGGTCGAACGCCCGGCGGTTCAGGAGCCCGGTGAGCGGATCGCGGTCCGCCATCTCCTGCAGGTCCTCCGCCGCGCGGTGGCGCTCCGTGATGTCCTGGAACTGCCCGACCCAGCTGATCGGCCGGCCCAGCTCGTCGCGGAGGAACGCCATGTTCGCGATCACCCAGACGACGGTCCCGTCGCCACGGACGAAGCGCTTCTCGCACTGGTGGGTGCTGCGCTCGCCGCGCAGGATCTCCCACGCGGCGGCGACGTCGGCGGCGCGGTCGTCGGGGTGCGTGAACTCCTGGTCGCGACGGCCGAGGAGCGCGCCCGGCTCCTCGCCGAGCAGCGCGCCGAGCGCCGCGTTGGCCCGGATGTACTCGCCGTCCGGGTTGAACAGCGCCATGCCGATCGGGGCGGAGTCGAACGCCACGTCGAAGTGCTGCTCCGCCAACCGGAGGACGGTGTCGGGCGGTGGTTCGCGCAACGTGCAGAGCGCCCCGCCCGGTGCGTCGCCGATGCGGGCGTCGACCGCGAACGGGATGCCGTCGAGCCGGACCCCGACGCCACGTCCCGCGATCTCGCCCCCGGGCGTCGCGCCGTCCCGCGCTCCGCCGCCGGCCGTCCGCCCCGGCGTGCCGTGACCGGTGCCGTCCACGTGACCCGCGCCACCGTCGCCACCGTCGCCACCCGCCGGCCCGACGAGCTCCGCGTAGGCGGTCCCGACGACGTCGCCGCGGAACATCGCCGCGGCGCGCGCGTTGGCCGCGCGAACCCGACCGTCGGCGGCGATCCACAGCGCCGCATCGGGGATCAGGAGGAGCGTCGACGCGATGACGTCGTCGGCGGTCGATCCGGGAAGGGGTCCGATCGGGGAGTCGGCGGCGGACATCGGGCGGACCGACATCATCGTCGACCGCCCGGACGCGCGGGGGATTCGCACCACGCCTCGACCGTCCGCCGAGACCGACCGTCGCCAGGCGTCCAGACGGCCTCCGCCGCGCGGCACCCGTCGCCGCGGGCCCGAACGTCGACGCGGACACCGCACGCGGCCGCCGTGACGCCAACTTCGCTCCTGCGCGCCACCTTCCCCGACGCGGACGCCGCCGGACGACCCGTCGTGAGCGCCGTCTCACGCGTGCCCAGGGTGCATGTGGGGTACAACCAGTAATCGGAGGTCGCTCCTCCGCTCCTCCTCCCCCGTCGCCCCCGCGTGAACGACCCCGACCGGAGACCTGCATGCACGCACGTTTCACCACGAACCTCCTCCTGGCCGTCGTCGGCGGCCTGCTCCTGACGGCCGCGCTCACGTTCGGCCTCGCGAACGCGTCGTGGATCGCCCTCGGCGCGGGCGCCGTCGCCTTCGCGATCGCCGCCGTCGGGTTCCCCGGTCTGACCCGCGGGTCCGCCCAGCGCCGCCTCGACGCCCTCACCGCCGTCGTCGGCGCCTGGACCGTCGTCGAGTCCCGCGTGTTCGACGGCGAGACGCTGCGCTGGCTCTCGTTCGGGTCCGGCGGGGCCTTCGTCGTCCTCGCCGCCCTCGGCCTGATCCTCCACGAGCGCGACCGCGAAGCGCGGCTCGCCGCCCTCATCGCCGCCGCGGACCCCCGCGCCGACCAGCACCGCAACGGCACGGGCGCCCGCTCGGCCGTGCCGAACCCGGGAGTCGCCGCATGAGCACCGCCACGATGCCCTCCCCACCCGACCGCCACCACTCCACCGGCTGGCAGGTCCGGGGCTTCCTCGCCGACAGCTACTGGTCGGCCGCCATCCTCGTCGTCCTGGCCCTCGTGCCGTACCTCGTGCTCTCGACGACCGTCGGCGCCGTCGGCGCCTCGATCGGCCGCGACGTCGGGCTCGGCGAGCAGGCGATGTCCCTGACCAACGGGATGAGCAACGCCGCCTACGCCGTGGGCGCCGTCGTCGCGCTGCAGCTGACGGTCCATCTCCGCGGCCGCCGGCTGCTCGTCACCTACGCGGCGACGTTCGTCATCGGGTCCGTGCTCGCCGCATGGGCCCCGACCTCCGGGCTGTTCGTCCTCGGGCGCATCCTGCAGGGCGCGACGACCGGCCTGATGCTGATCGCCGCCGTCCCGCCGCTCGTGATCGGCTGGCCGCCGGCCCGCCTGACGTCGACGGCGATGGTCATGAACATGGGGATCTTCGGCGCCGTGGCCCTCGGCCCGGTGATCGGCGGCACCGTCGCCGGCGCGGGCGAGCACGCGTGGCGCCCGCTGTTCTGGATCGTCGCGGGCTTCGGGCTCGGCGCGTTCCTGCTGACCCTGCTGACCTTCCACGACCAGGACCCCGCCAACCCACAGGCGCCGTGGGCGCCCGGTGCGCTGCTGCTCGCCGCGGCCGGATGCGGCGCGACGTTCTTCGGCTCGGCCGAGCTGACGTCGCACGCGTTCGTCAGCACCTGGGTCCTGCTGCCGCTGATCCTCGGCATCTCGCTGATCGTCCTCCTGGTGCTCCAGCAGTACCACGCGAAACGCCCCCTGATGCCGGTGCGCGAGCTGTCGAGCACGTTCCCGGTGGTCGGCATCATCGTCGCGATCACGGCCGGCGCGTCGTCGGTCGCGGTGATCGAGCTGACGCAGAGCGCGCTGCTCGCGAAGGGCACCGACCCCGGGCACGTCGGCACGCTGTTCTGGCCGCAGTTCGTGGGCGCCGTCGTCGCCGCCGGCCTCTTCGGCGTCCTCTTCCACACGAAGTGGACGAAGGTGATCGCGCTCTCCGGCCTCGTCTGCGTCGCCGGCGCCGCCGCGATCCTCACCGGCGTCTCCAACGGCGGCGAGGGCCTCGTGTGGGTCGGCTCCGGGCTCCTCGGCTTCGGCGTCGGCGCCTCGGTCGCCCCCGCGCTGTTCATCGCCGGCTTCTCCCTGCCGTCGAACAACGTGCCGCAGATCTTCGCCCTGATCGAGCTGCTGCGCGCGGTCGCGGCGTTCAGCGTCGCGCCGATCCTCGCGCACGTCGCCCTGACGACCGGCGGGGATCCGGCGACGGGCACGCGGACGGCGATCTGGATCTGCCTCGGCCTGGCCGTCGGCGGGGCGTTCGTCGCCGTCTACCTGTTCGTCCTGGCGCGCGCGAAGCCGCACCACCCGAACATCGACCGCTGGCTCGGCGGCGAGGAGCCGGCGTTCGACTCCCCCGCGCTGGCCGCGGCGATCCGCGGGCTGCCGAACGACCCGAAGGGCCATTCGGACTACCCGGGCTCCTCGGTCGATCGTCGCCCGACGCCGGTCGGCTCCGGGGACTGACCGCACCGGGAGGCCGCGCGCGCCGCCGGGCGCGCGCGGGCTCAGGCGCCGCCGGCCCCGCGCTCGAGCTGGAACCAGCGCGACACGGCCTCGGCGCGGTTGGCCGCGCGGAGCTTCCGCAGGATGTGCTTGACGTGCGTCTTCGCGGTGCCGTGCGAGATCACGAGGCGCGAGGCGATGCCCTCGTTCGTGGCGCCGGCGGCCATCAGGCGCAGGACCTCGAGCTCGCGCTTCGTCAGGAGGTCCGCGAGCTCGGAGCGGCCGTGCCCGATCGACGCGACCGGCATCGGCGCCCGCCGCGGGACGACCGGCCCGTCGGGCACCGTCGCCGAGGCGCTCCCCATGTCGAACGAGATCTCGCCGTCGGTCGCGCGCGCGAACTGCTCCTCGGCGAGCGCCATGGTCTGGAAGAACGACGAGCGCAGCGACGTGATCCGCTCGCCGTACGCGATCCGCTCGAACGCGAAGCCGAACGCCTCGGCGAACATCCAGAGGACGTCGGCGTCCATCGGGCCGACGAGCTTGCGCTGCCCGAAGTAGTCGGCGTGGATGAAGCCGATCACCTTGTCCTGCACGATCACCGGCGCGGCCACGTAGGACCGGGACATCGAGACCTCGGCGATCTCCTTGTGCACGCGCGGGTCGTTCTGCGCGTCGAGGACGCGGATCGGTCGCCGCCGACGGAGCATCTCGGTCTCGAGGAGGTCGCGATCCAGGCGCCGGGGCTTCTCGCGCCCGGCGCGGACGACCGCCTGCTCCCACTCGGTGTCCCCGTCGATGAAGCACGTGCGGGGCACGAAGTACGAGTCCTCGATGGCGGACACGAACGTCCGGTCGAACCCCAGGCGGGCCGCGGCGACGGGGGCCCGCGCCAGCATCTGCTCGACCGTCGACACGCCGCGCAGCAGGCCCATCGCCTCGCGCACCCTCGAGAACGCCGACATCCGCGCGGCCTCCTGCAGCCCGCGCAGCCGGCCGGTGGCGTCGCGGAGCTCGTCGAGGAGGTCGACGACGTCGTCCCGGCTCGAGCCGCGCGCCCGCTCGCCGGACCGGCCGGTCCGCAGCGTCGCCGTGAGCCGTGCGCCGGCGGCCTCGAGGAACTCCGCCGCGCCGACGACGTCGAGGGCCACCGCACCGCCCGGGGCGTCCTCCCGCAGGAGCTCGGCGCTCCGCGTCGCGAGGTCCTCGACGGCGCTCCGGAACTCGACGTCGCGGATCGGCTCGGCGCTGACGCTCCAGTCCTCGTCCGTGGTCGCGACCTCGCGCATCATCCGCCCACACTACGCCGCCGGACCGGTCCGCGTGGCCCCTCCCGCCCGTCCGGCTCGTCGTGCGGACGGACCTGCTTGCATGGCCGTGGTGTCCCCCGTCCCCCGGCCATCGGCATCCGGCCGTCGTCCTGCCCCCCGCACCGTCGTCCCCGGACTGGCGCTGCCGCTCGTCGCGCTGCTGCTCGCGGTCCCCGCCGGCGCCCGCGCCGCGGACCCACCGGTCCCCGCGACCCCGCCCACGACGGTCGCACCGGGCACCACGCCCGCCGAGCCGACGGCGACCTCCCCGGCGGTGCCGACGACCACCACGCCCGCCGTCCCCGGGACCACCGCCCCGACCCCGCCGCCCGCCGGCGCGCCGTCGCCGTACACCGACGGCGGGCCGTGGTTCCTGCGCTACCCGACCGACCAGCTGGGCGTCCCGGGCGACATCGAGACCGGCGAGCTGACGCCCAACGGCAGCCTCTTCACCGGCCGGCTCGAGGCGGCGTTCCGCGTCGGCACGGCGATGAAGCCATGGACCGGCGGCCCGCGGCGCCTCGACGACGGCGGGCTCCCGGTCTACCGCTGGGAGGGCGACGTCCGCGGGGTCGCGGTGCGCGCCACCGCCTTCGCCGTCGCCTCCTCCGGTGTCCCCACCGTGCAGGTCCGGCTCGCGGTCCGCAACCCGACCCGGAAGGCGCTGCCGTTCGGCGTCGGGCTCGACGTCGGCTGGCTCGGCAGGGGGCTCGCCGAGACGCCCAAGGCCGGGCTGCTGCGCGCCCCGTTCCGGTTCCCGCGGGGCATCCCCAGCCAGGGCGTCGGCCTGCTCGAGCAGCCGGGCGAGCCGTTCGACCCCACGTGGTCGACGAGCTGGACCGGCAACGTCCTGCTGCGCTCGGGCTCGCCGCTGCTCTCGGCGCGCCTGGGACCGGGCCCGGCCGCCAGGGCCCCCGGGTCGACCGGGACACGCGTCACCGTCCTGCGCACGGCCGCCCCGACCACCACCCCCGACGCCCCGACCGGCGCCGTGCGGATCCGCGGCACGCTCGCGCCCGGGGCACGACGGACGATCGACCTGGTCGTCCCGCTGCGCACGGTCGCCGCGGACCACCCCGCGCTGCGCGACACGTTCGAGGCCGGGCTGCGGCGCCTGACCGCCACGTGGCGCCCGGTCCTGCGCCGCGGGATGCGCGTCAGCACCCCCGACCCGGACCTCGACACCGCGGTGCGGTCGGGGATCCTCACGATGCTCGTCTCGCGGTACCGACTGCCCGACGGACGCTGGGTGCAGACCGCGAACAAGTTCCAGTACCAGGCGTCGTGGATCCGCGACACCGCGATGATCGCCCACTCCCTGGACCTCCTCGGGTTCCGGCAGGAGGCCGGCGAGGACGTCGAGTTCCTCACCCGGTGGCAGGACGGCAGCGGGCTGCTCGAGTCCCGCGCGGGTCAGGGCGACGGGATGGGCCAGGCGCTGTGGTCGTTCGGCGACCACGTCGCCCGCAGCCACGACCGCGCGCTCGCCGAGCGGCTGCTGCCCGCGGCCGACGCCGCGATGCGGTGGGTCGCCGAGCGCCTGGAGGCCGACCCGCGGTGGATCATGCCGCCGTCGGACCCGAAGGACGACCAGGAGCACGCACCCGGCCACGCCGCGGGCGACCTGGCGTGGCTGGCCGGCGGCACGCGGCGGATCGGCTCGATCGCCCGGCTGCTCGACGACCCGGAGCGCGCGGCCCGCTGGTCGCAGCTCGCCGACCGGGTCGCGGCGGTCGCGAAGGCCCGGATCTCCGAGGCCGCGGTCGCGGGCGTCGTGCCGCCCGTCCTCGACAACCCCGCCGGCCGACGCTGGGGCGACCAGTGGATCGCGTGGCCGACGCGGCTGTACTCCCCGCACGACCCGCTCGTGCGGGCCACGATGGCCGCGGCGAAGGTCGCCGAGCGCGAGGGCCTCGCGCTCTGGGGCGGCCGACTGCACCTGTACCTCGGCCTCCGCCGCCTGCACACCGAGCTCCTTGCGGGCCATCGCGACGACGTCGTCGACGGGCTCTACGCGACCCTCGCGCACCTGACGTCGACGGGCGGCACCTGGGAGCAGGCGTCGTCGCCGAACGGGTCGCGCGAGGTCTACCGCGCGCTCGGCCCGCACGCCTGGGCGGCGGCGGACCTCCTGTCGCTCGTGCACGACGTGCTCGTCCGCGAGGACGGCGACGCCGTCCGGCTGTTCGACGCCGTCCCGCGCTCGTGGCTCCGGCCCGGGAAGGTCGCGAAGGTGCGGGGCGCGCGGGTCGAGCAGGGCAGCGTCGACGCCGAGCTGCGTGCGACCCGGACCGGCGCGACGCTGCGCTGGAACGCGCACGTGCCGAGCAGCGTGCCGCTCCGGTTCCGCGCCCCCGCCGGGACGACCGCGGTGCGGATCCCGGGCGTGCCGACGGGCCGGCGCGAGGTCGTCCTGAAGGCCCGGTCGGGCACGCTCCGGATGCGGTGGCGGACCGGCGCCGCGGTCCGCCACGCACCGGACGCCGCGAGCGTGCGGTCCGCGCTGCAGGCGACCTACGCGCGGCGCCGCGGGCGCTGAGGCCTCAGCCCTTCGACGCCGCCACGGCGTCGCGGATCACGTCGGCGATGACCGACGGGGCGACGCCCTCCGCGGACTCCGCGATCCGCTGCAGGCGCGCCTGGTCCCCCGCGTCGCCGGTGGCCTCCGCCGCCGCGCCGAGCGCGGTGAGGAACCGCCGCAGCGTGCGCTCGTCGGCCGCCCGCTGCTCCGCCGTCTGGCCCGCGGCCTCGGCGGCGGCGGCCTCCTTCGCGGCCTGCCGCCCGGCGTCGGTCAGCTGGAACGGGCCGTAGCCGCCCTTGCCGGGGGCGGGCTCCTCGAGCGCGAGGTAGCCGAGCCCGGCGAGCGCCTGCATCGGCTTGGGCAGCAGGTCCTGCGGGTCCTGCACGTACGGCGCGATCGCGATCGGGCCGGGGTTGGTCGCGATGAACATCGGCGCGAAGCGGTGTCCGGCCCCGCCGTCCGCGTCCGCGATGCGGATCAGGATCGGGGTCAGCGCCGGGTCGAGGGAAGCCATGCGTCAACCGTACCCGTCTATGCTCGGCGTACCGCATGGCCGACGCCGAGAGCAAGCCGTACACGCGCACCTACGCCGCGGAGCACGTGATCGCGGCGACCCCGTGGGACATCTTCGAGATGCTCGCCGACCCCGCGCAGCAGGGACAGTGGCGCGACCGCTGGGAGAAGCACGGCGAGGTCGTCGAGGACCGCGCGTACACGTACGTGCGGTTCGAGGACGGCCTCGAGCTGACGCTGGAGCCCGAGGGCGCCGGCACGCTGATCCGGGCCTCGAAGTCGCGGACGGCCGAGACGTTCACGGCCAAGCTGGGCCTGCTTTTCACGAGCCGCAAGCGGGTCGAGTACGACCTGCAGGCGCAGCTCAAGCGCATCGGCGCGACGGCCGAGTTCGGCGCCATCTGACGGCGGGAGCATTACCCCACGGGTCATCGACCCGGAGCGCTCCGCGGAGCAGGGTCCCTCGGGTCACCGACCCATCGAGGAGCCCCGCATGAGCACCACCGCACCCACCCGCGAGATCGCCGGCGTCGCCCGCAGCGGCCCCGTGCCCGACGCCACGACCGGCCTCGGGCTCGTCGTCCTGCTGGCTGCGTTCTTCGTCGTCACGCTCGACTTCTTCATCGTCAACGTGGCGCTCCCGTCGATGCAGGCGGACCTCACCGCCGGCAGCGGCGCGCTGACCGTGTGGGTCGCCGGGTACGCGATCGCGCTCGGCGCCTTCCTCGTCCTCGGGGCGCGCCTCGGCGACCGGCTCGGACGACGCCGGATGTTCCTGTGGGGCCTCGCCACGTTCACCCTCGCGTCGGCGGCGTGCGGCGCCGCACCCGATCCGACGACCCTCTCGGTCGCGCGGATCGCCCAGGGTCTCGGCGCCGCGCTGCTGACGCCCCAGGTGCTCGGCACGCTGACGGCGACGACCGAGGGCGAGGCGCGGGTCCGCGTCCTCACGATCTACGGCCTGACCGCCGGCCTCGCCGCCGTCTCGGGCCAGCTCCTCGGCGGCGTGCTCCTGGACGTCGACCTGTTCGGGCTCGGCTGGCGCGCGTGCTTCCTCGTCAACGTGCCGGTCGGGATCGTCGCGCTCGTCCTCGCCGGCCGCGCGGTGCCCGAGACCCGCGCGGCCCGCCGCCTGTCGATCGACCCGTCGAGCGTCGCGATGCTCGCCCTCGGTCTCGGCCTCGTCGTCCTGCCGCTGGCCGAGGGCCGCGAGCGCGGCTGGCCGCTCTGGTGCGTCGTCGCGATGGTCGCCGGCGTGGTGCTACTCCTCGACTTCGCGCTGCGGCAGCGGTCGCTCGCCCGTGGCGGCGCCGTCGACCCGCTCGTCGACCTCGCCATGCTCCGCGACCGCACCTTCGGGGTCGGGACGGTCGTCTGCTTCGTCGTGCAGACCGGCATCGCGTCGTCGTTCTTCGTGCTCGCGCTGGCGCTGCAGGGCGGCCTGGGCCTCGACCCGCTCGAGTCCGGGCTGGTCTTCACGACGCTCGCGGTCGGGTACGTCGCCTCGTCGATGGCGGCGCCGGCGCTGCAGGCGCGCTGGGGTCGCGGGATCCTGCTCGGCGGGGCGGCCGTGTCGGCCGTCGGCGAGGCCGCCCTGGCGCTGACCGCCGGCGAGGTGCACGCCGGAGGCTCGGCCGCCGCGCTGATCCCAGGCCTCGTCGTCGCCGGGATCGGCATGGGCATGGTCTTCGCGCCGTCGGTCAGCCTGGCCCTGGCCGAGACCGACGGCGGACGCTCCGGCGAGGCCTCCGGCGTCATCACCACCGTCCAGGAGATCGGCGGCGCGGTCGGCGTGGCGCTCCTGGCGATCGTCTTCTACGGCGCGCTGGGCACCGGCGGCGACGTCGCCCACGCCTTCGCGGTCGCCTCCTGGTGCCTCGTCGGCCAGTCCGTGCTGGTCGGGCTCCTCGCGCTGGGATTGCGCCGTCACCGGGGGTGAGGCCTCCCGTCACGGGGTACAGACGCGGCATGCAAGAGATCGAGGCCATCGAGGACTGGAAGGGCCAGGACGTCGTCGACGTGGCCGAGCAGAAGGTCGGCAAGCTCGAGGACGTCTGGTTCCGCGCCGACGCCGCCGACCCGGTCCTGATCTCGGTCAAGAGCGGGCTCCTGGGGCGCAAGCGGCACCTGGTCCCGCTGCAGGGCTCCACGGTCACCCGGTCCTTCGTGCGCGTCGCGTTCACCGAGGACCAGGTCTCCGGGGCCCCGCAGAACGACGACGACGCGCGGCTCTCCGCCGACGAGCTCGCCGCCGTGATCGCGTACTACGGGGTCGACGTCGACGGCGCGCAGGACGCCGAGCTCGAGTCCGGCGACGCCCGGCAGGCGCGGATCCGGGCGGCCCGCGAGGCCCGGGCCGCAGCCGACAAGGCCGAGCAGGACGCCGAGGCGCAGGCCGTCGCGGCGACCGAGGCCGCCGACCGCGCCGAGGCCGCGATCGCCGAGGCGGAGGCCGCGAAGCAGCGCAGCGTCGACGCCGCCGCCCACGCCCGCGACCTGCGCTCGAAGGCCGACGCGGCGAAGGTCCCCGAGACCCGCGCCTCCATCCCCTCGGGCGTCCAGGACTGACCGCCGGCCGGCGCGTGTCGCCCCGACACACCGTCCCGGGTAAGCGCGCGGCGTAGGGTCGTCCGGTGCGCCGCCCGTCGTCCGTCCTCCGCGCCCTGCCCGTCCGCCGGGGCGTGGCCGTCACGACCGCGCGCCGCGCCGTGCGACCGCGCCTCGCCGGACGCGCCGCCGCGCTGCTCCTGCCGCTCACGGCCGCGGGCGTCGTGGTCCCGACGGCCGGCGCGGCCCCGCGCGTGACCCTCGACGGCGGCACCGTCGCGTCGCTCCCCGTCTGCGGGCGGACCGCACCGGTGCACCGCGTCGACACCGGCGGCGCGCTCCGCCTCGTCGCCCCGGCGGCGCGGTCGCGTGCCGCGCGGACGGCCCGCAAGGGATCGGCGGTCGTCGTCGACCGGTGCGAGAACGGCGTCTGGAAGCCGCTGCGGACGATCACGCTCGGGGCCCGGAGGCGCGCGCTGTCGGCGGGGATCGTCACCGGCACCGAGGCGACCGGCGACCTGCGGGTCCGCTCGCGGACGAAGGCCGGGCGCACCGGCACCCCGGTCTACGCCCGGATCGGCGTCGGCGAGATCGTCGACGTGCCGATCTCCGTGAAGGTCGTCAACCAGAACCGCACGGCGATCCCGTGCCTCGGCGCGCCGGACGGGAAGACGTACACGGTGCGCGGCAGCGTCGTCGCCCCGCGGAGCGCGCTGACCGCCGGCAACCCGGCGGTCTCGGTCTACGTGCACGGCCTCGGGTACTCGTCCTTCTTCTTCCGGTTCGGCGACGTCCCCGGGTACGACTACGGGCTGTCGCAGGCGCGCGCCGGGCACGCATCCGTGGTCCTCGACCGGCTCGGCAACCCGGCGCACGACGACCTGCCCGACGGGAACGCGACGTGCATCCCGGCGCAGGCGGACATGGTCGACCAGGTCGTCCGGGGCCTCCGGACGGGGCGGGTCTCCGGGATCCCGGAGACGCCGCGCTTCAAGAAGGTCGTCCTCGCCGGGCACTCCCTCGGCGGCTTCATCGCGCAGGTGGCGCAGTACAGCTTCGGGAGCGGCGACGCGCTCGCCGTGATCGGCTACACGGACGTGCCCTCGGGCCTGGCGCTCGGGACGTTCGCGAACGCCGGTGCGGATTGTGCGCTGAACCCGCAGCGGTCGCACGGCGCGACGGGTGCCCCGGGGTACGCGGCCTTCGGCCGGACGGACGCCGACTTCGCCGCGGGGCACTTCCACGACATCGATCCCGTCGTCGCGCGCGACGTCCTCCGCCGGCACAACCTCGATCCGTGCGGCGATCTGCTCTCGGCGCTCCAGGCCCTGGCGGTCGACCAGGTCGCGACCCGCACGTCGATCACCGCGCCGGTCCTGGTGATCTCGGGCGCCGACGACGCGCTGTTCTCCCCGCCGACGAACCGGATCCAGGCGTCGACGGCCTACCCCCGGTCGCGCGAGGTCTCGTCGGTCGAGCTCCCGGACACCGGCCACGCGGTGACGCTCGGCCGGACGCACGAGGCGTTCCGCCGGGCGATGGACCGCTGGCTGACGGACCAGGGCGCCTGAGGGCGGGGCGGGCGGTTCGACGCGGGCCGGGCGGACCCCGGCTCGGGCGAGCGCGGCACGACGCGGGCGACCGCGGCCCGGCGCGGGCCCAGCGCGGGCGACCGGCGGTCGACGGCGGTGGCGGCGGCGGCCGGAGCGGCGCCCGCCGGACTCAGCGGGTGAACTCGTGCCCGACGACGCCGGCGCGGTGCAGCAGGCCGCGGAGGAAGGACTCGCCGGCGACGGTCCCGACGGTCATCAGCGCGACCTCGCCGTAGGCGCGGAGGACGCCCTGGCCGGCGAGGCGGGTGGAGGCGGCGTAGACGTCGTCGGCGATCTGGAGGATCCCCGCGTCCTGTCCGCTGCGGTCCGCGGCGATCTGGAGGTGTCCGCGCCAGCCGGAGCCGCCCTCGGCGTCGCCGGGCTCGTCGCGCAGGAGCGCCCGGGCGACGCGCGACCCGTAGTGCGCCATCGCGGCGTCGTGCTGGGCGGGGTCGTGCGGTGCGTGGAACATGGGCGGATCCGGGTGTGCGGCGGTGTGCGGCGGGCGGGCGGAGTGCGGCGGCCCGGGCCTCAGGCGGTGGTGGCGGCGAAGACGGGGGTGCGGCGGGCGGGGGTGGTCTGCTGGGCGTTCTTGGTGCCGCGGTGGTGGGCGGCGGCCACGGCACCGAGGAGGGCGACGTTCAGGACGACCCAGGCGGTGAGGAGGACGAGCGCGATGACCATGTGATGGATCATGCGGCGGTCGTGGATCAGGTCGGGACCGTGGTTCGATCGGGTTCGTATCAGCGCGGGGGGATCGCGTTGGTTCTGCGCGCGTATTTCTGGATCGCGTATGTACGAGGGCTGGGAATGGTGCGCGCGGGGTGTGTGTGGTTGCGGCGCGGCCGGGACGCCGACGCCCCCGGTCGCGCGGGGCGGCCGGGGGCGTCGGGTGCTGCGTGGTGCCGGGCGACCTGCGCCCGGGTGCGGGCTACATCTGCCCGAGCTTCACCTTGATCTTCCGCTTCTCCACCTGCTGCATCAGGCTCGAGACCCACTCCTGCCGGTCGTGGAAGTCGTCCGTGCGGGCGTTCCTGATCGTCAGGGTGACGAGCTTGACCTTCTTGCCCGAGGTCTTGAAGGTGACCTTCCTGCGCACCGCCTTGGGCAGCTTCGCCGCCTTGACGGCCAGCTTGAGCTTCGTGCCGTACCGGGCCTTGACGACGACGACCAGGTCCTTCGTGACGTCGTGGACCGCCTTCGGCGCCGTCTTCTTCTTCACGACCGGGAGCTTCTTGGCCAGCAGGGCCGGGGTCTCCTCCGTGGTCGTCCGCGCCGTCAGCGCGTCCGGGGCGGCCGCGACCGTCGCGGGCGTCACCTTCGGCGCCGGCGCGGCGTCGGCGGGGATGTCGGCCGTCGTCGGGTACATCGCCGCGTTCAGCACCAGCCGCTCGTCCTGGTCCTTCCAGGCCCGGAAGAACGGGTTGAAGCCGAACACCGTCGAGTGACCGGCGCCGAGGTCCGAGCTCACGACCGCCGGACGGCCGTCGAGCAGCCCGGGGCCGGTCGCGTTGACCGACAGGCCGTACTTCTGCCCGTTCAGCGACTTCGCGGAGTTCAGGTCGTCGGCGTAGCTGACCGCCGCCTTCGAGGCCGGCACCGCGCCCGCACCCGGGAGCGTCGCCGGATCGAACATCGGGTCCGTGCTCGACGAGCGGTAGATCCAGCCGCCGAGGTCGAAGCCCCACGCGACCGGGTCGGTCGTGTCGAACGTCGCGTCGTACGTGGAGCCCGGCGTCTTCATCGACGAGGGCACCGCGGTGACGTTCAGGTTCGTCAGCCCGGCGTTGCGGCCCGTCGCGGCGCCGTTCGTGCCGTAGCCGACGTAGCGGCCGCCACCGTTGACGAACGCCTTGACGGCGTCGGCCGTGGCGCCCGTGATCGTCGTGCCCGGGTTCACGATCGCCGTGAAGCCCTTCGACGCGAGGTCACCCGCGGCGACCTCGGTCGACGTGATCGGGACGACCACCGACGCGGGCAGCTCGTCCTTCTCGCGGAGCGTGAAGTACGCCTCGCAGAACGACGCGGCGCCGGACTGCGTCACCAGGGCGCAGTGGCCGGGCACGCCCGGGGTCCCCGGCGTCGACGCCGGCCCCGTCACGTTCGGACCCGACACGTTCAGCGGGTTGGACGGGATGCCCGTGCCGCCGGTGTAGAGGCCGATCTTCGGGGTCGTCATCCGCTTGCGGGCGACGGGGTAGCGGTCGAGGCCGGCGACCGGGGTCTGCCGCTTCTTCGCCAGCGCGTTCAGGTCGACGCCGGCCGAGGCCAGCGACGGGCCGTTCACGAGCGCCGCGCCGGTGTAGTACTTCGTGCCGCCCGACGTGAACGCCGTCGTCGCGCGGGAGACGTCGACGCCCTTGTCCAGGAGGTCGGCCGTCAGCGCGAGGCCCTTGACCGAGTCGGTGTTGAACGCGTAGACCGCGGACGTCGCGCTCGGCGCGCCGCCCAGGTCCGGGGTCCCGATCTGCGTCAGGTCCGTCGGGACCGAGGTCGAGTCCGTCAGGAAGCCGTCGCCCGCGAGGCCGCGCTGCAGCCCGTAGGACCACGTCACGACGTCGTAGTAGAAGGGGTACGGGATGAACGGGTTCTCGCCCATCACGGCCTGGATCCAGTGCTTCATCCCCTGGTTCATCGGGATGTAGAGCGTGCCGGCGGGCAGCGTCGTCGACGACGCGTCCTTGCCGTACTCCCGGACGCCCTTGAGCGCCGTGTCGGAGTTCAGGCGGAACACCTTGACGCCGACCTCCTGCATCTCCGTCAGCAGCTTCGCCACGTCACCGGCGTGCGCGCCGGGCCGGAAGAAGTAGCCGCAGACGCGCTTGTCGGCCGGGACCGGGGTCAGCTCGTCGTGGAGCGGCGAGACCAGCTTGTTCGGCTGGAGCGTGCACGCCTGGCCCTGGTCGACGGCCTGCTTCCACTGGCGGACCCAGTCGCGGGTCGTCGCGATCTTGTCCTTCGCGATCGTGTTGATCGTCTGGTCGATCGCCAGGAAGTGGTCGTAGACCTGCTTCGAGTAGGCCTCCGCGTTGCCCTTCTCGTACGTCATCCCGGCCGCGCCCATGATCAGCGACGGGACGGTGTCCCCGTACTCGGGCGTGAACAGGTCGTACTGGTTGTAGTTCTGGTAGAGCGTCGAGGTGTCGTTGAACGCGTTCTGGAGCGCCGGGCCGATCTTGTTCTGGATCGTGTCGAGCGAGAAGCTCGAGATCTCGTGGTGGACCGGGTCCTCGTTCGGCGGGAAGAAGTACGCCGAGCCGCCCTGCTGGTGGGCGTCGATGAAGAACAGGCCCGGGTACTCGTTCATCTTCGGGATGAAGTCGCCGTTCTCGACGTAGTTCCGCGTGCCGAAGTCGCGGTTCGGGTCGAACGCGAACGCCGTCGTGCGGGTGACCGCGTCGCGGCCGTCCGGGTTGCGGACGAGCTGGAGGAACAGGTCCATCGTCCCGATGCGTTGCAGGTTGCCGCAGTCGGTGCGCGCCGCCAGCTCGTAGAGCTCGCGGGCGATCGACTCGCCGGCCGCGGACTCGCCGCCGTGCGGGGTGGCGGTGATCCAGCCGAACGCGGGCCGGGTGATCGCGGCCTCGAGGCCGTCCGCCTCCGGGATGTCGCCGGCGCGGACGCCACGCCAGTAGGCCGCGTCGCCCGACGGGCCGTCGAGGTTGCCCATGTTGACCGGGGTGCCGACGGCGTAGAACGCCATCCGCTTGCCGAGCGACGAGGTCCCGATCTCCTTCGGGACGACGCGCACGCGCGGGTTCAGCGCGGTCGCGCGGACGAGGTAGTCGCCGTAGGCGAGGAGCACGTCGCTCTGGTTGCGGCCCTGCGGGTTGGCGGGATCGGAGCCGACGCCGCCGGCGGTCGCGCCGCCGCCGGCCGTGGCCGCGCCGAAGCCGAGCGGCACGACGGCCTTCGACGCCAGCGCGACGTCGGCGGCCGGGGTGCCGGCCGGCGCGTTGCCGGCCTTCACGGCGGTCCAGAAGGCGTCCCACGAGAGGACGGTCGGGTCGTAGGCGACGCCGGCGGAGCACTGCGCGGCGGGATCGTCCGCCGCCAGCGCGCCGGCCGGCATCGCGGCCGCGCCGAAGAGCGCGGTCACGGTCGCGGCCGTCGCGAGGATGCCCCGCGCGACCTGGGATCGACGGGTCTTCACGAGAACCTCCGGCTGATCGAGTTGGAGCGCAGCACGGCGGACCCGCCGTAGCGCGCGCTCACCGTGAACCTCTGCTTGGACCTGGGCGCGGTGACGGAGCGGCTGAACGTGCAGCCCTTCCCGAGCTTCACCTGCTGGTTGAGGACCGACTGGCCCGCGCGCCTGATGACGACGGTCACGGTCCCCTTGCAGCCCTGCGCCTTCGTCACGCCCGTGGGCAGCTTCAGCGTGCCCCGGATCGTGCGGGTCGTCCGGCTGCCCGTGCGCTTCGTGCTGACCTTCAGCCCGAGCGTCGGCCTGAACTTGTCGACCGTGACCGTGGTCGACGTGACGGCGGTCGAGCCGGCGGCGTCGGTGACGGTGGCGGTGGCGGTCAGGGCCTGCTTGCCCACGTCCGCACCGGTGACCTTCACCGTGCAGGCGTACGGCGCCTTGACCTGGGTGCAGACGAGGCGGTCGCCGAGGCGGACCGTCACGCGCTGCACGCCCGCTGCGGCGTTGACCGTCAGGCGGACCTTCGACGAGCCCGAGATCGTGACCGGCTTGCCGCTGAACGCGACGGTCGGAGCGGCGGGCGCGGGCGTCACCGGCGGGGCCGGCGTGGTCGGGGTCGTGGGCGTGGTCGGCGTCGTCACCGGCGGGACCGGGCAGGCGACGGTCACGACGACCGGCGCGCTGCGGGTGGTCTGGCCGAGCGAGTCGCTCGCCAGCGCGGTGTAGCTGTGCGTCGCGCCGCAGGTGGCGTCGGCGGGCAGCGTCACGGCCTGGACGTAGGACGGCTTCGCCAGGTCGCCGACGAGCGTGCCGCCGTCGTAGATCCGGACGCGGGCGACGCCGAAGTCGTCGGTCGCGCCGGCCGTCAGGGTGACCGTGCCGCCCGGGGCGACGGTGCTCGCGTCGGGCGCGATCGTCACGTCGGTCGGTGCGGCGTCGGCGATCGGCAGCGGCGCGTCGGCGATCGTGTACATGCCGGCGT
This sequence comes from Patulibacter minatonensis DSM 18081, assembly GCF_000519325.1. Lineage (GTDB taxonomy): Bacteria > Actinomycetota > Thermoleophilia > Solirubrobacterales > Solirubrobacteraceae > Patulibacter > Patulibacter minatonensis. Next base: position 1,663,160 of record NZ_KI912613.1, on the reverse strand, counting down.
CGGGGTCGGACTGCACGCCGTTGCGGAACGGGTAGTAGTCGACGGCCGAGGAGGTGTTCTGGGTCGGCACCGTGGCGTCCGCGGCGACCGTGCCGTTGACCGGGTTCTCCGGCCACGGCGGGTTGATCGTCGGCGAGACGAGCGGCCCGGGGTTCGTGGTCGCGCCGGCGGCGATGCGCAGGCCCCACCAGTTGTTCTCGGCGAGGAAGACGTTCGCGACGCCGGTGTTCGGCGTCACCCCGTCCGCCGCGACGTTGATCGCGCCGTAGCCGTTGTCGACGATGTTCGAGCGCGTGACCGACGTGTTGTAGGTCCGCGGCAGGCCGGTGGACACCGGAGCCGTCGTCATGCGGGCGCCGATCAGGCGGATGCCCGCGGCGAGGTTCAGGTTCTGGTTGTTCGTGCCCGTCGTGGTGCCGTTGCCGCGGGTCGGGGCGCCGGTGCCGTTGACGAGGTTCTGCGTGATCTGCGAGTCCGCGATCTGGGCGCGGGCGCCGGCGGTGACGCGGACGCCGTCCTGGCCGAAGAGCGGGCCGGTGGTCACGGGACCGACGACGGAGCAGTTGCCCGAGCCGGCGAAGTTGCTGCACTGCGTGCGGCCGACGATCGTCGACGCCGACAGGACGCCGCGGTCGATGACGCCGGACGCGGTGAACGGCGGGGCGTCGTTCGTGGCGCCGTCGATCAGGACGCCGTACTTGTTGTACTTGTCGACGCGCGTCAGCTCGATGGTCAGCGTGCGCGTGCCGTCGACGGGCTGGATCAGCGTCTGCGACGTCTGCGCGATGCCGATGCCGATCGCGTCGGGGTGGCGGTAGCCGCCGGGCTTCGTGTACGCGGCGTCGCCCTCGGAGGTCACCGTGTTCGTGACGCGGCTCTTCACGATCGAGCCCTTCGCGTCGAGGTACACGACGCCGGCCTCGACGACGACCGGCTTGTCGCCGGGCGCGAAGCCGTCGACCGTGACGCCGCTGATCGCGACGTCGATCGGCTTCGTCGGCGCGCCGACGACCGCGACGACGTCGCCCAGGCCGTTGCGGAGGTCCGGCGTGGTCTCCATGATCCGGCCGCCGGAGGGCGAGGACGCCTTCGGGGAGATCGTGACGAGGTCCGCGCCGGCACCCTTGATCGTCAGGTCCTTGGCGATCGTCAGGGCGTTGGTGCCGACCTCGCCGGTGCCCTCGGCGTAGGCGCCGGCGCACACGGAGACCGTGTCGCCCGGGGCCGCCGCGTCGACGGCCGCCTGGATCGAGGAGTAGGTCGCGGCGGGGCAGTCCCTGCCGTCGTCGTCGACCGCGAGCGTCGCCGCTCCGGCCGATGACGCGAGCGCGAGGCTCCCGGCGACCGCCATCAGTGCGACGCATGGCCGCAGGGGATTGGTGTTCACGAAACGAGGTCCCTCGTCGGTGGTTCGGATGCGCACGACGACGCCGCGCGCCCCGTCGGGGCGCGCGAGGTCGACGTGCGGTGACGCGCGGAGGACGCCGCGTCGCGCCACCGGTGAGGCTCCGGTGCAGACGCGCGACAAGCGCCGAGGAGCAAGCTAATGCGGGCATAAGCTCGTCCGGGCGCCACCTCGTACAAGTCCGGAGGACACCCGGGAGGCCCGCTGTACAACAGGACCGTCCGTGTACAACGTCCCTCGACGCGATCCGCCGTACACCCGTCGCTTTCCGCCGTACGCGGGAGGGTCGCCACGCGGCGCCCGTAGACTCGTCGGGTGCCACAACTCTCAATCGGTGTCGTCGGTTCCTCCCGAAAGGCCGACGAGCACCGGGTGGCGATCCACCCCGCGCACCTCGAGCGGATCGACGAGCGGCTCCGCGCGCGCATGCTCGTCGAGCACGGGTACGGGGAGCGCTTCGGTCGTCCCGACGCCGAGATCGCCCCGCTGGTCGCCGGCCTGCGGACCCGCGAGGAGCTGTTCGCGCAGAGCGACATCGTCCTGCTGCCGAAGCCGCTGGCGGCCGACCTCGAGACCCTGCGTCCCGGCCAGGTCGTGTGGGGGTGGCCGCACTGCGTCCAGGACACCGCGCTGACGCAGCTCGCGATCGACCGTGGCGCCACGTTGATCGCCTGGGAGGCGATGAACCACTGGACGAAGGAGGGCTCCTTCAGCGTCCACGTCTTCCACAAGAACAACGAGCTCGCGGGCTACTGCTCGGTGCTGCACGCCATGCAGCTGCGCGGGGCGACGGGCGACTACGGCCGGCGCCTGCGGGCGGCGGTCATCAGCTTCGGCGCGACCGCCCGCGGGGCGGTCCGCGGGCTCTCCGCACTCGGCGTCTCCGACGTCACGGTGCTCACCCAGCGCAGCAGCAACGCGGTCGCGTCGCCGTTCGCCTCGGTGCGCATGGAGAAGTTCGCGCGCGGCGAGGAGGTCGCCGGGACCGGCCCCGGCGGCATGGTCCTGCTGCACCCGTCGGGCCCGCGGCCCCTGGCCGAGGAGCTCGCCGGCTACGACATCGTCGTCAACTGCATCCTCCAGGACACCGACGACCCGCTGATGTTCGCGACCGACGCCGACCTGCCGCTGTTCCGGCCGGGCACCCTGATCGTGGACGTCTCGTGCGACGAGGGCATGGGCTTCTCGTGGGCGCGGCCGACATCATTCGCGGACCCGATGTACGAGGTCGGCGACGGCGTCCACCACTACGCGGTCGACCACAGCCCGTCGTTCCTGTGGGACAGCGCGACGTGGGAGAACAGCGAGGCCCTCCTCGAGTACCTCCCCGTCGTCATGGGCGGGCCGGACGCGTGGGACCGCAGCGAGACGATCCGCCGCGCGATCGAGATCCGCGACGGCGTGATCCGGAACCCGCGGATCCTGTCCTTCCAGGGGCGCGCGGCGGAGTACCCGCACGCGGTGGCCTGAGTCGCGGGACGCCCGCGCGGGGCAACGCGCCGGTCGGGGCCCGGGGTCCGACGGCTACCTCCCCGCCTCCCACTCGATCGGGTCCCCGGACGACGGGACCTCGGCGCCGAGCTCTCGCAGGACCGAGGCGAGCATCTCGCGGCGGACCGCCCCGTACGTCAGGACGTGCGAGAGCACCCCGCCGAGCGTGAACGCCTGCGGCGGCTCGCAGAGCGCGTCGACGAACCCGTCGTCCCACGCGTCCTCGTCGCGGACCCGGCGGGCGATCGCGGAGAAGGCGCGCCCGGCGCGGTCGAACCGGGCGCGGAGCTCGGCGTGGTCCGGGACCGAGCGGTCGGCGAGCAGAGCGCCCGGGCCCGACGCGGCCCGGCCGGCGATCGCGGCGGCCGCGGTCGCGTCCGCGGGCGACGGGGACGGGCCGGGCTCGGGCGCCGGCTCGCCGAGGATCGCCGCGACCCAGACCTCGAGCGTGAAGACGAGCCGCTCGGCCATCAGCCCGGCGCTCGCCTCCTCGCCCTCGAACCCGCAGGCCACGAACCCGGGGCGCAGCGGCCGGGCCAGGTCCTCCCGGCTCAGCGGGGCGGCGGCGTCGAGCAGCTCCCCGACGCGGGCGAGGTGGTGCAGGACCATCCGCTCGGTCAGGTCGCGGGGTGCGGGGGCGGGTCGGCGAAGCACGGCCGACGGGGCGGGAACGGCCCGCGAGGAGGACCCGGTCGGTGGGCCGGGCGCGCCGGGTCCGGCCGACGGGCGCGGCGCCGCGCCACCGCGCCGCGGTCCCGGCACCGTGAGGCCGGCGGGCCCGAGGACGTGGACGCCGTTGGGCGCGTCGAGCTCGACCGGCCGACCCGACGCGGCGAAGGTGCTCGGGGCGACCCCGTGGGCGCGCGTGAACGCGCGGGAGAACGCGGCGAGCGACCCGTAGCCCGCCTCGGTCCCGGCCTCCGACGCCGACGCCCCGTCCCGCAGCCGCCACGCGGCACGCTCGAGCAGCAGTCGCCGGCGCAGCGCGACCGGCGTCTCCCCCGTCGCCGCCGACAGCAGCCGGTCGAGGTGGTCGCGCGAGAACCCGGCGGCGCGCGCGAGCGTCGCGCCGTCCCCCTCGGGATCGTCGAGGGACCCGGCGACGAGGTCGATCAGGTCGCGGAGGCGGTCGGCCACGGCGACATCCTCGCGCTTGATCGCCACACCCGCCGCTTGATCGTCCTCGACACGTCGCTCGCCCCGCCGCCGCCGGCGCGCGATGGTCCGGCCATGCCGTCGTGGTCCGCCTTCCAGTCCGCCGCCCCCGAGCTCGCCGCGCAGGTGCGCGCGCTGCTCGACGCGCACGTCCACAAGACGATCGCCACGATCCGGAAGGACGGGTCGCCCCGGATCAGCGGGACGGAGGCGCGGGTCGTCGACGGGGAGCTCTGGATCGGCTCGATGTGGGAGGCCCGCAAGGCGCTCGACCTGCGCCGGGACCCGCGGTACGCGCTGCACTCGGGCTCGATCGACCCGCCGGACTGGGCCGGCGACACGAAGGTCGCGGGCGTGGTCGAGGAGATCACCGATCCGGTGCGGGTCCGCGAGATCAACGGCGAGATCGCCGACCTCGGGCCGACGCACCTGTTCTGCCTGGACGTCCGCGAGGCGTCGACCGTCGTCGCGAACGCGGACGGGACCGCGGTCGTGATCACCTCGTGGACGCCCGACCGCGGCCTGCGCACCCTGGAGCGCGCGTGAGCGACCGCCTGCCCCGGGTCGTCGCGGTGTTCGATCCGCCGGGTGCGCGCCCTACGCGGGCAGGGACTCGGGCAGCCCGAAGTGCGGGAACAGCGCGGGGCTGACGAAGCCCATGATCTCGCTGATCCGGTCGCCGTCGAGGCTGATCACCTGGAGCACCGTCGGCAGGTGGACGCCGCGGTCGACGGCCCAGCTGTACGTCCCGAACGCGGGCTGGCCGTTGGCGCGGGTCGGCAGGACCTTCACGCGCCGCCGACCCTCGGCGTCGTACGCGCGACCGGAGAACGCCCAGTCGCGGAGGAAGATCACGACGTCCTCGCCGCGGTACCAGGTGGGCATCGGCGGCATCGCGAGCGTCGCATCCTCGGACAGCATCCGGACGATCCCCTCGACGTCGCCCTGCTCCCACGCCGTCACGTAGTCGCCGACCATCCGCTCGAGCTCGTCGTCGCCGAGCGAGCGCAGGGTCGCCTGCTGCGTGCGCTCGGGGAGCAGGTCGTCGAGCGTCGCCCGGGCCCGCTGCAGCGCGCTGTTGACGGCCGGCACGGTGGTCTCGATCGACGCGGCGACCTCCTTGGCGGAGAAGCCGAGGACCTCGCGCTGGATCAGCACCGCGCGCTGGCGGGCCGGCAGGTGCTGGAGCGCCGCGACGAACGCGAGCTCGACGCCCTCGCGCTGCTCGATCCGCGCGTCCGGACCGGCGAGCGCGTCCTCGTCGACGTAGCGCTCGTCGGGGTACGGCTCGATCCAGACCGACTCGGCCAGCGGCGTCCCCGGACCAGGCACCGCGCTGCCGGCGGGTCCGTGCTCGGCGGGCATCACGCGGTGCTTCTTCCGCTTCGCGAGCACGTCCAGGCAGGTGTTCGTGTGGATCCGGTAGAGCCACGACTTCAGCGAGCTGCGGCCCTCGAACCGCCCGAGCGACCGCCACGCCCGCAGCAGCGCGTCCTGCCGCGCGTCGTCGGCGTCGTGGACCGAGCCGAGCATCCGGTAGCAGTGCGCGTGGAGCTCCTTCTCGAACGGTGCGACGAGCCGCTGGTAGGCGTGCTCGTCGCCGCCCTTGGCCGCGGCCAGCGTGCGGCGCTCCAGCGCGGTCGGGGGAACGGGGCCGGGGCTCACCGCCGTGATGCTGCCAGCGCGAGCGGCGGGGCGCCAGGTGCGGGGGGCCGGCGCCGGCCGGCCGACCGGCGGACCGCCCGGCGCCCGTGATGGGCGGATCAGGCGACCGGGGCGCCCTCGCCGGCCCCCGCGCCCGTCATCGAGAACATGACCGCCGAGGCGGACGCCAGCACCTCGTCGCCCAGCAGGAGCTCGGCGGCCATGAAGATCTTCCGCCCCTCGCGACCGGTGACCCGCGCGGTCACGTCGTAGACGCTGCCGTCCGCCGGCGTGGGCCGGTGGTACCGGACGGTCAGCTCGCCCGTCGCGCACCCGCCCTCGAACTCGATCTGCGCGAGCTGGCCGACCGTCTCGTCGAGGGCCGTCGCGATCGCCCCGCCGTGCGTCCGGCCCTGCGCGCCCTCGTGGATCCGCGAGAACGACACCGTCCCGCGCAGGCTCCCCGGCTCGAGCCCGATCATCCGGAACCCGACGCCGGCCGGGGTGTCGCTCCCGCAGCCCAGGCAGTACGGGTTGTGCTCCGCGAGGGCCCGCAAGGTTGCATCGTCCATACGTTCCCGGGACGCTACCTCGCCGGCGGCGGGACGCCCGGCACGACGTCGCGCGGGGTCGTCGGGATCGACAGGCGCACGCCGCACCGGAACCGCACCGGAGCCGCACCGGACGCGAGCAGGCTCCGCGACCTGACGCCCGCGCCCCGCCGATCGCCCGTCCCCTGCGTCGCGCGCGCCCCGATCGGGAACATGGACACCGATGCCCGACCAGCGCGACGCGAAGACCACCAGGGCGCAGCGCCCCGAGAACCGGGTGCTGGTCCTGTTCGGCGCGACGGGCGACCTCGCCAAGCGCAAGCTCTATCCCGGCTTCTTCCACCTGATGCTCGCCGGCCTGATGCCGGAGGACTTCCGCATCATCGGCTCGGGCCGGCACTCCCCCGGCACCGACGAGGAGTTCCGGGAGCGGATCCACGACGCGCTCTCCGAGTTCGGGCGCAAGGAGCTCACCGACGAGACGTGGGAGGCGTTCTCGGAGCGGCTCTCGTTCGTCGTCTCCTCCGCCGACGACGGCGAGGACCTCGCGAAGGCCGTGAAGGACGCCGAGGACGAGATCGGGGCGACGGGCTCCCGGCTCGTCTACCTGTCGGTCCCGCCGTCCGCGATGGAGTCGATGGTCGGGATGCTCGGCGAGACCGGGATCGCGAAGGACGCCGCGCTCGTCATCGAGAAGCCGTTCGGCCACGACGTCGCGAGCGCGAAGGCGCTCAACGCCGCGCTGCACGAGACGCTCCGCGAGGAGCAGATCTTCCGCATCGACCACTTCCTCGGGAAGGAGGCCGCGCAGAACATCCTCGCCTTCCGGTTCGCCAACGGCCTCTTCGAGCCGATCTGGAACCGCGACCACATCGCCTACGTCCAGATCGACGTGCCGGAGAAGCTCACGATCGAGGGCCGCGCCGCGTTCTACGAGGGCACCGGCGCGTTCCGCGACATGATCACGACGCACCTGCTGCAGCTGCTCGGGTTCGTCGCGCTCGAGCCGCCGGTCGCGCTCAACGCCGACGCGCTGCACGCCGAGCGCACGAAGGTCTTCCAGTCGCTGCGTCCGCTCGATCCGGAGCGCACCGTCCTCGGGCAGTACGAGGGCTACCGCGACGAGGACGACGTCGCCGACGACTCCGACGTCGAGACGTTCGTCGCGCTCGAGGCCCACGTCGACAACTGGCGCTGGAAGGGCGTGCCGTTCTTCCTGCGCACCGGCAAGGCCCTCGCCGACGGCCGCCGCGTCGTCACGGTCGGCTTCCACGAGCCGCCGATGCGGATGTTCCCCCTGCACCGCGACGTCGACCACGACGGGGACGGCGCGGTGGTGAACGACTTCGACGGCCACAAGCGGGCCCGGCCGAACGAGATCGTCTTCGAGCTCTCGGAGGACCCGACGGTCTCGATCGAGATGCTCGCGAAGGTCCCGGGTCCGACGATGGACCTGGGCGCCGTGTCGATGAAGCTCGACATCGACCAGGACTTCTACGACCGCCACGGCCTGGAGGCCTACGAGCGGCTCCTCCACGACGTGATGAAGGGCGACCACATGCTCTTCACCCGCGCCGAGGAGATCGAGCGGCTGTGGGAGGTCTGCGCGCCGGTGCTCGAGGGCGACGACCGACCGGCGCCCCTCCCCTACGCCCAGGGCTCGTGGGGCCCGGAGGAGGCCGTCGCGCTGCCGCACCCGCGCGGGTGGCGGCTGCCCGACGGCGGCTGAGCGTCAGTCGCTCGAGACCTGCACGCGGAAGCGGTCGCGTTTCACGTGCAGGTCCCAGAGCTTCTCGGCCAGGACGTCCGGGCCCTTCTCCTCGTCGCCCTCGACGATCCGGCCGCCGATGATCAGCTGCGAGACCTGGATGCCCTCCTCGCCGAGGACCTCGTTGAGGAGCTCCGCGTAGGCGGCCTGGCCGGCGAAGGCGACGCTCGTGCCGGTGACGTTGCGACCGGGCTTGACGGCCGAGCCGCCGTTGACGAAGAGGATCGTGCCGCGGTTCTCGCCCGGTAGGAAACGCATGCCCGGAACGACGGCGTGGACGGCGGCGACCGGGCCGTAGATGGAGAATTCGACCGGGCCGACGAGGTCCTTCGGCGTCGTCTCGAGCACCGGGCGCATGAAGTCCTTCTGCGGGAGCGGGCTGTACTGGAGGACCTCGATCGGGCCGAGGGTCTCGGTGGCAGACTCCAGGACCGCGGCGATCGAGTCGGGGTCGCGCACGTCGGCCGCGAAGCCCTTCGCCTCGACGCCCTCGCCGCGGAGGTCGGCGGCGAGGCCCTCCGCGCGGTCCTGGTTGCGAGAGATCAGGGCGACGGCGAAGCCCTCCTTGCCGAAGCGGCGGGCAACGGCCGCCCCGAGACCGCGTCCGGCACCGATGATCGCGATGGTGGTCATACCCAACCGTTGCCCCGTGAACGACCCCCGCACACGGTGGCGGGGCGGGCAGGACGCGGACCGGCCCGGCTGGGCGGTCGACGCCGGCGGACAGCGGGCCGCACGCCGCGGCGCAGCGCCGGGGCGTGCACCGCAGCGACAGGACGCAACATGCAGTTGCACATCTCGCCGACCATCGCTACGCTTGCGCAACCGAACGTTGCACAAAGGAGCAGGCATGACCCGCGAGAGCATCACCCACGAGATCCACGTCGACGCGAGCCCCGAGATCGTCTTCGACGTCATCACGAGCCCGGAGCACATCCTGGAGTGGTGGAACGGCGCCGAGACCGGGCTGTCGGCGACGCCCGGGCAGGTCACCGAGATCGCCTGGGGCCGTGAGTCCCCGGAGCCACACGTGGAGACGCTCACCGTCGTCGACGCCGACCCGCACCGCCTGTTCTCGTTCCGCTGGGTCGCCGACGGCGGTGCCCCGGCCACCGCGGAGAACTCGCTGCTGGCGACGTTCGAGCTCGTCCCGACCGGTTCCGGCACGACGATCCGCTTCTCGGAGACCGGCTACCAGGGCAAGGACTGGAGCGTCGAGGAGCTCGAGGCGACCTACGCGTCCCACGAGGAGGGCTGGGCCCGCTTCGTACCGAGCGTCGCGGACTACGCCGGCCGACTCGCGACGGCGTCGTGAGCACCGCGGTCGACCGGGTGGCCGACGAGGTCGACGACGACCTGTGGTCCGCGATCGGGGACCCGACCCGGCGGCGCATGCTCGACCTGCTGCTCGCCGACGGTGGCGGGACGGCGACGACGCTCAGCGAGCAGCTGCCCGTGACCCGGCAGGCGGTGGCGAAGCACCTGGCGGTCCTCGACCGCGTGGGGCTCGTCCACGGCACCACGGTCGGCCGGGAGCGACGGTACGAGGCGGACCCGCGACGCATGGCCGACGCGACCGCGCAGCTCGCGCTGGTCGGGTCGGGATGGGACGCCCGACTGCGACGGATCAAGGCGATCGCCGAAGCGATCCAGCGCCGGAACCCGACGTGATTCAGCCCCGCAGGAGCTCCAGCAGGGCGTCGCCGTGCTTCTGCAGGAACGACGGACCGATGCCGCTGATCGCACCGAGCTCGTCCGGGGTCGACGGCTGCTGCCGGACGACCTCGCGCAGCGTCTTGTCCGTCGCCACCGTGTAGGCGGGCTTGCCGTCCGCGCGCTCGCGGCGCCAGGCCTTCAGCGGCGCGAGCTCGTCGTCGGAGACGGGGCGGCCGGTCTCCTCCGCCTGACTCGACCCGCCGCGCGAGCGCCCCGAAGCGACCTGGATCGGCGGCAGCCAGTCGACGGGGTCGTGGACGTCGCAGCAGCGGCCGAGCGGCGCGCCGTCCTCGGGATCGCCGAAGTGGTCGAGCAGCTGCCGGCGCCGGCAGACCTCGTTGTCGCCGGCCGCGTACTTCTCGATCGAGCGGTACGCCTGCCAGCGGCGGTCCTTCGCCGCACGGCACATCTGGGCGACGCGCCCGTGGTCCAGGCCGCCCGGATGGACGCGGACCCGGAGGCGGCCGCCCGGCCCCGGCGCCAGCTCGATCGCTCCCGCGCGCTCGGCGATCGCCAGCGCGATCCGGTCGCGGTCCTGCCCCGCGTCGGCGTCGACCACGCCGTCCTGGTCCGCCTGCGCGCGCAGGCGCCCGACCAGCCCTCCGACCTGCTCGACCGTGACCTCCGCCTCGTTGATGAAGCGGACGAGCCGCCCGAGGTCGGACCTGGACGCCAGCAGCACCGCGCGGGACAGCGCCCCGTCGCGCCCGGCGCGGCCGGCCTCCTGGTAGTACGCCTCGAGCGACGACGGCAGGGCCCAGTGCCAGACGGACCGCACGTCGGCCTTGTCGACGCCCATCCCGAACGCGTTGGTCGCGACGACGACCTCGGCCTGCCCCCGCATGAACGCGTCCTGGCGGCTCGCCCGCACGTCCGCGGACATGCCCGCGTGGTACCCGACGGCGGTCACGCCGGTCGCGTTCAGGAGGTCGCAGACCTCCTCGGTGCTCTTGCGGGTGCCGCAGTAGACGATCGCGGGACGGTTGGCCGGGTCCGACACGCCCGCGACGAGCGTGGCCTTCTTCTTCGCCACCGACCCCTGGCCGTCGAACGGCAGCACGTCGAAGGAGAGGTTCGGCCGGTCGAAGCCGGAGCGCACGCGGGTCGCCGTCCGCAGCTCGAGCCGGGAGACGATCTCGTCCGCGACCTTCGGCGTCGCGGTGGCGGTGCACGCCATCACGGGCGGCCGGCCGAGCTCCTCGATGACGGCGGAGAGCCGCAGGTAGTCGGGCCGGAAGTCGTGCCCCCACTCGCTGACGCAGTGCGCCTCGTCGACGACGAACAGCGCGATCGCCCTCGTCCGGAGCGCGTTCCGGAACACGCCGGACGCGAACCGCTCGGGTGCCGCGAAGCAGACCTTCGCCGTGCCGTCGCGGACCTCGTCGATCGCCTGCCGGTTGCTCGCCCCGTCGCCGCCCGACGCGAGCATCACCGCCGGGTGGCCGAGGTCGGTCAGCCGCGCGCACTGGTCGCGCATCAGGGCGATCAGCGGCGAGACGACCACCGTCAGGTCGTCGCCGGCGAGCGCGGGCAGCTGGTAGCAGAGGCTCTTGCCGCCGCCGGTGGGCATGACGACCAGCGAGTCGCGGCCGTGCAGCGCGGCCTCGACCGCCTCGCGCTGGCCGGGCCGGAAGGACTCGAGCCCGAGCAGGTGCAGCAGCGAGTCCGGGTCGACGTGATCGAGGGGAGCGCGGTCGGGCGCCGGACCGGCGGGGGAAGCGGTGGACCGGGACCCGGTGGAGGCGGACGCCCCGGAGCCGGTCGCGGAGAACGAGGACCGCCCGCCGCCGGGGGCGTCACCGAACGCACCGGGGTCGTCGAACACGGGCGTGCTGTCGAACCCGCCCGGGTCGTCGAAGACCGGCGTGTCGTCGAACGAGCCGGGATCGTCGAAGTTCGGGGTCGCGTCGTACGAGCCCGGGTCGAACGCCCCGTCGTCCCCGGACCGCGCGGGCCCGGCGTCGTCCCCGTCGAGGGCGTCGAGCGACGCGAGGTACGCCTCCTCGGCGGGCGAGAGGGTGTCGTGGTCGGGCGACGACGCGGCGGGTGCGGGGGCGCGCGGCAACGGCGGCGTGGGGGCGGACGGCGTGGGGACGGGCAGCGCGGGGGCGGGCGGCGCCGCGGCCGGTCGGGCGTCGACGGCGGGGGACGGCGGGGCGGGTCGCTCCGCGTCGCGCGC
>NZ_KI912613.1:1650096-1651151 GCF_000519325.1 Patulibacter minatonensis DSM 18081 | reverse complement strand
CGCAGGAGCGGGCACGACGGCCGGCGGCTCGACGGCGGCGGCCTGCGGCGCGGGCTCCGCGGGCGCCAGGTCGAACAGCGACGGTCGCGCCGCGGCCTCGGCCGCCGCCACGCGGTCGGCGGCAAGCTTCGCCAGCGGCGCGAGCGCCGCGCGCTCGTCGGCGTCGAACGTCTTCCAGCGCTTCCGCAACCGATCGAGGACCTTCGCGGCGTCGGACGCGCCCGGGTCGGCGAAGACCGTGGCGAGCTGGGCGAGCGCGTCGTGCACCCCTGGACCGTAGCCCGGAGGACCGGCGGACCGGCGCGCGACGGCGTTCCGTGACGAAGTCGGTGCCGATCCGCGACCGTCGGGCGTCCCGCGTCAGCCGCCCATCGGCGACGGCGGGATCCGGGGGCTGCCGGTGACCTGCGGGATGCGGAAGCCGGCCTGGTCCAGGAAGCACCACGACCAGTCCTCCCCCGGCTCGATCGACCGGATGATCGGGTGCTCGGCGGCGCCCGCGTGCTTCGTCGCGTGCTGCCCGGGCGAGTCGTCGCAGCAGCCGACGTGCCCGCACTCGAGGCAGATCCGCAGGTGCAACCAGACGCCTCCGACCTCGAGGCAGTCCTCGCACCCGGGGACCTCCTCGGGCAGCGCGGTGATCTTGACGTGGTCGAGGTGCGTGCAGGCGGCCATGGCGACGGGCTCCGGGGCGGGGAGGACCACGCGACCGGGCGGGCCGCGCGACGGTCGGACGAGGATCCCACGCGAGCGCGTGGATGCGAAGGCGGGCGCGGGGCGGCCCGCATCCGCGTCCGGCCGGGGAGGGCGCGCTGCCTCGGCGAGGTGGCGGGTCGATGTGCGTCGCAGCGCAGGAATGCGCGCCACCTCGGCCGCTGTCGGGGGGGTCCGGCGTTCGTTCCTGCGCCCACAGCGCAGGAAGGCGCGCCGGCTCGCCGCTCGCACCCGCGTGGCGTTCGTTCCTGCGCCCACGGCGCAGGAACGAACGCCGGCCCACGCCGCACCGTCCACCTGGCGTGCGTTCCTGCGGACCGGCATGATCGCCCGGTGCGTCC
>NZ_KI912613.1:1415316-1649996 GCF_000519325.1 Patulibacter minatonensis DSM 18081 | reverse complement strand
CCCGCGCCGCGCCTGCCGGCCTGGGCCCGCGCGATCGCGACCGCGGTCGCGCGAGGTTCCGGAACGCAGGAACGCGTGCCGGCCGGCCCGGGCGGTCGGGGTGGCGTTCGTTCCTGCGCCCACGGCGCAGGAACGAACGCCGGCCCACGCCGCACCGTCCACCTGGCGTGCGTTCCTGCGGACCGGCATGATCGCCCGGTGCGTCCTCGCCTCCGACTCGCCCTCCCTGCCGGAGTCGCACTCCTGGCGACGCCGGTCGTGGCGCCTCCGGCGGTCGGCGCGGCCCCGGCGGTCGGCGCGGCCCCGACCGTCCCGGCCATCCCTGCGGTCCGCCCGGCCGCCGCCCCCGCCACCCCGGCCGCGGCTGCCCCTGCGGTCCGCCCGGCCGCGGCCCGCGCCACCCCGGCCGCGGCTGCCCCGGCGGTCCGCGCCGGCGCGGTCGCCCCGCCCGCGGCCACGATCCCCGACCGCACCGGCTACGCCCTCACCGACACCCGCTGGGACGGCACCGCCGGACCGACGATCACCGTCGACGCCCGTGACGCGGCGCGGACCGTGACGTTCCTCGCGACGGTGCGCGACCCGGCCGGCACCCCGGCCGACGACGGCCTGGTCCTCGGCTTCGTGCGCACCGCCGCGCGGGTCCCGGCGCCCGCGTTCCCGACGCCCCGGACGACCACCGGACCGGGCCGGGCGTCGTTCGCGCTGGCGGTCGCGAAGGGCTCGCAGGACCTCGAGCTCGACGTGCCGCGGCACCCGGCGGTGACCGAGGCGTTCGCTCCCGGGGGCGACGCCGCCGCGCGGGTCACCGCGTCGCTCGTCGTCCGCGCGACCACCACGGCGACCGCGACGACGCGCCGGATCCCGACCGGTGGCCGGTTCCCGGTCCGGGGGCGCCTCGACGGCCGGGCCGGCGACCCCACCGGCACGAAGGTCCGCCTGCAGCTCCGGCGCGGGGGCACGTGGCGGACCGTGGGGACGGCCGCGGTCGGCGCCGACGTCCGGTGGCGCGCCGCCGCCCGGCTGCCCCGCGGCGTCCACGGCCGCGCACGCCTGCGCGCGGTCGTCCTCCCGTCGGCGACGTGCCCTTACGCCCGCGGGGCCGTGACGACCCTCGCGGTCGCGGTGCGCTGACCCCTACATCCCCTCCGGGATCGCCAGCCGCACCGCGAAGGTCGTGCCGGTCGGCGGGTCCGTCGACGACGACACCGTCAGGGAGCCCCCGTGGCGGTCGGCGACGATGCGCCGGACGGTCGCCAGGCCGAGGCCCGTGCCTTCGCCGACCTCCTTGGTGGTGAAGAACGCGTCGAAGATGCGGTCGCGGATCTCGGGCGGGATGCCCGGTCCGTCGTCCTCGATCTCGATCACCGCGCAGGACTCCTCGCGACGGGTCCGGATCGTGATCGTGCCGATCAGGCCGCCGGCCTTCGCGGTCTCCGCTGCGGCGGCGAACGCGGTCTTCAGGCGCGTGGGGTGCCCGTTGCCGTCCCCGGACTCGCGCTCCTCCGCGTGCTGCGCCACGAGCGCCTGGATCGCGTTGTGGAGCAGGTTCGTCCAGACCTGGTTCATCTCCGACCCGTGGATCGTGAGCTTCGGGAGGTTGCGGTCGTACTCGCGGACGACGGCGACGCCCTTGCCCTTCAGCTTGTGGCCGAGGACGGCGAGCGTCGTCTCGAGGCCCTCGTGCAGGTCGACCTCGACGAGGTCCCCGCGGTCGAGGTACGCGTAGGACTTGACGGAGCCGACGAGCGACGACATGCGCCGCGTCGACTCCTGCAGCTCGGCGACGAGCCCGCGAGCCGACAGCGACGCCGCGACCCACTTCAGCGCCGCGCCCGTGGCGGGCCCGGCGAGGTCCGCCACGCGGCGCACCCACTCCTCCTCGACGCCGGCGGACGCGAGCTCTTCCGCGAGCACCCACGGCTCGGGCACGTCGAGGTCCTCGAGCAGATCCTGCATCGCGTCCTCGGCGTCGGCGGCGTCGAGGCCGTCGAGCGCGGTCCGGCCCTCCGCGGCCTCCGAGACCTCGCGGTGCAGCGCGATCAGCTGCGCCGCCTGCTCGCGCTCGACCCCGGCCTCGACGAACGCGCCGAACGCGCCCGTGATGACCTCGAGGGTGTCCGCCAGCTGCGCCGACGTGCTCTGCGCGGCCGCGGCCGGGTTGTTCAGCTCGTGCGCGAGCCCGGCGGCCATCGTGCCGAGCGACGCCAGGCGCTCGCGGTCCTGCTCGATCGCGGAGATCCGGCTCATCACCGGCGCGACCGCCTGCATCACGCGGCGGTGGACCTCCCGGTGACGGAACGCGAGCTTGCGGAACTTCTCGCCGTGGATCAGGGCGATCCGGCACCGGGTCTCGGCGACCATGCGCACGCCTACGGGTGCGTCGGAGAGGACGGCGATCGCGCCCATCCAGGTCGGGGCGCGCTGCTTGCCGACCGGCTCGGTGACGTCGGCGTCGACGCGGAACGACTTGGCCGTGCCCTCGAGCAGCAGCTGCACGCCGAGGGGGACGCCGTCGGGCTCCGCGAGCCGCTCGCCCGCCGGAGCCTCCCGGACCTTCGCGACCGCGAGGAACTCGCCGAGCTGCTCGTCGTCGAGGTCGTCGAAGAGGTCGATCGTGCGGAGCTCCTCCAGCGTCACCGGCGGCACGGGGCCGTCGGTCGCGCCGGGCATCGTCCACTTCGGGACGCTCGTGTCCTGCGCACCGGGATTCCCGGCCGGGACCGGGGCCTCGTCGTCGCCGTCCGTCGCGCCCGGAACGACGAGGCCCGACGCTCCCGCGAGGGCACCGGTCGCGCCGGTGCTCGCCACCGCGCCCGCGGTCCCACCGCCGGCGACGTCGGTCGCGCCCGAGCCCCCCGCCGTGTCCGTCGCACCGGCGGCACCCTCGGCCGCCGGGGCGGACGACGACCCGTCGACCCGGATCCGCCCCCCGTAGGCCGTCCACCGCTCGGTGGTGCTCTCGTCGTCCATCGTCATCCCTCCGCCAGGTACTGGTGCACCAGCGACACCGACATCGACCCCTCGCCCACGGCGCTCGCCACCCGCTTGATCGACCGCGCCCGCACGTCGCCGGCGACGAACACGCCCGGGACGCTCGACTCGAGCAGGTACGGGTCGCGGCTGAGCGACCAGCCGGCCTCCTGCGCGTCGGCGCCCGCGAGGATGAACCCGCGCTCGTCCCGCGCCACGACCCCGTCGAGCCAGTCCGTCCGCGGCTGCGCGCCGATGAAGACGAAGCACGCGTCGACGTCCATCGTCTCCTCGATCACCGTCGCGGTCCCGCCGCCCCCGGTCGCCGTCCCATCCTCGGCGCCGACGTCCGGCCCGCCGCCGACGGGGTCGGCCGAGGCCGACGCCGCGCCGTCCGCTCCGACCGCCACGGGCTCGGCCGGAGGCCCGCCCGCCGGCCCGCTCGTCCCGTTCGGCGTCGTCCGCACCGTCAGCCGCGCCAGGTGCCCGTCCTCGCCCTCGGCCGAGACCACCGACGTGCAGGTGCGGACCTCGACGTTCGGCAGGGCCGCGAGCTGCTCGATGAGGTAGTGGGACATCGACCGCTCGAGGTTCGGGCCGCGGACCAGCATGGTCACCTGCCGCGCGTAGCCCGAGAAATGGACCGCGGCCTGCCCGGCGGAGTTCGCGCCGCCGATGACGACGACGTGCTGGTTCGAGCACGCGCGGGCCTCGGTCAGCGCGGCGCCGTAGTAGATGCCCGCGCCGGTGTGCTCGGCGAACCCGGGCGCGTCGAGCTGCCGGTAGGAGACGCCCGACGCGACGACCACGCAGGTCGCCGACAGCGTTGCGCCGCTGCCGAGCTCGAGGAACCGGCCGGCGCCCTCGACCCGCAGCGCGACGGCGTCGGAGACCGTCAGGAGCTCGGCGCCCAGCCGGCGCGCCTGGTCGGTGCCGCGGCGCGCGAGGTCGGAGCCCGAGAGCCCGGCGGGGAAGCCGAGGTAGTTCTCGATCCTCGACGACTGCCCGGCCTGGCCGCCCGGGGCCTCGCGCTCGACGAGCACGGTCTTCAGGCCCTCCGACGCGCCGTAGACCGCGGCCGCGAGGCCCGCCGGTCCGCCGCCGACGATCACGAGGTCGTAGTGGTCCTCGGTCGGCGCGCTGGAGACGCCGAGGCGCTCGGCGAGCTCGAGGATCGTCGGCTTCTCCATCACGCCGCCGTCCTCGAGCAGCGCGACGGGCAGGCAGTCCTGCGACGCGCCGATGACCTCGAGGAGCTCGCGGGCCTCGGAGTCGCGCTCGACGTCGAGCCAGCGCGCCGGGACGCGGTTGCGGGCGAGGAAGTCGCGCAGGTCGTGCGACGCCTTCGAGAAGCGGTGGCCGATGACGCGGACGCCGCCCTGCTCGAGCGCGGCGCCGGACTCCCACGTCGTCAGGAGGTCCTCGACGACGGGGAACAGCTGCTCCTCCGGCGGGTCCCACGGCTTCAGGAGGTAGTAGTCGAGGGCGACCTCGTTGATCGCCGAGATCGCGGCCTCGGTGTCGGCGTAGGCGGTCAGGAGGACGCGCTTGGCGTCGGGCACGAGCTTGCGGGCCTCGACGAGGTACTCGGTCCCCGACATCCCGGGCATCCGCTGGTCGGCGACGAGCAGCGCGACCTGGTCGCCGCGCGTGCGGAGGTCGCGGATCAGCTGCAGCGCCTCGGGACCTGAACCGGCCCGGACGATGCGGAAGCGCTCCCCGAACCCGCGCCGCAGGTCGCGGGAGACGGCGGCGAGGACGGCGGGTTCGTCGTCGACGACGACGATCGCGGGACGACGGGGCGGGGACTGGGCGGCGCTCATCTGCGGATCCGACATTACGCCGTGTGTCAACCGGGCCCGCGGGGCCGGGCGGGGTGCCGGGCGCCGGGTCGACCGTCAGCTCGGCCCGAACCGCTCCGCGTGGATCGCGGCGGGGTCGTGGCCGCGCTGCACGAGCAGGTCGGCGGCCGCCTCGACGAAGCCCGTCGGACCGCAGACGAAGACCCTCGCGGCGGGCTCGTGCGTCGTGTGCGCGGACCCGGGCCCGGTGGAAGCCGTGCCTCCGGACGCGGTGCCCGCGGGACCGCCGATGGCGTCGCCCCCGAACCCCGCCGACCCCGGCGACCAGGTGGTCTCGAACGCCTCGAGCATCGCGTCGTCGATCCGGCCGGTGAAGCCGTCCCAGCCGGGCGGGGTCATTCGCGTCAGCGTCCAACGGACGTCGAGCGTCGACGTCCCCGGGCCGACGGCCGACGGCCCCGAGAGCCCGAGGAGCTCGGTCCGGAACGCCGCCTCCCGCGGGGTCCGGACCGAGTGCAGGAGGCGCGCCGGGACCTCGGAGCCCTGGGCCGCGCGGTGGCGGAGCATCGCCATCAGCGGCACGATCCCCGAGCCGCCGGCGAGCAGCAGCAGCGGGCCGCCGTCGTCGACCGACCACGTGAACGGCCCGCCGATCGGGCCGCGCAGCTCGAGCTCGTCGCCCGAGAGGACGTCGTCGGTCAGGAACGGCGAGACCTCCCCGTCCTCGAGCCGGTCGACGGTGATCCGCAGGACCTCCTCCTCGGGCGCGGACGCGATCGAGTACGAGCGCTGCGCCTGGTAGCCGTCCTCGGCGGTCAGCCGCAGGTCGACGTGCTGGCCGGCGCGGTGGCCGGGCCAGCCGGGCGCGTCGAGCACGAGCGTCGTCGTGCGCGGCGTCTCGCGGACGGTCTCGATCACGGTGACGATCCGCCAGTCGAGCGGCGCGCGGCCGGGTGCGACGGCGTCGGAGGTGCCCTCGTGCTCGGCCGGGGTCTGGGGGTCCGGCAGGGGGACGCCGGGGTCGGGGGTGCTGATCAGTCGCTCCAGTACCGCTGCTCGCGCCACGGGTCCCCGCGGCGGTGGTACCCGTTCTCCTCCCAGAAGCCGGGCTCCTCGGACGGCGTGAACGTCAGGCCGCGCACCCACTTGGCGCTCTTCCAGAAGTACAGGTGCGGGACGAGCAGGCGGGCGGGACCGCCGTGCTCGGGCGCGAGCGGCTCGCCGTCGTAGGTGTGGACGACCCACGCCTTGCCGTCGGTCAGGTCGGCGAGCGGGAGGTTCGTCGTGTACCCGCCGTAGGCGTGGATCGTCACGTGCTCCGAGCGCGGCGCGATGCCCTCGAAGAGCCGGTCGAGCGACACGCCGGTCCACCCGGTGTCGAGCTTCGTCCACGTCGTCACGCAGTGGATGTCGACCGTGAACGTCTCCTGCGGCAGCGCCATCAGGTCCTGCCAGGTGAAGACGGCGTCGGTGTCGACGCGACCGCCGATCGTGAACGTCCAGGTCGCGGTGTCGACCTTCGGCGTCGGCCCGGCGGTCAGCACCGGGAAGCCCCGCTCGTGGTGCTGGCCCGGCGGGATGCGGGACGGGTCGACGTCCGGGCGGCGGCCGCGGAAGCCGCGGGTGATGGGCGACATGGTCCAGGTCCTCCGGGTGGGGTGCCGACTGTAGGGCGGGCGGGGCCTTCCCACAACCGTGGCAGGTCGGAGCGGCCCGTCCGCGGGGACCGCGCGTCCGGTCGATCGACCCGTCGCCCGCCGACGCCCCGGCCGACGCCCGACCCGGCCCTCCATCCGGGCGCCGTCGCGGACGGCGCTTCATCCGCCCGTCGCGCCGGGACGCCGCCGGCCGCCGCATATCCTCGAGGGGTGCGCCTGGACCCCCGACCATCAGCCGATCCGTCCCCGCCGCAGCGCACCGCGTGGGCGCGGAACCTCGCCGCGCCGGTCCGGAACTTCCTGAGCGCCGAGACCGGCGGCGCCGTCGTCCTCGTCCTCGCCGCGGTCGCCGCGATGCTCTGGGCGAACTCGCCGTGGCCGGACTCCTACGAGCACGTCTGGGAGACCGACCTCTCGATCTCGCTCGGCGACCACGCGCTGCACTCCGACCTGCGCGGCTGGGTGAACGAGGGCCTGATGGCGCTGTTCTTCCTCGTGGTCGGCCTGGAGGCCAAGCGCGAGCTCGACCAGGGCGAGCTCCGCGAGCGCACACGGCTGACGATCCCGGTGATGGCCGCGCTCGGCGGGATGGCCTGCACCGTCGGGATCTTCCTGCTCTTCAACGCCGGAGGCGAAGGGGCGTCGGGCTGGGGTGCGGCGATGTCGACCGACACCGCCCTCGCGCTCGGGGCGCTGGCGATCGTCACGCCCGCCGCCGCGGTGCGCGTCCGCGTGTTCCTCCTGACGATGGTCGTCGTCGACGACCTCGTCGCGCTCGCCGTGATCGGCGTCTTCTACTCGGAGGACGTGTCGTTCGTCGCGCTGGGGATCGCGGTGGCGCTGTTCGTCGTCCTGATCGCCCTGCGCTTCGTGCCGCGGGGCCGCGCGCCGCTGGCGGTCGGCGTCGGGTTCGGCATGTGGCTGGCGATGTTCCAGTCCGGCGTCGACCCCGTGATCTCCGGGCTCGCGATCGGCCTCGTGACGACGTCGTACCCGCCCAACCGCGACGACCTGGAGCGCGCGACCGAGCTCACGCGGTCGTTCCGCGAGCAGCCGACCCCGGAGCTCGCGACGGCCGCCCAGCGCAGCCTCGCGTCGGCGATCTCCCCGAACGAGCGGCTCCAGCACGGCCTGCACCCGTGGACGACCTACGTGATCGTGCCGCTGTTCGCGCTCGCCAACGCCGGCATCGCGCTGGACGGCGACCTGCTGTCCGCGGCGGTCGGCTCGTCGGTGACGCTCGGCATCTTCCTCGGCTACGTCTTCGGCAAGCCGGTCGGCATCGTCGGCGCGTCGTTCCTCGCCAGCCGCAGGGCGTTCGGCGGCTCGCGGCCCGCGATCACGTGGCCGATCCTCACCGGCGCCGGCGCGGCGGCGGGCGTCGGGTTCACGGTCTCGCTGCTGATCGCGAGCCTGGCGTTCCAGGGCGAGCTGCTGGACCAGGCGAAGGTCGGGATCCTGGCGTCGGCGCTCGTCTCTCCGCTGACGGCGTGGGCCGCGTTCGCGGTCACCCGGCGGCTGCCGCAGCGGATGCGCGCCCGGCAGCTGGGCCGGGTCGCCGAGACCCTGGTCGACCTGGCCGACGACGTCGACCCGACGCGCGACCACGTCCGCGGCGACCCGGACGCGCTCGTCACGGTCGTCGAGTACGCGGACTTCGAGTGCCCGTTCTGCGGTCGCGCGGAGCCCACGATCCGCGAGCTGATGAAGAACGCCGGCACCGACCACCTGCGGTACGTGTTCCGCCACCTGCCGCTCGCCGACGTCCACCCGCACGCCCAGATGGCCGCCGAGGCGTCGGAGGCGGCGGCAGCGCAGGGCATGTTCTGGGAGATGCACGACCGCCTGTACGAGCACCAGGACGAGCTGACGCCGAAGGAGCTGATCGGCCACGCCCGCGCCCTGGACCTCGACGTCGAGCGGTTCACGCACGACCTCCGCGAGCGCCGGCACCTCAAGCGGGTCGAGCGCGACGTCGACGGCGCCGACGAGTCCGGCGTCTCCGGCACCCCGTCGTTCTTCATCAACGGGCGGCGGCACCACGGCGTCTACGACATCGACGCGCTCCGGGCCGCGGTGCGCAGCGCGAAGATGCGGGCGAAGTCACAGCGGCTGGTGGCCGAGGAGGACTGACTGCGAAGGCCTCGACCGCCGCGGGGACGACCTCGCGGCTGGACGAACGTCGGAGCTTCCTCGTGCCGCCGCGTCGGGATGGCGATGGGTTCCTCATGGTCTCCACCGCCCGCGCCCGCGTGGCCGCGACGACGATCGGGGCGGGCCTGTGCGCCGCGCTCCTCACCACGGCGGCCGGCGCGGCGAGCCCCGCCGCGTCGGGGTCGCCGTCAACGACGTCCGACGCGCCGGTGTCCCGCGTCTACGTCAGCCTGCCGCGCCAGGGGAAGGCCGCGCCGTCGGCCGCCCTGATCGCCCGCGGTCTGCGGGTCGCGACGGCGGCCCGGGGCGGGACGGCCGGCGGTCGGCGGATCAAGCTCGTCTGGCTCGACGACGCCACCGGCGACCGCTTCGATCCCGCCAAGGTCGTCGCCAACGCGGAGCGCGCCGCGGCGGACCCCACGGCGATCGCCTACGTCGGCGAGGGAAACTCCGAGGCCACGGCGCTGTCGATGCCGATCGTCAACCGCGCCGGGCTGGCGCAGCTCTCCCCGGTCAGCACCGCGACGAGCCTCACGTCGGACGCACGCGCCGCCGAGCTGCAGCCGACGGGCGTGCGCACGTTCTTCCGGCCGCTGCCCGACGACGCCCGGCAGGGCACCGCCCTGGTGTCCTACGCGAAGGCTGAGGGCGTCACGGGCGACGTCCTGCTCGTCGACGACGACGGGCTCTACGGCCGCGGTCTGACCTCGGCCTTCGCCGAGGCGGGTGCGCGGAACGGCGTCCGGACGACCGGCCGGCTCGTGGTGACCCCCGACGGCGGTGGCCTGGAGGCCCTCGTCGCCGCGGTCCGGGCGCAGCGGCCGACGGCGATGGTCTACGGCGGCTCGCCGTCGAGCGGGGCGGCAAAGGTGCTGCGGGCCGTGCACCGCGCGTCACCGGGCACGCGGATCTTCGGCGGCGAGGCCCTCGCGAACGACGCCTTCGCGCGGGACCTGGGCCCCGCCCAGTCCGCGATGCGCGTGACCGCACCGGCGGCGCACGCCGACCCGCGGCCGGGGCGCACGCACGGCCTCGGCCGCCGCCCCGCCGCGTTCACCGTGTTCGCGCACAACGGCATGACCGCGCTCCTGCGGGCCGTCGACCGCTCCGCGCGGACCGGCGCCGTCACGCGCGAGAGCGTCCGCACGGCGGTCTTCGACGGCACCCCGCAGACGGGGCTCTCCGGCGCGTGGACGATCACCGCGTCGGGCGACTCCACCTACGGCGTGTACGACGCCCTGCGCCTGTCGCGGGGGCACGTGCAGACGCCCGGTGCGCTCGCCACCGCCGCGCTGCTGAAGAAGGAGCGCCGGGCGCTGCGGGCCGAGCGCGCGCGCCTGGTCCGGAAGCAGCGACGGCTGGGCCGGACGGGCTCCGCCCCCAGGACCGCGCAGATCTCGAGCTCCAGCGGCCTGAACGCCAGCACCATCCAGTCGATGGACCTCGAGACCGCCATGATGATGATCCAGGGGGAGCGGGCGAAGCTGCTCGACCAGCAGCTCCAGACGAAGATCCAGGAGGTCCAGGACCGCAACGCCCGCGTCGCGAAGCTCCAGGCGGTCCTGAAGCGGCTCACCGCGTTCGAGGCGCTCTTCCCGGCCGGGGCGGACGCCGAGCGATCGACCGCGACGACGACGGACGCCGCGACGCTCGCGACCATGCGGCAGGCGCTCGCGACGGAGGCGACCGCCGCGGGCCTCACCCCGATCCCCGACACGTCGACCCGCGGGAGCATCATCGGGGCGAGCACGACGGTGAAGAGCCAGGTCGACAGCGCCTCGAACAGTCAGCAGATGGACATGCTGCGCCTGCAGTCGCTGGCGAACAAGCGCAACGAGGCGTTCGACAACATGACGAACTACCTCAAGAAGATGCAGGAGTCCCGCAGCTCGATCATCGGCAACATGCGCTGACGCCCGCCCGGGTCGGCGACGCTCAGCACCAGACCCCGGAGGTCCCTCGCCGGTGGCTGCCGACGAGGTGCGTGTCGACGACGCCGATAGCCTCCATGAGCGCGAACATCGTCGTCGGGCCCACGTGCGCGAAGCCCCGGCGGCGCAGCTCCTTCGCGAGCGCCTTCGATTCGTCCGACACCGTCGGGACGTCCGCGAACGTCACGGGCTCGGGCGTCGTGGGCGGGCGGAACGACCAGACGAGATCGACCAGTCCACCGTCGTCGCGCAGCGCCACCGTGGCGCGCGCGTTGCCGATCGTCGCGTTGATCTTGCGGCGGTTGCGGACGATGCCGGCGTCGGCCATCAGCCGCGCGACGTCGTCCGCGTCGAAGCCGGCCACGACGTCGGGGTCGAAGCCCCGGAACGCCTCGCGGAACGCCGGGCGCTTGCGCAGGATCGTCGCCCACGAGAGGCCGGACTGGAACGCCTCGAGGCTGATCCGCTCGAACATCCCCCGCTCGTCGCGGACCGGCATGCCCCACTCGGTGTCGTAGTAGTCGCGCAGCAGCGGATCGCGCGACGCCCAGACCGGCCGCGCGAGCCCGTCCTCGCCGACGACGACGCCCTCGTCGCTCACCAGGCCGCCCGGTAGAGGTCCTCGATCTGCGCCGCGGTCGGGACGACCGGGTTGCGATCGGGGCTGCCGGAGTCCAGGGCGTCGGAGGCCATCTTCGGCAGCGCCGCGTCGAACGCCTCGCGCGTGACGCCCGGCAGGTCGCGCAGCCGCGGGACCTCGAGGCGCTCGTTCAGCTCGCCCAGGCCGCGGAGGAGCGCGCGGCCGGCCTCCTCGTCGGACGTGGGGCCACCGTCCGAGGCCCCGCCGCCCGCGAGCCCGAGCGTCCGCGCGACCTCCGCGTACCGCCCCGGCGCGCCCGGGAGCGAGAACGCCGTGACCGCCGGCAGCAGCACCGCGTTCGACAGGCCGTGCGGCACGTGGAACACCGCACCCAGCGGCCGGCTCATCCCGTGCACCAGGCAGACCGACGCGTTGGCGAACGCCGCGCCACCCTCGTACGCCGCGCGCGCCATGCCGGCGCGGGCCTCGAGGTCGCTCCCGTCCCGCCACGCGGCCTCGAGGTGCTCGCCGCACCGCCGCACGCAGGCCAGCGCGAGCGGATCGGTCTCCGCCGTGGCCTTCGCCGAGACGTACGCCTCGATGCCGTGGGTCAGCGTGTCGACGCCGACGTGCGCGGTGAGCGGGCGCGGCATCGTGGCGCTGAGCTCGACGTCGACCAGTGCCACCGTCGGGCAGAGCCGGTCGTCGAGCAGCATGAGCTTCGTGTCGGTCGAGGTGTCGGTGATGACCACGACGCGGGTCGCCTCGGCCCCGGTGCCGGCGGTCGTCGGGATCGCGATCACCGGGAGGCCCGCGCCGGCGAGCTGCTGGTAACCCATGTACTGCCGCAGCGGGCCGGGGTTCGCGCCCCGTGCGGCGATCATCTTGGCCGCGTCCAGCGCGCTGCCGCCGCCGACCGCCACGACGACGTCGGCCTCGTGGGCGTTCAGCGCCGCGCGGCCCTCGTCGACGGCCGCGTCGGTGGGGTCGGGCTCGACGCCGTCGAAGACCGCCACCGCGAGCCCGGCGTCCAGGAGCCCGTCCCCGACCTCGCCCGCGACGCCCGACGACGCGATGAACGCGTCCGTGACGACGAGCGCCCGCGACCGGCCCAGGGCGACCGCCTCCGCTCCGGCACGGCGACGCGCCCCCCGCTCGATCCACGTCGTGTCCGGGAGCACCAGGGCCATGGCGCGACGCTACCAACGGCGACGTCGGCGGCCCGGGCGGTCCGCCGGCGCCGCGACCGACGGACCGGCGTCCGGCCTCCGGGGCGATCGCCGTCGCGCCGCCCCGGGGCAGGTCGCGGTCCCCTGAACGGGGGAGCCGCGCGGTCGTCCCCCGAACCGGGCGTTCGGTGGATGGCGGGGCGTCGCGGGACCTGGTGGTGTGGGTCGATGCGTGCTCGCCGTCCCGGGCGACGCGTCTCCGCAGGCCCCGGTCTCGCTTCAGGAGTCGCGTCCCGCTCATCCTCACCCCCCCGTCCTGGTGCCGCCCGGCGGCTGGCGGTCGCCACGCTGCTCCCGGTGTCGGTCCTCGTCGTGCCGACCACGGCGGGCGCCCACGGTGGCGCGCACGAGGCTCCCGCTCCGCTGACGTCGCAGACGCCGGGCTCCCGGTCCGACGCCGCTCGATCCGCCGACGCCGACCGCACGACCGGGGACGTCGCACCGGTGTCCGGGACCGAGCGGCAGCTCCGGCGCCTCGAGACCGAGAACCTCGGTGCCGACCACGCCGCGGAGCACGCGACCGAGCGCCGGTCGCTGCGCGCCTGGGCGGCGGAGCCGGCCGCCGAGAAGGCCCGCATCGCCCGGCGGGCGCGCAAGGCCGCGGCGTCGATGAGCGCGGCTGCCGGGTCGCCCGACCAGGTCGGGCGCTGGTCGAGCAGGCGCGTCGACCTCCCGACGTGGGCGATCAACACCGCGCTGCTGCCGACCGGCAAGGTCGCGCTGTGGGGCCGTGCGGCCCTCGACCCCACGACCGGGCTGCGCGTCAACAGCGCGCCGTTCTACCTGTGGGACCCGGCCACCGGGAAGACGACGGAGATCGCGCCGCCGACCGAGACGATCGACTACGACGGCGACGGCCAGGAGGACGACCTGGCGCCCGCGCCGCTCTTCTGCTCGGGCCAGTCGTTCCTGCCCACCGGCGAGCTGTTCGTCGCCGGCGGCAACCTGTTCTACCCGGCGTACGGCAAGGGTCACCCCGACTACGGCGGGTTCTCCGGCACCTACACGTTCGACCCGTGGACCGAGAAGTGGACGACGCAGCCGCGGATGGCCCACGGTCGTTGGTACCCGACCCAGATCGAGCTGCCCGACGGCCGCCAGGTCGTCTCCGCCGGCTACGACGAGGTCGGGAACGGCGACCACAACACCCAGCTCTCCGTCTTCACCCCCGGAGCGACGCGCGGCGCCAGGGGCACGATGTCCGAGCCGCTCGCCGGGTTGCACGAGGTCCGCGGCTTCTACCCGCAGATGCAGGTGCTCCCGGGCGGCAAGGTCGCGTTCGTCGACCAGCTGACCGACGCGACGCGACTGCTGGACCCGGCGGCGCTCTCGAAGCCGGGCACCATGCCCGGCTCGGCGTGGACGAACATCACGGGCACCGACGGCGGCGACGTCTACACGAACTCGACCCGCATCGGCGGCAGCGCCGCGCTCGTCCCGGGCACCAGCACCATGTTCTTCATGGGGGGCTACGGGGAGCAGTACGACCCGCAGGACCCGAACCCGGTCTTCCAGCCGGCGACGACCTCGACCGAGACGCTCGACTTCACCTCGAACGACCTGAAGTGGCGGAAGAACGCGGCCGGCGGCACGCCCCCGCTGAACGTCCCGCGGGACTACGGGACGCTCGTGAGCATGCCCGACGGCGGGTTCACCTACGTGGGTGGCGCCTACGGCTACGACGGGACCGACGGCGGCGCGGGCAACAACGCGGCGTCGAGGACCGTGAAGGACCCGCTCGACCAGCGACTGAAGGCGGTCGAGACGTGGACGCCGGGGCAGACCTCGTGGCGCCTCGGCCCGGCGCAGGCGAAGTTCCGCGGCTACCACTCCACCGCGACGCTGCTGCCCGACGGCCGCATCCTCTCCGCCGGCGACGACTACTGGGGCTTCGACGACCAGAAGCACCAGGGCGCCGCCCCGGCCGGCAGGCCGCAGGACCAGGGCGAGATCTACGAGCCGGCGTACCTCTTCGACGGCGACCAGCTCGCGCCACGACCGGTCGTCTCGTCGATCCCGTCGGCCGTGAGCTGGCGCGGGGCGTTCGGCGTCGGGGTCTCCGAGGTCGCCGGCCGGCCGATCACGAAGGCGACGCTCGTCGCACCGACCGCCCAGACCCACTCGGTCGACATGAACCGAGGCGTCACGGACCTCGCGATCTCGCGGGTCCCCGGAAAGGGCGTCAACCTCGTCGCGCCGTCCGGCACCGACGTCGCGCGGCCGGGCTGGTACATGCTGTTCGCCTGGGACTCGGCGGGCACCCCGTCGGTCGCCCGCTGGATCCAGCTGAAGGACGGCGTCGACACGTCCTCGTCGGTGCTCCGGGAGGATCCGCCGACCACGACGCCCACCACCCCGACGACGCCCTCCGATCCGGGGACGACGCCGACGACCCCCACCACGCCGTCCGATCCGGGGTCCACGCCGACCGCCCCCGGCACGAGCGTCCCGACCGCCCCCGGCACGTCGCCGAAGGGCGGCCCCGCCGACCCGTCGGTCCCCGCCCCCGCGCCCGGGACCCCCGTCCGCGACCGGAAGGGCCCGAAGACGTCGCTGGTGGTCTCGTGGTCCTCCACCCGGTCGGGCGTGCTGCGGCTGCGGATCGGCGCGGACGAGGCCGGCCGCTTCACGGTCCGCTACCGCACCGGCCCTCAGACCGCGAAGCAGCAGCGGACCAAGCGCCTCCAGCTGACCCGCGCGAAGCTCCTGCGGACGGTGAGCCTGCGCCTGCGGGCGGCCGACCGCGCGACGCTCCTGCGCGGCCGGACCCTGCGCGTCGTCCTGGCGTCGGTGGCGAAGGACGCCGCCGGGAACGTCTCCCGGCGCCACCTCACGATCCGGTTGAGGCCGAAGGCGAAGAAGGCGCAGCGCCAGGGCTGACGGCGGTCGGCGCGCCCGCCCTCGGCGGCCGGCGACGCCGACGCCGCGGGTGGTCGACCGAACGCCGGCCGACCGTCTACTTCTTCGACGTCCCCGTCCCGGCCTTCCCGGCCTTCCCGCGGGCGTCGCGGGCGACCACCGACACGGTGACGCGGCCCTTGCGCGGCACCTTCGTGACCGTCAGGCGCGCAGGCTTCGAGAGCCGCAGGATCCGGCGGCCGTCGGGCAGGTCGACCCGCACCGCGTAGCGGGCGGCGCCGTCGACGCGCTTCCAGCGGATCTTCAACGTGCTGCGACCGCGCTTCAGCGACACGCCGCGCACCCGGCCGGGCCGGCCGAGCTTCGGCGCCTCGTACCGCGCGACCGTCGTGCGCAGCACCGGGATCCCAGACCGCTCGACGACCGCGTCGATCGTCCGCGTGCCGGACGGCCCGGGCGCGGGCGAGAACCGCAGCGTGCCCTTGCCGCCCTTCGCGACGCCGAGTCGCCGCGAGCCCATCGGCCCGGACTCGACGAACGTCGTCTGCAGCCCGGCGCCGGTGGTCGCGCGGTAGGCGAGCGTCCGCTTCCGCGCCTTGCCGCCGACCTTCGCGGTGACGCGCGGCGGCGGAACGGCGTGCGACTGCGCGAGCTGCGCGACCGCGGGCTGCCCGTCGAGCGGGACGACCTGCCAGACGCCCGGTGCGGGGTCCTTCAGGCCGACGAAGCCGTCCGTCCCGCCCTCGGGGTACGCCGCGTAGATCTTCGTGCCCGGCGGCGCCTTCGGGGCGGTCTCCGGCTCGATGCGCGTGCCGGCGGGCGAGATCAGCGCGACCTTCGTCTGCGCACCCCCGACACCCTGGACGCGCACGTTCTCGACGGTCGTGCCCTTCGGGATCGCGAACTCCGCGCCCCCTGGCGGTGCCGCACGGGTCGTGGCGGCGTCGCCCCCGGCCGCCCGGGCCTTCCCGGGCGGCGCCGCGACCTCGTAGTCGGACATGAAGCACGAGAACAGGTCGATCTTGACCTTCGTGATCGGGTCGCCCCAGCGGTACCCGGCGCCGTGGTCGACGAGGTCGCTCACGCAGATCCCGAGGCCCTTGCTCGAGATCACGGCCCCGGCCTTGAAGATGCAGAGCCCGGCCACGCAGCCCTCGCCCTGCACCTTCGCGGAGAACGTCTTCGACGGGACGTCGACGAAGAGGTTCACGCCGGCCTTGACCGACGCGCCGACCAGGTCGATGCCGATCGAGCCGTCGAGCTTCACGAACCCGTCGGTGTTCAGCAGGAAGTTGAGCTTCGCGATCTGGAAGTCGTAGAGGTACCCCTGGCCGTGGAGCTCGAAGACCACGGGGTCGGAGAACGTGACCTTGAACTGCCCGTCGACGCGGAAGACGTACTTCGACGGCGGCGCCTGGATGATCCCGACGGACGCGTTCAGCCCGATCTTCACGGGGTCGATGCCGAACTCGCCGCCGGCCTTCGACAGGTACGCCGGCCACGGTCCGAGCGGGACGCCCGGGTACGGCAGCGTCACCTGGATCGAGCCCTCCTTGAAGCGCCCGCCCTCGAAGACGACGCGCGCGTCGAGCGCCAGGCCGCCCGGCTGCGGGGGCACCCCGAGCTTCGCCCTGCCCTCCCACCGGTCGCCGGCGGCCGTGTAGTCGACGGCCAGGTTCTCGACGAGCAGCGGCCCGATGAACGCGCGGTCGACCCCGATGTGGAGCGTGTCGAGCTTCAGCCCCCCGGCGTTCGTGGAGCGCAGGACCGCCGATCCGCGGACGCCGCCGAACGCCTTGGGCAGCTCGAGGTTCAGGGGGATGCACGCGGCGTCCTGGGTGAGGAACACCTGCACGCCGCCCTTGATCGGGAACCCGAGCAGGTCGAGGTCGCCGGTCAGCGACGCCAGGCGCTTGCCCTTGCACGGCGACGACGGGTCGTCGGCGAGGAGGTCCTTCGCCTCGAGCTTCAGGTCGATGTGGAGCTCGCCCTTGTAGAGCGTGATGTCGGGGATCCCCGGGGCGCGGGCGACCACGCGGACGGTCCCGGTGGTGTTGATCGTCTTGGCCTTCGTGTCGAAGACGACCTTCACGCCGGCGTTCGGGACGATGTCCAGGCCGTTGAGCCGGACGGTGCCCTCCGAGACCTTCAGGTTGCGCGACGGACCGCCGAGCAGGCAGCCCTCGGTCGCCTGGATGTCGACCGCGTCGAACGACAGCTTCTGGCAGGTGTCGATGACGTCCGGGTCCTGCGGGACGCCGGGCTCGCCGCCGAGGCCGAGCTTGCCGGTCGGCGACCGGGTGCCGACGATCGACGCGAGGATCGGGCCCTCCTGCCCGGGCGTCGCGGCCTGCTGGCTGATGAGGAAGCCGCCGCCGTCCGCGGCGCTGGCGAGGTCGGTGTCGAGGATCCGCTGGTCCCCCGTGGCCTGCTGCACGAGCTGCGCCGCCGACCACGTCTTCCCGTCGCCGGAGGTGATCTGCTTGAGCTGGTCCTTGCCGTCCTGGTCGGAGACGACGTACGAGGCGTGCAGGCGACCGGCGGCGTCCTGGAAGAGGTCGCGCTGCGAGGCGTTCTGGGTGTCGGGGAGCTGCACCGCTGCCCCGACGGCCCCACCCGGCGCGACCGGGCGGATCGTGTACCGGCGGTCCTGGCCCGCGGGCGGGCGACTCATCAGGAAGAGCCCCTTCGGTCCGCCGACGAGCCGCGGGTCGACGCCCGGGGTCGTGGTCTCCGACCACGTCGCGGGGTCCGAGATCTCGCCGTTCCCCGACCACTGCCGCAGGTGGACCGTGTCCTTCAGGTCGCCGGTGGCCATCATCACGCTCGCGCCGATCGGGGCGAGGCTGGTCGACACGCCGTCGTCGCCGAGGTCGGCCTGGCGCGTCTCGTAGCGGGCGCCGCTGATCTCCTGGAAGAACGGCCCGCCGGTCTGGGTGTCGGAGATCAGGCCGATGCGCGGGGAGTCCGGGGGCCCGAAGACGGTCGGGTCGCCGGTGTCCTCGTTCGTGCCCGCCAGGACGCCGGGCGAGAAGGTCTCGCCGCCGTCGTTGGACACGAAGAGCCAGGTGTTGCGCTCCTCGATCTGCCCGTTCGGCGCGAGCACCGGGTTCGGGTAGCGGTGCGTGACGATCGCGATCTGGTCGCCGAGGGCGAAGATGCGCGGCGTCCCGATCTCGGAGTTGAAGAGCGGGCTCTCGCGGCCGTCGCCGGGGCCGTTCGGGACGAGCGTCGCCTGGGCGTCGCAGACCGTCGCCCCGCGCTTGAGCCGGCAGTAGTGGATCGCGTCGGCGTCGTCGCCGCGACGCTCGTTCCAGACGACGTGGGCGGTGCCGGCGGCGTCGACGAGCACCTGCGGCTTCTCGCCCGCACCGATCTGGCGCGGGGCCGGCGCGGGCGCCGGCGTCGTCTTCGGCGCGGTCCGCGTCCCCTTGTAGCCAGGGCTGCGGTAGCTCGCCGCACCCGCGGGCGCGGCGGACGCCAGGGCGGTCAGGAGCGCCAGCAGCACCGCGACCGTGGCGGGACGGGCGGTGCGCTGCAGGCGGGCCGCTGACGGGCCTCCGGGACGCGCGTGGCGGCCTGATCGTGCGGTGACCGCGCCGGACCCCGGAACCGGAGCGGCTGGTCGGGGGATCCTCATGGGCGCGACGGTAGCCCTCGTCGCGTGCGTTGTCCACGTCCAGGCGGAGCAACCGGTCCCGAACCGGTCCCACGGAGCGGCGGGGCGCCGAGAGGGTCCCTGCGCGACACGTCCCGGCCCGGATCCGCGCCGGCCGGCGTCCGGGTCAGCCCTCGTCGAGCGCCCGCTCGACGATCGAGACCTGGTCGAACAGCGCGGCGCGCATCGCGGCGGTCTGCGGGATGCGGCCCTTGCCGTCCATGTGCTGCAGCATCGCGGTGACGCTGATGATCATCCGCTCGGGCAGCAGCCAGCCGCGGTACGGCGCGAACTCCTCGGACTTGATGATCTCGAGCGTCGCCTGCGCGGCGGAGTGCTTGTAGCGGTGCTGGAGCTCGACGGCATCGAGCAGCCACGTCCAGTAGTCGCGGAGCGCGCGGACCTCGTCCGGACCGCACACGGGGCCGTGCCCCGGCACGAACGTGGTCGCCCCCGTCTCGAGGAGCAGGTCGAGCGCCGCGATCCACCGGGCGGCGGGACCCGCCCACATCACGGGGGTGACGCCCACGAAGAGGATGTCGGCGGCGAAGACCACGCCGGCGTCGGGGACGTGGACGACGAGGTCGCCCAGCGTGTGCGCCGGCCCGACCAGCCGCAGGTCGAGCGCCCGCCCTCCGACGTGCTCGGTGGAGCGCCCCTCGAACGTCTCCGCCGGGAACCGGAGCTCGATCTTCTTGAAGTCGAACGGCCCGAGCATCCCGCGCACGTAGCGCCCCATCTCCCCCGAGCGCCCGGGGAGCCGACCGGACATGCCCGCCATCCGCCGGAGCCGCGCGAGCTCCTTCGGGTGGACCTCGTCCTTCATCGCCTTGAGGCTCTCCTTCGACGTGATGATCGTCGTGTCGGCCGGCAGCTCGGCGTTGCCCCACCAGTGGTCGCCGTCGGAGTGGGTGTTGATCGCGACCCGGACCGGGGCGTTCCCGGTGTGCACGGCCATCGCGTCGAGCATCTGCCGGGAGAGGCGCTGGTCCCACGGCGTGTCGATCACCGCCGACGCGCCGTCGCCGACGACGAGCCCGGCGTTGGCCTCCCCCCATCCGCCGTTGGGCTGGATCCAGGCGTGCACCCCGGGCGCGAGCGTCTGGAGGCCGCCTTCGAAGACGGGGGCGTCGCCGGTGAGCGTCGTGGCCATGGGCGTACGCTATCCGTGTCGCCCGGCACGATCGCCCTCGCCGTCGCGAGCGGGAGCGCGCCCGGGGCCCTGACGGCCGCCGAACGGCCGCGTTCGCCCGTCCCACGCAAGGATCCGTGTTGCACGCGCGCCGATATGTGCCATGCTCTTGCCGTCAGTGCCGGGTCAAGAGATCCGGCGAAGCAGTGCCAGCGTTCGCAGTCGTTGCATCAGCACCCTCCGCGCCGTTGCACAACACAACACCCCACGGAGGGACATCACATGGCCACAGGCACCGTTAAGTGGTTCAACGAGGAGAAGGGCTTCGGGTTCATCACGCCCGACGAGGCCGGCAAGGATCTCTTCGTCCACCACTCGGCCATCAACGGCACGGGCTTCAAGACCCTCGCCGAGGGCGCGAAGGTCTCCTTCGACGCCGAGACCGGCCCGAAGGGCCCCAACGCCACGAACGTCGACGTCATCTAAGACACCTGACTTCCGCGGTCCCGGCCCTCGGGCCGGAACCGCACAGCAGGACGTGAAGGCCCGCCATCCGGCGGGCCTTCCGCGTTCCCGGGGTCGGATGCGGCGCGCACACGGCCCGTCGAGTCACCCCGCCGCAGAACGGGGCCCACGACCGCAGGAACCTGCGGCGTGCGAGCTCCCGGGCAACGTCACACGAGATCCAGGACTGCCCGCCCACCGGGCGGGGTACGGTCGCCGGATGGCCCGCTCCATCGCCGTCTCGGCACTCCTGTCCCGGCCCACCAGCAGGTCCCGTGCCGCCGACACCGCCGACGACGCCCGCCCCGCCGAGGTCCCCGAGCCGCCGTTCGCGCTCCCGCCGGCCCGCCTGGTCCACGTCCGCGGTCGCGGCGAGTTCTTCGTCCGCGACACCGGCGAGGCCGACCGTCCCGCCGTCCTCCTCCTCCACGGCTGGATGTTCTCGTCGGACCTCAACTGGTTCACGACCTTCGACGCCCTGCACGACGCCGGGCACCGCGTGATCGCCATGGACCATCGCGGCCACGGCCACGGCCTGCGCTCGCCCGAGCCGTTCCGGCTCCAGGACTGCGCCGGCGACGCCGCGGCCGTCCTCCGGGAGCTGGACGTCGCCCCGGCGGTCGTCGTCGGCTACTCGCTGGGCGGCGCGGTCGCCCAGCTCGTCGCCCGGGACCACCCGGAGGTCGCGGCGGGCGTCGTCCTCTGCGCGACCGCGAACGACTGGTCCGAGCCGAAGCTGCGGCTGCTCTGGAGCGCGATGTCCGGGCTGCGGCTCCTCCTCGGCCTGTCCCCGGAGGGCATCTGGCGCCGCGTGACGGCGATGATGGGCGCCGGCGGCGGGCTCGCCCCCACGTGGCAGGCCGGGGAGCTGTCCCGCGGCTCGGCGGTCGCCCTGGCCGAGGCGGGCCGCGAGCTCGGCCGCTTCGACTCCCGCCCGTGGAACGGCACCCTGACCGTCCCCTCGGCCGTCGTGGTCACCCGCGAGGACACCTCGGTGCCTCCGGCGAAGCAGCGCGCGCTCGCGGCGAGCCTGGGCGCCCCGACGTTCGAGGCCCCGGGCACCCACGGCGCGGTGACGATGCTCCCGGAGACCTTCAACCCGGTGCTCCTCGAGGCGATCGCCGCCGTGCGGGACGCGGCCCGGGCGGGGTCGGTCGCGGCCTGAGCGCACGGACTCGGCCTGCCGGTCGACGTCCCGGACGGCCCGCCCGGCCGCGCGGTCACCGATGGTCGCCCCGCGACCACGCGTGACCCTCCGAGCAGCCGCCGCCGACCCCGCGGTCACCGATGATCGCCCCGCGACCACAGAAGACCGCCCACCCGCCACCCGGGACGGGGTACACGCAGGGTCCGTGTTAGCCGGATCCGACGAATCCGGTCACAAGATCCGGTCAGCGGTCAACCACCTTCCAGCATGTCCCCCGTCCCTGAACCCGACGACGCCCGCCTGCTGGCCCGCGTCGTCGCCGGTGACGAACGCGCCTTCGACGTGTTCTACCGGCGCCACCAGAGTGCGGTCATCGGCTTCCACCTCCGGCGCACGGGGCGCCGCGAGCTGGCGTTCGACCTGACCGCGGAGACCTTCGCCACCGTCGTCGCCACGTGCGACCGGTTCGATCCCGAGCGCGGGGCGGCCGTCGGCTGGCTCTTCGGCATCGCCGCGAACAAGCTCCGCGAGAGCCTGCGCCGCGGCCGCGTCGAGAGCGAGACCCGCAGGCGCCTCGGGCACCAGCGGATCGTCCTCGACGACGCCGACCTCGAGCGCGTCGACGAGCTCGCCTCCGAGACCGACGAGGCGCTGCTCCACGAGCACCTCGCCGCGCTCCCGACCGCACAGCGCACGGCGATCCTCGCCCGCGTCGTCGACGAGCGCCCCTATCCCGAGATCGCGGCGGAGCTGCAGTGCTCCGAGGCCGTCGTCCGCAAACGCGTCGCGCGTGGGCTGTCCGCGCTGCGCACCCGACTGGAGGGAGCCCGATGAGCGCCTTCGACGAGCTCCACCGCCAGCTGTCGACCAGCGTCGCCGATCGCGCCGCCGCACCGGCCACCCCCGCGCCGGGGACCGTCCCCGACCAGGCCGGCCCGTCGGGCGCCGACCGGCGCTCCGACACGGGCACCTCGCGCGGCCGCTGGTGGACGGCCCGCCCGTTCGCCCTCGCGCTCGTCGGCCTGACGATCGCCGGATCCGCCACCGCCGCGACGATCACGATCGCGCTCCACAGCGAGCCGTCGGCCCCCGTGACCGGGAAGCTGCCGCCCCTGCCGTCCGGGACCTACGTCCCGCGGGACGAACGGGGTCGGGCGGCCGACACCTACAGCTACTCGCTGGCGCCCGGGACCGACGTCGGGAAGGCCCAGTGGTGCCTCGCGAGCGCGCAGAGCGTCGGTCGCGAGCTGCTCCTCGGGCAGGGCCAGTGCTCGTCGTCCCCCGGCCGGCGGTTCCCGGTCGTGATCGAGGACACCTCCTCGACGACCTACGTGGACGGCGACGACGAGGACCGGCCGAAGGACCCCCCGCCGCAGAACGGCATCGCCGTCGTCGTCGACGACCGCGTCCGCGCCGTCCGTCTGGGCGACGGCCGCGTCCTCGCCCCCCGCACAGACCCGTCCCTGCCCGCCGGGTTCCGGCTCGTCGCCGTCCCGCGGCTCGGCGAGGACCGCTCCGTCGCGTACCTCGGCGAGGACGGACGCGAGATCGCCGACGCCGTCGACGAGCGCAGCCGGATCGGCACGATCCCGGGCCAGCGCGTGCACGCCCCGGACCCGGCCGTGCCGGTCCGTCCGTGGGCGATCCGCACGACCGACGAGCAGCGCGTCCCGCTCCGGTCCGCCCGGGAGCTCGTCGCGCCGCCCGCGCCCGTCCCCGACGTCTCCGGCCGGCCGTTCCTCGCCGTCTCGTCCGCGCGACTCACCTACGACGGACACCCCTACGAGGCGATCCACTACGTCGACGCCCGCGACCCGTCGGCGCTGGCGGCCGAGTTCCCCGGCGCCCGGCCCGGCCGGTCCGCCGGCACGGTACGGGTCCCGGGCAACGGCGTCCAGAAGGCCGTCGACGCCCGGCGGACCGGCCCGGGCTGGCTGACGGTCAGCGGGCCGAGCCCGTCGGGGCGCCTGGCGGTGCTGCGGGCGCTCCAGGTCGGTCCGGGGGGCCAGCGACCGGCCGCCCCCTGATCAGCCCTCCGACCGCACCCCGGTCTGCGCGGCGTCGCCCGCCAGCTCGCGGGCGACGGCCTCGGCCAGGAGGACCGCGCGGGCGATCGTGCCGTAGTCCAGGTTCTCCGGGACGTCGGTGGGGAGGTGGTAGTTCGGCATCGCCTTGGCCCGGTCGAAGGAGACCAGGCAGGCCGTCGGGTACCCCGCGCGGGACGGGACGACGGCGTCGGTGCTCGACCGGGCGCGCATGCCGCGACGGACCGGCAGGCTCTCGCGCCACGCGACCCGCTCGATCAGGTCGCGGAAGGAGCGCCAGTGGTAGTCCTCCATCACGACCGGACCCTCGCCCTCGATCGAGACGAGCTCCGGCGAGCCGATCGTGTCGAGGTTCAGGAACCACGTCCTCTCGCGGTCCAGCCGCGGGAACCACGACTCGCCGAACGAGTAGATCCCGCCCTGGATGACCTCCTCGGCGCCGCAGGAGACGAGGAGCACGCGGACGCCGACCGAGTCGCCGCGGGCCTCGGCGTCGCGGAGCCGCTCGGCGAGGCCGACCAGCGCCGCCACCGCCGAGAGGTTGTCGTTGGCGCCCGGCACGATCGGCGAGCGGGCGATGTCGGCCATCGCGACGACGGAGCCGGCGCTCATGGCCGCACCGAACAGGCCGAGCCGCGGGCGCCGGAGCTTCGCGCCCAGCGCGGCGAGCGCCGGACCACCGACGACCGGCCACCAGACCGGGACGGCGGTGTCGACGCGCTCGAACAGCCCCGGGATCTTCTCCTGCGCCAGCCGCTGAGCGGTCTGGTCGAAGATCGCGCCACCCGGCGCGGCGTCGTGGTGGGCCATCACGACGAGGGTGCGCTCCGCGTCGACGTCGCCCGCCTCGGCGACGACGTTCCACGTGGCCTGCGGACGCCGGGCGGCCCGGCGTGCGACGCGCGGGCCGTTGGAGACGTCGTCCGCGATCGCCGCCGCGGCCAGCACCCCGGCCGCGATCGCCAGCCGGCGACCCGGGCGGGTCTGCCCGAGGACGCCCGCGACCGCGCCGACGGCCGCGAGCCCGCCGATCAGGGGCGCGTAGCCGTCGAGGAACGTCGCGTCCTCCACGTGCGCCGGGGCCCCGGCGCGCGTGAGGCGCTCCGCGATCCACTCCGCCGCGCGGTGCTCGTCCGCCGACCCGGCCTTCCGGACCCACGGGGCCAGCGTCTCGACGACCTCGCGCAGGACGGCGCGGTCGACCTCGCGCGCGGCGCTCACGCCGACACCTCCTGCGCCGGCCGGTCGGCGCCCGACGGTCCGGGGTCCGCGGCGGCCTCGGCCGCGGGGCCCTGGGCGGCGAGGAACCGCTCCCGCTCCTCCGCGGTCAGCTTCCGCGAGCCGCGGGCGCCCGGGTCCCAGCCGACCATCACGGTCGTGCCCTGTGCGGCGACCCGGTCGTCGTCGCCCACGACCACCCGGGTGTCGAGGCGGACGCTGGACGTCCCGACCCGCCCGATCCACGCCTCGGCGTGCACGCCGACGTCGCTCATGCGGACCTCGGAGACGTGGTCGAGCTCCACGCGCGCGAGGACGTAGTCGACCGTCTCCGTGCCCAGGACCTCCCGGAGGATCGCCGCCCGGGCCTCCTCGAGGAACACGTGGTACATCGATTGGTTGAGGTGCCCGAGGGTGTCCATGTCGCGGTGGCGCAACGGGATGGTCACACGCGTCACGTGGCCGCGATCGGTCGTCATCCACGCGACGCTAGCGGTCCTGCGCACCCCCTGACGTGACGCCGGACCCGCTCGTCGGCCCCGCCGGGTGCGCTACCGTCGCTGCGGGCCCCGTCGAACGCGTGGCCGGGCATGCGCCGTACGCGCTCCCGGACGTGCGGCTCGCGTCCGTCCCCGTGGCCCGGACGGCCCGTGCGACCCGCCCACTCCATCCGCCGATGAGTTCGTCCACCGACCGCCGACCTCCCAGCCCGGGCACGTCCTTCGCGCTGCGCTTCCTGCTCGCGGGCATCGTCGTGCTCCTCGTCGCGGGTGCCGTGGTCGCCGCCACGATCCAGCACGAGGCCCAGACGCTGGTCGCGGCGCTGCCGGACGAGACCCAGGCGTCGAAGGAGGCCCAGGGCGTCCTCGACGACGTGGAGCCCGGCAAGCCGCAGACGATGCTGCTCGTCGGCGACGACGCCCGCATCGACGAGGAGAGCGGCCAGCGCTCGGACACGATGATCCTCGTCCGGCTGGACGAGAAGGCGAAGGCGACGACGATGCTGTCCCTGCCCCGCGACCTGATCGTCGCCGGCGGCAGCGGCGCGCGCCTGAACGCGTCGAACGTCGGCAAGGGGCCCGCGGGGCTGATCGTCCAGCTCCAGCGGATCCTGTCGACGCCGCAGGAGCGCTTCGAGGTCAACCACTACGCGTCGATCCGGTTCTCCGCGTTCTCCGCGGCCGTCAAGGCGTTCGGCTGCTTCTACGTCGACGTCGACCGCAAGTACTTCAACGACAACAACCCGCCCGTCGGTGGCAAGGACCCGTACGCCGCGATCGACGTGAAGGCCGGCTACCAGCGCCTGTGCGGCGAGGACTCGCTGTCGTACGTGCGGTTCCGGCACCTCGACAACGACGTCGTCCGCGAGGCCCGCCAGGCCCACTACCTGGCCGAGGCCCGCGCGCAGGTCGCCACGTCGAAGCTGATCAGCAACGGCACGTCGCTGGCGAAGACGATCCTCGGGTTCGTCGACACCGACATCCGCACGTCGAAGGGCCTGCTCGGCGTCGTGAAGCTCGCGCTCGGGGTGGTCGGCAAGCCGACGAAGCGCGTCACGCTGAACACGCAGGACACGAAGGAGGGCGCGCTCCTGACGACGCCCGCCGACCTCGCGAAGGCCGCCCGGCAGTTCCTGCACCCCGGGTCGGCGCCGAAGACCAAGGCGTCGCAGAACGAGGACAAGCCGTCCCGGTCGACCGCTGGGACGAAGAAGCCGCGCAAGAAGACCCCGAAGATCCCGACCACCCTGACGGCGAACGCGTCCGCCGCGGCCGACAACGTCCGCAACAGCGGCATCGCCCGGAACTTCACGGGCGCCCCGATCTACATCCCCAAGCTCGTCCAGAACGGCGCCGTCTACAAGGACAACGACTCCCGGGGCTACGACATCGCGTCGGCCGGCGGCCGGGCGTTCCCGTGGCAGGGGTACCGCATCGTCGTCGCCGTCGACGGCTCCCGCGGCGGCATCGGTCAGTACTACGGCATCCAGGGCACGACCTGGAAGGACCCGCCCGTCCTCGACCTCGCCACCGACGAGGTCACCCTGGCGGGCCGCAAGTTCCGCATCGAGTACGACGGCACCCGCATCCGACGCCTGATCTGGAAGACCCCGAACGGCACGTACTGGGTCAACAACAGCCTGAAGAACAGCCTGACGAACAACGAGATGCGCGCCATCGCGCGCAGCCTCATCCCGTTCCAGAACGGCTCCGGCACCCGCTAGCGGCACCGCTCCCGGGTGCCCGCGCCCCGTGGCGGTCCGGGCGACGGCGGGACCCGGAGCACCCGATGCGGGCAGCCGGGGCGAGGTCCGGTGAACGAGGTCGTGCAACCGGCGCCGGCGTCCGACGGATCGGCCATCCTTCCCGGCCGTGCGGCGTGCGGCCCTCATCGCCTCCGTGCTCGTCCTGAGCACGGCCGTCTCCGGCTGTGGCGGGGGTGGCGTCGCGGGCGGTGCGTCCGCCGACGGGTCGGGGCAGGGCGACCTCCCCACGACCGACCGGACCCCGATGCAGGCGGTCAACGGCCCGCCCGTCGTCGCCCCGCTCGCGGTCCCGCTGAAGCTGCAGACCTTCCGCGACGGCAGCGCCCCCGGGTTCGTCATGCCCCTGAAGAAGGAGCCCCGGGCCGGGCTCGTCGCCGACCTCGACACCGGCAGGGTCCTGTGGGCGAAGAAGGCGAACCGGTCGCTGCCGATCGCGAGCGTCACGAAGCTCATGACCGCGCTCGTCGTCAACGGGCACAGCAAGCCGACCGAGCGCGTGCGGATCTCCCGCAAGGCGTACGCCGCGCAGGGCTCCCGCGTCGGGCTGCTGCCGCTCTACAAGAAGGTGCAGCTCGAGACGATGCTCTACGGGCTGCTGCTGCCGTCCGGCAACGACGCGGCGGTCGCCCTCGCCGAGCACGTCGGCGGCAGCGTCGAGCGGTTCGTGTCGATGATGAACTCGCAGGCCGACGCGCTGGGCCTGTCGTGCACGACGTTCGACTCCCCCAGCGGCTTCGAGGAGACGATCCGCCAGCGCGACGCGAAGAACCGCTCGTGCGCGAGCGACCTCGCCGTCCTCGGCAAGGCGGTCCTCGACCAGCCGCGCCTGGCCCGCATCGTCGCCACGAACCAGGCGATCCGTCCGTTCCCGATCAAGGGCCGGCGGATCTTCCTGCAGAACCACAACCCGCTGCTCAAGGACCACTACGCGGGCACGATCGGCCTGAAGACCGGCTACACCAACGCAGCCGGCAAGACGTTCGTCGGCGCGGCGCAGCGCGGCGGGCACCGCCTCGTCGTCGTCCTGCTCGACACGCCGGACATCGGGCGGCAGGCCGAGGCGCTGCTGAACCGCGGCTTCAGGACGCTCGGGATCACGGGCACCGCGCGCTGAGGCGGGAAGGGCGGCGCAGGGCGCGGCGGGGCGGCGGGGCGGCGGGGCGGCGGGGCGGCGGGGCGGCGCAGGGTAGGACGACGACGGGCGCGGCGGGGCGGACTCGCGCGAGGGTCGCGGTCACCGATGGTCGCCCAGCGACCGAAACTGACCACCCCGCGCGCTGCGCCACCCTGCGCCCGATCACCGCGGTCAGCAACGGTCGCCCAGCGACCGAAACTGACCACCCCGCGCGCTGCGCCACCCTGCGCCCGGCCGCCGCGGTCAGCAACGGTCGCCCAGCGACCGAAACTGACCCCGCGCCCGACCGACCCGTCAAGTCGGAAGCGTGGCCGTCGCCCCGGGGCGACGTGTTCGAACACCCGTCCCGCGCCAGGATGGTGCACCCTGCAACCATCTGGCGAGTGAGTGCCCCCGGCTCCGAGTCCCCGACCTCCGGCGCGTCCTCAACGCACGGGCCCGCGTCCGACCTCTCGCCACCCGCCGGGGAGCGCATGGACCGCC
Source organism: Patulibacter minatonensis DSM 18081 (assembly GCF_000519325.1). Lineage (GTDB taxonomy): Bacteria > Actinomycetota > Thermoleophilia > Solirubrobacterales > Solirubrobacteraceae > Patulibacter > Patulibacter minatonensis. The sequence goes on along the minus strand of NZ_KI912613.1, from coordinate 1,621,222 downwards.
GGCTCGTCCTGCTGCTCGCCGTCACGTGCGGCGTCGCGGTGACGAACCTCTACGTCGCGCAGCCGCTGCTCGACACGATCGCGTCCGCGTTCGACGTCAGCTCGTCCACCGCCGGGCTGCTCGTCACCGCCAGCCAGGTCGGCTACGTCCTCGGCCTCGCGTTCCTGGTGCCGCTCGGGGATCTGCTCGAGCGGCGCAGGCTGATCGTCGCGCTGCTCGTGATCGCCGCCGTCGGGCAGGTCGGGAGCACCGTCGCCCCCGGGCTCGCGGTCCTGGCCGCGGCGCTGATCGTCGTCGGCGTCGCGACGGCCGTCGCCCAGGTCGTGGTGCCGCTCGCGTCGTCGTTGGCGGGCGAGGAGGAGCGCGGCCGCATCGTCGGCACGGTGATGAGCGGCCTGCTCGTCGGCATCCTGCTGGCCCGGACCCTGAGCGGGCTGATCGCCGAGATCGGCGGATGGCGCCTCGTCTTCGCGGTCGCGTCCGGCGCGATGCTGGTGCTCGCCGCGGTCCTGTGGCGGTTCCTGCCCGACGCGCCGCCCCCGGTCGCCACCGAGGGGCCTGCCCGGAAGCGCTACGGGGCGCTCCTGCGGTCGGTCGTGACCCTCGTCGGCGAGGAGCCCGAGCTGCGCCGCCGCATGTGGCTCGGCTCGATCGGGATGGCCATCTTCAGCGTGCTGTGGACGTCGATCGCGTTCCTGCTCTCCCGCGAGCCGTTCGGGTACGGCGACGGCGTGATCGGCCTGTTCGGCCTGGCCGGGCTCGCCGGCGCGCTCATGGCCCCCGTGGCGGGACGGCTCGCCGACGCGGGGCACGGCCACCGCGCCACGACCGGGGCGCTCGTCGCGCTCGTCGTCTCGTGGGGGCTCCTCGAGCTGGGCGGCACGTCGGTCGTCCTGCTCGTCGCGGGGATCATCGTCCTCGACTTCGCCGTCCAGGGCCTCCAGATCACGAACCAGTCGACGATCTACGCCCTGCGGCCCGACGCCCGCAGCCGGATCACGACCGCCTACATGGTCGCCTACTTCCTCGGCGGCGTCGCGGGCTCGACCGCCTCCTCGATCGTCTGGGGCGCCGGCGGCTGGGACGCGGTCTGCGCCCTCGGTGGCGGCATCTCGCTCGTCGGGCTCCTCTCGTGGGCCTGGTTCGCGTGGTCGGCGGGGCGGGTGCGCGGGCAGGCGGCGGCCGAGGGGTGAGGGGCGGGGCCGGCGACGCGGTCGCGCGGGGTCGGCGGGAGGTGGTCGCGGTTTGGCCGCCGGGAGCGTCCGAACCACGACCACGTGGCCGGTCGCCGCGACGTGGTCGCCGTTTGGCCGCTGGGAGCGACCGAATCACGACCACCCCGCCGGCCGCCACGACGTGGTCGCCGTTCGGCCGCCGGGAGCGCTCGAACCACGACCACGCTGCTCCGACCGACGTCCGACGACCCGCTGTCCGCATCCCCCACGACGTAGATCGCCGCCGGCGTCCCGGACGGCCCGCCTCAGCGCAGGGTCGCGGTCTCCGGGACGCGGTCGACGAGCCAGGCGCCGCCCTCACGGCGCAGCGTGAACCGGAAGTGGTTCGCGTTGAACGCTCGGAGCCTCGAGACGTCGACGGTCGCGGCGTCCCCGTCGACCCGCACGTCGAGCGCATCGTCCTTCCGGGCGGCGTCCCGGACCTTCACGGCGAAGTCCTGGAGCGGACCTTCGACCGCGGGATCGCGCCGGACGTCTGCCACCTGCGCCTCGTACCGGTCGACGCACGAGCCCTCGCGGGGCTTCCCGGCGGTCGTCCTCGATCCCACGTTCCCGGCCGCGGCGTCCGAGAGGACCGCGCAGACCCGCACCCCGTCGCCCGCCGCGTCCGCTGACGCGTACGCGCGGAGCGCGTCGACGATCGCCGCCCGGTGGTCGTCGGAGGCCCCGCCGCACGCGGACACGCCGGTCGCGCCCGCCGCGACGGCCACGATGGTCCCCAGCAGCCCGAGCGCGCGCATCGGCCGACCGTACACGGCACGATCCGACGCCCCGTCGACGGACCCCTGCGAAGCTGGCGGGAAAACCGCCACCGGGTCGTGGCAGGGTGGCGCACGATGAGCGACCCGCCGCGTCCGCACGCTCCCCTGCCGGGGACGGTCGAGCCCCGACGCTTCCGGCCCCGGCTGCAGTACGAGCTGCTCGTGTGCGGGGTCCGCGGGCACGAGCTCGTCGGCACCGACGTCCGGGACGTCCGGCAGGACGACGCGCTGTTCCTGCGCCAGGGCACGAGCGAGCGCTGGCACCGCTGCCTGCGCTGCGACTCGTGGCTCCCGCTGGCCCCGCCCGCCGCGCCGTCGCGGGACGTCGCGCCGTCCCGCGAGGAGATCGACCTGCCGTCGCGCGGCAAGGCGCTGCGCGACAAGGTCGTCCTCCGGGTGATCGCCGTCGACCGCGCGCTGCACTTCCTCGTCCTGGGGGCGCTCGGCGTGGCGATCCTGCTGTTCGCGAACCACCGCAGCGAGCTGCAGGGGAAGACCTACGCCGTCCTGGCCGACCTGCAGGGCGGCCTCGGTCACGGGAACGCCGACGGCGGCCACGGCATCCTCCACGAGATCCACCGGGCGTTCACCCTCGACGCCGGGACGCTGCACCTGATCGGGATCGCGGTCGTGGCCTACGCGGTGCTCGAGGGCGTCGAGGCGGTCGGCCTGTGGCGCCAGCGTCGCTGGGCGGAGTACCTGACCTTCGTCGCCACGACCGTGCTCCTGCCGCTCGAGATCTACGAGCTGACGAGCTCGCAGTCGCCGCTGAAGATCCTCGCGTTCGTGATCAACGTGGCGGTCGTCGCGTACCTCCTGTACGACAAGCGCCTGTTCGGCATCCGCGGCGGCGCGGCCGCGGACGAGGCCGAGCGCCACGCCGACTCGGGCTGGGACGCGCTGGAGCGCGCGACGCCGCACGCCCATGACCTCCGGAGGACGCCCGGGGCGCCGACCGACTGAGGGCCCGCCCGTCCGATCCGCACCGGCGCCCGGCGACTCAGCCCAGCAGCCCCTCGCCCCGCAGCCACTGCTCCGTCCGGCGCATGCCCTCGTCGAGGTCGACGTCCGGCGCGTAGCCCAGGAGCGCGCGGGCCTTCGCGCTCGAGTAGGTGCCGGTGCGGGCGAAGTAGCGCATGGAGATCGCGTTGACCTCGGTGCGGTGGCCCCGGACGCGCCCCGCCCGGTCCGCCGCGGCGGCGAGGGCGACGGCGACCGGCGTCGGCAGCCCGACCGGTCCGCGGCGGCCGAGCATCCGGTAGAGGTGGCCGAAGTACTCGTCGCACGGGACCCCGCGGGGGCCGGCGAGCGTGAAGACCTGCCCGGCGGCGTCGGGGTGCAGCGTCGCGCGGACCATGCCGTCGACGAGGTCGTCGACGTAGACCGGGCTGTGGATCCCCTTGCCCATCGCGGGGAGCAGGAACTGCCGGGAGCGGATCGCCTCGAGCGGCAGCAGCACCCACGGACGGGAGCCCGGACCGTAGACGTCGCCCGGCCGGATCACGACGCCCTCGACCTCGCCCGCCGCGTGCGCCTGCAGGACGACGTGCTCGGAGGCGATCTTCGTGTCGACGTACGGGTTCCCGTCGGGGCGGACGGGGTGGTCCTCGGTGACGCCGTCGGGGAACCCGAGGTCGGAGAACGCCCGGATCGACGAGAGGTGCACGACGCGCGCCACGCCGGCGTCCCGCGCGGCCTCGACGACCCGCCGCGTGCCGAGGACGTTCACGCGCCACTGCTCGTCGAGCTCGACGGCGTTGCTGACGACCGCGGCGGTGTGGACGACGGCGCCGCACCCGTCGAGCGCCGTCCGCCAGGCGCCCGGGTCGGTGGTGTCGCCGACGACCACGCCCCGCGACGGATCGGCGACGCGGTCGATCCCGACGACCTCGTGGCCGTCGGCGATCAGGCGGTCGGTCACCGCACGGCCGATGAAGCCGAGGGCGCCCGTGACCAGGACGCGGATCGGGTCCGCGGTGGAGTCAGGCATCGGTGGTCCTCTCGGTGGTCCCGGCCGGTCGCGGGTTCGCCGCGCCCCAGGCCCGCTGGCGGCGCCGGGCCAGGGCGACGATGACCGGCAGGCCGCGGGACGAGAGCCCGGGCGTGGCGGCGTAGAAGCGCGCGGCGAGTCCCCGGCGGCGCGGGATCGCCCGGACCGGTCGGGGCCGGTCGAGCAGTTCCTCCGCGGCCTCGGCGACCTGCTCCGGGCGCAGCATCGTGCCGGACCACGAGGGCCACGCGTCGGGATCGTCGACGCGGTCGAACAGCATCGGGGTCCAGATCCCGTCGGGGCAGAGCGCGCTGATCCGCACCCCGCGCTCACGTCGGGAGGCGAGGTCGAACTGCGTGCCGACCGAGAACGCCAGCGCGGCGTGCTTCGTCGCGCCGTAGATCGTCTCGTCGGGCGCGGGGACGAGGCCGGCGAGCGAGACGACGTTGATCACGTGCCCGCGACCGGCCGGCCTGAAGCGCTCGAGCGCCGCGGTCGTGCCGTTGATGACGCCGTGGACGTTGACGTCGAACATGCGCCGCCGGGTCGCCTCGTCGGTCGACCAGCCCGGACCGGTGGCGAGGATGCCGGCGTTGTTCACCCAGACCGCGAGGTCGGGGGTGGCGGCGACGAGGTCGCGACAGGCCCGGAGGTCGGCGACGTCGAGCCGGTGGGCGACGCCGCCGGTGCGCGCCGCGGTCCGCTCGGCACCGGGGAGGTCGACGTCGGCCGCGACCACCCGCAGACCGCGGGCGGCGAGCCGGTCGGCGATCGCCGCGCCGAGCCCGGCGCCCGCGCCGGTGACGACGGCACTGCCGGACGTCGGCCCGCGGCGCCTCACGTCCCCGCCCCCACGCGGGCCCGCACCCGCCGTGCGACCGCCCCGACGCGGGAGAGCGGGGTCCCGGTGTCCGCCGCCGCCCGGCCGAGCCGCCGCTCGCGCCGCAGCAGCCGCAGGTAGTCGTGGAAGTCGACCTGGATCGTGTGGCGCTTCGAGGCGAGGTACTGGCGGGCCATCGCTGCCTCCTCGTCGGCTATCGCGCGCCGCATCGCCGACGGGTCGGGCAGCGTGGTCTCCCCGGACAGGAGCGCGGCGACCCACTGCGACTGGGCCTCGGCCAGCGGCATCACGGCGCCGATCGGCTGGACGAGCCCGACGAAGAACAGCCCGGGGCGGCCCGGCGCGACGACGCGGCGGTAGAGCGGCACGTGGTTGTCGGCGGTCGACACGATCGCCTCGTCGAGGAACGGGAAGCGGATCCGGTAGCCGGTGCAGTAGACGACGAGGTCGAGCTCCTCCTCCGTTCCGTCGACGAAGCGCACCGTGCGGCCGCCGAGGAACCGGTCGATGTTCGGCTTCGGGGCGATGTCGCCGTGGCCGAGCCGGCCGAGCAGCTCGGACGAGACCGTCGGGTGCGCCTCGAACAGCCGGTGGTCGGGCTCGGCCAGGCCGTAGTCGGTCATCCGGCCGGTCGTGATCCGCAGGAGCGCGCCGGCGCTCGCGCGCTGCACCGCGAGCGGCACGTGGACCTTCGACGCCAGCCCCGACTGGAGCTCGTCCATGGGCTTGCCGAACACGTACTTCGGGATCACGTGCGCGCTCCGGCGCATCGCCAGGAAGGTCTTCTCCGCGGTGCGGGACGCCTCGACGGCGATGTCGGTCGCCGAGTTGCCGATGCCGAGCACGAGCACCCGCCTGCCGGCCAGCACGTCGGGCGTGTCGTAGGCGTGGGCGTGCATCCGCTCGCCCGTGAACCCGTCCTCGCCGGGGAACGCGGGCTCGGGCCAGCGCGGGTCCCAGTGGTGGCCGTTGGCGACGACGACGGCCCGGTAGCGGGCCGTCGTGGGCGCGCCGGCGGTCGGGACGTCGCCGGACGCCGTCGCGCCGTCGCCGGACGCCGCGTACGGCCGCGTGGTCACGTCCCACCCGCCGTCCGGGACCGGCTCCACGGCGACCACCTCGGTGCGGAAGCGGATGTGCTCCCGCAGCCCGAAATGCTCGACGTAGTCGTCGAAGTACGCCGCGATCTGGAAGTGCGACGGGAAGTCCGGGAGGTCCTCCGGCATCGGGTACTCGCGGAACTCCATGAGCCGCCGCGAGGTGTTGATGTGCAGCGACCGGTACGCCGCCGACTGGCCGTTGTCGTTGCGGTACCGCCAGTTGCCGCCGACCTGCGAGCCCTTCTCGACGCAGTCGTACGCGATCCCTGCGGCGTCCAGGGCGCGGCAGGCGGCGATGCCGGACGAGCCGGCGCCGATCACGCAGACGCGGTCGGAGGCGGTCATCGGGCGGCCTCCCGGTCCGGGTGCGCGGCGGTGGCCGGCGGGGCGGGGACGACGCGGGTGCTCACGAGGCCTCCGCCGTCGCCGGGACGCCGTCGACCGACGCTGCTGCGGGAGCATCGACGCCCCACGTGACGCCGAAGTCGGCGAGCCCGTCGAGGGTCGCCCGGGCGTCGTAGGCCTGCGCGGGCGCGAGGCCGCCGGCGCGGTCGTAGCCGTCGTCGGCCATCACCGACACGGCGTCGGCGATCGTGCGCGCGGTCAGGCCGTAGACGTCGGGACCGCGGACGACGCCGCGGCGGACGCGCCCGTCGACCGCGGTCGCGGTCGCCACGATCGTCCACCGCACGGCCCGCCGGCCGTCCTCCGGAGGTCCCTCGGGGAGGAGGTCGATCGCGCGGTCCAGGAGGCTCTTCAGCGGCGTGCGCATCACGCGCTCGAGCACCGGCGCCGCGTACGGCACGAGCCCGGAGAGCCGTCCGGGCAGCACCGACGACGTCGACAGCCGCGCGGAGACGGTCCCGACGTCGAGGTGCCGCGGCACCGTGACGATCTCCCCCGCCGGGTAGCGCCCGACGGTCTGCCGGCCGATCGGGTCGGGGAAGACCACGGCCGCCCGCAGCGGCGGCCGTCCGCCGCCCGGACCCCAGGCCCCGTCCTCGTAGACGAGATCCCGCCCGTCGAGCATCTCGAGCGCCGAGCGCTGCGTCCCGCGGGTCATCCCGAAGCCCTCCAGGTGGTACGCGACGTCGAGGCGCTCCAGCGGGCCGAGCGGCGCGCCGACCAGGTGGCAGAGGAGGTCGCCGGGCAGGTAGTCGAACCCGATCCCGGGCACCGCGGCCGCCCCGGCGTCCCGGAGCGCCCCGTCGTGGTGCGTCAGCACGCGGTGGATCCAGTCCTGCTCGCCGGTCGTGTCGACGTAGTGGACGCCCGCCTCGATCGCGGCGCGCAGCACCGGCTCCCCGGTGCGCGCGAACGGCCCGGCGCAGTTGGCGACGACCGCGCCGCGGGAGACGACGTCCCGCAGCGCCCGGTGGTCGTCGAGCGGCGCCTCGGCGACCGCGACGCCCGCTCCGTGGCCCAGGGACGCGGCCACGGCGGCGAGCCGCTCGGCGCTCCGGCCGGCGAGCACCAGCGGGACGCCGCGCGCGGCGAGCTCGGTGGCGACGAGGCGACCGGTGTACCCCGTCGCGCCGTAGACGACGACCGTCCCGGTGCTGCTCGTCATCGGCGGTCCCGGAGCGCAGGCATGGCGCCACCCTACGGCGGACCCCCGGAGCCCCGGTGTGGCCGGACCACCGTGGGCCCTTCCGGACCGGGGCGGGACCCCGCCCCCTCGCTCCCGCCACGCCCGGGGCGGGGCCGAGCGTCGTCCGCGGCCACCGCCCGCCACACCCGCACCGGACCGCGCGTGCGCCGTCGACGCCCGGTCGCACACGACCCGTCGGACCTGTGCGCCACCATCGATCGCGGAGCCGCCGGTCCGGCGGCCCGTCCCCCGATTCCCCCGAGGTGCCCCATGGCCGGGTCGTTCATCAGCAGGACGTGGAAGCTGCACGGCGACGGGTCCGCCGTCCGACCAGGAGCGGTGGTCGCCCCCGACGAGCGTCTGAGCACCCCGCTGATGCTCGGGCTCGGGATGCAGCACGTGCTCGCGATGTTCGGGTCCACGGCGCTCGTGCCGGTCCTGACGAAGTTCCCGGTCTCCACCACGATCCTGTTCTCGGGCGTCGGCACGCTGCTGTTCGTCCTGATGACCCGCAACCGGGTGCCGTCCTACACGGGGTCGAGCTTCGCGTTCATCGCCCCGGTGACGGCGTCACAGACCGACGGCGGCATGGCGGTCGCGCTCGGCGGCATCGTGGTCGCCGGCGTGGTCGTGTTCCTCATCGGGCTCCTCGTCGACCGCATCGGCACCGCGCCCCTGGACTGGCTGCTCCCGCCCGTCGTCACCGGGTCGATCGTCGCGCTGATCGGGCTGAACCTCGCGCCGGTCGCGAAGGGCCAGTTCGAGTCGCAGGCCGGCATCGCGCTGGTGACCCTCGTGGCGATCGTCCTGATCGGCGTCGCGCTGCGCGGGTTCGTGTCGAGCCTGTCCGTCTTCCTCGGCGTCGTGATCGGCTACGTCTTCGCAGCGATCCTCGGGAAGGTCGACTGGTCGAAGGTCCACGAGGCCGACTGGTTCGGGTTCCCGGACTTCGCGACCCCGGAGTTCCAGTGGAAGGCGATCCTCCTGATCGTCCCCGCCGTCGTGCTCGTCCTGTTGGCCGAGAACGCCGGCCACGTGAAGACCGTCGGCGCGATGACCGAGCGCGACCTCGACGGCGACATCGGCCGCTCGTTCATGGGCGACGGTCTCGCGACCACCGTGTCCGGCCTCTTCGGCGGCTCGGCGACGACGACCTACGGCGAGAACATCGGCGTGATGGGCCTGACGCGCGTCTACTCGACGCTCGCCTACGTGATCGCCGGGCTGACCGCCATCGCCCTGGGCCTGCTGCCGAAGTTCGGGGCGATCGTCCAGGCGATCCCGACCGGCGTCCTCGGCGGCGCCGTCACCGTCCTCTTCGGCCTCATCGCGGTCCTCGGCGCGCGCGTCTGGATCGACGCCCGGGTCGACTTCCGCGACCCCGTGAACCTCATCACCGCCGCCGTCGCGCTCGTCGTCGGCGCCGGCGATTACACGCTGCACTGGGGCGACTACTCGTTCGCCGGCATCGCGATGGGCACGATCGCGGCGATCGTCACCTACCGCGTGCTGACGCTCGTCCGGCCGGCAGACCTGGTGCCGCCGCCCGCGGACGGCGTGCCGCCGGTGGGCCCGGCCGACGCGGGGACCGGGGCGGACCGGACGTAGGCGCGACGGACGGGACCGGACGCCGACGGCTCGCGGGCGCCGACGGGGGACGTCCGACGGCGCGGGACGGGACCCGCTCGGGGCGCCCGCGCCCTACTTCCGCACGAGCGGCATCAGCTTGCGGATCACCGTGAAGTAGGAGTTCGGGAGGATCCGGCTCAGCGTCACCATCGCGACGGCGTCGGGGCCGACGAGGATGCGGTCCTTGCCGCGCTCGACGCCGGAGACGATGATCTTCGCCGCCTTCGCCGGGGTCGTCCGCGCCACCTTGTTGAAGTCGCGCTGCAGCTTGCCGTGGTCGGTGCCGCCCTGGTCGTCGACGTGGAACCGGGCGTTGTCGACGATGTGGGTCGCGACGCCGCCGGGGTGCACCGTGTGGGCGGAGACGCCGGTGCCCTGCAGCTCGATCCGCAGCGACTCGGTGAACCCGCGGACCGCGAACTTCGACGCGTTGTAGGCGCTCTGCGTCGGCCAGGCGATGATCCCGAACAGACTGGAGACGTTCACGATCGCGCCGGAGTCCTGCTGCTGCAGGATCGGCAGGAACGCGCGGGTGCCGTGGACGACGCCCCAGAAGTTCACGTCCATGACCCACTCGTCGTCCTCGGGCGAGCCGCCGGTGACGGAGTTCGACACCGTGACGCCGGCGTTGTTGAGGACGAGCCCGATCGGCGCCGGCGCCCAGGAGGCGACGTCGGCGGCCCACGTCAGCTGCGCCTGGCGGTCGCGCACGTCGAGCTTCCGGTGCATCGACGGGCCGGGCAGCGAGGCGACGGTCTCCTCGAGCCCGTCCTCGTCCCAGTCGCAGAGGGCGACCGGGCAGCCCATCCCCGAGAGGTGCAGGGCGACGGCGCGGCCGATGCCCGACCCCGCGCCCGTGATGACCGCGGTGCGTCCCGCGACGACGTTCCGTGACGACATCGCGCCATCCTACGCCTCCGTAGGAAACGGTGGGACCCCGCCGGTCGTCAGGCGTCCTCGGGGCGCGGTGCGGGCTCGACGCCCTCCGGGGGCGGGAGGGCCTCCGCGTCCTCCCCCGGGACGTCCGGCAGCGCCTCGCCGCCCTCGAGCCGTTGCACCACGACGTCGACCCAGCGGTCGTGCGGGTCGTACCCCGTCGCCGCGACGACGACGGTCCGGACCTCGCCCCACGCCGTCCAGTCCCCGTCCTCGAGGCGGGCGGCGTACGTGTGCAGCCCGCCCACCCGGTCGACCCGGAGGACGTCGTCGTCGGGGGTGTGGAAACGCATCGGGACCTCAGGGACGGAAGACGGGACGACGGCCGCGCGCACCGCGACCGTCACGAACTTCTACGCGTGGTGCCGGTCCGCTGTGACGGAACCGGCACACGCCCTGCGCATACCCGCATCGGCGCTCCCGCTCCCGCCCCGCCCCTCGGTCGGGGGGAGCGTCCAGACGGCGTGGTGGGGAATACCCCCGTCTTTTAGGCAACCCTCGACATCGGCGCCGGTGGCCCGCCACACTGTCCGCACCGCTGCTGCGTTCCCCGTCGACCGGGGTCCTCGAACCCGATCCCGGCGGTCCGCACATGAGCACGACCATCGCCCCGCCGGATCCGGCGCCCGCCCCCGCGCCCGGCCGCAACTCCTGGAAGTCCGACCTCGCCCCGTACGCCCGTCCGGACGTCCGCAAGAGCGTCCTCGACCTGCTCACGTCCGTCGTCCCGTACATCGCGGGGTTCGTCGCGATGTACCTGCTGCTCGACGTGTCGTACCTGCTGACGCTGCTGCTCGCGATCCCGACCGCCGGGTTCCTGCTGCGCACCTACATCGTCTTCCACGACTGCGCGCACGGGAACTTCCTGCCGACGAAGCGCGCCAACCACGTCGTCGGCGTCTTCACGTCGCTCCTCGTCTACACGCCGTTCGCCGCGTGGCGGCACAGCCACGCGATGCACCACGCGTCGGCGGGCGACCTCGACCGCCGCGGCGACGGTGACGTCTGGACGATGACGGTGGCCGAGTGGGAGACCGCGTCGCGCGGCAAGCGCCTCGAGTACCGGCTCTCCCGCAGCCCGTGGATCATGATGACCCTCGGGCCGTTCGTCGCGCTCGTGATCCAGCCGCGTCGCTGGAAGTCGACGGACCGCCCGCGGATCCAGAACAGCGTGAAGATCACGAACGTCGCCCTGCTGGTCGGCGTCACCGCGCTCTGCGTGCTCATGGGCCCGCTCGCCTTCTTCGCCGTCCAGGTCCCCCTCGTGGTCCTCGCCGGCGGCGCGGGCATCTGGCTCTTCTTCGTCCAGCACCAGTACGAGGACGCGTACTGGGAGAACACGGACAGCTGGGACTACGCCGAGGCCGCGCTCAAGGGCAGCTCGTACCTGAAGCTCCCGAAGGTCCTGCAGTACTTCTCGGGCAACATCGGCCTGCACCACGTGCACCACCTGTCGTCCAAGGTCCCGAACTACCACCTGCAGGCGGCGCACGACAACACCACGCTGTTCCGCGAGGTCCCCGTGCTGACGCTCGGCACGGCGCTCAAGGCGATGCGCCTGAAGCTCTGGTGCGAGGACCGCAAGCGCCTCGTCACCTGGCGCGAGGCCGCCGCGGGCGCGACGGCGTAACGACCGCGGCGCCGGGCGAGCACCGGCGCCACGTCGACGCCGGAGCCCCGGCGCGCGGGACACCGCCCGGCGGGCCCCATGACGGTGCGGGTCCGCCGGGCGGACGCGCGGCCGCGACGCGCGGTCGCCGTGCGACAGGACACGCTCCGTGTCGTCGGGGGCGTACGGGGTAGCGACCCGGCATGGCTGACGACACGACATTGGGCGGACTCGCCGGGAAGGTCGCCGGCAAGGTCAAGCAGACCGCCGGCCGCGTCCTGGACGACCAGGAGCTGCAGCGCGAGGGCCGCCTCCAGGAGGACGCGGTCGACCGCGAGGCCGAGGCCGCGGAGGCCGCGAAGGAGGCCCGGCGCGAGGGTGAGGTCGCCCAGAGCGCCGAGGAGCGTGCCGCGCTGAAGCGGCGCAAAGAGGAGCTCGAGGCGGAGCAGGCCGCGGCCACCCGGGAGGAGCGCATCGAGGACGAGCAGCGCACCGCAGCGCAGCGCGCCGAGCAGGCCGAGGACGTCGAGCAGCAGGCGGCCGACGAAGAGCGTCGTCGGGCCGCCGCGGACGCCGGCGCCACCGAGCGCAAGGGCGCCGAAGCCAAGGGCGAGCACCTCTCCGAGGCCCAGCGCCTCGAGCGGCAGGCGGAGCAGGCCGAGCGCCGCGCGGCCGCGGCCGACCCGGAGGCCGGAGCATGAGCCGCCTCACCGCGATCCCCGTCTTCGCCGTCCGCACGTCGCTGAAGCTCACCCGCGCGTCGCTCGACGTCGCCCTGAAGCTCGTCGGGCAGGCCGACAACCCGGTCGTCGACAAGGCCGACGGTCAGGTCCGGAAGGCCGCGGGCACCGTCCTGAAGGACGAGGAGCTCCGGCAGGAGGGCACCCGCGCGTCGGTCGCCGCCGACGAGCGCCTCGAGGCGCAGGAGCTCCGGGCGAAGGCCGCCGCCGAGCGGAAGGCCGCCGACGAGGCCGCCGCCGCGAAGGCGAAGGAGGCCGAGGCGAAGAAGCAGCAGGCCGCCGCCCGGGCCAAGGCCCGCCGCGAGAAGGCCGCCGAGGAGAAGCGCGAGGCCCAGGCGAAGGCCGACGAGGTCGCCGAGGAGCGCCGCAAGGCGTCCGAGAAGGCCGAGGAGCAGCAGCGCAAGGAGGGCGAGGAGGCCGCGCGGAAGGCCGAGCTCGAGGCGCTGAAGAAGGACGAGCAGGCGCTCGACGAGAAGGACGCCGCGATCGAGGCCCGTGAGGAGGCCCAGCGGCTCAAGGACGCGGCCTCCGAGGCGAAGGCCGAGCGGACCTCCGGGACCCCCTGATCCGACGACCGGGGGCGGACGGCGCGGGAGGCGCCGCCCGTCCCCGCAGGATCCGGGCCGCCCGCCGCCCTCCCCTCGCGCGGTGGCCGGTCGCCCTCAGCGTCCGCCCTTGCGGACCTTGCGCAGCTCGTCCCACGGACGGGTGTTGGCGACGTCCGCCGCCGACAGCCAGCCGCGTCGGGCGGTCGCGACGCCCCACCGGGTGTTCGGCAGCGTGTCCGGTCCGTGCGCGTCGGAGCCGATCGTCAGGAGGACGCCGGCGTCTCGGGCGGCGCGGGCGTGCACGTCGTGCAGGTCGCGGCGGGCCGGCGAGCCGTTGATCTCGAGGAACGTGCCCGTCCGGGCCGCGGCCTCGATCATCAGGTCGACGTCGAGGTCGTAGGCCTCCCGCTTGCCGATCAGCCGCCCCGTCGGGTGGCCGATGACGTCGACCAGGGGGTGCTCGCAGGCGGCGACGATCCGCTTCGTCGGGTCGCTCTGGAAGGCGGTGTGGACCGACGCGACGATCCAGTCGAGCTCCGCGAGCAGATCGTCGTCGTAGTCGAGCGTCCCGTCGGCGCCGATGTTGACCTCGGAGCCGACGAGCACCGTGATGTCGTCGAGCTCCTCGTCGGCGGCGCGGACCTCGGCGATGATCTCCCGCAGCTCGTCGGGCTGGACGTCGTCGCCGAAGCCGTGGGTGGCCGAGTGGTCGGTGATGCAGACGTACTCGAGGCCCAGGTCGCGGGCCGCGATCGCCATGTCGCGCACCGACGCACGACCGTCGGAGTGCGTCGTGTGCATGTGGAGGTCGCCGCGCAGGTCGTCCCACTCGATCAGCGGCGGAACGGCGTCCAGGGCGAGCTCGCCGCGGTTCTCGCGGAGCTCCGGCGGGATCCACGGCAGCCCGAGGCGCGCGTAGACCTCCTCCTCGGTCGCGAACCGCTCGGTCTCCCCCGTCGCGTCGTCGAGGATCCCGTACTCCGAGATGTGCAGCCCGCGCTTGACCGCGGACTCGCGCATCGCGACGTTGTGCGCCTTGCTGCCCGAGAAGTGCTGCAGCAGGTTGCCGAACTGGTCGGGCGCCACGACCCGCACGTCGACCGCCAGGCCGGAGTGCAGCACGCCGTGCGAGCCGTTCTCGCCGCTGGACCCGACCTCCGCCACGAGCTCCGAGGTCCGGAAGACCTCGAGCAGTGCCGCCGCGTCGTCGGCCGTGGCGATGATGTCGAGGTCGTGGACCGAGTCGGCGCGGCGCCGGGCGGACCCGGCGATCTCGACGCGGTGGACGCCGGCGTCCTTGCCGCGTTCGCGCAGCTCCTCGACGAGCGCCTCGGCCAGCGGCAACGCCTTCGACAGCAGCACCCGCGCCGGCCGGTCGATGTCCTCCCCCGCGGCGTCGAGCAGCTTCAGGAGCTTGTCCTGCGTCTTCTTCCCGAAGCCCTGGAGGCCGGCGACGCGGTCGTCGGCGATCGCCTCGCGCAGCGCGGCCGGACCGTCGACGCCGAGCTCGTCGAACAGCTTCCGCGCCTTCTTCGGCCCGAGGCCCGGCAGGTGCGTGAGCGTCAGGAGCCCGTCCGGGTACTTGGCGCGGAGCTTCGTCAGCGCCGGGATCTCGCCGGTCTCGATCAGCGCCGTGAACTTCTCGGCGAGCGTCTTGCCGATGCCGGGGAGCTCGGTGACCGTTCCCGCGCGCGTCATGCCCGCGACGGAGCGGGGGGCGTCGAGGACCGCCTTGGCGCCGTTGCGGTAGGCGAGGACGCGGTGCACGACGGCGCCGTCCAGCTCGTAGCGGTCGCCGAGCTCCTCGAGCAGCCCGGCGATGGCGGCGTTGGAGGGATCGCGGGGCGCGGGCGTCGCGTCGTCGTCGGCCATTGCCGGAGGCTACGCGACGCGGGAGTGGCGCCCGACGGGCGGCACGGCGGATCGGCCGTCAGGCGTGCGCGAGGACCCGCGCCGGGCGCTCGCCGGACACGGCGAAGCGGACCATGTCGGTCTGGAGACGCGCAGCCTCCTCCTCGGCGACGGCGGCCCGGCCCGTCGCGACCGAGGCGGCGGCGATGGTCGAGAAGAGGGCGACGGGCGCGGCGACGACGGCCGTGGCGGTCATGCGGAACAGGAGTGCGGACGTGGTCATGGTGCCTTCCGGGGTTCGCGGTCACCCCGTTCTGGGGCGTCCACGACACAGGTGGTACCGAGCCGCACCGGATCGGATGCGGTCGTCGGACGAATGTCCGGCGGTTCGGGGGACCGGCGTGCGCTCCCGGGCCCGGGAACCAAACGTCCGTCCACCGTGACGCCGGGGCGACCCAGGTCCTGTGACCTGCCCACAGAGGGTCCGAGGACCCTCATCCTCGGACCTCGGAGCTCCGCCGCGGCCCGGCTCGGGGCCGGCGCGCCTCCGTGATCCCCCGGAGGCGGTCGCCGGGGAATTCCCCACGGCCCCGGCGGGCGATGCCGCATGGTCGTGGGCGGCCGCCGCTCGTAGCTTCGACGCATGGTCCTCCCCACGTCCCGTCCCTCCTCCACCGGCCGCTCCCTCGTCACCGTCGGCGGTGCCCTGCTGTGCGGCCTGCTCGCCGTCCCGGCCCACGCCGCCGCCGACGGTGGCGACGACCTCCGCACCACGAGCGCCCCCGCCGGCCCCGCGGCCCAGGTCGCCTGGCTCGACGGTCGGCGCCTGCGCGTGGCGACGCCCGACGGGGCCTCCCGCACCGTCGGCCGACTGCTCCACGGGGCCCGCGGCGACGTCGAGCTGCAGCTCAGCGGCGCGGGCGACGTCCTCGCCGTCACCACCGCGCGCCAGAGCTGGGTGGTCCCCGTCGCGGCCGGCGGCGTCCCGTCGCGCCTGCGCCACGACGGCGACGACGTCCTCACCGGCGGCGCGCTCCGGTTCTCCCCCGACGGTCGCCGGCTGCTGCTCGTCGGCGGCGGCACGCTCGTGCGGTGCCCGGTCGCCCCGGTCGGCGACTGCGCCGTCGACGCGCGCAACGCGCTCTCGGAGCACGGCGCGTCGTGGTCTCCCGACGGCTCGCGCTACGCGTACGTCCGTGCGCCGGCCGGGGCCGCCGGATCCTCGGACGTCGGGGACCTCGTCGTCGCGGACCCGTCCGAGCCCGGGGCGACGCACGTCGTGCAGCGCACCACGACGACCGGGCGCGGCGCCCGCCGGACCGTCTCGTACCCCACGCCGCCGATCTGGACAGCCGACGGCCTCAGCTGGTCGGTGGTCGTCGGGCGCGACGACGGCCCGGCGCGACGGGTCCGCACCCGCACGCAGGGGACCGACGGGCGGATCCGGACCGTGTTCTCCGCCCCGGCGGAGCGCGGGGGCGTGGCGCTCCCGTTCGTCGCGGCGTCCGGCTCGCCGGACGGCGGTCTCGTCGGCCTGCGCGTCCGCGACGTCGCCGAGCGGCGTCGCGACGGGACCGACCACCGCGACGTCGTCGACCTGCAGCGCGGCGACGGGACGGGCATCCGGGACTACGGGGTGGACGTCCCGGTCCGCGACGACCGCGGCGACCGCGTCCTCGGCCTGCTCGCCGACGGGCGCGTCGCCGTGGAGTCCCGGGCGTTCGGCGGCTCCGGGGTGCGGCAGCTCCGGCTGGCGGTGCCCGGGCGCACCAGCCTCGGGCGTCCGGTGGCCCGGGGCGAGGCCGTGACGGTCGCGACCCCGTACCCGAACGAGGCGCGCGACTACTGAGACGCCTCACACACGGTGTGGCTCGTCATGTGGTTCACTATTTGGCGTGCCACAACTTCGGTCGACCATCCAACGAACATGGCTTCGCGCCGCTGCCGCGGCCGGCGTCGTGCTCGCGTCGGTCGTCCTCTCCGGCTGCACCGACGCCGCCGAGCTCCGCAAGAACGACGGGCGGCTCGTCGTCCTGACGACCTTCACCGTGATCGCCGACATGACCCGCGAGGTCGCCGGCGACCGGGTCGAGGTCGCGTCGATCACGAAGCCCGGCGCCGAGATCCACGGCTACGAGCCCACCCCGTCGGACCTGAAGAAGGCCGCGCAGGCCGACCTCGTCCTCGAGAACGGGATGGGGCTCGAGAAGTGGTTTCAGCAGTTCATCGACCGGGCGAGCGGCGAGTCGGCGACCCTGACCGCCGGTATCCGGTCGATCCCGATCGGCGGCGGCTCCGAGTACGAGGGCAAGCCGAACCCGCACGCGTGGATGTCGACCGACAACGCGGCGATCTACGTCGAGAACATCCGGCGGGCGCTGACGACGCTCGACCCCGCCGGCGCCGACGAGTACCGGCGTCGCGCCGCCGACTACACCCGCCGGCTGCAGGCCGTCGGGCG
Source organism: Patulibacter minatonensis DSM 18081 (assembly GCF_000519325.1). Taxonomy (GTDB): domain Bacteria; phylum Actinomycetota; class Thermoleophilia; order Solirubrobacterales; family Solirubrobacteraceae; genus Patulibacter; species Patulibacter minatonensis. The sequence continues at coordinate 1,603,930 of NZ_KI912613.1, read as the reverse complement.
CGAGGTCCGCGCGTCGCTGCAGGACGTTCCCGAGGAGCGGCGCGCGCTCGTCACCTGCGAGGGCGCGTTCTCCTACATCGCCCGCGACCTCGGGCTGCGCGAGGCGTACCTCTGGCCCGTCAACGCGGAGCAGGAGGGCACGCCGAAGCAGATCGCCTCGACCGTCGAGTTCGTCCGCGCCCGCGAGGTCCCCGGCGTCTTCTGCGAGTCGACCGTCAGCCGGAAGGCGCAGGAGCAGGTCGCGAGCGAGTCGGGCTCCCGCTTCGCCGGCGTCCTCTACGTCGACTCGCTCTCCGAGAAGGACGGCCCGGTGCCGACCTACCTCGAACTGCTGCGCCGCGACGCCCGCACGATCGCCGCCGGACTGACCGGGGCGCCCGCGCGATGAGCGCCCCCAGGCGCTCCGGACGGACCTCGGCCGCCCCCGCTCCGTCCGACGGAGACCGCACGCGACGGGCCCCGTTCCGTTCCACGACCCATCACGAGGACCACCGATGAGCCCACAGGACACCGCCCTCCGCCCGATCGTCGACGCGGCGGCGAACGGGACCCCCGTCGTTGCCGTGCGCGACCTCGTCGTCTCGTACGGCGCCAACCGCGCGCTGACCGGCGTCGACCTCGAGATCGCGCCGGGCCTCGTGCACGGCCTGATCGGCATGAACGGATCGGGCAAGTCGACGCTCTTCAAGGCGCTGATGGGGCTCGTGAAGCCGACGTCGGGGTCCGTCGCGCTCTTCGGCGCGGACCCGCGCGACGCCCGTCGCCACGGCCGCGTCGCCTACGCCCCGCAGGACGAGGACGTCGACGACGCGTTCCCCGTGTCCGTGCGCGAGGTCGTCGCCATGGGCCGCTACGGCCGACTCGGGCCGCTGCGTCGCCTGCGGCCCGAGGACCGCGAGGCCGTCGAGGCCGCGCTGGAGCGCTGCGAGCTGACCGACCTCGCCGACCGGCAGATCGGCGCGCTGTCCGGCGGCCAGCGCAAGCGCGCGTTCGTCGCCCGTGGCCTGGCCCAGGGCGCGGAGCTCCTGCTCCTCGACGAGCCGTTCGCCGGCGTCGACAAGCGCTCCGAGGCCACGATCACCGCGCTGCTGCGGAGCCTCGCCGCGGAGGGCCGGACGATCCTCGTCTCCACCCACGACCTCGTCGCCGTGCCCGCGCTCTGCGACGAGCTCGCGCTGATCAACCGCCGGATCGTCGCCCAGGGCACCCCGGACGAGACCCTGCGGCCCGAGCCGCTCGGCGAGGCGTTCGGCGGCTTCGTCCCCGTCGAGGCGCTCCGGCGGGAGGTCGCGGCATGACCGTCGTCGAGTGGTTCACCGATCCCCTGGCGTACGACTTCATGCGCCGGGCCCTGCTCGTCGCGGTGGTCTGCGGCGTCGTCTGCGCCGTCCTCTCCTGCTGGCTGACGCTGCTGGGCTGGTCGCTGATGGGCGACGCCGTGTCGCACGCCGTCCTCCCGGGCGTCGTCCTCTCCTACGTGATCGGGGCGCCGTTCGCGATCGGCGCGTTCCTCTTCGGCTCCGCGGCGGTCTTCCTCGTCGGCGGGCTGAACCGGACCTCGCGCGTGAAGGAGGACGCCGCGATCGGCATCGTCTTCACCGGCCTCTTCGCCCTCGGCCTCGTGCTGGTCAGCGCGATCCCGTCGCAGATCGACCTCTTCCACATCCTCTTCGGCAACGTCCTGGGCGTCTCCGACGGCGACATCCTGCAGGTCGTGCTCATCGGCACGCTCGTCACCGCCGTGCTGCTGCTCAAGCGCCGCGACCTCGTGCTCTACGCGTTCGACCCGACGCATGCGCACGCCGTCGGGATCTCGCCGAAGAAGCTCGAGGCGCTGCTGCTCGGCGCCCTCGCGCTGACGGTGATCGTCGCGCTGCAGGCCGTCGGCATCGTCCTCGTCGTCGCGATGCTCATCACCCCGGGCGCGACCGCGTACCTGATCACCGACCGCTTCTCCCGCATGCTCGCGTGGGCCGCGGCCGGCAGCGTCTCGGCGTGCCTCCTGGGCACCTACCTGAGCTACCACCTGGACTGGTCGACGGGCGGCTCGATCGTCTGCGTCCTGACCCTCCAGTTCGTGGCGGCCTACCTCGTGGCGCCCAAGGGCGTCCTGGCCGGCCGGCGCCGGGCCCGCGCGGCCTCGGCGGCCGTGCCGGCCTGATCCCGGCGCTCCGGCCCTCACCGGGCCGGGGCTCCGCACCGGCGTCCCGGCCCGGCGACGGACCCGGATGCCGACCGCGCCGCGGGACGGTGCGGGGGCGTGCCTGCGACCACGCCCCCGCGCCGCTCCGTGGTGCGACAACAACAGCACTGCGAAGGCCGGACACGAAATCGAGACGGCACCGCCGGCGACCGGACGCGCGACCGCCACGACCCGCGATCGTCGGCACCGGCCCTTGACGCGGCGGCGTCGGCGCACGGTCCTCGCCGCTCCGCGGACAGGTGCGGGCGCAGGAATGCACGCCACCCCGGCCCTTCCAGGACGGCCGGCGTTCGTTCCTGCGGCGTCGGCGCAGGAACGCGCGCCAGCCTGGGCCGGCCCGCTCGCCGGCATTCATTCCTGCGCCACGAGCGCAGCAACGCGCGCCAGCCCACCGGCGGGCAGCCTGGCGGCGTTCATTCCTGCGCCATCGGCGGCCCGACGCACTCGACCGACTGCCACCCCCGACTATGAAGCTTCTGGCCAATTTTGCTGATAAGTCCCCTTATCAATGATGACCAATACATCAAGATGTCCTCGCGGTACGGTCTCACCATGCTCGGAGAGGGGGTCGCTACACAGCAGTTGTCGATGCAGGAGATCGCGAACCTCGCCCAGGTCGAGCGGGCCGCGGTGACGATGTGGCGATCCCGATACCCGGCGACGAGCGCCCGACCGTTCCCCGATCCGATCAGCACGGATCCGGTGCGGTTCGAGGCTTCCGCCGTCGCGGCGTGGCTGTCGACCACCGGGCTCGGGAACAACCCTGAGGCACCGCTGGAGACCGCGCTCCACGCCGACACCTTCCGGCGGGTCACCGCCGCTCCCGGCGCCGCGTCCGCGCTGCTGCTCGCCCACCACCTCCTCGGCGAGCCGACCGCCGACCTCGACCCGGACGAGGCGACCCAGCGGCTCGGCGCTCTCCGGCCCGGACAGGCGTACGGCCCCTCGATCGTCGACGAGTCGGTGCTCGACGAGGTCGCACTAAGCGCCGCCTTTCGAGACCACGACCTCCGCAAGACCGTCGACGAGCTCGCCGAGGCTGCGTACTCCGGTGCCGGCGCGCTCGATCGCCTCGTCGAGACCTTCACCGACCGCGACGGACCTTGGGCGACTGAGGCGCTGACCGACGCTGCCCGCGAGCTCCTGGGCGGCGTCGTCGCCGAACTGCACCGGGCCCACCCGAGGGTCGTCGTGCCCGAGGGACCCGGAGGACTCCTCCTCGCGGGCTCGCTCGTGGACCACCTCGACGAGTGCGAGCGCCCGACCCTTCACCTGCAGACCTCCACGCTCGCGACGGACGCGGACCGGGCGGGCTGGCGCCGGCTCGCCGCGCACGAGTTCCCGATCGCGGCACCCGACGTTGCGTCCTCCGAGACCGGCGGCGGGAAGCTGCACCTGCTGCTCCGCCAGGACGTCCGTCGACCGAAGGACCTGACCGACGATGTCGAGCGCCTGCTCGTGGAGCTCGGGAGCGACGACCTGCTGCTGGTCGTCGGCCCCGCTCAGGTACTGACGGAACGGGACGGCCGCCACGTCCGCTCTCCCCTCCTCGCCCCGGCCCCGGACTACGCGGCACCGCTGCGGTACGCGGCACGCCTGCCGAAGGGGCTCAGCCGCTTCGGTGGCCGTCGACGGCTCGCGCTCTGGGTGTTCGGGCGTCCCGAGTCACACTGGACCGTCGTCGGGGCTCACGGCGACGCCCGCCTCGACGCCGCAGTCCGTTCCGCGATCACCGCCGACGTCATTGTCTCGGTCTCGCCCGCCCGCGACGTCGCGGCCCACGCGTTCCGGACCAGCTCGGTGCGTGAGACGCTCCGGTTCGTCCGCCAGGCCGCGCTGACCGCTCCCGCCGCGCGAGTGACCCCGGCCGTGCTCGGCGGCGAGCGCGTCGCTCGCCTGTGGGCGCTCCGCGACGCCTTGCCCGATGCCCACCCGACCGATCCGCTCGCGGGCGTGGACCTGATCGCGACCGAAGCCCCGTCCCCGCAGACCGTCGCGCTCGCTGACGCCGTTCCCGGACTCGCGGCCGACATCGCCGGTGTGCGGATCGCGGACGAGCACCTGGGACCGCTCGCAGCGGGCGCTGCGGGCGTCGTCGGCCCGGCAGAGATCCGCGATCCCGCATCCGTCGGCCGGCGGGGGATCGATCGCCTGGTCCTCGAGCGCGTCGCGCCGCGAGCCCGCCCCACCGAGCCGGGCGACGTCGTGTACGTCCCGACCGGCGTTCCCGCAGCGTTCGTCGACGAGGATGGCGGGCACGTGGTCCTCGCCCCCGCCCGGATCCTGCGCTGCAGCGAGGGCTCCGGAGGCCGTCGCCTGCTCCCGGCAGTCGTCGCCGTCGACGTCGCCGCCCAGACCGGCGGCGATCGCCTCGCGTGGCAGCTGCGAACCGCTCCCGCTGAGCGTGCCGACGACCTGACCGCCGTGCTCGCCCGGAGCGCCGAGCGCCGCCGACAGCTGGTGCGCGCCCTGCGCACCCTCGATGACGTGGAGCGCCAGCTCGTCGACGGCGTCGTCGACGGCGCGCTCCACGTCTCGCTCACTCCTTCCGTCCCGTCCCAGTCCCCGACCCCGAAAGCCGCGCGATGACCACGAAGAAGCCGAAGAAGAACGATCTCGCGCCCTCGACCGCGAAGGAGCTGCAGGACACGCTCTGGAAGGCGGCCGACAAGCTGCGCGGGTCGCTCGACGCCAGCCAGTACAAGGACGTCGTCCTCGGCCTGGTGTTCCTGAAGTACGTCTCCGACGCGTTCCAGGAGCGGCGGGAGGCGATCGCCTCCGAGCTCGAGGGTGAGGAAGAGGCGTACGTCCAGGAGACCCTCGAGGACGCAGATGAGTACGTCGGCAGCGGCGTGTTCTGGGTGGCGCCGAAGGCCCGGTGGAGCTGGATCGCCGAGCGCGCCAAGGGCACCCCGGCGTCGGCCACCGACGACGCGCAGAACGTCGGCGATCTGATCGACGCGGCGATGCAGGCGCTGATGCGCGACAACGAGTCGCTGAAGAGCACACTGCCGACGACGTACGGCCGCGACAACATCGACCAGCGCCGGCTCGGCGAGCTGGTCGACCTCTTCAACTCCGCGCGCTTCACCGGGCAGGGCGCCACGAAGGCCCGGGATCTGCTGGGTGAGGTCTACGAGTACTTCCTCGACAAGTTCGCCAAGGCCGAGGGCAAGCGCGGCGGGGAGTTCTACACGCCCCCGGTGCTCGTCCGGACGCTCGTCGAGATCCTCGAGCCGCACCAGGGGCGGGTCTACGACCCGTGCTGCGGCTCGGGCGGCATGTTCGTGCAGGCCGAGAAGTTCCTCGAGCGCCACGACGAGGATCCGACGAACCTCGCGATCTACGGCCAGGAGTCGAACGAGCGCACCTGGCGGCTGGCGAAGATGAACCTCGCGATCCACGGGATCGACTCGACCGGCCTGGGGCCGAGCTGGCAGGACACGTTCGCTCGCGACCTCCACGCCGACACGCAGGCCGACTTCGTCCTGGCGAACCCGCCGTTCAACATCAAGGACTGGATCCGGCGCGAGGACGACCCGCGGTGGCGCTACGGCGTCCCGCCGGTCCGCAACGCGAACTACGCGTGGATGCAGCACATCCTCAGCAAGCTGTCGGTGCAAGGCGAGGCCGCGGTGGTGATGGCCAACGGCACCATGGCCTCGAACACCGGCGGCGAGGGCGACATCCGCCGGGCGATGCTCGAGGACGACGCCGTCTCCTGCGTGATCGCGATGCCGACGAACCTCTTCCGCTCCGTGGCGATCCCGGTGTGCGTCTGGTTCTTCGCGATGGACAAGGGTGTCGGCACGAAGGGCGGCGTCGATCGACGCGGTCAGGTGCTGTTCGTCGACGCGCGCGAGCTCGGCCACATGGTCGATCGCGTGGAGCGCACGTTCTCCGACGAGGACATCGACCGGATTGCCGGCACGTTCCGCTCCTGGAGGGGGCGGGAGTCCGCCGTCGGCGACTACGAGGACGTGGCCGGGTTCTGCAGGAGCGCGGGGCTGGAGGAGATCGAGGAGGCCGGTTGGGCATTGACGCCAGGCCGCTACGTCGGAGCCCCGAAGGCCCCGGAGGACGCCGAGCCGATCGACGAGAAGATTGCGCGGCTGACGCGCGACCTGACCGAGGCCCTGGACGAGTCGGCTCGCCTGGACGCCGTGGTCCGCGAGCAGCTGGGGCGGTTGGCGTGAGGGGCCCGGACGACACCGGCGGGGGTGCGGCGGACGTCGTGCTCTACCAGGCCGACGACGGCAGCACGAAGCTGCAGGTGCGGATGGTGGACGAGACCGTCTGGCTCTCGCAGGCGCAGATGGTCGACCTGTTCCAGTCGAGCAAGTCGAACGTCAGCGAGCACATCCGGAACGTGTTCGCGGAGGGCGAGCTGGAGGAGTTCGCAGTTGTCCGGGATTTCCGGACAACTGCCGCGGACGGCAAGACCTACCGGGTCAAGCACTACGACCTCGACGTGATCATCTCGGTCGGCTACCGCGTGAAGTCCCTGCGCGGTACGCAGTTCCGGCGGTGGGCGCTCGACGTCCTGCGCGAGTACCTCGTCAAGGGCTTCGCGATGGACGACGACCGCCTGAAGGGCGTCGGCGGCGGGGACTACTGGCGGGAGCTCCTCGAACGGATCCGCGACATCCGCTCGAGCGAGAAGGTGCTGTATCGCCAGGTCCTCGACCTCTACGGCACGAGCGCGGACTACGACCCGCGGGCACCGGAGTCCCGGACGTTCTTCAAGGTCGTTCAGAACAAGCTGCACTACGCGGCACACGGGCACACCGCGGCCGAGGTGATCGTCGAGCGCGCCGACGCATCGAAGCCGAATATGGGCCTGATGTCGTTCGCCGGCGAGCAGCCGCGCCGCAGCGACGTCCGGGTGGCGAAGAACTACCTGACCCAGGACGAGCTGACCACGTTGAACCGCATGGTCTCGGCCTTCTTCGAGCTGGCCGAGCTGCAGGCGACGCGCCGCAAGCCGATGTACATGCAGGACTGGATCCGGGAGATCGACGACTTCGCGGACCGCTACGGCGAGGGCGTGCTGCCGAACGCAGGGTCGGTCAGCCAGAAGGCGGCGCTGGCGCGGGCCGAGGCGGAATTTGACGAGTACCGCAAGCGAACTGCGGACGAGCCGACGCCGGTGGAGCGGGAGTACGCGACACGTCTGAAGCACGCAGAGGAACGAGTTGAGCGGTCGACCCGGGAGGATCGGAAATGAGCCCGCGCAGTACGAATCGACGACGTGATGCGGCCGGAGACGACCCAGTCGCACTTTCCGAGCTAGTTCGCCTTCGGCGCGGCGCCTCTTACAAGAGCGCGCTGCTTGGCCCGGATGGAGTTGCCCTGCTCGGATTGGGAACCCTCGAGCGTCACGGCGGGTTCAAGGGAAGCAACGTGCGCTTCTACTGTGGAGAGGCGCCGGAACGGATGCTCGTGCGAACCGGAGACCTGTTCGTATCGCTGAAGGACATGACTCACGAGGCAGCACTGCTCGGTGCTGTCGCGCGAGTCCCTCCCGAGATAGCCGTCGCGAGGCTCACGCAGGACACCATCGCTCTCGATCTGATCGCCCCCAACCGGGTGAACCCCGAATTCCTCTACTGGCAGCTGAGGACGCCGCGATACCGGGCGTACTGCCGAGCCCACGGCACCGGGACAACCAATCTAGATCTCTCCCAAGAGAACTTCTTGTCGTTCGAGTTTGCGTTGCCAAGCGTTCCGGAGCAGGGCGCTCGTGTGCGTGTCCTTTCTGCGCTCGACGACAAGATCGCGGCTAACCGCAAGGTCGTGCGACGCGCCGATGACTTGAGAAGAGCCCAATGGCGGCAGGCCGCTCAAAGCTCTCCGTCCGTTGCGTTGTCTTCCGTCGCGCGCTTCGTCAACGGGAAGGCATTCACGAAGAATGCAAGTGGAGCCGGGCGGATGGTCATTCGGATCGCAGATCTGCGATCGGGTCCCGGCGCATCGACGGTCTACAACGACATTCGCGTAGAAGACGACCACATCGCCCGGCCCGGAGACCTGCTGATGGCGTGGTCTGGGTCGCTGATGAGTGCCCGGTGGCACCGAGACGAAGCAATTGTCAACCAGCACATCTTCAAGGTCGTCCCGCAGCCCGGGAACCCGCTTTGGGCCGTCGCCTGCGCCGTCGACTCGAAGATCGACGCCTTCGTGGCGATCGCGGCGACGAAGGCCACGACGATGGGTCACATCCAGCGCCATCACCTCGATGAACCCGTGTCGTGGCCAAACTTGAGTGACGTCGAGCGCAAGGCTGGCGAAACGCTCTGGGACCGGGCACTCGCCGCCGAACGCGAGAACGAAGCCCTCGCCGCCACCCGGGACGAGCTTCTCCCCCTCCTCATGAGCGGCCGCATCACCGTCAAGGACGCCGAGCGGCGTGTCGAGGACGAGACCTGAGATGGCCAGCATGGACGAGGCGGCGCTCGAGCTCTGGGCGCAGGAGGAGCTCGCCGAGCTCGAGTGGGAGCCGATCGAGGGAAAGACCATTGCTCCCGGATCCGACCAGCGGGAGACCTGGGGCGACATCGTCCTGCGGGGGCACCTCGACACGGCGCTGCGGAACCTCAATCCGCAGGTCCCCGATCGGTACCTGCGCCAGGCGGCGGTCGAGATCCTCACGCCCCAGTCGCAGGACGCCATCGCCGAGAACTTCCGGCTGCACCAGGTGCTCACCGAGGGGTACCGCGGCGTCACCTACGTCGATGACAGCGGGCAGGAGGTCAACCCCACCGTCCGCGTGCTGTCGGCCGACCCGTCCAAGAACAGGTTCCTCGCGGTCAACCAGGTCACGATCCGCAGGCGTGAGCACGAGCGGCGCTTCGACCTCGTGCTCTACGTCAACGGCCTGCCGCTCGCGATCATCGAGTTGAAGAAGGCCGGAGCGGCGAGCACGAGCGCCGAGGGCGCCTACAACCAGCTGCAGACCTACGTCGACGAGTTCCCGATGGCGTTCCGGTTCGCCGCGGTCGTCGTCGCCAGCGACGGGGTCACCGCGCGCTACGGCACGCCCTTCACGCCGTGGCACCACTTCGCGCCGTGGAACGTCGACGACTCCGGCCGGCTGGTCGGACCCGGCGAGCTCACCAGCGACGGCGAGCCCGTGACCGAACTGGGCCTGACGCTCGACGGGCTCTTCAACGTCGAGCGGTTCGGACAGCTCCTGCGCGACTTCGTCGCGTTCGACCAGGACGACGCCGGCCTGAGCAAGCGGATCGCCAAGCCCCACCAGTACTTCGCCGTCACCAAGGCGGTCGCGAGCACCGTGCGCGCCGTCGACGAGGACGGACGCGCCGGCGTCGTCTGGCACACCCAGGGCTCGGGCAAGTCGATGGAGATGGAGCTCTACGCCGCCAAGGTGCTCCGCCACCCGCGCCTGGCGAACCCCACCATCGTCGTCATCACCGACCGCACCGAGCTCGACACCCAGCTCTACGACGGGTTCCGCGTCAGCACCCTGCTGCCCGAGTCCCCGCAGACCGTCGGCAGCCGCGAGGACCTCCGGACCGAGCTCGCCGCCCGCCGATCCGGCGGCATCTACTTCACCACCCTGCAGAAGTTCGGATTGTCGTCCGACGAGCGCGACGCCGGCGCGGAGCACCCCCTGTTGTCGGACCGCCGCAACATCGTCGTGATGGCCGACGAGGCGCACCGCAGCCACTACGACTCGATCGACGGCTACGCCGCCCACCTACGTCGCGCGCTGCCCCGTGCCACGCTGATCGCGTTCACCGGCACCCCGATCGCCGAGGGCGAGCGGGACACGCGCCGTGTCTTCGGCGACGACATCGACGTCTACGACCTGCACCGCGCCGTCGCCGACGGCGCGACCGTGCCGGTCTCGTTCGAGCCGCGGCTGATCAAGCTCGCCCTCGCCGACGGGGTCGACGCCGACGCGCTCGACGACGCCGCCGAGGAGGCCACCGGCAAGCTCGACGAGACCGACCGCGACCGCCTGCAGCGCAGCGTCGCGGTGCTCGACACCGTCTACGGCGCGCCCGAGCGGCTGAAGGTCCTCGCGGCCGACATCGTCGAGCACTGGGAGACCCGCCGCGGGCTCATGACGCCCTTCATGGGTGGCGCCGGCAAGGCGATGATCGTCTGCGCCACGCGGTCGATCGCGGCCCGGCTCTACGAGGAGATCGTCGCGCTGAAGCCCGACTGGCACGACGACGCCGACGACAAGGGCCAGATCAAGGTCGTCTACACCGCGAGCCCGTCCGACCCGGCGCCGATCAAGAAGCACATGCGTCGCCCGAGTGCGACGGCCGCCGTCAAGGCGCGGATCAAGAACGCGGACGATCCGCTCGAGCTCGTGATCGTCAAGGACATGATGCTCACCGGCTTCGACGCGCCGCCGCTGCACACGCTGTACCTCGACCGGCCGCTGAAGGGCGCGCTCTTGATGCAGACGCTCGCCCGCGTCAACCGCACGTACCGCGGCAAGCAGGACGGGCTGCTCGTCGCCTACGCCCCGTTGGCGGAGAACCTGCAGAAGGCGCTGTCCGAGTTCACGCGCGAGTCCTCGCAGGTCGGCGAGCGGGTCGTCGGCCGGACCGCCGAGGAGGCGGCCGCGATCGTCCACGACCTGCTCGACGCGCTGAAGGACCTGGTCGGTGAGGACTGGAAGACGACCTTCAATGCCGACGCGAAGAAGGGCTGGGTGAACGCCGTCGCCGGCGTGACGACAACCCTGCGCTCGCCGCTCACCCCGGGCAACACCGACCCCGAGGACCCGGACGCACGGCCGGTGGCCGACGCCTACCGTGGGCACGCGTCGAAGCTCTCCCGCGCGTGGGCACTCGCGGCCGGGGTCACCGAGCTGGAGACCGTCCGTCCCGACGTGCGGTTCCACGAGGAGGTCCGCGTCTGGATGGCGAAGCTCGATGCGCAGGAGCGGATCGCGCAGGGCGAGCCGATCCCCGACGACATCCGCCGCCTGCTCGGCGACATCATCGTCACCTCCACGCGCTCCGAGGGCGTGATCGACATCTACCGCGAGGCCGGCCTGGCCCGCCCGCGGCTCGACGCGCTGACGCCGGCGTGGCAGGAGGAGGCGACCGACACGCCGAGTCGCGCGCAGCTGGCGATCGAGGCGCTGAAGGCGAGCATCCTCGAGGAGTCGGCGGCCGCCACCCAGGGCAACGAGGTCCGCCGGAAGCTGTTCTCCGAGCGGGTCCAGGAGCTCATGAGCCGGTACACCAACCAGCAGCTCACGGCCGCCCAGGTGATCGCCGAGCTCGTCGAGATGGCAAAGGAGGTCGTCGCCGAGGCCGAGCGCGGCAAGCGCTTCGACCCGCCGCTGCACGCCGACGAGCTGGCGTTCTACGACGTCGTCGCCCAGAACCCGTCCGCGGTCGAGGAGATGGGCGACGACGTCCTCGCCCTCATCGCCCGCGACCTCGTCGAGACGATGCGCCGCGACACCCGCACCGACTGGACGGTGCGGGAGGACGTCAAGGCGAAGCTCCGCGCCAGCATCAAGCGGCTGCTGCGCAAGCACGGCTACCCACCCGACCAGCAGCGCGAGGCGATCGTCCGGGTGCTCGAGCAGATGGAGGCGATGGCCCCGCGGTTCGCGGAGGAGCTGCGGGGCTGAAGCGGGCTACCGGCGCAATTGCACGCTGCTCCGCAGCGCCTTGCCGCCGGCGACGACGATCGACAGCTTCGTCGAGGACCGCTTGCGCAGGCGTTTGGCCGCCGTCTTCGAGATGCGGACCTTCACCGCGAAGGTGCGATCCCCACCGATGGAGGTCGATGCCTTTCCGATGTCGACCGGCAGGCGGTACTTCCGTGCGAGGGCCTTCGCGATCCGCAGTCGGACCGTGACCCGGGCGCCGATTTTCGACCCCGTCCCGCGGACGAGGGCGCCTGTCGAACGGGCCGCGCTGATCCTCATCGTCGCCGTCCCCCGCAGGATCCCCGACCCCGTCCCGACGGGACCGGACCCGCCGGCCGACCCGCCACCGGTCGGCGCCTTCGACGGAACGGCGATCTTCAGGGTCTGCGACGTGCTGTTCCCGAGCTTGTCGACGGCACGGACGGTCACCGCCGACGCGCTGGTCCACCCGCTCGAGGGCGGGGTGATCGTGTAGCGGCTCTGGGTGGACGTGCCGTTCGAGTCCTCGCGGACCCTCGCCGACGCTTCGCCGGCGACGACATCGGTGTCGTACGCAAGACCCGCAGGATCGGTGATGACCACGGCGCTCGGCGCCGTGCTGCTCGACGGCTGGGTGAGAGCGATCTGCGGTGCGCTGCTGTCGAAGGCGACCGGGACGTTCTGCGTGTTCGATCCGCCGTAGGGATCGGCGGAGCGGATCTGCAGCGTGTACGCCCCGTCGGGCAACGGCAGACCTGCTCCGTCGAGCCCGTCGTACGTGAAGCTCCGGGCGCCCGACGTCACCGCGAACGGCGCGTACGCCCGACGGACCGCCCCGGTGGCGTCGAGGATCGCGAACGAGACCGTCGTGTCGCCGTCGAGCGAGTACCTCACGGTCGAGGCGCTCGCTGCCTGCGCGACCGCGGGAGCGCTGGCACCGGAGATCGCGACGGGCAGCGGTCGAACGGAAACCTGATACCGGGCCTGAGGTCCGTCGAGCTTCTCGATCCCGACGCTCTGCGGGGTCGGGGATGCGTAGAGCTGGCCCAGCGGGACGGTCGCGGCGCCCGTAACCGTCTGATTGCTCGTGCCGTACACCCTGACGGCGCCCTGGGTCACGCTGACGTCGGCCACGAACGTGGCGCGCGAAGGCACCAGGAACGGCAACGAATCCGTGCCGGTCGACAGCTTCGAAGCCGGGTACGCGACTGGTGGGGTCGGTGTCGCGTAGAAGGCCACGGTCGCCGATCGGGCGCCTGCTCCGCAGTAGAGGGTCGCGGTCGGTGACGCGTTCGCTCCGAACCTGGAGAACCATGTCGAGCTGTACGTCACGACGAATCGATCGTCGGCGTCAGCGCCGAGGCTCGTAGACGAATCGGCGTCGCCGCCACTGACGACGAGGGTCGGGAAGCCGGTGCCCGCGGTGTGAGTGACGCGACCGACGAGGTTGGGGCGATCGATGCCGAATGGTGCGAGCGACGTGGTGGCGTTTTTCCCTGATGCACAGCTGACCGGGAGCTGCGCGATCGGTGCACCGAGTTCGGCGGCGGACGCCGACGATGGGACGGCGGCTACAGCGAGCAACGCTGCTGATCCGAGCGAGAGACGACGTGACATGAGACCTCTGGTGTTGGCGAGCCGACGACGCGTCGGGCTGGGACGTGGGAAGGACGGCACGGCCGTGCGCTGTCGGGCCGGAACCTACGGCATCCGACGGCCTGCGAACCGGACGTCGTCGCGCGGAACCCTGGGCGCGCGAGTCCAGAAGTGGTCGTCGAGTCGGGCGTCCGATCTGACACGTCACCCGATCGCCTGGACCTTTTGTTGCACGCGACGACCGCGCGACCGCCGGTCCGTCACGGCCTGAGGACCGGCGGGTGCGTCCCGCCCGCGACGTCGAACTCGCCGGCGCGGATCTCCTCGCCGCAGGCACCACAGACCGAGACCGGGTGGAGCTCCGCGCCGCAGCGGTGGCGGAAGATCGCCGTCGGCGTGGCGTCCCCGCCGGTGTGGCGGTCCCCCCAGACCTTCAGTGCGAGGAGGACCGGGACGAGGTCGACGCCGGCCTCCGTCAGCACGTACTCGTCCCGCGGCGGTCGCTCGGAGTAGCGACGACGGGTGACGACGCCCGCGGCCTCGAGCCGGCGCAGCCGGGAGGTCAGGAGCGACCGGGGCGCCCCGGTCAGCGTCGCGAGCTCGGAGAACCGACGGTAGCCGTAGAGGATCTCGCGCAGCAGCGGCAGCGTGTGACTGTCCCCGAGCACCGCCACGGCGTCGGTCATCGAGCACGTCCGCGGACTCGGTAGCGCTTCCGGACCCATGCCGGTACGGTACCGCGCAGTCAGTCCACAATCTGGACCACCCGCCACCACCGAGCAGCCCATGTCCGTCTTCGAGACCCCGTCCTCCAGCAGCGGCGCGACACCCGACGCCGTCCCCTCCAGACGCCTCGACGCCGGCGGGATCGACACGTTCCTCCACGACGCCGGCACCGGCGACGTGCCGACGATCTGCGTGCACGGCAACCCGGACTCGGCCGACGCGTGGCTCCCGCTCCTCCGGCGCTCCGCGGAGCTCGGGCGGGTCGTGGCGCCGGACCTCCCAGGCTTCGGTCGCTCCGGGCGCCCGGACCCCGCGCGGTTCGACGCGTCGCTCGACGCCTACGTCGCGTGGTTCGACGCCTTCGTGGACGCGCTCGACGTCCCGCGCTTCGACCTCGTCGTCCACGACTGGGGCAGCCTCGCGCTCGCCGCCGCGGCGCGACGTCCCGGGCGGATCCGGCGGCTGGTGGCGATCGACGTCGTGCCGCTGTCGGCGGACTACCGCTGGCACTGGCTGGCCACGTACCTGTGGCGCCCGCGGGTCGTCGGCGAGGTCGGCATGACGGTGTTCAACCGGTTCACGATCAAGCTGCTGACGCGCCTGCAGCGCCCGGGGCTCCGTCCGCTCGACGCCGACCTGCTGGATCGCATCCGGCGCGATCTCGACCCGGCGATGAAGCGCGCGATCCTCGCGCTGTACCGGTCCGCCGGCCCGGAGGTCCTCGGCCGCTACGGCGACCGTCTCGCGGACGTCACCGCACCCGCGCTCGTGATCTGGGGCGCCGACGACCCGTACGTCGGCAGCGGCGAGATGGACGTCCTCGCCCGGGCGCTCGGTGGTCCGGTGGAGACCGCGCTCGTCGACGGCGGCCACTGGCCGATGCTCGACACCGACGAGGTGTTCGACCGGACGGTCGCGTTCCTCACGGGGCCGACGACCGCCTGATCCGACGGCGGCATGTCACACGCGGACACCCCGTCCCGTCGAAGGGACATGACCACCACCGAGACCCCCACCACCACGACCACCCACGGCCCGCGCCTGGACGCCATGCAGCACGCCGGAGCCGTCGCCGCCGCCCTCGGCCGGGTCGAGCAGCGCATCGACCTGGACCCCGTCCTCAAGGAGCTGATCAAGCTCCGGGCGTCGCAGATCAACGGCTGCGCGTTCTGCCTCGACATGCACTGGACCGACGCGAAGGCCCAGGGCGAGAGCGACGTCCGGCTCGCCCAGCTGCCCGCCCACGCGGAGAGCCCGTACTTCGACGCCCGCGAGAAGGCGGTCCTCGCGCTGACCGACGCGGTGACGCTCGTCGCGGAGACGCAGGTCCCCGACGACGTCTGGGGCGAGGCCGCCCGGCATCTCGACGACGCCGAGCTCTCGCACGTGCTGTTCCAGATCGCCGCGATCAACGCGTGGAACCGCGTGGCCGTCGCGACGCGGATGGTGCCGGCGAGCTGGGACGCCGCGTAGGCGGGTCTCAGGCGCCGGGCTCGCCCCAGTCGGCGAGCGCCCCGCCGACGAGGTCCTGCATGAGCGTCTCGTAGGCCCACTCGATCTCGCCCGCCGTCACCTCGACCCCGACCCGGACCACGGCGTCCGGCGTGATCCGCAGCACGAGGTCCGCGGGCCGGTCCGGGTCCGGCTCGTCGTCCGGGTCCACGGTCCGCACGGCGGCCACGGTCGTCGCCCCGTCGACCGGGTCGTCCCCCGGCCGCGCGGCGGCGGTGCCGTCCTGCGACGGGTCGGCCGCGCCCCGTCCGGGGCCGAGCACCACCGCGGTCGTCGTCCCGGCGGGGCCGTCCCACGTCCACGTCCGGACGGCGCCGCCGACGAGGATCGCCGAGTGCATCTCGGGCGGCGTCCCGTCGGGTCCCGTCAGCGCGACCGACCAGTAGGCGCTCGTGGCCACGAGGACGTCCTCGAGGTCGCCGACGTCTTCCGGACCGGCGACCGCCAGTGCCGGACCGCCCCCCGCAGGCTCGACGATCCGCGCACGGCCCTCGGCGTCCCGGCCGACCCGGAGCTCGGCCGACGGTCGTTCATCGCCGCCGGACAGCCCGTCCGCCACGCTGCGCCACCAGGGCACGAGCTCGTCGAGCGGGACGGTGGGCGACGCGACGCCGTCCTCCCAGGCGACGACCGAGCGCCGGGCGTCGTCGGTCAGCGACCGCACGGCGTCCGGGTCCCCGATCGCGTCACTGGAGCCGGCGCCCATGGTGCCTACGCTAGTCGGCCGGGACCGCGAGCGGCGCACGACGCCGACCGCGTCCGCGCCCGCCCGCCGATCAGGTCAGGCGACGCCGGTCGTCCGGGCGGACGTCCGCCGGCCACCACCGGTCGATGCGGGGCGCCGGACGGCCGTCCGGCGCGACGACGATCGCGACGGTGTCCCGCCCCGCGGCCGCCGTCGCGCGGTTGATCGCGCCGACCACGTCGAGCTCGAGCTCCTCGAGCCGCACCAGGGCCTGCGCGACCCGGCCCTGGGCGTCGTCGTCCAGCGGCGGCAGCTCGCGCAGGCCACGGAGGGTCCGCCACGGCTCGTCGCCGCGATCGGACCGCGTCCAGGCGGTGACGGGGGCGACCGGGACGCGACCACGGACGTCGACGACGGTCGGGCGGAACAGCCGCCGCCGGACGACGTCCTCGAACCGGGTGCCCGGGTGGCCCGACCAGTCGGGGGCCGCGCCGACCGGTGACAGCCGCACGACCACCACCGAGGGCGGGGCCAGGTCGGCCCCCCACGCGGCGGCGACGGCGGTCCCGCGCGCCGTGAGGTCGTTCGTCGCGTGCCGGTGTGCGGTCTCGAAGGACGCGAGCCACTCCGCGGCGCCGCCGGCGAGCACGTCGGCATCGACGCCGGCCAGCAGCTCCCGCATCAGCTCCTCCGTCCGGCGCTCGAGGTCCGCGGACGTGACGTGCCGTCGAACGGGGACGGCCACGCCTCCGGTGACCCGGAGCACCGCGTCGACCGGACGGTCGCTCGCGGCCTCCCCGTCGTCGACGGCCACCGCGACCGTCGTCCCCGGGTCGGCGTCCGTCGCGTCGAGGACGAGCGCCATCGTCGAGCCGGTGGCGGTCGTGCTGCCCCAGACCCGGGGCTCGTCGCCGAGCAGCAGGACGACGTGGAACTCGCGCTGCTCCCCGCTCGGCCCGGCGACGGCGATCGACCAGAGCCCGCCGCCCGGCACGAGGGCGTCGTCGAGCCCCTCCGCGTCCTCCCGGCTCGCCGCCGCGAGCAGCGCGCCGCCCACGGCGGCCTCGACGATCCGCGCGCGGCCGTCGCGGTCCCGGCCGACACGCACGGCGCCGCCGGCGGCCCCGCCGTCGACCGTCCCGCCGGCCGCCGCGGCGACGGACCGCCACCACGGGACGAGCTCGTCGAGCGGCGCGGTCGCGGACGTCCCGTGCTCGTCCCAGGAGACGACGTGGGGACGCGCCAGCGCCGCCATCGCCCCCACCGCGTGCGGATCGCCGATGACGTCGCTGGTGCCCGGACCGTCCATGGGCCCACCGTAGACGCCGTCCGCACCGGGTGTCGGGGCATCGGGCCGAACGGCGGTCGGGTGGCTCCCGGGGTGGCGTCCGGACCCCGGACGTGATCGGCTGTCACAGGACGGGTCCCCGGACCGTCGGACCTGCAGATGCCGCCCGCACCGCTCCAGAACGCCCGACGCACCGCCTTCCAGGTCGCCTACCGGATGCTCGGCTCAGTCGCCGAGGCGGAGGACGTCGCGCAGGAGGCGGTCGTCCGACTGGACCGGGAGCCGGGCGACGTCGAGAACCCGGACGCCTGGGTGACGACCGTGGCGACGCGGCTGTCGATCGACGTCCTGCGCTCCGCCCGCGTGCGACGCGAGGCGTACGTGGGACCGTGGCTGCCGGAGCCGCTGCTCGTCGATCCCGGACCAGGACCGGCCGCGCAGAGCGAGCTGGCCGACACCCTGTCGCAGGCGTTGCTCGTCGCGCTCGAGCGTCTGACGCCGGTGGAGCGGGCGGCGTTCCTGCTGCGGGAGGTCTTCGACTACGACTACGCGCGGATCGCCGAGATCGTCGACCGCGAGGAGGCCAACACGAGGCAGCTGGTGACGCGGGCGAAGAAGCACGTCGCCGCCGGCCGACCGCGGTTCGACGCCGACGACGCGGCCCGCGAGCGGCTGCTGGACCGCTTCGTCGCCGCGGTCGACGAGGGGGACCTCCGGGGCCTCGAGGCGCTCCTGGCCGAGGACGTCGTCCTGTGGGGCGACGGCGGTGGGGTCGTCCGGGCGGCGCTGCGTCCCGTCCGCGGTCCCGCCGACGTGGCGCGGTTCCTCGTCCACACCGCGCGCCTGCGCGGGCGCGAGGACGTCGTCGCCGTCGAGCGGGTCCCTGTCAACGGCCAGCCGGGGCTGCTGCTGCGGCGGGCCGACGGGACCGTCACGACGGTGACCGCGATCGACGTGGTCGACGGGCGGATCGCGGCGCTGCGCAGCGTGCGCAACCCGGAGAAGCTCGCGCACCTGGCGCGGTGAGCGGGCGGGTCGTGCCACCGCATCCCGATTCGCGGTGCCCGCCCGGGAAGTCCCTGCAGGAGCGCGGTTGTGCCGCACACGGTCGTGGTCCGGTCGGGGAAGAATCCGCACGACCGCCGGCCGGAGCCCCTATGGTCGTGCGATGCAGCTCGCCGCTCTGCAGCCGCTCGCACCCATCGTCGCCGGCGGCGTCCTCCTCTACGGCGCCGGATCGCTGAAGCCCGACGGGGCGCTCGGCCGGGCGCGCAAGGCCGGCCTCGTGACCCTGCTGACCGTGGGTGCGGTCGGCGCGATCGTCGGCCTGTTCCTGCTGATGGGCACCCTGCTGGAGTCCCATCCCGCGCAGATGCCGTTCCTCCTGCTCGCGGTCGTCGCGATCTTCGCGGTGCTCTACGTCCTGACGACGGGGAGGAAGGACCCGCCCCTCCCGTCCGAGACCCGCCGCACCGACGAGGGTGGCGGCGGAGGCGGGCAGCGGCGACCCACCCCGCCCCCGCCCCCGGAGGATCCCCCGGGTCCCGCGACCCCGGACCTGCCGTGGGACGAGTTCGACGACCTGCGCTCGGGCTGGGAGCGCGTGCCGGCCGGACACGTCTGACCCGGCGGGCCCCCGGCTGGACCCGACGCGTAGGCGACCCTAACGGCATCGGGCTACGATCCCGGCCATGCCGCTGATCCAGGTCGTCCTCGCCAGCACCCGCTCGAAGCGCTTCGGGGAGCGGCCCGCCGCCTGGGTGATGGACCGCCTCGGTGCGCGCACGGACCTCGACGCCGAGCTCGTGGACCTGCGGGACCACCCGCTCCCGTTCTACGACCTCGCGACGCCCCCCGCGCACGCGGGGCGGACCTACCCCGACGAGGTGACCGCCGCATGGGCGGGCACGATCGACCGGGCCGACGGCTACGTCGTCGTCACCCCGGAGTACAACCACGGCGTCCCGGCGGTGCTGAAGAACGCGCTGGACCACCTCTCGATCGAGCTCCGTCGCAAGCCGATCGCCTACGTCGGCTACGGCGGCACCGGGGCCGCGCGGGCGATCACGCAGCTGCGCCAGATCGCCGCGGAGCAGGACATGGCCGCGATCCGCTCCTCCGTCCCGATCCTCCCCGACGTGATGGTCCCGGCGCTCAAGACCGACACCTTCGACGTCGAGATGCTCGCCTCGTTGGACCGGCGCCTCGACACCCTCGCGGCGGACCTCGTGTGGTGGGCGGAGGCGCTGAAGGCGGCGCGGAAGGCCTGAATCCTGGGCGGGGCCGGGACGGCGGGCGGGCGGACGCGGACCGACGCACCGCCGCCGCGCCGACCACGATGCCGATACCACCCTGAGACCTCCGGGACAGGGATCGGCGACGGCGGACGCCCACCATCACGTCCTCGGGTCGACATCGTCCTCCGGGACCCGTGCCGTGTCGTGCGTGGAGCAGCCGTGAACCGTCCTTCGAACATCCCCGCCGTCCCGCCGTCCCGGCGGACCCGTCCCCGCACCGCCCCGGTCGCCGCGGCGCTCGCAGCGTCCGCGCTGGCCGTCGTGCCGGCGACCGCCTCCGCCGCCTGGCAGGAGGTACCGGACGCCCCGGCCGCCGCGGCCCAGCAGACCGCGGAGACCCCGCCCAGGACCTTCTCGCCGGACTGGATCGAGCGTCGAGCCCTGACGTTCTCCCCGGCGGGCGAGATCGGGTGGACCTCGACGAGCTTCACCTCCGGTGGCAACGTCGGCTTCTACGGCCGTCGCGCCGGGGGCGCGTGGGACGCGACCCCGACCGCCCGCGCCGACGCCTCCTCGCTGACGCCCGTCTACGGCATCCACGGCGAGGCCGCTCTGCTGCGCCAGGAGTACGACTACAACGGCCACGGCGCCCCGGCCGTCGCGACGCGGACGGCGAAGGGCGCGTGGACCGCGTTCTCGCCGATCCCGGGCGCTCCAGCGGACAGCGACCGCACGCAGCTCGTGATCGACCGCGACGGCGCGCTCGTCGCGTCGTGGCGCGGCGCCGAGCAGGTCGGCACCGGCATCCCGATCTTCGTCGCGACCCGACCGAAGGGCGGCTCGTGGACCGCTCCCCGCCAGGTCGGCTCGATCGACCTCGGCGACCTGAAGCTCGGAACGGTGGACGGCATCACCCTCGCCCCGGACGAGCTCGGGACCCGCATGTCGACCTCCGCGGACGGCACCGTGGTCGTCGCGTGGGGCGACCGGGCCACCGACCCCGAGGTCGGGAAGGACCCGGCGCTCCAGAACGACTACCGCCGGCTGCGGGGCTCCGCGATGACCGTCGCCCGGCGCAGTCCCGACGGCTCGTGGAGCGGGCCGCTCACCGTGCGGGCCACGCCGCGCCCCGTCGGGGACTTCACGGTCGTGACCGACGACGCCGGTGGCGCGACCGTCCGCTTCTACAGCTACGACGGGACCACGGTCGCGCGGCTCCCGAAGGACGCCTCGGCGTTCCAGCCGGCGCACGACCTGCCCCTGCTGACCTCCGACTCCGCCCGGACGGGCGGCCTCTCCCAGTCCCAGCTCTCGACCGCGTCGATCGGCGACGGGCAGACCCTGGTCACAGGTCTCTGGTCCGCGAAGGACGAGGGCGCGCCGGTCGACGACTACGGCCGCTACCCGACGCGCCTCGTCGCCTTCGGCACGACCGACGGCGAGACGTGGACGCGTCAGGTGGTGAACACCGGCGCGAACTACTCCAACGACGCGGGGTCCCTCGCGGTCAACCGGGCCCAGGGCGTGATCACGATCGGCTACACCGACGGCGCGCTGCTCTATTCGCCGTCCTACCTGAAGGACGTGGCGCTCCGCGCCCGCGACTGGTACCCGTGGGACGGCTCCCTCTCGCAGCGCTACGACGTCCCGGGCGGGCGCGAGTTCAGCACGATGCAGATCGACGCGCGCGGCGACACGATCTTCGACGACTCCCGCAGCCCGGTCCCGGCGAACCCCTCCGTCTTCATCGGCGGCTCGCCCCGCCACCTCTACTTCAACGGCCTCAAGGGCCCGATCGTCGACGACGCCAGCGGCCCGGACGTCACGTCGCTGAAGACCCCCGCGACGCTGAAGGTCAAGGCGACCGGCACGTTCAGGGTCCAGGCGACCGACGCGTTCTCCGCCCTCGGCACCACGACGTGGGACTTCGGCGACGGCACGACGGGCACGGGCCCGTCGGTGACCCACCGCTTCGCGAAGGCCGGGACCTACGTCGTCTCGGCGACGGTGAGCGACGAGCACGGCAACCCCACCGCGACGTCGTCGACCGTCCGCGTCGGCACCGCGACCTCGACGCCGGTGAAGGCCGGCGCCCGGGTCTCCCGCGGGGTGTCCATCTCCGACGTCCGGCTGGCCGGCCGCCGCCTGTCGGTCCGTGCCTCGGGCGCCGCG
The DNA here is from genome assembly GCF_000519325.1 of Patulibacter minatonensis DSM 18081. Classification (GTDB taxonomy): domain Bacteria; phylum Actinomycetota; class Thermoleophilia; order Solirubrobacterales; family Solirubrobacteraceae; genus Patulibacter; species Patulibacter minatonensis. Next base: position 1,581,883 of record NZ_KI912613.1, on the reverse strand, counting down.
CACCTCCTCGTCACGGTGCAGCGCCAGGTCACGGGCCGGGCACACGGGCGCACCGTGACGGGCCTCCTGCCCGGCCGCGTGATCCGGCTGCAGCCGCAGCAGGCCGGTGCCGTGGTGGCGAAGGTCCCGCACCTCAAGCCGGGCTCCTACCGCGTCCGTGTCCGGGAGGACGCCGGCGGCCCCGCCCGGGTGATCACGAAGGGCACGACGGTCCGCGTCGGCCGCTGAGCCGTCGGGCGGGACACCCCGCCCGACGTCCCCACCCCGTCCGTCAGGCGCGCTTCAGCGTCAGCGTCCGCGTGACGGCCTTGCCGCCCTTCGGGGCGATCGTGACGACGACCTTCACGCGCTTCGAGCGCTTGAGCAGCGCCCGGCCGTCCTTGGTGAGCGTCAGGTCGTAGGTCCCGGCCTTCGTCAGCGTGCGCTTCGCGAGCACGACGATGGTCGCCTTCTTCTTGCTGCCCAGGCGGACCTTCGCCTTCGACCGGATCGTCACGGCCGTCGACCCCGCGGTGCCGCCCTTCACCACGAGCCGGACCTTGCGGTTCCCGGGACGCGACTTCAAGGAGTGGGCCCTGCCGGCGACGACGGTCGGCTTGGTCGGGGTCGTGGGGGTCGTGGGCGGTCCGGTGGGATCGGGCTGGACGATGGTGAGCGTCGGCGTGTCCGGCACCGTCGGCACCGGATCGGCGGGACGCGCCGTGACGGTCACGAACGACGCGGCGGACCGCGTGCCGGCCGTGACGAGCAGGACGCCGTCACCGGTGGCCTCGGGCACGGCGATCGTGCCGGAGAACGCACCCTGCGCGTCGGTCGAGGCCGTGATCGGGACCGCGACGCCGCGGTAGGTCACCGACACTGGGGCCGACGGACCGAAGCCCTCGCCCGAGAGCGCCAGGGTGGACCCGGCGGTCCCCGTCGCCGGTGCGGTCACGGCGGGGGCGGTGGCGCTGACCGTCAGCGCCTTCGGACCGACGCTCGCACCCGGGGCGTCGTTGACGACGGGCGGGCCGCCGGCGGGCAGCACGCACGAGAGCCCCGCGTTGAACCGGACGCCCTCGGTCGGCACGACGTCGCCCGGTGGCGTCGTCACGACGTCGGCCGGGGCGGTCACAGCACCGCTCGCGCGGCCCTGCGCGTCGGCGGAGAAGCAGCCGATGACCTTCTCGACCGGTGCGCCGCCGCCGGTGGCGGGCACCTTCACGACGATCGCGATCTTCTGGCCGGTCCCCTTGACGCCGATGAAGTTCTCGGCATCGAAGGCGAGCAGGCCACCGGGACGGATCACGGGGGTGCGCAGCGTCGCGGTGGGAGCGGGCGTCACGGTGATCGACGCCTCGTACGAGACGGACCCGGTCGTGAACCGCAGCGTGGCGGGCCCGGTCGGCGTGCCGGCGGGCAGGGTGAACCGGGTCGCGTCCGGGAACGCCCCGTCCGTGTCGGTCGTCGTCGCCGTGGGGGTCGAGTCGACCGTGGTGGTCACCGCGACCGGTGCGGTCCCCGACGGGGTCGTCACGGTCGCCGTGACCGCGGTGCTCGGTGCGAAGCCGCGGCCCTTGACGGTGACGAGCGCCCCGGGCCGGAACGTCGTGCCTTCGTGGAAGGCCCCCTGCTGGAGCCCCAGCGTCAGGTTCGCCACGATCTTGAAGGGCACCTGGTACGAGTAGACGAGCTCCTGCACCTTGCGGCCGGCGCTGTCGCCGCCCGTCGACGTGAACGGGGCGCCGGAGAGGATCTGGAACCAGTGCTGGCCCTTGAGCGCCGGCGTGGGACCGTCGATCGTCGCGGTCTGCGGCACCTGCATGAACCCGGTGAAGCCCACGACGTCGGGGTCCGCGGGGCTGTCGGCCTTCGTCTGGAACCAGTGGGCGGCCTCGTCGGTGAGGATCGCCGGGGCGCACGCCGGTGTGACCGGTCCCGCGCCGCACGCGGGCAGGTAGTCCGCGCCGCTGCCGGCCCACGCCGGCCCGCTGTCGAAGCTGTAGGGGCGGACCGCGACGACCGGGTTCCCCGGCCCGGTGACGTTGACGGTCACCGGGAAGCCCTCGCCGGTGATGCGGATCCGCTCACCGGGCGCGGCCTCGCGCCGGTCGATCGTCACCTTCGACGGGCCGTTCGGGTTCGTGATCGTCAGCGGCTCGGCGACCGCGGGCGAGGCCCCCAGCAGCGAGATGAGCAGCGCGGCGCCGACGATCGATGATCGGGGGCGACGGAGACGGGTGCTGGGGCGGTACATCGGGTCCTCCTGCGGTGGAGCCCGGTCGCCGCGCGGTGAGGGCCGTGCGACGCGATCCGGGCCGGTGCTGCTCGCCGTCGGGCGAGCGGGGTGCTCCCGCCGGCGCTCACCGAGCGCCGGCGGGAGCGGCGATCACTTGACCTTGACCGTGCGCTTGATCGTCACGGTCTTGCCGGAGGGCGTCGGCAGCTTGATCGTGGCGACGTACGTGCCCTTGCGGGTCGTCTTCACCGTCACGCTGCTCTTGCCCTTGGAGCTGACCTTGCCCTTGCCGGTGACGGCCTTGCGGCCCTTCAGCTTCAGCGAGACCGTCGCGTTGCCGGCGCCGACGTTCTGCTGCGAGATCGTGCAGCGGATCGTGAACGTCTGCTTGCCGGTCCGCTTGCAGGTGAGCGAGACCTTCCCGGCCGTCGTCGCCTTCTTCACGGGCGTCGTCGGCGTGGGCGCCGGGACGGTCGGCGTCGGGGCGGGCGTCGTCGGCGTGGGCGCCGGCGTCGTCGGGGTCGGCGTCGTCACGATCGGCGCCGGGACCGGTGCGGAGAGGTCGAGCGAGACGAGCGCGGAGTTGTTCTCCGAGGCCGTCGAAGTGCCGCGGGTACCGACGGCGACGACCTTGTAGCCGTCGCCGAGCGTGGTCACGCCCCACGTGACGTCGGCGGTGCCGCCCAGGTCGACGACGAACGCGCCGCCGTCGCCGACGGACGTGTCGAGCGAGCCGTCCTTCTTGCGGACCGTCAGCAGGACGGACGGGCCGGACTGTCCGACGGTGACGAAGCGCTGGTCGGGCAGCACGACGTGGTTGCGCGAGCGGTCGGCGAAGTGACCGCCGGCCGGGTTCGGGCGGTTGTACGACGACAGGCTGTCCGTGCCGAACGCGGTGTCGAGCGAGCCGTTCTTGTTGAATCGGAACGCGAGGGAGTCGACCAGGAAGTCCGGCGTCGTCGAGCGGGTGCCGTACGCCGTCACGAGGTACTTGCCGTCGTGGACGCTCACACCGTAGGCCTCGGCACCGCCGCCGCTGCCCGGGATGCCGGCCGGGAAGCCGGTCGTGACGCCGGGCGGGACCGTCGCCGTCACGCCGGTCGGGATCGTGGCGTTGGCGCCGCCGAAGGTGGAGTCGGTCGTCCCCGCCTCGGTGAACGCAAAGATGTACGGGCGGTTCGCGCCGCCGGTGTTCGCGTACGAGGCGACGAGCAGGCGGCCGTTCTCGGGGTCGAGCCCGGCTCCGCGGAGGTTCTCGTTGATGCCCTCGTTCCGTGTGGAGACCTTGCCGGCGGTCCCGAAGTCCGGGTCGACGACGCCGGTCGGAAGGAGCTGGCCGGCGGCGGTGTCGCGGTCGGTGCGCGCCGTGGCCGGCGGCACCGGGACCTCGGTGCTGTCGACGCCCCTGGAGGCGCCGAAGACGATCTTGCCGTTCGGGCGGACGAAGATGCCGCTGTAGGCCGCCGCGTCACCGGTGATGCCGCCCGCGGCGGTCGACCCGTCGCTGAAGTCGATCCGGGAGATGCCCCCGGTGCCGAACGTGGTGTCGCGCGTGCCGTTCTTGTTCAGCCGGACGACGTAGACGTCCGTGTCGCGCGTGTCCTTGCGGGTGGCCAGCTGCACCGTCTCGGCCTCGCCGAGCACGAGGATCTTGCCGTCGGGCTGGACGGTGATGCCTCGCGCGGTCTCCGCACCGCCGGTGGGTGCGCCGCCGGCCGGAGCGACGCCGGTGTTCACGACGCCCGTGACGAACGGGCCGGGCGCGACGTCGATGAGGGCGATGCCGTTGTCGCCGAAGGACGGGTCGAGCTTGCCCTTGTCGTCGACCTTGACGACCGAGAACGCGCGGTTCGTGCCGGAGACCGTCGCGTAGCCGGCGCTGTACGTCCCTCCACCGGGGGCGGCGGTCGTCGTCCACAGCTGGTCGGCGGCACCGACCGAGACGGGGATCTGGGTGAACCCACCCGAACCGAAGGCGGTGTCGAGGCCGACCGCGCCTGCTGAAGGAACGGCCGTGAGGGCGAGACCGGCCACCAGGGCACCGGTCGCCGCTGCGGCGATACGTCGGGACATCTGCTGCTCCATCGTCGTCGCGATCGCCCAGTGCGATCGAGAGTGCGGGGAACCTAACAGAAGAGTCCCCTAAGAGTAGGAGTGCCTAATCATGGCGTCCGGGCCTGCAAGTTGGCGTACAGGTGTTCATCGCGTGGTCCTGCGCGCCACGTTCCGGGCACACGAGCTCTCGAACCGGGACCCACGCGCCACGTGGACCACCACGACGCCCGCGGGCGTGCCCCTACGCGCGGACCTGCGCCCGGCTCCCCAGCTGCTCGGTCACGGCCCCCGCCGTGGTCGTCACCGCGCACCGCTCCGCCGCCCACCGCAGTGCCATCCGGTGGTCCTCGAGCGTGAAGTCGGCGACGGCGTCCGCGACGAAGAACGCCTGCACGTCCTGCATGAAGGCCTCGCAGGCGGTCATCAGGCAGCCGATGTGCGCGTAGATGCCGGTGATGATCAGCTGGTCGCGGCCGGCGGCCCGCATCCGCTCGCGCAGGTCGGTCCGCTGGAACGCGCTGTACCGCCACTTCGTGAGCACCTGATCGCCCTCGTGCGGCTGCAGCGCGTCGACGATCCGGTGGTCGTCCTCCCCGGCGCCGAGGCCCGCGCCCCAGAAGTCGGTGAGGAGCCCCCGGTCGTCGGGGTGCTGGTGCGGCGGCTGGGCCGAGAAGACGACGGGGACGCCCTCCGCCGCTGCTGCGCGACGCAGGCCGTCGATCCGCGGGATCACGACGTCGAGCGGACCCGCGCCCGCCGTGTAGGCGTCGACGAAGTAGTTCTGCATGTCGTGGACGAGCAGGACGGCGCGTGCGGGGTCGACGCGCCATGCGACGCGGTTCTGCGGGAGCTCGGAGGCGTCCGGCAGCGCGTAGGGGGCGATCTTGGCCATGGCCATGGTGCGGTCTCGTCGTTCGGGTGGGTCGGGGATCGGGCGGGTGCTGCGAGGGTCGGTGGCGGCGCGTCGGCGCCGGTCAGGTGTCGGCCGGCTCGAGCCGGCGGGCGATGTCGGCGCGGAGGTCCTTCTTGCTGACCTTCCCGACGTTCGTGCGGGGGAAGGCGTCGACGAGCTCGACGCGGTCGGGGACCTTGAACTCCGCGAGCCCGCGTTCGCGGACGAAGCGGCGGAGCTCGGGCGCCCGCGCCGACGCGCCTTCCCGCAGCACGACGAAGGCGCAGGTGCGCTCGCCGAGGTACGGGTCGGGCATCGCGACGACGGCCGCGTCGTGCACGGCGGGGTGCGCGAGCAGGTGGTTCTCGACCTCCTCGGCCGCGATCTTCTCGCCGCCGCGGTTGATCTGGTCCTTGTCGCGGCCCTCGACGACGACCCGGCCGTCGCGGCGGATGCGGACGAGGTCGCCCGTCCGGTACCAGCCGTCCGGGGTGAACGCGCGGGCGTTGTGCTCGTCGGCCCGGTAGTAGCCCTGGATCGTGTACGGCCCGCGGGTCAGGAGCGACCCGACGTCGCCGTCCGCGACGGGCTCGTCGTCGTCGTCGACGGCGAGGATCTCGTCGTGCTCGGCCATCGGCCGACCCTGGGTGGTGACGATCGTCTCCTCGTCGTCGTCCAGGCCGGTGTAACAGACGAGGCCCTCCGCCATCCCGAAGACCTGCTGCAGCGTGCAGCCGAGCACCGGCCGCACGCGGCGGGCGGCCTCGGCGCTGAACTTCGCGCCGCCGACCTGCAGGACCCGGAGCGACGAGAGGTCGTGGGTCGACGTCCCGGCCTCGACCGCGTCGAGCCAGACGAGCGCCAGCGGCGGCACGATGCCGGTGATCGTCACGCCCTCCGCCGCGATCAGTCCGAGCGCGGTGTCGGGATCGGGCGACGGCGCCAGCACCACGCGGGAGCCGGCGTGGAAGGCGCCCATGATCCCCGGCGAGCTGAGCGGGAAGTTGTGGGCCGCCGGCAGCGTCGCCATGTAGACGCCCTCGCCGTCGAGGCCGCAGACCTCGGCGCTGCGGCGCAGCGTGTAGAGGTACTCGTCGTGCGTGCGCGGGATGAGCTTGGGCACGCCGGTGCTGCCGCCCGACAGCTGGAGGAACGCGACGTCGGACGGCTGCGGCGCGTCCTCGGCAGCCGGCGTTGCGCCCGCCGGCGCCCGCACCGACTCGAGCGACACGAACGGGCGCAGCGCGTGTGGCGGCGTACTCGCGTCGCCGGCGACCACGACGTGCGCGAGCCCGGGGACGTCGCGCTGGACCTCGGCGGCGAGGGTCCGCGGATCGAAGGCCCCGTCGCGCGCGCCGATCACGTACGCGACGGCCTCGGCCTGCTCGCAGAACGAGACGATCTCGGTGCGCCGGTGGGGCGGCAGCGCGAACACGGGCAGGGCGCCGATGCGGAAGAGCCCGAAGACGATCTCGACGAACGCGGCGACGTTGCCGAGCTGCACGACCACGCGGTCGCCGGGCGCGACGCCGATCGACCGGAACCCGACGGCGAGCCGGTCGGCCCGGGCGTCGAGCTCGCCGTAGGTCCAGCGGTCCTCGCCCGCGACCAGCGCGAGGCGGTCGGGGTGGTCGATCGCGCGATCGCGGAGCATGCCGCCGAAGGTCTCGCCGCGCCAGTAGCCGAGGGCGCGCCAGCGCTCGGCCAGCGCGGGCGGCCACGGGACGACGCCGTCGAGGACCCGGCCCGCGTCCTGCTCCGGGCTCATCGCCCCTCCTCCACGCCGAGCGCCGACAGGAACGTCCGGAACTTCGCCTGGGTCTCGGCGAGCTCGTCCGTTCCGCGGGACGCCGCCACGACGCCCGCTCCCGCGAAGACGCGGAGCCGGTCGTCCTGCGCGACGCCGCAGCGGATCGTCACGACCCACTCGCCGTCGCCCGACGCGTCCTGCCAGCCGACCGTCCCGGCGTACGGGCCGCGGTCGAACGGCTCGACCTCGGCGATCAGCGCCGCGGCCTCGGGCTCCGGCGTGCCGCAGACGGCGGGCGTGGGGTGCATCGCCTCGGCGAGCGCCAGCGAGGTGATCCCCGGGTCGCCCAGGCGGCCGACGACGGTGGTCGCGAGGTGCCACATCGCGTTGGTGCGCACGAGGGACGGCTCCCGCGGGACGTCGAGGTCGGCGCAGAGCGGCCGGAGCGTCGCGGCGACGTCGTCGACCACGAGCGCGTGCTCGGCGCGGTCCTTCGCCGAGCGGAACAGCGCCGCGGCGGCCGCGTGGTCGTCGCCGGGATCGGGCCGCCGGGGCGTCGAGCCCGCGAGCGGCCGGGCGACCACGACGTCGCCGTGGCGGGAGACGAGGAGCTCCGGGCTCGCGCCCACCAGCGTCGCGCCGGCGCCGAGGTCGAGGGCGAACGCGTAGGCGTGCGGATCGCGCAGGGCCAGGCGGCGCAGCAGCGCGCGGACGTCGATCGGGCCCGGGGCCGTGAGCTCGAGGGCCCGAGCGAGGACGACCTTCTCGAGCGGACCGGGGCCCGCGAGCCGGCGGACGGCCTCGTCGACGGCGGCGGCGTAGGTGGCCGGGGACGGCAGCGGGCGGACGTGCCATCCCCGCGAGGGCTCGTCGACGGCGGGGGTCGGGCGCGGGGCGACGGCGGCCGCGATCGCGTCGGGGATCGGCAGGGCGGCGCCGTGGCGGACGTGCTCGGGCACGAACACGCGGGCGGTCCCGCCCGGGGAGAACGGCAGCGCGCCGAGCAGGATCGCGGCGGGATCGCCGTCCGCCGCGTCGGCGAGCAGGCGCTCGGCGTCGGCGACCAGGTCCTCGGGTCGGCCTGGTCCCAGGACGGCGCGCTCGCCCTCGGCGAGGAGCGCCCCGCGCCGGGACCCGAAGTACGAGCGGCCCGGGAGGTGCTCCGCCAGCAGCTGCTCGGCGGTCTGGACGGCGATCGTCGTGCTCATGCGTGCTCCGGTGTCGGGCGCGGTGGCGGCGGTGTCACCCACGGAGCGTCGCCCCGCCGTCCACGTAGAGGTCGTGCATGGTGATGTGCCGCGCCCGGTCGGAGACCAGGAAGCGGACGGCGTCGGCGACGTCGTCCGGGGCGGCGATCCGGCCGAGGGGGATGCCGGTCTTGAAGGTCGCGGGGTCGCCGGCGATCACGCGGTCCTCGGCGTCGGGGCCGAGCTCGCGGAGCATCGGCGTGTCGGTCGAGCCGGGGGCGACGACGTTGCAGCGGATCCCGTGGGGCGCGAGCTCGAGGCCGAGGCTGCGGGTGAACGACGCCGACGCGGCCTTCGACGCGCCGTACGCGGCCATGCCGACGCGCGGGACGCCGGCCGCGTTCGACGCCACCGTGACGATCGACCCGGCGCCGCGCGGCACCATGCGGCGCGCCACGGCGCGGGAGACGAGGAAGACGCCCGTCGTGTTCACGGCGAACATCCGGTCCCACGCGTCGTCCTCGGTGTCGACGACCGCGCCCGGGACGAGCACGCCGGCGACGTTGACGAGGATCCCGATCGGCCCGACCTCCGCCTCGACGTGCTCGACGGCGGCGAGGACCGCCGGGCGGTCGGTGACGTCGAGCTCCAGTCCGACGGCTGATCGGATCGACGCGGTGACGGCGCGCGCTGCGGCCCCGTCGCAATCGGTCGCGACCACGCGCAGGGCGTCCGCGGCGAGGCCTCGGGCGACGGCGGCGCCTATGCCCTGGGCCGCCCCGGTGACCAGGGCGACCGTGTTGGTCGGTGCGGTGATGGGAGCTCCCGGGAAGGGTGGATCGGCGGTGTCCTGGAGGCCGCGGGATCGGCCGGCGACCGCACTCGTCGCTTAGGGGACCCTATCCGTCCTGTCAAGAACATGTCGGGTCACCTAAGGAGTGGCAGGGCGACACGTGGCGTCCGCACGGGGTCGGTCGATCGGGGACCGATTGACCCGGCGAACGCTCGGCGCGCCCCGGCGGCGCTGGACCCGAGGGGCCCACGCCGCCGGTGACTCAGCCCTTGGCCTTGGCCTTCAGGCCCGCCAGCGCGCGCTTGTCCTTCGCGAGCTGCTTCGTCGCGGTCGCGACCTTCTTCTTCGCGGCCGTCACCCGCTTCTGCAGGGCCGTCACCCGCTTCTTCGCGGCGGCCCGCTGCTTCTTCGAGCCCTTCTTCGTCGCCTTCTTCGCCGTCGCGACCTGCTTCTGGGCCGCCTTGACCGCCGCCCGGTAGGTCGCGACCTTCTTCGTCGTCGCAGTCACCTGCTTCGCCGCCTTGGCGATCTTCGCCGCGAGGTCCTGTGCGGGGGCCGGGACCGCCGCGGGCGGCGTCGTCGTGGTGGTCGTCGCGGGCGGCACCGGGGCGGCGTCGCCGCCGGATCCGCCCGTGTCCGGGGAGCCGCCACCGGTGTCGGCCGGCGGCGCCGCGGCCTCGAGCGTGACCTTGATCGCGATCGAGCGGGCGGTGTCCCCCGTCTTCAGGGCACCGGTCAGGAGTCGGAGATGACGCCCGGTGTCCCCGGCGGCCCACCCGTCGGGCAACGGCACGTCGGCGGACCAGGTGCCGTCGTCGGACGCGTCGACCGTGGCGACGATCGGCGAGCTCGAGGCGCTCCCGGCCTTGACCGCGATCTTCGAGCCGCTCGTCCCGTCCGCCGTCCGGAAGTTCGTCCCCTCGACGTGGATCGCGGAGGCACCGGCCTTCACCGTGATGGCCAGCGGCGTGGTGTCGGCGCTGCCCGTCACGCTCGTCCCGCGCGGGTCGAGCACGTCGACGCCGCCGACGGTCTCGAGGCGCGGCGTGATCCGCCAGACCTTGTTCGTCGTGCCGGTGGCGTTCTTGTCGACCACGAACGCCTCGCCCGCGTGGTTCACGGCCACGTGGTTGGACCGCGTGATCGGCAGCGCGGCGACCTTGTTGCCGTCCTTGTCGAGGACCGTCACCGACGTGCCGCCGAAGTTCGTGACGTAGGCGAGCTTGTGGACGCTGTCGTAGGCGACGTTCAGGGTCTGCTGCCCGGTCGGCACCGTCTTCAGGAGCTCGCCGGTGCGGGAGTCCGCGACGAACACCGCGTTGTCGTTCTGGCTGGCGACGAAGATCCGGTGGTCCTGGTCGTCGTAGGCGATGCCGGAGGCGCCGCGCCCGTTGCCCGCCGTCGAGTGCGCGCCGATCTCGACGAGCTTCACGGCATCGTCGAGGGTTCCGGCGGTGGCCGCGGGGGACGTCACGGACTTCGCGGTGTCGATGACGGCGACCTTGTTGCTCGACAGGCTGGGCGACACGAGCGTGCCGTTGTCGAGCGCGAGGGAGACCGGGTTGAAGTCGCTGCGCGGCCCGGTCTGGACGTCCTTGATCTTCTCGTACGGCTTGCCGTTCCCGTCGTTGTCCCCGCCCTCGAAGACCGAGACGTAGCCGTTGCCGGTTGCGCCCTCGCTGGCGGAGCTGACGTAGACCCGGTTGGTCTTGGGGTCGTAGACGGCGTCACGCGGGTGCGTGATCGTCGACGCCGGGTACTGCTTCAGCAGCTTGAGGTCGCTCGCCCGGTAGACGGCGACGCCCGTGGTGCGGGTGTTCGTGACCCAGACGGTGCCGTTGACGTCGTCGACGCCGACGCCGTACGGGGCCCGGCCGGCGACGCCGTCGAGGTCGGTCACGTCCTTCGGGTGGACGCTCGCGAGCTTGTCCAACGTGACGGGGTCGAGCTTGTAGAGGTAGCCGTCCTCCGAGGTGCCGGTGCCGCTGGCCGCGGTGGCGAAGAGGGCGTGCTCGGTGTCGCTGTAGGACGTCTGGTAGAGGCCCTGGTAGAGCGCCGGGCTGTTCGTGTCGGACTTCAGCGTGAAGCGGGCGGCACCGAACGGCGTCTCGTCCGGGTAGACCGTGGTGCTGATCGAGTACGTCGTCGCCGCCGGGGCGGTCTGGGCGATCGTCAGCGCGACCTGGCCGGGGGTGGTGCCCGCCGGGATGCTGTAGCTCGCGGTCGCCACGCCGGCGCCGTCGGCCGTCAGACCGCTCGCGACGGTCGTGTCGCCGAGCTTCACCGACGAGACCGTCGCGCCGTTCGCCAGGTTGGCGAGGGTCAGGGTGCCGGTGGCGCCCGCCTTGACGCCGCCGCTCCACGTGACCGTGGGGTTCACCGTGATCGGCAGCGCGTAGGGCGCGGCGCCGGCGGTGTCGCGCGTGATGTCGACCGTGTACTGCCCGGCACGCGTGCCCGTCGGCAGGGTCAGGGTGACGCCGGAGAACGTGCCGCTCGCCGGCACGGTGTACGTCGGGCCGGGGGTCGCGCCGCGGGTCGCGGTGAAGGTCAGCGCGGTGCTGCCGAGCTTGGCCGTCAGCTTCTCGCCACCCGGGAAGCCGGACCCGGCGAGGGTCGTCGTGACGACGCCGGTCGAGGCGTTCACCGACGGGGTCGACGGCTGGATGGTCGGCGTGGTGGCCGGGGCCGCGACGGTGAAGTTCAGGTAGCCGGAGCGCGGGTCGCCGCCGTTGACGGCGCCGCCGAGGATCCGGAGGTGGTGGGTGGTCCCCGCGGCCCAGTCGGCGTCGGCGACGGCCGGGCCCGTGCTGTTGGCCGCGGTGGGGAACGGGACGTCGGCCGAGATCGTGCCGTCGGCGGCGGCGGGCACGAGGGCCCAGGCGTCGAGCGACGCGGCGGACTGCCCGGTGCAGGACCCGGTCGGGGTCGGGGGCGTGGCCTGCTTCGTCGCCGTCGCGGCCGCGACGCCCGAGGCGCCGCTTCCGGTCCCCAGCTTGATCGCGACGCACTGGCCGACGCTCGCGCTCGGGCCGGTCCAGCCCGTGCCCTCGAGGTGGATGCTGCTGCCGGTGAAGGCGTAGTCGCTGGTCTGGGCCGTCAGGCTCGGCGTGCCGCCGAGCTGGAAGACGGCGTCGGAGGCGTGCGCTGGACCGGCGGCCACGGCGGCCACCCCCAGCGCTGATGCGACCGACACCGCGGCCGTCAGGCCGCGGTGGATCGCCACGTTGGTGGAACTCATGAGTCTCCTCGTCATGGGCCCGGAGGGACCCAGAATTGCCAGGTGACCCTAACCCCGCCCGAAGAAGGGTTTCCTAATTCTTAGGATTACCTTACACTGGGAGCGGCGGGGTGCCACACACCGAGCGGGCGGGGCCGGTCGCCGCTCCCCGGGGTCCTCAGCCGGCGACCGACGCGATCTCGGCCGTGCGGCGCGCACGACGCACGCGCCACCAGGCGATCGCCGCCGTGACGGGCGCGAGCGCGAGCCCGCCGACCACGAGCGCGAACGACCACTGCGGTCCGGCGAGCATCGCCAGCGCTGCGACCGAGGCGGCCCACGCCAGGGCACCGGTGGCGTTGGCGATCGCGAACCGCGGCCACGGCATCCGGGCCGCGCCGGCCGTCAGCGCCGCGACGATCCGGACCCCGGGGACCCACCGGCCGAGGAAGACGGCGACGACGCCGTGGCGCGCGAAGAACGCGTCGGCCTTCGCGACGGCCGCGCGCCGGTGGCCCGAGAACCGTCCGTCGCGCAGGAGGAACGCCCGTCCGCCCCGCCGGCCGAGCATGTAGCCGAGCGTGTCGCCGAGGGTCGCCGCGACCGCGGCCACGAGGATCACGAGCGGCAGCGACAGGTGACCGCCGGCGACGAGGCCACCCGCGGTCAGGAGGGCGGTCTCGCCCGGCAGCGGCAGGCCTGCGGACTCGCCGAGGATCAGCCCGGCGAGCGCCGGATAGCCGAGGGACGACGGGATCGGGATCAGCACGTCCCGAGGATGCCCCGGCCCGATGAACGGTCGATGAGAGCGGCGGGCGGACGTGGTGCGCGCACGGAGCACCGCACTGTCGCGCGGGCACCCGCCCGCGCGGCGACCCGCCCGCGGTCCTCTCATGTTGGGCTCATCTGGTGTCCCCACAGTGGTCCCATGCGCACCGCCCGCCGAACACCGGCGCCCGTCCGTCCTGCCCACCGTCCTGCCGGGGGCTCGAGCTCGTGAGCGCCTCGATGCACCTGTGGGAGGCCGTGATCCTCGGCGGCCTCGAGGGTCTCACCGAGTTCCTCCCGATCTCGTCGACCGGGCACCTCACGATCGCCGAGAAGATCATGGGGTTCAAGCTCGACGACCCGGACGTGACGGCGTTCACGGCGATCATCCAGGTCGGTGCCGTGCTGGCGACGGTGCTCTACCTCCGCGACGACGTGCTCCGGCTCGTCGGGTCGTTCCTCCGGGGCCTCCGGACGCCGTCGGAGCGCCGGACCCGGGACTTCCGGTTCGCGCTCGCGATCCTGATCGGGTCGATCCCGATCGGCATCATCGGCGTCGCGTTCAAGGATCAGATCGAGACGACGCTGCGGTCCCTGTGGTTCGTCGGCTCGGCGCTCATCCTGTTCTCCGGGGTGATGTGGTTCGCGGACCGCGTCGGCACGCAACGGCGGGGCGAGGACGACGTCACGTGGCGCGACACCCTCGCGATCGGCGTCGCGCAGTGCCTCGCCCTCATCCCCGGCGTCTCGCGGTCCGGCGCCACGATGTCCGCCGGCCTGCTGCGCGGCATCGACCGCGTCGCCGTGACCCGCCTCTCGTTCTTCCTCGCGATGCCGGCCCTCGTCGGCGCGACGCTGCTGCAGGTCGCGAGCGAGGCGTCGAACATCTCCGGCGGCATCGGCTGGGGCCCCACGATCCTCGCCACCGCCGTGTCCTTCGTCGTCGGCTACGCCGCGGTCGCCTGGCTCCTCGGCTTCATCGCCCGCCACGGCCTCGGCGTGTTCATCACCTACCGCATCGCCCTCGGCACGATCGTCCTCGTCCTCGTCGGCGCGGGCGCCCTCTCCCCCACCTGATCGGACGCGATGGCCTCCCCCGTCCCGCGGATCGTCCTCCGCCCCCTCCCGCTCGTCGCGCTCGCGCTCGCGCTGATCGTCGGGCTCGGGCTGCTCGTGACCTCGCCGGGGACCGGCGTCACGCGGTGGGACACGGACGTCGTCCGGTGGATCGCCGACCGGCGGACGTCGGGGATCGTCGACGTCGCGAAGGTCGTCACCGACCTCGGCAACGGCTACGTCGTCGGGGTGGTGCTCGCGGTCGTCGGGGTGCTCCTCGCGGCCACGCGCGTCCTCGGGCCCGTGGCGGCCGCGGCGCCGCTGCTCGCGCTGTGGCTCGGTGCACTGGCGTCCGGCGTCGGGAAGGCGATCGTCGGTCGACCGCGTCCGCCGCTGGCGCTCCACGAGGTCGCGGCCACCAGCAGCGGCTTCCCCTCCGGGCACAGCACGCAGTCGGCGGCCGGCTGGCTCGCGCTGGCGCTCGTGCTCGCGTACGCCCGGCGGGGCGCGAGCGGCCCGTCGCGCCGGATCGTCCTGGCCGCCGGAGCGGTGGTCGTGCTGCTCGTCGGGGTGTCGCGGGTCGTCCTCGGCGTGCACTCCCCGACCGACGTGCTCGCCGGCTGGGCGCTCGGGGCGGCGTGCGCGCTGCTCGTCGTCGCGCTGCTGCTGCGGGGACGTCGGGCGACGTGACGCTCGTGCGCCCGCCGGTGGCCGTCAGACGTGCAGGCGCACGAGACGGCGGAACGGGTTCGCGGCCAGACCCGCCTGCGCGCTGACGTCGGTCGCGTGGGCGAGCGCCCAGCGCATCACCGGGGAGCACGAGGCGTCGTGCGGGGACCGGCAGCCCGTCTCGTCGAGGAGCAGGTGGCGGACCTCGCCGGTGCGGACCTTCGCCTCGAGCTGCGCGGGGGTCGTCTGCTGTCGTCCCCACCAGCCCGTGAGCATCAGGACCGGCTCGCCGTCGCGGGCGATCAGCGGGCCGGCAACGATGCTCCCCGAGCTGGCGAACTCGTACCGCGCGCCGGGCTGGTGGGCGTGGAGGTAGCGGCTCACGGACTCGACCTGCGCCGCGGGGATCGCGCCGAGCGTCTGCGAGTCCTCCGCGCCGGTGCGCACGAGCCGCATCGACGTGAGGAGCGGAGCCGCCAGCAGCCCGGCGGTCAGCAGCGCGACGACGTACGTGCTCACGTGGGGCCGCCAGTCGTGGCGTCGCGCCAGCGCGCCGATCCAGGCGCTCAGCCCGATGCCGAAGGTCGCGGCCACCGACGGCGTGAACGCCTCCAGGTACCGCATCCGCACCCGGCCCTGGACGCTGAACAGGAGGAAGCCGCAGAGCAGCCAGACGCCGATGCCGACGCCGACGGCCACGCGGGTCCGGGCCGCCGGGTCGAGCGCGCGGGGCGTGCGCGTGCGCTTCCGCGCGACGGCGGCGGAGCGGATCGCGAGCCCGCCGAGGAGCAGCGCGGGTACGAGGACGGTGCCGATCATCCCCAGGTAGTCGGGGTGCGTGGTCGTCAGCAGCCGGAAGGGCCCCGGGGGGACGACGTTCAGCGCGCCGGCCGCGGGGTAGCCCAGGCGGTCCAGGCCGTTGTAGATCAGGATCACGTTCGCGATCGTCCCGTCGGTCGCCCCCAGCGGGAACGGGTGGTGCCCGGGAGCGAGGGAGGCCGCGACCGGCCATGCGGCGGCGACGACCACGAAGGCGATCGCGGCGTGCTGCAGCGTCCGGATCCGGCGGCTCGGGAGGTCGTCGAGCGCCCACCACGCCATCGCGGCGATCGCCGGGATCGCGACCATCGCCTGGAAGAGCTTGATCTCGAACGCGAGCCCGGCCAGTGCCCCCGCACCGACCACCGCCCGCCGGCGCCGCTCCGGGGGCGCCGCCGCGATCGTCCACAGCGCCGCGAGGAGCACCGTCCCCATCAGCGTGTCCATCGTGTCGGAGCGGCTGGTCAGGACCGCGATCGGGAGCACGGCCAGCGCGGACGCGGCGACGAGCCCGGCACGTCGCCCGAACCCCCGGCGCACGAGGTCGTAGAGGAGCGGGATCGCGAGACTGCCCGCGATCACCTGCGGCAGGCGGAGCGTGACCGACGAGAACCCCAGGAGCTTCGTGCTGGCCACCTGCAGCCAGAGGTCGATCGGGGCCTTGTCGACCGAGACCGACCCGCCGGGCTCGAACGCGCCGTAGAAGAAGTTGTGCCACGAGAGGCCCATCGAGCGCACGGCGGCGTCGTAGAACGGGTTGGGCGGTGTGCGCGAGAAGTCCCACGCCCGGAGCACGACGCCGAAGACGCACACCGCCACGACCGCCAGGGTCGCCCAGGGCAGCGCGATCGAGACCGACCGGGACGTCGGGCGGGAGGACACGGTGTCGGTCACCGACCCAGTCTCGGACGCCCCCGGTTGGCGGACCTTGTGCTGGTGTTGGCGTCAGGTTGGGACGTCGGTGGAGGGGAGCTCCAGGACGAACCGCGCGCCGTTCCCGCCGGGCTCCAGACGGAGGTCGCCGCCCATCCGCACCGCGAGCTCCCGTCCGATCGCGAGGCCGAGACCGGACCCGGAGTCCCCCGCCTCGTTCCCGCGCTCGAACCGGCCGAAGATCCTGACGGCCTCGTCGGCGCGGACGCCGGGCCCCCCGTCCTCGACGGTGAGCACCGCGCGCCCGGGCCCGGCGCCGGCGGTGACGACGATCGGCGCCGCGCCGTGCAGCGCGGCGTTGTCCACGAGCACCCGCACCACCTGCGCGACGCTGCCGGGATCCGCGGTGCACCACAGGTCGTCCTCGGCGTGGAGGCGGACGCCGAGCTCGACCGGGAACTCGGCGACGATCGACCGCGCGAGCTCGCCGAGCTCGACCGGCTCCGCGCGCAGCGGCAGCCGGGCGTCGAGGCGGCTGAGGTCCAGGAGCGTCGCCGAGAGCCGCGTCAGGCGCTCGGTCTGCCCGAGCGCGCGACCCACCTGCCGCCGGGCCTCGTCGAGGTCCGGCGGATCGTCCGCGAGGTCCTCCGAGGTCGCGTGGAGCATCAGGAGCAGGGACGCGAGCGGGGTGCGCAGCTCGTGGGACGCGGTCGCCACGAACGTGCGGCGCGCGTCCTCCTGGTCGCGGAGCTGCTGCTGCATCGCCGCGAACGCGCGGGTGAGGTCGCCGATCTCGTCGCGTGCGTCGTCGGGGCGGACCTCGACGACCATGCCGGCGTCGGAGACGCGCAGCGCGGTGTCCCGGAGCGCCGTGACCCGGGCGACGAGCCGCGATGCGAGGACGAGCCCGACGACGAGCGCGATCAGGAGCGCGATCCCGGCCGCGACCAGGAGGGCCTGGCGGACCACGTGCTGGACGGCCGGCAGGTCGTTCAGCGACCGGTGCATGACGAGCACGTAGCGCCGGTCCTCCACCGTGAACGGCGTGGCGACCGCCGCCTCGTCGGCGTCGTCCCCCGGCGCGCGCTCGAACCGCACGGTCGAGCCCGCCGCGATCGCACGGCCGGCGACCGGGCTGCGGGCGAGGTCGTCGACGTCGGTCGACACCACGAGCGCGGCCCGGGCGTCGTACACCGCGGCGTCCGCGGCGGTCTGCCGGCGGATCGTGATCAGCACGCGGCGCAGGCGTCGCGAGTCGGCGCGGTAGGCGGACGGCGGGAGCTCGCGCACCGTCGACCGCGAGGCGCGCGCGGACTCGGCGAGGGTCCGGACGGCGTCGTCCCGGAGCGCCCGGTCGAGCGGGATCAGGAGCAGCGCGGCCGTGATCGCCAGCGTCAGCGCGCTGACGCCCATCAGCGCCAGGGCGAAGCGGCCGCGGAGGCCGCGGAGGCGCCTCACGGACCCTGCAGCCGGTAGCCGACCCCGCGCACGGTCAGCACGAGCTCGGGGCGCTCGGGCACGACCTCGAGCTTCTGGCGCAGGTGGCGGACGTGGACGTCGATCCCGCGCGGGTCGCGGTACGCGTTGTCGCCCCAGATCGCCCGCAGCAGCTCCTGGCGGTTGTGGAGCACGCCGGGGTTCGTCATCAGGACCTCGAGGAGCTCGAACTCCGAGAACGTCAGCTCGACCGGCGCGTCGCGAACGGTCACGGAGCGCCTGGTGCGGTCGAGCACCAGGGGGCCGACGCGCAGGACGTCCTCGCCGATCGCGCGGCTGCCGGCGCGGCGGAGCACGGCCTTGATCCGGCTGCGCAGCTCGGCGGGACCGAACGGCTTCGTGACGTAGTCGTCGGCGCCGGACTCGAGGCCGAGCACCGCGTCGGCCTCGGAGTCCAGGGCGGTCAGCATGATCACGGGCACGATGTTGTGCCGCTCGCGCAGCGTCCGGCAGACCTCGTAGCCGTCCGGGCCCGCGCCCAGGGCGACGTCGAGCAGGACGATGTCGAACGCCGTGGTGCTGGCGTGGTCGATCGCGGAGCGCCCGTCGCTGACGGCCATCACGCGATGGCCGTCCCGCTCGAACAGGCGGCGGATCTGCTCCCGCAGCTCGGACTCGTCGTCGACGACGAGGATGTCGAGCGTCTCGGTCGCCATCGGCCGCACGCTACCGGCGGCCCGGGACGACGGCGCGTGCCGCTCCCGGGGCCGCGGTGGTCCCCGATCGCCCGGCCACGCCGGGCCCGTCGACCCGGTAGAGGCGGACCCGCCGCGGGAGTCCGGCCGCGGCGCTGACGTCGGTCCCGTGCCGCTGGACCCAGCGGATCGTCCCGAGACGCGCGGGGCCGGCGCCCGCCAGCACGAACCGGACCTGCCCGGCGGCGATCGCGGAGCGCAGCGCCGGCAGCGTGACCAGCGGCCGGGCCCCGATCCCGCCCAGGACGAGCACGGGCCGGCCGTCGCGGACGATCAGCGGGGCGACCGTCGTGATGCCGGAGCTCGCGACCTGGAAGCGGACGCCGGCGCCCTGGTGGGCGCGGAGGTACGCGCTCAGCCGTGCGACGACCGGCGCGGGCAGTCGTCCGGCCGTCCCCGAGTCCCCGGCACCGGTGCGGACCAGGCGTGCGCTCTCGGCGACCGGTGCGGCGAGGACCGCGGCGAGCACGACGGCGACGACGACGGCCGCGACGCGACGCCGCGCCCCGAGGGCCCGGTCCGCGAGCACGACGAGCCCGACGCCGAGCACTCCGGCGAGCGCGGGCGTGAACGCCTCGAGGTACCGCGGGCGCAGCTGGCCCATCGCCGAGAAGACGAGGAGACCGGTGAGGAACCAGACGGCCAGCGCGGTGCCGACCAGGACGCGGCGGAGCGCCGCGGGATCCTCGGGCAGCGCGCCGGCGACGTCGCCCCGCGCGAGGCCGCGGACGACGGCCGGCAGCGCCCGCCCCCCGCGGATCCCGGTCACCAGGGCGGCGAGCGTCCCGACGACGAGGGCGGCCGCCAGCTCGATCCCGACCAGCGGGGCGAGCGGCGATCCGCTCCCGTCCCGGAGGAGGCTCGTGAGGTTCGCCGACCCGTTGCCGCTGGTCGGTGCGCCGAGGCGGTCCAGGCCGTTGTAGCCCAGGAGGACGCTCGCGATCGAGCCGTCCTTCGAGCCGAGCGGCACCGGGTGGCCGCCCGGCAGCACGGTGGCGACGACGGGCCAGGCCGCGGCGACGACGAGGAACGCGAGGCCGGCGAGCGCGGTGACCCCGAGTCGGCGACGGAGCGTGCCCGGGACCGCGAGCAGGCCGAGGAGCGCGATCGCCGGGAGGCCGACGACCGCCTGGAAGAGCTTGACCTCGAACGCGAGGCCGGCGATCGCGCCGGCGAGCACGACGGCGCGGGCGCGACGCTCCGGCCGGGCGCGCACGACGACCCAGACGGCGAGGAGCAGGAGCGTGCCCATCACCGTGTCCATCGTGTCCGACCGGCTCGTGAGGACCGCGACCGGCAGGACCGCGAGCGCGAGCGCGGCGGCCAGGCCGACCCGGTCGCCGAAGCCGCGGCGGACGACGTCGAAGAGCAGCGGGACGGCGAGCACCCCGCAGACCGCCTGGGGCAGGCGGAGGCTGACGCTCGAGAAGCCGAGGACCTTGGTGCTCGCCACCTGGAGCCAGAGGTCGACCGGGGTCTTGTCGATCGCGACCCGGCCCCCCGGCTCGATCGCGCCGTAGAAGAAGTCGTGCCAGGAGCTCCCCATCGAGCGGACGGCCGCGTCGTAGAACGGCGTGCCGTCGACGCGCCCGAACGCCCAGAACCGCAGCACGGCGGCGAGGACGCAGACGACGGCGAGCCCCGCGAGGGCGGCTCGCCGGTCGACCGTCGGCGTCGCCTCGGACGCCCCGGGCTCCGCGGTCGGTGGGGCGGCGCCGCCCCGGGGGGCGACCGGCCGCTCCGGTGCGAGCGTCGTGCCCATCGCCTCAGACCGACCGGACCCGGAGCGCGCGCAGCGCGGGGTACGTCGACGCGAGCTCGCGCAGCGCGCGGAGGATGACCCTCGGGTCGCCACCCGACTCCTCGCCCGCGACCCGCGGATGGTGGTGGACGCCGGCCTCGACGACGCGGGCGCCCGCGGCCCGGCAGCGGACGAGCAGCTCGGTGCTGATCATCGCGCCGCTGGAGACCAGGTGGACGTCGCGCAGGAGATCGCGGCGGATGAGCTTGAAGGCGCAGTCGACGTCCCGGACCGGGAGGGCGAAGAGGGTCCGGACGACGCCGTTCCAGACCGCCGCGGCCGCCCGGCGCCGCGCGGAGTCCCGGCGGTCGATCCGCCACCCCCACACGACGTCGCCGTCGGCGGTCAGCGGCACGAGGTCGCGGAGCTCGTCGAGGTCGAACTGGAGGTCCGCGTCCGTCAGGAGGACCCAGTCCATCCGGGCGGCCTCGATGCCCGACCGAACCGCGTCGCCGTACCCGCGGTTGCGGGTGTGGACGATGAGCCGGACGTGCGGGTCGTCGGAGACGATCGCCCCCGCGATCGCGCACGTCGCGTCCGTGCTGCCGTCGTCCACGACGACGACCTCGTAGTCGACCGCCGACATCGCGCCGGCGCGCTTCGCCGCCGCGATCGCCGCCGCGACGTTCTCGGCCTCGTCGAAGCACGGGAGGACGATCGTCACGCTGCGCAGGAGCGGGGCGTGCGCGTCGGCCGGCCGCACCAGGCGCCGGGCGCGGACGCCCACCGCCGGGTCGAGCGGGACGATCGGCTGCGGGTCGGCGCCGGCGGGGTGGTGTGCGGTGGTGGCCATGACCGCCACCTTCCGCCGATGCCCGTTCGCCGCGGTTGGCCGACTGTTGGCGTCCGGTTAGGACGCTCCGCGGTGCGTGCGTCGCGTCACCCGGGGCTCCGGAAGAAGCGCCAGACCTCCTCGGCGGCGGAGAGCGGGTTGGGTCCGGCGTCCCGGGGCGTCCCTCCCGACCAGCTGTGCCGGCCGCCGACGATCGCGACGTGACGGACCCGGATCCCGGGTGCGCAGCCGGCCCACCGCCAGCGGACGAGGACGCCGGGCCGGCGCGTGACGATCCCGTGGGGACCGCACCCGTCGCGGGCGGCCCAGACGCGCAGGTACGGGAGCACGGCGCCACGGAAGTCGGTCTCCTCGCCACCGCGGTACGGCACGACGTGGTCCTCGGTGCCGTGGATCTCGAGGACCGAGACCGGCCGGCCCGCGGGGCACCGGGCGACGGCGCGGTAGCCCCCGGCGACGGGTGCGATGCCCGCGATGCGCTCCGGCAGGGCGCAGCCGAGCCGGGCGGTGAAGCCGCCGCCGTTGGAGACGCCGGTCGCGAACACGCGGCCCGGGTCGACGCAGCTGCGACCCAGGACCGCGTCGAGCGCCCGGCCGACGGCCGCGACGTCGTCGCGACCCGATCCGGGCTGGTCGAACAGCTGCCACGAGCGCGTGGGGGCCGGGGCGGTCGGGAACGCGACCGCGAAGCCGGCGCGGTCCGCGAGCGCGGCGAGCCCCGAGTACCGGCGGAACTGCGCGCCGTCGGCCCCGGCGCCGTGGAACGCCAGGACGAGTGGGAGCCGTCGCCCGGCCGGTCGGCGCGGGACGTGCACGAGCACGCGCATCGGGAGCGGGCCGGCGGGGACCTCGAGACCATAGGTCGCGCCGCCCGCCGGTGTCGCGGCCGCGCACGACGTCGGGTCCGCGCCGGCGGACGCGCGGGGGACGACCGCGGCGACGAGGGCCACCGCCGCGGCGACGACGACGAGCAACGCCGCGGCGACGACCGGTGGCGACCGGACCCGTGACGTGGCGCGCGACATCGCTGGAGGGTAGGCCGTCCCGTGCGGGACGGATCCGGGTGGTCCGGGCGCGCCACGACGACGCCTCCGGCACGGTGGCGCTGGACGGCCGGGTCGACCGCGGTCGGGGCCTGCACCGGCGGGCCGGGAGCGGGCGCGGTCCGGGCGGCCGCCCGTCAGCGCTGCGCGAGGATGAAGATCCGCACGCGCTCGTGGTCGAGCGCCCAACGCCGGAACGACGTCACGGCGTAGCGCCGACCCTGGATCGCGACCGTGCCGCGCGTCGGGAGCCGCACGTGGCGGGCGGGCTGCAGGGAGGTCCGTGCGGTGCCCGACGCGCCCTTGATGAAGACGTGCGCGGGGTTGTGGCGGTGCAGCAGCCGCACGACACCGATCTCGTCCTGGATCGAGACCGTCGCCACGCCGAGCGACCGCCCGTCGGCGGCGCGGATCGTCGCCGACGGGCCGGCGACGCAGAACGGCACGCCGACGTCGACGACCTTCCTTCCGCCACGGCGGACCTGGAGCCGGCTGATGTGCGCCTTTCCGACGGTGAGGCGCGCAGCGGCCGCGCGGGCGGCGGGGAGGTCGTCCGCGGCCAGCGCCGCCACAAGCCCGGGGTCGTGGATGACGTTCCGGAGCTGCTTGTGCACCGCGTGCCCGTTCGTCTCCGCGTCGTAGTGGCCGGCGACGATCCGCGCGACCGCGTCGGCGCTCTGGGTCCGGCTCGCGGGGGCCGCGGCCGTCGACCTGGCGGCCGCGTTCGTGGCGGGCGGCGACGACCCGGCGGGCGACGCGGTGGCCCCGGACCCGCACCCGGTGACGCCGAGCGCGAGGGCTGCGGCGACCGGCAGGGCGAGGGTCGTGGCGGCGGGCGGGACGGGTCTCGTGGTCATGCCCCGGAGATCTACCGACGCCCCGGTTGGTGGCCGTGGAGCGCAGGTTGGCGTCCTGTTGGGACACGCCGGGTCCGGGTCCGCCGGTCGGGCCGTCCGTCCCGGGGGCGCGATGCGCCGAGCCGTCCGTCGGGGCCGTGGCGCCCCGCCGCTCTCACGGAGGACTCACCTGCGAGGGCCACCATCGGGTGTCCGGCCACCCCCGGCGTCGCCCGCGCCGCCCCCGAAGGACACGCATGATCGAGATCGAGCACGTCACCAAGCGCTACGGCGAGAAGGTCGCCGTCGACGACCTGAGCTTCGTCGTCCGGCCCGGCATCGTCACCGGCTTCCTCGGGCCCAACGGCGCCGGCAAGTCCACCACCATGCGGATGATCCTCGGGCTGGACGAGCCGACCACGGGCACCGTGCGCGTGAACGGGCGGGCCTACCGCGACCTGGAGGCGCCGCTCCACGAGATCGGGGCGATGCTCGAGGCCCGCGCGATCCACACGGGCCGCTCGGCGTTCCACCACCTGCTCGCGATGGCCCAGACCCACGGGATCGGGCGGGCACGCGTGGACGAGGTGATCGACCTCGTCGGGCTCGGGAGCGTCGCCCGCAAGCGCGCCGGCGGCTTCTCGATGGGCATGGGACAGCGGCTCGGCATCGCGTCGGCGCTGCTCGCCGACCCGCGCACGGTGATCCTCGACGAGCCGGTCAACGGCCTCGATCCCGAGGGCATCCTGTGGATCCGCAACCTCCTCAAGCGCCTCGCCGCCGAAGGCCGGACGGTCTTCCTCTCCTCGCACCTGATGAGCGAGATGGCCCTGACCGCCGAGCATCTGATCATCGTCGGCCGCGGCCGGCTGATCGCCGACACGACCGTGGAGGAGGTCGTCGCCCAGGCCTCCGCGGACGGCGTCGTGCGCGTGCGCAGCCCCGCCGCCGCGTCGCTGCGCGACACGCTCGTCGGGCAGGCGGGCGTCACCGTCGCGTCCCCCGAGCGGGACCTCCTGGAGGTCCGCGGCGTCGCCGCCGGCCGGATCGGCGAGCTCGCCGCCCTGCAGGGCGTCGCGCTGTACGAGCTGACGCCGGTCCGCGCGTCGCTGGAGGACGCCTACATGCGCCTGACCGGTGACGCCGTCGAGTACCGCACCGGCGAACGACCGGCCACCGCCGTCGACGCGCGCGTGGAGGTGGCCGCATGAGCACCGCCGCCCCCACCGCCCCGGCGGTCGTCGCCCGCACCGGAGGACGCGTCACGCAGGCCAACGTCGTCCGGTCGGAGTGGACGAAGCTCTGGTCGCTGCGCTCGACCCGCTGGTCGCTGGCCGTCGCCGTCGTTGCGATGATCGGTCTGGCGGTCGGCATCTCCGCCGTCCAGATGAGTCGGTGGGCGAGCACGAGCGCGCAGGACAAGGCCGTCTACGACTCCATCGACGTGGGCGTCGGGGGCTACCACCTGGCCCAGCTCGCGATCGGGGTGCTCGGCGTCCTCGCGATCTCCGGCGAGTACGCCACCGGCATGATCCGGTCGAGCTTCATGGCCGTCCCCAAGCGGCTGCCCGTGCTCTGGGCGAAGCTCGCGGTCTACTGCTCCGTCGTCTTCGCGCTGATGCTCGTCGCGACGTTCGTCGCGTTCTTCGCCACCCAGGCGATCGTCGCCGGCCACCACGTCCAGCACGGCATCGGCGACCCGCACGCCCTGCGCGCGGTCGTCGGCACCGCGCTGTTCCTGACCGTCCTCGGGGCGCTCGGCCTCGGGCTCGGCGCGCTCGTCCGCAACACCGCCGGCGGCATCGCCGCGTTCGTCGGACTGCTCTTCGTCCTGCCCGGGATCACCGCCCTGCTGCCGCACTCGACCGCGGACGCCGTGAACCCGTACCTGCCGCTGAACGCGGGCTTCACGATCACGACGAGCACCTTCGAGGACTCCCACCACCTGTCGACGTTCGGGGGCTTCGCGGTCTTCTGCGCCTACACGCTGATCGTGATCGTGGTGGCGTCGGTGCGGCTGGTGCGGCGGGACGCCTGAGGCCGTAGTGATCCGCCTTGCAACGTCCGTGCCGTCCTCACCTCGCGTTGAGGTGCGGACGGCATGGTGTCCGGCGTGATGCAGATGCCGACCTCCAGCCGCGACTGGTTCGCCGCCCAGCGCCCGGGACGACGTCCGCGGCGCCCGGACCCGCGGCGGCGGCCGGGTGCCCGCGGGCTCACCGTCGCTGCGATGACGCCGTTGCAGGTCCCCTCCCGCCGCAGCAACGGGACGCGCACGCTCGTCCTGCTCGTGTTCTCGGTGGCGCTCCTCGCGGGAGCCCAGCTGTGCGGTGACGCGGAGCACGGCGCGTGGCGGGATCTCGTGAGCGTCCTCGGCCTCGTCTCGTCGCTGCGGCTGCTCGTCTGGCTCGCCCTCGGGGAGCGCCCGCCGCTGCGGGGGTGAGGCGCGCGGGCACCGCCGTCGCCGCGCCGCGCCGCCCCGGCCCTCAGCCCCCGTCGCCCGAGCCGGCCACCAGCACCGTCACCAGCGCGCCGTCCTCGGTCGCGACGGTCAGGCGGCCCCCCTCGGCCTCGACGAGCGAGCGCGCGAGGCGCAGCCCCAGCCCGTGACCGTCGCCCGTCGGGCCGTCGGGGAGGGCGTCCGCCGCGTCGGGGAACCCCGGCCCGCGGTCCCGGACGTCGATCGCCACCCAGTCGCCGGTCCTGCGGACCTCCACGGTGACCGCGCCGTCGCCGTGTCGGTGCGCATTCGAGAGGAGGACGTCCAGGACCTCGGACAGCACGCCTCCGGGGAAGCGCACCACGACCGCGCCCCCCGACGGGACGACGCTCCGCAGCGGTCTGCCGTCCGCGGCGAGGGTTCCCCGCCACCGGTCCTCGGCCTGCTCGACGAGCGGGCCGACCGCGACCGGACCGGCGCTCCCCGCCCGCCCGCGCGACGCGGCGAGCAACGTCGCGATCGTGGCCTCCAGGCGATCGATCTGCCGCGTCGCGGCGTCGACGTCGAGCGCGGCGGCGCCGGGAAGCGCCGAGGCTTCGAGCTCCAGGCGCAGCGCGGCGAGCGGGGTGCGCAGCTGGTGCGAGGCGCCGGCGCTGAACGTGCGCTCGCGCTCCACGAGGGCCTCCAGCCGCTCCGCCGTCACGTCCAGGGCGCCCGCGACGGCGTCGACCTCGCGGACCGCCGATCGCGGGGCGCGGGCGGCGAAGTCGCCGTCGCCGAGGCGCTCGGCCGCCCCGACGAGCCGCTCGAGCGGCCGGGCGAGCCGCCGTCCGAGGACGAGCGCCGCCGCGACCGCGACCGCGATGATCGCGAGCGCCAGCCCGGTCAGCGCGAGCCGCGCGCGCCGGATCGTCCGCGCCGTCGGGGCGCGGTCGCGGACGGCGAGCACGACGCCCGTGACCCGCTCGTCCTGCTGCAGCGGGACCGCCGCCAGGAGCCGGCCGGTCTCGGCCCGCGCCACGGGGCGCCGGTCGCGGAGCGCGTCCCGCACCAGCCCGGTCGCGTCGCCCTCGGGTGCGGTGCCCGCGACGAGACGGCCGCGCCGGTCGTACGCGCCCAGGCGGTCGGGCGTGTCCGGCAGCTCGATCGGGTCGCGGCCGCCGGCCGTCACGTCGATCCCCCGCGTCGCGGCGACCGTGTCGCGCTGCAGCCGGAGCAGCGCACGGTCGTCGTACGTGCGCCCGACGACGATCCCCAGCGGGATCGCGAACGCGAGCACCGCCACCGCGGCGACGGCGGCGATCGCGGCGACGAGGCGGCGCCTCACCCGGTCTCCAGCCGGTAGCCGAAGCCGCGCAGCGTCGTGATCGCGTCGGCGCCGACCTTGCCGCGCAGCGACAGCACGTGGGTGTCCAGCGTCTTCGTCGACCCGAGCCACTCGGTGTCCCAGACCTCCCACATGATCCGCTCGCGCCCGACCGCCCGGCCGGCCTCCGCGGCCAGGAGCGCAAGGAGATCGAACTCCTTCGGGCGGAGCGCGAGCTCGTCGTCGCCCCGCCAGGCGCGGCGGGCCGCGCGGTCGACGCGGAGGTCGCCGACCTCGAGCACCGCGGCGTCGCCGGCGCGGGCGTCGGCCGTGCGGCGCAGGTGCGCGCGGACCCGCGCGAGCAGCTCGGAGAGCCGGAACGGCTTGACGAGGTAGTCGTCCGCTCCGGAGTCGAGGCCGGAGACGACGTCGACCTCCTCGTCGCGGGCCGTGAGGATCACGATCGGCAGGTCGCGGGAGCGCGCCCGCAGCGCGCGGCAGACGTCCACGCCGTCGACGTCGGGCAGGCCGAGGTCGAGGAGGACGAGGTCCACCTTGTCGGGGCGGACGCGCAGGGCGGGGGCGCCGAGGGCCAGGTGGGAGACCGCGTAGCCCTGGCCGTCGAGCACCCGGACGAGGCCCGCGGCGATCGCCTCGTCGTCCTCTACGAGGAGGATCCGCGGTCGCTGCACGCCCCGACGG
This sequence comes from Patulibacter minatonensis DSM 18081, assembly GCF_000519325.1. Lineage (GTDB taxonomy): Bacteria > Actinomycetota > Thermoleophilia > Solirubrobacterales > Solirubrobacteraceae > Patulibacter > Patulibacter minatonensis. Next base: position 1,554,470 of record NZ_KI912613.1, on the reverse strand, counting down.
TACCGCCTGCCGGGCCGTGCTCCGGGCAGCCGGAGCGCGATCCGGCCAGGTTTGACCGGGCGTTGACCTGACGCTGGCCGGACGTCGCCGCGGCGGGCCTACGGTCGCCGCCATGACCGTCCTCCCGCCCTCCCGCGCCGTCGCCGCCGCCGGCGTCGCCGTCCTCGCGCTCTCCCTGTCCGCCTGCGGCTCGTCGTCCTCCGGATCGGGCGCATCCGGCGGCGGCGCCGGCGCCACGCCGACGAAGACCGTCGACCCCAACGCCGCCGAGGTCAGCCCCGCCGGGGACATCCCGGACGACCAGGCCTACGTGCGCTACGCGATGACGTCCGGCGGCTTCTCGGTGAAGGTGCCGGAGGGCTGGGCGCGGTCGTCCACGAAGGGCGGGACCCGGTTCACGGACAAGCTCAACGCGATCGAGCTGCAGCCGTCGACCGGCGGGGCGCTGACGGCCGCGGCCGCGAAGGCGACCGAGGTGCCGCGCCTGGAGGCGGCGACCCCGGGCTTCGCGTCCGCGAAGGTCTCGACGGTGCGGCGCACGGCCGGCAGCGCCGTGCGGATCACGTACCTGGCGACCGCGCCGGCGGACCCCGTCACCGGCAAGCGCGGCACCGACGCCGTCGAGCGCTACGTGTTCTCGAAGGGCACGCGGCGGGCGACGCTGATCCTCAGCGGCCCGAAGGGCGCCGACAACGTCGACCCGTGGAAGATCGTCACCGACGCGTTCCGGTGGACGCGATGACCGCCCGCCTGGAGGCCACCGACCTCTACCGCTTCTTCCACGCCGGCGACGAGGAGACGCTCGCGCTGCGCGGCGTCTCGGTCGGGGTCGACGGCGGCGAGGTCGTCGCGATCACCGGCCCGTCCGGCTCCGGGAAGTCGACGCTCCTGGCGTGCCTGGCCGGCCTCGACGAGCCCGATGGCGGGATGGTCCGCATCGACGGCGAGCCGCTCTCCCGCCGTCCCGAACACGAGCGCGCCGCCGTCCGCGCACGGCGGATCGGCATGGTCTTCCAGGCGACGAACCTCGTCGGGCACCTGAGCGTCGAGGACAACGTCGTCCTCGCCCAGCGCCTCGCCGGTGGGTCCCGCGACGGAGGACGACGCGCCGCGCTCCTCGAGCACTGCGGCCTGGAGCGCCGCACCCACGCGCGCCCGTCGCAGCTGTCGGGCGGCGAGCTCGCCCGCGCCGGGCTGGCCGTCGCGCTGGCCAACGCGCCGGCGGTGCTGCTCGCGGACGAGCCGACGGGCGAGCTGGACGGGACGACCGCCGAGCGGATCCTCGGGCTGCTGCGCCGGGAGGCCGACGGCGGCACCGCGGTCCTCGTCGTCACGCACGACCCCGCGGTCGCGGCGGCGGCGGACCGCGAGTTCGGCCTGCTCGACGGGCGGGTGGCGGCATGAGCACCGTGCCGCTCGTCCGCTGCGCCGGCGCCGCGCGCACCTACGGGTCCGGGGCGACGGCCACCGTGGCGCTGCAGCCGACCGACTGCGCAGTGTTGCCGGGGGCCCGCACCGCGCTGATGGGCCCGTCCGGATCGGGCAAGTCCACGCTCCTCCACCTCATGGGCGGGCTCGACGACCCGACGCGCGGGACCGTCGAGTGGCCGGCGATCGGGACGCGCGCCGCGCTCAGGCCCGGCCCCGTCGCGACCGTCTTCCAGGGCCCCAGCCTGCTGCCCCCGCTGACCGTCGCCGAGAACGTCGCGCTGCCGCTGGCGCTCGTCGACGTCGGCCCCGCCGAGGCCCGCGACCGGGCGCTCGCCGCCCTGGAGCAGCTCGGCCTGACCGCGCTGGCGGACAAGCTCCCCGACGAGCTCTCGGGCGGACAGGCCCAGCGCGTCGCCGTCGCGCGCGCCCTGATCGGCGCACCCGTCCTGATCCTCGCCGACGAGCCGACCGGCCAGCTCGACCGCTTCCACGGCACCCTCGTCGTCGACGCGCTCCTGCACGCCGCCGAGCGCACCGGCGCGGCGCTCGTCGTCGCCACGCACGACGAGACGGTCGCCGACCGCTTCGACGCCTGCTGGCGCATGCGCGACGGCCTGCTCTCCACGGAGGTCGCCCGATGCTCGTCCTGACCTGGCTGCGCGGGCTCGTCCTGCACCGCCGCGGCCGCCTGGTCGCGACGACGCTCGGCGTCGCGGTCGCCGTCGCGCTGCTCGCGTCGATCGGCACGTTCCTCTCCTCGACCACCTCCTCGATGACCGAGCGCGCCGCTGCCCGCGTCGCCGTCGACTGGCAGGTCGAGGCCGCCCGCGGCGCCTCCCCCGCGACCGTGCTCTCGCAGGTGCGCCGGGAGCCCGGCGTGCAGCGGGCGCTCCCGGTGGCGTTCGCCGAGACGACCGGGTTCCAGGCGCGCTCCGGCGGCACCGTCCAGCACACCGGTCCCGGGAAGGTCCTCGGGATCCCCGCGGGCTACGCGCAGGCGTTCCCGGGCCAGATCCGGACGCTCGCCGGCCGGCAGGGCGGCACCGGCGTCCTGCTCGCGCAGCAGACCGCCGCGAACCTCCACGCGAAGCCGGGCGACACCGTGCGCATCGGCCGGGCCGGCCTCCCGGACGCGCAGGTGCGCGTCGACGCGATCGTCGACCTCCCCCAGGCCGACCAGCTGTTCCAGAAGGTCGGCGCCCCCGTCGGCGCGCAGGCGACCGCTCCGCCCGACAACGTGGTCCTCCTCCCCGCGGGGACCTACCAGGCGCTCGAGGGACCGCTCGTCACCCGGCGCCCGGACCTCGGCCGCGTGCAGGTCCACGCGAAGCTCTCGCACGCGTTGCCCGGCAGCCCGAGCGCCGCGTACACCCAGGTCTCCGGCCACGCGCGCAACCTCGAGACGACGCTCGCGGGCACCGGCCAGATCGGCGACAGCCTGAGCGTCGCGCTCGACGGCGCGCGCAGCGACGCGCTCTACGCGCAGCTCCTGTTCCTCTTCCTCGGGCTGCCGGGCGCGGTCCTCGCCGGCCTGCTGACCGCCTCGGTCTCCTCCGTCGGTGCCGGTCGTCGCCGACGCGACGCCGCGCTGCTCCGGACCCGCGGCGCGACCACCCGGCAGCTCGTCGGGGTGGCGCTCGCCGAGGCCGGACTGGCCGGCGCGGTCGGCATCGCCGTCGGCCTGGTCGCCGCGCGGATCGTCGGCCACCAGGCCTTCGGCACCGCGAGCTTCGGCGCCGGCCCGGTCGCCGCGATCGCCTGGGGTGCCGGGTCCGCGCTCGTCGGCATGCTGATCGCGGCCGCCGCGATCGCCGTTCCCGCGTGGCGCGACGCCCGTGGTCTCACGGTCGTCGGGCAGCGCCGCCAGCTCGGCCGCGTCGACCGCGCGCCGTGGTGGCAGCGGTACGGGATCGACGTGCTCTGCCTGATCGGCGCGGGCCTCGTCTTCTGGCAGGCGTCAACGGGCGGGTACCAGCTCGTGCTCGCCCCCGAAGGGGTGCCGCAGGTGTCGGTCAACTGGTACGCGCTGCTCGCTCCCGTCCTCGCGTGGATCGGCGGCGGGCTCCTCGTCCACCGGCTCGTCGACCTCGTCCTCGCGCGCGGCCGGCGGCCCCTCGCCCGCCTGCTGCGCCCCGGCGCCGGCGCGCTGGCGACGACGGTGACCGCGACGATGGGACGCCAGCGCGCGCTCCTCGCCCGGGCCGCGACGCTCCTGGCCCTGACCGCCGCGTTCGCGGGCTCGACCGCCGTCTTCAACGCGACCTACCGCCAGCAGGCGGAGGCCGACGCCCGGCTCTCCAACGGCTCCGACGTCACGGTCACCGAATCGCCCGGCGTGTCCGTCGGGCCGTCCGGGGCCCGGGCGATCAGCGCCGTCGGCGGCGTGCGGAGCGTCGAGCCGCTGCAGCACCGCTTCGCCTACGTCGGCGCCGACCTGCAGGACCTCTACGGCGTGCGGGCGGCGACGATCGAGGAGGCGGGCGCGCTGCAGAACGGGTGGTTCGCCGGCGGCACCGCGAGCCAGCTGCTGGACCGGATCGCCCAGAGGCCCGACAGCATCCTCGTCTCGGCCGAGACCGTGAAGGACTTCCAGCTCCGGCCGGGCGACCTCATCCGGCTCAGGCTCCAGGACGGCCGGACGAAGGCGTTCCGGACCGTGCCGTTCCACTACGTCGGCGTCGCGAAGGAGTTCCCGACGGCACCGAAGGACTCGTTCTTCGTCGCCAACGCGGACTACGTCGCGAAGGCCACCGGCTCCGACGCCGTCGGGACCTTCCTCGTGCAGACCGACGGGACGAACCCCGCGACCGTCGGCGCGCGACTGAAGGCGAAGCTCGGCACGAGCGCGGCGGTCACGGACATCGTGGACGAGCGCTCCGTCATCGGCTCGAACCTCACCGCGGTCGAGCTCAAGGGCCTGACCCGGATCGAGCTCGGCTTCGCCTTCGTCCTCGCCGCCGTCGCGTCCGGGCTGACGCTCGGGCTCGGCTTCCGCGAGCGCCGGCGCACGTTCGCGATCGCCGCGGCGCTCGGGGCCCGCAGCCGCCAGATCGGCGCGTTCGTCTGGAGCGAGGCCCTGTTCGTGACGACGACGGGCGTCGTCCTGGGGGCGGCGATGGCGTACGGCCTGACCCGGCTCCTGGTCAAGGTCCTGACCGGCGTCTTCGACCCGCCGCCGGACTACCTCTCGGTCCCGTGGCTGTCGCTCGGCGCGTCGCTCGTCCTCGTCGTCGTGGCCGTCACCGCCGCGGGGGTGGTGACGATCCAGGCCCTGCGGCGCCCGGCGATCGAGGAGCTGCGGGACCTGTAGGGGCGTCGGCCGGCGCTCAGGCCTCGTCGAGTCGGTAGCCCGCACCGCGGACGGTCTTCAGCGTCGTGACGCCGAACGGCCGGTCGATCTTCTCGCGCAGCAGGCGGATGTAGACGTCGACGACGTTCGAGCGGTTCTCGTACCCGTTGTCCCAGGCGCCCTCCAGGATCTGCAGGCGCGAGAGGACCTCGCCCCTGCGGCGCATGAAGACCTCGAGGATCTGGACCTCCTTGACCGAGAGCTCGATCGCGGTGCCGCCCCGCGTGACGCGGTGGGTGACGGGGTCGAGCACGAGGTCGCCGACGACGATCTCGGTGCCGCCGGCCGCCGCGGGCCGGCGGGTCAGCGCCCGCAGCCGCGCGAGCAGCTCGCCGAAGTCGAACGGCTTGACGAGGTAGTCGTCCGCCCCGGTGTCGAGGCCGGAGATCCGGTCCTCGACGGCGTCGCGCGCGGTCAGCATCAGGATCGGCGTGGCGACGCCCGAGGCCCGGAGGCGCCGGCAGGTCTCGAACCCGTCGATGCCCGGCAGGTTGACGTCCAGGCAGACGACGTCGTAGGGCGTCGCGTCGGCCATCCACAGCGCGTCCTCGCCCTTGATCGCGACGTCGCACAGCAGCCCGTCGGCGATCAGGCCCTGGCGGATCAGTTTCGCGAGGGGGAGTTCGTCCTCGACGACCAAGACGCGCATCGCGCCGATCATCGCAGCCCGCACCGGGTCCGTCGACCGGCCGCGGACCTGGCGCCCCGGCGTCCTCATCCGTCTTTCACGGACCGTTCATCCGGCGGCTCCAGCATGCCCCGCATCAGTCCTTCCCGATCACTCCGGAGCACCCGTATGGCAACCCAGGCCGTCCTCGACCGCCCCACGAAGAGCCCCCCGCCGACCGTCGCGACCGGCGGCCGCGCGCCGCGCACCGGCGCCCGGCGCATGCTCAGCAAGGTCCCCGAGGTCACCCTCTGGTTCTGGATCATCAAGATCCTCGCGACGACGGTCGGCGAGACCGCCGCCGACTACCTGAACACGAACCTGAACCTCGGGCTCACGAACACCACGTACATCATGGGCGTGCTGCTGGCCGCGGTCCTGACCGCCCAGTTCTCGCTCCGCCGGTACGTCCCCGGGGTCTACTGGACCGCGGTGGTCCTGATCAGCGTCGTCGGCACGCTCATCACCGACAACCTGACCGACAACTTCAACGTGCCGCTGCCGACGAGCACGATCGGCTTCGGGATCGCGCTGGCCCTGACCTTCGCCGCCTGGTTCGCCAGCGAGCGGACCCTGTCGATCCACTCGATCCACACCCGCCGCCGCGAGGTCTTCTACTGGCTCACGATCCTCTTCACGTTCGCGCTGGGCACCGCCGCCGGCGACCTCGTCGCGGAGCACCTGAACCTCGGCTTCGCGCTCTCCGCCCTCGCCTTCGCCGGCGTCATCGCCGCCGTCACCGTCGCCCACCTGCGCTTCGGACTGAACGCGATCCTCGCCTTCTGGGCCGCGTACATCCTCACCCGCCCGCTGGGCGCCTCAGTCGGCGACCTCGTCTCGCAGCCGACGAGCGCGGGCGGCCTGGGCCTCGGCACCACCGTCACGAGCCTCATCTTCCTGACCGCGATCCTCGGGACCGTCGTCTACCTCACGAAGAGCCGCCGCGACCAGATCACGACGCCGGACGCGCCGCAGGGCTGACCCGCGGCGGGCCCGCCCGCACGCCGGCCCGCGCCGCCCCGGCCCTCCGTCGCCCGACGGGAGGCCGGGGCGGCGTCGTTGTTCCCGTCCCCGACCGCCACCGCCCGCCATGTCCCGACGCCGCACGCTCCTGCTCGCCACCACCCTCGCCGCGATCGCCGCCGTCGCCCTCGTCGCCCTCGTCTCCTCGGGCCCGGGCCGGGAGCTCGGCGGCGAGCTCGGGATCCGGGCCGACCGGCCGTTCGCGGCGCGGCTCTCCGGCCCGCTGTACGCCGCGCGCACGCTGCGCGACCGCGACGACGGCGCCCCGGACGTCGCATTCCTCACGTGCGACGCCGCACTCACCGCGACGGTCCGCGCCGAGGACGCCGCCGGCGTCCGCCGCGTGCTCGTGCGGGTCGACGGGCGGACGCAGGTGCGCCGCGACGTCGGGTGCCCGTCCGGTCGCTGCCCGCGTCGTGTGGTGGTGACCGCGACGCCGGGGCTGGTCGCCGCGGGGTCCGGGACGCACCGGGTCGAGGTGCTGGCGCTCGCGCCCGGGGCGACGGCGCCCTCCCGCGTCGCGCGCATCACCGTCGGCGTCGGCGACGCCCGGGCGGCGACCGGCGACATCGAGCCGCGGCCCCGCACCGCACCGGTCCTGTCGCTGGAGCGGCCGCGGCCGGCCGTCGACCGCCTGGTGCGGACCGTCGCGTCCCGAGCGCCGCTGGCCCGGCTCCTGGGCCGCTCCCGGCTGCGGCTCCGCGAGCGCGGCACCGGGTCCGGCGTCGTCACCGTGCTGGCCGACGTCGTCCCGGCGCGGACCGGGGTCGCCGCCACGCTGCCGCAGCCCGGCGACGAGGGCCCGGCGACGCTGCGGGCCCGGGTGCTCCGCGACCTGCTGCTCGACGTCGACCTCCGGACCGGGCGCCTGATCGCCGCCCAGCCCGGGCCGGGGTCGGTCCTGTCCCGGTGGTCGCCCGCCACCGAGCCGCCCGCCGGCGAGTCCGCCGACGAGGCGCCCTCCTCCGCGTTCACGGCCCGCCGCCCACCGCGGCTGCAGGCGCTCTCCGAGCGGGGCCCGCGGCTCTTCGTCGAGGACGGCGACCCCGACCTGCGGTCGTCGGGCCGCGACTGGCCGGTCTCGATGATCTTCACGGGCCACGCGTCGGTGGCCTCGGTCAAGGCCGGCCTCCGCCGCATCGGACTGGTGCGCCGCGGGTCGTCGCGCTCCCTCGGCTACCGGCTCCCCGGCAGCGACCTCCTGCGCTTCGACGCCGACCGCGGGCTGAAGGACCCCTGCGACGCGGCGGGCACCGACCTGCACGCCCGCGTCTACGCCCCGACGGCCACCGACCGCTTCACCGATCCCGAGCTCGGCGGCGTCGTGGTCGCCACGGTGCATCTCGACCACCGGGACGGGTGCGGCGTGGGCCCGCAGCAGTTCGGCTTCTCGGAGCGCGCCGAGGCGCGGCTGGCCGGCCTGATCGCGTCGCGTCTGCGGTGGCGCGTGCGGCGCGACGCGCTGGACCTCGGCAACGGCGAGCCGCTGCGCCGCGACGCCGCCGACCCCGGGCACCTGTGGCTCGCCGACGGGGCCGCCACGCTCGTGACCGTGCCGTAGGCCCAACACCACCCCAACACCACCGCTACCGGGCTTCGCCGGGCGCGCGACAGATTGGGGACATGGCACCGAGCCCGACCATGAAGGTCCCCCGTCCGCGCCGGGACGTCGTCCCCGGGCGTCCGTCCGTGCGGGCTCGCGCGGACCGCCGACTCCCGCTCCTCGCCGCGGCCGCCACCGCGGTCGTCGGGGTCGTCAACGTCACCTCGGCGCTCGCCCCGCCGCCGTCGGGGCACGCCGCGAGCGTCGACCGCCTCGCGGCCGGGGAGCTCGTGGTCGCCGTGCACGCCCTGTCGCTTCCCGCCGGCGTGCTCCTCCTCACGCTCGCCGCGTTCCTCGCCCGGCGCCGCCGCCGGGCGCTGTGGGTCGCGCTCGCCGTCCTCGTCGCCGTCGGCCTGCTGCAGCTGCGCGGCGGGCTCGACCTCGTCGAGGCGACCGTGAGCCTCGCCGTCGCCGCCTGCCTCGTGGCCGGCCGCGCCGCGTTCGTCGTCCGGCACGAGGACGGCGCGCTCGGCGTCGCGCTCCTCCGGATCCTCGGCGTGGCCGCCGCCGTCGGGATGGCCGTGTTCGGCACGGTCCGCGCGGCCGTGCCGTGGTCCTTCCCGGGGGCGACGAACGACCAGGTCCTGGCGGAGACGGGCGCGCTCCTGACGGGGACGCGCGGACCGCTGCACCTGCCCGACGCCCTCGCGTGGCTGCCGCTCGCGAGCGGCGGTCTCGTCGCCGTCGCCATCGCCGTCGCGGGGTGGCTGCTCTTCCGGCCCCTCCCGGTCCCCGACGACGCGCCGACGCCGGAGTCCCGCGAGCTCGTCGCCGCGACGGTCCGCGCGCACGGACACGACACCCTGAGCGCGTTCAAGCTGCGCCCCGACGTCCGCACGCTCGTCTCCGCCGACGGCCGCGCGTTCGTGTCCTACCGCGTCGACAGCGGCGTCCTCGTGATCTCCGGCGACCCCGTCGGTCCCGAGGACGCGCTCCCGGCGCTCGTGGCCGAGGTCCGGCGCTTCGCGGGCGAGCACGACCTGCGGATCGCCGCGATCGGCGCGAGCGACGCGTTCGCCGAGCTGGCGGTCGCCGGCGGCCTGCGGTCGCTGTACCTCGGCGACGAGGCAATCGTGCAGACCGCCGCGTTCACCCTCGAGGGCCGGCCGATCAAGAAGGTCCGGCAGGCCGTCGGGCGCGTCGAGCGCGCGGGGTACCGGGCCGAGGTCCGGCAGCTGGGCGACTGCGACGAGGTCCGGATCCGCGAACTGGAGGACGTCAGCGCGCAGTGGCGTGGCGACGCGCGGGAGCGTGGGTTCTCGATGGCGATGGACGGGCTCCGGGGCCCGCACGTCCAGGACTCGCTCGTGGTGGTCGCCCGGGACGACGCGGGCCGGGCCCGCGGGTTCCTGCACTTCGTGCCGGCCTACGGCCGCGCGGCGATGTCGCTCAGCCTCATGCGCCGCGACCACGACACGCCCAACGGGCTCACCGAGTTCCTCGTCGTCCGGGCGATCGAGCTCCTGCGCGACCGCGGCGTCGAGGAGCTGTCGCTGAACTTCGCGGTGTTCGCCCGGTGGGTGCACGCGCCGACCGGCCCGGTCGAGCGGCTCCTCGGGCGCGCGGTGCTCCGCGCCGACGGGGTCTTCCAGCTCGAGAGCCTCTACCGGTTCAACGCGAAGTTCTCCCCGCGCTGGGTCCCCCGCCACCTCCTCTACGAGAGCGCGCTGAGTCTGCCCCGCACCGCCCTGGCCGCCGCGTGGATCGAGGGGCACCTCCCGCGGCCGGCCCTGGTCCGCGGACGGACCGCGGCGCCCGCCGCGCCGGCACGGGTCGCGGGATGAGCCCGCTCCTCACCGGGCTGCTGCTCGCGGTCGTCGCGTCGGTCGCGCTGAACGCCTCGTACCTCATGCAGCACGCCGGTTCGAGCGGCGCTCCGGAGATGGACGTGCGCCGCCCGGTCGCGACGCTCACGGGACTCCTGCGATCCCGTTGGTGGCTCGCGGGTGCGGTGCTCGGCGTCGTCGGCTCGCTCGGCCACGCCGCCGCGCTCTACGGCGCCCCGCTGTCGCTCGTCCAGGCGTTCGCGGCCGGCGGGCTCGTGCTCACCGTCCCCGTCGCGGCCCGCGTCTTCGGACAGCGGCTGGGGCGCCGCGAGGCGTGGGCGGTGGCGGCGCTCGTCGTCTCGCTCGCGACCCTCGGGATCGGCGCGACGTCGACGGCGGCCCGTGGCGTCCCGGTCGGACCGCTCGTGGTGGCGCTCACCGCGGCCGCCCTCGTCGCCGCGGTCCTCGTCGTCCTCGCCGACCACCGGCGCCGCGCCGTCGCCCTCGGGACCGCGGGCGGGATCCTCTACGGCGCGGGGGACGCGGCGACGAAGGCCCTGGCGGTCGTCGCGCACCACGGCGTGCTCGGCGTCGTCGCCAGCCCGTGGCTGCTCGTCTACGTCGCCATCTGCGGCTGCGGATTCGCCTGCTTCCAGCGCGGCCTGCAGCTCGGCCCCGTGGTGCCGGTGGTCGTGACGATGACCGCCGCGACCAACGCCGTCGCGATCCTCACCGGGATCGTCGCGTTCGGCGAGCCGCTCGGCGCAACCCCGCTGCTCGCGACCCTCCACGCGGTCGCGTTCGCCGTCGCGGGCTGGGCGGGGCTGCGCCTGGTGGCCCGCGGCAACGACCTGCACGCCGACGCGCCCGCCGCGGGGAGCGTCCGGGTGCCCGACGCGCTCGGCGTCACGGGACCGCACTGACGCGGACGCCGGGACCACCCGCCGCGCTCATCCGGGTCGGTCATGATCCTGGCGTGCGCCCGCTGCCCCGGTCCGTCCCGTTGCGGATCCGCCTGACCATCGCCTTCGCGTCGGTGATCGGGATCGTGCTCGCGGGCGTCGGCGCCCTGATCTACGTCGAGTTCTCGGGCTACATCGACCAGCGGGCGGACGACGAGCTCGCTGAGCGCTCGGTGGCGTTCCGCGGGCTCGCCGCCGAGGAGGTGCGGCCCCGCCGGATCGTCGCGCTCTCCGGCGAGGCGTACGCGCAGATCTACGACGCACGGGGTCGGCTCCTCGCGTCCAGCCGCGGCCCGGGCCGGACGCGTCTGCTGTCCGCCGACCAGCTCGCGCGTGCACGCCGCGCCCCCGTGGTGGAGACCGTCCCGAAGGCCCCGGGTGCCCAGGACGGCGTGCGCCTGCGGGCCTTCACGATCGACGAGACCGAGGTCGCGGTCGTCGCCGAGCCGCGGGACGACCGGGACCGCGAGCTCGACAAGCTCGCGACCCTCCTCCTCGTGAGCCTGCCCGGCGCGCTGATCCTCTCCAGCCTGGCGGGCTACGTCGTGGCCGGGGCGGCGCTCGCGCCCGTCGAGCGGCTCCGCTCCCGGGCCGCCGAGATCAGCGACACCGACCTCGGCGACCGGCTCCCGCGGCCGGGGACGGGCGACGAGCTCGACCGGCTCGCGGAGACCCTGAACAGCATGCTCGGCCGGCTGCAGGGCGCGCTCGAGCACGAGCGGCAGATCGTCGGCGACGCGAGCCACGAGCTGCGCACGCCGATCGCCGTGCTGCGCACCCGGGTGGACGTCGCGCTGCGCGACCGCACGCTCGGCACCGAGGACCTGCGCGCCACCCTCGAGGCCGTGCACCAGGACGCCGTCCGGCTGACGCGGCTCGCCGACGACCTGCTGCTGCTCGCCCGCGCCGACCAGGGCGCCCTTCCGCTGCGGCTGGAGCCGATCGACGTGGAGGACCTGCTCGACGGCACCGCCGCCCGCCACCGGGGCCCCGCCCCCGCCTCCGCCGACGACCGCGCGATCCGCGTCGCGCCGCCGGAGGGCGGTGCGGTGCTCCTCGGCGATCCGGACCGCATGGCGCAGGTCCTCGACAACCTCGTCGTCAACGCCCTGCGCCACGGCCGCGGGGCGATCGAGCTCTCGGCCGGGGACGGCCCCGACGCCGGCACGATCCGCATCGCGGTCGCCGACGAGGGTCCGGGCTTCCCCGCGGACTTCGCCGGCCGCGCGTTCGACCGCTTCAGCCAGGCCGACGGCTCGCCCGGCGGCAGCGGCCTGGGACTCGCGATCGTCGCCGCGATCGTGCGGGCGCACGGCGGGTCGGTCGCGGTCGAGGACGGCGCGCGGGTCGTCGCGGTGCTGCCGCGGGCCTGATCCCCTCGAGGGCGCCCAGCGTCCCCCGCAGGGCGTCCGTCAGGTCCAGGAGCGCCGAACGGACGTCGTCCGCGTGCCCGGTGCCCGTCACCCCTGTGCGTGCTGCGGGCGCCCGACCTCGAGGTCGCTCAGGTGGTGCCGGCGCGTCGGCCCGGCGTGCTCTCCCGGCTCCTGGACGTCGCGACGCCCCTTCGCCACCCAGGCGACGAGCGCGACGAAGACGATCAGGAGGACGGCGCTGACCGGACCGTCGCCGAGGCCGAGGCCGCCGTCCTTGGACTTGCTGAAGCCGTCGGCGAACGAGGCGCCCAGCGGCCGGGTGATGACGTAGGCGATCCAGAACGCGGCGATCGGGTTCAGGAGGCCACGCCACCAGAGCAGCGCGGGGACGGCCATCAGCGCGGCGAAGAGGACCGCCGAGCCGAAGTACCCGAGCTTCAGGGTCATCGCGGTCATGTCGCCGGCGGCGGTGCCCAGCGCGAACGTCGCGAGCACGGCCGTCCAGTAGAAGGCCTCGCGGCGGCGGGTCGTGATGCTGTGGATCGAGAGCGTCCCCTCGACGCGGTGCCAGACCGCGAAGACCGAGGCGACGCCGAGCGCGAAGAGCGGTGTCGTCACCGCGTAGGAGAGCCCGAGGCCGTCCTTGATCCCGTCGGCGACCATCGTGCCGAAGATCGCCAGCATCATCACGGCGAACCAGTAGACCGGCGCGCGGTACTCGCGGGCCCGCAGCTGCAGGCGCATCGCGAGGACGAACCCGCCGACCCCGATCAGCGCCGCGAGCGGGATGCTCGTCTGGCCCATGAAGTCGGAGATCGCCTCGCCCATGCCGGTGGTGAGGAGCTTGAGGACCCAGAACGTGGCCGCGATGGCCGGGACCTTCGCGGCGAGCGGCTCGAGCCAGTTCTGGCGGTCGGTGGTGGTGGTGCGGGGCATCGGGATCCAGTGCGGCTCGGGTGCGGGAGGGCTTCGCGGGGGTCGGGTGCCGTCGCTCGTCAAGGAGGTTCGAGCGACGGCGCGGACCACGGTAGGACCCGAAGATGAGTCGTCGATGAGAGCGGCGCGCGCTCGGACCGACCTGGCGCGACGGGCCTCGCGGCCCGCCGTCCGCCCTGCCGGCCCTGCGTCGCTCAGACGGCCTCGGCGTCCAGCTCGCCGCGCTGGACCTCGATCACGTCGCGCTTCGTCTTCGTGAGGAAGACGACGAGCGCCAGGATGATCGCGAGGAAGATGTAGCTCGTCCCCGTGGTGCCGAGCCCGAGGCCGCCGTCGGCCTTCGCCTGCGACAGGAGGTCGCCGATCGACGCGCCCAGCGGGCGGGTCAGGATGTAGGCCAGCCAGAAGGCGAGGACCGCGTTCAGCCCGAACCGCAGGTGGGCGACCGTGATGATCGCGATGACGCCGGCGAAGATGAGGGCGGAGACGAAGAAGCCGAGGCCGATCTGCTCCGCGAAGAGGTCGCCCGCGGCCGTGCCCAGCGCGAACGTGAAGAGGATCGTCAGCCAGTAGAAGCCCTCGCGCTTGCTCGTGACGATCGAGTGGATCGACAGCGTCCGCTCGACGGCGAACCAGGTCGCGAAGACGCCGGCGAGGATCACGGCGAAGACGATGGTGCTCGTCTGCAGGGGGACGTTCGCCGCGTCGGTCAGGTTGTCGGTGATCAGCGTGCCGAACACGCTGATGAACACGATCGCCAGCCAGTAGATGGCCGGGACGTACTTCCGTAGGCGGAACTGGACCACGAGGATCGCGATCAGCAGTGCTCCGGTCACGTACGTCGTGTTCGTCAGCCCGAAGTTCAGATTGACGTTCAGGTAGTCGGCCGCGGTCTCGCCGACCGTCGTCGCCAGGATCTTGATGATCCAGAAGTAGAGGGTGACCTCGGGGACCTTGTTCAGCATCGCGCGTCCGCGCGATGCCGAAGCGGCTGCTCCGGGGTGGGTGGTGGTCGTCGTCATGCGCACCACCGTGCCGACCCCAGATGAGTCCTCCATGAGTCCGCCGGCGGCGGTCCCGGGGAGGCGGGTCAGGCGACGGCGCCACCGTCGCGGCGCAGGCGGTACCCGGCGCCGCGGACCGTCTCGATCGAGGTGACGCCGAACGGGCGGTCGACCTTCTCGCGCAGGTAGCGGACGTACACCTCGACGACGTTCGATCGCCGCTCGTACCCGTAGTCCCAGGCGTGCTCGAGCAGGGCGTAGCGGTCGAGCACCCGGCCGGGGCGACGCATGAACGTCTCGAGCAGCGCGAACTCCTTCGGGGAGAGCTCGATCTCCACGTCGCCCCGGCGGACGCCGCGGGTCGCGGGGTCGAGGTGGAGGTCCCCGACCGTGATCGTCGCGGGCCGCTCGATCGGGCCCCGCCGCGCGAGCGCCCGCAGCCGGGCGCCGAGCTCGACGAACGAGAACGGCTTCGTCAGGTAGTCGTCCGCGCCCGTGTCCAGGCCCCGGACGCGGTCGTCGACGGAGTCCCGTGCGGTCAGCATCAGCACCGGTGCCCAGACGCCGTCCTCGCGGAGGGCCCGGCACACCTCGAAGCCGTCGCGACCGGGGAGCATCACGTCGAGGACGATCGCGTCGTACTCGCTCGAACGCGCCATCTCCAGCCCGAGCTCCCCGTCGCGCGCGAGGTCGACGACGAGCCCGTCCGCGGCCAGCCCGCGCTTCAGGAGACCGCTCATCTTCACGTCGTCCTCGACGACCAGTACGCGCATGGGCGCGACGTTGACGACGCAAGATGAGACCAGGATGAAAGGCCGGCCGCTCAGCCCGCGACCGCCGGCAGGGCGAACCAGACGTCGGCGCCGCCCTCCGGCCGGTTCGCCGCCCCCGCCGTGCCGCCGTGCGCCTCGGCGGTCGACCGGACGATCGCCAGCCCCAGGCCGGTGCCGCCCCGGCCGCGGGCCTCGTCCGCGCGGGCGAAGCGCTCGAACGCCCGCGCGAGGAACGCGTCGGGGAAGCCCGGGCCGTCGTCGAGGACGTGGACCTCGACGACGGACGCCAGCTCGCGGACCTGCACGTCGACGCGCGTCGCGCCGGCGTCCAGGGCGTTGCGGACGAGGTTCGTCAGCACCCGCTCGAGCCGGGACTCGTCCCCGCGGAGCACGCATCCGGACGCGGCGGGGTCGAGCGCGAGGGCGTCGGCGGTCGGGCCGATCCGCGCCCGGACCTGCTCGACGAGCTCGTCCAGCACGATCACCTCGACCCGTGGCGGCATCGCGCCGTCGTCCGCGCGCGCGAGGACGAGGAGGTCCTCGGCGAGCCGCACGAGCCGGTCGTTCTCCTCGGCCGCGGCGACGATCGCCTCGCGCAGGTCGTCGTACGAGGCGCCGTCGCGCATCGCGAGCTCGAGCTCGCCCTTCACGAGCGCGAGCGGCGTGCGCATCTCGTGGCTCGCGTCGTCGACGAAGGCGCGCTCGCGGCGGAACGCGTCGTCGAGGCGGTCGAGCATCCCGTTCAGCGTGTCGGCGAGGCGCGAGACCTCGTCGCCCGCCGGCGGCACCTCGAGGCGGGTCCCCGAGCGCCCCGTGCGGATCGTCGACGCCGCCCGCCGCATCCGCTCCATCGGGCGGAGCGCCCCGGCCGCGGCCCCGTAGCCGGCGACGGACGCGAGCAGCAGGAGCACCGGTCCGCCGACGAGGAGCAGCTTGGCGAGCCGGTGCTGCGCCACCTCGATCGGCTCCAGGGAGGCGCCGACGACGACGATCACGCGCTGCCCGGCCGCGGTGATCGGGCGGGCCAGGAGCCGCGTCCGGTCGTCGGCGTCGACGGGCCTGATCGTCGGCCGCTCGACGAAGATCTGCCCCACGGCCGCCCGGCGGACCTGCGCGGGCGTGAGGAGCCGCCGGGTCCCGAGCGCGGTCGAGGAGTCCATCACGCGGCCGTCGACCGCGAGGATCTGGGCGACCGTCTCGCCGCGCTCCGTCAGCGGGCTCGCGCTGCGGGGCTCGGAGGCCGCGTCGGTGGCGAGCGCGGCGACGTCCGACGACCGCGTGCGCAGCCCGTCGTCGACCCCGGACTTCAGCGTGGCGCCCAGCGCGACGTACAGGCCCGCGCCCGCGACGGTCAGGAGGACCGCCATGACGAGCGCGAACGCCGCAGCGACGCGTATCCGGATCGGGAGCCGGGCGAAGAGGCGTGCGGGGCGCAAGGGCACCCGTGCAGTCTGCTGCCTCCCGATGAACGCGAGGTGAGAGCGCCGCTCCCAGCGGAATCTCAGCCAACGGCCGGGGTCCTCCCATGCGGCGGCCGCAGGATGGCGCCCATGATCAAGTCGTTCAAGTCCAAGACCGTCGTCCTCGCCGCGGTCGGCGTGCTCGGGATCGGCGGCGGCGCGTACGCCGCCACCTCGTCCTCCAGCGCCCCGACACCGCTGACGTCCACCACCTTCTCCTCCGCGTCCGACGCGGCGCTCGCGAAGTACCCGGGCAGCACGCTCGTCGGGATCCAGAGCCGGAACGACGGGACGTACGAGGCCGAGGTCCGCAAGACCGACGGCACCGAGGTCGAGGTCGAGCTCGACAAGGACTTCAAGGTCACCGGCACGCACGCCGGCGGCTTCGGCGGTCGCGGCGGCGACCACGGCGGACGGGGCGGCCACGGCGTCGACACCGCCGCGCTGGCCAAGACGCTCGGCGTGACCGAGGCGAAGCTGCAGGCCGCCCTCGAGGCGACCCGCGGCACGAAGGACGACCAGAAGGGCGACCAGATCACGGCGATCGCCAAGGCGCTCGGCGCGAGCACCACGGACGTCCAGGCGGTCTTCGATGCCCAGCGCGGCCAGGGCGGCCAGGGCGGCCATGGCGGCCACGGCGGTCCCGGCGGCGACGACTCGACCCTCGTGACCGCGCTGGCGAAGAAGACCGACAAGACCGAGGCGGAGGTCACGAAGGCCCTCGAGGCCGCGCACACCGCCCGCGAGGACGCCGAGGCCACGGCGCTCGCCAAGGAGCTCGGCGTCGACGCCGCCAAGGTCAAGAGCGCCCTGGCCGCGGCGAAGCCGGCCGGGCGCCCGTAGTCCGTGACCCCGCCGTCCGACCCGGGGGGAGCCGGGCGGCGGGGTCACGACCGACGCTCGCGGGCGCCCGGGCACGGTCCCGCGGCAGCCGGCGACGTCCGGAGACCGACCACGCGTCGCGTCGCTCTCATCCCGGGCTCATGCCGGTCCGCCACGGTGCGCGCATGCAGACCGCGCCCCCGCACCGTCGCCGAAGCTCCCGATGATCTGCGGGCCGCGGGCCACCGCCCGACGCACGCGGGCCTGACCGGTGCGCGTCCTCGTGGTCGACGACGAGCGCCGGATGGCCGAGCTGCTCCGGCGGGGCCTGACGGCGGACGGCCTGAGCGTCGACGTCGCGCACGACGGGACCGAGGCGCTGTGGCGGGCCGGGGCCACGCGGTACGACGCGATCGTGCTCGACGTGATGATGCCCGGGCTCGACGGCGTCACCACCTGCCGGCGCCTGCGCGAGGACGACGTCTGGTCGCCGGTGCTGCTGCTGACCGCGCGCGACGCGATCGAGGACCGGGTCGCCGGGCTCGACGCCGGGGCGGACGACTACCTCGTCAAGCCGTTCGCGCTCCCGGAGCTCAGCGCCCGGCTGCGCGCGCTGGCCCGCCGGGGCCGGGCCGAGCGGCCGACCGTGCTCCGCGTCGGCGACCTCGAGCTCGACCCGGCGTCGCACCGGGTGCGGCGCGGCGACGTCGCGATCGACCTCTCGCCGAAGGAGTACTCGGTCCTCTACGCGCTGATGGCCGCGCCCGACGCCGTGCTCGACCGGTACGAGCTGCTGGAGCGCGCCTGGGGCAGCGAGTACGAGAACCGCTCCAACATCATCGACGTCTACATCAGCTACCTGCGGCAGAAGATCGACCGGCCGTTCGGCACCGACTCCATCCAGACGGTCCGGGGCGAGGGCTACCGCATCCGCAGCGCCCCGGCCCCGAGCGGCTGACCGCCGTGCGCCACCTCCCGCTGCGGGTCCGGGTCACCCTCGCCTTCGCGACGGCGATGGCGCTCCTGCTCCTCGCGCTGTCGGTCTTCCTCGTGCTCCGGCTCGAGGCGCAGCTGGACCTCGCGATCGACCAGGGCCTCGAGTCCCGCGTCGCCGACATCAGCGCGCTCGCGGACGGGTCACCGGACGGTGGCGACATCGGCTCCCCGGGCCGGCTCGGCGACGACGACGCCAGCACGACGCAGCTCCTGGACCAGCGGAACCAGGTCCTGCACGCGACCCCGTCGTCGTCGCGCACCTCCCTCCTGACGCAGCGGCAGCTCGCCGCCGCCCGCAGGCACCCGCTGTTCCTCGACGTGCGCGTCGGCGGCGAGCACGCGCCTGTCCGCCTCCTGGCCGCCGCAACGGGCGACCGCGACGTCGTCGTGGTCGTCGGGCAGTCCCTGGAGACCCGCCACGACACCGTCGACCAGCTCCGCCGGCAGCTCACGATCGGCGTGCCCGTCGCGCTCCTGATCGCGAGCGTCGCCGGGTACCTCGCGGCCGCCGCGGCGCTCCGGCCCGTGCGCGCGATGACCCGCCAGGCACGCGCGATCGAGGGCTCCGCGCTCGCAGACCGCCTCGGCGTGCCACCCGGGGGCGACGAGATCACCGAGCTCGGGGACACCCTGAACGCGATGCTCGACCGCCTGGACGACGCGATGCAGCGCGAGCGCGGGTTCGTCGCCGACGCGAGCCACGAGCTCCGCACGCCGCTGGCGATCATCGACGCCGAGCTCCAGGTCGCGCTGCGGTCCGACGGGTCGCCGGAGGCGCACCGCGAGACCCTCGAGTCGCTGGCGGCGCAGAACGCGCGCGTGGTCCGACTCGCCGAGGACCTCCTCGTCCTCGCTCGCGCGGACCAGCACCGCCTGCCCATGCGCGCCGAGCCGCTGGACGTCGGGATCGCGGTCGCGTCGTGCGCCCGGCGGTTCTCCCCGCGGGCGGAGCAGCACGGGCTCCGGATCACGGCCGGGACGGACGACGACCTGTTCGTCGAGGCCGACGAGGTGCGCCTCGACCAGCTCCTCGACAACCTCGTCGAGAACGCGCTGCGGTACGCCACGGGGGCGGTGCGGCTGACGGCCGGGCGCACTGCCGGCGGGATCGTCCTGTCGGTCGCCGACGACGGCCCCGGGTTCCCCGCCGCCTTCGTCGATCGCGCCTTCGACCGCTTCGCGATGGCGGACGACTCGCGGACGGGCGGCCACGCCGGCCTCGGGCTCGCGATCGTCCGGGCGATCGCCGAGGCCCACGGGTGGACCTCGACCGTCCCGCCGACGTCCTCCGGGGCCGTCGTCGAGGTGCGGATGACGCCGCTGGGCGGGCCTCCGGCGTCGACATGAGCGTCCTCTCACGGAGGCTCAGAGCGCTCCAATCGGCCGTCCGTAGCTTGCGGATCGACCCAACCCCAAGGAGCAGGACGATGACGAAGTTCAAGCAGATCCTCATGACCTCGGCCGTGCTGGCGGGCCTCGGCGCGGGCGGCGCGGCGTTCGCGAACGCCCAGACCGGCAGCCCGTCGACGAGCGGCAAGGCGACCGCCGCGCAGACGGCCGCCCCCGAGCACGGTGAGACGAACGACGGGCCCGGCGGCGACCGGAACGAGGCCGCCGACCAGGTGACCGGCACCGACGCGGCGTCCGCGAAGACGGCGGCCCTGGCCGCCGTCGACGGCAAGGTCACCGAGGTCGCGAAGGAGACCCCCGACGCCAAGGACGCGACGGACAAGGCGGACACCCCGGAGAAGGGCGACAAGCCGGACGCAGCGGACAAGACGGACAAGCCGGAGAAGGGCGACACCCACGACCCGGCGTACGAGTCCCGCATCGCCTACGACGTCGAGGTCACGAAGACGGACGGCGGCGTCGTCGATGTCCACCTCGACAAGGCGTTCAAGGTCCTCGGCACCGAGAAGGCCGACCACGGCGACCACGGCGACCAGGGGAGCCAGGGCGCCGACCAGGGCGACGGCGACGGCGAGAACCCCGCCGCCTGACCCGGCACGACACCGCGACGAGGCACCGAGGGCCCGGCGGACGCCGGGCCCTCGCCCGTCGCGGGGCGGGCACGGCGACGCTGTCGCCTGTGCTTGAATGCCGCTGTCAGGTACCCCTAAGTCCGACCCGCCGCCGACCGCGCCGGCGGGTCGCGACACCGCCGCTCCTCCCGCCGACCGCCCTCCGCATGCCGCAATCAGCCCTCGCAGCCCGTCCAGCCGGCACCCGCGCGGGCACGACCGTCGCCCCGCGCGCATGAGCGCCACCGCGCTCCCCGCCGACGCCGACGAGCTGCGCGCCGTCGTCGCCGGGCTCGTCGGTGCGACGGCCGACGAGATCGCGGACGGCGACGACCTCGTCCTGGACTGGGCGCTCGACTCGGTCCGGGCGATGGCGTTCGTCGGCCGCCTGCGCGAGGCCGGCGTCTCGATCGACCTGATGGAGCTCTCCGACGTCCCGACGGTCGCCGCGTGGTGGCGGCTGATCGCGACGCGCCGGCCCGCGGGCTCGTGACCGCCGGGGGCGACGCCCTCCCGCTGACCGCCGCCCAGACGGGCATCTGGTTCGCGCAGCAGCTCGACGAGGGAGGCGCCGCGTTCATCACCGCGGAGTGCCTCGAGCTCCGCGGGCCCGTCGACCTCGACCTGCTCGCGTCCGCGATCCGGACGGCGGTCGACGAGGCCGAAGGCCTGCACGTGCGGCTCGATACGGACGGCGAACTGCCGGTCCAGCGCCCGCACGCGCCCGGCGACTGGCCGCTCCCCGTCGTCGACCTGCGCGACGAGGAGGACCCGGACGCCGCCGTCCTGGCCTGGACGCGGTCGGCCTGGCGCCGGCCGCTGGACCTGGCGACGGACCGCCTGTTCGACGAGGCGCTCCTCCGCGTCGCCGACGACCGGACCGCGTGGTTCCAGCGCGTCCACCACCTGGCCGCCGACGCGATGGGCCTGTCGCTGATCGCCCGCCGCGCCGCGGAGATCCACTCGGCGCTGGCGTGCGGCGACGAACCGCCGCCCGCGTGGTTCCCGTCCCTGGCCGCGACGCTCGAGGTCGAGTCCGCCTACCGGGACTCCCCCGCCGCCGGCCGCGACGACGAGCACTGGCGCGCGCGGTTCGCGGCCCCGCCCCGGATCACGACGCTCACCGACCGCCCCGAGTCGACCGGGCACGAGGTCCACCGGGCCAGCGCGCCGCTCGACGCCGACCTGATGGCGCTGCTCCGCGACGCCTCGGACGCCGTCGACGCGACCTGGCCGGAGCTCGCGATGGCGGCCGTCGCGACCTACGTCCGGCGCATGGCGACCACCGCCGGCCATGAGGACGACGAGGTCCCGGAGGAGATCGTCCTCGGCGTCCCGATGCTCGCCCGGCTCGGGCCCGTCGCGCTCCGCAGCCCGGCGACGATGGTCAACGTGCTGCCGCTGCGGGTCGCGCTGCACGGGGGCAGCCGCCCCGCCGATGTCGTGCGCGCCGTGACGGACGGGATGCGCGGCCTCCGGCGCCACCAGCGCTTCCGCGGCGAGGAGCTCCGCCGCACCATCGGGGCGCTCGGCGGTGGACGGGCGCTCCACGGGCCGATGGTCAACGTGCTGCCGTTCGACTACGCGCTCGACTTCGCCGGTGTCCCCGCCGTCGTCCGCACCCTCGGCGCCGGGCCGGTCGACGACCTCTCGTTCAACCTTTACGACCGCGGCGACGCCCCGCCGCGCCTGGACGTCGAGGCGAACGTCGGCCGCTACGACGCGGACGAGACCGGCCTGCACGCGGAGCGGTTCCCCGTCGTCCTCCGGCGGTTCGCCGAGGCCGTCCTCGCCCACCCCGAGCCCGCCGGGGAACGTCGCGAGCCTCCCGCGGCCGGCCCGGTCCGCGACACGCCGGGGCCGACGGTCGACGGCCTGGAGCTCACGACCCCCGAGGAGCTCGCGCGCATCGCGGGCTGGAACGCCACCGCCCGCGACGTCGACCCCGCGCTGACGCTCGTCGACCTGCTGGACCGCTGCCGCGACGCGCACCCGGACGCCGAGGCCGTCCGGCTGGGCGAGCACGCCGTGACCCACGCGGAGCTCCACGCGCGCGCCGACGTCCTGGCCACGGCGCTGCGGGAGCGCGGCGCGGGACCGGGCCAGATCGTCGCGGTCGCCGTGCCGCGGTCGGTCGACCTGCTCGTCGCGCTCGTCGGCGTCCTGAAGAGCGGCGCGGCCTACCTGCCCCTCGATCCGGACCAGCCGGGCGCGCGGCTCCGGGGCATGCTCGACGACGCCCGGCCCGTCGCGGTCGTCGTCGACCCCGCGCTGGACGACCTCGTGCCGTGGCCGGATGCGCTGCCGCTCGCGCGGCCGTCCGGGGACGCCGACGGTTCGGTCGGCCGGGCCACGCGCGACGAGGTCGTCGCCGGCGGCCCGTCCGCCACCGTCCCGGCCGCGATGCACGGGGCGCCGCCCGTGCCCGTCCCGGACGACGCACCGGACCGCGTCGCCCGCGCCGGCGACCCCGCCTACGTCCTCTACACCTCCGGCTCCACCGGGCGCCCGAAGGGGGTGGTCGTCCCGCACGGGGCGATCGTCAACCGGCTCCTGTGGCAGGACGACGCGTTCCCCGTCGGGCCCGGCGACCGGATCCTCCAGAAGACCCCGGTCGGCTTCGACGTCTCCGTCTGGGAGCTCTTCTGGCCGCTGATCGCCGGCGTGCCGCTGGAGGTCGCGCCCCCGGGGGCCCACCGCGATCCCCGCGCGCTCGCCGAGCTGATCGCCGGGGCGGGCGTCACCGTCTGCCACTTCGTCCCGTCGATGCTCGCGCTGTTCGTCGACGAGCCCGCGGCCGCCGCGTGCACCGGCCTGCGGCGCGTCGTCTGCAGCGGCGAGGCCCTGCCCGGGGACCTCCGCGACCGCCTCCGCGCCCTCCTCCCGGGCACGCGCCTGGACAACCTCTACGGGCCGACCGAGGCCGCGGTCGACGTCACGCACTGGGACTGCACCGACGACGCGCCGGGGACGGGCGTCCCGATCGGCCGCCCGGTCTGGAACACCGGGTGCCACGTCCTCGGCGCGGAGCGCCGTCCCGTCCCGGTCGGCGCCACCGGCGAGCTCCACCTGTCGGGCGTGCAGCTGGCCGCCGGCTACCTCGGCCGCCCGGACCTGACGGACGCGGCGTTCGTCGACGACCCGGCGCTGGGCCGGACCTACCGCACCGGCGACCTCGCGCGGTGGCGTCCCGACGGCGCGATCGAGTACCTCGGCCGGCGGGACCACCAGGTGAAGATCCGCGGGCAGCGGATCGAGACCGGCGAGGTCGAGGCGCACCTCACCGCCGCCCCCGGGGTCGTGCAGGCCGCGGTCGTCGCGCGCGTCGACGGGATCGCCGGGGCGGCGACCACCCGGCTCGTCGCCTACGTCGTCCCCGCCTCGGCGTGCGACGCGGGGGCGCTCCGTCGCCGGCTCGCCGAGGCCCTGTCGGACGCGATGGTCCCCGCGGCGTTCGTCGGGCTCGACGCCCTGCCGCTGACCGTCAGCGGCAAGCTCGACCGCGCCGCGCTCCCCGCCCCCGAGGCGCCGGTCGCTCCCGGGGCGACGGACGACCGCCCCCCGGCGTCCCCGACGGAGGAGCTCGTGGCGGGCGTCTTCGCCGAGCTGCTCGGCCGGGACCGCGTCGGGCCGGACGAGGACTTCTTCCTCCTCGGCGGCCACTCGCTGCTCGCCGCACAGGCCGCGCAGCGCCTGCGCCGGGCGCTCGGGCGCGAGGTCTCGATCGGCGCGCTCTTCGCCGCCCCGACCGCCGCCGCGCTCGCGCTGCGGCTCGAGGATCCGGACGAGGCCGGAGCCCTCGACGTCGTGCTGCCGCTCCGGCAGGGCGGGGACCGGCCGCCGCTCTTCTGCCTCCATCCCGCCGGCGGGATCGGCTGGTGCTACGCCGGGCTCACGCGCCTGCTCCCGGCCGACCAGCCCGTGGTCGCCCTGCAGGCGGTCGGCCTCGACGGGTCAGGCACGCCGCCGACCACGCTCCACGAGATGGCCGCGGACCACGTCCGGCGGATCCGCGCGTTGCAGCCGGAGGGGCCGTACCGGCTGCTCGGCTGGTCGGTCGGCGGGGTCCTCGCCCAGGCCGTCGCCGCGCTCCTGGAGGACGATGGCGCGGACGTCGACGTGCTCGCGCTCCTCGACGCCTACCCGAGCGACCAGTGGCGCGACCTCGCTGCCCCGGAGGAGTCCGACGCCCTCGTCGCCCTCCTGAACATGGCGGGCCACGACCCCGCACGGCTCGGTACGGGGCCGCTCACCCGGGAGCGCGTCGTCGCGGCGCTCCGGGACGACGGCTCGGCCCTGGCGTCCCTCGGCGAGGACGTGCTGAACGCGATGGTCGGCATCGTCGTCCGCAACGCGGCGGCGATGCGGACGCACGAGCACCGGCCGTTCCACGGATCGGCGGTCTTCTTCGCCGCCGCCGCGCCGCGGCCGGAGGACTGGCTCGACGTCGACGGCTGGCGCGCCCACGTCCGGGGCGGCCTCGACGTCCACGCCCTGCCGTGCACGCACGCCGAGCTCCTGCGGCCCCCGCACGTGGAGCGGATCGCGGCGGTCCTCGCACCGTTGCTGGCTCCATCGAATTAGGCGCACCTGACAGACTCCGGGCATGCCGTCAGCCGGATCAGCAGCCACCGCCGTCGTCGTCCTCGCCGGGTTCGCAGGAGGCGCCGCCGTCCTCGGCACCTCGGCGTCCGCCGCGCCGGACGCCGGCCCGTCGTCCGTCACCTCCGGCCACCTCGCCCACCACGACGACTCCGCCTCGCCGCTCGTCACCGTCGCCGCGCGGACGGCCACGGTGAAGATCGTCGACAACCGCTTCGTGCCGTCGAACCTCAGCGTGAGGAAGGGCACGAAGGTCAAGTGGGTCTGGGCCGGTCGCGGCACCCACAACGCCCGCGCCGCCTCCGGCCCCACGCGGTTCGACTCGGGCCTGCGGTCCTCGGGCTCGTACTCCCGGACCCTCTCGAAGAAGGGCACCTACACCGTGGTCTGCGACCCGCACCTGCCGCACATGAAGATGAAGATCAAGGTGCGGTAGCCCGGCCGGGGGCGCACACGGACGCGGGCCCCGCCGCTCGACCCACCGCGACCCGATCTGCGCGCCATGCGGCCCGCCCGCCCGCGAGCCGATCGGCGCGCCTCCCGCGGGTCAGTACCCCGCGAAGTGGTCGGTCTTCACCCGCCGGACCCCGAGCGCCCGCAGCGCGCCGCGGACCGCATCGACCATCGCGGGCGGCCCCGACACGAGCGCCGACCGCGACGCCGCGTCCGGGACCGCGCCGCGCAGGACCTCCTGCGTGACCAGCCCGGCGGCGACGTGCGTCCAGCCGGCGGGGAGGTCCGCGGGCCGCTCGGGGCTGACGACCACGACGGGGACGCCCGCGGCGACCAGGTCGTCGCGGTACGGCAGGCCCTCCGCCGGGCCCAGCCCGAGGACGAGCACGACGTCGCGCACGCCCTCCGCCGCCCGCCCGGCCGCGGCCGCCGCCGTCTCGTCCCGCAGCTGGCTGACGAACGGCGTCACGCCGATCCCGCCGGCAACGAGCAGCACGGGGCGCGACCGGTCGCGCGGCAGCAGGAAGTCGCCGGCGACCGTCGCCGCGGTCAGGGTCGTCCCGGGCGTGAGCGCGGCGAGCGCCCGCTTGTAGCTGCTGCCCTCCGGCGACTCGCGCACGCCGAACGCCACGGTCTCCCGGTCGGCCGGCGCGGACGCGATCGTGAAGACCCGGCGCGTCCCGCGGGCGTCCGCGCCGTCGTGCGGCAGGACGAGCTCGGCGTACTGCCCGGCGGAGAACGACACCGGGCGCACCGGGGCGAACCGGTACTCCCAGCTCGACGGGCCCAGCTGCTGACGCCCGAGGTACCGCAGCCGCACGCCCCGGCGCTGCCCGAACGCGAAGGCGACGACGTTGCCGAGGACGAGGGCCAGCTCGGGCGTCATCGCGACCGACCCCACGTGGAGCGACGGCGTGGCGAACAGCACCCCGACGAGGACCGCGATCCCGAGCTGCTGCCACCGGCGCGGCGGGAGCGTCAGGGGCTCGGTGAGCATGAACGCCGCGAGGAACACGATCGGGTACGACGTGAACGCCTGCTCGATCGCGTCGCCCGTCGCGACGCCGTCGCCGGTCAGGCGCAGGACCACGATCGCGCCGGCGACCAGGACGAACGTCAGCGCGAGCGTCGAGCGCCGCGTGCGCAGCAGCAGGACGAGCGCCGCCGCCAGGACGTAGAAGCGGAGCTCCTCACCCGCGACCCACCACGTCGGGGTCGCGCCGAGCTCGAGGACCCCGACGGCGACGGCACCCGCGGCCGCCGGGTTCAGCACGTGCCGGCCGCGCACGGCGAGGACGTACTTCGCCGCGGTCGCGACGACCGCGGCCGCCGCGAGGACGAGCAGGTCGCCGCCCTCGGTCGTCGGCCAGAAGAGGAAGTACAGGAGCAGCCCCGTGATCACGGCCGACTCCCCGTGCGGACGGACGCGCGCGAGCGGCGCGATCGCCCGGTTGGCGACGTAGCTCACGCCGACCGCGATCCCGAGGCTCGCGAGCAGCTGGTCGACGTCGTAACGCAGGCCGTCGGTCACCGACAGCACCAGCGAGACGCCGACGAGCGCCGACAGCAACGCGATGATCAGGCGGTACGTCGGGATCCGTCCGAGCCGCCGGTCGAGGGGCCCGAGCAGCCGGCCTGCCACCTCGGAGAACGCACCGACGGTGCTGCGCAGCGGGTCCTGCCCGCGGACGTCCGGGGCCTCCGCGGTGCTCATGCGCCCGCCTCCTGCCGGATCCGCTCCGCGGCCTCGTTGAACCCCTCGCCGGTCAGCGACGAGCCGGCCACGGCGTCGACCCGCAGGGAGCTCAGCGGACGGCCGACGACGACCTGCCCGATGCCGCCGACGAACTGGTCCTGGAACTGCTTCGACGGCCCGCCGCTCGCCCCGGGCGTCACGTCGACCGCCGTGACGCGGTCGCCGGCGACGGTCAGGGACACCGACACGGTCTCCTTCCCCGCCGGCGACTGGTACGAGCCGGACGCCTCGTAGGTGCCGTCGGCGTAGGTGCCGGACGACGCGGCCGGGGCCGCCCCCGCGGAGGTCGTGGTGGCCCCTGACGCCGGGGCGGCCGCGGTGGACGCGGTACCGGTGTCGCCGGGCGGCGCACCGCTCCCGGCCGAGGCGGGGTCGTCGTTCGACGCGGCCGCGCTGAGCGCGGCACCCAGCCCGATGGCGAGCAGGGCGGCGACGAGCGGACGGTCGGGAAGTCGGGGCATCTGGGAGCGTCGTGGGGGTCGTGGGGCCGGGCGGTCGTGCCCGGTCGCCGACCACGATCCCAGGCACTCCGTAAGGAGCCCCTAAGCGGATGGACGCCACATCGTGACCACGCCGGGGCGGCCGCATGGGAACGCGGTCCGGGTCGCCCCCCGACCCGCTCCTGAGACGCCGTCCGCACCCGCGCTCACCCCACCGCTCACCCCACCCTTGTGTGACTCTCCGCAATCGCCTAGGGTGGCGTCCGAAATCGGAACACCGCCGTGCCGGCCGCTCCCCACGGTTCGCGACGACGGCCCCCACCCGGCCACCCCGTCCCTCGTCGAGAACGGAGCCGCCCCGCCAGGAGGGGCGTGCTCTCCCCAGGAGCCCGAGCATGACCCCGACACCCTCCGCGGTACGCCCACCCCGGGCGGCACGCGCGACCACCGCCACCGCCGCACTCGTCGCCGCCCTGGCGACGCTGCTCGTCCTCGGTTCAGCGGCGCAGGCCGCGCCGTTCACCAAGCGCTACGGCGCGAACGTCCGCGGCGACATCACGTTCGCCGCCAACGGGCTCGTGACGTGCCCCACCGCGACGGCGGGGTGCGCGGACGCGCAGAACGGCGTCGGGGCCGCCGGGGCGAACGGGCCGCTGAACAACAACGGCTACGGCAACACGATGGTCTACATCGACACGGACGGCGACGCCTCGACCGACAACTCGTCGTCCGCGGACCTGAACGTCCCGGCCGGCGCGACCGTCGAGACCGCCCGGTTGTACTGGGGTGGCGCGCGCCTGACCGGCGCCACCGCGGCGACGTTCGGGACCGCGAAGATCAAGGCCGGGACCGGGGCGTACACGACCGTCACCGCCGACGCGGCCGACATCGACACCACGACCAACGGCGTCTTCCAGGCGTCGGCGGACGTCACGGCACTCGTCCAGGCCGGTGGCTCCGGCGCCTACACCGTCGGCGGCATCGCGGTCTCGCGCCAGCGGGACAACGCCGACCACGGCGGGTGGACCCTGGTCGTGGCCTACCGCGACGCGTCCCTGCCCCGGCGCAACCTGACGATCTTCAACGGCAGCGCCGTCATCGCCAACGGCGCGCCACAGACGATCACGATCGACGGCTTCCAGGCCCCGGCCTCCGGCGTGGTCGGGGCCCGGCTGGGCTTCGTCGCCTACGAGGGCGACCTCGGCACCACCGGCGACCACGCGCGACTGAACGGCGCGGACGACACCTTCGGCCTGTCCGACGCCGCCACGCCGATCAACAACTCGTTCAACGGCGGCATCTCGCGGTTCGGCGTCGCCTCGACGGACCGGACCCCCGCGTTCGTCAACAACTTCGGGTACGACTCCAAGCTGTTCACCGTCCCCGAGGGGCGGATCCTGAACGGGGCCACCGGCGCCACGATCCGGCTCGACACCACCCAGGACCAGTACTACCCGGGCGTCGTCACCACCTCGCTGCTGCTCAACGACGTCCAGACGACGAAGCGCTTCCGCAACGTCACGCACCCGGGCGCGAACGTCGTCGCCGGTGACGTCCTCGAGTACGAGATCGAGACGACGAACGGCGACGGCGTCGGGACCGCCGTCCCGGACGCCCAGAACGTGTCCGTGACGGACGCGGTGCCGGCGAACACCGCCTACGTGCCGGGCTCCCTGCAGGTGGTCGACAACCCGCAGGCCTCCGTCGAGGGCGCCAAGACCGACGCGGTGGCCGACGACCAGGCCGAGGCGGCCGGCGGCACCACGACCTTCCGGATCGGCCGCGGCGCGACCGGCGGGACCGGCGGGACGCTCCAGAACGGCGACGTCGCGACGGTGCGCTTCCGCGTGAAGGTGAACGCGGGCGTCGCCGCCGGCACCGCGATCACCAACAAGGCCTCGGTGTCGTACCTGCCCGACACGCCCGGCGGCGCGCCGACGACGGTCGACACCAACCAGGTCGACTCGAACGGCCCGGGCACGATCCCGACGCCCGCCGCCCCGGCGATCACGCTGGCCACGCCGGCCCCGGACGCCACGAAGCTCGTCGGCACCGTCACGTCGCCCGGCTCCGGGCCCGCCACGGCGACGCCCTGCACGGCGACGATCACGCTGCCGGGCGGGCCGCTGGCCGTCCCCGCCACGCTCGTCGGCTCCGCTGCGGCCGGCTACCGCTGCGAGGCGGACGTCCCGAACACGCTGGCGCCGGGGACCTACCCGGTCTCGGTGACCTACAGCGACTACGACGGCCGCCCCGCGACCTCGACCAGCTCCCTCACCATCACGGCGCCTCCGACGGTGACGATCCCGACCCCGGCCGCCGGCACGCGCGTCGGCGTCGACGCGGTCGGGACCGTCGACTTCGACTGCACGACGCCGGGCGGACCGGCGACCACGGACCCGTGCGTCGCCACCGTCCAGCGCGCCGGTGACCCGGCGACCTCGATCGCGGACGGCGGCACGCTGCCGACCGGGACCTCCGGCGTCTACACGATCACCGCGACCGTGACCGACGCCCTCGGCCGCACGGCCACCGCGACCCGCACGTACGAGGTCTTCGCGGCCCCGACCGCGTCCATCACGGTGCCGACGACCCCGATCCGGCAGAACGCCGGCGTCGCCGGGACGTTCGAGTGCAACGCGCCGGCGGGCATCCAGACCTGCACGACGACCATCCAGCGCCCCGACGGCACGACGGGCCCGTTCACCAGCGGCAACAACCTGCCGACGGACCAGACCGGCACCTACACGGTGACCACGACGGTCGTCGACACGATCGGGCAGACGACGGTGGTGACGGCGACCTACGTGGTCCCGACCGCCCCGACGGTCGTCATCGTCTCCCCCGCCGCGGGCTCGCGCCTGGGCGTCGGCTCGACGACGACGCTGTTCGACGCGAACTGCGCGGCGCAGGCCGGGGTCAAGTCCTGCACCTCGACCGTCGCCCGCCCGGGCGGCACGACGTCGGCCATCGTCGACGACGACCCGCTGCCGACGGCGGTGCCCGGCGTCTACACGCTGACCTCGACGGTCGAGGACAACGTCGGCGTGACGCGGACCGTGAGCCGGACCTACGAGGTCTTCGCCGGACCGGACGCGACGCTCACGGTGCCGACGGCCCCGGTCAAGCAGGGCGCCACGCCGACGGCCGCGTTCGCGTGCACCGCCCCGGCGGGCGTCGACACGTGCGAGGGCTCCGTGAAGCGGCCGGACGGCACGGTCGTCCCGCTGAGCAACGGCGGCACGCTGCCGACGAACGCCGTGGGCACCTACACCGTCACGGTGAAGGTCGTCGACGACATCGGCCAGACGAAGACCATCACGAAGACCTACGTGGTCCCGGGTGCCCCGTCGGTCACCATCACCGGCCCGGACGCCGGGACGCGCCTGGCGCAGGGTGCCTCGGCCCCCGTCGCGTTCGGGTGCGACGCCCCCGGTGGCCTCGACAGCTGCGCCGCCTCGGTGACCCTGCCGGACGGCACGAACGTGCCGATCAAGAACGGGGACCCGTTGCCGACGCAGGCGCCGGGCGTCCACACGATCACCGCGACGGTCAAGGACCAGGCCGGCAACGTGCAGACGGTCACCCGGACGTACGAGGTGTTCGGGCCCCCGGTCGCCGCGGCGACGGTGCCGTCCGCCCCGGTGACGGCCGGCGCCAAGGCGACCGCCGACGTCGGCTGCACCGCCCCGGCGGGCGTGGCCTCGTGCGACGCGACGATCAAGCTCCCCGACGGCACGGTCGTGCCGTACGCCGCGGGCGGCGCGCTGCCGACGAAGCTGGTGGGCACCTACACGGTGAGCGTCACCGTCGTCGACCAGCTCGGGCAGAAGGCGACGGTCACGAAGACCTACGTCGTGCAGGCCGCGGCCAAGCCGGACACCCCGGCCGCCGAGCCCGGTGAGCTCGTCGTCACGAAGGTCCTGAGCGCGAAGTCCCTGCGCCCGGGCCAGGTGCTGTCGGTGAAGATCCGGCTGCGCAACGACGGCGGAACCACGCTCCGGAACGTCCGGGTCTGCGAGTCGATCCCGGCCGGCCTGAAGTACGTCTCCTCCAACCCGAAGGCGACGCTGGTGAACGGTCAGCGCTGCTGGACGATCAAGCGCCTCGCCCCGGGCCAGAAGGCCGCGGTCACCTACAAGGCCCGCGCGCTGAACCGCCCGGGCACCGTCGAGACGAAGGCCACCGGTCGCGCCACCGGCGTCAAGGCCGACGTCGCGCGGGCGAAGGTCCGCATCCTGCCGTCGCGCTCCGCCGCGCCGGCCGGCGGCGTCACCGGCTGACCGCCGGACGAGCGTGGCGGGTCCGGGGCCGTGAGGTCCCGGGCCCGGCCGCGCGGCGGGCGGCGTGGCCGGCGGGTGTTCCGTGTCGGATCGTGTACCGCGGAGGTACCGAACCCGACACGGAGCGGGGCGGTGTCCGGCCGATGAACGGTCGTCGCGCCTCAGGATCACCCACTCGGGTGATGACGCGCAGACGCTCGTGTGGGACCTTCGCGGGATGCGTCCCCCATGCGCCCGACGACCCCTGCCCGCACCCCGGGACGGGGGTCGGAGATCCCGCCGATCAGGACTCGTCGCCGGCTCCCTGACCCTGGGCCTCGCGATCGCCGGCGTCGCGGCCCCGCAGGCGTCGGCCCGGGCCGTCCTGTCGGCCGACAACGACCCCGTCCAGCTCGGGCCCTTCAACCCGGACCACGCGTCGGTCGGCACGCTCGTCCTGCGCAACACCTCCGACGGCGGGGGCGAGCGGCTGAACATCTCGGCGTTCCCGGAGAGCCCGCTGCGGTTCACGGACTGCAACAGCCAGGGCGGCACGCAGATCGAGATCGACCAGACGCGGAACTGCACGATCGCCGTGACCGGCACCGGCCTCGCCGAGGGCGCGTCGTTCGAGCGCGACGCCCGGATCGACTCGGTCACCGCCGGCGTCGGGTCGGGCATCCAGCCCCGCAAC
This sequence comes from Patulibacter minatonensis DSM 18081, assembly GCF_000519325.1. GTDB lineage: Bacteria > Actinomycetota > Thermoleophilia > Solirubrobacterales > Solirubrobacteraceae > Patulibacter > Patulibacter minatonensis. The sequence goes on along the minus strand of NZ_KI912613.1, from coordinate 1,522,077 downwards.
AGCATCACGGTGACGGTGCGCGGCACGATCGACCGGCTCCCGCCGCCGGTGCCGACGTTCTCCCAGCAGCCGACGGCGAACACGACCGACACCACGCCCGCGTTCGCATGGTCGTCGCCGGGCGCCGCGCGCTACGAGTGCCGCCTGGACGACGTCGACGTCGCCTGCGGCACGAGCTACACGACCGCCACGCTGCAGACCGGCTCGCACACCTTCGAGGTCCGCGCGCTCGACGCCGCCGACAACCCGTCCTCGTACCGGACCGCCACGTTCCGCGTCCTGAAGCCCGGGCCCGGGGTCCCGGACCTCGACGTCACGAGCATCGACTTCGGCCTGCGCCGCACCACCGGAGGGCCCCGGGTCGTCACCGTGTTCAACGAGGGCAGCGAGGACCTGCGGATCGGCTCGCCGAGCGTCGGCGCGCCGTTCGGGCTCACCGACACCTGCCCGACCGACCTCCCGGCGGGCGACACCTGCACGGTCACGTTCCGCTACGCCGGGCCGCCGTCCGGGACGCAGGCCGGGTCGGTCGACCTCGCCCCGAACGCCGCCGGCGGCGACGTGTCCCTGGCCGTCGACGGTCGTTCACCGGTGGTCGCCCCGACCCTCGGCGACCCCACGGCGCCGAGCGAGACCTCCCGGACGTTCGCGTTCGCCGGCACGGAGCCCGACGTCAAGCGCCTGGAGTGCTCGATCGACAGCACGACCGTCTACACGACGTGCACCTCGCCCACGACGCGCGGCCCGCTCGCCGACGGCGACCACACCTTCCGGGTGCGCCAGGTGACGGTCGACGACGTCACGTCGCCGGTCGCGTCGCGGACGTTCCGGGTCGCCCGGGTCCCCGTCGTCGCCACGTCGCCGACGCTGACCCCCGACGACCCGTCCCGTCGCGCGGGAAGCCGCTTCTCGGTCGCGGGCGGGACGTTCACCGGCACCACCCCGCTGAGCACCGCGATCACGTGGGAGCGCTGCCAGGGCGGCTCGTGCACGACGATCCCCGACGCGAGCGGCGACACCTACTCGGCCACCCCCGACGACGTCGGCTTCGGGCTGCGCGCCGTCCGGACCGGCACGAACGAGGCCGGCTCGACCGCGTCGCCCACCTCGACGACCGACGCGATCCGGCCGCCGCTGGAGGCCCCCGACGTCGCGGGGCCCGTCGCGGGGGAGACGAACGCGACCCAGCGGTTCACCTGGGACGGCACCGAGGCCGACGTCGCGCGCTTCGAGTGCTCCGACGACGGCGCGACGTTCGCGACCTGCACGTCGCCGACGACCCTCACCGGCCTGCCCGACGGCGACCGGACGTTCGCCGTCCGGCAGGTCGCGGCCGACGGCGTGGTCTCCCCCGCGCGCACCGTCGACTACCGCGTCGCGTTCCCGGTCCGCAGCACCGCCCCGCCGGTCATCACCCCGGAGAACGCGTCGCGGAACCCGGGCAGCCGGTTCACGGTGACGCCGGGCGCGTACGAGGGCACCGCGACGATCGCGGTCACCGAACAGTGGGAGCGCTGCACCGCCGCGGGCTGCGTGCCGGTGACGGGCGCGACCGGTCCGACCTACACGACGTCCTCCGACGACGTCGGCGCCACGCTCCGTGTCGTCGAGACCGCGACGAACGAGCTCGGCCCGCTCCGCACCACGACCGCCGAGACGGACCCGATCGTCGCGGTGCCGGTCCCGGGCCCGACGGTCGGTCCCGCCGGCGGGACCACCGAGCTCCCGTCGCCGGGCGCGCTGCCGCTCGGGAGGATCAGCGCCTCCGGGATCGGTGCGCGGCTGACGCTGACGACGACCGTCCCGGGCGGCGGGACCATCGAGGCCGTGGCCACCCACACCCGACCGTCGAACCGCGCCCTCCCGCGCGCGAAGAGCGTCCTCGTCCCGGGGCGCGGCCGCTTCGTCTACGCCCGCCAGGCGCCGACGAAGGTGCAGGCGGGCGGCCGCGTCACGCTCCGCCTGGTGCGCACCGCCGAGGGTCGACGCGCGAGGTTCGCGTCGAAGACGATCGCGCTCCGCGTCGTCGTCCACTTCACGCGCGACGGCGGGCGGACGGCGAGGAGCGTCCGGACGGTGCGGGTGCGGATCCGGCGCTGAGGGTCAGCGCCGGCGCTGGTGCCACTCGTTGAACAGCAACCACATGAGGTAGACGCCGCCGACCGCGCCGGTCATCACGCCGACCGGCAGCGGGGTCGACGGGAACACGCGCTGGGCGGCGAGGTCGCTGGCCGCCAGGAGCAGGCCGCCCATCAGGGCCGAGGGGATCAGGCCCGGGCCCGTCGCCCCGGTCAGTCGGCGGGCGAGCTGGGGCGCCGCGAGCGCCACGAACGCGACGGGACCGGTCGACGCGGTCGCGACCGCCGCGAGCGCCACGCCGACCGCGACGAGCGCGAGGCGCGAGCGTTCCGTCGACACGCCGAGCGCCGCGGCGGTGTCGTCGCCCATCTCGAGCATCCGCAGGCTGCGGCCGGCCACCAGCGCGCAGGGCACCAGCACCGCGAGGGCGATCCCCACGGGCACGACGTGCTCCCAACCCCGACCGTTGAGGCTGCCGACGAGCCACAGCCGGGCGCTCTGCGACGTCTCGAGCGAGACCTTCGTCAGCAGGAACGCGGTGGTCGACGCCAGCAGGGTCGAGAAGCCGATCCCGATCAGCACGATCCGGTACCCCTGCGTGCCGCCGGCCCGTTGCGCGAGCAGCATCACCGCCGCCGCGACCGCGAAGCCGCCGAAGACCGCGCCGCCGGCGATCGCCAGCGTCCCGCCGCCGAACACGGCGATCTGGAGCACCGCCCCGACCGCCGCGCCCTGGGTGAAGCCGATCACGTCGGGACTGCCCAGCGGGTTGCGGGTGAGGCTCTGGAAGATCGCCCCGGCGACCCCGAGCGCCGCGCCGCAGAAGAGGGCATCGAGCAGCCGCGGCAGGCGGAGCTCGCTGATGATCACGTCGGCGCCCGGGGGTCCGTTCCCCACGATCGTGTCGAGGACCTCCCCCACCGACAGCTCGAAGTCTCCGGTGCCGATCGCGAAGACCCCGACCACCGCGGCGAGCACGAGGAGGATCCCGCCGACGACCATCGATCGCGGGTCGACGCGCAGCGAGATCCGGTCGCCGCGCAGGCGGATCACGCCGCCACGGAGCTCGACGCGCCGCCCGCTCACAGCTGCGCGATCCGGCGACGGCTGACGAGGGCGATGAAGAACGGCGCGCCGATGAACGCGGTGACGACCGCGACCTGGACCTCGCCGGGCGGGTCGATCAGGCGCCCGATGACGTCGGCGGTCAGGAGCAGCGCCGCGCCGAGGACCGCCGAGTAGGGGACGATCCACCGCTGGTCGGGGCCCGTGATCGCCCGCGCGACGTGCGGGACGGTCAGGCCGACGAACGCGATCGGTCCGGCGGCGGCGGTCGCGGCACCGCTGAGCGCGGTGATCGCGAGCAGCGACAGCGCACGGATCCGCCCCGGTCGGGCACCGAGCGCCCGGCCGGTGTCGTCGCCCAGCGCGAGGACGTTCAGCGATCGCGTCAGCAGCACCGCGAGCACGAGGCCGGGGACGATGAACCAGGCCATCTGCCGCACGAGCGACACGTCGCGCCCGCTCAGCGCGCCGACCTCCCAGTAGCGGAACTGCTCGAACACCTGCGGCTTCAGCAGCACCATCGCGGCGATGAACGCGGTCAGCGCGGCGGTCACCGCGACGCCCGCGAGCGCGAGCCGCACCGGCGACGCCCCCGATCCTCCCCCGGCGCCCAGCGCGTAGACGACGAGCGACACGACCGCGGCACCGAGGAACGCGAACCACACGTACTCGCTGGGCGTCGTCAGTCCGAGCGTCGCCATCGCGATGACGACCGCGGTGGCCGCACCGGCGTTCACGCCGAGCAGCCCGGGGTCCGCGAGCGGGTTCCTGGTCAGCGCCTGCATCAGCGCACCGGCCACGCCGAGGGCCGCGCCGACGAGCAGCCCGAGCAGCGTCCGGGGCACGCGGCCCTCGCGGACGAGGCGCTCCGGGACGGTCGTCGCGTCGTGCCACAGCGCGTGCCAGACCTCGTGCGGCGGGATCGACCGGGCGCCGAGCGCCAGGCTCGCCAGCATCGCGGCCAGCAGGACGACGATCGCCGCGAGCAGCCCGATCGCCCGGACGCCCCACCCGCGGCGGCCCGTCACGGGGGCGGCCGGCTCCTGCGGCGGGCGACCGACGGTGTCGACGGCGACGCTCACGGGCGGGGCCTCGCGGTCGCGTCGTCCAGCGACGTCGTGCCGAGCACCCGGATCAGGCCCTCGGCCAGGCCGCCACGCCAGCAGAACGCGTCGTGGCCGCCCTCGTACTCGTGGAGCTCGTGCTCGACCCCGGCCTCGGCGAGCGCAGCGCGAAGGGCGTGGTGGGAGCGCAGGATGACCCACTCGTCGCGGCCGACCTGGGCGTGGATACGGACGCCGACCGGGGGCCGAGCGCGGAGCCCCTCGACCGTGGGCGGCGGGGCGTCCGGGGCCTCCTGCCCGCCCCACCACAGCGAGGAGGACTGCGCGACGACCGCCCCGACCCGGTCGGGCGCGTGCGACGCGGCCCGCAGGACGGCGAGGCCGCCGAGGCTCTGGCCGGCCAGCACCAGGTGCTCGCGCCCGCCGCCGACCGGGTACCGCTCGCGCATCCAGTCGGGCAGCGTGGCGGTGAGGAGGTCGAGGTGCGGGGCACCCGCCACGGTGTCGGCGGTCCGCGCGTCCGCACCGCCGCCGTCGACCATCAGCGTGATCGTCGGCGGGATCAGTCCGTGGTGGTGCAGCGCGTCGAGGATCGTCGGCGCGTCGCGGCGTCCGGTCCACTCGTCGCCGTCGAGAAGGACCAGGAGGCGGTGGGGCTCGGCCGCGTCCGTCCGCCGGGCGGCGCCCGGTCGGGCCGACCCACCGTCGGCGCCGGTCCCGTCCGCCGCGGCCCGGATCGCGGACCCACCCGCGGTCGCCGGCACGTGCACCCACGCGCGCCGGACCTCCCCCGGGACCCGGGTCGGGACGCGGACCTCCGCGACGACGCCGCGTGCGGCCCCGGCGGGCAGGGTCGAGTGCGGCTGGGGCGGCGCGTCGGGGAGCTCGAGCACCGACAGCGGCGCCGCGCCCCGGTTCCCCGGGAACGTGCGCGGGTTGCGGACGTCCGCCGCCGCCCGGGTCGCCAGCCCGCGCCAGCGTGCGCGCGGACCCTCCGTCGCGTCCTCGACGGGCGTCGCGCCGTCGTCGGCGGCCAGCGCATAGGTGCCGCGCCACGCGGACGACAGCCGGAAGGCGCGCCACCAGACGTCGGTGCCCTGCAGGCGCTCGAGCCCGCTCTCTGCGGGCAGCGACGGGTCGGTCAGCTTGTTGGCGATCAGGACGACCGCGCGGGTGCCGTCGCCCGCCCCGTGGCGGTCGCGCCACAGGAACGTGACGATCCGCTCGCCGGTCGAGCCCACGACGCGGTCCACGAGCGGGGTGCCGCGGATCTCGGCGGCCGCCCAGAACGCCGCCGTGGCGGTCGCCGGGTCGACCCCGCCCGCGATGTCGGCGGCCAGGGCCTCGACGGGCGGCGACGGGACGACCTGCGGCGGCGGGTCCTTCGTCCAGCGGGGTGGGCGGGGCGCCGCGGTCACGCGGGGCGTGGGGCGAGGGTCACCGCGCGGCCCCGCCGGCCAGCGTGCGCTCGATGTCGTCGAGCACCAGCTGCTCGGCCAGGTAGCCGCCGGCGCTCGTCCACGCGGAGCCGTCGACCGGCACGACGTGCCCGGCCTTGTACGCCTTCAGGTCCGTGAACCCGGGGGTGTCCTTGGCGTAGCCGATCGCCTTCTTCGCGGACGCGACGTCGGCCGGCGTCTCCGACACGCCGCCACCGGCGCCGCCGGAGCCCAGCGCGCCGAAGAAGATCCAGTCGCCGTCGAGCGCGTCGATCCGCTCGAGGCTGACCGGCACGGTGTGGCCCGGGCCGCGGCCGCGCTGGAACGACGGGCGCGTCAGACCGAGGTCGTTCAGCACCCGGGGCGCGGCGAGCTCGGACTTCAGGACCGCCGGCAGGCCGATGCCGCCCCAGCGGACGATCGAGATCTCCGCGCCGGCGTTCTTCCCGAGTTTCGCCCTGATCGACGCGATCCGGTCGTCGTAGGCCTGGGTCAGCTTCTTGCCCTCGTCCTGCCGGCCGAGCACGTCGGCGGTCTGCACGAACGCCTGCTTCCAGTCCGCGCCGTTCTTCGACACGAAGACGGTGGGGGCGAACTTCGAGAGCTTGTCGACGATCGAGTCGTCCGGGGTCGCCGTGCCGTCGATGAGGATGACGTCGGGTCGCAGCGCGGCGATCCGCTCGATGTTGGGCTGGCCGAGGATGCCGACGCTCGTGATGTTCCCGGCGCGCTGCTGCAGGTACGCGGCGATCGTGCCCTGCCCGCGGCCGGCGGTCGTCGCGATCGGCTTGGCGCCCAGGGCGACGGCGGCGTCGAGGGTCGGCTCGCTGAGCGCGACGATCCGCTGCGGTCGCGCGGGCAGCTCGAGCTTCGTGCCGCGGGCGTCGGTGTAGCTGCGCGTTCCGCCCTCGACACCGCCGGCGTCCGAGGACCCGCAGGCGGCCAGACCGAGCACCGCGGCGAGCGCGAGGAGCAGCAGGAACGGGCGGGAGAGCGCGGCCGATGATCGATTCGGGCGGTGGAGCAGCACGGGATTCCGGACGTCGGGACGGGTGGGCGACCCCCGCCAGATTCATCTAAGGAGGACCTAACTAGGATACCCAAATTGATGCTATCGTCGCGGTCCGCATCGTGGCGCTCTCCGTCTCAGGCGAACGCGGACGCGCCACACGGTCGTCCCGCGGGCCTCCCGGAGACCGCCGGCGCCGCGCGGAACGGACCGCACCAGCAGGCGCTCCGCCGTCCCGCACCAGCACCGACCAGAGACCGCATGACCACCACGCTCCGCACCACCGCCACCCGCCGCACGGCGCTCCTGTCGACCATCGCCGCCGGCGGCGTGACCGCCGCGCTCGTCCTCCTCCCCGCGGCGTCGTCCGAGGCGGTCCCGCCGGGTGGTGCCGTCAGCCGGTCCAACGGCGCCTCGGTGACGTTGTCGACCACGAGCGTCAAGCGCGGCGGCCGGATCAAGGTCACGGGTCGCAACTGGAAGGCCCAGGGCTCCCGCACCGGCAACGGCAAGGTCGTGACGATCAAGCTCGACGACCGCGACATCCTGGCCCAGATCCCGATCCGCAACAAGCGGTTCTCGGGCTACGTCACCATCCCGCGGCCGGTCGCCAAGGGCCGCCACACGCTGCGCTTCCTCGCCTCGAAGCCGGCGACGAGCATCAAGAGCAAGTCGTTCAAGGTCCGCTGATCGTGCGCCGCCGCACCCTCGTCGTCGGCGCCTCGGCCGGGCTCGCCCTGGCCGGCGCCACCACCGCCGTGGCCCTGCCGCCGGGCGGGGCGGTCGACAAGCTCGGCACGCCCGCCGGCAGCCTCGAGATCACGAGCGCCGCGCTCCGCGAGGGCAAGGTCCAGTTCTGCGTCCGCGGCTTCGTCACCAAGGACGGGGCGGCGCCGCAGCAGTTCCAGGTGAAGTTCGACGACTTCGGGAGTCGGGGCATCGGCCAGTTCCAGCCCGACGCGAGCGGGACGTACTGCGGCGAGATCGCGACCGATCGCGCGGCCTACGCGACGAAGGCGAGCGCCGACGACAAGATCCCGGCGGTCGCCCAGGGTGCGGACGCGAACCTCTGCGACACGAGCAAGCAGCACTGGCTCCGGGTCCTGACCGGCACGTGGGCGCACCCGAACGGCAGCGAGCGCAGCATCGCCCGCGACATCGCGATCGACAGCACGTGCGGCACCGGCGGCAAGGCCGCGGCGCCGAGCATCGGAACCGTCGTCGGGTCGGACACCGGCGTCCTGCCGCCCACGTCGACCCCGGGTGGGACGACCACGACCCCCGGCGGCACCACGACGACCCCCGGCACGACGACCCCGGGCGGCCCCACCACCCCGGGCACGACGACCCCGGTCGTCCTCAGCGGCCTGGCGAAGGTCCGCAGCTCGACCGTCGCCGTCAAGGGCACCGTCGCGACCCTGCAGGTCCGTCGCACCGCGGCGGTCGGCAAGGGCAAGATCACGATCCGGAGTGCCGCGAAGCTCGCGGTGAAGGGTCGCAAGGGCTCGAAGGTCCGGACCCTCGTCTCGGGCCGCCCCTACTCCCTCACGGGCCAGGTCTCCCAGAGCCTGCGCCTGAAGCTCACGACCACCGGCCGCAGCGTCCTCCGCACGCGGGCGCGCCTGGACGCCGTCGTGACGATCACCCCGAACGGCGGCACGCCGACGACCGCCAAGGTCGTCCTGAAGCCGACCAAGACCACCAAGAAGTAGCTGAGGAGCACCATGCAGCACGCACCCGCGCCCGCCGCGTTCCGATCACGACGACTGATGGTCGCCGCGACGACGTCGGTCCTCATCGTGCTGGCCGCCGTCTGGGCGACCGTCGCGCTGGCACTGCCGCCGGGTGGGCCGGTCGAGACGCGAGGCACCGCGACGCTGAGCGTCACCACGACGTTCGTCAAGACGCCGGTGACCGGCGACGCGTCGACGGGCGTCGTGTCGTTCACCGGCGCCGGCTTCAACGCGAACGAGGTCCTCGTCGTCAAGCTCGACGACGGCGCTATCCGGCCGACGACGCAGCCGACCGTCCCTCCGGGAGGCGCGGCGAACACCGATGACGGCTTCGCCTGGGTGACGGCCGACGGGACGGGCTCCATCAACAGCTCGATCGACCTCAAGACCACCCGCGCCGCGGACGCGTCGAAGGTCCAGTCCGGCAAGCACCACATCCGGCTGATCGGCGACGCTCCGCGGAGCATCCACGCGGACTTCCTCATCCGTGCCACCGGGCCCGCTCAGACCGCGATCGTGAACAACGTCTTCGTCGCTCCGCCGGCCGACCAGCCCGTGGGCTGGGGGGCCCAGGCGCCGTACGTCGACATCCCGTCGCTCGTCCCGGGGTCGCGCATCCCGTACCGCATCGCCGGGTTCAGCCCGAAGCAGGTCGTCGGCGTCAAGGTCGACGACCAGAACCTGCCGGGTACGACGTTCCCGAACGGCACGTGGACCACGATCCAGACCGACGACACCGGGGCCGCCTCCGGCTACCTCGATCTGCCTGACACCCCGGGCGCGAACGGGATCTCGCCGTACGCGAACGGCGCACACTGGCTCCGCTTCCTCGCCGGGTCGATCCAGAACTCCGAGGGCAACACCGGCTCGCCGCGCAGCGTCGTCGCTCCGTACGCGGTCGACACCGCCTCGCCCGCGCGTTCGGTGACGGTCGCGGCCTCCGGCCAGCGTGGCCGCTCGGTCGCACTGACGGGTACCGGCCTGCAGAAGACGCCCTTCTACGTCGCGGGCGGCACCGGCAACACCGGTGACGGCCAGACCGTCACGGCCCGCATCGATGGCACCGGCACGCCGTTCCACGTCCGCGCGAACGACGACGGCACGCTGTCCGGCGCGCTGCCGATCCCCGCCGGGACGTCGCTCGGCACGCACAAGGTCGTGCTGTGGACCGGGTTCCGGGCCGGCAGCGACTTCCCGCAGAAGGTCGAGGAGCGCTCCTTCGAGGTCACCGAGTTCGTGCCGGACCCGGTCGTGACGACGCCCGACACGACCCCCACCACCCCGACGACGACGGCTACCACGCCGACCGTCCCGACGACCCCGGTCAAGCCCGCCGACCCGGTGAAGCCGCGCGCCGCCAGGGTCTCGTCCTCGTCGCTGAAGGCCACGAAGGCCGGCAAAGTCACGCTGTCACTCGTCCGGCCGAGCGTCGCGACGAAGGCCGCCGTGTCCGTGAAGACGAAGAGCAAGGTCAAGGTCCCCGGCTCGCGGAAGACGAAGATCGTGACGCTCGTGAAGGCCGTCACGGTGTCGCTGAAGGCCGGCACGGCGAAGGAGAAGAGCGCCGTCTCCCTGAAGCTGACCAAGGAGGGTCGCGCGCTGGTCAAGAAGCTGAAGAAGGTCAAGGTCGTCGTCCGCGTCGCCCCCAAGGGCGGCAAGGCGTTCACGAAGACCGTGACGCTGCGCGGCTGAGCGTCGTCCGGGCGCACACCCGAGCCCTCCGCCGACTCGGGTCGGCCACCACGCGGGGCCCCGGTGATCCGGGGCCCTGCGCCGTTCCGGCAGCCTCGGCGAGGAGACGAGGAGGCCGTCGGTCTCCGGCATCTCCCGGCCTCGACGTCGGCCAGGTCGCCCGGCGTCGCCTGCCGTCCGCGGCATCGCACGGGAAGGGCGGACACACAGGACGCCTTCGGCGGGGCGAGCGGCAACCCGCCACGGCTGTATTGCAGACGCCGTCCGCGCTAGTGTTCGGTCTGCCTACTTTTAGGCAACCCTACACCGCAGGAGAACTCCCCATGATCCTCTCGTCCCCCCGGTCGGCCCGCCAGGTCGGCGCGTCGTCTCCCGCGCGCCCCGTCCCGTCGGTCCCGTCATCCTCGGCCCGCCGCGGTGCCACGGCCCTGGCGACGGCCGCGCTCGTCGTCGGCGGTCCCGCGCTCGTCGCAGCACCGGCCTCTGCCGCGGACGACGCGCCCGCAGCCGCAGCCACGGCCGCCGCGCCCCCGGCGGTCTCGATCACCTCGTCCCTCGGCGGGCTCGCCGTCGGCCACGACGCCACGGTCAGCGGCACCGGGTTCGCGCCCGGGTCGACGATCTCGGTCGCCGCCGACGGGACCGCACTGCCGTCGACCGCGCCGATCGCCGCCGACGCGTCCGGCGCATTCACGGCGACCGTCCGCATCCCTGCCGACGCGCCGCTCGGCGACCACGAGATCGTCGCCACCGCCGCGGACGGCGCGACCGCGAAGGTCACCGACACGTTCATCGCCGCGCCGGACGTCCCGTTCTTCGGTGCCGGGAGCTTCGGCGCGTCCCGGACCCAGCTGCAGAACGGCGCGTACCAGGTGCGCTACAGCCTGAGGCAGGACGGCCTCTGGGTGACGAACGCGGAGTTCAACGCGGTCTACGACGTCGTCGCGTCGAAGCTCCAGCTGCTCGACCGTCGCACGCTGAAGGTCCGCCGCACGATCGACGCGAAGGCCGACGGCGGGCAGTCGCCCTTCGGGGTCGCCGTCGACGACCGCCGCAACACGCTCTGGACGACCGACACCGTCGCCGACGAGGTGTCGGTGTGGAACCAGGCGACCGGCAAGCGTCTCGCGACGATCGACGGGGTCGCCCACGCCCGCGACGCCGTCGTCGATCCGTTGCGCGATCGGGTGTACGTGTCCGCGTTCCTCGCCGACGAGGTCCAGATCTTCGACGCGAAGACGTTCAGGAAGATCGGCGCGATCCCGACCGGCACAGCGTCCGGCCCGGTCAGCCTGGCGCTCGACCCCGTCCACCAGCGGCTCTACACGACCACGTACTACGGCGGGAACCTCGTCGCGATCGACACGCGCCAGGACCGCGTCGCCGGCACGTGGTCGACCGGCCAGCTGCAGACCACGGGCGTCGGCGTCGACCCGGTCCGCGGCCAGGTCTACACCGCCGGCCCCATCACCGGCGACGTCCGCGCGTTCGACGGCCGCACCGGCAAGGTCCTCTGGAAGCGCCCCACCGGCACCGCGGCCCTGAGCGTCGCGGCGGACCCGATCACGGGTCGCGTCTTCGTCGCCAACCGGCTCGCGCGCTCCGTGAGCGTCCTCGCCCCGCGCGACGGCAAGGTCCTCGCCAACGTCGAGGTCGGCCCGAGCCCGAACAGCGTCACGCTGGCCGGCGGCACCGCCTACGTCGTGAACAAGGGCGAGCAGACCGAGGCCGGGCACGACGGGCTGACGAAGCTCGCGCCGAAGGCGCCGGGGCGGCGGTAAGGACCGCGGGGCGGGCGTCGGCGGGACTACGCTCCCGCGATGCCCCGCCCCACCGACGCGTCCCTCGATGCGCTCGAGGCCCTCGTCCTCGGCGCGCCGACATCAGGAATGTCGTCGGCCCGGCGGATCGATCCTCGGGCGTTCCGGTCCGCACTGGACGACCTTCGTCGCGCGGCCGCCCCCGTCGTCGCCGAGGAGGCCGAGCGTCCCGACGGCCCGGTGACGCTCGCGCTCCACGCGCTCGAGCGCGTCGCCGATCGGGCGAGACGGGTGCCGTTCCGCGACGAGGTCCGGATCTCCCTGGTGGAGACGATCACGGCACTGGACGCGATCCGCGAAGCGACCTGGAGGCGCCCCGCCGACGACGAGGCATCGGTCTCGCCGGCCGAGGCCACCGCCGGCGGCGAGCTCATCCGCTCGGCCTTCGATGCGATCGACGCGATCGACGACCTGGTGTTCGAGGCTCCGCAGGTGCCGCTGACCGACCAGGTCCGACTCGACCCGGCCGCGTTCCAGCAGCTGGTCGAGGCGCTCCGCATCGGTGCGTCGGCGATCGTCTCCGACGAGCAGCGGCGCACGCTGCGTCCGGTGACCGAGCACATCGAACGGCTGCAGTCGATCCTGGACGATGCGCCGTCGATGCCCCTCGGCTCCAAGGTGCGGGTCCGGCGCGAGCAGGTCTTCGCCGTGCTGAGCGGCCTGGTCGAGGAGCTCCCCGAGGCGTTGAACCGACAGCGCGGGTGACGGGTCGCCCGACAGTGAACGCGTCCGCTCGATCGACTGTCGGGTCTCCCGTCTCCACGGCGGGGAACCCGACAGTCGATCGCCGGGGGGTTTTCACTGTCGGGTCTCCCGCTCGCCGCCGCCCCCGAGGCGCGCCGGCCGCCCCCGAGGCGCGCCGCCCGCCCCGAGCGCGCCACCCGCCCCGAGCGCACTCGCGGCCCCCGGGGCGCCGCCGCCCCCGGAGCCGCCCGCCGCCCCCGAGGCGCGCCGCCCGGCCCTCAGCCCCGCGCCCGCGCCGCCGCGCTCTCCGGCCGCGGCCACGACCGCCAGGACCGCCTGGCGTCCTCGGCGGCCGCGTCGACCACGCACGCCAGGAGCCGCTCGCGGTCGGCGCCGAGCCGGCCCGTGCCGCACGACGGGGTCACCAGGCTGTGCTCGACGAGCGTGCGGACCGACGGGCCCGCCGCGCTCACCGCGCCGATGCACGCCGCCAGCCGGGCGGCGACGGCGGCCTCCGTGTCGGGACGCACCGGGTCGACCGCCCCCCAGGCGATCCGGCCGCCGCCGTCGACGAGGTCCGCCAGCACCGCGGCGCCCTCGGGGTCCACCGGGTACCTGGTGGCGTCGAACGAGAGGACGTCCGGCGCCGCGTCGCGCACCAGCCCCCACGGCACCGACGAGCACACGTGGAGCCCCCACGCAGCGGCCGCGCCGCGGAGCGGGTCCCACACGTCCCCGCCGCCGATCGCCGCGTGCGCGAGCCCCGGCTCGTCGACGAGGAGCAGCACGTCGAGGTCGAGGTCGAGGTCGCGCATGCGGGCGACCTGCCCCGCGACGTTCGACGCCAGCCATCCGGCGATCTCGGTCGCCAGGCCGATGACGTCGGCACCGACGCCGGGACGGCCGGCCGCGCGCTCCATCGCGACCGCCAGGGTCACCGGTCCGGTCGCCTGGAGCTTCACGACCCGGTGCTCGGGCGCCCGGTCGGCGACGGCCGCGACGAACGCGTCCCACGCCGCCGGGCGCTCGCGGTCGCGCTCGGTCGTCCAGCCGCACGGCGCCGCCGACCACTCGGCGCCGAGCCACTCGCGGACCATGTCGCCGTCGTGCCGCGGCAGCTGCGGGCAGAACGGGATCCCGTAGGCCCGCGTGGCGTGGCGGACCGCCGCCCGCCGATCGTCGAACGGCAGACTGCCGACGCCCGTGGTGGCGAGCGCCGGCAGGCGGTCGAGGACGGTGCTCACGCCGGCACCGGCTGCCCGATCTCGACGCGCCGCCGGCGAGCGGCCTCGACGAGGTTCCGCAGCGCCGCGCGCGTCTCCTCCCAGCCGCGGGTCTTCAGGCCGCAGTCCGGGTTGACCCACAGCTGCTCGACCGTCAGGTACCGCTGGGCGTCCCGCAGCAACTGCTCGATCTCCTCCACCGACGGCACGCGCGGGGCGTGGATGTCGTAGACGCCGGGGCCGATCTCCCCCGGGTAGTCGAACCCGGAGAAGACCTCCAGGAGCTCCATGCCGGAGCGCGACGCCTCGATCGACAGCACGTCGGCGTCCAGGCGCGCGATGTGCTCGATCATCTCGTTGAACTCCGAGTAGCACATGTGCGTGTGGATCTGGGTGTCCGGGCGGGCCGGCGCGGAGGTCAGCCGGAAGCAGTCGACGGCCCAGCGCACGTAGTCGTCCTGGTCCTCCCCCCGCAGCGGGAGGCCCTCGCGCAGCGCGGCCTCGTCGACCTGGATCACGGCGCAGCCGGCGGCCTCGAGGTCGACGACCTCGTCCTGGATCGCCAGGCCGATCTGTCGGCAGGTCTCCTGCCGCGGCTGGTCGTCGCGCACGAACGACCACTGCAGGATCGTCACCGGGCCGGTGAGCATGCCCTTCATCGGCCTGCTGGTCCGCGACTGCGCGTACTCCCACCAGGAGACCGTCATCGGCTCGGGGCGGGAGACGTCGCCGAAGAGGATCGGCGGCTTCACGCAGCGGCTGCCGTACGACTGGACCCAGCCGTACGCGGAGAACGCGAAGCCCTCCAGCTGCTCGCCGAAGTACTCGACCATGTCGTTGCGCTCGGGCTCGCCGTGCACGAGGACGTCGAGGTCGAGCTCCTCCTGGATGCGGACGACGTCGTCGATCTCGGACTTCAGGAAGTCCTCGTACGTCGCGGCGTCGATGTCCCCGGCGCGCCGGCGCCGGCGCATGTTGCGGATCTTCGTCGTCTGCGGGTACGACCCGATCGTCGTGGTCGGCAGCAGCGGCAGGCCGAGGCGCCGGCGCTGCGCGGCGAGCCGGTCGGCGATCGGCGCCGGCCGGTCGTGGTCCGCCTGCGTGACGGCCGCGGCGCGCGAGCGGACCGCGTGGTCGTTCGTGCGCGGCGACGAGCGACGCGACGCGATCCGGGCCCGCGACTCCTGCAGCAGCTGGTCGCGACCCGCGGCGTCGGCCTGCAGTGCGCGGTGCAGCAGCGCGAGCTCGTCGAGCTTCTCCTCGCCGAACGCCAGCCAGGAGCGGACCTCCTCGTCGATCCCGGTCTCGCGCGACACCCGGTACGGGGCGTGCAGGAGCGAGCACGACGGCGCGATCGTCAGGCGGCCCGCGCCCAGGCGGTCGACGATCCGATCGAGCTGGTCCAGCGCGCGGTCGGGGTCGGTCGCCCAGACGTTGCGCCCGTCGACCACCCCGGCCGACAGGCGCGCGCCGGCGGGCAGCGCGTCGAGCACGGCGTCGAGCTGCTGGGGCGCGCGGACGAGGTCGACGTGGAGCTCCGCCAGCGGCAGCGCGGAGATCCGGCGCAGGACGTCGGCGTCGAGGCGGTCGAAGTACGTCGCCAGAGCGATGCCGGGGCGGGTCCCCTCGGGCGTCGCGGCGGCACCGTCGGCGTCACGGACGCCTGCGGCGGCCCCCGCCGTCAGCGCGCCGTAGGCCTGCTCGAACGCGTCGAGCTCGGCGGCGGTGCGCTCCTGGACGAGGACGGCTCGTCGAGCTGGACCTCCTCCACGCCCTCGGCGGCGAGCAGGTCGAGGAACCGCCCGTAGACCTCGACGAGCGCCGGCAGGAGCGCCAGGCGGTCGACGCCCGCGGCGGCCTTGCCGAGCAGCAGGAGCGACAGCGGACCGAGGACGACCGGGCGCAGCGTCGGGCCGGCGGTGCCGCCGGCGTCGGTGCGGGCCTCGCGCAGGTGGGCGAGCCAGCGGCCCGGCCGGAGCGCGAAGGTCTGGTCGGCCCGGATCTCGGGGACGAGGTAGTGGTAGTTCGTGTCCAGCCACTTCGTCATCTCGAGTGGCGTGGTGTCGGCGTCGCCGCGGCAGGCGAGGAAGTGGCGGCGCAGCGCCTCCTCGGAGTCGACGACGCTCGCGTCGGCGGGGAGCGGGGCGCCGGTCGCCGAGCCGGCCCCGGAGGACGAGGTGTCGCGCGAGGCCGTGGCCCCGGCGGACGCGGCCTCGCCGGACGACGCGCCGCCGTGGCGCTCGGCGACGAGGCCGACGAGCTCGGCCGCGTCGAGGACGTGGTCGTAGAGCGCCTGGTCGCCGATCGGCAGGACGTCGATCCCGGCCTGGCGGGCGCGACCGAGGTTCTGGGTGCGCAGGCCGCGGGCGGTCTGCTGCAGCTCCTCGGCCGAGAGTCGTCCGGCCCAGTGGGCCTCGAGCGCGACCTTCAGCTCGCGGTCGGCGCCGATGCGGGGGAATCCGAGCACAGCGGTGCGTGCCATCTTCTGTCTCCTTCTGCGATGGCCGTTACGCGCGGCCACGGTTGTCAGAAGCACCTGCGGGGTGGCCCCGTGGTGCAGAGTCGACAGGTCTTCGGACTCGGATGCGCTCGATCGCGGCCGCCTTCCCAGGCCCGCAGACGAACGGTCTGCGGGAACCCAGTGGCGTCGTGGCCACGATCCGCATCCTCACCGCTGCGCGTCAGTCCCGGATTCGCACCGGATTCCCTGACCCCGACGGTTCGGGGTGGATCGACTCCACCCGGGACGCTAGCGCGGGGTCCGCGTGACGGGCGACACAGACGCGGATTCGAGCGCGACGGTGCGAAGCGGGAAACCCACCCCACGGCGACGCCGGGCGGTGCGATCCTGCCCGGGCCGCATTCATCCGGGCTTCATCCGGCCCCCGGCAGGCTCCACCCATGTTCTTCCGCCGCACCGCCACCCTCCTCTCCTGCGCGGTCACCGCGCTGCTCCTCGCCGCCGGTTCATCGTCCGCGGCCCCGGCCCCGAAGGTCGACGGCAACCGCCTCGTCGACACCACGACCGGGAGGACGTTCGTCCCGCGGGGCGTCAACTGGCCGAGCTTCGAGTACGCCTGCCACTACGGTTACGGCACCTCCAACACGGCGAGCGCGACGAGCGTCGGTCCGACCGACGAGCAGGCGCGACTGATCGCGTCGTGGCACACCAACGTCGTCCGCCTCCCGCTGAACCAGGACTGCTGGCTCGGCGACGATGGCGAACCCACCGGCGGGATCACCCCGCAGGCGTACCAGGACGCCGTCGCCGCCTGGGTCGGGAAGCTCCACGCCGCCGGCCTGGCCGTGATCCTCGACCTCCACTGGAGCGGCCCCGACGGCGTCCAGGCGGACGGCCAGCGGATGATGGCCGACGAGCGCTCCCCGGTCTTCTGGAGCTCCGTCGCCCAGCGCTTCAAGGACGACCCGTCGGTCCTCTTCGACGCGTTCAACGAGCCGTTCTCGCAGGACCTCGGCGACGGCACGTCGCTCACGCTGGACTGGGGCTGCTGGCGTGACGGCGGCTGCCCCGGCGCGCGGCAGAACGAGAACGCCCAGGCGTTCGACAAGCGGACGTTCCTGATCGTCGGGATGCAGCCGCTCGTCGGCGCGATCCGTGCCGCCGGCGCGCGCCAGCCGATCCTCCTGGGCGGTCTCGACTACGCGAACGACCTCCGCGGCTGGCTCGACCACCGGCCCGACGACGACCAGCTCGTCGCCGCCTTCCACAACTACGGCGGCCAGCGCTGCAACACCCAGGCGTGCTGGGACGCCGAGATCGCCCCGGTCGCCGCGAAGGTCCCGGTGGTCACCGGCGAGTTCGGCGAGACCGACTGCAAGGAGGACCACGACCGCCGGTACATGTCGTGGGCCGACGCGCACGGGGTCGGGTACGTCGCGTGGCAGTGGGTCGTGCTCCAGCCGGACGAGCAGGCGAACCCGGCCTGCTCCGGTCTCGCCCTGATCAAGGACGTCGAGGGCACGCCGAACGCCCCGAACGGCACGGCGCTGAAGAGCCACCTGGACGCCCTGGCCGGCGGGGCGGCGGGAGACCGCCGGGCGCCGAAGGTCACCCGCGTGCGGCTGGGCCGCACCCGCCGGGTGATGACGGTTCGCCTGAAGCTCGACGAGGCCGCCACCGTCCGCGCCACCCTCACCCGCCGCGGCGGGAGCTCGACCGTGGTGACGCGGCAGCTCGCGAAGGGGACCCGCACGATCACGCTGCTGAAGCGCCGCCCGGCCCGCGGTCGCTACCGCGTCAGCCTCCGCGCGACCGACGCCGCCGGCAACCGCTCGGCCGCCGTCGGCGCGTCGCTGCGGGTGCGGTAGGGCCCGAAGGCCCGCTGGACGACGGCGTCGCGCCCCGCGCCGGCGGGACGCGACCGTCGCGCACCCGCCGCCCCGCGGTCCAGGACTCTCGCGTCAGCCCTTCAACAGCAGCCGCGACCTGATCCAGGCGGCGTGTTGCGAGACGTTGAACACGACCGCGAACGCCCCCGCCGCCGTGACCCTGCCGCGCCGGGCGATGTCCTGCGCGGCGATCACGCTGTCGACGACCTCGCAGAGCTGGTTGACGAGGACGGCGTCCCTCTGCGTGCCGTTCCGGATCGCCACCAGGGCGTGGATCCCGAGGGCGATGTCGCGGCTGCCCAGGAAGTAGTTCGTCTGGCGCGAGTCCTCGGTCGACTTCACGCCGACGAGCGCGATCGCGACCGCCGGCGCCGCGAACGACGCGACGCCGTAGGCGATCCGCACGCCCGCGATGACCTTCAGGTAGGTGTCGACCTCGGTCGTGTCCGTGCTCATGCGGGCACCGTACCCGCGGTCCGCCCCGAAATGGGACGACCGTTCCGGACCGGTGGTGGTCAGTCCTTCTCCGGCCCGTCCTTCGGGCGCGCCGGCGCGGTCGTCCGGAAGCCCTTCGGCTCGGCGGCGGGCTTCGGCGGAGCGGCGCGCCGCTCCGCCGGCTGGTCGGTCACGACGGCCTTCGCGACGTCGTTCGTCGCCTCGAAGAGGCTCTTCGCGATCGGCATGATCGCCGAGGCGACGCCGACCGTGGAGAGCAGCCCGCGGTTCAGGCCCTCGGCGCCGTCGAGGACGGTGAGGCTGCCGACGTTCTCGTACTGGCGTGCGGCGGCGGAGACGATCGCCGGCAGCTGCTCCGCGATCTGCTGGGCGACGACCCCCTCGGCGTTCTCGGCGAGCGCCTTCTGTCGGGCCTCGATGCCCGCGGCCTCGGCGAGGCCCTTCTCCCTGGTGCCCTCGGCCTCGGCGAGCAGCCGGGCCTTCGTCGCCTCGGCGTCGGCGATGCCGTTCTTCTGGGTCGCCTCGGCGCGGGCGGACGCGTCGAGCTTCGTCGCCTCGGCGCGGGCGGAGGCATCGAGCTTCGTGGCCTCCGCACGGACGTTGGCGTCCAGCCGGGTCTTCTGCGCCTCGGCCTCGGCGGCGGCGATCGACGCCTCGCGGGCGGCGTTGGCGTTCGTGACCTGCTCGTACGCCCGGGCGTCGGCGGGCTTGCGGACGGTCGTCTGCAGTCGCTGCTCCTCGAGGTTCGCCTCGAGCTCGGCGGCGCGGGTGTCGGCCTCGACGACGGCCTGACGGGCCTTCGCCTCGGCCAGCGGGCCGGCCTGCGCGGCCTCCTGCTGCGCCCGGTCGGTCTCGGCCTGCGCGGCGGCACGGCGGACGTCGGAGTCGCGCTTGGCCTCCGCGGCCTTCGCGGCGGCAGCGGCCTCGCGCTCCGCGGCCTCCTGCTCGCGCTCGGCGGCGGCGATGCGGGCGGCCGCGGCGACGGCGGCGGCCTGCGGCTTGCCGAGGTTCCGGATGTAGCCCTCCTGCGAGCCCTGCGGGTCGCGGATGTCCTTGACCTGGAAGGAGTCGATGACGAGCCCGAGCTTCTGCATCTCGACCGCGGTGGCGTCGCGGACCTCGTCGGTCAGGGCGTTGCGGTCGGCGATCAGGGCCTCGACCGTCAGCCCGCCGACCACGGTGCGCAGATGACCGTGGGCGATGTCCTTGATCGTGCGCTTGATGACGTCGTCGGGCGTGTCCTGGAAGCGGGTCACGGCGTTGGCGATCGACGCGCGGTCGTTGCCGACCTTGAACGCCATCACGGCCTCGACCTCGACGGGGATCGCCTGCTTGGAGACGCAGTGCAGGCCCGCGTTGTTCTCGCCGAGGTCGACGGTGCGCGACTCGAGCGACAGCCGCTGCGCGCGCTGCAGCACGGGGATCACGATCGAGCCGCCGGAGGTGACGACCTTGAAGTTCATCGTCGCCTCGACGACCGGGGCGTTCGGGTCGTCGGACTTCGGCTGGTTGTCGCCCTTCGAGCCCGCGCCGGTGATGATCAGCGCCTCGTTGCCCTTGGGCACCTGGTAGACGGAGAACGCCAGGATCACGCCGAGGACGACGAGGATCGCCAGGGCGGCGACGGGATAGACCCAGACGGGGACGGACGCGAGGACGGGCATGGGACGGTTCCTGGTGGTCGGGGCTCAGGGCGAGCCGGGGTACGCCGTGACGAGCACGGTGCGGGAGAGCTGCGGGTGGGGTTCGACGACGACGCACTCGGCGCCGCGCTCGATGGACTCCTCGCCGTCGTACGCGACGGCGTAGTACGCCTCGACGCGGTCGCCGACGGCGAGCATGACCTCGCCGAGCCGCCCGGTCCGGACGGGTCCGGTGACGCGGCCGATCTTGCCGGCGAGGGTGTGGTCGGCCATCCTCGAGCCAGTCTAGGCGCGGGAACGCGCCACGACGACCACTCCGGGCCGATCGGCCGAGGGCGGCGAGCGGCGAGCGGCGAGCGGCGAGCGGCGAGCGGCGAGCGGCGAGCGCAGGAAAGCGCGCCACGCCCGGGTCGGCGGTGGGCCGGCGTTCGTTCCTGCGGTCACAGCGCAGGAACGAACGCCGGCGCGGTCCGTGCCACGAGGTGGCGTGCCTTCCTGCGCCGGGAGCGCATCAACGAACGCCGGGCGCACGTCCGTCCCCGACCTGGCGTGCCTTTCAGCGTTCGTCGAGGCGGTCGGCGACGGCGGGCCGCGTCTCGGTGCGCGGGGGGGGGCACGTCATCCGCACCCACGGCCGGTCATCCGCACCCACGGCCGGTCATCCGCACCCACGGCCGGTCATCCGCACCCACGGCCGGTCCTCCCCTCCCCCGGCACGCCCTCGTCACGCTTTCGGCACCGTTCGCCCCTGGTCCCGGCACGTCCGCCCGGGCCACGATCGGCGCGTGGACAGTCCCCGACCCCGCGCCTACGATGACCAGCACGATGACGATCGCCGCCCGCTTCACCCGGGAGGAGTACCTCGCCCTTCCCGAGTCGCCGCCCGGGGTCCGGTTCGAGCTGCTCGACGGTGAGCTCGTCACGATGAACGACCCGCTGCCGGTGCACCAGAAGGCCGTCGTGAACATCCTCACGGCCCTGGTGTTCTGGTCGCGTGCGGCACCCGACCGCGGGCAGGTGCTGCTCCCGATCGACACCGACATCGGGCCGGACACGATCTTCGGCCCCGACCTGCAGTGGTACGCCGCCGACCGCGGGCTGCCGTCGGACCGCGAGCGTCCGTGGCCGGCCGGCGACCTGGTCGTCGAGGTCGCCTCGCCCAGCACCGCCCGCTACGACGCCGAGGTCAAGCTCGACCGCTACCTCGCCGCCGGGGCCCGCGAGGTCTGGCTCGTGCGGACGGACCCGACGGGCGCGACGATCGTCCGGGCGCAGGACGGCGGGCGGAGAACCCTCGAGGTCGCGGCCGGCGGGACGCTCGAGTCGCCGCTGCTGCCCGGGTTCGCGTTCGGGCTCGCCGAGCTCGCAGGCTGACCCGCCGCGGCCCGCGACGACCCACGTACGGACCCCCGGTCGTCGACCGCCGCGGGCGCCCGACGGCCGCGTCTCGTCCGTCAGCCGCGTCGGCGGGCCTCAGAACACGACGGTCTTGCCGCCGTGCTCGATGACGCGCTCCTCGGCGTGCCAGCGGACCGCGCGGCCGAGGACCATGCGCTCGACGTCGGCGCCCAGGCGGACCATGTCGGGGATCGAGGAGCGGTGGTCGACGCGGACGACGTCCTGCTCGATGATCGGACCGGCGTCGAGCTCCTCGGTGACGTAGTGGGCGGTCGCGCCGACGATCTTCACGCCGCGCTCGGCCGCCCGCCGGTAGGGCTCCGCACCCGCGAAGGCCGGCAGGAACGAGTGGTGGATGTTGATCACGGGCACGCCCACACGCCCGAGGAAGTCGCCGGTGAGGATCTGCATGTAGCGGGCGAGCACCACGAGCTCGCACCGGCCGGAGAGCAGCTCGATCAGGCGGTCCTCGGCCTCGGCGCGGTTCTCCCGGGTCGCGGGGACGTGGTGGTAGGTCAGGCCGAAGCGCTCGACGAGATCCCGGTGGTCGGGGTGGTTGGAGGCGACGAACGCGATGTCCGCCCCGCCCAGCTCGTCGCGCTGCCAGCGCCAGAGGATCTCCGTCAGGCAGTGCGGCTCGCGCGAGGCGAGGACGGCGATCCGCGGGCGGTCGCTCAGGAGCGTCAGGCGCCAGCGCATGCCGAACCGCCCGGCGACCTCGGCGGTGAACGACGCGCGCAGGCGGTCGGCGGCGGCCTCCGGCGTCTCCGTCGGCCCCGGGTCGAGGTCGAGCACCATCCGCATGAAGAAGTGGCCGTCCGGGACCCCGGTCGAGTGCTGGTCGGACTCGACGATGTTCCCGCCGTGCCGCGCGAGCAGCCCCGAGACCGCGGCGACGATCCCGGGACGGTCGGGGCAGTCGATCAGCAGCCGGGCGCGGAGGCCGGCCGGGGCGTCGGCGGTCATCCGGCGACGGTACCGCCGGGGCGTCCGTCGGGCGAGCGTCGCTGCCGGTCGTGCCGATGGCGCGCAGGCAGGCCGCCCGGCGTCGCCGATCGACGGGCGGTCGACGAGCGCCGGGGGCCCTCCGACCTACACCTCGGCCAGCGTCGAGTTGTCGATCACGAAGCGGTAGCGGACGTCGGACTTCAGGACGCGCTCCCAGGCGTCGTTGATGTCGTCGACGCCGATCGTCTCGATCTCCGGCGCGATGCCCTTCTCGGCGCAGAAGTCGAGCATCTCCTGGGTCTCACGGATGCCGCCGATCGCGGAGCCCGCGAACGACTTGCGCCCGAAGATCAGGTTGAACGCGGAGACCGGGAGCGGCTCCGGCGGCGCGCCGACGTTGACGAGCGTCCCGTCGATCGTGAGCAGCCCGAGGAACCGGTCGATCTCGAGCTTCGCGCTGACGGTGTTGATGATGAGGTCGAAGCGCCCCTGGAGCTCCTCGAACGTCGCGTCGTCCTGCGTGGCGTAGTAGTGGTCGGCGCCCAGGCGCTTGCCGTCCTCCTCCTTGCTCAGCGTCTGCGAGAGGACGGTGACCTCGGCGCCCATGGCGTGGGCGAGCTTGACGGCCATGTGGCCGAGCCCGCCGAAGCCGACGACCGCGATCCTCTTGCCGGGCCCGGCCTCCCAGTGGTGCAGCGGCGAGTACGTCGTGATGCCGGCGCAGAGGAGCGGCGCGGCCTGGTCGAGCTCGAGGCCGTCGGGGATCCGCAGGACGAAGTCCTCGACGACCACGACGTCGCTCGAGTAGCCGCCCTGGGTCGTCGTGCCGTCGGCGTCCTTCATGCCGTAGGTCTGCGTGGAGCCGGGGATGCAGTACTGCTCCTCGCCGCGCTCACAGCTCGAGCACTCGCCGCAGGAGTTCACGAGGCAGCCGACGCCGACGCGGTCGCCGACCCGGAACGTCGTGACCTCGTCGCCGACGGCCTCGACGATGCCCGCGATCTCGTGGCCCGGCACGAGCGGATACTCGATGTCGCCCCACTCGCCGCGGGCGAAGTGGATGTCGGAGTGGCAGATCCCGCAGAACTTGATGTCGATGTGGACGTCCTTCGGACCGAGGTCGCGGCGCTCGATGGTGAGCGCCTCGAGGGGCTCGGAGACGGACGTGGCGCCGTAGGCGCTGGCAGTGGTGCTCATGGGTCGCTGCTACCCGGTGGACGGGGGGATCGACCGTGACGGAGTACGTGACGGTGGTCACGCGGAGGCCCGTGCGTGCCCGCCGCACGGACGGACCGCGGGGCGGCCCGGGACGGAGAGTCCCCGATCCCGCCACCCGGCCTCCCGTACGCTTCGGGCGTGACCGCACCGAGCACGCCGACCGCGGGCGCCGCCGCTGCCCAGGCCGCCGAGGACCGCGAGCTGGAGGCCTGGAAGGCCCGGCTCGCACGGCGCTCCGTCGGCCGGGTCCGGGTCGCCGGCGCGCTGGCCGGGGGCGCGGCCTTCCTCGCGGTCCTCGTCGCGGCCTCGCCCGGCCAGAGCGCGAGCACCTGGGGCCTCGCCGTCGTGGCGCTCGCGGCCGTCGTCGTCGCCTGCCACGTCGGCGTCCGGCTGGCCGCGCGGCCCGGTCGCCCCGAGCCGGGCCGACTCACGGCCGACTACGTCGCGATCACCACCGGGGCGATCGTCTTCGCGATCGTCGGCTACCCCGCGGCCAGCGTCCTGGGGCTCCTGAAGGACACCGCCTTCTAGGACCGGGCGGCCCGCGCGATCAGCGTCGTGCCGCAGCCACCGCGTCCCAGCGTGTCCGCACCCTGGGGGCCACCCGGGCGGCCTGCGCCAGCCCGGCCCGGACGCACCCCGGTCGCACGGCCGGGTCCAGCGGGTCCTCGCCGCGGGCCGCGACGAACGCGTCGTCGGGCCTCAGCACCAGGAGTCGCCGGCGGTCGCCGGCGGGCAGCGCGTCGGCCGCGCCGGCGTCGTCGGGCCGCGCGTCGCCGGCCTGCAGCACGACGACGAGGTCGGCCGCGAGCGCGAGGTCCACGTTCGTCCCCGAGTGGACGCCGCCGTCGACGTAGCGGCGCTCGCCGATCGTCACCGGCGGCCACATGCCGGGGACCGCGCAGCTCGCCGCGACGGCGTCGACCAGGGGGACACCCGAGTCGCGGTCGAGGACGACGCGCTCGCCCGTGACCGCGTCGACCGCCGGGACCAGCAGCGGGCGGGTCGGCCAGTCGACGCCGGCGAGGCGGGCGACGATCACCGCCCGGCGCGTGGCCTCGTCGACGGTCGGCGTGGCCAGCGCGATCTCGCCCATCCGGCGGCGGGCCGGAAGGGGGTCGCCGCCGGTGTCCGCGAGGGTCTCCCAGATCGCCGCGCGCTCGGCGATCCGTGCGGGGTCGCGGTCGGGTGTCAGCTCGCTCGTCGCGGGGTCCAGCTGGGCGGCGACGAGCTCGTCGAGGTCGCGCAGTCCGCCGAGCTGCGCCGCGACGGTCGATCCGGCGGAGGTCCCGACGACGAGGTCCGCGCCGGTCAGATCGACGCCGTGCGCGCGCAGCCCCGCGAGCAGTCCGGTCTCCCAGGCGATGGCCGCGAGGCCACCGGCACCGAGGACGAGCGCGCGTTGCATCCTCCGACGGTAGGCGACGTGTGCCGTCCGGTGCGTGACGTGGAGCGTCCTCCGTCACCCCGACATCCGGGTGGTTCGTCGACCGCCGGGGGCCCCTCCTGCCGCCGCCCGGGCACCGGTCGCCCATGCTCCCGACCGCCTCCGTGTCCGGCGTCGTCTTCCAGGTCGCCGCGGTCGCCGTCCTCCTCGGGATCGCCCTGAACCTGGTGCGGGTCTACCGCGAGCGCGGAACGAGGTCGTCCGTCGGTCCGCTGGAACGCGGGCAGGAGGTCGCGATCTGGTTCGGGATCGGTGGCATGGCCCTGAGCGTGCTCACCGACGTCGAGGACTTCGCATCCCTGACCGTCGTCGCGCTCGTCGTCGTGATCGTGCTCGCGGTCGTGCGGCGTCGGCGGGGCGAGCCGGTCCTGCCCCGATCGCTGCTGTAGCGCCGGGCCGGCGGTCGACGCCCCTGCCACGCGGCGCGGCGCCCCGGTGATCGGCGCCGGTGCCCGGGTGCCCCGCGAATGCCGTCCGGTATCGTGCCGCCGCGAGCTGGTCGTACCCACGATCGTGGGTCAGGGAATCCGGTGGAAGACCGGAACTGACGCGCAGCGGTGAGGGGGACGGGCGGGGCACCATGCCACTGGATCCACGGATCCGGGAAGGCGCCCCGCCCGGACGAACCCGAGTCCGAAGACCTGCCGGCTCGCGGCCCCCGGCGTGCTCCGCACGTCGCCGGCCGGATCGCCAACCGGACCCCGCGAACGGGCCCTCTGATCGAAGGACCACCGCGTGACACCACGCACCGTCGTTCCCGCGTCGACCCGTGTCGACCGTCGCTCACCGCTCCGCCGGGCGAGCGCCCTCGCCGTCGCCGCGACCAGCGCGCTCGTCCTCGCCGCCTGCGGCTCGTCGGACGACGACGCGACCACCGCGTCGACCGGCACGAGCGCCGCCTCCGGCCCCCGCACGACCTACCCGCTGACCGTCGTCAACTGCGGCCGGAAGGAGACGTTCGACGCCGCGCCGAAGCGCGCCGTCGCCGTCGCCCAGCCGGCGATCGAGACGCTGCTGTCGCTCGGCGTTCAGGGCTCGATGGCCGGCACCGCGTCGTGGAGCGACCCGGTCCTCCCGAGCCTCGCGAAGGCCAACGCACGGGTCCCGCGCCTGGCCGACGACTTCCCGTCGTTCGAGCGCGTCCTGAAGACCGAGCCCGACCTCGTCTACTCGACGTTCGACTACACGTTCTCCGCCGAGGGCATCGCCTCGCGCGACCGCTTCGAGAAGCTCGGCGTGCCGACGTACCAGTCCGTCGCGGAGTGCAAGGGCCAGGAGTCGACGCAGTCGCGGCCGCAGACGATGGAGGACACCTACGCCGAGATCCGCGACATGGCGCGCATCTTCGACGTCCAGTCCCGCGGCACGACGCTGATCGACACGCTGAAGGCGCGCATGGCGAAGGCCACCGGCGGCGTCTCCGCGAAGGACGTCTCGCTCGGCTGGTGGTACGCGAACACGAAGACCCCGTACTTCGCGGGCTGCTGCGGCGCGGCCGGGATCGTCACCCGCGAGCTCGGCGCGAAGAACGCGTTCGGGGACTCCAAGCAGCTGTTCCCGACCGTCGGCTGGGAGACCATCCTCGAGCGCGACCCGACCGTCCTCGTCCTCGCTGACCTGACCCGCGGCGACGACGGCGACAGCGCGAAGGCGAAGATCGCGTTCCTCGAGAAGAACCCGGTCGCCCGGCGCCTCACGGCGGTGCGGAAGAAGCGCTACGTCATCGTCACGGGCTCCGAGATGGACCAGTCCATCCGCAACGTCGACGCGACGGAGAAGATCGCGGCCGGGCTGCGGAAGCTGGGGCTGGCGGGATGAGCGCGCAGTCCGCACGGGCCGGTGCGTCGTCCCCGACGGGAACGCCGGACGGCCGCACCTCCACGGGCACCGACACCCCGGCCGCCACGATCGACCCGGCGATCCTCGACCGCTGGGACGCCCAGCAGGCCGCGTACATCGCGGGGCGTGAGGCGCGCTTCGACGCGCTGCTCGACGTCCTCGGGCTGACCGTCGGAGAGGAGCCGCTCGTCGTCGACCTCGCCTGCGGGCCGGGGTCGCTGTCGGCCCGGATGCTCGACCGCTTCCCCGGCGCGCGGGTGATCGGCGTCGATCTCGACCCGCTGCTGCTGCACGTCGCCCACGGCGTGCTGGGCGACGCCGGCGGCCGCCTGACGCTCGTCGACGTCGACCTCGCCGTGCCCGGCTGGTCGGCCCGGCTGGCGGACGCGCTGAACGGCGCCCGGCCCCACGCCGTCGTCTCGAGCACCGCGCTGCACTGGCTGCGCGCGGACGAGCTGCTGCGCGTCTACCGCGAGGCGCACGACCTGCTCGCCGACGGCGGCGTGCTGCTGAACGCCGACCACTTCCGCTTCGACGACCGCCACCCCGAGCTGCGACGGATCGCCGAGGCGCACGACGAGGCCACCCAGCGCGCGGCCTTCGCCGCCGGCGCCCCGACGTGGGACGCCTGGTGGGACGAGGTCCGCGTTCTGCCGGGCGTCGACGCCCTGGCGCAGGAGCGCGAGCGCCGGTTCGCCGACCGGCCGCCGAACCCGCCCACCGCGGTCGACCTGCACCTCGCCGCGCTCGCGCAGGCGGGGTTCACCACGGTCGGCAGCGTCTGGCAGCTGCTCGACGACCACGTCGTGCTGGGGCGCCGATGAGCTCCCTTCGGGTCCTGCCCCTCGTCGTCGCGTCCGTGGTCGCCCTCGGACTGACGGCCTGCGGGTCGGACGACGGGCCGTCGACGACCGGCGCGCTCGCCGCCACCGACACCGCGGGCGCGTCCGGCGGCGCCGAGCGCACGACCTACCCGCTCACCCTGCGCAACAACTGCGGCCGCGACGTGACCGTGAAGGCCGCGCCGGGGCGCGCCGTCTCCGTCAACCAGGGGTCGACCGAGATCCTCCTGTCGCTCGGCCTGGCCGACCGCATGGTGGGCACCGCGACGTGGACCGACAGGATCCGGCCGAACCTCGCCGCGGCGAACGCGAAGGTGCCGCGTCTCGGCGACGACGCGGTGTCGTACGAGCGCATCCTGAAGACCGAGCCGGACCTCGTGTCGGCGTCGTTCGCCTACGCGCTGAACGGCGACGACCCGGACCGCCGCGACCGCTTCGCGAAGCTCGGCGTCCCGACCTACCTGGCGCCGTCGCACTGCGAGAACCGCGACGACGAGAGCGGCGACGGGCCCCGCAGCAAGCCGCTGCAGCTCTCCACGATCTCCACCGAGATCCGCCAGCTGGCGCAGATCTTCGACGTGCGGCCGAAGGGCGAGGCGCTCGTCGCCGACCTCGAGCGGCGCCTCGAGAAGGTCCGCGCCGCCAACGCGTCGCGTGACCCGGAGGAGATCTCGATCGCCTACTGGTTCGCGAACACCGAGTCGCCGTACGTCGCCGGCTGCTGCGGCTCGTCGGGGATCATCTCGCGCACCGCGGGCGTGCGGAACGTCTTCGCCGACACGAAGGACGAGTTCCCGCAGGTCGGCTGGGAGACCGTGCTGGACCGCGACCCGACGGTCCTCGTCCTCGGCGACCTCCAGCGGAAGTCCCAGACGGGTGACAAGCTCGCCGACAAGATCCGGTTCCTCGAGAGCGATCCGGTCACGAAGCGCCTCACCGCGGTGCGGAAGAGGCGCTACGTGATCCTGAACGGCGCCGACATGAACCCGTCGATCCGCACCGTCGACGGCGCCGAGAAGGTCTCGGCCGGCATCCGGAAGCTGGGGCTGGTCCGCTGAGCGAGGCGGTCGCAGCGGGGGATCGCGGGATCGGCGATGGCGTCCGCCCGGTGCCGGTCCCCGGGTCGGGACCGGGAGACGGCCCGGCGCCGGGCGGCGGGGCGGGACCCGGCGGCGCAGGTGCGGGTCCGGCCCGCCGCGCCCGCCGGCGCCTGACCGGCTCGGCCCTGGCGGCCGTCGGCATCGGCGTGCTCGTCCTGTCGATCGCGATCGCCATCACGATCGGCCCGGCCGACCTCGCCGTGAGCGACGTGTTCGGGATCGTCGGCCAGCACCTCGGTCTGGGCGACGCCGGGGTCACGCGGATCCGCGACGGGATCGTCTGGGACCTGCGCCTGCCGCGGACCCTGCTGGCCGCGATCTGCGGTGCCGGTCTGGCGATCTGCGGCGCGATCATGCAGTCGCTGCTGCGCAACCCGCTCGCCGATCCGTTCGTCCTCGGCATCTCGTCGGGGGCGTCGACCGGTGCGGTGCTCGTCGTCGTGCTCGGCATCGGCGGCGGGATCGTCGGACTGTCCGGGGGCGCGTTCATCGGGGCGGTCGTCGCGTTCACGGTCGTCCTGCTGCTGGCCGCCGGCGCCGGGTCGACGCCCGACCGCGTCGTGCTCGCGGGCGTCGCGGCGACGCAGCTGTTCTCGGCGCTCACGTCGTTCATCGTCACCTCGTCCGCCGACGCCGAGCAGACCCGCGGCGTCCTCTTCTGGCTGCTCGGGTCGCTCGGAGGGGCGGGCTGGAACGACGTCGCCCTGTGCGGCGCGGTCTGCCTGGTCGGCCTCGTGGTCTGCCTGGCGGTCGCCCCGGCGCTCGACGCGTTCGCGTTCGGGGAGGACGCCGCCGCGTCGCTGGGGATCCCGGTCCGCTGGATCCGCCTGCTGCTGCTCGTCGTCACCGCGCTAATCACCGCGACGCTCGTCAGCGCGGCCGGGGCGATCGGCTTCGTCGGCCTGGTCCTCCCCCACGCCGCCCGCGCGGTCGTCGGCCCCGGGCACCGCGTGCTGCTGCCGACCACGGCGTTGATCGGCGCGATCTTCCTCGTCTGGGTCGACACCGTCGCGCGCACCGTCTTCGACCCGCAGGAGCTGCCGGTCGGCGTCGTCACGGCACTGGTCGGCGTGCCGGCGTTCGCGGTGATCCTCTACCGGCGGAAGGGGCCGGCGTGACGGGCGGGGCCGGCGGAACGGCCGGGGCCCCGCGGGCGATCGGACGGAGGGTTGGTACGTTCGCCACCGTAGGCGTGGCGAAGGTGCCAACCCTCACGTCCACGCGGCCGGCACGTCGTGCCGGGCGTGCCACCGCGACGCCCGTCGCCGATGTGCCCCGGCGCCGGAACGGGACCCGGGCATGAGCCTCCAGGCCCGCGACGTCTCGTGGGGCGTCGGCGGGAGGACGATCGTCGACGGCGTGACGCTCGACGTCCGGCCGGGCGCGACGCTCGGGCTGCTCGGGCCGAACGGCTCGGGCAAGTCGTCGCTGCTGCGGCTGCTCGCCGGCGTGCGGCGTCCATCCTCGGGGTCGGTCCTGCTCGACGGCCGGGACCTCGGGACACTGCGCCGTCGCGAGGTCGCCCGCCGGGTCGCCGTCGTCGAGCAGCACGCGACCACCGAGGTCGACCTGCGGGTGCTCGACGTCGTCCGCCTGGGCCGGATCCCGCACCGCACGGCGTGGGGGCCCGAGGGCACCGGCGACCGCGAGGCCGTGACGCTCGCGCTCGAGCGGACCGGGCTGACCGGCGCGGAGGAGCGGTCGTGGCACACGCTCTCCGGGGGCGAGCGGCAGCGCGTCCACATCGCCCGCGCGCTCGCCCAAGAGCCGCAGGAGCTCCTGCTCGACGAGCCGACCAACCACCTCGACGTCCACCACCAGCTCGAGCTCCTCGCCCTCGTCCGCCGGCTGCCGGTGACGTCGGTGGTGGCGCTCCACGACCTGAACCTCGCGGCGATGTTCTGCGACCACCTCGTCGTCCTCGCCGCCGGCCGGGTCGTCGCCACGGGCACGCCGACCGAGGTCCTGACGCCCGAGCTGATCGCCGACGTCTATCGGGTCCGCGCGGTGGTCACCCACGACGGTCCGGGCGGGGTGCCGGCGGTGCGGTTCGAGCCGGGGCTGCCGGTCACGACACCGGTCACCGCGCAGGCCCGCCCGGTCTAGGCTGCGTCCATGTCCCGTCCCAGGCTGTCCCTCGGCGTGCTCGGCGCCGGCCTCGTCCTCCTCGCCGCCGCGCCGGCCGCGCAGGCCAACCGCCCCGCCACCGCGGCCGAGGAGGCCGCGGTCAACCGCGACCTCGGGGCCGCGCCCGCCGTCGGTCCGCGCTGCTCGGCGTACCTCGTGTCGACCGCCTCCGGCGACGGCGCCGCGTACGTGCGGATCCAGCCGATCGACCCGCTGCCCGCCGGGTGCGCGCCGGCCGGCAGCGGGTTCGTGGTCGCCCGCAGCGCCGCGGGGACGCTGGGGCCGTGGCTGCCGGTGATCCCGGGCCGGCCCGAGGCGCTGGAGTCGTGCGCCGACGCCGCCGTCCCGAACGACGTCGGCGCCGACCTGGCCGCGTGCACCCCGTCCTCCGCCCCGAGCGACGCGAAGAGCCGGACGACGCTCGGCTGCTACCCGAACGACGGCGCCATGGTCCTGATGGTCCAACGCCGGAAGCCGAGCCGCTGCCTCGTCCGGGGTCGCGTCCCGATCGAGACGTTCCGGCCGCAGCAGTCCGGCACGGGCTTCGACCTGCGCGGGATGACGTGGAAGCGCTGGGGCACGTCGAGGGCGACGGGCACCGGCACGGCCGCGGTCGTGAAGGGCCAGAGGACGTCGCGGACGCGCGTGAAGGTGACGGTCACCGCGACGACGATCAAGACCGACGGCGGGCGGCTCTTCTACACGAAGCTGCGCGTCCGGCTCCCGACCGGATCCGTCGTGGCGCTCGACCTCAACTGGGCGGTCTGAGCCTTCGACGTCCTCTCCCGTGGCGCAGCGCCCCAGGATCGGCGGGCCGCCGGGGCGGTGATCGCGGTCGTCGCCCTCGCCGCCGTCGCCGCCATCGGCCTCGCAGCGGTCGCCGCCGTCTCGGGTCTCCGCGACCTCGGGGGTGCCGACCAGGACGATCAGTTCGAGCCCCGCGGCCCGGCGCGCCGCGGCGAAGGGCCGGCCGTTCGACCTCGGGGTCGTCGCGCGCGAGTGGGACCGCGTGTCCGTGCTGCCCGACTACTCCGCCCGTGCGAGCGCCGAGGAGGACACCGGGGCGTCGTGGCCGGACGGCGAGGGGGTGTTCGGCCAGCGGGACGCGATCCACGTCCCGGCCTTCGTCCGCGGACGGAAGGTCGTGTCGTCGGCGACCGTCGGGAACCAGGTGGCGTGCCTCGTCCAGGAGGGACGGCGAGCGCCCGGCTACCCGCGATCGACGCGGTTCGCCGCCCGGGTCCGGGACGGCGTGAGCGTGATCTCGGTGCGCGGGCGGCGCGGGCGCGGCTGCTGAGGCGCGGCGTGGGTGGGCGGCGGACGGCCTTCCATGGCACGGCACGCGACAAACCGCACCCGACCCCCAGGCCCATCCCACGCCGATGGTCCGATGTCGCGCCCTGCGCAACAAACCGCTCCCGACCTCCGGCCCACGCCACGTCGATGGTCCGACGTCACGCCCCACGCGACGAACCGCACCCGACCCCCAGGCCCATCCCACGCCGATGGTCCGATGTCACGCCCCACGTGACGAACCGCACCCGACCCCCAGGCCCATCCCACGCCGATGGTCCTCCGTCACGCCCGACGCGACGAACCGACGTCGAACCCCGGGCAGCCTGGTGGCCCGACCTCGGGACCGTCGGTGGGCCCGCCCTACGCCGTCCCGGCCCCCGGCGGCCCCGGCAGCCCGGTCCGTCGCGAGCGGCGGTGGGCCCACAGCTGGTCGGCGCCGGACCAGGCGGCGAAGATCAGGCCGCCGATGGTGCCCGTCACCGTGGTCAGGACGCCTGCGGCCGCGGCGGCGGCGACGCCGTCGCTGCCGAGGATCAGGACGGCGGCCGCGGCACCGGCGGCGGGTCCGGTCGGGAGCTGCGCGAGGGTGGCGACGGCGATCAGTACCGCCGCGCCGTCCCAGATCGACGCGTCGACGCCGACCGCGCGCAGCAGCATCCAGTTGCGGAGGACCTGGCACATGATCGACGCGAAGAGGGCGCCGGTCAGGAGCGCCGCGCCGCGGGGTTGACGCAGCACGGTCAGCCCGGCCCAGAGGTCGTGGGTGGACTTGTGCGACAGGCGTTGCATCCACCAGCCCAGGAGCGCGGCGAGCGCGAACGCGGCCAGCGGCGACCACCACGGGATGCCGAGCGGGCCGACGAGGGTGAACGACGCGAGCGCCGCGAACATCAGCTCCACCGCGACGATCGGGAACTCCGCGGCGACGAGCGTCGGGATCTTCGGCGTCACCTCCGGGGCCGATCGGCGCAGGGCGGCGATCCGCATCGCCACCCCGAGCTGCCCGTTGATGATCGAGCCCAGCACCTGCATCGCCGACGCCCGGAACAGCACGCGCCGCGACACCAGCGCGCCGGCGCCGCGCACCGCCTGGTGCCACGACTCGCTGCGCCCGACGAGGCCCAGGACCTGGAGCAGGGACGCGGCGATGAGGACCTCGGGGGACGCGTCGGTGATCGCCGTCGCGAACTCGTGCCGCCGGCTCCACAGGAGCGCCAGGATGATCCCGGCGGTCAGGAGCGACCCACCGACGACGATCCCCTTCTGGTGGCGCCCCATCCACGCCTTCACGCGGGACCACCTCGAGGGCGCGGCGGTCGTCGGATCCGCGGTCGTGTCCGCGGCCGAGCCACCCGGCAGGACGTCCGCCGGGTCGGCCGGCGACGGGTGGTCGGTCACGACGAGGTGGCGGCC
Organism: Patulibacter minatonensis DSM 18081; assembly: GCF_000519325.1. Classification (GTDB taxonomy): domain Bacteria; phylum Actinomycetota; class Thermoleophilia; order Solirubrobacterales; family Solirubrobacteraceae; genus Patulibacter; species Patulibacter minatonensis. The sequence goes on along the minus strand of NZ_KI912613.1, from coordinate 1,488,192 downwards.
GCGGCCTGGGGGCGGTGCTCGGTCACGACGCGAACACGGTACCCCGGTCGGCGGCGACCGCCCCGGATGAGCGGGAGCGCGCCACGTCGGCGGGTGCGTGTGGCGGGCGGGCGCACCGCCGCTCGCCGACCGCCCGCGGACGCCGTACCGTGGCGGACATGCGCTCATCGGCCGCCGCGACCGTCGCCCCCGTCGGGAGCACCGCCCTGGCCGCCAGGGTCGTCGTCGCCGTGACCTCCGGGGTCGCAGCCCTCGCCCTCGCGACCACGTCCGCGTCGGCCGCCCCCGCTATCCCCCTTCCACCGCCCCCGGGCTACGGCGTCGCGGTGCTCCAGCGGCAGCTCGACCGGTCGGGCGATCCGGTGCTGGTCGCGACCACCGAGCAGCGCGACGCGCCGGTGACGTGGCGGGCGTGCGACCCGGAGTGCGGTCCGGTGATCGGCACCGAGCGGATCCTGACGCCCGGGCCGACCACGGAGGGGACGACGTTCGAGGTCGCCGCCACGATCGACGGCACGCCACGCACCGCGCGTTCGTCCGCGTGGCGGGGCCGGGCGACGCTCGTCACGCCGCCGCAGCTCGGCGGCGAGCTGCGGATCGGGAAGGTCGTCACCCCGGTCGCCGGGACCTGGGGCGGCGGGTGGGGCGACGACGTCGACCAGGGCGAGGTCCGGGCCTGCCGGACCGCAGACGCGACGGACTGCCGCTCGGTCTCCCGGGTCGGCGGGCCGTTCACCGTCGACCCGGCCTACGCCGGCTGGTACTTCGGCGCCGTCGACCACCACTACGGGCCGGACCCGATCCTCGGCGGCGCGCCGCTGATCCCGCCGCCGTTCGGCACCGTGCCGGAGGACCCCGCGCCGACGGCGTCGCCGACCGTCGCGCTCGGCCTGCTCGTCGGCCCCGTCCCGCCCGCCCGCGCCGGGGTACCGCCCGCGGTCCGGGGCCGGCTCGTCGAGGGCGGTGTCGTCCGCGCGACCCCCGGCACCTGGCCCGACGCGCCGCAGGGCGGCCTCGTCGCCACCGGCCTGCGCGCATGCCCGACGCGCGCGGACGGGCCGCGGTGCCGGCTCCTCTCCCGCGCGAGCGTGAACGACCTGGCGACCGCCGTCCGGGGCCGCGCGAGACTCGGCCGCGGGCTGCTCGGGTGGTACGTCGGCGCCTTCGAGCGCCACGGGACGACCTTCGGCACGCGGACGCTCTCCGAGGACGACCCGACGCTCCGGGCGCTCCCGGTCGCGGGCCCCGCGGTCGTCGTCGGTCCGCTCTCCCGGACACCCGTGGGGCTCGCGGCGACGCCGCGGGTCCGGCTACGCGCGGTCGCCGCCCGGACGGGGTCCCGGCTGACCCTCGGCCGCGTGCGCTGCGCGGGCCGGTGCGTGCTGCGGCTCCAGGTCCGCGCGGGTGGCCGGACGACCACCCGGACCTTCCGCGGCCGGGGGACCGTCGCGGTCGTCGCCCCGCACGCATCGGTCCCGATGGGCGCAACGCGGCTGCGGCTGCGGCTGCGCGTCGACCACGCGCCGGTCGACGTCCGCCGGACCGTGCGGGTGCGATGAGCGGCCGGCACGCGACGCTCCCGCTCGTCGGCCGGTGGACCGTGCCGCGCCACGTGGAAGAACAGGGACCCGATGGTGCCGCCGCCACGGCGGGGACGGGTCCGCCCGGCCGCGCCGCACCCGCCGACCCGATCTCCACCGTCCGGGGGGCGCGCCTCACCCGTTGCGGGGTCGACCGCGGCGCGGTCGCGGGTGCCGTCGTCCCGGCGTGGTAGTCGGCGTGCATCGTGCAACCGCCGAGGGATAGGGTCCCGGGTCTGCGACGCCGTGTCGCAACCCTCGATGGAGTGCCGCGAATGACCGAGCCCCTGGCTGCCGACTTCCCACCGGTTCCCGACGACGAGTGGCGCGCCGCGGCGCTGAAGGCCGCGAAGGCGCCGGACGACACGCCGACCCGGTCCCGCACCGAGGACGGCATCGAGGTCAACTGGCTCTACACGCGCGAGGATGCGCTGGCCAGCGATCCGGGCGGCGTCCCGGGCCTCGCTCCGTTCGTCCGGGGCACGAACTCCGGCACGGGCGAGGACCAGGCCGCCTGGGAGATCCGCCAGCAGCAGGCGCACCCCGACCGCCGCGCCGCGAACAAGGCCCTGATGGAGGACCTCGAGGGCGGCGCGACCGCCATCGAGCTGCGCCCCGACCGCGCCGCGCGCGGCGGCCACGCCCCCGGCTCCGACGCGTTCGCCGCCACCCGTGGCGTCGACGGCACGATGATCTCGACGGTCGACGACCTCGAGACCGTGCTGGAGGGCGTCTTCGTCGAGCTCGCCCCGATCGCCGTCGACGGCGGCGCCCAGGCCATCTCCACCGGCGCGCTCCTGCTCGCCCTGCTGCGCCGCCGCGGCGTGGCGGACGCCGACGCCATCGGCTCGCTCCGCATCGACCCGCTCGGCACGCTCGCCGCCGAGGGTGCCCTCCCGCAGGACCCCGCCGACGCGATCGCCACCGCCGGCCGCCTGGCCGCCGAGGTCGCCGAGACGTTCCCGCAGGTCCGGGCGCTCGCCGTCGACACCCGCGCCTACGTCAACGCCGGCGCCACCCCGGTGCGCGAGCTCGCGATCGCGATCACCACCGGCGTCGCCTACCTCCGCGCCGCCGAGCAGGCCGGACTGCAGCCGGCCCGCGCCGCGACGCAGATCGAGTTCACGCTCACGGTCGGCACGAACCAGTTCGGCGAGATCGCCAAGCTGCGCGCCTTCCGCCGCCTCTGGGCCCGCGTGCTCGAGCTCTCCGGCGTCCCCGAGGAGGGCCGCCGATCGTTCCTCACCGCCCGCACGAGCGACCGCATGCTCGCCGGCATCGACCCCTGGTCGAACATGCTGCGCGCGACGACCGCCGGCTTCGCGGCCGCGGTCGGTGGCGCCGAGGGCCTGACCGTCACGCCGTTCGACGCCGTCGTCGCCGACGCGGTCGGTGCCGCCGCGCCCGGTGGCCTGGGCCGCCGCATCGCGCGCAACACCCAGCTCGTGCTGCAGGAGGAGTCGGCGCTGCGCCGCGTCGCCGATCCGGCCGGCGGCTCCTGGTACGTCGAGTCGCTGACCGACGCGCTCGCCCGCGAGGCGTGGTCGAAGGTCACCGAGATCGAGGGCGCCGGTGGCGCGCTCGCCGCGCTGACCGCCGATGCCTTCGCCGCCGACCTCGCCGAGCAGGCCGACCGCCGCCGCGGTGAGCTCGCGCGCCGGAAGCGCGAGATGACGGGCGTCAACGTCTTCCCGCTGCTGGCCGACGACAAGGTGCACCCGGAGCCCGTGGACCGCGCGTCGTTCGTCCGCACCGAGAACGATCGCCTCGGCGAACGCGGCGACCTGCCCGCCGGCGCCCTGGACCGCCCGTCGGTCGACGAGGCCGACGGCGACCAGCTCCTGTCGCACCTGCTCTCCGCCGCCGAGGCGGGCGCCCGGATCGACGAGCTCGCCACGCTCGCCGGCTGGGGCCCCGTGACGGACCTCGACGCGACCGGCCTGCCGACGCGCCGCGACGCCGAGCCGTTCGAGGAGCTGCGCGCCGCGGCTGCCGGGAAGCCGGTGCCGGCCGGTCCGGGCGGCGAGCCGGACGCCGCCGACGTCCCCGCCGCCAACGACTCGGACGCCGGCGGTCCCGGCGACGACTCCCCCGCGACCGCCTCGGGCGTCCAGGGCGCCGAGGTCACCGACGACGGCCCGCGCGTCTTCCTCGCCGGCCTCGGCCCCCTCGCCGCGCACGCCGCGCAGGCCACGTGGGCGCAGAACTTCTTCGGCGTCGGCGGGCTCGCCACGATCCAGTCCGACCCGCTCGACGACCCGTCCGCCGCGGGCGAGCTCCTCAAGGCCGACGGCGCCGTGCTGGCCGCGGTCGCCGGCGGGCCCAAGGCCGAGGACGACGCGCTGCAGGCGGCGATCACCTCGCTGCGCGACGCGGGCGCGAAGGTCGTCTACCTCGTCGGCGGGAACGACGAGCAGGCCCAGGCGCTCGGCGCCGACCGCGGCGTCAAGCAGGGCGTGGACATGATCGAGATCCTCGGCGACGCGCTGAAGACGCTCGACCGACCTGTCACCACCCGGACGGAGACCGCGCGATGAGCAGCATCCCGGACCTCTCGCAGGCCACCCTCGGCGACGTCGAGCAGGAGCCCGTCACGGCCGCCGCGATCGAGGACGCCGCCGCCGCGGCCGCCGGTCGCCCGGTCGAGGACCTGCGCTTCGCCGCGCCGGAGGGCATCGACCTCGAGCCCTCGTACGGCTCCGAGGCGATCGCCGACGTCGACCACCTGAACACCCGGCCGGGCTTCGCGCCGTTCCTGCGCGGCCCGTACCCGACGATGTACGTGAACCAGCCGTGGACCGTGCGCCAGTACGCCGGCTTCTCGACGGCCGAGCTCTCCAACGCGTTCTACCGCCGCAACCTCGCGGCCGGCCAGAAGGGCCTGTCGATCGCGTTCGACCTGGCCACCCACCGCGGCTACGACTCCGACAACCCGCGCGTCGCGGGAGACGTCGGCATGGCCGGCGTGGCGATCGACTCGATCCTCGACATGCGGACCCTCTTCGACGGGATCCCCCTCGACAAGATGTCGGTGTCGATGACGATGAACGGCGCGGTGCTGCCGATCCTCGCGCTCTTCATCGTCGCGGGCGAGGAGCAGGGCGTCGACGTCGCGAAGCTCTCCGGCACGATCCAGAACGACGTGCTGAAGGAGTTCATGGTCCGGAACACCTACATCTATCCGCCGGCCCCGTCGATGCGGATCATCTCGGACATCTTCTCCTTCACCTCGCAGGAGATGCCGAAGTTCAACTCGATCTCGATCTCCGGGTACCACATGCAGGAGGCCGGGGCCTCGGCCGACCTCGAGCTCGGGTACACGATCGCCGACGGCATCGAGTACATCCGCGCGGGCCTCGACGCGGGCATGAAGGTCGACCGCTTCGCCCCGCGCCTGTCGTTCTTCTGGGCCACCGGCATGAACTTCTTCATGGAGGTCGCGAAGATGCGGGCCGGGCGCCTCATCTGGGCGAAGCTCCTCCAGGAGCAGTTCCAGCCCGAGAACCCGAAGTCGCTCTCGCTGCGCACGCACTGCCAGACCTCCGGCTGGTCGCTGGCCGCGCAGGACGTCTACAACAACGTCGTGCGCACCTGCGTCGAGGCGATGGCCTCCACGCAGGGCCACACGCAGTCGCTGCACACCAACGCGCTGGACGAGGCCCTCGCGCTGCCGACCGACTTCTCGGCGCGCATCGCCCGCAACACGCAGCTGTTCCTCCAGCAGGAGACCGGCACGACGGACGTCATCGACCCGTGGGGCGGCTCCTACTACGTCGAGAAGCTGACGCAGGAGCTCGCGACGAAGGCGCTCGCGCACATCGCCGAGATCGAGGAGCTCGGCGGGATGACGAAGGCGATCGACGCCGGCGTCCCGAAGCTCCGCATCGAGGAGTCCGCCGCCCGCACGCAGGCGCGCATCGACTCCGGCCAGCAGACCCTCGTCGGCGTCAACAAGTTCCAGCCCGAGGTCGACGAGCAGATCGACGTCCTGAAGGTCGAGAACGCCGAGGTCCGCGCACGCCAGATCGAGAAGCTCGAGAAGCTGCGCGCCGAGCGCGACGAGCCGAAGGTGCAGGCCGCGCTGGAGGCCCTGACCGAGGGTGCCGGGCGCAAGTCCACCGGCGCGAGCGCCGACGAGGGCAACCTCCTCGCCCTCGCCGTGAACGCCGCCCGCGCGCACGCGTCGGTCGGCGAGATCTCGGACGCGCTCGAGAAGGTCTTCGGGCGCCACACGGCCCAGATCCGCACGATCTCGGGCGTCTACCGCAGCGAGGTCGGCACGATGAGCCAGACGTTCAACGACACGAAGGCGCTCGTCGAGAACTTCGAGGAGCAGGAGGGCCGCCGCCCCCGCATCCTCGTGGCGAAGATGGGCCAGGACGGGCACGACCGCGGCCAGAAGGTCATCGCGACGGCGTTCGCGGACCTCGGCTTCGACGTCGACATCGGACCGCTGTTCCAGACGCCGGAGGAGGTCGCCCGCCAGGCGATCGAGGCCGACGTCCACGTCGTCGGTGCGTCGTCCCTGGCGGCCGGTCACCTGACGCTCGTGCCGCAGCTCCGCAAGGCGCTCGACGAGGCCGGCCGCGAGGACGTCCTCGTCGTCGCAGGCGGCGTCATCCCGCCGCAGGACTTCGACGAGCTGCGCGCCGGCGGCGCCGACGCGATCTACCCGCCCGGCACCGTCATCGGCACGGCGGCCGGCGGCCTGCTGCGCCTCCTGATGGAGCGCCTCGACCTCGAGGTCCCGACGGAGGGCCCGGCCGCGAAGGCCGCCGCGGTCGACACGATCGACCCGCAGGGCGTCGCGGACCAGGACGCCGCGCCGGCGGCCGAGGCGGAGGCCGGGACCGCGGGCTGAGCGTCCCGCGCTCCGACGCCGGCCGCCTGCTCCCGAGGTGTCGTCGGCGTCAGGCGGCCCGCAGCAGCGTGCCGGTCCGCAGCGCACCGTGAGCGGTGCGGACGGCGGCGGTGCCCCAGGCGGCGAGCAGCAGCACGTAGAGGCCGACGGCGATCCAGGCCAGGGCGTCCAGGCCGGTGTCCTTCGCCAGCAGCGAGGTGCCGGTGACGACGGTGCCGACGGGGAAGGTGAAGCTCCACCAGGTGAGCGAGAAGCCCAGGCCCTGCCGGGCCGCACGGACGACCAGGGCGGTGGCGATCACGAGCCAGAGCATCGCGAAGCCGAAGACGGGGGCGCCGTAGAGGACGCCCATCGCCTTGAAGCCGGTCGAGTACGGCGCGGCGATGGCGAGGTGTGCCTGGTTGCCCAGGAGGTTGGCGGCGGTGATCGACTGGCCGAGAGGCCCGAGGACGATGAACAGGGTGGGGACGGTGGCGGTAGGTCCGGTCCCCTCGTAGGCCAGGCGGCCCCAGACGAGCGTGATGATGACGAGCGACGCGAGGAGGCTGAGCCCGAACATCGCGTAGCAGGCCAGCAGCATCGCCTCGCGAGCCTGCCCGGCGGGCAGGTGCTGGATCAGCGCGGCGCCGGTGGCGGCCGAGACCATCGGCGGGACGACGGGCATGAGCCAGGTCGCGAAGGTGTGCTCGACGCCGACCTCGCGACGGGTGAAGAGCCAGTAGGGGACCAGGGCGCTGGACGCCAGGCCGCCGAGGGTGCCGGCGCTCCACAACACGAACGCGACGACGATCGCGGCGGGCTGCCCGATGACGTCGTGGCCGACCAGCAGCGCGCCGGCGCCGACGGTCATCAGCGCCATCGGGGGCGCGCCGTAGAAGGGGGCCATCGCGGGGTTCGATGCGTGGGCCTTCGCGTTGTCGGTGTGGCGGATCCAGTGGACCGCGGTGATCGCGGTCAGGACGGCCAGCCAGAGAGCGGCGATCACCCAGACGCCGACGGCGAACTCGTGCAGTCCGGTGACCTGGCGGGGCAGGAGGGCGGCGGCGTTGGCGACGATCCCGGTGCCCATGACGGACGCGAACCAGTTGGGACCGATGTGCGCGAACGTCTCGCCGCGGTGCTCGAGCTCGCGCAGGAACGTGCGGCCCGACGTGGTGCGCTGGGTGGTCATCCGGTGGGCGCTCGTCGTGGTGGCCATGGAGACAGCGTGCGCTGCGAGACGCCCGTCCACCAGTCATTCCGGCGTCGCTCATATGCCTGAACGGAATGCTTCGGAGGCCGGCGGCCGGGCACGCGCCGGACATGGATCGATCGCGCCGCCCGCCGCCGACGGGCCCTCCGGCGAGGAGCGACCGACCGTCGCCGTCCGACGCTCGCCGCCGCCTGCGGCTGCTCGTCGTGGCGTTCGGCGTCGTGGTGCTCGTCGTCGGTGGGGTGGTGGCGGCGGGGTCGTTCAAGCGGGACCCTGCGGCCGACGGGTCGCGGACGATGGTCCGAGGGGTCGTGATCCGCGGCGCGGACGAGACCACCGCGCTGCTGCGGGGACTCGGCCGACGGGGAACCGTGCTCGGCCGCCGCGACGCCCCCGCGACGATCGTGGAGGTGTCCGACCTGAAGTGCCCGAGCTGCAAGGAGCACGCGATCGAGACGCAGCCCGAGATCGTCCGGCGGCTCGTGCGGACGGGCCGCGCGAACCTGCGGATGGTGCTCGTGAACTTCCGCGACGCCGCGCGGGGCACGACCGACGGCGCCGTCGCGCGCCGGACCGCGTACGGGCTCGCCGCCGACGGTCGCTTTTGGGGCTTCGTGCAGCTGGCGTTCTGGAACCAGGGATCGACACGGGAGGAGTGGGCCACCCCGTCGCTCCTCCGGAGCGTCGCCGACGCGGCTCCGGGGACGTCCGCCGCCCGGACCCCCGCCCGCGCGTCGTCGGACCGCCGCGCGCTCGCGGCCGCCGACGACCGGCTCGTCGCGCGGCTCGGCACCGACGCGACCCCCTCGGTCTACGTCGTCGCCCGCGGCTCGACCGCGGCCGAGCGGGTCGGCGCCTCCGACGACGTGGACGCCATCGCCCGGGCCGTCTCGCGGGCCGGGGCGTGCTCGCGCTGAGGTCCTCCCCGGCGGCGAGCGGCGTGGGCCCGGGCTCGACGCCGAGGCCCATGACACGCCGAGATTGCAATACAACTGTGTAGCTGTATAGTTGCTTCATGGAGTTCACCCATCCGATCCCGGAGGCGCTGGCCGAGGTGATCGCCGAGCGCTTCCGCGTCATCGGCGATCCGACGCGGATCCGCCTGCTGGACCACCTCCGCGACGGCCCGGCGTCGGTCGGACAGCTCCGCGAGGCGCTCGGGGCCACCCAGCAGAACGCGTCCAAGCACCTGGGGATCCTCCATCGCGCCGGGATCGTGTCCCGCACGAAGGAGGGCACGACGGTGTACTACGCGATCGCCGACGAATCCGTCTTCGCGATCTGCGAGCTGGTCTGCGGCGGTCTCCGCCAGCACCTCGACGAGCTCGCGGAGATCCTCGATCCCGCCACCCGGGAGCAGACCGCATGATCTTCCGCCAGATCACCCACGACGATCTCGGGTGCGCCAGCTACCTGATCGGGGACGAGCAGGAGGGCGTCGCGGCCGTCGTGGACCCCCGGTTCGAGATCGACGAGTACCTCGACCTCGCGCGGTACATGGGCGTGTCGATCGAGCACGTCTTCGAGACCCACAACCACGCCGATCACGTCTCCGGCCACGGCCGTCTCGCGGTCGCGACCGGGGCGACGATCCACGTGCACCGGCTCGCCGTGCCGTCCTACGACCATCAGCCGTTCGACGACGGCGACGAGTTCGCGCTCGGCGGCCTCACGGTCCGCGCGATCCACACCCCCGGCCACCGGCCGGAGCACACCGCCTTCGCGCTCATCGACACGAAGCGCAGCGACGAGCCGTGGGCCGTCCTGACCGGCGACACGCTCTTCGTGAACGACGTCGCGCGTCCGGACCTCGCGATCGAGAAGGCCGAGGGCGCCCGCGGCATCTTCCGGTCGCTCAAGGACCGGCTGCTGGTGCTGCCGCCGGAGGTCGAGGTCTGGCCCGGCCACCTCGGCGGCTCGATGTGCGGCGGCCCCGGGATGGACATGAAGGTGTCCTCGACGATCGGCTACGAGCGCCGTGCCAACCCGACGCTCCGGATCGAGGACGAGCAGGAGTTCGTGGACCAGGCGCTGGCGAAGCTCGGCCCGCAGCCGCCGAACTTCCAGGCGATCGTGGAGCTCAACCGCGGGCCACTGGTCACCGAGGGGGTGCAGCTGCTGCCGCTGACCCCGCAGCAGGTCGAGCTCAAGCGCTCCGCGGGCGCGCTCCTGGTCGACGTCCGCACGGACCTGCAGTTCGACGAGGCGCACATCCCCGGCGCGATCTGCGCCCCGATGCACCGGGCAGGGTTCGGGTCCAAGCTGGCGTGGCTGGCGGACCGGGAGCAGGAGATCGTCCTGATCGGCCGCGACGACGAGGACGGCCACCGGGCCGGCAAGCTCGCGCTCGCCGTCGGTATCCGCAAGCTCGGCGGCTACCTCCACGGCGGCATGACCTCGTGGCGACAGGAGAAGCGCCCTGTCGGGACCATCGAGCGGGTGTCGCTCGACGCGTTCGAGGACCACTGGGCCGCGACGCCGGACCTCCAGATCCTCGACGTCCGGGACGCGGAGGAGTACGACGCCGGCCACATCCCCGGCTCGGCGCTGACGACCTGGCACGACATCACGTCGTGGCCGCAGGACCTCGATCCGGACCTCCCGGTCGCGGTGATCTGCGGCTCCGGCCAGCGCGCGGCGACCGCCGCGAGCCTCGTGGTCCGCCACGGCGGACGCGACGTGGTCCACGTCGTCGACGGTGGCGTCCCGAAGTGGGGGCGTCTCGGTCACGAGCTGCGCACCGCCGAGACGCCGGCCTAGATGCCGACCCGGCCCGCGCGCCGCGGCGGGAGGACCCGGTGACGCTGCTGGCGATCCCGTTCGGCCTGGTGATCGGGCTGATCGTCGGGACCGTCGGGGGCGGCGGCGCGATCCTCGCCCTCCCCGTCCTGGTCTACGTCCTCGGCGAGCACGTCACGCCCGCCTCGACCGCGTCCCTGATCGTCGTCGCGCTCGCCGCCTCGGTCGGTGCGGGCGCGCCGGCGCGCGGCGGCAACGTCTGCTGGCGCCTGGCGATCCTGTTCTCGCTCCCCGCCGCCGCCGGATCGCTCCTCGGCACGATCCTGAACCAGGAGGTCAGCGGCCCGGCGCTGATCCTCGCCTTCGTGCCCGTGATGGCGATCGCCGGGATCATGACCTGGAGGCGCGCGTGCTCCGAGCAGGCCGGCGACGAGCTTCCCTGCCCCGACGTGCCCCTCGGCAAGCTGCTGGTCGCGGGTGGCCTGGTCGGTCTGCTGACCGGGTTCTTCGGCGTCGGCGGCGGGTTCGTGATCGTCCCGGTGCTCACGCTCTGGTTCGGCATGAGCTTCCGTCGCGCCGTCGGAACGTCGCTGGTGATCATCACGCTCACCGGCCTCGCCGCCCTGGCCAGCCACGTCGTCACCGGCACCACCCTGGACGTCCCGATCACCGCCGCGCTGGCCGGCGGCACGATGGTCGGCGCCCTGATCGGCAGCCTGGTCGGCAGCCGGCTCCCGCAACGCGCCCTCGGCCAGGGCTTCGCCCTCGTCGTCGGCGCCGTCGCGATCTTCCTCCTGATCGACACCCTCGCCCTGGGCGGGCCTCCGGGCAGCTGAGCCGGACCCAGACCCCGACCCCGACCCCGGAGGTTCCCGCATGAGCACCACCACGACCACCCACGGCATCGCGGAGCAGCAGGCGCTCATGATCGAGCAGCTGCGCACCGTCCACGCGATGAAGGCGGCCGCCCTGCGGATGTTCGACCCGATGCTCCGGGCGGTGGAGGCCGAGCAGCGGAACCCGGACATGGCGGAGGTCGTCGACCTCCTGGACAACATGCTGGGCGCGTTCGGCGAGCACCGCACGCAGACCGCGGCGCACGAGCGGGCGCTCCTCCGGCGGCTCGAGCAGCTCGACCGGCGACCGCTCGGCCGCCTCGCACGCGGCGCCGCGGCGGCCGGCGCGGCGGCGCGCGCGAGGCTCGGCGCGATCGGCGGGCAGAACCACGGCGCCAACGCCCGCGACGCGTTCGTCTACGAACACCTCGAGATCGCGCTGCTCGAGCTCCTCGAGCGCCTCGCCACCCGCGCCGGCGACGTCGAGACCGCCCGCGTCGCGCACGCGTGCCTGGTCGACGACCGGGCGATGGCCGCGAAGATCACCCGGAACTGGGAGAACGTCTTGAGCCTCGCCCTCGCCTCGAAGCGGATCCCGTCCCGGCGGCCCGACGACGGATGACCCGCCGGTCCGCGGCACCCCACCGTCCCTCGAGGTCGTGGAGGGACGGGACGCGTGCGCCGGCCGGGGCCGCGTCGCTCAGCCGTACGTCTGCACGTGCTCCTTCGCGAAGTCGAAGTAGTCGCGGTTGAAGCAGAACTCGCACCAGCCGGTGCCCTTCGTTCCGTCGATGTCGAGGGTGACCGCCGCCTCGTTGAGGTAGACGCCGGGGACGAACGTCAGCTGGGTGTTCGCGAACGCCTCGCAGGTGACCGTCGCGGTGCGGCCGGCGTCGTCGGTGACCTTCGCCGTGAACGACGTCTGCAGCATCTCGTCGTTGAAGACGAACTCGGTGTCGAAGCCGACGAGGTGGTGCAGCTCGCCGTCGCGCCACAGGAACCCGCGGACCTCGGTGCGCCCGAAGGACTGCATCTCGAACGCGTGGATCGAGCAGTCCTCCGTGATGGCGTGGAACCACTTGTAGTGCTGGTTCAGGCCCCAGACCCGCGGGCCCCAGGAGTGGTCGCGGACGAGGTGGCTCTCCCCCGGCTCGTACGACTTCCCGTCGACGGTGAGCTCGTCGACGACGAAGCGACCGTGCTGCTCCGTGCGGTCGTCCCCGTAGTACGGCGGGTTGCCGTCGGGGTGCAGGCTGAACGCGTACGGCGGGTGGAGCGCGGTGTAGTGCCCGGAGAGGTGGATCCGCTCGCCGTGCCAGGCGATGTCGACCTGCTCGTGCGGCTGCTTCACCGACATGGTCAGCGGACCGGTCCTCCAGTCCTCGAAGCCCAGCTCCGGCGGGACCTGCTGCTGGATCTCCTCGTGGATCGGCTCCGCGAGCCCCGGGCCGAACAGGGTCGCGCGGCCCTTCGCCGTCCCGTCGCTGAGGACGGTCGGGTAGATGAAACCGGCCATCCCGATGTCGGGGAAGATCACCATGTGGGCGAGCGACTCGCGGCAGCCCTCCCGCATCTCGTGGCGGTACGCGTGCTCCGCGGGGAAGTCCTTGGCGGCCTGGGTGAGGGTGGTGGCGGACGTCGACATGGCCCGACGCTACCTCCGCCGATCGGCCCCGATCGCACGGGTCCCCGGCCACGGCTGGGGAGGCCGACAGTCGCCGGAAGACGGTGCCCCGCGTGATCGTGCCGCGGCCCTGCGGGTACCCGGAGGCCATGTCCGTCCTCGAAGTCCCTCTGCCGGTCGAGCCGACGACCGACCCGGACCCGGCGCCCGACCTGCCGCCGCTCGATCCGGACACGCCGGTCCCGGACTTCCCGCCCGAGCCCGGACCCGCCCCGGATCCGGACCTGCCGCCGGATCCGGACCTGCCGCCGGACCCGGACCTGCCGCCCGACCCCGACCTGCCGCCGGACCCGGAGATCCCGGGGGCGCAGGAGTCCTGAGCCCGGCGCGACCGCCGCTCCCCGGGGCCGCTCCCGACGTACGACGCGACGCCGGGCATCACCCCGCCCGCCCTCACGGGCGGCACGACCGGACGGGCCTGACACGCTCTCCGTGGAACGCGCCGACCGGTGCCGTTCCGGTCCGCGTCGTCACCGCCCCTCCCGGTCGGTGACGTGCGGCACCCCACCAGCGCCCCGAGGATCTCCCGTGTCGACCACCGCCGCCCTCCAGCTCGCCTCCGCCGGCAGCGCCTTCGCGCCCGCCGTCATCGAGCGCCGCGACCTGCGTCCCGACGACGTCCGCATCGACATCGCGTTCGCCGGCATCTGCCACACCGACCTGCACTACGGCCACGACGAGCGCGGCTCGTCGATCTTCCCGATGGTCCCCGGTCACGAGATCGCGGGCACGATCGCCGAGGTCGGCCCCGAGGTGGAGGGCTTCGCCGTCGGCGATCGCGTCGGCGTGGGCTGCATCTTCAACAGCTGCGGCGAGTGCCGGTACTGCGAGGACGACCTCGAGCAGTACTGCTCCAAGGGCATGGTCATGACCTACTCGACGAAGGACTACGACGGGTCGATCACGAAGGGCGGGTACAGCCGGTCGATCACGATCCAGTCGCGGTACGTCGTGCGGATCCCGGACGAGATCGGGCTCGACGAGGCCGCGCCGCTGCTCTGCGCGGGCATCACGATGTACTCGCCGCTGCGCCACTGGAAGGCCGGGGCGGGCTCGAAGGTCGCCGTCGTCGGGCTCGGCGGCCTCGGCCACGTCGGTGTGAAGCTCGCGGCCGCGATGGGCGCGGAGGTCACGGTGCTGTCGCGCACGCTCGCGAAGGAGGCCGACGCCCGGCGCTTCGGGGCGACCACCGCCCACGCCACGAACGACCCGCGCACGTTCGAGCGCCTCGCCGGCACGTTCGACCTGATCCTCAACACCGTCTCCGCCGGCATCGACACCGACGCGTTCGTCGGGATGCTCGCCGTCGACGGGACCCTCGTGACGGTCGGGCTCCCCGACGGCCCGACCACGCTGAACTCCGTGTACCTGCTGGCCGGCCGCAAGAGCCTGTCGGGCACCGGCATCGGCGGCATCAGGGAGACCCAGGAGATGCTCGACTTCTGCGCCGAGCACGACGTCCGGCCGGAGATCGAGCGCATCGACGCCGACCCGGCCCAGGTCGCCACGGCGTGGGAGCGGATCGCCGACGGCAGCGCGCGGTACCGCGTGGTGATCGACACGGCGCAGCTGGACGGCTGAGCGCCCGCCGAGGCGCGCCCGCCGAGGCGGGCCCGCCCGGCGGTGCACCGTGACGGATGACGCACCGCGGGCGACGCGTCCGACGTCGGGCGCCGCGCCGGCGCCCCGTAGCCTCGGCGCATGATCGAACGCCGCCCGCCGACCGGCCTCAGCACCGCACCGCCCGTCCGCCGGCGGCTCGCCCGCGTCGCCGTCGCGATCGCCGGGACCGTCGCGCTGACCGCGCCGGGGGCCGCCTCCGCCGCCTCGGCCCCGTGCCCGAGGACCGGCAGCACCCTCGCCACGAGCCGCACCGACGACGGGTCGTCGCGGATCTGGCGGACGCACGGGCGGACCTACGGCTGCACGACGATCGGGAACGCGTCCGGCCGGCCCGACACGCGGCTGCTGAGCCGGAGGCCGGTCGGCCGGATCCGCCTCGACGGGCAGACCGCCGCGTGGACCCAGCACGCGACGGGCACGCCGGCGCGCGCCCGCCGCGTCTCGGCGATCGACCTCACCAGCGGCGCCCGGTTCCTCGATCGGCGCAAGGCGCTCCCCGCCGAGGACGCCGAGGGGTCCCGCGACCGCGAGGGCTCGGTCGACCAGCTGCGCGTCCTGCGCGGGAACGTCGTGGGCTGGATCGCCGACGGGTCGACGGTCGTCATCGGCGTCGACGATCCCGACGACGTGGGGATCGCCGGCGAGGACGAGGCCACCGGCGCGATCTATCTCTCCGGCTCCGGGACGGCCGACGGGTACGCCGGCGTCGCGCGGCGCTACCCGTCGACCCCCGCCGGGGACCGCAGCCTCCGCACCTCGCTGTCGATCGCGACCGAGGAGAACATCGACGACGACGACGAGGGGCGCTACCGGACGACGTGGTCGTGGTCCCCCGACGGCACGACGACGGTCCGCGCCGAGATGACCGGGACCCACTAGCCCCGGACCGCCGGGCCGCGGGGCGCGCCCCGATGGCGCGGGTCCCCGGCGGCGCGCGTCGCCCCGGCCGTCCGGGCGCTGCCCGCGCCCCGCGGCCCCGCACCCGTCGCCGCCGACGGCTAGCGTCCCGGCTCCATGGCCCGCCCGCGTCCCACCGTCGACGAGCTCGAGGCCGGCCTGCTGGCCGGCGACCGGGCGATCCTCTCGCGCGCGATCACCCTGGCCGAGAGCCGCCTGCAGTCCGACCGGACCCTCGCGCAGGAGGTCATGGCACGCCTCCTGCCGAGGACCGGCGCGGCGCGGCGGATCGGGCTGACCGGCGTCCCCGGGGCCGGCAAGTCGACGACGATCGAGGCGCTCGGCGTCTGGCTCGTCGAGCGGGGCCACAAGGTCGCGGTGCTCGCGATCGACCCGTCGTCGACCCGGCAGGGCGGCAGCATCCTCGGCGACAAGACCCGCATGCAGGGGCTGTCGGTCCTCGACGACGCGTTCATCCGGCCGTCCCCCACGTCGGGCGTGCTCGGTGGCGTCGCGCGGCGGACGCGCGAGGCGATGGTGCTCTGCGAGGCCGCGGGCTTCGACGTGATCATCGTCGAGTCCGTCGGCGTCGGGCAGAGCGAGGCCGAGCTCGCGGACCTCGTCGACTGCGTGATGCTGCTGCTCGTCCCCGGTGCGGGCGACGAGCTGCAGGGCATCAAGCGCGGCATCGTCGAGGTCGCGGACCTGATCGTCGTGAACAAGGCCGACGGCGACGCCGTGCGGGCCGCCAAGCGCGCCGCCGGCGACTACCGCCACGCCCTGCGGATGCTCCCCGAGGCCACACCGGGCTGGAAGACCCCGGTCCTCACCGCGAGCGCCGCCGAGGGGATCGGCCTGGCGGAGATGTGGGACACCGTCGAGCAGCACCGCTCGAACATGGAGGCGTCCGGCCAGCTCGAGCGCCGCCGCGCCGACCAGCAGCTCGGCTGGCTGGGGCAGCAGGTCGAGGAGGTCGTCCTCGCGGCCTTCCACGGCCGGCCGGGCGTGAAGGACGCGCTGTCCGAGGCCCGCGACGCCGTCACGAACGCGACCGCGACGGTCCCGCAGGCCGCGGCGCGGGTGCTCGAGGCCGGCTTCGGGGCGGACGCGCCGACGGTGCAGTAACGCGACCCGCTCAGCCGGGCGGCCGGTCCCGGTCCGTGCCGACCACCGCCCCGTCGTCGACCAGCCCCGAGAGCCGGTCGAGGGCCTCGGCGCTCCGGCTGCCCGGCTCCGCCTGGTAGACGACGAGCTGCCGGCCCGGCGCGCTCCGGACGTCGAAGGTCTCGAACGCCAGGCGCAGCCGGCCGACCTGCGGGTGGTGCAGGAGCTTCGCGTCGCGGCGCTTGACGCCGACGTCGTGCGCGGCCCAGAGCGACGCGAACGCCGGGCTGCCCGCGGCGACCTCGTCGACGAGCTCCCGGAGCCGCGGGTCGCCGGGCGCGGCGGCGGCACGCAACGACGCGACCGTCGAGCGGGCCGCGACGTCCCACTCGACGTAGAAGTCCGCGGCGGCCGGGTCGAGGAACAGCATCCGGACGAGGTTCCGCGGCGCCGCGAACCCGGCGAAGAGCGCGTCGCCGAGGGCGTTGGCGGCGAGGACGCCGAGGACGTCGTCGAGGATCAGCGCCGGCGTCGCGGGCCAGGCGTCGAGCAGCATCAGGAGCTCGGGCGCCACCGTCGTCCCGCGCGGTGCCGCGAGCACCGGCGCCGCGAGCCCGGCCAGGCCGTAGAGGTGCGCGCGCCCGTCGGCGTCGAGCGCCAGGGCCTCCGCGAGCCCGTCGAGGACGCCCGCGGAGGGGTGCAGCTCGCGACCCTGCTCGAGCCGCGTGTAGTAGTCGGAGCTCACGGCGGCGCGGACCGCGACCTCCTCGCGCCGGAGGCCGGCGACCCGGCGGGGTCCCGCGGAGCGCAGGCCGAGGTCCTCGGGCCGCAGCGCGGCGCGCCGGGCCACGAGGAAGTCGCCGAGAGCGGAGGGCATCACCCGGATCCTATGCCCGCCGACGAGACGCTCCCTGGCCCTGTCGCACCCAGGGGACCGCCGACCATTCACAGCGGCGCGGGACCGCGGCACCCTCGGTCCATGACCACCGAGAAGACCGTCCTCATCACCGGCGCCAGCAGCGGGATCGGCGCCGCCACCGCCCGCGTCCTCGCCGAGGCCGGGCACCGCGTCGTCCTCGGCGCGCGGCGCACCGACCGGCTCGACGCCCTCGTCGCGGAACTCCGCGAGGGCGGCGCGACCGCATCGGCGCGCCGCCTCGACGTCACCGACGCGGCCGACGTCGTCGCCTTCGTCGAGGCCGCGCGCGACGAGCACGGCCGGGTCGACGTCCTTATCAACAACGCGGGCGTCATGCCGCTCTCGCCGCTGGAGTCGCTGCTCGTCGACCAGTGGGACGCGATGATCGACGTCAACCTCCGCGGGCTCCTGCACGGCATCGCCGCGGCGCTGCCGGTGATGCGGGCGCAGGGCTCGGGGCAGCTGATCACGGTCGCGTCGATCGGCGCCCACCTGGTGGTGCCGACGTCCGCCGTCTACTCGGCCACGAAGTTCGCCGCCTGGGCCGTCACCGAGGGCCTGCGGCAGGAGGTCGGCGACCGCATCCGCGTGACCACGATCTCGCCCGGCGTCACCGAGTCGGAGCTCGCGTCGACGATCACGGACCCCGACGCCGCGGCCGCCATGGTCGAGTACCGCCGGGACGCCCTCCCCGCGTCCGCCGTCGCCCGCGCGATCGCCTACGCCATCGACCAGCCCGACGACGTCGACGTCAACGAGATCGTCGTGCGACCGACGGCGCAGGTGTAGGGGGCGGCCGGCCGTCGGGCGCGCGGGTCGGGCAGCGTCGTCGGCCCCGTCGGCTCGCGCCCGACCCGGCGGTGGCGGGCGCTCCTATGGTGTCCGCATGGGGACCGTCCCGCTCCGCGTCTACGTCGACGCCTACGTCGCCCGCGCCCGCCGTGCGCAGGTGGCGGGCCAGACGCTCGTCGACGGGCCCGCCGCCCACGGCCTCCTGCCGGACCGGGACGGGGTGCCGCTGCGCCTGCTCGTGACCGACGACGCGGCGCTCGACCTGCTCGCCGCCCGCCTCCCGTCAGCGGGCGCCGGGAAGCTCAAGGTGCTCGACGCCGCCCCGCGGTGCCTCGACCTCGTGACCTCCCACCCGTACTGGGGCCGGAGCGCCGTCAGCACCGAGACGATCATGGGCGCCGGGGACCTGACGGCGCTGCCCGACGGACCGCTCCCGGCCGGACTGACGCTGCGCGGGATCCGGCGGCGCGACGACGACGCGACCGGCCCGACGACGGACGATGAGGCCTCGCCGGACCTCGTCCCCCTCGACGACGCGATCGCCCTCGTGCTGCGCGCCGAGCCCGACATCCCGGTGTCGGCCGCCGCGCTCGCCGACGAGCTGCGGTCGCTGCCCGCGGCGGTCCGCCTGTTCGCGGCCGTCGACGCGGGCGGCACCGTCCGGGCGACGTCCGGCTCCGCGGTGTTCGGGATCCAGGCCGACGTCCTCTTCGTCGACACCGACCCGGCGTGGCGCGGGCGGGGGATCGGCGCCGCGATGACCGCCGCGGCGCTGCGGGACGCGACCGCCCGCGGCGCGCGCATCGCGCTCCTCGACGCCACCGACGCCGGCGCGGGGATCTACCGGCGGCTCGGCTTCGCGCCCCTGGGCCGGACGACGCGGTTCGACCGGTTCGCGCA
This sequence comes from Patulibacter minatonensis DSM 18081, assembly GCF_000519325.1. Classification (GTDB taxonomy): domain Bacteria; phylum Actinomycetota; class Thermoleophilia; order Solirubrobacterales; family Solirubrobacteraceae; genus Patulibacter; species Patulibacter minatonensis. The sequence goes on along the minus strand of NZ_KI912613.1, from coordinate 1,469,065 downwards.
CGACCGGACGTAGGCCACGGACGTCGGCGACGCCGGGCGAGGCATGCGGCGGTGCGCCCGGCCGCCCCGGCGCGCATCGCCGGGACACCGCGTGCCCGCCGCGTCCCGGCCGCCCCGCACCCCGGCCCGCCGCACCCCGGCCCGCCCGCGTGGCGCGTCCGCCGCCGTTCGTGAGAACCGTCCGAGAGTTCACCGGATACCGACTCGGGCCCGCCCGCCGCGCGCTAGCGTCGCTGTCCGTCGTCGTCCCCCGACCGAGGTCCGTCCCCCATGGTCCCCACGCGTTCCCCGGTCGTCCCGCCGGTGCAGGACCCGCACCGTCCGGTGACGCGCGTCCGACCGGTCGCGGGCTCGCGGCCCCGTCGCGCGGCGGGGCGGGACCGGTCCGCGGGAGTGCCGGGCCCCCGCGCTCTCGCAGGCATCCCCCGGCCCGTCGCGACCCCGGGGGTCCGATGCGGCTGATCTGGCGCGACGCCTGGTTCTGGCGCGGCGGGTTCGCCGACCACGAGATCGCCTACACGCCGGTCCTGGCCGACGCGACGTCGGGCCCGATCGACGCGCCCGCACTCGAGCACTGGCCGGTGCTGAGCACCCCGGCCGAGGCCGCGTGGGCGGTGCACCGCGTGGAGCCCGGCCTCGGGATGGACGCGCTGGTCGCCGTCGGTGCCGCCCACATGGCGCTCGTCGCCCGGACGGGCGGGTACCACGCGGTCCTGCCGCCGGACTGCCCGGACGTCCGCGAGCTGTTCGGCACGTACCGCGCGGGGGCCACGGATCCGGTCTGCTTCGACGAGGCGCTCGCGCTGCTCGACCGCGCCGGCGTGGTCGACCACCGTCCCGAGGGCCTGGCCCTGCTCCGCGCGCCCGCCACCCCGGCGCGCGACCTCCCGACGCTCCGCGCGGCGCTGGACGCCCGCGACCTCGAGGCCTCCGACGACCCCGCCCACCGCGCGACCGCCGACGCATGGCTGCGGCAGGCCTCGGGGCTCCGGCGACGGCGCTACCGCGAGCTCGCGGCCTTCGGGCGGCTGACGGCGACCGTCGCCCTGGACCCGCCGCCCGCCGACGACCCGACCGGCGAGCTCGCGGTCGGCCGGACGACGCTGCCCCCGGTGCGCGGCGGCGACATGGTCGAGCGCGAGCACCTGCACCCGGCCCGCAGCCTCCTGTCGCTGCGCTCCCTGACGTTCGACCGCGCCGACGCCGACGGCACCCCGCTCCTGACCGCCGACTACGAGATCGCCGCCCTGCTGCTGGTCGGGCGCGGGGCCACCGCCATGCGCCGGGTCTCCCGGGCGACGTGCCTCTGGCTGCTGCTCGCCGAGGCCTCCGGCGGCATGGTCGGCCACGTCGACCGCTCGCTGCGGAGCCTGGCGCGCGACGCCGCCGCGGTCTGCGGGCTGGCGGAGGGCACCGACTTCCGGCACCAGGCCCGGACGCTCCTCGGCGACCTCGAGCGCGCCGGCGCCGTGAGCCGCGAGGACGACGGCACGATCCGCGTCCTGCGGCCGCCCGGCCCGACCGACGAGGCCGTCCGCGAGACCCTGGCCGAGCTGATCGCCTGGCGCGCCACATCCGAGGACCCGCTCCACGGCGCGGCGCTCCCGACCGAGCACCTCGAGCGCCGCGTCCGCGACATGTGGGTCCGACTGCTGGAGGAGGGCCGGGTCACCATGACGGTCAGGCCGGCGACCGTCGAGGCCCTCGACGCGCACAGCCGGGTGGCCGTGGCCTGACGGCGGTGGTGAGGGCCGGCCCGGGGTCGGTGTCGGTTCGTTCGGTCCGGCTTGACGGAGGACCATCGGGTCCGTGGGCCGGCCCGGGGTCGGTGTCGGTTCGTTCGGTCCGGCTTGACGGAGGACCATCGGGTTCGCGGGGCGGTGGGGTCGGTGTCGGTTCGTCGGGTCCGGCTTGACGGAGGAGCATCGGGTTCGCGGGGCGGACCCCTGGTTCGATCCGGCCCGTCCCTCCCACCCCCTGGTTGGAACCTGCACCCACCCGACCACCGGCCCGCACCTAGCCTCGGAGCCATGGCCACCGCGACTCCCGCCCCCACCCGGACGCCCACCGCGGGAGCGCCGCCGTCGACCGCCACGCCGGCCCCGGGGCCGTCCGGCCCGGACGCCGCCACCCTCGGCCCGCCCGACGTCGCCGAGTCGACCGTCCCCCGCGCGCTGATCGCCAGCGACAGCGCGATCCTCCTGGCCGGCATCCGCGTCGCGCTCGCGACGGAGGAGTGGCCGATCGCCGGCGCCACGCGCAGCCTCAGCGCCCTGCGCACCCAGGCCGACCGCTGTCGCGCCGACGTCCTCGTCGTCGCGCCCTCGACGTCGCCGACGCCCGAGCTGCGCGAGGAGGTCGCCGCCGCGTCGCGCAACACCGTCGTCCTGCTCTGGGGCGCCGGCGTCCGGGTCCACGGGCACGAGCCGCTCGGGGACCAGCGCTGCATCTACCTGTCGTTCGAGGCCGCGCCGAGCCTCCTCACCGACGCGCTGCGCGAGGTCGACGCCGACGACGTGGTCGGCGCCCGGACGACCACGACGATCGTCGGCGAGTCCGGGATGCTCTCCGCCCGCGAGGGCGAGGTCCTCTCCGCCGTCGCCACCGGCGCGTCGAACCCCGAGGTCGCCGAGCGCCTGTTCGTCACGCAGGAGACCGTGAAGAGCCACCTGCGCCGGATCTACGCCAAGCTCGGTGTCTGCAGCCGCTCCGAGGCCGTCGCGTTCTACTACGGCCACTGCTCCGCCGGCCCCGAGCGCGCCGAGCCGCTCGTGCACCGGGCGGCCTGACGCCCGGCCGCCGGTCGCCCGGGCCGACGACCGTCCGTCGCCCGCCCGTTCCGCGGACCGCCGGCTGCTCAGACCGTCAGCCCGGCCTCCCACTGGGCCGCCAGCGCGTCGACGATCGCCGGCGCGACGCGCTCGCGGTCGGCGAGGTGCTCGACGAGGACCGCCTGCGTCGACCACGCCAGCGCGAACGCCCGGGCCTTCGCCGTCGCCTTCGGGGTGCCCGGCGTGGCGCGCTCGATCCAGGCGGCGATCCGCTGCTCGAACCGGGCGTGCAGCGCCTTCCACCGCTCGCGGATCTCCGGGTCGTACGTCGCGGCTTCGGCGAGCAGCAGCACCGCGCCGCGGTGCCGGCCGAAGACCGCGGCGACGCCGTCGATCGTCGGCCGCACCGTCGCGATGTCGTCGCCGTCGAGCCAGTCGTCGACGCGCTCCCCGAGGTCCTGCTCGAACCGCTCGGCGACCGCCACGGCCAGCGCCCGCTTGTCCGTGAAGTACGCGTAGAAGCTGGCCCGCGAGAAGCCGGCCGACGTCGCCAGGCCCGCGATCGAGACGTCGCTGTAGCTCTCACCCTCCGCCACCGCGCGCTCGGCCGCGTCGAGGAACGCGGCGTGTCCCTGGCGCCGGGCCTCGGCGGCCTTCGAGGTCGTTCGTGCCAGCGGCATCGACCCAGGATACCCCGCCGCTGGTCGGAACGACTACACGCAATGACTTGACACGGAGTCTAGCGCCGGGGTAGCTTCGTCCCATGTCGACCCTCGACCGCACCGACATCGACCTCGGCGACCACGCCCTCTGGACCGCCGGACCGCCCTACGAGCTGTTCGACCGGATCCGCCAGGAGCCGGGCGTCCACTACAGCCGCAACGACCACTGGCCGGAGGAGGACGGCTTCTACTCGCTCGTCCGCGCCGCCGACGTCGCCCAGGCGTCGCGCGACCTCAAGACGTTCTCGTCGGAGAAGCGCGGCATCTTCGTCGTCGACGACATCGGCGTGCCGCTCGACATCCAGCGGCTGCAGATGATCTCGATGGACCCGCCGCGCCACGACCGCATGAAGAAGCTCGTCGGCAAGGCGTTCACGCCCGGCCGGATCGCGGCCCACGAGGACGCGACGCGGAAGATCGTCTGCGACGTGCTGGACCGCTTCGTCGGACAGGAGAAGGTCGATCTGGCCGTCGACATCGCCCGCCCGGTCCCGGCCCGCGTGATCGGCTCGCTGCTCGGCACGCCCGAGGAGGACGACGCGAAGCTCGTGCACTGGACCAACGTCATCACCGCGTGGGAGGACCCGGAGGTCCGTGCGCAGTGGGGCGAGACGATCGACGAGTTCCAGGAGATCGTCGCCTACATCGAGGCCGTCCGGCAGGACCGCGCCGAGCACCTCGGGAACGACCTCCTGTCCGCCCTCCTGACGGCGGAGGTCGACGGGGAGCAACTGGAGCCGCACGAGATCGCGACGTTCTTCATCCTGCTGCTCGCGGCCGGCAACGACTCGACCCGTGCCACCTACGTCGCGACGATGCGCGCGCTGATCGAGCACCCCGAGCAGCGGCAGCTGCTGCTCGACGACCCGTCGCTCATCCCCCAGGCCGTCGAGGAGGGCCTGCGCTGCTTCCCGGCCTTCGGCTTCATGGGCCGCGCGACGACGCAGGAGGTCGAGATCGGCGGCGAGACGATCCCGGAGGGCTCGCGTGTCCTGCTCTGGTACCTCGCGTCGAACCGCGACCCCGAGGTCTTCGAGGACCCGCACCGCTTCGACGTCACGCGCGAGGGCCTCGACAAGCACCAAGCGTTCGGTGCCGGTGGACGGCACTTCTGCCTCGGCACGGCGCTGGCCCGCCTCGAGCTCCGCATCTGGATCGAGGAGACCCTGAAGCGCTGGCCGGCGATGGAGCTCGACGGCCCCGGCACGCGGATGGAGTCGCTGTTCCTGAACCAGTGGAAGCGGAGCCCGGTGACGCTGGGGTGAGCGACGCGGACGCGCCGGTCCGCGGCGATCGCTGCCCGGCGGAGTTCCCGTGCGTCGCCGGCCGGACGCGGCCGCGGCGTAGCCTCCGGAGCACGATGCAGCCCCGACCGGTCCTGTACGTCGACGTCGGCTCGCCGTTCGCCTACCTGGCGGCCGAGCGCGCCACCGGGGTGCTGGGGCGGGCCCCGGAGCTGCGGCCGATCCTGCTCGGCGGCCTGTTCCGGCTGAACGGCCGCTCGTCGTGGGCCGGCGGCGACCCGGAGCCCCGCCGCGCCGGGATGGAGGACATCGAGGCCCGCGCGGTGCGCTACGGCCTGCCGCCGATGCGGTGGCCCGATCCGTGGCCGGGGAACTACCTCGTGCCGATGCTGGCGGTCCAGGCGGCGCGGCTCGACGATCCCGCCGCCGGCGACGCGCTCCTCCTCGCCGGCTTCCGGCGGATGTTCGTGCGCGGCGAGGACCTCGGGCGCGAGGAGGTCCTGCGGGCCGCGTGCGCCGACGCGGACCTCGACGCCGACCCGCTGCTGCGGGCCGCCACGACCCGCCCGGTCAAGAACGCCCTCCGCGAGGCGACCGGCGCCGCGCACGAGCGCGGGGTGATCGGCGTGCCGACGCTCGAGGTCGACGGGCGGCTGCTGTGGGGCGACGACCGATTGGAGGAGGGGGCGTCGTGAGCGCGGAGGACGCCGACCCGCGCGCCAGGTACACCGGGTACGTCGTCGCCGAGGCCGGCCGGTTGGGGAGCGGCAGCCGGATCGACGTTGCCGCCCACCCCCCGACGATCACGTCCGTGGAGTACGAGCTCGATCCGTACGAGCGCGCCGACCTGGTCTCGTGCGGGCCCGTGTTCCTCGTCAGCGACCGCCTCGCGTCCCGCCTCGCCGCCTCCGGCCTGACCGGCTTCGACCTCGTCGAGGCCGACGTGCTCCCCGCGCCGCGGGAGGAGCTCGACGACGAGTTCGCGGACGACGATCCGCTGCCGGACGACGCGCCCGAGCGGTACCGCTGGATCCGGCAGACGCCCGCGGAACATCCCGACCTCGTGCTGCACCCATCCGGCTCCATCGAGGTCTCCGCCGAGCTGTTGCACGTCCTGCGGACCGCGGACCTCACCGGCTCGGAGGTCGACCCCGAACCCGACGCGCCGCGCGAGCGACCGCCCGAGCCGCCTGAGCGCCTGACCGGATGGGTCTCGTTCCACGGAGCGATGACGGGGGAGCTCCCGCTCGTCGACGCGATCATCGACGAGACCGGCGACCGGGACGACTTCGCCACCATGTCCGCCGGGCTCGCGTGGGCACGGGCACGGACGGAGACCGTCGTCGCCCAGACCGACGGAGAGCGCTTCAGCGCGGGCGTACAGCGGATCCCGGAACTTCCGGTGCTCACCGACGAGGTGCTCCGCCGGGTCGACGCAGAGATCGTCGCGACACGTCGGCGGACCTTCGAGGAATCCCTCGTCCACGCGGCACCCCGCCCCTGGTACCTCGTGATCCTGTCCCCCGACACGAACCTCGACCTCGTGGACGCGGAGCGACTGGTGCGCGGGCTGCCGGACGTCCATCGCCTCGAGCGCCGATCCCATCGCGACGGCGACGTCCTCTGGGTGATCGGGACCGAGGGACGATCCGAGCGGGACGTCCAGGCCGTCGAGGGTCGGATCGCGCGGGCGCTCTGGCCCGACGAGCGACTGGGGAGCACGGTCGGCGAGGGGTTCTTCACGTTCGGGTCCGGGGAGCAGCAGCGCATCGGCCTGCTCGAGCACCTCGGGGACTGCGACCTGCTCTCCGGCTGACCCGGTCAGCGGCTGCGGTGCGCACCGGGTGTAGCCTGCGCGCGTCCTATCCTTCGTCCCAGGACGGTGAGGTCGTTGTCCGACACCAGGTCCTTCCGGCGAGCGGCGCTCGTCGGGGCGCTCGCGTCCGTGTCCGCCCTGGCCGGTTCCGCGCCGGTCCCGGCGGTCCCCGCTCCGATCGTCCCAGTCGTGCACGGGTCGGACGTCGGCCTGTCGACGACGGGAACGACCGCTTCCGTGGCGATCCGGTTCGTGACCGTCGCCCTCGACACGCGGAACGGCCTTTGGCGGACGACGGTGCACTTCGCCCAGCCGCAGACCACCGGCCACGGGAACGAGCTGTCGCTGGCGCTGCAGTTCCACGATCCCGACCGGCCGCCGGGCACACCCGCGCCGCCGGTCGCGACGGTGACGGTGCGTCCGCGCCCGGACGATGCCCGTCCCACGTACGGGTACGTCTCGGACGCGACGCCTCCGGCCACCGAGCAGGTGTTCACGGCGTCGCCGATCGCCCCGACCGCCACCTTCGACCGGACGAGGACCGTCCTGACCGTCCGGGTGCTCGACCCGGCGCTCGCAGGGCGCCCCCGTCCCGACGTCGTCCAGGGGTCGCTGCATCCGGTCGGTGATCGGAGCCGCGAGTACGGCTCGTTCCAGGCGTTCATGGGACCGCGGGCTCCGCGCGCGACGATCGACCCGGCGAACACGCACCTGGTCGCCTCCCCCTCCGGGCGCCTGACGGTCCGCCTCGACCCCCTGCCGTCGGCGGCCACGCAGGACGTCGTCGTCTTCCTGCCCGGCGGGTACGCCCTCGCGACCGCGAACCTCCCCGCCGCGGCGTTCCGTCACCACACGGTGGCGCTGCGCATCGACGCGGACCGGCTGTACCGCGTCCGGCGCGGCGGCGGCCCGCACCGCGCGGTGCTTCGCATCCTCACCGAGCAGACCTTCGGCCGGTCCTCGGTGGGCCTCCGCCACGTGACGATCCGCCGGCGGTGAGCCGTGCGAGCCTCGGCGGCGGCTCGCGATCGGTCGTCGGCTCCCACCTCGACCTGGAACCCGTCACGTTGTCGGCCCGCCCACCTCACGGATCCGCGGCGTCCATGACCTCCGAGGTCCTTGCGCCGCGGTGGCCACCCGCGGCAGGCTGTCGCCCATGGCCACCTACGCCGACGACCTCTCCCCCGGGCACCGGTTCACCTTCGGTCGGCACCCCGTCCACGAGGACGAGATCCTCGCGTTCGCGCGGCAGTGGGACCCGATCGTCATCCACACCGATCCGGACGCCGCGCGCGAGCGGGGTCTCCCCGGGGTGATCGCCAGCGGCCTCCACACCCTCGGGATCTACCAGCGGTTCATCGTCGAGGCGCTCTGGTCGGACGCTGCGGGCGGCGTCGGCCGGTCGTTCGAGATCCGGTTCCGACGACCCGTCCATCCGGGGACGACGCTGACCGGGCACGCGACGGTCCGGACGGTCACCCCGCGCCCCGAGCGCGGCGACGCCCTCGTCGTCATCGACGGCGAGCTCCGCGACGACGACGGGCAGGTCGTCCTCGCGATCGTGGGCGACGCGGTCCTCCCGCTGCGTCCGGCGGCCTGACGGCCGGCCGGGGGCGGACCCCCCGTTCGGGCTGCCGTCGGTTCATCCCTCGGGCGGGACCTCACCCTCCTTCGGAGAGGAATCGCCCGACGTACGAATCCGTGACGGGTGTCACGGGCGCTTCTGGGGCAGCGGTAGTTCGGGGCGCAACGAGCGTCCCGCCGTCCCCTTCCCAGGAGAGAGCACACCCCATGTCCTCACGTACGAGCTTCATCACCCGCGGTCGTCTGTCGGCCGTCGTCGTCGGTGCCGTCGCGGCCGCCGGCATCACCGCCGGGACCGCGGGCGCGGCCGGCGCGCAGTCGCTGAAGGGCAACATCACCGCCGGCGGCATCAAGGTCTCGTTCGACGCCAAGCGCGCCGCCGGTGCGAAGGCGCAGAGCGCGACGGGCACGTTCAAGGCCAAGGGCAGCCCCGTCGCCGCGATGGGCCTCCCGGAGGAGGTCGGCTCGATCGAGCTCAACGGCCCGATCACCTGCCTGGAGACGCACGGCCAGGACGCGAGCTTCTACTACCCGTTCGACACGACCTCCACGGCCGGTGCGCTCTTGGGCAACAGCGGCTCGGGGATGATCGTGTCGCTGAAGAAGGAGAGCGCGACGCGCTACAAGATGGGCTTCACCCCGATGCTCTCCGCGTTCGTCCCGATGGTCGGCTGCGACTCCTCCGTCACCCCGCTCTTCGTCACCAGCGGCGGCTGGCAGACCGGCAAGTAGCACCCGGTGGTGGCGCGGTCCGGCGACGGGCCGCGCACCGGGACCAGCCCCGCACCGCACCTGGGGCTGCACATTCCTGTCACACGTTCCCCGCTCGCGCAAAGTAGGGGTGATGGCGAGACCGGTCGACGACGACGAGCTGCGGCGGCGCGCGGCGCAGGGGGACGACGACGCCTTCGCGGCGTTCTACCGCCGCCACCTGCCGGTGGTCATCGGGTTCCACCTGCGGCGGACCGGCCGGCCCGAGTTCGCGTTCGACCTGGCGGCCGAGACGTTCGCCGCGGTGATCGTGGCGCTGCCGACGTTCCGGCCGGGCGACGGCTCAGCGGTCGCGTGGCTTTTCGGGATCGCCCACAACAAACTGCGGCACAGCCTGCGCCGGGGCCGGGTCGAGGCCGAGGCCCGGCAGCGCCTGCGCCACGAGCCGATCGTCCTGGAGGACGACGCGCTCGCCCGCATCGAGGACCTCGGCACCCAGACCACCGAGCACGACCTGCGGGCCGCCCTGGCCGACCTGCCCGACGACCAGCGCGACCTGCTGCTGGCCCGCGTCGTCGACGAGCGGCCCTATGCGGAGCTCGCCCGCGAGCTGGCGTGCTCCGAGGCGGTCGTCCGCCAGCGCGTGCACCGCGGTCTCCGACTTCTCCGCTCCCGTCTGGAGGGCAGGGCATGAACGAGTTCGACCGTCTCGAGCAGCAGCTGCGCACGAGCACCAGGAGGCTCGATCCGGACGGCGCGCCGGGCCGCCCGCCGTGGTGGCGCCGGCCGCTCGGCCTGACCGCGATCGCGCTCCCCGTCACCGTCGTGGCCGGCGTCGCGGGGGCGTCGGCGATCATCGACCGGTCGGACGCGAACAAGCGGGCGGACGTCGTCGTCCGGCGCGTCGTCGACGCCACGAGCCGCGCTCCCGCCTGCGAGCGGGCGCTCCCAAGGGGCACGCCGTCCCACCGGTTCAGCGCCTCGCGGCCGCGTCCGGAGCTCCTGCGGATACTGCCGACCCTGGCGCGACCGACGTCCGACCGGGTGCCGTCCGCCGCGATGCGGAACGCCTGGATCACCGCGGGCGACGCGGCCATCCTGCGCGGCTCGCTGCGCTGGTCGGTGTTCCCCGACGGGACCCGGGTGCTGCTCTTCGTGACCGAGGGCGGACTGCACCTGAAGGATGCCGACGCGTGCCGGGCGGCACGCCTGGAGCGGCTGGGCGACCTGCCGGATCTCGACGCGGCGGTCCGCGACCGGGCGGAGGAGGTGCTCCGCACCCGACCCGACACGGACCCGAAGGCGCAGGTGTACTGGTCGCAGCACAACGGTGGCGCGAGCGGGTCGCCGGTGCAGCCCGGTCACCCGATCTCGACGCGCCGCGACTTCTCGTACGGCGACGGCTTCCGCGGCATCGCCCACCCGCGTGCCGTCAGCGTCCGGGTGCAGCGCGTCCGTCCCGGTCCGCACCCCAGGGTCTGGCGCGGCGAGGGCGCGTTCCGCGCGCGGGTCCCGGTCGTCTCGGGGATCTACGCGTTCAAGGGCCGCGGCGGCACCAGCGGCCGCTTCCGGATCGTCCAGTACGACCGCGCGGGGACGGTCGTGCGGCGGGTGGTGCTGCCGTAGGGCGTGTCCCCGGAGGCGTATGTGCGACGGGGCCGTCGCGGAGCACCGGGAACGTCCGGTCCGTGGCGGCCCCTCGACCCTGCCGGTCCCGCGGTCGCTCTCGCGGACCTCACGAGCAGGGCGCCCCCGGGTGCGTCGGCCGCGCCCCCGCCGGGGCATAGGGCGCCGCCGTCCGGAAGGCGCTGACGACGACGTGCGCCGGGCCCTCGAGGCGGTTCCCGGTGAGCCACGCGAGGGCGGCATGCCTCCCGCCCGTCGCCAGGCTGAAGTTCCGTGCGACCTGGACGGGGAGGACCCGCGGCGTCGCGAACGACGTTCCGTCGGGTGCACGGACGGCGACCTCCAGGCGCGACGGATCGCCCTCGGAGTCGCGCCAGGCCGCGATCACCGTGCCGTCGCGCAGGGTGCCGGCGGTCGGGTCCAGCGCGATCTGGCCGGGCGTCGACAGGCGCTCCGCCGTGATCCCCGCGTCGAACGGGACGAGCGGGCCGGCGCCGACGATGCTCGCCGAGACGTCGTCGCAGTCGGTGTCGCTCTGGTGGCCGGAGGCGGTCACCGCGAGGGGCGTCCCGTCCGCGAGCTGGACGACGGGCCCGAAGGCGGCGTCCTTCGCGGCGCGCGGCAGGCCGAGCGGCGCGTCGAACGTCCCGTCGGCACGCCGGCGGACGATCCGGGTGGTGGCGTCGTCGCCCTGTCCCCCGGTGGCGAACGAGACGAGCAGGTCGCGACCGCTCTGCAGCCCGATCTCGGAGTCGATCGTGGTGTCCGGCGAGAAGGCCGTCGGTGCCGCGAAGGCGTCGGTCCCCGGGGCCATGAGGCGCAGGACGGGCCGGCGCTCGGTGGAGAACCGGCTGCTGCCGACGGGGTCCGTCCACGCGACCGCGACGGTGCCGTCGTCGGCCGATGCCAGGTCGACCGACGGGAACGCGGAGGTCCGGATCGTCGCGAGTGCCCGCCACCCGACGAGCGTGCCCGACGGACGCAGGACGCCGCTGCGCAGCGCGCGGCGTCCCGCCCCGCTGCGGCGCAGCACCACCACCGCGAGCGTCCCGTCGGCGCGTGGCGTCGTCAGGAGCTCCGGGGCGTCCTTCGCCGGCATCGTGGTGACGACGCGCATCGGCCCGAAGCCGCCGGACGGCGACGCGAACGCGCAGCCGAGCGCCACGCGCCTGCGGCGCGACTCGACGCGCCGCAGGCACAGTGCGAACCGGCCGCCGGGCAGCGCGGTCAGGTCGACGCCCTCGACGTCGACCGCGGCCGGCGCCGCCGCCCGCACGGTCGTCGGACGGCCCAGTCGCGCGGGGCTCGGTCCGATCGCGGCTACGTACCGCGGGTGACGGAGCGCCCGGTCGCGCTGGAGCCAGACCACGGCGGTGCGGCCGGTCGACGCGACCGCGATGGACGGCTCGTCGGCGGTCTGGCCGACGGGCGACAGGGTGCGCGGCGCGCCGAAGCCGGCGGCTCCGGCCGGGGTGGCGCACGCCGCGGCGGCGAGCGTCGCGGCACCGGCGACGAGCAGCCGACCCGTCCGCCGGGGTCCGAGGGACGTCCCGTCCGGCACCGGTGGCGCGGGGTCGAGGTGGGCGATGTCGGCGCGGGGCGCGGTGGACGAGGACATGGTGCTCCGGGACGTGGACGGTGCTGATGGAACCCGACCGCGACGCGAACGATGCGGACCGCGGGTCGGGCGTCCGGCGGACCGCCCTGATCGGGTCGCCTCGGCGACCGGGGACTACGCTGTCGCCATGCGTGCGTGCTCGGTCCCGAGGGCAGGTCTCGTGCCCCTGATCGCCCTGGCGCTCGGGGTCGCGGTGACCATCGCGGTCGTCGCCGGCCTCCTCGGCGCGTTCGACGGGTCGGACGACGCTCCCGCCCGGCCGGAGCCGCGCGCCACGGCCCCCGCGACGCCGGCCGCGGCCCCGATGACCTCCCCCGCCGGTCACGTGTTCCGCTCGGTGTCGGTGCAGCGGCGCGGACGTCCGATGCCGCTGTTCCGGGGCACCCGCATCTCGCTGGTGGTCGACGACCGGACGATCCAGGCGCGGGCGGCGTGCAACGGCATGGGCGGCAGGGTCCGCGTGACCCCCACGCGCCTCCGCATCGGTGCGGTGCTCCAGACCCAGATGCTCTGCGGACCCGCGGACAACTCCAGGCAGGACGACCTCCTCGGGTCGTTCCTCCAGGGCGACCCCACGTGGCGCGTCCGCGGCGACCGGCTCGCCCTCTCGCGGGGCTCCACGACGATCACGCTGCGGCGCGACGACCTCCCGCCCCCGCTGCCGCGCACGAACCCGGCCCGGCCGCAGGACCTCGTCGACGCGTCGCTCGGCACGGGCGAGTTCCGGACGTGGCCGTGGGGGCTCCCCGGCACCTGGAGCGGTCCGTTCGTCGCGGTCGACGTCGTGGAGCGCGACGGTGGGACGCTCCTGACGATGCACGGGAGGTGCCGGCAGCTCGAGGCGCCGGTGACGATCTACGCGAGCACGCTCACCGTCGGGGCGCCACGCGCCACGGACGCGGCCTGCCGACAGGAGGGCGACGACCGGACCCTCGACGACGTCCGCCCGTTCTTCGGCGGCGAGGTCCAGTGGCATCTCGAGGGCGGGAGGCTGACGCTGCAGCGCGGCCGCGCGAACCTGCGGCTCGACGCGGGGTGATCGCCGCTGGCGGATCCCGCGTACAGCGGATACCGTCGCATCCATGACGCGGACGAGCCGGATGCTGTTCACCACGGCGATCGTGTGCGGCGTCGCCGCCGCGCCCGCGTCGGCGGAGAAGGTCGTCGCCCTGACGGGGCCGACGACCCTCGCGCAGTTCGACTCGGCGACGCCGACGAAGGTCGCGACACGGGCGATCACCGGCCTGTCCGGCGGGGAGGTCGCACGAGGGATCGACTACCGGCCGGCGACGGGCGAGGTGCTGCTCATGACCGCGAACGGGGGCATCTCCCACACGTACGCGATCGATCCGCGGACGGCCGTCGCGACGCCGATCAACGCCGGGATCCCGCTCACGGGCTGGGGCGACACGACCTCCGACCTCGACGTCAACCCCGTCGCCGACCGCCTGCGCGTCGTCAACACCGGCGGGACGAACGCCCGCTTCGACCCGAACACCGGCGGGTTCATCGCGTCGGACACGACGTTCGGCCCCGCGGGCACGACCGTGGTCGGTGCCGCCTACGACCGCAACACGGCGGACACGACCGTCACCACGCTCTTCGCGATCGACCGCAACGCCGGCGGGCAGCTCGTCACGATCGGCAGCCCGAACGGCACGCCGAACTCACCGAACGGCGGGCAGATCGGACAGGTCGTGGGCCCGCTCGGGTTCGCGCTCGATCCCGCCGCGGCCGCCGCGAGCGGGTTCGACATCTCCGGCTCGACCGGCGTCGCGTACGCCGCGCTGCGTCCGTCCGGCGGCGTCGACGGCTTCTACCGGGTCGACCTGACGACCGGCGCCGCGACGCTCGTGGGCTCGGTCCCCGGCCAGACCATCCGCAGCCTGACGGTGATCCCGTCGACCGCAGGACCCGCCGGCGCGACGGGCGCGACCGGGGCCACGGGGCCGCAGGGCGCCGCAGGGACGCCGGGCGCGACCGGTGCGGCCGGCCCCTCGGGTCCGTCGGGGCCGGCCGGCACCGCGGCGTCGCTGCGCGTCGCGATCGCCCCGGACCGCCTCAGCGGCCGGGCGAAGAAGGCGCTGAAGGTGAAGGTCGTCACGACGGGCCGCGCGAGCGCAGGGCTCGAGGTCCGCAAGGGCTCGAAGGTCGTGGCACGCCTCGCCGCCCGGACCGTCGGGGCGGGCCGCACGACGCTGAGGCTGAAGAAGCTCCCGGCCGCCGGGTCCTACACCGTGCGCCTCGTGGCGAAGGCCGCGGGGGCGAAGACGACCGCGACCGACACGGTGAAGCTGACCGTCCGGCGCTGAGTCCCCGACCCGCATCGGAGCGGAGAACATCGTCCGATGGTGCACGACGGTGGAGCATCCGTCGCTCCACCGGCGCTCAGGCCCCGGCTAGAGTCGCGCCATGCGTGGGTCGTGGTGGTGTCGTGCGGCGCGGCTCCTGGCCGCGTCGGTGGTCCTGTCGGTCCTGGGGCTCGGGGCCCTGGCAACGGGGACGGCCGCCGCCGCACCGCCTCCTCCGCCCGACGACCCGTTCTTCGTCCCGCCGGCGTCGTTCGCCGACGCGACACCCGGGACGGTCCTGCGCACGCGCGACGCCGACCTCAGCGTCCTGGTCGTCCCGCTGACCGGGATCGCGTTCACGGCGAAGCAGGCGCTCTACCGCACCACCGACGCGCAGGGACGGCCGGCGGTGAGCGTCATGACGCTGATCCTGCCGAAGGCCGCACCGCCGGCGGCCGGACGCAGCCTGCTGTCGTACCAGGCGGCAGAGGACAGCCTCGACCCGTCCTGCGCTCCCTCGTACCAGCTGCAGACCGGCGCGACCGGCACGCCGGACCTCGTGACGTCGGTCGTGGCGCTGGTGTCGCAGCTCGGACGTGGCGGCGCGGTCGTCGTCCCCGACCACGAGGGCCCCGACTCGCAGCTGATGGTCCGGGCGACCGAAGGGCACGCGGTCCTCGACGGCATCCGTGCGGCCGAGCAGCTCCCGGGCACCGGGTTGCGCGGACGAGCGACGAAGGTCGCGCTGATGGGGTACTCCGGAGGCGCCCACGCCACCGCGTCCGCGCTGGAGCTCCAGGCCGCCTACGCCCCCGAGCTCGACATCGTCGGCGCGGCGGCCGGCGGCGTACCGACGCTCGACGCCGCGAGCATCCGCGGTCTCGACGGCAGTCTCGGCTCCGGGCTCGTCCTGCCGATCCTCACCGCGCTGGAGCGCGCCTATCCGGAGCTGTCGCTCGACCCGCTCCTGAACGATCACGGCAGGGCGCATCGTCAGCGGACGCGGACCGGGTGCGCGGTGACCGTGTTCTCCGCGCCGTTCGGTCGTCTCGCCGACTTCACCGCCGTGCCCGACGTGCTGGCGGTGCCCCGCGTCGCGCGGATCGTCGACCGCAACGCCCTCGGGGGCGCCGCGCCCGTGGCGCCCACGCTGGTCTACAACGCCATACAGGACGACCTGATCAAGATCGCCCCCGTCGACGTGCTCGTCGACCGCTGGTGCGCCGCGGGGGCGAACGTCACCTACGTCCGGGACCCGCTCGGCATCGAGCACACCGTCGCCGGCGGGGCGTTCATCGTCACGGCGCTCCAATTCCTGGACGCCCGCCTCGACGGCACCCCCGTCCCGTCCGGGTGCACCCGCTCACGGACCGCTCCGTCCGCCCCGGCGACCCCCGCCACCTGCACCAGCCGCCGGCGGATCACGATCCGCCCGCGCGTCCCGCGGCACGCGACGGTCCGCCGGATCCGCGTGTCCGTGGCCGGCGCCCGGCCGCGGACCCTGCAGGGCCGCCGGACCCGCGTCGTCGTCGACCTGCGCGGCCGGGCGGAGGCCCGGGTCCGGGTCGTGCTCCGGGTCGACAGCGTCCGGCGGGGGATGCGCCTCCGGACCGTGGACCGGCGGGTCTACCGCACGTGCGGGCGGAACAGGTGACCGCCTGCGAACGCCTTCGAGCCGACCACGCGTCGCGACGCGTGCGCCGGGGCGGTCACATTCGGTCGGATGCCGACCATCGGTGACCCCTTCGACCCGGACGCACAGGTCGGACGGTCTCATCCGGTCGGATACCGACCACCGGTGACCCCTTCGACCCGGACGCGCAGGTCGGACGGTCACTTCCGGTCGGATACCGACCATCGGTGACCGCTCCGACCGGCCGCCGCCAGCGCACCGCGCGACGGCGGTCCCCGCTCACCCGAACGCCGGGTGTCCCACCGCCAGCGCGAAGAGCTGCGTGCGCTCGGAACCGTCGACGCCCGCCAGGCCGCGCAGGGCCGTCGGCAGGGCGCCGGCGAACACGGTGCCGGTGAGTTGCGTCTCGATCGCGTGCAGCCAGCCGGCGTGGGCGGCGGCGCCCGCCCGGACCAAGCCGAGCCGGTGGCCGTGCGCGCCGTGGCGCTCCTCGGCCGCGCGGAGGCTGCCCATCACGAAGACCAGGGCGGCGGCACCGGCGAACTCGCGCTGGAGGACGAGGTCGTCGTAGCGGCCGACCGGGAGCTCGGCGACGTGGTCGAGGACCAGTCGGTCGGAGGCTGCGGCCGCCCCCGCGGCGCCGGCAGCGAGGTGGCGGCGGGCGTCGTCGGACGTGACGCCCCCGCCGACGTCGCCGGCCGCGGTCGCGTCGCCCGCCCGGACCGCGTAGAGCGCCGGGGCGACGCCCTCGACGCGGAGCGGGGCGACGAGCAGCTCGAGGGCCGAGCCGCCGGGAGCCTCGCCGGGGAACGCGTCGGCGTCCTCGTCGAGGATGCGACGCAGCACGGCCGTGAGGCCCTCCGGCGCGAGCGGCCGGTCGCCGAAGAAGCGCACGGAGGTGCGGCGGTCGAGGACCGAGCGGACCTCGCCGACCGTGGCGGGACCGGGGGCGAACCGGCCGGCGGCGTCGCGGGTGCCCGACCCCTGGGGGCCGGCGTCGTCGCGGACGACCGTGGTGGAGGTGGGGACCTCGGCCGCGTTCGACGTGGCGACGCCCGAGGGCGCACCCGGCAGCGCGACGCGCGTCCCGGTGGTCCGCCACGGCGCCGGCGCGTCGACCGTGCGCGGGGTGCGGCGGAGGTCGTCGACCGTCAGCCGGCTCTGCTGGGCGAGGGCGACCGCGATGCCGTCGGACCCCAGGGCCTCGGACTCGGGGCCGTCGATGATCTCGGTGCTCATGCGGATGCCTCCTGGTGGTGCAGGGCGACGACGGCCGTGACCGGCTCGCCGTCGACGGTGATGCCGAGGGCCTCGCCCAGGGCCTCGTCGTCCCAGCGTGCCAGCGGCCGGGCGACGACGCCGTGCGCGTGCCCGGCGAACCGCAGCTGGGCGAGCGCGGCGCCGGCGTCGAGGTGGACGATCTTGTAGGCGAACGCCCCGTACTTCGAGACGACCCGGCCGACCGCGCCGGTCAGGACGAGCAGCGCCGGCCCCGGGTCCTCCAGGCCGAGCGCGCCGTGCGCGTCGTGGACGGCCAGCGGGGTGCCGCCGGCGCCCGGCAGCGTCACGAGCTCGTGCGCGGCCGGGTCGTAGAAGTACGCGGCGGGCTCGAGGCCGTCGACGTCGCGGGCGACGAGGTAGGCGTTCGGCGAGCCGAGGTTGCCGCCGGTCGGCGCCCAGCGGGCGACCTTGCCCTCCGGCGGCGCGTCCGGGTCGCGGCGCCCGAAGGCGTACTGCAGGACGTGCGCGAGCGGGGTCAGCGGGAGGCTGTCGGACCGGCGATCGTCGGTGGGCCCAGCGGCGGGGCCGGCCGTCGCGCCGGACGCGGTCGCCGCGCCGGAGGGCGAGGTCGCGACCGGGGCCGCGTCGGTCGACGCCGATGCCTCCGGACCCGCCGTCCCGGCCGCGAGCGCGCCACCCGGGGCCCCCGGCGCGACGCGGTCGAGCGGCGAGCGCGCCGCGTCGCGGTAGCGCTTGACGTCGTGCTGCAGCCGCAGGTTCGCGGGCTTGTAGTGGTGCTGGTGGTCCTTCGGGTTCAGGAGCTCGCGCGGCGGGAACGCCACGGCCTCCTCGAACCGCAGCGCCAGCGACGGGGCGCTCGGGACGCGGTCGGTGGCGACCGAGCAGACGGGGCAGCCGGCGCGGCGGGCGACGGGGAGCCACTGCTCGCCGAGGCCGTCGAACGTCAGGCGGCGGACGCCGTTGTGCGGGGCGCTCGTGCCGACGCGGCTGATCCAGCGGACCGCCTGCAGGCCGGCGAGGCCCGTCGCCAGGACGGCGTCGGCGGGCGCGGGCAGACCGGCCGCGTCGTCGTCACGGGACGCGCCGAAGCACGTGAAGCACGGGCTGGCGGGGTGCGTGAAGCACGGCCCGACCTCGACGTGGCCCTCGTCCAGGCCGACGCGCAGCCACGCGACGCCGCGGTCACGGCAGGCGGCGTCGACCGCGGCGAGGTCGGTCGCGCCGCCCGGCACGTCCAGTCCGATCGCGTGGGTCGCGTCGTCGGGCAGCGACTCCCCGGCGGCGAGCACGTCGACCGTGCCGACGCCCGAGTCGAGGAGGTCGCGGCGCAGCGGGCCGGCGACCTCGTCCGGGCCGGCGAGCGCGACGTGCGCGGCGGCCAGGCGGCGCATCGCCTCGGCGCCGCTGCGGTTCACGCGGGTCGAGTCGATCTGGCGGGAGACGAACGCGTAGACGTCCTCGTGGTCCCGGGCGAGGTCCTCGTCGAGGACGCCGTCGTCGAGCAGCCCCGCGGTGTAGAGGAGCGAGACGAGCTGGTGGGCGATCCGCTCGGGGACCTCCAGGTCGCGCGCCAGGGCGGCGACGTCGCGGGTGCCGTCCAGCAGCGGGATCGCCCGCGGGACGAGGGTGCGTGCGGCCTTGCCGTGCAGCGTCTGTCGCGACGGCGCGCCCTCGACGAGCAGGCCGTCGGCATGCGGGATCGCGACGAGGCCGGCGGGCCAGCGCGGGTGCGGCGGCGCGGCGAACTGCGGGTCGGTCGCGACGGCGGCGGCCATGGTGTCGGCCGAGATCCAGTCCTGGGCGGTGCTCATCGGGTCGGCTCCTGGGCGGGGAGGATGGTCGTGAGGTCGCGGGCCAGCCGGTCGACGGACGCGCGGCGCAGGTCCCGCTCGCGGCCGCAGCGGGTGCAGCCGTGGACGGGGACGACGTCGTTCTCGGCGACGCCGCCGTCGAGCACGTCGATCGTGCGGACGGTCGCGACCGGATCGCGCCGCTCGTCCTGCAGACGCGACATCGCGCCGAGGACCCCGGAGACCGCGAGGGTGACCTGCGAGGGCAGGAAGCCGTCGGGGCCCGATCCGGGGTTCGCGGCGTAGTGCTCGCGGACGATGCCGGCGATCTCGGGGCGGCCGTCGTGCTGCGTGCGGCGGTGCTCGAAGCAGCGGTGGCAGGCGCCGTGGCCGGGGTCGACCAGCGGGCCGATCCGCAGGCGCGAGGTCTCCAGCACGACCGGCAGCCACGGGGTGCGCCAGGCGGCGGCCGAGCGGTCGACGAGGTCGAACAGCGCGTCGGTCTCGCGCCACGAGGCGACGACGTGCAGGCGCGCGGTCGGCCAGGTCATCGGGTGGGAGTGCGTTGCTGTCACGGGCGTGACGGCGACGTCGGTGAGGAGGTCCTTGAGGCGGTCGGCGACGGCGGTGCCGAAGCGGCCGACGGTGAGGACGTGGACGGAGGCGGGGCTCATGCGAAGGGCTGGGGGGACGCGTTCAGCAGGGACTCGGGGTGGGCCTCGTGGCCGAAGCGCGGCGGCGCCTCGTAGAGCCGCGGGTGCCCGCGGTACTGGGCCTGACGGGCGAAGGAGAGGGGCATCAGCCCCGGCACGACGGTGCGGACGACGCGGAAGCCGACGGCGTCGGCCTCGTCGGTGGTGAGGTCGACGGCGAAGGCCTCCATGCCCGCGCCCTCGAGGCGACCGAGGACGGCCCGCAGGTCGCCCTCGGGCGTCCCGGTCGCGATGGACGGGAGCTCCGACAGCTTCCGCCGGCCGGTCGACTCCTGCAGGAACGCGAACTCGCCGCGGCGGTCGCGGTGGCCCATCCACGACGCGCCGTGGAAGACGTTCGTGAACTCCTCCGGCGTGTCGGGCATCGGCCGCGGGACCGACAGCGCGATCCGTGCGGAGGCGCCCTCGCGGGAGACCTTGACGACGCCGTCCTGCGGGTCGAGCGTCGTCGACGCCATGACCATCTGCGCGAGGTGGTCGTCGTGCGGGCTGAGCTCGAGGCTGTAGACCGTCGGGATGCCGAGGTCGGTCGTGCCGTCGAAGAGCAGACGGGTCACGCTCGTGTGACGGTCGCGGGCGGCGAAGGCGGCCAGCGCCTCGTCCTCGACGTCGACCTCGATCTGCGGGAGCTGCAGGCGCTGCAGCCACGTCAGGGCGATCGCGTCGCGCTCGACAACCTCGCAGAGCGCGCCGAGCAGCGCGGAGCTGAGGTCGCTGTGCGCCGCGCAGCCGGTGGAGATCGGCAGAGCGAAGCGCTCGCCGCGCGCCCGGGCGGGGATGTGGAGGTAGACGAGGACGGCGGGGATCCAGACCTCGCGCCGGGTCATCAGCGAGACGCCGCGGACCCAGCGCATCGGCGCGTCCTTGTCCATCGGGACGACCGGGCACTGCGGGTCGGCGAGCTCGCGCTCGGAGTGCCGCGGCAGGGTGTCGAGGTCGATCGCCTCGTCGCCCAGCTCGTTCGCCGTGGCCCAGACGAGCTGGTCCTGGTCGAACGTGCAGGAGCTGTAGCGCTCGAGCGCCTCGGCGATCGACACGCAGAGCGCGCGCTCGCCGTCGATGCCGCCGCCGGCGCCGTCGAACTCGCCGCGGGTGGTGCGCCCGCCGGTCGACTCGCGGACGTTCTCGTGGAGCTGCGCGAGGTTACCGAGCTCCGAGGTGTAGATCTCGAAGTCCGGGTCGCCCGGGGCCGTCGGGAGCCGGCGGACCCGGCCGACGAGGCCGTAGGGCGAGGCCAGGCGCTTGAGGCCGAGGAGCGCGTCGGGGGTGCCGGTCGTCGCGGTGACGGGGTCGGGAGCGGTGGTCGTGGGAGTGCTCATGGGGATCTCCTGGTGGTCCTTGGGGCGGTCCTCACGCCTTCTCGCCGTCGTCCCAGCGGAACGTCAGCGCGGTGAGCGCGGTGAAGATGAGCGCGGTGCCGCCCATCACGGCGTAGTCGACGCCGATGGAGTGCAGCGCGGTGCCGCCGACGAGGTCCTGGCGGAGCGCGTCGCCGAGGTAGGTCAGCGGGATCCAGTCGGAGATCGTGCGGACGGCGTCCGGCATCTCCGACAGCGGCACGAAGACGCCGGCGACGATCATCAGCAGCGGGAAGATCGCGCTCAGGAGGCCGGAGGCGACCTCGGGCGAGCGCAGGCGGCCGCCGAGGAAGATGCCGATCGAGAACAGCATCGCCAAGCCGAACAGGCTGCTCAGCAGGAGGCGCGCGACGTCGCCGCCGGCGAGGTAGCCGGTCGCGATCGCGACGACCGCCATCAGGGTGATCTGCACCCCGGCGATGGCCAGGCGCGGCGGCACGATCGACGCCGCGAACGCGCGCTTGGTGACCGGCGTCAGGGACAGCAGCCGCAGCGTGCCGCGGGCCCGGAGCTGCACGAGCGCGGTCGTCGTGCCGATGAACGCGAGCTGCCCGAAGGCGAGGACGAGGACGCCCGGCAGGCCGAAGCGGAAGGTGTCGAAGCTGCCCTGCGTCGTCGTCGAGATGAACGCGTAGAGGCCGATGAAGAGGAACGGGAAGACGAGGAGGAAGAAGAACGTCGTCGGGTCGCGCAGGAGCTCGCGCAGGTTGGTGAGGGAGAGCTGGCGGGTCATCGGGCCCCTCCTTCGGGGTCGGTGTCGGGGCTCTGGAGCGTGCGTCCCGTCAGCGACAGGAACACGTCCTCGAGCGTCGGCTGGTCGATCGAGACGTCGCGGACGCCGCCGAGGTCGTCGGCGCGCATGACGCGGGAGAGCGCGTCGTCGGCGTCGTCGCAGGGGACGCGGACGTCCCATCCGTCATCGGTCCGCGTGGCGACGCCGCCGAGCTCGCGCAGGCGCGCGGTCGACGGCTCCGCGCCGGTGCGGAAGCGGACGGCGCGGTGGCCGCCGGCGTGGTCGCGGACGAGCTCGTCGGGCGTGCCCTGGGCGACGATGCGGCCCTCGTCCAGGAGCGCGAGGCGGTCGGCGAGCGCCGCGGCCTCCTCCATCGAGTGCGTGGTCAGCAGCACGGTGCCGCCGTCACGTCGGTGCGCGCGGACGACGTCCCAGATCTGCCGGCGGGCGTGGGGGTCGAGGCCGGCGGACGGCTCGTCGAGGACCATCATCCGCGGGCGGCCGATGAACGCCAGGCCGAGCAGCAGGCGCTGGCGCTGGCCGCCGGAGAGACGCTTCACGCGCTGGTCGCGGGAGTCCTCGAGGCCGAGCTCGCGGAGCAGCGTCTCGGGATCGCGCGGCGTGTCGTGGAACGACGCGAACAGGCGGAGCGACTCGATCGTCGTCAGCGTCGGGAAGAGGCTCGCCTCCTGCGGCTGCATGCCGACCTGGTCGCGTAGCGCCTTGCGGTCGGCGCGCGGGTCGAGGCCGAGGACCGTCGCGGAGCCGGAGTCGAACGTCCGGATGCCGACGAGGCTCTCGAGCAGCGTCGTCTTGCCGGCGCCGTTGGGCCCGAGGATCGCGAAGACCTCGCCGGGCTCGATCCGGAGCGACACGCCGCGCAGGACGTCGCGCTCGCCGTAGGACTTGCGGGCGTCGCGGACGTCGACGGCGGCGACGCCGTCGGAGCCGGGCGCAGAGGCGATGCCGGCGTGGCCGGCGATGGTCGTCGGGCGCACGGGGGCGTCCGGGTCCGCGGCCGGGTCGGTGGGCGCGTCGCCCGCCGGCGCGGTGGTGTCCCGCGGCGGCGCGTGGGTGATCGCGAAGGCGTTCATCATGCGTGGTCCTCCTGGGCGACACCCGCGAGGACGGCGCCCAGGAGCGCCTCCTCGGTCAGCGTGATGCCGAGCCGGTTGTTCGTCATGTGGACGTGGTGGAAGCAGAGGTGCGGGACGTCCCGCTCGATCCCGGCGGCGCGGGCGTCGGCGAGCATCCGGCCGACGGCCGCGGCGTACGCGTCGAGCGCCCCGGCCGCGCCGTCGTAGCCCGCGCGACGACGGGCGGCGGCGGTCAGCGGGCCGCGGGCCTTGGCGGCGGCGCCGTCGATCCCGCGGCGGAGGGCGGGGTACTGACGCGGGCGCTGCTTGGCCCCGCACCACCAGGCGGCGTAGCCGTCCCAGAAGCGCGCGTGCTCGTCGGCGGGGACCGCGCGCAGGGCGGCCTCCATGAGCGTGAGCGCCAGGGCGGCGCGCTCGCCGGTGCCGAGCGTCTCGCCGTCGAGGGCGAGGACGGCGTCGGACGACGCCTCGAAGAGGTCCTCGGCGATCGCCGTGCCGTCGTGGCCGCCCCACTTGCGCAGCTCGCGCTCGTAGACGCGGTGCTCGACGCCAGCGTGCCGGCCGTCGGGCAGCTCGAGCCCGGGCGGGCTGGGCAGCAGCGGCCGGCGGGCGACGACGTCGGTCGTCTCCTGCGCGCGCCGGACGCCGTCCTGCAGGCGCGGCCAGAGCCGGTGCTGCACGGCGTCGAGGTCGTCGCGATCGCGCGCCCGGACCCGCAGGCGCAGGTGCGGCCCGCGACGGTCGAAGTAGCGGAGGAAGAACCAGCGCTCGGCCTCGGGCGTCGCGCGCAGGAGGTCGGCGGCGTCGCGCACGACGGTGGCGACCCCGGCGTCCATGCGGTCGGGCCCGCCGGGCGAGACGGCGGCGAAGAGCCAGCGGCCGGCGCGACGGTCCGGCTGGGCGACCGGCGACTCGTGGGCGGCGGGGCGGGTCATGCGGTCCTCTCCGGTCACGGCGGTCGACGGGGCGTGGGCGGCGGCGCGGCTCATGCGGCCCGCCCCCAGCGCAGCAGCGCGACGTGCTCGTCGGCGCGGGCGGGTGCGTCGCCCGGCGTCCAGTGCTGGCCGCGGCCGGGCAGCGCCTCGACGAGGCGGGCGGCGAGGACGTCGTCGTCGAAGCCCGCGGCGACCTGGTGCACGGCGTGCGGGCTGTCGAAGCGGATCCAGCGCGGCTTGCGGTGCGACGCGCGACGGACGCCGGCGCCCTGCGGACGCTCGAACGTCACGAACCCCTCGAGCGGCAGGCCGTGCTCGCGCCGGAACCGCTCCAGGCGGATCAGGAGCTCGTCGTCGAACTCGCCGGTCTCGGGCCGCGGCCAGTGGTCGGCGGCGATCCGCCAGTTGGCGCGCCGCAGGACGACGCGGCCGGACGTGCGGCGCGGATCGTGGACGACGGGGGCGACGACGGGCTCGATCCCGCGCCACGGCCGGTCGACCTTGCCGAGCTCGGACACGCAGCCCCAGGGGTCGGCGATGATCAGGAGCAGCCGGACCGGGCCGGTCAGCAGGTGCTGGGGGACGGAGCCGAGGTAGACGGGCGCGATCGCGCGGCCGGTGCGGTCGCGGAAGCCGAGGAGGCCGGTCGCGGCGTCGTGGTGCAGGCGGAGGTCGGCGAGGTCGAGGCCGTCGGTGCGCCCCTCGGTCGTCGGCAGCTCCCCCGGCCAGCGGAGCGTCGGCAGGAGGCCGAGGCCGGTCGACTGCAGGTCGGTCCAGTCGGCGCCGTGGTCGAGCACGTGCGGGGCGGCGTCGGGGAAGAGCGCGTCGATCCAGCCGCGGAGGCCGTGGTCGAGGCCCTCGTCGCCGAGCAGCGGACGGAACCGCGCGAGCGCCGCGCCGGTGCCCGGGCCGTGGTGGTTCAGGACGACGAGGTGCTCGCCGCGCTGCACCGCCCCGGGGTCGTCGGCGACGACCTGGAACGCGACGTTGACGGCCGGCGGCGCGGTGCTCGCGCCGAGGTCGCCGTGGGCGTCGGCCGGGTCGGGGGCGGCGTCGGCCCGCAGCGCGGCGCCGAGGCTCGCGCGGGCCTGCTCGCCGCGACCGGCGGAGACGAGGAACGCGAGGACGTCGTCGCACGTGCCGCCGGCGCCGTGACGGGCGACGAAGTGGTCGGTCAGGTGCTGCAGGACGCGGGTGCGGACGACGTCGGGGCGCAGCGCGGCGCCGATCGTGCGGAGGTCCTCGCGCAGCGCGGCCGGGAGCTCCGGCGCGTCGCCGGCGGTGCGGACGTCCTCGTAGACGACGGCCGCGTCGTCGAGCCACGGCGGCGCGGCGACGTCGAGGCGGCCGAGCGCGTCGCGCGCGCCGGAGCGGGTGCCGTGCAGCGCGGCGGCGCGGCCGGGGCCCTCCTGGTCGGCAACGCCCGCGGCGTGGCGGCGGATGCGGTCGAGGTCGTCGGCGACCTCGTCGGCGAGCGGCGTCCCGTGCGACCGCAGAGCGGCGGAGAGGTGGCGGAGCGGGTCGCCGTCGGCGGCGGGCCACGGCGCGACGGGGCGGACGACGCCGAGACCGACGAGCCGTCGCAGGGCCTCCTCGGGGAACCGGCCCCCGAGGCGCTGCAGCAGCGTGGCGTGGTCGACGCGGCCGAGCCCGTCGACCAGCGCGAGGTCGTCCTCGAGCTCGCGTGCGTCGACGAACGACTCGCCGCGCCAGGCGAACCCGTCGACGACCTCGTGGTCGCCCTCGATCAGCGTGGGCGCGCCGTCGAGGTCGAACGACCCGGCGGTCGGCTCGTACGCGACGGCGCCGGCGGTCTCCCCGTGGCCGGGCAGGGCGAGGAGGACGAGGGTCGCCAGGGCGCGGGCGGGCGCCGCGCGGCGGACGACGGCGGGCGACGACCCGCGGTCGTCGGTCGCGAGCGCGGACGTCGGGGTGGCGACCCGGTCGACGCCGCCATCGGAGCCGAACCCGGCGAGCCCGACCGTCGTGAACGAGCTGAACGGGCTCGTCTTCACCGCGATGCGGGTGAGGTAGCCGACAGCGGTCCGGGCCGAGCGGCCGGCGGGCGAGGCGCCGACGCCCTTGCGGCGCAGGCCGTCGAGGAAGGTCGGGCTGCCGAGCGCGATCCCGCGGGCGACGTCGTCGTCGCGCAGCGTCTCGGTGGCGTGGGCGCGGACCCGGGCGAGCTCGTCGTCGAGCAGGTCCGGCAGCGCGGCCCGGCCGTCGCGGACGGCGTCGGCGGTCGTCACCCAGCGCGTGAGCCGGCCGGCGGCGGTGTCGTCGAGGCGCTCCGCGACCGTGTCGACGGCCTCCGGCGGCTGCTTCGTCGGACGGCCGTTGTGGACGTCGCGCTTCAGGCGCAGCGCCGTGCGGCGCAGGTCGGCGTCGTCCTCGAGCTCCGGGACGAGCGCGTGCAGGGCGTCGGCGACGGAACCGGCCAGCTCGGCCATCTGGTCCTCGGCGGCGACGATCGCGGCGGCCGCGCGGTGCGCGTTCTCGACGACCAGGCCGTCGACCGCCCCGGCCGGCAGGCCGCCGGTCCGGCGCAGGGTGAAGGCGGAGACCTGCGGGAGGTCCTCCGCGGCGACCGGGACCTCGACGGACGCGGGGCGGGCGTCGCCCTCGGCACCGCGCCGAACGTCGCCGCACGCGCCGACGTGGTCGGACGCGGCGGCCCGTGCGGTGGCGTCGGACGCGGCCGCGGGGCGGGCGGCGTCGGTTCTCGGCGTCGTGCGCATCGGAGCGGCGGTCGGGGCGTGCGTCTCGCGGGCGGTCCGCATCACATCGCCGCCAGGATCGCGACGGCGGTCAGGCCGACGAAGAGGACGCCGTAGAGGACCGCGGCGACGACGAACGACACGTACGCGGCGCGGCGCCGGCGGCTCACGGCCTGCAGCGTCGACGGCAGCGGCTGGCGCAGCACGCGGTGCACGACGTAGGAGGTCGCGCGGCCGCGGAAGTTCATCTCGCCGGCCATCGCCTCGATCGCGTGGTACCCGTCGGTCGGGAGGATCAGGTTCAGGTTCGCGGCCAGCAGCGCCAGCTGGAAGAAGAGGACGAGCGTCGCGGTCTCGGCGACGATGCCGCTGGTGGTCAGGACGACGGCCGCGCAGGCGCCGGTCCACAGCAGATCGTTCGCGGGCCCGGCCAGGGCGATCGCGGCGCGGCCCTTGCGGCTGCGCACCCGGTAGGCGTCGGTCCGGTCGACGTACGCGACGGGGATCACGCCGAGCATCAGGCCGATCCCTGCCTCGCGGACCGGCACGCCGCGGCGCTCGCAGGCGAAGGCGTGGGCGAGCTCGTGGGTCGTGATCTGCGCGAGCAGCACGACGATCGCGACGGGGACGAACGCCCCGGCGGCGGAGGGACCGGAGAACAGCGCGAACGCGACGAGCGTGACCGCGAAGGACAGGAGCAGCGGCAGGAGCCCGGCGCGGATCGCCTTCGGCGTCCGCTCGGCGAGGCGGGCGGCCGGCGCGACGACCGCGTGGGTCGACCGGGTCAGCGGCAGGCGCTTCATCAGCGGCCCGCCGGCGCGGCGGGCGAGCTTCTGCGCCCCGCGTTCCTCGGCCGGCGCGACGTTCAGGACGTTCGCCTGCCGGAGCTCGGCGAGGAACGGCGGGATCGACGGCGACAAGCGCTCGCCGGCCGGCCCCATCTTCTCGACCGCCGCCTGGATCTGGCGCCCGGTGCGGCGACCGTCGAGGAGCTTCACGAGCTGCGCGCCGGAGCGGCTGAGCCGCGTGTAGCGCCCCTCGTCGGTGCTGAAGAGCAGCTGCTGGTCGTCGGCGCCCTGGATCTTCTCGACCTCGGGCCGGAGGGCGAGGCGCTCGCCGTCGAGCCAGGTCTCGTCGACGGGGGCGGCGGGCGTCGCGGCGTCCGTGGCGGTGTCGGGGACCGGCGAGGCGCCCGGGTCGACCGGACGACCGTCGGCGGAGCCGGGGGCCTCGGCGGTGGAGGGGGCGGGCTCCGGTGCGGAGCGTTCGGTCGTGCTCACGGGACGGACCCTGCTCCGTCGCGGCCCCGCCGGCAACGGAGTTCCCCCGCCTGAGGGACGCCCCGGGCATCGATCCGTCGAGGTTCACCCGGATGAGGGACACGACGGCCCGCCCCCGGACGTACGAGGGGCCCCGCCGGTCGAACCGGCGGGGCCCCTCGTGCGCGGGTGCGGGGTGCTCAGCTGGCGGAGCTGGCGGACGCCGCGGAGCTGACCGAGGCGGCCGGGCACGAGGCGGAGGCCGCCGTGCCGAAGCAGCCGAGGGTGGCCAGCAGGTTGACGTCGGGGAGCTCCTCGACGACGAGGGCGTCGTAGCCGACGTCCTCGACGAACAGGTCGAGCTCGTCGTGGGCGCCGTCGATGTGGGCGTCGGCGTCGTGGTCGTGCGTGTGGGGCATGGTGGTCTCCTGGGGGATCAGGCGCAGGACGCCGAGCCGGCGGTCGCAGCGGTGGAGGCGGGGCAGGACGCGGACCCGAAGGTCGCGACGGAGCCCCAGGTGCCGAGCAGGCTCGCGGTGGGCAGGCCCTCGACCTCGAGGGGGTCGCCGGTCAGGGTCTCGAACGAGAGGTCGAGGTCCAGGTCGGCGTCGAGGCGGTCGTGGCGGTCGTCGCCGCCGAAGGCGTTCGTCGTCTTCATGCGGCTCACCCGGCGGAGGACGCGGTGGTCAGCGAGCTGGCGGACGTCGCCGGGCACGAGGCGCTCGACGCGGAGCCGGCCGAGGAGAACGTCGAGGCCATCGACATCGTGTCGGGCAGCTCGGCGGCGGTCGGGTCGTCCTGCGCGAGCTCCTCGACGTGGAGGTCGAGGACGTCGTCGAGCGGGGTGATCTGGTGCTGGTTCTGGTTCACGGGAGATGCTCCTGTGGGTTCTAGGGGGGTTCCAGGTCCTGCGGGAACGACCCCACCACCGCCGCGCCGCCGTGTCGCCCGGACTCACCCGCACGGGGCACGACGTTCCCTCATGCGGGGCAACGGGACGTCGGCGCCTGATGCAGACGGGTGCCGAGGGCGCCCCCCGCGGGGCCGCCGCGACTCCGACGTGGTTGAACGAACTGGAAGAACTGGAGGAGGACGACGCCGTCCCGTCCGAGGTTGTGACTTTGATCGCTAGTTGGCGGTGATCTCGCGGCGTTAGATGGCGCGGTCAGTTGGTCCCGATGACGAGCGTCTCCCGTGCGGCCTCGACGACTTCGCTCGTGACGGTCGAGAGCTGGTTGATCTCGATGAGTCGTCGTATCTGCGCGAAGAGACGATGGACCAGCCGGAAGGAAGTGGAACACCTCGATCCGTCGACGGTGCGACTGGGTGTCGCTGCGCGTCGGCTGCCGATCTGGTGCGGCCGTCGTGCTCCAGCCCGACGGCCGCTCCTGCGATTAACGCCCTGGGTGATCGCGGCCTTCGCGACGTGCCCACGTCGTTGCGCAGGCCGTGGAGCAGAACGCTGGGGAGTCGGGCACGTCGGGGGCCCGCACGGCCCGCGCGGGGTCGACGACGACCCAGCACACCGGATCGATGTCGAGGTGCCCGGCGGCGACGTTGTCGGTGACGCGGTGGGCGCGGTACAGCGCCGTCGGTGTCCCGTGCTGATGGAGTGGATGTTCGCCGAGGCCGACGAAGTCGACCTGGCCGCGGTCGGTTGCCTGGCGTGTTGAGGCGGTGACGAGGACTTGGCCGGGGGCTGCGTGCTCGGCGAGCCGTCCGGCGAGCTCGACTACCGGTCCGCCCCAAAGCTCCCCGTCGCGGACCGCGCTCCCGGTGTCGACACCGACGCATGCCCCGGACGGGCCGCTTTCGGCGAGGGACCAAAGGACGCTGAGGCTGAGGGTGACCGCGTCGGTCGCCCTCCCGGTGCGGAGGATCACGGCGTCGGCGATCGTCGCGAGGTGCTCGCCTTCGTAGATCGTCATGGCGTTCCGCAGCCGCGACTCGAGGCCGGGGATCTGCGGGCGTGGAGCGTTCGCGAACACGAACGTGTGCTGGGTCACCGAAAAAGATGCGTCGGTGCGTCCCGGTCGACCCTTGGTCGGCCGGGACGCACGGCGAGGCTCAAGCAGTGGGCACACCGCCGGCCGGGGATGCGGCGCCGTACCACTGCTTGCGCCAGGAGTTCATCTGCCCGATCTCCTTGGTCTGCGCGGCGATGATCGCGGTGGCGATCTTCCTCAGCTCCGGGTCCTTGCCCTTGGCGAGCTCGGCGCGGGCCATCAGGATCGCTCCCTGGTGGTGGGGGATCATCATGTCGATGAACGCCCGGTCAAACGGGTCGGCTTTCGCCAGCGAGGTCATGTCCATCGACATGCCCATCTGGTCCATCGGGATCCCGAGCGTCTTCGCAGCGGAGCTCATGCCGGTGTCGCCGTGCATGCTGTGGTCCATCCCGCCGTCGCTATGGGACGGCATCTCGGTGACCTTCGCGCCCAGCCGCTTCGCCGCGGCTTGCATCTGGGTGATCTCGGTGGTCTGGCTGGCGATGATGGCCTTGCCCAGCGTCTTGATCTGCGGGTGCTGGCCGCGGGCGGGGGCGTAGCCAGCCATCTCGACCGCCATCTGGTGGTGCGGGATCATCTGCGACACGAACGCCTTGTCGACCTCCGCGGCCGACGCCGTCGTGGTCGCCGCGTTCGCCGACGTCGACGTGGTCGTGTCGTTGTCGCTGCTGGAGCCGCAGCCGGTCGCGGCCAGGGCGGTGATGGCCGTGGCGCTCAGCAGCGCCACGGTCCGGGTGGGAAGCGTGTACATCGGAGGTCCTTCTCGGTCGGATCGTCATGAAGCACGCCGCCCGTGGGCGGGCGCGCGGCAGGTGCTCCGGCAGCCACAGGGGTTGCCGGTGCGGACGATCAACGCCGAAGGACCTCGTACCGCAGATACAGCGGGCTGGACCGGGCCCGCGGAACAGGGCCCGTCGGCACCAGACGGGCGATGAGCGGCACCAGTGCGCGCACCGGGCGCGGCACCTTGCGGCGCCGCCGGACGACGGTGGCGACCAGGCCGACGATCGCGATCGTCGCGGCGATCGTGCCAACGCACATCGCCGCGGCGGCCATCCCATGATCGCCGTGCATCCCGTCCATCGCGCCCATCGCGTGCGGCGCACCGTGGTGCACGACGACGGAGCCGGCGAGGACCAGCACGGCCAGGAGCGCTGCGAGGCGCTGGTTGGTCCGCGCCAGACGCGCGCGGATGACCATCGGGCCCATCCAGAAGTTGTACCCACCGCACCTAAACACCGCCCACGCATCTTCCTCGTATACCCCCTGGGGGTATATACTCCGGCTATGGACCACGCGATGCACCACGACCACGAGGACGGCTCGTCCCTGACGAGGACTGCGATCAGCGCGACGTTGCACTGCCTGACGGGCTGCGCGATCGGCGAGGTTCTCGGCATGGCCCTGGCCACCGCGCTGGGGTGGGGCAACACCGCGTCGATCGCCGCGTCGGTCACGCTGGCGTTCGTCTTCGGCTACGCCCTGACGTCGATCCCGCTCTTCAAGGCCGGCCTCTCGCTGCGACAGGTGGCCGGGCTCGCGCTGGCGGCCGACACGTTCTCGATCGCCACGATGGAGCTTCTGGACTCGCTGACGATCCTGATCGTTCCCGGCGCAATGGACGCGGGCCTCGATGACGTCCTCTTCTGGGGGTCGATGGCCGGAGCGTTGTTCATCGCGTTCTGGGCCGCGGTCCCGGTCAACCGGTGGCTGATCAGCCGCGGCAAGGGCCACGCTGTCGTCCACGCCTACCACTGACCTATATTCATCTGCACAATTGCGCAGGGATGCTAACTTGGGCGGGTGCCGCACCCGTCTGAGCATCGCCCCGTCTCAGCGCCCCTGGAGCGCGAGGAGAGCGACCGGATCGCCGAGGCGATGTCGGCGTTCACCGCGCCCAGCCGCGTACGCCTGCTCTATGCCCTCGCCGAGGGCGAGATGACCGTCGAGGAGCTCGCGACCGCCGCAGAGGTGTCCTCGACCGTCGCGTCTCAGCAGCTGCGAGTCCTGCGGCAGCTCGGAGCGGTCACGGTTCGTCGCGATGGGCGCCACGCGCACTACCGGCTTCGCGACCACCACATGACCGACCTGCTCACGGCCGTGCGACACCACGCCGAGCACGACCGCTACCCCCAGGGCACGCCCGCCGATGCGGCCGCCGCGAACGAGGCGTCCGCATGAGTCATCTGCCGACCTGCACCGACGACCACGTCGACCACCTCGACTTCGACCTCGAAGGCGACGCAGCCGAGCATCACGATCCCGATCACCACGGCGCCGATGATCACGATCATGGGCACAGCCACGGGCTGGTGGACCGGTCGATCACGCAGTCCCGCGACGGGCTGCGGACCGTTGCGATCAGCCTCGGCGTCCTGCTGATCACCGCCTTGGTGCAGGTCGCGATCTTCTCACTGACCGGCAGCCTCGCGCTGTTGGCCGACGTGATCCACAACGCCGGCGACGCCCTGACCGCGATCCCGCTGTCGGTCGCGTTCCTGCTGCGCTCCCGGGTCGCCGAGAAGCGCGCCGGCTACTTCGTCGTCGCCGCGATCTTTGTCAGCGCGATGGTCGCCGCTGGCGAATCGATCAACCGCATCATCCACCCCCAGGACATCACGCACCTCTGGGCGCTCGCCGCCGCCGGCGCGGTCGGGTTCATCGGCAACGAGATCGCCGCACAGATCCGCACCCGCGCCGGACGACGCCTGGGCAGTGCTGCGCTGGTCGCCGACGGACAACATGCCCGCGCGGACGGCTACGTGTCACTTTCGGTGATCGCCAGCGCCGCGGTCGTGGCAATCGGTCTCCCGATCGTCGACCCGCTCATCGGCTTGGCGATGACCGCCGTGATCCTGCGGATCACCTGGGTGTCATGGTCGACCGTGCGGCGTGCGCAGACCTAACGCGGACGGGCTGCTGCTCTGGGCCATCAGCCGCGGCGCCCGACCTCGCAACCCCTAGCAAGCGGCGCAGGTCGACGCTCGGGGCCGCCAGATAGCGCTGCGATATCTACGCCACCTAGCGATCAGCTTCACACCGAGGTCGAGCTGAACCCGAAGACGGTCGGCTCGCTGTCGGTCGTCTCGAACGAAGCCGTCGGCGACTCCAGCGCGGACCTGCTCGATTCCGTTGGGTCGATCGCCGCCCGCGCCGTCTCGCTGGAGGCCGACCGCAGCATGCTCTGAGCCGCCGGGACGCCCGGCGGAAAGCAGCCCTGCGGCCTGCTCAACGTCGCTGCGATCACGAAGAACACGACGCTCACGCCGATCTACGCCGGGCTCGATCTCAAGGCTACGGAGTGCAGCTCGAAGCTCCAGCTGTGCATCCTCGAAATCGAAAGCACGTCGGGTCGCGGAGCCGAGATCGTCGACGCTTTCAATCTGCGGGCGCCCCAGGAGTAGTCCGTCCTGTGCGTCGCTACGCAGGCGTACAAGGGCCCGCTCTGCGTTCACGAGGGTCGTGATCGTCCGGTCGAGGATCGCTCCTGAATCTCGACGGAGCTCGCTGGCTCTAGCGCTACGGAGTGATGCGGTCAGAGCGGCCAGCGTCGCAGTTGCAGTGATCGCAGCGGTTGCGATCGGAACGACGATCGAAGCATCGGCCTCGGGCGGATCGTGGTCGATGCCTCAGTCGGTGCGCGGGGTTCGGCGAGCAGCCGGCTTGAGCGGGGGCCGTGGGGCTATTACCGAGGACTCCGTAGAGAACTGGTGGTAAGCGACGTACCAGTGAAATGGGAGAACTCAATCGAACACAACATAAAAATACGCGCATGGGAAACATCGATGTTCTCGGCGCGCTACCATGCTTTCTGTGGACCGGCACGACGAAATCTTGGGGGCGATCAGCCGGTTCTCACGCGAGGACATCCGTCAAGCGCTGGCCGCTCTCGAAGATCAGCAGGCACGGCTCGTCGGCCAGCGGCAGATCTTGCTCGCGATGTACGAGGCGGCGCCTGGAGTGGACAAGCCGGTAGCCGGCCGAGGGGGCCGAACGAAACTCGAGAGGCTCCGCAACAGGGAAGCGCACGGGCAGCAGGTGCTCGTTGATGCTCCAGAAGGCGGGCCAGCCCGGCGCGATGAACGCCATACGAGTGCGCGGTGGGAACTGCGCAAGATCGGCGGCGAACCGCGTCAGGTCCTGGTAGCGAGCGACGGCAGTGTCCTTGAGATCCGGGCTGGGAATCAGGACTGGGCTGACTCGGCCGACCTCCCGGTCAACCGGGCGGCCATCCTGGAGGCGATGCATACCGATCACGGTCGGCGGTGGACGCCAAAGGATGTTCACGCGCGCGTTCGCGACCAAGGCTCGCAGATGTCGGCTCCCAATGTCCGGGTCACGATGCAGAGAATGGCCAAGTCGGGCCAGCTCGTTCGCATCGCCGAGGGCGAGTATGTGATCGACGGGGTGCCGACCACTTTCTGATGACGCTAGATCGGGTCGACTGCTCCTTTAGTGCCCCCACGGGGCGAGCAGCGACGTGAAACCCCGACGGTCGCGCCCTAGTTTTCGAGGCGAGAGCGCGACCGTCGTGCGTGGGAGTCAGGGGCGGGTGCAGGTTGCCGCGAGGAGCCTTTAGACCTCTACCGCGCGGGTTCGAGTCCCGTCCGCTCCATCGAACTTACCACCCACCTGCGCGACGCCGTCGAATGCAAGGGGTGTAGCGCAGGACGCGACGACCTCGACGGTCGCGACTTACGACCGCGGTTAGGCGGCTATCGGATTCGAGGGCGGCGCGCATTAGAACCGCGGCAAGTCGAAGATCGGGTCGGGCGGCTCCGCGGTAGCGCCGTCGGTCGCCGAGACCTATGCCCTGCCCCGTCGGCCACGATCACGACCTTCTTCTCGTCGCCTACCTCGACGTAGACGGCCTCGCCGCCCTTGATGTTGTGGACTAGCGGTGCTCGGACACATGTCGAAGCCGGTCGTCGGTGCCCAGCCGCGGGTCGGCGGTCGCGATCCCCGTTGCCCCGCCCCCGCCACCGACGGCCCCACCCCGCCCCGTTGCTACGGTCGACCGTCTCCAGACCCGCCCGGAGAGCCTCCCCATGAGCACGCCCGACAGCCAGACCCACCACGTCCTGTTCCTCCTCACCGGCGCGAGCGCGTGGACCCTCGTCGACGGGTCGAAGCACCCGACCGGGTTCTGGGCGGACGAGCTCGTCGCACCGCACCGGGTGTTCTCCGAGGCCGGCTGGCGGATCACCGTGGCGACGCCCGGCGGCGTCACCCCGCCGCTCGACGAGAGCAGCCTCGAGCCCGCGAACGCCGGCGGCGACGCCCCCGCGGCCGAGCAGCGCGCCTACCTCGACGGCATCCGCGCGGAGCTCGAGGCGTCGGTCGCGATCGAGGACGTCGACCCGCGCGACTTCGACGTCGTGTTCGTCCCCGGCGGGCACGGTCCGATGGAGGACCTCGCGGTCCACGCCCCCACGGGCCGGATCCTCACCGCGCTCCTCGACGACGACATGAAGCTCGTCGCCGCCGTCTGCCACGGCCCCGCCGCGCTGCTGGCCGCCCGTCGCGCCGACGGCTCGTGGCCCTTCGCCGGCCGCACGCTCACCGCGTTCACGAACGAGGAGGAGCACCAGGCCGGCCTCGGCGAGATCGCGACCTGGCTGCTCGAGGACCGCCTGCGCGACGGCGGCTCCGCGTTCGAGTACGGCGAGCCGTGGGCGCCGTTCCTCGTCGAGGACAAGAACCTCCACACCGGCCAGAACCCGGCGTCGGCGGGCCCGCTGGCCGAGCGCCTGGTCGAGATCGTCGTCGCCCGCGACGAGGCCGCGAAGGCATTGGCCGAGGTGGAGGCGGACACGTCGGCGGACTAGCGCGGTGCGATCGCACGCGCCCGGTCTCGACGCGCTCACGCGGCGGTCCCGGCGGGCCCACGCTGGTGCGCCCCTCGCTCCCGCGTGAACCCGCACCCGCTCGTCCCTACTCCCGGTAGGCTCGCGCCCGTGTCCCTTCCCGCCCTCCGTCCCGCCCGCCCCGCGACGCCCGTGCGCCCCGCGCCGGCCCTCGACCCGGGCCCGCGCCGCCCCACGGCCTCGGCGCCACGCCGGCCCACGGTCGCCGTCGCCCTCGCCGTCCTCACCGGCGCCCTGACCGCCGCCACGCCCGCGGCCGCCGCCACGAGGCCCTTCGCCCCGGTCGACCAGCCCGGTCCCCCGCTCTCGCCCTCCCCCGCCGCTCTGGGCGAGTCGTGGAAGTGCAACACGACGAGCAACGTCCTTCCCGGCGGCCCCACAGTCCTCTTCGTGCCCGCCACCGGCGTCACGCCGGAGCAGAACTACGACTGGAACTGGAAGCTCGCCCTGACCCTGAAGCAGCGGCACATCGGGTACTGCACGGTCGAGCTGCCGCAGCGCTCCCTCGGGGACGTCCAGACCGCCGGGGAGTACGTGGTCAACGCGATCCGGCAGGTCCACGCGCTCGCCGGGAAGAAGATCTCGATCGTCGGCCACAGCCAGGGCGGCATGGTCTTCCGGTGGGCGCTCCGGTTCTGGCCCGACACGCGGGAGATGGTCGACGACGTCATCGGCTTCGCGGGGAGCAACCACGGGACGACCGTGATCGACGCGCTGCCGACGTGCTCGACGCTCGGATGCCCGGTCGCGAGCCTGCAGCAGCGCGCGGGCTCGAAGTTCATCACCGCGCTCAACAGCGGCCAGGAGACCTTCGCGGGCATCTCGTACACGAACATCCGCACGAACTACGACGAGGTCGTCACCCCGAGCAACGTCACCGACGGCGCCACGGCCTCGTCGTCCCTGACCACCGGCGACGGGCGGATCACGAACGTCGCGGTCCAGGACGTCTGCCCCGGCGACGTCAGCGAGCACCTGCTCGTCGGCACGACGTCGAACACCGCCTACGAGCTGGCGATGGATGCGCTCACGCACGACGGTCCGGCCGTCCCGTCGCGCGTCCCGGCGTCGACCTGCGCGACGCCGCTGATGCCCGGCGTGAACCCGCTGAACCTCGAGGCGAACCTCAAGGTCCTCACCGCGCTGCCCGGCCTCGTCAGCGTCGTCGGCGTGAACCTCGCCGGCGTGCCGACCACGACGACCGAGCCGGCCCTGAAGGACTACGTCTACGCGAAGGCGACCGCACCGGCGCCTGCCGCCGCGGCCGCGCGTCCCCGGCTCCGCGTCACCCCGGGCCGGATCCGCGCGGGACGCACGACGACGCTCCGGATCCGCGTCACGACGACGGCCGGGAAGCCCGTCGCGAAGCAGCGCGTGCGCATCCTCGGTCGCACGGCCCGGACCTCGTCGACGGGTCGCGCCACCCTGAAGGTCCGCCCGAGGAAGGCGGGCCTCGTCACGGCGCGGGCGACCGGAGGCGGCCTGCCGGTCGCCACGAAGCGGGTCCGGGTGCTGCCGGCGCGCTGAGCGCCGGCGCCCGGAACGTCGACGGCCGGCCCGCGGGCCGGCCGTCGACGACGATCGGTGCGGTCCGAGGACCGCGAAGAGGGTGCGCCGGCGGTGCCGGCGCGCGGTCCTCACTTGTTCTCGAACTCCGCCTTGCGCTTCTCGACGAAGGCGGCCATGCCTTCCTTCTGGTCGTTCGTCGCGAACATCGCGTGGAAGACGCGGCGCTCGAAGAGGAGGCCCTCGGCGAGCGAGACCTCCTGCGCGCGGTTGACGGTCTCCTTCGTCATCTGCGCGATCGGCTTGCTCATCCCGGCGATGGTCGCGGCGGTCTTCAGCGCGTCCTCGATCAGGTCGTCGGCGGGGACGATGCGCGAGACCAGGCCGGCGCGCTCGGCCTCCTCGGCCTTCATGTTGCGACCGGTCAGGCAGAGCTCCATGGCCTTCGCCTTGCCGACGGCGCGGGTCAGGCGCTGCGAGCCGCCCATGCCCGGCATGACGCCGAGCTTGATCTCCGGCTGCCCGAAGACCGCGGTGTCGGCCGCGAGGAGGACGTCGCCCATCATCGCCAGCTCGCAGCCGCCGCCCAGGGCGTAGCCCGCGACGGCGGTGACGATCGGGGTGCGGACGCGCTGGATGGCGTCCCAGCCGGCGAACCAGTCCGCGGCGTACATGTCCATGTAGGACTGCGGCGCCATCTCCTTGATGTCGGCACCGGCGGCGAACGCCTTGGCCGAGCCGGTGATGACGATCGCGCCGACGCCCGGGTCCGTGTCGAGCTCGGTCAGGAGAGCGGTGATCTCCTCCATGACCTGCAGCGACAGCGCGTTCAGCGCCTTCGGGCGGTTCAGCGTGACGAGCGCGACGCGGTCGTGTCGCTCGAGGAGGACGGTCTCGTAGGTGCTCTCGGTGGTGCTCATGCGGCGCTCCCGCCCTTGACGACGCCGGACTTCTCGGCGATCTGGGTGTAGACGACGGAGAAGTCCTTCGTCGCCGCGTCGGTCTCGTTCAGCGACGAGTAGATCTGGCCGGCGGCCTTGCCGAGCTCGGCGTGCACGCCGTTCTTCTCGACGGCGGCGAGCGCCAGGCCGAGGTCCTTGTTCATCAGGCCGACCGCGAAGCCGCCCGAGTAGTCCCGGTTGGCGGGGCTCGCCGGCACGGGGCCCGGGACCGGACAGTTGACGTTCAGGGCCCAGCAGGTGCCGGTGGCCGCGGACGCGACGTCGTAGAAGACCTGGTCCTGCACGCCGAGCTTCTCGGCCAGCGCGAAGGCCTCGCCGACGCCGATCTGGTGGATCGCCAGCAGCATGTTGTTGCAGAGCTTCACGGCCTGGCCGGCACCGGACGCGCCGCAGTGGACGGCCTTGGCGCCCATCACGTCGAAGTACGGCGCGGCGGCGGCGAAGACGTCGTCCCGCCCGCCGACCATGAACGCGAGCGTGCCGTTCGTCGCGCCGACGACGCCGCCGGAGACGGGGGCGTCGAGGTGCGTGAGGCCCGCGGCCTCGGCGTCGGTGGCGGACGCGCGGGCCTCGTCGACGTCGATCGTCGACGTGTCGATGAGGAGCGCGCCCTTCGTCGCGTTCGCGAGGACGCCCTCGGCGCCGTCGTAGACCTTCTTCACGAGGCCGCCGTTGGGCAGCGACGTGATCACGACGTCGGCGCCGGTCGCGGCCGCGGCGACCGAGTCGACCGGGATCACGCCCTCGGCCTTCGCCTTCTCGACGGCCTCCGGGACCAGGTCGAAGCCGTGGACCGTGTAGCCGGCCTTGGCGAGGTTGATCGCCATCGGCCCGCCCATGTGGCCGAGGCCGACGAACCCGATCGTCGTGTCTGCGGGGGTCTTGTCCGTGCTCATCAGCTGCGCGCTCCGTCCGTGTCGAGATCCAGGTCGTGCTCACCCAGGGAGGCGAAGAAGCCCTCGACGGTCGCGTCGTCGACCTCCTCGAGCTTCGCGGGGCTCCACTGCGGCTTGCGGTCCTTGTCGATGACCTGTGCCCGGACGCCCTCGACGAAGTCGGGGTGCGCCAGGAAGCCGACCGAGATCCGCAGCTCCTGCTGCAGGGCGTCCTCGAGGGAGGCCATGTCGCGCGCGGCGCGGAGGCCGCGCAGCGCGACCTTCACCGACGTCGGCGACTTGGAGAGGATGCCGAGCGCCGAGACCTTCGCGGCCTTCTCGGTCCGGGCCTGCAGGGCGGCGACGATCTCCTCGGCGGTGTCGTGCGCGTAGCAGGCGGCGATCCACTGCCGGCCCTCGGCGAGGTTGCCGTCGGGGATCTCGACGTCGACCTCCTCGGCGGTGTCGAGCGCGCCCTCGAGGTCGCCGGTCGCGAGCTCGGAGACGAGCTCCTCGACGGCGGACGACGCGATGATGCGGTCCGCCAGGCCGGCGGCGACGGCGTCGCGGGCACCGATGCGGGCACCGGTCAGCGCGAGGTGCGTGCCGAGCTCACCCTCCTGGCGCGACAGCAGCCAGGTGCCGCCGACGTCGGGCGAGAAGCCGATGCCGACCTCGGGCATCGCCGAGACGAGCCGCTCGGTCGCGATGCGGTGGCTGGCGTGGCCGGCGAGCCCGATGCCGCCACCCATGACGACGCCGTCCATGATCGCGACGACGGGCTTGGGGAAGTTCGCGATCCGCGCGTTCAGGACGTACTCCTCCGTCCAGAAGACGCGGGCGTCGTCGGTGCCCTGCTTCGCGGAGTCCGACAGGGCGATGATGTCGCCACCGGCGCAGAAGCCGCGGTCGCCGGCACCGTCCAGGAGGACGATCTCGATCGACGGGTCATCCTCGAAGCGGTCGAGCCCGACCTGGATCTGGCGGACCATCTCCAGGCTCAGGGCGTTGATCGACTTCGGCCGGTTCAGGGTGATCCGGCCGAGCGCGTTGTCCTTGCGGACGAGGACGTCGGTGTCCTCGGCATCGGGCTCGGTGGCGGGCGGGGTCCGCAGGCTCATGCAGGAGTCCTAACAGGAAGGGGAACGACGATGAGTGCCGCGGGCGCGAGCGCCCGCGGCGGGGAACTGCTCAGACGCGGCCCATGATGTCGCGCGCCACGATGACGCGCGCGACGTCGTCGGGGGTTCGGGTGGGCGACCTGTTGATCATCCCCGTCGTCATCAGACGCGGCCCATGATGTCGCGCGCCACGATGACGCGCATGACCTCGTTGGTGCCCTCGATGATCTGGTGGGCGCGGAGGTCGCGGACGATCTTCTCGAGGCCGTACTCGCTGAGGTAGCCGTAGCCGCCGTGCAGCTGCAGCGCCTTGTCCGCGACCTCGATCGTGATGTCGGTGACGGTGCGCTTGGCCATCGCGCAGAGGCGCGTCTTGTCCGGGTCCTTCGCGTCCAGCGCCGAGGCCGCGCGCCAGAGGAACGTGCGAGCCATCTCGAGCTCGGTCGCCATGTCGGCGATCGAGAACTGGATGCTCTGGAAGCGGCCGATCGGCTGGCCGAACTGCTCGCGCTCGCCGACGTACTGGATGGTCTTCTCGAGGGCCGACTGCGCGCCGCCCATGGAGCAGGCGGCGATGTTCAGGCGACCGCCGTCGAGGCCGGCCATCGCGATCCGGAAGCCGCCGCCCTCCTCGCCGAGGCGGTTGGCGACCGGCACCCGGCAGTCGTCGAGGTTGACCGACGCGGTGGGCTGGGCGCGCCAGCCCATCTTGTGCTCCTGCTTGCCGAACGACAGGCCCTCGGTGCCGTCCTCGACGACGAAGGCGGTGATGCCCTTCGGGCCCTTGTCGCCGGTGCGGGCCATGATCACGTAGACCCCGGCGACGCCGGCGCCGGAGATGAACTGCTTGGCACCGTTGAGGACGTAGTGGTCCCCGTCGAGCCGCGCCGTCGTGGCGAGGCCCGCGGCGTCGGAGCCGGCACCGGCCTCGGTCAGGCAGTACGCGCCGAGCGTCTCCATCGACGCGAGGCCCGGGATCCACTTCGCCCGCTGCTCGTCGTCGCCGAACGTGTCGATCATCCACGTCGCCATGTTGTGGATCGAGGTGTAGGCGGCGATCGTCGGACAGCCGGTGCCGAGCGCCTCGAAGATCAGCGCGGAGTCCAGGCGGGTCATCCCGGACCCGCCGAACTCCTCGTCGCAGTAGATCGCGCCGAGCCCGAGCTCCGCGGCCTCGCGGAGCACGTCCACGGGCAGGTGCTTCTCCTCGTCCCACTCGACCGCGCCCGGGGCGATCCGGTCGTCGGCGAACTGCCGCGCCATCGCCGCGATCTCGCGCTGGTCGTCGTCGAGGTGGAAGGGGGCGGTGCCACTGACCGTGGACATGGTGCTCCTCGTGCTGTCGTCGTCCGGGCGGGCGGGCCGCTAGTTCATCGTCGGGATGACGAAGTGCGAGCCACCCGCGGTGGAGTCGTCGTCCGAGGCGGGCTTGGGCCAGCGCTGCGTGACGGTCTTCGTCTTCGTGTAGAAGCGGATCGAGTCGGGGCCGTGCTGGTTGAGGTCGCCGAAGCCGGACTTCTTCCAGCCGCCGAACGTGTGGTACGCGATCGGCACGGGGATCGGCACGTTGATGCCGATCATGCCGGTGTCGATGCGGCGGGCGAACTCGCGGGCGGTGTGGCCGTCGCGGGTGAAGATCGCGGCGCCGTTGCCGTAGTCGTGCTCGGACGGCAGCGACAGGGCGTGCTCGAAGTCGTCCGCGCGGATGACCATCAGCGCGGGGCCGAAGATCTCCTCCTTGTAGATGCGGTGCTCGGGCTTGACGTGGTCGAACAGGGTGCCGGCCACGTAGAAGCCGTTCTCGTCGCCCTCGACCTTGCCCTCGCGGCCGTCGACGACGAGCTCGGCGCCCTCGTCCTTGCCGATCTGGATGTACTCGAGGACGCGGTCCTTGGCGGCCTGCGTGACGAGCGGGCCGTAGTCGACGTTCGGGTCCGTCGGCGCGCCGATGCGGAGGGCCTCGACCTTGGGCTTCAAGGCCGCGATCAGGCGGTCGGCGGTGTCCTTGCCGACCGGGACGGCGACGGAGATCGCCATGCAGCGCTCGCCGGCCGAGCCGTACGCCGCGCCGACGAGGGCGTCGACGACCTCGTCGAGATCGGCGTCGGGCATGATGATCGCGTGGTTCTTCGCGCCGCCGAAGCACTGCGCCCGCTTGCCGGTCTCGGCCGCCCGCGTGTAGATGTACTGCGCGATCGGGGTCGAGCCGACGAAGCCGACGGCCTTGATGATCTCGGAGTCCAGGATCGCGTCGACGGCCTCCTTGTCGCCGTTGACGACGTTCAGGATGCCGGCGGGCAGCCCGGCCTCGAGCGCGAGCTCGGCGAGGCGCAGCGGCACGGAGGGGTCGCGCTCGGACGGCTTGAGGATGAAGGCGTTGCCGGCGGCGATGGCCGGGGCGAGCTTCCACAGCGGGATCATCGCCGGGAAGTTGAAGGGCGTGATGCCGGCGACGACGCCGAGCGGCTGGCGCATCGAGTAGACGTCGATGCCCGTGCCGGCGGCGTCGGTGTACTCGCCCTTGAGCAGGTGGGCGATGCCGGTGGCGAACTCCGCGACCTCGACGCCGCGCTGGATGTCGCCCTTGGCGTCCGGGACCGTCTTGCCGTGCTCGGACGAGAGCAGCTCGGCGAGCTCCTGGCCGTTCTCGTTGATCAGGTTGATGAACTTGTTGAGGATCCGCGCGCGCTTCTGCGGGTTCTGCGCGGCCCAGGCCGGCTGCGCCTCCTCGGCGTTCTTGATCGCGGCGTCGACCTCGGCCTTCGAGGCCAGCGCGACCTGCGCCTGGACCTGACCGGTGGACGGGTCGAAGACGTCGGCGAAGCGATCGGACGTGCCCTCGAGGCGGGCACCGCCGACGAAGTGCGGGATGACGGTGGCGATGGAGCTCATGTCGGGGACCTTTCCCGGGAGTTGCGCAGCGGGCGCACGGATACGCACCTCCGTCGTGCGGAGGCACGAGGCCGAGTATAGGAGGAAGTCCGACTATCGGCAAACCGCCTGCTTGTGGCGGGTGTGGCCATCCGCATCGCGTCGTCGGCACCGCCGCGCCCTCCCGGACGGCAGGTGGAGCGGTCACACCGGACGGTGGATCGGCGCCGGCGCCGCGCGGTACCGTGTCCGCATGTCCCGGCAGGCCGACCGCGCGACCGCGCTCGACGATCACCGCCACGCGACGGCACCGCGCATCAGCAACCGCAGCCACGCGTCGCTCCTGCGCAGCGCCCGGATCCTCGAGCGGCGACTACGGGAGGTCCAGGACCAGCTCGAGGCGCTGACCGCCCAGGTCGCCGACGCCTCCGTGGCCCCGGCCCCCGACGCGTTCCCCGCCCCGCCGCGGCTGACCGCCGCGGAGCACCGGGTCCTCGCGCTCCTCCCGAGCACCCTCTCGCGGGGCCAGATCGCGATGAAGCTCCACCTCTCCCCCAACACGGTCAAGACCCACGTGCAGCGGATCTACCGGTGCCTCGACGTCTCGACGCGCGAGGACGCCGTGACGGCCGGGCGGGCGCACGGGTACCTGTAGGCGGGAGTCCTACCCCCCGAGCGTCCGCGACCAGATCTCCGCGGAGACCCGCCCGAGCGCCTCGATCTCCTCGTCCGTCGGCGGAGTCGGGCGGAGCGCCAGGCGCG
Organism: Patulibacter minatonensis DSM 18081; assembly: GCF_000519325.1. Lineage (GTDB taxonomy): Bacteria > Actinomycetota > Thermoleophilia > Solirubrobacterales > Solirubrobacteraceae > Patulibacter > Patulibacter minatonensis. Next base: position 1,425,232 of record NZ_KI912613.1, on the reverse strand, counting down.
TGTAGGCGAGCTGGTCCAGGACGCCCCCGAGCGCGTCGGCCAGGATCGCGACGTCGGAGGTCTGCAGCGCGCCCTGGTCCTGCAGGCGCCGCAGCCACCGCTCGATGCGGTCGACGTAGCCGCGACGGACGTCCAGCCAGACGGCGTCGAGACCCGGCTCGTGGCCGGCCGCGAGCTCGCGCAGGACGCGGAAGACGTCGCGGTGCCGGGCGTAGACGCGGAAGAACTCCGTGTTGCGCGCGACGATCGCCTCCGGGTCGACGGAGCTGCCCTCCGTCAGCGGACCCGTCGCCTCCAGGAGCAGCCCCAGCGGGCCCTCGAGCGCCTCCAGCAGGATCGCGTCCTTGTCCGGGAAGTGCCGGTAGAAGCTCGCCGGCGACATGCCCGCGGCGGCCGTGATGTCCGCGATCCGGGTGGCGGCGTAGCCGCGCTCCCCGAAGCACTCGGCGGCGGCGTCGAGCAGCCGGGCACGCGATGCGCGGCCCCGGGCGTTGCCGGTCGCAGGTGCTGCGGAGGTCACCGGTGGAGCGTCCACGAGATCAGTTTGACAGGCGTCACAGAAAATGCGAATGTGAATTCGCAATCGCAAACCGCCCGAGGGAGCCGCGGTGCAGCAGGCGTCGGACATCGATCTCATGGACCTGGACCCCTTCGTCGCCGGCGAGGACGGGGCGCTCTTCCGTCGCCTGCGCGACGAGGACCCGTGCCACTGGAACGACGAGGCGAACGGCCCTGGGTTCTGGTCGCTCACGAGGTACGAGGACATCAAGGCGGTCGCCGGGGACTGGCAGACGTTCTCGAGCGCGCAGGGCACGCAGATCGAGAGCCGCCGCGCCGAGGGGCACGGCAAGCCGTCGATCCACAACATGGACCCGCCGCGCCACAAGCTGCTGCGCAACCTGCTCACCAGCGAGTTCACCCGCGAGGGCGTCTCCCGGATGGAGCCGCGGGCCCGCGAGGTCGTCACCGAGCACCTCGACGCGCTGGTCGCCGCCGGCACGACGGACCTCGTCGCCACCGCGACGATGCAGATCCCGATCCTCGTCTTCGGCACCATGCTCGGCGCGCCGAAGGAGGACGTCCACCGGCTGCTCGAGTGGACAAACGTGATGTCGGGCCAGTCGGACCCCGACTACGGCGCGGACCCCGCGGTCGTCGAGCGCGTCCGCCACGAGGTCTTCGACTACTTCCACGAGCTCACCGAGGCCCGGCGCGCCGCGCCGCAGGAGGACCTGATCAGCGTCCTCGTGCAGGGCGAGGTCGACGGGCAGCGCCTGCAGCGCGACGAGCTCGACCCCTACTACCTCGTGATGCTCGTCGCCGGCAACGAGACGACGCGCAACATGATGACCGGGGCTGCGTTGCTCCTGCACCAGCACCCGGAGGAGCGCGAGCGGCTGAAGGCCGGGCTCGTCACCCCGCGCCAGGCGATCGAGGAGGTCGTGCGGATGGTCTCCCCCATCGTCTGCATGCGGCGGACGGCCACGCGCGACGTCGAGCTCCACGGGAAGCAGATCAAGGAGGGCGACAAGGTCGTCCTGTGGTTCACGTCGGCCAACCGGGACGAGCGCGTCTTCGACGACCCCGACCGCCTGATCCTCGACCGGACCCCGAACAAGCACCTCGGCTTCGGGCGCGGCCCGCACTTCTGCATCGGGTCGCACCTGGCGCGGCTCGAGGGCGAGATCCTGCTCGAGGAGCTCGTCCGCCGCGACCTGACGATCGAGGTCCTGGGGACCCCCGAGCGCCTGCGCTCGAACTTCTTCCGCGGCATCAAGAAGCTGCCGGTCGCGGTGCGCTCGGCGTCGGGCTGCCCGGTGGGGGCGCACGGGTGATCGACGTGGCGCAGCCGGGAACCGCGGGCGTCGCCGACCCGGACGCCGGGCGGACGATCGAGGTCGTCGACCCGAGCACCGAGGAGGTCGTCGGGCACGTGACCGAGGCCGGGCCCGCCGGGGTCGACGCCGCGGTCCGTGCCGCCCGTGCCGCGCAGCCGGGCTGGGCGGCCACCGCGCTCGACGACCGCCTCGCGCGACTCACGGCGCTGGCCGACTCGCTGGAGACACGCGCCGAGCCGATCGGCCGGTCGCTCGCCCGCGAGATGGGCATGCCGCTCGCGCAGGCCGTCGCGGTCCAGGCGGCGCTGCCCGTCGGCGTGCTCCGCGCGACCGTCGAGGCCGCGCGCACGTTCCCGTTCGCCGCCGAGGAGGGCGGCGCGACGATCCTCCGGGAGCCCGCCGGCGTGGTCGCGGCGATCACGCCCTGGAACTTCCCGCTGCACCAGATCGCCGCGAAGATCGGGCCGGCGATCGCGGTCGGCTGCACCGTCGTGCTGAAGCCGAGCGAGCTCGCGCCGCTGACGATCGATCTGCTCGAGGAGGCCGCCCGCGAGGCCGGGCTGCCCGAGGGCGTCCTCGTCGTCGTCCACGGCACCGGCCCGGTCACGGGCGAAGCCCTGGTCCGGCATCCGGACGTCGACGTCGTGTCGCTGACCGGCTCGGTGGCCGCCGGACGGCGCGTGGGCGCGATCACGGGCGAGGCCATCAAGCGGGCGTGCCTCGAGCTCGGCGGCAAGTCGCCGTCCGTCGTCCTGGACGACGCCGACCTCGAGCACGCCGTCCGCCACACCACGGAGCGCTGCTGCTTCAACAGCGGTCAGGCCTGCAACGCGCCGACGCGCCTGCTCGTCCCGCGGGAGCGACTCGACGACGCGCTGGCGATCGCGGTCGACGCGGCGGCGGGGCTCGTCGTCGGGCCGGCGACCGCCGAGGGCACCACGATGGGCCCGGTGATCTCGGCCGCCGCGCGCGACCGGATCCGCGCCGCGATCGACGGTGCCGTCGCGGAGGGCGCGCGCGTCGTCCACGGCGGCAGCGCACCGCCCGACGGCGTCCCCGACCACGGCTTCTGGGTCGCCCCGACCGTCCTGGCGGACGTGACCGCCGAGATGCGGGTCCACGGCGAGGAGCTCTTCGGCCCGGTGCTCTGCGTGGTCGCGTACGACGACGAGGACGACGCCGTCCGCCTGGCCAACGCCACGGACTACGGGCTGTCGGCCGAGCTCTTCACGGGGGACCCCGAGCGGGCCCGGCGGGTGGCCGGCCGCCTGCGGGCGGGGCAGGTGAAGGTCGGCGGCGTCGGCGCCCGGCAGACGCTCGGCGCGCCGTTCGGCGGCTACGGCCTGAGCGGCCTGGGACGTGAGCTCGGGCGCTTCGGCCTCGAGGAGTTCGTGGAGACCAAGGCGGTGCTCGGTGTTTGACCCGACCTCCCCGACCGGCAGGACCGAGGAGTCCGACACGGGCGGCGCCGCCCGGATCGTCGACCCCGTCGTCGTGACCGGCTGCGCGTCCGGCATCGGCGCGGCCGTCGCGGCGCTCCTCGTCGCGCGCGGGATCCCGGTCATCGGCCTGGACCTTCGCGCCGTCGGGCCCGATGGCGTCGACCTGCGCGCCTGCGACCTGAGCGATCCCGCCGCGATCGACGACGCCGTGGCGCGCCTGCCCGGGCGGATCGCCGGCATCGCGTCGGTGGCCGGTGTCCCGGGAACGCACCCGGCGGAGCGGATCGTCGCGGTCAACCTGCTCGCTCCCCGCCGGCTCGGGGCCGCGCTGCTGCCGCGGATCGCCCCGGGCGGAGCGATCGTCAACGTCGCCTCGGTCGCCGCGCAGCGCAGCGACCGCACCGACGAGGACGTCGCCGCGGTGCTGGACGCGACCGACGAGGACGTCCCGGCGCTCGTCGCGGCCCACGGGCTCGACGGCACGGCGACCTACGACTTCACGAAGAAGGCCCTGCTCGCGCTGACCAGGCGCCAGGCGCGCGCCGGGGTGGCGCGCGGGGTGCGGGCGCTCAGCGTCTCGCCGGGGCCGACGGAGACGCCGATCCTCGGCGACTTCGAGGAGACGATGGGCGCGGACCGCATGGCGGCCGCCGTGGCGATCGTCGGGCGGCACGGCCGTCCGGGCGACAACGCGCCCCTGATCGCCTTCCTGCTCTCGCAGGAGGCGACGTGGATCAACGCCGTCGACATCCCGGTCGACGGCGGGCTGCTGGGCATCCGGGACTGACACGGAGCACGAGGAGAGAGATCGAGATGGAGACGGCGGAGTACACCGAGGTCGGCACCGGCATCAGCGTCTTCGAGGACGACGCGACGGTCGAGGGGCCCGTGGTGTTCCTCGACAGTCCGCAGGCGGTGATCGACTTCGTCGCCGGCGACGCGGTGCAGGACACGATCGTCCTGGCGCGCGGGGGCACGACGACGTTCCTCACCCCCGCGCTGACGTCGGGGGTCAAGGGCGTCGTGACGCTGCAGGGCCACCCGGAGAGCCACCTCGGGATCCTCTCCCGCGAGTACGGCATCCCGTGCGTCATGGGCGTGGCGTTCACGAGCGGCGTGCGCTCGGACCGCGGCGAGGTCATCCCCGCCGACGGCGTCCGGCTGCGCCTCGACGTCGCGACGAAGGAGGGCCGCGTGCTCGCCGAGCCCGGCGCGCCCGTCGACGACACGCCCCCGCCGGAGCCGACCGACGCGGACGCCGAGGCCGCCGCGATGGCCGAGCAGATCGCCGTCCTCCTCGCGAACTTCGAGGGCACGGTCCCGCACGGCTCCGAGGGCGACCAGCAGATCCGCGCGCCGTTCACGACCGACGTCCTGCAGCTCACCGACGAGAACGTGGAGCGCGAGCTCTCGGTCACCGAGGCCAACGAGCTCCAGCGCTACATGGCGTGGAACATCTGGGACTTCCTCGCGGCGCGCGCCACGGAGGGCGAGTCCGGCCTGATCCCGCGGCAGGAGTACGAGTGCTTCGGCTGCGTGCAGCAGTGGCAGCGCTACCCGGACTTCTACCGGCTGATCCTCGACCGGATCGGCGTCGACGGCGTCGTGAGGATCGGCGAGATCCCGCGCCACGAGCCGGCCAACAAGGTCAACCTGCTCCACACCTGGTGCGCGGGCTTCACGCCGATGTTCGGTCGCGCGATCCTCGGCGAGCTCGGCATCGCGCCGACCGACGCGCGGGCCGAGGACACCCGCGTCCTGCTCCAGTTCATGCGCCGCCTCTACAAGGGCCTCTGGGGCTCGGGCGACATGTTCACGTCGATGAAGGGCTACCGCGCCCCGATGCTCGACCAGGCGTGGCTCGACCGCTTCGAGGGCGACCAGGTGTCCGTGGAGGACCCCGAGCGCCGGAAGCTCTTCAACAGCTTCAACGCGGCGACGGAGATGCTCGGCTTCCTCCTGCACTTCGACAACCGCAGCGGCCTGAACGACACCGGCCCGTACGACCTGGGCGACGGCCGGTTCATGATCGTCCGCGACCACTTCCTGCACGACCCGATGTACCACTGGCACGACGTGGCGGAGGACCTGCCGCACTGCCTCACGCAGGCGATGGTCTTCGACACGAAGGGCGAGGAGCTGGACCTGGCCCTGATGGACGGCGGCACGCTGTTCACGAAGCCGGGCAACTACCTCAAGCACCTGGTGTCCGCCTCGGTCTACGTCCGCGAGACGTGGGACACCCCCGCGTCGGAGATCCGGCTGATCGACGAGGACGAGATGCGCTCCGTCCTCGATCGCTGCAAGCCGGCGACGGACAAGCTCTACCGCCGCATCGCGTCGATGTCGCCGCGGGACAAGATCAACTGCGGCGCGCAGGTCTACTACGGCGAGTTCGTCGGCGCCGTCGCCCGCGCCGCCGGGGTCTGGGAGGAGCTCCAGAGCGACCACGACTTCTGGGAGTGGGACGAGGTCGCCTCGCAGGCGTACTACCCGCTCGTCCGCGACGGGATCGGCGTGCAGCTCGTCGGCAAGCTCTTCATCACGGGCACCGGCTTCCCGGCGCTGCCGGAGGGCGCGTTCGTCGACGTCGAGCTCGCCGACCTCCACACCCTGGCGCTGCGCGGCTCGGTCGTCGACCCGCCCGGCGACACCGCGGTGCTCGCGTCCGCCGGGCTGGCGACGGAGACGCCGGTGGGCTGGATGCTGACCGAGCAGGGCACCGCGAAGCACGCGGAGCTCCTCGCCGCCGAGCAGAAGACGCTCGACCGCGAGGCGATCCAGCCCGTGTACGAGCGCTTCCTCGCCGCCAACGGCCCGTTCAAGGCGCTGAACTCGCGCTGGCAGTCGACCGACGAGGACGGCCGCTGGGCGCTGACCGGCGAGCTCGCCGACCTCGTCGGCCGCGTCGAGCCGGTGCTGCGCCGCACGACCGAACAGCTGCCGCGGTTCGGCGGCTACGACGCTCGACTGAAGGCGGCGCTCGCGAAGGTCGAGGCCGGCGAGTTCGACTGGGTCACGAGCGTGAAGCTCGACTCGCTCCACACCGTCTGGATGGAGCTGCACGAGGACTTCCTGCAGACGCTCGGGATCTCGCGCGAGGAGGAGGGGTCGTACTGATGGCCGACTCCGCGACCACCCCCGGGGCCGCGGGCTCCGGGGCCGACCACGCCACCCCGACCGCACCCGACGGCGGGGGCACCCAGCTCACCTGGGCGTTCGACGACGCACCGGACCCCGACCCCGCGCTGCTCGGCGGCAAGGGCGCGGGCCTCGTGAAGATGGTCGGCCTCGGGCTGCCCGTCCCGCCGGGGTTCGTCCTCGGCACGCCGTGCGGCCGTGAGGTCACCGGCGGAGGCGAGCTGCCCGAGGCGCTGATCGCCGAGGTCGACGCCCGGCTGGCCGCGCTCGAGGAGGGCGCGGGCCGGCGATTCGGCGACGACGCCGCACCGCTGCTCCTGTCGGTCCGCTCGGGCGCCCCCGTCTCGATGCCGGGGATGATGGACACGATCCTGAACGTCGGCCTGACCGCCGACGGTGCGGCGGCGCTCCGCGAGGAGACGGGCGACGCATCGTTCGCGTCGTCGTCGTTCGAGCGCCTGCTGCACGGCTTCGCGACGACGGTCCGCGGGATCTCCGGCGGCGTCGTCGAGGACGCGCTCCTCGACCTGCCGTCCGGTGCGACCGCCGAGGACCGCTGCACCGCGATCTTCCGCCTGATCGAGACCGAGGGCGAGGCGGCCGGGCTGGGCGGGTTCCCGGACGCCCGCGGCCAGCTGCTGGAGTCGATCGCCGCGGTGTTCCGGTCCTGGAACTCCCCGCGTGCCGCGGCGTACCGGCGGCACAAGGGGATCGACGAGGACATGGGCACCGCGGTCGTCGTGCAGCGGATGGTCTTCGGCAACCGCGGCGAGGACTCCGGGAGCGGCGTCTGCTTCACCCGCGACCCGGCGACCGGCGCGGCCGGCGCGTACGGCGATGTGCTGTTCGACGCCCAGGGCGAGGACGTCGTCGCCGGCGAGCGCGACACCCTGCCGCTCGCCGACCTGGGCGAGCGGCTGCCCGCGGTCGCCGACGGCCTGCAGTCGGTCTGCGACGTCCTCGAGCAGGACGCGCGCGACCTCTGCGACATCGAGTTCACGATCGAGCAGGGCGAGCTCTGGATCCTGCAGACCCGCGTCGGTCAGCGGTCGGGCCGGGCGGCGGTGCGGCTCGCGGTCGCGTTCGCCGACGAGGGCGTGATCTCCGAGCAGGAGGCCGTCGAGCGCGTGACCGAGGAGCAGGTCACGGCCGCGTGCGCGCCCGTCTTCGCGGAGGAGGCCCCGGCGGACGTCGTCCTGGGCCGCGGCCTGGCGTGCTCGCCGGGTGCGGTCGTCGGCGTCGCGGCGACCTCGGTCCGCGAGGCGCAGGAGCGCTCCGAGGCCGGCGAGACCGTCGTCCTCGTCCGCCCGACCACGGCGCCCGCCGACCTGCCCGGGCTCCTGGCGTCCGCCGCCGTCGTCACCGGTCGCGGCGGGCGGGCCAGCCACGCCGCGGTCGTCGCGCGCGGGCTCGACCGCCCGGCCGTCTGCGGGACCGGCGACCTCGACGTCGAGGACGGCGACCCGTTGTCCGTCGACGGCGACCGCGGCCTCGTCGCCCGCGGCGCCCTGCCGCTGTCGAAGGCCGAGGACGACCCCACCATCAAGCGATTCCTGGAGTGGCAGCATGCTCACCGCGGCTGACGAGTGGCACGTCCATCAGACCTCCGAGCCGATCGCGGTCTCGGGGACGGACCGGAACTTCTACGACCGGTCGTACTTCGGGGTCTTCGACCCGGCGTCGGACGTCATGGTCGCCGTCGCGTTCGGGATGTACCCGCACCTGAACGTCGCTGACGCGCACCTGACCGTCGTCCACGGCGGGACGCAGCACTGCCTGCACGCGTCGAAGACCCTGCACAGCGACCGCGCGACGCTGCGGGTCGGGCCGGTGGCGATCGAGATCGTCGAGCCGCTCCGGAAGCTGCGCGTGACGGTCGACGAGACGGACGGCCTGGCCGCGGACTTCACCGTCACCGGCGTGCACTTCCCGATCGAGGAGCCCCGGTTCGTCCACCGCTTCGGCCCGCGGACGTTCATGGACTACACGCGGCTGTCGCAGGCGTGCACCGCGGAGGGCTGGGTCACGGTCGGCGGGACCCGCACCGAGCTCGGCGGCGCGTTCGCCCTGCGAGACCGCTCGTGGGGGATCCGCCCGACGGGCGCGCCGGACACCCAGGCGTACCAGCCGCCGATCCAGCCGCAGTTCGCGTGGCTGTGGACCCCGGTGCGCCTCGGTGACCGGACGCTGTTCTGGCACCAGAACGCCGACGGGGCCGGCCGGCCGTGGAACACCCGCGCGACGCTGGTGCCGGACGGCTCGACCGCCGAGGAGCACGTCCACGCCCACGGCACGATGACCCCGACGCTCCTGGGCGGGACCCGCTGGATCTCCGGCGCCACCCTCGAGATCGAGGCGGACGACGGCACCGACCTGGAGCTCGTCTACACCCCGCGGATGCACCTCGAGATGCAGGGCATCGGCTACCGCCACCCGGTCTGGTCGCACGGCCTCCCCCACGGCGAGCTCGAGGTCGCCGTCGAGGCCCTCGACCTGACCGACCCGGCCCCCGACGAGCCCCACCGCTGGCACCGCCAGGTCCTGTGCGACGTCGCGGTCCGCGACCGCGGGGCCGGCACCGAGGACCAGGGCACGGGTGTCCTCGAGCACCTGTTCATCGGCCCGTACGGACCGCTGGGGTTGGAGTAGGGCGGGGCCCCCGGTGGTGCGGGGCGCGGCGCGGCGTCCCGAGGCGCGGCGCCGGTCGGCCAGAGCGGCGGCGGGCGGCGACGCGAGGCCCGAGGGCACGGCGTCGGCCATCTGCGGCAGGCCCGTTCGGCGGGCCTGCGCGGAGGCAGGCCCGCCGAACGTGCACGATCCGACAGCGAACGTCCGCGCCCGATCGAGTGTCGGATCGTGCACCGCAGAGCTGCATGATCCGACACTCGATCGGGGCCGGAGTCTCGTTGGCGGATCGTGCACGAACGGGCGACGCGGACCCACCTCACCGCCGGCGCCCTCGGTGGCCGGACCGTCATCCCGACGGGTCCGACCACACGCCCGTCACCCCGACGGGTCCGCCGAAGCGGCGCCGGCGGTCCGGGCCGGTACCGCCATCGCGCCGGCGCCGGAGCTCGACGTCCCGCCGGTGCCGGACCCCGTTCGCGAGACCGACCGGACGGCTGCCTCGGACGAGGACGTCGATCGGGACGCGGGGGCCGCGGCAGCCGACCGCGACGAACCTCAGGCGTCCGTCGCCGTCCCGGCTCCGTCGGCCGTCCGCGACCCGCCCGACCCGGACGAGCCGACGCTCGAGTCCGTCCCGCCCGACCCGGACGAGCTGTCCGACCCACTCGACCCCGTGCCCGATCCGGATCCTCCCGAGCCGGTCGGCCCGGACCCACCCGAGCCGGTCCGGCTCGAGCCCGTCGTCGTGCTCGTCGACCGCGAGCCCGCGCCGCGTCCCGTGTCCTGCGCACCTCCGGACCGCGGTCCGGCATCGCCGGTCCCCGCGCCGGTCGCCGTCGCCCCGCGCGCGCCCGCACCGGCCACCTT
>NZ_KI912613.1:1410576-1415216 GCF_000519325.1 Patulibacter minatonensis DSM 18081 | reverse complement strand
CCGCGGCGGCCGGTCCGCGCCGCGCGACGCCGCCCCGGGCACCGGCAGCGCCGTCGGTCCGAGCGCGATCGTCACCGCGACGACCGTGGCCTGCAGCCCTCCCACGACCCCCGCGCCCGTGAGGATCCCGCCGGCACCGAGCCCGGCTCCCGCCACGATGCCGGTCCCGGCTCCCGCGCCGGGGAGCAGGAGCGCCGACAGGCCCGACAGCCACGGCCACGCACCGGGCCCGGCGGCCCACAGGCCGGGCAGGAACGACCGCACCGCGACGACCCGCCCGCCGTGGGTGGCGTCCCACGTCCGGCACGCCCCGCAGATCCGGAGGTGGCTCCGCACCCGGCGGCTGCGACGGCGCCGGCCGTCGCCGTCCGCCAGGAGCAGCCGGACGCCGTCGCACCGGGCGTCGCGGCCCTCGTCGCCCTCGCGCAGCGCGGTGCGGGCCTCGCGGACGGCCTGGCGCGCGGCGTCGGGGCGCATGCCGAGGTGCGACGCGACGCGCTCGTACGGCAGCTCCGCGACCTCGCGCAGCACGATCGCCCGGCGCTGTCGCTCGGGCAGCTCGGCGAGGTCGTCGGCCATCCCGGCCAGGCGCTCGCGCAGGAGGACCGTGGCCTCGGGCGACGGTCCCGTCGCGGCGCGGTGGTCGTCGAGCTCGGCCCACGGGGGTCGCACGCGCAGGAGCGACAGCGCCTCGTTCCGGCAGATGCAGGTCAGCCACGGGCGCACGTCGCCCCGGAGCTGTCCGCGACGCAGCGCGGCCAGGGCCTTCTCGGTCCCGTTCTGGACCGCGTCGTGCGCGTCGTCGGCGTTGCGCAGGATGCCGCGGCACAGCGCGTGCAGGCGGTCTGCGCGTCGGCGGCACAGCTCGGCGAACGCGTCCTCGTCGCCGGCGCCGACCCGGCGGGCGAGCTCGTCCTCGTCGACGCCCGTGGCGGTCCGGCCGGGGAGCGGCGGCGCGACCGGACGCCCCGGGAGCGGGACCGCGGTCCCGAGGCCCGTCCCCGTGCGCCCCGAGGCGACGCCGGCGCCGTCGGTCACGGTGGCGCTCCCGGCGTCGCCGGGTCCGACGCGCGGCGCGGGGAACGGGAGGATCGTCCCCGCCGGCTGGGCGGGCGTGCCGTCGCGCCGGAACGCGAGCCCTGTCGGATCGTGCACGCCCGCCCCGCCCCGTCGCTAGTTGCGGCCGCCGCCGAAGCGCGCAGCGCCGGTGGTCGCGGCCGGGGTCGTGGTCGTCGTCGACGGCGTGGTCGTGGTGCCGGTCGAGCCGGCCTGGCCCTGGCCGCCGCGGCCACCCGGGCCGCCGCAGTCGGCGCCGAGTCCGGCGGCCGCCCCGGCGGCGCTCCCGGAGTCGTCGGCGTCGGTGTCGTCGCCGGCCGCGGACACGATCGCGTCGACCGCGGTCTTCACCGCCGCCAGCCGCGTCGTGGCGTCCGTGAGCGCGGAGGAGGCGTCGGAGGCCAGCTCGTCGTCGCTGACGGCGTCGGCGATGTCGTCGCTCTCGGACGCCACGTCCTTGGCGACCTTCGCGTAGTAGTCGTCGTAGTCGGCCGCCTGGTCGTCGGTCAGGGCGCCGACGCCGGAGAGCAGCGCGTCGCGGCCGTCGAGGGCGGCGTCGAGCGTGGACGAGACCGCCGTGACGACGTCGCCGGACTGCCCGTCGTACAGGCTCGCGGTGGACGCGACGACGGCGTGCTCGGCGCGCTCGACGGCCCGGGCGTTCGCGGCGGCGCCGTCGCTGTCGGCGGCGACCTTGCGCAGCGTCGTCTTCTGGGCGGACGCCAGGCTGCGGCGCACGGCGGCCAGCGAGCTCGCGGCCTTCGTGGCGTCGCCGTCCTCGACGTAGCCCTCGGCCCGGTCGAGCCCGCGGGAGACGCTGCGGAGCTTCGTGCTGACCCGCGAGCTGACCTGGTCCTGGCCGCGGTCGCCGCCCCGGTCCGACGCGGCGGACGCGGCGCTCGGCACGCCGGCGGCGGCGATGCCGAGGGCCAGGGTGGCGAGGCCGGTGCGGGTGATGTTCGAGGTGATGGGCATGGTGGGGCTCCTCCTGGATCCGGGCCGGGCGGTCTGCTCGGCCTTCTGCGGGGGATGACGGCCTGCGCCGCCCCGCGTGAGGACCTATCCACCGAACGTCCACCGAATCCCGGTCGAGGGCTCGCCCTCGACCGGCTGCGCGCAGGATGCCCGGCGATCCTGGGACCAGGCTGGGAATCGACGGGCGGCTCGGCGGATGGTGGGCCGGCGGGGGGCCGACGGCGGCGATGGGTCGGCGGGGCGGGCCCGGCGACAGACGGGCCGACGGGGAACCGGCGGCGGCGGGCCGACGGGGAGGCCGACGGGGAGCCGGCGGCGGAGGGCCGACCGGGGGCCGACGGCGGCGGGCCGACCGGGAGGCCGACGGGGGCCGACGACGGTGGCCGACGGGGGACCGACGGAAGATCAGGGACCGCGGAAAGCGGGATCTCCGACAGTGACGCTGCGACGCCGATCGACTGTCGTGTTTCCCGCCGTGGTGACGGGGTTTCCGACAGTCGAACGTCGCCGGGCGTTCGCTGTCGGGATTCCCGTTCTCGCACACTCCCGCCCGCCGGCGCCCACCGCGGCGAGCCCTTCCCTCGCGTCCAGGGCGCGCGCTCGACCGGGCCGCCCGCGTCGCCGCGCTCGCACGTCGGGCCGTCCCGCCCCGTCGCGCCCGCGGCCCCGCCGTGCCCACCCGCCCGTCTCGCCAGGCCGCCTCACCGATCCGCCCCGACCCCGTCCGACCGCCCGTTCCAGCCGCCCGTCGCGACCGCGCGTCCCATGCGCCCGCCCGCCCGCCCGCCCGACCGCCCGACCGCCCAACCGACCGACCGACCGACCGACCGACCGTCCCGCAAAATATATGGTTAGTCCCTATAATCAGTTTCATGTCCGTGATCCGCGACCGCGCATTCGTCCCCGGACTGCTCTTCATCGGCACCGTCGTGTCGATCATCAGCAGCCTCGGTGCGCCGCTGATCCCGACGATCGCGAACGACCTCCACACGTCGCTCGGCAGCGCCCAGTGGTCGCTCACCGCGACGATGCTCGTCGGCGCCGTCGCCACCCCGGTCGTCGGTCGGCTCGGCGACGGCCCGTGGCGTCGCGAGGTCCTGCTGTTCTGCCTGGGCTGCGTCGCAGCGGGCGGGGCGCTCGCCGCGGTCGCCGGGTCGCTGCCGGTCCTCGTCGCCGGCCGCGCGATGCAGGGCATGGGCCTCGCGCTGATGCCGCTGACGATGGCCGCGGCGCGCGACGCGCTCAGCCGCGACCGCGCGCCCGGCGTCATCGCCGCCCTGTCCGTGATCGCCGCCGTCGGCGTCGGGCTCGGGTACCCGCTGACCGGGCTGATCGCCAACGCGCTCGACGTCTCCGCCGCGTTCTGGTTCGGGGCGATCATGAGCTCCGTCGCGTTCCTGCTGGCCCTGCTCATGGTCCCGAGCACCCGCCACGCGAAGACCCAGGGCCGGATCGACCTCGTCGGCGCCGCGCTCGTCGCCGTCGGCCTCGTGACGCTCCTGATCGCGCTCGAGAAGGGCGCCGACTGGGGCTGGGGCTCGTCCTCCACGGTCGGCTGCCTCGTCGTCGCCGTCGTGGCCTTCGCCGTCTGGCGGTGGCACGAGCTGCGGACCCACGACCCGCTCGTCGACCTGCGGCTGCTGCGCCACCGCGCCGTCCTGACGGCGAACGTCTCCGGGCTCCTGATCGGCCTGTCGATGTACCTCGGCATCAGCCTGATGACCCAGGTCGTCCAGCTCCCCGAGGCGATGGGCGAGACCGTCTTCGTCTCCGGCCTCGTGCTGCTCCCGTTCTCGGCGACGAGCTTCCTCGCCAGCCGGCTCGTCCCGACCGTCCAGGAGCGCATGGGCACGCGGATCACGATCCCGATCGGCTGCGTCGCGATCGGCGTGGCGACCCTGTTCTTCGCCGTCGGCGGCGCGACCGAGCTGTGGACCGCCTTCGTGACGATGGCCATCTTCGGGGTCGGCGTCGGCTTCACGTTCTCCGCGATGCCGGGCCTGATCGTCCGCGCGGTGCACGCCGACGAGACGAGCAGCGCGATGAGCCTCTACCAGGTGTCCCGCTACGTCGGCTTCTCGATCGGCAGCGGCCTGGCGGTCACCCTGCTGCGCGCGTTCTCCGGCGGCGGCGCGTCCGCCACCCCGGACCTCGACGCCTACCGCGCGACCTTCCTCGTCGCGACCGCCCTGGCGGTGTTCGCCGCGAGCGTCGCCTGGTGGCTGGCCGGTCCGCCGGCCGAGGGCCGCCCCCGGGTCTCGCGCGCGCTGCGGCGCCGCGAGGCCGAGGAGGGCGAGGTCGCCTCCGCCGGCCTCGAGATGCTGGAGTCGCCGCTCCCGCGGTGAGGCGGACCGGCCGCGCGGTCTACTGGCAGCGCGGACCGGCCGCGAGGCCTACTGGCAGGCCTCGCACTCCCCGCCGTTCCGCATCGCCTCGATCGAGCAGGCCTGCGGGTCCAGGCGGATGTCCGCCCCGGCGCCGTCGATCGGGTCGCCCCCGGGCAGCGGCGCCGGGGCGGCGCCCGCGGTGCCGAACCGCGGGACGCCGGGGAGGACCGGCGCCGCGTCCGGCCCCGGAACGGCCGTGTCGGTCGCCGCCGCCGGCTGCAC
>NZ_KI912613.1:1378052-1410476 GCF_000519325.1 Patulibacter minatonensis DSM 18081 | reverse complement strand
GCCCCGCCGCCCCCACCGGCCCCGCCGCCCCCACCGGCGGCGTCGCCCCCACCGGCGGCGTCGCCCCCGCCTGCGCCGTCACCGAGGACTTCTCGATCGACGAGGCCCCCAGCGTGCGCAGGTAGTAGGTCGTCTTCAGGCCCATCCGCCAGGCGCGGCGGTACATGTGGCTCATCGCCTTCATGTCCGGCGAGCTGAGGAACAGGTTCAGCGACTGCGACTGGTCGATCCACTTCTGCCGGCGCGCGGCGGCGTCGATCAGGTACTCCGTCGGGATCTGGAAGGCCGTGCGGTAGCGCTCGACGATCTCCGCCGGGATGCCCGGGACCTCGGTCAGGTCGCCGTCGTGGAACTTGATCCGCCCGGCGACGTCCTCGGTCCAGAGGCCCGCGGCCTTCAGGTCCCGCACGAGGTACGGGTTGAGGATCGTGAAGTCGCCCGACAGGTTCGACTTCGCGAAGAGGTTCTTGTACATCGGCTCGATGCACGGCGAGGTGCCGACGATGTTCGCGATCGTCGCCGTCGGGGCGATCGCCAGCACGTTGGAGTTCCGCATCCCCTGCCGGGCGATCTTCTCCCGCACCGGGGCCCAGTCGAGCCTTCCGCCGCGCGGGACCGGGATCTCCAGGCCGCGCTCCTGCTCGAGGAGGTCGACCGTGTCCTGGGGCAGCAGGCCGCGGTCCCACTTGGAGCCCGCGTAGCTCCGGTACGTGCCGCGCTCGGCGGCGAGGTCGCTCGAGGCCTCGTAGGCGTGGAAGGCGATCGCCTCCATCATCTCGTCGCTGAACTCGACCGCCGCGTCGGACCCGAACGCGATCCCCTTCTTGTAGAGCGCGTACTGCAGGCCCATCACGCCGAGGCCGACCGGGCGGTGGCGGTCGTTCGCCGTCCGCGCAGCGGTCGTCGGGTAGAAGTTCACGTCGATCACGTCGTCGAGCGCGCGCACGGCGATCCGGACGGTCTCCCGGAGCTTCACGTGGTCGATCTCGCCCTCGGCCGTCAGGTGCTGGTCGATGACGATCGAGCCGAGGTTGCAGACCGCGGTCTCCTCGACCGACGTGTTCAGCGTGATCTCGGTGCAGAGGTTCGACGAGTGCACGACGCCCGCGTGGTCCTGCGGCGAGCGGACGTTGCACGGGTCCTTGAACGTGATCCAGGGGTGCCCGGTCTCGAACAGCGCCTTGAGCATGAGCTTCCACAGCTCGATCGCGGGGACCGACTCGCCGTGGATCTCGCCCCGCTTCGCACGCTCCTCGTGGGCCACGTAGCGGGCCTCGAACGCCGCGCCGTAGTGCTCGTGGAGGTCCGGGACGTCGGAGGACCGGAACAGCGTCCAGGTCTCCCGGGCCTCGACGCGCTTCATGAACAGGTCCGGGATCCAGTTGGCCGTGTCCATGTCGTGCGTGCGCCGGCGCTCGTCGCCGGTGTTCTTGCGCAGCTCGAGGAAGTCGCGGATGTCGTTGTGCCAGACCTCCAGGTACGCGCAGCCGGAGCCGGCCCGCTTGCCGCCCTGGTTGACGGCGACGAGCTGGTCGTTGTGGAGCTTCAGGAACGGCACGACGCCCTGCGACTCGCCGTTGGTGCCGTTGATGAACGACCCGGTGCCGCGGACCTGGGTCCACGAGCCGCCGAGGCCGCCGGCCCACTTCGAGCACATCGCGTTGTCGGCGATGCCGCGCTGGACGATCGACTCGAGCGTGTCCTCGACGGTGTAGAGGTAGCAGGAGCTCAGCTGGGAGTGGGGAGTCCCGGCGTTGAAGAGGGTCGGCGTCGACGAGCAGAACCGGCGGTCCTTGTAGACCCCGTAAAGGTCGAGGACGCGGTCCTCCCGCGCCGGGACCGGCAACCCATCGGCGGTGTGCGTCGCCACCGCGGCGCTGCCGAGGGTGGCCTGCGCGTCACCGGAGGCGACGACGGGCCGACCCGGATCCGGCTCCGCCAGGCAGACGCCCATCGCCACGCGCATCCAGAAGAGCTGCGGCGCCTCGATCCGCCGCGGGCGGTCGCCGGTCTTGTCGACCGTCAGGTAGCGGTCGAAGAGCGTCTGGATCCCGAGGAAGTCGAAGTCGAGGTCCGCCGTGGGATCGAGCTTGCCCGCCAGGCGGTCCAGGTCGTAGTCCAAGAGCGCCTCGCTGATCCGTCCGATCGCGACGCCATGCTGCAGCGCGGGTCGGAGGGCCCGGGAGTGGGCCGCCTGGAGGCCGGCGACGCCCTCGCGATCGATCCGCCAGTCGAGCGTCTCCTCGTAGACGTAGGTCAGGAGGATCCGGGCCGCGAAGCGCGAGAGGTCGGAGTCACGCTCGACCAGAGACTTCGCGTTCAGGACCACCAGGCGACGCAGATCCGACCGCGAGATGCCGGCGGTGACCGAGCGCCGAAGCTCGACGTCGAGTTCATGGTGGTCGAGGTCGAGGTTCAGGCCGATGGCGGCGAAGCGGATGCGCTCGGCGAGGTCGTGGCCGTCCCAGAACGACTCCGAGCCGTCGTCCTCGACGATCGAGAGCGCGGCGAGCTGCCCGCCGTCCGCGGCGCCGGCGTCGAGCTCGCCGCGGGCGCGGAGGATCGCGCGCTCGGCGCGGTAGACGATGAAGCGCTCCGCGACGCGCATCCATCCGGCGAGGACGAGCTCCTCCTGGACGACGTCCTGGACCGTCTCGATCGGGACGTAGGCGAGCCCGAGGCCGGCGGCGCGCTCGGTGACCCGGCCGGCGATCGTGGTCGCCGGAGCCGGATCGGCGTGGAGCGAGAGGAACGCGCGGCGGACGGCGTCCTCGATCTTCAGGGCGTCCCAGGCGACGACGTCGCCGGAGCGGCGGATCAGGCGCAGGCCGCCCTCGCGGCCGGCGGACGTGGAGCTCGCGCCGCCGGCGGGGCGGCGGGCGCCGCCGGCGAAGGACGGCGGACCTGCGGCCGTCGTGCTTCCGGCCACACCGCCCGTCGAGTGACCCGGGGCGGGCGGCGGGCCACCGAGCGACCCGTCGGTGGTCCGCGCCGTACCGGCCCGGCCGATCACGAGCGCCTTCGCCGCGTCGTACGCGCCGGCCCCGATGAACGCGGCCTCGACGAGGATCGACGGGTCCGCGGGCCCGACGACGGTCGGGGTGGCCGGGGCGGCGGGGGCCAGCAGGTCGATCGCCCGCTCCTCCCCCGCGGCGGCCTCGCGCGGCGACGGGGAGAGGGCTGCGAGGCGATCCAGCACGTCGGCGGTCACGCGCCGGACGAGCGAGCGGACGGCGGGCGCGTCGACCTCGTGGGTCGTGCCCGCCGCAAGCGCGAGCGTGACCAGCGCGTCGGCCGCGAGACCACCGACGCGAGCGGTGGTCAGGGCCTCGTCGCCGGTGCCGTCCGGCCGGCGCACGCGCACCGTGGGCTCGGGCAGGCCCTGCAGGGCCGCGGTCAGGTCGATCCGCGGCCGGTCGGCGGCGGGGAGCGCGGCGGCGCGCTTGAGCTCCAGGTCGCGGAGGATCTCGTCGAAGTCGATCAGCATGGTGGTGGTCCTGGGAGACGGGGACTAGAGCTCGTCGTCGGAGACGGCGGCCAGGGACGAGCTCTTCTGGTACTCGGTGACGCGGCCCTCGAAGAAGTTCTGCTCCTTGCGGACGTCCATCAGCTCGGCCAGCCAGGGCAGCGGGTTCTCCACGGGCTCGTCGTGGAGGGGCCGGAGGCCGCAGCCGGTGAGGCGGCGGTCGGCGATGTAGTCGATGTAGCCGGCGAACTCGTCCTGCGACAGGCCGACGGCGGAGACCGGCAGGCAGTCGGCGATGAACCGCTTCTCGAGCAGGACGGCCTCGCGCATGAGGTCGCGCAGCGACTCCCGGAACTCCGCCGTCCAGACGTCGGGGTTCTCCGCGACGAGCTCGAGCAGGAGCTTCCGGAAGAGCTCGATGTGGTTGCTCTCGTCCCGCAGGGTGTAGCGGAACATCGTCCCGATGCCGGGCAGCTTCCCCTGGCGGTAGAGCGCGAGGATCATGCCGAAGAGGCCGTAGAACTGGGTCCCCTCCATGCACTGGCCGAACAGGAAGACGTTCTTCGCGAGCTCCTGCTTGTGGTCGGTCCGCGTCATGTCGAGGTCGCGGCGCATCGCCCGGGACGCGCCGGTCACGAAGGCGTTCTTCGCGTGGATCGACGGGATGTCGGTGAACATCGCCTCGCACTCGTGCGGGTCGATCCCGAGCGTCGAGAGCATGTAGAGCAGCGAGTCCGCGTGGATGTTCTCCTCGTGCGCGTGCCGGCCGAGGACGAGCTTCAGCTCCGACGCGGTGACGAGCTCGCGGACGACGTGGATGACGTTGTCCCCGACGATCCCCTCCGCCGCGGAGAAGTATCCGACGGCCATCCGGACGATCCAGCGGTCCACGTCGGACAGGACCGCATTCGAGCCGTTCTCGCGCCACTGCTCGACGTCGCGGCCCATCGGGACGTCCTCGGGCTCCCAGTGGTTGGCCTTCATCGTGCGGTACAGCTCGTACGCCCAGCCGTAGCGCAGCGGCGCCAGGTTGAAGGTCATGGTCTCCCGGCCGCCGACCACGCGCTTGGCCGCGAGGGCGGCCTCGGCCTTGACCTGGTCCAGCACGAACGATCGGTCGCCGATCGTGTAGGTCTCCTGCATGCGGTCCTCCGGGGTCGGGCGGAGGAAGGGAGACCAGGTCGTCCCCGGCCGGGCCGGGGATCGTCCGCGTCCGCCCTTCTTCCGAGGGCGTCACTGCGGCGCGGGGCCAGGCGATCGGACTCGTCCCCCGCCGCCACCGTGAGGTGGTCGGGAGGGCGTTACCGCTGCGGGACAGTGCCGGGATGGACCGGACTTCGCTGGGTCCTGCGCACCCCCTGTGGGGAGGGCTCGCTGAACCTACGACCGCCCGCGGACGGAACGCACGGGGCCTGGAGAAGTGCCTGCAAGGGGCCCCGTGACGGTCAGACTGCGAGCACGCAAACGCCACCGAGCCCGTCGGCCAACCGCTGCAGATCGCCGGGGTCGGACGTGACGATGACGTCCCCACGATCGGCGGCGCTCACCGCGACGAGCGCGTCCAGCGCGTCGTCCGTGCCGCACCGGGCCTGCAGCTCACCCGCCCGGCGGGCGAGGGCGTCGTCGACGGGCTCGATGCGACAGCCGGCGAGCAGGGTCGTGAGCCTCCACCGACGAGGGTCCCGCCAAGCCTGCGCGACGATCGCCGCCGGGATCGTGATGGTGCGCCCGTCTGCGAGCGCCCGCTCAACGATTCGCCGGATCCTGGTGACGCCCCGCTCGTAGGCGATCAATGCTCCGGCATCGAGCGTCAGACCGCCCGGAGCCCCACGGTCACGCGCGCGGGTCGAGGGCATCGAGCGCGTCCAGTTCGGCGTCGACCTGCGCCGCGACGACGGGATCGATCGGCCCACGTTCCTCACGGTCGCGCCGTACGAGCTCCGTCAGCGCCTCTCTGCGCAGCCGCTCCTCGAGCGCCTCGTTCACGAAGCGCGAGAACCCGCCCTTGGGCACGAGGCGCTCGACCTCGGCGGCGGTCCGCTCGTCGAGCGTCACGGTCCGTCGCACGGTGGTCATATCGCAGATCATACCTGCCGCTTCCGGGCCCTCGACGGTCATGTCGTGAGGATGCATCGACCCGGTGTGCCCGGTCCACCGCCGGAGCGTGCCGAGACCGACGCAGCGCTGCGTCCCCTTCGGCACGTCGGCACCGCCCGGCCGACCGAACGACTCCGAGGAGCTCGACTCAGTCCCCGCCCGCGTCCCGCTGCTGCGAGCGCATGAAGCGCAGGAGCTCCTCCGGCGGGCCGACCGCGTAGGCCTCGTCGCCGGCCTGGAACGTCGTCACGCGGCGGGGCCGGTGCAGGACCGCGGGGTCGTCCGGGCGACGGATGGCGAGGACCCGGGAGCGGCTGACGATGTCGCGCATCTCGCGGCCGTCGAACGCGCTGCCCGCGTCGATGCGGATGCGCGTGAGGAGGTACGGGGTGCCGCCGACGTAGAAGGTCGAGAGGACGCGGAGCCCGAGGGCCGCGCCGACGAACCACGGGGCGGCGAACGTCGACGTCGACCAGACCTGCCGGAACCCGAACGTGCGCTGGAGCCGCTGCCCGAGCGCGCTGTCGGACATCCTGAGGACGACCGGGACCGCGTCGCGGCCCCGGCTGCGCAGGCGGTCGCGCACGGCCAGGCCGGCCTCCACGTTCGTCAGGTCGTCGCTCGTCAGGACCGCCACGGCCGACGCGTCGTCGAGCGCCGCCGCCGCGAGCGTCCGGTCGCGCGTCGCGTCGCCGCCCACCACGGACGCACCGAGCCGCCGGGCCTCCTGGAGCTCCGGGTGGTCGGGGTCCCGCTCGATCACGACGACCGGGACCTCGAGCTCGATGAGGCCCTCCAGCACGCGCATCCCGATCGACCCGAGGCCGATGATCACGACGTGGCCGCGGACCCCGCGGACGGTCGCGCGGCCCAGCGACTGCTCGATCCGGCGCGAGACGAGGACGTTCGTGACCATCGCGAAGAGCAGGCTGACGAGCGTCGTCCCCACGGCGATCATCACGATGCCGAGGACCTGGACCCCGGCCGTCTGGTCGCCGAACGAGAAGTCGCCGTAGCCGACGGTCGCGGACGTCTCGAGCGCGAAGTACAGCCCCTCGAGGTACGACGGGTGCCCGCCGTCCGCGGTGCGGTACGCCAGGTGGAGGATCAGCGCGACGACCGGCAGCAGGACGACGCCCGCCAGGAGCAGCCGGCGGACGGCGCCGTCGGTGTAGCGCCCCGCCAGCCGGAACACGGACACGAGGCGCTCGCGGACCCGGCGCGCGGCGTCCTCGGCGAGGTCGCCGGCGGTGGCGCGCGCGATCACGCCGCCACCGAGGAGCTCCTCCCGCGAGCCCACGAGCGTCACGCGATCGCCCGGCCCGACCCGCAGGTCGCGGCCGGGGTTCACGACGAGCTCCCCGTCCTGCGCCACGCCGATCGGGGCGAGGTCGCCGTAGAGGTCGCGCAGCGTCCCCGCGGTCTCGACGTCGACCTCGACCGCCAGGACGCGGTCCCCGTCGAGGTCGAGCTCGTGCCCTCGCCGCCCGAGGCACCCCTCGATCACCGTCGGGGCGAAGAGGCCCGCGATGTCGACGACGCTGCCGCGGCCGGTCTCGTCCTCCAGGGCGCGTCCGACCGACGGGTTGTCGAGGTGGACGACGACGCGGACGTCGGGCCGCAGGTCGCGCACGAGCAGCGCGGTCCCGAGCGTGTGGAGGTCGCTGTCCTCGGTGCAGATCACGGCGCGGGCGTGCTCGAGCCCGGCGTCGCGGAGGGCCTGGGCGGTGTCCGGGCCGCGCTGCTGCCAGGCGACGCCGAGCCGGTCGAGCGTGGCCCGGGTGGCCTCCGGGCTGTGCTCGTCGACGACCACGACCTCGACCCCGATGCCCCGCAGCTGCTCGATCGTCCGCAGCGCGACGTCGTCCGTCCCGCAGACGACGACGTGGCCGCGGCGACGCTCCGGCGGCTCGGGATCGGCGGGCGGCGTCACGACCGACGACGGTACTCCGGGACCGGGCGGCCGGAGCGCGCCCGCGGTCCAGAGCGCGGACCGCGCGCGGCGCCCCGGTGGCGCGACGACCGTCGACGCGCCACGTCGTCCCTCCAGCGGACGGACGGGACGCCACCCGCCGCTGCGCCTCAGGTGGCCGGGACCGCCACCGGTGCGCGCCGGCGGTCCGTCCGCCGGCTCGTGAGGTTGCCCGTCAGCTCGGCGACGGTCTCGTCGAAGCGGTCGACCCGGCGGAGCAGCACGCGAGCGAGGTCGTCCGTCGGCGCGCCCTCGGCGGCCAGCACGCGGTCGAGGCCGGCGATCCGCTCGGCGTCCAGACGGCGCGGGCGGCCGTCGGGCTCGCCGTCGCCGAGCCCCACCGACAGCGTGCGGATCGTGGCGGCCAGCGTGTCGGTCGCCCGACGGACCTCCGCGGCCACCCGCGGGTCGGTCGCCGCGCCGGCGTCGAGCGACGAGACGAGGTTCCGGGCCTGGTGCGCGGTCTGCGCGAACAGCGCCGCGTTGTGTTCCAGGCGATCACGGCGGAACGGTGTCAGCCGCAGCGGCCGGGTGGTCGCGAACAGCTGGTTCGCAGCGTGGTCGAGGGCCCGGGCGGCGCTCGAGAGACGCGTTCCGTCGGCGACCGGCGCGGCGCCGGACAGCTCGGCGCCCGCCACGGCCGCGTGGCCCGTGACCGGCCCGGAAGGCCGTCCGTCGGCCGCACCGGCCCGCTCCCCCAGGCCGTCGAGCAGGTCGGCGAGCGCGTCGAGGTGCCCGCGGGCCGCGAACGTCGCCGCCCGCCGGGTGTTCACGGGGAAGATCACGACGGCCGCGACCGCGGCGATCACGGCGCCGATCGCGGTCTCCTCCAGCCGGAGCACGAGGAGGTGGTTGCTGTACTCGCCGAGCTGCTCGTAGAGCTGCGACACGGCGATCGTGATGCCGACGACGAAGAGGGCGTAGCTCACCTTCATCCAGTAGATCCCGAGGCCGAGCGCCGCGACGATCACGACGACCGCCCACGAGCTGTGGCCGACGGCGTGGGCGAGCACCGAGCCGACGAGGATCCCGAGCACCGTGCCGGCGACGCGGTTGAGGCCCTTCGTGATCTGCTCGCCGGACGTGTTCGCGCCCATGAAGGCGATGAAGACCGCGATCACGGCCCAGTAGAACCGCCGCTCGGAGAGCATCGAGCCGACCACGGCGGCCGCGCCGACGGCCAGCATCACCCGGATCGCGAGCTGCGCCGGCGGATCGAGGCGCAGGCGCCCGGCGATGCTGCGCCGCCCCTCGTCCGGCGTCGCGGCCTGTGCCCCGACGAGCGCGGAGCCCGGCAGGTCGCCGAAGATCAGGGTGACCGACGACTCGAAGGGCGCCGCGGTCCGCGGCGGCTCGCCGACGGTGCCGTGGTGCCGCGGCCAGGTCTCCACGGCCCGGGCGGTGGCGGTCACCAGGCGGGCGAGGTGGTGGAGCCGGTCGGCGACCTCGCCGGGGACCGCCTCGAGCAGCGGCGACGGTGCCGCGGTCTCGCGCTCGAGGAACCCCGCGGCCGCCGCGGCCGCGAGCTCGGGCCGCCCGGCGGCGAGCGCCGCGATCCAGCCGCGGACCTCCTCGCGGTGCTCGGGCAGCGGGTCGCAGGCGGAGAACCGCTCGACCGCGCGGCCGAGGTTCTGGACGACGAGCTCGAGGCGGAACAGCTCGTCGTGGGCGTGGAACGCCGCCGACCCGAGGTCCCGGCCCGTGGGGTCGGCGATCGTCCCGTCGATCACGAGCGCGGTCTCGTTCAGGCGGGTCAGGCGGCGGTCGAGCAGCTTCGACGCGCGCCGGCGGTCGCGCGGGGTCGTGGCGTCGAGCAGCGCCACGCCGGCCGAGGCGACGCCGCGGCACCGCGCCCGGAACGCGCGGGCGATGCGGCCGAGGCGCCCCCGGTCGAGCGGCCCGTCGACGGCGAGCTTCAGGACGAGGTTGATCGCGACCGCGAGCCAGAGCACCAGGGCGAACCAGCCGATCTGGTCCTCCTGCACCCCGCCGCCCGAGAGGAACCCGAAGAGGTAGCCGACGAACAACATCGCGCCGTAGAGGAACGCGCGAGGTCCGAACCGCGGGATGAACTTCCGTGCGTACGTCCCGGCACCGATGACGAGCGCCAGGACCACGATGCCGACGGTGCGGTGCGGCGCGAGCTCGACCGACAGCGCCAGCGTCGCCAGCATCGGCACGGGCATCAGGGCCATCGTCACCGCCTGCTCGCGCGGGGTGCGGTCCATCACCGCGAAGACGCTCATCATCGCGATCAGGCCGCCGAGCAGGGTCGCCAGGAGCGTGACCCCGCGGTGCTGCGCCTCGGCCGCGGCCAGGGCCTGCGGGGTGGCCGCCGCCCCGGTCGGCGTGTCGACCCACATCACGTGGGTGACCTGCATGAAGACGTGGACGATCGCGATCGTCACCGTCAGCGCGATCACGAGCTGGACCGCCGAGGTGAGCCGCCCGAGTCCCGGGTCGGACGCCACGACGACGTCCCGCCACGCCCGCAGTCGCGAGGGCCGCGGACCCCGGTGATCGCCCGAGGCCGACGGCCCCGCGACGCCGGCCGGCGCGACGACGTGCGTCGCCGGTGCGACGGTGCCGACGGGCGGCCCCCCGTTCGCGAGCGGACCGGAGGGGCGGGAGGAGGGCGGTGTGGGAGCGAGCACGGGGCGACGGACGAAGAAGACAAACGGACAGTGAGTCTCACTTAGGATAGCGCGTCTCGCGCCCGCCGCCACGAGCCTCCGGGCGCGGGCCTCGTCGGCGCACCCGGCGTCGGGCGGGTCGTCGGGGCCGTGGCCGTCGGCACGGACCACCGTGGCCGCGACCCGTAGCCTGGGTGCGTGGGCTCCGTCGACCACCCCACCCGTCGCCGCGCGGACGCCGTCGCCAACCGCGAGGCCCTGCTGACCACCGCGCGGGCGCTGTTCGCGCAGCGCGGGCTCGACGTCTCCTACGACGACATCTCGCGCGAGGCGGGCGTCGGGCGGGCCACGCTGTACCGCCACTTCCCCACCCGGGAGCACCTCCACGACGCGCTGCTGGACGGCGTGGTCGCCGAGATCGAGGCCGCCGCGGCCGCGCTCCCGCCGGACGCCGGGTCGTTCGAGCTGCTGTTCCGCGCGGCGCTGCGCGTGCAGACCGACAACCTGGCGCTCTACGACCTGTTCCCGTCGCGCGGCGAGCTCGGCAGCGCGGTGCTCGAGCGGCGCGGCCGGATCATCGCGGTGCTGCGCGAGCCGCTCGCCCGGGCGCAGGAGGCGGGCCTCGCCCGCGCGGACCTGGAGCCGGAGGACGTCCGGATCCAGCTCCTGATGCTCAGCACCGTCGTGCGCCCGGACGTGGCCGAGGCCGACCGCCGCCGGGCGTGGCGCCTGGCGCGGCTCGCCCTCGGGCTCGAGTAGCGGGGCCCGGGACGACCGAGGGCGCCTCGCGGCGCCCTCGTCGGGATCCTCCGGTGCGGTCGGTCCGCGCGGCCCCCTCGGGGCGCCCGCGGACCGACGCGGACCTCAGGTGGTCGTCGCCGCCGAGGACTTGTCGGCGGCGTCGCGGCGCCACCAGGCGGGCTTGCCCTCGATCGCGTGCTCGGCCGCGATGCCGAAGCCGAACGCGAGCGACGCCCAGAGGATCGCCTGCGTGCCGAGGTTCGCCAGGCGGAAGTCCCAGAGGATCTGCGGCGGGAAGCCGGCCTTGACCTCGTTCTCGTTCGGCAGCGCGAGGTGCGCGACCGCGATCAGGACGACGAACAGGAGGCCGGCGGCGAAGGTCGCGTTGGCCGCGCCCCACCGCTCGCTGAGCTGCTTGCCGAGCCGGACGGCCGCCACGACCGCGAACAGCGCGATCACGATCAGCACGAAGAACCACTCGGTGCGCTCGGAGATCGTGTCGCCCGAACCGACGGCCGGCGGATTGGCCGGGTACTTCGTCAGCGGCACGAGGGAGATCGCGAGGAAGCCGAGACCGCAGATCGCGGCGACGGTCGCCCGGGCGCGGAGCTTGCTGACGCGGCCGTAGACGATCGCGAAGACCATCGCGAGGAACCCGCCGATGGCGACGGAGAAGATGATCACGCCGGTGCCGAGGCCCCAGGTCTCCTGGGTGTCGCGGGAGACGAGCGGGGCCTCCTCGGCGACCTTGGTGCCGGCCGCCGCGGCCTCCTTGGCGGCGGTGGCCTCCTCGACGCCGATCGCCGCCCGGACGGGCGGCTCACCGACGAAGTGGGCCCAGAGGAACGCGAGGAGGCCGGCGACGACGCCGACCAGCATCCCGCGCACGAGCAGGGTGCGCATCATGAGCGGACTCCGCTGCGGCTAGTGGCAGGGGAAGCCGAGGAGGTGGCGCGCGTCGTGCACGAACTCGTGCACGCCCATGCCGGAGATCATCGACGTCGCGCCCTCCTCGGCGCCGACGAAGTAGATCGCGAGCATCAGCACGATGCCGGCGAAGATCCAGTACGGCAGGAGGCCCTTGAGCGAGACGACCGGGACCGGGACGGTGGTCGGCTGCGTGGTGTCGAGGGCGGAGCTTGGTGTGGCCATGTGCGTGTCCTTCTCGGGATCTCGCGTCCCGACGGGGTGAGGCAGGGCGTCGGAGTCTCTGACTCCCGGGACGCGGTGGTCCCGGTCACAGTGGCGCGACCGTGCCGGGTTCTCACCGGCTTCCTCCCCACAGCCCTGCGGGTCGGCGGATCATACCGGCCTGCCGGGGGCCCGGACACTCCGGGAGGAAACCCCTGGACGCCCCGGCCGACGTGACCGGCTCAGAAGACGCCGGCCGTCCATGGCGCCCGCTCGACGCGCAGCGCGGCGTCCAGGGCGACCGCGGTGCCCGCCGTCGCCTCGTTGATCGCGCCCGCGTCGCGCAGCCCGGTCGCGGTCGCGCCGCCGAGGTACAACGAGCCCAGGTCGCGGGCGTGCAGGACGAGGTCGGCGGGACCGTCCGTCCGTGCGGCGACCACGGCACCCGGCGCACCGCTGGTCCCGCGCAGCCGCCACCGGCCGGCGACGACCGGGTCCTCGGGGTGCAGCACCTCGAGGACGAGGTCGACGTCGGCGGCCCACGAGCGACCGGCGACGGCCGCGGGGACGTCGAGGATCCGCAGCCAGAGCGCGTCGGCCGGGGTGCCCGGGACGATCGCCCGGACGTCGGCCGTGGTGTGCAGCAGCGGGTCGTCGACCGGCCGCGCGTCCAGGACCAGCTCGTCGGCGAGGTCGATGGACGACAGGAAGGCCAGGAGCGCACGCTCCGCGGCGGGCGTCACCGCGACGAGCTCGGCGACCTCGACCGTCGTCCAGGCGCTCACCGGCCCGGTCGTCGCGCCCTCCCGCACCCGGTAGAGCGCGTAGCCGTCGTCGCCGGCGACGACCACGCGCAGCGGGCTCGCGCCGCCGCGGTCCTCCGGCTCGTCCGCCAGCAGGCGCACCGTCCACCACGTCCCGTCCCGCGACAGCAGGCCGCCGCGACGGGCGCGGGCGCGCTCGAAGACCGGCGCGACGACGGGGTGCGCCTCCTCCGCCGTGAGCAGTCGGAGCGGCAGGTCGGCCTCCGGGCCCGTCGTCGGGGGACGGAGCCCCAGACCGCCCCGCAGCTGCGCCCGGCCCTCCCGGACCCAGGTCGCCGGCCCGTAGCCGAAGCGCCCGTAGATCCCGCCCTCGGAGGCCCACAGCGCGGCGAGCGGCTCGCCCCGGTCCCGGGCGTCGGCGGTCGCCCGCTCCATCAGCGCCCGCAGGATGCCGCGGCGCCGGTGCGTCGGCAGGACCGTGACGATCGTGATCGCCGCGACCGGGAGCGTCCCGCCGGGCACGCCGAGGTCCCACGACCAGGCACCGGTCGTCCCGACGATCCGGTCCCCGTCGACGGCGACGAGCCCGAGGCCCTCGTCCTGCAGCGCCCGCATCCGCAGTCGCCGGCGCTCCGGCGATCCGCGGTGGAAGGCGATGTCGACGACGTCGTGGAGGGCGTCGAAGTCCTCCGCGGTCGCCGCCCGCACCGTCGCCCCCGTCCGCATCGCGCCACCGTACCGGGCCCGTCGACGGGGTCGGGCCGGGACCCGCCTCCCCGCGCCGCTGCACCGGGCGTCACACTCCGGCGATGGCCGCCGCGCGCCCCTCCGCTCTCGCTTCCCTCTCGCGGCTCCCGATCGCGGTCGGCGCCGCCCTCGCGCTCGCCGACGCCTCGGTCGTCACGCTGGCGCTGCCGGAGCTCTTCGACCGCTTCGACACGACGATCCTCGGGCTCGCCGGCGTCATCGGCGTCTACACGGTGGTCCTCGCGGCGGCCGTGCTCGCCGCGGTGCCGGCGCGCCGCTGGCTGGGCAGCGCCGCCGTCGGCGCGCTCGGGATGCTCCTCTTCGCCGTGGCGTCGGTCATGTGCGGCGTCTCCGACGGGCTCGTCGGGCTGCTCGTCTCGCGTGCCCTCCAGGCCGTCGGCGCCGCGTTCGGGCTGCTCGCCGCGTACGAGGTGCTGTCCCGCGGGCGGACGAGGACCTCCGCCGACGGGTCGCTGCGCCCCGCCGGACTGTGGGTCGCCGCGGCGATCTTCGGCACCGCGATCGGCCCGGCGCTCGGCGGCGCGCTCACCGAGGCGTTCGACTGGCGGGCGATCTTCCTCGCCCAGGCGCCGTTCGGGGTCCTCGCCGCGGCGGCGTTCCTCGTGCCGCGACCGGCGGCCGACCCGGATCCGACGGCGACCGGCGACACGGGCCACGTGTCGGCACCGGGGTCCCGGACCGCACCGCCGGCGAGCGCCGCCGCGTCGGCCCCCGGCTCCTCCGACGCCCCGCCCGCGGGCTCCTGGCCGCTGCCCGCCCCGCGCCCGCCGCGATCGACCGCCCGGCCCTCCGGGCACGACGACCCGACCCGCGTGCACGGCGCGGATCCCGACCCGACCCTGATCGACCCGGCCCGCGGCGCCGCCCCGCTGCCGCCCGACGGTGCGCCGCTGCGCGAGGCGCCGCCGGTGCCCGAGGCCCGGCCGGGGCTCGGCCGTCCGACGCTCGACGGCGCCCGTGCCGGCGTGGCGCTCGCGCTCGTCTCGGCCGCGCTGACCGCCGTCGTCTTCCTCCTCGTGCTGCTGCTCGTGATCGGCTGGGACGTGCGCCCGCTGAAGGCCGCCGTGGGCGTGACGCTGCTGCCGATCGCCGCGCTGGCGGGGTCGCGGATCCCGGGCGACCCGTGGATCCGCTCGTCGCTCGGGTGCGCGCTGATCGGGGCCGGGATCCTGGCGCTCGCGGCCGTCCCGACCGTCGGCGCCGGCTGGGTCGTGCTGCCCCAGGTCCTCTCGGGGCTCGGGATGGGCATGGCGCTCCCCGCACTGGCCGGCGAGCTGCTCCCGGAGCGCACCCCCGGGCAGGCGGCGCAGCTCCTGGCGCTCCGCCACATCGGCATCACCGTGGCGCTCGTGCTCCTGGCCCTCATCATCACCCCGAAGCTCGACCGGACGATCGAGCACGTGCAGGAGCAGGTGACGTCGATCGTCCTCGACGCGAAGCTGCCGCCGGAGCCGAAGGTCAAGGACCTGGGCTCGGCGCTCGACAAGGTCGACATCAACGACCCCCGCAGCTCCCTGCAGGAGATCCTCGCGGCGCAGGCCCCGAAGTTCGACAAGAACGCCCAGGACCGGGCGACCTACGCGAAGCTCGCGGAGCCGTCGGACGAGGCGCTGGTCGTGGGCATCACGCAGACCTTCCACGGGGCGTTCCTGCTCACGGGCGTGCTGGCGCTCCTGGCGGCGCTGCTCGTCGTGCCGCTGGCCATCAGGCGACTCACGGTCGTGGCCGTCCTCGGCGCCGCCGGCCTCGCGCTCGCCGCCGGGCAGATCAAGGTCTCGAAGGACGAGGAGCCCACGACGATCGCGATCCAGGACCCGTGCAAGGCCAAGCGGCAGCTGCCGAACTACGGCGGGCTCGACGGCTTCGTCCAGGACTCGGCGCTCGGCGCACTCGACAGCGCCGCGTGCAAGTTCGGCTCGTCGCGCGAGGAGCTCGTCCTCGCCCTCGGCGACGAGCCGCGGTCCAGGGCGTACCGGAAGGCCCACGGGGTCGACCCGCAGACCGAGATCGGGAAGCTCGTCTCCGGGGCCCTCGGCGGCGGGGGCGGCGACGGCGCCATCACGAAGATCCTCAAGAGCATCCTCCCGGGCTCCTGACCCGGGTCCGGCGCCCTCCCGGCGGCGCCGGGCGCTACTCGTTCGGCTCGCTGAAGGTCTTGAAGGTCCGCAGCACGATCGAGACGTCGAGCGCGAACGACCAGTTCTCGATGTAGTAGTTGTCCCACGCGGCGCGCTCGGCGATCGACGTCTGGCCGCGCAGGCCGTGGACCTGCGACCAGCCGGTCAGGCCGGCCTTGACGCGGTGCCGGGCGTCGTAGGTCTTCAGCTCCTGGCTGAAGCGCTCGACGAACTCCGGGCGCTCCGGGCGGGGGCCGACGATGCACATGTCGCCGCGGGCGATCGAGATCAGCTGCGGCAGCTCGTCGAGGTTGGAGCTGCGGAGGAACTTGCCGAACGGCGTGCGGCGGTCCACGCCCTCGACGCCGCCCGGGGCGGAGCCCTCCTCCGGCTTCCACGCGAGCTCCTCGGGCGTGGCCTCCCGCATCGAGCGGAACTTCAGGATGTCGAACTCGTGGCCGTCCAGCCCGACGCGGCGCTGGCGGTAGAGGATCGGGCCCGGCCCCGAGAGCCGGACGCCGAGCGCCAGCAGCAGCATCATCGGCGCGAGCCCGAGGACGATCGTGATGCCGATCGCGCGGTCGATCGCGTACTTCAGGCGGAACGCGGGTGCCCGCGGATCGACCGGCCGCAGCTCGTCGACCGGGAACGCCCCGAGGCGGTGCCTGCGGGTGCGGGCGTTGACGCTCTCCGGGAACCGCGGGACGACGAAGACGGTCAGCTGCAGCTCGTGGGCCTTCGCGACGAGCTCCGCCAGCCGGGCGTCGCCGTCGTCGGAGTGCATGTCGGAGATGATCACCGCGTCGACGCGGTTCAGCCGCGCGACCTCCTCGACGTCCCGCAGGCCGCCGAGGACCGGCAGGCCGTCGGCCGCCGCCCCGCGTGGGGCACCCGTCGCGACGTCGTCGAGGCAGCCGATCGGGAGCAGACCGATGTGCGGGCGGCGCTCCAGGCGCTCCGCGGTCTCCGTCGCCAGCTCGCCGGAGCCGACGATCAGCGCGCGGAACCCGCCCTTCTCGGACTGGTTGCGCCGGCGGTCGTAGAGCGTCGTGAAGAACCTGGACAGCGCGAGCGCGATGATGCCGACCGCGAACGTGACGAGCAGCCCGCCGAAGCTCGTGGTCTCGTCGACGAGGACGGCCCGGGCGGTGACGGTGATGCTGCTGGCGATCGCGGCGCTGGCGAGCTCGTGCTTGACGAGCACGCGGACGATCGAGTCCTCGATCGGCCGGGCGTAGCCGCCGCGGAGCGCCATCACGGTGACGAGCGACACCGCGAAGACGGCGTCGTACCAGGTCGGTGCGCGGTTCCGGGCGGCGGATGCGAGCGCGACCGCGACGATCACGACGACGAAATCGGTCAGGAGCCGCGTGATCGGCGTCCGCCACGAGCGCGGGGACCAGTCGTCGGCGACCGGGGGTGGACCCGGGTCCGGGGCGTCGGCGATCGCGGTCTGGGTGGAACGGGAGGACATCGGGCGCAGGTCCCCGGTCGCCGTGGTACGACGATCGGGAGCTGCGCCCGATGCTAGTGGGACCGCGACACCCGCGAGCGGGTGAACGGGGAGTCGCAGGCGGGACGGCCCGAGGGCCGTCCTCCGCTCAGCTCGGCGAGACGAGCCCGCGCAGGTGCGGGACCTGCTTCTTCGCGTCCTGCAGCGCGAAGCCGATCCGTCCGTCGTCGGCCTGCACGCTGCCGAACTCGACGGTGCCCGGCAGGAACACCGGCTTCTGGAACCGGACCTCGACCGCGTACGCGTCGGGCAGCAGGTCCTCGATCGCCGCGAGCGAGCGGGCCTTCGTCCACATGCCGTGGGCGATGTGGCGCGGGAACCCGAACGCCTTCGCCGTCAGCGGGTGCAGGTGGATCGGGTTGATGTCGCCGCCGATCCGGGCGAACCGCCGGCCCAGGTCCTCGGGGAGCTCCCACTGCGTGGTCTGCAGCGTCGCGAGGTCGACCGCGACCGCGTCGATCGGGTCGGGCGCGTCGTCCTTGGACCCGTCGCCCTTCCCGCGCTTGAAGAACGTCGACTCGCAGGTCCAGACGACCTCGGTCCCGACGGACAGCTCGGTCCGGACCACGAACGTGCGGCCCTTCGGGTGCGGCTGCAGCGGCGAGCCGTGCACCGACACCCGCAGCGCCTCGTCGGGCGCGATCGGGCGGTGGTGCACGATCCGGTTGCGCAGGTGCACCAAGCCGACGGCCGGGAACGGGAAGTCGCCCCCGGTCATCAGCGCCATGTGCAGCGGGAACGCCAGCGCGAAGCCGTAGGTCACCGGCAGGCGGTCCTGCTGGAGGAATCCCGTGACCTCGCGGTACGCCGCGAGGTTCTTCGCGTCGACGCGGACCTCGGGGACGACGAGGTCGACGTCCGGGATCTCCTTCGTGCTGCCGGCCACGAACGGCAGGCGCGACGCGAAGGGGAGCATCGGCAGCGCCGCGCGGCCGTACAGCGGCGCGGCCTTCGGGATCGACTTGAGCTCGCGCGTGACGGTCATGCGCCGATGAGGCTCTGGCCGCAGACGCGGACGACGTTGCCCTGCACCGCGCCGGAGCCGGCGGAGGCGTACCAGGCGATCGTCTCGGCGACGTCGATCGGCAGGCCACCCTGGCCGAGCGAGGACAGGCGCCGGCCGGCCTCGCGGATGCCGAGCGGGATCGCCGCGGTCATCTGCGTCTCGATGAACCCCGGGGCGACGGCGTTGATCGTGCCGCCCGCCGCGGCGATGTCGGCGGAGAACGCGTCGACGAGCCCGATGACGCCGGCCTTCGAGGTCGCGTAGTTCGTCTGGCCGTTGTTGCCGGCGATGCCCGCGATCGAGGCGACGCCGACGATCCGGCCGCCGCGGTTGAGGACCTTGCCCTTCAGCAGCGCGAGCGTGATCTTGTCCGGCGCGATCAGGTTGACCGCGATGACCTGGTCCCAGGTCTCGGGCTTCATGTTCGCCAGGCGCTTGTCGCGCGTGATGCCGGCGTTGTGGACGACGATGTCGACACCGCCGTGGTCGGCCTTCAGCTGCTTCGCGAGCTGCTCCGGCGCGTCGTCGGCGGTGACGTCGAGCGTGATCGCCGAGCCGCCGATGCGGTCGGTGACGGTCTTCAGGTCGGCGGCGAGCGGCTCGATGTCGAGGCCGACGACGTGCGCGCCGTCGCGGGCGAGCGTCTCGGCGATGGCCTCGCCGATGCCGCGCGAGGCGCCGGTGACGAGCGCGACCTTGCCGGCCAGCGGCTTCTCCCAGTCGATCTCCACCTTCGCGGTCTTGCCGGCGCCGACGCCGATGCGGACGACCTGGCCGGAGACGAAGGCCGACTTGGGCGAGAGGAAGAACCGCAGCGTCGACTCGATCTGGTCCTCGGCGCCCTCGGCGACGTAGATCAGGTTCGACGTCGCGCCCTTGCCGAGCTCCTTGCCGGCCGAGCGCGTGAAGCCCTCCAGCGCGCGCTGCGACACGCGGCCGCCGGCGGTCAGCGACTCCGGCGGGGTGCCCAGGACGAGCAGGCGGCCGGACGGGCGCAGCTTGCGCGCGACGGGCTGGAAGAACGCGTGCAGCGCCTGCAGCTCGTCGGGGTGCGCGATGCCCGTCGCGTCGAGGACGAGCGCCTGGAAGCGCTGGTCGCCCGCGGTCTCCGGGGCGTAGATCTTCGGCGTGAGGTCCAGCGCGCCGGCGGCGTCGCGCAGCGGGCCCTCGGCGGTCCAGACGTCGGCGTCGGCGCTCTTCAGCACCCCGGCGATCGCGGTCGCGAGGCGCCCGCCCTCCGCCTGGCCGACGAGGACGGCGCCGTCGACGGCCTTCTGGCCGGGGACGTAGCGCTTCAGGACGGGCGGCTGCGGCAGGCCGAGCCGGGGCGCGAGCTGCTTGCCCACGAAGGAGTTGGCGAACTTCAGGTACGTGTCGGACATGGGGGGTCTCCTTACGCGGCTTCGACGATGGCGGTGACGAAGGGCGGGTTCGGGGGTGCCATCAGGGGATCGGCGTGACGGACGGACATCAGGCTGCCTCGACGATCGCGGTGACGAAGGGCGGGTTCGGGGGTGCCATCAGGGGATCGGCGTGACGGACGGACATCAGGCTGCCTCGACGATCGCGGTGACGCCGATCCCGCCGGCGGCGCAGATCGAGATCAGCCCGCGGCCGGAGCCCTTCTCGGAGAGCTCCTTCGCGAGGCTGGCGACGATGCGGCCGCCGGTCGCGGCGAACGGGTGCGCCGCGGCGAGCGAGCCGCCGTTGACGTTCAGCTTGCTGCGGTCGATCGCGCCGAGCGGCGTGTCGCGGCCGAGCTTGACCTTGTTGAAGGTCGGGTCCTCCCACGCCTTCAGCGTCGAGAGGACCTGGGAGGCGAAGGCCTCGTGGATCTCGAAGAAGTCGAAGTCGGCGAACGTCAGGCCGTTGCGGTCCAGGAGCTTCGGCACGGCGTAGGCGGGGGCCATCAGGAGGCCCTCCTCGCCCTTGACGTACGAGACGCCCTCGGTCTGCGCGTCCACGAAGTACGCGAGGATCGGCAGGCCGTGCTCCTTCGCGTACTCCTCGGAGGCGAGCAGCACGGTCGACGCGCCGTCGGACAGCGGCGTCGAGTTCGCGGCGGTCATCGTGCCGTCGGGGCCGCCGAAGACGGGCTTCAGCTTGGCCAGCTTCTCGAGCGAGCTGTCGGGGCGCAGGTTGTTGTCGCGCTCGAGGCCCTGGAAGGGCGTGATCAGGTCGTCGAAGAAGCCGCGCTCGTAGGCGGCGGCGAGGTGCTGGTGCGACGCGACGGTCAGCTCGTCCTGCGCCTCGCGGGTGATGCCCCACTCCTTGCCGGTGATCGCCTGGTGCTCGCCCATCGAGAGGCCGGTGCGGGCCTCGCGGTTGGCGGGCACGTCGAGGCCGATGTCGCCCGGGCGGATCTTCAGGAGCGCCTTGACGCGGTCCGCGCCCGTCTTCGCCTGGTTGACGAGCATGAGCTTCTTGCGGAGCTTCTCGCTGATCGCGATCGGGGCGTCGGACGTCGTGTCCACGCCGCCGGCGATGCCCGACTCGATCTGCCCGAGGGCGATCTTGTTGGCGATGTAGATCGTCGCCTGCAGGCCGGTGCCGCACGCCTGCGTGATGTCGACGGCCGGGGTGCCGCGGTCGAGCTTCGAGCCGAGGACGACCTCGCGGGTCATGCTGAAGTCGCGGGCGTGCTTGAGGACGGCACCGGCGGCGACCTCGCCGAGCTTCTCGCCCTGGAGGTCGAAGCGCTCCACCAGGCCGTCGAGCGCGGCGGCGAGCATGTCGCTGTTGGACGCCGTGGCGTAGGCGCCGTTGGAACGGGCGAACGGGATGCGGTTGCCGCCGACGATGGCGACGCGGCGGGCGGTCTTGGCTTCGGGCATGCGGGGCTCCGGTGCGATTTCGTACCGTCGGTAGGACGGGAGGTGCATGAAGCGTAGCGGGACGCTGTCGACAGCCTGTCACAGAGGCGTTGCGGGGTCGGTGGCGTCCCGCGGATCGGGGCCGTCGGGCGGCCGGGCGACGTCCTCCGCGGACCCACCGGATGCCGACGGCCCCCGCCGGCGACCGCTTCAGCGACCGGCGGCGCGCGCCACGGAGTCCAGCAGCGCGTCGATCTTCGGGAACGTCGCGTCGAGCGCGTCGGCGTCGACGTTCGAGTGGGTCCAGAACTCGTCGCCCGGCGGCAGGATCGTGAGCGTCGTCCGCTGCTTGTGGACCCGGTAGAAGTTCGTGCCCTGGTTCGGCGGGACGTCGGTGTCGTTCGCCGCGACGGTGAGGAAGAGGCGGGCCTTGATCGCGTTCTCGAACCGGATCGGGCTGTACTTCTGCATCAGGCGGCCGGGGAACAGCCGGGCCAGGCTGTTGCGGTTGCCGGGCGACTCGCGGTAGAGCCGGGCGAGGTCCGTCGGCGGCGCGTTGGCGATCACGCAGCGCATCGCGGGCCTGCGGGCGGCGAGCATCAGCGCGACGTTGCCGCCGCTGGACGCCCCGATCGCGCAGAACGGGACCTTCGGGCCGAACCGCCTGCGGTTGCGGTCGTAGGCCGCGACGGCGTCCTCGATGCCGGCCGGACCGCTGTGCATCGAGATCGTGTACGCGGCCCAGCCCTGCTTCTGGTACCCGGTGCCCCAGGCGGCCGCCTCCTTGATCGAGGCGTTCGTGCTCGGCCCCCATCCGCCGCCGTGGATGACGAACAGGAGGCCGCGGGGCCTGCTGCGCGGGGCGACCGCGGTGGGGTACGCGAGGCGGGACTTCGGGATGCGCTCGGCGGCGCGGGTCGCGGCGACCGCGTCGGTGGTCGCGGCGGCGGCGGGTGCGGCGGCCTCGGCCGGCGGGACCCCCGAGTCGGCGACGTCGATCTCGTCGCCCCCGCACGCCGTCAACGGCAGCGCGAGCGCGGAGCAGGCGGCGAGGATCGCGAGGCGACGCACGGCCCGATTGTCGCAGAGGTCCCGCGCACGCCGCGGAGGTCGTTGCGCGGAGGACGATCCTCCTGCACTCCCGCCGTGCGGTGGCGGCGGCCCGTCCGCGGCGGCCGATCCGTCGTGCCGCCGGCCCGGTCAGCGGGCGGACCGCAGGCGTCCCGCAGCCGCGGTGACGGCCACGCCGCCGGTCGGCGCCCACACGAGCACGACGGACGCCGCACCGCGCCGGGTCGCCCGGCGACCGGCACCCGTCAGGCGGAGGCGGACGGTGCGCGTGCCCGGGCGGACGGTGCCACGGGCCAGCGTCGTCCGGGCCGTCGCGGCGCTGCGCGTCGCCGACCGGGCGACGAGGCTCACCCGGCCGGCGCACCGCGCGCCCGCCGGGCAGCGGACGCGCACCGACAGGACGCCTCGGCGCGACGCCCGGAAGCCGCTGGAGAACCGCGGGGTCGCCTGCGCCTTCGCCGCCGGCACGCCCGGCGTCGCGGCCGCGACGGAGGTCTTCCACGGCGTCTCCGCGATCTTCGAGGGCGGCAGCGGGTCGCGCCCGGTCAGGCCCCACTCCCGCATCGAGGTGGAGAGAGCGATCATGAACTGCATGCTCGTGGCGCTGTCGTCCCCGAGCACGACGGTCCCGAGGTGCGGGCACGGCGTGGCGGCGGGGTCGGCACCGGGCGCCCACCCGTCGACGCCCGCGACGACGTCGCCGTCGATGCCGGTGCAGCTGTACCGGGGCGTCGGGACCACGCTGTCGAAGGTGCCCTGGGCCAGGCCGCCGTCCCAGATCGGCGTCCCGCGGTAGTCCGGACGGTCCTTCCCCGGCGTCGGCGCGACGCCGTAGGGGAGCCGCGGGTCCGCGTAGGTCACGTCGTAGCTGCCGTCGGGCACGCGCAGCCGGTAGCGCCCGAGGACGTCGGTCGTCGTCGAGTACCGCCAGCCCGTCTGCAGGTTCAGGTAGGTGACCGTCACGCCCCCGGCCTGCCCCTCGCGCGTCGCCCACCAGTGCAGGAGCCCGTAGGCGACGCCGGGCGCGGTGTACCGCCAGCCGAGCTGCTGCGGGACCGGTCCGGCGGTGCTCGGCACGAAGTCCGCGGTCGGCGGCGCGACCACGGTGTCGGTCGGCAGCACCATCCCGTCCTGCGGGTACGGCTCGCGGGTGTCCGCCGGGTGGCCGTCCCACGCGGCGAGCGGCCCGGGCTCGGCGAGCGCGGACGCCGGCACGGCCAGGCCGAGGGTCGCCAGGCCGGCGAGGAGGAGGACCCGCATCCGCGGAGCCGTGACGAGGAACCGCCGCCGGCGGCCGTGGGGACGGGGTGGGGCGACCGGGACGTCACGCATACCCGTCCCATCGACCGGCCGGCAGCGCTCCTTGAGACCTCAGGCCGGGAGCGTCTGCCCCTCGCGGTCGCGCTCGACGAGCGCCGCGTAGTGTCCGCCTGCCGCGAGCAGGTCGTCGTGGGTGCCCTGCTCGACGATCCGGCCGCGGTCGAGGACGACGATCCGGTCGGCGTCGCGGACGGTCGAGAGGCGGTGCGCGATCGCGATCGTGGTGCGGTTCTCCGACAGGCGCTCCAGGGCCTCCTGCACCGCGTGCTCCGTGCGGGTGTCCAGCGCGCTCGTCGCCTCGTCGAGGATCAGCACCGGCGGGTTGCGGAGCATCGCCCGCGCGATCGCCAGGCGCTGCTTCTCGCCGCCGGAGAACCGGTACCCGCGCTCTCCGACGACGGTGTCGTAGCCGTCGGGCAGCCGGTCGATCAGGTCGTGGATCTGGGCGGCGCGGGCGGCGTCCTCGAGCTCCTGGTCCGTCGCGTCGGGCTTCGCGAAGCGCAGGTTCTCGGCGATCGAGCTGTGCAGCAGGTACGTCTCCTGCGCGACGACGCCGACGAGGCCGGCGCGGTCGTCGAGCGAGAGGTCGCGAACGTCGACGCCGTCGATCGTGACGCGGCCCTCCCCCACGTCGTACATGCGGGCGACGAGGTAGCCGAGCGTCGTCTTGCCCGACCCGGTCTCCCCGACGATCGCCAGCGTGCCGCCGGCGGGGACGGTCAGGTCGACGTCGTCCAGGGTCTTCCCGGAGCGCTCGTCGTAGGAGAACGAGACGTGCTCGAAGGCGACCTCGCCGCGGGCCGTCCTCGGGTCCAGGCGGACGGGCTTCTCCGGGTCGACCACGTCGATCGGGGTGTCGAGGTACTCGAAGACGCGGGTGAAGAGCGCCAGCGAGGTCTGGATCTCGACGCCCAGGCGCAGCAGCGTGACCATCGGCATGAGGAGCCGGGTCTGCAGCGTCGTGAACGCGACCAGGGTGCCGATCGTGACGAACGACCCGCCGTGCGCCGAGGTGTAGCCGGCGATCCAGTAGACGAGCGCCGGCATGGTGGCGAACGCGATCTGGACCGTCGACATGCGCCAGCGGCCGGCCATCGCGGAGCGGACCTCGAGGTCGGCGACGGTGTCGGACGACCCGGCGAAGCGCTTCACGAGGTCGCCGGAGCGCCCCATCGTGCGGGTCAGGACGATGCCCGAGATCGAGAGGGACTCCTCGACGATCGCCGACATGTCGGCCAGCCGCTTCTGGCGCTGGGTGACGATGCGGCGGCGGGCCTTGCCGACGGTGCGGCTGAGCCAGACGAAGAACGGGACGACGATCAGCGTGGCCAGCGCCAGGCGCCAGTCGAGGAAGATCATCGCCGTCAGCGTCGCGGCGACCGTCGTGAAGGACGAGACGAAGCTGGTCACCGTCGAGGTCACGACGCCCTGCATGCCGCCGATGTCGTTGGCGATGCGGGACTGGACCTCGCCGCTGCGCGTCTTCGTGAAGAACGCGAGCGACATCTTCTGCAGGTGGTCGTAGACCGACGTGCGCAGGTCGTGCATGACCCGCTGGCCGATCGTGTTGCTGAGCCACGTCTGGCCGACGTCGAGGACGGCGCCGACCATCGCCGCGCCGATCATCCCGGCGACGAGGATCGTCAGGAGGCTCGTGTCGCGGTCCGGCAGCGCGTGGTCGACGACGTCACGCAGCAGGAACGGCTGCGCCAGGCCGAGGACCGCGGAAAGGGCGATCAGGCCGGCGACCGCTCCGACGCGCTTCCGGTACGGACGGAACAGGCGGACGATCCGCTTGAGGTCGAGGGCGTCGCCGGTGCCGCGGCGAGGACGGTGGTCGTCGTCGCCCGGCCGGTCGCCGCCGGTGCCCCCGGTCGGAGGGACGGGAGGGCGGGGAGGGCCGGTCGTCGGACCGGACTCGATCTCGACGACCTGTGGGGAGGTGGTGGGGGTGCTCGGTGTGGTGCGGGACATCGCGATCGACTCCTTCGTCGCGGGGGGCTCGTCATCGGGGCGGCCCTGGCGTCTTTGTGAGGTGTGCTCAGCACTTTATCAGATGCGGAGGTAGACTCACAATGTGTTGACCACAGCATCGGTGGTAGGCTTCCCTCATGGCTGATCCCGCGACCGCTGCCGGCCCCCGCGCCGACGACGGGGTCCCGGACACCGCAGAGCCCCCGCCGCTCGGCGAGCTGATCGGCCGCGCGGCCCGCGCGATCCACTTCCAGTCACGGCAGCTCCTGGCCCCGCTGGGCCTGACCCCCGCCGCGGCGCGCGCCCTGCGCACCCTCGGGTACCCCGATCGCCCGATGCGGATGGTCGACCTCGCCGAGCGGATGCACGTCGTCCCGCGGACCGTGACGACGCTCGTCGACACGCTGGAGGAGGCCGGTCTCGTCGAGCGACGGCCGGACCCGAACGACCGCCGGTCGACGCTGGTCCACCTCACCGACCGGGGCCGTGGCCGCCTGGACGACATGCTCGAGGCCCGCCGGACGGCGGCCGGGGAGCTGCTCTCCGCGCTGACGCCGGACGAGCAGCTCCAGATGCGGCGGCTGCTCGCGAAGCTCGACCTCGAGGGCTCGCGGCCGCCGCGCTGCTGAACCCGGGCCCTCCGGCGCGGACCCTCGACCCCGATCTTGCCACGATCGTATGAGGATCGTAGGATGAGGCCATGAGCACGAAGCGCCGTCTGTCGGTGTCGGTCGACGCGGAGGTCGCCGACGCCGGCCAGCGGGCGGTCGACGCCGGGAGCGCGCCGACCCTGAGCGCGTGGGTGAACGACGCGCTGCACGCCCGGGCGGCCCGTGACCGCAGACTGCTCGCGCTCGACGAGTTCCTCGACGACTACGAGCGCGAGTTCGGCGCGTTCGACGACGCCGAGCTCGCTGCGATCGAGCGTCGCGCGCAGGCCGGCGCCGCGGTCGTGCGCGGTCGGGCGCCCGGGTCCTCCAGCGGGACCGCGGCGTGAGGCTCGTCCTGGACGCGGGCGCGCTGATCGCCATCGAACGCGGCGATCGCGACGTCGTCGGCCGCCTCCGCCTCGCACGCCTGCGCGACGACGACGTCGTGACCCACGGCGGGGTCGTGGGACAGGTCTGGCGGGGCGGCGCACGGCAGGCCCGGCTCGCCCGGGCTCTCCGCGGGGTCGAGGTCGTCGGCCTCGACGAACCCCTGGGCCGACGCGCGGGCGCGCTCCTCGCGGTCACCGGGGGACGCGACGTGGTGGACGGCGCCGTCGCCGCGCTGGCCGGGGACGGCGACGTGATCCTCACGAGCGACCCAGACGACCTGCTGCCGCTGGTCGTCGCGAGCGGCGCGCACGCGGAGCTGCACCGTCCGTGACCCGCGGGGCCGACGCCCCGCTCGTCGGGGCTACGGCCGCAGCAGCGACTTGATCGCCGTGCGCTCGTCCATCGCCACGTAGGCGTCGGCGACGTCGGCGAGCGCGAACTCGCGGTCGAAGACCTTCCCCGGCTCGATGGTGCCGTCGAGGAC
The DNA here is from genome assembly GCF_000519325.1 of Patulibacter minatonensis DSM 18081. GTDB lineage: Bacteria > Actinomycetota > Thermoleophilia > Solirubrobacterales > Solirubrobacteraceae > Patulibacter > Patulibacter minatonensis. Next base: position 1,383,566 of record NZ_KI912613.1, on the reverse strand, counting down.
GTCGGTGAGCAGCTCCGGGATGTAGGCGCGGGCCGGGGCGACCCCGCCGGCGATCCCGATGTTGTTGCCGAACATGCGCTGGAGCGAGGCGCCGCCGTCGCCGTGGGGCACGCCGACGAAGCCGACCATGCCGCCCGGCCGGGCGGACGCGAGGGCCTGGACCATCGACTCCTCCGTGCCGACGCACTCGAGGACCGCGTCGGCCCCGAGCCCGCCGAGCAGCTCCTTGAGCTCCTTGGCGCCGTCCTTGCCGCGGGCCTCGATCACGTCGGTCGCCCCGAACTCGCGGGCGATCGCCTGGCGGTCGGCGTGCCGGGAGAACGCGACGATCCGCTCCGCGCCGAGGCGGCGGGCGGCGAGGACGCCGGAGAGCCCGACGGCGCCGTCACCGACGACCGCGACGGTCGAACCCGCCTCCACGCGGGCCGCGATCGCGGCGTGGTGCCCGGTCGCCATGACGTCGGAGAGCGTCAGGAGGCTCGGGATCAGCGCGGCGTCGGGGACCTCGTCCGTGGCGACGAGCGTGCCGTCCGCGAACGGGATCGTCGTGTACTCGGCCTGGCAGCCGTCGACCGGCCGACCGGTGCTCCGCGAGGGCCCGGCCCCGAACACGCCGCCGGCGCGGCAGGACGTCTGGATCCCGTTCCGGCAGTGGACGCACGAGCCGTCGCTGTAGACGAACGGGGCGATCACGAACTGGCCCGGCCGGACCGTCGTCACGTCGGCGCCGACCTCCTCGACGATGCCGACGAGCTCGTGCCCGATGCGGGTCGGCTCGTCGGTCGGCTTGACCCCGCGATAGGGCCACAGGTCCGACCCGCAGACGCAGGCGGCGACGACCTTCACGATCGCGTCGGTCGGCTCGAGGATCGTCGCGTCGGGCACCTGCTCGAGGCGGATGTCGCGGGCTCCGTGGATCAGCGTGGCCTGCATCGGGGACGTCCTTCCGTGGCGCGGGCGCCCGGACCGGCACCCGCTCGTTGCCCTGGAAACTACCGGGCGAAGGTTGCGCGGTACAGGCGTCGGGCCGGAGCATCGGTCACGAGGGTCGTGCGACGATGCGCCGCGTGCCCGACCGCCTCCCCCGGCCCGCCCGGACACGATCCTCCCCGCGCAGGCGCCCGGCCGGTCCGGCCGGGTCGTCCGGCCCTGCGCGCCGGCGCCGCCCCCGGCCGCACGGCGTCTCCGGCGGTGTCCGCCGCGACCCGCCGTGGCTCGTCATCGCGGGCATCCTCGCCGTCCTCCTGGCGCTCGTCCTCCTGATCTCGTCGTGCGGCGGGAACGGCGACGACGCCGAGAAGCGGGCCGTGGTCCCCGCCGACCCGGGCTCGACGTCGCCGCTCGGCCGCACCGCGCTGAGGATCCTGCGCGCCGACCCCGAGAAGCAGGAGGCCGACCTGACCCGCCGCGCGGAGGCCGGCTTCGCGAACCCGCTGTACCGGCTCGTGCCCGGGGGTGCGGTCGCGTCGGCGCAGCGCGTCGCGGCGTTCCGGCCGTTGATCGAGAAGGTCGCGAAGGACACCGACGAGGACCCGGACGTCCTCGAGGGGATCGTCTACCTGGAGAGCGCCGGGCGGCCCGAGGTCCTCGCGTCGGGCGACATCGCCGGCGCCGCCGGGCTGACGCAGATCGTCGCGGGCACCGGGACCCAGCTGCTCGGGATGAAGGTCGACCTCGCCCGCTCGAAGGCGCTGACCGGGAGGATCGCGCGGGAGACGCGGCGGAACCGCACGACGGAGGCCGACCGCCTGCGGGCCGCCCGCGCACGGATCGACGAGCGGTTCGACCCCGAGAAGTCGCTGCGGGCGACCGCGAAGTACCTGGACTTCGCCCGCGGGAAGCTCGACGACCGCGACGACCTGGCGGTCGCCAGCTACCACATGGGCGTCGGCAACCTGCAGAACCTGATGACCGCCGTCGGGCAGGGGACGACGTCGTACGCGCGGATGTACTTCTCGATCGACCCGCGGCGGACGCCCGACGCGATGGCGCAGGCGCTGAAGCTCTCCGACGACTCCACGACCTACCTGTGGCGGGTCGGTGCGGCCGAGCGGATCATGAAGCTCTACCGCGACGATCGGCCCGCACTGGTCCGTGAGAACGAGCTGCAGAACCGCAAGGCGTCCAGCGAGGACGTCCTGCACCCGGTGGAGTCCACGACGACGTTCGACGACCCCTCCGACCTGGCGGACGCCGAGCGCTCGGGCGCGGTCGAGGGGCTGCCGCGCGCGGCCATGAAGGCCAACGGGATGGCGATCGACCCGGCGATGGGCGAGCTCGCGCCACGGCTGAAGCAGAACAAGCGCCGCTACCGCGCCCTGCGGCCCGGGGCCCTCGCGGGCCTGCTGACGATCGGCGCGGCCGTGAAGGCGCTGAACGGCGACGCGAAGCCGGCGACGAAGCTCGTGGTCACCAGCTCGGTGCGCGACAAGGACTACCAGGCGATGCTCGGCGCGGAGAACGTCCAGGCCACGAAGGCGCTGTCGCAGCACACGACGGGCTGGGCGATGGACATCTCGCGGTCCTACCCGAAGGGCGACACCGCCCAGCTGTTCCAGTGGACCCTGAGCCGGCTGCAGGCGCTGGACCTGATCGCGTGGGTCCGCGAGCCGACGGCGATCCACCTGACCTTCTCCAGCGCCGCGACGAAGGAGCTCGCCCCGGTGCTGCGGCAGGCGGGGCTGGCGAAGTAGCCGGCGGGGAACGCGAAGTGGCTCGTGCGTCGCCGCGGTCGGTGGCGCGGCGACGCACGGGGACGGGACGGCTTCGCGCACACAACGCTGGCCGCGCAGGAACGGTATCCCGGTCCGTGCGGGGCGTTCTCGCCTCTCTCGCCCCACGCCGGGGGCCGTGCGCCGCCGCCCCGCGCCCCGGTCCGAGCAGGCGACCACGACGAGAACCGTCCCCGGAGGACCGCCCGCGGCCGTACCATGGCGCGTCGTGACGTTCGCACCATCTCGTCTCACCGCTCCCGCGCGCGCGGGAGCGCTGCTTTCCCTGCTCGCGCTGCTCGTGCTGGTCCCCGGCGCGCTGCTCGCCGTGCCGGCGTCCGCCGCGCCCTACACGGTCTGGTCCTGCCAGGGACCGTCCGGCGAGCCGCAGCCCGGCACCGCCTGGGTCGCGGGCGCCACCGGCCCCGGGGCGTCGGCGTCCAGCGACTGCGCCGGGGGGATGCGGGCGGAGGTCCCCGCCGGCCAGGGCAACGCGCGGGCGGCGGGCACGCTCACCTTCACCGCGCCCCCCGGGACCCGGATCACGGAGTACGAGCTCGCGCGCACGCTGCGGGCCACCGTCGGCGGCCTGTTCGCGTCGGGCTACGCGGCCTCGGTGTCGTCGGTCGACGCGGCCGGCACGCTCGGGCCGGCGTGCTCCGGGGGCGGGCCGTTCGCGTCGACGTGCACCGTGGGGGACCCGGCGGTGCCGCTGACCGGCACCGGGACCTCGTTCGGCGGCATCGTCCTGTCCGCCGGGTGCGCGCAGGACGCGTGCCCGAGCGCCACCCCGTCCGCGCAGGCGACGCTCGCGCGCTCGCGGGTCGTCCTCGAGGACATGCAGGTCCCGACGTCGGGGTCCGTCGGCGGCACGATCAAGGACGACGACCGCGTCGCGCGGTCCGTGGTCGTCACCGGCTCGGACGTCGGCGGCGGGGTGCAGGCGATCACCGGCAACGTCGACGGCGGGCGCTCCGCCGTGGTCCAGGGCGGCGGGACCTGCCAGGCCCCGTTCGTGCTGGCACAGCCGTGCCCCGGGTCCCGCTCGACGACGTTCGGCGTCGACACCGGCCCGCTGCGCCGTGGCGACCACGTCGTCAGCGGGACGGTCGTCGACGCCGCCGGCAACACGTCCGCGTGGGGTCCCGTCCCGTTCGTCGTCGCCAAGGACGGCAGTCGCGATCCGGGTCCCGCCCCCGCCGGATCGGTCGCGATCCCCGTCTCCTCGTCCGACACGCCCCCGGGTGCGACGGCCCGCCTGAGCTTCCAGGGCGCGACGACGAAGGACGGACGCCGGCAGCCGAAGGGGTACCTGCGGACCCTCGGTGGCGCGCCGCTGGCCGGCGTCACGGTCCGGCTCTCGCGGACGCAGACCGGGGCGGCCACGCCGAAGACCGTCACCCTGCCCCCGGTGCGGTCCGGGCGCGACGGGCGCTTCGCCGCACCGACGCTCCCCGAGGGCGCGTGGACCGTGGCCGGCGCCGCCGACGTCTCCAGCGGCACCGTCACCGGCAGCATCCGCCTGCGCACGGGCCTCCGGATCAGCGCCTCGCCCTCGCCGACCCGTCTGCGGACCGGCGGCCTGATGGTGCTGTCCGGTCGTCTCCGTGGCGCGGGGCCCGCCAAGGCCGGGGTCCGCGTCCGGATCCAGACGATCGTGAAGGGCAGGTACGTCACGGTCGCGGCCGTCCGCACGACGGCGAGCGGCCGGTGGCAGTGGCGTCATCGCTTCACGAAGGTGACCCGACCGACCCTGTTCTCGTTCCGCGCCCAGGTCCCCGGCGAGGGCGACTCCTGGCCCTGGAAGCCCGTGGTCCGCCGCGCCGAGTCCGTGCTGGTGAATCCCCGGTGAGCCCGTCGATCCCGCGCAACGAGCGTCCGCGGCCGAGGCGGCCGAGGCCGGGGGACGACGCGGCCGATCCGCAGGCACGGGCGGAGGCCGAGCGGAAGGCGGCCGCGGAGCGCGAGGCCGAGGCGGCCCGCAAGGCCGAGGCCGCCCGCGAGCGCCGTGAGGCCGCCGAGCGCGCGAAGGCGGAGAAGGCCCGGGAGAAGGAGGCTCGCCGCATCGCCGCTCGGGACGCGAAGGCCGCGAAGGCCCGCGCCGACCGCGAGCGGAAGGCCGAGCAGGACCGCGAGAAGGCCGCGCGAGCCGAGGCGGACCGCAGGCGGAAGGCGGAGGAGGACGCCGCGGCGCGGGTCGAGAGGGCCGAGGCCGAACGGGCGCGGGTCGCGCAGGCCGGGGCCGACCGCGAGCGGAAGACCGCGGAGGACGCCGCGGCGCGGGCGAAGCGGGCCGAGCAGGACCGGGAACGGGCCGCGCAGGCCGAGATCGAGCGCAAGCGGAAGGCCGAGGCGGACGCGGCGGCGCAGGCGAAGGCGGCCGAACAGGACCGGGAGCGCGCCGCGCAGGCAGAGGCCGAGCGCAAGCGGAAGGCCGAGGCGGACGCGGCGGCGCGGGCGGAGCAGGCCGAGGTCGACCGCCGGACGGCCGACCCGGACCGGGCGGGCGCTCGCGGCGCCCGGGCGGAGCAGGCCGGGACGGACCGGGAGCCCGACGACGGAGCCCCGCCCGAGCGGGACGCGTCGACCGGCGCCGACCGGACCCCGTCGGGAGCCGTGCCGCTCCGCCGCATGGGTCCGGCACCCGGACCCGGCGCACGCCGCACCACGCGTCCGCGCCTGGCGGCCCTGAACCGCCTGATCGAGCGCTCCGCCTCCGGTCGCGCGGGCGGGGTCATGCCCGGCACCGGGACCGGCGGCCCGCCGCTCACCACCCCGCCGGCGATGCCGGGGGCCGCCGGAG
>NZ_KI912613.1:1373254-1377952 GCF_000519325.1 Patulibacter minatonensis DSM 18081 | reverse complement strand
CGGGCGGCCCGCCGGACGCGTCGACGCCCCCCGAACGCCGGGTCGCACCCTCCGTCGCGGCGGCACCGAGCCCGTCGCAGCCCACGGCGGAGCGGTCCGGCCCCTCGGAGCGGTCCGGCCCGTCGGAGCGGGTCGCCGACCCGGCCGCGGTGCCGCGGCCCGCGGCGGAGCGGACGCCCGCGACGCGGTCGGGCGCGGGCGGAGCGTCCTCGGCCGGTGCCGACTCGCGTTGGACCCCTGCGCCGGCGGCGGCCGCGCGGTCCGGGGCCACGAAGGCCGCACCCGTCACCGCGGGCGAGCCCACGACCGCCGGTCCGGCGCCCGCCGGACCGGTCGGGCGAGCGGCCCCGACCACCGGACCCGCGTCGGACCCCGCGGCGCGGGTGCCGCTGCGGCGCGCGGGCGGTCCCGGCGGTCCCGACCGCGGGGCCCCGCGCTCCGGTGCGGTCGCGCCGGGAGGCCGTCGCCGTCCCATGGCGCTGCTCGCCTCGGTGCTCGTGCTGCTCGTGGCCGGGATCGCGGCGGCGGCCGGCGCGTTCTCCGGGAGCGACGAGCCGCGGCCCGCGGCGTCTGCAGCGCGCCCCGTCACGGCCGACGCCACCGCCGATCAACAGCGCGAGGCCGAGGCCCGCGCCGCCGCCGAGCGCGAACGCGCGGACGCGGCACGGGAGCGGCGGGAGGCCGCGGCGGCGAAGGCGGCGGCTGCGCGGGACCGCCGGGAACGGGCTCGGGCCCGACGGGCGCGGGAGCGCCGGGTCGCAGCCCGGAAGGCCCGCGAGGCCGAGGCCGCGCGTGCGGCGTCGGACGCGACGACCACGACCACGAGCACCACCGCGACCACGCCGACGACCCAGGCGCCCGCGACGACGACGCCCCGGAGCACCCCGGCCCCGTCGAACCCGACGCCGGCCCGCCGCACGCCGAGCACGCCGCAGGCCCCGGTCCGCGACGGCTCGGAGGAGTTCGGCGACTGAGGGACCGGCGACCCCCGGCCGGGGGTCGCGTTCCCGATGCCGGACCTCACCGGCACCGCGTCGGAAGCGGGCCGCCCGGGCCCCGGGCGGCGCCCCCTACGCCCCGAGCAGCTCCTGCGCCCGGGCCGCGACGTTCTCCGCGGTGATGCCGAACTGCTTCAGGAGCTCGCCGGCGGGGGCGGAGGCGCCGAAGCGGTCGATGCCGACCGTCGTGTCGGCGTAGCGCTCCCAGCCGAACGTGACGGCGGCCTCGACCGCGACCTTCGGGACGTTCACCGGCAGGACGTCGAGGCGGTAGGCCTCGTCCTGTTCGTCGAAGAGCTCCCAGGACGGCAGCGACACGACGCGGGCCTTCACGCCCTGCTCGCCGAGGAGCTTCGACGCGGCGACCGCGACGCCGACCTCCGAGCCGGTGCCGATCAGGACGACGTCCGGGGTCCCGCCCTCGGCCTCGGTGACGACGTAGCCGCCCTTCGGCACGCCCTCCCAGGCCGCGTCGTCGCCGCCGTCGCGCGGCAGCGGCTCGAGGTTCTGGCGGCTGAGCGCCAGGAGCGCCGGGCCGTCGACGTCCTCGAGGACCGTCGCCCAAGCGGCGAACGTCTCGACGGAGTCGCCCGGCCGGATGACCGTGAGGTTCGGCATCGCGCGCAGCGACGCGAGGTGCTCGACCGGCTGGTGGGTCGGGCCGTCCTCGCCGAGCGCGACGGAGTCGTGCGTGTAGACCCAGCCCGAGTGCAGGTTCTGCAGCGCCGACAGGCGGACCGCGCCGCGCATGTAGTCGACGAACTGCAGGAACGTGGAGCCGTACGGCCGGACGACGCCGCCGTGCGCGGCCAGGCCGTTGACGATCGCGCCCATGCCGTGCTCGCGCACGCCGAAGTGGACGTTCTGGGCGGGGCCGTTCTCCTTCGACCAGTAGCCGGCGTCGGGCAGGAGGGTGTTCGTCGAGGAGACGAGGTCGGCGGAGCCGCCGACGAGGGTCGGGACGAACGGCGCGAACGCGGCCATCGCACGCTTGCCCGAGATGCGGGTGGCCTCGGTCGCCGGCTCGAGCCCCTTGAGGGCGTCCTTCACGCCCGGCAGCGGCTTGCCCTCCCAGGCGGCGTCCCACTCGGCGGCGCGATCGGCGTCGGCCTCGCGCCACGCGGTGTAGCGCTCGTGCCACGCGGCGTGGGCGGCGGGGCCGGGGTTGTTCGCGCGGAACTCGTCGTAGACGCCGTCGGGGACGAGGAACTGCGACTCCGGGTCCCAGCCGAGGGCCTCCTTCGTGAGCTTCACCTCGTCCTCGCCGAGCGGCGAGCCGTGGGCCTTGCTCGTGCCCTGCTTGTTCGGCGACGGGTACCCGATGACCGACTTGACGTGGATCAGCGTCGGCTGCGTCGTGTTCGCCTCGGCCTGGTCGAGCGCCGAGCGGAGCTGGTCGAGGTCGTTGACGTCGGTGACGCGCAGCGTCTGCCAGCCGTAGGCCTCGTACCGCTTCTCGACGTCCTCGGTGAACGACAGCGACGTCGAGCCGTCGAGCGAGATGTCGTTGTCGTCGTAGAAGACGATCAGGCGACCGAGCCCGATGTGGCCGGCGAACGAGGAGGCCTCGGCGGAGATGCCCTCCATCAGGTCGCCGTCGGAGGCCACGACGTACGTGCGGTGGTCCTGGACCTCCGGGCCGTACTTGTCGCGCAGGAAGGCCTCGGCCATCGCGATGCCGACCGCGTTGGAGATGCCCTGGCCGAGCGGGCCGGTCGTGACCTCGATGCCCTCCGTCAGCGGCAGCGGCGTTGCGCCCGGACCGGCGCCGGCCTCGGGGAGGTGGAACTCGCGCTCGGGGTGCCCCGGCGTCTTGGAGCCCCACTGGCGGAACGCCTTGAGGTCGTCGATCGACAGGTCGTAGCCCGCGAGGTGCAGCGCGGCGTACTGGAGGACCGAGCCGTGGCCCGCCGACAGCACGAAGCGGTCGCGGTCCAGCCACGCGGGGTGCGCCGGATCGTGCTTCATCCGCTCCGCGTAGAGGAGGTAGGCGACCGGCGCGAACGCCAGCGGCAGACCCGGGTGACCCGAGTTCGCCTTCTGGACGGCGTCGATCGACAGCGTCCGGATCGTGTTGATGCTCAGGGTGGCGTCGGCGGTGCTCACCTCTCCAGTATCCCGATCCGCACGCGCGATCCAAGGCCCGCCCGGTGAACACCGTCCGCACGAGGGGGCGCCGGACTCCCCTCTGTGACGCGCGCCCCCTAGAATCGCGCGGGTGTCCGACGATCTGCTGATGTTCGTGGAGATCCCCAAGGGATCCCGTAACAAGTACGAGTGGGACGAGGAGGTCGGCGCGATCGTCTTCGACCGCTACCTCTACTCGTCCGTGGTCTACCCGGCCGACTACGGCTTCATCACCGACACGCTCGGCGAGGACGGCGACCCGCTCGACGCCCTGACCCTCGTCTCCGACGCGACGTTCCCCGGCTGCCGCATCCCGGTGCGCGTCATCGGACTCTTCAAGATGATCGACCAGGGTGAAGTCGACGACAAGGTCATCTGCGTGCCGGTCGCCGATCCGAACTGGAACGGCGTCGAGTCGCTCGACGACATCTCGTCGCAGCTGAAGACCGAGATCTCGCACTTCTTCGAGATCTACAAGCAGCCCGAGGGCAAGGTCGTCGAGGTCCAGGGCTACCGCGACCGCGCGGAGGCGCTCGAGACGGTGAAGGCCGCCAAGGAGCGCCTCGTCGCCCAGAAGGCCTAGCGCCCTCCGGGGACCGGCCCGCGCCGCGACGGCGAACGGGTCGGGCCCTGTCCCCCGGGCCCGCACGTGACAGGCTGACCGTGATGACGAACGGCCCGGGACGACTGCCGGACGCCGCGCTCGACGCGCTCGAGACCGCGTTGGCGCCGGTCGACGGCTGGATCGCCGCGCGTCGCGCCCCCGCGTCCGCCGACGGGCGACCGGGCCACACGGTGCTCGTCGCCGCGGACCGCGCGGAGCCGGGCGTGTGCGCCGCGTGGGGCCGCGCCGCCCTCGAGGCGCTGGACGAGCACGCCCCCGGACCGGTCTCGCTCGCGATGGCCACGGGGCTCCCGGCCGACGAGGTCGAGACCGCGTGGCCGGAGCTCCGGCGGCGGCTCGGACGGCGGCCGGTCGAGGACCTGCGCATCGACCTCAGCGCGGCCGGCGCCGGTTCCGCCGGCGACGAGGGGCGGGCCACGCCGGCTCCCGGCGGCCCGGTCGCGGGGGTCGCGGCCGTACCCGACGGCGGGGCCGCGGACGATGCGGCCGCGGACGATGCGGCCGACCAGGCCGTCCGCACGCTGCTCGCGGAGGTCGACGACGCGGGCGGCCCGGTGCGCTGCGGGGTCCTGCACCGCGGACTCGGGGCCTCCACGCGGCACCTCGCCGTCCGTGCGCTGGACCGCGTGGTCGGCGGCCTGGCGGAGGCCGGCGGTCCACCCGCCGGGTTCCGGCTGACGCTCCCCGGCGCGGTCCACGTCGACCAGGTCGCCGCCTACTCCGCCCTGCTGCGGGTCCTCGAGGTCGTGCACGACCTGCCGGAGGACCGCCTCGTGTTCGAGCTGCGCGTCGATGCGCCGGAGGCCGTCCTCGCCGCGGACGGCACGGTCCCGCTGCGGGCGATGGTCGACGCGGCCGGGACCCGGTGCGTCGGGCTGCACCTCGACGCCGTCGGGTACGGCGCGGCGCTCGGGCTGCCCGGGGCGGGCGGCGGTGCCCGGCACGTCG
>NZ_KI912613.1:1321660-1373154 GCF_000519325.1 Patulibacter minatonensis DSM 18081 | reverse complement strand
ACTGGCGGGCGCACGCCGGCCGCGCCCTGACCGACCGCGCCGACGGGGTGCCGCAGGGTTGGGACGTCGACCCGCTCCAGCTCGTGACCCGGCACCTGGTCGCGCTCGTCGCGGCGGACCGCGGCCCGGCGGCGTCGTGATGCGGCCGGGGCGATCATCTAGGCTCGGCCGCATGGCGGTCGCCCGGTGAAGGTCGAGCAGCTGGCCCCGGACTCCTCGCGCGCCGTGACGCTCCAGGCGATCCTCCGGGCCGAGGCCGAGGAGCTGCCGTTCCTCGTCGTCTCCCCCGCCGGCGGCGGGCAGCGGATCGTGCTGCTCGAGCAGGGCGACGAGGCGCTCTGGGTCGGCCGCAGCCCCGCCTGCGACGTCGCCCTGGACACCGACGGGCAGGCCTCCCGCACCCACGCGGAGCTCGTGCGGGCCGGCGGCGACTGGGCGGTCGCGGACGACGGCCTCTCGCGCAACGGCACGTTCGTCGGCGCGGAGCGGGTCGTCGGGCGGCGGCGGCTGCAGGACGGCGACGTGATCTCCGTCGGCGAGTCGACCCTGGCGTTCCGCGCACCGCGCAGCGCCGTGGCCGCCACCACGCTGGCGGGCGACCGGCTGCCCGCGCGCCCCGACGTCACCCCCGCGCAGCGCCGCGTGCTCGTCGCGCTCTGCCGCCCGCTGCTCGCCGATCCGCCGGGACCGACCCCGGCGTCCAACCGCGAGATCGCCGCCGAGCTCGTGCTGTCCGACGACGCCGTCCGGACGCACCTGAAGGCGCTCTTCGAACGCGCCCGCGTCGCCGACCTCGCGCAGGGCGCCAAGCGCGTCCGGCTCGCGGAGATCGCGATCGCCACGGGGATCGTCGGGCGCCACGACGTGGAGTAGCCCGGACGGCGCCTTATCGGGTCCTGTACCTCAGGGGTACAGGAGTCGACACGGAGGCGGAGCCGCGGTCGCGGCCGGCCGCCGTCGACGTCACCGCCACGAGGGGGTGGTCCGGACCACCCCCCGCGGGGCTGGTCGCGGCCGCCCCGGAGGCGGAGGCTGGGCCGATGCCGGACGCGCGCCACCCCTGGGCCCCGGACCTGGCCACGCCGGCCGGTCGCCGGGAGCTGGCCGAGCGGATCGCCCGCGCGCCCGCGATCGTCGTCCCCGCCCGCGAGCTCGGCCCGGGCGCGCCGGAGCGCCTGGCCCCCCGGCGACCGCGCCTCGTCGTCGGGATCACCGCCGGGTCCGGCGCCGTCCTCGTCACCCTCGACCACGTCGTCCGGCCCGACGCCGCCCACCCCCTCGTCCTCCGCCGGCGGCTGGCGGTCGTGTCCGCGCGCGAGCCGGACGACGACGTCGTCGACGAGGCGGTGATGGCCTGGTCGGTCCTCGCCCGCCAGCACGCCGACCTCGAGGACCACCGCCGAGGCGGCCTCCGCCGGGCGCGCCGCCTGGCACGGAGGCTCCGTCCATGAGGGCCATGCCGTCGTCGCGGGCCCTGCCTCCCGGCCGGGCGCGCTAGCGTTCCCGCGATGTCGGGTGCGCAGACCGGCCGCCTGATCGGCGGGCGACATCGGGTCGAGGGGCCCGCCGGCGACGGGGTCCTCGGACCGGTCCTCCGCGCGCACGACGAGCAGGAGGACGCGCCCGTCGCGGTGGAGGTCGCCCGCGACGAGGCGCTGGTGGCGGACGACCTCGGCGAGCGGCTCTCCCGGGCGGTCGGCGAGGCACGCCGGGTCGAGCACCCCGTCCTGGTGCGTCCCGTCGACGTCGGGACGGACGACGACCGGCCGTACGTCGCGACCGCCTGGATCGACGGGGACGACCTCGGCCACCGCTACTCCGCGGGTCCGCCGCCCGCCGCCGAGGCCGCCGATCTCGTCGAGCAGCTCGCCGGCGCGCTCGACGCCGTGCACGCTGCCGGACAGGTCCACGGTGACCTCGGGCCCGCGTGCGTGCTCGTCCGCGACACCCCGTCGGGGCCGCGCGCCTGGCTGACCGGGCTCGGCGTGCGGCGCACCGTGCTGGAGGCCGGCGTCGGACCGGCACTGACCCGCGCCCCCGAGACCGCCGGCCTGCCCGGCGCACTGGCGCCGGAGCTCGCGGACGGCGGGACCCCCGACGCGCGGGCCGACGTCTACGCGCTCGCGTGCCTCGCGTTCGAGCTGCTGTCGGGCACCCCGCCGTTCACCGGCCCGACCGGGGCCGCGGTGCTCACCGCCCACGCGACCCGGCCGCGGCCCCGGGTCACGAGCCGGCGCCCCGAGCTGCCGCGGGAGCTCGATCTCGTCCTCGAGCGCGGGATGGCGATCGACCCCGCCGAGCGGCCGCCGTCGGCCGGGGCGCTCGCCGCCGCCGTCGCCGGGGCGCTCGGCGACCGTCCGCACGCCGGGGACGACCGGGCGATGGAGACCGGCACCGGCGCGGTCGCGTGGGACGTCACCCACGACCTGCCCGCCTCCGCGGGGTCCCGCGACGGGCGGCGGGACGGCGCGGACGCCGGGCGACGGGACGGGCGCCGGTCACGCCCCTCGTCGGCCACCCGCGTGCGGCGCCGGGTCGTCGCCGCCGTCGTGGTCGTGGTCGCCGCGGTCGGCGGCGCCGTCGGCGGCGTCGCGCTCGCCGCGTCGGACGACGGTCCGCCCGAGGACGCCGGTGCTCCGCCGCTCGCGGCACCGCCGCGCTTCAAGGAGGGCACGAAGCTGCCGCAGCGCCCCGCCGACGCCCCAGGTCCCGTGTCGCAGCGCGCCGTCGTGCTCCAGCTGCGGGACGTCCTGTCCGGGTCGCGGCCGGACTCGTTCAGCCAGTCCGACTGGAGCCAGGCGCTCTCCCCCCGGCTGCAGGTCGAGTCCCCGGAGAGCGACGGACGGTGCACCCGGACCGCGCCGCCCCGCGCGGGCACCGAGCTGAAGCGCGGCGCCGGGTACCGGCAGCTCCAGGTCCTGAGCACCGCGCGGCGGCTGCCCTGGGCGCTCGAGGACCTCGCCCCGGCCGGGGTCCGGTTCGCCGGCCGGCTGCGGGCCTCCTGGTCGGGCGTCGCGGTCCTGCCGTCCGGCGAGCGACGCGAGGTCCGCTACTGGCTGGCGCGCACGGGGCTCGGGACCGAGTGGCTCGTCGACCTCGTCGACCTCTGCCCGCGGACGGGGACCGGATCGTGAGCGCCTGGGACCTCGAGCCCGGCGCGCGTTTCGACGACCACTACGTCGTCGAGGCCGTCGCGGGGCGCGGCGGCATGGGCGTCGTCTACCGGGCGCACGACGAGGAGCTCGACCGGACCGTCGCGCTGAAGGTCGCCGCGGAGCGCCTCTCCGACCTGCCCGAGCTGCAGGAGGGCCTCCGGCGCGAGGCCCGGCTGGCGGCGAGCATCGACCACCCGTCGGTCGTGGCCGTCCACCACGTCGGCGTCGTCGACGGCCGGCCGTACGTCGCGCTGCAGTGGGTCGAGGGCTCCGACCTCCGCCACCGCCTGGCCGGGGGTCCGCCGTCGGTCCCCGACGCGGTGCGGATCCTGGAGCAGCTCGCGTCCGGGCTCGACGCCGCCCACGAGGCCGGGTGCCTGCACCGCGACGTCAAGCCCGCGAACGTCCTGGTCCGCGACGACGCCGACGGACCGCGCGCATCGCTGACGGACTTCGGCGTCGCGGGCGCCCTGCACGACGCCGGTCGCTGGGGCCGCGGCGACGCGACCACCGAGATCGTCGGCACCCCCGCGTACCTGGCGCCGGAGCTCGTCCAGGGCGAGTCGGGCGACGCGCGCTCCGACCTCTACGGCCTGGCGTGCGTCGCCTTCGAGACCCTGACCGGGACGCCGCCGTTCTCCGCGCCGACGGTGCCCGCGATGCTCGTCGCGCACGCGATCCGGGACCGCCCGTCGGCGTCGGAGCGCCGGCCGGAGCTCCCCGCCGCGGTCGACGAGGTCCTCGCCCGCGGCATGGCGATCGACCCCGCCGACCGGCCCCGCGACGGTGCGGAGCTGATCGCCGGGCTGCACCGCGCGCTCGGGCTCGCGCCGGGCGGCCGGCCGGCCCCGGGGCCCCGCGCCGCCCTGCGCCGGTTCCTCGGCTCGCTGGAGTCCCGGCCCGGGCTCCGGCGCGGCCTCGCGACGGCGTCGGTGCTCGCCGTCGCCGTCCTCGCCGGTGGGGCCGGTGCCGCCGCGCACGAGCTCCTGACCGACCCGCCGGTGTCGCACGAGCGCGACCTCGCCCGGGCGGACCGCGCCCCCGCCCAGCCCGCCGCGTCGGGCTTCTCGAAGCGGGGGGTCCCCGCCGGGCGCGAGGACCGCGACGAGGTCGCGGGTCTCTTCGCCGACTACGCCGCGCTGAACCGCGCACCGGACATCAAGGCGTTCTTCCACTTCGGGGACCTCGGGACCGGGTTCGACCTCTACGGGCGTGGCGAGCGGTGTCCCGCGGGGAACACGCTGCCCGAGGGGCTCGTCCTGCCGAAGGGCAAGAACGTGGCGCTGAGCAAGGGCCCGGAGGCCGTGCAGAAGTGGCTCTGGCAGACGAAGCGCGCGCCGGTGCGTCTCGTGGGCCTCTCTCCGGCGTCGCTGAGGACCATCGACACGCGGGACGGCGGCCAGCTCCTGCAGTGGGGCGGGCAGGCCGTCGACGGCGAGGGCCGCCGGCGCGAGCTCCGTCTCGTGGCGTCCCGCTTCAAGCCGCAGTACCCGTGGAGCATCCTGCTCTTCGACTTCTGCCCCAGGACGCGGTCGGGGGCCTGACCGGCCGGGCGACGACGTCGCCCGGCCGGGCTGCTCACTTCACGAGCTGGACCGTCCGGGCGGCCTTGCCCTTGCCGCCGGCGACGGAGGACTCGACGATCACGTGCAGGCGCGAGACGCCGCGCAGCCTCCGCGCGATCGACGGGGTCACCGGGACCGTGACGTTCGTGCCGCCCTCCGGCAGGACGCCGGTCAGGCGGCCGATGCGGATCGCGTTCCTCGGCCGCTTCCTCCCGCTGACGAGCTTGTAGCGGACGGCCTCCTTCGGGCTCACGTAGAGCGCGATCGCCGCCCTGCAGCTGCCGATGCACGACGCGGTGACCTGGAAGCCGCGACGCCGGAGACCCGAGATCGAGTTGCTCGCCGGCTTCACGGAGAGCCCGGCGCCGGCGGCCGAGTTCGTCGTCACCAGGAGGCGCGCCTTGTCCGGGACCTGCGACGTCGTGGAGAGCCGGATCACGTAGGAGCGGCCCTTCAGCCCGGTGAAGTTCACCTTCGCGGCGCTGTCGCCGGAGGCGTAGTCGGAGCCGAGGCGCTTCAGCGCGTTGATCGTCGGGCCGGTGGTCGAGAAGACCTCGAGAGCCGTGGAGGTGGAGAGCGCGGGGACCTGCACCGTGTACGGGCGGCTCGTCGGCGCGTTCAGGCGGAACCAGACCGAGCCGCGGTCGTTCGAGTAGAGCTTCTCGCCGAACTCGACGGTCGAGAACGCCAGCGGCGCGTCGAACGCCCCGATGCCGTTGTCGGGCAGGACCGTCGCCGACGCGAAGGCGTCGTTCTGCGGCGTCGACTGGGCCTCGAGCTTCAGCCGGAAGACGCCGCCCTGCGGGGCGGTGCTGCCGGCGCGCTCTGTCGCGACGCGGACGAAGTACTGGTCGCCCTTCTTCACCGCGAACGTCTGGCGGTCGCCACGGCACGCGCGGTACGGGTTGCTCCGGGTCTTCACGAGCTTCAGCGACTGCGCGGAGCCGGTGAAGACGTTGACGTAGTTGTCGAAGTTCGAGTCGCAGGCGTTCAGGAGGACGTTGCCGTCCAGCGGGGACGTGAACGAGTACCAGACCGACCGGTCCAGGCCGACGAGGTCGTCGCCCGACGAGACGACGAGCGGCGAGGGCTCGTCGACCCCGGCGGTCGCGTCGACGGTCGTGCCCGAGATCGCGGCCGGCAGCGCGGGGATGACGGTCGCGTTCTGGACCTGGTCGTTGGCCGGCGGCGGGCCCGCCAGCGCGGTGCCCGCCAGGGTCAGCGACGCGACGGTCGCGACCCCGAGGGTGGCGGCGGCGCGGCGGCCGCGGCGGTGGACGCGGGCCGGTTCTTGGTCGTCGGGGGTGGTGCGGGAGACGGGCATTGCGGTCCTTCGGGTCGGTGGGCCGTCGGCGTCCGGGGTCGGAGTGCGCGGGCAGTGTACGCCGATACAACACCGCCATCTCGGGATCGGAGCGGTGCTTGGCGCGGTGCCGCTCGCGGCCGTGACCGGCGACGCGCCCGGGGCGTGACGGACGCCGCGGAGGGTCCGTGAGATGCGTCGTGGCGCCACCCGGCACCGCCGCGCCGTACGGGCCCCGCCGCCGTTCCCGCGACCCTTGGACAACGGACCTCGACGCCCCGGACAGCAGACTGGTGGCGATGAGCACCGTGGATCCCGTGAGCCCGTCCGAGCTGCCCGAGGACGACCGCGTCCTGCCGGGGCTGGATCCGTTCGAGGCGCTCCCCGACCTGGCGGCGCGCTCCGTCGGCGGCACGGTCCCGTGGGCGAACGACGAGCTCTTCGCACCCCGGGACAACCTCGTCGCCGACGGTCCGTCCGTCTTCACGCCCGCGACGTTCGGGTCGCGCGGTCAGGTCTACGACGGCTGGCAGACCCGGCGCCGCCGCGAGGCCGGGCACGACGAGGCGATCGTGCGGCTCGGCCTGCCGGGCATCGTCCGCGGCATCGACGTCGACACGAGCCACTTCGTCGGGAACTTCCCGCCGGAGGTCGAGGTCGACGGCTGCGCGCTGCCGGGCTACCCGGGTGTCGCGCAGGTCCGCGCCGCGCCGTGGCGGCCGCTCGTCCCCCTCGGCGCGGTGCGGGGCGACACCCACAACCGCTTCCTCGTCGCGGACGAGGGCCTCGTCACCCACGTCCGTCTGCGGATCCACCCCGACGGCGGCGTCGCGCGGCTGCGGGTGCACGGCGAGCCGCTGCCCGACCCGGCGGTCCTGCGCGCCGGGCCGTTCGACCTCGCGGCGACGGAGAACGGCGGCCGCGTCACGTCGTCGTCGAACGCGTTCTACAGCGCGGCGAGCAACCTCATCGCGCCGGGCCCGGCACGCACGATGGGCGAGGGGTGGGAGACCTCGCGCCGGCGCGACGGCGGGTACGACTGGGTCGAGCTCCGCCTCGCGGTCTCGGGCGTCGTGCGCATGCTCGAGGTCGACGCCCGGCACTTCGTCGGCAACGCGCCGGGCACCGTCCGGATCCTGGGCCGCGACACGGACACCGACGAGGCCGACCCGGACGAGTGGTTCGCGCTGCTCGAGCGGACCGCGGTCGTGCCGGACGTGCGGCACCGCTTCGCGCTGCTCGGGACCCGGCCCGTCCGGCGCTTGCGGCTGGAGGTCCGCCCGGACGGCGGCCTCGCCCGCCTGCGCGCGTTCGGCGCGCCCACGGAGGACGGTCTCGCGGCGCTGCTGGCGCGCTGGGACGCCGCGTGGAACGAGACGGGGGAGGCGTCGCCGTAGACCACGTCGCCTTCTGGAAGGGCGCCGAGATCACGGACTGATCACTCCGCCAGCGGCCGCACCGGCCGCGCGCCGCCGGCCTGCGGGACGACGGCGTCCGGGTCGTCGACCTGCCGGCGGCCGCGCATCAGCGAGGCGAGCGCCGCGATCAGGCAGGCGGCGATCGCGAACGCGAACGCGGCGTGCAGCCCGTCCTGGAACGGGCCCGAGATGAGGTCGGGGAAGAACGAATGGCCGGTCAGGGCGGCGTGGTCCGCCGGCGACAGGCCGGCGAGCGCGTGGGTCCCCAGCAGGTGCTGGATCGGGTCGTACCCGAGGAACGCCGCGAAGAGGATCGAGACGGCGGGCAGGTCCGACGCGTGCTGCGCGTCGGCCGCCGAGACGCCGTGGGCCTGCAGGCCGGCCGACATCGTCTGCGGCAGCGTGGCGGCCAGTCCGATGATCATCAGCGTGAAGAAGACGCCGATCGACAGGACCTGGGCGGAGTTCTGGAACGTCGTGTTCATCCCGCCGCCGGCGCCGCGGTCGGCCGCCGGGAGGCTGTTCATCACCGCGGCGCGGTTCGGCGACGCGAAGAGGCCCATCGCCAGGCCGATCAGGAGCAGGATCGCCCCGAACGCCGGGTACGAGAAGTTCGTCGGCAGCAGCAGGAGCAGGCCGAATCCGACCGCCGTGAGCAGCATCCCCGCGGTCGCGAACGGCCGGGCCCCGTAGCGGTCCGACAGGATCCCGGACAGCGGACCCGCGACGAGGATCCCCGCCGTCAGCGGCAGCATGTAGATGCCGGCCCACAGCGGCGCCTCGCTGAAGCTGTAGCCGTGCTGCGGCAGCCAGATCCCCTGGAGCCAGATGATCAGCATGAACATCAGGCCGCCGCGGGCGATCGCCGCGAGGAACGTCGAGAGCGTGCCGAACGTGAACGCCCGGATGCGGAACAGGCCGAGCCGGAACATCGGGTGGGTGCTGCGGCGCTCGACGACCACGAAGGTGACCAGGCAGACCGCCGCGGCGACCATCAGGCCGATCACGGTGGGGCTCCCCCAGCCGGTCGCGTGGCCTCCGGCGGGCCGGATCCCGTAGGTCACGGCGACCATGACCAGGATCAGGCCCAGCGCGAAGGAGACGTTGCCCGTCCAGTCGATGCGGCCCGGGTGCGGGGTCGAGACCTCGCGCAGCGAGCGGTACGCCCAGACGGTGCCGAGGATCCCGACAGGCACCGAGAGGAGGAAGACGAGACGCCAGTCGATCGGGGCGAGCAGCCCGCCCAGGACGAGCCCGACGAACTGGCCGCTGACGCCGACGATGTTGTTGATCCCGAGCGCCATCCCGCGCTGGTGGGCGGGGAACGCGTCGGCGATGATCGCGCCGGAGTTCGCGATCAGGCACGCGCCGCCGATGCCCTGCACGACGCGGAAGCCGATGAGCCACAGCGCGCCGGCCTCGCCGGTCATCCAGTCGATCGCCAGGAGCAGCGACGCGACCGTGTAGATCACGAAGCCGACGTTGAAGATCCTGACGCGCCCGACCATGTCCCCGAGCCGACCGAGGCTGACGACCAGGACGCTGGTGACGACGAGGTAGCCGAGGATCATCCACAGCAGGTAGAAGGAGTTCCCGGGCACGAGCGGGTCCAGGTGGATGCCCCGGAAGATGTCGGGCATCGCGATGATCGTGATCGACGCGTCGAGCGTCGCCAGCAGCACCGCGAGCGTCGCGTTGCCCAGGGCGATCCACTTGTAGCGGTCGTCGACGGTCGGGTGCATCGTCCCAGCACATTACACAGGCAGCCTGATCAGTCTTCCTGTCGGCCGGCCTCTAGACTGTCGGGGTGCCGCCCGCCCGGACGCCCGTCACCGCCCCGACCTCCGGGGGCACGCCGACCGCCTCCGGTCGCGGGAGCGGGGGCACGCCGAACGCCCCGGCGCCGTCGACCGCCCGCACCGCCCACGAGCTGCGCGAGGCCCTGGGGGACGTGATCCGTCGTCTGCGGGCCGAGGCCGCGCCGGGCGAGGGCCGCTTCGCGGTCCTCGGTCGCCTGCACCGCGAGGGGCCGATGAGCAGCGCCGACCTCGCCACCGCCGACCGCGTCCGTCCGCAGTCGATGGCCCAGACCGTCCGCGAGCTCGAGGAGCGCGGCTTCGTGACGCGCCGCCCCGACCCGGCCGACGGCCGGCGCGCGTTCGTCGAGCTGACCGACGCGGGGCGCGAGCGCCTGTTGGCGATCCGGGTCGAGCGCGAGGCGTGGCTCACCGCCGCGCTGGACGACCTGTTCGACGACGACGAGCGGGCGCAGCTCGCCGCGGCGATCCCGCTGCTCGCGCGGCTGGCGGACGCCTGAGGGGCCCTGCACGGACGGTCGCACCGGGGTGCGGGCACCGTCCGGAGCGGCGCATCCGCCGGCCAGGACGGGGCCTGCTCGGCCGTCAGGGGTTCTTGCACTGCGTGGTCGAGGTGATCAGGGCCTCGAGGCTGTCCCGCGCCGCGTCGAGCTGCGCCTGGGTGACCGTCGTGCTGAACATCGCGTGATCGAGGTCGCCGAAGAGGCCCTGGGCGATCGCCATGGCCTGCGTCCGCTTGCCGCAGGCGGGCGTCGCCAGCCGTGCCAGGTACTCGTAGTCCTCCCGGCCCTCACGGATCCGCTTCAGTCGGATCGACTCGAACGGCATGTCGACCGTCGTGGTCGCCCCGTTCTTCGTCACGTCCGACAGGCCCGGGTAGAACAGCAGCCCGTCGCCGTTGGCGCCGTAGTCCGCGAATCCGCGATGGAACTCCGGGCCCTCGCTGAAGCCGTAGGCGGTGTCGAAGTAGCTCTCGCCCTTGAGGCCGTACATGAACGACATCCACCCCATCGCCGACGCCTGGGATCCGGGCTGGTCGATCGAGTAGGACGGCCATCCGTCGTGCTCGGGGTCGGTGGTCGTGGGGTCGCTCGCGGGGACACCCGGATCGCAGCCCGCGCTGGAGCAGGCCGTGTACCCCCAGAGCTCCGCACCCGACTGGGCGGCGAACCGGTCGAACTTCGCCTTCCGGACGGAGTACTTCTGGTTCGGGTCCTTCGGGTTGCGCGGGACCAGGTCGGTCACGAGGTTCGCGAGGACGTTGACCTTCGAGGTCGTCGGTGCGGCGGTCGGGACCGCGGGCGGGTTGTTGCGGTCCGCGACGTAGCGGTCGTAGAGCCCCGGATCGTCGAGGTCGGTGGTGATCTTCACGGGCACCCCCGGCCAGCCGTCGGTCGCGGTCTTGCGCGACCAGGCGCACGAGAACGGCGGATACTCGTACGGCGTCTCCCCGTTGGCGGGCGCCCCGAGGTCCGGGGTGTCGCCGCTGGGCGACGTCGCGGAGTACCGCCATGGCGTCTTGTGCTTCGCGTCGTCGAAGAACGGCTCGTCGCAGACCCACGGGAGGAACCGGCTCGCAGCGCTGGGGACGTGCCGGTCGATGACCGACTTCCAGCGCGAGAGGCACCCGGCCTTCTCGATCCTGATGCACCCCCACCAGGTGGAGAACGTCGTGAGCTTCGCGCCGGTCAACGTGCCCTGCGGGGCGGTGCCGTCGAGCAGCGGCTTGACGTAGGTGTCGAACGCGTCCTCCTGGGTGTACGTGCCCGGAGGCGGCGTCGGGGCGCCCGGGAGCGCGGCCCGGGTCACCGGATCGGTGGTCGGGGCCTCCTGGTTGCGCGTGGCGTACGGGTTGCTGATCGAGATCCGGTTGCGCAGGCCGAGCTGCGCGAAGCGCGCGAACACCTGCCACGTCTTCTCGTTCGACGGGTCGCACCCGCCGTAGGAGGGTCGGATGTCGGCGTACCCCCCGTCGTTCCCCGCGGTCTCGGGGGCGCGACAGACCTCGAAGGGGTTCAGGGTGAAGATGCTGCGCAGCGACGAGGTCGAGGGCAGCGTGAAGTCGCGGACCTTCACCGTCACCGGGACGTCGATCCTCGACCCGCCCGAGAGCGTCAACCGGATGGTGCCGGTGTACGTGCCCTTCGCCGCGGACGTCGGGACGTTCACGTCCACCCAGAGCGTCGAGGCCTCACGCTCGCCGAGGACGATCGGGAACGCCCTCTGGTTCGACCCGAGGGTCCTCCCCACGCCGCCGAGGAGCGGGTCCTTGTCGGGGATCAGCTCGTCGGGCCACTTCCCGACGGCACCCTCCCCGTCGGAGGGCTGCTCGACGGTGTAGTTCGCCTCGCGGGCGACCGTCACCGCGGACTCCGCGATCGTCGCGTTGGACGGGCCGGTCAGCTGTCCGCCGAGGAGGGACTGGCCCGTGACCGTCGCGCCGGCCCCGGTGGTCCGGAGCGCGATCTGGAACGACGCAGACTCGTTCTTGGCCGCCGACACGGTGGCCGCGAGGGTGCCTCCGGACGGCTGGTCGACGTCCGGTCGCACCGTGACGGACGACCCGAAGACGTTGGCGAGCCGGGTGGCGGTGAGCGTGATGTCGTCCGCGTAGAAGCTCTCGCCCGGCACCACGTCGCCGCGCCGGTCGAGGTAGACGTCGATCTTGTTGTGGTCGTCCTTCGCGACGTACGACGACTCCAGTCGGCTGTACCGGTCGGCGCGCAGCGGGACGACCCGGGAGTCGGCGTACCCGACCGTGGCGCCGGCCGCGTTGGTCTCGCGGACGACCAGGTACGTGTTCTTCGCCACGCCGCCGGCCGCCGCGGCCTTCGCCCAGGCGCCTGCGGTGTAGGTCGTGCCCGCGACGGAGTCCTGCACCGCGGCGTTCGCGTCGTCGAAGGTGTAGCCGTCGTAGCCGCCCTGGGTGCTCGCCGTCGCCTTCCCGACCCGCGTCCCGAGCGGCGCGTCGGCGACGCCGGCGGACGCCGGGGCGGCGGTGGCCAGGACCGACGTCGGGGTCGTCCCCTGGTAGCTGCTCCAGTTGGTGGCGTCGGGCTCGACGCTCGGGTTCGCCGTGAGGTTGCCGGCCGGGACCTCGCCCGGCTGGGACGCCGTCAGCGTGAAGGCGTCGATGCGGAACGACTCACCGCTCGAGACGTCGTCCAGCCGGGCCGCGTAGACGTCGATCGAGTCGCCTGTGGCCTGGGCGGTCGCCGACACCGTGACCTTCTTGAAGCGGTCGGCCGACAGCGTGACCGGCGCGCTCCGCGACTGGACGTCACCGTCGGCCGCGTCCTTCTCGCGGACGAACAGCGTCACGGTCTTCCCGGCGCTCGACGGCGTGCCCTTGACCCAGGCGGTGGCGGTGTAGGTGTAGGCGCCCGCGGCCTTCTTGTTCAGCGACGTCGGGGCCTGGACGATCGAGTACGAGTCGGTGACGCCCGCGTTCGCCTTCACCGTGGCGGACCGGCTGCCGGAAGCGGCGTCGGGGTCGTCGGCGACCGGGGTCTGCGACACGGTCGACCGGTAGCGGTCCCAGCCGGCGACGTCCGCCTCGAACGACGGGTTCGCCGTGATGTTGCCGCTCGGGACCGTCGCCTGGTCCGGGCCGACCAGCGAGACCTTGTCGGCGAAGAACGTCTCGTTCATCGTGACGCCGTCCTCCCGGACGAGGTACACGTCGAGGGCGTCGCCGGACCGCGGGGCGACGCAGGTCACCGTGATCGACGACCAGGTGGTGGTCAGGTTCTGCGGCGTGGACGCCCCGCACTCCGTGGCGTTCCCGCTCGACGGCGAGGACCGGACGATCAGCTTGATCGGCTTGCCGCTCGAGGCGGTCCCGGCCTTCACCCAGGCCGTCGCCGTGTACGTGCGGCCGCCACTCGCCGTGGCGGTGGGGTAGTTGTCCAGCGTGTACGCCGCGCCGGTGGTCGACGCCTTCGCCGTTCCGACCCAGTTCCCGTCCGGAGCACCGCTCTGCTGGACGTTGCCGGGGGTGCCCTGGTAGGAGATCCAGCCCGAGTACCCGGACTCGAACGACGGGTTCCCGACGAGGTTCGTGTCTGCGGCGGTCGCCGGCGACGGCGACGCGCCCACCCCGACCAAGGCGCCGAGCACGAGGACCACCGTCCTCGTCCGGGCCGCGCCAGGGCGGTCTGATCGGGATGGGCACGGGACGTCCGAACCCCGAGGGTTTACAGGCCACACACGGCGCATCCGGCGAGTATCGGGGGCGGTTCCCCGCCGCGCAACCCCGTGGACGAACGATGTCCCCTCAGGCCGTCCGCGTCGACGAACGGCAGCGTCGGCGGTGCGCCCGGTGGCGGTGGGCGCAGCTGCCCCCTCGTCCACCAGCGGATGCGCGCCTACGCCGAGAGCACCGACAGCACGTTTCCCGCGGGGTCCGTGAACCACGCGATGTCGGGGCCGTACCCGCGCTGGATGCCCTTCTCGTCGGTCGAGTCGTAACGGAGGAACACGACGCCCTTCGCCGTGAGCGCGTCGACGGCGGCCTCGACGTCGTCGACCGGGAAGTTCAGGATCGTGAACGTCGCCGGGACGTGGTCGGGCTTCGGGTAGGCCAGGACCTCCGCGCCGCTCCCGAGGCGGAGCGTCAGGAAACCCATCTCGTTCGTCTCGACGTCGAGGCCGAGGACGTCGCCGTAGAACGTCTTCGCCGCCCCGGGGTCGTCGACCGCGAAGCCGCTGAACGCCTTGGTGTCCTGGAACATCGGAGTCTCCTCGGGCTGGGCGCGGACGCGCCGTGGCGGTCGGGACCTGCGCCGTGGCGCGTGGTCCTCACACCGTGAGACTCCGGCGGACCCGCCGACTCATCGGTCGGCGGGGTGGTCTAGGCCGTCCGCGGACGGGTGCGCGTGGCGCCCGGCTCGAGCTGCAGCCAGCGGCGGAGGGCCTCCTCGGCACCGCCGGCGGTGCCGCGGAGCTCGGCGACGAGGTGGTCGCTGACCTCCTGCAGGCGGACGACCGCGCGGCTGATCGCCTCGAGCGACGCGCGCTCGCTGTCGTCGAGGTGGTCGCTGCCGTCCATGAGCATGTCGGCGTGGGCCCGCAGGACCGTCAGCGGGCTGCGGAGCTCGTGGGCGGTGGTGGAGACGACGAGCGCCTGGAGCCGCTCGAGCTCCTGCAGGCGCTCGGTGGTCGCAGCGATGTCGGCAGCGACCTCGGCCGTCTTGCGGACCACGTCGGCCGTGGCGCGGGCCACGTCGACGGGTTGCGACGCGTCGAGGCCCGGGGCGGCCGCGACGGGACGAACCGGGTCGTTCTGCGGATCGGAGGAGAAGGGAGCGAACACGGGGAAGGGTGCTGGGTCGGGGCCGGCCGGGGAAGCCGAGGGCGGGACAGGCGGGACTTCGAACGAGAACCATGACGCGCGGTCGTCGCACTCCCCCGTCCGTCGTGCGTCGGTTTGGTATCTGCGTGCTACGGATCACCGAACAGGCGGGACGGGGTGTCCCGGGTACCGCGTCCGCGGGCGCTCCGGCGGCGGCGGAGGTCACCGATGGTCGACGTCCGACCACCCCGGACCACGGCGGCCGAGGAGTCGACCGGTCGGCCGGCGCGGAGGTCACCGCAGGTCGGTCTCCGACGACGCGTGACCGCGGCCGTCGACCAGGGGCCCGCCGACCCCGGGATCGACCGTCACATCTCCGACCGTCGCCGCTCCAGGAACGCACGGGTGTCCGGGTCCGTCGTGAGCGCGATCGCACGGTCCAGTGCGGCGCGGCCGGCGGCGCGGTCTCCCGCGCGCTCCGCCAGGTGCGCCCTGGTCGCCCACGCCGGCTGGAAGCGCTCGACGTGCGGACCCTCGAGTTCGTCGAGCAGCGCCAGGCCGGCCGCAGGCCCGTCGGTCTCGCCGACGACCGCCGTCAGGGCGACGGCGCCCCCGAGGCTCGGTGCGAGGTCCTGCAGGGCGACGTGGAACGTGCGAAGCGCCCGCCAGTCGGTCGTGCCCGACGTGCGTCGGGCGAGGTGCGCGGACTGGATCGCGGCCTCGAGCTGGTACCGCCCGACGCGGCCCTGCGCGTGCGCGCGATGCAGGTGGGCCTCCCCGCGGGCGATCAGCGCGTCGTCCCACGCCGCCGGGTCCTGCTCGCCGAGCGGGACGAACGCGCCGTCGTCCGCGACGCGCGCGGCGGCCCGGGAGCTCGACAGGGCGATCAGCGCCGCCAGGCCGAGCACCTCCGGGTCGTCGCCGGTCAGCTCGACGAGCGTCTCGGCGAGGTACAGGGCCTCGCCCGACAGGCTCGTGCGCTCCGTCGCGCCGGCGACGCCCTGCCAGTCGATCGCGTAGGTGCCGTAGATCGCCTCGAGCACCGCCGGCATCCGCTCCGTCATCAGCGCGCGGTCGGGGACGACGAACGCGATGCCGGCGTCGCGGATCCGCCGCTTGGCACGCACCAGCCGTTGGAGCATCGTCGGCGCGGGGATCGCGAACGCCCGGGCGATCTGCTCGGTGTCGAAGCCGAGGACCGTCTGGAGCATCAGCGGCGTGCGGATCGTGCGGTCGATCGCCGGATGGGTGCAGACGAAGAGCAGTGCGAGCCGTTGGTCCGGGATCGCGTCGGGGTCCGGGTCGTCGGTCGTGCCGACGTGGTCGGCGTCCTCCAGCGGGGCCGCCGTGCGGTGCGCGGCGGAGCGGAACCGGTCGCGCTCGCGGTTGCGGGCGACGGTGAGGAGCCAGGCCTCCGGGTTGTCCGGGACGCCCGCGTCGGGCCACCGGCGGAGCGCCTGCTCGAGCGCGTCGGCGAGGGCGTCCTCGGCCGCCGCGATGTCGCGGGTCGGCGCCGCGAGCAGCGCCAGGAGCCGGCCGTACGAGGCGCGGGTGACCTCGGCCACGCGCGCCTCGACCGTGGTCAGCTCCGCCACTGACCGTCCAGGAACGCGACCGCGGTGGGGCGGATCTCGATCACGCCGTACTGCGCGCCGGGGCACTTCTCGGCCCAGGCGATCGCGGCGTCGAGGTCCGCGACGTCGATCACGAAGACGCCGCCGAGGGCCTCCTTCGTGTCGGCGAACGGCCCGTCCTGGACCTGCAGGCTGCCGCCGCGCAGGGTGACCGTGGTCGTGACGTCGGTCGGCTGCAGCACGTCGGCCGAGCGCAGGACGCCGGCGGACTCGAGCGCCCGGGCGTAGTCGCCGAACGCCTCCTGGAACTGGGCGATGGTCTCCTCGGGGATCTCGCCCGGGGTGGGCTCGGGGTGGCTGAGGAGGAGGGAGTAGCGCATCGTGGTGATCCTTCGTGTCGGTGGTTCCGGGGGCGGATCGGGTCCTGCCCCGAGGCCGCCGGTCGCGGCCTCTGGGGTGAAGACGGACCACCATCGCGCAGAACGACACGAGTTTCGGCGGAGTTCGAGCACGACGGAGGAACACACACGTCCTGCGGGCATATTCCCGGATCGCGTGATCGCGCATTCCAGGAATATCCGCCGCGGGTGCATGGTTCCCGGACCGAGGCGGGCCCGTTCGGGCGCGCCCCCGACCCGCCGGTCGGCTCGACCGGCCCGACGCGCCACCGCGCCGGTCGCGCCGGGCGGGCGCCGCCGTCAGCCGTCCCGCTGGGCCCGGAACGACCGCAGGCGCAGCGAGTTCGAGACCACGAAGACGCTCGACAGCGCCATCGCCGCGCCCGCCAGGAGCGGGTTCAGGAGGCCCGCCACGGCGACCGGGATGAGGATCACGTTGTAGGCGAACGCCCAGAAGAGGTTCGTCCGGATCGTCCGCAGGGTGCTGCGGGACAGGCGGATCGCGTCGCCCGCGCCGCGCAGGTCGCCGGAGACCAGGGTCAGGTCCGACGCCTCGATCGCGACGTCGGTGCCCGTCCCGATCGCCAGCCCGAGGTCGGCCTGCGCGAGCGCCGGCGCGTCGTTGACCCCGTCGCCGACCATGGCGACGACGCGGCCGTCGGCCTGCAGGTCGCGGACGACCGCGGCCTTCCCGGCGGGCAGGACCTCGGCGATCACCTCGTCGATCCCGACCTCGTCGGCGACGGCGCGGGCGGTCGCCGCGTTGTCGCCGGTCAGCAGCACGGTGCGCAGGCCGAGGCCCTTCAGCGCGGCGACGGCCTCGCGGCTCGTCTCCTTCGGCGTGTCCGCGACGACCAGCAGCCCGCGGATCCGGCCCTCCCACCCGGCGACGATCGCGGTGCGGCCGTGGGACTGCTCGTCGGCGAGCCGGGTGCGGAGGTCGTCGGTGAGCGGCATCCCCCACTCCTCCAGCAGCGACGGACGACCGGCGACGACGGCGCGGCCCTCGACGGTCCCCTCGACGCCGAGGCCCTCGCGGTTGGCGAACGACTCGGGGGTCGGGAGGCGCTCTCCGGCCGCCGCCGCGATCGCCCGTGCCACCGGGTGCTCGGAGCCGGACTCCAGGGCGCCCACGATGCGCAGGACCTCGTCGGCGTCCTCGCCGTCCGCGGGGTGGACCGCCGTCAGGCGCATGCGGCCGGTCGTGACGGTGCCGGTCTTGTCGAGCACGATCGTGTCGACGCGGCGGGTGGACTCGAGGACCTCCGGGCCCTTGATCAGCACGCCGAGCTGGGCGCCGCGGCCGGTGCCGACGAGGAGCGCCGTCGGGGTGGCCAGGCCGAGCGCGCAGGGGCAGGCGATGATCAGGACCGCGACCGCGGCGCTGAACGAGTACGCCGCGCCCGCGCCGTCACCCAGCCAGAACCCGAGCGTCGCGACCGCGAGCACGAGGACGATCGGGACGAAGACGCCGGAGATCCGGTCCGCCAGGCGCTGGACCGGCGCCTTGCCGGTCTGGGCGTCCTCGACGAGCCGGGCGATCTGCGCGATCGCGGTGTCCTCGCCGATCTTCGTGGCCTCGACGACCAGGCGACCGCCCGCGTTGACGCTCGCCCCGACGACCGCGTCGCCCGGCGCCTTCTCGACCGGGACGGACTCGCCGGTCAGCAGCGACTCGTCGACCGCGGAGCGCCCGTCGACGACGGTGCCGTCGGTCGCGATCCGCTCGCCGGGGCGGACGACGAACCGCGCGCCGACGGTCAGCAGCTCGACCGGCACGCGGCGCTCGGTGCCGTCGGCGTCGAGGAGCGCGACGTCCTTCGCGCCGAGCTCGAGCAGCGCGCGGAGGGCGTCGCCCGAGCGTCGCTTGGCGCGGGCCTCGAAGAGCCGACCCGCCAGGAGCAGCGTCGTCACGACGCCCGCGGTCTCGAGGTAGATGTGGTCGCTCGCCGCGCCGCGGTCGAGCCACAGGTCGAAGGGCATCTTCATGCCCGGATCGCCGGCGCCGAGGAAGAACAGCGCGACGACGCTCCACGTCCACGCCGCGAGCGTGCCGACCGAGATCAGCGTGTCCATCGACGCGGATCCGTGCCGGAGGTTCTGCCACGCGGCGCGGTGGAACGGCCAGCCGGCCCAGAGGACGACCGGCGTGGCGAGCTGGAGCGCCAGCCACTGCCAGTGCTCGAACTGGAGCGCCGGGATCATCGAGACGAGGAGCAGCGGGACGGAGAGGACCGCCGAGCCGATCAGCCGCGTCCGCAGCGCGCGCTCGTGGGGGCCCCAGCCGTCGGCGGTCGTGCCGCCACCCGTCGACGCGCCGTCGGTCGCGGTCCCGGCGTCGTCGCCGGCCGTGCCGCCGGGCGCGGCGGGCGGGGCGGGGAGCGTCGCGTGGTAGCCGGCGCCCTCGACCGTGGAGACCAGCGCCTCGGGTGTGGCGACCTTCGGGTCGAACACCACGGAGGCCTTCTCCGTCGCGTAGTTCACCGTCGCGGTGACGCCGTCGAGCTTGTTCAGCTTGCGCTCGATCCGGTTCGCGCACGACGCGCACGTCATGCCCTGCAGCGCGAGGTCGAGCTGCTCGGTGGCGACGGCGACCGTGCCCGTCCCGTCGTCCGGGGCGAGGTCGGGGGTCGCCCCCGACGGGGTCGTGGAGCTCATCGGGAGACCTCCGTCACGAACGTCGCCGTGCGGACGACGCCGCCCACGCGAAACTGCAGGTAGAGGGAGTAGCGGCCGGCGCTCGGGAAGGTCGCCGCGAACGGGACGTCGCCGGGGGCGGCGTCCTCCTCGGGGTGCACGTGCAGGTACGCGAGGTCGCCCTCGCGCAGCGCGACGAGGTGGCCGCGGGCGCCGAGGTACGGCTGCAGGTCACGGACCGGCCGGCCCCCGCGGGTCACCCGGAAGAACAGCGGCGTCGACGTGCCCGCGCGCGGCGGGTTGGCGTCCAGGGCGACGCGGTAGCCGTCGACGGTCGCGACCGACGAGGGTGTCGCCGGGGCCGCGGGGCGGTAGACGCCGCCTGCCTCGACGTCGAGCCCGAGCGTCCGGCGCACCCCGCCGACGACGAAGTCGGCCAGGACGCGGTGGCTGCCGGCCGACGTCACGGTCAGCGGCACGCTCCAGGTGCCGTCCGCCGCGCGGCGCGGGTGCAGGTGCTGGAAGCCTCTGCCGTCGCGGCGTACGACGATCAGGTGCAGCTCGCGCTCGGACTCGAGCTCGTAGCCGGACCGCACCGGGCGGCCGTCCGGGCCGTCGATCCGGAAGCGGAAGGTCGTGCGGTCCCCGGCGGTGAACCGGGTGCGATCGGCGACGAGGCGGTAGCCGTCCTGCGTCGCCGAGAGGCCGCCCGGGGCGGTCGCGGCGTGCTCCCCGCCGTGGCCGGACGACGCCTCGTCACCGTGGCCCGCGTCGCCCGTCGTCCCGTGGCCCGCGGCCATCCCACCGTGGTCCGCCGGCTTCGGCGCCCCGTCGGTCGGGTCGACCAGGGCGCCGAGGCCGAGCGCCGCGCCGAAGGCGACGGCCAGGAGCGCGCCGAAGAGCGCGAGCCTCGTGGGGACGGAGAGCGTGGGCATGGCGGGGATCCGGTGGTCTCGGGGGACGGTCGTGCCCCCGGGACCCTCCTTCGAGGATACGGGTCGGGGGTATCCGCTCGAGAACGTAGCATACCCCCCTGGGGTACCAGCGACGTCGACCCGCGAGCCCGCCGGCGACGTTTCCGGCACCCCCCGGGGGTATGGCTAGAATCGGTCCATGGACCCCGCGCCCGCCGCCACGGACCCCACGCCCGCCGCGGACACCGCCGATTCCGTGCCCGCCACGCCCCCCACGCGCGGCTACTCCGCGACGAAGGACCAGCTCCGCTCCCGGCTGAAGCGCATCGAGGGCCAGGTCCGCGGGATCGACCGGATGGTCGACGAGGAGCGGTACTGCATCGACGTCCTCACGCAGATCTCCGCCGTGCAGGCCGCGCTCGACAAGGTCGCGCTCGGGCTGCTCGACGACCACGCCCGCACCTGCGTCGCGAACGCGGAGGGCGCGCAGCGCCTGGAGCGCACCGACGAGCTGATGGCGGCGGTCGGGCGCATGATGCGGCGGGGGTGACGCCCGGCGGGACGCCCGGACACGGGTTGGCACGTCTGCCACCCCACCGGTGGCGAACGTACCGACCCACAGCGCCGAGGACGTGGCGCGTTCGGCATCGCCCGATGAGTCCGCGTGGACCGTCCCGTCCCTGGGGCATGACCTCCTCCAGCGACATCACCATCACCGCGTTTCAACGCTCCCCCGACGGCGGCCGAGGGCTCGCCCGCGACACCCGCGTCCGTTGGGCGCTCGAGGAGGTGGGCCTGCGCTACGACGTGCGCCCGCTGTCCTTCGAGGCCAAGAAGGAGCCCGCGCACCTCGCGATCCACCCGTTCGGGCTGATCCCGACGTTCGAGCAGGACGACCTGGCGATCTTCGAGACCGGGGCGATCGTCCTGCACCTCGCCGAGCGGCACGAGGGTCTCTTCCCGGCGGACGCCGGAGGGCGCGCCCGGGCGATCTCGTGGATGTTCGCGGCGGTCAACACCGTGGAGCCGCCGATCCTCGAGCTCTCCGCCGCCGTGATCTTCGAGCGCGACCAGCCGTGGGCGCAGGATCGCCTGCCGATCGTCAAGGACCGCGTCCGCGACCGCCTGCGTCCCCTCTCCGACCGGCTCGGGGACGCCGACTGGCTCGACGGCGACTTCAGCGCCGGCGACCTGATGATGGTCTCCGTGCTGCTCCGCGTCCGGCCGCCCGGGCTGCTCGACGAGTTCCCGAACCTCGCCGCCTACGTCGCCCGGGGCGAGGCGCGGCCGGCCTACGCGCGCGCCTTCGCCGACCAGCTCGCGCAGAACACGGGGGCGCCGGCCTGACGGGCCCCGTCAGGCCGCGGCGTCGATCGGGTCCGGGCGCACGCCGTCCCGGCCGACGACGACGTTCCGGGCCAGCGGGATCTGGTGCGACGCGCTCTCGAGGATGTGCATCAGGTAGCCCGCCGTGTTCGGGAACACGACGAGGTCGCCGACCGCGACGCCGTGCGGGAAGCGCAGGCGACGCCACGTCAGGAGCTCGCGCTCGATGCAGTACGCGCCGACCAGGTGGCCCTCGATCGCCGCGTCGGCCACCGGGTCGGGCGACGGCGAGCCACCGTCCGCGCTCGCCGGCCGGACCACGAGCGGGTCGACGAGGAAGTCGTCCGACGTCGTCCGGCACTGGGTGCGGTTCATCTCCAGGCCGACCAGCCACGAGCCGTCGTCGCGCGGCTTGCGGAAGGCGACGCGCGCGACCGTCGCGCCGCAGCCGTCGAGCAGGGAGCGGCCGGGCTCGCAGCGGAGCTCGAGGCCGCGGGACCGGAGCGCGTCGGCCGCCGTGGGACCGCCGGGCGCGACCGGGTGGGCGAGCAGCCCGTGCAGCCAAGCGCCCCGCACCCCGGTCTGGTGGTACGGGTAGCCGCCCCAGCGACCGCGCAGGCGTCCGTCGTCGACGGCGAACCCCAGGCCGTGGCCGCCGAACGTCTGCGGCGGACCGTCGCCCGACAGCGCGGCGCGGTGCGCGTCCCAGAAGCGCTCCCACTCGTCGCCGTCGTCGAGGTACGACATCGGGATGCCGCCGCCGATGTCGACGAACGCCGGGCGGTGCCCGCGCTCGCGGAGCGCGTCGACGAGCTCCGTCGCCTGCCCGATCGCGACCGCGCGCTCGCCGGCGTCGTAGCCGTCGAGGTGGAAGTGGACGCCCGTGATCGTGAGGCCGCCGCCACGTCCCGGGGCCTGCCCGCCGCGGTCGACGAGCCGCAGCCACGCGTCCGCCGGCAGCCCGAACCGGGTCTGTGGCCGGTCCGGACCGAGGGCGGGCGCGAGCCGCAGCGCCACCGGGACCGGGTCGGGGGTGTCGTGCGCCGCGAGGAGCAGCGCGTCCAGCTCGTCGGCGTTGTCGAGGGCGACGGTCGGCCGCGTGCGGACCGCGAGGTCCAGGAGCGACGCGGACTTCACCGCCGCGGTCAGGACGATCCGCTCCGCCGGCACGCCGCGGTCGAGGACCTGCCGGAGCTCGCGCTCGCTCGCCACGTCGACCCCGAGACCGAGCCGCAGCGCCTCGTCGACGAACGCCAGGCCCTTGTTCGCCTTCCGCGCGAAGAAGATCCCGAGGTCCAGGTCGTGCGCGTCCGCGGCGACCAGCAGCGCCTCCGCGTTCTGCTCCATCGCTCCGGGGTGCAGCAGGTTCAGCGGCGACCCGTGCTCGGCGAGCCACGCGGCGAGGTCGTCGGGCCGGGCGAGGACGTCCTCCAGCCAGGGCTCCAGTCGCGCGGTCAGCGGGGCCGCGCCGTGACAGCGGTCGCGGAGGCCGAGGTCGTCCGCCATGGGCCGCAGGGCGGTGGGTCCCGGTCCGGTGGTCGCGGTGGTGCGGGCGTCCCCCGCGCCGTGGGTGGTGGTCGTGCGGGCGTCCTCTGCGTCGTGGGTCGTGCTCACGCCGTCACCTCGGAGGTCGTCGTCGGGTGGGACGCCGTGGCGCGCGCGGCGACGCGGCGGGCCCAGCGGTCGGTCTGCGCGTGGAGCGTGCGGGAGAGGGTGTCGTGGCCGATCTCGGCGTCCTCGGTCGGTCGGCCGACCGCCGCGAGGCCGCTGCTCGGCGTGCCGTCGGCGGCGCGGCAGGTGCCGTCGGGGAGCACGTCGAGGCCGCGCCGGCCGGCCAGCAGCCTGGCGTGGTGGCCGGCGATCAGCCGGGCGGCGGGTCCGTCCGCGTGGGCGGGGACGCCGGGCGGGGCGAGGACCGCGTCGACGACGACGTCGACCGGCTGCTCGCCCGCCGCGGACCGGACGACGGTGCGGGGCACGGCGGGCGGGTCCGAGGACGCCGCGCCCGACGACGGGTCCATCCCGCGTGCGGTTCCGACGGCCACGATCGGCCCGTCGTCCGCCGCGACGTGGTCGATCGTCCCGCGCGCGTGCCGCAGGTCGAGCACCCCCGCCTCGGCGAGGGCCAGGAGCTTCGCGACGTTCACCGGTGCCGGGCCGAACGCGATGCGCTCGAACGCGACGGCGAGCGCCCGGAACGTGGCCCAGCCGTCGTCGTCGAGCGCGTCGCCCGCGCACCGTCCGGCGATCGCGGGGTAGAGCGTCCGCCACGCGTGGCCGAGCGCCCAGGCGGTCCCCGCCGGTCGCACGCCGACGGCGACGTCGAGCGCGCGACCGAGGACGGCCGCCGGGTCCGACGCGTCCGGCAGGCGGCCGTCGAGCACGGCGTCGGTCCAGGCCCGCGGGGCGTGCGCCTCGTCGTCGGCCGGCCCGCCGATCGCGTCGAGCGCCGCCGCGGCCACCGCCGCGACCTCCGCGGCCAGCGCGCGGACGGTCGCCGCGTCGCGACCGGGAAGCGCCCGGATCCGCTCGACCGCGGCCTCGACGTCCTGGTCGAGTCCCGGCTCGCCGTCGTGCAGGCCCGTCGCGGGCTTCGGGTGCATCGGCTCGCCGGTCCGCGAGAACGGGACGATCGACCGCGGCGGCCCGGCGGTGCGGTCCGGGGCGGGCGGCACGTACCGCAGGCGACCGGGGCGCGCGTCGGGCAGGAAGGACCCGCCACGGCCCTCGGTCAGGGCGAGGATCGCGTCGATCGCGGTCAGCGCGAAGCCGCGGATCCCGACGGTGGAGCCCGGCGGGACGACGGACGGGGTGAGCCGCCGCTCGACCGGGAACACCCCGGGCACGAGGCGGGCCGGACCGGACCACGACGCCTCCAGCAGCGGGTCGGGCCCGCGCGCGTGGCCGGTGGCGAGCAGCACCTCGTCGTGGTCGGCCTCCGCCGTCGCCGCGCCGGTGTCGACGTGCCAGCCGGTCGCGGTCCGCCGGACCTCGCGGACGCGGACGGGGTGCACGCGGACGACCACGCCGTCGGGGGCGTGGGCGAGCACGGTGCGGAGGCCGTCCTCGAGGTACGCGCCGACCGCCGCGCGCGGGACGAACGACCCGCGGCCGCCCGGCCCGCCCGCGTTCCACGCGACGAACGGACGCCGCTCCTCGACCGGCACCCGGGTCCCGCCCGGCCACCACAGGTCGACGTGCTCCGCCGCGTTGTTCATCAGGAGCCACGACGGCTGGTGGGGGTCGTAGACCGGGCCGGCACCGGGGGCGCGGTGCGGCTCGAAGACGTCGACCTCGAGGGGACCGGCGGCGTGCTCGAGCAGCCGCTCCAGGGCGAAGAGGCCCTTCGGCCCGAGCCCGACGATCGCGACGCGGAGGGGCGTCGCCTCGCTCATCGGCCGCTCCCCGGCGTCCCGTCCACCAACGCCGCGAGCCGTGCCGGCGGGCAGTCGAGCTCGCGCGCGACCCAGGCGTCGTCGTAGACCGTCTCGAGGTACCGGGTGCCGCCGTCGTGCAGGATCGCCGCGCAGCGCGACCCCGGCTCGAGGCCGGGCGCGATCCGGTCGAACGCCGCGGCGACCGCCCCGCCGGACGCCCCGGCCAGGAGGCCCTCCCGCAACGCGAGCCGACGGCAGCCGACGACGCAGTCGAGGTCCGCGACGCGCTCGAGCCGGTCGAAGTCGGCGGACTCGGAGAGCTCCGTCCGCATGCCCGCGCCGAAGCCCGGCAGCATCCGCCGGCCGCGCTCGCCGCCGAAGAGCGCGCTGCCGACCGCGTCGACCGCCACCACCGTCGTGTCGTGCAGGCCGTGGGCCCGGAGCGCGTCGACGCAGCCGCGCAGCGTGCCGGTCGTGCTGGTCGCGACGAGCAGCACGTCGAGCCGGCCGTCGAGGGCCTCGACGATCTCGCGCATCGTCCCGTGCTCGTGCGCCCCCGCGTTCTCGGGATTCGCGTACTGGTCGGGGCGGAACGCCCCCGGCGTCGCGGCGACGATCTCCGCCACCAGCGCCCGGCGGGCGGTCAGCAGGTCCCCCGTCTCGGGATCCGGTCGGGTGACGATGCGGACGTCCGCGCCGAGGGCCTCCATCGTCCGGACGTTCGCGACGTTCGCGCGGCTGTCGACGACGCAGACGAACGCCAGGTCGCGGCACCGGCAGGCCTGCGCGAGGCCGACGCCCATGTTGCCGGAGCTCGACTCGACGACCGTCGACCCGGGGCCGACGAGCCCGCGGGCCCACGCGTCGTCGAGCATCCGCGCGGCCGGGCGGTCCTTGGCGCTGCCGCCGGGGTTCGTCGCCTCGAGCTTCGCGAAGAAGGCGACGTCGCGGCGGTCGGGGTACCGCCGCAGGTGGACGAGCGGGGTGTCGCCGATCGCCCCGAGCACCCCGTCGACCGGTCGGCGGGCGACGCTGCGGGTGGAGGACGAGAGGGCGATCGGCTGGTCGAGCACGGTTCGGGGGCCCGGGACGGGTCGCGGGCCGTCGGTCGATACCCGACGCGGGCGGCGCGAACCGGGCGGACCGGCCTACGGTGCCTCGCGCCCGACCGGCCCGCGCTCGTTCAGCGTCCGCACGACGGACAGGAGGTCGCCGCGGTCGTAGAAGTCGACGCCGATCGCGTTCGGGGCGCGGCCGAGGACCTGACGGCAGCGTGCGACGCGGTCCCGGAGCGCGGCGGCGCGGTTGGCGCGGACCGCGGCGGCGGCCGGCGGAGGGAAGCGGTCGACCCAGTTGTTCAGGACCAGCAGCGGCGAGTCCGGGGTGCCGCGACCGGCGCCGCAGCTGCGGGGGTCCTTCGTGAAGCCGTCGATGTCGGTGTTCTGCGCGAAGACGAACGCGGGCTGGAACCACGGGGCGCCGCCGCCGTCGCCCTCGTCGAGGACGACCAGCCGCCGGCCGCTCGTGACGAGGTCGCGCAGGGTCGGCAGCGGCCTGCCGCGCGGGAGCGTCTCGAGGTAGCGGTCGAGGCCCGCCTTGTCGAACGCCGCGACGATCTCCTTCGGCGCGACGCTGGACTCGAGCATCAGGACGAGCACCTCGGACCGGTTGCGCTCCAGCCAGCCACGGACGCTCTTGAGCGTGCCACCGAGCGGCTCCGCGCCGAGCTCGCAGAGCGAGTGGCAGAGGTAGATCCCGCGCTTCCCGTCCGCAGGG
Source organism: Patulibacter minatonensis DSM 18081 (assembly GCF_000519325.1). Lineage (GTDB taxonomy): Bacteria > Actinomycetota > Thermoleophilia > Solirubrobacterales > Solirubrobacteraceae > Patulibacter > Patulibacter minatonensis. Next base: position 1,346,601 of record NZ_KI912613.1, on the reverse strand, counting down.
ACGAGCCCCAGGCGGCCCGCCAGCCGCTCGGCGACGCCGATGCCGTCGGCCCCGAGCTCCGCCGCGACGCGGTTGCGCGTCGTGCCCTCCGCCTGCAGGTCGGTGCGGATCCGGCCCTGCGCGTTCTTCACCCCGTAGTGCGGGTCGATCATCAGCCAGCGGATCCCGTCGTCGAGCTGCCGCGGGATCGGGTGGCGCTGGTTCGCGAACAGCCAACCGGGCCGGTCCGCGGCCGACATCGAGTTGTGGGTCGCGGGGAAGACGACCTGGTCCAGCCGCCTGCCGCACAGCGCCGCGGAGCCGTTGCACGTCGTGATCTCCTCGTCCTTCAGCGGCGGCGGACCGTCCCCGGGGAGCACGAGCACCAGCGTCACGCCCACCGCGACGAGCACAGCGGTGGCCGACCCCAGCGCCGTGAGGAGCCGCCGGCGTCGGGCCGGGAGCGACGGGACGCACACCCCGGGGTCGGGGGCGCCGCGAAGGGTGGAGACCATCTCGGTCAGCCCGAGCAGCACCACCGCGCCGCCGAGCAGGACGACGAGGATCTCGTAGAGCGGCCCGCGCCGGAGCAGCAGGAGCGCCCCGACGAGGACGAGCGCCAGGCCCCGTCCGACCCGTCCGGCGGTCGGCAGGTGCGATCCGGCGAGGACGATCGCGGCGCGGCGGACGACGGCCTCGCGGTCCACCCGCAGCGCGGCGAGCAGGACGCTCGCCGTCAGCAGCAGCCCGACGACGCCGAACGCGATCAGCAGCGTGCGCAGGTCGCCGGCGAACGCGTCCCACGTCGCGTCCGCCGCCGCGCGGACCTGGTCCTCCGAGAGCACGCCGACCGGGGCGACGTGGCCGACGACCTCCGACTGGAGCCCCGACAGCGCGAGGACCGCCAGGAGGCTCCCGACCATCATCCGGATCCCGACGCCCGCCGCCGTCCGCCGGCGGTCGGGTGCCGTCGCGATGAGGGCGACGAGCAGCAGCAGCGACGCGCCGAGCGCCGGCCAGGCGACGTTGCGGGCCTGGTCGGCGATGCGGACGGTCAGCGACGCCGCGTCGGAGCGCCGGATCTCGGCGATCTGCGGCCGCAGGTCCCCCGGCAGCTTGCGCGCGAGCTCGGGCGACGCGGTGCGGAGCGCGGGCAGCAGCACCTCCCGGACCTCACGCAGCTCGATCGCGACGTCGTCGTCGCCGCGGATCAGGACCCCGTGGGCGGTGATCGCCGCGCGGCGCAGGACCTGCTCGAAGCGATCGGTCTCGAGCACCGCGTCCACGGCGGTCAGCACCAGCGGCCGGGCGGCCACGAGGTTCGGCGACCGCCGCTCGAGCACGTCGACGGCGACCTCCTCGGCGATGACGGAGCGGACCGGTCCCGAGCGCAGCGCCGTCACGCCGCGATCGGCGAACGCCTGGGGCTCCGCCAGCTCGGCCCGCACGTAGGCGGCGACGAGGCCCAGGATCGCGAGCGTGACCGCCAGCGCCGAGAGCGCCCCGCGGACCACGGGTCCCATCGGCGCAGTGTGGCACCCGGGGCGGGGCCCGGACGTCTTGCCCCCGGGCCGGCACGCCGGCCCGGAAGGGCGGGCGGCCCCGGACGCACGCCGGCCCGGACGCGCCGCGGAGGACGCGTCCGGGGACCGTTTCCGGCGCGTTCGCCCGTCGCGGCTACGGCAGCAGCAGCGACAGCGCCACCAACCCCACGGGCAGCGCGACGAGGGCGAAGACTCCCCCGGCCATGAGGGCCAGGCGCCCGGGTTCGTCGAGCGCCGTCCGCTTCTCGCGCGCGCCGTGGAGGGCGCTCGGGCGAGGGAAACGGACGGTGCTCATGACGGACTCCCGGAAGACGGTGCGGACGGATCGGACGGCGGCGATCCGGCGGGGCCGACGGCCGGCCCCATGCCCTCGTGATCGGCGCCGCGGCCCTCCGGGGCGAGGACGACGGGGCGCAGTACACGGATGGACGATGGCCCGCGCGCCGGGCCGGGCGGTCCGCCGCCGCGAGCGGGCGAGGGCGGACGGCGGGCCCGGCGCCCCGGCCGCGGCGGCTCACCGCCGCAGCGTGAGCGTCCGGTCGTCCGCCCCGGTGGCCCGCAGCGTCACGCCGACCTTCCGGACCGTCGCCAGCCGACGGCGCGCCGTCGCCGAGAACCGCACGCGGACCGTCGCGGTCCCGGCCTTCGAGGCCTTCGCCTTCCCGGTCGCGACCGTCACGACCCGCTGGCGCGTCGCGAGCCGCAGGCGCTTCGCCGTGCTGCCGGGGACGCGGAGCGCCACCGTCACGGTCCGCCCCGCCGTGGCACCCGTCACCTTCACCGTGAGGCCGCGCTTCAGGACCGTCCGCAGCCCGGTCTTCCCGGAGAGCTTCGCCGTGGCCTTCGCGGTCCCGCCGTCCTTCTTCCCGCCGTCGCCGCCGCCCCCGTCGAAGACCGCCCACTCGACGGTCTCGCAGTCGGCCGCGACGACGTCGTCGGGGTCCGCCGTCACGGTGTCCGTCCCGGGGCCGCAGGAGATCGAGTCGACCTCGCCATCGCGGGCCTCGATCAGGTCGTTGCCGAAGCCGCCACCGATGTCGCAGTGGAGCTCGTTGCAGCGCGCCGGGCGGTCGCCGGCCAGGACGTCGCGGCCCGGACCGCCGACGATGCGGTCGTCGCCGAAGCCACCGGAGAGGTCGTCGTCCCCCGCGCCCCCGTCGACGACGTCGCCGTGCGCGTCGCCCGCGAGCAGGCGGTCGGCACCACCCGCGCCGGAGTAGGAGCCGGCCGCCCCGGTCTCGGGCGCGACGAACTCGTTCGCGCCCTCGTCGCCGACGAACGTGCCGGCGCTCCCGGAGTCGAGCCGCTCGACGCCGCGCACGTCGTCGCCCTCGCCGGGCCGGCCGTCGTCGGCGAGGCCGTCGAGCCGCACGTCGATCGCCGGCGCGGTCGCCTCGCCGCCGGTGTGCCGCCAGTCCTGCAGGACGTCGAAGCCGGCGCCGCCGTCGATCACGTCCGCGAAGACGCCGGAGTCGCTGAACTGGTCGGCCTTCAGCAGGTCGTTCCCGTCGCCGCCGCGGACGACGTCGGCGCCCTCCTGACCCTCGACGGTGTCGTCGCCCGCGCCGCCGTCGAGCGTGTCGCCGCCGAGGCCGCCCTTCAGGTCGTCGTTGCCCGCGCCGCCGCTGACGACCTCGCCGGTGACCCCGCCGAGGAAGCGGTCGTTCCCGTCGCCGAGGTCCACGCGCAGGGCGCCGTCGGCCAGGGGCCGCACCACGGGCGAGTAGTAGGTGCCGACGGTGTCGTCGCCCCCGCCCGTGACGACCTCGACGCCGCCGGGCGGCAGCGGGCAGACCGCGGTCGTCGTCTCGGTCTCCTTGGGCGCGCACCCCGGACCGGCGGTCACGGCGCCGAAGTCGGAGACCTCGACGAGCCCCTCCTCCTGGATGCCGATCGTGATCGCGTTCTGCTCGCCGGGCGACGCCTCGCCGACGCGCAGGACGCTGCCGTCGAACGTGGCGGTGCCGGCCGCCGACGCGGTCGCGGGCACCGCGGCGACGGAGCCCACGACGAGCGTGAGCAGCAGGGAACGACGGCGGGCGGGGTGCATCGGGGGTCCTTCTCGGTCTGCGGACGACGGGTGAGCGTCACCGTAGGACCGGTCCCCCGGCACGACATCGGGGAACTCCCGACGCCCGCGCGGGTCAGACCACCGCGCCCGTCGCCGTCGTCGGCACCGCCCGCGGACCCGGCGCGACCCGGAGGTCCTCGTAGGCCCGCGCCAGGCGGGCGACGGCGTCCTCGAGCTCCTCCGCCGGCCGGGTGTAGGGCAGGCGGAGGAACCGCTCGAACGCGCCGTCGACGCCGAACCGGGGACCGGCGACGACGCGGACGCCGTGGCGCTCCGCCGACGCGGTGAGCGCCGAGCTGACCGGGGCCGGGAGCTCGACCCACAGGGAGTTGCCGCCCGGGGCCCGCTCGACGCGCCAGTCCGGCAGGTCGCGGGCGAGCGCGGCGATCAGGCGGTCCCGGCGCTCCCGCAGGGCCGCGCGGCGGTCGACGAGCCCGGACTCGTGCCCCGTGAGGAGCGACGTTGCGGCCAGCTGCTCCACGATCGGCGTGCCGAGGTCCAGGCCCGGCCGGACGCCCCCGAGGCCCGCGATCGTGCCCTCGTCGGCGCGGACCCACCCGACCCGCAGGCCGCCCCAGAAGCTCTTGCTCGTCCCGCCGACGGTGATCACGACGCCACCGGTCGGGTCGTGCGCGGCGAACGGCGCGGGCGGCGGGCCCTCGAGGCCGAGGTCGACCATCGTCTCGTCGATCACGAGCGTCGTGCGGGTGCGGGCCGCGGCCTCGGCGATGCGGGACCGGCTCTCCGGATCCATGCAGCGCCCGGTCGGGTTGTGGAAGTCCGGCAGCAGGTACGCCAGACGCGGCCCCGTCTGCTGGAGCGCGGCGACGACGCCGTCGACGTCCCACCCGCTGCCGGGCAGCCCGACCGGCACAGGCCGACAGGACGCGCGCTGGATCGCGTCGATCGCGTGCGGGTACGTCGGGTGGTCGATCAGGACGCGGTCGCCCGGACCGGCCAGGAGCTGGAGGACGAGGACGAACGCGTGCTGCGCCCCGCTGGTGACGAGCAGCTGCTCGGGGACCGTCGGGAGCCCCCGCGCCGTGTACCGGTCGGCCAGCGCCCTGCGGAGCTCCGGGATGCCGAGCGCCTGGTAGCCGTGGCCGGGCAGGTGGGCGGGGAGCGCGGCCAGCGCGTCGGCGTAGGCCGCGTGCACGCCCGGCGCCGCGGGGAGCGCGGCGGCGCCGAGGTCGATCGCGAACGTGTCGTCGGCGGCGATCAGGCTCCCGATCACGCGACCGCCGGGGCCGGCGGGCACGCTCGTCCGGCTCCCGGACCCGTGACGGCTGACGAGGTGCCCCTCCTCGCGGAGCCGGCCGAACGCGGTCGAGACCGTCGTCCGGCTGACCCCCAGCGCCGACGCCAGCTCGCGCTCGCCCGGGAGCCGCACGTCGAGCGGCACCCGGCCGTCGAGGATCAGCAGCCGGATCGCCCCGGCGAGCTGCACGTACAGCGGATCGCCCCCGGCGCCCGCGCGGTCGTCGTCCCGCCACTCGCCGAGCTGGCGGACGAGTGACGTGCTGCTGATGCTCCTGGGCGTCATCGCAGACCACTCTGCCGCAATTGGCCCTGGATCGCAATGCCAGTTGCTGTCACCTTCGGTCCATGGCCCGTTCCTCCGACCCCCGAGACCCCACCACCCCGACTGCGGCCGACCGCGCGCCCGACACCGCCGAGCGCACCGACGCGCCGCGGTCCACCAGTCCGGTCGACCGCTTCCTCGCGTCCACCCCGTCCGCGCCGCGCGCCGTCGCCCGCCGGGCCGACGCGCGTACGGCGATGCTCGGCGGCCGCGCCGCCCGGACCGCCGGCGTCGTGGTCCGCGATGCCGGCGCGCTCGACGGCCCCGCCCTCGCCCGGCTCGCCGAGCAGGACGGCGGGCGCACCCCCCGCGCCCCGGTCCTCGTCGCCGAGGCCGGAGGTGCCGTCGTCGCCGCGATCGGCGTCCTCGACCGCCGCGTCCTCGCGGACCCCGGTGTTCCCACCGACGGCGCCGTCGACCGGCTCCAGGCCGTCGCGGCCGAGCTGCGCGGCCCCGAGCGGCGCCGGCGCTGGGCCGCTCGGCTGCGCCGCACCGGCCGGCCGACGCCGACCGGCGCCGCGGGCGACGGCCTTCCGGGCGCCGCGCGCTGAGGTCGTCGACGCCCGGGGCTCGGGCGCGCCGGAGCGGACGGCACCCGGCGGCTCGTCCGCGCGGTGTCCGTCGTCGTCCGGAGGCCGGCGGCGTCAGTCGTCGCCCGGAGGCCCGCCCGCGGGGAGCTCGATGACGAACGCCGTGCCGCCGTCGATGCCGTCCTCCACGCGGATCGTGCCGCCGTGCGCGACGACGATCGCCTGGGTGATCGTCAGGCCGAGGCCGGTGCCGGGCACCGCCGCGCGGGTGGCGCCGGTCGTCCGGTAGAAGCGGTCGAACAGCCGCTCACGCTCGGCCTGCGGGATCCCGGATCCCGAGTCGGCGACCTCGATCCGGACGCCGCCCGTCGTGCACGGTCCGATCGTGAGCCGGATCAGCCCGCCCGACGGCGTGAACTTGACGGCGTTCGAGAGCAGGTTGTCGCAGGCCTGGGCGATCCTCGTGACGTCCGCCCGCGCCGGGGAGGGCTCGGCGACGAGCTCGACCGTCACGCCCGCGGGCGCGGCCGCGGCACGGGCGCTGACGACGGCGTCGCCGGCGACGACGGCGAGGTCGCAGTCCTCCGCGGTGAGGCTGAACTGCCCGGACTCGGCGCGGGCGACGGTCAGGAGGTCGTCGACGAGTCGCAGCAGGCGGTCGGCGTTGCGCCGGATCACGCCGCCCCAGTGCTGCTGGCCCGGCGTCGGCTCGTCGTACTCGTCCGACAGCAGGTCGACCGCGGCCACGACGGCCGACAGCGGGGTCCGCAGCTCGTGGGTGACCGTCGCGGTGAACTCGTCGCGGAGCCGCTGGACCTCGCGCTGCTCGGTGGTCTCCTCGATCGTGACCATCCGGCCGATGTACGTGCGCACGTCGTCGAAGACGGGCACCGTGATCGCCCGGAACCACCGGTCGGCGCCCGGGTCGTGCAGCTCGAACCGGAAGCGGAGAAGGGGGTCGCCGACCGCGGCCCGGACGTCGGCCTCCATCTGCTGCCGGTCGACGGCGAGCTCGATGAAGCGCCGCGCCCGCGCGTCGCGGTCGTCGCTGTCCGGGTCGATGCCGAGGGCCTCCCACATCCGCCGCAGCGACGCGTTCATCAGGGCGATGCTGCCGTCCGGGTCGAACAGCACGACGCCGAAGGTCGCGGCCTCCAGGATCGACGCGTTCGCCGCGCCGAGGTGCGCGACGCGGACGACCTCGAGCGCGCGGACCAGCGCGACGGTCGCCTGCTCCACCATCCCGCGTGCTCGCCGGGTCTCGTCCGCCCTGAACGGCGCGTCGGCCACGCGCCCGACGACCACGCCGCCGAGGAGGTCGTCGCCGGCGTGGAGGGGCAGGTGGAGCTCGTGCGACGCGGGCACCGGGCCCGCGAAGCCCGGGACCTCGATGCACGTGTCGGCGCCGGCGAGCGCGACCGGGCGCCGGTCGGACGCCGCGGTCCGCAGCACCTCGATCTCGGGTGCGCGGCAGGTGACCTCGTGGTCGTGCGCGACCCCGACCGCCGCGGCCGGCCGGAGCGTCCCCTCCGTGTCGACGAGCCAGACCGCGCCGGCGTCCGCGCCGGCGAGGTCCAGGATCGCCAGCACGGTGCGCTCGGAGACCGCCTCGACACCGGCCTCCGCGACGAGCTGCTCGACGAAGCGCAACAGGCGGTCCGACCACGCCTTCTCGTCGGTCAGGGCCTCGTAGGTGCCCTCGAGGTCGTTGCGCTGCGCCTCGACCTCGGCCGTCTGGCCCTCGACCTCGTCGGTCTGCTCCTGCAGGCGACGCGCCATCGCGTTGAAGTCGCCGGCGAGCAGCCCGAGCTCGCCGCCGTACTCGGGGACCTCCACCTGCAGGTCGCCGCGGCCCAGCTGCGGGACGGCGGCCGCGAGCCGCTTGACGGGCCGGACGACCCGGCGGTGCAGGAAGAGCGCGAACAGGAGGACCGCGAGCACCGACGCCGTCGCCCCGGCGACCCCGAGGAGGATGCCCCGGCGGCCGGCGTCGTCGGCCTCCTGCCGGGTCGCGGCGGCCCGCTCGTCCTCCCCCGTCATGAACCGGGCGAACCGCGTGCGGAGCTCGGCGACCGTGCCGCCGCCCTTCGTCGCGGCGACCGTCCGCCGTGCGGCCGGAAGGTCCTTCCGCGCCGTCTCGACGAACGCCACGATGCGCTTGCGGAACTCCGTGATCGTCCGGGTGATCACCTCGAGCTGCCGGCGCTGCGACGGATCCGTGACCTGCCGGTCGAGGTCGCGCAGGAGCCGCGGCAGCGCGAGGTCGGCGGCGCGGAGCGGTTCGAGGAACGTGTCGTCCCCCGTCGCGAGGAACCCGCGGAGGCTCGTCTGCATGTCGACGACGTACCGCTCCGCGGTCGTCACGAGGACGATCGTGTTCTCCGAGCGGCTGGAGTCGCGGCCCGCGTCGCGGAGGTTGCCGACCGCGAGGGTCATCGTGACGACGATCGCGGCGAGCAGGACCGCGATGGCGGCCGACGCCGTGACGATCGGCGTGGTCAGGCTGTCGCGACGGGAAGCCGGCCCGGACCCCGTCGCGTTCATCCCCGCCATCGTAATACCGGGACGGACGGCGCGGGAGGGTCGGTCCGCGGGCGACCCGCGGGGCCCGCGACCGTCCGTGCGGGTCCGGGGGCCGTCGCTCGCGCGGGTCCGTGACGCGCGACCCGCGGACGTGGCACCGCGCGGCCCGTCCGTCGGCCGGGCCCGACCGCGACCGTCAGGGCGCGAGCGACCGGGGCGCGGTGCCCGCCGTCAGGTGCGGGTCGCTCTCCGCGGCGCGCAGCTCGTACGCGGCGCGGGCGTGCGGGTCGGCCTCCATCAGCGCCTTGTCCGCTCCGAGCGCCCGCGAGACGCCCTCGCGACCCCGGCGGGGCAGCACGCCGATCACCGTGTTCGCGACGCCCGCGGACTTCGGGACGTACACGTCGAACCGCGGGACCTTCAGGACGTCCACGATCGCCTGGGCGACGTCCTCCGGGGTCACCTTCTTGACCCCGCGGGTGTCCTTCGTGCCCGCCGACAGGTCGGTCTGGACGATCGCGGGCATGACGCAGCTGAGGTCGACCGACGAGCCGGCGTGGTGGAGCTCGCCCCGGATCGCCTCGGACAGGCCGACGACGAAGTGCTTCGTCCCGCAGTACGTCGCCGCCCCGGGGAAGCCGGCCTTGCCGGCCATCGACGCGACGTTGACGAGGTGCCCGCGTCCCCGGTCGACGAACCGCGGCAGGATCTCCTTCGCGCAGTTGACGACGCCCATCACGTTGACGTCGAGCTGCCTCCGGGTGCTCTCGTCGGACTCCTGCAGGAACGTGCCGAGCGGCATGATCCCGGCGTTGCTGTCGAAGACGTCGATCGGGCCGAGGTCGGCCTCGACCGCGTCGACGAACGCCCGGACCGAGGCGCGGTCGACGACGTCGAGCGCGTAGGCGCGGACCTCGACCGCGACGCCGCCGCGGGCCGGCACGGACGCGCGGAGGTCGGCGGCGGCGGACTCGGCCAGCGCGAGGTCGAGGTCCCCGATCGCCACCTTCATCCCCTCGCGGAGCAGCGCCCGTGCGGTCTCCTTGCCGATCCCTCGCGCACCGCCGGTGATCGCGGCCGTGCGGCCGACCAGGACTCGGGGCTCGTGTCGTGCCATGTGGATCTCTCTCGTGGGGCCGCGCGGGGCGGCCGTCCCTCGGCGTCGCCAAACTTGACGCCTCCGTCATGTTTGACACTAGCGGGGTCGGGCCGGGGAGCGCAAGCGGTCCGGGGTCGGGGCGATGCGCCGTCGGCCCGCACGACGGGTCGCCGACGCGTCGGTCCACGGCACGCGACCGGGCGATGCGCCGTTGGCCCGCACGACGGGTCGCCGACGCATCGGTCCACGGCCCCGGGGCCGCGACCGGCCCGGACGCGCGCCGGTCAGCCCGGCACGAGGCCGCAGGTGACGTTGACCGTGGTGCCGGTCATGCCCGCCGCCCACCAGGACCGTCCGCGCGGTCCGCCCGGCGACGAACACTCGCGCCCCCTCCCCCGCGAGCGCGCGGGCGACGCCGGCCCCGAGCCCCCCGGTCCCGTAGACGATCGCGGTCTTCCCCTGCAGCAGCACGGCGTTCTCCTGGTGGCACCGGCGGATCACCGGCGGGCGGTCCGGCGACGACGCGCCGGCATCGGGCTCATCCTCGCCGACGGGGGTGCGGCGATGGAGGTGGGAAGAACGACCGTCGACCGGCCGCGCCGCGACCACACACACCCCTCGCGCACCATTCCCAGCCCTCGTACATACGCGATCAAGGAATACGCGCGCAGAACCAACGCGATCCCCCCGCGCTGATACGAACCCGATCGAACCACGGTCCCGACCTGATCCGACGCGAGCGCATGATCCATCACATGGTCATCGCGCTCGTCCTCCTCACCGCCTGGGTCGTCCTGAACGTCGCCCTCCTCGGTGCCGTGGCCGCCGCCCACCACCGCGGCACCAAGAACGACCAGCAGACCACCCCCGCCCGCCGCACCCCCGTCTTCGCCGCCACCACCGCCTGAGGCATCAGCCCCGGCAGGTCCTGCTCCTCAGCACTCCCTCGCCGGCACCCGCATCGCCTCCTGGATCGGGGGGAGGCCGATGAACAGCGGTGCCGCGACAGCGCCACCCAGGAGCGGACCTGCGGACGACAGGACGGTCCCCCTCGGGGCGAATGGTCCGTCCGCCCGCCGACCACCTCCGACGACCGCACGGCCCTCGACGCTGGACAGGGGTTCGGAGCTCGGGTTCGGCACGGCGTGGTCCTCGCGGTCGGTCGCCCCGTCGCGGGTCCGCCGGGCGTGCCACCGATCATGCGCCCATGGCACGGGCCGCGACAGGGCCGATCGTCACCGGGAGGGCATGACGAACGTCATCCGGGCGGCGGACCCGACCGACGACGCAGGTCGTCGCTGGGAGTGCCGCGCGGCCGAGGCAACGGCCCGGCCGGTCAGAGCCAGCCGTTGTCCTGGGCGATCCGGATGGCGTCCAGGCGGTTCCGCGCGCCGAGCTTCGCGACCGCGTTCGACAGGTAGTTCCGCACCGTGGCCGGCGACAGGAACAGGGTGGTACCGATCTCCGCCGTCGAGACGCCGGTCGCGGCAGTGCGCAGGACGTCGGCCTCGCGCTCGGTCAGCGGGCTCTCGCCGGTCTCCAGCGCCGCGGCCACCAGGTCCGGGTCCAGCACGCGCTCCCCGGCGGCGACGCGACGGATCGCCGCCGCGAGCTCGGCGGCCGGGGCGTCCTTCGGGAGGAACCCACGGATCTGCAGCTGCAGCGCGCGCAACAGGTGCGCCGGGCGGCCGAGGCCCGTCAGGATCAGCACCCGGCAGTCCGGCGACGCCGTCCGCAGCTGGTCCGCGGCGCTCAGGCCGTCCAGTCCCGGCAGGTCGATGTCGAGCACCGCGACGTCCGGCCGGACGCGCACCGCCGTGCCGACGATCTCGTCGCCGCGCTCGAGATCGGCCACGACCTCGAGGTCGTCCTCCAGCCCGATCAGGGCCACCAGCGCGCCGCGGATCAGGTGCTGGTCCTCGGCGATCAGCACGCGGATCACGAGGCGTCCTCCGGCAGCAGCACGCGCAGGCGGAAGCTGCCGCCCTCGCGGTCGGCGGTGACGACGCCACGCAGCGTCCGTGCCCGGTCAGCGAGGCCCGCCAGGCCGCTCCCCGACACGTCGAGCTGGTGCGCCGCACCGTCGTTGACGAGCTCCAGGCCGAACCGCCCGTCGTCGCGGACCGCGCTGATCACGCACCGTTCCGCGCGACTGTGGCGCAGCACGTTCGTGGTGCCCTCCCGGACGGCCCAGCCGAACAGGGCGTCCGCCTCGGTCGTCAGCGGGCCGAGGTCCACGTCGACCTCGGCCTCCACGCCCGCGGCGCGGAGCAGGTCGACGGCGCCGGCGACCTCGACCACGAACGACACCGGCCGTCCCCCGGCCACCACGGCGCGGACGTCGTCGGCCAGGCGCTCCGCGACCTGGCGGACGTCGCGGGCCTCGGCGGCCGCGGCGTCGGGGTCGCGGTCGAGCAGCGCCAGGGCGAGGTCGCCCTTCAGCGAGATCGCCGAGAGGCTCTGGCCGAGGGCGTCGTGGAGGTCCCGCGAGAGCCGCCGGCGCTCCAGATCGACCGCCTGGTCGGCGAGCTCGGCACGGGTGCGGGCGAGCTCCCCGGTGATCCGGCACAGCCCGACGGCCCCGATCAGCGACAGCGGCGCGAGCGACGAGATCGTGACGATGTAGAGCAGGTACCACGACAGGTGCTTCGCGTCGTCGAAGTAGTCGAGGAACAGCAGCACGTTGGGGACCACCTGGCCGACGATCACCGCCACGATCAGGACCGCCCGCAGGCGCCCCGTCGTGAGGACGCCCAGCGCCCCGCCGAGCATCCAGATCGACGAGAGGAACTGGTTCCCGACGACGACCATGCCGAGGGCCGCGAGGGCGAACATCGCGGCCAGCGCGAGGTACGCGTGGCGGGGTCGCTCGCCGGACGCCGCCGCGAGGCTCAGCCACAGCTGCAGCCCGCAGAGCAGGACGACCGGCCCGGCGAGCCACGCCGCCGTCGGCTCGCCCGTGTCGAACCCGACGGTCGAGATCGTCAGCAGGTAGGCGAACATCGGCAGGTGGAGGACGACGAGCAGCCACCGCGAGCGTCGGGCGACGGCGAGGGCCGCGTCGACGGGGCTCGTCCGGGCGCGGGCGGCCTCGACGGCGCGGCTCCAGCGGTCGAGGAGGCGGGCCCGCACGGACGGGCCGCTCCGGTCCGACCCGGCCGGCGGTGCGGTGTCCCGCGGATCGGCGGCCGTCGACCCGGACGCGGACGCCGACGACGCCCTCCCCGGAGCCGGCGGGTCCGCCGCCCGCGGCGCGCGGTCGCCCCGGAGCAGCGTCGCGACCGCCTCCAGGCGACGGCGGTCGACCGCGCCGCGATGCCCGGCCACGATCCGCCGCGTCTCGTCGAGCCGCTCCCGCGAGGAGGCGACGAGCGCGGTGAGGACCCGGCGGGCGTCGGGGCTGCGTCGGGCGGTGTGGTCCTCGGCCTCCGACGCGACGGCCGCCAACGACTCGAGGCCCCGCAGCAGCGTGCTCCCGAGCGCCTGCTCCGCCTCGGCGCGCTGCGACGTCACCGCCTGCTCGGCGAGCGCGGCCCGCGCGGCGTGCAGGTCGCGGACCGCGGCGACGAGCCAGATCGTCACGAGCAGGATCGCGGAGCGGAACGCCACCGAGATCGCGAGGTACAGGCCCTGGCTGAAGAGCCGCGCGGTCTCGCTGCCGGAGCTGAGGCCGACGACGTGGACCAGGACGATGATCGCGGCCGCGAGGGGCACCGACCAGCGGGGCCGCAGGACGATCGCGGTCGAGACCACGAGCGACGAGAGCGCGAACGACCAGGCCGCCCCGATCAGGGCGTACGCCGTGAGGGTGATGACCGCGACCGCGGCGAGCGACCAGGCGCCGCCGGGTGCCGCCCGGCGCCCGAGGGCGTAGCCGACGTGGCGGAGGTGCAGCGGCAGGTACAGCGCGGTCGCGATCACCGCGACCCAGGCGTCCGAGGGTGGCTCGAAGACCGCGATCCGGGTGACCTCGACCAGCGGCAGCAGCACGCTGATGACGTAGGCGCCGATGGTCGCGTACGCCGGCCAGCGGCTCGATGGAGGGGGCCTGTCCACGCGACGACCTTGCCAGGTGGGACGCCGTATGGCGAGGGTCGGAGGCGGATCGATGACGTTCGTCATCGGTCGGGGCCGCGCCTCCCGCGCGGCCCCGGATCCGACGGTGCGGCTCAGGCGGTGGCGGGCTCGCCGTCGGCCTGCTCCTGCGCGGCCTGTGCCTGCTCGAGGTCCATCCACATGAGCTCCCAGACGTGCCCGTCGAGGTCGCGGAAGCTCTCGCCGTACATGAAGCCGTAGTCCTGCGGGTCCTTCCACGCCTCGGCGCCGGCCGCCTTCGCCTTGCCGGCGAGGTCGAGGACCTCGTCCTTGCTGTCGCACGACAGGGCGATCATCGACTCCGTGACGTCGCGGGGCGCGATGTCGCCCTTGATGAAGGTCCGGAACTTCTCCTCCTCGATGAGCATCACCATGATGTTCTCCTCGATCACCAGACAGGCGGTGGTCTCGTCGCAGAACTGCTCGTTGAAGCCGAAGCCCAGCGCCGAGAAGAAGGCGCGTGAGGCCTTGACGTCGGTCACGGGCAGGTTGGGGAAGATCATGCGCATCGGGGGTCTCCTTGGGTGGCCGTCGCGGGGCGCGGGGCGCGTTTCGTGGGGTACGGAACACAAGACCGCGCGGTCTCCCGGAACTCATCGCTCCGATCCGGAACCCGTCGGAGCCGTCGTGCTCCCCGGCCGGATCCTGGCGTGCCGGCTCGCGCGTCGCCAGAGCCGGATGTCCAAGCCGACCGATGACGTTCGTCATCTCCGGCCGACGACATCGACCCCTGGCGGCACCGCGGGCGAACGCGGAGGATCGGAGCGTCCCCCCGCCTGGAAGCCCCCATCCCGTGCGTCGCCTCGTCGTCTCCACCTTCGTGACCCTCGACGGGGTCGTCGAGGCGCCGCACCGGTGGTCGTTCGACTTCCAGAGCCCCGACACCCTGCGGCGTGCGGTCGACGTCCTGTTCGCGGCCGACGCCCTGCTGCTCGGGCGTCGCACGTACGAGACGTTCGCGGCCGCGTGGCCGAGCCGCCGCGACGAGCTCGGGTTCGCCGACCGGATGAACGCGCTGCCCAAGCACGTCGTCTCCACCACCCTCCGGCGTCCGCGGTGGAACAACACGCGGGTGATCGCCGACGACGTGGTCGAGGAGGTCCGGCGACTGAAGGCGACGGGCGAGGGCGCACGGGCCGGGCCGCAGGACGCGGGCGACGCCGACGAGGACGCGCCCCGCCGAACAGGCGACCTCCTGATGTACGGCAGCCCGACCCTGATGCGCGCCCTGCTGCCGCACGACCTGATCGACGAGCTGCTCCTGCTGCTCAACCCGGTCGTGATCGGCGGCGGCGCGCGCCTGTTCCCGGAGGGCGTCCCGCCCCAGGCGCTCGCGACGGAGGACGCCACCCCGCTGGGAGGCGGGATGACGCTGCTCCGGCTGCGTCCCGCGACCGTCGGCCGGCCGACGGTCGCGAGGGACTGACGTGGGCGCGCCGCTCCTGCCCCGGCGGCCGGCGGGGGTACCGGACGGCCCGGGGCGACCGGACGGCTCCGGCCTCAGTCCGCCGATCCCGCCGCCACCGACGGCGCCTGCCGCGGGGTCGCCGGCGCGCCCTCGAGGTCGGGGAGCACGCGGTCCAGCCACGCCGGGATCCACCAGTTCCAGCGGCCCAGGAGCTGCATCAGGGCCGGGACGAGGACCATCCGGACGATCGTCGCGTCGACGAGGATCGCCGTGGCCATCCCGACGCCCATGAGCTTCAG
This sequence comes from Patulibacter minatonensis DSM 18081, assembly GCF_000519325.1. Lineage (GTDB taxonomy): Bacteria > Actinomycetota > Thermoleophilia > Solirubrobacterales > Solirubrobacteraceae > Patulibacter > Patulibacter minatonensis. The sequence goes on along the minus strand of NZ_KI912613.1, from coordinate 1,331,471 downwards.
GAACGCCTCCGGGGCGAGCGCGAAGCTCAGGAAGACCGCGACCATGATCGCCCCCGCCGCGGTGATCACCCGGGCGGTCGACGCCAGGCCCTCGGTCACCGCGCGCTCGGTGTCGCCGTGGTGGCGGAACCGCTCGCGGATGCGGGAGACGAGGAAGACCTCGTAGTCCATCGAGAGCCCGAAGAGGATCGCGAACATCATCACCGGGATGAACGGCGGGACCGGCGTGTTCGTGTCGATCCCGATCAGCCCGCCGAGGGTGCCGCCCTGCGCGAACGCGGTCACCACGCCGTAGGCCGAGCCGACCGACAGCAGGTTCATCACGCCGGCCTTCAGCGCCACGAGCGGCGCCCGGAACGCGGCGAGCAGGAGCAGCAGCGACAGCACGACGACGCCCCCGATGAAGTACGGGATGCGGGCGCCGAGGACGTCGGACTGGTCGATCGACGCGGCCGTCACCCCGCCGACGAGCACGCTCCCGTCGCCGCCGCGGGTCGCGGCCGGCAGCACGTCGTCGCGCAGGCGGTGGACGAGGTCGGAGGTCGAGGCGTCCTGCGGCGCGCTGCGCGGGAGGACGGTGACGACGGAGATCGCGCCGTCCTTCGACGCGCGCGCCGGGAGGACCGCGGCGACGTCCCGGTCGCGACGGACGGCGGCGGTCACCGCGCCCAGGCGCTGCTGCGCCCCACCCTCGGCGACGAGCAGCAGCGCGCCGTTGGAGCCGCGGCCGAAGCCCTCCGTCGTCAGGTCGTACGCCTGGCGGGTCGTGGTCGACGCGCGGTCGTTGCCGGCGTCGGGGAAGCCGAACCGGAGGTCCTTCGCGGGGATCGTGAGGAGGACGAGGACCGTCGCGCCGACGATCGCCGCGGTCTTCGGGCGGCGCTGCACCCCGCGCGCCCACCGTGCGGCGAGCGGGCTGTGGCCCTCGCGCTGCTGCCGACCGACGAGCGGGACCCGCAGGCGGTTCACGCGCGTGCCGAGCATCGCCAGGAGCGCCGGGACGAACGTCACCGACGCGAGCAGGACGACGAGGACCGAGATGCTCGCCGAGAGTGCCACGCCGTTCATGTACGAGACCCGCATCAGCAGCAGGCCGAGCATCGCGACGACGACCGTGCCGCCGGCGACCAGGGCGCTGCGCCCGGCGGTGGAGATCGCCTCGACGACGGCGCCCTCGGTGTCCTTGCCGTCGTGCAGTGCGGAGCGGAAGCGCGAGACCACGAGCAGGGCGTAGTCGATCCCGACCCCGATGCCGATCAGGCTGTAGACCGCGGGGGCCCACTCGGGCACGTCGATCACGTGCTGCAGCAGCCCGACGAGCGCGAACGTGATCCCCAGGCCGAGCAGCGCCGCGAGCAGCGGCAGGCCGGCGGCGACGACGCTGCCGAACGCGATCAGGAGGATCACCGCGGCGGCGATCATCGACGCGACCTCGGGACTGGAGCCGCCCTCGGCGTTCGTGATCGGGCCTCCGCCCAGCTCGATCCGGGTGCCGCCGCCCTCGGCCTGCTCGGCGAGCTCGATGACGTCCTTCGCGGTGTCGTCGGGCAGGTTCCACGGCTTCGTGGTCAGGCCGAGCTCGACGGACGCGATCGTCCCGTCGCGGGACACCCGCTGCGGCTCGGCCTCCCCGATGCCGGGGAGGGCTTCGGCCCGGTCGAGCAGCGGCTGGATCCGGGCCTTCGCGGCGGCCCCGTCGGCGCCGCGCGCGTCCTGCCACACGACGGTGATCCCCTGCGCGCCGCGTCCGCCGAGGTGCGCGTCGATCAGGTCCGCCGCCCGGGTCGACTCGGCGCCGGGCGTCGCGTAGTCCTCGGCCGAGTCGCCCGCGAGGTGCGAGACGCCGGCGGCCATCACGACGAGCGCGAGCACCCAGACGGCGACGACGGTGCGGCGCCGGCGTACGCAGATCAGCGCCAGGCGGTGGAGGAGGCCGTCGGGAGGCGGGGCGGCGGGGCCCGGAGGACCGGGCCTCGGGGTGGCGGACGGCGGGGTGCTCGGGCCGAGCGGGGTGGCACCGGAGGACGGGGTCGCGGCGCCGGGCGGGGTGGCGTCGGACGACGGGCTCCCGAGGCCGGGCGAGTCGTCGTCCGGCGTCGGGGCGGCGTGCGGGTGGGATGGCATGGGTCTCGGTCTCGGGGCCGGGTCGTGCCTCCGCGCCGGCTGGGCGGAGGCACTGGTCCGGACGTCGGGGGACGGTCGACCCGGAGGGTGCCACCGGACCCTCGCGCCCACCATGGGGGATCCCCCCGGACCGACCCCGGGGGTCGTCGGGGTCGATGCGGGGCCGGGGCGACCACAGGGGCCACCGCAGGAATGCGCGCCACCTCGGGCACCGGCACTACCTGGCGTTCGTTGCTGCGCCGTGAGCGCAGCAACGCACGCCACGCGGCCGCCGGACGCGAGCCGGCGTTCGTTCCTGCGCTCCGCGCGCAGGAACGAACGCCACGCCCCGGTCCGACACGGTGGTGGCGTTCTTTCCTGCGGTCTGCGCGCCGCAGTGACGCCGCGACTCCGACCGCACGTCCGTCGCGGTGACGAGCCGCCCCGCGCCGGCGGTCCTCGGTGTGGACCGGCGCGGCGGGGTCAGCCGCTCGGGTCGCGGTGGCCCGCGCCGGCGTGCGTTCCTGCGCTCCACGGGTAGGAACGCGCGCGACGTCCCGGTCAGGCCCTGTCGCCGCGCTCGTCCGTGGTGGTGTCGGCCGCCGGCCCCGCCTCGGCGTCCGGCACCGTCCACGCGGCGCCATCCCGCTCGACGCCCGATCCGCCGAGGACGACCCGGACGGTCATCAGGAGGATCCGGGCGTCCGTCCGCAGGGTGCGGTGCGCGACGTACCAGCGGTCGAACTCGATCCGCTCGGGCCAGGAGAGCGTGGTGCGGCCCTGGACCTGCGCCCAGCCCGTGAGGCCCGGCCGGACGATCAGCCGCTCGACCTGACGCTCGTCGTAGCGCTCGACCTGCACCGGCACCGTCGGTCGGGGGCCGACGATCGCCATCTCGCCGCGCAGGACGTTCCAGAACTGCGGCAGCTCGTCGATCGAGGTGCGGCGCAGCAGCCGGCCGAGGCGCGTGATGCGGGCGTCGCCCTTCTCGATCGCCAGTCCGGCGCCGAGCTTCTCGGCGCCCTGGACCATCGTCCGGACCTTCAGGACGTCGAACTCCCGACCGCCCAGGCCGACCCGGCGCTGCCGGAAGATCGGGTTGCCGCGCGACTCCAGCCGCACGACCAGGAGCACGAGCGCCAGCGGGATCGCGAGGACCACGACCGCGAGGAACGACACGACGACGTCGAACGCGCGCCGCGTCACGTCGCCGCAGGAGATCCGCGTGGGCAGCGGGATCGGTCCGTCGGGCCCGACGTCGCGTCCGGCGTCGCGCATCGCGGCGCGCAGGTCGGCGTGGCCGTCGGGCGCGCGGCCGGTGAGGTCGTGGACGCGCGGGCCGTCGCCGGGCCGGGCCGGCCCATGGTGATCGTCTCCGTCGGCGGACCGGCCCTCGGCGGCGCGATCGGCGGGGGCGTGGCCCGGCGGATGCACTCCGCGGGCGTCGCCCACGGGAGGCTCCGCAGCTGCGCCCGGATCCTCCGGGGCGCTCATCGCGTCCCCTCCGCCGGGTCCCAGCCCGCGGGGGTCCCGTGGCGCAGGTGGTCGGCCAGGCCGGCGGCGATCGAGGCGGTCATCAGCACGTAGTACCGCGCGAGCAGCAGGGGCCGCGACGGTCGGACGCCCGCGCCCGCGGCTCCCGCGAACAGGGCGAGGTGCGCGGCGAGCAGCAGCAGGTGCAGGCGCGGGCGGACGCGACGGCGGGCCCCGCGGCCGGCGCGCGACGTCGGCGCGACCGGCAGCGATCCGCCGCCCACGGGAGTCGCGGCCCCGCCCGGCACGCCGCCCACCGCGACGACGAATCCGGCCGCCAGCGCCAGCAGGTGCAGGAACGGGCTCGCGTACCGGAGGTGGCGGTGGCTGACGAGCGCCGCCAGGTAGCGGGGCGGCACGCCGCGGGGGTCGAGGACGCCGCCGCGCAGACCGCCGTCCTCGCCGCCACGCAGGACGACCCGCCACATCTGGTTCATCATGCGCCGCTTCCGGCGCCACTCGCCCTCGACGGTCGGGACCATCGGCTCGCTCGCCCGCGCCGTCGGGCGGTCGACGGCGAGCATCCCGGCCCGGACCGTCTGGTGCGGCAGCGCGAGGTCGTGGCCGAAGGCGGTCCGCAGCCGCGGCCACAGCGACGCCCGGAGCGCGTAGATCGCGCCGTTGCCGGCGGTCACCGACCACCAGTCGCTCTCCATGCGACGCAGGGCCATCTCGAGGCGCCAGTACGCGCCCTCCTGGTTCGTCCCGCCGTCCTCGGACGTGAACGTCACCCGGCCGCACGCGTAGCCGACGCGCGGATCGGCGAACGCGGCGACGAGCTCCGCCAGCGCGTCGGGCTCCCACGACGTGTTGGCGTCGCTGAAGGCCAGGACGTCCCCGTCGGCCCGGGCGACCCCGCCGGCCTGCGCCGCGTGCTTCCCGCCGCGCGGCAGCTCGAGCACGAGGTCGGCCCCGGCCTCGCGGGCCCGCTCGGCGGTCCGGTCGGTCGACCCGTCGCAGGCGACGATGATCTGCAGCCGCTCGCGGGGCCACGTCTGCGCGGCCAGACGGCGGAGGGTCTCGGCGATCGCGTCCTCCTCGGCGTACGCGGCGATGACGACGGACACGCGGAGCGCGGAGGGTCCGGACGACGGGGTCACCGCCGACCGGACGGCCGGACCGGGGACCGCGGCCGACGGGGCGACGGCCTCGGTGGCCGTGGCGACGGACGACGAGGACGCGACCGTCGGGACGTCGCGACCGGGGGCCGGGCTCCGCGGGACGGGGGTCGACGGGACCGTCGAGGCCGGCGCGGCCTCCCGGTCGTCGGGCACGCGCCCCCGGCCCGCGCGACGGAGGGCGCGGAGGACGACGGCCCACCCGGCGTGGGTCCACGCGAGGAGGCCGAGGGCGAGGAGGTGCAGGGCGCGCACGGAGGGATCGTCCCAGAGCGCGCGGGTCCCGCATCGCCCGCCGCAGGGGTCTACCGTGGCGGCATGGCTCCCGAGCTCGGTCCGCCCGTCGACTTCGCGGGCGCGCGGGCGCCGGGCCGCGAGACGCTGACGGGGACCCACGTCCGGCTGGAGCCGCTCGATCCGGCCGACCACGCGGCGGCGCTCTGGGACGCCGCGGCGTCCGGGGATCCGCACCTCTGGGACTACCTCCCGTACGGGCCGTTCGACGACCGGGCGGCGTTCGACGCGTGGCTCGTCGCCCTCCACGCCGGCATGCCGGCCGACCAGCGCTTCTTCGCGATCGTGCGGGTCGCCGACGACGTTCCGGCCGGCATGCTCGCCTACGCCCGGATCGCGCCCGAGCTCGGGCGGATCGAGATCGCCCACGTGTGGTTCGGGGCCGCGCTCCAGCGGACGCCGGACGCGACGGAGGCCGTGTTCCTGCTCGCCGCCCACGCCTTCGAGGCGCTCGGCAACCGCCGCCTGGAGTGGAAGTGCAACGCGCTGAACGCCCGGTCGCGGCGGGCGGCCGAGCGGTTCGGCTTCGCGTACGAGGGCACGTTCCGGCAGGACATGGTCGTCAAGGGCCGCAACCGCGACACGGCCTGGTTCTCGCTGCTCGACCGGGAGTGGCCGCGGGCCGGGGCGGCGTTCCGGGACTGGCTGGCGGCGGACAACTTCGCCGAGGACGGGACCCAGCGCCGGACGCTGGAGGACCTGCGCGGGGGAGCGGCCGGCGGCTGAGGGCGAGCGCGCCGGCGACCGGACGAGTCCGGCGAGGGGCCGCCGCCACGCCCCAGCGCGGTCAGCGCGCCGGCTTCTCCGTCACCCAGATGCGGATCTGGGCGTGCGAGACCTCGACGCCCGTCGGGTCGGTGATGCGGATCTCGACCGGGAGCTCCTGCTTCTCCGCCAGGTCGTCCGGCAGCACGAGGACCGCCTCCGCCGTCAGCCGGCCGGTCGCCTTCGCCAGGTAGTCGATGGTCATCCCGCGGGGGATCCACCGGTGCGTCGCGGGGATCGTGGCCTCCGCGAGCGCGCCCATCACGTACTCGGCCAGGTTGCACTGGGCGATCGCGTGGACGGTCCCCAGGTGGTTGCGCGTCCACGGCACCGCGGGCATCGTGGCCTCCGCGCGGCCGGGCTCCAGCGCGGCGAGCTTCGCCGGGATCGTCAGGAAGTACGGGGCGGCGGTCCGGTAGATCCGCGACACGGCCGACCGCCCGAGCGGCAGCCCCTCGAGCTTGCGGTACGCGGAGGGCAGGTCGATCGCGGGCATCGTCCCGTGATCCTACCGCAGGTAGCTTCTGGCGGAGCGGGCGGCGCGAACGCGGGGCGGACGGCGCAGGCGACCGATCACCCGGCGGCCCTCACGTGCCACACCCCTGACTCGCGGGCGGACCGTGGCGCGTCGCGGTCGTAGAACGACCGCGACGCGCCACGGTCCGCGCTCGACCCGAGGGCGTGGCACATCACGGTCGCGGGCCCGCCGACCCGGCACACCAGAACGGGGCCGACCCGGGCCGACCCGGGCCCCGCGCCCGCCCCGAAAGGGGTGACCTCAGCGGGCGGCGGCGAAGACCGGCGCGTGGGCGCGGGGTCAGCGGGCGGCGGCGAAGACCGGCGCGTGGACCGCTTCGACGGCGGCGCGGTCGACGGCCTTCTGGCCGCGCTGGTTCGCCACGGCCACGGCACCGAGGAGCGTCACGTTGACGACGAGCCAGGCGGCGAGGAGGACCAGGACGATGAGCATGGACCTGATGATGCGCCCACCATCGATCGACTCCCGGTCGCCGACCCATCAGATCCGTATCGCCGTACGAACCCGTACCGACGCCACCCACCCCCGAGTGCACGAGACCCGCCAACCGACGGCGATGGTTGAACGCGTCGCCCCACGCCGCGAACCGCACCCGCCCCCTCGGCCGGCCGATCCCGATGGTCCGACGTCAGGCCCCGCTTGACCAACCGCACCCGCCCCGTCGGCCGACCGACGCCGATGGTTCGACGTCAAGCCCCGCTTGACCAACCGCACCCGCCCCGTCGGCCGACCGATCCCGATGGTTCGACGTCAAGCCCCGCTTGACCAACCGCACCCGCCCCGCCGGCCGACCGACGCCGATGGTCCGACGTCACGCCCGGCGCGAGGATCTGCATTCGACGCGGTCGGCGTCGCCTCACCCGGGCCGCGCGACCCGGGACGGCCGCCCCGCGCTCAGCCCGGGGACGCCAGCGCCATCGCGGCGACGAGCGCCCCGGTCTCCTCCGGGGCGAGCTCCGCCGGGGGGCCGTCGCGGTAGGCGGTCTCCGCGCGGTCGAAGGCGACGTTCAGGGCGTCGCAGTCCGGGCAGTCGACGACGTGCTCGCGCAGGCGGACCGCGTCGGCGCGCGGGAGCCGGTGGTCGGCCCACGCGGTCAGGAGCCGCGGGAAGCGGTCGCAGACGGTGGTCCGGGTCGTCGGCCGGCGGTGCTCGCCGGGACGGAACGGGTTCTCCGCCTGCCGGGCGGCGACGCGGCGGGTGGCCGAGAGGAGCGCCGCGTCGACGTCCTCCGCCAGGTCGTCGCCGGACAGCACCGCGAGGCGGAGGTCGACGAAGACGGCCGCCGCCATCCGCAGGGCCTCGTCCGGAGGTGCGACCTCGCGGGCGTACACGAGGACGTCGCCCCCGTGCGCGGCGACGAGCGTCGCCAGCACGAACGGGTCGCCGTCGCGCAGGCCGTCGGACGTGACGGGCGGCGGGCTGACCCGCGGCGACGACGCGCGGGGTGTCGGGGAACCGGGCGGCATCGGGGTATCGGGAGGATACGCCGCCCGCAGCGGTCGGTCCTGCACCCGGAGGTCGATCCGTCCCCGGGCGCGCCACCCGGCCCGGACGGGTGGTCCGATCGCGTGCTCCCGATCGGTCGATCGAGGCTCAGTCCAGCAACGACCGGTACAGCCGCTGGTGCGCGGCGGCGACCGCGTCCCACGAGTACGCCCCGGACGCCAGCTGCGACGCGCGGGCCGCGAGCGCACGCCGTCGCGTGCCGTCGTGGAGGAGCGTCCCGAGCGCCCGGGCGAGCGGTCCTGCCTCGCCCGGCGGCACCAGCTCGGCGGCACCCTCGCGCGCGATCTCGGGGAACCCGCCGACCTTCGTCAGCACCATCGGGCGACCGAACGCGAGGGCGGTGAAGAGGACGCCCGACTGGTCGATCTCGCGGTACGGCAGCACGACGACGTCGGCGCGCCGGAAGTACGCGGCGGCCTCCTCGTCGGTCACGAAGCGGTCGACGAAGCGGACGCCGCGCGGCGCGGACTCGCGGAGGGCCCGGACGTCCATCTTCGGCAGGCCGACGATCCACAGCTCGGCGGTCCTCGCGGTCGCGCCGAGGCGGCGCCAGGCGTCGAGCAGGACGTCGACCCCCTTGTACGGCCGCAGCAGGCCGAAGAACAGGACGACGGGCCGCTTCGTGTTCGCGAACGCCGGCGGCAGCTCCGCGGGCGCCAGCGTGGTCAGGTGCCGGAACGCGCCGTGCGCGATCACGTGGACCTTCTCGCGGGGGACGTCGAGGCCGTCGATCAGGCGGTCGCGCCCGTGCTCGGAGTGCACGACGACGGCGTCGACCCGGTCGTACAGCCGCCGCTGCGCGTCGCGCTGGCCGGGCCGGGCCTCGCGCGGCAGCACGTCGTGCGCGGTCAGGACGACGGGGCGGCCCTTCGGCAGCAGCAGACCGTCGATCTGCTGGACGGCCAGCCACTGGAAGTGGACGATGTCGGCGTCCTTGGACGTCCGCCGCAGCCGCCGCATGTCGGGGACGTGCTGGGCGACCTTCGCGACCCGCCGGATCCGCGACCCCGCGGGACCGATCGCCCGCCGGTAGAAGCCGTGCTCGATCTCGTAGCCCTCGGGCTCCGGTATGCGGCCGTAGGGGAACTCGCTGGTCACGAGCGTCACGCGGTCGCCGGCCCGCACGAGCGCGTTGGCGAGCGCGTGGTCGTAGGGCGGCGTGTAGGCGGACGGGTCGATCAGGCGGACGTGCACGTGCTCCTCACCGTATCCCGCGGCCACGGGTCCCGCTGGGGGACGGGGCACCGTGCGGGCCGGGGGACCGTGCGGCCCGAGGTGCACGCGGCGTGGAGGGCCGGGCCCCCGGGGATGCGTCGCCGGGCCGACCGGCCGGCCCCGAGACGCGGACCGCCCTCAGCGGACCCGCAGCCCGGACGCCGCGCGCCGGGTGATCCGCTTGGCGCCGTACGTGCGGGTCGCGCCGACGACGAGGACGACGCCCCCCGCGGGCCCGTTGACCGGCAGCGCCGCGCAGACCCCGGTCGCGCACATGGCGTAGCGGCCGCCGCGGAAGAGCACCCCGGCGGTGCGGCCGGCGTCGGGCAGGCGGACCGGGAACGCCGTCCCGCCCGCGACGCCCGCGACCGCCGTCCGGCCGGGGAGCGCCTCGACGAGGATCCGCGCGCCGTCCGGGCGCCGCAGCCGGGTGACGACCCGGGCGCCGTTCTCCAGCTCCTGCACCGCCGTCTGCCGCCAGCCCTCGGAAGCGGGCAGGTCGAGGGTCCACGTGCCGCCGCCGAAGCGCACCGCCCCGACGGGGATCGGCGGCTGCGGTGCGGTGCGGGAGCCCAGCGGGGCGCCGGCACCCGCCCGGCCGACCGACCCCGGAGCCCCGGAGGTCGTGCCGCCCGCGCCGGCGGAGCGGGAGCCGCCGGCGGACGAGGACCCCGACCCTCCGGACCCGGAGGACGAGCCACCGCCGGCCGCGGCCGACCCGGCGTTCCCGGTCGCCGC
>NZ_KI912613.1:1309467-1321560 GCF_000519325.1 Patulibacter minatonensis DSM 18081 | reverse complement strand
GCGCCGACCGCCGCGTCCGCGCCGCCCGGGACACCCGAGGTACCCGCGACGGCCGCACCGGCACCCGCCACGCCCGACGCACCGCCGACGAGATCCCGGCCGTCCCGCGGGTCCGCTCCGCGCCCGGCGCCGGCCGCGCCCTCCGCACTCCCGGTTCCGCCGCCCCGCCACGGCGTCGCCCCGGGCCCGGTGCGGACCGGGGCCGGCGGGGGCGTGCCGGTGAGGAGCTCGAAGAGGACGCACCCGAGGCCGAAGACGTCGGCGGCCGGTCCGGCCTCCTCGCCCGCGAGCTGCTCGGGGGCCGCGTAGCCGGGGGTCCCCTCGGCGACGTCGATGCCCTGGGCCCGCGCGAGCCCGAAGTCGGCGAGCTCGACGTGGAGGTCGCGGCCCGGGCCGTCCTCGATCAGGACGTTGCCGGGCTTCACGTCGCGGTGGACGAGCCCCGCGGCGTGGGCGGCGTCGAGGGCGGCGGCGATCTGCTCGACGACCTCGACGGCCTGCTCGGGCTCGAGGCGCCCGGTCCGGCGGAGCAGCACCCGCAGGTCGGGCCCGTCGACGAAGCGCATCGCGAGCCACAGGTGCGCGTCGTCCTCGCCCGTCTCGAGCACCTGCACGACGTTGGGGTGGTCGAGGCCGGCGGCCACGCGGGCCTCGCGCCGGAACCGCTCGCGGAACGCGGCGTCGTCGGCGAGCGGCCGCCCGACGACCTTCAGCGCGACCTTCCGCTCGAGTCCCTCCTGGTGCGCCAGGTAGACGACGCCCGTCGTGCCGTGCCCGAGCTCGCGCTCGATGCGGAAGCCCGCGAGACGATCTCCGGGTCGGGGCAGGGCGGGCACGTCAGGCACGAGTACGCCCTCGGGGCGGTGGCTCCTGCCCGGAGAACGGATCCGATCGGATCCGGGCCGGCCGCCATGCGTGACGTCCTACGCCATGCTCGACCGCCACCCCACCCGGGGCGACGGCCGCGGCCCCCGTCCACGCCCTACGGGATCGAGAAGAAGTCGTCGGTCGCGAAGAGGCTCGCGACCGCGACGCGCCGGCCGTCCCTGCGGAGCTCGCAGGTCTCGACCTGGGGCCACGCGCGCTCGGCGGTGTCGCGGCACCGCCAGCCCTTGGGCGGCTTCTGGTCGAGGATGCCCTTGTAGAGGACCGCGAACGCCGAGCCGCAGGAGACGGCCGAGCTCGGGCCGCGCTGCACCTGGTAGCTGGCGAAGAGGTGGTCCTTGACCGGGCACTTCCTGGTCGCGGCCGCCGAGGCCGATGAGGGGACCGCGGCGAGCGCCACGACGGACGCCACGAGAGGGAGGACGGACCGCAGTCGCATCCGGCGAGTATCGACGACCGGGCCGATCCAGGCGTCGGACGGGACGCGCCGCCCGGCGCCCGCCGCGCTACGGCCCGGTCGCCCGCACGACCCGCTCGGCGGTCGCCCACGCCTCGGCCGCGGTCGGCGCGGCGACGAGGACGCCCCAGCCGGGTCCTTGGTCGGACTGGTTGAGCGGGAAGTCGACGCACTGCAGGCTCGCGCACTCGGGGATCGAGCCGATCCGGCCGTCCTTGAACCGGTACCCGGTGACGTCCCCGAACGCGGTGCCGGTCACGGTCATCTGGTCCAGCACGCCGGTGGTGTCGAACGACGCGGGCTGGGTCGGCGTGTGGTCGACGAGGAGGAGCCGCCCCTTCGGCCCGCTCTGCCGGACGCGGTCCAGGCCGGCGCTCTGCGTGGTGCGCGCCGGGGCCTCCCAGCCGTTCCCGGGCCGGACGAGCATCGTCCGCCACGACCCGTCGGGGGCCACGTAGTCGGCGGCGACCCCGGTCTTCGCCAGCGGCGTGCCGGCGGCCGGGTCCCGGGTGGCCGGACCGGCCGAGAGGGTCCCGCCGCCCTCGACGTCGACCTCCTCGTCGGTCGGCGGCGCCGCGTCGGTGGTCGCCGGAGGTGCGGCGTCGGTGGTGGCGGGCGGCTCCTCGTCCGTCGTCGCGGGCGCCTCCTCCGTGGTCGACCGGGTCTCCCGGGTCGTCGTCGGGCGATCCGCGGTCGTGCGCGACGGGCCGTCCCCGCCGTCGTCCCCGCCCTTGAAGGCGAGCGCGACCACGACGATCAGCGCGACGACGAGCACCCCGACCACGACCGCCGGCACGAGCCAGGGCGGCGTGCCGCCGGGGCGACCGTCGGGGCCGGTGGGGCCGTTGCCGCCGCCGGACGAGCCGCGGCCGCCGTCCGGACCGCCAGGGTGGGGACCGGGACCGCCGGCGTAGCCGCCCGGACCGGCCGCCCGGCCGCCGGGACCACCCGCGCGACCCACCGCCGCGGACGACCATGCCGGCGCCCCGCCGCCCGTCTGCCCGGCCGGGCGCGTGACCGGAGGAGGCGCGGGCGTGGATCCGCCCGTGCCCGTCCCGTCGCGCCCCGTCGCGCCCGCGGCGCCGCGGGGCCCGCCGACCGGCGGGGCGACCCGCGTCCGCGACTCCGACGTCGTCGGGTCCTCGCGGTGCCGGACCGGGGGGACCGCGCCGGGGACCGGTGGCGTGGGGACCGGGCGGGCCGCCCGCGTCGGCGCGGAGGACGACCCGTCGTCGCGACCGCCGCCGGACGACGTCGCGCCGCCCGCACCGCCGGCCGGCGCGGCCCCGGCGGGGCCGGTCCCCGCGGGTCCGTCGGCCCCCGCGCCACGCGCCGCACCGGCAGCACCCGCCGCGCCGGCGGCCGCGGCCGCGCCGGCCCCGAACGCCGTCCCGCGCCCCGCCGGACGACGCAGCCGCACCTCGTCGCGGCCGGACCCGCCCGCCGACGGGCCCTCGAACGCGACGGTGGCCTGCGGATCGACGTCGCTCTGCGCGAGGGCGCGCCGCGCGAGGGCCGCGAGCTCGCCGGCGGTCGACGGGCGCGCCGCCGGGTCCGTCGCCATGCCCGCCGCGACGACGGCGTCGAACGCGCGCAGCGCCGGGAAGCTGTCGCTGACCCGCGGGCGCTCGCCGTTGACGTGCGCGTAGAGCTTGGCCATCGTGGCGCCGGGGAACGGCGAGACGCCGGTCAGCACGACGTAGAGCAGGGACCCGAGGGCGTAGACGTCCACGCGCCCGTCCGTGTCGCGGCCCTCGATCTGCTCGGGCGCGACGGAGTCCGCGGAGCCGAGCAGCATCCCGGTCTGCGTCAGCTCGCCGGGCTCCTCGAGCTCCTTCGTCAGCCCGAAGTCGGCGAGCAGGACCCGACCGAACGGCGGCAGCTGCACCGTGCCCTCCACGCCGGTCGCCGAGGCGGGCGGGGCGGGGGTCGGGGTCGACGCCTCCTCGGCCTGGAGCAGGACGTTCCCCGGCTTGACGTCGCGGTGGAGGATCCCGCGGGAGTGCGCGTGGTCCAGGCCCGCGGCGACGCCCTCCAGCACGCGGACGGCCTCGCCGGGCGGCAGGCCGCCGGGCGGGACGCGCAGCGCCCCCGTGCCGTCGCCACCGCGACCGCTCGCGGCGTCGCCGGTCCGGCCCGTGCGACCGCCGTCCGTCGCCTCGGGCCGGCGGAACGCGGTCGGCGACTGCGACGGCCGGGACGCGGGCGCACCGGCGCGCGATGCAGGGCCCTGGCCGGACACCGCGGCCACCCGGTTCAGCCGACGACGCAGGTCCTCGCCCTCGACGTACCGCATCGACAGCCACAGACCGGCGTCGTCGGTCCCCGCGTCGTAGACCGCGACGACGTTCGGGTGGTCGAGCCGCGCGGCGAGCCGCGCCTCCCGCATGAAGCGGTCCTGGAACGACGCGTCGTGCGCCAGGCCGTGGGCCAGGATCTTCAGCGCCACGCGGCGCCCGAGGGTCACGTGCTCGGCCAGCCAGACCGTCCCCATGGCCCCGGCACCGAGCCGGCGCTCGATCCGGTGGCCACCGATCAGGTCGCCCGGCTGCGGCTCTCGTCGACCGCGAGCCTCCGGGCTCATCGGTTGTCGTCCGTCGTCGGCACCCCGCGGAGTCTGCCTGAGATCGGGCGGTCCCGGTACGGTGCCGGGCGTGCCGTCCGCGGTCCCCACCCCGCTGGTCTCGTTCTGCGTCGTCGGGACCAACGGCGCCGAGGTGCTCCGCGCGTGCCTCGACGCGATCGAGCTCGAGCAGCGCCTGCTCGAGCGTCCGACGGAGGTCCTCGTCCTCGACAACGCGTCGACCGACGACAGCGTCCGCGTCGCCCGCGAGCACCCCGTCGGCGCCCGCGTGATCGCCCTGCGGCGCCGCGAGGGCAAGGCCGCGAACGACTCGCGGCTCCTCGACGAGGCCCAGGGCCGCTTCGCGCTGCTCCTCAACGAGGACTCGGAGCTGCGCGCCGGCGCGACGAAGGAGCTCGTCGACGCCCTCGTGCGCGATCCGGAGGCCGCGTGCGCCGGCGCGGCCCTCCTCCGCCCCGACGGCCGGCAGCAGCCGTCGGCGTGGCGGTTCCCGGGGTTCGGGACCACGGTCGCCCAGGCCCTCCTGCTGCACAAGTCGCTCGTCGTGCAGTCCGGCGGCACCGGGCGCGGGACCCGCAGGGTCGACTGGTGCCAGTCCGCGTGCCTGCTCGTCCGCGTGCAGGCGTCGGCGACGATCGGGCACCTCGACCCCGAGTACTTCGTGTACGGCGACGAGGTCGACCTGCAGCGCCGCCTGCGCGACGTCGGCTGGCACACGCTCTTCGTGCCCGCCGCGCAGTGCGTCCACCACGAGGGACTGTCGACCGGCGACGGCGCCCGCCGCCGGATCATCGAGCTGCACCGCAACCAGGACCGCTACCTGACGACCCACCACGGCCGCTTCGTCGCCTGGTGCTGCCGTCCCGTCGCGGCGGTCCCCTACGTCCTGCGCACGGTCGCGGCGACCGTCCTGCCGGGCCACTCCGCCCGGCGCTACTGGTGGCACGTGCAGGCGATCCTCCGCCCCGGCCGCGGCGAGGGCATCCGCGAGGCCGCGGAGGCCTTCAACGCGCAGCTCGAGGACGGCGGCGCCCCGGCGGCCGGGACCGCCTGAGCGGGTCGCCCCGCTCAGCCCGTCGTCGAGTCCGGCAGCTTCCGCCCGACCGGGCCCACGTAGACGCCGCGCGGCAGGTCGTCGTCGCCGTCGCCGCCCGGGTGGAACGCGCAGTAGACGCGGGCGCAGCGCTGGGCGCCGGAGCCGTTGGCGACCCGGACGTGCTCGGCCACCCGGAGCGTGTGCCCGTCGTGGCTGAAGTGGTAGTCGTTCGGGTGGATCCCGTACCAGACCTCCCCGACCCCGGAACGCCAGTCCAGGCCGAGGTCCTGGGCGAACTGGCCGACCGGCTGGCCGATGCCCTCGGGGCGCTCGTAGGCCTCGGCGACCTGGTCGAGCTTGATGAGGTCCTGCAGCACCATGTCGGGCCGCCAGAACGGGCTGTCCTCGGCGGTCTCCAGCGCCCGCTCGGTGAAGACGAGGTGCTTGCAGAGCTTCTTCGCGACCTCGACGGCCTCGAGGACGGTCTCGACCTCGGGCAGGGCCTCCTCGGCCGCGACCGTGTCGGCGGTGGTCCCCTCGACCTCGCGGTGCAGGCGGATCATCTCGTTGCGCGCGACGTCGAGCGACACCTCGAGCCGCTCGTGCTCCGCGTGCGCCTCGATCAGGAGCTCCTCGCGCTGCTTCAGCTGCTTGCGCAGGTCGGCGATCGTGCCCTGGGCGTCCGCCCCGCCGACAGGCGCGTCGGGGACGTCCTCGAGCTCGTGCTCCAGGCGCTCGCCCTTCGCCTGCGCCTTCTTCAGCCGGGCCTGCAGCTCGGCGATCTCGGCGTCGGCGGCCTCGGCCTTCCCGCGCAGCTCCTGGGCCTCCTCGACGCGCTCCTCCGCGCGGCGCTCGTGCCGGGCGGCCTGCTGCTCGGCCTTCTCGGTCTTCCGGACCGCCTGCTCGAGCTCCTTCTCGGCCCGCACGGCGCGGCGCTCGAGGAAGACCATCGCCTCGCGGGTGATCGTCAGGAGGCGCTTGTCGACCTCCGAGATCTGGGCCTGCTGGTCGATGTCGGCGCGCAGCAGCCGGAGGTCCTGCTCGAGGTCGAGCTCCGGGAGCTCGTCGACGCCGGCCTCGATCCCGAGCTCCGCCTCGAGCGCCTGGACCGCCATCACGGCGTCGTCCTCGTGCTCTAGCTCGTCGACGAACCCTTGAACGCTGGCGACCGACGACCGCTCCACGGCGAGCGCCAGCGTCATGCCGACCTGCTCGCGGAGGATCCGGTCGATCTCGGGCTTCCCTATCCGGTCGAACGTGACCTCGGTGGCGGGCGCGGCGACCACCGCGCGCTTGTGCCCGGGGTTGCCTGAACGCTTGGGCTTCGGCTTGCGCTTCTTCTGGCTCATGGGGGAGATCGAGGCTAGCGCAGGACCCTCACGGAATCCTGAGGTTCGGGGCGGACCCGTGGACGGCGTGCGCGGGGTGGGAGCCGGGCGGGGCGGACGGCGCCGGGCGGGCCGGACGTCGCAGGGCGGCGAGGTGGTCGGTGGAGGGGAGTGCGGCGGGCGGGCGGGGCGAAGCCGGCCGGTCGACGCGGCCGGCGCAGCGGAGGAAAGCGGGGGGAGGTTCGTCAAGCCCCACGCGACAGGGGACCACCGACCCCGCGGCCGGCCGAGGCCGGGTCGCATTCGTCAAGCCCCACGCGACAGAGGACCACCGACCCCGCGGCCGGCCGAGGCCGGGTCGCATTCGTCAAGCCCCACGCGACAGAGGACCACCGACCCCGCCACCACCGCCACCTCGAACACGGGCCGCCCCGGCTACCCGCCCTCACCGCCCCGGCAGCCGCGACGCGATCGCCCGCCGGACGAGCTGCGCCTCGGACGGCTTGACCGCCCCGACCGCGAGCAGCAGCGCGGGCGCCGCGGCGCATCCGGCGAGGCGCAGCAGGATCCCGCCGGCCCCGTCCGGTGCTGCGACCCAGTCCAGTCCGGCGCCGAGGACGGTCAGGGCGACGACCGCCGCGGCGAGCCGGCCCCACTCGAACGGCACGTGCATCAGGCGCCGGGTGCGCAGGTGCGCGGAGCCGAGCGCGACGACGTAGGCGGCCACGAGGGCGATCGCCGCACCCGTCGCGCCCAGCGGCGGGACGAGCACCGCCAGCGCCGCGACGTTGACCGCCAGGCCGAGCAGCGCCGACGGCAGCGTCCGGCCGGTCGCGTGGTGCCGGCCGGCGATCGTCGTGAACACCCAGGTGAGACCCCAGAGCGCCCAGCCGAGGGCCAGCCACGGCAGCGCGCCGGCGGCCGACGCGAACTCCGGGCCGAGCAGCAGGTCCGTCACCTGGAACCGCAGGAGCACCAGCCCGACGATCATCCAGCCCAGCACGAGGACGTACGCCCGGACGACGTTCGCGTACGTCCGCGGGGCCTCCTCGTCGGAGAGCTCGTAGGCCAGCGGCGGCCACGCGGCCTGGAACGCCCGGGCGACGACGATCACCAGCGTCGCGAGCTTCCCGGCCGCCGAGTAGACCCCGTTCTCCGCCAGCCCGTCGCTGTGCACGAGCCACTGCCGGTCGATGAGGTTCAGCGCGAAGACCGCTGCCTCGGGCGGGACGGTCGGAAGGCCGAAGCGCAGGAGCGACCGGAGGGAGTCGCGGTCCTCGGTGGATGCGGAGTCGGAGTCCGACCCGCGCGGCGCATCGCCGTCCCCCCCGGCGCCGTCGACGCGACCGGCGTCGACCCCGGAACTCCGTCCGCCCGCACCGGTCGTCCGCCGCCCCAGCAGCCCCCGCTGCGACCACCACAGTCCCGCGAGCACCGCGGTCGACGCCGCGTAGTTGCCGAGCAGGTAGCCCGACGCGCCCTGGTCGAGCACGACCACGAGGACGATCGTCGTGCCGACCGTCAGCGCGACGTTGCAGAGCGCCGAGACGAGGTACGTGCGGCGGGCCTCCTGCGCGCGGAGCAGCGCGTTCAGGATCTCGAGGTTCGTGAACGCCCAGATCCCCAGCGCCGTCGCGCGGATCGGGCCGGGCAGCGACTCCCCGAGGACCAGCCGCGAGAGTGGTTCGGCGAGCACCAGCACCACGACCGACAGCACGGTCGACGTCAGGAGCACCCACCCGGTGACCCGCCGCGCCAGGCGGGCCCGGCGGTCGGGATCGTCGTCGTGGAACCAGTGGCGGAGCAGCGCCTCCTGCAGCCCGGCCCGGAGCAGGATCGACGCCAGGATGATCCAGGTCAGCAGCGTCTCCGCCGCACCGAGCTCGTCCCGCGTCAGGTGCCGCGTGTAGAGCGGCAGCGTGACGATCGCCAGCACGCCGGCCACGAGACCCGCCGACTGGTAGGCCATGCCGGACGCCGCGAGGCGACGGAGCGGGTGCGGCGCCATCGGCCGTCGATCGTAGAGGGCACCGGATCGCGCGGGCCGCCGACCACCCGTCCCATAGGCTCCCGCCCGTGAGCGACGACCTGCGCCCGACCTGCGTGCTGCTGCTCCCGCGGCCGCTGCAACAGTTCATCCTGCGCGACCAGGCCGAGGACCTGCTGCGGGGGGACGACGTCGTCGCGGTCGGGCCGCCGCGGCCCGGGTACGGGGCCGCGCTCCGGCTGCCGGAGAAGGCCGTCGGGACCGTCGCCGCGCGGCAGGCCGCGTCGCTGCTCAAGGGCCTGAACGCCGACGGGCGCGACCCCCGCGTGATCGTCCTGTTCCACGCGACGCAGGAACCCGTGGCCGCTGCGCTGCGGGCCCGGACGGGCGCCGAGCTCTGGTACTGGCGCTGGGACCGCTACGAGGCCGCCGGCGACGCCGACGAGGCCCGCCGCGCCCGGCTGACCGCGCTGCACCGCCGGGCCGCGCAGGCCGCATCGCTGGTCGTCGCGTCGTCGGGGAGGCTCGAGGAGCTCGCGAAGGACGAGGGTCGCCCGACGGTGCTCAGCCCGCTGGCGGCGGACGGCTTCCCGGCACCGGACCCGACGGTCGAGGTCGTCGGCTTCTCGCTCGGCCACCTCGGCCGGCGCACCGACTGGGCGCTCCTCCGGGGCCTCGGCGAGCGGCTGCCGCACCTGCAGCTCCTGCTCGTCGGCGAGCTGCACGAGGACGAGGCCGCGGGCGACGCGGACTTCGCGTGGTGCCGCGAGCACGCGCCGTTCGTCTTCCTCGGGTCGCTCCCCGACGACGCCGCCGCGCAGCTCCTGCGCCTCTCGGACGTCGGGATCCTGCCCTTCCGGCGCGACGACTTCAACGACGCCGGCCTGCCGTACCGGATCCTCAAGGCCGCGCGGCTCGGCCGCCGGACCGTCGTCCCCGACCTCGCGGGCGTCCGCACGTGGGACCCGGCGATCGTCGTGGCGGCCGACCACGACGCGTTCGCCGCCGCGGTCGCGGCCGAGGCCGGCGGGCGCTCGGCGCCGGACGCCGACCTGCGCGCCTGGGCGCTCGACCAGACCGCGGCGCACCAGAACGCCCCGCTGCGCGAGCGGCTGACGGCGCTTAGGCTCGACGCAGGCTGACCGACCCGGGTGTCCCGCGCGCCGCCGCGCCGCCGCCCTACTTCAGCTTCACCTTCACGGTCGACGTCGCCTTGCCCTGCGTGACCTTCACGCTGAGCGTCGCGCCACGGAGCTTCGAGGCGCGCTTCCGTTGTGAGGCGACGAGCCGCAGCTTGACCTTCACGGCCCCGGCCTTCTTCGCGGTGGCCGAGCCCGTGGCGACCGTGGTCGGCGTGTTCTTCTTCTTGCCGGCCTTCTTCCCCGGAACCTTGCCGGTCAGGGAGACCCTGCCCGTCGCCGGGGCCGTGACCGTCAGCGTGACGCCCTTCGACAGCGCCTTCGCGGTCACCTTGCCGGGGAGCTTCGCGGTGATCTTCGGCGTCGTGGTCGAGCCGCCGCCACCACCGCCGCCACCGGTGCCGCCACCGCCCGTCCCACCACCGCCGGTGCCGCCCGTCCCGCCGCCTCCGCCACCGCCGCCCGGCACCGGCGTCACCGGCACGTCGACGGGGCTGATCGACGGGAACTTCGCGCCGGCCGCCAGGAGCACCGGCGGCGACGCGACCGCGCAGACGTCGCCGTTGCCCGACGGCTTCCCGGCGACCTTCACGCCCTCGCTGTCCGCCCACGCCACGCTCGAGCCGTCGGCCGAGAGCGACCCGTCGGACGCCAGCCCGGCGGACGGCAGGAAGCAGTCGTTCGCCGGGTCGACCGCCCCGCCGAGCCCCGCGACGCGCACGTACGCCACGCGCGCGTGCGTCTTCTCGCCGCCGTTGTACTTCTGCAGGTCGATCAGGATGGACTTCCCGTCGGCCGCGACGTCGGTGCGCGTGAGGTCGCCGACGATGCCGGGCGCCAGCGTGTTCGCGCTGAGGTCGAGACCCGGCCACGGGTTGAAGGTCATGATGTCGGCCCCCTGGACCCAGACCTGCTGGCCCGTCGCGGCGACGATCTTGTCCCCGGGACCCATCGTCGGCCAGGTCCTGCCCGGGATCTTCAGCGGCTGGGCGCCCGAGGTGTTCGCCGCGGGCGATGCGTAGGTGCCCGTCTCGAGGTTCTGGTTCGGGAAGAGCCCCGTGAGGTTCGAGAAGCCGTAGACCGCCAGCTCGCCGTTCGCGGTGAGGTCCAGACTGAGCGGCATCGCGAGCGACCCCGTCGGGTCGTGTCCGAGCGCCCCCTGCTTGTAGACCGCGCCCGACGGCTCCCAGATCGCGTAGTTCGTGAGCTGCGAGATCTTGCCGGCCTCCAGGCGGATCCCGATGATCCGGCCGGAGTCCGAGGCCGCGACCTGGCGCCAGTCGCCCTCGCCCGCGGAGAGTCTCCGCTTGTTCGAGCCGTCGAGCTGCGACTGCCACACCTCGTTCCCCTGCACGTAGACCACGGACGACGCGTCGGCGGTCGAGGAGACGGCGAGTGCGGCGGCCGCCAGGACGGGGAGGGCGAGCTTGAACGCTCGTGAACGGGGAATCACGCTGTCGATCGTGGCGCGGGGCCGCTCGGTCCGCATCGGTGAAACCACCGATACGCGCCGCATTTGGGCCGTTCGGCCCAGGCCGGGTACGCTGCCCGCGTGCAATCAGCGACGGGGCTGATCGGGCGCCGGCCCGAACGGGAGCGGCTCGCGTCGCTGCTCCGCGCCCTCGAGGACGGCCGGGGCGGGGCGCTCTGCGTCGTCGGGCCGCCCGGTGCCGGCAAGAGCCGCCTCCTCGACGCACTGCGGGACGACGCCCAGGGGCTCGTCGACGTCCACCGCGCCGCCCCCGTCCAGGCGGAGCACCCGCTCGCCTTCGCGGCCCTCGCCGACATCGTCTCGCCGCTCCTGGCCACCGACCGCGCGCTGCCGGAGACCGAGCGCACCGCCCTGCACCGCGCCCTCGACGGGGAGGGCGACCTCGAGCCCGGGGCGCTGTCGATCCTCCGCGCCGTCGTCGGCCTGCTCGACCACGCCTCGCGGGAGCGCCCCCAGCTCGTCCTGGTGGACGACGCGCACGCCCTCGACCTCGCGTCGCTCCCGGCGATCGGCTTCCTCGCGCGCCGCGCCGGGCTCCGCGCGGTCGCCGTCGTCCTGGCGAGCCGGCCGGAGGGCGACGCGCTGGCGGAGCTCGAGAGCATCCCGCGGCTCACGCTCGGAGATCTCGACCCGGCCGAGTCCCGCGAGCTGCTCGTCGCGCACGGGTGCGGGCCCGCGGTCGCGCGGGCCGTCGCCGCGGAGCTCGGCGGCAACCCGCTCGCCCTGACGGAAGGCAGCGGCGCCCTGTCGCCCGCGGAGCGCGAGGGCCGCGCCCCGCTGCCGGACCCGCTGCCGGTGGGCGCGCGGCTCGAGCAGACCTACGGCCGCCGGTGCTCCGCGTTGCCGGACGACGCGCAGCACGCGCTGCTGGTCACGGCGTGCGCGACGACGAGCGCCGCGGGGCCGATCGCCGACGCCGTCGCGACGGGCATCGGACACGGCGGAGCCGCGTCGACGGACGCCGGGGCGACCGCGATCGCCGCCCGACCGGACGAGGACGACCGCACGCCGACGCCCGCCGTGCTCGACGAGGTCCTGGCCCCCGCCGAGGAGGCCGGCCTCGTGACGCTGACGCCCGGCCACGTCCGGTTCGTGCACCCCCTGATGCGCCAGGGCGTGCTGCGGTTCGCGGCGCCCGCCGACCGCCGCCGGGCGCACGCGGCGCTGGCCGACGCCGTCCCCGGG
>NZ_KI912613.1:1296220-1309367 GCF_000519325.1 Patulibacter minatonensis DSM 18081 | reverse complement strand
GGCGCTGGCCGACGCCGTCCCCGGGCGCGCGCGAGCGTGGCACCGGGCGGCGGCGACGACCCACCCCGACGCCGACGTCGCCGACGCGCTGGAGGAGCTCGCCGCCGACGCGCGCTCCCGCGGCGCGCCGGGCGTCGCGGCCCGGGCGCTCGAGCGCGCCGCGGACCTCTCCGTCGACGACGCCGCACGCGGCCGGCGGACGCTGGCCGCCGCCGTCGCCGCCGGGCACGCGAGCCGCCCCGCGTGGGCGCTCCGGCTCGTCGACGGGCTGCTCGAGGAGACCGACGACCCCGCGCTCCGGGCGCAGGCGGTCGAGCAGCGCGGCACCGCCCTCCTGCAGGAGGGGCGCCCGCGCGAGGCCGCGTCCGTCTTCGAGGGCGAGGCCCGCCGCGCGCAGGAGACCGAGCCGTTCCGGGCCGCGCTGCTCCTGATCCGCGCCGGCGCGGCGCTCCTGGCCAGCGGCTCCGTCGCCCGGTTGGCCGAGCTCGCCCGCGACGCGGCGGCGCTCCTGCCACCCGACGCCCAGGCGGTGCCGGGCATCATGGAGGCGCTGGCCCTGACCGCGACCGGCCGCCACGACCGCGCACGCGAGCTGCTCCGCGCCGCCAAGCCGGTCCTCGACCACCTCGACCCGTGCGGCGAGGGCCACGAGATCCTGTCGATCACCGCGTTCGGTCTCACGTGGCTGGAGGAGCTCGACGACGCCGACGCGCTGCTCTGGCGCTGCGTGACCGCGGCCCGCGAGGCCGGGGCCGTCGGGCCGCTCGCGCTGCCGCTCGCCACGCGCGGCCCGCTCGACCTGCGGCTCGGGGCGTGGGACCGCGCGCTCGAGCACGCCGAGGAGGTGATCGGACTCGCCGACGCCACCGACAGCGGCTTCGCCGTCGCGCTGGCCTGCGCGACCGCCGCCTGGGTCCACGCGGTCCGCGGCGACGAGGAGCTCGCCCGCACCTACGCCGAGCGGTCCGCCGCCGTCGGCGCCCGGCACGACCTCGGACAGGTCGACGCGTACTCGTCGTCTGCGCTCGGCCTGCTGCACCTCTCCGCGGGCCGTCCGACCGACGCCGCGACGCACCTCGAGCGCAGCCACCGCCGCAGCGCGAACCAGGGCACCACCGACCCGGGCTTCGTCGCGACCGCACCGGACCTCGTCGAGGCGCTCCTCGCCGACGGGCGCACCGACCGCGCCGAGCGGGTCGCGGCGCTCGTCGAGCTCGCGGCCCGCGACGGCGGCGGCCCCTGGGCGCTGGCGGGCGCCGCGCGCGTCCGACTGCTGCTCGCCGACGACGCGGACCTCGACGCCACCGCCGCCGACGCCCTGCAGACCGCCGAGCGGCTGCCGTCCCCGTTCGACGTCGCACGGACGCGCCTGGTGGTCGGCGAGCGCCTCCGCCGTGCCCGCCGGCGCAGCGACGCGCGGGCGCCGCTCGCCCAGGCGGCGGAGGCGTTCCAGGGGATGCGCGCCGTCCCGTGGGAACGCCGTGCCCGGGCCGAGCTCGACGCCTGCGGCGGTCGGCTGCAGGACGCCGGCACCCACGAGCCCGGCGGCGCCGCGGACCTCACCGCCCGCGAGCGCGACGTCTGCGAGCTCGTCGTCGAGGGCCGCACGAACCGCGAGGTCGCCGCCGCCCTGCACCTGTCGCCGCGCACGGTCGAGCACCACCTGCGCCAGGCGTACCGCAAGCTCGGCGTCCGGTCGCGCACGGCGCTGGCGGCGCGGTGGCGGGCGGACGGCTGAGCGCTCAGGTCTCCTGCCGGTCCTGCGCCTCGGCCGACGTCTCCAGCGTCCAGCTCGCCAGCAGCTCCATCGCCTGCGCCGACGTGCTGCGGGGCTCCACCGTGTAGACGAAGAGCGTCTGCTCGGGGTCGTCCGGGAGCGGCAGCGCCTCGTACCCGACGGTCATCTCACCCACGATCGGGTGGTGGTACCGCTTCGTGCCGTGGGTGCGGCGGAGGACGTCGTGGTCGGCCCACCAGCCGGCGAACTCGGGACTCTTGACGCTGAGTTCGCCGACCAGGGCAGAGAGCTCCGGGTCGTCGGGATGGCGCCCGGCGTCCATCCGCAGGTTCGCGACGTTGTCGCGAGCGATGGCCTCCCAGTCCACGTACAGCTCGCGCGCCGCGGGATCGAGGAAGACCCAGCGCGCGTGGTTGCGGTCCTTGACCGGCCGCGCGTCGAAGTCGCACAGGAGCGCGCGGGCCATCCGATTGGTCGCCAGGACGTCGAGCCGCCGACCCAGGACGAACGCCGGAGTCGGCAGGTTCTCGAGCAGCACGAGGACCCCCGGGCGGACCCGCTGGGGTCGCGCCGTCCGCGCCTTGCGCCGCGTCCGGGTGGGCCGCGCCAGGTCGAAGAGGTGCGTGCGCTCGTCGTCGTCGAGCTGCAGCGCTCGCGCGACGGCGTCGAGGACGTCCTCCGACGCACCGGTCGCCCGGCCCTGCTCGAGCCGCACGTAGTAGTCGACGCTGACGCCCGCCAACCGCGCGAGCTCCTCGCGGCGCAGGCCGGGGACGCGCCGCGGACCGTCCCCCGGCGGCAGCCCGACGTCCGCCGGGTCGACCCGCCCGCGCCGGGTGCGGAGGAACTGCCGGAGCTCGTCGTTCGCGGGCATCTCCCCGAGTATGCGCCCCGGACGGCCCGCCGACGACCCCGTGGGTGGGTCTGCGGGACCTACGGTGGCGCGCACCCTCGGTCGCCCCTGCCGCTCCACGTCCGGAGTCCGACCTGATTGCCTGTGCACCATGACGACGACGCGCGCGGTGCAGGTCACGGAGCCCGGGAAGGGCCTCGAGCTCGTGGAGCGGGAGCTCCGGGAGCCGGGTCGGGGCGAGGTCCGCGTCCGGGTGGAGGCCTGCGGGGTCTGCCACTCCGACGCGTTCACGGTCGAGGGCCACATGCCCGGGATCGAGTACCCGCGGGTGCCGGGCCACGAGATCGCCGGCACGATCGAGGCGGTCGGCGAGGGCGTCGACCCGTGGGCGGCCGGCCAGCGCGTCGGCGTCGGCTGGTTCGGCGGGAACTGCGGCCACTGCGACGAGTGTCGTCGCGGCGACCTCATCAGCTGCGAGAACGGCCTGGTCCCCGGCATCGCCTACGACGGCGGCTACGCCGACCACGTGATCGTCCCGCAGTCCGCGCTGGCGTCGATCCCGGACGAGCTCTCCGCGGAGGACGCCGCGCCGCTGCTCTGCGCCGGCATCACGACCTTCAACTCCCTGCGCGAGAGCGGTGCCCGCCCGGGCGACCTCGTCGCGATCCTCGGCATCGGCGGCCTCGGCCACCTCGGCGTGCAGTACGCGCGGCGCATGGGCTTCGAGACCGTCGCGATCGCCCGCGGCACCGACAAGGAGCAGCGCGCGAAGGACCTCGGCGCGCACCACTACATCGACTCGACCGCCGGCGACGTCGCCGAGGCGCTGCAGGCCCTGGGCGGCGCGCAGACCATCCTCGCGACGGTGACCGCCCCCGACGCCATGAGCGCGGCCGTCGGCGGCCTGCGCCCGCGCGGCCGGATGGTCGTCGTCGGCGCCTCGGCCGACCCGATGCAGATCCCGCCGTTCGCCCTGATCCCGGGCTCGACCGGCGTCGTCGGCCATGCGTCGGGCACCTCGAAGGACTCCGAGGACACGATGCGCTTCTCCGCCCTGCAGGACGTCCGCCCGACGATCGAGACCTACCCGCTCGAGCAGGCGGCCGAGGGCTACGCGCGGATGATGAGCGGCGACGCGCGCTTCCGCGTGGTGCTGACCACGGGCGGCTGAAGGTCCATGCGGCCGGGCGCGGTCGTCCGGGCACCGACGGGACGGGGGCACCGATGAGGGTCGTGTTCGTGCACGGGGCGTGCGTCCGGGACGGCGCGTGGTGGTGGCACCCGACGGCGGACCTGCTGGCCGGGCGGGGCGTCGCGAGCGTCGCGCCCGCGCTGCCGAGCTGCGGCGAGACGGGTCTCCCGGTCGACGGGACGGGCCCCGGCCTGGCCGAGGACGTCGCCGCGGTGCGGGACGTCCTGACGGCGACCGACGAGCCGACCGTCGTCGTGGCCCACAGCTACGGCGGGATCGTGACCGCGGAGGCCGCGGCCGGACTCGGCGCCGTCGCGCACCTGCTGCTCGTGTCGAGCTACCTGCCGGAGCCCGGCGAGAGCCTCTCCACGTTCGGGAGCGAGGAGCCCGCGCCGTTCCTCGACGTCGACCCGGAGGGCGGGACCTTCACCGTCCGCCCCGAGCACCTGGCCGGCACGTTCCTCCAGGACTGCGACGCCGGGATCCAGCGAGCGGCGCTGCACCGGACCGCCCGACAGAGCATCGCGGTCCTGGGGCAGCCGGTGCAGGTCGCGGCGTGGCACGACGTGCCCTCGACGTACCTCGTGTGCGCCGACGACCGCGGGACGCCGGCGGCGGCGCAGCGCTCGTTCGCGGGCCGGGCCGGCCGCGTCGTGGAGCTCGACGCCGGGCACCACCCGTTCCTGTCGCAGCCGGCCGCCGTCGCCGATCTGGTGCTCGGCCTCTGAGAGCCGAGCTCCGTCGGCGGGGCCTGCGGCGGTCACCTCACGCCCTCGCAGAGGGGACGGACCCACCCTCTGCCTGTTCCAAGGTATAGCGCAAACGAAAAGCTCATGAGGCGCTGACGGGTCCCCCATACTCGCCGATCGAAGTCGACGACCGACGGATCTGGAGGACGCGTATGGAACCCGACGTGATCATCGTGGGAGGCGGCCCGGCCGGCCTGATGCTGGCCGCGGAGCTGCGACTGGGCGGCGTGCGGCCGCTGGTGCTGGAGCGGAACCCGCAGCTCGGGCACACCCCGAACGCCAACGGCCTGGGCGGGCAGATCATCGAGCTGCTGCGCTACCGCGGGCTCTTCGAGAAGTTCGCCTCGGTGGCCGTCGACGCGGACCCGACGCCGATCTACCCGTTCGGCGGCGTCCACGTCGACCTCACCGGGCTGACCGATCCCCCGCTGACGGGGATCAAGCTCGAGCACCCCTCCGTCGACCGGGTGCTCGAGCTGGACGCCATCGAGCTCGGCGCCGACATCCGGTACGGCCACCGCGTGGTCGGGGTGCAGCAGGACGACGACGGCGTGACGGCCGAGGTCGAGGGCCCGGACGGTCCGGTACGGCTGCGGGCCCGCTTCCTCGTCGGCTGCGACGGCGCCTACAGCCGCATCCGCGACATGGCCGGCATCGCGTTCCCGGGCGTCACGTATCCGGAGGTCAACCGCCTGGCCGAGGTCGCCGTCCACGGGTCGGTGACGGTGCTCGAGAACGGGGACCTCGAGGTTCGGGACGAAGGCGCGGCGGCGGACGGGGGCGCCGCGGCGAGCGGCGACGCCACGCCGGACGGCCCCACGACGACCAGGCGCGTGGCGGCGGGCTTCACGCGCACGGAGCACGGCGTCTTCGCGATGGGCTCGATGAGCCCGGGGACCCTGATGGTCCAGACGATCGAGGACGGCCCGGCCGAGCCCGTGCCGTGGCGCGAGGAGCCGCCGGCCACGATGGAGGACCTCGGCGAGAGCATCCGCCGGGTGCTCGGACACGACGTCCCGCTGGGCGAGCCGCGGCGCCTGTCGCGGTACCAGCACTCCGCCCGGCAGGCCAAGCACTACCGCGCGGGCCGGATCCTCCTCGCGGGCGACGCCGCGCACGTCCTCCCGGCGACCGGCATCGCGCGGAGCGTCGGGATGCTCGACGCGGTGCACCTCGCGTGGCGGCTCGCCGCCGAGATCCACGGGTGGGCGCCCGACGGGCTGCTCGACGGCTACCACGACGAGCGCCACCTGGCGGGGGGCCGCGCGCTGCTCCAGACCCGGGCCCAGGTCGCCCTGCGGCGCGGGCACGACGAGGCCGCGGACGCTCTCCGGGCGGTCTTCCAGGAGCTCCTGCAGGACGAGCAGCCGCAGCGCCGGCTGGCGGCGCTGATCTCCGGGGCGGACGTGCGGTACCCGGAGCCCACGGGCGTGGTGGGCGGGGCGGGCGGTCGAACGGCACCCGGCGGTGCGGGCCACGCGGTCGGGCCGGACGACGACCGCCACCCCCTCGCCGGGAGGTTCGTCCCCGACCTGCCGCTCCGGACCGACGCGGGCCCGACCAGCGTCGGCGCGTACCTCCAGACGGCCCGGCCGGTCCTCCTCGTGCTCGCCGACCGGCCGGAGCTCCTCGAGGTCGCGGAGCCGTGGCGCGAGCGCGTCGACCTCCGCCGCGCCGACACGGACGAACGCCCCGCCGACGCCCTCCTGATCCGCCCCGACGCCCACGTGGCGTGGGCGACGGACGTGGACGCGCCGGCGGACGTCGCGGGGCCGGCCCTCATCCGGGCCCTGGAGCGCTGGTTCGGGCGGCCCTGAGCAGCGCGTGGCACGGACCGTCAGCCGCAGCGCACCGACGCGACGAACGCGCCGGACCGCGCGACCTGCCGGAAGCCCGGGGGTGCCGGCTTCGTCGTGCGGGGGACGCCGTCGGCCTGGGCGTAGCGGCGACGCCACTTGCCGCCGGCGGCGTCCTCGTCGACCGTGATCGCCACGCCGCGCGAGAACGCACCGAGGCGGCGGGCCCGCGGGTCGGAGCGCGCGAGGACCCTCCGGCCCGACACGTCGAGCTGCAGGCGGATCTCGGGGACGAGCCGGTAGGTCGGCAGCGAGATCGGCCCGCAGCGCGCGCCGCGACGGACGGCCGGGTCGTCGATCAGGTCGTGGACGTCGGACCGGGCGTCGGAGAGGAAGCGCAGCTCGGAGCCGAGGTTCTCGACGGAGTCGCGCTTGACGGTCAGGTACGCGCCGACGCCGAGGACCGCTCCCGCCACGACGACGACCGCCCAGGCCGTGCGGATCCGCTGCAGCCGGTCGGGCGCGGGGCCGACGGCGGTCCCGCCGCCCGGCGCCGCCCGGCCCTCGCCCGCACCCGCCGACGGACCCTCCGCCTCGTCCGCGGTGCCCGGCGCCGGCACGCCGACGACCGCCCCGCCCTCGCCCTTCCCCGGCAGCGCCAGCCACCCCGTCGCGGCGAGCGCGGCGAGCACCGTCAGCGCGACGACCGGGACGCTGAGGTAGCGCGGGATCAGCGACAGGCCGCCGACGCCCGCGGCGAGGAACGTCGCGACGCCCGCGAGCAGCAGCGCGACGAGCACCGTCCGGACCCGGCGCGAGGGGGTCCGCAGGCCGACCCGTGCCGCGAGCAGCAGCACCGCCAGACCCGCGAGACCCGCGACGAAGACCGGGGGGCGCGACTGGTCGACGAGCTGCGAAGCGAGGAGGCGCGGGGCCTTCGCCAGGCCACGGTCGCGGCCGAGCTCGTCCGCCAGGGTGCTGGTCGCGCTCAGCGAGTGCGCCGGGTCGCCGGTGACGACGAGGTCCATCAGGGCCCAGAGGACCGGGGCGACCAGGACGACGACCAGGTGGACGCCGCGGCCCGGCACGCGGCGGGCCCGCGGCAGCGCCTCGGAGTCCGCGCGGCCCGGCAGCACGTCCCGCAGCCGCCCCGTCCCGGACACCGACCACGTCCCCGGCAGGGTGCACCAGAGCCAGTGCAGGCCGGCGAGCAGCCAGGCCTCGGGGCGCAGCAGGCCCGCGAGGACGAGCAGCAGCGCCGGGCCCTTCCACGCCCGCGGGCTGCGGAGCGCCCAGGCGCCCGCCCAGGCGACGAGCGCCAGGAACGGCACGTCGAGGTAGCCCTTCGCCGCCAGCAGCCCGAACGCGAAGCTCGACAGGACCAGCAGGCCGGCGACCGCGCCGGTCGCCCGACCGGTCCGCACGGCCCGTTCGGGCGGCGCCACCGCCTCGCCCGCGATCCGACCCAGCCGGACCGTCCCGGCCGCCAGGACCGCCAGCGACAGCGAGCTGACCAGGACGAGGACGCGGTCGCCGCCGTCGCCGAAGAGCGCCACGACCGGGACGCCCAGAGCCACCCACAGCGGGTGCGGCGTCGACGCCGCGTACGCCTCGAAGCCGGGCTTGTGGCCGTCGAGGATCTCGCGCGCCCAGACGAGGTCCAGGACGCTGTCGTAGTTGCCGGCCGACGGGTAGACCGCCCACGCGATCAGCGCCCCGACGATCCCGAGGGCGAGGATCGCCCACTCGATCCCGCGGCCGTACGGGTCGCGCGCGGCGGGCCCGTCGACGCCGTCGGCGATCCACGGGTCGGGTCGGCCGGGGTCCGGCGCGGAAGGAGCGGCCTGCGCGCCGTCCCCGAGGGGTGCGCCGGCCTCCCGGCCGGGCCGTGGAGCGGCGCCCTCGGCCCGACCGTCCGCCGCCCCGTCGGTCACGGCGCCGCGGGGTCCGTCGCGGGGCGGCGGCGCTCGCGCGGCGGGGCCTTCCGCAGTCGCAGCCTCGCCCGGCGGGCCTCACCGCGGACCCGGACGGGGGCCAGCGCGCTGCCGACCGCGAGGAGCACCCAGAGCACGGGGTCCTCCAGGAACGCCGCGTAGCCCATCGTGTGCACGATCAGGGCGATCGTCATCGCCGCGATCGCCGCCCGGGCCGCGGAGTCCTCGGCGTCGCGGACCAGGCGGCGCAGGAGCAGGACGATCAGCACGAGGTACGCGCCGAAGCCGATCAGGCCCTGCTCGGCGGCGATCGTGATCGGGATCGTGTGCGACGCGTCGACGGCCTTGCGCTCGCCCGAGCGCTCGGCGCGCCGGTAGGCGACCGCGAAGCCGCCGGAGCCGACGCCCTCGATCGGGTGGTCCGCCCACAGACCGATCCCGCCGCCGGTCAGGGTGACGCGGCCGGACGTCGCGTCGTCCGCGCCGCCCTCGTCGAGGCCCTTGATGTTCAGGGCGCCCGGGGCGGCGACGACGAAGACCACGCCGACGAGGACGACGGCGACGAGCGACCCGAACGCCTTCCACGGGCCGAAGCGCAGGCCGCCGAGCACGGTGAGCCCGGCCAGCATCGCCAGGAAGCTCGTCTGCGAGTAGGTGGTGATCAGCGCGCCGAGGAGGATCGCGAGCAGGACCCCGGAGATCGCGACGGTCCGACTCGACCGCGTCCACAGCATCCAGGTGGCGATCCCGAGCATCGTCAGCGCCAGGAAGCGCCCGTAGATGTTCGGGTCGAAGAACAGCGAGTTGACGCGGAAGACGTCGTCGATCTGGTTGGACGCGATCACGCGCGGGTTCAGCAGGACGTGGTGCGTCGCGGCCTCGTAGAAGCCGACGCCGGCCAGGACGAGCGCCACCCCGACGACGACGGCGAAGCACTTCGCGGCGAGCTCCATGGTCCACGGCACGGTGCGCAGCACGACGTAGAGCAGCGCGAACGGCACGTAGAAGAACGCGACCTGCTCGACCGCCTTGCTCTGGTCGTCGGACCACAGGCTCTCGACCGCGTAGAGCACGACGAAGAGGAGCAGCGCGAGATCGGCCGCGCCGGGGCGCCGGTCGCCGCCGGGCTCGTCCGGGTCGGCCTGCGCGCGGTCCCAGAGCCACGCGAGCGCTGCTGCGCCGGTGACGAGGTAGAGCGGCAGCAGCAGGTTCACCGGCTGGCCGTCCCCGAGGTCCAGCGGGACGCGGAACGGCAATGCGACCGCGGCCGCGAACGGCACCGCGACCGGCCACCGACGGAACGCCCAGGCGGCGGCGACGACCACGAGGGCCCCGGCCACGATCAGCGCGCCGAGGACCGGCGGGTGGTCGCGCAGGCGCTCGACGGGACCGGCGTCCCACACCTGCGCGGCGAGGATGATCGGTGCGCCGACGAGCGCGATCGCCATGGTGCCGGCGCGCGCGTTCGGCGACCGCAGCCACAGGGCGAGGAACGCCGCGACGGCGACGGTGCTCAGCGCGAGAGTCGTCGCCATGTGCTCTCCATGAGCTCGGAGGTGTCCGGGTCGGTGGCCAGGCGCGACGCGAACGTCGGCAGGCCGGTCCGGATCGCGAACCCGTCGCCGACCTTGATCGCGGCGATGATGACGTGGTCGGCCTTGTCGACCGCCGACGCGACGACGGTGGCGTCCTTCGGGGGCTCCAGCGGCCAGCCGACGGGGTAGCCGTCGAAGCGCCCGTCACCGCCGGTGAACAGGCCGATGTCGTCCTTGTCGTTCTGCAGCGGGCCGTCGAGGCGGACGGAGCCGCGGCTCTCGAGGCCCAGCGCGTTCTCGGACGTGAACGGCCCGGGGGACCGCAGCGTCGCGACCTCCCGGTCCGCGCCGTTCAGCGTGACCGACCGGCGCAGGCTCGACGGGTCGAGGCCGGCGAGGACCCCGCCGCCCTTGACGTAGTCGCGCAGCTGCGTGGCGAGGGCCGGCGTCGTCCAGCGGTGCTCGCCGACGAGCAGGACGCCCTTGTGGCCCTCGATCTTCGGGCCGTCCCCACGGGCGAGCGCCAGGTCGGACGTGACCTCGAAGCGCTTGCGGTGGCGGGCGAGCCACGCGAAGACCGGGGCGGTCCCGGAGTTCAGGCCCTGCGGCAGGCGGCTGAGGACGCGCGGCACGCGGACCCGGGCGTTCGGGCTCTCCTCGGGGCGGTTCAGGGTGTTGACGAGCCCGTCGCCGTCGCTGTCCAGGGGCTCCTGGCCCTGCCACGTGATCGCGGGGACGACGACCAGGACGGGCTGCTCCTGCTTGTCGTTCGAGATCGCGGGGACCTCGACGCGGGTCCCGCCGACGGCGACCGCCAGGCGGTAGAGCGCGCCGCGCTCGGAGCCGGTGCGCATCTTCAGGGTGCTGCTCGTCGAGCTGCCGCGGTCGACGGGCCGACGGGTGCCGACGCGGCGGAGGACCCAGTCGTAGCGCCTGCCGCGCGCGTCCACGAAGAACGTCAGGCGGTGCCCGGCGACGATCGGCCCGGGGTTGACCTGCACGCCGAGGCGGCGCACGATGATCCCGCCGCGCCCGCGGAGCCGGCCGTCGTCCTCGGTGGCGGGGAGGTGCGCCGGGCCGGACCCCGCGCGCGGTCCGCAACCGAGCACGCCGGCGCGATCGCGGACGCAGACCTGGATCACGTAGTTCCCGGGCGGCGCGTCCTTGCCGTCCTCGAGCCTGCCGTCCCAGGTGGCGGTGCCCTTGCGGGCGCGGTGGACCCGCGGGCCGCCCTTGACGTCCGGCAGCTCGGTGCCGGCGGAATCGCGGTCCTCCGGGTCGACGACGACCTTCAGGTCGCGGACGACCTTCGGGTCGCCCGGGCCCATCCGCACCACGCGCGCCGTCGACTCCCAGCCGCGCAACCGCAGGGTGGCGACCAGCGGCTTGCCGTCGACGGTCGGCAGGATCGCCGGGCCCTTCGTCGGCGTGCCGTCCTGCACGACGACGTTCTGGACGCTCGGCCGCGGCTTGTCGGTCCGCAGCTCGAACGACTTGGTCTGGGCGACGATGCTGCGCCCCTCGTCCTCGAGGACGACCTTCAGGCGGTAGCGGCCGTCGGGCGCGACCCGGCCGGCGTCGTCCTTGCCGTCCCAGACGAACCGGTTGTCGCGGTAGGACCGCGTCTGCACGTTCGACGCGAGGGTCCGGACGATCTGCCCGCGGTCGTCGACGATCTGCACGGTGACCGGCTGGCCGCGCTTGACGACGAAGTGGATCGCGAGCTTGTCGCGGTGCCCGTCGCGGTCCGGCGAGAACGCCGACGAGATGCCGATGCGCTGCAGCACGGCCGGCTGGTTCTTCAGGCGCTGGGCGAGGAAGAACGACCCGACGGTCGCGACGACGAGCAGGCCGAAGAGGATCCGGGCGGCGCGCGTCACAGGGCCTCGAGGTGCGTGTTCGCGATGTCCGCGTGCGTGGGCCGGCCGCCCTTGAAGTGGCCGATCAGCAGCCGGATGACGTTGCCGTGGCAGACGAGCAGCGTGACGTCGCCGTCCCGCTCGGCCGTGCGGGCGTCCTCGACGGCCGGGACGATGCGGGCCAGCTGGGCGGCGAACGTCTCGCCGCCCGGGGCGCCGAAGTCGGGCTCCAGGCGGCGGAACGCGTCGTAGGCGCCCTGTCCCTCGGCCGCGATGACGTCGGCGTACGTCCTGTCGGTCCAGTCGCCGGTGTCGGTCTCCGCCAGCCGCGGGTCGACCTCCGGCGCCAGCCCGAGCCGTGACGCGACGATCGCCGCGGTCTCCATCGCCCGGGTCAGGGGGCTCGAGACCATCCGGGTGACGTCCCCGCGCTCGGCGAGCTGCTCGGCCAGGGCGAACGCCTCGGCGCGGCCGTGCGCGTCCAGCGGCACGGGGCCGCGCCCTTGGAAGCGGCCCTCGTCGTTGTACGCGGTGCGTCCGTGTCGGGCGAGCAGGATCATGCGGCGGTCAGTGCTTCGTCGGCCGGCGGGCGGATCCTGCCGCCGACCGGGTCCTCCGGGCGGGGCCGGCGCCCCGCCGCGTGGCCGTGCGCGGTCCCCCGCGCGCGGCGCCTGCGGGACCCTACGGGGTCCCGAGCCCGCCGGTGCCGTCGCCCGACGTCGTGCCACCGGTGCCGGTGCTCGAGCCGTCCTGCGGGGCGAGCTGTCCCGCGCCGGTGCCCGGTGTCGTGGTCGAGCCCGTGCCCCCGGTCGAGCCGGTGCCGGACGTGCTGCCGGTCCCCGTGGTCGAGCCCTGCGACGTGGTGGTGCCGCCCGGGACCTTCGCCGCGTAGTCCTGGCCGATGACGACCGCGACGCGCGCGTTGCCGGCGGCGGCCTGGACGTCCGGGGTCATCTTCAGGACCCGGACGCCGCGGACCGTCTTCTTCACGTACGCCGCGATGTCCTTGGCGGCGTCGCGGTTCTGTCGGTTCTCGGTGGTGCTGCCGTCGGCGCGGTACTGCACCGTCGTGCTCGGCATCGAGGACTGCGCGCCGTTGATCGTGAGCGTCGCGGCCTCGTCCATCGGGAAGCGGAGCGTGTTCTCGATCTTCTCGCTGACGTCGCCCGCGAGCTTGTCGCGGCCCGACGCGTTGAGGACGATCGACGTCATCTCGGTCTTCGGGTAGCGGGGCGCGGTCTTGCGCGTCGTGGTCGGCGTCGCACCGCCCTGCTGCCCGCTCGGCGGCTCGCTCGACGTGTTGTCGCTCCCGCCGCCGATGACGCCCAGCGCGAAGAGCAGCGCCACGAGGACGATCACGCCGACGACGGCGACGCCGATGATCTGGCCGATCGAGCGGTCGGGCCCCTCGGTGCGCTCGCGCTCGCGGGCGGTCGCGGCGGCGCCCGCGGCCGTCGCGGCACGTGGTCCGCCGGCGGTCGAGGCCGCGGC
>NZ_KI912613.1:975368-1296120 GCF_000519325.1 Patulibacter minatonensis DSM 18081 | reverse complement strand
CCGCCGCGCCGCCGACGACCGGGGCGCCCGGGGCGGGTGCCCCCGGCGCGCCGGGGGGCCGGGGCGGGGCGCCGGGCGGGACGGCACCGCCGGGGACGGCGGCGCCCCCGGGTGCGGTGGCGCCGCCCGGGGCCACGTAGCCGGCAGGACGGGGCGGCACGCCGGCCCGCGCGGCCGCGCCGTTGCGGACCTCCTCCTCGAGCGCGTCGAGGCGCTCGGGGGAGCTCCCGGCCCACTCGCGGAGCCGCTGGAGCTCCCGTCCCTGCGCGAACACGAGGATCGCCATGGCGACGACGGCGACCAGCGAACCGAAGCCGATGTACGGCCCGATCTCGTCGAATTTGCTGGCGAAACCCGCCGCCAGCGCTGGGACCTCGAAGGTCATAGCGGACCAGTGTAGGCGCTCGCGCCCGGTTCGAGTCCACCCGTCCGCCGGGCGTGCACCGGCGGCTCGGGCGCGGGAGGGACCGTCCGGGTCACAGGATCGTCACCGGCCCCGAGGTCCGGCGTCGCCGACTCGGAGCTCCGGTGCACCCGCTGCAGCTCGGCGACCTTCGTGGCCACGCCGTGGGCGTCGCCCTCGAGCACGAGCAGCCCGATCTCGTCGAACATCGCCTCGACCGTCGCGGGGGCGAAGCGCTCCCGCTCCGCGCGGTGGATGCGGTCCGCGGCGGTCTCCCGCGGCGTCTCGAACGGGTTGAAGAGCTCCTCGTGGAGCTTCTCCCCGGCGCGCTTGCCGATGACCTCGATCGCGATGTCCTCGCCCGGCTTGTAGCCGGACAGCTCGATCATGTCGTGCGCGAGCTGCATGATCCCGACGGGCTCGCCCATGTCGAGGACGAGGATCTCGCCGGTGGTGCCGAGCGAGCCGGCCTGGATGATCAGCTGCACGGCCTCCGGGATCGTCATGAAGTACCGCGTCATCGCGGCGTCCGTGACGGTGACGGGCCCACCGCGGGCGATCTGTCGCTTGAAGATCGGGACGACCGAGCCGCTGGACCCCAGCACGTTGCCGAAGCGGACGCACGAGTACCGGGTCTCGGGCCACCGCTGCGACGCGCTCTCGACGGCGAGCTCCGCGAGGGCCTTGCTGGCACCCATCACCGTGGCGGGGGTGACCGCCTTGTCGGTGGAGACGAGGACGAACCGCGCGACCCCCGCCTCGCCGCACAGCCGGGTCATCAAGCGCGTGGCGATCGAGTTGTTGCGGACCGCCTCGACCGGGTTGGCCTCCATCAGGCCGACGTGCTTGTAGGCGGCGGCGTGGAAGACGGTCGTCGGGCGGTGCTCGGCGAGGACCTCGCGGATGCGGTCGCCCTCCTTCACGTCGGCGATCACCGACGCGACCATGCCCTCGGGGACCTGCCGGTCGTCGAGCAGCTCGCGCTCGATCGCGAAGAGGTTGTCCTCGGCGTGGTCGAGGATCACGAGCCGCCGCGGTCCCACCCGGGCGATCTGCCGGCAGAGCTCCGAGCCGATCGAACCGCCGGCACCGGTGACCATCACGACCTCGTCCTTGAGGTACGCGCCGACGCGGTCGAGCTCCATCTTCACGGGCTCGCGCCCGAGGACGTCCTCGACGCGCACGTCGCGGACCTGCCGGACGACCTGGCCGCTGCCGGCCTGCAGGAGCTCGAACACCGTCGGCAGTGTCCGCACCTGGACACCCCGGCTGCGGCCGGCGCGGAGGACCTTCGCGCGCAGGGTGCCGGGGGCGGAGGGGATCGCGATGATGATCTCGTTCGGCCCGACCTCGTCGATGACCCGCTCGAGGTCGTCGATCCGGCCGTGGACCCGGACGCCGTCGATGCGGGTGCGCTGCTTCGCCGCGTCGTCGTCGACGAAGCCGATGGGCCGCAGGCCGAGCTGCGGGTTGCGCAGCATCTCCTTCAGCACCAGCCGCCCGCCGTCGCCGGCGCCGACGATCAGGGCGGTCTTCCCGGCGCTGCGCCGCGAGAAGCCCAGGAGCAGGCGGCGCTCGTCGAACGACCGGACGACGATCCGCGCGCCGATGATCAGGAAGATGCCCGCCACGATCGCCAGGCCGTAGATGCTCGGCGGCGGGTACGTCGTGGTGACGCCCTCGGTCTTGCTCTGCCACGTGGCCGGCTGGAGGATGCCGTTGAGGCCGAGGAACAGGAGCAGGCCGACGATCACGCCCTGCCCGGTCCGGAAGTCCGAGCGGCCGTCCGTGTGCCGCCACGACCGGTGGTAGCCGCCGAACGCCCAGATCGCCAGGACCACCGATCCGGCGACCAGGTACCACGTGTGGTCGAAGAGGTTCGAGTACTTCGGCGACGCCTCCGAGACGTGCTTCAGGTCGAACCGCATGCGGAACGCGAGCCAGTACGCCCCGGTGGCCAGCACGAAGTCGACCAGCACCTGGACGGGCGCCAGCCGGTGGAAGTGCAGCGCGGCGGGGCGACGGCGCATCCGGGGGAGTCTGACACGGGGTGGAGCACGTGGAGGCCGCGGGTGACGCGCTCGGCCCTCGACCGCGGCGCGCGCGCCTCGTGACGACGGGGCCTCCCGCGCTGCGGACACGTCGCGTTCAGGCCATCCCGCACGGCGCACGGCGCACGGCGCGGCGTGTGCGCCGTCTGCCGCACGGCGGTGCCCCGGACCGTCACCATCGGTGCGTGGACCGCGATCCCCGTCGCAGCACGTCGCGCCCCCGGACCCCGGCTCCGGAGGACGACCCGTGGTCGTTCGAGGTCCGCGACGCGCCGCCCGCCGACGACCGTCGGCCTCGCGCGCGCGAGGCCGACGACTGGTTCGACGACGCCGACGACGCCACCGCGGTCTCCGGAGCGGACTGGTTCCGGGAGTCGCACGACCACCCCGTCGAGCGCGGCCGGCGGCCCGGAACGCGCCCCGGTGCACGCGCCCGCCTGCGCGCGCCCGCGGACGAGGCCCCGACGACGGTGTCCGCGTCCGCAGCCGACGACGACCGGCAGACGACCGTCTCGCGCCGGGGGGACCATGCCGCGGACGTCCCGTGGTCGCACCCCGACGACGTCCCCACCACCGTGTCGGCCGGCCATCGCGATGACGACGCCCCCACGACCGTCTCCCGTTCGCACCGCGACGACGACGCCCCTACCGTCGCGGTGGCCCGCGGTCCGCGACGGCCCTCGCCGCCGCGATCGACCGGACAGGACGCCGCAGCCGTGGCCGTGCCGTTCCCGGACGGGCCCCGCCGCCCCCGCCCGGCGGCCGACGCCCGTCCGTCGCACGCGGCGCCGTCCGCTCCCGGCGGCCCCGGCAGCCGGGCCCGCGATCGGGGCCCCTCGCGCACGCGGCCGGACGCGCCGCTGCCCGCCGCCCCGCCCCCGGCCCGGAGCGGCCGACGGGTGCCGGTCGTCCTCGTCCTGCTGCTGGCCCTGGTCGGCGCCGGACTGCTCGGGTGGATGGGCCAGACCACGGACGCCGGGGCGTTCCGCGGGTCCTGGGAGTTCTCCCGCCTCGGCGGGCCCTGGCTGGTGGCCGGGTTCCTCGGTGGGGCGGTCGGGGGCTGGCGGCGCGGCGTCGGCGGACTCGTCCTCGGCATCGTCGCCGGCGCGATCATCGTCGGAGCCGGGTCCGTCGCCTACTACGGGCTGTCCTACTGGGGTGGCGGCAACGACGCGCACCGCGCCGCGAAGCTCGGGATCGGCTGGGGGACCGCCGGACTCGGCGTGGGCGGCGTGCTGGGCCTGGTGGGCGCGGCCTGGACGACCGCGCTGGGCCGCCACCTGTCGACGGCGACCGGCCGGCTCACCGGCTCGTGGGTCCATGGTGCGGCGCTCGGCACCCTCGGCGGCCTCCTGATGGGCGAGTCGATCGCCCTGCTCTGGGTCTGGGAGGGCGGCGGCCTGCGCACCATGGCGATCCTCGAGGGCCTGGGCGGCGTGGCGATCGTCGCCGTGGGTGCCGCGATGCGCTCGTGGCGCTTCATGGTCGGCGCGGTCCTGGCCTCGGCGGTCGCGGCCACCCTCGCGCCGATCGCCACCACCGCCCTGCGCGACACCCTGCGGACGATCGGCTGGGCCGGGGTCTGACCCGCGGCCCGCGCCCGGGAGAGCGCGGCGCTCGGCGATCGACGGTCGCGCCGCGCGCGCCCCCACCCCGCGCGGGCCTCACCCACGGCGCCCGACGGCCATCGGCGCGGCCGGGCGCCCGCGCTCACCCGTCCGCGGCGCTCAGCAGCAGGTCGGTCAGGACCGCCGGGTCCCGCCGGATGCGGCCCGACTCGCCGTCGTCCCCGGCGGCGCGCTTGACGAGGTCCACCGCGTCCGGGTCCTCCAGGCGACGCAGGCGGCCGTCGGCGATCAGGGCGTCGTCGACCGCTCCCGGCTTGCCGTCGAACGTCGTGTAGACGGGCGTGCCGACGGCGACCGCCTCGCGGTTCATCGTCCCGCCGGCGCTGACGACGAGGTCGGCGAGGGCGACCAACGACG
Organism: Patulibacter minatonensis DSM 18081; assembly: GCF_000519325.1. GTDB lineage: Bacteria > Actinomycetota > Thermoleophilia > Solirubrobacterales > Solirubrobacteraceae > Patulibacter > Patulibacter minatonensis. Next base: position 1,291,681 of record NZ_KI912613.1, on the reverse strand, counting down.
GCCCGTCGATCGGCCGCTCGGGGATGACGAAGCCGCCGGCCTCGCGCAGCTCGACGCGCTGGGCGTCGGTGCGGGGCAGCACGACGACCTGGCCCTGGGAGCGCAGGCGGTCGAGCACGACGGCGAACCGGTCGTTGTGGAACCGGTGGTAGAGCGAGACCTCCGGCGGGGTGCGGACCACCGCCAGCGGGAGCGCGGCGTCGAGCCCGAGCTCGTCGAGGACCGCGGTGTCGGGCTCGAGGTCGGCGAGGTAGTACTCCTCCTTGAGCCCCGCGTAGGCGCGGATCTTCCCTGTCGCGCCGTACGGGGCCAGGCGCTCGGGCGGGATCACGTCGGGGACGACGACCGAGCGCGCCAGGTGGCAGTTGATCTGGTGCTGGACCGTCGCCCACTCGTAGTCGAACGCCGTCGCCGAGGGGATCCCGAGGAGCGCAGCGGCGACCGTCACGTCGTTGGAGCCGTGACCCAGCGCCACGTCGAACGGCCGCGAGCCGTCGGGATGCCCGCCGACCCGCCGCGCCCAGCGCAGCAGCGCCGTCGTCCGCGACGCGAGCCCGCGCGCCTTGTCGGGCAGCCGCTCGCCGCGGTGGTGCCCGATGGCGGTGTGCGCGATGCCGAGCCGATCGCAGAGCCCGAGCGTCTGCGCGAAGTCCCGCGCGGTGACGTCGACCTCGTGGCCGCGGGCGCGCAGGTCCTCGATCACCGGGCGCAGGACCAGGACGTGGGGGCTGTTGGTGAGGTCGATCCAGACGCGCACGGCCCGGATGGTCGCGCATCGGCGTGGTGGCGGCGGCCTCGACCGCGGCCGATGGTCCTCGGTATCGCCCCACTTGACGAACCGCACCCGCCTCGTGATCCGCGGCGGCCGATGGTCCTCGGTATCGCCCCGCCCCACGAACCGCACGCAGCTCCGAGGCCCTGCCTCAGCGCGGGACGGGTCGGACCCGCGCGGACCGGCCGACGATCCGGATCGTCCTCCGCGCCGACGCCCGCGCGCCCGACGCGCTGCTGCGCAACGCCGGGACCACCCGGAAGCCGGGGCGGGAGACGAAGGTCGGGACGTACTCGACCCGGGTCGCGCGGACGGTGAAGCGGGCCTCCCCGCTCGCGCCTGCGGGACGCGGCGTCGCCCGCAGGCGCAGCCGGGCGAGGTAGCCGCCCTGGGACGCCGGGTGGCAGCACGCCGCGGTCTGGTTCGAGAGCAGGTTCCCCGCGCCGTAGACGACCGGGACACGCCCCGAGAAGCGGATCGGCTGGGGTACGTGGGCGTGCTGCCCGACGATCGCGGTGATGTCCTTCGACCGCTGGAGCCTCGCCGCGAGGGAGCGCTGGGCCCGGGTCGGGGCCGTCCGGTACTCCTCGCCCCAGTGCAGCGTGACGACGACCGCGTCGGCCCCCGCGGCGTGGGCGCGGCGGGCGTCGGAGATGATGCGGCCCGCCCGGGCCAGGTTCACGCTCCAGCGGTGCGGCAGGCCGATCCCGTTGGTCATCTCGGTGTAGGCGAGCACCGCGACCCGCACCCCCGACGCGGTGCGCACCATCGGGATCCGCCGCTGGTCGCGAGCGCTGGAGGACGTCCCGGTCGGCACCACCGACGTGCCCCGGAAGGCCCGGAGCGTCGTCGACACGCCCCGGCCACCCGCATCGAGGCTGTGGTTGCTGGCCGTGCTGCAGACGTCGTACCCCGTGCGCTCGACGCTGAGCGCCAAGCCGACCGGGGTCCGGAAGCTCGGATAGCCGCGCGGCGCGCCCGGCACCAGCGGCGTCTCGGCGTGACAGACGGCGACGTCTGCGGCGCGGACGATCGCCGCGATCGGCCGCAGGAGGGCGTCGAACGCGTAGCGCCGCCCGCCGCCGGCCCGCTTCGCGGCGTCCCACACGGGCTGGTGGGCGAGCAGGTCCCCGCCGGTCAGGACGGTGAGGTCGACGGGGGAGGCGGACGCAGGGTCGTCGGGCGACGCGGGCGCCTGCGCCCCGGCGTCGGCCGGGGCACCGAGGAGCAGGGCCGCGGTGACCGCGACGACCGACCGACGGCACGATGGCATCGCGGGTGGGCGGGACGGTCCGGGACGACGCATGCGGCGATCCTGACGGCTCGCACGGCGGACGTGCACGGCGTACGAGTGGTCGGACGCGCCGCGGGACGGGCGGACGGCAGGGGTACGGGTGGGCGGCGGGTGATCTCGAGGGCGGACGGACGCGCGCCGCGGGCTACCCGCCCGCCGCGGCCTTCACCGGCGTCCGTACGACCTCGAGGAACGCGTCGGCGATCCGCCGGTACCCCTCGGCGTTGGGGTGGAAGTCCTGACCCGTGCCGCAGAGCCGGGTCAGGCGGCAGGTGGTGTCGACCGCCTCGTCGGTGGCGGCGCCGTCGCTGCCGAACGCCCGGTCGACGCGCGCGACGACGAACCCCTCCGCCGCGAACGTCCGCCGGATCGTGGGGTTCGCCTGCTCCCGCACGATCTCGTGGAACGCCAGCGCAGCGGGCTTCGCGAGCCGCTGCCGGACGAGTGCGACGGCGGGGTCGTAGTAGGTCATCGCCGCGAGGACGGTCCGCTCGCCGGCCGCGTCGCGCAGCCGGCGGGCGACCTCGCGCAGCTCCGTGCGGACGCGGGGCAGGCCGTCCGCGAAGCAGGAGCGGACCTGCTCCGGGTCGATGCCCGCGCAGCCGATCAGGTCGTTCGCCCCGATGTCGATCGTCACGAGGGTCGGACGGTCGCCGCGGGCCTTCAGGTACGTCTCGGCGTAGGCGAGCTGGCTCGTCGCGGCGTCGCGGTTCTCGTACGGCATCGCGACCGGGGCGGCGGGGGTGCAGTCCCGGCCCCCCTGCAGCAGGCTGGAGACGGTGGCGCCCGAGCAGCCGATCCGGCTGAGGGTCACGGGCGTGCCGGCGTCCTCCAGCGCGGTCGCGAGCTGGTCGGGATAGCCCTCGCGGCTCGTCGCGAACGTCGCCTTCCGCTGGACCCCCTGGGCGAGCGAGTCGCCGAGCGCGAGGTACGCGGTGCCCGGCGCGGCCGGGTCCGGGGCGACGAGGGCCGGGTCGCCGGCCTTCGTGGTCGTCGGCGGCGGCGTGTCGTCACCTCCGCCGCCGCAGCCGGTCAGGAGCACCGCGACGGCCGCGCCCAGTGCGAGCCCGCCGGGCACCCGTCGCCGCCGGTCGGGGCGCGTGCCGGCACCCGGGTCCGGCGACGCGGTGCGCGGCCGACCGGCGCGGGGAACCGGCGGCGCACCCTCGGTCCCGCGCCGGAGCATCACGCCAGCACGGCCCCGACCGCCGCGACGACCTCGCCGACCTGCTCCTCGGTGATCGTCGCGCTCACGGGGAGCGCCAGGTGGGTGCGCGCGAGCTCGTCGGTGACGGGCAGGTCCGCGAGGCCGTCGGGCTGGAAGGCGGCCATCGGCGGCTGGCGGTGCACGGGGGTGCGGTAGTAGCCGCGGGCGCCGATCCCGCGCTCGTTCAGGCCGGCGGCGAGCTCGTCCGCCCGCTCGGACCGGACGACGTAGATGTGCCACGCCGGCGTCGCCCCGGGGGCCGCGACCGGGACCTCGACGAGCTCGTCGAGCCCGGCCCGGTGGTACCGCACGTGCGTCGCGGCGCGGTGCCCGGCCCAGCGGTCGAGGTGCGGGAGCTGGACCCGGAGGACGGCGGCCTGGAGCTCGTCGAGGCGGCTGTTGTAGCCGATCAGGGCGTAGTCGACCTTGTCGGCGCTGCCGTGGAAGCGCAGGGTGCGGACCTTCTCGGCGACCTCGGCGTCGGAGGTCGTGATCGCGCCGCCGTCCCCGAACCCGCCGAGGTTCTTCGACGGGTAGAAGCTGAACGTCGCGACGTCGCCCAGCGCGCCCGGGCGGCGGACGCCGTGCCTGCCGGTCGGGTCGCCGTCCTCGGTCAGGGTCGACCCGGCGGCCTGCGCGGCGTCCTCGAGCACCGGGAGCCCGGTGACGGCGCGGATCTCGTCGATCGGGGCGACGTTCCCGAACAGGTGGACGGCGATCACCGCCTTCGTCCGCGGCGTGACGGCGGCCCTCACCGTGTCGGCGGTGACGCACATCGTCTCGCGGTCGACGTCGCAGAACACCGGCGTGGCCCCGGTCGGCGGGATCGCCTCGGCGCTGGCCCAGAACGTGAACGACGGCACGACGACCTCGTCCCCCGGCCCGACGCCGAGGGCCCGCAGCGCGATCGTGATCGCCTCGGTGCCGTTGGCGACGCCGATCGCGTGCTCCGCGCCGATCCAGTCGGCGAACTCGCGCTCGAACGCCTGCGTCTCGGGCCCCAGGACGAAGCGCCCGTCGGCCGCGACCCGCAGGAGCGCCTCGTCGAGCTCGCGGCGGAGCGGCGCGAGCGCGGTCGCGGTGTCGAAGAGCGGCACGGCCATCGGTCAAGGGTACGGGCCGGGTCTTCACGCGCGATCCGTCGACCACCGGGACCACCCGCCTGCGGGAGGCGTAGCCTGCCGGACCGTGACCGCCCTGCCGACGCCGACCCCGCAGCTCAGCCCGCGCCGCAGCCTCGCGGCCGCGCTCCTCGCCGGCGCGCTCCACGGGCCGGCCGAGGCACTCCCCGTGTCCTCGTCGGCGCACGTCGCGTTCGTCGCGCGCCTCGCCGCGGGGCGTCGTGGCCGCCGGCCGGCCGACCCGGAGGTCGCCAAGAGCGTCGAGGTCGGCGCCCACGCCGGGACCCTGCTGGGCCTGACGATCGGCCTTCGGGGCGAGGCCGTGAAGGCGACCGCCGGCGTGCTGCGCGAGCCCCGGCTGGCGGCCCTGACCGGCCTGCGGATCGTCGCCGCCTCCGTCCCGGCGGTCGTCGGCGCCCTGACCCTCGAGCGCCAGATCGAGCGGCACCTCGGCGGCGACCGGACGATCGCGATGGGGCTCGTGGCCGGGTCCGCGGCGATGCTCGTGGCCGACGCGGTGGCGCCGGGTGGCGCGATCGACCGTCGGCGGCGCGATCCGGTGGCCCGCGGAACGTCGTCGGTGGGCGGGTCGGGCACCCCGGGCGAGGCGGGCCACGACGCTGCGCCGGGCGAGGCGCCCTCCGCCGCGGCCCGCGACGCGAGCGACCCCCGCGTCGCGGTGCGGGACGGTGTCGCCTCGGGTGGTCCGTCGGACACCACCGGACGGGTCGCGGCAGCAGGCACCCCCCACGGCCCCGGCCGCCCGTGGGAGGACGGGACGGTCGTCGACGCGGTCCTGATCGGCACCGCACAGGCCGCGGCCCTCTGGCCGGGCATCTCCCGGAGCGGCGCCGTGCTGGTCGCCGCCCGGCTGCGCGGGTTCTCCCGCGAGGCCTCGGGCAAGATCTCCGCGGCGCTCGCGGTGCCGGCCGTGGGCGGCGCGACGGCGCTGAAGGTCGTCCGCCTGGGGATCCGCCTCCGCGACGGCACGATCGACCCGAAGCACCTGACCCCGCTCGTCGCGGTGACGACGACGGGCGCGCTCTCCGGCGTCGTCGCGGCCCCGATGGCCCGGCGCACGCTCGAGGGCCTGCCGCTGTGGCCGTTCGCCGGCTACCGGGTCCTCCTGGCCGGCGCGCTGGCGGCGGCCGACTGCCGCTGGCGACGCTGAGGCCCCGCGGTCGGTTCCGGGACCGCGGTCAGACGTCCCGGGCGAACTGCCCGTGGAAGCCGAACGGGACGTGGTGGGGGACCCGTGCCCGGGCCATCTCCGTCAGGTCGGTCGCGTCGAGGACGACCAGCGACGAGGCCGCGTGCTCCGGCTCGAGGACGACGGTCAGCAGGACCCCGTCGCCCTCGGCCGTCGCGTCGGGACGACGGACGAACACCGGCTCCCCGGCGAAGCCGTCCGGATCCTCCCAGGCCACGGTCGTCCCGTCCGAGATCGCGGTCCGGGTCACGGCGCCGAAGAACCCCGGCGTGCTGCGGTCGCCGGCACCGAAGACCACGTCGTAGGGCCGACCGCGATGCCGACCGTCGATCCGAGGAAGCTCGAAGGGCCGGTCCGCGAGCCGCCGCGGGACGACGTCCCGCGCCTCGTCCCGCAGCACGTAGCGCTCGAGCGTCGGCAGCGCGAGGCCCCCGCCGGCCCGCAGGCGGTCCAGCCGCAGCGACTCCACCGCCTGCGCGTCCTCGTAGGCGAGGAGGTCCACGACGATCGCGCCGTCGTCCTCGAAGGCGTTGACGTGGTGGAAGCAGAACATCGCGGGCGCCGTCCACGGGCCCCGGGTCTCGCCCGTCGCGCGGTCGACGGCCCAGAGCCGCGTCCCGCGCTCGGGCTCCCAGCGGTAGTTGTCGATGAAGGGCCGGCCGGACGTGGCGAGCCGCAGGGGCGACACGACGAACGGGCTCTCGGACACGACGACGTGGCCCGGCGTCAGGCCGAAGGAGTGCTGGTAGCCGGGACGGGGCGCCGGGATCGAGCCGATCCGCCGCTCGCCTTCGTCGGCGGATCGGGCGACGACGTCGTACCGGGAGCGGGGCCCGAGGACGACCCGGAGGTCGAGCATCTCGCCGGTCCCGTCGTCGTGGTGCGGGTGGGCGTTCGGGAGGCTCGTGTCGGGGGCGCGCCGGTGCACGCCGAGCGTCTCGAGCGTCCGCGGGTCGAACTCGACCGCCATCGGCGTCTCCGTCATCGCGAGCCAGCGGTCGCCCAGGCGACCGACGTTGACGGCGCCGTTGTCCGACAGGTCGGGACGGAACATGCTCGCCACGCGCTGGAACCGCGTCCGGCATGGGTCGCTCGCGAACTCCCGGTACGCCAGCCGGCCGGTCTGCTCGTACGCCGTCCCGGCCCGGCCCCGCAGGAGCCGGTCGGCGTACGAGACCGCGCCGTCCGCGAACGAGAACCGGTGCAGCACGGCCTGACCGTCGAACCAGTGCGAGACGGAGCCGTCGGCCAGGTCCCACCGGGCGGGACCCGTCCGGATCAGGGTCCCCGTCAGCCAGTCCGGGACGGTTCCGGTGGTCTCGAGGCGGTCGAGGACGACCTCCTCGGTCAGGTCCGAGAAGCCGAGCGCCTGTGCGGGCGGGGCGGTCGGTCGCGAGGGGGCGGTCTGCGGGGCGGGGGGCACGGGGGCTCCTGGATCCGGAGTTCGGGGATCGGGGGTCGGGCCGCGCACCGGCGGACCGCGGGGGCGACCGGTACGGTTCCAGGACCGTCCGATCAGGATGCTCCAAACCGTACCTTCCATTTTGGACTGTTGTCAACCGTGACGCCCGGAACGCCCCCGCCAGACGCCTCCACGCCCCCGCCGGAGCCGCTGAGCCCCGCCCAGGTCATCGTGCTCGGGCTGCTGCGCTTCGCCGGCCGCGCGACGCCCTACGACCTGAAGCAGGGCGTGGCGGGCAGCGTCGGCAACTTCTGGTCGGTCCCGCACTCCCAGCTGTACGCCGAGCCGGACCGGCTCGTCGCCCGGGGGCTCGCGGACGTCGAACAGGAGCCCGGCGGACGACGGCGCAAGTCCTACGCGGTGACACCCGCCGGCGTGGCCGCGCTCGACGCCTGGGTCGCCGACCCGCCCGTCGACCTGGGCGAGCTCCGCACCCCGGCACTCCTCGCGGTCTTCTTCGGCGCCGACCCGGCGGTCGTCGCCCGCACCCAGCTCCCGCAGCACCGGGCGAAGCTCGAGGAGTACGAGCGCCTGATCGAGGCCGGAGCGGCCGCGGGCGAGGGCGTCGCGCGCGGTCCGGGGCTCACCCTGCGGGCGGGAGTCCTGTCCGAGCGCGCGTGGATCGCCTATTGGACCGAGATGCTGGAGGAGGCGGCGGGCTGAGGCGGGCGACGAGGCACCGGCCGTGGGCGTCGCGCCGGATGCCGGGCTCGCGCCGGGTGCGGCCGCGCGCGGCGGGCGGACGCGGGCCACGCGCCGGAAGCGGGCGGATGCGGGCCGCGGGCGAACGCGGGCCGCCCGCCGGGTCGGCCCTGCGGCGACCCCCGACCCCTACGTCGCGGGCGCCCGCCCCGCCACCGTCTGCGACCACCCGGACGTCACCCGGCGGACGTCCTCGAGCCCGTCCTGCTCGAACCGCGCGGTGAACGCGTCCGGCGCGAAGGTGCGGAGCCCGATCACCGGCTCGCCGAGCCGAGCCACCGTCCGCACCGGCGCGGGGCCGCGGTCGACCGTGGTCATCAGCGCGATGCGTCCGCCCGGCGCGAGCACGCGCAGGAGCTCGTCGACGACGCGGAACGGGTCCTCGACGAGGTAGAGCGCGCCGTAACAGGACACGAGGTCCAACGATCCGTCCGCGAACGGCAGCCGGTGCGCGTCGCCGCGGACGTACGCGATGCCGTCGGCGTACGTGTCGGCGGTGGCACGGGCGAGCATCGTCGCCGAGAAGTCGAATCCGACGACCAGGCCGCCGTCGTAGGTCCGGCGCAGCCGGCGGGTCGTGTTCCCCGGGCCGCAGGCCACGTCGAGGGCGACGTCGCCGTCCTGCGGGGCGAGGAGCTCGCGCTGCAGGCGCTGCTCGCTCCCCGTGGTCCGCAGGGTCCACGCCTGGAACAGGAGCGGCCGCCACGCCCGCTCGTAGATCCGGGGGACGATCGTCGAGCGCATCGCGCGCTGGGCGATCGAGACCCGCGCCGGCACCTCGGGCGCCAAGAGGTCGAGGTAGCCGTCCGTGATCCGCGGCGCGGCGGCCGGCGGATCCAGCAGCGGCAGGACGCGCTCGACGGGACTCGGGGCGGGCATGCGGGCGACCCTACCGGTGCGTAGGTCCGCTCCAGTGGCGGGCTCGGCGCGGGGTGGGGATCCCATCGGTGCGAAGATGCCCCGCGATGAGCGACGCCTACGCTGCCTCCGGAGTCGACACGGACCAGTCCGACGCGGGCGTCGGGGCCCTCGTCGCGGTGCTGAGGACGATCAACACCGGGAAGCCCTCGATCTCCGTCCTGCCCTCCGGGCACTACGCGAGCGTGCTGCGGGTCGCCCCGAACCTCGGGATCGCGATCGCCACCGACGGCGTCGGCTCGAAGCTCATCGTCGCGGAGGAGACCGGCCGCCTGGACACCGTCGGCATCGACGCGATCGCGATGAACGTCAACGACCTCATCTGCGTCGGCGCCGAGCCGATCGCGATGCTCGACTACCTCGCCGTCCAGGAGCCCGACGGGGAGCGCCTCGCCGCGATCGCCCGGGGCCTGAAGACCGGCGCCGAGGACGCGGGCATCGAGATCCCCGGCGGCGAGCTGGCCGTCCTCCCGGAGCTCCTGCGCGGTCACCCGGACCCGAACGGCTTCGACCTCTGCGGCACCGCGATCGGGACCGTCGCGCTCGACGAGCTGGTCACCGGCGAGCTGATCCAGCCGGGCGACGCGATGATCGGCCTGCCCTCGAGCGGCATCCACTCCAACGGCTACACGCTGGCCCGCAAGGCGCTCCAGCAGGACGGCGGCCTGTCGCTCGACGACACGCCGGAGGAGCTCGGCGGCGCCTCGATCGCCGATGCCCTCCTCGAGCCGACGGTCATCTACGTCCGGGCGATCGTGGAGCTGCTCCAGAGCGGCGTCGCCGTCCGCGGCCTCAGCCACATCACCGGCGGCGGCCTGCTGAACCTGGTCCGCCTCGGGCCGGGCCGCCTGGGCTTCGACGTCACCGAGCCGCTCCCGGTCCCGCCGATCTTCGGCCTCATCCAGCGCCTCGGTCAGGTCTCCGACGCCGAGATGTGGGAGGTCTTCAACCACGGCTGCGGCTTCGTCGCCGTCGTCCCCGAGGACCAGGTCGACACGGCCGTCGCGATCCTCGAGAAGCACCACCACGGCACCCGCCGCATCGGCACGGTCACCGACCGCCCGGGCACCTGCACGGCGCCGGGGGGCGTCACGCTGCAGGGCTGAGTCCGTCCGGTTCTGCGTTCTCGTCGCCTGGCGACGAGAACGCAGCATCGGACGCCGGCCCGGCGTGGGCGCAGAGGCTCCGACCGCTCAGCCGATCCCGCCGATCCGGACGATCCGGCCCTTCGTCTCCGTCACGTTGACGCGGGCGTTCGAGTAGTCCATCGTCCGCACGAGGTCGACCCCGTCGCGGCGCACGACCCGGACGACGCACCCCTTCTTCTTCGCGACCGCCTTCGCCTCGGCGGTCGACAGGCTGAGGAGGTCGCGCGCGTCGAAGCGGTCCTTGGCCTTCGGCGACTTGCCGCCACCCTCGCCGGGGCAGTAGACGGGCTTCGCGGGCCGCTCGACGGTGGTCTCCGCCGGGGTCGTCGGGGCGGGCTCCGCACCGGGCGGCGTGAGCTCGCCCGTCGGCCCGGACGGCGCCGTCGTCGACGACGGCGCGGCCGGACCCGTCCGCGGCGAGGCGGGATCGCCCTGTCCCTCGGCGGGCGTCTTCGGCGGCGACGGGTCGGGGGCGGTGGTCACGGGCGTCTCCGTCGTCGTGCTGCCGGTGGGGAACGACGCCTCCGGCGCGTCGTCGTCACCGCATCCGGCCAGCACCGGGGCACAGAAGAGGGCCAGGAGCGTGAGGACGGCGGGCACGCGGCGCTGCATGGGGCGAGTCTCGCGCACGGGCGGGGTGGGAGGGGACCGACCACCGGTGCGCGCGGCGACGCCGAGGGCACGCACCGCGCCCGTGGCCCCGGTCGGGATCTGCCGACGGTCGGCGGTGGCCCGAGGTCGGGACGCCCACGGGACCGGCCGATCCGGGTCAGGGCTGCGCGAGCCGCGCGGCCGGCAGCCGGACGGTCCGGCCGGTCGCGTCCCGGCCGACGAGGACCCGCTTCTGTCCGGTCAGGAACCCCGCCGAGATCGGCAGCAACGGGAGGTCGCCGCCGCCGAGGGACACCGCCAGCCGGATGTCGCCGAGCGACGCGGTCCGGACCGTCCGGAGCCCCGTGCCGTCCTGGACGTCCAGTTCGACGACGTCGCGCGGAACCGCGACGATCGACGCCGAGAACCCGGGCAACGCCCGACGCTCGAGGGTGTGGCGGCGGTCCGCCGACGCGCTGTCCCCGCCGGACCCGGCGAACCCGCCGACGGGGGACCAGCCGCGGGTCGCCATGCGCGGCGGGACCGTGCACGCGACCCCCGACGACAGGAGCGCCCCGAGACGGGTCGCCACGCGAACGCCCTCACCGCCGACCAGCGAGCCCGTGAGCCCGATGCACCTCGAGCCGTCACGGGCGGCGCTCACGAGGAGCCTCGGCCGGTCCCCGGCACGGTCGGCGACGACCGCATCGATCCGGAGTCCGGAGGCGACCGGCGCGTTCGCGATGCGCGTCCGGCCCACCGGCTCGAACAGCGGCAGGGCGCCGATGCCCCCGCGCACGCGCCGACCGTCGACGCGGAGCGTGCGCCCGCCGAGCGGCACGTCCCCCCTGCGCACGACGAGGCGCGCCCCGCCGCCGACGTCGGGGAGCGGGGTCACCGACGTGGCGTTCCGCAGCTCGGCGCGTGCGCCGGCGTGCCTGGTCAGGCCCCAGACGATCGTCGCGGCCACGGTCGGCCGCGACGCGCCGGCCCGACCGACCGGGATCCGGAGGACGTCCACGGTCCCGGCCCGGCCGAGGTCGGTGCACACCGTGTTGTCCGTCGTCCCGACGGGGACGTCGACGGCCCGCCTGGCTCCGGGGAGGATCCAGACGAAGCGGCCGCCCAGCATCCGCCCGACCTGCGCGCAGTCGAGCGTCCCCCTCCGGACCCGGCGCGGGCCGGGCAGGAACCGGATGTCGGGGCGGCGGAAGGTGCGGACCGCCCACCGCGGGCCCCCGTAGGGGTCCGGGACGGTGGCGACGACGCGCGCCGCGGTTCCGCGGATCTTCGGATAGACGATCGGGAGCGCCGGCGTCCGGGACGTCGGGAGGCCGACGCCGGGCAGCGCCGTCCTCAGGGGCCCCCGCTCCGTGGGCAGCTCCCCGGCGGCGCCTCCGCCCCTCGGGGCCGCGGGCGAGTCCTGGTCGAGGGCCGCGGCGATGCCTCCTGCGAGCACGCCGGCGGCGATCGCCGCCGGCACGATCCTCCGGAGCTGGTGCGTGAACGTCATCGGCCTGCTCCTCGGACGTCGGTGATCTGCGTGCTCCGCCCGTCCCGGACGACCCGGACGTCGATCTCGCCGGGCGCGACCCCGGCCGGGAGGATCGCGATGGCGGCGCGCGGCCCCGTGACGGCCTCGGGCCGACGGACGACCTCGCGACGGCCGTCCCTGGTCCGGACGACCCGTCGGGGATCGTCGGCGGTCATGCCGACGAGGACCGGGAAGTCGCGCCTCCCCACACGGACCGTCACCCGCTCGCCCTTCCGCGTCTCGAGCGCGACCACCGTGCGGCGACCGCCGTCGACCGGGGTCCGGACGTCGCGGACGAGCGCCCGCCGGGCGACGCGCGAGACGCAGATCAGGGTGCCGAGCCGGCGGCCGGAGACCCGGACCGGGACCAGCGACAGGCATCCGCGGGGGCTGTTGCGACCGTGGACGTGGACCCGGAAGAGCGCGTCGTTGGACCACGAGAACATCCCGGAGGGATCCGGGGCGTTGCCGTCGGCCAGCCCCAGCCGGACGACGCGCTCGCGGCCATCCGCCCAGCGCAGCGTCGCGGCCGACGCCGCACCCTCGGGCCACCCGGGGAGCGCGACGACGAACGTGCCGTCGGCCGCGGGCCTGGCCGTCCGGTCCCGACCGTCCCCTGCCCGGACCACCACGCTGCGCAGCCCCGATCCGCCGGAGCCGAAGACCAGGGTCGCGGCTCCCGCCGGGTCGTCGGCCCGCGGACCGGAGAAGCCGCGCAGCGCCACCACCGGCGCGGCCGCCCTCGGGGCCGGACCGCAGTCGTCGCTGCCGATCGGCGACGTCGTCCGGAACCGGCCGTCCGCCCCGCGGATCCCGAACGACGCCCCGTCGAGCTGGCCCACCCCGATGCACACGAGCCCGCCCCGGGAGCGGCCGACCCGCACCGTCCACGGGAGCCCGGAGCCGGGGTCCGCCGCGCGGACCGTCGAGATCCGGGACGTGCCCGGCGCCGGGAAGACCCCGGTGTCGTCGCCCCGGGCGAACGACGGGACCGGGCTCCCCGTCGCCGCGGTCAGGGCGACCGCGGCGGCCCCGGTGAAGCTCGCGGCCGCGACGATCGCGCCGGCCAGTGCCGCGACCGTCGTGGTCCCGCGTCGCCGCCGTGCCACGGAGCGCTCGTCGGCGGCGACCAGCCGCGCACCGAACTCCCGCAGGGAGGGCACGTCGTCGAGCGTCGGCACCGGCGGCCTCCGCACCTGTTCGTCTCCCCGGCTCACGCCACCACCCCCTCGCCGCTCGCCCGCAGCCGCTCCCCGAGCCGCCTGAGCGCCCGGGAGACCCGCTGGCGCGCCGCCGCCTCGGTGATCGTCAGCCGCTCGGCGATCTCCCCGAACTCGAGCTCGTCGACGACGCGGAGGCGCACGGCCTCGCGCTCGCCCGCAGGCAGGTCGAGGAGCTCGCGGGCGACGGCCTCGCGCAGGCCCTCCAGGGCGGCGAGCTCGTCGACGCGCTGCAGCTCCTCGTTGGTGGCGGCGGGGCGCTCGATCCCGAGGCGGCGACGCATCGCCCGGTCCGCGTAGCCGCGCTTCAGGTAGGCGGCGAGCTGGCGCTCCGCGATCGTCCTGAGCCACGCGCGGGCCTGGCGCTGCTCCCGGCCGCGGAAGCTCCGGCGGGACACGAACGCCGCGGCGAACGTCTCCGCGGTCAGGTCGAGCGCGGTCTCGGGGTCCAGCACCCGTCGGGCGAAGAACACGACCATGCGCGGTGCCTCCTCGGCGTAGAACGCGGAGAACGCCTCGGGATCGCGCCGGCTGCGGGCCAAGGCGCTGTGGGGTGGCTCCGCCATCACCTGGGTAGTGCGGGGGCGCGCCGATCCTGTGACACGGCACGCGGCCGCCGGGACGGAGGATCGGCCGCCGGGACGACATCGAGCCTAAGCGCAGGCCCCGACACCACGTTGGACGCCGGGGCCCGGGTCGAGCCCTGAAACCCGACAACGAGGAACGGCTCGAGGCCCACAGGCGGGTTTCCCGTCTCCACGGCGGAGAACCCGACAGTGGACCGCCGACGCCGGTTCACTGTCGGCCTGTCGGCCCGCCCCGCCCCTGCAAGCCCCCGTGCGTCCCGGGATCGAGCGCCCGACGGGTGCGGTGGAGCGCGGAAACGGGCAAGATCCCTGCTGTGGAGCCCCTCCCGGACGCCCGATCCCGCCTTCGCGGATCCGTCGCCCCGGTCCCCGGTCGCTCCCGATCGGCCGTGGACCGCCGACGACCGGACACGAACCCGCTCCCGACCCGCACAATGGGTGCCAACGGGTGACCATCGACGTCGGCACACTGCTCGCGGACCGCTACCGCCTCGAGGCCCAGATCGGCTCTGGAGGGATGTCGACGGTCTACCGCGCCTTCGACACCGTGCTGGAGCGCACGGTCGCGATCAAGCTGATGCACCGCAACCTCGCGGAGCACTCCGAGCAGCTGGAGCGCTTCAGCCGGGAAGCCCGCGCCGTCGCCCGCCTGAACCACCCGCACATCGTGCAGGTGATCGACGCCGGCGAGGACGAGGACACCCCGTTCATCGTCTTCGAGCACGTCAAGGGTGAGACGCTGAAGGAGCGCGTCCAGCGGGCGGGCCGCCTGCCGGTGACGGAGGCCGTCGCGTACGCGATCGAGATCGCCCGGGCCCTCGGCGCGGCGCACGAGCGCAACATCGTCCACCGCGACGTCAAGCCGCAGAACGTCCTGATCAACGAGGAGGGCGTCGCCAAGGTCACCGACTTCGGCATCGCCCGGACCCTCGAGGAGCACGGCCTGACCGCCGACGGGCGCGTCCTGGGCACCACCGACTACGTGTCGCCCGAGCAGGCGATGGGCCACGACGTCGACGGCCAGAGCGACGTCTACTCGCTGGGGATCGTCCTCTACGAGATGTTGATCGGCGACATCCCGTTCCACGGCGAGAACCAGGTCGCCGTCGCGATGAAGCACGTCCGCGAGGAGCTCCCGGACGTCCAGCAGCTCCGGCCGTCGATCGGCACCGCCCTCGCCGCCGTGGTGGACCGCGCGACCGCCAAGTCCCTCGACGTCCGCTACCTCGGCACGGAGGAGCTCGTCGCCGACCTGGAGGACGTCCTCACGATCGAGGCCGGCCGCCGCGGCGAGACGACGGGCGAGGCCACGGCCGTCTTCCGCAGCCTCCCGCAGGAGCAGCAGAGCCGCGCGAACCTGCGCCCGGGCCGCCGCTCGGTGCTGCTCGTCGCCGTCCTCGCGGTCGTCGCGGCGTTCGCGGCCGCCGGGTTCCTCTTCCTCGGCGACAACACCACCCGGGGCACCGGCCAGAAGCCGCGCACGCCGGTCGCGACCGGGTCGCAGGCGATCTCGCTCGACGCCGACGCCGCGCACGACTACGACCCGTCGCCGGGCGACGGGAACGAGCACGCCGACAAGACCGCCCGCGTCCTCGACGGCGACCAGTCGACGGTCTGGGACACCGAGGGCTACTCGAACGGGTCGTTCGGCGCGAAGTCCGGCGTCGGGATCTACCTCGACGTCGGGGCGGCCGGCAGGACGGTCGCCGCCACGAAGCTCGACCTGACGACGCCCTCCGCCGGCTGGGACGCCACCGTCCTCGCGGCGCCCGACGGCGACGTCCCCACGACCCGCGACGACCAGCGCTGGGTCGAGGTCGGGAAGCTGACGGATGCGAAGGCGGGGGACGACGCGATCCCGCTGTCCACGAACGGCAGGCGCTACCGCTACTACCTCCTGTGGATCACGAAGCTCCCGCCGGTCACGAGCGGCCCGTCGAAGGTCGCGATCGGCGCGATGACGCTGCAGAAGCCGCGCTGAGCCCGAGCGGGACCCGCGAGCCGACTAGAACGCCTGCGCGCGCTCCCGCGAGTGGCGCTGCAGCGCCAGGGCCACCAGCCGCGACACCAGGTCGGGGTAGGCGACGCCCGTGGCCTCCCAGAGCTTCCCGTACGCGGAGGTCTCGGTGAAGCCGGGGAGGGTGTTCAGCTCGTTCAGGAGGACGTTCTCGCCGTCGACGAAGAAGTCCGCACGCGCCAGGCCGTCGCAGCACGAGAGCGTGAACGCCTTCGCCGCCAGCTCCTGCACCCGGGCCTTCGCCGTCGGGCTGATCGGCGCGGGGACGCGGAGCTCCATCCCGCCGGGCGTGTACTTCGCCTCGTAGTCGTACCAGGCGTCCGGATCCGTGCTGGTCAGCACGATCTGCCCGATCTCGGACACCGTCGGATCGTCGCCGGAGCCCAGGACGGCGGTCTCGGCCTCGACGCCCACGGCGGAGGCCTCGACGATCACGCGCGCGTCGTGGCGGAGCGCCACCTCGATCGCGGGGGCCAGCTCCTCGACGGTCCGCGCCGGGGCGATCCCGACGGACGACCCCATTCGGGACGGCTTGACCCAGGCGGGCAGGCCGAGCCCCGCGACCCGGGCCAGCACGGCGTCCCGGTCGCGGACCCAGTCGCGGGCGTGGACGGCCTCGTAGGCGACCTGGGGGATCCCGGCCGTGTGCATGAGGTCCTTGAACAGGAGCTTGTCCATGCAGACCGCGGACCCGAGCACCGGCGACCCGACGTACGGGACGTCGAGCAGGTCGAGCAGCCCCTGGACGGTGCCGTCCTCGCCGAACGGCCCGTGCAGCACCGGGAAGACGACCTCGCAGTCCAGCAGGCCGCCGCCGGGCGTGAGCGGCACCGGCGCGCCGGACTCGCGCAGCGTCCAGGACCCGTCGCGTGGGAGGTGGATCTCCACGACGTCGTGCCCGGCGGCCCGCAGGCCGGCGGCGACCGCCGCCGCCGAGCGGACCGAGACGTCGTGCTCCGACGACCGGCCGCCGCCGAGGACCGCGACCCGGCTCACGCGCCGCTCCCGGACCGCACGCGGACGGTGGCGTTCGGCGTCTGGTCGGCGCTCCGCGAGCTCGACGCCCCGGAGGACGCCCCGGGCGACGGCGATGGGTCGGCCGCGCCGTCCTGCCCGGTCGACGGGGTCTCGTCGGTCGTCGTCGGGGCCTCGTACGCGCCGACGGTCAGCGTCACGGTCGAGCCCTTCGCGACCTTCCCACCGTTGGGCTGCTGGTCGATCACCTGGCCGTCCTCCGACTGCGTGGTGGTCGTCTGCGTCTTGACCGTCGGCTTCAGACCGAGCTTCCGGAGCGCCGACGACGCCGCGGACCGGCTGCGGCCCTCGAGGTTCGGGACCGTCACGTCGGTGTCGCCCTCGTCCGCCGGCGCCTTGGCGAGCGTCACCGAGACGTTCGAGCCCTTGTCGACCTGCGAGCGGGTGCCGGGGTTCTGCTCGATCACGGTGCCGGCGGTCTCGTCGCTCTCGCGATCGGTGAACGTCCCGGTCAGCCCTGCCGCCTTCAGCGCGTCCTCGGCCTTCGCCCGCGTCAGGCCGTCGAGATTCGGAACGGTCACCTGCGCCGTGGCGGGGGTCGTGGTGGTCGTGCCCTCCCGCGCCGGACCCTGCGAGACCTGGATCACGATGCTCTCGCGGGTGTCCGCGGACGCGTTGGCGGACGGGGACGTGCCGATGACCCGGCCCGCCGAGATCGTCTCGTTCGACGCCCGGGCGTCCGTGAACCGCGTGAACCCCGATTCGCGCAGCTTCGCCTTCGCGTCGTCCAGACTGAGGCCCGCGACGTTCGGCACGGTCGCGGCCTGCGGGCCGCTGGAGACCACGAGCCGCACCTCCGTCCCACGCCGGACCTTCTTCCGCGCGCCGGGCGACTGCTCGATCACCCGACCCCGCGGGACGCTGGTGCTCGCCTGCGCCTGGTCCTGGACGACCTTGAAGCCCCGGGACTCGAGCGTCTGACGGGCCGCCTCGAAGGTGCGGTCCTTGACGTTCGGGACGGTCTCCATCCGGCCGAAGGCGAGGTAGCCGATCAGCGCGAGCACGACGACGGTCGCGAGGCCACCGACGATCGCGATCGTCCAGTTGCGCCGCTTGCGGGCCTCCGCGGCCTCTCGGGCGTCCTCGGGCGAGACCCCGGCGGGGACGGCCATCCCGGCGGCGGGCTGGAGCCAGCCCCCGGTCGGCTGCTGGGCGAGCGCGGCCGCGTTGGCGGCGGCGAGCGCAGGCTGCGCGGGGACGGGCGCGCCGGAGACGATGCGGTGCCGGACCGCCTGGAGGGCGGCGACGAACTCCTCGGCGTCCTCGAACCGGTCCTCCGGCTGCTTCGACATCGCCTTCAGGACGACGTACTCGAGGTCCGCGGGGATCTCGGGGTTGACGATCGAGAGCGCCGGCGGGTCCTCGTTGACGTGCTTCAGCGCGATCGCGACGGGCTGGTCGCCGTCGAACGGCATCCGCCCCGTCAGCATCTCGAAGAGCACGACGCCGACGGCGTAGAGGTCGGCGGACGGCGTGATCGGCTGCCCGGAGGCCTGCTCGGGCGAGAGGTAGTGCGCGGTGCCGACGATCATGCCGGTCTGCGTCATCTGCAGGTCGTCGACGGCGCGGGCGATGCCGAAGTCGGCGACCTTCAGGTCGCCGTCGGGTCCGACGAGGACGTTCTGCGGCTTGATGTCGCGGTGGACGAGCCCGCGCTTGTGGGCGTAGCGCAGCGCATCGAGGACCTGCGAGATCTGGTCGATCGTCTTGATCGGGTCCAGCGGTGCCTGGTCGCGGATGACGTCCTTGAGCGTCACCCCGTCGACGAGCTCCATCGCCATGTACGGGATGCCGTCCCAGTCCCCGCGGTCGAAGACCGAGACGATGTGCGGGTGCTGCAGGCCGGCGGCGGACTGGCTCTCCCGGCGGAACCGCGCGACGACGTCGGGATCCTCGGCGAGCTGCTCGTGCAGCACCTTCAGGGCGACGTGCCGCCCCAGCTGGAGGTCCTCGCACCCGTAGACCTCGGCCATGCCGCCCGTGCCCAGGCGGCGCTCCACGAGGTAGCGCCCGTCGATCGTCTGTCCGACCCTGTTCATCGTCCTGCTCCGTCCGTGGGTCGTACCGACGTCCCATGATGCCCGCCGCACCGGACCACGTGCACCCGGCTCATCGTCCGGCCCCCGCGTCGAGGGCGGACTGGATCACGGTCTTGGCGATCGGGGCGGCGACCTGCCCGCCCTGGCCGGCGCTCTTCTCGACGATCACGGCGACGGCCACCTTCGGGTCCTCCACGGGTGCGAAGCCGATGAACCAGAGGTTGTTGATGCCGGCGGTGACGTTGCCGAGCTCGGCCGTGCCGGTCTTGCCGCCGACCTTCACCCCGGTCCCGAGGTTCGCCTGCGCGCCGGTGCCCTCGTCGACGACGTTGGCCATCATGCTGCGCAGCGACGCGGCGGTCGACGCCTTCATCGCCTGCTTGTACGTCTCGGGCTCGACCTGCTCCTGCACGCGCCCGTCGGCGTCGGTCACGCGGTCCACGAGGTGCGGCTTCATGAGCTTCCCGTCGTTGGCGACGGCCGAGACGACCATCGCCATCTGCAACGGCGTGACGCCGAGCTTGTCCTGACCGATCCCCGTGCGGGCGAGGTCGACGTACTTGCTGTACGCCTTGATCAGCTTGTCCTTGCGCAGGATGCCCGACCGGCGGACCTGGTCCTCCGGGAGGTCCAGCGGCGGCCGGGAGTCGAAGCCGAACTTCTCCATCGCCGTCTGCAGCGCCCGGCCGCCGAGGTCGACGGCGATGTTGCCGAACGCCCCGTTGACCGACTGCACGAGGGCCTGGCGGACGGTGACCATGCCCGGGTCCTCCCCGCCGAAGTTGCCGAGCGGCACGCTCGAGAACGTCTGATTGTTCGCGCCGTTGACGAGCGTGTCGGGCGTGTACTTGCCGCTGTCCAGCGCCGCGGCGGTCGTGACGACCTTGAACGTCGAGCCCGGCACGTACGGGAACTGGGTCGCGCGGCTCAGCAGTGCCCCGTTCTTCAGCGTCTTGCGGTAGGCCTCGCTCTTGGCGGCGTCACCACCGGCGATCAGGTCGTCGGGGTCGTAGCTCGGCACCGTGACCATCGCGAGGACCTTGCCGGTCTTCGGCTCGAGCGCGACGACGGACCCGGCGCGGCCGTTCAGCCCCTGGACCGCGGCCTTCATCACGGACGGCTCGAGCGTGGTGCGGACGTCGTCACCGCGCTGGTCGCCCTGGATCAGCTTGTTCACCGCGGTGGCGAGCTTCACCGCCTTGCCCGAGAGGAAGTCGTTCTGCGAGCGCTCCAGCCCCGCCTGCTGCCCGAGGGTCTGGTCGCTGAAGCCGACGGTGGCGGCGTAGAGGCTGCCCTGCGGGTAGACGCGCTGGTAGTAGCGGTTGCCGGTGTCGCGGGACTTCACGCTCTTGCTGCGCGCGAGCACCGTCCCGTCGGCGGCGAGGATCTTGCCGCGCGGCACCCGGGACGCCCGGATCACGTCGCGGTTGTTCAGGGCGTCGGTCCGGAGGCCCTTGTCCTCGAAGACCGTCCAGCGCGAGGTGAACGCGACGAGCACGCCGAAGAGGACGACGAACAGGACGAACAGGTTGCGGATCGAGCTGTTCACGTGGGACGCCTCGCGTCCTCGGACAGGCGCATCAGGAGCGCCAGCAGCACGAAGTTGGCCATGATCGACGACCCGCCGTAGGAGATGAACGGCAGCGTCACGCCGGTCAGCGGGATCACCTTCGTGACGCCGCCGACGATCACGAAGACCTGGAGCGCGAAGACCGACGTCAGCCCGGTCGCCAGCAGCTTGGAGAACGGGTCGCGGGCGAGCGTCGCCACGCGGAAGCCGCGGTTGATGATCAGCAGGTAGGCGAGCAGGATCGCGGTCGCGCCGAGCAGCCCGGTCTCGTTCGTGATCAGCGAGTAGATGAGGTCGTTCTTCGCCGCCGGCAGGAGCGTCGTGCCGATCACGCCGTTCTGGTCGGTGAGCCCGATCTCGGCCTGCCCGAAGCCGCGCCCGAACAGCCCGCCGTCGGCCTGCGCGAAGAGCGACTGGGCGAGCTGGGCGCTGCCGCCGGTCTGCTGGAACAGCTCGGGGTCGAAGGGGTGACGCCACGCCTCGACGCGGTCCTGCACGTGCCCGACGCGGCCGCCGACGACGTAGGCCCCCAGCGCGAAGGCGCCGAGCCCGATCACGGGGAACCGCTTCTTGCCCGTCGCCACGTAGAGCAGGGCCAGGAACGCCCCGAAGAACATCACCGACGACCCGAGGTCGCGGATGAAGATCAGGAGCATCATCGCGACGCCCCAGATCGCCAGCAGCGGCCCGAAGTGCCGGAGCGGCGGGAACGACATCCCGAGGAACCTGCGCCCCCCGTGGATCAGCACCTGGCGGGTGTCCCGCAGGTAGCTGGCGAGGAAGATGACGATGCCGATCTTCGCGAACTCGGCGGCCTGGAACGAGAGGGGCCCGACGTTGATCGACAGGTACGCGCCGTTGCTGGCGCCGCCGATGCCGGGCAGGCGCGGCAGGATCAGGAGCAGGATCGACCCGAACGCGATCGTGTACCGGTAGCGCTCCAGCAGGTGGAGGTCCTTCAGCATCACCATCGTCACGGCGAACAGGCCGAGCCCGACGACGAACCACTGCGCCTGCAGCCGGGCGAAGCTCTCGTCGATCCGGTACAGCTCGACGAGCCCGAAGCACGCGAGCACCGCCACCAGCGGGAAGAGGTACGGATCGGCGTTCGGCGCCGTGAAGCGGACGACGAGGTGCCCGACGAGGCACAGCGCCAGGAACACCCCGCCGTACGTCAGCGAGGCGTCGGAGAGGAAGGCGTCGCGCTTGAGGAAGATCGCCGCGAAGCCGGCGGTCACCAGCAGCGCGGAGGGCAACAGCGCGAGAGCCTCGCGGTTGCGGGCGCTCACGGCTTGACGACCTCGCCGCGCTCCAGACGCGAGACCAGGTCGTTGGCGTCCCCGAGCGACCTGATCCGGTGGTCGAACAGGCGCTTGCGGATCCGCGGGTCGACCTCGTCGACCGGCACCGACGACGGGTAGTTCGCGGAGTACAGGCGGACGCCGGCGGGCAGGTCGTACGGGAGCCCGCGGTAGACCGTGACCAGGCCCTTGTAGCTGCCGACGAAGTAGACGGTCTGCGACGCGAAGTAGCCGCCCGTCAGGACGCAGGCGATGAGGAAGAGCACGATGAACGGCCCGGCGCGCAGGCCGCGGCGGCGCTTCTTCTGCCCGGGACGCGGGGAGCGCGGCCCGCCCGCCGCGTCGGGGCCGTCGGCCAGCTCGACGAGGGACCGCGGTCGCGGCGCGTCGTCGCCGGCCTCGCGCTCGAGGTCCGCCGCGGTGACGACCGGCATGACCGCCGTCGCCTGCTCGGCGTCGGGGCCGGGGTGGGAGCCCGTCGGCTGCTCTCCGATCGGCACGCCCGCGCCGGTCGCGCCGCCGAGCGTGCCGGGCGTGTCGTCGCCCTCGACCCGGAACAGGAGGACGGTGATGTTGTCGCGGCCGCCGGCGTCGTTGGCGGCGTCGACGAGCGCGTCGACGTACACCTGCAACGGCAGGTCGCCCTCGAGCGACCCGTCGGGCCGCGAGGTCATGATGTCGCCGATCTTCTGGTCCGACAGCATCGCCGTGAGGCCGTCGCTGCAGACCATGAAGACGTCGCGGTCCTGCACGCGCAGGACCTCGGAGTCGACCGCGACCTCGGACTCGGGGCCGAGCGCGCGGGTGATGATCGAGCGCTGCGGGTGCTCCGCGGCCTCCTCGGGCGTCAGCCGGCCCTGGCGGACGAGCTCCTCGACGAGCGAGTGGTCGCGGGTGAGGCGCTCGAGCTCGCCGCCCCGCAGGCGGTACAGCCGGCTGTCGCCGACGTGCACGACGACCAGGTGCCGCTCGTCGACGTACGCGGCCGTGAGCGTCGTGCCCATGCCGGCGTTGCGGCTGTCGCTCTGCGCGCGCTCGTGGATCCGCTGGTTCGCCTCGACCACCTGGTCGCGCAGGCGCTCGGCGACCGTGCCGCCGCTGCGCTCGCCGAGGCCCTCGTGGAGGACCTCGACCGCCATGCGGGACGCGACCTCGCCGGCCTGCGCTCCGCCCATGCCGTCGGCGACCGCGAACAGGGGCGTCCGCGCGAGGAACGAGTCCTCGTTGGCGGGGCGCACGCGGCCGGTGTCGGTCCGCTGGGCGTATTCGATGACGCGAAGCACTCAGTCGTCCAGGTAGGTGAACTCGGTGTCGCCGATGCGGATCCGGTCGCCGAGCTGCAGCGGCTGGGCGCCCACGAGCGGCTCCTCGTTGAGGAACGTCCCGTTCGTCGAATTCAGATCCTCCACGATCACCACCCCTGCCTGTCGCACCAGTCGCGCGTGCTTGCCGGACGCGTACGGATCCTCGATCTGGATCTCGACCTGGGCCCCGCGGCCGATGACCGCACCGGGGCCCACGTCGTACTCGTCCCCGGGATGGTGCCCGATCGCGCGCTCGACGCGCAGCCGGGGTTCGCCGCCACCCCCGCCGGAGAGCCCCTCGCCGGCCGCCACACCGGGCGCCACGGCACCCACGGCACCCCGTCCGAGGTCGACGATGCTCGACCGCGCGACCCACGCGAGGAACAGGTAGAGCACGCCGACGATCGCGAACTTCAGCGCGACGGAGACGGGCTCGACGAGATCGGCCAGCGGTGGCTGGATCACGGGGCGTCCCGCACGGTCATCGACACGGTGCCGAGGTCGATCCGGTCGCCGGGGCGGACCTCGCCCGGATCACCGGTGCCCCCGACCTGCCGGCCGTTGACCCGCACGCCGTTGGTGGAGCCGAGGTCGAAGACGACCCAGCCGTCGCCGCGGGGGCGGAGCTCCATGTGCTGCCGTGAGACCTCGGCGCTCGAGATCACGACGTCGCAGTCGCGGCTGCGGCCGACGGTCCCGCCCGCGGACGGGACCGGCTCGATGCGGCCGTCGAGGACCAGCGCGATCGGGGACGGCCCGGCCCGGCGGGCACCCTCCCGCGGCCGGGGGCGCGGCGCCGGGGCGTCGACCGGCTCCCGCCGGCGCGGCACCGGCGGCGCGCCCCCGGTGTTCGACGGGCGGCGCTCGGGGGCGCGGGCGCGGTCGGGCTCCGCGGCCCGGGCCGACGGTCCCTCGTCGTGCTGGGCGCGGATGCCGTACCGGCTCGTCGGCAGCTCGGGTCCGAGGTGGAAGACGATCTCCGGCGCGTGCGGCAGGGCGAAGCGCTGCTCCCGCGCGTGGACGACGAGGCTCGCGGCGAGCTCGTCGGCGAGCTGCGCCGCACCGGAGGAGATGCGCTGGTGGTCGGCGGGGGAGAGGAACACGTCGTAGTGGTGGGCGACCCACGTGCGGTCGAGACCCTGGCGCCGCGTGGCCTCCATCTCCCGAGCCAGCCCACGGGCCAGCTCAGCGGGGGTGACCTCGCTTCGGAACATCCGGCCGAAGGTTCCTTCGACCAGACCGGCAAGCTTGCTCTCGATGTCGCGCAGCACTGGGGTCTCTACTCGGTCACCGGATGCTACGGGGTGCACGCACGCGACCGGCCCACCCTCCGGCGGCCACCACGGACGCTCCCGCGAGCACCGGCCCGAGCACCACGGCCGCGCCGCCCGCCACCACGCCGACCAGCGGTCCGACGACGAGCCCGCCGGCGGCCGCTCCGCCGGCGAGGACGAGGAGCCCGGCGGCGAGCCGTCGTGATCCGGCGGGCACCGTCCCGCGGGGCGTCCCCCACAGGGCGGCGGTGAGCGCCGACGCCACGAGCGCGATCGTCAGGGCGAGCGCCCCGGCCGCACCGGCCAGCGCGGCGATGCCCGCCGCGACCGGCGCCGCGCGCAGCAGCGGCGTCCGTGGTCCCGTCACCGTGTCGAGCACGGCCCGGACGCGATCCCACTCGGCGCGTCCTCCGGACCAGGTCGACCGTCGCGGCCGGGCCACCGCGTCCGCCTCGTGCGAGTGCTGCTCGCGCAGGACGGGCGCGATCGGCACGCCGCGCTCCGCGAGTCCGGTGCGGAGCGCGCGCTCGAGCTCCTCGACGCTCCCACGGGCGCCGGGCTCCTCCTCGACCGCGCGATCGACCGCGTCGAGGACCACTCCGGGCAGGTCGGGGCGCCGCGGACGAAGCGACGGCAGGTCGGCGTGCGCGCGGACGAGGGCGCCGGCGCGCTCGGGCTTCCCGGCGGGGTGCTCGCCGACGAACGCCTCGTGGAGGACGACGCCCAGCGCCCACAGGTCGCCGGCCTCGTCTCCGGGACCGCCCGTCAGGCGCTCCGGGGCCATGTACGACAGCGTGCCCACGATCCGGCCCTTGCGGGTCTCCTCGTGGACGTCCGTCGGCCGGGCGATCCCGAAGTCCGCGAGCTTCGCCGGCGGCACGTGCGGGTGGGCGACCGTCCCCGCGGGTGCGCCCGCGCCGCCGCGGCCGAACGCGTCGGCGGGCACGAGGACGTTCCGCGGCGTCACGTCGCGGTGGACGATCCCGTGCGCGTGCGCGTGCCGGAGCGCGACGCACATGGAGACGCCGATCTGCAGCAGCTCGTCGTCGGTGTGCGTGTCGTCGGCGATCGTGCGGCGGAGCGTGTCGCCGGCCACGAACTCGGTGACGAGCCAGGTGCAGCCGTCCGCGGAGCCGAGCCCGTAGGTGCCGACGACGGTCGGGTGGCTGAGCCGCGCGGCGGCCCGGCCCTCGGCCAGAGCGCGCGCACCGCCCTCGCTCGGCAGGCACTTGACGGCGACCGGCCGGCCGAGGTTGCGGTCCTCCGCCATCCAGACGGTCCCCGCGCCCCCGCGCCCGAGGATCCGCACGAGCTCGTAGCGCCCGAGGACGAGGTCGCCCGGCTCGCGATCCGAGCCGGCGACGGGTCTCGGAGGCCGCCCGGACCCGGGGAGGCGCGCCGCGGTCGGCGCCGCGTCCTCCATCGCGGGGGGGACGACGCGCGGGGCGTCGGTGGCGGCGGTCTCCGGTCGCACGGCGTGGTCTTCGACTCCGTGTGCGCCATCCCTTCGCGGGACGTGCGACGATCGCCCGTGCCCGGCGACGGTCCCCCCGGCGGTGGTGTCGCGGAGCGCAGCGAAGGCGGTTTGCAGGTGTTTGCAAAAAGAAGGACTCGCCGTCCGGAGGGTGAACGGCAGGCAGGACCGTCGGTAGCGTCCTTCCGGACGAGCCCGCACGCAACCTCTCTCACCATCCCAGGAGCACCCCGTGTCGTTCTTCGACGACGACGACTTCGATGAGCCCACCCACGTCGCCGACGCCCCTCGGCGCAGTGGGTCGCGCGCCGGTGGGTTCGGCGGGTTCGGCGGCGGTGGCGGCGGGCGCTCGACCCCGGGCGGCATCGATCCCCAGACGGCCCGGCAGCGTCAGCTGGTGGCGCTCGGGGTCATCATCTTCGTGCTCATCCTGCTGGTCTTCGCGGTGAACAGCTGCGTCAAGTCCGGCCGCACGTCAGCGCTCAAGGACTACTCGCGCGACGTCACGTCGGTCCTGCAGGAGTCGAAGTCCGACGTCGCGGACAAGATGTTCCAGGCGCTCAGCTCCGGGGACGACGCCAACGCGGTGCAGTCCGCGCTGAACCAGGTCCGCGCGAGCGCGGACGACCAGGCGTCGCGCGTGAAGGACTTCAGCGAGCCGGGCGACGACCAGGGCAAGGCCGCGCAGCACGACCTCGAGCTCGCGATGAACCTGCGCGCCGAGGCCGTGAAGGTCATCGCGTCGCAGATCGCGTCGGCGAAGTCGGACGACGGGGAGGCCGCGTCCAAGCAGATCGCCGGCCAGCTCGGTGCGTTCCTCGCCAGCGACGTGATCGTCCTGCAGCGCGTGAAGCCGCTGATCGACGAGGCCCTGAAGGAGAAGGACGTCAGCGGCGCCGACGTCCAGGCGCCGCGAACGATCTCCGACGTCACCGTGCTCGACCCGGTCACGGTCCAGGCCGCGCTCGGCGGGGGCGGGGCGACGAGCGGTTCCGGCTCGACGGGCGAGGTCAAGGACCGCTCGGGCGAGACCCCGTCGGACCCGAACGTCACCCACGGCACGTCGCTCGGCGACGTCACCGCGAACGGCACGGCGCTGGAGGCCGGCTCCACCGATCCGGCGGCGATCGGCAAGTCGATCTCGGTCGGGGTCACGAACAGCGGCCAGGCGGACGAGACGAACGTCGAGGTCGGCGCGGTCTTCACGCCCTCGGGCGGCAAGGCGGTCTCGACGAAGAAGTCGATCGCATCGATCCCGCAGGGCGAGTCGACCACGGTCGACCTGACCCTCCCGTCGTCGGTCCGGGCCGGCCAGTCCGGGCAGCTCGTGATCAAGATCGGCGGGGTTCCCGGTGAGGAGAAGCTCGACAACAACGAGGCGACCTACACCGTGACCATCGGCAACTGAGCCCGTGTCCGGCAACGACGAGACCTTCCACCTCGTCGCGGTCGCGGCGGCCGCCCTGGCGGTCGTCGCGGTCGTGCTCCTGGTCGTCCTGTCCGTCCGCGTCCACCGGATGCGCCGGGCCCAGACGGCCGTGCTCGGCGAGCACGGCGCGGACGACCTCGTCGCGCACGCCGCGCGCCTGAGCCGCACCGTCACCCTCGAGACCGCGGAGTGGCGCTCGACCGCCGCCCGCCTGCAGGAGCGGATGGGCGGCATCGAGGGTGCCCTCCTCAACGTCTTCTCCCGCCACGGCCTCATCCGGTACGACGCCTACGGCGAGCAGTCGGGTCAGCAGTCCTGCTCCCTCGCGCTCCTCGACGTGCGCGGCGACGGGTTCGTGATGACGTCGATCCACCACCGCGACCAGGCCCGGCTCTACATCCGTCGGATCAACCGCGGGAAGCCCGAGCACCGGCTCGCGCCGGAGGAGGAGGAGGCCCTGGCGTTCGCCCTGCGCAGCGGCGCCGTCGCCTCCGACGGGGTCATCGACGGCGTGCGGCCCGAGCCGCGCGGCGACGTCGACGACGCCTGAGCGGCGAGCACGCCGTTCCGGGCGGTGACCCGCCGCCGCCCGCCCGGTCGAGGATCCGCGGAGCGGGCCGGAGGACACGAACCCGGTGACGAGCGCGTGAACCGGGTGGACAACGGGAGGCCGACGAGTATCCTCGGTCCTCGGGAGCAGGCGTGTACGCGGGCGAGCCATCAGCCACCGTCGTGACCCTGCCGCCCCGCGGCGCCGGATCTCCTCCGGTCCAGCCCAGGGGTGGTGGACACGTCACTGCGCGCCAACGCCGGTCCGGGCAGCAGAAGGCCGGCCCCGCGAAGGGCACCCCGACGGCGACGACGACCGAGACGTCGCTCACCGCCGCGCCGGCACCCAGCTCGCACGTCCTCGTCCTGAACGCGACGTACGAGCCGATACACGTGTGCGGCATCAAGCGCGCCGCCGTGCTGCTCCTGAAGGAGAAGGCCGAGGTCATCGAGAACGGCGAGGGCGAGCTCCACGCCGAGCACACCGCGATGGCCCGCCCGGCGATCATCCGCCTGCGCACCTACGCCCCGGTCCCGCGCCGCAGTCGCCGCCGGCTCACCCGCCGCGCCGTCTTCGCCCGCGACGACTGGACGTGCCAGTACTGCGGCGACCACCGCGATCTCACCGTCGACCACGTCATCCCGCGCTCCAAGGGCGGCTCCTCGGAGTGGGAGAACATCGTCGCCTGCTGCTCGTCGTGCAACCGCCGCAAGGCCGACCGCCTCCCGCACCAGGCGCGCATGTTCCCGAAGAACACGCCGCGTCCGCCGCACCCGTCCGTCTTCATCCAGGTCGCGTGCCCGCGAATACCGCCGAGCTGGGACGCCTGGCTCGGCCACGCGGCGTAGCCGGCCCGGTCCTCAGGCCTCGGCGATCGCCACCGCGCGCTGCAGCGACTGCGTCGCGTACCGGCGCCACAGCGGTGCGAGGCCCCGGACCGGGAGGCTCCCGCCGCGGCGCGGGCGGAACGCGTAGGTCCAGCTGACGACGGTGCCGCCGTCCGCGGTCGCGTCGAAGAGGAACGACCCGTCGACGTGGGCGACGAGCCGACCGAGCGGGCCGGTGAACGGGCCGACGCGGTAGTGGAAGGCCTCGGGCTGCGCGACGGCGACGATCCGCTCGGGCGTCTCGTTGCCGTCGGCGAGCTCGACGACGCGCGTGGAGCCGGGCGTGTCCCAGGGCCCGACCTGGTCGCGGACGCCGCTGACGGCCGGCAGCGGACCGTAGCCCTGCATCATCGCCGTGAGGTCGATCGGGATGATCGCGTCGAAGCACCGCTGCGGCGGGACCTTCGCGGTCGCCGTCACGGTCACGGGCACGGGCTTCGGCACCGGCCGACCCTACGGGCGCGGTCGGCGCAGGGTCAAGAACGTGCCCCACAACGACGCGCGGCGCCCCGAAGGACGCCGCGCTGAGAGTGCCGGGGGTGATCCCGAACCGAGGTTCCGCTCCCCACCGTGCCAGTAACACGGGTGCGTATCCGCTGGGACCAGGGCAGACCCTCGATCGGCTGGTGACGCGGTCTGCGTCACCGACCTCCCGGATGACCGTCGTCAGACGACGGCCACCTCCTGAGTCCCGGAATTACTGTCGTAGATTCGGACCACCTCCTTTCTCTGGTGCAGTGGTTCCGAACCTAGCAGGGCCCTCCGACGGGGTCGAGCGGACGGGCGTTCCGCTCGGTCACCCGTCCGCGGGTTCGAGTCCCGCGGCGACCTCGGCGCAGGGCGCCGCGGCCTACGCGTCGTCCTCGTCCTCGTCCCGGTTCACGGTGCCGGGCGTCGCGTCCGCGGCGTCCGCCGGCGCGTCGTCGGAGCCGGCGTCGACCGGCTTCGCCTCGGGCGCCGGGGCGTCGGCGGCCGACAGGTCGACCGGACCGCCGCTGACCAGCGGGTTGCCCTCCGCGTCGACGAGCTCCTCGACGACGTCGGTCGTCTCGTCCTCGAGGATGCGGGCGACGGCGCTGACGCGGTCGTCGTCCTTCATGTTCATGACCTTCACGCCCTGCGAGTTGCGGCCGTAGCGGTTGATGCCGCGCACGGCGGTCCGCTGGACCATGCCGCCCTCGCTGATGAAGACGAGGCCCTCGTGCTCACGGACGACGAGGGCGCCGGCGAGGCCGCCCTTCGTCTCCGTCAGCTGGATCGTCTTCACGCCCTTCGCGCCACGGGACGTCTTGCGGTACTCGCGGATCAGCGTCCGCTTGCCGAAGCCGTTCTCCGTGATCACGAGGAGGTCGAAGTCGTCGCGGGCGACGTCCATCGCGATGACCTCCGAGCCCCCGACGTCCATGCCGCGGACGCCCGAGGTGTCGCGGCCCATCGAGCGCGCGTCGTCCTCGGAGAAGCGGACCGTCAGGCCGGCCTTCGAGATCATCACGACCTCGTCGTCCTGGTCGACGCCGCGGACCGAGATCAGCTCGTCGTCGTCGCGGATCTTGATGGCGATGATGCCGTCGGCCTTGATCGGCGTGTTGTACTGGCCGAGCTCGGTCTTCTTCACCGTCCCCTGGCGGGTCGCGAAGATCACGAACTGGGTCTCCGTGAAGTCGCGGGTCGAGAGCACGGACTGGATCCGCTCGCCCTCGCGCAGCGGCAGCACGTTGCCGAGGTAGCGGCCCTTCGCGGTGCGCGAGGCCTCCGGCAGCTCGTAGACCTTCGAGCGGTAGACCTTGCCGCGGTTGCTGAAGAACAGCAGGTAGTCGTGGCTCGAGCACACGAAGAGGTGCTCGATGTAGTCGCCGTCCTTCATGTCCATCCCGGTGACCCCGCGGCCGCCGCGCTGCTGCTGGCGGTAGGTCGCGAGCGGCAGGGACTTGATGTACCCGGACTGCGTGATCGTGATGACCATCTGCTGGTCGGCGATCAGGTCCTCGATGTCGATGTCGCCGTCGGCGTGGGTGATGAGCGTCTTGCGCTCGTCCCCGAACCGGTCGCGGATCTCGGTCATCTCCTCCTTGATGAGGTCCAGGACCTTCTGCTCGTCGCCGAGCAGCTCGCGGAGCTCCTTGATGCGCTCCATCACGTCGGCGTGCTCGCCGCGGATGGCGTCGCTCTCCAGCGCGGTCAGCTGGGAGAGCCGCAGGTCGAGGATGGCCTGCGCCTGGATCAGCGTGAGGCCGAACTGGGCGATCAGCTCGCCGCGGGCGGTCTCGCGGTCCTTCGACCCGCGGATCACGGCGATCACGGCGTCGAGGTTGTCGAGCGCGATGAGCAGTCCCTCGAGGACGTGCGCACGCGCCTCCTTCTGGGCCAGCTCGTACTTCGCCCGGCGGACGACGACCTCGCGCTGGTGGCCGACGTAGGCCGTCAGCACCTGCTGGAGGTTCAGCGTGCGCGGCACGCCGTCGAGCAGCGCGACCATGTTGACGCCGAACGTCGTCTGCATGTTCGTGTGCTTGTAGAGCTTGTTCAGCACGACCTTCGGGAGGACGTCGCGCTTCAGCTCGATGACCAGCCGCATGCCGCGGCGGTCGGTCTCGTCGCGGATGTCGGAGATCTCGGGGATCTTCTTGTCGCGCACGAGGTCGGCGATCTTCACGATCAGGCCGTTCTCGCCGCCCTTCTTGACCTCGTAGGGCAGCTCGGTGACGATGATCGCCTCCTTGCCCTGGGCCAGCGGCTCGATGTGCGCCTTGGCCTGGACGCGGATCTTGCCGCGGCCGGTCTCGTAGGCGTCCTTGATCCCCTGGTGGCCGAGGATGATCCCGGCCGTGGGGAAGTCGGGGCCCTTGAGGTGCTGCATGAGCCCCTCGACCGAGATCGACGGGTCGTCGATGAACGCGATCGTGGCGTCGATCGTCTCGCGCAGGTTGTGCGGCGGGATCTTCGTCGCCATGCCGACGGCGATGCCGGCGGAGCCGTTGACGAGCAGGTTCGGGTAGCGCGACGGCAGGACCGTCGGCTCCATCTTCCGGCCGTCGTAGTTCGGCGTGAAGTCGACGGTGTCCATGTCGAGATCGCGCAGCATCTCGAGGGACAGGCGCGTCAGACGCGCCTCGGTGTACCGCATGGCCGCGGCGTCGTCGTCATCGATCGAGCCGAAGTTGCCCTGACCGTCGACGAGCTCGTAGCGCATCGAGAAGTCCTGGGCCAGGCGGACCAGGGTGTCGTAGATCGACGCGTCGCCGTGCGGGTGGTAGTTGCCCATCACCTCGCCGACGATGCGGGCGCACTTGGCGTACGGCCGTGTCGGGCCGATGCCGAGCTCGGACATCCCGAACAGCACGCGCCGGTGGACCGGCTTCAGGCCGTCGCGGACGTCCGGCAGGGCGCGCCCGACGATGACGGACATCGCGTAGTCGAGGTACGCGGTGCGCATCTCATCTTCGAGGGCGCGGGGCTCGATGTTGCCGCCGCTGATGACGTCGGTCGCCATGGATCAGGCTCCTGGTCCGGAAGTGGTGCTGGAAGGCTCAGACATCGAGGTTGGCGACCTGGCGGCCGTGCTCCTCGATGAAGTTGCGGCGGTGCTCGACGTGCTCGCCCATGAGCATGGAGAACAGCCGGTCCGCGCCGGCGGCGTCGTCGACCGTGACCTGCTGGAGGGTGCGGTGCGCCGGGTCCATCGTGGTCTCGCGCAGCTGCTCGGCGTTCATCTCGCCCAGTCCCTTGAAGCGGGACAGCGCGACGCCCTTCTGCGCCACCGAGAGGACTCCGCGGCCGAGCTCCTCGAACGTGTCGGCGTCCTCGGTCCGCTCACCGAGCTTGATCGTGAACGACGGCTGGCCGAAGAGCCCGACGAGCTGCTGGTGGACCTTGACGAAGCCGACGTACTCCGGGGAGTCGAAGAGCGTCCGGTCGAGGTCCGTCGTGCGGGCCAGGCCGGTCTTCTTCTCCGTCGTGCGGATCCGCAGGTGCGTGCCCTCCTCGGAGAGCAGCTTCACGTCGATCGCGGCGTCGATGCCCGAGACCTCCGCCGACTGCAGGCGGACGAGGACGTTGTCGGAGCCGGTGATCCCGTCGTGGACGAGCCCCGTCGACGCGAGGAAGTGGACCGTGTCCATGCCGTGCTCGGCGCGCAGCGCGCTGGCCCAGCCCTCGTGCTGCTTGCGCAGCCGGGCGAACTTCTTCCACTTCGCGTCGTTCAGCGGCACCTTGTCGCCGGCGGCGTTGACGACCTCGAACTTCTCGAGCTTGTCGGAGAGCAGGTACTCCTCGAGCTCCGCCTCCTTCTCGATGTAGCGGTCGTTGCCGCCCTGGCGGACCTTGTAGAGCGGCGGCTTCGCGATGTAGACGAAGCCGGCCTCGATCAGCTCCTGCATCTCGCGGAAGATCAGCGTCAGCGCGAGCGTGCGGATGTGCGCGCCGTCGACGTCGGCGTCCGTCATCAGGATGATCTTGTGGTACCGCGCGGCGGAGATGTCGAACTCCTCGCGGATGCCCGTCCCGATCGCGGTGATCAGCGACTGGACCTCGGTGTTCTGCAGCACCTTGTCGATGCGCGCGCGCTCGACGTTCAGGATCTTGCCGCGCAGCGGGAGGATCGCCTGGGTGTGGCGGTCGCGGCCCTGCTTCGCCGAGCCGCCGGCGGAGTTGCCCTCGACGATGAACAGCTCGGCCAGCGACGGGTCCTTGACGGAGCAGTCGGCGAGCTTGCCCGGCAGGCGGGAGTTCTCGAGCGCGCTCTTGCGGCGGGTGAGGTCGCGCGCCTTGCGGGCGGCGGACCGGGCCTGCGACGCCTGCACGGCCTTGCGGACGATCGCGACGGCCTCGGCCTTGTTCTCCTCGAAGAACTCCTGCAGCTTCTCGTTGACGACCTTCTGGACGAAGCCCTCGATGCCGGGGTTGCCGAGCTTCGTCTTCGTCTGCCCCTCGAACTGCGGGTTCGTGAGCTTGGCCGAGATGACGGCGGTCAGGCCCTCGCGGACGTCCTCGCCGGAGAGGTTGACGTCCTTCTCCTTGAGCTCGTTGTTCGCCCGGGCCCACGCGTTGATCGTGCGCGTCAGGGCGGAACGGAAGCCCGAGAGGTGCGACCCGCCCTCGTGCGTGTTGATGTTGTTCGCGAACGAGTGGACGGACTCGGTGTAGGTCGAGTTCCACTGCATCGCGATCTCGACCGCCGCGCCCTCCTTCTCGTCCTCGGAGTCGAAGGCGATGACCTTCTTGCCGATCGGGTCCTTCGACTCGTTCAGGTACTCGACGAAGTCGGCGATGCCGCCCTCGTAGTGGAAGTCGACCCGCTTGCCGCCCTCGCGCTCGTCCTCGATGACGATGCGCAGGCCGCGGGTCAGGAACGCGGTCTCGCGCAGGCGGCTCTCGAGCGTCGACCAGTCGTACTCGGTCGTGTCGAAGATCTCGGTGTCCGGCAGGAACCGGATGGTCGTGCCCGTCTGCGCGCCCTCGGGGAGGGCCTCGCCCTGGGCCAGGTCGGCCGTCGGCACACCGCGCACGTACGACTGCGTCCAGACGAACCCGTCGCGGCGGATCGTGACGTCGAACTCCTCCGACAGCGCGTTGACGACGGACGAGCCGACGCCGTGGAGTCCGCCGGAGACCTTGTAGCCGCCGCCGTCGCCGAACTTGCCGCCGGCGTGCAGGACGGTCAGCACGACCTCGACCGTCGACTTGCCGGTCTCGTGCATCGCGACCGGGATGCCGCGGCCGTCGTCGGACACCGTGACCGAGTTGTCGGGGTGGACGACGATCGTGACCGTCGAGGCGTGGCCGGCGAGGGCCTCGTCGACGGAGTTGTCGACGATCTCCCACACCAGGTGGTGCAGGCCGCGGACGCCGGTGGACCCGATGTACATGCCGGGGCGGTGCCGGACGGCCTCGAGGCCCTCGAGGACCGTGATGTCCGCGGCGTCGTACGTCGCGTCGGTCGCGGTGCGGGCCTTCGCCGCCTTCGTCGCCTCGGCGTTCTTCGCCCTCGCGGCCTCCTTGGCGGCCTCCAGCATCGAGGCGGCGTCGCCCGCCCCGGTCCCGGCCTCGCCCGCCCCGGCGTCGACGTCGATCTCCTTCGCCGGCTCGTCGGGGGTGGGGTTCTCGTCAGTCGTCATGAGCCTCCATGCAGCGAAACGCCCCGGTCCAGGCGCCTACGAGGGCGGACCGAGGCGAAGCACGCGAATCAGCCTGAAGGGTACCACAGGGCCCCTGGTTTTCACGGGCGCGCGTGAGGGCGAATCTGCCGCTGAGGACCCTCTCACGCTCCGCCTGACGCCACGAGCCGGATATCGGACGGTCCCCCCCAGGACCGGGGCCGTCAGGGACGGCTGCGGCGGCGAGCGGCGGCGGGGCCCCGCCCGGGACCGGACGACCCTCCCGCGCGGGGCCGGACGGCGGTCACGTCGGCGACCCCGGCGGCGGCGAGCCGGTCGAGGATCGTGCGCTGGAGGAGCTCGAGCTCGTGGGCCCAGGTGGCGTCCTCGCAGGCCACGTGCAGGACCCCGTCGGCGAACGCCACCGGTCGCCCCGCGCCGGCGATCGCGGGACCGACGGCCGACGGCCACGCCCGCTGCACGCGGGCCAGCCCGACGTCCCCGGTGTCCTCCGGTGCGAGGTCGTCGAGCAGCGACTCCAGGCCGGCGGCGGCGGAGTGGGGGCTGGACCTCCTGCGTCCGCGGCTCACGCGGCGTCCTCGTCCGCCGGGGGCGCGTCCGCGGGAGCCCCGGCGGCGACACGGGCCACCACCGCGGACCCCGGGACGACGTCGACCAGCCCGACGCCTTCGTCGCCGGCGCCCGGGACGTGCCCGGCCTCCGTCACGGTCACCAACGCCTGCCCGCGCTCCCGGATCAGGCCGACCAGCCGGGCCCGCCGGTCGGCGTCGAGCTCGCTCATCACGTCGTCGAGCAGGAGGACCGGGCGCGAGCCGGTGGCCTCCTCCATCACGTCGGCCTCGCCGAGCAGCAGCGCCAGGAGCGACAGCCGCTGCTCGCCCTGGGACCCGAACCGCGTGATCAGCCGCCCGTCGCGGCGGACCGCGAGATCGTCGCGGTGGGGACCGTGGTGGGTGAAGCCGCGCTCGAGGTCGCCCGCATGGCGCTCGGCCAGCGCGGCGACGACCTCCTCCGGGTCCTCGGACGCCCGCGGCCGGTAGGAGATCTCGAGCTCACCGGCGAGCCCGAGCTGCGCGGCACGCACGTTGACCGCCGGGCGGATCGCCTCGGCGGTCTCGCGCCGGGCCGTCGTCAGACCCGCCGCGGCCGCCGCCAGGGTCGCGTCCCACGGCTGCAGCTCCTGCCCGGCCCGCTCGACGCCCACCCCGCGGGCCTTCAGCGAGCCGAGCAGCGCGTTGCGCTGGCGGAGCGCCTCGTGGAACGCGCGGCGGACGGGGGAGGACGATGGCCGCAGGACCGCCAGCAGCTGGTCCAGGTGCGCACGGCGCAGCGCGGGCCCGCCCTTGACGAGCACCATCCGGTCGGGGAGGAAGACGCTCATCCGCGGACGCGAGGGGTGGTCGAGGAGCGTCTCGACCGGGGTGCCGTCGACGCGGAGCCGCCGCCCGCGCGGGGCCTGCGGGTCGACGCCGACGGAGAACACGCTCGGACCCGACCGGGTGACGACGGTCGCGGACGCGTTCCCGGCCTCCGCACCGCGGCGGACGAGGTCGGCGTCCGACGCCTGCCGGAACGACCGGCCGGTGCACGCCAGGTAGGCGGCCTCGAGGAGGTTCGTCTTGCCGGCCCCGTTCGGTCCGGCGACGACGGTCAGCCCGGGTCCGAGCTCGACGTCCGCCTCCACGTAGGTGCGGACGTCCCGGACCCGGAGCCGGCCCAGGTGCAGGCCGTGCCCGCCGGGCCGGGTGGCGGCCCCGCGGTCCACGGCCGCCACGACTCCCGGGTCCGTGATGCCCCGGTCCTAGGAGTTCAGGCGGATGGGCATGATCAGGTAGAGGAAGCCCTGATCGTCGGTCGTCTGCAGCAGGCCGGGACGGATCGGGCTCGTCAGGCGCAGCAGCACCTCGTCGCCGTCGATCGTGTCGAGGCCGTCCCGCAGGTACTCCGGGTTGAAGCCGATCGCGAACGCCTCTCCGTGGAACGGGACGGGCAGGGCCTCGCGGGCCTCGCCGACGTCCTGCGTCTGGGCGGAGACGACGAGCTCGCCCTCGCTGAACGCCAGGCTGAGCGCCGCGGCCTTCTGGGCCAGCAGCGACACGCGGGAGACGACCTCGCGCAGCTCGCTCGTGGAGACCCGGAGCTCGTGGTCGAACGTCTCCGGGATCAGCGAGCGGTACTGCGGGAAGGTGCCGTCGACCAGGCGGGAGCTCAGCACGTGCTCGCCGACGGTGAACAGCACCTGGTTCTCGCCGCGGGCGACCGTGAGGCTCTCGGCGCCGCTCGCCGGCACCAGGCGCTCGAGCTCCTGCATCACCCGCGCCGGCACGTTGGCCTCGAAGGAGCCCTCCAGCGGGCTCTCGAGCGTCGTCTTCTTCTCCGACAGCCGGTACGAATCCGTCGCCACCATCGTCAGGACCTCGCCCTCGGCCCGCACCAGCACGCACGCCAGCAGCGGCCGGGTGTCGTCCTTGGCCGCCGAGCGGACGACCTTCGCCGTCGTCGCGACGAACGCCGCGGCCGAGACGTCGACGCCCGCCGCTCCCGAGGGCTCGGGCAGCGGCGGGAAGTCCTCGCCGCGGAGCGTCCGCAGGTGGAAGACCGCCGACCCTGCGGTGACCTCGACGTCCTGCTCCTCGGTGCGCAGCTCGAGCGTCACCCGGGGACCGGGGGCCTGCCGGGTGATGTCGAGCAGCAGCCGCGCCGGGAGGACGACGGTGCCGGGACGTTCGACGTCGCCCTCGAGCTTGATGCGCAGTCCGACCTGGAGGTCGGTGGCGCGCAGCTCGATGCCGTCGCCGGTCGCCGCGATCTGGACACCGGACAGCGTCGGGTTCGCCAGCCGGCCCGACGCGATGCGGCTCAGCGACTGGAGGTGACCCAGCAGGTCCTGTGCGGCGGTGTGCAGTTTCACCTTGGAGTCCTCGGGAGAGAAGAGTGATCAGGAGTCGTAGGAAGCCCTGTGCGTCCTGTGCGGGGAGCATCCCGGAGACCCGGATCCCCCGTCGTGACCGGGATCCGCGGAGCGGCGACCACGCACAGGGCGCTGTGCAGTCTGTCAGCCACGGCGGTCGTCCTGTGGACCGTCGCCGCCGGTGCCCTCGCCCTCGCGCACAACCTGGAGCAGCGAACGCACACGTGCGAGGTCGACCTGTGCGTTCGGATCGCGGTCGATCCGCTCGCCGACGCTCTTCCAGGCGGACATGACGGTGGTGTGGTTCCGCCCGCCGAAGTCGCGCCCGAGCGACGGGTACGACGCACCCGTCTCCTCACGCGCGAGGTACATGGCGAGCTTCCGGGCCCACGACAGGCGCTTGTCGGAGCGCCGCGAGAGCAGGTCGTCCTCGGAGATCCCGAACGTCCGGGAGATCGCGGTGAGGACGTGGGAGGTGGTGACGGGCTCGAGGACCGGGTCGTCGGTGCGCTGGCCCGGCGTCCGCGTGCGCCCCGGGTACAGCGACCCGAGGACCTCCTGCGCGAGCCCCGACGTCAGGGGCCGGTCGGTCAGCGAGGCGTAGGCCACGACGCGGACGAGCGCGGCCTCGACGGCGCGGACGCTGGTGCTGACGTGCCGGGCGATCTCCTCCAGGGCGCCGGGGTCGGTCAGCTCGATGGCCTGCCCGGTGACGCGCTTGCGCAGGACCATCAGGCGCGTGGCGAGGTCGGGCGGCTCGACCTCCGCCGCGAGGCCGGAAGCGAAGCGGTCGCGCAGCCGCTGCTCGAGCTGCCCCATGTCGTCGGGGACGCGGTCCGCCGTGATGACGATCTGGGCGCCGGCCTCGTGGAGGGCGTTGAAGGTGTGGAAGAACTCCTCCTCCGTCGCCTTCTTGCCCATGAGGAACTGCGCGTCGTCGATCAGGAGCAGGTCGAGCTCGCGGTACCGCTCCTTGAACGCCGTGATCCCCTTGCTGCGCAGCGCGCCGGTGAACTCGCTCGTGAACGTCTCGGCGGTGGCGTACCGGACACGCAGCCCCTCGTGGTGCTGCCGCGCGTACTGGCCGATCGCGTGCAGGAGGTGCGTCTTGCCCGTCCCGGGCGGCCCGTAGAGGAACAGGGGGTTGTAGGCGACGCCCGGGCTCTCGGCCACCGTCAGCGCCGCGGCGTGCGCGAACCGGTTGGACGGTCCGAGCACGAACTCCTCGAACCGGAACCGCGGGGTGAACGGCCGCTCGGCGGGGAGGCCCTCGGCGGTGGCCGCTCCGGCTCCGCCCTGACCGCCCGGTGTCGACGACCCGGGGCTCGGCTCGTCCGTGGCGAGCCGCACGAGCAGCGGCCGGCGCAGCACGCGGCTCGCGCTGTCGCTGAGGAGCGGCACCAGGCGCGCCTCGATCCACGTGCGCGCGTGGGGCGGCGCCTGGACCCACAGCTGGTGGCCGTCGGTCGACACCGGGCGCAGGACCGCGAGCCAGCTGTCCCAGGCCCCGTCTCCGATCTGGACCCGCGCATCGTCGACGATGGCGATCCAGGCGCGTTCGAGGTCGGAGTGGTTCACGGGCAGGACGACAGGGCCGCTCGACGAGCGACGGAGAGAGAGACGGAGGAGGGACCGCGGAGCGGGCCCGGAGGCGGCCGTCACCCGGGGTGACGGCGAGCCGCGAATATACCAGCGGTCCGTCGGCGCGACGGACCAGTTCCGGCCCTCGTGGCCGGAGTTCCCGGAAAGAGCGGCAAAGACCTCTCGGACCCCCCGGAGGTCCGTCCGAGGGGTGCTCTATGACCGCTCCGCTCGGCGGCCGTCCGGTCGCTAGACTGCTCGTTCCGTGCCCGCGCCGGGCAGGCCGTCGTGCCTGCTCTGAAGCGCAGGTCCCTCGACCCGAGCTCTCACCATGAAGCGCACCTACCAGCCGAAGAAGCGCAAGCGCGCCCGCACCCACGGCTTCCGCGAGCGGATGTCCACCAAGGCCGGCCGCGAGGTCCTGAAGCGCCGTCGCGCCAAGGGCCGTCGCAAGCTCACCGTCTGAGTCATGCCTGATCCCCGTCCGGCCGCGCCGCGGTCGAAGCGGGGTCGCCTGACCCGCAGCGCCGACTTCGAGCGCGTGTTCCGCAAGGGGCGTTCGTACGGCAACCGCCACCTGGTGCTGCACCTGTTCCCGCGGGACGACGCCGACGAGGCCCGCGATCCGCGGGTCGGCCTCAGCGTGTCCCGTCGCGTCGGCGGGTCCGTCGAGCGCAACCTCGTCAAGCGCCTGCTGCGCGAGGCGATGCGGGAGCACACCGACCGCTTCTCGGCGGTCGACCTCGTCCTCGTCGCCCGACCCGACGCGCTGGCGCTGGCCGACCGCGAGGGCCTGTCCGGCATGGCCGGCGCCCTCGGCGAGCTGGTCGAGAAGGCCGCTCCGGCGGCCGCCGCGGAGTCCCCGGGCTGATGTCCGTCCTGCGCACCGTCGTGATCTCACCGATCCGGCTCTACCAGCGCGTGATCTCGCCGGCGCTGCCGCGGTCCTGCAAGTACGAGCCGACCTGCAGCCACTACGCCGCCGAGGCGATCCGTACCGAGGGCGTCCTCCGCGGCCTCGTGCTCGGCGCGTGGCGGATCCTCAGGTGCAACCCCTGGAGCCACGGCGGATACGATCCCGTGTCGGCCCAGCGGCTGTTCCGCCCCCGCCGTTCCTCTCCCTCGTCCTGATCGACCGAACGAGTTCCATGCCCGTAGCCATCATCGCCCCGATCCAGTGGCTCATCAACCTGTTCCTGCCGATCCTGGAGTTCTTCCACGATCAGATCGGCATCGGCTGGGGTCTGTCGATCATCCTGCTGACGATCCTGCTGCGCCTCTGCGTGCTGCCGCTGGGCGTCAAGTCCTTCAAGTCGATGCGCGGCCTGCAGGCGATCACGCCGCAGATGAAGGCGCTGCAGACGAAGTACAAGGACGACAAGGCGCGTCTCCAGCAGGAGACGATGAAGTTGTACTCGGAGCACAAGGTCAACCCGTTCGGGTCCTGTCTGCCGCTCCTGGTGCAGATCCCGTTCCTGATCTCGTTCTACTACATGCTCCGCACGGACCTGAAGTTCGAGATCTGTGGTGGTGGTCGCAGCCTGGGGCTGCCGCACGACGTGGGCTGCAGCGAGGTCCCGAATCCCTCGACCGGCTTCCACTACGACTCGAGCACGTTCGACACGGACGTCGCGCGGTTCAAGGAGATGGGCCGCTCGATCGGCGGCTTCGGCGAGAGCTTCATCGGCATCCACGACATCACGGCGGTCGCGACGGGCAGCCTCCTGGTGCTCCTCCTGGTCCTCTACGTCGGCTCGCAGATGGCGTCGTCGATCGTGAACATGCCGCCGACCGCGGACAAGAACCAGAAGCGCCTGATGCTGGCGCTGCCGCTGATCTTCGTCTTCTTCCTGATCCCGATCAAGCCGCCGTCCGGCCTGTTCCTCTACTGGATCACCACGAACGTCTTCACCCTGGTGCAGCAGTGGGGCCTGATCCAGGTCTTCGGCCACGTCAAGCACGAGCCGGTGCCCGAGGACGACGTCGACGCGGGTGGCGCGGTCGCCGTGAAGGCCGCCGGCGGAGGCCCCGCGCCGCCGCCTCCCCCGCGCAAGCGCAAGAAGAAGAAGTCCGGCCGGAGGCGCTAGGCATGGGGTCCGACGACGTCATCGGTGATCGCATCGCCTCCGAGGTCGGCACGCTCGTCGGACGGGTCGCCGCGGCGATCGACGCCGGCGACGAGGTCGAGGTCACCCGTCAGGGCCCGCGGATCACCGCGACCCTCCGCGGCGACCAGGTGGCGCCCTTCATCGGTCGCCACGGCCACGTCATCGACGCCGTCCAGCACCTCGCGACCCGCATCGCCGCCAAGCACGCCCCGGGCGGGGACTGGGTGGTCACGGTCGACGCCGGCGACTACCGGACCCGCCGCGAGGCGATCCTCGAGCGCGTCGCCGAGGAGGCCGCGGACCGCGCCCTGCGCTCCGGCGAGCCCGTCGCCCTC
This sequence comes from Patulibacter minatonensis DSM 18081, assembly GCF_000519325.1. GTDB lineage: Bacteria > Actinomycetota > Thermoleophilia > Solirubrobacterales > Solirubrobacteraceae > Patulibacter > Patulibacter minatonensis. Next base: position 1,249,987 of record NZ_KI912613.1, on the reverse strand, counting down.
GATCCGATGACCGCCAGCGAGCGGCGGTTCGTCCACGAGCGTCTCCGCGAGCGCGGCGACGTCGGCACGCACAGCGAGGGCGACGAGCCCGAGCGGCACCTCGTCGTCACGCGCCCCACCGCGTGACCGCCCTGCAGCGGGCCGGCCGATGACGGACGCCCCCCGGTTCGATCCGGCGGTCGAGGCGCGCCTCGACGAGCTGGCCGCCGAGCACGACCTCGCCGGACGGGCGGTCGACCAGCTGCGCGTGCTGCTCGACGTCTACGCGACGGACGAGCACGCCGCCACGACCGTGCGCGATCCGGCCGAGGCCGTCGACCGGCACGTCGCCGACGGGCTGTCCGGCCTCGTCGTCCCCGCGCTGTCCCGCGCCTCCCGGGTCGTGGACGTCGGCACCGGTGCCGGGGTGCCGGCGCTGGTGCTCGCCGCTGCACGTCCCGACATGGAGGTCGTCGCGCTCGACACCGTCGGCAAGAAGGTCGCCTGGACGGTGTCGTGTGCCGAGCGCATGGGCCTGACCAACGTCCGGGGCGTGCACGCCCGCGCGGAGGCCTGGTGGGAGGGGCAGGGCTGGGCCGAGGTGGTCACCGCCCGGGCCGTCGCCCAGCTCGGCGTGCTCATCGAGTACGCGTGCCCGCTCCTGACCCCCGGCGGCCGCCTCGTCGCCTGGAAGGGGTCGATCGAGGGCGAGGAGGAGACCGTCGCCCGGTCGGTCGCCAAGCAGCTCCGGATGTCTCCGCCCGAGCAGCTCCCCGTCGCCCCGTGGCCCGAGGCCACGCGCCGCCAGCTGGTGGTCCTGATCAAGAGCGGCCCGACGCCCAAGGGCTTCCCGCGCCAGGCCGGCGCTGCGCTGCGCAAGCCGCTGCGCTGAGGAGCGCCGGTCCGTCAGTCCTCGTCGACCGTGTGGGCCAGGGGGGCGCGCCGTCCACCGACGCGGACGCGCCCTGCCCGGGCGTCGCGCCCGGACACGACGTAGGCCCGGAGCCGCCTCGTCCGGGGACCGGTCTCCGAGCACCCGCCGGGGCAGCGGTCCTCGGAGGTCTGCACGACGAGCTCCGGTCGCCGGTCGCCGTCGCAGTCGGCCACGCGCCGGAGGCCGTTGACCGGACGGGCCTCGCGCGTCCATCGGATCTCGAGCGGGTGGAGGTCGCGGTACGAGACCGGCCTCCGCAGGCGCGAGAGCTCGCGGGAGAAGACGATCGAGACCAGGTTCTCGCCGCCCACCGAGAGCTCCATCGCGCTCTCGCGGCGATGGTCGCCGTCCAGGTCGTTCACGTAGCCCCCGAGCCCGTAGATCGTCACCCCGCGGCGAAGGATGCGGGCCCGGGCGCCCGAGGGCGTGACGATCTCCGCGATGGCTCCCGCGGACGCGTTCTCGCCGAACCGGACCCGGAGCCCTCCGGACGCGTAGTCGCCGAACTGCAACGGGCTGTCGCCCGGGGGGACGGACGGTGCGGCACGTCGCCGCCGCGACGGTGGCGACGCGGTCCGCGCGGTCCGTGTCCGGGCCGCCGGTGGTCGCCGCGACGCCGGCGGCCGTCGCCGCGAGGGAGAGCCCGCCCGCGACACCCGCGGTGACGACCCGCGCTCGGGTCCGCCGCTGCTCGGGGCTCGGAGGACCGGGACGGGCACACAGGCGGTACCCCGTGTCGGTGCGTGCCACGCTTATTTTCGTCGCGCCTCCGGCCCGTGTGGACGACGCCGACGGACGGTGCTCGGCCCCGGGGGGCGAGGGACGAACCCTCGCCCGAGACCGTCGACGGAGGCCTCGGGGTGCTGTGTCGGCATGCGCGCCGCGCCGCGGACGATGGACCTCGGGTGTTTCACGTGAAACATCTGGCGCCTTTCGAGAGGCCCCGGGGCGACGCCGATGTCGACCGTCGTCGCATGGCGCAGGTCTCATCGGCGTCTGGGCAGGAGTGCGTCCTCCGCTTCCGCCTGGCCCGTCAGGCCACGTCGCGCGCGACGGGTCGAGGTGCGGGGCCGGCGGCGGGCGGCATCGTCGGTCGCGACCCTGGTGTGGTCCTGAGGTCGGCCCGCGTCGAGGGTGCGACCCCGCGCACCACGGCGCGAACGTTTCACGTGAAACGCGCTAGGAGCGGGTTCGCAGCGGTCGTCCCGGGGGTGCGCCCGGTACCCTCGGAGGCCCTTGGGAACGATCTACGCCATTGCGAACCAGAAGGGCGGCGTGGGGAAGACGACCACCGCCGTCAACCTCGCCGCCTGCATCGCGGAGGCCGGGTACCGGACGCTCCTCATCGACATCGACGCCCAGGCGAACGCCACGGTGGCGCTCGGGATCGACAAGCACTCGGAGCCGAGCGTCTACGACGTGCTCCGGGGTGATGCGCCGGCCTCCGACGCCGTGATCCCGACCTCCATCGACGGGCTGTCGCTGCTGCCGGCCAACCCGGATCTCGCAGCGGCCACCGTCGAGCTGGCCCGCGAGTCCGGCAGCGACGGGCGCCTCCGGGACGCCTTGGAGCCGATCCGTGAGGACTACCGCTTCATCCTGCTCGACTGCCCGCCGTCGCTCGGCCCGCTCACCATCAACGCCCTCGTGGCGGCCGACCGGGTGATCGTCCCCGTGCAGGCGGAGTACTTCGCGCTCGAGGGACTCGCCGGGCTGCTCGACACGCTGGGCCTGATCCAGCGGCGACTGAACCCGCGGCTCGCGATCGCGGGCATGCTCCTGACGATGCACGACACGCGCACGCGGCTCGCGCACGACGTCGAACGCGAGGTCCGGGAGCACTTCCCCGAGCTCGTGTTCCAGACCGTGATCCCGCGGAACGTGCGGATCAGCGAGGCCCCGAGCTACGGGATCCCCGTCATCCATCACGACCCGCACTCCAACGGCGCGACCGCGTACTTCGACCTCGCGAAGGAGATGGTGGCCCGTGGCTAAGCCGAAGCAGCGCGGGATGGGCCGCGGCCTCGCCGCGATCCTCTCCGCCGACGAGCAGTCCGAGCCCGGCGGGGAGCGCCGCGCGGAGCTCCGGACCCTCCCGGTCGAGCTCGTGGTCCCGAACCCGAACCAGCCGCGCCGCACGTTCGACCAGGACGCCCTGCAGGCGCTGGCGGACTCGATCGCCGATCGCGGGATGCTCCAGCCCGTCCTCGTCCGCCCGATGCCCGGGGGCCGCTACGAGCTCGTGGCGGGGGAGCGCCGGTGGCGGGCGACGCAGCTCGCCGGCCTCGGCGAGCTGCCGGCGCTCGTCCAGGAGCGCGACGACGCGACGACGCTCCAAGCGGCGCTCGTCGAGAACATGGCCCGGGCGGACCTCAACCCGGTGGAGGAGGCCCGGGCGATCTCCGCCCTGGTCGACGACATGGGGCTCACCCGTGAGGCCGTCGGGCGCATGGTCGGTCGGTCCCGCGTGGCGATCTCCAACCTGCTGCGGATCCTCGACCTGCCCGACGAGACGCTCGACCTGATCGGTGAGGGGCGGCTGACGGAGGGCCACGGGCGTGCCGTGCTCCTGGCGGACGGCCACGAGGCCCGCAAGGTGCTCGCCCAGACCGCGGCCGACCAGGGGTGGTCCGTGCGCGTCCTCGAGCAGAAGGCCCGCACCGAGGGGACGGGCAGCCGGGCGAAGCGCTCCCGGGAGGTCGCGCCGGCGGACCAGGTCGCCGCTGCGACGGACCTCAGCGACCGCCTCGGCCGGCGGATGGGCCACGACGTGGAGGTCAGGCCGAAGGGCGACGGCTTCGCGATCGAGATCACCCTCCGCGACGCCGGCGCGGCCCGGCGCCTGATGGAGCGCCTGGACGCCTGATCGCCGGTGAGGGCGGGCGATCGCGACCGGCGGGCCACGAGGCATCGTGCGAGATTCTGCGGTAGTCTTCCCCGTCCTCGGGGCGATTAGCTCAGTCGGTTAGAGCGCTTCTCTGATAAGGAAGAGGTCCCTGGTTCGAATCCAGGATCGCCCACTGCCCAGCGGCCCGCCTTGCGGGCCGTTGCTCGTTCCGGGGGCGCGCACGGCCACGGGATCCGCCCGCCGTGACCCCGCCCACGGGGCTCGCCCGACCCCCGGCCTATACTCGTGGAGCAGGATGCCGAGTCGGCCTTCTGGTCCACCGCACCCTCCCCGCGGAGTACGAGCATGCAGGAGATGACCATCTACGGCGTGAGCTTCGACATGGTCGGCAAGCAGCCGATCGTGCTCCTGAAGTGCGCCGAGTCCAACCGCTTCCTCCCGATCTGGATCGGGCACCCCGAGGCCGCGGCCATCCTGATGCGGCTGCAGGGCGCCTCCACGCCGCGCCCAATGACGCACGACCTGATGGTCGACGTCCTCGAGCAGTTCGAGGTCAAGTGCACGAAGGTCGCGGTGACCGAGCTGCGGGACAACACCTTCTACGCGACCATCACCCTCGACCTCAACGGGAGGGAGGTCGAGGTCGATTCGCGGCCCTCTGACGCCCTCGCGTTCGCCGTGCGCTGCGGCGCGCCGATCTACGCGGCGGACGACGTCGTCGAGGAGTCGGCGATCGAGTTCGACAAGGGCTCGGAGGAGGCCGACGACGTCGTCGACCGCTTCCGCAGCTTCCTCGACGACGTCTCGCCGGACGACTTCGGCCAGCAGGGGTAGGACCGCCGCGCAGGATCCCTTGCAGGTGGCGCCCCGGCGTTCCCCTGCAACGGATCCTGCAGGGCGCGCTACGCCGCGGTCGGCGCCTGCTGCAGCGCCAGGCCGACGAGGCGCTCCACGAGCGCGTCGAAGCCGATGCCCGCTGCCTCCGCGGCGACAGGCAGGTAGCTCGTGTGCGTGAGCCCGGGCACCGCGTCGACCTCGAGCACCGTGAGGTCGCCGGTGGTCCGGTCGACCAGGAGGTCGACGCGGGCGAACCCGCGGCAGCCCAGCGCCTCGAACGCCCGGAGCGCCAGCGACTCTGCGGCGGCGAGGGTCGCGGCGTCGAGGTCCGCCGGGCACGTGAACGTGCTCTGCCCGATCGTGTACCGGGCCGAGTAGGGGTCGAGGTCCCCGGGCTGCACCTCGACGATCGGCAGCGTCTCGCCCCCGAGGACCGACACGGACAGGTCGCGGCCGTCGACGAAGCGCTCGAGCAGGACCCGGTCGTCGTAGGAGAGCGCGGCGACGAGCGCCGCCGGGGCCTCCCCGGCGCTCTGGACCATCCGGAGGCCGAGCGCCGACCCTTGGCGCGACGGCTTGACGACGAGTGGGAAGCCGATGCGCTCGCCGACGAGGCCGAGGGCGTCGGCCGCGCCGAGCTGCTTGAACGCCGACTCCGACACCGAGACGGCGTCGGGCGTCGCGATGCCGGCGTCGGCGAGGGTGCGCTTGGCGACGACCTTGTCCCAGCACCGCTCGCAGGCGGCGGGGGCCGACCCGGTGTAGGGGATGCCGAGGACCTCGAGGAGCTCCTGGACCGTCCCGTCCTCGCCGTCCTCGCCGTGCAGGGCGACGAACGCGACGTCGGGCCGCAGCTCGCCGAGGCTGCGGACGAACGCGTGGTCGATGTCGACCCCGTGGACCTCGTGGCCGAGCCGGCGCAGCGACTCCTCGACGCGCTGCCCCGACTGCAGCGAGACCTGGCGCTCGAGCGACCGGCCGCCCTGGAGGACGGCGACGCGCATCAGGCGGTCCCCCGGCGGCGGCCGGCGGTCCGGAGCGGCACGATCGACGGGCCGGTCGGACCCGGGGCCGCAGGCGTGCCGGTCGAGCCGCCGCGGGTCGAGCCGCCGCGCGGGCGGGGCGTGCCGGCGATCGAGGCGTAGAGCTCGAGCTGCTCGGCGATGACGGAGCCGACGCGGCTGATGCCCTCGCGGATCTCGTCCTCCGTGACGCCGGAGAAGTTGATCCGCATCGAGTTGCCGCCACGACCGTCCAGGAACGCGCCGCGGCCCGGGACGAACGCCACGTCGTGCTGCAGCGCGCGGGCGAGCAGGTCGGTCGTGTCGATCTGGGACGGCAGCGTCAGCCACACGAAGAGCCCGCCCTGCGGCCGGGTCCACGTCGTGCCCTCGGGCATGTGGCGGGTCAGGGCCTCGAGCATCACGTCGCGGCGGGCCTCGTAGACCTCCGCCTGCTGCCGGACGTAGTCGCGCCAGTCGCGCTCGCGGAAGTAGTACGCCACGAACAACTGCGACAGCGACGACGAGTTCAGGTCGCTGCCGGCCTTGCCGATCACCATCTTCTGGCGGACGGGCGCGGGCGCGACGGCCCACCCGACGCGGATGCCGGGGGAGAGGATCTTCGAGAGCGTGCCGGCGTAGATCACGAACCGGCCGCCGTCGAGCGACAGCAGGGTCGGGAGCGGGTCGCCCTCGTAGCGCAGCAGCCCGTACGGGTTGTCCTCGAGCACGAGGATCTGCTGCTCCTGCGCGATCTTCACGAGCTGGTGCCGACGCTCGAGCGACATCGTCACGCCGCCCGGGTTCTGGAACGTCGGGATCGTGTAGATGAACTTCGGACGGCGGCCCTCCTCGGCGAGGCGGTCCAGGGCCTCCTCGAGCAGGTCGATCCGCATGCCGTCCTCGTCCATCTCGATCTGCACGAGGTTCGCCTCGTACGCCGAGAAGGTCGGGACGGCACCCGGATAGGTCGGACCCTCGGTGATGACGACGTCGCCGGGGTCGACCAGCGTCTTGCAGACGAGGTCGATCACCTGCTGGCCGCCGGAGGTCACGAGGATCTCGTCCGGGTCGACGATCGTGCCCTCCGCCGCCATGACCTCGGCCAGGCAGGGGCGGATCTCGTTCAGGCCCTCGGTGGGGCCGTACTGCAGCGCCCGGGCCGAGTCGCCGGCCGCCATGTGCGACAGGACCTTCGCGAGGTCCTCCGCGGGGAAGAGCTTCGTGTCGGCGAGGCCGCCGGCCAGCGAGATGACCTCGGGGCGCTCGGTGAGCGCCATGAGGTCGCGCATCGCCGACTGCTTCATGACGCGCGTCCGCTGGGAGAAGAGGCGGGCGTAGCGCTCGAGGTCGCCCGTCTGGCGGACCGCCGGCGTGTGGCCGTCGAACGCCGGGACCGGCCTGGCGGGGGCGCCCGCGCCGCCGATCGTCACACCGTGTTCACCGGACCCGGCGCCGCCCGCCGCAGCGGCTGCGGCGTTGCGCGTGCCCTGCGGGGGAGTCGGCTCCTGGTCCTCTACAGTCATGCGGGAAACGGTACCGCCCTCCATGAACTATCTCCTCGATCTCCTCCAAGGCATCGGCGTCGCGGCCGCGGCCGGCGTCAGCCCCTTCCTCCCGCTGGCGGTCGCCGCGGGAGCCGGGCTGCTCGATCTCGGCGCGAACTACGACGGCACGTCGTTCTCGTTCGTCGAGTCGCCGGTGCTGCTCGGTCTCGCCGTCGTGCTCGCGATCCTCGCCCTCGTGGCCCGCAAGAAGCTGGAGTCCCCGCTCGCGGAACGCGTGCTGATAGGCCTCGGGGTGGTGTTCGGCGCGGTGGTCACCGCGGCGACGGTCGCCGACCGCAGCGACACCTGGTGGCCGGGCCTGATCGCCGGCGGGCTCGCGGCCCTCGTCGTGGGCGTGGCCGTGCAGGCCCTGCTGCGACGGACCCGCGCGCGGCTCGAGGACGAGCAGCGGACGCTCCTGTCGGTCGGCGGGGCCCTCGGCGCGGCCGTCGTGGCCCTGCTGTCGGTCGCGCTCCCGCCGGTCGGCATCGTCGCCGTGATCGCCGGGATCTGGCTCTTCGTCGGCGGACGCCGGCAGGAGTCGACCAAGCACGCCGGTCTGCGGATCCTCCGCTAGTGCGCGGGACCGCCCGCCCGTCGAGCGGCGCCGGGCGCTGAAGGATCCGCGCATCGCGGAGCACGACCAGCGCCCCCGGCGGCGCCTGATCTTCGCCGTCGTCGACGGCTGCGACCCCGCGATGCTCCGGCAGGCGATCGCCGAGGGCCGCGCGCCGGTCCTCGCGCGCGCCGTCGCCGAGGGCGAGCTCCACGAGTCGGTGGCGGCGTTCCCGTCGGTCACCCCGGTCTGCGCCACCGCGCTGGCCACCGGGGTGCGGCAGGACCGCCACCGGATCCCGTCGATCAACTGGTGGGACCGCTCCCGCGAGCGCTACGTCGAGTACGGGTCGAGCTTCCAGGCGTCGCGGCGCCTCGGGATCGCCCGCCAGCTCGCGGACGTCACCTACCACCTCAACGGCCGGCACCTGGCGCCGGAGGTCGAGACGATCTACGAGTCGCTCGACGACGCGGGGATCCGCACCGGGGGCACGACCTTCCTCATCACCCGGGGCCGCCACCGCCACCGCCTGGCCCGGGACCGCGTCGCGACGAAGCTCTCCGCCGCGCTGCTGCGCGCGCCGCTGATGGGGCCGAAGGAGCTGTTCTTCGCGGACCTCGTCGCGACCCGGGAGACGCCCTGCCGCTCGCGGTTCGGGCACCCCGGGATGCGGGACCAGCACGCCGGCTGCGTCTCCGCGCACCTCGTCGAGCACGACCTCGTCGACTTCCTCCTGCTGTCCCTGCCGGACAACGACACCCACAGCCACGCGCACGGGCCGGCGGCCCAGCTCGAGTCGATCGAGGCCGCCGATCGGGAGATCGCGCGCGTCGCCGAGGCCGCGGGCGGCTTGGACCGCTTCTTCGCCGAGTGGGCGCTCGTCGTCGCCTCCGACCACTCGCACACGCTCGTGGAGCGCCGGACCGACGCCCGCGCGGCGTTCGAGCCGTTCGGGATCACGGGACCCGGGGCCCGGAAGAAGCGCGACCGGATCGCGTACTGCCCGGCCAACCGCGCGGCGATGGTCTACGTCCTGGACCCCGCGGAGCGCCCGACGCTCCTGCCGCAGCTGGTCGCCGCGGGACGCGGCGCCCCGGGCGTCGAGCTCGTCGTCTGGCGCGACGAGGACGGCACCGGCGTCATCTCGGCCGGGGAGGACTCCGCGGAGGGCGGCGAGGTCCGGTTCCGCCCCGCGACGGACGACGAGGCGGCCGCCGGCCGGGTCCCGGCCCCGACCGCCGGCGCCGACGGTGCTCCGATCCCGGATGGGCCCGTGGCCGACGTCCCCGAGGAGCAGGTCCTCCGGGACCGGCGCGGCGGCACGTGGGTCGTGTCCGGACAGCTGGGGATCGTTGGGGGCACCGTCGTCGACGGCGTGCTGAGGAGCACCAGCCACCCCGATCCGCTGGGCCGTTGCTGGTCCGCCCTGACGTGCGTGAACTCGGGCGACGTGCTGCTCTCCGCGGCCGCCGGGGCGGAGTTCCCGGACTGGGGCGGCATCGACCACGTCGGCGGCGGGAGCCATGGATCGCTACGCGCGGACGACGCGGTTGGCATCCTGATCCTGCACGGTCTCCACGACCAGGACGATCCGCGCGGCCGCCCCGAGCTGGCCCCGGACGCCTGGTCGATCGAGGACGCGACCCCCATCATCCGGCGCCACTTCGGCGTCGACACGCCGAAGAGCCCCCTGTGAGCACCTCCGAGTTCGAGCTCCCCGTCGCCGCGCCGTCGCTGCGCGTCCGTCTCGCCCAGGCGCTGCGCAGCCGCGCCGCGTGGGTCCAGCTCCTGCGCTTCTCCGTGGTCGGCGCGACCGGCACGGTCGTCAACCTCCTCGTCTACGCGGTGGCCGCCGGGCCCCTGGGCTGGGACTACCGGCTCGCGGCGCTGCTCGGCTTCGTCGTCGCGGTGACGAACAACTTCGCCCTGAACCGCATGTGGACCTTCCAGGACGCCTCGGGGCACGCGGGCTTCCAGGCCGCGCGATTCGTCGCGGTCAGCCTCGCGGGCCTCGCCGTGAACCTCCTCGTCCTCCACGTGCTGGTCGACGGCTTCGGGACGGGGAAGCTCCTCGCCCAGGCGATCGCGATCGGTGCGGCCACGCCGATGAGCTTCGTCGGCAACAAGCTCTGGAGCTTCGCCGAGCGATGAGGCGGGGCGTCCCGTCCGTCCTCGGGGTGCTGCTGGCCCTGGTCGTCCTGCTCGCGGCGGCCGCCGGCCCGGCCGCCGCGGCGACCCCCGGGGTCGCGACCACCCCGCAGAGCACGACGAGCGGACCCTCCGCCACCACCGGACCGCTGGCGACGGGCACCGGCACGACGGGACTCCGGACGACCGTCGACCGCGAGGGCCCGGCCGACGACAAGACCTTCCAGTCGCCCACGACCATGGACCGCCCGCCGCGCGGCTGGGTGATGACGGGCCGGCAGGCCGAGCGGCTGGCGCTGTCGGACCCGAAGATGCAGCGGGTCCTGAAGAAGTACCCGAAGCGGTACTACCGGATCTACCTCAAGGGCAAGTACCTCTGGCAGCTCTCGATCTACGAGCGGCCCGCGGCGCAGAAGGACCTCAAGGAGGTCGGGCAGCTCGTCATCGACGACGCGACGCAGAAGATCCGCGAGTCCTGGGACGTCCCGTACGTCCAGTGGACGATGGCGCGCGGGATCGACGGCGCGTTCGGCCGCTCGATCACGAACCCGTGGCTGTGGGGCGGGCTGCTCGTGCTCTTCCTGGCCCCGTTCGTCGGGTTCCGTCCCCTCCGCGGCCCGCCCGTCCCGCTGCTGCTGCTCGCGGGGTTCACGGCGCCGCTGGCGTTCTTCAACAACGCGCGGCTGGACTGGGCGGTGCCGCTCAGCTTCGGCCTGCTGCTGTCCCTGTTCGTCTGGGGCCTGTGGCGGTCCTTGCACCGTCCGCGACGCGAACCCGTCCCTGCGCGGATCCTGGTCCCGACCGGCGTCCTCATCGTCCTCGGGGTCGGGCTGCTCGTGTTCCGGATCGTCCTGAACGTCACCGACGGCAACGTCATCGACGTCGGCTACGCGGGCGTCGTCGGGGCGGACAAGATCGGGAACGGCCTCTCGGCGTACGGGGCGTTCCCGTCGAACGTCGGCACCGGCAACACCTACGGGCCACTGACCTACCTCGCGTACGTGCCGTTCGAGCAGGTCTTCCCGTTCCGGGCCGACACCTCGTTCGCCGAGCCGAGCGCGCACGCCGCATCCATCGCGTTCGACACGCTCGCGGCCGGCGTCCTCTTCCTCGTGGGCCGGTCGCAGGAGACGGACCGCCGGCTCGGCGTGCGGCGCGGGCTCCTCTACTCGTACCTGTGGCTGGCGTGCCCCTGGACCGCGTACTGCCTGAACTCCAACTCGAACGACGCGCTGCCGGCCCTCATGCTCGGGCTGGTGCTGCTGGTCGGCGCCCGGCCGGTGCTCCGTGGTCTCGGGGCGGCCGCCGCCGGGGCCACGAAGATCGGGCCCTTCGGGCTCTTCCCCGTGCTGATGACGGGCCGTCGCGTCGCGCCGACCGTCCGGGTGGCCCACGCGCCCCCGGCGTTCTGGCCGCTGCAGGGGGAGCCCCGCCCGGCCACCGTCCTCCGCGGGGTGCTGCTCGGCGTGGTGGTGCTCGCCGGCGGTGCGGCCCTCGTGCTCGTGGCCTCGGTCGTCGCCCTGCACGGCTTCGACTTCAAGAACCTCTTCGACAGGACCATCGCCTACCAGGCGGGCCGCCCGGCGCCGTTCATGCCGTGGGGCTTCGAGGACTACGACCTCGAGTGGCTGCGGGACCCGGTGCGGTACCTCGCCATCGGGTTCGCCCTCGTGATCGCCCTCGTCCCGCGCCGCCACGACGTGACCGGAACCGCCGCGATCGCCGTCGCCGTCATCGTCGGCCTCCAGATGTCGACCGAGTACTGGTTCTACATGTACCTCGTCTGGCTGGTCCCGCTGCTCGTCTCGGCGGGGCTCTCCGATCGACCGATCGCGTGGCCCGGAGGTGCGCCGAGGGACCGGCCCGCGGTCGTCCCGCGGATGCACGGGCCGGTGCCCGAGGAGGACGCGCCCTGGGCGGCGGACGTGCGACGGCGGGACGCGGTCTAGGAACCGACGCCCGCCCCTGCGACGACGGGCCGGCGGGGCCCGCACGCCGTCGTCAGACCTGCGGCGAGACCTGGATCGGCGTGATCGACGCCGCGGTGCGGGGGCGCTCGCCGCCGCGGATCAGGACGCCGCAGAGCCACGGGTCGCGCTCCGACGGCTCGAACCGCACGGGCAGCTTCGTCCGCATCGCCTCGATCGCGAGCTCCTTCTTCACGCCGATGACCGAGTCGCGGGGTCCGCACATCCCGACGTCCGTGATGTAGGCGGTGCCCTTCGGCAGCACCCGGGCGTCGGCGGTCGGCACGTGCGTGTGGGTCCCGACGACGGCGGTGACGCGCCCGTCGAACTCCCAGCCCATCGCGACCTTCTCGCTGGTCGCCTCGGCGTGGACGTCGATCAGCACGTGGTCGCAGCCGCGGCGCAGCAGCTTCTCGACCTCGGCCTCCGCGAGCGTGAACATGTGCCGGCCCGGGTCGAGGTGGAGGTTGCCCATGATGTTCAGGACCCCGAGCTTCACGCCGCCGGTCTCGACGACGCACGACCCGTGGCCGGGCATCGACGCCAGGTAGTTCGCGGGCCGGACGATCTCGTCGACCTCGTCGAGGTAGGGCCACACCTCGCGCTGGCGGAAGGCGTGGTTGCCGAGCGTGATGACGTCGACGCCGATCGAGAACATCTCCTCGGCGATCTTCGAGGTGATCCCGACCCCGCCGGCCGCGTTCTCGCCGTTGACGACGACGAACGTCGGGGCGTGCTCCTCGCGCAGGGCGGGCAGGGCCGCCCGGAGCGCCCGGCGGCCGATCGAACCGATCACGTCGCCGACGAACAGGATGGATGACGGCTCGGGCATGCACCCACTGTGGCAGCGGCGGGCCCGACAACGACGTTCGGCGCCGGGGACGTCGTCCTCGCCGGGACGGCCGACGGCGCCCGGGGGGACGTCAGTCGGAGGGCCCCGAGCGGAGGTCGAGGTCCACGTCGAGCCCGAGGTCGAGGTCGAGGTCCGCGTCGCGATCCCCGTCCGCACCTGCGTCCTCGGGCGGGTGCTCGATGCGGTCGCGGAGCGCGAGCACGGCGGCGGCGATCCCGTCGCGCTCGTCGTCGGCGGGGTGCCCCCGCAGGTGGCGCTCGGCCTCGGCCAGATGATCGCGGGCCCGCCGGACGTCGCCGAGCCGCCGGAAGCCCTCGCCGAGGTTCAGGTGCAGCGACGGGTAGAACGTCCGGATGCTGACCCCGTCGACGCCGCCGCGCTCGGCCGCGGCATCCGCGGCCGCCAGGGCGACGAGGTCCCAGCGGACCTGCTCGGCCGGGTCGGACTGGGCGTCCGCCGTGACGTGCGCGACCCACACGCGGTGCATCGGGTCGTCGTCGCCGGCCGCGTCGAGGTCGGCCCAGAGCGCGGCGTAGACGTCCCGCGCGCCGGCGGCGTCGCCCTGGAGCAGCCGCCGCTGGCCCTCGAACGCCCGCCGCATGACCGGGTCCTCGTTCATCGCTCCCGCCGGGTCGTCCGCCGCACCAGGCGGACGGTAGGGCCCCGGGCGGACGGGCCCGCACCGACCGGGGACCACGGGTGGTCGGCCGTCGTCGTCCTACGATGGGGACATGGCCTTCCCGCGCTCCCGTCCGCGTCGCCTGCGCCGCACGCCCGCCCTGCGCGCGATGGTCCGCGAGACGAGCCTCCGGCCCGAGCAGCTCGTCCTGCCGATGTTCATCGGGGAGGGCCAGGACGGCCCGGTCCCGATCGGGGCGATGCCCGGGGTCGTGCGGCACACCGTCGACGGCGCCGTCGAGGCGGCCCGCGAGGCCGCGGCGGCCGGGGTCGGCGGCGTGATGCTGTTCGGGATCCCGCTCCACAAGGACGCCGAGGGCAGCGGGGCATGGGACGACGACCAGGTCGTCCAGCGCGCGAGCCGCGAGATCCGCGCGCAGGTCGACGGACTCGTCGTCGGCGCCGACCTCTGCCTCTGCGAGTACACGGACCACGGGCACTGCGGGCTGCTCGACGCCGACGGGAACGTGCAGAACGACCCGAGCCTCGAGCTCCTGGCCCGGGCGGCGGTGTCGCAGGCCGCGGCCGGGGCGGAGGTCGTCTACCCGTCGGACATGATGGACGGCCGGATCGGCGCGGTCCGCGACGCCCTCGACGCGGCCGGCCACCAGGACACCGTGATCGTCGCCCACTCCGGCAAGCTCGCCTCCTCGTACTACGGGCCGTTCCGCGAGGCCGCCGGATCGACCCCGGCGTTCGGTGACCGCCGCAGCTACCAGATGGATCCCGCCAACGGCGACGAGGCGATCCGCGAGGCGGTGCAGGACGTCGAGGAGGGCGCGGACCTCATCATGGTCAAGCCCGCCGGCCCCGCGCTCGACCTCGTCCGGCGGACGGCGGAGGCCGTCGACGTCCCGGTCGCCGCCTACCAGGTGAGCGGTGAGTACTCGATGATCAAGGCCGGCGCCGCGGCCGGCTACGTCGACGAGGCGCTCGTCTCGATGGAGTCGCTGCTTGCGATCCGCCGGGCCGGCGCGAGCGTGATCGCCACGTACTTCGCGGTCGAGGTCGCCCGCGCGCTGCAGGGCTGAGCCGGACCTCGGGGGGCAGGGGCCCGCTCCGGCGCCGCGACCGGCGCGAGCCACGCACCCCGCCGCTGTCCGTAGCATGGGTGCATCGACCTGAGGAGCCCCCATGGCCACCAGTGACAAGACGGCTGTCCCGAAAGTCCGCAGCCGCAAGGACGGGTCCGCCGTCCCCCTGGACGCGACGGACAAGTCGCTGATGAACACCCTGCAGGGCTCCTTCCCGCTGGTCCCGCGCCCGTACGCCGAGATCGCGACGACGGTGGGCATCTCCGAGGACGAGGTCCTCAAGCGCACCCAGCGCCTGGAGACCGAGCGGATCATCCGCCAGGTCACCCCGATCTACGACACCCGCGCGTTCGGGTACGGCTCGATGCTCGTGGCGGCGAAGGTCGACCCCGAGAACCCGTGGCGTCCGGCGAAGGTCATCAACGACCACCCGGGCGTGTCGCACAACTACCTGCGCAACCACGACTTCAACATGTGGTTCACGCTGGCGGTCGAGGAGGACTCCAAGCTCGGCCTGCAGGGCACGCTCGACGTGCTGCAGGAGCTCACCGGTGCGGAGTCGATCCGGCAGCTCCCGACGCTGCAGCTGTTCAAGATCCGCATGGACCTCGACATGGCGGGCGACACCAAGGACCTCGCCACGGCGGGCGTCGCCGTCGCGCCGGCGGAGACCGAGCGCCAGCAGTACGACGAGTTCGACAAGAAGGTCGTCCGCGCGACCCAGGGCTCGCTGCCGATCGTCGCCGAGCCGTTCGCACCCGCCGCGAAGGAGCTCGGGATCTCCGTGGAGAGCCTGCTCGAGCACCTGCAGGGCATGACGGACCGCAAGCTCCTGCGCCGCGTCGCCGCGATCCTCTTCCACCGCCGCGCGGGCTTCTCCGCCAACGGCATGGGCGTGTGGCAGGTCGACCCGGACCGCATCGAGGAGATCGGGATCCGGATGGCCGCCTACCGCGGCATCTCGCACTGCTACCAGCGCCCGACGTACGCGGACTGGAAGTACCAGGTCTTCACGATGGCCCACGGGCGCTCCAAGGAGGAGTGCGACGCCATCCTCGACGCGATCGCGAACGAGGTCCCGGGCATCGAGGACCGCTCGACGCTCTACAGCTCCACCGAGTTCAAGAAGATCCGGCTCCTCTACTTCACGGAGCAGTTCAAGGACTGGGAGCGGAAGAACGCCGGGGTCTGAGCCCGTGCCGATCTCCCTCACCGACGCCAAGTCGGCAGAGCTCTTCGCTCGTGCGCGGCGCGTGCTGCCGGGCGGGGTCAACTCGCCGGTGCGGGCGATGCGCGCGATCGGCCGCGACCCGCTGTTCGTCGAGCGGGCACGGGGCGTCGACCTGATCGACGTCGACGGCAACCGGTTCGTCGACTGGGTCTGCTCGTGGGGTCCGCTGATCCACGGCCACGCGCACCCGGACATCCTGGCCGCCGTCCACCACGCCGCCGCGGCGGGCACGACGTTCGGCGCGCCGACGACGGCCGAGGTCGAGATCGCGGAGGAGATCGCCTCCCGGGTCCCGTCCGTCGAGATGCTGCGGATGACGTCGTCGGGCACCGAGGCGTCGATGAGCGCGATCCGTCTGGCGCGTGCCGCGACCGGCCGCGACGTGATCGTCAAGTTCGCCGGCCACTACCACGGCCACGTCGACGGGCTGCTCGCCGACGCCGGCTCCGGTCTCGCCACGCAGGGCATCCCCGCGTCGGCCGGGGTCCTCGCGTCGGCCACCGCCGCGACGGTCGTCGTCCCGTGGAACGACCGCGAGGCCGTGGAGCGCGCGTTCGCCGAGCACGAGGTCGCCGCACTCGTCTGCGAGCCGTACCCGGGGAACATGGGCCTCGTCCCGCCGGCCGACGGCTTCCTCGCCTTCCTGCGCGAGGCGACCGAGGCCGCCGGCGCCCTGCTCGTCTTCGACGAGGTCATCAGCGGGTTCCGCGTCGGACCCGGCGGCGCCCAGGAGCGCGAGGGCGTCACCCCGGACCTCACGGTCATGGGGAAGATCCTCGGCGGCGGGCTCCCCGCCGCGGCGTTCGGCGGCTCCCGCGAGCTCATGGAGCGGCTCGCCCCGCTCGGCGACGTCTACCAGGCGGGCACGCTGTCGGGGAACCCCCTGGCCGTCGCCGCCGGGCTCGCGAGCCTGCGCATGCTCGACGACGACGCGTACCACCGGCTCCACGCGACGACGGAGACGCTCGCCACCGGCCTGCGCGAGGCCGCCGGCGACCGCCCCGTCCAGGTCGTGAGCGTCACGGGCCTCGTGACGGTGTTCTTCAGCGCGACCCCGGTGACGGACTACGACGAGGCGAAGGCCTGCGACACCGAGGCGTACTCGCGGTGGTGTCGCGGCCTGCTGGCCCGCGGCGTCTACGCGCCGCCGTCGCAGTTCGAGGCGATGTTCGTGTCGCTGGCGCACGAGCCCGAGCACGTGACGCGGACCCTCGAGGCCGCCGCCGCGGCGTTCGAGGCCGCCTGGTGACCGCGTCGCCGTCCGGGACGCTGGCGGAGCTCGCCGGCGCCCTGCGCGACGAGGGCGGGCTGCCGGACGGCGTGGTCCACGACCCCGGACCGGACGCCGACGACGCCGTCGGCCTCGCGGTCGCGTCCGGTCCCCGGTCCGCGGTCGTCGGTCCGGCGCTCGCGCTGGCCGCCGAGGCGACCCGCGAGGCCGAGCTGCTGCACCACGCGCCCGAGCGCGCGCGGGTGGTCCGGACGGACGACCGCGACCTCGCGCTGCTCGCCGGCGACCGCCTCTACGCCCTCGGGCTGGAGCGGCTCGCGGTCGGCGGGTGGACGGACGACGTCGCGACGCTCGCCGACGTGGTGGCGCTGGTCGCCCGCTTGCACGCCGCCCCGGCGTGGGCCGTCGGCCCGGCGCGCGAGGGGGTCCCGGCGTCCGGCACGGGCACCCCGGACGACGCCGCCTCCCGCACCGACGAGCTCTGGGCGGCCGCCGCGGCCGCTCTGGGACGGGGCGCGGACAGCTCCGCCGCCGTCCTCCTCCGTGGCGCCCGCGAGGGCGCGATCCCCGATTCCGCCGCGCTCCGCGCGGCCGCGACGCCCTCCGAGGACGTGGCGCAAAACCCCTAGCACGCCGAGCGGACTCCAAGCGCGGATCGCGCGAGGCCCCGGGAAGGTACGATCCTGCGGTCCTCACGCTTCCCTCGTGGGACGACGCAGGAGCCTCACACGTGTCCGATCGACGCCCAGCGCAGAGCAAGTACACCCTCGACCGCGGAATCCCCGGCGCCTTCGAGGGGGAGACCGTCACGCGTCGCCGCCTCATGGTGTTCGCGGCGAACGCCACTGCCGGTGTCGCCATCGGTGGCGTCGCCCTCTCAGCAGCCGGCTTCGCGCTCGGGCAACCGTTCGTGGAGGTGGACACCGGCTGGCACGACATGGGCCCGCTGGACGAGATCCCCAAGGACACGTACGTGCCGCGGGTGATCACCCTCGACCCCAAGACCGGCCAGGTCGGCAAGTCGACGGTCTACCTCCGTCAGCGCAACCCCGCCGTGGACAAGGAGCCCGCGGACCAGTGGAACAAGGTCATCGCGATCTCGTCCCGCTGCATGCACATGGGCTGCCCCGCCCGCTACGTGCAGGCCGCCAAGAACTTCGTCTGCCCGTGCCACGGCGGCGTCTACGACTTCCGCGGTGAGGTCGCCGCCGGCCCGCCGGTGCGCCCGCTCGACCGCTTCTACACGCGCATCGGCACCGACGGGCGCGTCCAGGTCGGCAAGCGCTTCTCCGTGAACTCGCAGATCAAGCGCTTCTCCCCGCGTCCGCCCGGCCAGCCGCTCGACGGCATCGGGCAGTACCTGTTCCCGTCGCGCCCGACCCAGCGCAAGCTCCCGGGCACCTGATCCTCATGGCGAAGTTGAAGCTCCTCCCCTCTCTGCCATCCGGCCTGAAGCCTGCGACGCGTCCCGAGGACCTCGCGGTCAAGAAGCAGGGCCCGCTCGGCGCGGTCAAGGACGGCGGCATCCACGCCGTCGACTGGGTCGACGAGCGCACGTCGCTCTCGGGCACGATGCGCTGGGTGATGTTCCGGCCGATCCCCAAGGGGACGAACTGGTTCTACACCCTGGGCACCGCGACGATGGTCGCCTTCATCAACCAGGTCATCACGGGCGTCGTGCTCGGGATGTACTACGAGCCGTCCGCCACCCGCGCGTACGAGTCGATGAAGTACATCAACAACGAGGTCTTCCTCGGCGAGTTCGTGCACGGCATGCACCGCTGGGGCTCCACCGTGATGGTGGTGCTGATCTTCCTGCACATGGCCAGGACGTTCTTCTTCGGCGCGTACAAGTACCCGCGCGAGCTGAACTGGGTCATCGGCGTCGTGCTGCTGGTGCTGACGCTCCTGATGTCGGTCACCGGCTACCTGCTGCCGTTCGACCAGCGCGCCTACTGGGCGTCGGTCGTGGCCATGAACATCGCCGGCAACGCCCCGCTCGTCGGGCCGTTCACGCCGGACCTCGCCCTGGGCGGACCGGACGTGACGACGTTGACGTTGTCGCGCTTCTACCTGATCCACATGATGATCATCCCGGGGGCGCTGATAGCGCTGATCGGCGCGCACCTGTACCTGGTCATCAAGCTGGGAACCACCGCCCCCCCGTGGGTCCGTGCTGACAAAGTCAGCCCCGGCCTGAAGGAGCACGAGGAATGAACCAGCGCGAGAAGGAGGAGTACCTCCGCGAATACGCCGTCCTGAAGGCGCAGGGGAAGCCGTTCTTCCCCTACATCATCGTCAAGGACGGCGTGATGATGATCGTCGTCATCGGGACGATCATGCTGCTGTCGCTGCTCCTGGGCGGCGAGCTGACCGCCAAGGCCGACGCGACGACCACCACGTACGCGCCGCGTCCGGAGTGGTACTACTTCTGGGCCTTCGAGCTGCTGCGCGTCGTCAAGCCGCCGTACCTCGTGGGTCTCGCGACCGTCGGCATCCCGACGATCGCGATCCTGCTCCTGATCCTGCTGCCGTTCTACGACCGCAACCCGGAGCGCCACCCGCTGCGTCGCCCGGTCGCGACGACGGCCGGCATCTTCATCATCGGCGCGATGTTCTTCCTCTCGTACCTCGGTGCGGAGGCGGGTGCCCCGTCGCAGATCGAGCTCGGGCCGCCCAAGGCGATCCGCGACGCCGGCGGCGCGACGCTCACCAAGTGGGACCAGGGCCGGAAGCTCGTGGCCCAGAGCTCCTGCGGTGGGTGTCACAAGATCGGTGAGAACGGCAACGACGGCCCGGGGCCGCCCCTCACGGAGATCGGTGACCGCCTGAAGGCCGGCGCGATCCGCGAGACGCTGATCAACCCGACCAAGCCGATGCCGTCGTTCGCCGATCTCGGCGCGGACCAGATCGACAAGATGGCGTTCTTCCTCGCCTCGCTGAAGAGCGACGCCGAGGAGAGCCACGAGACGGTCGAGGAGCTGACGAAGGAGTCCGGTGACTCGTCGTCGGGCACCGAGACCCCGAAGACGGAGTCGCAGCCGTAGCGGCGACCCCCGGCGGCGAGGCGCCGCCGGGACCACGACGTGCAGGCGACGGCCGGGCGGGAGCCCGGCCGTCGGCGTTCCGGGGCGGCTCGTGCGGCACCGCCCGGCCCGCGGGCACTAGGCTCGTCCGGTGACCACGGTCGACGGCGCCCCCGAGGAACGCGTACCGGCCGCCGTCGTGCCCATCCTCGCGGCCGCCGGGGCCCACGTGCCGGTCGTGCTCGGCGAGGTCGAGCGCGCGCTCCGCTCCGCGGCGTCCCCCGGCGACTCGGTCCTCGACGGTGCGGCCTTCGACACCGTGGCGGCCGGCGGGAAGCGGCTGCGTCCGCTGCTGGCGATCGTCGTGGGCGGGCCGCAGGTCGCCGAGCCGGGCAGCGCCGCCCGCGCGGCGGTGGTCCGCGCCGGCGTCGCCGTCGAGCTGACCCACACCGCGACGCTCCTGCACGACGACGTGCTGGACGCCGGGCTCCTGCGTCGCGGGCGCCCCACGGCCTTCGCGAAGAGCGGCCGCGCGGCGGCGACGTGCCTCGGCGACGTCCTGTTCGCGGGGGCGTTCGCGACGCTCGCGTCCGGCGGTCAGGCCGCGGCGCTGCAGGTCCTGGCCCGTGCGTCGCGGGAGCTCGCGCAGGGCGAGCTGCTCCAGCGGGCGGACGCATGGGACGCCGACGTCGGCGAGGACCGCTACTTGCACCGCTGCCACCTGAAGACGGGGGCGCTGTTCGAGGCCGCCGCGCGCCTGGGTGCCCTCGCGGCCGGGGAGGACGACGACGCGTTCGCCCGGTTCGCGTCCGCGATCGGCGTCGCGTTCCAGCTCTTCGACGACGTCCTCGACGTCGTCGCGCCGCCGGAGCAGACGGGCAAGCCCCGCGGCACCGACCTCCTCGACGGCACGGTGACGCTCCCGATGCTGATCGCCCGGGAGCGGGACGCGTCGCTCGCGGCGCTCGACCTGCGGTCCATCACGACGCCGGAGCACGCCGCCGAGGTCTGCGACCGGATCGCGGCGACCGGTGCGACGGCGGAGACCGAGGCCCGTGCCGAGGCGCTGGTCGCCGACGGGGTGGAGGCGCTCCCGGCCGGCCTGGACGAGGCCCGGGCCACTGCGCTCCGGCTCGTGGCGCGCGGCGTCGTCGACCGCCGGCTGTAGCCGTGCGGGCGCCGGTCGTGCGGCGGCCCGGGGGACGACGGTCTAGCCCGTACGCGTGCGATCGCGGCCTGCGGGGCATCCGCAGGACCCCACCCCGACGTTCCCTTTCGTGAGATGACCTGGGAGGATCCCACCATGCCCCTCGCCTTCCTGACCCCCGTGACGGCGGTCATCGTCCTCGTGGTCGTGCTGCTGGTCCTCGGCCCGAAGCGCCTCACGGGCGTCGGCAAGGCCCTCGGCTCGAACATGAAGGACTTCAAGGAGTCCGTGACGGGCGAGGACGAGAAGAAGGACCTCCCGGCCGCGCCCAAGGGCACGGACGAGGAGACCGTCACCGGCGAGCCGGTCGACGAGCAGCGCCGCGCGCCGCGCGCCTAGCCCTCGATGGCGAAGCTCGGCCCGGTCTCCTCGGAGGACCGCTTCACGCTGGTCGAGCACCTGACCGAGCTGCGTTCGCGCATCTTCGTCTCGCTGGGGATCTTCCTCGTCGCGTTCGGGTTCGCGTTCTGGCAGAACGGCCCGATCCTCGACTTCCTGAACACCCCGCTCAAGGACTCGCAGAAGGTCACCGCGAAGCAGTGCACCGGGACGACGAACAACGACAGCCAGCAGTCGGTCTGCTTCGAGCGGTCGGTCGCGAAGGCACTGACGGCGTTGTCGGCGCTCCCGGAGCTGAGCACGACGGCCGGCGACGGCGACACCCCGGCGCAGGCGCTCGCGAAGACGACGGCCGCGAAGGCGCTCGCGGAGGTGCGGCAGCTCGCGCCGACCAGCACGACGCGCAAGCCGGTCACCCTCGGCGTCGCGGAGCCGTTCTTCCAGACGATCAACGTGGCGATGTACGGGGCGCTCCTGGTGTCGCTGCCCCTGTTGCTCTACCAGTTGTACGCGTTCCTGATCCCGGCGTTCACCCAACGGGAGCGACGCACGATCGTGCCGCTGCTCCTGGGGGTGCCGTTCCTGTTCTACGGCGGGCTGGCGTTCGGCTACTTCCTGGCGCTGCCACGGGCCGTCGACTTCCTCCAGAACTTCAACAGCGACAACTTCGACATCCTGGTCCAGGCCAAGGACTACTACAAGTTCGTCGCGATGTTCCTGGCCGGGTCGGGGCTGATCTTCCAGGTCCCCGTGCTCGTCATCGCCCTGTCGCGGATGGGGATCCTGAGCGCCCGGCAGATGCGCAAGCAGCGCGGGATCGTGGCGATCATCTCGGCGGTCGTGGCGGCGGTCATCACCCCGACGCCGGACGCCGTGACGATGCTCCTGATGATGGCGCCGCTGGTGGTGCTCTTCGAGCTCAGCACGCTGCTGGCGATGGTCCTGGAGAAGCGCGCCCCCGTCGGCGGCGTCAGCGGGCGCCTGGCGGAGTGGCGCGAGGTCGGCACCAGCGGCTATCGCGACGACGACGAGGACGACGACGAGCTCGAGGACGACGAGGAGCCCGAGCACGAGTTCGACCTCTCGGCGTTCGACGACGAGGACGACGGGGAGGAACCCGACCCGGAGCTCCTCGGCGACCCGTCGGGCCCGCGCGTCGCCGGTCCCGCCGACCTGCCGCCGCCGGCGTCCGCGCCGCCCGAGGACGACGACTGGCAGGCCCGCGCCGACGCGCTGGACGCCGAGGACCCGTACGCGGACGACGACGCGGACCCGCCCGCCCGCTGACCGCCGGACCGTCCGCGCGCCCCGCGGCGACGCGACCACGGGGTCGCTCCGGGGACCGGTGGCGGGTGAACGCTCCCCGCCCTCTATCCTGGCCCCATGCTCTTCGACCTGCGGGCCCCGGGCCGCAAGCGCGCCGTCCAGGCCGTCTACGTGGTGCTGGCCCTCGTCCTCGTCGGCGGGACGATCCTCTTCGGCGTCGGGACGAACGGGCCGGGCCTGTTCAGCAACGACAACGGCCAGCAGAACAGCACCTCGCTGTCGGACCAGAACAAGGACCGCCTCGACGCGCTCACGAAGAAGGTGCGCGCGAACCCGAAGGACGCCGCCGCGTGGGGGCAGATCGCCCTGCTCCGCTACTCGTCCGGCAACAACCAGATCCCGGAGACCGACGCGACCACCCAGGCGGCGCCGCCGCTGCCGGACAAGGCGCGCAAAGAGTACGTGAAGGCCGCGGAGGCCTGGAGGTCGTACGTCGCGCTGAACCCGGACCCGATCGACATCCAGGTCGCGCGGGCGATGTCGGGCGTGTTCGCCCCGACCGGGCTGAACCAGGCCGGTCCGTACGCCGAGGCCCAGGCGCTGTTCGTGCAGGCGCAGGAGGACAAGGCGACCAAGGAGAAGCGCAAGGTCACGGTCGACGTCTACGTGCCGCTGCTCCAAGCCCAGTACGCGGCCAAGCGCCCCGAGCGCCTGACGAAGATCACGATCGACAAGATGCGCGCGCTGACGCCCAAGTCGCAGACGAAGGAACTGGACGCCACGATCGCGCTGGCGAAGGATCCGAACGACGCGAAGGCCGCGAAGGTCCTCACCGACGCGCAGCAGGCGGCGGGCGGTGGCACGGCCCCGGGCGGCACGGTGACCCTCCCGGACGAGCCGACGAAGACCACCTCGACGGCGCCGGCCCCGTCGAGCGGGAAGTAGCCCGGGAGCACCGACCGGACGACGCCGGGCGGAGAGCATCTTGTACGATGTTCGGGCCTCGGTAGCTCAACTGGTTAGAGCAGTGGACTCTTAATCCGAAGGTTGAGGGTTCGAGTCCCTCCCGAGGCACTGTGCAGAGACCCCCGTCCTCGACGGGGGTTTCGTCGTTCCGGGGGGCGGTGCTCAGCCCGCTGGAGCGTCGGCCGGTGGCGCCTGGGTGCGCCGGGTCTCGATGTGATCGAGGAACGCCATGTACTCCGACGGCGTGGCCTCGTCGTTCTCGAGCGCCTTCACGAAGCGGTCCAGGCCGTCGGCGCTGAGGATCCCCTCGTCGTGGAGTGCGCGGGCGCGCGCCCGGAGGTCGTCGGCGGTGCTCATCCGGGACTTCTACCCGAACCGGTGCCCGCTGTCCGGCCCGTTCCCGGCGGGGTGGCCGGTCCGACAACGGTCCGTCGCCGCCCCTCGTGCGCGTCGGGGGTGCCCCGCAGCACCTCCGTCCACGCGGCGCGACGACGCGCGGGGCGTCGTCTAGCGTCCGCCGCATGCGACGCGGGACCACATCGACGGTGACCGGCATCGTGACCGCGGCCGCCGCGACGGCGGCCCTCGTGGTCGGACTGCCCGGGGGCGCCGCGGTCGCGACCCCACCCGCGGAGGCGCCACGCTGCCGCGTGCTGCCGGCGGGCAATCCCTGGAACCAGCGCGTCGACGCCGCGCCGGTCGCATCGGACTCCGGCAGGCTGATCGGCGCGATGCAGCCCGGGAGCGGCTTCCACGCCGACTTCGGGTCCGGCACGTACGACGGCGGGCCGATCGGCATCCCGCTGACCGTCGTCGGCAAGGGGCAGGAGCGGGTGCCGGTGCGCTTCGACCACGCCGACGAGTCCGACCGCCGGCGCTACCCGATCCCGCGGACCGCGAAGGTCGAGGGCGGCGCCAAGGCCGACGGCGATCGCCACGTCCTCGTGCTCGACCGCGACCGCTGCCGGCTCTACGAGCTCTACGACGCCCACCCCGTCGCCGGCTGGCGGTCGTGGAAGGCCGGGTCCGGGGCGATCTTCGACCTGCGCTCCAACCGCCTGCGGCCGGCGGGCTGGACGTCGGCGGACGCCGCGGGCCTGCCGATCCTGCCGGGCCTCGCGCGCTACGAGGAGGTCCGCCGCGGCGCGATCGACCACGCGCTGCGGTTCACGATGCCCCGGACCCGCAAGGCCTACGTCTACTCGGCGCGGCACCAGGCCGGGTCGTCCGACGACGCGTCTCTGCCGCCGATGGGGCTCCGCGTGCGGCTGAAGGCCGGGACGAGCCTCTCGGGCCTCGGGCCGCAGGCCCGGGTGATCGCGACGGCGCTGCAGCGCTACGGCGGGATGCTCGCCGACAACGGGTCGGCGTGGTACTTCTCGGGCGCCCCGGACCGCCGCTGGGACGACGACGACCTCCACACGCTCGACCGGCTGAAGGGCAGCGACTTCGAGGTCGTCGACACCGGCGCGCTGCCGAAGCCGGGCGCCTGAGGAGTCCGCCGGCGGCCGGAGCGGGACGGGCCCGCCGCCGAACGCCGTTCCGCGGTCCTCCGCCGCGTCAGTCGATCTCGACCGTCGGGTCGAGCAGCTCGGCGCCATGGTTCTTGACGGCGTTGACCTTCTTGGACGCCGGGGCCAGGCTCACGCGCTCGTCCGCGAGCGGCTGGATCAGCTCGATGGCGTCCTCCGCGCCGAGCTCGGGGTTCAGCCACGCGAGCTCCTCCTCGCGGGTGCCGAGGACCGCCGGCATGCGGTCGTGGACGCGCGACGCCGGGCCGTTCGCGGTCGTCGTGACGATCGTGACCGTGGTGATCGGCTCGTCCAGATCGTCGACCTTCGTGGTGTTCATCAGGCCCGCGAACGCGAACCAGCCGCCGCCGTCGACGGTGTGGTGGAACGGCGCGGGCTTCTCGGACTTCGACTCGGCCTTGATCCACTCGTACCAGCCGTCGGCGGGGATCAGGACGCGGTGCTTCGGCGAGTTCAGCAGCGGGCGCCACATCTTCGACTCGAGCAGCTTGTCGTTGCGCGCGTTGATCGGCTGCAGGCGGTCCTTGCTCGTCTTCGCCCAGCGCGGCAGCAGGCCCCACCGCGCCGTCAGGCCGCTGAGCTTGCCGTCCTCGGCGCGCTCGACGACGCCGACCTGCTGCCGCGGGGCGACGTTGTAGCGGCCGAGCGACGACCCGAGCTCCGCCGCGGAGGCGTCGAAGCGGGCGTCGAACTCGGCCGGCTGCCCGGCGGTGGTGTAGCGGCCGCACATGCCGCGAGCGTACCGCCCTACGTCGCGACGACGCGCTCGATCGCGTCGCGGAGCGCCTGGGCCGTCGTCGTCTCGTCGTAGGCGACCAGGCGCCGGCGGCCGCGCTCCAGGAGCTCGCCGCGGAGCTCGGCGTCGCCGAGGACGGCGTCCAGGAGGGCGGCGACGACGCCGAGGTCCTCGTCGTCGGTCAGCAGCGCCGCGTCGCCCGCGACCTCCGCCACGCCGCCCGAGGGGCGGCCCACGACGGGCAGGCCGAAGTGGAACGCCTCGAGGATCGGGACGCAGAAGCCCTCGTGCTCCGACATGCAGCAGAGCGCGTCGGCGGACCGGTAGCGGTCCGCGAGGTCCTCCTGGGTGATGCCGCGCTCCCAGACGAACGCGTCCTTGCCCAGCAGGCGCTCGCCGAGCTCCCGGACCTGCGCGCCGTAGTGGTCGTTGACGGGCTCCCCGATGATCCGCAGGGTCGCGTTCGGGCGGTGCCGCGCGCGCAGCAGGGCGACCGCGCGGACCAGCGCGTCGTGGCGCTTGTGCGGGCACAGGCGCCCGACGAAGAGGATCTCGCCGCCGTCCGCCGGCGTCTCGCGCGGCGGGCCGGGGGCGCCGTAGCGCTCGGGCTCGAAGAGGATCGGGATGACGGTGTCGGCCCCGAACTCCTCCGCGGTGTAGCGGGACGCGCCGGCGGGCACCGTCGCCGCGGCCATCACCCGTGCGGCGTCGCGGCGGCCCAGGAAGCACTGCAGCGCCGTCAGCGGGTCGTACTGCCAGAACCACTCCGGCGGCGTGATGTTCTGGCAGAGGACGAGCGACCGGCCGTGGGCCTCGAGCATGTCGCGCAGCCCCGGCGTGTAGGCCGAGTACTGCGTGAAGATGACCTCGTCCGGGTGCGGGACCAGCGAGCGCATCGGGACGAACTTCTGGCCCATCCGCGGGTCGATGTGGACCGCGGCGTCGACGCCGCCCCAGCCCCAGCGGTCGAAGAGCTTCCGGAACCGCAGCGCCTGGTTCGTGATCGCGTCGTACGGCCCCGCGCCGCCGATCACCTGGTGGACGACGAGGCTCATCGGGCGTCCTTCTCCGGTCGGTCCTGGACCGTCCCCGAGCCGACCCACCCGGTGTTCGCCGGGCCGACGTACGCGGTGTCGTCCTTCTTCGCGTTCGGATCCGGGGGCGGGACGATGCCGGCCCGGGACTCGAGCTCCTCGACGCGCCCGCGGAGGTACTTGAGCTCCGCGCGCATCTCGGTGATGTCCTCGCGCATGAGGGTCGCGCGCAGCGCCAGGTGCACGTTCAGCCGGTTCTGGACCGACATGACCTGGGCGTGGTACTGGGCCATCAGGCGCAGCTGGCCCTGCTTCAGCGCCGTGACGGTGCGGCCGACCGGGCCGCCGCGCGTGGACCGGACCTCGCGGAGGTCCGGCTCG
This sequence comes from Patulibacter minatonensis DSM 18081, assembly GCF_000519325.1. GTDB lineage: Bacteria > Actinomycetota > Thermoleophilia > Solirubrobacterales > Solirubrobacteraceae > Patulibacter > Patulibacter minatonensis. Next base: position 1,222,656 of record NZ_KI912613.1, on the reverse strand, counting down.
ACGACGGCCCACGAGGCGAGTTGGTCGTCGGTCGGCTCGCTGGAGCGCTCGACCTCGAGCCCGCCCTTGGGGATCGTCGTCGCGGCGTGCTCCGCGGCCGTTAGTCGTGCCTGGGCGAGGGCGTCCTCGGGCCTCATGCGTCGTCCTCCCGGGACGTCGTGTCGTCGGCGGGGCGCGTCTGCGGCCCGGTGGTGCCCGCGGCGACCTCCGCGAGGTGGTCGGTGCCGCGCACGGGGGCCGCCTGGCCCTCGAGCAGCGCGACGTACCGGTCGAGGATCTCCTCGGTCGGCCCGTCGGCGGCGACGCGGCCGCCCTCCAGCAGCACGGTGCGGGCGCAGGTGCGCTGGATCAGGTGGAGGTCGTGCGAGACGAGCACCAGGGTCGACCCGCCGGCGACCTGGGCGGCGATGCGCTCCTCGCACTTGCGCTGGAACGCGCCGTCGCCGACGGCGAGGACCTCGTCGATCAGGAGGACGTCGGCGTCGAGGAACGCGACGATCGCGAACGCGAGGCGCACGAGCATGCCGCTCGAGTACGCCTTGAGCGGCAGGTCGACGAACTCGCCGAGCTCGGAGAACGCGACCATCTCCTCGAGCCGGTCCTCGACCTGCTTGCGGGTGAGGCCGTAGAGGGCGCCGCCCATCATGATGTTCTCGCGGCCCGAGAAGTCGCGGCTGAAGCCCGCGGCGAGGTCGAGCAGCGCGGCGACGTGGCCGCCGACGCGGACGGTCCCGCCGTCGAGCGGCACGATGCCCGCGAGGACGCGCAGGGTGGAGCTCTTGCCGGCGCCGTTGCGGCCGACGATCGCCACGGTCTCGCCCGGGGCGATGTGGAGGTCGACCCCGCGCAGGGCCCAGACCTCGTCGGGGCCCTTGATGCCCTTGCGCCGGGCACCGGAGCGGAGCACGAGCTCCTTCAGGGTGCGGCCGGCGTCGGCCTGGACCCGGAACGACCGGGTCGCCCCGTCGAGCTCGATCGTCCCGGCGGGGACGCCGTCCTGCTCGTAGCCGCCGCTCACAGCATCACCGCCAGGTCGCGCTGGAGCCGGCGGAAGATCGCGGCACCGACCACGAGGGCCACCGCGCCGACGAGCGCGAGGTAGAGCCAGGTCGACGCGGACGGGACGTTCCCGTCGTAGAGGATCGTGCGCACGGCCTCGGCGAACGGCGCGACGGGGTTCAGCCACTCCAGCGCGAACCGCGCGAGCTCCTGGTCGGTGATGTCGGTCGGCCGGTAGAAGATCGGCGTCACGAAGAACCACGGGACGAGGATCGCGCCGACGATCGGCTGGACGTCGCGGAAGTGCGCGTGGAGCGCCGAGATCGCCAGCGCCAGGCCCTGGACGAACGCCAGCAGGAGCACCACGACCACCGGCAGCAGCAGGAGCTGCGCGCCGAGGGTGCCCTGGAACGCCACCGTCAGGACCGAGACGACCACGAGCAGCGCCAGGAACGTCATCGCCTGGACCGTCACCACCGCGGTGGGGATGATCTCGCGCGGGAACCGCGCCTTGCGCAGCAGGGCCGCCTGGCTCAGGAGGCTGTCGCCCGCGGCCCCCAGCGTCGACTGCACGAACAGCCAGACGACCATCGCGGTCATGATGAACAGGGGGTACGACGGGTGGCTGAAGCCGGGCTTCAGCACGACCCCGAACATCAGGTAGTACGCCCCGAGCAGCAGCAGCGGGTTGACGAGGTACCAGAGCAGCCCGAGGACCGAGCCCTGGTACTTCTGCCGCAGCTCGCGCTGGACGAGCTGCTCGAACAGGAAGCCGTGACCCTTGAGGTCGGACGGGCGGGAGAGGGACGTCGAGCTCATCGGTACGGGCGGCGCGGCGGGAGTGGACACCGTGCCGGCACATCATCGCGCGGGGACCGGAGTGGGCGCGTCGCGCCGGGGCGGACGGCCCGTGGCGCCCCTCCATCATGGCGCGAGGACGCCGTCGACGTCGAACGATCGGGGGTGCGGGCCCTCACGGATCCGGGCCACCCCCGAACCTCGCCCGCCGGGACCGGGATCGCGGGCGATGCGCGCCCGTGGCGGTGGTAGACACGCGACATGACGCATTCCCACTCGCGCCCGGTACGAGGGCGCCACTCATTCCTCTCCACGGCGGCACTGCTCGCGATCGTCGTGGCCCTCCTCGTCGCCCGTCCGGCCCCGGCCGGTGCCGCGGCCGGGGTCGCCACCCCAGAGCGCCTCTACGCGTGCGTGACGCGCGCCTACAAGACCATCAACCTGACGACCAAGAAGGCGCGCTGCCCGCGCGGCCAGGCCAAGATCTCGTGGAACGTCTACGGGCCGAAGGGGCCGTCCGGCTCCGACGGTGCCGCGGGCACGACGGGTCCGGCCGGGGCACCCGGACCGACGGGCGAGGCCGGACCCACGGGCGCCAAGGGCGAGACCGGCGCGAAGGGCGAGACCGGTGCCAAGGGCGACACCGGCCCCACCGGGGCGAAGGGCGACACCGGCGCCGTCGGGCCGATCGGTCCCGTCGGCCCGGCGGGCGTCGCCGGTCCCGCAGGTCCCATCGGACCCATCGGACCCATCGGGCCGGCAGGTCCGATCGGCCCGGCCGGCCCCGCCGGCGCGGACGCCTCGGTGAGCGTCCCGCTCAACCTGACCCAGAGCGGGACCACCGACGGGGTCCTCTCGGCGAAGATCACCAACGCGGGCAGCGGTGCCCGCGCCATTGACGTCGACAACCAGGGCGTCGGCCCGGGGGTGTTCGTGAACACCGTCGGCGGGAATTCGATCTGGGGCGTCGTCGGATCGGTGAGCGCCGCCGCGGTCATCGGGGACAGCTCCACCGGTGAGGCCGTCGTCGCGCGCCAGAACGGGGCGAAGTGCGAGCTGAACCCCGGCAAGTGCAACGGCATCGGCGCCGTCGTCGGCCGGCACGACGGTGAGGGCGGCTACGGCGTCCGGGGCTTCGTCACCGACCCGAACGGCGCCATCGGGGTGCTCGGCCAGGCCGGGATCAGCGGCGGCACCGGCGTCGGCGTCCGCGGCGAGAACGTCAACGCCGCCAACCCCCGCAACGCGATCGAGGGCGTCACGAACGGCAGCGGCGCCGGCATCTTCGGTCAGGGCACGACGGCAGGGCTCTTCAACGGCAACGTCCAGATCAACGGCAACCTCACGGTGACCGGCACGAAGAGCGGCTTCCAGATCGACGACCCGCGCGCGCCGAAGGAGCGGACGCTCACCCACACGCCGGTCGAGACCGACGTGCTCACCGTCGTCTACACCGGCAACGTCACGACCGGCGACGACGGTCGCGCCACCGTGGACCTCCCCGACTACGCCACCGCCCTCGCCGGGCGGTGGCGCTACCAGCTGACGCCCATCGGGCGCTTCGGCCAGGCGATCGTCGACCGAGAGGTCGACGACGCGGGGACGTTCGTCGTGCGCACCGAGCACGGCGGGACGAAGGTCTCGTGGTCGGTGACCGGCGTCCGGAACGACCCGCAGGCGCGGAAGCAGGCGATCACCCCGGTGCGGACGAAGTCGGCGAAGGACCAGGGCACGTACCTCGATCCGTCCCTGTACGACGCACCGGCCGGCGACACGAGCGTCGTCGACGTCGAGCCGGCCACCGGCAAGGACGGGACCGTCGGCGGGCAGGAGCTTCCCTCCAGCCCCTGACCGCATTCGGGTGGCCGGCGCACGCACGCCGGCCACCCGGGCCCCTCCTCCCCGGTGGGATCGCGGGGGTCACCGCGATCCCGGTCCGGGGCCGCGGTCGGCGCCCGACGAGCTGCTCGGGGACGGATAGGTCACGCGGGCCGGCGGCGTCCGCGTGGACGACTCGGCCGGAGGAGTGCCCTCAGAAGGCGCCGCGTCGTCCGAAGACGGCGGGGATGGTCTTCACGAGGATGGTCATGTCGAGCGAGACGGACCAGCGCTCGAGGTAGAGGAAGTCGAGGCGGACCATGTCGTCGAAGTCGAGGTCCGAGCGGCCGGAGACCTGCCAGAGGCCGGTGACACCGGGGAGCACGAGGTAGCGCTTCTTGTGCCACTCCTCGAGCCGGTCGTAGTCGCGCTGCGGGAGCGGGCGCGGGCCCACGAGCGACATCTCGCCGCGCAGCACGTTGATGAGCTGCAGGAGCTCGTCGAGCGACAGGCGCCGGAGCATGCGGCCGACCGGGGTGACGCGCGGGTCGTTGCGCATCTTGAAGATCGCGCCGCCGGCCTCGTTGAGGGCCTCGAGCTCGTGCTGGCGGACGTCCGCGTCGTCGTACATCGTGCGGAACTTCAGGCAGTCGAACGGCACGCCGCCGACGCCCGGGCGGCGGGAGCGGTAGACGACCGGGCCGGTGCTCGTGAAGCGCACCGCCGCGGCGATCATCAGCAGCAGCGGGCTGAGCACCACGAGGATCAGGCTGGAGACCAGCAGGTCGAACGTGCGCTTGATCGCGAAGTCGAGGCCCTCGGAGACCGGCGGCTTGAGCTCGAACAGCGGGACCGTCTGGCCCGGGATGAACTCGGCCCGGTGGACGAGGATCTCCATCGTCGACGGGGCCACGCGCACGTGGATGCCGAGCCGGTGGGCCTGGTCGACGATCTCGAGCGCCTGCTCCTCCGGGAACGCGGGGTCGGTGATGATGACCTCGTCGATGTTCCCGGCGCCGAGCAGGACGGGCAGGTCCGCCGCCGTGCCGAGCGTGCGGGCGCGCAGCGGGCGGGAGCCCGGGGCGTCCGTCGTCAGGATGCCGGTGACCTGGATCGCCGAGTCGACGTCCTCCGAGAGCGCGGCGGCGACGGCGTCGGAGTGCGCGCTCGTGCCGACGAGGATCGCCCGGCGCTGCTGGCCCGACGACCTGAGCAGCCGGGCGCTGATGTTCTCGTACACCAGTCGCAGGAGCCCGATGTAGACGACCCCGACGATGACCGAGCCGTAGAAGATGTAGTAGCTGGAGAACTGGTCGCGCTGGCCGTTGATCAGCACGAAGACCATCGAGACGACCATCACCTGGAACAGACCGGTGACGATCTTCCCCAGTCCGGGGCGCTCCGTCCGCCGGCCGTAGAGGCCCATCCGCCCGAAGTTCAGGAGCACGATGAGGATCGTGAACGGGGCGATCTCGCGCGCCTGGTGCGCGTGCCAGCCCGGCGTGAAGGACCCGAGCCACGCGGCCTTCAGTCCGAGGGCGGTGAAGATCGCGGCGTAGACGCTCGCGGCGTCGATGGCGACGAGCGCCGCGAGGCGCATGAACTGCCGGAGCGTGTCGCGGCTCAGGAGCGACTGAACGATCGCCGGGCGACCTGCTCTGATGTCGACCGCTGGCCGCAGGGGCGTGACCGACGCGGGCTCCTGGAGCTCGCGCCTCATGGGCTGCCCGGGGACCCGTTCGGGCCTGCGCCTCGCCTGATGCACCAACCGGGAAGCCTGCCAGATGCGTGCGCCGTCCGTCGCAGCGGCACGATGGCCGCCGCGTACGACGTCAATCGACGCTCCCGACCAGCCCGTCCCGCCCGGCGAGCTCGAGCGTCTTCCGCAGCCCCTCGGCGAGGTCGACGGTCGGCCGCCACCCGAGGATGGACTGGGCGCGCGTGATGTCGGGGCGGCGCTGCTTGGGGTCGTCGCGGGGCAGCGGCTGGAAGACGATCTCCGACGACGAGCCGGAGACCGCGATGACCGCCTCCGCGAGCTCCATCAGCGTGAACTCGCCGGGGTTGCCGATGTTCACGGGCTGGTGCTCGTCGGACTCGGCCAGCGCGATGATGCCGCGGATCAGGTCGTCGGAGTAGCAGAACGACCGGGTCTGGGACCCGTCGCCGAACATCGTGATCGGCTCGCCGAGCAGCGCCTGGCGGAAGAACGTCGGGATCGCGCGACCGTCGTGCGGACGCATGCGCGCGCCGTAGGTGTTGAAGATCCGGACGATGCGGGTGTCGACGCCCTGCTGGCGGTGGTACGCCATGGTCAGGGCCTCGGCGTAGCGCTTGGCCTCGTCGTAGACGCCGCGCGGGCCGATCGGGTTGACGTGCCCCCAGTACGACTCGTCCTGCGGGTGGACCTTCGGATCGCCGTAGACCTCGGAGGTCGAGAACAGCAGGAAGCGGGCGCGGTGCTTCTTCGCCAGACCGAGCGCGTGGTGGGTGCCGTGCGAGCCGACCTTCAGCGTGTGCAGCGGCAGCCGCAGGTAGTCGATCGGGGACGCCGGCGAGGCCGCGTGGTAGACGACGTCCACCGGCTCGTCGACGAAGAACGGCTGGACGATGTCCCGTTGCACGAACTCGAACTCTGGTCGCCGGATGTGGGCGATGTTGTTCAGCGAGCCCGTCTCGAGGTTGTCCACGCAGATCACGCGGTTGCCGCGGGACAGGAGCTCGTCGCACAGATGGGAGCCGAGGAAGCCGGCGCCGCCGGTCACGAGACAGGTTGCCATGGGACGGACCCTACCCGGGCGCCTACCGGCGAGCCGTCTTGAACGCCTTGCCGGGGATCTTCTCCCCCGGGACGTAGGTGCGCTTGTCGAGCCGCTCGGCGAGCCCGGCGGTCTCCAGCCGCTTCCACACGACCGGGCACTTCTTGCACCGCGGGCCGCTCTTGCAGCACTTCTTCTTCACGCGGAGGGTGTCGGCCATGAGCCTCCGAGGATACCCGGTGGGGGTGTGTCGGAACCGACGAGGGACGGGAGGACGGCGCGCCGTCGGGCCGGGAGCCGGACGGCCGGTGGTCGCGGTGCGGCGGGTACAGTTGCGCGCATGCCCGCCCCCGAGTTCGTCGAAGCGCTCAACGAGCAGGTCGCGCACGAGTTCGCGGCCAGCCAGCAGTACGTGGCCGTCGCCGTGCACTACGACACGCAGACCCTGCCCCGCCTGGCGGCGTTCTTCTACGCGCAGGCCGTCGAGGAGCGCGGGCACGCGATGAAGATGGTGCAGTACCTGATGGACCAGGACGCCGAGGTCGTGATCCCGGCCGTCGCCGGCCCCCGCAACGGCTTCGCGGACCTCGTGGAGCCGATCCAGGTCGCGCTGGAGCAGGAGAAGGTCGTCACCGGCCAGATCTCCAACCTCGCGAAGATCGCCCGGGACACCGGCGACTACCAGTCCGAGCAGTTCATCCAGTGGTTCCTCAAGGAGCAGGTCGAGGAGGTCTCGACGATGGGCGACCTCCTGACGACCGTGAAGCGCTCCGAGGCCAACCCGCTGTGGGTCGAGGAGTTCCTCGCCCGCGAGGGCATGGGCGGCGGCGACGAGGCCGAGGCCGGCGCGCCCCCCACCGCCGGCGGGGACCTGTAGGCGTCCGGGCGCCTCCGATGGGCGCCCCGCCCCGTCGCGCCCTGCTGCTCGTCGGCGCGCTGGTCCTGGGCGCGCTCGTGCTCCGGCTCCCGACGGCCGGGGAGCAGAGCTTCTGGCTCGACGAGGTCTACACCGGCCGGATCGTCGACGGCTCGCTCGGCCACGCGTGGTCCACGATCCAGCGGACGGAGAACACGCCGCCGCTCTTCTACCTCCTCGACTGGGTCGTCGGTCGGCTCTTCGGCACGGGCGAGCTCGCGCTCCGGTCCCTGTCGGCCGTGGCCGGCGCGCTCGCGGTGTGGCCCGTGGTCCGGCTCACCCGCGTCGTCGGCGGGGGGCCCGACGGGGCGGAGGGGCGCGCCCCGCGCCAGGATGGTCCCGCCGCACCCCGGGACGGTGCGTCGGCGGACCGGGCGTCGACCGGGGGCACCGGGCCTCGCGGACGGGTCGCCCGCGCGGCCGGTGCCGTCGAGGGCGCGCTCGGCCGGGGCACCGGGCCGGCCGGCACCGTGGTCCCGCTCGGGATCGCGCTGGCGGCCGGGGCGCTGCTCGCCGTCAACCCCCTCGCGCAGTGGTTCTCGCAGGAGGCCCGCAGCTACGGCGTCTTCGTGCTCCTGGCGGCGACGGCCTGGGTGTTCCTGCTGCAGGCCTGCGACCGCCCGTCCGGCCGGCGCCTGTGGCTCTGGGCGGTCGTCGCGGTCGCGGTCGCGTGGACCCACTACTTCGGCGGGATCCTCTTCCTCGTCGGCTGGGGGGCCATCGGGCTGGTCGTCCTCGTGCGGGCCGGTGGCGGACCGGGCCGGCTGCGCGCCCTGCTGCCGCTCCTCGCCCCCGCGGCGCTGTCGGGGATCGCCGTCGCCGCGCTGGCGCCGATCGCGAAGAACCAGCAGTCGACGGACATGTACCAGGCGATCTCGAACGTCAAGGGCCTCGGTGCCCGACTGCTCGAGACGCCGAAGCAGTTCGCGGTGGGCTACAACGCGCCGGCCGAGTACGTCCTCGGCGCGATCCTCGTCGTCGCCCTGACCGTCGTGGTCGTGGCCGGCGCGTGGCCGCGCGACGGTCGCCCGACGCGCGGGACGGCGCTGCTCGGGCTCTGCGTGGTCGTCTGGATCCTGCCGATCGCCGGGCTCGCGGTCGGCTTCGACGTCGTCCTGACCCGCAACTACGTGCTCCTGATCCCACCGCTCGCGGTGCTCGCGGCGCTCGGGGCGTGGCGGCTGGGCCGCCGCGCGGTCGTCGGCCTGGCCGTCGTCGGGGCGGTCCAGCTCGCGACGATCGTCGTCGTGGCGCTGACACCCGTCTACCAGCGCGACGACTGGCGCGGGGCGCTCCGGGCGGCGCTCGGCGGCCAGCCGGGGCCGGAGGTCCTGATGATCGCGAACTACCAGGACCCGGCGGCGACCTACTACGCGCCGACCCTGCGGCAGATCCCGGCGGAGACGCCCGTCGTCGCGCAGACGATCGCGATCGTCGACCGGCTCTCGAACGGCGACGGGCTGTCGCGGATCCCGACCCCGCAGGGCCCCGCGGGGTTCCGGCTGGTCCGCGCCGAGCAGGGCTCGCAGTGGCGGGTCTTCGTGTGGCGCGCGGCGGCGCCGACCCCCGTGCTGCCCCAGGGCGTGCAGTGGATCGCGCCGCAGACCCCGCGTTCGACGATCTTCCGACCGTAGGGCCCGCGCGGGCCGGGGCCGTCCCGCGGCGACGCGGTCGACCGCACCGGTCGCGGGCCCGGCGGACGCCGGGGGCCGGCACCGAGGTCGTGCTGACCCTGCCGGACGAGTCGTCCCGGACGCGACCCGGCGACCACGACCCTGCCGGGACGCCCACCGACGACGAGCGGCAGGGCGCACACCCGGAGGATCCCGCATGAGCACCCAGCCCCCGCGCGCCGCGCCGGCCCGCCGTCCGACGGTCGTGGTGGTCGACGACCACGAGCTCTTCCGCGCGGGCGTGCGCGGGGAGCTGCAGGCCGCGTGCGACGTCGTCGGCGAGGCCGGCGACGTGGCGTCCGGCGTCGCGACCGTGCTCGCCGCGACCCCGGACGTCGTGCTGCTCGACGTCCACCTGCCCGGCGGCGGCGCGGTCGAGGTCCTGCGCGGCCTGAAGGCGGCCGGCAGCCGGTCGCGGGTCCTCGCGCTCTCCGTCTCGGACGCCGCCGAGGACGTCGTCGCGGTGATCCGCGCCGGGGCGACCGGGTACGTCACCAAGACGATCCGCGCGGCGGACCTCGTCGACGCGATCCTGCGGACCGACGAGGGCGAGCCCGTCTTCGGGCCCCGCCTCGCGACGTTCGTGCTGCGCGCCTTCGCCGAGGGGCCGCCGGCCGACGATCCCGACGACCTCGACGCGCTGACCCCGCGGGAGCGCGAGGTCCTGCACCACCTGGCGCGGGGCTACGCCTACAAGCAGATCGCGCTGCGGATGGAGATCAGCCCGCGGACGGTCGAGTCGCACGTCGGCTCGGTGCTCCGCAAGCTGCAGCTCACCAGCCGGCACGAGGTCAGCCACTGGGCGGCGCAGCGCGGGCTGCTCGAGTAGGCCGCCGGCCGGCGCTCAGTCCTCGTCGGCGATGTCGTCCTTCGTGCGCCGCCGCTGCTGGACGACGGCCAGTGCGACCGCGGCGAGCACGATGACGATGCCGCTGGGGACGACCCAGCCCGGCGTGCCGTCGCTCTTCCCGGAGACGTCCTCGACGGTCTCGGCGGTGACCGTGCCGCCGTCGTCCGCGCTGCCGCCGTCCGTGGTCGTCGCGGGGGCGGCGTCCGTCCCGGGGTCCGGCGAGGTCCCGCCCGACGAGGGGGTCGTGGCGGTCGTCGTCCCGGGCTCGTCGTCGTCCGCGCCCGTCGCGCCGCCACCGGGGGTGCTCGCGGGCTCCGGACCGGGCGGGTTCGCCTCGGCGTTGCTGACGCGCAGGCGCTTGCCGGTGCTCAGGTCGACGACGGCGGAGACGTCCCACGACCGCCAGTCGCCGCGGTCCGCGGTCGGCACGTCGGTGTGCGCGATCCCGGCCTCGTCGCGCGTCGTCGTCTTGCGGAACGTCTTCCCGCCCTTCGGGCGGATGTAGTAGACGACGGTCGCGCTCTTCCCGGTGCCCGGGCCCTCGAGCGTCGTGGAGATGTCGACGGCCTCGCCGCCGGAGGCGGTCTGCGTCTCCTCCGCCTGGGTCAGGATCGTGACCCCGCCCGTGCCGCCCTCGGCGATCTTCGTGCCGCCGTGGGCCGACGCCGACGACGCCGTGCCGAGGGCCAGGCCTCCCGACGCCAGGACGACGAGGAGCGGGCGGAGAGCCGCGTTGCGCATGCCCTCATGCTGACACGCGTCCCGACCGGCGGCGCGCCCGTCGGACCGTGCCGCACGGCGGTCCTACCGCCGGTCGGAGCCCCCCGGCCGTCCGGGCCGTCCTCCCCGCACGGCGTGCGCGGGCCGCGCGCGGATAGCATCGGCTGCCTCATGAGCCAGCGTCTGCATTCGCCCGAGACCTTCGAGGACAAGCTCGAGCTGCTCCGCGACCTCCGGAACCAGGCGATCCACTCCGCATCGGAGAAGGCCGTCGAGAAGCAGCACGCCAAGGGCAAGTACACCGCCCGGGAGCGCATCGAGAAGCTGCTCGACGAGGGATCGTTCCAGGAGCTCGACACCTTCGTGCGGCACCGCACGTACGACTTCGACATGCAGAAGCAGCGGGCCTGGGGCGACGCCGTCGTCACCGGGCACGGCACGATCGACGGTCGCCCGGTCGCCGTCTTCTCCCAGGACTTCACCGTCTTCGGCGGCTCGCTCGGCGAGGTCATGAGCGAGAAGATGTGCAAGGTCATGGACCTCGCCGGGAAGATCGGCTGCCCGGTCATCGGCATCAACGACTCCGGCGGCGCCCGCATCCAGGAGGGCGTCGTCTCCCTCGGTGCCTACGGCGACGTCTTCCAGCGCAACGTCGACTCCTCCGGCGTCATCCCCCAGATCTCGCTGATCATGGGGCCGTGCGCCGGCGGCGCGGTCTACTCGCCCGCGATCACCGACTTCATCGGGATGGTCAAGGAGACCTCCCACATGTTCATCACCGGCCCCGACGTCATCAAGACGGTCACCGGCGAGGAGGTCGAGATGGAGGAGCTCGGCGGCGCGATGTCGCACAGCTCCCGTTCCGGCGTGGCGCACTTCGCCTTCGAGGACGAGGACCACGCGCTCGAGGAGACCCGCTACCTCCTCTCGTTCCTGCCGCAGAACAACCTCGAGACCACGCCGGTCGTCCCGACGGACGACCCGTGGGACCGCGAGGAGCTCGCGCTGAACGACTCCGTCCCGGCGAACCCGAACAAGCCGTACGACATGCGCGAGGTCATCAAGCTCGTCACGGACGACGCCGAGTTCTTCGAGGTCCACGAGAACTTCGCGAGGAACATCCTCGTCGGCTTCGGGCGCATCGAGGGGCACGCGGTCGGCATCGTCGGCAACCAGCCGAACCAGATGGCGGGCGTGCTCGACATCGAGGCGTCGGAGAAGGGCGCGCGGTTCATCCGCACCTGCGACGCGTTCAACATCCCGCTGATCACGTTCTGCGACGTCCCGGGCTTCCTGCCGGGCACCTCGCAGGAGTGGGACGGCATCATCCGCCACGGCGCGAAGATGCTCTACGCCTACGCCGAGGCGACGGTCCCGAAGGTCACCGTCATCACGCGCAAGTCCTACGGCGGCGCCTACGACGTCATGGCGTCCAAGCACCTCGGTGCGGACTTCAACTTCGCGTGGCCGCAGGCCGAGGTCGCCGTCATGGGCGCCGAGGGCGCGGTCAACATCGTCTACCGGCGCGACATCGCCGGCTCGCCGACGCCGGACGAGCGCCGCGCCACGCTGATGGACGACTACAAGGCGCGCTTCGCGAACCCGTACGTCGCGGCCGAGCGCGGGTACATCGACGACGTCATCGAGCCGTCCCTGACCCGCTCGAAGGTCGCCGGCGCCCTGCGCGTCCTGCGCACCAAGCGCGTCGCGCTGCCGAAGCGCAAGCACGGCAACATCCCGCTGTAACGCGCCGCGCGGGCCGGATCCCGCGCGCAAGAAGAGGTCCGACGACGGCCCGGGAGCTCCCGGGCCGTCGTCGTTCCCGGGTCCCGCCGGGCCGATCCCCGGTTCGTGAACGGTTCGTGAGGATCCCGGGCCGTCCCGGAACGGCGTGGAAGCATGGGGGCCATGACCACGTCCAGTCCCGCCCGAACGCTGCGCCGCGTCGCCGCCGCGTTCGCGCTGGCTTCAGCCCTCGCACCCGTCGTCGCCGCGTCCCCGGCGTCGGCCGCCGGCCGGTTCACGCCGCTCATCCACCTCAACGCCTGCGACCGGGCGCAGAAGTGCGAGAACAAGCGCGGTACCGCGACGGGCAGCATCATCGCCACGGTCAAGGCGCGCAAGCCGGACCTGCTCACGCTGAACGAGATCTGTTCGAAGTCGGTCAGGACGATCGCGAAGGAGACCGGCTACCACCACGTCTTCACCCAGGCCGGTCCGAAGTCCGTCTGCCGCGGTGGTCGCGGGAACCGCGGGGAGTACGGCAACGCGATCCTCGCCGCGCCGCAGCGCACGCTGACGTCGCCGTACCGCTACGCGTACGCGGCGCAGGCGAAGGGGAACCCCGAGAAGCGCCTGCTCACGTGCGCCGATTCGTCGGGAGCGCTCGTGTGCACCACGCACCTCGACCCCACCGGCGTGAAGCGCGCGCAGGCGAAGGAGCTCCGCGCGCAGCTGGACGCGCTGCTCGTGAACCGCAACCCGCTGATGTTCGTCGGCGCCGACCTGAACCTCGATCCCGAGCCGGCGGCGCAGTTCGCCAAGCCCGACGCGCTGCAGGACTTCAACGACGGCCGGGTGATGCACATCTTCGCCTCGAAGTCGTTCGCGAACGTGACACGCACCATCCTCACCGGCGCCGAGGTCTGGACCGACCACCCCGGGCTGCAGCTGCTCGCCCCGCTGCCGTAGTACCGAGGGCGCCCGCCCGCAGGTGCTGACCCCGAAGTCCGCCGCGCGGGCGGACGCTGCGGCTACCGTCGGGTTCCGATGGGTCGAGCGGAGGGGGAGTCGGGCATGTCGGGGGAGCGTGGGGTCGGAGGTCGCCGCCCTCTTCGGAGCGGGATCGTGTTGACGGTGGTCGCGACGCTCGGGGGCCTCGCGACGTCCGCCGGCGCGGGTCAGGCGTCCGCCGTCCGCTCCTGCGCGCCGAAGCCCGGGACGGTCGCCCGCGACCACCGCGATCGGATGTGGCACCAGGGCACCGTCCTTCGCGGCTGCTCCGGCGGGGAGGCCTTCCGGATCGGCGCCTGGCACGCCGGGGACGCCGCACGGCTGGCCGACGGCACGGCGATCTGGACCACGCGGTCGCCGAGGTCCGGCGGTGGGGTGGACCGGGTCTCGGCCTTCGACCTGGAGTCCCCGGGCGGGAAGCGGTCGCGATGGCTGGACCACGTGGCGGCCGTCCCCCGCACCGCGACGACCAGCCGACGGTCGGACCGGGTCGTCGCACTCGCCGGGACGTACCGCGTCGCCGCATGGGTCACGGCCGGCGGGCGGGTCGTCCTCGCGGTCCCGGGCCACGACGAGGACGCTCCGACGGTGGAGCCGGCGACCGGCGAGACGGACAAGGACCCGGCGATGAAGCTGCGCCCCGACGGCGACACGGTCCTGGCGGCGACCGTCCCCGCCGCGGACGCCGCCGCCGTGGGCCGCGGACTGGCGATCGACGTGCCGTTCGGCGACGGCGACGAGTGTGCCGTCGGGCAGATCGTGAGCCTCATCGTCCCGGCGACGGCGACGACCCCCGCCCGGCGGATCTCGTGGACCCGCGTCATCTACCGCGACGACGACCCGGGCTGCTGACGCGGCGCTCGCGGGTGCCCCACCGGGCCGGCGCTGACCCCGGACGGGCCCGGACCTCGGACGGGCGCTGACGCCGGAAAGGCGGTCTCCTGGGCCGGCTGTGTGATGCGGCGCACGGCTCGGGGACGCGCACTAGGGTGAGCCGGTGCGTTCATCGTGTGCCCCCCGTCGTTCAACCCGAGTCGGTCCGGACGGCGATGAGCGGTCCCCGCTCCCAGGGACCGACGCACGACGCGTCGCGGCCGCCGGCGCGGTCCTCACCGGTGCCCTCCTGCTGGCCCTGCCGTCCGTCGCGTCCTCCGCACCCCGGGGCGTCTTCGCCAAGCCGGTGAACACGCCGCACGCCGTCCAGCTCACCTGGATGCGCCCGGCGGGCAAGGGCGTGACGGCCACGCGCGTCGAGGGCCGCGACCTCGCCTCGAAATCGCGCCGCTACAGGACCGTGGCCACCGTCCGCACCAACACGGTGAAGATCAAGGGCCTCAAGGCCGGTCACCGGTACCGCTACCGGATCCGCTTCCGCACCACCGGCCGCGCGTTCGGTGCTCCGGGTCCGACGGTGATCGTCCGGGCGCTCGGGAAGATCCCCGCGGTCGTCACCGGCGTCGGCGCCACGCCCGCCGGCGACGGCGCCACCATCCAGTGGCCGGCCTCGAAGGGCGCGACCCGCTACCGCGTCGAGCGGGTCGACGTCCTCAGCGGCGACGTGGAGCGGATCGGCAGGCCGTCGACGGCGCGCACGCTCGCGGACACCGCGCCGGCCCGGCTGGCGGGTCGCTGGCTGCGCTACCGCGTCGTGGCCATGGACGGCGGCGCGGAGGCCCGGCCGTCGGTCCCGGTCGAGGTCCGCGCCCCCGGCATGCCGGGCTACGCCGCCTACTACGCGCTCGGCGACTCGTACTCCGCAGGCACCGGCGTCGGACAGCCCTACGACGACCAGCCGTGCGCGCGCTCCGGCCGGATGTGGGCGAACCTCATCCCCCGCGACCTCGTGCCGGTCCCGCAGTTCATCGCCTGCAGCGGCGCCAAGACGGAGAACGTGCGGCTCTCCGGCGACGGCGGCGTCGCGCAGATCCCGGACATCGGCGGCACGCAGCTGGACCGCGTCCGCGTCGGCCTGCGGGCGATGCCCGGTCCCGCGCTCGTCACGTTCTCGATCGGGGGCAACGACGCCCGCTTCGTCCCGCAGTTCACGCGCTGCGTGACCGGCGACTGCACGAAGGACGCCGAGACCGAGACGGCGCTGATCCGCGGCGAGGTGCGCCGCAACCTGGACGCGACGTTCGCCCAGGTCCGGCAGGTCGCGCCGGGCGCCGACGTGCTCGTCGCGGGGTACCCGAAGCTCTTCACCGAGGCCGCGGTGCCCCTGGACGCGGTGTTCGCGACGACGCTCACCCAGGCGGAGCGCAAGCTCGCGAACGTGTGGGCCACGCAGGTCGACGAGGAGGTCGCCGCGGCGGCGCGCGCCGCCGGCCTGCACCCGGTCACGACCGAGGTCCTGGCGGCGTTCGAGGGGCACGGCGCGGGCAGCGCTGCGCCGTGGATCAACACGGTCCAGCTGGTCGACCCCGGGACGCCGATCGGTCTGGCCCCGACCCTCCCGGCGACGGCCTCGATCCACCCGAACGTGCCCGGGAACCAGGCCTACGCCGACGTGATGACGGCGGCGCTCCGCGCGTACGCGTCGAAGGTCCAGGTGCGCTGAGACGCGTCGTGGCGGTGCCGGCCGCGTTAAACACTAGATATGTGACCTGATTTCTGGTGTTTGGGCCCCGGATGGCGTTAGGCTGCCTGCCACGCCGCGGCTCCCGACGCCCGTGGCGCCCCGCCAGCGACCCCCGGAGCACCGATGAGCGACGAGCAGCCCCAGTACCACCCCGAGACCATCGCGCTGCACGGTGGGCAGGAGCCCGACGGCGCCACGAACGCGCGCGCGGTGCCGATCTACCAGACGACGTCGTACGTCTTCGACGACGTCCAGCACGGGGCCGACCTCTTCGCGCTGAAGACGCCGGGCAACATCTACACGCGGATCATGAACCCGACGTGGGACGTGCTCGAGCAGCGGCTCGCGCAGCTCGAGGGCGGCCCGGCGGCGCTCGTCACGGCCTCGGGGCAGGCGGCCGTCACCTACGCCGTCCTGAACATCGCGAACGCCGGCGACAACATCATCTCGGTCTCCCAGCTCTACGGCGGGACCTACAACCTCTTCGCGCACACGCTGCCGCAGTACGGCATCGAGGTCCGCTTCGCCGACGCCGACGACCCGGACGCCGTCGCCCGTCTGGCCGACGACCGGACGAAGCTCGTCTTCGGCGAGACGATCGGCAACCCGCGGCTCAACGTGCTCGACATCCCGCGCTGGTCCGAGGCCGCGCACGCCGCCGGCCTGCCGCTGATCGTCGACAACACCGTCCCGACGCCCGTCGGCGCTCGCGTCTTCGAGCAGGGCGCCGACGTCGCCGTCCACTCGCTGACGAAGTTCCTGGGCGGCCACGGCACGTCCATCGGCGGCGCGATCGTCGACTCCGGGAACTTCGACTGGTCCGCCCAGCCGGAGCGCTTCCCGGGCCTCACGAAGCCCGACCCGTCGTACCACGGGGTCGTCTGGACGGAGGCCGCCGGGCCGATCGCCTACGTGCTGCGCGCCCGCACGGTGCTCCTGCGCAACACCGGCGCGGCGCTGTCGCCGTTCAACGCGTTCCTGATCCTCCAGGGCGTCGAGACGCTGAGCCTGCGGCTCGAGCGCCACAACGAGAACGCGCTGGCGGTCGCCCGCCACCTCGAGTCCCACGACGCCGTCGCCTGGGTCAACCACCCGGGCCTGGAGGGCAACGCCTACCACGAGGTCGGCAAGAAGGTCCTCCGCGGCGGTGGCGGCGCGCTCGTCTCCTTCGGCGTGAAGGGCGGCTTCGAGGCCGGCCGCACGTTCATCGAGTCGCTCTCGCTGTTCTCGCACCTGGCGAACATCGGGGACGCGAAGTCGCTGGCGATCCACAACGCCTCGACGACGCACTCGCAGCTGAACGAGGAGGAGCTCGCCGCGGCCGGCGTCACGCCCGACGCCGTCCGCCTGTCGGTCGGCATCGAGCACATCGACGACCTGCGCGCCGACCTCGACCAGGCGCTCGCCAAGTCGCAGGCCGCGGCCGTCGTCGCCACCTGACGCCGGACGCCGGTGACCCACGGGACGATCACGGGAGGGGGCGGCGACGGGTCCGCCCCGGACCTCGGCCCGGGCCTCGGTCGCACCGGGACCGAGCGGGTCGTCCTGTTCACGCCCGACGCCCCGCTGGTCCTCGACAACGGGGCCCGTCTGGGCCCCGTCGAGGTCGCGTACGAGACCTACGGGACGCTCGACGCGGCGGCGTCCAACGCGGTCGTCCTCTGCCACGCGCTGACGGGCGACGCGCACGCCGCCGGGCACCACGGCGACCCGGAGCGGCGCGGCTGGTGGGACGCCCTCGTCGGACCCGGCCGGGCGATCGACACGGACCGCTGGTTCGTCGTCTGCGCGAACCTCCTCGGCGGCTGCCGCGGCACGACGGGCCCGAGCTCCACCGACCCGTCGACCGGTGAGGCCTACGGCCTGGACTTCCCGGCGTTCACCGTGGCCGACCTCGTCCGCGTCCAGCGCGCCCTGGTGCGGCACCTCGGCGTCGACCGGGTCGCGGCGGCGGTCGGCGGGTCGCTCGGGGGCATGCAGGTCCTCGAGTGGGCGCTGGAGGCGCCGGAGGAGGTCGAGCGCGCCGTCGTCGTCTGCGCCTCCTCCGCCCTCACGGCGCAGAACCTCGCGCTGTCCACCGCCGCCCGCGAGGGGATCCTGCGCGACCCGGACTTCGCGGGCGGGCGCTACGTCGGGACGGGGCGGATCCCGCGGGCCGGCCTCGCCGCCGCCCGGATGCTCGGGCACGTGACCTACGTGTCGGAGGAGGCGCTCGCGACGAAGTTCGGGCGCCGGCGCCGGGTCGGCGGGGTCGGATCGGCCATCGACGGCCCGCGCGCGACCCCGCCGCGCGACGGCCACGACTGGTTCGCGCCGTCGTTCGAGGTCGAGCACTACCTCGACCACCAGGCGACCGCGTTCCTCGAGCGCTTCGACGCGCTGAGCTACCTGTACCTGTCGAAGGTGATGGACGACTTCGCGCCGTTTCACGCCCCCGACGCCGCGGGTCGGCTCGACCGCGTCCGGGAGGCCGGGACGCGGTTCCTCGTCGAGACGTTCACGAGCGACTGGCGTTTCGGGCCCGAGCACGGCGACCGCATCGCCGCGACGCTGTCCGCCGCGGGCGTCCCCGTCGAGCGACGGGACGTCCGGTCGCCGTGGGGGCACGACTCGTTCCTGCTGCCGCTGCCGGACCACATCGACGTGGTCCGGGGCTTCCTGCGGGCGTAGCGTCCTCAGGGTGCGGGCCACCGCCCGGGCGTCCGGGGTCCGGACCGGGCGACGCCGACGGGTCCGTCCGCGGTCGGACCCCGCCCGTCGGCGGGATCGCGCGCGCCGGGCGGGCCGGTCGCGGCCCCGGGCGGCTACGCTTCCGCGCATGTCCTCCGACGGAGCCCCGCGCATCGACGTCCCCGCCTCGGCGACGCCGGAGGAGGCCGCCGCGCTCGTGGCCGCCGTCGAGCAGTTCCTCCGCGACACCGCCGTCGCGGTCGAGGAGGCCCCGGTCGAGAGCGCCTGGGGCCGCACCGCCCGGCGCGAGGGCGTCACCCGCAGCGCGTCGTGGGACGCGGGCGCCGCGGACCTCAGCCGCTGGGGCTAGTCGAACCAGTCGGCCAGCGCGCCCCACCGGGGCTCGAGGCCGCGCAGGGAGAAGTCCCGGAAGCGCGAGAAGTTCGGGTGCCGGGGGCCGTGGAAGTCGGCCGACCCGGTCGTGATCAGGTCCAGGCGCGTGGCCTCGGCGTGGAGGAGCCGCGTCTGCTCCTCCGAGAAGCTCGGGTAGAACGCCTCGACGCCGTCGAGCCCCATCGCCTTGAAGCGCTCGAGGGTGGAGCGGACCTCCTCGCCGTCCATCACGTCCCAGAACGGGTGGGCCCAGACGGCGACCCCGCCGGCCGCGTGGATCGCCGCGATCGCCTCCTCGACCGTCGGGGTGGTCCGCGTGCGGAAGGCCGGCGCACCGTCGATCAGGTAGGCGACGAGGAGGTCCGTCGACGTCTCCAGCCCCTCCGCCTCGGTGCGCTCCGCGTTGGCCGGGTGGTCGAACGCGGCCGCCGCGACGTGCGGCCGGCCGATCGACCGGCCCGCGTCGCGGCGGGCGCGGAGCCCGGCGACGTCGACGGCCCACCCGAGCTCGAAGAGCGCGTCGATCATGCGGTCGGCCCGCCCGGCGCGGTCCGCGCGCCACCGCTCGAGGGCGACCGCGAGCTCCGCGGACGTGTGGTCGACGAGGTAGCCGCAGACGTGCAGGTCGGCGTGGGCCTCGTCGATCGCCGACACCTCGATCGCGGGGATCACGCGGATGCCGTCGAGCTTCGCCGCGGTGTCGAGCGCCTCCTGGACGCCCGCCACGGAGTCGTGGTCGGTGAGCGCCATCGTCCGCACTCCGGCCTGGTGCGCGGCCCGCACGACGCGCGCGGGCACCAGCGCCCCGTCGCTCGCCGTCGAGTGGGACTGGAGGTCGAAGGTCGGTGGCTGGTCGCCGGACATGGGTCTCGGGCGTGCCGGGGGCACCTGGCGAGAGTAGGGGACGGCGGGCATCCCGAGGCGGGTGCCCTCCGCGGCCGGTGGCGGAGGCCACGACGGCGGTGCGTCATCCGGCGCGCCCCGGCGGCAGGATCCCCGCTATGCCTGTCGGGAATACGTGCTATTCCAGATGGAATCCGGTAATTCCCATAACCGTTCGATACTTTTGGTGGTCCCTCGTATCGCCGCCTCACCCTCGACGGACCCTCATGACCGCCGCCCCGCCGTCCACGAACCTCGTCGAGCACGACGAGCACGCGGTCGCCGGGACGCCGGCCTGACGGGCCCGATCCGTCCAGGAGCCCGCACATGAGCACCACCTCGAACGACGCCGCACCGGTGAAGCCGGACCTGCCCGACCTGGAGGCCTCCTCGGCCGCCGAGGTCGTCGCGTGGGCGCTCGACGCCTACCACCCGCAGATCGCGCTGGCCTGCTCCTTCCAGAAGGAGGAGTCGGTGCTGCTCGACCTCGTCTTCGCGGCGAAGCCCGACGCCCGCGTCTTCGCGCTCGACACCGGCGTGCTGTTCGACGAGACGTACGAGCTGTGGAAGCGGACCGAGGAGCGCTACGACACGACGATCGAGCGCTGGCAGGGTCCGAGCCTCGCCCAGCAGGCCGCCGAGCACGGCGACCGGCTGTGGGAGCGCGATCCCTCGAAGTGCTGCGGCATCCGCAAGGTCGGCCCGCTCCGCGACGGGCTGAAGACGCTGGACGCCTGGATCACCGGCATCCGCCGCGACCAGTCGCCCGCCCGCGCCGGCGCCCGCAAGGTCGAGTGGGACGACGCGTTCGGCCTCGTCAAGGTCAACCCGCTCGCCGACTGGGACGACAAGGCGGTCTGGCGGTACGTCCTCGCCAACGACCTGCCGTACAACCCGCTGCACGACCAGGACTACGCCTCGATCGGCTGCTTCCACTGCACGAAGCAGGGCGCCGGCCGCGAGGGCCGCTGGGCCAGCTCGGACAAGATCGAGTGCGGTCTGCACCAGGAGGACGCGTGACATGAGCGCGTCCGCCGCCATCCCGACCCCGACCGCCGCACCATGACCTCCTCCATGACCCCGATCGATCCCGCCGACCTCGGCGGCGCTGACGCGCTCTCCAAGCTCCGGGCCCTGGAGTCCGAGGCCATCCACGTCATGCGCGAGGTCGCGTCCGAGCTCGAGCGCCCGGCGCTCCTGTTCTCCGGCGGCAAGGACTCCATCGTCCTGCTGCGCCTGGCCGAGAAGGCGTTCCGCCCCGGGCGCTTCCCGTTCCCGCTGGTGCACGTCGACACGGGCCACAACTTCGACGAGGTCCTCGAGTACCGCGACCGCCGGGCCGCCGAGCTCGGCGAGCGCCTGATCGTCGCGAAGGTCCAGGACACGATCGACGCCGGCCGCGTCGTCGACGGCTACGACCCGGCGAAGCAGGGCACGTCGCGCAACCAGCAGCAGACGCAGACGCTGCTCGACGCGATCGAGGAGCACGAGTTCGACGCCTGCTTCGGCGGCGCGCGCCGCGACGAGGAGCGCGCCCGGGCGAAGGAGCGGATCATGAGCTTCCGCGACGACTTCGGCGGCTGGGACCCGAAGAACCAGCGCCCCGAGCTCTGGAACCTCTACAACGGCCGGCTCCGGCAGGGCGAGAACGTCCGCGTCTTCCCGATCTCGAACTGGACCGAGCTCGACGTCTGGCAGTACATCGCCGAGGAGGAGCTCGAGCTCCCGTCGATCTACTTCGCCCACGAGCGCGAGGTCGTCCGCCGGAACGGGATGCTCTACGCCGTCTCGCCGTACCTGCAGCCGCAGGACGGGGAGACCGTCGAGACCCTGTCGGTCCGCTACCGCACGGTCGGCGACCTCACGATCACGGGTGCGGTCGAGTCGACGGCCACCACGCTCGACCAGGTCGTCACCGAGATCGCCGCCACGCGCATCACCGAGCGCGGCGAGACGCGCGCCGACGACCGCGCGTCCGAGGCCGCCATGGAAGACCGCAAGGCCCAGGGGTACTTCTGATGTCCGAGCTCGCGCCCACGCCGACCGTCGCGTCCGACGACCCGCTCCTGCGGGCCGACCTGCTGCGCGTCGCCACCGCCGGCTCCGTCGACGACGGCAAGTCGACCCTCATCGGCCGGCTGCTCTACGACTCCAAGCAGGTCCTCGCCGACCAGCTCGAGCAGGTCGAGCAGGCGTCCGTCCGCCGGCACGGCGAGGGCGCCGTCGACCTCTCGCTGCTGACCGACGGCCTGCGCGCCGAGCGCGAGCAGGGCATCACGATCGACGTCGCCTACCGCTACTTCACGACCGGCGACCGCAGCTTCATCCTCGCCGACACCCCCGGCCACGTGCAGTACACGCGCAACATGGTCACGGGCGCCTCCACGGCCGACCTCGTGATCGTCCTCGTCGACGCGCGGCAGGGCGTCATCGAGCAGACGCGCCGCCACACGTTCATCGCGTCGCTGCTGGGCATCCGCCACGTGACGTTCGCGGTCAACAAGATGGACCTCGTCGACTGGGACGAGGGCGTCTTCCGCGCGATCGAGGCCGAGACCACCCGGATCTCGTCGCAGCTGGGGATCCCGGACATCCACGTCATCCCGATCTCCGCGCTGCAGGGCCAGAACGTCGTCGACCGCGGCGAGCTCCCCGCGTGGTACCCGGAGGACGACGACCACCCGACGCTGCTGCGGCACCTGCAGACCGTCCAGGTCTCGACCGACCGCAACCTCACCGACCTGCGCTTCCCGGTGCAGTGGGTCATCCGCCCCGGCGAGGGCGGCGACACCGCCGGCGGCCGCTGGGACGCCGAGGACCTCCACGACTACCGCGGCTACGCCGGCCAGGTCGCCGGCGGCGTGCTGCGCCCGGGCGAAGAGGTCCAGGTCCTGCCGTCGGGCGTGCGGTCCCGCATCGCGCGGATCGAGACGCTGGACGGCGACCTCGACGTCGCGACCGCCCCGATGTCGGTCACGGTGCACCTCGAGGACGACGTCGACGTCAGCCGCGGCGACGTGATCGTCGGTGCCGACGAGGACCCGGCCGGCATCACGCTGCGCGAGATCGAGGCCGACGTCTGCTGGATGAGCGACCGCGCCCTGAAGCCGGGCGCCCGCTACCTCCTCAAGCACACGACCACGACGACGGCGGCGAAGGTCGACGCCGTGATCGACCGCGTCGACCTCCACACGCTCGAGCGCGAGGACGCCCAGGGCCTCGAGCTCAACGACATCGGCCGCGTGCGCATCCGCGTGAAGCGCCCGCTCGTCGGCGACACCTACCTGCGGGACCGCGCGACGGGGGCGTTCATCCTCATCGAGGAGGGCACGAACGACACCGTCGCCGGCGGCATGATCCGGTAGGTCGCGGCGCGGATCGGGCGGACGGGACGTCCGACCCCGACATCGGTGGGCGGCCCGATCAGCGCAGGATCCGCAGCTCGACCTTGCCCGCGGTCGCCTTCACGGCGGTCACCCGGGCCCGTTCGAACGTGACGGTCTCGCCGCGGCGGACCGTCCGGCGCTGTCCCTGGACGCTGACCTCCACCGACCCGTCGCGGAGGTCGTCGACGGCGATCCGCAGCTCCCGACGGCCGGTCGATCCGACGCGGTCGTCGTCGCCGAGCGTGGTCGTGGCGGACCCGTTCGCCTTGAACGTGCACCGGTCGTTCACGCAGGTGTACGAGCTCGTCGAGCACCCGGTGAGGGCGAGCCCCGCCACGACCGACGCGGAGGCCGCCGGCGCGCACCGCGACCGGTCGACGGCGCGCCGTGGCGCGGCGCCCGCCCGTCTCATCGCTCGATCCGCACCTTCGCGCGGTCCGGCCCCGTCTCCGGGGCGGTCACGAGGAACCCGCGCATCCGGACGGGGTCCGCGTCGCGCCGGATGGTCGCGCGGTCGGCGTTGATGCGGACGACGACGCTGTCGGCGCTGAGGTCGCTGAGCGTGACCTTCGTGGAGAGCTGGTCGATGTCGAAGCTCCCGGGCCCGTCGGACTGCACCGTGCAGACGCTGTCCGTGCAGGACGTGCCGCCGTCCGATCCGCCGCAGCCGGCGAGCGCGACGCCGAGCGTCGCGGTCGTGGCGGCGAGGAGGATCCGGCCCGGGATGCGCACGGAGCGCAGGGTAGCGGTCGGCCGCTCGTCACCCCGCCGGTCGCCCGGGGCCCGGCGGGCGGGTGGCGGCGGGGTGCCACGCCACACGCGGGAGGCTCCCCTCATCCGGCGGGTACGCCCCATGCTGACGGCGGATCGGGCCTGCGATCGAATAGATTCGGCGCCATATGTTCGGCAAGATCCTCATCGCCAACCGCGGGGAGATCGCGATCCGCGTGATCCGCGCCTGCGAAGAGCTCGGGATCAAGACGGTCGCCGTCTACTCCGAGCTCGATCGCGACGCCCTGCACGTCAAGCGGGCCGACGAGGCCTACCTGATCGGGCCGGCCGAGGCCGCGAAGAGCTACCTGAACGTCGACAAGATCGTCGAGGTCGTGAAGGAGTCCGGCGCCGAGGCCGTGCATCCCGGCTACGGCTTCCTCTCCGAGAACGCCGCGTTCGTGCAGCGCCTCGAGGACGAGGGCATCACCTTCATCGGGCCGCCCGCCTCCGCCATCGACTCGATGGGCAGCAAGACCAAGGCCCGCGACCTCATGAAGAAGGCCGGCGTCCCGATCGTGCCCGGCACGACCGAGTCGGTCGACACGTACGAGGAGGCGCTGCGGATCGCGAAGGACGAGATCGGCTACCCGGTCGCCGTCAAGGCCGCGTCCGGCGGCGGCGGCAAGGGCTTCCGCGTCGCGCTGACCGAGGACAAGCTCAAGGCCGCCTACGAGGGTGCCTCCCGCGAGGGCGAGAAGTTCTTCTCCGACGGCACGGTCTACCTCGAGCGATACCTGCCGAACCCGCGCCACGTCGAGGTCCAGGTCCTCGCCGACAAGCACGGCAACGTCATCCACCTCGGCGAGCGCGACTGCTCGATCCAGCGCCGCCACCAGAAGCTCATCGAGGAGGCCCCGGCCCCCTCGTGGTTCGTCGACGACGAGCTCCGCGCGAAGATCGGCGAGATCGGCATCAACGCCGCGAAGGCCGTCGACTACGTCGGCGCCGGCACGATCGAGGGCATGCTCCAGGACGGGGAGTACTTCTTCCTCGAGATGAACACCCGCGTGCAGGTCGAGCACTGCGTGACCGAGGCCGTCACCGGCATCGACATCGTCAAGCAGGGCATCAAGGCCGCCGCCGGGCTCGAGCTCGACTACAAGCAGGAGGACGTGCAGCTCCGCGGGCACGCCATCGAGTGCCGCATCAACGCCGAGTCCGCGCCGATGAACTTCGCGCCGACCCCGGGCGCGATCGGCGAGTACCTCGAGCCCTCCGGCCCGGGCGTCCGCGTCGACTCCGGCGTCGGCGCCGGCGGCATCGTCTCGCCGCAGTACGACCCGATGGTCGCGAAGCTCATCGTCTGGGACGTCGACCGCGAGCAGGCCACGGCCCGCATGCTGCGCGCGCTGTCCGAGTACAAGATCGAGGGCCTCACGACCCTGATCCCGTTCCACTCCACGATCCTCGCGACGGAGAACTGGGCGAAGGCGTCCACGTGCTCCGAGCTCGTCGAGGACAAGGAGTGGCTGAAGTCCACCGCCCCCGAGATCCCGGTCGTCCCGATCGATCAGGACGACGACGAGACGGTCGTCCGCGACTACCAGGTCGAGGTCTCCGGCAAGCGCTTCGACGTCAAGGTCCACGGCGCCGCGTTCGGCCCGGTCGGGACCGTCGCGGCGGGTGCCTCGGGCGGCTCCGGCGGCGGCAAGAAGAAGCGCTCCGAGCGCAAGAAGTCCGCCGGCGGCGGCGCGGACGACCTGCCGTCCCCGATCCAGGGGAACATGTGGAAGGTCGTGGCCAAGGAGGGGCAGGAGGTCGCCGAGGGCGATCTGATCTGCATCATCGAGGCCATGAAGATGGAGAACGAGATCACGGCCCACAAGGCCGGCACGATCACGACGCTCGCCGCCAAGGAGGGCGAGCCCATCAACACCGGCGACCTGATCGCGACGATCAAGAGCGCCGAGGCCGCGGCCGAGTAGTCCCCGCGACGGCCCCGCGCCGTCGCGACCGCCCGGACCGTCCGCACTGCGGGCGGCCGACCGGGTCGAGCTTCCCGACGGGCCGCGCGAGCGGCCCGTCGTCGTTCCCGGGGCGACCGACCCGGACGTCAGGCGGCGACCATCTCCCGACGTCCCGCCCGGTGCGGGTCCACGGGATCCGTGGCGGCCGCGACCGGCGCGGCGACGACCGCCCCGGTGGCGGGCGTCGCCGGGGCGCCCGGCCGCCCGGTCCCCGGGCAGCGGTCCGCCACGATCAGCTCCGCCACCACGGTCGTGGCGTGCGCGAGCCTGCGGAAGTACGCGGATCGGCTGATGTGGAGGTCGACCTGGGCGCGGGCGTGCCCGCCGTCGGCATCGACGTAGCCGCGGCGGAGGATCGCGCGGTGCAGCTCGGCGTCCTGGGTCGCGCCGAACGCGCGGTCGATCGCGTCGAGGAGGACGCGGCGCGCGGAGGCGGCGCGGGCGGCGGTCGTCGTGCCGCGGCCCAGCGGCGAGGCGGCGAGGGCGAGCGGGTCGTGGAACGCGCGCAGCGCGTCGCGGACGACGTCGGCGCCGACGGCCTGAGCGTCGCGGCGGGCCCCCGGGGGCTCCAGACCGAGCTCGCGGTGGATCCAGGCGTGCAGCAGGCCGGCGAGCCCGGGCGTGGACGGTCCGCCGGTCGCGGCGAGCGCGTGGGCCTCGGGGTCCCGGGCGAGGTGCGCGAGGTCGCCCGTCAGCCACGGCTCGCCCAGGACCGCCCGGTCGTGGAGGTGGTCGGCCAGCGCACGGCGCAGGGCGTGCTCGCGGTCGGGACGGCGACGGGTGAGCGCGCCGGCGAGGAGCTCGCGGACCCGCGGGTCGATCGCGACCCGCTCGCCGTCCGCGGAGGCGAACGACCGGGAGCCCAGCCATGCGCGGGCGGCGTCGCCGTCGACGCCGGGCAGCACCGCGCCGAGCAGGCGGGCGTCGACCGCGGGAGCGATGGACGCGACGGCGACGAGGTCGTCGTCGGCACCCTCGAGCTCGCCGCCGACCAGTGCGCGCAGCAGCGCGTCGTCGCGGCGGGCGTCGTCCCCGGCGTGCGGGCCGGTCGCCGCGTCGGCGGCCGCCGCGAGCGCGGCGGGCAGGCCGCGGGCCCACCGCGTCGCACGGACGCGGTCCGCCGGGGCGACGAGGCCGCGGCGGCGCAGCAGCTCGTCCGCGTCGCCGTCCGCGAGCGGGCCGAGGGCCAGGGTGCCGGTCATGGCGTCCCAGCCACCGGCGTTCCAGGAGTCGTCGGGGACCCGGCGCCCGGCGACGACGACGCGCAGGTCGGCCGACGCCCGGAGCAGCACGCCGTGCTGCAGGTGCCGGTCGAGTCCGGGCAGGTGCTCGGCCGCGTCGATCACGAGGAGCGAGGTCCCGGTGCTCGGCAGGGCGTCGGCGGTGCGGTCGACCCGGTCGAGGTCGCCGAGCGCCGTGAGCCCGTCGACGACGCCGACGGCGGCACCGGCGACGTGCGCCCGGCGGACCAGCTCGCGCAGCAGGGCGCTCTTGCCGATCCCGGCCGGGCCGTGCACGTGGAGCACCGGTCGCGGAGGTGCCGGGGCGAGGAGATCGAGGAGCGTGGTCAGCTCGCCGCGGCGGCCCTGGAAGCGGGCGGCGTCGCGCTGGTCGCGGAGGAGATCGAGGGTCCGGGGCATGCATCGCAAGCTATGGCCGGGCGATCCGCGGATCCGCGTCAGCGGGTGCGGCCCGAACGTGACGTCTGACGCGTTCGCCGGCGACCCGCCGGCCCGCACGACGTCGGACCGGTCGCCCGCCGGGCCCGCCCGACCGCCGCCTACTCGTAGAGCACGACGTCCGGCCGCGGCCGCAGACCCATCACCTGGCGCGGGTTCATCAGTCCGCCGGCCGCCCGGTCCTCCTTGAGGAAGACCTTGAACCCGGGGCGCCACCCGCGGGGCAGGTCGCGGGTGAGCTCGGCGTACTTCACGAGCTTGTTCGCCCGGTCGCCGACGCCGTCGACGGACATCACCATCTGGAGCTCCGGCGGGATCCTGATGCTCGGGAGGTTCCGGATCATGTTCCTCGTGAAGCGGTGGACGATCACGAGCTTCTTCGGCAGCCGGTGCTCGCGGACGATCCGGGCGACCTCGTCGAGGGACCGCTGGAGCTCGGGGGCGTCGACGGAGCCGATCACCTGGCCCGGGACGTCGCCGTCCTTCTGCATGCGCCACTCGGGGTCGTAGGCGATCGCGACGTCGGGCTCGCGGAGCCAGCGCTCCAGGCGCCGGGTCTCGCCGACGAAGTTCGACCGGCCGGGTTGGATGTCGAGGATCAGGAGTGCGCGGATCCGCCGGGCCTCGCGGAGGTGGCGCTCGATCACGCGGGTGCTCTGGTGCTGGTTGTAGCGACGGTCGCGGCCCGGGTCGGCGTGGGCGATCGTCGAGATCAGCTGGAGCGCGGGCTGCGCCGGCCGGGTCCTGCGCGCGTAGCTGCGCGCCTGTCGCTGGAGCCCGCGCAGGGCGCCGCGGAGCGAGCCGACGCCGAGCGCGCCGAGCTCCGGGTCCTGCGGGGCGCCGGCGTAGGAGACCACCCGGTGGCCCGGCAGGAGCTCGCGGCCACCGCGTGGGAGCTCCGGGAGCGGCCGCTCGTCGGCGGGGGCCGTCGCGGCGGTCGCGGGCGCCCCGTCGTCGCGCCCGACGATGAACCCGAAGACGATCACGAGCAGGAGGACCGACAGGCCGACGATCACCGAGGGCAGCAGCCACGGCGCGAGCGGCGGTGGTGGTCCGCCCGCGCGGTCGCGGCGGCGCGCCGGCCGGGTGCCGTCGTCGGGTGCCGGTGGTCCCTCGTCGCCGCCGCGGGGCGGCGGGCCTGCGGAAGCGGCCATCGAGGGAACGGTACCCGTCCTGCAACGGAAGTTGCAGGGGGCGCAACACCGAGTGGGGTGCTCCCGGCCGGATCGCCCCGCCGTCGCGGTCGTCGCGGACGCGGGTCCGGGCCCGCGGCGGGCGCCGCCTGCTCCGCGCGCGGAGCGCTTCCCTCCGCCCTTGTGCGTGACGGCAGAAGGCGTATAGTTGCGTATGCAACTACACAGTCCGATCGCCGGGACCGACCGGCGGGCGAGGCGCACCATGCAGATCGACGGCATCCACCACATCTCCACCATGACGGGCGACGGTCGCGCGGCGACGGACTTCGTCACCGGCGTGCTCGGCCTCCGGCTGGCGGCCAAGACCGTCAACCAGGACGCGCCGGACATGTACCACCTGTTCTTCACCGACGAGGACGCGAGCGCGGGCTCCGACCTCACGATGTTCGAGGCCCGCGGCCTGCCCCGCGGCCGCGACGGCGCGGGCATGGTCCACCGAATCGGCTTCCGCGTCGCCGACCCCGCGGCGATCGACTTCTGGGCGGACCGGCTCACCCGGTACGGGCTGCCGAACCGCCGGGAGCGCGGGACCCTGAGCTTCGAGGATCCCGAGGGCCTCGGGTTCGAGCTCGTCGTCGACGACAGCGGCGACGCGCCGCTCCGCGCACACCACCCGCAGATCCCGGAGGACGTCGCGTTGCGCGGCTTCGACGGGGTCCGGATGTTCAGCGCGGCGCCCGAGCGGTCGGGAGCGGTGCTGACCGACGTGCTGGGCGCGACCCGCCTGGACGAGGGCACGCCGATCGACGACGCCCTCGCGGGCGGTCCGGACGCGAGGAGCGCCGGCGACCGCTACGAGCTGCGCTCCGACCGGCGCGGCGGCCTCGTCACGCTCGACCGGCCGCCGGTGGAGCGCCCGCGGCACGGCGCGGGAACCGTGCACCACGTCGCCTTCGGCGTCCGCGACGCGGACTACGAGGCGTGGTTGCCGCAGGTCGAGACCTCGGGCCTCCACACGTCCGGCCTCGTCGACCGCTTCTACTTCCGGTCGATCTACTTCCGGGAGCCCGGCGGCGTGCTCTACGAGCTGGCCACCGACCTCCCGGGGTTCGAGTCGCGGAACCCCCGGGAGGACTGGGGCGTGAAGACGATCCTGCCGCCGTGGCTCGAGGAGCACCGCGCGGCGATCGAGGCGAACCTCCAGCCGATCCCGGACCCGCGCGAAGACTGGTGAGGGGCCGCCGACGCGCCGCCGACCCTGCTCGGCAGGCGGGTCTCCCGAGCCAGCCGCAGTCCTTCGCGGCTCGTACCCGAGAAGCTCGGGATGGGGCCCGCCCCGCTTTCACACCGTCTGGACCTGCAGCAGGCTCGTCGTGCCCGGGGTGCCGGAGGGGAGGCCGGCGGTGATGACGACGCGGTCGCCGGGCTTCAGCCAGCCGAGCTCCCGGACCTTGGTGGCCGCGTCCTTGATCAGCTCCTCGGTGACGGCGTGGTGGTGCATCATCGCGCCGTCCACGCCCCACATGAGGTTGCAGCGGGCGACGGTCTCCCGCGACGGCGAGAGCGCGATCACCGGGCGGTCGGGGCGGTGGGCGGAGACGAGGCGCGCGGAGCGGCCCGACAGCGTCGGGACGACGATCGCGGCGGCGTCGAGCTCCTGCGCCGTGTGGACCGCGGAGCGCGCGACGGCCCAGCCCGGGTCCTTGGAGTCGCGGCGGACGCGGCGCTCGTTCCAGTCGTGGAACGGGGCGATCGTCTCGGTCTCCCGCGCGACCTCCGCCAGCGTGGTGATCGCCTCGACCGGGTACATCCCGATCGCGGACTCCTGCGACAGCATCACGGCGTCGGTGCCGTCGAGGATCGCGTTGGCGACGTCGGTGACCTCCGCGCGCGTCGGCCGCGCCGAGGAGACCATCGACTCGAGCATCTGCGTCGCCGTGATCGACGGGCGGGCGTAGGCACCGGCGAGCGCGATCAGCTGCTTCTGGACCCGTGGGACCTGCTGCAGCGGCAGCTCGATCCCGAGGTCGCCGCGCGCGACCATGATGCAGTCCGACGCCGCGACGATCGACTCCGCGGCGGCGATCGCCTGCGGCTTCTCGAACTTCGCGATCAGCGGACAACGGGTGCGGGAGCGCAGGGCCTCGAGGTCCTCCGCGCGCCGGACGAACGACACCGCGACGAGGTCGACGCCCATCGCCTTGCCGGCGGCGAGGTGCTCGAGATCCTCCTCCGGCACAGCGGGCAGCAGGTCGGCGGGGCCGGACAGGTTGACGCCCTTGCGGGAGGAGACCGGGCCGCCGATCTCCACGACGCAGTCGGCCTCGCCGTCCCCGGACCGCACGGACTCGATCCGCAGCCGGATCATCCCGTCGGCGATGTGGACCTCCTCGCCGACCTCGACGGCCTCCGCGAAGCGGTCCCACGCGACGACGAGCCGCTCGGCGGTGCCGATGTCGCTGACCGAGCCGGACGCGAGCGTCAGGCGCTGGCCCTTGTGCAGCTGCACGGGCTCGTCCGCGACCTGGCCCAGGCGGATCTTCGGTCCCGGCAGGTCCTGCAGGACGGCGATCGGACGTCCCGCACGGTCCGCGGCGGCGCGCACCATCTGCACCGTCTCCGCGTGGTCCTCGTGCGACCCGTGACTGAAGTTCAGGCGCACGACGTCCATGCCGGCGTCGATCATGCGGACCAGCACCTCGGGATCCCGGCTGGCGGGCCCGATGGTGGCCACGATCTTCGTACGACGGGGAAGCTGCGACACACCCCTACTGTAGGTGGCCCGCGACCGGGCGACGTGGCCCGGGCGTGTCCGCACCCCCTCGACGGCGGACCTACTCGACCGTCTCGGTGAGCTGCACGTGCTCCGCGGGGCCGAACAGGCGGGCCCGGAGACGCTCCCACCACCGCCGGAACCGTCCGGCCTCGCGGCGGGAGCGCCAGCTGGCGGGCTGCGGGACGGTCGTGCGGACGAGCGCGACCCAGCCGTCGAGCGGCAGCGATCCCTGGATCAGGCCGACGAGCCCGGAGGTCACCGGGGAGGCGACCCCGGCGCGGCGCAGGGCGCCCTCGAGCAGCGGGACCGACTCGAACGCCTCGACGGCCTGGCCGATCCGGTCGGGGATCTCGTCGCGCGGGACGCCGGCGGCGAGCAGCTCGCCCGCGCGGCGGTTGCGGCTCTGCGGCGCGAGCGCCGTGGCCACGAGGTCGCCGGTCCCGGCGAGCCCGATGAACGTCGCGGGCTGCGCCCCGAGGCTCTCGGCGAGCCGCCAGACCTCGGTGAAGATGTGCCCGGCCGCGGCACCGGCGGCGTTCAGCCCCTGGCCCTCCGTGGCGCCGGCGGCGAGCGCGGCGGCGTTCTTGGCGGCCCCGGCGAGCTCGACCCCGACCGGGTCGTCGGTGTGCTCGCAGACCACGCCGGCCCGGAGGAAGGCGGCGGCGATGACGGCGGCCAGGTCCCGGTCGGTCGACGAGGCGACGAGCCCGGCGCCGTGGGTGACCATCTCCCGGGCGTGCGCCGGCCCTCCGATGCACGCGACGCGGTGGGGACCGAAGCGCTCGGTCAGGAGCACGGTCGGCGGGACGCCGAGCGGCGGGACGAGTCCCTTGGCGAGCGAGACGATCTTCGTCCGGCGGTCGAGGCCCTGGGCCTCGAGGCGGTCGACGGCCTCCCCCAGGTGCGCCGAGGGCACGCCGAGGAAGACGAACTCGGCCTTGCCGGGCCCGGCGTCGATCGAGTCGATCCTCAGGTTCTGCGGCAGCTCGACGCCGGCGAGGTAGCGCTCGTTCTCGCGGGTCGAGCGCAGGCGGTCGGCTTGCTCCTGGGTGCGCGTCTGCAGCGTGGTGCGGAACCCGCCGCGGGCGAGGAGCACCGCGATGGCGGTGCCGAACGAGCCGGCGCCGACGACGACCGCCCGTCGGCCGAGGGGGTTGGGGAGGTTGACGCCGCGCATGGGCGCGGCGTGCTGGCGGGGGCGCTCGGTCATCGGGTCACATGGAAGTACCCGCGGCAGGACCGAGCGGTACGCGCGAGTTCGGTGCGCCTGGTCTCGCTACGACGGCGCGATCGGCCCAGGCGTGGGCGTCCCGGCGGCCGCCCGCCGGGACGGGGCTCAGTCCGAGCCGCCGCGCACCAGGCTGAAGACGACCCACGCGGCCGCCGCGACCGCGAGGACGATCAGGGCGCCCCAGACGATGCTCATGATCGCCCCGACGATGGCGCCGACGACCTTCAGCACCACGATCACGAGGACGATCGCCCCGATGATCTTCGCGCCGTCCAGCGCGGTCATTCCCTGCTTCGGCGACTGGCTCTCGGTGCGCATGCGTCTAGCGTAGCGCTGCGGCGCCACGGGCACGACGGTTCGCGCGCGCTGCGGGGGTACGATGACACCATGGGCCATCCGACCGCCGGTGAAGAGGAATACCTCGAGACGCTCTACTGGCTCCACGAGGTCCAGCTGCCGCTCACCGCGGCGAATGTCTCGCGCGCGATGCTGCTCTCGGCACCCACGGTGCACGAGATGGTCAAGCGCCTCGAGGCCGACGGCCTGATCAGCCGCGACGAGCGCAAGCGGATCTCCTTCACCGAGCGCGGGCTCTCCGTCGCCGAGAACGTCGTCAGCCGGCACCGACTCGTCGAGCGCTTCCTCACCGACGTGCTGAACATCCCGTGGCACGAGGTCCACGAGGAGGCCGAGCGCATGGAGCACGCCATGAGCCCGCAGATCGAGGCCGGCATGCGCGCCGCGATCGGCACGGCGACGACCTGCCCGCACGGCCACCCGATCGAGGTCGGCAAGCGCGTCCCGGGCGCGCCCCTGGCGGACGTCGAGATCGGCGCGAAGATCACCGTGCTGCGCTTCGAGAACGAGGCCGAACAGGTCCTCCACTACCTCTACGGCGCGGGCGTCCAGCCCGGCCTCGAGGGCACGGTCACCGAGCGCGGCGAGGAGCACGTCGCGTTCGAGGACGCGGCCGGCGTGACGCACGCGCTGACCATCAGCGCCGCCGAGACCGTCTCGGTGAAGGCCGACCCGTCCCCGCCCGAGCGCGTCGGGCTGCCCGCCGCGGTCGTGCTGGAGCAGGCCGCCTTCGGGCGCTGACCGACGGACGTCGCGGGAGCGCCCCGGACGTTCGCCTCCCGGCGCTCAGGGCTCCCGCGGGCCGCGCAGCTCGAGCAGCCGGCGGGTGGCCGGTGTGTCCGGCAGCTCGTCGTGCTCGATCACGCGCTGGGTGACCTCGGTGCGGAACGGGACGTCGCCCGGCTGCGTGCGGCCCTCGGTCACGTCGCGGTACGCGACGGGCGCGTACGTCGACGCGTCGACGTCGAGCTCGGTGCGCCCGGCGATCCCGGGGACGGGGCCGCCGTCGCCGCGATCCTCGATCACGAGGCGGAAGACGCGCCGGCCGTCCACCGTCCGCTCGCCGTCGAGCCGCACGCCTGCCGTCCCACGCCGGGCGCGCTCCAGCAGCTCGTGGGCGCGGAAGACGAGCCGCGGCACCGCGGCCGTGCCGTCCTGCGTGGTCGTGCGGCCGGTCCGCGGGTCGTACGCCTGCGACGTGGGCGTGCCGTCCGCGGAGCGGGGGTAGGTCGTCGTCTCCTCGAACCCCGGGGCCGCACCTCCGTCGTCCTGGTCCGAGGACCGCAGCCGGACGGACCGGACGTCGAGGGGGCGGCCGTCGCGGGCGAAGCGGACCCAGCCGCGCTCCTCCAGGGCGAACGGTGCGTCGTCCCGTCCCGCGGTGGTCGAGCGGCTCTCGACGCTCGAGCGGACCATCACGATCGTGCCCGGCGAGGGCGCGCTCGCCGCCGCTGCGCGGTCGACGATCTGCGCGAGGGCGGGGGTCCCGGACGGGACGAGCACGAGCGCGCCGGCCAGGACCGCGCCGAGGACGGGCGCGGGGGCCATCGCCCAGCGGCGGCGGGTGGCCGCGCGGCTGCGGTGGGCGAGGGCACGGCGCACCGCGGGCCGGTCGGCCGCGGGGGTGGTCGTCGCGGCGGGGTCGGCGGCGCGCAGCCGCGTGAGCAGGGGATCGGTGGGGTGGAGCATCTCAGGCCTCCGGGGTCGTGATCGTTCGGGGGCGGGGGTGCGTCGCGCGGACGGCGACGGAGGGCGGGGACGTGGGCGTCGGGACGGCGGACGGCGGAGCGCCGAGCGCTGCCGCGCCGGACGGGCCGGCCCGTCCGACGAGCCGCGACGGGTCCGGCGCGTCGTCCGGCTCCGCGAGCGCGGCGCGCAGCCGGGTGCGGCCGCGGCTCAGGCGGACGGCGAAGGTCCCGGGCGAGCATCCGGCCGCCCGTGCGGCGCGGTCGTGGTCGAGGCCCTCCCAGGCGACGAGGGCCAGGGCCTCCTGCTCCTTGGCCGACAGCGTGGCGAAGGCGGCCACGAGCCGGGGGTCGCCGGCGACCCGGTCGTGCGGGTCGCCGCCGGCGGTGCGGTCCTCGCCGGCCCGGCCGAGCTTGCGCACCAGCGCGGCGCGTCGGGCCGTGCTGCGCCGGTGGCCGTGGACCACCCTCCGCGCGACGGCGTAGAGCCACGGCAGCGGGTCGTCGCTCGCGCGGGGCAGCCGGCGCCAGGCGATCGCGAAGGTCTCGGCCGTCAGGTCCTCGACCGCCGCGGGGTCCGCGCGCCGGGCGACGTACCGGTGCACGGCCGCGTGGTGCTCGTCGTAGACGGCCCAGCGGCCGGCGTCGCCGGATCCGGGGCCTCGTGTCGGGTTCTCGCTCACACCTCCTCTCTGCCGGGAGGGTGGCGCGCATTACGTGCCGGGGGATCGGGGAGGTCCCTCGACCCGCCCCGGCTCACCAGGCGATCGCGCCCACCCGCTGGTGCGGGGCACCGGTCAGGACGAGGGACGGTGCGGCGCCGGACCGCGGGATCCGGGCGATCACCTGGTGGCTGTCGGCGGGGACGTCGAACATCACCACGTCGCTGTCGGTCGCCGCCTCGTAGCCGACGGGGCGCAGGCCGCTGATGTCGCCCCGGCGGGGGCCGGCCTCGGGCTTCGGCAGGCCCAGTGCGGCGCTGAGCGAGGTGACGGTCAGGGGGGAGCCGCCGAGGGTGATCGTCCTCGTCGTGCCGTCGGGGGCCAACCGGGCCAGGCGCCGCGTGGCGGGCACGTCCTTCGCGCGGACGGCGATCAGCCATCCGCCGGCGACCGGGGTCGGCGCCTCGCCGACCGCGCCGGTGGTGCCCGCGGGGACGCGGAGCCGGAACGCCGAGGAGCGTCCGGACGGGGAGTACGCACGTGTCACCGAGCCCCGGAGCTCCTCGGTCAGGCGCAGCTGCAGGCGCCCCTTCCGGGTGCGGGTCCTCATGGTCGTCCGGTGCGTGACGCGGTCGGTGACGATCGCCGGCCCCCGGTCGGTGAGCCGCTCGTAGTCGAGGACGCCCGTGCCGGGGGCACGCCGGGCGGTCGAGAGGATCCGCTCCTTCCCGTCGGACGAGCGGAGGACGACGCGCTGGACGAGCCGGCGGCGCAGACCGGCGCGGACCCGCCGGACCTGGGCGGCGGTGGCGGTCGTCCAGCGCTGGTAGGCGCTGCCGAGGGTCTCGGGGAGCAGGAAGGTGCCGGAGCGCGTCCAGAGGCTCGCGCCGGTGTCGAACGAGCCGATCAGCGTCTCGCCGGGCGCCTTTGTCTCCTTGCAGGTCCGTGCGGGCACGGCGCACGTGTCGACCTCGCCGCGGACGCCGAGGCCGGTGATCGCCGAGATCAGCCGGGGCGGTCCGTCGGTCCACCAGAACTCGGACCCGCTGGAGGCGATGCTCGTGGTCGCTCCCGCGAGCGGCCGGGCCGGGGAGCCGTCGGTCGGCAGGAGCGTCACGCCGTCGAGCCCGTCGACGGTCGCGGGGCCGACGACCGCGACGACGGAGCGGTCGGGCGAGACCACCGGGGCGTGGCCCAGGCCGTCGATCGGGGCGGCGGCGAGCTCGCGCCGCGTGCCGTCCGGCGTCACGAGGACCGGACGCGCGGTGCCGCGCGCGTCGTCGGAGCGCGAGACGAGGACGTCGGCGCCGGCGGTCGGGACGAGCGCGAGGCCCGAGGTGACCGCGAGGGCCGCGGCGCCGAGGGCGGTCCGTCGTGGGTGGGCCGCCGGGACGCTCGCACGCATGGCCCGATCCTCCCAGGTGGGAGGACCGGTGGACAGCGGTCCTCACGCCGTCCTCAGAGCCATGCGGACGGCGGCGGGCCCGCCCGGACGTCGGGCTGCGGCGGAGGGGCCGGCCGGTGGTGGGCCGGCCGGCCGGTCAGCCCTTCGCGGCCTCGACGGCCTCGGCCAGGCGGCGGACGCCCTCGTCGATCTTGTCCGCGGTGACCGCGGAGTAGGCCAGGCGGAAGGCGTTCTCGCCCCCCTCGACGAGGAAGTCGGTGCCCTTGACGATCTGGACGCCGCGGTCCGCGGCCTCCTTCGCGATCTTCGCGCAGTCGTGGCCCTCGCCTTCCGGCAGCTCGACCCAGAGGAAGTAGCCGCCTTCGGGCTGGACGAAGCTGGCCTGCGGGAGGTGCTCCTTCAGGGCCTTCCCGAGCGTGCCGGCGCGCTCGGCGAGCGCGTCCTTGACGTTCTGCAGGGCGGCGGGGAAGCGGTCGCCGGCCACGAACTCGTAGACGATGGCCTGCGAGACCTGGCTCGGGGCGATGTACGTGTTGGTCGCGCGGCGCTGGATCTTCTTGATCAGCTCCGGGTTGCCGACGAGGTAGCCGACACGGACGCCCGGGCAGACCGTCTTGGAGAACGAGCAGGCGTAGACGACGTTCGTCGGCGTGCCGCCGTCGGGGGCGTCGAGCTCGAGCATCCGCGGGAGGGGCTCGCCGGTGAAGCGGACGTCGACGTACGGGTCGTCCTCGAAGATCAGGAACCCGTACTTCGCGGCCAGCTCGAGCAGCGCGTGGCGCTTCTCGAGGGACAGCGTGGAGCCGCCCGGGTTCTGGAAGTTCGGGATGACGTGCGCGAGCTTCGGGCGCAGGCCGCCCTCGAGCTCGGCGCGGAGCTCGTCGACGTCGATGCCGTCGGCCTGCAGGCCGATCAGGCGGACGTCGGCGCCGCGCTCGCGCAGGCCGAGGAGCGTGCGGTCGTACGTCGGGCGCTCGACGACGACGGCGTCGCCGGACGAGACGACCTCGTCGAAGAGGAACGCGTCGGCCTGCATCGAGCCGTTGGTGACGATGACGTGGTCCTCGGGCACGCCGTGCTTCTCGGCGATGTGGCGGCGCAGCGGCACGTAGCCGATCGCCGTGCCGTAGCCGGCGACGCCGGCCGGGTCCTTCTCGAAGGCGCGGACCGCGGCCTCCTTGAGCCCGTCGATGTCGACGATGTCGGCGGACGGCGCGCCACGGGAGAAGGAGATGGAGTCGGCCATCACCCCAGACTATTCACCGGCTCCCGCAGGTGACGTGCAGGCGGGACGGGGGTGCGCGGTGGTCCCGGCGGCGGACGGGTTCGACCCCCGCCGCGGGTGGCAGCCCGGGGCGCGGTCCGGTGGCCGGCGGGCGTCCCGGTGCCCCGACGGTGGGCCCGGGTGCGAGAGGCCTCGGCGACGCCGGAATCTGGGCCGACCGCGCGGCGCCGGAGGGGTCAGCGACCGGGACGACGCCCGCGCGGGGCGACGGGCTGCGGCGCGGGGTCCGACGTGCAGGCGGGGTCGAAGATCCGCATGCGGTCGCGGGCCGTGACCGCCGCGGCGTCGAGGGCGTCGAGCGGGTCGAGGGGTGCCGGGAGGACCGCGCGCTCGAGCGCCGCGAACATGCCGTCGAGATCGAACGAACCGGCCACGCCGCCACTGTACGCGGCGGATCGGCGGAAACGCCGGTGGGAACGGGTGACGGACCTCCTTCGACGTCGGAGGGCCGACTCCTCCCGGCGGATCTCGACGCGCGTGGCGGCTTCCGGCGGCCCGGTCGGTGGGGTGGGGGTCGGCGGGGCCCGTCGACCGCGGCCGGTCCGGGGTCCCGGACGTCCGCCGCCGCAGGGACGGCGGACGTCCGACACCCCGGATCCGTCGGCGGTCAGTCGATCGTGGCGAGCGACTTGAGGGTGTTCGCGACGGCGCGGGCGGCCTCGCCGCCCTTCTTCACGAAGTGCTCCGTGTAGTAGTCGACGTGCTCGGCGTGCTCGTGGAAGTGGTGCGGGGTGAGCGAGACGGAGAACACGGGGACACCCTCGTCGAGCTGGACGCGCATCAGGCCGTCGACGACCGCGGCGGCGACGAAGTCGTGGCGGTAGATGCCGCCGTCGACCACCAGCGCGGCGCCGACGATCGCGGCGTAGCGGCCGGTGCGGGCGAGCTTCTGGGCGTGCAGGGGCAGCTCGTAGGCACCCGGCACGGCGAACTGGTCGACGTTGCCGGCCGAGAAGCCGTGCTCGGCGATCTCGGCGAGGAACCCGACGCGGGCCTGGTCCACGATGTCGTGGTGCCACGACGCCTGGACGAAGGCGACGCGGAGGTCGGCGGTGTTGAGGGACGACGCGGGCGTGCTCACGCTCCGGACGCTACCGCGCGGCGGTCCGGGGGCGGGGCCGACCTGTCGTCGACGACGGCGGGTCGGCCCCGCGATGCCGATCCGCTACCTCCGAGGTACCGGATCGGGAACGCGGCCGGTCCCGGCCCCGGACGCCGCGGACCCTTCGACCCGTGCGACCGATCCGGTACCCCACGGGTACGAGATCGGGAACGCGACGTCCGGCCCGGGAACGACGACGGGGCGGCCGATGGCCGCCCCGCGTGGTCCTGCTCCCGCGACTCCAGGCCCGGGTGGTGGCACACCCTGCGGGTGCCCCGAGCCCTGCCGCGGTCCGACGCGGCCCCGCTCCGGGAAGCCCGGGGCGGGACCCGCGCGGCGTCCTAGCCCTTGAGGATGTCGATCGCGATCTCCGCGACCTGGGTGGGGGTGCGACCGACGCG
Organism: Patulibacter minatonensis DSM 18081; assembly: GCF_000519325.1. Taxonomy (GTDB): domain Bacteria; phylum Actinomycetota; class Thermoleophilia; order Solirubrobacterales; family Solirubrobacteraceae; genus Patulibacter; species Patulibacter minatonensis. The sequence continues at coordinate 1,183,021 of NZ_KI912613.1, read as the reverse complement.
CACGCCCTTGGCCTCGAGCGCCTCGGCCTTGGCCTTGGCGGTGCCGGCGGAGCCGGAGACGATGGCGCCGGCGTGGCCCATCTGCTTGCCCTCGGGCGCCGTGAAGCCGGCGATGTAGCCGACGACGGGCTTCGTGACGTTGGCGCCGATGAACTCGGCGGCCTCCTCCTCGGCGGAGCCGCCGATCTCGCCGGAGAGCACGATGAGCTCGGTCTCGGGATCGGCCTCGAACTGCGCGATGACGTCGATGAACGACGAGCCCGGGACCGGGTCGCCGCCGATGCCGACGATCGAGGAGTTGCCGAAGCCGGCCTGGGCCAGCTCGTTGCCGATCTGGTAGGTCAGCGTGCCGGAGCGCGAGACGACGCCGACGTTGCCCGGCTTGAAGAACGACGCCGGGATGATGCCGACGTTGGCCTTGCCCGGGGACAGGATGCCGGGGCAGTTCGGGCCGACGACGGTCGTGCCCGGGTAGTCCCGCTTGACCGTGTTGTAGAGCTTCAGCTCGTCGTGGGCCGGGATGCCCTCGGTGATGATGATCACGAGCTCGACGCCCGCGGCGGCGGCCTCGAGGGCCGACGCGGCGGCGAACGGCGGCGGCACGAAGATCATCGCCGTGTTGGCGCCGCTCTCCTTGACCGTGGTCTCCCAGTCGCCGAAGACGGGGATGCCCTCGACGTTCTCGCCGGCCTTCTTCGGGTTGACGCCACCGACGACGTTCGTCCCGTAGTTCTTGTTGTTCAGCGTGTGGAAGCGCCCCTCGCGGCCGGTGATGCCGGCGACGGCGAGCTTCGTGTTCTCGGTGACCAGGATCGACATCAGCTGTTCCCCTTCGCCGCCGCGACGACCTTCTCGGCCGCCTCGTTCATCGTCTTCGCCGTCTGCACGTTGGGCAGCGCGGCCTTCTCGAGGATCTCGCGACCCGCGACGTCGTTCGTGCCGTCGAGGCGGACGACGAACGGGACGGTCGGCTTGAGGTCGGCGAACGCGGCGACCAGGCCGTTGGCGACCTCGTCGCAGCGGGTGATGCCGCCGAAGATGTTGAAGAGGACGGCCTTGACGTTGTCGTTGGAGAGGATGATCTCCACGGCCTGCTTGACCTTGGCGGCGTCGGATCCTCCGCCGGCGTCCAGGAAGTTGGCCGGCTCGCCGCCGGCCTGCGCCACGACGTCCAGGGTCGACATCACGAGCCCGGCGCCGTTGCCGAGGATGCCGATGTTGCCGTCGAGCTTGACGTAGACGACGTCCTGCTCGGCCGCCTTGACCTCGATCGGGTCGAGGTTGGCCTTGTCGCCGAGCTCGGCGTGGTCCGGGTGACGGAACGCGGCGTTGCCGTCGAGCGAGACCTTCGCGTCGAGCGCCTTGACCTTGCGGTCGGGCGTGACGATCAGCGGGTTGATCTCGGCGAGGGAGGCGTCCTCCTCGATCCAGACCTCGTAGAGCGCGACCAGGGCGTCGGCGACGCCCTCGATGACGTCCTCGTCCGCCTTGCCCTGCGTGGCGATGTCGAGCGCCTGCTCCTTCGTCAGCCCGACGAGCGGGTCGACGTTCTGCTTGATGAGCTTCTCGGGCGTCTCCTCGGCGACGGTCTCGATCTCGACGCCGCCCTCCGTGGAGAACATGACCAGCGGCTTCTTGGCCGACCGGTCGAGCAGCACGGAGGCGTAGTACTCCGTCGCGATGTCCGAGGCGTGCTCGATCCACAGGGTGCGCGTGATGTGCCCCTTGATGTCGAGGCCGAGGATGTTGGTCGCGTGCTCGCGCGCCTCGTCCTCGTCCGACGCGAGCTTCACGCCGCCGGCCTTGCCGCGGCCGCCCATCAAGACCTGGGCCTTGACGACGACCGGATAGCCGATCTTGTTGGCTGCGGCGACGGCGTCGTCGACGGTCGTGACGGCGCTGCCGTCCGACACGTCGAGGCCGTGCTTCGCGAACAGCTGCTTGCCTTGGTACTCGAGCAGGTCCATGTGGCGGTTCCTGTGTCGTGTGGAAGCGCGCGGCGGGCGGGGAGGTCCGGGGTGGACCTCGGCGACGGTCGCGCTGTGCATGACGCCGGGCGACCCGGTAAAAGCGGCCGTCCGGACGGACCGCCGGGACACTAGTACGCGGCCCGTCCACGCGCGTATAGGCCCTGTTTCCGGGCGCCGTTCACCCCACGGCCGGGTGGGTGCAGCCCGGACGGGCACGGTCGCGGCGGTCCGGCCGATGAGTTTCCGCCCGTCCCCCGGTCTTCATGGCACAGCGGTGGACCCCGAGGGGTCCGCCCTGGCCCGGCCCGCGCGATCGCGGACGGTCCATGTCCTCGTTCCCCGACACGGTTGCGCCATGCCGATCACGCAGCAGTCCCCCGGCCCCCACCCGCCGGACTCGAACCCCGAGCCCGCCGTCCCGACCCGTGCCGCGGGCCGCGACGAGTGCGAAGGCGCCAAGTATGGTGCGCCCCGATGAGCACCGACGCCGTGATCGAAGCCCGAGGTCTGCGCCGGTCGTTCGGTGACGTCCACGCCCTGCAGGGGGTCGACCTGGTCGCGCCCGCCGGCTCGGTGCTGGGCGTCCTCGGGCCGAACGGCGCGGGCAAGACGACCGCCGTCCGCATCCTGACGACGCTGCTCCCGCCCGACGGCGGCAGCGCGACCGTCGCCGGGCTCGACGTCGTGAAGGACGCTCAGGAGCTCCGGTCGAAGATCGGCCTCGCCGGCCAGTACGCCGCGGTCGACGAGTACCTGACCGGCAAGGAGAACCTCGAGATGGTCGGGCGGCTCTACCACCTGAGCCCGGCCGAGTCGCGGTCCCGCGCCAAGGAGCTGCTCGAGGAGTTCGACCTCGTCGACGCCGGCGGCCGGACGGCCGGGACGTACTCGGGCGGCATGCGCCGCAGGCTCGACCTCGCGGCCGCGCTCGTGATGCGCCCACCGGTCCTGTTCCTCGACGAGCCGACCACCGGCCTCGACCCCCGGAGCCGCAACTCGCTGTGGCAGACGATCGAGGACCGCGTCGCGGACGGCACCACGGTGCTCCTGACGACCCAGTACCTGGAGGAGGCCGACCGCCTCGCCGACCGGATCGCGGTCATCGACCACGGCCAGGTCATCGCCGAGGGCACCTCCGACGAGCTGAAGGCGAAGGTCGGCGGCGAGCGGCTGGACCTCGTGCTCGAGGACGAGGCGCAGGCCGCCGCGGCCACCGAGGCGCTCGCGCCCCTGGCCGACGGCGAGCCGGCCGTCGACGGGGCGTCGCTCTCGACGCCGCTGCGTCAGGGCAGCGGCGGGGTCGTCGCCGCGGTGCGCCGCCTCGACGACGCCGGCGTGGGCGTGACGGACATCGCGGTCCGTCGCCCGACGCTCGACGACGCGTTCCTGACGCTCACCGGCCGCCCGGCCGAGGAAGCGTCGACCGACGGGGAGGAGCCCGCATGAGCAGCCTGCGCTGGACCGTCTCGGACACCCTCGTCCTCGCGATGCGGCAGCTGCGCCGCATCCCCCGCCAGCCCGACCTGCTGATCGGCTACACGATCCAGCCGGTGATGTTCGTGCTGCTGTTCCGGTACGTCTTCGGCGGCGCGATCGCGACCCCGGGCTTCGACAACTACGCCAGCTACCTGATGCCGGGGATCATCGTGCAGTCGATCGCCTTCGGCGGGTTCGTGACCGCCCTGGCGATCGCGGACGACATGAACAAGGGGCTGATCGGCCGCTTCCGGTCGCTGCCGATGTCGCGGATCGCCGTGCTGTCGGGCCGCGCGTTCGCGGACATCGCCCTGAACGCGCTGCAGCTCGTCGTCCTGATCGGCATCGGCCTGGTGGTCGGCTTCGGCTTCGGCACCGACGTGCTGAAGGTCCTGCTCGGCATCCTGCTGCTGCTCGGGCTGGGCTTCGCGTTCTCGTGGGTGTTCTGCCTGATCGGCCTGCTGTCGGGCTCCGCGGAGACGTCGAACGCGATCGGCTTCACGGTGATCTTCCCGCTGACGTTCGCGTCGGGGGCCTTCGTGCAGCCGTCGACGATGCCCGACGGTCTGCGGCAGTTCGCCGAGGCGAACCCGTTCACGACGCTCGTCGACGCCACGCGGCACCTGTGGATCGGCGGCGAGGCCGCCCCGGCGAACTCCGACGTCTGGATGTCGATCGTCTGGATCGTGGCGATCACCGTCGTCGCGTCGTTCCTGGCGGTCCGGCGCTACCGCTCGCTGGCGGGCTGAGCCCGGGACGTGCGGGCCGGTGCCGGGGAATGCGCCCCGGTGCTCGCCCGCGCGCCCGGGCGGCGCGGCGGTCGCCCGGTACCTTCGGGGGATGACCGGGCCCTGCCTGAACGACAGCACGGCGGTCTCGCTGCTGTTCGCGTCGACCCCCGACGACGGGTACGACGCTGCGGAGGCGGCCCGGGTGCTCGAGCGGTGGCTCGTCGCCCGGGGCCTCGCCGCGGAGGGCGTGCGGGTCGCGTCGACCGAGCTCTCCCGCTTCCTGCGGCTCCGTCACGCGGTGCGCGAGACCCTCGCCGCGCGGATCGACGGCGTGGCGCCCGACGAGTCCGCGGTGCGGATCCTCGAATCCGCCGCCCTGGCCGCGCCGGGCACGCCGATCGGCGTGTGGTCCGCCGACGGCACCGTCACCCGGGGCTGGCGGTCCACCGGCGGCGACCCGCTGGACCGCGCGGCGGCGACGATCGCCGCCGACGTCGTCGACCTCGTGTGCGATCACGGGGACCGGCTCGAGCGGGGTGCCGGCGACGGGCCGCCGTTCACGCTGCGCGACGACGGGTAGCCGTCGCGGCCGCCCCTGGTCCCTTCCTTCGCGGAATACCTGGGTTTCCTGTTCCTCCGCCACGAGGGGCTCCGGGGCGGGCATCATCGTCGGGGCCGGACCCGAATCTGCCAAAATCCGATCCGCTTACCCCCTGCCGCGCCGCGTTCCCTCCGCGCGTCGCCTGGCACGCCGACCGTCGGCACGGGAAGCCCGAGCACCTCACCACGTTGCGACCTCCCGTCCCCACACTCACGCCCGAGAACCTCGAGCAGCTCGACCGTCTGGCGGGGTCCCTCGACCGCGACCAGGCGATCTGGCTCAGCGGCTACTTCGCCGGCATCGCCGGCCACGGCACCGCGGTCCCCGCCCAGGACGGTGCGGCGTCGAACGGCGCCGTCACGAACGGCGTCGCCCCGGACGGCGCGGCCGCCGGTGTCGTGGCCCCCGAGCCGCTCGCCGCGGGCCCTGCCGCCCGCCTGTTGACGATCCTCGTCGGCACGGACACCGGCAACGCCACCGAGCTCGCCGGCGAGCTGCAGGCCGCCGCGAAGGCCCAGGGCCTCGAGGCGCAGGTCGCCGACATGTCCGACTACAAGCCGCGCGCGCTGAAGGACGAGCAGGACGTCCTCGTCATCACCAGCACGCACGGCGAGGGCGATCCGCCGCCGAACGCGCTGGGCTTCTTCGAGTTCCTCGCCGGCCGCAAGGCGCCGAAGCTCGACGGCGTCCGGTTCTCGGTCCTCGCGCTCGGCGACTCCACGTACGAGCACTACTGCTCCGCCGGCAAGCAGGTCGACGCGCGGTTCGAGGAGCTCGGGGCCGAGCGGATCGCCGACCGCGTCGATTGCGACGTCGACTACGAGGACGATGCCGCGGCCTGGATCGCCGGCGTCGTCGAGCGGCTCACGCCCGACGAGGCGCCCGCGACGGCCGGCGCCCCGACGGCCGCGGCCGTCGGTTCCGCCCCCGCGGGCGGGGTCGCGCCGGCCACCGCGCACTCGAAGAAGCACCCGTTCTCCGCCGCCGTCCTCGACAACGTCGTGCTGACCGGCCGGGGCTCCACGAAGGAGACCCGGCACGTCGAGCTGTCCCTCGAGGACTCGGGTCTCACGTACGAGCCCGGCGACGCGCTCGGCGTCGTCCCGGAGAACGACCCCGCGCTCGTCGACCTGCTGCTCGAGAAGACCGGGCTGTCGGCCGACGCGCCGGTCACGACGAAGCAGGGCGAGGTCGCCCTCCGCGACGCGCTCACGAGCACGTTCGAGATCACGGCGGCCACCCCGCGGTTCCTCGAGCAGTGGGCCGAGCTCACGGGCTCCGACGAGCTCGCCGCCCTGAAGGCCGGCGACGCGAAGGCCCGCACCGCGTTCTTCCACGAGCACCACGTCTCGGACTTCGTCGACCGCTTCCCGGTCGCGGGCATCGAGGCCGAGCAGTTCGTCAAGGGCCTCCGGCCGCTGCAGCCGCGCCTCTACTCGATCGCGTCGAGCCTGGCCGCGGCACCGGACGAGGCGCACCTCACGGTCTCCACGGTGCAGTACGACCTGCACGGGTCCGGCCGCACCGGTGTGGCCTCCGGGCACCTCGCGCGCCTTTTGCACGAGGACGCGACCGTCCCGGTGTACGTGCAGCGGAACGACCACTTCCGCCTGCCCGACGACGACGCGCCGATCATCATGGTCGGCGCCGGCACCGGGGTCGCGCCGTACCGCGCGTTCCTCCAGGAGCGCGAGGCCCGCGGCGCGCAGGGGAAGAACTGGCTCGTCTTCGGCGAGCGGAACTTCCGCAGCGACTTCCTCTACCAGGTGGAGTGGCAGGACCTCCTGAAGGACGGGACGCTGACGAGGCTCGACCCCGTGTTCTCCCGCGACTCCGCGACGAAGAGGTACGTGCAGGACCGCCTGCGCGAGAAGGGCGCCGAGGTGTGGGACTGGCTGCAGGACGGCGCCCGGATCTACGTCTGCGGCGACGCGAACGCCATGGCGCCCGACGTGCACACCGCGCTGGCCGAGATCGCCGTCGAGCACGGCGGCCTGGACCGCGAGGCCGCCGACGCCCACCTGACCGAGCTGCAGCGCGACCACCGCTACCTCCTGGACGTGTACTGAGATGGCCCCCACGACGAAGACGACCCGGAAGCCCGCGGCGAAGAAGCCCGCGCCGCCGGCCGCCACGGTCGAGATCGACCGCAGCCGCGACCTCTCCCGCCCGCTCGAGGAGCTGGCGCCCGAGGAGCGGATGAAGTTCGAGTCCGACTACCTCGCGGGCTCGATCACGACGGACCTCATCGACGAGATCACGCTCGCCGTCGACGAGAACAACAACAAGCTCATGAAGTTCCATGGGATCTACCAGCAGGACGACCGTGACATCCGCGACGAGCGGCGCCGGCAGAAGCTGGAGCCCTTCTTCACGTTCATGCTCCGCGGCCGCATGCCGGGCGGGGTCTGCACGGCCGAGCAGTGGCTGAAGATCGACGAGCTGGGTCGCACGTACGGGAACGACCAGTTCCGCCTCACGACGCGGCAGACGTTCCAGTTCCACTACCTCAACCGCAACGCCCTGCGCGAGGTCATGCTCGGCCTGCGCGACGTCGGGCTCGATGGCAAGGCCGCCTGCGGCGACGTCGCCCGCACGGTGATGAGCGGCGTGCACCCGGGCCTCACGAAGCTCCATAAGCAGGTCTACGAGCAGGCGCAGCTCGCCTCCGACCACGTCATCCACAAGACGTCCGCGTACGAGGAGATCTGGTTCGGCGAGAAGCCGGAGCAGCCGCGCGGCGAGTCCGAGGAGCCCTTCTACGGCAAGCAGTACATGCCGCGGAAGTTCAAGATCGGCTTCGCGGTCCCGCCGAGCAACGACATCGACATCTACTCGCAGGACCTCGGCTTCGTCGCGATCGCGAACCGCGGCAAGCTCAAGGGCTTCAACGTCGTGATCGGCGGCGGCATGGGCCGTGCCGACAACGCCCCGGCGACCTACCCGCGCCTCGGCGACGTCATCGGCTACATCGACGTCGACCAGCTGCAGCCGACGCTCGACGCCGTGATGGGCGTCCAGCGCGACTTCGGCGACCGCGTGACCCGTGCCCACGCGCGATTCAAGTACACGATCGACGACAAGGGCCTCGACGTCATCACGGGCGAGATCGAGCGCCGCCTCGGCTTTGCGCTCGCCCCGGCGAAGACGTTCGCGTTCACGTCCAACGGCGACGACCTGGGCTGGACCACCGGCGACGACGGCCTCGAGCACTGCACGCTGTTCATCGAGAGCGGTCGGATCATCGACCGCGGCGAGCGGCGCCTGATGACCGGGCTGCGCGCGGTCGCCGACGCCGGCCTGTGCGTCTTCCGCCTGACGCCGAACCAGAGCGTGATCCTCTCGGACGTCCTCCCCGAGGACCGCCCGAAGGTCGAGGCGATCCTGGCCGAGCACGGGATCGACAACGCGCCGACGAAGGGCCGCAGCGCGCTGCGCCTGAACTCGATGGCGTGCGTCGCGATGCCGACCTGCGGCCTGGCGATGGCCGAGGCCGAGCGGTACCTCCCCGAGCTCATCACGAAGATCGAGGGTCAGCTCGAGAAGCACGGGCTGACGGAGGATCCGATCACGATCCGCATGACCGGCTGTCCGAACGGCTGTGCCCGCCCGTACATCGCCGAGATCGCCCTCACCGGCCGCGCGCCCGGCAAGTACAACCTCTACCTCGGCGCCGGCTTCCACGGCCAGCGGCTGAACAAGATGGTCCGCGAGAACGTCGGCGAGGACGTGATCCTCGAGGTCCTCGACGAGTGCCTCGGCGCCTACGCGAAGGATCGCAAGGACGGCGAGCGCTTCGGCGACTTCGTGGTCCGGGCCGGGTTCGTGGCGGAGGTCACGGCGGGACGGAACTTCAACGACTGAGGGCCGGGGTCCGATCGCGCCGGGCGCTCTCGGGGCTGCCCGGCGTGGTCGACCGGCGCCGACCCGCCCCTCGCCGGGCGGGTCGCGCGCTCCCGGGCGCTAGAACACGCTCAGGTGGACGTGGTCCCGGTGCTGCAGCGTGTTCCGCTGGCTCTCGGTCTTGGCGTTCTTCAGGCCGTCGTTCGTGTACGGCCGCCAACCGCCCTTGTCCGCGGTCCAGATGCGGTCCATGAAGATGACCTGGGCGATGTTGAGCGCGGGAGCGTTGTGCGCCGCCCAGTTGGCCATCTTCCAGCTCGAAGCCAGCGTCGCGCCCGTCTGCCGCTTGCCGGACTTCGCGCCCTTCGCGTAGGAGTCGAGTCCGCGCCCGCAGTAGTGGAACGAGTTGGAGACGTGACCGGATCGCTTGCCGTTCGACGCGCCGCCGCCAACCGACGCGAAGTTGAACGGCGCCGCCTTGATCGTCGCGATGATCGCCTGGGACCGGGGGGTGAACCCGTTGCGCACGGACTCCGGCGCCAGGCCGGCCGGGATCGCGCTGAGCCCGCAGGTGATCGAGCTCCACTTCTTCTTCGCTGGCTTCCACGTGGGGGCGTTCACGGGACCGCGCGACCACGCGGCGGGGAGCCCGGCCGCCGGCGGGGTCGGGGTCGGCGTCGGGTCGGGGGCGGGCTCCGGGGGCGTCGTCCCGTCGGCGGCGATGCAGCTGCCGGTCGGCGCGGGGTAGAGCCCGCTGTTCCACAACGACGCACCGGCGACGGGCTGCGCCTGCAGCGTGCCGTCGTCCAGCAGGGCCAGTCGGGCGACGCCCTTGCCCGCGACGTTGAACGCGCACGCCACGGCGCCGTTGACGCCCGGCTGCGGCTTCGCGCCGTAGATCACGACGTTCCCGTCGTTCCCGACCCGGACGTAGTTGCCGCGGACGGCGGTGCGGTTGGAGCCCGCGGACCATCGAGCGTTCCATCCTCCGGTCACCTGACCGTAGATCGCGAAGTTGCCGTCGCCCTGCATCTTCGCGCGGTAGCGACCGTTGAGGGACTGGAGGCAGCTGTCGTTCGGCAGCTCCGCCCCCTTCTGGATGTAGTTCGAGATCGGGCTCGAAGCCGGGTTGCTGCAGTTGATGGTCTTGAACTGCGCGGCGTCGGCCGACGGCGCGAGGACGGCGACGGCGCCGGCGGCCGCCAGCGCGATCGGCAGTGAGCGGGTGCGAGGAGATGCCATGGGGAATCCTGGTTGCGGGACGCCGCGGAAGTACGGCGTAGACGAGGAACTACCCGCACCGCGCCCGGCGCACCCCTCGACCGCGCGGATCGCGGGACGGTGGATGCTCCGGGAACGTCACGGAACCCGGCGCGCGTGCTCGTCCGGCGCGGTCCGGTGCAGGTCGCCGGGGGGGACGGGACGGACGGTCAGGCAGGTGGCCCCGGCGTGTACGTCGTCCACAATGCTTTAATCGCGGGGATGCCTCTTCCCAAGCAGATCGATTTCGTCACGATGGACGTGTACGGCACGTTGATCGACTGGGAGGCCGGGATCCTCGAGGCCTTCACGAAGGAGGCCGGCAAGGACGGCTTCACGTTCGAGAAGGACCGCCTGCTGAACCTGTTCCACGAGAAGCACCGCGAGATCGCGGCCGGCTCGTACGAGCTCTACGCCGAGGTCCTGCGCCGCACCGCCCGAGAGGTCGCTGCCGAGCTCGGCTGGGACGATCTGCGCCAGGAGCCCGCCCGCGCGAACTTCCTGCCGGACTCCGTCGAGCGCTGGCGCCCGTTCCGCGAGACCATGCCGCAGCTGCGCAAGCTCGGCAAGGAGTTCAAGACCGGCCTGGTCTCGAACATCGACGACAAGCTCCTCGGCCTCACCCGCCGCCACATCCGCCACGACTTCGACCTCGTCGTGACCGCGCAGCAGGTGCGCTCCTACAAGCCGGACACCGCGCACTTCACGGAGATCTCGCGCCGCTACGGCTCGAAGAAGAACTGGGTCCACATCGCGTCGGGCTACTACGCCGACATCGCGCCGTGCATCAAGGCGAAGGTCCCCGTCGTGTGGATCAACCGCCACGGCGAGGAGCTCGAGCCGAAGGCCAAGGGCCCGACAGTCGAGGTCAAGACCCTGCTCGACGCGGTCCGCGAGCTCGGTCTGAAGTGACCGGAGCCGGTCGGCGGTCCGCGGCGACGTCGCGCCCGCCGGCCCGGTGCTCCCCGGCGGACCGGGCTGCGCGAACCCGCGCGGAACCGCCCGCCGGATCACGATTGGGATCCTCTGAACGATGCGTGCCCTCGCCGTCCATCCCGACGTCCTCGTCGTCGTCTCCCGCGTCTGGCAGACGACGGCCGCGATCGTCCGCGCACCGGCCGGCCCCGACGCGCCGCCGGCAGGCGGAGATCCGCTCGGCGGTGCCGCGCAGGCCGCGCCGCGCGAGGCGTTCCTCGTCGACTCGCCGGTCTACCCCGACGAGCTCGAGCTGACCGCGCAGGTCGCGGGCCAGGCGGGCTTCGGCGTCGCCGGGCTCCTGGCCACGCACGGCGACTGGGACCACCTGCTCGGGCGCCTCGCGTTCCCGGACGCCGCACTGGGCGTCGCGGAGACCACGGCGGCGCGGCTGTCCGGTCACTCGGGCGAGGCGGTCCGCGCGCTGCGGGAGTTCGACGCCGAGCACTACGTGCAGCGCGGCCAGAACGGCACGCCGCCCGGGCTGAAGCTCGGCGAGCTGCAGGCGCTGCCGGTCCCGGGGAAGATCGGGCTCGCCGGTCCCGACGACGGCTCCGGATCCGCCCCGCCGGAGCACGACCTCGAGCTCCATCCCGCGCCGGGCCACGTCGCAGACGGCATGGCGATCTGGGTGCCGTGGGCGCGGACGCTGATCTGCGGCGACTACCTCTCGCCCGTCGAGATCCCCACCTGGCACGACCACGACGGCTCGCGCTCGCAGTACCGGGCCACCCTCGACGTCCTGAAGCCGCTGGTCGACCAGGCCGACTGGGTGATCCCCGGCCACGGCGGCCCGATCGACGGCGACCGCGCACTCGCGATCTGGCGCGAGGACGTCGCGTACGTCGACCGGTACGCCCTGCCGATCGCGCGCAGCGGCCCCCGGCAGAAGCAGCTCGACGCCGCGAACCGGACCGCGTCGGGGGGCTGAAGGGCGGGCGGCGGGCGCCACTGAGCGCGGACGGGTTCATCGCCGGGGATCCCATCGCCGCTCGACCCGCGATGGCCTTCACAGCCCCGTCCCGGCGAGCCGCGCGCGCCGTCCGGGTACCGTCGGTCCATGACCGGCCCGGCCGCGGAGACGGCCACGCACCCGAACGTCGCGTCCCGGATCCGGGGGTACGCGGCGCACCTGCACGAGCAGAACGAGCGGTACGGGCGCCTGATCCCGCGCTGGGTCGTCCGGCTGTTCGCGGTCTGCGCCGTGCTCCTGATCCCGTGGAGCGTCTTCCTCGTACTCTCGCTTCCCGAGCACGCCACTGCCCACGCCTGGAACCTCGCATGGGCCGGCTTCGACGTCGGGATGGCCGTGGTCCTCGGCTGCACCGCGGTGGCGGTGGCGGTGCGGTCGGTGTGGGCGGGTCCGCTCGCGGCCGCCTGCGGGACGATGTTGCTCGTCGACGCCTGGTTCGACGTCACGACGGCGTCGGCCGGCGCCGAGCAGGTCGAGGCGATCGCCATGGCGGTGCTCCTGGAGGTCCCGCTGGCCGTGCTCCTGCTCGCGACGGCCCGCCACATCGGGCTCGTGGTCGGCCAGGCACGCCGCTACCTGGAGGCCGCCGACGTCCACCTCGTCGCGGGACGGCTGGTCGGGCCGGACGGGACGCCGGTCGGGGTCCGCGAGGATCGCGCCGGCTGACCGCGGGCCGCTCGCCGCCCGTCAGTCGATCGCGCGGCGCCGGAAGCCCAGGAGCCCGACGGTGCCGAACACCGCGATGCTGCCGACGATGCCCAGCGGGATCGCCCACGTCGCCATGTGCTCGCCGGTGCCGATCGCGGCGCGGGCGCCCTCGCTGACGTAGGTCAGGGGGTTCAGGAGCGTGACGACCTGGAACCAGCGGAGGCTGTCGAGGGACTCCCACGGGTAGAACGTCGCGCCGGTGAAGAGCAGCGGGGTGAGGATCACCGCGAAGGCGATGTTGATCTTGTTCGCCGGCACGATCGTGCCCATCACGAGGCCGACGCAGCCACCGGCGATCGCACCACCCAGGATCACGCCGATCAGCGCCGGCCAGTTCGCGCCGCCGAGCTGCAGGCCGTCCGGGAGCACCAGTGCGGCGATCGGCAGGAGGACGAAGGCGGAGAAGATGCCGCGCAGCGCGGCGTGGACGATCTTCTCGACCCCGACCGCCCACGCGGGCAGCGGCGCGAGCAGGCGGTCCTCGATCTCCTTCGTGAACGAGAACTCGATGACGAGGGGCAGCGCGACGTTCTGCAGCGACACCGTGATCGCCGTCAGCGCCATGACGCCGGGCAGCAGCAGGTTGCCGTACGAGCCCTGCGCCTGACCGATCTCCGGCAGGACGCGCCCGAAGATGAAGAGGAAGAAGATCGGCTGCAGCAGCGCCTGGGCGAGGAAGCCGCCGGGCTCGCGGCGGACCGTCACCCACAGGTCGCGGCTCAGGATCGCGAGGAAGGCGCGGCGGCGGGTGCCGGGCGCGGCGCCGGGAGTGCTTATCGGAGCTCCCTTCCGGTGAGGTGGACGAAGACGTCCTCGAGCGAGCCCTCGAGCTGCCGGAGCTCGACGAGCTCGAGTCCGGCGCGCTTCAGCCGGTCGACGAGGTCGCCGGCGTCGACGGCGCCGTAGGCCCGCACGGTGGTGCGGCCCTCGGCCTCGGCCACGACGTCCGCGCGCTCGACGCCGGGGGTCGACCGGACGGCCTCGAGGGGGTCGCCCGTCCCGGTCCCGGCGTCCCCGGCGGCGACGACCACGACCTCGACTCCCTGCTCCGACGGGAGCAGCTTCCGCAGGCCCCTGGGCGTGTCGAGCGCGATCACCTCGCCGTGGTCGACGATCGCGATGCGGTCGCAGAGCTGGTCGGCCTCGGCCATGTCGTGCGTCGTCAGGATCAGCGTCGTCCCGCGGGACTGCAGGTCGCGCATCGTGTCCCACAGGAACAGCCGGGACTGCGGGTCCAGGCCGGTCGTGGGCTCGTCGAGGATCAGGATCTGGGGGCGGTGGATCAGGGCGCGGGCGATGATCAGCCGCTGCGCCATGCCGCCGGAGTACTGGTCGACGCGGTCGTCCTCGCGGCCCGCGAGGCCGACCTGCTCGAGCAGCTCGAGCGCCCGCTCCCGCCGCGCCTTCCGCGAGAAGCCGAAGTAGGCGGCGTGGAAGGTGAGGTTCTCGAGCGCGCTGAGCGACCGGTCGAGGTTCGGGCGCTGCGGCACGATCGCCAGGCGCAGCTTCACCGCGACCTGGTCCTGCGTGACGTCGAGGCCGTCGACGAGGACCCGGCCGCCCGTGGGCCGCACCCGGGTCGTGATGACGCCGATGGTCGTCGTCTTGCCCGCGCCGTTCGGCCCGAGCAGGCCGAAGATCTCGCCCTGGGCGACGGAGAAGTCGATGCCCTTGACGGCCTCGGGACCGTCCGAGCCGTAGCGCTTGCGCAGGCCCTCGACGACGATCGCGCCGGCGGTCGTCGGGGGCGGCGGGCCGAAGGAGCCGGTGGGGGACGCGGTGCTCACCGCCACAGCGTAGGCGGCACGGGTCGACGGGCGGCGATGCGCCACGTCCGGGTCGGCGCGGCGACGGGTTCGGTTCCGTGCCCGCGGGCCGGACGTCCCGCCCGGGTACGCTCGGCCCATGGCCGCGCGCACGATCGTCTGGGAGGGGACCGACGCCTGGCGCGCCGAGGTCGCCGTCGTCGACCTGGGCGTCGACCGGGTGCGGGCGACCGGCACCCAGATCGGTGTGGAGCCCGTGCCGTACCGGCTGGAGTACGAGCTGGAGACGTCCGCGGGGTGGGAGACCCACCGGCTGACCGCGCGGTCCTCCGGGGCCGGTTGGTCGCGCGAGCTCGACCTCCGCCACGACGGCGCGGGGCGGTGGCGGTGCACGACGAAGGAGTCGGGGTCGGCCCCCGGGCTGCCGGAGCCCGGCGGCGACCTCGACGACGTGCGCGGCGCGATCGACTGCGACCTGGCGTGCTCGCCCCTGACGAACCTCATGCCCGTCTGCCGGCACGCCCTGCACCTCCACGAGGGCGAGCACGACATGCTGATGGCGTGGGTCGACGTGCCGTCGCTCGCGGTCACCGCGTCGGCGCAGCGCTACACGCACCTCGGGCGCGGCGAGGAGGGTTCGACGGTCCGGTACACCGGGGAGGACGGGTTCGTCGCGGACCTCGCGCTGGACCCCGACGGGCTGGTGCGGACGTACCCGGGGCTCGCGGCGCGGGTCGCCGGCTGAGCGACGGGCGGTCGCGGCTAGTCTCACCGCCGTGGAAGTCCTCGCCAGCCGCCTCCTGCTGCACCCGCGCGACCACGCGGTGTCGCGACGCTTCTACGAGGACACCGTGGGCCTGGGGGTCTTCCGCGAGTTCGGCACGCCGGAGCACCCCGGGATCGTCTTCTTCGTCGGCTCCGGGCTCCTCGAGCTCTCGGGTCACGGCACCGACGTCCCGAGCCCGGCGACCCGGCTGCTCCTGCAGGTGCGCGACCTCGACCGCGAGTTCGGCCGGCTCCGGGACGCCGGCGTGCCCGTGCTCCATAAGCCCGAGCGCAAGCCGTGGGGGCTGCTCGAGGCGACGGTCGCCGACCCCGACGGGCTGCAGGTCGTCCTCGTGCAGATCCCCGAGGACCACCCGCAGCGCCTGAGCACCGGGATGCCGCTGACGGGCGATCGTCCCACCGGCGACTGAAGGCCAGGGCCCGCCCCACCCGGAGCGAACGCACGTTCGTCATCATGGGTGGCGATGGCAGCCCGCCCCCGCGACCCGTGGTGGCCGACCCTCGAGGCCGGCCGCGAGGACGACCGCCTCGTCCGCGAGGCGTACGAGGCCGCGCGCCCGGCGCGCACCGCGCCGGTCCCGGGCGAGCTGCACCCGCGGCTGCAGGACGCGCTCGCGCACCGCGGGATCTCCGAGCTCTACGCCCACCAGGCGCAGGCCGTGGCGCTGCCCCGCACGCAGCCGTTCGTCGTCACGACCGGGACGGCCTCGGGCAAGTCGCTCGCGTTCCAGCTCCCCGCGATCGACGCCCTGCTCCGCGAGCCCCGCGCCCGCGCGCTGTTCCTCTACCCGACCAAGGCGCTGGCGCAGGACCAGGCGCGGTCGCTCGCGTCGTTCGGCCTGCCGCGCGAGCTGCGCGTCGCGATCTACGACGGCGACACGCCGCGCGAGGCCCGCAAGGACGTCCGGACCCGCGCGAACGTCGTCCTGACGAACCCGGACATGCTCCACGTCGGGATCCTGCCGCGGCCCGACCTGTGGGGCGAGTTCCTCGCGCGGCTGCGCGTGGTGGTCGTCGACGAGGCCCACGTCTACCGCGGGGTCTTCGGGTCGCACGTGGCGAACGTCCTGCGGCGCCTGCGGCGGCTGACGGAGCGGCACGAGGACGCGCGGCTCAGGCCGGCAGGACCCGCGGCGGACCGCGCGGCGCGGGCCATGGCGGCGCGGGACCCGGCCGCGGCGCGCCGTGCGGCCGCGCGACGCGACGCTGGTGCGGGCGACGATGCTCCTCCCTCCCCGACGGTCACCGGCCCGCGCTTCATGCTCGCGTCGGCGACGATCGCCAACCCCGTCGAGCACGTCGAGGCGCTGACCGGGCTCGAGGACGTCGCGCTGATCGACGAGGACGGCGCCCCGGGGACCGCCCGCCAGATCGCGATGTGGAACCCGCCGCTCTTCGACGAGGACGACGACCAGCACGCGGTCGCCGCCCGGGTGCGGGGCGAGCCCGCGAGCGGCACACGGGACGATCGGGGTGGGACGCCGGAGCCGGCCGACGCCGGACCCGCCGACCTCGACCACGACGGCCCGCTGGCGATCGTCCACCCCGGGGGCGACGGCGCCGAGTCGGAGGACGAGTCCGACGTGGACGTCGACGCGTACTCGCAGGCGCTCTGGGACGCGGTCGGGGGCGACGGCGACGGCACGCCCGTCGACGGTCCGGACGGCTCCGACCTCGAGTCGCCCGGCAGCAACCCCGACGTCGAGCTCCTCGATGCGTCCGAGCTGATCGCCGGACGGGTGCGCCGGTCGGCGCTGACCGAGGCCGGGGAGATGCTCGCCGATCTTGCGGAGTCCGGCACCCGGACGATCTGCTTCATCCGCTCGCGCAAGGGCGTCGAGGTCGTCGCGGAGATCGCGAAGGACCAGCTCGAGGAGCGCGGGCGGATGGACCTCGCCCGCGCCGTCGTCCCCTACCGCGCCGGGTACACGACCGGCCAGCGCCACGAGCTCGAGCGGAAGCTCGTGGACGGTGAGGTCCGGGTCGTCGTGACGACGACCGCGCTGGAGCTCGGGATCGACATCGGGGAGCTCGACGCGTGCGTCGTCGTCACGTTCCCGGGGACGGTCGCGTCGCTCAGGCAGATGTGGGGGCGCGCCGGCCGCCGCGGGCGGGGCCTCGCGGTCTACGTCGCGGGCGAGGACGCGCTGGACCAGTACTTCTGCCGCCATCCCGACGAGTTCCTGGACCGCCCGGTCGAGTCCGCGATCCTCCGGCATGAGAACGAGTCGATCCACCTGCCGCACCTGCTCTGCGCGGCGTACGAGGCGCCGCTCGACGAGCGCGACGCCCCGGCGCTGGGGCCCCGGTGGCGGACGCATGCGGAGGAGCTCGTCCGGCGCGGCGACCTGCGCGAGCGCGGCGGCGTGTTCCGGCCGGTCGACGGCAACGGGTTCCCCGCCGGCGACGTCGGCCTGCGCTCGGCGAGCACCCACCGGGTCGTGATCGTCGACGGCACCACCGGCGAGGAGATCGGGCACGTCGAGCAGGACAAGGCCCCGTCGACGGTCCACGAGGGCGCGGTCTACCTGCACCAGGGCCGGCAGTACGAGGTCCAGGGGCTCGACCTCGAGTCGGGCTACGCGGTCGTCGAGCCGTTCGCCGGGAACTGGTGGACGGAGCCCAAGCGCGAGGTCGAGGTCCTCTTCGACCGGCTGCTCGACCGCCGCGAGGTGCAGACGCTCGGCGGACCGATGCGGATCTCGTACGGCAGCGTGACGGTGACCGACACGGTGCTCGGCTACCAGCGGCGCCGCAGGAAGACCGGCGAGGTGATCGACCTGCGCACGATCGACCTGCCGTCGGTCTCGTTCACGACGGAGGCCGTCTGGTACGAGCCGGGGCACCTGATCCACGGCGGGGTGGAGGTCGCGGCGGCGATGCGCGAGCTCTACGCCGACGGCGACCTCGCGGCCGAGGTCGCCGCGCGCGTGGCGGCCGGGGACGTCACCGTCCTCCCGTCCGTCCCCGGCGGCGGGGCCGCGGCCGCGCCGATCGGCCTGGAGCCGTTCCCCACCGAGCACGTCCTCGGCGCCCTGCACGCGGCCGAGCACGCCCAGATCGCGGTGCTGCCGCTCCGGGCGATGTGCGACCGCTGGGACGTCGGCGGCCTGTCGACGAACATCCATCCGCAGACGAACGGGCCGACGATCATCGTCTACGAGGGCCACGTCGGCGGCGTCGGGATCGCGAAGCAGGCGTTCCGCGAGTTCGAGGCGTGGGCGGCCGACGCCGAGCGGCTGCTGCAGGAATGTCCGTGCGAGTCGGGCTGCCCCTCGTGCGTGCAGTCGCCGAAGTGCGGCAACCTCAACGAGCCGCTGCACAAGGCCGCGGCGCTCGAGCTGCTCGGGCGGCTGCGGCCGCGGGGCTGAGCCTCAGCCCTGCGCGGCGCGCGCCTGCTTCACGAGCGCGACCGACGCCGCGCGCAGGCCGCCCGGCTCGTCGATCGACGCGGGCCACCCCACGCGGGGCCAGGCCGTCCCCCGGGGTGTCTCGACGGCGAGGTCCATGCCGTGGCGGTCGGCGCGCACGGCCTGCACCGCGACGGCGTCCGGGAAGCCCGCCAGCGCGCGCCCGATCTCGAGCAGCGAGTCCGCGTGGTCGGCGTTCAGGTGCTCGACCGCGCCGGCGGCGTGCGGAGCGACCGGATCGGGCCGCGCGGCCGCATAGTCCTCCGCGGTCGCGGAGTCCATGCGGCCGTAGCCCCCGACCCAGCGCACGCGCTCGACGCGCAGGACGAAGAAGAGGAAGTCGTCGAAGTCGGCGTAGAGCTCGGCCGACGGCATCGCGCGCAGGTGGGCGGCGCGCGCGGCGGCGAGGGCGTCCCCGGTCGGGCGCTCCACGCGGCCGGCGAGCGTGACGCGGCCGCGGTCCAGCGGGTTCTCGTCGTTCGGCGGCTCGGCCGCGACGAGGCTCGCGCGCGGGTCGCCCTCGAGGTTGCGGGTGTGCTCGGCCATGCGGGAGACGAGGAAGACCGGGGACCCGTCGTCGAGCGCGCCGTACGTGACGACCGAGCCCCACGGGTCGCCGTCGGCGGTCAGCGAGGCCAGGACGCCCTGCGGGGTGCCGGCCACCAGGGTGCGAGCCTCCTCGGCGGGCGTCGACCGCCGGGCCGGGGCCAGGACCGGGGCGATCGGGTCCGGGATGCGCGATCCCGACGACGGGGTGCCGTGCTCGGTCGGGGTGCTCGTGTCGTTCGCGCTCACGCGGACATCATCGCGCCTCGGGGGCCCCGATCGCGACGGCGTATAGTCCGCAACGTGGGTCAGATTTTCAGCTTTCCCAACCCGATCAACGAGAAGGCCGCGCGCTCGGTGGCGTTCGTCGTCATGCTCGCCGCGATCCTGGCGCTGGCGACCGGCTGGCAGTGGCTCCTGATCCCGATCGCCTACGGGTTCATCGCCCGCGCAGCCGCGGGCCCCACGTTCAGCCCGCTCGGCCGGCTGGCGATGGACGTCATCGCCCCACGGCTCGGCGAGAAGGTCCCGACGCCCGGCCCGCCCAAGCGCTTCGCGCAGGCGATCGGCGCCGTCGTCACCACGGCGGCCGCGATCGGCGGCCTCGCCCTGGGCTGGACGGCGTTCGCGAACGTCTGCCTCGGCCTGATGGTCGTCTTCGCCGGGCTCGAGTCGCTCCTCGGCCTGTGCGTCGGCTGCAAGATGTTCGCGATCCTCATGCGCCTGGGCGTCATCCCGCCCGAGACGTGCGAGGCCTGCAACAACATCTGGGCCCGCCCGGGCGCGACGCCGCCCGGCGCCTCGGCGTAGCGTCGCGAGAACCCGCGGGGTTCCGGTTCGACCGCAACCCCGTGGTGAGCCGCGTGTCTGCAGGGGTACGGACACGCCGTCCCGTCGCGCGTCCCCGACCTCCAGGAACCCCTTGCGTCCCCCAGCTCGCCGCCACGCCGGCATCGTCGTCCTCGCCTCCGCCCTCGCGCCGTTGGCGGGCGCTCCCGCCGCGCACGCCGAGCGGGCCGTCCCCGCGGGCGGCGCCGTTCGCGCGCAGCCCGCCGGGGTCTCGCCCGACGGCACCGCCGTCCTCTTCGGCGACGGCCGCACCCGCGAGACGCTCTCCACCGCGACGCTCGGCCCCACCGGGACCGTCGGACCGCTCCGGCGACTCGGCAGCGGGGACGGCGTCGATCCCGTCCTCGCGTCCGGAGCGGACGGCGCGCAGGCGATCGTCACCGGCATCGGCGATCAGCCTTCGCTGGCGGTCCGTCCGCCCGGGGGCGCGTTCGGCGCGCCCGTCGCGGCCCCCGACCTGGGCAGCGTCGCCCCGGCCGGTGCCGACTACCTGGGCGGCAGCGCGTCGACCTTCGGCGTCGTCGCGTCGAAGCCGGCCGAGGTGGTGCGCCTGCGCGCCGACGGCACGACCGTCTCCCGGACGGCCCTGCCCGGCGGTCCGGTCCCGTCGGACGAGTCCAGCCCGGTGCGGGTCGGGGCCGACGCCGCCGGTCGCGGCGTCGTCGCCTGGTCGACCGGGAGCG
The DNA here is from genome assembly GCF_000519325.1 of Patulibacter minatonensis DSM 18081. Lineage (GTDB taxonomy): Bacteria > Actinomycetota > Thermoleophilia > Solirubrobacterales > Solirubrobacteraceae > Patulibacter > Patulibacter minatonensis. The sequence continues at coordinate 1,162,444 of NZ_KI912613.1, read as the reverse complement.
GTGCGGCCCGTCGCACGTCGCTGACGACGATCGCGGCGGACGGCACGCTCGGACCCGTCCAGGTCCTCCCCGGACGCGCGGGCATGGCCAACGCCGACGACGGCGTGCGCGTCGCGGTCGCCCCCGACGGGAACGGCGTGGTCGCGTGGCGCAACGGCTCGAGCACGGCTGTCGCGCCGGTCACGACCACCGCCGGGGTCGACCTCTCCGCCGCGACGTCGGCCCCGCTGCGCGGCGACACCATCGTGCAGCCCGACGGCTCCGCCCTCGTGGCGACGGTGCACGGTGACGGTCGCGGGCACAGCCTCCTGAACGTCGCGTCCCGTGCGCCCGGCAAGCCGTTCACTGCCGTCGCTCGCGTCTCCGGGACCGACGGCCGCGCGATCTCCACGGCGCTCACCGGTGGTCGGTGGGTCGCGACGCAGGCCGACAACCCGCGGATGCCGCAGCTGCAGACCGCGACCGTGGTGCACGGCGTCGTCGGCGGAGCCCCCTCGCGTCCCGTGGCGCTCCCCGTCGCGTCGGCATCGGACGTCGAGCTCGCCGCGGCGACTCCCGGAGAGACCCCGCTCGCGCTCGTGACCCGGAAGCAGAACGTGCTGACGGCGCGGTCGGACGGCGCGGACGCCGGCACCACCCTCGCGTACCGCGTCGCGGGCGGCGCACCGCGGAGCGCACGGGCGTCGGTCCGCGTCCCCCGGACGCTGCGGCTCGACCACCGGGGACGGATCCGGCTGAGGCTCCGGTGCGCCGACGCGTGCTCCTACCGCGTCGTGGCCGACCCGATCGCGCTGAAGGGCCTCAGCGACGGGCTGATCGACGCCGCCCGGACCGCGACCCGCGTGACCCACCGGATCGTCGTGCCCTACGTCGGGGGGTCCCGGGACTCGGACGCGCCCCCGCAGCGGCTGCGGTCGGCGAAGCGCACCCGCCTGACCGTCGCGATCGTCGACGCCCGGGGCGGGCAGACGATCGTCCGTCGGCGGGTGACGCTCCGGCCCTGAGGCCGCTGGGCGGGCCGGGCGCCGGCCCGCCCCGCTGCGGGCCGCGCTAGTCCTGCGGCTTCGCCGTCACCGTCCTCGTCACCTCCGCGTCCTTGTCGAGCAGCACGATCGGCAGCGGCCTGCCGGCACGCGGGGAGGTCCCGTACTCGAAGCCGGCTTTCTCCTCCTTCTTGCCGTCGAGGCTCAGCTGCTTCTGCCAGGAGGACGTCCGGCCCTTCGCGTCGGCCTTGACGAGCTGGAGGATGAACTCCGGCTTCAGGCCCTGGAGGCCGGTGCTGCCGGTGCTGTCGAGGATCACGGCCTGGTTCTCGCGGTCGATGAGGAACGAGACGGTCGAGCCGCTCTTCACCCCGACAGCGGCCGCCGCGAAGTTCAGGGACGCGTCGTCCTCGACGAGCCCGGCGTAGAACTCGGGGCTCTGGGGGATCTCCGACTTCGAGTTCGTCTGGTAGGTGATGCCGTAGCCGCCCGGCAGCGCCATCTCGTCCTGCTGGCCCGGCGCGATCTCGACCGCGTCGATGTCGATCACGAGGCCCGAGCCGACGAGGTTGATGTTCGCCTTCGTCGGCTTCTTCAGCGACGAGCCGTCGACCGTGATCGAGTAGTTCTTGCCCTGCGGCAGCCGGAACTTCGGCTCCGGCGCGGTGTCCCAGTTCTTGACGGCGTAGGACTTCACGACCGTGACGTCGGGGATCTCCTGGAGGAACTTCCCGTTCACGATGCCGGTGCGCCGCCCGTCGTCGTCGGTGAACACGAGGTGCGGGTGGTTGCCCGCGTCACCGCGCAGCGTCAGCTCCGTGAAGCGCTCGTCCTTCGGCAGGACGGAGCCCTTGTCGCCCGAGGCCTCCTCGCTCTCGCCCGACGCGGAGCAGAACGGGCACGGGGACTGGTCCTCGCCCGGCAGCGTCGGGTCGAGCTCGAGCGTTCCGGTCTTCGCGTCGCCCTCGTAGACCTCGCCGAGGTTGTCCGGGTTCGTGCCGCCGACGTAGCTCCAGCTGTCCTCGTTCGCGTCCACCTCGACCGCGCGCGTGACCCCCGGGAAGTTGTTGTCGTAGACGAGGATCGCGTACTGCCCGTCGCCCTTGTCCTCGATCGCGAACGGCGTGATCGCGTGCCCGCCGGTGAAGTCGCTCTTGTAGATGCCGAGCGTGTAGAGCTCGTCGCCGCTGTTCAACGCCTTCTCGAGCCGCTGCAGGACCTGGGTGGGCGTGCCCTTGACGCGGGCGTCGAGGATCGGCGGCAGCGACTGGTAGGTGAAGTGCTCGGCGATCGACGACTGCAGCGCGTTGTTGCCGACGACGTCGAGGTTCACCGGGGTCTTGTCGCCGAACTCCTCCGGGTCGATTTTCTTGCCGAACATCCGCAGGGCCAGGACGGAGAAGCCCTCGCAGTGTCCGCCCGCCATCGCCTCGTTCTGGTTCTCCATCCAGGTCTTCGCGGCCGGCGTGAGCTGGCAGTCGTCCTCCGACCCCGGGAGGCAGACGATGTCGCCGAACAGCGTCTGGACGTTCGCGGGCTCGAGGTTGTCGGGCTGGACGTCGTTGCCGTAGTTCTCGAACGAGAAGCCGTCCGTCTCGGGGCGGAAGCCGCTGTCGGCGACGATCTCGCCGGTCGGCTCGTACGCACCCTCGTCGCCACCGTCGGCCGCGCTGGTCCCGGACTTCACCAGGCTCTTCTTCGCGGTGAAGCCGTCGGTGGCACCGATCTGCGGCTTGCCCTTGCCGCCGGCGACGGGCTTCGGTAGCCCGTCCGAGCCGCCGCCGCAGCCGGCGAGGACGAGGGCGGTCGCGGTGGTCGCGAGCGCGAGGCGACCGCGGGTGCCGAAGCGTGGGTGCTGCATGGGTTCGTCCTCAGGGCGGGCCGTGGTCGGCCGGTGGGCTGATCGTCCCGGGGAAGAACGCGGCCGCAGACTACCCGAGCGATGGTTCGCCGGAGCGGTCAGCGGTCCGGGACGCGGACGGACGGACGATCCAGTGCCGGCGAGTCGTGCCGAGCGCTGCGGCCGCCACCGAGGAGGGGCGGTGGCGGCCGGTGCGCTCCTACTTCGCCATCGGCAGCGCGAGCCCCGTCATCGGCTCCTCGTTGCCGACGATGCCGGGGACCCCGACCTTGCACATGTCGGCGCAGGACTTCTCGAGGGTGCAGCAGAGGCTGCAGATCGTGCCGGCGTGGAACGGGCAGCTCGCGGTGTCGGGCAGCTCGTAGGCCTGGTCGCAGACCGAGCACACGGCGGTGTCGGTGGAGCGCTCGGCGGGGTCGATCTCGGGCGTGCGGGCGATGTACCACTTGCCCTTCGTGAGGACCGAGAGGACCGGCGACAGGATCATGGCGATGACGATCGCCAGGAACGGCGACCAGGCGTCGAGGGTCTCGCCGAAGGCCCCGAAGTAGGCGACGATCGAGATCACGGACGCCACGGTCATCGCGCCGAAGCCGACCGGGTTGAACTTGTAGAGGTGGGCCCGCTTGAACTCGACGAACGACGGGCTCGTCTTCAGGAGCGGCTTGTTGATCACGAGATCGGCCACGACGGCGCCGATCCAGGCGATCGCGATGTTCGAGTAGAAGGCGAGCAGGTCGTTCAGGAAGCTGAACATGTTCGCCTCCATCAGGACCAGCGCGATGCCGACGTTGAAGAAGACGAACCAGATGCGGCCCGGGTACCACTTGAACGCGGAGGAGAAGAAGTTCGTCCACCGCAGCGAGCCGGAGTAGGCGTTCGTGACGTTGATCTTCACCTGCGACAGCACGACGAAGAAGACGGCGATGCCGAGCGCCAGGCCGTAGGGCATGAACTGGTCGAAGCCGGCGAGGAACTGCTCGACGGGCTGGCCGGCGAGGTCGACGCCCTTGTCGAGGTTGCTGATGATGAAGAAGGCGAGGAACGCGCCGCCGAGCTGCTTGATCGCGCCGAGGATCACCCAGCCCGGGCCGGCGGCGACGACCGCGGCCCACCACTTGACGGTGTTCTTCTCGGTCTTCTCCGGCATGAAGCGGAGGTAGTCGACCTGCTCGCCGATCTGGGCGATCAGGGACAGTGCGATGCCGGCGCCGGCGCCGACGGAGACGAAGTTCAGGGCGGTCGAGGTGCCGCCGTCGCCCGCGAAGGACGTCCACGCGTTGTACGCGCCCGGGTCCTGGATCGCGATGACGATGAACGGCAGGAACATGCCGATGAGCCAGAGCGGCTGCGTCCACATCTGCAGCTTCGACAGGAGCGTCATCCCGAAGACGACGAGCGGCGGGATCATCAGCGCCGAGACCCCGTAGCCGAGCCAGAGGGGGATCCCGAGCCCGGCCTGCAGGCCCTGGGCCATGATCGACCCCTCGAGCGCGAAGAAGATGAAGGTGAAGCTCGCGTAGATCAGCGACGTGATCGTCGCCCCGTAGTAGCCGAAGCCGGCGCCGCGGGTGATGAGGTCCATGTCGATCGAGTACTTCGCCGAGTAGTAGGCGATCGGGAACGACGTGAGGAAGATGACCGTCGCGGCCAGGAGGATCGCGACGAGGGCGTTGTTGAAGCCGAAGGTGATGGCGAGCGACGCGCCGATCGCGAAGTCGGCCAGGTAGGCGATGCCGCCGAGCGAGGTGTTCGCGACCTGGAACTCGGTCCACTTCCGGTAGGTCGTCGGGGCGTAGCGCAGCGAGTAGTCCTCGAGCATCTCGCTCGTGGCCTTCGCGGCCTTCGCGTCGCGACCGGGGTCGGTGGGCGGGGTCTCGAGGTCTGGCGGGTCGGCCTGCAGGGGCACGGTGCGGGGGTTCATGAGGATCCTCGGGGTTCGGGGTGGGGTCGTCGCGGGCCCCGCCCGCCGACGGGCGGGGCCGTGGCGACGCGTGCCGGCCGGGGCCGGCGGAGGGATGGTCCGGCGCGCCGGAGCGACGGGCCGGGCGTTCCGGGGAACGAGGAGGACGGTGCGGGCGGGAGGGGTGAGCCCGCATCGCCCCGCACCGGGATCACCCCGGGTGGTTCGGGACACCGACCTTGTGGTGACCCTCCGGCTCAGGGACCATGGGCCGCGGTGTCCACGGCCTCCCAGACCGGGAGCGGCCCGCCCCCGCCGGTCCTGCGCGGTGCGGTCTTCCCCCAGACCAAGTTCCACCGTCCCGAGGTCCGCTCGGAGCACGTCGAGCGCGGCGCGCTGCTCGACGCCATCGACCGCAGCGGCGCACGCGTCGTCGTCGTCGACGCGCCCGCGGGGTTCGGCAAGAGCACGCTGCTGTCCCAGTGGGCCGACCGCGCGGTCGAGGGCGACCCGTCCGACCCCGGCCCGCACCGCGTCGCGTGGGTGTCGCTCGACCCCGACGACGCCGGCGTGCGGCTCTGGTCGGCGATCCTCGCCGCGCTCCGGCCGCTCGTGGGCGACGCGCTGGACCAGGCGATGGAGGCCGCGGAGTCCCCGGACGCCGACCTCCGCGACGACGTCCTCGTGCCCGTCCTCGACGTCCTGGAGTCCGCCGGACCGCTCGCGCTGATCCTCGACGACCTCCACCTCGTCCTCGACGACCGGCGCGCCCGCGACAGCCTCGACTGGGTGCTCGGTCGGCTGCCGAGCACGCACGCCGTCCTGATCGCCACCCGCCGCGACCCGGCGCTCGAGTCGCTGCGGCGGATGCGGATCCACGGCGAGCTCCTCGACGTCCGCACCGAGGACCTCCGCTTCGGCACCGACGAGGCCGGCCGGTTCCTCCGCGACGGGCTCGGGCTCGAGCTCGGCCCGGACGACGTCGCGATCCTCGACGGCCGCATCGAGGGCTGGCCCGCCGCGCTCTACCTCGCGGCGCTCCGGCTCCGGATGGGCGACTCGGTCGCGAACGTGATGGAGCGCCTGCACGAGCGCGACGAGGAGCTCTTCGGCGACCTGGCCGACGAGGTCCTGCGCGCCTGGCCGCCGGCGGAGCGCCGGTTCGTCCGCGAGACCGCGGTCCTGAACCGCTTCACGGTCGACCTCTGCGTGCGCCTGCTCGGCGACGACGAGGAGACCCGGGGCGCCTTCCGGACGCTGACCCGGACCTCGCTGCTCCTGACCCCGCTCGACGGCACCCGGACGTGGTTCCGCAGCCACCACCTGATGCGCGACGTGCTGCGCAGCCGCCTGCTCACCGAGGACCCGGCCCGGGCGCGCGAGCTCCACGTGCGGGCCGGCGAGTGGTTCGAGACGGAGGGCGGCGAGAGCGAGCTCTACGAGGCGATGCACCACTACCTCGAGGCCCGCGAGTGGGACCTCGCCGCCGAGCTCCTGACCTGCCACTCGATCCGCTTCGTGCAGTCCGGCGCCCTCGGGGGCCGCGCACGCGACTGGATGGTGAAGTTCCCGCCGGACGTCGTGCGCACCGATCCGCGGCTCTGCTTCGTGGCGGCGCTCCTGGCCGCGCTGGACGGCGACCGCGACGGCCGCGACGCGTGGCTCGACGACGGCGGCCGCGGCGGCTGGGTCGGCCCGATGCCCGACGGCACGGCGTCCTTCGACCTCGCCGCGGAATGGGCCGCCGCCCTCGTCTGCTTCGACGACCTGGGCGCCGCGTCGGCCGCCGCGGAGCGGGCGCTCGAGGCCCTTCCCCCCGGTGCGCCGGTGCGCTCGGCGGTCGAGGCCCTCGCCGCCTGGCACGCCCACGTGGCCGGCCGCGGCGCCGAGGCCGTCGCCCTCGCGGAGCGCGCGCGCCGGGCGCACGTCCAGCTCCCCGCGGCAGGCCTGCCGCTCGTCGACTACCTGCCGCAGGCCGTGCTCGCCCTGGAGGCCGCGGGGCGCGGCGACCTCGGCGAGGCCGAGGCCCAGGCGGCGTCGGCGGTGCTCGGTCGCGACGACGGGCCGCTGCGCCGCGCGCCCCACGCACTGCCGGTCGCCTGCGCCCAGGCCCGTGCGGCGACGCTCGCCGGCCGGCCTGCGGACGCCGTCGCCGTCTGCACCGCGGCGCTCGAGCTCGTGCGCGGGTGGCGCGACTCCTCGCTGATGGTCCCCGCCGTGCTCCTGGAGCTCGCCCGCGCCCACGCGGCGGACGGCGATCCCGACTCCGCCCGGAGCGCCGCCGAGCGCGGGCTCCGCCGCATCGCGGACGCCCGCGACGCCGGCGCCCTGCCGCGCGAGCTCGAACGCGTGCTGGCCCAGGTCGGCGGCACGCCCGGCCAAGGGCTGGCGGGCGTCCCGGGGGTCGAGGAGCTCAGCGCCCGCGAGGTCGGGGTGCTCCGCGCGCTCGCCGGGTCCGGCAGCCTCCGCGAGCTCGCCGACAGCCTCTACATCAGTCGCAACACGATCAAGACCCACACCCGGTCGCTGTACGCCAAGCTCGGCGTCGCGTCGCGGGAGGAGGCCGTGCAGCGCGGCCGGGCCCTCGGACTCCTCGGTGGGTCCTCCGGGAACGGTCGCGACCACCAGCAGGATCCCGGGAGGGACCGCCCATGAGACTCGCGGAACGCACCGTGCTCGTCGTCGAGGACCACGAGTTCCAGCGCAGGACGATCCGGCAGATCCTGTCGAACCTCGGCGTCGGCTCCGTGCTGGAGGCCGAGGACGGCGAGGCCGCGCTGCAGCGGCTCGACGAGCTCCACGTCGGCGACGTCCTCGTCTGCGACCTCGACATGCCCGGGATGGACGGCGTCGAGCTGCTGCGGCTCGTCGCGCTGCGCGCCGACGGCCCGTCGATCGTGATCGCCAGCGGCCTGTCCGCCGAGGTGCTGTCGCAGGCCGAGGACCGGGCGCGCGCGGACGGGCTGACCGTGCTCGGGGCGGTGCGCAAGCCGCTGACGGCGCGCCGCCTGCTGGGCGTCCTGCAGCCGACCTGAGATGGGGGGCGGCGCCGCGACCCCCCACCGCGGCGGGTCGTCCCCTGCGCCCGAGCCCCCGCGACGCTCGCCGTCGCTGCGGCAGGCCCTCGGCGCGCTCCTGGCGGTCGTCCTCGTGCTGGCGGTCCTCCTGTTCGGGGTCACCGTCGTGCAGCTGTCGACCGCCACGGACCGCAGCGACGCGGAGCGTGGCCGCGTGACGTCGTTCCGGCTCGCCGACCAGGTGCGCCAGAGCAGCAACGACCTCACGCGCATGGTCCGGCTGGCCGTCACCACGGGCGACCCCGTCTACCGCACGTACTACGACCGCATCCTGCAGATCCGTCGCGGCACCGCGCCGCGGCCGGTCGACTACGACAGCTCGTTCTGGGACCGCGTCCTCGCCGACGGCTACGGCGGCGTCCGCACGGGCCCGGCGGTGTCGCTGCCGGAGCTGATGCGCCGGGCGCGGTTCTCGCCCACCGACTTCGAGGCGCTCGACGAGGCGCTGCGGGTCTCCGACCGGCTCGCGGTCGTCGAGGTCCGCAGCATGGACGCCGCGGAGCGCCTCGCCGCGGACGGCACCGGCGACGGCTACCTGCGGCGCGTCGGCCCGGAGTACCGACGCCTCGTCGACGGGGCGTACCACGCCGAGAAGCGCCGGATCATGGCCGCGATCGAGCGCTTCTCCGCCCTCGTCGACCGGCGGACGTCCCGACGGGTCGACGTGCTTCAGCGGCGGACGGACCGGCTGCTCGTCGCGCAGTCGGTGTTCCTCGGGGCGCTCGGCCTGGTGCTCGCCCTGCTCCTGACGGTCGCGACCCGGTCGGTCGTGCGGCCGCTGGAGCGCCTCGCGGCGGTGACGCGCCGGATCCGCGGCGGCGACTGGAGCGCGCGGGCCCCCGAGGGCGGCGTGCGGGAGCTCCGGCAGCTCGCCGGCGACTTCGACGAGATGACCGCGGCGGTGCAGCGCGAGCTCCACGGCCGCCAGCGGGTGGAGCGGGAGGCGATCGAGGCGCGCCGCCGGCTGCAGACGATCGCGGACCGCGTCCCCGGGTCCGTCTTCCACTTCCACGTCGACCGCGACGCCGCGCTCTCCGTCCGCTTCGCCAGCCGCGACGCCAGCGTCCACGGCATCGCCGGCGACGACGGCGTCGACTTCCCCGCGGTCTCGCGCGCCGTGCTCGCCGAGGACCGGGGTGCGTGGCTCGACTCGCTGCTGCGGGCCCGCACCCGCGACGGGACGTGGGAGCACGAGTACCGGATCCGCGCCCCCGACGGGCGGACCGCCTGGATGCACGGCCACGCCCTCGTCCGCACCTCGGGCGACGGGTCGGCGGACCTCTACGGGTACGTCGCGGACATCTCCGAGCAGAAGGCGCTCGAGGCCGACCTCCTCCGGGCGCGCGAGGCCGCGGAGGGCGCCGACCGGGCGAAGTCGGCGTTCCTGGCGATGATGAGCCACGAGCTGCGCACGCCCCTGGTGGCGGTCACCGGCACGCTGGAGGTCCTGGCGCTCGGCGAGCTCGAGACCCGCCAGCGGGAGCGCGTGGAGGTCGCCTCCCGCTCCGCGCACGCGCTGCTGGCGGTGATCGGCGACGTGCTGGACTTCTCGAAGATCGAGTCCGGCCACCTGGAGCTCGACCCCGCCCCCACGTCGCTGCCGCGGCTCGTCCGCGAGCTCGTCGCCCAGCACGAGCACACCGCCCGCCGCAAGGGCCTGGAGCTCCGGGCGCAGATCGACGACGACGTCGCCCCCGCGCACGTGGTCGACGCCGTCCGGCTGCGCCAGGTGCTCGGCAACCTCGTCGGCAACGCCCTGAAGTTCACGACCGACGGCGGGGTCCGCGTCGCGCTGCGGGGCGGAACGGTCGCGGCCGACGGCACGCAGGCCGTCGAGCTGCGCGTGCGGGACACCGGCATCGGGATCGCGCCGGAGGACCAGGAGCGCCTGTTCTCCCCGTTCACGCAGGCGAGCACCGACACCGCGCGGCGCAGCGACGGCACCGGCCTCGGGCTCGTGATCTCGCTGCAGCTCGTCGACGCGATGGGCGGCACGCTGACCATGGAGAGCACGCTCGGGGAGGGCACGACGATGCGCGTCGCGCTCGGGCTGCCGACCGCGGAGGAGTCCGCGCTCCTCGTCGTGGGCCCGGCCGACGCGCAGGACCTCGTGCTCCGCCCGCGCCCGACGCGGGAGGCCGCGATCGCGGAGGGGAGCCTCGTGCTGCTCGTCGAGGACCACCCCGTCAACCGCGCGGTGCTCGCGGCGCAGGTGGAGGCCGCGGGCGCGGTGGTCGACGTGGCCGCCGACGCCGACGAGGCGCAGGCGCGGTTCGCGGAGGAGCGCTACGGGCTCGTCTTCACGGACATCCAGCTGCCCGGCACCGACGGCTACGCCCTGGCGACGCGCCTGCGCGCGTACGAGGCCGCGCACGACCTCCCCCGCACGCCGATCCTGGCGCTGACCGCCAGCGCCGTCCGCGGCGAGGAGTCCCGCTGCCGCGAGGCCGGCATGGACGGCCTGGTCACGAAGCCGACGACGATCGCGGTCCTCGCGACGACGCTGCGCCTCCGGCTGCCGCACGTCGACTGGGAGGCCGGTGCGGTCGGGCCGGGCACCGTCGGGGCGGCGACGGCGGACAGGGACGGCGCGGGAGCGCCCACCGGGGCCGGCGACCGGCCCCAGGGCCTCCCCGCGATCGACCGGTCCGCGCTCGACGAGCTCACCGGCGGGGATCCCGAGCTGGGCGCCGACATCCTCGCGACGTACCGCGGGTCGCTCCCCGACGACCTGGACGCGCTGGTCGCCGCGCGCACCGCGGCCGACGAGGAGGCTGCGCGGACGGTCGCCCACCGGATGGGCAGCGCCGCGCGCATGGTCGGCGCGACGGCGGTCGCGGTGGCGGCCGAGTCGGTCGAGGCGGCGGTCCTCGACGGGCTGACGGAGTGGGCGGAGCGGATCGACGCGGTGGCCCGCGCCGCCGGGGAGCTGCGGCGGTCGGGGTGACCTCGCAGCCCGCGGTCGTGCGGGCGGTCGCGTGCAGGATTCCCGGAACCTGCACCGAACCTGTGCGGTCCGGGCGCGACGGGGCCCGAAAGCTGCACCGAACCTCCAGCTCCGGGGTGCGGCCGGCCCGAGCCGTCACATTCGTCGAGCCATGTCGCGGGCCACACCACCACACGACCACGTGCTCCGCACGCGGTCGGTGAAGACGACAGCGGTCCTTCTTGCCGCCGTGACCCTGTCGTGCGCCGCCGGCGTCGGTGCCTCCTCAGCCTCGTCGGCGGGGGCACCGACGCCGACGACGCCCGATGCGACGAGCACCGCCACCGGCGGCGGGACGTCCGTCCCCGCATCGACCGTCACCGACGGCTCCGGCACGCCCACGGTGCCGAAGCGCATCCCCGACGCGCCGGCACGGGTCCGCGCGGTCGTCACCCGCTTCGCGATCAGCACGCCGTCCTGGGACGCCGGCGCCGCCGCCCCCACGGTCGCGATCCGCCTCGACGCGCGCCGCGTCACCTCCGCCCGGGTCCAGATGCGCGTGCAGGACTACGCGTCCGGCAAGCTCGTCCTCCGGCAGACCTTCGGGGTCGTCCGCTCCGGCGTCGACGTCTCCACCGCGCTCACGCCGCGCCTGGCGAAGCTCCCGGGCCGCTACCGCCTCAGCCTGATCGTCCGGGACCAGACCGGCCGCCGCACGGTCAAGGCGCACTCCCTGCGCGTCAAGTCCCCGGTCGCCGCCGCCACGACGACGGTCCCCGCCGGCGGGGCCGCCTACGTCTTCCCCGTCCAGGGCCCCTGCAACTTCCGCAGCCTCCCGGCCCAGCGGTTCCACTCCGCCCGCGAGGCCGGCCGCGCCCACAACGGGCAGGACATCGGCACCTACAGCGGCTTCCCGCCCGTCGTGGCGTACACCGCCGCGACCGTCGACCAGGTCTTCTACGACACCGCGGGCGGCGGCTGGACGATCATCTTCAACGGCGACGACGGCATCGCCTACGGCTACCTGCACCTGAAGGCCGGCTCGATCGTCGTGGCGCCCGGCGACCGGGTGACGGCGGGGCAGCGCGTCGCCAACGCGGGCAACACCGGCGGCGACTACGACCCCCACCTCCACTTCGAGATGCGCCCGATCCCGTGGAGCGCGCACCGCGCCGACGCCGTCGACCCGATGCCGTACCTCGTGAAGCTGTCGAACCCCTGCGACGGCTGACCGCCGGCCCGCCTCCTGGGCGGACCGTGAGGCGTCCGCCGTCCGGGAGGGGCGGCGGACGCCTCACGGCCCCCTCCGGTACCCTGATCGGTCTGTCCTGGCGGGATAGCTCAGTTGGTAGAGCACACGACTGAAAATCGTGGTGTCCCCGGTTCGAGTCCGGGTCTCGCCATCCTCCGGAACGCCCGATCCCTCGGGCGTTCCGTCGTTCGGGCCACGTGGCCGGGCGGTGTCGGGGCGCGGACGGGCGGCGGTGCCTGATCCCGGTCTGGTCAGGCGGCCGCGGCGCGCGTCGCCGCGACCCGCCCCGCCGGCACGCCCACCGGGTCGCCGTCCCGGAGCACCCGCCGTGCCGCGGCGGGGTCGCCCGCCGCGATCGCGAGCTCCGCCCGCAGGAGCAGCGTCAGGCCGTGGTGCCCGGAGCCCGGGACGGCACCGGTCCGGACGGCGGCCTCGCCGAGCGCGACGTGCGCGGCTCCGAGGTCGCCCCGCGCGCGCAGGGCGTCCGCGAGCGCCTGGTGCGCGAGGACCGGCTCCAGCCACGTCGCGCCCGGCCGCCGCGAGATCCGCCGGGCGTGCCGCGCCAGCGCCTCGGCGCGCTGCGGATCCCGCGGTGCGACGGCGAGGGCCAGCAGCGCCAGCGACCAGCAGCGTGTCGCCGGATCGACGGTCGCGCCGATGCGGGGCTCGAGGTGCGCCCGGACGGCCTCGTCGTCCCCCGTGCGCCAGAGCGCCAGCGCCAGCGCGGCCGACGCGGCGCCACGGACGGTCGCGTCCGCCTCGGGGTGGTCGTCGAGCTGCCGGCGGGCGGCCGCGACGTCGGCGGGCCACGCGGAGGCCGACGCCGGCGGAGCGACTCCCCGGGGCGCGTCCGCCGCGCCCGGACCGGGCAGCGCCCCGCGGTGCGCGACGTGCGCGTCGGCGATCGCGACCGCCCGGAGGACGTCGCCCGCGGCCGTCGCGTGCTCGGCCGCCGTCCCGAGGTCCCCGCACGCGGCGGACCACGCCGAGGCCCGGCGGTGCAGGGTCGGCACGAGGGCCGGCTCGAGCTCCTCCAGCAGGCGCCGGAGCGCGACCCGGAACGGCCCGCGGTGGACGGGCGCGCCGCCGGCGCCGGTGGTCAGCACGCCCGACCGCCGCGCCCGACGGAGCAGCTCGCCCGCTCCGGGCTCGGCCGTCACCGCCGCGCAGGCGTCCTCGTCGGGGCGACGGAGGGTCGCGGTCCGCAGCAGGAACCGGCGCAGGTCCTCGTCGGTGCCCGCGAGCACGTCGGACGCGACCCGGCGGGCGATCGCGACGGCGGCCGCGTCCAGCGACTCGGAGAACGTCCGCCAGCCGGGGGCGCCGGCGACCGCGTCGGTCACGAGGCCCACGGCGGCGGGCCAGCCGCCCGTGGTCCGGTGCGCCTGGGCGAGGCGCCGGTGGTCGGTCCCGGGGCCCCACGCGCTCTCGAGCACCGCGGTGGACTCCTCCGCGGTGAAGGCCAGGGCGTCGGCGTCGACCGTCGGCGCGCCGAGGCGGTCCGGCCACCCGTCCGCCGTGATCCGGGCCGCGACGACGACCCGCACGCCGTGCGGCGGTGCGGTGGCGATCGCGCGGAGGAGCTCCGTCGACTCCGGCGCCGTGACGCGGTGGGCGTCGTCCACGACGAGGGTGCCCGGTGCGGCGGGCGGCAGGCCGTCCAGCGCCGCGCGGAGGTGGGCGCGGAGGTGCTCCGGGGTCGTCGTCCCGCTCGTCGAGGGACAGCCACGCGCAGCGGCGGTCCGCGGCCCGGGCCCAGGCGGCGAGGGCGGTGGTCCGCCCGTAGCCGGCCGGGGCGGACACGACGCGGAGCGGTCCCGGCGCGGCGTCCAGCAGGGCGTCGATCCGCGGCCGGCGCAGCACGCCCTCGGGGGGCGGTGGGACGGCGAGCTTCGACTGGTCGGTCGCCGGGGATGGCGGCAGGGCGAGGGCGAGGCGGCCCGACCGGCGCGCCGGGACGCACTCGACCGACGGGTCGAGGGTCTGCCGGCCCGGGGTGCGGCCGGTGCTCGTCGGCGGGCGACGGGGCACCGGACCAGGATGCCCCAGCCCTCCCCGTCCCCGGGGCGCACGGCTCCTCGATCTTTTCGGGGTCCACCCCGACGTCGGGTGCGGCCCACCCCGACGGTACGGGTGACCACGGCCCCGGTACGTTTGTTCCACGTGCGCGACGACCGGGAGCCTCAGCGGGACCAGACCGCGGGCGAGGACCCACCGCTGCTCGACCGCGAGGGCGAGACCGCGGTCCTGCGCCGGGCCGTCCTCGGGGCGATCGCGGGCCGCGGCTCGCTGGTGGTCGTCGAGGGCCCCGCGGGCATCGGCAAGTCCCGGCTGCTGCGCGAGGCCGAGCGGCTGCTCCTGGAGCACGCCGGCACCACGAGCGTCCGCGTGCTCCGGGGCGCCGGGGACGAGCTGTACCGCAGCCGGGCGCTCGGGACGGTCCGCGGCCTGCGCGACGGGGCCGGCGCCCCGGTCCGGGTGGCGATCGCCTCCGGGGACGCCACCGACGTCCCGGACGGCGGGGCGGCCGCGGTGCAGGCGGTGCTCGGCGACCTGCGGGCGGCGGTCTCGGCCGCGGGGGCGACGCTCCTCGTCCTCGACGACGTCCACTGGGCCGACGCCGGGTCGCTGCGCGTCGTCGACGAGCTGGCCGCCGACCTCGACCGGCTGCCCCTGGCGATCGTCGTCGCGACGCGCCCCGCCGAGCCCGGGGCGCACGCGGCGCTGCTCGACCGGCTCCGCGGGCGCACCGGCGCCGCGGTCGTCCGACCGGGGCCGCTGGGCGCCGCCGCCGTCGCCCGGCTGGCCGGCGAGCTCGACGGGGGACGGAGCACCGAGGACGTCCGTCGGCTCGTCCGGCGCAGCGGCGGCAACCCGTTCCACGTGCGCGAGCTGCTCCGCAGCGGTGCCGACGACGACGGGGACGTCCCCGACGCGGTGCGGCGCTCGGTGCGGGCCGATCTGCACCGGCTCGGGCCGGCGGCGACGGCGCTCGCCCGCGCGGTCGCGGTCCTCGGCGCCGGGACGCCGCTGCGGACCGCCGCGGCGCTCGCGGACCTCGACGGCGAGCCCGCGGAGCGCGCAGCGGACGATCTCGCGCGCGTCGGGATCCTCCGCCCGGGCGACCCGCTCGCGTTCGAGCACGCGCTGATCGCCGACGCGGTCCGCGGCGAGCTCGAGTCCTTCGCCCGTGCCCGGATGCACCGGCGGGCCGCGACGCTCCTGCACGAGCACGGTGCGCCGGACGACGTCGTCGCGGCGCACCTGCTGGAGACCCGTGCCGAGGGCGACGCGTGGGTGGCGACGACCCTCCTGCGGGCCGCGCGCGCGACGAACGCCGCGGGCGACCCGGGGGCCGCGGGCCGGCTGCTGGAGCGCGCGGTGCGGGAGCCGCCGCCCGCCGCGCTGCGTGGCGACGTCGCCGGTGCGCTGGCGGAGGTCGACGCCCTCGCCGGGCGGCCCGAGGCCCCCGACCGCCTGCGCCAGGCGCTCGAGGTCATCGACGACCCGCGGCGCCGTGCCGAGCTCCGCTATGCGCTCAGCCGCGCGTTCCACCTCGCCCAGCGGTTCGACGACGCGGCGGACGCGTCCCGGGCGGCGCTCGACGGTCTCGACCCCGAGGACCCGCTGTACGACCGGGTGCTCGCGGGGTGGATGACCGACGCGATGTTCGTGCCCCACCTGCGGCCCACGAGCGACCCGCGGGCGCAGGCGGTGACGGCCGGCATCCGGGCCGGCGCGGTCGCAGCCGGGCCCCTGGTCTCCCACGCCGTCAACATGGCCGCGCTCGACGGGGCGCGCGGCGCGGTGGTCCACGACCTCGCCCGCCGCGCCACGTCCCGCGACCCGCTGGTCGACGCGTCCGCGCACGGGTTCCCGATCACGCACGTCGCCACCGGGCTCGTCCACGCGGACCTCCTCGACGAGGAGGTCACGATCCTCGGGGCCGCGGTCGACGTCGCCCGCCGGCGGTCGAACGTCCTGGCGGAGATGACCGCGATCGGCGGCCGGGCGTTCGGGCGTCACCTGCGAGGGGACGTCGGCGCGGCGCTCGCCGACGCATCCCGGGCGTTCGCGATCTCCCGCGTCACCGACACCCCGTACTCCGCGTGGTGGCTGCTCGTCGTCGTCGAGTGCCACCTCGACGCCGGCGCGGTCGACGAGGCCGGGGCGGCGCTGCGGGACGCGGACGCGGTGACGATCCCCGCCTACGCCGCGCTCCG
The DNA here is from genome assembly GCF_000519325.1 of Patulibacter minatonensis DSM 18081. Taxonomy (GTDB): domain Bacteria; phylum Actinomycetota; class Thermoleophilia; order Solirubrobacterales; family Solirubrobacteraceae; genus Patulibacter; species Patulibacter minatonensis. Next base: position 1,146,219 of record NZ_KI912613.1, on the reverse strand, counting down.
GGTGCGCGAGGCGGAGGCCGCCGTCGCCCTCGACGCCGGGGATCCCGAGCGCGCGCTGCGGATCGCCGGGGAGGGCGAGGAACAGCGCGGCCGGTTCGGGGGCGTCCGGCTGGACCTCGGCACCCGGGACGGCCGGTGGACGATGGCCCGGGCCCTCGCCGCCGTCGGCCGTCACGAGGAGGCCGCCCGCATCGCCGACGCCGAGGTCGCGCGGACGGCGGACGCCCCCGTCGCCCGGCACCGCGCCGACGCGCTGATCCTGCAGGGTGCCGTCCGGGGCGCCGACGGCGTCGCGCCGCTCGAGGAGGCCGCGCGGCTGCTGCGCACCTCCCCGGCGCGGCTCGTCCTGCTGCGCGCGATCACGACCCTGGGCCTCGCGCGCCGCGAGGCCGGCGACGCCGCGGGCGCGCGCGAGGCCCTGCTGGAGGCCCTCGAGCTCGCGGAGCGCCTCGGCCTGGCCGCCCGCGCCGACGAGGTCCGGTCGGCGCTCCGCACCGTGGGCGCCCGGCCGCGCCGAGCGGCACGGCGCGGGCCCGAGGCCCTCACCGCGGCGGAGCTCGACGTCGCCCGCCTGGCCGCCCTGGGCCTCGGGAACCCGGAGATCGCCGCGCGCCGCCACGTCAGCCGGAAGACGGTCGAGACCCACCTCGGGCGCGTCTACCGCAAGCTCGGCATCGCGACCCGGGACGCCCTGCGGAATGCCCTGGACGACCAGGGCGGGGACGCCCGCGGGGCCTGACGCGCCGAGCGCCTACGAGGTGGCGGCGCCACCACCCGGCCCGCCGGGGCCGTCCGGGATCTCGATCGCGTCGTCGGGCTTCGTGACCGTCACCGGCTCGTCGAAACGGCTCAGACGGACGTCGGACTTCGTCGTGGTGTCCTCGTCCTCGTCGTCGCAGACGGGATCCTTCTTGCCGCCGGGTCGCGTCTTCCCGGTCTGCACGACGCGCAGCAGCAGCGGCGCGCCCTCCGCGGCGGAGTAGGCGCGGCCTGGAGCGGTCCCGGGCTTCCCGCCCTTGCCGACCAGCACGTCCGCCTTCTTCCCGTCGACGGTGTCCGTCCCACCGTCCTGCAGGTCGCCGGTGTCGTGCGCGACGCACTGACCGATGATCTTCGGGCTGAGGCGCTTGAGCTCCTTGTCGAGCCCCGAGGCGGCGACGGGGACGCTGACCCACCTGTCGGCGAAGAGCTTGGCCGTCCGGGCGGACTCGCGGCGCCAGAACGCGTCGTCGGCGCGGATGAACGCGTCGTCGCCGATGACCCGCATGTCGGCCCGGCCGGCGGACTTCAGCCGGATCGTGATGTTCGCCCTGCCGTCGTCGGTGATGTCGCCCGACAGCGTCTGGTCGCCGTCCTCGTCCGTGCTCTCGCCCTCGAAGTGGAAGGTGCGGACCTTCGACATCGCGGCGGAGATCGCGGCGATCCGGGCCTTCGGGTCGCGGGGGGCCGTCCCCGTGGTCGCGGGCCCGACCGTCGTGGTCGTGGTCGGCGGTGCGACGGCGGTCGTGGTCGGTGTCGACGCGGACGTGCGGGCCGTGGTGGCCGGGTCGTCGTCCGAGCCACAGGCGGCGAGGACGAACGGGACCGCGAGCAGCGGGAGGAGGCGGGATGAGCGTGGGGACCCGAGCATGCGGACACGGTACTCGCGGCACCGGCGCGCGGTCCGCGCGCCGGTACGTGCGCTCAGACCAGGGTCCCGGGCGGCAGGCCGTACCTCCGGGCGACCGGCACCTGGCCGGGCCGCGGTCGCGGAACGCGCTTCCGCCAGACGGCGGAAGCCGCGCGAGCCCCCGCAACCACCCGCGACGGACCGGGTTTCCTGAGATGGACGACGGTGCGCAGCGCGTCGCCGTCCGTCGAATCCCCCACACCAGGAGTTCCCATGCGTTCCTCGATCCGGCGCGTCCTCGCGGTCGCCTCCGTCCTCGTCCTCGTCCCATCCGCCGCGCACGCGGCGAAGCCCGTCCCCGTCAGCGGTGGCGTGGCCGGAGAGGTCGAGGCCGTCTCGCCCGACGGCACGGTCCTCGCGCTCGACGCGGGACGGAAGGGCGGCCTGAAGGGCGCCGTGGTCGACGGGTCCGGACGTCCCTCGGTGACGACGGCCCTCGGGGGGTGGGGTGGCTCGTCCGCGGTGGCGGCGTCGTCGCCGGCCGGTGCGGCCGCGGTCGCCGCGCCGTCCGACGGGAACGACCACCTCGTCGTGGGCCTCCGCGCCCCCGGATCCCCGTTCGCGCCGTTTGCCGACCTCGCGACGACGGCCGCGTCGAACACCGCCTCGAGCGTCGCGGTCGCCGGTGGCGTCGTCCTGGCCGGGGGCACCGCGTCGCGGAGCGGGTCGACCACCCAGGAGCCCGTCGTCCTGCGGCGCCTGGCCGACGGCACGGCGCCGGCGCCGGTCGTCCTCCCCGGGCCTCCCGGGCAGGGCATCGACGCGTTCGACGTGCAGGTCGGCGTCGACGACGCGGGCCGCGGGGTCGTCGCGTGGACGACGGGCGCCAAGGCCGCGCGCCGCGTCCAGGTCGCCACGATCGCCGCGGACGGGACGCTCGGGACCCCGGTCGCCCTGCCCGGCGTCGCGCCGGCGGGACCCTACGCCGACCAGCCATCGGCGGTGCTCGTCCGCGTCGCTCCCGACGGCACCGGCGCGGTCGCCTGGCGCTCCGACGGCCGGACGCGCGTCGCACCCGTCTCGACGACCGCCGGCGTCGACGTCTCCGGCGCCGCGTCGGTGCCGATGGTCGGCGCCACCGCGCTCCAGCCCGACGGTGCCGCCGTCGTGGTGTCGGCGAAGCGCTCGAAGGGCACGGTGACCGCGCGGGTCGCCGGACGCGCGGCTGGGAAGTCGTTCTCGGCCGTCCGCACGAAGCGGGGGGTGCGCGGCGGGGTCGTCGGCGTGGCCCTGGCCCGCGGACGCTGGGTCGCGGCGTTCGCGACCGACCCGCTGGGCCGCGACCTGCACCCGAGCTCGCTCCTGACCGGCGACGCCGGAGGGGTGCCGAGCCCGGTCCTCGGCCTGCCGACCGCGTCGATCTCCCAGCTGTCGCTCCGCGTCGCCGCCCCGGGCGGCAGGCCGCTCGCGTTCGCACGGGCCCGCCGGGAGATCGAGGACCGCGACGGCGGCGTGCGCCAGACCGGTGTCCGCACCGAGACCCTCCGCGTCGCCGCGGGAACGCCGAAGCGGGCACGAGCGAGCTTCAGCATGGCGAGCAGCCAGCGGATCGGTCGCGGGAAGCAGACCCTGCGACTGCGGCTCACCTGCCGCTCCGCGTGCGCCTACCGCGTGCTCGGCACGGTCCGCGTCGGCACCGGCGGCCGGTTCGACGTCGCCCGCACCGCGTCCCGGGGCACGCACACCGTCCGGGTCCCGTACCAGGGCGAGAGCTCCGGCCACGAGGCGTCGAAGCCCCTCCGCGTCACGAAGCGCTCGAGGATCGCGATCGCGGTCGACGACGCCGCCGGTGGCGAGACGATCTGGCGCCGGACGGTGACGGTCCGGCCGTAGGCGGAGAGCCCCGCCGGGCGGCCTCAACGCTGCCCGGTGCGGTGCTCGCCCCGGGCCTCCGCCTGCGCCTCCGCCATCGCGCGCGCCTGGACCTCGAGCGCGGCCTCGACCGACGCTGCGTGGGCGCGGCGCTCCGCCGCCGCGGCGTCCTCCTCGCGCGTGGCGGGGGGCGCGGGCAGCTCGACCGGGAAGCCGCCGATCGCCGCCCGGAGCCGCTCGACGAGCACGGCCGACCGGCGGTGCTGCGCGAACCGCTCGGCCGCCCGCCGCTGCCGCTCGGGGTCGCGGTCGCCGTACCGCCAGCGCGCCCACGGCGACCCGGGCTTGCCCAGCCGGACGAGTCCCCACAACCCGACGGGCGGGAACACGAGGGCGCCGAAGCCGTGGAAGAACCGCCCCTTGACGAAGCAGACCCCGGTGATCAGCAGCGCGCCCAGGGTGTACCCGGCCGAGACGAGGGTGGCCAGGACGTCGTCGCCGGTCGCGATCTTCAGCGGGTTGATGCCGAGGAAGATCAGCCCCATGAACGCGGCGGTGATCGCGACGGCATCGATCGACTGTCGTCCCTCCCGCGCCCAGTAGACGTCCCGCAGGTAGACCCACAGCGCGAACTCGTCGAACGTCAGCCCGACGCCGATCCCGAAGACGATGGCGGAGACCTGGAACCACGGTGCCTGCCCGCCGAACGCGAACCCGAGGGTGCCCCCGGCCATCATCAGGCAGATGCCCCACACGAGGTGGTGCAGGTGGACGCCGCCGGTGACGACGCTGCCGGGCCACCACGGGAACCGCTCGCTGCGGGACATCCGCGCGCTGGTGCGGATGAAGAGGAACGAGCCGAGGAAGGCCGCCAGCACCAGGAAGATGCCTTCGCGGCCGGGCTCCTGGACGTACTCCCGCCACTGGTCCGCTGGGAACGTGGCGAGCACCATCACCCCGGGACGGTACCGGGCGCCGTGCGATTCACCGCCCGTTCACCGCGGGCGTGGCCGCGGTCACGGGGCGACCGGACGTGGCCACGGGGCGTGGCGCCCCGCCGCTCGCGCGGCCCGGCGGCGTACCCTCGGTCGGGCCCCGTGCCCGCCGACCCGTCATCCGCTCCCGGTCCGAGCGCCGCCGTCCGCCCCGCGGCCCGGGCGCACCTCCTGGCCGCCGTCTTCCTCGGCGGCATGCTCGGCACCCTCGCGCGCGTGGGCCTGGCGGAGCTCGCCTCGCGCGACGATCCGGCCTCGTGGCCGTGGGCGACGTTCGCCGTCAACCTCGTCGGCGCGTTCCTCCTGGGCTGGTGGGCCACGCGGCTCCTGCGCGCCCCCGACGTCGACCCGCGCGTCCGCCCGTTCCTGACGACGGGGATCTGCGGCGGCCTGACGACGTTCTCGACGTTGCAGCTCGAGCTCGTCGACCTGGTGCGCGCCGACGCGTGGGGCGTCGCGGCGCTCTACGTGGTCGCGTCGGTGGCGCTCGGCGTCTCCGCGGTCCTGGCGGGTCGGGCCCTGGCGGGGCGACCGTGACGCTCCTGACCTGGCTCGGCGTGGCGCTCGCCGGTGGCGTCGGGTCCGTCCTGCGCTTCCTGGTCGACGAGGCGGTCCGGGCCCGCGTGCCGGGAGCGTCGTTCCCGCGCGGCATCCTCGTGGTCAACGTCTCCGGCGCGCTGCTGCTCGGCCTCGTCTCCGGCCTGGCCCTCCCGCACGACGCGTCGCTGATCGTCGGCACCGCGCTGATCGGCGCCTACACCACGTTCTCGACCTGGATGCTCGACACGGTGAACGCGGCCTCGGCCCGCCTGGCCGGCGTCGCGGTCGCCAACGTCCTGGTCAGCCTCGCCCTGGGCCTCGCGGCCGCGGCGCTCGGTCGGGCGCTGGGCGCCGGCTGGGCGTAGGCGCCGCGCGCGGCGGCGACTGCCCGGGCTACCAGTCGCCCTTGGGCCGGCGCCGCTCCTTCTTGACCTGCCCGCGCTTGACCTTCGACTCGACGCGCTTGCGCTTGGCGCTGCGCGACGGCTTGGTGGCGCGCCGGGTCGGGTCGACGTGGATCGCCTCGCGAATCCGGTCGGCCAGGCGCTCGAGGGCGAGGTCGCGGTTGCGGCTCTGGCTGCGGGCGTCCTGCGAGACCGCCCGGACGACCGGGCCGACGCGCTCCAGCACCAGCGCCCGCTGCCCGGGCGACAGGGCGCTGCTCGCGCGCACGTCGAACGAGACCTCGATCCGCGACGAGGTCATGTTCGCGTGCTGGCCGCCGGGTCCCGACGAGCGGCTCGCGCGGATCACGAGGTCGCTCAGCGGGATCCGCGTGCCGCCGTTGATGCGCAGCGACTCCATGGGTCGCCCTCCAGCGTAGGCGCCCCGCCGTCGGCGTGGTGGCCCGCCGGACGGGGTCGACGCCCGATCCCGTCGCCCGGGCGAGCGTCCACGCGCCACGAACGGTCCCGGTGGGCGCCCGTCCGATCTACCATGGAGGGATGAGCGATCTCCAGCGCCGTTCGGGCCGCAACCTCAGCCGCAGTCAGAAGGTCGACCGCGCGTTCAAGCTCACCGTCGCGACCGGCGGGCTCGGCGTCGGCGGCATCGTGCTGCTGTTCGTGTCGCCGGGCATCGGCGTCGTGCTGCTCGTGCTGGCGGCGATCTCGGGCTTCATGCTCAAGAACACGCTCGGCAAGTAGCTCGAGGACGAGCACCGGCCCCGCGAGGCCCGGACCGACGGGGTCGGCCCGGCGGGTCGGGGCCCACCCCGGTCCCGGCGTGCCGCCGGACCGGCGCTCGGCGCGCCCCGCGTCCCCTCAGCGGATCTTGACCGGGGTCCCCATCGGGATGCGCCCGTAGAGGTCGATGACGTCGGACGGGTGCATCCGCAGGCAGCCGTGCGACGCGCGGGTGCCGATCGACCAGGCCTCCGACGTTCCGTGGATGCCGATGCCGTCGCGGAGGCCGAGCCAGCGGGCCTTCAGCGGGTTGTTCGGCGCGCCGCCCGGGATCACCTGACCGGCGAGCGAGCCGGCCCAGGCGGAGTTCGGCACGTGCCAGGCGGGATTCACCTGCTTCGAGGTGATCGAGTACATGCCGGCCGGGGTCGTGTGGCCCTCGGAGCCGACGGCGATCTTGTAGGTCTTCGACAGCTTCAGGCGCTTGAAGACCCGCAGGCGGAAGGTCGGGCGGTCGACCGTGATCAGCGTCGCGTACTGGCGCTTCAGGCCCGCGACGGTGACCGACGCGGTCGTGCGGACCACGGAGAGCTTCAGCGCGCGCGGCTTCGTCGGGTCCTTCAGGACGCCGTCGACGAGGGACTCGAGCTTGCCGCGGTCGAGCTTCCAGCCGTTGCGGGAGCCGGTGACGCGCTGCTTCGTGATGCCGATCTTGATCGTCGCGTTGCGCGAGGACTTCTGCATCGAAGAGATCGAGCGGTACCAGCGGGCGAGCTTGCCCTTGCTCCAGGTCGCGACGACCGGGAGCGACGTGTTCGGGGCGGCCTTCGCGGCGGCCTGCGAGATCGCCTCGAGGTCGAAGCGGTACGTGATGGTGCTCATCTTGAGCGTGTGCGGGCGGCCCGCGACGGTGAGCGCGACGGACGCGTTGGACGGGGCCTTCGCCTCCAGCGTGCTGCGGAGCCGCGCCTTGGCCTTCGTCTGCGTGAGGCCCGACAGGTCGACGTCGCCGAACTTCACGCCGGCGGCGACGACGGGGCGCGCCGGGTCGGCGGGCGTCGTCGGCGTGGCGGGGGCGGTGGTCGTGGTCGCCGGGACGGCCGTGGTCGCCTGGGCCTTCGCGGCGGACGCTGAAGCGGGGACGACGGCGGACGCGACCAGCGCGCCCAGCAGGACGGTGCGCGCGGCGGGGGCCACGCGGAGGGAGTACGACGGCATCACTGCATCGTAGGTCGGCCCTCCGGACGCCGAGCCGGGTGCAAGACGCCGTGCGCCGGCGGACGGCGTCCGCCGGAAGGCGGGGCCCGGTCCCGTGCCCGTGGGCCACGGGACCGGCGGGCCTCAGGCCGCGACGAGCTCCTGGACCTCGTGCCCGACCGGCGCGGCGTCCCAGTCCTCGGCCCGCAGGGCGCACCGGAATCCGGTCAGCAGGTCGCAGACGAGCTCGGGGACCTCGAGCTGCGGGCAGTGCCCGACGCGGGCGAGGCGCTCGTACCTGGCGTCCGGCAGCGCGGCGAGCAGGTGGCGGGACCCGCGGCAGGTGACCATGCGGTCGCGCTCGCCCCAGACGAGGAGCACCGGGCAGGTGACGCGGTCCAGGTGGAACGGGGCGACGAGCTCGCCCTTCAGGCGCCGCCCGGTGGCCAGCAGGCGGCGGATGTCCCGTGCGCTCTTGAAGTGGCTCGCGAACGCCTCCAGGTCCTCGCGCCGCGCGAGCGACGGGTCGCCGTAGGCGAGCTGCTTGAAGACGCGTGCCGTGATCGTGCGCAGGACCGGGCCCGGGACGGGCATCGCGTCGTTCAGCGCCCAGCGCAGGAGCGGCTGCTGCTCGATCACCCGGAACCAGCCCGGATGGTCGAAGCCGGCGGGGCCGATCGGCACGACGCCGGCGGGCGACGGCAGCTCCTCGGCGCACCGCAGCGCGACGGCGCCGCCCATGGAGTTGCCCGCGAGGATCGGGGCCTCGTCGCCCCACAGCATCCGTGACGCCGCGTGCACGACGCGGACGTACTGCTCGAGCATGGGCTCGTCCGGGAGCAGGCGGTCGGCGTGGCCGAAGCCCGGCAGGTCGACCGCGGCGGCCCGCTGCCCGCGGTCGGCGAGCAGGCGCAGGACCCGGCGCCAGGTGTCGGCCGAGTCGGAGTACCCGTGCAGCAGGAGGATCGGGGCGCCGCCGCTGCCCGCCGGGAGGCCGGTCCCGACCTCCAGGACGCGCGTGCGGAAGCCCGCCACGACGGTGGAGCGCTCCGAGATCGCTGGACGCGGATTCATCGTGTGACGCTACCTGCTGCGGCGGGACACATGGAGCTCATGTGTTCCCGGATCGGAGCGTTCGCACACACGATCGCGTGTGTACATCGGTACGTGGACGTTCGTTGGCGTTGTCATCCGGGCGCGGTCGTAGCGTTGCAGCCATGGAACTGCGTGAGCTCGACCACGGATCGTCCGTGGACCAGGTGCTCCTCGTCCGTGGTGCCGACCTGCGCACGAAGCGCGGCGGCGACGACCAGTTCCTCCGCCTGGAGCTCGCGGACCGCTCGGGCAGCGTGACCGCGATGATCTGGGAGGACGCCGCGGCGGTCGCCGAGGTCGCGGTCCGCGGCAGCGCGGTCCGGGTGGTCGGGCGCTTCGAGGTCCACGAGCGGTTCGGTCGGCAGATCGCGATCGACCGCGTCGAGGCCATCGCGCAGGAGGCCGTCGACCTCTCGACCCTGGTGGAGGGCCCGTCGCAGCCCGTCGCCGAGCTGGAGCGCCGGTTCTTCGCCCTGATCGAGCGCACCACCGATCCATGGCTCCGGCGCCTGCTGGACCGCGTCTTCGACCCGATGGGCGCGTTCTGGCCGCGGTTCCGCGCCGCGCCGGCGGCCAAGCACTTCCACGAGGCGTACCCGCACGGCCTGCTGGACCACACGCTGCGGGTCGCGGAGTCCGTCGAGGCCCTGGCCCCGACCTTCGCCCCGGTCGACCGCGACGTCGCGGTGGCCGGCGCGATCCTGCACGACATCGGCAAGGCCCACACGTACACGGCGGATCCGGTGTCCCCGGACCTCACGGACGTCGGGCGGCTCGAGGGGCACATCATCATCGGCTACGAGATCGTCCGCCGGGTCGTCGGCGCGATCGAGGGCTTCCCGCCGGAGACCGCGCGCTCGATCCGGCACATCGTGCTCAGCCACCACGGCAAGCTCGAGTACGGCAGCCCCGTCGTGCCGGCGACCCGCGAGGCGATCCTCGTGCACCAGGCCGACGACCTGGCCGCGCGGATGGGCAGCCTGGACCGCCTCGAGCGCGGCATGGGACCGGGCGAGTCGTGGTCCGCGTTCGACCGCGCGCTGAGCGGCGCGGCGTTCTTCGGGCCGGCGCGCGGGGGCGACCACGAGGCCGCGCCCGACCCGCCGCCCGCCGCGGCGGAGGCCGGGACCGACGCCGCTGCGCCGCCCCGGATCGGCGGCGACCAGACGTCGATCATGGGCCCGGGGTCCTCGATCCCGTCCGGCATGGACCTCCACGCGGCCTGAGCCCGTCGCCCCGATCCGGGGGCTGACACCGTCGGGCGTGCGTCGCCCTGTCACGAACCTCCCGCACAGGGGGACCGGGACACCATCCGCCCTGCGCCGGGGCCCTCCGCGCCGTACAGTGCCCGGACGATGGCGAAGGACACCGAGAAGCTGATCAGGCAGCTCTCGCTGATCTCGTACCTCATGGCGGAGCGCCGCCCGGTCACGGCGCCGGAGATCCGTCGTGACGTCGAGGGCTACAGCGGGATGAACGAGGACGCGTTCGCGCGGCGCTTCTACGCGGACCGGGCCGAGCTCGAGTCCCTCGGCATCCAGCTGACGATCGAGCGTCCGGGCGACGGCGGCGCCGAGCAGGAGCACTACTCGCTGCGCTCGGAGAACTTCCACCTGCCGCCGATCGCGTTCTCCGACGAGGAGCTCGCGTCGTTGCAGCTCGCGCTCAGCCTGCTCGACGGCGAGTTCGCCTACGCCGAGCCGCTGCGCCTGGCGCTCCAGCAGCTCTCCTGGGGCCGCCCGTCACCGCTGACGGAGCCCGCCGCCCGCCTGGTCGGCCTCGGCGTCACCGCCGGGGTCGCGGGGCGCGACCCGTCGCAGCGCCTGGCGAAGGTCGAGTCCGCGATCTTCCGGAACAAGACGATCGTCTTCGAGTACCACTCGCTGCACCGCGACGTGACGGAGTCCCGCAAGGTCGACCCGTACCACCTGCTCTTCCGCGGCGGCCAGTTCTACCTGCTGGGCCGCGACCACGAGAAGGGCGGCCTGCGCGTCTTCCGGCTCTCGCGCATCCGCGACAAGGTCGCCTACGCGACGAAGGCGGAGCACGACTTCCGGCGCCCGGACGACTTCGATCCGCGCCCGTACGGCGACCGCGCCGACTGGCAGATGTCCGAGGCCGTCGGCACCGCCCGCATCCGGATCGCGGGGCGCATCGCGTGGCAGGTCCAGCGCGCGCACGGCCGCCAGGGCCGGTTCGAGACGCTCGACGGCGCCGCGATCGACCTCGGGTCGCCGACGCACGGGTCGTCGGAGACGCCGGGCGGCGGGGCCGTGTCCGCCACGGGCGCCGGTGCGTCCCCCGCGGCGGCTGCGGCCACGGCGCAGGCCGCGTCCGGTCCGCCGGCCGACGTCGTCTTCGTCACCGACTACGGGGTCGAGCGCGCGCTGCTGGGCTGGGTCATGCGGATCGGCGAGCATGCCGAGATCCTCGAGCCCGCCGCCCTGCGGGACGAGTACCGGGCGCGGGTCGCGCTCGTCCGCGACCGCCACACCGGACCCTTCACACCCGCCGAGGGCCGGCTGGTCGAGCCCGTCGAGGACCCGGGTGCCGACGCCCCGCCGACCCGCGACGGCGTCATCCGCCCGGAGCGGTTCGCCCGCCTCGTCACGCTCGCATCGATCCTCATCCACGCCGGTCGCGCGACGGAGCGGCTCGAGGTCAAGGAGCTCCTGGCGCGCCTGAACGTGTCGGAGGCCGAGCTCCGCGACGACATCAACGTCCTCAACGTCGTGAACTTCGGCGGCGGCTCGTACGTGCTCTACGCCGAGATCGCGGCGGACGGCTGGCTCGACGTCGACCCCGAGCCGTACTCGGACCACTTCGCCCGCCCCGCCCGGCTGTTGCCGGTCGAGGCCAAGGCGCTCGTCGCCGCGATCGACCTGATCGGCGACCACTTCCCGGACGGCACGCTCGGCGACGTCCGCCGCAAGGTCGTCGACGCGCTGGGCGAGGACCCGCTCGAGCACGGGCTGCAGGTCGCCCACGGCGGCGGCGACGACCGCGACCTCTCGCGCCTGATCTCCCGCGCCGCGCACGACCGCCGCCTGGTCGAGCTGGACTACTACAAGCCCAACGAGGACGAGTTCTCGCACCGCACCGTCGAGCCGTACGCGCTCATCAACGGGCGCGAGGGCTGGTACGTCGCCGCCTTCGACCCGGCGCGCGACGACGTCCGCCACTTCCGCCTGGACCGCATCCGCCACGCGCACGTGCTGGAGCAGACGTTCGAGCGCCGCCCCGAGGTCGATCCGGCCGCCGAGGTCGCGGGCTGGCCGCGCACCGGCGAGCTCCCGGCCTCCCGCAGCGCCCGCGTCTGGGTCAGCCCGGACCGCGCCCGCTGGGAGCGCGAGCGCCGCACGATCGCCGAGGAGCTCGGGGACGGGGCGCTCGTCACCGAGATCGCGTTCGCCGGCGCCGACTGGCTCGTCCGCGAGGTCCTGACCGAGATCGGCGACCTCGTGGTGCTCGAGCCGGGCGACGCGCGGGACGCCGTCCGGCGCGTGGCCGAGGACCTGTTCGCGCGCTGATCAGGTCCGTGCCCGTGGGTCGCGGTACGTTCGCCCGATGGTCCTGATCGTCGTCCGCCTGACCGCAGACGAGCGCGCGTTCCTCCTGCAAGGGCTCGCGGTCTGGGGTGGACCGACCGCCCCGACCGACGCGGTGGCCCGTGTCGTGGGGTACGCGGACGTCGCGGAGATGGACACCGGGAACGACCGGCTCCGCGACGGGCTCGGCCGGGGCGATGCACTCACCGCCGAGGACTGGCGCCGGGCGCTCGTCGCCACGGAGCTCGGCTTCGCGAGCGACCGTCTCGGGGCCGGGATCGAGTGGTCGATCGTGACGCCGTTCACCGACGAGCAGAGCGTCGTGCTCCTCCGGGCCGTGCAGCGCCGGATCTCCGAGGCGATCCATGGCACCCGGGACGGTGACACCCGCTCCGGTGCGTGAACGCGGCGCCGGGCGCTCAGGCCCGGAGGCCCTCGAGCAGGCCGTCCAGGACCTCGAGCATCTCGGCCCGGGCGGTCTGCTGGTCCTCCGCCGCGACGACGTAGAGGGCCGCCTCGTCCAGCGCGCCCAGCAGGACGTGGGCGAGCGGGCGGGTCGGGGCGCGGCGGATCGCGCCGGCCTCCATACCGCCGGCCAGCGCGGCCTCGATCAGGCCGAGCCCGTGGCGCAGGCCGATCGCCCGCCAGCGCTCCCAGCCGAGGACCGGGAGCGCGTCGACGAGGACGATCCGGTGGACGTCGGGGGCCGTGACGGCCTCCAGGAACGCGACCGCGCCGGCCCGCAGGGCCTCGACCGGGCCGGTGGCGTCGGTCATCGCGCCGGCGGCGATCGCCTGCGTGAGCTCGCCGTCGATCTCGTCGACGATCGCCTCCAGCAGGTCGGCCTTGTCGGCGAACTGGTGGTAGAGCGCGCCGCGCGTGACCCCGGCCTCGCGGACGAGCTCCTCCGTGCCGACGGCAGCGAACCCGCGGTCCGCGAACAGCCGTCGTCCGGCGTCGACGAGCTTGCGGCGGGTGGCCTCGGAGCGCTGGGCCTGACGGGATCCATTTGACATACATACTGCCTGTACGTAAGTTGCGTACTGCCTGTACGGAACATCGACGAGGACCACCATCATGCTCGATCCCGCGCCCGCCACCCACGATCCCCGGTCCGTCGGCGGGGGTGCCCGTCCCACCGGCGGCGACGCCAGGCCCGCGACCTCCTCGTCGGCGGAGCGGTCCTCCGTCGGCACGGCGGCCCCGTCCGTCGTCCGGGCGCGCCGCGCCGCCGCGCCCGCGGACCTCCCGGCGGTCCCGGCAACCGACCCGCGGTATCGGGCCCGGCGCACCGCCCGCCGGCGCGCCCGCCACGACGCGCCGCTCACCGTCCCGGAGCTCACCGGCGTGACGGTCCGGGAGGTCGCTCTCCGGCAGGGCACCGTCCGCGTCCGCGAGGTCGGCACCGGCCCGACGCTGCTCTTCGTCCACGGGCTGCTCGTCGACGGGCGCGTCTGGGACGGCGTCGCGGCGGCGCTGGCCGACCGCTTCCGCTGCGTCCTGCCGGACCTGCCGCTCGGGTCGCACCGGCACGCGTTGGCCGAGGGCGCCGACCGTGCGCCGGAGGGGATCGCGGACCTCCTCGAGGATCTGACGGTCGCACTCGACCTCGCCGACGTGACGGTCGTCGCCAACGACTCCGGCGGGGCGATCACGCAGCTCTGGATGGACCGGGGGATGGCGCGGGCCTCGCGCGTCGTGCTCACCCCGTGCGACTGCTTCGACCACTTCCTGCCGCCGGCGTTCCGCGCCTATCAGGTGCTCGCGCGGATCCCGGGCGTCATCGGCCCGGTGCTCGCCGCCACGAGGCTGGACGTCGTCCGGCAGCTGCCGATGGTCTACGGCGGACTGACCCATCGGCGGATCGACGCCGCGCTGCTGGACGCGTGGCTCGCCCCGGCGGCCGCGGACCGGGGCGTCCAGCGCGACGTCGTCGGCTTCCTGCGCGGCATCTCGTCGCGCCGGCTGACCGCCGCGGAGGAGCGCCTGACGGCGTTCGACCGCCCGGTGCTGCTCGCCTGGGCGCCGGAGCAGGCGTGGTTCCCGCTCCGCCACGCCCGCCGTCTGCAGGAGATCCTCCCCGACGCCCGGACCGCGGTGATCCGGGACGCCGGGGCCTTCGTCGGCCTGGAGCAGCCGCGGGCGACGGCGGACCTGGTCGCGGGGTTCGCGGTCGGCTGAGGGGGCGACGGGGCGCGGCCGGTGGTCGGCGGCCCGCCCGGTTCGCCGGTCCGGCCTCGCGGCGCCGATCTGGCGCGGGCCACCGCACCGTCGACTCGCGTCGCCGACGGTCGAGCGCTCAGTCCGCCGCCACGCCCTCGTCCACCAGGTTCTTCCGGTGGTTCGGGACGCAGTGGGTCATCGTCAGGCCCGAGACGTCGCGCGGGCCGTTGTTCCCCAGGTTGTCGAGGCGGGCCTGCTCCTTCTCGCCCCAGCCCTGCGAGGGCAGCGGCTGCAGGTGCTCGACGTCGCCCACGCCGATCCCGATGCCGTCGCCGACGCGGGAGCCGAGCTCGTCGTCGGCGAGCAGGAGGTGCCAGACCATGCGCTCCTGGATCGGGCGGTCGCACTCCGACAGCTTGCTCGTGAGGTTCTCGACGAGGTCGTCCTTCTCCCACTGCTCCGAGAGCTGGTACCGCTGCCCGGGCTGCGTGTAGTCGTCGGTCCGCGGGAGCTGCCGCCGGACGATCGTCCCTTCGTGCACGGCGCCCTGCTGCTCCACCGGAGGCTTCGGCGCCTCCTGCGGGCCGCCGAGGATCGACGGCTCGTAGTTCACCGTCTGCTTGCCGCCACCGTCGCCCTGGTCGTAGGCCATCGGCCCGTCGCGCTGGTTCGTGCGCACCCCGCCGGTGACGCCCTTCGGCGCGTTGACCGGGAGCTGGAGGTAGTTCGGGCCGACGCGGTGTCGCTGCGTGTCGGAGTAGGAGAACGTCCGGCCGACGAGCATCTTGTCCTCGGAGAAGTCGAGGCCGTCGACGAGGACGCCGGTCCCGAACGAGATCTGCTCGCTCTCCGCGAAGAAATTGTCGGGCCGGCGGTCCAGCACCATCCGGCCGACGGGCAGCACCGGGAACTCGTTCTCGGGCCACGTCTTCGTGTCGTCGAGCGGGTCCCAGTCGAGCTCGGGGTGGTCGTGGTCGTCCATCAGCTGGACGCGGAGCTCCCAGGCCGGGAAGTCGCCGGCGTCGATCGCGGCGTAGAGGTCCTTCGTGTGGACGCCGAGCTCCTCGCCCTGGGCGACGGCGGCGTCGTCCTCGGTCCAGCTCTCGACGGTCTGCTCGGGGATCCAGTGGTACTTCACGAGCTTCGTCTCGCCCGCGGCGTTGACCCAGCGGTACGTGTTGACGCCGAAGCCCTGCTGGTGGCGGTAGCTCGACGGGATCCCGCGCGGGCTGAAGACGAGCGAGAACATGTGCAGCGACTCCGGCGTCTGGGACGCGAAGTCGAAGACCCGGTTGGCGACCTGGCGCTCGAACGTCACCGGGTCGGGCTTCTGCGAGTGGATGAAGTCGGGGAACTTGATCGAGTCCCGGATGAAGAAGACGCCGAGGTTGTTGCCGACGAGGTCCCAGTTGCCGTCCTCGGTGTAGAACTTCACCGCGAAGCCGCGCGGATCGCGGACGGCCTCGGACGAGTCCCGGCCGCCGGCGACGGTCGAGAAGCGGACGGCGACCTCGCAGGAGCCGCCCTCCTGCAGGACCTTCGCCCGGGTGTACTGCTGGGTCGGCTCGTCGCCGACCTTCCCGTAGGACTCGAAGCGTCCGAAGGCCGTCGCGCCGCGCGCGTGCACGACGCGCTCGGGGATCCGCTCGCGGTCGAAGTGGGCCAGCTTCTCGAGCAGCTGGTAGTTCTCGAGCGTCGCCGGGCCGCGGTCGCCGACGGTGCGCGAGTTCTGGTTGTCGGAGACCGGGTGACCCTGGCGCGTGGTCAGGACGTCGCGGTCGTCGGGGGTGCCGTCGTTCGGCGGGTTCGGGGCGTCGGACATGAGGGTCCTCCGGTGTTCGGGGTGAGGGCGCCAGAGCGCGGCGTGGGGCCGGTCGTCGTCCACGACCCGGAGTCGTCCTCCACGGCCGTGCGGCGTCGTCCGGCCCGCCGGGCTCCGGCGGACAGGACCCGGTCGCTACCCCGCGGGCGTGCGGGCACACGCGCGGACGGATGCCCGTGGTCGGTATCCGCGTCCTCGCCGGTCGCCCTCGTGAGGGGGTCAGCCCGCCTTCGACTCCAGGCGCCCGAGCGGCTCCGTCCCACCCTCGAGGTCTGTGCGCACCGCCCGCCAGTCGGCGTCGTCGACCTTCAGCGCCGCGCGGAGCCAGGCCGCCGTCGCCCGCCGGATCACGGCCACGCGGCCGGGATGCTCGTCGGTGGTCTCCGCGGCCTCGTAGCCCGAGATGCCGCCGAGCAGGTGCTCGCCGCCGGCGATGGTCAGGAGGTGCTCGGCACCCGGGCTGCGGGTGTAGGCGTCGGTCATCCACTCCGGGCCGCGGGCGGACAGCGGGGAGTCGTCGCGGTCGCCCGTGACGACGAGGGTCCGCGGCGTCAGGGTGTCGAAACCCGGGTTCATGAACGGGAAGTGCTCCCGTGCGAACGGCGCGAGGTCGTCGCCGGTCCCCGCCGTCGCGAGCAGCACGCCCGCGCTGATCCGCGGGTCCGAGAGGTCCTCGCCCGGGCGGCCGTCGGCGTCGAGGACGCGCGCGCCGAGCAGGGCGCCCGCGGTCTGCCCGCCGAACGAGTGGCCGGCCACGGCGACGCGGTCGCCGTCGACCCGGCCGGCCAGCCCGGGAACGGCGGCGACCAGGACGCCGAGCTCGTCGAGCATCCGTCGCAGGTCGGCGATGCGGAAGCGCCAGATGTCGCCGTACCGCGGATCGTCGGGCGTGATGCCGAGCCGGCGGGAGTCGAGGTGCGTGGTCTGCAGGACGACGAACCCGGCCGCCGCCCAGGCGTTCACGAGCGGGGCGTAGCCGTCGAGCGAGAGCCCGAAGCCGTGGGAGAACAGGAGCACGGGGAGGGCGTCGCCGGCCACGGGGGCCGTGATCCGCACGGCCAGGTCCTCGCCGCGGTCGGGGGCGGGCAGGACGACCGGCGCGACGGAGACCACCGGGGCGGTGATCAGGTCGGCGACGGTGTCGGGGCCGGGGGCCACGGGGCCCGCGTGGGTGTCGGCGGTGGTCGTCGTGGGGTCCTGCGTGGTCATGGGTGGTCCTTCGGATCGCCGGGGAGGCCGGCTGGTCGGGTACGATCCGCGGTGAAGCGGAGAGGCAGTCCGGAAAGCGTACCGGATTGGTTATCCGTTTTGACGATCATGGCCGCCCCGACCCCGAAGACCCCTGCCCGCCGGGCCGACGCCGAGCGCAACCGCGAGAAGCTGCTCGTCACCGCCCGCGAGGCGTTCGCCGACCCCGGGGCCGAGGTCTCGATGGCCGAGATCGCGCGCCGAGCGGGCGTCGGGATGGCGACGCTCTACCGCAACTTCCCGGGGCGCCGGGAGCTCCTCGAGGCCGTCTACACGGACGACGTCGACGCGGTCTGCGCGGCCGCGGAGGCGGGGGGTGCGGCCACGCCCGGCGAGGCCCTCACCGCATGGCTGCGGCGCTTCTTCGCCTTCTACCGGAGCAAGCGCCACGTCGGCAACGAGCTCCTGGCCCGCACGGACGAGCACAACCCGGTGGTCCACAGCGGCCGGCCGCGGGTCATGGCCGCCGGCGGGCCGCTCCTCGACGCGGCGCGGAGCGCGGGAGACGTCCGCGACGACCTGAGCCTCGAGCAGCTCCTCGAGGCCGTCGTCGCGATCGCGCGGATCGACGGCGACCCCGGGCACGTCGAGCCGATCCTCGAGGCGTTCCTCGACGGGCTCCGTCCGCCGGCGCCCTGCTGATCCGTCCCGATCTACGAAACGCGCACCCCCGAGGCCCCGGGACGACGACGCGGATCGACTAGCGTCGCCCCCATGAGCCGCCGCGACGCGATCACGATGACCGACGAGGAGGCCCTCGCCTTCCTCGAGGAGGAGCGCACCGTCGTGTGCGCGACCCAGGGCCCGCGGGGCTGGCCGCACCTGATGCCGCTCTGGTACGTCGTCCGCGACGGCCGCCTGTGGGCCTGGACGTTCGCCAAGTCGCAGAAGGCCGTGAACCTGGAGCGCGACCCGCGGGCGACGCTGCAGGTCGAGGCCGGGCAGACGTACGACCAGCTGCGCGGCGTGATGTTCGAGTGCGAGGTCGTCCTGCACCACGACCTCGAGGTCCTCAAGCCGCTCGGCACCGAGATCCTGCGGCGCTACACGCCGGGCATGGACGGCGACACCCCGCTCCCCGACGGCGCGGCCGCGATGGTCGAGGCCCAGGCGAGCAAACGGGTCGGCTTCGAGTTCGTCGAGCAGCGCCGCTCCACCTGGGACCACCGCAAGCTCGCCGCCGGGGTGTACTAGGACCGGGCCCCGCCCCGGGCGTCCCGGGTCGGGGTCGTGTCCGGGGTTCGGCGAGGACCGGGGCACCCGTGCGGAGGCCGGAAAGCGCCGACGCGCCAATCGGGCGACGACCCTCGACCCCGGGTGTAGGTTCGGGACGTCGGTCGCCCCGGCGACCGGCCCGTCCCGACCGAGAGGCCCCCGTGCGTCGAACCCTGCCCCTGCTGCTCCTGGGAGTGCTCGCGCTCCCGGCCACCGCCTCCGCCGCGCCACCGTCCAACGACGCGCGCACCGCCCCGCGCGAGCTCTCGACGCCGGCGAGCGTCACCGGCACGACGGTCGACTCCACGCTCGAGACCGACGAGCTCGGCGGCTGTCAGCCGCTCAAGGGGTCCGTCTACTACGAGCTGACGGCCGCGGAGGCGAAGACGATCACCGTCCGCCTCGCCGCCCAAGGCGACCTCGACGCCACCGTCGAGGTCTTCCGTCGCACCCGCTCACAGCTCGCCGCGGTCGACTGCGAGAGCTCCGACGACAAGGGCCGCGCCGAGCTCTCGTTCAAGGCCGCGAAGGACGGCCGCTACCTGATCCGCGTCGGCCAGCGCCTGAACTCCGTCGCCGGCACGTTCTCGCTCGACGTCTTCGTGCCGACCCCGCCCCCGACGGCGCCCGGTCCGCAGCTCCCGAAGGCCGGCGTGTCGCGCACGCTGGACCAGGTCCAGGACCAGAGCGACGCCTGGTCCGCGAGCCTCCGCCAGGGCGGCCGGTACCGCATCAACCTCTCGCCCTCGGACACCGCGGCCGGCGACGACGGCTGCGTCGAGCTCCAGGTCTTCGGCCCCGGGACGAAGGACTTCGACGAGGCGCGCCCGGTCCGCACCCTGCGCTGCGGCGGCTACGCCGTCATCGCCCCGGGAGCGGGTGAGGGCGGTCGGTACAGCTTCCTCGTCACCGCGCGGCCGAAGACGATCGGACCGCAGCGCTACCACCTCCAGCTCGCCGCCTCCGGACCCGACGACGCGTCGCCGGGCATCCGGCTCTCGAACTTCGAGACCGTCCGCGGCTCGCTCGACGCCACGGGCGTCGACGTGGTCGACCTCTTCCGCTTCGACGTGACGCGCCGCAGCGCGCTGAACCTCACCCTCGCGGGCGGCCGCGGCTTCCAGCTCCGGCTCCTGACGGCGAACGGCGGGACGCTCGACACGAGCCAGGACGACGGCACGATCGAGCGCGACATCAAGCGCGGCCGGTACTTCCTCGCGGTCTCCGCCCCCGCTGGTGCTCGCGGCCGCTACCGGCTGACCCGCGCCACGCGGACGATCACCCGCACCTCGATCGCGTTCGGCGGCAGGAAGCGGGCGAGCATCAGTCCCGGCTCCACCACCCGCGTCGGCCTGCGCACGAGCCCGCGCGTCTCCGGACCGGTGGCCGTCACGATCGAGCGCTTCGACCCGCTCGAGGGCTGGCAGTTCGACCGGACCGTCCGGACCCGCGTCTCGAACGGGCGCGGCGGCTTCGGCTTCACGCCGCCGAGCACCGGCAAGTGGCGCGCACGCGCCGCGTTCAAGGGGACGCGGTCGGCCGCGCCGAGCACCAGCGGCCTGGCGACCGTGACGGTCGAGGGTCCGCTGCGCCAGCGCTGAGGCGCCGGCGGACCGTCCGGCCGCGCGCCGACGGTCCGGCGCCTCCGGCCGGGGTGGCCCCCGGCCGGGCGCACACCGTCACCCTGCCCCCCCGTCCGATCGGCCCCTGTGTGCGCACCACCGCCGGGGCGCGGGGCGCACGCCCTATAGCCTCCGGCCGCAATGGCGCATCTGAAGGGTCTGATCCTGTCGGGCGGTCGTGGGACGCGGTTGCGGCCGATCACGCACACGTCGGCGAAGCAGCTGGTGCCGGTGGCCAACCAGCCGGTGCTGTTCTACGGGATCCGGTCGATGGTGCAGGCCGGGATCACGGAGATCGGGATCATCCTCAACCCCGAGACCGGGGGCGAGATCCGTGAGGTCGCCGGCGACGGGTCGCAGTTCGGGGCGCAGATCACCTACATCGACCAGACCTCCCCCGACGGCCTCGCACATGCGGTGCTGACGGCCGAGCCGTTCCTGGGCGAGTCGTCGTTCGTGATGTATCTCGGGGACAACCTGTTGCAGGGCGGCATCTCGGAGCTGGTGCAGCAGTTCGAGCAGAATGCGCCGGACGCGATGATCCTGTTGCAGCCCGTCGACGACCCGACGTCCTACGGTGTCGCGGAACTGCAGGACGGTCGCGTCGCGCGGTTGGTGGAGAAGCCGAAGGAGCCCAAGAGCGATCTGGCGCTCGTCGGGGTGTACCTGTTCACGAAGCGGATCCTGGAGGCGGCGAAGGCGATCGAGCCGTCGCCGCGTGGGGAGCTCGAGATCACGGATGCGATCCAGTGGCAGGTCGATCAGGGTGATCGGGTCGAGCCGCACGTGGTGCACGGGTGGTGGAAGGACACCGGCAAGCTCGCGGACATGCTGGAGGCCAACCGGCTGATCCTCGAGACGATCGAACGCCGCGTGGACGGGGAGATCGATGAGCACTCCCAGGTCGAGGGCAGGGTGATCATCGAGCCCGGTGCGAGGATCGTGCGGTCGGTGGTGCGTGGTCCGGTCGTGATCGGTCATGACGCGGTGATCGAGGATTCGTACGTCGGCCCGTATTCCGCGATCGCCAGGGATGCGGTGGTGGAGCGGTCGGAGGTGGAGCACTCGATCTTGTTGGAGCGGGCGAAGCTGATCGGGCTGGAGGGCCGGATCGAGTCGTCGCTGCTGGGGCGTGATGTGATCGTGCGGCGTGGTGAGCGGACCCCGCGGGCGTACCGCTTCATGGTCGGCGACAACTCCGAGATCGAGATCCTCTAGCCGCCATGGGCTTCTCCCAGCAGCGCGGGGTCCAGCGGCTCGGGCCGAACATGGTGCTCCGGCCCAACAAGGGGGCCCTGGACCGCAGCGACGACGACGGCCCCGACGCCGCGGCGCACCGCAAGCGGCTGATCGTGATCGGGGCGACCGGCATGCTCGGCCACCGTGTCGCCGACGTCGCGCGCGTGCACGGCTGGGAGGTCGTCGAGGCCCCGCGCCGCGCGTTCGACCTGACCGACCTGGGCAGCACCACGGTGTGGCTCGAGAAGGCATCCCCGACCGTCGTCGTCAACTGCGCCGCGTACACGGACGTCGACGGCGCGGAGGAGCACGAAGCGACCGCGCTGAAGGTCAACGGCGACGGTGCCGGCAACCTCGCGAAGGCCACCGCCGCGCTCGGCGTGCGGCTGGTCCACGTGTCGACCGACTACGTCTTCCGCGGCGACGCGACCGAGCCGTACCGCGAGGACGCACCCGTCGACCCGCAGGGCGCCTACGGACGGACGAAGCTCGAGGGCGAGCGGCAGATCGCGGAGCACAACCCGGACCACCTGATCTGCCGCACGAGCTGGCTGTTCGGGCAGGGCGGTGGCAACTTCGTCGACACGATGCTGAAGCTGTCGGCCGACCGCGACGAGGTCTCCGTGGTCGCCGACCAGGAGGGCTGCCCGACGTGGACCGGGCACCTCGCGCCGGCGCTCGTGACGGTCGCGGGGTCGGACGCCCGCGGGATCGCGCACCTCTGCGGGTCCGGGCAGACGACCTGGCACGGGCTGGCGTCCGAGACCTTCGCGCTGGCGGAGACCGGCACCATCGCGACTCCGGTGGGCACCGACGCGTTCCCGCGCCCCGCGCCCCGTCCGCCGTGGAGCGTGATGGTCTCCACCCGCGGGGACGTCCCCCGCCTGCCGGCGTGGCAGGACGGGCTCCGGGGGCACCTGGGCGAGGTCAACCGCCTGAAGGGCTGACCGGTCGCCCGTCGCTCAGCGCTCGTCGCGCTGGGCGAACGGGTTCGGCGTCGCGTCGGCGTCCGATGCCGTGCGGTCGACCCGGCCGGGCGCGGGCGGCGCCGCGGTCGCCGTGTCCGCGGAGCGGTCGGCGTTCGCGTCGCCGAACGCCTCGGCCGGGCGTCCCGCTCCACCGCCCGGCACCCACCCTGCGCCCTCCGCCGGGAGCGACGAGTTCGTCGCGTCGACGGGGACGTAGCGTCCCTCGCCGGACTGGATCTCCTGCGCCATCTCGCGGATGCGCGCCTGCGAGGCGGCCCAGCCGCGGACGGGGACCTCGTGCTCGAGGTGCCAGCCGAGGAAGCGCTGCTCCACCGGGCGCGACCAGAGCTCGATCGCCCACGGGACGGGGAGGAGCAGCCGGACCACCACGAAGATCGGCAGCAGGACGAGCAGCAGCAGGAGCTCGGCGAGCAGGAACAGCGTGACCACGATCGCGGGGATCGCGAGGATCAGCAGGAAGATGCCGATGATGGCGCTGATCGGGTCGTCGCCCAGGTCCCCGCCGTCGATCGGGACGTCGGGGATGTCGCGGACCCGTCGGCGCCACGGGAGCCAGCGCCGGCGGACCCTCCACCTGCGGCGCGGACGTTGGCGATCGATGACCCGCAGTCCGCGTGCACACGGCATGCGCGGCAGTCTAGGCGCGCCACGCGCCCCGGACCCGACGCTCGGGCCGTTCGGCCCACCGGTCACAGGTGGCTCGCGTAGGGTTCGCGGGCGTATGAAGCTTCTCGTCTGTGGTGGTGCCGGGTTCATCGGCTCGGCGTTCGTGCACCAAAGGGTCGCCGCGGGCGACGAGGTCCGCGTGCTGGACGCGCTGACCTACGCCGGCCGTCGCGAGAACGTCGAAGGCCTCGACGTCGAGCTCATGGTCGGCCGGATCGAGGACCCCCACGCCGTCCAGCAGGCCACCGCCGGCGTCGACGCGATCGTCAACTTCGCCGCCGAGACCCACGTGGACCGCTCGATCCTCGACGCCCAGGCATTCGTCCTCACCAACGCCCTGGGCACCCACACCCTCGTCGAGGAAGCCCGCCGCCGAGAGGTCCGCTACCTGCAGGTCTCCACCGACGAGGTCTACGGCTCGATCACCGAAGGCGCCTTCACCGAACAGCACCCCCTCGAGCCCTCCTCGCCGTACTCCGCGTCGAAGGCCGGCGCGGACCTCACCGTCCTGGCCGCGCACCACACCTACGGGCAGGACGTCGTCATCGCGCGGGGATCCAACTGCTACGGGCCCCGCCAGTTCCCCGAGAAGCTGATCCCCGTCATGACGCTGAACGCCTTGCACGGCGGGCCGCTGCCGGTCTACGGCAAGGGCGACCAGGTCCGCACGTGGCTGCACGTCGACGACTTCGCCTCCGGCATCCACGCCGCCCTCACCCACGGCGTCTCCGGGCAGGCGTACAACGTCGGTGGCGCGAAGGAGAAGATCAACCTCGACGTCGTCACCTGGATCATCGGCCTGACCGGCGCGTCGACCGACCAGATCCGGCACGTCGAGGACCGCCTCGGCCACGACTTCCGCTACGCCCTGGACAGCAGCAAGCTCGAGGCGCTCGCGGGTTGGTCGCCGAAGATGGACTTCGATCAGGGCGGCCTGGAGTCCACGGTGCACTGGTACCGCGACCACCCGCACTGGTGGAAGCCGCTCGTCGCCACCGACGACTACAAGGCCTACTACCGCCGCGTCTACGGCCAGGACCACACCTTCCTCGACGACTGAGACCGGCGCCGGGAGCGGACGCTCGTCGGCGGCCGGGCGTCGGCGCTCCGCTGCGGGGGGTCGGCCCTACTTCGCGGCGGGCGCGGTGCTCGTGCCGCCCGGGGGCGTCGGCGCCGCGGAGCTCGTCGTCACGGCCGGCGTCCCGATCGCCGGGCCGGCCTTCGAGCCCTTCTTGCCGACGGCGTTGCCGTCGAACTTCCAGGATCCGCCCTTGCCGCCGTTCGGACCCTCCTGGACGAGCCGCAGGGTGTCGACGCGCTGCTCGTCGTCGTTGATCTTCAGGCGGACCTGGGCGGTGGCGACGTTGCCCTCGATCTTCACGTCGCGGACGTCCATCTTCGTGGAGTCGGCGTTGTCGAGCGCGGCCTTCGCCGTCTTTGTGCACTCCTTCGCGCCGCCGAAGGCCGCGACGAGGCGGGCGGACAGCAGCGAGCGGCAGACCTTCTCGGCGCCGGGGTCGTCCTGCTTCTCGTCGTCGTAGGCGTCGTCGAGCGCGCGGATCGTGTTCGCGACGCGCGCGGCCTCGCCGTCGAACGCCTTGTCCTTCGTGCCGCCCTGCTGGGCGCAGCCGGTCACCCCGGCGGCGGCGAGGGCACCGGTGACGGTGAGCAGGGCCAGACGGGGGGCGATCACGGGAGCGAACGGTACCGTAGGGCCGGTGCACACGGCCCTGGCCGACCATCAGCAGCAGGTCTCGGAGTGCCGCGCGTGCCCCCGCCTCGTCGCCTGGCGGGAGGAGGTCGCGGCCGTCAAGCGCGCCGCGTACCGCGACGAGGAGTACTGGGGGCGGCCCGTCCCGGCCTTCGGCGACCCGGATGCGCGGGTGCTGCTCGTGGGTCTCGCGCCCGCCGCGCACGGCGCCAACCGCACGGGCCGGATGTTCACCGGCGACCGCTCGGGGGACTTCCTCTACGCCGCGCTGCACCGCACCGGCTTTGCCAACCAGGCGCACGCGGACCGGCCGGGCGACGGGCTGGAGCTCACCGACTGCTGGATCACCGCCGTCGTGCGGTGCGCCCCGCCGCAGAACAAGCCGACGACGCAGGAGCGCGACGCCTGCCTGCCGTGGACGGCCCGCGAGCTCGAGCTGCTCCCGAACGTCCGGGTCGTCGTCTGCCTCGGCCAGTTCGGGTGGGACGGTGCGCTGCGCCTGCTCGCCGCGCGGGGCGTCCCGATCCCGCGGCCGAAGCCGCGGTTCGGGCACGGTGCCGAGGTCGATCTGGGCGACGTCCACCTGCTCGGGACGTTCCATCCCAGCCAGCAGAACACGTTCACCGGGCGCCTGACCCCGCCGATGCTCGACGCGGTCCTCGCCCGGGCGGCGGAGCTCGCCGCGCGCTGATCAGCCGCCGGGGCAGCCGGCGGCGACCTTCGGCCACTTCGACGGCGGCAGCGCGGAGCGCAGCGCCTGCGCCATCTTCGTCAGGACCGGGGTGACCGCCTCGAGGCCCCCGGGACGCTGCGCCGCGACGGCGACGGCGACCCCGCGCGAGCCCTTCCGCAGGATCCCGTACTGCACCGCGACGTAGCTGCCGCCGTCCTCGGGACCCCAGCCGCCCTTGAACGCCACGCGCGCGCCCCACGACGGGGTGCCGAGCCCCCAGCGCTGGCCGGACACCACCTGCTGCATCAGCCCGGTGACGAACGTCGTGTCCGCCGCGTCCAGGACGCAGCCGGCGGAGAGCCCGCCGAAGAACCGGACGCCGTCGGCGAGCGGGAGCTCCGTCTGCCCGAACGTGGTGAACGACCCGCGCTTCCGCCGGTTGACCGGGATGGCCTTGCCGCTGCCCGCCTGCAGGGCGGTCTCGACGACGTCGGAGGCCCCGTCGACGCCGCCGTACTTCGCCGTCAGCTCGCCGAAGAGCGACTCGGCCGCGGCGTTGTCCGACGCCGTCAGGGCGGAGGTCGCGAGGCGCCGCTCCTCGGCCGTCGGCGACGTGCCGCCGCCGAGCTCGCCCTTGCGCCGGGCGCGCAGGACGCCGGAGAGGACCGCGACCTTCGAGCTGCTCCACGCGTGCGTGGTCGGCAGGTCGCCGGCGCGGGCGACGCTGCCCGGCCCGATCACGCCGACCGCGGCGCCGGAGCCGGAGCCGCCGGCCGCGGCGGCCTTCGCGGCCGCGCGGCGCAGGATGGTCCGCGTGGCGGCGGCGCTCGACGTCGCGGGTGCCGTCGAGGACTCCCGGGTCGTCGCCCGGCCGGTCGACGCGGACGCCTCGCGGCGCTTCTCGGCAGGCAGGCGGGGGTCGTCGGCCGACGTGATCACGTCGTCGGCCGTCGTCGTGGTCGCCGCGCCCCGCGTGTCGCCGTCCCCGTCGTCGGTCGCGCCGCGCAGCAGCACGCCGGCGAGGACCGCCGCGAGGAGCACCGTCGCGACGGTCATCCCGATCAGCACCCAGAAACGGCGCGGCCGGCCGGAGTCCCCTGGCATCGGGCGACCCTATCTCCCCGGCGCCGGGCGGCGCGGCGGGCGGTCGACGGCGTCCGCGCCGCTCCGGGCCGTCCCGGACCGGTGGGTCGTGCCCGTGGCCGCGGTCGCGTGGCGGTCGGCGTCGGCGGTCATCGGCGCGCCAGCAGGAACGCTCGGACGCCCGCCGCGATCGAGCGTCCGGCCTCGCGGCGCCACACCGGGTCGCTCATCCGGGAGGCGTCGGTCGCGTTGCGCATGTTGCCGGTCTCGATCATCACGCCCGGCACCTTCAGGAGGTTGAGCCCGCCGAGGTCGGTGCGGACGTCGAGGCCGGCCCTGCCGAGGTACGTCGAGTACGGCAGGCCGGAGCCCTCCCGGTAGGCGCGGCGGACCTGGCGGCCCAGCTGCGCGGACGTCGCGACGATCCGGTCGTGGCCGGCGACCTGCGGGACCCGGCCGGGGAGGATCACGTGGAAGCCGCGGCCGGACGCCGGGCCGCCGTCGCCGTGGATCGAGATCGAGGCATCGGCCTTCGCGGCGTTCGCGATCCGGGCGCGGCGGTCGACGCACGGACCGACGCCGTCGTCGTTCGAGCGCGTCATGCGGACGGTCGCGCCCTCGGCCTCGAGCGCGCGCTGCACGTGCTTCGCGAGCAGCAGGTTCAGCCGGGACTCGGCCAGCCCGCGGACGCTCTCGGTGCCGGTGGTGTTGCACGCCTTGCGGCCGTTGCCGACGTCGACCTGGCGGTCGATCTGCGCCGGGTGCGACGCGTTCTGCCCGTTGTGGCCGGGGTCGACGACGACGGTCAGGCCGCGCAGGGCGCCCGAGGAGGACGTCCCGGCGGCCGTGGTGGTGCCGGGCGTCGTCGCGGTCGAGGTGGTGGGCGGGGCGTCGCCCGTCGTCGTCCGTGCGGGCGTCCCGGGGGCGCGGGTGGTGGCCCGCGCCGGGACGACGTCCGTGGTCGTCTCCGTCGTCCGCGCGGCGGTCGGGGTCGTGCGGGGCCCATCGTCCCCGCCACCGTCGACGAGGACCGCGGCCGCGCCGCCGCCGACCACGAGTCCGGCCAGCAGCCCGACCGCGACGGGCGAGCGGGTCCGGGACGTCATCGGGTCCGCCGCCCGGTCACGAGGTGCCGTCCGGCCGGCGGAGCCTGAGCGCACGGGCACTCGCGGGCGGGGCGGCGGTCAGGCGCGCGGCGGGGTCCGGCGGCGGAGGGTCGTCCGCGGCCTCCGGGAGGGCCGGGCCGTCCGGCGGGGGCGATCCGTCCGGGTCGTCGAGGGCGTCCGGCCCGGGGTGCGGCTGCGTCGGGGTGTCCAGCGGGTCCGGCCCCGGGTGCGGCTGCGTCGGGGCGTCGAGCGGGTCGGCGGCGTCCTCGAACTCCTCGAGCGCGAGGACGATCCGCCGGTCAGCCATCGCGACGGCCCCCGTCGTCCTCGAAGTCGCTCAGCGGGCGACGCTCGCCGGACCAGCGGCCGCCGTCCCACCACTGGGCCGTGCGGCCGTCGGGCGACGGGTACCAGCCCGGCTCGGGATCGGCCGCGGACCGGACGGGCTCGGGCTCCGGCGGGGTCGGGCGGCGCTCCTCGCGCGGCACGGGCGGCGCGAACGACGCCGTCTCGCGGCTCGACGGGGGCGTGAACGTCTCGGTCGGCCGGTCCTCCGGCGCTGCCGGCGAGACCGCGGTGGGCTCGTCGTGCGGGGCCGTGGCCGGCTCGTCGCGGCGCTTCGACGGCGGGGCCGGGGCGGACGCGGGCGCCTGCTCCTCGACGGGCGGTCCGGCGGGCGCGGGCGTCGGGTCGTCGGACGGTGCGGTCGACGGCTCGTCCTGCGCGGGCGCGGACGGTTCCGCGACGGGGGGCGCCGCGGCGGTCGGCTGCTCGCCTGCCCCCGACGGCTCGGACGAGCCGGCGACGGGAGCGTCCGGCTCGTCCGCCGGGGCGTCCGGTGCCTCCTGCGGCGCGTCCGGTGCGACGGGTCGCGCGAACGACGAGGACTGCGGGGGTGTCGGCTCCTCGCGGGGCTCGGACGCCGGCGCCGGACGCCCCTCCGGCTCCTCGAACAGCGACGGCGGGCGGTCGTCCGGGGCAGGACGGTCCGTCGGCGGGGCGTAGGTCGGCTCGGGGGCGGTGGTCTGCGGGGGCGCGAAGCCACCGGTCCGGCCGGCACCCGTGGGCGGCGGGCCCTGCGGCTGCGGCGGGGCGTAGCCGCCGGGCGCCGGGCCGCCCGGCGAGGAGCCGCCGGTGGTCTGGGCGAACGGGTTGGGGATCGTGTGCGTCGCCGTCGCGACCGGCCCCGGGATCAGGGTCGCGAAGAGCGCGAGACCGCCCGCCAGGAGCAGGATCCAGGCGAAGAACGGCAGGACGTAGAACTCCTTGACGCCGAAGCCCACGGACTCTCCGAGGAGACCGAACGCCTGCACGGCCTCGCCCCCCGCGAGCAGGAGCGCGAGCAGCGCCGCGCCGGCGTCGAGCTGCCGCCGCGCACCGGTGAAGGCCGAGAGCCCGGCGAGAGCGCCGAGCCCGAGCGCCATCAGGGTGATGAAGACGCCGACCAGCGCACCTTCGAGCGGGCGGTTGATCCACGCGGCCAGGAGCGTGACGAACGCTCCGACGAGCAGCGTCAGGCGTCCCGCGAAGGCCGCGGTGCGGACGGCGTTCCAGGCCGACGGCGACAGCGCAAGGTCGTCGGGCGCGGCGGGGGAGACGGGCGGTGTGGTCATCGGGGAGCGGTCCTGGTCGGTGCGAGGTGGGGGACGGGCGGGATCATCGCGCGTCGCGGAGGTGGTCGGTCCAGGTCGAGCCGTCCCACCAGCGCTCCTTGCCGGGAGCGCCGCCGGGGTCGGTGTGCCAGCCGGGGGGGACGGTCGGGCTCCCGACGCTGGATGCGGCGGAGCTCGCCTGGACCTCGCGGGGGGCCGACAGCCCGCTGATGATGACCAGGAGGAGCGCGGCGGAGACGATGGCGAGCAGGAGCCCGAACCCGGCCAGGACCCAGACGTACCACTCGACGGAGTCCGCGTCGAGCGCGAGGGGGAGGACCGACGGGCCGGTCGAGTAGGCCCACGCGAGCGACCAGCCCCCCGCGGCGAGCAGGACCAGGTCCGACGTGATGCGGTGCAGTGCGAGGCTCGCCACCGCGATCCCGGCGAGCACCAGGAACGACACGGCGGTGAGGACGAGGCTGACGTCGCCGCCGGTGCCCGCGTACCGCCAGTAGTCGCCGTTCGACACGATGGCGACCACCTGGACGACGAACATCAGCGCGGCGACGGTGGCGATGGTGGCGCGGACCGCCGAAGCCCCCGGACCGGTCCGGTACGCGGCGCTCATGCCCGCACCCCGTCGGTGCTCGGAGCTGGGCGGGGGCTGGTGGGGACGGACACGAGACGCATCATGGCGCTCGCCCCCGGGGCCTTCAAGCGATCCGGGGGGTGGTCCGCTCCACCCCTCTGGGGCCTGTCCGCGGGGGCGTCCCGGCGATGAGATGCATCCCATGCAGACGCTCGAATCCCCCACCGCCCCCGCCACCCTGACCGCCGTCCCGTCGTTCAAGGACGTCCCGGAGCTCACCGTCCGCGAGCTCCAGGTCGTGACCCTCCTCGTCGAGGGCCTCACGAACGCCGAGATCGGCGGCCGGCTCTACCTCTCGCCGCGCACCGTGCAGTCGCACCTCGCCACGGCGATGGACGCGCTCGGCGTCCGCACCCGCACCGGCCTCGCGGTCGGCGCCCTCCGCGCCGGCATCGTGCCGCTGTTCCCGCCGGCCCGGCGCGCCGCCCCCGAGGCCCGCGGCGGACTGCGCCGCGTCGCCTGACCACCGGCGGTGTCCCGCCCACGCGTCCCGCCGTCCCGTCCCGCCGTCCCGCCGTCCCGTCCCGTCCCGCCGTCCGGGGGTCCCGCCCCGGGCACACCGTCCCGTCAGGCCCCGTCCCGCTCCGGCGTGCCGTCCGGCCGCACCATGCCCAGCTCGAACGCGCGCTCGACCACCCGGGCGCGCTTCTGGTTCTGCGGCAGGTCCCCGACGCCCAGCGCGGTGAACAGGCTCCGCATCTGGGTCTTCACCGCGTCGACGCCGACCACGAGCTCCGCGGCGATCTGCTGGTTCGTCGCCGGCGCCGCGACGACGCCCGGCCGGCACGGGCGGCAGAGCGCGTCGAGCACCCGCCGCTGGGCCGGGGTCAGGGTCGGCGGCGCGAGGAGCCCGCTCGCCTCGATCGTCATCGACAGGCCCGCCGGCGTCGGGTCGTGGAACGCCACGCTCGACCCGCCGAGCACCAGGACGTCCCCGTGCTCCAGGCGCCGCCGGCCCGCGACGCGCTCCGCGCCGACGAACGTGCCGTTGGTGGAGACGCCGTCGTCGACGACCCACCACGAGTCCGCGAGGGCCTCGAGCCGCGCGTGGACGCGGGACACGCGGGCGTCCCACTCCAGCGCGACGAGCTGCCCGGCACGGCGGCCGATCGTCTGCGCCGCGGCGTCCTCCGGCAGCAGCGCGATCTGCAGGTCGCCGCCGGGTGGGCGGAAGGTGAGGAACGGCCGGCCGAGCCGCTCGT
Organism: Patulibacter minatonensis DSM 18081; assembly: GCF_000519325.1. Lineage (GTDB taxonomy): Bacteria > Actinomycetota > Thermoleophilia > Solirubrobacterales > Solirubrobacteraceae > Patulibacter > Patulibacter minatonensis. Next base: position 1,115,256 of record NZ_KI912613.1, on the reverse strand, counting down.
GGCGCTGGACGGCCTCGAGCTCGAGGCCGCGCTGGGGATGCGGGGAGGAGTCGGACACGACCGGGGCCGAGGATAGTCGCCGGGCGACGCCGTTCACGATCACCCCGGATCGCCCGTCTGCGGCAGACTGTGCGCACGATCGCGGGCGATCCCACCGCGAGCGCCTTCTCCGTGACGCACGAACCCCGCCCTGGCGAGCTCATCGACGGCTACCGGATCGACGCACCGATCGGTCGCGGCGGCATGGGCGTCGTCTTCCGGGCCGAGCACGTCGAGCTCGGCCGGAAGGTCGCCTTCAAGGTCCTCTCCGTCGAGCGCGCGCAGGAGGAGTCGTTCCGCAGGCGCTTCGCGCGCGAGGCCCGGCTCGCCGCCCGGCTGGACCACCCGAACGTCGTCACGGTCTACGACGCGGGGGAGTCCGACGACCGCCCGTGGATCGCCATGGAGTACGTCGACGGCGCCGACCTCCGCACGCGGATCGGCGACCACGGCGGCCCGCTCCCGCCCGCCGAGGCGGTCGCCGTGATCGAGCAGGTCGCCGCCGGCCTGGACCACGCGCACGAGCTCGGGGTGCTGCACCGCGACGTGAAGCCCGCCAACGTGCTGCTGGCGCAGCGCGGGGGCCGGACCGTCGCGCTGCTCGGCGACTTCGGCCTGACGAAGGAGATCGACGCCTCGAACGACCTCACGGTCTCCGGGATGGTCGTCGGCAGCATCGACTACCTGGCGCCCGAGTCGATCGAGCAGCAGGACACCGATGCGCGCGCGGACGTCTACGCCCTGGCCGCGACGCTGCTCACCGCGCTGACGGGCGCGCCGCCGTTCACGGGCACGACCGCGACCCGCCTGGCCGCGCACGTCCGGGCCCCGCGCCCGCGCCCCAGCCTGCGGGTCGAGGGCCTCTCGCCGTTCGACCCGGTGATCGCCCGCGGGCTCGCGGTCGACCCGAAGGACCGGTACCCGACGGCGGGGGACTTCGCGAGCGCGGCCGCCGCGGCGCTCCGGCGGGTGGAGTCGACCCGCCCGGTGGCGGGCGTCTCGCTCGGGACCCAGCTCGGCGGCGACGACGACGCGACGATCGCCGACGGGCCCGCCGAGGAGTCGCTCGTCGAGGTCGTCCTGCGGTCGCGTGCGGCACCCGGGGCCGGTCCCGCCTCGGCGCCGCCGGCCGACGCTGCGGACGGGCACGTCGACGCCGGCACGGACCGGCCGGACGGGGACGACCCCTCGCCCGTCGGAGGCGCGGACGGCGCGCCCGACCATGGTCCGCCCCCGGTCGGGGGAGCGTTGCGGCCGGCGGACCGCACGACCGCCGCCGGTGGGGCGGCCGCCGTGGGCGGTGCGGCCGCCGACGCGGTGGACGGCCCCGGCACGGGCGCGTCCGCGGACGACGACGGTCCGCCCGGGTCGGGCCCCGACGACCGGCCGCGGAAGCCGGTCCCCGCGAAGCCCGGCTCGCCGGCGGCGCTGCGCCGTGCCGCAGCGGCCGCCGCGGGACGCGACGAGGACGGTGCGGAGGACCAGCCGCTCGCCGAGCGCGCCCGCGCCCCCGTCCCCGCGCCCCGGGAGCCGTTGCGTCCGGCGCAGGTGGTCCCGCCACCGGTCGTCCGTCCGAAGGCCGGCGAGCGCCGCGGGCCGTCGGAGGCGATCCTCGCCCGGCGCCGCGACGAGATCCGGGCCGCGGAGCGCCGCGTCCGGCGCCGGCTGCTGCTCGGCGTGCTCGTCGTCCTCCTGGTCGCCGGGGCCGTCGCCTACCTCGTGGTCGACGGGACGAAGGACGAGGCCGACGGGAGCTTCCCGCCCGGCGCGACCGCCCGGACGTTCACCGCGCCGAAGAACCGCTGGACGGGCACGCTCCCGGCGGCAGAGGCCGGCTGGGGGACGCCCCGGACGTCGAAGGTCGACGATCCGACGCTCCACCGGGTGCTGCAGAAGGGTCCCGGGGGCCGGGCGATCGTCGTCGACTACACGAGCGGCGAGAAGGTCCTGATCCCGAAGACGGGCCGCAACCAGATCGAGCTCGGCAACGGCAACACCGGCTGGCGCTACGACGCGTCCCGCGGGCCGTCCGCGCTCGGGTGCACGACCGAGGGCCGGACCTGCGTCACCGTCCGGCAGAACGCGGGGGCGAAGGGCCCGGGCTGGTCGGTCTTCGCGGTCGCCCCGACGGCGGACGAGGCCCAGGCGTCCGCGGTGCGCGTCGCCGGGTCGCTGAAGCGCGGGGGCTGACCGCCGCCCGCGTCCACCCGGCCACGGTGAGCGCCGGGCCGTCGGACGACCGACCGGCGGATCACGGCGGTCCGCCAGGAGGGCCGGGTGCCGGCCTCAGGCCCGGTCGTCCTTGCGCCCGCGCGTGTTCACGAGCCACGCGGTGACGCCCGCGAGCGCCGCGACGAAGGCGAGCAGGATCGCCATCGACAGCGCCGGGCTGATCGAGAAGAAGTCCGTGCCGTAGGTGTTCGTCGTCCGCGTGATCGGGTCGCGCGCCAGGCGCTCGTTCATGTCGACCCCGGAGCCCGTGCCCGCGAACGCCCAGCGGGCGAACGCGAGGCCGGAGATCACCTTCAGGGGCGCGGCGAGCTGCGCGATCGACACGATCGCCCCGGCGAACAGGAGCTGCGGCACGAGGATGATCGGGATCAGGCTGCCCGCCTGGTCCTCGTTGCGCGACGCCGCGCTGACCACCAGGCCGGTCGCGAGCGCGGCGAACCCGTTGAGGATCAGCACGCCGATCACGACGGCCTGGGTGCCGATCGGCTCGTGCATCGGCCGCAGGACGAAGAGGATCGCCGCGACGGCCAGGGTCTGGGCGACCATCAGCGCCCCGAGCAGGACGAGCTTCGACGCGAGGTACGCGCCGACCCGCCCGCCGACCGCGAGCTCCCGCCGGAGCACCGCCCGTTCCTTGACGATCTCGCGCGAGCTCCCGATCGCCCCGAGCCAGGCGACCACGGTCACCGCGAGGAAGAGGACCTGCGCGCTCTGCCCCGCGCGCATGAGCTTCGGCGAGCCCTCGTGGACGAAGACGCCGGTCTTGAAGAGCAGCGCCGTCAGGAACGCGAGGAGCGGCGCCTGCAGCGCGATCGTCGTCAGGGTGCGGCGGTCGCGGACGGTCAGGAGCGCGTAGCGGCGCAGGAAGAGGAAGAACTGCGGCAGCGCGGCCGGCCGGCGCCGGGCGCCGAGGCCGCCGGGCTGGCTCGGGCCGTCCCAGGTGCTCTGCGCGTGCTCGGACGCGACGAACGCGGAGTGCCACTCGGCGGCGGGGGTGCGGTCGAGCGCCTCGTAGATCTCGTCGGCGTCCTGCACCCCGAAGAACCGCAGCGCGTCGGCCGGCGGGCCGATGAAGCACGTCAGGCCGCCGCGGCCCATGACGGCGATGCGGTCGCAGAGGTGGAGGCTCCGCGTCGCGTGCGTCACGAGCATCACGCCGCGGCCGGCGTCGGCGAGCTCGCGCAGGAGCAGCATCATGCGCCGCTCGAGGCCGGAGTCCAGGCCGGTCGTCGGCTCGTCGAGGAACAGCAGGCCCGGCCGGCTGACGAGCTCGGTCGCGACCGAGACGCGCTTGCGCTGGCCGCCCGACAGGGACCCGATCCGGGTCTCGGCGTGCTCCTCGAGCCCGACCTCCTGGATCACCTGCTCGACGGCCTGCTGCCGCTGGGCCTTCGGTGCGCTCTGCGGCAGGCGCAGCTCGGCGGCGTAGCCCAGGGCCTCGCGGACGGTCAGGTCGCGGTGGACGATGTCGTCCTGCGGCACGAAGCCGAGGTCGCTCGTGCGCTGCGCGAGCGGCTCGCCGTTGACGGTGATCCGCCCGCCGCTCGCCGGACGCACGCCGCAGAGCGCGGTCATCAGCGTGCTCTTGCCGGCGCCGGACTCGCCGATGATCGCGACGACCTCGCCGGGCCGGACCGTCAGCCAGACCGGCTGGAGGATCGTGCGCTCGCCGACCGTGACGCTGACGCCCTCGGCGTCGAGGCGCAGGCTCGTCGCGTCGCCGTGCTGGTGCAGGACCTCGCCGTCGAAGACCAGGCGGTACGGGCCGATGGCGAGCTCGTCGCCGACGTTCAGGTACGCGTGGCGGACCCGTCCGCCGTTGACCGCGACGCCGGCGCCGGGGCCGCTGCGGTCGCGCAGGAGCGGCCCGTGGGAGCCGGCCGTGATCTCGGCGTGGACGGGCGCGACCGCGGGGTGGTCCAGCAGCACGTCGCACGACGGGTCCCGCCCGATCCGCAGCACCTCGCGGTCCAGGCGGAGGCTGCCGGTCGCGACCGGGGTCGCGGTGCTGCCGGGGACGACCATCGTGTCCTCGGCCGCGTCGGTCACGTACCGCACGACCCGCCCGGCGACCTCGATCCGCTCGCCGCCGACCAGCGTCCGGCGGGAGACGTCGGCGCCGTCGACGCGGACGGCGGCCCCGGCGACCGGCTCGATCTCGACCCGCCCGGATCCGCGGACGACGGTGGCGACCGTCTGCGGCCCGGCGGGCCCGGTGGACGCGGTCAGCACCCCGGACCGCGGGTCGACGTCCACCGCGAGCCGGTCGCGGCCGATCGGGACGCGGTCGCCGTCGATCAGGAGCGCCGGCTGGCGCAGGACGACGTCGACGCCCGAGCCCCGCGAGCGGAGCACGACGTCGACGTCATCTGGTCCGGCGTCGCCACGCATGAGCGGCATTCAAGCAGCGCGGGGGCGGGCCGTCACCGGATTCGTCCGATCGGCGGAGTCGTCGGGGCGGCGAGGTGTGGACGCCGCAGACCCCGGGAGCCCGACCGGGCGCCGGAGGGGTGGCCCGGCTCACCCCTGAAGGGGTCGCCAAGGGCCCGGGGATCTGGTGAGATGCCCTCCATGTCGTCCCGCCCAGTCCCCGCCGCGCCGCGCCGCGTCACCGCCGCGAGGTACCGGGCCCGCCGGGCCGCCTCCACCGGCGCGCCACGACGTGCCGGTCGGCCGGTCGCAGCCCTCGCGTCCGACCCGTCCGCCCGGTCAGGCCGATGAACCCCCGCGACCGCCGCCTCCTCGCCGACCGCGCGAACCTCGAGGAGCTCGTCGAGCAGGACCCGCGGATCTCGTTCGAGGCCACGGGCCACCCGGCCGAGGGCTACGAGCTGACGCTGATGGTCCCCGGACTGGCGCGAGGCGCCGACGACCTGCCGAAGCTGCGCCACGGCCACCGCGCCGTCGTCGACCTGCACCGCGACTACCCGCGGCTGCCGCCCGTCGTCCGCTGGACGACCCCGATCCTGCACCCGAACATCCTGCCGCCGCGCCGCCACGGCGCGGTCTGCCTGGGCGCGTGGAGCGCCGGGGAGGGCCTCGCCGACGTCGTCCGCCGCGTCGTGCGCCTGGCCACCTGGCAGTCGTTCAACCTGGACGACCCGCTCGACCACGACGCGACCGTGTGGGCCCGCCAGGTCGGCGCGCGGCCCGGCGACGACCTGCAGACGCTCGTCGACCTGGGGATCCCCCTGCCGCGCCGCGAGGCGTCGCTCCAGCTGGGGCACCTCACGTGAGCACCCCGACGTCCCGTCCCCCGCACCCCCGGAGCACCTGATGGACATCATCGTGATCGACGCGACCGGCAACAAGAGCGAGGACGCGACCGTCCCGGACTCCGTCGCCGCCGGCCGGATCATCGCCCGCCTGGTCGAGCTCATGGAGATGCCCGCGATCGGCCCCGACGGGGTCCCGCTCTCCTACAAGTTCCACCACAAGCGGACGGGCCGGCAGATCGGGGACCAGGAGACGCTCTCCGACGCCGGGGTCCGCGACGGGGACGTGCTCCGGCTCGTCGCCGAGATCACCGCGGGCTGACCGGCGGGTGCGGAGATGTCCGACAAGCTGACGCTCGACGTCGCGGCGACCGACGGCCGGTACCACCGCCAGTCGCTCATCACCTGGTGGGACCAGTCCCTGCTGCGCGACGCACGCGTGCTCGTCGTGGGCGCCGGCGCGCTCGGCAACGAGCTCGTCAAGAACCTCGTGCTGATGGGCGTCGGGACCGTCCTCGTCGCCGACCTCGACGTGATCGAGGACTCCAACCTGTCGCGCTGCGTGCTGTTCCGCCCGCGCGACGAGGGCCGCTCGAAGGCCGAGGTCGTCGTCGAGGCCGCCCGCGACCTCAACGAGGAGGTCGAGCTCTTCGCGCTCCACGGCGACGTGCGCTCGACGATCGGGCTGAGCGTCTTCCGCGACGTCGACGTCGTCCTCGGCGGGCTCGACAACCGCGAGGCCCGGCTGTTCGTCAACCAGGCGTGCTGGAAGGTCGGCACGCCGTGGGTCGACGGCGCGATCGAGGGGCTCCAGGGCGTCGCCCGCGCGTTCGTCCCGAACCAGGGCCCGGACGAGGGCCCCTGCTACGAGTGCACGATGGGCGAGCGCGACCACCAGATCGTGGCCGCGCGCCGCTCGTGCTCGCTGCTCTCCCGCGACGAGATGGAGGCCGGGAAGGTCCCCACCACCGCGACGACGGCGGCGATCGTCGCCGGCATCCAGGTCCAGGAGGCGATCAAGCTGTTGCACGAGCGCGGGCCGATGGGCCTGATCGGGCGCGGGTACGCGTACAACGGGGTCACGCACGACTCCTACGTGGTGACCTACGCGCGGCAGGAGGAGTGCATGGCGCACGACCACTACGAGGCGGAGCACAGCCGCGACGTGCCGCTGGACGCCACGTTCCTTCAGCTCCTGACCCTCGGACGCGAGCTGCTGGGGACCGACGACGTGACCCTCCAGACGGAGACGGAGCTCGCGGTCTCCGGCCGCTGCGAGTCGTGCGAGACCGACCGGCCGATCAACCGGCCGCTGCACGAGCTGAAGGCCCCCGACGCGGTCTGCGCGGTCTGCGGCGAGGAGCTCGGCCTGCGCCTCGTCCACACGATCCGCCCGGAGCACGACGAGTTCCTCGGCCTGCGACCCGCGGAGATCGGCGTCGCCCCGGCGGACGTCGTCACCGCCCGGCACGGCCTGGAGCGTCGGCACCTGGTGCTCGGCGGCGCGCTGTCGCTGACGGAGCGGCTGACGGCGGCGACGGCCGACGGCGGGGCGGCGAGCGCGGCCGACGGGGCGGATCCCGGCCCCACCGGCGCGACGCTCGTTCCGGACGCCCCCGGACCGCAGGCAGCCGCGAACCCGGCGGAGGACGTCTCGTGAGCACCCCCGGCTTCCGGCCCCGCATCACGAGGGTCGCCCACGACGCGGTGATCGAGCACGTCTTCTCCTCCCCCGACCACGAGGTCGGCGGCGTGCTCGTCGGCCGCATCGTCGCGGCGGACCGCGAGACCGTCGTGTCCGGCGCGATCGCCGCGCTCGAGGCGACGTCGGAGCGCGCGAGCGTCACGTTCACCCACGACGCGTGGTCGACCGTCCACGCCACGCTCGAGCGTGACTTCCCCGGCCAGGCGATCGTCGGCTGGTACCACTCGCACCCGGGCTTCGGGATCTTCCTGTCCGACCACGACACGTTCATCCAGAGGAACTTCTTCTCGAACGAGGGCCAGATCGCCCACGTCGTCGACCCGCAGGCCGGCACCGAGGGCCTGTTCGGCTGGCGCGAGGGCGAGGTCCGGCTGCTCGCCGAGCGCGACACGAAGCGCGAGGGTCTCGGCGGCCCGGCGCGGACCCCGCCGGAGGGCGAGCGGCGCGCCGGGCCGCCGCCCGGCGCCGGCCCCGGGACCACGCCGCCCGGCGGCGGGGCCGGTCCGGGCGTGACCCGCGCGGTCGCCGATGTTCCGGAGCGGCCCCCGGTGAGCGCGCTGCCGGTCGAGCCGGCGTCGGGCGCCTACGCCCGGCCCGGCACACCGGCCGCACCGGCCCCATCTGCGTCCGTCGCGGCCCCGGCCGTCGCCGGCGGTCCCGCACCCGATCCCGGGCTGCGCCTGCGGGTCGGGCTCGCCGTCCTCGCCGGACTGGTCGTCGGCTTCGGCGGGGTCGCTGCCGCCAAGGCCGATCCCGGCGCGTCCCCGTCCCGCCCCGTTCCAGGAGTGCCGTCCCGATGAGCTCGCGATCCGCGGTCGGCGCCGCCTGCCCCTACTGCCACTTCACCATCAAGTCGGGCGTCGAGCTGACGTTCTGCGACGCGTGCGGCTCCCCGCACCACGCGGAGTGCTGGGCCGAGAACGAGGGCTGCGCGGTCACCGGCTGCGCGAGCTACGCGGGACCGGCGGGCGCCGCGCCCACCCCGACGCCCCGCACCCCGACGCCGCCCGCACCCGTGCCCGCGGCAGGGGCCGGACGACACCGCCGAGACCCAGGCGCTCCCGCAGAGCGGCCAGGCGCCCCTGCGGCCGCGCACGCCGAACGCGCCGGCCTGGGCACCCCCGTCCGGTGGGCCGCGCACCCCGCACCCGCCGCAGCAGCAGGGGCCGGCGCAGGGCTGGGGCTCCGCGCCGCCGCAGGCACCGGCGGGCGGTGGCTCCTCGGGCGACGGCGGCCGCGGCCGGTGGATCGCGCTCGGTGCGGTGATCCCGCTCGTCCTGATCCTGGCCGTCGTGATCGGCTACCTGATCGCGTCGCCGGGGGACGACAAGAAGGACGACAAGGGCGACCGGGCCGCGCAGGTCACGAAGACCGACGGCCGGGGCGACGGCACGAAGGACGGGACCGGCACGGCACCGACGCCGCCGTCGAACGGCGGGACGACCGCGAACGGCGGGACGCCCTCGACCGGCGGCGGGTCCGCCGGCGGCGGCGCGGCGGGCGGCGCGCCCCCTGCGGGTCAGACCGCCGCCCAGCAGAAGGCGGCGAGGAAGAAGGCGGTCGCCCGGCAGCTCGTGGCGCTCATGCAGCAGTCGGCCCGCGGGCGACAGATGACCGTCGGCCAGCAGTACCAGTCGGCGCTCACCAACCGCCGCGCCGTCGCCCGCAAGCTCGCGGCGCTCGAGCCCGCCGACGGGGCGCAGCGCTCGGCGATCGCCTCGTTCCAGGCCGCGATGCGCTCCTCGGAGTCCGCGATCGGGGCGCACAGCGCGAACCCGTCTATCGGTCTGACGCAGTACGACCGCGACGCGTCGTACCACAAGGGCGTCTACTGCCAGAAGTGGTCGTCCTCCGGCATGGCGGCGAGCACCGGCCAGGGCTGCGACCCGAACGGGATCTAGCTCAGGCCGGCAGCACCCGGCGCACGAGGTCGGCCCAGCCCGCGCTGAGCCGCTCGGCCGGGAGGTCCCGGGTCTCGCGCAGGTGCGCGAGCAGCGCGACGTCGAGGTAGCCGAGCAGCGTCTCGGTCAGCAGCTCGACGTCGCCCTCGACCCCGGCCTCGCGCAGCAGGGCCGAGACGTGCAGGACGAGGACCGCCCGGGCCGGGTGCTCGTAGCGCCGCGACCCGCAGGCCTCGGCGGCGAGCAGGACGTCCTTGTGCTCGGCGGCGAACGCCATCCGCTGCTCGCCGAACGCGACGAGGCGCTCGCGAGGGGGAGCACCCGGGCCGAGGGGCGGCGGCCCGAACATGAAGGCCTCCTGGTTCGTGCGCTCGTTGAGGTCGAGCAGCGCGACCATCAGGCCCACGCGGTCGCCGAAGCGGCGGAAGACGGTGCCCTTGCCGACCTGGGCGGCCGCGGCGACGGCCTCCATGGTGACCTGGTTCGCCCCGACCTCGGCGACGAGCTCCTGCGCGGCCTCGAGCAGCCGGCGGCGGTTGCGCGCCGCGTCGGCACGCTCGGTCTCCACGACCGAGACCATCGGCAGCAATGCCGACGGCAGGACGGTCAGCGGGGTGGACGGTGAGGCAGCCACAGGGACATCCTAGCGGATCGCGCCAAAGTGGACCGCGGTCCGATTTCGTGCTACAACTCTCGTATCGGACCGCGGTCCACTTCCGCCGGTCGCCCGATCACCCGACCTCGACACGAAAGACCTCCCATGTCCACCGTCCGCATCCTCGCCCTCGTCGGCAGCCTCCGCTCCGGCTCCCACAACCGCCAGCTCGCCGAGGCCGCCGTCGCCCTCGCCCCGGAGGGCGTCGAGGTCGAGCTCTTCGAGGGCCTCGCCGACATCCCGTACTACAACGAGGACATCGACACCGAGGCCGACGTGCCCGCCGCCGCCGTCCGCTTCCGCGAGTCCGCCGCCGCGGCCGACGGCGTGATCCTCTTCTCGCCGGAGTACAACGGCACCATCCCGGCGGTCCTGAAGAACGCCATCGACTGGGCGTCGCGCCCGATGGGCTCCGGCGTCTTCGTCGGCAAGCCGCTCGCCGTCGTCGGCACCGCCTACGGCCAGTACGGCGGCGTCTGGGCGCAGGACGAGGCGAAGAAGTCCGCCGGCATCGCGGGCGCCACCGTCCTCTCCGACGTCTCCCTCTCGATCGCCGAGTCGGTCGTCCGCTTCGCCGAGACCCACCCGCGCGAGGACTCCGAGGTCGCCGAGAAGATCGCCGCCGTCGTGGCGCAGGTCGCCGAGGCGACGAAGCAGCCCGTCGCGGCCTGAGCGGTCCGGGGCGGCGTGGCCGTCCCGTCGTCGCCCGGCCCGGGTGGCCGGGCGGGGTCCGGGCGTTCCGCGGGTGCGGGGCGCCCGGCGCCGTTCCAGTGGTGCAGGAAGGAGCGCCGGCTCGCGCGGGGCCGGCGTCCGGCGTCCATTCCTGCGGCCCGAGCGCAGGAAGGCGCGCCGGCTGACCCTCCGGCTCCGGGTGGCGCTCGTTCCTGCGGTCGCGGGTGCCGCGCCGGTCGGGTCGCGCCGTGCGCCGGCGGCCCGCGCCGGGCCCGGCGTCGGTCCTCCTCGCCCGCCTCGCGCCGCCGCGTCATCGTCCCACCGCCCCCGCAGTAGGTTCCGGGCGTGCCCTCCGCCGAACCGATCGTCCTCGAGGTCGGGAGCTACACCGGACCGCGGCTGCGGACCGCGCGGAACCTGTGCGTCGCGGCGGGCGTGCTCGCGATCCTCGCCGGACCCGTCGCCGGCGGGGTGGCGCTCGTCGCGCTGCTCGTCGTCGGCGTCGTCCTCCTGGTCGTCGCGTTCGGCGTGTCGATCGCGGCGCGGGCGGCACGGGACTCGCGGCTCGTCGTCGACCGCGAGGGCATCACGTGGGACGCGGGCGACGCGACCTGGCGCGCCACGTGGTCGGAGCTGTCGGACGTCGGGCTCGTCGTCCTGCGCTCCCGCCGCCGCGGTCGGACGACGGACGAGCCCGGCGGCGAGCGCGTCATCCGGGTCCTGATGGCGTTCCGCTCGGACGACCCGGACGCCGGCAGGCCGCCGCTCCGCCGCATCCGCACGACCGGCGAGCCCGCCCCGTGGACCCACCGGATGCCGATCGCCTCCCGCGGCGACTGGGCCGGCCGGCTCGACGCGGGCCTCGCGCGCTACGGCCAGGGGCGGTACGCGGGGATGACGGTGCGCGACGCGCTGGGGCGCGAGGAGGGGGCGGCGCCGGACTGATCCGGGGCCACACCGAAGCACGTGGAGGCTCGACGACGAGGCGACGGCGCGGTGGAGCGGGACCGCAGCGCAACCGAACACCCGTTCGCTCACGTAGTCTCAGGTCCTCGTGGCGCTCGACGTGTTCACCCCTGCGGTCGCGGACTGGTTCACCCGGGCCTTCGACGGCCCGACCCAGGTCCAGACCCAGGCCTGGCCGCTGATCGCGGCCGGCGAGCACGTGCTGATCTCCGCGCCGACGGGGTCGGGCAAGACGCTCGCCGCGTTCCTCTACGGGCTCGACCGCCTGGCGGCGAACCCGCTGCCGGACAAGCAGCGGCGCGTCCGGCTGCTCTACGTCTCGCCGCTGAAGGCGCTGTCGCACGACGTCGACCGCAACCTGCGCGCGCCGCTCGCCGGCATCACCGCGGCGATCGGCCAGGGCTCGCTGCTGCCCGACGACCGCGCGCGGGACGGGTCGCTGCGCGCCGAGAAGGGTCGCGACCGCGACGCGATCAAGGTCGCCCTGCGCACCGGCGACACCCCGCAGCGGGAACGTGCCGCCATGCGCCGCCGCCCGCCGGACGTCCTGATCACGACGCCCGAGTCGCTGTTCCTGATGCTCACGTCGGGCGCACGGGAGATGCTCACCGGCGTCGAGTCGCTGATCATCGACGAGATCCACGCCGTCGCCGGGACGAAGCGCGGCAGCCACATGGCGCTGACGCTCGAGCGGCTCTCGGCGCTGCGCGAGCCGGGTCAGCCGGGGGCGTGGTCGGGTGACGAGATGCAGCGGATCGGCCTGTCCGCGACGCAGAACCCGCTCGAGGAGATCGGCCGGTTCCTCGTTGGCCCGAAGCGCTCGTGCCGGATCGTCGAGACCGGCGAGAAGAAGAAGATGGACCTGCAGATCCGGGTCCCGGTCGAGTCGATGGCCGAGCTCGACCTCGCGCCCGCGGGGACCGTCCGCCGGCCCGAGACCGACGGCATCGACGACACGACCGGCCCGGCGTCGGGGGATCAGCTCGAGCCGGAGGGCGGTTTCGCGCCGGGGGCGGGGACGGCGGCGTCGGTCGATGCGGGGGACGGTGACTGCGACGGGGCCGGGTCGGCAGTGGGCGCGGGTGCGTCGACGGGCGACGCCGCGGGCCTCGATCCGGACGACCTGGACCTCGATCCGGCTGGCGCGGACGACCTCGACCTGGACCCGGGTGCCGTCGACGCCGCCCGGCGCGGCCTCGAAGCCAAAGGGGCGGCGGACGACCTCGATCTCGACCCGGCCGGCGACGCCCTCGAGCCGGCCGCCGCGACCGTCGACGGCGACGATCTCGACGACCTGGGCGACGACCTCGACCCGTCCGCCGGCGGCGTCCAGCTCGCCGACGACCCGCTCGAGCCCGGCGGCGACCCGACCCACGGGGCGACCCGGAACTCGATCTGGCCCGCGATGTACCCCGAGATCCTCGACCTCGTGCAGGAGCACCGGTCGACGATCGTCTTCGTCAACTCGCGGCGGTCGGCCGAGCGCCTGGCGCTCCGGCTGAACGAGCTCGCCGAGTCGCGGCTCGCGCAGGCGGCGCTCGAGGCCGGGCTCGGCGATCCGAACGCGAACCCCGACGCGCGCTGGGACGAGGATCCGGACGAGGCCCGCAAGCGCAAGGACAGCGACCTGCGGCGGCTGATCGCCACGCGCGACGGTGTGGTCGGTGGAGAGGACGACCCCGACGAGGACGACGACGATCCCGAGGGCGCCGCCCGCGAGCGCGAGCTGCAGGCCCGCGCCGAGGCCGCGGGGAAGGCCGGCACCTGGGCGGCCTCGCGCCACCACGACCCCGACGAGGAGATCACCCTTCCCGGGCCGGAGCGCCACGCGGGGATCCAGCCGCCGCTCCCGCGGAAGCCGCCGCCGGTCGTCCCGTCGCAGGCCCGGTCGTCGCTGCCCGGGTCGGTCGCTGCCGAGGGCGCACGGCGGGTGTCGGCGCCCGGCGAGGAGGAGCTGCTGCGGAGCGAGGCGATCGCGGCCGGGCTCGCCGCGGGGCTCGGGCCGAAGGGCGTGCCCACGCGCGACGGCGGTGGTCCTGACGGTCGCCGCGGTGCCGGCTCGCACCCCGCCACCGCCCCGAACGGCGCTCCCCGCGACGCCGACTCCGGCGGCGGGATCGCCGGCAGCCAGAACCACGTCACCGGCGTCGGGCGGCCGCACTCCGACCACTACGGCCCGCGCGACGACACGCAGCCCGACCGTCCGGCACCCACCGGGCCGTCGGCGGTCGAGGTCGCCCGCGCGCACCACGGGTCGCTCAGCCGCGAGGAGCGCGAGGTCGTCGAGGAGCTCCTGAAGGCCGGCAAGCTGCCGTGCCTCGTGGCGACCAGCTCGCTCGAGCTCGGCATCGACATGGGCGCGGTCGACCTCGTCCTGCAGATCGAGTCGCCGAAGTCCGTCGCGGCGGGCCTGCAGCGCATCGGCCGCGCGGGCCACGGCGTCGGCGAGACCGCGAAGGGCCGGATCTTCCCGAAGTTCCGCGCCGACCTCCTCGAGTGCGCGGTCGTCGTGCGACGGATGCGCGAGGGGCTGATCGAGCCGACGGTCGTCCCGAAGAACGCGCTCGACGTCCTCGCCCAGCAGATCGTCGCCATCGCGGCCTCTGTCGATTCCGACACCGAGACGACCGACGACGACGCCGAGCCCGCGATCGCCGTCGACGACGTCTTCGCGCTGGTCACCCGCGCGTACCCGTACGCCGACCTGCCGCGCGAGCTGTTCGAGCGCACGCTCGACATGCTCGACGGGCGCTACCCGTCGCAGGACTTCGCCGAGCTGCGGCCGCGCGTGGTCTGGGACCGCGTCGGCCAGACGATCCGCCCGCGGAAGGGCGCCGGGCGGCTGGCGATCGCGAACGCGGGAACGATCCCCGACCGCGGCATGTACCGCGTGGTCCTCCCCGACGGCCGCCGCGTCGGCGAGCTCGACGAGGAGATGGTCTACGAGGCCCGCGCCGGCCAGACGTTCCTGCTCGGCGCGTCGACCTGGCGGATCGAGGAGATCGGCCGCGACAAGGTCGTCGTCACCCCCGCACCGGGCGCCCCGGGCGCGGTGCCGTTCTGGCGCGGCGACCAGCGCGGCCGGCCGAAGGCGCTGGGCGAGGCCATCGGCGCGTTCTCGCGCTGGGCCGTCGGCGAGGACGAGGCCACGCTCGTCCGCGACTACGACCTCGACCCCCTCGCGGCGCGGAACCTCCTGGACTTCCTCACCGAGCAGCAGGACGCGACGGGCGTGATCCCGTCGGACCAGACCCTCGTCATCGAGCGCTTCAAGGACGAGATCGGCGACTGGCGCGTCTGCCTGCTCTCCCCGTACGGCGGCCGCGTCCACGCCGCCTGGGGCCTCGCGGCGTCGCGCCGGATCCGCGACGAGATGGGCCTCGAGGCCGACGCGATCTGGTCCGACGACGGCATCATCATCCACCTCCCCGACATCGACGACACCGGTGGGCAGGGCGTGTCGTTCGGGGACGATCCGTTCGAGGACGGGTTCGACGCCGGCAAGGCGGCGAGCGCGGTGGCGGACGCCGGGTTCGGGACGCCGGTCGGGGATGGGGACGACGCCGGCGCGAAGGCGGCGGGCGGGTCCGGCGTCGACGCAGGACTCAGCCTCCCCGACGACGGCGGCCGCGGCATGGGTGCGGGGTGGGACCGCGTGCTCGAGCTGCTGGTCCCGGAGCCCGAGGAGGTCGAGGATCTGATCGTCTCCGAGCTCGGCACCAGCGCCCTGTTCGGCGCGCGCTTCCGCGAGAACGCCGGCCGCGCGCTCCTGATCCCGAAGGCCCGGCCCGGCAAGCGCACGCCGCTCTGGCAGCAGCGGCTGAAGGCGCAGTCGCTGCTCGAGGTCGCCCAGACGTTCCCGGACTTCCCGATCATCCTCGAGACCTACCGCGAGTGCCTGCGGGACGTCCTCGACGTGCCGGGCCTGATCGACCTGCTGAGCAAGCTCCAGAGCCGCGAGATCACGATCGTCGAGGTCGAGACCGGCACCGCGTCGCCGATGGCCAGCTCGCTGCTGTTCGACTACATCGCGACCTACATGTACGAGGGGGACGCCCCGAACGCCGAGCGGCGCGCGGCGGCCCTCTCGCTCGACCGCGACCTGCTCCGTGAGCTCCTCGGCCAGGACGAGCTGCGCGACCTGCTCGACGAGGGCGCCCTGGCCCAGCTCGAGGCCGACCTCCAGCACCGCTCGCCGAAGACCCGCGCCCGCAACGCCGACGCGCTGGGCGAGGTCCTCCGCCGCGTCGGCGACCTGACCGACGAGGAGATCCTCGACCGCGTGGCGATCGGCTCGCTGTCGTCGGCGGCGTGGGACCGGGACGGGGGGCGCGACGGACGGGCAGGCGGGCGTTCCGACGGGGCCGACGGCTCGAACGGCGGCGGTCCGGACGGCGGCGGACATGCGACCGACGGCGATCTCGCCCGGGCGTCGGCCGCCGACGGCCGCGGGCCGGACGGCGCTCCGAAGGACTCCGACATCGCCGACGTCGGCTCGCTCGAGGAGCGCCGCGCCGCCGCGACCGCGTGGCTCGACGACCTCGAGCGCCAGCGCCGCGCGATTCGCATGCGCATCGGCGGCGAGCAGCGCTGGATCGCCGCCGACGACGCCGGCCTCTACCGCGACGCGCTCGGCGCGGTCCCGCCCGGCGGCCTGCCCGAGGTCTTCCTGAACGACGTCCGCGATCCGCTCCGGCGACTCGTGATCCGGTACGCGGCGACGCACGGGCCGTTCGTCGACCACGAGCTGCACGCCCGCTACGGCGTCGACCCGACCGCCGTCCTGCGCGAGCTGCTGCGAGAGGACGAGCTCGTCCGCGGCGAGATCCGCCCCGGCGGCACCGAGACCGAGCACTGCGACCCCGAGGTCCTCCGGCGCCTGCGGCGGATGTCGCTCGCCGTCCTGCGGCAGGAGATCGAGCCGGCCGACCCGCGCGCGCTCGTCTCGTTCTCGCAGACCTGGCAGGGCGTCGACCGCTACCGCCCCGCCGGCGCGGGGCCGGACCGCCTGCGCGAGGTCCTCGTCCCGCTCCAGGGTCTGGCGCTGCCGGTCGAGCTGTGGGAGCACGAGGTCCTCCCGCGTCGCCTGGGCGCCTACTCCCCGTCGTGGCTCGACGGCCTGTGCGCGTCGGGCGAGGTCGTCTGGGTCGGCGCCGGTGCGCTGGGCCGGGGCGGCGGCAAGGTCGCGTTCTACTTCCGCGAGGACAGCGCCGTGATCGGGCCGCCGACCGGCCGGGCGGCGCGCGACGCGTCGATCTCGCTGCCGGCGGCCGGGGCGCCGATGAGCGCGGGGCGGCGCGCGCTCGAGTCGGGTGGACCAGATGGGAGCCCGGGCGTGCCGGGATCCGGCGGGGCGGCGGCCGGACCGAACGGCTCGCCCCGGGGCACCGGCCCGGGAGGCCAGGCCGATCAGCCGGGTCCCTCCGGTCCGGTCCACGACGCGCTGCGCCGGCTGCTCGCGTCGCGGTCGATGTTCTTCTCGGACGTCCTCGGCGCGCTGCCCGAGCACACCGCCCACCTGCGCGACGCGCTCTGGGACCTCATCTGGGCGGGCGAGGTCACGTGCGACGTCTTCGCGCCGCTGCGTGCCGGTCGTGCGGGGATGAAGGCCCAGAAGCCCCAGCCGGCCGCCGCCCGGTCGGGGATCGGTACGCGCGCGGGCGGCCGCCGGCGGTTCGGTCCGCGGCCGACGGGCGCCCAGACGACCTCCACCCAGGGCCGGTTCTCGCTGACCGCGCCCCTCTTCGTCCCGCTCGACGGCGGCGCGGTCGATCCGGGCCTGCGCCGGCGCACGCTCGCCGAGCTGCTCCTCGAGCGCCACGGCATCGTCACCCGCGAGCACGTGAAGGCCGAGGGCATCGCGGGCGGCTTCTCGACGCTCTACGACAGCTTCGGGGCGCTCGAGACCCTCGGCGTCTGCCGCCGCGGCTACTTCGTCGAGGGCCTCGGCGGGGCCCAGTTCGCGCTCCCGGGGGCGGTCGAGCGTCTCCGCGGCCAGGCGGTCCCGGACGTCCACGGCCCCGACGGCGAGGTCAACGCCGTCGACAGCCTGGGTCGCCCGCTCCCGGCGACGACCCTCGACGCCACCGACCCGGCGCAGCCCTACGGGACGCTGCTGCCGTGGCCGGAGCTGCCGGCGCCGCGCGGGGACCGGGAGGAGGGTGCTCGCACCACCCAGCTCGAGCGCCCGTCGACCGCCAACGAGCCCCGGCCCCAGCGCGCGCAGGGCGCCCGGGTCGTCCTCGTCGGCCCGGACCCGATCCTCTTCGTCGACCGCTCGGGCAAGGCGCTCCAGGTCCTCGTGCACTACGACGACCCGCGCCTGCCGATCGCCTTCGCGGCGCTGGTCGAGGCGATCCAGACGGGCAAGGCGGGCTCGTTGCCGCGCAAGGGCCTCCAGCTCGAGCGCATCGACGGCCTCGAGGTCATCGGCCACCCGCTCGAGCCGCTCCTGGTCCCGGCGGGCTTCCGCTCGGCGCCGACGAAGTACCTGGCGCGGGCGTGACCGGCGCCTCCTCGCTCCTTCTTCGGGGGGCCGCCGAGGCTTCAAGCGGTCGGCGGCGGGGCCCGTGCCGCCGGGTGCGAGACGGTCGACGGTCCGAGGTGGCGGGCCGCGGTCGAAGCGGTCACTGCGCGGGGACGTCGGGTCGGCGGTCGGCGTGACCGGGGCCGCGACCGTCCTGATCCTCGGCGGGACGACCGAGGCCCGCGACCTGGCGGGCCTCCTCGACGTCCGCGACGACGTCCGCCCGATCACGTCGCTGGCGGGGCGCGTCGCCGGGACGCCGGCGCTCCCGGGTGAGATCCGCGTCGGCGGGTTCGGCGGGGCGGAGCACCTCGCGGCGTGGATGACGACGAACGACGTCCGCGCGGTGGTCGACGCGACGCACCCGTTCGCGGAGCGGATCTCGCAAGGGACGGCCGACGCGTGCGCGGCGACGGGCACTCCGCTGGTCGCGCTCCGCCGCCCGGGGTGGACGCCCGGGCCCGGGGACGACTGGCACGACGCCGACGACCTCGCGGACGCGGCGGCGCGCGTCGAGGGCCTCGGCCGGCGGGTGCTCCTCGCGACGGGACGGCAGGGCGTCGCGGCGTTCGCGGAGGTGACCGACGCGTGGTTCCTGATCCGCTCGATCGAGCCGCCCGAGGGACGCGTCCCCCCGCACCACGAGGTCCTGCTCGCCCGCGGCCCGTACGCCCTCGACGACGAGCGCCGCCTCCTCGCCGACCACGCGATCGACCTCGTCGTCACGAAGGACTCCGGCGGCGACGCGACACGCGCGAAGCTCGACGCCGCCCGCGAGCGAGGGATCCCCGTCCTGATGGTGCGGCGTCCGCCGGTGCCGACCGGCACGACGATCGACGTCGTGGGGACGGCGGCCGACGCGGTCGCGGCGGTGGGCGTGGCGCTGGGAGGTCGATCCGCCGGCTCCGCGGCGGGGTCGACCGGCTGACGCCCGGCGACCGGCCGACCTCCCGGCACGCATCGACGTCCGCGGGCGCGCGGCGAGTGCTGCAGGAAGGTGCCGCTGGGCGGCAGGAATCCGCAGCACCCGGCGCGGTCGGACGGCGCGCTGCAGGAAGGTGCCGCTGGACGGCAGGAATCCGCAGCACCCGGCGCGGTCGGACGGCGCGCTGCAGGAAGGTGCCGCTGGACCGCAGGAACCCGCAGCACCCCGGCGCTCTCGCGAGCATCACCGCTCGGGCACGCCTTCGGACCCGGGAGACGGCCGACGTCCACCCGCGACCCCCGCCCCGTAGCCTCGACCGCGATGCCCGAGGGCGACTCCATCCACCACGCCGCGGTGCGGCTCCGCCCCGTCCTCCTCGGCGGCCCGATCGAGCGGGTGCACAGCCCCAGCGAGCGCACGCGCGACAAGCGGTGGGACAAGCGGCTGAAGGGCCTGACGGTCGAGCGGATCGAGGCCCGCGGCAAGAACCTCCTCATCTTCTTCCAGGGGGACCTGGCGCTCCACAGCCACCTGCGGATGACCGGGTCGTGGGCGGTGCGGACGACCGGCGACCAGTGGCCGCGGGCACCGCGCCGCGCGTGGCTCGTCCTGGGCCGGGGCGACAAGGACGTCATCGAGTTCGACGGGCCGTTCCTCGAGCTCCGCACCCACCACCAGATCGCGACCGACCCGCGGCTGCGCGCCCTGGGCCCGGACATCTGCGTGCCCGCGCAGGTCGACCCCGAGCGCGTCCTCCTCCGGCTCCGCCAGGACGACCCGTCGCGCCCCGTCGGCGACGCGCTCCTGAACCAGCGCACCGTCGCCGGGATCGGGAACGTCTGGAAGAGCGAGGCGTGCTGGGCGCAGCGGGTCGACCCCACGAAGCCGATCTCGGCGACCCCGGACGACGACCTCACCGCGATGATCGCCTGGACCGCGCCCCGCATCCAGCGCTGCGCGAAGCTCGGCACCCACCTGCGCCCGAAGCAGGTCTACGGCCACGACGGCGAGCCCTGCCCCCGCTGCCGCACCCCGATCAGCAAGCGCCAGCTCGGCGACGACAACCGCCCGACGTACTGGTGCACGGGGTGCCAGTCGTGACGCGTCACCCCGGCGTCACCCGGCGCACGCCCGTGTCGGCGACGATGCGCCCATGCCGACCGTCGACGACGCGCTGACGTCGCCCCCGACCCCCTGGCCCGGCACCGCGGCCCGCGCCGAGGGGCGGACCCTGCGCTTCGGGCACATGGGCTGCCACGCGGTCGTGCCGGGCAACACGATCGCGTCGATCGAGCACGCCGCGACGCTCGGGGTCGACGTCGTCGAGTTCGACGCGCTGCCCGACGGCCGAGGCGGACTCCGCCTCGCCCACGACCCCGTCGACCTCGCCGCGCGACCCGACGCCCCGACGATGGCCGAGGCGCTGGACCGCCTCTGCGAGCCCGACCTCGCGCACCTCGGCATCAACCTCGACTCGAAGGTCCCCGGAGACGAGGCCGCCATCGTCGCCGCCCTCCGGGACCGAGACCTCGTGGGCCGCACGCTGGTGTCGTCGACGGAGACCGCGACGCTCCGCGCCCTCCGGGCGGTCGACCCCGGCGTCCGGATCGGCCGCTCGGTGCCGAAGGTCTCCCGCGACTGGTCGCAGATCCGTTGGGCCCGCGTGCCCGTCGCGGGCGCGATCCTCGGGCTCCGCCGCGCGCTCCCGCGGATCCTCGTCCGGGAGCTCCGCACCGGACGGATCGACGCGGTGATGGCGCACTGGTCGCTGATCACGCCGTCCTTCGCCCGGGCCGTCACCGCCGCGGGAGAGCTGTACGTCTGGACCGTCGACGACGCCGACCGCGCCGACGCGATCCGCGCCTGCGGCGTCACGGGCGTCACCTCGAACGACCCGCGGCTGCTGCGCTGGTAGGCGCCGGTCGTCGGCCGGGTGCCGCCGGCGCTCCGGCCCGGGCGCGTCCGGCGTCCGCGTCCGGCGGCCGCGTCCGGCGAGACGCGCCGGCGCACGTCCGGCGTCCCGGCCCGTCCGCGCGCGCCCACGAGGACGCAGGACCTCCTGACCGACGGCCCGCGTTCCGCCAGACTCCGGTCATGCCGAGCACCACCGCCGTCGTCGTCCGCGAGCACGGCGGGCCCGAGAACCTGCTTCTCGAGGAGGTCGCGACGCCCGACCCCGGGACCGGCGAGGTGCTCGTCGCCGTCGAGGCGGTCGGGGTCGCCTACGCGGACGTCCTGATGCGCCAGGGCCTCTACCCGGAGACGCCGAAGCTGCCGTTCACACCGGGGTACGACCTCGTCGGGCGCGTCGTCGCGGCCGGCCCGGGGACGACGGCGCCGGCCGTCGGCTCGCGCGTCGCGGCGCTCACCGTCAGCGGGTCCTCGGCGACCCACGCGGTCGCGAAGGCCGCCTGGGCGGTGCCCATCCCGGACGACGTCGACGCCGCGTCCGCCTCCGCGCTGGTCCTCAACTACGTGACCGCGCACCAGATGCTCCACCGGGTCGCGGCGGTGCCGGAGGGCGGCACGGTCCTCGTGCTCGGCGCGGCGGGCGGAGTCGGGACGGCGCTGCTCGAGCTCTGCGCGCTCGCCGGGATCCGCGCGATCGGCACCGCCTCGGGCGACCGGACCGCGCTCGTCGAGGCTCGCGGCGGGATCCCGGTCGACCGGCGCGCCGAGGACGTCGAGGCCGCCGTCCGCCGGCACGCGCCCGATGGCGTCGATGCCACGTTCGACGCCGTCGGGGGCCCGCAGCTCGCGGCGTCGCGGCGCATGACCCGGAGGGACGGGACCGTCGTCAGCTACGGCGTCGGCTTCGGCGCGGGGAAGGGCTTCGGCCGGATCGGCCTGCTCGGTCGCCACGGCGCCGCGCTCGCGAAGGCGAAGCTGACGCGCGGGGCAGCCGTGCCGATGTACGTGATCGCCGGGCGCACGGGGGCGGCCGACAAGGACCCGGCGGCGCTGCGCGAGGACCTCGCGGCGCTCGTCGCGCTCGTCGCCGACGGCTCGCTCACGCCGGAGGTCACGACGCTCCCGCTTGCCGAGATCGCCGAGGCCCACCGGCGGCTCGAGTCCCAGACGGTTCCGGGGAAGCTGGTGCTGCTGGTCGATCAGGACGGGTGAAGGCGGGGCGCGCCGCCGCGCCGCCGCGCCGACGCCCGTTCACGTCCGAACAGGGACGACGTGACAACCACCCGCGTCCGGTCGAGGCCTTGTCACGTTCTCCCTGCCCCGACGCCGACAACGTGACAGGCCCCTCGGCGTGGAGGACCCTTGTCACGTGCTCCTCGCCGGATCCGCAGTCCGGCCCATCGCGCACACCGTCGACACGAATTCCGTGACGCCTCCGGAGGTCGCCCGTAGTGTCCCCATGAGCGAGACAGCAACAGCCGTGCTGCCGTCGGCCATGACGCGATCCCCGCCCCTCGACGTCGAAGCGCTCTGGCGCTCCTGCGCCGACGACCTCCACGCCTACGCCCGCACCGTCGTGCGGGATCCGTCAGCCGCGGAAGAGGTCGTCGCCGTCACGTTCGAGCGCGCCCTGCGTCGCCGCGGCCGCTTCGACCCCCGGCGCGGCGAGCCACGGGCCTGGATCTTCGGGATCGCCCGCAACGCCTGCGTCGACGAGCTCCGCCGCCGCGGTCGAGGGGCCGAGCTCACGCACGACCCACCGGACACCGCGGTCCCCGACCACGCCGAGGCGCTGGCCGACCGCGACGAGGCCGCCCACCGCGCAGCCGCCGTCGCCCGCGCCATCGACGCCCTCCCCGGCCGCGACCGCGAGCTCGTCGGCCTGAAGTTCCACGCCGGCCTCACGAACGCCGAGATCGGTGAGGTCCTGGGCATCTCCACCACGAACGCGGGCAGCCGCCTGCACCGCGTCCTGAACCATCTGAGGGAGGCCGTCCGTGCTGCGCTCTGAGCCCCGCCTGACCCCCGAGGTCGAGGACGACCTCGACCGCCTCGACGCCGCGCTCCACGCGTTCGTCGCGGACCCGGACGCCGCGCGCCGGTCCGCCGACCCCGACGGCCCGCGGATCACCGACGCCGGAGGGTCCGACGGCGCCGGCGGGCCGAGCGCTCCCGGAACGAGCGACGCCGACGAGCTCGACGCCGAGCTGCTGGCCCTCGTCGCCGACGTCCGCGCCGCCCGCCCGGAGCTCGACGTCGGCGCGAAGATGCGTCTCGAGGAGCGCGTCCAGGCCGCCAAGGAGGCCCCGCAGCGCCGGACCATCGTCGGCCGGATGCCCGCCGACCGTCGCTGGCGCTTGGGCCTCGCGGCCGCGGCGGTCGTCGCGGTCGCGATCCCGGTCGGGGTGGTGGTGAAGGGCGACGACGGGAGCGGTCGGCCGACGGTCGACGCCATGGCGCAGTCCACGAGCGCGGGCGGCTCGTCGGCGGGTGCCGCATCCGAGTCCGCGACGACCGCGGGGTCCGCGGCGTCGGCTGCGCCCTCGACGACCTCCGGCTCGTCCGCGGGGGAGACGGGCCGTCAGAGCGCCGACAGCACCGAGCTGCGCTCGTCGTCCGGCGACGGCATCGACTCCGGCGCCGTCGCGAGTCCGTCCCCGCGCGCGCTGTCCACGACCGATGAGGCACCGTCCGACGGCGTCTCGCGGCTGTCCCGCGAGATCGCCCCGTCCCCGACCACCAAGCAGGCCCCCCTCGACGCCCCCCGCCGCGTGATCAAGGACGTCGAGCAGACCGTCCGCATCAACCCGGGCGACGTCGCGACGTCCGCCGAGCGGGTCATGACGATCGTGCAGGACGCCGGGGGCTACCTCGGGTCGTCCGAGGTCCGCGAGCGCGGGTCCCGCGCCGGAGGGACGTTCCAGGTCGTCGTTCCGACGCGGCGGCTCGACAGCACCGTCGCGGCGCTCTCGAAGATCGGCCGGCCTGTCCGGCTGGAGCGCTCGTCGACCGACGTCACCGACCAGGCGACGTCCCTGGCCGACCAGCTCGCCGATCTGCGCTCGGACCGCGCCGCGGCGCGGCTGGCGCTGGCGAAGACCGTCGATCCGGCCAAGCGCGCCGCCCGGAGACGCGAGCTGACGCTCCTGAGCTCGCGGGTCGCGTCGCTGCAGGGCCAGGTCGACCAGCTCCGGCGCCAGACCGCGACGTCCCGGATCGACCTGCGGCTGACGACGACGAAGGCCGCCGAGGACGAGGCCGTCCCGGCGGTCGACGACGGCAGGTGGGGCATCGGCGACGCCTGGCACGACGCGGGCCGCGTGCTCGAGGTCGGCGGCGGCGTCGTGCTGATCGGCGGCGTGATCGTCCTCCCGCTGATCGCCCTCGGCGGCCTGGGGCTCGCGCTCCGGCGCCGCGGCGAGGCCCGCCGGCGGCAGACGGTGATCGACGAGGCGTGAGAGGGAGGGGCACCGGGCCGGTGCCCGGTGCCCCCGCTCGTCGCCCGCCCCACCCGGGCCGCGTCCCTGGTCCGTCGTCCGTGACCGCCGCGGGCCCGGGCGGGAGGGGCGGGGTCGGTCCTGGTCGGTATCCGACCGTCGGTGACCGCGGTAGGACGTCGAGGGGAGCGTCGAGGTCAGCTCCGGTCGGTATCCGACCATCGGTGACCCCGGAATCCTGACCCACACCGCCCGAGGCTCCGTCGGTCACCGGATCGTCACATCCTCCAGGGCCGGACCCGGTCGTCCGCTCCGCCCCGTCAGGACGCCGTCCAGGAGTGTCCAGAGATCACACAGGGACGCGAGGACGTCCGAGCAATTCGTCGCGTCCGACCGTTGTGTGTGGTAATCACATGGGGTGGGCGCCACCGAGCATCAGGTCAACGACATCGATCCCACGCTCGAGCTCTTGGGCCGCGTACCGGTCTTCGAGACCCTCGCGCCCGAAGATCTCCAGCGTGTCGCGGAGGTCGCCGTCCCCCGGCGATTCTCACCGCAGCAGGTGATCTTCCGGGAGAACGACAAGTCGGACACCTGCTACGTCGTGAAGGAGGGCCACTGCCGCGCGGTGCGCCACCACCCCGACGGCCGCGCGATCACGCTGGCGCACTTCGGCACCGGCGACATCTTCGGCGAGCTCGCGATGTTCGACACCGACCGGCGTTCCGCCACCGTCGAGGCACTGGACCGCGTCCAGGCCCTCGCGATCCTCGCCGGCGACATGCGCCGACTGATGCGCGAGCACCCCGACATCTCCGCCAAGCTCGTGGTCGCGCTCGGCCGCCGGCTGCGCGAGGCCAACGAGCGCCTCTCCCGCCAGTCGTTCCAGACGGTGCAGTCCCGTGTCGCGGGCGTGATGACCCGCCTCGTCGAGCAGGCGCGCGAGGAGGGCAACGAGGACCCCGAGGTCGAGATCCGCATCACGCAGGCGGACATCGCCCAGCTGGCGGGCAGCTCGCGCGAGTCCGCGAGCCGGTTCCTCGCCGTCCTCGAGCGGGCGGGCGTGCTGAAGCAGGGCCGGGGACGCATCCTCGTGCACGATCCGGCGGCGCTGGACCGCTACGTGTACTGATGGCCCGCCGCCGGCGGGGACGACGATCCGGTCGCCCCGCCACGGACGCCGCACCCGGCTCCCCGGGTGACGGTCCGTCCGCGGAGGGCCAGTCGAAGAAGCAGTCCGCAGGCGGCGACGGCCCCCGGGACGGCGGCAGGAACGCGCCCGGTGGTCGACAAGACGGCGCGAAGAAGGACGCCCCGACGTCCGCGGCCACCGGCGCCCGCGGCGGGCGGCGGCGTCGTCGTGGCGGCCGGGGCCGCGGCCCGGGCACCGGTGGCGGGAAGCCGCCGGCCGAGAAGGAGTTCTCCTGCGGCGGCGTCGTCGTGCGCGACGGCGCGTGCCTCGTCATCAACCCCGTCCGCCCCGACGGCCGGACGATCGCGACCCTCCCCAAGGGCCACCCGGAGGAGGGCGAGGACCCGCCGACCGCAGCGCTGCGCGAGATCTGGGAGGAGACGTCGGTCTCCGCGTCGATCACCGCCCGCCTGGGCGAGGTCGTCTACTGGTACCAGCGCGAGGGCAAGCGGATCCGCAAGACCGTCCGCATGTACCTCTGCGCGCACGTCGAGGGCGAGCCGATCGCCGACGGCTTCGAGGTCACCCGCGCCTACTGGATGCCGCTCGAGCAGGCGCTCGACGAGCTCGCGTTCCCCGGCGACCGCGAGATGGTCGCCCAGGCGATGGCGCGGACCCCGGGCGCCTGAAAAGCGGGCCGATCCGTGCAATCCATGGCCAGGGGCACCCCCGGCCGTTAGGGTTCGCCCCGCATGCAGGTCCTGAACTTCTACTCCCGCATCTTCGCCGACCAGCTGAAGCGGGGCCGCAAGACCGCCACGATCCGGCTCGGCGACAAGTCCCACAAGTACCGCAAGAACCAGGCGGTCCTCGTGACGATCGGGTATCAGTTCTCCCCGCGCGAGAAGATCTTCGACGCCGTCATCGACGCGGTCGAGGTCAAGCGGGTCCGCGACCTCTCGCCCCGCGACATCGAGCACGACAACCCGGAGTTCCGCCGGCACGACGAGCTCATCCACTTCCTCGAGCAGATCTACGGCCGCACGGTCACGCAGGACGACATCGTCACCGTCGTCCGCTTCAGCCAGATCATCTCGAGCCCGCCGGGCTTCGCGGACGCGCGCCTCGGTATCGGCGGCGCCCAGAACTGACGCTCCACGTCGACGCCTTGCTCTACTGGCCCGGCTCGCCCGGGCCCACCAGCCGCGAGAGCACGATCTGCGAGCGGGTGCGGACGACCTGGCCGTCGCGCTGCAGGTCGCGGATCAGGCGCTCGAGGTCGAGGTTGTCCTTCGTCCGGACCCGCGCGATCGCGTCGGCCTCGCCCGTGACGCTCCACGCCTCGACGACCTCCGGCCGGATCCGCAGCGACGCCGCGACCTCGTCCAGCTGCACCGCCGGACCGTAGAAGAGTTCGACGAGCGCCTCGGTCTGGAAGCCGAGCGCCCCGTGGTCGATCGACGCGGTGAAGCCCCGGAGGACGCCTGACGCGCGCAGCCGGTCGATGCGCCGCTTGGCCGACGGGGCGCTCAGCGACACGTGCGCGGCGACGTCGTCGTAGGTCCGCCGTCCGTCCTCGAGGAGCAGCGCAAGAATTCGGCGGTCGATGTCATCCATCTGCACGATTCTGACACGAATTCGACGCAGGTCGGCATCGACAGCGGATCATGGGGCCCGTAGCGTTGACGCCATCGCCATGAGCCTCGACATCCCCCCGGTGCCCACCCGTCACCCGCTCGCGCGGGTCCTGTTCGACGAGGCGCACCGCGAGGCGTGGACGATCCGCCCCGACGTGGCGCGCGAGATGCAGCCGTCGCACCCCGAGGACTCCTCCTACGCGCAGGCCGCCGAGCGCCTGCGGCGGTGGGACCTGGACGTCCGGGCGCACACCGCGGGGGTCCTCACGCCCGCGGTGCTCGCCGACGTCGACGTGCTCGTCATCGCGCATCCGTCGGAGCCCCGCTGGGAGCGGACCGTGCCCGGCGACGGTCCGCTCCTGCGCGCGGAGGAGCTCGACGCGATCCACGCGTTCGTCGCGGCCGGCGGCGGCCTGCTCGTCCTGGCGGAGGAGGAGCACGAGAAGTACGGCAACAACGTCACCGAGCTCCTCGCCCCGTACGGGATCGCCGTCCACAACGAGGTCGTCTCGGACTACGCGCACCACGACCGTGCCCCGCACTGGGTGCTCGCCGCGCCGGTCCGCGGGGCCGCGGGGCGCATCGGCGGTGTCGACCTCCTGGCCGGGGTCTCGAGCGCGTGCTTCTACCGGGCGGCCACCCTCGACCTCGCGGGCGGCGCGCGGGCGCTGCTGCGGACGTCGGCGACCGCCTCGACCCCCGACGCCCCGCTCGCGGCGGTGGCGTCCGCCGGGGCCGGCCGCGTCGCGGTCCTGGGCGACTCCGACCTCTTCGGCGACGACTGCCTCGGCGACGGCGACCACGAGACCCTGCTCCGCAACCTGACGTCGTGGCTCGCCGCGCCGTCGATGGCCGACGAGGGCGCGGACGAGCCGTCCTCCGCCTTCACCGACCCGGCCTGGTCGGCGCTCGTCGGTGCCGTCGAGGCCCTGCGCGCGCTGCAGCGGCCCGACGGCGCGATCGACGTCGCGGCGGGTGGCGACCGCCACACCGCCGAGGCCGCCGACCAGGTCCGCGAGGTCGTCGCCGCGGTGCAGGCCCTGGCGCCCCACCTGCCGCACCAGTCCGCGTACCTCGCCGCCGTCGTGGACGACCTCCGGCACTGGGCCGACGACGGGTTCGGCGTGCCGGACTTCGGGCCGTCGCTCGAGGCGTTCCGCCCCGACCTCGAGCGTCGCGACGGCGTCGAGCACCTCGTGCTGTTCCCGATGTACAAGCAGAACGGCTCGCGCGACACCGCGTTCGAGGCCCTGCTCGTCCGGGTGCCGTGGCCGGCGTGGCTCGCGCACCTGGAGCGCGAGCGGTACGACAACGCGAAGTTCGTCCCGGTGACCTTCGTCGACCACACCTCGGGCTACGACTCGGAGTGCGCAGTGCTGTTCCCCGAGACGGTCTCGGTGGCCGAGCGCGCGGCCAACCACTTCGGCGGGATCTTCTGCGACCGCGAGGCCGAGCGCTTCCGTCGCACCGTCACCGCCGCGGCCGGGATCCTGCGGCTCGACCTGCCGCCGGACGTCGCGGCGCTGTGCGCCTCGCAGCGCGCGGCGCAGGACGCCTACCTGCTGTGGGACCTCGTCCACGACCGCGCGCACAGCCACGGCGACCTGCCGTTCGACCCGTTCATGATCCGCCAGCGCATGCCGTACTGGATGTACGCGCTGGAGGAGCTCCGCTGCGACCTCACCGCGTTCGGCGAGTCCGTGCTGCTCGAGCGGCAGGGCGTCGCCGTCGCCCGCGACGCGCAGCGCGCGATCCTGCTCGACCGTCTCTTCCGCTTCCCGGTGACGGGCACGCGGGTGCGGAACTACGACGGGCTCGGCGGACAGCTCCTGTTCGCCTACCTGCACCGGACGGGCCGGCTGCACTGGACGGACAACCGCCTGTCGATCGACTGGGACCACGTCGCCGACGGCGTCCTGGAGCTCCGCACCCTGGTCGAGGACCTCTACCGCGAGGGCATCGACCGCACGAAGCTCGGGCACTGGCGCGCCGCCCACGCGCTGGTCGCCACGTACGTCCCGCCGGCCGCGGGCTCCGTCTGGGCGTCGCAGCCGCTGGCCGAGGTCGAGGACCCGCGGGTCCACGTCGACGAGGTCCTCGACGACGAGTTCCCGCTCTCGATCTTCTACACGTCGCTGCGCCTGAAGATGGCGCCGGCGCTGGAGCGGCCGGAGCGGGTCTCGGCGGCCTCGGCCGCGGTCGCCGCGTGAGGGGCACCGGTCCGCACGACGGGGCCGGGCCGGGAGGCACCGGCGGGCGGCGTCCCCGGGCGACGGGGTCGCACGCCCCGGATGCGAGGATCGGGCGATGAAGGGCTTCGCCTCCGACAA
Organism: Patulibacter minatonensis DSM 18081; assembly: GCF_000519325.1. Classification (GTDB taxonomy): domain Bacteria; phylum Actinomycetota; class Thermoleophilia; order Solirubrobacterales; family Solirubrobacteraceae; genus Patulibacter; species Patulibacter minatonensis. The sequence continues at coordinate 1,085,973 of NZ_KI912613.1, read as the reverse complement.
CTACGCGGGCGTCCACCCCGAGGTCCTCGCGGCGATCGCCGACGCGAACGTCGACCACGCCGTCGCGTACGGCGAGGACCCCTGGACGGCGCGGGCGGAGGAGCTCCTGCGCCGGCACCTCGGGCCGACGGCCCGGTCCTGGCTCGTCTTCAACGGCACCGGGGCGAACGTCCTGGCGTTCCGGGCGCTCTGCCGGCCGTGGCAGGGCGTGATCTGCGCCGAGACCGCCCACGTCAACGTCGACGAGGGCGGCGCGCCCGAGTCGATGGGCGGCACGAAGCTCCTGACCCTCCCGACCCCCGACGGCAAGCTCACGCCCGGACTCGTGGACCGGCACCTGACGCGCGTCGGCGACGAGCACGCGGTCCAGCCCCGCGTCGTATCGGTCACGCAGAGCACCGAGCTCGGCACCCGCTACGAGCCCGGCGAGCTCCGCGAGCTCGCCGACCACGCCCACGCGCACGACCTGCTGCTCCACGTCGACGGGTCCCGGATCGCCAACGCCGCCGCGGGACTGGGCGTCCCGCTCGCCGCGACGTCGACCGACCTGGGGGTCGACGCGCTGTCGTTCGGCGGCACGAAGAACGGGCTGCTCGGCGCCGAGGCGCTCGTCCTCTTGACCGACGGCGTCGGCGAGGGCACGACCTACCTGCGCAAGCAGACCCTCCAGCTCGCGTCGAAGGGGCGGTTCCTCGCCGCGCAGGTCGTCGCGCTGCTCGAGGGCGAGCTGTGGCGCACGAGCGCCGCGCACGCCAACGCGATGGCCACCCGCCTGGCCGCGGCGGTGCAGGACGTCCCGGGCGTGACGCTCACCCAGCGCGTGCAGGCCAACGCGGTCTTCGCGCTCCTGCCCGACGGCGTGGCCGACCGGCTGCTCGAGGAGTTCCGCTTCTACACCTGGGACGAGTCGACGGGCGAGGTCCGCTGGATGTGCTCCTGGGACACGACGCCGGACGAGGTCGACGCGTTCGCGGACGCCGTCGCGGCGACGTGCGGGTCCGCCGTCGGGGCCTGACGCGCTCCGTGCGGCGGCGACGAGCGGGCCGTCGCGGACCGGTCGACCCTCCGCCCGACCGCGGCGCACCGACGGTTGGACCGGGATCGAACCCCGACGCCGCTAGCGTCCCGCGCATGACGTCCGACGCCCCGACCGTCCGCATCGCGCTCTCCCGCCGGGGATACCCGGGGCTCGAGGACGCGCCGCTGCCGGACGGCGCCGAGCTCGTGCTCCCCGACGAGGGCGCGTCCCCCGACGCCGCCGGCCTCCGCGACCTGGCCGCCGGCTGCGACGCGCTGGTCGTCTCGACGCCCGACCAGGTCGGCGCGGAGTTCTTCGACGCGAACCCGCAGATCAAGGTCGTCGCGCTGGTGGCGGTCGGCTTCGACAACGTCGACCTCGACGCCGCCCGCGAGCGCGGGGTCGTCGTGACCCACACCCCCGGGGTGCTGGCGGACGCCACCGCCGACGTCGCGTTCGCGCTGATCCTCATGGCGCGCCGGCTGCTCGTCCCGGCGCTCGACACCACCCGCGCCGGGGAATGGGGCGCGTTCGATCCGCGGTCGTTCCTCGGCCTCCAGGTCGCGGGCGCGACGCTCGGGATCGTCGGCTACGGCGACATCGGCTCCGCGGTCGGCCGGCGCGCCGCGGGCTTCGGGATGACCGTCGTCCAGCACAGCCGCAGCCCGAAGCCCGCCGACGGGATCGCCGAGGCGGTCAGTCTCGACGAGCTGCTCGAGCGCTCCGACGTCGTGTCGCTGAACGTGCCGAAGACCCCGGAGACCGCCGACCTGATCGGCGCCCGCGAGCTCGATCTCATCGGTCCCGAGGGCACCCTGGTCTCCACGGCGCGCGGCGGGGTCGTCGACGAGGACGCCCTCCTCGCCGCCCTGCGCGAGGGCCGGCTGCACTCCGCCGGGCTCGACGTCTTCGCCACAGAACCCCTCCGCGACCCGGCGGACCCGCTCCTCCACGAGCCGCGCCTCGTCTGCCTCCCGCACCTCGGGTCCGCGTCGCTCGAGACCCGGACCGCGATGACCCACATGGCGCTCCGCAACATCGCGGCGGTCCTGGCCGGCAGGACGGCACCGAACGTGGTCCCGCCGTTGCGCGGCTGAGGCCGACGGCCCGCGCCCTTCGTGCCGGCGGGTTGGATCCGCCGTCGGCGCGATGGCCCTGTCCATGGGGCCCGGGACCCGTCCGCGCGAGCATGAGGACATGTCGACCATCCTCATCACCGGCGCGAACAAGGGCCTCGGCCGCGAGGCCGCCCGGCGGCTCCTCGCCGACGGCCACGACGTCTGGGTCGGGGCGCGCGACCCCGAGCGCGGTCGCGAGGCCGCGGAGGCCCTCGGGGCCCGCCACATCGTCCTCGACGTCACCGACGACGCGAGCGTCGGCCGCGCGGTGGAGGAGGTGTCCGCGGCGACCGGCGGCACCCTCGACGTCCTGATCAACAACGCCGGTGTCGCCGGCGGTCAGGACCCCGTCGGCGAGGTCACCGCGGAGGACGTCGAGGCCGTCTACGCGGTGAACGTCTTCGGGCCCGTGCGCGTCTTCCAGAAGTTCCTGCCCCTGCTGCAGGCGGGCACCGGGGGCGTGGTGGTCAACGTCTCCAGCGGCCTCGGCTCGCACGAGGCCACCTCGGACCCGGACCGCATCGAGAGCAGCTTCCAGGCACCCGCCTACACGTCGTCGAAGGCGGCGCTGAACATGCTGACCACCCAGTGGGCGGCGGCGCTCCCCGACCTGCGCGTCAACTGCGTGGACCCCGGCTACACCGCGACGGACCTGAACGGGAACAGCGGCCCGCAGACGGTCGAGGAGGGCACCGACGCGATCGTGGCGATGGCGACCGTCGCCGCCGACGGGCCGACGGGCACCTACACCGACTGCCACGGCAGCGTCGGCTGGTAGGGCGGTCCGCCCCGGGCCCGTCGACCGCCCGACCCGGGCCGGGCGGTGGTCCGCGGCGTGGGCCGGGCGGGCGGGTCCCCGGCGCCGGGCCAGCGGCCCGGACGGACGCCCGGACACGCCCGGGAACTACGTGCTTGCGTAAAGCAAGCAGTTGTGGGTATACTTGCTTGCAGGAAGCAGGTATCGCAACCCATGGCCCACACCGCCCACGACATCGACGAGCTCGCCCACGCGCTCTACAACCTCTCCGCCCTTCGGCGCGAGCTCCAGCGGTTCGCCGGTGGCGAGCACGCCGTCGCGGGCCTGATGGTCCTCAGCGCGGTCGAGCGGATCGGCCCGGCGCGCATCAGCGACGTCGCGGCCGACGTGCAGGTCAACCTCTCGGTCGCCAGCCGCCAGATCCAGGCCCTGCAGGACGAGGGCTTCGTCGACCGGGTCGCCGACCCGCACGACGGCCGCTCGAGCCTCGTCGCCATCACCGACGACGGGACCGCGAAGCTCGCGGGGGCGCACCAGCGCCTCCTCGACGCGCTCGGCATCGCCGTCGCCGACTGGGACCACGACGAGGTCACCGGCCTGGCGGACGGGATCGTCCGCCTGCGTGAGGCGTTCTCCGGGTGCGACGCCCGCCCCACCTACGTCCCGGCCGACCGCCCCGCGGCCGACCCCACCCTCACGTCCGCGCACCCCGCGGACGCGCATCACGAGGAGCAGTCCCGATGAGCAGTCCTGAACCCACCCCCGCGGGCGCCGGCGCGCCGGCCGCCGCGGCGGGGCAGATGTCCCACGCCCAGATCCTCCGGGCCCTCTCCGGCCTCCTGCTCGCGATGTTCGTCGCGATCCTGTCGAGCACGGTCGTCTCGGCCGCGCTGCCGGAGATCATCTCCGACCTGAAGGGCGGCCAGTCCGCCTACACCTGGGTCGTCACCGCGACCCTGCTGACGATGACGATCTCGACCCCCATCTGGGGCAAGATGTCGGACCTCTTCAACCGCAAGCAGCTGATCCAGCTCGGGTTGATCATCTACCTGACCGGCTCGATCCTGGCCGGCTTCGCCACGTCGACCACCTGGCTGATCGCCTGCCGCGCGCTGCAGGGCGTCGGCGTCGGTGCCCTCACCGCGCTGGTCCAGGTCATCCTCTCCGACCTCGTCTCGCCCCGTGAGCGCGGCCGCTACATGGGCTACCTCGGCGCGGTCTTCGGGCTCGGCACCGTCGCCGGTCCCGTCATCGGCGGCGTCCTCACGGACGGCATCGGCTGGCGCGCCTGCTTCTTCGTCGGCGTCCCGTTCGCCCTCTTCGCCCTGGTCCTGCTGCAGCGCGAGCTGAAGCTCCCGCTCAAGCGCCGCGACGACGTCCACATCGACGTGCTCGGCGGCACCTTCATGGCCGCCGGCGTCGCCTCGCTGCTGATCTGGGTGTCCCTGGCCGGCAAGAACTTCGACTGGATGAGCTGGCAGACCGGCGCCATGGTGATCGGCGGCATCGTCCTCCTGATCGCCGCCGTGCTCGTCGAGCGCCGCGCCCCCGAGCCGCTCGTCCCGCTCGACCTGTTCGAGAACCGCACCGTCGTGATGGCCGTCATCGCCTCGGTCGCCGTCGGCGTCGCGATGTTCGGCACGACCCTGTTCCTGACCCAGTACATGCAGCTCGCCCGCGGCTACAGCCCGACGGCCTCCGGCCTGCTCACGATCCCGATGGTCGTCGGCCTCTTCGGCTCGTCCACCCTGTCGGGTCGCCGGATCTCGCAGACCGGGCGCTACAAGCGCTTCATGCTCGCCGGCACCCTGGCGCTGGCCGCCGGACTCGGCCTGATGGGCACGATCGACGAGAAGACGAGCCTCGTCGAGGTCGGCGCGTTCATGTTCGTCGCGGGCGTCGGCATCGGCCTCGTCATGCAGAACCTGATCCTCGCCGTCCAGAACGTGATCCCCGCGGACAAGATCGGCGCCGGGTCGGCCCTGATCGCCTTCTTCCGCTCGCTCGGCGGCGCCATCGGCGTGTCGGTCCTCGGCGCGATCCTCGGCTCGAAGGTCGCCTCGTCCACCGCCGACGGCCTGGCCGCCCGCGGCGTCGAGGGTGGCGGCGCCCCCAGCGGCAGCACGATCCCGGACGTCGGCGCGCTGCCGGTCCCCGTCCGTGAGGTCGTCGAGCACGCCTACGGCACCGGTGTGGCGGAGATCTTCCTGATCGCCGCCCCGCTCGGCCTGGTCGCCTTCGCGGCGGTCTGGTTCCTCCGCGAGAAGGCGCTCGGCACGAAGAGCGGCATCGAGCTCGCCGCCGAGGCCGCCGCCGCGCAGGCCGCCGACGCGGGCGACGACGGCGAGGGCGGCGAGGGCGACGACCCCCGCAGCGCCGCCCCGCAGGTCCGCGAGCCGGTCCTCCACTAGGACCCCGCCGGCCCACGGAGCGGTCCCGCCCGCCGGGACCGCCCCGGCCCGGGCCGCCCCCGCGGCCCGGCCCCACCAAGCCCCCAGCGCCCTGTCGCCCCGGTCGTCCCCACGGCCGGGGCGCTGCGCGTCCGGGCCGGTCCCACGGCCCGGCGGCACGACCGGCCAGGGCCGCCGGGCGGGTGCCCGGGACCAGCCGCGAGGAGCGTTCGCGCACCTATTTCGAGGGGGCGCCGCATCGTTCCGCGATCCGCCGGGTTCTCATGGCATCGACCGCGCGTGGCGGTCCCGAACCCCAGGAGCACCGATGCGTTTCCATCGAGAAGCGGCCGTACTGGCCGCCACCTTCGGCGTGGCTGCGATGCCCGCCGCGGCCTCCGCGGCGACCCCCGCGGCGACGACGTTCACGGGCTGGGACGCACCAGCGTCGCTGGGCGTCGGCACCCCCTCGCACGTCTCCGCGAGCGGCACGACGACCGCCATCCTCGGCTCCGACGTGAAGGACCAGCGCGTCCCGATCGCCGTCACCTCCGCCGCCGGATCGCGCGTCGGCCGGGTCGAGATCAACGGCGGCGACGCGGCCGGCCTGGCGATCGCCGCCGCCGGTCCCGACCGCCTGCTGCTCGCCGACTCCTGCCGCGTCCGGCACTCCGAGGACCGCGGCCTGACCTGGGCCGGCGACCCCCTCGCGGGGTGCTCCGGGTCGAACCTCTCCGTCACCGTCGCGAGCCCCGACGTCGCGTTCGCGTCGAGCGACAAGAAGACGTGGCGCACGGTCGACGGCGGGAAGACGTGGACCGTCGCCAACGCCGGTGAGCGCGGACCGCAGCTGGCGCTCGACCAGAACGTCGGCTTCCGCACGGTCGTCGCCGGCGCCGCGGGCCTCGGCCTGCAGCGGACCGTCGACGGCGGCGCCTCGTGGCAGGGCGTCAAGGTGCCCGGCCCGCCGACCGACGCGGACGCCGCGCCGCTCGTCGACGCGCTCCCCTCGATCGCCGGGCTGGCGAAGCGCGCGGACGGCGCGATCGTCGTCGGCGCGGGCGACGTGGTCCTCGTCTCGACCGACCAGGGCGCCACGTTCACCCGTCGCGTCGTGCCGATCCCGGACGACCTGCCGGGCGCCACGGGCGTCACGGTGAAGAACGTCGTCTGTGGCACCGCCGGCGGGTGCGTCGTCGGCGTCACCGCCGCCGGCGACCCCGCGCGACAGAGCGCACTGCGCTTCGACGGCGACGCCTTCGGCGCCCGCGTCGCGGCCCTGCCCGCGGCCGAGGTCACCGGTCCCGCGGCCGACGCGATCGTCGGCATCACGAAGCCCGCGAGCGGCGGCACGCAGGTCCTGCGCACAGACGACGCCGGCGCCACCGCCTACCGGCCGCTGGCCTCCGGCGACGACCGCACCGGCTCGCTCGGCGTCCACGGGCTCCTCGCGATCGCGAGCGTCGGCCGGCTGCACGTGTCCTCCGACCACGGCGCGACCTGGGGCGACGTCGCGCTGCCCGCGACCCCGAACCTGACCCGCGTCGCGTCGGCCGGCGGCAAGCTCGTCGCGCTCGCCGACGACGGCACGCTGCAGCGCCTCGAGAACGGCGTCTGGGCGAAGCTCGCCGACGTCTCGGCGATCAAGCCGGCCGCCCTCGCGGTCTCCGGCGAGACCCCGATCGTGGTCGGCGCGCGCGGCGTCGTCCGCCTGACCGACCCGGCGAAGCCCGCACCGGTCGAGTCGAACGTCCTGCAGGGCCGCGGGTTCACGAGCGTCGCCGCCCAGGGGAACACGGTCGTCGCCTGGGGCAGGCGCGGCAAGGGCCTGCTCGTCGTCCGCTCCACCGACGGCGGCAAGGCGTGGAAGCAGTCGAAGCTCCCCGCCTCGAGCGACGACGTCCAGCTCGTCTCCGCGAAGACCGCGTTCGCGCTCGACGGCCGCACGCTCTACCGCTCGACCGACGGCGCGAAGACGTTCAAGCGCCGCGCGATCGCCCCGAACCTCGGCGCCGCCGGCCCCGACACCCGCGGCGGTGGTGACCCGAGCCTCGAGTTCTCGTCCGACCAGAGCGGCGTCCTGATCACGCCCGCCGGTGCGTTCGTGACCCGCGACGGTGCGAAGACCCTCCGTGTGCTCCCGACCCCGGGGGCCACCACCCCGCCGGTCGCCTCGGTGTTCGGGTCCGGCGTCGTGCTCCAGGACAGCGTGCTCGGCGCGGTCTTCCGCAACGGCTCGCTGCTGAAGTCGAAGGCCCCGGCGCTGACGCTGCGCACGGCCGGCAAGCCGAAGAAGGGCAGGAAGGGGACGCGGAGCCTCACCGTCGTCGGCGTCCTGAAGGGCGCGGCCGACGACGAGCCCGTGACGCTCGTCGCCTACCGCGGCGCGGGCAAGGACACGTCCGTCCTGCGCTCGGTGACCCCGAACGCCGACGGCAGCTTCCGCGTCTCCGTGAAGCTCTCGAAGACCCAGAAGGGCGTGCAGGCCTGGTACCGCGGGGCGGTCCTCGCGGACCGCACCGACCTCTCGACCATCAGCAAGGTGCTGACGGTCAAGTAGGGCACCGGGACGGGCGTCGTGTCAGGCCCGTCCGCGATCAGTTCGTCCCGACCGCGACCGAGGTCGAGATCGGCAGGGAGTTGACGAGCGTGAGGCCCACGGCCTCGGCGGTGACCACGACGATCGCGGGGTCGCCGGCCTGGAGCGGGACGTCCAGGCCGGTGCACGTGCCGGAGCCGGTCGTACCGACGGCTGCGATGCCGGTCAGCGAGGGGGTCGCCGTGCACGACGTCCCGGGGACGGGCTGGAGCGTGCCGCCGTAGTCCGACGCGCTGTAGACCTGCGCTCGCAGGTTGATCGTGGAGCCGATGAGGGCCAGCGACGTGTTCAGCCGGTAGCCGAACCGCACCGACGTGATCGACGTGCCGCGCGGCAGGATGGTCGCGACCTTCACGGCCTCGGCGGCGTCGGCGCCTCCGCTGACGGAGCCCGTCGGCGCGGTCGGCGCGCCGCCGTTCAGCGGCAGGAACACGCCCTGACCGGAGAGCCCGCCCGCGATCGTCGTCGCCGTCCCGGTGCCGAACGTCGTGAAGCCGGTCCCGTCGCCGGGGTCGCCCTTGTCCCCCTTCGCGCCGGGTGCGCCGTCGTCGCCCTTGTCGCCCTTCGCGCCGGGTGCGCCGTCGTCCCCCTTGTCGCCCGTGCCACCGTCCTCCCCGGGCGCGCCGTTCTCGCCGTCCTTCCCCGCCTTGCCCGTCGCACCGGCCGGACCCGTCGACCCGGTGTCGCCCTTCGGGCCGGGCAGGCCGCGCGCGCCGGTGGCGCCCACCGGAAGATCACCGATCGCGAAGTCCCTCGCCCGGAGCGAACCGTCGGCGACCTTGGCGCTCGTGATCGCGTCGTCCTTGAGCTTGTTGCCCGTGACCGCGCCGGAGGCGATCTTCGAGTTGCCGACCGCGCCCGGCGCGATGTTCCGCGACTCGACGGCGTGGCGGCCGAGCTCGGTCGCAGCGGCGTAGCTCGTGCCGCCCAGGGCGATGAACAGGGCGGACGTCGCGACGGCGCCGGAATAGGTGGGGCGGAACCGTCGGCGGGGGGCCTCGGGCGGCGTGGGCTCGCTGTGGACTGTAGGCATGCGGCGCACCGTCGTCGCCCGCCCCGAGCGAGCGCAACGATCCTGGCCGGACGGCGCGGCGCACCATCGGCTCATCGCCGGATCGGCTCCCGCGGGGTTCAGCGACCGCCCGGGCGGCCGATCGTGGGTGCAGGGCGGGAGGCGAGCACGGGCCGGGCACCGGTCTCCGCGGCGGCGTTCCCCGGCCCGGGGCCGTCCGCGCAGCCGGCCCGTGCCGTCGCAGGAGGCGGTGGTCGACCCACGCCCACGCCGCCACGTCCGCTCCCCGGACGACCGCCTGCGCCGGGAAACCGCTGGAACGGGAGGGAATCTCGGGTCCGCCGGGTCGGCTGCGGCCGGGCGTTGCGTCCTCGACTCCGGCGGACGGCACACCGCGAAGGTCCTGCACGAGCCTTGGCACTCTTGTGACCAGAGTGCCAACGTGGCTTGACCGGAAGGCGCCGCCCGCTATGCTGGCCCCACGTTGGCACTCTCCTGGTGAGAGTGCCGACAGCCGTCTTTCACGCAACACGAAGCCCGGAGGGACCCGTATGTCCATCTCGCTGCAGCCGCTCGGCGATCGCCTGATCGTCCGTGCCATCGACGAGGAGCAGACGACCGCCAGCGGTCTGGTGCTCCCCGACACCGCCAAGGAGAAGCCCCAGAAGGGCGAGGTCCTCGCCGCCGGCCAGGGCCGTTGGGACGAGGACGGCGAGAAGCGCATCCCGCTCGACGTCGCCGTCGGTGACGAGGTCCTGTACTCGAAGTACGGCGGCACCGAGATCAAGGTGGACGGCGAGGAGCTCCTCGTCCTCCGCGAGAGCGACGTCCTGGCGAAGGTGACCGGCTGACGCCGGTCGTCCTCCCTCCGAGACTGAGAAGGAAGAACACACATGGCTAAGCAGCTCAAGTTCGGCACCGAAGCGCGTGCGGCCCTCGAGGCCGGCGTCGACGCCGTCGCCAACGCCGTCAAGGTGACCCTGGGGCCCAAGGGCCGCTACGTCGTCCTCGACAAGAAGTTCGGCGCCCCGACCATCACGAACGACGGCGTGACCATCGCTCGCGAGATCGAGGTCGAGGACGTCTTCGAGAACCAGGGCGCGCAGCTCGTCCGCGAGGTCGCCACGGCGACCAACGACGTCGCCGGCGACGGCACGACGACCGCAACGGTGCTCGCCCAGGCGATCGTCAAGCAGGGCCTGAAGAACGTCACGGCCGGCGCCAACCCGCTCGCCCTGAAGCGCGGCATCGAGAAGGCCGTCGAGCAGATCGTCGCCGCCATCGCCGCCCAGTCGGTCGAGATCTCCGGCAAGGACGAGATCGCCCGCGTGGCGACCATCTCCTCCCGCGACGCCGAGATCGGCGACGTCATCGCCGACGCGATCGACAAGGTCGGCAAGGACGGCGTCGTGAACGTCGAGGAGGGCCAGACGTTCGGCATCGACCTCGAGTTCACCGAGGGCATGCAGTTCGACAAGGGCTACGTCTCGCCCTACATGGTCACGGACCAGGACCGCATGGAGGCCGTGCTCGAGGACCCCTACGTCCTCATCGCGAACTCCAAGATCGGCGCCGTCCGCGACGTGCTGCCCGTCCTGGAGCAGGTCATCCAGGCCGGCAAGCCGATCCTCATCATCGCCGAGGACGTCGAGGGCGAGGCCCTCGCGACCCTGGTCGTCAACAAGCTGCGCGGCACCTTCACCGGCGTCGCCGTCAAGGCTCCGGGCTTCGGCGACCGCCGCAAGCGCATCCTCGAGGACATCGCGATCCTCACGGGTGGCGAGGTCATCACCGAGGATCTCGGCCTGAAGCTCGAGAACACCCAGATCAACCAGCTGGGTCGCGCCCGCCGCGTCGTCGTCGCCAAGGACAACACGACGATCGTCGACGGTGCCGGTGACGCGGAGGCCATCAAGGGCCGCATCTCCCAGATCAAGGCCGAGGTCGAGAACACCGACTCCGACTTCGATCGCGAGAAGCTGCAGGAGCGCCTCGCGAAGCTCTCCGGCGGCGTCGCCGTCGTCAAGGTCGGCGCCGCGACCGAGACGGAGCTCAAGGAGAAGAAGCACCGCGTCGAGGACGCGCTGCAGGCCACGCGCGCCGCGCTCGAGGAGGGCATCGTCCCCGGGGGTGGCGTCGCGCTGCTGCAGGCCGGCCTGAAGGTCGACTCCGCCGACCTCGAGGACGACGAGCAGACCGGCTTCCGGATCGTGCTGCGCTCGCTCGAGGAGCCCCTCCGCCAGATCGCGTTCAACGCCGGTCTCGAGGGCTCCGTCGTCATCAACGACGTGCGCAACGCGAACCCGGGTGTCGGCCTCAACGCCTCCACCGGCGAGCTCGAGGACCTGGTCAAGGCCGGCGTCGTCGACCCCGCCAAGGTCACCCGCTCCGCGCTGCAGAACGCCGCGTCGATCGCCAAGAACATCCTCACGACGGAGGCCATCGTGGCCGACCCGCCGGAGAAGGACGGCGCCGGCGGCGGCATGCCCGACATGGGCGGCATGGGCGGCATGGGCGGCATGATGTAGCCACCCCTCGGCACCGGATCCGGTGCCTGAGGACCCGGTCCCACCCGTCGGCCGCCGAGCGCGGCGGACGAGAGGGACCAGACGGACGGCCGCCCTCGGGCGGCCGTCCGTCGTTCCGGGCGGTCGGGAGGGCTCCGCCGGCCGGCACGATCACCGCCGTGCGTGTCGGATCGTGTCCCGCCGAGGTACCGAACCCGACACGCACCGCCGCCCGGCACGAGCGCCGGCGTCGGGCTGTCGCTCCTGGGGTGTGCCCCGGCCGCGCGCCGGCCGTCCACCCGACATGGGCGCCGACTATCCTCGGTCCCGATGGCCGCTCCCGACGACACGACGACGGCCGACGCGGTCGTCGTCTGGGGGCACCTGACGGCCCTGGTCGAGCTCCGCCGGTGCGACGGCTCCGACGTCGCCCGCGACCTCGACCTCCCGCCCTCCCAGCTCGCGGCGCTGCGGCACCTCGACCCCGACGAGCCGCAGCCGATGGGCTCGCTCGCGTGCGCCCTGTCCTGCGACAAGGGCAACGTCACGGGGATCGTCGACCGGCTCGAGAAGCGGGGCCTCGTCGAGCGCCGTCCCGCCGCCGGCGACCGCCGCGTGAAGGTCCTCGCCCTGACCGTCGCCGGGGTCCGGGTCCGGGCCGAGGTCGAGCGGCGGCTCGCGGCCCCGCCGGCCGCCCTGGCGGGCCTCGACGAGGACGAGCTGGCCCAGCTCGCCGCGACGCTCGAGCGCGTCGTCGACGGGCTCCGCGGCGGCGGCTGACGGCGGCGGCGAGGTGCCGGCGAGGTGCCGGGTGGGCTCGCGGGGGCACCTCCGGTCGGTATCCGACCATCGGTGACCGCAGCGCTTCGCCGGGACCGTCGGGGTCCGGACCGGGGGTCGTTCGTGGTCGGCATCCGACCATCGATGACCTCCGACTCGCCCCCCGACCCGTTCCTGTGAACGGTCTCATCGGACTCTCGAACAGTTCCGACGCCGCACTCATCTGCGCTGAAGCCCCGGGGCCGAGGGTGGAGGAGTGCCCCGGGAGACCACGCGACGCCCCGCCCTCGACGGGCTGCGTGCGCTCGCGGCGATCGGCATCGTCGCGCACCACTCGTGGCAGTACTCGGGCCACCCGCGCGAGGTCCTCGGGATCTGGTGGGACGAGCTCGCGCTCGGCGTGCCGCTGTTCTTCGTCCTGTCGGGGTTCCTCGTCTACGCGCCGTGGGCCCGCGCCGCGGTCGACCCCGCGGCGCGGAGACCGTCGCTCGGACGGTTCTACGCCCTGCGGGCGGCCCGGATCCTGCCGCTCTACTGGCTGACGATCGTCGCCGCGGTCGTGCTGCTCCACGGCACGGGACACCCCCGGCTCGTCGAGGACGGTCGCCTCCTCGGCTTCGCGGTCCTCGCCCAGAACTACTCGGGCGACATGGCGGGCATGCTGAACCCGCCGACCTGGTCGCTGGCGGTCGAGGTCACCTTCTACGCCGTCGTGCCGCTGATCGGGCTGCTCGCGCTGCTGGCGGTCGGTCTCGGGGACGTCCTCCGCGGCGCGTGGGGCCCGGGCGGCCGGCGGGCGACCACGGGCGACGCGACGGTGCGGCCGCGCCCGCGGCACCCGCTTCTGACGGGCCTGGGCGTTGCGCCGCGAACGCGCGCCACGGACCGGGTCCGGGGCGGACGACGGCGCACGACCCTGACGAACGCCGGGCCCTCCCGCGGCACCGCCCGGAGCCGCACTCGCACCTCCGGCCGCGGTCCGCAGCTCGCGGTCCTCCTCGCCCTGACCGGCGCCTCCGTCGGGTGGTCGGCGTGGACCGGGCACAACGCGACCTCGCCGGTGATCCGGACGGTCCTCCCCGACGTCCTCTGCCTGTTCTGCGTCGGCATGGCGGCGCGGGTGCTGGTCGAGGGGCGGACGGTGCCGCGGTGGGCCGCGAGGACGCTGCTCGTGGCAGGTGTTGCGCTGGTCTGGGCGCACGGCAGCGGTCGGCTCGGCGCGCCGCTGTACGGTGCGCTGGGCGATCTGCCCGCCGCCGTCGGGTTCGCCGCGGTCTGCGTCGCGTGCTCGACGGTCCACGCGCCGCGTCCGCTCGGGTGGCGCCCGCTGGCGTACCTCGGCACCTGCTCCTACGGCATCTACCTGTGGCACTACCCGGTGCTGCTCGGTCTCCAGGCGCACGGGCTCCTGCCGACCGACGACGTCTGGCTGACCACCGCCGCCGTCGGTGGCCCCGCGATCCTCCTCGCGGCCGCCTCGTGGCACCTGTTCGAGCAGCCGCTGCTCCGCGGCGTGCGGGGCCGGCTCGCCGGCCCCGCCAGGACCCGGCCGACCCTGGCACCGGGCCGACCGGCCTCGGCGTCCGGCCGACCGGCCTCGGCGTCCGGCCGACCGGCCTCGGCGTCCGGCCGACCGGCCTCGGCGTCCGGCCGACCGCTGCCCGCCCCGGGTCGTCGGACGACGCGGCCGGTCCGGCCGGCGGCCTGACGGTCGCGGCGGGTGGTCGTCGGAGGACGGAGTGCCGGCGGGTGGTCGTCGGACGGGCGGAGGGCCCGGGGCGACGGTCGTGGTTCGTGCCGCTGCAACGCACGCCGCTACCCCGGTCCCGCAGGGTCCGGCGCGCATTCGTGCGCCCTCACCGCAGGAACGCACGCCGCTCCCCGGTTCCGCAGGGTCCGGCGCGCATTCGTGCGCCGTCGCCGCAGCAACGCACGCCGCTCCCCCGGTTCCGCAGGGTCCGGCGCGCATTCGTGCGCCCTCACCGCAGCAACGCACGCCACTCCCCCGGTTCCGCAGGGTCCGGCGCGCATTCCTGCGCCCTCACCGCAGCAACGCACGCCGCCACGGCACCCCGTCGACCGTGGCGCACATTCCTGCGCCGTGGCCGCAGCAGCGCGGACCACGCTGACGATGGGTCCCACCTGCCCGAGTCGCTGCAGGTCCCTGCCGCCCGGCGGCAACCATCCGCAGCAGCGGATCGCCGGGACCGCGCGGCCGCGGGTGCGCGCCGCCCGGCGGCAACGATCCGCGACGCCGCCCCACCCGCGCCCTACGTCCGGAGCCCGCCCTCCACCACCAGCGCCTGCCGCGCCGCCTCGCGCGACACGACGCCCACGAGGACCCCGTCGCCGTCGACGACGGGGAGCGCGCCGAGGCGCTCGAGGTCCTTGTCCTTCAACAGCTTGTGGAGCAGGACGTCGTCGCGGACCGAGGCGGTGCGGCCGCCGGTCAGGAGCCGGCCGGCCGGGGTGGTCGGGCGGCCGGCGTCGAGCTCGTCGCGGACCCGCAGGGCGGGCAGGATGCCCTTCAGCCGGCCCTCGTCGTCGAGGACGACCGCCCAGTCGACCTCGTGGGGCCCGAAGGTGTGCTCGTGGGCCTCGGACGCGGTGTCCGTCGCCGCGACCCAGACCGGCGAGCGGTCCATCACCGCGGAGGCCGGGACGAGGCTCGGGGCGGCCTTCCGGCGCTCCGTCGGGATCGCCGCGGCCTGGGCGTTCTGCCAGATGAAGTACGCGAGGAAGAGCGCCATCAGGCCGTTGAAGGTGCTCCCGGTGTCGGCGACGAGCCAGACGGCGGCGCCGACGAGGAAAACCGCCAGGACCTTGCCGGCCTGCGCGGCGAAGGCGGTGCCGCGGGCGGGCTCGCCGGTCGCCTTCCACACGATCGACCGGGCGATCCGGCCGCCGTCAAGCGGCAGCGCGGGCAGCAGGTTGAAGATCAGCGCCAGACCCTCGAAGAAGAGGATGATCCCCGCGATCGAGCTGACGGCGGTGCTCCCCGAGTACTGGAGCGTCCCGATCTGCCACAGCGTCTGCAGGTCGAAGCCGTCCACGATCCCGACGACGACCCCCGCGATCACGGCCGCCAGCAGCGTCACCGCCGGCCCCGCGGCGGCGACGAAGAACTCCTCCTTCGGCGACCGCGCGCCCCGCGACAGGTGCGCCAGGCCGCCGAGCGCCCAGAGCTCCACGCGCTCCGTCTCGATCCCGAACGCCCGCGCCATCAGGGCGTGCCCGAACTCGTGACCGACGAGCGCGATCACGTAGAGGAAGACCACGATCACCGCGAGCAGGTACGCCTTGCCCTCGGTCGGAGCGATCTCGTCCGGGAAGAACCCGGCCATCAGGTACAGCGCGACGAAGATCCACAGGAGCCAGGAGAACCCGGCGACGATCGGGACGCCGAAGAGGCGCCCGAGGTGCAGCTGACCGCCCACGGTCAGCCGACGTCCGCGACGGACCGGGGGGCTTCGCCGACGTACTTCGCGGTCGGGCGGATCAGCCGGCCCTCGCGCTTCTGCTCGAGGATGTGCGCCGACCACCCGGCGACGCGCGCGCACGTGAACATCGGCGTGAAGAGCTGCGACGGGACCTCGGCGGAGTCGAGGATCACCGCAGACCAGAACTCGACGTTCGTGGCGAGCACGCGGTCGGGCTTGCGGGCGTGCAGCTCGCCGAGCGCGGCCTCCTCGAGGGCGACGGCGGCCTCGTACCGCGGGGCGTCGATCTCCTTCGCGGTGCGGCGCAGCACCCGGGCGCGTGGGTCCTCGGCGCGGTAGACGCGGTGCCCGAAGCCCATCAGCCGCTGGCCCTTGTCGAGGGCGGCCTTCACCCAGGCCAGGGCGTCGCCGGACTTCTCGACGCCGTCGAGCATCGCCAGCACGCGCGACGGCGCGCCGCCGTGCAGCGGGCCGGACAGCGCACCGACCGCGCTCGACAGCGCCGCGGCCGCGTCGGCGCCGGTCGACGCCGTCACGCGGGCGGTGAACGTCGAGGCGTTCATCCCGTGCTCGGCGGCGGAGATCCAGTAGGCGTCGACGGCCTTCGCGTGCCGCGGGTCGAACTCGCCGCGCCACCGGATCAGGAACCGCTCGGCCAGCGTCGAGCCCTCACGGATCGCGGCCTGCGGGACCGGGGGCCGACCCCCGCCGCGGGCGGACTGGGCGACGAACGACAGCGCCATCACGGACGCGCGGGCCAGCTCGTCGCGGGCCTCCTCGTCGGTCGTGTCGATCAGCGGCTTGAAGCCCCACTCGGGCGCGAGCATCGCCAGCGCCGCCTGGACGTCGACGCGCGGATCGCCGGAGCGGACGGTGAGCGGGTGCGGCTCCGCGAACGGCAGGCCCGGATCGAAGGAGCCGTCGACCAGGAGACCCCAGACGCGCTCGTACGGCACGTGCCCGACGAGGTCCTCGATGTCCACGCCGCGGTAGCGGAGGGCGCCGCCTTCCTTGTCCGGTTCGGCGATCGTGGTCTGGAACGCCACCACGCCCTCGAGCCCGGAACGCCATTGATCCGTCATCTGCGGGTCCTCCGTCGCTTCGATCCTGCCCCGACCACGATACGGAACACCGCCCGCACCACGGTGGCGGGACGGTGACCGGTCCCGGCTGAGCTAGCGTCGTCGCATGCCGTCCGCCGACGCGTCCCTGCTCCTCCGGCCCGCCACGGAGCTCGCGGACCTCGTCCGGACGGGCGCCGTCTCCGCGGTCGAGCTCGTGCGTCTGGCGATCGAGCGGATCGAGGCGCTCGACGGCCGCGTGAACGCGCTGGTCGACCTGTGGGCGGAGGACGCGCTGGCCGAGGCGGCCGCGATCCGGCCCGGCGACCCGCGGCCGTTCGCGGGCGTCCCGACGGCGATGAAGGACAACCGGGCCGTCGCGGGGCGCCGGATCACCTACGGCGCCGCGATCGCCGACACCGCCGCGACCGTCGACCACCACGTCACCGCGCGCCTCCGCGCCGCCGGCTTCGTGGTTCTCGGCTCCACGAACCTGCCGGAGTTCAGCGTCACCCCCGTCACCCGCGGCCGCAGGTTCGGCGCGGCGCGCAACCCGTGGGACCTCGAGCGCGCGGCCGGCGGGTCGTCCGGCGGGGCGGCCGCGGCGGTGGCCTCGGGCATGTTGCCGACCGCCCACGGCAACGACGGCGGCGGCTCGATCCGGATCCCGGCGGCGGCCTGCGGGCTCGTCGGCCTGAAGCCGTCCCGCGGACGCGTGCCGCTCGGCCCCGACCTCGGCTGGCACCTCCTGGTCTGCGACGGGATGCTGACCCGCACCGTGGCCGACGCGGCGGCGACGCTCGACGTCCTCGCGGGCCCGGAGGACGGCGACCTCGCGCCGCTGCCGACGCCGACCCGGCCGTTCGCGGACGAGGCGCGCCGCGGCACCGTCGGCGACGTCCGCCCGCTGCGGATCGGCCTGACCCTCGACCCGGCGCTCGGCATCCCGGCGTCCGCGTCCGGCTCGGCGCACGGGAGCGGCGCGTCGCGGGCCTCCGCGGCAGATCCGGCTCCGGGACCCGGCACCCCGGCGGGGAGCGACGGCGGCCCCGTCGCGTCCGCCGCCGACGCGGCGGGCGTCCATCGTGCCGCGGACCTCCTCCGGCGGCTCGGCCACGACGTCGAGGAGGTCGCGGCCCCGTGGCGGATCCCCGGGCTGCTCGACCTGTTCGGGACCGCGTTCGGTGCGGGTGTCGCGTCCCAGGTCCGCGCGATCGGGCGGCGCCGGGGGCGGGAGGTGGAGGCGCACGAGGTCGAGTCCCTGACCTGGGCGCTCTACCAGGACGCGCTCGCGCTCCCGTCCGTCGACCTCCTGCTCGCCGACGCGGAGATCCAGGGGGTCGCGCGCCGCGTCCTGACCTGGGCGGCGGACTACGACGTGCTGCTCACCCCGACCCTGGCGACGGCCCCGCCGCCGGTCGACGCCCTGGACCCCGACGGCCCGGATCCGCGGCAGGGGTTCGCCGACGGAGCGCTCTTCAGCCCGTTCGCGGCGATCTGCAACGTGACCGGCCAGCCGGCGATCACGCTGCCGCTGACCGTCCGCCCGGAGGGCGACGACGCGGCCGGGATGCCCGTGGGGACGCACCTGATCGGGCGCCCGGGCGGCGAGGCCGAGCTGCTGGCCCTCGCCGCCCAGCTCGAGGCGGCGGCCGGGCCGGCACCGATCGCGCCGCTCGCCCGGACCTGAGGCCTCAGCCCGCCAGCGCCTCCACGATGCCACCCGGCCGGACGCCGAGGGCCTCGAGGTCGCGGGTGCCGTGGCGGCCCGTCGTGTCGCACGTGAGGACGGCGAGCTCCTCGCGGTCCGCGGCGCCGGGGCGCTCGAGGACGGCGACGGCGGCGTTCAGCACGCACGACGGCAGCGCGATCGTCGGGCGCTCGCGGCCGACCACGGTGTGGAGGG
This sequence comes from Patulibacter minatonensis DSM 18081, assembly GCF_000519325.1. Classification (GTDB taxonomy): domain Bacteria; phylum Actinomycetota; class Thermoleophilia; order Solirubrobacterales; family Solirubrobacteraceae; genus Patulibacter; species Patulibacter minatonensis. The sequence goes on along the minus strand of NZ_KI912613.1, from coordinate 1,067,385 downwards.
CGGGCACGAGGTCGCTGACGGCGTAGGCGTCGGGACCCGCGAGCTCGTGGCGCGCGGGGCTCCCGACCTTCGGTGCGTCCCCCTCGACGACCGCGACGATCGCGTCCGCCACGTCCGCCGCGGACACGGGCCGCGAGCGACCCGGGGACCGCGCGGGCACGGGGACGATCGGCAGCAGCGACAACGCCTGCGCCCACGAGGCCCAGCGCTGGCCCCGCGCGAGGATCAGGGACGGCGCGACGACGGACACGCCCATCCCGCCGGTGGCGCCGGCACCGGCGACGACCCGCTCGCCGACCTCCTTGGCGCGGAGGAACCGGCAGCCCGCCGCCCCGCCCGCACCGAGGGCGGAGGCGTACACGAAGTGCTCGACGCCGGCCGTCGCGGCGGCGTCCGCGAGCCGCCAGCTGGCGGTCGCGTTCAGCTCCTCGAGCTGGCCGATCGGCTGATCGCTCAGCGGACCCGCGAGGTGCACGACGGTGTCGACCCCGCGGAGGGCGCCCCCGGGCAGCCGGTTGTCCGTCAGGTTCCACAGCGACAGCTGGACGTCCACGCGGCGCGAGCCCAGGCGGGACGGGTTGCGCACGAGGCAGCGCACCCGATGCCCGCGTGCGAGCAGGCGATCGAGGACACGCCGCCCGGTCGCTCCCGTTGCCCCGGTGAGGAGGATCATCCCTGCAGCGTACGCACCGTCGGGGGAGTCCTCTGTGCGCCCCCGGCACGGTCCGGCCCCGGGCGACCGCCCGGGCGGGTCCGAGTTAGGGATACCGACGGTACGAACGTCCGGTGGGGCCCGTGGCACCGCGGGTTCCCGCCGTTATGCTTCGCCGCAACACCCGAAGAGCAACCAGGTTGAGGAATCGTCAATGGCCTATGTGATCGCCGAGCCCTGCGTCGGCACGAAGGACAACTCGTGCACCGAGGTCTGCCCGGTCGACTGCATCCACCCGACGCCGGACGAGCCCGACTACGACGCGGCGGAGCAGCTCTACATCGATCCTGAGGAGTGCATCGACTGCGACGCGTGCGTCGAGGCGTGCCCGGTCGACGCGGTGTTCGCCGAGGATCAGATCCCGGACGAGTGGGCCTCGTTCGTGGACAAGAACATCAAGTACTTCGCGTCCTGAACGGCTGAGCGCACCCGCTCCGGGTGCGCTCCGCCGAGCGCCGGCGCTCAGTCCTCCAGGACGACCTCGCGCAGGCCGCCGTCCTCGACCTGGAAGACGAAGCCGCGGACGTCGTCCGTGTGCGGGATGAACGGGCTCGAGCGCACGCGGCGCAGCGACTGCCGGACGTCCTCCTCGAGGTCCTTGAACGACTCGGGCGACCAGGTCGGCTTGTAGCCGGTCTCGGCCTGCAGCTCGGCGTTCAGCTCGTCGTCCGAGAACGTCTGCATGCCGCAGCCCGTGTGGTGCACGAGCACGACCGAGCGCGTCCCGAGCTTGCGCTGGGAGATCGCGAGCGAGCGGATCACGTCGTCGGTCACGACGCCGCCGGCGTTGCGGATCAGGTGCGCGTCGCCGGTCTGCAGCCCGAAGAGGCCGAAGAGGTCCAGGCGGGCGTCCATGCAGGCGACGACCGCGACGTGGCGGACGGGAGCCGCCGAGTCGTAGGGCGCGTAGCGGCCGGGGAACGCCTTGGCGGACTCGAGCATCTCGGGGGTGAACGGGGCGGGGGTCTCGTCGGTCATGGAGCGTCGGGTCGGGTTCGTGGTCGTCCCCGATCCTATGCGGGCCGGTCGGTCCGCCACATGACGGTTGGCGCAGCACCGTCCGTCCGGCAGGATGTCCGCAACGCGCTCCGGCGCGATCCCCCGAACGAGCTCCGAGGTCCCCCGATGTCGCTCCGCTCCGCCCCCCGCGGTTCAGTCCCGCCCGTCCTCCGGCCCGGTCGCCGCGCGCTGACCGTCACCGCGGCCGCGATCGCCTGCGTCGGCGTGGGCGCGCTGCCGGCGTCCGCGGAGATCAAGGACTTCCCGGTCCCGACCTCGGACGCCGGGCTGCACGACATCGCGACGGGCAAGGACGGGAGCCTCTGGTTCACGGAGGAGAAGAAGGGCAAGGTCGGGCGCATCACCACGAGCGGCCAGATCACCGAGTGGTCGGTGCCGTGGGACGGGACGTACGGCCCGGAAGAGCTGACCGTCGCCGCCGACGGCCGCGTCTGGGTCCTGTCCGACGCCCACGCGCGCGTCTTCGTGATCGACCCGGCGGTGCCGGGGCAGGCCACGGCCGGGTCCTACGTCGACCTGACCGCCCGCGGCGGTGCGGGCGACTTCGACGACCCGCAGCCCGGCCTGCGACGCGGGAACGACATCGCGGCCGCGCCGGACGGCTCCGTCTGGGTGTCCGACAGCCTCGGGGACGGCATCACCCGCTTCGCCCCGCCACAGGCCTCCACGACCGCCGGCGGCACGCCCGACTGCGACTTCGACGGGCTCCTGGCGCCGGGCGCCGACGGGAAGATGTGGTGCGCGTACAAGGGGTCGGCGCTCAAGCGGATCGAGCTCGACGGCGCGACGAACGTCAACCTGCCGACGGCGGACGGCTTCGCGTTCTCGGCACTCGCCGGGGCGCCGGACGGCGCGATGTGGTTCGCGCGACTGTCGAGCGGCACGTTCGCCACGAAGCCCGGCAACGGCGCGATCGGCCGGATGACGCCGGACGGCGCCGCGCAGGAGTGGAAGGTCGGGGACCGCGTCGCCCCCTCGAGCATCGCGATCGGCCCGGACGGCGCGGCGTGGTTCGGCAGCAAGGGCTACGACCAGGTGATCGGCCGCGTCACGCCGGCGGGGGCCGTGAGCGTCCTGCCGCTCGGTGCCCGCCGCGCCGATGACGTCGCCTTCGGCGGCGACGGGGCGCTCTGGTTCGTCGACCAGAACGCCAACCGCATCACCCGCCTGACCCGGGACGAGCTCGTCACGGGCGGAGGCGGCACCGGTGGGCCGACGCCGGCCGGTGGGCCGACGGTCCCCGCGGGGACGCTCCGGCAGGCGAAGGGCCGGATCCCGGTGCGCGTCGCGTGCCCGGCGACCGCGGCGGAGCGCTGCCGCGGCACGTTCCGCCTGCGCACCGCGTCGAAGGTCCGGGTCGGGGGTCGCGGGAAGAAGGCGGTCCGGACCGTGACGGGGACGGGCCGCTACACGCTGTCGCCGGGGAGGACCGGGACGATCGTCGTGAAGCTCTCGGCGACCGGGCGCAAGGTCGTGCGCAAGGGGCGGACGACGAAGGTCGTCGTCGAGGTGACCCCGACGGGCGCGAAGAAGGTCGCGACGAAGCGGACGGTCGCGCTGCGGGGGTGAGCCCGGCGACGGTCGGTCCGCGGCCGCCGGGTGGGCCGCGGACCGGGTCCCGCCTCAGGCCGCGGCGACCTCGCGCAGGCCGCCCGTGTGCACGTCGTAAACGAAGCCGCGGACGCTGTCCTTGCTCGGGATGAAGGGGCTCGCCTTGATGCGGGCGATCGACTGCTGGACGTCCTCGTCGAGGTCGGGGAACGCCTCGGCCGCCCACTCGGGCTTGATGCCGACGTCGTCCTGGACGCTCTTCTTGAACTCGTCGTCCGTGAACGTGAGCATGCCGCAGTCGGTGTGGTGGATCAGGACGATCTCCTCGGTGCCCAGGAGGCGCTGGGAGATCGCGAGCGAGCGGATCTCGTCGTCGGTGACGACGCCCCCGGCGTTGCGGATGACGTGGGCGTCGCCCTCGCTGAGCCCGAGCAGCCCGTAGGGGTTCAGGCGGGCGTCCATGCACGCCAGGACCGCGATCTTCTTGGCGGGCGGCAGCGGGAGCTCGCCCTTGTCGAAGCTCGCCTCGTAGGCGGCGGCGTTCTCGAGGAGGTCGTCGGTCGTGCTCATGCGGCCGACAATGGCGGAAATCCGATCAGGAAACAAGAAATCAGGACTCGGTCCTGTCTTGGCCGGGGCGCATCCACAGGGGGTACCGGGACGTTCGCGCGCGGGGACGCCGATCCGCGCCCGCCGGGAACGACGACGGCCGCCTCGCGGCGGCCGACTGACGATCCGGGTGATGGTCGCGGCGCCCACGGGCGCCGGTCCTGCGGGCCCCGCGGCCCGGACCTCAGGCCATGGGGAGCGAGGCGCCCTTGGGCTCGTTCTGGAGGACCGGCATCAGCGGCGGGAGCTCGGCCAGGATCGGCGGGAGCTCCGGGGTCGACGCGATGATGCCGCGGGAGATGTGGCGGATCGCCTGCGCGGCCGCGTCGTCCGGGTTCACCGACACGAGCGGGACGCCGGCGTCGGCCTGCTCGCGCAGCGCCATCGTCAGCGGCACCTTGCCGAAGAGCGGGAGGTCGAGCTGGTCGGCGAGGTCCTGCCCGCCGCCGTCCCCGAAGATCGGGTACCGCTCGCCGTCCGGCGTGGTGAAGCCGGACATGTTCTCGATGACGCCCATGAGGCCGAGCTGGACCTTCGTGGCCATCTCGGCGGCGCGCTGGGCGACCTTCTGCGCGGCCGGCTGCGGCGTCGTGACGAGGAGGAACTGCGCCTGCGGCAGGAGCTGCGCCAGCGTCATCGAGACGTCGCCGGTGCCCGGCGGCAGGTCGATCAGGAGGTAGTCGAGCTCGCCCCACTCGACGTCGTCGAGGAACTGGTTCAGCGCCTTGTGGAGCATCGGGCCGCGCCAGACGACCGCGGAGTCCTCGGGCACGAAGAAGCCGATGGACATGACCTTCACGCCCTGCGACTCCAGCGGGAGGATCTTGCGCTCGGCGGAGACCGGCGGACGCTCGGCACCGAGGCCGAACATGCGCGGGATCGAGTAGCCCCAGACGTCGGCGTCGAGGACGCCGACGGACTTGCCCTCGGACGCCAGCGCGGCGGCGAGGTTGACGGTCAGGCTGGACTTGCCGACGCCGCCCTTGCCGGAGCCGATGCAGATGACGTTCTTGATCAGCGAGACGTTCTCGCCGGCCGGCAGGGAGCCCTGGATGCCGAGCTTCTTCTGCAGCGCGGCCTTCTCCTCGGGGGAGAGCACGTCGAACTCGACGCCCGACTCCTCGACGCCGAGGCCGCGGAGGGCCTTGCGGACCGCGACGACGAAGTGGTTCCGGAGCGGACACCCGTTCGTCGTGAGGGAGATCATCACGTCGACGCGTCCCTCGCCGATCGTGATCTCGCGCACCATGCCGAGCTCGACCACGTCCTTCTTCAGCTCGGGGTCGATCACCGACTTCAGGGCTTCGAGGATGTCCTCGCGCGTAGGCATACCTTCCATTGTCGCACGCTCGCGGCCCGGCCCCGTCGCGGGTCCCGGCGGGGGCGGACCGTGGTCCGGTGCCGGAGGGCCCGGAACGCCGCGATCCCGGCCGGGGCCGGGATCGCGAGGTGCTGCTGGTGCGCCGGGAGGCCGGCGCGACCGTCCGGGTGCGCCGCCCCTGGGCGCGGGCCCGGGATGGCTCCTCTAGACGAGGGCGAGGACGCGCTCGCGCGCCTGGCCGGCGTACTCGGCGGCCTGCTTCTGGGCCTTCGTCACGCGGGCCTCGACCTCGCCGCGGAGCTTGGGCAGCTCGGTGCGCAGCTCGGCGGGCGTCGACGGCAGGTCGTTGATGCGGGCCTCGACGGCGGCACGGCGCTCGCGGAGCTCGCGCTCGATCTGCGTGCGGGTGCGGGTGAGGTCGCGCTCGAGGTCGGCCTTCGCCTTGGCGCCGCGCTTCTCGAACGTCTTCAGCTGCTTGTCGAGCTCCTTGCGACGGGCCTGCGCCTGCTTCGTGGCGGCGGCGCGACGGTCGGCGACGAGCTTGGTGGCGGCGTCGCGACGGGCGACGAGCTCCTTGGCCGCGGCGTCCTTGGCCTCGAGGACGGCGCCCGTGCTGATGAGCGCGGCCTTCTCGGAGACGACCTGGGCCTTCTCGGTGTACGCCTCGACGCGCTTCGTGGCGAGCTCGCGGACCTCGACGGCCTGCTTCTGGGCCTCCTCGAGGTTCTTCGGCGCGGCGGCGTAGAAGTCGGCGGCGACGCGGCGCGCGGCGACGATGCGGGACTCGGTCGCCTTGGCGGCGTCGGTCTTCTTGGCCTTCGTGGCCGCGGTGCGGGCCTTGGCCTTCGTCGTCGTCGCGGTCTTCTTCGCGGCGGTCTTGGCGGCGCCGGTGGCCTGCGTCTTCGTGCGCTTGGCCGAGGCCTTGGCGGCGGAGGCCTTCGGGGCGGCGGCCTTGGTGGCCGACTTCGCGGCGCCGGACGCCTGCGTGGCGGTGGCCTTGGCGGAGGTCTTCGCGCCGGCGGCCTGCGTGCGGGCGGTGGTGCGCTTGGCGGCGGGCTTCGCGGCGGTGCGACGCGTGGTGGTGCGCTTGGCGGCGGGCTTCGCGGCCGTGGTGCGCTTCGCGGCGGGCTTGGAGGCCGTGGTCGACTTGGCGGCGGCGGGCTTCGCGGCGGCAGGCTTGGCCGTGCTGGTGGCCGGCTTGTCGGCGGCGGAGCTCGTGGTGCTGGTGCTGGTGGTGTTCGGGGTGTCGGCCATGGGGATCCTCGGGGTCGGGGCTGCGGACGGAGCAGCCTCGGAGGAAGCTGCTTAGTTCTAAGTTCATCCAATGTATCGACGAACGTCTGTTCTTACAACGACGTCCCGGCCCCGTTGCACCGCGGATCGGACGGCGTACGCGATGCGTTCGCCGTCGTTCGCGGTCGGGGGCGGGGGTCCGTGGAAGCCGTGCGGCGGTCGTCGGGGCGACCATCCGGACCGGCCGTGAGCCAGGATCTCCCTGCTGGGAGGCGATTTCAGGGGTACTGGGCGCGGGCGGGCGGCCCGCCGGGTGGTCGACGGTTCGACCCGTCCGCTCGAACGCCGGAGCGAGGCGATTGCACGAACAACTGTTCGCGGTCGTGGCGCTCTGCGTGTGCGACGTCACATGGATTCCGGCTCGCTCCAGGGCTGCCGCGGGTGATGGTCCGTCGTTCGGTGGGGCGAGACGTGGCGACCCCCGGCTCCGCCGCCCCCCGAGGTGATGGTCCGTCGTTCGGTGGGGCTTGACGTGGCGACCCCCGGCTCCGCCGCCCCCCGAGGTGAAGGTCCGTCGTTCGGTGGGGCTCGACGTGTCGACCCCCGGCTCCGCCGCCCCGCGAGGCGATGGTCCGTTGTTCGGCCAGGATCGACGAATCGACGCCGGCCCTCGGCCCGCCCCGAGGTGATGGTCCGTCGTTCGGTGGGGCTTGACGCGTCGACCCCCGGCTCCGCCGCCCCCCGAGGCGATGGTCCGTCGTTCGGTGGGGCGAGACGCATCGACCCCCGGGGGCCGACCCCGTGCCGCGCTCAGTCGTGCGGGAGCGTGGCCACGCGCGCGAGGCCCTCGGCGGAGCGCGCTGCCACCACCGGGCCGTGACCGATGAGGTCCAGCGGGGCGGAGAGCGGCGCGTCGAGGTCCCCGAAGGCGACGAGGCCACCGGACTCGCGGACGATCAGCTGGCCGGCGGCGGCGTCGAACGCGCGGCAGCGCCACAGGGACGCCATGCCGTCGACGCGGCCGCCGGCGACGGCGCAGAGGGAGATCGCGATGGCGCCGATCGCGCGCAGGCGGTGGACGTGCTCGAGCAGGGCCTCGCCCGACGCCATCACGTGGGCGGGGTGCGCGGACTCGATGGCGACGAGCTCGAGCTTGCCGCCCTCGGTCAGGCGCTCGGCGGCGGGCGCGACGATCGGCACGCCGTCGAGCCACGCGCCGACGCCGCGGATCGCGGTCCAGCGCTCGCCGGGGCCGAGGTCCGCGACGAGGCCGCAGACGACGTCGGCCATCGTGCCGGAGTGCGCGACGCCCGGCCCCTCGGCGACCGCGATCGAGACGGCGTGGTGCGGCATGCCGCGCTTGGCGTTCATCGAGCCGTCGATCGGGTCGACGACGACCAGCACGTCCGGCGACCCCAGGTCGACGACGCCGCGCTCCTCGGACAGCACGGTGAACCGGGCGCCCTCGTCGTGCAGCGCGTGCAGCTCGGCGAACACCAGGTCCTCGGCCTCGGCGTCGATCACGAGCGTGCGGTCGCCTCCCTCGCCGGTCGTGCCGGTCTCGCGGAGCCGGTCGGGCGTCGAGGTCACGGCGTCGAGGCGATCCCGGACGCGGTCCGCAGCCCGGTTGAACGCGGCGATCCACGTCTCGGGAGCAGGCTGCGGGGAGGAAGGCATCAGCGACCTATCCTAGAGGGCCGACCCCGGCGTCCCGCGATCCTCGCGACCGCGCCGGACGGTCCTCGCCATGGAACCCCTCGACGGACTCTCCGACGCCCAGGTCCGCGTCGCCACGCACGGCGACGCCGACGCCGGGCGCGGTGGCACGGGCGGCGCGCTGCTCGTGCGCGGGACCGCGGGCACCGGCAAGAGCGTCGCCCTCGCCGCCCGCGCCGCGTGGCTCGTGACCGCCGCCGGCGTCGACCCGACGAGGATCGCGCTGCTCGGCGCGACGCCCGCCGCCGCGGCCCGCACGCGACGCCGGCTGGAGGAGCGTCTCGGGGCGGCCGCCGCCGACGTCGTCGTCACGACGCTCCCCGACCTCGGCCACCGGCTGCTGCGCGACGTCGCCGCCGAGGCCGGCGTCGACCCGTTCGTCGTCCCGGCCACCCGGACCGAGCGCGTGGCACTGCTCCTGGAGCACCGCGAGGAGCTCGGGCTGCTGCACCACGACGGCGGCTCCGGCGGCCGCGGGCACGTCGGCCTGCTGGCCGGCGCGGTCGCGCGCATCGACCGCCTGAAGGAGTCGCTCGTCGACGCCGACGCCCTGGGCCGGTGGGCCGCCGGGCTGGCCGACGTCGACCCGCGCGCGCCGCGCGAGCGCGAGTTCGCGGCCCTGATGCGGCTCCACGACCGGGTCCTGCGCGAGCGCGGCCTGATCGACCACGGCGACCTCCTCCTGCACCTCGTGCGGCTGCTCGAGGGGACGGACGGCGGTCCGGCCGCCAGGGGGCCGTCATCCGGACCGGGCCCGGGGGGATCGGACGGCGCGCCGGCCGGTGGCGGGCCGGCGACCGGCGGCGCGCTGCACACCGACGGACCCTCAGCGACCGGCCGCCTCGCCGGGGTCGCCCGGGCCGAGGTCGACGCCCGCACCGCCCGGGTCCGCGCGCGGATCGGGTCGTCGTTCCAGGCGCTCCTCGTCGACGACATCCAGGACCTGCCGACGGCGGCGATGCGGCTGCTCCACGCGCTCGCCCGCGGGGGCACGGCGCTCACGGCCGCGGGCGACGACGACCAGGCCACGCGCCGGGTGCGCGCCGCTGCGGCGAAGAACCTGCGGGACCTCGCGGCGACCTACCCCGACCTGCGGACCGTGACCCTCGAGCGGTCGTGGCGGAGCCCCGAGCGCGTGCTCCGCGCCGCGGAGGCCGTCGTCGAGCCCGCCGCCGACCGGACCGTCCACGCCTGGCACGCCCCGTCGGGCGGACGCGTGCGGTTCTGGCGGGCGGCGTCGGAGCGCGCGCAGGCCCAGGCCGTCGCGGGCGAGGTCGAGCGCCTGCTCCGCGACGGGGCCCGGCCGGAGCGCATCGCGGTGCTCGTCACGTCGGTGCGCCGCGAGGCCGGGCCGGTCGTGGCGGCGCTGGAGGAGCTCGCGGTGCCCGCGCGGCTCGGGGGCGCCGGCGCGTTCCTGGAGCGCGTCGAGGTCCGCGACGTCCTCGCGTGGCTCCGGCTCCTCGTCGACCCGTCCGACGCGCCCGCCGTCAGCCGTGCGCTCGCCCGCCCGCCGATCGACCTGCGGCCGGCCGACCTGGCGCGCTGCATGCAGCTCGCGCGGCGCCGGCGGATGGACCTCGTCGGCGCGCTCGCCGCGTCGATGGAGTCGCCGCAGATGGCGCCGGAGGCCCGCGACCGCGTCGCCGCGTTCCTCCGCCTCTACCGCAGCGCCACGCGGGCGCTCGACGTCACGCCGCCCGACCAGTTCGTCCACCGGCTCGTCGAGCACCTCGGCCTGCGCCGGCAGCAGCTGTTCGGCGAGGGCGGCGACGTCGCCCTGCGCCTGCGGGACCTCGCCCGCGTCGGGCAGCTCGCCGAGCGCCACGTGCGGATCGCCCCGCAGGCGACGGCCCGGGACTTCGCGCGCTGGCTGATCCTGCTGGCCGAGGCCGGCGGCGACCCGGACGGCAAGGTCGAGGCCGTGCCGTTCGCGGCGGGGATGGAGGGCGACCCGCACGGCGAGGAGCTCGACCCGGCCGGGCACCGCGACGCGCGACCGGTCGCGGCAGCCGGGGCGGCCGCGGGGACGGGCGACCGCAGGCCGTCGGCGGGTCCCGGCACCGGCGACCGTCGCGACGGGGCCGACGGGCGCCCCTCCCGCGGCGGCGTCGTGCGCGTCCTGCCGCTGGAGGCCGCGGCCGACCTCGACCTCGACCACGTCTTCGTCCTCGGGCTGCAGTCGTCGCGCCTGGGGGCGATCGGCGCGGCTGCCGGTCGGCGGCTCGTCGACCCGCTGCCCGACGAGCTGCTCGGCGACGACCGCGTCGGCGGCGGGGTGCTGCAGGCCGGCGCCGACGCCCAGGCCGACCCGTCGCGCGGGATCGCCGTCGACGAGGCCCGGCGGGCGCTGCACGTCGCGATGACCCGCGCGCGCGAGGGCGTCGTCCTCGCGTACCCGGAGCTCGCCACCAGCGGCGCGGCGCGGGAGCCGTCGCCCCTGGTCGAGGACGCGCGGCGCGCGGTCGACGGCGAGTGGGAGGAGTACGACGAGCGCCTCTTCGGCCCCGACGACACCCTGCACGCCACGTTCCGGACGCTGCGCGACGAGCTCCTGCGGGACGTCGCCACGATCGGCGCGCGCCTCGGCGACCTGCGGATGGACACCGACCTCGACGTCGCCCACGGCGTCACGCGGTACCTCGAGCTGATGAAGGTCGCGGCGCTCATCAACCGGCCCGACGGGCAGGACGTCTCCGCCGCCATGCCGGGCATCGACGGCGCGATCCACCAGGCGGCGACCGCGCAGCAGAAGGAGATCCTGCTCAGCTCGTCGCTGGAGGAGGACATCCTCTCCGCCGCGAGCCAAACCGCCGAGCGTCGCGCCGCCGGTCGCGGCGAGCCGTCGCTCGAGCCGTTCCTGCCGCTGCGCGACGACGGGGTCGTGATGAGCGCGGGCGACCTCTTCGTCTACGGGTCCTGCCCGCTCCGCTACAAGTTCAACCGCGTGCTGCGGATCCCGCAGCAGCCGACCGTCGCGCAGCGGTTCGGCATCGTCGTCCACCAGGTGCTCGAGCGCTGGCACGGCCGCGGGGGGACGGAGCTCGCGGAGCTGCAGGAGCTGCTGGCGGCGAGCTGGCGGCGCTCGGGCCTGCAGGGCGTGGCCGACGAGGCGCGCCTGTGGTCGCGCGCCCAGGACTCGATGGCCCGATACCACGCGCGCACGTCCGCGGAGGACTCCGAGACCGTCTGGCTGGAGCGCGGCTTCGAGTTCCGCCTCGGCGACCACACGCTGCGGGGGCGTGTCGACCGCGTCGACCGGCACCCCGACGGGGCCTACGAGCTCGTCGACTACAAGACCGGTCGCCCGCGGACGCCCGAGCAGCTGCGCGACGACGTCCAGCTGCAGCTCTACGCGGTCGCCGCCGTCGACGCGTGGGGCATCGAGACCCCGCGCCAGAGCTACCACTACATCCTCGACGACGTGAAGACCCCGCTCGACGCCGAGGGCAGCGAGCGGGACAGGATCACCGAGACCGTGGGCCGCGTGGGCGGCGCGATCCTCGCCCAGGACTTCGAGCCGACCCCGTCGTACGAGACCTGCGCGATCTGCGACTACCAGCTGACCTGCCCGGCCGCCGAGACCTGAGAGCCTCGACCACCCGGCATCCACCCGCGGGTGGCTCCGGGGGCGGGTCGGTCAGTCCCGATGGTCCGCGTCCTCGTCGTCGTCCTCGTCCGGCGCCGTGTGGTCCTGCTCGCGGAGGAACTCGAGGAAGTCGTCGGCGATGACGTCACCCGTCGGGAGCTCGCCGAGGTTCAGCTGGATCTGGGCCTCGGCGGCCTCGGCGAGGTCCTCCTCGGAGTCGTCGTCGCCGATGACGTCGCGGAGGTCGGCCATCTGCTCCAGGCGCTCGAGGAGCTCGCGGCGCTCCGGGTCGCGCTCGACGGCCTCGGAGACCTGCTGCTCGTAGCGCTCCGACGCCGCGCGGAGGCGGGCGGTCGGGACGGGCACCTGGGTCAGGGCCTCGACGGCCTCGACGAGCGCGAGCGTCGCCTTCGGGCTCGGCACGCCCGCGACGTAGTGCGGCACGTGCGCCAGCAGGGTGACGGCCTGCAGGCCCTGCTTCTGGGCCTCGTGGTGGACGACGCCGGTCAGGCCGGTCGGCCCCTCGTAGTCCGGCAGCATCGCGCCGAGCGCGGTGATCGAGTCCGGGTCCGTGGCGACGCCGGTGATCGGCACCGGCCGCGTGTGCGGCACGTCGGAGAGCAGGCCGCCGAGCGTGACGACGAACGTCGCGCCGAGGCTCTTGGCCGTCTCGATCAGCGTCTCCGACAGCGACTGCCAGCGCATCGCCGGCTCGGGGCCCGTGACGAGGATCAGGTCGCGGCGCGCGGTCGGGACGACGGCGGCGCGCAGCTCCACCGTCGGCCAGTCCATGTCCGTCGCGATGCCGTCGCGGATGGTGATGTGCGGCCGGTACGACTGCATCGTGTACAGCAGCTCCGGGTCGACGGTGGCGCAGCGTTGCGCACCGAGCCGGCGCGAGATCACACCGACCGCCGAGCTGGCGGAGTCCCCTGCGTCGGTCCAGCCGGTGAACGCGCACACCAGAGCCGGGTCTCGCAACCCGACCGGGCGGTCGTCCCAACGAAGGGGAATCATCCGATTGACGGTACAAGATGGCTACGGGCGGTAGCGAACGGCGTCCGCGCGGGATGCTTCGTGCACCGCGGGCCCATCAGGTCCTCCGCCACCCGACCTCGTGTCCACGCCTCCGCCTCCCGCACCCGCCTCCCTCGCAGCCCTCGGGCCGGGCGACCGCATCGCCGGCGCCTTCGCGTGCATCCGGAAGGACCGCTCCCAGGGACGCTCCGGTGGTGCGTACCTGGCGCTCGACCTGCGAGACCGCACCGGCACGATGCCGGCCCGGATCTTCAAGGACGTCGACCGGCTCGACGCCGCGTTCCAGCGCGGGGACGTCGTCCAGGTCGCGGGCACGGTCGACCGCTACCGCGAGGAGCTCGTCGCGGAGCTCACGGTCGTCAAGCGGCTGGACCCGGCGGAGATCGATCCGACCCAGTTCCTGCCGACGGCCTACCGCGACCTCGACGAGCTCGACGGCTTCCTCGAGGGCCTGGCGGGCGAGGTCGGCGACGACACGTTCGGCGGGCTGCTGCGCGAGCTGCTCGGCGACGAGGCCCTGCGCCGCCGCTGGCGCCTCGCGCCGTGCACGATCGGCGGACACCACAGCTACCTCGGCGGGCTGCTCGAGCACACCGTCGCGGTCGGGGCGCTCGCACAGGAGGCGTGCGTCCACCACCCGGGCCTGAACCGCGACCTCCTGCTGACGGCCTGCATCGTCCACGACCTCGGACGCACCCGCGAGTTCACCTACGCGGCCGAGATCGGGCGGACCGAGCAGGGAGAGATGCTCGGCCACATCGAGCTCGGCCTGCGGATCATCGCCGAGCCCGCCCGCCGCGCCGGCGTCGACGAGACCCGCTGGATGCACCTCGCCCACTGCGTCCTCACCCACCACGGCGCCGAGCGCGCGGGCGGCCGCTTCCGCTCCGCCGAGGCCGCGACGCTCCACCGCCTCAACGCGCTGGACGCGACCATCAAGGACGCGCTGGAGCACGGGCTCGGGAACGGCTGAGGGCGCGGCGCAGCGCGGGCCGGCCGCGTCGGATCGTGTACCGCAGAGGTACCGAACTCGACACGGACCACGAGGGCGGTTGCCCGGGGCCCGCTGTGTCGGATCGCGTACCGCGGAGGTACCGGATCCGACACGGTGGGCGGCCGTCCCCCGCTCACGCCGCCCGCGCCCCACCCGCCGCGGCCGCCCCGGAGGACGGCCGCGGCGCGCGTCCTCAGCGGACGGTCACCGTGCGGGTGCTCGCCCGCACGTTGCCCGCCGCGTCGTAGGCGCGGACCGTCATCGCGTAGCGGCCCTTCGCCAGGCGGCCTGTCGGCTTCAGGGTCCAGCTCGAGGTGCCCTTCGCGACCAGCGCGACCGCGCTGGCCTTCGCCATCGGCTTCGACAGCGCGCCGGTGCCGCGGACGAACCGGACCTTCTTGCCCGCGGCCTTCGCGAGCGTGACCTGCACCGACGTCACGCGCCCCTTGGCGGCCGAGCGGGTCTTCGTGACGCAGCCCGCGTCGGTCGCCCTGCCCGAGACCGTGAGCCTCCGGCCCTTCAGCGCGACCTTCACGCCGCTGGTCCGCGGTGCGGTCCGGTCGACGCAGGCGCCGGCCTTCGTCACCGTCGTCACGCCGTCGACGCCGATCGCGTCCGGGAGCGCCGGGGAGGCCGCGGCGCGCGGGGAGGAGGCGAGGATCGTCGCCGGGCTCGGGCCCGACGTCGCGGGACCCGTCGACGGACCGTCGGCGGCCGCGTCGTCGACGAGGACCTTCGTGCCCGCCGTGTCCTCCTGGAACCGGACGTCCGCCAGCTGGACGGAGCCCTGCGCCGGCTTGCCGGCCTCGCCGAAGCGCAGCTCGACCTTCCGGACCGTCTTCAGGTCGACGCCCTGGGCGGCGAAGTCGCCGAGCGGGACGCGGATCTCGTGCAGCAGGATGTGGACCTTGCTGGTGGTCGAGCCGACCGACGGCTGCAGCGCGTTGCCGTAGCGCTGGCTCGCCGCCGAGACGGTCCCCTCGTGCCCGGCCGCGTCCGTCACCGCGATGGTGAAGTCCTGCGTCCAGGTGGTCGGGGCCCACTCCGCCGCGGAGCCGACGCGGGTCGCGGCGGTGATCGCGCTGCGGTCCGGGTTCAGCGGGTCGATGTTGCGCGGGTCGAAGAAGTTCACGCCCGCGGCGAGCGCGAGGGCCTTCTTGCCCGAGACGTCACCGTCGGCTGCGGGGATCCGCGTCGCGATCGTCGCCGGCTTGCCCGTCGTGCCGACCGGGTTCTCCCAGGCGGCCGAGAGCTGCAGGCCGTAGGACTGGTTGACCGGGCCGTTCTCGCGCTGGCCGGCCTGTCCGCCGAGGGCGGCGACGCCCGGGAGCGGGCACGCCTTCTTCGCGGTCGGGTAGGACGGCTTGCCGATCTGCGCCGGGGCGAAGTCGTCGGGCTCCGGGTTGCACCAGTCGAGCCCGGTGGTCGTCGTGGCCGGGACCGGCAGCACGCCGCCGTCGGCCGTGAACGGGTTGGCGAAGCCGCTCGAGACGAGCGCCGTGCCGACCGCGCTGGTCGTCAGCGGGGTGTCGGCGTCCGGGCCGATGACGTCCTCGCGCTCGGAGGCGGGGGCGACGTAGTCGGTCAGGGTCCGCTCGTTGCACGCGATCCGGGTGCCGTCGGTGCCGGTCGCCGGCGTGCCGAACGAGACCTGCTGGTTCGGGCAGGCGGTCTCCGGCAGCTCGGACAGGCCGTCGGCGTTGCGCTCGCCCGTCATGAATCGGTCGAACGCGCCCTCGCCGCCGACGTAGCGCCGGAAGAACGAGGACATCAGCGAGAGACCGACGCGCTCCTGGTCCCCCATCAGCGCCGGGTTGCCGTCACCGCGGTTGTTGAAGGTGTAGGTACCGCCGGGGCTCGCTCCGCGGTCGAGCGTGGGCAGGGCCGGGTCGTTGACCGAGCGCCCGCCGCTGAGGCGGAGGTTGTTGGGCTGCGACACGGCGCACGCGGCGTCGTTGGGGTTGCTGTCCTCGCCGTCGGCGGCCCAGACGCTGTTGTACCAGTTGTGGTTCGTGCCGAGGACGCCCACCTGGAGCAGCGGGAACGGGTTGTCCGGGTCGGCCTGCTGGCCCCGCTCGTAGAAGCGCGCGCCCTGCAGGTTGGAGACGTCGCCGTCGCACTGCGGGAGGATCGAGAGGAACGGCACCTTCGTCGGCGCGCGGCGCTCGTAGTCGGTCGGCGCGAGCGCGATGACGCCGCGCAGCGGGTACCGCCGACCGGGGGCCGGGCGGGTGCGGTTGTAGTCGATGAAGCTCGTCACCGCGTCGCCGCCGCGGGAGTGGCCCATGAGGCCGATGCGCGTGAGGTCGAGCTTGCCCTTCAGCGAGTCGCCGATGTTCTGGTCGGGGCCCGTGAGACCCTCGGCGTCGGCCTTGTAGAGGGCGTCCAGGGTGGCGGCGATCAGCAGGCGACGCTGGTGCATCCCCTTCGCCATGTTCTGGTCCTGGTAGTAGATGAGCTGGTCCTGATCGATCGAGACGACCGTGTAGCCCCAGGTGGCCAGGTTCTCGCCGAGGTAGGCGTAGCCGCGGTCGTTGCGCTTGAAGACCGTGCAGTTCGGCGCGGCGCCCGTGTCGCACGAGCCGTGGTTGCCGTGGACCAGCACGATCACCGGCGAGCGCTCGGTGCGTCCGACCGGGGTGTAGAGCGAGCCGCGGATCTGCAGCGAGGCCGCGGCGGCCGGGCCGGTCGTGGCGCCGCCGGCGGCGTTCGGCTCCTGCAGGTTGACCGTGCCGGCCGTGAAGTTCTTCGACGGCGCGTTCTCCGAGGTGGTGAAGCCGTACGGCCCCCGCAGCATCGGGTCCGGGTCGGCGGCGCGGGCGGCTGATGGGACGGCCGCCAGGAGGACGGCCACGAGCGCGAGCACCGTGGCGGATAGAGCCCCGAGGGGGGCGCGGGCGATGTTCACAGTTCTCCGTGCATGGATGACGAGGACCGTCGCCGCAGCGGGAGCCACGGGACCGCCGACAACCGTATGGACGCAGAACCGAACGTTCGTACGCCATCCGGACAGACGGAGACGCGGCGTACAGAACACACCGGATTCCAACGTCGCGAGGGCTTGCGCCTAGAGTTCCGGCTCGCCGTACCGGCCCCTGTGCGTTGGATTCTGCAGTTCAAGCAGAGATATCCAACGCGTGGACATCGTTCATCGCCGATCACTGTCGACCACGCACCGAGGTGCACCGCATCCCATGACGTCTCCGCCCCTCCGTCGACTCCGGCGCACCCTCCTCGCGGTCGTGCTCGTCGGCGCGGCCGCACCGGCCGCCGCGAGCGCCGCCACCTACACGGTCGACGACGACCGCGCCCAGTGCCCATCAGCCGGCTTCACGTCCATCCAGGACGCGGTCGACCAGGCCGCCGCCCATGACACCGTCGTGATCTGCGACGGCGTGTACCGCGAGCAGTCCACCCCGCCGTACGGCAACACCCAGAGCTTCGCCCAGCAGGGCTCGCGGAACGGCCTGACGATCACGAAGCCCCTGACGATCCGGGGCGCGGGCGCCGACAAGGTCACGATCATGCCCGCGGCCGAGCTCGGCGACTCGCTCGCCGGCACGGTCCCGTACTTGCGCGACGGCGGCGGCAACGTCATCTCCGTCAACCGCCAGACGCTCGGGTCCTCCGACGACAACGAGAACTTCCTCGACCTCTCGGGCGTCACCGTCGAGTCGCCCGACGCCTACGCCGAGGCCGGCATCGCGTTCTTCAACACCTCCGGTCGCGTGGCGAAGAGCGTCGTCGGGCCGCTCCGCCGTCCCGCCGCCGACGCCGTCGCGGGCCGCCCGCACGGCTGGGGCATCGTCCAGACCAACTCGCTGCAGAGCGCCGTCCTCGGCGGCATCCGCCGCCAGGTGACGGTCGAGGACAGCCTCGTGACCGGCTTCGGGGCGGGCGGGGTCCTCTTCGACGCCTCCGTCGGAGGGGCGGACGGGGCGGCCACGAACACGACGCGCTCGAACGTGAACGCCTACGGCTCGGTGCTCCGCAGCCGGATCGTCGGTGCCAAGGGCGGCGCCGCGAGCACCCAGACCGGCGTGCGGTACCAGTCCGGTCAGCGCGGCCGGGTCACGGGCAGCGAGATCGTCGACGTCTGGAACGGCGTCGCGGGGACGGGCAGCGCGAACGCCCGGGCCTCCGTCGGCCTGCTGCTCGCGGACGCCGACACCGGCGACGACGTCACGAACCCCGGCGTCCGGGCCTTCCAGGTCACGGGCACGACGTTCGGCGGCGACGGCTTCGCGATCTACAACGCCGACGCGGCCAACGCCGCCATCCGCACCGGTGCCCCCGCGCTCGCCACCGGCAACTACTGGGGATGCGCACTCGGCCCGGTCCGCACCGGCGGCAACGTCCTCGGCGCGCCCAGCAGCCCGACGACGTTCTGCCAGGGCGGCTCGGGCACCGACGCCGGGACCCCGGCGGCGCCGAGCCTGACGACCGAGGCCGGCACCGTCGCCGACCCGTTCCGCACGTCGGCCGCGGCCCTCGCGCTGCCGGCGAAGACGCCCGACGCGGCCCCCGAGGCCGCGATCGTCGACCCGACCGCGGGCGACGTCGTCCCGGTCGGCACGACGATCTCCCCGGTGGTCCGGGCGTCGGACGACTTCGGGGTCCGGTCGGTGACGCTGACCGCCGCCGGCGCGCCGGTCGCCACGCTGTCGACGCGGCCGTACGAGTTCTCGTACACGCCGACCGCGGCGCAGGCCGGGACCACCGTCCCGCTGACCGCCACCGTCACGGACTCCGCGGGCCAGACCACGACGACCACGGTGTCGATCGTCGTCCCGGCGCTGCCGACGCCGCCCGTCGCGACGACGCCGGACGCGCCGACCACGCCCGCGGCACCGGCCCCGCCCGCGAGCCCGGACCCGCCGGCCGCGCCGGTCCTGAAGACGGTCTCGTCGAGCACCCGCTCCGCGCGCCTCGACTCCCAGGGCCGGTTCGCGTTCGAGGTCGCCTGCGGCAAGGGCTCCGGCTCCTGCCGCGTCCGGGTCCTGGTCCGCCGGACGAGCTCGATCGTCGGCTCCCGGACGCTGACCATCGCCGCCGGGAAGTCGTTCACGGTGCGGATGCGCCCGACCGCGGCGATGCGCCGGACCCTCCGCCGGGGCGACTCGGCGACGGTGAAGGTGTCCTTCTCCGGGGACGGCCTGAAGCTGGCGGCCACCTTCAACCTGAAGGTGCTGCCCCGGAAGTAGGGGGCCGGTGGTCCGTGTCGGATCGTGTACCGCGGAGGTCCCGGATCCGACGCGGACCACGGCGGCCGCGGCCCCGACCCGCGTCAGGCCGTCTCCGGCTCCTTCTGCAGCCCCCGCCGCCCCAGGCGCTGCGCCACGTAGACCAGCAGCAGCGCGAAGCCGATCTCCAGGACCCGGACGGGCAACGCGTTGGCGAGGACGACGCCGACGAGGGCGCCCGGGATCGCCAGGAGGCCCATCGTGATCGAGGTGCGGAGCTCGAGGTTGCCGTAGCGGTGCTGGCGCCAGGCGCCCAGGAGCGACATCGGGACCATCGCCAGGAGCGACGTGGCCTCGGCGTCGACGTGGCCGAGGCCCAGGACGTAGATCAGGCCCGGGACGAACAGGGTGCCGCCGCCGACGCCGAGCAGGCCGGAGACGACGCCGGCGGCGTAGCCGAACAGGGCGGCGAGGGCGACGCGGCCGGCATCGAGGTCGCCGCCGGAGCCGTCGGCGTCGCCGTTGGAGAGGACCATGCTGATGGCGACGGCGATCAGGAGGACCGCGAAGATCAGGGAGACGCGGCGGGCCGGGATCCGCTGCTGCAGCCAGGTCCCGGACAGCACCCCGAGGAGGGCGGGGACGCCGACGAGCAGGCCCTCGGTCACGTGGAGGGTCCCGTACGCGCCCTGGGTCAGGGTCGCCGCGCTCGCGATCAGGACGATCGCCCCGAGCGAGGTGCTGGTCGCCCGGCGCTCGTCCATCTGCAGCAGCAGGATCAGGAGCGGGACCATCACGACGCCGCCCCCGACCCCGAACAGGCCGCTGAAGAGGCCCGCGACGGTGCCGATCCCGGCGATCGCTCCGGTTCGACGTCGATCCACGGGGGGGATCGTAGTCCGGGCCGGGTGGTGGACCCGGGGTGCCCGGGATGCGCGACACTACGCCCGTGCCCGACGGCCCACACGGCGACCTGCTCGCCCCGCTGCGCGAGCACCCCGACCGGGCGGCGATCCTGCTCGACGTCGACGGCACCCTCGCTCCGATCACCACCCGGGCGGCCGACGCGGCCGTGCCGGAGGCGACCCGCGCCGTCGTGGCCGCCGTCGTCGCGCGGTACGGGCTCGTGGCCTGCATCACGGGCCGGCGCACGGAGGACGCACGCGCGATGGTCGGCGTCGACGGCCTCCACTACGTCGGCAACCACGGCACGGAGATCCTCCGCCACGGCGCCGACGGTCCCGAGGTCCGGCCCGAGATCGCCGACTGGGAGCCCCGCGTCCGGGAGCTCGCCGAGGGCCTCCTGGCCGGCACGCAGGACGACGGCCCCGCCGCCCGGGACCTCCGGCTGGAGGACAAGGGCCCGATCCAGGCGCTGCACTGGCGCGGCGCCGACGACGAGGACGCCTCGGAGGCCGTCGCGGAGTCGATCGGGGCGCGGGCCGAGGCCGAGGGGCTCGTGCTGCACCGCGGCCGCATGGTCCTCGAGCTCCGGCCGCCCGTCCCGTTCGACAAGGGCGCGGCCGTACGCTGGCTGCTCGACGGTCGCCCGTCCGGCCCGGCGCTCTACGCCGGCGACGACCGCACCGACCTCGACGCGTTCGCCGGTCTGCGCGAGCTCCGGTCCGCCGGGGCGCTGACGCACGCCGTCTGCGTGGCGGCGGTCGACGTCGGCGCACCGCAGGAGGTCTCGGACGGGGCCGACGTCACCGTCGCGGGAACCGACGGCGTCCGTGCCATGCTCGAGGGGCTCCTGCTCCCGTGACCTTCCGCAAGCTCCTCCACACGACCGTCCTGCTCTCCGGCGCGTCCGCGACGGTCCTCGGGCTGCTCGTCGTGCTGCACGCGCAGGTCAACAGCGACCCGATGCCGGCCGTGATCTCCGGCATCTGGTGGCTGTTCGCGAGCCTGTTCGGCATCCGGGCGGGCGCCCTCGACGCGACGAGCCCGCAGATCGCGAAGGTCCTGGCGGAGGCCCGGGCGGCCGAGCAGCTCCCGGAGCCACGACCGGTCCTGACGCTCCTGAACCGCCTCTGGCCGCTGTTCGTCGTGACGATGGCGTCCGGGGTCGCGGCGATCTGGCTGCCGCAGGTCGCGGGCGTCGCCACCGGGTTCCTGCTGATCTGGGCGCTCGGCTGGCGCAAGCAGGAGTCCGCGGTGCAGGCGATCGAGGAGCGCGACGGCGTCGAGTTCCTCGTCGAGCGCACCGGCCCCGTCTCGCCGCTGAAGCTGCTCCGCACGCCCGGGCTCCGTCGCGACCGCCCGGAGCACAAGCGCCAGTCCGCCGCCGGCGTGTGACCGCCGCCGGGCTCCCCGCCGACGTCCTGCTCGTCTCGCTCGGGTCGACGTCCGGCCTGCGCACCGTCGACGACCAGCTCGCCGGCGCGATCGAGCGCGCGGGCGCGCGGATCGCGGTCGTGCGCGCCCGCCCGCCGCGGAACGTCCGGACGCTGGCGCTGACCGACCTCGTCTGGGCGCTCGCCGCCCGCCACGCCGCGCAGGAGGGCCTCCGTCGTCACCGGCCGCGCGCCGTCGTCTACGGGAGCGTCGGTGCCGCGCTCCTGTGGCCGCGACCGGGTGCGATCCGGCTCGACGCGGCGATGGCCGCCAACCGCCCCGGGCGGCACGGCGTCTGGCAGCGCCCCCGCGAGCGCCTGCTGCTGCGCCGCAGCCCGCTGCTGGTCCCGCAGTCCGCGGAGGCGCTGGCCGAGGTCCCGGTCCCGCGCCCGCCCGCGGTGGTCGTGCCGCCCCCGGTCGCCCTGGGGCCCGAGCCCCGCGCGTGGGATGAGCGCGACGTCGCGGCCGTCACCTACGCGGCGGACCCCTGGAAGAAGGGTCTCGACCGCGTCCTGGCCGCCTGGCGCGGCACCCGGCGGGACGGCGAGGAGCTCGTCGTCTGCGGCGCGCGGCCCGGGGCGGTCGCCGCGGCCGCCGGTCCTGCCGGGATCCCCCCGGGCGTCCGCGACGCGGGCCCGCTGGCCCCGGAGGCGTTCGCGGACCTCCTCGCCCATGCCCGGACGTTCGTGATCGCCCCGCGACGCGAGGACCACGGGCTCGTCCAGCTCGAGGCCCTGGCTGCCGGCTGCCGCCTGGTGACGACGACGGCCCCCGGCGCCTACGTCGCGCTGGCGGTCGCCCGCGTCGCGGCGCCGCGGCTCGTCGTCGACCGGCCCGACGACACCGGGGCGCTCGCCGCCGCGATCCGCTCCGCGCTCGACGCGCCACGCGATCCGGGGTCCGATGACGCCGCGCGGGCGCGGGCGTCGCTGGCCGAGCGGTTCGACGCCGACCGGGTCGACGCCGTCGTCCGCGACGAGCTGCTGCCGGCGCTGCTCGGCTGAGCGCCGCCGCGCCACGACCGCTCCGGCGGGCCTCCGGCGCCTGCGGGCTCGCACGGACCGGCGGCACCTCCCCGGTCGCCAGCGTCTACCGTTCCCGCTGATGTCGACGGTCGCCCACGTCCCGTGGCTGGTCATCCCGACGTTCGACGAGGCCGAGAACGTCGAGCGGGTGGTGGGGCTCTCCCGGGAGACCCTCGCCGCCGCGTGCCCGGACGGATTCCGCATCCTCATCGTCGACGACGGCTCACCCGACGGCACGGGCGAGATCGCCGACCGCCTCGCCGCCGCGCACCCCGACGAGGTCCGGGTGCTCCACCGCGAGCGGCCCCAGGGCCTCGGGCCGGCGTACCTGGCGGGCTTCGAGGTGGCGCTCCGGGCCGGCGCGACGCACGTCATGGAGATGGACGCCGACCTCTCCCACGACCCCCGCGACCTCGCGCGGCTGCTCGACGCGGTCCGGGGCGGCGCGGACCTCGCGCTCGGCTCCCGGTACGTCACGGGCGGCGGCGTCAGCGACTGGGGGCTGCTGCGCCGGGTGATCTCCCGTGGCGGCTCCTGGTACGCCCGGGTCACCCTCGGCCTGCGGGTGCGCGACCTGACGGGCGGGTTCAAGTGCTTCGACGCCGCCGTGCTCCGGGCGATCGACCTGCCGACGGTCCGCTCGGTCGGCTACGCGTTCCAGGTCGAGCTGACGTGGCGCACGGTCCGCTCCGGGTTCCGGGTCGTCGAGGTCCCGATCGTCTTCCGCGACCGCACGGCCGGCTCGTCGAAGATGAACTGGCGGATCGCACGCGAGGCCGTCGTCCTCGTGCCCGCGCTCCGGCGCTCGCGGTGGCGGGCGCCGCTCGCCGCCGGCGCCCGCGCGTCGGTGCCGGAGGACGATCCGGCCTCGATGAGCACCCCGGGCCGGTAGCCTCGACGCCGGGAGCCCGGTCGCCCCGCCGCGACGTCCGCGGCCGGTGGTGCGGAGCCCACGAGGCCCCTCGCTTCATTTTGTATAGTGGGTGGCAGAAGCAGTCCGGATCCGCGAGGATCGAGTGCGGTTCCAACGAGGAGCAGTGAGATGGCGACTGACGTCACCGACAGCAACTTCCAGGCCGAGGTCATCGAGAGCGACCAGGCCACGATCGTCGACTTCTGGGCCCCCTGGTGCGGCCCGTGCCGCGCGGTCAGCCCGGTGCTCGAGGAGATCGACTCCGAGCGCAGCGACGTCCGCGTGGTCAAGCTGAACACGGACGACAACCAGCAGACGGCCGCCAAGTACGGGATCATGTCGATCCCGACGATGATCGTCTTCAAGAACGGCGAGCCCGCCGGGCAGATCGTCGGCGCCATGCCGAAGCCCCGCCTGAACGGCGAGATCGACCGCATCCTCGGCGTCTGATCCGCCCGCCCGGCCCTCGCGGCCGGGCACCCGCGGCCCCCGGGCCGCCCCCCGTCGGGCCGCGCATCGCGCGGCCCGATCGCGTTCCGGCGTCCGTGGCCGGTGCGCCTGCGATCCTCCTCGGCGATGCGGCCCGCCGTCCCGAGCATCGTCGCGTGGTCCGTCGCCGTCCTCGGGGTCCTCGTGCTGTGGTCCGCGGAGGTGCCGTTCCCCGGGACCCACCGCCTCGACGCGCAGGCCCCGTTCACGCAGCTCGCCGCCCTGCGCGTGCCGCTCGTCGTCCTGGCGGTCGTGGTCGCGTGCGGGTGGCTCGTCGTGGTCCGGCTGACCCGCTGGGTCGACGGCCCGGAGGACCGCCCGCTGCCGGCGGTCCCCGCGGGGCTGCTGCTGCTCGCGGCACTCGCGGCGGCCGGGCAGATCGCCCCGCGGGTGCTGGGCCGAGGCGTTCCGCTGCCGAGCGGCGGCACGGCGGTGACCGTGCTGAGCGCCAACGTCTTCGCGTCCCGGGCGACGCCGGAGACCGTCGCGGTGCTCGTGCGGCGGACCGGCGCCCGGGTCGTGGCGCTGCCGGAGGCGAACGCGCGGACGGCACGGGCCTACGCCCGCGAGGTGTCGACGGCGACGGGCCTGCGCTGGGTCGCGTTCACCGACGCGCGGGGCGGCCCGGACGACGACCGCTCGGCCCGGCCGACGTCGATGCTCGTGAGCGCGCACCTGCGCCCGGCGCGTCTGCCCGCGCCACCTGCAGGGGGACCGGACTCGCACGGTGCGGTGCGGGTGCGGTTGACGCTCGGCCGCACCCGGTCGGTCGTCGTCTCGGCGGTCCACCCGCTCCCGCCGCCCCCCGCGGCGTCCCAGGCCGCCTGGCGCCGCGACCTCCGCGCGCTGCGCCGGCCGTGCCGCGACGGCGAGCTCCTGGCCGGGGACTTCAACGCGACGCTCGACCACTCGCCGTTCCGCGCGCTCCTGGGAGCCGGCTGTCGCGACGCCGCGTCCGACGTCGGACGCGGGCTGCGGGCGACCTGGACCGGGGGACCGCTCGGCATCGTCCGGCCCGCGATCGACCACGTCCTGACCAGCGGCCGCTGGGCGACGACGAACGCCGGGGTCCGACCGATCCCCGGGAGCGACCACCGGGCGGTCTGGGCGCGCGTCGTCGTGGAGTGAGCCCGTGGTCGCCGACCGGCGCATGGCCCCCCGGTCGGCGTGGTACACAGGGAAGGTGCTGCAGGCGCTGGAACGGCTCTCGGGACCCCGCAGGGTGCTGCTGGGCTCCGCGGCGCTGCTGTTCGCGGTCTCGTTCCTCCCCTGGTTCCACTACTCCTCGCGCGGCGTCACGCTCGAGGTCGACGGGTGGAGCGGGGTCGGGGTCCTGGCCTGGATCCTCGCGCTCGAGGTGGTCGTCTGGGAGCTCGTCCGCGCGGCGCGGATCTCGCCCGTCGGCGGTGATCGGGGCGACCGGTACTCGGCGGTCGGCGGGCTCGCGACGGCGTTCGTCGGGCTGCTGTTCGTCCTGCGCCGCGCGTTCGACGGCGACCTCGGGTACGGCTGGGTCCCCGGGACCATGCTCGTCGCCGCGCTCGCGTGGGCGTCGTGGATCCTGTTCCTCTCCTCGTCGGGGCCCGCGGCGATCGACGCCCGGCTCGGGCGCGGCGAGGCCCCGCCGGAGTCCCGTCCCGACGACGGGCGCCCCGCGCCGGTCCGCCCCGCACCGGCGGCGAACTGGCGTCGGATCGACCAGGGCGCCGTCCGCGGCGGCACCGCGACCGCGACGACGGGCGGCCCCGCGCCGGCCTGGTCGTCGGGCCGCGCCCGGCCGGCCGACCCCGCGCCCGCGGCGCGCCTCGGGCTCGGGACGGCACGTTCCGCGTCGTCGTCCGCTGCCGGCCCGCGGGCCGCACGGGACGACGCCGCACGGGAGGACGGCCCCGCCCGGAGAGGCGGTCCCCGGGAGGGCGCCGCGCCGGGACGGGAGACGTCGTCGCGCGACGACGCTCTCCCGCGTCGGAACACCGCGCCGCCGGAGGCTGCTCCACCGCGCGGGGAGACGGCGCCTCGGCGGCAGGCCGCCCCTCCGCGGGAGGACGCGCAGCCGCGCCGGGAACCGGCCTCGCCGCGGCAGGCCACCCCTCGGCGGGAGGACGTGCCGCCGCGCCGCGATCCGACCCCGCCGAGCGAACCCGCCCCGCCGCGCCGGGACGCCCCCGCCCGCCGGGACGACGCCCCGGCCTGGTCGTCGATCGATGCGCCCGCGCCGGTCCGTCGGACCGCGTCCGGCGGGCGCACCGGGACGCCGGCGTGGAACCGCCCGGCCGACGCGCCCCGCGACCGCGCGGACCTGCCGCCGTGGCGCGGTGGACCGCGGAGCGCGGATCCGGGCGGCGACCGGACCCGGGCGTGGGAGTCCGCGGTCGAGCGCGAGGAGGACCTGCCCCCGTGGCGCCGGCCCCAGGAGCCGCCCCCGGCGGAGCCGACACCGACCCGGCATCGGCCGCGACTGCCCTGGCGCGACCGCCGCGCGACCGGGGACGGCGACGAGCTGCCGCCGTGGCGCGGAGGGACGCAGCGACCGGACCCGCCGGGCGGGCGTCCGGCCTGGCGCGACCCGGGTGCCGCGGGGCGGAACGTGGAGGACGCCCGGCCGTCGAGGTCCGAGAAGCGACGCGACGAACCGCCGCTCTGGTGAGCTGCCGCCCGAACGTTCGCGTGCGGCGACGCCGCCGGTGGACGTCCGGTCGAGCACATCGGGCGGTGGGACCGGTCCGGGACCGCGCGGACCTTGTACCGCCGGGGCGGTCGGAGCATGGTGGATCCACCCCTGTCACCTCGCTCGAAGGAGCGTCGTCGGTGCGGGGCGATCGCGTCTCAGCGCCCGCGACGTACGCGGATCGGCTGCTCGACGTCGCCGTCGAGCAGCTGCAGCAGCCGCGAGCGGGCGACCAGCGGCGCCGGGTCCAGACGCTCGACGCCGGTGGTGCGGGCCTCGACGAGCGGCCCGTGGAAGTCCAGGACCGGCAGCTCCCCGCCGGCCGCGCGCTGGGCGGCGAAGACGAGGCGCCCGAGCCGGTCCAGCGGCACCCCGCGGCCGGAGAGGACGAGCGCCGCGGGCTCGATCCGGCCGAGGGCGCGGGAGAGCTCCGTCGGCTGCAGGCCGGCGCCGACGGTGATCGGCAGGACGCCGGCGCGCCGGAGCGCGAGGTCGAGCGCCTGCACGCGCAGCGCGTCGACCGAGCCGTGGTCGGTGCCGTCGACCACGACCACCAGGTGTGGTCGGTGTGCAGGGGGCGCGGTCCGGGTCGCCGCGGCCAGCCACCGCTGCGCCCACCGCCAGCCGAACGCGAACTCGACGGACCCGGGGTGCTCGCGGTCGAGCGCGTCGATCGCGGGCAGCAGCAGCTCGTCGACCGAGCGCTCCAGCGACCGCAGGTGCAGCGACTCCTCGACGACGCGGTCGGCGTCGCCCTCGTCGTAGCGCCGGAGCGCGCGGCG
This sequence comes from Patulibacter minatonensis DSM 18081, assembly GCF_000519325.1. Lineage (GTDB taxonomy): Bacteria > Actinomycetota > Thermoleophilia > Solirubrobacterales > Solirubrobacteraceae > Patulibacter > Patulibacter minatonensis. The sequence goes on along the minus strand of NZ_KI912613.1, from coordinate 1,040,208 downwards.
CAGGCGGTCGACGGGGGAGGCGACGCCGCGTGAGCGCCCGGCGCCCTGGTCGCGCTCCCAGGACGCGAACGGGTCGCCGGTGTCGCGCCCGTCGCCGTGCTGGTGGTCGCGCCGCGCCAGGGCGACCGCGGTGGCCGCGTCGGGGGCGCGGTCCATCGCCTCGCGCAGCGCCTCGATCTCGCCGAGGTCGTACTGCCGGTGCCCGCCGCCGGTCCGCTGCGGCGTGGGGAAGCCGTAGCGGCGCTCCCAGCCGCGCAGCGTGCTGGCGGAGACGCCGAGCAGCTCCGAGGCAGCCGTGGTGCGGATCGCGGTCATCGACCGCCGATCGTCGACGGCCGGGGGGGCGGAAGCAAGCGCGGCAAGACCGCGTGCGCCGGGGCAGCGTCGCACGGGGCGTGCCGGCCGGCGGGGGTGGCGTGCTCGTCGGCCCGACGTGACGTCGTCGTCGGATGGCGACGCGAACGTCGAAGCGGGCCGCGGAGGACGCCGGGAGGCGCACCCCGACCGCGGTCCCGTCGCGCGCGACGCCGGGACCGCGACTCCTCACCGCCTCAGCGGCAGGGGTAGGGCAGCTTCCGGAACGGCCCCGCCGACTCGCTGTTCTTCGACATCACGACCTGGCGGTAGCGGCCCGGCTTCAGGTCGTAGCGGACGCCCGCGACCTTCACCGTCGCCCGGATGCCCTTCGGCACGCTCGGGATCCGCACCGCGCGGCACTTGGACGACAGGTCGAAGCCGAGCTTCCGCCCGTCGCTGAGGACCGCCGTGGCCGAGTAGCGCACGGCGCCCTGGACCTTCGGGAAGACGACGACCAGCGCGCCGCTCTTCACCCGTCGGGCGCGCAGGGCGCCCGGCAGGGGCGGCAGGGTCTCGCGGGGCGCGGTGAACGTCGCGACGGTCTCCCGCTTCAGCGCGATGCCCTTCCGCGAGACGACCGCCTGCACCGTCCGCCTGCCGCCGGGGCCGCGCGACGGCCGGAACGTCGTCGTCACGCACCGCAGGCGACGGCCGTCGGGCAGCGGCCTCGCGCCGCGGCAGGGCCGGCCCTTCACGGAGCCGATGATCGTCCGGCCGATCTTCGGGCCCCGCTCGGTCAGCCGGACGGAGGTGCCGTCGGCCACGGCGAAGGTCAGCGAGACCTCCTGCCCTTTCTTGGTCTTCCGCGTCTGCCCGAGCAGCACCGGGGGCGCGTCGAGGTCGGCGCGGTCCAGGCGCGTCGGGGTCGAGGTCGAGCCGGGCGCCGCCTCGACGGTCCAGGTCCCGGCGGCCGGCTTCAGGAGCACGATGCTCGTGGTGCCGTCCGTCGGGTTCTCGACCAGCGTGTAGCGGCCCTTCACCTGCGCGGTGCCGGTGGCGGCCGGCGAGGTGATGGTCGTACCGCCCGGTCCGCGGAGGACCACCTTCGGCGGTCCGGCGCCGCCGGCGACGCGGAGCGTCACCGCCTTGGTGCCCTTCGAGATCTCCTCGGAGAGCCCCGCGCCCGCCTGGTGCGGGGTCGCCGCGGCCGGGGCGGTCGTCGACGCGCCGCGCGTCGTCACCGGGGCGCCGGCGGCCACGTCGCGCGTGGCCGCGCGGGTGGTCGCTCCGCCGCGCGTCGCCTTGTAGGGCCCGAAGTCGCACGAGCCGCCGAGCAGGTCGACCTTCTTCGTCGCGAACGTGTAGCCGAAGCCGCCCTTGATCGGCACCTCGACCCTGCGGGTGCTGAAGGAGATCGAGCCGAAGCCGAAGGAGCCCTGGCGGGGGTTCACCGGCTCGTAGAAGACGAGGGTCCCGAGGTCGAGGCAGCCCGCCACGCCGGAGCTCGAGATGAGCCCGCGCGCGGTCGCGCAGGGCAGACCGGTGATGCAGCCCCTGAGCGACCCCTCCACGTTGAAGAGGTCGTTGCGCGGCTCGATCCAGCCGGCCGCCTCGCCCTCGATGCTGGCGATCCTGAGGTCGAGCTTCGCCTTCAGGGCGAAGTCGACGTCGCCCCACGCGTTGAACGTCACCTCGCCGCTCCCGACCTCCTCGCCGAGCACCTTGACGTTGCCGCCGACGTTCAGCGACCACGGGTCCGAGGCGGTCGCGTCGGTGTACAGGAAGTGGCCGTTGACGTTCAGGATCGGACCGGCGGGGCTCGGCAGCGCGGCGACGCCCACGTCCCCGCGCAGCTTGAACGGCGGCGGGGACAGGCACAGCCCGACGCCGACGCGGTTGAGGAAGACGCCGGGCACGATCGGCACGGTGGTGCCGAGGTCGTCGACGAAGCCGCCGAGCTTGCTCACCTGTCCGCCGGCGAGGCCGCCGAACGCCGCCAGCTTCGTGTTGCTCGACGTCGGCAGCTGGATCACGGCGTTGCCGTCCCAGCGGTCGGTGCCGGTGTCGGTCGCACAGGTGATGTACGGGCTGCCGTCGAGGTCCGGGGCGGCGCAGGGCTCGACCGACTGGCCGCCGGAGGGCACGAAGGAGAAACAGGTCTCGACGACCTTGATGCGGCCGATCCAGACGTCCTTCGCCTGAATCTTCAGTCCGTCGTAGCGGACACCGGCCTCGTCGACCCTCAGGGACGCCGTGCCCGTGACGGTGCCGGCGTCACGGGCCGGGCTGGAGCGGAAGGACGACGGCAGCTCGATGTTCAGCGGGAACGTCGCGTAGTGCGAGCCGTCGTCGGCGTACCCGATCCGCAGCGCGATCGAGCCGCGCACCTTCAGCCCGAAGAGCGCGGCGTTCTGCGGGACCTCGATGCTGCGGACCGTCTTCTCGTCGCCCTTCCCGCCCTCGGGCAGCGAGAAGTCGACGTCGCCCGACAGTGCGGTGAAGCCGCCGATGCGGATCGACGCGTTCGTCGTCCGGAAGCGTCCGCCCGGGTTCGCGGCGTCGGGGTAGGTGATCTCGAACGTCTGGCCGTAGTCCGGGAAGGGGATCCCGTTGAGCTTGACCGCGTCGGTCGTCTCCCAGCGGGCGGACGGCACCGCGCCGACCTGGGAGAAGCAGCCCTTCGTGGTGACCTGGGTCAGCGCGAACGTCAGCGTCCTCGTGCACGGCGGATCCGGCGCGGGAGCGGGCGGTGCGGGCGCACCCGGGGTCACCGGCGTGGTCGGGACCGGGGGATCGATGACGTCCAGCGTCCGGGTGACGACCGTCTCGTGGGCCCGCGTCGCGTCGTCCTGGATCTTCACGCGCACGACGTGCGGGCCGGTCGTCGCGAACGTCGGCCTGACCGTCCGCTCGGTGCCGTCGGCCGCGCTGTCGTCGAACTGCCCGTCGTCGTCGGTGTCCCAGAAGTACGAGAAGCCCGGCGTGCCGCCGGTCTGGGTCGCCGAGAGCGTCGCGACCCGGCCGACCACGGGCGGGTCGGGGGCGACGCTGATCGTGCCCGCCAGGCCGGCCTTCGTCGTGAGCGGGAAGGACCGCGAGCCGAGCAGCCTGCCCGGGGCGCCGCAGCCGCTCGAGACCGGATCGGGGCCGTTGAGCTGCTCCACCAGCACGACGTGGTCGCCGACGGTGTCGAAGGTCGTCGCGAACGTGTCCTCGTCCGGCTCCGCGCTGGACCGGGTCTGCCGCACGACGCCGTCGACGGAGAACCGGACGAGGTCGGGGCACTCGCCGTCGCGCGTCGCGGTGAACGTGATCACCTCGCCGGTCGTCGGGTCCGGCTGGTTCGACGTGACGCCGGTGACCTCGGCGTGCGCCGTGCCGCTCAGTCCGAGGACGAGGAGCAGCGTCAGCAGCGCTCCGCTCGTCCCGCTCCGCGCGAGTCCTGGTCCACGCCGTATGTCCATGAGGTCCCCTGGTCCCGCGCTGCGGGGTGCAGCGACCGGGCGAGTGAACCACGGTCGGAGGTGGCGCCGACAAACATTCGGCTAACGGTGGTCGCCAGGGCGTGGACCAATGGCGGATCGCCGGGTCCGCGCGGGGTGTCCCGCCCCCCGGGCCGACCCGTGCAGGCCCGCGGGGCGGGCGGCCGCTCAGCCCGCCGGCGCCTCCTGCGGCACGGCGGCCGTGCTCCAGACCGCCACGGTGTTCGCGACGTCGGTGGCGACGCGGGCCTCGCCGTCGTCGGTCTCGAGGACCACGGCGTCGGGGTCGATCCGGGCGACGGTGGCGGCGAAGCCGAGCTTCAGGCCGGCCTCGTGGAGGTCGCGCAGCGCGGCGTCGTGCTCGTTCTCGAACCGCAGGACGGTGATCCGGCTGCCGACCGGGACCTCGGCCAGGCGGGTGCCGCACATGACGCGGTTGCCGGCGGCGATCGGGTGCCCGTGCGGACAGGTCGTCGCGGTGCCGATCGCCACCCGCATGCGCTCGGCGACGACGTCGCTCATCGCCTGATCGATCTTCTCGGCCTCGCCGTGGACCTCGTACCAGGGGATCCCGAGGACGTCGGTCAGGAAGCGCTCCACCAGGCGGTGGCGGCTGGCGGCGTGGCGGGCGATCTCGAGTCCCTCGTCGGTGAACGAGATCCGCTTGCGCTCGTCGCGCTCGATCAGGCGGTCGGCCTCGAGGCGCTTGACCATCTCGTGCACGGTCGGCGCCGACAGCGACATCTCCCGCGAGACGTTCGCGGCGGTCAGGGGGCGGCCGGCCTCGAACAGGTGGAGGAGGGTCTCGAGGTACTCCTGCTCCGCGGGGGTCACGTCACGCATGGCTTGATGCTAATGGCTACAAACAAGGTTCGGGCGGCCTTCCGGTGAAGACGGACGCGCCGGCGCGTCCGGTTCTCCGACCCGGACAACGGGGCGGCCCGCGTTCTGGCCGCCCGCGCACCCGGAGGGCCGAGGGCCCGGGGTACCGTCGACCCGTGGACCCCGTGCCCGCTCACGACGAGGAGACGACGCACGTCGATCCGGGCCCCGAGCTCTTCGAGGCGCTGCTGGCGAGCTCGGCCGACGCGTTCTACGTCGTCGATCCCGACGGGGGCGTGCAGTTCGCGAACCCGGCCGCGGTGGCGCTCCTCGGCTACGACGACGAGTCCGAGCTGCTCGGGAGGAACAGCCACGCGACGATCCACTACAAGCACCCGGACGGGTCGGCGTTCCCGTCCGAGGAGTGCATGCTGCTCAAGCCCCGGTCGACCGGCGAGGTCGTGCGGATGGAGCTCGACTGGTTCGTCCGCAGGGACGGCTCGATGGTGCCGATCGCGTACTCGTCGTCGCCGCTCCTGATGGACGGCAAGCGCGGCGCGGTCGTCGTCTTCCGGCAGGTCGACCCGGAGGGCGGAGAGGCGCCGGACGGGATCGGGCGGTCGCACGCGCTCGAGCTCCACCACTCGCGCGCCCGGATCCTGGCGTCCGCCGACGCCGCACGCCGCCGGATCTCGCGCGACCTCCACGACGGCGCCCAGCAGCGCCTGGTCCACGTGCTGATGACGCTGCGCAGCGCCGCGGTCCGCGTCGGCGACGGGGCGGGCGACACGAGGGCGCTGCTGTCGCGGGCCAGCGACGAGGTCCAGGAGGCGATCCGCGAGATGCGGGACCTCGTGGCCGGCGTGCACCCCGCGATCCTGTCGGACCGGGGGCTGCGCGCGGCGGTCGAGTCGTTGACGGCGCGGTCGGCGGTGGACGTCGAGGTCGACGTCCCGGCCGACCGCTGGCCGGCGGAGGTCGAGGCCTGCGCCTACTTCGTGATCTCCGAGGCCACGACGAACGTGGCGAAGCACGCGCCGTCGGCGGGGGAGGTCCTCGTCCGGGTGCGCGACGACGACGGCGCGCTGGAGATCGAGGTCCGCGACGATGGCGACGGTGGCGCGAACCCCGACGCCGGCAGCGGCATCCGGGGACTGGAGGACCGGGTCTCCGCGCTCGGGGGCCGGCTGGAGGTCCGGGACGCTCGGCGCCGGGCCCCGCTCGGCACGCGGCTGACGGCGACGATCCCGCTCGGTCGTCGGGCGGTCGGGCCGGCGGTCGGCCGGGACGCCGAGGGGACCAGGCGGACGCCGGCGGGGTGAGGCGCGCCGCGTCGGCGTCCTCCTGCCGATCGCCGGGTGGCCGGCGGTCCGGCCGCCGCATCGCCCGCTGGGCCCGGTCACCCCGCCGGCTGCACCAGCGCCTCCCGCCCCGCCGCGATCACCGCCTCGCCGAGCCGGTCGAGCGCCGGGGAGCGCAGGCGCCACTGCTGCCAGTGGAGGGCGACGTCCGTGGCGGTGCCCGGGTCGAGCTCGACGAGGACGCCGGTGCGCCGGTCGTCGTCGGCCTGGAGGTCGGGGACGAGACCCCAGCCGAAGCCGAGCCGGACCGCCTCGAGGAAGTCCGCCGACGACGGGACGAAGTGGACGGGCGGGTCGGCGCCGGGGGACCGCGCGTCGAGGTGGGCGCGCTGGAGCGGGTCGTCCCGGTCGAACGTCACGACGGGTGCACGGGCGTAGGCGGCCGCGTCCGGACCGTCCGGGAACCACCGCGCCGCGAACGCCGGCGACGCGACCGGCCGGTACCGCATCGCCCCCAGCGGCACGACGCGGCAGCCGGCGACCGGCTCCGCGTCCGTCGAGACCGCCGCGAGCACGGTGCCGTCGCGAAGGAGCTCGCTCGTGCGGCGCTCGTCCTCGCGCCGCAGGCGGAAGAACAGCTCGTCCGCCAGGGGCCGCAGTGCAGGCAGCACCCAGGTGGCGAGGGAGTCGGCGTTGACGGCGACCGGCAGCGGCGGCGTGCGTCCCCCGTCGGCGGCGGGGTCGAGCTCGAGCGCCGCGTCGGTCATCAGGAGCTCGACCTGGCGCGCGAGCCGCAGCACCGGACGGCCGGCGTCGGTGACGCGCACCGGCTTGCTGCGCACGAGGAGCACCTGCCCCGTCGCGGCCTCGAGCGCCCGCAGGCGCTGGCTGACCGCCGACGGCGTCACGTGGAGCACCCGCGCCGCGCCGTCGAGCGTGCCCTCCGCCACCGCGGCCGACAGGGCTCGCAGCTGCTGGAGGTCGAGGTCCATCGAAAGCGATGCTACAGCGGCTGAAGAATCCGTCGTTGGACTTCCGACGGTCGCGACCGCAGACTCCGCCGCGTGCTCGGAGGACCGGAACTGCTCGCCGCCGGGGCCGGACTGCTGTTCGGCCTGTCGCTGATCGTCGCGATCGGCGCCCAGAACGCGTTCGTCCTGCGCCAGGGGCTCCGCGGTGAGCACGTCCTGCTCGTCGTCGGGGTCTGCACGCTCTCCGACGTGCTGCTGATCGTCGCCGGCGTCGCGGGGACGGGGGCCGTCGTCGCCGGGCGCCCGGGGTTGGCCGAGGCGATGCGGCTCGGGGGTGCGGCGTTCCTCCTCGCCTACGGCGCCCTGGCCGCCCGCCGGGCGCTCCGGCCGTCGGCGATGCGCGCCGACGAGGCGGCGGTCCCCGCGGGGTGGGTGGCGACGCTCTGGACGGCGCTGGCGTTCACGTGGCTGAACCCGCACGTGTACCTCGACACCGTCGTGCTGCTCGGGTCGGTCGCCGAGCACCAGGGCGACCGCCGGTGGTGGTTCGCGGTCGGCGCGGCCGTGGCGAGCGCCGCGTGGTTCCTGGCGCTCGGGCAGGGCGCCCGGCTGTTGCGCCCGGTCTTCGCGCGGCGGGCGGCGTGGCGCGTCCTCGACGGCGCGATCGCCGTCTTCATGGTCGTGCTGGCCGCGGCGCTGGTGCGCGCTGCGGTGTGACGCCTGCGAGGTGGCGGCCGGTGGGCCGCGGGAGACGAAAGAGCTCGGGGGCACGGTCGAGATCCCCCATCGCCGACCGTGCCCTCGATGCCTGTCCCGCCCGGCGTGAAGCTCGGGCGTGGCGCCCACCGCGGTGGGCGCTTGAACACGAAGACGCCGGGTGTCCACAGAACCTACGAAAGTTGCACGAGAAACTATATATTGGCGCGTAGACGCTCGTCTCGGTCGGGTGTCCCGGTGCACGCTGCCGCCCGGATCGGCCGTCCAGCAGAGCGATCGCGCCGGAATCCGGCCCCGGGTGATCTCGCCGGTGCCGGTCAGCCGCCGACGCGCAGGAACGTCAGGACGGCCGACACGCGCCGGTGCTCGGTGGGCTCCTTCGCCAGACCGAGCTTCGAGAAGATGCCGGTGACGTGCTTCTCGACGGCGGCCCCGGTGACGCCGAGGACGTCGGCGATCCCGATGTTCGAGCGCCCCTCGGCCATCAGCGCCAGGACCTCGCGCTCCCGGGGGGTCAGGCCGGCGAGGACGTCGCCGGTGCGCCGGCGGCCGAACATCCGGGCGACGACCTCGGGGTCCAGCGCCGACCCGCCGGCGGCGACGCGACGGACGGCCTCACCGATCGTCTCGACGTCGGCGACGCGGTCCTTCAGCAGGTAGCCGACGCCGCGCGGGTCCTCGCCGATCAGCTCCATCGCGTAGTGCTCCTCGACGTACTGGGAGAGCACGAGGATCCCGACGTCGGGCTGCGCGGACCGGATCCGTTCGGCGGCGCGGAGGCCGTCGTCGGTCTGCGTCGGCGGCATCTGCACGTCGACGACGATCACGTCGGGGCGCAGCTCGGCCGCCAGCTCCTCGAGCGTCGGGGCGTCCCCGGCCTGCCCGACGACGTCGAACCCCAGGTCGCGAAGGATCCGCACGAGCCCCTCGCGGATCAGGGCGTGGTCCTCGGCGACGACGAGGCGGAGGGGGTCCGGCACGCCGCGGACGGTAGCGGCGCGGAGGGGCCGACGCGAGGCGGTCCGCCGGTGGACTCCCGAGCGACCGGCGGCCTCGGCGGACGTCGCGCCGATCGCACCCCACGCCCGTCGTCGGGCCGACCCCACGCCTGCGCGGCGGGGGTAGGGACAACCCCACGGTCGACCCGCCGGTCCTCCCGACGTGGCGGGTGCGGACTGGACGTCGGGCCAGTCGGCCCCCGCCCAGCCTGGTCATCCGGGCCATCGAAACGCGGCCCCGGCGGCGGGAGGCTGTGACCAGTCCGCTCCACCGGTCCCCGCGTCGCCTCCTCCTTGATCGGTCGGGGCGCCGGGGCCGGAGGGGCATCCGTCCGACACAGGAGCACCCCTCATGGCCATCGCACCCAGCCTCACCGACAGCGAGATCGCGAGCATCTCGGAGATCCCGCACCCGACCCAGGAGATCGGCGGGTCGATCTACGGGCAGACCAAGGTCTTCCCCGACTACCAGGCGGAGAAGGGCGAGAGCTACCTCGGCCTCGTCCACGGCATCGCCCACGAGTCGTCGGTGTCGCTCGTCGCGGTGCTGCAGGCGATCCGCGCACAGCGCAAGGGGTTCGAGACCGCCCTCTACTTCTTCGGGATCGGCGCCCTGAACGCGCTGCACACCCGCGGCTTCCCGACGATCGGCGCCGAGATCTTCCCGGGCATGCGCAACGAGAACGGGCAGCTCGAGCGCTACCTGAACGAGGGCGGCAAGGTCTACGCCTGCCGGCTGGGCCTGGCGCTCCACGGCGCCCGCGAGGAGGACCTCATGGAGGGCGTCATCCCGTGCCACCCGCTCGACCTGCAGGACTGCCTGATCGAGTACGCCCGCAAGGGCGCGATCATCAACACGACCTGGATGTTCTAGGACGATGTCCGCGTACCAGGAGATCGCGCCCACCCGCCCCGGCCTCCTGGGACGCACCGCGCGCCGCGCCGCCGAGGAGGCCCCTTCCGCGGCGTGGGCGACGGACGGGACGCCGCTCTCGTCCGTCCTCGGCATCACCGCCGACGAGGTCCCGGCACCGGAGGCCGGCGCCGACACCGTCACCCCGATCGACCTGGCCCTGCGCGCCGAGCTCGCGGTCCACGGGCTCCGGGCGACCCCGGGCCTCTCGCGCCGCGGCGGCGCCGGTCCGTCGAACGACGGCCACTGGAAGCTCGCGGGCGCCGGCACCGCGAAGGGCTGCGGCTCCCAGACCACCCTGCCGATGTCGCCCGACTCGCCGTTCTCGCTCGACGCGAACGGCGCGCTGACGAGGGACGGCGTCGTCGTCGAGGACGTCTCCGTCGAGGCGATCGAGCGCCCCGCCTTCTACGACCTGTCGACCGCCGACGGCACGCGGTACGAGGACCTCGCCCGGCTGCACGGCGTCAACGTCCTGGCCACCACCGTCGTCCAGACCTGCATCCGCTACCGCGACGAGTCGACGCGCTGCCGCTTCTGCACGATCGAGGAGTCGCTCCGCGCCGGCAACACCGCGCAGGTCAAGCGCCCCGAGGACCTCGCCGAGGTCGCCGCCGCCGCGGTCCGCCTGGACGGCGTGCAGCAGATGGTCATGACGACCGGCACGAGCAACGGCCGCGACCGCGGGGCCAAGCACCTCGTCAGGTGCGTCGAGGCCGTGCTGGCCGCCGTCCCCGGCCTCGCGATCCAGGTCCAGATCGAGCCGCCGCTGGACCTCGGGTGGATCGACCGGCTGCACGAGGCCGGCGCCGCCGCCGTCGGCATCCACGTCGAGTCGATGGACGAGGACGTCCGCGCCCGCTGGACCCCCGGCAAGGCCGAGGTGCCGATCGAGCGCTACGAGGAGGCCTGGCGCCGCGCCGTCGCGGTCTTCGGCCCGAACCGCGTCTCGACCTACCTGCTCGTCGGCCTGGGCGAGGAGCCCGACCACCTCGTCGCCGCCGCCGAGCGCCTGATCGACATGGGCGTCTACCCCTTCGTCGTGCCGTACCGCCCGATGGACGGCTCGCTGGCCTTCACCGATGGGGTGGGCGCACCATCCGCGGCGGAGCTCCGCGCCGTCACCGGCCGCGTCGCCCGCGCCCTGCGCCACGCGGGCATGCGCGGCGTCGACCAGGTCGCCGGCTGCGCGGCGTGCGGCGCCTGCTCCGCGCTCGCGGCGGACGGGGGCTGAGCCGATGCGTCCCCCGACCGACCTCGCCGGCACGCCCCTGCCGGCCGCCCCGCCCTCCGCCTTCGACGTCCTCGCGATGCTCGGCGCCCCGGCCCCGCCGGCGATGCGCGCGACCGGCCGCCGCACCCCGGCGACCCGCCTGGCGCACGACGTCCTGATCGTCGACGCCGAGGATGATCCGCACCGCCTGGACGCGTACCGCCGCCTGCGCCGCCGCGCGTTCGTCGAGCAGCAGGGCCTCTTCACCGGCGAGGACGTCGACGCCTACGACGCCCACCCGCGCTCGCGGGTCCTCGTCGCGGTCACCCCGACCAACGAGGTGCTGGGCGGCGTGCGGATCCACCCGGAGGACGGCGACGGCGGGCTCGGCTGGTGGCGCGGCTCGCGGCTCGTCTGCGAGGACGTCCCCGGCACCGCCCGCGGCGCGATCGGCGCGGCGCTCGTCCGCGCCGCGTGCGTCCAGGCGCTCGACGTCGGCGCCCTGCGCTTCGACGCCCACGTCCAGCTGCACCACGTCCGGTTCTTCCGGCGCCTCGGCTGGACCCCGCTGCGGCGGATCGAGGTCGCAGGCGCGGAGCACGTGCTCATGCACTGGCCGGTCGACCGGATCGCCCGCCTCGTGCACGCGACGAAGGCGCCGCTCGGTGGGCTCTACGACGGGCTCGTCCCCGATGACCCGTGGAAGGGCGACGACGCCGTCCCGGTCCCCGACGCCCCGGGCGTCGTGGCGTGCACCGACGCGATCACGCCGTCGATGGTCGAGCGCGACCCGGAGTGGGCCGGCTGGTGCGCCATGCTCGTCACCGCCCACGACCTCTCCGCGATGGGCGCCCGGCCGCTCGGCGCGCTGGACGCGCTCGGGGCCTCGGACGCCGGCCACGCCGACCGGATCCTCGACGGCGTCCGCCGCGGCTCGCAGGCGTTCGACCTGCCGGTCCTCGGTGGCCACACGCAGCTCGGCGTCCCCGCCGCGCTGAGCGTCACCGGCCTCGGCCACACGGCCGACCCGGTGCCCGGCTCCGGCGCGTCGGGGCAGACCATCACGGTCACCGCGGACCTCGAAGGCGACTGGCGCCCCGGGTACCACGGGCGCCAATGGGACTCGACGTCGTGGCGCCGCCGCGACGAGCTGCGCACGATGCTCGACGCCGTCCGGACCGCCCGCGACCAGGGGGGCGTCCGCGCCGCCAAGGACGTGTCGATGGCCGGCGTCGTCGGGACCACCGGCATGCTCGCCGAGGCCTCCGGCTGCGGCGCCGAGCTCGACGTCGCCTCGATCCCGAAGCCGGCCGGCGCGACCGCCGGCGACTGGCTCACCTGCTTCCCCGGGTTCGCCCTCATCACGACCGACGACGGGGGCCGCCCGACCTCCCTCCCGGCGGGCCCCGCCGTCGGGGCGCCCTGCGGCCGTCTCGTCGACGGCCCCGGCGTCCGCCTCCGTTGGCCCGACGGCGAGGTCACGACCGCCGTCGACGGCGCGGTGACCGGACTGGGTCCGGCCACCCGCACCACCTCCCCGCCCTCCCGCGGGTCGTCCACCTGGCCGACCACCCGCCCGACCACCCCCGAGGACCTCGCATGACCGACCTGAAGATCGCCGCCGCCGCGGCCCCGTTCGGGCGCGACATGGACGCCTGCTTCGCCACCATCGAGCGCCTCGTCGACGAGGCCCGCGCCGCGGGCGTCGGCCTGCTCGTCCTGCCCGAGGCCGCGCTCGGCGGCTACGTCGAGTCGCTGCACGGCGACGTCGACGACCCGCCGCCCGCGCTGTCGCCCGACGGCCCCGAGCTGCAGCGTGTCGCCGACCTGGCCGGCGACATGGTGATCGCGGTCGGCTTCTGCGAGGCCGGCGAGCCCGACCCCGACCGGCCGGGGCACGAGGTCCGCCACAACGTCGCGGCGCTCGTCTCCGGCGGCGAGGTCCTCGGGATCCACCGCAAGATCCACATGCCGCTGGACGAGGGACGCTTCACCACGCCCGGCGACCACCTCTCCGCGATCGACACGCCGATCGGCCGGGTGGGCCTGCTCATCTGTTACGACAAGGCCTTCCCCGAGGCCGCGCGGACGCTGGCGCTCGACGGCGCGCAGGTCCTCTGCTTCCTCTCCGCCTGGCCGACCAGCGCGACGAACGCCGCCGAGCGCCGCGAGGACGACCGCCAGTGGCGCCGCGCCGAGCTCTGGGACCGCTCCCGCGCGGCCGAGAACTCGATGGTCGTCGCGTCCGCGAACCAGTCCGGCGACTTCGGCTCGCTGCGGTTCCTCGGCGGCTCGCGGATCACGAACCCCAACGGCGACGTCGTCGCGGAGACCGATTCGTCCGGCGGCCTGGCGATCGCGGAGTTCGACCTCGGCGCCACGCTGACGAAGGCGCGCCGCGCGCTCTCCCCGGTCCGCGACCTGCGGCCCGACGTCTACGCCGCCGCCACCCCGATCCCGTACGAGGCGCCGACCGCCGCCTGACCGCCGGCCCGAACCCCACCCGCCGGACGTCGGCACGTCCGCCTGCCAGGCGCGGGCGGGCGTGCCGAGGTCCGGACCGCTCATCGCCCCACCGCCCGCCCCGAGGACCATCCCGATGCCCGAAGTCCACTTCCAGGTCAGCTGGCCCGACGGCCACGTGCAGCAGTGCACGTCGCCGTCGCGCGCCATCGAGGCCCACCTCGCGCCCGCCGCCAGCTACCCGGTCGACGAGTTCGTCCGCCGCGTGAACGCCGGCATGGACGCCGCCTCCGAGCGCGTCCGGCAGCAGTACGGGATGGCGTGCACGTCGGCGCTGGCGCAGAAGCAGGACGTCGAGGGCGCCGCCGCGGTCCACGGGAAGTCCGGCGGCACGGTCCACGTCCACTACCTGCGACGCGGAGCCGGCGGGCGGTCCCAGTCGCAGCGCACGTTCCAGGCGCAGCCGAGCATCGGCAGGCTCGAGGGGCACGTCCCCGTCGTGATCGTCGGCGGCGGCCAGGCCGGGCTGTCGATGAGCTGGTGCCTGAAGCAGGAGGACGTCGAGCACGTCGTCCTGGAGCGCCACACCGTCGCGCACTCCTGGAAGGAGGACCGCTGGGAGTCGTTCTGCCTGGTGACGCCGAACTGGCAGTGCACGCTCCCGGGCCACCCGTACGACGGCGACGACCCGACCGGCTTCATGGTCCAGGACGAGATCGTCGAGTACGTCGAGTCCTACGCCGCGTCGTTCGGCGCACCGGTCCGCGAGGGCGTGACCGTGACGTCCGTCGAGGCCCGCGGCGTCGGGACCGACCGCCGCGCGAACGCGCCCCGCGGCGCCGCCCGCGACGCGTCGACCGCCCCGACCGCGGCGGACGTCCACGACGGCGTCCTCTCCTCCGCACCGGACGGCTACCTCGTCCGGACGACCGCCGGCGACGTCACCTGCGACGCCGTGGTCCTCGCCGTCGGCGGGTACCACGTGCCGACCGTCCCGCGGATGGCCGAGCGCCTGCCGCAGACCGTCACGCAGATCCACTCGTCGCGGTACAAGAGCGCCGCGCCGCTGCCCGACGGGGCGGTCCTCGTCGTCGGCTCCGGGCAGTCGGGCGCGCAGATCGCCGAGGACCTGCACCTCGCCGGCCGCGAGGTCCACCTGGCCGTCGGCACCGCGCCGCGCGTCGCCCGCTTCTACCGCGGTCGCGACGTCGTCGCGTGGCTCCACGACTCGGGCCACTACGACATGGCGATCGAGGACCACAAGGAGGGCCTCGGCGCCCGGCACGAGGCCAACCACTACGTCACCGGCCGCGACGGCGGGCGCGACATCGACCTGCGGCGGTTCGCCGTCGAGGGCATGACGCTCCACGGCCGGCTGGCCGCGATCGGCGACGGTGCCCTCACGTTCGCGGGCGACCTGCGCCGCAACCTCGACGTGGCCGACGCGGTGTCCGAGCGCATCAAGGACGGCGTCGACGCGTGGATCGCGTCGCAAGGCGTCGACGCGCCCGAGGAGGAGCGCTACGTCTCGCTCTGGGAGCCCGGGACCGACGGCGGCGGGGAGCTGGACCTGCAGGCCGCCGGCATCACGACGGTCATCTGGGCGACGGGCTTCCGCTCCGACTGGTCGTGGGTCAAGGTCCCCGCGTTCGACGGCTCGGGCTACCCGACGCACCACCGCGGCGTCACGAGCGTCCCCGGGCTCTTCGTCCTCGGCCTGCCGTGGCAGCACACGTGGGGCTCCGGCCGGTTCGCCGGCGTGGCCCGCGACGCCGGCCACCTGGCCCCGCTCGTCTCCGCCGTCACGTCGGCCGCGACGACGTAGGTCCACCCATCTTCCGGGCGCCCCGCGCCCGGTCCACATCGATTCGTTGGAGGGCGAGTCGGTGGTTCATCCCACCACACCGAAGGATCCATCATGGCCACCGCAGCACCCGCAGCACCCACGAACGGCCTCGCGCCCCGCACCGCCCCGGTCCCGCCGGGCACCGCGACCGGGCGGCTGTCCGAGAAGGTCATCAACTCGCCCGAGGGCGGTGCCGGCGTCTTCTACGCCGCGACCGCCGCTGGCACCGCGCTCATCCTCGGCTGCCTCGGCGTCGCGCTCGCCCTGCTCTCCGCCGGCAACGTCGAGCTCTACGACCCGAAGGCCGGCGGCGTCGTCATCCCCGCGGCGTTCGCGGTCGGCGGGCTCGGCATCGGCACCGGCGGGCTCTGGAACTTCCGCGCCGGGAACCTCTTCGCCGGGACCCTCGGCGTCATGTACGGCACGCTCTGGCTGTCGCTCGGCCTGATGCTCCTGACGACCGGGTCGACGGTCACGGAGGCCGCCGGGCCCGCGAGCTTCGGCGACGCGTTCGGGACCTACCTGCTCCTCTGGGCGATCGTCTCGTTCGGCCTCGGGGCCGCCGCCTGGTTCGTCGCGAAGATGGTCTTCGCCGCGCAGATGCTGCTCGGCCTGACGATCCTCTGCCTCGCGCTCGGCAACATGGCCGCGCCCGGCGGGTCCGGCCTCGTGCACCTCGGCGGCGTCCTGGGCCTGATCACCGCCGCCTCCGTGCTCTACGTCTCGATGGCGATGATCATCAACGACACCGCCGGCAAGGACGTCCTGCCGATCGTCTGATCCGGCGAGGCCCTGCGCCCGGCCGCCACGGTCGCGGCGCCGTCCGGGGCGGGCGGGTCGTCCCGTCCGTGCTCGCGCGCTCCCGTCGGACGGGGTGCGCGGGCACGACGACGTGTCCCAGGTCGCGTCGGCGAATCATCCCGGTGGCGCTTGTCCGCTCACCCGGGTGGTGTCGATGCTGACCGGCACCATGACCGAGCACCACGTCCCCCAAGACGCCACCGACCACGACCACGAGCCCCGCGGGAGGCGCCGACTCCCGCGGCCTTCACCCGCGACGGTGATCGCCAGCACCGCGCTATTCGTCGCCCTCGGCGGCACCAGCATCGCCGCCGTCTCCCTCGGCCGCGACACCGTCGGCACGGCGCAGATCCGCGACGGCTCGATCCGCGGTACCGACATCGAGCCGAAGGCGATCTCGGGCAACCGGATCCGCACGGACGCGGTGACGTCGTCGAAGATCCGCAACAAGTCGATCCAGGCCGGCGACCTCGCGGACGGGGTGCTGAAGGCCGGTGCCGCCGGCCCCGCCGGGCCGGCCGGGGCGAAGGGCGAGACCGGGGCCGCAGGGGCGAAGGGCGAGCCCGGCGCCAAGGGCGACGACGGCGCCCCCGGGGCGAAGGGCGACGCCGGCGCCCCGGGTGCGCCGGGTGCGAAGGGCGACACGGGGGCGCCGGGGGCGCCGGGGGCGAAGGGCGACGCCGGGGCGCCGGGTGCGAAGGGCGACCCGGGGGCGCCGGGTGCGAAGGGCGAGTCCGGCGCCCCGGGTACCAAGGGCGACAAGGGCGACAAGGGCGACGCCGGTTCGACCTTCGCGTCCTCGTCCGGCTCCATGACCGTGACGACCAACCTGGGCGGGGTGCCCGGCGTGCTGGGCCGACTGCCGCTCTCCGGCGTGATGCCGGAGACGACCTCGACCCCCGAGGTCCGCGCCGTCGCACAGCTCCTCCCCGTCGACACGACGTTCTCGTCGATGCGGGTCCGATTCGTGACCCGGACGGGACTGGCGCTGATCGGCACGACGCTGCAGCTCAAGGCCACCCTGGTGCGGGTCGACAGCGGGAACGGGTCGATCGTGCCCACCGGCATGGCGTGCATCGCGGCGCCCGACCTCACCGGCCTCGTCGCCGCCTTCACGGTCCTGCAGGCTTCGTGCAGCCCGACGCCGGTCACGATCCCCGCCGGGGAGCTCGCGTACGTCCAGGTCCAGCTGAGCGGCCAGGGCGTCTCGAACGGCAACACCCTCCCCGTCGACGCGTACGTCGCGCTCGGCGGCTGAGACGGCGCCCGCGGGCGACGAGGCGGACCTCGTCGCCCGCCGGGTCCGCGGATCAGCCCCCGCCGCGCGATCCGCCGCCCGGCAGGTTCCCGATCAGGGGCGCGAGCGCCAGGCCGATCCGCGTCGAGAGGCTCCTCCGCTTCTCGTGGTCGCCGGGATCGAGGATGCGGCGGACCGGGGCGGTCGGCTCGCCGTCGGCGGAGACGACGCTCAGCAGGACCTCGTACGTGCGGTCCGCCGCCACGTCGAGCGCGGTGACGACGCCCTTCGCGTCGCGCTCGCGGACGTCGAACGTGGCGGTCCGCGGCGGGACGCCCGGCTCGCCGTGGGAGTTCACCGTCACGAGGACCGCCACGGCCGGCGGATCGAGCCTCCGCAGGTCGTAGGCGACCGCCAGGTGCCCGTCCTCCCGGCGCACCGCGAAGTCGGGCCCGGGGACGGCCGACCGCGGGAGCCGCTCCTCCGTCGCCTGCTCGAGCAGCACGAGGGGGTCGGTCCAGTGGGCGCGCTCGCACGGGCTGTCGGGGCTGTCGGACTCGACGCCGTCGATGCGCGACTCCGTGTCCCCCCAACGGCCGCGCCACCGGGTCCACGCCGTGTCGTCGTCGACGATCAGCAGCGTCGAGCGGGGTGAGGACCGCCGCCCGTCGGCGATGTCGATCCACGCGTCGGTGCCGAAGACGCCTGGCTCGAAGTACGCGGCGTGCGAGCCGCGGGCGACGTGGACGACGGGCGCATCGCCGTCGCGCTCGACGCGGTCCCACGCGCGCCGCTCGGCGTGGCGGTGCTGGGCGTAGACCGCGTAGATCGGCCGCGCGTCGTCGGGGTCGTCGCCGTCGAACAGGAGCTGGACCATCTCCCAGTCGCCCTCGTGCAGGCCGACGTTCGCGGCCAGGCGGTAGTCGTTGTACACGTACCAGGCCCAGTACTGGAGCCAGAGCGCGCCCTCGCGGTCGCGGACGGCGCGCGCGACGAGATGGTTGCGGAGCCCCGGGTGCTCCTGCCGGGTCGCGGCGTAGCGCTCGCGGTAGTCCTTGCCGGCGAGGGAGAGGCGCTCGTGGCGAGCGGGTGGTCGGTCGCCGCCGCGTCCGTCCGCCGTCGTGGCGGCCGGACCGCCCGCCCCGTCGGGGCCCGACCGGGAAGCGGCCGACCCGTCGGCGGCCGACCCGGCGGCGCCCGCCGCCGCACGGGATCCGAGCAGCTCGAGCGTCAGCGTCCCGTCGGCCGCCTGCGCCAGGACGGTCCCGTCGGCCGCCTGGAGGGTCGCCCCCGGCGTGACCGCGACGATCGCCGGGTGGTCGGCGAAGAACGTCTCCTGCCCGTCGTAGCGGAGCCGGGGCGCGTACCGGCGCAGGAGTGCGTCGTGGTCGCCCATGCAGCCGAGCCTATCCCCGGCCGCCGGAGGTGCGGGTGACGGCGCGGTGATGCGACAGGCCGACGGGGATCGCCCGCCCTCGACACCGGGTGTGCGAGCCTCCGGCGATGGCGTCCCTCGCGTGGTGGGTGGTGGTCCCGGTCCCGCGCTGGCCCGCGTGGTGCTGCTCGCGCTCGGCCTGCTCGTGGGGATCGGGGTGGTCTTCGCGGGCCTCGCCGGCGCGTTCTTCGCCTCGGGCTGCATCGCGGGGTGCGACTCCGGGGGGTCCGATGCGCCGAGCGTCGCGATCGTCGTCGTCGCGCTCGCCGTCGCCGGCCTGGTCTGGTGGGGCGGCGTCCGGGTCTGGCGCGCGTTCGGTGATCGGGTCCACGGGAGCGGCCTGACCCCACGACCGCTGCTGCTGTTGCCGGCGCTGCCCGTGTGGGCGGCGTCCGTGCTCGCCGCCGTCCTGCAGTAGCCGCCCGGCCGCTGGGCGATCCGGGCCCCGCGTCGTAGGGTGCACGGATGGGACGACTCGACGACCTGGACCTGACGCTCAAGCTGTCCCGCAAGGAGCAGGACGTCCGGCTCGAGGCCGGTCAGGCCCGCATGCAGCAGCTGCGCCTGACCCTCGGCGGACAGACGAGCGCGTCGCAGCACGGGAAGCGCGACGACCCGGTGGAGCAGGAGCACCCGATCGGCCCTCCGCTCCTCGTGGTCTTCGAGGGCTGGGACGCGTCCGGGAAGGGCGGGGCGATCAAGCGGCTCACGGGCGCGATGGACCCGCGGCACTACCGCGTGGCCGAGTTCGCGGCGCCGTCGCCGGACGAGCTCCGCCACCACTGGCTGCACCGGTTCTGGCTGCCGCTGCCGGGCCGCGGAGGCATGGCCGTCTACGACCGCACCTGGTACGGACGGGTGCTCGTGGAGCGCGTCGAGGATCTGACGCCCGAGCTCGACTGGCGGCGCGGCTACCAGGAGATCCGCGAGTTCGAGCGCCAGCTCACCGACGACGGCACGATCCTCGTGAAGTTCTGGCTGCACATCAGCGACGAGGAGCAGCTCTCGCGCTTCGAGCGCCGTCGCGACGATCCCTTGAAGTCCTGGAAGCTCACCGCCGAGGACTGGCGCAACCGCGAGAAGCGCGAGGCGTACACCGAGGCCGTCGAGGAGATGGTCGCGGAGACCGACTCGGGCCACGCACCGTGGAACCTCATCCCCGGGGACTCGAAGCGGTGGGCCCGCGTGGCGGTGCTCGAGACCGTGATCCGGCGCGTCGAGGAGCGCTGCGAGGAGCTCGGGTTCGCGCTCCCGGAGCCCCTCGACCCCTAGGACGCCGACCGGTCGGTGGTGGGGCACGGGGGTCGGTCGGTGGGTGGGCCGGCCGCGGCTCGGGGCGCTGCGTGTCGGGTTCGGTACCTGGGCGGTACCGGATCCGACACGGTCGCCCTGTCGCCGCGGCCCGGCGCGCTTCGCGTCGGGTTCGGTACCTGGGCGGTCCACGATCCGACACGGTCGGCCCGTCACCCCTGCCACGCCCCGGGCCGCGCCCACCGTCCTCCGCGGTAGCGCCACCAGGTCCCCGCCAAGCGCGCGGCCATCACGACGACGATCCCGCCCCACACCCCGCCGATGCCCCAGCCGGCCTCGCGGAAGGCGAGCATCGCAGGGATCCCGATCAGCGCCGCGACGGTCATCGCCAGCGCCAGGAAGCGGGCGTCGCCGGCGCCGATGAGGATCCCGTCGAACGCGAAGACCGCGGCCGCGAACGGCAGCATCAGGCACAGCAGCGGCCACATCGCCCCGGCGCGGTCACGGACGGCCGCGTCGTCCGTGAACGCGCCGACGATCGGGCCCCGGAGCGCGAGCAGGACGACCGCGGCGAGGATCCCGACCACCACGGTCAGGAGGACCATCCGCCGGGACGCCTCGAACGCCCCGTCGACGTCGCCGGCCCCCAGCGCACGGCCGATCAGCACCTGGCCCGCGATCGCGGCGGCGTCGAGCACGAGCGCGAGGAACAGGAACAGCTGCCAGCCGATCTGGTGCGCGGCCAGCGACGACTCCCCGACCCGTGACGCGATCGCCGACGCGACCGCGAACGTCAGGAGCAGTGCCCCGGTCCGCACGAGGAGGAACGCCCCGGCCGCCCCGAGCCGGCGCAGGAGGACGAGGGACGGGCGGCGGTCGGCACGGGGACGCTCGGCGGACGGTACCCCGTCGCCCGCGGCCGGCGACGCGCTCGCCGCGTCGGCGACGGACGTCGGCGGGGCCCCCGCCCGCCACAGCAGCCGCACGAACAACGCCCCCATCGTCAGCTGCCCCACGAGCGTCGCGATCGCGCTGCCGTCCAGGCCGAGGTCCGCACCGTAGATCAGCAGCGGGTTCAGGACGAGGTTGATCGCGTTGCCGAGCAGCACGATCTTCAGCGGGGTCCGCAGATCGCCCGTCCCGCGCAGCCAGCCCTGCGCGGCCATGCTCGCCAGAGCGAGCGCCAGGCCGGGGGCGGCGATCCGCAGGTACCGGGCCGCGTCGTCGGCGGTCTCGCCGGAACCCCCGAGCGCGTCGATCCACAGCGGACCGAGGGCGACGGCGACGAGCGCACCGGTCAGCCCGACGGCGGCGCCGAGCCACAGCGCCTGGCTCGCGAGCGCCCGCAGGTCGTCCGCACGGCCCGCGCCCGACAGCCGCGCCACGGCGGCGGTCGTCGCGTACGTCGCGACCACGCCGAGTCCCGACAGCGTGCCGAGGACGGAGACGGCGAGCGCCAGCGCCGCGAGCGGCGCGACGCCCAGGTGCCCGACCATCGCGGTGTCGACGAGGAGGTACGTCGGCTCCGCGGCGAGGGTCAGGAGCGCCGGGAACGCCAGGCGGAGGATCTCGCGGTCGTGGGGTGAGCGCAGGGCCGGAGGCACGGGCGGCGAGCGTAGCCGCGGGCGGCCGGTCCGTCCCTCGGGCTCCCGGCCGCGCGGTCGCCGGCACCGACGGCCGGGCACCCCGCGCCCGGCCACGTCGGCGTGGACCTCAGCCGCCGGGCGACCCCAGGACCAGGCCGGCCCGGTCGCCCTCCGACCGGCGCCCGTAGCGCGCGACGCCCTCGGACCCGACGGGCACCTCGAGCGTCGAGCGCCGGAACGCGGGGCCCGGGAGCAGCAACGCCCCGCTCTCCGCGCCCCAGGTGTTCGTGTCGCGGGGACCGATGCCGGACACGCTCCAGCGCGACGCCGCGACAGCGATGTTCGCCGTCATCGTGAGCGGGCCGAACCCGGCGTCCCCGGTGGTCGTCCCGACGGTGCTCGCGACCGTGTTCGCGCGGCCCTCGGAGACGATGCTCCGCAGCACGTGCCGCACGCGGCCGGTGCGCCGCTCGCGCTCGGCGGTCACGTACGCCACGAGGTCGGTGTCCTGGTCGGGGTTGAACCGGTCCTCGACGACGGTGATCTGCCCGACCGGCTGGGACGCCTCGTACAGGCGGTCGCGCCGGACGTGCGAGAGCATGGACCACGAGTCGTCGCGGAGCGTCGTCTCGTGCAGCTCCCAGTGGGCCCGTCGCCGGTGCGTCTCGTACGAGGAGAAGCTCAGGAGCCCGTTGCGCAGTCCGGGCGCGCCGAAGTCGCCGCCGCCGCGCGAGATCGGCACCAGCCTCGCCGGCGCCGAACCGTCCAGGCGCACGTCGTAGAGCCTGCCGCGCACCCGCTTGCGTCCCGTGGGCCTGCGGCCGAGCGTGTCCTGCGAGCTGCGTGTGGCCACGACGGCGTAGAGCGCACCACCGAAGTCGGCGCCGATCGTGAGGTCGTCGACGTCCGCGGGGAGCGGCCGGGGCACGATCCGCGGTGCGGCGCCCGGCCCGTCGCGGACGACGAGCTGCGTCCGCCCGCCGCGACCCGGCAGCGGTCGGAGCCACGCGAGCGTCGGTCCTGAGGCGGCGACATCGACCGGGGTGACGGGGTCGAGCACCTGATCCGCACCGGCCGACGGCGCGGCGACCGCGAGCAGCGCGACGGCGAGCACGACCGACCGGTGCATCGGCCCGCTCATCCCGCCGGCGTGAACGTCAGGCCCTGCGCGGTGCCCTGCGGCTCGAAGGTGGCGGTCCCGGCTCCGGTGCCGACCACGGGGACCACCCACTGGGGGGCCCGGGCGGTCTTCGCGTTCGAGACGACGGAGCCACCCGGCAGCGACCACGTGCTCAGGTCGTGCACGTGCGCCCCGGCGACGGTCCACCGCGACGCGGTCAGCCGCCCGCCCTCCGCCGAAGGGGTCAGGGGCCCGAAGCCGCTCTCCGAGGCGCCGCCGTAGTCCGTGCGGCCGAGCACCGTGGACCGGTGGCCGGCCCGGACCTGGCGGAGGACGACGGAGGCCCCGGTGGTCTTGCGATCCCGGGTGGACACGACGTAGGCGACGCGACCCCGTGCGACCGGTGTCGTCTGCGGGATCGTCGCGTCGGCGGTCCCGCGGGACAGGAGCGTCGAGGTCGAGGAGGTCGTGCTTCCGCGGCGGAGGGTCCAGCGGACGCCCTCGCGCAGGGTCTCGCGCTTCGCGAACGACAGCCGGCCGCGGAGGAGGCCCGGCGCTGCGAGGTCCGTCCCGGGCCGCGACACCGCGAGCCGGCGCGGTGCGGTGTCGCCGGAGAGCGGCAGCTCGTACAGGGCGCCCTTCCGCACCGGCGTCGACCGCACGGGGATCCCGCCGCGCGTGGACGCGGTGGCGAGGATCGCGACCCGCGCGCCCGTCGCGTCCCGCCCGATCACGAGGTCGTTCACGTTCGCGGGGAGGGTCTGGGCGAGGACGCGGGGCTCGGCGCCGGCCTCCCGGACGACGAGCTGCGCGTGCGTGCCGCGCACGTCGAGCGGACGCAGCCAGGCGATCGTGTCGCCGAAGGCAGCGGCGTCGAGCGGGGTCTTCGCGTCGAGGACGACGGGGTCGGCGGGGGCGGCGTGGGCCGCGGCGGGGACCAGCAGGCCGGCGGCGAGGGTCAGGGTGGCGGTGACGCGCCGCGGGGCCAGGCGGCGCCCGAGCGACGTGGCCGCCGCGGGAGCGCGGCCGGAGGGCGACGCCCGCGAGGCGACGAGATCGAGGGCGGGACGGAACGGGGGACGGGACATGGTCCATACAACCGGGCGGGCGACGCGGAGTTGCGCGCCCGCCACGCCACGACCGAGGTCGGGAGCGGCTCCGCGCCACCCCGGCGACGTCCCCGTCGGTCCGCCGCGGCGGGTCGGGTGAGGGGGCCGACGGTTCCTACCTTCCGTAGCCCGCGGACGTCCGGCACGCCCGTCCCCAGCGCAGGTCATCGACCGCGTGCCCGCGAGTAGTGTGCCCTCCGTCGCCCACGACCCCTGAGAGAGGGACACACCATGGCTGAGACCCTGTACGGCAGCGAGACCCAGAAGGCCGTCGACAACTTCCCGATCTCCGGGGAGCGCGTCCCGATCCAGGTGATCCGGTGGCAGGCCCGCATCAAGGGCGCCGCCGCGCTGGTCAACGCCGAGCTCGGCAAGCTCGACCAGGGGATCGCCGACCAGATCTCCGAGGCCGCGGGCAAGATCGTCGCCGGCGACCACGACGACCAGTTCCCGATCGACGTGTTCCAGACGGGCTCCGGCACGTCGACGAACATGAACGTCAACGAGGTCATCTCCGCCCTGACCGGCGGCGAGGCGCACCGCAACGATCACGTGAACATGGGGCAGTCGTCGAACGACACCTTCCCCTCCGCCGTCCACCTCGCCGCGCTGGACGAGGCGACCAACACGCTGATCCCGGCGCTGAAGCAGCTCGAGGCGTCGCTGCAGGCGAAGGCCGACGAGTTCGTCGACGTCGTCAAGGCCGGCCGCACCCACCTCATGGACGCGGTCCCGGTCACGCTCGGCCAGGAGTTCTCCGGCTACGCGGCGCAGGTCCGCCAGGGCGTCAAGCGCGTCGAGGCCGCCCTGCCGCACGTCGGCCAGATCCCGCTCGGCGGCACCGCGACCGGCACCGGCCTGAACACGCCCGCCGAGTTCGCGCCCGCGATCCGCGAGAAGCTCATCGCCGACTCCGGCCTCGAGCTCATCGCCGCCCCGGCCGACCCGTTCGAGGCGCAGGGCAACCGCGACGCGCTCGTCGAGCTCTCCGGCGCCCTGAAGGTCGTCGCGGTCTCGCTCACGAAGATCGCCCAGGACATCGCGCTCATGGGCTCCGGCCCCCGCGTCGGCATCGGCGAGCTCTTCCTGCCCGAGCTGCAGAAGGGCTCCTCGATCATGCCGGGCAAGGTCAACCCGGTCCTGCCCGAGGTCGTCATCCAGGTCTCCGCGCAGGTCATCGGCAACGACACCGCCATCACGATCGGCGGCATGCAGGGCCAGTTCGAGCTGAACGTCCGCGTCCCGCTCATCGCCCGCAACCTCCTGCAGTCGATCCACCTGCTCTCGACCGCGTCGACGTCGTTCTCGACGAAGTGCGTCGACGGCATCACGGCGAACACGAAGGGCACCGACGCCTCCGCGGCCGGCACCCTCGCGACCGCCACGGCGCTGAACGAGGCCATCGGCTACGACCTCGCCACCACGATCGTCAAGAAGGCGACCGACTCCGGCGAGCCCCTCCGCGACGTCGCACTGGCCGAGGGCGTCGACGCCGACCTGTTCGACAAGACGATCGACCTGCGCAAGATCGCGCGCGGCAACCAGGGCTGAGGCCCGGAGCGGCCGTCCGTCCTCCGGGACGGGCGGTCGCGGTCCGCTCAGCCCCGGCGCCCGAGCGCGTCGACGCGGAGCAGGACGAAGCAGGTCGCCAGGGTGACCGCCAGCGGCGACGGCAGGTGGTCGGACCACGCGATCGTGATCCACGGTCCGTCCCCGCCCGGGCCCGGCTCGATCTGCAGCAGGGGCGTGCCGTCGTCGTCCGTCAGCGAGGCGGTGCGGCCGCCCTCGAGGTCGGCCTTCCAGGGGTAGGTCCGCCCGCCGGTCGTGAGCTCCTCGCCCTGGGCGCGGACGAGCACCCGACCGGCGCACTCGACCCGGACCTCGCCGCCGTCCAGGAACGCGTCGAACCGCCGGCCGTCGCGCTCGGTGGCCCGGCCCAGCGACCCGCGCCCGCCGCCGCGCAGCTGCAGCTCGGCGAGCGCGTCCTCCCCGCCGTCGGACAGCAGGACCTGCGGGCGCCTCCGGCCCACCACGAACAACGACCACCGCGGCGACTCCACGGCCACAACATATCCCGGCGCCCGACGACCGCCGAACCGACCGGGACGTCCTCGGAAGGAACGGAGCGCCGACCGCTACTTGTCGGCGTCGACCTGCAGCAGGCGGACGCAGGCGGCGAGGACGACCCCGAAGGTCTCGGGGAGGGAGTCGTCGAACTCGATCGTCGCCCACGGCGGCGTCGATCCGCCCTCGCCCGGCGCGATGCGCAGGAGGACGCTCGGGTCGCCGGCGGAGCTCGTGACGCGGGCGGTGCGCGACCCGTCCTCCGGCAGGCGCCAGCCGAGCGTGCGGCCGCCGGCCTCGAGCACGCCGTGGTCGACGGTGGCGCAGCGCTCGCCGTCGCGGGTGACGAGGAGGTCCTCCGGCGCGCCGACGACCCGCCAGGTCCGGCCTGATGGGTCGACCGCGGTGCCGGCGCGGGTCGCACGCACCCGTCCGTCCTGCTCGACCCGGGCGACGTCGGCGCCCTCGGCGTCGACGAGCACGGTCCGGGTGCGGAAGCGCCCGGACCGCACCTGGAGGGTCCAGCGGACGGTGGCCATCGGCGGGAGGCTATGCGGCGGACGTGGGTCGGCGCGGGCCGGGCGGACGACTCGGCATCCGGTCCGGCGGCGGCGGGTCGGCGCTCGCACGCGGGATCGAGCGCCGCGTCCTGCGGTCCGGCGCCGCGTCCCCGTCGAACGGAGGTCGCCCGCACGGCCCGCGCCACGTCCGGCCGCGCCCCGGCGGACCCGACCATCTAGCGTGGAGGCGTGCCCGTGCTCCCGCCCGCCTCCGACGCCCCGCCGCGGTTCCGGCGCGTGACCCTCGCGACGACGGCGATGGCGGAGGAGCAGCAGTGGTGGACCGGGCGCCTGGGGCTCGACACCGCGCCCGGCGCTCCGGCGGGCGGGTTCGCGGTCCGCGTCGGGTCCGGCGTCCTCGCGTTCACCCCCGTCCCCGACGGCGCGCGCGCACGCGGCGGTGCGGGAGGGCGACCGAGCCACCACGTGGCGCTCGAGGTCGCCGAGGACCGGCTCGTCGAGGCGTCGGAGTGGCTGCAGCGCGCGTCGCCGCTCGTGCAGCTGCGCGACGGCGAGACGATCGTCGACTTCCCCGACTGGGCGGCCCACAGCGTCTACGCGATCTCGCCCGGCGGCCACGTCGTCGAGCTGATCGCCCGGCACCGTCGCCCGTGGGAGCCGTGGATCGCGGGCATCGCGACGCCCGAGGAGGTCCGCGGCGCCGGCTTGGTGCGCGGGATCAGCGAGGTCGGGATCACCACCCCCGACGTCGGCGCACTGGTCGACCGGCTCGAGGGCCTGGGCGAGCGGCTCTGGTACGGCGACCCGCGGGACGGCTTCGCGGCGGTCGGCGACGAGTCCGGCCTCCTGATCTGCGTCCGCGAGTGGCGGCCGTGGTTCCCGACCGACAAGGCGGCGCAGCCCGGCCCGCTCTCGATCGAGCTCACCCGCGTCCTGGGCCTCGTCCCCGGCGAGCCCGTCCCGGTCGGCAGCGCCACCGAGCTGTGGGCTGCCGACGGGACCGACTGAGACGTCCCGCCGGCCGCGGCGAGCGGCCGGGCCGCGCGTTACTTCGGCTCGTCGGCGACCGCGGCGCGGGCCAGGGCGGCCTTGACCGGGGCGACGGACGGCTTCGGCCGGCCGTTGTAGGTGAAGAGGCCCTTCTGGTTCAGGCCGCGCACCAGGCGGATCGTGCCCTTGTAGGTGCGCCGGATCGAGCCGCCGATGAACGTCGGCGCGACGCCGAAGTCGCGCAGGTTCCAGACGATCTCGCCCGAGATCTCCGGATCGCTCGCGTAGGCGTCGATCGTCGTCTTCAGGAGGTTCGCCTGGTAGCCGTAGCCGCCGGGACGGGAGGTCGGGTTCTCGCCGTTGGCCTCCGCGCCGAACTCGGTCAGCACGATGACCTTGCCCGCGTAGATCTTCTTCACGGCGCCCGTGAACCGCTGGATGCTCTGCTTCAGGAAGTCCATCGACTTGCCCGGATCGCTGTACCAGCCCTGGTAGCTCGTGATGCCGATCGCGTCGATGTACTGGTAGACGGAGCCCATCTTCTCGGGGATCCGCGCGCCGCCCACCGGGTCGGCGTTCGTGTACTTGACGGGCGTGGCCCAGACGTCGAGCGCGGTCAGACGGCCGGGGTCGACCGTCTTCAGCATCTTCGACTCCTCCCGGATGTACGGGACCTGGCCGTTGTCGGTGCCGCCGTTGCGGGCGATCTCGTTGACGAGGTTCCACACGACGATCGACGGGTGGGTCTGCTGCTCGTCGAGCGTCGTCTGCACGCGCTCGCGGGCGACCTTCGCCTTCGCGGGGGTGTCGCTCTGCCACGAGCCCGGGGAGTCCGTCGGGCCGACGCCCTGCCAGACGAGGATGCCGGCGGCGTCGAGGCGCTCCAGGAGCGCGGGCGACAGCGGGTGCTGCGCGCGGGTCGCGTTCGCGCCGAGCTCCTTGAGGTCGCCGACGAGGGCGTCCATCTGCTCGGCGTTCAGGCCGGTGCCCGCGCCGGGGGCGTCCTCGTGGATCGACGCGCCGCGGAGCGTCACGCGCTTGCCGTTGAGCAGGATGTTCCGGCCCTGCTTCTGGATCTGCCGGAGCCCGATGCGGGTCTGGTACGCGCTCTCGTTCGGCACCGCGAGCGTGAGGTCGTAGAGGTTCGGCGAGCCCGGCGCCCACAGGGCGGGCTGGTCGATCTTCACGTTCGCCTCGACGCGGCGGGTCTCGCGGGCGTTCAGGCGGACCGACGGGAACTGGACGGGGATGTCCTGCCCGTCGCGGCGCAGCACGCCGGCGAGCTGGATGTCCCGGGCGCCGGCGCGGTTGACGACCTTCGCGGAGATCCGGACGTTCGCGGAGCCGTTCTGCAACGTCGTGGTGACGTAGGGGGCCTGGACCTCGCTGTTGCCGAGGCGGCGGATCGTGACCTCGCGGTTGATCCCGCCGAAGTTGAACCACAGGCGGTGCCAGCCCTGGGCCTTCATCTTCTCCGGGTCGCGCCAGTCGGCGCGGACGACGAGCGAGTGCGCGCCGGCCTTCAGGCTCGTGCGGGCCTCGAACGGCAGGAACTCGCCCGTGTGCTTGGCGACCTGCCTGCCGTCGATCCACACCGTGGCGTGGTGGTTGACCGAGCCGAACGCCACGGCGTACTGCCCGTCGGCGTCGACGTTGATCGTCGTGCGGTACCAGCCGACCGAGCCGCGGTGCGAGACGACGCCGGCCGCGCCGGTGATCCGCGCGGCGTTCGGGACGTACGGGATCGTCACGTCCTTGCCGGGGAACGTGCCCTTCGACCAGCCCTTGCCGAGGCCCTGGTCGCGCGGGTCCGAGGCGTAGGTCCACGGACCGGCGACGGCGATCCGGCCGAACGGGCCGCTGATCGTGATCGGCTTGGTGGGCTCGGCGTCCCCGCCGGCGGCCTTGGCGCGGACCGGTCCCGCGCCGCCCGGCAGCAGCAGGATCGCGGCCACCACGGCCGCGACGACCAGGGGCACGAGGATGAGCAATGACCGGCGCGGTGCGAGAGACACGGAGAAGCTCGCGCGGGAGAAAGGGACGGCAGCCCACGCGAAGCCCGGAGGGTATCGGAGCCTCCCGGGGGTCGTGCCGGTCGCAGGCGGTCGCCCGGGTCACCCCCGACGGCCGGGGTGTGCGGCACCCGAACGCCCCGGCGGGTTACGGTGCCGGTCGATGCGGGACCCCCGGCCCTCAGCCCCACCCGTCCGTGCCACGGACGCCCGTGTCCGCGCGGCCCGGTCCGCTGGGCGCCGCCGCGGGATCGCGACCGGGGCGGTCCTGGGCGCCGGGGCGCTCCTCGCCGGTCCGGTGGCGGCAGGGGCGCCGGCCGCCGAGCGGCTCGTCGTCAACGGCGCCGGGTTCGGTCACGGCGTCGGTCTCAGCCAGTACGGGGCGGCCGGGATGGCGGCCAAGGGGTTCTCGGTCCGGAGGATCCTCGCCCACTACTACCGGGGCACCAGCCTCCAGCGCTCGGGCGCCGCCGACCGCCGGGTCCGGGTCGCCCTGCAGACCGGCGTGCGCGAGACCACGATCTCGGGCGCCAAGTCGATCGGCGGCATCACGACGAAGACGACGAGGTCCTACCGGCTGATCCGCACGTCGTCGGGCATCGAGATCCGGCAGATCGGCAGGAAGAAGAAGGTCGGGTCCTCGGGCGGCGGGATCGAGGTCGTGCCCGCGAACGCCGGCGTGCTGCGCGTCGCGGGCCGGTCGGCCGACGGGGTGCAGGGCGGCTCGTACCGCGGCACGATCGACGTCCTCCCCGACGGCGGCGACCTCGTCGTCGTCAACGAGCTGCCGATGGACGACTACCTCCGCGGCGTCGTCACCGAGGAGTCGCCCTCGAACTTCCCGACCGCGGCGCTCCAGGCGCAGGCGATCGTCGCCCGCACCTACGCGATCACCAACGCCGTCGGCGGTCGCCCGTTCGACCAGTGGCCCGACACGCGGTCGCAGGTCTACACGGGGATCGCGGGGGAGACCGCCGAGGGCAACGCGGCGGTCGACGCCACCAGCGGCCAGGTCGTCACGCTGAACGGCACCCCGGTCATCACGTACTTCTTCTCCACCAGCGGCGGACGGACCGAGGACTCGAGCAACGTCTTCGGCGGCGAGGAGCGCTCGTGGCTCCAGAGCGTGCCCGACCCGTACGAGGGCGACGTCGCCCTGCACCGCTGGACCCGGACGTTCTCCGCGCGGTCGGCGGACGCCCGCACCGCGCGGTTCGGCGTCGGCGACCTGCGGCGGATCGACGTCCTCGAGCGCGGCGACTCGCCCCGCGTCGTCCGCGCGCGGGTGACCGGTACCACCGGCACCAAGGACATCGACGGCGGGCAGCTCCAGCGCGCCTTCGCGCTGCCGGACCGCTGGGCGACGTTCGCGCTCGTCTCGATGTCCGGGTGCCTGAAGGCCGGCCCGACCGCCGCGCAGGTCCGGTTCGCCCGCGACCAGGCGGCGGCGCGGGCGGTCCGTGCCGAGCTCCGGCGCCGGGCCCGCGACCCGCAGAGCACCGCCGCGGGCGAGGGCATCGGCCTCGCGGTGTCGGGCGCCGCACCGCTCGACGGCTCCGACGGCGGGCGGCCGGCCCCGACGACCCCGGCCGCGCCGACGCTGCCCGGCGTCACGACCACGCCCGGCGCTCCGTCCCCGCCCGGCGGGGACGCCCCGGACGCGGGAGCGGGACCCGCCGAGCAGGCGATCGCCGTCGCCGGGGACGGCGCGGCCGACATCGGGGCGCTCCTGACGGCCCAGGATCCGTCGGCCACG
This sequence comes from Patulibacter minatonensis DSM 18081, assembly GCF_000519325.1. Classification (GTDB taxonomy): domain Bacteria; phylum Actinomycetota; class Thermoleophilia; order Solirubrobacterales; family Solirubrobacteraceae; genus Patulibacter; species Patulibacter minatonensis. The sequence goes on along the minus strand of NZ_KI912613.1, from coordinate 1,009,303 downwards.
CGGGCGATCCGGGCGAAGGCGCCGAAGGTCGCGCCCCGCTGCCGCCTCGTGGGCGGCGTCCGGCCCGCGCCGCGCGGGGCCGCCGGCCGACTCCAGCGCCAGGACGGCGACCGCTGGACGACCGTCCGTCGCGTCGCGCTGAAGGACGGGCGCTTCGAGACCGTCGTGCCGAAGAAGGGCTCCTGGCGGGTCCGCGTCGGCAGCTTCTCGACGCCGGTCGCCGGGCTGTAGGGCGGCACGCCGGCCGGCGTGGGGTGACGCCCATCGTGGCGGGTAGCGGACCGGCATGCTGCGCTACGAGACCGCCTCCTCCGCGTCGCCCGCCGCCGTCTGGTCGCTGCTCGCGCGGCCGGACCGGTGGCACGAATGGGCCTGGCACGTCCGCGGGGCCTGGGGCCTCGGCTCGCCCGAGGTCCGCCCGGGCGCCCGGGGTGCGGTCCGGCTGCTCGGCGCGCTGCCCGTCCCCGTCCGGATCGTCGCCGTCGACCCGGGGCGCTCGTGGTCGTGGCGGACCGGCGGGGTCACGTTCCACCACCGCGTCGACGCCCGGACCGGTGGCGGCAGCGTCGTGGGGATCGACATCGACGCGGTGCGCCCCGTCCTCGCCGTCCTCCGCCGCACCTACGGGCCGTGGTGCCGGCACGCCACGCGCGTGATCGCGGAGCGGGCGGCGGCGGTCTGAACCGGCCCGCGGCCGCCGCGGCCGCAAGACGCCCTCGGGCGTCACCTGCAGATCAGCACGGTCCGCGGGTCCCCCGGGCGGATCCGGACCCGCGGCCGACGTGCCGCCCCGACGCGAGCGCCGCCGCGCCACATCACGGACCACGCGCCGCCGGCGGCGTATGGTCCGCCCGCGATGCCCGCTCCCAGCGCCGCGGCGCCCCGGCACCACGCCGGCATGGCCGCCCTGACCCTGGGCGCCCTCGGCGTCGTCTTCGGCGACATCGGCACGAGCCCGCTGTACGCGCTGCAGGCGGTCTTCGCGGCCGACGACGGCGCGGTGAAGCCGACCGAGGGCGACGTCTACGGGATCATCTCGCTGATCGTCTGGTCGGTGACGCTGATCGTCTCGGTCAAGTTCGTCACGTTCATCATGCGGGCGGACAACCACGGCGAGGGCGGCATCATGGCGCTGGTCGCCGCGATCCGCCGGGCGAAGCTCGACCGGCCGTGGGTGAAGGTCGCGCTCGTCGCGGCCGGCCTCTTCGGGGTCGCGCTGTTCTACGGCGACGGCATGATCACGCCCGCGATCTCCGTGCTGTCCGCCGTCGAGGGGATCGAGGTCGTGGCCCCCGGCGCGGAGTCGTACGTCCTGCCGTTCACGATCGCCGTCCTCACCGGCCTGTTCGCGATCCAGCGCTTCGGGACCGAGGTGATCGGCCGGATCTTCGGGCCCGTGATGGTGCTGTGGTTCCTCGTGCTCGCCGTCGCGGGGATCGGCCGCCTGGTCCACCACCCCGACATCCTGCGGGCGCTGTCGCCCCACTACGCGGTGGAGTTCTTCGTCGACCACCCGGGCATCGCCTTCATCTCGCTCGGGTCGGTCGTCCTGACCGTCACCGGTGCGGAGGCGCTCTACGCCGACATGGGGCACTTCGGCCGGAAGCCGATCAGCCGCGCGTGGTTCTTCGTCGTCTTCCCGGCGCTGATGCTGAACTACATGGGCCAGGGGTCGCTGATCCTCGACACGCCCTCGGCGATCTCCAGCCCGTTCTACCTGCTGATGCCGGAGTGGTCGCGGGTGCCGATGGTCGTCCTCGCGACGCTCGCCACCCTGATCGCGTCGCAGGCCGTGATCTCCGGCGCGTTCTCGGTCACGCGCCAGGCGGTGCAGCTCGGGTTCCTCCCGCGGCTGTCGATCCGCCACACCTCCGAGGACGAGATCGGGCAGGTGTACGTCCCCGCGGTGAACTGGGGGCTGTTCGTCGCCGTCCTCGCGCTCGTGATCGGCTTCGGGTCCTCCGCGAAGCTCGCGACCGCCTACGGGATCGCGGTGACCGGGACGCTGCTGATCGACTCGGTCCTGTTCCTCGTCGTCGTGCGCGTGCTGTGGCGCAAGCCGCTCTGGATGGTCGTCGCCGGCGTCCTCGGGTTCGTCACCGTCGACCTGCTGTTCCTGGCCGCCAACGCGACGAAGATCCTGCACGGCGGCTGGTTCCCGCTGCTCGTCGGCGCGATCGTGTTCGTGCTGCTGAGCACCTGGGACCGCGGACGCGTCGAGGTCTCCGCCGCCCGCGTCGAGGCCGAGGGGCCGCTGCAGGAGTTCGTCGACCGGATGCAGGTGATGGTCCCGCCGGTCAAGCGGCTGCCGGGCGTCGGGATCTACCTGAACCCCACGCGCGACACGACGCCGCTGGCGCTCCGCGTCGCCGTCGACCGGATCCACGCGATCCACGAGGAGGTCGTCATCGTGACCATCGACACGACGACCACCCCGCACGTCCCCGAGTCCGAGCGCATCGTGTTCGACCACCTGGGGTACGACCACGACGGCTACAGCCACGTCACCCTGCGCTTCGGCTACATGGACCGCCCCGACGTGCCGCAGGCCCTGGCCCTCGCGCGGCGCACCGCGGGGGGCCTCGAGGTCGACTTCAACCCGTACCACGCGACCTGGTTCCTCTCCCAGATCACGATCGTCCCCGACCGCTCCCCCGGCATGGCCCGCTGGCGCAAGGCCCTCTTCGTCGGCATGGCCCGCAACGCGGCGAGCCCCGCCGACTACTTCCGGCTGCCGGGCGAGCGGGTCGTGACGATGGGCTCGCGGATCGTGTTCTGAGGGGGCGGGGCGGGGCGGCGGATCCGTTCGGAGCGGCCCGGGCGTGAGGTGCGGGGCGCGGTGCGGTGTACGCGGCGGGTCGGGGCTCGGGGAGGCGTCGGTGCGGAGCGGAGGAGTCGTGGGCCACACGTTCCTGCGGCGGTGAAGCGGGTGTGCCGCGGAGCGGCGGTCGTTGGCGGGAGGCTCGCGGTGACGGCAGGAGCGTGCCGGCCGCCGGTGATGCGCGGTGGTGCGGTCGGGCGGCACGAGGGCGCATCGGTCGGCCGGGGCCGGCGGGGGTGCTGCGGATTGCTGCGGTCGGGCGGCACGAACCCGCACCGGCCGGCCCGAGCCGGCGGGGTGCTGCGGATTGCTGCGGTCGGTCGCTGCCGCCTTGGCCGCCCATGCGGTCCGCCCGGCCGGTCATCCCGCCCGTCCCGCCGGCCCTGTCCCGCCGGCCCTGTCCCGCCGGCTCCGTCCCGCGGCGCGGCTCACCCGTCCGTGCCGCCCGCCTACCCCCGCCGCACCGCCGTCACCAGGCGCGCGTCGTAGTCCAGGGCCACCGTCCCGCCCAGGCCGTCGACGGCCTCGGCCACCGCGGCGGAGAGCGCGGCGCGGCGGTCGGCCGGCAGCGCCGCGTGGTCGCTGTGCGTGAACAGTTGCCGGATCCAGGCGTCCCGCCCGTACTCGCGGACCCACGGGAACGCGCGGACCGCGACCCGGCCGAACGCGCCGGTGGTGTCGAGTGCGGCGGCCGTTCCCGTCAGCCGGTCGTCGGCGTTGCCGAGGAGGACCGAGTGCCGCTCCAGGTCGGACTCGCCGGCCGCGGCGTAGGCGGCGCCCAGGGCGTCGCGGATCGCGTCCGTCGGCCGGCCGAAGTTCCAGAAGAGCCCGATCCGCCCGCCGGGGCGCAGGACCTCCGCCGCTCGCGCCGACCCGGCCGCGGCGTCGACCCAGTGCCAGGCCTGCGCGCTCATCACGAGGTCGAACGTCCGCCCCGCCGCGTCCCACGTCTCGAAGGCGGCGACCTCGACCTCGAGGCCGCCCTCCCGCGCCACCGCGGCCATCCGCGGGTCCGGCTCGACGCCGAGCACCCGCGCGCCCCGGGCCGTCAGCAGTGCCGACGCGATGCCGGTGCCGCAGCCGACGTCGAGGACGTCCCGGACGGGCGGGTCGACCAGGGCGTCGACGAGCGCCGGCGGGTAGGACGGACGCTCCGCGTGGTAGGCGGCGGCGTCCTGCCCGAACGACTCGGCCCGGGAGCGGTCCTCGTGGAGCATCGGTCGATCGTGGCACCTCCCGTCGCGCACCGGAACCTCCGGGTGGAACCCCAGGGAGATCCCCGATGCGGGTGGGCCCGTCGGCCGGGACGGTGTCGGTGGGTGCCGGTCCCGCGCCCAACCACCCCTCGACCCGGAGTGCTCCCGTGCCCGATCCCGCACCGACCCCTGACCCCGTCACCCCCACCGCCGGCAGCGCGAGCGGTCGCCGGGACACCGCCACCGCGTCGGCCCCGGCGCGCACAGCAGGCGCCCGCAGCGGAGGCCGCACCCCGTCGGCAGTCGCCCACCGCACGACGCGCGCGCGGGCTGCCCGTGCCGTCCCCGCGACCCTCGCCGCCGGCGTCCTGCTCGCCACCGCCGCGCCCGCATCGGCGGCGCCGAAGGCCACGACCTTCCGCGTCGAGGTGTCCGGCACGCAGAAGACGACGTGGACCTACGACAAGCGGGTCGCCCCGACCTGCGACTACCCGGAGCGCGAGTCGGGGGAGCAGACGCTGACCTTCGGCACGGCGTCCGGGAAGCCCGGGAAGCTGACCGCGAAGGTCGGGAAGAACGGCGCCCTGACCTTCACCGCGTCGGAGGTCCGCCTCGCCGCGAAGGCCGCGCTGCGCCGCGACTTCGATCGCCGCTTCGCCGAGATCAGCGCCTGTCCCGACGGCACGACCGGCGGCGACCGCGCCGAGAACGTGCAGGGGACCCGCACCTGCGCGACCGAGGGCGCTATCCGACTCCGCTTCGGCACCACCCGCAAGGAGATCTACGACGCCGGCGATCCGCTGATCGAGCGGCCGCTGAACGGGATGGAGCCCGGCATGGCGGTGCTGCGCGGCGCCCACGACTGGCCGAGCAGCGACTCGTACCGGTCGCTCCCCGCGGCGTGCTCCGAGAAGGGGCAGGCCGACGCGGACCTCGGCGTCACGGTCGGCCGGGGCGAGTGGCCGGGAGGTCTCGTGGAGTCCCGCGCGGCGCTGCCTCTGCGCACGCTCCAGCGGGCGCGGAAGGGCACGAGGAAGACGGTGCGGATCCGGACCGTCGTGCAGTACCCGAACGCCGAGGAGCAGCAGCAGCCCGCCGAGGTCACGAAGGGCCGCACCGTCCTGGACCTGAAGCTCACGATCCGTCGCTGAGGCGGGCGCCGAGCCCCTTCGCCCGCCTACCCCGTCGCCCCGACGGCCAGGGTCCGCACCGTCGTGGTGCCGGCGCGGTTGTGCGCCGTCACCACGCACGTCCACCGGCCGCGGGCGGTGCGCGACACGCGCAGGCGCGACCGGTGGGCGCCCGCGACGGTCCGCCCGTCGTGGCGCCAGGCGTAGCGGAAGGTCGGCGCCGGCTCGGCGCGCCACGTCCCGCGACGGCAGCGCAGCGTCGATCCGGCGCGGATCACGCGCGGGCGGTCGGAGGCGAGGTACCGCGGACGCTGGCCGGTCCGCACCGTCGCCGTGTCGTGCGCGACGACGGAAGCCTGGCCGGACGGCCCGCCGTCGCCGAGCGCGACGCACGCCTGCCAGCGCCCGTGCGCCAGCGGGCTGCTCGTCCGGAACGTCGTCGAGAACGACCCCGCCTGCAGCGGGCCGCCGTCGCGACGCAGGACGGTGACGCCGTCCCGGTCGTGGACGACGTCGAGGCCGGGGCACGAGGCGCCGGCCGGCACGACCCAGGCGCGGACGTCCGCCGGCGTCGACGCGCGACCGGACACGTCGAGGTCGAGCAGCACCTGCTTCGACGTCGACGCGTACTGCCGGAACCGGTCGATCCGCACGGTGCCGGCGGTGCCCCGCACCTCGAGCTCCGCGGTGCCCGCGGCCGGCGTCGTCCCGGCGCGCGTCACCCACGCGCAGATCCGTCGCCTCCCCGGCACGGTGAACGCGTGGTCGACCGCGGTCGTCGACGGGCCGGCCCCGAGCACGACGACGCGACCCTCGAGGAGCTGCCCGTCGTCCTCCCGCCACGACGTCGGGTCGGCCTCGTAGTCGGCCTGCTCGCTCGAGCCGCACGGCGCCCCGGTCACGGGTCGGGTGACGACGATCAGTCGCCCGTTCGGCTCGGACAGGTCGGCCGAGACGGAGAGCGCGGCGGGCGCCCCGACGTCGACGGCGGCGGGGGCGTCGATCCTGAGGCCGTCGGCGCGCGCGCCCGTCGGGACGAGGAGGACGCCGGCTCCGGTCAGGAGCAGGACGGCGGCGGGGCGGCGGACGGTGGGCATTCCGCGATCCTGCGCCGACCCCCGCGCGTGCGCATCGGGGATCTCCCGGCGCCCGGCCTCCCGGCGCCCGGCCGGTCGGGGGTGGCAGCGGCCCGTGCGCCCACGGCGCACGATTCGCTGCCGGTCGCGGACCGCCGGACCCCGACGCGCGCCCCGCCCTAGTTCGTGTGCTTCACCGTGATGACGTCGCCGTCCTGCATCACGTAGTCGCGGCCCTCGGTGCGCAGGGTGCCGACGTCGCGGGCCTGGGAGTAGCCGCCGGCGGCGAGGAGCTCCTCGGTGCCGATCACGTCGGCGCGGACGAAGCCCTTCTGGATGTCGCCGTGGATCTCGCCGGCGGCGTGCCAGACGGAGAGGCCGCGCTTGAGGTGCCACGACTGGGCCCGGACGCCGGCGCCGGCGGTGAAGAACGTGATCAGGTCCAGCAGCTCGAACGCCCCGCGGGCGATCCGCTGGAGCCCGGACTCGGCGAAGCCCATGTCCTCGCGCATCGCGGCGGCCTCCTCGTCGTCCATCTCGATCAGCTCGGCCTCCAGGCGCGAGGAGACGGCGACCGCGACGGCCCCGACGGCCTTCGCGTGCTCGGCGATCGCGGGCGGGACCTCGCCGGACGCGTCGTTCTCGTCGACGTTGGCGACGAAGAGGACCGGCTTGGCGGTCAGGGGCGACAGGGTCCGGACGACGTGCGGGTGGTCCTCGGGCGCGGGCACGACGCGGGCGGGCTTGCCCTCGTTCAGCGCCGCGACCACCTGCTCGAGCCACGCCTGCTCGGCCTTCGCCTCGGCGTCGCCGCCGCGCGCGGCCTTCGTGACCCGCTCGAGTCGGCGCTCGGCCTGCTCGAGGTCCGCCATCAGGAGCTCGGTCTCGATCGTCTCGATGTCCCGCAGCGGGTTCACCGAGCCATCCGGATGGATGATGTTGCCGTCCTCGTGCGCGCGGACGACGTGGACGATCGCGTCGGTCTCCCGGATGTTCGCCAGGAACTTGTTGCCCAGTCCCTCGCCCTTGTGGGCGCCGGCGACGAGGCCCGCGATGTCGTGGAAGTCGATGTGGTCGAAGACGATGTCCGACGACCCCAGCAGCTCGGCGATCGCGACCATCCGGTCGTCGTGGACCGGGACGACCGCCACGTTGGGCTCGATCGTGGTGAACGGGTAGTTCGCGGCCTCGGCCCCGGACTTCGTCAGGGCGTTGAAGAGGGACGACTTGCCCGCGTTGGGCATGCCGACGATGCCGATCTTCATCAGGCGTCTCCGGTCGTGGGGTCGGTGGTGGCAGCCGCGGCCCCCGCGGCCGCAGCGGCGGCGACCGATGCGGCGGTGGCGGCCTTCTCGGCGGTGCTGCTGGAGTCGTCGGCCTGCTCCCGGCGGCGGTCGCGGCGCGCGGCGATGCCGTGACCGGCGGCCCGGACGCCGCCGCCGACGGTCCAGCCGAGGACGCCGCCGACGGCGATGTCGGTCGGGTAGTGCACGCCCAGGTGGACGCGCGAGATCGCCATCGCGCCGGCGACGCCGTAGAGCGGCGCCTTCGGCAGCAGGCTGGAGAACGCCGCGGCGGCGGCGAACGACGACGCGGCGTGCGAGCTCGGGAAGCTCAGCTGCGTCGGGGTCGGGATCAGGGGCGGCAGATCGCGCAGCTGCGGGCGCGGGCGGCGGGCGACCTGCTTGACGCTCGTGTTCACGACGTAGGCGGCGCCGACCGCGGCGACGCCCAGCAGCCACTCGTCGCGGCGGCGCTCGTCGACGGTCGCGCCGAGCGCCCCGATCCCGAGCCACAGGGCACCGTGCTCGCCGGTGCGGGAGAACCGGACGATCGCCTTCGTCGCGCGCTTGGAGCGCGCGGTCGAGCGGATCGCCCGCATCCCCGCGAGGTCGAGGCTCGCGAACGCCCTGCCGGTGCGGCCGCGCAGGGCGCGGGCCAGCAGGCTGCGGCGGGCGTCGACGGCCTCGCCGAAGAGCCGTGGGTCCGGGGTCAGGATCGACACCCCAGGAGCGTACGGGCCGGGGGATCGCGGCGTCCCGCCGGGCGTCGCCCGCCGTCCCGTCGGGCCGCCGCGGCCCCGCCCGTCCCCCGGTCGGGCACCATGTAGCGGGTGAAGCTGGCGTTGGTCGTCAATCCCAAGTCCGGCGCCGGCCGCGGGAGCGACGAGCTCGCCGAGCGCCTCGGCGCTCCCGGGCACGACGTCACGACGTTCACGCTCGACGAGACCGACGCCGCGGCGTCCTCGGGTGCGGAGCGCGTGGTCGTGGCCGGCGGGGACGGCTCGATCGGCCCGGCCTTCGCGTCCTGCGCCGAGCACGGGACCCCGCTCGCGATCCTCCCGGCCGGCACCGCCAACGACTTCGCCCGGGCGATCGGGATCCCGGCCGACTTCGACGCCGCGCTCGACGTCGCCAAGGACCCCGAGGCCCGGCACCGCACGGTGTGGGGCGCGACGCTCGACGGCCACCCCTTCGTCAACGTCGCCTCGATCGGCCTGGCCGTCAACGCCGCGCGCGAGGCCGCACCGTTCAAGTCGGCGCTCGGCCCCGTCGCCTACGCGATCGGCGCGGTGATCGCCGGCGTGAAGGGCAAACAGGTGCACTGCAAGGTCAGCGTCGACGGCGAGGAGGTGTACGAGGGCGACGTCTGGCAGGCGCTCGTCGCCGCGTCCGGCTCGTTCGGCGGCATCGTCCAGCTCCCCGACTCGGATCCCGAGACCGCCGAGATGGAGCTCTTCGTCGTCGAGTCGCGCTCCCGCCTGACGCTGATCCGGCGTGTCTGGGGCATGCGTGGCGGCGGCAACCGCGGCGGCACGCACTTCTTCCAGGGGCACGACATCCGCGTCGACGTCGACCCCGACCTCCTGTGGAACGTCGACGGCGAGGTCCTCGACCTCGGCGACGTCACCGCGGAGCCGCTCGGCCCCGTCGAGATCTTCCTGCCGCCCGAGGTCGACAGCGCTCCGCGCTGGGGGCGGCGCCGATGAGCGCCGGCGAGGACGAGCCGGACGACCGGCGACCGACCGACGGCGACGCGGGACCGGCCGCCGGCGCCGCCCCGACCGGCGGCGCGTCCTCGGCCGACGACCTGCCCGAGCTGGCCCCGCACCTGCGCAACCGGTACGACCGTCCGCGGGACGTCGGCGAGATCGCGAAGGGCCGGTCGCAGGCCCGGCTGATCCTCGTCCTGCTGTTCGCCGCGCTGCCGTTCGTCGTGCTCGTCGTCGTCGTGCTCAACTCGCTGGCGAGCGGTCCGCCGGACCGCACCGTCCAGGGCCAGCAGGGCGGCCTGAACGAGGTCACGCGCTACTGCACCTACACGATCCAGGAGGGGCAGGACTACGACGACTGCCTCAAGCGGACGGACTACCGCGTGCTGCAGAAGGAGCAGTCCAACGGGGCGCGCTACGCCCGCGGCGAGCTGACGCGCTGCCTGCCGGACTCCGGGCCCCGCTGCACCCTGCGGTGAGGGGAAGCGGGCCCCGCCCCGTGCGTCTCGGGTCGGAGTGCGCCGGACTGCGGCGAGGCGCGGGGCACCCGCGAGGGGCGCGGGCCGGGCCCGGGGGCCTAGAGCCCGAAGCCGACCTTCTGCTCGTCCTTGTCGACGCGGATGAAGACGACCTTGTCGAGGTTCAGGTGGACGCGGGCGTCCTCGGCGTCGAGGTCGGTCCAGCCACCGCCCGGCAGCGACTGCTGCAGGCCCTGGAGCTGGGACTCGGTGAGGCGGACGGCCAGCGGCGGGGCGCTGTCCAGACCGATGCTGACGCGGAGCTTGTCGTCGGAAGACACGGGCTCTCCTGATCGTTGCGGGGTGCGGGTGGGAAGGGGGTGCGGCGTCAGTGCGCCGGCTCGGTGAGCTCGGTCAGCACCTTGCCGGTGGACTTCGGGTGCAGGAACGCGACGCGGCTGTTCCGGATGCCGACGCGCGGCTCGGCGTCGATCAGCTGCACGCCGCGCTCCTTCAACGTCGCGAGCGCCGAGACGATGTCCTGCGTCTGGTACGCGACGTGGTGGAGGCCGGGGCCGTTCTTCTCGAGGAACTTCGCGACGCCGGTGTCGGGGCCCAGCGGCGAGATCAGCTCGACGTGGTTCTCGCCGACGTCGAAGAGGACCGCCTCGACACCCTGGGACTCCACCGTCTCGCGGTGCACGAGCTCGAAGCCGAGCACGTCGCGGTGGTAGGCGATCTGGTCGTCGAGGTCCTCGGGACGGACGGCGATGCCGAGGTGGTCGATCCGGTCGAACATGCGGCGGAGCCTATAGCGCGGCCGTCCTCGTCCCGTCGTCGCCCGCCGATGCCTCGGTCGCGCGTCATCATCGACGCATGCGCTCCCGCGGGTTCCGGCAGGTCGACGTCTTCACGGACGTCCCGCACCTCGGCAACCCCGTCGCGGTCGTGCTCGAGGGCGACGACCTGTCCGACGAGGCGATGGCGGGGTTCGCGCGCTGGACGAACCTCTCGGAGACGACGTTCCTGCTGCCGCCGACCTCCGAGGGCGCGGACGAGGGCGCCGACTACCGCCTGCGGATCTTCACGCCGTCGGGCGAGCTGCCGTTCGCGGGCCACCCGACGCTCGGCAGCTGCCACGCGTGGCTGAACGCCGGTGCCACGCCGCGCGACCCCGAGCGGATCGTCCAGGAGTGCGGCGTCGGGCTCGTCGAGCTCCGCCGCGACGGCACGCGGCTGGCGTTCGCCGCGCCGGAGCGCCTGCGCGAGGGCGTCCTCGACGACGCCCTCGTCGACCGGATCGCCGCCGGCGTCGGGGTCGACCGCGGCGCGATCCTCGCCCACGCGTGGGTCGACAACGGGCCGGGATGGTGCGCGGTGCGGCTGTCCTCGGCGGCCGAGGTCCTCGCGCTGCGCGCGGACTTCGGGGTGCTCGGGGACACGAAGCTCGGCGTGGTGGGGCCGTACGGCGCAGGGGCGGACGGCGCGGCCGAGGGACCGGGCGGCGCCGCCTTCGAGGTCCGTGCGTTCTTCCCGGCCGCCCCCGACGCGGACGGCGTCGTCCGGACGGGCTTCGAGGACCCGGTCACGGGCAGCCTCAACGCGAGCCTCGCCCAGTGGCTGCGGGAGGACGGCGTCGCCCCGGCGTCCTACGTCGCCTCCCAGGGCACGGCGCTGCGGCGCGCCGGGCGCGTGCACGTCGTCGACGACGGCGAGCGGATCTGGGTCGGCGGCGACGCGGTCGTCTGCATCGCGGGCGTCGTCGCGCTCTGAGGACCTCGGAAGGTGGAGCGGGGTCGCCGTCCCGTCCCCGGCTCGAGCGCAAGCGCGGCCACGGATCCGTCCTCGGCCGTCGGGCGTTCGACGCGCAGAGGACGGGGTACACGGACGTCATGACGATCGACGACGGCCCCTCGGCGAACGCCGGACCCGGCGTGGGACAGCGCAGGAGGTCGCCCGTGATCTTCGGCGCGGGGCTCGGGCTGGTCCTCGTCGGGCTCGTGATCCTGCTGCCGGACGGCGGCGCCACCGGAGTGGTCCTGATCGTCGTCGGCGTCGCGATGGGCGTGGCGTCGGCGATCCCCTGGTGGGCGGACGGTCCGCGGCGTCCCGGCGACTGACGTCCCGCCGAACCGGAGCCCGACCGCGGCGACCGACGACCGACCTCGGCGACCACGCGCCCGGCGACCGTCTCCGCGAGGCGACGGACCGCGGCGACCGATGACCGTGCAGGAGGCGGCCGAGGGCTCGCCGCCGCCCCGCGAGCGTCGGCCGCGACCGCCGGTCCGCGACCGGAAGATCGCGTTCCGACGGCTCCGCGACCCCGCCAGCGGGTAGCGTCGCGACCCATGGGCCTCCTCACGCTCGCGCTGCTGCCGGCGCGCACCGTCGTCGCGTCGGCGGAGCTCGTGCTCGCGGCCCGGGACTTCGCGGCGCCGAAGGGACCCCTGCGCCGGCCCGGTGGGCTCGGCGAGCGCCTGCAGACGCTGATCGCCGAGGGGGGCGTCGTCGACCAGCTCGCGCGGCTGGCCAGCCCGACGGGGCCGCTCTCGCGGCTCGAGCAGCTGGCGGTGCTGACCGCCGACGACCGGCCGCTCGGCCGCATGCTCGCCGCGGGCGGGCCGCTGGACCGGATGCTCGCGCCGGGCGGCTCGGTCGACCGGCTGATCGGCGAGGACGGCCCGCTCGAACGGCTGCTCGTCGCCGACGGGCCGCTCGACCGCCTGCTCTCCCCCGGGGGCGCCGTCGACCGCCTGACCGAGGACGGCGGCACGCTCGAGCGCGCGCTCGAGCCCGACGGCATCCTCGACCGGCTCCTCGCGCCGGGTGGGCTCGTCGAGCAGCTCCTGGCACGCGAGGGCACGCTCGAGCTCCTGCTGGCGCCCGGCAGCACCGTCAACCGCCTGGTGCAGGAGGGCGGCACGCTCGACCGGCTGCTGGCCGAGGACGGTGGCGTCGAGCGCCTGCTGGCCGAGGACGGTCCGCTCGACCAGCTCGCCGACCTCTCGAAGGCGCTCGCCCGCCTGGCCGCGCTGGACGACACGCTGCGGCAGCTCGGCCGCCTCGAGGAACACCTCCGGCCGCTCGCGAACGTCGAGACGATGCTCGCCCCGCTGGGCGAGCTCGACCGGTCGCTGCAGGAGATCGCGAAGGTCGTCGACGCGCTGCAGGGCCTGGCCGAGACGACGCAGGTCCTGCCCGAGCTCGCGAAGGCCGTCGAGGTCCTGCCGCAGCTCCCGGGCCGCGTCGAGTCCGTGGAGGCCCAGGTCCGGGCGATCGGCGAGCAGCTCGGCCGCCTGGAGCCCGCCCTCGACGGGATGCAGCACGCCGCCCACGATCTCGGCCGCGCGATCGTCCCGCTGGCGCGGGTGGCGGGGCGGCTGCCGGGGGCGCGGAAGGCCGCGAAGGAACTGGACGGGCCGTCGGAGGGCTGAGCGCACGCGGGGCCCGGGGCACGTCGGCCTGCGGTGCCGGCGGCCGCGCTGCGTCTCGCCGGACGCCTCGGGTCGGCGGCCCACGGCAGCCGACCGTCGCCGCTAGATCTCGCCGAGCGGCTCCAGCCAGCGACCCTCGGCGGGCAGGCCGGCGTAGGTCAGGCGGGGCAGCGGCGACTCGAACAGGCCCGGGACGTCCTCGAGGTCGAAGACCTCGATGCCGTCGACCTGGCAGAGCTGCTGCGCGTGCTCCGGGAAGACCAGCGCGGTCACGCGGACGCCGTCGGCGATCAGCGTCTTCGCGGCCTCCACGAACGCCATGCCGTCGTGCGACATGAGGATCGCCTCGCGCAGCCCGCCCTCGCGGTGCCGCTGGGCGAGCAGGTCGAGGATGTCGTCGTCGACGTCCGAGTCGTCCCGGGTCTTCGGCTTCAGGAACATGCGGAAGCCCTGCTGGCGCACGACCTCCGCCCAGCCGACGACGCCGTTGAACGTCCGCTCGGTGACGTTCGCGAAGACCGAGGCCTCGACCTTGGGCCGGTCGCCCTCGCGGTCCCCGGTGTCGTCGGCGCGCTCCCGCAGCCAGCCGCGCAGCGCGTCGATCCGCGGCCGCTCGCGCCCCGTCGGCTTGCGCCGCAGGATCAGCTGCCCGAGCACCATGTCGATGTTCGGCGAGTCCCAGAGGAGCAGCATCCGCGGTTCGGTCACGGGGCCATCCTCGCAGGGTGGGTGGCGCTACCCCAGGATCCGCCGCGTCACGTCGGAGAAGCACGTCGTCGCGAAGTCGAGGTCCTCGACGTCGATCCGCTCGTTCTTCGCGTGCATCCGGCCGGCCTGCTCGCGGAGCTCCAGGTTCCGGTGCGGGAAGAAGCCGTAGGCGACGAGGTCCGGGAACGCCTCGCGCCACGTGCGGGAGTCCGTGAAGCCCGGGAGGAACGTCGGGACGATCCCGGCGCCCGGGACGTTGTCGCCGAGCCACTCCTGCAGCGCGTCGAACAGCTCGCCCTGGGCCGGCGAGCTGTTGCCCGGGACCTCCATGCCCCACTCGACCTCGACCCCGTCGGGCAGCGGCGCGAGCGCGGCGAGGATCCGCTCCTTCGCCTCGGCGGTCGTGAGGTTCGGCGGGACCCGGCAGTCGACCCGCAACTCGGCGCGGTCGGGGATCACGTTGATCTTGTCGCCGGCCGACACGATGTTCGGCGAGAACGTGATCCGCCCCATCGGCTCGATCGCGGCCGACAGCGCCGGGTCCTCCTCGCGCAGCCGCGCGTAGGCCCGCTCGGGGTGGTCGCCGTCCAGGCCGAGGCCGATCAGCATCTCCCGGATCGCCGGGTCGACGTCGAACGGGAGCTCGGCCTCCGCCAGCCGCGTGATCAGCGGGGCGAGCCGGGTCAGCGCGTTGTCGCCGAGCCCGGGCGTGGCCGCGTGCGCCGCGACGCCCGACGCCTTCAGCCCGAACCGCAGCGGGCCCTTCTCGCCGACGCAGACCCCGTAGTGCCGCTGCCCGCGGAAGACCAGCGGCGCGCCCCCGCCCTCGTTGAGCATCAGGTCGCAGCGCGCGAGGTCGGGCTCGTTCTCGCAGAGCCAGACCGCGCCCTCCGCACCGCCGACCTCCTCGTCCACGACGACGATCACCTTCAGCGACCCGCGGGACGGCCGCCAGCCGGACCGCGCGAGGTCCATCGCCGCGGTCGCCTCCGCGGCGGTCTGCGACTTCATGTCGATCGCGCCGCGGCCCCAGATCTCGCCGCCCTCGACGTCGCCGGACCACGGGTCGTGCTCCCAGTCCTCCGCCGCGGCGAGCACCGTGTCCATGTGGGAGAGCAGCCCGAGGACGGGACCCTCCGGGCTGCCCTCGGGTGCGCGCAGCTCCGCGACGAGGTTCGGGCGCTCCGGGAGCCGGCCGACGAGCGAGACCTCGAACCCGGCCTCCTCCAGCAGCCCCGCGAGGAACTCCTGGGCCTCGCGCTCGTCCCCGGGCGGGTTGACGGTGTTGAACCGGATCAGCCGCTGGAGCAGCTCGGTGGCCGACAGCGGCGCGGTGGGCTCGGGCGCGGAAGGGGACACGCGCCCCAGGCTACGCGAGACGCGCGTCCGAACTGGTCCACGGAACCGGGTCCGAACTGGCTCTGGTGGCAGGACCACGCGCCGCGTACGGTCGCCGGAGCAGGCCGGACGTGGACGCGGAGGAGCGGGGATGCGGGCAGCGGTGATCGGCGGGACGGGCAGCGTGGGGCGGTTGGTCGTGCACGAGCTCGCGCGGCGCGGCGACGAGGTCCGGGTCCTCTCGCGCACGGCGCCACCGGCGACGCCGGGCGGGGCCGTCCACCACGCGGTCGACCTGACCACCGGCGACGGCCTGGCCGCCGCGCTCGAGGGCGTCGACGTGGTCCTCGATCTCGCGAACGCCACGAAGCGCCCGCAGGAGCTGCTCGTCGGAGGCAGCCGGCGGGCGCTCGAGGCCGGCGCCGCCGCGGGGGTCGGCCACCACGTGCTGGTGTCGATCGTCGGCTGCGACCGCGTCCCGATCGCCTACTACGGCGTGAAGACCGAGCAGGAGCGGACGGTGGCGGACGGCCCCGTGCCGTGGTCGATCCTCCGGGCGACCCAGTTCCACGGGCTCGTGGCGGGGCTCTTCGAGGCGACGGCGCGCTTCGGCGTCCGACCCCGCGTCCGGGTGCCGCTGCAGCCGATCGATCCGGCCGTCGTCGCGGCGCGGCTCGCCGATGCGGCGCACGCCGGTCCGGGCGGACGACTCCCCGACCTCGGCGGCCCGCGCCGCGAGCGCGTCGCGGACCTGGCGGACACGTGGTCCACCGCCACCGGGCGCGGACGGGTGCCGCTGCGGATCCCGCTGGCCGGGCGGACGGCGAGGGCGCTGAAGGCGGGCGGGCTGTGCGCGGCGGAGGGTCCGGCCCAGGACGGCGCCGGGTCCGGCGGGCCGGCGGACGGCGGTCCGGGGTCGCGCGGCCCCACGTTCGCGGAGTGGCTCGCGGCCGACCGGGCCGAGGGGTCCCGATGAGCACCGCCTCCCGCCCCCGGGGCCTCGCCGCCGTGCGCGACCCGCTGCTGAGCCGGACGGCCCTCTGGGTCCTCGCGGTCTCGAGTGCGTTCACGGGGATCCCCGCCGCGTTCTTCCCGCGGACGTTCTTCGACGACTTCCCGTTCCTCAGCGCCTGGGTCGACCTGCTGCCGCCGTTCAACGAGCACCTCGTGACCGACGCGGGCGGCTTCTTCTGCGCGTTCGCGGTGCTCTTCACGTGGGCGGCACTGCGGCCGTCCCGGGAGCTCGTCGTCCCGCTGTGCGTCGCGTGGACGGTCTCGGCGCTGCTGCACTTCGTCTTCCACATCACGCACCTCGACGGCTTCGGCGCAGTCGACGCGGTCGGCCAGATGCTCACCCTGGGCCTCCTGGTGGTCCTCCCGGGGGTGGCCGTGTGGGCGCTGCCGTCACGCGAGGGCTGACGAGCGCGCGCGAGGACCACACCGGCGGGCGGACCCGGCGGCCCCGCGACGCGAGCCGTCAGCCGGTGATCGGCGCCGGGCTGCCGTGGGGCGTCCAGGCGACCGTCGTCGGCAGCAGCGGCTGCAGGACGAGCCGGGACCAGACGCCCAGGACGTCGACCCCGAGATCGCGCGCCGGGTCCCACCGCAGGCCGAAGCCCTTGCGGACCTTCCCGGGCAGCATGGACGCGGTGATCTCGTTGGCGACCTTGAGCACCGGACGGAACTTCACGGGGACCGGCGGTCGCAGCACGATCTGCCGGCCGGCCGCGCGTGCCGAGGGGATGACCTCGGTCCGGTCGGACGCGAGCATGTCGGCGATGTACGCGTCGAACGCCGCGATCGTCTGCGGCATGTCGCTCTGACGCAGCCCGAACAGCTCGCCCACGACGCGATAGTCGCGCCAGAACGCGTCGCGCTCCTCGGGACGCAACGGCCGGACGAAGCGGTCGAAGGTGACCCGGGCCGAGTCCACGAGGGAGGCGAGGATCCAGAGCAGGAGCTCGGGATCGTCCGCGTTCCATCGCGTCCCCGCCGTCCACGGTCCGACGTCCTCGGCGAGCGTGCCCGAGATCGCCCCGTGGATCGACCGCACGCGGCGGCCCATCGCCTCGGCGTCGGTGGCGGACCCGAAGACCGCGGTCGCCATCGCCTCGGCGGTGCGCGCGAGCCGCGGGTAGGCCTTCTCGGGCTCCTGCGCGGCGGTCGCGCCCCAGAAGCCGACGAACGCCAGCGGGTGCGCGGCCTGCATGAGGAGCGCGCGCTGCCCGTGCAGCGCCACCGCGCGCTCGCGATGCACGCGGCGGATCATCGCGTGGTCGTCGAAGAGCCCGTCCGGGCTGGCGTGCCCGCTCGTCATGACGCCCCGGGGCCGGGCGGGGTCGTCGATCGGGAGGGTGGAGTCGGTCGAGTGCACGGGAGTGGGCGGGTGGCGAACCGGATGCCTGCGCTACCCGGTCCTCCCGACCGTACGCCTTCGGGTCGCGGTCCGGTTGCGGCACCGGCGTCCGGGACCTCCGCGTGCCGGTGCCCCGGCCGGACCGCCTGCGATCCTCGAAGGGTGGACCGGCTCTTCGTCCCCGACCCCGACGACGGTGCCCCCGCCGGGACGGCTGCCGTGCCCGCCGACGCGCCGCTCGCCGCCCGGATGCGCCCGCAGGTCGTCGAGGACGTCGTGGGGCAGACGGACCTGCTCGGGCCCGGCCGGCCGCTGCGCGCCGCGATCGACGCCCGGATGCCGCACGCGATGCTGCTGCACGGGCCGCCCGGGTCGGGCAAGACGACGCTCGCGCGGATCGTGGCCGACGCCGCCGGCGCGGCGGTCGAGCGGCTCCAGGCCGTCGACGCCGGGAAGGCCGAGGTCCGCGCCGCGCTCGCCCGCGCCCAGGAGCGACGCGCCGCGAACGGCACCCCGACGGTGCTCTTCATCGACGAGATCCACCGCTTCAACCGCACCCAGCAGGACGCGCTGCTGCCCGCGGTCGAGGAGGGCCTCGTCACCCTGATCGCCGCGACGACCGAGCCGGCGTGGGCGGCGGTCTCGCCCGCGCTCCGCTCGCGGCTGCGGATCTACCGGCTCCGGGCGCTCGAGACCGAGGACGTCCTCGTGCTCCTCCGCCGCGCCGTCGAGCGCCGCATGTTCGACCGGCCGGCGGCGCCGCGCGCCGAGAACGGGCCGGGCGACGGCGCACCGGGGGGCGAAGGGGACCCGACGGCCGCCGCGAGCGACCCGTCGACCAGCGGAGCATCGGCGCGGCCGCAGGTCACGGCAGACGACGACGCCCTCGAGCTGCTCGCCACCCGCAGCGCCGGAGACGCCCGCACCGCGCTCGGCGCGCTCGAGGCCGCCGTCGCCCTCGCGCGCACGGCGACCGCGACGATGACGGGCGACGTCGACGGCCGGGGCGCCGCCGCCGGTGACGCCGACGCGACATCCGGGAACGGGGCGGCCGGCGGCCGCGCGATCGTCCCCGTCCGCGTGACCTCCCGGAACGCCGGGGCGGCGCTCGACCGCGCGACCGTGACCGCCGGGCCGGACCAGCCGCACGACCTGCTCTCCGCGTACATCAAGTCGATCCGCGGCAGCGATCCCGACGCCGCCGTCTACTACCTCGCGGGGATGCTCACGGCGGGCGAGGACCCCCGGACGGTCGCCCGGCGGCTCGTCGTCTCGGCGTCCGAGGACATCGGGCTCGCCGACCCGCAGTGCCTGCCGCTCGCGATCGCCGCGGCGGAGGTCGTCGACCGCGTCGGGATGCCCGAGTGCCGGATCGCGCTGTCGCACGCGACCGTCCGGCTCGCGCTCGCCGGCAAGAGCAGCGCGTCGTACCGGGCGATCGACGACGCGATGGCGCACATCGAGGAGCACGGCGTGACCCCGCCGCCGCCCTACCTGCGGGGCAAGATCAGCGAGGGCGCGGCGCCCGGGAGCTACGACTACCCGCACACGAACCCGGGCGGGGTCAGCGACCAGGAGCTGATGCCCGCCGGCCTCGAGGACGTGCGGTTCCTCCGACCCGCCCCGCACGAGACCGTCCTGCGGGACCGCCTCGCCGCGGCCCGGACGGCGCGTGGCCGCACGCCCTGATCCCGCGTAGGCTGGCGCCCATGTGGCGCCGGCTCGTGATCCTCGCCGTCCTCGGCCTCCTCGCGGTCGCGCCGGGCGCCTCGGCCGCGTCCGTCCCGTTCTCCTGGACCACCGCCCGCTTCCTGCACCAGGCGCACCAGGGCGGCGAGGACGAGGTCCCGTCGAACACGATGTACGGGTTCGCGACCGCCCTGGGCGACGGGTCCGACATGCTCGAGATCGACGTCCACCGCACGAAGGACGGCGCGATCGTCGTGGGGCACGACGACACCGTCGACCGCACGACGAACGGGCACGGCGCGGTGCAGGACCTGACCCTCGCGCAGCTCCGTGGGCTCGACGCGGCGCACTGGTTCGTCCCCGGGCGCAGCACCGTGCAGGGGCTCCCGGCGTCGTCGTACCCGCTGCGCGGCGTCCGGACCGGCGCCCGGCCCGCGCCCGCCGGCTTCGACGCCGAGGACTTCCGGATCCCGACGCTCCAGGAGGTCATGCAGGCGTTCCCGCACGTGCCGCTGAACATCGAGATCAAGGGCGCCGACCAGGCCGAGAAGTTCCGGGTGGCAGATGCGCTCGCGCACCTGCTGAAGGACAGCCCGCGGCGCGACCTCGTGATCGTGAGCTTCGACCAGGCGTCGATCGACCGCTTCCACGCGCGGGCGCCGGAGATCCCGGTCGCGGCGGGGGTGCAGGCCGCGGTCGAGTTCCTGCTGCTCGGCCAGGAGCTGCCGCCGGGGACCGTCGCGCTGCAGCTGCCGTTCGCGTTCGACCCCGGCAGCATCGGCCTGAAGCTGCCGGTCGTGCAGGACCTGCCCGTCGACCTGAACCTCGCGCAGCGCTGGGTCACCGACCGCGCGCACGGCAAGGGCGTCGCCGTCCACTACTGGGAGGTCCCGGAGAACGAGGCCGCCTACCGCCAGGTCCTCGACGTCTGCGGCGACGGGATCATGACCACGAGGCCGGCGGCGTTCGAGTCGTTCCTGAAGACCTCGAAGGTCCCGCGCATGGGCGGGCAGGGCGGCGCCGCGGGCGCCGACGGCTGCCCGAACCCTCCGGCGTCGCCCGCCCCGGGCTGCCGGCTGCGGGTCGCGCAGCTCGTCGCGCCGAGGGACGGCCGGATCGCCGTCCGCCTCGAGCGGTGGGGCGACCTGCGGACCGCCTGCGACGCCACCGCGACGCTGCGCTCGGCCGGTCCCGCCGCCGTGCCCGGGGCCGCGGCGAAGGCGCGCCGCGCGGCGCGGCGCCACGACCGGCGCGCCCGGACCCTGGCCCGCCGCGCCGCCTCCCGCGACCGCGCGGCCGCCGCCGCCCGACGCGCCGGTCGGCCGGCGCAGGCCCGGACCGCCTCCCGCGCGGCGACCACGTCCCGGCGGCAGGCCGCGGCCGCCCGGCGCGCGGCCCGCAGCGCCCGCCGCACCGCCGCCGCGAAGCCGCGCGTCGTCCCGATCGCGGCCGGGCGCCTGACCGCGCCGGCCGGGCGGATGGGCGCGATCGTCGAGCTGCCGCTCACCGCCGCCGGCCGGGCGCTCCTGACCGGGACCCCGGACGCGCCCGTCCGGGCGACCGTCTCCGCCACGGCCGACGAGTCGCGCCTCATGACGGTGCGCCGCTGAGGACGGCTCAGCGGCCGGGGCCGGGCGGCTTCGGTCGATCGGGGTTCGGGCCGGGCACGGTGCGCGACGTCGGACGGCGGCCGCGGACCGGCGGGTGCGGGAGCACGCGCGGCATGTCCGGGTGCGCCGGTCGGCCGCCCGACTGCGACGAGACGGCCCGGCCCACGGGCGGCGGCGGCGCGGGGTCGCGCGCGACGAGGCCCTCGACCGCGCCGATCGCGCCCTCGTCGGACGGCATCGGCCTGAGGGTCACCGCCGCGGTGGGCAGCGTCGGGAACAGCAGCCACAGGAGGCCGTGGGCCTCCGTGTCCGGGGCCCCGTAGGAGTGCGGGCGGTCCGCGGGGAAGCGGACGAAGTCCCCGGGCCCGAGCGTCTCGGTGTGGTCGTCCGGGCCGATCACGATCGTGCCCTCGATCACGAACAGCTGCTCGACCACGCCCGGGGCGTGCGACTGCGCGTGGTGCATCGACCCGGCGGTCAGCCGGAGCGCGAACAGCTCGGAGATCATCGACCCGAGGTGGGACCGGTTCAGCAGCCGGCCGTGGAGGGTGCGGCCCGACGTGATCGGGCCCTCGTCGGCGCGGACGACCTCCGCGATCGACGGCGGCGGTTGCGCGACGAGGTCGGGGAGCCCGGCGCCCAGGGCCCCGGCGAGCGCCTGCAGCGTCTCGATCGTGGGGTTGGCCCGGCCGGCCTCGAGCTGGGTGAGCGTGCCCTTCGCGAGGCCCGACAGCCGACCGAGCTCGACGAGCGAGAGCCCGCGGGCGAGACGTAGTCGACGGAGGTTGGAGCCCACCGTCTGGGCCGGTCCTGTCACGGCGCCTACGGTACCGCTCGCCGGGGCGTGCACCGGTGCTCGGCTTCTGCCGTTCGGAGCGGGTCTCCGCCGCGTTCGGGGGCAACACCGAACCCCGTGACGCGCGTGCGGACCGCGGCTCCTCCCGGCAGGCGACGTTCCGGCAACCGGCCCCGAACGTCCGCGCGTAGACTGGGTCGATGCCTGCTGCTGCGTACGCCGGGAAGGACTGCGTCTGTCAGTTCAAGCGTGGGATCTGCGATCAGACCTGCGTCCAGGACATGCTGGACACGCCGTTCTACATCGCATGCCTGAAGCTCCGGAACCGGAAGTGCCTGGTCATCGGCGGCGGCGAGCTCGGGCTGGAGAAGACCGAGGGGCTGCTCGCGTGCGACGGCGACGTCATCGTCATCTCGCCGGAGGTCCTGCCCGAGGTCGAGGCGCTCGCCGTCGAGGGCTCGATCACGTGGCTGAAGCGCGACTACGAGCAGGGCGACCTCGAGGGCAAGTTCCTCGTCATCGCGTGCACCGACTCCACCGAGACGAACATCCGCATCTACGACGACGCGGAGGAGCGGGCGATGCTCGCGAACATCGTCGACGTCCCGCCGCTGTGCAACTTCATCCTCCCGGCGATCGTGCGCACCGGCCCGCTGGCGATCGCGATCTCCACCGCCGGCGCGTCGCCCGCGCTGGCCAAGCGGATGAAGGACGAGGTCTCCGAGCTCTTCGGCGAGGAGTACGCCCGCATGGCCGTGCTGCTGAACGAGGTCCGCGGCTGGGCCAAGGGCACGCTGCCGACCTACCAGGACCGCAAGGCGTTCTTCGAGGGCATCGTCCGCGGCGAGCAGGACCCGATCCAGCTCCTGAAGGACGGCCGCGAGAAGGACGTCATGGACATCATCATCGCCTCGCAGCAGCGCGCCGAGGCGGAGCTGGCGCAGGCCTGAGCGCCCCGCCGCGGCCTCGCGCCGCGGCCAGGACCGACGCCGGGCGTGCCCGCCCCGGCGTGAACGTCGTGCCGCGATCGCCGGGCCTTCCCGGCGACCGCCGCCGCTCAGCCCCGCTTCCGCGGGAGCGGCTTCGCGCGGACCTTCGTCACCCGGACGACGTCGGTCGACCCGGCGGCCGAGACCGTCGTGGTCGCCCGGGCGGCGTTCGCGACGACCTTCGCCAGCGCGGAGCGGGTCAGCCGGAGCGTGATCTTCGCGGAGGTCCTCGGCTGGACCTTCACCGAGATCCGCCCGATCTCCTTGCCCGAGCTCGTCACGCGGCTCCGGACGACGCAGGGGCCGGAGCCCTTCTCGCGGACGCACGTGACGCGCCCGAGGTGCAGGCGCCGGGTGCGGCGGCTGACGAGCGAGACCTTCAGGAGCTTCACGGTCGTCGAGATCGGCTTGCGGGTCGGTGCCGGGGTCCCGGCGGGGCCGACCGGTGCGGCGGGTGCGGCGGGTGTGGCAGGCGCGGTCGGCGCGGCGGGCACCGCGGCGGCCGTCACGCGGATCCGCGCGGTCGCCGAGCGCGAGCCACCGTCGTCGGAGGCCTTCAGGGTCACGTCGTAGACGCCGGCGGCGGTCGCGGCGGGGACGACGACGGCGACCGGGACGTCGGTCGAGGCGTCCGCGAGTGCGGCGCGCGGCGACGACGCGCGCGTGGCCGGGGCCGCGCGCGACAGCGTGCCGGTCGGATCGGTCGGCGGCGTCGGGCCCGTGGTCGTCGTGGGGTCGACGGGCGTCGTCTCCCACCGCACCGTGGTGGGCGTCGGGGTGGCCTCGCCGCCGGGGACGGTGGTGGACGCGCTCAGCGCGACGTCGGCGGGGTCGTCGACCGTGCCCGTCCGCGCGAACGTGAACGGCACCGTGGCGGTGTCGCCGGCGACGACCGCGGTCTCCCCGTCGCCGGTGAGGACCGCCGCGTCGGTGGGGGTGAGCTCGGAGTCCGACGGCTCGGGGCCCTCGGTGTCACCGGCGACGTTCGGGCAGGTCGTCGAGTCCACGAAGACGCTGGGCCCGGTCGCACCCTCCTCGAGGTGCTCGTCGCAGTCGACGGGGCGGGTGGCGGCGTACTCGGTGCCGAATCCGTCCGCCGTGACCTGCGACCCGATCGCGATCGTGGTCGAGAGCCGCTCGGAGGCGGGACGGTCGGCCGCGCGCGGGATCGCCACGACGGCATCGACGACGTCCCCGGCGTCCGGCTCGTCCAATGCGAAGCGGAACTCCCCCGAGCGGTAGCCGACCCAATGGCGCCCGGCCGGGGCCTCGGGCGACGCGGACAGGACGGCGGGCTCCTGCTCGAAGATCACGCCGGGCCGGCGACGCAGCGTCAGCACGGGGGCGGGCGTCCCGTCCGCGACCTGGATCGGGACGAGCATGCGGTTGCCGCCGGGACCGGTGAAGTCCTCGAGCCCGGTGAACACGGAGGTGAAGGGGTCGCAGCCGGGGTCGGCCGTGAGCGCTGCGCGCTGCAGGGCCGCTCGCGTGGAGACGTCGCGGCCGTTCGCGGTGCAGAACGGCTGGCTCACCGTGACGGTGTCGGAGAGCGGCGTCGGCTGGACGGCGCCGGACGGGCCGTTCGTCGCCAGGGCTGAACAGCCCGCGAGGGCGACGGCGAGGCCGCCCGTGGCGCCCGCGAGCGCGAGCCGCCGGATGGTCGATGGGGACATCTGGTGCTTCCTGAGGGGGGGACACGGCGGGAGGACCCCGTCGGTGCGGGCACCGTACTCGTGGCGAGGGTGACCACCGGGGTGAGATCCGGCGGGTCGGGGCAGGTCCCGTCCGGTGCCCGCCCCGATGCCAGGCGAGGGGATCGGCGCCACGTCGCCCCGCGCACCCGGTCCGCCCGCGTCCCCGGCATACCCGCACCGTTCGGATCCGCCGCCACGCCGCCGTGTAGGCAGTAATCCCGACCGACATTGCTACGTTTGAAGGACGGCCCCGCGTCCACGCGGTGCCGCACTCCTTCCTCCGACCCCCTCGGAGCCCGGCATGTCCGTCACCCTCCACTGGTTCCTCCCCACCAACGGCGACTCGCGGAGCGACCTCAGCCTCGGCAACGCCGTCGGCGGCCGCGGGTCGCGCGTGCAGACCGGCGGAGGGCTGGACGGAGACGGATCCCACCGCCCCGACACCCGGCAGCTCGTCTCGCTCGGCGGCGGCTCCGACCGCGAGCCGACGGTCGGCTACCTCGGGCAGATCGCCCGCACCGCCGAGCAGCTCGGCTTCGAGGCCGCGCTGACGCCGACCAGCACGTGGTGCGAGGAGTCGTGGGTCATGGCCTCCGCCCTCGCGGCGCAGACCGAGCGCTTCAAGTTCCTCGTCGCGTTCCGGCCCGGGCTGCAGTCGGTGACGCTCGCGGCGCAGATGGCGGCGACGTTCCAGCGGGTCACCGGGAACCGCCTGCTCCTGAACGTCGTCACCGGCGGCGACGACGTCGAGCAGCGGCGCTTCGGCGACAAGCTGCCCAAGGACGAGCGCTACGTCCGCGCCGGCGAGTTCCTCCACGTCGTCCGCGAGCTCTGGACCGGCGAGCCCGTCACGTTCCGCGGGACCCACATCGACGTCGAGAACGCCCAGCTCGTCGAGACCCCGGCCTGGCCCGACATCTACCTCGGCGGCTCCTCGAAGCCCGCCCTCGACGTCGCCGCGAAGTACGCCGACGTCTACCTGACCTGGGGCGAGCCGCCGGCGCAGGTCGCCGAGAAACTCGACCGCGTCCGCGAGCGCGCCGACCTCGCCGGCCGCGAGCTGCGCTTCGGGATCCGCCTGCACGTCATCGCGCGCCCGACCTCCGAGGAGGCGTGGGCGCAGGCCGACAAGCTCCTGCAGGGCCTCGACCCCGAGGCGATCCGCAAGGCCCAGGAGACGCAGCGCGCCTCGCAGTCCGAGGGGCAGCGCCGGATGAGCGACCTCCACAACGGGCGCACCGACGCGCTCGAGGTCTCGCCGAACCTCTGGGCGGGCGTCGGCCTCGTCCGCGGCGGCGCCGGCACCGCGCTCGTGGGGTCCTACGAGGAGGTCGCGGACCGCATCGCCGAGTACCACGACCTCGGGCTCTCCGAGTTCATCCTCTCGGGGTATCCGCACCTCGAGGAGGCCTACCACGTGGGCGAGGGGATCCGGCCGATCCTGCGGGCCCGCGGGCTCCTGAAGGAGCCGGGCCAGGCCGCGCCGACGCTCGTCCCGGCGTGAGCTCCACCAAGGACCGCGAGAGCGTCGCGCCGCCGACCGCCTGGGGCGGCGGCGACCCGTCCGGGGCCCTCGCCGCGGGGACCCCGGCGGGCCGCACGGGCGGGTCGGGCGGTCCGTCCGGCCGCGGTCGCACGGGTCTGCGCACCGACTGGGCGCTCCTGCCCTCCGAGCTGCGCTGGATCTCGCCCCTGGCGCTGATCGTCGTCTGGCAGCTGCTCTCCGTCACGGGCGTCCCGCCCGAGCGGATCCTCGCCGCCCCGAGCCAGGTCGTCTCGAACGCGTACGACCTGATCGTCCACGAGGACCTGCTCGAAGCGATCTGGGTCTCGCTGCGCCGCGCGCTGCTCGGGTTCCTCCTGGGCGCGGCGGTCGCGATCTCGGCGGGGCTCGCCGTCGGCTTCTCCCGCATCGCGGACGCCACGATCGACCCGCTGATGCAGATGGTCCGCACGATCCCGCTGTTCGGGCTGGTGCCGATCTTCATCATCTGGTTCGGGATCGACGAGCTGCCGAAGCTCCTCCTCGTCGCCCTCGGCGTCGCGATCCCGCTGTACCTCAACCTCGTCGGCGGCCTGCGCTCCGTCGACGCGGAGCTCTACGACGTCGCCGACACCCTGCGGCTGACCCCGCGTGAGCGCCTGCGCCACGTGATCCTGCTCGGCGCGCTTCCCGGCTTCCTGATCGGCCTGCGCCAGGCGCTCGGCTTCGCGTGGCTGGCGCTCATCGTCGCCGAGCAGGTCAACGCGTCCGAGGGTCTCGGCTACGTCATCAACAACGCCCGCGACGTGTCGGCGACGGACACCGTCGTCGTCGGGCTGATCGCCTACGCGGTCCTGGGGCTCCTGACGGACGCGATCGTCCGCCGCCTCGAGCGCCGCGCGCTGCGCTGGCGCGAGGAGGCGGCGTCGTGAGCGTCGTCGACCTCCGCGGCGTCTCGCGCCGCTTCGGCAGCCAGGACGTCCTCCGCGATCTCGACCTGACGATCGAGCCGGGTGAGTTCGTCGCCGTCATCGGCCGCTCCGGGTCGGGCAAGACGACGCTCCTGCGGGTGCTCGCCGGGCTCGACCCCGACGCCTCCGGGCACGTCCGCAGCGGCGAGCGCCCGGCCGTCGTCTTCCAGGACGCGCGCCTCCTGCCGTGGCGCTCCGCGCTGCAGAACGTCACGCTCGGCCTCCGCGGGGACGACGCCGACGAGCGCGGCCGGCGCGCGCTGGCCGAGGTCGGCCTGCAGGGTCGCGAGTCCGCCTGGCCGCGGCAGCTCTCCGGCGGGCAGCGCCAGCGCGTCGCCCTCGCCCGCGGTCTCGTCCGCGATCCCGACCTGCTGCTGCTCGACGAGCCGTTCTCCGCGCTCGACGCCCTGACCCGCGCGTCCGCCCAGGGGCTCGTGACCGAGCTCTGGGAGCGCCACCGCCCGGCCGTCCTGCTCGTCACGCACGACGTGACGGAGGCCCTGCTCCTGGCCGACCGGATCGTCCTCATCGACCAGGGCCGCATCGTCCACGACGAACGCGTCGAGGTCGCCCGTCCCCGCCGTCGCGAGGATCCCGAGCTGATCGCCGCGAGCGCTGCGCTCCTCGGCCGGCTCGGCGACGAGCGCGACGACACCGCCGGCGCGCCGGCGTCGGGCCCCGCACCGGCCCGCCGCAGCCTGCTGCCCCGGCTGAGCCTCGCCGCCGCGACGCTCGTCACCCTCGCGGTCGTCGGCTTCACGAGCGGCTCCGTCGGGGACGACGAGGGCGGGTCGTTCCAGGTCGCCGCCGCGGGGTCCGCGCAGGGTGCCACGCTGAAGGTCGCGGTGCAGTCCGACGGCATCCGCTCCGTCCTCGAGCAGTCCGGGGCGCTGAAGGGCGCGCCGTTCAAGGTCAGCTTCTCGCGCTTCACCTTCGGCCCGCCGATCGTCGAGGCGATCAACGCCGGGCGCGTCGACATCGGCTCCGTCGGCTCGACGCCGCCGATCTACGGCGCCGCGAACCGCACCGACTTCCGCGCGGTCGCGGCCCTCCGGCTGCGCAGCGGCGGCGACGACTCGATCGTCGTGCCGAAGGACTCCGACATCCGCACCGTGAAGGACCTGAAGGGCAAGTCGATCGCGGTCGGGCGGGCGAGCTCCGCGCACGGCGCGCTGCTCCAGGCGCTGCACCGCGCGGGTCTCCAGCCGAAGGACGTGAAGCTCGTGTTCGTCCCGCCGGCCGATGCGCTGGCGGCCTACAAGTCCGGTCGCGTCGACGCGCTCGCCGCCTGGCAGCCGTTCGTCACGCAGGCCGAGATCGACCCGTCGCGGCCCGCCCGCGCGATCGCGTCGGGCCCGCCGGACGACTACGGCTACTACTTCTCGCTCGCGTCGAAGAGCGCGCTGCAGGACCCCGCGCGCGTCGCGGCGATCAAGGACTTCCTGCCGCGCCTGCGCAAGGCGTTCGACTGGGCGGCGAAGAACCCGGACAAGTACGCGCAGGCGTGGTCGAAGGAGTCCGGCCTGCCGCTCGAGGTCACCCGCCGCGCGGTCCCGCTGCGCCTGCAGACCGTCGAGCCGTTCGACGAGACCACGATCCGCCGCGAGCAGACCCTGGCCGACCGGCTGGACGAGGACGACCCGGAGCTCGGCGGCCGCGTCGACGTCCGGAAGATGATCGCGCCGGGGCTCGTCCAGCCCTCGAAGTAGCGGTCGGGCCCGAGCGGGACGGGCCCGACGATGCGCGGGGCCCGGGGCGTGTCGGCCCCGTGGCCGGGCCCGGGGCGTGTCGACGGGGTCAGGCCACCGGCACCGACGGCCCCGCGGGCGCGACCGCCGGGGTGCTCCAGCGCTCGTCGGCGGCGCCGGCGACCGGCAGCTCCAGCCGGATGCTGGTGCCGGGGTCGACGTCGATCACCCGGAACGTGCCGCCCGCGCGGACGGTGCGTTCCTGCACCGCGCGGAGCCCGAGCGCCCCGCGGGCGACGGCGGAACGACGGTCCGACGCGCTGATGCCGACGCCGTCGTCCTGGACCCCGAGGCGCAGGGTGCCCTGCGGGGTCCGGTCGACGAGGAGGACCGCGCGCCCGGCGCGTGCGTGGGCGCGGACGTTGGTCAGGAGCTCGTGGGCGGCGGCGACGAGGAGGGCGTCGTGCTCGGAGGAGGTGTCGGCGGCCACCGCGACCTCGATCACCGGGCCGCCGTCGCGCTCGATCTTGCGGGCGACGCGGCGCAGCGCCGACGACAGGCCGGCGTCGCGGAGGACGTCGTCGGAGAGGTCGGCGCTCGTGGCCCGCATGCCGGCGATCGCCGCCCGGAGCGACGTCTCGACGTCCGCGAGGTCGGTCGGCTCGCCGGCGCGCAGCTCCTCGACGTCCTGGAGCGCTGAGATGACGTCCTGCAGGGGGCCGTCGTGCAGGCGCTTGGCGAGGTCCTCCTGCTGGTCCCGGTCGAGGGCCGAGACGCCGTCGAGGACGCCGAGGCCGGACGGGCGGGCGTCGTCGGCGGTGGCGGGGACCGCCGGTGAGGGCACGTCGAGCCACCGGGCGAGGAGGACACCGAGGCCGAGGGTCACGATCAGCGTGGCGGCGAGGGGCAGCACCGCGACCTTCGAGCTGTGCGTCGTCAGCGCGGCGTACGAGCCGAGCGCGACGAGGAGGAGGGCGGCGGCGACGACGGCGATCCGTGAGGCGGACCACCCGCCGGCCGGACGGAGGGCGGCGTACGACATGGGTCCACGATCGTGGACGTCCGTATCGAATTCGGAGCGAGTCAGGATCGGGTCGGCATCGCCGGCGACCGGCGGCCGGGTGCGTGGTATGCCCGAGCACGGCTCGGGGCTCCGTCGACGAGCGGCGACCCGACGGGATCGTGCCCGCGGCCCGGCCGAGGGCCGCTCGTCCGGGGCCGGTCAGGCGCCGACGAGGCGGCCCGGGCCGTCGCCGGTGCGCGCGGCGCCGAGGACGCCGCGGCGCGCCACGACGGGTCGGGCGCCGTCGTCCGCCGGGAGGAGGACCTCGACCACCGCGCCGCGGTCGCTGCTGCCGGCGACGAGCCGACCACCGGCACGCCGTGCCCGGTCCTCGACCGAGCGCAGTCCGAGGTGCCCGCGCGCCGCGGCGTCGCGGCGCGCGTCGTCGTCGAAGCCGATGCCGTCGTCGTCGACGACGAGGCGCAGCAGGCCGTCGCGCGTGCGCTCCACCACGACGAGCGCGTGGGACGCGTGCGCGTGCTTGCGGACGTTCGTCAGGAGCTCGCGGGCCGCGGCGATCACCAGGGCGTCGTGCGCCGACGAGGTGTCGGCGGCCACCGCGACGTCGACGGTCGGCCCCCCGGCCCGCTCGGCCGTCTTGGCGACCTGGCCGAGCGCGGCGGCGAGGCCGGCGTCGCGGACGACGTCGTCGTAGAGGTCGGTCGAGGCGTCGCGCATGCCGAGGATCGCCTCGCGCAGCGTGACCTCGAGCTCGCGCAGGTCGACGTCCTCGCCCTCGCGCATGTCGGTCACGTCCTGCAGCGCGGTGATGACGTGTTGGAGGGGCCCGTCGTGCAGGCGCTGGGCGAGGTCCTGCTGCTGCAGGCGCTCCATGCGGTCGAGCTCGGCGCGCAGCGTCGGATCGGGGTGCGGCGCGAGGAGCGTGGTGGCGGACGGCGCGTTCGCAGTGGGGATGGCGGCTCCGGCCGGGACGGCGGTCGGCGAGCTCCCCGTGGTCGGGGCGAGCGCCGGCGACGCGGCGGTGGCCGGGGCGGCGATCGACGGCGGAACGGCTCCGGGGACGGCGGCGGCGGGCGCGAGCAGCGACCGCGACCAGATCGCGCCCGTGGTGCCCGCCAGGCCGAGGGCGAGCACGCCGCCGACCACGACGACCGCGACGCCGGTGGCGGCGACCGCGCCGGCCAGCGCGACGATGGCGCACAACCCGGTGAGGACCCCGATCACCGGCCGCGCGCGCAGGTCGTGGCGCGCGTCGGCGGTCGGCCCGGGGGCCGGGCCCCGGCGGTCCGCCGGGGGATCGGAGGGAACGATCACAGGACGAGGATCGTGGGTGGCGGTATCAGTTCGGCATCTCCGGGGGATCGCATCGGCGTCGGTGGTGAACGCCGTTGTCCCTACCCGGGTCGTCGGTCCGCACGCACCCTCGCGGTCGCTTCCGGCGGGCCGGGGCGGGGCCGGGCGGGCCTGGGCCGGGCGGGGCCGGCTGCCGGGCCGCGGTCGTCACCGACGCCCGTCGTCGTGTCCGCGACGGATCTCGCTCCACGCCGCCTTCGCCTGTCGGAGCGCCTCGAAGACCTGGGCCCGGGCCTCGTTCGCCGCCGCGGCGGCGGCCTGGAGCTGCGACCGCGCGCTGGCGCCCTGTGCGACCTGGTTGAACGACCAGAGCCCGGTGTCGAGCAGCCGGGCGGCGCGGCGGGTGTCGTCGATCACCGCGTCGAAGAGGGCGGCGGGCGGCGTGCCGGCGCGGATGTGGCGTTGCCGCGAGCTGAGCTGGACCTCCCACAACGCGACGAGCGCGTGGGCCGCGACCGAGGGCTCCGGGTCGCGCGGGTCGACGCCGACGGACTCGGCGAGCGCCTCGCGGACCGCCTCGACGAGGTTCGCCGCCATCCGCTGACGCGCGACCTGGAGGGCCGGCGTCTCCTGGATCAGCCGCATGAACGCCAGGAACATCGGCTGGAACTCCGCCCCCATCCCGGCGATGTGCCGGCACTCGCGCTCGATGAACGCCACGACCGCCTGGGTCGGCGACTCGTCCGGGCCGCGCTCGATCAGGGCCTCGCGCAGTCCGCGGACGACGTCGTCCTCCCGGTCGAAGACCAGGGACTCCTTCGTGGGGAAGTAGTTGAAGACCGTCTTCTCGGAGACCCCGGCCTCGGCGGCGACCTCGGCGACGCGGACGCGGTCGAACCCGCGCTCGCAGAACATCCAGGTGGCGGTGTCGGAGATCAGCTGGCGGGTGATGCGCTTCTTGCGCTCCCGGAGCCCCTCGTCGGGACGGCGATCCTGCTCGTGCAGCTCGCGGATGTGCGCGAGACCGGCCGCGATCTCGGAGCGCGACACCGGGACCCGCTCGTCGGGCCCGACCTCGAGCTCGGCGACGTCCGGGTCCGGGGTGGGCGCGCTGGGACTCACGGAGCCAGCCTAGCAACGTTCCAGTTGCAGAAGTTTTCTAGTGACTGTATGTTCCCCGGCGTCGTCGTCCCGCAGGCACCGTACGCCTGCCTCCCGCCCGCGGGCCGGCCCCGCAGTCCCCCGACCGCCCCGGCGGCACCGCGCCCCGACCAAGGACCTCGCCCATGGCCTCCGCCACCCCTGCCGTCGAGACCGACGGCCTGACCAAGCGCTACGGCGACTTCACCGCCGTCGACGCGCTCGACCTGCGCGTCGAGCCCGGCACCGTCGTCTCGATCCTCGGCCCCAACGGCGCCGGCAAGACCACGACGGTCCGCATGCTCGCCACGCTGATCGCCCCGACGTCCGGCACCGCCCGGGTCGGCGGCCACGACGTGACCCGCGAGGCCGACGCGGTCCGCGGCGTGATCTCGCTGACGGGCCAGTTCGCCGCGCTCGAGGGCAACCTCACCGCCCGCGAGAACCTCGTCCTGATGGGGCGCCTGCGCGGCCACGGCAAGAAGGCGGCGACCACGATCGCCGACCACCTGATCGAGCGCTTCGACATCGGCGAGTTCCGCGACCGCCTCATCAAGGGCCTGTCCGGCGGCCAGCGCCGGCGGGTCGACCTGGCCGCGAGCCTCGTCGTCCAGCCGCAGCTGCTCGTCCTCGACGAGCCGACCACCGGGCTCGACCCCCGCAGCCGCCAGGTCGTCTGGCAGACCGTGCGCGACCTCGTCGCCGAGGGCGTGACGCTGCTCCTGACCACGCAGTACCTCGAGGAGGCCGACGCGCTCGCGGAGCACATCGTCCTGATCGACCACGGCCGCGAGGTCGCCGCCGGCACCCCGACCCAGCTGAAGGCCCGGATCGGCGAGCAGCGCGTCGACGTCGTCGCGATCGACGCCGCCGGGGTCGACGGCCTGCACGCCGCCCTCGACGGCCGCTTCGACGTCACCGTCAGCCGCGGCAGCCGCACCCTCTCGATCCCGGCGCCGGAGGAGAGCCTCGACCTCGAGCGCATCTCCGCCGTCGTCCGCGAGTCCGGCGTCCCGATCGACGAGCTCGCTCTCCGCCGTCCGACCCTGGACGACGCCTTCCTCGCCCTGACCGGCCAGCCGCCGGCGCCGGATCCGGAGACCGACGGCGAGGAGGTGGCGGCATGAGCACCGAGACCGCCCCCACCCCCGGCACGCCGCTGCCGGCGCTGCCCGCCCGTCCGGCCGTCGTCTCGCGGTACGTCCGCGAGACCCTCCTGCTCGTCGGCCGGCAGCTGCGCACGATCCCGCGGGTGCCCGAGCGCCTGAGCGACGTGACGATCCAGCCGGTCATCTTCACGCTGCTGTTCCTCTACGTCTTCGGGTCCGCGATCGCGATCCCCGGCACGCGGTACCAGGACTATCTCCTGCCGGGACTGATCGGCCAGTCGATCGCGTTCGGCGTGATCGGGGCCGGCACGGCGACCGCGACCGACTTCTCGACCGGGGTGATCGACCGCTTCCGGTCCCTGCCGGTGACCCGCCTGGCGGTGATCTCCGCCCAGGTGATCGGCCAGGTCCTCGAGCAGATCCTGGGCATGGCGATCGTCGCGGGCCTCGGGCTGCTCCTCGGCTGGAAGCCGGACGTCGGCGCCGGCGACGTGGTCCTCCTCCTGCTGCTGATCCTGCTCGGGCTGTTCGCGTTCACCTGGTTCGGCGTGCTGATGGGCATGATCGTCCGCTCGTCCGACGCGATGCAGGGCGTCGGCTTCGCGATCGTCTTCCCGCTCTCGTTCCTCGCCGGCACCTTCGTCCCGATCGAGGGCATGGACGCGGTCCCGCAGTTCATCGGCGAGTGGGACCCGATCTCGACCCTCGTCGCGGGCATCCGCCACGTCAGCCAGGGCACGAACGCCACCGGCTCCTGGCCCCTCGAGCACCCGGTGATCGGCATGGTCCTCTGGTGCGCCCTGATCATGGGCGTCTGCATCCCGCTGGCGCTGCGGAGGTTCCGGACGACGAGCGCGGCGTAGGAGCGGGCGGGCCGGCGGGGGCGGTCGGGCGGCGGCGGGGGGCGGACGGCGGCGGTCACGGCGCAGGAGGTCCGGAT
>NZ_KI912613.1:972133-975268 GCF_000519325.1 Patulibacter minatonensis DSM 18081 | reverse complement strand
CGCGGGCGGGTCGGCGGCGGGGCGGCGCGCGCGGGGCGGCGGGCCGTGCGCGTCGGATCGTGTACCGCCCGGGTACCGAACCCGACACCGACCGCCGACCGGCCCCGCCTCAGGCGGCGACCCGGGTGCCGCGAGCGAGAGCGGGGCCGAGGGTCTCCAGCACGAAGTGCCCGCCCCGTTCGCGCTGCTGCCGGTACGTGTACGCGAGGGCCACCCAACCGCCGGCGACCAGACGCGCGCGTTTCTCGTGATCGTCCTCCCACCGGACGATGCCGCGATGGAAGCGCCAGCTGTCGAGCTCGACGGCGACCCCGTGGTCGGGGAACGAGCCGTCGATCTCCATTCCCAGGATCGTGGCGTTCATCACCGGGCGCGGCAGGCCGAGCCGGACGCAGAGGTCGGGGAACTCCTCCTCCTGCTCGCTCCTCGTCCGCGGGGGTGCGTCCCAGCTGCGGAGGATCTCGCGCAGAGCCCGGGCTCCGCGGTGTCGGGGATGGCGCGCCAGCAGCTCGAGGACCGGTCCGAGGTCGAAGAGGTCGAGGAGCTCGGCCTGGGCCACCGCGTTCCTCAGGGCGGAGGGAGCGAGCACCGCGCCCAGATCCAGCAGGGTCCGCGCGACCGTCGTCACGCGGATGCCGTCGTGGAGCTCGACCTCGTCGGGGCGAAGACCGGCGTGTCGGTGCACCACGACGCCCCGGTGCGTCGCGACGCTGGAGCCGGCGACGACGACCTCGATCGCGGGGGACGACCACGGGCGGAGGTTCCAGTGCACCCCGGCGGACCGGTGGCCGAGCGCCGCGCGGGGTCCGCAGGCGAGCACCGCTGCCGCCGCGCGGCCCTCCCATGTGACGCGTCCGTGGCCGACGGCGAAGACGCCGCGGTGGAGCGGATGGAGGTGGCCGATCCGGAGCGCACGGGTGATCTGTCGATCGGTGAGTCCGAGCATCCGGAGTTGTGCACGGCTGACGACCCCGTGCTGCGCAGCGGCGAGCGCGGCGATCTCCCGCCAGCCGTCGGCCGCGTGGCGGCCTGCTGCGTCCGCCACCGCGAGGAGCGCGTGCGGAGAGACCTGGCTCGAGGACATGCACCGACGGTGACGATCGACGCGTGACGCGTGGGGCGCGAACCGTGCCGATCTCGCCACCGACCTGCGCCGGAAGTCCTCCCC
The DNA here is from genome assembly GCF_000519325.1 of Patulibacter minatonensis DSM 18081. Lineage (GTDB taxonomy): Bacteria > Actinomycetota > Thermoleophilia > Solirubrobacterales > Solirubrobacteraceae > Patulibacter > Patulibacter minatonensis. The sequence continues at coordinate 974,100 of NZ_KI912613.1, read as the reverse complement.
GTGCGACTGCCCGGTCGTCGCGTCGGATCGTGTACCGCCGAGGTACCGAACTCGACGCGGACCCGGGAAGGTCGCCGCGGCGGGTGGTGCCTGTCGGATCGTGTACCGCCGAGGTACCGAACTCGACACGAACCCGGCGAGGACGTCCGACCCGCGACGACCTCCCGCCCCTCACCCCACCGGCGACCAGTCCTGCACGATGTCGCCGTCCTTCGGGGTCTTCGGTCCGACCGCCAGGACCTCCAGACCGTCGGGGCCTGCGACGAAGCCGCGGATCAGCTCCGGGCCGACGCGGATGCCGTCGCGCTCCGACAGGTCGAACGAGTCGTCGCCGACGCGGATCCGGCCGGAGCCCGAGAGCACGACGTAGAGCTCCTCCGCGTTGGCGTGGACGTGGCCGAAGGCGGAGACCGCGTCGGCCGGCATCCGGTGCAGGGCCACGCCGGTGCGCTCGAGGCCGAGGTCGCCGCCCGGGAACCGCGACTCGCCCTGGGACGAGAACCCGAACGCCTTCGCCTGGTCCTCGGTGTCCAGCAGCGAACGGTGCGTGACGCCGTCGCGCGCGGCCGGCAGCAGGCCCGCGCCGCCGACCGGCTCGAGCTCCGTCAGCACCGGCGGGTGGTCGCCGTCGAGCAGCGCCATGACGCGCGGGAGGTTCTCGTCGTCCTTCGAGGCCTCGGCGGCCGCGGTCATGATCTCGTGGGTCGCCCAGCGCTCGTCGACGACGATCCGCTCGGGCTCGCCCGGCACGCGGGAGACGACCCACGAGTCGCAGCCGGGCGTCCCCCGGAGCGATTCCCCGACCTCGACGAGGACGGCGGCGAGGTCGTCCCCCTTCCCGGCGAGGGCGGTGAACTCGACGTGACGCGCGGCGCTCGACATGCCCCCATGCTGACGTCGGACGGGGACACCTACCGTCCGCGATGTCCGCGATGCCGCTCCGGGCGCCGCCCCGCCTTACCGCGGCCGCTTGGCCCGGTCGGCCTTCAGCTGGTCGCGCCAGCCCTCGCCCCAGATCTTCTCGTTGAAGACCACGACGAACGCGAAGCCGCCGACGAGGGCGACGACCGTGGCGATGCCCTCGGACACCCCGGCCACCGAGAGGATCGTCCACACGGCGGCCTCGAGCAGGACCAGGAGGCAGATCCAGAACAGGCGACCGCGGCGCTTGGGCTCCTCGACGGGCGGCTTCCGGGTCTTCGCCATAGACCGGGAAGGGTAGGCGGTCCCGCGCGGCGTAGGCTCCCCGACCGATGCCGCCGGAGGCCGAACACCCGACGCCGGGGCCCGCGGACCCGCCCGGCGACCGGCCGACGCGGTCCGCCGACGGTCCGCCGCCCGACCACGCGATCGTCCTCGACGGGCTCGTCCGGCGACGCGGCGAGCGGCAGGTGCTGCGCGACGTCTCGTTGATCGTTCCGGCCGGCGCGACGGTCGCGCTGCTCGGCCCGAACGGCGCCGGCAAGTCGACGCTCCTGCGCGTGCTCGCGGGGCTGATGCGGCCGATGGGCGGCGTCTGCCGGGTCCTCGGGCACGACCTCCCGGCCGACCGTCACGCCCTCCACGGCCGCGTGGGCTACCTCGCGCACGAGCCGATGCTCTACCGCGACCTGACCGTCCGCGAGAACCTCACGCACCGCGCCCGGCTGCTGCGGGTGGCCGACGTCCCCGGCCGCGTCCGCGAGCTGCTCGAGGCGACCGACCTCGTGCGCCGCGCCGACTTCCCCGTCCACGCGCTCTCCCGCGGTCTGACCCAGCGGACGACCGCCGCCGCGGTCCTCCTCGCCGACCCCGACCTGCTCCTCCTCGACGAGCCGCTGGCGAACCTCGACCCGTCGGCGTCCGCCCGCCTCGGCGCGCTGCTCGGCCCGCGCCCGGCGGACGACGTCCCGCCCGGGCCCGGGCCCACGGCCCGCCCCACGCCCACGGCCCGCCCCACGCCCGCGGCCGGCCCCGCGCCCGCGGCC
>NZ_KI912613.1:962537-972033 GCF_000519325.1 Patulibacter minatonensis DSM 18081 | reverse complement strand
CCCGGCGAGCGGCCCCGCCCCCCGCCCCGCCCGCACCCGCGTCATCGCCGGCCACGACCCCGAGGCCGCGCTCGCCGAGGCCGACATCGTCCTCGGCCTCCGCGACGGCGCCGTCGCGCTGCTCGCCACGCCGGGCGACGTCACCCCGGCCCGGATCGAGGCGCTCTACGCATGAGCGCCGCCCCGCCGACCCCGCCGCCGGGCACCGGCCCCGCCGCCCCGCCGCCCGGTGGTGCCGGTCGACCCGCCCGCAGCGGCGCCCCGGCCCCGTCGGTGCTCCTCGCCGGCCGCCCACGCTGGACCACCGACGTCCGCACCCTCCTCGCGCTGGAGTGGCGGCGCGAGCGCCGGGCGCCGCAGGTGCTGCCGACGATGTTCCTGTTCTCGATCGGCGTCTTCGTGCTGTTCCGGTTCGGGCTGCAGGACGGGCGGGTCGAGGGGCCGCTGGCCGCCGGCGTGCTGCTCGTCACGACGCTCCTGGCCGCGCTGCTCGGGATCGGCCGGCTGTGGGCGGCCGAGGAGGAGGAGGGCGGGCTCGACGCGTTCCGCCTGACCCCGGCGCCGGCGTCGGCGCTGGTGGCCGCGAAGGCGCTGGCACTCTGGAGCTTCCTGCTCGTCCTGCACCTGGTGGCGGTCCCGGCGTTCGTGCTCCTGCTGCTCCAGGACGGTCTCGACGGGGCGGCGATCCCGCGGATCGCGGGCGCCCTGCTGCTGTGCGACCTGGGCATCGCGGTGGCCGGTGCGCTCGTCGGGGCGATCGCCGCGGCGGCGCGCTCGCGGGAGCTCCTGGTGCCGCTGATGGCGGTCCCGCTGCTGATCCCGCTGATCGCGCTGGCGTCCGAGGCGCTGGCCCCGCTCCTGACGTCGCCGCGCGAGGTCTCCGAGGGGCGGTGGTGGCTGGCCCTCGCTCTGTACGATGGAGTGTTCCTGCTGGTCTGCTGGGCCGTCTCGGACGGCATCGTCGAAGACTGAAACGGACCGCCGCGATGCCCTACGCCCGTCGCCTCCTGCCCCTGACGCTCATCACCGCGGTCATCGTGGTCGCGTGGGTCGTCGTCTCGATCGCCGTCGTCCCGACGGACGCGACGGAGGGCGTACGGCAGAAGCTCACGTACCTGCACCCGGCGTTCGCGATCATCACGCTCGTGGCGTTCGTCGCCGGTGCGTTCTTCGCCTGGCAGCACCTCAAGCACGACCGCCCGCTGGACGACCTGCGCTCCTACGTGGCGATCCACATGGGCCAGGTCTTCTGCCTGATCGCCCTGATCACGGGCGGGATCTGGGGCCGGACCGCGTGGGGCGTGTGGTGGGACTGGGGCGAGCCCGTGCTCGTCACGTTCCTGATCATCTTCCTGCTCTACGCGACGTACCAGCCGATGCGCTTCGCGATCGAGGACCCGGAGCGCCAGGCGCGCACCGCGTCGGTCTTCGCGGTCTCCGCCGGCATCTTCGCGCCGGTCTGCTTCGGCGTCGTGCGGATGACGACGAACCTCCTGCACCCGCAGCCGCTCGACGACCCGGGCTCCAACCTGCCGGGCACCGCGGGCCTCGCGTTCGGTCTCTCGGTCCTCGCGCTCGGCGCGTTGTTCGTGACGCTCTGGCACCTCGAGGTCGTCCACAAGAGCACGCGCATCCGGGTGCGGCAGCTGCAACGCAAGGTCGAGGGCGAGGACGCCGTCCCCGTCGTCGCGCGCGCCTCGTCGCCCGTCACCCTGTAGCGCGAAGTACCCTGGACTGACCCTCGTGTTCCTCACCGCCCTCACCGAGATCGCCCCCGACTCCGGCAGCCCCGGGTACGTCACGGCCGCCGTGCTGGTCTCGGCGATCCTCGTGCTGCTGTACCTCGTGATCGTCGCGTTCCGCGTCCGCGACTCCGCGCGCCGCCTCGAGGCCCTGGAGTCCCGCATGGACTCCGCGGGCGACCGGCTCCCGCCGCTGACGGAGGACCCCGGCGCGCCGGCGGACGACGGTGCCGTGGGCGACGCCGCCCGCGTGGCGGCCGAGGCGTCGGGGGCGAAGCGGTGAACGAGCTCCTCGTCCTCGGGCTCTCGCACAAGACCGCGCCCGTCGCGGTCCGCGAGCGCCTGTCGGTCACCGACCTGCAGATCGAGCGGATGCTCGCCGACTTCGCGCGGTCGCAGCACGTGCACGAGGCCGCGGTGCTCTCGACGTGCAACCGCACCGAGATCTACGTCGTCGTCGGCGACGCGCTGCAGGCCGAGGGCGAGCTCCTCAGCATCGTCGCCAAGAGCTCGCGGATCCGTCCGACGGAGCTCGCGAACCTCGTCTACATGCCTCGCAACTGCGACGCCGCGCGGCATCTCTACCGCGTCGCGTCGGGCCTGGACTCGATGATCCTCGGGGAGTACGAGGTCCAGGGCCAGGTCAAGCGCGCCTACGAGGCCGCGCTGCGCGCCGGGACGACGGGACCGATGCTGAACCGCCTGTTCAAGGCGGCGCTGCGCACCGGCAAACGCGTCCGCACCGAGACCCGACTCTCCGAACGCCACACGTCCGTCGCGTCCGTCGCGGTCGACCTCGCCGCCCAGCAGGTCGGGCACCTCGAGGACAAGAACGTGATGATCATCGGCGCCGGCGAGACCGCCGAGCTGACCGCGCAGGCGTTCGCCACGCAGGGCGTCCGCACGCTGTTCGTCTCCAACCGCCACGCCGACCGCGCCCGCTCGCTGGCCGACCGCTTCGGCGGCCGGGTCGGCACGCTGACCGAGCTGCCCGAGCAGCTGGCCGAGGCCGACGTCGTGATCTCGTCGACGAGCTCCCCGCACCCCGTCCTCGGGGCGCCCGAGCTCGCGGCCGTGATGTGCCACCGCCTCGCGCGCCCGCTGGTCCTGATCGACATCGCCGTGCCCCGCGACATCGATCCGCACTGCGCGGCGGTCCCGAGCGTCGCGCTCTACGACATCGACGACCTGCAGGCCGTCGTCGCGCGCAACCTCGAGGGCCGCGAGGGCGAGGCCTCGATCGCGGAGGACATCGTCGAGGAGGAGATCCACAAGTTCGCCCGCTGGATGGGCCAGATGGAGATCACCCCCACGATCGTCGACCTCCGGGCCCGCGCCGGCGAGATCGTCGACCACGTCCTCGCCGAGAACGAGGGACGCTGGGAGTCCGCCAGCGACGCCGACGTCCAGCGGATCGAGCGCGCCGCCCGCACCATCGTGCAACGCCTGCTGCACGAGCCGACGCTGCGGCTCAAGGAGGCCCGCGATCGCGACGACGCCCACGGGCACGTCGAGGTCCTGCGCGAGCTCTTCGGCCTCGACGGCGCCGAGCCCGAGGTCGTCGCCGGCGGCGCCCCGCCGCCCGAGTGCCCCGCGCACGGGATGTTCGTCGCGGAGCAGGACGCCGTGGCGCCGTCCGCGGACGTGCCCGCCGCCGGGCCGGCCTCCGGCTCGTGGGCCGAGGTCCGGTCGCTCGCCGCGCGCCGCTCGTCGGCGTCGTGATCCGGCTCGGCAGTCGTCGCAGCCCGCTCGCGCTCGTCCAGGCGCGCACTGTCGCCGCAGCGCTCCGGGGGGCCGGGCACGGGGTCGAGATCGTCGAGGTCGTCACGACCGGCGACCGCGACCGCGCCGCGCCGGACAAGGCGAAGTGGGTGACCGAGCTCGAGCGCGGCCTGGTCGCCGGGGAGATCGACCTCGCCGTGCACTCCGCCAAGGACGTCCCGGGCGAGCTCCCGGACGGCCTGGAGCTCGTCGCCGCCTCGGTCCGCGAGGACCCGCGCGACGTCCTGATCGGCGCCCCGTCGCTCGACGCGCTGCCCGAGGGCGCACGCGTCGGCACCGCCAGCCTGCGCCGCGCGGCGCAGCTCCTCGGCTCCCGGCGCGACCTGACGATCGTCGCGGCCCGCGGCAACGTCGACACCCGCCTGGCGCGCCTGCAGCCCGGGCACGACGAGCACCTCGATGCGATCGTCCTGGCGGCGGCGGGCCTGGAGCGGCTCGGTCGCACGCCGGCGGACGTCGTCCCACTGGAGGGCCCCGTCTTCGTGGCGGCGCCCGGCCAGGGCACGCTGACGATCGAGGGCCGGGCGGGCGACGAGGCGAGCGCCGCGGCCGCCCGCGTGATCCACGACGCGTCCAACTGGGCGTGCCTGCGCGCCGAGCGCGCCGTCGCCCGCGCGCTCGGCGCCGACTGCACCAGCGCGGTCGGTGCCCACTGCCGGCCGGTCGAGGGTGGGTTCTCGCTGACCGGGTACGTCGGTGCGCCCGACGGCTCGGGCTGGGCGCTCGACGCCCGCGAGGGCGACGACCCGGAGGCCCTGGGCGCCCTCGTCGCCGAGCGCCTGCTGCGGGCGGGTGGCGCGGAGCTCCTCGCCGCCGCGCGCGAGGGCATCGACCAGAGCGCACCGATCGCCGAGCAGCAGGACCACGCGGAGGACCCCACATCGTGAGCACGACCGGCGGCACGGACGACGAGGCGACGGGCGGGACAGCGACCGGTGCCACCGAGGACGACAGGTCCGGCTCGGCCGCCCCGGCCGGCGGCGCCGCCCCGGGCGTGGGCGGGACGCGACCGCCGCTCGGGGGCGTCGGCGCGGGCGGCAACGCGGTCGGCGACACTCGGCCGGCGACGGGCGTCGGCGGCGGGGGCCTGACGACGGACGTCGAGACGGCACGGGACACCGCCGGTACCGACCCGGTGGAAGGAGCGCCGGGTGCCGCCGGGCGCGGCGCGGCCGGGAGCGCGGCACGGGCCGACCACGCCGGAGCGCCGGACGCAGCACCCGAGCCCGGCGTCGCCTACCTCGTCGGCGCCGGCCCCGGCGATCCGGGACTGATGACCGTGCGGGCCCTCGAGGTCATCGCGACCGCCGACGTCGTCCTCTACGACCAGCTGATCCCCGCGACCGCGCTGGACGGCGCGCGCGACGACGCCGTCCTGATCGACGTCGGCAAGCGCGGCGGCGGGCGGCAGGTGCCGCAGGCCGACACCGAGGCGCTGCTGCTCGAGCACGTGCTGGCCGGCCGCTCGGTCGCCCGCGTGAAGGGCGGCGACCCGTTCGTCTTCGGGCGCGGCGGCGAAGAGGCCCAGCGCCTGCGGGCAAAGGGCGTCCCGTACGAGGTCGTCCCGGGCGTGACCGCCGGCATCGCCGGTCCCGCCTACGCCGGCATCCCCGTCACGCACCGCGGGCACGCGCCGGGCGTCGCCTTCGTCACCGGTCACGAGGACCCGAAGAAGCCCGAGTCCGCGATCGACTGGGAGGGCCTCGCCCGCTTTCCCGGCACGCTCGTCTTCTACATGGGCGTCCGCCGCCTGCCCGCGATCGCCGCGTCGCTCGTCGGCGCGGGACGCCCCGCCGACCAGCCCGCCGCGGTCGTCCAGTCCGGCACCGTCGGCGCGCAGCGCGTCGTCACCGGCACGCTGACCGACATCGCCGACGTCGCCGCCGCGGCCGGCATCAAGGCCCCGGCGGTCACGATCGTCGGCGGCGTCGCCGGACTGCGCGACGAGCTGCGCTGGTTCGAGGACCGGCCGCTGTTCGGCCGCTCGGTCGCCGTCACCCGCGCACGGGCCCAGGCCTCCGGGCTGGCCCGCCGGCTGCGCGCGCTCGGCGCCGAGGTCGTCGAGACCCCGACGATCCGCACCCGCTCCCTCGACGCCGAGCTCCCGGACCTCGCAGGCGTCGACGTCCTCGCGCTGACCTCGCCCAACGGCGTGCGCGAGTTCATGGCGGCGCTCGAGCGCTCCGGCCAGGACGCGCGGTCCCTCTACGGCACGACGATCGCGGCCGTCGGCCCCGGCACGGCCCGCGCGCTCAAGGGCTTCGGCCTGCGCGCGGACCTCGTGCCGGAGACCTTCACGGGCGAGGCGCTGGCGGCGATGATCACGGGGCGGTCGGCGGGCGGCGCCGGCGTCGCCGCGTCGACGACCCCGCGGGTCGCGACCGGGGCGCAGGTCGACGCGACCGGCGAGCCCGCCCCGGGTGCGCCGACCCGCCCGCTGCGCCGCGCGCTGCTGGTCCGCGCCGCGACCGCCGGCGACGCGCTCCCCGACGGACTGCGTGCCGCGGGGATCGAGGTCACCGACCTGCCCGTCTACGAGACCGTCGCCGAGCCCCTGGCCGACGACGCCCTCGCGGCGCTGCAGGACGTCGACTACGTCACCTTCACCTCCGCGTCGACCGCGGGGTTCCTCGCCGACGCCGGTGGAGTCACCGACGCGGACGCCACGGCCCCGCACGGCCGCCTGCCCGTCGGGCCGGACACCCGCGCGGTCTCGATCGGCCCGGTGACGACGGCGGCCCTCGCCGAGCTCGGGGCGACGCCCGCGGTCGAGGCGCAGCAGGCGACCATCGACGGCCTGATCGCGGCGCTGGTCGCGGACGCCGCGACGCGCTGACGGACCGCGCCGGGGCCACGGCGCTCGGCGGCGCGGCGGCCGGCGGGCGCGTCCGCGCGGAGTGGCAGCCATGCGTGCGCGGAGAGCGCACGCTGCGCTGCCGGTCAGGTCGCGGGGCCGGGTGGCAGCCATGTGTGCGCGGAGAGCGCATGCTGCGCTGCCAGTCAGGTCGCGGGGCCGGGTGGCAGCGATCTGTGCGCGGGGAGCGCATGTTGCGCTGCCGGTCGGGTCGCGGGATGGGGTGGCAGCGGTCCGTGCGCCGTGAGCGCCGAACCCCGCCCCCCGCGGTCAGCCCGCGTCGACCGCCGCGACCGGCGACGACGGGCGCGGGGGCGCGCCGACCCGGGACACCAGGGTCCCGGCCACGAGGACGAGCGCCGTCATCACGAAGACCGAGCGCATGCCGAACGCGCCGGCGACGACGCCGCCGGTGACGGGACCCAGGACCTGCCCCGCGAACTGGGCGGAGACCGACAGGCCCAGCACCCGCCCGACGACGGCGTCCGGGACGGCGTGGCGGATCGCCGCGGTGACCGACGGCATCAGCCCGCCCAGGCAGAACCCGACCCCGAACCGCAGGACGATCAGCTGCCAGACCTCCTGCGTGGCCGCCTGCAGGCCGAGCAGGACGGCCGCGCCGGCCAGGCCTCCGGTGATGACCCGGCCGTGCCCGATCCGGTCGGCCAGGCGCCCGAGCCGCGGAGCCGAGGCGATGCTGCCCAGCGCACCGACCGCCATCACGACGCCCGACAGCGTCGCGACGTGCGACGTCCCGGGATCGAGCTCCCGGACGAAGACGGTGACGATCGGCTCCAGCGACATCGTCGCGAACATCAGGAGGCTCGCGACGGCCAGCAGGATGCCGACGCGGCGGGGATCGGCGCCCCAACCGGAGGTCGCGGGGTTCCGGGTGGAGCGGATCGGGTGTACGGGGTCGCTGCGGTCCGGACTCGCGGCTCTGCCGTCCCGGCCGATCGGTGCCGGGGCGCCGTCGCGGTCGGCCGTCGTGGTCTCGCCGTCCCGGTCCGTGGCTCCCGCGTCGCCGCCCTCGCCCGCCGACAAGGCCTGGTCGCCCCGGTGCGTCGGTGCGGCCTCGTCGGCCACCGCGTCCGGGGCCTCCGCCCGCCGCGGCCGCTCCTCGCGGATCCCGAACATCGTCGCCAGGAACGCGACGAAGATCACGCCGCCCGCGACGAGGAAGGACGCCCGGACCCCGACCAGCTCGGGCGCGACGCCGCCGACCAGGGGACCGACGACGCTGCCGGCCATCACGCCGATCGACAGGACCCCGAGGGCCCACGCGCTGTGGGCCTTCGGGGTCTGGGCGGCGACGAGGATCATCGACCCCGACGAGTAGCCGCCCAGGAGGCCGGTCAGCAGGCGGAGCAGGACGAGCTGCTCGACGTTCTGCGCCAGGCCGGTCAGTGCCATCGCGACCGCCATGCCCAGGCTGGCGCGGACCAGCATGGGCTTGCGGCCGAAGCGGTCGCCCAGGCGCCCCCAGAGCGGCGCGGTCAGGGCGGCGGTCAGGAACGTCGCGGCGTACGCGACGCCCGACCAGCGGACGATCGCGGCGTGCCCGTCGGCGCCGAGGTGCTCGACGTAGATCGGCAGGTACGGCAGCAGCATCGTCATCGCGACGATCGTGGTGAACGACCCGCCGAGGCAGACGAACAGGTTCCGCCGCCAGTGCTGGGAGCCGATCGTGCCGTTCATGGATGGACCGTATCACGTACGAACGTACGGAATACCGTGCATGGTCCGATCCATGCCACCATCGGTCGATGACCGGTCCGATCCCGAACGCCGCGCTGCTCGACCCGCCGCCGATGACCCCGGCGCGGTTCGCGTCGATCGAGCGGGACGTCGCGCGGATGCTCGGGACCGCGCGCGACGTGGTGCTGCTGCAGGCGGAGGCGATCCTGGCGCTGGAGGCCGTCGCGCGCGGGCTCGGGGTCGCGGGGACGACGTGCCTGAACGTCATCACCGGGCCCTACGGCGCCCACTTCGGCGAGTGGCTCGCGGCGGGCGGCGCGGAGGTCGTCGACCTGGAGATCCCGCTCGAGCGCGCGGTGCGGGCCGACGAGGTCGCGGCGGTGCTGGAGCGGCGGCCGGAGATCGCGGTGCTGTCGCTCGTCCACGCCGAGGTCGCGACCGGCACCGTCAACCCGCTGGCGGAGATCGCCGCCGTCGCGCGGGAGCACGACGTCCTGACCGTCGTCGACGCCGTCGCCTCGGTCGGTGGGCACGACCTGCCGATCGACGAGCTGGGCCTCGACGTCGTGATGCTCGGTCCGCAAAAGGCGCTCGGCGGACCCGCGGGGATCTCGATGGTGACGGTGAGCGACCGCGCCTGGGCGGCGCTCGCGGCGCCCGGAGGCGCGTCTCCGGGACCCGGGGAGGCCCGCGCCCCGGCGGGCGGGCCGTCCGGCTCCACCGCGCCGGCCCCGGCGTCGAGCACCCCGACCGCCCCCGCCTCGGCGTCGTCCTCCTCCACCGCTCCGGCTCCGGTGTCGACCGGCCTCGCCCCGTGGCGCGGGTCGATCCTCTCGCTGCTGGACTGGAAGGAACGCTGGATCGACGCCGGGCGGAGCGCGATCCCCGGCACCCCGGCGGTCCTCGAGCTCCTGGCCCTGGAGGCCGGCTGTGCCCGGGTCCTCGCGGAGGGCGTCGGGGCCGGGATCGCCCGCCACGCCCGGATCTCGGCGGCCTGCCGGGCGGGGGTCCGGGCGCTCGGGGTCGAGCCCTGGGTCGCGAGCGACGGCGAGGCCTGCGCCCTCACGACCGCCGTCCGCCTGCCCGCGGGCGTCGACCGGGCCGCGCTGGCCGACCGGGCCCGCGACGCGTACGGGGTCGCGCTGACCCCGGGCGGCGGGACGCTGCGCGACGTGATGGTGCGCATCGACCACATGGGCCCCGCCGCCGAGCCGCGCACGGCCCTCGCCGGCGTCGCGGCCCTCGGCGGTGCCCTGGCCGACCTCGGCGTGCAGGTCGACGTCGGTGCGGGGGTCGCCGCGACCGTCGCGGCGCTGGCGGCGTCGGCCTGAGCTCGGCCGCGGCCGAGGGCGCGGCGATCGCGAGGCCGGTCGCCGCCGGAGGCAGCGGGGTCCGCTGCAGGTTCCTGCCGCCTGACGGC
>NZ_KI912613.1:945920-962437 GCF_000519325.1 Patulibacter minatonensis DSM 18081 | reverse complement strand
GGCACCGGGAGCCGCGGCCGCCGCTGCAGGTTCCTGCCGCCTGACGGCAGCGATCCGCAGCGGCACCGGGAGCCGCGGCCCCTGCTGCAGGTTCCTGCCGCCCCACGGCACCGGCCTGCATCGCCCCCGCCGCCCGCCCTGCTGTCGCGCCCGCCGGCGTCCCGGGCTACGGCCCCGCCCCGCCCCGCCCGCAGTCGTTTCTCACGCCGCCCCGCGGGTATCGATCGCCTCCCGGGGGCCGGGAACGCCGCCCCCGGGCGCACACCCGACGGAGGAGCACCGCATGTCGAACGAGCTGCAGGGCAAGAGGATCGCGATCATCGCCGCCGACGGCGTCGAGCAGGTGGAGCTCGAGCAGCCGCGCGACGCGGTGGAGGCCGCGGGGGCCACGACGGAGCTCCTGTCGATCGACACGGGCGAGATCCAGGCCACCAACGGCGACATCCACCCGGGCGACACGTTCACGGTCGACAAGAAGGTCGCCGACGCGAGCATCGACGACTACGCGGGCCTGATCCTGCCGGGCGGCGTCGCGAACCCCGACAACCTCCGCGTGGACCAGGACGTCATCCGGTTCCTCCAGGACTGGTTCAAGGCCGGCAAGCCCGTCGGCGTGATCTGCCACGGGCCGTGGACGCTCGTCGAGGCCGACCTCGTCAGGGGCCGCACGATCACGTCGTTCCCGAGCATCCGCACCGACATCGTCAACGCCGGCGGCGACTGGGTCGACGAGGAGGTCGTCTGCGACCAGGGGCTCGTGTCCAGCCGGAACCCCGACGACCTGCCGGCGTTCACGGCGAAGATCGTCGAGGAGTTCGCGGAGGGCGAGCACCGCGTGGCGGAGGCCGGCGCCACCGCCTGACAGGGCGCGCGGGAGCGGGCCGTCGGACATCCGACGGCCCGCCCTGCAGCCCCCGTTGCACCCCGGACGAGTCGCACGCGTTGCGCGCCCGGGACGTGACTAGGATCGCCCCATCGACCGCACGACCGTCACCTTCCTCTCCGACTACGGGCTCCACGACGAGTTCGTCGGCGTCTGCCACGCCGTGATCGCGCGGATCGCCCCCGAGGCCCGCGTCGTGGACCTCACGCACGGGATCCCGTCCTACGACGTGCGGCTCGGCGCGATCACCCTCCAGCGGACGCTGCCGTACGCGTCAGCGGGGGTCCACCTCGCGGTCGTCGACCCCGAGGTCGGCGGCCGGCGCCGCCCGATCGCCATCCGGGTGGCCGAGGACGACCGCGTGCTCGTCGGGCCCGACAACGGCCTGCTGTGGCTCGCCGCGCAGCGGTTCGGCGGCATCGTCCAGGCGGTCGACATCGCGACCTCGCCCTACCGCCTCGAGCCCGTGTCGGCGACGTTCCACGGCCGCGACATCTTCGCGCCGATCGCCGCCCGGATCGCCGCGGGCCTCGAGCTCGAGGACGTCGGCACCCCGCTGGACCCGGACGCCGTCGAACCGCTGCCGATGCCGATGGCGGAGGTGGAGGGCGACGAGCTCGTCGCCCACGTCCTCGCCTTCGACCGCTTCGGCAACGTGATGCTCGACCTCGAGCACGAGGAGCTGACCGCCGGCGTCGGCCTGCGGATCGGCGAGGCCGTCGAGATCAACGGCGTCCGCGGCGTCTACGCCACGACCTTCGCCGACGTCGCGCCGGGGACGGTCCTGCTCTACCAGGACGCCAACCGCGCGATCGCGGTCGCCGTCAACCGCTCTTCTGCGCGCGAGGCGCTCGAGCTCGTCACCGACGCGCCCGTGCGGATCCGGCGCGCGTGACCGCCCCGGTGGGCACCCGACGCGCTCCCCACCGGATCGGTCCGGAGCGGACGTCCTCCGGCCCCGCCATCGCCAGGACGACGCCCCGGACCACGCCCGTCGCACCCCGCATCGGAGACACCCCATGACCACCGACCAGCACGCGCGGCCGCTCGGCACGCCGCGGCACCACCACGACGAGATCGGGTCGACGAACGACGAGGCCCGGCGCCTCGGCGCGGACGGGGCCCCGCACGGGACGACCGTCACCGCCACCGCCCAGACCGCCGGCCGCGGACGCCAGGGCCGGCCGTGGGTGGCGCCGCCCGGGCAGGCGCTGACCGTCTCGGTCGTCCTGCGGGACCTCCCGAGCCCCGCGATGCTCCCGCTGGCCGTCGCGGTCGCGGTCGCGGAGACCGTCGGGGCCGAGGCCCGGATCAAATGGCCCAACGACGTCGTCCTCGCCGACGACCACGGACCGCTGCGCAAGATCGCCGGGATCCTCTGCGAGGGACGTCCGTCCGAGGGGTGGGCCGTCGCCGGCATCGGGCTGAACGTCGCGCTCGACCTGGACGCCGTGCCGGACGAGATCGCCGCGCGGGCCGCGACGATGGGCCGCGACCCGTCCGAGATCGATGCGGTCCTCGCCGAGCTGCTCGAGCGTCTCGCCACCGCGATCGCGCTCCCCGACGCCACGCTGCTGGAGGCGTGGTCCGCCCGCGACGTGCTGCGCGGCGGAACGATCTCCTGGGTGCGCCCGGGCGGCGGCGCGGGCGGTACCGGGGTGGCCCAGGGCGTCGACGAGCGCGGGCGCCTGCTCGTCCGCACCGACGCCGGCGTCGAGGCGCTCGACGCCGGCGAGGTCCACCTCGAGCGGCGCTGACCGGCGGGCGACCGGCGTACCGGCCGGCCGCCCGGCCGGCCCGCCGACCCGCCGGTGACCCCTCGACCCGCCCGGCCCGTCGGCGTGCCGCCCGCCGCTCAGCCGGAGACGCGCGCCGACGGCCAGAGCACGCGGTGCTCGGTCGCCAGGAGCGCCTCCGTCGCGCCGCGCACCAGCGACGTCCAGGCGTCCGGCTCCGCGTCGCGGCCCGCCTCGAGGGCCCGGCGGTCCGGCCACCAGAGCTCACGGATCCCCCCGTACGGCGGCGCGGCGTCCGCGTAGGCCTCGGCCGACGGCAGGCAGAGGACGTGCCGGGTCGCGCCGAGCCGGTCGCCGAGCTCGCGCTGCTGCTCGACCGACGACCCGACGGCCTCGTCCGATCCGCCGCCCGGCAGCAGCACCAGCAGCTTCACCCCCGGGGCGTCCTGGGCCACGGGCGGTCCGGCCACGAGCACCTGCTGCTCGGTCATGAGGAACGCGAGCCGGTCGACGTCGATGAACAGCGGCTCGTCGGCGTGGCAGCCCTCGAGGTAGTCCGGGTCCTCGCCCATGCCGGCGGCGGTCGCGAGGTCCTCGAACCAGACCTCCGCGATCCCCTCGTAGATCGGGTCGGCCAGGCCGCCGCCCGGTGACGCGAGGCGGTGGCTCTGCAGGTAGCCCTGCATCGTCGTGATCCGCAGCGCGAGGTCGCCGTGCGGATGGCGCCAGTGGTCGTGGAACTCGTCGACGGGGACGTCCGGCCGGCGAGGGATGAGCGCGAACACCTTGATCATGGGGGCCGATGCTGCTCCTCGGACAGCACGCGCTGGGAGCCGTCCGTCCACCCTTGTGGAGCAAACTACGAACACCCTCCGAGGTCCGTCGCCGTGGCGCTACCGGCCATGCGCAAGATCGGCCCGAAATCGCCGTGGGGCCACGCTTGGCGTGGGCGCTCCGGCGGGAGAACGGAGGAGCATCGATGAGCGATCTAGCGCAGTACGTGTTGTCCGGATTGTCGGCAGGGTGTGTGTTCGCCCTGGTGGCACTCGGCTTCGTGGTGGTGGCGAACGTCACCGGCGTCTACAACTTCGCCCAGGGCGACTACGTGATGGTCGGCGGGATGATCATGGTCGCCACGCAGACGGCCGGCTGGCCGCTCGTGCTCGGCGTCCTGATGTCCGCGGTCGCCGTGGCGCTCGTCGCCCTCGTGCAGGAACGGACGACCGTCGCGCCGGTGCGCAGACGGGTGGGGATGCTCGGCCTGGTGATCGCCAGCCTCGGCTTCGGCATCGTCCTGCGCGGCCTCGCGCTCCTCATCTGGGACAAGGACCCGCTGTCGCTGCCGTCCTTCCACGACGGCACGTTCGGCCTCTTCGGCGCCCGGCTGGACGACCAGACGTGGTTCATCTGGGGCACGACGCTCGTCGTCCTGCTCGGCGTCGTCGGGCTCTTCCGCTTCACGATCACCGGCAAGGCGATGCGCGCCTGCGCGTCGAACCCGACCGCCGCCCGGCTGCTCGGCATCCGGACCGGCCGCATGTCGATGTCGGCGTTCGTCCTGGCCGGCGCGATCAGCGGCACGCTCGGCGCGATGATCGTCCCGGTCTCCGGGGTCTCCTGGGACAGCGGCATCACCGTCGGCCTCGTGGGCTTCATCGCCGCGGCGCTCGCGGGCTTCGAGCACCCCGGCCGCGCGGTCCTCGCCGGCCTCGGCCTCGGCGTCGTCCAGAGCGTCGGCGCCGGCGTGATCTCGTCGGAGTACCGCGACGCCATCGTCTACATGACGCTCATCGTCTTCCTGCTCGGCCGCGACCTGTTCGACGCCGACGGCGCGATCCGCCGCGTGATCGCCGCCCGGGCGACGAAGCGCACCCGACGCCCGCGCCGGGTGGTCAGCCGCGCGCCGCAGGTCGCGGTCGCCGCGTCGCACGACGGTCCGCGGTTCACGTGGAGGATGGGCGTCCCGGTCGTCGCGCTGCTGCTCCTGGCGTGCGCCCCGTTCGTGCTGGAGTCGGGCAGCCAGGAGCTCTCGTCCGCGACCTTCGTCGTGCTCGCCGCGATCGCCGCGACCGGTCTGGGCCTCGTGATGGGGCTCGCCGGGCAGTTCAGCCTCGGGCAGGCGGCGTTCGTCCTCGTCGGCGGCTACACCGTCGCGATCCTGACGACGAAGCACGGCTGGGACCCCACGGCCGCGCTCCTGGCCGGCATGGTCCTCTCCGTCGTCGGCGGCGGGCTGATCGGCGCGATGACGCTCCGACTGCAGGGCTTCAACCTCGCGATCGCGACGCTCGCGATCCACCTGACCCTGCTCGTCGTGGTCAGCCAGGCGGACTTCACCGGCGGCGCGCTCGGGCTCGTCGGACTCCCGACGCTCACGCTCTTCGGCATCGACCTGACGGACCCGTCGGACTTCTACTGGGCGGCGATCGTCGTCCTGGTCCTCTGCCTCTGGCTGGCCCGCAACATCTCGGGCTCCCGGATCGGGCAGGCGCTGCGCGCGGTCGGCCAGGACGAGGACGGTGCCCGCAGCATGGGCATCAACCCGTTCCGCCTGAAGCTCGTCGTCTTCGTCGTCAGCGCCGGGATGGCCGGCCTGGCCGGCGGGCTCTGGGCCTACTCGCTGCAGTTCGCGGCGCCGGCCAACTGGGACTTCACGCTGACGATCAGCCTCGTCACCTACGTCATCGTCGGCGGCATCGGCAGCGTCTACGGCGGGCTGATCGGCGCGGTCGTCGTCGGCGGCCTCGAATACTGGATCCGCTACCACGCCACCTCCGGGCTCGAGGGCGCCTCGCTGCAGTGGGAGCTCATCATGTACGGCCTCCTGCTCGTGGTCTTCGTCCTCTTCTTCAAGGACGGGCTGGCCCGCGCGTTCAAGGCCGACTCGCTGAGCGGCGGCCTCGACCGGCTCCGCCGGCGCCGCGACGGGGCCGGGGCGACCGGGCCGCCCGGGGGCGACCTGACGTCCGCCGCGGGCACGACCGGAGCGGTCCGATGAGCGCGGCGGACACGACCGGCGAGGTCCGGACGACCGGCGGCACGGCGACGGCGGGTGCCGCGGCGACGGCCGGCGCGACGGCTGCCCCCGCCCTCCGCGCCGAGGGCCTGCGGCGGACCTTCGGGGCGTTCGTCGCGGTCGACGACGTGGCGATCACGCTGCGGCCGGGCCGGGTCACCGCGCTGATCGGCCCGAACGGCGCCGGCAAGTCGACGGTCATCAACCTGCTCGCCGGGACGCTGATCCCGACCGCCGGGCAGGTCCGGATCGCCGACGTCCGCGTCGAGGGGCTGCGGGCCGAGGAGGTCGCGCTGCGCGGCCTGGCCCGGACCTTCCAGACGCCGAAGCTCTACGAGGGCATGACCGTGCTCGACATGGTGATGCTGGCCCGCGACCGGTTCGGACGGGCGTCGTTCCTCGAGATCGCGCTCAGCCTGCCCCGCACGCGCAGGGACCGCCAGGCCTCGCGGGCTGCCGCGATGGCGCACCTCGAGCGCGTCGGCCTGGGGCACCAGGCAGACCGCCTCGCGACCTCGCTGCCGGTCGGCAGCCAGCGGCTCGTCGACGTCGCCCGGGCGCTCGCGTCGGAGCCCGACGTGCTGCTCCTCGACGAGCCCGCCGCGGGCCTCGACCACACCGAGACGCACGAGCTGACGGACCTGATCCGCGCGATCGCCGGCGAGGGCCTCGCGGTCCTCCTCGTCGAGCACGACATGCGGATGGTGATGAGCGTCGCCGACGACGTCGTCGTGCTCGATCGCGGGCGGCTCCTCGCCGGGGGGACGCCGGAGGAGGTCGCCGCGAACCCTGCGGTGATCGAGGCCTACCTGGGGACGGTGGCGGCATGAGCGGGACGCTGACGATCGACGGGCTCGACGCCGGCTACGGCCGCGTCGGCGTCCTGCGTGGCCTCGACATGGAGGTCCGCGACGGGGAGATCGTCGCGATCCTCGGCAGCAACGGGGCGGGCAAGAGCACCCTGCTGCGGACCATCAGCGGACTGATCCGGCCGACCGCCGGACGGATCCGGCTGGACGGCGACGACGTGGCGGGGAAGAACCCCGAGGACGTCTCCCGGTCCGGGCTCGTGATGGTCCCGGAGGGACGCCAGCTCTTCGCGGGGATGACCGTCCGCGAGAACCTGCTGCTCGGCGCCTACGCCGAGCGCCGGCGCAGGTCCGTCGTGCAGGAACGTCTGGCGCAGGCCCACGCGCTGTTCCCGATCCTGGAGGAGCGCGCCGACCAGGTCGCCGGGAGCCTCAGCGGCGGACAGCAGCAGATGGTGGCGATCGGCCGGGGGCTGATGGCGGGCCCGAAGGTGCTGCTCCTCGACGAGCCGTCGCTCGGCCTGGCGCCCGCGGTGCTGGCCCAGGTCTTCGACGCGCTGCGGGCTCTGCGCGAGCAGGGCGTGACGATCCTCGTCGTCGAGCAGAACGTGATGATGACGCTGGCCCTGGCCGATCGGGCCTACGTGCTCCAGCGCGGCGAGGTCGTCATCGAGGGCACGTCGGAGGAGTTGCAGAGCGACGCCCGGGTGCGCGAGGCGTACCTCGGATTCACGACGGCGGCCGCTGCGGGCTGAACGTCCGCCGCTGGCGTGGTGTCGCTTCGGACGGAGTTTGGAACTCCCCACGAAACGCCGCACGCACGGCCTGATTCGGTGGGGGCGACACTCCTAGAGTCGCCTCAGTAACCAACGCGGGGACCATATTTGGGTCCCCCACACATGGAGAGAGGGTGGGGACATGGCACGCATGACGCGAGTGTTGTCGGCTTGTGGGGTGATGGTGATGGCTGTGGGTGTGACCGCGTGTGGCAGCGACAGCGGGGGATCAGGCGGGGGCGGGAGCTCCAGCGGCCCGATCAAGGTCGCGGGCTACATCGGCCCGGCCGCCCAGGGCGGCCCCGACTACCAGGACGGCATGAAGCTCGCCGCCAAGCAGATCAACGCGGCCGGCGGCATCGACGGCCGGAAGATCGAGCTGGTCCTCAAGGAGACCGGCGCGACGCCGCAGGGCGCGGCGACCGCCTACCGGGACTCGGCGCGCGACAAGGCCGTCATCGGCGGGTTCAACGGCTCGGCCGGCGCGCTGGCGATCAGCGGCCTGACCGACCAGGTCAAGCTGCCCGCCATCGCGGCCAGCGGCAGCGACAAGCTGATCGACCCGGTCAAGAAGTACATGTTCCAGAACTCGGCCGGGTCGGAGTACGCGACCTCCGCGATCTCGTACATGACGAACGTGCTGAAGAAGAAGTCCGTCGCGATCCTCCACTACGACGCCGACTTCTCGACGGGCCTGGCCCCGGCGATCGAGGCGCGCTGCAAGGAGATCGGCTGCAAGGTCACCACGGTGCAGGCGAGCTCGGGCACGGCGTCCACCGACCAGGTGACGGCCCAGCTGACGAAGATGAAGGCGACCAACCCGGACGTCTACTACATCGAGACGCTGAACCCGAACGGCTACAAGGCCGCCAAGCAGCTCGGCATGTTCGACCGGCCGATCATCGGCGAGCAGTGGCTCTCGACCCCGGCCCTGGCCGCGGCGTGCGGGACGAACTGCGAGACGGTCACCTACGGCGGGCACAAGTGCGCGCTCACCGACCTGAACCAGCTGAACGCGGACGACCCGATCAAGGCGTTCTGCGAGAAGTACGTGAAGGACTTCACCACGGAGTACCCGGACAAGCCGTTCGCGCTGTACTCGATCTACGGCTACGACGCCGTGAACACGTTCGCCGACGCAGCCCGCAAGGTGCTGAAGGCCGGCAAGGAGCTGACGCGCGACAACGTCACCGCGCAGCTCGAGAACGAGGGTGGCGACCTCCTGACGAGCCACGGCTCGGTCAAGTCGAGCCCGACGGACCACGCCCTCGTGGGGGAGTGGGGCGAGGCCTACGTCGACACCCGGATCAAGATGAAGGGCAAGACCGTGACGTACGCCCTGGCGCCCGGCGCCGACAAGGCCGGTTCCACGCCGTAGCCCGGACGGCCGCGCCGCGCCGGCACCACCACGCAGGAGATCCCAGGGGCCCCGCCGAACCGGCGGGGCCCTCTTCCCATCGAAGGAGACCCCCATGACCGACCCGACCGACCGCCTCGACGTCATCGACCTGATGCACCGCTACGCCACCGCGCTGGACACGCGCGACTGGGACCTCCTCGCCGAGGTCTTCACCCCCGACGGCGCGACCGACTACGGCGAGCTCGGCGGGATCAACCGCGGACCCGAGGCGATCGTGGCGCTCTGTCGCGGCGCGCTCGCCGGGCTCGACGCGAGCCAGCACCTGATCGGCAACGTCAGCTGCGAGCTCGACGGCGACACCGGCACGGCGTCCTGCTACTTCCAGGCGCAGCACGTGATCGTCGGCGCCGACGGCGGCGACCACCTGCTCGTCGGCGGCACCTACCACGACGAGCTGCGCCGGATCGACGGGCGCTGGCGGATCCATCTGCGGACCCTGACGCCGTCGTGGAGCTCCGGGAACCAGGAGATCTTCCGCATCGGCGGGGAGCGCCTGGCGACGGCGGACGCCGGCGCCTGACGGGCGGGGTCGGCGCCCGGCGCACCGCGGCGGGTCGGGCGCCGGGCCGGCCCGCCGTCCGACCCGCGCGACCGTGGCCGGGAGGGGTCCGGGCCGGAGTCCGGACCCGGCCCGGCCGGTCAGGCGCTGTACCCGCCGTCGACCGCGATCATCTGGCCGCTGACGTACGTGGCCTCCGGGCCCGCGAGGAAGTCGACCAGCGCGGCGACCTCCTCCGGCTGCCCCATCCGGGCCAGCGGGGTCTGGGCCATGCAGCTCTCGATCACGGACTTGGCGACGTCGTCGACCTCGAACGAGGTCAGCACGATGCCGGCGTCGATGACCCCCGGCGCCACGCCGTTGATCCGCACGTTGTGCGGGCCGGCCTCGCGCGCGGCCTGCTTGAGCAGGCCGGTAATCGCGGTCTTCGGGCCTCCGGACATCCCGTCGTTCTCGAGCGTCCGGTGCACGGCGGTCGTGATGAACGACGTGATGCTGCCGCCGCCGGAGCCCTTCAGCAGCTCGACGCCGTGGCGCAGGACGTTGAACGTGCCGAAGACGTCGGTGTCGTAGATCCGCTTGAAGTCCTCGTCGGTGACGTCCTCCAGCGCGCACAGCGGGATCGCCGGCCCGGTCGCGGAGACGATGGCGTCGAGCCCGCCCCACCGGTCGGCCGCCCCCGTGAGGAACGACTTCACCGACGCGGAGTCGGTGAGGTCGACCCGCGCGGCGTCGGCCTCACCGCCCTCGGCGACGATCGCGTCCACGACCCCGCGGGCCTTCTCCTCGTTCCCGAAGTAGCCGATCGTCACCGGCGTCCGCCGCGCGATCCGCGCCGCGGCCGCCGCCCCCAGGCCGCCGGATCCTCCGAGAATGGCCGTCCCCGTCATGTGCTGTCCCTTCGTCGCTGTACGCAGAGCGCGGGGCGTCCCGCACCGATCGTGCGACGTCGCCCGCGATCGCAGCAGACCAGCGCGTACAGCGGTACGGGGATCGCCCCGGGCGCCGTTTCGGAGCGCGCTACAAGAGCGCGCGGGACTCAGGAGGCGTCGGGCGCCGGGTGCTTCGCGAGCTCGGCGCGGGCGATCGTCATCCGGTGGACCTCGTCGGGCCCGTCGACCATCCGCATCGTGCGGGCGTGCGCGTACATCTCGGCGAGCGGGAAGTCGTCGCTCATCCCACCGCCGCCGTGGATCTGGATCGCGTGGTCGACGACGCGCTGCGCGACCGCCGGCGCGGCGACCTTGATCGCCGCGATCTCCGTCCGGGCCTCCTGGTTGCCCACGGTGTCCATGAGCCACGCGGCCTTCATCGTCAGGAGGCGGATCATCTCGATCTCGATCCGCGCGTCGGCGATCCAGTCCTGCACGTTGGCGCGCGACGAGACGGGCTTCCCGAACGTGACCCGCTGCTGCGCGCGGGAGCACATCAGCTCGAGCGCGCGTTCCGCCAGGCCGATCGTCCGCATCGCGTGGTGGATGCGGCCCGGACCGAGCCGCGCCTGCGCGATCCGGAACCCGTCGCCCTCGGCGGACATCACGTTCTCGACCGGGACGCGCACGTCCTCGAACAGCACCTCGCCGTGGCCCTCCTGGTGCTGGTAGCCGAAGACCGGGAGGCTGCGCAGCACCTGCACGCCCGGGGTGTCGGCCGGCACGAGGACCATGCTCTGCTGCCGATGGCGGTCGGCCGTCGGGTCGGTCTTGCCCATCAGGATGAAGAAGCGCAGGTGGGGGTGGAGCGCACCCGTCGTCCACCACTTGCGTCCGTCGATGACGTACTCGTCGCCGTCGCGGCGGATGCGGGTCTCGATGTTCGTGGCGTCGGACGACGCGACCGCCGGCTCGGTCATCGCGAACGCCGACCGGATCCGGCCCTCCAGCAGCGGGACGAGCCACCGCTCCTGCTGCTCCGGGTTCCCGAAGAGCGTCAGGACCTCCATGTTCCCGGTGTCCGGCGCGTTGCAGTTGCAGGCCTCCGGCGTGAGGCGGCTGCGGCCCATGATCTCGGCCAGCGGCGCGTACTCGACGTTCGAGAGCCCCGGCACCGACGGGTGGACGTCCGCGTGCGGGTGGAACAGGTTCCACAGGCCGCGCTCGCGGGCCTCGGCCTTCAGCTCCTCCATCACCGTCGGCTGGTGGTGCGGGTTCCCCGCCGCCAGGAGCTCCTGCGCGTAGGGCTCCTCCGCCGGGTACACCCGCTCGTCCATGAACGCCAGCAGGCGCTGCTGCAGGTCGCGGGTGCGGTCGGACGGCTCGATGTTCACGCGGCTCCTCGGGGCGGGGGCCGGTCGACCCGGCCGCATGGCATCGAATCAGCCAGGGACCCCGCGTGCCGGACGGGGCCGACCTCGACTCTTGGAGCGGACCACAAGTTCGCGGGCCGGTGGTCCGTGCCGGGCCCGGGACGCGGTCGATGATCGGCCGATGCGGGACCTGCGACGAGCCGACATCAGCACCGCCGTCGTCCCGTTCGGCCGCGGGCCGGCGAGCCGCGCCCTGCTCGGGACCGAGGGCGCCGGCCTGGCGCGGCTGTGCGAGCTGGGCCTGCCCACGCCGCCCGGGTTCACGATCACCACCGAGGCGTGGCGGTCCGGGACGGCCGGGGCCGACGGGCCGGTCGACGTGCCGGCCGCTGTCCGGGCGGCGATCGCCGAGCAGCTCCCGGAGCTCGCCCACGAGCTGCTGGGCGAGGCGGGGATGCCGCTGCTCGTCGCCGTCCGCACCGGCGGGCCGTCGCACGTGCCGGGCCTGCAGGAGCCGGTCGTCGACGTGGGGATCGGTGAGGCGACGCTCGACGCGGTGACCGCGGTCGCCGGACGGGCCTTCGCCGGCAAGCGGTACCTCGCGTTCGCCCGGTCGTTCGGCATCGCCGTCCGCGCGCTCCCCGCCGACGAGCTCGACGCGGAGGCGGCCCGGCACGAGCACCCGCTCGACGCGGCCCGCGCGGTGCGCGACCTCGTGGCGGAGCGGTCGGGCGTCCTGGTCCCCGACGACCTCGAGGGCCAGCTGCACGAGGCGGTGGCCGCCGCGTGGGCGTCGTGGGACGGTCCGGAGGCACGGGACTACCGGGTGCGGGCGCAGCTCCCCGAGGACCTCGGCGTCGCCGTCGTCGTCCAGGCGATGGTCCACGGCGACCGCGACCTCGACTCGGGCGTCGGCACGGCCTACTCGCGCGATCCGGCCACCGGGTCGCCGAGCGCGACGGGCAGCTTCGTCCCGCACGCCCACGGGCACGGGACCGTCGAGACGCGGCTGCCGCTGACGGCGATGCACGCCCGGCTGCCGACGCCGCTGGCCGAGCTCGACGCCGCTCTGCCGCTCGTCGAGGCCTCCTACCGCGACATGTGCGCGGTCGACTTCGCGGTCCAGTCCGGGCGGCTGTGGTTCCTCCGTGCGAAGCCCGCGGTCCGCAGCGGTCCGGCGGCGGTCCGGATCGCGGTCGACCTCGTCGACGACGGGCTGATCACGACGCCGGAGGCCCTCGCCCGGATCCCGCTCTCGGTGATGGCGCGGCTGCAGGCGCCCGTCTTCGCCCGGGACCAGCACGTCGAGGTGCTGGCGCTCGGCGACCCGGCGTCCCCGGGCGCGGTCTGCGGCGTCGCGGCGTTCGACGCGGAGCGGGCCCGGGCGCTCGCGGCCGCCGGCGCCGACGTCGTGCTGATCCTGCCGCGCGTCCGGCGCGCCGACGTCGCCGGCGCGCTCGCGAGCGTCGCCGTCGTCACCTCGCGGGCGGGGGTCGTCGACCCCGCCGCCCTGGAGCGGTACGCCCGCCCCGCGATCTTCGGCGCCTCCGGCCTCGAGGTCGACGCCGACGGCCTGCGCGCGACGACGTCCGGGCCGACGATCACCGAGGGCGACGTCGTGTCGGTGGACGGGACGACCGGCGTCCTGATGGCGGGCCGCGTGCGCATGGTGCCGGCGCAGCCCGACCTCCGGATCGCGCGGGTGCTGCAGTGGGCGGACGAGCGGCGCGGGGTCGCGCTCGTCAGCGCCGCGCCCGCCGGGACCGCGGTCGTCACGGGCCCCGAGGACGTCGGCGACGTCGCGGGCGGGCCGGCGGTCGTGGCGGTGTCGGCCGCCGAGGACGGGTGCGCCGAGCCGCTGGCCCGGACGGTCGCGGCGCTGCTCGACGCCGGGGCCGCCTCGCTCCTCCTGCGCGTCGCGACGGGGCCGGGCCTCGACGCGGTCCGCCCGCCGGCCGCCCCCTGGACCGCCGTCGTCGGCGACCGCGACTCGTGGGCCGTGCGGCTGCTGGCGGGGCGGATCGAGGTCGTCGGGACGACCTGAGCAGCGTCGCCGTCGTCCCGCGGGCCGGGCGCCGACCGGCCCGGACGGGCGGCCCGAGCGGGCGCCGCCGGCCCTTTTGGAGCCGCCCACAGATCGGTCCCGGACCGCGGGTCGCGGCGGCGGCACCGGTCCGCACAGGATGGGCGATGCACGCCGAGGCGACCCACCCGTTCCCCGACGCCGGTCCGCGATCGTCCGCCGGTGCGTTCGGGTGCGCCGCGGTCGAGCTCGCGGAGGACGCGGCGGACCATCGCGTCCGTCACGCGGTCGCCGCGCTGCGGGACGGCCGGGCGGTCCTCGTCACGGACCCGGACCGCGGGACGGGCGGCGTCGTGATGGCGACGGCCGACGCCGCGGACCATCGCGTCGTGACCTTCATGGCGACGCACGCGCGCGGCCTCGTCCAGCTGGCGCTGACCCCCGAGCGCTGCGAGCGCCTCGGGCTCCGGACGATGACGCGCGACGGGGCCGCCGGACCCGCGACCGGGATGACGCCGTCGATCGAGGCCCGGCACGGCGTCGGCACGGGGATCTCCTCCGCCGACCGCGCGCGGTCGATCGCGGTGGCGATCGCCGACGACGCGTCCGCCCGCGACCTCGTGTCGCCCGGCCACATGTTCCCCGTGCGCACGGCGCGGGGCGGCGTCCGCGGCGCCGCGGGGCACGCCGAGGCGGCGGTCGACCTGGCGCGCACGGCGGGCGCGCGGCCCGCCGGGGTCCTCTGCGTCGTCCTCGACGACGACGGCGACGTCGCGACCGGCGACGCCCTCACGGCGTTCGCGCTGCGCCACGACCTGCGCACCGTCACCGTCGGCGACGTCGTCCGCCACCGCGCGGCGTCGGCGCCCGAGCTCGAGGTGCGTCGCGACGAGGTGGTCGACGTCGGGGAGGCCGCGGGCACGCGGATGCTCCGCGTGCGGTCGCTCGACGACGGGACCGACCACGTCGTGTTCGTGCGCGGCGACGTCGGCGTGCGACGGGGCGGCCCGGCGGGCTCCCACGACGTGGTCCCGCGCGGGGACGGCGGGGCCGGGCGGCACCGGGACGGATCCGCAACCGAGGGCCCGGTGCCGACGTGGATCGGGGCGCGGGACCTGGTCGCCGGGGTGCTCGTCGGCGGTCCGGGCGGGCCCGACGCGGTCCGTGCGCTGCGGGCGCTCTCCGGCGCCGGTCGCGGGGTCGTCGTCCTGGCGTCGCGTCCTCCGGCGGCCCGGCCGGGCGGGCCGGTGGACGAGCCCGCCCTCGCGGAGACGTGGGCCGGGCGGTACGGGCGGCACGTCGCCGTGGGCGCGTCGGTCCTGCGCCTGCTGGGCGTCGCCCACGTCGCGCCGCTGCTGCCGGGCGACGACGTGGTGGCCGGCCTCGGTCGGCGCGGCTTCGTCGTCGCGCCGCCGGTGGCCGACCTCGGCTGACGCCGGCCGCGCACGCCGGGACGGGCTCCCGGCGCCGACCGCATGCCGCCCGCGGGGCCGCGCATGTGAGGCCTCCCGGGACCCTTTCGGACCGAACTCCAAGTCGCCCCGACGACCCCCGCCGGACACCGATCGACCGCACCTAGTGTCGGTTCCACGATCAACCGAACGTGAGGGGCACACCGTGGCGACCACCGAGAACCAGACGAGCAAGCAGGTCGTGGAGGACTTCCTGAAGACCTTCTCCACCGGCGACGTGGAGCACATCCTGGCGAGCATGACCGAGGACGCCACCTGGTGGGTCGCGGGGACGATGGAGGGGATCTCCGGCACCTACACCCGCGAGGAGTTCGGGCAGCTCGCGGGCGGCATCGGCGCCGGGACGAAGGAGGCCCGGATCCAGCTGACACCGCACGCCTGGACGGTCGACGGCGACCGCGTCGCCGTCGAGACCGAGTCGTACGCGGAGCTCAACAACGGCCGCGTCTACAACAACCACTACCACTTCCTCTTCGTGGTGCAGGACGGCCGGATCCACCGTGTCAAGGAGTACCTCGACACCGAGCACACGTCCGCGATCTTCCTCAAGCCCTAGCGGCCCGAGAAGACCCGACACACCACGAGGAGAGAGAGCACCACATGGGTTCGCTGGAGAACAAGGTCGCCATCGTCAGCGGCGGCGCGCAGGGCATCGGTCAGGCGGTCGCACGCCGGCTCGCGAGCGAGGGCACCACCGTGATCGTCGGTGACCTGCAGGCCGACGACACGACGGTCCGCTCGATCACCGACGCCGGGGGGAAGGCCGAGCACCACGTCTTCGACGCGCGCATCGAGTCGGACTGGGAGGCCCTCGTCGCGGGCGCCGTCGAGCGCCACGGCCCGGTCACCCTGCTGGCCAACGTCGCCGGGGTCGTGAACATGCAGTCCGAGGACGAGGTCACCGGCCTCACCGAGGAGGCGTGGGACACGGTCATCGACACCGACCTGAAGGGCGTGTGGCTCGGGATGAAGCACACGATCCCGTCGATGGTCGGCGCCGGCGGCGGGAACGTCGTGAACATCTCCTCGCTCGCGGCGCTGAAGGGGATGCTGAACCTCGCGTCCTACTCGGCGGCCAAGGGCGGCGTGATCGCGCTGACCCAGCAGGCCGCCTACAGCTACGCCGAGCAGAACGTGCGCATCAACGCCGTGGCACCGGGCACGATCGACACCCCGATCCTGGCCGACATCACCCCGGAGCAGAAGGCCATCAACGCCAACGCGCACCTGATCAAGCGCCTCGGCCGGCCGGAGGAGATCGCCAGCGCGGTCGCGTTCCTCCTCTCCGACGAGGCCTCGTTCATCACGGGCCAGACGCTGCCGGTCGACGGCGGCTGGGAGATCAACGGGCGCAACCACTAGGGAGCGGGGCGGCCGCCCGGGGGCCGGGGGTCCGAGGCCTGGGGTCCGGGGGACGGGGCTCCGGGGGGACGGGGAACGGGTCTCCGGGGGGAGAGGGTTCCGGGGCGACGGACAACGGGTCTCCGGGGGGACGGGGTTCCGGGGCGACGGACAACGGGTCTCCGGGGGGACGGGGTTCCAGGGCGACGGACAACGGGTCTCCGGGGGGACGGGGTTCCAGGGGACGGGGCCCGAGGGTCGGGGAACGGGGCTCCGGGGACGAGGGTCCGGGGACGG
>NZ_KI912613.1:911102-945820 GCF_000519325.1 Patulibacter minatonensis DSM 18081 | reverse complement strand
GCGCCCACGGCGCAGGAACACGCGCCGGCCGGCTTGGGCGGTCGGGGTGGCGTTCGTTCCTGCGCTCCGCGTCGACCTGCTCGCTCGACCCGCGGGCCCGCGCACCTCGGACCCGGCTCCGGCGACGTTGCGCCGAACCGCCCGCCGGCGATACGCGCGGCGGGACGCGACCGCGCCCCGGGCCTGCCGGACGGCCGCCCGCACCCGTGCCGACGCCCGACCGCGCCCGAACCAGCCCGGCGCCGTTCCGCACGGCGCCGGACCCGTTCCCGCCCCCGCGAACCCCCGCCCCCACTGGCGATCCGGCCACTTTCGTAGAACCGTACGAAACGGCCGCGAAGGTCCTTCCGGGAGCCCCCCGCACGCGAACTACGTTGGCACCACGGCTGCACGACGGGCAGCACTCACGACACGCACCCGCCTGCGGGCGGAAAGGACGGGCTTTCCCATGGACGTCGGAATCCAGCTGATCTTCCAGAACACCCACGAGGGCATGTCCGACGCCGACATGTTCCGTGCCGAGACGGACCTCGCGATCCACGCCGAGACGGCGGGCTTCGACTACGTCCAGGCGCCCGAGCATCACTTCGATCCGAACTACTCGATGATGCCGGACAACATGCAGTTCTCCGCCCATCTGCTGGCGAAGACGAGCCGCATCAAGGTCGGCACCGGCGCGATCATCCTGCCGTGGTGGCCGAACCCGCTCCGGGTCGCCGAGAAGATCGCGATGCTGGACATCCTCGGCGAGGGCCGCTTCATGCTCGGCTTCGGCCGCGGCCTGGCCCGCGAGGAGTACGAGGCTTTCGGCGTCGACATGGCCGAGGCCCGCGGTCGCTTCGACCAGGCCGCCGAGATCATCCTCGACATCCTCGACACCGGCGTCGCCGAGTACGACACCGAGTTCTTCAAGCAGTCGCGCGTCGAGATCCACCCGACGCCCGAGCGCGGCTGGCGCGACCGCGAGTTCTTCTCCGTCGCGATGACGCCGGACTCCGGCATCGCCGCCGCCAACCTCGGCGGCACGATGATGTCCTTCGTCCAGCTGCCCATCGAGCAGCACGCCGAGGCCATCGAGGCGTGGCGTGCGCGCTGGCGCGAGGTCCGCCCGAACGTCGAGCCGGGCGCCCCGCTCCTGACCGACTTCACGTACTGCCACGAGGACGCCGAGGTCGCCGAGAAGGTCGCCCGCGAGTACCTCTCCAAGTACTACCTGTCGGTCATCAAGCACTACGACTTCAACGGCGACCACTGGGGCAAGACCAACGGCTACCAGGCCTACCAGGCCGGCGCCGACGCCATCAAGGAGGCCGGCCTGGAGGCCGCCTGCGAGGGCTTCATCGCCTCGCAGTGCTGGGGCACGCCCGACCAGATGGTCGAGAAGTACAAGCAGCGCTTCGACCTCATCGGCGAGCTCCGCTGCTCGATGGCCGTCTCCTACGCCGGCATGCCGCACGACATGGTCCGCGGCAGCATGGACCTCATCGGCGAGCAGGTCATCCCGCGCCTGCACGAGATGTCGGCGAC
Source organism: Patulibacter minatonensis DSM 18081 (assembly GCF_000519325.1). GTDB lineage: Bacteria > Actinomycetota > Thermoleophilia > Solirubrobacterales > Solirubrobacteraceae > Patulibacter > Patulibacter minatonensis. The sequence continues at coordinate 944,293 of NZ_KI912613.1, read as the reverse complement.
GCCCGCCGCCGTCTGACCGGCGCGGCGACGCGGCCGCGTCGCCGCCCCACCCGGGCCATCCGGCGGGCGACCGCGACGGGTGCCCGGGACGGTGCCGTCCGCCCGGACGGCACCGGTGCGACCGGGCGGGGGACCGCCCGGTCGGTGTCCGTCCAGCCCCCACACCACCCGGAAGATCGAGGACCACATGGCCTACCTGAACGTCGACGGCGACCGCCGGATCTACTACGAGCACCACGCGGGGGACGGGCGGGCGATCGTCCTGATCCACGGCTGGGGCGCCTCGACGCGGTTCTGGGACACGACGCTGCCGTCGCTCCTGGAGGCCGGCCACGAGGTCGTGCTGCTCGACGTCCGGGCGGCGGGCCAGTCGGACAACGACTTCGCCGAGGTCTCGGTCGACACGACCGCGTCCGACGTCATCGCGCTGATCGAGCACACGGGCCTCGACAAGCCGGTCGTCAACGGCTGGTCGGCCGGCGGGGCGATCGCCGCCGAGGTCGTCATCCGCCTGGGCGACCGCGCCTCGGGCCTCGTCCTCACGTGCGGCGCGACGCCGCGCTACTCGCAGGCCGAGGGCTGGCCGCACGGCGGCACCGCCGAGGAGGTCGCCGGGCTCGTCGCCGGCATCCGCCAGGACCGGGCCGCGGGGCTGCGCGGGATCGCGAACGCGGTCTGCGCGCCGGACGCCGCGGTGTCCCCGGACCTCGTCGAGTGGATGTGGCACGAGTTCATGAAGATCGGCGTCAAGGGCGACGACCTGCTCGTCAGCATCGCCGAGGCCGACGTCCGCGAGGGCCTCGGGGCGCTCGGCGTGCCGGCCCTCCTCTACGGCGGCCGGCACGACGCGTTCGTCGCCTACGACGCGGCCAAGGCCGCGGCCGACCTCATCCCGGACGCCCGCTTCGTCGGGTGCGAGAAGAGCGGCCACGCGCCGTTCTACGAGGAGCCCGAGCTCTACCGCGAGGAGCTCCTCGCGTTCCTCCAGAAGGTGTCCTGACCATGGGCGCCGCGGCGACCGGACCGGACGACGTCCGCTTCGGCCTCTGGTACGACCTGCGCAACCCCGAGCAGTGGCGCCGGCCGTTCGAGCAGCTCTACGCCGACGTGCTCGACCAGATCGCGTGGGCGGAGACCCAGGGCATCGGGTCGGTCTGGTTGACGGAGCACCACTTCTGCGACGACGGCTACACGCCGTCCCCGCTGGTGGTGGCGGCCGCGATCGCGGCCCGCACGAAGGACCTGCGGATCTCGACGAACCTCATGCTCCCGGCGCTGCACGACCCGGTGCGCCTGGCCGAGGACGCCGCGACGCTGGGGATCCTCAGCGACGGCCGCTTCGACCTCGGCATCGCGGTGGGCTACCGCGAGCTCGAGTTCGAGGCGTTCGGCCGGAACATCAAGCACCGGCCGAGCCTCCTGGAGGAGACCGTCGAGGTCGTCCGTCGCGCGTGGTCGGGGCGCTCGATCGCCTTCGGCGGCAAGCGGTTCGACTACCCCGACCTCACGGTCCACCCGCAGCCCGCCCGGACGCCGCAGGTCCTGATCGGCGGCATGTCGCCCCCCGCGATCGACCGCGCCGCGCGGATCGGCGACGGGTTCCTGAGCACCCAGAACGCGCACCACGAGATGTACGTCGAGGGGCTCGAGCGGGCCGGACGGCCGCGGTCGGAGGGCGCGATCTACGCGGGCCAGTGGGCGATCGTGGCGGAGGACCCGGAGGCCGAGTGGGCGCGCATCGGGCAGCACGCGCTCTACCAGCTGAACGAGTACATCGGCTGGGGCGCCTTCGGGCCGCCGGACGAGACCCCGCGGTTCCCGGACGCCCAGTCGATCGTCGACGCCGGGGCCTTCCAGCTCTGGGACGTCGAGACGGCGACCCGCGAGATCTCCGACCTGCTCGTGGGCCAGCCGCTGATCCGCGACGTCCACTTCTGGGCGCAGCTCCCCGGCGAGTCCGTGGAGTCCGGCAGCGCGCGCATCGCGACGCTGACGTCGAAGGTCCTGCCGGCGGTGCGCGAGCGCCTCGCGGCGGAGCGGGCCCCCGCGGGCTGACCCCGCCCCGCCGGCGTCCTCAGCAGAGGACGTCGGCGGCGTGCATCGTGTCGAGGAACTCCTTGGCCCGACGGATCTTCCCGTCGTGGACCTCGAACAGGAAGTGGTACTGGTTGTTGTAGACCACGCCGTCGTTGCGCTCGGTGTAAAACTCCGCCTCGACGGCCACGCGATCGCCCTCGGCGGTGAACGCCTTCGGGGTGATCCCGAGCGGGATCCGGAAGGCGTCGCCCACGCCCCCGAGCAGCGCGGTGAACGCGGCCTTCGTGTGGGTGCCCGACAGCGGCGTCGTGCCGGCGACCCACCAGGTCCCGTCGTCGGCGACAAACTCCATCGCCCCGGCGACGTCCCCGGTGCTCAGGACCTCCAGGAAGTCGCGGATCGTCTGCTTGTTCGCCTCGAGGCGCGTGGTCCCGGTGGTGCTCATGCTCGGTCCTTCGGTCGGTTGAACTCGATGTCGACGCGCCGGTAGCCGCGGGCGGAGAAGCTCGGCTGGTGCGCCAGGTCGGCCTCGGGGGCGAGGCGGATGTCGGCGAGCCGCTCGAGGAGCACCTCGAACGCGACCTTGCCCTCGACGCGCGCCATCTCGGCGCCGGCGCAGAAGTGGATCCCCGCCCCGAAGGTCAGGTGCCGCTTCGCGTTCCTCCGGTGGATGTCGAACGAGCGCGGGTCCTCGAAGACGGTCTCGTCCTGACCCGCGGCGCCCCACATCGGGATCACCATCGTGCCCGGCGCGAACGACTCGCCGAGCACCTCGGCGCCCTCCTGCGCACGCCGGAACGTGCAGTGGATCGGCCCGTCGAAGCGGAGGACCTCCTCCAGGAAGTTCGGGATCAGCGTCGGGTCGGCGCGGAGCTCGGCCATCGACTCGGGGTGCTGGAGCAGCAGGACGAGGCCGTTGCCGATGAGGTTCGTCGTCGTCTCGTTGCCGGCGAGCAGCAGCTGGCTGACGATCGGCAGGAGCTCCGCCGTGGTCAGGCGCCTGGGCCCGGGGAGCTCGGCGGTGTCGTCGTCGATCTCGGCGTTGGCGAGGTCGCTGAGGAGGTCGTCGCAGGGCGTCTCCCGGCGCTCCTCGATCAACGGGATCATGTACTGCTGGAACGCGATGACGGCGCGCGCGACCTCCGCCCGGCGGGGGTTGTCGAGCACGTCGAGGTTGCCCGCGAGCATGCAGTCCGACCAGTGCTTGAACGCCGGCATGTCCGCGCGGGCGACACCGAGGGTGTCCGCGATGACGGTCAGGGGCAGGCCGATCCCGAACTGCGTGTGGAGCTCGCAGCGGCCGTCGTCCACGAACGCGTCGACCAGCTCGTGGGCGATCTGCCGCATCGCGCCCTCGAGCTTGCGGACGCGGCGCGGGTTCAGCGCCTTGTTCACGAGCGCCCGGTGCCGCGTGTGGTGCGGCGGGTCCGCCGTGAACAGCGCGTTGTCCATCGGGTGGTACTGCTCGAGGAGGTCGAGCACCTCCTGCGAGAACGGCTCCTCGCTCACGCCCATGTGGCGCGGGCCGCCCTCGCCGGCGACGCTCGAGGAGAAGTCCTTGGTGTTCAGCGCCATCGTCCGGACGTCGGCGTAGCGGCTGACGAGCCAGCCGACCCCGGGCTCGTGCTTGACCGGGCACTCCCGCAGGAGCTTCGGGTAGTAGCGGTACGGGTCCTCGGTGAACGCCGGGTCCGTCAGTGCCGCCTCCGGCAGGTCCTCGGTCTGTTGGTCGTGCACGTCGTCCTCCTCGTGGGGGTGTTCCGTGCTTCCAACGTAGGCCCGTCCGTACGCCGTACGGGACCGGTGGTCCGACCGTTCCGTGATTCGCCCAAGAGGCGCCGGGACCGGGTCGTCCGGCGCCCGGGCGGACCCGGTAGCCGACCCGGCCGGGACGGCCCTACGCCCCCGCGACGTACCGGTCGCGGAGCAGCCGCTTGTAGAGCTTCCCCGTCGCGTGGCGCGGGAGCTCGTCCTCGAAGTCGATGCTCCGCGGGCACTTGAACTTCGCCAGGTGCTCGCGGCAGAAGGCCAGGAGCTCGGCCTCGAGCTCCGGGCCCGCGGCGCCCGGGTCGGCCGGCTGGACGACGGCCTTGACCTCCTCGCCGAGCTCGTCGTGCGGGATCCCGAAGACGGCCACGTCGGTGACCTTCGGGTGCGTGACGAGGACCGCCTCGGACTCCTGCGGGTAGATGTTCACGCCGCCGCTGAGGATCAGGTCGCTGCGACGGTCGCTGATGTAGAGGTACCCGTCCTCGTCGAGGTGCCCGAGGTCGCCGACCGTCGCCCAGCCGCGGTCGTTGCGCGACTCGGCGGTCTTCTCCGGGTCGTTGCGGTACGAGAACGGCGGGCCGCCCTCCGACCAGATCGTGCCGGTCTCGCCGGCCGGCAGCTCGCGGCCGTTGTCGTCGAGCACGTGCGGGATCCCGAGCAGCGACCGGCCGACCGACCCGGGCCGCTCCAGCGACTCCTCGGACGTGATCGCGGTGAACATGTGGTTCTCGGTCGCCGCGTAGTACTCGTGGATCACCGGGCCGAACCACTCGATCATCCGGCGCTTGACCTCCGGCGGGCACGGCGCCGCGGCGTGGATGACGCACCGCAGCGACGACACGTCGAACCGCAGGCGCTCCTCGTCGGGCAGCTTCAGCATCCGCACGAACATCGTCGGCACCATCAGCGCGTGCGTGACGCGGTGGCGCTCGATCAGCGCGAGCGCCTCGCGGGCGTCGAAGCGCTCCATGACGACCGCGGTGCCGCCGGTGCGGTGGACGGTCATGTTCACCCGCAGCGGGGCGGAGTGGTAGAGCGGCGCGGGGGACAGGTAGACCATGTCCTTCGTGAACCCGAAGCGGCCCTGCATGAGCTTCGCGACGCCGGGCGGCGTGCCGAGCGGGGCCAGCGGCAGCGCGTCCTCGATGCCCTTCGGCCGGCCGGTGGTGCCGGAGCTGTAGAGCAGGTCGATGCCCTCGGCCTCGTCGTCGAGCGGCTCGCCCGGAAGCCCGGCCACGAGCGCGTCGAGGTCCTCGAAGCCGTCCAGCGGGCCCTCGGTGCCGATCAGGGCCGGCGGGTCGTCGAGGCCGGCGACGGCGTCCCGGACGACCACGGCGCAGCCCGGCGTGGCGAAGACGACGCGGCTGTCGCTGTCCTGCAGCAGGTACGCGATCTCGGGGGCCGTCAGGCGGGTCGACGCGGCGGTGTAGCGGAGGCCGGAGCGCTGGGCGGCCCACGCGACCTCGAAGAACCGCGGGGTGTTCTCCATCACGAGCGCGACGCAGTCGCCGTGCCGCAGGCCCCGGTCGTGCAGCAGCCGGGCGATCCGGCGGGACCGCTCCGTCAGGCGGGTGTAGGTGACCTCCTCGCCGCCGCGGGCCATCCGATAGGCGACCGCCGTGGGATCCGCCGCGGCGTGGTCGTCCGGGAACGCGCGGGTTGCTGTCGACGTGGGCTGCGATGTCACCGGTGTGCTCTCCCTTCCCGGCCGTCGGCCGGACCCCGCCAGCGTAGGTCGGGGCGCCGGGCCCGCCGCGCCGCCGCGCCGGGCCGATTTGGAGGACCCTCCGAAACCGGGCCCGCGGGCGACCTCGGGAGTCGTGCGCCCGCGGCAGTCTCGGGACGATGTCCGACGCGCGCGACCGGCCGACCACCACCCCGGACGGAGGCTCCGGTGCGACCGGTCCCGCGGGGGACGGGGCCGGGGACCGCGACGGCACCGCCGCGCCGTCCGGCCCGCTCGCCGGCGTCCGCGTCGTCGAGCTCGGCGGCATCGGCCCCGCCCCCTTCGGCTGCATGCTGCTGGCCGACATGGGGGCCGAGGTCGTCCGGGTCGACCGCGCGAGCCAGGCGGGCGATCCGGGGGCCGTCGACCGCGCGCTCGTGCGCGGCCGCACCTCGGTGACGGTCGACCTCAAGCAGCCCGAGGGCGTCGACGTCGTCCTGCGGCTGACCGACGCGGCCGACGTCCTGGTCGAGGGGTTCCGGCCCGGCGTGGCCGAGCGGCTCGGCGTCGGCCCGGACGTCGTCCGCGGACGCAACCCGCGGCTCGTCTACGGGCGGATGACCGGGTGGGGGCAGGAGGGCCCGTACGCCCAGGCGCCCGGCCACGACCTGAACTACCTGGCGCTCACCGGGGTCCTCCACGCGATCGGCCGTGGCGACCGCCCCGTGGCGCCGCTGAACCTCATCGGCGACTTCGGCGGCGGGGGCGCGCTCCTGGCGTCCGGGGTCGTCGCGGCGCTGTTCGAGCGCGAGCGCTCCGGTCGGGGGCAGACCGTCGACGTCGCGATGGTCGACGGCGCGGGGCAGCTCGCCACGGCGATCCACGGGATGCGGCACGAGGGCTTCTGGGAGGACGACCGCGAGGCGAACCTGCTGGACGGGGGTGCGCACTTCTACGACGTCTACGCGACGAAGGACGGGCGCTTCGTCTCCGTCGCCGCGATCGAGCCGCAGTTCTACGCCGCGCTGCTGCAGGGGATGGGGCTCGACGCGGACGAGCTGGGGCCGCAGGACGACCGCTCCCGGTGGCCCGCGAACTCGGCGCGGTTCGCGGAGGTCTTCGCCGGCCGGACCCGCGACGAGTGGTGCGCGGTCCTCGAGCCGCTCGGCGCGTGCTTCGCCCCGGTGCTCTCGCTCGACGAGGCGCCGCACCACGCGCACGCCGTGGCCCGTCGCGGCTTCGTCGAGGTCGACGGCCACGCCGTCCCCGCCCCGGCCCCGCGCTTCGACCGCACCCCGGCGACCGCGGGCCGCGCGCCGGTGCCGGCCGGGACGGACACCGACGCCACGCTCGCCGACGCGGGGTTCACGACCGACGAGATCGAGGCGCTGCGCGCGGCGGGCGCGGTCGCCTGATCACTTCGTGAGGAACCCTGCGTCGACCGGGATCGCCGTGCCCGTCACGTAGCGGCCGGTGTCGGAGACGAGGAACAGCATCGCGTTGGTCGTGTCGTCGGGGTCGATCCACGGGACCGGGATCGCGTTGGCCTGCCGGTGCGGCGAGCCCTCGCGCTCGGCGTCCTCCCGGGTCGGGTTCTCGACGTCCGGCATGAACAGCTTCCGGGTGAACGCGTTCTGCACCATCGGCGTGTCGACGTTCGTCGGGCAGATGACGTTGACCCGGATGTGGTCGGGCCCGAGCTCGAACGCCAGCGACTTGGCGATCCCGACCATCGCGTGCTTCGTCGCGACGTAGTGGACGATGTTCGCCATCCCCTTGAAGCTCGCGACGGAACCGATCAGCACGATCGACCCGCCGCGACCACCTGGGCTCGAGAGCCCCATGTGCGGCAGCGACGCCGAGATCGCGTGCCACGTCCCGTTGAGGTTGATGTCGATCAGCTCGTGCCACATCGCGTCGCTCATCTCACGCGCCGACGCGACCGACGCGATCCCGGCGTTCGGGATCACGATGTCGAGCCGGCCGAACGTCTCGATCCCCTCTTCGACGACGGACCGCACCGCGTCGGGGTCGCGGACGTCGGCCTCGACGGCCACGATGCGCCGGTCCAGCGCCTCGACGAGCCGCACGGTCTCCGCCAGGTCCTCCGCGTCCGGTCCCGGGTAGGACACGGTGTCGATCGACCGGTTGACGTCCAGCGCGATGATGTCGACCCCGCGCTCGGCCAGCCGCAGGGCGTGGTTGCGGCCCTGTCCGCGCGCCGCCCCGGTGATGAACGCGACCTTGCCCTCGAGATCCCCCATGCTGCTCCTCCTCGGTCCCGCCGGGCGGTGCGCCACGGCTGTCCCGAGCCTCGTGCAGGACGACGGGTCCCCGCCCGCGGTGCCGGCGGGGTCTTCGTCGCGGGCGACAAGCCGCCGCGGCACCAACGACGCGCGCCGACGAACGGCCACCTACCGTCCGACCGTGCCCGCCGCCACGCCGACCGCGCTCCTCATCGACTTCGGGGGCGTCCTGACCACCGACGTCTTCGCGTCGTTCGCCGCGGGCTGCGAGGCCGACGGCCTCGCCCCGGACCGCTTCCGGCGTGTCGTCCGCGAGGACCCGGAGGCGACGCCGCTGTTCCTCGCCGTCGAGCGCGGCGAGCTGTCCGAGGTCGCGTTCGAGCGGGCCTTCGCGCCGCGTCTGGGCGACGACGTCCGGCCCGAGGGGCTGCTCCGCAGGCTGACCGCCGCGCTGCGGCCCGACGACGCGATGCTGGCGGGCGTCGCCGCGCTCCGCGCCGCCGGGATCACCACGGTCCTGCTCTCGAACTCGTTCGGGATGCACTGCTACGACGACTACGACCTCGACGGCCTGTTCGACCACGTCGTGCTCTCCGGGCACGTCGGGGTCCGCAAGCCGTCGGGCGCGATCTACCGGCTCGCGCTGGAGCGGGCCGGTGTCGCCGCGGACCGCGCGGTCTTCGTCGACGACCTCGAGCAGAACGTCGTGGCGGCGGACCGCGCGGGCATCCGCGGGATCCGCCACGTCGCGGCCCCGGACACGCTCGCCGCACTCGAGACGACGTTCGGGGTGCGCCTCTTCTAGACCAGGCTCGAGCTCGACACGTACTGCGGGTAGAGCTTCTCGGCCGCGGCGCGCCGGGTCGGGATGTGGTCCGTCGGGACGTCGCGCGGCTCGTAGTTCCGCAGGATCCGCTTGGCGACCGTGACGCGGTGGACCTCGTCCGGGCCGTCGTAGAACCGGGCGGCACGGGACCACCGGTACATCTGCTCGAGCGGCATGTCCGTCGAGTAGCCGAGCGACCCGTGGATCTGGATCGCCTTGTCGAGGACCTCGTGCATCACCGGCGCGCCGGCGTACTTGATCATCGCGATCTCGGTGCGGGCGTTCGACGCGCCGACGCGGTCCATCGTCCACGCGGCGTGGAGCGTCAGGAGGCGCGCGGACTCGATCGCGGCGGCGGAGTCGGCGATCCAGTTCTGGATCGTCTGCTTCTCGCTCAGCAGGCTGCCGTGCACCGACTTCGAGACGGCGCGCTCGCACATCGCGTCGAACGCGCGACGGCAGACGCCGACCCAGCGCATGCAGTGGTGGATGCGACCGGGGCCCAGGCGCTTCTGGGCGAGCACGAACGCGCCGCCCTCGTCGCCGAGCAGGTTCTCCGCGGGCACGCGGACGTCCTCGTAGAAGACCTCGGAGTGCTGGTGGTTCAGGCCGTTGCTCTCCGGCTCGTGCATCAGGCCGATGTCGCGCATCGAGAGCCCCGGTGCGTCGGTCGGCACGATGAACATCGACATCGTCCGGTACGGGTCCGCGCCCTCGGACGTGTCGGTGCGGACCATCACGATGTGGAAGTCGCTGCGCGCGGCGTTGCCGACGAGCCACTTCGTCCCGTTGATGACCCACTCGTCGCCGTCGCGGACCGCGGTCGACGTGAACTGCTTCGGGTCCGACCCCGTGCCCTGCTCCGTCATCGAGAACGCGCTGTAGAGCCGGCCGTCGAGCAGCGGCTGGCCCCACTTCTCCCACTGGTCCGGGTCGCCGGAGATCGCGATCAGCTCGGAGTTGCCGGAGTCCGGCGCGTTGTTGCCGAAGACCGGCGGCGCGAGGTCGGAGCCGCCGAGGATCTCGTGCATCAGGCCGAGCTTCACCTGGCCGTAGCCCTGGCCGCCGTGCTCGGGGCCGAGGTGCGCGGCCCAGAGGCCCTGCGCCTTGACCTCCTCCATCAGCGGCTTGATCGCCTCGCGGTAGGAGCGCCAGTCGAGGTCGAGCGTCTCGAGCGGGTAGATCCGCTCGCGCACGAACGTCCGCATCCACTCGAGCTGCTGCTCGAACTCGGGTTCCGTGGAGAAGTCCCAGGCCATGTCGATGTCGCTCCGGTTCGTCGGCGGCCGGCGGGGCGGGCCCGCCCGTGGTCGCCGACGGTCGTCGGGGGTCGGACGGGCCGTGGTCGCCCGCGGCCACCGCAAGGTCGCACTCCAACCTAGGCGTCCACGCCGCCCGCGCGAAGCGGGGCGGGGCGCGCGTTCTCGGAGGAACCTCCAAACCGGGCCCGCCCGGCCCGTCCGGGCGTCCCCCGCGTGGGGAAGACTCGGCGTGTCGTGTCCGAGACCGCCGTCCGCCCGCCCACGCCCGTCCCGCCGGAGCTCGCCGACTGGCTGCAGGACGCCCTGGGCGTCGACGGGCCGTTCTCCCTGGACCCGCTCACCGGCGGCAACTCCAACGAGACGCTGCTCCTGCGCGCCGGCGACCGCCGGTGGGTCGTGCGCCGCCCGCCCGCCGAGGCGATCTCGAAGAGCGCGCACGACATGGGCCGCGAGCACCGCGTCCTCGTCGCCCTGGCGCAGACCGACGTCCCCGCGCCCGCCCCCGTCGTCGCCTGCGCGGACCCGGACGTCCCGGGCGCGCCGTTCATGGTCATGGAGGCGATCGACGGCCACGCGATCGCCGACGCGCTGCCGGCGTCCTACCCGCCCGGCCCCGACACGCTGCGCGCCGTCGGGTTCGCCGCGATGGACGCCCTCGCCGCGCTGCACCGCGCGCCGTGGGAGTCGATCGGCCTCGCCGACTTCGGCCGGCCCGCGGGGTTCCTCGGCCGACAGGTCGGGCGCTGGAGCGGCCAGCTGCAGCGCTACCGCCACCGCGAGCTCCCGTGGTTCGACGAGCTCGGCGCGTGGCTCGAGGAGCACCGCCCGCCGGACGGCGAGCCGGGCATCCTCCACGGCGACTTCCACCTCGACAACCTCATGCTCACGCCCGGCCCCGAGATCGCGCCCGCGGCGATCATCGACTGGGAGATGGCGACGATCGGCGACCCGCTGCTCGACCTCGGGCTGTTCCTCGGCTTCTGGGGCACCGACCGCCCCGCCGAGCCCGCGATGCCGCACGTGCAGGGCGTCTCGCGCGCGCCCGGCAGCCCGTCGCGCGCCGAGCTCGCCGCCCGCTACGCCGAGGGCTGCGGCCGGTCCGTCGAGCACCTCGACTGGTACATGACGCTCGCGTTCTGGAAGCTCGCCGCGATCGTCGAGGGCGCGTACGCCCAGCACGTCCAGGGCCTCCTCGACACGCCCTACGCCGCGCGCCTGGAGCACGACGTCCCGCTCCTCCTGGCCGAGGCCGCGGGCTTCGCGGGCCTCGCGCCCCGACCGTGACGCCCGCCGCCGGCCGAGCGGCTCGGCCGACCGGCCCCGTCGGCCCCCGACCTCCCCGATCCGAAGGACCCGCATGAGCGACCCGACCGACCACGCCCTCCCACTGCAGGGCAAGGTCGCCCTCGTCACCGGCGGCAGCCGCGGCCTGGGCCGCGAGACCGTCCTCGCGTTCGCCCGCGCCGGCGCCGACGTCGTGATCGCCAGCCGCGACCACGACAACTGCGAGGCGCTGGCCGAGGTCGTCCGCGCCGAGCACGGCCGGCGTGCCCTCGCGTTCGGCTGCCACGTCGGCCGGTGGGAGGAGCTCGACGACCTGATCGACGCGAGCTACGACGAGTTCGGGCGCGTCGACGTCCTCGTCAACAACGCCGGGATGTCGCCGCTCTACGACACGCCCGCGGACGTCAGCCAGGAGCTCTGGCGGAAGGTCGTCGACGTGAACCTCTCGGGGCCGTTCCGGCTGATGGCCGCGATCGGCGGCCGGATGGCCGCGGGCGACGGCGGGTCGATCATCAACGTCTCCAGCGTCGCGGGCACGAACCCGACGCCGCACGTCCTGCCCTACGCCGCCGCGAAGGCGGGCCTCGACGCGCTGACGATCGGGTTCGCCCGGGCGTTCGGCCCGAACGTCCGCGTCAACGGGATCGTGCCGGGCACCTTCCTCACCGACATCTCCGAGCACTGGGACCAGGAGGCGTTCGCCCGCGAGTCCGCGGCCTTCGCCCTGCAGCGCGGCGGCCGTCCGGACGAGATCGTCGGCGCGATGCTCTACTTCGCCACCGACGCGAGCAGCTACACGACGGGCTCGCTCCTGCGCGTCGACGGCGGCTACCTGCAGCCGCCGGACTGACCGCGCTCAGCCGGCGTCCGGCTCCTCGACGCCGGCCTCCCACGGCAGGACGCCCTTCAGCCGCAGGATCAGCAGCGCGAGCTGGACGCTGAACTGAGCGTCGGAGTCGTTCGTGACGTCGAGCTCCGTCAGGGTCTCCGCGCGCATGATCCGGTAGCGGATCGTGTTCTCGTGCACGCCCATCACCTGCGAGGTGCGACGGACCGAGCGGCCGTGGCGGCAGAAGACGTGGAGCGTCGTCAGGAGGTCCGCGCGCGACTTGTCGGTCAGGAGCTTCCCGAGGGTCTCCTGCACGAAGCGGTCGGCCTCGGCGGCGTTCGACGTCGACAGGAAGAGCCGGCCGGCGCCGAGGTCGTTGGCGGCGAGGACCTGGCTGTGGTCCGCGGCGGAGAACGTGTTCAGGCAGCGGACGACCTGGATCGCCTGCTCGTACGCCCGGACGTAGTCCGCGGGCTGCCGGCAGACCGTCGAGATCCCCGCGATCAGGGCGCCGTCGGCGTCGAGCGCGGCGCACGCGGCGGTCACGCGCGCCTTCACGGCCTCGAGGCCCTTGGCGTCGTCGGACGGCAGCGGGACGATCACGCCGACGCCCTCCGTCACCGCGGTGGCCAGCGGCCGGGGCTCGCCCTCGCCCTCGGGCGCGAACGCGTCGGCGACCGCGCGGGCGTCCGGCACGATCGTGCCGGAGTCGGTGGCCGTCGTGATCAGGCAGAGCGCGTGCGGGTCGTCGATGCGGATGCCGACGTGCTCCGCGCGTCGCTCGAGCGCGGAGATGTCGCGGTTGCCGCGGATCAGCTCGCCGGCCAGCGACGCGCCGACGTTCCACTCGGCCGCGGCGGCGCGCCGCTCGGCGCTCATGCCCCAGGCGATGACGGTCGCGCCGCGTCGGGCGACGAGCATGTCGAAGTTCGTCAGGCGGCTGCCGTGCTCGAGCAGCAGCAGGTGCCCCCACTGGTCGGTGCCGGCGGCCACCGGCGCCACGATGCAGCGGTTGTGGACCCCCGCGTACGGCATCGGCCCGACGACGCCGGGGCGGTTGTCGCGCAGGCCCGCGAGCGCGCGGCGGACGTCGGGGTGCGAGCGCGTGTCCGCGCTCAGCAGCTTCGGCAGCATCCCGTCGTCGTCCCCGGCCGGGCGGCCGACGGCGATCTGGCGGAACTCGGCGTCGTGGATCGCGCACGCCTTGCCGGTCAGCTCGGCGATCGCCGTCGCGATCTCCCGCATGTTGCTGCCCTCGAGCACGAGCGCGGTGAGGCGGTCGTCGACGACCGCGGCGCGGCGCATGCTCGCGTTCTGGGTCGCGACCGTCGTGAGCTTCGCGCGCAGGTCCGACGTCAGGCGCGCCTGCTGGATGGCGATCGCCGCGAGGTTCGCGAACATCGACGCGATCGCCTCGTCGGCGGCGGTGTACTGTCGCCGCTGGTCGGCGTCGTCGAGGTAGACGATCCCGACGACGTCGCCGCGCAGCACCATCGGCACGCCGAGCATCGAGCGGACGTCCCACGACCGCATCGTCGACTTGATCGGCCGGGTGTCGCTGCGGGTGTCCTGCACGACGACCGGGGCCTTCGTCGCCACGATCTCGCGCGTGAACGCGTCGCCGGCGCCCCCGGAGGTCAGCCGCTTGACGCCCTCGTCGATGTCGTGCAGCCAGTGCCCGACCTGCCCGCGGTAGAGGCTCGAGCGCTCGTCGCGCAGGTAGAGGCTGCAGCGCCGCACCCCGACGAGCTCGCAGATCTTCCGCGCGATGAGGTGCAGCAGGTCGTCGAGCTCGTGGAGCTCGGAGAGCGCCTCGGAGACGTCGCCGAACGCGGCGATCGCCTCGCCGTACAGATCCGCCGTCCGGGGGTCGGTCGGCGACGGGGCGGGCCCGTCGGGTGACGCTTGGACCTGGTGGTGCGGAGCGGTGATCTGGGAACCCACGTGTCTCTCGAATCGTCGATCCTGGACGCGGCGGCGACGGCCGCCCGGGAGTCCGAAGCTCCCACGGCGACGGCGCTCGGATCGGCCGGGCGCGGCGACGAGTTGTGGCGTGCTCCAACTCTAGGTGCGCCGGCCCGCGGCGCGGGAACGATTCGACGCTCAGGCCTCGAGCACGCGCAGGGCCTCCTCCGCGAGGAGCGGGGCCGCCCGGGCGATCACCTCGGGATCGAGCCCGTCGTCGCCCATCACGCCGGCGACGTACCGCGCGTGGATCCCCTCGGCGATGCACGCGAGCTTCCAGTGGCCGAGCGCCGTCCAGAAGTCGACCGGCCCGACGTCGGCCCCGGTCCGCGCCGCGTAGCGGTCGACGAGGAACTCGCGGCCGGGGAACCCGTCCGCGCGGGTCGGGGTCCCGGTGAGCGACGGACCGTCGTCGTCCGGGGCGGTCCAGTAGACGAGCAGCAGCCCGAGGTCGGCGAGCGGGTCGCCGAGCGTGCACAGCTCCCAGTCGAGCACCGCGGCGACGGTCCCGTCGGGGCGGAACGCCGTGTTGTCGAGCCGGAAGTCCCCGTGCACGATCCCGAGCCGGCGCTGCGGCGGGATCCGCTCGGAGAGCAGGCGGTGGCCCTCGTCGATCGCCGCGATCTCACGGGAGCGCGAGGCGTGCCACTGCTTGTGCCAGCGGCGCAGCTGGCGCTCGGCGAACCCGTCGCGGCGCGAGAGCCCGCCGAGACCGACCGCGTCGGGGTCGACCGCGTGCAGGTCGGCCATGGCGTCGACCAGCGTCTCGGCCAGCCGGTGCCGGTCCCCGACCGCGAACGCGGCCTCGACGGCCCGCTCGTCGCGCAGGATCGCGCCGTCGACGAATTCCATGACGTAGAACGGCGCGCCGGTGACCGCGGGGTCCTCGCACAGGCCGAGGACGGGCGGGACCGGCACGGCGGTGGGCAGGAGCGCGGAGATGATCCGGTGCTCGCGGGCCACGTCGTGCGCGGACTCCAGCACGAGTCCGGTCGGCGGACGGCGCAGCACGACCCGCCGCCCCTCGGCGTCGGTCACCCGGTAGGTCAGGTTCGAGCGTCCGCCGGCGACGAGGTCGTAGGCGAGCGTGCCCCGCAGCCCGGCGTGCTCCCGCAGCCACGGGCTCACGCGGTCGCGCTCGATGCCGGGGAGCGACACCGCGGTGCTCGCGGTGACGTCGCTCATCGGGGGCTCCGGGCCCGGGCGGGTGCTGCGATGTTCGGGCGCTCAGGCGCGGGACGGACCACGGTCGTGGTGCTCCTTCGAGGGAGGGACGGCAGGTGGCCGAGCCTACGGTCGTCCCGACGGCGCGCATCCACCACCGGTCCGCCGACTTGGAGCGCACCACAGGTCCCCGTCCCGGGACGGCGCACACCGGGCGCGGCCGGTTCTGGATCGACCGTTCCACGGTGTGTGCGGTGTCCGCAGACCCCCGTCCGCACCGTCCCGCACGGCCCGCCGGCGGCGACTTGTGGAGAACTCCGAATCGCCGGCGGCGGCCGTCCCACGGGCCCCGGAGGCTGGGCGAAGGTGACCGCCGACCCGTCGAGAGGAACGCCGTGCCGCACCCGATCCGCACCGCAGTGACCGCAGGCGTGCTGATCGTGACCCTCGACCGGCCCCGCGCGTACAACGCGTTCGACCGCGAGCAGGCGGTCGGCCTGTCCGCCGCGCTCGACGTGCTCGACGGGGACGACGACCTGCGCTGTGCGGTGATCACCGGTGCCGGCGGTCGCTTCTGCGCCGGGTCGGACCTGAAGGCCGTCGCCGCGGGCGCGTCGATGGAGGTCGCGCCCCGCGGGTTCTACGGGATGCTCGAGCGCCCGCCCGTCAAGCCGGTGATCGCGGCGGTCGAGGGTGCGGCGGTCGGCGGGGGCTGGGAGCTCGCGATGGCCTGCGACCTCGTCGTCGCCGCGCAGGGCGCCGTCTTCGCGCTGCCGGAGGTCCACCGCGGCGTGATCGCCTCCGGCGGCGCGATCGCCCGGCTGCCCCGCCGCGTCCCGTACCACGTGGCGATGGAGCTGCTCCTCACCGGCCGCACGATGGGGGCGGAGGAGGCAGCGCGCCTGGGCCTCGTCAACCGCGTCACGGACGACGGCGGCGCGCTCGACGGCGCGCTCGACCTCGCCGCGGAGATCGGCCGGGGCGGTCCGGTCGCGGTGCGCGCGACGAAGGAGGGCGTGGTCCGGTCGCTCGACGGCGACGCCGCGGCGGGCTGGGCGGTCTCGCGCGAGCTCGTGGAGCGGGTCGTGGCGTCGGAGGACATGGCCGAGGGCGTCGCCGCGTTCCTCGAGAAGCGCGACCCGGAGTGGACCGGACGCTGAGGGCCGGTCAGTCCCGCCGCCGCAGCCGTCGCACGGTCGGGCGGCCGGAGGCCTCGTCGCCGAGCAGGTCGAGCGTCCACGTCTCGGCGGCGGCCCGCCAGAACCCCGCGGCGGTCGGGCGACCGGGGTCGGCGATCCAGGCCTCGCCGCCGGGGGCCACGACCCGCTCGAGGGTGCGCAGCAACGCTGGGCCGTTGCGGGCCTCGTAGAGCACGTCGGCGGCGACGACCAGCGGCCAGGGCTCCGGCGGACCGTCCGGCCACGCGTCCGCGGGGGCGAACCAGTCCAGGCGCCGCAGGTCGAGGTCGAGCCCGTTGCGCTCGGCGTTGCCGGCCAGCAGCGCGAGCGCGTCGGCCGCCCAATCGGTTGCGGTGACGCGGGCGCCGCGGTGGGCGGCGACGAGGCTCGGCAGCCCGAGCCCGCACCCGAGCTCCAGGATCCGCAGACCGTCGAGGTCGACCGCCCCGAGCGCCTCGGCGAGCACCGGCGTGCTCGGCCACAGCTCGGCCCAGTACGGGAGGAACTCCTGCGCGCCGAACGCGTCGTCGTCGATCAGGGACTCGAGGTCCCGCGGGCGGCACACGTCGAGCGCGACCCCGCCGAGCACCACGTGCTCCGGGATCAGGTCGTCCTCGGGGTGCGGTCCGGCGGGCACCCCCTCGACCGTAGCGGGGCGGACGGGGGGACGCGGGGCGCCCCGGATCAGCCGGTCGAGCTGCCGGCGACGTCGTCGAGCACCGCCGACGCCACGCCCGTGGCCCACGGCGCCGCGCCGCGGACGAGCCAGGCGACGCGGGCCTGGCGCTCGACCACGCGGGCCGCGAGGAGGGCGTCCGCCGGGGTCGCGCCGACCGTCAGCACGCCGTGGCGGCCGAGGAGGACCGCGGTGTCGGGGCCGAGGGTCGTGGCGGCGGCGGTCGCGAGCGCCTCG
Source organism: Patulibacter minatonensis DSM 18081 (assembly GCF_000519325.1). Classification (GTDB taxonomy): domain Bacteria; phylum Actinomycetota; class Thermoleophilia; order Solirubrobacterales; family Solirubrobacteraceae; genus Patulibacter; species Patulibacter minatonensis. The sequence continues at coordinate 927,153 of NZ_KI912613.1, read as the reverse complement.
GTGCCGGCGTCGGCGTGCGGGCTCGTGCGGACGGGCGCGATGCCGTGGTAGGCGAGGTCCTCGAGCTCCGGCTGCAGCGGCTCGTCGAGGAAGCTCCACGCGGTCGCGGCGACGCTGTGGGTGTGGAGGACACAGCCGACGTCGGGTCGCGCGCGGTAGACGGCGAGGTGCAGGGGCAGCTCCCGCGACGGCGTTCCGGCGCCGAGGACGACCCCGGAGGCGACGTCGACCATGACGAGGTCGCGGGCGCACATCGCGGCGTAGCCGGTGCGCGTCGGGGTCACGTGGACGGTCGGGCCGGTGCGGACCGAGACGTTCCCGACGGTGCCGACCACGAGGCCCTCGGGCTCGAGCGTGCGGGCGACCTCGGCGGCGCCCCGCAGGAGCGCGTGGTCCGCGATGCGGGCCCGACGGCTGCGGCGGCGACCCGGCATGGCTCAGGCGACCGCGACGGCGGTGGGGAGCGCGCCGCCGACGTACTCGTGGTCGGCGCCGGGCTCGAGCGGCAGCTCGCCGATCGGGTAATGCTCGATCGTGCCGTAGGTGGTGGTGCGCTCGGCGGCGGGGCGACCGGCGTCGTGGGCGGCCCGGGCGAGCTGGTGCGGGTGGAGGATCGTGCCGTGGGCGGCGCCGGCGAGGCGGGAGATGTTCTCCTCCATCAGCGTGCCGCCGAGGTCGTTGACGCCCCAGCGCAGGGCCTCGGTCGCGCCCTGCAGGCCCATCTTCACCCAGGAGGCCTGGACGTTCCGGATGCTGCGTCCGAGCGCGAGCCGGAAGACGGCGGTGTGCTTGAGGTTGTCCTCGATCGTGATCTCCTCGACGCCGTGCGTCCGGCCCAGGCGCGTCTGGAACGGGATGAACGACAGGGGCACGAACTCGGTGATGCCGCCGGTCTCCTCCTGGACCCGGCGGATCAGGCGCATGTGCTGGGCGAGCTCCCAGGGCTCCTCGATGTGCCCGAACATCACGGTCGAGGTGGACTTCAGCCCGGCGCGGTGCGACGCCTGGATGACGTCGACCCACCGCTGCACCGGCAGCTTGTTCGGCGAGATCCGCTGGCGCATCCCGTCGACGAGGACCTCGGCGGCGGTGCCGGGCGTCGAGCCGAGACCGGCCTCGCGCAGGAGCGGGAAGAGCTCGTGCAGCGGCAGGCCGGAGATGTCGGCCATGTGCGCGATCTCCATCGGCGAGTACGCGTGGAGGTGCAGGTCGCGGCCGTGGCGGAGCCCGAACTCCTTGGCGAGCCGGAGCCAGCGGAGGTAGTCGTCCAGCGTCCAGTCGGGGTGGATCCCGGACTGGATGCAGAGCTCGGTGGCGCCGTAGTCGACGGCGTCCCTGACGCGGGCCTCGAACTCCTCCTCCGACACGTCGTAGGCGTCGGGGGAGCGCTTGGACTGCCCGAAGCCACAGAACGCGCAGCCGACCGTGCAGACGTTGGAGAGGTTCAGGTTGCGGTTGACGACGAACGAGACGGTGTCGCCCGCGAGCTCACGGCGCAGCTCGTCCGCGGCGACGCGGATCTCCTCGACCGCGACCGGGTCGCGCTCGACGAAGAGGGCCGTCAGCTCCTCTTCCGACAGCTGCACGCCGTCGCGCGCCTTCTCCAGCGCGGGGGCGACGAGGCCCCGGTCGATGACGAACGGGGCCTCGGACCGGCCGGACGTGCCGCGCGGGATGAAGGTCCAGTACTTGACGGTGATCGCGTCGAGGACGGCGGGGTCGATCCACGTCTCGTCGATGTACTGCCCGTAGACGCAGAGCCGCTCGGACAGCGCGACGCCCTGCGGCTTCAGCTGCGCCCGCACCTGCGTCGGCGACGGGAACGGGTGCTCGGGCGAGATGTGGTCGCCGTTGGCGGAGAGACCGCCGAGGTCGGTCGCGCCGGCGGCGACGAGCTCGGGCCACCAGTCGGCGAGGTTCGGCGGGATCTGGATGCCGATGTCCGGCATCAACCGCCGGGTCTCCTCGACGAGCTCGACCATGTCGGCGATCGAGATCGGGTTCGCCCACGCCGGCAGCCCCAGGCTGGGCCGATGGTCGCCGATGCCGGTGCGCCAGTACTCGCGTGCGGCCTCGTCGGCGATCGCCCCGACGTCGCGCCCGTAGTACCGCTCGTGCGGGACGAAGTTCTGGAGGATGATCTCCTGCAGGTGGCCGAATTCGGCCTGGACCTCCGCGAGCGCGGCGAGCGAGTCGAAGCGCTCCTGCTTCGTCTCGCCGATCCCGACGAGGATCCCGGTGGTGAACGGGATCTTCAGCTCGCCGGCGGCGCGCAGCGTCGCGAGGCGCCGCTGCGGGTGCTTCGACGGCGACCCGGCGTGCACGGTCTCCATCAGCCGCTCGGAGATCGACTCGAGCATCACGCCCTGCGACGCGGTGACCGTCCGCAGCCGCGCGAGCTGCTCCTTCGTGACCGCGCCGAGGTTCGTGTGCGGCAGCAGCCCGCGCTCGAGCGCGCGCTCGCCGGCCCAGACGACGTAGTCGACGAAGTCGGTGAAGCCCCACTCCTTCAGCGTCGCGGCGACCTCGGGATGACTGTCGGGCTCCTCGCCGGTGAGGATCAGGAGCTCCTTCGCGCGGCGCTTGACGGCCTCGTCGAGGATCGCCAGGACCTCGTCCTTCGTGTGCAGATGGAACTTGCGGGTCGCGAACGCGCAGTACTTGCACACCGACGAACACGTCCGCGACAACGACAGCGTGTGGTTCCGACTGAACGTGACGCGACGGGGTGCGGCAACGGTCATCGAGCGATTGTGCCCTACGGCCGGGGTGGGGGCGTGCCGACGGGCGTTCCGGACTGGAGAGCCCGACGACCGGGTGGGCTCAGCCGGCGATGCGGACGAGCATCTTGCCGGTGTTCTTCCCGGCGAGCAGGTCGCGCATGGCGTCGGGGGCGTGCTCGAGCCCCTCGACGACGGTCTCCTCGTACCGGAGGTGCCCGTCGCGGATCCAGCCGGCGGCGCGCTGCACGAACTCGTCCCGCAGGTCGTAGTGGTCGAGGACGAGGAAGCCCTGGATCGTGCCGCGGGTCTGGATCAGCCGCGCGAGGTTGCGCGGGCCCGCCGGGGGCTCGGTCGCGTTGTACTGCGAGATCATCCCGCAGACCGCGATCCGCCCGTTCATCCGGAGCGCGCCGATCGCGACCTCGAGGTGCTCGCCCCCGACGTTCTCGAAGTCGATGTCGATCCCGTCCGGCGCATGCTCTTTCAGCTGCTTCCGGATCCGGCCGGCCTTGTGGTCGATGCAGGCGTCGAAGCCGAGGTCCTCGACGACGTGGCGGACCTTCTCGGGACCGCCCGCGCTGCCGATCACCTTCGACGCGCCCAGCTGTCGCGCCATCTGCCCGACCGCCGAGCCGACCGCTCCGGCGGCCGCGGAGACGAGGACGACGTCGCCCTCGCGGATCCGCGCGACCGCCGTGAGGCCGGCGTACGCGGTCAGTCCCGGCATGCCGAGGATGCCGAGGTACGCCTGCTCGGGCGCGACCGACGCGTCCACCGGCGCGGTCCTCCGGGCCGGGAGCACCGCGAGCTCGCGCCAGCCGAGGCCGTGGAGGACGAGGTCGCCCACCGCGCGGTCCGGCGCGTTCGACGCGACGACCTCGCCGACGGCGCCGCCCTCCATCGGGTGCCCGATCCGGAACGGCGGGGCGTAGGACGGGCGGTCGTCCATCCGGCCCCGCATCGCGGGATCGACGCTCATCCAGCGGTTGCGGACGAGGACCTCGCCGTCGCCCGGATCCGGGACCTCGGTCTCCACCAGCGAGAAGACCTCCGGGCCGGGCACCCCGACGGGGCGCTGGGCCAGGTGGATCTCGCGGCTCTGGTGGGTCACGGGGTGTCGTCGTCCTTCGGGGTCGTGCGGCGTCGCGTCGCGGGCTTCTTCGGCGCCTCGTCGGAGGCCGCGGCCTTCGCGGCGCGGGCGCGCGTCGTGCCGGTGGTGGTCTTCGCGGAGGTCGCCTTCGCCGCGGCGGTCTTCGCCGCGGGCTTCTTCGCGGCCGTCGTCCTCGGCTTCGCCGCGGTCTTGGCGGGCGCCTTCTTCGCGGCGGTCGTCCGGGGTCTCGAGGCGGCCTTCGTCGCGGTGGCGGGAGTGGCCGCGGCGTCCGCTGCGGCGGCCTTCGTCGTGCGGCGGGCGGGCGTCTTCTTCGCGGGGGCGGCGTCGTCGGCCGCTGCGGTGGCCTTCGTCGTGCGGCGGGCGGGCGCCTTCTTGGCGGGGGCGTCGTCGTCGGTCGACGCGGCGGCCTTCGTCGTCCGGCGGGCCGGGGCCTTCTTCACCGGCGCGACGTCGTCGGCCGCTGCGGCGGCCTTCGTCGTCCGGCGGGCCGGCGTCTTCTTCGCGGGGGCCGCGTCGTCGGTCGTCGCGTCGGCTGTGGCGGCCTTCGTCGTCCGGCGGGCCGGGGCCTTCTTCGCGGGGGCCGCGTCGTCGGCCGTCGCGTCAGCCGTCGTCGCGCGGCGGGCCGGGGCCTGCTTCACGGACGCCGCGTCGTCGTCCGACGGCGCCACGGCGGCCGCCGCGGCGCTGCGGCGCGTCCGCGCGGGCTTCGGGGCGGCGGTGTCCGCGGCGGACGGTGCGTCGGCCGCGTCGATGACGGCCTCGGACCCGCTCGTCGCGCCCTCGGCGGCCGCGGCCCGCCGGGCCCGCCGGCTGGGGCGGGGGGCATCGTCGGCCTGCGTGGCGTCGACGGCGCCGATCGTCGGGGCCTCGGCCTCTGCGGAGGCCCGGGCGGCGGCCTTCTGCCCGCGGATACGGCGGCGGACCGGGGCCTCCCCGGCGTCGTCGGACGCGGTCGCGTCCGAGGGGCCGCCGTCGTGGGCGCCGTCGGACCGCTGCTGGTCCGCATCGCCCCGCGCGGGGCGACCGCCGTCCGGCTGCTGCTCGTCCTGACCGCCGCCGTCCGGCTCCTGCCCGTTCTGTCCGCCCTGACCACCGTTCTGGCCGCCACCGCCACCGCCACCGCGCCGGCGTCCGCGTGAGCGACCGCGCCGCGAGCGGCTGCGGCGGGAGCCGCCGCCCTGGCCCTGCTGGCCGCCGGTCTGGCCGCCACCCTCGAAGGTCGCGGCCTCGAACTCGGGCTCGGCGCCGACGGCCACGGGCTGTCGGTCGCCCTCGGCGGACGCCTCGGCGTCCGGGGCCTGCCCGTTGCCGTGCTGCCCGTTGCCGTTCTGGCCGTTCTGGGCCTGGTCGCCCCCGCCGTTCTTCTTCTTGTTGCGCGAGCGCTTCTTGCGCCGCTTGCCGCTCGGGAAGTCCTTGAGGAGGTCGCGGGACAGCGCGCCGGGCTTGCGGGCCAGGCGGGTGCGGGCCTCGCGCAGGACCTCCTCGGCCTCCGGCGTGTGGGCGACCGCGGCGGCCAGGAGCGCGGCCTGCAGCCGGCGGTCGTGCTGACGCGCCGCGTGGACGAGCCGGCGGGCGTTGCGGGCGTGCGCGGCGCCCGAGGAGTTCACGAGCAGCCCGAGCAGGTGCTTCGTGGCCGGCCAGCGCTGGGCGGCGTACTCCTCGTGCATGTCGCGCGTGTACTCGGCGAGACGCCAGATCCAGGCGGTCGCCTGCTCACGGCGACCGATGCGCCGGTCCGCCATCGCCTGCAGGAGGACGCGGGAGGCCTCGCGGCGCTCCTCACGCGGCCACTGGCCGACGAAGTCGATCGCGGTGTCGAACGGTTCGGCCTCGCGGAGGACGGCGATCTCCTGGATCGCGCGCATGCGGAGCTGCTGGTTGCGGTTGCGCTCCAGGGCGGTGATGAGGAACTGCCTGCGGAGCTCGCCCGAGCGGTCGAAGTTCAGCATCGCGCGGCCGCGGCGCCAGTTCGTCGGCGACGCCTTCGCGCCGGCGAGGGCGGCCCAGATGCGCTGCTCGCCCCAGTCGAGCTGCTCGACGGCGATCCGCCACAGCTCGCGCTCGAAGACCTGCCGCCGGCGCTCGATGTCGGGCGTGACGGGGAGGACGCGGCGCTCGACCTTGACGCGGCGACCGCGGCCCCGACGGACGGGGCCGACGACGATCGCGCCGCCGCGGTAGACGTCGCGGTCCAGCAGCGAGTGCAGCGTGACGACCGGGTCGTCGTTGCCCGTCGCGGGGTGGACGAAGTCGATGACGACGCCCGCCTCCTTGCCCGGGTGACGACGGGTGACGCGGCCGACGCGCTGCTGGTAGATGCGCTTGGACGCCGTCGGCGCCAGGTGCATGCAGATGGTCGCGCGCGGGGAGTTCCAGCCCTCGGCCAGGAGCTGCGCGTTGACGAGGACGTCGATCTCGCCGGCCTCGTAGTCGGCGAGGATCTTCGCGAGCTCGCGCTTGGGGGTCTCGCCCGAGACGGCCTCGGCCTTCATGTCCATCGCGCGGAACGACTCGGCGACGTTGTAGGCGTGCTGGACGCCGGCGGTGTAGACGACGCCCGGGGTGTTGCGGAAGCGCGTCTTGTAGAGGTCGGCGATCGCGAGGTTGAAGGGCGCCTGGTCGAGCAGCTTGGCGAGCTCGTCCTGGTCGAACTCCATGTCGACCTCGCCCTTGCGCAGCGGCACCTTCGCGATGGTGCGGACGCCGGGACCGGGTGGGATCCGCAGCGAGCGCAGCGGCGCGATGACGCCACGGCGGGCGGCCTGCGCGAGGTCGAAGCGCGAGGTCTGCGTCGGGAAGAGGTCGGTGACGTGCCGGGCGATCAGCGCGCCCGTGGCCGTCATGCCGATGAAGATCGGGCCCGTCCACGCGCGGATCGTGGCCGAGGTCTTCTCGCCCAGCGCCGTGTGGGCCTCGTCGCAGATGACGACGGTGTAGGCGCCCGAGATCTGGCCGGCGTTGCGGACGAACCACTGGTACGTCTCGATCGTGACCGGGCCGCCCGCCGCCGGGTCGAAGTCCCCGGTGTCGATGTCGGCGTCGCCGAGCAGGGGCTTGGAGAGCCGCGCGCCGTAGCCGCGGGTCTGGAGCTCGTCGATGAACTGGTCGACGAGGTTGCGGCGGTGGGTGAGGATCAGGACGCCGCCGGTGCGGCAGGCCTCGACGAAGCCCATCGCGGCGACCGTCTTGCCGGCACCCGTGGCGTGCTCGAACCAGAAGCGCTTGTGCGCGTTGGGGTCGTCGAGGACGGCGGCGTCGACGTCCTCGTCGACGTCCTCGTCCTGTTCGTCGTCGTAGAGCGCCGACTCGTTCTCGGGCTCCGCGTCGGGGAGGTCCTCGAGCTCGTCCTCGAGGGACGCCATGCCGCCCTGGGCGTCGTCGTCCTCGTCGTCCTCCTCCGGGGCGGCGGCGACGGCGGCGAACTCGCCGGTGTCGCCCGTCGGCGCGTCGTCGGGCTCCTCGGCGTCGAGCTCGTCCTCCGGGTCGTCCTCCTCGACGGGGGCGACCTGCGGCGGCGGCTCGTCGTGGACGGTCGGCTCGTCGTCCTCGAACGACAGGAGCAGGGCGTCGCCGTCGCTCGCGCCGATGCCGCGGGTCCGCCGCTGGGCGTCCGCGAGGAGCGCCGCGTACGTGCCGGACAGGGCGTCGATCTGGTGCGGGTTGAGCGTCGTCCCGTCCGCGAGCACCGGGGTCTCGGTGTGCAGCGCGCGGTCGAGGCCCAGGAGCAGCGACCAGCGGCGGCGCCACTTCTGCGAGGGGACCGTCCCGCCGGCGTCGAGCTCGGCGCGGGCGAACTCGAACGCGTGGCGCCGGATGGTCCCCGGTGCGAGGACGTCGTCCGCCGACTCGCCGTCGCACACGAACGGCTCGTGCGCAAACGCGGCGACCCTGGCGATGTCCGCCGGATCGGGGATCGAGGTGGCCTCGGAGACCACGACGGAGGGTCGTTGCGCCATGAAGGGCAGGAAGCGGGAACGGGAGGTTCTCGGGGCAGCACCGGACCGCGGGAACGGCCGGTCGCCGACGAGGCGGGACTGCGGGGGACCGGGAGAGGGACGGGTCGGTCCCTCTCGTGCAGACGCCCGCATCGTACCTGAATCACACGACGCGACGCCCACCCCGTCGGCGGCACCCGGACGAGGGTCGCGCGGGGCGGGCGTGTCGCTGTGGCACCCTTCGGACGGATGGCCCGTCTGCGCACCCACCGCCGTGCCCTCGCGGCCGGCCTCGCGGGCGTCGTGATCGCGATCGCCCTGGTGATCGGGCTGGCCCAGAGCGACACCGGCGCGACCACGCCGGAGCACGTCCCGACGCTCGCGGAGGCCCGCGCGGACGTGGCCGGCGCGCCGCCCGCGATCGCCCGCCTGTACGCCGGGGACGTCCCCGGCGCCACCGCCGACGGGGCCGCGTCCGGCGGCGTCCCGGTGCTCGACCTCGGGCGCGACGTCGACCGCGGCCGCGACCGCTTCCGCGCGCTGCTCCGGGGCCTGCGCGGCCGCCCGGTGCTGATCAACGTCTGGTTCCCGCAGTGCGCGCCGTGCGTCCGTGAGTTCCCGGTCCTGCGGGCGGCGGCGTCGCGCTACGGGAAGGACGTCGCCTTCCTCGGGCTGATCTCGGAGGGCTCCCGCGCCTCCGTCGACGCGTTCCTGCGGAAGCAGCCCACGGTCTACCCGCACGTGATCGACCGCGGCAAGCGCATCGAGCGCGGCGACCTGCAGGCCGGGCTCTCGTTCCCGAACACCGTCCTGATCGACCGGGACGGCCGGATCGTCGACGTGCGCCCGGCCGAGTACGGCAGCGTCGCAGACGTCGAGCGCGACCTCGCGCGGCTCGGCGTGACGTCGCGGACGACCGGCACCGCGCCGACCGGAGGGTCCGCCCGGTGATCGGCACCGACACCCCGATCGCGATCCGCTGGGTCCGCGACGCCCGCGACCTGCGCCAGGCCAAGGCGCTCCGCCTGCGCGTGTTCTGCGACGAGCAGGGCGTCCCGCGCGAGGCCGAGGTCGACGCCTACGACGACGTCGCCCGGCACGCGATCGCCGTCGCCCCGGACGGCGCGGTCGTCGGGACCCTGCGCCTGATGTCGAGCGGGCCGCTCGTGAAGGTCGGTCGCGTGGCCGTCGACCGGGCGTGGCGCGGCCGCGGGATCGCCAGCGAGCTCCTGGACCGGGCGATGGAGTACGCCCAGGGAATCCGGGCGGAGGAGCTCCGGCTCGCGGCCCAGGTCGCCGCCGAGGGTCTCTACCGGAAGGCCGGCTACCGCCCCGTCGGCCGGCCGTTCACCGAGGCCGGCATCGAGCACGTCTGGATGGTCCGCGAGGTGGTGCCGCCCCGCCGTCGCCGGCTCGGCCGGCCCGCCCGGCGCGACCGTGCCGACGTCCCACCGGGAACGGACCCCGGGGCGTGAGCCTCCCCGTCCTCGTCGCCGTGATGATCGCTGCGACGCTGGCCGGGATCGGCGCCGAGCGCCGCTGGCACGACACCGTCGAGCGTCGTTCACGCGACACCATGGGCCTGCTCCTGACGTGGGTGCTGCCGCCCGTCTACCTCGTCCTCGTCTCGCGTCTGCACGTCGACCTGACGCTGATCTCGGGACTGCTCACCGGGTTCGTGGCGATGGGGACGGTCGGCGTGCTCGCCTGGTTCGTCGCCGCGCGGGTGCTGCACCTCCCGCGCGCGACGGTCGGGGCGGTCGTACTGGCCGTGATCGTCACGAACACCGGGTACTTCGGCCTGCCGCTCGTGCGCACCGTGCTCGGGGGCCACGAGCTCGGTCCCGCCGTCGCGTGGGACAGCCTCGTCGGGCAGCCGACCCTGTTCGTGGGCGCGTTCGCCGTCGGCGCCGCGTTCGGCACCGGCGGGGCGGTCGGCGAGCCCACCGGCGCGGGACGGCTGGTGGCGTTCCTGAAGAACCCGCTGCTCTGGGCGTCGCTGGCCGGCCTCGCGATCCCGGGGGACGCCCCGGACTGGGCGGGCGACGTCGCCCAGGTGATCGTCGTCGCGGTGCTGCCCGTCGGCTTCTTCGTCGTCGGCGTCCAGCTCTCCGCGCAGGGCGAGGGCGGGTCGATCCTGCGCGACGCCCGCGGGCGCCTGATCCCGCCCGAGGTCGGGGTCGTGATCGTCCTGCGGCTGCTCGTCGCACCACTGATCGTGGTCGTCGCGTCGGTCGTGGCGCTCGACCTGCCGCCCGGGATGCTCCTCCAGGCCGCGGCGCCGTCGGGGCTCAACGGGATGCTCGTCGCGCACCGCTTCGGCCTCGACTTCCGGCCCGTCGCGGCGTCGATCGTGTGGACCACGGCGATCATGACCGTCGGCGTCCTCGTCGTGACGGCGGTCGGCTGATGCGCGCCCTCGTGCAACGCGTCACCGAGGCGTCGGTCGTGGTCGACGGCGAGGAGGTCGCGGCGATCGGGCCCGGGCTCCTGATCCTCCTCGGGGTCGCGCGCACCGACGACGAGGACGTCTGCGACCGCGTCGCCGACAAGGTCGCGGCGCTCCGGATCTTCGTCGACGCCGACGGGCGGATGGCCGAGCCGCTCGGGGACCGCGAGGTGCTCTGCGTCAGCCAGTTCACGCTCTACGGCGACGTCCGCAAGGGGACCCGCCCGTCGTGGTCGCAAGCGGCCCCGGGCGACCACGCCCGCCCCCTGTACGAGCGCTTTTGCGCCAACTTGCACGCGAAGATGGGCGTCTTCGGGGCCGACATGGCCGTTCACAGCGTGAACGATGGGCCGGTCACGCTGCTGGTCGAGCGCGACGCTCCGACCACCTGAGCGGGAGCACCTGCGACAGAGCGTCCGGCCCGTTCCGCAGAGCCGCGCGGACGGCGTATCGGCGGGCTTCCGACTGTCGCCGGATCGCGCATTCCGGTGCCCGCGAAGTTCCCCCCGACCGGTGGGGGGATGTGGCAAGGTGGTGAACGTCGCACGGCGCCCCGGGGACCTCATCCCCTGCTGCGCGACCCATACGCCGTCCGTTTCTCCCCCGGAAACCGCGCACCTTGAGCACCCCCATCACGGCCGATCCCGGCCAGCCACCGGTCGTTCCCCTGACCGACGACGACGCCGCGTCCGCGGACGTCGCACGTTCCCAGCGCCAGATCCTCTGGGGCCGGCTGAAGCGCGACAAGGTCGCGCTCGTCAGCCTCGGCCTGATCGGCGTCCTCGTGCTGGTCGCGATCCTCGCGCCGCTGCTCGTGCAGGTCCTCGGGCTGCCGTCACCGGACTTCCAGGACGGGCAGGCCGTCAACGAGGGCGGCGAGCCCCTCGGGCCGAACAGCATCAACCCGTTCGGGGTCGACCAGCTCGGCCGCGACGTCGCCAGCCGCGTGATCTACGGCGCCCGGGTGTCGCTCTCCGTCGCGCTCCTGTCGACCGCGATCTCGGTGACGCTCGGCACCCTCGTCGGCGTGCTGGCCGGGTACTTCCGCGGCTGGGTCGACGCGATCGTCTCGCGCCTCCTCGACGTCCTCCTGGCGTTCCCGATCCTGATGCTCGGCATCGGCCTCGCCTCGGCCTGCAGCATCGGCAGCGGCTGTCTCGGCGGGCTGATCACCCCGGGCGTCCCGGTCGTGGTCATCATCATCGCGATCGCGGGCTTCCCGTTCATCGCCCGCATCGTGCGCGGGCAGGTGCTGTCGCTGCGCGAGGAGGAGTTCGTCCTCGCCGCGCGCTCCATCGGCGCGTCGCACACGCGGATCATGCTGCGCCACCTGGTGCCGAACCTCGTGGCGCCGATCATCGTCTACTCGACCGTCCTCGTCCCGCAGAACATCCTGTTCGAGGCGTCCCTCTCGTTCCTCGGCGTCGGCGTCCAGGACCCCACATCCAGCTGGGGTCAGATGCTCGGCGACGCGTCCAAGAACACCGACCAGTGGTGGTTCATGCTCTTCCCGGGCCTGGCCCTGCTGCTCACCGTCCTGGCCTTCAACCTCCTCGGTGACGGGCTCCAGGACGCACTGAACCCCCGGAAGCGCCGGTAGGTCCGGCGCCTTCGATCCCCCCGAAAAGCAGGAGTTCCCATGCATCCCACGGTTCGACGACTGTCGGCGCTCGGTACGGCCGGCGCGCTCGCAGTAGGCCTCGCCGCCTGTGGCGGCGGCGACAACAACGGGCGCCGCGCGAGCGCCGGTGCGCTCTCGGTGGCCGCGGCCAACAAGGTGAGCGGTCCCGCCCTCGTCAAGGACGGCACGTACTACAACGGCATCCCCGACCCGGCGGCCAAGAAGGGCGGCGCGCTGAAGGTGATCTCGACCGAGGGCTTCCAGCACCTCGACCCGGGGACCGCGTACTTCCAGGGCGACTACAACATCACGTCGGTCGTCCACCGCCAGCTCTACACCTACGACCCGGCCGACAGCTCGAAGGTCATCCCGGACATCGCCTCGGGCGACCCGGTGGTCTCCGCGGACGGGAAGACCGTGACGGTCAAGATCCGCCCGAACATCAAGTACGCGCCGGCGGTCGGCGGCACCGTGAAGGCCGACGACGTCAAGTACGCGATCGAGCGCGGCAAGGCCGCCTCGGTCGCCAACGGCTACATCACGTCGTACTTCGGTGACGTCGTCGGCATGGAGAAGGCGACCGGCGGCAAGGTCGCGGGCATCGAGACCCCGGACGACCAGACGATCGTCTTCAAGCTCGACAAGCCGTCGGGAGCCACGCTCGCCAAGGCGCTGGTCCTGCCGCTGAGCTCCCCGATCCCGCGGGCCTACGCGGAGTCGAAGGACAAGAAGACGCCGAACCCGTTCGACCAGGACCCGACGAAGCAGGCGTTCACGGGTCCGTACATGATCAAGAGCTACGAGGCCGGCCGCGAGCTGAAGCTCGTGCGCAACCCGAACTGGGGCGGCAAGGCGGCGGGCGACCCGCGCCCCGCGTACGTCGACACGATCGACGTCGCCATCGGCGGCGACTCCTCGGTCAACGCGCGACAGGTCCAGAACACGAAGAACACCATCAGCATCGATCCCGCCCCGAAGGACGCGGTCGCGCGCTACAAGACCCAGTCGCCGAAGCAGATCACCTTCAGTGCGCTGGGCAACCGCTACATCGCGCTGAACACGAAGAAGAAGCCGTTCTCGGACCTCAACGTCCGCAAGGCCGCGGCCGCGGTGCTCGACCGTCAGTCGATGCGCAAGCAGCGCGGTGGCGACCTCGTCGGCGAGATCGCGACGCACTTCCTGTTCCCGGGCTCGCCGGGCTTCGACGAGGCCGGTGGCGAGGCCGGCACGGGCGCTGACTTCCTGAAGTCCGCCAGCGGCGACCTCGAGCTCGCGAAGTCGTACCTGAAGAAGGCCGGCTTCAAGGACGGGATGTACACCGGTCCGGCCGTGACGTTCGTCGGCGACACCGAGTCGCCCGGTCGTGAGACCACCCAGGTGGCGAAGAACAGCCTGGCCAAGATCGGCATCAAGGTGAACGTCAAGAGCGTCCAGCACACCGCGATGTACCAGAAGTTCTGCCAGGTCGTGAAGTCGATGCAGACCATCGACGGCTGCCCGAACTTCGGCTGGCTGCCGGACTTCGTGGACGCCGGCCCGATGCTCTCGCCGGTCTTCACCCAGAAGGGCATCCAGCCGACGAACATGAACAACCCGTCGCTGTTCGCCGATCCGAAGATCGACGCCGAGGTCGACAAGGGCCTGCGGACCGCTGACGAGGCGCAGCGGAACCAGATCCTCGGCCAGGCGGACAAGGACATCACCGACCAGGTCCCGGCGATCCCGTGGCTCTGGGACACCCAGGCGAACATCCAGGGCCCGAACGTCCACGGCGTGATCGCGTCCTGGAACTCGGTCTGGGACCTCGCCTACACCTCGCTGGGCAGCTAGTCCCCCCACCCGCATCGCCGCGGTCCGGGGCCCCACGGCCCCGGACCGCCGAGGCACCCTTCCGATGACACGTCTGCTCGCTCCCGTCGTGCGCCTCCTCGCGCGCCTCCTCGCCCCCGTCGCGGCCCTCTGGGACCGGTTCGCCCGCACGCTCCCGGGCCGCGTGGTCGTCCGCGTGTTCGGCCCGACCGTCCGGAGACTGGTCTCGCCGACGGCGCGCTACATCTACCGCCGTCTGGTGTGGATGGTCTTCCTGCTGCTCGTCGTGAGCATGCTGGCGTTCCTCATCTTCTACGCGCTCCCGTCCGGCGACCCCGCCGCGCAGCGCGCCGGCAAGGGCGCGGACCAGGCGCAGATCGACCGCGTGAAGCACACGCTGTTCCTCGACCGGCCGATCTACGAGCAGTACTTCCACTACATCAAGCAGATCGTCCTGCACTTCGACTTCGGCTTCAGCTACGACACGAACGCCGACGTCGCGCACGCCATCACGTCGCGCCTGCCGGCGACGATCTCGCTCGCCGCCGGTGCTGCGGTGATCTGGCTGATCGTCGGCGTCCTGATCGGCATCCTCTCGGCGCTGCGCCCGCGCAGCTTCTTCGACCGCCTCGTCATGGGTGGTGCGCTGCTCGGCATCTCCGCGCCGGTCTACTGGCTGGCGCTCGTGGCGCTCGCCCTGTTCTCCCAGAGCTACGGGGTGATCCACCTGATCCCGGACACCGGGGCCTACCGGCCGCTGACCGAGGACCCCGGGGCGTGGTTCACGTCGCTGATCGTCCCCTGGTGCATCCTCGCGCTCTCGTTCGCGGCGATCTACGCCCGGCTGATGCGCGCGAACCTGCTCGAGGTCCTCGACCAGGACTACCTCCGCACCGCCGAGGCGAAGGGCCTGTCCCGGAGGCGGGTCGTCGTCCGCCACGGCGTGCGGTCCGCGATCACCCCGATCGTCACCGCGTTCGGCCTCGACCTCGGCATCCTGCTCGGCGGCGCCGTCCTCACGGAGTCGGTGTTCAACATCCCGGGGATCGGGCGCCTGTCCTACGACGCGATCGTCGCCAGCAACCTGCCGGTCATCCAGGGCACGGTGCTCTTCGCGGCGTTCTTCATCATCGCCGCGAACATCCTCGTCGACATCGTCTACGCCCTGATCGACCCCCGCGTGAGGCTCGCATGACCGACCCGCTGCTCGACGTCCGGGACCTCCGCGTCACGATCCCCACCGAGGACGGCGACGTCCACGCCGTCTCCGGCGTGAGCTTCGCCGTCGAGCCGGGCAAGGTGCTCGGCGTCGTCGGGGAGTCCGGCTCCGGCAAGTCGGTGACGATGCTCTCCCTGATGGGCCTGATGCGGCGCGCCGGGGCCCGCGTGACGGGCGAGGTCCGCTTCGGCGGCACCGACCTCGTCACCGCCGACGACCGGACGCTGCGCCGGCTGCGCGGCGACGACGTCGCGATGATCTTCCAGGACCCGCTGTCGTCCCTGCACCCCTTCTACCGGGTCGGATCGCAGATCACCGAGGGCATCCGGGCGCACCGCGACGTCTCGCGGAAGCAGGCGAAGGAGCGGGCGATCGAGCTGCTCGGGCTCGTCGGCATCCCGCGGCCGCACCAGCGGGTCGACGACTACCCGCACGAGTTCTCCGGTGGCATGCGCCAGCGCGTGATGATCGCGATGGCGCTGGCCAACGACCCGAAGCTCCTGATCGCCGACGAGCCGACGACCGCGCTCGACGTCACCGTCCAGGCCCAGATCCTGGCGCTGCTGCAGCGCCTGCAGGCCGAGCTCGGGATGGCCGTCGTGATGATCACCCACGACCTCGGCGTCGTGGCGGAGATCGCCGACGACATCGCCGTGATGTACGCCGGCCGCATCGTCGAGCGCGCACCGGTGAAGACCCTCTTCCGGCAGCCGCGCCACCCGTACACGTGGGGGCTCCTGCGCTCGATCCCGCGGCTCGACCTGCCGCGCGACGTCGACCTCGTGCCGATCGAGGGCCGGCCGCCGAGCCTGATCCACCCGACGGGGCGCTGCGCGTTCCAGCCCCGGTGCGCCTACGCCGCGCGGTGCTGCGGCACCGAGGACCCGGCGCTCACGCCGGTCGGGTCCGATCCCGAGCACCTGGTGCGCTGCGACATGGACGAGGAGCAGGGCACCCGCATCTGGAGCGCGCTCGCCGCCGGCGAGTCGCCCGAGCAGGCCGCGCTCGCCGCGGGCGTCCCGACGACGGGGACGGCCGCATGAGCCCCGAGCAGCCGACGCCCGGCGAGCCGGATCCGGCCGCGACGCCCCCGGAGGCCGCGACGACGTCCGACGCCGCACCGGCCGCCGGGTCCGTCGGCGGCACCGGTCCGCAGTCCGACGTCCCGGCCCCGGCCCCGGCCC
>NZ_KI912613.1:668934-911002 GCF_000519325.1 Patulibacter minatonensis DSM 18081 | reverse complement strand
GCAGTCTGACGTCCCGGCCCCGGCCCCGGCCCCGGCCCCCGGCGACGGTGCGACGGTGCCGGTCGACGAGGTGCCGGCCCCGCCCCCCGCCGCCGAGCTGCCGCCGCCCCGCCGCCCGCCGCCGTCGGACGCCGACGTGATCCTCGAGGTCCGCGACCTCCGCAAGACCTTCGGCGGGAACGTCCTCGGCAAGGACGCGGTCCACGCGGTCGACGGGATCGACTTCGACGTCCGCCGCGGCGAGACGTTCGGCCTGGTCGGCGAGTCCGGCTGCGGCAAGTCGACGACCGCCCGGATGATCTGCCGGCTCGAGGAGCCGACGTCCGGCGCGATCCGCTTCGAGGGGCAGGACGTGGCGACGCTGAAGCGCAAGGCGCTGCTGCCGTTCCGGCGCGACGTGCAGATGGTCTTCCAGGACCCGTACTCGTCGCTGAACCCCCGGCACACGGTCGGCGGGGCGATCGGCGAGCCGCTCCTCGTCCACGGCATCGCGAAGGACGCCAAGGCGCGGCAGAGGCGCGTGCAGGAGCTGATGGACCTCGTCGGCCTGAACCCCGAGCACTACAACCGCCTGCCGCACGAGTTCTCCGGTGGCCAGCGGCAGCGCATCGGGATCGCCCGCGCCCTCGCGCTCGAGCCGAAGCTGCTGATCGCCGACGAGCCGGTCTCCGCGCTCGACGTCTCGATCCAGGCGCAGGTGCTGAACCTGCTGCGCCGGCTCCAGCGCGACCTCGGGCTGTCGCTCCTGTTCATCGCGCACGACCTCTCGGTGGTCCGGTACATGTGCGACCGCGTCGCGGTGATGTACGCGGGCCGGATCCTCGAGCTGGCGGACTCGGACACGCTCTACAAGGACCCGCAGCACGAGTACACGAAGGCCCTGCTGCAGGCCGTCCCGGTCCCCGAGCCCGGCGCCCGCCGACGGGACCGCGCGGACGAGCGCCCGGTCGAGGAGATCGTCGCCGACGCCTGACGGGCGGGGTGCGGGCCCCGCCCGGTGCGTCCCGGGTCCGGATCGCGACGGCGCACCGGGAACCCGCAGAGCGCCGTGCCGCCCGGTTCGGCGGCGCGGACCGGCGGCCCCTTACACTCCGCGGCATGCCGGATCTCGAGCGCTTCCTGCCCCGCTTCGCCGCCGAGCCGCCGCAGGACCCGGCGCCGTACGGCCGCTTCGCCGAGCGCCTCGGGACGGCGTTCCTCGAGGCCGTCGACGGCCTCGAGCCCGACCCCGAGGAGGAGTCGGAGGCCGACGGGATCGGCGAGCCCGGCGAGCTCGCGTTCTACCCCGACCGCACCTGGCACGGGCGCACGTTCATCCCGATCACCACGCGCACCAGCACCGGCCTCGAGGCCTACGGATTCACGCGCTTCATCCCCGCGGACGCGGACGGCAGCGAGCCGACGCAGTTCGAGGGCGACGCTCAGGTCACCGGCGAGCTCGCCGAGGACAACGCGGACTGGAAGATCGACCTCTGCGAGGAGGTCGTGGGCTCCTGGCGCGGCAACGGCGACACCGCCGCGATGACCCTCGTGTGGGGGCGCCCGCTGGTGGCGAAGGCCGCCTCCGCGATCGCCGAGCTCGACGGCACGATCGTCGACCGCTGCGACATCCGCGACGACCGCTTCACCCTCCTGGCGCCCGACGACTACTTCGGCGACACGCTCGAGATCGCCGTGCTCGACGCGAAGGGCAACGAGCTGGCCCGCGAGTCGCTCTACGCCGACGACGGCGAGGACGAGGACGGCGCTGCGTGAGCACGCCGCCCCTCGGGCTCGAGGAGGCGCTGCGCACGCGCCGCACGCACAAGGCCTACGGCACGGAGCCCGTGCCCGCGGAGGTCGTCACCGAGCTCGTCGAGCTGGCCGCCTGGGCCCCGAATCACCACCTCACCGAGCCGTGGCGGTTCCGGGTCGTCGGGCCGGAGACCCTCGCCGCCCTGAAGGCGGCGGGCCCCGCCGACGCCGCGAAGAAGCTCGACCGGGCGCCCACGCTGATCGTCGCGTCCGTCGTCGTCGACCCCGACCCGCGGGTCGCGGAGGAGGACCGCGACGCCGCGGCCGCCGCGGTCTACGGCCTGCTGCTGGCCGCCCACGCCCGGGGGCTCGCCGGCTACTGGCGCACGCCCGCGGTGCTGCTCGACCCCGCCGGGCGGGCCGCCGCCGGCCTCGGCGACGACGAGGCCGCGCTCGGCCTGATCCACCTGGGGCCGCTCCGGCAGGACGTCCGCGTCCCCGACCGGCGTCCCGTCGGCGAGATCCTGGAGTTCCTCGCGTGAGTCGCGGTGCGCTCCGGGCGTCCGGCCTCGCGCTGGCCGTCGCGGCCGCCCTCGGCGCGGTCGGCTGCGGGCAGGCCGGCAAGTTCGGGCCCGACGATCCGCGCTCGGCCGTCGCGCAGCTCCTGAACGCGTCGATCTCGCAGGCCAACGGCCAGCGCGCGTGCTCGCTGCTGACCCAGGCGGCGCGCGACCGGCTCGCCGACGGGCTCGCGGGCTCCTGCCGGCAGGCGCTGAACGCGTCGGTCAGCTCGATGCCCGGCCCCTACGTCTCCACCGACGACGCCGGCCGCGCGACGACGGACCTCACCTTCGACGTGCTGTCGCAGTCCGCGGACCGCGCGCGCGTCAGCGCCCGCCGCGGCGACAACCCGGCCCTGACGTTCGACCTCGTCCGGCTGTCCGGCGCGGCGCTCGACGAGGACACGCAGGCCAACCAGGACACCGTCGGCGGGAAGATCGACTCCGACTGGCGCGTCTCGACGGGCGAGAAGCAGCTCGTCGAGGTGCGGGGCGCCCCCGCGTCGCCGACCGGCACGACGACGACCGCACCGGCCCCGCCGGGCTGACCGGCGGCGGCGGGGCCCGCGGGCCGGTCGTCGGAGTCGCGGCGGCGGGTGGCGTCGCGGTCAGGGATGGTCGGTATGCGACCGGAACTGACCGTGCTGCGGGCCGCGGCCGTGCGGCGGTGGTGTCGCGGTCAGGGATGGTCGGTATGCGACCGGAACTGACCGTGCTGCGGGCCGCGGCCGTGCGGCGGTGGTGCCGCGGTCAGGGATGGTCGGTATCCGACCGGAACTGACCGCCCCGCCGGCCCGTCCCCGCCGCCCCGCGACCCGGCCTCTGCGTCGCTCAGACGCCGACGAGCAGCCAGGGCCGCTCGGCGTCGTCGTCCAGGCGGAAGGTCCAGCGCTCGGCGCGGGCGACCTCCTTGGTGCGGGAGCCCTCCACGACGGCCTGGGTGTCGCGGTCCTCGCGGTACCAGCGGGCGTGGTGCCGCACCGACACCTCGATCCGCGGCGGCGCCGTGGAGCCGTCGACGCGGTCGATGACGACCTCGTCGATCCGCGGGCCGCGGACGACGGTGCGGATCTTGTCGTCGCCGCCGTAGAGGAGGCGCTGCACGGCGTCGGGGGTGGCGAGGCGCTCGAGCTGGTCGTCGCTGCCGTCGATCGCGGTCGTCCACGCGCCGACCGCGGCACGGACGGCGGCGGTGAGGACGTCGGGGCTGAAGCGGTCGTCGACGAGCGAGAGGTCCATCGCGACGGTGCGGGCGTCGTCGCTCATCTCCGCCGGGACGAGCTCGGCGACCGCGACGGCGTCGCCCGCGGTGTCGGCGGCGGCCATCTCGGTGCGGACGCGGTCCGACAGCAGCGGGTCGGCGTCCGGACGGGCGAGGACCGGGGCGCTCAGGTTGTGGTCGCCCTCGCCCTCCTCCTCGATCGAGACGAGGATCCAGCGGCCCTCGCGGCGGCCGAGGGTCCAGTACTGCGAGAGCGTGACCTCGGGCCCCGACGCGCCGTCCTCGTAGAGCGTCTCGCCGCGGCGGGTCTCGACCCAGCTCTGCGCGCGGGCCTTGATGTGGACGACGACCTGGTCCTCGTCCTCGCCCTCGCGGTTGGTGATGCCCACGATCTTCACGATCGGGGCCTCGCTGACGCCGGCGTGTGCGTGCCACCCGCGGCGGTCGAAGTCGTCCAGGCGGCGGGTCCACTCGCGCAGGAGGTCGGGGCCGACCAGGTGCTTCAGGCGCTCGCGGTCGCGGGTGTCCCAGGCCTCCTGCGTGTCGATCACGAGGCCCGAGGCGGCGGCGCGGATGTCGTCGGGGTCGAAGGCCGAGTCCTCCATGGCGGCCTCCAGCGCGGCGGGGAGGATCGCGGCCTCGCGGGCCTCGCGCTCCCGTGCGGTCGCCCGCTTCTTCTGGGCCGTCGCGCCCTTGTCGGCCGCCTTGAGGATGCGGGGCACGACGTAGAACAGGATCACCGCGACGACGATGATCACGAGGATGATCGCGCCACCGGAGCCGCCGCCGATGAAGAAGAACCCGCCGCCGCCGTAGCCGCGGCCGCTCCCGCCGCCGCTGAAGCCCCCGCCGCTCGAGCGGCCGCCGCTGAAGCCGCTCGAGCCGCGGCCGGCCAGCGCGAGGACCGTGGGGTGCGCGACCAGCGACGTCAGCATGTACCGAGGATCGCACGCCGGGGCACGTCGCGGTGCCGGGTCGGGCCGATCGGCGGGTCGCGACGCCGTCCGCCGCGCGGTGGCGCGTCGGCGCGCGCCTGGCGGGGACGCGCCGTATCCCGGGCCGTGCCCGGTCGTCCTGCTTCCCGGCCCCGGCGTCCGGGCACCCGAACGCCCCGCTCAGCAGGCCCCGGTGTCCGGGCACTCCCGCCACGCGGTGCGATACCAGAGCCCGGTGCTGCCGGCCTGGAGCGCGCCGGCGCGTCCGTCCCACTGGAAGCCGTTGCCGGTCATCGTGACCGCGCCGGCGGCGACCCCTCCGACGACCTTCGCGTTGCCGGTGATCGCCACGGTCGACTGCGGCGCGTAGATCGCCGCGCGCAGCGCCGAGTTGCCGGTGATCGCGACCCGTCCCTGGCCGTCGTTCGTGCCGTAGACGTAGAGCTGCAGCGCGGTCGGGTCGCTGCCCGCCGATCCGGAGGAGAAGTTGCCGGTGACCGCGAAGCCGCCCGAGCCGGCGGGGCAGCCGGAGTTCGGGTCGTCGGGCGAGTCGACGTAGATCGAGACCTTGGCGCCCGCCGCGATCACGAGGGTGAAGTTGCCGGTGATCGAGACGCTGCAGAAGTTGTAGATCCCGCCGCCGAGCGTGAGCGTCGCGTTGCCCACCGCGCGCAGCGCCCGGGTCGCCGCATCGTAGGTCAGGCCCGAGCCCGATGAGACCGCGTCGTACGGGGCGACCGGGGGCGTCCGCAGGCCGTTCGCGATCCGACCGTTGTCGTTGCTCGTCGCCGACGCGCCGGGGGCGACCGGCGCGAGGACGAACGGCCCCTCCGCGGCGGTCCGCCGGACGACGGGCGTGATCGACACGTTCCCGGTCGGGCGCGTCGATCCGGCCGGACCGAGCACGGTGCCGGCGGTCTCGACGTTGCCGGTGACGGTCAGGACGCCGTTGGTGGCTGCGGTGCTGTCCGGGATCTGGACGTTGCCGGTGAGGTCGACCGACCTGAGGCCGAGCAGGCCGGCGACCGGGAACAGCGGGGTCGACGCGTAGGCCGCGACCCGCGCCTGGGTGCGCCGGACGACGCCGTCGACGGTCCCGGTCGCGGTGATGCACCGCTGCTGGAGCGCGGTCTGGGCGCGGACGGTCAGCCCGGCGCAGGAGGCGCTGCCCGCGAGCGCCGGCGTCGTGCGGTACGAGAACGACGCTCCGTTGCCGAGGGCCTCCGCCGGCGACGCGCCGCAGAGGCCGCCCACGGGGACCTCGACCGCCGCCGCGATGCAGCGGTCCGCGCCCGGCTGGAGCATGTTCAGGCGGAACGCCGCGGTCTGGAGTCCCGCCTCGGCAGCCTGCAGCGCCTGCTGCCGCCGGGCGTCCGCGGTCGCCGACGACGAGGCGCCGGTCGCGGCCTGCAGCGCCAGGCCGGCGAGCAGCGACATCACGAGCAGCGAGCCGATCGCCGCGATCAGGGCGGACCCGCGGTCGTCGTGCCGGTCGCGGGTCATCGGACGTTGAGCTGGAGGACGGACTGGATCGACGGGTGGTCGTAGGCGATGACGACGTCGGACGCCGACGACGCGGCCAGCCAGACACGGACGGCGACCCGCTTCCCGGCGGCGACGACGAGGTCGGCGCCGGGGACGGAGAACGAGAACGAGACCGGGGTCATCACCGCCGGCCAGGCGGACAGCTCGTAGGTGACGGTCGCCAGCACCGTCGGCGGCAGGGTCAGGAGGTCGCCGACCGGTCCGGGCGCGACGGCCAGCTGGAGACAGAGGACGACCCGGGCGGCCACGCCGGTGCGGGTCCGCGTGTAGAGCGTCATCCCGCCCTCGCCCGTCAGGGTCTCGCCCGACGGCTGGGCCGGGGTGACCCACCGGGCGCTCCGCGCGTTGTCCGCGGTCGGCGTGGTGGCGCAACTCGTGTCGGCGACGCGCAGGACCCGTCCGCCGCTCGCCTCCGAGCCGGTGGTGCCGGACGACCGGTCCAGGAGCGGCGGGACGGTCGTGCCCGACGGCGGCGGCTCGTCGCCCATCAGGTCGGGCACCGGACAGCCGAGGAGCGCGACGAGCGTGCAGAGGCCCGTCCCCAGGACCGTCTGGTGCAGGGCGTGGTCGGCGGTGACGGCGATGCGCTCGTCGCCGGACTTCGCCGGCGTGTCGTAGAGGAACCAGCTCGTCGCGCTGCCCGTCCCGATCGACCGGCTGCACGGGACGTCGGCGCCGGACGCCGAGACGCAGACGGTCGCCGGGTCGCTCAGCGGGTTGCGGGCCCCGTTCGCCATCGCGCCGGCCGGCGCCGCGTTCGGGTCGGTGAGCACGACCGAGGTGACGAGCGGCCCTCGGCCGTGCCCGGTGCCGTCGACCGTCACCACCACCGTGACCCGCCTGCCGCCGCGCGCCGCCGTGCACCCCGCCCCGCAGCGGGGGTCCTCGCGCCATGAGACCCACGACCAGACGCGGCCGGTCAGGCGCCCGTCGCTCCAGGTGCGCGAGGTCGGGGACACGCCGCCGTCGGTGGTGTCGATCACCAGCGGCTCCGTGGCCGCCGGCGCGCGGCGGTCCGGACGCAGGCGCGGCGGCGAGCCGCCCGCGAGCATCGACGCGGGATCCGCGGGGTCCGTCGACGGCACGGGCGTGCCCGACAGCGCGACGTGCGACCACCCCAGCGCCTGGATCCGCTCGATCTCCGCCTGCGCGCGGTGCGCCATCACCGACGTGCGCTCCGCGACGCCGGTCAGTCCCCGGGAGCCGTCGTAGACCGTCGCCGTGGCGAGCATCCCGACGGCCAGCACGGTGATCGCGACGAGCGTCTCCACCAGCGTGAAGCCCTGCTCGCGCGACCTCCTCATCGTCCGAGGTCCTGATTGCGCAGCTCCGCGCCGTCCTCGAGGACCACGTCGTGGCCGCGGCCGTCGTCGCGGCGCATCCCGGTCGACGGGACCAGGAGGCGGGCGGTCACGTAGCGCGGCGCGATCGCGTCGGGCGTGAACGCGAAGGACGGGTCGGCCGCCGTCCCGTTGCGGAGCCGGTCGACCACCGTCTCTCCGGTGCTGAGCCCCGGCAGCACCGCGCCCGCCGCGGCCTCCAGTCGGACGCAGCGGCGCAGGTCCCCGCTCGTCCCTGCCACGTCGCAGGCGTACATGACCCGGCGCGTCACCCCGTCGATCGTGGTCTCGAAGTCGATCCGGTTGGGGGTTGCGCCGTTGATCACCGACGCCTGCCGCAGCTCCCGCACCATCCGGTGCAGCCCCGTCCGGCTCTCCGCGACCGCGTGCGTCCACTCGACGTCGCGCGGCACGGTCCGGGCGGCGGTGTCCAGGACGTTCAGGATCGCGACGACCACCCCGGCCAGGACGGCGCTGACGACGAGCACCTCGACCAGCGTGTGTCCGGCGTCGGTCCCCGCGGGCCGGTCGGAGGTGGGGGGCGTGGGGGGCACCGCCCGGAGATCGGCCCGGGTCGTCGGACCAGGTGTGCGCGTGGACGGACGGTCGGCGGGGACGCTCGACGGTCGTCCGGTGGCCCCCCGCTGGCGATCGCTCCAAGGGGCACCGGACGGACGTAAACGATCGTTCACGGTTTGTGTAGGGTGGCGCCATGAGCAACGGAGAGACTCGGACCGCGTTCGTCACCGGTGGTGCCCGCGGCATCGGCGAGGCCATCGCGATCGACCTGGCGAAGGCCGGACACAAGGTGGCGGTCGCCGACCTGCGCACGGAGCTCGCGGCCGACGTCGTGAAGGCGATCGAGGCCGCCGGCGGCACCGCCCTGGCCGTCCAGCTCGACGTCACCGACGAGGCGTCCGTGATCGCCGCGATCGCGGAGACGAACGAGAAGCTCGGCCCCGTCGGCATCGTCGTCAACGCCGCCGGCTGGGACGACCTCAAGCCGTTCACCGCGCACGACGAGGCCTTCCGCCAGCGGGTCGTCGACATCAACTTCCACGGTCCGCTGCGCGTGATCCACGCCGCGCTGCCGACCCTGCTGGAGCAGAAGTGGGGCCGCGTCATCAACATCGGCTCCGACGCCGGCCGCGTCGGCTCCTCGCTGGAGTCGACCTACTCCGGCGCCAAGGCCGGGCTGATCGGGTTCACCAAGACCCTGGCCCGCGAGAACGCACGCAAGGGCATCACGGCCAACACGGTCTGCCCCGGCCCGACCGACACGCCGATGCTGCGCGAGACCGTCGAGGCCGCCGAGAACGCCGAGGCCGTCCTCGGCGCGATGGTCAAGGGCGTGCCGATGAAGCGCCTCGGCAAGCCGGAGGAGATCGCCGGCGCCGTCACGTACTTCGCCAGCGACGCCGCCGGGTACGTCACCGGGCAGACGCTGTCGGTCTCCGGCGGCCTGACGATGGCCGGCTGACGAACCGGGCCGGGCCCCACCCCGGGCGTCTCGGGCCGGTGCCGCGTCGGACTGCGGCGAGGCCCGGGGCACCCGGGAGGGCCGCCTCCCCGCCTTCCATGCACGTGAGCCCACGTCCCTCCCGATCTGCGGCGTCGACCGATCCCCCGGTGGCCGAGGGGATCGGCCTGCTCCGGGTCGACACCCCGTTCCTCGTCGGCCCGGTGAACGTCTGGCTGATCGAGGACGATCCGCTGACGCTCGTCGACACCGGCGCGAACACCGGGACGACGCTGCTGCAGCTCCGGTCCCTCCTGGCCGAGCGCGGCCACGGGCTCGCGGACGTCGGCCGCATCGTCGTCACGCACCAGCACCTCGACCACATGGGCCTCGCCGGACCCCTCGCCGCGATCAGCGGCGCCGAGGTCGTGGGCTTCACCGGGATGGACGCGTACCTCGCGGACGGGCCCGCGTCCGCCCTGCGCGAGGAGCGCTTCGACCGCGATCTGATGCGCCACCACGGCACGTCCGAGGACACCGTCCTCGGCTGGTGGGCCGCCCGCCCCGACACCCGGGGCTTCGCGTCGGAGGCGCCCGACGTCCGCACGGTCGCCGACGGCGACGTCCTCGAGTTCGCCGGCCGGACGCTCCACGTCCACCACCGGCCCGGCCACTCCCCGTCGGACCTCGTGCTCCACGACCGCGAGCGCGGGACGCTGCTCGTCGGCGACCACCTGCTCGACGGCCACCCGCCCGTGCCGGTGATCCATCCGCCGCTGCCGGGAGCCGCGCCGCTCGGCCTGCCCGACCCGGCGTCCCCCGCCGCGATCGCCGGCGAGCGCAGCGTCACGGCCCGCGGCAGCGCGCTGCTCGACCTCCGGGCGTCGCTCCGTCGCACGCGCGGGCTCGGTGCCGCGGTCGCGCTCACCGGCCACGGCGACGTCGTGCCCGACATCGTCGCGAACGTCGACCGGCGCCTCGCCGAGCACGACGCCGCCGCAGAGCGCCTCCTGGCCGAGCTCGTCGCCCGCGGGCCCGGCAGCGCCGGCGAGCTCCGGCTCCGGGTCGCCCCGAACGGCCGGTCGCACCCGTTCTTCGGGCTCTGCGACGTGCTCGGCACGCTCGACCAGCTCGTCGACGAGGGCGCGGCGACGACGACCACCGACGACGGCCCGCCGCGCTACGCCGCCCGCTGAGCCACCACCACCTTGCCCATCGAAGACCGCACGCCGCAGGGCCGTCCGCCCGCGCCACCGAAGACGAGGAGCACGAGGCATGACTGAACAGACCGCCGAGAAGGTCGTCCACTGGGAGGACACGGAGCACGCCTTCGTGATCACGCTGAAGCGCCCGCCGGCCAACGCGCTCGGCTTCCCGATCATCGAGGGGATCGGCGAGGCCCTCGACGTGGCCGACCGCGACGCCCCGGGCAAGGTCCTGATCTTCGCCTCCGAGATCGAGGGCTTCTTCGCCGCCGGCGCGGACATCAAGTTCATGGTCGACACCGACCAAGCCGGCTTCGAGGGCTACGGCGACGCGCTGCGCGGCGGGCTCGACCGCATCGCCGACCCGTCCCGCATCGCGATCGCCGCCGTCGACGGCCTGGCCCTCGGCGGCGGCTGCGAGCTGGCGATGGCATGCGCGCTCCGCGTCGCCGGACCGCAGGCCCAGTTCGGCCTGCCCGAGGTCAAGATCGGCCTGATCCCCGGCGCCGGCGGCACGCAGCGCCTGCCGCGGCTCGTCGGTCGCGGCCGCGCGCTCGACATCATCCTGACCGCCCGCCAGGTGCCGGCCGAGGAGGCCGTGCGGATCGGCCTCGCCGACCGGCTCGTCGACGGCGACCCGCTCGACACCGCGCTCGAGATCGCGAAGACGCTGTCGCGCTCCTCGCGGCCCGCGCTCGAGGCCGCCGTCCGCTGCGTCGACGCGGCGTTCGACCTGCCGCTGCCCGAGGGCATCGCCTACGAGGCGGACGAGGAGAACACCCTCTTCCGCGACGGCGAGGCGAAGGAGGGCCTGAAGGCCTTCGTCGAGCGGCGCCGGCCGGAGTTCGGCAAGTGACCGCCGCCAAGCCCACGCTGGGCCTCTCCCTGCTCGCCGGCAACGTCCGGTCCGTCGCCGCCTCCGCGAAGATCGCCGAGGACAACGGCTTCGGCACCGCCTGGACGTCCGAGTTCTACAACCGCTCCGCGACGATCACGCTCGCGTCGATGGCGCACGAGACGTCGTCGCTCCGCGTCGGGTCGGGCATCGCCTACGCCGTCGGCCGCTCGCCGGTCGTGCTCGCCGCCGAGGCGCGCGACCTCGACGAGATCTCCGACGGCCGCCTGGTCCTCGGCCTCGGCACCGGGACGCGCCGGATGATGGAGGACTGGCACGGCGTCGACCCGTCCGGGCCGGCGACGCGCCTGGAGGAGCTGATCCCGCTCCTGCGCAAGCTCTGGAAGCTGCACGAGGCCAACGTCGACCACGACGGCCGCTTCTACCACCTGAAGCTCAAGGCGACCGCCGACGTCGGCGTGCCGCTGCGGACCGACATCCCGGTCTGGACGGCGGGCGTGAACCCGCGGATGGTCGAGACCGCCGGGCGGGTGTCCGACGGCTTCCTCGGCCACCCGCTGTTCTCGGTGAAGTACCTCCAGGAGATCGTCCATCCCGAGATCGCGAAGGGCGCGGCCAAGCGGGACCGCTCGCCCGACGACGTCGAGCTCTCGACCGTCGTCATCACGTCGGTGCACGACGACCCGGAGGAGGCCCGCCGCCGCGCGAAGGGCCAGCTCGCGTTCTACTCGGCCCCGAAGACGTACGACTACGTCCTCGAGGTCAACGGCTTCCAGGCCGAGGCGCAGGCGATCCGCGCGGCGTTCGCGGAGGGCGACCACGACGCGATGCTCGCCGCGGTGACCGACGACATGGTCGACGCGATGACGCTGTCGGGCACGGCCGCCGAGGTCACCGAGAAGCTGCGCCGCTACGACGGCGTGCTGGACCACCTGATCATCTACCCGCCGAGCTTCAAGCTCTCGGCGGACGAGGAGCAGGAGACGCGCGAGAACCTGCTCGCGCTCGGGAAGACGCTCGCCGCACAGGGCTGAGCCAGCGCGAACGATGGTTCACCGGGGTCGGGCGTTGTGCGTTCCTGCAACGTCCGTCCCCGGGGCCTGCCGCGTACCTCCCAGGGCGCGCGGCGATCGGATACAGTCGCGCTAACGATCGTTCACATCGTGGGAGCACGGGAGAGACCATGGATTTCGCACTGACCGAAGAGCAGGAGACCATCCGCGCCGCCGTGCGCGAGCTCGTCGCGCCGTTCGACGACGAGTACTGGCTCGAGAAGGACAGCAAGCACGAGTTCCCGTTCGACTTCTACAAGGCGATCGCGGACGCCGGCTGGCTCGGCATCTGCGTGCCGGAGGAGCAGGGCGGCTCGGGTCTCGGCATCACCGAGGCCTCGATCCTGCTCGAGGAGATCGCGGCCTCCGGCGCCGGCATGAACGGCGCCTCCACGATCCACGGCATGATCTTCGGCATGCACCCCGTGATCAAGCACGGGTCGCCGGAGATGAAGCAGCGCCTGCTGCCGAAGATCGTCGACGGCAGCATGCACGTCTGCTTCGGCGTGACGGAGCCCGACGCCGGCCTCGACACGACGGCCACGAAGACGTTCGCGAAGCTCAACGACGACGGCAAGCACTACACCGTCAACGGCCGCAAGGTCTGGATCTCCAAGGCCGTCCACTCGGACAAGGTCCTGCTGCTGACGCGCACGAAGAAGCTCGAGGACTGCACGAAGAAGACCGACGGGATGTCGCTCTTCCTCACGGACGTCAAGAGCGACCAGATCGAGATCCGCACGATCCCGAAGATGGGCCGCGAGGCCGTCGACTCCAACGAGCTCTACATCGACGACCTGCAGATCCCGGTCGAGGATCTCGTCGGCGAGCAGGACCAGGGCTTCAAGTACCTGCTCGACGGCCTGAACCCGGAGCGCATCCTGATCGCCGCGGAGGCGCTCGGGCTCGGGCGCGCCGCCCTGCGCCGCGCCACGCAGTACGCGAAGGACCGCGTCGTCTTCGGGCGGCCGATCGGCAAGAACCAGGGCGTCGCGTTCCCGCTGGCCGACTCGCGGATGCGGCTCGACGCCGCCGAGCTCGTCCTGCGCCGCGCCTCGTGGGCCTACGACGCGGGCGCGAAGGACGCCGCCCTCTACGCGAACTCCGCGAAGTTCCTCTGCTCGGAGGCCGGGACCGAGGCCGCGGACCGCGCGATCCAGACGCACGGTGGCTTCGGCTACGCCCGCGAGTACCACGTGGAGCGGTACTACAAGGAGGCCCGCCTCCTGAAGATCGCGCCGCTGCCGCAGGAGATGGTGCTCAACTACGTCGCCGAGCACGTCCTCGGCCTCCCGCGGAGCTACTGAGGTGCGGGGCCTGAAGGGGCGCGTCGCGCTCGTCACCGGAGCGGGCGCCGGCATCGGCGCCGCCGTCGCCATGCGCCTGGCCGAGGAGGGCGCGCTCGTCGCCGTCGTCGACCGCGACGAGGCCGCCGCCAAGGCGGTCGCGTCGAAGCTGGAGGGCGCCGTCGGCATCGGTGCCGACGTGGCCGACACCGCGCAGGTCGCCGCCGCCGTGGCCGAGGCCGCGAAGCTCGGCGACCACATCCACATCGTCGTGAACATCGCGGGCAACAGCCGCCCGGCCATGTTCAAGAAGATGGAGGAGGAGGCCTTCCAGTCCGTGCTGGACGTCCACCTCACCGGCACCTACCGCGTCACGCAGGCCGCGCTCCCGCACCTGCCGGAGGACGGCACCGGCCGGATCCTCACGACGACGTCGGCCGCCGGGCTCGTCGGCACGATCGGGCAGGCGAACTACGCCGCGGCGAAGGCCGGCCTGATCGGCCTGACGAAGTCGCTGGCCAAGGAGCTCGCGCGCAAGTCGATCACCGCCAACGCCGTCGCCCCGCTGGCGGCGACCGCGATGACGGAGACCGTCCGCACGAACCCGAAGTTCGCGGAGAAGCAGCTCGAGCGCATCCCGCTCGGGCGCTGGGCCGAGCCGGCCGAGGTCGCCGGGACGTACGCGTTCCTGGCCTCCGACGACGCGGCGTACATCACCGGTCAGGTCGTGACCGTCGACGGCGGGACCGTGATCTGATGGCGGACGTGACGAGCCCGTTCCTCGAGAACGGCCGCGAGGCCCTGGTCGTCGAGGCCACCCGCACGGCGATCGGCCGCTCCCACGCCGAGAAGGGGATCTTCCGGGACACGCACCCGAACGTCCTCCTCGGCGCCTGCTACACCGAGCTCCTCGAGCGCACCGGCATCCCGGCCGGCGACATCGAGGACATCATCGTCGGCTGCACCGCCCCGTTCGGCGAGCAGGGCCGCAACATCGCCCGCAACGCGTGGCTGCAGGCGGGGTACCCCGCCGAGGTCCCCGCGATCACGATCGACCGGCGCTGCGGCTCGGCCCAGTCGGCCGTCGCGTACGCCGCGGGCCTCGTCGCATCCGGCAGCCACGACCTCGTGATCGCCGGCGGCGTCGAGCACATGCAGCACGTGCCGATCGGGTCGCCGCTCGAGGTCCAGAAGCTCTACGGCGACCCGTGGCCGCAGGAGCTGAAGGACCGCTATGCGTTCGTCGGCCAGGGCGAGAGCGCCGAGCTCATCGCCGACCGCTGGGAGATCTCGCGCTCCGCGATGGACGACCTCGCCGTCGAGTCCCACCGTCGCGCCCACCAGGCGACGGAGGAGGGGCGCTTCACGAAGGAGATCGTCGTCCTCGAGACGCCCCACGGTCCCGCCGCGACCGATCAGGGCATCCGGCCGGACACCAGCGTCGAGGGGCTCGCGAAGCTGAAGACGCCCTTCCGTCCCGAGAACGGCAGGATCACCGCCGGCCACTCGTCGCAGCTCTCCGACGGCGCGTCCGCGGTGCTCGTCGCCAGCCGGGCCGCCGCCGAGAAGTACGGGCTCGCCCCGCGCGCCCGCGTCGTCGACCAGACGACCGTCGGCGTCGACCCGATCATCATGCTGACCGGCCCGATCCCGGCGACCCGCAAGCTGCTCAGCCGCACGGGTCTCACGATCGGCGACTTCGACCTGATGGAGGTCAACGAGGCGTTCGCGTCCGTCGTCCTCGCGTGGGAGAAGGAGCTGAAGGCCGACCTCGGGAAGACGAACGTCAACGGCGGCGCGATGGCCCTCGGCCACCCCGTCGGCGAGACCGGCACGCGCCTGTTCGCGACGCTCCTGCACGAGCTCGAGCGCACCGACCAGGAGCTCGGCCTCGTGACGATGTGCTGCGGCGGCGGCCTCGGCACCGGCACGATCATCCAGCGGGTCTGAGTGCGCGAGCCGGTCGAGCTCTCCGCCGACGGGACCGACCTCGGGCCGATCCGGCCCGGGGACGGCGTCGTGTGGAGCCAGGCGTGCGCCGAGCCCACGCCGCTCGTCGACCGGCTGCTCGCGAGCTCGGACGCGCTCGCGCCCCTGAAGGTCTTCGTCGGCCTGAGCTGGCGCGACCTCGGGCCGCAGATCGCGGACGACGTCGAGGTCTACTCGTACGGGGCGCTCGGCCGGCTCGGGAAGGTCCCCGGCCTGCGCCCCGTGCCCTGCCACTTCTCGGCGCTGCCGCGCCTGTTCGCGGCGAAGGCGCTCCCCGGTGACGTCGCGCTCGTCCAGGTCGCTCCGCCCGACGCGGACGGTCGCTGCAGCCTCGGCGTCGGCGCCGACTACCTGGGCGACGCGCTGCGCCACGCCCGCGCGATCGTCGCGGAGGTCAACGACCGCTGCCCGCGCACCGCCGGCGCGTCGATCGCGTGGGACGACATCGACGCCTACGTCCGCACCTCGCGGCCGCTGCTCGAGGCCCCGTCCGGCGCCCCGCGCGAGGTCGACCTCGCGATCGCCGCTCACGTCGCGGAGCTCGTCTCCGACGGCGACACGCTCCAGCTCGGCGTCGGCGCGCTGCCGGAGGCGATCATGAGCGCGCTGTCCGGCCACCGCGACCTCGGCGTCCACTCGGGGATGATCTCCGACGGCGTGCTCGACCTCATCGAGGCGGGCGTCGTGACCAACGCGCGCAAGCCGACCGACGCGGGCGTCACGGTCACCGGCGCGGCCCTCGGCACCCAGCGGCTCTTCGACGCGCTGGACGGCCGGACCGACGTCGTCTTCGAGCCCGTGTCGCGCACCCACGACGCCGCGCGGCTGTCGACCGTCGGCCCGCTCGTCGCGGTCAACGGGGTCGTCGAGATCGACCTCACCGGCCAGGCGAACGCCGAATCGATCGGTCCGAAGCGGATCGGCGCGGTCGGCGGCCAGGTCGACTTCCTGCGCGCCGCCGCCGTCACCGGCGGCCGCCCGATCGTCGCGCTGCCCGGGAAGCGGATCACGACCACGCTCCAGGGCCCGGTCTCGACGTCCCGCAGCGACGTCGACTGGGTCGTGACCGAGCACGGCGCCCGCTCCCTCGCAGGCCTGACCGACGACGCCCGGCGCCGCGCGCTGCTCGAGATCGCCGGCCCGGAGCGGGCCGAGGAGCTGCAGCGCGCGGAATCCGGCGGGTGAGGGTGGGCGTGGCCGCGCGCCGCCCGACCGCCGACCGGGGGACGATCATCCGCCGTTGGGGCGAGGAACGCCCCGCGCGCGGATGTGAGGCTGCATACGGTCCTGCGCCCTGTGCGCGGACCGGCAGGACACCGGGGACCCGGGCGGTCCGGCCGTCGGAGCGCCACACCGGCGCCGACGGCGGGACGGCACCGCGGCCGCGGCAGGACGACCAGCAGACGGTGGAGGAGACAGGGCGATGAGCCAGACGGTGAAGTACGTCGGTGAGGACGGGAACGGCACGGTCGCCGACATCCTGCGCGCACGCGCGGAGCTGACCCCCGACGACACGTTCGTGCACTTCGACGGCACCGACGTGACGTACGCCGGGATGGTCGACCGCGCCGAGCGGGCCGCCGGGGCGCTCGCGGGCCTGGGCCTGCAGCCGGGCGACCGCGTCGCGACGGTGCTGCCCAACTCGCTGGAGCTGCTCGACGTCTGGATGGGCGCGGCGGTCGGCGGGTTCGTGCTCGTGCCCGTCAACACGGGGCTGAAGGGCGAGGGCCTGCGGTACATCCTCGAGCACTCCGAGTCCAAGGTCGTCGTCGTCGACGGGCCGCTGGCCGACACGCTCGCCGCGGCGCTGCCCGCGGACGCCGGGCCGCAGACGCGCCTGACGCGCGGCGTCGCCGACGCCGACGGGCGGACCGCCGCGGAGGTCCTCGCCGCCGGGACCCCCGCCTCCGGTGCCGCCGGCGACCCGGCCGGCCTCGCCACCATCCTCTACACGTCGGGCACGACCGGGCTGCCGAAGGGCGTCATGAACGGCCACCGGCCGTACCTGACCGCCGGCATCGAGTTCACGCAGAAGTTCCTGCGCGTCGGCACCGGCGACGTCCTCTACACGACGCTGCCGCTGTTCCACGTCAACGCGCAGATGCTGTCGGTGATGGGCTCGATCGTCTCCGGTCGCCCGCTGATCCTCTCGCCGCGCTTCTCGGCCTCGCGGTTCTTCGACGAGATCCGCGAGCACCAGGCGACGGTGTTCAACTACATCGGCGCGATGCTGACGATGCTCTACAAGCAGCCCGTCAAGGAGAACGACGCGCAGAACACGCTGCGACTGGCCGTCGGCGGCGCGGCGCCGAAGGAGCTGTGGCGCGACTTCGAGGCGCGGTACGGCCTCGACATCCTCGAGATCTACGGCCTGACCGAGACGGCGTGCTTCTGCCTCGGGTCGCCGCCGGACGACATCAAGCCGGGCAAGCTCGGCAAGGGCGTCTCGTGGGCGGAGGTCGACGTCCAGCACGAGGACGGCACCCGCGCCGCCGACGGCGAGCCCGGCGAGATCGTGGTCCGCCCGAAGAAGGACGACATCCTCTTCCGTGGCTACCTGAAGAACGAGGAGGCCACGGCCAAGGCGATGCGCGACGGCTGGTTCCTCACCGGCGACCGCGGCCGCCGCGACGACGACGGCTACCTCGTCTTCCTCGACCGCATGAAGGACGTCATCCGACGCCGCGGCGAGAACATCTCCTCCTACGAGGTCGAGCGCGCCGCGAACCTCCACGACGACGTCGCCGAGTCCGCCGCCGTCGGCGTCCCGTCCGACCTCGGCGAGGAGGAGGTCATGATCGTCGTCGTCCCGCGCGAGGGCGTCACGATCGACCCCGCCGCGATCCGCGACCACTGCGCCGAGCAGCTCGCGAAGTTCATGGTCCCGCGCTACGTCCTGATCCGCGACGCCCTGCCGAAGACCGCCACCCAGCGGGTGCAGAAGTTCGAGCTCCGCAAGGAGGGCTTCGAGGGCGCCTGGGACGCCGAGGCCGCGAAGGCCGGCGCGTGAGCGTCCCGCGCGCCACGACCACCACCGTCCCCCAGCCCGACAAGGACCCCGCATGAGCACCACCACCGAGTTCGCCGGCGTCGCCTACGCGGTCGCCGACGGCGTCGCCACGATCGACCTCGACACCCCCGACACGCGCAACGCGCTGTCGGACGAGCTGATGGGCTCGATCATCGCGGCGTTCCGCGCGGCGAAGGACGACGAGGACGTCCATTGCGTCGTCCTCGGGTCCACCCACCCGAAGACGTTCAGCTCGGGCGGCAACCTCGGCGGCTTCGCCAGCGACGTCCCGCTGACGCAGAAGCACCGCTCGATCCTGCTGTTCCCCGAGCTCTTCACGCTGATCGGGCAGCTCGGCAAGCCCGTGGTCGCGAAGATCGGCGGTCATTGCCTGGCCGGCGCGTTCGGGCTGACCCTCGCCTGCGACCTCGTGATCTCGTCCGACGCGGCCGTCTTCGGCACGCCGGAGATCAACGTCGGCGTCTTCCCCTTCATGATCGCGGCGCTGCTCTACCGCAACCTCCCGCGCAAGACCGCCACCGAGCTCATGCTGCTCGGCGAGCGCTTCGACGCGGAGGAGGCCAAGCGGATCGGCGTCGTCAACCGCGTCGTCCCGCACGACGAGCTCGACGCGCGGACGGCCGAGCTCGCACAGAAGCTCGCCGTCAAGTCGCCGCTCCTGATGAAGATCGGCAAGGACGCCCTCTGGCGCCAGGGCGACATGCCGCTCGAGGACGCCTGGGACTACCTGCGCTCGCAGCTCGCGCTCGCGTTCTCGACCGAGGACATCCAGGAGGGCGTCGCCGCCTTCAAGGAGAAGCGCGACCCGGTCTGGAAGGGCCGCTGACCGGACCGACCGGGTCCCGCCGTCCGCCCCCGGGCGGTGGGCTCACCGGGCGGCGTAGCGCAGGACGCCGTCGTCGACGGCGATCGCCACGGCGCCGTCGTCCGCCAGCAGGTCGAGCGACGCGACGGTGTCGCACAGCACGAAGTACGGGTGGACCCGGCGGCCCGGGTGCTGCCGGCGGACGAGGTCGTGGGCCGTCGCCGGTCCGGACTCCCGCAGCAGCCCGAGGATCCGCGCGGCCTCGTCCTCCTGCTCGGCCAGGCGCCGGGCGACGTTCGCCGCGACGTCCGTGACCGGCGGGCCGTGGCCGGTGATGGCGACGTCCGCGTCGAGCTCGCGGTCCAGGAGCAGCGACCGCCGCATCTCGAGCGCCCCGCTGATGCGCGGCAGGCTCCCGTCGGGTGCGTGCCGGCCCGCGGGAGGGTCGCCCTGCAGCGGCGGGGTGACGGTGGGGACGGGCGGACGACCGTCGAGGAGGTGGTCTCCGGCCACGAGCACGCCGCGCTCCGCGTCGAGCAGCACGACGTCGGAACGCGAGTGGCCCGGGCGGTGGTGGACCGTCAGGGTCCGATCGGCGAAGGCGATCGAGTCCCCGTCCGCCACGCCGCGGACGTCGGCGTCGGAGAGGTAGCCCGCGAAGTCGACGCGCGCCGACCACCAGCCGTCGATCTCCGCCCGCGGGACGCCGGCGCTCGTCATGAAGCGCCGGCACCAGCGGTCCGCGGCCTGCTGCGACGCGGCGGCGTCCCCGAGGAACGGCACGAGCCCCTCGAAGGCGACGACCTCCGCACCGCTGACCTCCGCCAGGGGCCCGGCCAGTCCTGCGTGGTCGGGGTGGTGATGGGTCAGCACGATCCGTCCGAGGTCGGCCGTGCGGTGCCCGAGCGCCTCGAGCATCCGGCCGACGGCCAGGAACGACGTCGCCGTGTTCGCCCCGGTGTCGACGAGGGTCAGCGGGTCGTCCTCGATCAGCCACAGGTTCACCGCGCCGACTGCGAACGGCGTCGGGAGCCGGAGCTCGGTGATGCCGTGCGGGTGCGGGGTCGGGGTCGGCGTGGCCATCGCCCGTCATCGTCCCGCGCGGGACGATGCGGCGGCGTCGACCCGGCCGTCCGGGCTCCGCCGGCACCGCGAGGCACGCGGGCCGTCCGCGTGGGAGGTTCCTTGCCGACCTCGTTGTGGGTGTCCACCCGCCAGCGCGAACAGCAGGTCGACACCCCGGTGTACGACATGCATCCCCCGTCAGGGGGACGAAGATGGCGCAAAGTGCACTCTTTAGGGGGTACGAGTGGCCCAGAAATGGCGATGCGTGATCCGCGTCACAGGAGTTGACTGACGCTCCACGAGGTCGGCACAGCCACGTGCCGGCCACCCATCGAGGAGAGAACGACAGATGCACAAGAAGCTGCTGGCGGCCGCCGTGCCGCTCATGGCGGTCGGGGCGATGACGGGCTGCGGGTCGAGCTCCGACTCCGGATCAGGCGGGAGCGGCGGCGACGGCGCCCCGCTGAAGATCGCGCTGATCCCGCCGTCCGGCGGCCCGCTCGCGGTCTTCGGCAAGGACTCGACGACGGCCTGGCAGTTCGCGGCCGACGAGGCCAACGCGAACGGCGGCGTCGACGGCCACAAGGTCGAGATCGTCACCTCCCAGACCGACGGCACCCCGGCGGCCACCGTCCGTGCGGCCCGCAAGGCGACGCAGGGCGGCGCCCGGTTCATCTCCGGCGTCATCACCTCGCCCGAGAACGGCGCGCTCCAGCAGCAGCTGCCGAGCATGAACGCGATCTCGTTCAACACGTTCGGCAAGGACGACGCCCTCACCGGCAAGCAGTGCAGTGCCAACGCCTACCGCACCGTGCAGAACACGGCGATGGACGTCGACGCGGTCGCGAAGTCGCTCGAGAAGCTCCCCGCCACGAAGTGGGCCATCCAGGCTGTCGACTACGCGACGGGCCGAACCGCCGCCAAGATCTTCACCGCCGCGGCCAAGCAGGCCGGCAAGCAGGTCGTCCTCACGCAGTACGCGCCGCTGAACACCACGGAGTTCGGCTCGTACATCACGAAGATCAAGAACAGCGGCGCCGACGGCGTGTTCGCGATCGAGTTCGGCGCCGACGGCGTCGCCTTCGTCAACCAGGGCGCGCAGTTCAAGCTCTTCCAGGGCCTGAAGAGCGTCCTCGGCTTCAACATGGTCTCCGAGCCCCTGTTCGACGCGCTCGGCGACAAGATCGAGGGCTTCTACAACAACATCGGCTACGTCCACCAGCTCGACAACGCGAAGAACAGGGCGTTCGTCGCAGCCTGGAAGGCGAAGAACGGCGGGAAGGACCCGTACTACGTGCAGGCCGACGCCTACCTCGGCGCGCAGACCCTGTTCGAGGCCGTGAAGAAGGCGAAGAGCGTCGACCCGGCCAAGGTGAAGACCGCGCTGGACAGCCTGAGCTTCGACTCGATCGTCGGCCAGGTCTCGATCCGCCCCGGCGACCACCAGATCCTGCGCGACTCCTACCTCGGACAGGTCGAGAAGCAGGGCTCCGGGCTCGGCTGGAAGGTCATCAACACCGTGCCCGCGTCCGAGACGCAGCCGCAGGCCGACCCCAGCTGCAAGCTCTGATCGACCCCGCTGCGGCGTAGCCCCGACCCCGGCTCCGGCCGGGGTCGGGGTCGCCTCCGGGACGGCTCCCTATGGACCTCGCGCAACTCCTCAACGGGCTCGCCTACGGCGCGCTCCTGATGATCCTCAGCTCCGGGCTGGCGATGATCTACGGCCTCCGCGGCGTGATGAACTTCGCGCACGGCGCCCTCTACATGCTCGGGGCCTACCTGGCCTACGAGGTCACGCAGCGCACGTCCTTCTGGGCCGCGCTCGTGCTCGCCCCGCTGCTCCTCGCCGCCGTCGGCGCCGCGCTCGAGCTCGGGGTCTTCCGCCGGCTGCAGCACCGCTCGCACATCGAGGTCGGGCTGGTGATGTTCGGCGCCGCGCTCATCATCGAGCGCACGATCGTCCTGATCTGGGGCGACGACACGCTGCCCGTCAAGGCACCCAGCGCGCTCGACGGCACCGCGAACGTCCTCGGCACGGACTACCCCGCGTACCGCCTCCTGATCATCGGCGTCGCCGCCGTGATGGCCGTCGCGCTCGTCCTCTGGCTCAAGCGCAGCCGCACCGGCCTGCACATCCGCGCCGCCAGCCACGACACCGAGACCGCGAAGATCCTCGGGATCGACGTCGACCGCGTGTCGCTCGTCGTCGTCGCGCTCGGCGCCGCACTCGCGGGCCTGGCCGGCGTCCTCGCCGCCCCGTACTTCTCCGTCCAGCCCGGCATGGGCCAGTCGATCCTGATCATGGTCCTGATCGTCGTCGTCGCGGGTGGCGTCGGCTCTATCGGCGGCGCCATGGTCGCCGCGCTCGCCCTCGGCCTGATCCAGACCGCCGGCAACGTGTGGATCCCGTCGGTCGCGGTCCTCGTGCCGTACCTCGTGGCCATCGCGGTCCTCCTGTGGCGGCCCTCCGGGCTCGCCGGAAAGCGCGTCGCATGAGCACCACCGCAGAGCAGGTCCCCAGCGAGGTCCCCGCGACCGACCCCGCGGCGCTGCTGGCGCCCGCGCCGGTCGGGTCCGGGCTGGACCGCCGCACCGTCCTGCGCGGCCTCGGCCTCGCGGTCGTCGTCCTGGTCGTCGGGCTGTTCGTGCCCGACGTGATCTCCGACCCGACGAACATGGGCATCGCGACCGACGGCGTCGTCCTCGGCATCCTCGCCCTGTCGATCGGCTTCCTCGCCCACCGCAGCGGCCTGATCTCGCTCGGCCACACCGCGTTCTACGGCGCGTCGGCCTACGGCCTGGCGATCGCCACGACGAGCTGGGACTGGTCGCCGATGCAGGCGATCGTCTTCGCCGTCCTCGGCGGGACCGTCCTCGGTCTCGTGATCGGCGCGTTCGTCGTCCGCACCCCGGGCGTGTCGTTCCTCGTCCTGACCCTCGCGATCGGGCAGGCGCTGCACCAGCTCGTCGTGCAGGACAGCGTCCGCGAGACCACCGGTGCCTACGACGGGCTGGCCGTCACGTGGGGCGCCGACGACAAGGTCGCCGGCATCGCCCAGGCCGACATCGGCAACGCCGCGACGTTCTGGCCGCTGGCCTGGGTCTCCCTCGTCGTCGTCCTCGTGGTCCTCTGGCTCGTCGGGCGCTCGCGCTTCGGCCGGGTGCTCGAGGCGATCCGCGAGAACGAGGAGCGCGCCCGGTTCTCCGGCTTCAACACGTACGTCCCGCGGCTGATCGCGTTCACGCTGAGCTCGGCGATCGCATCGCTGGCCGGCGCGCTGTTCGCGCTGAAGGCGAGCTTCGTCTCGCCCGACACGCTGAGCTTCGTGACGGCCGGCGACTCGCTGATCGCCGCGATCGTCGGCGGCTTCGCGACCCTCGTCGGCCCGCTCGTCGGCGGCGTCGTCTACATCTACGCCCAGAGCGAGCTCTCCGACAGCGGCAACCTGCAGCTGTTCACCGGCATCGCCCTCGTCGTCGCGGTGGTGTTCCTCCGCGGCGGGATCGTCGGCGCCGTCACCGACGGCGGGCGGAAGCTCCGCACCATCGTCCAGACCAGGAAGGGGGCCGGGCGATGAGCACCGCGCTTCAGGCCACCGGGGTCACCCTCCGCTACGGCGCGGTGACCGCGGTCTCCGACGTCGACATCAGCGTCGCGCCGGGGATCCTCCACGGCGTGATCGGCCCCAACGGCGCCGGGAAGTCGTCGTTCATGGACGCGCTCTCCGGCCGGCGGAAGCTCTCCGCCGGGACCGTGAAGCTCGGCGGGCAGGACATCACGCGGCGGTCCGTCACCTGGCGGCGGCGCAACGGGATGGCCCGGTCCTTCCAGAAGACCAGCGTCTTCGGGGCGATGACCGTCCGCACGCAGCTCGACATGGTCGCCCGCAAGACGGGCGAGGACGACCTCGACGGCATCGTCGACGCGCTGTCCCTGCGGCCGTACCTCGACGAGGTCTGCTCGTCGATCGCCTACGGCCACCAGCGGCGCGTCGATATCGCGATGGCGCTGCTCGGCCGACCGACGGTCGTGCTGCTCGACGAGCCCGGGGCCGGGCTGTCGGTCGAGGAGTCCGCCCAGATGTTCGACCACATCCGCGCGCTCTGCACCGACCGCGACGTGGCGGTGGTGCTCGTCGAGCACGACGTCGAGGGGGTCTTCCGCGTCTGCGACGAGATCACCGTCCTGAACCTCGGCGCCGTCCTGGCGTCCGGGACGCCCGCGGAGGTCCGCGCGCACCCCGACGTGATCGAGGCCTACCTGGGGAGCGAGGCATGACCACCCTGCTGCAGCTGAAGGACGTCCGCGCGTCGTACGACGGGGCGCTCGTCCTCGACGGCGTCAGCCTGCACGTCGACGCCGGCGAGACCGTCGGCCTCGTCGGCCGCAACGGCGCCGGCAAGACCACGACCCTGCTGTCGATCTTCGGCGTCCCGCAGGTCACCGGTGAGATCCTGGTCGAGGGGAAGGCGCTCGGGAAGCGCGGCTACGAGCCCGCCGCCCGGGGCGTCTCGATCGTCCCGCAGGAGAAGCGGATCTTCCCGAACCTCACGGTCACCGAGAACATCCTGCTCGGCGGCGCGTCGGGCCGGCGGGGACGGTGGACGGTGGAGACGCTCTTCGAGCTCTTCCCGAACCTCGCCCGCGGCAAGGACCGCCCCGGCGACCGGCTCTCGGGCGGCGAGCAGCAGATGCTCGCGATCGCCCGCGGCCTGATGGCCGACCCGAAGGTGCTCCTGCTCGACGAGCCGACCGAGGGCCTGGCCCCGGTGATCATCGACGAGCTGATCGACGCGCTGAAGGTGATCCAGGACAGCGGGACCGCGCTCGTCCTCGTCGAGCAGCACGTGCGCATGGTGCAGATGCTGGCCTCGCGGTTCGTGGCGCTCGGCAAGGGCCGCGTCGTCGCCGAGGGCGCGACCGCGGACCTCCAGTCGCGCGAGGTCCAGGAGCTGATCGCGCTGTGACCACGGACGACGACCGCGCGGTCGCCCTCGAGCTCGACGAGCACCGCGTCGGCGTCCTGCGGATCACCGCTCCACCCGGGAACGTCCTGACGCCGCAGCTGATGGAGGAGGTGATGGCCGCTCTCGACGTCTTCGAGGCGCGGCAGGGTCGCGTCCTGATCGTCGGCTCCGGCGTGCCCGGCGTCTTCGTCCTCGGCGGGGACGTCGAGCACGTCGTCGACGGCGGGGCGTCCCGCTTCGTGGCCTACATGCACGCCCAGCGCGAGCTGCTGGACCGGCTCGACGGCCTGGAGGCGACGACGATCGCGGCGATCGACGGGACCGCGACCGGCGGAGGTCTCGAGCTCGCGCTGTCGTGCACCATGCGCGTCGCGGCCCGGGGCTCCCGGCTGGGGCTGCCGCAGGTCCGGCTCGGCGTGATCCCGGTCGGTGGCGGCACGCAGCGGCTGCCGCGCATCGTCGGCCGCGGGCGCGCGCTCGACCTGCTCGTCACGGGCCGCACCGTCGACGTCGACGAGGCGTACGAGATGCACCTCGTCGACCGGCGGGCGGACACGGGCGGGGCGACCCTGGTGGCCGAGGCCATGGCGTCGCAGATCGCCCGCGCGTCCGGGCCGGCCGTCCGCGCGGCGCGACGGGCGGCGAACGCCGCGTCGGGGGACTCGTTCCCGCACGGCATGGCGGTCGAGGCGCGCGAGGCGCTCGCGCTGTTCGAGCGCGGCGAGGCCCGCGAGGGCCTGGCGGCGTTCCTCGACGACCGGCGGCCGGACTTCGCGT
This sequence comes from Patulibacter minatonensis DSM 18081, assembly GCF_000519325.1. Taxonomy (GTDB): domain Bacteria; phylum Actinomycetota; class Thermoleophilia; order Solirubrobacterales; family Solirubrobacteraceae; genus Patulibacter; species Patulibacter minatonensis. The sequence continues at coordinate 885,173 of NZ_KI912613.1, read as the reverse complement.
GAGGGGCGCCGGCCGGCCCGCCCCAGGGGCCGGCCGGGCCGGCGGTGCCCGGGCTCCGGCTCGGGCCCGATCGCCGGGCTACGTCGGACCGCCTGCCCGGCCGCTCGGGCCCGCCCGGCGCCTACGGGTTGGGCTTCGTGGCGACCTTCGCGTTGAGTGCCCCGCCCTGGTCCACGGTCACCCGCACGTCGAGCGCCGTGCCGTCCATCGTCGTCAGCGTGCAGGTGACGTCCGGCGTCGTCGGGACGGGGACCACCGCGGGACAGGTGACGCTGCGGGCCTCCTCACCGGCGCTCTTCTCGAGGGCCGACTTGGTCTGTGCCGCGATGACCGTCCCGCGGGCGCGGGCGGAGGTGGTCTTGACCGAGAACGAGCCCTTGCCGTCCTCCCACCGGGTGACGGAGCCCGTGATCACGAGCGTCGTCCCCTTGTCGTTCAGCCCCGTGCACGAGATCGGCGTCCCGGCCTTCCCCTCGATGCCGTCGCCGCACCGCACCTGCGTCACCGGGATCCCCTGCTCCTCGTACTGCTTCGTGATCGCGGCGACGACCTGGTCGCGCACGACCTTCGACTCGTCGTCCCCGGTCGAGACCGACGCCTCGCAGGCGGTGAGTCCGAGGAGGGCGACGCCGGCCGTCGCGGCGACCGTCGCGCGGCGGACGGCTGAACGGGCACGGATCGAAAGCATGCGGGCACTGTAGGTGGCGGGAGCGCCGGCGGCCGACGCGCTCGGGGGCAGCCACGAGGTGCGTGCCCGCGCCGCGTCGCTGTCGGGGTCGCCAGCCGGAGCCCGGGAGGCGGTCGCCCTGCCGTCGGGGACCGGCGACGATGGGCCGATGGCCGACCCGATCCGCGACCTCCCCTCCCGACCCCGTGCCCTCGTCACCGGTGCGGCGCGCGAGGGCGGGATCGGGCGCGCGATCGTGGAGCGCCTGGAGGCCGACGGCCTGGACGTGATCACGCTCGACAAGGAGCCCGGCTGCACGCACCAGGTCGACGTCGTCACGGGCGAGCTGCCGGACCTGTCGGACGTCGACGTCCTGGTCGGGAACGCCGCGCTGACGACGATGTTCGGCGCCGCGCACGCGATGCGCCTGGACCGCTGGCAGCGCGACCTGGACGTGAACCTCACCGGCACCTACCGCGTCGTGCAGGCCGTCCTGCCCGGGATGCGGGAGCGCCGCATCGGGCGGATCGTGCTGATCTCGTCCACCGCCGGCGTCCACGGGATGCCCGCGCAGATCGCGTACTCCACGTCGAAGGCCGGGATCCTCGGCATGATGCGCACGCTCGCCGCCGAGGGCGCGGCGCTCGGGATCACCGCCAACGCGGTGCTGCCCGGGATGACCGCGAGCTCCGGGATCCTCGGCATGCCCGAGCCGATCCAGGACGCGTGGCGGGCGACGATGCCGATGGGCGACTTCGTCCGGCCCCGGGACATCGCGGACGCCGTGGCGTTCTTCGCGTCGCCCGGCGCCTCGCGCGTGACCGGCCAGGCGCTGACCGTCGACGGCGGCCACGCCCTGAACACGATGTCGGTGACGTCCCCCGCCCTGCGCGCGGACGACGCCGCCCACTGACCGAAGGAGCAGGACCATGCAGGCGATCCTCGTCGAGGAGCTCACCGGGCCGGACGCCGCGAAGGTGACGGACGTGCCCGAGCCGGAGGGCGCGCACCCGCGCGCGGAGAGCGAGCGGCTGCTCGTGGAGGTCCACGCCGCCGGGCTGTCGTTCATCGACCCGCTGCAGACGCGCGGCAAGTACCAGGGCGGGATCGCGCCGCCGTACGTCGCGGGCAGCGAGCTCGCCGGCGTCGTGCTCGAGGCGCCCGACGGCTCCGGCTTCGCCCCCGGCGACCGGGTCGGCGGGATCGTCTGGCAGGGCGCGCTGGCCGAGCGGGCCCTCGCCCTGCCCGACTACACCGTGAAGCTGCCGGACACCATGAGCTTCGCGGAGGGCGCGTCGCTCTACATGAACTACTCGACCTCGTGGTTCGCGCTGCACCGCGCGGGCGTGCAGCCCGGCGAGACGTTCCTCGTGCACGGGGCCGCCGGCGGCGTCGGGACGGCCGCGCTCGACCTGGCGTCCGCGTTCGGCGCCCGCGCGATCGCGGTCGTCTCCAGCGACGAGAAGGCCGAGGTCGCCCGGCGGTGCGGCGCCGACGAGGTCGTCCGCTCCGACGGCCCGTGGCTCGACGAGGTCCGCGCGCTGACGGACGGCAAGGGCGTTCACGTCGTCATCGATCCCGTCGGCGGCGACCGCTTCACCGACTCCCTGCGGTCGCTGCGGATCGGCGGCCGGCTCGTCGTCGTCGGCTTCACCGGCGGCTCGATCCCCGAGATGAAGGTCAACCGGCTCCTGCTGCGCAACCTCACCGTCACGGGGATCGCGATGGACGTCATGGAGCGCGAGCAGCCCGGCACCCTGCGCCTCGTCCGCGACAGGGTCCAGGGTCTCGCCGACGAGGGTCGCCTGCGCCCGCTGGTCGGCGCGCGCTTCCCGTTCGCGGCGTCCGCCGACGCGCTCCGGTCGCTCGAGGACCGCTCGGCGGTGGGGAAGGTCGTGGTGGAGGTGCGGCCCGAGGGGTGAGCGGGACGCCCGCCCCGTCGGGACGACGCGGCCGACGGCGTACCCTGTGCGCGTGCCGCCCCGCTCACCCGACCGGCGCCTGACGGACCTCGTCGGCACGGTCTACGCCGTCGAGGACCTGGAGGAGTTCCGCGCCGGCCTGCTGCCCGCGCTGCTGCGCGCGGTGCCGGCCGACTGGGCGGCGTTCAACGAGGTCGACGACGACCCCGAGCGCACGTGGTGGGCGAGCGAGCCGCACCTGCCCGTCACGCCGGAGCAGGCCGAGCGGTTCGCGGCGCTGCTGCACCAGAACCCGATCCTCGCTCACGTCCACCGCACGCGCGACGGACGGCCCCGCCGGTTCTCCGACTTCCTCGACCGCGCCGCGTACCACCGGCTCGAGCTCTACCGCGAGTTCTACGCGCACGTCGGGGTCGAGCACCAGGTCGCGTTCACGCTGCCCTCGCGCCCGCCGATCGTCGTCGGGATCGCGCTGAGCCGCACCCACGACGACTTCACCGACGCGGAGGTCGGGCTGCTGCAGGAGGCCCGGCCGCACCTGATCCAGGCGTACCGCAACGCCGAGCTCGCGACCGCGCGCGAGGCCACGATCGCCGCGCTCGAGGCCGGGCTCGAGGCGCTCGGGTCGCCCGTCCTCGTCGTCGACGACCTCGGCCGGGTCGACCTGGCGACCCCGACCGCGCGGCGGCTCCTCGCCGGGCGGTTGGGTGGGCCCGCCGGCCGCTTGGCGCCCGACGTGATCCGGATGCTCGCCGACCGCCGGGCCGCGGCGGTCCCGTCGACCGAGCCGCTGCGGCTCGTCGACGGGGACCGGCCGCTCTCGATCCGGGTGCTCCGTGGCCCGGAGTCCGGCAGCCAGCTGCTCGTGGTCGAGCCGGGCGAGAGCGGCCTGACGATCCCCGCCCTCGAGGGCCTCGGTCTGACCGTGCGGGAGGCCGAGGTGCTCCGGTGGGTCGCCCTCGGCCGCCGCGGCCCGGACGTCGCGCGGGTGCTCGGCATCTCGCCGCGCACCGTCCACAAGCACCTGCAGAACGTCTACGCGAAGCTCGGCGTCGGCTCCGCGTCGGAGGCCGCGGCGACGGCGTGGGCCGCCGTCGGCATGCGGCTGCCGGCGGCGCCGGCGGACGAGACGTCGCGGCGCGTCGCGACGCGTCCCGGCGACGGCTGACCTCGAGGGTCGTCGCGGCGACGAGGGGGTCGTGGCGTGCGGGGCGAGGTCGCGGATGGTCGGTATCCGACCAGGGGTGACCTGCGTCCTCGGTGCGCGGCCCCGCGCGGTCACCGATGGTCGGTATCCGACCGGAAGTGACCTCCATCCTGGGGCTCGCGGCCCGTGCGGTCACCGATGGTCGGTGTCCGACCAGAAGTGACCTCCGTCCCCGGAGCGCGGCGCCGGCGGTCCCCCGCCGGCCCCCGGCCCGGTCAGCGCTTGACGGTGACGTAGGAGACGACGACCTTCGCGCCGCGGCCCGTGCCCGTCGCCGACGTGCGCAGGCGGATCCGGACCGCGCGCTTCGACGAGCGCAGCGCCTTGCGGGCCTTCGTCGTCAGCTTCACCGGGACGGTCCCGGTGCCGGCGGTCTTCAGGGTCACCTTGCCGCTCCCGACCGTCACGGTCGACGCCTTCTTCGGCACGCGCAGCCCGAGCTTCCTCGCCGTCGCCTTCGGGACCGTCGCGGTCGTCGCGCAGGCCCCGGCCACGTCGAGCGTGCACGTCGCCCGCACCCTGCCGGTGCGCCCGAGGTCGCGCAGCGTCTGGCGGGGGACGGCGACCTTCACGCCGACGGGCGTCGAGCCGCCGCCCGTCGTGCCGCCACCGCCGCCGCCCGTCCCGCCACCACCGGTGCCGCCACCGCCACCGCCGCCCCCTCCGGTCGCGGGCGCGCACGTCGCCCGCGTCGTGGCGCCGCGCGAGCGGGTGCCCTTGCCGTCGCACCACGTGAACTGCGCGGTCACGTCGAAGCCGGCCAGCCCGGTGCCGTTGCGGCCGCCGCCGCTGTCGTTCGGCTGCGAGCCGAGCGCCGGCCACATGCCCTCGGCGTCGAGGGTCCCGACCTGCGTGTAGGCGGACTGCCTCGTCTTGCCGTCGATCGCGAACAGGGGCAGGCTGCCGGTGTTCGACCGGGCGCTGATGCCGACGATGTCGTCCGTCTGGATCCCGGACTCCAGGTTGCGGTTCTGCTCGACCGGGAGATTCAGCGGGAACGTCGATGTCGTGTTCGGGGTCGGCTGGAACTCGTCCGACTGCGTCACGAAGACGCAGCACGAGGTGCCCGAGAACGGGGCCTTCGGCCCGAACGGCGTGAGCTGGCGGGCGACCACGACCCGCAGCGGGGCGGGGGTGGCACCGGAGCGGATCGTCACGCTCGTGACCGTGCCGTCGCCGGGCACGTAGCCCTTGCGGGTGTCGGCCTGGTCGCCGAAGACGCCGGTCAGCCACCACGTGCAGCTGTCGGTGCCGGACGCCGTCGGGACGTAGGTGTCGAAGTCCTGCATCGAGACCCACGGCCGCTGCTCGCAGCCCGGGACGACGTTGGGCGCGTTGTCGAGCCGGCTGCCGAAGGTGGCGGTCGCGGCGGACGCCGGTGGGGCGACGGCGAGGGCGCCGAGGAGGACCGCGAGCGCCAGGGCGACGGCGGCGCGGACGCGGTGGACAGGACGGATCGGTGGACGGCGCACGACCGCATGGTGGCAGCGCCGGGGCGCCACCTGGGGGCGATCGGTGCGGGGCTACGTCGGTCCTGCGTAGGCCCGGGCGCCGACCGTCCCGCGGCCCGCGGTGCGGTGTCCTGCCTCGCCGCCGACCGGTCTCGGCGCCGCACCCGCTCGCGGCGGGTCCTCAGGTCAGCAGCACCCCGCCGTCGACCGGGAGCGTCACGCCCGTGATGTACCCCGCGCCCGGCCCGGCGAGGAAGACGGCGGTGGCCGCGATCTCCGCCGGGTCGCCGAAGCGGCCGATCGGGATGCGGGCGGCGACGACCTTCTTCTCGTAGTTCGGGCCGTAGTTCGCGGTCGCCTCCGTGGGGAAGATCCCCGGGCAGATCGCGTTGACGCGGATCCCCTTCGGCGCCCACTGCGCGGCCAGGTCCTTCGTCAACCCGAGGACGCCGGCCTTGCTCGCGGCGTAGCCCGCGGCGGGCATCCTCGCCGTCGTCAGCGCCATCACGCTGGAGATGTTCACCACCGCGCTGCCGGCTCCCATGACGCGACCGCACGCCTTCGCCATCCAGTAGGAGCCCATGAGGTTGATGTCCACGACCGAGCGGAAGTGGTCGGGCGGGTCCTCCGTCGCCGGGTGGTACTCGCCACCGACCCCGGCGTTGTTGATCAGCACGTCGACCCGGCCGAAGGCGCCCATCGCCGCGTCGACCAGGGCGTCGCAGTCCTCGACGCGCGTCACGTCGGTCGGGACCGCCACGGCGCGGCGCCCGGTCTCCTCGACCAGCCGGGCGGTCTCCCGCAGGCGATCCTCCCGCCGCGCGCCGATCGCCACGTCGGCCCCGGCTTCGGCCAGCGCCCGGGCGAACGCCACGCCCAGTCCCGACGAGGCGCCCGTCACGACCGCCACCTTCCCCTCCAGCGAGTACCGCGAGAGCACGTCCATGCGTCTCCTCCTCCGTCGACCGTCCTGCGGTTCTATCCGGGCGGGCCCGCGTCGTCCGCCGTCGCCGTCGCCGGGTGCTGTCGGCTCCTCCAGGGTCGAGCCCCCGGCTGTCGGAGTCACCAGCGCCACGACGCCGCCCCGGTGGCGTCCGGCGCCCGGCCGCGCGGAGGATGGTCCGACGTGACCGAGCTCGACCCCACCCAGTTCCACGACCGCGTCTCCCGCAGCGTCGCCGCCCGGTTCCCCGGCGCGACCGTCGAGGCCCTCGACCGGCTCCACGGCGGCGTCTCGAGCCTGACGTTCCGGGCCGCGCTCGCCGGAGCCCCCGACGCGCACCGGCGGATCGTCGTGAAGGTCGCGCCGCCCGGCCTGGAGCCCGTCCGCAACCGCGACGTCCTGCGACAGGCCCGGGTCCTCGACGCCCTGCACCCGGTGTCGGGCGTCGCGGCGCCGGAGGTCCTCTTCACCGACGACGGGGCCCCGCCGCTGTTCGCGATGACCTACGTCGACGGGCAGTCCTACGAGCCGCTGACGGACGTGCTCGACGACCCGCCGGAGCCGGAGGTCGTCCGCGAGCGCGCCGAGGCGGCCGCCCGCATGCTGGCGCGCCTGCAGGGCGTCGAGCCCGCGGACGTCGGGCTGGCCGACGAGCCGGTGCTCTCCCCGGCCGAGGAGCTCGGACGCTGGCGCCGCCTCTTCGAGACCTGCCCCGACGACCTCCGCGGCGACGAGGACGCCCTCCACGCCGAGCTCGTGCGGGACGTGCCGGAGTCCGTGGAGGCACGGATCCTCCACGGCGACTACCGCCTCGCGAACATGCAGTTCGACGGTGCCCGCCTGGCCGCGCTGATCGACTGGGAGATCTGGTCGGTCGGCGATCCGCGCAGCGACCTCGCGTGGCTCCTGATGCACACCGACCCGCGCCACCGGTTCGCCGGGCCGCCGGACGACGCGAATCGCCGGGCGGGCGAGGGCATGCCGACGCGGGAGGAGCTCCTGGCGACGTACCGCCGGGAGCGCGAGATCGACACCGCGGAGCTCCCGTGGTTCCTCGGCTGCTGCCACTACAAGACGGCTTCGACCATCGCGGTCCTGGCCAAGCAGAACCGCCGGCGCGAGCAGCCCGACGCGGCGATGGTCCGGGCGGAGGAGTCCCTGCCCGCGGTGATCGGTCGCGGCCTCGAGCTCGTCCGCGCGGCGGACCGGGCCGGCTGAGCCCGGCGCCGACGAACGGAGCACGAGATGGCGCAGGACCAGACGACGACCGGGCGCACGCCGGTCGACCCGGCGACGACGACCGTCGCACGTGGCGACGACGAGGCCCGCGCCGCGATCGCCGCGGCGATCGCCCAGCCGACCGTGTGCGCGGCCTTCCAGGTCACCTGGCGGGCGAGCGGCGACCGCCCCGCGTACCGCGAGCACGACGGCGGGACGCTGACCTGGGCCGACGTGGGCGCGCGGGTCGGCAGCGCCGCCGGCGGCCTGGACGCGATCGGCCTCGGGCGCGGCGACGCGCTGGCGATCCTGGCCCGCAACGTCCCGCTGTTCAACGTCGTCGACCTCGCCGCGCTGCACGTCGGTGCCGTGCCGTACTCGCTCTACGCGACCGAGCCGCTCGACCAGATGATCGCCTTGGTCGACGACGCCGGGGCTCCGGTGATCGCGTGCGAGCGGCGGTTCCTCGACCGTGCCGTCGCGATCGCCGATGCACTCCCGGCCGTCCGCCGGATCGTCGTGCTCGACGAGGACGCGGCACCGGAGGACGGGTCCGGCGACGCCGTCGCCCCGGCGGGCCGCGGGGCCGTCGACGACCCCCGCGTCCTGTCCCTGGACGCCCTGGAGCGCGGGGCACGCCCGGACTTCGACCTCGACGCCGCGTGGCGCGCGGTCGGGCCGGACGACCTGGCGACGCTCGTCTACACCTCCGGGACGACGGGCCGGCCGAAGGGCGTGCAGCTCCCGCACCGGGCGATCATGTCGTCGCTCTCCGGGGTCGAGGCGATGGCGCCGGCGTCCCCGGGCGGGCGCGGCGTGTCGTTCCTCCCGGCGGCCCACATCGTCGACCGCTTCGTCTGCCACTACACGACGATCGGGACGGGGGCGACCCTGACCTGCGTGCCCGACCCCGACACGCTCTGGGACGCGATCGCGGAGACCCGGCCGACCCGGTTCTTCGGCGTCCCTCGCACGTGGGAGAAGCTGCAGGACCGCGCACGGGCGACACTCGCCGAGCTCCCGGAGCTCGAGTCGCCGCTCGCGGAGCGGCTCGCGCGCGTCGAGACCGCCGGCGGCTCGATCGACCCCGCACCCGGACACGGCGGGGCACCAGACCCCGCCCGCGTCGCCCTCGAGCCCGTCCGTGCCGCGCTCGGCCTCGACCGGGCGGAGTGGCTCGGCGTCGCCGCGGCCCCCAGCTCGGTCGACATGCTCGCCTTCCACCACGCGCTCGGCCTGGAGATCCTCGAGATCTGGGGGATGTCCGAGTTCATGATGGCGACCATGAACCCGCCCGGCGGCGCGCGGCTGGGGAGCGTCGGGATCGCGCTCCCCGACGTCGAGACCCGCCTGGCCGACGACGGCGAGTTCCTCCTCCGCGGCCCGCACGCCTGCGCCGGCTACCGCGGCGCGCCCGAGAAGACCGCCGAGCTGCAGCAGGAGGGCGGGTGGACCGCGTCCGGCGACGTCGCGACGAAGGACGACGACGGCTACCTGCGGATCGTCGGGCGCAAGAAGGAGGCGATGATCAACTCCTCCGGCAAGAACCTCTTCCCCGCCAAGATCGAGTCCGCCGTCGCCGAGGCGTCGCCCGTGATCGGCTGGGTCGCGTCGTTCGGAGACCGCCGGCGGTACGTCGCGGCGCTGATCGTCCTCGACGCCGACGAGCTCCGGGCGTTCGCGTCCGCCCACGCGCTGGAGGGCGACCACGCGGCGCTCTCGGCGCACCCGGTCGTCCGCGCGGAGGTCCAACGGGCCGTCGACGTCGGCAACGCCCGGCTCTCCCGCGTCGAGCACGTGCGCGCCCATGCCGTCCTGCCCGACGTCTGGGGACCCGGCGACGGCCTCGTCACGAACACGATGAAGCTCCGGCGCAGCGCGATCGCCGAGCGGCACGCGGACGAGATCGAGGCGCTCTACGCGGGCTGACGCCGACGGCAGGACCCCCGTGCGCCCGCGTGCCGACCCGCTCGTCCGGGCTCGTCCGCCTTGTGGGCCCGGACAGGCGGGGCGACCCTCGGCCCACCGCGACCGGCCGCCGACGGTAGCGTCGGCCATCGGGACGATTCCCGGCCGGCGTCCGGTGCCGGCCACGCGCCCGCCACCATCGACGAGGAGCCCCATGACCTACGAGACCCTCCGCCTGGACGTCCAGGACGGGATCGCCCACGTGACGCTGACCCAGGCCGAGCGCGGCAACCCGATCGACGGGGCGTTCTGCCACGAGATCAACGAGCTCGGGCTCGACCTGACGGAGCTCTCCGCGAAGGGGGACGTCCGCGCCGTGCTGCTCGACGCCGAGGGCAAGGCCTTCAGCTACGGCGGCGACGTCAAGGTCTTCGCGCAGTCGGGCGACCAGCTCCCGAACCTCATCCTCCGCTGGACCTCCGACCTGCACATGGGGATCTCCCGGCTGCAGAAGATGGACGCCCCGATCGTCGCCGCCGTCCACGGCGTCTGCGCGGGCGGGATGGCCGCGTTCGTCGCGAGCTGCGACTACGTCGTCGGCTCCGAGGAGGCCATGTTCGTCGCGGCCTACACCGGCATCGGCTACAGCTGCGACGCGAGCTCGTCGATCTCGTTCTCCCGCCGCATGGGGCTCTCGCGCGCCCGCCGCTACCTGCTCCTGAACGAGCGGCTGGACGCGGCCACGGCGCTCGACGCCGGGATGATCGACGAGGTCGTCCCGGGCGACGAGCTCGCCGCCCGCGCCGGAAAGATGGCCGCGCGGCTGGCCGCCGGTCCCACCCGGGCCTACGGCGAGATCCGGCGGCTGCTGCTCTCGGCGGAGGACACCCCGCTCGACGCGCAGCTCGAGCTCGAGGCCCACGCCCTCGCGCGCATGGCGGCCACGGAGGACGCCCGGGAGGGCCTCGCCGCGATCGCCGAGCGGCGCAAGCCGAACTTCAACGCGCGCTGAGCGCCGGCCGGGCCCGTCCCCGCACGGGCCCGGCACGGGGGGACCTGGGAAAGTCGACAGACCGCGCCGCCCCCGCCGCTCGACGCGTCCCTCGTGGCGCACGACATTCGTGACCGATCACGTCGAGCGCAGGAGCAGTCATGAGCACGGTCACGACCCACGCATCCACCACCGTCCCCGACGACGTCGCACGCCGGGTGGTCCTGGCGGAGGGGCACCGCGACGAGCCGCGGCTGTTCGAGGCCTACCGCTGGCTGCGCGAGCTCGCGCCCCTGGCGCAGGTCCGGGTCGACGGGTACGACCCGCTCTGGCTCGTCTCCACGCACGCCGACGTCATGGACGTCGAGCGGCGCGCCGCGACCTTCCCGGCCGGCGGCGGCACGAACTCGGACACGCACAACCCGATCCTCACCAACCAGGCCGGGGATGCGTTCACGAGGAGCATCAACGACGGCTCCCTGCGGATCCTGCACACGCTGGTGTACCTCGACCCGCCGGACCACACGACGATCAAGAACATCGCGCTGGACTGGTTCCGTCCCGCGAACCTCAAGCGGTGGGAGGACCGCATCCGCGAGCTCGCGCGCGAGGCCGTGGCGGACCTGCGACGGCAGGCGGCCGACGGGCCCTTCGACCTCGCCGAGGGCTGGGCGAAGCGCTTCCCGTTGCACGTGATCATGACCCTGTTCGGCGTGCCGGAGGAGGACGAGGCGCGGATGATGGCCCTCACCCAGGAGCTGTTCGGCACGGAGGACCCCGACGTCAAGCGCGACGACGTCGAGCTCTCCCCCGAGGCCGCCGCGCAGCAGTGGGCCGCGGCGATCACCGACTTCTACGCGTACTTCGACGTGCTGGTCGAGGACCGGCGCGCGGCGCACCCGAGGGACGACCTCGCCACGATCATCTCCGTCGCGAAGGACGAGCACGGCGCGTACCTCCCCAAACTCGTCGCCTACGGGTACTTCGTCGCGATCGCGACCGCCGGGCACGACACGACCTCGGTGACCCTGGCCACCGGGATCGAGGAGCTCCTGAAGCACCCGGAGCAGCTCCGGGCCCTGCAGGCCGACCCCTCGCGGATCCCGGGCTTCGTCAACGAGGCGCTGCGGTGGGCGGCTCCGGTCAAGCACTTCGTCCGGCAGGCGGTCGAGGACACGACGATCGGCGGGCAGCGCATCGCGGCCGGCGACCGGCTGATGCTCCTGTACCAGTCCGCCAACCGCGACGACGCGGTGTTCGACGCGCCCGACACGTTCGACGTCGCACGGCAGCCGAACCGGCACATCGCCTTCGGCTACGGCCCGCACATGTGCATCGGGCAGCACGTCGCGAAGCTCGAGCTGCGCGTGATGTTCGAGGAGCTGCTCCCGCACCTCGCCGGCGGGACGCTGCTCGACGGGCGCAGGGTGGTGCAGACGAACTTCGTCGGCGGCGTCAAGAACCTGCCGGTGACGCTCGACGTGCGGTGAGCCGCGCCCGGCCGGTCCCCCGCCGGCAGCTGCCGGCGGGGCCAGGGCCCGGGGGTCCCGTCAGTCCGCCGCGACCGGCGCCTGCGTCGGCGAGGGCTTCCCGGACAGCCCGAACAGCCGGCCGGCGATCCGCCGCTTCTGGAGCTCGTCGGAGCCCTCGGTGATGCGGTAGCGGCGGTGGTGGCGGTAGATGTGCTCGAACGGCTTGTGCCGCGTGTAGCCGACGCCGCCGTGGACCTGCATCGCGCGGTCCGCGGCGTCGCAGGCGAGGTTGTTCGCCCGGAAGTTCACCATCGACACGAGGTCCGACACGCTCGTGCGGCCGCCCTGATCCATGTGCCACGCGGTCTTGTGGATCGTGTTGCGGACGAGCTCGGCCTCCGTCTGCAGCTCCACGAGCTGCCACTGGATGCCCTGGTGCTCGGACAGGGGCGTGCCGAAGATGACGCGCTCCTTCGCGAACTTCACGCTCTCGTCGATGCAGAACTGCGCAGCGCCGAGCGACGAGGCCGCCTGGCGGATGCGGTTCTCGTGCACGAACAGCTGGGCGCAGTCCAGGCCGCGGCCGACCTCGCCGACGACGGCGGAGTCCGGCAGCCGCACGTCGTCGAAGTGCGTCTCCGCATGGTCGGTGGGCATGTTGAAGCACCAGTGGTAGTACGGGATCGTGTACCCCGGCGTGTCCTTCGGGACGAGGAACCCGGTGATCCCCGCCGCCTTCCCGGGCTCGCCGCTAGTGCGCGCGAAGACGAGGTTCGCCTCGGCGACGTCGACGACGCTGTTGAAGCGCTTGGCGCCGTTCAGCACCCATCCGCCGTCGACCTTCCGGGCGGTCGTCTCGAGGTACGTGGCGTCGGAGCCGTGCCCCGGCTCGGTCAGGCCGAACGCCATCTCGATCTCGCCGGACGCCAGCGGCTCGAGGTACCGGTCCTTCTGCTCCTGCGTGCCGTACGCGTCGAGCACGAGGACGAGCGGTGCGTTGGCGACGACGGACGCCTCGTGCGAGAGCTCCGCGTGCAGGCCGGGGCCCCGCTTGGCGAGGTGCTCGCGGACGATCGCCATCGTCAGGTTCGACGTCTCCTGCCCGCCGACGGACGCCGGGAGGGGCATCCGGTAGAAGCCCGCGGCGTCCGCCAGCCGGCGCGCGTCGAGCATCTTCTGCCGCCACCGCTGCGTCGGGATGCCGTCGCGCTCGAGGTCCGTGCGGGAGAACTCGCGCCGGTGGTCGAAGAGGTCGGGGTCCGCCGCCTCCAACGGCTTGATCTCGCGCTCGATGAACTCGTCGAGGGCCACCAGCAGCTGCTGGGTCTCCTCGGGGATCGACCACTCCATGGTGGGTCCTTCCGTCGTCTGCCGCGAGCGGGGCGCTCGCCTCCGTCGAACGTAGGTGACGGGGGCCGGTGGAACGACCCGGCCGACGACGCCCTGCTGTCGACTCGGCCAGTCCGCGGTCGCGCCTGGGGACGTCGACACCGACGCGGCGACGAGACCCGCCGGGGCCCGTGGTCCGTCTGCGACGCTGGCGATGTGACGACGCCCGACGGCGACCCGCAGGACGCTCCGGTCCTCGACGCCCGCCGCGGCGCGTTCGCCGCCGCCCGGGCGCTCTTCGCGGCAGCGGACGTCGACGCCCTGCTCCGCGCCGCCGCGCGGGCGATCACGGAGGCGCTCCCGGTCGCGCGGTGCTCCGTCTACCTCCGCGAGGACGGCCGGAAGGACTTCACCGGCCGCGCCGGCCACCCGGGTGCCGCGCTCGACGAGGCCGTCCGCGGCCTGCGGATCGGCGGCCCCTCCGACGACCTCATCCGGGGGGCCGCGGCGCAGGGCCGCTCGCTCGTGGCCCGCGACCTGCAGCGCGGCCCGTCGGCGGCGACGGGCGTCCTCCGCTCGTGGGACGTCACCGCGCTGCTCGCCGTCCCGCTGCTCCTCGACGGCGGGACCGTCGGCTTCCTGATCGCCGACAACGCGGGGCGGACCCATCCGTTCACCGACGCGCAGGTGGCCGTGGCGGGCGAGATCGCCGCGCTGACCGTCGCGACGCTGCTGCGGCTGCGGGCGGCGGACGCCGACGCGGCCGACGCCCGCGCGCTGCAGCGGCGCGCGCAGGTCCTCGCCGGCACGGTCGTCGCCGACGAGCGGCTCGGCGGGATCGTGCTCCGGGACGGCGGCATCACGGGGCTCGTGGAGACCGGCGGCGGACTGCTCGAGCGCTCCGTCGTCGTCTACGACGCGAACGGTCGCCGCGTCGCGGGGGCCGAGGCCGCGGGGGACGCGCCGGTGCGGCTGCACGAGACCGCGCCCGACCACCCCCGGGTCCGCGCGCTCCTCGACGACGCCCCGCCCGGCGGCGCCGTCGCCGTCCCCGCGCTGCTCGACGCCGGTCTCCGCCACCGGCACCTGGCCGCCCCGATCGACCTCGACGGGGAGCGCTGGGGGTGGGTCGTGGTCGCGGAGCGCCGGACCCGCCTGACGACGGCGGACGACCGGACGCTCCGGCGGATCGCCGCGCACGTCGCGCTGGAGCTGACGGTCCAGCGGCGCACCGCCCTGGCGTCGCTCGACGCGCGGTCGACGCTCGCCCGGCTCCTGATCCGGGGCACGTACGACTCCGCCGAGGTCGCGCGGGGCGCGGCCTTCCTCGGGGTCGAGCTCCGGGCGCCGCGGGTCGTCGCGTTCGTCGGGGACCCGACGCGGCGGACGACGATCGACGGCGAGGCGCTGGTCGGGGCGCTCCACGGGGCCGGGGTCCGGGACGTCCTCGCGACGAAGGGCCCGGAGGGCGTCGCGCTGATGATCGGCGTCGCGCGGGACGTCCCGCCGCTCGCGGCCGTCGCCGAGGTCAAGGCGGCGGTCGCCCGCGCCTGCGCCGCGCTCGACGGGCCCGACGTCGTGGCGGGCCTGTCGACGATCTGCCGCGATCCGCACGAGATGCCGCGCGCCTACCGCGAGGCCCGCGAGACCGCCCGCTGCCTGACGCGGACCGGCGACGGCGGGCGACGCGGGGTCCTCGCGGCCGACGACCTCGGTGCTGCCCGGCTGTTCGTCGCCCACGCGGAGCGCGCGGAGCTCGACCGCTTCGTGACCGACGTCCTCGGCAGGCTGCTCACCGACGACGAGCCGTCCGCGGACCTCCTGCGCACCCTCCAGTCGCTGACGGACCACGGACGCAACATCAGGCACTCCGCGGTCGCGCTCGGGATCCACGAGAACACGGTGCGCTACCGGCTGAACCGCGTGCGGGAACTCACGGGCCTCGACGTCGCGGCCGACGCCCACGCCCAGCTCAGCGTGCAGACCGCGCTGCTCGTGCTGCGGCTCCAGGGACACCCGGCGCTGCCGGACTTCGGCGACCCCGCGACCGGGGCTCCGGCCACGGCGGAGGCCTGAGCCCGGGCGCCCGGCACCTCCGCAGGACGCGTCTGTGGAAGTCGACAGACCGCGCACCGCGGCGCGCTTGCCGGGCGGCGGGCGCCGGAGGAGGTTCGGGCCATGGACGAGACGGTGCACACATGACCCAGGGGCGCACGGAGCACGACGTCGTGATCGTCGGCGGCGGCTCGGCCGGCTGCATCCTCGCGGCCCGGCTGTCGGAGGACCCCGACGCCCGGGTCCTGCTGCTCGAAGCCGGCGGCGCGGACACGAAGCCCGAGATCCACGAGCCGACGGCGTGGCCGCTCCTCATGGGGTCCGAGGTCGATTGGTCCTACCGGACGACGCCGCAGCAGTCCGCGGCGGGACGCGAGGTCTTCTTCCCGCGCGGGAAGGTGCTCGGCGGCAGCGGGTCGATCAACGCGATGGTCTACCTGCGCGGCACGCGCCGGGACAACGACCACTGGGCGATGCTCGGCAACGTCGGCTGGGACTGGGAGAGCGTGCTCCCGGCGTTCAAGGCGCTCGAGCACCACCCGACGGGCGACCCGGCGCTGCACGGCCTCGACGGGCCGCTGCGGATCAGCCTCCCGGACCCGCCGCACCCGATCTCCGAGGCCGCGATCGAGGCGGCCGTGGAGCTCGGCTTCGCGCGCAACGACGATCTCAACGGGGCCACGATCGAGGGTGCGGGCTACAACCCGCTGACCATCGCCGACGGGCGCCGGCAGAGCGCCGCGCAGGCGTTCCTCGCGCCGGCGATGGGCCGCGAGAACCTGACCGTCGTGACGGGCGCGCACGCCCGGCGGCTCCTCTGGGCGACCGAGGACCGGGTCGACGGGGTCGAGTACGAGCGGGACGGCGGGCTCCACGTGGCCCGTGCGGCGGGCGAGGTCGTCCTGGCCTGCGGGGCGATCGACACGCCCAAGCTCCTGCTGCTCTCCGGCGTCGGGCCCGCCGACGAGCTGACCGCCCTGGGCGTGGACGTCCGGATCGACCTGTCGGGCGTGGGGCGGAACCTCCACGACCACCTCGGTGCGCCGGTCACGTTCCACAACGCGAGGCCCGTCCCGGCCGGGCGGTACCAGTTCTCCGAGGTCGGCCTCTTCGGGAAGAGCGACCCGGCGCTGACCTACCCCGACCTGCAGTTCGCGGTCCCCCACATCCCGTATCCGCCGGAGGGCGTCACCGGACCGGCGGAGGGCTTCGCGATCGTCCCGTCGGTGCTGAAGCCGCAGAGCCGCGGCTCGGTGCGGCTCGCGACCGCGGACCCGGCCGTCGCGCCGCTCATCGATCCGGCCTACCTCCGCGAGCAGGCCGACGTGCAGGCCGTCGTGCGCTCGATCGAGATCTCCCGCGAGCTCGCGAACGCGGGGCCGCTCCGTGCGTGGAACGCCGGCGAGGCCATCCCGGGCCCCGACGTCTCGGGCCCCGAGGCGCTCCGCGACTTCGGGCGCCGCGCGGCCGGCACGTGGTTCCACCCGTCGGGCACCTGCAGGATGGGCACCGACGGCGAGGCCGTCGTCGACCCGGCGCTGCGCCTGCGCGGGACGACGAACGTGCGGGTCGTCGACGCCTCCGTGATCCCGACGGTCACCTCGGCGAACATCAACGCGCCGACGATGATGATCGCCTGGCGCGCGGCCGACCTGGTCCGATCGGCGGGGGCGTCGCGGACGACGACCGCCGCCGCCGGGTAGGCGGCGGCCGGTGGCCGGCCGCGCGGATCGCGGGCCGGCCCCGAACCTCAGGCGTAGAGCGCCTCGATGAACGACGCGTGCGACTTCGCGATGTTCTTGCGGCGCAGCTTCATCGTGTTGGTGACCTCGTTGGTCCCCGGGACCCAGAACTCGTCGAGCAGGGTGTGCTTCTTGATCTGCTCGACGCGCGCCAGGGTCTCGTTCGCGGCGGCGACCGCGCGCTCGACCTCGGCGGCGACCTCCGGGGCCGTGCGCAGCTCCTCGGGCGACCCCTCGAGCCCGTTCTTGGAGGCGAACGCCACGAGCTCCTCCTCGTCGACGACGACCAGGGCCGTGAGGTAGGGCTGCTGGTCGCAGAGCGCGACGACCTGGCCGATGATCGGCGACTGCTGCTTGACGCGGTTCTCGACCATCACCGGCGCGATGTTCTTGCCCGCCGAGTTGATCAGGAGCTCCTTCTTGCGGTCGACGACCTTGATGTAGCCGTCGTCGTCGATCTCGATGACGTCGCCGGTGTGCAGCCAGCCGTCGACGACGGCCTCGTCCGTCAGCTCGGGCTGCCCGTGGTAGCCGGAGAAGATCGGCCCCTTCAGGAGCATCTCGCCGTCCTCGGCGCGCTTGGCCTGGAAGCTCTGCAGCGGCTTGCCGACGGTGCCGAACTTGACCGCCGTCGGCGGGTTCATGAGGGACATCGCGCTCTCGGACATGCCCCAGGTCTCGGCGACCGGCAGGCCGAGGGCCGCCCACGCCTCGAGGATGTCCACGCGCGCCGGGGCCCCGGCGGAGAGGCGCCACTCGGCGTCGTCGACGCCGAGCTTCTGCCGGATCGGGCGGATGGCGTCGATGCGGGCCGGATCGTTCTCGACCGCGTGGGCGTCCTTGCGGACGAGCTCGAGGTTCTCGTCGAACGCGGCCTGGAGCTCCGGGCTCGATCCCGCGATGCCCTTGGCCCCGATCGCGAGCTTCTCGAGGATCCGCGGCACGCCGTAGAAGCGGGTCGGGCGGGACGCGCCGAGGGCGGCGCCGAGCTGCTTCGCGTCGCCGAGGGCCGTCAGGTCGTAGCCGAACGCGATCTGCGACCAGTGGCCGACGAAGCGCTCCAGCAGGTGCGCCATCGGCAGGGCGGATACGACCCGGCCGTCCGGGCTGACGGGCGCGATCGTGTGCTGCCCGCGGAGGTTCTCCATCAGCGCGCCGTGGCTCCAGTCGACGCCCTTGGGACGCCCGGTGGTCCCGGAGGAGAACACGATGCACGCGAAGTCCTCGGCCTCGATGGCCTTCCACGCGGCGTCGAAGTCGAAGTCCGCGGAGCCGCCGGCCTCGAGGTCGGCGAGCGTGATCGTGTCGCCCTGGCCCTCGCCGTCGACGAGGACGACCTTCTCGATCGAGTCGGTCTGCGCGAGGACCTGCTCGATCACGGGCAGGTACTGGGCCTCGGCGATCAGCACGCGCGGCTGCGCGATCTCGATCATCGGCAGGATCTGCGGCGCCGGGTTCGTCTGGTAGATCGAGAACGGCACGGCACCGAGGTGCATGGCGCCGACGTCGAGCAGGTGGAACTCGTGGCGGTTGCCCATCATCAGCGCGACGGTGTCGCCCTTGCCGATGCCGAGCGCGGCCAGTCCGGCGGCGATGGAGCGCACGCGGGCGCCGTACTCGGCCCACGTCAGGACGGTGTCGGAGCCGTGGTCCCGGAGCGCCGGGGCGTCGCCCTTGGACGCCACCGTGACCTGGAACGCCGCCGGAAGGGTGTGCTGGCGGAGCGCCTCGGTGATGGCGTCGTCCTCGACGACGGGCTGCGTGGTCTGCGTCATAAGGGTCCTGTGTCGCGTCGGCGGGAGGGGTACACCGTTCTTGTATCCGCGGCGAGCTGGCGCGTCAACGCTCGTGCCCCGGTCGCTGGAGGGCCGCACAGTGCCCGCGCGCGAGGCCGCACGGCCCGACGTGGCGGGCGACGCCAGGAGCGGCGCGCTGCCACCGTCCGGGCGCGCCGACGCTCGCGGGGGCGGCCTCCGGAGGACATCCGGGCCCCGTCGGGGTCCGGTGCGCGGGCGGCCGTCTCCGGAGGGCCGTGGGAGCACACACCGCAGGCGACGTCGGCGCACCCTGCGCGTGGACCCGGCAGTCTCCCCGGCGGTAGGCGATCGCGACGGACCGGGCCGCGGGGCACGGTCGAGGACCGGGATGACCAGCAGCTCCGAACGAGGTGCCGCGACGGACGCGGCCCGCACCGACGCGGCCCGCGCGTTCGGGGAGGTCGTGCACGCGGTCGGGGACGATCCCCGGCCCGACGTCCTCCTGGCCGCCGCGGCCCGGATGCTGCTGCGCACCACCGGGATGGAGCGCTGCGGCGTGTACCTCCGCGAGCCGACCACGCGCCGCTTCCGTGGCCGTCTCGGCGTCCCCTCCGACATCGACGAGACCGTCCGGCGGCTCGTCGTCGGCGGCCGGTCCGACGAGGTGACGTCCGAGCTGATCAGCACCGCGCGGCCGGTGTTCGTCGCCGACGCGCGGTCGGACGCGCGGATGGCGCTCGCCGCCCCCCGCGCCTGGAACACCGCGTCGCTGCTCGGCGTGCCGATGATCGACGAGGACCGCGTGACCGGGCTCTTCCTGCTCGACGGGGCCCGCCGGGCCCAGGGCGTGGACGCCGCGATGCTCGAGCAGGTCGGCACGTTCGGGACCCTGGTGGGCCGGTGGGCAGGACGGACGCGGCGGTCGGCGCAGCTCCCCTCGGCGCTCCGGGAGCTCGAGCAGGAGCGGCGCGCCGCCAACGGCCTGCACCGGATCCAGCCGCGGCTCAGCGCGCTCGCGCGCGGCCCGTTCAACGACGGCGCCGTGCTGCGCGTGCTGGCCGACCAGCTGGGCCGCGAGATCCTGCGGATCGGGCCCACGGGGGGCGTCGAGCACCGCGAGCGGCC
Source organism: Patulibacter minatonensis DSM 18081 (assembly GCF_000519325.1). Taxonomy (GTDB): domain Bacteria; phylum Actinomycetota; class Thermoleophilia; order Solirubrobacterales; family Solirubrobacteraceae; genus Patulibacter; species Patulibacter minatonensis. The sequence continues at coordinate 865,386 of NZ_KI912613.1, read as the reverse complement.
CCGCGGCGCGGACGGGCCCCCGGTGGCGCTCGAGCCCGCGACGATCCGTGCGCTGCGGGCGGCGACCGCCGACCTTGGCGCGGGTGCCGTGCGCGTGGTCGAGCCGTCGCTCGAACGGGGCCTCCGCCGGCGCTGGGTCGTCGCTCCGGTGGTGGCCGACGAGGAACCGCGGGGCCTCGTCGCGGTCGCCGAGGTGGGGACGCCGATCGCGCGCCTGGACGTCGAGCTGGTCCGCCGGGTGGCCGACCTGCTCGGCATCGGGATCGAGCGGACGGACGCCGATCGTCGGCAGGGCACCGACCACCGGCACATGCGGGCGGCCGACCGCCTCGGCATCGTCCCCCGCACGGGACGGACGTCCGCGCCGGGCGAGCGGCCGCCGCTCCTGATCGCCTTCGTGGGCGCCCCGGGCGACGCGGCGCGGTCGGCGGAGACGACGCTGCGGCTGGAGGAGCGCCTCCTCGACCGGCCGGGTGGTCGCGACGGGGTCGTGCTGCGGACGGACGACGGGCTCGTGGTCGTCGTCCCCGCTCCCGCGGGCGGCGACCCCGGCGAGCTGCGGAGTGCGCTCCTCGAGCTGGCACCGGGGACGGGCCTCGGCGACGCCTGGATCGGCATCGTCCGCACGGAGGCCGAGGAGATGGATCTCGGCCCCGCGCTCGAGGAGGCCCGCCGCTTCGCGGAGTGGGGCCGCGACCGGCCCGGTGCACCGTCGATCGTGACGGCCGCGGACCTGGGGCCCGCGCGCCTGCTCCTGACGCCGCGGGCCCGGGCCGGACAGCTCGCACGCGAGGTCCTCGGCCCGCTGCTCGAGGACGACCCGGGGATGGCGGACCTCCTCACGACCGTGGGGACGTTCTTCGCGACCGGCCGCAGCGTGCGAGCGTCGTCGGTCCGGCTCGGGGTGCACGAGAACACGATCCGGTACCGCTTCAACCGGATCCGGCAGCTCACCGGCCACGACGTCGTCGGGGACGCCGACACCCAGCTGCTCGTGCAGTCGGCGCTCGTCGCGCTCGAGGGCGGGGTCCGGACGGACCGCCCCGCTCCGGGCGACGGGTAGGCGTCGCGGGCCCAGGACCCGGACGGCGAGGGCGACGGGGTCGCTGTGGAAGTCCCCAGACGCGCACCGCGGCGGCCGTGGTCGTCCGGGATAGCGTCGGCGCATGACGACGACGACCGAACCCGTGGTGCCCCTCGACGCGATCGATCCCGGGTGGCTGACGGCGACGCTCCGCGCGGCCGGCACCCTCCGCGAAGGGTCCGTCACCGCGGTCACGCACGAGCCGTGCGGCACCGGCCAGCTCGCCGACTCCTACCGGTTCCACCTCTCCTACGACGCCGCCGGCGCGGGCCCGGAGACGCTCGTGGGCAAGTTCGCCTCGGTCGAGGAGACGAGCAGGAAGTTCGGGCAGGAGTCCGGCTACTACCGCACGGAGATCCGCTTCTACCAGGAGCTCGCGTCCACGCTGCCGGTGGTCGTCCCCACGCCCGTCCACGCGGCGCTGGCGGCGAACGAGATCGACTTCGTGCTCCTCATGGAGGACATGGCGCCCGCCCGGATCGTCGACCAGATCGAGGGCTGCTCCGCCGACGAGGCGGCCGTCGTCGTCGAGCAGGCCGCGGCGCTCCACGCCGGCTCGTGGCGCGACGACCGGCTCGCGGCGACGGACTGGCTCGGCGGCACGGTCGCGTCCTTCGCCCACGTGACCGACGGCTTCGGGGCGCTCGTCGCGTCGTACCCGGAGACCTACGGCGACCTCATCCCGGAGGCCGACGTCCAGGAGGCCTCGCGGCTCGTCGATCACGCGGACGCCTGGAAGGCCGTCCTCGCCGAGCCCCGCTGCCTCTGGCACAGCGACCTCCGCGGCGACAACCTGCTGTTCGACGCGAACGGCGGCGAGGTCCCGGTCGCGGTCCTGGACTGGCAGGGCGTCGGGTACGGCCAGGGGACGATCGACCTCGCGTACTTCCTCGGCACCAGCCTGACCACCGAGACCCGGCAGGCGCACGAGCGCGACCTCGTCCGGCACTACCACGAGGCGCTCGTCGCCGGTGGCGTCACGGACGTCGACGCCGAGCAGTGCTGGAACGACTACCGGCTCCACGCGATCCACCCGCTGCAGACCGGGATCTTCGGTCTCGGTGCGGTGCGGCGCAGCGAGCGCGGCGACCGCCTCTGGCGCACCTGGATCGCCCGCTGCGCCCAGCAGACCCGGGACCTCGACAGCTTCGCGCTGCTCGCCGCCCGCTGACCTCCGACGCCACGCACCGCCCGACCCGATCCGTCAGGACCCCCGAGATGCCGATCACCCCGCTCGATCCCTCCGCCGACCGCCGCCACGTCCTGGACCCCTCCCGCACCGACGACCGCGAGGGCGTCGTCTGGGTGGTGCCGCTCCCCGAGCACGAGCTCGCGCTCGTCGCCTACAGCTGGGTGACGAACCAGGGGACCGCCGGCACGCTGGCCCTCGCCTTCGGGCCGCGCGCCGGCGGCATCCTGTTCGAGCGCGTCGACGACATCGCGGTCCCCGACGACCAGGTCTTCGACGACTGGCAGGTCGGGCCGCTCCACTTCTCGATGAGCACGCCCGACGACCCGTCGCAGCCCTCCGGCGCGTCGCACGTCCGGTACGAGGGCGAGCGGCTCTCGATGGACTTCACGTTCGACGTCCTCCACCCGCCGTACTCGTACGCGCAGCACCCGGAGCCGTTCCCGGACTGGTACGCCGACGACCGGCTCGAGCAGGGCGGCCGCGCGAAGGGCACCGCCGTCATCGACGGCGAGCGGATCGCGTTCGAGGGCTTCGCGCACCGCGACCACTCGTGGGGCGTGCGCACGTGGGAGAAGTGCTCGCACTACAAGTGGTTCAACTTCCTCGCCGACGACACGTCGATCCACGTGATGGACGTCCAGGGGCTGGGGCACACCGACGTCCGGGGCTACGTGCACCGCGACGGCGACACCGCGCAGATCGTGGAGTCGACGTTCGACTACGACCTCGACCCGGAGGACTTCTTCCACCGGCGACTCGTGGTGACGGTGAAGGACGACTCCGGCCGGACGACCACCGCCCGGGTCACGAGCTCGAAGGCGGAGGCCCGCTACCCCGTCAGCCCGACGGTCCAGCTCCTCGACATCGCCGGCGAGTGCGAGATCGAGGGTCGCGAGGGCGTCTGCTACGTCGAGATGGGCTGGGGGCAGCAGTACGTCGAGGTCAACTCGTCGGCGGACGCCCCCGCGGTCGGCGCGCACTGAGACCGGCCGCTGGAGCGCTCGACAGCCACCCGCGACGGACCCCGGTGACGGGCTCGGGCGCGGGTGGTTGCATCGGGCCATGACCGAGCACGAGCGCACAGGACCGCTGACCGGGATCCGGGTCGTCGAGATCGGGTCGATCGGGCCCGGGCCGTTCTGCGCGATGCTGCTCGCGGACCTCGGCGCGGACGTCGTGCGCGTCGACCGGTCGTCCGGCGGGGGGCTCGTCGGACCGAACGCCGACCACCGCACCGAGCTCCTGAACCGCGGCCGGCGGTCGATCGCGCTCGACCTCAAGCACCCGGACGGCGCGGCCGTGGTGCTCGATCTGGTGGAGCGGGCCGACGTCCTCGTCGAGGGCTTCCGTCCCGGGGTCGCGGAGCGGCTCGGGATCGGTCCGGACGCCTGCCGCGCCCGCAACCCGCGACTCGTCTACGGGCGCATGACCGGGTACGGCCAGGACGGGCCGTTGGCGCAGGCCGTCGGCCACGACATCAACTACATCGCGCAGTCGGGCGTCCTCGGGATGATCGGCCGCGAGGGGCAGCCGCCGACGATGCCGCTCAGCCTGGCCGGCGACTTCGGCGGGGGCGGCATGGTCCTCGCGATGGGGATCCTCGCGGCGCTGGTGGAGCGCCACGCCTCGGGCCTCGGGCAGACGATCGACGCGTCGATGGTCGACGGCTCGGCGACGCTCGCCACCGCCTTCTACGGATTCGCGCAGACGGGCGCGTGGAGCACCGAGCGCGGGACGAACCTCGTCGACGGCGGCGCCCCGTTCTACGACACGTACGAGACCGCCGACGGGCGGTGGCTCGCCCTCGGCCCGCTCGAGCCCGCGTTCTACGCGGCGGCGCTGCGCGTGCTCGGCCTCGACGGCGAGGACCTGCCCGCCCAGGACGACCGGTCCGGGTGGCCGGTGCTGCGCGAGCGCTTCGCCGCGACCATCCGCACGCGCACCCGCGACGCGTGGGTCGAGGCCGCCGACGGCGTCGAGTGCTGCATCTCGGCCGTGCTCGGCGTCGACGAGGTCGCCGACGACCCGCACCTGCGGGCGCGCGGGACGTTCGCCGAGCACCACGGGCTGGTCCAGCCCACGCCCAGTCCCCGCTTCGACCGGACCCCCGCGCGGCTCGGACTCCGCCCGCCGCTCCCGGGGGAGCACACCGAGGAGGCGCTCGGGGACTGGGGGCTCCCGGCCGACCGCGTCGCCGACCTCGCCGCGCGCGGCGTCGCCGGACGGGCGGGCGCCGCGTCCGGCGGCGGTGCAGGACCCGCCGCGGGCGCCACGACGGGCGGCGCCCGATGAGCGCCGCGGACTGCACCTACGGCCTCTCGATCGTCAGCCGCGGCAGCGGGCCGGAGCGGTTCGCCGCGGCGGCCGACCTCGCCCGCGCCGCGGACGGCGCGGGCTTCGACGCGCTCTGGACGTCGGAGCTCTACGACCGCTCCGCGACGATCCTGATGGCGCACCTCGCGGGGGTCACGACCCACGCCCGGATCGGCTCGTCGATCGCCTACGGCGTCGGCCGCACGCCGCTGATGTGGGCGGCGGAGGCCCGGGACCTCGACGAGCTCTCCGGCGGCCGGCTGGCCCTCGGCCTGGGCAACGGCACCAGCCGGATGATGTCCGAGTGGCACGGCGTCGACGGCTCGTCGCCCGCGGTCCGGATGGAGGAGCTCGTCGTCGTCCTGCGGAAGCTGTGGCGCCTGCACGAGGGGCCGGTCCGGCACGACGGTCGCTTCTACCACGTCGACGTCGCCCCGCCGGCGGCGACGCTGCCGCCGCTGCGCGAGCACCTGCCGATCTACACGGCGGGCGTGAACCCGCGGATGATCGAGACCGCGGGTCGCGTCGCCGACGGGGTCGTCGGCCACCCGATGTTCACGGCCGCCTACGTCGACGAGGTCGTCCGGCCGGCGGTCGCGGTCGGGGCGAAGAAGCGGGACCGCGACCCGGGTGACGTCGAGACGATCGGGATCCTCATGTGCGCCGTGCACGACGACGAGGACGTCGCGCGCCGGCGGATCGCGTTCTCGATCGCCCAGTACGCGGCCTCCCGCGTCTACGACCGCCTGTTCGAGATCCACGGCTGGGAGGATGCGCAGCTGCGGATCCGCGCGGCCGCGAAGGCCCGCGACGTCGACGCCCAGATCGCCGCCGTCCCCGACGACGCCGTCGACGCGATCGGCGTCGCCTGCCGGCCCGGAGAGCTCGCCGGGCGCGTGGCGGCCCACGCCGTCTCCTACGACCACCTCGACCTGACCGGTCCCGCGTGGGGCCTGCAGCCCGAGGAGCAGGAGCACGCGCAGCGGCTGATCGTGGAGGGCATGGCGCCCGTGCTCGGCGCCCGCGTCTCCACCTCCTCGTGACCGGCCGCTGACGGTCCCTCCAACGGGGCCCGACGACCGTCGCTGCCGGCGACCGGACGGACGGTACGGTGGCCTCGACCGGTCGCCGCGGAGCTCCGTGGCGGTCGGCGGGGCGGGCAGGACCCGCACGAACCGGGCGGGCCCGACCCGCGACCACGACGCCCCTCGGGGCAGGAGCCGACCGTGTCGACCTACACCACCCTGCGCCTCGAGCGCCCGACGCCGGGCGTCCTCCAGGTCACCCTCGACCGCCCCGATCGCCTCAACGCGCAGACGCGCACGATGTTCGCCGAGTTCCAGCGGCTCGCCGACGGGCTCCGGCAGGACGACGAGACCCGCGCGGTGGTCCTCACCGGCGCCGGCCGGGCGTTCTGCGCCGGCTACGACCTGGCGGACGCGGACGAGCTCGCCACCCTCGGCGCGCGGGGGATGCTCAGCCTGCAGGAGACGAGCGCCCGCGCGCTGGAGTCGCTGCGCTCGATCCCGCAGCCGCTGATCGCCGCCGTCAACGGCGCGGCGACGGGCGGCGGGTTCAGCCTGTCGCTGGCCGCCGACATCCGCCTCGCGGCCCCGGAGGCGAGGTTCAACGCCGCGTTCGTGCGGATCGGCCTGACCGCCGGCGACCTCGGCTGCTCGTGGCACCTCCCGCGCCTCGTCGGCCCCGGGCTGGCGGCGGAGATCATGTTCACCGGCCGGCTCGTCGACGCTGAGGAGGCCGCGCGCATCGGGCTGGTCAACCGCGTGGTCCCGGCCGACGGCCTGCTCGACGCCGCCTTCGAGATGGCGGCCCAGATCGCGTCGAACTCGCCGTTCGGCGTGCAGCTCACGAAGACCGCGCTGCAGGCCAACCTCGACGGCGTGTCGCTCCGCACCGCGCTCGAGCTCGAGAACCGCGGGCAGGCGCTCGCGACCCGGCACCCCGACATGCCCGAGGCCCTGTCGGCCTTCAAGGAGCGCCGCACCCCGAACTGGGTCGGCTGACCGGTCCGGACGATCGTCGCCCGCCCCGCCCGAGAGGACCACATGACCGTCAGCACGCTCACCGCCCAGGACGACCTCCGCCACCGCGTCCCGGAGGGCGTGAAGGGCCGCGACAGCCTCTTCTGGAACCTGATCCTGCCGGAGGAGGAGCTCGGGCTGCAGGTCTACACGATGGTCGACCACAACGGCTGGGCCGGCCGGCAGCTCGCCGTCTTCGGCCCCGGGCCGGAGCCGGTGGCGCTGGAGATGGAGCACGGGATCAAGGTCCCCGACGATCAGGACTTCGACGCCTGGCGCGTCGGCGGCCTGGAGATCGACCTGCCCGAGCCGCTCACGCGCGCGGAGATCCGGTACGCCGGTGACGGCGTCTCGTTGGAGTACTCCTACACCGGCCTGCACGCGCCGTTCAGCTACACCCGCAACCCGGTCGGCTGTCCGCAGTGGATGGCGATCGACCGGTTCGAGCAGACCGGCAGGGCGACCGGGACGCTGCAGGTCGACGGCCGCACGATCGACTTCGACACGCTGGTGCACCGCGACCACTCGTGGGGGCGCAGGAACTGGCGCTTCCCGCACCACTGGAAGTGGCTGTGCGCGCAGACCCCCGACGGCGTCGGGCTCAACGCGATGCTCTGGATCGCCCGCGGCGAGCTCGGCGTCAACGGGTACGTGCTGCGCGACGGCGAACCGGTCGCGTTCACCGGGGTGCGGCAGTCGGCGAGCTACGACGACGACATGACCCAGCGGCACCTCGAGGTCGAGTTCGACGACGAGCGGGGCGGCACCACCGCGATGGTCATGGACCGCTACGCCGTCGTGAACATGCCGTTCGGCACCGACACGACGGTGACCGAGGCCGCCTGCACCGTCACGATCGACGGCGTCCCGGGCCACGGCCAGTGGGAGTGCCTCTGGCCGACCTCCTACGTGCAGCACCTCGCCGCGACCGAGTAGCGCCCGGCGGTGCCGGGCGGCGCGGCTCAGCTGGCCTCGTCCCCGCCCATCGTCAGGCGCAGGTAGCGAGCGATCGCCTCGGCGCGGTTGCCCGCCCGCAGCTTGCGGAGGATCCGCTTGACGTGCGACTTCACGGTCGCGTCGGAGATCACGAGGTGCTGGGCGATCCGGGCGTTCGTCGCGCCGGTCGCCATCAGCCCGAGGACCTCGAGCTCGCGGGAGGTCAGGAGCGCCTCGATCCGCGACCCCGGCAGGTTCGACGGGGCCTGCAGCCCGGCGCCCTGCAGCACGGCCGGGGCCTCGGGCGGCCGGCTGGCGAGCTCGATCTCGGCGTTGGCGAGGTCCTCGAGGACGGTCGACACCGTCTCCATCGCGCGGCCGACCTGCTCGCGCTGCTCCCGCAGCCGCGTCAGCAGCACCGCGCGCTCGAAGACGTGCCCGAACGCCTCGGTGAACGCCCACAGGACCTCGCGGTCCAGGTCGGTCACCGGCGCGTCCTCGTGGTCCGCGTGCAGGAACCCGATGACCCGGCCCGTCGGCATCAGCGGCGCCGCGACGTAGGAGTCGAGCCCCGACGCCTCGGCGAACGGCCGGTACACCCGGTCGTCGTCGGCGGAGTGCACGATCGCGGCGGAGCGCCGGCGGACCATCTCGTTCTCGAGCAGCAGGTGCCCGAGGGGGATCTCCGGGGTGCCGGCGAGCCACTCGCGGAACCGCTGCTCGAACTCGCGGTCCGACGACGCGAAGCTCTTCCACGGGCGCCACGACGAGTCCTCGACGCGGGAGAGCATCGCCCGGCCGAACCCCCCGCTGACGACCAGCGCCTCGCAGACGCGGGACAGGAGCTCCTGCGGGTCGTGGACGAACCGCAGCGGGGCCAGGCCCTGCTCCAGCGCGTCGAAGCGGTCGCGGCGCTCGCCGCGCTCCTGGTCCTGCACGTCGGAGCGGAACGACTGCAGGTCGACGAGGAGCATGCCCAGAGCGCCCGGATCGGCGTCGACCCCGTCGGAGAGCCGCTCGACGACCGAGGACGACGCGACGTCCGCGCGGGCGGCGACGAGCTCGAGCGCCGCGTCGTCGTCCTCCCCGACGCGGTCGGCCGGGTCGAGGAGCTCGTCGGCGGCCCGCAGCAGCCGGATGCCGCGGCGCTGCAGCGCGGCACGGCGCCGACCGACGGCTGAGCGCGGGGCGCACGGCGCGGTCGGTGAGTGGGCCGGCGGCATGCACCCAGTCCTACCCGGCAGGAGGGAGGGGGAGGAAGGGGCCCGTCCGGCCACCGCTGGCGATCCCCACAACGGAGGACCCCGATCCTCCCCCGGAGGTCCCTGGCACCCGATCTGCGCGCCAGAATGAGACATCGTTCACACGTGGTCGATCCAGTCGACCGCTCGTGAGAAGCACAGGACGCGGGGGCCGTGCGAACCATCGTTCACGCGATCGACGCCCCGCGGGAGAAGGGACGCAGGATGAGCGGACATGACGCGATCACCGAGGTGCTCGGCCGGCCGACGGTGGCGGCGGCGTTCTTCGCGGCGGCGGACGCCTACGGCGACCGTCCCGCGGTGCGGGAGCACGGCGCGGATCGGGCGCTGACGTTCCGGGAGTGGGCGGCCGGGGCCTCCGAGGTCGCCGCGGGCCTGCACGCGGTCGGCGTCCGTCCCGGGCAGCCGGTCGCGCTGCTCCTCGACAACGACGCGGACTTCCCCGTCTGCGACATGGGGTCCGTGGTGCTCGGGGCCGTCCCCTTCTCGCTCTACAACACCGCGCCGGTCGAGCAGCTGCTGGAGAACATCGACAACTCCGAGGCCCCGGTCGTGATCGCCGGCGCGCGCTACGCGTCGGTCGCCCGGGAGCTCGTGTCGCTGCGCCCGCAGGTCATCGGCACGCTCGTGATCGTCCCCGCCGAGGGCGTCGCGGTCGACCCCGCGGGGGCGGTCCCGGGCGAGGTCGGCCTCGACGAGCTGCTGCGGCGCGGACGTGCGGCCGGCGACTTCGACGCCCGCGAACGCGCGACGTCGGTGGCCGAGGACGACCTCGTGACGCTCGTCTACACCTCGGGCACCACCGGCCCGCCGAAGGGCGTGCAGTACCGCCACTCCGGCGTGATGTTCATGATGCGCGCGTTCCGCGAGCGGCTCGGGCTCTCGCCGGACGGCCGGGTCGTGCCGTACCTGCCGATGGCCCACATCGCCGAGCGGCTCCTCGGGTACTACATGGGCATGGCCTACGGGGCGACGCAGACGCTGCTCCCCGACCTCTCCCGGCTGCCGGAGGCCCTGCGCGAGGTCCGGCCGACGCGGTTCTTCGGCGTCCCGCGGATCTACGAGAAGCTCCTCGTCGCCGCCGAGGCCTCCGCCGCGCGGGCGGCCGGCCCCGACGGCGTGGCGGCGCTCGACGCGCTGCTCGACGAGCGCATGCCGCGGATCGCGGAGGACGGGCCGCTCGAGGACCCGCAGGCCGGCGTCCCCGAGGCCGCACGGGCCGCGTTCGACGCCGCGCGGGAGGAGACCGGGCTGGATCGGGCGGAGTGGCTGATCATGTCCGGCGCGCCCTGTCCCGCCCCGCTGCTGCTGCGCTTCCACGCGCTGGGGATCCGCGTCAACGAGCTCTACGGGGGCTCGGAGAACATCTCGGCGACCGCCAACCCGCCGGAGGCCATGCGCCTGGGCACCGCCGGTCGCGCCTTCCCGGGGGTCGAGCTGCGGCTGGCGGACGACGGCGAGGTCCTGCTGCGCGGTCCGAACATCACGCCGGGCTACCTGAAGGACCCGGAGCGGACGGCCGAGGCGCTCGATCCCGAAGGCTGGCTGCACACGGGCGACGTCGGCGTCCTCGACGCGGACGGCTACCTGAAGATCGTGGACCGCAAGAAGGACATCATCATCAACTCGGCCGGCAAGAACATGTCGCCGACGAACATCGAGTCCGCGATCAAGCTCGCCGCGCCGCTCGTGGCGCAGGTGGTGTGCGTCGGCGACGCCCGGCCGTACAACGTCGCGCTGCTCGTCCTCGATTCCGACGTGCTGCGGACCTTCGCCGACCGGAACGGCCTGCCGGGCCGGACGCCCGCCGAGCTCGCCGACGACCCGGTCGTCCGCGCAGAGCTGGAGCGGATCGTCGCGGCCGGCAACGGCCGACTCTCGCGGGTCGAGCAGATCAAGCGGTTCGTGGTCGTCCCCGCCGAGTGGACGCCCGGCGGCGAGGAGCTGACCGCGACGGGCAAGCTCAAGCGTCGCAGCGTGACGACGCTCTACGCCGACCGGATCGACGCCCTGTACGCCCCCGCCCACACCGCCACCGGAGCAGCCCGATGACCACCGAGCAGACCGCCCCCGCCGTCGACCGCGCCGCGCTGGAGCGCTGGCTGGTCGACCGCGACCTGCTCGACGGGATCACCGACCTGCGGCCGATCGGCGACGGCCACTCGAACATCACGCTGCTCGTCGGCGACGGGACCCGCAGCGTCGTGGTCCGTCGTCCGCCCCCGCCGCCGCTGCCGCCCGGCGCGCACGACGTGCTGCGCGAGGCCCAGGTCCTCCGGGCGCTGGAGGGCACCGGCGTCCCGGTCGCGCGGGTCCTCGGCGTCGACGACGTCCCCGAGGTCGCGGACGTCCCGATGTACGTGATGGGCCACGTCGACGGGATCGTCCTGACCGACGACACCCCCGCCCCGCACGCGGACCCGACCTCCCGCCGGCACGTGGCCGAGGGGCTCGTCGACGCGCTCGCGGCGCTGCACGACGTCGACTGGCGCGCGCAGGGCCTCGAGGGCTACGGCAAGGCCGACGGCTACCTGGAGCGGCAGCTCCGCCGGCTCGGGAGGCTCAACGAGGGCGGCGAGCAGCCCGAGGGGCTCGAGGAGCTCGGGGCGTGGCTGCGGGACACCATGCCGGCGAGCGGCCCTGCGACGATCGTGCACGGCGACTACCGGATCGGCAACGTCATGGTGCGGCCGCAGGACGCGCAGCCGATCGCGGCGATCCTCGACTGGGAGCTCGCGACGATCGGCGACCCGCTCGCCGACCTCGGCTACCTCGTCGCGACCTGGGCGTCCCCCGGCGCGCCCGAGCATCCGCTGACCCGGCTCTGCATGGTCACGACCGAGGACGGCTACCCGTCGCCCGACGAGCTGACGGCGCGCTACGCGGAGCGCACGGGCCGCGACGTCGCGGAGCTCCCGTGGTACGCGGCGTTCGCCCTGTGGCGCCTGGCGGTCCTCTTCGAGTACGGCCGGCGCCGCCACGCCTCCGGCGACGGCGACCCGTACTACGCGGATCCGACGATGGTCGCCGAATTCGTCGCCGCCGGGCGTACGATCGCAGGATCGCGAGACGACGCCTGATGGCCACCATCGACACGACCGTCCGCCCGCTCGCCGGCGACGGGGCGGCCGGCTCCGGCGCGGGCCGGCTCCGGTCGGCACCGCTCGGCGCACCGGCCGCGGTCGACGGGGACCCGGCCGGCGCGGTCCCGCCGACCCTCGGCGGGTCCTGGCCGGACGACCCCGCCCGCCGCGCCGCCCGCGCGTTCGGCGAGGTCCTCGCCGCGGCCGGCGATCGCGAGGGACTCGACGCCGTGCTGCGGCCCGCCGCCGTCGCGCTCTGCCGGCTGACCGGCGTCGGACGCTGCAGCCTCTACCTGCTCGACGCCCGGACCGGCCGCTTCCGGGGGCGCCTCGGACACCCGCGGTCGCTGGACCCCGCGGTCAAGCGCCTGACGATGGCCGGGCCGTCCGACGCCCTGACCGCCGACGTCCTGCGCACCGGGGCGCCGGTCGCGGTCGCCGACGTCGACCGCGATCCCCGGGCCACGCGCAGCGCGATGCGCGACCACCACGTCCGGTCGGTGCTCGGCGTCCCGATGGTCCACGCCGGGCGGGTGCTCGGCCTCGCCTACGTCGACGACGAGGGCCGCCGACACGAGTTCACGCCCGAGCAGCAGGCGGCCGCCGCGGCGTTCTGCACGCTCGTCGCCCGCTGGATCGACCGCTCGCTCCGGGTCGCCCAGCTCGGCGTCACCCGCGACGAGCTCGCGCGCGAGCGCACCGTCGTGCGCCGCGCGACCCTCGTCGAGCGGCGCCTGGCGGAGGTCGCGGACGGCACCGTCGACGAGATCCTCACCGTCGTCGCGGAGCTCGCCGGCCGGCCGGTCGAGGTCGTCGACGGGTCCGGCGACCTGGTCGCCCGCAGCGCCCCCGGGACGACGGACGGCGCGACCCTCGGCACCACGGGCTCGCGGGGCGTGCTGCGGCGGATCGCGGACGTCGAGGACGGCCAGGGCCGCCTCGTCGAGCCGGACCTCGCGATCGGGCTCACGCACCGCTGCATGGCCGCGCCGCTGTCGGTCGACGGGGGCTCCCGCGGGTTCGTCGCGCTGGTCGAGCAGGGGACGCGCGTCGGCTCGTTCGACCTGCTGCTCGCGGTCCGGGCCGCGGCCGCGCTGACCGCCGCCGGTCGTCGCCGGCGGACGGTCGACCTGGCCCGCGACGACGCGCGTGCGCTCCTGTTCGCGCAGCTGCTCGGCGAGCGCCTGCACGGGGGCGACGTCCCCGATCTGGCCGCCCGGCTCGGCGTCCACGACGGTCCGCGGCTCGTCGTCACCGTCGAGCCGACGCCGGCCGGCGGCGCCGCGGCGCTCGAGGACGCGCTCCGCCCGTCCGGCGCCGCGGCCGTCCAGCTCGCGGACGGCGTCGCGCTCGTCCTCGACGCCCCGCTCGACGTCGCGTCCCGCGCCGCCGCGGCGGCCACGCGCGACGAGGTCGTCCGGGTCGCCGGGAGCCTCGGTGCGGGCGCCGACACGGTCGTCGGCGTCTCGTCGGTCTGCCGCGACCTCGACGGGCTGCCGCGGGCGCTCGACCAGGTCCGGGCGCTGCTGCGGTCCGCGGGGCAGCTCCGCCCGAGCGGCGTCGACGGGCCGTCGGGACTCACCGTCGACGAGCTCGGCCCGGCGCGCCTGCTGCTCACGGACGCCTCCGACGCGGGCCGGATGGGCGAGGAGCTCCTCGGCCCGCTCCTGGACCCCGATCCGTCGGTCCGGGATCTCCTGCGGACGCTCACGACGTTCTTCGCCTGCGCCAGCAGCATCCGCGGGACGGCGACCGAGCTCGACGTCCACGAGAACACGGTGCGTCACCGCTTCGGGCGGATCCGGACGATGACCGGCCTCGACGTCGCCGGCGACGTCGACGACCAGCTGATGGCCCGGGCCGCGCTGTCGGCGCTCCGGCTCGCCGGGGCGACGGTCCTCACGTTCGACGACTGACGTCCCGGGCGGCGGTAGCGTCGGTCCGTGGCCGTCGACCTGCCCCGCATCGCCGCCCTGCGGCCCGCCCACGACGCGTTCGGGATCGCCGGGGCGTCCCCGCGCCGCACGTTCGGCGACCTCGACGAGCGCTCGCGCCGGCTCGCCGCGTCGCTCGCCGGCCTGGGGGTCGGGCCCGGCGACGTCGTCGCCGTGCTCCTGGAGAACGTCCTCGAGTGGGCGGACGTCGTCTGGGCGGGCCTGCGCAGCGGTCTGCTCGTCGCGCCGCTGAGCCACCACCTGCCGCCCGAGGGCCTGCGGCGCGTGCTGACGATCGCGGACCCCGCGGCGGTCGTCGTCTCGGCCGGCTGCGCGGAGCTCGCGGACGCGGCGCTGGCGGGCGGCCTGCCGCGGAGCGACGGCGACGGGCCCCGCGTGCCGCTCCGGATCGCGGTCGGCGGCGGACCGGGCCTCCCGCTGGAGGACCTGATCGCCGGTGCGCCCGCGACGCCCGCACCGGAGCGCGCCGGGGCCCGCATCGTCTACACGTCGGGCACCACGGGACCGCCGAAGGCGATCCGCGAGCAGCTGCCCGACGGCGACGCCCCGCTCCGGCTCGGACCGCTGATGACGGCCGTCGGCATCGACCGCGACGCGGTCGTCCTCTCGCCGGGGCCCGCCTACCACTCGGCCCCGTTCGGGTTCACGACGTCGGTGCAGCGCCTCGGCGGGACGGCGCTGTCCATGCGCCGCTTCGACGTCGACGGCGTCGTCCGCGCGGTGGAGGACGAGGCGGTCTCGCACCTGCAGCTCGTCCCGACGATGCTCCACCGGATCCTGCGCGACCCGTCGGCGGTCGACCGGCTCCGCGCGTCCGGCGGCCTGCGCGGGATCGTGCTGGGCGGCGGCGCCTGCGCGGCCGGGCTGAAGGCGGAGGCGCTGGACCGCCTCGGGCCGATCGTGCACGAGTACTACGGCGCCAGCGAGGGACTCGGGCAGACCTACGTCGGGCCCGCGGACGCCGCCGCGCGCCCCGGCACCGTGGGCCGTCCGGTCAAGGGCAGCGTCCACGTCACCGGGCCGGACGGGACGGAGCTGGCCGCGGGCGCGATCGGCCGGGTCTGGTTCGGGGGCGGCCGGGACGTCACCTACGAGGGCGACGACGCGGCGACCGCGGCGGCCCGCGACCCCCGCGGCTGGAGCACCGTCGGCGACCTCGGCCACCTCGACGAGGACGGCTTCCTCTACCTCGACGGGCGCGAGTCGCAGGTCGTGGTCACCGGTGGCGTGAACGTCCACCCGCAGCACGCCGAGGACGCCCTGCTGGCCCACCCGCGGGTCGCAGACGCGACGGCGTTCGGCGTGCCGGACGACGAGTGGGGCGAGCGCCTGGTCGCGATCCTCCGACCGGTCGACGGCGACGCGGGCGACCTCGTCGCGGACCTCCGCGAGCACCTCCGCGCGGAGCTCGCCCAGCCGGCGGCGCGCCCGCGGGAGCTCCGGATCGTCGCCGAGGTCCCGCGCGCGGCGGGCGGCAAGGTCGACGTCCCGGCCGCGCGGGCCGCGTTCGCCGATGCGCGCGCGGGGGGCGCCTGACGGCCGGGCGTCGCCGCTGCGACCGACGATGCGCGCCCCCGCGGACCGCCGCGGCGACCGGTGGTCCGACGATCCGTGCCGCCGCGGACGACCACGGCGCGCGCCGGCCTCAGCCGACGCCCGCCGGCACCGCCGCGGTCGCGAGCGTCGCGGCCTCCACGCCGCTCGCCCACGCGACCTCGCTGAGGAGCCCGGGCGCGGCGACCATGTCGCCGGCCAGGAAGACGCCGTCGCCGCGGTCGACCGCCGGGCGGTCGCGCCACGTCGTCCCCGGCAGGTCCAGCGCGCCGGAGCGCCCGTCCATCACCTGGCGACGACGCCACGTCACGCGGTCGCGCCAGCCCTCGACCGACGCGTCGAGCAGGCGCTCCAGGCGCGCGGCGGCCGCGTCGGCGTCCTCGTCGGGCCGCATCGGCATCTGCGCCTGGAAGAGCTCCTCGCCGTCGGGCGCGAGCGTCGGGTCCGGGGCGGTGAAGCGCTCGACCCACCCGGCCTCGTCGAGGTCGAAGACGATGAACGGGTCGCCGCGGCGGGTCCTGAGGCCGAGGTCGAGGCAGAGCGTCCGGCCGCTCGTCCACGTCACCGACGGGTCGCCGAGCAGCCGGGCGGCCTCGTGGAGCTCCGTCGCGACGACGACCGGACCGTCGGGCAGCTCGGTCACCCGGGCCCCGGTCCGCACGTGGACGCCGAGCTCCCGGGCCCGGGACTCCATCGTCGCGACGAGCGCCGACCAGCCGCCGATCGGGTACCGCACCGTCGGCGGCGGGCTCAGGAGCGTCCGGACCGTCCGCGGCCACACGAACGCCGCCGACAGCGACCCCGGGTCGTGGTGGAACGTGTAGACGCCGGCCGCCGCGCTCAGCATCGCCGCGGTCTTCTCGTCGGAGTGGTCGGCGACCCACTCGCGGAAGGACCGGTCGACCGGGGCATCGCGGCCCCGCAGCCGCAGGACCGTCGGGACGGCGGCCAGGGGCGGGGTGCGGCGCAGCTCGCCCTCCCAGCGCACGCGCATCCCGGAGAACGGCGGGCGGGCGCACGCGGGCAGCAGGCCGCGCTCGTCGAGCCACGCCCAGAGCGGCCCGTCCTTGTAGAGCACGTGCGGGCCGAGGTTCGCCCGGTACGGGCCGTCGGTGCTGCGCGCGCGGCCGCCGGTCTCCTCGTGCGCCTCGAGCAGCGCCACGCCCGCGCCCCGCTCGGCCGCCGTGATCGCCGCGCTGAGCCCGGCGATGCCGCCACCGATCACCGTGATGTCCGCCATGGGAACCCCTCCGTCCGTCGTGTGCGACCGACCGTACGGCGTAGCTGGATCGGCGTACAGTGCCAGTGATGGGCGACCAGAGGGGTCCAGTCGGGGGGCTGCCGGTCGAGGTCGACCCGGAGGACCCGCGGCCGCTGCACGAGCAGCTCGAGCAGGGGATCCGCGCGGCGGTGCGCGACGGCCGGCTCGCGCCCGGCCAGGCGCTCCCTTCGACGCGGGGGCTCGGCGCCGAGCTGGGGCTCTCGCGCGGCGTGATCTCGGCGGCCTACGCGCAGCTCGCGGCCGAGGGGTACCTGCTGCTCCGGCAGGGCGCCCCGGCGCGGGTCTCCGACGCGATCCGCGGCACCACCGCGCGGCCGGCGGCCCGGTCGCTCGCGCGGGCGTTCGCCTACGACCTGCGGCCGGGGCTGCCGGACCTCGTCGGCTTCCCCCGGCAGCGCTGGCAGCGAGCGCTGGCTCGCGGGTGGGCCGGCGCGCCGGCGGCGACGCTGGGCGAGGTCGACCCGCGGGGCGTGCCGCAGCTGCGCGACGCCCTGGCCGCGTACCTCGACCGCGCCCGGGGGACGTCCGCGGACCCGGAGCTGATGCTCGTCTGCACCGGGTTCACGCAGGGGCTGTCGCTCGTCTGCCGGTGGCTCCGGGAGTACGGGGTGGACCGGATCGCGACGGAGGACCCGGGCTGGCACCCGCACCGGCTCGTCGCCGAGCAGGCGGGCCTGCAGGTCGTGGGGCTCCCGGTCGACGAGGACGGCGTGGACGTCGCGGCGCTCGAGGACTCGGGTGCCACGGTCGTGGTGCTGACCCCGGCCCACCAGTTCCCGACCGGCGCGGTCCTCGCCCCGGAGCGCCGTCGCCGGCTGGTCGAGTGGGCGGAGACGCACGACGGGCTGATCGTCGAGGACGACTACGACTCGGAGCTCCGGTACGACCGCACCGCCGTCGGCGCGTTGCAGGGCCTGGCGCCCGACCGGGTCCTCCACGTCGGCTCGGCGGGCAAGCGCCTGGCGCCGGGGCTGCGACTGGGCTGGATGCTCGTCCCGTCGTGGCTGATCTGGCCGCTCGTGACCGCGAAGGCGATCGAGGACCAGGGGTCGGAGGTCCTGGGCCAGCTGGCGTTCGCCGACCTGCTGTCCACGGGCGACCTGGACCGGCACCTGCGCCGCATGCGCCTGCGGTACGCGGAGCGGCGCGTCCGGCTCCTGCGCGCGGTGGAGCACCACCTTCCGGGCGTGCGGACGGGCGACGACCCGGCGGGCCTCCACGAGCTGCTGCTCCTGCCCGACGGGACGGACGAGCCGGCGGTCCTCGCCGCGGCGGCTCGTCGCGGTGTCGGGCTGGAAGGCCTCGCCCTCCACCGCCACGACGGCCGCGCCGGCCGGCCGGGCGTCCTGGCGGGCTACGCGGCGACCACCCCGCCGGCGATCGACCGCGCGATCGCCCTCCTCGCCGAGGCGGTCGCCGAGGTCGGCTGACCCCGGGTGCCCCGGGCCTCGCCGCGGTCCGGCGCGATCCGGACCCGAGACGCCCGGGGCGGGCCCGGCCCTCTGTCAGAGCCCGAGGCTCTTCCCGATGATCTCCCGCTGGACCTCGTTGGCGCCCCCGTAGATCGGGGGCGCGAGCGCGATCCGGACGTGGCGCTCCATGTCGTACTCCTTGGCGTAGCCGTAGCCGCCCATCAGCTGCATGCCCTCGAGCGCCGCGTGCTTGGAGACCTCGGTGGCCTTGAGCTTCGCCATCGACGCCTGCCGGTTGACGGCGCGGGGGAGCTTCAGGTGGTCGTGCTGGTCAACGTGCTGGGCGACGTCGTAGGTCAGCGCGCGGGCGCACTCGACCTCGGTGGCGAGGTCCGCGATGCGGTGGCGGACGGCCTGGAAGCTGCCGATGGTGCGGTTGAACTGCTGCCGCTCGGACACGTACGAGATCAGGTCGTCGAGGGCGCGCTGGGCGGCGCCGACGGACATCGCGGCGATGATCAGCCGCTCGACCGCGAGCCCCGGCATGAGCTGCGACCAGGCCTCGCCCTCGCGGCCGACGAGCGCGGCCCCGGGGACCCGGCAGTCGGTGAAGAACAGGTCGTTGACGGTGCGGGCCTCCATCGTCTCGATCGCCCGGACCTCGAGTCCCGGGTGATCGGTCGGGACCTGCAGCAGCGTCAGCCCGTGGTGGCGCTCACCGCCGGTGCGGGTGAGCACGAGCACGTGGTCGGAGACGTGCGCGATCGAGCACCAGGTCTTCTGGCCGTCGATCACCCAGTCGTCGCCGTCGCGGCTCGCGCGGCAGCGGGCGCCGGCGAGGTCGGACCCGGCGCCGGGCTCCGACAGCGAGATCGCCTCGAGCCGGCCGCGGCAGATGCCGCCGAGGGTCTCGTGCTTCTGCTCCTCGGTCGCCCAGCGCAGGTAGCTCTGCCCGGCGGTCAGCGACGTGGAGTACCCGGTGACGGGGATCTGGCCGTGGATCGTGTGCTCGAGGAACAGGCACTCCTCGACCATCCCCATCCCGCCGCCGCCGTAGGCCTCGGGCAGGGACACGCCGAGCCAGCCGAGCCCGCCGAGCTCGTCGAGGATCTCCCGGTTGTTGGCCTGGGTGTCGCAGAGGGTGAGGGCGTCGCGCTGCTCGCGCGTCCCGGCGCGCTGGCGGCAGTAGTCGGCGACGGCGTCGACGAACGCCTGCTGGTCGGTGTCGAGGATCATGCGGTTCCGGTCGGGATCAGGTGGTCGTGAGCGGCGGTGCCGCTGCGCCACGGAAGAGGACGACGGCGTCGGCGACGCACGCGGGGCGATCGGAGCCCTCGAGCTCGAAGGTCTGCTCGATGGCGACGCGCATCCCGGCGTCGGTGTCGGTGACGGCGGTGACGCGCGCCCGCATCCGCACCCTGCCGCCCTCGGGCACGGGCTGCAGGAAGCGGACCCGCTCGAAGCCGTAGTTCAGGCCGAGCCCGACGTTCCGGACGGTCCAGAGCTCGTAGAGCATCTTCGGTCCGAGCGAGAGCGTGAAGAGCCCGTGGCCGATCGTGCCGGGGAGCCCCATCGCGCGGGCGTGGTCGCCGTCGAGGTGGATCGGCTCGTCGTCGTCGGTCGCCTCGGCGAACAGGGCGATGCGCTCCTGCGTGACGCGGTGCCAGGCGCTGACGCCGAGGTCGCGTCCGGCGAGGGCCCGCAGGGCGTCGTCGCCGTCGATCTCCACCATCTCGTCCTCCTCCTGGGTCCGGTTCCGCGCCCGTGGTCCGGGTCGCCGTGCTGCGACGCTAGATCCGGGGACACCCGGCGACGACGGGGCGATCACCGCCGCTTGGTGGGGCCGACAACGCCGCGACGCGGACGGCTGGAGATCCGCCCGTGGTGCGGGTCGACAGCGGGCGCGCGCGGATGCCTCCGCCGGAGGACCGCGGGGTGCGACGCTCGCCGCACGCCTCCCGGGAGCACGCCGGCCCGGGCGCGCCGACCGGTCGTGCGCCCACCGCACGCGCCCGCGCGGCGCCCGAGGCGCCCGTCGCATGCCCCGTCCATCCGCCACGCACGACACCCCGGCCGGCCGCACGGCGTCGCCCCGCGTCGTCTTCGCGGTCCTCGCGGCCGCGACGACCGCCTACTCGATGATGCAGTCGCTGGTGATCCCGGCGCTGCCCCAGATCCAGCGGGAGATCGGCGCGTCACCGGACGCCACGGCGTGGCTCATCACCGCGTTCCTCCTGGCGTCGGTGGTGGCGACCCCGACGCTCGGCCGCCTGGGCGACCTGCTCGGCCTCCGCCGGATGCTCCTGATCGTCCTCGCGTGCCTGTCGGCCGGCACGGTCCTGTGCGCCGTCTCGACGTCGCTGCCGGGGCTGATCGCCGGGCGCACGCTGCACGGCGTCGGGGGCGCGGTCTTCCCGCTGGGCTTCGCGATCGTCCGCCACCAGCTGCCGCCGAAGAAGGTCGCCGGC
The DNA here is from genome assembly GCF_000519325.1 of Patulibacter minatonensis DSM 18081. Lineage (GTDB taxonomy): Bacteria > Actinomycetota > Thermoleophilia > Solirubrobacterales > Solirubrobacteraceae > Patulibacter > Patulibacter minatonensis. The sequence continues at coordinate 844,803 of NZ_KI912613.1, read as the reverse complement.
GCGCTCGGCACGCTCTCGGCCCTGCTCGGGCTGGGCGGCGCGCTGGGAGTGGTCCTCGCCGGGATCCTCACCGAGCACCTCTCCTACCAGGCGCTCTTCTGGCTGCTCCTGCCGTGCTACCTCGTCGTCTGGGCGGCGGCCGTGTGGACGATCCCGCGGATCCCGCCGCAGGCGACGGGCCGGGTCGACCTCGTCGGCGGGGTGCTCCTGGGGGTCGGGCTCGTCGTCGTCCTCCTGGCGGTGACGTTCGCGAACCGCTGGGGGTGGACCTCGCTCCGCACGCTGGGCTGCGCGGCGGCGGGGGCGCTCGTCCTCGTCGTGTGGGCCCGCGACGCGCTCCGGCGCGACGAGCCGCTGATCGACGTCCGGTCGCTGGGTCGCCGTGGGCTCTGGACCGCGAACGCCGTGGCGTTCCTGTTCGGTGTCGGCCTCTACACCGCCTTCGCGCTGATCCCGCAGTACGCGCAGGAGCCCGGGCCGCTGGGGTTCGGCACCAGCCCGCTGGGCGCGACGGTCTACCTGCTGCCCTGGACCGCGCTGAACATGGCGGTCGGCGTCGCGGCCGGGCGGATCGAGCGGCGGGTCGGCGCGCGCCCGCTCCTGACCGCGGGCGCCGTCGCGTCCGCCACGGGGTTCCTGCTGCTCGTGGTCGCCCGCGACGACGCGATCGGGGTCCTCGTCGCGTCGGGCCTCGTCGGCTTCGGGATCGGCGCGGCCTTCGCCTGCCTGCCGACGCTGGTCGTGCAGCACGTCCCGCCGGCGGAGACCGGGGAGGCCACCGGCGTCAACACCGTGGCCCGGATGATCGGCGGGGCGCTCGGCGGCCAGGTGGCCGCGGCGCTCCTCGTCGGCGGCGGCGACGGCGACCCGACGCGCGCCGGGTACGCGGGGGCGTTCGCGGTCGGCCTGGTGGCGATGACCGCGGCGCTCGCGCTGTGCGCGCTGATCCCCGGTCGCGGCAGGCGGTCAGCGGTCGGGGTGACGGGGACGGGGCAGGCCGCACCGGCCGACTGACGGCGGTCGCGTCCCGCGGTCGGGGACGCCGGCACCGGTCGACCGGACGGTCGACGCCCGCGGGGTCGCTCAGACCCCGGTGATCGTGACGCCGGAGTGCGTCTTGTAGCGGATGTTGATGCCGATCAGGAGCGGCGTCAAGCCCTCGACGATGCGGGACATCTCGAGGCGCCCGGCGTCGACCGGGCGCAGGCCGGAGCCGATCTTCTCGATGAGCTCGATCACGGGCTCCTTGTCGGCCTTGCGGTCGCCGCAGACCAGGGTGTCCTGGTCCAGCGCGGCGTCGAGGTCCTCGAGCGACGCACCGGAGATCGTGTGCAGGGCGGAGACGACGCGCACGCCCTTGGGGACGAGCGACTGGGTCTGCTGGGCGGCGGAGCCCTGCCAGACGCCGAGGAGCTGGGTCGGCTTGCCGCCGATGGCCGGGCCGATCGGGACCGTCACGTCGACGACGATCTGGTCCTCGCGGAGCGCCTCGGCGACGCTCTTGACCGTGCTCGCGGACGACGCGAACGGCACGGCGATGAAGACGATCCGCGCGGCGGCCGCGGTCGCCGCGGCGTTCTCGTCGCCCGTCACGTCGGCGCCGGGGACGAGCGCCAGGGCGCGCTCGGCGGCCTCCTGCGCGCGACCGGCGTCGCGGGAGCCGATCACGATCGGCACCCCGGCCTTCGCCAGCCGGACCGCCAGGCCGAAGCCCAGGTTGCCGGTTCCGCCCAGGATCGCCACCGTCTCGTTGCTCATCTCGTCCTCCACGTCGTTGCCGTGGGGAGCGACGCCGGCGGGCGGCGCGTCCCCGTGCGCCCCGGCCCGCGGCGCGGAGCGTTCGCAACGATAGTCACGAGCCCGCGACGTCGTCCTCGTGCCGACGGGCGCCACCGTCGGATCCCCCTATGCCCGCTGCCCGCCGCGCGGCGGCGTTCCCCCCGGCCGGGCGGGGGACGGACGACGCCGGGCTCAGGCGGCGGAGGGCCGCTTCGGCGCGACGGCCACCGGCGCCGGCGAGTCCAGCGCGTCGAGCCCGTCGATCGCCAGGCGGTACAGCCACTCGACGAGGTCGTCCGCCGCCCGCGCCGGGGCGGGCCAGAAGACCACGGAGTGCAGCAGGCCGATCGCGGCCTGCGAGCCGATGGTCACGGCCTCGGGCGTCGCGTCCGGGTAGCACCGGGCGATCGTCTCCTCCCAGTACGCGGCGTGGTCGCGCATGCGGCGCGTGAACAGCCGGCGCCAGGGGTCGACGAGGAAGCGGTGCTCGTGCGCGAACACCGAGACGAGCGCGCGGTGGTCGACGACGAAGCTCGCGTGGGCGCGGATCAGGAAGTCGAGCTCGTCGCGCGGGGTCGCGAAGCGCGTCGCCGGGCGCACCGTGACGAGGTCCATCGCCTCGTCGAACACGGTCGCGAGGATCTCGTCCTTGCCCTTGAAGTGCCGGTAGACCGCCGGGCCGCTGACGCCGGCACGCCGGCCGATCTCGTCGATCCCGACGCCGTGGAAGCCCCGCTCGTGGAACAGCTCCGCCGCGACGTCGAGGATCTTGCGCTGTCGGGACACGGGCACAGGGTACCGGCGGCTCAGCCCGCGGCCGGGGCGGTGAGCCCGGCGATCGCGGCCACGCGGTCGTGGTAGCCGGCGGCCGATCCGGCGATCCGGGCGTCGGCCTTGATGCGCTTGAACGGCAGCTGGAGGTCGTGCTCCCACGTGTAGCCGATGGCCCCGTGCAGGAACAGCGCCTTGTCGGCGACGTCGTTGAGGTTGTCGGCCGCGAAGGCCTTGGCGACCCAGGCGTGCAGCAGCGCGTCGTCCTCGCCCTCGTCGAGCGCCCAGGCCGCGTAGCTCACGGCCGCACGGGTCGCCTCGATCGGCACCGCCATCTGCGCGGCGTAGTGCTTGACGGCCTGGAACGAGCCGACGGCGACGCCGAACTGCTTGCGCTCCTTGACGTACTCGACGGTGGTGTCGAGGCACCACTGCGCCGCCCCGAGGGCGTCGGCGGCGACGAGGACCGCGACCTCTGCGGTCAGGCGCTCCGCCCGCTCGCGGGAGAGGGTGCCGACCGCCGTGGCGGCCGCCCCCGACAGCGCGACGGACCACACCGGGCGGGTGTGGTCGGTGAGCGTGCGGGGCTCGACGGTCGCGTCGTCGCCCTCGATGCGCCACACGGCGAGGTCGCCGTCGGTGCCGTCCGCGACGAGCGCCACGAAGGTCTTCGCGGACCCGCCGGGCAGGGCGACGAGGCCGAGCTCGCCGGACGCGACGTCCCCGTCGACCTCCACCCCCCCGGGCCGGTCCAGCGGCCGGCGCAGGTCCGCCAGCAGCGCGACGCCGTTCTCCGGATCGAGGGCGGCCTCGGCGCCCGCGTCGTCCCCGGCGCCGGCGAGCACGAGGGCCGCGAGCGTCGCGGACCACAGCGGGGCGTCCGGCACGCTGTCGTGGCCGAGCTGCTCGGCCAGGAGCGCGCGCTCGAACACGCCGCCGCCCTCGCCCCCGGCCTCCTCCGGGACACCGATCCCGAGCCAGCCCTGCTCGCCGACGAGGCCCGTCAGGTCGTCGCCCTCGCGGTCGAGCGCCCAGCGGCGGATCGCGGCGATCGGCGCGTGGCGCTCGATGGTTCCCTGGAACGCCTCCCTGAGGAACGCCTGTTCGTCGGTGAGCGTGACGCGCATGCCCGGGACCATAACGATCGTTCACGCCCGGAGGTGGGTCTTTCCCCCGGCCGTTGGCGGACCATCCAGCAGGCGTCCCCACCGGCCGCTCCGCGATTGTGGCTCTCCACGGCGGGCGGTCGCCGTTCTAACGATCGTTCACATGATCGGTGTAGGGTCTGGAGCCGAGCAGTTTCCGACGAGAGGAGAGCCATGACGGACTTCGAGGACATCACCTACGAGGTGGAGAACGGTCTCGCGACCATCACGATGAACCGCCCCAAGCGGTTGAACTCGTTCCGCGCCCAGACGGTCGACGAGCTGGCGCTCGCGTTCAAGAAGGCGTGGGCCTCCAGCGACGTCGGCGCCGTGTGCCTCACCGGCGCGGGTGACAAGTCGTTCTGCACCGGCGGCGACCAGAAGCAGCGCGAGGAGACCGGCGACTACGGCCCCTCCAACAGCGGCCTGTTCGAGATCGACACGCTCCACCGCGCGATCCGCGACACCCCGAAGCCCGTCATCGCGGCCGTCAACGGCTTCGCCATCGGCGGCGGCCACGTCCTGCACGTCCTCTGCGACCTCACGATCGCCGCGGACCACGCGAAGTTCGGCCAGGTCGGCCCGCGCGTCGGCTCCTTCGACGCCGGCTTCGGCTCCAGCTACCTCGCCCGCGTCGTCGGCGAGAAGCGCGCCCGCGAGATCTGGTTCCTCTGCCGTCAGTACACGGCGCAGCAGGCGCTGGAGTGGGGCCTCGTCAACGCCGTCGTCCCGGCCGACCAGCTGAAGGCCGAGGTCCGCAAGTGGGCGGACGAGATCGTGTCGCTCTCGCCGACCGCCCTGAAGGTCCTGAAGCAGTCCTTCAACCAGGACACCGAGCAGTTCGCCGCCATCGGCCAGGCCGCGTTCACGACCCTGAAGATGTTCACGGAGTCGGACGAGGCCAAGGAGGGCATCCACGCCTTCAACGAGAAGCGCAAGCCGGACTTCTCGCCCTACCGCGGCAACTGAGCGGGCGGCGCCAGGCGCACGTAGACGCTTCGAATCTGGGGCCGCGACGAGCTCGGCAGTGCTGGCGCACAGCTCTCGCACGACGCGCCCCCACCTTCTCGGTCTACGTGCACCTGGCATCCACCCGCACCGCGTAGGCGGCGCCAGGCGTCCGTGGACGCTTCGAATCTGGGGCCACGAGCACCTGACATCCACCCGCACCGCGTAGGTGGACGAGAACGACGAAGGGCCGGCTGATCGCCGGCCCTTCTTCGTCCGGTTCTGCGTTGTCGTCGCATCCCGACGCGAACGCAGAACCGGAGACACCCCGGCCGCCGTCGGTACGGCCGCTCGCCTCGGCACCCCGGCCCGCCGACGGTGTGCGGCCCGCCGTCGGCGCGCCTCCCGCCTCAGCCCCGCGGAAGTCCGAGCACGCGCTCGGCGACGATGTTGCGCTGGATGAACGTCGTGCCGCCCGCGATCGAGGTGCCGCGGCCCTGGTAGGAGAGGCGCTGCCACGCGGCGGTCTCGCCGTCCTCGTGCACGAACGGGTCGAGCTGGCCCGCCAGGCCGTGGAGGTCGACCGCGAAGTCGGCCATGTCCTCGACGAGGGGCCCGGTGAAGAGCTTGGCGATCGACGCCTCGGCGCCGGCGGTGCCGTCGGCGAGCTTCGTGATCATCCGCTTGGCGTTGATCCGCTGGATCGCGGTGCGGCCGTAGAGCGCGGCGGCCTTCCGGCGGACGGCGACGTCGTCGACGAGCGGGTTCCCGTCGAGGTCCTCGCCCTCCTTGATCTCCTCCACCAGCTGCCGCACGAGGCGCGCGACGTTCACGCGGCCGGTGGCGAGCGTCAGGCGCTCGTACCCCAGGGTCGCCATCGCGACCTTCCAGCCGGCGTCGACGTCGCCCATCCGCAGCGTGTCCGGGACCACCGCGTCGTCGAGGAAGACCTCGTTGAACTCCGGCTCGCCGAGCATGTGCTCCAGCGGCCGGACGACGACGCCCGGCTGGTCCATCGGGATCAGGAAGTACGTGATGCCCTTGTGGCGCGGCCCGCCGCCGGTGCGCGCCAGGCAGATCCCGTAGTCGGCGATCTGCGCGCGGCTGGTCCAGACCTTCTGGCCGTTCAGCACCCACTCGTCGCCGCGCTTCTCGGCCTTCGTCTCCAGCGACGCGAGGTCCGATCCGGCGCCGGGCTCGGAGAACAGCTGGCACCAGATCTGGTCGCCGGTGAGGATCGCCTTGAGCATCTCCGAGCGCTGCTCGGGCGTGCCGAAGTCCACGATCGTCGGGCCGGCGAAGTCCTCGCCGACGGTGTTCAGGCGGTCCGGGGCGCCGGCGCGGTCGGCCTCCTCGCGGAAGATCGCCTGCTGCTGCAGGCTCGCCCCGCGGCCCCCGGCCTCCTCCGGCCACGACATCCCCGCGTAGCCGGCGTCGTAGAGCTTGCGCTGCCACCGCCGGAAGTTCGGCAGCCGCTCCTCGAACGAGGCGTTCGGGGCGTCCGTCGGCTGGTCGGCGACCGCGGTCTGGAGCCAGGCGCGGACCTCCTCGCGGAAGGCGGCGTCGGCGGGATCGTCACGGAAGTCCACGGCGGCACGCTACCACGCGGATGAACGATCGTTCACGTGCGTCCTCCGGGGCCGTTGTGCGTTCCGACGGCGCCCCGGGACCGCTCAGCCCGTCCAGCGCCACGAGGCGGCGAAGTCCCGCAGCAGCTCCTCGCTCCGAGGGTCGTCCACCGTCGTGACGAGCTGGATCGAGTAGAGCTCGCCCTCGTGGAGGGCGATGACCTGCCGTCCGAGGAGCCGCTTGCCCTGCTGGGTCCGACGGATCAGCACCTGGCGCGCCTCCGTCCCGTCGAGCCGCAGCACCGGCCCGCGCGTGACCTCGACCGCGGGGTCGTCCTTCGCCGCGTCGTACGCCTGCGCCTCGAGGTCCGCGATCGAGCGGGGCCCGTACGTCGGCGCGCGGCTCCGGAGCACGAGCAGGGTGCTCTTGTAGCCCGTCGCGGAGGTGTCCGCGGCCGCGATGTCGTAGCGCGTCCCGCCGTTGTCGACCTGGTCCGAGATGTTGCCCCAGCGGTCCGGGACCTGCGCGGTGAACTTCAGGCCGACGGCCTTCTGCGACGACGCGGCGGTGGTGGTCGCGGGCGGCTTCCCGTCGTCGTCGCCGGACCCGCCGCAGCCCGCGAGGCCGGCGGCGACGATGCACGCGACGGCGAGGGCGAAGGGGCGGGTCGGTGCGCGCATCGGGGTCAGCCTAGAGCCGGGGCGACCGCGGGGCTCCGGTGCGTGCCGCGGGGCCGCGCGCCGATCGGTGCGCGGCCGCGGCCTCGCGGCGCCGCCCGGCTGGCCGTCCGGAGGACCAAGATGCCCCCAACGAGGGGAGTCCGGGATCGCCGTCCGCGGATAGCGTCCGCGACATGCGCCTCGGCCTCCACATCGCCTACTGGGGTCTCGGCCTCGACGCCGACGACCAGATGCGTCTGGTGAAAGAGGCCGAGGACCTCGACTTCCAGTCCGTCTGGGTCGGGGAGGCCTACGGCTCCGACGCCCCGACGATCCTCTCGTGGATCGCTGCGCGCACGTCGAAGATCGAGGTCTGCTCCGGCGTCTTCCAGATGCCGGCCCGCTCGGCGGCGATGACCGCGATGACGGGCGCGACGCTGGACCAGCTGACCGGTGGGCGCTTCCGGCTCGGTCTCGGCACCTCCGGCCCGCAGGTCGCCGAGGGCTGGCACGGCGCGCGGTTCGACCGGCCGCTGACCCGCACCCGCGAGTACATCGACGTCCTGCGCATGGCGTGGCGTCGCGAGAAGGTCCGGTACGACGGCAAGACGATCCAGCTGCCGCTCCCCGACGGCCCCGGCAAGCCGCTGAAGCTGACGATCCACACGCACGAGGACCGGCAGATCCCGATCTACCTCGCCGCGCTGGGCCCGCAGAACACGACCCTCTGCGGCGAGATCGCGGACGGCTGGCTGCCGGTCCTGTTCTCGCCGGAGAACGTCGGCACGACGAAGGGCCTGCTCGAGAAGGGCGCCGAGAAGGCCGGGCGCTCCGTCGACGACATCGCGATCGCACCCATCTGCTACTCGGCGGTGATGGACGACATCGACGACGCCCGCGACGCGGTCCGGCCGATGACGGCGCTGTACGTCGGCGGCATGGGCTCGCGCGAGAAGAACTTCTACAACACGCTCGTCCAGAAGTACGGGTTCGAGGACGCCGCGAAGGAGGTCCAGGACCTCTACCTCGACGGCAAGAAGGAGGAGGCCATGGCCGCCCTCCCCGCGGAGCTGATCGACACCGTGTGCCTCGTCGGCACCCCCGACTCCATCGGGGACCGCCTCCGCGCCTACGCCGACGCCGGCGTCGAGCAGCTCCTCGTCAACCCGATCGGCGACACCGTCGAGGACCGCGTGCAGCAGCTGCGCCACCTGGCCCGGGCGGGCGTCGCGGTCGCCTGAACCGGGGGCCGGGGGACACCGCTCCTCCGGCCGTCCCCCGGACGTACCCCGGTCGGCGGACCACCGTCCTCCCCCGGGGCGTTGCCCGTCGGGGGCCCGGGGAGCAGCATGCGGCCATGGAAGAGTTCGCGTGGGACCCGACACCCAAGCGGATCGCCGAGGCCAACGTCACGCGCCTGATGGCCCGTGCCGGGTCGGGGTCGATCGACGAGCTCCGCCGCCAGTCGGTCGCGGACGTCGACTGGTTCTGGGACCTCGTCGTCTCCGACCTCGGGATCGCCTTCCACGAGCCGTACTCCACCGTCCACGACAGCGCGGGCGGGGCCGCCTGGACGAGGTGGTTCGTCGGGGGCCGCCTGAACGTCACCGACGCGGCGCTCGACCGCTGGGCGCGCGACCCCGAGCGGGCCGACACGTCCGCCCTCGAGTACGAGGGGGAGGACGGCACGCGGCGCCGCCTGAGCTTCCGCGAGCTCGCGGCCGAGGTCGACGCGCTCGCCGCCGGCCTCCGCGCGCGCGGCGTCGAGCGCGGGGACGCCGTCGCGGTCCACCTCCCCGCGATCGTCGAGGCCGTGGTCGCGGCCTACGCCGTCGCCAAGATCGGCGCGCTGTTCGTGCCGCTCCGCGTCGGCGCCACGGCCGCGCAGCTCGCCGTCCGCCTCGACGACGCCCAGGCCGAGGTCGTGATCACCACGGACTGGCGCTGGCGGCACGGGCGCCAGGTCCCGCTGAAGGCCGACCTCGACGAGGCGGTGGTCCTGTGCGACGTCGTGGAGACCGTCGTCGTGGTCGAGCGGCCCGAGACCACGATCCCGACCCTCCGCCGCGCACGCGACACCACGTGGAGCGCCGTCCTCGACCACGCCGCCGGTCCCCAGGAGGCCGAGTGGATGGGTGAGGAGGACCGTCTGATGCTCGCCTACACCGCCGGCGCCACCGGTCCTCCGAAGGGAGCCGTCCACACGCACGCCGGGTTCCTCGTCAAGGCCGCGTCGGAGCTCGCCTACGGCTTCGACGTCCGGCCCGGCGACGTCGTGCTCTGGGCCGCGGACCCGGGGTCGCTGATGGGGCCGCTCAGCACCGTCGGGACGCACGCGGCAGGCGGCACCCTGCTGCTCTACGAGGGCTCGATCACGGAGCCCTCGGCCGACCGGCTCTGGGCCCTGGTGGCGGACCACGAGGTCGCGGTCGTCGGGGTCTCGCCCGCGATGACCCGCGCCCTGCGCGCCCACGGCGACGACGCGCCCGCCGCGCACGACCTCGGGTCGGTCCGCGTCTGGGGCTCGACGGGCGAGCCGTGGGACGAGGACTCCTACCGGTGGCTCAGCAGCACCGTCGGACTGCTGCGCGCGCCGGTGATCAACGTCTCGGGCGGTGCGGAGGTCGGGGGCTCGTTCCTCTCCCCCTACGTGGTGGAGCGGATCCGCCCGTGCTCGCTCGGCGGGCCGTCGCTCGGGATGGAGGTCGACGTCTTCGACGCCGAGGGTCGCCCCGTCCGCGGGCAGCTCGGGGAGCTCGTCTGCCGGCAGCCGTGGCCGTCGATGCCGCGGGGTCTGTGGGGCGACCCGGACGGCTACCGGGCGACGTACTGGTCGATGTACCCGGAGGTCTGGCGCCAGGGGGACTGGGCGAAGGCCGACCTCGACGGCGAGTGGTACCTGCTCGGACGCTCCGACGAGGCGATCGGCGTGGAGGGCAAGCGCGTCGGGCCCGCCGAGGTCGAGGGCGTCGTCCTCTCGCACGCGGCCGTCGCGGAGGTCGCGGTGATCGGGGTCCCCGATGCGCGGCGCGGCGAGGCCATCTGGTGCTGGTGGAGCCCCGTGGACCCCGCGGCCCCGGACGAGTCGGACGCCCTCGCCGCACTCGTGGAGCACGAGCTCGGCCCGGCGTTCGCGCCGGCCCGGGTGATCCGGGTCGACGAGCTGCCCCGCACGCGGACCGGGAAGGTCATGCGCCGGGCGATCCGGTCGGTCGCCGGGGGCGGGAGCCCGGGCGATCTGACCACGGCCGTCAACCCCGGGGCGTTCGACCAGATCGCGGCCGTCTCGCGGGTCGCTCAGCGCCCCGCCGTGGCCTGAGCGGGGAGCCTCCGTCGCCCGGCGGATCCGGGCGTCGGGCCCGTGTCCACGGGGCCGTCGGCGCGTTGGCCCCCCCTATGGGCAGTACGGATCATCCCGGGGAGTGACGGCGCGCACGGGGCGTCACCCATAGCGTCGTTCCTGTGCGGTCCGTCGCGCTCGGGCGCCGGCGGACCTCCTCCCGACCCACCGAAGGAGAGACCCATGGATTACGCGTTTGCGATCAAGTGGCTGAAGGCGTTCCGCCACAGCTCCGAGGCGATCTGCGAGCTGTACGCGGACGACTTCGTCTTCGAGGACCCGATCCTCGACCAGTACCAGATCCGCGACAAGGGCGACCTGGGGCGCATCTTCGTGCTGTACGCGAACAAGGACCGCACCAACGGCCTGGGCGTGCACAACTTCCGGGTCCGCGGCTACGAGGGCGACCGCTCCTCCGGCCTGATCCGCTGGGAGTGGACCCCGGAGGACTGCGCGAACTTCATCGGCATCGACGTGACGAACAAGCCGTTCTTCACCCAGGGGCACACGTTCCACCAGTACGACGCGGACGGCCGCATCACCCGCGAGTCGTCGTGGTGGGACTCCGGGATCATCCTCAACGCCGTGGGGCACCCGGGCGTCGAGAAGGCCCGGTTCAAGGCCACGTCCGCCGTCAACGCCTGAGGGGTACAGAGATGACGAACATCGACATCGACTTCGCGAAGAACTGGGCGGCCACCCGAACCAGCGACCTCGCCGCCCACCGCGAGCTCTACGCCGGCGAGGAGGAGTTCGCCCTCGAGGCCCGCATGGTCGACGACCACCTCGGCGACACCATCACGACGACGGACGAGTTCAACGAGGAGCTCGCCCAGTACGTCAACAAGGACACCGGCAACGGCCTCGGCGTCCAGTCGCTCACCGTCACCGAGGCCTTTCCGGGCAACGGGCACGTGATGATCCACTGGGACTACTCCGTCGAGGGCGCGGCGACGTTCCGCGGCCTGCCCGTCGAGGGCAAGACGCTGACGTCGAAGGGCTCGACGTTCCTGCAGTTCAACGACGCCGGCAAGATCGTCCTCGAGTCGACGATCCTGAACGAGAACCCGATCTTCCAGCAGCTCGGTCAGCCGATCATCACCCCGCACTACTGGGAGGAGGGCTTCGACCCGGCCTCCCTCACCGCCGGCTGAGCCCCTGCCCTTCCCGCGCGGGAAGGGCACCGCAGTCGCACGCGCCTTCGACGGCCGGGGACCGACGTCCCCGGCCGTCGTGCGTTCCGGTCCGGCTCCGTCGTCGTCCATGTCCGGCGTGGGCCGCGGGACACCCGAAGAACGGTGGGCGTCCGCCCGGCACGGATCCGTCCCGGGCGCCGTCGCGTTGTACAGAGCAAGCTCCGCGGAACCCCGCGGACCATGGAGACTGAGCGCATGAGCAAGAAGCAGGACGCGAAGAGGGACTCCGACGCGGCGATCCTGGACGCCGAGCGGAAGACGGGGCGTCTCGTCGGCGCCGCGGCGGCGGCGAGCATCGTGGCGACGGTGGCGACCCTCGCGGTGGCCAGTTCGGCGGCGGGCGGCTCCGGCCTGCCGAAGGGCACCGTCGCCGGCGGCGACGCGGTCATCGACCGGGCGAAGGTGCTGATCCGCTTCAACGCGAACGAGGCGCAGCTCGCGACCGCGACCGGGCTTCGCGTGCTCGGTCTCCTGCTGATGATCGTGGTGGGGCTGTTCCTCATCCGTCTCGTCCGGACGCGGGACTCGAGCCTGGCGAGGCCCTACCTCGTGTGGCTGACGTTCATCGGCCCGGTGCTGATGTCGATCTCGACCATCGCCGGGTTCATCTCGTACGGCGACGTCGCGGACCACCTGATCGCCCTGAAGGATGCCAACGGCCTGAGCGGCAAGGCGCTGACGGACCAGGCCGTCAAGCTCATCGACGACTCCAGCGGCCTCAGGATCACGCAGTTCGGTGACGGGGCCACGCGCATCGTCGTGGCGATCTGGCTCGCGCTGATCGCGACCGCCGCGATGCGGGTCGGGCTCCTGACCCGCTTCCTCGGCTACTGGGGCGTCGCCGCGGGTGCCTCGCTCGCGATCCTCCCCGGTGCCGGCGGCGACGCCATGATGGCCGGCTGGATCGGCTCCATGGGCGTCCTGTTCCTCGGGTACTGGCCCGGCGGGCGCCCCCTGGCCTGGGACAGCACGGAGCCGCAGGAGATCGAGGCGATCTGACCCGGGTCCCGGGGCGCGGGTCGTCCGCCGACGACCGCCCGGGGACCGGAGCGGGATCGATGCGCGGAGGCCGACGCCGGCGGGGCCGGGTGGGGTCCGCGCGCGTCCGCGCCGTCGACGCGGCGCGACGGCTCGGGAGTCCTCTGGAGGTCGCGTCCGCGACCGAGATGCGCGAAGGCGGACCGGAGCCGGCCCGCCCTCGGTGCTCCCGCGCGTCGGCCCGGCCGGATCGGCGGCGGGAGAGCGATCGGGAGCGTTCCGGGTCAGGAGCCGAGTGCGGCGTCCATCCCGGGGTTGGAGATGTCGGTCTTCGACTTCTCGCCGAGCCTGCCGCGCCACACGTCGTAGTCGAAGCCGCGGAGGATCGGGGCGACGCGCAGGAACTTGCGGACCGGACCCGAGTACTCGACGTCGCCGTGATGGATGGCCATCGGCAGCGGGATGCGGTCGGCGAGCATGTCCAGCCACAGCGGGGTGGGGGCGTACATGTGGATCTCGGCGTTCGCCTCGATGCCGCTCGTCGCGTGGATCGGCATCTTGGTCAGGTGCAGCGTCACGCCCGTGCCCTCGGGGGCGTCCGTCAGGTGGATCGCAACGGTGGTGCGCGCGAACGCCATGCGGCTCGCGAGCTGCTGTTCTTGCGACGCCATCTCGAAGAACTCCTCGAGAAGCCTCACGAATTCATCCGGCGACACTGTGGCTCCGCTCACGGGCGACCCTCCATCCCTGCCGCTGAGGCGGCCTTCCGCTGTGTGGCCAACTTCGCACATCGAGCATGCGAGTGGCACCGACGTCCAAGAGGCTCCCATGCCGGTACGACATCGGTCCTCCTCCTGACGGGTGATCAGGGCCCCTCGATGGGGCTGCCCGGTATGACGCCGGCCGCGCTCGGGGCGAAGATCGCCCGTGCGGACGCGGGTTTCCGTGCCACGTCGGGCCGATCTGCGGCCGATCGGACGATGGATCTCCCCCGGCGGGGTGATGGCGCGCACGGCGTCGGGGGGAGAGGCTGGGAAGAAGCCTCGGACGTGCGCACGCGCACGGGTACGGGGCGCCGACCACCACCAGCACAGGGAGCAGGGCCATGGCCTTTTTCAAGGACGCGGACGAGGTCAACGAGTACATCGGAGGGGTCTTCCGCGCCGCGGCCGAGCACCCGGAGTCCGGCAAGAAGCTCGCCGCCGCGAACGTGACGATGCAGGTCTACTACACGGACCCGGAGTCGAAGCTGACGATCCACCTCAAGGAGCCGAAGGTCGAGGTCATCCCCGGCGGCGACGACGAGAACGCGGACGTCAAGCTCTGGATGTCGGCCGACACGGCGGACAAGTTCTGGCGCGGCGAGTACAACCTCGCCATCGGCCTGGCCAAGGGCAAGGTCAAGGCCAAGGGTCCCGCCAGCAAGATCCTGAAGCTCGTCCCGGCGACGAAGCCGCTCTTCCCGATGTACCGCGACCTGGTCGCCGAGAAGGACGCGGCGACCGCCTGATCGCGCGGGGCCGCCGCGGCCCCGCACACCGCCCCGTCCGGGGCGGAGCACGACCCCGAGCGCCCCGGCGCCGCTCCCCCGGGACCGGCACCGGGGCGCTCGGTCGTCCGGGGCCGGAACGCCGATGGCCGGGCGGGGGGAGCGTCCCCGGCCCGGCCGTCGGCGTCCTGTCGTGCGGTGCCGGCCCGCGGCCGGCACCGCACGGGCTCAGTCGCCGTACAGGTCCTTGATGACGTCCGCGAAGGACTCGTCGACGATGCGCCGCTTGATCTTCATCGTCGGCGTCAGCTCACCGGTCTCCTGCGAGAGGTCGCGCTCGAGGATCGCGAACTTCTTCACCTGCTCGACGCGCGCGTACTTCTCGTTGACCTGGTCGATCTCGGCCTGGATCATCGTGCGGAGGTCCTCGTTGCCCGACAGGGACGCGACGTCCTCGGCGATGCCCTGCTCCTTCGCCCACGGCCCGACGGTCTCGGGGTCGAGCGTCACGAGCGCGATCGGGTACGGGCGCCGGTCGCCGTGCATCACGACCTGGCTGACCCACCGGCTCTGCTTGAGGTCGTTCTCGAAGTTCGCCGGCGCGATGTTCTTGCCGCCCGCGGTGATGATGATGTCCTTCTTGCGGCCGACGATCGAGATGTAGCCGTCCTCGTCGATGTGGCCGAGGTCGCCGGTGTGCAGCCACCCGTCGGCGTCGACGTCCTTCTTCGAGTCGTCCATGCCGTAGTAGCCCTGGAAGATGTTCGGCCCGCGCAGCAGGAGCTCGCCGTCCTCCGCGATCTTCGCCTCCTGACCCGGGAGCGACACGCCGCAGGTGCCGAACTTGATCTTGTCGACCGGGTTCATGGCAGCGGCCGTCGAGGTCTCCGTCATACCGAAGCCCTCGGTGATCGGGACGCCGGCGCCGTAGAAGAACTCCAGGATCTCCTTCGTGGCCGGGGCGCCGCCCGAGATCCCGCGCTTCAGGTTGCCGCCGAAGACGCCGCGGACCTTGGAGAACACGGCCTCCTCGGCGCCGTCGAACTTCGCCTGCAGGTCGGCGGGGACCTCCTCTCCGGCCTCGCGCAGGCGGCGGACCTTCAGGCCGAGCTGCCCGGCGCCGATGAGCTTCGCCTGGGTCTCCTTGTCCTTCGAGCCCACGACGGCGCTGTAGATCTTCTCGAAGATGCGCGGGACGGCCGGGAGGTGGGTCGGCTGGGTCTGCGCGAGCTCGGGGACGAGCTTCGCGGTGTCGCCGCCCCAGTAGATGAGCTTCGCGCCGACGTCGAACACCATCAGGTGGAACAGCAGCGCGAACGCGTGCGCCAGCGGCAGGAAGAGATAGAGGACCGAGTCCTGATCGAGCCCCGACAGCGCGGGGGCGGCCTCCATGATGAAGCGGTAGTTGCCGTGCGAGAGCACGACGCCCTTCGGCGGCCCGGTGGTGCCGGACGTGTACATGATCATGTACGCGTCGTCGACGCTCACCGATCCGGCACGCTCCTTCAGCGCGTCGGCGTCGACGTCCTTCGCCCGCTCCTTCAGCTCGCCGAGGGAGATCGCGCCCTCGACCTCGCCCTCGAGCACGATGATCCACTCCAGCGCGGGGAGCTCGTCACGGACCTTGACGATCTTCGCGACCTGCTCCGCGTTCTCGCAGACGATGCCGCGGCACTCGGAGTTGCCGACGACCCAGGCGCACTCCTCGGGGGAGTTCGTCGGGTAGACCGAGACGTTGACGGCGCCGGTGGCCGTCAGGCCGAAGTGGGCGGTCGACCACAGGGGCCGCGTGTCGGCGAGGACGGCGATCCGGTCGCCGCGCTCGATCCCGAGGGCGAGGATGCCGCGTCCGATCTCGATGCCCGAGTCCGCGAGCTGGGAGTAGGTCAGGTCGGACCACTCGCCGGGGGTCGCCTGGTACCGGCCGGCGACCCGATCCCCGTAGGCGTCCTTGATGCGGAACGCGAAGTCCGCGATCGTCGTTCCGGCAGCGGTGGCGGTGGTGCTCATGCTGGGTTCTCCCCTCGTGGTGGTCCGGCGTCCGGGGTGCGGACGCCGAGGGCGGCGCCGTCCCGGCCGCAGGTGTGTCCCTCCGCGCGATCATCCACGGTCCGCGAGCGTCAACGCGCCAACTTCCGTCCTCCGGGGCATCAAGGTCACCCTTTCGGGGGTCTGTGCGGTGGCGCACCGACGCTCGGTCCGTGGCGGCGCGTCCGCGACGCGGTCGGCCGGGGCGGGCGGCCGCGCCCCGGGTGCCCGGAGCCCGCGGCGCCCAGGCCCGGCGGAGCGCCCGCCGCGGTGCCCGGGGACCCCTCCCCCTATCAGCGAGCAGGACCCTGCGAAAGGGTGAGGACTGGCCGCGTGGCCAGCCATAGGGTGTCTGCTATCGAGGTGCGGCGCCGCCGCACGTGCACCAGAGGGGCGATCCGCACATGTCCGCAGTCATCACCGAGAGCCGCCAGTCCTACGGGCTGGACGACGACCACCGCGAGATCCTGGAGCAGGTCGACAAGTTCTCGAAGGCCAACTTCTGGGAGCTCCAGGAGCGGATGGACAACGACGAGTGGTGGCCCGACGACGCGCTGCCCAAGCTCGGCCAGACCGGCTTCCTCGGCGCGACCGTCCCGCCGGAGCTCGGCGGCGCGGGGCTCGACTTCGCGGCCTCCGGCCTCGTCCTGCAGGGCGTCGCCCGCTGGAACCCGTCGCTGTCGCTGGGCATCCTCGCGCACGAGAACCTCTGCCTGAACAACATCCTCCACAACGCCAACGACGAGATCAAGCAGCGCTACCTGCCGGGGATGTGCGACGGCTCGATCGTCGGCTGCCTGTCGCTGACGGAGCCCGGCGCCGGCTCGGACGCCCTCGGCGGCATGGCCACGACGGCCAAGCTCGACGGCGACCACTACGTCCTCAACGGCACGAAGCTCTACATCACGAACGGCCCGGTCGCCGACGTCTCGCTCGTCTACGCGAAGACCTCCCCGGAGCTCGGCGCCAAGGGCATCACCGCCTTCGTCGTCGACACGAAGACCGAGGGCTTCAACGTCGCCCAGAAGCTCGTGAAGATGGGCATGCGCGGCACCCAGACCGCCGAGATCGTGTTCGACAACTGCCGCGTGCCGGTGGAGAACGTCGTCGGCGAGGTCGACCAGGGCGTCAAGGTCGTCATGAGCGGCCTCGACCTCGAGCGCATCGGCCTGAGCTACATGATCCTCGGCATGGCGGAGCGCTGTCTCGAGCTCGCCGTCGACTACGCCAAGGACCGCAAGCAGTTCGGCAAGGCCATCGGCGAGTTCCAGCTCGTCCAGGGCATGCTCGCCGAGATGTACACCGAGGTCGAGGTGCTCAGGAGCTTCTGCTACGACGTCGGCAACGAGGTCTCCGAGATCGAGCACGGCTCCGCGCGCAGCCGCGTCCACAAGCGCTCCGCGGCGCTCGTGCTGCAGGCCGGCCTGATGATCATGCGCGTCGCCGACAACGCCGTCCAGGTCCACGGCGGCGCCGGCTACATCTGGGAGATGGAGATCAACCGCCTCTACCGCGCCGGCAAGCTGCTGCAGATCGGCGCCGGCACGAACGAGGTCCGCAAGATCATCATCGCCCGCGAGCTGCTCGGGAACTGAGCCCGATGACGGACCAGCTGGTCGCTCCGCCGGCCGCGCCGGCCGGCGGCGGCCCGCGCACCGGCGCCCCGGCGTCGTGAGCACCGTGCAGGAGGGAACCATGGAGGAGGGGACCTTGCAGGAGGGAACGATGTTCTCGACCGTGCTGATCGCCAACCGCGGCGAGATCGCGGTTCGCGTGATCCGGACGCTGCGGCGTCTCGGCATCCGCTCGGTGGCGATCTACTCGGACGCCGACGCCGAGGCCGTGCACGTGCGGGAGGCCGACGAGGCCGTCCGCATCGGGCCGGCGGTGGCGAGCGAGTCGTACCTGTCGATCGACAAGGTCCTCGACGCCGCGGTGCTGTCGGGTGCGGACGCGATCCACCCGGGCTACGGCTTCCTGTCGGAGAACGCCGACTTCGCGCGCGCCTGCGAGGAGCGCGGGATCGTCTTCATCGGTCCGCCGGCCGAGGCGATGGACGCCCTCGGCGACAAGGTCCGCGCGAAGCTCGCGGCGGAGGCCGCCGACGTCCCGGTGCTCCCGGGCCTGCAGCGCGACGGGCTGACCGACGAGGACATCCTCGGCTTCGCCGACGAGCACCCCGACGCCTTCCCGCTGATGGTCAAGGCGTCGGCCGGCGGCGGCGGGCGCGGCATGCGGATCGTCCCGACGCGCGACGAGCTCCCGGCCGCCCTCGAGGCCGCGCGCCGCGAGGCCCTCTCGGGCTTCGGCAACGACGCGCTGCTCGTCGAGCGCTACGTCGAGCGGGCCAAGCACATCGAGGTGCAGCTCCTCGCCGACGCCCACGGCAACGCGATCTCGCTCGGCGAGCGCGAGTGCAGCCTCCAGCGCCGGCACCAGAAGGTCGTCGAGGAGGCGCCGTCCCCGACGGTCACCCCCGAGGTCCGCGAGCGGCTCGGTGCGGCCGCCGTGCGCCTGGCCCACGAGGCCGGCTACGTCGGCGCCGGCACCGCCGAGTTCATCGTCTCCTCCGACGAGCCGGACAAGTTCTTCTTCCTCGAGGTCAACGCGCGCCTGCAGGTCGAGCACCCCGTCACCGAGCTGATCAACGGCGACATCGACCTCGTCGAGCAGCAGCTGCTCGTCGCGGCCGGCCACGAGCTGACGATCGCGCAGGAGGACGTGGAGCTCACCGGCTGGGCCATCGAGGTCCGGCTCTGCGCCGAGGACCCGGCCAACGGGTTCCTCCCGGCCACCGGCAGGATCGGCCTGTTCCGCGCGCCCACCGGCCCGGGCATCCGCGTCGACACCGGGTTCGAGACGGGCTCCGAGGTCACCCCCTACTACGACTCGCTGCTCGCGAAGGTCATCGCGTACGGCAAGGACCGCGAGCAGGCCCTCGCCCGCCTGACCGGCGCGCTCGAGAACCTCCGCGTCCTCGGCGTGACGACGAACGCCGGCTTCCTGACGCGGCTGCTCGCCGTGCCGGACGTCGTCGCCGGCGACTTCGACACGGGGCTGATCGAGCGCGGCGCGGCCGAGTCGCTGCCGCCGCAGGAGGACCTCGTCGAGGCCGCGATCGCGCAGGCGCTCGCCGAGACCCTGGCGCTCGAGCCCACCGACCCGGCGGCGGACTCCTGGGACCGCCTCGTCTCGTGGCGGATCGACGGGCGCGCGCCCGTCGACCTGGAGCTCGAGACCGCAGCGGGCGACGTCCTGGCGATCACGGTCGACGGTGCGCCTTCCGCGGGCGCCGTCGTCACGGTGGGCGAGGACGACGGGGTCGGCGTGTCCGCGCGGTCGGCGCCCGACGGACGGACGACGGTCGTCACGGGCGGCCGTGCGCGCCGCTGGGACCACGCGACGGTGGAAGGCCGCCGCTGGCTGGGCGCGGGCGGCGACGCCTTCGCGTTCACGCTCCGCGAGCCGGTCGTCGAGTCGGCCGCCGCGGCCGCCGAGGGCTCGCTCGAGGCGCCGATGCCGGGGACGGTCATCGCGGTGAGGACCGCGGCCGGTGATGAGGTCGAGGAGGGACAGGTGCTCGTGGTGCTCGAGTCGATGAAGATGGAGATCACGTTGACCGCGCCGGCCGACGCGACCGTCGCCGACGTCCACGTCGGGGTGGGGGACAGCGTCGTCCAAGGTCAGGTCCTCGTCGAGCTGGAGGCGTCCGCATGAGCGTCGTCCTCCGCAGCCAGGCGGATCCGAACAGCGAGCAGTTCCAGCAGAACCAGGCGGCGCACGCCGAGCTGCGTGCGGACCTGAGCGAGCAGATCGTCCGCGTGCGCGCCGGCGGCGGCCCGAAGTCGGCGGAGCGGCACACCTCGCGGGGCAAGCTGCTGCCGCGCGAGCGGGTCGAGAAGCTGCTCGACCGCGGCTCGCCGTTCCTCGAGCTCTCGACGCTCGCCGCCCACGGGATGTACGACGACCAGGCGCCCGGCGCGGGGATGATCACCGGCATCGGCCGGGTCTCCGGCCGCGAGTGCGTGATCATCTGCAACGACGCCACCGTCAAGGGCGGTTCGTACTTCCCGATGACGGCGAAGAAGCAGACGCGGGCGCAGCTGATCGCGCTGCAGAACCGCCTGCCCTGCATCTACCTCGTCGACTCCGGCGGCGGATTCCTGCCGCTGCAGGACGAGCTCTTCCCCGACGTCGCGGGCTTCGGCCAGAGCTTCTACAACCAGGCGAACCTGTCGGCCGAGAACATCCCGCAGGTCGCGGCGGTCCTCGGGTCCTGCACCGCCGGCGGCGCGTACATCCCGGCGATGTGCGACGAGTCGGTGATCGTCAAGGAGCAGGGCACGATCTTCCTCGGCGGCCCGCCGCTGGTGAAGGCGGCCACGGGCGAGGTCGTCTCGGCCGAGGAGCTCGGCGGCGGCGACCTCCACACGAAGAAGTCCGGCGTCGCCGACCACCTCGCCGCCGACGACGCGGACGCGCTGGCGATCGTCCGCTCGATCGTCGCGACGTACCCCGAGAAGGGCCCGTCGCCCTGGAAGATCTCGCCCGTCGAGGAGCCCGTCGTCGACCCCGCAGGGCTGACCGGCGCGGTGCCGGCGGACCTCCGGACCCCGTACGACCCGCGCGAGATCATCTCCCGCATCGTCGACGGCAGCCGCTTCCACGAGTTCAAGGCGAACTACGGGACGACGCTCGTGACCGGCTTCGCGAAGCTCCACGGGCACGAGGTCGGGATCATCGCCAACCAGGGCGTGATCTTCTCCGAGTCCGCGCTCAAGGGCGCGCACTTCATCGAGCTCTGCGACCAGCGGAAGATCCCGCTGATCTTCCTGCAGAACATCACGGGCTTCATGGTCGGCAAGGACGCCGAGGCCGGCGGCATCGCCAAGCACGGCGCCAAGCTGATCGCGGCGGTCTCGACGACGCGCGTCCCGCGCCTGACGGTGATCGTCGGCGGCTCGTTCGGCGCCGGCAACTACGGCATGTCGGGCCGGCCGTACTTCCCGCGCTTCCTCTGGATGTGGCCGAACGCCCGCATCTCGGTGATGGGCGGCGACCAGGCGGCCAACGTCCTCGCGACGGTCGGCAAGGAGACCGACGAGGCGAAGATCGAGGCCCGCAAGGAGGAGATCCGGGCGCAGTTCGAGCACCAGGGTCACCCCTACTACTCGAGCGCCCGCATCTGGGACGACGGCGTCATCCCGCCGGAGTCCACGCGCGACGTCCTCGGCCTCGCGCTGTCGGCGTGCGCGAACGCACCGCTGGCCGAGCGCCGCACGCCGGTCTACCGGATGTGACGGACCGCGCCGGCCGGCCCGCTACGGGCCCGGCCGGCGCGCACCCGCCGCCGCCCGTCCCCCGGACGACCGGGGGGCACAGACGGCGGGGAGTACGCTGCAAGCAGGACCTCAGGAGCGTGCGGACGCCGTCCGCCCCCTCCTTCGGAGGGGCAACATCACGCCCCGGGGCGATGCTCCGTCCAGGGGCTCGGCGTAGAAGATGAACGTGGCGCGAGGCGTCACACGACCGCGACGGACGCGTCCCGCACCGCCGCACCACATCGAGGAGGAGCACCCATGTCGAGGCTCGACGGGCACTGCCTGTGCGGCAACGTCACCTACACGGTCGACACCGAGGACCCGATCATGACCGGGATCTGCCACTGCCGCGACTGCCAGCGGTCCTCCGGCTCGGCGTACTCGATCATCGCCGCGGTCGAGAAGGCCGACTTCCACGTCGAGGGCGACTCGCTCAAGGTCTTCGACACGCAGGGCGAGGACCGCGGCGCGCCGGCGCACCGGAACTTCTGCTCGAACTGCGGCTCGCCGCTGTTCTCGATCCTCGGCGACGCCGACGACATCGTGTGGATCAAGGCCGGCACGATGAACGACGCGTCGTGGCTCGAGCCCGAGCTCGAGGCCTGGACGACCTCCTCGCAGCCGTGGGCGCGCGAGGCCGAGGAGCGCGACACCCGCGGGTACTTCCCGCGAGGGCTCGACACGGACTGAGCCGCCCACACCGGGCGTGGTCCGTGGCCGGTCGGCTGACGTCCGAGCGCACGCCGTCGACCGAGGCGCGACAATCGAACGATGCTCGACCCCGAGCACCCGCCCGACGCGTCCCCCCAGGCGGACGGGTCCGACCGCGGGCTCCCCGCAGGCGTCGTCCGGTTCGTCGAGGACGTCGAGGGCGCGCTGGAGGACGAGCAGGCGGCCAAGCGCCTCGCGCTCGCCCGGGTCCGCGTCCAGATCGACGTGACCGACGCGGACGTCTCGGTCCTCCTGCTGCTCGATCGCGACCCGCCGGCCGTCGTCGTCGGTCGCTCCGACCAGCGCCCGAACGTGCGGCTGTCGATCAGCTCCGGAGACCTCGGCGCGATGCTCTCCGAGGGGTCGCACCTCCCGATGGCGATCCTGGCCGGCGACGTCGTCTTCGAGGGGGCGGTGCGGAAGCTCCTGCGCGTGCTCCCGATCCTCCGGGCGGCCGCCGACGGAGCGCGCTGGACCCGCGAGAACCGGCCCGACGCGTAGCGCCTGCGGGGGCGCCGGGCCTCGCCGACGTCCCGTCCGTCCCGGGAGCTACGGGCGGCGCCCGCGCCTCCTCTCAGTCGTCGGCGTCGACCTGGGCGATGCCCAGGTACCGGGCGATCGCCTGGGACCGGTTGACGGCCCCGAGCTTGCGGAGGATGTGCTTGACGTGGGACTTGACCGTGCCCTCGGTGATGACGAGCTGCTCGGCGATCGCGCCGTTCGTCGCACCGACCACCATGAGCTCGAGGACCTCGCGCTCCCGCGCGGTCAGCTCGTCGAGGACGGCCGACCCGCCGGAGAGCGCCGAGACCGCGCTGCGGGCGACGATCGAGCCGGCGTCAGGGTGCCGGGCGAGGTCGATGCCCGAGTCGCAGAGCTCGTCCATCATGCGCTCGGCGGTGGCGAGGGTCTCGCGCACGTGGTCGCGCTGGGCGCGCAGGCGCTCGAGCAGCACCGTGCGCTCGTAGATCTTGCCGAAGCCCTCCGCGAACGCCCAGAGGACGTCGCGGTCGACGTCGTCGACCCGGCGCGCCGACGGGTGGTAGTCGGCGTGCAGGAACCCGACGACGTTGCCGCCCGGGACGATCGGGGCGGCGACGTACGACTTGGAGTGCCCGGCCTCGACGATGATCGGCCGGTGGATCTCGGTGGTCTGGGCCTCGGTGTCGTAGACGATCGCCGGGCGGCGCTCACGGACGAGGCTGGCCTCGAGCATCATCTCGTCGAGCGGGATCCCCTGGTCGATCCAGGGCGTGAACCAGCCGTCCATCTCGGCGCCGTCGCTGAAGTGGCCCTTCCACGGCTTCCACAGCCCCTCGTCCACGCGCGAGAGGACCACGCGACCGAAGCCGCAGCGGGAGACGAGCTCCTGGCAGACCTGGTCGACGAGGTCGCCGGACGTCGGCAGCGAGCGCAGGCGCGCGAGGCCGGCCGAGCAGTCGGCGAGGCGCCGGGTGCGCAGGCTCAGCTCGTGCTCGTAGAGCTCCGACGAGAGCTGCTGGAGGTCGGCGACGAGGCGGCACAGCCGCGCGGTGTCCGCCGCCGACGACTCGCTCGAGAGGCGGAGGCGCTCGATGCAGCACCACGTCAGCGCCGAGACGATGTCGGCGGAGCGGCCGGGCCGATCGCGGTCCACGCCGGGGACGGCGAGCTCCTGGTCCAGCGCGTTCGCGACGTCGGCGTGCGCGGCCATCACCCGCGCGATGAGCTCGCTCTCGCGACGCCGCCACCCCGGGCTGCGCGTCGGCGCCGGGAACGCCCGCGGCGCCGCGTCGACGGGCTCGTAGGTGCTGCTCATGCGGGCCGGTGCTGGTTGCGGGTCAGCCGGAGGTAGCGGGACACGGCCTCGGCGCGGTTCGAGGCCCGCAGCTTGCGCAGGATGTGCTTGACGTGCGACTTGACCGTGCTCTCGGAGACCACGAGCTGGTTGGCGATCTGCACGTTCGTGGCGCCGCTGGCCAGCAGGCCCAGGACCTCGCGCTCGCGGGGGGTGAGGACGCTGTTGATGCGGGCCTCGGGCGCGGTCAGCATCGAGGCGGGCGTCGCGGACGTCGTCGCGGCGTCCGGCGCCTGGCGCGCGAGCTGGACCTGCGCGGCGCAGAGCTCGCCGATCATGCTCTCGGTGTCGGCGAACGCCTTGCCGATCCGCTCGTGCTGGAGCGCGAGGCGCTCGACGAGGACGGCCCGCTCGAAGATCAGGCCGAAGCCCTCGGCGAAGGTCTGGATGTTGTCGCGGTCGTGACTGGTCAGGGGCCGGCCGGAGGAGAAGGTGTCCGCGTGCAGGAAGCCGATGACCGGACCCGTGGTGACGATCGGCGCGACGACGTAGGCGCGGGTCTCGGCGACCTCGATCAGCGGCCGGAAGGTCCGGGCGTCCTCCTGGGCGTCGTGGATCAGCGCCGGGGCGCGGCGACGCACGAGCTCGGCCTCGAGCATCGACGTCACGAGCGGGATCTCCGCCCCGGCGAGGAACGCCTTCAGCGCGACGTTGACCTCGTGCTCCTCGTCCGCGACGAGGTGCAGCGTGTGCGGCACCCAGGTGGACCCGCGGACGCGCGAGATCATCGCGCGGTCGAAGCCGCAGGCGGCGCAGAGCTCGGCGGGGGCCGCGTCGATCAGCGCGGCCGACGACTCCTCCTGCCGGATCCGGGCCAGCGCGCCGTGGATGCGGTCGAGGGTCTGGAACCGCAGCCCGAGCGTGTGCTCCCGCAGGTCGGACTGGAGCTCCCCGACCTCGACGAGCAGCTCGCACAGGTCGGCGGCCCGCGGGGGGTCGAGGTCGATCGCGGTGAACTGTTCGCCGATCTCCGCCGACAGGCCCGTCAGCGTCGCGACGATGCGGCGGGCGGGCTCGGGGTTCGGGTCCGGCGGCTCGGCCTCGATCATCGTCCGGGTCGTCCGGGCGAGGTCGCGGACACGCGCCTCGATGTCGGTCAGCTCTCCGAGAGGGCGGGTCGTGGGCATGCGGTGCGGTGATCCTCGTGGGCGGCGCGACCGCGGGTCGACGCCGCACCTCGTCAGACCTTAGCCGCACGGGGTCGCCACCGGGGACGGGCTGGCGAACCCCCGTTGCACGCCCGCGCGTACGGGCGCTCGCGCGACCTTTCCGCACGGACCGGACGGGAGTGCGCTCCCTTCGGAGGGTGTCAATACCCCCGGAGTGGGATGGCGCGGACGCGGATCGTCGGAGAGGATCGTCAAAACCCTTCGGCCGCCATCCGGGCGCCGCCGGGACCACCGACCTCGGGAGAGCACTCATGGCCACAGTGGGCGTGCAGCACCACAAGATGTTCATCGGCGGACAGCACCAGGACGCCGACGAGTCCTACGAGATCCGCAACCCCGCCAACGAGGAGCTCGTGGCGACCGTGGCGAAGGGCACGGTCGAGCACGCCGACGCCGCCGTCGCCGCCGCGAAGAAGGCCTTCGAGAACGGCAGCTGGGCGACGCTCGGCCCGGACGAGCGCCGCGAGGTCATGCTGCGGATCTCGGAGGGCCTGTCGGAGAAGGTCGAGGAGCTGATCGAGGCCGAGATCACCGCGAACGGCGCCACGGTCCGCCAGGCCGGCGGCTTCCACATCGGCCTCGCCGCTCCCCACTTCGCGTACTTCGCGGAGCTCGCCGGCAAGTTCCAGGCCGAGGTCGGCATCCCGACGGCGCCGTACCCGACGCTCTCGAGCAACGTCCTGCGCCGCGAGCCGATCGGCGTCTGCGCCGGCATCCTGCCGTGGAACTTCCCGCTCGTCCTGACGCTCTGGAAGATCGGCCCGGCGCTCGCCGCCGGCAACTCGATCGTCATCAAGGCCGACGAGAAGACCCCGCTCTCCACGCTGATGTTCGCGGACATCGCGAAGGAGGCCGGCCTGCCGGACGGCGTCCTGAACATCATCACCGGCGACGGTCCCGAGGTCGGCGCCCGCCTGTCCTCGCACCCCGACGTCGGCAAGATCGCCTTCACCGGCTCGACGGCCGTCGGCCGCGAGATCATGAAGGCCGCGTCGCAGACGGTGAAGAAGGTCTCCCTCGAGCTCGGCGGCAAGGGCGCCGCCGTGATCACGGAGGACGTCGACATCAAGACCGTCGCGGACGCCGCGATCATGGGCTGCTGCCTCTACAGCGGGCAGATGTGCGAGTCGATCACGCGCCTCATCGTCCCGGAGTCGATCCACGACGAGCTCGTCGCGCAGATCGTCAAGCGCATCGGCACGCTGAAGATGGGCGATCCCTTCGACTTCGACACCGACGTCGGACCGGTCGTCTCCAAGCGCCAGCACGACCGCGTGCTCTCGTACCTGAAGATCGCCGAGGAGGAGGGCGCCGTCGCCGCCTGCGGCGGCAAGGCCCCGGAGGGCCCCGAGTTCGAGAAGGGCTTCTGGATCGAGCCGACGGTCTTCACGAACGTCACCAACGACATGCGGATCGCCCGCGAGGAGGTCTTCGGGCCGGTCCTCGTGGTGATCAAGTACTCCGGTGACGTCGACGAGGCCGTCGCGATCGCCAACGACTCGATCTACGGCCTGTCCGGCGCGGTCTGGAGCAACGACTACGAGGTCTGCCTCGACGTCGCGCAGAAGCTGCAGGCCGGCACGGTCTGGATCAACGACGTGCACATGGTGACCCCGGAGCTCCCGTTCGGCGGCTACAAGCAGAGCGGTCTCGGCCGCGAGCTGGGCCCCGACGCCCTCAACGAGTACACGGAGGTCAAGCACATCCACATCGACCTCTCGCAGAAGCTCGAGAACCGGGCGTACGACCTGGTCCTGAGCGCCGGTCCCGACGAGGACTGATCCCCGGCCGGCCGCTCCGGCGGCCGGTCACCGCAGGAACGACGAGGGCCCCGTCCGCCGGACGGGGCCCTCGTCGTTCCGGGCCACGCCCCGTGCGGGGCGTGGCCTAGCGGTGGAAGGCGTGCCGGCGGGTCTCGAGGATCCGGGTGCCGGCCTCGACCGCGCGCATCAGGCGCTCGACCTCGCCCTCGTTCAGGGCGCGCTGCAGGCCGGTCTCGGCGAGCTCCGCCGCGGTCGTGACGGCGTCCCCCACGCGGTCGTCGTCGGCGCCGACCTCGGCGCGCACGAGCCGCAGGCCCGCCGCGGCCTGCAGCGCGGCGGCGGACGTCCGACCGGCGTCGAGATCGAGGAAGACCCGGATCAGGAGGTCCTCGCACTCGAGGACCGCGAGCCGACCGGTGAGCGCGTCGGCGACGGCCTCGGCGGGGGCGAGCGTCGACGCCCGGGAGGCGCGCTGCCCCGGGGGCGCGGGGATGTCGAGCGCGTCGGTCCAGCCGCCCTCGGCGACCTCGGACGACGTCCCGAACCCGATGCGGACCTTCCGCGCGTCGCGGCGCGCGACCTCCAGGCGGTACGGATCGCCGGACCCGGCGCGGTGTCCGCGGATCGCCCGGTTGAGGACCGCGAGGCCCTCGTCGACCCAGCGCTGCTGGAGGTCGACCATCTGGGCGATCTCCTCCAGGCGGTCCCGGGCCTCGTCGGCCTTCGGGATCGGCGCGCTGGCCTCGACGTACGACGCCAGCTGGATCGGGACGTCGTCCAGACCGTCCTCCGGCTCGAGGAGGCGAGCCTTGCGCCGGATCCGCCGGCGGCCCTTCGCGACGCCCTGCACCGCCATCACGAGGACGTCCGCCGCGCCGGCGTCCAGGACCGTCCCGGTCACGCGGTCGCGATCACCGATCACGAGCGGCTCCTCTCCCGGTGCGCCGGTGCTCGAGAGCGACGGGCTGAGCCGACGTTCGGGCACGACGACGTAGCGGCCTGCGCCCGGGCCCACGCCATGCGTGAACTCGAACTGCACGAAGAGAAAGAACGGAGCCACGCGGCGACTCTATGCGGGTGGGGCCGTCGGAGAGGACGAAAGTCACAGACACCCCCACCAGCGGGGGACGGATATCCCACCCCCGACATATCCCCCCGCCGATGCGGCCGCCGTACGATCGCTTGGCAGCGCGGTGCCCGGTGGATCCGGATGCCCCGCCGACGAAATCACGGGTGCTGCGATGAAGGAGACAGGGCGATGACCACAGGACGGGGTCTGCTCCATCGGGAGATGGGCGACGACGAGAGCGGTGTCGGTGCGGATGCCGAGACGAAGGCGCTTCTCGACGCGGCACACGAGTACAGCCTCCACGAGGGCCAGCCCTCGTTCCAGGAGAAGAACCCGGGCGACTTCTGGTCGATCGAGTGCGTCGACGTCTACAAGTCCTTCGGGCGCAACCCGATCCTCAACGGCCTGAACGTCGGCATCCCGGAGGGCATGATCACGGTCATCCTCGGGCCGTCCGGTACCGGCAAGTCCGTCGTCATCAAGCACCTCATCGGGCTGCTGTTCCCCGACTACGGCGACGTCATCGTGCATGGCGACTCCGTGCCGAACCTGACGACGTCGCAGCTGCTCCAGATGCGCCAGAAGTTCGGGATCCTGTTCCAGGACGGCGCGCTGTTCGGCTCGATGAACATCTTCGACAACGTCGCGTTCCCGCTCCGGCAGAACACCGACATGCCGGAGGGCGAGATCGCCGAGGTCGTCAACCAGCGCCTCGAGGAGGTCGGCATGGGACACGCCGGCGTCCTGATGCCGAACGAGCTCTCCGGCGGCATGCGCAAGCGCGCCGGCTTCGCCCGCGCGCTCGTGACCGAGCCCGAGATCGTCATCTTCGACGAGCCCGACTCGGGACTCGACCCGGTCCGTACCGCCCTCCTCTGCGAGCTCATCGTGAAGATGCACGCGCAGCACGGCGGCACCTACGTCGTCGTCACCCACGACATCGCGTCGCTGCACCAGATCGGCCAGTACATCTCGGTGCTGTGGAAGGGCCGCATCGTCCAGGCGGGTGCCCGCAAGGACATGTTCGAGTCCGACAACCCCTTCGTGCGGCAGTTCATCAACCGCCGCCTCGAGGGCCCGCTCGGGATGGACTGAGTCCCGATCGGGCACTCGGTCTCCACGCGGATGCGGGATCCCCGCCGGCACGCGGCGCGCCGGCCGGGCACACCGACGCGGCCAGGCGCGCGGCGGTCGACGGGCGCGGTGAGCTGACGTGGGCGTCCACCGCGACCCCAACGACGTCCCGCAGCAGTTCGACGACACGGTCATCCGCCACGGGCGGCGCCCCGACAAGGGGTGGATCGCGTCCGACGTCGCCGAACGGCTGCCCGGGCTCGAGCTCGTGCACCTCCGCAGCCCGGTCACGGTCACGACGCGCAGCCCGGAGTGGGCGAAGCAGCGCCTGCGCCACCTCTCCACGAGCGTCCGCGGCATCGACCTCCTGCGCACGAACAACTCCGAGGCGCCCGCGGCGTACCGCGAGCTGTTCCGCAGCGTCGGGCGCAATCCGGACGACGACCGTCCCCCGATGGAGGAGGCGTACTTCGAACGGCTCCTCCGCGGTGGCTTCCAGCACATCGGCATCCCCGCCGACGCGCTCACGATCACGCTCGCGGAGACCGGCATCCCGATCTGGGCGGTCGACGCGGGGCTGATCTCCGGGGAGCTCGGCATCCGGCGCAGCCTCGCCGGCGAGATCCCCGTCCCGCGGGGCATGGACCCGGACATCACGGTCGGCCACCTGGTGGTCGCCGACGACCACGGGATCGTCGCCGAGCTGTGTCGCGAGCCGCGGTCGCTCCGGGCGATCGGCCGGGAGACGACCGACGTCGTCCTCTACTCGATCAAGCCGCGCGCGGTCACGCAGATGCGCATCGACGAGGCGTTCTGGATGTGCACCTCGATGCTCGAGCCGTAGATGCGCGCCCCCACGCAGGTCCCAGGGGGATCCGGACCGGTGGACTACGCCCTTTGGGGGATAGCAACGCTCCGTCCGGGTGGTTGCCTTGTGTGATGCACATCCCGTACGGTGCCACAGTGAACATGGCCCGACTGGGCGACGCGGCGACCGGAGGAGCTCCGGCGGGTGCGGCGAAGGTCGGGATCGGAGCAACGCGGGCGGCGCCCGTGTCCGGAGCAGTACCGGGGCCCAGTCGTCCCGGAGGCACGAACGTCGCAACGCGCACCTGAGGGTTCTGGAGAGAGTCACGTGAGTCGGAAGACCAAGATCGCAGTGGGCCTGTCGACCGCGGGGGTGGTGGCCGCCGGGTTCGGCGCTGCCTCGAGCGCGTCAGCGGAGTCGCGGACCCTCACCGTCACCCTGGCGGGCGGGACGGTGCTGCAGATCAACGTGGACGTGCCCCCAGGCACGCCCATCGACCAGATTCCGCTGCCCGACCTCGGCGGCCTCGTGGTGAAGGTCACGGGCCCGGGGCCGGCGACGACGCCCGCCCCGTCGACCACGGAGGCCGCTCCGACGCCGTCGACCCCCGCGGCACCCGCGGGCACGACGGACGCCGCGCCGGCGACGACGACGGGCGCCGCGCCCGCGACGCCCGGCAAGAAGCGCAAGAAGCAGAAGGCCCCGTCGACGAAGTCGATCGAGGACGTCGTCGACCAGGTCACCGGCACGTCGGGCAAGAAGGGCTCGAAGGCCCGCAAGGCGCGTCGCGCCGCGCGCGCCGCCGCCGCGGCGTCGGTCGACAGCGGTGGCGCCGAGACCGGCCCCGACGGCACGACGACCCGCGACGCGGGCGGCGCGCCGACCCCGGCGGATCCGACGTTCTCGCTCGCCACGCCGGGCGCGGCACCGCGCGGCGTCCCGAACTTCTTCATCGACAAGTTCCGGATCCCGCCGTTCCTGCTGCCGATCTACCAGGCCGCCGGTGCCCAGTACGGGATCCCGTGGGAGACCCTGGCCGCGATCAACGAGATCGAGACCGACTACGGCCGCAACCTGTCGGTGTCCTCCGCGGGCGCCGAGGGCTGGATGCAGTTCATGCCCGCCACGTGGAAGGGCTACGGCGTCGACGCCAACAACGACGGCTCCGCCGACCCGTACAACCCGGTCGACGCGATCTTCGCGGCCGCCCGGTACCTCCGCGCGGCCGGCGGGGAGAAGAACATCAAGAAGGCGATCTTCGCCTACAACCACGCCGACTGGTACGTCGACTCGGTGATGCTGCGCTCGCGCCTGATCGGTGGTCTGCCGCCGGATCTCGTGAGCTCGCTGACCGGTCTGACGCAGGGCGTGTTCCCGGTCGCCGCGAAGTCGCGGTACGCCGGCGACGACACGTCGAAGAAGGCCCGCGCGCGGACGAAGAAGGGCAACGCCGCGAAGGTCATCAACTCCGGTGCGCAGCGCCAGATCTCGATCTTCTCCCGCGCCGGGGCCGGTGCGGTCGCCGCGCAGGACGGCCGGATCCTCAAGGTCGGCAAGAACCCGCGCCTGGGCAGGTTCGTGATGCTGCGGGACGTCTACGGCAACACGTACACGTACGGCAACCTGAAGACCGTCGCGCACTTCTACCCCGTGCCCAAGCGCGGCGCGATGAAGAAGGCCGAGAAGGCCGAGGCCCGCCGCCTGGAGCGCATCGCGAAGGCGAAGGACCCCGTGCCGACGAAGGCCGCGTCGGCCGGCCAGCAGGCCGCCCCGCAGGCGGCACCCGACCCGGTGACGCCCGAGGCGCCCGTCGTCGACCAGGGCGGGATCGCCGACACGGTCCAGTCCGCCCGCGACACCCTGTTCGCGAACCCCGCGCGCCCGCTGGCGAAGAAGAACGGCGGCGCGGAGCAGCTCGCCAACGCGCAGCTCGAGGACGGCACGTCCGACATCGCGCTGAACGGCTGGGACAAGAAGGACGTGAACCTCAAGCGCCTGAAGAAGGGCGCCAAGGTCATGGCCGGCACCGTCCTCGGCCGCATCGGCAAGCAGAAGGACTCGACGAAGTCGCCGCACCTGCAGTTCGAGGTGCACCCCGCCGGCAAGGGCTCGCCCCGCGTCGACCCGAAGCCGATCCTCGACGGCTGGAAGCTCCTGGAGTCCACGGCGGTCTACCGCGCCAAGGGCACCAACCCGCTGTTCGGCGAGGGCTCCGCCACCGCCGGCCAGGTCCTGCTGATGAGCAAGGAGCAGCTCCAGCAGCGCGTGCTGTCGGACCGCAACCTCGGCATCTACGAGGAGGGCCGCCGCGACATCGCCGCCGGCGCCATCGACCGTCGCGTGCTCGCGACGATGGAGTACCTGACGACGTCGGGCCTGCGCCTGACGATCTCGTCGCTGCGCTCCGGCCACGGCAAGATGACCGCCTCGGGCAACGTGTCGGAGCACTCGACCGGCAACGCGATGGACATCGCGTCCGTCAACGGCATCACGATCACGCCGAAGACGCAGGGCAAGGGCACGATCACGGACTCCACGATCCGGCAGCTGCTGCAACTGCAGGGCACGATGAAGCCGCACCAGATCATCTCCCTGATGACCTTCCCGGGCACGGACAACACGATGTCGCTGCCCGACCACGACGACCACATCCACGTCGGCTTCAAGCCGGAGGGCACCAACAGCGCCGAGCTCGGCAAGCAGGTCCAGCAGCTGCTGGAGCCGGGCCAGTGGATCAAGCTCATCGACCGCATCGGCGAGATCACGAACCCCGAGGTGTCCGACGGCGTCTCGAAGTCCGCCATCAAGACCAAGAAGGCCGGCAAGGGCGACTAGATGGTCGTTCGCACGGCCTCGCGGCGCGACCGGCGCCGCGGCGTCGTCCGGCACACCGGACCTGGGACACGGAACCGCCGCGTCGTGCGAGGATCGTGACGATGTCCACGTCGCCTCCTCCGACCGACACGACCGCGAAGCCGGGCACCAGCGCCGGCCGCGGTGGCCTCTCCGCCCGTGGCGTCCGCGTCCAGGCGGGCGGGCAGACGCTCGTCCGCAGCGTCGACATCGACGTCCGGCCCGGCGAGCTCTGCGCGATCATCGGCGCGTCCGGCGCCGGCAAGTCGACGCTGGTCCGCGTCCTCGCCGGGGTCAACGCCCCCAGCGCGGGCGAGATCACGGTCGACGGCGAGCACATCGACTTCGCGACCGACTCCGTCGGCTACGTCCCGACCGGCGACCTCGTCCACCCGCAGCTGACGGTCCGCGAGGCCCTCGGGTACGCCGCCGCGCTGCGCGCCCACGACGTCCCGGCGCGCGAGCGCGAGGCCCGCGTCGAGGCGGTGCTCGAGGAGCTCCACATGACGCACCGCGGCGACGCGCAGGTGCGGTCGCTGTCGGACGGCGAGCGCCGCCGCGTCGCGTGCGGCACCGAGCTCGTCGGCGATCCCTCCGTGGTCGTGCTCGACGAGCCGACGTCCGGCCTGGATCCCGGCCTCGAGCGGCGCCTGATGCTGCTCCTGCGCGAGCTCGCCGACCGCGGGCGCGCCGTCCTCGTGACGACGCACGCCACCGGGAGCCTCCGCCTCTGCGACCGCATCATCGTGATGGCGTCGGGCGGTCGCGTCGCGTTCGTCGGCTCGCACGACGAGACGCTCGCCCACTTCGGCGCGACCACCATCGACGAGGTCTACGCCGCGGTCGAGGACTCCGACGACTCACGCGACGTCGTCGCGGGCCCCACCGGCCACGCGGCCTCCGGCGGCGCGACGACCACGAGCAACGCGTCCCAGGCACGGCGCAAGGCGCCGCCGGTCAGCCGCCAGATCCGCACCTTGTCGTCGCGCTACGCGCTCTGCATGCGCCGCGACGCCCGGTCGCTGGCCCTGATGATCGGCCAGGCGCCCGTCATCGGCATCGCGATCGGCCTGACGGTGCCGGCGAACATCCTCTCCGACCCGACCGCGGGCGGCTACTACGGCGTCCTCCTCGCCTTCATGATCGTCATCGGCGCGGTCTGGCTCGGCCTGATCGCCGCCTGCCGCGAGGTCGCCCGCGAGCGCGACGCGCTGCTCCGCGAGGCCGCCGTCGGCGTCCGCCTCGACGCGTACCTGCTGTCGAAGTGCGTGGTGATCTTCCCGCTGGTCGCGTTCCAGACCGTGCTCCTCGTGGTGCCGGTCGCCGTGCTGCAGCCGCCCGCCGGGGACATCACGCAGTACGCGGGGGTGCTCGCGATGGCCATCGTCGGCGCCTGGGGGGCGGCCGCGATCGGCCTGCTCGTCTCCGTGCTCGTCCAGAACGCCGGCCAGGCGACGACGGTCCTGCCGCTCGTCGTCATCCCGCAGCTGCTGCTCTCGGGCGCGCTGATCCCGACCGCGAAGATGATCGTCCCGGTCCGGGCGCTCTCCGACATCACGCTCGCCCGCTGGGTCGAGTCGGGCATCGGCAACTCGTTCAAGCTCGAGACCGCGCTCGACAGCGGCAGCAGCGGCAGCATCACGGACTTCACCGGGCTGCAGCCCAGCTTCTTCGGGCAGGGGCTGGTCCTGCCGATCCTCATGGCCGCGCTCCTGACGGCCGTCACGCTGATCTTCACCGCGATCGTCCTGGACCGCCGCGTGATCAACGCGATCTACGACGAGTACGACCTGCTCGACGAGGGACCGGGCGGCGGACAGGCCGTGCGGCCCGTCGCCAGCCCCGCCTGACCGCCGCCCACGCGCTCAGCGCGAGTGCACCGGGGCCCGCATGCCCCGCAGCACGAGCTCAGCGAGGCGGCGGGCCCCGCCGGGCCCGAGGTCGTCGACGTCCTTCATCGCGCGGAAGGCGAGCCGGAGGTCGTCGGCGGTCGCGTCCTCCCGGAGGACCCCCGCCGCGCGAACCCGGTCGACGAGGGCGTCGAGCGCCGCCGCGGCACGGGGGCGGGCCGCGAGGACGTCGGGGTGCTCGGAGCTGGCCGCCCACGACTCGTGGGTCACGCGATCGTCGACGGCCGCGGCGACGACCGCGAACGTCGCCCCGTGGAGCGCGGCCCACGGGTCGGGCTCGTCGACGGCCCGCTCGAAGATCCCGGCCACGACCGCGATCCGCTCGGCGATCAGCGCGGCGACGATGTCCTCCTTGCGGCCGATCTGACGGTAGATGCTGCCGACGCCCACGCCGATGGCCTCCGCCAGCACCGGCATCGGCACGTCGAGGCCGTCGCGGGCGAACAGCTCCCCGGCGACGCGGAGGACCCTGGCGCGCTTCGCTGCACCGTCGAGCGCGGCCCAGTCGTCGCGGGAATCGGCCGGAACGCTCATTCCGCTAGTGTAGGGACACGGCCCGGAACGACCGTTCCGCATCCGCCGTCCCCCGACCACGGACCACGCCCCGCCATGACCGACCCAGCGACCGTCCGACGGAGCCCCACCGTCACCCTGGCCGTCCTGGCCCTCGCGGGCGTCGCCTTCGCGCTCCTGCAGTCCCTGGTCGCGCCGGCGCTCCCGGACATCCAGCGGGAGCTCGACACCACGCCCTCCGCGGTCGCCTGGGTCCTGACCGGCTACCTGCTGAGCGCGTCGGTCGCCACCCCGATCGTCGGGCGG
Source organism: Patulibacter minatonensis DSM 18081 (assembly GCF_000519325.1). Taxonomy (GTDB): domain Bacteria; phylum Actinomycetota; class Thermoleophilia; order Solirubrobacterales; family Solirubrobacteraceae; genus Patulibacter; species Patulibacter minatonensis. The sequence continues at coordinate 809,567 of NZ_KI912613.1, read as the reverse complement.
CTCGGCGACATGTTCGGCAAGGAGCGCGTCCTGATGATCGTGCTCGTCGTGCTGGCCGCGGGGACGGCGCTGGCCGCGGTCGCGTCGTCGATCGGCGTGCTGATCGCCGCGCGCGTGATCCAGGGCGTCGGCGGCGGCATCTTCCCCCTCGCCTTCGGGATCATCCGCGACGAGTTCCCGCGCGAGCGGGTCGCCGGGGCGATCGGCCTGATGTCGGCCCTCCTCGGGATCGGCGGCGGGCTCGGCATCGTCCTCGCCGGCGTGATCGTCGACAACCTCAGCTACCACTGGCTGTTCTGGCTGCCGCTCGTCGCGGTCGTGCTCGCGGCCGTGACGACCCACCTCTTCGTCCCCGAGTCGCCGATCCGGACGCCCGGGCGGATCAGCTGGGCCGCGGCCGCGCTGATGTCGCTCGGGCTGGGCGGCGTGCTGCTCGCGGTCAGCGAGGGCCAGTCGTGGGGATGGGCGTCGCCGGGGACGATCGCGCTGTTCGCCACGGGGCTCGTGGTGCTCGCCGCCTGGGTCCGGCTCGAGAGCCGCTCCGCGGTGCCGCTCGTCGACATGCGGATGATGCGGATCCGGGGCGTCTGGACCACGAACCTCGTCGCCCTCCTCCTCGGGGTCGGCATGTACTCGTCGTTCATCCTCGTGCCGCAGCTCGTGCAGCAGCCGGAGTCGACCGGCTACGGCTTCGGGTCGACGGTCACCGAGGCCGGCCTCTTCATGCTGCCGTCGGCGCTCTTCATGCTCGTGGCCGGCACGTTCGCCGGGCGCCTCGAGGCCCGGTTCGGCTCCAAGCCCCCGCTGATGGCGGGCACGGGGTTCACCGCCGCGTCCTTCCTGCTCCTCGTCGTCGCGTCCGACGAGGAGCTCGCGATCTACCTGAGCTCCGCGATCCAGGGGATCGGCATCGGGCTCGCCTTCGCCGCGCTGGCGAACCTCATCGTGCAGAACGTCCGCCAGGACCAGACCGGGGTCGCCACCGGGATGAACACGGTGATGCGCTCGCTCGGCGGCGCGATCGGCGGCCAGATCGCCGCCGCCATCCTGGCCGCCGAGGTCGTCGGCGGGCTGCCCGGCGAGGACGGCTTCACGATCGCCTTCGCCTTCTGCTTCGTCGCCCTCCTCGTCGGACTGGCGACGTGTCTCATCATCCCCGGCCGCCCGCGCCCCGAACGGGTGCGCGGCGCCGTGGCAACCGGAACGGAGGCCTGACATGGCCACCAGCGAGTCCCGTCCGTCGAACCCCACCGACGGCACCGTCCTGATCGCCTACGACGGGTCGGAGAACGCCGACCACGCCATCGACGTCGCCGCCGCGATCCTCGGCGGCGGCCGGGCCGAGGTCGTCCACGCGTGGGAGCCCGTCTCCAGCGCGGCGGCGCGGTCCGCGATCTACGCGATCGCCTACGACGACACCGGCGCGATGCTGGAGCGCGAGCGCGAGCAGGCCGCGGCCGTCGCGGAGGCCGGGGTGCAGCGCGCCCGCGCGGCCGGCTTCACGGTGACCGGCGGCGCCCGCAGCGGGAGCGGCCCCCTGTGGCAGACGATCGTCGAGCGCGCCGAGGAGCTGCGACCCCGGCTGATCGTGATGGGCACCCGGGGGCTCACCGGGGTGCGCTCGGCGCTCGCGGGCAGCGTCTCGCACCACGTCACGAGCCACGCCGACGTGCCTGTGCTGACCGTCCCGCTGCGCTCCCACGGCTGACGATCCGCGCCATCGGGGCGGCCGGGGCGCCGCCTCCGGTCGGGTGAGAAAAACCCTGCTTGTATGGCAGCCCGCGACTAGACTCGGGGCATGCCCGTAGGAGCACCAGCGTGATCGACGCGGGCACGCTCGGTGAACGGGCGGAGCACGTCCTGGAGCGTGCGCGGCGCGTCCGGGACGACGCGGGCCGCGACGGCGTCGCGACCGCGTCGGACCTCGCGGACGCGCTGTACGACGCCACGAGCGACCTGCAGGACGCGCTCCGTGAGCGGGGGACGCGCGACGCGGCGACGACGATGCGGCTCTGCGGGCTCCTCGTCGAGCTCACGCGGATCCAGGGCGACCTGCGCGACCAGGTGGTCGCCGCGCGTTTCGGGACGGTCGCGAGGATCCACGAGAGCCATTCGCGGCTGCGCGACGCTGGGACCCTCGCGGAGCTGCTCCCGGCCGCCGCGGCGGAGCTCGGCCGCTCCTGCGGGTTCGACCGCGCGGCGATCTCCCGCCGGCACGGCTCCCGCTGGCACGCCGAGGCCGTGTGGCTGGCGCCGGGCACGGACGCCGGGATCGCCCAGGCCACCCGCGACTACCTGACGCAGAAGTGGATCCCGCTGCGCCCCGGCACGGTCGAGTCGCACCTCGTCCAGCGGCGCAGCGCGGCGCTCGTGTCCGCGGACGACCCCGACGTCGACCGGGCGCTCGTCGACGACTCCGCGGGCGGGCGCTACGTGGCGTCCCCCGTGATGTCGGGCGACCGGGTCGTCGGCTTCCTCCACGCCGACCGCTTCGGGCAGGAGCGGGTGGTCACCGAGATCGACCGCGACAACCTGTGGACGTTCGGGGAGGGCTTCGGGCTCGTGTTCGAGCGGCTCGCGCTGCTCGAGCGGCTGGACGGGCAGCGCGCACGGGTCCGGGAGGCCTTCGCCGCGGCCGAGCAGGGGCTCGCGGAGCTCGGCCGGGACGAGCTGCTGCTGTCGCGGTCCGAGGCGCCGGCGGCGATGGCGGGCGCGCGCGCCGTCGGACGGGCGGCGGACCGTGCGGGCCAGGTGCTGACGCCACGGGAGCGGGAGGTCGTGGACGAGATGGCGACCGGTGCCCGCAACCGCGAGATCGCCGAGCGCCTGATGATCGGCGAGGCGACCGTCAAGTCGCACGTGCGGACGATCGCGCGGAAGCTCGGCGCGTCCAGTCGCGCCGACGCGGTCGCGCGGTACCTGCGCCTCGCGTCGGAGGGACCGGCGTGAACGGCTCGCCGTCCTTCACCCCGACCATCGGCCGGGCGGGCTGGCGCCGCCGGTCGAGCGTGCTCCGGGAGCGCGTCGACGACCTCGACGTGCGCGTCGGTGCGCAGCTCGCGCGCTCCGGCCTCCACGCGATGCCGGCCGCCGACCGTCCGGTCCGGGACTGGGTGCACCACGTGGAGGAGCTGACGGGCGCGTGCCTGGCGGGGCTCGACGACACCCTGCTGCCCGTCGACGCGTCGGACGAGCTCGCGGGTCTCGTCTGCGACCTCCAGGCGCTGTGGCTCGAGCTCCACGACCACCGGCTCGTCAGCCGCACCCTGCGCCTCGCCGACTGCGAGCGCGCGCTCGGGCGGCTCCGGTCGTGCACGACCACGGCGTCGCTGCTCGGCAGCGTGTGCGAGGAGGCGAGCCGCTCGTGCGGGTTCGAGCGCGTGCTCCTGTCGCGGGTGGAGGACGGGCGGTGGTATCCGTGGCTCGTCAACGGCGCGATCGCCGAGGAGCCGTGGGTCGTGCCGTGGAGTCGTCGCTCGATGCCCTTGGACGAGCTGTGGCTGGAGGCCCGGCTCGTCGCCGACCACCGGCCGGAGCTCGTGCTCGACACCTCCGGCAGCCAGGTCCCGGCGATCGTGCGGGACGGGGGCTCCCGGTCCTACGTCGCGGCCCCGGTGGGGCCGACCGGGGCCGCGGTCGGGTTCTTCCACGCCGACCACGGGTCCGCCGGTCCGCGCTGCACGGAGACCGATCGCGACGTCCTGTGGCGGTTCTCCGAGGGCTTCGGGCGCCTGTACGAGCGCACGGCGCTCCTGGAGCGCATGCGTGCCCAGCGCACCAGGGTCCGCGGACTGCTGTCGGTCGTGGACGACGCGATGGCGGAGCTGACGGAGTCCGAGCTCGACCTGGCGGTCCACCCGGAGCGCGATCCGCCGCACGCGGAGCCCGCGATCTCCATGGCCCGGTCGATGAGCGCCCGGCTCGACGGGCTGACGCCCCGGGAGCGCGACGTCCTCGAGCTGATCGTCGAGGGAGCGCGGAACGCCGAGATCGCGGAGCGGCTGGACATCGGCGCCGGGACGGTGAAGTCCCACGTCAAGCACATCCTCGCGAAGCTCGGCGCCGTCAACCGGTCGCAGGTGGTCGCGCAGTACCTGGGGTTCCGCGACGGCTGGGGCGAGTGAGCCCGGAGCCGTCGACGCCCGGACCGGCGGCCCCGGCGGCCCGGGCCCCGTCCGGGTGTGCGACGTCCACGGTTTGGGACGCCGTTCCACGGGGTGTAGGAGGGCATGAGCTTCCGAGCACCCGCCGTGCGCCGGTCCGGCGGACGACCCGCGTGCGGGACCCGCCGCGACGCGCCGCGGGTCCTGACGAGCACCGCATCCCGCCGACCGGCTCGATGATGTCGCAGGCCTCCGGCTCCAGGCCGACCGGTCCGGGGCAGGATCCCGGTCCGCAGAAGCGCGTCCCCGGACTCCGTCCGGGGGAGACCGCCGCCGACGCGGACGCCCGGATGGCCGATGCCGTGCAGGCGCTCGAGCGCGTGCGAACGCAGCTGGCCCGCACGCAGCGCACGCTCGACGCCTTCGTCGACCAGATCGTCGGCGCCGCGGACGCGGCGACCGAGGGCGGGCTCGACCGGGAGGCGTCGACCGGCCACGCCGTGCCCCCCGCGTCGCTGGCGGACCACGTGATCACGAACGACCCGCCGACGGACGGTCCCGCCCGGTAGCGTCGGGGCATGGGCGCCGAGCGACCGTCGCACGTCCGGGGGTTCCTGGCCGAGATCGCGGATCTCGCGGAGATGCGCGACGCCGCCTACGCGGCGGCGGAGAACCCGCCCGAGGCCTGGCTCCTGAGCGGCAACCTCGGGCAGCGCGCGTACGGCGCCAAGGACGCCCTCGAGGCCCTGGTCCTCACGGCGATGGAGCACCCCGACCCGCCCACCGACGAGGAGCTCTCGTCGGCCGCGGGCCTGTCGCAGTGGGAGCTCGACGCCATCCGGTCCGGGGCGCCCGGGGACGACGCGCCGGCGCCGAAGCGCTCGCGGTTCCGCCTGCCCGGCCGTCGCGGTCGCGACGACTGAGCGTCCGGCCGTCCCGGTCGGCCGTCAGCCGCCCGCGAGGCCGCGCCAGGCGTCCGCGAGCCGCGCGGCGTAGACGTCCGTCCCGTGCTGCTCGGCGACCCGGCGGCCGGTCACCCGCGGGTCGTCCTCCCGCAGGTGCGGGGCCAGCGCCTCGTGCCACGCCGCGAGGTCCCAGGGGGCGCACAGGCACCCATCGACGGTCCCGACGGTCTGCGGATGGGCACCCGTCGGGGTCGCCAGCACCGGGACGTCGCAGGCCAGCGCCTCGACCGAGGCCAGGCCGAACCCCTCGTGCTCGCTGGGGACGACGACGGCCGTCGCGGCGTTCAGCCACGCGCGCATCCGGTCGGGCGCGACGCCGCCGAGGGTGCGGAGCGGCAGGCCGGCGGCGGCGGCGAGCTCGCGGGCGCGGTCGACGCGCTTGACGCGACGGTCCGGGCCGTAGGGGAAGAGGAGGAACGCCTCGTCCGGGTCGAGGCCCAGGGCGGCCCGGGCCTCGGCGCGCGGCGTGGGCCCGAACCGCGCGAGGTCGAGACCGACCGGCAGGTCGCGCGCGCGACCGCGGAACACGCGCGGCAGCATCGACGCCAGGTCCGGCGACGCGAGGCCGATCAGGCGCTGCGTCGGGAGCGCGGCGAGGGTCACCGGCCGGGTCGTCCGGTGGCGCAGGTCGCGGCCGTGGAGCGTCACGCCGCGGTGCCGGGCGCGGACGACGAGCGCCGGGATCGCGGTCAGGCCGAAGTGCGCGTGGACGACGTCGTAGCGGACGCCGCGGTGACGGCGGTGCAGGTCGCGCGCGGCGTCGCGGTAGGCGCCCGGCGGGACCTCGTCGAGGGCGACGTCGAGGTCGTCGATGCGTCGCAGGGCCGCCACCTGGTCGCGGACGAAGCCGCCGCGCTCGGGGTGCGCGGCGTCCGGGGCCATGTTCGAGACGACGAGGACGCGCACCCGGCCATCGTGCCAGAGGCCGGACGCCTCCCGGGTGGCCCGAGGTCGGTCGGAGGGTCCCGTCCCTAGAGGCGCGCCGCGAGCTCCGTGCCCTGCCGGATGGCGCGCTTGGCGTCGAGCTCGGCCGCGACGTCGGCGCCCCCGATCACGTGCGGGGTGATCCCCGCGGCCTCGAGCGGGCCGACGAGCTCGCGCCGCGACTCCTGCCCGGTGCAGAGGACCACGTGGTCGACCGGCAGGAGGACCGGTCGCCGGCCGTCCGTGGCGGCGTCGTCGGGGACCGTGACGTGGAGCCCGTCGTCGTCCACGCGCTCGTACGTCACGCCGCCGTGCAGCCGCACGCCGTGGTGCTCCAGGCTCGCGCGGTGGACCCACCCGGAGGTCTTGCCGAGCCCCGCGCCGTGCTTCGTCGTCTTGCGCTGCAGGAGGTCGATCTCACGGCGGACCAGCGGCGGGGCGGGGGCGACGACGCCGCCGCGCCCCGTCGCCGGGTCCCCCACGCCCCACGCGGCGCGCCAGGCATCGGGGTCGAGGGTCGGGGACCGTTCCTGCAGCAGGAACTCCGCGACGTCGTAGCCGATGCCGCCGGCCCCGACGACCGCCACCCGGTCGCCGACCGGCGCGCCGCGAAGCACCGCGTCGTACGCGAGGACCTTCGGGTGGTCCGCCCCCGCGAACGCCGGCGTGCGGGGGCGGACCCCCGTCGCGAGGACGACCTCGTCGAAGCCGCCGAGTCGGGCCGCGTCGGCGGGGGTCCCGAGCCGCACCGTCACGCCGGTGCGCTCCAGGCGGCGCTCGTAGTAGCGGAGCGTCTGCAGGAACTCCTCCTTCCCGGGGATCCTCGCGGCGAGGACGAACTGCCCGCCGATCTCCTCGGCGGCCTCCAGGAGCTCCACGTGGTGTCCCCGCTCGGCGAGCGTGGTCGCCGCCGAGAGTCCCGCGGGCCCCGCGCCGACGACCGCGATCCGCCGGGGCGTCGTCGCCGGGGAGATCACGAGCTTCGTCTCGTGCGCGGCGCGCGGGTTGACCATGCAGCTGGCGGTCTTCTTGCGGAACGTGTGGTCGAGGCAGGCCTGGTTGCACGCGATGCACGTGTTGATCTCGTCGGCGCGGCCGGCCTGCGCCTTCGCCACCCACTCGGGGTCGGCGAGGAACGGACGTGCCATGGAGACCATGTCGGCCTCGCCGGCCGCGAGGATCGCCTCGGCCTGGTCGGGGTCGTTGATCCGGTTGGAGGCGACGACCGGGATCCCGACCTCGGGCCGCAGGCGCGCGGTGGCCCACGTGAACGCCCCGCGGGGGACGGACGTCACGATCGTCGGGACCCGCGACTCGTGCCAGCCGATCCCGGTGTTCAGGATGCTCGCGCCCGCGGCCTGCACCTCGCGGGCCAGTGCGACGGTCTCGTCCCAGGTCTGTCCGTCGTCGACGAGGTCGAGCAGGGAGATCCGGTAGACGACGACGAAGTCGGGGCCGACGGCCTCGCGCACGGCGCGGACGACCTCGACGGGGAAGCGGCGCCGGCGCTCGGACGACCCGCCCCAGGCGTCCGTGCGGCGGTTCGTGCGCGGCGCGAGGAACTGGTTGAGCAGGTAGCCCTCGGAGCCCATGACCTCGACGCCGTCGTACCCGGCCTCGCGGGCCAGCGCGGCGCTGCGGGCGAAGTCCGCGATCGTCCCGCGGACGGTGCGGTCGCGCATCGCGCGCGGACGGAACGGGTTGATCGGGGCCTTGACCGCCGACGCGGACTGCGACAGCGGGTGGTAGGCGTAGCGCCCCGCGTGGAGGAGCTGGAGGGCGATCCGGCCGTCCTCCGCGTGCACCGCCCCCGTGACCGTCCGGTGGCGTGCCAGGGTCCGGGTCGACCGGAGGTCCGAGGCGGTCGGGAACAGCCAGCCGGTGCGGTTCGGGGCGTAGCCGCCCGTGACCATCAGCCCCACGCCGCCCCGGGCCCGCTCGGCGAAGTAGGCGGCGAGCCGGCCCGCGTCGCGGCCCCGGTCCTCGAGCCCCGTGTGCATCGAGCCCATGAGGACCCGGTTCTTCAGCGTCGTGAAGCCGAGGTCCAGCGGCTCGAGCAGGCGGTCGTACATTGCTACCAACAGTAGCAACGTGGCGGTGCTTCCTACGGGGGTGAAGTTTCGACCCGGACGGGCACGGATCGTCCGTCCCCGGGCACCTCCACGCGGCGAACGGCTAGGCTGAAAGCCGATCCGCAATAGCTCATTGCGACGCACGACGACACGAAAGGGACCCAGCATGGCGCTCACCATCGGCGACACCGCTCCGGACTTCGAGGCGGAGACCTCCGCGGGCAAGATCAGCTTCCACGACTGGATCGGCGACAGCTGGGCCGTCCTGTTCTCGCACCCGCGCGACTTCACGCCGGTCTGCACGACCGAGCTGGGCTACATGGCCCTCATCAACGGCGAGTTCGAGAAGCGCGGCGTCAAGCCGATCGCGATCTCGGTCGACCCGCTCGACAACCACGAGAAGTGGTTCGACGACATCGAGGAGACGCAGGGCGCCCGCCCGACGTTCCCGCTGATCTCGGACACCGACTTCAACGTCGCGAAGCTCTACGGGATGCTGCCCGCCGACGTCGAGGGCGACCCGACGGAGCGCACCCCCGCGCAGAACGCGACGCTGCGCAACGTCTTCGTCATCGGGCCGGACAAGAAGATCAAGCTCCTGCTGGTCTACCCGATGACCACTGGCCGCAACTTCGACGAGGTCCTGCGCGTCGTCGACTCGCTCCAGCTCACCGCGAAGCACGCCGTCGCCACCCCCGCCCAGTGGAAGCAGGGCGAGGACGTGATCATCGCCGGCTCCGTCAACAACGAGGCCGCCAAGGAGAAGTACCCCGACGGCTGGAAGGAGCCGAAGCCCTACATCCGGATCGTCCCCGCTCCGTAGGGTCGCTCGTCGGACGGGTCGCGCTCCGGCGCGGCCGTCCGGTCCGGGCGGCGGGCCCGCCGCCCGGGGTCCCGGTCACCCCGACGGGTCGACCGGACCGTCGGCGGCGAGCATCCGCAGGAAGCGCTCCGCCAGGGCCATCGCCTCCGCGAGCTGCTCCCGCGTGCGCAGCAGCTCGTCGAGGTCGACGTCGTCGGACTCGTCCGTCGATCGGGACGCCCGCTCGATCGCGCCCCGCAGGCCGTCGACCGCCCGGGCGACCGCGTCGATCTCCGCCGCAGCGGGGGTCATGTCGAACCGCCACGCGGCCTCGAGTCGACGGAGCTGTTCGACGACGGCGTCGGCCGTGGGCTCGATCTCGCGACGGGCGCCCTGCTGCGCGGGTTCGTGGGGGTCGGGGTCCGCGGCCGTCATGCCGGGGGGCGCCGCGGTGCTCGGCGTCGCGGGAACCCTGGTGCTGTCCTGGATCTCATCAGTGGTTCGTCCTCGGAGCGGTGGCGCGCCGGGCGGCCCGACCGCGACGAGTCGCGGATCCCGTCGCCGAGCGGTTCTACACGCCGGAGGGGTGATGTCGCAAGCCCCTCGTGGTGGCGGGGCCGCGGCCGTTCGCGACCACCGGGCGTCCGCAGGCTCACAGCGTCACCCGACGTCGGGGGGAGGCGCATCCCCCTTCGGGCAGGTGGGAGGTCGCGGGCGGTCGGAACGAGCGCCCGCGGGTAGGCTCGGTGCATGCTCGAGCCCAACGCGCTGACCGGCGCCGAGATCGACAGGGTCGCCGACAGCCGGCGCCGCGACCCGGAATGGCTGGCGGCCCAGACGGGACACCCGGACGCCCGGGCGCTCGTCCTCGGCGACGCCGGGGTCCGCGTGGTGGGCACGGCGCTCGCGCGGGTGCCGCTCACGGAGGTCCGGCCGGACGTCGCCGACGAGGAGCTCGTGCTGCTCGGCGTGGACGACGGCGGGCCGCTCTTCGTGGTGGACGAGGACCCGCCGGTCGACGGGGAGCGCGCGCCGCTGGTCGGCGCCGGCGGCATGCGGGGCGAGCCGGCGCCCGAGGCCGAGGAACGGCTCGGGATGCGGTCGGCGGCCCAGACGCTGTCGCAGGCCGAGGGTGGACTCGTGGCGTACGCCGGGGCGCTCCTGAACTGGCACCGCGCCCATCGGTTCTGCAGCGTGTGCGGCGGCGCGACGGCTCCGCGCGAGGCCGGCATGACGCGCGTCTGCGGCGTCTGCGGGACGCACCACCACCCGCGGACCGACCCGGTGGTGATCATGCTCGTCGTCGACGACGAGGGGGACCGGGTGCTCCTCGGCCGGCAGGCCGTCTGGCCCCCACGGCGCTACTCCACGCTCGCGGGCTTCGTCTCCCCGGGGGAGAGCCTCGAGGAGGCCGTCGCCCGTGAGGTGCTCGAGGAGGTCGGCGTGCTGGTCGGGCCGCCGCGCTACCGGAGCTCCCAGCCGTGGCCGTTCCCGTGCTCGCTGATGCTCGGCTTCCACGTGCCGTACGTGGAGGGCGAGATCGGTGGCACCGACGACGAGCTCCAGGACGCCCGGTGGTTCTCGCGCGCCGAGGTCCGCGAGGCCGCCGCGGACGACTCGTGGGACGACCCGCCGGAGGGCGACGGCCTGCTGCTCCCGCCCCGCTCCGCGATCGCGCGGCGGCTCATCGAGGAGTGGCTCGAGGGCTGACGGGCGGAGCCCGCGGCGGCAGGACCGGGGGCCGCCCGTAGGGGCTACGCCGCACGTCCCTCGGGGCACGGGCTGATATTTGCTTGCCAGTGCGCAAGCAAGTACCGTGGGTGCATGGTGTTCCGCCCCGTCGCCCCCGCATGACCACGTCCGCCGTCGCCCGTCCGGACGTCCCGGCCGACACCGGCATCGCGGGCGCCACGCTCCACGAGGTCTTCGCCGCGCGGGTCGCGCGGCACCCCGACGACGTCTTCGTGCGCGACGGCGGCACCGGCGAGGAGCTGACCTGGGCGCAGGTGGACGCGCGCATGCGTCGGGTCGCGTCCGGGCTCGCGGGGCTCGGCGTCGCCCGCGGCGACCGCGTCGCGTTGATGCTCCCCAACGCGCCGGTCTTCTCCGTCTGCGACCTCGCGGTCGTCGGGCTCGGGGCCGTCCCGGTCTCGGTCTACGGCACGGCGTCGCCCGAGCAGATCGCGCACGTCGTCGGGGACGCCGGCGTCGACGTCCTCGTCTGCGACGCGGCGACCCTGCCCCGGGTGCGCGCGTCGCGCGAGTCCTCGGGCGCGCCACGGCGCATCGTCGTGGTCGACGGCGAGGCGGACGAGGCCGCGGGGGAGACGACGCTCGCCTCGCTGGAGGACGGCACGGTGCCGGACGTCGACCTCGACGCCGAGACCGCGCGGAGCACGCCGGACGATCTGTTGACGATGATCTACACGTCGGGGACGACCGGTCCGCCGAAGGGCGTCGAGCTCACCCACGACAACCTCCTCGGCGGGATGCGGGCGATGTCGAGCGTCGTCGGGCTGCGCGAGGGCGGACGCGTCATCTCGTGGCTGCCCGCGGCGCACATCGCCGAGCGCGGGGCGCACTACTACGCGCCGCTGCTGTGGGGGCTCGAGGTCACGACCTGTGCCGATCCGCGGACGATCGCGAACGTGCTCCCGGCCGTGCGGCCGACGTGGTTCTTCGCGGTCCCGCGGATCTGGGAGAAGCTGAAGGCGGCGGTCGAGGCCGGGTTCGCGTCGCAGCCCGACGCGGTCCGCGACGCCGCGCGCGCCGCGGTGGCCCGGGGCGTGGAGCGGGTCGAGCTGGAGCAGGCCGGCGACCCGGTCCCGGACGACCTGCGCGCGGCCTGCACGGAGGACGACGAGCGGATCTTCGCCGGACTGCGCGCGAAGCTCGGGCTCGACGCGGCCCACGCCGTCAACGCCGGGTCGGCCCCGATCCCGCGCGACGTCGTGGTCTTCTTCCACGCGATCGGCCTGCCGGTCGGGGAGATCTGGGGCATGTCGGAGGCCTGCGCCTGCGGGACGGTGAACGCGCCGGGCGCGACCCGGATCGGCAGCGTCGGACGGCCGCTGCCGGGCATCGAGCTGCGCTTGGAGGACGACGGCGAGATCCTGCTGCGCGGTCGGCCGTTGATGCGCGGGTACCGCGGGCTGTCGGAGAAGACGCGCGAGTCGATGACGGACGACGGGTACTTCCGCACCGGCGACGTCGGTCGGATCGACGAGGACGGCTACCTGTTCATCGTCGACCGGAAGAAGGAGCTGATCATCAACTCCTCCGGCAAGAACATGTCGCCGGCGAACATCGAGTCGGCGCTGAAGTCGCAGACGCCGTTGATCGGGCAGGCGGTCGCGATCGGCGACGGCCGGCCCTACGTCACGGCGCTCCTCGTGCTCGACCCCGACGCCGTCGCCGCCCGGGCCCGGGAGCGGGGCGAGGAGCCCGACCTCGAGGCCCTGGCCTCCGACGCGGGGCTGCGCGCCGAGCTGCAGGAGGCCGTCGACGCCGGCAACGCCCGTCTGGCCCGCGTCGAGCACGTCCGCCGGTTCGTCGTGCTCGCCGACCAGTGGGCGCCGGGCGGCGACGAGCTGACGCCGACGTCGAAGCTCCGGCGGGCGCCGATCCACGAGCGGTACGCGGAGGAGATCGAGGGGCTGTACCGGGGGTGAGCGGGTCTCCCGGGGCGGCGATCGGCCCGGAACCCCCGTCTCCTACACTTGATCCGTGACCGCTCCACCCGTCCGCGCGTCGATCGATCCGCGCCAGTCGTTCCCGGAGCTGGAGCAGACGGTCGCCGAGCGCTGGGCCGCCCGCGACGTGTTCCAGCGGTCGATGGAGCAGCGCGAGGGCGCGAAGCCGTGGGTCTTCTGGGAGGGCCCGCCGACCGCCAACGGCCGTCCCGGCGTGCACCACATCCTGGGTCGCGTCTTCAAGGACGTCTTCCCGCGCTTCCAGACGATGCGCGGCCACCACGTCGAGCGGCGCGGCGGCTGGGACTGCCACGGCCTGCCGGTCGAGATCGCCGTCGAGAAGCAGCTCGGGCTGTCGAGCAAGCACGACATCGAGAACATCGTCCCCGGCGACGTCCGGGCGTCGATCGAGCGCTTCAACGCCGCCTGCCGCGAGTCCGTCTTCGCCTACATCGGGGACTGGGACCGCCTGACCCGCCGGGTCGGCATGTGGATCGACCTCGAGCGGGCGTACCGCACGATGGACGCCTCGTACGTCTCGTCGATCTGGTCGGCGCTGAAGACGATGGACGAGAAGGGCCTGCTGTACCAGGGCAACAAGGTCGTCCCGTTCTGCACGCGCTGCGGCACCGCGCTCTCGAGCCACGAGGTCGCGCAGGGCTACGAGGACATCAAGGACACCTCCGCCTACGTGCGGTTCCCGGTCGTCGCGGAGGCCCTGCCGCTGTCGAGCCCGCTGCGGAAGGGCGACAGCCTCGTCGTCTGGACGACCACGCCGTGGACCCTCTGGGCGAACGTCGCCGCCGCCGTCGGTCCGGACGTCGAGTACGTCCGCGTGTCGACGCCCGACCGCGACGGCGAGCGCCGCGTGGTCGTCGCCGCGCGGGAGCTCGTCGAGCACGCGTTCGGCGAGGACGCCGAGGTCCTCGGCGACGGCTTCCCCGGTTCCGCGCTCGAGGGCACGGTGTACGAGGCCCCGTTCGTCGCCGCCGGGCGCACCGACGCCGGCTACGGCGCCGTGATCGCCGCCGACTTCGTGTCGACCGACTCGGGCACCGGCGTCGTCCACCTCGCCCCCGCGTTCGGCCAGGACGACTTCGTGGCCGTCGCCGACGCCGCCGCGAAGCGCCGCTTCCCCGCCGGGACGGCCGCGGCGAAGTTCGACGCCCGCGACCCCGCGACGCTGCTGAACCCCGTCCGCGACGACGGCACCTACGACGAGACGGTCACGGACGTCGCCCCGCAGTACGCCGACCGCTTCGTCAAGGACCTCGACCTCGACCTCGTGACGGAGCTCGCCGACCGCGGGCTGCTCCAGCGCAAGCAGCGCTACGAGCACTCCTACCCGCACTGCTGGCGCTGCGGCACGCCGCTGATCTACTACGCGCGCCCCTCGTGGTACCTCGCGACGGAGACCGTCCGCGACGGCCTGCTGGCGGCGAACGACACCGTCACGTGGCACCCGCCGCACATCAAGGAGGGCCGCTTCGGCGAGTGGCTCCGCGGCAACGTCGACTGGGCGATCAGCCGCTCGCGCTACTGGGGGACGCCGCTGCCGATCTGGCAGTCGACGACGGTCCAGGAGGGCGAGGACCTGCCCCGCCGCATCGTCGTCGGCTCGCTGGAGGAGCTCGCCGAGCGTTCCGGCGTGACGCTCGAGGACCCGCACCGCCCGTTCGTCGACGACGTCACGTTCCAGGAGGACGGCCTCACCTTCGAACGCATCCCGGAGGTCCTCGACGTGTGGTTCGACTCCGGCGCGATGCCGTTCGCGCAGGACGCGGCGCCGCAGGACCCCGAGGGCCTCGAGCATTACGAGGCGCACCGGATCGCGGACTACGTCTGCGAAGGCCTCGACCAGACCCGCGGGTTCTTCTACTCGCTGATCGCCGAGAGCGTACTGCTGCGCGACGAGGCGCCGTACAAGAACGTCCTCTGCCTCGGGCTCATCCTGGACGAGAACGGCCAGAAGATGAGCAAGTCGAAGGGCAACGTCGTCGACCCGTTCGAGGCGCTCGACCGCTTCGGGGCCGACGCGCTGCGCTGGTACTTCTTCACGAGCAAGCAGCCGTGGGAGGGCTACCGCTACTCCGACGAGGCCGTCCGCGACGGGGTGCGGCTGTTCCTCCTGCCGCTCTGGAACACCGCGAGCTTCTACGCCCAGTACGCGGCGATCGCCGCAGATGCGGTTCCCGCCGCCACCCCCGACACCGAGGCGCCCGCCGGCGAGGAGACCGAGCTCGACCGCTGGATCGTCAGCCGCATGGAGGCCACGACCGCCGTGGCCACCGAGGCGCTCGACGCCTACGACGTGACGACCGCCGGCCGCGCGATCGGCGCGTTCGTCGACGAGCTCTCCAACTGGTACGTCCGGCGCTCGCGCCGCCGCTTCTGGGACGGCGACCCCGTCGCCCTCGGCACGCTCCGCGAGGCCCTCGTCCGCGTCGCGACGCTGCTCGCCCCGCTCGCACCGTTCGTCTCCGACGAGCTCTACGTGCAGCTCGGCGGCACACACGACTCCGTGCACCTCGCCGACTGGCCGGCGGTCGACCCCGCGCGCCGCGACGAGGCGCTCGAGGCCGACATGGCGACCGCCCGCGAGACCGTCCGCCTGGGTCTCGCCGCCCGCGCGGCGTCCGGGCTGAACGTCCGCCAGCCGCTGCGCAAGGCCGTCGTCGTCGCCACCGGCGACGAGCGCGCCGCCATCGAGCGCCTGACCGGCGTCATCACCGACGAGCTGAACGTCAAGGCGCTCGAGTTCGTCGCCGAGGCCGACGAGCTCGGCCGCGTCGCGCTGAAGCCGAACCTCCGCTCGCTCGGACCGCGCTTCGGCAAGGCGATGGGCACCGTCCGCGCCGCGATCGAGGGCCTCGACGGCACCCGCGTGGCCGCCGCGCTGCGCGAGGGCGAGCCCGTCGTCGTGCAGATCGACGGCGCCGAGCACGAGCTGACCGCCGACGACCTCCTGATGTCGCTCGAGACGCCCGACGGCTACCAGCTCGAGCGCGAGGGCCAGCACGCCGTCGCCCTGGACCTCGAGGTCGACGACGCCCTCCGCGCCGAGGGCCTCGCCCGCGCCGTGCTGCGCCAGGTCCAGGTCGCGCGCCAGGACGCCGGCTTCGAGGTCACCGACCGGATCGAGCTGCGGCTCGGCGGCGATGCGGGCGCGCTCGACGCCGTCCGCGCGCACGAGGACCACCTCCTGGGCGAGGTCCTCGCCGCGTCGGTCGCCTACGAGGGCGCGACGGGCACGCCGGTGCAGGTCGACGGGCGCGACGTCGTGGTGCAGGTCACGCGGGTCTGAGGGGGAGACCGCCGGGCCCCACCCGGTGCGTCGCGGGTCCGGTGCGCGTCGGACTGCGGCGCGGCACCGGGCACCCGGAATGGCGCCGGGCCCCGCCCGGTGCGGGTCAGTGCGTCAGGAGCTTGATCCCGACGACCAGGAGCCCGAGGCCGACGACGCCCGCCACGACGACGAGCCGGCCCCAGAACGGGATCCGGGTCCCGCGCACCGCGAGCCCGCCGACGAGCGCGAGGGTCAGGACCTGGACGGCCGCCGCCCACCCGAGCGCGGTGTGGGCCTCCCACCACCCCGTCTCCGTGCTGAGGACGAGGAGCGCCGGCACGACGGCCACGACGAGGATCTGGTGGTGGCTCGAGAGGAGCGACCGGGTGGCGCCGCGGTCCGGCAGCCGCTGGTGCACGGCGAGGTGGGCGGTCAGGTCCGCGAAGAGGCTCGCGGCCCACAGCGCCACCACCGTGACCACGAGCGTCACGGCCGCGCCCACGGCGTCGCCCTCGTGGCCCGGGTCCAGCAGCGTGAGGATCGACGCGAGCACCGCGACGGTCCCGTAGACGCGCTCGCGCAGGTGCTCGGCCAGCGCCCCCGGGGAGGGGCGCTCGCGGTGGCCGGCCGGACCGGGACGATCGGTCGTGGCGGGACGCCCGGCCGGGGCGGGCGCTGCGGCCGCGTCCGGGAGGCCCGGCGGGACGGGCGGCGCGTCCGGGGCGGCGGGCTCCGGCGGGCGGTCCCCGCGCGCCGGCGCTCCCGGGGCGGGGTCCGGGTCCGGTGCGGACGGGGGCATCGGCGCAGCGTAGCCCGCGGGCCGGGCGGCGCCGGTCAGGCCTTCACGCGCTTGCGACGTCCCGCGCCCCACGCGGGCTCGCGCGACGCGAAGCGGTAGAGGGCCGCCGGGCGACCCTTGCCTGCGCGCCGTTCTTCGCCGGTCGGCTCGATCAGGCCGGTGGCGCGCAGGTCGCGGGCGAACGTGCCCGGGTCGTAGGTGGTCCTCGCGACGGCGTCGTAGACCGCGCGGGCGTCGGCGAGCGCGAAGTCGCCCGGCAGGACGCCCACGCAGACGTTCGACCACCAGAGCTTCCCCTCGACGCGCTCGAGGGCGGCGGCCAGGATCTCGCGGTGGTCGAAAGCCCAGTCGTGCGCGGCCCGCGCGTCGATCCACGCGGCCGCGGGATCGCCCGGTGTCGTGTCCGCCGGGACGAGCGCGAGGTGGGCGACCGTCGGGATCCACCCCCGGGGGTCGCGGCCGGGGGCGGCGAACGCGCCGAGCTGCTCGAGGTAGAGGTCCCGCAGGCCGGTCTTCTCCGTCAGCTTGCGCGCCGCGGTGTCCGCGGGGTCCTCGCCGGCGCCGACGAACCCGCCGGGGAGCGCGACGCGCCCGTCGTCCGTGGTCAGGGCGAGCACCCGGACCGCCCCGTCCCGCACCGTCAGGACGACGACGTCGGCGGTGAGCCCCGCCGGGCTCGGGTACCCCGCGCTGTTCTGCGCGGACCACGTCCCGGGTGGCGGGGGCGCGGACCCCTGGGCGCCCGGGACGTCCGGCGTCGCGGGCCTCACCCGCGACTCCCCGCCCGTGTCCGCGTCCACCGTCATCCGGAGGCCAGCGTAGTGCAGCGGGGGCCGCCGCGGAAGGCCGCCGAGCAAGTTTATGGCGAAATGACCAAAAAGCCTTGACGGCTCGCCGGCGGCGCTCTAGATTGTAAAAAAGTCAATACGACAAGAAACGAGAAGAGCAGATGGCCGAGATCAAGACGTACCCCCTCCTCCGGCACCTCCGGGCCGAGCCCACGGTGCACGTGCAGCGCTTCCGCGGCGGGAAGCCGGTCCGCGCCGGCAACGGCCTCGCGTTCTGGTTCCGCACGACGAACACGACGGTCACCGAGGTCCCGGTCGACGACCGCGAGCTGCCGTTCCTCTTCCGGGCCCGCAGCCGCGACTTCCAGGAGCTGACGGTCCAGGGCGCCATCACCTACCGCGTCACGGACCCGGCGCTCGTCGCGGCGCGCATCGACTTCACGCTCGACCTCGCGACCGGCCGCCTGAACGAGAACCCGATGGAACAGGTCGCGGGGCTCCTCACGCAGCTCGCCCAGCAGTTCGTCACCGACGAGCTCGTCGGCATGGACCTGCGGCGGATCCTCCAGGACGGCGTCGCGCCGATCCGCGACCGGATCGGGATCGGACTGGCCGGTGAGGCCGCCGTGCGGGATCTCGGGCTCGAGGTCGTCGCCGTCCGCGTCGCCGACGTCGCGCCGACCGCCGAGGTCGAGCAGGCCCTGCAGCGCCCGGCCCGCGAGGTGATCCAGCAGGAGGCCGACGGCGCGACGTTCCAGCGCCGGGCGCTCGCCGTCCAGAACGAGCGCGCGATCGCGGAGAACGAGCTGCAGAACCGCGTGGAGCTCGCCCGGCAGCAGGAGGAGCTCGTCCGGCAGGAGGGCCAGAACCGCCGGCAGACCGCGGAGGAGGAGGCGGCCGCGGCGCTCGTCGAGGCGCAGGCCGCCGACGAGCGCGGACGGCTCGAGCTCGATCGCCGCGCCGCGACGATCGACGCGGTCGAGGCCGCGAAGCTCCGCGCCGAGACCGAGCGCACCCGCATCCAGGCGGAGGCCGGGCCGCAGGTGCTGCTCGCCCTGGCGCTGCAGCAGCTGGCCGGCGAGATCGGCAAGGTGGAGCACCTGACCATCACGCCCGACCTGCTCCAGCCCCTCCTGGGCGGCCTCGCCGCCGCGGGCGACGCCACCCGCCGGACGGAGGGGTGAGCCGTGCTGCGCCGTGCCGTCCTCGTCGAGCGTCCCACCGAGCTGCAGGAGCTGCTGCAACGGCACGGCACGCGGGAGCAGGCGCGGTTCTTCCTCCGCACCCGCGGGCTCGACCTGGCGGAGACCGAGGAGCGGCACCTGCGCCACGAGGAGGCCCGCGCGACCGTGCTGCGCGCGGTGCCGTCGGAGTGGCGGACGGCGACGGTCCGGCGCGACGAGCTCGATCGCTTCCTCTTCGAGCAGGACGACCTCGTCCTCGTGCTCGGCCCCGACGGCCTGGTCGCCAACGTCGCGAAGTACCTGGACGGCCAGCCGCTCGCCGGACTGGATCCCGACCCGGGCTTCAACCCGGGTGTCCTGGTCACGCACGCGCCGGCGGCGACCGCGGACCTCTGCGCCGACGTCGCCGCGGAGCGCACGGTGGTCCGCGAACGCACCATGGTCGCCGCGACCCTCGACGACGGGCGGACGCTCACGGCGCTGAACGAGCTGTTCCTCGGGCACCGCAGCCACCAGTCGGCGCGGTACGAGCTCGCCGCCGACGGTCGCCGGGAGCACCAGAGCTCGTCGGGCCTGATCGTCACGACCGGGACCGGCGCCACCGGCTGGGCCGCAAGCATCAACCGCGCACGTCCCGAGCCGCTGGCGCTCCCCGGACCGGCCGACCCGGCGCTCGCGTGGTTCGTGCGCGAGGCCTGGCCCGGTCCGCGGACCGCGACGACGCTGACCGCGGGCGCGCTCGCGGCGGGCGACACGCTCGAGGTCGTCAGCGAGAACGGCGACGGCGGCGTCCTCTTCGGCGACGGCATCGAAGCCGACCACGTCCCGCTCGACTGGGGGCAGCGCGTGACGATCGGCGTGGCGGACCGGCGGCTGCGGGTGCTGGTCTGACGGGGGCGGTCGGCGGGCGGGGGCGGAGAGCGGCCGGCAGTCGGGGCCGGGCGGCGGGGGCGGGCGGGCCGCCCCCGCCTCGCATCGACTTCGGAACCTCTGCGGTACACAACTCGACGCGGAACGCCGCCCGCCGGCCGCCCACGCTCCGCGTCGGTTTGGAACCTCTCGCGGTACACAACCCGACGAGGAACGTCGGCCCGCCGGCGGCCCACGCTTCGCGTCGGGTTTGGAACCTCTGCGGTACACAACTCGACGCTGAACGCCCGCCCGCCGGCCGCCCACGCTCCGCGTCGGGTTCGGAACCTCTGCGGTACACAACCCGACGAGGAACGTCGGCCCGCCGGCGGCCCACGCTTTGCGTCGGGTTTGGAACCTCTGCGGTACACAACTCGACGCGGAACGCCCGCCCGCCGGCCGCCCACGCTCCGCGTCGGGTTCGGAACCTTTGCGGTACACAACCCGACGAGGAACGCCGGCCCCCCTGGCCCGCTGGCACGGCTGCCCGCGGGGTGGTCGGCCTTCGGCCTCTCGGGGCGTTCGTTTCGCGACCACGTCCGCGACGGCCGCCGACCGGTCCCGGCGGCCGCCGCTCCGACCGCGACCCGTCGCGGCGTCAGGCCGGGGAGCCCGCGGGCCGGCCGGTCGGCGTCGGCACGCGCGGGCCGCGCACCAGTCGCGGCGCGGCCAGCAGGATCGCGCCGCCGACGAGGAGCGCGAAGCCCGTGAGCGTCGCCCTCGGGCTCGCGTACTGCAGGGCGACGCCGGCACCGACGACCGGGACGGACAACCCCAGGTAGCCGGCGAGGAAGAGCCCGGCGAGCGCCTCGGCGCGGGTCTCGGGCGGCGCGATCGCGGCCACGGTGCCGACGGTCCCCTTGAACACCGCGCCGGCGCCGGCGCCGCTGAACGCGCCCCCGGCCAGGAAGAGGGCCAGGCTCGGGGTGTCGAGCCAGACCGCCACGACCACGAGCGTCAGGCCGAGGAGCATCGACGCCGTCCCCGCGGCGAGGACGCGCGGCAGGGCCCACGAGCTGGTCAGGGTCTGCGCGACGACCCCGCCGCCGAACATGAGCGCGAGGGTCAGGCCGGCCAGTGCGTGCGACGGATGGTGGAGCGTGCCGACGAGGAAGACGCTCGCGAGCCCGGTGAAGAGGCCGAGCACCCCGAACGCGAGGAACGCGCCGAGCGCCGCGGCCGAGAACGCGGAGCGCGACTCCGCGGGCACCGAGATGCGCTGCGGGCGGTACGACGGCAGCGGGTCGAGGCGGTCCCGGGTCTCCGGCGCCAGGGCGACCACGGCGATCGCGGCGACCAGGACGACCAGGAAGACGAGGTAGGGCAGGGACAGCGGCCGGTCGGTCCACTGGGCGAGCACGCCGGAGACGATCGGACCGAGGGCCAGTCCCCCGAGGTTCACGGCCGTCGCGACGAGTTGCGAGTGCCGCGGCCCGGCGTCCGGTCGGCTGACGGCGTGGAGCTCCGCGAGGTACGCGGTGGCGGTCGCGGCGACGACCCCGACGGAGATGCCGTTCAGGATCCGCGCGACGACCAGCCCGGGCACGTCGCGCCACAGCAGGAAGACGATCGCGCTCAGGACGGAGACCGCGATCGCGGGCAGCATCACACGCCGCCGCCCGTGCCAGTCGGAGAGGTGCCCCGCGAACACGAGCGCGCCGACGACGCCGACCGCGTAGCCGGCGTAGACGAGGGTGACGACGAACGAGGAGAAGCCGTCGCGCTCCTGGTAGAGGCCGTAGAGCGGGCTCGGCGCGGTGGAGAACGCCATCACGACGAGGAACGCGAAGGCGACCGACCAGAAGGCGAGGCCGTGGTGACGGCGCCGGCGGGCGCCCAGGTCGGAGGGCGTGGGGTCGCCGGGTGCGCGGGACGCGGGCACGGCGGTCGAGGAGCTGGACATGCATCCATGGTCCGCCGCTCGGTGATCGCGGGCAACGCCGATCAGAGCTCTCCGTGATCACATCCGACGATTACCATGCCTGGCGTGGATCTCCGGCACCTCAGGACGTTCGTGGCCGTGGCCGAGGAGCGCAGCTTCTCCCGCGCCGCCGACCGGCTGCAGGTCGTCCAGTCCGCGGTGTCGGCGACGATCCGGGCGCTCGAGCGGGAGTGGGGCGTCACGCTCTTCCACCGCACCACGCACCGCGTCGAGCTGAGCGTCGAGGGGCGGACGCTCCTGCCCGACGTCCGGACCGCGCTCGCCGCCGCCGACGCCGTCGGCCACGCGGTCGACGAGGTCCACGGCGGACTCCGCGGAACGCTGCGGCTGGGGATCATGCAGGCCTCCGCCGTCCCCGAGGGGCGCAGCGCGGGGACGCTGCTGTCGGCCTTCCGCGCCGAGCACCCGGCGGTGGAGGTCGAGGTCCGGCAGGACGGCAGCGTCACGCAGGCCGCCGCGGTCCGCTCCGGGGCGCTCGACCTGGCGATGGTCGGGATGCCCGACCGGGACCTCGTGGGGCTGCGCAGCGTCCCGCTCGTGGACGGCGGGATGGCGCTGGCCTGCGCGCCGGGGCACCCGCTGGCGGCCCGCCCCGCAGTGACGCTCGCAGACCTCCGCGACGAGGCCTTCGCCGACCTCCCGCCGACGTGGAGCATCCGGGTGATCGTGGACCGCGCCTTCGCCGCCGCCGGCACGACGCGGCGGGTCCGGCACGAGATCAACGACATGGGCACGGTCGTCGACTTCGTCCGCCACGGGCTCGCGGTCGCGATCGTCCCGCGGACGGTGGCCGACGACGCCGGGGTGGTGTTCGTCCCGATCGTCCCGGAGGCCCCGCGCTTCCTCGTCCGCCTCGTCGCTCCGGTCGACCGGCCCGTGAGCGCCGTCGCGCGGGCGTTCATCGCCACGGCCGAGCGGATCGGGCGGGACGCCGACGCGGTCTAGGCCCTCGCCCTCAGCGGTCCCCGCCCTCCGCCACCACGTGCACGGCGAGCGCGCCCGGGTCTTGGGCGCGGAAGCCGCCCTCGACGTCGGACGTCGGGGCGCCCGCGGCGACGAGGCGGCCGCAGACCTCGGCGACGTCGTCGGCGGTCGGCACCACGACGGTCCAGTGGCGCAGCCCGACGCGGCCCTCCGGCTGGGGCGGGACGCCGGCGCCCTTCCAGAGGTTGAAGGCCAGGTGGTGGTGGTAGCCGCCGGCGGAGACGAACGCCGCCTGGCCGGGGATCAGGGTCTGCAGGTCGAAGCCGAGGAGGTCGCGGTGGAAGGCGAGCCCGCGGTCGAGGTCGCCGAGGTGCAGGTGGAGGTGGCCGACGCGCGCGCCGGGGGCGGTCAGCTCGACGAGGGACTCGCCGGCGGTGAGCTGCAGCAGCGCGTCGAGGTCGAGCGGACGGGGGCGGATCTCCTCGACCTTCGTGAGGTCGGGCCAGACCTCGCGCTCGCGGTCGGCGGCGAGCTCCAGGCCGTTGCCGTCGGGGTCGGGCAGGTAGATCGCCTCGTGCGTGCCGTGGTCCGAGGCGCCCTGGATCGGGGTGCGCGTCTCGGCCAGTCGGCGGGTCAGGCGGGCGAGCTCGAGGCGGTCGAGCGTGTTCAGGGCGACGTGGTAGAGGCCCGCGGTGCGGCCCGGGTCGGCGGCGGACGGGTCCTCGTGGAGGGCGAGCATCGCGCGGTCGCCGGCCCCGACCCAGGCGGTACGGTCCTCGCGGCGCAGCTCGGCCAGGCCGATCGCCTCGCGGTAGAAGTCGACGGACCGCTCGAGGTCGCGGACGGTGAGGTGGACGGTGCCCAGGCGGGTCGCGGCGGGCAGGGACGCGTGCGCGGCGGTGGCGGCGGGGTCGGTGGTGGTGCTCATGGGTCCATGGTGCGCTCCGCGTACCGTTCTTCCCATGGCGGAAGGCCGCGAGGACATGGACATTCCCGCGGACGACGCCCGGGACGGGGCGCCGCAGCTCGCCGGCCCGCTCCGTCGCGCCCGCGCGCCCGTCGAGGTCCGGTGGCTCGAGGACACGGTGATGACGGTCGAGGACCGGGTCGCGCCGCACCGCCACGACTACCACGAGCTGATCTGGGTCCGGTCGGGCTCGGGGCGGCACTCCGTCGACGGGGAGCGGGTCGACGCGGGGGCGGGCACGATCACCGTGATCGGCCGCGGCCAGGTGCACCGCTTCGACGAGGCGCGCGGCATCGACGGGGCGGTCGTCGACTTCTCCGAGGCCGCGCTCTTCGAGGACGCCGGGGAGGCGCCGCTCGGTGCGCGTGCCGTCCCGGGGTGGCTCGTGGTCGGAGGCACGACCCCCACCGTCGCCGTCCCGCCGTCGCGGGTGGCGGGGCTCGAGGCCCTGGTGCGCGCGCTGGACGACGAGGCCCGCCGGCCGCCCGACGAGCGCTCCGCGGACCTCCAGCGCCACCTGCTCTGCGCGCTGCTGCTGTGGATCGACCGCTGGCACGACGACGGGTCGCCGCGGGAGGGCGCGTCCGAGCAGCGCCTGCACGCGCGGTTCTCGCGGCTGTTGGAGCGCGACTTCGTCCGGCACCACGACGCGGCGCACTACGCGGACGCGCTCGCCGTCCCGCCCGCGGCACTGGCCCGGGCGCTCCAGACGGCCACCGGCCGGACGACGAAGGAGCTCGTCCTCGACCGCGTGATGCTCGAGGCCACCCGGCTCCTGCGGTTCACCGACCTCGCCGTCGGGCAGGTCTCCCACCGCTGCGGCTACGACGACCCGCTCTACTTCTCGCGCGCGTTCAAGCGGCACGAGGGCCGCTCGCCGGTCGCCTACCGGGCGGCGGTGCGGGGCTTGGCGTAGGTCGGCGCGACCGCCGGGCGGGGCTGGACCGCGTCGACCGGTGCGTCCCGCCGGACCGTCCGGCGCAGGCCGAACGCGCAGCGCAGCCCCTCGCGGAGCTCGCTGCGCCAGTCCACGCGGGACTCCCGCAGACCGGCGTCGAGCACGCGGAGCTCGGCGAGCAGCGACAGCCGCTCGGGCGTCTCGGCGGCCGGTGGCTCGGTGGTGGTGGTCGGAGCGGAGCGCATCGGCGGGTCCGGCCGTCCGCGGGGTTCCGCGGCGGATGACGCGATCGTAGAAGCGCGAGCGGTATCGCCGAAGGCCTCGTCGACGGGAATTTGGTGGATGCGACAGTGTTGGCGCGTAGCCGCTCGTCACGCGTCGCGTTCCGCGCACGCCGCAGCACCGCGCGGTCGTCGTGGAGCGCCCGACGGCGTCCGGCGCCCGAGGGCCCGGCGCACCGCGGCGGGCCCTCGCCCGTCAGCCCACGAGCACCGGGGTCCCGACCTCGACCTGCTCGAAGAGGGCCTTCACGTCGGTCGGGTCCATCCGGACGCAGCCGTGCGAGGCGGCGGACCCGAGCGACCCGGCCTCGGACGTGCCGTGGAACCCGACCGATCCGGAGAACCCGATCCAGCGCTCCTTCAGCGGGTTGCGCGGATCGCCGCCCGGGATCGTCTGCCCGGCGAGGCTGCCGGCCCAGGACGAGTTCGGCACGTTCCAGACGGGGTTCTTCTGCATCGTCTGGACCTGGAAGCGGCCGTAGGGCGTCGGGTACTGGGCGCTGCCGACCGCCACGCGGTAGGTCGCGACCTGCTTGCCCTCGTCGAAGACCCGGACGCGCCGCTCGTCGTGCGCGACCGTGACGACCGTCGGCTGGGCCGCCATGACCTGTTTCGCGGTCTTCTTCGGCTTCACGCTGATCGTCCGGGCGCGGACGGTGCGCTCGGACGAGCCGTCGCGGAGGACGGTGACCAGCTGCCGCTGCAGACCGGAGCGGTCGCGCAGGCGGCTGCCGTTCTTCCCGTCCTTGACGCTGACGCGCGTGACGGCGATGTCGATCGACGCCTCGACGGGCGCTTTCCTGACGTCGTCGGCGACGGTGGCGACGAAGCGCTTCACGGCGGTCTCGTCGACGCGGACCGGCACGTCGAGGGCCTCGACGACCTCGCCGCCGGTGAGCTCGCGCCAGCCGCGGGAGAGGAACGAGCCGCCGGACCCGGCCTCGGTCGCGCGGTCGACCGCCCCGGCGAAGTCCGCACGGACCCCGGCGCGCTTCGCCGTCAGAACGTGGGTCTCCCCGCCGATCGTCAGCCGCGCGGAGCGGTTGAGCGGCCGCGCGGCCTGCTCCTGCACCTTGGCGAGGGCCTCCGACCGCGTCAGGCCGCCGACGTCGACCCCGGCGACGGACACGCCGTCGGCGATCCTGCCGGAGGCCCGGTCGGCCTGCCACCACAGCACGGCGAGGACGAGCAGGGCCGCGGCGACGACGGACCCCAGGGCGATGGTGCGGGACCGGGACACCAGGTACCGATTCCCTGTCGCGGGTGGCGCCAATCGTGAGAGGTGCGGGGAGGGGCCGGTGGGGGTCCGAGGCGTGGGAGGGGTGGTGGCTTGGAGGTCCAGGCGAGGGATGGCGGCCGATGGTCGGTTGTCGCGTGTGGCGCGACGACGCGCACCCGACCGGGAGGCATGGGCGGGGCGATGGTCGGTTGTCGCGCGTGACGCGACGACGCGCACCCGACCGGGAGGCATGGGCGGGGCGATGGTCGGTTGTCGCGCGTGACGCGACGAAGCGCACCCGACCGGGAGGCATGGGCGGGGCGATGGTCGGTTGTCGCGCGTGACGCGACGAAGCGCACCCGACCGGGAGGCATGGGCGGGGCGATGGTCCGTTGTCGCGCGTGACGCGACGAAGCGCACCCGACCGGGACGTGCGGCCAGGGTGATGGTCATCGTCAGGTCATGCGAGAGGAGCCGGACCTGACCGCACCATGCGGGCGGGCAGGCCAGTGGTCCTCGATCACACGGAGCCCGATGACGATCGGCACGGAATCGGCGCAATCGACCCACCCTGCACAACACCGGACCGGACACGATCCGGTCATGGACGAGCGGGCCCTCGCGGCGATCTTCGCCGGGCAGTGCGGGATGGCGACGATCACGCAGATCGTGGCGTGCGGGTTCACGCGCGCCGGAGCCCACCACCGGGTCCGAACCGCGCGCCTGTTCCGCCCCCTGCGCGGGGTGTACACGCCGAGTCCGCACATCACCGAGGCCGGATGGCGTTGGGCCGCCGTGCTCGCCTCCGACCCCGCACGAGCGGTGCTGAGCCACGGGTCGGCATCGATGTTCCACCGGCTCGAGCGTCGGCGACCGGGTGCGCACCACGTCACGGTCCCGGGAACCGGGCGCCGCCGGGTCGCGGGAGTCACGGTCCACCGGTCGACGACCCTCCGCTCCGACGACGTCGTCGTCGTGCAAGGGCTGCGGATCACGAGTCCCGCGAGGACGGTGCTGGACATGGCGGCCGTGCGGTCGGACGACCAGGTGCTCAGGATGATCCGGGAGGGCGAGTACCTCGGGCTGCTCCCGGCCGGCGCGATGGCGGCCTGCGTCGCGGGACGGCCGTTGCACCCGGGTGCCGGTCGGGTCCGGCGGGTCGATCCCTTCACGGTCGAGTCGGCGCTCGGGCAGACGCCGCTCGAGGACGACCTCGAGGCCGTGATCGCGACACTTCCGCTCCCGGATCCTGCCCGGCAGTACTGGGTCCCAGGTGCTTCGGGGCGGCGGTACCGCATCGACTTCGTGTGGCCCGACCTGCGGATCGCGGTCGAGGCGGATGGGCGCTCGGCCCACGAACGGGCCGCGGCGTTCGCCGAGGACCGCCGACGGGACGCGGACCTCGGTGCGGCCGGTTGGCTGCCGATGCGCTTCACGCGGACGCAGGTGCTGACGGACCCGATCCGCGTCGGCCGCGATCTCGTCGGCGCCGCCATCCACCGCGGGTGGAAGCCGGGCGGGTGAGCGACTCGGCCGTTCCGCGCTCGCGGGGCGACACGGGCAGGTTCCGGGGGTCGACGCGCGTCTCACGACCGATGCGTGGCGTACGGCCGATGGTCCGTCGTGCGGCAGGGCTTGACGAATCGCACCTGACCGCCCGCCGTGGCAGAGCCGATGGTCCGTCGTGCGGCAGGGCTTGACGAATAGCACCCGACCGCCCGCCATCTCGGGCTGCCCCAGCGACCGGAGGGCTCCGCGCCACCGGCTGATCGTCGTCCCCGTCGCCAGACGACTCGGGGGACCCGTCCGCAGCGACCCTACGGTTCCCGGCGGGAACCCCTCGCCGTGCGCGCCGCGTCCCCCGGCGACCTGGTCGACGGGCGGACCGGGGCCCAGGTGCGGTGGCGCCAGGCGCCGCGCCACACGCCCAGGCCGTACGCGGCCTCGTCGGCGGCGGAGGCCAGGGTCCAGCGGATCGGGTCGATGTGGGCGCGGGCGCGCCAGGCCCCGCGGGCGGATGCGGCGAGGACGAGCGTCGCGGCGGCGCGACGGGTGCGACGGCGGAGGAGGCCCGCGGCCAGGGCGGGCCCGGCGAGCTGGATCGCTGCGCGCCCGGAGGCCTCGGCGGTCATCAGGAGGGCCTCACCGCCCCAGGGGACGGCGATCGCGGCCGGTCCTCCGGCGGCGCGGACCGTCCGGCCGAGCACGACGGTCTGGGCGAGGGCCACGACCCCGGCTGCGCGCGGTCGACCGGCGAGGGCGAGGGCGACCGCGGCCGTCGGCCAGGGCCGGAGCACCAGCGGGGTGAGCCGCCCCTCGTGGCGCGCGGCCAGCGGGGCCGCGGAGGTGCCGTACCGGTAGCGGCGGTGCAGGAGCGCGCGCCACGATCCGGGCTCGGCGTGGCGGACGACGACCCGCGGGTCGTACCGGATCCGGCGGCCCGCGTCGTGGAGGCGCCAGACGAGATCGACGTCCTCCCCGAACCGGAGGGCCGGGTCGAAGCCGGCGCCGAGGGCATCGCGACGGACGAGCAGCGCGGCGGTCGGCACGTACGGGACGGGGCCGCCGGGCCGGACCGACGCTGCCCGCGGCCCCAGGTCGAGGGGCGAGCGGACGGCGGTGAAGCGCGCCAGCGTGGTGCGCGTCGGCCGGCGGCCACCGGTCAGGGTGCGGACCGCGCTCGGCGGTGCTCCACGGCCCGTCGACTCGAGTCCCGACGGGGGGTGGGCGACGTCCACGTCGTCGGAGGCGGCCCCGCGGTGGGCGGCGACGGGCCCGGTCCGGCCACCCGCGTCCCCGCCTCCCGCCGACGCCACCCGTGGCGCGACGGCCGCCACCAGCGGGTCGGCGAAGTGGCCGCCGAGGGCGTCGAGCCACCCGGTCGGGACGACGCAGTCGCTGTCGAGGAAGGCGACGACGGGGGTCTCGACGAGGCGGAGGCCGTCGTTGCGGGCGGCGGCGGGACCGCCGTTCTCGTCCCGGCGCAGCAGGCGCGCTCCGTGCGCACCGGCGACCGCCGCGAGCCAGGCCGGGTCGGTCGAGCCGTCGTCGACGACGACCACCGGGTCGGCGGTGCCCAGGGCGGTCAGGCAGCGGTCGAGCTCCTCCGCGCGGTCGCGGACGGGGATCACGACGGTGACGGCGGGGCGGGGGGCTCCGGCGACCGGCACGGGGTCGAGCGCGCCCGCGTCGACGAGGCTGCGCGCGAGCCCGGCGCCCGCGGGGCCGACGGGCCAGCCCTCGAGCAGGGCGTCCAGGGTCGTCGCGCCGGCCGCGGAGAGCCGGAGGATCCGCCGCGGCATGCCGCCGGCGAGCACCCGTCCGCCGCCGCTCCTCCGGGTGCCGGCCGAGAGCGCCACCGGGACGTCGAGGCCGGCCGCCCGCGGAGTGGACGACGGCGCTCCGGGATCGCGCGGCCCACCGGCGTCGCGCGCCGCGGCCGAGGTCACGTGCCCTCCCCGGCGGTCCTGCTTCCGCGCGGCACCCACGCGTCGAGGACCGCCCCGAGCTCGGCGGCGGCGCGGGACAGCAGGGCCTCGCCCTCCGCGGCGGTCGCGCCGGTCGGGTCGCCGAGGATCCCGTTGTCGCTGACCGCGACGACGCCGCCCTCGCGCATCGCCGGCAGGAGGTCGACCAGGGCCCCGGTGTTCCCGGGCCGGGCGTCGGCGGTCCGGACGCGGTCCGGGGCGATCGCGAGCATCAGCGACGTCTCGGCGCGGCCGGCGTGCGCGTCGC
This sequence comes from Patulibacter minatonensis DSM 18081, assembly GCF_000519325.1. GTDB lineage: Bacteria > Actinomycetota > Thermoleophilia > Solirubrobacterales > Solirubrobacteraceae > Patulibacter > Patulibacter minatonensis. Next base: position 780,077 of record NZ_KI912613.1, on the reverse strand, counting down.
CGCCCCAGCGGGGGGACCAGCCGCGGGCGTCGCGGCCCTCGTCGCGGAGGCGGGCGGCGGCGCGGGCGACGGCGGACGCGTTGCCGCCGTGGGTCGAGAGGAACACCACGCGGTCGACGGTGTGGGTCGCCGAGCGGCCGAGCTCGACGAGGACGAGCTCCGTGACCTCCAGGCCGATCGAGAGCGTCCCGGGGAAGGCCTGGTGCTCGCCGCTGGCGCCGTAGTGGACGGGCGGGGCGACGAGGACGTCGTCGCGGCCCTCCGCGAGCCGGGCGGCGACCGCCACCGCGATGTCGGTGTCGACCGTCAGCGGCAGGTGCGGGCCGTGCTGCTCCGTGGCGCCGACGGGGACGACGAGCGTCCGCCCGCGCGCGGCCTCGAGGTCGGGCCACGTCCGCGTTGAGAGGTGCTCCCGCGAGGCGGCGACGCCGCCGGAGCCGTCCGGGGCCGGCCGCGGGACGCCGTCGGCCGGCACGCCGCGCACGTCGCCCGACCCCGCGGGGCGGTCCGCCGACGCGTCCCGACGACGGCGCGCACCATGGCGCGCCGGCACCTCGGGACCGTCGACGGACACGCGGGCCCGCTCAGGTCGTCTGGTGGACCGGTCGGCGGGTGAAGCCGTCCGGCACGACGACGTGGTCGGCGTCGAGCTGATGCACCGACGTCAGACCGAGCCCGAGCAGCGTCTCGTCGATCCCCGCGCGGAGGATCTCGAGGACGTTGTTCACGCCGGCCTCGCCGTTCGCGGCCAGGCCCCACAGGGAGGCGCGGCCGATCAGCACGGCGTCGGCGCCCAGGGCGAGCGCCTTGACGACGTCGGAGCCCCGGCGGATGCCGCCGTCGAGCAGGACCTCGAGCCGGCCGTCGACGGCCTCGACGATGGCCGGCAGCGCGCGGATCGTCGCCGGGGTGCCGTCGAGGTTGTTGCCGCCGTGGTTGGAGACGGAGATCGCGCTCGCCCCGGCCTCGATGGCGTTCAGGGCGTCCTCGGGGTGCGTGATGCCCTTGATCAGGAACGGCCCGTCCCACTGCTCGCGCATCCACGCGATGTCGTCCCAGGAGGGCTTCTCGGTCATCATCCACTCGCCGTAGGCGCCGAAGAACGTCGGCGCCTCACCGCCCGGATGGGTCATGTTCGGCGCCGTGAGGTCCGGCAGCGCGCCCGCCTTCAGGAACGCCGCGAGCCACTTCGGCCGGCGGAGGACCTCGGGCGAGAGCTTCGCCATCGCGCGCAGGTCGAGGTGCTCCGGGATCTCCGGGGAGCCCCAGTCGCGACGGTGCGCGAACGTCCAGTCGAGCGTCAGGATGATGCCCTTCGCCCCCGCGGCCCGCGCCCGGTCGAGGATCTGCACGATCCGGTCGCGTCCGCCCATCCAGTAGACCTGGAAGAAGGTCGTCGGGTTCTGCTCGACGACGTCCTCGACGGCCTTCGACGCGAACGAGCTGAGGCCCATCCCCGTGCCGGCGGCCTTCGTGGCGCGCGCGACGGCGAGCTCTCCCTCCGGGTGCACGGCCTGCACGCCCGTCGGGGAGACGAGGACCGGCAGCGACAGCTCCTGGCCGAGGACCGTCGTGCCGAGCTCGCGCGGCTGGTTCAGGCCCGTCGCGATGCGCGGGAAGAAGCCGAGCTCACGGAACGCGGCGGTGTTGTCGTCGACGGTGGCACCGGACTCGGCGCCCGCGATCAGGGCGCCGTAGACCGAGGCCGGCAGGCGCTTCTTCGCGCGCCGCTGGGCCTCGGCGACCGACTCGAACCACTCCTTCGTGCTCGCCACGGCTCAGCCCTCGAGCCGACTGGGGAAGCCGAGGCCGGCGAGGCGGTCGACGGACGGGCTCGCGCCGCGGTCGACGACCTCGGCGGTGCCGAAGCCCGCGAGCGGGTTCTCGTCGCACGCCTTGTCCGGGATCCCCGCGCCGTTCTGGCGGACCGGCAGCGGCTGGCCCTCGGGCGGCAGCGTGATGCCGCGCTCGGCGGCGGCCTTCTCCAGGCGCTGGCGCTTGGACAGGTTCTTGGAGTGGTCCATCGACGGCTTCGGGATGAACGCGTCGCCGCGCTGCTTCAGGAGCTCCTCGCCGTGGCCGAGCACGCACTCGGGGTCCGGGCCGTCCATCGGCAGGCCGGTGAAGAACTTCGCGGCCATGCAGCCGCCGCGGCACTTGTCGAAGAAGTCGCAGGAGTTGCACGCGCCGGCGGACTGGGGCTCGCGCAGCTCGAGGAAGAGCTCGGACGTCTGCCACACGCCCTGGAACCCACCCTCGGAGCGGACGTTGCCGGCGAGGAACTCGTCGTGGATCGCGAACGGGCAGGCGTAGACGTCGCCGATCGGGTCGATCAGGCAGACGACGCGCCCGGCGCCGCAGAGGTTCAGGCCCGGCAGGGCGTCGCCGTACGCGGCGAGGTGGAAGAACGAGTCGCCCGTGAGGACGTCCTCGCCGTGCGCCACGAGCCAGTCGTAGAGCTCCTTCTGCTGCTCCGGGAGCGGGTGCAGCTCGTCCCACGTGTCCGCGCCGCGGCCCGACGGGCGCAGGCGGGTCAGGCGCAGCTGCGCGCCGTAGTGGTCGGCGATCGCCTTGAACTCGTCGAGCTGCCCGATGTTCTGGCGGGTGCAGACGACGGAAAGCTTGAAGCCCGAGAAGCCGGCGTCCTTCAGGTGGCCCATCGCCGTCATGGCGGTGTCGTACGAGCCGGGCCCGCGGACGTAGTCGTTGACCTCCGCGGTCGCGCCGTCGAGCGAGATCTGCACGTCGACGTAGTCCGAGGCGGCGAGCTTCTCCGCGACGGCGGCGTCGATGCGCGAGCCGTTGGTCGAGAACTTCACGCCGACCTGGTGGGCGGTCGCGTAGTCGACGAGCTCCCAGAAGTCCTTGCGCACCGTCGGCTCGCCGCCGCCGATGTTCACGTAGAAGACCTGCATCCGCTGCAGCTCGTCGATGACGCCCTTGCACTCGGCGGTCGAGAGCTCGCGCGGGTCGCGGCGGCCGGACGAGGAGAGGCAGTGGACGCAGGCCAGGTTGCAGGCGTACGTGAGCTCCCACGTCAGGCAGATCGGGGCGTCGAGGCCGGACTGGAACTCGTCGACGAGGCTGCCGACGGGGCGCATCTGCGCGCCGGTCGGGGCGGCGGTGGTCGCGTGGCCGGTGGCGTGCGCGGAGGCGGCGGCGCTCGTGGCGAGCAGGTCGTCCATCGGCGTGCGGGTGGACGTCGCGGACGCGGCGGTCGGGCCGGGCACCCCGGCGCGGGGAAGGACGGTGCTCATGCGGGGTTCCTCGGGACGATCATGTCGGTGCGGGCCAGGGTGGCCAGCGCCTTGCCGAACGTGGCGGTCTGGGCGGCGTCGAGGCCGGCGTCCAGGCACGCGGCGCGGGCGGTGGGGTGGTCGGCGAGCCGCTCGACGACGGTGAGCAGGTGCGGGCTCTTCAGGAACGAGAGCCGGCGCGTGCCGAAGTGGTAGGCGAGGGCGCCGAAGCGCTCGGGGCGCAGGGCGACCTGCGGGTTCAGGGTCCAGGCGGCGTCGAGCGAGAATTCGTGCCCACCCGCCCAGTCCGCCGCGCCCGCCTGTGTGGTGGCGTCCGCCGGGGCGGGCGCGGTGGTCGGCGTCGACATGGCCTAGTAGACGCCGCACATGCCGTCGATGGACACGTCCTCGACGAGCAGCTGCTCGTCGATCAGCTCGGTGGTCGCGGTCGTCTCGACCTCGGTCTCCGTGGCCTCGGCGGTCTCGATCTGGGGATCGTTGTTCATGGTCCTGGCTCCGTTCTGCTCTAGGTTGCCTCGTGTGACGGACCGCATCCTAGGACACTTTCGCCCCTCAGTGTCAAAACATCCGTCGAGTTGCATGGGGGTTGCACCGTGAGCGGTCCCGCACCGACCGGCCGGCCGCGGTCGACGTCCCGCGACCAGGTGCAGGACGTCGCGCTCGCGCTCTTCGTCCGCGACGGCTTCGAGGAGACGACGGTCGACGACATCGCCGCCGCGGTCGGCGTCACCCGCCGCACGCTCTTCCGCTACTTCGCGTCGAAGAACGACATCGTGTGGGGCGAGTTCGACCGCGAGCTCGAGCGGTTCGCGGCCGAGCTGCGGAAGTCCCCGGCGGACGAGCCGCTGTTCGCCGGGGTGCGCCGGGCGATCGTCGCCTTCAACAGCTGGCCGGCCGACGGGGACGAGTCGATCCGGGCGCGGATGGAGCTCATCACCTCCGTCCCGGCGCTCCAGGCCCACTCGGCGATCCGCTACGCCGACTGGTGCCGCGTCGTCCAGGACCACGTCGGCGAGCGGCTGGGTGTCGGGCCGGACGACCTCCTGCCGGAGACGATCGCGTCGACCGCGCTGGGCACCGCGATGGCCAGCTACCGGTACTGGGTCTCCCACGGCGGGGAGCTCCTGACGCACCTCGAGCGGGCGCTCGACCTCCTGGGCGCCGGCTTCTCCGACGAGGCCCTCGGCCTCGCGCCGCCCGCCGCGGGCTGACCCGCCGCGGCCGCACACCGGCCGCGTCCCGCGTCGGAACGGGGGTTTTCGACACCCGGTGCCTCATCGATTCGACACCGGGTGCAACTGCAACCTCTCTGCAACCCGGAGACGGCCGGTTCACTGGCGACCACCTCGACCGGACGGTCGAGGAACCGCGGTCGCCGGATGGCCCGCGGTCGAACACGACCGGGTCCCCCCAGGACCGCGCGAGGAGAGCACCCACCATGCAGTTCGATCGTCTGCACGAGTTCCCCATCAAGGAGTTCCACAACGTTCCGCGAGGCCTGATCGGCGCCGGTGCGTACGAGCTCGTCGGGGTCGAGGCCAAGAACCTCGGCTTCAAGAAGACGCTGCTCATGACCTCGGGTCTCCGGGGCACGGACATCGTCGACGACATCGCCGGCAAGCTCCGGCACCAGGGGATCGACGTCGTCGTCTTCGACAAGGTCGAGTCCAACCCCAAGGACTACAACGTCATGGACGCCTACCAGGTGTACAAGGACGAGGGGCTCGACAGCTTCGTCTCCGTGGGTGGCGGCTCGACCCACGACGCCTGCAAGGGCGCCCGCATCGTCGCGGCGCACGACGGCCGCAACATCAACGAGTTCGAGGGCTTCAACCAGTCCACGAACCCGGTCAACCCGCCGCACATCGCGATCTCCACCACGGCCGGCACCGGCTCGGAGACCTCCTGGGCGTACGTCATCACCGACACGTCCGACCCGGAGAACCCGCACAAGTACGTCGCGTTCGACGACCGCTCGATCGCGACGCTCGCGATCTGCGACCCGATCCTCTACTACGACCTGCCGACCGACCTGACGGCGTTCTGCGGCTTCGACATCCTCGCGCACGGCTCCGAGCCGTACGTGTCGCGTCTCGACTTCCCGCCGTCCCTCGGCCAGGCCTACACGGCCGTCGAGTGGACGAACAAGTGGCTGCGCAAGGCCGTCGCCGAGCCGCACAACTACGAGGCCCGCACCGGCCTCATGTGGGCCCATTACATCGCCGCGCAGGCGTTCAACTCCGGCGGCCTCGGCATCGTCCACTCGATCTCGCACGCGGTGTCGGCGTTCTACGACAGCCACCACGGCCTGAACAACGCGATCGCGCTGCCGCACGTGTGGGAGTACAACCTCTCCGCCCGCTACGAGCGCTACGCCCACCTGGCCAAGGCGATGGGCGTCGAGACGAAGGGCCTCTCCACCGTCCAGCGCGCGGAGGCCGCCGTCGAGGCAGCGATCCGCCTGGCGGACGACGTCGGCATCCCGAAGAACTTCAAGGAGGTCGGCGAGTACTCCAAGAACCGGATGAACGAGGGCGTCTACGAGGGCAAGGGCCGCCAGATCAAGGGCGACGAGAACGACGTGGAGCGGATCTCGAAGCACATCCTCGGCGACTCCTGCACCCCGGGCAACCCGATGGAGGTCACGTACGAGCGCATGAAGCCGGTCGTCCGCGCCGCCCTCTCGGGCAGCCGCTGAGCGACGCCGCACGACGCGTCCGCGCGCTGCTCCCCGGAGCGGCGCGCGGACGCGTCCCGGTGCTTCCCGATGCACGACCGCACGACCGACCAGGTGGTCCCCCGGATGCCCGACCAGCCGGCTGCCCCGACGACCGACCGGGTCGCCGGCTTCTCGTCCGTCGAGGACGTCCGGGAACGCCTGCGCGACCACGACTACGTCTCCACCAGCCAGACCGAGACGACCGTCTTCCTCGCCGAGCGCCTGCAGCGCCCGGTGCTCATCGAGGGCCCCGCCGGCGTCGGCAAGACCGAGCTCGCGAAGACCCTGGCGACCGTCACGGGCCGCCGGCTCGTGCGCCTGCAGTGCTACGAGGGCCAGGACGACACGAAGGCCCTGTACGAGTGGGACTACGGCAAGCAGCTGCTCTACACGCAGCTCCTGAAGTCCCGCATCGACGGCCTGCTGGAGGACACCTCGACCATCGAGGAGGCCGCCGACCGCCTCCACGAGCACGGCGAGATCTTCTTCTCCGAGCGCTTCCTCGTCGAGCGCCCGCTGCTCCAGGCGATCCGCTCGCCCGAGCCCTGCGTGCTCCTGATCGACGAGATCGACCGCGCCGACGAGCAGCTCGAGGCCCTGATGCTCGAGGTCCTCGCCGAGATGCAGGTGACGGTCCCCGAGATCGGCACCCTGACGGCCCGGACGGCCCCGATCGTGATCGCGACGTCCAACGCGACCCGCGACGTGTCGGAGGCCTTCAAGCGCCGCTGCCTGCACCTCTCGCTCGGCTACCCCGACGAGGCCCGCGAGCTCGAGATCGTGCGCCTGCGCGTCCCCGGCATCGACGACGAGCTGCGCACCCAGGCGGTCCGCGCCGTCCGCGCGATCCGCGAGCTGGAGCTCCGCAAGGCGCCGTCGATCAGCGAGGCCATCGACTGGGCCCGCGCGCTCGTCGTCCTCGGCGCCCGCACGCTCGACCGCCGGATCCTCGAGGACACCCTGACGCTGCTCGTGAAGTACGACCGCGACGTCGACACGGTGCGGCGCTCGATCCGCGAGGTGCTCGACGGCGCCGAGGGCCGCTCCTCGCGGTACGCCGGCGACCGCGTCGCACCCGAGGACGCGGCGAACCACCGCGCGACGCGGTCGGGCGGGTACTACGGCTCCGTGAAGTCGACGGGCTGAGCGATGACCTGGCAGACCCGCCGCGACGGGCACGGCCGCGTCGGCACCGCGGTGACGCCCGCCGCCCGCGCGGCGGCGCGCCCCAGGACGATCGTCCCGGGCGTCGACGGCGCCCGGCCGGCCGACGACTTCGACGGCGTGCTGCTCGCGTTCGCGACGGCGCTGCGGTCCGCCGGCCTCCGGGTCTCGCCGTCCGAGACCCTCGACGCACTGCGGGCGGTCCGCGCCGTCTCGCTCGACCGCCGCGACGGGGTGCGCGCCGCGCTGCGCACGACCCTGGTCAAGCGGGGGCGCGACGAGGACGTCTTCGACGAGCTGTTCGCGCGCTTCTTCCTGCCGTGGTCGGTCGACCCGGAGGACGACGCTGCCCTCCGGCAGGGGCACATCACGGGCCTCGCCGACCCCGACGAGGAGCAGGTCGAGGACGACGGCTCCGCGGGCGCGCAGCTCGGCGACCTCTTCGACGTCGAGAGCGACCCCGACGTCCGGACCGAGCGGCTCGACAAGGAGGACGACGGCTTCGACCTGTCCTCCGAGGACGACGAGCTGACCCTCGGCGGCGCGCTCGAGGGCGACGCGTCCGGGCTCGGTCAGGTCCTGAACCTCGACCGGGTCTCCGACGCCGGCGAGGCCGGCGGGCTGGCCGACGACGACGGCGACCCGCTCGAGGGCGGCTTCGACCTCGCCGCCGGCGTCCTCCCGTCGCTGCTGCAGGACGGCGAGGAGGAGGAGCGCAAGGGGATGGCGCAGGTCCGCGGCGGCGAGATCGACAACCTCGCCGAGCTCCTCCGGAAGCACCTGGAGGGCTTCGAGGCCGAGGAGTCGCCGGAGGACGAGCTGCCGATGGGCCTCCGGCTGGACCTCACGCACGTCGAGCGCGTGCGGATGGACGAGCTGCTCGGCCGCCTCTCCCGTCAGCTGCGCGGCGCCGCGTCCCCGCGCAGGCAGCCCGCCGAGCACGGCCGGATCCACGCCGCGCGGACGATGCGCTCGGCGCTCCGCCACGACGGCGTCCCGGTCCGCCCGGCGACCGTCGCCAGGAAGCCCGACCGGCCGCGCCTGGTGGTCCTCGTCGACCTGAGCCTGTCGGTCCGCAACACCGCGCGGTTCGCCCTGCACCTCGTCCACGGGGTCCAGCAGCGCTTCGACCGCGTCCGCACGTTCGCGTTCGTCGACGAGCTCGTCGACATCTCCGAGCAGCTCCGCGACCCCGACCCCGACGTCGCCCTGGCCCAGATGATGACCCGCTCCGGCCTCGACCTCGACGCCTCGTCGGACTACGGCCGCGCGCTCGGGACGTTCACGACCGACCACCTCCGCTCCGTCGACCGCCGCACGATCGTCCTCGTCCTCGGCGACGGGCGCGGCAACGGCCGGCCGCCGAACGTCGAGGCGCTCGAGGAGATCGGGAGCCGCTGCCGTCGGCTGACGTGGCTGACGCCCGAGGCCGAGCGCAACCGTCGCCTCGGCTCGTGCGACATGGACCTCTACACCCCCGTCTGCGACGTGGTCGAGCAGGTGCGCGACCTCGACCAGCTCGAGGAGCGCGCCCGGGAGGCGTTCGTCGGATGAGCACCGTGACACGACAGGACGCGGGCCCCGCGTGGGCGCTGCCGGAGTTCCTCGACCTCGACCTCGGCGGGACGGGGATCCCCGGCGAGGGCCGTGACGCGTCGTCAGATGTCGACGGTGCGGGCGGCCTCGCCCCGAGGTCGGCGACCCGCACTGTCGGCGGTCGCCGGGCGGTCGGATCGGCCGGCGTCCCGATCCCCGATACCGCCGCGCAGATCGTCGTCCGCAGGCTCCCCGCCTCGGCCCGGTCGTACGGGGCCCACGAACAGCACGCCGGCCGGTTCCTGCTCCGGCGCGAGGGCGGCCGGACCGTCGTCCTCCACACGTTCCGGGTCACGGAGGTCGACGACGACCTCGGCGACGCGATCGCGCACGACCTGATCCGTCCCGGCCTCCTGCCCGGCGACCCGTGCACAGCGTTCGAGGCCGTGTTCGTCGGCGTGGTGGCGTCCCTGCACGAGGACCCGGCGGTCGCGTGGCGCGCGTTCTACGCGAACACGATCCGTGCGCTGCTGCGACCGCCGACCCGGCAGGGCACGGGGGCGGTCGCGACGTTCGCGCCGATCTACCGGCTCGCGGCGGGCCTCGTCGTCGGCCACCGCGTCCTCGACGTCGGCAGCTGCTTCGGCTTCTTCCCGCTGCTGCTCGGGCGTGATCCGTCGCTCCGCGTGACGGGCAGCGACCTGCTCCCGGGGACGGCGGCGCTCGCCTCGCGCATGGCGGCGGACCGCGGCTCGTCGGTGCGCTTCGAGCCGCTCGACATCACGACCCGCACCCCGCACCGGGCCGGAGCGTTCGACACGGTCACGATGCTGCACGTCCTCGAGCACCTCCCCGCCCGCATGAACCGCCTGGTGCTCCACGAGCTCACCCGCCTGGCCGCCCGGCGGGTGGTCGTCGCGGTCCCGCTGGAGCGCACGCCCGACCCGGCCTACGGCCACCGTCAGGCGTTCGACGCCGACGGGCTCCTCGCGCTCGCGCGCGGGCTCCGCGGCTGGCACGCCCGCACGGCGACGATGCGCGGCGGCTGGCTGGTGCTCGACCGCAAGGACTGACGAGGGCGGCGTCGGCCGTCGGGACGTGGTCGCGGTTCGGGCGCTGCCAGGGGCCGAACGTCGACCACGTCCTCGGCCACCCGGACGTGGTCGCGACTTGTGCGCTCCCAGCGGCCGAAGGTCGACCACGTCGCCGGCCGTCGGCACGTGGTCGCGATCCGAGCGCTGCCAGGGGCCGAACGTCGACCACGCCCCCGGCCGTCGGGACGTGGTCGCGACTTGTGCGCTCCCAGCGGCCGAAGGCCGACCACGTCCCGCCTCCGCCGACGCGCGGACGCGCCGGCGGGCCGCCCCGCCGGCCTCAGGACACGCCGGCCAGCGGGGCGCCGCCGCGGTGCCCCGCGAGGAGCTCCTCGCGCAGGGCGACGAGGCGCGGGCTCGTGGCCTCCGGGAGCAGCGGCCCGGGGGCGAGGTCGGCGGTCAGGTCGCCGTGGCCGCGCACCCGCGCGGCGAGGTCGAGGAAATCGGCGCTGACGTCGGCGAGCAGGCGGTACGGCTGGGTCGCGAGGACGCCTGCCATCTGTCGGCGCAGGCGCGACATCTCGGCGCGCACGGTCACGCGGCGCTCGTCGCTGCCGTAGACCTCCTCCGCGATGTCGCCGGCGCCGAGGCCCTCGGGCGTCATGCAGAGGAGCGCCACGATCTCGCTGCGCCGCGGCGACAGCTCGACGGTCGCGCCGTTGATCGACACCTGCGCGCGGGTGCGGCCCAGGGCCTCCACGCGGACCCGCGGCCGGGGCACGGCGGCGCCCGAGGCCTCCACGATCCACATGCCGTCGCCGAGGGGACGCCCCTCGAGGACGTCGTCGCCGCCGGGCGAGACCCAGCCGTCGCCGGGGGCGCGCACGAGCGGCCCGAAGACCCAGCTGCGCGGGTGGGCGGCGAGGATCCGGCCGCGACGGTCGACCAGGGCGGTCCGGGACGACGGGCGGTGCTGGAGGTGCTCGAAGAACTGCGACCGGGCGCGTTCGCGCCGCTCGGCGAGGTCCGACCGCAGGGACGCCTCGACGAGGCTGGCGGTCGTCATCGCGAGGGACAGCGAGTCGGGGTGCGCGGCGCGGATGCCGCACGAGACGTCGATCACGCCGAGGATGTCGTGCGTCTCGGGGTCCCGGACCGGGGCGCCGGAGCAGACCCACGGGTGCACGCGGCGGCGGAAGTGCTCCGCCGAGAAGATCTGCACGGGGTGTCCGACCGCCAGCGCGGTGCCGACCCCGTTGGTGCCGACCGTGGCCTCGTCCCAGGAGTGGCCGGGCTCGAACTCGATCGCCGACGCGGCGGCGAGCACGCCCTTGCTGCCCGCCGACCAGAGGATGCAGCCGTCGGCGTCGGCGACCACCACGATGCGCTGCGCGTCGTGCGAGAAGTCGCCGAGGGTGCGGCGGATCAGCGGACCGAAGCGACCGAGGGGGTGCTCGCGCCAGCGCTCCGCGGCCTCGTCGCTCGCGTGCGTGACCGGAGCGTGGTGACGCTCCGGATCGACGCCGGCCTCCTGCGCGCGGCGCCACGACGCCGCGACGACCTGGCGGACGTCGGAGTCCGGATCCTCGCCCGCGAGTGCCTGCTCGTGGGCGGCGACGAGCGATCGGGCGCGCCCGACGCGGTCCTCATGGCAATCGATCCCCAATCACGGATTTCGCACCCGAACCTCCTCCGACCGTCGACCCACCCGCGCCGCCCCGGTACGCGGTCCGGGGCGGGCGGCACGACGGGCGTGCCGGTGGGGAGGCACGAACCTACGCAGCGCCCGGTTGCAACCGGGTGACACCGGGAGAGCGTCTGCGCGCCAACTTCGCGGACGGTGTGCGCAGCGCCACGCCCACGGACGCGGACGACCGCGCGCCCTGCCGGACCGCGCCCGGTGTCACACGGGACGCGACTCGGCGCCCCGCGCCGGACCGGCCCTCGGCCCCGGCCCTCGGCACCGGCTCCTCGGGCCGTCGGTCGACGTGGCGGTCCGGGGGCGACCGGGGTGCGGCGAACGCCGGGGCGACGCTCAGCGACCCGGGCGACGGCCCTCGGCGGTCGCGGGCGACCAGCCGATGCCGAGCCGGCGGCGGAGGGACGCGATCCGCCCGGCCGCGGCACCGCGTCGCGGGTCGCCGTGCGGGAGGGCCTTGACCAGGGCCTCCGCGGCCCGCAGGTCCTCGGACCCGTGCGGCGTGGCGCACCACGACGCGAGGGCCTCGGCGTCGCCGGCCTCGAGCAGGGCGCCGCGCAGCTCGGCGTGCAGGTCGTCCGCGATCTCGCGGATCCCGGGGGCGGGGCTGTCGGGCAGGAGCGGTCCGCGGTAGGCCTCGACGGCGGCGGCGAGGTCGCCGGCGCGCAGGTGGCGCCGGACCTCGCGCAGATCGCTGTCGACCCCGTCGGCGAGCCGGTACGGGCGGGTCGAGACGACGCCCGGGAGCCGGGTGCGCAGCCGGGAGCACGCGGCGCGCGCGGTGCCGGCGTTCGCGCGGTCGCCGTGGAGCAGGACGGCGAGGCGCTCGGCCGTCAGCCCGGCGGGCGTGTGCGCCAGGAGCGCCAGGATCTCGGCGTGGCCGCGCGAGAGCGGCTGCGCGCCGTCGCGCTTGCGGGCCAGCGGGCTGTGGGTGCCCAGGAGCTCGAGCGAGACGGTGGAGCGCGGGCGGGAGACCGCGTGGTCGGCATAGACGAGGAAGCCGTCGTCCCCGGCGGGCTCGGCGTGACCCATCCGACCGTCCGGCAGGCGGATCGGGCCGCCCTCGGCGGCGGGCCGCGGCAGGCGCCAGCGGCGATCGGGGTCGCCGTCCTCCCCGCTGCGCGAGGCGTGGTCCATGGCGACGACGCGCCCGAGCGGGCTGAGCGCGAGCTCCGGGCGCGGGGCCCCGGCCGGCCGCTGGCGGACGAGGGCGCGGAGCCGCTGGTGCGTCGCTCGGCCTGGCCGCGCAGCATCCGTTCGGCCGCGCGGGTGGCGCCGACGAGGTACGGCAGCGTCCGCGGGTCGACGGTGCGCAGGTCGGCGGTCGCGTCGAGGACGCCGAGGATCTCACCGGTCTCCGGGCACCGGATCGGTGAGGCGGAGCACGTCCAGCCGTGGACCGCCGGACGGAAGTGCTCGGCGGAGAAGATCTGGACGGCGTGCTCCTCGACCAGCGCGGTGCCGACCGCGTTGGTCCCGGCCGCCCGCTCGGACCAGTCGGCCCCGGCCTCGAAGGCCATCTCGCCGCCGGCCCGCTCGACGACCTCCTCGGCGCCGTCGACCCAGAGCAGGACGCCCCGGGCGTCGCTGAGCGCGAAGACGTGCGGGGCGCTCGCGGTCAGGTCGGTGAGGACGCGGGCGAGCGTCGGCCGCACGACGGCGAGGGGGTGCTCGCGGCGACGCAGCTCGAGGATCTCCGCCGCGAGCGGTGCCACGGGCCGGTCGAGCTCGGGGTCGACGCCGGCGGCCGCGGAGCGCTGCCACGAGCGGTCGACCACGGACCGGACCTCGGTGCCCATCCGCCGACCGCCGCGGGCGGACTCGTTCAGCCGGGCCAGGCGCAGGGCATGGCGGACGGGATCGCCGGCCGCGTCGGTCGCGGCCCAGGGGTCGATCGTGTGCGCGCTCATGCCGTCCCTCCCTCGCTCCGTCGGCCGGACCCCGGAGCCCGGGGTCACCGACCGTCCCCAGAACCTACGCGCGACGTGCGCGTGCGCGTGGAAGTTCGGGGCGCCGCACCGTGACGCAGGGCCACTTCCGCCGAAGTTGGCGCGTTGCCGCTCTTCGGGGGCAACGTCGGACGGACGCACCGCAAGAGAGCGGCGGAGCGGGTGGTCGGCGACGGCGGGCGTGGGCGTCGCCGCGCCCGCGCCGCCCTACTCGCCGCGGCGCTGGTGCTGCTCGCGGCGACGGCGGACGAGGTCCTCCTCGCTCTCGCCGAAGAGCATGCTGGCGGGCATCGGGGCGGCGCGCACGTTCCGCACGCCCTCCGGCCCGGACAGCAGGGAGACCCGGAGCTTGTCGCGTGCGGCGGCGAGGACCTGGGCCTTCCGGCGCTTCACGTCGCTGCTCGTCCACAGCGCGTGGATGATGCCCATCACCGGGATCAACGCGATCAGGATCCCGTACATGCCGATCGGCGTCATGCCGAACCCGAGCGGGCCGATGTTGCCGACCATGACGTCGGTCCAGAAGTACGAGCCGACGAGGAAGATCAGGGCGGCGATGGTGGTCAGCGACAGCGCGACGACCCGCGTCATGAAGTCGCTGAAGCTGAAGTGGTCCTCCTCCCACTCCGGGATGTCGGTCCCGGCCTCGACCGCGAGCTTGCGGATCGCGGCCTCCTCCTCCGCCACGCTCCGCAGCGGGGCGTCGCCGCCCGGGATCGAGCTGAGGCCCGGGACCTTGCGGACCCGGTCGAGGAACGTGGTGGGGGCCTCGTCGCGTGCGCGCTGGAGCTCGCGCTCGCGGCGCTCCATGTCCTTCAGGGCGCGCGAGCGGTTCTTCTCGTTCGCCTTGGGGTCCGCCGCCTCCTCGCTCACGAGCGCACCGTCCGGCCGTACGTGGCGCCCGTCGACTCGTGACGCCCGGCACGCGGACGGGGACCGCGGGCCGCTCGGGGGAGCCCCCTGGGCGTGTGATCGGCTGCACAGCTCATACAGGAGTTGTATAGATGCTGGCCGCGGACGTGTCCAGACATATCCGGGTGAACTGTCCAGCGTTAGGCTGCGGCCGTGCCGCACCACCCACCACCGGCCGGAGCCGCCACCCGCGAGAGGATCCTCGACGCCGCCCTGGGATGCGCGGAGGAGACCGGACTCCGGAAGCTCTCGATGGACGCAGTCGCCCGGCGGGCCGGGATCGGCCGAGCCACCCTGTACACGCACTACCGCGGGCGTCGGGCGCTGATGGACGCCGCGCTGCAGTCCGAGCTCGACGTCCTCTTCGGCGAGATCCGCGCGCTCGCCGGCGTCGACGAGACGCCCGAGGACCTGCTCGTCCGGCTGTTCGCGGTGGCGTACCGCAAGCTCCGCGACCACCGGGTGCTGCGCGCGGTCCTGACGCTGAACCCCGAGTGGCTCCTCCCGTACGTGTGGGGCGAGAGCACGGCGATCGACGCCGGGAGGGAGTTCGTCCTCGCGATGCTCCCCGCCGACCTGCCGCTGCGCGCTCCCCGGGCGGAGGTCGCCGAGCACCTCGTGCGGGCGATCCACACGCTCGTGCTGTCGCCGTCGAAGGTGTTCGCGCTCGACGAGCCCGGGGGCGCCGAGGACTACGCACGGCGGTACCTCGTGCCGTTCCTGGTCGACGGCCGGGAACGGCAGGCCGGGCCGCCGGTGCTCGGCCGGTAGGGCCGCCGCGTCCCACGGGCGCGCCGCTCCGCCCGCCGCCCACGGCGCGTCCCGGTCGGCGTCACCCCGTGGTGCCGCACTCCGCGAGCGAGCGGCAGAGCCACACGGCCTCGTCGACGCGCAGGTCCGGCAGCCCCGGGACCCGGGCGCAGAAGAACGTCGTCCGGCGGGTCCTGCGCGTCGCGCGGCGCGGCTCGCCGGGCTCCCGGCCGAGCCGTGCCACGAGGCCGCCGGCGTCGACGACCGCCGGCTCGGGGCCGGGCTCGGGGGTCCGGGGGTCGTCCTCGGGACGGCGCAGCTCGCCCAGGAGGCTCCGCCGGATCCCGAGGTCCCCGCTCGAGGTGGAGGCGTCGAGCGCCCAGATCGGGACGCCGGTCTCCAGCAGGACCGCGAGGAGGACGTCGTGCGGCGTCCCGCGGATCGCGAAGCCGCCGTGGGCGATGCGCGCGTGGTACGCGAGCTCGATCGGCGAGCGCAGGTCGTCGCCGCGGCGGCCGATCCGGTGGTGGAACCGCCGGTGCGCGGCGGGCGCGTCGTCCTCGTGCGCCCGGAGGACGGCCGGCCCGTCGACGCGCGTGGAGGCACGGGCGAGCAGGTCCCGGACGGCCGGGGGCGTCCGGCGTGGCCAGTCGGTCGCGACGGTCCAGGTCAGGAGCTCGAGGCCCGGGTGCTCCTCGGCGACGTCCGGCGCCACCCAGCCGTGGCCCACCGGGGGCCCGGCCGGCGGGCGGGCGCCGTGCGTCTGGAGGTCGTCGGGGGATCTGGGGGCGGGCATGGTGCCGGTGCGGAGGGGCCTCGTGGAGGCCCGGACCACCAGCATGCCACTCGCGGCGCGGGAGTCGGCGCGGATCCGCGGTCCCGGGAGACGACGGGTGCCGGGGCACTCCCGGCGCCGCCCGGATGGTGTTCCGGCCCCATCGACACCCGGGGTACGACGTGCGACGTTGCTGTCTCCCGACCGAACGACCCTGCCGGTCGTCCGGCGAGCGGGACCCAGAACGCGGACTCCCCCGCGCCCCCGGACCATGACTCCCACGACGCTCCCCGGCCCACGTACGACGCGGCCGCGTCCGTGCTGACGCGGCCCCAGGTGCGCGGTCGCAGCGACGTCTCGGCCGACCCGATCCGGGATCCGGTCCTCCGCGGAGCCGTGGTCGACGTCGTCGGTCGGGTCGACCGCGCCCTCGAGACCCCGTCGACGGATCGGGGCGCGGCCGACGCGCTGGTCGACGCCGAGGTCGCGCGTGCGGAGCTCGCGGTGCGGGTGGTCCGGCTGGCCGAGCGCCTGCGTCGTCCTCCGGGCGACGGCCGCTGGACGGCCACCCGCGACCAGCTCGTCGACCTGCTGCTCGACGTGCGCGTCGTCGCCGAGCGGGTGGAGGTCGAGGCCACGGACCGCAGGGCCGGGATCCTCGGTCGCCTCGCGGTCGCGGTGACGGCGGTCCGCCGGGTCGGCACCCTCGACGAGCTCCTCGACGTGGCGCCGTCGGCCGTCGTGGGGCTCGGGTTCCGGCGGGCGGTCCTGTCGGCCGCACGAAACGGCGTCTTCGTCACGGAGCACTGCCTCGATCTCGACCACCCCGATCGCGAGGACGCGATCGTCCGGGCGGGGAGCGAACCACCGGTCCTCCTGGACCGCGGGCTGCGTGAGACCGACCTCGTGCGGTCCCGCCAGCCGATCGTCGTGGCCGACGCCCAGGGCGACCCGCGGGGACACCCGGGCCTGGCGCGCGCCACCGGCTGGACGTCGTACGTCGCGGCACCCGTGACGCTGCGGGACCGCGTGGTGGGGTTCGTCCATGCCGACCGCGGGGTCGCGCCGGTCGGGCCACGCGAGGCCGACCTGCTCGGCGTCCTGGCCGACGCCGCAGGCGCGACCTTCGAGCGCCTCGCCGCCGAGCACCGCAGCCGAGAGGCCCGCGACCAGGTCCGTCGGGCGGTGCGGTCGATCGAGGCCGCGTTCGACCCCGGCGCCGTGCGGGCCCCGCGAGCCCAAGGTCAGCCTCGACCCGAGGTCGAGGGACTGCTCACGGCGCGTGAGGCGGAGGTCCTGCGCCTGATGGCCACCGGGGCGACCAACGCCGCGATCGCGGCCACCCTGGTCATCGCCGAGGGCACCGCGAAGACGCACGTCAAGAACATCCTGCGAAAGCTCGAGGTCGGCAACCGCGCCGAGGCGGTGTCGCGGTTCCTGGGCGGCGTGGACGACGGCGACGACGTCGGATAGCCCCCGCCGCGGCCAGCCCCCTCTCCTCCGTGCGGCCGGGCCGTGCGCGACAGCCTGTGTACGGGTCACATCCCCGTTGGTGGAGAAAACCTGGCCGGGGGTAGGAGGATGCCCCTTCCGGAGTATGGCGCCGGTCACACATCCGTTGGTTTTGTTGGACGACGACCGCACGACGTGCGGTTCGCCCCCGCCGACGAGGCCGACGACTCCCGTGACCACCTCCTCCGAGAACCCAGACCCCGCCACCCGCCTCCCCGTCGACGCCCACGGAGCCCGGGGTGCGGTCGCAGAGGATGCCGCGCCGCGCGCCGACCACCGCGAGGCGTGGGAGACCCTGATCGACGTCTTCGAGCAGGCCGGCGACGAGCCGCGGATCGCCGAGCCGATCGGCCGGATCGAGCAGGTCGTCCTGCTGCGCTCCCTCGACCTCGACGGGTCCGGCGTGCTGCTCGTCTGTCGGGGCGGTCGACTCGAGGTCGTCGACCGCGACGGGGCGTCGGAGCAGCCGACGATCGAGCTCGCGCTGCGCACGCCGGAGATCGAGAAGCTCGCCGTCGGGAAGCTCCGCACGGCGATGGCGATCGCGGACGGCCGTGCCACCTACGCCGGCCCCGTCCGCCAGTTCCTCCGGGTCCTGCCGCTGGTGCAGGCGATGGTCAACCCGCCCGTGGCCATGGGCACCAACACCGACGACGAGCTCGTCGAGGAGATCGCATGACCGCCGCCGACGCCAAGACCGCCGCGCTGCTGGATCGCGCCTCGGGCTACGACTACCACCAGGGGCCGATGACGGTCCCGCAGACGAACCCGGGCGACTTCTGGTCGATCGAGTGCATCGACCTCTACAAGTCGTTCGGCTCCAACCGGGTGATGAACGGCCTGAACGTCGGCATCCCCGAGGGCATGATCACCGTCATCCTCGGGCCGTCCGGCACCGGCAAGTCGGTGCTGCTGTCGCACCTGATCGGCCTGATGTTCCCCGACAAGGGCGACATCCTCGTGCACGGCGAGTCGGTCCCCCGCATGAAGCAGGCGCGCCTCCTGGAGATGCGCCGCAAGTTCGGGATCCTCTTCCAGGACGGCGCCCTCTTCGGGTCCATGAACGTGTACGACAACGTCGCGTTCCCGCTGCGCCAGCACACCGACATGTCCGAGGAGCAGATCAAGGACGTCGTCATGCGCCGCCTCGACGAGGTCGGCCTCGCCAACGGCGCCGAGACGCGGTCGCCGGCCGAGCTCTCCGGCGGCATGAAGAAGCGCGCCGGCTTCGCCCGCGCGCTCGTGCTCGAGCCGCAGATCGTCCTGTTCGACGAGCCCGACTCCGGTCTGGACCCCGTCCGCACGGCGCTGCTCTGCCAGCTGATCGAGAAGGTCCACGCCGAGAACGGCGGCACCTACGTGGTCATCACCCACGACATCGCGTCGGCCCGGCGCATCGGCGAGTACATCGCCGTGCTGTGGAAGGGCCGCATCGTGCAGTCGGGCGACCGGGACGACATGTTCGACTCGCCCAACCCCTTCGTCCGACAGTTCCTCGCCGGAAACCCAGGTGGTCCCCTTGGCATGGAATAGCCCCCGATCCGAGAGGAGGGCGGGCTGATGGAAGCCGCGACCCTCGCACCCCCGACGCTGCCGCAGACGCCCACCGAGCCGTCCACGCCGCCGCCGGACAAGAAGTCGAGCAGCGGCCTCGCCGCCGTGCTCGAAGAGATCGCCGCGATGCTCCTGCTCGTCGGCCAGGCCGCGCGGGCGTCGGTGACGCGCCCGTTCGTCTGGCGCGACGAGTTCATCGAGCAGACGTTCCTGATCATCCGCCGGTGCTTCATCCCGGTCGTGATCTCGACGACGTTCTTCGGCCTCGGTGCCCCCGGCATCCAGGGCGGCAACATCACGTACATCTTCGGGACGGTCGACCGGCTCGGCGCGTTCTTCGTGATGGCGTCCGTGCGCGAGTTCGCGCCATGGATCAACGGCATGGTGATCGCCGGCGTCGGCGGCACGGCGATCTGCGCCGACCTCGGCGCCCGCAAGGTCCGCCAGGAGCTCGACGCGCTCGCCGTCCTCGGCATGGACCCGGTGCGCACGATCGTCGTCCCGCGCTTCCTCGCCCTCGGCCTCGTGACCGCGCTGATGAACCTCGTCGCGATCGTCTTCGGCCTCGTCGGCGGCTGGATCGCCGCGGTCCCCGTCTTCGGCGACACGTCGGCCGGCTACCTCGCCACCTTCTCCTCGAACTTCACGTTGCCGGACCTCCTGGGCAGCGTGATCAAGACCAGCCTCTTCGGCTTCATCGTCGCGGTCGTCTGCTGTTACAAGGGCATGACGGTCAAGGGCGGGGCCGAGGGCGTCGGTCGCGCCGTCAACCAGGCCGTCGTCCTGTCGTTCGTCGGCATCTGGGCGTTCAACTTCGTCTTCACGACGACGATGCTCGCCGCCTTCCCCGAGACCGGGAACCTCCACTGATGTCGGCTCCCTCGCTCGCCGGCGACCCCGTCGTCCGCCGGCCCACCGCCCCCGCTCGTCTGCGCGAGGGCCTGACCGGGCCCGTCCGCGGCGTCCTGAAGGAGGCCGGGGAGCTCGCGCAGTTCTCGGGCCGCGCCGTGCTCGAGCTCCGTGGCGTCTTCCGCTACTCGGCCGAGATCCTGCGGCAGGTCGGCATCCTCGTCACCGGGTCGCTCGTGGTCGTGGCCCTCATGCAGTTCGTCATCGGCATGCAGTGCGCGACGGAGGCGAACTACGTGCTCCGCGGGTACGGCGCCTCGGCGTACTCCGGCGTGTTCACCGCCTGGTGCGGCATCCGCGAGATGGGGCCCTACATGTGGGGCTACATCATCGCCGCGAAGGTCGGCTGCGGCCTCGTCGCCGAGCTCGGGTCGATGCGCATCAACAACGAGTTCTCCGCGATGGAGTCGCTCGGCATCAACCCGATGCGCTACGTCGTCGCGACGCGCCTGATGGCCTGCATCATCGCGTTCCCGATGATCTACCTCGTCGGCCTGGCGTTCCACATGGTCGCCAACCAGGTGATCATCGTCGACCAGATCGGCGAGGTCTCCAAGGGCGGCTGGGAAGGGGTCCACTGGGCCTTCATCCGGCCCGTCGACGTCCTGTACTCCGAGATCAAGATCATGGCGATGGGCATGGCGATCGTCCTGGTGGCGATGTACTACGGCTACACCGCCAAGGGTGGACCGGTCGGCGTCGGATCGGCGACCGCGCGGTCGATGATCCTCAACCTCGTCCTGATCCACGTCATCGGATCGGTCCTGACGATGGTGTTCTGGGGTCTGAACCCCGCGTCCCCGGTCGGAGGCTGATGTGAGGCGCCTGTTCCTCGACCGGCCCTGGGCCCTGATCGTCACCGCGTTGGTGGTGGCGTTCGGGGTCTGGGCCGTCCAGAGCCGCTCACAGGACCACACGGTCCGGGCCGCCTTCTCCTCAGCCGTCAGCGTCGTCCCCGGTCTGGACGTCCAGATCGACGGCGTCGACGTGGGCAAGGTCCAGAAGGTCCGTTACGAGGACGGCCAGGCGCTGGTCGACCTCGGGATCTCCGACGAGGACGCCTGGCCGCTGCGTCAGGGCACCAAGGCCGAGATCCGCTTCGGCACCACGATCGGCAACGGCACGCGCTCCGTCGCGCTGACGCCCGGTCCGGAGAGCGCGCCGGCGATCCCGGAGGACGGGATCATCGCCCGCAAGGACACCACGACCCCGGTCGAGTTCGACCAGGCCTTCGACACCCTCGACGCGAAGACGCGCACCCGACTGCGCCAGGCGCTCCAGGGCGCGGCGGCGTCGACGGACAAGCGCGACGCGCAGATCCGCGAGGCGCTGAAGAACGCCCCCGGCGCGCTCGAGGGCACCCAGAACGTCGTCGCCGACCTGCTCGCCGACGGGACCGCGCTGAAGGCGCTCGTGCGCAACGGCGACCGCGTCACCACGACGCTCGCGCAGCGTCAGGAGGTCGTCTCCGACCTCGTGACCGCCGCGAGCGGCACGTTCGACGCGTTCGGCCGGCGCACGGAGCGGATCCAGCAGTCGCTGGACCGCTTCGCGCCGATGCTGAAGGACGTCGACTCGACGCTCGGCCGCGCCGACGGGAGCCTCGACCGGATGGACACGCTGATGCAGACGGTCCAGCCGGGGGCCCAGAAGCTGCCGGCGCTCGCGAAGACCGCCGGCCCCGCGCTCGTCCGCCTGCAGGACGTCGCACCGGTGGCCGTGCGGACGCTGAAGACCGTCCGCACCGTCTCGCCGCGCGTCTCGTCGCTGCTGGACGTCGCGACGCCGTTCATGAAGCCCGCGAGCTCCGCGCTCGACGGCCTCTCGCCGGTCGTGCGCTGCGTGCGGAACTACGCCCCCGAGATCGCCGGCTGGGCCGGGACCTGGGGCGGGTGGTCCAAGAACTACGACAACACGTCGCACTACGCCCGGATCAAGCTCAAGGAGGGGGTCACGTCCGCCAACGGCGTGTTCCCGAGCTCCGAGTTCATCAACAAGCTCCCGGGCACCGACAACCGCTACGCGATGCCGCGTCCTCCGGGACTGAACGCCGGCTCGCCGTGGTTCGACCCACAGTGCGGCATCACGAAGGACGCCCTCGACGCGTCGAAGGACCCGGAGAAGCCATGAATCGGACGGTCCGTCACTCGACCCCGCGCATCCTCGCGATCGCGGCGGTCGCCCTGGTCGCCGTCATCGTCGCCGTCCTCTCCCTCACGGGCGGGGACGACGGCTACACGGTGAAGGCCGAGTTCAAGGACTCGGCCGGCCTGCGCAAGAACTCCGACGTCAAGATCGGCGGCGTTCCCGCAGGGCACATCACGAAGATCGACCTGACCTCGCGCGACACCGCCCAGGTCACGATGAAGCTCGAGGGCGGGGCCGTCCCGATCGGGACCGGCGCCTCCGCCGAGGCCCGCCCGGTCAACCTGCTCGGCGAGAAGTACGTCGACCTGCGGATCGGCGACGTCAAGCGCCCGGCGTCCTCGGGCGCCCAGATCCCGCTGGCCCGCACGTCCGCGCCGGTCGAGCTCGACCAGGTCATCGACACGCTGGACCCCACGACCCGCGGTCGCCTGCGCGTCCTGATCAACGAGGCCGGCATCGGCCTCCGCGGCCGGGGCACCGACTTCAACGCGCTGCTCGACCGCATGCCCCCGTCCCTGAAGGAGGGGCAGGAGCTGATGGCCGACTTCGCCGCCGACACCGAGCAGCTGAAGCACCTCGCCTCCACCGGCGACCGCGTCCTCGGCTCGTTCACCGCCGGCCGCGACAAGCTCGCCGACCTCGTCGACAACGCGCACAAGGTGCTCGCGCTGACGGCGACGAAGCGCCAGCAGCTCGGGCAGACCGTCGACCAGGCGCCGAGCACGCTGCGCCAGCTCCAGGCGACGCTCGTCACGCTCGACTCGGCGAGCCGGCGGCTGAAGCCCGCGGCCGCGGAGATCCAGCGCACCGCCCCGCCGCTGACCGACACGCTCGACCGCCTGCCGGACCTCGAGAAGAACGCCAAGCCGACCCTCGCCAAGGTGAAGGCCGTCTCGCCGGACCTCTCGCGCCTCGGGAAGAAGGGCTCGCCGGTCGTCGCGCGACTCCGCCTGCCCGCCCGCGAGCTGGAGCGCTTCTCGACGGTCTTCGACCCGCTGAGCCGCGTGCTCGACCAGCAGACGAACCCGCTCCTCCGCGTGCTCGAGGGCTGGACGAGGACCATCCAGACCCGCGACAACGCCGGCCACATGTTCCGGACGGAGGCCGTCGTCGACAAGCAGCTCCTCGGGGTCCTGACCTCGAAGATCGAGAACAACGGGGCCAAGGCCGTGCGGCCGCAGGACACCGGGCCCTCGCCCGGAGCCGACGGCAGCGAGCTGAAGGCGAAGCCGAAGGTCGCGTCGCCCGGGGCGTCCACCGCCCCGAGCACGACGGCCACGACCCCGACCACCACGACGGCCCCGCCCGCCGTCGACCTGACGAAGCCCGAGGGGCTCGTCTCGGGGCTCCTCGACGGACTCAAGGGATTGGTGACGGGCCGATGAGGCGCCGCAGTCGCAGCAGATTCGCCGGCCGCGCAGCGAGCCGGAGCCTCCCGCGCCCGGTCCTGTGGGGCATCGGCCTCGCGGGCATCGGAGCGGTCGTCCTGATGTTCCTGGTCGGGTACAACGCACCGAACTCGATCCCGGGACGGCAGTACCTGACGGTCAAGGCCGCGTTCGACAACGCCGACAACCTCACCGCCCACTACCAGGTGCGGATCGCCGGCCGGAACGTCGGCCAGGTGCTCGACCCGCGCGTCGAGAACGGCAAGGCCGTGGTCGACCTGCAGCTGAACCCGGAGGTCGAGCCGCTCCTGTCGGACTCCACGCTCCGCGTCCGGCCGCGGTCGCCGATCGGCGTGCGCTTCGTCGAGCTCTCGCCCGGATCGAAGGGTCGGCCGCTCCGCGACGGTGACGTGATCGCCACCGACCAGACGTCGGCCTCGACCGAGCTGGACACCACGCTCAGCACGTTCGACGCCCGGCGCCGCAAGAAGGCGCAGGAGCTGGCGAACGGCCTCGGCACCGGCGTCCTCGGGCGCGGCACCGACATCCAGACGCTGCTCGACGACGGGCCCGACGGCCTCCGCGGGCTGCAGCGGATCGCGAAGCCGATCAACGACCGCACCGACGCCGTCCGCGGGTTCGTCCGTGGCGCCGACGGGGCGTCGACCGCCGCGGACCCGGTCCGCGACACCATCCGTCGCGGGTTCGGCGACGGCTCCGACGCCCTAGCCGCGATCGCGGCCTCCGGCGACGACCTCGCGTCCTCGCTCGACGAGGCCCCGTCCTCGCTCTCGACGGCACGTGCGGGCCTCGCCGACGCCGAGCCGCTCCTCCGGGAGATCCGGGCGCTCTCGCGCGTGTCGCTGCCCGCACTGCAGCCCGCGCCCGCGGGTCTGCGCTCGACGAGCCGCCTGATCCAGGACTCGCCCGCGGGTCTCAAGAGCGCCCGCACGACCCTCGGCAAGCTCGACGACGCCGTCGACCCGACGCTGGGGCTCCTGGCGAAGGTGGACCCGGTGCTGCCGGCCTTCCGCAAGGGCCTGGCGTCGAGCCTCCCGGTCGTCGACCGGCTCGGCGCCCACGGGTGCGACTTCGCGCTGTTCGCGAAGAACTGGAGCAGCATGATGGGCCAGGGCGTCCCGGGCGGCGACCCCGACATCGGGACGATCAACAGCCTCCGGCTCAACGTCCTGAGCAGCGAGGAGAGCATCACCGGTGCGCGCGTCCGCTCACCGCTGGTCGTCGACAACCCCTATCCGGCGCCGTGCACCGTCACGCAGGACGCAAGGACCCACCGATGAGCCGCTTCTCCGACCGCTTCTCCTACGCGCCGGGCATGCACCGGCCGAAGCCGCTGCGCAACGGCCTGATCCTGCTCGGCCTCGTCCTCCTCCTGCTGTGGGCCGGCTACACGCGCCACATCCCGTTCCTGCCCGAGGGCGGCACGGAGGTCCAGGCGCGGTTCTCGAACGCCACCCAGGTGCAGAGCGGCACCGTCGTCCGCGTCGCCGGCGTCGACGTCGGCAAGGTCAAGAAGGTCGAGCGCCAGCGCGGCCGGCGCGGCGCGCTGATCACGATGAACATCGACGACGGCAAGGGCGTCGACGTCCAGTCGGACGCCCGCGCCGCGATCCTCTGGCGCACCGTCCTGGGCCGCAACATGTACATCGACCTCGACCCGGGCACCCCGGGCCGCGGGGACATCGGTGGGCAGGAGATCCCGCTCGCCCACACCCAGGTCCAGACCGAGGCCGACCAAGCGCTGCAGCCGCTCGGCACGACCCAGCGAAAGTCGATCCAGAGGTCGATCGAGGCGTTCGACGAGGGGACGAAGGCACCGAAGGAGATCCAGGCGACCCTCGACGCCGCCGGCCCCGCGCTGAAGAAGATCCGCAGCGGCGTCGTCTCGCTCCGCGGCACGCACGCCGGGTCGCTCACCGACCTCGTGCGGCAGACGAGCCGGACGATGGGCGCGCTGTCGGCGTCCGACGAGGACCTCGCCGGGCTCGTCGACGACGGGCGTGTGGCGCTCGGCGTCGCGGCCGCCCGCCGCGACGACCTCGGATCGATGCTCGACCAGGCGCCCCAGACCATGGACGACACGCGCCTGACGCTGGCGCGGCTCCGCGGGACGCTCGACGAGCTCGACCCGACCGCCAAGGACCTCCTCCCCGGTGCGCGGGCGCTGCCCGGCTCCGCGGACGCGGCCCGCCCGGCGCTCGCGCAGCTCGACACGGTGCTCGACGACGCCGAGCCGACGATCCGGTCGCTGCGGCCGGCCGTCAACCGCCTGGCGACGACGGTGAACCCCGGCATCACGACGCTGAACGCGCTGAAGCCGACGGTCGACCGCACGAACAGCACGCTGCTCCCGTGGCTGAACTCGAAGGACCCCGGCACGAACCTGAAGCTGTCGGAGGCCATCGGACCGTTCTTCGCGGCGCTGGACTCGTCGGCCTCGCCGTTCGACGCCAACGGGTTCATGCAGAACTTCCAGACGGCGCCGGACGAGCGGACCTTCCAGTCGTTCCCGTGCACCCTGCGTCTGACGGACCCGAGCGCGAGCCCGGAGAACAAGATCAACTGCGACGCGCTCGGGGACATCGTCCGCGGGCTCAGCGGCTCGCCGCTGCCGCCGTCGGGCGACTTCCCGGCAGATCCGCCGAGGCCCGACAGCAAGAGCATCAAGAGGAGCGACCGATGAGGATCAACACCGACCGCCTCGCGCTCGAGCTCAAGCGCGCTCGGCGTCCGTTCGGCATCCTGTTGGTGCTCGTGGCCTTCGCCGTCGTCGCGGCCTGGTACGTCTTCCACAAGCAGGAGGCCCAGTGGCCCTGGCAGGCCACGAGGAAGTACCAGGTCGCCTTCCAGGACGTGAAGGGCGTGCGCCCCGGGCAGCAGCAGGTGCGCATCGCCGGCGTGAAGGTCGGCCTGATCTCCAAGGCGAAGGTCAGCGGCAAGACCGCCGTCCTCACGCTCTCGCTGGACGACAAGTACGGCAAGCTCTACAAGAACGCACGGATGCGCCTGCGGCCGGTGACCCCGTTGCAGGACATGTACGTGTCGATCGACTCGCGCGGCACGCCGTCCGCGGGCGAGCTCGGGAAGTCCGAGATCCTCGGGATGCAGCGCACCGACTCGCCGGTGGACATCTCGCGGGTCCTCAACACCTTCGACACCGACACCCGCTCGCGCCTGGCGCAGCTGACCGACGACTTCGGCAAGGGCGTCGGCGGGCACGGCGAGGAGCTCCGGCAGGCGTTCGCGTCGCTGGCCCCGTTCCTGCGGAC
This sequence comes from Patulibacter minatonensis DSM 18081, assembly GCF_000519325.1. Lineage (GTDB taxonomy): Bacteria > Actinomycetota > Thermoleophilia > Solirubrobacterales > Solirubrobacteraceae > Patulibacter > Patulibacter minatonensis. The sequence continues at coordinate 753,481 of NZ_KI912613.1, read as the reverse complement.
CGCGGACCGGCTCGCCGGAGCGATGACCGACCGCCGGCGCGAGATCGCGCGGGTCGTCGACAACCTCGGGCGCCTGACCGCCGCGGTCAACACCCGCGACAAGCAGCTCACGGCCCTGGTCCGCGACGGGCACACGACCGTCGCGGAGCTGGCGGCGCACGACCAGACCCTGGCCGCGACGCTGAGCGAGCTGCCGCGGACGATGTCGCAGATGCGGTCGTCGTTCGCCACGCTGCGCGACGCGGAGACCGAGGTCGATCCGGCCCTGGCGTCGCTGCGCCCGGTCGCCGCGAAGCTCGAGAGCGGCCTGAAGTCGCTCGAGGGCCTGAGCGACGACGCGACCCCGTCGCTGAAGGCGCTCAGCCCGGCGGCGAAGGACCTCCGGCCGCTGGCGACCTCGCTGTCGCCGACGTCCACGGCGCTGAAGGACGCGTTCACGAAGCTCGCGCCGACCGCACCGCGCCTGGACCGCGTCACCCAGGACCTCGTGCCGTGCCGCCTGAGCACGACGAAGTTCTTCCAGTGGACGCTCTCCGTGTTCAAGTTCTACGACGACAACGGCGCGTGGCCGCGTGGCGAGCTCGTGCTCGGCGCGCCCGCGTTCTCGCTCGGCACCGTCAAGGACCCGGTCCTCCGACGAGGCTGGTCCTGCACCCAGGGGGGGAAGCCCAAATGAGGATCGAGCACCGCGTGGGCAAGCTGCTCACGATCGCCCTCTTCATCGCGGCGTGCGTGGGCATCTTCGGGTGGCTCTTCGTCAAGGCCGGCGGTGACCTGCCCGGTGGGCAGAAGCCGCTGAAGGCGCGGGCCCTCGTGCCCACGGCCTTCCAGCTCGTGCAGAACGCCGACGTCCGGCGCGCCGGCGTCACGATCGGCCACGTCCGCGACGTGAAGAACCGCGGCGACTTCGGCCTCGTCGAGTTCAACGTCGACCAGGACAAGGGCCCGCTCTACAAGGACGCCACCGTCCGGATCCGCACGAAGACCCTGGTCGGCGAGAACTACGTCGACCTCGACCCGGGCACGCCGAAGGCCGGCCCGCTGGGCGACGACGGCGTCATCCCGCTGGCCCAGGCCGGCGAGGCCGTCCAGCTCGACGAGATCCTCTCCGGGCTCGACGCGAGGACCCGCGCCGCCGTCCAGCGGAACCTCGACGCGTTCGGCGGCGGGTTCGGCGACCGCGGGCCCGAGCTCAGCCGCCTGTTCGCGGTCACGCCCGGGACCCTCAAGGGCGTCGCACAGCTCAGCGACCTCCTGAAGGACCAGCGGCCGCAGCTCGCGTCGATGATCGACCAGACCGGCAAGACGCTCCAGGCGTTCGCGAACCGGACGGCGGACGTCCGGAACCTGTCGGTCCAGTCCCAGCGCACGGCGGCGGCGGCGGCCTCGCGCGACAAGCAGCTCGCCGCGACGCTGGCGGCGCTCCCGGACACGCTCCGGCAGCTGCGCACGACCTCGGCCAAGCTCGGCCGGGTGTCGCGCCGCAGCACACCGGTCGCCGCGGATCTGCGGGTCGCCATGACGGCGTTGCCCGCGGTGACGAAGCGCCTGCAGACCTCGACCGAAGCGGGTCGCCAGCTGTTCCGCATCCTGCCGTCGGTGTCGAAGCAGGCGGAGCCGATGCTCAGCCGGCTGAAGACGTTCAGCGGCGCGACGACGGACGCCGTCCCGTCGGTCGACCGGTTCCTGAGCGAGACGAACCCGATGCTGCGGTACTTCATGCCGCACGCCACGGACCTCGGCACGGTGTTCGCGAACATCGGGTCGGCGACCGACACGCGCGACGTCTCGAGCAACCTCGGTCGGGTCCACGCGCTCGTCGACCAGGAGACGCTGAGCGGGCTGCCGAAGGAGGTCTACGACGCGATCGACGCACTGGCCAACGCCGGTGCCGTCGACAAGACGCGTGGCGTGCAGTACAACGCCTACCCGTCGCCGGGCGACCGCACGTCGCCCAAGCCCGGGACGAAGGCCCCGCCGCGCCTGACCGCCGACCCGACCGCGCTGGGGCCGAAGTGAGCCGGCGCGACGGTGACGGTGGCCGGGACGTGACGCTCGCGTACGTCCGGCTGGGGCTGGACCGCGCGCTGCCGATCCCCCCGGGCAGGAATGTCATCGCCGCAGGGCCGTCCGGAGCGCGCGGCGACCGCGTGACCGGGGTGGCACGGGACCAGGGCGGGGCCGACGTCCTCGACCTCGAGGTGCCCGAACCCGAGAAGGTGTCGCGGACGGCGCCGAAGCGACGGCGTCGGGCCCCCGACCCGGCCGGGACCCGCTTCGTCGTCACGCTCGTGCGGGCCAGCGAGCCGCTCGACGCGTCGGCCGGCGCGAGCGTGCTGGAGGGGTGGCGCCGCGACGAGGCCGAGGCCCAGCGGTGGGTGGGTGCCGCGCTCGCCGCGGTCAACCGCGCCATCCGTGCGCAGCGACTCGTCCATCGCGACCCGTACGCCGTGGAGGTCACGCTCGACGACGTCGTCTGGGCCGCCGTCGGGTGCGCCGCGGCGGATGTCCTGGCCGTCGGCGGCGCCGGGGAGCAGCTGAGCGCGCTGCCCCGGAGCCGCGGCCGGATGACGTCGTCGCAACGCGCCCAGCCGGGTGAGACCGTGGGCCTGGCCCTGACCGGCGGGCTCCCGCTGCTGGAGGGCGAGGAGCTCGTGGCCTTCGCGGTCCGCGAGGCCAACCACGGCCGCGTCCGCTCCGCCCTCGCGGCACTGGATGCTGCGGGCGACCTGCTCGCGGAGGAGCTCAGCGGTCTCGCCGCGACACGGGTCGGGTCCGTGGACGTCCGGATCGCCGCCGAGCCGGAGGCGATCCTCACCGCCGCGGAGCAGCTGCAGGACGTCGTCGACCGGTGGCGCTCGGGCGAGGACCCGACCACGACCGCCGACGTCGAGCGCGCGGCCGAGGCGGAGCAGGCCGCGATCGCGCGTCACGCACACGCCCAGCGGTCGGGGGACCTGCCGCGGTCCTGACCTCAGGCGACCACGGCGAGCGTCCCGGCCGGCCTCAGCCAGCGCTCGAGCTCGAGCGCCAGGCGGACCTCCAGCCCCCGCCCCGCGAGCGGCAGGGGCAGGAGCGCGTCCGCGCGGGTCAGGCGCTTGAGGACCGTGTTGCGGTGCGTGTGGAGGAGCGTGGCCGCGCGCGGGGCGCTCGAGTCCTCGCGCAGGTAGACGCGGACGGTCTCCCGGAGCTCCGGGTCCGCGGTCGCCAGCGCCCCGAGCGTCCCGGCGACGAAGGCCCGCGCACGGTCCTCGTCCTGCAGCGCCAGCGACGCGACCTGGACCTCCGCGTAGGTCATCGTGCTCGGGCCGCCCGGCGTGCGCATCAGCAGGCGCTGGGTCGCGACGGCCTCGCGGTGGCTGTCGCGAAACCCGTTCATCCCGGCCGACGACGTGCCCACCGCCACCGCGATCCCGGGCGGCAGCTCGGACGCGGTCGACCGGACGAGCTCCGGCTCTGGCGCCGCGCTCGAGGTCCACGCCCAGAGCGCCGAGCCGGCGGAGACCGTGAACGGGCGCCCGCCGCCGATGGCGTGGCAGACGACGCCCGCGGCCCGCTCGAGCTCCCCGGCGACCACGCCGCCGTCGGTCGCCCAGAGGACGAGCGCGGTGTGGTCCCCGCCGAGCTCGTAGCCCAGGCGTGCGCCGGCGCGCGCCTCGCTGATCGGCGCGCCGTCGAGGATCAGGAGCACGGCCTCGCGCCGGCGGGACAGGACCCCGCCGTTCAGCTCCTCGCGCTCCGCGTCCATCTGCTCGGCGAGCGCGCTCAGGACCCCGTCGACGAACCCGAACAGCGACCGCGATCCGTAGTCGAGCGTCGCGACGAGCGCGTCGCCGTCGAGGCCCTCGTCCTGGGCGCACCGCATCCAGGTCCGCCAGGCGACGTTCTGCCCCTGCCGGTAGGCGGTCAGGAGGCTATCGCGGTCGATGCCGCGCCGCGTCATCTCGCGGGCGAGGTCGAGCGCCTCGGGCGGCACGTCCGCCCCGACGGGAGCGTCCGGTCGCGCCATCGTGGAACCGATCCAGCGGCGCATGTTGGCGCCGGTGCTGGCCCGGGTCGACGCGGCCAGGACGGGATCCGCCGCGAGGACCGGGGACGCCTCGAGGATCGCGGCGCACATGTGGTCGACGAGCTCGTCGAACCCGGCGCGCATGCGACGGGCCACGGCCCCGATCTCCCGGGCGGCCTCGGGGGACGGCGGCTCCCAGCGCAACGGGGCGGTCACGGCGCGATGGTAGCCGAGATCCGGGCGCCGCGGTAGGCGTCTGCACCGCTTCGTTCGGCATCAGGGGGCGGATGCACCCGCATGGGCTCCCCGCCCGGTGGGAGGTTGGGCACACCGAGCGAGCCATCGCGGCCGGGCCCACGCCCCGGCCCGCGGACTTCCCCGAATCGATCCAAGGACTCACCCGCCATGCCCCTGACCACCGGGAACTTCCCACCCGTCGATCCGCCGACGTTCCTGCACATGCCGTACCGCGAACGGCTGAAGGTCCTCTCGCGGCACTGGGCGGAGTACGGCTTCGGCGCGCCCAAGATGGTCATGTTCATCTACCTGTTCCGGATGATCCTGTTCACCGTCGGGTGCGGCATCCTCGCGGCGACGCTGACGTCGGACCTCAACCCGTTCAAGCCGTCGGAGTGGTTCGACCAGGCGATCGTCTGGCAGAAGCTCATCGTCTGGATGCTGCTCATCGAGTCGCTCGGCATGGGCGGCTCCTGGGGCCCGCTCTCCGGGCACTTCAAGCCGTTCACCGCGGGCTTCCGGCACTACTTCCGCCTGGGCACGATCCGCCTCCCGCCGTGGGAGGACAGGGTGCCGTTCACGAAGGGCGACGAGCGCACGATCGTCGACGTCGGGCTCTACACGCTGCTGATCGTCAGCTACATCGCGGCGATCGCGATCCCCGGCCAGTACGACGACGAGCTCTCCCGCATGGTCGGCTCGGACAACGAGGGCCTGATGGCGATGGCGTCGGTGATCCCGATCATCGTCCTCCTCGTCCTGATGGGCCTCCGCGACAAGATCGTCTTCCTCGCCGCGCGCTCCGAGCAGTACCTGCCGGCCCTGATCTTCTTCGCGTTCTTCCCGTTCGTCGACATGGTCGTCGCCGCCAAGATCCTCATCGTCGCCGTCTGGGTCGGCGCGGGCTTCTCGAAGCTCACGAAGCACTTCCCGCTCGTCATCCCGCCGATGGTCTCGAACACGCCGTGGCTCCCCTCGCGAGCGTTCAAGCGCGCGCAGTACGCCGACTTCCCGAACGACCTGCGGCCCTCGAAGCAGGCGAAGTTCATGGCGGAGATCCCGGGCACCGCGTTCGAGATCATCGTCCCGCTGATCCTGCTGTTCTCGACGAACAAGACGATCACCGTGATCGCGGCGATCATCATGCTCGGCTACTGCGTCTTCATCATCAGCTGCTTCCCGCTGGCGACGCCGATCGAGTGGAACATCATGTTCATGTTCCTGATCGGCTACCTGTTCCTCGAGCACGGGTCCGACGTCGGATACGGCCTGGCGGACATGGACACCGGCCTCCTCATCCTCACGGTCGTCGGCATGGTGCTCTTCCCGATCTGGGGCAACATCCGCCCGGACCAGATCTCGTTCCTCCCCGCGCTGCGGCAGTACGCCGGCAACTGGGCGTCGGGCATGTGGGCGCTGGCGCCGGGCGCCGAGCAGAAGCTGAACGACCACGTCAAGAAGGCGTCGCTCATGCAGCAGGACCAGCTCGAGGCCGAGTACGGCAAGGACGAGGGCACCGTCGTCCTGCAGCAGCTGCTCGGCTGGCGCTCCCTGCACAGCCAGGGCCGCGGCATGAACTCGGTGATGATCAACACCCTCGGTGACGACATCGACCGGTACGACCTGCGCGAGGCCGAGTTCGCCACGAACGCCTGCATCGGCTGGAACTTCGGCGAGGGCCACCTGCACGACGAGCGCCTGATCGCCGCGTTGCAGCGGCGCTGCAACTTCGCGCCGGGCGAGTTCATCGTCGTCTGGGTGGAGTCCGAGCCGTACGGCAACGGGCGCCAGCAGTACCGCGTGATCGACGCGGCCGTCGGCGTCGTCGAGCGCGGCAGCTGGTCGGTGAAGGACTGCGTCGAGGCGCAGCCGTGGCTGCCCGACGGCCCGATCCCGACGCAGGTCGACTGGAAGATGGACGGCTACGAGCGCGTCAGCCACCCCGGCGGCCGCGGCGGATCGGGCGAGGCCGTCGAGCGCCGGCGGGCCGAGGCCGGCCAGTCGCAGAACGGGCAGGTGCAGGCCGGGGCGAGCACGCCACAGGGCGGCGCGGCGGCCGGCGGGGAGCCCGTCACCGCATGACCCGCGCGACGGTGGTCGGCAGCGGGCCCAACGGGCTCGCCGCAGCCGTCACCCTCGCCGCCGCCGGCGTCGAGGTCACGGTCCTCGAGGCGTCCGACCGCCTCGGGGGCGGCACCCGCACGAGCGAGCTCACGGTGCCGGGGGTGCTCCACGACGAGTGCTCCGCCGCGCACCCGTTGGCGGTCGACAACGCCTTCTCGCAGGCGTTCGACCTCGGCGCCCACGGGCTGACGTGGAAGTGGGCGGACGTCGAGTACGCGCACCCGCTGGACGGGGGCGGCGGCGCCGCGGCGTACCGCTCGGTCGCGGAGACCGCGGCCGGGCTCGGGAAGGACGGCAAGGCGTGGGACAAGGTCTTCGGCCGCCTGACCGAGCGCTTCGACGACATCGTCGAGGACTTCACGCAGCCGATGGTCCGGATGCCGTCGCACCCGATCAAGATGGCGCGCTTCGGCGCGTACTCCGGGCTGCCGGCCGCGGTGCTCGCGCGCCGCTGGTCGACGCCGGAGGCCCGGGCGCTGTTCGCCGGCGTGGCGGCCCATGCGCTGCGCCCGCTCTCGAGCCCCCTGTCCGCCGCGATCGGCGTCGCGCTCGGCACGGCCGCGCACCGCTACGGCTGGCCGGTCGCCGAGGGCGGGTCGCGGGCGATCACCGACGCGATGATCTCCCTCGCGCGGTCCCACGGCGCGACGTTCGAGACCGGCGTCCGCGTCGGCTCGCTCGACGAGCTCGGTGGGCCGGAGATCGTGATGCTCGACGTCGCGCCGGCCGCGGCGGCGGACATCGCCGGCACCCGGATCCCTCCCCGCGTCGCGCGCGCCCTGCGGAAGTACCGGCACGGCCCCGGCACGTTCAAGGTCGAGTTCGCCGTGGAGGGCGGCGTCCCGTGGACGTACGAGCCGACGCGCCGCGCGGGCACGGTCCACGTCGGCGGCGACCTGCAGGAGATCGCGGCGACCGAGCGGGACCTCCACCGCGGCCGGATGCCCGACCGGCCGTTCGTCCTGCTCTGCCAGCAGTACCTGGCGGACCCGACGCGGTCCCAGGGCGACGTCCACCCGATCTACAGCTACGCTCACGTGCCCTCCGGCTGGACCGGCGACGCGACGGCCGCGATCGAGGCACAGATCGAGCGCTTCGCCCCAGGCTTCCGCGACCGCATCGTGGGGCGCGCCGTGCGCACGGTCGCGCAGACCGTCGACTACAACGCGAACTTCGTGGGCGGCGACACGATCACCGGCTCGAACGATCCGCTCCAGATGGTCTTCCGGCCACGCGCGGCGCTCGACCCCTACGCGCTCGGCGCGCCCGGCCTCTTCATCTGCTCCGCGGCGACCCCGCCCGGGGCCGGCGCGCACGGGATGTGCGGCTTCAACGCGGCGCGGTCGGCGCTGCGGCGGATCGGCGCGCCGGCGTCGTGAGGCCCGCCGCCCGTCACGTCCCGGTGGAGCCGGCGGCGCCCCTGGCCGCCGTCGGCGCGCGGGACGCGACCGGGGCGGCGGCCGAGCCGATCCCGCCGCGGCTCCTCGCCGTCCTCGCGTCCGGGGACGCCGCCGGGCACGGCACCCGCATGGCGGAGGCCCTGCACCAGCGGATCCCCGAGCTCATGGCCGCGCCGGACCTGCTGCCCGAGACCGCGGCGAGCTGCACCGCGAACGTCACGGAGATCGTGCGCGTCCTCACGGGCCGGCTGCCGGTCGAGTCCGTCGAGGTCTCCGACCCCGCTCGCGACTACGTGCTCAGCCTCGTCCACCGCCGGCTCCCGCTCGCGGTGCTGCTGCGCGGCTACCGGGTGGGCCAGAATCACCTGTGGCGGGAGTTCGCGGTGCTGCTCCGCGACGCGGCCGGCGACGACCCGTCCGCGACGGTCGCGCTGGCGACGATCGAGAACCTGCTCTTCGAGTACGTCGACCACCTGAGCGACCAGCTCGTCACGATCTACCAGGACGAGCTCGAGCGCTGGGTCCGCAGCCCGGCGTCGGTCCGTCGCGACACCGTGCTCGAGATCCTCGCCGGCGAGGACGTCGACGTCGGCGTCGCGTCGCGCCGCGCAGGCTACGAGCTGCGCGGCCGGCACCTCGCGGTCGTGGCGACGCTGGACACCCCGGACGACGGGCAGGTGCTCGCGTCGGCGGTGCTCGGGCTGGTCGGGGCGCTCGGCGCCGGCGACACGCTGCTCGTGCCCGTCGGCCGCACGACGCTGTGGGCCTGGATCGGCCTCGGCGAGTGGACGGACGACGAGGCCCTCGAGCGCGCGGAGGCCCACGTGCCGCCCGCAGGCGTGCGGCTCTGCGCCGGGCATCCCGGCGTCGGCCTGGACGGCTTCCGCTCCGGGCACGAGGAGGCCCGGCTGACCGCCGACCTCGTCGCCGTGGAGGACCCGTCGTGCCGGAAGGTCGCGTCCTACCGCACGATCGAGCTCCTCTCGCTGCTGATCGCCGACCTGGAGCGCAGCCGCCGGTTCGTGCTCCGCCAGCTCGGGCCGCTGGCCGACCCGGGGGCGGGCACCGCCGGCCTGCGCGAGACGACGCTCGCGTTCCTCGAGCACGGGGGCAGCCACACCGCCGCCGCCCGTGCGAAGCACCTCCACAAGAACACCGTCTACACCCGCGTGCGACGCGCGGAGCGGCTGCTCGGCCGGCCCGTCGTGGTCGGCGACGCGGCGCTGCAGGACGCCCTGCGGCTCGCCGTGGCGCTCCCGGACCGGCTGCTCCCCGGGCCGCGCTAGGACTCCGGGGCGCGGCAGGACACCGGGTCGCGGTCACGCCTCGCCGGGCGCCGCGCGGATCACCCGGTCGGGCATCGCCACCGCGAGGGCCAGCGCGGCGTGCAGGGCCACGCGGCCGGGGACGACCGGCGACCCGAGGGCCCGCTCGGCCCGGCGGACCCGCGTGTAGACCGTGTTCTTGTGCAGGTGGAGCGCCCGCGCGGCGGCGAGGTGGCTGCCGCTGTGGTCGAGGAACGCCAGGGCGGTCTCGCGCAGCCGGGCCGTCGCGTCGTCCTCCCCGGCGAGCGGCCCCAGTTCGCGCAGCACGAACCGGCGGCTGCGCTCGAAGTCGGCGGTCAGCAGCGACAGGAGCTCGAGGGACCGGTACGACGCCGTGGCGCGGCCGACGTCGGCGCAGAGCTCGGCCGCGTGCCGGGCCTCCTCGTGCGACACCCGGAACCCCGCGGCCCCGACGCCCGGCCGGCCGATCGCCAGGCGCAGGCCGTCGCCCGGGCCGTGCGCCTCGAGCCGCGCGAGGACGTCCGGATCGGGCAGCTCCCCCGGCGTCGCCCAGGCCCACAGGACGGAGGTGCCGGCCGGCACGAGCAGCGGCTCCGTGCACCCGGCCGCGAGCGCCGCGGCCGTCGCGGCACGCTCGAGGGCACCGGGGGCGGGCAGCGCGTCCTGCGACGGCGCGGCGGACACGATCATCGCGAGGTGTCGTCCGCGGAGCTCGTGGCCCAGGCGCTGCGAGGCGACGTCGACGTCCACCGGCCGGCCGGCGAGGAGCTCGCGGACGGTCTCGACGCGGACCGCCGAGGCGCTGCGGATCCACTGGTCGCGCTCCTGCTGGTAGATCTCGGCGAGCTCGTCGGAGACCCGGTCGACGTACTCGAACAGGAGCGCGGCGATCGCCTCCATCGCCCCCACCGTGGCGGGGTCGTCGCCACGGACCGTCCGCAGGCGCTCGGCGAAGGTCGTCCACAGGTGGTTCTGACCCACGCGGTAGGCCCGGAGCAGGACCGCCAGCGGGATCCGCCGGTGCACGAGCGAGACCGCGTAGTCGCGGGCGGCGTCGGGCACGTCGACGTCGGAGACCGGCAGCCCGGACTCCAGGAGCCGCAGGATCTCGGTGACGTTCGCCCGGCAGCTCGCCTCCGTCTCGGCGAACATCGCCCGCTGCTCGGGGACGTTCCCGAGCTCGGGGATCCGCTCGTGGACCGTGGTGGCCATCAGGCGCCCGTGCTCGACGCCACCGGACGTCAGGGCGGCGAGCAGCTCCTGCACGACGGTCGGGGACGACGCGGCGCCGGTCGCAGGGCGGTGGGCGATGGGGCCGGGGGTCGCCATCAGCCGCCCGCGGCCGTCGGGGCCTCGGGGGATCCGGGGCCCGCCGGCGCCGGCGACACGCGGTGGAGCCGGAGCGCCACCTGGAGCTCCGCGCGGCGGCCGGACACGGGGAGGCCCAGCAGCGCCTCGATCTCGCGGATGCGGTTGCGGATGGTGTGCTCGTGCACCCCGAGGGTCGCGGCGGCGGAGACGTGGGACCCGGTGGAGAGCCACGTCAGCAGGGTGCTCCGCAGGCGCTCGGCGCGCTCGTCGTGCACGGCCAGGGGACCGAGCTCGGCCCGGACGAAGCCGTCGGCGCGCTCCGGGTCGTCGAGCAGCAGCGTCTCGAGCCGGACGTCCTGGTCGCAGACCACGCGGGGGACGTCGCCGAGCGCGCGCTGGACGCGGGCGACGCGGTCGGTGGCGGTGCGGGCGGCCCGCATCCCCTGGACGCCGTCCCCGCCGGCCGCGACGGCGGCGATGATGCCGGAGGCCTCGAGCGCGCGCCGCACCCGGGCGGAGACCGCGGGGCCGGCGGGGTCGCGCAGCGCGAGCCAGACGCCCCAGCTCCCCAGGCTCTCGCGGAACGGCAGGACGGCCACGGCGCCGGCCGCGCGCCGGAGGTCGGCCTGGAGCGCGTCGGGCACCGCGGGACCGGCGATGCGGGCGATCACGTAGGCGTGATGGCCGAGGACGGGGTATCCGAGGACGCGCTCGACCTCGTCCGCCGGCACGTCCTCGCAGGTGGTGGCGATCCGTCGCAGGACGGTCTCGCGCAGCAGCTCGCCGCCGCCCGTCTGCTCGGCGGCGACGGCCTGGTACTGGGCGCCGACGGGCTCCAGCACGTGGCCGATGTAGTCGAAGAGCTGCTCGCTCGGATCCCCGAGGTACGTCTCCAGCGGCGTGCCGCTCGCGCGTGCATGCCCGCTCGCGGTGCGGAACCACGCGGCCCAGAAGCGGTTCTGGCCCGACCGGTACGCCCGCTCGAGCATCGTCTGCGGCAGCCGCAGCTCGGCGGCCGCGCCCGCGAGCTCGAGGGCACCGTCGCTCGCCCGGGTGTCGCGGACCCGCAGCCGGCCCGAGAACACCCCCTGGATGTTGGCCAGGTTGCCGTGGGTGCTGTGCGCGACGAGCGCCGTGAACTCCGGGTCGGCCCGCCGTCCGCCGAAGACGTCGCGCATGAGGGACCCGGACACCTCCTGCGTCAGGTGGTCGAGGTCCAGTCCCGCTGCCGCGTCCCGCACCGCGTCAGGGGCCTCCGTCGTCGCCGTCCCGCTCATCTCGCTCCTCGTCGGTCGGGTCCCGCGTGCTCCCGCGGGGTCCGGAGGTCACCGCCCGCGCCCGCGCGCGTCCGACCTCCGTCCCGAACCTAGGCGGCGCACGCGGGCGGGCGCATGTGCTCGTGTCACATGGGCCCCGAGGGACGGTGGTCCGGCCGGTGGCGGCCGGCCGTTCACGGATGTCGTGAACGCGAGCGGCTCCGGGATCCGGGGGACGTCATTGGCCGACACGCGCGTCCGGACGTAGGCTCGCGCCCGTGTCCTCCGCGCTGCTCCACCAGACCGTCGGCGACCTGCTCGACCGGGCCACCCGGGCGTACGTCGACCGCGACGCGATCGTCGAGGGCGAGTCGCGCCTGACCTTCGGCGCGTTCGGGGAGGCCGTCCGCCGCGCGGGCCACGCCTTCCGCGCCCTCGGGCTGGAGCCGGGCGACCGCGTGTCGATCCTCTCGGCCGACCGCACCGACCTCCTCGTCGCGTTCTACGGCACGATCGCGGCGGGCTTCGCGGTCTCGCCGCTGAACGCGCGCATGTCCGAGGAGGACCACGTGTTCATCGTCGGCGACTCCGGGGCGAAGGTCCTCGTCCACGACGGCGCGTTCGCCGAGCGCGCCGGCCGGATCGCGACCGAGACGGGTGTCCGGCTGGTGTCCCTCGACGACGACGGCCCCGACGGCTTCCAGGCGCTCCTGGCCGCGCAGCCCGCCGAGGGGCGCGCCGGTGCCCCGGAGCCCGCCGACCTGGCGGCGATCTTCTACACCGGCGGGACGACCGGCCGGCCGAAGGGCGTCGCGCACACCCAGCAGAGCCTCGTGACGTCGTTCCTCTCCGAGGCGCTCGAGATGGGCCTCTACGACCGCACGGTGTTCGCGCACGCCGCGCCGCTGACCCACTCGAGCGGCATGTTCTGCATCCCCGTCTGGATGCGCGGGGGCACGAACGTGATCCTCGGCGGGTTCGACCCGGCGCAGATGCTCGCGGCGATCGAGCGGGACCGCATCACGTCGATGCTCGTCGTCCCGACGATGCTCTACGTGCTGCTCGACCACCCGGACTTCGCGACGCGCGACCTCTCGTCGCTGCAGACCGTGATCTACGGCGCCGCGCCGATGGGCCGCGAGCGGCTCCTGCAGGCGATCGACCGGCTCGGGCCGATCTTCGTGCAGCTCTACGGCCAGACCGAGGCCCCGAACCAGATCTGCGCGCTCACCGCCGCGGACCACGCCGACGCGATCGAGCGCGGCGACCTCGACGTGCTGTCGTCGTGCGGCAAGCCGGTGACGATCGCCGACGTGCGCGTCGTCGACGACGAGGGCAACGAGGTCCCGGTCGGCGAGCGCGGCGAGATCGTCTGCCGCGGGCCCCACGTGATGCTCGAGTACTGGAACAAGCCCGAGCAGACGGCCGAGACCCTGATCGACGGCTGGCTCCACACCGGCGACATCGCGACGGTCGACGCGCGCGGCTTCCTGCGGATCGTGGACCGCAAGAAGGACATGCTGATCTCCGGCGGGTTCAACGTGTACCCGAAGGAGGTCGAGTCCTGCCTCTTCCAGCACCCGAAGGTCCGCGACGTCTGCGTGATCGGCGTGCCGGACGAGAAGTGGGGCGAGGCCGTCAAGGCGATCGTCGTCACCGACGGCGAGGTCGACCCCAAGGAGCTGATGCTCTGGGTCAAGGAGCGTAAGGGCTCCGTGATGACGCCGAAGTCCGTCGATCGCGTCGACGCGATCCCGCTGACCGCGGTCGGCAAGCACGACAAGCCGGCGCTGCGCCGGCAGTACGCCGAGGCGACGGCCTGAGGGGACCCGGCGCGGATCGCCCCTGCGCGGGGCACGGCCGGGGGACCATCGCGGTCGGTCGGTCGGTCGGTCGGTCGGTCGCGGAGCGGGGTGGTGGCGTCCGCCTATGCGGTCGGGTACGGGTTCGTACGGCGATACGGATCTGATGGGTCGGAGACCGGGAGTCGATGGGCGGTGGGCGCATCATCAGGTCCATGCTCATCGTCCTGGTCCTCCTCGCCGCCTGGCTCGTCGTCAACGTGACGCTCCTCGGTGCCGTGGCCGTGGCGAACCAGCGCGGCCAGAAGGCCGTCGACCGCGCCGCCGTCGAAGCGGTCCACACGCCGGTCTTCGCCGCCGCCCGCTGACCCCGCGCCCACGCGCCGGTCTTCGCCGCCGCCCGCTGACCCCCGCTCCGGCACCTCCAGGGGGCCGCCGTGCCCGGAGCACGTGGCGCCGCCCCGCGCTACCGCCGCTCGAATCCGCCGCAGAGCCGCCACACGCCCACGCGGTCGGTCCGCGCGTCGTCGGCGGCCGTCCGGATCCGGCGGTTCGCGGCGGACCCGCCCGCGGTCGACGGGACGCGGAACGGCTTCGCCCATCCGGCCGCGACGACCTGCTCGTCGACGCTCCGGCCATCGGCCATCAGTTCGGCGACGGTGCGTCCGAAACGGTCGCGGTCCTCGCCGCCCGGCCGGCGCAGCGCGACCTCGCGGCCGTCGACGAGCCGCCGGAGGAACGTCGTAGCCTCGACGCCGCCGCACTCGGTCCGGCCGTAGCGGGTGGTCGACGACTCGGGTGCATCGACGAGCGCCAGCCGGACGGTCTCGTCCCCGCCGCCCCGGATCCGGACGTGGACCGTGTCGCCGTCGACGACCCGGGTCACGCGGCCGCCGTCCCGGACCGGCGCCCCGTCCGCTCCCGCGCCGCCGGGCGGCGCGCCACCGCCGGTGCCGGAGGTCCCGGTCCCACATCCGTTCACGGCGAGGGCGACGATCGTGCACGCGAGCGCCTGGACCCACGGCGTGCGTGTCGTCGCGAAGGGCACTGCCGGGACGGTAGTCCACCGGCGGCCGGTCGCCGCCTGTGTCCGGGGCGGGCCGGTCGCGGTCCCGCTGTGCGGGGCCGCCCCGCCCCATCGGGCCGGGGCGGCCCCACGCGACCTCCTAGACCAGCGCCCCGTACAGGCCGCCGTCCATCACGTACGCGTTCGACGTGCTGAAGCTCGCGCGGTCCGAGACGAGGAAGAGGACCGTGTTCGCGATCTCCTCGACGGTGCCCAGCCGGCCCTGGCGGGCGTTGATGACGTCGTGGACCGGCGCGCCGATCGCGTCGGTCAGCTCCTGCGCGTGCGAGGAGACCATCTCGGTGTCCGCGAAGCCCGGGCACACGCAGTTGACGCGCACCCCGACGTCCCGCAGCTCGGCGCCGAGGGTCTTCGTCAGGCCGACGACGCCGTGCTTCGAGGCCCCGTAGGCCCCGATCAGCGGCGCGCTGCGCAGGCCGGTGACGGAGGCGACGTTGACGATCGCGCCCTTCCCGGCCGGCGCCATGACCTTCGCGGCCTCGCGTGCCGTCACGAAGACGCCGTCGAGGTTCACGGCCATGAGCTCGCGCCACTCGGCGAGGGAGACCTCGACGAGCGGCTTGACGAACGCCACCCCGGCGTTCGGCACGGCGATGTCGAGCTTGCCGTGCTCGGCGACGATGTCCGCCACGACGCGGCCGACCGCGTCCTCGTCGCGGACGTCGAGGGTCACGTCGGTGCCCTTGATGTCGGTGCGCACGACGGTCGCACCCTCGCGCTCCAGCGCGTCGGAGATGGCGGCGCCGACCCCCTGGCCGGCCCCGGTCACGAGGGCGACACGGCCCTCCAGCTCACCACTCACAGGAGTCCCTCCACCAGTCCGCCGTCGAGCACGTTGGCCGTGCCCGTGGTCCACTTCGCGTCGTCGGAGGCCAGGAAGGCCACCATCTCGGCGACCTCCTCGGCCGTCCCGAGACGACCCTGCTTGATCTTCACGACGTCACCGAACGGCAGGCCGACCGCGGCCTCGAACGGCTTGACCAGGCGGTCGACCATCGCGGTGCCGATGAACGCCGGGCAGACCGCATTGACGCGGATGCCGGCGGCGCGCAGCTCGATCGCCGCGACCTCCGTCAGCCGGACGACCGCGCCCTTCGACGCGCAGTACGCGCCGAGCAGCGGTGCGCCGCCCAGGCCGGCGACCGACGCCATGTTCACGATCGATCCGCCGCCGGCCTCGACCAGCGCAGGGACCGCGGCCTTGATGCCGAGGAACGTCCCGGAGACGTTGATCTTCATCAGCCGCTCGAACTCGTCGAGCCCGGTCTCGGTCAGCGGCTTGCCGATCTCGATGCCGGCGTTGTTGACGAGGACGTCGAGGCCGCCGAAGGCGTCGCGGGCGGCGCCGACGGCGGTCTCCCACTCGGCCTCGACGGTGACGTCGTGCGTGGCGGCGACGGCCCTGTCGCCCAGCGCCGAGGCGACGGCCTCGGCTCCCGCGCCGTCGACGTCGGTGACGACGACGCTCGCGCCCTGCTCGATGAACAGCTCGGCGGTGGCCTTGCCGAGCCCGGCGGCCGCGCCGGTGATGAGGGCGCGCTTGCCCTCCAGGCTGGAGATCACGGGATCCTCCTGACGATGTACGTGGCCGGGCGCATCAGTCGCGCACGACGATCGGCTCGCCGGTCAGGCCGTACTGCTGCAGGACGTCGAGCAGGCGGCGGTGGCCGAAGGCCTGGCAGCCCGACGCGAAGCCGACGCGGTTCGGCTTCTGGCGCAGCAGGTGCAGGGCGCCGTAGGCCTGGAGCAGGGCGGTCTGCTTGTAGTTCGAGTTGCCGCGGAGGACGACGTGCGCGTGCTTGAGGGGTCCGGTGGCGTGCACCGAGTCCATCGAGCGGTTGTAGGCGGCCATCTCGCGCGGCGGCATGGGTGCGGCGTTCGCGGCGGCCATCTCGTCGAGCTTCGCGCGCTGCTCGGCCTCCGGCAGCGGGCGGATCGCCTGCTCGACGGCCTCGGCGATGGAGAGCACGACCTTCATCAGCTCGCGGTTGTAGACGCCGCCGAGCGACGTGACGTCGTTGACGCGCGGGTCGTCCTTGAACCAGACCGGCAGCGAGGTGCCGCCCCACGGGAGCGCGAGCGCGGTCTCGTGCTGGCCGGGGAAGCTGACCTCGTGGAGCTGCGGCGTGCTGTCCCACGCCACGTACTCGCCACCCTCGAGCTTGTACGCCGTCGAGAGCAGGTTGGAGAAGATCGTCTCCGTGGAGGCGGTCGTCGGCGCGCCCTTCCAGAGGATGACGGTGTCGAGCGTCTCGTAGCCCGGCTCCTCGAGGGCGATCTCGGCCGCGATCTCGCCCGTCGTGTACATCTGCGCGATGCCGGGGGCGAGCAGGAGGCCCTTCTCCTCCATCGCCGCCGCGTGGCGCTCCTGCGACGAGAGCATCCAGTTCTGCTCGCCGGTGGTGTCGAGGTAGTGGCAGCCGGTGGCGATGCACGCCTCGACGACCTCGTGGCCCAGGTCGGCGAAGGGGCCGACCGTGTTCAGGACGACCTTCGAGCCCTCGAACAGCTCGGAGAGCCCCGCGACGGTGTGCTCGACGGCGACGACGTCGTAGACGCCGGTGTCGGCCACGCCCGGGATGTGGTCGACGACGTTCTTGGTGCGCTCCTCGTTGCGGCCGGCGGCCGTGAACGGGATCCGCAGCTCGCGCAGGTACTCGCAGATCAGCCTGCCGGTGTAGCCGCTGGCGCCGTAGACGACGACGGGGTGCTTGGCCATGATGGTCTCCTCCTCGGTGGGGGTGGGCCTCCGCGCGGTCGGCGCTCGGACCCTCCCGGGGCTCGGTCTCCTCCGGGACGACCCGGCCGCGAGAAGGCGGCGCGGGGCTCCGGACTGCCGCGACCGTCCCAGGCGGACAGCGACATCCGCGTGTCGGATCGCCGGGTTCGGGGCGCCTCCGGATGTCGGATTCCCACGCCGTTGGCGGATGCGGAGAACGGTTCGGCGGCCCGTTGGTGGAATCAGAGATCGCCCCGGGGGGTCCCGAGGGCGTAGCGTCTGCTCGTGCACGCGCGAACGGACCTCCTGGATCGCGCCCCGTCCGCGAGCACCTCCGCCGCGACCGTCACCGTCGCCATGCGGCCCGCGACGCTCGCGGCCGCCATCGCCGCCGGGATCGCCCGCGAGGTCTACCCCGAGCGCGGGGAGGACCCGGCGTTCCGGTCGCTCCTGCAGTCGTGCGTCCGCGAGAACGTGGAGGCCATCCTCGACCTCTGGGCCGGCCGGACGACGCTGGAGGACGTCTCGCCCGACCACGCGCTCGGCTTCGCGCGGGCGACCGCGGAGGCCCGGATCCCGCTGAGCGCGCTGGAGCGCACCTACTGGCTCGGCGCGGGACGGCTGTGGGACGCCTGGGTCGAGGAGGTCACCGTCGCGGCGCCGGGGCCGGAGGACCTCCAGGCGCTCGTCGGCGAGCCCGGACGGCTGCTGTTCGCGTACGTCGACCGCGTGCTCGGGGTCGTCGTCCCGTGCTACGAGGCGACGCGGGCGAGCATGGTGCGTCGCGTCGACGACCTGCGCCGGGCGGTCCTCGACGAGCTCCTCGCCGACGACGGCCCCGCCGACCCGCGGTGGGACACCACGCTCGGCTACCGGCTGGGCGCCGAGCACCTCGCCGTCCTGGTCGAGCCGGAGGGCCGCGTGCCCCGGGAGACTCTTGCGGCCCGCATCGCCGAGGCCGCCGGCGCCACCGCCACGACGGTCCGCGACGAGGAGGACGGTGCGTGGGTCCTCTGGCTCGGCCGCCCGGACGGGTTCGCGGACGAGCCGATGGGCCGCCTCCGGGCGCACCTCGCGACGATCGCCGGCTCGGTCGCGGTCGGCGAGCCGGGCGGCGGCGTCGACGGCTTCCGGCGGTCGCGGGTCCAGGCGCTGCTGGCGCGGCGGGTCCGCCGCGTCGTCGTCGAGGCCACCGGGGACACCTGCACGTGCTGGTACGCCGACGTGCGGCTCGAGGCCCTGCTGCTGCGCGACGAGGGGCAGGCCCGGAACTTCGTCGCGGAGGAGCTCGGCCCCCTGGCAGGCGAGGACCCGCACGACGTCCGCGTCCGGCGCTCGCTGCTCGCGTGGCTCTCCTGCGGCAGCCAGGCCGCGGCGGCCGCGGCGCTCGGGGTCCACGAGAACACGGTCCGGCAGCACGTCCGGCGCGCCGAGTCCGTGCTGCCCGCGGTCCTGGCGCACCGGCGGACCGAGCTGCTCGTCGCCCTGCGCCTCGACGCGGTGCTGCAGTCGACTGAATGAGAACCATTCTCGGAAGGGTCGCGACCGCGGGCGTCGTAGCCAGCGGGGATGCCCGACCGCCCGCGCGCCGCCGCGCTCCGCACCATCGTCTCCACGCGTCCGGGCCGGGTCCTCGTCGGCGTCGTCGTCCTCGTCGCGCTCCTCACCGTCGTCGGTCTGGTGGCGCTGCGGCCGTCCGGGGAGCGGCCGACGGTCCAGGGCGCCGGCGTCCGGACGGTCGCCGGAACGGTCGAGTCCGTCGCCACCGCCTCCTGCGGCGGGCCGACCGACCAGCGGTGCCGGACGGCGAAGGTCCGGATCGACGAGGGCCGGGACGACGGGCTGGTCGTCGACGTCGTCCTCGGCCCCGCGGAGGTCAGTCCGGAGCTCGACCGTGGGCAACGGGTGCGGATGGCGGACCAGACGGCGCCGGCGACGCGGGCCCCGTCCGGGGCGCCGGGTGACGCCGGGGACGCCGGCACGACCGCGGCGGACGATCCCGGGACGTCCGCCTCGTCCGGCGCCCGCGAGCCCGTCTACGCGTTCTCCGGGGTCGACCGCCGGACGCCGCTCCTCTGGCTCGCGATCCTCTTCGGCGTCCTCGGGGCGGTGGTCGCGCGCGGTCGCGGGCTGCTGGCGCTCGTCGGCACCGCGCTCAGCCTGTCGCTCGTGATCCTCTGGCTCGTCCCGGCGATCCTCCACGGGCACCCGCCGCTCCTGGTGGCGACGGTCGGCGCGCTGGCGGTGATGTTCGTGACCACCGGGCTGACCTACGGGGTGACCGCGCAGAGCCTGGCGGCGGTGACGGGCATCGGCGTGTCGCTGCTCGCCGCGGGGCTCCTCGGGACGCTCTGGTCGGACCTCGCGGGGCTCGACGGCAAGGAAGGCGACCTCGGCGGCTTCGCGCTGCAGAACGGCGGGCAGCTGCCGCTCCAGGGGATCCTGCTCGCCGGCATGGTGATCGGCGCGCTCGGCGTGCTCACCGACACCGTCGTCTCGCAGGTGTCGACGGTCGCCGCGCTGCACCGCGCGAACGCGGCGCTGCAGCCCCGGGCCCTCTACCGCGAGGCGTTCGTCGTCGGCCGCGACCACCTGGCCGCCACGATCCACACCCTCGTCCTCGCGTACGCCGGGGCGACCCTCCCGCTGCTGCTCGTGGCGTCCGCCAACGGCGTGTCGTTCGGCGACGCGATCAACGACGCGAGCCTGGCCGAGCCGATCGTCTCGACCCTGGTCGGCAGCGCGGCGCTCGTCCTCTCGGTCCCGCTGTCGACGGCGCTGGCGGCGGTCCTCGTCGGGCGGCTGCCGACCGCGGCGCTCGCGGGCGGCGGGCACGCGCACCACCACTGACCGCGGAACGAGCCCGTGACGACCGGGGCCAGTGTGCTGCCGAGCTCGTGGAGGTCCCCGGCGGCCGGACCCCCGGACTCCCCGAAGAGCGTCTCCGACACGCACCGGTGCCTGGCGTCGAGCACGGTGCGCAGGTCCCGGGACCCGTTCACGGCCCGACCCGCTCAGCCCTGCTGTGCGGGGTGGAGGTTCAGGCAGGACGCGATCGCCTGCGCGCGGTTCACGGCGCCGAGCTTGCGCAGGATGTTCTGCACGTGGAACTTCACGGTCCCCGGCGCGATCACCAGCTGCTCCGCGATCGCGTGGTTGCCGGCACCGGTGAGCATCAGGTCGAGCACGTCCCGCTCACGCGGCGTGAGCCCGTCGAACGAGGCCGGGTCGGGCGCGGCGGGCGCCCCGGGACCGATCGGGCGGGTCGCGAGGTCCTGACCGGGCGCGCCGAGGGTGATCGGCGACGCGCTGAGCTCGTCCATCATCCGCTTGGTCGCGGTGAGGGCCTCGCGGACGCGGTCGCGCTGGTCGTCGAGCCGCTCGGCGAGCACGGCGCGCTCGTACACCTGGGCGAACCCCTCGGCGTAGCGCTCGAGCACGCTGCGGTCGGTCTCGTCGACCGGGCGGTCCGTCGGGTGGTGGTCGGCGTGCAGCAGTCCGACGACCTCGTCGCCCTCGAGGATCGGGGCGACCACGTACGACCGCGCGCCGCTCGCGTCGATCAGGAGCGAGCCGAGCACCGAGCCCGACACCGTGGCGTGCGCGATGGCGGGCGTCCGCTCCCGCACGGTCTGCGACTCGATCGAGTCGGTCCCCAGCGGGATCTTCCGGTTGACCCAGTCGTGGAACCACGGCGGCACCGACCCGTCGGCGGCGAAGTGGCCCGTCCAGGGGCGCCAGCTGTCGCCCTCGACGCGGGAGAGCATCGCCCGGCCGAACCCGCAGCGCCGCGCGAGGACCTCGCACGTCTGGTCGATCAGGTCGCCCGAGGACGGCAGCGACTGCAGGCGGGAGAGCCCGTCCTCGCACTCGGCCAGGCGGCGGCCGCGGAGGTGGACGTTGTGCTCGATGATCTCCGAGGCCAGGCGCTGGAGGTCCGGGACGACGAGGCAGACGGCGTGGACCTCGGGCTCGTCCGGCTGCGGCGCGCTGCGCATCGCCTCGATGCAGCTCCGCAGCATGCCGGTGACCACGCTCGCGGTCCGCCACGGCCGCGCCTCGTCGAGGGCCGGCATCCCGTCGGCGTCGGCGCCGAGGATCTCGACGGCGGCGCCGTGGAGCTCGGTCGCGCGGGCGGCGAGCTCGACCTCCCGCCGGCGCCAGCCGACGGCGCTCGTCGGCGCCGGGGTGCTGCGGGACGTCGTCGCGACGGTGCTCACGACGCCACCCGCTGGTCGTCGGCGAGGCGCATGTACCGGGACACCGCCTCGGCGCGGTTCGTCGCCTTCAGCTTGCGCAGGATGTGCTTGACGTGCGACTTGACGGTGCTGACGCAGACGACGAGCTCGTCGGCGATCTGGCCGTTCGTCGCCCCCCGGGCGAGACGCTCGAGGACGTCGCGCTCCCTTGGGGTGAGCATGCCGTGGATCTGGGAGTCGCGGGCGACGTCCGCGTCGATCGTGGCGATCCGCGCCATGCCGCCGGCGGCGGACGCGGAGTCGGGCTCGCGCCGCTCGAGGCGGCGGGTGAGCCGGATGTCGGCCTCGGAGAGGTCCGCGATCGAGGCGGTGGTCGAGTCGAAGGACTCGGTGACCCTGCGGCGCTGCGTGGCCAGGCGCTCGCGGAGCACGGCCCGCTCGATCGCCAGCGCGACGCCGGCCGCGAACGTGCGGATGTTGTCGACGTCGGCCTCGGTCAGGGGGCGGCGGGTCCAGTTGGCGTCGGCGTGCAGGAACCCCACGACCCGGCCGCCGATCGTCATCGGTGCGACGACGTAGGCCTGCGTGTCCGCGAGCTCCATCAGCGGCTCGTAGGTCCGCTCGCCGGAGTCGATGTCGTCGACGAGGACCGCGGTCCCGCGGCGCACGAGCTCGGCCTCGATCAGCGGCGGCCGGAGCGGGATCTGGAGGCGGCCGATCCGCTCCTGCAGGCGACGGGCGGCGTCGGTGTGCCCGCCCGCCGCGATGTGGAGCGACGACGGCACCCACGTGGAGCCGTTGACGCTCGAGATCACCCCGCGGTCGAACCCGCAGGCGGAGCACAGCTCGACGGGGACGATCCGCGTGAGCTCGGCGACCGACGACGCGGACCTGATCCGCGCGAGCGACTCGTACGTGCGGCGCAGGACGTGCAGGCGGAGGTCGGAGACGTGGCGGCGCAGCCGGGACTGGAGCTCGCCGGTCGCCATCATCTCCTCGGCGAGGTCGGCCGACGCGCGCGGCGCGAGCGGGACCGAGAGGAGCGTCGTCCCCAGACGATCGAGCGTGGCGTCCATCGCGTCGATCAGGCGCCGGGCCTGGTCGGCGTCCTGGTCCGCGGTGTCGGCTCGGAGGAGGTCCTCGGCCGCCTGCCGGAGCGCGACGGCGAATTGCCGGTCCTTCGTGGCGCCTGCGGTGAGGGAGGCGGGCTTCGTGGTCGTGGTCAAGGTGGATCCCGGAGGTCGTCGCGAGGGGTTGCGATCTCACACACGGCGGCCCCCGAACCTGGGCGCGGGGTGCCGTCAGCACGAACCTAGGGGCGCACGGCGTCCGTGACGTCCGACCGGGGAGGGGTGTGCACCCCCCTTTGGTAGTCATGCCTGCCGATCGGCAGGGGGGAGGGGGGGTGCGACGGGCTCCTCCCTGTGCTCCGGCCGGCGCGGGGCGTCGCGTCGGCCGAGTGTACGACGTTGTGCAGGAGTTTCACGCGCGCTGAGCGTCGAGACGGAGGTCGGGAGCGCGTGCTGCGTGGCGCCGCGACATGCGGTTCGATGCTGCGGCAGCCCCCGAAGGGAGGAGATCGATGCCCTGCAGGGGGGAGGGGCCTCCTCCCGCAGGAGCGGGTGGTGTCGTCCGGACGCGGCTCGGGTCCGCAGGCCGTCCCGGGCACTCGGGCGGCCTGCCATCCTGACCCCCCATGGGCGGGGCGGATCTCTCCGCCGGGTGACGGCGGTGGTCGGCCGTCCGACTACCGTGCGGACGTCCGGTCCCGCGAGCGGCGGCCGAGCGCCCGCCGCGCCCGGACCACCGCATGACCACCCCCAGCGACACCACGGATCCCGGCCCGGACGCGTCAGACCCGCACGCGGCGCACACCCCGCGCACCGTCGACGACCTGCTCGTGCGGAGCCGCCGCGAGCGCGCGGACGCCATCGCCGTGCGCAGGACCCTCCCCGCGACGCACCGGGTGGAGCTGGACGCGGCACTGGCCGCCTGCCGGGCCGGGCTGGCGACGTCCGACCGGCCGGACCGGTGGTCCGCGCGCCACGGGCGGCTGCTCGACGAGCGCGTCGCGGCGGACGCGACCGACGTCGAGGTCCGCGCGGTGGTCCGCGACGCGATGCGCGACGCGACGGAGACGCTGCGCGCCACGAGCCCGGCGTCGGCCCTCGTGTCGGCGGCGGTCGAGCTCCTCTGCGTCGTCGGGGGGTTCAGCCGGGTCCTCGCCTCGGCCGTCCGCGGGTCGCGATGGATCCCGCTCGTCCTGCACACCGATCCCGCGGTCGCCCCCGACCCCCAGCGGCTCGAGGCGTACCTCGACGAGGGCGACGAGATCCCGCTCGGCAACACCCTGGCCGAGACCGAGGTGGTGCGCCGGCGGTCGTCGGCGCTGGTCGAGGGGGCGACGCTCGAGAAGCGCACCTTCCGGCCGATCCTCGAGGCCACGGGCTCGTCCGGGTACGTCTGCGCGGCGATCGTGCCCGGCAACGAGGCGATCGGGCTCCTGCACGCGGACCGCATCGGTCAGCGCCGGGGCGCGAACGACGACGACCGCGCGGTCGTCGCGGAGTTCTCGACGCTGTTCGCCTGGCTCCTGGACCGGGCGACGAGCGAGGAGACCCTCGCGCTCCGCACGGGGCGCATCGAGGCCGAGCTGGACGCCGCTCGCGCCGCGATCGTCCGGACGCGCGCCCCGGCGTTCGACGTCGCGCTCGAGGTCGTCGACCCCGGCGGCGCGCGGAGGAACGCCGTGGCGCCCCGGCGGGACTCGCTGCTGACCCCCCGCGAGCGCGAGATCCTGGAGCTCGTGGCGCACGGGGCGACGAACGCGGGCGTCGCGCAGCGCCTGACCGTCTCCGAGGAGACGGTCAAGAGCCACATGCGCACCATCCTGCGCAAGCTGCACGTCACGAGCCGGAGCGCGGCCGTCGCGCGGTTCCTCAGGCTGGAGGGGATGCAGGGTGCCTGACCCGGCGCCGACCGGGCTCGGGGCGGCCGTCGCCCGGCTGCTCGCCGAGGTCGAGGCCGCCGTCCCCGGGGAGCCGGGGGAGCTGCCCGCCCCGGACGTCGCCACGGCGTCCGGCGGGCCGGCGCTCCTCGCGGCGGGAGGGCGGCTCGCCGCGGCCCTGGGCGGGGAGCTCCCGCCGGCGGACCGGGCCGCCCTGTCGTCCCTGCTGGCGCGCACCGATGCCCTCGACGACCGGGTCAGGGCGGCCGGCCGCGATGCGGCGGTCGCCCGGCGCGACGGGTTCGAGCGCGGGTTGCTGGAGCTCCGGGCCTGCGCGAGCGTGGCAGAGCTCATGGACCGTCTCGCGCCGATCATGTGCGACGCGTGCGGCGCGGCGCGGGTCTCCGTCGGCATCGTCGACGACGGGACGTGGACCCCGATCCGGGAGGCCGACCGCGGGTCGGGGGACGGACGGACGGCGCCGGACGTCCTGCCGACGGCCCTCGCCGAGCTCACCGCCGAGCGGACCGCGTTCATCACCGCCAGCCCGACGGTCGTGGAGGCGATCGCGGCCGCGGAGGGCCGAGCGGCACGCCCCGCGAGCGTGATCGCCCCGACGTTCATCGGGGGACGGGCCCGCGGGCTGTTCCGCGCCGAGTTCGACGGGGCCGCGCCGACGCCGGAGGACGTGGCGGCGGTCGAGCGGATGGGCCGCGCGCTGGGGCACGCCTTCGAGATGCTCGAGATGCACGAGCGACTGCTGAGCGTCGACCGCACGGTCGAACGCCTGCGCGAGACCGTCGGCGAACGCGGGCCCGACGACGAGCGGTCCACGGCGCAGGCCTCGTTCGGTCGGCCCGCCGGCGGTGGTGTCGTGCGGAGCAGATCCGCGAGCGGGACGGATGCCCGGGCGCCGGCAGAGCTCACCCCGCGCCAGCGGCAGACGCTCGACCTCATGCTCCTCGGCATGTCGAACGCGCAGATCGCCGAGCGCCTCGTCGTCGGTGTGCCGACGGTGAAGAGTCACGTCAGCGCGATCCTCCGCGCGGTGGGTGCCGTCAACCGCGCCGAGGCGATCGGTCGGTATCTCGAGCGGGACGACACGTGACCGGCGATCGGGGCCACGGTGCAGCGGCGCCCGGTCTCCGTCCCCCCACCACCAGAACCATCAACCTCAGGTCGACGTTCGGGTAGATCGGGTGGGATCGAGGGTGCCTGATGGCGTCGAGTTCGGTGGGCGGCGGGGTGCTCGATGGTCCGGGCCGTCGCCTGGGCCACGGCCGGCGTCGCGACACCCGCGGCGCGCGGCGGAGACCGACGACGTCCGGGCCGGGCGGACGTCCCGGAACGGGTCCCAGGGCCCCCCGCGGTCCCGCGAACGGGATCCGTCGAAGGGGGGGAGGAGGGGGTCCCACGGGGAGAGGCGGCGGGCCTCCTGGACGCCGAGGCAGCGCGAAGCCGCTGGACACGACCTCCGAGCAAGACGGCCAAACTCAGGCAGGAAGGAGGACAAACACATATCCGTCGGGGGATTGCCTTTGTCGATGTGGCCAATTCCGGCCATAAGCCGTTCCTGAATGTCCAGGCATCGAGGAGGAGAGAGACTGGTCCTCGGGAGGATGGCTTCCCCCTGGACGTCCCCGTACGGTCATCCCTCAGTGCGAAACCGGTCACACGACCCGTTTCAGAACACGAGGACTCACCTGCGCATGACGATCTTGAACGGAGGGACCATCTGATGTCGACGACGACCGGAATCGGTCCCGGAACGACGCGCGAGCGCGGCACCCTCCCAGGTGGCCTGCGTGAGGCGCCGAAGCCGCCGAAGGGTCTGCCTGGCCCGCTTGGCTGGGTGGAGCAGCTCACCGGGATGACGTTGTTGACGTTGCAGGTGATGAAGTCTGCGATCTCGCCGCCGTACAACTGGGGTGGCGAGTTCATCGAGCAGTCGTGGTTGGTGACGAAGAAGGCGTTCTTGCCGTGCTTGTTCTGCACGCTGGTGTTCGCGTATGGCGCGCCTGGTATCTCGGGTGGTTCGCTGTTGTCGACGCTTGCGACGACGGATCGTCTGGGTGCGTTCTCGGTGATGGCGTCGGTGCGTGAGCTGGCGACGTGGATCAACGGGATGGTCGTCGCGGGTGTCGCCGGCACGGCGATCTGCGCGGACCTCGGTGCCCGCAAGGTTCGTGACGAGCTCGACGCCCTCGCGGTGCTCGGTACCGACCTCGTGAAGGTCCTGCTCGTCCCGCGGTTCATCGCCCTCGGGGTGATGACGGTGATGTTCAACTACTGGAACACGGCTGTTTCGATCATCGGGCAGCTGTTGGCGAACATCCTGGTGTGGGACGAGACGGTCGCGGGGTACACGTCGACGTTCGCGTCGAACTTCACGATCGCTGAGGTCGTGTTCAACACGCTGAAGGTCCTGACGTTCGGGTTCATCATCGCCGTGGTCTGCTGTTACAAGGGCATGAACGCCAAGGGTGGCGCGGCTGGTGTCGGCAAGGCCGTCAACCAGGCCGTCGTGATCTCGTTCTCGGCGATCTACATCTACAACTATCTCCTGAACTCGCTGCTTCTTGGTGCGTTCCCGGAGACCGCGACACTCCGTTAGGGGCTGAGAGCTATGGAAGCTGGAAACTCTCCCGCGCCGTACCAGCCCGCAGGGGCGGGCCGCAAGGGCACCCCGACCGGTCTGGAGCGCTTCGCCGGCGGGTTCGTCGATCCGGTCCGCAACATCCTCGTGGAGGCCGGCCAGATCGGTGCGTTCGCGGGCCGGTCGTTCCTGGAGCTGCGCGGCACGCTGCGGTACTCCGCGGAGATGATGCGGCAGGTCGCGCTGCTCATCACCGGGTCCGCGATGGTGTTGTGGGCGATGCAGTTCACGTTCGGACTGACGTGCGGCAACGAAGCCGTCTACGTCCTCCGCGGCTACGGCGCCTCGTCGTATGCCGGGGTGTTCTCGGCGATCTGTCCGGTGCGTGAGGCGACACCGTTCATGTTCGCGTACATGATCGGCGCGAAGATCGGTTGCGGCTACGTCGCCGAGCTGGGATCGATGCGGATCAACGAGGAGATCGACGCGATGGAGTCGCTGGGGATCAACCCGATGCGCTACCTCGTCGGCACCCGCCTCTTGGCGAACATCCTCGTGTCGCTGCCGATCTTCATCAGTGGTCTGGTGCTGTTCTACCTCGGTGAGGTGTTCGTCATCTTGTTCCAGATCGGCGAGATCTCCCGAGGAGCATGGGAATCGGTGCACTGGGCGTTCACTGACGCACCGAGCGTGATCTTCAGTTATCTGAAGACGTTGGTGATGTGGGTCGCGATCGTGATCGCGGCGATGTATTACGGGATCAACGCCAAGGGCGGTCCCGTGGGGGTCGGTGAGGCGACCGCGAGATCGATGGTCGTCGCGCTGATCCTGACGATGGTGCTCAACGAGGGCTTCACGATCCTCTTCTGGGGCGCCGATTCCAAGCTGCCCGTCGGAGGCTGAACAGTCGTGTCTGATCAGGACAACACGCGTACGCCCCTGCGCAAGCTGGGCCCGAACCGCACCAAGGTTCGAGCCCAGGCGTCGGGCCGGCGCGGCCCAAATCCCGCGGTGCGAGGCGGCCGGTGGCTCGTCGGCCACCCGTGGTCCATCATCGGCGCTGCCGTCCTCGTGTGGTTCGTGATCTGGGTCATCGGGACCCGGTCAGAGCCGCACCACATCAAGGCGGCGTTCCCGACCGCCTTCAACCTCCGCCCGGGTCAGGACGTCGCGATCGACGGCCGTGACGCCGGCAAGATCTCCGACGTCGAGTACAAGGACGGCCGCGCGGTCGTCGAGATGGGCATCTCGGACGACTACTGGCCGATCCCGCAGGGCACGACGGCGACCTCCCGGTACGGCACCACGATCGGTTCCGGTACCAGGCGCGTCGACCTGCAGCTCGGGCCGAAGGGCGGCAAGGACCTCCCCGAGGGCGGCATCATCGCCACGAAGGACACGCGTCCCGCGGTCGACATCGACGCGGTGCTCAACACGCTCAACGGCAAGACGCGGCAGTCCGTCACGGACCTGACGCAGAAGATGGACCGGGCGCTGTCGGGGTCCGAGCAGGACACCAACGACTCGCTCGCCTCCACGCCCGAGGGCCTCAAGCAGATCGACGGGTTCCTCAAGGACCTCGGCGGCGACAGCGTCGCGCTGTCCGGCCTGATCACGAACGCCGACCGCCTGACGAAGATCCTCGCCGCCCGCTCGGGGCAGGTCCAGGACCTCGTCACCGTGTCCTCCCGCACCTTCCAGGCGTTCGCCGCCCGGTCGACGCAGGTCCAGCAGACGCTCGACGGCATCCCGTCGGCGCTCGGCGAGACCCGCACGACCCTCCGGCGCGTGGACGGCAGCCTCGGCGGCCTCCAGCAGCTCGTCGACGACCTGAAGCCGGGCGCGAAGAAGATCCGCCCGCTCGCCAAGGCCGCGACGCCCGCGCTGCAGAACCTGTCCTCGATCGTCCCCGCGGCGCTCTCGACCGTGCGGACGACGACCAAGGTCGCGCCCGAGCTCAACACTCTCCTCACCAATGGCACGCCGTTCCTGAACAAGGTGGGCCGCGTGACGAAGGAGGCCACACCGATGCTCGACTGCGTGCGGCCGTACACCCCGGACATCATCAGCGCACTCGGCGGCTTCGGCAGCTGGGCATCGTCGTACATCCGCGTGGACCCGAACGACGACGCGGACGCGAAGGCCGTCGGCGGGCCGTACCCGTACCACGGGCGGAAGGACGAGAACGGGTTCTGGCGTCAGCACGGCATCCGCGCCCGCGTCAACGCGTCCGCGTTCTCGTTGCACTCCAACCCGGTCGATCCGGGCGCGTTCGTGGCTCTCACGGGCAAGAAGTACGCCTACCCGCGCCCCGCCGGCTACGGCGTCGGCAAGCCGATCTGGCAGCCCCAGTGCGGGATCACTCCAGACGTCCTGGACCCGTCGAAGGATTCTGAGGTGATCAAGTGAACCCCCGCAAGGTGGTGACGGGCGCCCTGGTGGCGGTCGTGGTGATCGCAGCGTTCCTGCTGCTCACCAAGGGCAACGACGACCGGACGATCACCGCGGAGATGCCGAACGCCGGCGGTCTGCGCAAGCACTCGTCGGTGAAGATCGGCGGCGTCCCGGGCGGGAGCGTCGAGGACCTGAAGATCACGGGTCGCGACACCGCGATCGTGAAGATGAAGCTCGACAAGGACGCCTGGCCGATCGGGAAGGACGCGTCGATCAAGATCCGGCCGACCGACCTCCTCGGTGAGCGCTACGTCGCCCTCGAGGTCGGCAACCTCAAGGATCCGGCGCCCAAGGGCTTCCAGATCGCGGAGTCGAAGGTCAAGCTGCCGGTCGAGCTCGACGACGTGATCAACACGTTCGACGGCGACACGCGGACCCGCATCAAGGTGCTGGTCAACGAGTTCGGCATCGCGCTGGGCGACCAGGGCAAGGACCTCGCGAAGCTGCTGGACGCCATGCCCGCGTCGCTGGACGACGCGCGGCAGCTCGTGTCCGAGATCAACACGGAGGACGCGTCGCTCAAGACCCTCCTGGCCCGCGGCGACTCGCTCACCGCGACCGTGAGCCCGAAGCGGGACCAGCTGGCCGACCTCATCACGCAGGCCCAGGACACCCTTGGCAGCCTCGCGACCCGTCGCGAGGAGCTCGGCGCCACGCTGGATTCCGCGCCGGCCGGCCTCGCGGCACTGAACACGACGCTCAGCAGGCTGCGCATCGCCTCCACGGACCTGCGCCCGGCGTCGGTCGACCTGCAGCGGACCGCCGGTCCGCTGAAGGACACGCTCGAGGCCCTCCCAGGCTTCGAGGAGTCGGCCCGCCAGAGCCTGAAGGCCGCCAAGTCCGCCGCTCCGTCGCTGACGAAGCTCGGGAAGAAGGCGACCCCGCCGCTCCAGGCGCTGACGCCGACCCTGGCGAACGTCAAGCAGTTCTCGTCGGACCTCAAGCCGACGCTCGACAAGTTCGACGAGCGGTCCTTCGAGGACGCGCTCTGGATGGTGCAGCAGCTCGGGTTGTGGCTGAAGACCGGCGATCGTCTCGGCCGTCAGGCGAAGGTGGCGCTCGCGATCAACTCCTCGACCGTCAAGTCGATCTTCCAGTCGCTCCTGAACCGCCCCGACATCGGCGGGACGCAGACGGACAACACGACCCCGAAGTCCGGCAAGACCCAGACGAAGTCGGCGCCGACGACGAAGACCCCGGCTCCGCAGCAACGGGCTGCGACGCCGCCCCCGACGACATCGAACCCGACGACGACGGGGAGTAGTCCCGCCACGTCCACCCAGGACAAGGGTCTCCTCGGCGGTCTCGTCGACGGGGTCTCGGGTCTGCTCGGCGGCAACGCCGGGACGAAAGATCAGCCGGGCGCCGGTGGCGTCTCGGGTCTCCTCAACAACCTCCTGAAGCCATGAGCCCTCGTACGGTGAGAACCCCGGGCCGCCGCGCCGCCGGTCGGCGCCGCGGGCGCGGCAGCACGCTGCTGATCGGCGGGATCGCGATCGTGATCCTGGCGGTCGCGTCGGCGATCGGCTATCGGGCGGCGGAGACCGTCCCGGGTCGGCAGTACTACAACCTGAAGGCCGAGTTCACCCAGGCCGACAACCTGTCGAACCACTACGAGGTCAGGATCGGCGGCCTGCGCGCCGGCCAGATCCTCAAGCCGCGCGTGAA
This sequence comes from Patulibacter minatonensis DSM 18081, assembly GCF_000519325.1. Taxonomy (GTDB): domain Bacteria; phylum Actinomycetota; class Thermoleophilia; order Solirubrobacterales; family Solirubrobacteraceae; genus Patulibacter; species Patulibacter minatonensis. Next base: position 722,386 of record NZ_KI912613.1, on the reverse strand, counting down.
GGACGGCAAGGCGCTCGTCGACATCCGGATCGACAAGAAGTTCGGGCCGCTGAAGAGCGACTCCAAGCTCCAGGTCCGCCTGCGCTCCGCCGTCGGTGTCCGCTACCTCGAGATCATCCCGGGGACGAAGGGCACCGACCTCCCCGACGGCGGGCTCCTGAAGACCACCAACCAGACGCCGAACGTGGCGCTGGACCAGGTCCTCGGCACGCTCGACCCGACGACGCGCACGAAGGCGCAGACCTTCCTGAACGAGTTGGGCGAGGGCGCCGACGGCAATGGCGACAGCATCAACCTCGCCCTCCGCAAGCTGACGCCGCTCCTCAAGGACGTGCAGACGCTGGCCAAGCCGCTGAACGACCGGGCGGGCATCACCGCCAGGTTCATCCGCAACACCGCGGGTGGCGTCGGGGCCTTCGACGGGGCGAGCAAGGACATCGCCGCCCTGGCGGAGCCCGCGCAGAAGGCGCTGAAGCCGTTCGGTGACACCGGCATCAAAGAGACGCTCCAGGAGACCCCGGCCACGATGAACCAGCTGCGCAACCAACTGCCGCAGATCGACCGCCTCGTCGCGGCGGTCGACGGCCTGGCCCGCGACGGCCGGCCGGCGCTGCAGCAGGCCCCGGCCGCGCTGCGCGAGACCACCCGTCTCGCCAAGGGCGCCCGACCGGCGCTCCGGCAGGCCAAGACCACCCTGAACCTCGCCAAGGGCGCGGTCGACCCGACGGTGTCGTTGCTCCAGACGGTCCAGCCCCAGCTGCCCCGGATCAACAAGCCGATCGACGACGTCCGGCCGATCCTCAACAGGCTCGCACAGCACGCCTGTGCGATCCCGGCGACCTTCAACGGATGGTCGGAGTGGCTGAAGTACCGCGACGGCGCGTCCAATACGGTGCGGTTCACCGTCACGGAGAACCCGCTCGACCTGATCGCCGGCGCCTCGAACGACGGCGTGCCGCGTACCGGTGGCGCCAGCTCGATCCCGTACCCCGGTCCCTGCGTGGACGGGCACGGTGAGGCCGGTCCGGCCGGCGCACGGGTCGCCGAGTCCGCCGCGGGCCTGACCTACTCCCCGACCTTCCCGTTCGTCCGATGAGCTCTCGTGGAAACAAGCGCCGCGGCGGACGCGGCATGTTCGAGATCCGGCCCGGTCAGCACAAGCCGAAGAACATCCGCAACGGCGCGATCTTCGTGGTGCTGGTCGTGATCCTGCTGGTCGTCCTCTACGCGCGGCCCGCCTACCAGGGCTTCGGCAAGTCCGGGCAGAAGATCACGGCCTACGTGACCAACGGCATCAACATCCGCAAGGGCACGACGCCGGTCCGGGTGAAGGGCGTCGACGTCGGGAGCGTCACGAAGATCGAGCGCGGCCCCGACGGGCGCGGCGTGAAGGTGACGATGCTCGTCGAGAAGGGCAAGGGCGTCACGGTCCACCAGGACGCCCGGGCGGACTTCCGCTGGCGGACGGTCCTCGGACGCAACCTCTACGTCGACCTCCAGCCCGGCTCGAACAGCGCGCCGAAGCTCGCCGAGTCCGACCCCATCCCGACGTCGCGCACCACGACGCAGACCGAGCTCGACCAGGCGCTCGACCCGCTCGACGCCGACGGACAGAAGGCCGTCAAGACGATCATCACCGAGTTCGACAAGGGCTTCGGCTCTGCCAAGGCCTACAAGGAGACCGTCAAGAACCTCGGTCCCGCGGTCAACAAGCTCGGCGCCGGACTGAACTCCCTGCGCGGACAGCAGGACGGCGACCTCCAGAAGATGATCGTCGGCACCAGCCGTGTCTTCGGCGCCTTGGCGAAGAGCGAGGTCGAGCTCGGCAACCTGATCGACAACGGGAACGTCGCGCTCGGCGTGACGGCCGCGCGATCGCAGGACCTCCAGTCCACGCTCAGCACCGCCCCGGGCGCCCTGTCCGAGACACGACTGACGATGGCGCGCCTGCGGCAGACGCTCGACACGCTCGACCCGGTCGCCCAGCAACTGCGTCCCGGCGTTCGGAAGCTCCCGGGCACCGCGGACAACGCCCGCACGCTCCTGACGGCAGCGACCCCGCTCCTGGCAGACGCCAAGCCGACGGTTCGTGCCCTGAAGCCCGCGGTCCAGGACCTGCTGAAGCTGACCACCTCCGGGAACAACCTGATGGCGACCGCCAACCCGGTGCTCGATGACGCCGTCTACCCGATCCTGCCGTGGCTGCGGACCAAGGGCGTCGACTCGGGCAGGAGGAACTACACGATGATCGGGCCGGCGCTTGCCTCGATCAACAGCGCGGTCGGCAAGGCCGACACGATCACGACGACGGCGAACTTCGAGGCCGGCGCAGGTGACGGCTCGATCCCCGCCATCTCGCCGTGCACGACGCTGCTGACCGATCCGACGGTCCCGCTCGACAAGAAGATCCAGTGCGACGGGTTGACGCGCATCTTCGCCGGCCTGCTCACGGGTGTGGCCCCGACGGACGTCTCCATCGAGAATCCGACGGTCGCGCAGTCGAAGTCGAAGGCGTTCGTGAAGAACGCCGGCGACCTCGACTCGCTCCTGAAGAGCGTCGTCAAGACGAGTGAGAAGAACGCGAAGTCCAAGACGGAGGCCGGGCGATGACCGACCGGAGCAGCAGTGCCGGACGCGACCGGATCATCCTGGAGCTCAAGCGAGCTGCAGGTCCGACGCTCCTCTTCGTCCTCCTGATCTTCGCGGGCATCTTCGCGGCGGTCCAGGTCGTCACGAACCTGGCCGGCGACAAGCCGTGGGTCTCCTACAAGCCGTACAAGGTCGGGTTCGAGAGCGTGAAGGGGATCACCCCGGGCCGCGTCGAGCTGCGGATCGCCGGCGTGAAGGCCGGGTCGGTGAAGGACACCGAGCTCAAGGACGGCCGCGCCGTCATGACCATCAACCTCGAGAAGAAGTACGCCCCGCTCCACACGGACGCGAAGATCGTCATCCGGCCGGTCACGGCCCTCGAGGACGAGTACGTCGACATCCTCTCCCGTGGCAGCAAGGACAAGCCGGAGCTGGGCAAGGACCAGATCCTGTCGCAGGCCAACACCAAGTCGCAGGTCGAGACCGGCCGCGTGCTGAACGTGCTGGACGACGACACGCGGGCGCGGTTCTCGCAGCTGCTGACGCAGCTCGGTGCCGGCACCCGCGATCGCGGCCAGAAGTTGCGCGAGGGCTTCGAGGAGCTCGCCCCGTTCCTGCGGGCCGCCGCCAACCTGGGTGACGCCCTGCAGGAGCGCAAGAAGAACACCGCCCGCCTGATCAGCAATCTCGGTGACCTGACAACGACCCTGGCGACGCGCAACCAGCAGATCTCCGGCTTCGTGACCAACGGTGGCAAGATCCTCGGCGAGCTGGCCCAGCACAGCTCGACGCTGAACTCCACCATCGCCCAGCTGCCGGGCACGTTGCAGAACGCGCAGGCGACGTTCGCGAACCTCCGGGCGACGACGGACCCGCTGGACAAGGCGCTGACGTCGCTGAAGCCGGTCGCAAAGCAGCTGCCCTCGGGCCTCGACAGCCTGTCGGCGTTCTCCACCGAGGCCACGCCCCCGGTCCGCTCGTTGCGGCCCTCGGTCACGGCCCTGCGGCCGCTCGCCCGCGAGCTGCGCAGGACCTCGTCCAACGGCCAAGCCGCGTTGACGCCGCTCGTCGGACAGTTCAAGCAGCTCAATCACGGCACCGACCTGCTCAAGCCGTGCCTCCCCGCCGTGGGGATGATCACCGAGCGCTACCCGTCGCTGCTCAAGTACTCGGGCAACGGCGGGGCGCAGGATCCGAACGGCAGCCTCTCGGCCGACGCCCGGGCCCTGGCGACGGTGGATCTCGGCGGGACGGTCGGCAACGGTCAGGAGAAGACCGGCTTCGACAAGTTCGGGATCGTGCAGCCGTGCTTCTCCAACCCCGAGCAGATCACGACGGCCAACTACGGCACGTTCACCCCGATCCCGTCGCGTAGCGATGCGGTGAGTCAGGAGCAGAAGTAATGAAGACCCCGAACCTGGCGGCGAAGTCGTTCGTGCTGCTGCTGATCCTGGTCGGCGGTCTCGCGATCCTCGGCTACTTCTACAAGACGGCCGGCGGCAAGCTGCCGCTCGAGGAGAAGCCGTACAAGGTGACCGCGATCCTCACGGACTCGCAGCAGGTGCTCAAGCACGCCGACGTCCGCGCGGCGGGGGTGCAGATCGGCGAGGTCGGTGACATCGAGAACACGCCCGACAACCGGGTGAAGATGGTCCTCGAGATCAAGAAGAAGTACGCGCCGATCTACCGCGACGCGAAGATCCTGGTCCGCCAGAAGACCCTCGTCGGCGAGAACTACATCGACCTCACGCCCGGTACGGCGAAGTCGTCGCAGATCGCCGACGGTGGCACGCTGACGGTCGCGGCACAGAAGGAGTCGGTGCCGATCGACAAGGTCCTCAACACGCTGAACCCGAAGACCCGGCGGAACGTGTCGAAGAACTTCCAGGCGCTCGGCGACTCGACCAAGGGTCGAGGTCAGGACATCAACGAGCTGTTCGACCGCGTCGCCCCGCTGTCCGAGGACGGCTCCGCCCTGCTGGACGTGCTGAACAAGCAGCGCGGCCAGATCGCCCGGCTCGTCGGCAACACCGGCGTCGTCATGGGTGCCATCGCCAACCGCACCGGCGACCTGCGGACGCTGGCCAGCAGCCTGCGGACCACCGTGAACGCCGTCGCCGCACGGGACCAGGCGGCGTACGAGGCGTTCTCCGCGATCCCGCCGACGCTCCGTCAGGCGCGCTCGACGGTGTCCAACCTGCAGACGTTCGCGAACAAGTCCACCCCGACGGTCACCGACCTGAAGGTCGCGTTGCAGGACCTCAAGCCGGTCCTGACGAAGCTCCGCCCGACCGCCGCGCGTGCGCGGCGCCTGACGGACTCGCTGCCGGCGCTGTTCAAGAACGTCAATCCGGCGCTCACCACGCTGCCGACGTTCGCGGACACCGGCACGGCGACGGTCCCCAAGGCCGAGGGTTTCCTCCGCGAGCTGGGCCCGATGACGGGCTTCGCGAAGCCGTACGATCGCGAGGTCATCAGCTTCGTCGAGAACTGGAGCTCCGCCTACACGTTCGACAAGCTGGGGAAGACCGCGCGCTGCAACTGCGTGTTCGACCTCCAGACGGCCTTGACGGCCTTGCCCACGGGTGCGTCCGACATCCTCAGGCCGCTGCTCAACGGCGAGAACAGCCCGCTGGCGAAGATCACGAAGGAGACGCAGAACATCTACCGCAAGCCGGGTGGTCTCGTGGATCCGAGCAACACCGCCAGCGGCTACAAGGAGGTCAAGCGGGACGACTCGCCCAACGAGGTCGTGAAGTAGGGCGCCCGTTCCGGCCGATGTGACGGGCCGTTCGCGCACCGTCGCCGGCGGGCAAGGACGCACGGCGGATCTGCGCCCGGGACGAGACGTCCCGGGCGTCGCTGCGTCCGGGGGCGCTAGGGCTTCGGGAAGTGCTTCCGCGTGTCCTTGAAGCAACGGCCGAAGAGGAAGCTGTTCAGCGGACCGCCGGCCTTCCCGATCGCCGACGGCTCGACCGCGATCGTCCACGTGAACGTGCAGCGGTCGTCGCCGGCGGGCTCGACGACGTAGTCCTCCGCGAGGCGCTCGAAGACCGGGACGTTCGCGGAGGTCAGGTAGAACGCCTTCCGACGGCCCTCCTCCCACACGAAGAAGTGCTCCTGCACCTTCGCGAGGCCCGCGACCCGCATCTGTCGGGTGGTGCCGACGCCGAACGGGCGCTCCGACGTCCACCGGCCCTTCAGCAGGCTGCACCACGCGAGCGGATCGTCCGCCGTGATCTGCGCCCAGACCTCCGACGCCGGGAGGGCGATGTCGAACGTCTCGGCGTAGATGGCCGGCGCGGTGGTCAGGAACGCCTCGTCGGCGGGCAGGAGCTTGGGCATGCGCCCAGTCTGCCTCAGCCGCGCATCGCCCAGGAGATCGCCTGCGTGCGGTTCCGGACGCCGAGCTTCGCGAGCACCCGCCGGACGTGCGTCTTGACGGTCGCGTCCGAGATCGCGAGCTCGCGGCCGATGTCGGCGTTGCGGGCGCCTGACACGATCATCGCGAGCACCTCGTGCTCGCGGGGCGTCAGCGTCGCGAGCCGGTCCGCCCGGTCGTGCGCCGGGGGGGCGGCGTCCGCGGGCTCGTCGTCCGTCGCCCCGGGGCGGGCGAGCCGGAGCTCCGTCTCCGTCATGGACGCCATCGCGGCGTCGACGACGGCCAGGATCTCCCGGACCTCCTCCCGCTGGTGGCGCATGCTCTCCGTCAGGGCCGCGCGCTCGAACAGATGGGCGAAGCCCTCGGCGAACATCCACAGGAGGTCGCGGTCGGTGGCGTCGCACAGGACGTCCGTGCCGTGGTCGGCGTGGAGGAAGCCGACGACGGTGCCCGACGCCGCGATCGGTGCCGCGACGTAGGAGGGGGAGCGCCCCTCGTGGAAGAAGCGGTGCGCACGGGCGTCGGACGTGTCGGTGACGAGGCCGGGACGGTGCTCGGCGACGAGGCCGGCCTCGAACGGCACCTCGGCGACCGGGATCGGACGCTGGTCCCATGCCCGCCACCACGCGACGTCGCGGACCGCGGCGTTCACCATCCAGGGCGACCAGGTGTCGTCGTCGACACGGGAGAGCAGCACGCGCGCGAACCCGCAGGCGTCGGCGACCTCGTCGCAGACCGCGTCGAGGAGCTCCGCGGCCGTGGCGATGGTCCGCATGCGCGACAGGCCGCGCTCGCACGCCGCCACGCGTGCCCGCGCGGTGGCGGCCTCCCGCGCGTGCGCGTCGAGCGCGTGGTCGTGGGCGTCGAGCGCGAGGCGGGCCAGCGCGGTGACGTCGCGACGCTCGTGCAGGGCGTCGGCGATCCGGGCCACGAGCCGGTCGGCCCGGGCCGAGGCGGTACCCGTCGCCCCGGGTCCGGCGGGGTCCGGGCCGAGCAGCTCCTCCGCCCGCCGTTCCAGGGAGCGCGTCACCGGGGCGCCGGCGGGGTCCGGGGCGTCCGCAGGTGCCGGGCGACCGCGTCCGCCCGGCTCGCGGCGCCCAGCTTGCGCAGGACGACGTGCACGTGGGACTTCACGGTCGTCTCGCCGACGACGAGGCGCTCTGCGATCTCGGCGTTGGTGGCGCCCGTGACCATCAGGTCGAGGATCTCGCGCTCCCGTCCGGTCAGCGGTGCGCCGGCGAGGTCGGGCGGGTTGTCCGCCGGGGGCCGGGCACGGCGGAACACGTCGCGCTCCGCGGCCGACAGCGCCATCAGGCCCTGCTCGGCGGTGCGGAACGCCGTCCGGACGCGGGCGAGCTGCGTGTCGAGCCGCTCGCCGAGCGCGACGCGCTCGAAGACGAACCCGAAGCCCTCGGCGAACGTCCACAGCACGTCGCGGTCCAGCGCGGTGACCGTGCGGTCCAGCCGGTCGGCCTGGAGGAACCCGATGACCGTGCCGGTCGGCATCACCGGGGCTGCGACGTAGCCGGGGCTGCCGGAGACGCTCATGAGTTCCGGGGTCGTCCGTGGATCACCCGCCATCACGAGGTCGGGGGCGCGGCGGCGGACGAGGTCGGCCTCGAGCGCCTTCGGCCCGATCGGGATCCAGGTCTCGCGGAGGTAGCGCTCGGTCGCGGCGGACGTCTCCGCGTCGAGGTCGGGCGAGAACCACACGGCCTCGGCCCGCCACGTCGCGCCCCGGCGCCGCGAGATCACGGTGCGGTCGAACCCGCAGGCGGTCGCGAGCTCTGCGGCGGCACGGGGGAGCAGCTCGTCGACGGACCCCGCGTCCTCCAGGCGACCGAGCGCGTCGTGCACGCGGCGCAGCGCGGCGAGCCGGGCGTCGGTCTCGCGCCGGGTGAGCACGCCGCGGAGCCGGGTGCTCCGGGAGAGCGCCGCGGCGGCCACCGCGACGTCCGCGGGCGGCCGGTCGGACGCGGCGAGGAGGGTCCGGCGTGCGCGGGCGTCGACGTCGTCCAGGGACGGCGCGAGCGAGGCGTAGCCGGTGGCGTCGTCCGTCGGCGCGACGGCGAGCGTCCGTTCGACGTCGTCGAGGACCCCGCGCAGCGCATCGAGCTCGCCGGCGACGGTCCCGTGGCGGTCGCCCGTGGCGGCCGCATGGCCTTCGGCGTCCATCCTGGCCGCACTATACGGCGGCCCGGTTGGCGCGAACGGCCGATGACCCCGAGGGGCCACCGGCCGGGCGACGTCAGTCGGCGGCGACGGCCTCGCGCTGCCGGCCGGCGACGGTGGCGACGCTGGGCGACTCGGCGGTCTTCGTGGCCGCGTCGGGCAGGAACGAGGCGACCATCCGGACGATCAGGACGGCGCAGCCCATGCTCAGCAGTGTCGTGGTGTAGCGGATGAACTCGTTCGTGTTCTCGGCGTGGATGCCGACGATCATCGCCATGCCGCCGCCGTAGTTGGCGCCGACGAACGTGATCGGGAACAGCAGGAAGACGCCGAGCATCTGCCACGGCTCGCGGATCCGCTTGTAGAGCTCCGCGGCGAGGACGGCGAAGAGCATGACCTGGGCCATCTCGAGCATGCCGATGACCAGCGGGTACTCCGCGATGCGGAAGACGTGCGGGCCCCAGTACGTGTAGGCGCCGGAGCTGGTGCCGATGATCTCGAACGCGCAGGACTCGAGCAGCGAGAAGCAGGCGACGATGTAGAGCTTCTTCTTCGTCATCGTGCCGGCGTGGATCATCCGCACGATGTAGACGGCGGGCAGGCCGTAGAGGATCGCGTACCCGCTGTGCGTCCAGACCGGCTGGGGGACGTCGAACGCCGTGAAGTGCGACTGGATGACGCTCTGACCGTCGTGGTTCACGGTGTAGAAGTAGAGCTTCATCATCTCGTCGTACAGCGGCTCGCCGAAGGCGGCGACCATCGATGCGGCGACGATGAGGAAGTAGAACGGCGTCTTGTGCCGGCGCCACAGCACCAGCGTGAACGCCAGCACCGCGATCGCGATGATCCAGCTGCCGTAGGTGAAGAAGTCCTGGGCGGTCTCGTTCAGTGGCCGGGTGACCGGTTGTGCGTCTCTCATCGATGCTCCCTCGGGGTACGGGCGGACGCGCGGCCGTGGCGCGTCGCGGTACCACCGTAGGGACGCCGGTCCCGGGGGTCATCATCCCAAGGGAGGAACCGGCGACGGAGAAGGGATGACGTCCCGGGCTCAGCCCAGCGGCAGCTCGAGGCCGTGCTCGCTCTCGGGGCGCGGGCCGAGGATCCTGCGGTCGGACTCCGCGATCGGAACGTCGTTGATGCTGGCCTCGCGGCGCGCCATCAGGCCGTGGGCGTCGAACTCCCAGAGCTCGTTGCCGTAGCTGCGGAAGAACCGCCCGTCGGCGTCGTGCCACTCGTACTGGAAGCGCACGGCGATCCGGTCGTCCGTGAACGACCAGAGCGCCTTGCGCAGCGCGTAGTCCTGCTCGCGCTCCCACTTGTCGGTGAGGAAGGCGACGATCTGGGCGCGGCCCTGGAGGAACGTGTCGCGGTTGCGCCAGACGGAGTCCTCGGTGTACGCGAGCGCGACCTTCTGCGGATCGCGGGTGTTCCAGCCGTCCTCGGCCGCCTGCACCTTCTTCGCGGCGGTCTCGGCGGTGAACGGGGGGAGGGGCGGTCGGTCGGCCATCTCGGTGGTCCTCGGTGCGGGCCGCCCGGGGCGGGCGGCGGGTGGTCGTCGGGGCGCCGACGGTCGTCCGGGGCGCCCCCTCCAAGGCGCCGCGGCGGTGCCGCCGGCACGCGGGACGTTACCCCTGCCGCAGCCGTTCGAACAGGCCCCGCCAACGCTCGGGGTCCGCACCCTCGGGGACGGGGACGGTGATCCGGCTGCACGTGTCGCCGTAGCGGCGGAGGACCTCGTCGATCGCCTCCTCGGGCGTCCCGACGGCCGCGAACTCGTGGAGCACCTCGTCACTGATCAGGGCCGTCATCTCGTCCCACGCGCCGCGCTTGCTGAGGAGGTTGAGGTCGTCCTGGAGGTCGCCCCAGCCGTGGAGCTCCAGCGGCGGCCGGTACGCCGGGGTCGAGCCGTAGAACGCGAGGCGCTCCTTCACCGAGGCGATGGCCTTCGTCAGCTCCTCCTCGGTGTCGCCGACCGCGATCATCGCGGGCGCCGTGACCTGGAACCCGTCGAGGTCGTGCTTCCCCGCCAGCTCGCGGCCCTCGAGGAGCTTCGGGATCGTCGCCTCGCGGACGTAGCGCTCGGTCGAGAAGTGGTGGCAGAGCATCCCGTCGGCGACCTCGCCCGCGGTCCGGGTCATCAGGGGACCGACGGCCGCCAGCAGGATCGGCGGGTTCCCGTGCGGGTTGGGGCCCGGGTCGAAGAACGGGGTCATCAGCGTGTGCTTGTAGAACTCGCCGCGGAAGTTCAGCTCGCCGCCGGTCTCCCAGGCCTCCCAGATCGCGCGGATCGCCAGCACGAACTCCCGCATCCGCGCGGCGGGCTTGCCCCACGGCATCGAGTAGCGCTTCGTGATGTGCGGCCGGATCTGCGACCCGAGTCCGAGCAGGAACCGCCCGCCCGACAGCGCCTGCAGGTCGTTCGCCTGGACCGCGACGCTCATCGGGTTGCGGGCGAAGGCGACCGCGATGCCGGTCATGAGCTCGATCCGCTCCGTCCGCTCGGCGGCGACCGCGCACGAGAGGAACGGGTCGCACTGCGTCTCGATCGCGTGCCACCCGTCGAACCCGCGGGCCTCGGCGTCCGCGGCACCGGCCGCGGCGGCGTCGACGGACTGGGCGTAGGAACCGGTGTCGGCGAGCATGGCGGCATCATGGCCGACGCGCCGGGCCGTTGTCCGTCACCCCGACGTCCGCGACGATCGGACCCCCGCCCGGGCCCGCCGCGCGGGAGGATGGGTGCATGGACCACGCGCACGCCGCGGGCCCCGGCTCCCCCGGCCCACCCGTCCCGTACGTCCCGAGCGGGCCCGAGCACGCCTTCCGGGTGGTGGACGTCGGCGGCGACGCGTACGACTGCGTCGGCACGATGCGCACGGGGCCGTGGATCCTCGGTGCCGACGGGACGCCGAGCCACGCGGCGCTCGGGGTGCTGCTCGACGTCGTCCTCGGCGGCACCGCCGTGGCACACCGTCCCGAGCGTCACTGGGGCGTGACGATCGATCTGTACGCGACGTTCTGCGCGGCGCTGCCCGGCGACGGTGGGGTGCTGACGGCGCGGGCGACCACGGGTCACCGCGATGCGTCCGCGGCCGTCGCGACCGGCACCGTGGAGGGCGCGGGCGGGCAGACCCTGGCGGTCGCGACCCAGCGGGTGCGGTTCGTGCCGGGCGATCCGCTGCCGCCCGTCCCCGCGCCCGCGCGGGACGGCCCGGACGACGGGGACCTGCTCACGATGCTCGGCGCCCGCGGGGTGATCGGCGTCGACGGCGAGGCGGAGGTCGTGCTCGAGGCCGTCCCGGGACTCGCGAACCCTGGCGGCACGATGCACGGCGGGATCCAGTTCGCGCTCGCCGTCGAGGCGGTCGCCGCGGCCGTCGCCCCGCTCCGCGTCGCGTCGCTGCACATGACCTACGTGCGGCCGGGACCGGTCGACGGCGCGGTCCACGTCCGGACGGCGACGAGCTACCGCGGCCGCACCGCCGCAGTGGTCGGCGCCCAGGTCCTGCGCGCCGACGGCAAGCCGTGCGCGATCGGCACGGCGACCTGCACGGCGGTCTGACGCGACCGGTCGCGGTCGGTGCGCCGCGGTCGCGGTCGTGCCGTCCCGACCCCGTGCGGCCGCCTACGCCGGCGCGTCCGCGAACCGCTGCCGCAGGCGGTACTTCAGGACCTTGCCGCCGACGGTGAGGGGCAGCTCGTCGACGACCTCGACCCGCTTCGGGCTCTCGTGGCCCGCGAGGCGCTCGCGGCAGAACGCGATCAGCTCGGCCGGGTCGAGCTCGGCGCCGGGCGTGACCTCGACGACGGCGGTGACGACCTCGCCCCACTTCTCGTCCGGCAGGCCGACCACGGCGACGCGGGCGACGGCCGGGTGCTGCTGGGCGACGGCCTCCACGCGGATGCTCGAGACGTTCTCGCCACCCGACTTCACGATGTCCTTGTAGCGGTCGACCATGACCTGGGTGCCGTCGGGCTCGTAGCGGCAGCTGTCGCCGGAGTGGAACCAGCCGCCGGCGAACGCCTCCTCCGTGGCCTCCGGGTTCTTGTAGTAGCCCGCCGTCACGGCCGGCGAGCGGTAGACCGCCTCGCCGGCGACGCCCGGCTCGCCGCGCAGGAGCCGGCCCTCGGCGTCCATGATCGTCGCGGCGAGGATCGGCGTCGGGACACCCACGTGGTTCGTCCCGCGGACAGCCTCGGCGAGCTTCTCCGGCTCCCGGTCGGGCCAGAAGCGGAAGCACGACATCGCCTCCGTCTGGCCGAAGACCTCCAGCAGCTCGACGTGCCCGCCGCCGGCCGCGCGGGCGACGGTCTCGCTCATGTCCTGCCGCATCGCGCCCCAGGAGAACATCGCGACGGTCAGGCTCGAGATGTCGATCCCGTCCGGGTCCGCCAGCGCGGCGTCCGCGATGCCCTGCACGAACTGCGGCGCGCCCGCCCAGACCGACGTCGCCCGCTCGGCCGTGATCGCCTGCGCGATCTCGGTCGCCACGGGCTTCCGGCCGATCACCATCGTCCCGCCCGCCAGGCACGACGCGAACAGCGTCGCGTGGTGCCCGCAGTGGTAGATCACCGGCAGGAAGCAGAGGTGGCGGAGCTCGTCCTCGAACCGCAGGCCGCGGGTCAGGGACAGCGTGTAGGGGTAGGACGCCGCGTACGAGTAGGTGTTCGTCGCCATCACGGCCTTCGGCATCGCCGTCGTGCCCGACGTGAAGAGCAGGCTCCACACGTCGTCGGCGTGCAGCGCGGGCTCGACGACGACCTCGTCCTCCGGCCGGTCCGCGATCCAGTCCGCGAACGCCGGGGCGTCGGGGGTCGCGTCGCCGCCGATCGGGATCGTCACCGACGACGCGACGCCCGCGGGCACGAGGACCGCGTCGGCCTTCTCGCGGTGCGCGCCGTCGACGATCGCGAAGCGCGGCTCGACGTGCTCGACGACCCACGCGAGCACGTCGGGCGCGAGCAGCGGGTTGATCGGCACCGCGACGAGCCCGGCCTTCGCGATCCCGATGAGGCTGAGGATCGCCTCGATCGAGTTCTCGCAGTAGAGGAGCACGCGGTCGCTGCGCTCCAGCCCCTCCGCCGCGAGCGCCTGCGCGATCCGGTTGCAGGCGCGGTCGGCCTCGGAGTACGTGACCCGCGCGAACTCCGGGGTCGCGTAGGCGCCCGGCCACCCGACGAGCGCGTCCTTGTCCGGCCGGCTCCACGTGACGCGCTCCAGCACGTCGGCGATCACCATCCGGTTCCAGCGGTCGGTGGCGCGGCGGCCGTGCAGGGTCGTGACGTCGATGCTCATGGGTGCGGGTCCTCGTCGGGCGCGGCGGTCGGTCGTCCGATCCTCGCCGGGAGCGGGTCCGAGCGGAGGCGACGATCACCGCGGTGCTGTGCGCCGCCCCAACGCCGACCGCCACGGACGGGTCGGGGAGCTCGTACGCTGGCGTCATGCGTGCATGGGCCGTGGATCCGTCGGGGGTCCCCCTCGGGGGCATCGACGTCACCTCCGTCGTCCTCATCCTCCTCGCCGCCGTCAGCGCGTTCCTCGCGGCCGCCGACGCGTCGCAGCCCCCGAGGCGGCGCGCCCTCGAGTTCGTGTTCGGCGTCGCGGCCGTCGTCGGGCTGATCGGGATCGTCGCGGACGTCGAGGTGCTGCAGATCGGCGGCCTCGCGGTCGCGGCGACCTGCATCGCCTTCGCGGTGACGACGCTGTGGCGGCGCAGGACCGGGGACTGAACGGCCTCGGGGTCCGCGACCGCGGCGCCGCTGCGGCCCCCGCGACTACCCCGTCGCGACGAGTCCCAGCGCCGCCGGCAGGCCAGTCCGGGAGCTGATCCCGAGCTTGCCGTAGGCGTGGCCCAGGTGGTGCTCGACGGTCTTGCGGGTGACCCACAGGGTCTCCGCGATCTCGCGGTTGCTGAGGCCCTCGGCGGCGAGCTCCGCGACCCGGCGCTCGCTCGGGGTCAGCGACTCGACGCCGCTGAGCCGTTCGCGCCGGGGACGCGCGCCTGCGGCCTCGAGCTCCTCGCGGACGAGGCGGGCGAGCAGCACGGACTCGGCGCCGGCGGCGCGGTCCAGGGCGACGCGGAGGACGTCGCGGGCGTCGGAGCGGGAGCCGCGGCGGCGCAGCGCGCCCCCGAGGTCGAGGAGCGCCCAGCCGTGCTCCATCGCCATCGGCCCCGGCGCGAGGACGTCGACGGACTCGCGCAGGGCCTCGACCCGCTCGTCGCCCTCGAGGGTCCGCGCGCGGACGCGGAGCGCGGCGCCGAGTGCGCCCGGGGTGCCGGCCGCACGGGCGACGGCGACGTCGTGCTCGGCGAGCTCGCGCGCCTCGTCGCGGTCCCCGTGCGTGGCGAGCAGCTCCGCCAGGCGCAGCCGCCCGCGGGTCGTCAGCGGCGAGGTCCAGCCGCGGACGTCGCCGGCGGCGATCACGCGGCGCAGGTCGGCCTCGGCGTCGGCGGTGCGGCGCAGGTGCGCGCGCACGAGCGCGCGGGCGCTCAGGACGTACGGCTCGACGTACGTGCCCTCCGCGGCGCCGAGCGGCACGTCGACGGTCGACGCCGCGTCCTCGGTACGGTCGAGCAGGACGAGGTTCTCGGCCGTGATCGCCGCGAGCGCCGGTGCGGTGACGTCGAGCCCGAGGCCCCGGACCGCGTCGAGGCCGAGCTGCGCGCGGGCGGCCCCGGTCGCGACGGACCCGAAGTCGCGGTGCCAGTACCCCCACGACTGGTTCACGAACAGGCCGGCGAGACGGAGGCCGTCGCGGCGCATCCGGGCCTCGCCGTCCTCGAGCAGCCGGCGGCACCCCTCCGCGTCCTCGGCGAACCGGAGCGCGTGGGTCAGGAGGTTCCAGGTCGAGCTCGCGGGACCGACGTCCGCGTCGAGCGTCCCGTCGGCGGTCGCCCGGCCGACGAGCCCGATCGTCTCCTCCGGCGTCCGGCCGGCGCACGAGGACTCGAGCGCCAGGTAGGAGAGCATCACCGACGACGGCGACGCGTCCTCCGCCCCGGCCCGCATGCGCGCCACGCGGTCGGTGTCCAGCGCGTCGACGAACGTCAGGGCCTCGAGCTCCAGGGCCTCCAGGCGGAGCCGCAGCCCGCGGTCGGTGGTCTCCGCACGGGCCCGCTCGGCCTCGTCGAGCGCGGCCCGCGGATCGGTGTGGACGAGCACGAACGCGAGCGCCGCCCGCGCCCGCGCGGCACGGTCGCCGGTCGGGCCGTCCTCCAGCGCCCGGCGCAGGCGCGGGACCCCGTCGGGCAGCTCGGCCCGCAGCTCGAGCTCCCCCAGCTCGATCTCGACGTCCGCGCGGTCGTCCGCGGCGGGCGGCTCTTGCACGGCGCGACGCAGCAGCTCGACGGCGGTCTCGACCGCGCCCTCCCCCGCGGCGACCCCGGCGGCCTCCCGCAGGTCCGCGACCGCCTCCGGATCGCCCGCGGGCTCGGCGAGCAGGCGGTGGGCGGCGACCTCCGTCGCCCGGGCCCCGCGCGCCCGGAGGCGCTCGGCGGTCAGGCCGTGCAGCCGCGCGCGCTCGCCGCGCGGGATCGTCGCGGTCACGGCCGCGCGTACGAGCGGGTGCACGAACGACCGGCCGCCCTGCTCGAGCACGCCGGCGTCGATGAGGAGCGCGACGGCGGTCCGGGTCTCCTGCTCGCCCAGCCCGGAGAGGGCGACCAGGTCGTCGGGGCCCGCGCGCTCCCCGGCGACGGCCGCGGCCCGGGCGACCGCCGCGGCCTGCTCGCCGAGGCCCCGGAGCCGGCGCTGGACGATCGTCCCGACCTCGTCGCTCCCGAGGTCGGCGAGCCTGCCGGACTCCTCGGCGCGGCCCGCCAGCCCGGCGGCCGCGGCCTCGCGGGCGAGCACGGAGACGAGCAGCGGGTTGCCGCCCCGTCGCGGTGGCGGCAGCGTCGCTGAAGGCCGCGTCGGGCGCGTCGGCGAGGCTGCCCTGGAGCAGCGTCGCGACCGCGTCGGGTCCGAGGGGCGCGGGGCGGAGCGTCCGGGCGGTCGGGCCGTGCGCGAGCTCGAGCAGCATGGCCTCCGGGGCGCCCGGCTCGTTCGGCCGCAGGCTGGCGACGACCGCGACGGGCAGGTCGTCGATCCGGCGGCCGACGAACTCGAGGAAGCGGACGGACGCGACGTCCGCCCAGTGGAGGTCGTCGACCCGCAGCACGAGGGGGCGCTCCGCGGCGAGGTTCGCGAGCAGCCAGTAGAGCCCGCTGAGCACGCCGTAGCCGGGGTCGCCCGCCTCGGCGGCGGCCTCCGGGGCGAACACGCCCGCCGCGCGGCCGGCCGCACCCGCGAAGGCTCGCCCGCGCGCGTCGTCGTCGAGGGCCCCGAGGACGGGCTCGAGCAGCTGGTGGACGAGACCGAACGCGAACCCGCGGTCGAGCTCGGACGCCCGGGCGCCGAGCACCGCCGCGCCGTGCTCCTGCGCGACCGGGACCACGGCGTCCACGAGCGCGGTCTTGCCGATCCCCGCCGGCCCCTCGAAGAGCAGCACGCCGCCGCGGCCCTCGGCGGCGTCCAGCACGACGGTCCGCAGCGCGGAGATCTCGGCGTCGCGTTGCAGCAGCGGACCGTGTGGCACGGCGCGGGATTCTACGGACGATCTGGCGCGTCGGCGGTCGTCGCCGGTGCGGGGTGACCCCGAGCGGCGCCCCCACCCCGATCCGAAACCCTGGGGTGGGGATGGGGGTGGTCCCCCGTCGTGCGCGCGGGCCCCGGATCGCAGGATGGCTGCATGAGCACTCAACGACGTCTTCCCCGGCGCCTCGGCGCCACCCTCGCGGCCTCCGCGGCCGTCCTCGCCCTGGGCGCCGGCGCCGCCTCGGCCGACTCGATCGCCTACGTCAAGGGCGGTGAGGTGTGGCTGTCGACGAGCGACGGCACCCGCCAGTACCAGGTGACGTTCGACGGCGGCTACTCGACCGCGTCGCAGTCGGACACGGGCAAGATCGTCGCGCTCCGCGACGACAGGATCGTCACCCTCGACCCGCAGGACCGCGCGGTGAACGTCGACGGCACGAAGCGCTACGAGATCAAGACCCCGCACTCCTACACGCACCCCGGCACGCAGTTCCGCGGGCCGTTCGACCCGGCGATCTCGCCCGACGGCCTGAAGATCGCGTACTCCTGGTACTACACGCAGCTCGGCGAGACCCCGAACTGCAACCCGTCCAACGGCTGCCAGACGGTCTACGGCCGGCAGGGCACGAACTACATCTCGCCCGACGGGAAGAGCCCGTTCGACAAGCCCGGCTGGCAGGAGCAGACCGGCTGGGTCGGCCCCTCGTGGGTCGGCGACGGCGGCGCGACCCTGATCTCCGACCCGATCCAGGTCGGCAACGAGGACGTCGTCCAGCACACGCCCGGCGACGACCTCAACGGCATCTCCGGCTCCATCCTCCGCTGGTTCAAGGACCCGTCGGCGAACGGCATGGCCGACGGCGAGATGAGCCGGGACAAGGAGAAGCTCGCGTACGTGACGGGCGCCGCGCACAAGGAGCTGTGGCTCTACCGGGCGAAGGGCGGATACCCGTACGTGCCGGAGAACTGCTACCGGATCAACGACGCGGTCGGCCGCGTGAACTCCCCGTCGTGGTCGCCCGACGGCACGAGGCTCGCCTACGGAGACGAGCAGGGGATCCACGTCCTGCCGCTGCCGTCGTTCGCGACCGACTGCGGCACCCCGACCGACGCGCACGTCCAGAAGCTCCTGATCCCGGGCGCGACGAACCCGGACTGGGGTCCCGCCGACGTCCCGCCGGCGCGCCCGAACCCGCCGAAGGACACCGTCACGAAGCCCGTCGACGAGACCACGAAGCCGAAGCCCACGAAGAACACCACGACGACCCCGGACGGCGCGGCGATCACCCTGAAGAAGAAGGTCGGCCTGCGGACCGCCCTCAGGAAGGGTCTCACCGTGCGGCTGTCGGGCGCGAAGGCCGGCACCGTGAAGGTCGTCGCGACCACCGGCGGCAGGACCGTCGCGTCCCGAAAGGCGAAGGTCGGGAAGACCGGCAAGGTCGCGGTCACGTTGCGGTTCACCGCGAAGGCGAAGCGGACCCTCGCGAAGAAGCGCACCGTGAAGCTCACCCTGAAGGCGGGGAAGCTCCGCGGCACCGTGACGCTGAAGCGCTGACCGGTGGACCCGGGTCCCCGACCCGGGCGCGCGCTCCGCGGCCGCCGAGGTGTCAGCCCGCGAGCAGCAGCGTCACGAGCTGCTCGCGGGCGAACGCCCACTGGCCGAGCACGCGGTCCCGCGGGTGGCCGAGGAGGAGCAGCGACGCGTAGCCGCGCGCGGTCGAGACCGCCATCGTCCAGCGCGCGTCGAGCTCCGCGGCGTCTCGTCCGGACCGGGCGAGGAGCTCGCGGCCCATCGCCTGGATCTGCGGGCCGACGGTGCGCTCGCCGTCGGCGACCGCCGCCTGCAGGTCGGCGTTGTCGCGGGCCGCGAGGCCGAGCTCCAGGGTCGCGGCGAACAGCGGCCCGGCGTACTGCTCGACGGCGAGGTCGAGGGTGCGTCGCACGCGGTCCTCCGGCGACGCGTCGCCCGCGAGACCGTCCCGCAGCTCGCTCATCCGGCGGTCGGCGAGCTCCCGGACCGCCTCGATCAGGAGCTCGTCCTTCGACGCGAAGTGGTGCTGCTGAGCCCCGCGGGAGACGCCGGCGCGGCGGGCGACGCCGGCGGTCGAGAGGTCCGCGTAGCCGCGCGCGAGCAGCTCCTCGACGGCGGCGTCGAGGAGCGCTGCGCGGGTACGGAGGCTCCGCTCCTGCTTGGGCTTCGGGGGATCCTCGGCGCTCAGGTGGCCGGACGGTACACGGTCACGACCGCCGCGCCGCCGAGCCCGATGTTGTGCTGCAGCGCGACCTTCGCCCCGTCGAGCTGCCGGGCGTCGGCCTGGCCGCGCAGCTGCCAGCAGAGCTCGGAGCACTGCGCCAGCCCGGTGGCGCCGAGCGGGTGACCCTTCGAGATCAGGCCGCCCGACGGGTTGACGAGCGGACCGGCGCCGCCGTACGTCGTCGCCTGCGCCTCGACGAGCTCGTGCCCGTGCCCGATCTCCGCGAAGCCGAGCGCCTCGTACGTGATCAGCTCGTTGGCGGAGAAGCAGTCGTGGAGCTCGACGACGTCGACCTGCGACGCCTCGATGCCGGCCTCGGCGTAGGCCTGGTCCGCGGCGGCCTTGCTCATGTCGAACCCGACGATCCGCATGCAGTCGGTCTCGTCCGCGAAGGACGACGCGTAGTCGGTCGTCATCGCCTGGCCGGCGATCTCGACGGCGTGGGACCACAGGTCGTGCTCGTCGACGAAGCGCTCGGACGCGACGATCGCGCAGGCCGCGCCGTCGGAGGTCGGCGAGCACTGGAGCTTCGTCAGCGGCTCGTGGATCATCCGCGCGCCCTTGACCTCGTCCAGCGAGTACTCCTGCTGGAACTGCGCGTACGGGTTGTTGACGGAGTGCTTGTGGTTCTTCCAGCCGATCCACGCGAAGTGCTCGGCCGTCGAGCCGTAGCGCTCCATGTGGTCGCGTCCGGCGTTGCCGAACATCTGCGGCGCGAACGGCGACTCCTCCGGCGCGCGCAGGCCGGCCATGCGCTCCATGTGCGGACCCATCGGGTTCGCGTGGTCGGGGAACTTCATCGACAGGGAGCCGCGCTCCATCTGCTCGAAGCCCAGCGCCATCGCACAGTCCGCCACGCCGTGCTTGACCGCCTGGCGCGCGAGGAACAGCGCGGAGGACCCGGTCGAGCAGTTGTTGTTCACGTTGACGACCGGGATGCCCGTCAGGCCGAGCGTGTAGATCGCGCGCTGGCCCGAGGTGGAGTCGCCGTAGACGTAGCCGACGAACGCCTGCTGCACCGCGTCGTAGGCGACGCCGGCGTCGGCGAGCGCCTTCTCGCCGGCCTCCTTCGCCCACTCCGGGTAGCCGCCCTCCTTGGTCCCGGGCTTGTCGAACGTCGTCATGCCGACGCCGATCACGAACGTGCGGTTGCTCATCGCGGAAGCTCCGATCCGGACGCCGTTCCGACGCCCGTAGGTTTGGTGACCGAACCCAGGATAGCGCAAACAATCTGCGCTGCCGATTTTTTCTCGGCGGGGCGGCGGAGCCCGGGATCCGTGCGGTGCGTGCGTGATCGGGCGCCGCACGCCGGGCCCCGTGCCGGGCACGGCGCTCCGGTGCCGCCTACCAGGACGACGCGGTGACGAAGCGCTCGCCGCCGGGGTCGCCGGCCAGGAGCTCCGGGAGCTCGGGGACGGCCCCGGCGCCCGACCGCCACGCGAGGTAGGCGTCGTGGTCGGCGAGCCGGTCCCACGCGGCGATGACGATCACGTGCGTCGGGTCGCCGTCGGCCTGCGCGAGCGTGACGCCGCGGTTGCCGGGGAACGCGCGCGTGTCGGACAGGATCCGGCGGAGCACGGCGAGCGCGTCGTCGAGGCGGTCGGGGACGACCCGGAGGTCGAAGTGGGAGGTCACGGACATGGGTGGGTCGTCCTCGGTGGCGGGTGGGAGCGGTGCTGTGCGGCCGGCGCGGGCCGGCCGGCCCGCTCAGCGCGGGGCGCCGAGCAGGGCGGTCAGGTCGCGGCTGTCGGCCAGGGCCGGGAGGTCCTCGACGAGCGTCAGGATCCGCTCGGCGCGCTCGCGCCCCACGACCGGCTCGGCGTTCGCGCGGAACTTCGCGTGGACGTCGGCGGTCGGGAGCGGGCGGGACGCGCTGCCGCGGACGTCGTCGATCGTCAGGTCATGGCGGGCGCCGCCGGTCTCCTCCACCTCGATGCGCGCGGCGAAGCGCTCGGGGAACCCGGCGTCGGGCCACGGCTCCCAGCGGATCCGGGCGGCGAGGGCGAGGACGTCCGCGTCGGTCGCGATCCCGGTGACGTCCGCCGGCGACAGCCGCCCGCGCAGCAGGACCTGCGCGAGACAGACCGGCAGGCTCCAGCGCGCCTCGTGGTCGCTCATCGGCGCGAGCTTCTGGTCCCACGGCTCGCACACGATCGGGGCGGCACCCGCCGGCACGTGGCAGACGACCGAGGCGATGCGGTCGGCCGTGAGGCCCGCGGCGCGCAGCTCCTCCGCGGCCTCGAGGAACGGGTGCACGTAGTGGCAGCACGGGTAGCGCTTGAACGCGGCCTCGGGCAGCGCCCACCGCTCCCCCAGCCGCGGGAGGAGCCCGGCGAACCGCCCGGCGGCGCCGGCGTCCCGCGTGTAGGAGGCGAAGAACCCGAAGCGGTCCTCGAAGACCGCCGCCGGACCGGTGACGCCCGCGCGGGCGAGGTCGACGGCCAGCACGCCGGCGTGGGCCGCCCATCCGGCGTGCATCGCCTTCACGGTCGACGCGTCGGAGAGGAACGCGAAGGTGCCGGACGCCTGGCTGCCGCAGATCCCGAGCGCGCGGACGAGCGTCGCGTGGTCGGTCGCGGTGAGCAGGGCGGCGGTCACGGCGGCGCCGAACGGGCCGGCGACCGCGACGGTCTGGAACCCGGCCTCCTGGAACCCGCCAGGGCTCGCGAGGCCGAGCAGCACGAGGGTCTCCCAGCCGGCGGCGATCGCGCGGAGCAGTGCGTCGCCGTCCGCCCCCTCGCGCTCGGCGACCGCGAGCGCGGCGGGTACGATCACGGCGCTGCCGTGGACGACCGACGGCACGTGGGTGTCGTCGAACTCCATGGAGTGCACGAACGTCCCGTTGGCCAGGGCGGCCACGGCGGGCGCCAGGCGCCCGGCGCGGCCGAGCACCGTCCCGTCGCCGGTGCCCAGCGCGCCGAGCTCCGGGCCGAGCGGCGACGACGCCATCGCCGAGCCGGCGAGCCCGACGCCGATCGCGTCGAGCAGGTGCTCGCGGACGGCCCGGACGACGGGCTCGGGCAGCGGGGCGTCCCGCAGCGCGAGCGCGCGCTCGGCGAGCTCCGCCGCGAGCGGCCGGCCGGCGCTCATCGGGGCAGCGGGACGTTCGCGGCGGCGGCGCCGGCCACGCGTCCGAGACCCATCGCCGTCAGCAGGCCGTTGCCCGAGCTGTAGCCCCGCCCGCCGGTGCGGCCGCTGATCCCGACCGCGACGCCACCGGTGGCGAAGATCCGCGGGATCGGGGTGCCGTCGGCGCGGAGCGGGCGCGCCTGCGCGTCGATCGCCGCGCCGCCCTGCGTGTGGAACAGGCCGGGCGTCGTGCGGCACATCGCGTAGGGCGCCGTGAGGGGCCCGAAGCCGAAGTCGGAGCGGCCGAAGCGGTCGGGCCCACCGGCCGCGGCGTCGCGGGCGGCCTCGGCGACCGTCGCCACCAGCGCGTCGACGGGGAGCTCGAAGTGCCGCGCGAGCTCGGCCGGGTCCTCGGCGGTGCGGACGCCGCCGTGCTCGACGAGCTCGCGGAACTCGAGCTCGTTGCCGGCGACGTAGTCGCGGATCCGCTCGTCGAAGAGCACCCACGCGGCACCGCCGTGGTTCACGACGTCGGCCGCGAAGCCGGAGTAGCCGATGGTCTCGTCGCCGAAGCGCCGGCCCTCGGGGTTCACGAGGACGGCGCCCATCTCGACGGTCGTCCAGCTCGTGATCGACCCGTGAGGGTAGGCGACCGCGGCGTAGCCCTGGTAGGCGCCGATGTTCTGCAGCCGTGCGCCGAGGTCG
The DNA here is from genome assembly GCF_000519325.1 of Patulibacter minatonensis DSM 18081. GTDB lineage: Bacteria > Actinomycetota > Thermoleophilia > Solirubrobacterales > Solirubrobacteraceae > Patulibacter > Patulibacter minatonensis. The sequence goes on along the minus strand of NZ_KI912613.1, from coordinate 699,640 downwards.
CGGACCCACGCGACGGCCTCGCCGGTGGAGCCGTGCGCGCCGAAGTACTCGGCGTCGGCGACCTCGGGGCAGTACTCCCGGACCATCTCGCGGTTGCCGGCGAAGCCGTTGGCGGCGAGCACGACGTTCGGCGCGCCGAGGCGGGTCTCGCGGACGCGGTCGCCGCGGACGAGCAGGCCGGAGACCTCGCCCGCGTCGTCGAGCAGCAGGTCCTCGACGGGGTGGCCGAGGACGAGCGGGATCTCGCGCTCCTCGAGCGCGCGGACGAGGTCGTCGACGAGGTCTTGCCCCTTGCGGCTCTTGGGCGCGTGCAGGCGCGGGACGGAGTGGCCAACGTGCTTGTAGTCGGTGATGAGCTCGAGCTCGATGCCGACGTCCTCGCGCAGCCACTCGACCATCGGCGCCGACTGCACGGCGAGCTGCCGGGTCAGCCACTCGGCGTCGTGCGGACCGCTCTGGCGGAGGAGGTCCTCGGCCATGCGCTCCGGCGAGTCCTCGATGCCGGCCTCCGCCTGGTACCGGGTGCCGCCGCCCGGGACGGACCCGGTCGAGAGCGCGGTGTTGCCGCCGGCGCGATCCTGCTTCTCGACGACGGCGACGGTCGCGCCGGCCTCGTGGGCGGCGAGCGCGGCGACGAGGCCGGCGCCGCCGGCCCCCACGACGAGGACGTCGACCTCGGTGTCGAAGTCGCCGGTGCTGTTCTTCTGCGGCATGGTCAGCCTTCCAGGAGGTCGTCGAGGATCGCGCGCCACGGGCGCCGGAGCAGGTCGGGCTGCTCGAGCAGGCGCCGGACGGTGGGCACGAATCCGGGATGGGCGGCGCCGACGGCGCCGAGGATCTTGTCGTCGATGAGCGCCTCGCGGCTCAGCGGACGGTCGGGCGAGCCGATCGCGCTCATGCACGTCCGCTCGATCACGGTGCCGTCCTGCAGCGTCACGACGACGGTCGCGGGGCGGTCGTGGGGCGGGGCCGGCGCGGGGAGGAACGGCTCCAGCACGATCCGGTCGCGCAGCGCGGCGATCCGCGGGTCGGCGAGCGCGGCGGGCCCGCAGGCGTCGGCGTCGACGGCACCCAGGACGAGCGCGGCGGCCGCGGCGTGCGGCACGGAGAACTTCGCCGCGAGGCTCGTGGCGGGCCGGGCGTCGTGGAGCTTCAGCGCCAGCGGGTGGGTGCGGACGACGATCGACGTGATCCCGTCGACGCGGTCCGAGCCGATCTCGTCCCGGGCGTCCAGGAGGGCCTCGACGGTCGAGTGCGCGTACTGGCAGCACGCGAAGCGCTTGTGGTACCCGTCGCGGATCGCCCAGGTGGTGCCGAGGTCGGCGGTCAGGAGCCCGAGCTCCGCGGTCGCGCCCATCGCCCCGGAGAACGCGGAGTGCGGGGCGGTCGGGTCGCCGCCGATGCCGGCGACGGCCCAGCGGGCGACCTGCACGCCGGTCCAGGCCGCGATCCCCGGCCACACGTTGCGCGCCAGCGCGCCCGTGAGCGCGTGGTCGAACGGCCCGAGCATCGCGGCGCCCGCGCCGGCGGAGACGGCGGCGACGGCGTGGTCGGGCGACAGGCCGGATCCGAGCGCGGCGCCGGCGGCCGCGCCGATCGGCCCGAGCAGCGCGTGCGGGTGGATGACCATCTCCGCGTGCCGCCACGTGCGGGCGACCCGGGTGACGACCTCGTAGCCGGAGACCAGCGCGGTGACGAGCTCCTCGCCCGTGCGGTCGCCGTGCTCGATCTCGGCGAGCAGGGCGGGCAGGACGTACAGCCCGGCGTGGCAGGTGGCGGGCCGGTAGCCCTCGTCCATCTCCGCCCAGTCGCCGGCCGCGCCGTTGGCGCCGGCGACCGCTGCCCGCTCCCCGCGGCGCCGGCCGGTCCCGAAGACCGTGGCCTCCGCGGGCTGGCCGTCGTGGACGAGCGAGTCGCGGACCGCGAGGACCTGCGGGTCGTCGCGGACGGCGATCATCGCGGCGAGGTCGTCGGCGAGGACGAGCAGCGCCCGCTCGCGGACGTCGTCCGGGAGGTCGGAGGCGCGGACCGTGGTCGCCCAGCGGACGAGGGCGTCGAGGCCGGCGCCGGCGGTCGCGGCGTCGGTGGGTGCCGCGACCGGGGCGGAGGGCGTGCTGGAGGTCATCGGGGCATGGTCCGTCGCTCGGAGGCGTCGGTGCGCAGACGGCGCACCGTTCCGTGTCCGGGGGCACGCTAGGGCAGCGGACCGCCAACTGTCAACAATCGACTGTTCAGGGTGCGGGCCCCGACGGCCCGCGGCGGCTCAGTCCGCGGGCTCCATCGACCGCAGCGCGTGCTCGAGCGCCTGGCCGAGGTGGAGCTCCATCGCCGCTGCCGCCCGCGGCGCGTCGCCGGCGAGCACGGCGTCGATCAGGTCGTCGTGTTCGTGGATCGCGTGCTCGGCGCGGTCGGGGATCTGCCCCGACTGGGCGCGCAGGAGCTGCAGCTCCTGGTTCACGAGCACGACGTGGGAGGCGAGCGCGGCGTTGCCGGCGGCCGTGGCCAGCAGGGCGTGGACGTCGCGCGGGCCCTGGAAGCGGACGTCCGGCGGGGCGGGATCGCCGATCGCGGTCGTCGTGCCGCGCAGCTCGGCGAGTTGCCGGCGCTGCTCCGGGGTGGCGCGCTCGGCGGCGAGCCCGGCGACGGTGCGCTCGAGGGCGACCCGGACCTCGAACAGGTCACGGACCTCGCCCGGGCCGAGGCGCCGGACGAACGCGCCCCGGTGGGCCTGCAGCTCGACGAGCCCGTCGCGGGCCAGGCGCTGCATCGCCTCGCGGACCGGCCCGCGGCTGACGCCGAGCTCGGTGGCGATCTCGACCTCGTTGAGCCGCGCGCCGGGTTCGTGGCGCCCGCGGAGGATCTGCTGGCGCAGCGCCCGCTCGACCTGGTCGCTGAACGAGTTGCCCGACCGGGCGATCGGCGTCCGCTCCGTGCTGCTCACGCCGACGGCTCCCGGCGGCGCGATGTCCGGTGCGAGCGGGCGGATCGTGGCCGGGGTGACATGCGGGGAGCCTACGGTCTCGCCCCGCCGGAGCGCGAGCGGTGGACGGTGTGGACCCCGCCGCCCCGGCTGGTCCCCGTCGTCCGGGTCGTACGCCGTCCCGTTTGTCCCGCGGTCCAACGTTGACGATCAACTGTTGACAATCGACAGTGTCGTGTGGTTCAGTCTGTGCCGTGGCTCACGGACAAGTCGGCATCGCACCACTGCAGGACCAGATCGGGACGGCCCGGGAGACCGCCCGACCGCTGCTCCTGCCCGGGGTCTACGACGCCCTGAGCGCCCGCCTCGCGGCGGCCGCCGGCTTCGAGTCGATCTACGTCACCGGCGCCGGCCTCGCGAACTCGCGGCTCGGCGTCCCGGACATCGGCCTGACGAGCGTCGACCAGCTCGCCGACCACGTCGCCGCGATCAGCGACGTCGTCGAGGTGCCGCTCGTCGTCGACGGCGACACCGGGTTCGGCAACGCCGTGAACGTCACGCACGTCGTGCGGAAGCTCGAGCGGGCCGGCGCGAACGCCATCCAGTTCGAGGACCAGGTCTTCCCGAAGAAGTGCGGCCACTTCGCCGGCAAGGCCGTGATCCCGCTCGAGGAGATGGCCGGGAAGATCCAGGCCGCGCTCGACAGCCGCCGCTCCGCCGACACGCTGATCATCGCCCGCACCGACGCCCGGGCCACCGACGGCATCGAGGCCGCGATCGAGCGGGCCAACCGCTTCCGCGAGCTCGGCGCCGACGTCGTCTTCGTCGAGGCGCCCCGGTCGATCGACGAGCTGCGGCTCGTCGCGGAGCAGGTCGACGCCCCGCTCGTCGCCAACATGGTCGAGGGCGGATCGACCCCGATCGTGCCGCTGGACGAGCTCGGCGAGCTCGGCTACTCCGTCGTCCTCTACGCCAACGCGGCCCTCCGTTCGGCGCTGCGGGCGGTGACGCTCGCCTACGCCGAGCTGAAGACCTCCGGCATCAGCACCAACCTGCTCGCCACCATGGCGACATGGGACGAACGACAGCAGGCCGTGGGCAAGCCCCACTACGACGAGCTCGAGGCCCGGTACGCCTCGTGAGCACGACCCCGCCCACCTTCGACCTGCGCCTGCACGGCGGCACCGTCGTGCTGCCCGGCACCGGGGCGCAGCCGGCCGACGTCCTCGTGGCGGACGGCCGGATCGCGGGGATCGTCGCGTACGACGCGCCGGCCGCGGCGACCGAGACGCTCGACGTCACGGGCCGCCACGTGCTGCCCGGCGTCGTCGACGCGCACGTCCACCTCGGCGCGGACATCACGACGCCCCGGACGCCCGAGGACGTGCGGCCCGAGACCGCGGCCGCGGCCGCCGGTGGCGTCACGTCGCTGATCGCGTACCTCATGTCCGCGGACCCGTACGACGAGGTCCTGCCGCCCGCCCGCGCGGCGATGGAGGCGGACGCGCTCGTCGACTTCGGCTTCCACTGCTGCATCGGCACGCCGGAGCAGCTCGCCGCGATCCCGCACTACGTCGAGGACCTCGGCGTCAGCTCCTTCAAGTTCTTCATGAACTTCCGGACCGACGAGGGCCACCGGCTCGGCCTGCCCGGCAACGACGACGGCTTCCTCCTCGAGCTCCTGGAGACCGCGGCGGCCAACGGGGCGGTCGTCAACCCGCACGCCGAGAACGCCGACCTCATCAAGCTGCTCGCCCGCCGCGGCGCCCTGGAGTCCCCCGGCAACGACCTGCAGCGCTGGAACGCGAGCCGACCGGACTACGTCGAGGCCGAGGCGCTCGAGCGGATCGGCTTCCTCTCGATGCTCGCGAAGGCCGACGTCCACGCGGTGCACGTGACGAACGAGATGTCGCTGCACGTGCTGCGCGACGTCCGCGCGCACCAGCCGAAGATCTCGATCGAGACCTGCACGCACTACCTCACGCTCGACACGGACGCCGAGATCGGCGTGCACGGCAAGGTCAACCCGCCGCTGCGCCCGGCCACGGACCGCGAGGCCCTGTGGGCCGCCATCGAGGACGGCACGATCGACACGATCGGCTCCGACCACGTGCCGCGGCACGGCCGGTTCAAGGAGGGCGGCCTCGCGAAGGCCTCGCCCGGGTTCCCCGGCATGCAGCAGCTGCTCCCGCTGGTCCTCACCGAGGGGCACCTGAAGCGCGGCATCGCGCTCGAGCGCCTCGTCGACCTCGTCTCGACCCGCCCGGCGCAGATCTTCGGCCTGGGCGACCGCAAGGGCGCGATCCGCCCCGGCGCCGACGCCGACCTCGTGGTCGTCGACCTCGACGCGCCGAACACGATCGCCGCGGAGACCGAGCTCGCGAGCGCCGGCTTCACGCCCTGGGAGGGCGTCGAGGTCGGGGTCCGCGTAGAGCGCACGATCGTCCGCGGACGCACCGTCTTCGCCGACGGCGAGATCGTCGGCGAGGCCGCCGGCCGGTACCTGCCGCGGCACAAGAGCGGCGTCCTCCGGACCACCGGAGACCGCGCATGACCCGCCCGAAGAGCCCCTGGTCCGACGTCATCACCGAGGACGACGAGCGCCGCTACGAGGCCGCCGGCTTCGGCCGCCCGTCCGGCTTCGGGAAGCGCCCCGCGCTGGTCATCATCGACGTCCAGCACCGCACGATCGGCAACAGCCCGAAGCCGTTCTTCGCGTCGCTCGAGGACTACACGACGTCCTGCGGCGACGTGGGCTGGGCCGCCGTCGAGCAGATCGCGAAGCTCCTGGCGGTCTTCCGCGAGTTCGACCTGCCGGTGCTCTACCCGCACGTCGCGCCGAAGACCGACGCCGACCGCTCCGGCGTGCTCGGGGCGAAGGTCCCGGGGATCATGGACGTGCCCGACCACGGGTACCGCTTCCCCGACGCCGTCGCGCCGCGGCCCGGCGACCTGCTGCTGCCGAAGAAGCACCCCTCGGCGTTCTTCGCGACGCCGCTGGCGAGCTACCTGATCGGCCTGGGCGCCGACACGATCGTCACGACCGGCGCCACGACCTCGGGCTGCGTGCGCGGCACCGTCGTCGACGGGTTCTCCTACAACTTCAAGTGCGTCGTGCCGCACGACGCGGTCTACGACCGCTCGCCGACGGTGCACCAGGCGAACCTCTTCGACCTCGGCCAGAAGTACGCCGACGTGTCGTCGACCGACGAGGTCGTCGCGCAGGTCCGCGAGATCGGCGAGGCCGCCCGATGACCTACGCGACGTCCTGGGACGAGCAGCCCGAGGTCGAGGGTCTCCCGAACAACTTCCGCGTGGCCGTCGCCGGCTCGCAGATGGGGCTGAACCGCATCCGCTGGGTCCACCCCACGGTGCTGCCGGAGCACAGCCACCCCGACCACGAGCAGGCCAACGTCGTGATCCAGGGGTCGATCGAGGTCACGATCGGCGGGCAGACGATGATCCTGCGTGAGGGCGACGTCGCCGTCGTCCCGAAGGGCACGCCGCACTCCGGTCGCTCGATCGAGGGCGAGGCCGTCTACATCGAGGTCTTCGCGCCGCTGCGGATCGAGAACCTGATCGGCGCGCTCGGCGCCCCGTCGCTGCCCCCGGCCGCCGCCGGCGAGGACGCCTGATGGCGCTCCGGCAGCTCACGGACCGCGTGTGGGTGGAGACCGAGCACCTCGGCTCCAACAACGGGATCGTCTCCGGCGGCGACGGCCGGCTCGCGCTGGTCGACGCGCCGCACCGCCCGACCGACGCGATCGCGTGGGCGGCGACCGTCGCGGGCCTCGGCACGCCGGAGTTCCTGGTCAACACCGACCACCACCCGGACCACACGATCGGCAACCGCTGGCTGCCGGGCACCGTCGTCGCGCACCGCCTGACGCGGAGCCGCCTCGTCGACGCCGCCCCGACCCGCGCGTACCTCCGCGACCTCTTCGCGGTCATCGACCCCGCCGCGGTGGCGCTCGTCGACGACTACGAGGTGCGCCTCGCGGACGTCACGTTCGACGAGCGGATGGAGCTCTTCGTGGGCGACCGCCGGCTGGAGCTTCACCACGCGCCCGGCCACACCGCCAACACGATCCTCGTGCACGTCCCCGACGAGGGCGTCCTGTTCACGGGCGACGACGTGTGCAACCTCGGGCTCCCGGCCTTCCTCGACGCGACCGTCGAGCGCTTCTTCGACGCGATCGAGCAGGCCCGGGCCCTCGACTTCGAGCACCTGGTCCCCGGACACGGCGATCCCGGCGGCCGCGAGCTGCTGGACCGCCACCGGGACCTGGGGCGGGAGATCGTCGGCCGCGTGGCCGACGCTCGGGACCGCGGGGACACCCGCGAGGACTGCAGCGACCGGATCAGGTTCGAGGACCTGATCCACGCCGGGGTCGGGGGAGACCCCGGCTATCCGGACGACCTGGTGGAGCACTTCCAGCGTCGATCGATCGAGCAGATCTTCGACGACCTGGAGACGGATCCCTCGCTGAGGGACCGCTAGGCCCGAACAACCAACAAGGGGAACAGATGCGCACAATCAGCACCTTCGGCTGTCTGGCCGTCGTCGGCATGGCCGCGCTCACGGGCTGCGGCTCGAGCTCGGACTCCGGCTCCGGCTCGTCCTCCGGCGGATCGGCGGGCAGCGACGTCACGGCGGAGAACGTCCAGTACGCCAAGGACCAGCTCGCGAAGTACAGCGCGGTACCGACCTTCAAGCCCGAGGGCGAGCAGCTCGACGTCTCCAGCCTCAAGGGCAAGACCGTCTACTCGATCCCGATCACGACGTCGATCCCGTTCTACAAGGACGGCGAGGCCGCGATGTCCGCCGCCGCGAAGAAGGCCGGCGTCAAGTACGTGACGTTCCCGGCCCAGGGCAAGGTCTCCGACTTCCAGCAGGGCTTCTCCGATGCGATCAACGCGAAGGCGTCGGTCATCATCCTGAACGGCCCGCTGCCCGACACGCTCGCGCCGCAGCTGCGCGCCGCCAAGGCCGCCGGCGTGAAGGTCATCGCCGCGCACGAGGAGGACCCGACGTCCCCGACCCCGGCCGGCGTCGACGCCGTCGCGGCAGGCGAGTTCTACGACGCCGCCCGGCTGATGGTCGACAAGGCCATCGCCGACCAGAACGGCAAGCCGGTCAACGCGCTGGCGATCTCCTCCGACGAGACGCGCCCGTCCAAGGGCATGGTCGCCGCGATGAAGGACGAGCTCGCCAAGCACTGCGGCGACAAGTGCAAGCTCACGGTGACGAACATCCCGGTCGCGGACTGGGCCACGAAGATCCAGCCGCAGGTCCAGTCGGAGCTCAACCGCGACGGCGACATCAACACGATCCTGCCCATCTACGACTCGATGGCGCAGTACACGGACCCGGCGATCCGCCAGGCCGCGCGCGGCCGCACGGTGAACGTCTACTCGTTCAACGGCACGCCGTCGATCAACGCCCTCATGCAGAAGGGCGGCAGCAACCTGAAGGCCAACGTCGGCGAGAGCCCGACCTGGATCGGTCAGCTGACGATGGACCAGGCCTTCCGCCTGATGCTCGGCAAGCAGCCGCTCGACAAGCCGGCCGCGCCGCTGCGCGTCTTCACGCCGGAGAACGTCGCCGAGGCCGGCACGCCGCCCGTCTCGGGCAAGGGCTTCGGCGATTCCGCCGATCAGGGCTACGACGCGCTCTGGGGCCTGAAGTGAGCACCACCCGCCACGCACCGACCGCGGACGCCCAGCGCGTCCGCGGCACGGACGTCCTCCGCGTCACGGGACTCGTCAAGCGGTTCAGCGGCGTCCCCGCGCTCGGCGGCGTCGACCTCGCGGTGGCCGCCGGCGAGGTCCACGGGCTCCTCGGCGCCAACGGGTGTGGCAAGTCCACGCTCATCAAGACCCTCGCCGGCGTCCACGACGCCGACGAGGGCACCGTCGCGATCCTCGGGCAGGACGTGCCGATGCCCTTCGGCGCGGACGGCCTGCGGGACCGCGGCCTCTCCTTCGTGCACCAGGACCTCGGGCTGTCGGACCCGGCGACCGTCCTCGAGCACTTCGCCCTGGACCACATCGCGGCGCGCGGGTCGATGCGCCGGATCCCGTGGTCCGCGGAGCGCGAGCGCACCGCGGCGCTGCTCGCCCGGTTCGAGGTCGCCGTCGACCCCGACACCCGCATCGACCAGCTCACCCCGGTGCAGCGCGCGATGGTCGCGATCGTCCGCGCCGTCGCGTCGCAGGAGCAGCTCGCCGGCGACGGCGAGCGGCGCCCGCAGCTCCTCATCCTCGACGAGCCGACGGTCTTCCTGCCCAGCGCGGACGTCCAGATCCTCTTCCGGCTGATCGACCGCCTGCGCCAGGCCGGCGACGCCGTGATGCTCGTCTCGCACGACCTCGACGAGGTCCTCGAGATCTGCGACCGCGTCACCGTGCTGCGCGACGGGAAGAACGTCGGCACGCGCGACGTGCAGGGCCTCGGCCGCGATGAGCTCGTCGAGCTCATCCTCGGCGTGCAGATCGGCGGCGTCACGCGCCCGACCGACGACACGCGGCGCAGCCCCGAGGTCGCGCTCTCGACGCGCGGGCTGTCCGGCGAGCGCGTCCGCGAGGTCGACCTCGACCTGCACCCCGGCGAGGTCGTCGGCGTGACCGGGCTGGCCGGCTCCGGCATCGAGGAGCTCACCGACCTCCTCTACGGCGTGAAGTCCGCGACCGCGGGCACGATCCGCGTGGCGGGCGACACCGTCGACCGGCCGTCGCCCGCGACGATGCTCCGGCACGACGTCGTGCTCCTGCCCGCCGACCGCAAGGCGCTCGGCGCCGCGCCGCGCCTGACCGTGCTGGAGAACATGGCGCTGCCGTTCTTCGCCACCGAGTTCCGCGGCGGCCGCCTGCACTGGAAGGCGCTCCGGCAGCAGTCGCAGGACACCTGCGTCCGCCTCCACGTCAAGCCGGCCGACCCGGCCGCGCTCTTCTCGAGCCTCTCGGGCGGCAACCAGCAGAAGGCGCTGCTCGGCAAGTGGCTCGACACGAAGCCCGCCGTGATGCTGCTCGCCGAGCCCACCCAGGGCGTCGACGTCGGCGCCCGCCGGGAGATCTTCCGCCTCGTCCGCGAGGCCGTCGCCGCCGGGGCCTCCGTGCTCTGCGCGACCTCGGACTACGAGCAGCTCGTGCAGCTCGCCGACCGCGTCCTGATCTTCGACGAGGGCCGCGTCCGCGACGAGCTCTCGGGCGACCAGATCACGAAGGACGCCCTCACCACCTCGATCTACGCAGGAGCCGCAGCATGACCACGACCACGACGCGGCCCGCGCCGGCGGGGCCCCAGGCGGGTCCCGCGGCGCCGGAGCCCGTGAAGCTCAAGACCCGCCGCGAGCCCGAGCGGTTCGCGCTGATCGGCGTGTGGGCGATCGTCATCGTCGTCTTCGCACTGACGACGGACCGCTTCCTGACCACCGGGAACATCTCGAGCATGCTCGGGTCGCAGACCGTGCTGCTGGTCCTCGCGCTCGGCCTGCTGATCCCGCTGCGGGTCGGCGACTACGACCTGTCGGTGGCCTCGACGCTCGGCATCTCCGCGATGCTCGTCGCGCTCCTGAACGTCAACCACGGGTGGGGGATCGTCCCCGCGTGCATCGTGGCGATCCTTGCCGGCGCGGTGATCGGGGCGATCAACGGCGCGATCGTCGTCCGGTTCGAGATCGATCCGTTCATCGTGACGCTCGGCATGTCGACGCTCCTCCAGGGCGTGCTGTTCTGGATGTCCGACTCGGCGACGATCTCCGGCATCGATCCGGGACTGTCCGACGCGGTGCTCCAGAGCACGGTCGCCAGCATCCCGGTGGACTTCTGGTACGCCGTCGTCCTCTGCGCGGTCATCTGGTACGTCTTCGACTTCACGCCCTTCGGCCAGCGCCTGCTGTTCGTCGGGCAGAGCAAGGACATGGCGCGGCTGAACGGCATCGCCGTCGGCCGCACGCGCTTCCTGGCGCTCGTCGCCTCCGGCACGATCGCGGCGCTGGCGGGCGTCATCCTGGCCGGCACCACCGGCTCGGCGGACCCGAACTCCAGCCAGTCGTTCCTGCTGCCCGCGTTCGCCGCGTGCTTCCTCGGGTCGACGACGCTGAAGATCGGGCGCTTCAACCCGTGGGGCACGTTCATCGCGCTCTACTTCATCGTCACCGGCACGACCGGCCTGCAGCTGCTCGGCGCGCAGAACTACGTCCAGCAGCTGTTCTACGGCGCGGCGCTCATCATCGCCGTGATCCTCTCCAAGATCCTGCGCCAGCGGAACGACCGCCGCCTGCAGAACGACGCCCGCCAGGCCGCGCTCGCCGCCGCCGTGGCGGACGCGAACACGAACACGAAGGGCAACGCATGAAGACTCGTGGCGCCATCATCAAGGCCGTCGGACAGGACTGGGAGGTCGTCGACCTCGAGCTCGGCGAGCCGAACGACCACGAGGTGCTGATCGAGGTCCACGCCTCGGGCCTCTGCCACTCCGACGCCCACCTGACCGACGGCGACCTCCAGGTCGAGCTGCCGTTCGTCGGCGGGCACGAGGGCGCCGGCATCGTCAGGAAGGTCGGCGCGCAGGTCACCCGCGTCGCCGTCGGCGACCACGTCTGCACGTCGTTCATCCCCGTCTGCGGCGTCTGCAAGTGGTGCACCACCGGGCGCTCCAACCTGTGCAAGAACGGCTACCTGATGGAGCAGGGCAAGTCGATGGACGGGACCTACCGCTTCTCGTACGGCGGCGAGGGCCTCGGCGCCCTGTGCCGCCTGGGCACGTTCGCCGACCACATCGTCTGCTCCGAGCAGCAGGCGATCAAGATCGACGACGACATCCCGCTCGACGTCGCCTGCCTCGTCTCCTGCGGCGTGGCGACCGGCTTCGGCGCGGCGGTCAACGTCGCCGAGGTGAAGCCGGGCGACGTCGTCCTGATCGTCGGCATGGGCGGCGTCGGCGTCAACGCCGTGCAGGGCGCGGCCGCGGCCGGCGCGGCGCACGTCGTCGTCGTCGACCCCGTCGAGTCCAAGCGCGAGCGCGCCGGCCAGTTCGGCGCCACCGCGACGTTCGCCACGGTCGCCGAGGCGCTCCCGTACATCCACGAGCGCACGGAGTGGCAGGGCACCGACGCGACGATCATCACCGTCGACCGCGCGATGGGCGACATCATCGCCGAGGCGTTCCGCACCGTCGCGAAGTCCGGCTCCTGCGTGCTCGTCGCGCTCGGACCGGACACCGAGATCATCCCGATCCACCCGCAGGAGCTGCAGACGATGTCCCGCAGCCTCAAGGGCGTGATGTTCGGCGACTGCAACCCGATCGCCGACATCCCGAGCCTCCTGGCGCAGTACAAGGCCGGGAAGCTGAAGCTCGACGAGCTCGTCACCACGCGCTACGCGCTCGACGACATCAACCAGGGCTTCGTCGACATGAAGTCCGGCAAGAACATCCGTGGCGTCCTCGTCCACGACCACGCCGCCGCCTAGGAGCACCATGAGCACCCCCGTCGTCTCCTCCCACCCCGACGCCCCGGCGATCGGCGACACCCGCCTCCTCATCGACGGCGAGCGCGTCGACGCCGCCGAGGGCGCGACGTTCGACATCTACAACCCGTCGACCGGCGCCGTCCTGGCGCAGGTCGCCGAGGGGCGCAAGGAGGACATCGACCGCGCCGTCAAGGCCGCGAAGCGCGCCTTCGAGTGGGGGCCGTGGCACGACATGAAGCCGGCGGAGCGCGCGAAGGCGATCTGGCGGCTCGGCGACCTGCTGCTCGAGCACGACGCCGAGCTCGGCGGCCTCGAGACGCTCGACAACGGCAAGCCGTTCCTGCAGGCCAAGGGCGGCGACGTCGTGGCCGCGGCCGGCCTCTTCCACTACATGTCGGGGTGGGCGACGAAGATCGAGGGCTCGACGATCCCGATCTCGTTCCCGGGCCGCTTCCACACGTACACCCGGCGCGAGGCGCTCGGCGTCGTCGGTCTGATCGTGCCGTGGAACTTCCCGCTGACGATCGCCGCCTGGAAGTGCGCGCCGGCGCTCGCCGCCGGCAACACGATCGTCCTGAAGCCGTCCGAGGTCACGCCGCTGACCGCCCTGCGGCTCGGCGAGCTCGCGCTCGAGGCCGGCATCCCGCCCGGCGTCCTGAACGTCGTCCCGGGCCTCGGCGCGGACGCCGGCGCCGCGCTCACCGAGCACCCCGACGTCGCCAAGGTGTCGTTCACTGGCTCGACCGCCACGGGCCGCGCGATCGTGCGCGGTGCCGTCGGCAACCTGAAGAAGGTCACGCTGGAGCTCGGCGGCAAGGCGCCGAACATCATCATGGCCGACGCCGACGTCGAGGCCGCGATCGCCGGCTCCTCGGACGGCGTCTTCTACAACCAGGGCGAGGCGTGCGCCGCCGCGTCGCGCCTGTTCGCGCACCGCAGCGTCTACGACCGGGTCGTCGAGGGCATCTCGAAGGCCGCAGAGGCGATCAAGGTCGGCGACGGCTTCGACCCCGAGTCGTTCATCGGCCCGCTGGTCAGCAAGGCGCACCACGAGAAGGTCGCGGGCTACCTCGACCTGGGCCGCGAGCAGGGCACGGTCGCCGCGGGCGGCACGTACTCGAGCGAGGGCGGGTGGTTCGTCAAGCCGACGGTCCTGACCGACATGGGCGACGAGTCGAAGGTCGTGCAGGAGGAGATCTTCGGGCCGGTCGTGAACGTCCTGCCGTTCGACGACACGGACGAGGTCATCCGCCGCGCGAACGCCACGCCCTACGGCCTGACCGCCGGCGTCTGGACCGAGAACGTCGGCACCGCGCACCGCATAGCCGAGGCCCTGCAGGCGGGCACGGTGTGGGTCAACTGCTACGGCGTCTTCGACGCCGCGATGCCGTACGGCGGCTTCAAGGAGTCCGGCTGGGGCCGGGAGATGGGCGGCGTCGTGCTCGACGACTACACCGAGACGAAGACCGTCTGCATCAAGGTCGGCGACTGACCGACCCGGCCATGTCCGACACCACGAAGCGCCGGCGGGCCCGCAGGCCCGTCCGGTCGCCCGCGGGCGCATGAGCTCCCGCACGCCCACGGGCCCGGACGCGATCGACCGCGTCGGCCACACGCTGAGCGACAAGGTCGAGGCCGCGCTCCGCACGCAGATCATCAGCGGCGAGCGCGTCCCGGGGTCGCGCCTGAACGAGGTCGAGATCGCGGCCGAGCTCGCGGTCAGCCGCGGGCCGGTGCGCGAGGCGATGCAGCGCCTGGCGCGCGACGGCCTCGTGCGGCTCGAGTCGCACCGCGGCGCGTTCGTCCGGTCGCTCGACGCCGGCGAGGTGCGGGCCCTCTTCGAGGTCCGCGTCGCGCTGGAGTGCCGGGCCGCCGCGCTCGCCGCCGAGCGGGCCGGGACCGACGAGGTCGCGACGCTGCGGGCGCTGCTCGTGGACTCGCGCGGCGTCGTCGAGGCCGAGGTGGTCCCGCACTACCCGGAGCGCCTGGACCTCCACGAGCAGATCGTGCTCTGCAGCCGCAACGCCGCGCTGCAGCGCTACCTCCAGCTCGTCAACCAGGAGCTGAAGCTCGTGCGCGCCCGGTCCGGCTTCCAGGCCGTCCGCGCGCCGCAGGCCCTGGACGAGCACGAGCGGGTCGTCGAGGCCATCGCGGCCCGCGACCCCCACGCCGCAGCGGCGGCGATGACCATCCACATGGAGTCGGCCCTCCAGAGCACCCTGGGCCTGCTCCGCGACGTCGAGGAGACGGACCGATGAAGTTCGAGGACAAGATCGTGGTCGTGACCGGCGCGGGGTCGGGCATCGGCCGCGCGTGCGTCGAGCGCTTCCGCGCCGAGGGCGCCTCCGTCGAGGCGTGGGACCGCGACGCCGGAGCGCCGTCCGAGGACGAGGGCGTCGTCCGGCGCCAGGTCGACGTGTCGTCCGCGGAGGCCGTGGGCGAGGCCGCCGCGGCCGCGGGCAACCGCTGGGGCGGTGTGGACGTGCTGGTCAACTGCGCCGGCGTCATCACCCCGAACCTCCCCGCCCAGGACGTCGACCCCGGCGACTACCAGCGGAACTTCGACGTGAACCTGATGGGCGTCGTCCACACGACGCGCGAGCTGCACGACATGCTCGCCGAGCGCTCCGGCGCGATCGTCAACGTCGCGTCGCAGGCGGCGCTCGTCTGCCTGCCGCACCAGTCGGCGTACTCGGCGATCAAGGGCGCGGTCGCCGCGCTCACCCGCTCGCTCGCGATCGACTGGGCTGCCGAAGGCGTGCGGGTCAACGCGGTCTGCCCGGGCTTCACCCGCACGCCGATGGCGACGGGCCAGATGACCCCGGAGCTCGAGGCCGCCGTGTCGCGCCGCGTGCCGCTGGGCCGGATCTTCGAGCCGGAGGAGATCGCCGCGTCGATCGCGTTCCTCGCCTCGGGCGACGCGTCGGCGATCACCGGCGTGGTGCTGCCGGTCGACGGCGGCTGGACGGCGGGCGAGCCCGCCCTGCCGATGTGAGCCGCGGGTCCACGGAACGTCGTCGAGGAGGAGCACGCATGAGTGGTCGGTTCGCAGGGAAGGTCGCGCTCGTCACGGGCGCGGGGTCGGGGATCGGGGCCGCGGTCGCCGAGCGGCTGGCCGACGAGGGGGCGTTCGTCGTCCTCGTCGGGCGTCGCGGGCTCGCGCTGGAGGAGACCGCGGTGCGGCTCGGGGGCCACGCCGCGGTGCTGCCGCTGGACGTCGCCTCCAGCGGGGACGTCGCCGCGCGGATCCCGGAGGCGCTGGCCGCGCACGGCACGCCGGACGTCGTCGTCCACGCCGCCGGGCAGACGGTCCTCGGCGCGCTCCACGACCTGAGCGACGAGGACTGGGACCGGCAGATGGACGTCAACCTGCGCAGCATCCACCTGCTGACGCGCGCGACGTGGCCGGCGATGGTGGAGCACGGCGGCGGCTCGGTGGTGACGGTCGCCTCGACCGCGTCGCACGCCGCGTTCCCGCAGGACGCCGCGTACGTGGCGTCCAAGGGCGCGGTCCTCGCGCTGACCAAGGCGATGGCGCTCGACGGCGCCGCCGACGGGATCCGCGTCAACGCGGTCTGCCCCGGGTACATCGACACGCCGAACCTGCGCGGCTACTTCGACGGGCAGGACGACCCCGCGGCCGCCGCCGCGTCGGCCGGGGCCGCCGCCCCGCTGGGGCGCATGGGGCGGCCGGACGAGATCGCCGCCGCGATCGCCTTCCTCGCGTCCGACGATGCCTCGTTCGTCACGGGCGCGTCGCTGCTCGTCGACGGTGGCGTGCTCGCGCAGGTACCGGTCGGATGAGCGCCCCGGACTTCTCGATCGGCCTGCACCCCGACCGCCCGATCGGCGAGGTCGCCGACCTCGCCGTCGAGGCCGAGCGCCTCGGCTTCCCGGGCGTCTGGGTCGCCGACTCGCAGAGCCTGTTCCGCGACGTCTACGCCGCGCTGACGCTCGTCGCCGACCGCACGTCGACGATCCGCCTGGGCACCGGCGTGACGAACCCCGTCACCCGGCACCCGACGGTGATCGCCGGTGCGATCGGCTCGATCGCCGAGCACGCCGCCGGCCGCGAGGTCCGGCTCGGGATCGGCACCGGCGAGACCGCCGTCGAGTCGATCGGCCGCAAGCGCGCGACGATCCGGCGGATGGAGGAGACGGCGCGCGTGATCCGCGCGCTGCACGCCGGGGAGACCGTGACGTACGAGGACGCCGAACTGCGGCTCGACTGGCCGTCGCCGCCCGTGCCGGTGGTCTTCGCGTCGAGCGGACCGAGGTCGCTGACGGCCGCCGGCCGCTCCGCCGACGGGGTCTACCTGAAGCTCGGGATCCATCCCGGGGTGCTGCGCTACGCGCTCGGCTGCGTCGCCGCCGGCCGGGCCGAGCGGGGCTTCGGCCTCGACGGCTTCCACGTGCAGGCCATGCTGCCCGTCGCGGTCGACGAGGACGCCGCGAAGGCCCGGGACGAGGTCCGCGGGTTCGCGGCCGCGATCGCCCGCGCCGCCGTCCGGGCGATCCCCGCGGAGGACCTGCCCGAGGAGCTGGGGGCGACGATCGCCGAGCTCGAGCGCGTGTCGTCGGAGGCCCGCGCGCGCCAGAGCTACGTCGAGTGGCTGCACAGCCCCGAGTACGCGCAGCTGATCCCGGACGTGATCGTCGAGCACTTCGCGATCGCCGGGACCGCGGAGGACGTCGCCACGCGGATCGCCGCGCTGGGCGACCACGGGATCACCGAGGTGATCGCACCGCTGACGATGCCCGACCCGTGGCCGACGCTGCGCGCGATCGGCGAAGGGGTCCTGCCGCGGCTGCGGACGGTCGCGGCGGCGTGAGCGCCGGCGCCGCGGGATGCGCCGTCCGGCCCCGGCGTGCGGACCGGGGACCTGCCGCAGATCCCGGCCCGTCAGCCGACGAGCGTCCCGCCGGCCAGCGCGATCGCCTCGATCTCGAGCAGCAGCTCGGGGCGGGCGAGGGCGCGGACCTCGACGATCGTGTCCGCGGGCCACGGCTCCGTGAAGTGCCGGGCCCGGAGCGCGACGATCTCCGGGAAGCGCGCCATGTCGGTGAGGTAGATCGTCACCTTCACGACCTGCTCGAGGCCCGACCCCGCGGCCTCCAGCACCCGCCGCAGGTTCGCGAAGACCTGCGCCGCCTGCGCGTCGAAGTCCCCGGCGCCGACCGTGTTCCCGTGCTCGTCGAGCGCGGCCTGCCCGGAGACGATCACGAGGTCGCCGATCCGGAAGCCCGGCGAGTAGTGCGCCGCGGCCGTCGGGTCCGGGTCCAGGCGGATGCGCCGCGCGACCGGCCCGCTCCCGTCGGCAGCGGTCATGCGGCGGGCGTTCGGACGGGCTCCATGGTGCGTCCTTCGCCGGGGCGCCCGCCGGTCCTCGCGCGGGGAGCCGGGCGGTCGGGCACCGGACCGTCCCCGTCGTCCCGCACCCGGTCGTCCGCGGCACCGCGCGTCGCGTCCCCCGGCCCCCGTCCGTCGCACCCCGCCCCGAGGAGCCTCCGATGAGCACCGTCGTCGTGTCCGAGCCCGGCGGTCCCGAGGTCCTGCACCTCGTCGACCGCCCCGACCCCGAGCCGGCGGCCGGGCAGGCGGTCGTCCGCATGCAGGCCGCGGCGGTCAACCCGATCGACCTGGCGGCCCGCACCGGCTGGCACCCGCCGGGATTCGACATCCGGGACCCGCCGTACGTCCCGGGCTGGGATCTCGCCGGCGAGGTCGTCGCGGTCGGTCCGGACGTCGAGGGGATCGCCCCCGGCGACCCGATCGTCGCGATGCTCCCGTGGCACGCGGCCGGTGGGCGGTACGGCGCCTACGCCGACCTCGTCCTCGTCGAGGCGTCGTGGCTCGTCCGCCGTCCCGACGGCCTCGACCCGGTCGCCGCGGCGACGGTGCCGCTGAACGCGCTGACGGCGCACCAGGCGCTCGCGATGCTGGGCGTGCCCACGGGCGGGGACCTGCTCGTGACCGGCGCGTCCGGCGCGGTCGGTGGCTTCGCCGTCCAGCTCGCGCACGCCGCGGGTGTGCGCGTCACCGCGACGGCGAGCGCCGGGGACGAGGCGTGGGTCCGTGACCTGGGCGCCGAGGTCGTCCTGGGACCGGAGGAGGCGCTCGGCGACGCCGGGCCGTTCCGCCACGTCCTCGACGCGGTGCCGCTCGGCGATCCGGTGCGGGCGGCCGTCGCGGCGGGCGGCACGATCGTCGAGACCGGTGGGTCGCCCGCGCCGCCCGACGACGCGCCCTTCAGCCAGCGGATGGTCCTCGTCGGCGTCGACCGGCCGGTCCTCGCCGAGCTCGTGGGTGCCCTGGCCTCCGGTGCCCTGCGCACCCGCGTCGCCGGGACGCTCCCGCTGGCCGAGGCCGCCGAGGCGCACCGCCGGGCGGCGACGCGCGGCCGCCGGGGCAAGATCGTGCTCGTGCCCTGAGGCCGCGGGCGGGTCGGCCCCCGGGCGGGCGGTCGCGGCCGCTCAGCCCTCGCAGGCGCGGCCGTCGCCGTCCGGGTCGTGCGCCGGATCGGAGCCCGGGGCGACCCGGAACGCGTGGCCGATCGCCGCGCAGGAGAGACCCAGGTACTCGTTCGGGGAGACGACCTGGGTGGCGTCGGGCGCCCGCGGGGTCGTGCGCCGGAGCGCGGCGCGTGCCGCACCGACCGCCGCCCGCGTCTCCGCCGTGCTGCCCTGCGCGTCGGCGCGCTCGGCGTCGGCCACCGCGTCCTCGGCGCGACCGTCGGCGGTCGCCTCGCGGGCCAGCGCCAGCAGCCGGGCCTGTCGGAGCCGGACGGCCACGGCGCCCGACGCCCGGACGGTACGGGCCCGGCAGAGGCCGGGCGCGACCCAGGCGACGGACGCGTAGGACGTGACGGTCCGGCGCCGCGCGAGGGCCACGGCGCGGTCGACGGCGGCGGTCGCGGCGGTCCGGCAGGCGGCCCGGCGTCGGGCGCGGTCCGCGGGATCCGCCGTGCCGTCGGGGCGGAGCGCCACGGTGTCGACCGTCCGCCGGTCGCGGGGCACGTCGCAGGTCCCGCCCGCGCGGCCGGAGCCCGTCACGCGGCCTCCAAGTGCGGCGCACACCGCGGTCAGGCGGCTCCCGGCGTCGGGACCGTCGTCGCGGGTCAGGGCGAACGCCGCGCCCGCGACGACGAGCACGAGCGCGACCACCGCGACCACGACGGCCGGACGCGTGCGGGGCGCGGGGGCGGAGGGCACCGCGGGCACGGTAGCGGCCGGGCCGACGCGGCGGCGCCCAGGGACCGCGGTCGCGGGCGTGCGGCGACGGCGCCGACCGGACGTTCGGGGGACCGCAGAGGCCCGCCGTCGGAGCCCGAACCTAGGTCGTACGTACGAGTCCGGTGAACGGATGCGTGCTCGGTCGGGGGTTTCCGCTTTTCGGCGTATGCTGCTCGGGCCAGAACCCTTCGCCGGACCGCCGTTCACGGGGGATCCGCGCAACCCCCGAGGTGGTATCGATGAGCAGCACCCGCATCCGCGGTCCATTGGCGCTCGGTCTCGCGACCGCGGCGGCGACCCTCGCGATGAGCTCCGGCGCCCAGGCCGCCGAGGCTCCGAGCTTCCAGTGCCGCGCCAGCGCGCTGGCGGCCTCGATCTCCGAGCAGCCGTACGTCGAGCCGCTCGTGGCCAACGGCGTCAAGGGCTCCGTGCCCGGCCGGACGTTCGACAAGGCCGCGTGCAGCAACGACGAGCAGGGCGCCGGCGACACGACGAACTCCGTCGGGCTGCAGGGCCTCGCAGGCCTGACCGCCGCGAAGGTCAAGACGACGCTCGTCCCCGAGACCGGCTCGTCGAAGGCGCAGACCGCGACGGCCACGACGCAGATCACCGACCTCGACGTGCGGCTCGGCTCGACGCCCAGCAAGCTGCTGCAGGTCGGCGCGGTCCAGGCGTCCGCCACGGCGAAGTGCGTGAACGGCAAGGCCGAGTTCACCGGCACCTCGCAGGTCACCGACGTGAAGCTCCTCGGCATGCCGATCCCGCTGGACGGCCTGCTCTCCGGGCTGCAGCAGCTGCTCGACAGCTCCGGCCTCTCGGCGGTCGTGAAGATCACGGCGCTGAACCAGGTGACGAAGACGGCCGACGGCGTCGTCGTCACCCCGCTGCGGGTCCAGGTCCTCTCCGGCGCCGGGTCGCCCGGCGGCGTGCTCGACCTGACGATCGGCGAGACGAAGGTCGCCCAGCGCGGCAACGCGTGCAACCCGCCTGCTGACGACGGCGGCGGCGAAGGTGGCCCCGCGACGGTCTGCCCGGTCGGCTCGGTCGCGGTCGGGACGTCGCCCGCGGTCTGCCAGATCCCCGGGACCGACCGCTATGGCACGATCATCATCGGTGCGCTCGGCACCGACCAGGTTCCGACCGGTGGCCGCGTCGTGCCGCTCCCGGAGGCCCGCCGCCTGGCGGCCGCCGGCCAGATCCCGAAGTCGCTCTGCCTGTCGAGCCCGGGCCTGAACTACGTGGTCCTCGGTGACTCGAAGGCCAACACGATCTACGGCACGAAGTTCCGCGACCGGCTGATCAGCCTCGGCGGCGCCGACAAGGTCCACGGCCGCAACGCGGGTGATTGCGTCGACGGTGGCAGCGGCAACGACCGCCTGTACGGCGACTCCGGCAACGACCGCCTGTACGGCTCGACCGGCAACGACCGGATCTACGCCGACCGCGGCAACGACCGGCTCTACGGGCAGGCCGGCAACGACCTGCTGCGCGGCAACGACGGCGCCGACCGGCTCTCGGGCGCGGCCGGCAACGACCGCCTGTACGGCAACGACGGTCGCGACACCGTCGACGGTGGCGCGGGCCGCGATCGGCTCTCCGGCGGGTTCAACACGAACCGGATCATCGGGGGCACCGGCCGCGCGCTCGTCGTCAACGGCAAGCCGCAGCCCGGCGCAAAGGCGCGGTCCGTCATCGACCTGCGCAAGGCGACCGCCCCGTCGGTCGTGAAGTGCGGCTCGCGCCGGGACGTCGTCCGCGTCACCCGCAAGTACGCGGCGCGCAACCGGTACTCGTCGAACTGCACGACGATCCGCGTCTCGCGCTGAGCGGACCGGACGGGCGCGGTAGCGCCCCGGGAACGACGACGACCCCGCTCAGGCGGGGTCGTGGTCGTTCAGGGGCGGGGACGGACGCGCGGTCCGTCCCCGGTGCGGCGGACGTTCAGGAGATCGGCTTCGCGTTCGGGGCGACGTTGATCGTGAACGGCTGCGACGCGCCGGCCTGGTTCACCGCGCCGCCCGGGATCGACACCCGGAAGACCTTGGTGCCGGAGTCCGGGACGCGCTTCTGCAGCGAGAACGTCGAGCCCGCGCCGATCTTGCCGACGGCGACGGCGTTCCAGGACTTGCCGTTCGGGCTCTGACGCTCCAGCACGATGCTGCGGCCGGTCTTGTCCGGCGACACCGAGCCGCTGAACGTCAGGGTCGCTCCGGCGGTCACCGAGGTCTGGTCGACGGACGCGGTGACGACGCTGCGGACGCCCTCGAAGAGGATCGCGCTGGACTTCCCGAGGCCGCGCACCTGGTAGAAGGTGTTCGCGATCGGGGCCTGGCCGGCGAACGCGTAGGCGCCGCTCGCGTCGGTCTGGACCGTGGCGACCGGCTGGAACGCGCGGCCGGCGACCCGGCCGAAGAGCGTGACGGTCGTGGGGGCCTTGACGCCCTGCAGCTTGCCGCTGATCGTCGTCGACTCTCCGACCTTCAGCGGGTTGTTCGTCGTCGCGATCGAGAGCGCCTTCGTCTGGCGGCCGCTGACGTCGTAGCTCAGGGTCTCCGAGCTGCTGGCGATGTTGCGGCGGTCGCCGGCGAAGTGGACGCGGAGGTTCGCGTCGCCCGGGGTACCGAAGGCGTGGGTGATCCGGTAGCCGCCGCCGCGACCGATGCGGTCGCTGTCGATGGTCTTCCACCGCTCGGAGGTGCCCGTGCCGACCTGGCGCTGCAGCAGCGCGGTGTCGCCGGCGTGGTTCGGGGCGACGACGCCCTTGAAGACGTAGCGCTCCTTCGTCAGCAGGTGCAGCGTCGAAGGCCCGGTGACGCTGATGCTCGCCGAGACCTTGTGGTTGACGACCCGGGAGCGCTCGCCGCCCGCGTTGACGTACCAGTTGCGGTTCGACGTGACGACGCCGGCCTTGCGGGTGAACTGATACTGCCCCGCCGCGTTGGCGGTGGTGCGCTGGATCACCGAGAAGCGCTTCGCCGGGTTGACGCGGTGGAACAGGACGACCTTCGCACCCGGCTTCGCGTTGCCGTAGATCACGACGGCGTCGCCGCTGGTCGTCGTCTCGGGCGCCGCGTTGATCGTCGGCGCGGCGGCCATCGCGCCGGCCGGCAGGAGGGCCAGGGCGGCGACGGAGAACGCGGCGGACTTCGTGAGGGTGCGGGGCATGGCGGTGGTCCTTGTGGGAGACGGGTGGACTGCTCTGCATCCACCATGCGGCCTGGCGGCCCGGCCGTGTGGTGCCTCTCACCCCCCTCTCACCGCGCATGAGGGAACCGTGAGGAGCGTGGTCCGGCCGGGGACGTGGACGGCGTCCTCCGCGGCACCCGACTTGGCCGATCGCACAAGCCGGGCGGATCTCCGACCGTCCTGGTGCGGGCGGGCGCGGAATCATCGCCGCATGGACCTGACGCACCCCACCGGCACCGCGGTGGCCCCCGACCCCCTGCCGGGGATCGACGTGGCGGCGATCGAGTCGTGGTGGGGGGCGAACGTCCGTGCCGACGCCGGCCCGCTGCAGTACCACCTGATCGCGGGCGGCCGGTCGAACCTGACCTACCGCGTCCGCGACGCACACGGGCGCGACGCGGTCCTGCGCCGCCCACCCGCCGGCGCCGTGCTCCAGACCGCCCACGACGTCGTCCGGGAGGCCCGCATCGTCGGCGCGCTCGCGGGCAGCGGCGTCCCGGTGCCGGAGGTCCTCGGGGTCTGCGAGTCGCCGGACGTCACCGGCGCGCCGTTCTACGTCATGGACCTCGTCGACGGGGTCGTCCTCCACGACGAGGCGACGATGCGCGGCACGTTCGCCGAGGCGGACCGCGGGCACGTCGCGGAGAGCATCGTCGACGGGCTGGTGCGTCTGCACGCGCTCGACATCGACGAGAGCGGGCTGGGCGACCTCGGCCGCCGCGAGGGCTACGTCGAGCGGCAGCTCCGCCGCTGGGACCGCCAGTGGCGGGCGTCGCGCCTGCGCGAGGTCCCGCTCGTCGACGAGGTGCACGACCGCCTCGCCGCGAGGATCCCCGCGCAGCAGCGCGCGTCGATCGTCCACGGCGACTACCGCCTGGGGAACGTCGTCGTCGGGCCCGCCGGCGACCTGCGGGCGGTCCTCGACTGGGAGCTCTGCACGCTCGGCGACCCGCTGGCGGACCTCGGCTACACGCTCGCGTGGTGGGTCACCGCCGACGACGCGCAGGCGCACCCGGTCGGGTCGGGACCCACGAGCGCGCCGGGGGTGCCGGACCGCCGCCAGGTCCTCGACCGCTACGCGGCGCGCACGGGCTTCGACGTCTCGGACATCGGCTTCCACGTCGCGCTCGCGTACTGGAAGACGGCCTGCATCATGGAGGGCGTCCGCGAGCGCGACCTGCGGATGCGGCCCGAGGAGGCACCGCCGCTGGAGCAGGTCCCGGAGCTCGCCGAGCGCGCGCTGGCGGCGCTGGAGGGCGAGCTCTAGCCGGACGGGCCGCCGCGGCGCCGCCACGGGAACGGCCACGGCCGGCGATCGCCGGTCTCGTCCGGAGCGGGGTCGGGCAGCACGACCCGCTCGCCCGGGGCGGTCAGGCGCGCGACGATCGCCGTGGAGATCAGGAGCGCCGCGAGCAGCTCGACGGCGAGCAGCGCCAGGAGCACCACGAGCTGGGTGCGCGCCGCGGTCGCGGGACTCGCCCCGCCGAGGACGAGGCCGACGAACGTCCCCGGCAGCGTCACGAGCCCGACGCTGCGGGTCTGGTCGATCGCCGGGACGAGGCCCGTGACCATCGCGCCGCGCACGACGGGACGCACCGCCGTGCGGACGTCGTCCCCGAGCGACAGCCGCGTCTCGACCGCGTCGAACTGCTCCCGCAGCCCCTCGAGGAGCCGGCGCCCGGTCAGCGTCGTGGCGGCCATCGCGCCGCCGATCAGGATCCCGACCGTCGGGATGATCGCCCGCGGGGTGGTGTCGAACGCGCCCACGAGCAGCAGGAGCCCCGTCGCCGACAGCGCGGGCACGCCGATCGCGACGGCCGCGTGACGCCGCGAGCCCGCGACGGCCCGCAGCCGGCCCCCGGAGGTGAGGGCCGCGGCGAGCACCATCGCCGCGACGAA
Organism: Patulibacter minatonensis DSM 18081; assembly: GCF_000519325.1. Classification (GTDB taxonomy): domain Bacteria; phylum Actinomycetota; class Thermoleophilia; order Solirubrobacterales; family Solirubrobacteraceae; genus Patulibacter; species Patulibacter minatonensis. The sequence continues at coordinate 674,928 of NZ_KI912613.1, read as the reverse complement.
CAGGACCGCGAGCGCGGGGACCCGGAAGATCGCGGCGATCAGCGCCCCGACGACCGCGAGCTGCAGCAGCGCGCGGGCGGCGGCCCACACGATCTCCCGCTCGAGGCCGAGCCGGAGCCGCCGGGCGAGCAGCGCGGCGAACCCCGCGAAGGCGACGGCCGCGAGGACCTGGACGACGGCCTGGCTCACGAGGGCACCGGCAGGCCGTCGAGGCCCACCACGCGGTCGGCGACCGCACGCGCGAACGGCACGTCGTGGATCGCCAGGCAGACGGCGAGGCCCTCGGCGGCGAGCGACCGGAGGGTCGCCCCGACCTGGCGGGCGACGTCGGCGTCCAGCGCCGCGGTCGGCTCGTCGAGCACGAGGGCGGCCGGCCGGCGCACGACGGCGCGGGCCAGCGCGACCCGTGCGCGCTCCCCGCCCGAGAGCTCCTGGGCGGAGCGCGCCGCGAACGTGTCGTCGAGACCCGCCGCCGTCAGCGCCGCGGCCGCGGCGTCGTCCGTCAGCGGCGACCGCAGGCCGTAGGCGAGGTTGTCGCGCACGCTGCCGTCGAGCATCACGGGTGCCTGCCCGACGAGTCCGACGCGGTGGCGCAGCTCCCGTGGCGGCAGCTCCCGGACGTCCACGCCGTCGAGGGTGATCGTCCCGCGGTCGGGCTCGAGCAGGCGGTTCAGGCACCGCAGGAGCGTGCTCTTGCCGGCGCCCGACGGGGCGATCAGCGCCGTCACCGCGCCGGGCGGGACGGCGAGCGTCGCGCCACGGAGGACGTCGCGACCGCCGCGGGCGAGCCACACGTCGGTGGCGATCAGGCCCCGTGGTCCGTCGCCGGTCACGGGACGATCGTAGGTGAGCCGTCCGCGCCGTCGCGATTCCCAGTCGATTCCCAGGACACTCTTCATCGATTCTCAGGCGCGCGCGGGAAGCTGGCCGACCATGATCCGCTCCTTCAAGAAGAAGACCGCCGCGATGGCGACGGTCGCCGTCCTCGCGGTCGCCGGCGGCGCCTACGCCGCGACCGCCGGCTCGGGGTCGCCCACGCCGCTGAGCACCGACACGTTCGGCAAGGTCTCCGAGGCCGCGCTGGCGAAGGTCCCGGGCGGCTCGCTCGTCGGGGTGCAGAGCCGGCCCGACGGCACGTTCGAGGCCCGGGTGCGCAAGGCCGACGGCACCGAGGTCGGCGTCACGCTCGACAAGGACTTCAAGGTCACCGACACGCACGAGGGCGGCCCGGGCCGTGGCTTCGGCGGTCGCGGCCACGGTGGACCCGGCGGCCCGGGACGCGGCGTCGACGGCGCCGCGCTGGCCAAGGCGCTGGGCGTGACCGAGGCGAAGCTGCAGGCGGCGTTCGAGAAGGTCCGGCCGGCGAAGGGCGACCACGCCAAGGAGCTGGCGGCGACGATCGCGAAGGCCCTCGGGGTCGACGCGGCCGACGTGCAGTCCGTCCTCGACGCGCAGCGCGACGCCCGGCGTGGCCCCGGCCGGGGCGACGACCTCGTCGCGGCGCTGGCGAAGAAGACCGGCAAGTCCGAGGCGGACGTCCGGAAGGCGCTGGAGGGCTCCCGGCCCGATCCCGCCGACCGCGCGAAGGAGCTCACGGCGGCGCTGGCCAAGGAGCTCGGCATCGACGAGGCGAAGGTGACCAAGGCGCTGCAGGACGCCCGGCCGACCGGTCCCGGTGGACCGGGCGGTCGCGGCTTCGGCGGTCCCGGCGGCTTCGGTCCCGGCGGCCCGGGCGGCCCCGGGGGTCCGGGCGGTCCCGGCCGCCCGTAGGGCCGCCGTCGTGGCGACCACCGGGGTGCTCAGCGCCCGGTGGGACGCCGACCCTCGGCCCCGCCCCTCGCGCGTCACCGGATCCGCCCCTCCCGCCGGACCCCCGCGAGTACGGTGAGGGGCGATGAAGCGCACGATCTACGGCGACGAGCACGAGGAGTTCCGGGAATCGTTCCGGCGCTTCCTGGAGCGGGAGATCGCCCCGCACCGCGAGGAGTGGGACACCGCCCGCCTCGTCCCCCACGACGCGTTCCGGGCGGCCGGCGCCGCCGGCTTCCTGGGGATGGCGGTGCCCGAGGAGTACGGCGGCGCCGGCATCGACGACTTCCGCTTCAACGCGGTCCAGGGCGAGGAGATCCAGCGCCTCGGGCTGATGGGCTTCGGGATGGGCCTCGGCCTCCACAACGACCTCTGCCTGCCGTACCTCCTCGAGTACACGACGGAGGAGCAGAAGCAGCGTTGGCTGCCGGGCGTCGTCTCCGGCGACCTGCTGCCGTCGATCGCCATGACCGAGCCCGGCACCGGGTCGGACCTCGCCGGCATCGCCACGAAGGCGCTGAAGGCCGACGACGGCGACTACCGGGTGGACGGCGCCAAGACGTTCATCTCCAGCGGCATCAACACGAACCTCGTGATCGCGGCGGTCAAGACCGACCCGGCCGAGCGTCACCGGGGGCTCAGCCTGCTGATCATCGAGGGCGACACGCCCGGCTTCGAGCGGGGGCGCAAGCTCGACAAGATCGGCCTGCCGGCGCAGGACACCGCCGAGCTGTTCTTCACCGACGCGCGCGTCCCGGCCGAGAACCTGCTCGGCGAGGAGGGCCAGGGCTTCCGCTACCTGTCGGCGAACCTCGCGCAGGAGCGCATGTCGATCGCCGTCCAGGGCGTCGCCGCCGCCGACGCCGCGATCGCCTGGACGGTCGAGCACGTCCGCGAGCGCACGGCGTTCGGCAAGCCGATCGGTGCGCTGCAGAACACGCGCTTCGTGCTCGCCGAGCTCCGGACCGAGGTCGACGTCGCCCAGGCGTTCGTGGACCGCTGCGTCGAGGAGCTCTCCGAGGGCACCCTGTCGGCCGAGGACGCCGCGAAGGCGAAGTGGTGGTGCACCGAGATGCAGGGCCGGGTCCTCGACCGCTGCCTCCAGCTGTTCGGCGGCTACGGGTACATGACGGAGTACCCGATCGCCCGGTCGTACCAGGACGCGCGGATCAGCCGGATCTACGGCGGGACGACCGAGATCATGAAGGAGATCATCGGCCGCTCGATGCAGCTCGGCTGAGCGTCCGGCCGCTCAGGCCCGGCCGAGCACGCGGCTCAGGGCCGGGCCGACGTCCCGGTGCGAGCGGACGACGGCCGTCCGCCCGTGCCCCAGACGCGCGATGTCGCGGCCGAGCGGCTCGTCGTGCTCCCCGTCGACCTCGAGCAGGACGTGCAGCTCGCCGAACCGCCGGGCGACCTCCCGCGGGTCCGGCCCGGCGTTGTGCACGGCGTCGGTGAGGAGGACCCCGACCCTCCGGCGCGCCGCCGACCCGCGGAGCACCGCGTCGCCGGTCGCGAGCCCGAACTGCACGTTCGTCAGCCCGCGCGCCGGGACCCGGAGCAGCCGGTCGAGCAGCACGACGGGGGAGGCCCCGCCGCCGAGCGGCTCCAGCACCGCGGCGTCGGACCAGAACCCGACGACCGCGAGCCGGTGGCGCCCGCCCGGGCCACCCAGCGCGCCGGCGAGCGCGGCGACGGTCGCGGCCGCCACACGCACCTTCTCGCCCCGCATCGAGCCCGACACGTCGACCATCAGGACGACGTCGACGCTCGGGCGCAGCGGCTCGCGGACGATCACGTCGGTCTCCTCGGGCACCGGGCGCTCGACCAGGTGCTCGAGCGTCCGGTCGAGGTCGATGTCGTCGGACCGGTAGCGGTACGGGGACGGCGCGGCGCGCCCGCCGCCCGGCACGAGGTCGGCGTCCCGCCAGCCCGCGTGGAGCGCCAGGCCGCGGGAGATCCGGCGGACCATGCGGGCGGCCTCGGGGTCGGGCACGCGGTCGCCGAGGAGCTCCTCGAGCCCGCGCCCGGTCCCGTCCTGCGCGGTGACGAGCCGCCCCTGACCGCCGGCCGGCCCGTCGTCGCCGTCGGGCGGCGGCCCGAGGTCGACCACGATCGGGGTGCCGCCGCCGTGGAGCGTCGGCGGCGCGGTCAGCGTCTTCGGCTTCCGGCGCAGCGGATCGAGCTCGCGCCGCGGACCACCGTCACCGGCCTCGGCGAGCGCGTCGTCGTCGTTCAGGAACGCGCCCGGTCCCTGCCGGGCGGCGGAAAATAGTGGGCCTCCCAGAGGTCCCGGATGACGTCCTCGGGTGTCCGCTCGCTCGCCTCGTCGAGGAAGATCCGGGCCGACAGCGCGAGCATCGCGGCGTCCAGCACGCGGTCGCGCAGCTCGCGGCCGTCGTCCATGGCGGCGAGCTCGACGGCGACGGCGGTCAGGTCGATCGCGCCGCGGACCGACGCCCCGCGGCGCAGCTCCCGGTGCGACCGGCTGGCCCGGGTGATCGCCACGGCGTCCTGGACGAGCCCTGCGTCGGTGCACCCGGTGCGGGCGGCGACGATCGCCTCCTCCTCGGCGGCGTCCTGGAAGCCGACGACGAGCCGGCACCAACGGTCGTAGACGGACTCGGAGATCCGGGCGGTCCCGACGGCGTCGAACGGGTTCATCGACGCCACGACGCGGAACGTCGGCGCGGCCGCGACCGTCCGGAACCGCGGGACGACGACCTCGCGCTCGGCCATCGCGGCCAGCAGGACGTTGATCGTGTCCTCGGGCGCGCGGTTGAACTCCTCGATGTAGAGGAACCCGCCCTGCTCCATCGCCGCGACCAGGGGACCCGGAACGAAGTTCTCGGCGGTGTAGCCCTCCCGCAGGACGCGCGCCGGGTCGTGGTGGCCGACGAGCCGCGAGGCCGTGAGCTCCGCGTTGCCCTCGACGAGCACGAACGGGACGCCCCAGTTCTTCGTGATCGCCCGCAACAGGGTCGACTTGCCCGTGCCGGGTGGGCCCTCCAGCAGGACGTCGCGCCCGGCGGAGACGGCGGCGAGCACGAGGTCGAGCTCGCGACCTCGGCCGACGACCCCCGCGGCGATCGCCGCCCGTCGTGCCGCCCGGTCCGGCAGGGCGCCGTTCCGCGTGTCCGTCCCGCCGGAGGTGGTGCCCGTCATTTCTCGCAGTACCCGAGGTCGACCTTGAGCTGCTGGCCGGTGATGAACTTCGCCTCGTCGGACGCCAGGAACAGCACCGCGTCGGAGATGTCCCGCGGCTGCACCCACGGCTCGGGCAGCAGGTGCGTCGTCCGGAACAGCTCGCCGAAGTCCTCCGGCGTGGGGTGCTCGTTCTCCGGCATGAACATCCCGTACATCGCGCTGTTGTGGATCATGTCGGTGTTCACCGACGAGGGGTGGATCGAGTTGACCCGGATGCGGTGGGGGCCCAGCTCCCCGGCCAGCGCCTTCATCAGCCCGACGACGCCGTGCTTCGCCGCGGTGTAGTGGGCGAGCATCGGGAACCCCTTGATGCCGGCGGTCGAGCTGATCAGGACGATCGAGCCCCCGGCGTCGCGGCCGACCATCCCCGGCGCGGTGGCGCGCACGGTGTTGAACACGCCCGTCAGGTTGATGTCGATCATGTCCTGCCACTGGCGGGCCTCCATGTCGATCACCATGGCGGGACTGAAGATGCCCGCGTTGGCGACGACGATGTCGATCGGGCCCAGCTCGTCGACGCCGCGCTCCACCGCGGCCTGCATCGCGGCGAGGTCGCGGACGTCGGCCGCCGCGGTGACGATCCGGCGGTCCACCGCCTCCACCTGCTCCGCGGTCTCGTCGAGGTCCGCCTGCGTGCCCATCGCGTAGGGCACCGTGTCGACCTGGCCGCAGAGGTCGGTCGCGATCACGTCGGCCCCCTCCTCCGCGAGGCGCAGCGCGTGCGCCCGTCCCTGGCCCCGTGCGGCGCCGGTCACCAGCGCGACCTTGCCCGTCAGTCGTCCCATTGCTCGTCTCCTCCTGGGGGAATGGGGCCGGGTCCGCGGCGTCGGTCGCCGGGTCGGGCGACGGGCGCCGCGCCCGGGCCTCGTCCCGCAACCAGAACAGATCCCCCGACGGCGGCGGGATTTTCTCGACTGGCCGGTTGCTCAGTCGGCCAGACGCGGACGCCGCTCGGCGGCCGGGGGGGGGGGGGGGGGG
>NZ_KI912613.1:585835-668834 GCF_000519325.1 Patulibacter minatonensis DSM 18081 | reverse complement strand
CCCCCCCCCCCCCTTTTTCGGGGTTTTTGGGGGGCCCCCCCGGGGCCCCACCCGGGGGGGCCCCGGTTTCCCCCGCCCCCAAGGGGGGGGGGGAAAACGTTGGCCCCCCCCCCCCGGGGGGGGAGGGGGGGGGCCCCCCCCCGGGCCCCGGGGGGGCCGGGTCCCCAGGGGGCCCTTCCCCCCAGGGGGCCCCATTTTTTTTTCCCCCCGGGGGAAAAGGGGCGGGGTCCGGGGGTTGGGTCCCCGGGGGGGGGAAGGGGGCCCCCCCCCGGCCCCTTCCCCCAACCCAAAAAAAACCCCCCGGGGGGGGGGGGTTTTTTTTAATGGGCGGGGTTTCCATTGGCCCAAAGGGGGGCCCCCCTGGGGGCCGGGGGGGGGGGGGGTGGACGGCCGCGTCATGCTCCCGACCCGGCCCGGGCGAGGTGTCCGGGCGTCAGCGCGCGACGAGCCGGCGGACCGCCTCGACGATCGCCGCGCGGTGCGCCGCCAGGCGCTCGGGGTCGCGCGGGTCGCGACCGTCGGCACCGATCAGCCCGTCGGGCACGGTGAACCACGCCGACCCGAGGGTGGTGACGAAGACGACGAGGTCGACCGGGTCGAAGCCGCTCCCGCCGCCGTGCCCGGCGGACATCGCGGCGACCTTCGACGTGAAGAGCGGGCCGAAGTCCGGGCTCGAGCCGGGGCGCTCGAGCTTGCGCCAGGAACTGATCCGCGCGGCCTCGGGCCGGACGAGGAGGTAGTCGAACATCCGGGCGGCGTAGCCGGGCAGGTCGTCCTCGGTCAGCGGGACCGCGGCGCTCATCGTGCTCAGGACCGTGTCGAGCGCGGCGTCGAAGAGCCCGTCCTTGCTGCCGAAGTGCACGTAGATCAGGCGCTTGTTCGCGGACGCCGCCTCGGCGATCCGGTCGATCCGCGCGCCGGCGAGCCCGAGGGCGGAGAACTCCGCGACGGCCGCGTCGAGGATCCGGGCGCGCGTGGCGCTGGCGTCGCGGGGCACGCAGGCGAGGGTATCCCGCACGGCCGGATCCGGGAGGCGGGGACCCGGCACCCCGGAACGCCCGACCGCCGGAAGTAACCAACCGTTTCCTTCTCCGCCGGATCGCGCTACGCTGAAGTCACCAGGTAGTTACCTACTGAGGGACGCACATGCAGAAGCGCACGCTGGGAACGCAGGGACTCGAGGTCGGGGCGATCGGCCTCGGCACGATGGGGATGACGATGGCCTACGGGCCGGGCGGGGACGAGGACGCGAGCATCGCCACGATCCGCCGGGCGCACGAGCTCGGCGTCACGTTCTTCGACACCGCCGAGCTCTACGGCGGCGGCACCGGGTCCAACGAGCAGCTGCTCGGCCGGGCGGTCGCGCCGATCCGCGACGAGGTCGTGATCGCGACGAAGTTCGGCTTCGACCTGACCGACCCGTCGAAGTTCGGCGTCGCGCTGGACTCGCGGCCCGACCACATCCGGGAGGTCGCCGAGGCGAGCCTGAAGCACCTCGGCGTCGACCACCTCGACGTGCTCTACCAGCACCGGGTCGACCCGGACGTGCCGATCGAGGACGTCGCCGGCACCGTGAAGGATCTGATCGACGCGGGCAAGGTCCGGTTCTTCGGGCTGTCGGAGGCCGGGCCCGACGTGATCCGGCGCGCGCACGCGGTGCAGCCGGTCTCGGTGCTCCAGACCGAGTACTCAGTGTTCCAGCGCGAGGTCGAGGCCGACGTCCTCCCGGTGCTCCGCGAGCTCGGCATCGGCTTCGTGCCGTACTCGCCGCTCGGCCGCGGCTTCCTCACGGGCGACTTCAAGCCCGCCGCGGAGTACCCGTCCGACGACATGCGCAGCTGGGCCGCGCAGTGGCAGCCGGGCAACTACGAGAAGAACGCCGCGGCGGTCGAGCAGCTCCGCGAGCTCGCGGGCGAGAAGGGCATCACGGCTGCGCAGCTCGCGCTCGCGTGGCTCCTGGCGCAGGGCGACGACGTCGTCCCGATCCCGGGCACCCGCAGTGCCACCCGCGTCGCCGAGAACGTCGGGGCGGCGGACGTGACGCTGAGCGCGGCCGACCTCGACCGCATCCGCGAGATCGTCCCGAACGGCGCCTTCGGCGAGCGGTACCCGGAGGGCATGCTCCCGACCTGGTGAGCGCCGGGGCGGACCGGCGTCAGCGCGGCCCGAGCCACCGCACGACCTCGAGCGCCACGGCGACCTGCGTCGTCCGCCCCGTGAGCGGTGCGGGCATCAGGTCCTCCGCGCGGCCCAGGCGGTTGAGGATCGTGTTGCGGTGCGTGAACAGGAGCTCGGCGGTGCGGCTGGCGCTGAAGCCCTCGCGCACGTAGGTCCGGACGGTCTCGTGCAGGTCGTGCGGGGCGTCGGCGAGGTCGCCGAGCGTGCGCTCGGCGAACTCCCGCGCCCGCTCCTCGTCCTGCGTGGCCAGGGCCACGACCTGCACCTCGTCGTAGGTCGCCAGGCGCACGTCGTCGGCCGTCCGGTGCATCAGGCGCTGGGTGGCGAGCGCGTCGAGGTGGCTGCGGCGGAACCCGGCGACGCCGCGGGCGGTCGTCCCGATCGCGATGCGGGTGTCGGCCAGGCCGTCGAGGGCTGCGCGGACGACCGCGACGTCCGGGCCGTCCGCGCCCGGGATCCAGACCCACAGCGACGAGACGCTCGCGTTGACCGTGAACGGCGCCCGTGCCCCGCCGGCCCGGGCGAGGAGCTCGGCGGCGCGGCCGAGGACGCCCTGGTCGGGGTCGGCGCTGTCGCTGAAGACGACCGCCGCGGTGTGGGGGCGGTCCAGCGCGTACTGCAGCCGGGCGGACGCGCGGTCCTGCCCGATCGGCGCGCCGTCGAGCAGCAGGGTGACGACCTCGAGGCGCTCGGCGTGGGTGCCGCGCGTCAGGCGCTCGCGCTCCTGGCGCATCTGGCCGGTGATCGCCGCGATCGTCTCGTCGACGAACGCGAAGATCGACCGCGCCGTCACGTCGAGCAGCTCGCTGAGCTCCGCGGGGTCGGACGTCAGCGTGAAGGCCAGCGTCATCCACAGGCGCCAGGCCGCGTTCTGGCCCGTCCGGTACGCGTCGATCGTGTTGGCGTCCAGGCCGCGCCGGACGAGGTCGCGGGCGATGTTGACGACCTCCGGGCCCAGGTTCGGCGCGACCGGTGCGCCGGGGTCGCGCACGTTGGACTCGGCCCAGTGCAGGAGGTTCGCGCGATTCGCGCGGCGGATCGCCTCGACGAACGACGGGTCCGCGACGACGGCCTCGTCGGTGTGTGCGAGCGTGACGGCGTCGACCTCGCCGATCACGTCCTCGGGGGCCGAGAGCATCAGCGCGCACGCCTCGCGGATGAGCTCCGCCGTGCGGGGGCTCGGTGGATTCCAGGCCGCGGCGGTCGACACGCTCCCGACCCTACGCCCACGCTGGGCATCGTGCACAAGCAGCGGCCGTGATCCTGTGCGTCTGCCTCGGGTATTCGGGCGACCCGCGGGTCATGCTGCGAGAACGCCCATGAGCACCCCGAACGCGACCCCCGCAGATCCCGCGACCGCCGTCGAGCACGTCGACGTCCTGTTCGTCGGTGCCGGCCTGTCCGGCATCGGCGCCGCGCGCCACCTCCAGATGGGGCATCCCGACCGGACGTTCCTGCTGCTCGAGGGCCGCGAGCGGAGCGGCGGCACCTGGGACCTCTTCCGCTACCCGGGGATCCGCTCGGACTCCGACCTCTCGACGTTCGCCTACGACTTCAAGCCGTGGACCGGCGCGAAGGCGATCGCCGACGGCGAGGACATCCTCGCCTACCTGCGCGAGGCCGCCTCGGAGACCGGCGTCGACCAGCACATCCGCTACGACCACCGGGTGCAGCACGCGTCGTTCTCGACGGCCGACGCCCGCTGGACGGTCCGCGTCCTGCACGCCGGCGAGGAGCTCGAGCTGACCTGCTCCTGGCTCTTCTGCGCGTCGGGCTACTACCGCTACGACCAGGGCTTCTCGCCGACGTTCGCGGGCGCCGAGGACTTCGCCGGGCAGATCATCCATCCGCAGCTCTGGCCCGAGGACTTCGACCCGGAGGGCAAGGAGATCGTGGTCGTCGGCTCCGGTGCCACCGCCGTGACGCTCGTCCCCGCCCTCGCGAAGCAGGGTGCGCACGTGACGATGCTGCAGCGCTCGCCGTCCTACGTGCTGCCGCTCCCGTCGACCGACCCGATCGGCGATCGCTTCCGCACGTGGTTCGGCGACGTCCGCGGCCACAAGCTGACCCGGCAGAAGAACATCGAGCAGCAGCGGATCCTCTACGCGTTCTGCCAGCGCTTTCCCGGCCGTGCGCGCAAGTGGATCCGCAGCATCAACAAGAAGTACCTGCCCGAGCACGTCGACGTCGACGTCCACTTCAACCCGACGTACGACCCGTGGGACCAGCGCCTCTGCGCCGTGCCGCACGGCGACCTCTTCCGCGCGTTCCAGAAGCGCACGGCCGACATCGTCACCGACGGCATCGAGCGCTTCACCGAGAAGGGCGTCCTGACGACGTCGGGCACCGAGATCCCCGCCGACGTCATCGTCACCGCGACGGGCCTGAACCTGCTGCTCTTCGGGAACATGACGCTCGACGTGGACGGCGAGCCCGTCGACGTCCCGAGCACCCTGGCCTACAAGGGCTTCATGGGCTCCGGCGTCCCGAACTTCTCGTTCGCGATCGGCTACACGAACTCGTCGTGGACGCTGAAGATCGATCTCGTCTGCCGGTACCTCAACCGCGTGCTGGCGCACATGGACGAGCACGACTTCGCGATCGCGGTGCCGGTCAACGACACCCCCGGCATGGCGACGAAGCCGCTCCTCGACTTCAAGGCCGGCTACGTCATGCGCTCGCTCGACCAGATGCCGAAGCAGGGCGCGGACGCCCCGTGGCAGCTGGCGATGAGCTACCGCGAGGACGAGAAGCACCTGCGCAAGGGCGCGGTCTCCGACGGGGTGCTGCGGTTCGCCCGGCGCGGCGGCTCGCTGCCCGTGTCGTTCGCCGCCGGGCCCATCGCGAGCACGACCGCCGGCACCCCCGCCCCGACGGGCGCCGCCGCCCCGGCCGATGCGCAGGTCGCCGCATGAGCAAGACCGACGGCAAGGTCTGCGCGATCACCGGCGCCGGCTCCGGCATCGGCCGGGCGCTCGCGCTCCTGCTGGCCGGCAAGGGCGCACGACTGGCGCTCTCGGACGTGAACGCCGCGGGCATCGAGGAGACCGCGGCGCTGGCCCGGAAGGCCGGTGCCCCGGACGTCCTCCTGACGACGCTGAACGTCGCCGACCGCGAAGCGTTCTTCGCCTGGGCCGCCGAGGTGGTGGCGCACTTCGGCGTCGTCCACCAGATCTACAACAACGCCGGCGTGGCGCACTCGCGTCCCGTGCTCGAGTCCGAGTGGGAGGACTACGAGCGCGTCCTCTCGATCAACCTCTTCGGCGTCATCCACGGCACCCAGGCGTTCCTGCCGCACCTGATCGCGTCGGGCGACGGCCACGTCGTCAACGTCTCGTCGCTGAACGGCATCATGGCCCAGCCCGAGATGAGCCACTACTGCGCGTCGAAGTACGCGGTGCGCGGCTTCACCGAGTGCCTGCGGATGGAGATGGAGGAGGCCCGCCACCCCGTCGGCGTCACCTCGATCCACCCGGGCGGCATCAAGACGAACATCAGCTCCGCCGCCCTGCAGCACGCCCGGGACAGCGGCGCGGAGATCACCGCCAAGCACGAGGCCCGCGACAAGCTGTACCGCGAGAAGCTCCTGAAGATGGACCCGGCCGAGGCCGCCAGGGTCATCGTCAAGGGCGTCGAGGCCGGCAAGGTCCGCGTCCTCGTCGGCAACGACGCGAAGGCGATGGACGCCGTCGTGCGCGCGATCCCGTCGAGCTACGGCAAGGTCCTGCTGGCGGCGACGAAGCGGATGATGAAGTCGTAGGTCCGGTGCCGGCCAGCCCTGTGCGTCCCGGGTCCGGGCCGCGCCGGACCGCGACGAGGCACCGGGCACCCGCAGCCCGTGCCGGAGATGCCTCGAACCGGCCGGGTACCCTGGAGGGGTGACGCTCGACGCCGCAGCGGCCCCCTCGGCCACCCCGTTTCACCCCCGCGCGATCAAGGCGTTCCGGTTCGTCGCGCGGTCGATCAGCGCCGAGGGGCGCGTGCGACTGGAGTACGCGCTCGACGACGTCGAGACGCTCGTCGAGACCTTCGACATCCCGCTGCAGGACGGCGCGACCGTCGACCCGGACGCGCTCGGCCCGATCCTCGACCTCCTGCACTGGGCGGCGGGCGTCAGCTACTACAAGATGGCCGCACCGCCCGAGGTGGTCTGCGAGACCGGGGCCCCGCCGCCGGCCACCGCGGAGCTCCTCGAGGCCCTGTACTCCGAGGGCCTCGGCGAGTTCGCCTACGAGAACCGCGACCGGCTCGACGGCATCCCGCGGCCGACGTTCCCGCGCGGCCCCGCCCGGGGTGGGAAGCCCGGCGACGCCGGGCAGCCGACGCGCGTCCTCGTCCCCGTCGGCGGCGGAAAGGACTCGATCGTCGCGCTCGAGACCGTCAGGCGCTCCGGCCTCGACCTCGCCCTGTTCGTCGTCAACGCGCTGCCGCCGATGCACCGCACCGCCGAGGTCGCGGGCCTGCCGATGCTCGAGGTCCGCCGCGGGCTGCCGCTGGACGACTTCCGCCGCCTGAACGGGTCGGGCGCCCTGAACGGCCACGTCCCGATCACCGCGATCATCAGCTGCGTCGCGCTGCTCACCGCGAAGATCAACGGCTACGACGCGATCGCGATCGCGAACGAGCGGTCCGCGTCGGTCGGCAACCTCGTCCACGACGGCATCGAGGTCAACCACCAGTTCAGCAAGAGCCGTCGCGCGGAGGGCCTGCTGCGCGCCGCCGCGGCCGAGGCGCTCCCCGACGTCGACCTCTTCTCGATCCTGCGCCCGGCCTCGGAGCTCGGGATCGCCCGGGCCTTCGCGCAGCGGTACCCGCAGTACCACCACGCGTTCACCAGCTGCAACCGGAACTTCCACACCGACCCGGCGCTGCGCGGCGGTCAGGCGTGGTGCCGCGACTGCCCGAAGTGCCGGTTCGTCGCCCTGATGCTCGCGCCGCACCTGGAGCCCGACGCCCTCGCCGAGATCCTCGGCGGCGCGATCCTCGACGACGACGCCCAGTACGAGGGCTTCGCGCTCCTCACCGCGACGGGCGGCCACAAGCCGTTCGAGTGCGTCGGCGAGGAGGAGGAGTCGCTCGCGGCGATCGAGTTGCTCGCGGAGGATCCCCGCTGGCGCGACCAGCGGGTCGTGCGACGGCTGATCACCGACGCGCTCGACGTCCACGGACGAGACGCCGGGCGGGCGGAGGCGTTCTTCGCGCTGGGCGATGAGCACGACGTGCCGGACGTGCTGCTCGAGCACGTGCGGGCGGTGCTCGGGGAGTAGCGCGGACCGGTCCGGGGATCGGCGCCGCCCGGGTCGCCGGGGTCGTCGGGCCCGCGACCGCCGGCCTCAGCACCCCGAAGCCCGGCGCGGTCGGCTTCCGCACGAGCCATCGCGAGGCCGTCGACGCGCTCAGGATCGGCCTGCGCGGCACGCCGGCCGTCACCCCGTACGACGAGATCGCCCTGGTCGCCGCGCTCTGCACCGATCCCGAGCGCGCCCGCGCGCTCGTGCAGCGCGAGATCGGGCCGCGCCTCGGCGACTCCGCCGCCGTTGTCGTCCGGCGACAAACGCGGCCCGACGATTCCTCCCCGGCCGCGTTTGTCCCGGCGCATCCCCTCGACGTAGGGTCGGCACCATGAAGACAGCGGTCATCGGAGGCGGTCCGGCCGGGTGCGCGGCGGCGTACTCGCTCGGCAAGCGCGGGCATCAGGTCGTGCTCCTGGAGGCCCAGGAGCAGGTCGGCGGGCGGACGCAGCAGAAGCAGCGCGAGGGCTTCAACCTCGGGTCCGGCGCGCTGTTCCTGATGGGCGGCATCTACCCGCGCACGAACGCGATCCTGAAGGAGCTCGGCAAGCACCGCGAGCTCGTGCCGTGGGACGCCCGCACGCACGTGATCGACGCCGACGGGCAGAAGTACGAGGTCGGCTTCGACCAGGTCCTGAGCTTCCTCAAGCTGCCCGTGTTCTCCGTCAAGGACAAGCTCCGGATCGCCGCGGGCGTCGCGTCGCAGCTCGTGCAGCGCGGCCCGAAGTCGTGCTTCGACGGGGCGGACCTCGCGCGCTACGACCGCGGCGAGACGCTCGAGACCTGGTCGCGGCGCGTCCTCGGGAACAAGGGCCACGACTACATCACGGTCCCGTACATGGGCTTCCTCTACGCGGTCCCGATGTCGTGGCTGTCGACGTCCCTCTTCCAGGCGATCCTGCAGCAGTTCTACAAGCTCAAGCTCTCCGTGCCGCCCGGCGGCATCGGGCAGATCTCGGACTGGCTCGTCGCCGGGACGCCGAACCTCGACGTCCGCACGAACGCGCCGGTCGAGGCCCTGGTGCGGACCGCCTCCGGCTGGGCGGTGACCGCCGGCGGCGAGGTCCACGAGGTCGATCAGGTGGTCCTGGCGACGGAGCCCGGCGTCAGCGCCGACCTGCTCCAGGGGATCGTCCGGGACGAGGCGGTCGTGAAGCTCCGCGGCTGCCGGTACTCGGAGTACGCGCACGCCCAGGTCTGCTGGAAGACGAACCCCTACCCCGGTGAGCGCATCAGCGTGGCGCTGCCCGCCAACCAGCCGGACGCTGCCTGGGGTGCCGCCGTGCTGCAGAGCCACCGCCACCCCGGGACGGTGCCGCCCGGCGGTGAGGCCGTCGGCGTCTACTTCTACACGCCGCCGCTCGAGACGATGACCGACGAGCAGATCGAGCGGGCCGCGATCGACGCCGCGGTCCAGGCGTACGGTCCCGCGCCCGAGCCGGACTTCGTCGAGCTCTTCCACTACAAGCGGGGCCTGTCGATCGCCGGGCCGGGCCACTACGCGACCCTCAACTCGGTCCACGCCGACATGCCGCGTGGCATCGCGCTGGCGGGCGACTACTTCGCGCACGCCGGCGTGGAGGCCGCGATCCTGAGCGGCGAGCAGGCCGTCGGCCGCCTGGGGGAGGGCGCGACCGTGGAGCAGCTCGCGGCGCTCGGCCGGGCACCAGAGATGCTCGACGCCTCGGCGGTCGCGACCGCCCCCGAGCCCGTGGCCGTGCAGCGGGCCCGCGCGAAGGACGGTGGGCCGGACGGCCTCGGCTGACGCTCCTGGCCCGCTCAGCCTCGATCCACCGCGTACCGACGACGAGGTTGCCGCTGCCGTCGAACGTCTGCGTGCCGAGCAGCTGCAGGTTCGTCGCCGTCCCCTCCGGGAACGCCGGGGTCCCGCCGCCGAGGACCACGGGGCCGACGACCAGGTGGACCTCGTCGACCAGGCCGGCGGCGAGGAGGTCGTTCCAGAGGGTCCGGCTGCCGAAGACGAGGATGTCGCCGCCGTCCTGCTCCTTCAGTGCCCGGACCGCGACGTGGGCGTCGGCGCGAGGGACGACGCGGGTGGTGTCCTGCCAGGCGCCGGCCTGCTCGGGGGTCAGGGAGTCCGAGACGACGACCTTGTCGATGGCGTTGTCGCGGCGGGAGATCTCGCGCTGGTCGTCGGAGGCCTCCCGGTTGTCGACCACGCCGGGCCAGAAGCCGCTGAACATCGACAACGTCGTGGCGCCCAGGAGGAGCGTGTCGGCGGTGCGGAGCCGCTCGGCGTTGTAGGCGTCGAAGGCGTGGTCCATCGGGAGGGCCATGACGTTGCCGCCCGGGCCCTCGGAGTAGCCGTCGGCGGAGACGATGTTGGTGACGATGAGCTTGCGCATGAGGGGGGTTCTCGGTCTCTGGTCTGTCGGGGTGTCGGCCGCGGTGTGGGGCCGTTCACCCGGAGAGCGGAGCCGTTCACCCGGAGAGCGGAGCCGACGGGCGGTTCTCGACATCATCCGCGCGACGAATCTCGACCACCCGCCGGATGCCCCCCCCGCGGACGCCGGATAGCGTGCGCCCATGACGCCGACCGATGCCGACGAGCTGTGCCGCACCGACGCGGAGCGCGCCTGCCTCGCGGCGCTCCGCGACGGCGCCGGCGGGGTCGGGAGCCCGATGGAGCTCCACTGCGTCCGGCAGTTCGTGCTCTGCGAACGCCTCGCCGGCGACCGCGCCTTCGACCGCGAGCTCCTGCTCTGCGCGTGCTGGCTCCACGACGCCGGGCTGAGCACCGCGAGCGACGCGCCGTACGTGACGGAGGGTGCGCTGCTCGTCGAGCGGGTGCTCGAGCCGTTCGGCTGGCCCGCGGAGCGGCTGCAGCGCTGCATGGACGCGTGCGAGCAGCACCACGCCCCGCGGTCGCGGATGGCCATGGGGCTCGAGGTCGAGCTCGTGCGGCGGTCGGACCTCATCGACGTCAGCGCGGGGATCGTCGCGTTCGGCCTCGAGCGCCGATGGATCCGCAGCCTGTTCGCCCGGTTCCCGCGGACGGGCTTCTACCCCGCGCTCGCCGGGCTCGTCGTGGAGGAGCTCCGGACGCGCCCCCGGAGCCTCTGGGGCGTCTTCGTCGCGCCGCGCCGGACGCTCGCCCGGCAGGGCGGGTCGACCGCGAGCCGCTGAGCCGACGCCGGGCCCTCGCGGTCGGCCACGGCCGTCGCGCGCCCGGGCGATGCCCGGCCACTCCGCCGGTGCAGGTCCTGGCCGCGCCGCGCCGTCAGTCGCCGTCCGCGGACACCGCCGCGAGCGTCGCCCGCAGCAGGTCGAAGCCCTCGGCCACGAGCGCCTCCACGTCCTGCGGGTCGTCCCGCAGCGCGATCGACCCGAGGCGCCAGAGGAACGCCATCGCCGCGCCGCCGAAGATCTGCGGGCCCATGTCGTCCTCCGACACCCCGAACTGGGCCGCGACCGCGAGGGCGAGCGCGGACTGCAGGGTCTCGAAGTACTGGCGGTCGCGGGCCCGGAGCTCCGGGTCGTGCTCGATCGCGGTGCGCCGGAGACGCGCGATCTCCGGGTCCGGCGCCACGTGCTCGGTCCGCTCCTCGTCGATCCAGGCCTGCAGCCGGTCGACGACGTCGCCCGACCCGGAGCGCAGGTGCGAGACGCCCCGGCGCCGGCGCTCAGCGGCGACTGACGCGGATGGCCGGCCGGGCGGCGGGCGCGCCGTCCGGCTCGTCGGTCCGCCTCCGCGCCCCGGGACGCCCTGCGCCCTACCGTCCCCGCGATGGGCGCTCCCGGGCCGGACTCCTCGTTCGACGCCGTCGTCGTGGGCTTCGGCCTCGCGGGTCTCGCCGTGCTCGAGATCCGCGGGCAGGCCGCGCGGATCGCGGAGCGGATCGGGGCGACCGCGGCGGGCAGTCGCTGAGCGCCGCGCTCAGGCCTGCGTCGCGACCTCGTGCCCGCCCTGCCCGTGCGTCCCGGCGTCCGCCGGCGCCTCGGTCGTGGCGTGGCCGGGCTGCCGCAGCGCCGTCCAGATCAGGCCGGCGACGACGAGCATGATCACGGCGCCGACGACCGCGACGACCGCCATCCCGTCGAGCGTCGTGGCCTGCGCCGTGCCGAGGCTGCCGAGGAGGGCGATGCCCAGCGCGCCGCCGAGCTCGTTGCACGTCTGGGCGGTGCCCGACGCCGCGCCGGTGGCCTCCGGCGGGGCGGCCGACAGGATCATGTTCATCCCGAGCGTCACCAGCGGCGCGACGCCGAACTGGACGACGAGGACGACGAGCGAGACCACGAGCGGCGGGGTCGCCTCGTGCAGCAGGCTGAGCGCCGCCAGGCCGGCCACCATGATCAGTGCGCCACCGGCCATCAGGACGGCCGGCTGGACCGTCGTCGCGAGCTTCGGGACGATCACCATCGTGCCCGCCGTCATCGCGACGAGGCCCGGGAGCGACCACAGCGCGGCGGTCAGCGGCGAGAGGCCGAGCGTCAGCTGCAGGTACTGGTTGACGAAGAAGAAGACGCCGAACATCACGAACGTCGTGAGGCTGTTGCTCAGGAGCGCGACCGAGAACGTCCGGCGGCGGAAGAGGTCGAGGTTCAGGAGCGGCTGCGGGGTCGTCCGCTGGCGCCGCAGGAACAGGCCGCCGATCACGACGCCGACCGCGAGGACGACGAACGGCACCGCGTCGTGGTCGCCGCGGGCGATCACCTTGATCGCGTAGGTCATCGCCAGCACGGAGGTCACGAGCAGCACCGCGCTGGGCAGCTCGACCTTCGCGCCGTCCGGGTTCGCGGACTCGGGGACCAGGCGCGGGACCGCGAGCAGGACGGCGATCATCGCGGGCACGTTGATGAGGAAGACGGCGTGCCAGCTGGAGACGTCGAGGAGGACGCCGCCGAGGATCGGGCCGAGCGCCGCGCCGCCGGTGAACCCGAGCGAGATCAGGCCGATCGCCTTCATCCGGTCGTCGGGGTGGGGGAACATCGAGAACAGCAGCGCCATCGTCGACGGGATCAGCGTCGCGCCGGCGATGCCCTGCAGTCCACGGGCGACGATCAGCATCTCGGGGTTCTGCGAGCAGGCCGCGAGGATCGAGGCGGAGCCGAACGCGGCGGAGCCCCAGAGCAGGACCCGGCGGCGGCCGATGCGGTCGCCGAGGGTGCCCATGACGATCAGCGCGCCGGCGATCAGGAAGCCGTAGACGTCGGTGATCCAGAGCAGCTCGGTCGAGCTGGGGCGGAGGTCCGCACGCAGCGACGGGACCGCGAGGAAGAGGACGCTGAGGTCCATCACCACGAGCATGCAGGGCAACATGAGCGCGGCGACGCCGAGCCATTCTCGGCGCCCGGCGCGGGGCGGGGGCGGGGAAGCGAAAGCGGTGGAGTCGAGCATGTCCTGAAGACCCGGGCGGGTCCCGGAACTCATCGGCGGGGGCGTCCGCGCGTGGGACGACCGGGTCCTGACCCTGTGCGGCTGCTCCCGCAGGCCGTACGCGATGCGTCCGATCCGTCCGCTGCGGCGATGAACCTGATGAGGCGTGAGGTCACCGGGACGTCCCCGGTCGTGGTGACCGTCGCGCAGCCCATGGACCCCACCCCCGGTGCCCCCACGCCGGCGCGCGAGATCTTCGCCCTCCGGCGGGTCTCCGTCGTGCTCGCCGCCGACAACGACCGCTTCCGCGCAGGGATGGTCCGTGCCCTGCGCCGACGCGCGGACACCGAGCTCCTGTGCGAGGTCCCGGCCGGCCGCGCGGCGCTCGCGGCGGCCCGCGAGTTCCGGCCGGACGTCCTGGTGGTCGACGACCGCCTGCCGGGGCTCTCCGGCCCCGAGGTCGCGCGGGCGGTGGCGACGGACCCCGACCTGCGACGCGTGCGGATCCTGATCCTCTCCGCGGGGAACCGGGACGCCGAGCGCGACCGCGCCCGGCTGGCCGGTGCCCTCGACCTCGTCGACAAGTCCCGGACGAGGGACGAGCTGTGCGACACGATCGTCGCGGCGGCGCGCACGCCGCCGCGCTCGTGGCACCTGCTGGCGTGAGGCGCGCTACGCGGCCATGCCGCCCGAGGCCTCGATCCGCTGGCCGGTGACCCAGCGGCTGCGGCTGGCGAAGAGCCCGGCGATCACGGGACCGATGTCCTCGGCGACGGCGACGCGGCCCAGCGGCGTCAGGGCCGCGATCGCCGCGTTGATCTCCGGGGTGTCGCGGGGTCGACCCCGGCGAGGACCTCGGCGGCGGTGGTCGTGGCGTCGAACGGCGTGCGGAGCATGCGTCGAACGTAGCCACCGGCGACGGGCACCCCGGCGCGCACGGCGCTCTGCTTCGCCCGGCCGCGGGCCGCGGGCGCCGCCGCGCCGCACGGTGGTGCGGCCCGGCGGCGGAGGTGCGGCTCAGCGGGCCGCGCTGCGCCCGGCGACCGCCCGGTAGGCGAAGAGCACCACGACGACGCCGATCACGGCACTGAGGAGACCACCGAGGTCGAAGGCGTCGTCGTCGCCGATCCCGAGACCCTTGGTGAAGATGAAGTAGCCGACCAGGGCGCCGACGAGGCCGAGGCCGATGGTGCCGAGGATGCCACCGGGCTGCTTGCCGGGGACCAGCAGCTTGCCGAGTGCGCCGGCGACGAGGCCGAGGATGAGTGCGCCGATCATGGGGACCGTCTTTCGTTGGGGACCCCGTGGCTACCCGCGGTTCCGGCGCGGAACCTGCGGGTCAAACGGACGTCCAGTCAGGCGGTCGGGCCGCCCGCGCCGGCCCTCAGAGGCGGCGGTCGGTACGTGACCGCGGCTGCCACTCGACGGTCGGGCCGGTCGCGACGCCGGGCTCGACGTGCGGGCGGGTCACGCCGAGCGCGGTGACGCGCGGGAGAGCCCACGACTCGGCCGACGCGGCACGGGTCGAGGTGGACGAGGCGGGGACGAACGGTGTCATCGGGGGAGTGCGCCGGCCGGTCGGGGGATGCCGGCGCTGAGCCCCCTGAACCCACCTCCGCGGCGTCGCAATCCTCGCTGCGTGAGATCCACGCCGTCCAGCGCGCACGGGTCCCCGGTCCGGTCCTCAGCGGTCGTCCTCGCGGAAGGTGGTCCGACGCCTACGGGCGCGCCGTCTCCGAACCGACGTACGCCGAGCGCAGCACCGTCTCGGTCGTGGTCGTGCTGGCGCCCCCGTCGGGGGCCGGCGTCGGGACGGTCGACCACTCGAGGATCTCGTCGCGCTGGGGGTCGGTGATCACCCGGAGGCCCCGCACGCCCAGCAGCGTCTGCTCGCCGGGGTAGTCCAGGTCGAGGATCTGGCCCCTCCGGCCGTCGGCGTCGGTCCCGATGCCGCGCGACCGCGCGTGGGGGTCGGTCCGCAGAACGTCGAGGAACGCCGCCCGCTGCTGCGTGGTCAGCCGGGCGTTCACCAGCAGTCCGACGATCGAGTAGCCGACGAACGCGTCGTCGGACGCGGAGCCCGACCTGCGCGGCTGACCGGCACCGCGGCCCTCCGCCGCCCACCGGTTCGTCCGGATGCCGTCACGGAGCGCGGCGGAGATCGCGTCCCGGTCCGTCGGCAGCTCCGCGGGGTCGAGGGTGGCCAGCGGTCCGTCCCCGTAGAGGAACGGGCCGTCGGTCGGCGTGCCCGCCGGGCGGAACGTGCCGGCGATCCGGCGCGACAGCGAGGCGTCTCCGGTGATCGTGACCGGCCCCTGGATCGTCCGCTCCCGGCCCTTCCAGCCGGCGCTCACCCACGACTCGGCGGTCTGCTGCGACCGCAGGGTGCCGGTCCGATCGCCCTGTCGGGAGACGTAGGTGGTGACGTCCCGGACCCGTGCGTAGCGGAACGGTCCGTCGCGGACCGGGGGCACCTCCGACGCCAGGGCGCTCGGGGTCGCGAGGGACCCGAGCGGCGACGACGAGCGGGAACCCGGGTCGTCGGTGGCCGGGAGCAGCGCGATGCCGACGCCGACGGCGGCGGTGGCGGTCGCGATCGCGCCGAGCGTCCGGCGCCTCGTGCGGTGGGCCGGGGCGGCGGTCGCGAGGCGACGACGCAGGGTCGCCACCTCGTGGGCCTCGGGCCGGGCGGCGCGCAGGGCGCTCAGGGCGTCGCGGACGTCCTGGTCGTCGGGGGCGGGCCGGGTGGTGCTGTCGGTGGTCATCGGTGGTCCTCGTCGAGTCGGGTGCGCACGGCGTCGCGGCCGCGCGAGAGCAGGGAGCGGACCGTCGCCGGACGGCACCGCAGGATCCGGGCGATCTCCTCGTCGGGGAGGTCGTGCACGTAGCGGAGGGTCAGCGCCGCCTTCTGCCGGGCAGGCAGACCGCGGAGCAGCGCGGTCGCGTCGCCGACGGCCTCGGCCGGCCCGGCGGGCGGGACCTCCCGCGCGCCGTGGTCGCGTTCCGCCGACCGTCGCCTCCGCGTCCGACCGGCCTCGCGGATCGCCGCGCGGATCGCGATCGTCCGGACCCAGGCGTCGAGCGCGCCGGGATCGCGCAGAGCGCGGCGGCGGGTCAGGGCCCGGACCGCGACCTCCTGCGCGACGTCCGCGGCCGCCTCGCGGTCACGGAGCACGCCGAGCGCGCACCGGAACGCGACGGCGAGGACCCGTTCGGCGTCGTCGTCGGGACGGGCGCGGGCCGTCGTGGGCATCGTTGCGCTCACCGCGGTCACGGTGAGGACCTCTCGTTGGTGTTCATGACCTGGAAGAGCCACCGACCCCTCCGTTCTGTGGCACGGATTCGGTCGGGTCCCGATGTTCAGCGCCGCAGGCGGGTCACGCGCGGTCTCGGAGCGGCCGCCGCTCGAGCAGCGGTCGCGACCGCTTCCCGGCCGGGTGCCCCGAGACGAGCCGCAGGCCGTTGGCGACGACGATCAGCGACGCGCCGACGTCCACCCCGACCGCCGCCCAGAGCGGCAGCATCCCGAAGAGGAGGAACCCGGCCGCGATGACCTTCGTGCCCAGCGAGAACGCGATGTTCTGCCGGACGACCGTCCGCGTCCAGCGCGCGAGGCCGACGAGCTCGGCGACCTTGCGCGGATCGTCGCCCATCAGCGCTACGTCGGCGACCTCGATCGCCGCCGGGCTGCCCGCGGTGCCCATCGCGATGCCGAGGTCGGACGCGGCGAGGGCCGGGGTGTCGTTGACGCCGTCGCCGACCATCGCCACGCCGTCGCCGAACGACCGCACGGCGTCGGCCTTGTCACCGGGCATCAGGTCGGCGGCGACCTCGGAGATGCCGAGGTCCCCGGCGATCGCCGCCGCGGTCCGGGGGTTGTCGCCGGTCAGCATCACGGTCCGCCGCACGCCGAGCTCGCCGAGCATCGCGATCGCGTCGCGGGCCTCGGGGCGCGCGCGGTCCGCGAGGCCGATCGCCCCGATCACCCGGCCGGCGCGCTCGACGAGGACGACGGTGCGACCGGCGTCCGACAGCCGCTCGGCGAGCGTCCGCGCGCCCGTGCCCTGCTCGTCCGTGGCGAGCAGCCGCGGGCTGCCCACGCGGCAGGCGTCCCCGTCGACCGTGCCGGACGCGCCGAGGCCGGTCAGCGAGCGCAGGTCGGCGGCGGGCGGGATCGCCACGCCCCGGTCTTCCGCGTCGGCGACGATCGCCGCGGCCAGGGGATGGGCGGAGCCCTGCTCCAGCGCGGCGGCGGTGCCGAGCACGGCGGCGCGGACGGCGGGCGGGGTGGCACCCTCGGGGTACGGCGCGCCGTCGGTGGTCAGACCGTCGACCTGCACGACCTCCGGGGTCCCCTCCGTGAGGGTCCCGGTCTTGTCGAACGCGACGGTCCGGATCGTCGCGGCTCGCTCCAGGTGCGCGCCGCCCTTGATCAGGACGCCCGCCGACGACGCCCGGCCGAGCGCCGAGACGATCGACACCGGGGTCGACAGCACCAGCGCGCACGGGCAGGCGAGGATCAGCAGCGCCAGCGCGGCGTAGAACGCGTCGGAGAACGCCATCCAGCCGAGCGCCGGCGGGGCGGCGGTGACGAGCAGCGCCACCACGATCACGATCGGCGTGTAGACGCGGGCGAACGCCTGCACCCACCGCTCCGACGGCGACCGCCGGGCCTGCGCGTCGTCGACCAGCCGGGCGATCCGGTCCAGCGTGGTGTCGCCCGGCGCGCTCGTCGTCCGGACGACGAGGAGCCCCTCGCCGTTGAGCGTCCCGGCGAAGACCTGCTCGCCGGCCTCGCGGTCGACCGGCGTGGACTCGCCGGTGATCGCCGCCTGGTCGACGGCGGACGCCCCCTCGACGATCGTCCCGTCGGCCGGGAGCTGCTCGCCGGGCCGGACGACCACGAGGTCGCCCTCGACGAGCTCGCCGACCGGGACGGTCACCTCCTCGTGGTGCTCGTGGTCGCCGTGCCGACGCGTCCGCCGGACGACGGCCTCCGCCGGCGCGAGGGCCACGAGGGCCTCGAGCTCGCGGCGCGCCCGGCCGACCGCGCGACCCTCGAGCAGCTCGCCGATCGAGAACAGGACGACGACGAGCGCGGCCTCCATCCACGCGCCGATGGCCACCGCGCCGACGACGGCGATCGCCATCAGCAGGTTCATGTCGGGGCGCCGCGTCGCGAGCGCACCGGAGACCCCGGACCGCGCGATCGACACGCCGCCGACCGCGGTGCTGAGCGCGTACGCGACGACGGCGAGCGTGCCCGCCACGGGCAGGAGGTCGAGCACGGCGGCGACCAGCAGGAGCACCGCCGCCACGGTCGTGACGCGGTCGGAGCCGCGGGCCCACTCGCGCAGGACGGCGCGGGCGCCGGCCGGCCGGCCGGTCCCGGGTGCGGCGGCGGAGGCCGGGACGGGCGTGGGGTCCACATCCGCGTGCGCACGGGCGCGGCGGGCGGGCGCGTCGCCGCCGTGCGCGTGGTCGGGCGCGTCCGGTCCCGTGTCGCCCTCGGGCGTGCAGCACGCGTCCGCGCACGGCGCGGCCTGCGGCACCTCGACGAGCGCCGCAGCCGCCGCGGTCGGCAACCCGGTCGGCGGCGCGGCCGGGTCGGTCACGTCGTAGCCGAGCTTCGCGACCCGCGCACGGATCGCATCGAGGTCGCCGAGCTCGGCGTCGAGCTCCAGGCGCAGCCGGGCGGCGGTGACGCTGACGCTGACCCCGTCGACCCCCGGGAGCCGACGGACGGTGTGCTCGATGCGGGAGGCGCAGTCGGCGCAGTCCATCCCGCCGACGGTGAGCTCGGGATGGGTGAAGCGGTGCGCCAGCGCGTCGCGCGTGTCGTCCAGGGCGTGTGCGAGGCACGCCTCGTCGCAGCGGTCCGCGTCGACGGTGACCCGCAGCGCCGTGTCGTCCCGCACCGCCCGGACGTCGGTGACGCCCGCGTGGTGGGCGAGCGCCTCGCGGATCCGGCCGACGCAGGGCCCGCAGTCGGCGTCCTTGCCGAGGGAGAGGTCGATCGTCTCGGTGCTCACGTCAGATCCCCGGTTCGGCGCCGGCGTCGTAGCCGCTGGGCTCGGTCTGGATGGTCGCGTGGGAGATCCCGAACCGCTCGCGCAGGAGCGCGGTGGCGGCGCCCAGGACCGCCCCGCCGTCGGCGCCGACGGTCATGCGCAGGTGCGCGCTGGCCATGTCGGTGCCCGACGTCAGCGTCCAGACGTGGAGGTCGTGGACGCCCGCGACCCCCGGCACGGCCGCGAGCGTCGTCCGCACCTCGGCGACGTCGACGTCCCGGGGCGCGCCCTCCATGAGGATGTGGACCGCGTCGGCGCCGAGCCGCCAGGCGCGCGGCAGGACGAACAGGCCGATCGCGACGCCGACGATCGGGTCCGCGTACGGCCAGTCGGTCGCGAGCATCACCACGCCCGCGGCGAGCACGCCGAGCGAGCCGATCATGTCGGCCCAGACCTCGAGGAACGCGCCCCGCACGTTCAGGCTCTCCTTCGCCCCGGCGCGCAGAAGGAGGAAGGAGGCGACGTTCACGACGAGGCCGACGGACGCGACGACGAGCAGCCCGAGCCCGGGGACGTCGGCCGGATCGCTGAAGCGACCGACGGCCTCGATCAGGACGTAGACGGCCACCGCGAACAGCAGCACCGCGTTGGCCAGCGACGCGAGCGCCTCGAGCCGGTAGCGGCCGTAGGTGCGCTGGTCGTCCGCCCCGCCCTGCGCCATCACGATGGCCGTCAGCGCGAGCGCCAGGCCGAGCGTGTCGGTGAGCATGTGGCCGGCGTCCGAGATCAGCGCGAGCGACCCGATCGAGAGCCCCACGACGAGCTCGACCACGAGGTACGTGGCGGTGAGCGCGAGCGTGGCCGTGAGCGCGCGTCGGTGGCGGGCGCCGGCGGTGACGATGCCGTGGGAGTGGTCGTGGGCCATGAGACTGAGTCCTGCTCCTAGAAGCATGAACATCTGAACAAGTGTGAAGGTATCACGTCGCTCGTCGGGAGCGGACGGACGACCGAGGCCGCCCGGCCCGCGGGCCGTGTCGTCCCAGCCGGACGGGTCCGACCGCGGGCGCCGTGGCCCCGTCCGTCTCCGGGTCGGTCGTCGGCCGGGGTACGATTGCCCTCGTGAGCGGCCCCGGGGTCAGCGTCGGATCCGGCGCGTCGGAGGACGGGGCGGCGGGACCCTCGTCCCTCGACCTGAGCGGGGCCGAGGAGCTCGCCGAGACGTTCCGCGTCCTCGCCGACCCGGGTCGCGTCCGGGTGATCCTCGCGCTGCTCGAGGCCGGCGAGATGCACGTCGGCGGACTCGCGACCGCGGCCGGGCTGTCGGAGACCGCGTGCTCCCACGCGCTGCGCCTGCTGCGCCAGGGCCGCGTCGTCAAGCGGCGGAAGGTCGGGCGCAGCGCGCTCTACAGCCTTGACGACGAGCACGTCAGCGGGCTCCTGGGGCTCGCCCGCGAGCACATCGACCACGCGCGCGCCGGGCACTGACCGCCCGTCGGCGGGCCGTGTGCGTCCGTGTGAGCGCCGTGTGCGGGCGCTGTGAGCGCCGCCGCGCATGCTGCCCGGCATGAGCACCACATCTCTCGCGGCGGCCCCGGCCTCGCCGCGCACCTACACCTCGCTGCGTGCAGCGTGGATCCCCCTCGCGGCCCTCTGCCTGGCGTTCTTCGTCGAGATGGTCGACAACACCCTGCTGTCGATCGCGCTGCCGACGATCGGCCGCGACCTCCACAGCGGCACCACCGACCTCCAGTGGGTCACCGGCGCGTACTCGCTGACCTTCGGCGGCCTGCTGCTGACCGCCGGATCGACCGCCGACCGCTGGGGACGACGGCGCGTCCTGCAGATCGGGCTCGGCGTCTTCGGCACGCTGAGCCTCCTCGTCGTCGTCGTCCACTCCGCCGGCGAGCTGATCGCCCTGCGCGCCGGGCTCGGCATCGCCGCCGCGATGATGGCGCCGATCACGAACTCGCTCGTCTTCCGCCTCTTCGACGACAAGGCACTGCGGATGCGCGCCATGACCGTGATGATCACCGTCGGCCTGTCCGGCTTCGTCCTGGGCCCGCTGCTCGGCGGCACGGCGCTGGCGCACGTCAGCTGGGAGTGGCTGCTGGTCGTCAACGCCCCGATCGCGATGATCGCGTTCGTCGGCATCCGGCTCGGCGTCGCCGCCGACCACCCGGACGACCTGACGACCGACCGGCTCGACCTGCCCGGTGCCGTGCTGAGCGTCCTGACGATCGGCCTCGCCTGCTACTCGCTGACCAGCGGCGTCGAGCACGGCTGGGCCGGCGTCGGCACGCTCGCGGCGATCGCCGGTGCGCTCGCGGCCGCCGTCCTGTTCGTCCGGCACGAGCGCCGCACCCCCGCGCCGATGCTCGACCTCGCCCTGTTCAAGAACGGCACCGTCCGGGGCGCCGCGATCGCGCAGGCCGGCACCTCGATCGCCATGGCCGCCGTGATGTTCGGCCTGATCCTGCACTTCCAGTACGCCTACGGCTGGAGCCCGGTGAAGGCCGGCCTCGCGAACCTGCCGCTGATCGTCACGATGCTGCTCGCCGCCCCGCTGTCCGAGGGCCTCGCGAAGCGCTTCGGCCACCGCGTCGCCTGCATGATCGGCGCCGCGCTGCTGGCGATCGCGCTCGGCGGCATGTCGTGGGGCGTCTCCCACGGCTACCTCGCCATCGCGATCTCGATGGTCGTGATGACGGTCGGCCTGCGGACGATCATGACCATCTGCGCCGTCGCCCTCGTCGACGCGATGCCCGCCAACCGCACGTCGATGGGCACCGCGCTGAACGACGCGGCGCAGGAGGTCGGCACGAGCGTCGGCACCGCGATCGTCGGCACCCTGATCGCCGTCCTCGTCACCACCGCGCTGCCCACCGGGACCTGGAGCCCCGACCTCGTGCAGTCGTTCTTCCACGGCGAGCGCGTGACCTACGGGATCCTCGCGATCGTCGTCGGCGTGGTCGCCGGCTACGGCGCCTGGACCCTCACCGACTCGCGCTCGGTCGAGGAGCACCCGCAGGAGGAGGGGTCCTCCCAGGAGGCGCCCGCCGCAGACGGCACCGCGGAGCCCCTGGTCGCGCCGCGGCCGGCGGTCCACGCCTGAGAGCGGGGGGGGGACGGGGTTGGTCCCGGGGCCACCGGCGGTCGGTATCCGACCGGGGGTGACCGCGGGGCGTGGCGACGGCCCGTCCGAGGTGGTCCCGGGGTCACGGATGGTCGGTATCCGACCGGGGGTGACCGCGGGGCATGGCGACGGCCCGTCCGAGGTGTTCCCGGGGTCACGGATGGTCGGTACGCGACCAGAGGCGACCGCCGGTCTCGCGACGCGTGCGTCCCGGTGGTCCCGGGGTCACGGATGGTCGGTATCCGACCAGTGGCGCCCGTCGGCCCTCAGACGTCGCCGACGGTCGCCGGGTCCAGTCGCCGGATGGCCGTCTCGCGGTCCTGCCAGCGGCCGGCGGAGAACGCGGCGGCGTACGCCTCGTCCCCGAGCGTCTCCCGGAGGTGCGCGGTGAGGCGCGCGATGGCGGGCTCGGTCCGGTCCTCGGCCCCGCGCAGTCGGGCGGCGGCCCCGAGGATCTCGGCGGCCGCCGCCCCGTCCCCGGTGCTGCTCGCGAGGGTCGCGACCGCCACGCCGACGAGCGCGACGATCGGCTGGTCCTCGGTCTCGAGCGCCGCGGGATAGGCGACCTCCAGGTGCTGCCGTGCGACGGTCGGGTCGTCGTCCTCGACGGCGAGCAGCGCGGCGGACGCCCGGACCCCCGCCTGGATGTGCCCGCGCTCCGGCCGGCCGGGGGCGATGCGCTCGATCGTCGTGAGCGCCGCGGCGATCAGCTCGCGGGACCCCGCCTCGTCCCCGAGAACGCTGCTCAGTCGCGCGAGGAACGCCCCGGCGAACGCCGACTCGATGCCGCCGACGTCGGTGGCGTCCCGGGAGCGGCGGGCGTAGTCGCGGGCGCCCTCGAGGTCGCCCTGGCGCCAGCGCACGCCCGCGATGTCGAGCAGGAGCCGCGCGTTGTCGCTGTCGGCGCCGAGCTCCTGGAAGAGCACGCGGGCCTCCTCGAGGGCGGCGCCGGCGCCGTCGAGGTCGTCCTCGAGCATCCGCAGGCTGGCGATCGAGCTGAGCGTCGCGGTCAGGCCCCATCGCTCGCCGAGGGTGCGGAACGCGGCGAGCGCCTCGTCGAGATGGCGGCGGATGCCCTCGACGTCGCCCTCGTTCTCGGCCCACTGCGCCAGCGCGAGCGGGACGGTCGCACGGACCCACGCATCGTCGCTCCGGAGCGCGCGGTCGAAGAGCTCCCGCGCCCGCGCCGGCTCCGCCGAGAACCAGGCCAGGAGCGGTGCGCCGGCGACCGCGACCGGGCGCGGCGACAGGTCCAGGTGGTCGAGCTCCTGGAGGAGCCCCGCGAGGTCCTCGCGGACGTCGGCGGTCCGGGCGTCGTCCCCGAACAGGAGCAGGTTCTCGGCGAGCAGCCGGTCCAGCGGGTCGGCGTCGCCCGGGACCGCGTGCGCCAGTCGGATCGCCGCCGCGGCGTCGTTCGGGCTGCCGGACAGCACCCAGAACCAGCCGAGCGCGAGAGCGAGCCGCAGGGCGCGGCGGGCGTCGCCGTCGTCCGCCAGCCAGCGCAGGGCGGCCAGCAGGTTGTCGCGCTCGGCCTGCAGCCGGCGGAACCAGTGCAGCTGCTCCGGGCCGCGCAGCTGCGGGTCGGCCTCGTCCGCGAGCGCCGCGAAGAACGCCGCGTGGGCCGTGCGGGTCGCCGCGAGCTCGTCCCGCGCGGCGAGCCGGCCGGTGCCGTACTCGCGGATCGTCTCGAGCATCCGGTAGCGCGGCACGCCCCGGTCGACGAGGACCAGCAGCGAGCGGTCCACCAGCGCGGCGAGCAGGTCGAGGACCGCGTCGCCGTCGAGGTCGTCGTCCGCACAGACCGCCGCAGCGCTCTCGGGCGTGACGCCCGCGGGGAAGACGGCGATCCGCCGGGCGACGAGGCGCTCGTCGTCGGTCAGGAGGTCCCACGACCAGTCGACGACGGCGCGGAGGGTCTGCTGGCGGGGCAGCGACGCACGGCTGCCGCCCGTGAGCAGGCGGAACCGGTCGTCCAGCCGCGCCGCGATCTGCGGGGCCGGGAGCGAGCGCAGCCGGGCGGCGGCCAGCTCGATCGCGAGCGGCAGGCCGTCGAGGCGCCGGCAGATCTCGACGACGCTGCCGACGGTCCCGTCGTCGACCGCGAACCCGGGCGACGCGTCGGCCGCGCGATCGGCGAAGAGGCGCACCGCGGGGTGCCGCAGCGCGGACGCGGCGTCGGCGTCGACGGGCGGGAGTCCGAGCGGGGGGACCTGCTCCAGGCGCTCCCCGGCGATGCCGAGCGGCTCGCGGCTCGTGGCGATGATCCGCAGGCGCGGGCAGTGCGCCAGCAGCTGGTCGGCGAGCACCGCGGCGGCGGCGACGAGGTGCTCGCAGTTGTCGAGGACGAGCACCGTCTCGCGCTCGGCGAGGACGTCGAGCAGGTGCGCCACCGGGTCGGTGTCGGCGTGCGGGGCAGGGCCGGTCGTCGCAGGGCCGGCGCCCGGGCGACCGGGCCCCGGGCCGACGATCCCGCCGCCCGCCCCGGACTGCCGGAGCAGGCTCGCCTCGCGCAGGCCGAGCGCCCCGAGGACGCCCGCCCCGACGTCGGCCGGGTCGGTGATCGTCGCGAGCTCGACCATCCAGATCCCGTCCGCGGCGCGGTCCTGCTGCCGGCCGGCGACCTCGCCGGCCAGGCGCGTCTTGCCGGCCCCGCCCGGACCGACGAGGGTGAGCAGGCGGTGGTCGGCCAGCAGCGCGTCGAGCCGCTCGACCTCGTCGGCGCGGCCGACGAAGCTCGTCAGGGTGTGCCGGAGGTTCGTGCGGCGGACGGGCGCGTGGGCGTCGGGGTCGGCGGTCGCGGCGTCGGGGCGCGCAGGCGTCGGGAGGCGGGCCGGCTCTGCGCTCGCAGGGCCCGTGGTCGCCGTCGGACCGGTCGCCGTCCCGTCGATCACGGCGAGGTGCGCCGCCCGGAGGTCGGCTGAGGGCAGCGCGCCGAGCTCGTCGTCGAGGCGCCGGCGGACCTGCTCGTAGGCGCCGAGCGCGTCGGCCGACCGGCCGGCCGCCGCCAGCGCGCGCATCCGCTGCGCGGCGAGCCGCTCGTTGAGCGGGTGGGCGATCGTCAGGCGGTCGAGCTCAGCGACGAGGTCCGCGCCGGACCCGAGCGCCAGGTCGGCCTCGAGCCGGTCGACCGTCGCGGTCAGGCGCAGGCCCTCGAGCCGGTCGGCCGCCTCCGTGGCGAACCGCCGGTCGCCGGCGAGCTCGCCGAGCGCCGGGCCCCGCCAGGTCGCGAGCGCGTCGCGGAGGAGCGTCGCGGCCGTCGCGGCGTCGCCGGCCCGCAGCGCGGTCGCGCCTCGCCGGGCGGCGTCCTCGAACGCGAGCGCGTCCATCTGCTCGGGCGGGACCGTCAGCCGGTAGCCCGCGACGCCGGAGACCACCGCGCCCGACCCCAGCGCACGCCGCAGCCGGGAGACCAGCGCCTGGAGCGCGTGCGCCGCGTCGGCCGGTGGCGCCTCCTCCCAGATGGCGTCGATCAGCGTCGCGGTGCCGACGTCGCGGCCCGCGTCGAGCGCCAGTCGCACGAGCAGCGCGCGGACGCGCCCGCCCGCGAGGGGTACCGGGCTCCCGCCCTGCCGGACCTCGAGGGCTCCGAGGATGGCCACGTGCACGGGGCCATGCTTGCACGGGCCCGTGGCGGCGCTCAGGGGGTGGCGCGCCGGAACGCCGCCCGGAGCCGGGCGGTCGCGGCCGGACGTCTCTCACCCGCCCGTGCCGGAGGTCCTCGGCACCGATCGTGTGGACGCCGTATCCGTCCGGGGGTAGGTTCTGGCGCACGAAGAGCAGATGCGCGGTGGCCGGAGCAGGCGTGGCGATGCTGGTGGTGGCCCTGCCGGCGAGCGGCCCAGCGGCGACGACGGTCGGCCTGAGCTTCAACCCGACGTCGAACTGCATCAACGCCCCGCACACGTACTACCCGCAGAAGACCACGGCCGACCCGTTCGTCATCGCCTCTCCGGGCGTGATCACGTCGTGGACGTTCCGCACGGGGAGCGCGGGGTTCGCCGTCTTCAAGCTGAAGGTCGGCACCAGCTCCACGAACCGGATCGTCCGCACCGACGCCCAGAGCGAGTCGGTGACGCTCCTCCCCAACACCGCCACGCTGAACCCCGTGCGGATCCCGGTCGTCGCCGGCCAGCGCGTCGGCTTCTACACGGACGTCAACTCCCCCTGCTGGGCCTCGACCCAGGGTGGCGTCGACGACTCGCTGTGGGACGACCGCGCGACGATGCCCGACATCCAGCCGGGCACGACCTACACGTTCAACACGCTGGGCGCCTGGTCGTTCCCGCTGTCGGTCCGCGTGGAGCCGGACGCCGACAAGGACGGGTACGGGGACGAGACGCAGGATGCCTGCCCGACGGTGGTCGGCCCGGGGACGTGCCCGCCGCCGACGCCGGACCCCACGCCGACCGTCCCGGATCCGACCCCCACCGTGCCGACCCCGACTCCGACCGTCCCGACCCCGCCCGACGTCACCGCGCCGAGCGTCCGTCGCGTGTCGCTCTCGCGACCCTCGTCCAGGACGACGTCGGGCATCGAGCTCTCCTTCGACCTGTCGGAGCCCGGGAAGGTCGTCGCGACCGTGGAGCGCAGGAGCACCGGCCGGCGCGTCGGGAAGACCTGCAGCAGGCAGACGTCGAAGAACCGCGGCCGGAAGCGCTGCGACCGGTTCACGAAGGTCGGCTCGTTCGTCGTCGCGGGCGCGGCCGGCCGGAACAGCGTCCCGCTGCCGGCCCGTATCGGTGGACGGCGCCTCGCGGAGGGCCGGTACCGCCTGGGCGTGGTGGCGACCGACCCGTCGAAGAACGCCTCCGCGGCGTCGCGGCAGAGCTTCAGGATCGTGAAGTAGGGCGGGCCGCGGCCGGCGCGCAGCCGCCGGCCGCGCCCCGCCGGCTACGCCCGGTCCCGCACCGCCCCGAGCTCGTGCACCGTGCGGATGGTGTCGCCGCAGGGGATGCAGATCATCGTGTCGACGCCGGCGTCCGTGAACTGCGCGAGGCGGGCGGCCAGCGTGTCGGGGGTCGCGGCGACCGTGACGGCGTCCACGAGGTCGGTGGGGACCGCGGCCTCGGCACCCGCCCGGTCGCCGGCGAGGTAGCGGTCCTGGATCGCCGTGGCGGCGTCGCCGTACCCGTAGGCCGCCGCCAGCTCGACGTAGAAGTTCTTGCCCTTCGCGCCCATCGCCCCCAGGTAGAACGCGACCCACGGCCGCACCGCCTCGCGGGCCTCCTCGACGGTGTCGGCGACGCACGTCGGGATCAGGCAGCAGGTCTCGAAGTCGTCGTTCGTGCGGCCCGCCTCGCGCAGCGCGGCCTGCAGCGGGTCGAGGAGCGGCCCCGGGTGCTCGGGATCGACGAGGAACCCGATCCAGCCGTCGCCGATCCTCGCGCACTGCTCGATCGCCTTCGGCGCCGTGGCCCCGAGGTAGAACGGGACCTTCGGGCGCTCGGGACGGACCAGCAGGCGCAGCGCCTTGCCGAGCCCGGTGACGCCCTCCGCGTCCGGGTCGACCTGCTCGGGGATCGTCTCCCCGGCGATCACGTCCCGCATCAGGGCGAGGTACTCGCGGGTCCGCTTCAGCGGCTTCCCGAACGGCGCGCCGTACCAGCCCTCGGAGACCTGCGGACCGCTCGGCCCGATGCCGACGCACAGCCGGCCGCCGGACATCACGTCGAGCGACGCGATGGCCATCGCCGCGGTCGTCGCGGGCCGGGCCGGCAGCTGCATGATCGCGGTGCCGAGCCGGACGTTCTCGGTCAGGACGGTGAGCGCGCCGAGCATCGAGACGGTGTCCTGCCCCCACGCCTCGCTCGCCCACACGGAGTCCAGGCCGAGGTCGTCGGCGAGCACGGCCAGCTCGACCTGCTCGTCGTACGTGAACCAGGGCCAGTAGGCGAGGGAGATCCCGAGCTTCGGGAGCGCGACGCTCACGACGCGGTCCCGATCTCGGCGTACCGGGGCGTCCGCCGGGCGGCGAAGGCCTCGATCCCCTCGCGGCCCTCGGGCGACGTGGCCTGCGCGACGATCTGCGCCTTCTCGACGTCGAGGTGGTCGGCGAACGACCGCCGGGTCCCCTCGTCGAGCAGGCGCCGGATCGCGGCGAACGCCCCGGTCGGCCCGGCGGCGAGGGCCTCGATCCGGGC
This sequence comes from Patulibacter minatonensis DSM 18081, assembly GCF_000519325.1. Taxonomy (GTDB): domain Bacteria; phylum Actinomycetota; class Thermoleophilia; order Solirubrobacterales; family Solirubrobacteraceae; genus Patulibacter; species Patulibacter minatonensis. Next base: position 640,743 of record NZ_KI912613.1, on the reverse strand, counting down.
CGTCGCGGCGGCCTCGAGCTCGTCGTCCTCCACGACCTCCGAGACGAGCCCGGCGGCCAGCGCGTCACCGGCCCGCCACATCCCGCCGGCGAACAGCAGGGACGTGGCCCGCGTGAGGCCGACCTTGCGGGTCAGGTTCCAGGTCATGCCGCCGTCGGGCGTCAGGCCCACGCCCGGGTACCCGCCGAGGAACTTCGCGGACGACCCGGCGATCACGACGTCGGCGAAGGCGGCGAGGCTGAGCCCGGCCCCGAAGGCCGCGCCGCGGACGACGGCCACGACGGGAGCGGCGCTCTCGGTGAGCAGCAGGAGCCCGGCGTGGAGGTTCGTCGCCATGCCGTCGAGCGCGGCGGCCGGGTCGTCCGCCGCCCCGAAGTACTCGACGTCGCCACCGGAGCAGAACGCCTTCCCGGACCCGCGCAGGACGACGACCCGGACGGCCGGGTCGGCGGCGACCGTGGCGGCGGCCTCGCGGAACGCCTCCGTCATCGCGTGGTCGAACAGGTTGCCGGTCTCCGGCCGGTTCAGCGTGATGGTCGCGATCCCGGCGGAGACGTCCAGGAGGACCGTGCTCCCCGACGGCGTGGTGGTGGTCATCGGGCGATTCTCTCCGCGGGCGCGCGCGACGGCCATCCCTCGCGGACGGTGTCTCCCTCTCCCGTACGGCGGACGTCGAGCACCTCCGCGCCGCTTTCGCGCGTTCGGGGCGTCGCTGCCGGTCCGACGCCGGCCACCCGGGCGAGGAACCTCTCCCGATCGGACCATAGGCGGGCGGCCCGGCCCCGGGGTAGCGTCGGAACGTCAGCAACACCGAGAGTCCGGAGGGACCGTGAAGGCCACCGCTGCAGTGCTACGCGAGATCGATCAGCCGCTCGTGATCGAGGAGATCGAGGTCTCGGAGCTCCAGGAGGACGAGGTCCTCATCGACATCAAGGGCGCCGGGATCTGTCACACCGACATGACCGGCATCGACGGCACGGTCCCGCTCCCGCTGCCCACCGTGCTCGGGCACGAGGGGGCCGGCATCGTCGCCGCCGTCGGCTCCGACGTCACGACGGTCGCCCCGGGCGACCACGTCGTCCTCAGCTTCGGCCACTGCGGCGAGTGCGACGTCTGCACCGGAGGACGGCCGGCCTACTGCGAGCTCTTCGCCGCGCTGAACTACTTCGGCACGCGGCTGGACGGGACCACCACGTACAGCAAGGGCGACGAGGAGGTCTACGGCAACTTCTTCCAGCAGTCGTCCTGGGCGTCGCGGGCCATCGCGAAGGCGACGAACACCGTCAAGGTCCGCGAGGACGCACCGATCGAGCTGCTCGGTCCGCTGGGCTGCGGCATCCAGACCGGGGCGGGCACGGTCCTCAAGGTCCTGAACCCGAAGCCGGGGCAGGGCATCGCCATCTTCGGCCTCGGCGGCGTCGGACTCGCGGCGCTGATGGCGGCCAAGGCCGCGGGCTGCGACCCGATCGTCGGCATCGACACGAACGCCGCGCGCCTCGAGTTCGCCAAGGAGCACGGCGCGACGCACGTCTTCGACCCGACGGCGACGAAGGACCTGATCTGGGACATCCAGCAGATCACGGACACCGGGCTCGACTACTCGTTCGACACGGTCGGCACCGAGGGCGTCATCCGCAACACCCTCGAGGTGCTGAAGTCGCCGGGGCACGCGGCGACGGTCGGCTTCCAGGGCCTCGAGAACAACATCTCGATCGACCAGGGGCACCTGCTGCTCGGCCGCACGCTCTCGGGCGTCATCGAGGGCGACGTCGACCCGCAGCAGTTCATCCCGGAGATGGTCGAGATGTACCTCGACGGGAAGTTCCCGTTCGACGAGCTGATCAAGACGTTCCCGTTCGAGCAGATCAACGAGGCGGTCAAGTCGTCCGCCGACGGCGAGGTCATCAAGCCGGTCGTGGTCTTCGACTGACCGGCGGCCGGTCGCGGCGCGCGCGTGCCCGGGGGCACCGCCGCGCCGCGTCCGCCTCACCAGGGCTCGGGTCCCGCCGCCTGCACGCGCTTCACCACGGCGACGAAGGCCTCGAAGCGCTCCCACTCCTGCGGATCGAGGTCGAGCTTCAGCCGCTCGGAGCCCAGGCGCATCTCGCCCTTCTCGTCCAGCCGCCCCATGCGCACCTGGACGCGCCCCTTGCGGTCGGGTGCCCGGGCGGCGAACACGACGTGGTCGACGTGGATCCGCATCGACCAGTCCGAGCGCGACGAGAACGCGTCGATCACGCGGGAGTGCAGGCGGAGGACCTCGGTGCCGACCTCCAGCTCGCAGGGGCCGACCTCGGAGGACGTCATCCGCGGAAGGGTAGCCGGGGCGCGCGGTGCGTCCGGCCCCGGCGCGCGGCCGCCGGGCACGCGCGCCGTCGTCAGGGTCCCGGGACCCGCACGGCCTCCGCCCGGACGTTCGCCGGCCGGGCCGCCGCGCGGTCGAGGTAGTCGCGCAGCGGGCCGTCCTCGTCGATCAGGCCGCGACGGAAGGCGGCGCCGAGCGGGCCGCTGCACAGCACGTCGGCCACCGTGAAGCGGTCGCCGAGCAGCCAGGGGCCCTCGGAGAGCGTCGCCCGGAGCGCGGCCGCGACCGGCGTGAAGCGCTCGGCCAGGGCGTCGAGGTCCTGGCCGGCCCGCTTGGCCCGCATCCACGGGAAGACGGTGCCCTCGAGCTCGGAGAACGCGAAGAACGCCCATTGGTAGACCAGCGCCCGCTCGGTCGAGCCGACCGGACCGAGCAGCCCGGCGTCGGGGTGCAGGTCGGCGAGGTGGAGGCAGATGGCGCCCGACTCGAAGACGTGGCGGCCGTCGTCGAGCTCGAGCACCGGGACCCGACCCAGCGGGTGCCGTCGGAGGTGCTCCTCGCCGCGACGCTCGTCGCCGGGCAGCAGCGCGAGCTCGTAGGGCGCGCCGATCTCCTCGAGCGTCCAGAGGGCGCGCGTCGATCGGGAACCGGGCAGGTGGTAGAGGCGCACGCCCACGACCCTAGAACAGGCCGTCGTCGGGGTCCCTGCGGTCGCCGGATCCCCGCCCCGTGACGGGGTCCCGGCCGCGACGCGCGACACTCGGTGCATGAGCGGCGCGACGGGGAACCCGGGCGACGGACACGCGACCGTCGTCGTCATCGGCGGGGGGCAGGCCGGCCTGTCCGCGGCGTACCACCTGCGTCGCCGGGGGTTCGCGGACGTCGCGGCCTCCGACGCCGGGTCGTCGATGGCCGCGGCACCGGGTGCAGCGGCCGCGGAATCCACCACGGCGGCCCCGACCTTCGTCGTCCTGGACGCCGAGGACGCTCCGGGCGGCGCGTGGCGGCACCGGTGGGCGTCGCTGACGATGCGCACCGTCAACGGCATCTTCGACCTGCCGCGGTTCCCGAAGCCGCCGATCGACCCGGACGCTCCCAGCAGGGTCGCCGTGCCGGAGTACTTCGCCGCGTTCGAGCGCGCGGAGGACCTGCCGATCCGCCGCCCCGTGACGGTCACGGAGGTCACCCGCGCCGACGAGGACCCCGACGGCGACCTCCTCGTCGCGACCGCCGACGGGCGCCTGCGGACCCGGGCGATCATCAACGCCACCGGCACCTGGAACACCCCGGTCCTGCCCGCCTACCCCGGACAGCGGACCTTCCGCGGGCGGCAGCTGCACACCCGCGACTACGTGCGCGCCGACGCGTTCGCCGGGCAGCGGGTGGCGATCGTCGGCGGCGGCATCTCGGCGCTCCAGCTGCTCGAGGAGCTCTCCCGGAAGTCCACGGTGCTCTGGTACACGCGGCGGGAGCCGGTCTTCCTCGACGGCGAGTTCCGGGCCGAGGTCGAGGGCCGGATGGTCATCGAGCGGGTGACGGCGGACGTCGAGGCCGGCAACCCGACCGGCAGCGTCGTCTCCTACACCGGCCTGATCGAGACGCCCTACGTGCGGGCCGCCCGCGAGCGCGGCGTCCTGCACCGACGTCCCATGTTCGTCGCCGTCGAGCCGGACGGCGTCCGCGAGCCCGACGGCTCGCACACCCCGGTCGACGTGCTCCTCTGGGCCACGGGCTTCAAGCCCCACATCGCCCACCTCGACCCGCTCCACCTGCGCAACGACCGGGGCGGCATCGAGCTGCGCGGCACCCGGGTCGCGGACGAGCCGCGGGTCCACCTGATCGGCTATGGGCCCTCGCAGTCGACCGTCGGCGCCAACCGCGCGGGCCGGGCCGCGGCGTGGGAGTTGGCCGAGCGGCTGGGGGTCGCGAGGCCGACGGCGGTGCGGCGCGGGGTGCGGTGACGGCTCCGGCGGCGGATGTCGGCCTCGGCGCCGGGGCACGTCCTGGGCTGCGCCCACGACGATCCGAGGCGACCGGATCCGTCTCGGAACGACCTTGGCGGCAAGGCCCCTCCGCCAGATGGCGGATCTCTCTCGACGGGCGCGATCCTGCGCCGTAAGCTGGCCCGGCGCATGTGGGGAAGCCCTTCAGTCACGGACTTCTCCGCCGAACGACCAGCAACTCGCAGTGGACAGGTCGCCCGCCTGTGCGTCCTCGGCGTCGCGGTGCTCGCGCTCGCGTCGAGTCCCTTCCTTCCCTGGGTCCAGGCCAAGGCGCTGGACCGCTCGTGGTCCCTCACGCTGAGTTCCAGCGCCGGGTGGTCCGTGTTCGTGATCGTCCTCGCGGTGATCGTCGCCGCGGGCGCGGTCGCGCAGCGGGACGGGCGGGGACCGGGCCAGCCGCCCGTGGTGCTCCTCGTCGGTGGGCTGGTGGCGGTCGCGTGCGGCTTGGCGCTGCTCCTGGTGGAGAGCGTCGCCGCGCTGATCCCGAACGGCCTGCTCCCCGACACGATCCGCAGGAGCTCGGTCGACGTGACCGGCGGCGCCGGCCTCTGGCTCGCGTTCGGGGCGTCGACGCTCGCGGTCGCCGTGGGGAGCCGGCGGCTCTGGGACCGCATCCTCGAGACCCTCTCGGCGACCTGGCACGGGTCCGCGAGAGCGGCAGACGTCGCCGGACCCGCGTGGCGCCGCATCGACTGGCCCCTCACGGTGGGTCTCGCCGCCCTCACCGTCTCCTGCGTCGCGGTCAGCGTGCTGCGCTACGAGCCCTGGTTGCGGACGACCGTCGTCGGCAGCGACGGGAGCCTGGACGGCTGGGCGCTCCCGTGGCTGGGGCCGACGACGCTCTTCGCCGTCTGGATGCTCGTCGGTGGTCTGGTGCTCACGCTCGTCCACCGAGGGACGACCGGACCGTTGCTCGCGGCGGGAGCCGGCTGGCTCCTGTCGCTCGCGTCCGCGATCGTCATCGTCGCCGCCTCGTCGGTCGGCCGCGTCGGCGTGAAGGACCTGCACGTCTCGAGCTTCGGGTCGGTGCCCCTCGACCGCATCGAGGCGGGGTTCGACATCGGCCCTGCGGTCGGCGCGACGTTCGCCGCCGGACTCCTGGCCGCAGCCGGCGCCGGGCTCGTGATCTGGGCGCGCACCCCGGGACGGGAGCCGTCGTGGTGACCGCGGGGGTCTTCGGGGTCCTCGCCGAGGTCCTGCTGCTCTTCGTCCTCGTGTGGATCCTCGTGTTCGGCGGGATCGGCGCGCTCCTGGCGCGGTCGCGTGGCGGCTCGTGGGCGACCGGCCTGGCGTGGGGGGCGTTCCTCGGACCGTTCGGGTGGGCCATCGTCGCCGTCACCACCCGGGGCGGCCGCGTGATCGATGCCGCCGCGGTCTTCGGCGACGAGTCCGACCGGTACCGCGCGGAGCCCGAGCCGCTCGGCGACCGCCCTTCCTCCGGATCCGACTGGTGACCCGATGACCGACGACGACGCCCCCATCACGACGACGTCCGGTGACGGCGCGCGCGCCGCCGCCGTCGCGTTCCCCGTCGCGATCGTCCTGAGCCTGCTCGTCGGACTGGCGACCTTCGCGGGCGGCCGCGGACTCGGCGTCAACCTCGCCGGGTACGCCATCGGGTGCGTCGCGGCGCTCGTCCTCGTCGCCCTGTACCGCCGCTGGCTCGTCCGGCGGGTCGCCGCCACGGGCGTGGCGACGCCCGCCGTCGTGCGGTGGGCGATGACGGCCGCCATCGTCGTCGGGGTCCTGCAGGCCGGCGGACACGCGTACCTGATCGGACGGGTGTACGGATGAGGGCGCTGCGCGCGGTCGCCGCGACGATCGTCTTCCTGCTCGCCGCGCTGGCGATGCCGTCCGTCGTCCCGGCGCGCACCGCGTCCCAGGGCGGCGGACGTCCGGCGTCGCCTGCCGCGGGCGACACGGCGGCGTCCCGGCTCGCGACGTGCGTGCAGACCCGCGGTCGGCTGTCGGTCGTCGTCCTCATGGACGAGTCGGGGAGCCTCGCCGCGACCGACCCGGACGCCCAGCGCGTCGAGGGCCTGCGGGCGACGCTGGCGGGGCTCTCGCGGCTCGCGGACACCCCGTCGGGCAGCGACCGGCGCCGGCCGAGGGTCGACGTGCTGCTCGCGGGGTTCTCCGGCAAGGTCGTTCCGGACCCGTCGGCGGCCGGCGCCCAGTGGCGGTCCCTGAACCCGAGCACGCTCGACGGCGTCCTGCAGACCGCGGGCCGGCTCTACACCGACGCCGACACCGGACAGGACACCGACTACGCACTGGCGCTCACCGGCGCCCGCAGGTTCCTCCAGGGCCGCGCGGCCGACCTCGCTCGTGCCGACGGGGCGGCGGAGACCGCGGCGCGCCCGTGCCAGGCCGTCATCTTCTTCACGGACGGCGAGTTCGACATCCGGGACCGCAACGGCCGGAAGGCCAGGGCACAGGGCCTCCCGACGCAGCTCTCGTACGCGCCCGGCGTCGACGTCACCGGCGACGGACGGGACGTCACGGTGGAGGCCGCCGTCCGCGCGGGCAAGGACTACCTCTGCCGCACCGGCGGACGCACCGGGGGCCTCATGGACGCGTACGCGACGGACGGCACCTTCGGGACGCTGCTCTTCACGGTCGCGCTGTCCAGCCGGCTGTCCCAGGCCGACCGCTCGTTCCTCGAGGGCATGACCGACGGCACGGGCACGCCCTGCGGCGACCGGAGGTCCCCGAAGGTCGGGCAGTACCTCGGCGCGGACGGCAGCCAGGACCTCTTCTTCAAGTTCGGCGATCTCCTCGCGGGCGCGGACACCGCCCCGACCGAGGGCGACGGCGAGTTCCGCGCCGCTCAGGGGATGGACCGGTTCATCCTGCGCGCCGTCACGGGCGCCGACGGGGTCGCGGTCCGGCTCACCGGGCCGCGGGGCCACCGCCTCGACCTGCGCCTCGGCGGGCCGACGACCCAGCGCCTCGACGGTGCGACGATCACCCAGCGCTGGGTGAGCCGCCGCGCGGTGGAGATCGAAGGACGCTTCGACCGGAGGTCCGAGGACTGGATCGGGGGCTGGACCTACGGCTTCACCCCGGTCGGCGCCGGCGACACCCGGCCGCGGTCCACGCTCCAGCTGTTCGCCGACGTCTCGCCGGTCCTCCTCGGACGGAAGGAGATCGTCCGTGGCGCGCCGACGACGCTGCGGCTCGCGCTCCAGCGTCGCGACGGCACCCGGGTCACCGGCGGTCCCCTCATCACCGGGGGGACGATGACGGCCGAGGTGACCGACCCGGAGTCCTCCGAGACGTCCCCGGTCTCCGTGACGCCCGAGCCCGGCGGCCTCTTCGTCGCGCGGACGTCGCTGCCCGGCAGCTCGGCCGCCGCGCGCCTGTTCCTCAAGGCGACGATCGAGTTCTCGGGACGCGACCTGCAGGTCGCCCAGCAGACCGGCTCGTTCCAGCTCGCGGTACGCGACCCCCCGGGTCAGGGCTTCCCGGTGGTGACGCCGGACGAGCTGCACCTGCCGTCGATCGCGGGTGCCGACACGGCGGGCGCGATGGTCACGATCACCGGCTCGTCGTCGGGCGGCGGGTGCGTGACCTTCGGGACCGCCCGCGTGTCCGGGCCCGGCCGCCCGACCGTCGCGACCGACGCCGGGACCGGGTGCGTACGGGTCGGCCGCGGGCAGCGCCGGACGGTCCGGGTGACCATCACGACGAAGGACGACGACGCCACCGGCTCGGTCGACGCGACGCTCCCGATCACGCTGCAGAGCGACCTCAAGCGCGGGGAGACGCGCAGCGTCCTGCTGCGACTCGACGGCGAGGTCTACTCGAAGCCCAAGGTCGCGCTGCGGTGGGCGATCGTGTCGGTGCTCACCCTCCTCGGGATCGCGATCCCGCTGCTGCTGCTCCACGTCCTGAACGTCCTCTCGGCACGGTTCGCGCCGCCCCAGCGGGTGCGGGCGCAGGTGGTCGACGACGTGGTGGTCCGGCCGGCCGACGTGTCGACGGACCGCGGGCCGTTGCGCCGCGACTGGGAGGCCTTCGGGTTGCTCTCCGACACCGGTCAGAGCCGTGCGGTGCGCGAGCTGTCGGTCGGTCCCGTCGCGCTGCACGCCGTCGCGAGCGGCTCGCGGGAGGACCGGCGCCTGACGCTCTTCAGCGGGCCGTACGGCGTCGCGACGAGCGACGGTCGGCCGATCGTCGGCGGACTCGCCGGAGCCGGCGAGGTCGTCCCGTTGCGCGGGGGCGTCGCGCACGAGGTCCCGCTCGGGCTCGCCGGGTCGTGGCTCTTCGTGCCCGAGGACATCCGGTGGCCCGAGGAGGCAGCCGCCGCCTACGGCGACGACGGCGACGGTCCCGCGCAACCGGACGAGGTCCGGGGCACGCTCGTCCTGTTCGTCGCCGACGGCGGCGGGCTCACCGCGGCCGCGGACGTCGTCACGGCGGCCGAGGGCGCGCTCGGGACCCACACGTGGACCGCGGTCTCCGGGGTCCTGGACGCGCAGCGCGCGGAGGCGGACCGACCGTCGCCGCTCGCACGGCTGAAGGCCCGGTTCCGGCGGTCGGACGACGGCGGACCGCAGGACGTCCCGTGGACGGACGACGAGTCCGCCGCCGGCGGGAGCGGGGACGGCTTCGCGGACGACGGACCCGACGACGAGTGGGGCGGGTCGTCGGGGGGCTCCGCATCGTCGGGCTCCGGGTCCGACGACGACTGGTCCGGGACCTCCGGATCGGTGGACACCGGGTCGGACGACGACCTCGCGGGCCGCGACGACGAGGAGCCGTCGGGACCTGGCGGCAGCTCCTCGAACTGGTAGTCGACGAAGGACGAAGGACGAGACATGCTGGACAAGTTCATCCTCATCGGCATCGGTGGCTCCGGGGGCAAGACGCTCCGGTACACCTGGCGCGAGCTCGACCGCCGCCTGAAGGCCGCGGGCTGGGACGACGGGATGCCCGAGGCGTGGCGCTTCCTGCACGTCGACCTGCCGAACGCCACGGACGTCATCGAGGCCGACGTGCCCGCCGATGCCGACATCGACTACCTCGGCCTCGGCGACACGAAGCTGGACTACCGGGACTACGACCGCCGGCTGCTCAGCGCGGAGGAGCACCTCCCGGCGATGGTCGGCTGGCGGCCGGACCCGAACGGCGACCACCCGGCCCCGCACCGCGGCGCCGGGCAGCGGCGCGCCGTGGGTCGCGTCACCGTGCTCACCGAGCTCGCGCAGATCGGCGCGGCGATCGCCCGCGAGGTCGCCGTCCTCACGGCACCGGGTGCGGTCGAGCAGCTCGCGTCGCTGAACAGCCACCTCGGCGGGTCGGAGCCGTCGGCGACGCAGGTCTCGAAGCCGAAGATCATCGTGATCTCGTCGCTGGCCGGCGGGTCGGGGTCGGGCGCGTTCCTCGACGTCCTCGAGCACATCCAGCGGATGAGCGTCGCGACGCAGCTGCGTGAGGAGCTCGTCACGGTCCTCTACACGGCCGAGCTCTTCGAACACCTGCCCGCGGGGATGAAGGTCGGCACCGAGCCCAACAGTCTCGCGGCACTCTCGGAGCTGCTGAGCGCCTACGACCACGAGGGCGAGGTCTCCCAGACCGAGTCCGCCCCCCACCGCGCGGCGGGAGGCGTCGGTCAGCTCGCGGGCCGGCGGGTCGCGGTGACGAACTTCTTCATCGGCGCGAAGAGCGAGAACGTGACGTTCACGGACTCCCGGGACGTCTACCGGTCGATCGGGCAGGCGCTGGCGGCGCTCCTGACCGTCGGGCCGGTGCAGGAGGCGTTCGACAAGTACCTCCAGGCGAACAAGAGCGGGACGACGACCGCGGAGAGCTTCCTGCTCGCCGAGCCGGCGGCGTCGTCGCGCCCCGCGTCCTCGATCGGCTTCGCCTCGGTGTCGCTCGGCAACGACCTGTTCGCCCAGTACGCGTCCGAGCGCCTGGCGAAGCAGGCCCTCGACCGCCTGACCGCGGGCCACCTGGAGGGCGTCTCGCGGGAGCAACGTGAGCGGCGCAGCGACGATGCGCTCCTGGCCGAGCGGATCGAGGCGGTCAAGGACAGCTACTTCGAGGCGGCCGGACTGGCCGAGCTGGGCAAGGACGACAACCAGATCATCGACGCGTTGCGTCACGGGCCGACCCTCGGGAAGGAGCTCGACGAGGTCGTCACGAAGGTCCGGGACGACCTCGGGCGCCTCGAGGCGAAGCCCGCGGAGTGGAACGAGCGGCTGACCGTGGCGTTCAGCTCGTTCGGTGCGACGTTCTTCGCGAGCGCCGACGCCCACTTCGAGCAGAACGCCCTGCGGTGGGCCACCGACATCCAGCCGCGACTGGCGGAGGCGACCGCGAGGTACGTCGGGCTCTACGGCCTGCCCACCGCCATCGGGCTGGTCGACGAGCTCTCCGAGCAGCTGCTCGCGGCGGCGGACGAGCTCGCGCACGACGCCGAGCTCCGGCGGGGCGACGAGGCCGGCCAGACGAAGCGCGCCCTCCAGCTCCTGCGCACCGTCCGGGCACGGGTCGTCGGCGCCGGACACCAGGCGGTCGCCGACAACGTGAAGCTCCGCCGCAAGACGTTGCAGCGCCGCGCCGAGGGCCGGTACGAGGACCGCACCGCCGATCTGATCCGCCGGTTCGTCGCAGAGGTGCTCCCCGGCCTCCGACAGGCGCTCGTGAGCGCGCGGGGTGCCCTCGAGCAGACGCTCGCGCGGGCCGACAGCGCGCTCGTGGCGTCCTGGTCGGGCCACGACGTCGCGCGGCACCTCCTCCCGGCCCCGAACACGCTGCTCCTCTACCCCGCCGCCGAGTTCCCGGGCGAGCTCGACGCCCTGCTCCAGGGCATCTTCGACGGCGCGGCTCCGCAGGCGGCGCAGGCCGCCGCGCTCGAGGAGGTCATCACCAACGGGTGGGACTCGATCCGCGTCGACGACCGCCCGAGCGACGCCCAGCGCCTCATCTCGACGCTGCAGCCGTGGATCCCGACGCTCTCCGAGGCCCGGCAGCCGGGACTCGCGCCGGCGCCGGCGCTCTTCCGCGTCGAGGTCGAGCCGCGGGCCGTGCTGCGGGTCGCGACGTCCTGGGTCGCCGAGCGCCGCGGAGCGTTGTCCGACCGCGTCCGGCAGACGCTGCCCGCGTGGCTGGACGCGAACGATCCCGACGCGGCGGCCCGGGCCCAGCGCTTCGTGGACCTCATGGGCCAGGCGACGAAGGCCTGCGCCCCGCTCGCGAGCCTGAACGCCGAGGCGTTCCACGCCGTGCACGGACGCCCGGTCCCGGGGGCCAGTCTGCTGATCAGCCCGATCCCGGTTGCCGACGGCCACCGGGCCCACGATCCGGTGCACGACGCGCTGGTCCAGGGCGGGGCGACCGCGGACGACGCCCGACGGGCGTTCGACCCGAACGCCGCGGTGTCCTCGGTCGAGCTCATGTCGTTCCTCGGGCAGGCGGTGCACCCGATCGTGATCGACTCGGTGACGAAGCCGATCCAGGCCGCCTGGAACGCCCAGACCGACAAGGGCATGCGCGAGCAGTTCTGGTCGTTCCGTCGTGCCCGGCCGCTGCCGTCGTTCGTGCCGCTGTCGCCCGCCCGGCAGCAGGCGCTGGTGAAGGGCTGGTTCATCGCGCGCGTCCTCGGCCAGGTCGGGACCCTCCGCGGCCGCTGGAGCGAGTCGCCGCTCGCCGTCTGGTCGCCGACCGGCTCGCTGCGGTTCCCGCGGTACCTCCTGGGCGTCGAGCACGACTCCCTCGGCGGCACGATGGAGGTCAACGCGCACGGCCAGGTCCTGCCGGCGCTGCTGGAGACGCTGCCCCTCGCGATGGTGGTCTTCGGGAACGGCGAGAGCGAGCAGCTGCGGGCCTACATGCGCCTGATCGAGCTCGGGTCGGTGGACCAGGACCTCGGCGTGCCGCACGGAGCGCTGCGCCGCTGGATCGAGCACGGGACGCTCGAGATCGCCGATCCGGGGGCGCCCGCGCCGCCCGTGCCGCCCGTCGCGGCGGCCGGCACGGCCGACGACTCCTCGGAGGCCCGGCTGGCGGCCGTGACGACGGAGATCGAGCGCATCCGGGCCGCGACTCACGCGAAGTACTCCGCGATGCGGGTCACGATCCCCACGACGCTCACGATCCCCCGCTCGTGGGAGATCCGCGACCTCCTGGAGGTCTCCCTGAGCCAGGTCCTGACCGACGTCCGCGAGCCGCTGAGGCGGGCGGACGATGCCGACGTGCTCGCGCAGACGGGGCCCGTCGAGGAAGTCTGAATGCGCATCCTGCTCGCACCGCGGACACCGGACGGGGACGCCGTCCTCGAGCACCTCGTGTCGTGGTCGGACTCCGGTCTGGTCCGGCCCTTCGCGTGGGCGGCGCTCGAGCGGCCGACCGGCGACGATCCGGCGCCCGTGGGCGTCACGACGGTCCTGCACGGTGCGGTGAACACCGACACGCTGGCCGAGGCCCTCGACGGCGTGGCACCCGCCGACGTGGCGCTCGTCGCGTTCACGCCGGCGACCGACGCCGCGCTCGACGCCGCGTTCGCCGAGCTCGTGGAGGACTTCCGCTCAGCGGCCGCGGACGTGTTGGTGTTCGACGCCAGGCGCCCGCTGGCGTGCACGATGGTGGTCGCCCCGCCGGCCGTGGCGGCGGCGGTGCCCGCATCGCTGTTCCGTTCGCGGCACGCCGCGAACGTCTACGTGGCGCCGGAGGACCGGACCGACCCGCTGGCGGTCAACCACCTCGCCGAGGACGTCACCGCGCACCACCGGCACGCGGCGCACGCGCTCGCCTCGCTCGCGGGCCTCTGGATCTCGGCGTCGGCCGGGGCGGTCTCGCCGCTCGACGCGGTCGACCCCGGACCGTCGGGCGCCATGACGGCTCCGGTCCGGCTGGCGCGGACGTTCACGCGCATCGTCGACCTGGGTGATCTGGCGGGGCACCTCGCCGAGGCGACGTTCCGGACCGACGAGCCCTACCCGAACCCCGATCCTGCGCGCTTCGATCGCTCGACCGGCGCCACCAGGGTCGTGCCCGACGTCGTCGGGAGCTACCTGGAGAAGCACGCGGAGGTCCTGGGGCTCAGCCGCTTCGAGCCCCTGACCCTGCCCGCGCCGCAGGAGCTCTCCCTGTGCGAGGCCGTCCGGGAGCTCGGACGGGAGCTCGCGGCGCGGATCCGCCGCAAGCCGGTCGACATGGCGGAGGCCGTCGCCCGGAAGGCGTACGAGGCCGCGTCGAAGCGCATCATGCGCCTCGCCGGTCCGGACACCGACATCGTGATCCGGCCGTGGCGCCGCGAGCAGGGCTTCGCCGACCTGGCCGACCAGCTCGGCCGGCCGATCGTCGTCCCCGACGGTCCGGTCGCCGCCGCGTGGAGCGATCTGCGGACGCTCAGCGTCGGGCTGGTCGACGGCTCCGATCTGCCCGAGGGGGTCGACACGGATCGCCTCCAGCACGGAGCGCTCCGCGCGGTGATCACGGACCCGCTCGCGATCGCACCGCATCCGGGCGCCCTGCCGCCCGCGGGGTCCGGCGACCGGGAGGTCCGCGCCTGCGACCCCCTGGCACTGGACCCGCGTTTCGCGCCGGCGGCCGACCCCGCAGACACCGGGACCACCGGCGCCGGCGTCTCCGGGGCGACGGGCGAGGACGCCGACGCTCCCGCGGGGGCGGATGGCGGAGCGGACGCCACGCCGACGGACGACGCCGCCGGCACCGGGGCGAAGGACACGCCGACCGTGGACCCGGACGTCTGGGTGACGCCCTACCTCCGCACGCCGACGTGGATCGTCGGGGCGCACATCGCCGAGCAGCTCACGCGGGCACGCGCCGAGGGCGATATCGACGACGGCGCGGAGGACCCGGCCGAGACGGCCGCGGGCGACGTCCCGAAGGCCGCCCCGGCGGCGTCGGCGCCGGCGCGGCCGAAGCGCCCGTCGCTGCTGAAGGGCGTCCTCCTGCGGTCGGCGCTCGCCCTCGTCGTCGTGGTCGTGCTCTGGGTCGTCGCCGGCGCGATCCTCGCCGCGGTCGGCACCCTCGCGGTCCTCGCGGCCTGGGTCGTGTCCGTGCTGCTGCTGGTCCGGTCCCGCTTCGCCCGCGAGCGTCGCGACGCGACCGAGGAGCTGCAGCGGGAGCTCGACGGGATCAACACCGCGGTCCTGCGCGCTCAGCGGACGGGGGACGCGGTCCGACTGGAGCGTCGGTACACGGAGTTCCTGGACTGGGCGGAGATCGTGGGCTGGCTCGTGCACCGGCCCTGGACGGAGGTCCGCGCGGAGGACCGGCTGGTCGACGCGGCGATCAGGCTGGAGACCGTCCCCGAGGCCTTGGTCGTGGACCGCCCGAAGACCGGTGCCCGCATCGGCGAGCTCGCCCAGCAGACGCGCCAGCAGGTCTTCCACACCCGCTGGATCTCCGACCTCTACGGGGCGCTCGAGGCCGACGCGATGGACGCCCTCGTCGAGGTGCAGGGGCGAGCCGACGCCGGCGTCCGGCCGGACCCCGCGGCGGACACCTCGGAGGACCCGAGCTCGCCGCGCCGGGCCCTGCTGGCGGCGGTCCGGGAGGGCAAGGACCAGGACGTCGAGCACAGCGGTCTCGGGGCCGCGCTGCTCCGCGTCCTCGACCGCACCCCCGTCGATCGACTCGTCGACGACGGCCAGGAGCTCCCCAGCCGGTTCCTCGGACGGATCCTCGTCGACCACGACGGCATCTCGATGCTCCCGCGGCACTGGGCGGACCAGCGCGGCTCCGAGAACGACGTCCGGGAGGTCGTCCCCCCGCCGCCCGACGTCACGCCCCCGGGGGGCACGGTGGTCGCGCTCGCGGGCACCACGCGGTTCCGTCACCCCGTCCGCGTGCTGGTCCAGCGGATCGAGCTCACGGACCCCGTCGGCGCAGCGTCCCTGGCGTCGGTGGCCGCGGTGGCACGGCCGGAGGCCGACGTGGATCGCCCTGCGGAGACGCCGGGTCATGGCGCGCCCACCGATGGCGACGGGACCGACGATGCGTCGAGCGGCACGGTGTGGGAGGTATGACGGCATGGGGATCGTCGTCCTCCGACGGCGTCCGGAGGGGGTGAGCCGACGTGGCGGATCCCTACATGGATCTCGCGACGTCGCTCGGCGTCGCCGGGATCGCCGCGGTCATCGGCGGCGGCGCCGCGCGTGCGCGCAAGGCGTTGCAGGCGCATCGGCTCAACAAGCGGTATCGACTCACCGGGCGGTACTGGACGTTGTACGACGACACCGAGGCCGGGGTGGTGAGCGGCCACTACGGCATCTCCGAGCTGCGACAGCGCGGGACGCGGATCACGGGGAGCACGCTCGAGGACGGAGAGCGGTCGTGGAGCCTCGTCGGCACGCTGGAGCCCGGCGGTTTCATCCACGGCATCTATGGTGCTGCCGATCCACACGATCGCGGCCAGGGGACCTTCTTCCTCGACGTCAAAGGTACGGCCGGCGATCTCATCGGCATGTGGGCCGGGTTCGACTCGCACGACAACGGCCTCGATCAGGGGCGCTACGTGTTCCGCCGCGTGATGGCGGAGTCCATCCGTCGGGCCACGAGCGACGACGCCGACGCGGTGTGCGCGCTCCTCGGGAGCGCACTCGGCGACGCCTACGTGACGCTCGACGACGTGATCGCCCTGGCGCACGATCCGGACACCATCTGCCTGGTCGCGCGCGACGCGCGCGGCCGGCTCATCGGCGCCCTCACCGCCGCGCTCATCCCGGGTTCTGAACTCTCGACGCACGCCCCCGCCGGGCAGGAACGGGCGGTGAACGGGCTGCCCGGCGTGCGGCATGTCCGCAACACCGTGCTGGTGAAGAACGTCGCGGTGATCCCGAAGGCCCGCGGACGCGGGACGGCCTCGAGCCTCATCGAGCACGCCATGGAGTGGGCGACCACGAAGGGCGCCCGCGCCGCCGTCGCCTTCGGCTGGCACTCCGCCGAAGGTGGGTGCCACATCGCGGGGGCCATGTCGGCGACCGGATTCGCGGAGATCCGCCGGATCCCGGACTTCTGGACTGCGGACAGCGAACAGCACGAGTACGACTGCCCGGCCTGCGGACACCCCTGCCGCTGCTCTGCGTGGATCTTCGCCCGGAGACTGGAGCCGGGGACGACGTCCGGCGGATGACCTCCTCGGGTCTTTCGAGCTCGTGCCCGGCGCCTCGGAGAGCTCTCCGCCAGACGGCGGATCTTGCTGGAGGATCGGTCGGGCGGGTGCGACGCTGGCGGAGCGATCGACCGAGACGGTGCTCCGAAGCCCGGCTCGCCCGACGTCCACCGACCCTCCCGAGGACCGACCATGACCGCGCTCTCCGCACGACTCCGCAACCGTTCAGCCCTCGTCGCGCTCGTCGTGGCGCTGGTCGCCCTGGCCGCCACGCTGTCGGCGGCGACGCCGGCGCACGCCTTCACGAAGGAGCAGCTGCGCTATGGCAAGGAGTCCATCGGCTACACCGCGGACCAGTTCGCCGCCCGGAAGGCGGACTTCGTCGCCCATGGCTGCTGGACCGGTCCCGCCGGGTGCAACAAGCCCTCCCCGTACAACGAGTTCGACTGGTCGGACGACGGCTGCAGCCCGCCCACGCCCGACCACCTGCGCGAGCGCTTCCGCAACGCGTGCCTCCAGCACGACTTCGGCTACCGCAACTTCGGCAACGGGCTGATGCTGGAGCGCACGGAGAACCGCAGGTACAGGATCGACGTCAAGTTCCGGAACGAGATGAACCGGATCTGCGGGCGGATGTTCTCGGGCAACGCGAAGCGGGTCTGCAAGGCCGAGGCGACGGTCATGTACAAGGCCGTCCGCAGGTTCAACAACTGGCAGCAGCAGTAGCGGGCCACGGGCGGATGAGCACCGGTGGGTGGGGCCTTCGCGGGGTGGAGGCCGATGACTTCCTCCTCGGAGACGTCCGGGATCCGGACGAGGCGGACGACGGGCCGGACACGGCCGCCTATCCGCCGCACGACGCCGCCAAGGAGCCCGTGCTCGCCGACGGGGAGACGGTGGTCGGGTCCTGGCGGCTCGCGGGGTGCTCGACCTTCGTCCGCCGGCTCGACGGCCCCGAGGGCGTCCGGGACTGGGTGGCGTCGACTCCGGGGCTCCCGCGCGTCTCGAACCGCTCGAAGGGCCGGCTGGTGCTGACCGACCGACGCCTGGTGGCGACGCTCCCCAAGCTCAAGCTGGTCGGACGTGACCGGTTCCGGATCGATGAGCACCTGGCGAGCGCGATGCTCTTCCGCCTGACGCACTCCGTCTACGCGGCGCACGTCCTCCTGGAGGCGGTCGCCGAGCTCCAGGGATCGGGCGACGAGCTCTCGTGCACGACGGTGCTGGAGACCCGACGCGCGCGGCGCGAGCTGCGTCTCGACCTGCGCCTCTCAGGAGCGGACGCGGCGGTCGCCATGGACGCCGTCGTAGCGGCCCGCAGGCGACGTTGGGACGGGCTCGCGACCACCCTGCGTCCGGTGGTCGAGGGCGAGGCGGTCCGCGACGGCGGCGGGTCGCGGTCGTTCGAGAGTCTCGTCGTCCGTCCCCTCGGGGCTGCGACGTGGGCCCTGACCCCTGAGGGGCGCCGGCAGTTCCCGGACGTCTCCGGGCCCGGCACGGGCGACGTGCCGTCGGTGCCGAGCGCGAGCCGGGCCGACCACGAGGCCGCAGCGGGGCGGACCGGAGGCCCCTGGCGTTGTCCCCGGTGCGGACGGGACGGCAATCGCGACGACCGGATCCGCTGCATCGGGTGCAGGAGCGAGATCCCGATCGCCGCACGGGCGGTCGACCCGGACACGCCCCCGGCACCGCCGGAGCTCGTGGGACTCGGCGCGTACGACGGACCCTGGGTGGGCGCATGAGTCGCCGGGGTCCGGATGCCGAGGGCGTCGACGACGTCACGCTCGTTCCCGTGTTCGTCTCGTCGACGTTCCGCGACTTCCACGCGGAGCGTGACGTGCTCAACGGCGCCGTCCGGCACCGGCTCGACGAGCTGCTCGAGCCCCTGGGGGCCCGGATCGATTTCGTGGACCTGCGGTGGGGCGTCGACACCTCGACCCTGTCGGACGACGAGCGTCACGACCGGGTGCTCGACGTCTGCCTGGCCGAGATCGATCGATGCCGGCCGGTCTTCCTCGGGCTGCTCGGCGATCGGGCGGGCTGGGAGCCGCCCGCCCGGCGGTTCCGGCAGGTCGCGATCGAGGCCGGGCTCGGTCCGGACGCCGACGTCCGATCCGTCACCGCGCTCGAGGTGCACTACGGAGCCCTGCTCGACCCCGACGCGGATCCCGTTTTCCTCGTCCGCGACATCGAGGGCCCGACGCCGCCCGGATGGAGGGACGAGGACCAGGCGGCGGTCCGGCTGCTGCGGGCGCAGGTGCCGGACAGCGCGATCGAGCGGTACGTCGCCCGGTGCGACGGCGAACGGGTCGTCGACCTCTCCGGGTTCGAGGATCGCGTGGTGTCGGCACTGGCACCGCGGGTCGAGGCGATCGCCCGTCGCCGCGGCGCCGCCGGCACCGACCCGTACGACGCGGCCGAGCGGCTGTTCATCGCCGAGGTCGCCCGGGGCGTGGCGGGGAACGATGAGGCGGTGGAGGGCGTGCTCGCCGCCGTGGATGCGGGCGCCGGTGCCTGCATCGAGGGCCCCTCGGGTTCGGGCAAGTCCGCCGTGTGGGCGGCCTCGATCGCCCGCCTCCGCGAGTCGGGGCGCACCGTCGTGACCCACACCGTGGGCGCGCTGCCGCAGGTCCGTGATCACGACGGCATCGTGCGCCGGCTGATCCGACGATGTGGCGGGGAGCCTCCGGTGTTCCCCGAGCTCACGCGGAGGGAACGCGGGATGCTGTCGCTGCTGGAGTCGTCGGGCGCCATCCAGCGGCCGTCCGCCATCGGGGGCGAGGAGCTGGTGGAGGCGTGGTACGCCGAAGCCGCCCGGCACCCCGGGCTCGTCGTCGCGATCGACGGACTCGACCGGATGGACCCGAGCGGGGCCCGTGCGCGACTCGACCTCCTGCGCGACCTGGGGGTCCCGGCGATCGTGACGACGACCGAGAGCGCCGATGGCCGGCTCCTGGCGGCGCGCGGCCTCGCACGGATCCATCTCGATCCGCTGGGGGAGGAGCAGGCCGCCGATGCGGCACGGGGGATCGCCGCGGCGCAGCACCGGGCGATCTCCCCGGCCGTCGCCGGCGCGTTGGGTGCGCACCCGCGGTGGCCGCTCTGGCTGCGCGTCGCCGTCGACGATCTCCGGGCGTTCGGTGAGGACGAGTTCCGGCAGTCCGAGACCGATGGCGACGACGGACCCGAGCTCCTGCTCCGACGGACCGCCGCATCGTTCCCCCACGATCTCGGGTCGCTCGTTTCGCGCGTCGTCGAGCGCACGGGTGTCCGCTACGGAACCACCGCGGTGCGGAAGGTCCTCGGCCTCCTCGTCGCGTCGCCCTTCGGACTTCGCCGCGCCGACCTCGTGACCATCTGCGAGAGCTCGGACCTGGTCGTCGCCGGTGTCGTCCGCTCGCTGGACGGACTTCTGACGACGGGTGTCGGGGGAACCCGGCTCACCTTCCGGAACGAGGCAGGCCGTCTGGCGGCGGAGCGCTCGGTCCGGGACGTGATCCCCGAAGCCCGGGTGGCGATCGTCTCCCACCTCAACCGTGCGCAGACCGAGGACCCGATCGACGACCTGGAGCTGCTCACGCACCTGCTCCACGCGACCCGGCCGACGGTCGACGCCGTGGCGGCGTGCTGTGAGCGCCTGCACCGCGGGGCGCGCGCCCGTGACGGGGCCCTCCGCGTGGCCGCCGAGGCGATCGCCGCACAGCGCCCGGACCGGACCGCGATCGACGTGCTGTCCGCGGCCGTCACCGACGAGCCTCCGCGGTCCGGCGGGTCGATGAACCCGCACGTCATGTCACCCGGGATGACGCACACCCCCGTCCGCGAGTTCGTCGCCGACCTCGCACTCTCCGCGCCGGGGCTCGACCAGGGCGAGCGGACGGCTCTCGCGTCGACCCTGGACGACCCGCGCAGCCGCATCTTCGTCCTCCGCGAGGCGGACGGTCCGGACGCTCGTGCCCGCGCCCGTCAGGAGATCGAGGAGATCGGCAAGCGGCTGTGGAGCGTCGCTGAGGGCACGAGGTACCCGGCGCCCGTCCAAGACCTCGCGGACGGACTCGTGCTGATCGCGGAGGCCCTCCACGCGCTCGGCGGCGACGCGGAGGCGCTCGTCGCCGCCTCCGAAGCGCTCCGGGCCGCGGACCAGCTGCCGGACGAACCCGATCACCGGCGACAGGTGCTGCAGCTCCGCGCACTCGACGTCCTCGTCGGGTGCGCGCTCGACGGGTGGCGGCATCGGACGTCGATCCCCCTGCTGGAGCGATCCCTCACCACCGCCCGCGAGGTGTTCGCCGTCTGGCCGGAGGGACGCCGGCACCGCCAGGGACTCGCGTTCCGCCGCCGGAGCCGCACCCGGCTCGACATCGAGAACCTCGCGTTCACCGAGGCCGACACGCTCCGGGAGGTCCGAGGCGCGTTCGTGCGGGCCGCGGTGCGCCGACTGCGGATCGCGATCGGGGAGCGGGACGCGCGGACGATCCGGGAGCTGCACCCCGAGCTCGTCTCCCTCGTCCGTCTCTGCCGCCACGCGGGCACGCCGTTCGCCGAGAGCATCGCGGCGCGGGTCGAGACGTTGCGATCGCTGGCGGTGGAAGCGGCCCGCGACGGACACCCCGAGCTCGCCGTCGAGGTGCTGGGGCTCGTCGTGGACGAGCTGCGTGCGGACGACGACCCCGCGATCCACCGCACGACGATCATGTGGGCGCTGGCCGAGACGGCGCTGATCGCGGACGGCGGGGGGCGATCGGATCTGCACGCCGAGGCGATGGCGACGATCGAGCCCTTGGCGCTCGGTGCCGGCCCGGTCGACGAGGTCTCGAGCTGGCTGGCGGCGGCCGCGCAGGGCACCGAGGTGCTCCGGGAGGCTGACCCCGACCAGGCCGAGGCGTCACGGCGCTGCCTCGAAGCCCTGGTGGACGCACTCGCCGGTCACGGACCCGGGGCGGTCGACCGCGTGGTCGAGCACCTCGAGCGCTCGATCGACGTCCCCGGACGCTGGCGCGCCGCGGGGTCCGCGATCGTCGCGATCCGCCGCGGCGGGGTCGCGCGGGCCCCGGGGTCGTCCGAGGCTCTCGCGGCGCTGCAGGACGCGGTCGAGTGGTCCGGCCGACAGCTCCTCGTCGCGGGACGGGACGACGAGGCCATCCCCGACCTCGCCGAGTCGGCGCAGCTGGCGGACGCCGTGGCCGCGGAGGACGTGCCCTCGGGATCGTCGGCGCACCGGGCGGCGCGGGCGCACTCCTTGCACGCACGGGCCCTGGGTCGCGTCGGTCAGGGCTCGGCGGCGGCGACCGCCTACGAGCACATGCTGCGCGCGGCGCGGGTCGCCGCCGACGACCTGCTGCCCGACGGCCATGCACGGTCGGCGTACCTGGCCCGGGGTCTGAGCGAGGCGGCGGTGCACGCCGTGACGACGGAGGATCGTCCTCGTGCGCTGTCCCTCCTGGAGGAGCTGCAGGCCTGCGACGGAGCGGAGGCGCCCGGCCGAGAGGACACGGCGGCGACGCGCAGGCGCGCGTGGGTGCGCGCTGCGCGCACCGCGATGGGTGGTGGCTGAGACACGGAGCCGTGGCGGTGACGGCGACGGGCCGCGCTCGTCCGCCTCAGTCCAGCTCGCCCGGTTGGAACGCGTTCCAGGTGTCCACCACGCCGTGGACCCCGCGGATCAGCGGCGCGTGGAGGACCCGGCCGCCGCTGTCCGGCTCCAGCCGGCGGAGCACGTCGAGCAGCGCGGCGTGGTGGGCGTGCTGACCGCCCTGGATGCGGACCTGCTCGAGGGCGCGCTGGACGCGCCGGGTGACCGACAGGGCCTCCTCGTCGATCCGGCCCGCGGCGACCACGCGGTAGTCGGTCGTCATCGTCCCCAGCTCCTGCAGCCGGTGCAGGGTGCGGAGGAGGACCTCGTTGGTCGGCGCCGCGCGGCGGTGGGGGAGCTCGGCGATCAGGTCTCGCGCCAACTCCTCCAGGCGGAGTCCCTGGGTCCGGTACCGGGGATCCACGGCGTCGCCCATCCGCTCGAGGTGCCGCTCCACGGCCTGCTCGCTGACGCCAGGGTGGTCGGCGTGCACCCACCGGGCGATCGACCGGCGGTCGAGGTCGTCTGCGAGGTACCGGACGACGTCCCAGAAGAACGGCTGCTCCACGATCGACGGCCGGTCCCGGAAGAACCAGGCGACGACCTCGTCCTCGCCCTCCGTGCCGGCCTCGAGCCGGGGTCCGAGCGTCCGGAACCCGTCGGTCTCCTCGATCGGGACGGGCGGCGCGCCGGCGATCGCACGCAGCCACTCCCGGACGGCACCGGGGTCGACGTCCCGGGTCTGCGCCCACTGCTTGCTGATCACCCCGTAGGCGCCGTGGCGCCGGGTCAGTTCGACGACCCCCGGATAGGCGAACGCGGTGAACGCGACGGGCCGACACGACGCGTGCAGCTCGGGATGGCGCCGCACGATCTCGATGACGCGATGCCCCGAGTACTCGTTGTCGAGGCGGTCCTCCGCCTGCAGGTCGACGAGCGCGACCGCGGGCGTCGCCTGCGCGGCGATCGCGTCGAACAACCGGATGCGGTTGGAGTGCGACAGGACCGCGAACCCGTGGTCCGGGGTGCATCCGAGACGGCGCTCGAGCAGGGCTCGTGCCCCGGCGTGGTCGCCACGGTCCTCGTCGAAGGAGAACAACGTGATCGGCGGGTGCGGGATCGTCACGGGGTCAGGACGTCGGAGGGGACGGACAGGGTGAAGCCGCCGTCGCACACGGTCGGGCCGGCGCGACCGCCGACCCGGTCGAGCGCCGCCGCGAGCCGGGTCCGATTCTCCCATCGCCGCGCCCCCGGGCGTCGCGGCTCGGTCCGCACCTCGATCGTCGTGCGGCCCGGATCCGCAGCGTCACGGCGCAGGAGCAACCGAACGCGGGTCAGACGCCAGATGCCGAGCGGCCCGGGAGCGTGGATCGCCAGGATCTCGTCCGCGATCTCCTCCGCCGCGGTCGTGAGCGCCAGGCTCTGCCGTGCCCGTTCGAGCACCACGTCGTCGCTCCTGCGCGGGCCGGGACCGGCACGATCGGGACGGTCGCCCTCGACGATGATCTCGGCCGGCGCGAGGACGGCCGCGAGATGGTCGCGCAACTCGGCCAAGGGATCCGCAGCGACCACGCGGGCACGGAGCTCGCGCAGCACGGAGCTCAGGTCGGCGGAGAGCCGCACGAGTCGCTGCTCGGCGTCGCCGTCGACGACGTCCCACCAGGCGGGGGCGGCGAGGAGCGGCTTGATGATGTTGTGGTGCAGGCGGGCCGTGTAGGCGATCTGCTCCACCAGGCGCGACCGTGCCCGGCCGGACTGGACGCGGGCCTCGGCGACCTGCAACGCCCGCCGGCCGCGGCCGGCCGCCAGGCCGATCGCCGCGCAGAGCGGCGGGAACACGACGTTCTCCGCCCTCCTGCCGCGGTCGACGGATCCGCGGACCCGACGGGCGGACGCGACGAGGGCGCCGGCCGCCGCACCCGTCGGGCCGAGGACGCGTGAGCCGTTGAGGAACCCGTCGAGGAACAGTGCCGCGCCCATCGTCCCCGACGGCGGACGACCGTCCGCGGGCCAGAGGCCGGCGAGCGCCACGAGCGTCCCGTGCAGCGCGGGCGCGTCGCGCGAGCGTCCCGGGGCCGGGCCGCGGACGCCGTCGAACGCCGCCCCGGCGAGGAACAGCACGAGGCACGCCCGACGCTCCTGCCGGTCCCGTCCCGTCAGGAGACCCGTCGCGCCCATGAGGACGTTCGCGCGACGCAGCTGTCGGGCGATCATCGCGAGGTCGGTGTCCATCCGGTCGACGACGCCCCGCGGCAGCGGGCGGCCCGCCGGAGTCCCGTCGCGTCGCGGGACCGTGGCGACGACGCGGACGCCTGCGCGGCCGCGTTCCAGCTCGAGCCCCCCGCCCACCGCGTCGAGCAGCGCTGCGGACTCGGTCAGCCCCGTGCCCCACGTCGCCCTGGCCGGGACGGCACCGCCGGCGTCGTCCTCGACCGTCACCACCAGCGCTTCGGCGGTCCCGTCGATCCGCACGCGCACGTCGGCGAGCGGCGACACCTCGTGCGCCGCGCAGTTGTCGAGGGCGACCTTCAGGACATGGATGAGGGCGGCCGTCGCGGCAGCCGAGACCGCCGCCCCGTCGCCGGAGCGATCCCTGACGGTCACCCGGACGTCCTTCTCCGCCCAGGCCGCCCGGTACGCGGCGACCATCGTGCCGACGGTCTCCGAGAGGGCGAGCGGACGGTCGTGCGCGGCGGCGACCAGGAGCGGGCTGAGGCGATGGTGGATCGCGAGGCGCCGGCTCTCGCGGACGGCCTGCCGCAGCGTGTCGTCGTCGCCCACCTCCTCGACATCCCGGGGGCGGTCCATCGCGGCGAGCAGGTCGTCGACCTCCGACGCGATCGCCGCGGCCCGGGTCACGAGGTCGGCGAGCGGGGCGGCGATCCCCGCGGACGCACGTCGGCCGTGCAGGCGCTCGAGCGCACGGGCCCCGAGGGCGATGTCGCCCACGGTCGAACCCACGAGCCCCGCGACCACGAACGCGGAGGCGGTCCCGGCGTTCCACCAGAGGTGCCGGTCGGGGTGGCGCCACGCGCGCGCGCCGACGCCGACCGCCCCGAGGTAGGCCACGGCGGTACCCGCCCCGACCACGAGCCCACCCCGCTCGCCCGTGTTGCCGGTCCCCAGCGCGGTCAGCACGATCGAGGGGATCAGGAGCGGGCTGCGTTCGGGTCGACTGGCCGCCACCGCCGCGATCGCGAGGCCGGGGAGCACCGGCGCCGGGAGCGGGCCGCGCACGGCGTCGGCGAGGACGTCCGGGCGCCGGGTCCCCGCGGCGCCGACGGCGATCGTGGCCGCCGACCCGAGAACACCGACGATGCGGTCCCGTGGGCCCAGGGTGGTCTCGGCCACCGCCATCCAGAGGCCTTGCGCTCCCGCGACCGCGACCGCGCGTCCCGCCCCGGCGTACACGCCGAGGGCGTCCGGGTGCGTGCCGGCGACCCAGCGGGCGGGTGCCAGGGTGATCGGGGTGTGGTCCACGTGCCGCAAGACTACGTTCCGGCGCCCGACCGGCGATCGCGACGCTTCGCGAACCGCGGTCCCGTGGCCGGGTGGGGTCCGTCACCGGAGCGTCACCACGCGATGGTGCCGGGCATCACGGCGGGGGAACGGTCGCGTCGCGCGGCGGCGGGGTCCGGGGCCGTCGTCCCGCCGGTCGTCGGTCCCGTCGGGCCCGGACGGGTGCAGCGGGACGATGCCGTGCCTGAGCGCCGCGACGGCGAGGCACGTCCGGTTCGGGACGCCGAGCTTCCGGGAGGCGTTCTTGAGGTGCGTCTGCACGGTCCGGGCCGAGAGCCACAGCTCGCCGGCGATCTCGCGGTTGGACTTGCCCGCGACGACGTGGAGCAGGATCTCGCGCTCACGGGCAGTCAGCGCCCGGGCGCCGTCGCGGTGGTCGGGGTCGGGGGTGGGGGCGGTCATGCGGTCATGGCTCCTGGTCGTGGCCTCGGTCCGGGCTCCCGGACCCATCGGCCGAACCGGATCCTGCGCCTCCGCCGCACGGCGGATCGGGGGCGGTCCGTGGGGGATCTCCCCCGTCGTGCCCGACCCGTCCGTGCGTCGTCTCCGGGGCCTGTCGCGCAGGAGTCCCGCCTCGTCGGTCCTGACCGCGCCGTGCGGGCCATCTCAGCCATCTGGCGGATGGACCCGCCGCGTGCCTCCGACTACGCTCACTCGCTCCTCGGCGACCGCGACCGACCCTCTTGATGCACTCCTCGACGCTTCCGTCCGTCTCCTTCGGCGCACCACCGGGCCGAGCGGACTCCCGGCCGGGCGTTCCCCGGCGGCCACCGGCCGACGACGTGGACGCGCGGCGGCTCGTCGGCTTCCACGCCCGCTGACGCCGGCCCTCCGTGCACCGCCAGACCGACCGCGCGCACCGTCCTCCCGCCGGGACCCCGACGCCGCCGCGGGTGCTCCGTGCACCGTGGTGGCGGCTGGTCCGGGCCCGCAGGCTCGCGCGCCCGCTGGTGCGGGAGGCGCACGACCCGCGGTGGTTGGTCGTCGCGCTGGTCGTGGGGATCGTCGTGTCCTCCGCCGTGATGGTGCTGGCGCTGGTCCTGCTGGTGTTCGAGGTCCGTGCCCCGGCGTCGTCGACGACCTCCCCCGGTGGCTGTCCCGGGCGGCGGAGCCCGCCTCGTGGGAGACGGTGCTCGTGATGGCCGCTGCGGCGATCGTCGCGGCGGCGCTCTACTGGAGGTGGCGTCGCCTGACCGAGACGGGCTTCGGGGTCCTCGTCGCGGCGAGCCTCGTCGTCACGACGGTGGTGCTCGCGGTCCCGGCGTACGTCAGCTGCACCGGTGGGCAGACGCAGTTCTGGGCCCCGGTCACCTGGACGCTGTCGCTCTTCCTCGGGAGCGCCGAGGACGTGTGCGGCCCGACGAAGCCGCTCGCCCTCCAGGTCGCCCGACTGACCGCGATCCTGACGACGTTCCTCTCCCTGGGAGCGGTCGGCCTCACGGCCCTGGTCTCCCAGCGCGACGGCCTGCGGGCGCGGTTCGCGCGGTCCGTCGTCCTGGTCGTCGGGCTCGACGACCTGACGCGGCGGTTCATCGAGATCCTCACGCACCACGACCTCGACGGCAGCACGGTCGTGCTGCTCGAGCCCACCCGCGGCAACCCCTTCGTCGGCGAGCTCCGGAGGCGGGGCGTCCGCGCCGTCTACGGCGACCCGACGGACCCGGAGCAGATCCGGCGGCTGCTCGTGGGTCGCGGGCCCCTCGGGCACCGGCATCGGTTGTGCGCCGCGTACATCCTCACTCCGGAGGCCAGCGAGACCCTCACGATCGCCGGCCACGTCCGTTCGGTCGTCGGCGACCTGGCGACCGACGCCGCCTCGCCACGCCTCGTCGCGCGGTTCGACGATCCGCGGCACGCGGAGGCGTGGCGGCGCAGGCAGATCGCCGACGACCACGAGCTGCTGACGGACACGGTCGGGCTCTTCCGCGTGACGGCCCAGGAGGTCGTCGACGAGGCCCTGGGGCACGACCCGCGGCGACTCGTGGTGCTCGGCTCGACGCCCATGGCGGTCGCGGTTCTCGAGGAGTTGGTCCAGCACCGTCGCGAGCAGGCGGTGGACGGGACCCCGCCCGACCTCGAGGTCGTGGTCATCGCGCCCGACGCGGAGGAGCTGCTCATCGATCACGTGCGCGGGCAGGAGTGGTACGGCGACCGGATCGACGGGGGCGAACGGCCGACGCCGGTCGCCGCGGTCCCGGCGGTCGCGTCCGTCGCTGCAGCGCTCGACACCGAGCTCCCGGCGCTGGTGGTCGTGGCGACGGAGCCGTCGGAGGACCAGGGGCAGCTGACGAGCAGGTTGGCGCTGCGGTACCCGAACGTGCCGTTCCTGGCGTGGCACGACGGTGTCCAGGGGATCGCCGCGGGCAACGTGCTGGAGAACGTGACGACCTTCGGACTCACGTTGGTGGCCACGCACCGGACGGGCGAGCGAACCGTCGAGGTCCTGCCGGAGGACGGGTGGGAGCGGATCGCCCGCCGGCTCCACGAGCAGTACGTCGCCACCCGGTCGCCGGGCGACGGCCCTCCGGGCCCCGGGCAGCTCCCGTGGGACGACCTGTCCCGGTTCTATCGGGAGAGCAACCGCCGTCGGGTGGCGGTGGCCCTGCAGATCGTGATGCGTGCGGGTCGCACGTGGCTCCCGCCGTCACGGGGCAGCCGCGTCCCGGCGCGCCTCGGGAGCGACGAGGTACGAGACCTTGCGCACCTCGAGCACGAGTCGTGGTGGCGGTACTATCTCGCCGGTGGATTCCGACCGGGACCGCGCCGGGAGGTGCCGAACCGCACGTTGCGGCACCCGGGCCTGGTGCCGTGGGAGGACCTCCCGGACCGGGACCGCGCCTACACGGTGGCGAGTCTGGAGCACTGCTTGAAGCACCTCGAAGCCATGGGCTACATCCCCTTCGAATCCCACAGCAGGGACTCCGGCAGGCGCTACCGCCGCAGCGGCTCGGTCGCCGCCCGCAGGCTCGACGCCTCGTGGGCGTGGGGCACCGAGAGCGGGGCCGAGATGTCGGCGCAGCCGGGGGACTGGCGGGTGTCCGACGCCGACGGCAACGCGTGGTCCGTCACCGACACCGACTTCCGTCGGACGTACGAGCACGTGCAGGGCGAGACGTATCGACGCACCGGGGTCGTCTCGGCGCGCGCCACGCGTGCCGGCGAGCAGGTCGTGTCCACGGAGGGCATCGAGACCGCGCGGGCAGGCGACTGGGTCGTCGAGGACGACGCGGGGAAGCAGTGGATCGTCCCCGCGGCGCGCTTCGCGGCGTCCTACGCCCTCGACGACGACGCGTCCGCGAGCTGAGCCCGCCCCGCCGCGGAGCTCAGAGCACGACGGCGAACGCCAGGCTCATCACGGCGAAGAGGACGACGAGCAGCCCGAAGTTCACGAGGGAGAAGAGGACGAGGAAGCTGCCGGTCCTCCCGGGCTGGTACTCCCGGTACTTCGCGAGGGCGATGAGGCTCGCCAGCGATCCCACGACCGTGCCGACGCCCCCGATGTTCACTCCGACCAGGAGCTCGCGGTAGTCGTCGGTGAACTGGGCGAAGAGGATCGCCGACGGCACGTTCGAGATGACCTGGCTCCCGAGCGTGCTCCAGAGCAGCACGTGGGAGTCCATGAGCTCGCCCAGGGCCGAGCTCACCGAGTCGATGCGGGCGAGGTTCCCGCTGAAGACGAAGAACAGGACGAACGTCAGCATCAGGCCGTAGTCGAGCTTCACCAGGGCCGAGCGGTCGAGCACGAGGAGCGCCGCGGGGACGACGAAGCCCGTCCACACCGGGAGCACCCGGAAGACGATGAGGATGGCCAGGAGGAAGAGGCCGAGGTACGCGACCGTCGGCCGGGTCCTGAACGCCTGGTCGAGGTCGACGGCCCGGATCTCGTCGTCCTGGACCCGAAGGCAGATCACGGTGATGAGCAGCATGGAGACCGCGAACGGGATCGCCATGACCCCGAAGAACTCGCCCGCCGGGATCTCGTAGAACGAGTACAGGAAGAGGTTCTGCGGACTCCCGAAGGGCGTCAGCATCCCGCCGAGGTTCGCGGCGGCGGTCTCCATGATGAACGTGAAGGCGAGGTAGCGCTGGTTCCCGGTGGCATCGAACGCCACGTAGGTCAGCGGGAGGAACGTGAGCAGCGCCATGTCGTTCGAGATCAGCATCGCCCAGAGCGCCGTCGCGTAGACGAGGCCGAGGATCAGCCGGCGCCGCGTCCCGAGTCCACGCACCAGTCGCCCCGCGAGTGCGGAGATGAAGTGGACGTTGTCGAGCGCTGCGATGACCGCCATCGTGCAGAACAGGCACATCAGCGTCCGGGTCTCGAAGTAGTCCCCGTACTCGCCGTCCGGGGGCACGGCCACGCATGACGCGGCGGCGGCCACGAACGCGATGAGGACGACGAAGTGCTGCTTCGCGAGGCGCCCGAGCGCCCCGCGACCGAGGGTCACTCAGGGCTCCGGTGCGGAACGTCGTGCTCGGCGCAGTACCGCGAGGCGTACGAGCCGGGCTCGCACACGATCTCCACCTCGGGGCAGTTCAGGAAGGCACCCCATCCGATGTGCCAGACGTGCGAGGGGATCTCGACACGGCGGAGGCTCGCGCAGTCGCGGAACGCGATGTCGTCGATCCGCTCCAGGGAGGGTGGCAGGACGACGCTCTCCAGCTTCTCGGCCGAGAAGAACGCCCCTTCGCCGACGACCTCGACGCTGTCGGGGATGGCCACCGAATGCAGGAGGTCGGCCTGGCAGAACGCCCAGTGGTTGATGACGGTGACGCTGTCGGGCACCTCGTACTCGCTGGCCTCGCGCATCGAGGGGTAGGCCACGAGCACCGAGCGGTTCTTGTTGAAGAGGACCCCGTCGACGGCCTTGAAGAAGCGGTTGGCCGGCGCGACCCGGATGGCTTCGAGCTCCACGCACTCCCGGAACGCGTCGCCGTTGAGGGAGTCCACCCCGACGGGGATCTCGATCTCGCGCAGCGAGGTGCAGCCCTTGAACCCGTACCGCCCGATCTTCGACAGGCGGGGCGGCAGCTGCAACGAGCTCAGGCTCACGCAGTCGGCGAAGGCGCGCGCGTCGATCTTCACCACGCCGTCGGGCAGCTCCACGTTGTCGAGGGTGATGCAGTCGGAGAACGCGGAGTCGCCGATGATCTTCAGGTGCGACGGGAACCGGAAGTGCCGGAGCGCACCGCAGGAGTTGAAGGCCGCCTCGAAGATCTCCTCGGTGGCGTCGGGCAGGTCGACCTCCACGAGCTTCGCGCAGTTCTCGAACGTCCTCCCGGCGAGCGTGGTCTCGGGGTTCGCCAGCGTGGCGCGCTCGAGGCCGATGCAGTCGCGGAACGCGCTGTGCCCGACGTACTCCACGTGCTCGCCGAGGGTGATCTCCCGGAGCTGCGAGCAGCCGCGGAACGCCTGGTCCTCGATGCGGCGCAGGGACTCCGGAAGCGTCACGCGCTGCAGCTTGACGCACTCCTTGAACGCTGCCTCGCCGATCCCGGTGATCCCCTCCGGGACGAGGACGTCGGTGCCGTTGTCGGCGCAGCTCGTGACGATCCCGTCCTCGATGATCAGGCGCCGCATCGTGTCGGGCGGGAGGCTCTTGATCAGGCGCTGGACGTACTTGTCCTCGCCGGTGTGCGCCTTGACGTGCTGCAGGTTCTCGAGGACGAGCTTGAGTGCCGCGGGAATCTCCGCCGAGGCGTCGAGCTGCACGGGATAGATGCGCTTGCCGAGGGCGTGCGCGGTGATGATCTCCATGCCGCAGTACTTCGAGTTCATCGACTCCTTCGAGACGAAGAGCAGGAACGCGTCGCACGCGGCGATCCGGTCGTGGAGCTCCTTCCGGAAGTCGTCGCCGATCTCCATCGTGTCGTCGAACCACATCCGGAAGTTGTGCTCGGCGAGGTCGTTCAGGATCGAGTAGACGTGGTCCGAGTTCGCGTGCGAGTAGCTCACGAAGCAGTAGGGCTCGGGTCCCTCGTGTGGTTGGAACTGCGGCTTGACGAGCGACGGCGCCTTCGGCTGCCGCTCCTTCTCCGGTATCGCGGCGGTGCACTCCATGAGCGCCCGAGGGTATCCCGGGGGCGTGGGGCGCTCCATCCGCCGAATGGCGGATCTGGTGGTCGTCGCGGCTCGGGCCGGAGGTCGTTCGTCGGGAGGCGATGGCCCGCTATTTCGGCGCGAGCCAGATGGTCGTCATAGGTGGGAGGTCGTGGTTGTCGCTGGTCGACCGCAGCGGGCCGAGCGGGTCGGCGGAGGCGAAGGCGATCGATCCGTCCGGCACGGCAGCGGGGACGTCCCCGAGGTTGGCGATGACGAGGTGCATGCCGCCGGTGGTCGCCGGGTCGGTCCAGTGGCGGAGGACCCCGGACTCCCCCCGCCGCGGACGCTCCCATGCCGGCTCGGCGGATCCCCGGCGTCCGTCTCCGCGGCGGCGGATCTCGTCGAACGCCTCGGACACCCTCGTGCTCCACGCCGCCCCGTCGGGATCCTCCGACCCCAGGTGCAGGGCGTGCTCGGCCTCGCTGTCGTACGACGCGGACCCCGGCAGCCCGAGCAGCAGCAACGCAACGGCCCGGCGGCGTCGCAGCTCGTCGGGTCCCTCGCGGCTGGTGCGGAGCCACCGGCGTCGGACCGGCGGGAGCGACCACTTCGGCGTCGTTCCCTGGAACGCTGCCGTCGCGCACGTCCGGTCGATCGTCTCGCGCAGCTCGGCGACGGCGACGTCCGGCCGGAGGACGGCGTGCTGGTGTCGGTCGTCCACCCGGAGAGGTGTACCAGCGCGGGCATCCGCCAGACGGCCGACCTCGCGCTCCGTCCCTCGATCCGGCGACCGTCCACCGTCGGGGTGCGTGCGGTGTCGACGTCCGACCGGCAGGGCGCGGCGTCGTCCGGCCGGTCGGAGGCGCCGGGAGACGACGCTCAGCGCTCTCGGACCGCCATCACGAGCCCGTCCT
Organism: Patulibacter minatonensis DSM 18081; assembly: GCF_000519325.1. GTDB lineage: Bacteria > Actinomycetota > Thermoleophilia > Solirubrobacterales > Solirubrobacteraceae > Patulibacter > Patulibacter minatonensis. The sequence continues at coordinate 608,296 of NZ_KI912613.1, read as the reverse complement.
TCGGCCCGAGCGTCGGGGTGAAGCTCAGACGCAGTGGGTGCGCGGGGTCGGGGGCCAGCCGCACCCGGCCGTACACGGCCGCGACGATCGCGCGGAGCTCGTACTCGGCGAAGCGCTTGCCGAGGCACATCCGCGACCCGCCACCGAACGGGACGTAGGCGCCCTTCGGCAGCGCGTCGACCTCGCCGCCGGGGAGGAAGCGGTCCGGGCGGAAGGCCAGCGGATCGGGGTAGAGCTCCTCCAGGTGGTGGGTGACCCAGCTGGAGTAGTGGACGGCGACGCCCGCGGGGACGGGGACGCCTGCGACCTCGGTGTCGGCGACGGTCCGCCGGGGTCCGACCCACGCCGACGGGTAGCGTCGCAGCGTCTCCGAGAGGACGCGCTCGAGGACGGGCAGCGCCTTCCCGTCGATCGTCGACGCGGTCGGCAGCCCGTCGTCGAGCCGCTCGTCGAGCTCGGCGGTCAGCTCCTCACGGGCGCCCGGCGTGCGGCCGAGCTCGTGCGCGAGGAACGAGAACGTCGCCGTCGTGGTGTCGTGGCCGGCGAACAGCAGCGACACGAGGTGGTCGCGGACGGCGCCGGTGGGGAGCGGGCGGCCCTGCTCGTCCGTGGCGGCCACGAGCATGCCGAGGACGCCCGGGCCCGGATCCTCCGCCGCGCGGCGTCGGTCGATCTCCGCGATCAGCAGCCGGTCGAGGGCTGCGCGGGACCGGCGCATCGCGGCGTACGGGGTCCGGGGTCCGCGCAGCATCTGCAGGGGCAGCGGCAGGCCGTGGAAGGCGAGCGCCCGCTCGAAGAGGTCCGTCATCTCGCGCTCGGTGGCCGCGTCGGTGCGGATCCCGGCCAGGACGCGCAGGGCGATCCGCATCGCCAGGGCGCGGACCCAGTGGTTCACGTCGACCTGCGTGCCGGGCGTCAGTTCGGCCGCACCGGCGACGGCCTCGTCCACGACGCCCTGGGCGATGTCGGCGACCGAGCGCGCGTGGAACGCCGGCAGCAGCATTCGCCGGGTCTCGTGGTGGTAGGCCCCGTCGATCGCGAAGAAGCTGTCGCCGAGCAGCGGCCACAGGTCGCCGAACCGGCTCTCGCGCCACGAGAACGCGTCGGCGTTCTTGACGGTGATGTCGTGGTTGGCCTCGGCGCCGATGCCCCACACGACGCTCTGGTGGGCGTGCCGGAGCGTGAAGACGGAGCCGTACCGCCGCTGGTGGCGCAGGAGCATCTCGAGCGGGGCCGTCGTCACGCCGAGCGTGTTGCGCAGGCTCGGGCGGAGCTCGCCGGCGGGCAGCGGGAGCCGGCGACGGGCGGCCCGCTCGTCGCGGAGGTCGCGGACGACCTCGCGGGTGATCCGGCGGTCGCGCGACGGGGGCGGGGCGGCGCTCGGGGCGTCGCGGGGTGTCGGCCTGGGGGCGGTGGTGCTCAGGGCTCGGTCCTCCTCGAAGTGACAGGGGGTCCTGTCACAAGCGATCGTGGCATCTGACAGGGCGGTCTGTCAAGATCGGCGGGATGGCCGGCGCGGACGACACGGGCGGCGGGCGGCGCTACGGCGGCCGGTCGACGGAGGAGCGCCGTGCCGAGCGCCGCGCGCGGCTGCTCGACGCCGCGCTCGACGTCGTCGGCACCCGCGGCTGGGCCGAGGCGACGATGACCGAGATCTGCCGGGTCGCCGGGCTGACCGAGCGGTACTTCTACGAGAGCTTCCGCACCCGCGAGGCGCTCTACGGCGCGCTGCTCGACGACCTGGACCGCGAGCTGCGGGCGGCCGCGTTCGACGCGATCGCGGCGGGCGCGCTGGAGCCCGTCGCCCGCGTCGAGGTCGCGACCCGCGCGATCGTCGGCCTCTACGTCGGCGATCCCCGGCGGGGCCGGGCCGCGCTCGTCGAGGGCATCGGCGTGCGCGAGCTCGAGGAGCAGCGGCGCCGCACCGTCGCGGGGCTGTTCGGCCTCCTCGCCGAGCGCTGGACGCTGTTCTTCCCCGACAGCCCCATCAGCGCCGACGAGCGCCGGCGCCGGGCGACCGCGATCGGCGGCGCGACGATCGCGCTCATCACCGGGCGCATCGAGGGCACGCTGGCGATCGACGACGCGGCGCTGGTGGCCGCGATCGTCGGGACGACGGTCGCGATCGCGACGGCACCCGACGACGGCTGAGGCCGACCGGTGGTCGATCGCGCGGCCGCGGGATCGGTGCCGTGCGCACGACGGACGGCACGGCGCCGTGCCGCCCGACGCGCAGGCGCCCCGCGCTACCGCAGGCAGGGCACGAGGCCGAGCGACCCGCCGGACTCCCCGGAGAAGTCGGGGAAGTACCGGACGCAGCTCGAGGGCGTCCCGCCCGTCCCGCCGCCACCACCGGAGCGCCGCGGCTTCCGTGCCTGCGGCTGCTGGACGCGGACGTCGCGAACCGTCTCGACGGTCAGGCGCCCGGCCTTCGCGGTCGCCGGGATCTCCGTGCGCAGGCGGGCGCGCTTGCTGAAGCGGACCCGGAAGGCCGCCGTCCGCGACTTCCCGGACGCGATCGAGGGCAACGTCACCGTCGACCGGGTGGCGAGCATGCCGCGCACCGTCCCGAGGCGCACCCGGACCTTCCCCGTGGGGCCGTGCCCGGGGTTCCGCACCACGACCCGCAATGCGTGCCGCTTGGACGACGCGGTGAGTCGGCTGGGCAGGCCGGCGGTGCTGAGGCTGAGCTCCGGCTGGCCCTTCAGGTCGAACGAGAGCCGGTCGTAGATCGTGGTCCCGTCGCCGAGCGCGGTCGTCGAGATCAGCGCGCAGTCGGCCTTCAGGTCCCGCAACGCCGAGCTCGAGACGTCGAAGCGCTGCAGCGCCGACCGCCCGCCGGCCTTGTCGATCCGGCCCCGGGAGACGATGCTCGCGTCCGCGGCGGTCCGCAGCCACGACGCGTCGTCCCGGTCGGTGTCCGACGCGAACCCGATCGTCGGTCCGCGGTCGCAGCCCGTCGCGGTGCGCCTGCCCGCGTAGGCGATCAGCGTCGCCGGCGCCCCGGCCGACGGGCCCCGGAGGCGCACCGCCGCACCCATCCGCCCGGTCGCCGGGTCGTACCCGAACCCGGCGGCGGTGATGTCCCGCTCGGCCTCGGGCACCGTCGCATCCCCGGCCGGGTCCTCCGCCTCGCCGAGGAACGCGGCGGACGCGGCCTGCACGCCGACGGTCGCCAGGGCGACGACGGCGCCGGCCAGCGGCAGGACGTGGAGCAGGGCGGGGCGTGAAGCGCGCACGGGGACCTCGGGGACGGGGGAGCCTCCGGGCCCGACATGGCCGGAGCACCGCTCACGGTAGCGGCAGCGCGCCACGTCCGTGACGGTTCGCGCAGGCCGGGAGCGCCGGCGAGCGGGTCCTCGAGGGGCGCTGGGCGCCCGAGGGGGGCGTGGCGGAGCAGCTCGAGGGCAAGCTCGCCGGGTTCCTCCGGTGGGTCCTCGTCCTCGCCGATCGTCTCGACGTCGACATGACCGAGGCGTACGCGACGACGCTCGGGGGGATCGAGGAGCGGCTCGACGTGGCGGGCACCGCCACCCGATCGGGCACGGCCCGCTCGCCCCCGGACCCGCCAGTGTGCCGGCGGTCCCCGGGGGCGGGCCGGCCGTCGTGCGTTCCGGTCCGGCTCCCGACCCTCAGCCGGCTCGTGCCGCGTCGAGCAGCGCCGGCAGCAGCACCGAGTCGGGCGCGCCGGCGACCCGGATGCCGATCAGCCGCCCGTAGTGGTCGAGGTCGAGCGTGAGCGCGTCCAGCGTCGGCACCCGGTCCGCCGCGTCGAGCTCGTCGAGCGGGATCGACTCGCGCACGATCGACGCCTCACCCGGCATCAGGTGCACGTACGCCCCGCCGTCGTCGAGCGTGACCATGCCCCGACGAACGCACGCCCCGCCGGGGTGCCCCGGAGAACGCCGGTTTCGTGCGGGCGGTCCCGCGGCGGGGTCGCGCTCGCACGGGAGGCCGATCCTCGGACGTCCAGCATGCCCCCGGCAAGAATCGAACTTGCGCACATGGTTTAGGAAACCACTGCTCTATCCACTGAGCTACGGGGGCGGGAGGGGGAATCCTAGTGCGTCCCCTCGGGCGGGCGCGGGCCCGCCGGGGGGTCAGGTGGTGCGGTCGGAGCGGCTCGCGAACCAGGCGGCGTAGAGGACGATCGCGACGACGAGGGCGAGGGGGATGAAGGTGCCCGCGGAGAGCTTCTCGTTCTCGTCGGCGCTGAACAGGGTGATCGCCAGGCCGACGATGCCGACGACCGAGCCGATGCCCATGAGGCGGAGCGTGCCGCGGGGTGCGACGCGCTCGAAGAGGGCGAGGCCCGCGCCGGCTCCGGCGACGATCATGCCGAGGAAGAGGACGAGGACGCCGAGGAAGGTCATGGCTCAGGCCTCCGGACGGTCCGGGTGGACGTCGTCGATCGTGGTGAGTGCGACGTAGGGGGCGCCGCCGGCGGCCTCGATGCGCTCGCCGCCGCCGGCGAGGCGATCGAGGACGGAGACGACGCCGACGATGGTGCGCCCCTCGGCCTGCAGGGCCTCGATGGCCTGGACCGTCGAGCCGCCGGTGGTGACGACGTCCTCGACCACGAGGCAGCGGTCGGCGTCGCCGAGGAACGGGCCCTCGACGCGGCGCTGCAGCCCGTGGGCCTTGGCCTCCTTGCGGATGAAGAACGCGTTGGCGTCGGCGCCGCCGGCGAGTGCGGCGCAGGCGACCGGGTCGGCCCCCATCGTCAGGCCGCCGACGGCCGTGGCACCGAGGCGCTCGACCTCGACGGCGAGGAGCTCGCCGAGGGCCTTGAACCCCGCGGGCCGGAGGATGGCGCGCTTCGCGTCGACGTAGTACGACGCGGTCTTCCCGGACGTCAGCGTCACCTCCCCGATCACCAGCGCGTGCCGGCGCAGCTCGGCGACCAGGCGGTCCTTGGCGTTCCCGGGCTCAGGCATCAGGGGGCTGATGCTACGAGGAGGCGGCGGAGCGCGGGGCCGCGACCGTCCGCCACGACGGTCGGCGCCCGCCGGGGCAGCGGTCGATCCCCTGGCCGGCCGCGGGGTCCGACGTCGGTCCGGACGGGACCGATCCGGGACCTCGGGGCCGGTGGCGCCACCTAGGTTGCAGCGACCACCGCCAGGAAGGACCCCCATGGCCCGCTCACCCCGCATCCTCGTCGTCGCGCTCGTCGCAGGCGCCGCCCTGCCCGCGACCGCTGCGACCGCCGGCGCGGCCGTCCGGTACGCCGCGCCCACCGGTGCGTCGTCCGGGGCCTGCCCCGTCGGGACGCCCTGCACGCTCGGTGCCGCCCTGACCGGCGCCGCCGTGGGCGACGAGATCGTGCTCACGCCGGGCTCGTACACCCAGCCCACCCAGGTGACGTCGCCGAGCGGGTCGTACGTCCACGGGCAGGCGGGACAGCCCCGGCCGACGATCACGTTCGGTGATGTCTTCGGCATGCGGGTCGGCAGCTACGGCCGGATCTCCGACGTCGACCTCGTCGGGACCAGCACCGCCGGCGGGACGCCGCTGACCGCGTTCGCCGGCAGCGTCGTCGAGCGCGTCTCGTCGCGGGCCGTCGGGAACGCCTCCGGTGCGCGTGTGATGGACGGCGACCTCGTCACGATCCGCGACTCCTCGTTCGTCGCCGAATCGGGCTTCGGCGTCCAGGTCAGCGGTCCGGCGGCGTTCGGGTCGGTCAGCGCCCAGCTCGACCACGTGACCGCGGTCGCCAACGGCGCGACCGGTGCGGGCATCCGCGTGGAGAGCGTCGCAGGGCGCTCCGCCCAGGCCACCGTCACCGGCTCGATCCTGCGCGGGCCGACGAACGACGCGAGCGTCGTCAAGGCGACCGACTCCGCGACCCTGAACGTCGCATCGTCGTTCGCGCGTCTCGCCTCGTTCTCGACGACGGGAGCCCCGACCGTCGTCAACGGCGGCGGCAACTCGACGGCGACCCCGCTGTTCGTGGGCGCCGCGTCCGGCGACGTCCACCAGGCGGCGGGCTCCCCGACGATCGACGCCGCCGGCGCGGCGCCGGGGTCGAGCGGTCTCGACGTCGACGGCGACCCGCGCACGCTCGGCGACGCGCCGGACGCGGGCGCCGACGAGTTCCGTCCGGCCCCGGTCGCGATCACGGGCGCCCCGTCGAACATCACGACGAACGGTGCGACGGTCGCCGGCATCGCCGACACGAAGGGCCTCGCCGGCACGTGGAAGGTCGAGTACGGCCCGACCGACGCGTACGGCAGCGCGACGACGCCGAGGAGCCTCGCCGCCGGTCGCGGTCAGACCGAGGTCGCCGCGGCGCTCGAGGGCCTCGCGGCGGGCGCCAACAGCCACTACCGGTTCGTCGTCACCACGAGCGGCGGCACGACGAACGGCCCCGACATCGCGCTCACCACGCTGGCGCCTGCTGCGCCGACGCTCGTCCCGGTCCCCGGCCCGACGGTCACCGTCCCCGGGAAGACGACGACCGTCGCGGCCGCCTCGCCCAAGCTCACCGGCCTGAAGGTCAAGGGCACGACCCTGAGCTACACCGCGAGCGCCGCCGGGCAGGTCCGGATCGTCGTCAAGCGCGGCTCGAGGACGGTGAAGACGCTCGTCAAGACCGTGCGGAAGGGGAAGGGCACGATCGCGCTCGGCCGGCTCGGCAAGGGCAGCTACAAGCTGAGCGTCACGGCGACGACCGCGCCCGGGAAGGCGGCGACGGTCGGCTTCAGGAAGAAGTAGGCCGGACGGGGCGCCGGCCGATCGGCTGGCGCGGGCGGCCCGGGCGGACGCCCCCGGAACGACGACCGCCGGCCCTCGGGCCGGCGGTGGGTGCTGCGCGGCGCGCGGCGCGCCCCGCGTGGGCCGCTGCAGCCGGGCCGGTCGCCCGGCCCCGCCCGCTTGCTAGTACGTGTCGACCGGCATCCCGGGCGTCATGAAGTTGTAGATGTTCACCGCGTCGGACATCGGGACGCGGAAGCAGCCGTGGCTGGCGCTGTAGCCGGCCGGGACCGACGGGTAGCCGTGCACCGCGTAGCCGCGGATGAAGTACGAGCTCTTGTACATGCCCTTGGCGTTCGTGCCCGGGTCCTTCATGTACACGCGGAAGCTGCCGCGGATCGTCGGGGTCGACGGCTTGCCCGGCGACGTGTGGTAGATCCGGATGGCCTTGCCCTTGTCGGCGAGGACCAGCACGCGGCGCTCGATGTCGCCCTCGACGTGACGGCCGTGCTTCGGGAACTTCAGGTGGAAGGTGCCCTTGCCGGCGACGAGGCGACGGAAGACCGCCGAGTTGGCCTGGGTCGTGGCGTCCATCCGCAGGACCTTGCGGAACGCGAGCACGGCGCGCTGGGTCCGGGCGTCGTACACGCCCTTCTTGCCGATCACGTAGGCCTTCTTCGCCAGCATGTCCTGCAGCATGCGGACGGCGAGGCCGCGCTCTCCCGGGCTGACGTTCGGGGTGGCCTGCCGGACGACGCGGGTCTTCGCGATGACCGCGACGATCGGCATGTTGTTCGGGATCGACGCCCGGACGACCACGCGCGAGCTCTTGGCGACCTTGCTGGGCAGCGCCATGCGGACGTAGCCCTTCTCGCCGTCCTTCTGCTGCTTCAGGGTGATCAGCTTGGAGACGCGGCGCTTGCCCGCGGTGTAGGACACGCGCACCTTCGTCCCGGCGACGAACTGGTCGGTGACCGCGAGGGCCCGCCACTTCGTGCCCTTCAGGACCTCGCCGGTGCGGGCCTTCTCGGTGACGAGCGTCAGCTTCGTCTGGACCGGCGCGGGCGCGGGGGTGGTCGGTGCCGGGGTCGTGGGTGACTGGGCGTGGGCGGCGGTCGGGACCAGCAGTGCGGCGGCCGGGAGGGCCGTCACGAGGGCTGCTCTGCGACCAGGGACACGACGCGGCTTCATCGCATCATGGTACCCCGGTCCGGATGGTCGTACCGCGATCCTCATACGGGAACTCCCTCGTCCGCGTGCGGCCGCGTCGTCGGGCGGATGTCGCGTCGTCCCGGCCGGGCGTCGGGGCCGTGATGCGGCCGCGCGCCGGCCGTGGACCCGTCAGCGGTGGGCTGCGACCGCGCCCGGTCGAGGCCGGGGAGGCGGCAGGCGGAGCTCGAGGGCCCGCGCCGCGAGGGCGATCAGGGTGATGCAGGTGACCGCGAAGGCCCAGAGCGCGAGGCCGCCGAGGAACGACCAGTCCAGGGCGATCCCGATCGCGAACGTGTTGTTCGTGGCGTGGACGAGGATGTTCGCGTAGAGCGAGCCGGTCGCCTGGTAGAGCAGGCAGAGCGCCATCCCGAAGACCGCGAGGATCGGGACGAAGACCAGCTTCGAGCCGCCGATGTGGAGCGCGCCGAACAGGATCCCGTCGAGCACGGCGGCGATCCCGATCGCCGTCCACTTGGACGTCACGCCCGACAGCGAGTCCCGCAGCCCCGGATAGACGATGCCGCGGAGCAGGAACTCCTCGCCGATCGGCGCGAAGACGGTCACCGCGATGCCGATGACGATGCCGGCGGCGGCGGAGCCCTCCGCGCCGAGCTTCTTCGGCAGGTCGTCCTCCTGGTCCCCGGCGTCCAGGAGCTCCCGCAGGCCGTTCGACAGCAGCAGGTAGACGACGAAGGCGATCGCCGCGTAGAGCGGGATCTTCCACAGCTTCCGCGACGGGAGCACGAGGCCGACGTCGCGCCGGCGCAGGCCACCCACGAGCATCGAGAGGATCAGGACGGGCATCCCGACGAAGACGACGCACGTCAGGATCGAGCTCACGACCGACCCGGCGGCCGTCGCCCCGGGCGTGTCGTCGCCGATCGCCACCGCGGGGATCGACACGAAGATCAGCGCGCCGAACGCCGCGACGAACGCCAGCGCCGCACCCTGCCAGCCCCAGTACTTCGGCGGGACGGCGGCGCCGTCGGTCGCGGCCGGTGCGCCCTGCTCCGCGGACGACGGGGACGACGGGGTCGTCGACTCGGGCGGCTTCACCGGGCCCAGGGTATCCGGAGCGACCTCCCGGACGGCCCACCGCCGGGCGCCGCGCGACGACCGGACGGCGCTACGCGAAGAAGATCCAGCGGGCCGTCAGCTCGGAGACGAGCATCAGGAGCAGCAGGCCCGTGGCGCCGAGCGCCAGCTGCCGCGTGCGCCGTCGCGGGCCGCGGGAGAGCCACCAGCCGGCCCACATCGCCAGCGGGAAGAGGACCCCGAGGAACCGCGGGAGCGACATCAGGGGCGCCGTGCCGTCGACGACCCCGGGGGCGCTGAGCGGCATCAGGAGCGCGCAGCCCGCGTACGCCGCGTAGGCGGGCGGGAGCCGTCGGGCGGCGCCGACGAGCGCCACGAGCCCGACGACGAGGAACACGAGCAGCAGCGGGTCCATCCAGTCGGCCTGCATGGCGCGGGCGAGCGAGATCCCGGCCGCGTCGACGACCTGCCGGGCGCCGTCGACGCCGTGGTCGACGGCCCGGACGATCCCGTCGAGCGGCCCGACGCTGCGCCGGCCCCACTCCTCCTGCTGGTCGAACGTCGCGCGCCACCCGAACCCGTTGAGCCGCAGGGCGACCACGAAGAGCACGAGGCCGCCGACGACCGCGGCCGCGGCCAGGAGCGGCCCGAGCGCCGCCCGGGCCGGGATCGGCAGCCGGTCGATCAGCCGGACGGGCCGACCGGTCGGGGTGGGGGTCGGCCGGGACGGCCCGGTGGGGGACGCCGATCCGCCGACGCCCACCGTGCCTCCGGCCGTGGCCGGCACGAGGCCCCTGGCGGCGCCCGCCCGGGCCAGCAGCGCGTGCCGCTGCTGCCACGCGAACACGAGCACGGGGACCACGAGGACGATGCCGGCGCTGCGGGTGGTCGCGGCCAGGACCCCCACGACGGCGACGAGGCCCCAGCGGCCCTCGCGGGCGAAGTACAGGCAGGCGGCCGAGAGCAGCAGGAACAGGCCCTCCGAGTAGACGGCCGTCAGCCACAGGGAGCCCGGGAAGACGAGCAGCACCCAGACGGTCATCCGGGCCGCGGGCCGGCCGAGCTCGAGCTCGGCCAGGCGATGGACGATCATCGTGCCGACGAACGCGCAGACGGTGGAGACGAGGAGCCCGAAGAGCAGCGGCGACTGGAACAGCGCGTCGCCGACGCGCAGGATCGCCGGGTAGAGCGGGAAGAACGCGGTCCTCGGGGCGTAGTCCGTCGGATAGCCGTTGTTGGCGATGTCGAGGAACCAGACGGCGTCCCAGTGCGCGAACGGCGCCAGCAGGCGGTCGCCGAGCTCGCCGAAGCCGCGGGTCAGGCCGAGCGGGTCGTTCGTGTCCGACGCCTCGTGGGTCGGCCACAGCGCGGTGCCGAGCAGCCCGGCGATCAGCGCGACGATCCGCGTGATCACGAACGGCGGCCACACGACCCGCGCGGTGTCGCGCCAGCTCAGCGGCGCGGCGGGGGCGGCGGGCACCACCGTCGCGGGGGCGGGCGCCGGCGACCCGGGCGGGGCGGGCAGGGGCTCGAGCACGGCGGGGCGCTCGAGCTCTGTGTGTCGCCCCATCCGCCCCCATGGTTGCGGATCGCGGGGCCGCGCGTGCTTCGTCGATCCTTCGGAACGGCCCGGTGGCGGCCCGCCCCCACCTCGGGTGGCCGGATCGCGGATCGCGGTCCGCTCCCGCGACCGGCCTGATCGTGACCCGCCCCGGCGGCGGGTGCGGGCGGGTGCCGTCGCCGCTCGACCGCGCATCCGTCGATGCAACCGGCAGGAGAACGGCCCTCGGGCGGGTATCGTGGCCGACAGGTATGTCCCACGCAGCCCGCAAGCGTCGCCAGCGACGCTCCAAGGGCGGTGCGGCACGGGTGCTCCTCGTGCTGTTCGCCGTCGTCTTCGTCGGTCTCGGCGTCAGCGCGATCGGCGGTGTCGGCTACGTCGTCAGCGTCGCCGACTCCGTCGACCTGAACGAGATGGATCAGGTCGACCCCGGCGCGCCGTCGGTCGTCTACGCCAAGGACGGCACGAAGCTCGGCTACCTGCCGGGCCCGGTGCTGCGCGAGAAGGTCCGCACGAGCGAGATGACCGACCTCGTCCGCAACGCGACGGTCGCGGTCGAGGACCGCCGCTTCTACGAGCACTCCGGCGTCGACGTCGAGGGCATCTTCCGCGCGGCGACCCGCAACATCTCCGAGGGCGGCAACGCGGAGGGCGCGTCCACGCTGGAGATGCAGCTGATCCGCAACCTGTGGACGAAGGACACCACCTCGAGCCTGAAGCGCAAGATCCGCGAGGCGAAGCTCGCCCAGCAGCTCGAGGACCGCCACCCCGGGCGCGAGGGCAAGACGTGGGTCCTGACGACCTACCTGAACACCGCGCCGTACGGCACCTACGGCGGCCAGGCCATCAAGGGCGTCGAGGCCGCCGCCCGCGTGTACTTCAAGACGACGGCGAAGAAGCTGACGCTCCCGCAGGCCGCGATGATCGCCGGCCTGCCGCAGGCGCCGACGGACTACAACCCGTACGTCAACCCGGAGGGCGCGCTGCGCCGCCGCAACGACGTCATCGGCCGCATGGCGGCGCAGGGGTACATCTCGACGTCCGAGGCGCTCGAGGCGCAGGAGAAGCCGCTCGGCGTCAAGAAGGGCGGCAGCTACTACACGAACAAGCGCGAGCGCTTCTTCCTGAACTACGTCCGCAACATCCTCGTCCAGAAGTACGGCAAGAAGCGGGTCGCCCAGGGCGGGCTGAAGGTCTACACGACGCTCGACCTGAAGAAGCAGGACCTCGCGCGCAAGGCGATGTCCGACAAGCTGAACCCGAAGGCCGGCGACCCGTCGGCCGCGATCGTCACGCTCGACCCCGCCACGGGCGACATCGAGGCCTCGACCGGGTCCACGCAGTTCGGCAGCAACCAGTACGACCTGGCCACGCAGGGTCGCCGTCAGCCGGGCTCGACCTACAAGACGATCGTGCTGACGACCGCGCTCGAGCAGGGCATCAGCCCGAGCACGAGCTACCCGGCGCCGGGATCGATCCCGATCCCGCCGCAGTACGGCACCGGCGTCGTCAAGAACTTCGCGGGCGAGAGCAGCAAGGGCGGGTCGATGGACCTGAAGACCGCGACCCTGAAGTCGGTCAACACGGTCTTCTTCCAGCTCGGTCTCGACGTCGGCATGAAGAACGTCACGAAGACCGCCCGGGCGATGGGCATCACGTCGAAGCTCCAGTCGCTGCCGTCCGAGTCGCTCGGCTCGGCGAGCGTCAGCCCGATGGAGATCGCCCGCGTCTACGCGACGATCGCCAACGGCGGCATGCGCGTCACGCCGCGCGCGATCACGAAGGTCGAGTTCGAGAACGGCGACGTCAAGCGCCCGCAGCCGGTCCGCCGGACCCGCGCGATCCCGCAGGACGTCGCGTCCGAGGTCAACCGCATCCTCCAGGCCGACATCAAGGGCGGCACGGCGGCCTCGGCCGACTTCGGCTGCCCCGCGGGCGGAAAGACCGGCACGACCGACGGCCCGAGCGACGTGTGGCTCGCGGGCTTCACCCCGCGGCTGGCCACCGCGGTCTGGGTCGGGTACCCGACGTCCCGCAAGACGATCGTCTCGACCACCCAGGCCGGCGGCAACATCCAGGGCGCCAGCGTCTCGGCGCCGATCTGGAAGGAGTACATGGCCGGAGCGCACGGCGACTTCTGCGGCCAGTTCCAGGGGCTCGTGCCGTTCAAGGGCACGAAGGGCCGCCCCGGTGGCAAGTCGGGCTCCGCCGGCACCACGACGACCGATCAGTACGGGAACACCGTCGACCAGTACGGCAACACGGTCGACGGCACCGGCGACGCCGGTGGCACCGGGACCGGTCAGACCTACGACACCTCGCCGACGCCGTAGGCGGGGCGCCGGTCCGGCCGGCGCATCCCCCGCCATGGCAGGCGATGCGCGTGGTAGGCGCTCCGCGTCGGGCCTCCGGGCCTTGGTACCGTAGGTCGGATGGCCAAAGAAGACAAAGTCGAGTTCGAGGGCGAGGTCGTCGAGGCCCTGCCGAACGCGATGTTCAAGGTGCAGCTCGACAACGGCCACGAGGTCCTCGGACACGTCGCCGGCAAGATGCGACGCTTCCGCATCCGCATCCTCCCGGGCGACCGGGTCCGCGTCGAGGTCTCGCCGTACGACCTCAGCCGCGCGCGCATCGTCTACCGCCACCGGTAGGACGCCGGTCGGGACGCGGCGCACGACCGTGCGTCGAACCGGTCCCGCGCGCTCCCTCCGACCCGCTCCGGGTCCCCACCGAGCTCTCCGACCGTGGGCGAACGCGCACTGATCCAGGCGTTCACCGCCGGGCTGAAGGCCCGCGACGGACGCCTCCTGATCGGCCCCGGCGACGACGCCGCGGTCGTCCGCCCCGCGGGAGCGGTCGCGGTCACGAGCACCGACACCACGGTGCTCGGTGTCCACCTGCCCGACCGGCACCCGCTGAGCACGCCCGAGGTCGTCGGCCACCGCGCCCTGGCGACCGCCCTCTCGGACCTCGCCGCCATGGGCGTGGCCGCGGGCGAGGCCTACGTCGCGCTGACGGTCCCCGCCGACTGGGACGACGACCACGTGCTGCGCGCCGTCCGCAGTCTCGAGGCCCTCGCGGCCCGCACCGGCACCACCGTCGCCGGCGGCGACGTCACCTCCGGGCCGGCGCTCGTGATGACCGTCACCGTCGTCGGCTGGGCGTCGGGCAGCGACGCCCTGCTGCGACGCGACCGCGCGTGGCCCGGCGACCGCGTCGGCGTCACCGGGGCCCTCGGCGGCAGCGGGGCCGGCCTCGCGCTCGTCCTGGGGGACGCCGACCGCGGCGCGCTCGACGACGCCGTCCACGGACGGCTGCTGGAGCGCTACCTGCGCCCCCGTCCGCGGCTGGAGGCCGGGCTCGCGCTGAACGAGGCCGGGGTCCGCTGTGGCATCGACCTCTCCGACGGGGCGGCGACCGACGCCGCGCACGTCGGACGCGCCTCGGGCGTCGTCCTCGACGTCGACCTCGATCTGCTGCCGCTCCAGGCCGGCGTGGCGGACGTCGCCCGCGCGCTCGGGCGCGACCCCATGGTGCACGCTGCGTCGGCGGGCGAGGACTTCGAGCTGCTGGTCACCGCACCGCCGACCCTCGCGGACCGCCTGTCCGGGATCACCTGGGTCGGCGTCGTCCGCGAGCCGGGGGCCGGCGAGTCCCCGGGCGTCCGGATGCTCCGGGACGGCGCGCCGGTCGCCGTGCGCGGCCACGAGCACCGGGCGTAGGGTACGGCCTCCGGCGAGGCGGTCGGGGGCTGGGGCCGCGGGGTCGTCGGCGGAGGTGTCGGCGGCGTGGTCGGGGCTTCGGCGGTCGATGGTGGTCGGTATCCGACCATCGGTGACCTCGGGGGTCGTGTGGTGGGCGTGGTCGGGGCTTCGGCGGTCGATGGTGGTCGGTATCCGACCATCGGTGACCCCGGGGGTCGTGTGGTGGGCGTGGTCGGGGCTTCGGCGGTCGATGGTGGTCGGTATCCGACCATCGGTGACCTCGGGGATCGTGTGGTGGGCCTGGTCGGGGCTTCGGCGGTCGACGGTGGACCATCGGTGACCTCGGAAGCGCGGAGAACGTGGGACCTGGATCGCGGGGGTCACCCGTGGTCGGTCACCGACCAAGCGGGGCCGCTTCGGGCCGCGGACGCGATCCGGCTCGCCGTCACGAGAGGCGCGCGGGCTCACGACCCGGCGCGGCGCCTCCTGCGGCGGGGCAGCTGCGGGTCGTCGGGGCCGAACGGCAGGTCGTCGAACGGGTCCGGATCCTCCGCCGGGACGACGTCGTCGGGCAGGACGGGTTCGAACGGCTCGCCGACGCCGAACGGGCCGTCGGAGGCGTCGTCCTCGAGTCGACCCCCGTCGCCCGGGCTCCGACCATCGCTCTCCGACCCCCCGGCGGCGCGCCGGCGGGTGCGCCCCGGCCCCGCGCCGCGGCCCGCGCGTCCTGATCGCCGGCGGGTGCGCCCCGGCCCCGCGCCGCGGCCCGCGCGTCCTGATCGCCCGCGGGGGCGCCCCGGCCCGGCGTCACGGCCCGCGCTCGGACCCGCGTCCTCCGGCACCGCGGGGGCACGCCGCCCGCCGCGCCGCGGTCCCCGCCCGGCCGCGGCCGGCGCCGCCCGCCGGCCCGTGAAGGGGTTGCGGACCGGCGGCACCAGCGAGAGCGCCGTCGCGATCGCCGCCCCGACGACGAGGCTGATGAACAGCATCGCCACCGGGGTCACGTGCCCGCCGGCCACGAGCAGGACGAGCCACCACGGGACCTGGAGGATCCCGACGTCGAGGTCGGCGACGACGGTCGTCGCCGCCGCGACCGGCAGCACCGCGCCGACCAGGAAGAGCCCGAGCCGGTGCAGGGGCGCGACGACCGGCACGGGGGAGACCGCCGCCGGCCACGCCACGAGCGCGGGGAGCAGGAGGAACGCGGCGAGCGGATCGAGGACGAACAGGGCCAGCGTCGTCGCCCACAGCACCGTGAAGACCCCGAACGCGACCCCCGGCCGCGTCGGCCGGTGGAGCCCGGCGACCTCGCGCGTCAGGAACGGTCGCGCGGCAGCGGTCGTGCCCGCCAGGACCAGCAGGAGGACGACGACGAGCACCCAGGAGCCCACGTTCGTCGACAGGGCCGGCCCCGCGAACGGTGCCGGGACCGCCGGTTCGACCAGGCCGCTGCGGCCCGAGCCGATCGCCACCAGGCCCGCGATCACCGGGCCGACGCCGCAGCCCGCGGTCCACGCCAGACCGGCGAGCAGGTTGACGCCGTCGCGGGCCAGCGCGATCGACAGCACGAGCACACCGCCGGTCAGCGGCAGCAGGACGCACAGGAGCAGGACCCGCAGCGCCCAGCCCGACAGCTCGCGCCCGGCGATCACCACGCCCGTCTGGGGCGGGCCGACGCTCGCGGACGGCTCGTCGACCGCCAGGAGCCCGCGCAGCGCTGCGCGGCCGAACGCCGCGAAGCGCTCGCCGACGACCGGGGCGTCGGCGGCGCCCGGCAACGCGCCCTCCGACGTCAGGAGCGCGGAGGGCACGCCGGCCTGGTTCAGCTCGCCCTGCTCCCCGACGGTGGCCGGCAGCCCCCGGCGCACGATCTGCCGCCAGATCGCCTCGGAGTCCGAGGGGCGCAGGTTCTCGGCCCGGAGCGCGGTCTCCAGCGTGCGCTGCAGCCGCAGGGACCCCGCGGCGGTGCCGTTGGCCCACGTCACGACCCGCGGTCCGCGGGCCCGGTCGCCCGACAGGTCCCCGAGCACGATCGCGGTCGAGACGCGGCCCTTGACCTGACGGGCCAGGCGCGTCGCGCCGGTCAGGCCGCCGCCCGACCCGCCGCTGGTCGACACGAACTGCACGGTGTGCCGGAAGCGGTTCTGCCCGACGATCGCGGCCAGCTGGAGGAGCGCGGTCGTGCCCGTCAGCTCCGCCGCGGCACCGCGGCGCAGCGCGTCGCGGTGCGCGACGACGAGGATCTCCTTGCCCGGCAGGCCCGGGAGCGTGGCGGAGACGTTCCGCAGCGACCGGCGGCCGTCGGGCGTGTCGGCCTCGAACTCGTCCTCCCGGATGCTCGCCGTCGGCAGCACCCGGCGCAGCTCGGTCGCGACGAACCGCCCGAGCGCGGCGTCCCCCGGCGATCCGGCGCGACGGTCGGGGAACATCTCGCTCAGGCGGTCGTTCATCCGCTTCGCGGCCGGGCCGTCGTACGCCTCGGCGGGGAGGTCGGCCGTCAGGGGACCAGGCAGCGCACGCAGGGAGAACACCGCGACCAGCGCCGCGAGGAGCAGCGCACCGATGCCGATCCGAATCGCCAAGGACCGCCAGCGTACCGGCGCACTACGCTGTGGCTGCGCCGGTCCGTCCGGGCGCGCCTTCGGGGCAGACCCTCACGACCGCTGCGGCGGGCCGCGCGATTCCACCATCATCGAACGACCGTGACCTCCACCGCCCGCATCCTGGTCGTCGACGACGAGGAATCGATCCGGACCCTCCTGGCCTTCCCGCTGCGCCGCGACGGGCACGAGGTCCTGACCGCCGCCGACGGTCGCGCGGCGCTCGAGATCTTCGACCGCAGCCGGCCCGACCTCGTGCTCCTGGACGTGATGCTCCCCGGCGTCGACGGCTTCGAGGTCTGCCGGCAGCTGCGCCAGCGATCATCCGTCCCGATCATCATGCTCTCGGCGCGCGGCGAGGAGGGCGATCGCGTCACGGGCCTCGAGAGCGGCGCGGACGACTACGTCACCAAGCCGTTCTCCGTCCGCGAGCTGCGCAGCCGCGTGCGCGCCGCGCTGCGCCGGGCCGCGATGCCGGCCGCCACGGCAGGCGAGGCCCCGCCGATCGAGATCGGCGACCTCGTCGTCGACCCCGACCGGCGCCGCGTCCTCGTGCGCGGGGAGGAGGTCGAGCTCACCCACCTCGAGTTCGAGCTCCTGACGACGATGGCCTACGCGCCGGGTCGGGTGTTCACCCGCGACATGCTCCTCGAGCGCGCGTGGGGCGGGGCCGCGTATCGCGAGCGGCGGACCGTCGACGTCCACGTGCTGCACCTGCGCGAGAAGATCGAGAAGAACCCCAAGGCCCCCGAGTACGTCATCACCGTGCGCGGGCTCGGGTACCGCTTCCGCGACGTCGACGGCTGATCGCATGGCGGACCCGGCGAGCCGTGGGCCCGACGGGTCCGCGTCGGGGATCCGAGCGCTGCTGCCGACCGCGCGGCTGCGACGCTCGCTGCGGCTGCGCCTGACGCTCGCGTTCGTGGCGGTGACGGTCGTCGCGGTCGCTGCGATCGCGCTGCAGGTGCTCCCGAGCCTCGAGTCGTCGCTCGCCCAGCAGCGCCTGCAGTCGCTCGACCGCGACACCTCCTCCGCGGTGGCCGACGTCGCGCCGGCGGGCGGTCGTCCCCGGTCCGACCGCGCGGTGGTCGCCGCGGTGGCCGCCCGCACGGGCGCCGACGTCCTCCTGGTCGCCGAGGACGGCGCCGGCGCGGTGCGCGTCGTCCGGGATTCTGCCGGGACGGGGTCGTCGGACCCCGCCGCGCTGCGACTCGCCCGCCGGTCCCTGGAGGACCGCGACGACGCCCGCGCGGTCGACGACGGCGACCGGCTGCGCGCGCGGGTGGCGATCGCGTCGCCCGGCCGGACGTCGACCGGCGAGCGGCGGGCGGTCGTGGCCACCGAGGACCTCGCCGACGTCCGCGCGACGGTGTCGTTCGTCCGGCGCCGCGTCGTGCTCGGCGGCATCCTCGGGCTCGTGGTGGCGGTCCTGACGGGCACGGCGTTCGCCGTCGGCGTCTCCACCCGCCTGCGGCGGCTCCAGGACGGGTCGCGCGAGGTCGCGGCCGGGCGCTTCGCCACCCGGTTCGACGTCGACGCCCCCGACGAGCTCGGCGCGCTGGCCCGGTCGCTGGACACGATGCAGCACCAGCTGAAGGAGCTCGACTCCAGCCGCAAGCGGTTCATCGCGACCGCCTCGCACGAGCTGCGCACGCCGCTGCAGTCGCTCTCCGGGTTCGTCGAGCTGCTGCAGGACGAGGAGCTCGACGAGGAGGAGCGGCGCGCGTTCCTCGAGCAGCTCGCCACGCAGGTCCGGCGGCTCACGCGCCTCTCCTACGACCTGCTGGACCTCTCGAAGCTCGAGAGCGGCGGCCTCGACCTGCGTCCCGAGATGACGGACCTCCACGACCTCGCCCGCCAGGTCGCCCAGGAGTTCGTCCCGCGGGCGGAGCGCGAGGGCCGCCGGCTGACCGTCCGGCTCGCCGGCGACCCGGTGGAGCACTGGTGCGACCCCGAGCGGGTCGCGCAGATCGTCCGGATCCTCGTCGACAACGCGTTCAAGCACTCGGGGACCACGGACGAGGTGATCGTCCGCGTGTCGCGCGGCGGCGGTGCCGCGCGGATCCAGGTCACCGACCACGGCACGGGGATCTCCGCCGAGGACCTGCCCCGCGTGTTCGAGCCGTTCCACGGCACCGGCGACGGCTCGGGGGCCGGTCTGGGCCTCGCGATCGCGCGCGAGCTCGCGCACCGCATGCGGGGGACCCTCGGCGTCGAGGCGGGCGGATCGGGTATCACTACGACGACCTTCACCCTGGAGCTCCCTGCATGAACGCCGTACCCGCACGCCTCGCCGCGATCGCCCTGCTCGCGGCCTCGCCACTCGCCCTCGCGGCGTGCGGCGGCGACGACGACTCCCCGAAGGCGTCGGTCTCCACGCAGTCCTCCGGGTCCGGATCGGTCACCGCGATCCCGGACATCCAGTCCGACTCCGGCAGCCAGAAGGGCCTCGCGATCGACCCGCGGACGATCTACACCCGCCTCGGCGGCGGTGTCGTGACGATCATCGCCGCCGGCGCCACGAACACCGACGCCGGCGGTCTCGGCTCCGGCTTCGTCATCTCCGACAAGGGCGAGATCGTCACGAACGCCCACGTCGTCTCCCTCGGCGAGAAGGCCACGTCGCCGGTCGCCAAGCGCGTGTTCGTGCGCTTCGCGGACCGCAACCAGGTGGCGGCGAAGGTCGTCGGCACCGACCGCTTCAACGACGTCGCGGTGCTGAAGATCGATCCGAAGGACCTGGATCTCGTGAAGCTCCGCTTCGCCGGCCCCGAGGATGCCCACGTCGGCGACCCGGTCGTGGCGATCGGCTCCCCGTTCGGCGAGGAGCAGTCGGTCTCCGAGGGCGTCATCTCGGCGCTCGACCGCTCGATCCGGTCGACGTCGGGCTTCGACACCGTCGACGCGATCCAGACCGACGCCGCGATCAACCGCGGCAACTCCGGCGGCCCGCTGCTCGACGCCCGCGGCCGCGTGATCGGCATCAACTCGCAGATCGAGACCTCCAGCGGCGACGGCTCCGGCGTCGGCTTCGCGATCTCCGCCAAGACCGTCGAGCGGGCGATCGAGCAGATCCGCGGCACCGGCAAGGCGAAGTACCCGTACCTCGGCGTCTCCACCGTCGGCGTGTACCCGCAGCTGGCGAAGGAGTTCGACCTCGGCACCGACAGCGGCGCCTGGATCCAGGACATCCCGAAGGGCGGCCCCGGTGACGACGCGGGCCTGCGCGGCCCGTCCGGCCCGGCCCGTGCCTTCCAGGTCTCGTCGTTCGCCCCCGGCGGCGACGTGATCGTCGGCATCGACGACCAGCCGGTGAAGACCTCCACCGACGTCGCCGAGGTCGTCCAGGGCTTCAAGCCCGGGCAGACCGTGACGATGAAGATCTTCCGCGGCGGCAAGGAGCGGGACGTGAAGGTCAAGCTCGGCACGCGGCCGGCGGTCGCCCCGAAGGGCTGAGGATGGGGTGCGGGCCCCGCCCGCTGCGTCGCGGGTAGGGCCACGCCGGGCTGCGGCGCGGCATCGGGCACCCGCAGGCCTCTTCGGGCGCGACGCGAACCCGCCCGCGTCGCGTCGGACGGTCGCGACGCATGCCGGCGACCCCGGCGGGGCATCCATGCACGGTCACGTTCCGTCCACGGGGTCGCAGAGGCGCCCCGATACCCTGGAGTCCGATGCCGGATCGCCCCCAGAAGCCGCTCGTCCTGGTCTCCAACCGGGGGCCGGTCACCTTCGACACCGACGGGACGATCAGCCGGGGCACCGGCGGCCTGGTGACGGCGCTGACGGGTCTGGCGTCGCACCGGCCGGTCACCTGGATCGCCAGCGCGATGGGGCGCGGCGACGCCGACCGGGCGCGGCAGGCGGGCGGCAAGGCGTTCACCGTGCAGTCGCCCGTGGGCGGCGACTACGACGTGCGGCTCGTGGTGTCCGACGAGGAGGCCTACGAGGGCTTCTACTCGATCATCAGCAACCCGATGCTGTGGTTCATCCAGCACTACCTGTGGGACCAGTCCAACGCGCCGGACATCCGCACCCACGAGGTCGAGGCGTACGAGTACGGCTACAAGCTCGTCAACGAGGACATGGCCGACGCCGTGGTCGAGGAGATCGACGGCGTCGAGGACCCCGTCGTGATGGTCCACGACTACCACCTCTACCTGCTCCCGGGCATGATCCGGAAGCGCCGCCCGGACGTCTTCCTCCACCACTTCGTGCACATCCCGTGGTCGCAGTCGGACTCCTGGCGGGTGCTGCCGCCGAAGATGCGCGACGAGATCTACCGCGGCATCCTCGCCAACGACATCATCGGCTTCCACACGCGGAACTACCGCCGGAACTTCCTGCAGTGCTGCGAGGACCTCCTCGACCTCGAGGTCGACCACAAGCAGGGCGTGGTCCACATCGACGGCCGCGAGGTCTGGGTCCGCGCCTACCCGCTGCCGATCGACGCCGCGGCCACCCGCACGGTCTCCCGCCGCGTCCGCGTCCGGCAGTTCGAGGACGAGCTCCTCCGCCGCCGCCGCGACCACATGATCCTGCGCGTCGACCGCGCGGACCTGTCGAAGAACGTCCTGCGCGGCTTCTCGGCGTTCGACCTCTTCCTCGACCAGCACCCCGAGTTCCGCGAGCGCGTCACGTTCGTCGCGCAGCTGATGCCGTCCCGGACCGACGTGCCCGAGTACCAGGAGTACCTCGAGCGCATCGAGGCCCTGGTCGCGGTCGTCAACCACCGCCACGGCACCCCGGACTGGATGCCGATCCAGTTGAAGCTCCGCGACGACCTCGAGGAGGCCATGGCCTCCTACCGCCACTACGACGTCCACATCGTCAACGCGATGTTCGACGGCATGAACCTCGTGGCGAAGGAGGGGCCGATCGTCAACGAGCGCGACGGCGTCTCCATCCTCTCCGAGAACACCGGCGCCCACGAGGAGCTCGGCGAGTTCGCCCTCACCGTCAATCCGTTCGACGTGCAGGACCTGGCGAACATGATCCACCGGGCCCTCACCATGAGCGGCGCCGAGCGCAAGCGCCGCGCCGACGGCCTGCGCGAGATCGTCCTCCGCCGCAGCCCGGGCGACTGGATCGACGACCAGCTGGCCGACATCCGCGGCAAGGCGGCCGGCGCCCCGGCGCACGACGAGGTCTGACGGCACGGGCGGGCCCGGTGTGTCGGATCGTGGACCGCTGAGGTACCGAACCCGACACGACCCGCGTCGGGTCCGTCGGCCGCGCTGGGGGGCGACGCCCGGCGCTGCAGGGGACGCCCGCCTACGGCAGGAACTCCGCCGCCGCGCTCCCGTCGGATCCCGACGAGCCGCCCCGCGCCGGTGCCGGTCGGGCGGGTGCCGGCGCCGGGCGAGCGGGCGCGGGAGTCGGTCTTGCGGGTGCCGGTGCCGGCCGGGCGGGCGCCGGCGCCGGACGGGTCGGTGCCGGGGCGGCGGGAGCGGGTCGCGGGCGCCGGACCGGACGCCCCTCCGCGGCCGATCCTCGACGCCCGCCGCCCCGCGCCGGTGTCCGCCGGGCGGCGTTCCGGCGGGACGAAGCACGGCGCTTCGCGGCCCTCGCCCGGCTCCGCGCCGCGGCGCGCCGGGCGGTGGCGCGTCGCCGCGCCACCGCTGCCCGGCGGTCCGCGGCACGCCTCGCGGCGCTCGAG
>NZ_KI912613.1:551122-585735 GCF_000519325.1 Patulibacter minatonensis DSM 18081 | reverse complement strand
CCGCGGCACGCCTCGCGGCGCTCGAGGGCGAGTCGCCGTCGGCGTCCGCCCGCTTGCCCGCCGCCCCGCCGGCCGCCGTCGCCCTGCCCGGACCGTCCCCGCCGCGAGCGCCGCCGCCACCGCCACCGCTCCTTCCGTCACCGCTCCCGCCGCCCGCACCCTCCCCGCCCCGCGCACCCCCGCCGCCGCCGGTCGGCGGCGGGTCGCCGGCGTCGGACGGGAGCCCCGCGGACCCCGCCGTCGGACCCGCCCCCGCCGCGGCCGGATCCGCCGCCTGAGCAGGGGCGTCCCGTGCACTCGCACCCACCTGCGCCCGCCCGTCCGGGATCACGGGCGGATCGCCGCCGAGCCGCGGGCCGGCCGCCACGAGGACGATCATCAGGAGCACGGCGGCGACCGTCGCCACCGTGCCCAGGCGCGCGCGGCGGAGGACGCTCGACGGGGAGGGGTCGTGATGGGGCATGATGTGGAGACCCTGCGGGCGCCCTGCGCTCGCCCCCTCGGTTCCGACCACCGGGTCGACCCCCGCCCCGTGCTGGGCGGGCGACCGGTACGGGAACCCTTTGCTACTGTCGACCGTCGCTCGCACGCGAACTCTCTTATGGCCGCTCCCGCACCTTCTTACGACCTCGTCATCCTCCTCCACGCGTCCGCCGAGGAGGACGTGCGGCAGAAGCTGGCGGTCGACGTCGACAAGCTCATCCAGTCCGAGGGCACGCTGCTCGAGGGTCGTGAGTGGGGCGTCCGCGCGCTCGCCTACCCGATCGGCGACGAGGCGACGGCCGAGTACCGCGTGTACCGCTTCAAGGGCCCGGCCTCGCTGCTCAGCGAGATCGACCGCCAGCTGAAGATCAACGACACGGTCCTCCGTCACCGGATCATCAAGCTCGAGCGCAACCCGGTCGACCTGCCGGACCTCCGCGAGATCGACGCGCAGGCCGTTGCCGCCGGTGCCGCCGTCGCGGCCGCCGAGTCCGACTGAGCCTCCTCCTTCCTGGCGCCGGCGGCCACGCCGGCGCACCGTGCAAGAGCCGCCCACCGGGCGGCTCTTCGCGTTTCCAGGGGTTCTCGGCGCGGCCTCGCACCCGTCCGGCCCGCGTGGAATGCTGCGTCACCCGAGGCGATCCCGTGACGGTCTGTTCCGCCACGGCACCGTCTCCGTGGCGAAGCAGCGCCCCGGGTCCGACGACCCCGCGCCGGCCGTACGCTCGGCCGACGCACAAGACGTACTCCGAGGAAAGAAGCCCCGCATGCCCATCAACCGCGTCACGATCGTCGGGAACCTGACCCGCGACCCCGAGCTGCGCGGCCTGCCGTCCGGCGGGTCGGTCTGCTCGCTGCGGGTCGCCGTCAACGAGCGCCGCAAGAACAACCAGACGGGGCAGTGGGACGACGTCCCCAACTTCTTCAACGTCACGGTCTTCGGCAACTCCGCCGACGCCACGGCGAAGTTCCTGACCAAGGGCCGCCAGGTCGCCGTCGACGGACGCCTGCGCTGGCGCGAGTACCAGGACAAGGACGGCAACCGGCGCGAGGCGATCGAGATCGTCGCGCAGGACGTCCAGTTCATCGGCGGCCGCGAGGGCGGTCCCGGCGGCGGTGGCGGCCAGGGCGGCGGCTACGGCGGCGGTCAGTCCGACGACTGGGGCGGCGGCGGTGGCGGCCAGCAGGGCGGCGGCGGCTTCAACGGCCCCGGCACGTCCTACCCGGTCGACCAGGGCGACTTCGGTGGCGGCGGCCAGCAGGGCGGCGGCGGTGGGGGCGGCTGGAGCAACGAGCAGCCGCGCCAGGCCCCGGCCCCCGCGCCGACCCCGGCGCCGGCCGACGACGACATCCCGTTCTAGGACGCACGCGCCTCCCGCCGCGGGTCCGGCACGCCGCACGAGGATCGGCCCATGACCGCCGACCCGTCGCCCGACCTGCGCGGGGACCGCGTCCGTCTGCGGCCCGTCACCCGGGCCGACGCACCGGTGCTGCGCGCCTTCCTCGACGACCCGGAGGTCGGGCGCTGGTGGCCCCCGCCGCCCGAGGACGAGGACTTCCCGTTCGACGAGCCGGACCTCGTGGTGCTCACGATCGAGGCGGACGGTCGCGTCGCCGGGCTGATCCAGTTCCTCGAGGAGCTCGAGCCCGACTACCGGCACGCGTCGATCGACGTCTTCCTCGGCGCCGGCTTCCACGGGCGCGGACTGGGCCCCGACGCGGTGGCGACGGCCGTCCGGCACCTGATCCTCGACCGCGGGCACCACCGCGTCACGATCGACCCGACGGTCGCGAACGCGCGGGCCGTCGCGGCCTATCGCCGGGTCGGCTTCCGGGACGTCGGCGTGCTGCGCGAGCACGAGTTCGACCACGAGGCCGGCGCCTGGCGGGACGGCCTCCTGATGGACCTCCTGGCGTCCGACCTGGGCCTGACGCCCGGGTCCGGATCGCCGCCCTCGGCCGGCTGACGGGCCCGCCCGCCGTCCGCCGTAGGCCGGCTGACGGGTACGCCCGCCGCCCGCCCCCGTTCGCGGGACGGGCCCGGACCCCGCATGCGCCGTCGCCCACTGGGGATCCGCCGGGCACCGCGCCGCAGCGGACCTGCCCGACGTGGCATCCTCTCCTGTCCCGCTGAGGGGCACGGCATCCCGCCGTGCCCGGCACGACAGAATCGAATCTGATCCGCATGCCTGAGGCAATTCTTCTCCAGGACGTTCCGCAGCTCGGCTCCCGTGGGGCCGTCGTCGAGGTGTCCAAGGGGTACCTCCGCAACTACCTGCTGCCGCGCAAGCTCGCCGCGCCCGCCACGAAGGCGCTGCTCGAGGACGCCCAGCGCGTCGCCGCCGCCCAGTCGCGTCAGCGCGCCGAGGCCGTCGGCCTGGCCCGCGAGCAGGCCGACGCCCTGACGAACACGGTGCTGACCATCCAGCACCAGACGGGTGAGGACGGCCGCCTCTTCGGCTCCGTCACGAACCAGGACATCGCCGACGCCATCAAGGAGGCGCGCGGCATCGACGTCGACAAGCGCAACGTCCGCCTGGCCGAGCCGATCCGCTCCACCGGCACGTTCGTCGTCGACGTCGAGCTGACCGAGGGCGTCATCGCCAACGTCAAGACCATGGTCGTCACCGAGCGCTAGACGCTCCCCGGCCGGCGCGCGCCGGCCGACCGCAGTGCCCGACGGCGCCGGACCACCGGCGCCGTCGTCGTTCCCGGGGCGCTCAGCCGCCGCAGACCGGTCCGTCGGCCTCCATGCGGGCACGGACGGCCTTCAGGCGCGGGGCGGTCTTCGTCAGGAACGTGTCCGGCTGCCGATCCGGCATCCGGCGGTCGAAGAGGAACGCGTAGTACGCGAGGCCGCCGAACGGGGCGTCCGGCGGGCACGTCGCGGCCGCGCGGCGCTTCGCGTCGACCACGCCGGTGTTCGCCGTCTGACCGTAGGCGGGCGGGGTGCCCGGCCGGGTCCACGGGAACGTGTCGTGCGGCGGCACGAGCACCGCGACGGTCTGCGCGAGCGTCAGGGTCGACACGAGCAGGATCCCCAGGCGGACGAGCGGGCCCCGGTCCGCCAGCCGGATCGCCGGGTCCGTCGCGTAGGCGGTCCGCCCGGCGCGGCGCCAGGCGAGGAGGAACCCGGTCGCGGCGAGCGGGATCAGGGCCAGCTCGATCGGGACGAGGACGTTCAGGCTCGTGCCCTCCTTGAACGAGCTCGCCCACGTCAGGACGGCGCCGGCGGCCAGCGCGGCGCTCACGCGCAGCTGCACGCCGTCCCGGGGCCACCGGTCCGTTCGGCGCTCGCGGAGGAGCAGGGCGCACCCGGCCAGCAGGCCGAGCAGCGACCAGACGCTCTGCAGGACGGTCCCCGGGAGCGCGCTCCACGGGTGCAGGCCGCTCTGGCCCTGGGCGAGCACGACCTGCTCCCACATCGCCGTCCCGAAGACCAGGGTGAAGAACCCGGCGAGGCCGATCCCGGTCCCCGCGAGCCACACCATCCCGCGTCGGCGGTCGGCGCACGCGAGCACCACCAGGACGGCCGGGAGCACGAACGGGAGCTTCACGAAGACCGCGAGGGCGAGCAGGACCGCCCCGAGCGGGACCGTCCGCGGGCGCGCCGCGGCGACCGCGCCGCCGAGGAGGAACGGCAGGCCGACGAGCTCCGGCGTGTAGACGCCGTGCTGGTTGACGGCCCACGGCAGCGAGACGGCGGCCAGGGGTGCCAGGAACGTCGCGATCGGCGACCCCGTCAGGCGCCGCACGGCGACCCCCGCGGCGACCCCGCCGGCGAGCTGCAGCAGCCCCATCCACGCGTGGATCGCACCGATCGTGTCGGAGACGAGGAGCGCCGGGATCCCCGCCAGCAGCGTGATCGGCGGCTGGGCCCCGATCAGGCGCCCGTACAGGTCGTCGCCGTCGAGGACCTGGCGGGCCGTCAGCGCGTACACGCCCTCGCTGGAGCCCCACAGGGCGTCGCCGCGCACGACGGTCAGGAGGATCGACACGACGAGCCCCACCGCGGCGCCCGTCCAGAGCGCGCGGTCGCGGAGCACGGGGGGCCCGTCGGGCGCCGGGGTGGGACCCAGCGGCGACGGGGCCCGGCCGGGGGCGGACGACACGCGGACCAGGGTAGCCGGACGCCGACGAGACGGGGCGCCGCAGGAACTCCCCGCACCGTGCGACCCGTGCCCTCGGGCGGCCCGCCCGCCGCTGGTACGGTCAACCGCTCGCCCCATGGCCTCCGACGACCGACACGACATCCCGCCGCCCGACGACTCCTACGTCGACCTGGGGACCGGTGGCGCGGCGTACGACGGCGGCGGCGACTACGACGACCGCGGGGGCTACGACGGCGGCGCGGGCGACGGCTACGACGACGGCGGGTTCGACGACGGACCGTCGATCGGCCCCGCGCACGTCCCGCCGCACGACCTCCACGCCGAGCAGGCCGTGCTCGGCGCGATGATGCTCTCCGAGCAGGCGCGGTACGGGCTGACGGTCGAGGACGGCCTGAAGCCCGAGGACTTCTACGCCCCGCAGCACGCGACGATCTACGAGGCGATCCGCCGGCTCTACGCGGAGAACCAGCCGATCGACTCGATCACGGTCGTCGAGCAGCTCCGCCGCACCGGCACGCTCGACGAGGCCGGCGGCCGCGAGGCGATCCTCCAGCTGACCGCAGCGGTCACCGAGGTCGCGGCGCTCCCCCGGCACGCGCAGATCGTCCAGGGGATGGGGAAGCTCCGCCGGCTGCTCCAGGCGACGTACGAGATCCAGACCGCGGTCCTCAAGGGCGAGGGCGAGCCGGACATCATCGTCGAGCAGGCCCAGACGGCCGTCTTCGACGTGTCGGAGGACGAGGACAACAAGGGCCTCCGCACCGTCGGCTCGTTCGTCGACGAGGCGATCAAGGAGCTCGAGGCGCTCGAGAAGGACGGCCGGGACATCACCGGCCTGGAGACCGGCTTCCGCGACCTCGACAAGGAGACCGCCGGCCTGCAGCCCGGGGCGATGGTCGTCCTCGCGGCGCGTCCCGCGATGGGCAAGTCGGCCTTCGTCACGAACCTGGCCGAGAACGTCGCGCTCCAGGGCAAGGGCGCCGTCGCCCTGTTCTCGCTCGAGATGCCCGAGCGCGAGCTGCTGCAGCGCGTGCTCGCGTCGCAGGCCGCGATCAAGGGCGACGACGTCCGCAAGGGCCGCATCGGCGACCGGTGGGGCGACCTCCTCGAGGTCGCGGACAAGCTCGCGCAGGCGCCGCTCTACATCGACGACAGCTCGGACATCGGGATCATGGAGATCCGCGCGAAGGCCCGGCGGCTGCACGCCTCGCACGCCCACGGCGTGTCCTTGGTGATCGTCGACTACCTGCAGCTGATGCGGGCCGACGGCCGCGCCGAGAACCGCGTCCAGCAGATCGGCGAGATGTCCCGCGGCCTGAAGATCCTGGCCCAGGAGCTCTCCTGCCCGGTCATCGCCCTCTCGCAGCTCTCGCGAGGCGTCGACTCGCGGCCGGACAAGCGACCGCTGCTGTCGGACCTGCGCGAGTGCGTCACCGGCGACACGCTCGTCGTCCTCGCCGACGGCCGCCGGGTGCGGATCGACGAGCTGGTCCGTGCGACACCCCGGGTGCTCGCGGTCGACGCCTTCGGCTCGATCGTCGAACGGGACACCGATCTCGTCTGGCAGGTCGGGCGCAAGCCGGTGTTCGAGCTGCGCCTCGCCTCCGGGCGGACGATGCGGGCCACCGCCGAACACCGCGTGATGGCCGGTGGGGGTTGGCAGACCATCGACGAGCTCGTCCCGGGCGACCGCGTCGCCGTCAGTCGTCGCCTGCCCGAGCCGGAGACCACCGTCGCGTGGCCCCAGGACCGGGTCGTCCTGCTGGGGCACCTCGTGGGAGACGGCAGCTACGTCTCCGGGCAGCCGCTCCGGTACACGACGGCCTCGGAGGAGAACAGCATCGCGGTGGCGGACGCCGCGCGCCGGGAGTTCGGGTCGACGGTGAACCGCCACGAGCACACGGGGACCTGGCACCAGCTGGTCCTCGCTGGCAACGGCACACGCTGGGCACCGGCGGGGGTCAACCTGTGGCTCCGCGAGCTCGGGATCTTCGGGCAGCGCTCGCACGACAAGCACCTGCCCGAGGACGTCTTCCGGCTGCCGAACGAGCAGATCGCCTTGTTGCTCCGGCACCTCTGGGCGACCGACGGCTGCATCTGGAGCCGCCCCGCCTCGGAAGGACGCAAGCGCGCGAGCAGGATCTACTTCTCGACGTGCTCGAGGCGCCTGGCGGCGGACGTCGCCGCACTGCTCCTGCGGTTCGGGATCGTGGCGCGTACGTCGACGCCCGACGACGGCGGTGTCTCCTGCGTGGACGTCACGGGGTGGGCGGCGCAGCTGCGGTTCCTCGACGAGATCGGCGTCTTCGGACCGCGGGTCGCCCAGGGCGAGGCCCTGCGCGCGTCCATCGGCGACCGCGTCCCCACCACGAACGTCGACACGCTGCCGATCGAGGTCTGGGATCAGGTCCGGCACAAGATGCGGGCGAAGGGCATCTCACAGCGCGCGATGACCGCGGCGCGGGGTACCTCGTACGGCGGGACGTCGCACTTCAGGTTCGCGCCGTCGCGCGCCACGGTCGCGAGCTACGCCGCCGTCCTCGAGGACGAGCGACTCCGGGTCGCCGCCACCAGCGATGTCTTCTGGGACCGGATCGTCTCGATCGAACCGGCCGGCGAGGAGGAGGTCTACGACCTCACCGTCCCCGGCCTCGCGTGCTGGCTGGCCGACGGGATCGTCACCCACAACTCGGGGAACATCGAGCAGGACGCCGACCTCGTGATGTTCCTGTACCGCGACGACTACTACAACAAGGAGACCGCCGAGCCCGGCGTCGCCGAGCTGATCATCGCCAAGAACCGCTCCGGCCGCACCGACACGATCCGGCTGCTGTTCCAGGGCGAGTACCCGCGCTTCCTGACGATGGCCCAGCCGTCCCAGGGGATGGGCGGACCGCCCGCCAACTTCGGCGGACCCCCGTCCGGCGGCCCGCCACCCGGTGGCGGGCCGCCCCTTCCCGGTGGCGGTCCCCCGTTGCCGAGGACCTAGCCCGTGCGCTGCCCCTACGACCGGTGCGACGGCTCCGGCTGGCTCGTCGACGAGCGGACCCGCACGGCGTCCGAGTGCCGGTGCATGCCCGAGCAGCAGGCGGCCCGCGTCGCCGGCAGCCTGCGGGCGCGGATCCCGCGGGAGTACCAGGACGCGTCGTTCCAGCACACGAACGTCAACGGGCTGCCCCGCGACGCGGTGTCGCGGGTGCGGCGCTACGTCGACACGCTCGACGAGCGGCTGCAGGCCGGCGACGGGCTGTGGATCTCCGGGTCGATCGGGACGGGCAAGACGTGGCTGGCGATGCTCGTCGCCCGGTACGCGATCGAGCGCGGCCGGGCCGTCGCCGTGTACTCGGTGCCGCGCCTGTTGTCGG
Organism: Patulibacter minatonensis DSM 18081; assembly: GCF_000519325.1. Lineage (GTDB taxonomy): Bacteria > Actinomycetota > Thermoleophilia > Solirubrobacterales > Solirubrobacteraceae > Patulibacter > Patulibacter minatonensis. The sequence continues at coordinate 577,775 of NZ_KI912613.1, read as the reverse complement.
AGATCCGCCGGACGTACGACGGCGACGGGACGAAGACGCTCGACCTGCTGGACCAGCTGACGGAGGTGTCGCTGCTGGTGCTCGACGACGTCGGCACCGAGCGGACGAACCCGTGGGTGCTGGAGCAGCTCTACACGATCATCAACGAGCGCTGGCAGGAGCGCCGGGCGATCGTCCTGACGACGAACCTCGACCCGATGCAGATGCAGGACCAGATCGGCGAGCGCGCGGTCTCGCGGCTGGTGGGCATGTGCGAGACGATCCTGATCGACGGCGTCGACCACCGCCAGCCGGACCCCGGCGGCCACGCCGCGGCGGCGCGGCGGAGCGCGGGCGGCGAGTCCCCGTCGCCCGGTCCGGTCGGCGGCCCCGGGTTCCGCGCCGCGCCGCAGGACCGCCGCGCCTGGGACGCGCCGGTGGTCCCCGGTGCGCGCCCGGGTGGTCCGCTCGGCCCGCCGCCCCCGTTCGACCCGGGCGACGCGGGGCAGGGGTTCGACGGGGCGGACGTCCCGGCGTTCCGACCCGCGGAGCCGCCGCGTCCGTCCTCCGGCACCTTCGGCGCGGACCCCGCCGACCTCCGGCGCCCGGAGCGCCGGGTCTTCGACGACCGCGACCGGCGCTGAGGCCGACCTCGTCCGGGCCACCGGTCACCGCTGCAGGGCGGTGCGGGCAGCGTCGATCCGCGACCGCGCCGGTCGTCAGCGGATGCGGACCTTCTGGCTCCCGAGCTTCTGGCCGTTGATCGCGTAGCTCGCGCTGTAGCTGCCCTTCGCCAGCGACCTCGACGAGAGCGACTTGCGGCCCGTCGACGGGATCGTGCCCTTCAGCGTCCGGGTCTTCCCGGCGCGGCGGAGCTTCACCTGCAGCGGGCCCTTGACGTTGCAGCGGACCTCCAGCGCCCTGCCGCGACGGACGCTCGAGGACTTCAGGCGGCAGGCGGCGGGCTCGACGGCGACGGTGCGCGAGGCCGTCGCGACGTCGTCGGTGACGGAGCGCTGGTACGCGCAGAGGAGCACCTTCTTCAGGTCCGGCCGGACGACGAACGGCGCGGTCTTCTCCGCGTACGTCGCCTGGTTGGCGGGGACCGCCGGGCCCAGCCGGATCGAGTCCTGGGCGACGAAGCCGCTGAACGCCGTCGTCCCCTTCAGCCTGCTGCCGAGGTTGATCGACTGCTGCAGCTGCGCGCCGTAGGAGGCCCCGCACGTCGCGCTGACGGTGGGGTCCTGGACGTAGAGCGAGAAGGTGTACGAGGTCGTCGTCGACGTCGTGGGGTTCTCGTTCCACGTCGCGACGCCCTCGACGCCGACGTCGGTCAGCACCGAGCCGCCGACGACGGTGTCCGGGGCGTCGACGTGGAGCTCGTTGCCGGGATAGAACGGGGACGTGGCGCCGGGGCCCTCCGCCGCACCGGCCGCGGGCGACGCGGCGAGGGCGGCGGACAGGACCAGCAGCGCGATGGGGGAACGGCGCATGGCGCGTACGGTACCCCGGGGCTGGGTCCCGACCGTGAGGGAACGGTGAGATCGGCCCGGGCACCACGGCCGCCCAGGCACCCCGGTCGACGGCGCCGCACCGGTCGGCCCGCGACACCGGCCGCCCGTTCCCACGGGGCGGCAGCGAGCCCCGATCCCCCGTCCCCACGGGCCCCCGCACGGGTCCCATGGGGCCCGGACCGCTACCCTCCCGATCGAAATGCCAGGCATCGTGATCGTGGGCGCGCAATGGGGCGACGAGGGCAAGGGCAAGCTCGTCGACCTCCTGGCTGAGCGCTCCGACGTCGTCGTCCGCTTCCAGGGCGGCAACAACGCCGGGCACACCATCGTGCACGGGGACGTGAAGTACGCGTTCCACCTGGTGCCGTCGGGGATCCTCTATCCCGGCACGACCTGCGTGATCGGCAACGGCGTCGTCGTCGACCCGGAGGTCCTGCTGGGCGAGCTCGCGCAGCTCGCGACCCAGGGCGTCGACTCCAGCGGGCTGCGGATCAGCCCCAACGCGCACGTGATCATGCCGTACCACAAGTTCCTCGACGTGGCCGGCGAGGCGCGCCTCGGGAAGAACCAGATCGGCACCACGAAGCGCGGCATCGGCCCGTGCTACGGCGACAAGGTGCTGCGCCTCGGCATCCGCATCCAGGACCTCCTCGACGAGAAGATCCTGAAGAAGAAGATCGTCGCGGCGATGGAGCCGAAGATGCGGTCGCTGCGGCCGTGGGAGCGCGACCCGTCGCTCGACCTGCAGCAGATGACCGAGACGTACCTCGCGTTCGGCCACAAGCTCGAGCGGCACATCGCCGACACCACCGCCCTGGTGTGGGACGCCCTGGACGGGGGCGGCCACGTCCTGTTCGAGGGCGCGCAGGCCGCGCTGCTGGACATCGACCACGGCACGTATCCGTTCGTCACCTCGTCGAACCCGGTCTCGGGCTCCGCCGCGGTCGGCTCGGGCGCCGGCCCGAAGGACCTCGACGAGATCTGGGGCGTCGTCAAGGCGTACTCCACGCGCGTGGGCTCCGGGCCGTTCCCGACCGAGCTCGACGGCCAGATCGCCACCGACCTGCGGAAGAAGGGCGGCGAGCAGGGCACGACCACCGGGCGCGACCGCCGCATCGGCTGGCTCGACCTGATCTCGCTGAAGTACGCGGCGCGCCTCTGCACGCTCGACCAGGTCTGCCTGACGAAGCTCGACGTGCTCTCCGGCCAGGAGACCATCAAGGTCGCCACGAAATACCGCACGCAGGACGACGCGATCCTCGAGCGCTACCCGTACCACCAGACGGTCCTGCACCACGCCACGCCGGAGTACGACGAGCTCCCCGGCTGGGAGGAGGACATCTCCGGCTGCCGCGAGCTGTCGGACCTCCCGAAGGCCGCCCAGGACTACGTCGCGTACGTCGAGGAGGGCATCGGCGTGCCGATCGGCATGATCGGCGTCGGCCCCGGCAACGACGAGAACATCTGGACCCGCGCGGGTCGCGAGTCCGCCGCCGGCAAGCTCGCGAACCTGAGCTGACGTACGGGGCGAGCGGCGCGACGCCGGGTTCGCGGGACGCTCCGGCCCGTCGGTCAGACTGACGGGGTGCCCCCGGAGCTCACCCTCCTCGACGGCGTCCGCTGGGACGGCGTCCCCGTCGCCGGCGACCGTTCGCGGTCGCTGCTCGCCGCGCTGGCCGCCGCCGACGGCCGCAGCGTCCGCCCGGACCGCCTCACGGCGCTGATCTGGGGCGAGGACCCGCCCGCCAACGCCGCCAAGGCGCTGCAGGTCGTCGTCTCGCGCACGCGGTCCGCCTGCGGGTCCGGTGCCGTCGCCCACGACGACGCGGGCTACCGCCTGGCCATCGACCCCGGCGCCGTCGACGTCCTCCGGCTGCGGCGCCTGGCCGCCGACGCCGCCCGTGCCCTCGACGACGACCCCGCCGTCGCGGCCGACCTCGCACGGCAGGCCGTGGTGCTCGGCGGCGACGTCGCGGAGCCGCGGGACGACGACCACGCGGACGCCGGGCCGCTCGCGGAGCTCGTCCGCGCCGCGGCCGCCGACGTCGCCCGCTCCCGCGTCGTCCTGGCCCGCGCGTCGGGCCGGACGGGCGACCACGCCGGCGCCCTGCCCGGGCTCGAGGCCGCGCACGCCGCCGCGCCCGACGACGAGGGCCTGCTCGCGGACCTCCTGCGCAGCGAGTCGGTCGTGCGCGGACCGGGAGCGGCGCTGGAGCGCTACGAGGCGCACCGCTGCGGACTCCGCGACCGCCTGGGGGCGAACCCCGGCGACGCGCTCCGGCGGGTCCACCGGGACCTGCTGGCGCTCGACCGCCCGGTGCGCGCCGGACTCCGGCACGACGCGACGACCCTCCTCGGACGCGACGACGACGTCCGGCGGCTGCGCGCGCTGCTCTCGACGTCGCGCCTGGTGTCGATCGTCGGGCCCGGCGGGCTCGGGAAGACGCGTCTGGTGCACGTGCTCGCCCGCGACGCACCACAGGCGGTCGTCCACGTCGTCGAGCTCGTCGGCGTCACGTCGTCCGACGACGTCGTCGGCGAGGTCGGGTCGGCGCTCGGCGTCCGGGACTCCGTGGCCGGGCGGCGCGCGCTGACGCCCGAGCAGCGCGCCGACGTCCGTGCGCGGATCGCGGAGCACCTGGACCGCGCGCCGTCGCTGCTCGTCCTCGACAACTGCGAGCACGTGATCGACGCGGTCGCGGCGCTCGTCGCGTTCCTCGTCTCCGCGACGGCCGACCTGCGCGTGCTGACGACGACGCGGGCGCCCCTCGCGATCGCGGCCGAGCGCGTCCATCTGCTCGGCGCGCTCGGCCCGGACGACGCACGGCGGCTGTTCCGCGAGCGCGCGACGGCCGCGCGCCCCGGCGTGCGGCTGCCGGACGACGCGGTCGGCGCCGTGGTCGACCGGCTCGACGGCCTGCCGCTGGCGATCGAGCTGGCGGCCGCGCGGGTCCGGGCGATGTCGGTGGAGGACGTCGGCCGCCGGCTCGCCGACCGCTTCGCGCTGCTGCGCGGCGGCGACCGCACCGCCCCGGACCGGCACCGGACGCTCGAGGCCGTGATCGACTGGTCGTGGGACCTGCTCGACGAGCCGGGCCGCGCGGCGCTCCGCCGGCTCTCGGTCTTCCACGACGGGTTCTCGCTCGACGCCGCCGACGAGGTCCTGGGCGCCGACGCCCTGCCCGTGGTGCAGGACCTCGCCGCGCAGTCGCTGCTCGCGGTCGAGGAGACCGACGCCGGCGTGCGGCACCGCATGCTCGAGACGGTCCGCGAGTTCGGACGCCTCCGGCTGCGGGAGGCCGGGGAGGACGGGGCCGCCCGCGCTGCCCATCGCGCGTGGGCCGTCGGCCACGCCGCGACCCACGGGCCGCGGCTCTTCGGCCCCGGGCAGTTCGACGCGATCGACGCGATGGCGGCCGAGGACGGGAACCTCACCGACGCGCTGCGCGGGGCGCTCGACGACGGCGACGTCGAGGCCGCCGTCGTCCTCGTGGCGGCGCTCGCCGGGCTGTGGTCCATCCGCGGCGACCACGGCCGCGTGATCGTCCTGGCGCCGCCGCTCAGCGCGCTCGTCGCGGGGTGGACGCCGCCCCCGGAGCTCGTCGACGCCGCGCGCGCCGCGGCGTCGATCATCGTGACCAACGCGATGATCGCCGCCGACGAGCGGACGCCCGAGCTGCGCGCGCTGCTCGAGCGCGTCGCGGACGCCCCGGGCGGCGACGCGCAGGTCGCGGCGTCGGCCCGCGCGGCCCTCGTCTACGACCCCGAGCTGCCCCGCGCGCTCCCCGCGGCCCTGGGGGCGCTGGCCGACGACCCGGACCGGCACCTCGCGCGGATCGCGCGGCAGTGGAGCTCCCACGCACGGGAGAACGACGGCGACGTCACCGGGGCGATCGCGGCGGCGGAGGGCGCGCTGGCGCTGACCCGCCCCGACGAGGACGGTCCCTGGGCGGCGGCGACCCTGCGGACCCAGCTGGCGCAGCTGATCGGCTCGCTCGGCGACCACGAGGGCGCGGCGGTGCACGCGCGGGCCGCGGTCCCGGTGCTCGAGCGCCTCGGTGCCCGCGACGACCTGAGCCAGCTGCGGGCGCTGCTCGCGCTCGGGCTGGTCGGTGCGGGCCGGCTGGACGAGGCGGAGGCCGAGCTCGCCGCGATCGACCGGATGGGGCCGATCGAGACGGTCTTCGGTGGCCGCGCGGCCCGGGAGATGGGGCACGCGGAGCTGCTCCTGGCCCGCGGCGAGAAGGACGCCGGCATCCAGGGCTACCGGGCGGCGGTCGCGGCGATGGCGGACGTGTCGTTCCCCGGGATGCCCCGGACCGGGATGGAGCCGTGGCTGCTCTACGCGGAGTCCGCCGCGCTGGCCGCGTTCGCCCGGCACGCCGGTCCGGAGGCCGAGGACGAGGCGCGCGCGCTGGCCCGGAGCGCCCGGGACCGGGTCGTCCGGGTGCTGGCGAGCGGGAACCCGTACCTCGACCACCCGGTGACCGGGCTCGGGCTGTTCGCCGTCGCGGCGTGGACCCTGCTGCGCGAGGACGACGGGGTCGACGAGGCGGTCCGCCTGCTCGTCCTCGCCGAGCGGTTCTCCTACAACCGCTGGATCCCGTCGATGGCGTGGGAGCCGGTGGCGGCGCGCGCCGAGGAGCGGGCTCCGGGCCGGATCGCCGAGCTCCGGGCGGAGCTCGGCGACGTCACCGGGAAGCCGCTCCAGCGGCTCGCCGCGGCGGCGCTGGCGGGGTCGCCGGACGGCTGAGCGCTCACACCCGCCGCATGTAGCTGCGGACCGAGAGCGGGGCGAAGATCGCGATCACGACGACCGCGGCGAGGAGGGTCCAGCCGACCTCGCCGGACACCGTGCCGTGGTTGGCCAGGTCGCGGGCGGCCGAGACGAGGTGCGACACCGGGTTGACGTTCACGAAGTCCTGCAGCCAGCCCGGCAGGGTCTTCACCGGGACGAACGCGTTGGACAGGAACGTCAGCGGGAACAGCAGCATCATCGACATGCCCTGCACGGCCTGCGCGCTGCGGGCGATCGTGCCGATCCAGGTGAAGACCCAGGCCAGCGACCAGCCGGTGAAGACGGCCAGCAGGATCGCGCCGAGGACGCCGAGGACCCCGCCGTCGGGGCGGTAGCCGATGACGATGCCCATCCCGAACGTCAGCACGGCGGCCGTCGTGTACCGCAGGAGGTCGGCGACCATCGGGCCGGCCAGCGGCGCGATCCGGGCGATCGGCAGCGACCGGAAGCGGTCGAAGACGCCCTTGTCCATGTCCTCGCGCAGCTGCACGCCGGTGGCCATGCAGGTCGTCAGCACGGTCTGGGCGAGGATGCCCGGGATCATGATCGGCAGGTAGCTCTGCACGTCGCCGGAGATCGCGCCGCCGAAGACGTAGGCGAACATCACCGTGAACAGGATCGGCTGGATCAGGACGTCGAAGAACTGCTCCGGGTTGCGGCGCATCTTCATCGTGGCGCGCCAGGCCATCGTCATCGTGTGCGACGCGGCGTCGCGCAGGGTGTTGCGGGGCCGGGTCGAGGCGACCGCGGCGTCGGGGTCGACGGTCGGGTGGGTCGGGGCGTCCGCGCGCGGGGCGGGACGGTCGATCAGGGCGGTGCTCATGCGGCCACCTCCAGGGGGTCGTGACGGTCGTCGCCGGCCGGACCGGCGGGGTCGTTCTGGTCACCGGCGTCGTGGCCGGTCAGGGCGAGGAAGACCTCGTCCAGCGTGGGGCGGTCGACGCTGACCGACTGCACGCCGAGCCCGACCTGCCGGAGGGCGATCAGGACGTCGGCGGCGCGGTCGGCGTCGGCCAGGGGCGCGGAGAGGCGCCCGGACTCGGGGGTCAGCGCCGGGGCGACGCCGAGGATCCGCTCGACGACCTCGGCCGCGTGGACGCGGTCGGTGCCGTCGGCGAGCCGGAGCTGGAGCGTCGAGGCGCCGACCGAGGACTTCAGGTCCTCAGGGGTGCCCTCCGCGACCTTGCTCCCGCGGTCGATGACCGCGATCCGGTCGGCCAGCTGGTCGGCCTCGTCGAGGTACTGGGTGGTCAGGAGGACGGTGCAGCCGTCGGCGACGAGGTCGCGGATCGTGTCCCACATCTGCCCGCGGGTGCGCGGGTCCAGGCCGGTGGTCGGCTCGTCGAGGAAGATCAGCGGCGGGCGCTTGATCAGGCTGGCGGCGAGGTCGAGGCGTCGGCGCATGCCGCCGGAGAACTGCGAGATCGCCCGGTCGGCGGCCTCCTCCAGGCCGAAGCGGCCCAGGAGGTCGGCGGCCGTCGCCCGCGAGTCGGCGCGCGACAGGCCCTGCAGCCGGCCGAACATCCGCAGGTTCTCGGTGGCGGTGAGGTTCTCGTCGACGGAGGCGTACTGGCCGGTGACGCCGACGAGCTGGCGGATCCGGTGCGGCTCGCGGCGGACGTCGACGCCGAAGAGGTGGGCCTCGCCGCCGTCGATCGGCAAGAGCGTGGCCAGCATCTTCAGCATCGTCGTCTTGCCGGCGCCGTTCGGCCCGAGGACGCCGAAGATCTGGCCGGCGGGGACCGTCAGGTCGATGCCGTCGACGGCGCGGAAGTCGCCGAAGGCCTTGACGAGGCCCGTGGCGTGGACTGCGTTGGTCATCGGGTGCTCCTTGCGGCCGGGGAAGGGGAATCGGCCTGGACCGCAAGCTAGGAGCGCCCGGTTTCACGGCCCCGTCGCGCCGGTTTCACGGCGCGACGGGGGGTTTCAGGACCTCACTTCCGGACCTTCACCGCCGTGCTCGCGGAGCCGCCGATCGTGCCCGACGGCAGCACCGCGCCCTGGTACCAGGCGCGCACCAGTCGGTCGCCCGCACCCAGCCGGACCTTCCGCGTGAAGGTGCCGTCGGCGTTGACCTCGGCGCTCCCGGCCGGCGCCTGATCGCCCGACTTCGTGCCCTGGGTGACGAGGTGGACGGTGCCGTCCAGCGGGATGCCCGTGATCTTCCCGACGACCCGGACCGTCGAGGCGACGGTCCGCTTCTTCTTGCCCTTCCCGGTCGTCCGCGCCTTCCTCGGCGCCGCGCGACCGCTGAGCTTCAGCGAGATCTTCGCGCTCGCCGCCTTCGACGCGGCGAGGAAGCGGTAGAGGTCGCCGCTCAGGCGGTCCTGGACGACCACGCCGCCGGTCGAGTCCGCGAACACGGGCTCGGTGCCGCCGGGGGTCGGGACGGGCCGGAAGCTGCGGCCGCCGTCGGTCGTGATCTGCAGGCCGGCGTCCCCGGTGCTCACGCCGTTCTTCGCATCGCGGAACGCCGCGGTGTCGATCCCGTTGCCGTCGCCGAGCGGCACCGGGTACCCGACGCCCTTGAACGTCGCGCCCGCGTTCCTCGACGTCAGGAGGCGGTGCCCGGAGAGCGCGAAGGCGAACCGCTTGTCGACGATCGTCACGTCGGTGATGCGCCCGGGCAGCGTCTGCGCCTTCCAGCGCTTCCCGCCGTCACCGGAGCGGACGAGCCGCGTCCCGGACCAGATGAGGATCGTCTTCCCGCGGGCGGTCGCGCCGGAGAAGCCGCGACCCGCGAGCGCCGGTGCGGAGGTCAGGGTGACCGCGGGCGGCTTGTTGATCACCGCGACGCCGCGGGTCCCGACGACCACGGGCACGTCCCCGGCGACGGCGATCGCCTTCGGCTTGATCGGCGTGGCGTCGGCGACCGTCTGCCACGCGCCGCCGACGAGGCGCGACACCTTGCCGTCCTCCGTCAGCGCGATCGTGCCGCCGGGCGCCGTGACGTCCTCGACGATCGGGGACGGCCCGGGGAGCGGTGCGTCGGTGAAGACCTCGCCGCGGTCCGTCGACATGCTCACGCGGTCGCCGCGGATCACGGACAGCAGACCGTCGCCGCCGATGCTGCCGAGCGACGTGTTGCCGGTGATCACCGGGCCGTACGTGCCGCCGCCGTTGGTCGAGCGCACCAGTGCGGTGGTCGTCGGCAGGTCCTGCAGCCCGACGATCGTGTTGGTCGCGGGGGCGCTCGCCTGGCGCGGCAGCCCCGCGACGGGGGCGCCGAACCCGGCGTCGGTGTACCGCAGTCCCTGGTGGCGGGTGCTGACGCCGGGGTCGTCGATGTCGGCGACGCAGGCGTTCGCGGCGTCGCAGGCGATCATCGGGACGTCGAGGTCCTTCGCGCCCGCGAGCTCCGGCGGGGTCGGGGCGTCGGTGCGCGTGAAGGTCTTCCCGAGGTCCGTCGAGCGCAGGACGGCGCCCCGCACGCCGACGAGGATCGCGCCGTTCGCGCGCCGGACGACCGCGCCGACCGACGGGAGCGCCGTCTGGAGCATGCCGCCCTGCGCCGGGAGCGCGACGACCTTCCAGGTGGCGCCGCCGTCCTCGGAGCGCCGGAGCGACGTCCCGTCGGGCGTCTGCAGCAGCGTCGTCGCGTTGACGGCCACCAGCGGGCGCGTCACGTAGCTGTTCGACTGCGGCACCGTGCCCGTCGGCTTCCAGGTGACGCCGCCGTCGGCCGTCGACCACAGACGCCCGCCCGCCGCCGCGAAGCCGTTGTTCGCGTCGGAGAACGCGAGCGTCCCGGCGGAGAGCTCCTTGCAGTCCGGGAGCGCGACCGTGCCCCAGGTCGCGCCGGTGTCGTCGGACCGCTGGACCTCGCAGCCGTTCTGGGCGACCAGCCGGGTCTGCGATGGCGCGGCGATCGCCGGCTGGCCCGTACGGCCGAAGGTGAGCGTCCCGACGCGCTGGACCCCGGCGGCGTCGACCACGAACGGGTGGCGCTGACCGGAGTTGCTGTACGAGTCCGCGGCGCTCCGCATCGCGAAGATCGTGGTCCCCGACGTCGCGATCGTGGAGCCCGAGTCGATGCCCGGTGCCGGCCCGACCGACTGCCAGCCCGGCCAGATCGTCTCCACGGGGGCGGCCCCGGCGGACGGTGCCAGCGCGGCGAGCGCGGCCCCCGCGGAGACGACGGCGATCCCTGTTGCAACCCCACGCATTGGTCTTCCTCCGGTTCGCTGACCCCCGGGACGGGGCTCGAGTCGCGCCAGACTAGACCCGTGGTGTGCGGCATGCACGACGTGAGCGGCGGCGCGCCACGTCTGCTCGATCATCCGTCCGGATTCCTTGTCCCCCGGGGGAGCATGATCCGCCCGGAGGCCGGGGCGGGACCGGGCCGCGCGGGGAGCCGTTCGCCGTCGGCGCCCGCAGGCGGGGGCGGCCGGCGGTGGGGGCGTCGCGCCGGGCGGCCGCGGTGCCGACCGGGCCTGATCGGCGGCCGCGCCCTTCGCGGTCACCAGAACGGGGGTTGCTCGAGCGTCGACGCACCACCTACGGTCGCCGGGATCCGTTCCGTTCCCCCCGTCGAAGGACGGTGCCATGTCCCCGGCACGCCCCACCCGATCACGCCCCGCCCGCGCCGTCGTCGCGGTCCTCGCCGTCCCGGCCTCCGCCCTCCCGCTCCTGCCCGCGACGGCGGGGGCGGCGATCTCGACCACGAACGTCACCACCCCGGCGGACGGAGCCGTGCTCGAGGGACCGTTCAGCGGCGGGGGCGGACCGGTCGTCGGCGGGCCGACGCTCTCCGGACCGGTCCCCGGGCCGTTGGTCGTCCGGGGCGTCGCGCCCGGCGCGGTCGACGGCGACGAGGTCGTCCTCGTCTGCGAGCAGCGGGTCGAGGGGGCCACGGTCCTGACACCGATGCGGTTCGCCCCGCCGGCCCCCGGGGAGGATCCCGTCGCCGTGATCACGACCGTCGAGGACGGGGCGTTCACGGCCGAGGTCGACGCCCCGGACCAGCCGTGCCGCGTCCGGGCGCTGCCGGAGGAGCTCGCGCCGACCGGCGCTGCGGCGGAGTACCGGCCGGCGACCCTGGACCTCGCGGCGTACGCCGGCCCGCGGGTCCTCGGCGGGTCGAGCTCCCGGGCTCCCGACGCGTCCGGGCCCGGCGGTGCGCCGGTCGGCGTGTACCGGCGCGTCCAGTCCCGCGGGACCGGCGACGGCACCACGCTGGGGTTCGGCGTCCGCACGGGACCGCTGGGGCTCGGCCTCCAAGCCGCGTCGGGCGGGCTGCTGCGAACCGCGGTCGTGGACGACACCACGACGCGCCTCGTCTTCGGGCCGTCCGGCGCCGCCGGGGGGATCGGCCTCCGGACCGACGCGGACGGACACCAGGAGCGGTACTTCGGACTGCTCGTGGACGACCGGCCGGCGAGCGTGGCCCCGCGGACATCGGACGGTACGGTGGGGACGGCCGAGCGCACCGTCGACCCCGCCACCGGGGCGCAGACCGTGGTCGAGACGTCCCCGGTCGGGATCCTGTCGCTCGGCTCCGGCACCGCGGACGAGCCGTCGGGGGTCGTGCTGGAGCGCACGTTCCGGCAGGAGCGGGACGGCCGGGTCTTCCGGTTCTCGGACGTGTGGCGCTCGACCGACGGTCGGCCGCACCGGCTCGAGGTGCGCTACTCGGCGAGCGCCCCCGTCGACCGGGCCTTCGAGGCGTTGATGGTCGCACCGCCCACCTTCCGGGTCCCCTGGGACACCGGCGACGCCTTCGTCCCGGGCACCGTGGACCGGCCGATCGCCCCGGCGCCGGCCGGCCGCGCGACGATCTGGATGACGGCACCGCGGTTCGACTCCTCCCCGCTCGTCCCCACGCCGGATCCGCCCGCCCCGCGGGAGGGTGCTGCCGACGAGCCCGCGCAGGGCGCCGTCAGCTTCGATGCGCCACCGGTCGACGGCGTGTTCCTGGGGCCCTACGCGTTCCTGCTCCGGTTCCAGCGCTCGATCCCGGCCGGCGGTGCGACGTCGATCGAGCACACCTACGTGCAGGACACGACCCGCGAGGGGGTGGAGGGGCTCGTGCGCGGCCTCGACCCGCCCGCGCCCGATCCCGGTCCGGACACGGCGCCCGATCCGGCGCCCGGACCGTCGCGCGTCCCGGACGCCGTGGCACCCGCCGGGACCGGGCCGGCGGCCCCCGCGGCGTCCGCGGTCCCGGCGGCGGTCGATCCCCTGCCGCGCCTGAGCTCGGCCGTGCGGATCCGGCTCGCCGACCGCTCGCAGGGGTCCCGCCTGCGGGCCCTGCGACCGATCACGGTCGCGCTCGGCGGTGCCGTCGCCGGGCGCTACGGGGTCACGCTCAGGCGGGACGTCGGCCGGGGCCGCGGGCTGCGGACGATCGCCTCCGGCGTGCGGACGATCGCGCGGGACGGGACGCTGCGGCTCACCGTGCGCCCGACGCGGTTCGGGCGGGCGTACCTCGACGGGCTGCGCCGGGCGGACCGCCGGTCGGTGCGGCTGCGCGTGATCGTGACGTGGACCGCGCCCGGCAAGGAGCGCCGCCGCCGGGAGCTCGTCAGGACGGTGACGCTGCGGTAGCCGGCCGGACCGGCCGCGCCGTCGGGTGCGCGTCCGGGGTCGGCCGACCGTCAGTCGAGCAGGTCCTCCGGGGGCACCGGGCCGGCGTCGCGGGCCGGCACGCCCATCACGCGCCGGCCGGGCGCGACGTCCTTCGTGACCACCGCGCCGGCGGCCACGAACGCGTCGGCGCCGACCTCGACGCCCGGGACGAGGACCGCGCGGCCGCCGACGCGCGCGCCGCGCCGCACGATCGCGCCGCGGAGCTCGATGCCGCCCTCGACGAGCTGCCCGTCCTCGTCGCGGACGGGCCGGCCCATGCGGTCGTCGTTCGTCGTCAGCACGCCGGGGCCGAGGAAGACGTGGTCCTCGACCGTGCTGCGCGCGGTGACGTAGACGTCGGTCTGGATCGAGACGTGGTCGCCGACGACGACGTCGCAGTCGATCGTCGAGCCGCGGCCGACGACGCTGTCCTCGCCGATCCGCGAGCGCTCGCGGACGAAGCCCTGGTCCCCGACGATCGTGCGGTCGCCGATGTGCGCGGAGGCGAGGACGACGGCGCCGGCGCCGATCGTGGCGTCCTCGCCGACGACGAGGCCGGTGAGCGGCTGCCCGGTCGCGGCGGCGGACCCGACGCGCAGCCGCGGCGGCTTGCCGAGGACCGCGTGGTCGCCGACGACGGTGCCGCGCCCGATCACGGTCTGCGGGTGGACGACGACGTGCGAGCCGAGCTGGACGCCCGCGCCGATCGTCACGTCGTGGTGGACGATCGAGTGCGCGCCGACGATCGCGCGCTCCCCGACGGCGCACCGCGCGTCGACGACGGCGTACGGCGCCAGGATCGCCCCGGCGGCGAGGGTGGCGTCGGCCCCGATCATCGCGCCCGATCCCGCGGCCGACTCCGGGTCGGCGACCGCCGTCGGGTGGATGGTGGCGCGGGGCGGTCGACGGGCCATGCGACGGAGGGTACGGGCCCGGTTCCCGGCGGGCCCTTTCACCGGGACCTCACGATTCCCTCACGGGTCGTGAGAAGCGTCTGAGGGGACCGCACCGGGGGCCCGCGCAGGCCGCATGATGGCCGCAGGCGCTCAGCCGAGCCCCGTCACTCCCCTCCCCCGAGGTCCTCTCCCATGCGTCGTCCCCTCGTCGCCCTGGCCGTCACGGCCGCGGCGCTCCCCGCCGCGTTCGCCGGCTCGGCCCAGGCCGCCCCGTCGCTCGACCTGCCGTTCCCCTGCGGCACGTCCATGAGCTTCAAGGCGTGGCACGGCCACTCACCCTCCGACTACTCCATCGACATCAACGGGGCGAACGGGCACGACGAGAACGGCGACCCGGTCGTCGCCCCCGCCGCCGGCACGGTGATCAGCAGCTACTTCTCCGACTCCAGCGGCTACGGCAACAACATCCAGATCAAGCACGGGCCGAAGACGTACACGTTGTTCGCGCACCTCCAGGACCGGAAGGTCCAGGAGGGCGCCAAGGTCAAGCGCGGCCAGCTGATCGGGCACATCGGCCACACGAGCGGCACCAAGCCGGTGCCGCCCCACCTGCACTACGAGCAGCGCTCGGCGCCCACCAGCAGCGCGGTGGTCAAGGCGGTCTTCCGCGGCAAGGTCGCGCCGGTCTACTCCGCGTTCGGCCGGGCGTTCGTCCTGAAGAGCCGCAACTGCGGCGGCACGCCGGCGCCGACCCCCGCGCCGGCCCCGACGCCGACCCCGACCCCGACGCCCACGACCCCGGCGGCGGGCGTCCCGCTCCCGGCGATCGCGAAGCGCTTCGTCGCGACCGTGCGGACCGACGAAGGGCTGCCGGTGGTCGGTCGCCGGGGCCCGAGGTCCGCCGCGGCCGCGCTCGTCCGGCTCCCGACGGGCACGAAGGTGCGGATCGTCTGCCAGACCACCGGGCAGCAGGTCACCGGCAAGTACGGCACGTCGAGGATCTGGGACCTGATCGACCTCGGGGGTGGCCGCGGTGCCTACGTCACCGACACCTACGTCTACACCGGCAGCGACGGACGGGTGGCGCCGACGTGCTCCTGACCGCGACGTCCCGCCCCGGCCGGGCCCGCCGCACCGCCGGCGCGCTCGGCATCCTCGGCGCCGCGGGCCTGCTGCTCGCCGCGCCGGGGGCCGCCCACGCCGCCCCCGCGGCGCCGGGCCCCGTGACCGGCGAGGTGCGCGCCGCATCCGGACCCACCGTCGACGCGCTCGCGAGGCCCGGGGGTGGTGCCGTCGTCGCGCGGGTGGCGACCGGCACCCGCGTCGCGATCCGTTGCCAGACGAGCGGCCCGGCCGCCGACGGGCCGTTCGGCCGGTCGCGCGTCTGGGACCGCGTCCGCATCGGGGGGCGGGTCGCGTACCTCTCCGACGCGTCCGTCTTCACCGGCAGCGACGCGCTCGTTGCCGACGTCTGCGGCCCCGCCGCCGCGCAGGGCGCAGGGAGGACGAAGCCCGGGCGCGTCGGCACGCAGTCGCTGCCCCTGAGCGTCCGCCGAGGCCCGGGCCCCGCGACGCCCGAGGTCGGGAAGCTCGCGCCCGGCACGAAGGTGCGGATCAGCTGCCAGACGACGGGGCCGGCGGTGACCGGCACGTACGGCACGTCGACCACGTGGAACCGCGTGACCTACCCCGTCACCGGCTTCATCCCCGACGCCTACACGTACACGGGCTCCGACGGCCGGGTCGCCAAGGACTGCCGGCGGGCGCCGGCCGGGCCCGCGACCCCGCCGACCGACGACCAGGACCCCGGTCAGGGCGGCGGCCCGAAGCCCGGCCAGGCCGAGCAGGGACGCTGCACCCAGGACGTCCCGTTCGCGCTCGAGCCCGCGCCGGCGAGCACGGAGGCGTTCGTCGACCGGTACCACCAGGCGGCGTCGAGGAGCGACCGCAGGACGGGGGTCCCGGCGGCGGTGACGCTCGGACAGGGGATCCTCGAGTCGGGCTCGGGCGCCCACACCGCCGGGGCGAACAACTTCTTCGGGATCAAGGCGTCGGCGAAGGGCGGCGGGATCTACCGGTGGGGCGACGAGGCCGTCGGCTGCGTCTTCCGCGAGACCACGGAGGTCGTGAACGGGCAGAGCGAACGCGTGCTCGCGGCGTTCCGGCTCTACCGGACGGCGAAGGACTCGTTCGTCGACCACGCCGAGTTCCTCGTCGAGAACCCGCGGTACGCGTCGGCGTTCGGGGCGAGGAACGACTCGAAGGAGTTCATCCGCCGCGTCCACCGGGCCGGGTACGCGACCGACCCGGCGTACTCGACCTCGGTGATCGGCCTGATGGACCGGTACCGGCTGTACCGGTTCGACGTGCGCTGAGGACCTGGTCGTGCGGGGACGCCGGCGGCGGACGTCGTCGGCCTCCCCGCCGGGACCTGCGGCGGGACTCCCGGGCAGCGGTCCGGACGTCCTGCGCGGGCGGGCACGGCCCTCCGCGGGGTCGCCCTCTAGGCTCCGAGCGGTGAGCGCGAGCGCCGTCAGCCCACCCGACGCCACCCGGCCCCTGCGTGGCGCGGTCGTCGGCCTGGGGATGATGGGCCGCCACCACGCGCGGGTGCTCCAGACCGCGGGCGTCACGACCTTCGCGGGCGCGGTCGATCCCGAGGGCGACCGGCACGGCGCGGTCGGCGACCCGGCGCTCGTCTTCCCGACGATCGGCAGCCTGCTCCGGGACGGGAAGCCGGACCTCGCGATCGTCGCAGTCCCGACCGAGGACCACCTCGCCGCGGCGCTGGAGCTCGTCGCCGCCGGCGTCCACGTCCTCGTCGAGAAGCCGCTGGCCGAGACCCCGGAGCTCGCGCGCGAGCTGATCGCCGCCATCCGCGCTGCGGGCGTGCACGGCGCCGTCGGGCACGTCGAGCGCTGCAACCCCGCGCTGCTGGAGCTCCGCCGCCGGACGCTCGGCGGGCAGCTCGGCCAGGTCTTCCACGTCGCCACCGAGCGGCTCGGCCCGTTCCCCGCGCGGATCCGGGACGTCGGCGTCGTCAAGGACCTCGCCACGCACGACCTCGACCTCGTCGGCTGGCTCGGCGGCGGGGGCGTCACGACGCTCTCGGCGCAGACGCAGCACCGGATGAACCGCCCGCACGAGGACCTCGTCAACGTCGTCGGCCGGCTCGAGGGCGGCACGACGTTCACCACGATGGTCGACTGGCTCTCGCCGACGAAGGTCCGTCAGACCCGCGTCCTCGGCGAGAAGGGCATGCTCGTCGCCGACACCCTGACCGCCGACCTGACCTTCTACGCCAACGGCGAGGTCACGAGCGAGTGGGACTCCCTGCGGTCGCTGCGCGGCGTCTCCGAGGGCGACGTCACCCGCTACGCGCTGTCCCGCCGCGAGCCGCTGCTCGTCGAGCTCGAGGGCTTCTGCGCGCTGGTCCGCGGCGAGGAGGACGCGCAGGTCGTGACGCTCGAGGAGGGCCTCGCGGCCGTCGACCTGGCCGACGCGGTCCTGCGCTCGGCCCAGTCGCAGGAGACCGTGCACGTCCTGCCGATCCGTGGTGGACGGGACGGATCGACCGGCGGCTCGGACGCCGCCGGCGACGCGGCGGGGGTGGCCCGATGAAGGTGATCGTCGTCGCGCTGGGGAAGATCGGGCTGCCGCTCGCCGCCTTCGCCGCGCTCAAGGGCCACGAGGTCGTCGGCTGCGACATCGACGAGCGCGTCGTGCGCCAGGTGAACGCCGCGCAGGAGCCGTTCCCGGGCGAGGGCGGCCTGGCCGACGCGCTGCGCGAGACCGTCGCGGACGGCCGCCTGACCGCCACGACCGACACCGTCGCCGCGGTCGCCGCCGGGGCCGACCTGATCCTCGTCGTCCCGCCGCTGATCGTCGACGCGCAGGCGCGACCCGAGTGGCGCGCGGTCGACGCGGCGCTGGGCGACGTCGGCGCCGGGCTCCGCCGCGGCCGCGAGGAGCGCGGCACGACCGCGGGGCCCGACGGCCTGCCGCCGAGCGTCGTCGTCGAGACCACCCTCCCCGTCGGCAGCACGCGCGGCCGCGTCGCCGAGCTGCTCGCCTTCACGGGCCGCGCCGAGGAGGGCGTCGACTTCCACGCCGCCCACAGCCCCGAGCGCGTCTACAGCGGCCGGATCTTCCGTGACCTCGAGACCTACCCGAAGCTCGTCGGCGGGCTCGACCAGCTCGGCGAGGCCCGCACCGCGGAGCGCTACCGGCGGCTCCTGAACGGCGAGGAGCCGGCGTCGGCGGTCGAGCCGGCGGACGACGCGGCGCCGCAGCTGCGCCGCCCGGCGTCCGACGCCGTCGAGGTCCGCGAGCTGGGTGGCGCGGAGGCGGCCGAGCTGACGAAGCTGGCCGAGACCACGTACCGCGACCTGAACATCGCGTTCGCCAACGAGCTCGCCCGTCACGCCGACCGGATCGGCGTCGACGTCGACCAGGTGATCGACGCCGCGAACTCGCAGCCGTTCTCGCACATCCACCGCCCGGGCGTGGCGGTCGGCGGGCACTGCATCCCGGTCTACCCGCGCTTCTACCTCGAGGGCGACCCGGGCGCGACGCTGCCCGCCGCCGCGCGCGCCGTCAACGAGGCGATGCCGGCCTACGCGGTCGACCTCCTCGCGGAGCTGCTCGGCGGGTCGCTGCGCGGCCGGCTCGTCCTGATCCTCGGCGCGGCGTACCGCGGCGACGTGAAGGAGACCGCGTTCAGCGGCGTCTTCGGCCTCCGCGACGCGTTGCAGGCCGCGGGCGCGTCACCGATCGTGGCGGACCCCCTGTACTCCGACGACGAGCTCCGGGGCCTCGGCCTCGAGCCGTGGCTGGGCGGCCCGATCGACGGCGCGATCGTCCAGGCCGACCACGCCGCCTACCGCGCGCTGACCCCGCAGGACCTGCCGGGCGCCGACGCGGTGGTCGACGGCCGGGGCGTCCTCGACGTCGGCGCGTGGCGCGCCGACGGCGTCGCGGTGCGACGGATCGGACGCGACGGGGTCCGCGGGGGCTGACCACGCCGCGGGCCGGGGCGACCCGGCGGCGGCGGAACGTGCGCCGGTTGCGCACGGATCGCTGCCGGTCGGCGCGCCGCAGCTGCTGGCAGCGGAACGTGCGCTGCGGGCGCACCGATCGCTGCCGCCGTCCTCAGGTGAAGAGGGCACCGACGAGGTCGGGTGTGGCCTGCGCCCGGCCGTCGGCCAGGAGCCGGACGCCCCGGAACGGGAAGTGCGCCTGGATCGCGCTCGGCGTCAGGAAGAAGAGGGCGGTGGCGAGGCCGTCGGCCTCCATCGCGGTCGGGGCGATCGCCCAGGTGGCGACGACGTCGCGGGTCGGCTCGCCGGTCCGCGCGTCGAGGACGTGGTGGCGGTCCGCGCCCCAGGCCCTGCGGTTGACGGCCGACGCGGCGATCGCGCCCCCGGTCAGCGTGACGACCCCGATGGCCTGTGCCGGGTCGTCCGGGTGCTCGAGGGCGACCCGCATGCCCGGGTCCTCGGGCGCGGCGTCCGCGCGGTCCGCCCGGCGGATCCGCAGGTCGCCCCCGGCGTCGACGACGTGCTCGTCGACGCCGCGGGCGACCAGGAGGTCCGACACGAGGTCGACGAGCTGTCCCTTTCCCAGCGCGCCGACGTCGAGGACGACCGGTCGGTCGACGACGAGCAGCCCGCGTTCCGGGCGCATCACGGAGTCCCAGGCGGGGACGACGACCGGCCCGTCGGACGGGCGCAGGGAATACCCGGCGTCGTAGCCGTGGTGCTCGAGCGCCGCGCCCACCAGCGGGGACACCGCGCCGTCGGTGAGGTCGTGCAGCCGGCGGTAGAGCCCGAGGAGCGCGCCCGCCTCGGCGGGCAGCCTCCACCGTCCGCGGCGCCGGCCGATCTCGGCGACGAGGGAGTCGTCCCGGAACCGCGACCACGTCCGGTCGTAGCGGTCGATCAGCGCGTGGACCTCCGGGGCGACCTCGTCGAGCGGGACCACGGCGTCGATCCGCCACGCGGTGCCGATGGCGTCGAAGGCGAGATGGGACGGGGACGAGGGCACGGTGACCACGGATCCTCCCGGGGTCGGGACTCCGGCGTCGCACGCGGTCGGGGCGTGGCGTCGACGGCGCGTCCCCGGGATCCCGGCCGGGCCTGCGCGGACGTCCGGCCCGCCGTCGGCGACGTCGGGTCCGGGAAGACCGATGAGTGTCCTGCGTCCTGATGGTCTGTACGCCGAACCACCGAACCCCGGAAGGCCGACGCTGTGCGGAAACTGACCTTTGCGATGAACGTGTCCCTGGACGGCTACATCGCCGCGCCCGGGGACGACCTCGGCTGGAGCATGCCGAGCGACGAGCTGTTCCAGTGGTGGTCCGACCGCGTGGCGGCGACGGACCTCGCCCTCTACGGGCGCCGGATCTGGGAGATGATGAGCGGGCACTGGCCGACCGCGGACCAGCAGCCCGGCGTCACGCCCGCGGAGCTCGAGTACGCCCGGCGCTGGATGGACATGCGCAAGGTGGTGTTCTCCTCGACGCTCGGCCCGCTCGAGGGGAACGCCCGCCTCGTCGCCGACGACGCGGTCGCCGAGATCGCCCGGCTCAAGGCGCAGGACGGCGGGCCCATGGACATCTGCGGCACCACGCTCGCGGCGTCGGCCATGCGGGCCGGGCTGATCGACGAGTACGTGCTGGCGACCTCGCCGGTCCTGCTGGGCGGTGGGAAGCCCTTCTTCGCCGCCCTGGACGGCTGGGTGCACCTGGAGCTGGTGGAGACCCTGGAGTTCCCGGGCGGCGTGCTGCTGACCCGGTACGAGACCCGGCGCTGAGCCCGGGTCCGGGTCGGGCGTCGTGCCCGGCCCGCGAACTCCGGGGTGTCGCCCCCGATGCGCGGCGGTGCGCCACGTCGGAGGCTTGCGCGCATGACCGACCCAGCGCCCCGCAGCCCCGAGACCACGCCCACCGGGCAGGCACCCCCGCGACGACGTCGCCCCCTGAGCTACGCGAACGTCGCGTCGACGCTCGCCCTCGTGCTCGCCGTCGGCGGGGGCAGCGCCTACGCCGCGTCGCAGATCACGAGCAGGAACATCAAGAACGGCACCATCCAGACGGCCGACATCTCGAAGAAGGCGCGCAAGGCGCTGACGGGCCAGAAGGGCGCCGCGGGTGCCAAGGGCGCGACCGGGGCGACGGGCGCGGCGGGTGCGACGGGGCCCGCAGGTCCGACGGGTGCCAAGGGCGACGTCGGCCCCGCCGGACCGGCGACCGGCGCCGCCGGCGGCGTGCTGGCGGGCAGCTACCCGAACCCGACGCTCGCGGCGGACGCCGTGACGCCGGCCTCGCGGGCGGCGGTCCCGCAGGTCCGGCTCGGGATCTCCTCCAACGGCGGGCTGCTCCTCGACGGCATGGGCCTCACGGGCATCGCGTGGACCGACGAGCAGAGCGATGCCGGCGGCATCCACGCGACCAACTCGGCGGACATCAAACCCACGGTCCCCGGCTGCTACCTCGTGACGGCGGGCTTCCAGACGTCGATCGCGTTCACGGGCCGGGTGGTCCTGCAGCTGACGGTCGACGGCCAGGCGGTCGCGAAGACGACGGAGACCCCGGACGCGACCGTCGGCGGCACGCCGATCTTCCGCGTCAGCACCACCGTCTGCCTGACGTCGGCGGAGATCGCGGCCAACGACAACGCGATCGCGCTGTCGACGTACGTGAAGACGGCGGACAACCCCCAGATCGCGGTCGGCCCGGGCACGTCGTTCGCGGCGACCTGGCTCTCCAAGCAGCCGTAGGCGCGGCGGAGCGGGCGGCGTTCGCCGCCCGCCGCTCAGCGCACGAGGTCGCGGTAGATCGCCCAGCGCGGGTCGCGCTCGGCGTAGACCTGCAGGTCGGCCTCGGGGACCGCGTCGCCGATCTCGCGGAGCCGCAGCAGGGCGACCGTCGGGGCCCGGCTGTAGAAGACGAACTCGTGGTAGCCCGTGGCGGTCAGGACGAGCGCCAGGACCGTGTCGCGCCCCGGCGAGCACGCGGAGACGAGCGCGTCCTCCAGGCGCAGCAGCTCGTTCGAGCGCATCCCGGTCCCGAGCACGGTCGCGCCCACGCGGTGCGGGTAGTCCGGGTGCCCGGCGTAGCGCTCCAGCGCGACGTTCCGTCGGACCTGGAACGGGCGACCGTCGGGGTCGGTCGCCATCCCGGCGGTGAACGCGGGACGGTCGGGGAGGGGCGTGCCGGAGGGCACGGTCCTGCGGCGGAGCAGCGGCACGGTGCGTCGGCCAGGGTCGCACAGGCGGCCCGGCCGATCCGCAGGATCGCTGGCACCGGCGCAGCGGCCCGCCCTACGGCGACGGCGGCGCCGGCGTCGGCTGCAGGCGCTCGAAGTCGCCCTGCTTGAACGGCTTGGGGGCGAGGGCGTCCTCGGGCGGGGTGTAGGCGTTCTCGGGGAGCGACGCCTTCTGGCCCAGCAGGGTCGCAGGGTCGATGAAGATGAAGAAGCGCGCCCAGCGGCCCTTCTCGTCGCCGTTGGTGCCGATCGCGGCGGTGTTCGAGAACCACGACGCGAACGTGCGCTTGCGCGGGGCCAGCCAGCGGGTGATGGTCGCGACGTTCGCGAGCGCCGGGGACGCCCGGCGTGCGGCGGGGCCGGCGGCGTCCAGGAGGTCCGGGGCGGCCTCCAGGACCGGCGTCGCCGCCCGCTCCAGCTTCCGGCCGCGGTCGAGGATCGCGTCGACGTCCTTCGCGGTGGAAGGGATCTCGCGCGTGGCGGCGGTCAGGTCGGGGGTCGCGGCGCGGAGGTCCTGGACGACCGGCCGGGCCTCGGAGAGCAGCGGTCGGCCGGACCGCAGCGTCGCCCGCGCGCTCGCCAGGAGCCGCGGTGCCTCCTGCAGGGTGGCGCGGAGCGCGGCGTCCCGGGCGCCCACGGCGTCCAGCGTGCGTCGGCCGTTCTGTACGAGCGCCTGCACGCGACCGTCGCGCGCGGCGAGCTCGCCGACGACCCGGCCGCCGGAGGTCACGATCCGGCTGATGTCGCCGCCCTGGTCCTGCAGGAGCGTCGCGAGGTCGTGGATCCCGTCGACACTGCCGCGCAGCCCCTCGATCGCGCCGCCGATCTGCTCCTTCACGCGCGGGGAGCTCGTCGCCTCGCCGATCGTGCCGAGGGTCCGCTGCAGCCGTCGGCGGGTGGGGGCGTCGAGCGCCTGGAGCGCCTCGTCGACCTCGACCGCCGGGCGGACCGCGGACGCCCGCAGCGTGGTGCCGGACGCGAGCTGCTCCGCGCGCGCCGGACCGGGCGTCAGGTCGACGTACGCCTCGCCGAGCGCGGTCTTCGTCCCGACGCGCAGCGCGGTCCCCTTGCGGAGCGTCACCGGCTCGCCGTCGAGGACGAGCGTCAGGGACGCCTGGCCGCCGCGGCGCTGCACCTGGTCGACGTGGCCGACCAGCACGCCGTTCAGGCGCACGTCGGAGCGCTTCGTGAGGCCCTGGGTGTCGGTGACGACGGCGGAGAGCCGGAAGCGCGTCTTCGTCTCGATCGCCGGGCCGCCGAAGCGGGCGGAGAAGAAGAGGAACAGGAGGACGCCGACGGCGAGGAACATCGCCAGGAGGACGGCGCCGCCCTTGGGCACGTGGCGGTTCATCGGCCGGTCCCCCCGGTCGCGGACGGTGCGGCGGCGGACGTCTCCTCGCGGCTCTTCAGGAGCGCCTTCGTGGCGTCCTGGAGGCCGGGCACGGTGAACGGCAGGAGGCACGCGAACGCGTTCGTCCTGCACGCCTCGACGGTCGCCTTCACGACGACCGCCGCGGCCTTCACCCGGTCGGACGGCGACCCGCCGAAGCCGAAGTTCTTCGGGTTGAACGGCTCGAAGAAGCCGAGGCCGCGCAGCAGCGTGCCGTTCGTGTCGGCGGTCGAGAAGATGCCGCTGAAGCGCTCGCCGAGGAGGCCGATGCCGTCCTTGTTCTCGTTCACCGACCGGACGAACGAGCCGCCGCGGCGCAGCGGGGAGCGCAGGGCGGGGATCGCGGTCTGCGCCGCCCGCGTGGTGTCTGCGAGGGCCTTTGCGGGCGCCGTCGAGGTGCGGGCGGTGGTGCCGGCCTCGGCGAGGAGCTCGTCGGCCTTCGGCAGCGTCTCCCGCGCGGTGCGCAGCGTTCCGGGGAGCTCGCGGGTCAGCGGCGTCAGCGCGGTCAGGGCCGGGTCGAGGTGGTCGCCCAGCGTGGTGACGGAGCTCAGGGCGCCGCGCGTGGCGGCGAGCGTCGACGGCAGGGCGCGGACGCTCGCCGCGACGGCCTCGCGGTCGTCGCCGGTCACCGAGAGCACCTGCCGTGCCGCGACGATCGCCTTGCGCAGCTCGGTGCCTCGCCGGCCGGTCGCGGTGGAGAGGACGTCGAGGTCCCGGACCAGGCGCGTCAGGGTGGTGCGCCGGTCGGCGAGCTTGCCCGTGACCGACGAGGCGGAGGCCGCGAGGGGCTCGAGGCTGCGCATCGCCCGCTGCAGCTCGCGGCCGCGGCGGTCGCCGCCGACGCCCGCGTCGAGCTCACCGATCAGCATCTGCAGCCACGTGCGGGTGTCGGTGTCGAACGTCGACGCCACGCGGCTGAACGGCACCGAGGCGGAGGTCGCGTTCGTCCCGAGGCGGTCGCCGTCCTTCAGCGGCCGGCCGCTGCGGGGCCCCGGCGTCAGCTCCACGACGAGGTCGCCGAGCTGCGAGCGCGGGCGGACCGTGGCGGTCGCGCCGGTCCGGATCTTGCCGCGGGTGTCGTCGTCGAGCTTCAGCTGCAGGATCGCCCGGCCGTCCCGGTGCGTGATCGAGCCGACGTGGCCGGCGTCGACCCCGGCGATCGTCACGAGCGCGTGATCGCTCTCCTTGACGCCGCCGGCGTCCCGGAACGTCGCCTCGACGGCGTAGGAGGACGGCGCGAACGGGCCGGTCTCGTTCACCTTGAGGACGACACCGACGAGCGCGATCCCGACGACGACGAGGCCGACGAGGAGCGACCGGCCGAGAGGCGGTAGCACGCCACCGGCGGTGCGGGGGGAGCGGCTCACGGGGTGCAGAGCTCCAGCTTCTCGAGGAGCGGGGCGAGCGCCGGACCGAGCGCCTGCACGTCCTGGCACGGCGGGACGGGGATCCCGATGCCGGTCAGGAAGCGGATGCCGAAGCGCATGAAGTGCCCGTCGCCCTGCTGCATCGGGTTGTCCGACGGCGTCTGGAACGCGCGCGACGCGCCGCCGCCGCCGGCGAACATGTTGAGGAACGCGACGTAGGACGGCAGCTTCAGCGTCGGGGTCGGCTTGTTCAGCGCCGGCAGGAGCGACGCGTCCAGGGTGTCGACGGTCGGGAGCGCCTCGCCGATCAGCGCGCGGGCCTCCGGCGAGAGCTGCGCCGCACGCGAGAGCGCGGTCCGGAGGCTCGCGGTCAGCGGCACGGCGGCCTGCGCGACGGTGCCGGCGCGGCGGACGACGGGGCGGGCCACGGCGACGGTCGGCGCGACGTCCCGCAGCCCGGGACGCAGGTCGGTGGTGAAGCGGTCGATCGACGCGAGGGTGCGATCAGCGCGGGCGCTGCCGACCCGGAGCGCGGCGAGCGTCCCGGGCAGGTCCCGGACCGTCTGCCGGAGCGGCGCGCCGCCGTCCGCGTGCAGGGATTCGGCGGTCTTCGAGGCGTCCCGCAGCACGGGCACGAGGTCGGCGTCGTGGTCGGCGATCGCGTCGCCGGTCCTCGCCATCCCCGCGACGGCGCGCCGGAGACGGTCGCCGCCGACGGCGCGCGACGTCGTCGCCACGTCGCCGAGGAGCTCGGGTGCGGCCCGCAGCGTGCGGTTGACCGCCCCGGTGGTGGTGCGGTCCGACGCGCCGTCGAGGCCCTTCGCGATCCGCCGGACGCTGCCGCGGGTCGGGGCGTCGGCGATGCGCAGCACGCGGTCCAGCGGCACGTACGACGACGTCCGGTCCAGGGCGATCGGGGCGTCGCCGAGCGCCGGCTGGTCGGCGGAGCCCGTGCGCAGCTCGACGTAGGCGTTGCCCTCGAAGATCAGCCGCGGCCACACGGCGGCGGACGCGTCGCGGCGGACCTCCCCGACGTCGTCGTGCAGCTCGAGGGTCGCGACGACGACGCCGTCCCGGCGCTCCACGCCCGTGACCTCGCCGGCGTCGGTCCCGGAGACGCGGACCTCGCTGCCCTGCTTCAGGCCGCTCGCGTCGCGGAGCTGCACGCGGACCGTCTGCGGGTCGGCGAACGGGTTCGGCCGCTTCCACGCGATCAGCACGACGAGCACGACGACGAGCACCGACAGCGCGCCGCGCAGGCCCATCGGCATGGCGGGGCGGGAGGCCCAGCGGCTCCCGCGGTCGTCGACCCGGCTCACTTCTGGCACGCCTTCCGCTGCTTCGAGGCCTCGTCCGGCTTCGGGTACGGGTCGCGGTTCTTGTGGCAGGTCAGCACCATCGAGAAGCGGACGGCGCGCGCGCCCTTGGCGAGCCCGTCGTCGAACGCGAAGTTCCCCCAGCGATCGAAGCCGGTGACGGCCTCGACGATGTCGTGGTGGTACGGCGCGAGGTACGAGGTCAGCGGCCCGAGGGAGTCGGCGATCGGCGTCAGGAGCGCGGCGGGGTCGCGGGCGTCCTGCACGACGGGCCGCGCGCGGCCGACCACCGGGGTGGCGGCGGTGCCCAGGCGCCGGAACGCCTGGATGCCCGGCGTGCCGGCGAGCGCGTCGTCCAGCGGCGGGACGCCGGCCTGCAGTGCCGCGGTCGTCGGCCGCAGGTCGCGGGCGGCGTCGCCGACGTCGGCCAGGAGCCGGTCGGCGTCCGGCAGGACGCTGCGCAGCTCGTCCTGCGCGGGCGGCAGGGCGCGGAGCGTCGAGCGCAGCGCACCGCTCGGGACGGCGGCGGCGACGCGCCGGAGCGCCGGCGGGGTCCCGG
>NZ_KI912613.1:457804-551022 GCF_000519325.1 Patulibacter minatonensis DSM 18081 | reverse complement strand
GCGCCGGAGCGCCGGCGGGGTCCCGGCCAGGTCGCCGTCGGCGTGCAGGGCGCGCAGCACCGGTGACGCGTCGCCGACGAGCGTCCGCAGGGCGCCGGGCGACGGGGACGCGGCACGGGCCAGCGGCGTGGCGCGCTGCAACGTGTCGGGCAGGGCCGCGACGAGGTGGTTGAGGTGGTCGCCCCGGCCGTTCAGGCCGCCGCCGACGCCCTCGGCGGTGCTGCGGACCGCCTTCTGGGTCGAGCGGTCGAACAGCGCGGCGACGTCGCTGAGCTGGGTGGCGGCGGACGCGGGCCCGCGGACCAGACCCCCGTCCGCGAGGGGGCGGGACGCGTCGCCCGGCCGCAGGTCGACGTAGACGGCGCCGGCGACGCCGCGCAGCCGCACGGTGGCCTGCGCGTCCCGGCCGATCGGGCCGTGGTCCAGGTCGATCGTCACGAGCGTGCCGCGGACGCCGTCGGTGCTGCTGTCACCCGTGGCGGCCGCGACGTCGTCGGCGCCGATCTCGCGGGCGCCGCGGACGGTCCCGGCGCGCTCGCCGGCGATGCGGACGTCGTCGCCGTCCTTCAGGAGCGGCGCGCCCTCGGGCACGGCGATCCGGACGGTGTAGGGGTCCGACAAGGGGCCGCCGTCGATGGCGACGGTCGACAGCCAGGCCGCGACGAGGACGAGCCCGAGCAGCGCGGCGCCGAGCACGGCGTCGCGGCGACGGTGGTCCTTCGCGTGCGCGGGACGACGGCGGAAGCGGGCCATCACGGAGCTCCGAACGCCTTGGTCATGCAGCCCGGCTCGATCGGGACGCCGAACGCCTCGCACGAGAAGACCGCTGCGCCGCGCCAGTAGTTGCGGGCGGGGTCGGCGGTGACGTCGAGCGGCTGACGGCCGGGCTCGGCGCCCTGGTCGGCGAAGTTCACGAAGAAGCCCTTGGAGATCGCGGGGCCCGCGTCCTCGAACGCGGACGCGGTGGCGTCGAGGCTCGGGGCGGTCGCTTGCAGGCCGTTCAGGCCGGCCGTCAGCGACGTGAACGTGCCGCGGCCGGTCGTCAGCGCGCGTCGCAGGGCGACGAGCGTCGGACGCAGGTCGCCGGAGGCCCGGGCGGTCTGGCGGAGGAACGGCCGGGCGCGCTGCGCGGCCGTCGTCAGCCCCGGCGCGAGCTCGCCGAGCTCGTCCGCCAGCGGGACGACCCGGTCGACCGTGCCGCTGAGGGCGCCGGTGGTGCTCCGGACCTTCGCCAGCGTGTCCGGCAGCGCCCCGATGCCCGCCCGGAGCGGGGCGCGCTCCGCGGCGACCGTCGACAGCCGGCGCTGCAGGCCGACGAGCGCGCGCTGGCCCTCCGAGGAGGTCGACGCGAGGTCGTGCACCGCGGTCCCGGCCGAGCCGACGACGGACTTCAGGGCCGCCTGCTGGCTGTCGAGCTCGCGCAGGACGCCGTCGGTCGCGGTGACGGCGGGCCGGAGCGCGACGAGCGTCCGGGCCAGGTCGCCGCCGCGCCCGGCGAGTCCCCGGCCGCCCTCGACGAAGATCGCGCGCAGGCCGTCGCGCACGGGCTGGTCGAACGTCTCGAGCGCCTGCTCGAGGCGGGGGGCGTTGACCGTGCGGGAGATCGGGACCGGCCCGCGGAGCGGCCCGGGGGCCGAGCCGGGGGAGAGGTCGAGGACGACGTCGCCGAGCAGGTCGGCGGGGCGGATCGCGGCCTGCGCGTCGGCGCGGGGCGGCTCCAGGCCGTCGTGGAGCCGCATCGTCACGCGCGCGGTGCCGGCGCTCGTCAGGTCGATCGCGGAGATCCGGCCGGCCTTGGCGCCGGCGATCAGGACGTCCGCGTCGACCACGAGCCCGCGGGCGTCGGAGAACTCGGCGACGACCTGCTGCCCGTCGTCGCCCCGGACGAGCGCGCGGACGCCGAGGACCCCGGCGGCGGCCACGGCGAGCGCGACCACGAGGACGACCAGCCCGGCGAGCGGGACGGCGGGCCGGCGACGGTGGGTGCGGGGCGTGCTCACGGGCTCACCGACTTCGAGAGGAACGACTGCTGGAACGTCGTCCAGGGCGTGTCCTGGAGCGACCCCGGCGGGCGCAGGAAGGGCCGCGCGAGGCTGCCGGCGTCCTGCCCGTCCGGCGACGCGGTCCGGTTCGGGGTGGGCGGCAGCACGATGCCGACGCGGGCGCCGTGGCCGTTGCGGTCGTAGACGCTCGTGAAGTCCGCCCAGTTGGCGAAGAACGAGAAGAAGTCCGGCAGCCGGACCCGCGCCTCGTCGAGCATCGGGTTCGCCTGGTCGAGCGCCGGGGTCAGCTTCCGGGCCAGCGGCGTGGCCTCGTCGACGAGCGGCTTCACGCGCCGGAGCTGACCCGGGGCGGCGACGACGAGTTGCCGGAACTGCCCGAGCGCGGGCCGCGCGGCGACGAGCGTCGTCCGGGCCTCGGGGGCGATCGCGCGGACGGACCGGATCGCCGGCGCGGCGTCGCGGACGGTGGCGCGCAGGCGGGGGACCTGGGCCCGCAGGCGGTCGAGCGTCCCGCGGGGGGCACGCAGCGACGCGGGGAGTGCCTGGAGGCTGCGGCCGAGCGCCTCCTGCTCGGCGGCGGTGTCCCCGAGCACCGCGGCGAGGCGGTCGACCGCGGTGCCGGTGGTGCCGGGCGCGGCGGCCAGGGCCGAGGTCACCTGGGCGGTCGAGGAGACCACGCGGCGCAGGGCGGTGCCGTCGGCGGTGAGGTCCCCGACCGTGGCGCTCGTCGCGTCGAGGGCGGAGCGGGCGCGGCGGAGCGTGCCCGCCAGGGCCTCGCCGCGGCCGTCGACCGACGCCGCGGTCCCGGCGGCCACGCGGCGGACGGCCCGTCGGGTGGCGGGGTCCAGCGTGCTCAGGACCTGCTCGATCTCGACCGGCTGCTCGGTGCGGGCGAGCCCGAGCGTCGCGCCGTCGGCGAGCTCCGGACCCTTGCCGTCGGTGAGCGCGATCACGCGGTTGAGCTGGCCGCTGAGGGAGACCATGCGCAGGTCGGCGCTCGCGCCGCGGTGCAGGCGCTCGCCGCCGTTCAGGCGCACGACGACGCGGGGGCGGTCGCCGTCGAGGCCGATCTTCTCGACCGTGCCGACGTCGACGCCGCCGCGCTGGACCTGCGCGCCCTCGACCAGGCCGGGGACGGCGTCGAAGATCGCCGTGATGCGCGGGCCGTCGTCGTCCTCCCACGGGCGGAGCACGACGAGGCCGCCGACGACCACCACGGCGACGAGGCCGCCGGCGGTCGCCCGGACGCGCTGGGGTGACCGGCCGCTCATCCGATCGGGATCCTGCTGTTGGCGCCCCAGAAGACCAGCGTGCCGAGCATCGAGATGGTGGTGACGCCGACGACCGAGACGGCCATCGAGCGGGCGGTCGCGATCCCGACCTCGACCGGTCCGCCCCGGACGCGCGAGCCGTAGAACAGCGCGACGAGGACGACCCACGCGCTGATCACCATGCCCTTGATGACGGAGAAGAGGACGTCCCACTCGTCCTGGAACGAGAGGAAGAAGAGCTTCCAGGTGCCGGGGGAGACGTCGCCGAAGCGGACGACCGACATCAGGTAGGCGGCGACGAACGAGCTCGCGAGCGCGAGCAGGTACGCGATCGGCAGGACGACGAAGCAGGCGACCAGCCGGGTGACGGCGAGGTACGCGAGCGACCGGGTGCCCATGGCCTCGAGGGCGTCGACCTCGTCCGAGACCCGCATGGCGCCCAGCTCCGCGACGATCCCGCAGCCGACCTTCGCGGCCAGGATGTAGCCGAAGACGAACGGGACGACCTCGCGCAGGCTGCACCACGCGGAGAAGCCGCCGGCGATCGGGTCGAAGCCGAACGCGCGCGCAAGTGCGGTCGACTCCAGCCCGCACGAGCCGCCCGCGAAGAACGCCGCGGCCATGATCACGAGGACCGAGCCCGACGCGATCAGCGCGGCCTGGCGGACGGTCTCGGCGCCGAGCCTGCGGACGCGCGGGATCTCGCGGACGAGCTCGCCGCCGAAGGTCGTCAGCTCGCCCATCAGCGGGAAGAACCCGCGGACCTTCGTCGCGTCGACGGTCTCGTCGAGGCTGACGCCGAGCCCGCGACGGCGTCGGGTCGCGTTGCCGGCCTCGCCCGGTCCGCCCGGGTACCCGGCCCGCGGCACGGAGCTGTCGATGCGGTCCCGCGGGGGCTGCTCGGTCGCGCTCATCGGAGGACGTTGACCTCCGGGAACGTGGCGAGGAACCACTGGGTGTAGACGAGGTTGACGACGAAGATCGCCATCAGCGAGCCGACGACCGCCCGGTTGACGGCCCGGCCGACCCCGTGGGCGCCGCCGCTGGCGTGCAGGCCGTACCAGGAGCTGATGATCCCGATCAGGAGGCCGAAGATGCCGACCTTGACGACGCTGCCCAGCAGGTCGAGGAACGTCGCGTTGGCCATGAACGACGAGACGAACGCCCCGGTGGTGCCGTCGAGGACGCCGACCGAGGCCACGTAGCCGCCGGCGACGCCGAAGACGAGCGCGAAGACGTCGAGCACCATCAGCATCACGACGAGCGCGAGGGTGCGGGGGGCGACGATCGCCGCGACGGGATCGACCCCGAGGCTCTCGAGGGCGTCGATCTCCCCGCGGACGCGGCGCGTGCCGAGCTCGGCGGTGAGCATCGTGCCGACGATCCCGGCCACCACCGCGGCGGTCACGAAGGTCCCGAACTCGCGGACGATCGCGACGACCATGAAGCCGCCGGAGCGGTCGGTCGAGCCGAACGCCTCGAGGAAGTTGCCGGCCTGGAGCCCCGGGCCGGAGAACCCGAAGACCGCGACGGAGATCGCGATCGGCCAGAACGACGAGCGCAGGAGCTCGATGCAGGCGATCACGAACTCGCGGCGCCACGCGAACGGGGGCGTCGCGAGCGCACGGAGCACCGCGCCGAACAGCGCGACCATGCCGCCCCAGCGGCGTAGTCGGTCGGCCGCGCCGGCGAGCACGCGGGCCCCGGGGCCTGGGCGGGAGGCCGTGGGCTCCCGGCGGTCCGGTACGCGCGACGCGGGGGCGGGCGCGGGAACCGATTCGGTGGTGGGCGTGGCGTTCAAGGGGTCTTCCGCGGCGACCTGACGGCGCGTCAGCGCGCCATCGGGGTCTCCCTGAGTGCCGGGTAAACGAAAAGCGTAAACCCGGTATGGAATGTGCATAATAGCGATCCGAGTCCGACAAGCGTCCAAAAGGCTGGAAGTTGATCCATGAATCAGCTTTCGGTCCGGCCGGGCCTTCGACGACCGTCTCTCACGACCGACGCGCCTCATCCGGCGCTGACCCCCAAGGACCAGATGCAAGCGATTTGGAGGGCGTTCCCACGGGGACGCCGAAGCCTCGCGGCCCTCGTGGCCGCCGTCGCGGCGCTCAGTGCGGTGCTCGCGATCACCTCGACCCGGTCGGCGTCGGCCGGTCCGTCGGACACGCCGATCTCGGCGGAGTTCCTGGCCAACACGTTGTCGCGGGCGACGAAGATCGGGTCGGTCGACAACAACACGATCCCCGGCGCGATCGAGAAGCGCGACAAGGCCGAGGCCGCCTGGAAGGCCGCGCAGCAGAAGTACCGCGACCTCTACGCGATCGCCGTCAAGCCGGGCGCCACCAACGCACAGAAGGACGCCGCCCGGAAGGCGTTCCCGGATCCGCGGGCGAAGCCGGAGTACAACGTCGTGTGGTCGGGCAAGCAGAACGCCGCCGACGTCAACGCCGACGTGATCTCGAAGCTCGTCAACAACGCGACGATCAACCCGCAGGGCCTGCTCGAGCTGCTCGGGCCGCAGTTCCTCCCCGGGCTCGACGGCTTCCAGGTCGTCGACGTGCGCAAGTACAACACCGACGGCTCCGAGAACGACGACTACGGCAAGGTCGTCAACTTCGTGCAGCTGCCGCTGCCGTGGGGCGTGGAGAACGAGCCGCACCACATGCAGTACGAGTGGGAGGACGGCGACCCGATCATCGCCGGCGCCCTGTTCGCGTCGACCACGCACGTGCTGAACGTCGACGACATCCCGAACATCAAGCTGACCAACCAGATCCCGCTCACGGGCGTCGGCTACTCGATCCCGGACGCGTACGACGCGGTCGGTGACGGCCGCTTCATCGGGACGTACATGGGTGGCCCGGTCGCGAACTTCGGCGGCTCGCCGGGCGCGATCGCGGTCTTCAAGCCCGACAAGGAGAAGGGCCTCGTCGTCGAGTCCGTCACGCCGGGCGGCAACGTCCTGGCCGCGGGCGGCGCCGGCAAGAACGCCGGCGGCGTCCCGGAGCCGTGCTCCACGCAGGAGGCCCGGCCGCTGGGCACGTGCGCCAACCCGCACGGCATCCAGATCCGCCAGGACCTGAAGACGATGATCACGTCCGACTACGCCGAGCCGCGCGAGATCGTGCTCGACCCGGTCAAGACGCTGGACAAGTACGCGTTCCGTCCGACGATCCGCTCGTGGGACACCTCCAACCCGGGCGCCCCGCGCCTGACGTCGGTCGCGCACGTCCCGAAGGGGTGGCGCGAGCCGGCCCAGCGGGCGCACGAGAACTACGGGATCATGGAGAACGCCAAGACCTGGCCGACCACGAAGGACTACCCCAACACGCTGGAGTCCAAGGGCGTCTTCGCCGGCTCGATGTGCGGCGGTGGCGTGTTCTTCACCCCGGACGTGACGAAGCTCAAGGGCGACGCGTCGGACAAGTGGATCCAGGTCTGGGACGACGGCCTGTCGAACCTGAACACGAAGGACGACGTCTCGAAGTTCCTCGACCAGCCCGGCGACTGCGCCGGTGGTGCGTGGCACCAGGTGTCGCGGGACAACAAGTGGTTCTTCCGGGCGGTCCAGGGCCGCAACCCCGGGTCGGACAACTACTTCGACCAGGGTGCCACGAAGGAGCTCTACGACCTGGACATCCAGGACCTGATCAAGTCGGCGCAGGACGGCAAGGTCGCGTGCGACCTGACCAAGGGCATCGACACCGACGGTGACGGCAAGGTCGACCTGTCGGCGCAGCGCGCGGTGTACAAGCTCGCGCAGGGCCAGAAGGTCGCGGACTGCCCGACGCAGATCTCGACGCTGAAGGTCAACGACCCGACGACCGGTGGTCCCCACTGGGCGGCGCTCGACAACCACAGCTACACGGCCTCGGGCGCTCCGACGCGTCTGGTGTTCTCGGACTACTTCGTCTCCCGCACGGGCGTCGACGGTGACCACCGGTACTACCTGGTGAACATCGACAAGGACGGCAAGCTGTCCTACGACGAGGACTTCCGCGACGAGAAGACGGGTGCCCTGGGCATCAACTTCAACCGTCGCGACTGGCCCGGCACGAAGGACGGCGGGTTCTACAAGCCGCACTCGATGGTGTGGGTGACCCCGAAGGGCATCTCGCCGAAGGGTCAGGCGCCGCTGCCCGAGGTCCCGGCCGACACGCCGAAGTCGGCGAAGAAGCCCGCCCTCAGCGCCGCGTCGCTGAAGAAGGCGCTGAAGACGCTGCGGACGAAGACGTCCGCGAAGGTCAAGGTCAAGGCCCAGAACGCGAGCTTCACGAAGGTGAAGATCGTGGTGAAGGCCGGCAGGAAGACGGTCGCGACGGCGAAGGCGAAGTCGCTGAAGCTGAACAAGACCGGCTCGTGGACCCTGAAGCGCGGCAAGGCCAAGCTGAAGGCAAGGACCAGCTACACCGTCACGGTCTCCGGCAAGGTCGGGAAGACGACGGTCAAGCGCGCGGTGAAGGTGCGCTTCTAGCGCCCCCGACGATGCCCACGCCCGTTCGTGGGCGTCGCGCACAGCGGCCGCGGTGGATCTCCACCGCGGCCGCTGCCGTGCTGGCGCTCCTCCTGATCTTCCCGGCCGCAGCTGCGGCCCATCCCTCGCTGGTGCAGTCCTCCCCCCTGGGCGGGCTCGCGACGCAGACCGTCCCGAGCGAGATCCGTCTCGCCATGACGGAGGACGTCATCCCGCGCGGGTCGTCGATCGAGGTGCGCCGCATCGGCTCGGCCCCGGAGGGCCGCGTCGTCCGGGCGACCCCGCAGCTCGCGGGGTCCTCGGGCCTCCGGCTGAAGCTCCCGAAGCTCTCCTCCGCCGTCTACGAGGTGCGCTGGGTCGCCCTCGGCTCCGACGGCCACACGACCAGCGGCTCGTTCCGCTTCGGCGTCGACGGCGCGAAGGGCGCGCCGCCGCCCGGCGCCGAGCGCCTCGCCGGCCCCGGGTCGACCGCGACCGGCGGCCGCGGCGACGAGGACTCCGCGTCCGACGGCGCCTTCGCGACGATCGTCCGCTGGCTCGGCATCCTCGGCGTCGCCGTGCTCCTCGGCGGCGCGCTGCTGCGGCGCCTCGAGGCCCGCGCCGGCCACGTCCCGACGGCCGCCGCCCGGCTCGCCGCCGACACCCGCTGGCGCCGGCTCTCCGCGATCGCCCTGGCGCTTGCCCTGTTCGGGGCCGCCGAGGCGGTGGCGGTGCTCGCGACCGCCGGCATCGGCGACCCGTCGCTCGCCCTGCTCACCGGCAACGCCAACGGGCGGGTCGCGCTCGCCCGCCTCGTCCTGATCGCCCTGATCGGCCTCCCCGCCCTCCGCGTCGCGGCGTGGCGCCGCCGCGGCGGGGACCTCCCGCGAGCGGACGTCCTGCTGCTGACCGCCGGGGTGATCGGCCTGATCGGCTACGGCATCGACGGGCACGTCCAGGGTGGTCGCGGCTCGACGGTGTTCCCGATGGTCGTCGGCGCCCTGCACGGCCTGTCGGCGGGCGTCTGGCTCGGCGGCCTCGTCGCGCTCGTCCTGCTCGGCGGCGACCGGGTGCGCGCCTTCAAGGCCTACGCGCCCGCGGCCGTCGCGGCGACCGGCGTCCTGGCGGTGACCGGCACGATCGCCGCGTTGCGCGAGGTCGACGGCTGGTACTTCCTGCGCTGGAGCGACTACGGGCGTCTCCTGATCGTGAAGATCGTCCTCGCGGCCGCCGCCGTCCTCCTGGGCGGCCTGACCTGGCGGCGGCTTCGCGGGGTCGACGTCGGCACCGCGCTGCCCACCCGGTCGCGGCTGCTCCTGCGCGTCGAGGCCGGCCTCGCGCTCCTCGTCGTCGCGGCCGCGGCGATCCTCGCCGGGCTCGTGCCCGGACAGGGGCAGCCCGTCGCCTCGCAGCGCGGGAACATCCTCGGCGGTCCCGCGCTGGCCACCGCGGCGGGTGGTGGCGACCTGCTGCGCGTCACCGTCGCGCCGGCCCAGCCCGGGCAGAACCGCGTCGTCGTCGAGCCGACCGCGCTGAACGAGGGGCCGGCCGAGGGCCGCGTCCGGTCCATCGACGTCGAGCTCCGGTGCGCCTGCTCGCAGGGCACGGTCCGCGCGACCCTCCGCAAGGGGCCGCGCGACGCGTGGAGCGCCGATGTCCGGCTGCCCGCCGCCGGGACGTGGTTCGCGTACACGAAGGTCGGGGGGCAACAGCCGGCCACCCCGGTCGCGCTCCAGGTCGGCGACACCACCACGGGCGGCCCGAAGCCGCGCCTGGCGATCCAGACGGCCGACCTCTCGGGCGTCGACGCCCGACGCTGCCGCGCGCAGGCACAGGGCGTGGCGCTCGGCGTCGGCCGGTTGAACGCGTCGGGTGGCCTCGACGGCCACCGCAAGCTCGTCCTGCGGACCGTCGACGACCAGGGCTCCGCCGACCGCGCCGCCGCGGTCGTCCGCGACGCCCGGTCCGAGGGCGCCGTCGTCCTGGCGGCCCCGTGCGGCGCCGGCGCCGGGGGGGCGATCCGTGCCGCGGGCGACCTGCCGACCGTCGTCGCCGACCCCGACGCCCCGATCGCGGGCGGCCGGTCCACGTACCGCCTCGCGCCGGACCCGCGCGACGAGGGCCTCGCGCTCGGGCAGTACGTGAAGGACCAGGGTTTCCGGGTCCGGACGGACGCCCCCCGCCGGCTCAGCGTGATCCGCGCCGGGAACGCCGTCGGCTACGACGACCTCCTCGCCGGGATCCGGGAGGGCCTGCGGGGGACCGGCGTCGCGATCGACGTCGTCACGGACCCCGACCAGGCCGCGTTCCGGCGGGCGACCCGCTCGGACCGCGTCGTCTCGTCGGTCATCAGCGGCGACCGCGACCGCCTCTCGACGCTGCTCGCCGGCCTCGGGGAGAAGACGACGTCGCAGGTGCTGACCTCCGGCGACCTCTTCGACGAGCGCCTGATCATCGACAGCGGCGCGGCCGGGCTCCAGGGCACGATCAGCTCGCCGGGCGCGGTCCGGATCAACTCGAAGGACGGCGAGGCGTACGCGACCGTGCTGCCCCTCCTGTTCTCCGGCGAGCGCCCGTCGATCGCCGGGCTCCAGGGGTACACCGCCGGGCTCGCGCTGAACGAGGCGTTCCGGGACGGCTCGGACCCGAAGGACGTCCGAGCCCGCCTGGACCGGCCCCGCGCGTTCACCGACGCGATCACCGGTCCGTGGCTCCGGAACGCCCGGACCCGGGGCGCGCCCTTCTTCACGATCGTGCAGCCGCAGTTCCTGCCCGAGAACCTGATCCCGGAGGGGACGGGGATCACGGGTGCGACCGCGGTCACCGGCAAGTACTTCCCGGGAGGCTCGTGGTCGCCGCTCGAGGGCGCCGTCTACGGGGCGAGGGTTCCCGGCGGTCCGGTCCTCGGTGCCGCGCAGACGCCGCTGGTCGGCCGCGACGGCAGCCGACCCGGACCGCCCGGCGGCACGCCGATCCCGGGGACCGGCGGGGTGAAGGCGCCGTAGGGCGTGCAGTCGCGGTCCGCGTCGGGCGACGCGGCCCGTGGCTGCGCGCCCCGACGGCCGGGTGCCGCGGAGGCGCTCCCTACTTCGTGTGGGGCTGGGCGATCCGCCACGCGCCGCGCTCCTTGCGCAGGCGCATCGTCAGCCCGGTCCTGGTGGCGCCACCGGCGCCGCCGGTGGAGACGAGCGTGACGAGGGCGTCGTCGCCCTTCTCGGTGGCCGACGCGACCTTCAGCCCGTTGAGGGACTGTTGGAACTGGTCGGACCCGCCCCCGGACTGGTAGGCGACGTCGATGCCCTTCGCGCAGGTGTCCTTGGAGGCCTGCGCCACCTTCGCGCGGTACGACGCCGTGTAGAGCTCGCACACGGTCCTGCCGTCGCCCTTCGTGAACGCCGCGATGTAGCGCTCGACGACGCCGCCGGGGGCCGACCGCTGGGCCTTCACGGCCTTCGCGTCGGTAGCCGGGGCCGCGGCGGTCGTGCCCGGGACGTCGGCGGCGACCGTCTTCTGGTCGTCGTCCCCACCCCCGCATCCGGCGAGGACGAGGGCGAGCGCCACTGCTGGAGGGGCGAAGGTGCGGGCGGAGCGCAGCATGAGGCCGCGCAATTTACCTGAATACCGATGGGGATTACGGTCCGCCCGGTTCCTCGCGGCCACGGTCCGTTGCGTACGCTGCGTCGGGTGCAGCGCGCCGACCCGATCGCCCCGGCCCCGCCGGAGCTCCACGAGGAGCCCGGCGGTGGCGTGGACACGACGCCGCCCGCGACCTCCGCGGCGGCCGCGGAGCCGGCGTACGGTCCCGACCGTGCCGCGACCTCCTGGCTCGCCACCGGGCTCCTGTTGCTCGCGACGCTGGCTCTCGCGGCCGTGTTCGCCGCGAAGCTCGAGAACCCGCAGTGGAGCGTCAACCTCGTCGAGCAGACGGTGCGGGCGGTCGGGGCGGCCGGCTTCGTGCTCTTCGTGCCCGGTCTCGCGCTGGCGCGCCTGCTGACCCCGCGTCGCCTCGGGCGCTGGTGGCCCGTCCTGATCCTGCCGTTCGGCCTGGCCGGCAGCACGCTCGGACTGACGGTGCTCGCGCTCTGCGCCCTCCGGCCGCCCGTGGCGACGATCGTCTTCCTGCTGCTCTCGCTCGCGCTCTGCGTCTGGACGTTCCGCGCAGGCCGCGCGCAGGTCCCGAAGGCGGACTGGCCGGCGAGCCTGGCGATCCTCGTCGGGGCCGGCGGCGCAGCGCTGCTGACCCTGCTGCCGCTCGTCCACGCGGGCTACCTGACGGTGCCGGGGACGAACCCCGACGCCCACCAGGTGATCGGCGTCGCCTGGTACCTGCAGGAGGCCTACCCGCTCGGCGTCCACACGCAGACCGCGCTCGACAAGATCCCCGCCGCATGGAGCGGGCGCATCCCGATCTTCCACCCGTTCGGTGCCGCGATCGAGGTCGGGCGCTCCGGCCCGATCGAGATGTTCGCCCCGTTCGTGGCGCTCCTGACGGCCGGGGCGGCGCTCGGGGCCGGCCTGTTCGCCGCCGCCGCGCACCGCCTGCCGGGGTGGGGTGCCGGGCTCGTCGCGCTGCTCGTCGGCGGCTCCGCGTCCGTGCTCTACAGCGCGCTGCACCCGTACTACAACCAGCTCTACGGGGCGGCGCTGATGCTGCCCGCGCTGGCGCTCGCCTGGGTCTGGCTGACCGAGGACGATCCCCGCGCCGGCGCGCTGACGATCCTCTTCCTCGTCCTCTCGCTGATCGCGTACCCGACGACGCTGCCCTACGCGGTGCTCGTGATCGCGGCGATCGCCGTCGGTGCCCGCAAACGTCCGCGGATCCCCGCCGGGGTCCGGCGCCGGCTGCGGCGCTTCTGGCCGCTGGTCGTGCTCTTCTTCGGCATCTCGGTGGCGGGCGCGCTGGCGAAGCTCGCCGGGGTGCTCACCCAGTTCCTCGGCGACACGCCGTTCTGGCAGGGCGACATCAACGTCTTCCCCCCGCACGGCGCCGCGTACGGACTCGCGAACAACGCCTGGATCGTCCCCGTCGCGATGGCGGCGATCGCCGTGCTCACGCTCTGGCGGACCGGCCGGCGCGCGGGCATCGCCTGGCTCGCGCTCGCCGCGCTGCTCCTCGTCCTCGACGTGATCCTGCGCGGCCGCGGGACCGCCGAGTACGTCGACTACAAGCACGTCACGTTCACCGCGCTGATCCTGCTGCCGCTGGCCCTCGGCGGGCTCGTCGCGCTGGTGGCGGGGGCGCGCGGGGGCGCGGCGGCCGGGACGTCGGCGGAGGGCGTCGCGGCCGACGACCGCGGGCCGGCCTCGCCCGGGTCCGCAGCGGCGTCGGCCGACCCCGCCGTGGACGCCCCAGCACCGGCGGCGACCGCCGCTGCGGCGCCCCCGGCCGGACCGGCGCCCCGCTGGTCCGCGCGCCGGGTCGTCCCCGCGGCGCTCGGCGGCGTCCTGCTGCTGGCCTGGGGCGCGCCCGCGTACTCGGCGTCGAAGGACCAGGTCGTCGACACGAATCCGAACGTGACGCCGCAGCTGTTCGACGTCGTCCGCTGGAGCCCGCAGATCCCGAAGGGTCGCTCCGTGCTCATCGACATCCCGGCCACCGGGACCCAGCTGTGGGCCACGCTGTTCCTCGCGAAGGACCATCCGGTCGCGACGACCGACCCCGTCTCGAGCACCACGACCTACTCCGTCGCGCCGCTCGGGAAGCGGGCCGACTACGTGCTCGGCCTGAAGCTCGACATGGAGACCGGGAAGCCCGTGCCGCCCCCGCGGTGGGCGGTGGGCCGGCCGATCCTCCAGAACGACCAGTTCGGCGTGTGGCGGATGCAGCTCCCGCCCGCCGAGGACCGGAAGGTCCCGCGCACGGCCTCGGACCGCCTGGTCGAGCCGCACCCGGAGCCCTACGGCGAGGCCGCGCGGCGCAACCTGCTCCACATCACCGGGAACCCGTCCCGCGAGAAGGGGTTCTAGGAGGACGCGGGACGGGTCGGGTGGCCGGTCGGCGGGGCCGCGGTCCACGGTGGTCGGTGGGTCGGCGGTGTCGAGGTCATCTCCGGTTGGTGGGCGACCATCGGTGACCTCGGGACCTGGGCTGGGCCGCCGGTCGGCGGGGCCGCGGTCATTCCCGGTCGGTGGGCGACCATCTTTGACCTCGGGACCTGGGCCGGGCCGCCGGTCGGCGGGGCCGCGGTCATTCCCGGTCGGTGGGCGACCATCGGTGACCTCGGGACCGGGGCTGGGCGTCCGGCCGGTGGGACCGCGGTCGAGGGTGGTCGGTGAGCGACCAGCGTTGACCGCCGGACCGGGACCGGTGGTCTCGACCGCGTGCGGCGGACGGACCCGGCCGGCCCCACCCCGGGTCACTCCGACGGCCGCGCCGCCCGTCCCGCCTGGTGCCGACGACGCCGTCTCGCGTACGACGCCCGGACGACGAGGAGCGTCGCGCTGCCGGCGAGGACGACCAGGACGACGTTCGACGCGAGCTGCACCGCGGCGCCACCGGCCGAGTCCCACTCGCGGAACGCGGCGGCCAGGCCGATCTGTGCCGACGCGGGGATCGTCGTCACCGAGATCAGGACGCCGACCAGCGCCCCGGACTTCGCGGTCAGGAGCGACAGCATCCCGGCGGCGCCCGCGGCCAG
The DNA here is from genome assembly GCF_000519325.1 of Patulibacter minatonensis DSM 18081. Taxonomy (GTDB): domain Bacteria; phylum Actinomycetota; class Thermoleophilia; order Solirubrobacterales; family Solirubrobacteraceae; genus Patulibacter; species Patulibacter minatonensis. Next base: position 536,657 of record NZ_KI912613.1, on the reverse strand, counting down.
CGCCGTGATCACCGTGAAGGCATCGGGGCGGGAGATGATCGACGACAGGCCACGGTCGAAGTCGAACGCGTCGGGGGTCAGGTCGAGCTGCACGATCAGCTCCGCGAGCGCCGCCGCCACGCCGATCGCGATCACCAGTCCGACGGCGGTGGTGATCAGCGCCGCCCGGGCCTCGGACCCGCGGCGGGCGTCGACCGCGACGCAGAGCCCCGCGAGCGGCCCGAAGTCCGGGGAGACGACCATCGCGCCCACGATCAGGATCGCGCTGTCGGTCATCAGTCCCGAGAGCGCGATCGCAGCGGCGAGGGCCATGAACGTCACGTACGACCACGAGACGCGCGACTCCTCGCGGCTTCGGGCCTGCACCGCCTCCCAGACCACCGCGTCGGACTCCTCGCCCGGCGCGTCCTTCGTCGCCCGCCGCGCCGCCGGGGAGTCCGCGAGCTCGACGCGCTCCACGGCGATCGCCCCGTCCTCCGTCACGCCGAGCGCCCGCAGGTCGGCCAGCAGCAGGCTGGCGTCCTCGTTGGCGACGTCGCAGAGCACCAGGTCGCCGGCGGGCTGCCGGCACGCCCCGGCCAGGACGACGACGTTCGTCGTGGCGTCGTCGCGCTCCAGGAGCTCCGCGACGGCCTCCGTGCGCGTGGGCTCGCTCACGATGCGGAGGTGGAGCACGCGTCGACGGTAGCGACCGGGTCGGCGATCCCGTCCCTCCGACGCGACGGCGGACCCGGCCCGACGACGCGGCCGTGACCCCGCCCCGACGACGCGACCGCGATCCCGTCCTTACGAGGACGCCGAGGCCGCGCGCGCCGCGGCGCTGCGGCGCTGGCCCTCGTCGGCGACGCGGACCAGGAAGGCCGGGTTGCCGAGCAGGTACCGCTTCCACATGCGACGGGGCTCCACGGCGAGGCGGAAGATCCACTCCCAGCCGTTGTCGGCGAGCCACGACGGGGCGCGGGGGACCTGGCCGGAGACGTAGTCGAAGAGCGCTCCGACGGTCCACAGGACCGGCGACGGCGAGCGATCGGCGACGGCGTCGGCCCACAGCTCCTGCTTCGGGCTGCCCATGCCGATCAGGACGATGTCGGGGGTCGTCGCCTCGATGTCCTCCAGCACGCGCTCGCCGTGCGGCGAGTCGGGGTCGAAGTACCCGTGGTGGGTGCCGACGATCCGGAGGCCCGGGTGCTTGACCCGCAGCTGCTCGCTGGCGCGGGCGGCGATGCCGTGGTCGGAGCCCAGGAGGTACAGGGAGAGGTCGCGCTCCTCGCAGAGCGCGGCGAGGTCCCAGATCCAGTCCGCGCCCGTCATCCGGTGCGGGCTCTCGACGTCCAGCAGGCGCGCGGCGAGCCGGACGCCGTAGCCGTCGCAGTACACGAGGTCCGACGTGCGCAGGATGCGCCGCAGCTCGGGGACCATGTGGGTCTGGTTGAGCACGTGCGCGTTCGCGTACATCACCCGCCGCGTGTGGCGCTCCGGGCGCGGCGCCCGGCGGTAGTCCGAGACCCACGACGTGATCCGGTCGAGCATCGCGCCCGGCGTGTCGAGCTCGATGTCGATGTCGAACATGCGCACGGAGCCTGCGGGCTCCGGCGTGGTGGTGGAGGACTCAGCCATGCGGAAAGGCCATGCTAGACGCGTTCGCGCCGTGACGTGGGATCCTTCCGTGGTGACGCTCCGCGCCGCATTCGACGCCCGCGACGCGTTCCGGGCCGACCTCCGCGGCTGGGGGCGATACGCCGCAGACCTCCTCGGGGCCCTCGCCCGGCGGGACGACGTCCGCGTCGTGCCGTACGCCGGGGGCGGGCGGCTGCCCGAGATCGCGTGGGAGCAGGTCGGCTGGCCCGCCAGGCTCTGGGCGCGCGGCGCCGGACGACCGGACCTCCTCCACGCGCCGAACTGCTTCCTGCCGCTCGTCCGTCCCTGCCCGGGCGTCGTGACGGTCCACGACCTGGCGTTCGAGACCCACCCCGACGACTTCGCCCCGCGGACCGGCTGGAAGTACCGGACGTTCACCCGCCGCGCGGTGCTGTCCGCGGAGGCCGTGATCTGCGTCTCGCGGGCCACCGCCGACGACGTCCTGGAGCGCTACGGCGCCGACCCCGGGCGCGTCCACGTCGTCCCCAACGGGCCGTCGTTGCCGCTCACGACGGAGGCGACGACCGCTGCGGTCGATCCGGCGGTCCCGGTCTCCGTGGCGGGGCGGTCCGCCGCGGCGGGGGCACCCGGGGAGGACCCGGACCGCCCGTACCTCCTGGCGATCGGCGACCTCCGCGCGAAGAAGAACCTCGAGCGCCTGGCCGACGCGTGGCGGCTCTCGGGCCTGCCCCACCGGCTCGTGATCGTCGGGGCCGGCGGCACCCATCCCGCCGACACGCCGGAGGGCCGCTTGGCCCACGGACTCCGGGCGCGGGGCGCGGAGCTGCCGGGGTACCTGCCCGACGCCGAGCTCGACGCGCTGCTGCGCGGCGCCACCGCGCTGGTCCACCCGTCGCTGTTCGAGGGCTTCGGGCTCGTCGTCCTCGAGGCGATGGTCCGCGGCATCCCCGTGGCCTGCAGCGACATCCCCTCGCTGCGCGAGACGGCCGGCGGCGCGTCCGCCCTGTTCGACCCCCTGGACGTCGAGGACCTCGCCCGCGGACTGCACGACGTGGTCGACCGCGGCGCCGCGTACGGCCCCGCCGGGCGCACGCGCGCGAGCGGCTTCTCGTGGGACCGCGCCGCCGAAGAGACGGCCGCCGTCTACCGTTTCGTGCTCTCGTGAGCCGCGTCACGATCCTGATCCTCTCCGTCAACGAGGCGCCGCTCCTGAAGTGGTCGCTGCCCGCTGCGTGCGCGCAGGGGGCCGACGAGGTCGTCGTCATCGACAACGCGTGCACGGACGCGACGCCGGAGCTGACCGAGCAGCACGGCGCCCGTCGCCTGCGGCTGACGCGTCGCCGCGGGTACGCCGCGGCGATGAACGCGGGCCTCGCGGCGTGCGGTGGCGACTGGATCCTCTGGTGCAACGCCGACTGCGTCCTGGAGCCCGGGTTCCTCGAGGCGCTGCGACCACACCTCTTCAGCCCGACGCTCGGATCCGTCGTCCCGCGCCTGATGCGCGCGACGGGCATGGAGCCCGAGAAGCGCCTGGACGAGCTCGACGCCGCCGGCATGACGATCGACCGCCGGCGCAAGAACGGGCTGGTCGGCCACGGCGAGTCTCCCGAGCGCTACACCCGCGCGGGGCCGGTCTTCGGCGGCGACGGCGCGTGCGTCCTGTACCGCCGCGAGTGCCTCGAGGAGTGCGCCATCGGGCTCGAGGTCCTCGACGAGGACATGGGCCTCTGGGCGACCGACGCGGACCTCGCGTGGCGCGCGCAGCTGCTCGGGTGGGAGGCCCGCTACGAGCCGCGCGCGGTCGCCTGGCACAAGCGCTTCTACAGCCCGTCGACCCGCAACCTCGTCGACGAGGCGCACCGCCGGCTGCAGTTCCGCAACCGGCTGCTGATGGTCATCAAGAACGAGACGCCCGGCGGCTTCGCCCGGAACGCCCCGTCGATCGTCGGCTACGAGATCCTGGCGCTCGGCTGGGCCGTCCTTCGCGAGCGGTTCCTGCTGCGGGCCTACGTCGACGTCGCGCGGCAGCTCCCCGCGGCGCGCCGGCGCCGGAAGTGGGTGCAGTCGCGTCGGCGGGCCGCACGCCGCGGTCGTCTCGCCTCGGGCGGCCGGTCCGGTGGACCGCCGTTCGGGATGCTGCCGCCCGGGCCCCCGCCGCCGGTGCAGGACGCCCCGGGCGGCACGCCGGGGGCGACCCCGCAGCCGTCCGCCTGACGAGCGGCGGCGCGCCGGCGCCGGGAGCGTCGGCGCGCCACTGCGACGAGGGATCCGGCCTTCGTGCTCCAATACCACGTCGTGGAGGCGTTCCCGCGATCACCGATCCCGCGTCCGGGACGACGCCTCGCGATGCGTCTGACGCTCTCGGGGCTGCTCGTCGTGGTGCTCAGCGGCGGCGCGGTCGCGGCCACGGCGGAGATCGGGGTCAGCAAGGTCCCGAAGCCGAAGCCGTTCCCGACGGCCGACGCACCCGAGACCGATCCGACGGCGAACCCGGGCAGCCCGCAGACGCTGCTCCTGACCGGCCTCGACCACCGGTACGCCGACGGCAAGGGCACGCCGAGCCGGTCGGACACGATGATGCTCGTCCGCCTGGACCCGGAGGCTAACGCCACGACGATGCTGTCGCTGCCGCGCGACCTCGAGGTCCCGATCGTCGGGTACGGCACCGCGCCGCAGAAGCTCAACGCCGCGTGGGCGCTCGGCAACGGGCCGAAGGTGCTGACGAAGACGATCCGCACGAGCCTCCTCGGCACCCCGCAGGACCCGTTCCGGATCAACGGCGTCGTCGCGATCCGCTTCGACGCGTTCTCGAAGGCCGTCAACGAGCTCGGCTGCATCTACACGGACGTCGACCGCAAATACCTCGTCGCCCCCGGCGCCGGGTACGCCCAGATCGACCAGCCCGCCGGGTACCAGCTGCTCTGCGGGCAGGACGCGCTCGCGTACGTCCGCTTCCGGCACGCCGACAGCGACATCACGCGCGAGGCGCGGCAGGCGAACTTCCTCGCCGACATGCGGACCCAGGTCGACGCGCAGGACGCCCTCACCGGCGGGCTGCTCGGGGCGATCGAGCCGTTCGTGCAGTCGACGATCCAGGGGAACCGGCAGTTCCTGCGGATCGCGAAGCTCCTCGTCGGCGTCGCCGGCAAGCCCACCAAGCGGGTCAAGCTCGCGACGACGTTCACGGCCGACGGCGGCGTCGCCACCACCCCCGAGGCGCTCGCCCGGGCCCGGCGGCAGTTCATGGATCCGCCGAAGGAGAAGAAGGCGAAGCCGTCGTCGTCGGGGTCGACCGCGAAGGCCGGGGCGTCGAGATCCGGGTCGTCGAGCGCGAAGCGCCGGAAGCGGCGCCCGACCACGGCGCTCCCGCCCACGATGATCGCCGACAAGCCGGGCGCTGAGCAGGTCGCGTCGCTCGTCGGCTCGCAGACCTCGGGCCTGCCGATCTGGGCACCGACCGCCCGCCTGAGCGCGGGCGTCTACGAGTCCGAGGCGTCCCGCGGCTACGAGATCCTCGACAAGAAGCGCCGTCCGAAGTGGCCCGCGTACCGCATCGTCGTGCAGACGCAGGACGCCGGCGAGTACTACGGCGTCGAGGGCACGACGTGGAAGGACCCGCCGATCCTGAAGCTCGCCTCCGGCACCGTCCGGCTCGCGGGTCGCACGTGGAAGGTCCAGTACGACGGCGGGCGCATCCGTCGCCTGTTCTGGCAGAGCCCGGGCGCCACCTACTGGATCAGCAACACCCTCGGCGACGACCTGACCCCGCGCGAGATGTACGCCCTGGCGCGGACCTTCGCCCGGCGCAGCGCGTCCTCCGGGGCGGCGGCGGGCACGACGTCGAGCCCCACGCCGACGACGCCGGACCCGGCTGCGGTCGGGGCCCCGGCGACGTCCGGGACGACCGGCGCGCCGTAGCCGGGGCGGCCCTGCCGGCGCGCCCCTCGCCGGCGACCGCGGCCGACCGCCTCGGACGGGTCGGCGGCTACGCCGCGTGTGCGAGCACGTTGACGACGTTGCCCGACGCGTCGCGGAGGAAGAACCGCCGTACGCCCCAGGGCTCGTCGGTCAGGGGGTGCACGATCTGCAGGCCCGCCCGCACGGCCTCCCCGTGGGCCCGGTCGACGTCGTCGACCTGCAGCGACGCGGTCGGGGTGACCGGCGCGGTCTCGTCGGCCTCCATCAGGCTGAATTGCGCGCCGCCGCCCGCGGAGCCGAGGGTCACGATCCATCCGTGGTCCATCAGCACGTCGACGCCGAGGACGGCGCGATAGCAGGCGACGGCGGCGCGGAGGTCGCCGACGGTGAGGATCGGCACGGCGCGGGAGAGCGTCATCGCCCGCCCGTACCCGACTCCGGGCACCCACCCCGGGGTGATCTTCGGGGTGATCTTGACGAAATGTCGGTGTACGGCGTGAGCCGCCGGATACGGTCGGTGCGTCCCCAACAGCGGCCCCGCGTCGCAGGAGTCCACCTCCACATGCCCACAGCACCAACATCCCGTCGAGTCCGCCGACGTCGCCTCGCCGTCGGCCTGGCGACGACCGCCTTCTTCCTCGTCCCCTCGGCCGCGCACGCGGCGAGCGTGGCGCTCTTCGACAACCCCGACTACATCGACACGAGCGACGTCCTCGAGGACGGAGAGCACGAGGGCTACAACGTCCGCGCGACCTACGAGTCCTTCGGCGACACCGTCACGCGCTTCACCGCCACGGACGGACCGGGCATCCGCGCGGCGCTGGCCGGCAAGGACGTCTTCGCGATGCCGGAGCAGGAGGAGGACTCCCTGAACCCCGATCTCGACGACGACGCCCGCGCGGCGGTCCGCGAGTACGTCGCCGGCGGAGGGCGCCTCGTGGTGTTCGACGACTACATCGACGGTGCGCCCGACGACGGCTCGTTCCTCAACGGCGTGTTCGGCTGGTCGCTCGACGAGGAGCGCGACAACGATTCGTGGGACCTCGTCCCGCAGGCGGCGGACAGCCCGTTCGCCGGTGCTGCGCCGACGATCGAGTACCAGGACGACACCGAACCGGCGACCACCGACACGTTGCCCGCCGGCGCCGTGCCGGTCTACCGGTCTACCGACGGCACGAGCAATGCCGTCTTCACCGTGCCCTACGGCAAGGGCACGATCGTCTTCATCGGGTACGACTGGTACTCCTCCGCCCCGCCCGTGGCGCCGGAGGACGGCGGTCAGGACGGCGGATGGATCAACGTGCTGCAGCGCGCCTCGGCGAAGCCCGTCCCGGCGCCCGTGCCCGTGCCCGTGCCCGTCGAACCCCCGGTGCCCGCCCCGCCCGTGCCCGTCGTCCCGGTCGCGCCCGCCGCGGTCGTCCCGCCGCGCCCCGTCGACACCACGCCGCCGGTCGTCTCGAAGCTGTCGGCCACGCCCCGGCAGCTTCGGTGGCGCGTCTCCGAGCCCGCAAAGATGCAGATCTTCATCTCGAAGCGCGTCGCGACGCGCCGCGCCGGGCGCACCGCCGTCTCGTACCGACGCGTCCGCGCGCTGCAGGTCAGCAAGCGGTTCGCGGGCATCGCGAGCGTCCGCCTCGCGGCCGGTCTCGGACACGGCCGGTTCCGGATCTCGGTGACCTCGCACGACAGCGCCCGGAACCCCGGGAGGACGGTCCGGGTCTACCGCACCTGGTGATCCTCCGGCGCGCCGCGGTCTCCCGACCGCGGCCCGCCGGGCCCCAGCCTCGGGTGTGCGATGCCCGTTCATGTCCGCTTTCTGCCCGCTTCGGCGGGTTTTGTCGTTGTTCGGCGCATCGTGTGCTTGACGCCACACGATGATCTGCGATACAAATCAAAACACAGGCAAACGGGCTCAAGGCAACATGTACGCAGAAGAACGACAGCAGCGCATCGTGGAACAGGCCCGCGCCCAGGGGCGGGCGGAGGTCGCCGCGCTGGCCGCCGACCTCGGGGTCACGGCCGAGACGATCCGGCGCGACCTCACCGCGCTCGAGCGCCACGGTCTGCTGCGGCGCGTCCACGGCGGCGCCATCCCGGTCGACCGCCTGCGGTTCGAGCCGGCGCTCGCCACGCGCGACGCCGTCCGGCAGGACGAGAAGGAGCGGATCGCCCGCCGCGCCCTCGAGGAGCTCCGCGACGCCGCGACCGTGATCCTCGACGCCGGCTCCACGACCTCGCGCCTGGCGGAGCTCCTGCCGACCGACCGCGAGCTGACCGTCGTCACCGACTCGATCGCGATCGCCACGACGCTCGCCGCCCGCCCCAACGTCAACCTCCTGCTGCTCGGCGGCCGCGTGCGCAGCCGGACGATGGCGGCGGTCGGCGACTGGGCGATCTCGCAGCTCCGCGGGCTCCTCGTCGACGTCGCGTTCGTCGGCACCAACGGCGTCTCGAACGCCCGCGGGCTGACGACGCCCGACCCCGACGAGGCCGCGGTCAAGCGGGCGATGATCCAGGCCGGTCGCCACGTCGTCCTGCTCGCCGACCACACGAAGGTCGGCGACGACCAGTTCGCCCGCTTCGGCGACGTCTCCGACGTCGACGTCCTGATCTCCGACCAGGGGCTCGACGCCGCCACGGCGACCGAGCTCGCCGCCGCCGGCCCGCGGGTGGAGCGCGCATGATCGTCACGGTCACCCCGAACCCCAGCCTCGACGTCGCGCTGCACGTCGACGACCTGCGCCGCGGCGACGTCCACCGCGCGACCGCCGAGCGCCACGACGCCGGCGGCAAGGGCCTGAACGTCTCGCGCGCCCTCGCCGCGGGCGGCGTGTCCAGCCGGGCCGTCATGCCGCTGGGCGGCAGCGCCGGTGCCGACCTCCTCGCGCTCCTCGCGGGCGACGCGGGCGTCGAGCCGGTCGCGGTCCCGATCGTCGGGTCCACCCGCTCGAACATCGGCATCGTCGAGCCCGACGGCACCCTGACGAAGGTCAACGCCCAGGGGCCGGTGCTGACGCCCGACGAGGTCGCCGCGTTCCGCGACGCCATCCTCGCCGCGGCCGCCGACGCGGACTGGGTGGTCCTCGCCGGCAGCCTCCCCAAGGGGCTCGCCGACGACTTCTACGCCGGGCTGATCGCCCCGCTCCAGGCGCTCGGCGCCCGCGTCGCGCTCGACAGCAGCGGCCGCGCGTTCGACCGCGCCCTGGGGGCTGAGCCGGACCTGGTCAAGCCCAACGTCCACGAGCTGGCCGAGGTCCTCGGTCGGTCGGTCGTCACCGTCGGCGACCTCGTCGACGGGGCCCGCGCGCTCCGCCTGCGGGGGCCGCGCACGGTGCTCGCCAGCGCCGGCCCGGACGGCGCGGTGCTCGTCGACGAGGACGACGCCCGCCACGGGGAGCCGCCCCCGATCGTCCCCGCCAGCTCCGTCGGCGCGGGCGACGCGATGCTCGCCGGCTACCTCGCCGCCACGCAGGCCGCGACGACCGGCGCGCCGGCGCCGGACGCCGCGGCCACCGCGCTCGCCACGGCCCTCGCCTGGGGCGCCGGCGCCGCGTCCCTGCCCGGCAGCCGCATGCCGCGGCCGGCCGACCTGCACCCCGAGGGCGTCCGCGTCCACGGCCACCCGGACGCCGGGCGGCGCCTCGACGAGCCTGCCGAGCTCCCCGGCCCCGCGGCCCGCCCCTCCTCCGCGCCGGGCGCACCCGCGCCGCGCACCACCACCGTCAACACCACCGAAGGACCCGTCCGATGACCATCACCACCGCCGACCTCGTCGAGCTCGAGCTCCCCGCCGGCATCGACCGCGCCCGTGCCACCGCGATCCTCGCCGAGCGGCTCGCCGCCTCCGGCCGGGTCACCGATCGCGACGGGTTCCTCGCCGACGTCCGCGCCCGCGAGGAGCAGATGGCGACCGGCCTGGACGGCGGCATCGGCATCCCGCACGCCCGCTCCGCGCACGTCGCGGAGGCGAGCGTCGCCTTCGGCCGCAGTGCCGACGGCGTCGACTTCGGGGCCGAGGACGGCCCCGCCACCCTGATCTTCCTGATCGCCGCCCCCGACGGGGCCGGCGCGGACCACATGAAGATCCTCGGCGCCCTGGCGCGCAAGCTCATCCACGCCGAGTTCAAGGACGGCCTGCGCGGAGCCCCCGACGCCGCGGCCGCAGCCACCATCATCAACGAGGGAGTCGGTGCCTGATGCGCATCGTCGCGGTCACCGCGTGCCCCACGGGCATCGCGCACACGTACATGGCGGCCGAGTCGCTCGAGGTCGCGGCCAAGGCGGCCGGCCACGAGATCACGGTCGAGACCCAGGGCTCCGCCGGGTCGACCCCGCTGTCGGCCGAGGAGCTCGCGCAGGCCGACGTCGCGATCCTCGCCGCCGACATCGGCGTCAAGGGCCGCGAGCGCTTCGCGCACCTGCCGATCGTCGAGGGCCCCGTCAAGCGCGGCATCAACGACGCCGCGGGCATGCTCGCCGAGGCGCAGGCCGCGGTCGACGCGAAGCCGGCCGAGGACCCCGCCGCGAAGCTCGACACGACGGGGAAGCTCCAGGCGAACCCGGCGATGTCCTCGGTCGTCGCCCCGGGCTACAAGCCCGGCAAGGGCGCGATGCTGCGTCAGTGGCTGATGACGGGCGTCAGCTACATGATCCCGTTCGTCGCGGCCAGTGGACTGCTGATCGCGATCGCCTTCCTCATCGGCGGGCCGGAGATCGCCACCAAGGTCAACGGCGGCGCCTTCGACGGGCAGACCTACAAGCCGATCGCAGACCTCTCCGACATCTGGGGTCAGGTCGGGATCGCCGGCGTGCTCTTCAAGATCGGGAACCTCGGGTTCACGTTGATCGTCCCGGTCCTCGCCGGGTTCATCGCGTACGGCATGGCCGACCGCCAGGGCCTCGCCCCGGGGCTCATCGGCGGTCTGCTGGCCGACTCCGTGAAGGCCGGCTTCCTCGGCGGCATCATCGCGGGCCTCCTGGCCGGCGCGATCGTGCTCGCCATCAACCGGGTCCCGGTGCACAAGAACGTCCGGGGGATCATGCCCACCGTCGTCACGCCGCTGGTCTCCACATTGATCGTGGGCGTCGTGATGATCGCGGTCGTCGGATCGCCGGTCGCGTCCCTGATGGGCTCGATCAACGGCTGGCTGGAGGACCTCAACGGCTCCAGCGCCTGGATCCTCGGCGGCGTCCTCGGCCTGATGATGGCCTTCGACATGGGCGGCCCGGTCAACAAGGTCGCCTACTCGTTCGGGGCGCTCACGCTGGCGGGCCCGACGGGCAACCAGGAGGTCATGGGGGCGATCATCGCGGCCGGCATGACCCCGCCGCTGGCGCTGGCCCTCTCAACGGTGGTCGCGAAGAAGCTCTGGACGACGGAGGAGCGCGAGGCCGGCAAGGCCGCCTGGCTGCTCGGCGCCTCGTTCATCACCGAGGGTGCGATCCCGTTCGCCGCCGCCGACCCGCTCCGCGTCATCCCGTCGCTGATGGCCGGCAGCGCCACCGCCGGTGCCCTGTCGATGGCGCTGAACGCCAGCTCCCCGGCCCCGCACGGCGGCATCTGGATCATCGCCCTGGTCGGCAGCCCCGGACTCTGGCTCCTGTCGATCGTCGCCGGCACCGTCGTATCCGCCGTCTGCGTCTCGTTCGCCAAGACGGTGCGCCGCGCACCCGCCGCCACGGCGACGTCCTCGGCCGGCGCGGCGCCCACCACCCTCACGACCGCGGTCCAGGGCTGAGGCCCGGCCCGGTTCGCACCCGCCCTCCTCCACCCCAGCCCAGGATCCACACCATGCCCCAGCGCACCATCGCCGTCGGCTCCTCCGTCGGCCTCCACGCCCGCCCCGCCTCGCTGCTCGTCGCCGCGGCCGGCAAGGCCGTCAGCGGCGGCTCGGCCGCCTCGGTCACCATCGCCTCCGGTGGCGGCGAGCCCGCCGACGCTCGCTCGATCCTCTCCGTCATCGCGCTCGGCGCCGGCCACGGCGACGAGGTCACGCTGACCGCCGAGGGCGACCAGGCCGACGCCGTCCTCGACGAGCTCGCGGCGATCGTCGCGAGCGAGGAGGACTAGGACCATGGCGGCCTCGACCTCCTCGCGCCGCGCCACGGGCGCGGACGCCGCGTCGTCCGCGTCGTCCGCCGCGCCCGCCGCGGCGGCGGGCGCCGGAGCGTCCGGGGCCGCCGGGACGTCCGCGGGCGCCGGAGCGTCCCCGGGCGTCGGAACGACCACGGGCGCCGACACGACCGGCGTCGCGGCCACCGCCGGCCCTTCGGGAACAGCACCGGACGCCGTCGCGCACGCCGACGCGGCCATGCGAGGCGTCGGCGTGTGCGCCGGCGTCGCCGTCGGCCCGGTCGCCCGGCTCGGCCTGCCCGCCGCCGTCCCGGCCGACCTCCCCGCCCCGGACGACGTCACGGCCGAGGCCACGAGGGTCCGCGAGGCCCTGTCCGCGGCGGGCGACGCACTCGATGCCCGCGCCGCCGCCGCCCGGGAGCACGGCCGCGACGAGGCCGCCCAGATCCTCGACGCGCAGGCGATGATGGCCCGCGACTTCGTCCTCGCCGACCGCGCGGCCGCGCTCGTGACCGAGGGCAACGCCGGCGTGCACGCCGTGTCGACCGCGCTGGCGGGCTTCCGCGCGCAGCTCGAGGCCGCCGGGGGCTACCTCGCCGAGCGCGCCGCCGACCTCGACGGGGTCCGCGACCGCGTGGTCTCCACCCTCCTCGGCGTGCCGCTCCCCGGCCTGCCCGACCCCGGGCATCCCTACGTGCTCGTCGCCGAGGACCTGACCCCCGCCGACACCGCGACCCTCGACACCGGCGCGGTCCTGGGCATCGTCACCGCCGCGGGCGGCGCGACGAGCCACACGGCGATCATCGCCAAGTCGCTCGGCATCCCCGCGATCGTCGGCTGCCGCGCGTCCGAGAGCCTGACCGACGGGACGGCCGTCCTCGTCGACGGCGCCGACGGCACGCTGCTGATCGACCCGCAGGACGACGTCGTGGCGACCCGCCGCGAGGCCTTCGCCGCCCGCCGCGCCCTGGCCGCCGCCCACTCCGGTCCCGGCCGCACGAAGGACGGCCATCCGGTGAAGCTCCTCGTCAACCTGGGCGCGGGGGAGGACCCGGCGACCGCGGCCGCGGGCGACGTCGAGGGCGTCGGCCTGCTGCGCACGGAGCTGCTCTACCTCGACCGCGCGACCGCGCCGACGTTCGACGAGCAGACGAAGGCCTACCGCGAGATCTTCGCCGCGTTCGGGGGACGGAAGGTCGTCGTCCGCACGCTCGACGCCGGCGCCGACAAGCCGCTGCCGTTCCTCACCGACCCGGACGAGCCGAACCCCGCGCTCGGGGTCCGCGGCTGGCGCACCTCGTGGCGCCACCCCGACCTCCTCGACGACCAGCTCCGCGCGATCGCGGCGGCCGTCACCGCGGTGGAGGCCGACGGCGGCGCGGCCGACGTCTGGGTGATGGCGCCGATGATCGCCACCGCCGGGGAGGCCGCGCGGTTCGCGGCCGACGCGAAGGCCCACGGCCTGCGGACGGTCGGCACGATGGTCGAGGTGCCCGCCGCGGCGCTCGCCGCCGACGCGCTCGTGTCCGCCTGCGACTTCGTCTCGATCGGGACGAACGACCTCTCGCAGTACACCTTCGCCGCCGACCGCCTGCAGTCGGAGCTCGCCGGCCTCCTCGACCCGTGGCAGCCCGCGCTGTTGCGGCTGATCCAGATGGTCGGCGCGGCCGGCGCGGCGCAGGACACCCCGGTCGGCGTCTGCGGTGAGGCCGCCGGCGACCCCCTGCTCGCCCCGGTCCTCGTCGGCCTCGGCGTCACGAGCCTCTCGATGGCGTCGGGCAGCGTCGCCGACGTCCGCGCCGCCCTCGCGATCCGGACCCTCGACGAGTGCCGCGCCCTGGCGGCGACGGCGCTGGCAGCGGCCGACGCGGCCGCGGGCCGGGCGGCGGTCGCAGCGGCGGGCTGAGCGGCCGTCGTGGCGGGTCGAGGTCGTTGATGGTCGGTATCCGATCGGATGTGACCGTGGACCTCGAGGGTCGGTCGGTCGGGTCGGGGTCGGGGTCGTTGACGGTCGGTATCCGACTAGTTGTGACCCCCGGTCCCCGCCACCCGCCGAACGCCGGCCACCCGCCCCGACGCCGGCCGCCTCGGCGGCCCATCCCGACGCGGACCCCTGAACTGACGCCGACCGCCCCGCGCTCCCCAACCTGAACCCGACCGCCCCACGCCGACCGCCGCGCTCCTTGGCACGAACCGGTCCAACGATGGCCGTCCGGCCCCTCGTCACCTGAGCCGCCGTCCGATTGGATCCCCGCATGGGCCGACCGGCGAGCATGGACTGGGAGTGGGCGACGCGGACCGGGGGGACGCTCAGCCCGCGGCAGCGGCGGCAGCTGCTCGGCCCGCTGCTCCGGCTCAGCGCGTCGCACACCGCCGGGCGGCTCCGCGTCGCGCTCGGGCTGCGGGGCTCGGGCGGCATCGATCTCGAGGCGCTCCGCTGGCCCGACTCGCAGCTCGCGAAGGACGCGGAGGCCGAGGCGCGCGAGGTCCTGAGCCCGCACGTGCTGCAGCACTCGTGTCGCACCTACGTGTTCGGCCTGGTCCTGGCCCACCTCGACGGCGCGGCGGTCGACGAGGAGCTCGGGTTCGTGTCGAGCATCCTCCACGACCTGCACCTCGAGCACCCGACGCCGGGCCGGTGCTTCGCGGTCGTCGGCGGCGAGCGGGCGGAGCGCTTCGCGGCCGAGCACGGCGCGGCACCCGAGCGGGCGGCGCTCGTCGGCGCCGCGATCGCCGGGCACATCACCGCGGGCGCGAACGAGGACCTCGCCGACCCTGCGGGCTTCGTGTCGGCCGGCGCGCTGATGGACGTCGTCGGCGCCCGCGTGCACCAGACCGACCCCGCGTTCATGGCGGAGGTGCTCCGCCGCCACCCGCGCCTGGGGTTCAAGCGCGCGCTCGGGACGTGCTGGCCGGCCGAGGCCGCCGCGGTCCCTGGCGGTCGCGCCGCCTGGCTGCACCGCCGCGGCTTCGGTCCACTCGTCAGGATCGCGCCCTTCGACGAGTAGGCCGGCCCCGGTGTCCGGCGCCGACCGCCGGCATGCGGCGCCCCGCCCCGACGGCCCGCCCGCGGCGGCGCCGGCCCCGGTCCAGGCGGTCACCGGGATACCCTCGTCCCGTGTCCGGCCCCCTGCTCCTGTTCGACGTCCCGTGGCTCCTCTACCGCGCGCACTTCGCGCTGCCGTCGAGCATCAAGGGGGCCGACGGGGAGCCGATCGGCGCGCTGCTCGGCACCGCGCGGACGATCCTCGCCGAGATCGAGGAGCACCGGCCGGCCGCGGTCTGCTGCGCGTTCGGTGCCGAGGAGGCCACCCACCGCACCGCGTTGCTGCCCGCGTACCACGCGCACCGCGACCCGATGCCCGACGCGCTCCGCCGTCGCTGGGACCAGGCGCAGGACTTCCTCGCGGCGTTCGGCTGGGCGATCCGGGACGGTGGGAAGCTCGAGGCCGACGACGTCATGGCGACGCTCGCGAAGACCCGCTCCGCCCACGGCGGCGACAGCGTGATCGTCACCGCCGACCGCGACCTCATGGCCTGCGTCGACGAGCACGTCGTCGTCCGGCGTCCGGCCGGTCGCGGACCGGGCCTCGTGACGGTCGACGTCGCCGGGGTCGAGGAGGCCCTCGGCGTCCGGCCGGACCAGGTGACCGACCTGATCGCCCTGCGCGGCGACCCCTCCGACGGGATCCCGGGTGCACCGGGGATCGGCGCGAAGACCGCCGCGCGCCTGCTCGCGGCTCACGGCGACCTCGAGGGCGTCCTGCGTGCCGCCGGCGCGGAGGGCCCCGACGGCGAGCCCGCCGAGGTGCCTCGCCACGGCGACGGCCTCACCCCGCGCCTGGCGGAGAAGCTGCGCGACCACGCCGCCGACGCCCGGCGCGACCGCGCCGTCGCGCTGCTGCAGCACGCCGAGGTCGACGCGGTCCCCGACGGCACGACCGACGCGGCCGCCGGCGCCGACGCGGCCGAGGCCCTCGGCATGGCGCGGCTGGCGAAGGACCTCCGGGCGGTCTGACGAGGACCCCTGGGCCGTCCGACGGTTCCCGCCGCCCGGGCCGCGCCCGCCGCAGGACGCCACGGTCCGGGTGACGGCGTTCGCCGAGGGGTCGCGCACGGACTACGCTGCGCCGATGCGCTCACGATCGGCACGTCCAGCTCCCGGTCCGGCCCGCCGCGTCGCGCCCGGCCCCGCCCGCCGCGGCGCGTCGGATCCGCTCCGGCGCCCGACGGGCGGACCGCTCCGCCGCACGGCCCTCGGGCTGGCGCTCGCCGGCGGCGCCCTCGGCGTCCTCGCACCCGCCCCGGCGTCCGCCGCCGGCCCGTCCGCCCCGTCGCGCTGCGGCGCCCTGCACGGCAAGGACCTCGTCCCCGCGAACCCGCGGATCCGCCTCGTCGGCGTGCGGTACACCCAGCGCTCGGAGGACGGACCGTTCCGCCGGCGCCGGTACTTCGCGTGCTCCGGCACCCGCGGGCGGGTGCACCGCGTCGCCGACGTCGGCGCGTCGCTCGGCTACGGCGACAGCGTCGGGATCGGGCCCTCGGCCGGGACGTTCGTGCTGCTGAAGCAGGGCGGCGGCAACGTCCTCGGCGACTACTTCGAGGCCGACTGGCGGGTCCTCGACGCCACCACCGGACGGGCGTACCGCTTCTGGCGGTTCCGCGCCGGGGACGAGAAGAACGCGCTCCCGACCCCGGCCTCGGTCGTCGTCGACGCCGGTGGGCGCGCGGCGGGCGTGTTCGCACCGGGCGGCGTCTCCGACGGGTACGGCGAGGATCCGTACACGGCGCTGCCCGCCGGCGCGACGACGGCCGTCGCGAGCTTCTCCGCGACGGGCCGGCGCACGATCCGCGACAGCGGGGGCGACGAGATCGCCCCGTCGTCGCTGGCGCTCGCGGGCACCGTGGCGTCGTGGACCCACGGCGGCGCGGCCCGGACCGCCGACCTCGGGCCGCTCCCGGCCTCGGTCCTCGTCGCGTGCTCGAGCGCCGGGCTGCGGGCGCAGCGCACCACCGGCGGGACGACGTTCTCCGTCGCGGTGGACGACGTCACCGTGGCGGGCGCCACCTGCGGCACGGCTCGGACGCTGGCCGCCGCCACCGCGCGTCGCGAGCTCGCCGGCACCCTCCGGCCGTCGGTCCGCGGCTTCGCGGTCTCGGTCACCCGGCCGTGCCCGGGGTGCAGCCCCGTCCTGCCGGTCGTCGCGACCCGCGGTCCGGTCGAGGTCCGCTTCGAGCTCCACGGCGGCGCGTGAGGCATCGCGATCCGTCCGCCCGGCACGACCGGCGGCACCGCGGCGGCTACGGTGCCCCGATGCCCGCCCGCCGGATCCCCGTCGCCCTCGCGCTCGTCACGGGTCTGGCCGCCGCCGCGGGGCCGGGGTCGGCGTCCGCGGCGACCTCCCGCCCGGTCGACTGCGGTCCCACGAGCTCCGGCACGTACCGCATGCACGCGAGCCGCACCACGAGCTGCGCGTTCGCCCGGGCGACCTACGCGGCGTTCGTCCGGGACCTGAACGCCGGCCGGGAGCTCGTCCCCGCGGTCGAGGCCCGCTACCGGGTGACGGTCCGCAACCCCTCGACGCGGCGCCGGATCGAGCTGCGCGTGCACGCGATCCCGCGGGCGCACGGGGAGTTCGAGTTCGCGTTCGTCGCCCCCGGCAAGGGCAAGTCGCTCTTCTTCGAGAACCTCACGCTGCCGTAGGTCGGGCCCCGCCCGGGGCGCGCCCCGGGGTGTCCCGCCACGTCGGTCAGGTCCCCGGCGTCGTCCCCATCGCGTGGGTGGCGAGCAGCCGCACCGTGTCCTCGACGAAGACCTCGCGGGGGATCGGCGGGCGGTCCAGCACGTAGCGGAGCGGCAGGGTCTGGGCGAGCTCGACGAGCATCCACGTGATCCGCTCGAGCTCCGTCGCCGAGAGGTCCGGGCGGTGGCGGGCGGTCGACGTGAACACGAAGTCGGTGACGCGGGCGCGGAGCGCGCGGGTGACCTCCTCCTGCCGGTCGCCGGGGACGCGGGCCATCAGCGCCCGCAGGAGCGGCGCCCGGTCCTCCATCGCGTCCAGGGTCGCGCCGACCACGGTGACGATCCCCGTGACGACGTCCTCGCGGGCCGCCACGCGCAGCGCCGGGACGACGCGGTCCTCGAAGTCGGCGACGAACCGCCGGGTCACCGCGAGCAGGAGGTCGTCGCGGTCCTCGAAGTACTGGTAGAGGCTCCCGGGGCTGACGCCGGCCTCCTCCGCGATCCGGTTCGTCGTCGCCGCGCGGTCGCCCTCGCGCTCGAGAACGCGAGCGGCGGCGTCGACGATCCGCTCGACGGTCTGCCGGGAACGCTCCTGTTGCGGCTTGCGACGGCGGTTCGTGGCCATTGACCTAGAACATGGGGAAACGCGACTTGAATGCGAGCAGATGCTCGCATCAGCATAGCGAGCATGAAGAGCTCCGCCCCGACCCGCCGGCGCATCGCGATCGTGGGGACCGGCTTCAGCGGCATCGGGGCGGCGATCGCCCTGCGCCGCGCCGGCCACGAGGACATCACCCTGTTCGAGCGCGGCGACGACGTCGGCGGCGTCTGGGCACGCAACACCTATCCCGGCGCCGCGTGCGACGTGCCGTCGTACGTCTACTCGTTCTCGTTCGCCCAGCGCCGCGACTGGTCGCGGCCGTGCTCGCCCCAGGCCGAGGTGCACGAGTACCTGCGCACGGTCGCGCGTGAGCACGGGGTGCTGGACGACGTCCGCTTCGGCACCGAGATCACCGAGGCGCGGTGGGACGCGGCGACGTGCGCCTGGACGCTCGCCGCGGACGACGGCGCCACCTTCGAGGCCGACGTCCTGATCCCCGCCTGCGGGCAGCTGACCCGGCCCGCGACGCCGGCGATCCCCGGGGCCGACCGCTTCGCCGGGGCGATGTTCCACTCCGCCGAGTGGGACCACGACGAGCCGCTCCACGGCCGGCGGGTCGCGGTCATCGGCACCGGGGCCAGCGCGGTGCAGTTCGTCCCCCCGGTGGCCGACGAGGCCGCGCACGTCGACGTCTACCAGCGGTCGGCGCCCTACATGCTGCCGCGCACGAACGCCCCGTACCCGCGCGTGGTGCGGGAGGTCGTCGAGCGCGTGCCCGGGGTCCAGACGGTCCGCCGCGAGGGTGGCCGGCTGCTCCTCGAGGGCCTGATCGCGGCGTTCACGGTGGCACCGCCGGCGCGCGCGGCCGTCGAGCGGTTCTCGCTCGCCTTCATGCGGCTGCAGACCCCCGACCGCGAGCTGCGCGAGAAGACGCGGCCGGACTACCCGCTCGGCTGCAAGCGGATGTTGTTCTCCAGCCACTACCTGCCCGCGCTGGGGCGCGAGAACGTCGACCTCGTCGTCGACGACGTCGACCACCTGACCGAGGACGGCGTCGTCACCGGCGACGGCCGGCTCCGTCCCGCGGACGTCGTGATCTGGGGCACCGGCTTCCAGACCCGGTTCGTGGCGCCGATGCGGATCCACGGGCTCGGGGGCCGCGAGCTCACGGAGCTCTGGGGCGACGCGCCGCGCGCGCACCACGGCATCACGGTCGCGAGCTTCCCGAACCTGTTCCTGCTCTACGGCCCGAACACGAACCTCGGGGTCGGGTCGATCGTCGAGATGATCGAGGCGCAGACCGGCTACGTGGTCGACGCGCTCCGACGCCTGGACCGCGAGGGCGCCGACGCGCTCGACGTCGACCCGACCGTGATGGCGGTGTCCGACGCGCAGACGCAGGAGCGGCTGCAGGACTCGATCTGGACCCGCTGCGCCAGCTGGTACCGCGTGGAGGACGGCCGGGTGACGACGAACTGGCCGGGCTTCATGCGCGAGTACGCGGCGAAGGTCCGGCGGCTGAGGCCCGAGGAGTACGTGTTCCTCGAGCGGCCGGCCGCGGATGCCGCCGACGGCCGCACGGCCCGGGCCGGGAGCGCCCGATGAGCACCACGGAGTCCGCGACGTCCGTCGCCCCGGCACGGATCGCGTCGACCACAGAGCGCGGCATGGACCGCGACGAGGTCGCCGTCCTGGGCCTGCCGCTCGGGCCGGAGTCGCTGACGTGGCGGTACTTCGGGGACGCGCGCGGGGTGCTGCTCGCGGAGCGCGCCGGCGTCCTGCAGAACATGCACCCGGTGATCTCGCAGGCCCTGGTGGACCAGTCGGACTTCTTCGCGAACCCGCTCGGCCGGATCATCCGCTCGGCCGGGCCGATCGTCGGTGTGGTCTACGACGAGCCGTCGCGGGGCACGGGCCACGAGGTCCGCGACTTCCACAAGGGGATCAAGGGCACCGACGTCCACGGCCGGCGCTACCGCGCGCTCGACCCCGAGGCCTACTTCTGGGCGCACGCCACGTTCTTCGAGGGGCAGCTCGCGACCCAGCGACTGCTGGGGACGCCGATCTCACCCCAGGCCGAGGAGCGCATGTACCGCGAGTCGATCACCTGGTGGGCGCGCTACGGCATGAGCCTGCGGCCGGTGCCGCGCACCCACGCGGCGTTCAAGCGGTACTGGGACGAGATGCTCGACGACGTGCTGGAGGCGACCCCGGTCGCGCGCTACGGCGTGCGGACGATGGCGCACGTCCCGTCCCCGTGGCCGGTGGTGCCGAAGGCGCTGTGGGCCGGCGCGCGCCCCGCCGTCGCCCGCGTGGCGCCGTGGATCGGCCGCGTGACCCTGCCGCCGCGCGCGCAGGAGCTCCTCGGCATCCGCACGACCGCCGCGGACCGCCTAACCCTGCAGGTGCTGGCGACCGGGATCCGCACCGCGTGGCCCGCGCTGCCCTCCGCGCTCCGCCGGCAGCCGCGCGCACTCGTCGCGGACCAGCGCGCAGGGGTGCGGTTCTAGGCGGTCGCCGCCGCTCTGAGGTGCACGGGCTACGTCGCCCCGACCACCACAGCGGCGCACAGCAAGAGACCCAGGACGAGCTCCGTGACCCAGAACGCCCGGGTCAGTCCGAGCGATCGGTCGGCCGAGACGGCGGGGCTCGGCTCCTCGGCGTGCTTGACGCTCCAGATCCCGACGACGCAGATGCCGACGAACGCCGCGGCGACGCAGATCCCGCTGGCGGGGAGGGACCAGAGCATCGCCGCGGCGAGCATCGGGAGGAACCCGACGGCCGTGCCGACGGCGGCGACGCGGACGTCGCGCTCGTTGACGAACTGGTGGTGGGCGTCGGCCGCGGCTGCGGTGCCGAACGGCCAGACGGTGACGGGGAGGCGGGACATCGGATGCTCCTGGCGGGGACGGGCCGCCAGTTCTACGGCACGGTGCCGACCGGGTGCACCCCCGAACGGGTGGACAGCGTGCGTGACGGTCGACACGCTGCGGGCCGCGGGCCGATACGGTCACGCAACCGATGGAGGTCGTGGACGCCCGGACGACAGACGACGTGGTCGACGCGGACCGCTACCCCCTCGCGGAGCCCGACGGCCCGGAGCTTCGGGCCGTCGTCGCCCGGGTCCGCCGAGAGCTCCGGACGACAGGGTGCAGCGTCCTGCGCGACTTCGTCCGCCCCGAGCTGCGCGACGTCCTCCGCGACGAGAGCGACGAGGTCGCGCCGCTTGCGCACTACGCCGTCCAGACCGTCAACGTCTACAACACGGCACCGGATCCGACGCTGCCCGGAGACCACCCGGCGTGCGTGGCCGTCGAGCGGGGCAACGCCTTCGTCGCGCGTGACCTCCTGCCCCCTCGGTACCTCCTCCAGCGCCTCTACCGGGGCCCGGACTTCCAGCGCTTCGTGGCCGCGTGCGTCGGGCTCCCCGCAGTCCACGAGCTCCGGGACCCGCTCTCAGGGCTCTGCGTGAACGTCGTCGACCCGGGCCGCTCCCACCCGTGGCACTTCGACACGAACGACGTCACGGTCAGCATGCTCACCCGCGCTCCGGAGGCCGGCGGGATCTTCGAGTACTGCCCCGGGATCCGCTCGGCCGCCGACGAGCGGTTCGCCGACGTGCGGGCGGTCCTGGACGGCGACGGCGAGCACCTGATCCGTCGCCTGACGTTGCGCCCGGGGGACCTCCAGCTGTTCGCCGGTCGCTACGCCCTGCACCGCGTCACCGCGGTCGAGGGTGCCGGCGCACGGCACTCGGCGATCTTCGCCTACAGCGAGCGGCCCGGCGTCGTCGGGAGCCTCGAGCGGACCCGGCAGCTGTTCGGCCGGACGACCCCCGTCCACGAGGCCGCTGCGGCCCGGGCGGTCCGGATCGACGGCCTGCTCGACTGACCGGGCTGCGATCACTCCGTCGCACCGCCCCGTCCCTGCCCTCCCGACCCCCGGAGCCCCCGTTGCCGACCGACCACGCCCTCTCCGCCCGCACCTTCGGGAACGAGGACCTGCTCCCGCGCGTGCCGCTGCCCACGGTGCGGGAGAGCTGCGACCGCCTGCTCGCCTGGTGCGCGCCGCTGCTGACCGCCGAGGAGCTCGCCGAGACCACCGCAGCGGCCGAGGCGTTCGCCGCCGGCGCCGGGCCGCTGCAGGACGCGCTCGAGCGCTACGACGCGTCCCCCGGGGTCGACAGCTGGCTCGACGCGTTCTGGGACCAGCGCTACCTCGGGCGCCGCGACCGGATCGCCCTGAACGCCAACTTCTTCTTCCTCTTCGAGGACGACGGGCTCGGACAGGTCGAGCGCGCGGCGGCGCTGACGGCGGGCGCCCTCGCCTACAAGCTCGCGATCGACGAGGAGGCCTTACCGCCGGCGGTCCAGCGCGGCACGCCCCTGTCGATGGACCAGCACCACTTCCTCTTCTCGGCCTGCCGAATCCCTGGCGACCCGCAGGACACCGCCCGCACGCCCTACACCGACGCCTGGCCCGGGCCGTCCCGCGAGCGGCACGTGATCGTCCTGCACCGCGGGCGGGCCTTCCGCCTCGACGTCGTCGGCCCCGACGGGCACCCGCACGCGCTCGACGAGCTGGAGGACGGCCTGCGGGCGGTCGTGGCGGCGGCCACCGCGGACGTGCGCGGCGTGGCCGGGGAGACGGCGGGCGACCCGGGCGACGCGGCCTCGGGTGGGACACGTGACGCAGGAGCGACGGCCTGGGCCGGCGCGCGAGCCGATCGCCCGGGGCCTTCGGTCGGTCCGCTGACGACGAAGGCCCGCGCGGCGTGGGCGGCGAGCCGCGACCGCCTGCTCGGCCTGGACCCGCAGAACGCGGCGACCCTCGACGCGGTCGAGACGGCGCTCTTCTGCGTCTGCCTCGAGCACGAGCAGCCCGCCGACCCGGTGGCCGCCGGCGACGGCCTGCTGCACGGCGACAGCACCAACCGGTGGTTCGACAAGTCGGTCTCGTTCGTCGTCTACCCCGACGGCACCGCCGGGTACAACGGCGAGCACTGCCGGCTGGACGGCACGACGGTGATCGCGATGCTCGACGCCGTGCTCGACCGCACCGGCGCCGAGCACGCCGAGGCGTCGGGCGCCCGGTCGCAGGGGTCGCCCGCGGTCGCGCCGCTGACGTTCGTCCTCGACGACGCGCTGCGGGCCGACGTCGACGACGCCCGCGACGCGTTCGCCGCCTACGGTGCGGCGACCGCCACGACGGCCGTCGTCCTCGACTTCGACAGCGAGCGCGCCAAGCGCCTGAAGGTCTCGCCCGACGCCTTCGCCCAGATGGCGTTCCAGCTGGCCCATCGCCGCGCGAAGGGCCACACGGGCGCGACGTACGAGTCGATCGCGACCCGCACGTTCCGCCACGGGCGGACGGAGGCGATGCGCGTCGTCACGCCCGAGGTCGTCGCGTTCGCCGACGCGATGGAGGACCCCGCGGCCTCGTCCGCCACGCGCCGCGACGCCCTCCGCGCCGCGGCCGCCGCCCACGTCGCCCGCGCCCGCGAGTGCCAGGCCGGTGCAGCACCCGAGCAGCACCTCTGGGAGCTCCAGATGCTGCAGGGGCGACGCGGGGCGGAGCTCGGGACGACCGAGCCGTTCGCGCTGTTCGAGTCCCCGGGCTGGCGGATCATGCGCGACGACTTCCTGAGCACCAGCGCGGTCCCGTCGACGAACATCCGCTTCTGGGGCTTCGGCTCCACCAGCGAGCGCTGCATCGGCGTGGCCTACGCGCTCCTGCCGGACCGCTTCCGCCTGTTCCTCAGCACCCCGCGGACGGTCGCCGCCGAGATGGAGACCTTCGCGGCGGAGCTGCCCGCGGTCGTCGCGGAGCTCGAGACGCTGCTGGCGGGGGAGGGGTAGGGCCGCGCCGGTCGCGGCGAGCGGGCGGGGGCGGCGGGCGTCGTCGGCGGTGCGTGGCCGGCGGGTGGTCGTGGATGTTCGGTGGTCATGGATGGTCGGCGGGCGACCATCGATGACCGTGGCGCCGGCCCGGCGCCCGGCGTCCGGCCCTGCGCGGTCAGGACGGCGTGCGCGTCGACGGGCCGAAGCGGATCGTCATCTGGCGCAGGACGGACGTGACGAGCGGCCGCCCGCGCCCGATGAACGCCAGCGGCGAGTCGTCCGGGAACGACCACGCCGCGGAGCCGAGGTGCAGGCGGCCGAGCGACTGGACGTCGGCGAACGCGTCGTGCCCGTCCAGGCGCTGGGCCGTCGGCATCGGCAGGCGCCGCCAACCGGGCACCCGCAGACCCTGCGCGGCGCGGACGGACGC
Source organism: Patulibacter minatonensis DSM 18081 (assembly GCF_000519325.1). GTDB lineage: Bacteria > Actinomycetota > Thermoleophilia > Solirubrobacterales > Solirubrobacteraceae > Patulibacter > Patulibacter minatonensis. Next base: position 512,453 of record NZ_KI912613.1, on the reverse strand, counting down.
CAGCTCGGTGCCGTCGACCGCGGCGCGGGCGACGATCGGGCCGTCCCAGGACTGCTCGAACTCCGCGAGGCCCTTGGGGATCCCCCACAGCTCGCGGCCGCCGGCCTTCGACGCGGGGCTGTCGACCCAGATGTGCGGGATCACGGCGACGGGCTTCACGCCGCGGGTGCCAGGGGCGGCGATGAGCAGCTCGTCGTACGACAGCACGCTGCCGGGCGTGTAGCGGACGAACGCGGTGAACAGCAGCGCGTGCCGACCGGCGGTGGCGAGCCGGACGCCCTCGGGCACGTACGGCCCGGCCTCGCGACGGACGTCCGCCGCCGGCACCCGCCACAGCGTCATCAGCATGCTCCCGCCGAGCTGCCACGGCTCGGGCGGGTAGGCGACGCGGGACGCGACGTCGACGGTGGACGCGGCGGCGATGCTCATCGCGTCATCGTAGACGGTGGCTGACTGGCTGGCCAGCCAGGGCGTGGTCCGACGCACCGCCGGCCGGGCCGCGCAGGCCGCGCGTTCCCGATCACGTCCCTCCTGGGTGCCACATCGGGAACGCGACGCGACCCGGCGCCCGGTTCCGACCGCGCCGGCCATGCGTTGCCGATGAGGTCCCTCCCACGTACCGAATCGGGAACGCAACGCGACCCGGGCACCCCGAGCCGGCTGCGCCCGCCACCCGCCCCCGGCGTCGCGGCCCTCACCTCTCGGCCAACGGGTCCGGCAGTCGGTCTCCGTCCATCAGGGAGCCCTGCTGCTTGACGACGCGCATCGAGGGGACGACCTCGACGTCGCGGACGCCGTCGATCGTGCCGATGCGGCGGGTCATGTAGCGGTAGAGGTCGTCGTTGTCGCGGCAGAGGACGGACGCGACGAGGTTCGTCGGGCCGGTGGTCGCGGCCGCGAAGGCGCACTCGGGGTGCGCGGCGATCTCGAGGCCCACGCGTTCGAGGGCGGACGGGGCGGCGGAGATCCAGAGCATCGCCCAGGTGCGGAAGCCGAGCAGCTTCGGCGCGATCTCGACGTCGACGAAGACGGCACCGGCCTCGAGCAACGCCTCCAGGCGCCGGGCGACCTGGCTCTCGGACCGCCCGGTCCGGCCGGCGAGCGCCGCCCACGTCGCGCGGCCGTCGCGGGCCAGCGCCTCCAGCAGCGCGTCGTCCTCCGGGCCCACCGGCGCGTCCGTCGCGTCTCTCGTCCGTCCGCTTCGATCCGATGACGACGCCGCCCGCATCCGCGCGGTGCCGGGCCCGAGCGCGGCCCGCTCCTTCTCGGTCAGGCCGTCCGGCAGGCCCTGCCACTCGTCGTCCTCGGTCTCGGCGTAGACGTGCAGGAGCGTCGACGTGCGGACGTCGGTGACCTGCCCGGCGCGTGGGAGGCCCTGGAGCAGCAGGGCGTCGCGGGCGTCCGGGGACGCCGAGCGGAGCGCGCACGTGACCTCGGACGCACCGCTCGAGACCGTCACCCACGAGACGTCCGAGCGTGCGGCCATCGCCCGCGCCACCGCGACCGTCGCCCCGGGCTGCACGCGGATCCGGAGGAACATGTTCTCCGGGTAGCGGCGCGGGTCGGGGACGACCACGACCCGGACGATCCCGGCCTCGCGCAGCCGGCGGTACCGGCGCGCGACCGTCTGCTCCGAGGAGCCCAGCGCGTCGGCGAGCCGCCGGAACGACGCCCGCCCGTCGTGGAACAGGGCGTGGACGAGCTTGCGGTCCAGGCGGTCGATCGTGATGGTTTCCGCGGGCACGAGGGAGTCGGTGGAGGATTCCCGCGTCTTCACGCGGTCCGCTCGGTGCGGATGCTCCGAAGGTCCACGATACGCCCCATGTCCACCTCCTCCACCACCCCGCCGGCGGGCGCGGGCGACCCCGCGGCCGCCCCCGCCCACCCGCCGGGGCACTGGGCGCCGCTGGTCGCGGTCTGCCTGGGCACCTTCATGCTGCTCGTCGACGTGACGATCGTGAACGTCGCGCTGCCCGACATGGCGATCGACCTGAAGGCCTCGTTCGCGGGCCTGCAGTGGGTCGTCGACGTCTACGCGCTGGCGCTCGCCGCGCTGCTCCTGCTCGTCGGGTCGATCGCTGACATCGTCGGCCGCAAGCGCACCTACCTCGTCGGACTCGTCGTCTTCGTCGTCGCCTCGCTAGCCTGCGGGCTGGCGCCCGGCGAAGGCACCCTGATCGCCGCCCGCGCCGTCCAGGGCGTCGGCGCCGCGGCGATGTTCGCGACCACCCTCGTGCTCCTGAACACCGCCTACGCGGGCCGCGACCGCGGCGTCGCGTTCGGGATCTGGGGTGCGACCGCCGGTGCGGCCGCCGCGGCCGGCCCGATCGCCGGCGGCCTCCTCACCCAGGGGCTCTCCTGGCGCTGGGTGTTCTTCGTGAACATCCCGATCGGCATCGCCACCGTCGTGATGGCCCGGCGGTCGCTCAAGGAGTCGAAGCTCGAGCACCGCCCGAAGATCGACTGGGCCGGCGGCGGCGCGTTCACCGTCGCAGCGGGCGCCCTGACCTTCGCCCTCGTCCGCGTCACCGACGAGGGCTGGACCTCCACCCAGACGATCGCGATGCTCGCGCTCGCCGTGGTCGGGCTGATCGCCTTCGTCGTCGTCGAGCTGCGGTCGAAGCAGCCCCTGTTCGACCTGAGCCTGCTCAAGCGGCCGTCGTTCCTCGGCATCCTGCTGGCGGCGCTGATCCTGTCGCTGTCGGCGTTCGGCTCGCTGGTCTGCCTGTCGATCTGGCTGCAGACGGTCCTCGGGCTCGGCGCGATCTCCGCCGGCCTCGTGACCCTCCCGCTCAGCGGCCTGGCGTTCTTCGTCTCCGGCGCGATCGGCGGCAAGCTGCACGCACTCTCGCCGCGGTGGATCATCGCGGCCGGGCTGCTCCTGATCGGCATCGGCGACCTCCTGATGACCGGCCTGGGCGGCGGCTCGGACTGGCCCGCGGTGCTCCCCGGCATGGCGGCGATCGGACTCGGCGTCGGCCTGATGAGCCCGATGCTCGTCTCGACCGCGATGGGCGCGGTCCCCCAGGAGCGCGGCGGCATGGCGGCGGGCGCGATCAACACCGGCCGGCAGCTCGGCCTGGCGATCGGCATCGCGGTCCTCGGCAGCGTCTTCAGCTCCCGGATCGGGGATCTCCTCACGGGCACCCCGGGCGAGCGCGCGGCCGACGCGGTCACCGGCGGCGGTGCGCAGGGCGTGCTCCGCGGCGCGCCGGCGGAGGCCCGCGGCGCGCTCGACGACGCGATCCACCACGCGGTCGGCTCGGGCCTCGCGACGGTGATGCTCGTCGCGGGCATCATCGGGATCGTCGGGGCGCTGCTCGTCTCGGTGCTCCTGCGCGAGCCGTCGGCCGAGACGGCGCCCGCCGCGGGGACGGAGACCGCGGCCGCCTGAGCGCTGGGATCGAGGCCGCGGCGGCCCGAGCGCCGGGCGACGACGGGTCCGGATCCTGGGACCTCGACCGTCGTCGCGGGGGCGGGCGCTCCGTCGTCCGCCACCCTCCGGCGGGCGTCCCGGCCCGCCGGAGGTCAGATATCGACCGCCACCGCCGTCGCGCGCAGCCGCTCGACGGTCCGCGCGTCGAGGTCCAGCATCAGGCCGAGGTCGTCGACGGACGACACCGGGCCGATCGACGTGCGCGCCGCGACGATCCGGCGCGCGAGGTCGTGGTCGACGCCGGGCAGGGTCTCGAGGACCTCCACCGGCGCGTGGTTGACGTCGACGACCCAGCCGTGGTCGGCGTCGGGGAGGTCGGGTCGGCCGACGCCGCGCCGGAGCGCCTCGGCGGGGTCCTCGCGGGCGAGCCGCCGGGCGCGCTCGCGCTCCATCGTCCGGCCGGCGTGCAGGGCGTCCCGCTCCTCCACCTTGCCCGCGGCGACCATCCGGTGGCGGTAGCGGTCCCGGAAGGCCCCGACGAACGTCAACCCGGAGAGCCATCCCGCGGAGTACAGCGCGATACCGACGTTCTCGATCGTCGTCGTGTGGTCGTCGTCCGAGCCGGCCCCGAGCGCGAGCCCCACGCCCTGCACCGCGAGCGTCACCGCACCCCAGGTGATCCACCGCCGCTCGCGCGCCTTCAGACCGGCGACGAGCGGCGCGACCCCGCCGGCGAAGATCGCCGTCCACCAGAGCCAGCGGGTGCTCACCTGCTCGGCGGGAGAGCCACTCATCCACCGATGGTAGGCCGCCCGCCTGGCGCACGCGACGGGTCCGGGCCGTTCGGCGGTGGGGTGAAGGGGGTGGTGGTCGTCGCGGTCCGGGGCGGAGAGACGGTGCGGCGCGGGGTGGCGTCGCGGGGCGGGGCGAGGGTGCGGCCGCGGATGGTCGGTATGCGACCACGGACGACCGCCGCGACCGTGACGTGCGGGTGTGGGGGCAGGGATGGTCGGTATCCGACCAGTGGTGACCGGGGCGACGGTGCGGCGCCGGGGCGCGGCCGGGGATGGTCGGTATGCGACCACGGACGACCGCCTCCCGCCGGCGACGCATGGCCACGCAGCGACATGAACAGGAGACGTCTCGAAGTCGGTGCGATGTCGACACCGTTGGTGGGTGGCGCTGTCGAAGGTGGGTCCGGGAGGCTCCTGTCGTGTCGGATCGGGAGACCATCGACCGGTGGATCGCGGCGATCGCCGGGCGCCAGCACGGCGTCATCTCACGTCGGCAGTTGCGGGCCGTCGGGCTGAGCGACGCCGCGATCGCGCGGCGCGTCCGTGGCGGCCGGCTCTTCCGTGTGTTCTGGGGCGCTACTGCCTGGTGCCGCAGCCGAGCGCTCGCGGCCGGGCGATCGCGGCGTTGCTGGCCGCCGGGGCCGACCGGCACCTCGGCGGCGGCTTCGCCGGTCCTCCGGCGGATCGCGGGATCGAGCGCATGGACCCGGATGTCCGCCTCAGCCACTGGACCGTTCTCGAGCTGCACGAGCTCACGCCGAGACGCGCGCCGGTGGTCCACGTCACGACGATCGGCGGGCGAGCACGGTGCCGAGCCCCCGGCATCAGGGGCCATCGGCTGGCCGGGCTCGCGGCCGGAGGCCGGGGTCTCGCGGGCGGACTCCCCGCGGTGTCGGTCGCACGCTCGCTGCTCGAGGTCGCCCCGACGGTCGACGTCCGTGAGCTGCGGTCGCTCCTGCGCGAGGCTCAGTACCAGCGCCTCTTGTGCCCACCGACCTCGAGCGTCTGGCCGAGCACGTCCCCCGCCACCGCGGCTGGTCCCACCTGAAGGCTGCGGACCCGGACCTGGCGCTCACGTCCCGCGCGGAGAGTCCGCTCGCCGGTGACCTCGCCCGGTTCATCGAGCACGGTCTGGGCTTCGGCCCCTGGGTGCAGGAGCTCGAGATCACCTCACCGAGCGGCAACCGGTACCGCTTCGACCACGCTTGTCCGCCGTTGATGCTGGCGGCCGAGGCCGACGTTGGAGGCCATCGGGGGTCGGTCACGCAGAGCGACGACGCCGACCGCGACGCCGAGACCTCCGCGATGGGGTGGCTGACGGTCCGCGTCACGAGCCACCAGCTGCGCGACCCTGAGCGGCTCCGGAGACAGCTGCACGCGATCCGCGCACAGCGCGTCGAGCTCCTGACCCGTCCGGGCATCGCGGCGTGAGAACGTCGCCGACCGGTGGCACTGGGACTGGCCGTGGTGGTCACGGCCGGTCGCTCTTCGACCATCCGTGACCTCGGCCCCCCGGGAGCGCGCGCCGGTCACCGGGGTCGGGGGCGTCGATGGTCGGCCTCCGACCATTCGTGACCTCGCCCCCCGGGAGCGCGCGCCGGTCACCGGGGTCGGGGGCGTCGATGGTCGGCCTCCGACCATTCGTGACCTCGGCCGTCGCCGCGCGTGCCGGTCACCGGGGTCGGGGGCGTCGATGGTCGCCCTCCGACCAACCGTGACCTCGGCCGCTCACCGCGCGCGGGCGACCGGTCTGGAGGTCAATCACGGTCGCCTTCCGACCATCCGTGACCTCGACTCCTAGTCGCACGCCGCGATCTCCGATCTCGGGGTCAGTTCTGGTCGCCCCCCGACCATCCGTGACCACCGAAGCCCGCCCCGGCCGAGCCGTGGCCTGGCCCCGCCCGGCGACTCAGACCAGCTCGCGGTAGACGTCCCAGGTCGCCCGGCCGGCGTCCTCCCACGTCCACGGCGGCGCGGCGGGGGCCGGGCGGGCCAGGGCCTCGGCGGCGGCGAGGAGGGCGGCGACGTCGTCGTGGGGCGCGAACGCGGCGCGGTCGCCCAGGACCTCGCGCAGGGCCGGGACGTCGGAGCAGGCGACCGGGCAGCCGCAGCGGAGGGCCTCGACGGGCGTCAGGCCGAAGCCCTCGTCGTCGGAGGGCAGGACGAGGGCCCGGGCGGCGGAGTAGATCGCGCAGAGGTCGTCGTCGGAGACCTCGCCGGTCAGCTGGACGTCGGGCAGGTCGTTCGCCCACGGGCCGGCGGGGCCGACGAGGACGAGGGGCAGCTCGCGCGGCGCGGCGGCCAGCTCGGGCAGGCGCTTGCGCGGGTCCGGATGCCGCATGCCGCCGACCCAGACGACGAAGTCCTCCGGCAGGTCCAGGCGCTCGCGCACGGCGGCGACGGCGGCCGGGTCGGCCGGCCCGAGGTGCGGTGCGGCGGCCTCGTGGACGACGCGGATCCGGTCCTCGGGGATGTCGAGGTGCGTCGTGACGTCGTCGGCGACCGCCTGGGTCGGGACGATCACGCGGTCGGCGTGCTGGACCGCGAGGTAGCGCAGGCGGAACCGGAAGCCCGTGCGGAGGTATTCGCGGCGGCGCTTCAGCGGCACCACGTCGTGGAGCGTGATGACCTGGGGGCGACCCGCGCGCAGCAGGGCGCCGTCGAGCCACGGGCTGTGGAAGACCCCGGCGTCGGAGCGCCCGCGCCCGCCCTGGACCTCCGCGACCTCGTCGTCCGGTCCGGCCGTCGCGCGCAGACCGTCGAGCAGGCACCGCACGTACCGACCGATGCCGCGGACGTCGCCGGCGCCCCGGACGTCGAGGAGGACCTTCATCCGCGGTGCCCCCGCGGCGTCCCGCTCGCGACGGCCGGACGTGAGCGTCGGCCTCCGGACCTGCGCGCGGGCACCCGCCCGGCTCCGGCCGGCGACGTGTCGGACCTGCGGATCACGCGGGACCGTCGCCCGCGGCGTGGCGCGCGCGGTCGGCGGGATCGACCGCCGGGACGGGGGCGACGACCCGCCCGGTCAGCGCGGCCTCGATGCGGTCGGTCACCGCCTCGAGCGACCAGCGGCGCGCCGACTCGCGGCAGTCGTCGCGCAGCAGCGGGCCGTTCTGGAGCGCCCAGATGATCCCGTGGGCGAGGCTCAGGGGGTCGTGGGGCGGCACGAGCCGGCCGGTGACGCCGTCCCGGACGACCTCGACCAGCCCGTCCACGGCGCCCGCCACGACGGGCACGCCGACGGCGAGGGCCTCGGCGGCGATCGTCCCGAACGGCTCCCGGTCCGACGGGACCACCAGGACGTCGACGTGGCGCAGCAGCCCCGGGCCGCCGGCCTGCCACGGCCACCGCTCGACGCGGGCGACGTCGGCGCGACGGTCGACCATCCGCGCGTACCGCGGGTCGGCGTCGTAGGTGTCGTCGCCGACGACCACGACCCGGGCGTCCGGGACCGCGACGCGCACGGCCTCCGCCGCGGTGATGAGGTCCAGGGGCCCCTTCCGCGGCTCGACGCGCCCGACGAACGCGACGATCGGCCGGCCGTCCGGCGTCCACGGCGGCGTGACCTGCGGCGGGTCGAGGTCGACCGGGCACCCCGTCACGGAGACCTCGCGGTGCAGCGCCCGGGCGACCGGGGTCGCGCACGCCTGCGAGTCGGCGAGGAGCGCGTCCGCGGCGCCCCAGAAGCGCGGCACGCGCTCGACCATGTCGTGGACGTGGACGATCGTCCGGACGTCCACCGGCGCGCCGGCCGCGGCGTCGGCGGGGGCCCGGAACCGCAGGCCGCGGACGGCGGCGCCGGCGAGCGCGCCGCTCCCGAGCGCGGGCAGCAGCCGGGCGGGGACGGTGCCGTTGAGGTACGCGACGTCGTGCTGGGCGGCCAGGCTGCGGAAGGTGCCGTAGGCCAGCAGCGCGGCCGCTCCCCGGCCCCGCCCAAGGCCGCCCACGGCCTGCTGGCGCCAGACGACCCCGTCCGGGGCCTCGGACGGCCTGCGGCCCGTCGGGCCGGTCATGGTGATCCGCCAGCCGCGTTCCTGGAGCAGCGGCGCGGCACGCAGCAGGGCGAGCTCGGCGCCGCCGGGCTGGTTCACCGCGTGCACCACCAGAAGCGACGGCATCGACCGGAAGGCTAGTGCGCCGGAGGGGCGCCCGTGGCGGATGCGGTCCCGTCGTGGTGCCGACCGGCGACGGATGCGGTCCCGACGCGCCACCGGCGGTAGGCTCGGCGCCCGTGAAGGTCCTCCTCGACACGAGCTACGCGCGGCGCGGCGCGTCCGGCACCGCCACGTACGTGGAGCGGCTCCTCGCCGGGCTGGACGAGCTCAACGTCACGGTCGTGCCCGTCGCCGACGAGGGACGGCCCGCGCCGGGCGGCGGCGGCTGGCGGTCCGCGCGGAACCTCCTGCGCGACCGGTGGTGGCTCGACGTCGCGCTGCCCCGCCTGGCCGCGCACCACGGCGCGGACGTCGTGCACCACCCGCTCCCGGCCACGTTCCGGACGCGGCGCGCGACGGCCGGCATCGCGCAGGTGATCACCGTCCACGACCTCGCGTTCGAGCTGCTGCCCGAGCACTTCGACCCGCGGTTCGCGAAGTGGGCCTCCCGCACCCACCGCGCGGCGGCGCTCGCCGCCGACGCCGTGGTCGCGGTCTCGCGGACGACCGCGCACGACGTCCGCGAGCGCTGGGGCGTGCCGGTCGACCGGATCGTGGTGGCGCCGCACGGGCCGGGGCAGTGGCGCGCACGGGAGATCCGGCACGGGGAGACCGTCCGCGCGCCCTCCGTCCCGCTGGACCGCCCGTACCTGCTCTACGTCGGCGACGACGAGCCCCGGAAGGACCTGCCGACGCTGCGGGCCGCCCACGCGCTGCTGCGCGACCGCCTGGGCGCCGCGGCACCGGACCTCGTGCTCGCCGGCCGCGTCCGCGCGCCGGAGCGGGACGTCCGGGAGCGCGCCGCTGCCACGGGACCGGTCGCGGACGGCCCGTCCTCGTCGGTGGCCGTCGAGCGCCGTGTCGACGCCCCCGACCGCGAGGCGCTGCTGTCGCTGATGGACGGTGCGCTGGCGCTCGTCCATCCGGCGCTCCACGAGGGCGTCGGCCTGACCCCGCTGGAGGCGATGGCGCGCGGGCTGCCGGTCGTCGTCGCGCGGTCGCCGGGGCTGACCGAGACGTGCCAGGACGCCGCCGCGTACGTCCCGCCCCGGGATCCGACCGCGCTCGCCGACGTCCTGCAGGCGCTGATCGCGGATCCGCGCCGGCTCGACGCCCTGGCCGTGGCCGGACGGCGCGTCGCGGGGGACCGCAGTTGGACGATCGCGGCCCGCCGCCACGTCGAGGCCTATACGCTCGCCGTCGAGCACGCGCGCAGGAACGGTCCGCCCACCGGATCCGGAGACCCGGACGAGGGGCCGCGGGCCGGGGGCGACGGCGGGGCAGCACGCCCGTCGGAAAAGCCGGTCGATCCCGCAGCGACGCCCGCCAGTCCATGAAGATCGCGATCCTCGGCACCCGCGGCATCCCGGCCGCCTACTCCGGCTTCGAGACCGCGGCGGAGCACCTCGCCGCCCGGTTCGTCGAGCGCGGTCACCAGGTCACGGTCTACTGCCGTCCACACGTCGTCGACCGCGAGCTCCACGAGCACGTCGGGGCGAAGCTCGTGCACCTGCCGACGATCCGCAACAAGTACCTGGACACCTTCGTCCACACGTACCTGTCGGCCGAGCACTGCGTGCGGCGCCTGCAGCCGGACGTCGCGCTGTTCTTCATCGCCGGCAACAGCCCGCTGACGCGCATCACGCGCAAGGCCGGCGTGCCGACCGTCATCAACGTCGACGGCCTCGACTCCGACCGCTCGAAGTGGCCGGCAGCCGCCAAGTCGTACCTCCGGTTCGCGGAGCGCAACGCCCCGCGCTGGGCCGACGTCGCGCTGACCGACTCCGACGCCGTCGCCGACATCTTCGACGAGCGCTACGGCCAGCGGATCGAGGTCATCCCCTACGGTGTCGAGGACCCGGGCTACGAGACGATCGACACCCTCGAACGGCTCGGCCTGACCCCCGGCGAGTACGTCCTCTTCGTCGGCCGGCTGGAGCCCGAGAACAACCCCCACATGCTCGTGGACGCGTTCTCGCGGATCCCGTACTCGGTGACGAGGGGCAAGAAGCTCGTGATCGTCGGCGGCGCACCGTACGCCGACGAGTTCATCCAGTCCGTGCACCGGGGTGCCGACCCGCGCGTCGTCTTCCCGGGCTACGTCTTCGGGCGGGGCTACTGGGAGCTCCAGAAGCACGCGTACCTGACGGCGGTCCCGACCGAGGTCGGCGGCACGCACCCGGTGATCCTCGAGGCGATGGCCGCCGGCGCCGCGGTGCTGGTCAACGACCACGCGCCGAACGTGGAGACGATCGGCGCGGCCGGCGCGACCTTCTCGGGCGCGGAGGGCGCCCCGGCGCTGGCGCGGGCGCTCGAGGAGCTGCTGCTGGACCCCGAGCGCGTCGCGCGGCTGAAGGACGCCTCCCGCGAGCGGGCGAAGGCCTACTCGTGGGACGCGGTGACGACGCAGTACGAGACCCTGCTGCACCGCGTCGTCGCGGGCCGCAGCTTCGGTCCGCTCGACGAGTCGCTCGTGGTGAGCGGCGCGCCGGCGCCCGAGCTCACGCGCCTGGCGCCGTAGCGGGGTGGGGGCGCCGGGGGGCGAGATCGCCCCCCCGCAGGGGGTGAGGTCACGGATGGTCGCATGCCGACCACCGGCGACCGCGTCCCCGGAGGGTCGGCCGTCGCGGGGTCATCGGTGATCGGAGACCGACCACCGATGACCCCACTCCGCCCCGATCACCTGATCTTGTAGGAGACGCCGCGGCTGTAGTACGTCTTGGTGCCGCTCTTCCAGGCCAGGCGCGCGGCCTTGCTGCCCGCGCGGACCTTGACCGAGGTGCTCAGGAAGCCCGACGTGTTCGTCGTCAGGGTGCGCGAGTTCTTGTAGGCGCCGGTCTTCCCGCGGACCTGCAGGGTGACCTTCTTGGCGCCGGTGCCGGGGCGGACGTGTGCCCAGAGCTTCAGCTTGCGCGTCTTCGGGACCTTGCGCTGCGGCAGGAAGAACGCGACGCGGTAGGAGTCGAGCGACGGCTTGGCCTTGCCCTCCTTGCCGGACTCCGGGCCGTACCGGAGGCCGGACTGGAACGACGAGGCCCACTTGTCGACCTTGTCGGTCCCGGGGATCGGCGCGTCGTCGACGAGCAGGAACTGCGACAGCGTGCGCACGCGGGAGTTCTTCCACGCGATGTACTCGCCCTGGTTGAGGAACGCGGCCTGCTGGCCGAGGGACACGGCCGACTTGTCCGGCGGGTTCGTCTGGTACCCGTACTCGGTCAGGTACAGCGGGATCGGCTTCCGGTCGACCTTGTAGCGGGCCATGATCCGGTCGAGCTGGTCCGTCAGGAGCCCGAGGTTCGAGGTCGTGACGCTCTGCTTCGGGTCACCCGGAGGCGTGGTCGGGCTCGCGAGCAGCTCGTACGGGTGGTGCGCGTAGCCGGTCATCTGGAACAGCGCGGGGTTCGCGGCGACGAAGCCGGCCGGATCCGGGGTCTCCGCGCAGTCCTGGGCCTTCGCGTCGGCGCCCTTGAGGATCTGCAGGTCGTCGTCGAGGCAGTAGAGCCGCTCGATGAACCGGATCGGGCTCATCGGGGACGCGACGCTCGAGACGGTGGCCCGGGCCTTCGGCGCGGTGTCGCCGATCAGGACCGTGTCGGTCTGGGTCGTGTGGCCCGTGGCGTTCAGCGCCGCCCAGGCGCCGGCGACGAGGACGCGGTAGCGCTGCGGCGCGGCCGGGACGGCGGCGGCCCCGGTGCCGACCCACTGCGGGGCGAGCCAGGCGCCCTGGTTCGGCTCGTTCCAGATCGACCAGTAGTTCACGCGGGGCAGGGCCTCGGTGCCGCCCGGGGGCGTGTACGTGCCGCTGTAGCGCTTGCCGAGCGCGGCGACGAAGCCCGCGTACTCGACCGGGCTGGGGTTCGTGACCGGGTTCAGGCGGTCCTCGAAGAACCCGGACATCGCCCACTTGGGACCCGGCGCCGACGGGTTGAGGTTGACCTGCAGGCCGCGCTTCGCGGCGCCCTTGATGACCTCGTCGAGGACGGCCCACTGCGACTGGAAGTACGCGTCGGGGTTGCTGCCGTCGAAGTCGGTCGGCTTGTCGTCGCCCTGGGCGTTCGGGGCGATGCGGTTCCAGAACGCGGTGACGCGGATCCGGGTGCCGCCCAGCGCCTTGATCTCGTCGAGCGTCGAGTCGCGGGTCTTGGCGTCCTTGCTGAGGATCCGCGGGTCGTCCTGGAACATCGACTCCAGTTTGCTGTCGGCGGACGCGGCGGCGGCCGGGAGGCCGAGCACCAGGAGGGCGGTGAGCGTGAGCAGGCGGCGCATGTGTGCAGTCCTAACCCTTGGGGAGCGGGGGAGTCGCGGTCGTGATCTCACGGCGCGGTGGTGGAGGTCGTGGCCGCGGGGGCGGCGGACGTGGCGGTGGTGGGCGCGGCGGGCGCCGTCGGGGCGACCGCCCCGGGCTGCTGGGTGGCGGTCGTGCCGCTCGGCGCTGCGGCGGTCGTCGAGACCGCGGTGTCCTTGCGCCCCGCGGCGGTCTTCGCGTTCCTGGCGGCCTTCTTCGCGGCGCGTTCCTGGTCGCGGATCTGGATCTTCGCCGCGATCTGGCGGGTGGCCAGGATCGCGACCTCGCCCGCGGTGCGCAGGGTCGGCGCCATCTTCAGGGCGATGCCGGCGGCCTTCAGCGCCGCGCGGGGCCGCTCGGCGGTCCGCAGCTCGAACGTCGCCAGGAGCTCCCAGGACCCGGGCGCCGAGGGCTCCCGGTCCACGATCTGCTGGTAGTAGGCGCGGGCGCCGTCGATGTCGCCCGACGCCACGCGCTCGCTCGCCCGGGTGCGGATCGCGTTCGTCGACAGCGGGTCGAGGTCGGTGGCGTGCTCCGCCTCGCGACGGGCCTCCGCGAGCAGCGCGGTCCGGCGGGGGCCGGTCTGGCCGGCGGCGTCCGCGAGCGTGTTCAGCGCTTCGTCGTTCGCACGGTCCGCGCGCCACGGCTGCAGCAGCGAGAACGCGCCGATCAACGTGACGAGCAGCGCTGCCGTGGCCACGCCGACCCGCGGGGAGAGCAGGCGGAGCTTCGCGCGCTCGCCCAGCCCACCGCCCGCGAAGGCGGCCTCGGCCCCGCGTCCGACGACCCAGCCGGCGAGCAGCATCATCGGCAGCGCGACGGCGGGGACGAACCAGTTCCAGTCCGCGACCGACGTGACCGCGAACGCGGCGACCACGCCGATCGCGGCGGCGATGCCGTCCCGCTCCGGGGTCCGGGCGCCCGTCCTCAGCGGACCACGGAGGCCGACCGCGCGGGCGGCTGCGACGAGGAACGCCACGGCGAGGGCGAGCTGCGTGAGCATCCCGAGGAGCCCCATGTCGGCCATCGTCTGCGGGATCCAGCCGTGGGCATGGCGGGCGACCGCACCGTCGTTCCGGCGCGCCCGCGACTGGACGGCCGAGAAGCCGCCGGCGCCGACGCCGCGGAGCTGCTGCTGGTCGAAGAGCCGGAACGCCTGGCGCCAGTAGTTCGATCGCGTCGACTGCACGGCGGTCAGGCGCGACGGGTCGCCGGCGGGCAGCGCGACCGGCGGGTCGGTGATCTGGTCGTACGCGTGGGAGATGCTGCCCGTGAGGCCCCGCTCGCTGGTGGCCAGCAGGCCGAACCCGGCGAGCGGGATCAGCGCGACGGCGACGAGGATCGTCGTCCCCAGGCGACGGCGCTCGAGCGTGCCGACGCCGGCGAAGACCGTCGCGAACTCGATGACCAGCCCGACGACCAGGAGGAACACGAGGGCGGCGACGAGGAGGACGCCGAACTCGGTGCCCGCGGCCTCGCGGGACACCAGGACGACCTTGTCCGTCGAGAGGTCCGCCTTCGCGAACGCCCAGATCGCCACGAAGCCGCCGCCGAGGAGCCCGACGGCCAGCACGAGCAGGCTGTGCAGGCGGCGGGGGGAGAGTGCGAGCCACAGCGCGATCCCGACCGCCGCCGCGGCCAGGCCACCGCGCGAGTAGGTGAGCAGCAGCGTGATCACCATCAGGCCGGCGATCGGGTAGGCGAGCGCGTTGAGCGGCCGGTAGCCGTCGCGGCGGGTACCGAGCCAGAGCGCGAGGACGAGCGCGAACGCGGCGAGCGCGCCGACGGCGTTCCAGTAGCCGAGCGGGTCCTGCAGGCGCGCGAAGACGAGCTCCGTCGGCAGGTCCTGCGGGAAGACCTTGTAGCAGAGGCCCAGGGCGCAGATCAGGGTGCTGCCGAGCAGCACGCCGCCCAGCGGCGCCTGCCAGCGACCGGGCGAGAGCCGCGCGGCCGCGGCGCCGCCGACCATCACGGCGACGTAGGCGAAGGTGCGGTTGGCCTCGAACCACGACGACTCCGGCGAGACCGACCAGGTGATCGACAGGCCGGTGACGACGACGACCGCGAGCGCGGCCAGCAGGGTCCCCGCGCCCCAGTTGCGGGACCCGCGGGGCGCCCACAGCGCGCTGGCGACGGCGATCAGGCCGCTGATCACGGTGATCGCCAGGAGCGGCGGCGTGGTGACGGCGAGGTTGTCGCCGGTCTTCGCCTTCGTCGCGACCCAGACGAGGAGGGCCGCGATCAGGACGACCCACGGCGTGTCGCCCCGGGCGACGGCGGTCAGGCGGCCGCGCAGCCCCGTCGCGGCCCCGGGCGGGGCGGCGACACGCGCCGTCCCGCCCGCGACCGTCGCGGGATCAGCGGCCACGACGTCGGCGGACCGCCTGCACGCCCGTGGCGGCGCCCGCCACGCACGCGGCCAGGACGCAGGCGACGAGGGTCATGAGCAGCGGGGTGGGCAGCGAGGTGTCGGACGCTCCGCCGTACTGCAGCGCGGCGGCGGGGACGCCCGTGTTCTTGAGCTCCTCGGCCTGCTTGCCGGCCTTCTTGTCGGCGGAGGCGGTGGCCGCGGCGACCGCGGCGGCCTTCTCGGTGGCGTCGGCGTCGCGGGCGTCCGTCTCACGCTTGGTGAGCGCGGGGGCACCGGACGACGACCCGGTGGTCGAGGTCCCGCCGGAGGGGGTCGTGGTGGTCCCCTGCGCGCCGCCGGACCCGCTGGTGGTGCCGGTACCGCCGCCGGTCGAGGACGAGGAGCCGCCGGAGGAGCTCGACGAGCCGCCGCCCTTGCCGCTGGCCTGGTTCTGCAGGTAGCCGTAGATCGCGTCGGAGCACTCGGCGTACTCGGAGGTGTTCGCCTCGAGCTCCCGCAGCGCCTTCTGCAGCTGGGCGGTGGTGTACGTCCCGTCCAGCGTGCCGTCGGTGCAGTCGGTGTAGATCGCCTTGTCCGACGCGGCCCCGGCCACGGCGGGCGCGCCCGCGAAGGCGACGGTCACCAGAGTCAGGAGGAGGGGGATCAGGCTGAGGCGATTGCGCACGAGGGCTCCGTGTCGGGGGCGCGGGGTGGGCGGCACGCCGTACACGGTGGCGTGGACGGTCAGCTGCTTCAACGCTACCAACCCCCTTCGGCACGAAACGATGCGGTCCCTCCGCGGTTCCCGCGAGGTTCGCGGGTCTTCGCGGACGGGCCGGGGTCAGGCGGCGTGGCGCTCGGCGTCCCGGACGGCGGCGAGCATGCCCGCGGCCCAGGCGTCGAAGGTGAACGGTCGCACGTCTCGGCGTCCGGCGTCGCCCAGGGCGCGCGCGGTCCCCGGGTCGATCGCCAGGCCGGTGAGCGCGCGGGCGAGCTCGAGCGGGTGCGACGCGGGGACGACGCGGCCGTTGCGGCCGTCGCGGACGAGGCCGCCCGCGGCGGCGCCGACGGCGTCCGTGGCGACGACCGGGACCCCGCGGTGCAGGGCCTCGTTGCAGACGAGGCCCCACGGCTCGACGAACGACGCGGTGCGCTCGGACGGCACGCACAGGACGTCGCTGCGGTCCAGCCACTCGCGGACCTCGTGCGGCGGGACGGGGCCGTGCGCCCGGACGCCCGGGAGCCCCGCGTCGGACGCCGACTCGGGCCCGAGCAGCGTCAGCTCCGCGCCGACGGCCTCGAAGAGGTTCGTCTGCCGCCACGCGACGAGCAGGATCTCGAGGCCCTTGCCCGGCGCGTCGCGGCCGACGTAGGTGATCCGGAACGGGCTGTCGGCCGGGCGCGGCGTCGCCGGCGGGTCCACCCAGACCGACGGATCGACGGCCTGCGGCGCGACGTGGACGCGCCGTCCGCCGAGCGCCCGGACGTGCGCGGAGACGTGGGCGCCGTAGGTCGCGATCGCGTCGGCGTCGCGGACGATGCGGCGCAGGAGCGGGCGGGCGACGACGAACGACGGCGTCGACGGCTCGTGCCACATCGCGCTCCACAGCACGAACGGCGTGCCCGCCATCCGCGCGCCGCGCCACGCCGACGGGAGCGCGATCCGGCCCGCGGTCCCGGCCACGACGGTCCGCCACCGGTCGCGCGCGCCGGCGAGCCGGAGGATCCCCGTCTGCCCGACGCGGTGCGTGGGGACGCCGGTGTCCGTGACCGAGCCGGTGAAGTGGTGGTCGCGACCCTCGAAGATCGCGACCTCGACCGGCGTGAGCTCGGCCAGGGCCCGCAGCGCCCCGACGCGCTCCGGCGGGACGCGCGACGTGACGATCAGGATGGGGCGGTCGGAGCGCGGGGCCACGGTCGGATCATCGCCCCTGCGGGTCCCCGGCGGGGGTCGTCGTCGTGCCGTACCGGGACGCCGCGGCGGGACGGCCCCCGGGACGGCCGATGGCGAGGTCCGACTGCCCGCCGTCGACGACGCCGCGGTAGGCACGGAGGGTCTGGCGGCCGCAGCGCTCCCACGTGAACGACTCGGCGACCGTGCGGCGCGCGGCCAGGCCGAGCACCCGCCGCCGGGAGGGGTCGCTGAGCAGCGCGTCGAGCGCCCGCGCCAGCGCGGCGACGTCGCCGGGGGGCACGAGCACGATCCCGTCGCCGACCGCCGAGATCTCCTGCGGACCGGGCTCGCCCAGCGCCGCGACCACCGGCATCGCCGACGCCATCGCCTCGACGTACGCGACCCCGAACGCCTCGTCGACGGACGGCATCACGAAGAGGTCGGCCTCGCGGGCGGTCTCCATCGCCTCCTCGTGCGGGAGCTGCCCGCGCCACTCGATCCGGTCGTCGACGCCGAGCTCCGCGGCCAGCCGGGCGAGCGCCGGGCGCTCCGGGCCGTCCCCGATCACGCGGTACCGGGCGCCGGGATGGCGGTCGCGGAGCACCCACAGCGCGCGGACGACGTCCTCGTGGCGCTTGCGGGGGACGACGTGCGCGACAGTGACGAGGCGCGGCTCGGGGACGATCACGTCGACGGGCCGCAGGACCGGGCCGTGCCCCCAGCGGCCGCGGGCGCGTCGCGGGGCGACCTCCTCGCCGACCGGACCGACCTCGCGGGTCGGGGCGGTCCACGTGCGGCCACGGTGCCAGCGCTCGACGGCGTCGGGGTCGGGGAGGTCGGTGCCGAGCCGGACGACCCGGGTGCGCTCCGCGCCGAGGTCGTGGCAGCGGTCGGCCGTGCCGGCGCTGTTGGCGAGGACGAGCGCGGCCGCCCCGAACGAGTCCCGCACCGCCCGCTCGCCCTCGGGGGACCGGCCGGCCGTGAAGTAGACGTCCCCGCCGTGCACGGAGACGATCACCGGCACGTCGGCGAGGCGCCCCGTCGCGCAGGCCCGGCGGACCGCGTCCCCCGCCGGGACGGCGTTGTGGGCGTGGACGACGTCGAACGCCCACTCGCGGTGCAGCCGACGCATCGCGCGGCGCAGCGGGCGGGCGGCCCAGCGGCCCCAGCTGCCGTACGAGCGGCCCCGCGGCGGGCTGTGGAACCGCACGTAGGAGACCGGGATGCCGTCGAGGACCGTCTCCTTCGGTTGCGCGCGCATGCGACGCAGGACGCGGAGGAGGTCGCGTCTGCGCGTCGCCCGCGGGGGGACGGGACGGTGGAGCACGAGGACCCGCACGTCGACCCCGGCGTCGCGGGCCGCGACCGCCTGGCGATGGGCCCAGACGCCGAGGACCGGGTCGTCGGCCCGCGGGTAGAACTCGGCCACCACGCACACCCGCAGCGGGCGCTCGGGGTCGCGCGTCGTGGGGGAGGGGACGGCGGACACGTCCCGGGGAGCCTACGAGACGCCGGGCCGCGGGTCCGTGACGGCCGGGTGGCCGCGGCGTGAACGTCGGGTGCTCAGCGCGTGGCGCGCGGTGGCGGCACGGCGTCGTGCCGCGCGACCGTGCGGACCTCCCAGCGGGGGATCCACGGGCGGTCCTCGAGCAGCGCGCCGGCGGCGGCGCGCGCCCCTTCCGGGTCGTAGCCCGAGCCGGCGGGTGCGAGCGTGTGGTCGACGGGCAGGGCGTCGACGACGCCCAGCCGCCAGCCCTGGTCGGCTGCGACGGCGGCCCAGTGCGCGTCGAGGCCCCAGCCCATCCCGGTCCCGTCCGGGAACGGCAGGAGGACGTCGGCGGCGCGCCGCGAGATCGCGGTCACCGGGCCGATCTCGACGAACGTCGTCTCGCGCCAGACGGCGCCGGGCACCCGGCGGGTGACCTCCCACGCGGCGTGCCCGTGCCTGCGGTGCGCCGGCTGCGCGAGGTCCAGGCCCGCGGCGTCGAGGAGCCCGACGAAACGGTCGATCCACGGGACGCGGCCGCCGGGCAGCGCGACGTCGTCGTCGACGATCAGGAGCCAGTCGGCGTCCGGGGCACCCGCGGCGGCCTGCTCGACGACGGCGAACCGCGCCCGGCCGGCCGGGTCCTCGATCCGCAGCTCGACGTCGTGGCGGTCGGAGCGCAGGTGCTCCCGCAGCGCGTCGACGATCGCCGCGTTCTTCGGCCGCGCGGGGACCACGACGAGGATCCGGCGGCGCGGGGTGCTCGCCGCGAGCCGCTCGAGCGCCCGGTCGGTGCGGGCCGCACGCAGGCGCAGGTCCAGCCAGCGGTCGTGGGTGCGCAGCACCGCGGCGCGTCGGCCGGCCACGTGGCCGCTCGTGCCGGCGAACGCGTCCTCGATCCCCGGGGTCCACGGCCCGTCGGGGGCCGGCGGCGGGGCGTAGCCGAGCAGCGCCTCCCGCAGGCGTCCCGCGGCGTGGGCGGTCGTCCACCGGTGCGGCGCGTCGCGGTGGCGGGCGAGGCCCAGGAGGTTGGCGGCCACGGTCCGCAGCTCGCCGGCGATCCCGGGGGCGCGCCCGGCGCGCTGGTCGGCCAGCCGGGTGGCGCGACCGCGGTGGTATTGGGCGCGGGAAAGGGCCGCGGTGCCGGCGTCGTCGCCCGTGCGGCGGTGGCGGACCCCGGCGGCAGCGACGTAGCGGATCCGCCCGCCGGCCCCGCGGAGACGACGCAGCCACTCCTCCTCGTCGCCGCTGCTCATCGTGTGCGTCGGGTCGAACGGTCCGATCCGCTCGACGGCGGTGCGGCGGACGGCCAGGTTGGCGCCCCACAGCCGGTCGGTGTCCTGGTCGACGTCGGGGTCGAGCACCAGCCGGCTGATCGCGGGCATCCGGCGCTCGGCGGCGGTGTCGGGCCGGCCCTCCAGGTCGAGCCGCACCGGGCCGCCGAGCGCACCCACCTCCGGGTCGGTCGTGGCGGCGTCCACCAGGGCCCGCAACCACCCGTCGTCGACCGCCACGTCGTCGTCGAGCAGGCAGACGAGGTCCGCGTCGGTCGCGTCGATCGCGGCGTTGCGCGACGCGTTCAGGCCGCGCCGGCGGGGATGGGTCAGGCAGCGGACGCCGTGCGCCGCGGCGACGGCCCGGGTCGCCTCGGACGGCCCGTCGTCGACGACGAGGACCGTGGCGCCCAGCTCCTGCGCCTGCGGCAGCACCGACCGGAGCGCCACGTCCAGGGAGTCCGGGCGACCCGTGGTGGGGATCGCGACCGTGACGCTCAGTCGTTCCACGGCCCGCCAGCGTACGCTCAGGAGGATGCGCGCGCCCGCCCCCACCGTCGCGGTGGCCGATCCACGGACGTTCCTCCCCGGGGTCTGGCAGATCGATCGTCAGGTCCACGACGGTCGTGCCCGCGAGGACGGGCGCTTCACCGGCACGGCCACGTTCCTCCTGCAGGACCAGGGGCTCTCGTGGGTCGAGCGGGGCACGCTCCGGCTCGGGACGTTCGAGGGCAGCGCCACCCGCACGATGGCGATCGTCCCGGCGCGGTCGGGCCCGGCGCCGTGGGAGGTCCGCTTCGACGACGGCCGCCCGTTCCACCCGCTCGACCTGCGCGGCGGCTCGTGCCCGGTCGACCACCCGTGCGGCGAGGACCACTACGCCGGGTGGGTCCGGGTCGAGCACGAGGGCCTGATGGTCGTCTCGTGGCGCGTGACCGGCCCGACGAAGGACCACACGATCCTCACACGGTACACGCGGTGAGACGCGTGCCGCGGTGATCCTCCACCTGCACCACCGCTACCGCACGCTCGGCGGGGAGGAGCCCGCGATCGCCGCGCTGCGCCGCCTGACCGAGGACGTCCTGGGCGAGGAGACGGCGCTCCTGGAGCGCGACTCGACCGCGATCTCCGGCGCCCGTGCGGCGGCCGGCCTGCTCCGCGGGGGCCTGGACCCCGACGAGGTCGTGCGGGAGGTCCGCCGCACCGGGGCCCGCATCGTCCACGCCCACAACGTGCACCCGACGTTCGGCGCCCGCGCGCTCCGGGCGGCACGGGCCGGCGGCGCGCGGGTCGTGCTGCAGCTCCACAACTACCGTCTCGTCTGCGCGGTCGGGACGTGCGTCCGCGACGGGGAGGACTGCTCCCTGTGCCACGCGGGGGACACCCGTCCCGGGCTCCGGCACCGGTGCCGCGGCGGTCGGGCGGAGGGCGCGGTCTACGCCGCCGGGCTCGCGCTGCAGCGACGGCCGCTCGTCGCGGGGGCCGAGGCGATCGCGGTGCCGAGCGTCGCGGCGCTCCGCCGGCTCCACGACCTCGGCGCCGGCCTGCCGGAGGACCGCACCCACGTCGTGCCCCACCCGGTGCAGGCCGGGCCGCCCGTGGATCCGGACCCGTCCGGCCCGGCGGTCGTGGCGGGCCGACTGGCGCCGGAGAAGGGCACCGCGACGGCGATCGCCGCGGCGCGGATCACCGGGCGCCCGCTCGTGGTCGCGAACACCGGGCCGCTGGAGGACGAGCTGCGGGCCGCCGCGGCCGACCTGCCGCACGTGACGTTCGCCGGCCGCCTGGACCGCGCCGGGCTCGACGCCCTGCGGGCACGGGCGGCGGTCGAGCTCGTGCCCTCGCTGGCCCACGAGACGTTCGGGCTCGCCGCGGCGGAGGCGATGCTGCGGGGCCTGCCGGTCGTCGCCTCCGACGTCGGGGCGCTCCGCGAGCTCGTCCCCGACGACGCACGCGTCCCGCCGGGGGACGCGCAGGCCCTCGCCGCCGCTTGGGACCGGTTGGCCGGCGACGCCGCCGCCGGTGCGCGGCAGCGCGACCACGCCCGCGGGACGACGGACCCCGCGATCGTCGCCGACCGGCTCCGGGCGCTCTACGCCGCCGCGACCGGCGCCTGACCGCGGGCGGCGCCGACCAGCACAGGAAGCCCCCAGGCTCCCCGCCTAGACTGCGGCGCATGGCGTGGCTCCTCACCGGCGGTGCCGGATACATCGGCTCCCACATCGTCCAGGCGTTCCTGGCCGCGGACCGCGAGGTCGTCGTCCTCGACGACCTGTCGTCGGGCTTCCGCGAGTTCGTCCCCGCGGGCGTGACCCTCCACGAGGGGAAGCTCGAGGATCCCGCCGACGTCGCCCGCGCCCTGGACGCGCAGCCGGTCGAGGGCGTGGTCCACCTCGGTGGCCTGAAGTACGCCGGGGAGTCGCCGCGCGTGCCGCTCGACTACTACCGCGTCAACGTCGAAGGCACCCGGGTCCTCCTCGAGCAGATGGCGGCGCGCGGGGTCGACCGCCTCGTGTTCTCGTCGAGCTCGGCGACCTACGGCACGATGGAGGGCGAGATCGTCGCCGAGGACGCCCCGAAGCGGCCCGAGAGCCCGTACGGCGAGTCGAAGCTCATCGGCGAGTGGCTGATCCGCGACCAGGCCGTCGCACGCCCCGAGCTCAAGCACACGTCGCTGCGGTACTTCAACGTCGTCGGCTCCGGCCCGGTCCGTGACACCGGCGACGGCGGCGTCCTCGCGCTCGTCGACCACAGCCCCTACAACCTGTTCCCGCTCGTCTTCCGGGCGCTGTCCCGCGGCGCGCGGCCGAAGGTCTTCGGCGACGACTACCCGACGCCCGACGGCTCCTGCGTCCGCGACTACGTCCACGTCGTCGACCTGGCCGAGGCGCACCTGCGCGCGGCGGTGCAGCTCGACGAGGGCACGGAGCTCGCCGCCGCCTACAACGTGGGCCGCGGGGAGGGCGTCTCCGTCCGGCAGATCATCGAGACGATCCTCTCCGTCGTCGGCGAGGAGGCCCTCGGCTACGACGTCGCCCCCCGGCGCGCGGGCGACCCGGCGAAGATCGTCGGGTCCGCCCGGCGCATCGAGGAGGACTTCGGCTGGAAGCCCGGCCTCGACCTCCGCGCGATGGTCGAGGGCGCGTGGGAGGCCTGGAACGCCCCGGGCACCGCCGAGC
This sequence comes from Patulibacter minatonensis DSM 18081, assembly GCF_000519325.1. Lineage (GTDB taxonomy): Bacteria > Actinomycetota > Thermoleophilia > Solirubrobacterales > Solirubrobacteraceae > Patulibacter > Patulibacter minatonensis. The sequence goes on along the minus strand of NZ_KI912613.1, from coordinate 489,661 downwards.
GCGAGGCGGCGCAGGACGCCCGGCGCGCACAGGGCTGAGGGCCCGCCGGGCCGGGGGCGTACGCTCGGCCCCATGGCCTCCGAGGACACGACTCCCGGTCCGGCGCTCCCGGGGCAGCGGTCGCCGTCGGCCACGCTGCTCGCCGGCCTCGCCGGCGCGGGAGACGTGGTCGCCGACCCGGACGTGCTGGAGGCCTACCGCCGCGACCAGGCCGCGCCGGGCCTGCTGGCCGCCGGCATGCCCGCCGCGCTCGTCCGCCCGACGACGACGGCCGAGGTGCAGGTCGCGGTCCGCGCGGCGGCGGCCCACGGGGTCCCGGTCGTCCCGCGCGGTGCCGGCTCGGGCCTCAGCGGCGGCGCCAACGCGATCGACGGGTGCGTCGTCGTCAGCCTCGAGCGGATGGACCGGATCGTCGAGCTCGACGCCGCCGGCCTCACCGCCACGGTCCAGCCGGGCGTCGTCAACGCGGTCCTCGGCACGGCCGCGGCGGCCGAGGGCCTCTGGTACGCCCCGGACCCGGCCAGCCGCGAGTTCTCGACGATCGGCGGCAACATCGCCACCAACGCTGGTGGTCTCTGCTGCGTGAAGTACGGCGTCACGCGCGACGCGCTGCTCTCGTGCGAGGTCGTGCTCGCCGACGGCCGGGCCGTGCGCGTCGGCCACCGCACCCGCAAGGGGGTCGCGGGCTACGACCTCGCGGGCCTCATCTGCGGCTCGGAGGGAACGCTCGGCATCGTCACCGAGGCGACCGTCCGCCTGCTCCCCGCTCCGCCGCGGTCGTCGACGCTGGCCGCGACGTTCTCGTCGCTCGTCGACGCCGGGGAGGCCGTCGCCGCGATCGTCCGCCGGGTCCGGCCGTCGATGCTCGAGCTGCTCGACCGCACGACCCTGCAGGCGGTGCAGGAGCTCGAGCCGCTCGGCTACGAGGACGACGTCCACGCGGTGCTGTTCGCCCGGTCCGACGCCGGGGCGGACGCGGGGCTGCGCGAGATCGAGCTGATCCAGGAGCTCTGCGACGCCGCCGGGGCCACGCTCTCGGTCGTCTCCGACGACGAGGCCGAGGGACGCGCGATCACCGTCGCCCGGCAGCTCGCCTACCCGGCGCTCGAGCGCAAGGGCACCACCCTCCTCGACGACGTCGCCGTCCCACTGCCGCAGGTCCCCGCGCTCCTCGCGGGCGTCGAGCGGATCGCCGTCGATCGCGACGTGCTGATCGGCACCTTCGGTCACGCCGGCGACGGCAACATGCACCCGACCGTCGTCTACGACCACCGCGACGCCGACGCCGTCCTCCGCGCCCGGGCGGCCTTCGACGCGATCGTCGCCCTGGCCCTCGAGCTCGGCGGCACGGTCTCCGGCGAGCACGGCGTCGGCCTGCTGAAGACGGCCCACCTCGACGCCGAGCTTGGCGACGCCCGCGGCCTCGGCCGCGCGATCAAGGACGCCTGGGACCCGGCGGGGACGATGAACCCGGGCAAGGCGATCTGAGGCGCCGCCGACCAGGATCCGCCGTGGCGGGGACGTGGCGCCGCGGCGTGCATCCCGCCCGGGGCGCCCCCGATACCGTTGGCCCGACATGGCGCTCGCCGGCAGCACGATCGAACGCATCTCCACGGTCTCCGACCGCCTGGGGGTCGGAGACCACCTGCGCAGGGGCTACCGGCTGGTCAGCCGCCACGCGCGTCGCAACAACCAGGACAACGTCAACCTCGGATTGCTGCTCGCCCACGGGCTGGCGGTCGACGCGAACTGCGTCGACGTCGGCGCCCACACCGGCACCGTCCTGCAGGACATCGTCCGGTACGCCCCGCAGGGCACGCACCTGGCGTTCGAGCCCCTCCCGGCGCAGGCGCAGATCCTCCGCGAGCGCTTCCCGGGCGTCGAGGTCCGCGAGGCAGCCGTGTCCGACGAGGCCGGTTCCGCGTTGTTCACGCACGTCCGGCAGAGCCCGGAGCTCAGCGGCCTGCGGGACCGCGGGCACGGCGGCGACGACAAGGAGACGATCGAGGTCGCCGTGGAGCGCCTCGACGACGTCGTCGACCCCGACCGCCGCGTGTCGTTCGTGAAGATCGACGTCGAGGGCGGCGAGCTCGGCGTGCTGAAGGGCGCGAAGGAGCTCCTCCTGCGCGACCGGCCGACGATCGCGTTCGAGCACGGCGTCGGCGGCAGCGAGCACTTCGGCGCGACGTCGTCCGACATCCACGACTTCCTGATCGGCGAGGTCGGCTACCGCCTCTTCGACATCGACGGCAACGGCCCGTTGTCTCGCGATGAGTTCCAGGCACTCTTCACCGAGATGATCTGGTTCTTCGTCGCCCACCCGTAGGCGGGCGACGGCTCAGACCGTCCTCAACCAGGCGACGGTGTCCGCGACGCCCTTGTCGAGCGGGATCTGCGACTCCCAGTCCAGGAGGCGCTTGGCCTTCGACACGTCGGGCCAGCGGCGCTGGACGTCGACGTCGAACGTCGGGAGGTGCTCGAAGACGAGCTCGTCGGTGCGGCCGCACTGCTCCCAGATGACGCGGCAGACGTCGGCGATCGTGCGCTCGTCGCCGGCGGAGATGTTGAAGTCCTCGTTCAGGCCGGCGTCGTGGCCGGTCGCGGTGACGATGCCGTCGGCGATGTCCTGCACGTGGGTCAGCGTGCGGGTCTGGTCGCCCTTGCCGAAGATCGGCAGCGGCGCGCCCTGGGGCAGCGCCAGGACCTTCTTGATGACGTCGGGGACCATGTGCGCGATGCCGGGCTCGTCCTCGGGCATCTCGCCGGGGCCGTAGGCGTTGAACGGGCGGACGATCGTGTACCGCAGGTCGTGCTCGGCGTGCGCGGCCTTGATCTGGACCTCGCCGGTCAGCTTCGAGAAGCCGTAGGCCGACGTCGGCGCGGGGACCTTGTCGACGTCGGACTCGGCGGTCGGGAACGTCGTGGTGTTCTCGAACACCATCGAGCTCGACACGTACGTGAACCGGTCGACGCCGATCTCGACGGCGGCGCCCATGACGCTGTTGTAGAGCGACGAGTTCACGTCGGTCAGCGTGTAGGGCAGCTTGTGGAAGTTGCCGATCCCGCCGACGATCGCGGCCAGGTGGATGACGTGGGAGCAGCCGACGAGCGCGCGCTTGGCCTCGTCGCGGTCGCGCAGGTCGCCGCGGTGGATCTCGCAGCCCTCGCGCATCCAGTCCGGCGCGTCGCGCTGGTCGGACACCCGGACCTCGAAGCGGGGATCGCGGAGGAGACGACGGACGACGGCGGCGCCGATGGTGCCGGCACCGCCGGTGACGAGAACGCGAGACATTGGGCCGGAGGCTATCCGGCGCCCGGCCCGGCGGTCGTGGCGGTCGGGTGACGAGTCGTCCGGCCCGGCGCGTGCGGGGCCGGCGGGCCGGGGCCGTCGTCAGGCGACGGTCGGCGCCGGCGCCTCGGGCCGCTCGACCTGGCCGGCGAGCGTCTCGGCCTCGCCGAAGACCGCGTCCTGCCCGAAGCAGTTCCACGGGTCCGCCAGGACGGCGCCGTCGGACGCGAGGTCGGCGATCCGGCGGAGCACGGCCGGGTCCTTCCACGCGCTGTGGTTCGTCGCCAGGACGATCGCGTCGGCGTCGGCGACGGCTTCGGCCAGCGTCAGCGTCGACGAGGGGCTGTGCGGGTCGTGCGCGGCGACGAGGGCGAGCTCGCGCTCCAGGAGGCGCATGAGCTTGAAGCTCAGGGAGTCGCGCTCGTCGTCGGTGTCGCCCTTGAACGCCAGGCCGAGGACGGCGACCTTGCGCCCGCGGAGCTTGCCACCCGGCAGCCGACGCTTGACGCCGTCCAGCAGGAACAGCGGTACGGACTCGTTGACGCGCGAGACCGCCAGCAGCATCCCCGGCGCCGGCGAGCGCTCCTCGGAGAACGTGAAGTCCTTCCGCAGACAGGTGCCGGCGGTCATCCCGGGCAGCTTCATCCCGCCGCGCGGGTAGTCCCGGTTGATGAGGTCGATGACCTCGAAGACGTTGGCGCCGTACTGCTCGCACTCCATCATCAGCCGGTTGGGCAGCGCGAACATCGTGTACCGCAGGATGTTGGTCCAGATCTTCGCGAGCTCGGCCTCGACCGGGGTCGTGTGCACGACGCGGGCGCCGAGCGCGGCGAACGGCTCGGCCGCGACCTCGCCCGAGCGCTCCCCGACGCCGCCGACGATGCACGGCAGCGTGGAGATCTCGGCGAAGAACCGGGAGGCGGCGATCCGCTCGGGGACGTGCGCGACGAAGAGGTCCGTCCCGACGGTGAACCCGCGGTGCATCTCGAGGTAGCCGGCGACGAACTCGGTCGTCCCCGGGGCGATCGTCGAGCGCAGGACGATGCAGTGGCCCTCGCGCAGGTGCGGGAGGAGGTCGTCCAGCACGCTGCGGATCTGGCCGACGTCGATCTCGATGTGCGAGAACGACGGGGTCCCGAGCGTCAGGACGATGTGGCGCGCCCGCGCGGCCTCGGCGACGCTGCCGGAGACCTCGAGCGTGCCGTTCGCCTGGACGCGTCCCAGGATCTCCTCGGCACCCGGCTCGTCGAACGGCATGCGGCCGTCCTGGACGGCCGAGACGATCTCCTCCTTGGCGTCGATCCCGATGGTCCGGAGACCACTGTCGGCGAACGCGAGCGCCAGCGGGAGCCCTACGCGACCGATACCGACGACTGCGACGTCCAGATCCACCGAGGGAAGGCTATCGACCGGCGGGAACCGACCTGCGCCGCAGGGGGCGGCGGCGCGGCGGAGGCCCCTCGAGCAGCACCGGCGCGACCGACTGGCCGGACGAGCGCTGGCGGAGGAGCTGTCCCCCGAACCGGAGGACGAAGAGGGGGTTGTAGCGCGCGTAGCGCCGCCACAGACGGCGGGGCTCCTGGATCAGCCGGAAGAGCCACTCGAGCCCGAGGGACTGCACACGGGCCGGGGCCTGGGGCACGAGGCCGGCGTGGAAGTCGAAGGCGGCGCCGACGCCGACGAGGACCGGGGCCTCGAGCCGGGGGCGCATCGCGGCCATCCACTTCTCCTGCTTCGGCACGCCGATCCCGACCCAGACGACATCGGCGCCGGAGCGGTTGATCTCCTCGACGATGTCCTCCTCCTCGGCGGCCGTGAGCGTGCGGAAGGGCGGTGACCAGCCCCCGACGATCGTCAGGCCGGGGAAGCGCCGGAGCAGGTTGCGCGCCAGGGTGTCCAGCGCGTCGCGGTCGCGGCCGCCGTAGAGGTAGACGCGGGTGCCGTTGCGGGCGGCGTGCTCGCAGTGGCGCTCCATCAGCGTCGGGCCGTACACGCGGTTGGGCTGCTCGTGGCCCAGCAGGTTCATCGCCCAGACCAGCGGCTGGCCGTCGGGGACCGTCAGCGAGCTGCCGAGCACGGCGGCGCGGAGCTCCTCGTCCTCGTGGCAGGCCATCACCGTGTGGGTCGCGGCGACGCAGACGTAGCCTTGCCGGCGGGAGGCGACCATCGCGTCCATCCAGGAGAGGGTGCGCTCGTAGGTCGTCAGCGCCATCGGGATCCCGACGACCTCGACCTGCGGCGGCGGGGTCGCCAGCGACCGGAGGACGTCCGCGTTGGAGACCGGGTTCCCGTGGTTGTGCATGGTGTGGGTGGGCCGTGAGGACGGGGATCGTCCGCTTCTGGCGCTCGCGGGGTGAAACCCGTGGTGCTTACAGAAGTTGCGCGGTCGGTCAAAACCCTATCGGTCCGGGTTTCCGATCCGTGTGCCGCACGTCCGCGTGCAGGGACTACCCATCGGGGGACGCGGCCATGCGCGACCGGGTGCGCGGCCGTCGCGGGCGATCGTCCCGGGCCCGCCGATCCCCGACGGATGGGGGCTCATAGACTGGGCGCCGATGCGCTGCCGGCCGGACCAGGGGACCACATGACGCGCCGCGTCCTGATCACCGGTGTGACGGGCCAGGACGGGGGCTACCTCGCGGAGCAGCTCCTGGCCGGCGGCGACGAGGTCATCGGGACGGTCCGGCGCACCGACGGCGCCCTGCAGGCCGCGGGCCTCGGGCACCTGGAGGGGCACGTCGAGCTCGCCGCCGCCGACCTGCTCGACCCCGAGGGCCTGCGCAGGACGGTGGCCGCCGCCCGGCCGGACGAGGTCTACCACCTGGCCGCCCCGACGTTCGTGCCCGACTCCTGGAAGGACCCCACGGAGGTCACGCGCGCCGTGGTCACCGGGACCGCCGCGATCCTCGCGGAGACCGCGACGATGGACGACGTCCGCGTCCTGGTCGCCAGCTCGAGCGAGATCTTCGGCGACTCCGGCGTGTCGCCCCAGGGGGAGCACGCGCCGACCCGGCCGCGCAGCCCCTACGGCGTGGCGAAGCTCGCGGCACACGGCCTGGTCCGCACCCTGCGCGAGCACCAGGACCGGCACCTGGTCTCGGCGGTGACCTTCAACCACGAGTCGCCGCGCCGGCCCGAGCGGTTCCTCCCGCGCAAGGTCACCGCCGGTGTCGCGGCGATCGCCGCCGGCCAGGCCGACGAGCTGACCCTCGGGGACCTCGCCGCGGTCCGCGACTGGTCGCACGCCCAGGACATCGTCGCCGGCATGGTCCTCGCCCTCCGGCACCCCGTCGCCGACGACTACGTCTTCGCCTCGGGCATCCCGCACACCGTCGGCGACCTCGTCGACACCGCGTTCCTCGCCGCCGGCGTCGAGCGCCTCGTCCCCACCCGCGACGGCCGGATCCGCGACCGCGTCGTCGTCGACCCGCGCTTCGTCCGCCCTCCCGAGCAGTGGCCCCCGGTCGGCGACCCGACGAAGGCCCGCCAGGTCCTCAACTGGACGCCGGACCACTCGTTCGAGAGCCTCGTCGCCCAGATGGTGGCGACGGACGTGGACCGGCTGCGGGGGGAGGGGTAGGGCGGGCCCTGAGCCGGTCGTCCGGCCTGCGACCATCCGCCGCGTGTCACGGCCGGTCCACGTCGCCCTGAACCTCGTGTTCCTCGTTCCCGGTGAGACCGGCGGTATGGAGGTCTACGCTCGCGAGCTGCTGCCGCGCCTGGCCGCCACGCCGGGCCTCCGCGTGACGTCGATCGTCAACGAGGTCGCGGCCGCCGACCGCGACGCGCCGTGGAACGCGATCGACGGCACCGTCGTCGCTCCCGTCGACGCTCGCGACCGGAGGCAGTGGGTCTGGGGCGAGCAGCGGCACGTCCCGCGGATCGCGTCGGAGGCGGGCGCCGATCTCGTCCACAGCCTGGCGTCGACCGGGCCGGGCCGGCTCGTGGGCGGGCCACCGAGGGTCACGACGGTCCACGACCTGCACTACGCCGTCGCCCCCGAGGCGCACTTCGGGCTGCGGGGACTGGGGATGCGCGTGCTGGTACCGGCGGCGGTCCGCGCGTCGGTGCGGGTGATCGCGGACTCGCAGTCCACGAAGGACGACGTCGCGGCGCACATCGGCACGCCCGCGGACCGGATCGACGTCGTGCACCTCGCGACGACCCTGCCGGACCCGTCGATCGCGACGGCCGAGGTCGCGCTGCGTCGCAGCCTGGGCCTCGGTGAGCGACCGGTGCTGCTGAGCATGGCCGCCAAGCGCCCGCACAAGAATGTCGAGGGCCTGATCGACGCGCTCGCCGGGATCCCGTCGGAACGTCGTCCGCTGCTCGTGGTCCCCGGCTACGCGACCGAGCACGAGCCGGCGCTGCGCCTGCACGCCGCCGCCCGGAACGTCACCGACGACGTCCGGTTCCCTGGTTGGCTGTCGGGGGCCGACGTCGAGGGACTGTGGGGCCTGGCCGTCGCCCACGTCTTCCCGTCGTTCTACGAGGGCTTCGGGCTGCCGGTGCTCGAGGCGATGGCCCGCGGCGTCCCGGGAGCCTGCTCGGACCGCGCGTCGCTGCCGGAGGTCGCGGGCGAGGCAGCACTCCTCTTCGACCCGTCCGATGCTGCGTCGATCCGCGAGGCGATCCTGCGCCTGACGGGCGACGAGGAGCTCCGCGGGCAGCTGCGGGCCCGTGGCCTGGAGCGCGCCGCGACGTTCTCGTGGGAGCGGGCCGCGGCGGAGACGACGCGGACGTACGAGCTGGCGCTGGGCTGACCGGGGAGCCGGTCAGCGACGGGCGCCGACGTAGCCCGCGGCGACGGTCCGCAGCGAGCCGGCGAGCGAGAGCCGGTCGGCGTTCTCGACGAACCACTCGCGGGTCGACGCCCGCAGCTCGTCGCCCTGTTCGTGGCAGGCGACGACGGCCGTGGCGATCGACGCGCCGGTCGCCTCGGGTGCCACGAAGCCGTTGACGCCCTCGTCGACGAGCTCGACGGCGGCGTTGTCCTCGCCGGCCACCACGACGGCGGGCGCACCGTGCGCCGAGGCCTCGACGACGACCATCCCGTAGCCCTCGCGCGACGACGGCTGCACGATGCAGGTCGCGGTCCGCATCGCCTCGTCGACGACCTCGGGCGCGACGAACCCGGGCAGCTCGACGACGCCCTCCAGCCCGAGCTCGGCGATGCGCGCCCGGACGAGGTCGGCCTCGGGTCCCGCGCCGAAGATCCGGCCCCGCAGATCGGGCACCTGCTCGCGCGCGGCGGCGATCGCGTCGACGACGAGCGGGACCCGCTTCTCCGGGATCATCCGGCCGGCGTAGACGACGGTCGGCGGCGTGGTGGCCGGATCGGCCGGCGGAGCCTCGAGGCTCCCGGCATACTCGCCCGTGAGCACCGTGACGTTCCCGCGGAGCCCGAGCTCGCGCAGGCGCCCGGCGTGCAGCCGGCTGAAGGCGTAGGCGGTCTGGGGCACGAGCGCGCACACCCGCTGGACGATCCACCCGATCCGTCCCGCAGCACCGCCGAGGTATCCGAGCCAGTACTCCCGGCTCCACACCTCGTGCCAGTCGCACGTGATCCGGAACCGCCCGACCGGCCGCGTCACGGCCGCGGCGAGCAGCGAGAAGTACGGGAACGACGCGGTGTGGACGACGTCGTACCGCCGGCCTCGCCGCAGCAGGTGCAGGAACACCCCGAGACCGAACCGGAGCGGCGGCCCGATCTTCCGCCGATCGCCGACGTAGAGCTCCATCCGCGGCCCGACGGGCACCACGTCGACGCCCTCGAGCTGCGGCGCATCCCCCTCGTCCCACTGCGTGAGCGTCAGATAGGTGACCTCGTGCCCCTCGGCGGCGAGCCGCTCGGCGAGGTTCCGGTACCAGCGCTCGGCACCACCGACGGTCCAGGGGAAGAGGCAGTCGTAGACGATGCAGATGCGCATGCGTCAGTTCTCGACGATCCCCTTCGGCGCGGTGCGGTTCGCAGCGACACCCTTGCCGAAGCGTTGCACGAGGAACGCGCCGTGCCTCCGATCCATTCGGGCGAGGCGGCGGGCCACTCGCGGAGAGAACGGGTAGAACCCGGCCGTGCGGCTTTCCTGGACCGTCAACCCGTGGAACTTCGCGAGGTCCTCGAGTCCGACGCCGGTGAAGATCCGCAGGTGTTGTTGGCCTGCCTGCTCCTGGACGTAGCCGTCGAATGCTGCGTTCAGCCGGTTGCCGGTGACCGTGTAGTCAGACACGTGGGCGGGGGACGGCTGGTACCCGGCAATCAACGAGGCAACGTTGTGCCAGCTTGCGAGGTTGTTCGTCGAGACCACCGCATAGCCGTCCGGGCGCAGCACACGCTGAATCTCTTGGAGGAAAAGATCCGTTTTCGCGAGATGTTCGATCACCTGGTTCGAATGAATCACCTCGACGGAGTCGTCGTCGAACGGGAGCCCCGTCGACATGTCGGCGACCTTCACGTCGACCCCTCGGGCACGCGCCTCGTCAATCCAAGGTCCGTAGAAATCGACGCCGACCGTGCGTCCGGCACTGATCGCCGATGCGACCCGCGTCGTGAACTGACCGTCACCGCAGCCCAGGTCGACGAGAGTTGCTCCCGGACGCCGCTCCATTACCTCGAGGATGACTCGACGATTCTCTTCCTCTGTTCGCGCGAAGACGTCCGCGAGCCACGCCCCGATGCGCGGCTTGAGGCCGCGGCGCGTCACTTGGAGAGCAGCTCGAGGTCGGCGCGGGTCATGAGGCGGATGAGTTCCTCGAAGGACGTCTCGGGCACCCATCCGAGGACGTCCTTGGCCTTCTTCGGGTCGCCGATCAGGAGGTCGACCTCGGCGGGCCTGACGAACTGCGGATCGATCTCGACGTAGGGCTCGAAATCGCCCAGGCCGGCCTCGTCGAACGCGACCTGCACGCACTCGCGGACGGTGTGGGTCTCGCCCGTCGCGATGACGAAGTCCTCCGCGACGTCCTGCTGCAGCATCAGCCACATCGCCTGGACGTAGTCCTTGGCGTAGCCCCAGTCGCGCTTGGCGTCGAGGTTGCCCAGCGCGAGCTTGTCGCGCAGGCCGTGCTTGATCGCGGCGGCGTGCCAGGTGATCTTGCGGGTCACGAACTCGAGGCCGCGGCGGGGGGACTCGTGGTTGAAGAGGATGCCCGACGTGGCGTGCAGGTCGTAGGACTCGCGGTAGTTGACCGTGATGAAGTGGCCGTAGACCTTCGCGACGCCGTACGGCGAGCGCGGGTAGAGCGGGGTGTCCTCGTTCTGCGGGACCTCGCGGACCTTGCCGAACATCTCCGACGAGGACGCCTGGTAGAAACGGGCCTCCGGGGCGGCCTCGCGCATCGCCTCGAGCACCCGCGTGACGCCGACGCCCGTGAAGTCGGCGGTCAGCGTCGGCTGGACCCACGACAGGCCGACGAAGCTCATCGCCGCGAGGTTGTAGATCTCGTCCGGGTTCGACGCGCGGATGGTGTCGACCAGCGACCGCTGGTCCAGCAGGTCGCCCTGGTGCAGCGTGACCTTGTCGCGAAGGTGCTCGATGCGGTCGAACTTCTCCGTCGACGCCCGGCGGACCATGCCGTGCACCTCGTACCCCTGCTCGAGCAACAGCTCGGCGAGGTAGGAGCCGTCCTGGCCGGTGATTCCGGTGATGAGGGCGCGCTTCGGCATGCGCGGAACCCTAAGGGACCCGGCCCGACATGAGCGCGGCCGTCGGTGGTCCGCGGACGCTCACCTCCCGCGGTGCGCGCAGCAGGAGCGGGCTCGCGCAGCTACGCGACCTTCCGACCACGCACGATCGTCTGGACGCCGAGAAACGGACCGAGTCCGGTGCGTGCGAGCCGTCGATAGACCGCCAGCCGCCAGCCGTCGGCCCAGTAACGCGGCTCCACCGCGACGACCTCGAGGCCGGCCCCGGCCACGAGCTGGACGGCGTCGTCGGGCGAGAACCAGCGGAGATGGGTGGCGTCGAACATGAGCTCCGGGTCGCGAGGCCAGCGACGCTCGCGGATCACGCGGACCAGGTTCTTCCAGAACAGGATGTTGGGAACGCTCACGACGACGGTCCCGCCCGGACGCACCTGTCGGCACGCGTCGCGGAGCGTCGTCCAGGGGTCCACCAGGTGCTCGAGCACGTCCGCGGCGATGAGGCAGTCGAACATGTCGGTCGAGCCCGTGGCGACGTACTGCTCGGCGGTCATCGCGTGAACGGCGGCGAGCCGCTGGCGAGCCTCCGCGGCGTACTCCGAGACGGGCTCCACGCCTGTGACACGTGCCCCCTGCCGCGCGACGAGGGCTGCGCCGAGCAAACCGGTGGAACACCCGATGTCGAGGACCGTGCCGGCGCTGTCCGGCACATGGGCGAGGACATCGGGGCGTCCCGACTCGTAGCCGCTGGTGCGCCGTCCCCGCAAACCCTCTGGCATCGCGGACGCGCCCGTCGGCTCCACGGTCGACGAGGGGCGGGTTCCGGAACTGCGCGTCACTCCAGGGAGCCTATTCGCCGCAGCCGCGGCGGCTCCTCACGCCACCGCGGTGCAGGAACGAGCCGACGACCCTGACCGGGAGGGCCAACACGACGAACCGCGTGAGGATGAGGCATCGCGCCAGACGACCCAGGGCCGCGCGTCGCCAGGACGGACCGAGCTTGGAGTAGGAGTCGTTGCCGGCGGCGATCTCGTGCCGTATCCGAGCCGCGAGCGCGACGTGGGGCCACCGTTGCGTCAACCCCCGGAGCGAGAACTCCTGCCGCGCGAGGCTCCGGGCGTCGGAAGACAGCCCCTCGAGGGATCGGTGCAACACGGCATCGGGTGCGCACCGGATGACGCCCGCGGCGGCGATGCCCGCGACGAACGACCAATCCCCGCCGAAGACGTCGTCGAACCGGTGCCGTCGAAGGAGTGAGGTGCGGCCGACGCCGAAGAGCCCGCTGTTGTGGTCGACGCCGGCGTAGAACGCGAGCACCCGAGCTCCCGGGCGGTCGCTAAGGAGCTCCGTCGGGGGCTCGGTAAACGATCGTCCGGCGCCCGTGTGGACGGTGTTGCCGGTCACGAGGGACGTCCCCGGGAACCGGTCGTGGACCGCAAGGCATGCGGCGACGTACCCCGGGTCGAGATGATCGTCGTCGGAGAGCCACATAAAGAACTCACCGGTCGCGTGCTCCAGCGTCCACCGGTAGTTCGCGGCGTGGCCGACGTTCGCGTCGTGGCGATGGACTCGGAGCCGCTGGTCATCCGCCGCGATCCTTCCGAGCACCTCCACCGTCTCGTCCCCCGACGCGTCGTCGGCGACCAGGACCTCGACGTTCGTGTGCACCTGCGCGAGCGCGGACCGTACGGCCCGGACCACGAGCTGCGGTCGTCTGAACGTCGGGATGCCGATGGTGACCGACGGTGGGCTTCCGGACAACGTCACGATCCTCCTCTGGTCCTCGGACGCCGCTCGCGGAAGCGCCCGACCACCATGTCGCGCAGCGGGTCCGGGATCGTCCGGAGCGCGACGAGGAGGAAAGCGGCTCCCAACGGGGGCGCGAGGACCCGCGGCACCAGCGGGGCGTCTTGGAGCCCGAAGAACGCGGTCGCGCCGAGCAGGACGACGACGAGGACACGGAGACCGTGCCCACCGTGTCCCAGCGACCGAACTTCGAGCCTGCGGCAGACCGCGCGGTTCGCGGCGGTGGCGATCAGGACCTCGCACCCGACGAGTCCGAGGCCGGCCCACTCCACCCCTAGCCAGAGCACCGCGACCGTCGTGAGCGCGATGTTGAGCGGCAGCGCGACGGCGTTGATGCGGAGCACGTCGCGATATGCCCGCTCGGCGAGCAGCATCCACATGCTTGCAGCGCTCATGAACAGCGTGGCGAGCCCGACGCAGAGGACCACGAGGGCACGTTCGGAGACGGCGTTCGAGCTTCCCCCGATTGCCAGGACGGCCAGGGGGGCGAGACCGATGACGCACGACGCGACGAACGCGCCGACCGTGGCGCTGGACCGCCAAAGCGCGTCGAACCCTCCGGTCAGCCGCTCACGGTCGTGGGCGGCGGCGTGGGTGAGGACCGGGAACAGCGCCCCGGTGAGGAGCAGGGGGACGATCGTGAGCGACTCGACGGCGCGGAAGCCGACCGCGAAGTGCCCCGTGGCCTCTGCCGATACGGCGAGCGGGACGATCAGCATTGTCGTACGCAGGTACACCACGCTCGTCGCGCTCGCCGCACCGAACGCCACAGACTGTCGAAGAATCGTGAAAGCGCCACGGACGGACGCGCTTGGGCGCAGCAGGTCACCGCGGACCAAGAGTGCTGTCAGGACGGCTCCGGTGATCGCTGCAGGGACAAGCGCCGCAGCGAGCGGGAGCACGCCTGACCCACCGAGCACGAGGGGCACCTGGATCGCCACCTGCGTGATCGTCACCGCGACCTCGACCAAGCCGATCGCCACCCAACGCAGTTGGACCATTAGCGGCACGGTCAACACGGAGCTGCAGGCGTTGACGGCCACGGCCGACACGGCGATCGCCGTCCCGGTCACGACGGTGCCGTCGTACCCCGCGACAACGGTGTACGTCAGCGCCGAGATCGAAGCGACCGCGACGACGAGGACGCGTGCGGTCAGGAGGTCTCCCAGCAGGGTCCGGCGACCGGGAGCGTCGCGAACGAGCCACTCGCCGACCCCGACGTTCGCGAGCCCGAAGTCCGTGACCCCGGAGATCAGGGTCGTCAGGGCGAGGATCGTCGCGTACTGCCCGAAGCCCGTGGCGCCGAGGTGCCGGGTGATGACTGCCGTCGAGACCAGCGCGAGCAGCAGGGAGACGCCCTGGAGAACGATCCGCACCAACCCACCCGACGCGGCCCGCGCCCCCGCGTTCGGCGCGGCCAGGGCGTGCTCCGTCGCCGGCGTGCCGGGCAGCGAGGCCGGCGTCTCGTGAGCGGGCACCGCATCAGGGTGCCAGACCTGGAAAGGGGAAGGCCGCAGCCGCCTACGGCAGGGGGTCGGGCGATGTGACGCAGGGGGTCGGGCGATGTGACGCCTACCGCTCGTGCAACGCTCGCACCCTCGTGGCGCTTTCGCGGATCCTCTACCTGTCACCGGAACACCCCGACCCCACAGGGAACGGTGGCGAGGTGCGGCTCTTCCACGTGCTTCGCGAGCTCGGTGCACGGGGATGGCCGATCACGCTCGTGGCTCCCGCGTCGCCCGCGAAGATCGAGCGAGGGGCCGTGCTCCGTGAAGCGGGCATAACGCTCCGGTCGGTACGGCGGCCCGCCTCGCGCGGACGCGAGGCGATGGAGGCGACGCTCGCCACGCCGGCGGTCGGCTGGGCGATGCTCACACGCTCCTGGGCGTCGTGGCAGGCCGAGGTATACCGAACAGAACTCGCCCCAACGCTCGATGACGTGTTCGCCGAGTTCTGGGACGCGGTGCTCATCGAGCACGACTGGGCCGTCCGCTGGGCGCGGATGGTGCCGGACACCGTCCCGATCGGGCTCGTGTTCCAGAACCTCACGGGTGATCTCCATCGTCGCCGCGCAGGGACCGAGCACCACCGGGTCGCAAGGGTTCTGGCACGACGTGAGTCGTGGCTCGCGGAACGCGAGGTCGCTGCCCACGCTCCGCGGCTGTCCCGTGCCATCGCCTGTTCACGCGACGACGCCGAGCGCATCGAGGAGCGGTGGGGGATTCCTTCTGGCGTAGTGCCGAACGGGACCGAGACCGCGCGGCTCGCCGGTGTGCGACATGACGCCGAGTTGACGGGGCGTCTCGTGTTCACGGGCACGATGAGCTACCCGCCGAACGCACAGGCGGCCATCTGGATGGCCAGGGAGGTCCTGCCGCTCGTCAGGGTCCGCCGCCCGGACGCGACGCTCCAACTGGTCGGGGGCGGAGCGCCACCGGAGGTCGAGGCGCTCGGCACACTCGAGGGCGTCGACGTGACCGGGCGCGTTCCGGCGCTCGAGCCGGTGCTCGCCCGCGCGGAAGTCGCGGTCGCCCCGCTCCTCTCCGGCGGCGGAACGAAGCTGAAGGTGCTCGAGGCGTTGGCAGCCGGCCGTCCGCTCGTGGCGACGCCCGTGGGTGCGGAAGGCATCGAAGTGACCCACGGGGAACATCTCCTCGTGGCCGCGGATGCCCCTGCTTTTGCACGCGCGGTCGTCGACCTCCTCAACGACCGGCCCGCAGCCATCTCGCTCGCTGAACGTGGCCGCACGCTTGTGGCCGAGCGGTACGACTGGTCCGCCGTCGGCGGACGGATGGACGCGGTCCTTCGCGACTGGCTCCTCGGCTGACCTCGTACCCTCCCGGGCGTGCAAGTCCGAGACACGTCCCTGCCCGGGGCCAAGCTGGTGGTGCCGCGGGTGTTCCCTGACGATCGGGGGTTCTTCGCGGAGACGTTCCGGGAGAGCTCGCTTTTGGAGGTCGGGATCGAGGATCGGTGGATCCAGGACAACCACTCGCGGTCGTCGTTCGGGGTGCTGCGTGGTCTGCACTTCCAGATCGGGGCGGGGTGCGCGAAGCTCGTGCGCTGCGGCCGCGGCCACATCTGGGACGTGATCGTCGATCTGCGGAAGGGGTCTCCGACCTACGCGCAGTGGGAGGGCTTCGACCTGACCGACGAGAACATGCACGCGCTCTACGTCCCCGTCGGGTTCGCGCACGGGTTCTGCGTCAAGAGCGAGATCGCGGACGTGCTCTACAAGCAGACCGGCTACTACTCCGCAGACGTCGAGCGCGGGATCGCCTACGACGACCCACAGGTCGCGGTGCAGTGGCCGCTCACGGCCGACGAGATCCAGGTCTCCCAACGCGACGCCACCGGACCGACGCTCGAAGAAGTTGCTGGCGCGTTGCCGTTCGTGTACTAGGTACTGCGCGTCTTCCTGAGATCCGGGGGGCGAACCCCGTCCCGCTCGCAGGTCTTCCTTGCGATGCCAACCCAGGGAGATGAACAGATGACCCCCATCATCGGCCGGGCCGCGGTCGTTGCCGCAGTGCTCGTCGGCTCGGCCGCGTTCGCGAGCAGTGCGTCGGCGGCCACCTATGACGTCTGGACGTGCCAGGCCCCGGACGGGAGCCCGGCTGCGACCCATGATGACGCTGCCGGATGGTCGCCACGCACGATCCAGACTTCCGTCGGCGGAAACACAATGGCCGACGACTGTCCGACGGGCGGAGGGATCGTTGGCCATCTGGGCGCTGGCAGTCCGCAGCCTGCGCCTTCTTGGGTGGAGTGGGTATTCAACGCTCCAACCGGTACGAAAATCGCGAGCTACACCGTGGTGTGGTCTGGATTCGCGCGCGGGAACGGTGACGATCAACCGTTCGGTGATGTGGGACTGCAGAACTCAACGCAGTTCGATCCGACCTACGACGACAGACATAGGGCCACCGGATCGTTTGGGCCGTCGGTCATCGTTGCCAACCCCGGCAACGCCGCTTGGGTGAAGGCGATCGCGAGTTGTTCGCCTAGCCCGACCGTCAATCTTGGTTGTCACGACCCGAGCACTGGCGGCGGAGCCCGGTTCTCGGTGAGTCGCGCCACCTTCACCCTCGACGATCGCGACGCTCCCGCCATCACCTCCGTCTCCGGCGACGCTGTCACCGGGGACCTCTGGGCCGGGTCGGCGGCGATCTCCGTCGGCGCGACCGATGTCGGGGGCGGGGTGTACCGGCTCGGGGTCGAGGTCGACGGGACGATCCGGAGCTGGATCAACATGGCGCCGGCTCCCTGTCGCGCGTGGGCCGGGACCGAGCGGACGTTCCTCTCGCCCAAGCCCTGCCCGTCCACGGTCGGTGGGGTGCAGACGATCTCCACCGCCGACCTGCCCGAAGGGGCGCACACGGTGCGCGTGGTGGTCGAGGACGCCGCCGGCAACCAGACGACCGCCTACGGGCCGGTGACGAAGACGCTGAGCAGGACCCCGCCCGCGGCGCCGGCCGACCCCGGCCCTGAGAACGGGTCGCCCGCCAGCTCCGACGCGGTGCTGAAGGCGAGCTGGGAGGGGCGCGAGTCCCCGACGCGGAGCATCCGGTACGACCAGCAGCCCGTGCTTCGCGGGCAGCTGACGACGGCAGCCGGGCAGCCGATCAAGGACGCCGCCGTCCGGGTCACGATCACCCGGTCGTCGCGCAATTCGCCGCCGTTCGAGCGCGAGTCGCTCCAGACCAACTCCGAGGGACGCTTCCGCTGGAAGATCCCCAAGGGCAGCAGCTCGCGGAAGATCACCCTCAGCTACCGGCGTCGCGTCCGCGACCCCCAGCCCGTCGTCAGCAAGTCGCTGCAGCTCAACGTCAGCGCGGGCGTGCGCCTGAGCCTCAGCCGCAAGGCCGCCCGGAAGGGCCAGGCGGTGCGGTTGACCGGTCTGCTGCGCGGGCGGCCCGTCCCCGGCGGCGGCAAGGTCGTCGAGCTGCAGGCCCGGAACCCCGGCGGGAAGTGGATCACCTTCCGCAACGTCCGCGCCAAGAAGAGCGGGAAGTTCTCCGCGACGTACCGGTTCCGCAACGCCGGTCCGGCGCGCTTCCAGATGCGCGCCCGCGCCCGGAAGTCCGGCGACTACCCCTACGCGACCGGATCGTCCCCGGTCCGGAGCATCCGGATCCGCTGACCGGCCCGCCGTCGGGACACCCGTCCGAGCGGGTCGTCCCGGCGCGCGATCCGGCATCCTGTGGGGCGATGGCCACCCCCGTCGCTCCCGCGCCCGACCCCGGTACCGCGCCCGACCCCGGTCCGCGTCGCGCGCAGTTCCTCCGGCGCCGGTGGACGAGCAGCCCCGAACGGATGCTGCTCGCCGCCCGCCTGGCGCTGATCGCCAACGTCGGGATCATGCTCAGCGGCGCCCTCGTGCGCGTCACCGGATCCGGCCTCGGCTGCTCGAACTGGCCGAAGTGCGACACCCGGGTGCTGCCGACCCAGGCCCACGCGCCGACCTTCATCGAGTTCGGCAACCGGATGCTGACCTTCGCCGTCAGCGCGACCGCGCTCTTCGCGATCTTCAGCGCCCTGACGCTCGCCGTCTACCGCCGCGACCTGCTGTGGCTGTCGGTCGGGCTGCTCGGCGGCGTGTTCGCGCAGGCCGTCATCGGCGGCATGAGCGTCCTCTACGACCTCGACTGGATCTGGATCAGCGCGCACTACATGGTGTCGCTGCTGCTGCTCGTCGTCCCGGCCGCGATCCTCACCTGGCGCTCCGGCATCGGCACGAAGGCGCCGCGGAAGAACCTCGCGAAGGACGTCCTGACCGCCAGGGTGGTGTTCGCGCTGCTGCCGATCGGCGCGCTCGCGCTGTGGGCCGGCACGCTGGCCACCGCCGCGGGCCCCAACTCGGGCGGGTCGGCGACCAACGACGTCGTCAAGCGCTTCGACGTCCACGGGACCGGCACGCTGGAGTGGATCGTCCAGCGCCACGGGGCGATCGCCGCGATCTTCGGCATCGGGATCATCGTCGCGTGGGCCGTCGCCAAGTGGCGGAAGGCCGGCGAGCGCCTCACGCTCGCCCTGACGCTCTCGGGCATGCTCGTCGCCGTGCAGGGGATGCTCGGGCTGATCCAGTACGGCCTGGAGCTGCCGGGCGGGCTCGTCTGGGTCCACGTGACCCTCGCGACGCTGACCTGGACCTCCGTCGTCTGGGCGTGGCTGATCGCGGGCCCCGCCAAGCGGCACCTCGCCGGCACCGGCGCGTCGTCGCCGGTCGCCGCGGACTGACCGACCGCTCGAGTCGTCGACCCCGCCGGGCGTCCCGGCGCGGGGCCCGGCGGACCGGCATCCACGCCCCGGGCCGCCCGCCGACGGGTGCGCCCTACACTGGCGTCGTGGCCGAAGCGCACCCCGAGAACCTGCCGGTCGTCGTCCTCTGCGGCGGCCGGGGCACCCGGCTTGGCGCCGGACAGACGGTCCCCAAGCCGCTCGTCGAGATCGGCGGACGCCCGATCGTGCAGCACATCGTCGAGCTCTACGCCGCCCAGGGCGCGCGGCGGTTCCTGCTCGCCGCGGGCTGGCAGGCCGAGCTCCTCGGCGCCGCGGTCGATGCGATCACGTGGCCCGAGGGCGTCACGGTGGAGTGCGTCGACACCGGGGTCGACACCGAGACCGGCGGCAGGCTGCACCGCCTGAAGGACCGGCTGGACGGCGCGTCGTTCCACCTGACCTACGGCGACGGCGTCGCCGACGTCCGCCTCGACGCGCTCGAGGCCACGCACCGCGCCGGCGGCCGCACCGTGACGCTCACCGTCGTCCGTCCCGAGCTGCAGTTCGGCATCGTCGAGCTGGCCGACGACGACGCGATCACCGGGTTCCGCGAGAAGCCGCGGAGCACGCACTGGATCAACGGCGGCTTCATGCGGATGGAGCCCGAGGTCTTCGACGTGCTCGACGCCGAGTGCACCCTCGAGCGCGAGCCCTTGCAGCGCCTCGCCACCGACGGGCGGCTGCACAGCCACCGGCACGAGGGCTTCTGGGCGTGCATGGACACGTACAAGGACGCCCGCGCGCTGAACGAGCTGTGGGAGTCCGGCGCCGCACCATGGGTCGTGGCGCCCGGCGTCGCGCGCTGACTCGCGCCGCAGGGCCGCGCCGCCCGCCGATCCGGGCCGGCCGGGTTCCGCGACCCACCGTCGGGTACGCGGTACGCATGCCGACCGCGTCGTTCTCCGTCCAGATCGCCCGTCCCCGGTCCGAGGTGTTCGCGTTCCTCGCCGACCTCCGCAACGCCACGTCGTGGATGTCGATCGTCGACACCGTCGAGCTCGTGGGCGGGACGCCCGGTGAGGTCGGGGCCCGCTTCCTGGTCACGAACGAGCGCGGGATCCTCGACGACATCGTCGTCGACTACGCGACCGCCGAGGTCGAGGCCGACGCGTCCCTGCGCTTCGAGGTCAAGCACCCCAAGCTGACCGGCGCCGACACGTACCGGCTCTCGGACCGGGACGGGGGCACGTTCGTCGAGTACGACTCGGACTTCACCTACACGGGCCTGAACAAGCTCTCGACCCCGATCGGCGCACTCGCCGTGAAGGCGCTCGCGCGGGGCATGGACGAGGACCTCCGCGAACGGCTCGAGAACGGCTGAACGACGGCGCCCGACGGTGGCCGGGGCCCCGGGGTGCACCGCGACGAGCGCGGGCGGGCCGGTCTGGAAGGATGGCCCGCGATGGAGAGCTTCGGGAAGTCCATGCGCGGCCGGTCCGTGTTCGTCACCGGCGCGTACGGGATGCTCGGCGCCTGGCTGGTGCGCGCGCTCCTGGACCGCGGCGCCGCCGTCACGGTGCTCCGGCGTGACGAGGTCCCCGCGTCGATGCTCGCGCTCGACGGCCTCGAGGCCCGCTGCACCGTCGTCCGTGGTGATCTCCTGACGCCCGGCCTGCTCGAGCGCGTGATCGGCGAGCACGAGTGCGACACCGTCTTCCACCTCGCCGCGCAGACGATCGTCGGCACCGCGAACCGCTCGCCGGTCCCGACGTTCGAGGCGAACATCCGCGGCACCTGGCTCCTCATGGACGCATGCCGCACCCAGGACGTCCGGCGGGTCGTCGTCGCCGCGTCCGACAAGGCCTACGGTGCGCACGACGAACTGCCCTACCGCGAGGAGTTCGCGCTGCAGCCGACGTTCCCGTACGACGTCTCGAAGGCCGCGACCGACCTGATCGCCCGGTCCTACTGGCACACCTACGGCGTCCCGGTGGCCGTCACGCGGCTGGCGAACATCTACGGCGGCGGCGACCTCAACCGCTCCCGGCTGCTGCCCGAGGCGATCGCCGCGGTCCTCCGCGGCCGCGCGCCGGTGATCCGGTCCGACGGCTCCCCCGAGCGCGACTTCCTTTACGTCGAGGACGCCGCCGACGCGTACCTCGCGATCTGCGATGCGCTCGACGCCGACGAGGGCGCGGCACCGGGCACGACGAAGGCCCGTGGCGAGGCGTTCAACGCCGGTGGCGGGCGGCCGCACAGCGTGCGCTCCGTGATCGACGCGGTCGTCCGCGTCTCCGGCCACGACCTGCAGCCCGACGTCCGCGGCTCCGGCACGCCGTCGGGGGAGATCGACCGGCAGTTCGTCGACTCCACGAAGCTGGCCGGACGGACCGGGTGGTCGCCGCAGGTCGACCTCGACGAGGGTATCGCCCGCACCCTCGCCTGGTACCGCGCGCACCTGGACGCGTTGCCGGTCTGACGGCCGCCACGCGGCGGGTCGACGGCGCTCAGAGGAGCTCAGCCGGCCAGCAGCACGGCGAGCGTCACGGGCACCGCGGCCAGCCCGTGCGCCACGACGAGCGCCGCCACCGCACGGCGACGGGCGGCCTGCTCCGGCGCGCCGTCGGCGATCGCCCAGCGGGCCCAGAGCGCCACGGCCACCCAGCCGAGGGCGCCGGAAACCACGACGCCGGCGGCGACGGCGACCCCGGTCGGGACGGACGGCAGCGCGAGGAGGGCGAGCGCGACGCAGACGACGGTGAACGCGGCGAGGCCCGCGGTGATGTCCCCGAGCGCCGAGCGCTGGTGCTCGGCCACGTGGGTGCGGCGCGGAGCGGGGCCCTTCGGGGCCGCGGCCCGTCGCGGACGGTCGCCACCGGGGGCGCTCCGGGGGCGGTCGTCCCGCGAAGAGCGTCGGGAGTGGTCGTCCGGTGCCGACGGCCGGGTCGCGGTCAGGGCCGAGAACGAGGGGCGCGCGGTGCGCGGACGGCGGCCGGTCGGGGCCGCCGGGCCGACGGCGACGGCGGTCCTGCGGGCCGTCGGGGCGCCGGTGGGGGAGGGAACGGTGCGCACCGAGCGAGCATCGCGGCTCGCCCGATCGCCCCGGTGACGGGACGGTGTCCGTCCCGTATCGCCCGGTTACTCGACCGTGACGCTCTTGGCGAGGTTCCGCGGCTTGTCGATGTCGCGGTCCAGCGCCTTGGCGGCGTGGTAGGCGAGGAGCTGCAGCGGGATGTTCAGCAGGATCGGCTCGAGCTCGGGCTCCGTGCGCGGCACGACGATCGTGCGCTCGGCCAGCTCGGTCGGCAGCTCGTGGTGCGAGATCGCGAGGATCGGGCCGCTCCGGGCGCGGATCTCGTGCAGGGTCGACCGCTGCTTCTCGTGCAGCTCGTCGTCGGGCACGACCGCGACGACGGGCATCTGCGCGTCGATCAGGGCGAGCGGGCCGTGCTTGAGCTCGGCCGACTGGTACGCCTCCGCGTGCATGTAGGCGACCTCCTTGATCTTCTGCGCCGCCTCGCGCGCGATCGGCCAGCCGCGCACGCGGCCGATGAACATCGCGTTCTCGAACTGCGAGAGCCAGCCCGCGGCCTCGATGATCTTCTCCTCCTGCTCGAGGACCGCGGCGATCTTCGCGGGCAGCTCGCGCAACGCGGTGATCAGGCGGTCGCCGTCGGCGGGGGAGAGGTCGCGGATCCGCCCGAGGTGCACGGCGAGCATCGCGAACGCCACGCACGTCGACGTGAAGCTCTTGCTGGAGGCGACCGAGACCTCCGGGCCGGCGTGGATGTAGATGCCGCCGTCGGTGGCGCGGGCGATCGCCGAGCCGACCTGGTTGACGACGCCGAGCACGCGGGCGCCCTTGCGGGTCAGCTCCTCGACGGCGGCCAGGGTGTCGGCCGTCTCGCCGGACTGGCTGACCGCGATGTAGAGGCCGTCGGGGTCGATCACCGGGTTGCGGTACCGGAACTCCGACGCGGCCTCGGCCGTGGCGGGGATGCGGGCGAGCTCCTCGATCAGCTGCGCGCCGACCTCACCGGAGTAGTACGCGGAGCCGCAGCCGAGGATGTAGACGCGCTTGAAGGACCGCAGCTCGTTCGGGTGCAGGTTCAGGCCCCCGAGCTTGATCGTCGAGAAGCGCTCGTCGAGGCGGCCGGAGATCGTCCGCTCGACGGCCTCGGGCTGCTCGCCGATCTCCTTGCGGAGGAAGTGCTGGTGCTCGCCCATGTCGAAGTCCTCGGCGTCGAAGTCGACGCGCTCGGAGATCTTCTGGACGGGGCGGGCGTCGAGCGTGGACGTCGTGAAGCCGTCGGCCTCGAGCAGCGCGATCTCGCCGTCCTCGAGGTGGACGACCTGCTTCGTGTGGCGGACGATCGCGCCGACGTCGGAGGCGACGTACATCTCGCGGTCACCGAGGCCGAGGACGATCGGGCTGCCCAGGCGGGCGACCATGATGCGGTCCGGGTGCTGGGCGTCGACGACGGCGAGCCCGTAGGCGCCCTCGACGTGCGAGAGCGCGGAGCGCAGGGCCTCGACCGGGTCCTCGTGGTCCGCGGCGGCCTGGCCGATCAGGTGCGCGACGAGCTCGGTGTCCGTCTCGGAGACCGGGGTGATGCCGTCGGCCTCGAGGCGGGCCTTGATCTGCGGCGCGTTCTCGATGATCCCGTTGTGGACGACGGCGAAGCGCTCGCTGAAGTCGACGTGCGGATGGGCGTTGACGTCCGTCGGCGCACCGTGGGTCGCCCAGCGGGTGTGGCCGATCGCCGGCGAGCCCTTGATGCGCTTGGGCAGCGACGACTTGAGGTCCGCGATGCGGCCCTTGGCCTTGTGGACGCGCAGCGCGCTGGCGCCGGCGACGGCGATGCCGCCCGAGTCGTACCCCCGGTACTCCAGGCGCTGCAGGCCCTCGAGGACGATGGGGACCCCGTCACGGGATCCGACGTAGCCAACGATTCCGCACATGTCGGGGGCTTCCTCCTACGTGTAGACGATCCTGCGCAGCTGCCGGAGCGACAACGCAGGTGGACTGAACCGCCGGCCCGCGAGCTCCTGGGAGATCCGTGCGAACGACTCGTCGTTGCGGATCCCCCGGGACTGCAGCTCCCCGTGCCGGCGCCGCACGAACCCCGGGACGTCCTCGTCGAAGTACGCGAGCACCTCGTGGATCACGCGCTCGGCCTCGGACGGGCTGAGCGACGTGGTCCCCGCGAGATGACTCCGCAGCTCGACGAACGACGCGGACGGCCGGGGGGCGGTCACCGGGGCATCGTGACGGACACGGCGCCCGAACGCAACCGTTGTGCCCGAAATCGGGCAGGATCGTGGAGAACCTGGCGCAATCGTGTTCCCGGCGTCGTGATTTCGCGTCGACATCGACCGGGCTCCGGCGAGTCCGTCGGACGGTGCGAGCATCGCCACATGGTGCTTCGGCGAGCAGGGCGGGCGACGCCGGCGTGGTGGCCGCCGGGCTGGTCGATCGCGTCGGCGACGACGCACAGCGCCCGGGGCCGCGGGCTGCTCGGTCGCGACGGCCTGGGTGACCTCGAGGGGCTCTGGCTCCCGGTCCGCTCGGTGCACACGATCGGCATGCGCTTCGCGCTCGATCTGGTGTGGCTCGACGCCGGCGGCGCAGCGATCCGCCTGGACGAGGGGGTCCGTCGTGTGAGCCTTCGCACATGCCTTGCGGCGCACGGAGGGGTGGTCGAGGTCGCCGCGGGACGCGGAGCGGCGCTCGCCGCGGCGATGTCGTCGTGCATCGGTGTCGACCCGGGCGAGCGCGGTGCACGACCGGCGCGCCGTGCCTGCTGACGCCATACAACCCTAGTGCTGCTCGGGGTCTTCGTCCTCCGAACGAGTGCGCGTGGCCCGGAAGACGAGCACCCCGGCCATGCCGATCACGATGGCCATGCAGACGCCGGTGATCAGATCGGACGCCGTCGACGCAATGGCCATGTGGCCGATCGTACGCACCCCGCTCCTTTCGGACGCCCGGCGTGTTTCGAAGAACGTGCCCTACCCTCTGAGAGGTCCCCGTCGTCGCGCCCCGCGAAGCGTGGACGAGCCGTCCCGGACCGTGCCCTCCGCGGTCCGCCCCTCTCCCCGGTCCGCCGGGTCGTGATGCGCACCACCTTCACCCCGGACACCCCACACTCCCCCTCGACGGACCCGGACCACGGCCCACTCGTCTCGGTCGTCATCCCGTGCCTCAACGAGGAGGAGAACATCGTCGCCGTCGTCACCCAGGCGCGGCAGGCGATCAGCGACGCGGAGATCGAGGGCGAGGTCGTCGTCGCGGACAACAACTCGACGGACCGCTCAGCCGAGCTCGCGAAGGACGCTGGCGCGCGCGTCGTCCACGTCCCCGCCCGCGGCTACGGCGCCGCCTACATGGGCGGCTTCTCGGCGGCGACCGGCAAGTACATCGTCATGGGCGATGCCGACCTGACGTACGACTTCCACGAGATCCCGAACTTCGTGCGCGAGCTCGACGCCGGCGCGGACCTCGTGATGGGCAACCGGATGAACAACATCCGGCCCGGCGCGATGCCGTGGCTGCACCAGTACGTCGGCAACCCGCTGCTGTCGGGGTTCCTCAACCTGCTCTTCCGCACCGGAATCCGCGACGCGCACTGCGGCATGCGGGCCGTCCGCCGCGGTGCCCTGCCCGCGATGGACCTCCGCACCCCGGGCATGGAGTTCGCGTCCGAGATGGTGATCCGGGCGAGCAAGGCGAACCTCGTGATCAGCGAGTTCGACATCGAGTACCACCCGCGCGGCGGCGAGTCGAAGCTCTCGACCTGGCGCGACGGCTGGCGGCACCTCCGGTTCCTGCTCGCCCACAGCCCGACGCACCTGTTCCTCCTCCCCGGGCTCTTCATGGCGTCGGTCGGGCTGCTCGTCATGGCGATGGTGCTCTTCGGCGTCAACGCGCTCGGGCGCGACTGGAGCGTCCACACCCTGATGGGCGGGTCGCTCCTGACGATCATCGGCACGCAGATCGTGTCGCTCGGCCTCTGCGCCCACGCCTACGGGATGTACTTCATGGGCGACGTCGACCCGTGGTTCGACCGCATGCGCAGTCGCTTCCGGCTCGAGCACGGGCTGCTGATCGGCGGCCTCGTGATCCTCGCCGGCGTGGCCGCGGGCGCGGTCGTCGGCATCCGCTGGGCGATGGACGACTTCGGCGCGCTCAGCCAGATCAACCTCGCGATCTCCTGCGTCACGGCGATCGTCATCGGCGTCCAGATCTTCTTCTCGAGCTTCCTGCTCTCCATCATCGGCCTGCGCCGGAGCTGACGCTTGGCCACGGTCGTGCTCGCCTGGGCGGTGTTCCCGGCCGTCCTGGCGCTGGTCGCGCTGGGGTTCGGGGAGCTCGTCGCCCGACTCGCCGGCCGGCCGATGGGCCTGTCCCTCCGGCTCGCCGCCGGCTTCTGCGCGTACGTCGCGTGGGCGTCCCTCGGCACCGTCGCTCCCCTGGTCGCGAAGACCGTGGGGGTCGGCGCGATCCTCCTGACCGTCGCCGGCCTCGTCCTCGCCCTGAGACGCACGTCGTGGCGTCCGGTCCGCCCGGAACCGGGCGAGGTCCCGCTCATCCTCGGCGCGCTGGCGGCCTCCACGCTGGCGGCGCTCCCGTTCGTCCTCACGGGGCACGCGGTCTTCGGCGGCTACGGCAGCCTCGGCGACGGCGGCTTCCAGATGGTCGGTGCGACCCTGCTGCCGGAGATCGGCGCGACGACGCACGGGCTGGAGCCGTCGTCGGTGTCGCGCCTTATGCACCAGTACTTCGAGGACGGCTACCCCGCCGGTGCCGTCCTCGCCCTCGGCTACCCGACGCAGTGGCTGGGCGCGTGGTCGCTGCAGACGTTCCAGCCGTTCCAGGCCGTGCTGCTCGCGGTCGGCGGCATCGGGGCCGCCGGATTGGCCGTGCAGAGCGGCCTCGTCCGCGGGCGGTGGACGGCGCTCGTGGCGTTCGCCGCCGGCGCCGCGCCGCTGACCGCCGCGTTCGCGCTGCAGGGCAGCATCAAGGAGGCCGGGGGCGCGGCGATCTTCCTCGTGGTCGCCGCGACCGCCGCCTGGGCGTGGAAGCCCCTGCTGAACGGCGACGTCCGAGCGGGGATCCCGACCGGCCTGGCGGTCGCCGCCGGGATCGGGGTCGTCGGGCCCGGGCTCGGGCCGCTGCTGCTCGCGTTCGGCGGCCTCGTCGCGCTGACGCTCCTCGTGCTCGTCGTCCGCGGCGTCGTCGACCGCGGGGTGTGGAAGGGCGCGGCGGTGACCGCCGGCGTCGCGGTCCTCGTGGCGATCCCGGCGATCCTCGCCGCGGTCGAGGTCTCGGGCGTCGCGGGCTCCGTCCTCACCGCCAAGCAGGAGCTCGGGAACCTGCCCGGGGCGCTGCCGTGGTGGCGGTCGCTGGCGGGCTGGGACACCCCGGACTTCCGGCTGCTCGGCGAGTTCGGCCACCCGGGGATCAGCAAGCTGACCGCGGTGCTCGTCGGGGTGCTCGTCCTCGGGACCCTCGCGCACGCGGTCCGGCGTCGTGCCTGGGTCTTCGTCGTCGTCGGGGTGGCCTCGGCGGTGACCGCCGCCTACATCGTCCGGATCGGCTCGCCGTGGGCGGGCGGCAAGGCGCTGGCCATCGCCGCGATGGCGTTCTGGGCGGTCGCGGCGACCGGCGTCGCCGCGCTGGCGTCGGATGGCGACCGGCGGCTGCGGATCGCGGGCGGCCTCGGGGCGCTCGCCCTCGTCGCGATCGTGCTCGTCACCGCCGGCTCCGCCTACCGCGGCGTCCGCCTGAGCCCGACGGAGCGCTTCGACGAGTTGCGCGACCTCGCGGCGGTGACCGGCGACCGCGACCGCGTCCTGGTCTCCGAGTTCGACGAGTTCGCGAAGGTCGCGTTCGAGCGCGACCGGCCGCAGGTGCTGGGCGAGACCTCGTTCGCCGACGTGCCGCTCCACGACGCCGAGGGCGCGCCGCTGACCGCCGTCCAGACCCCGCCGGAGGACACGATCTCCCCGGCCGACCTCGCGCGGTTCGGGTGGATCGTCGTGCGTCGCGGTCCGGTCTCCGCGTGGCCGTCGCCGAGCTTCCGCCTCGTGCGGACGACCGCGCACTACCAGCTGTTCCGCCGCACCACGACGCGCGTCCCCGCCGTCTGGACCGCCGCCGCCGCACAGGACGACGCCGCCGGCACGGTGTCCTGCCGGACGATCCGGGAGCTCGGTCCGACGGCGTTCGCGCTCGTCCGCGCGCCGTCCGTGGCCGTCCGCCTGACCACGCAGCCAAAGTTCTGGATCCCGCGCCAGCCCGACGGCATCGTCTTCGACCTGCGCGGGGCCGGGCACGCCGACCAGCCCGTCGCGGTCCCGGCCACCGGGCGCTACCGCGTGTGGGTCGAGGGGACGTTCAACCGCCGGATGACGATCAGCGTCGACGGCCGCCCGGTCGCCGCCGTGGGCCGCGGCGCGACGAACCAGTTCGTCCAGCCCGAGCGGGCGACCGGCGAGGACGGCGTCGAGCTGCAGGCCGGGGCACGCACCCTCCGGGTCACGTGGCCGGGCTCCGGCATCGCACCCGGCAGCGCGCGGTCGGCCGGGGCGGTCGGCCGGGTGTGGTTCGAGCCGGTGGAGAGCGCCCCGAAGCTCGTCGCGGCGAAGGACCTGCGGTGCACCGGCGGCCGGGTCTCGGTCGACTGGTACGGGCGCTGGTAGGAGTGCGCGGCTACCCCGCCGGCGTGCGCGCCGCGCTCGAATCCGCGCGGGTGTCGGCCAGCTCGGTGTAGAACGCCTCGAGCGCGTCGATCTTCCTCGGCCACGCGTAGCTCGCCGCGGTCTCGTGGCCCGCGGCGATCAGGCGGGCGCGGAGGTCGGCGTCGGTGAGCAGGCGCCGGAGCGCGTCGGCGACGTCCTGCGGGTCGCGGCCCGGCATCAGGCAGTTCTCGCCGTCGACGCAGAAGTCCCGGTTGCCGTTGGAGTCCGTGCAGACGACGGCGGCGCCGGCGGCCATGGCCTCGAGCGGCGGGAGGCAGAAGCCCTCGTGCTTCGAGGTCTGCACGAGGACGCTCGTCTCGTTGAGGAGGACGTTCACCTCCTCGTCGGAGGGGAATTTCAGGAACGTCACCGCGTCGCCCAGGCCCTCGGCGAGCTCGGGCTCGGAGCCGAAGAGCGTCAGGTGCGGCTTGGGGTCCGGCAGGCGACCGTAGGCCTCCCGGGTCAGCGGGAAGTCCTTCAGCGGGTTGGAGCGGGCCGTCGAGAGGATCGTGCCGTCGGTGCGCGTGACGCCGGGGAGGGTCTTGTAGGTGTCGACGTCGAGGCCCGGGGTGAACGGGAGCGGGTCGGCGACGCCGAGCTTCTTGAGCTCCTCGGCCACCCAGATCGACCCGGCGAGGTACGCGAACTCCGGGCGGTAGCTGGCGTGCACCTTCGCGTGGTCGTTCGGCGAGGCGTAGTACGAGCTCTCGACGTCCTGCACGAGGTAGACGGGGATGCCGTGGAGCACCGAGGCCTCCCACACCCAGGACGAGGTCTCCCACCAGGTGGCGACCTTGATCGCGTCGATCGGCCCGAGCTCGTGGGCGAGCTCCGCGTAGCTCGCGAACTGGCGGACGGGGACGTCGAGGTCGAACCAGTCGGGGCCGCCGTCCTCGTCGAGGGTCCAGAGCTCGGGGTGGTGGCCCTTCGCGAGCAGGCCGTTGAGGTGCGTGAAGATCACGCGGTGGCCGCCGCCGATGCCGGTGTCCTGCGTCACGTAGATCACGCGCAGGCCGCCGTCCTCCGCGCGGACGGGCCGGTGGTCCAGGCGGTCGCCCCAGCGGTCCCAGAAGCGCTGCTGCGAGGCGATCTCGCGGTCGCCCTGGACGGTTCCGCGGGTCTTGCTCTCGTGGTGGATCAGGACCGACGCCGGCGCGTAGCCGACCCGCAGGCCGTGCGCCCAGGCGCGCAGGGCGTAGTCGACGTCCTCGTAGGCCATGCCGAAGCCCTCGTCGAGCTCGCCCAGCTCGTCGAGCGCGCCGCGGGTGACGTAGAGCGCCGCACCGGTCGCGGCGAGCGTCGGGCCCTCGACGTTGGCGGGCGGGAAGTCGGCCGCCTGGAACCGGAACCGGTGGTCGAACCACTGCGGCTGGTCGCGGTTGCGCAGGACGCCGCCGTGCTGGATCGACGTGTCGGGGTAGAGCAGCCGCGAGCCCACGAGGTCGTAGTCGCGCCGGTGCGCCGCGTACTGCAGCGCCGCGAGCCAGCCACGCTGGGCGACGACGTCGGAGTTCAGGAGGACGGCGTCCTCGTCGCGACGGACCGTCCGCAGGCCGCGGTTGCAGTTCGCCGCGAACCCGGCCTGCTCGGCGCCGAGGACGACCTCGAAGCCCTGCTCCTTCGCCAGCGCCTCCAGTGCCGTGACGTGCTCGGGCGCGGAGCCGTCGTCGGTCACGACGATCCGGACCTTGGCAGCGTCGGTGGTCTTCCGGACGCTCTTCACCGCGGTCGCGACGAGGTCCGGCGAGCCGTACGACGGGATGACGATCGCGACCGGCCGGCCGTGGCGCTTGTACCAGGCGCGGGCGGGTCCGCTGGCGTCGCCGACCCCGCCTACGGCACTGCCCGGCAGCAGGCGGACGGGCGCGGTCGCGACCCGCCGCCCAAGCTCGGCCCACCCGAGGTGCTGCACCGTCAGGGCCGCACGGCGCGGCAGCCCGGTCAGGAGCCGGCGGAGGTGGCGGAGGTACAGCGGCGCGGCCATCGCCCCTCATTCTCCCGTGAACGGCGCGCGGGCGGTCCGTGGCGGAGTGGTGGCGGTCGCCGACCGGACGACACGAGGCGGCCGGCTCGACCGGCGCGCTGTTGTGCGGTGGGGCGAGAACAGCGCCACTGGAGCAGTGTCGGTCTCAGAGCGACCCCTCGACCGTGTCGTGAGCGAGATTCTTCGCGCCACCGACGAGCGTCACGACGTTCGCGCACACCTTGCCGGCAAGAGGCCTCTTGAACTTCAAGTCGACGTGGGAACCCTTCTTCGTCGAGGTCGGACGTGCCTCACTGAATCTCCTGACTCGACCGTCGTTCTGTTCGATCACGTCGATCGGGCGATCCGCCGGGCTGGTCGCGTTGATGCCCCACTTCCTGGTAAGCCCCGCAAACCCCGTGTTGGATGCCTCCGAGTTGCAGGTCCGGAGAACACTGACCGACAACAACGCGTCCTCGATCCTGGGGGCCTTCGTGGTGATCTGGTCAGACCCGAACGTCACCCGGACGGTGTGGTCGTCCACGACGGAGACCGTCACCGACCGGGGCATCCGACTGTCGAACTTCGAGCCATTCGGCAGATCGAACCGATGCTCACGATCCCCACTGACCAGCAACACGACCGCCACGGCGACCGCGACCACAACGGTCAGGGCCACCCACGGTGCACGACGACCGATCACGATCGAAGTCTGCTTGCCGACCTGATCTGCCTCAGCGTCGCCGCGCTCGCGTGTGTGACGCATGTGGGGAACTCCTGGTTCGGGGAACTGCGACCCGTGGGACGTGGGACCGGCCACGACGGTATCCGTTGCGCCCGATCAGTTCGTAGGCCTCTGCAGTCTCGGAGCTGCAGAACGCGTCTCTGCAAACCCCCGGCGCTCGCCGGCGCCCCGCACACCGACGCGTACCGCGGGTGAGGACGGAGAGCGTCTCTCAAGCCGAGAGCGTCTCTCAAGCCGAGAGCGTCTCTCAAGCCGATCCCTTCAGGGACGCCCCCTCACCCGTCGAGGTCGACCGGGTCCAGCGTCGCGATGCCGTCCCTCGAGCACCGGCGGCGCACCGCCGCCGGGAGGCGGTCCGCCCGCGTGCCCACGAGCGCCGCCGCGGCCCGCTCCGTGTGGTGGACGAAGGCCAGGACCGTGGCGCGGTCGACCGCCGCGCGCGAGCC
>NZ_KI912613.1:278863-457704 GCF_000519325.1 Patulibacter minatonensis DSM 18081 | reverse complement strand
CGCGGTCGACCGCCGCGCGCGAGCCGCCGTGCAGGCGCACCCAGGCGCGGTCGCGGCCCGTCTCGCGGCGGATCCCGCCCAGGACGGCGCGGGGGGCCGCGGCGGTCCGCAGGCCGTAGACCTCGTGGAGGGCCCGGAACTCGTCGAACAGGCGGCGGAAGCGCTCGCCGAAGGGGTAGTCGTGCGAGTGCTCGACCGCGGCGGCGGGGACGAAGGCGCGACTGTGGCCGGCGCGCAGGAGGTCGAGCGCCAGCAGCTGGTCCTCGGCGTAGGCGACGTCGCGGAACGGGGTGCGCTCCCAGGCGGACCGCAGCACCGCACCGTTGGCGTCGGTGTGGAACGTCGCGGGGGAGGGGCGAAGGGGATCGGGGACGTCCGCCTGCCGGAAGAGGACCGGGACGCCCGCGGGCCCGGACATCGACGCGAACATCTCGGTCAGCTCGCGGGTCGTCGTCGGG
This sequence comes from Patulibacter minatonensis DSM 18081, assembly GCF_000519325.1. Lineage (GTDB taxonomy): Bacteria > Actinomycetota > Thermoleophilia > Solirubrobacterales > Solirubrobacteraceae > Patulibacter > Patulibacter minatonensis. Next base: position 457,246 of record NZ_KI912613.1, on the reverse strand, counting down.
CTGGCGCCCGGCATCGGGCGGTACGGGCCGCACGCGAGGGCGACGTCGGGGGCGAGGTCGAACGCGGCGACCATCGTCCGCCGCCACGACCGCGAGGCCGGGACGGCGTCCTGGGTGAGGAACAGCACGACGTCGCCCGTCGTCTCCCGCATCAGCAGGTTCCGGGTGCGACCGTGGCCGAACTCTCCCGGCGGGATGCGGACGACCCGCGCACCGGCGGCCTCGGCGGCGCGGTCCGAGCCGTCCGTCGACCCGGAGTCGACGACGACGAGCTCGGCGGGCGGCCCGTCCTGGTCCGCGAGTGCGGCGAGGACGTCCATGAGCCGGGACCCGCCGTTCTTCACCGGGATCGCGACCGACGCGGTCCGCACGGGATCAGCCCCGCCGGGCGGCCCGGGGGCCGTCGAGGGCGGACGACGCGGCCGGCACGGTGCTAGCCGCGCCGCGCGGCGCGCAGGCCCTTCGTGACCCGCCAGCTCAGCGACTGCTCCATCTGGCCGCGGATCGCCTCGGCCGCGGCCATGCGGGCCGGGGAGCGCGGGTCGCCGACCGGCGGGGGCGACCACGGCAGGACGGCGAGCAGCAGCTCGACGTCGACGCGGTAGGTCTCCTCGTTGCTGACGTGCCCCGTGGCCCAGGCGATCGTCGCGTCGCCGTGGTGCGTGGCGACGACGCCGTCACCCAGGGCGGTCGCGTGCTCGAGCTCGAGCTGGCCGTGCCGGGCGTGGTCCTCGAGGCGGACGACGATCGGCTCGTCGCGGTCCCGGAGGTGCAGGCGCAGCTCGAGCCGGTCGATGCGGGCGATCACCGGCTGCTGCCCGAGCTGGATCCGCAGCTTCGCGACGTGCCGGCCCTGCACGTTCGTGCCGACATGGGTCAGGCCGTTGACGTTGCGCCGCGGGTCGCCGACGTACGGGTCGCCGACGTTGACGCCCTCGCCGGAGATCGTGATCCGGCCGCTCTCCAGCGGCGTGGAGAGGACGCCGAGCGGGACCTCGCCGCTCTGGTGCAGCCACGCGGCGTCGGCGATCGCCGGGTCGGCGGTGCGGGCGACGCCGTAGGGCCAATAGACGCTCTGCATCGGCAGCTCGGAGAGGCCCTCGGGAACGACGTAGCGGATCGTCGTCGCGCTCTCGGGGTTCGCGAGCGCCTCGTTGTCCCCGGAGCCCTGGTTCTCGTCGTGCACCCAGGCCCCGAAGCGCGTGGCCTCGTCGGCCGTCGGCGCCGCGACGGACCGGGCGATCTGCGGGGCGAGCTCCTCGCCGAGGTCCGCCAGGTCGTCGAGCCCGTCGACGAGTCCGCGGTAGCGGTGGTACTCGCGTTGGAACGCCAGGATGCCCGCGCGCACCGCGCCGGCCTCGGTCGTCTGGCGGCCGGGCAGCGGGTTCGGCGCGAAGATCGGCTCGAGGTCGGCGGTCAGGTCCGTCTGGCTGCCGTGGTCGGGCATGCAGACCTGTTCGAGGATCTCCGGCGAGCGGACGATCGCCCGGCACGCGGCCTCGGGCGCCCCGATGTTCGCGAGGAACCCGCGGACCTCGGCACCGGCGGCGACCGTGGTGCTCGCGCCCTCGTGGGTGACCATGTAGAAGCCGACGACGCGGCGGTCGACGTTCGCCTGCTCGAGGATCGTCACGATCCGGCGCTGGATCGACGCGCCCCAGCCGAGGTCGCAGACGAGCAGCGGCCCGTCGGGGGCGTCGCGCTCGATCGCCCGGACGACGCGCTCGCGCAGGGTGGCGGCGCGCGTGGCGACGAGCGCCTGGAGCGCCGGGTCCTCCAGCTCGCGGATCAGGGCGTCGCGCGCGGTGGCGTCCGACGACGGGAACCCGAGGTGCGGACGGAGGCTCGGCACGCGCGCGGCGTCGATCCCGAGGGTGTCGAGCAGTCGGCCCATGGGGGCGGCCGACCGGGTCTCCAGCAGGGTCAGGAAGTCCTTGCGGTCCGCGCTGCCGATCGCCGCCAGCGTGGCGAGGTGGCGGTTGAGGTTCAGCGGCCGCGTGTCGAGCGGCAGCTCGTTCGCGCGGGCCGCGACGTCGACGAGCTCGCCGAGGAACGAGCCCTCGCGCATCAGGCACATCAGCCGGCCGGTGCCCAGGGCGGCGGCCTCGCGGGCGGTCCACTCGGCGAAGCCGGTGAACGCCGGGCCGAGGACCTGCGCGCCGTAGCGCCAGAACGGCTGCAGCGCGGAGGGGACCTGCGCGAGCTCGGGGTGCCGGCCGGCCTTGGCGCGCAGCTGGGTGACGACGCTGTCGCCGAGCGCGACCGGCCGCGGGTGCCGCACCGGGCGGTCGGTCATCGGCCGGGCGACGGGGCGGGCGAAGCGCTCCTCCTGCTCGACGATCGCACTGAGCTGCGGATCGCGGCGCTCGAGGTAGATCGGCGTGATGCCGCGCTCCTTCGCCGGCGCGATGTCGGCGAGCGGGTTGTCGCCCAGGTGGATGATCGACGCGGGTTCGGCGTCGACGCGCTCCAGCGCGCGCTCGAAGAGCGTGCCGGCCTTGTTCACCCGGTGGTCCGACGACGTGACGACGGCGTGCCAGCGGATCTCCTGCAGACCCGGCTGATCGAGCAGGACGCCGAGCTGGTCGGCCGACAGGTACGTGTCGGAGACCGCGACGACCGGGACGTCGAGCGCGTTGGCGTGCAGCAGCGCGGCGGCGACGTCGAGGTCGGGCAGCGTGATCTCGCGCTCGAGCTCGACCTCGAGGGCGACGACGTCGTCGCGCGTGAGGCCGGCGTGGACCCACTCCGGGATCCGCTCGTGGATCTCGTGCAGCCGGACCTCGGGCGAGTCGATCGCCTCGCCCGACAGCATCCGCGACTCGTGCTCGGCGCGGCGGCGGAGGATCCCGTAGGCCTCGGGCTTCAGCGACTCGTGCAGGTGCCCGCCGTCGTGCAGGCGCCGGCCGAGGAGGACGAAGAGGTCCTCTGGCTCGGGCAGGCGGCGCCAGAGGACGGTGTCGAAGACGTCGGTGAAGAGCGCCCGCGCGGCCCCGCTGTCGAGCAGGTCGTACGCGCGGTGCAGGCCCGTCGGGATGCCCGAGGGGCGGGCCGTCGGCGTGGTGAGGGTGTCTTCGGTCTCGCCCATCGTCGACCACGGTATGCGACGGTCCCCCGCCGTGCCGCACGACGGGCGTCGCTCAGCCGGCGCGCAGCCGCCGCACGATCCGCAGCAGGAGCGCCACGGCCCGGTACGGGCGGCTCGCGACGACGGCGTCCCGGCGAGCGACCTCGGCCCGCGCCGCGGCGACGCGGCCCTCGAGCGGGACGACGACGGCGTCGACCCACGGCGGCGGCACCAAGCCGTCGGCGGGCGGGGCGACGGCGACCGGGGTCCGCGGCGGGAGCCGCTCCGCGAGCCGCGGGCCGGCGTCGTGCAGGCGTGCGGGGTAGCCCGCGATCGTCAGCAGCCGCAGGTGCTGGCGCAGGAACGCGTGGACGCCGCGGCGGGCGGCCTCGGTGCGGAGGTCCTCGAGGGTCTCCGCGTCGTCGCCGGTGTTCGCGAGCGACGTCCGGGAGCGGTCCGGGGCGCCCGCCACCTGCTCGAGCCGGGCCCGCCACGCGACGGCGGCCGCGTGCGCCCCGGCGGGACGACCGAGGTTCGCCAGGTAGCCGTGGACCTCGCCGCCGGCCTCGCCGAGCGCGGCGTCGGCGGCGGACGGGTCGCTCGCGAGATGCAGCCCGACGACGTGCCGGGGCACGCCCGCGTGGCGAAGCACCTCGGCCAGGCGCGTCTGGGTCCGGCCCGCGCCGCCGACCTGACAGACCGGCAGCGGGCCCGTGGTCGCATCTCCGGCGGCCGCGACGAGCTCGTCGCGGAGGCCCGCAGCCTGCTCGGTCGCGCGCGCGGCGGCGGCCGGATCGTCGCGCAGGGTCGTGAGCAGCCCGACGAGGTCGCCGGGACCACCGGCGGCGCCCCGTGTCGCCCCGTCGTCGGAGGTGACACCGACACCCAGGAGCGCGGCGACCTCGGCCGCGCCGCGGTCGACGCCGCCGAGCGCGAGGGCGAGCGCCGTCCCCAGGAGCGCGTCGCCCTGGTCCGCGACGGCCAGGAGATCGGGCGTGACCGGGAGGACGTCGACGCGGACCGGCAGGTCGAGCGCGACGGCGACCTCGGCGAGGAGCTCGGGCAGCAGCGCGCCCGGCTCGGCCAGGGCCAGCAGCCGGCCGCCGGGGTGGCCCGCGGCGTGCCGGACCGACCACTCCGCGAAGCCCGCGAGGACGGGGCCGAGCACCGAGGCGCCCTCGAACCAGGCGTCGCGCAGGGCGGCGGGGACCGCGTGGGCCTCGGCGGACGCGACGAGGCGGCGGGCGACGCGGGAGACCGCGAGGTCGGCGGCGCCCTCGGAGGCGGACCCGGCGGCGCCGAGCCGGACGACGCGGCTTCCGGGACCGGCGGCGGCCGTCACCGGGCCGGCGCTCAGGACCAGCGCGTCGCCGTCGCCCTCGCGCGGGGCGAGCGCGACGAGGTCGGCCTCGTCGTGGTCGGCGGGCGTCAGGACGGCGCGCCAGGTGACGGCGTCGAGCGCCCCGTGCTCGAGGCGCCGGCGGACCTGGTCGCCCGTCAGCCGCCCGTGCGACACCGCGGAGACCGGGAGCCGCAGCGACGCGGCGGCCGCGAGCAGCAGCGCGACGTCGGGATCGGGGACCGTCGCGTCGGCGAGCACCTGCAGCTCGGCGGCGACGACGTCGGCGCGGGTCAGGCCGGGATGGACCCACTCGGGCACGGTCAGCCAGAGGGCGGCGAGCGGCGCGCCGGGTGCGGCGTGCTCCTCCGCCCGGACGCGCAGGACGGCGAACGAGCCCTCGTCCAGCGACGCGTGGAGGTTCCCGCCCGCGACCAGCCGCCGGCCGAGCTCGACATGGCGCTCGTGCGCAGTCAGCGCGGACCACAACGCGCCGCCGCCGCCGTCGACGTCGACGACCACCGCGCCGAGGCCGCCCTCCTCGAGCAGCCGCCAGGCGGGCTCGAGCTCGGTCGGCACGTCGTCGGGGCGCGTGACGCGGGCGGCGACGGCGCTCATCGGAGCTCCCCCGCCGACGCGGGCCGACCGGCGACGCCCTCCGACACCGGGCCGTCGTCGGCCGACGCAGGACCGCCGACGGCCTCGAGCGCACCCAGTCGCGCGGCCAGGTCGTCGCCACTCGCCCGCGCGAGCCGGGCCTCCCAGGCGGCACGCTCGCGGTCGGCGGTGCGGGCCTGCTCGGCGAGCTCGTCCTGCAGCTCGAGGACGCGCGAGTAGAGCGCCAGGCGGTTGCGTTCCAGGCGGGCGACCAGCGGGGAGCGGTCCAGCGGCTCCAGGATGCGGTCCGCCTCGGCGGCCCACGGGGCGCTCCGGGGGTAGACGAAGCCCAGGCCGAAGATCGCCGGGATGACGCGCAGCACGAGGTCGTCGCGGTCGGCGATCGCGTCCTCGACGCCGGTCAGCACGCCGTTGCGCTCGCCACCCGCCTGGTCGGCGATGCCCATCGTGCCGCGGCTGCGCATCCCGCGGCCGACGACCGGGTCGTGCCCGAAGACCGACATGCCGGTGTCGAACGCGTAGGGATGGACGTCGGCGGGGTCGAGGACGTCGGGGCCGTAGTAGTAGTCCCGCCGGCCGCAGGGGAAGCAGACGTCGTGGAAGACGAGGAGCGACTGCTCGCCCGCGGCATCAGCGGCGGCGAGGAGCTTCTCGGTCTCCTCGCGGACGACGACGTAGGAGTGGTCGCCGTCGACGACGACGACCTGGCAGGGCGGGAGGACGTCGATCGCTGCCGGGGAGTACTCGCGGACGAGCGTCAGGCGGGTCGACGACTCCAGGCCCGTCAGCGCGGCGGACGGGGCGGGGTCGATGCAGGTGACGCTCGCGTCCAGCTCGTCGGCCTGGGCGATCAGCTCCTGCGTCAGCAGCCCGCCCTCGCCGCCGATCTCCGCGATGCCGGTCGGCCGGATCGCGCGGACGAGGTCGCCGAGGATCTCGCGGAACAGCCCGACGGAGTGCAGGAGCATCGGCATCGCGGCGGCCTCGTCGGCCTCGACGTGGGGTTCCTCGCGCGTGTTGAGCCGCGCCAGGCGGTCGTCCCCGTCGGGCTCTGCGGACATGGCGGAAGGGTAGCCGCGCCTACAGGCGCTCGGCGATCCGCGGGGCCTCGCGGTTGAAGTACACGAAGCCTCCGATCAGGAGCGCGAGCGTGATCGCCGTCGGGATCAGCAGCACGTACCAGTGGTGCGCGCACGCCAGGGCGCTCGGGTGGCTGGGCGCGATCATCGCGTGGCGGGCCTGCTGCAGGATCGCCGAGAACGGGTTCATCATCAGGATCTGCTCGATACGGTCCCCGAACTGCGCCTGGATCGCCTGCACCGGCACGAGCACGCCGGACGCGTAGAACATCGCCTGCAGCACGACCTCCCAGATCGGCCGAACGTCGCGGAAGCGGACGTAGAGGGCCGAGAGGATCATCGCGATCGCCAGGCAGAGCACCCCGAGCAGGAGCAGGAGGAACGGCAGCTCCAACCAGGTCCAGCGGATCTCCGCGCCGCTCGCGAGCAGGAAGATCAGGACCGGGATGAGGTTCAGGACCAGGTTGAACGACGCCAGGATCACGACCGAGACCGGTACCGCCATCCGCGGGAAGTCGATCTTCCGGACGAGGTTCTCCCGGTCGACCATCGCCGAGACGGCCCCGCCGGTCGCGTCGCCCAGGAAGGTGAAGAGCACGATGCCGAGCAGCAGCGTCGGGCCGTAGAGCTCGACGTCGTTGCCCAGCCGGACGACGACGGTGAAGACGACCATCAGGACGCCGAACAGCAGCATCGGCCGGGCGAGCTGCCAGAAGTAGCCCAGCACCGAGCCGTAGAAGCGGAGCTTGAACTCGGCGGTGGCCATCGTCCAGGCCAGGCCGATCATGCGCCGGAAGTCGGTGCCCAGGGCCGACGGGCCCTTGATCGGCGGCTTCAGCGTCGAGCGGTCGATCGCGTCGAAGTCGCGGGCCACGGGCTTGACGTGGAAGCCCTCCGCGGTGGTCTCGGGAGCGCTCACGCGGACACCGCCTGGTCGTCCGTGGGGGTGGTGACGTCGAGCGTGAAGGGCGGGTGCATCGTGCCGAGCGTCTTGACCGTGCCCGTGACGAGCAGCCGGTGCATGCGCGGCCGGCGGTCGAACCACTCCAGGGCCGACTCGTCCTTGCAGATCGACGGCGTGAGGATGTAGCGACCCGGCGCGAGGTACGAGTCGAACGTGATCCGCGACTCGCGGACCGTGCCGCCCTCGAAGACGCCCATGGGCGGCAGGTCGAGGTTGTTGGGCTCGAACACCGTGACGCCCTGGTCCGTCAGGACCGTCATGCCGAACAGCGGGTTCTCGACGGTCTCGTGGAACGCCACGCGCATCGCGAAGGTGCACGGGGTGCCGAACGGCAGGACCTCGACGCGCTCGCCGTCCGCGTTCTCGATCCACGAGTCGACGATCTCGGCCTTGCCGTTGCCGTGGCGGTCGCGGTCGTGGTTGACCGTCCCGGCGAGCGAGATCTTCGCGACGTCGGCGGAGGTCTCCTCGTCGTCGGGGTCCGCGGCGATCTCGGCGGCGACCTCGGCCTGCGCGTCGCGGGAGAAGTTCATGTCGAGGTACTGGTCCCCGATCTCCTCCGGGTCCCCGATCGCGACGACGGTGCCGCGCTCGAGCAGCAGTGCCCGGTCGCAGAAGCGCTTCACCGCGCTCATGTCGTGCGTCACGAGGATCACGGTCGCGCCGCTCTCGCGGATCCGTTCGAACTCGTCGAAGCACTTCTGCTGGAACGCGGCGTCGCCGACGGCGAGGACCTCGTCGATCAGCAGGATCTCCGCGTCGACCTGGATCATCACCGCGAACGCCAGCCGGACGAGCATGCCCGAGCTGTAGTTCTTGATCTTCAGGTCCGCGAAGTCGCCGAGCTCGGCGAACTCGAGGATCTTGTCGAACCGCGCCTTCGCCTCCGCGCGGCCGAGACCGAGCATCTGGGCGTTCAGCATCACGTTGTCGTACGCGGCGAGGTCCGGGTTGAACCCGACGCCGAGCTCGATGAACGTCGACATCCGGCCGTCGACGTGGATCGCGCCCTCGTCGATCCCGTAGATGCCCGCGAGCGTCTTCAGCATCGTCGACTTGCCCGAGCCGTTGCGGCCGACCACGCCGAAGAACTCGCCGGGCTCGACGTGGAACGACACGTTGCGCAGCGACCGCATCTTCCGCACGGCACCGCGCCGGAACGGGTGGAGCGCCCGCTCCTTCAGGGTGTGCGCACCCTCCGTCGGGATCTCGAAGGTCTTCGAGATGCCGTCGACGAGGATGGCTGGGGGTGCCTGCTTCGTCATGGGCCGACTCGACAGCGTAGAGGCTGGGGCCGGGTGGACACCCACCTCGTGCGGCCCGGCACGGCGGAGGAGGGGGCCTCCGGGTGGCGGGGCGGCGGATCCCGGGTGCGAGCTATGGTCTCCGGCGATGCGCAACGTCCTCCAGGCGTGGAGGCGGTCACCGGAGGACGGCGAGACCGCGGCCGCGCGACGTTCCGGTCCACCACGCGCCCTCCTCGCCCTGCTGTTCCTGGTCTTCGTGACCACGACGATCTGGGCGTTCGCGACCCCGGCGTGGCAGGTGCCGGACGAGCCCGCGCACTTCGGGTACGCCGAGACCCTGGCGGAGCAGGGGAAGAAGCCGACCCGCGGCGAGGCGGAGGACCCCGCGCAGGTCGTCAAGGGGCTGCCGAGCGGGAGCCGGTACGGCGAGATCTCGTCGCAGGCGCTCCGCGTCATGCGCGCCTCGAACGGCTATCCGGTCGCGACCGACCTCTACGCGAAGCCGCCGTGGAGCCAGAGCGCGCAGAAGCGCTACGACGCGTCCGCCCACGACGGCAGCCGCGAGGACGGCGGACGCCGGACCGGCGCGTCGTCGTACCCACCGCTCTACTACGCCATCGAGAGCGTCGCCTACCGGGCCGCGTCGTCGGGCACGTCGCTCGACCAGCTCTACGCGATGCGCTGGGTCTCCGGGCTCTGGGCCCTCGTCGGCACCGCCGGCGCGTGGCTCCTGGCCGGCGAGATCTTCCGCCGCCGTCGCCTCCCGCAGCTCGCGGCCGCCGCGACGATCGGGCTCTGGCCGATGATCTCGTTCCTCTCCGGGGCGGTGAACCCGGACGCGATGCTGACGGCGCTCTCGCTGCTCGTCCTGTGGTTGTCGGTGAAGGTCGCGCTCCACGGGACGACGCGCGGACGCGCGGTCGGCCTGATCGCCCTCGTGCTCGCCGCGACCCTGACGAAGGTCTCCGGCGCGGCGCTCGCGCCGGCCGCCGCGTTCGCCCTCCTCTACGGGGTGCCGACGGTGCGGGAGCGGATCGGCACGCGACCCCGCAGGCTCTACGGGATGCTCGGCGGGCTCGTCGGCGCCGTGATCGTGGTCGTGGTCCTCGGGGCCGCGCTGAAGGTCTTCCCGCCGCAGCTCCAGGCCGTCGTGGACCAGCGCCCGAACATCCGCGAGTTCGGCTCCTACCTGTGGCAGTTCTACCTGCCGAAGCTCGGGTTCATGGACCCGCAGGTCTACATGTACCCCGTGGTCTCCGAGCGCCCCGTGATCAACCTCTGGGTCGGCACGTCGTGGGGCTCGTTCGGCTGGGTCGACATCTGGTTCCCGCGCTGGGCGGTCCACCTCTTCATGGTCGTCGCCGCGGCGGTCGCCGGCGCCGCGACCTGGACCGCCGCGCGGGCCCGCCGCGCTCGCCGGCGTCGCGAGGACCCGCCGAACGTGCCGCTCACCGCGGCGATGGTCGTGCTCCTGATCGCGGCCGTCGGCGTGCTCGCCGGCGTGCACCTCCAGGACTACGACAACGGCGTGAAGGGGCTGCTCCCGTTCGCGCAGGGCCGCTACCTGTTCCCCGTCGCGGGGATCGGCGCGCTCGCCGTCGGCGGGGCCGTCGCGGCCTTCCCGGCCCGGTGGCGTCCGACCGCCGCGGGGACGTGGCTCGCGTTCCTGATCGTGCTGCAGGTCGCCGCGCTGGCGCTGAACGCGACGAGGTACTACGCATGATGCGCGGGATCGTCCGGAGCACCGCGTTCCGCGTCGCGGTGCCGATGCTCGTGGTGCTCCTCGTCGGGGTGGTCGTGCTCCTGGACCGCGGCAGCAAGGGCCGCGAGGACCAGCCCGTCCGGTTCGGCGTCCTCGCCGACCAGCCGATCGGCGATCTCCCCGCGCGCCGCGAGGCCTGCCAGAACCCGATCGACCTCGACCGCTCGATCAGCACCGTCGGCCTCGGCATGGTCACGACGCCGAAGGGCGGCCCGGCCCTGCGGGTCACGGTCCGCGACAGCGTCTCCGGCCGGGTCCTGCGGTCCGCCCGCGTGGCCGCCGGCTACCAGGTCCCGTTCAAGGGCTTCCTCACCGTCCCGCTCGACGGCCCGGTGCGGTCGGACAGCGCGGTCTCCGTCTGCGCGCAGAACCTCGGGAAGCGGAAGCTCACGCTCGTCGGCAAGGAGTCGGTCCTCGGCAGCGACGCCCGCGTCGGGACGAAGCTCCTCGACGGCGACTGGGGCGTCTACTTCCCCAACCCGGACGCGAAGCCGCGCGACTACCTGCAGATGGCGCCCGACATGCTCGACCGCGCGACGGTCCTGCGGCCGGGCATCGTCACGCCGCTCTTCTACGTCCTGCTCGCGCTGATCGCGTTCGTCGGCGGCCCGGTCCTGCTCTGGCGGGCGGTGCTCTCGGCGGCCGACGAGGACGAGGACGTGATCGCGGTCGGGCCGCGTCCGCTCGACGGTCCCGCGCGCGTCGCCTCGATCACCGACGACGCCCCGGCCACCGACGACGCCCCGGCCACCGACGGCGCGCCGGCCGCGGACGACGCTCCGGCCACGGACCGGGACGCGGCGCCCGGCGACGGCGACCCGGCGGGCGCGCCCCCGGACCGCCCCGGCGCCTGAGCGCGCCTCGCGCTCGCGGGTCCCCGCACCCCACCGCTACGAGCCGCGCGTGTCCCCGGTACGCTTGCGTCCAGGCCCGGAGTCGCGCGGACGGACCTCTTTCCTCGGCGCCGTCCGCCCCCCGAGCGCCTCGTGTCATGCCCCGCGTCCTCGCCATCGTCCCCGCGTTCAACGAGGCCGAGGCCATCGCCGGCACCGTGCGGCACGTCCTGGAGGCCCAGCCGGACATCGACCTCGTCGTGATCGACGACGGCTCGAACGACGACACCGCCGCACGCGCGAGAGCCGCCGGCGCGCCGGTCCTGCAGATGCCGTTCAACCTCGGCATCGGCGGCGCCGTCCAGGCCGGCTACCAGTACGCCCGCGAGCACCACTACGACTACGCGGTGCAGATCGACGGCGACGGGCAGCACGACGCCACGTACGTCACGCACCTCCTGGCCGCGCTGCAGGCCGACCCGTCGCTGAACATGGTCGTCGGCTCGCGGTTCGCCGACGGCGCCGGGCACGACGGCTTCAAGTCCTCCGCCTCCCGGCGGGCCGGGATCCGCCTGTTCTCCTGGGTCCTCTCGCGGATCGTCGGCCAGCCCGTCACCGATCCGACGTCCGGCCTGCGGATGACCGACCACCGGGCGATCGACCTCTTCGCGCAGGACTACCCGCACGACTACCCCGAGGTCGAGGCGATCGTGCTGATGCACGCGCACCGGCTCAAGAGCGCGGAGATCCCGGTCGTCATGCGGGCGCGCCAGGGCGGGACGTCCTCGATCGGGACGCTCCACGCCGGGCTCTACATGATCAAGGTGCTGCTCGCCGTGTCCGTCGGGCTGATGCGCGCGCGGCCGACGATCATCCCCGGCGGCGAGGCCGCGGTCTCGGCGGAGCGGAACCTCTGATGACGCCGCGCCTGCAGATCGTCGCAATCCTCGTCACGCTCGCGCTCTTCTTCATCGTCTTCGAGCTCGTCCGCCGCCGACGGCTGATGGAGCGCTACGCGCTGCTCTGGCTGTTCTCGACCGTCGTGCTGCTCGGCCTGTCGATCTGGTCCGACGCGCTCTCGCGGCTCTCGGACGCGATCGGCGTGCGGTACGGCCCGTCGGCGCTGTTCGCGGTCGCGTTCGGGTTCGTCCTGATGCTGCTGCTGCACTTCTCGCTCGTGCTGTCCCGGCTGTCGGACCAGTCGAAGGTCCTGGCGCAGGAGGTCGGCCGCCTGCGCGAGAAGGTCGACCGGCTCGAGTCCGACCGGCAGCGGCTCCTCGCCGAGGCCGACGAGCGCGACGCCGAGCACGAGACCGCCGACGCGCACTGATCCCCGCCCGTCCGCGAAGATGCCCCGATGGGCGACCTCGAGGGCATGGACGGCATCGCGGCGGCGTACGAGGGGCTGGAGACGGCCTTCGCCGACGACGCGGCGCTGCAGGCCTACCGCCGCTCCGCGCTGGAGCGGCACGCCGCCCAGGCCGACCTCGTCGGGGCGCTCCTGCCGGACGACGCCGCGGTGCTGGAGATCGGGACCGGCAACGGCCGGCTGCTGATCGACCTGGCGCAACGGGGCCGGCTCGCGTCCGCCCTGGGTGTCGACCTCGCGCACTCGCGGATCGCGTTCGCGGAGCGGTGGGCGCAGGACGTCGGCGCGGAGCAGCTGCGGTTCGCGGCGGGCGACGCGCTCGCGATGGACCTCGGCGAGGCCGCCGCGTGGGACGCGGCGGTCGTCATCACGGCCGCCCTGGCGTACTTCGACGCCGTGGTCCCGGGATCCGCGCGGCGGATGCTCGGCCGCCTGCGCGAGGGCCTGAAGCCCGGCGGCCGCCTGGTGCTCGAGCTCTACCCGCACCCGTCGTGGCGCCGCATGCTGGACGACGCGGAGGACGGCCGGGCGCGCCTGTGGTCGGAGCTGCCCGAGGGCGACCCGTGGCGCTTCTACCTGAGCGACCTGCACCTGGACCGCGACACCGGGGTCCTCACGCACCGCAAGACGTTCGTGCACCGCACGACGGGCGAGATCGACGAGGGCCGGCGCGAGGCGCTGCGGCTCTACTCGACCGAGGAGCTGACGACGCTCCTGGGGGAGGCCGGCTTCGCGGACGTCGAAACGTTCGCCGGCTGGGACGGCGCACCGTACGACGACGGCGAGCTGCTCGTCGTCACCGCGCGCCGCGCGGACTGAGCGACCGACGACCCGGCCCGACGGCGACGCTGCTCGGGGCCCGGCGACCGGCCGGAGGCCGGGCGGCGTCAGCCCCGCAGGCCGTCCTCGGCCAGGCTCGGGGTCGCGTGGACGACCGCCCGGATCTCCGCCGTGTCGGCCACGTGGCGACGGTCTCCGAGCCGGTCCACGACCTCGCGGACGAACGCGAGGTCCTCGGCGGTGTCGACCGTCCAGCGCAGCGGGCCGAGCGTCGGGTCGGTGACCGGGACCGCGGCGGCGGGCCAGCGCGCCGCGTCGTTGCGCAGGCCGAGGGTCACGTGCTCGCGCTCGTCGTCGGTCGGGCCGGACGCCGCGAGCTCGCGCAGCGCCCGGACGCGGAACGCCTCGGCGTCGCTGCCGTCCGGCACCGCGCGGGGGAGGACGTTCTGCGCGTACGCGAGCGACGGGTCGCCGGTCAGCAGCGCGACGACGGCGTCGACCGCCGCCGGGTCGATCAGCGGGCAGTCGCCGGTCAGACGCACCGCGACGTCGTCGTCCGCGCAGTCCTCGAGCGCCCCGACGTAGCGGGCCAGCACGTCGGCGAGCGGGCCGCGAAAGACCGGCACGCCGAGCTCCAGGCCCAGGGCGGCGACGGGGTCGTCGGAGGGCTCGTCGCTCGTGGCGAGGACGACGCCGCGGAGGCTCGTCGCGGCCTCCAGCCGCCGCAGCATCAGGGCGAGCATCGGCTCGCCGTGGACGTCGGCGAGGACCTTGCCCGGCAGCCGCGAGGACGACGCACGGGCCTGGACGACCGCGAGTGCGGGGGCGGGGGTCATGCGGTGGTCCTCCGGTCGCTGCGCCGCGTGACGCGCGTCGTGCTCACGCCAGCGCGAGCTCGTCGGGGAGCAGCAGGTCCGCGCCGTCGAGCAGGCGGTCGGCGACCCAGTCGAGGTGCGGGTCGCCGCCCGGCGTCAGGCGCTCGAGCGTCGTGTCGATCGCGCTGACCTTCCCGGCCGCGACGGTGACCGACCGCAGCGGCACGAAGCCGCGGTAGAAGAACGTGAACGCGTAGCGCAGGGCGAGCTCGCGCCGCTCGTCGCTCAGCCGGCCCGGCGGGTCCTGCAGCAGGCGCCGGAGGTCCTCGGGTCCGGTCACGTCGTGCGTGAAGCCGCGGTCGCGGTAGTGGACGTCGCCGCCGACGAGCACCGGGAAGCCGGCCGTCGCGGCCTCGAGGCCGATCGTCGTCGTGTAGCCCAGGACGAGGTCCGAGGCGTCCAGGAGCGCGTACGAGCCCAGGGGCTGGTCCGGGCCGATCACGTGCACGGAGTCCGGGAGCGTGCCCCCCAGGCGTTCCAGGAGCGCCGCCTCGACGGTCTCCCGGGTGCGCCAGCGGGTCTCGGCGGGGTGGATCCGGACGACGAGGTGCAGGTCGTCGATCGCGGCGGCCTCGCGGACCGCCTGCTCGATGAAGTCCATCATCCCCGGGAACCCGACGTTCCGGCCGAGCGCGGCGGAGTCCCACGTGAGGTTCGTGAAGAGGCTCGCCAGCCGCGCGCCGGGGGGCACCCCGACGGCGGCCCGGAGGCGCTCGTGGTCGTCCTCGACGGACGTGAAGTACGTCTCGTGCGCGCCCTTGCCGCTGGCCCGGTCGTCCAGGAGCTCCGTGACGGCCGCCCGCTGCTCCGGCTCGAGCGGCAGGTCGCGGCAGACGTCCCACGCGTGGTCGGTGTCGTACTCCGGCGCCGGGGCCTCCTGCGAGAACGCCAGGGCGCCGGCGCGCGGGGAGATCTCGTACGTCGGGCAGCGGATGCCGCGCGACAGGGCGATCTCGCGCATGCGCTGCTCGGCGGCGAACAGGCCGTTGACGGAGAAGAGGACGTCGGGCCGCAGGCGGTCGAGCAGCGTCTCCGTCGCGGCGGCCACGGCGTCGACGCTCGCCTGGAGGTCGAGGCCGACCGCCTCGCCGTCGGGCGCGTCCCCGGGGACGCTCGTGCGGAGGATCCAGGCGCGCGAGATCTCGACCGCGTCGGACGACACCGAGGTGGGCACGGGGGCCTTCCGCCCGTCCGCACCCCACGGCAGGAGCTCGGAGAGCCGCACGTGGTCGAGGCCCAGGCGCTCGGCGACGCCGGCGGTCTGCGGCGCGCAGCGGTCGCAGGGGCGCGGCCAGGCGCGGCGGCCCCAGCCCATCTCGCAGAGCGGCATGCCGCCGCCGCAGGTCAGGAGCGTGACCCGGGCGCCGCGCATCCGCAGGGCGGCGGCGACGACGGCCTCGAACGCGTTGTGGTCCGGCCACCCGCGCAGGGCGACGAGGAGGACGTGCGGGCCGGTCGCCGGCGGCGCGTGCTCGCGGACGACCGCCCCGAGCCGCTCGAGGTCCTCGAAGGCGGTGACGCGGCGGAGGAACGCGCGGTCCAGCGGGCGCCGGAGGCGCGCCGCGGCGCGGTCGACGAGGTCGGGACGCTCGAAGACGTAGGCGTTCCCGGCCGCCGAGAGGCGGCTGCGCACGGAGGATGGCAGCATCACCGGGGCAGCTTAGTGCCGCGGCCCGCTCCCGGACCTCCACGGCCAGGCCCCTCCATGCGCCCCGACTCCAGCCTCCCCACACCGTCCGTCAGCGCCGTCCTCGTCGGCTACCACGAGGAGCTGGGCGACCTCCGCGCCGCGATCGAGTCGCTGCGCGCGCAGACCGCGGGCACGCCCGAGCTCGTCTACGTCGACCAGCGTCCCGGCGACGCCTGGGCGGCGCAGGTCCGCGAGCTGGCGCCGGAGGCCGTGATCGTCGCCCTCGGCGAGAACGCCGGTTACGTCGAGGCCTGCCGCGCCGGCGTGGCGGGGGCGTCCGGCGACCGCATCCTCTTCCTGAACACCGACGCCTCCGCCGCCCCGGACTGCCTCGAGCACCTCGCGGCGTGCCTGGACGACGACCCCACGGCGGCCCTCGCGGGCGCGCAGGTCCTGCTGCCGGGCGGCCGGGCGGTCAACGCGGGCGACAACCCCGTGCACCTGACCGGCATCGCCTGGGCCGGTCGCTACGGCGAGGCGCCGGAGGACGGCGACCCGCGCGAGGTCGCCTCCGCATCGGGCGCTGCGATCCTCGTCCGGCGCGAGGCGTTCGAGGCGCTCGGCGGCTTCACGCCCGGGTTCTTCATGTACTACGACGACGTCGACTTCGCGTGGCGCGCGTGGCTGACGGGCTGGCGCGTGTGGTTCGTCCCCCGGGCGACCGTCGAGCACGACTACGTCTTCGAGAAGGGCGACTACAAGTGGCGCTGGCTCGAGCGCAACCGCCTGTGGTGCGTGCTGTCGCACTTCGAGGCGCGGACTCTCGCGCTGCTCGCCCCGCTGCTGATCGCCGTCGAGCTGGCGATCCTCCTGGGCGCCGTCCAGGGCGGGTGGATCCGGCCGAAGCTCGGGGCCTACCGGGAGCTGTGGCGGTCGCGGAAGGCGCTGCGGGCGCGCCGGGCCGAGCTCCGCTTCGCGCGGGTCACCGGCGACGCCACGTACCTGCGGCTGATGCACCCCGCGCTGGACTCCCCGATGTTCCCGCAGGCCGCCGCGAGGCTCACCGCGCCGCCGCTCCGGCTCTACCGCCGGCTCGTCCTGCGGCTGGTCGGCGCCGGCGGGCGACGCGACTGACTGCCCGCCGACGCGCGCCCGGGTGCGCGTCAGGCCCGGTCGCCGGCCGGCGCCGCCGGGTGCGGCTGCGTCGCCGGGTCGAACTCCGCGCGCCCGTCCGGGTGCGCGGCGACCGACGGCGGCGACGCCAGCGGCGGGTTCAGGCGGTTCTTCAGCGTCAGCGCCGGGGCCTCGATGAGGTGCCAGGAGAGCACGGCGAGCACGGCGGTGAGCGGCAGCGAGATCGCGAACATGGCCCAGCCGCTCGTCAGGTCGAGGACGTGCGAGACGGTCTGCTGGACCGGGAACGCCCAGACGTAGAGCCCGTAGGAGTAGTCGCCCATCCGCTTCGGCAGACGCACGAGGTGGTGCGTCCGGTAGGCGAGCAGCAGCACGAGGTACGGGACGCACCAGACCGTGCCGTTCTCGATCAGGGACGGCGACCCGAGGAAGAGGCAGCAGAGCCAGGCGATCGCGACGACCGCGCCGATCGACCAGCGCATCGGGATCCAGCGCGCGGCGGCGAACATCCCGGCGCCGATCATGAACGCCGCGAAGGGCCGCAGCTGCATGTCGTAGGACCCGAGCTTCGCCTGGTACGTGGCCGCCGGCGACGCCTGGATGTCCGACAGCATCGCGACCAGGTGGTTCATCCCCGGGACCGCGTCGCGGACGCCCGGGAGCACCAGGAGCGCCCCGAGGATCGCGACCGGGACCATCACGAGGCGGAACCGCGGGCGGAGGAACCCGACCAGCCCGAGGATCGCCACGAACAGGTACGCCTTGAACTCCAGGGGCAGCGTCCAGAGCGAGCCGTTGACGGCGTTCGGGTAGACGTTGTCGGTGAAGACGCCGGGCAGGACGTAGTTCGTCTGCAGCGTCGCGTTCTGGAGGATGAACTGCTTCGTCGCGGACGTGTCGATGTAGATCCGGAACGGCTGGTTCGTCACGAGCGGCCCGAGCACGAGCGCGCAGATCACCAGCGACGCCAGGAGCGCGGGCCACAGGCGTAGCGCCCGCTTGAAGAGGAACGGCAGGAGCTTCGGCTCGTACGCCCAGCTCCGGGCGATCAGGAAGCCGCTGATCGAGAAGAAGATCAGGACGCCGAAGCTGCCCCAGTCGAGGTTCAGCGGCTGCGGCTGCTTCGTGATCGTGAGCGCGAACGAGTGCGCGAAGAGCACCGCCGTCGCCCCGAAGAGGCGCAGCAGGTCGAAGTTGTTGGCGGAGCGCCCCTGCTTCGACGCCGCCTCCAGGCGGCCGTCGGGGTGCAGGAGCCCGCTGAGGAACGTCTTCACGAGCTCCGCCGTCCGCCGGCGGCGACGGCGGCCGCGGTCTGGGCGGCCGCCTCGGTCTCGGACTGCTCGCGGGCCCCGGCGCGGCGCGCGAGGTACGCCGCACCGCGCCGCATGATCGGCAGCTCGAGCAGCACGTACGACGCGATAGAGATCACGACGGCGACGAGCACCGAGACGGGGCCCGGCCAGCCCAGTCGCAGCACGAACATGTGCCACAGGTAGAGGCCGTAGCTGATCAGCCCGAGGAACTGGAGCGGCCGCCACGCGAGCCACGGCAGGCGGGCGGAGGCCCCGATGACCGCGGCGGAGGCGACCGCGGTGAGCAGGTAGACGTCCGGGTCGATCGCGCCCTCCCGCAGCGACACGTAGAGCACGACCGCGAGCCCGGCCAGCCCGATCCAGCGGTTGACGCGGATCGGGAAGAGCGCGAGCAGCGCCCCGACGCCGAGCGCGTCCCACCGCAGCCGCGTGACGATGGTCTCGTCCGTGACCCCGGGGGCGTGGCGCGCCAGCACGGTGGCGACGACCGACGCGAGCGCCACCGCACCGGCGACCTTCAGGCCGTGCTTGGCGCCCCCGAGGCGCAGCGCCAGGAAGAGCACCGCCGGCCACACGAGGTAGAACTGCTCCTCGACCGCCAGCGTCCACGTGTGCCCGAGGAAGTTGTCGTTCGGGAACAGCGGGAAGTTCGTCGTGTACGTCAGCGCCGCCCAGACCGAGTTCGCGGCCAGGTGCCGCTCGAGGCCCTGGTCCTTCGTCAGGACGATCGCGACGCCGTAGACGAAGCAGACGCTGAGGAGTGCGGGCAGCAACCGGAGGAAGCGCCGGGCGTAGAACGTCGGCAGGCTCCGGACGCCCCGACTGGACCAGCTCCGCACGAGGATCCCGGTGATGAGGAACCCGGAGAGGACGAAGAAGAGCTGGACGCCCATCTCGCCGCCGCCCGGCAGGAACGTCGGCGCTCCGGAGTAGAACGGGCGGTTGTGCGGCGACACGCCGTTCCAGGCGTGCGCGATGACGACGAGGAGCACCGCGATGCCGCGGAGCCCGTCGAGCTCTGGCCTGCGCCCCGGGGCGGGGCGCAGGGCGGACAGCAGCGAGCCCGGTGCGCGCGCGCCGAGACGAGCGCGGAGGGGCCCGGCGGCCATCGCCGCTACACCATCTCCCAGGTGACGATCTCGTCGAACGGGATGTCGACGCGCGCGGTGCGGCCGACGACGAGCTGCAGGTCGCGCGGCTTGATGCCGAAGCCCGGGCGCTTGACCGTGAGCATCGCCTCGGTGATCTCGGTGCCCTTGGGGATCTCGACCGCGGCGATCACCGAGCGGCGCGCGTTGCCGTGCATCTCGCGCGCCTCCAGCGCGGAGGGGCCCTCCATCCGGCCGGTGCCCAGGGCGGCCTCGACCTCGCGGACGTTCGCCACGAGCGCCTTGAGCTCGTCCGGCTCGATCGCGAACGGGTGGTCGGGGCCCTCGCGGTCGCGGGAGAGCGTGAAGTGCTTCTCGAGGACGTCCATCTGCAGGGCCGCGGCGCCGGTGGCGGTCGCGATGCCCGTCGTGTGGTCGCTGAGGCCCGCCGGGACCCCGAACGCCCGGCGCAGGGTCGGCATCGCCCGGATGTTCATGATCTCCGGCGGGGACGGGTAGACCGACGCGCAGCGCAGGAGGGCGACGTCCGGGTTGCCGGCGCGGGCGACGGCTGCGAGCGCCTCCTCGATCTCGCCGTACGTGGCCATCCCGGTCGAGAGGATGATCGGCACCCCGGCGCCGGCCGCGTGCTCGATCAGTCCGAGGTCGACGATCTCGAACGACGCGATCTTCATCGCCGGGACCCCGAGGGCCTTCAGCGAGTCGACGGCGGCGCGGTCGAACGGGCTGGAGAAGAAGTGGATGCCGCGCTCGCGGGCGTGGTCGGCCAGGAGCGGCTGCCACTCACGGGGCAGCGCGATGTCGTCCAGCAGCTGCTGCGGCGTGCGGTCGTCCTCGAGGTAGTCGAACGCGGGCGTCCGGCTCGAGTAGAGGTCCTGGCCCGTGTACGTCTGGAACTTGACGGCGTCCGCGCCGGCGTCCGCGGCGACGTCGATCAGCTCGCGCGCGACGTCGAGGTCGCGGTCGTGGTTGGCCCCGGCCTCGGCGATGATGTAGCACGGCGCGCCGCCGCCGACGGGCGTGCCGCCGATCTCGAAGGTCTCGTGGAACGTGCTCATCGGGGGGCTCCGGCGGTGGGGGAGGCCACGCGGGCGGCCGACGTCATCGGACCGCCCGGAAGGCGGGGGAGACGGCCTCGGACTCCAGCAGCGCGAGGACGCCCTGCGGGCCGTCCGTCAGGCCCTTCGCGAGCGCCGAGAGGCCGGCGTCGTAGGCGTCGGCGACCTGCTCGAGGTCCTCGTCCGTGTGGGCGAGGCAGATGAAATTGTTGCCGTTGTAGAGGACACCCTTGCGGGCCATCTCCTGCTGCACCAGCGACTTGGCCCAGAGCCCCTCGGCGCCCTCGGGCTCGCTGACGAGGACCAGGGTGCGCGGGTCCTCGCCGGAGACCGTCACGAGGTGCCCGACGTCGTGTGCCGTGACGGACGCCTCGACCCGCTCGCGCAGCCACGCGCCGGCGGAGTAGAGCCGCTCGTAGGCGGCGGCGTCGAGGACGCCCAGCGTCGCGCGGGCGGCGGCCAGCGACAGGACCTCGCCTCCGTGGGTGCCGGAGAAGAAGACGTCGTTGAGGACGTCCATGTACTTCGCGGGGCCCGCCAGGGCGCTGATCGGCATGCCGTTGCCGAGCGCCTTGCCGAACGCGACGAGGTCGGCCCGCACGCCGTAGCGCTCCTGCGCGCCGCCCGGGCCGAGGCGGAAGCCGGTGATGACCTCGTCGAAGACGACGAGCGCGCCGTGCTCGTGCGCGAGGTCGATCAGGCCCTGCAGGTAGCCGTCGGCGGGGACCTCCGCGCCGCTGGGCTCCAGGACCACGGCGGCGACCTTGCCCTCGCGGACCTCGAGCTGCGCGCGCAGGCTCTCGAGATCGCCGTACGCGAACGTGCCGGAGAGCTCCTTGACGGCCTTCGGCACGCCGATGTCGCGCGTCGTGGTGGCGATGAACCAGTCGTGCCAGCCGTGGTACCCGGCGGCGAGGACGTGCTCGCGGCCGGTCACCGCGCGGGCCAGGCGGACGGCGGCGCTCGTGGCGTCGGAGCCGGTCTTGCCGAAGCGGACGCGCTCGGCGCCCGGGACGCGCTCGAGGACGGTCTCGGCGACCTCGAGCTCGATCGGGTGCGGCAGCGTGAACGTGATGCCGTCCTGCAGCTGCTTCGTGATGGCCTCGTTGACCACCGGGTGGGCGTGGCCCAGGATGATCGGCCCGAGCGCCATCGGCAGGTCGACGTAGCGGTTGCCGTCGACGTCCCAGACGTGCGCGCCCGCGCCCCGCGCGAGGAACGCGGGCGCGGTGCCCTGCATCCACTGCGTCGGGTTCTTCGACAGCGTGTGGGTCCACGCGGGGACCAGCGACGCCGCCCGCTCGCGCAGTCGTGCGGACTCGGGCAGGCGGGCGTCGGTCATGCGGGGAGGCTGTCCTTCAGGTCGGCGACGACGCGCAGGACGTCGTCGTCCGTCATCAGCGGGAACAGGGGCAGCGAGATCGCGCCCCAGTAGTAGTCCTCGGCGTTCGGGCAGGCGTCCTGCGGCACGCCGAGGCGGTCGCGGTAGTACGGCAGCCGGTAGACCGGGACGTAGTGGACCTGGCAGCCGACGCCGCGCTCCTGCAGCCCCTCGAAGGTGCTGCGGCGGTTCGCGCCGCCGCCCTTCACGTGGATCACGAAGAGGTGGCGGCCGTGCCGCGAGTCGGCCGGCGGCTCGGGCGGCAGGGAGATGCGGTCCTCGCCGGCGAGCAGCTCGCGGTAGCGGGCGGCCAGCGCGTTGCGGCGGTCGACGAAGTCGTCGAGGCGGCGCAGCTGGCTCTCGCCGAGCGCGCACATCACGTCGGTGATCCGGTAGTTGAAGCCGAGCTCCTGCATCTCGTAGTACCAGGCACCCTCGTCCGGGGACGGGTGGATGCCCTCCTTCGTGATGCCGTGCGTGCGGAAGAGCCGCAGCAGGCGCGCGAGCTCGTCGTCCTCGGTCGTCGCCAGGCCGCCCTCGGCGGAGGTGATCGTCTTGGCGGGGTGCAGCGAGAAGCAGGTGATGTCCGCGCCGCCGGGACCGCCGACGGGGCGGCCGTGGCGGTGCGCGCCGATCGCGTGGGCGGCGTCCTCGATGACCGTGACGCGGTCGCGGACGGCGTCCAGCGGCGCGAGGTCGACGGGCAGGCCGGTGAAGCTGACCGGCACGATCGCCCGCGTGCGCTCGGTGACCGCCGCGGCGGCCGCGGCGGTGTCGAGGTTCCACGTCGCCGGGTCGATGTCGACGAACCGCGGCGACGCGCCCTGGTAGAGCGCGACGTTCGTGGAGGCCGCGAACGTGATCGGCGACGAGATCACCTCGTCGCCCGGGCCCACGCCGGCCGCGAAGGCCGCGCCGTGGAGCGCCGCGGTGCCGGAGCTGTAGGCGACGCAGTGCTTGGCGCCGACCCGCTCGGCGACCGCGCGCTCGAGCGACGCGACGCGCGGCCCCTGGGTGATGAAGGGGTCCCGCAGGGCCTCCACGACCGCCGCGACGTCGGCGTCGTCGATGTCCTGGCGGGCGTAGGGCAGCGGGCCCCCGGAGGTCATACGGCGGCGGTGACGTCGTCCGCCCACTCGCGGAGGTCCTCGACGCCGAGCCACTCGGTGTTGTTGTCGGAGGAGTAGCGGTAGCCGACCGGGGGCGTGGTGCCCTCGTGCTCGACCGTGGGCCACGACGCGTACTCGGGGAGGATCACGAAGCGCTCGGCCTGCTCGATCGAGTGGCGCGACTCGTCCTCGGTGATCATCACCTCGTGGAGCTTCTCGCCGGGGCGGATGCCGGTGATCTCGATCTCGGCGTCGGGCGCGAGGGCGTCCGCGATGTCGGTCACGCGCATCGACGGGATCTTCGGGATGAAGATCTCGCCGCCGCCCATCGAGTCCAGGGCGGCGAGGACGAAGTCGACGGCGCCGTCGAGCGTGATCCAGAAGCGCGTCATGCGCTCGTCGGTGATCGTCAGCTTGCCCGTCTTCGCCTGGGCCTTGAAGATCGGCACGACGGAGCCGCGGGAGCCGACGACGTTGCCGTACCGGACGCACGCGAAGCGGGACGCGACGTCACCGGCGTAGGCGTTGCCCTGGACGACGATCTTCTCCATGCAGAGCTTCGTCGCGCCGTAGAGGTTGACCGGGTTGACGGCCTTGTCCGTCGACAGCGCCAGGACGATCGGGACCTCGTTGGTCAGCGCGGCGGAGACGATGTTCTCCGCGCCCAGGACGTTCGTCTGGACGGCCTCGAACGGGTTGTACTCGCACGCCGGGACCTGCTTCATCGCGGCGGCGTGGATGATCACGTCGACGCCCTTCGTCGCGCGCTCGAGCCGCGGGAGGTCCCGGATGTCCCCGATCAGGTACCGCAGACGCGGGTCGTCGCCGATGCGACGCTGCATCTCGAACTGCTTGAGCTCGTCCCGGCTGTAGACCCGGATGGCCTTGGGGTCGTGCTCGGCGAGCAGGCGGTCGATGAAACGGGAGCCGAAGGAGCCGGTCCCGCCCGTCACGAGGATGGTCTTGCCGTTGAGGTCCATGGGCGTGCGGCTGGGGAGGGGTCGGGAATGCACCCAAACCGACCCGGGAGCCTATCGAAGCGCTTCGAGCGTGCGCCACGCCCCGTCGGCGCCCGCCGGCCCGTACCCGGCCGCCTCGAACGCCCGCAGGGACGCCGTGTTGTCGGCGTGCACGAGCGCCCGTACGCGGCGGAGCCCGGGACGGCTCGCGAGCTCGCGCTCGGTGGATTCCCGCAGCACGCGACGGCCCAGGCCCCCGCCGCGGGCCTGCGGGTCGACGGTCACCGAGATCTCGGCGTCGCCCGCCGCGGGGTCCCGGTCGAAGCGCACGGTGGCCACGGGGACGCCCGCGCGCTCCACGACCAGCAGGGTGCGGTCGGGGTCGGCGAGCACGCGCCGCAGCCACCCGCGGTGCTCGTCCGGGGCGATCGGATCGGAGGTGACGCTGACGGCGCGGACCGCCGGGTCGTTGCGCCAGCGCAGCAGCAACGCGGCGTCGTCCTCCGTCGCGGGCCGCTGGCGGAGCACGGGCGGGGGAGCGGCCCCGTCCGCGAGCGCCAGCAGGGCGTCGCGGACGCGGGCGGCGCCGTGCCCGTCGACGAGCGCCGGGCCGCGCGACGGGAGGGCCGACGCCGTCAGGCGGGCCGCGGCGGCGGACACCGCGTCCGGACCGACCCCCACGCCGGGGGCGTCCGCGACCGCGCCGTCGCGCGCGTCGACGACCGGCGTCAGGGGCGCGAACACGCGGCCCACCCGCTCCTGGTTGTCGACGAGCACGACGAGCAGCGCGGCGGTCCCGGCGGCGCTCGCCTCGTAGGCCGTGACGCTCGCGCCGCAGCAGATCCCCGAGACCTCGCCGAGGACGTCCTGCAGTCCGGGCAGCGGCCCCACGTGCTCGACGCCGGCGCGGGGCTCCGGGACGAGCGCCCCGGCGACGAGGAGCCGCTCGTGGCCCGCGCGGAGCAGGCCGTCGAGCAGCGGCTCCAGCGCGCGTCCGCCGACCGTCGACCCGCCGAGCGCGACGAGCACCTCGCCGTCGTGCGGACCCTGGCGGCAGGCGGCGACCCGCGGGTCGAGCGGCGCGTGGTCGGGGCCCAGCAGCGCGTGCTCGGCACCGGGCGGGAGGACCGCGTCGAGGTGGTAGTCGAGCAGCAGCGCGCCGGGGGGCGGCGGGGTCGGGTCGACGGCGTCGCGGACGACGACCAGGGGGCGGAGCCGCGCGGCGTCGCGGCGCTGGTCGGCCCCGATCCCGTAGACGTCGACGAGCGCCGCGCCGACGTCGGAGGGGATCCCGCAGGGCTCCCCGGGCGCGGGCGGGCGGCGCGCGATCCCGGCGCGCTCGAGCATCGCCAGCGCCACGCCGTCGTGGTCGCCGACCACCACGGCCTCGTGCCCGGCGCGCACGAGCGCCCGCGCGACGGGGAGGCACCGGCCGACGTGCCCGGCCCCCAGCACGTCGCCCCCGTCGCACCGCAACGCGATCAGCATGGCCGCCACGCTACGGATCACCGGCACCGGGGGTCCCCTAGGCTCCCGCCCGTGCCCCGCGTCAGCGTCATCGTCCCGGCCAAGGACTCCGCGGCCACCATCGGGCGCGCGCTGCGGTCGGTGGCCGCGCAGACGTACGACGACTGGCACGTCGTGCTCTGCGACGACGGGTCGTCCGACCACACCGCGGAGGTCGCGCGGAAGGTCCTGGGCGACCGGATCACGATCGTCCGCCACGAGACCGCGCAGGGCCCGGCCGCCGCGCGCAACCGGGCGATCGAGGACGCCGACGGCGACCTGATGGCGTTCCTCGACGCCGACGACGAGCTCGCCCCGGAGTTCCTGACGGTCCAGGTCGGCCGCTACGACGACGAGCTGGACGCCGGCCGCGGCGACGTCGGGCTCCTCGCCTGCGACGCCCGCGTGGTCGGCGAGGGCGTCCCCAACGGGCAGACGTACCTCGCGCAGTTCCACGAGGACCCCGAGCCGATGACGCTGGAGCGCGTGCTGCGCCGCAACTGCGTCTACGTCGCGACCGTCGTCCCGCGCCCGGTCGGGGAGGAGCTCGGCTGGTTCGCCCCCGAGCTCTTCGGCACCGAGGACCACGACTTCTGGGTGCGGATCCTCGAGACCGGTCGCCGCGCGGTGCTCTCCCGGCAGCTCCTGGCGACCTATCACCACTCCGCGGGCTCGGTGTCGTCGAACATCGCCAGCCAGGGCGTGAACAACCAGAAGACGTACGTCCGGGCGCTGGAGCGGGGCAACCTGACGCCCGCCGCGCGGCGGATCGCGAAGCGCGAGGTCCGCTACAACCGGGCGATGGAGGCCGCCGCGAAGGCGTGGTTTCACCGCGACCTCATGGCGGCGGTCAAGGCCGCGCCCGTCCTGATCGGCGTCGCGCTCACGCGGCCGTCGCACTGGGGCGACTGGATCCGGGTGCTCCGGTCGCGATGACCGCCGCGTCCGGCAACGACGACGTCACGGTCGTCATCGCCAACCACGACTACGGCCAGACGCTCGAGGAGGCCGTCGACAGCGCGCTCGGCCAGGACGGCGGTCCGCCGCAGGTGATCGTCGTCGACGACGGCTCGACCGACCCGCACACGCTGGAGGTCGTCGACCGGCTCGAGGCACGCGGCGACGCCCGCCTGCGGGTCGTGCGGCAGGAGAACACCGGTGCGGCGGGTGCCCGCAACGCCGGCATGCGGCTGGCGGACACGCGGTACCTGCTCGCCCTCGACGCGGACGACCGCCTGCCCGCCGATGCGCTGGTCACCATGCGCGCGCCGCTGGACGCCGACCCGGCGCTCGGCTTCGCGTACGGCCGGATGCGGTTCTTCGGCGACTGGGAGGGCGAGATGGTGATGCCCGGCTACGACCCCTACGCCCTGCTCTACCGCCACACGATCGGCATGACCGCGCTGATGCGTCGCGAGGTCTTCGAGGCCACCGGCGGCTTCGACCCGGAGTTCCGCGGCTACGAGGACTGGGAGCACTGGCTCCACGCGCTGTCCGCCGGCTGGCGCGGGCGACGCGTCGACGCGGTGACGCTCGAGTACCGCCGCCACGGCGCGACCGTGAACACCGCTGCCAGGCTCGAGTACCGCCACTGGTACCGCCGCCTGCGCGAGAAGCACGCCGCCGTCTACGCCCGGCGGCGCGAGCTCGCCAAGGAGTCCGACCTCGGCGCGTTCGGGCGCCTGGTCCACCGCATGTACTGGGGCCCGCGGCCGATCCCCGCGTCGGTCGAGGCCCGCCTCTACGCGTTCGTGTTCCGGGCGGGGCGCAGCAAGGGCTAGGAGCCCGGCGGCGCCCAGGCGCGTGCCGCGCGGCGCTGCCGGTACCGCAGCAACGCGCGACCGGCGCCGCGGCGCGTCGTGCGCAGCAGCCGCCCGGGACGGATCGGCCGCCGGCGCGCGGACAACGCCCGGCGCCGCTCCTGGACCTCCGGTGTTCTCGCCTCCGCGGCCGCCCGCGCGTGCTCCGCGACGACGTCCAGCGCGTCGCGGGCGGCGTGGCCCTCGAGCGGCCCGAGGTACGTCTCGGACACCGCACGGCGCCCTGCGGCGGTGGCCTCGTCCGCGCGCCACCCCAGCTTCCCCGCGACCGCCGGCGCGAGCTGCGCCGGGTCGTCCAGGACGTCGAGCAGCTCCGGCCACTCCGCGAACGGCAGCAGCTCGCCCGCGAGCTTCCGGGCCTCCGGGTCCCACGCGGTGTACGCGACGGGGCCGCCGGCGAGCATCGCCTCGAGCATCGCGGTGCTCTGGAACCCGACGACCGCGTCGGCGCCGAAGATCAGCGGACGCACGTCGGCGGCGCCGTCGACCAGGATCGCGCGCTCGCCCAGGTGGTCGCCGAACGTCTGCGTCAGGCGCTCGCGCATGCCGGAGACGTCCTGTTGCGGGTGCGGCTTGATCAGGACGCGCCAGCCGTCGTCGGCGAGGGTGCGCAGGCCCTCCTCGGTCTGGCGGTGCAGGCGCTCCCATGCGGGCTCGCCCTGACCGTCGGTCGGGTGGTACGCGTCGACCATGTAGGAGAGGAAGAGCACCGTCGGCGCGGCCGACGGGTCCTTCGCCGGCCACCGGTCGGGGTGCGCGAAGACGTCGAACCGGGGCTGTCCGGTGACGGTGATCGTCGACGCGTCGGCGCCCGCGTTCAGCCAGAACTCCTTGTGGTGCGCGCTGCAGACCGTCATGTGGTCCGCGATCGGCGGCGCGTAGCGCCGCACGTGCGCGGCGTGCTCGCGCATCGTGTTCGGCGAGATCGTCGTCTCCTTCTGGACGACGAAGAACGGGACGCCCAGCGCGTGGCAGGCCTCCCTCGCCGCGCGGACGTAGAAGAAGATGTCCGACGGCAGGACGAGCGCGTCGAACGGCTCCTTCGTGAACTCGTCCTCCAGGATCTCGCGCACGACGACAGCCCAGCGCTCGCGCGCGCCGGCGTGCTCGTCGGCGGCGAACGCCTCGAGGCCGGACGCGACCTCCTCGGGGAAGACGCGCATCGCCTCCTCGCGCAGGGCGCGGTAGTCGAGGACCCGCAGCGACTCGCCGGGACGCAGCGCCGCGCGGAGCGCCGCCAGGTCCTGGTCGAAGAAGTGGTCGAGGGCGAGGAGGCGCAGCGGCGCCGGGGCGTCGGTCACGCTCAGCCGTGGTGCAGCGACAGCGGGCCGCCCGCGTACCGCATGATCACGTAGGGCTTGCCGTTGGTCGTCAGGAGCGGGTCCAGACCGATGCGGACCTGGCGGCCGGGGCCGGCCGTGCGCCACTCCTCGATCGCCTCCTGCGGGACCCGCACGCGCCGCAGCTCGCGCGGCTGAAGCGTCACGCGCTCCTCCCAGAGCAGCGGGCCGTCGGCGTCGAAGATCCCGACGCCGGTCTCGCCGGCCTCGGTGCCGTGGTTGACGGCGACGACCTGGACCTCGTCGAGGAGGTCGGCGTCCAACAGGCGCCACGAGCGCCACGGCTCGCGCTGCGCGGGCGCACGGCGCAGGTGCCAGGCCAGCGGCGCGGTCGTGCCCTCGACGACGCCGCCGAGGACCTCGATCGAGTGGACGTACATGTAGTTCTCGGTCGCGTCGCGGTACGCCATCCAGAACGGCGTGTTGACCCCGACGCTCTCGGGCGACGGGAGGTCCGCCATGCGGGCGCGCAGCGCGGGCGCGGGCTCCAGGTCGACGGCCACGAGGCCCTCGGTGGACGATGTCGCGCCGAGGCGCTCCAGGAGGTCGGCGACCTCGAGGAACATCGACCCGAACGCGGGGAGCTGCACGTCGGTCGTGCCGAGCGCGCGGCCGGTCTGGTCGTAGGCGCTGACGTGCGCCGTCGCGGTGGCGTCGGCCCCGGGCCAGAACGTCGACCAGAAGTTCTGCAGGTGCAGCCGGGAGTGCAGGCCCTCGGTCTCGACGAAGTAGTGCGCGTACGGGCGGCGCGGCACGCGGCCGGCGCGGACCGCCCGCTCGTGGGTGCCTTCGACGATGCGCTGACGGACGCCGACCATCAGGACCGCGCCCCCGCCGTCGCGAGCTTCGCCGACGTGAAGGCGTCGCCGTCGAACAGCTCCTGCTCGAGGCGCGCGTTGGCCTCCAGTCGCTTCTGGCCGCCCCAGGTGGAGAGGTAGAAGACCGGCGGCAGCGTGTGGTCGCAGGCGATGCCGCCGCTGGCGGTGTTCCGCGTCAGCGACACGGGGACGACGGTGCCGTCCTTCGAGTAGCCGATCAGCAGCCCGAGTCCGCCTGCGTCACGGACGCGCTGCAGCGTCCCGTCGGCCTCGAGGACCTCGGTGACGCTGATCTGCCGGTACGTCCACGCGGGGACGGTGATCTGCGAGCGGGTCACCCGCGTGCCGTCGGGCAGGATGATCCAGAAGTCGAGCGTGACCGGGTCGGCGTAGTCGAAGGACGTGGACACGTTCAGCAGCGTGAAGAGCGTGTCGACGCCCTCGGAGACGATGACCTTCGGGGCCTGCACGACCGTGGTGCGCGTCGACGACAGACGCGGGTCGTTCAGCGGACCCGTCTGGTACGCCACGCCGGTGATGACGCCGCGCGGCTCCTGGCGGAACTCGATGAAGTCGTCGGAGACCCGGATGTGCTCCATGAGGACCGCGGTGTCGATGTCCGTCGTCGCGACGCCGACGAGGTCGACGGGCACGAGGTGCATGACGCCGAGGAGGTCCTGGTCCTCGGGCGCGCCGAGCTGCGTGATCAGCGGGCGGGTGTCGATCTTCGTGATCGCACCGGGCGCCAGGCGGCCGATGTCGTCCAGCGTCCCGATCAGGTGCCCGTCGGCGTCGAAGACGCTCAGGGAGATGACCATGTCGGTCGCGTGCGGGCCGGACGCGATGCCGTTGTTGACGGACACGGCGGTGCCGTAGCCCATGCGGCGCATGACGGGGAAGATGCAGGGCCGCAGGAAGCGGGGGTCGAACGCGGAGATGCTCGTGGGTGGGGGCATGGAGGTGCCGGGGTCCCCGGAGGTCGCGGACAGGAGCGTCCCAGCCTATCGCGGGCCTCCGTGCGGGAGGCTGGGCCCCGAGGGCGCTCCTCCGGCCCGGCGGCGCGCGGTCAGGGCGTCGCGATCCCGGGACCGGTGGTCGCCGGCGGGACCGCGGGCGTCGACGAGTCGCCGGGTGCCGGGGGCGGCGGATCGGCGGGAGGATCCGTCGGCGGGGCGCTGCGCTTCACGGCGCGCCGGATGGTCGCGACGAGCACCGAGCGCTCCTCGGCGGGCAGGCTGAACCGGCCGAAGACGAGCAGGTACGCGGCGACCGAGAGGAGGATCCAGAGCCCGTCGAGGATCAGGCTCCCGACGTCGTTCAGGAGCCACAGGCCCACGAGCAGCACGGCGACCTGCACGATCGTCGGCAGGATCTGGGGCAGGACGATCCTGCGGGCCCAGTCGCGGGCGTCGACGTCGAACCGGCGCAGGGCGATCAGGAGCAGCGGCGGCCAGCCCACGATCGTCGCCACGAGCGTGCCGAGGAGCACCCCCTCGACCTCGAGCGGGCCGACCAGGGCGACGGACACGACGACGTTGACCGCCAGCATCCCCAGGTTCGTGAGCAGGATCGGCCGCACGTTCCCGAGGGCCACCAGCATCGTCGTCGAGACCATGTGGAAGACCGCGATCGTCAGGTAGACCAGGAACAGCTGGGCGGAGGTGATCGCTCCGTCGGCGTCGGGGCCGATCCAGTCGCGCAGGAGCGGTCCGGCGAAGACGATCGCCGCCGTCGTGAACGGCAGCGACGCCGCGACGGTGTAGGACGTCCCGCGGAGCAGCATGTCGCGCAGCAGCGCCAGGTCGCGCCTGGCCTTGGCGACGGCGGGCACGAGCGCCGAGACGGACATCGACTGGACGAGCGCGGCGGCGAGGTGCACCTTGTTGGCGATCTCGTAGATCGCGACGAGCTTCGGCTCCGTCGCCACGCCGAGGATCAGGCGGTCCATCTGGCGGTACGCGGTACCGGTGAGCCGGAAGACGAACACGCTCGAGCCGTAGCTCAGGAGCCGCTTGAGCTCGGACTTCGAGGCGTTGCCGGGCCAGACCCTGAGGCCCTTCACGGCCCGGTGCGCGAGGAACCAGTAGGCGAAGAACGCCCCGATCGACGTCGCGACGTACGAGATCCCGAGCCCGATGATCCCGTGGTCGGTGAGCAGGACGACGATCGTCATGACCGCGAACGACAGGGCCTTCGACAGCTCGACGGCCTGGTACGCCACGAAGTTCTGGGTGCCCTCGAGCACCGCGGTGAGCGCGCGTGAGGGCATCTCGATCGCCAGCTGCCCGCCGACGAGGGCGAACGCGATCGTGGACGCGTGCTTCAGCCCGTCCGGCGCGTCGAACAGCGTCGTCAGGCTGGACGCGAGGACCACCATCGCGATCGCGAGGACGCCTCCGACGATGGCGAAGAAGACCAGGGTCGTCGCGACGGTGCGGTTGACGCCCTCGAGGTCGTCGTCGCCCTCCGCCTCCGCGACGTACCGAACCGTCGCCGCCTCGATCCCGAGGTCGGACATCGCCGCGTAGCCGCCGGCGAACGAGAGGGTCAGCGCGAGGCTCCACACGCCGTAGGCGCTGAGGCCCAGCTGCGTGATCGTGAACGGCGTGATCAGGATGCCGATGGCCATGCCGACCGACGCGCCCGCCCCGTTGGCCAGGGTGTTGCGCACCAAGGTGCTGGCGGAGGTCGTCCGGGCCACGCGGGGCACCATAGCTCCCGGGTCCGGCCGCCCGCGCGACCCCCGCGGCGGCGTCGTGGCGCGCCGGCGCCCGCCCCGGGACGACGGTGACGGCCGGGGGAGGCGGCCCGCGCGACCCGCGGACCGCCCGTCGTCAGCCGAGCGTCACGCGGCGCCCGTCGGCGGACGCGACCCGCGCGGCGTCCACCACCCGGACGGCGTCGCGGCCCTCGTCCAGCGAGCAGAGCGGATCGGTCGGACCCCCGGCCGCGGCCGCGAGCAGGTGCCGCATCTGCCGCGCGTAGGTCTCCGCCGCCGGCGACGGCGCGGGGATCCTGCGCTCGCCGTCCGCGGTCGTCAGGCGGACCTCGGCGTCCTCCCAGGCCCAGGCCAGCGAGCCCTCGGTGCCGACCACGCGCAGCCCGCGGCGGTACCCGCGGTCGACGTAGTCCAGGGCGATCGTGCTGATCGTCCCCGCGCGGTGCCCGAGGGTGAACAGGGCGACGTCCTCGACGTCCAGCTCGAGGTCCGACAGGC
This sequence comes from Patulibacter minatonensis DSM 18081, assembly GCF_000519325.1. Lineage (GTDB taxonomy): Bacteria > Actinomycetota > Thermoleophilia > Solirubrobacterales > Solirubrobacteraceae > Patulibacter > Patulibacter minatonensis. Next base: position 424,919 of record NZ_KI912613.1, on the reverse strand, counting down.
GTGCGAGGCGTGCGTCGACGTCGGCGACGCCGCCGAGGATCCAGCTCGTGTAGTCGATCTCGTGGATCGCGTCGAGCGCGACGCCCCCGCCGAGCTCGCGGCGCGCCGAGTACGACCGCCGGTAGTCGCTGTCCGGCCGCCAGCCCGGCAGCCACGACCCGCAGGTCGCGAACGCCGTGACGGGGCGGCCGATCTCCCCCGCGCCGAGCAGCCGCCGGATGGTCCGCGGCCCGTCGTGGAAGCGCAGGTTCATCGCGACGGCGGCGATCAGCCCGCGCTCGGCGGCGAGCTCCGCGAGGCCGCGCGCACCGTCGGCGGTGATGGCGACCGGCTTCTCCACGAGCACGTGGCAGCCGTGCTCCAGCGCGAGCCGGGCCTGGGCGGGGTGCTCGCTGGACGGGCTCGCGACGACCGCGACGTCGGCGTCCCGCAGCGCGTCCTCCGGGGTGGCCGCACCCGTGGTCCCCGGCGCGTGGACGCCGCGCGGGTCCCAGGCGACGACGTCGCACCCCTCGGCCAGCGCCAGCCCCGCGTGGCGGCTGCCGATCGAGCCCTGGCCGAGCACGGCGACGCGGAGCGGGCGTCCGGCGGCCTCGGGTCGGGGGGCGTCCGGGTGGGCGGTCGACGTCACGGCGGAAGCGTCGCACGGCGGGGCGATCCTCCGGTGCGGGGCCCGGTCCGCCAAGGGCCCGGCGCGGGCGTGCGGGCCTGCCCGACCCCTGTGAGGACGCCCACAGGACTCCCCGCCGCGAGCCCCTAGCGTTCCCGGTGGCGCTGAAGGGGCGTGGTGTCAGGACGCCACGCGGCCCGCCGGGAGACCCCGGCACCCTCCGCGCCTGCCGCGCACCGCCCGACCGGCGGTGCCCGCGCCGTCGTCGTGCCGGAGAGCTCCGGCCCACGCTGCGGCGCGCCACGCATCCGACCACCGAGAGGTGATCACTCCATGGGCACGAAGAAGACGTTCCTCACCGCCGCTGCCGCGTCCGTCGCGCTCGCCGCGGTCCCCACCGCCGCGTCGGCCGCGCCGTCCGGTGGTCTCACGAAGTCTTACGACGCCGCGTACGAACGGGTCGTCGACGCCGGTGGTCAGCCGGGTCGCAACATCGCCGACGACGGCGTGCAGGACGGCGGCAAGGCGCGCGCCGCGACGAGCGCCGAGCTGCGCGAGTCCCTCGGGACCCTGCGCAGCATGGTCGCGAGCGCCGCCGCTCCCGCCCAGCAGGCCTCCACGTCGACCGGCGCGTCCGGGTCGGCCGGGCAGACCGGCCAGACCGGCGTCGGCTCGGGCCAGGCGACGGGCTCCGGCCAGGCCGCCCCGGCCCAGTCCTCCGGCGGCTCCGGCGGCGACCTCTCCGGCGTCGCGCAGTGCGAGTCCGGCGGCGACCCGGGCGCGGTCTCGCCCGACGGCCAGTACCGCGGCAAGTACCAGTTCGACCAGCGGACCTGGGAGTCGGTCGGCGGCTCCGGCGACCCGGCCGCGGCCCCGGAGGCCGAGCAGGACCAGCGCGCCCAGCAGCTCCAGGCGCAGCGCGGCTCCAGCCCGTGGCCCGTCTGCGGCGGCTGATCCCCCGCAGGACGCCGCGCGGCGTCCACGCAGCAGGACCCCGAGGGCCCCGGATCCGTTCCGGGGCCCTCGTCGTTCCCGGCGGGTCCGCCGTCGCTGGCAGGATCGGCCCATGACGGCGCCCGACGATCTCGCCGCCCGACTCCGGGCGCTCCCCGTCTTCGCGGGCGCACTGCCCGCCTTCGACGCGGGTGCCGCCCCCGCCGATCCCGTCGCCCTGTTCGACGCCTGGATCACCGGCGCGATCGACGCCGGCGTCCGCGAGCCCCACGCGATGACGCTCGCCACCGTCGACCGGCAGGGACGCCCGAACGTGCGGGTCCTGATCCTCAAGGGCGTCGGGCCCGACGGCGCGTGGTGGTTCGCCGGCAGCCGGCGGACCGCGAAGGGCGCGGAGCTCGACGCCACCGCCGTCGCCGCCGCGACGTTCTACTGGCCCGACCAGGGTCGGCAGGTCCGGCTCCGCGGACCGGTCCGTGACGCCGGGGCCGCCGCGAGCGCCGCCGACTTCCTCGCCCGCGGCCCTGGCGCCCGGGCGGAGACGCTCGTCGGCCGGCAGGGCGACACGCTCGACCACGAGGAGGATGTCGAGGTCGCGCTCCGGCACGCCACGGCCCGGATCGAGGACGACCCGGAGCGCGTCGCGCCCGCGTGGACCCTCTGGGAGATCGTGGCCGACGAGGTCGAGTTCCAGCAGGGTGATCCCGATCGCAGGCACGTCCGGCTGGCCTACGCGCGCACCGACGACGGCTGGGCGAGGCGCCGGCTCTGGGCGTGATCCAGGCGAGGCGCACCCGTCAAGCACACCCGACGAATGTCGGGTCGGGAGGGGTGTAGGTTCTCCGGGCGCATTCCGTGCGCGAGGTCACATACGAGGTCCCCGCTCGTTCCGTGATCGACAGAACCGATGTCCGCGCACCCCCGGCGCGTGGGCCGAACACGAACAACGTCCCAGGGGACCTCGATGTCTGCACCTCGTACCTCCAAGGTCGCCCGGCGCGCGACCGCCGCCGCGGCGATCGGCATCGGCGCCCTCGCCGCGATCCCGTCGGCCGCGTCCGCCGCGACCACCACGAACGCCTGCGACGCGAGCGCCGTCCAGCTGTCGCTGCTCGGTTCACCCGCGATCGAACCGCTCCGCGCCAATGCGGCGTTCACCCCGTGCGCGACGGACGACCGGACGCTCGTCGACCTGCCGATCCTCGGGCTCGCCCGCGTCAGCGCGCTGGAGGCGTCGACGAAGGTCACCGCCGGCAAGGAGGCCGTCTCGAACACCCGGATCGCCGGCGTCCGGCTCGGCGCCGACGCGGCCCTCGGCGACCTCCTGAGGTCGAAGCTCCTGAGCGGCCCGTCGAGCATCGTCGGGCAGGTCACGCGCCAGGTCGACGGCCTGCTCGGGCCGCTCGGGGCCGGGCCGCTGGCGGGCCTGCTCGGTGCGGGCGCGGCCGGCGCGAACCCGGTGGCGGCGCTCCCGGCGGGCCTGGGTGGGCTGCTCGGCGGGCTCCCCGTCGTGGGCGGTGCGGCCGGTGGGCTGCCGGTGCTCGGCGGGCTCCAGCTCCAGGGCACGAGCACGAGCACCCTGCTCTCGAGCATCACCGACGCGCTCCCGGGGGCGCTCGCGGCGGCCCTGCCGGACATCCTCGACGTCGGCGTGCTGCGCTCGACCGCGACGGCCCAGTGCGTGAGCGGCACCGCGAAGCTCTCGGGCAGCTCGAGCATCGCCGACCTGAAGATCCTCGGCACCTCGATCGACGTCAACAGCGCGGCCGGTCGCGCGCTCTCGCTCGACACCGCCGACCTGCAGCTCGGGAAGCTCCTCTCGGTCACCGACCTCCTGAAGGGGATCAAGGTCGGGACGACCGGCCTCCTGGGCCAGCTCCTCGCGGGCTCCAACGGCGGGTCGACCGAGACGACGCTCTACGACCTCCTGCACTCCCGCGACGCCGGCGTGGTCGGGCTCGTCAACGGGCTCCTCGGCGGACAGACCCTCGGGTCGCTCGCCACGTCGCTGGCGAACACGCTCCAGCCGCTGCTGGACCAGATCCGCATCCAGCTGCCGCCCGGCCTGCTGCGCGTGACGATCGACGCCAATCGCCAGACGATCACCGGCGACCAGCTCTCGCAGCAGGTCCTCGCCGTCGGCGTCCAGCTGCTCGGACAGCCCGTGCTGGCGGCCGGGGTCGGACGCGCGCGGGTCAGCTCCGGGGCCGCGGGCTGCGCGCCGCCCGTGGCACCGAAGGCGGAGCCCCCGAAGAAGGACGCCCCGGCGCCGAAGCCGAAGCCGACCCCGAAGAAGAAGTACCCCTCGCCGGTCGCGAAGGAGGTCCTGAAGTGCTCGACGCGGCCCGCGCAGCTGATCGACGTCTACGGCACGCACGGGCGGACGTTCGTGCAGGGCGTCGCGCAGAAGCGGTTTGTCGGGAAGACCGCGAAGATCTACCTGCGCCACGGCGGCAAGCGGGTCGGCTCGGCGAAGGTCCTGAAGAACGGGATGTTCTCGACGCGCGTGGCCCTCCCGCCGTCCTCCATCCGGTACACGAACAGCGCCCGGTACTTCGCGGTCGTGAGCGGCCGGCGGACGCGCGCCCTGAAGTTCGCCCGCCGCATGGCGACCACGAGCATCACGTCGAAGGGGCGGCGCGTGACGTTCAAGGGCCGCGTCCTCGGCCCGCGGCAGGCGCGGCAGCAGCCGATCCTGATCAAGCAGCGCGTCACGTGCAAGACGTACCGCACGATCAAGCGCGTGGTGCCCGACGCGAGCGGCCGCTTCCAGGTGCGGATGAGCGCCCCGTCGAAGCTCGGGGCCGGGATCTACCGGGCCCAGACGCACGTCATCGAGAGCCCGGGGACCACGAAGCTGTTCCCGACCTACACGCTGCCGCGCCCGGTCGGCCTGGACTGATCGCGGGCCCGGGCCCCGGGGCGACCCGGGCCCCGGGGCATCGCGGTGCTGCGCCCCAGGGACGCGGAGAGCGGGCGGGGGCCGCCTTCAGTCGTCCACGATCGGACGGATCCGGCGGGACCCCTCCTCGAGCCTCAGCCAGCGCTTGAGGGCCTCCTCGGCACCACCGGCGGAGCTGCGCAGATCGGACACGAGATCCTCCGAGACGTCTTGCAGGCGCGCGACCGCGCGGGTGATCGCCTCGAGCGACTCCCGTTCCTCGGGGCCCAGCACCGTCGCGGCGGAGGCGAGGAGCTCCGCGTGGACGCGCAGCACGGTCAGCGGGGTGCGCAGCTCGTGGGCGGTGGTCGAGACGACGAGCGACTGGAGCCGTTCGAGCTCCTCGAGCCGGTCGAGCGCCTCCTGGTCCGCGCCGCCGGGCGGCGGGTCCCGCTCCAGCGCGGTCCGGTCGGCGAGCAGCTCGTGCCGGGCCCACACCGCGAGGTCGGAGAGCGTGCGGAGCAGCTCGGCGTCGGCCTGTCGCGCGACCGTGTCGATGACGCAGAGGACGCCGATGAGGTTGCCGTCGCCGTCGTCGATCGGCTGGCCGGCGTAGAACCGGACGTTCGGATCGGTGGCGATGCCCGGCATGTCGGCCCAGTCGGGGTCCTTCGAGGCGTCCGGGATGACGAACGGATCGGGCGTGGCGATCGCCGCGGAGCACATCGAGAGGCTGCGCGGGGCCTCGCGGGGCGCGTCCGCGCCGTAGACCCCCGGGTTCCACTGCCGCTCCTCGTCGACCAGCGAGACCAGGGCCAGCGGCGCCCCCGTCATCAGCGCGGCCTGCCGGGCGATGCGGTCGATCCGCTCGCCCGCCTCGACGCCGACCAGTCCGGTGGACCGCACCGCCGCGAGGCGGCGGGCCTCGGCCGCCTCGCCTGCGGTCCGCGCGACACCCCCGTCGGCGGCGGCGCCGCAATCGGTGCTGGGCGCTCGTGCGCGCTGGCTCTTCCGGACCACCCGCCGATTCTATCCCCCAAATGGTGGGTGCGTCCATCCGTCGATCGGTGGAGGGTGCCGGGTCGTAGGCGCTTTCGGTGCCTGCACCGATGCCCGGTGTGACGCGAGGTCGCGTCCCGGCGACCCCGGCCGCACGGAGGGCCCCGGTCGCCCAGGGCCCTCCGGCCATCCCCCGATGGATCCCGTCCGGCCGGTGGCCGGGCGATGCGGAGGCGCCTCCCGCGCCTCCGCATCGCCCGACATCGCGGACGGGTGGTCGGTGGCGAGCGAGGGGGTCCGCCGGCCCGGGGTTCCCGGGCCGGCTGCCTCGCGTGCGCCGCCGTCGTGCGGGTGTCCCGAGACGCTCGGGGCGGGGCCCGCACCCCCTGCGGGTGCCCCGAGCCCCGTCGACGTCCGGGCCGACCCCGGCCCGAGACGCTCGGGGCGGGGCCCGCACCCCCTGCGGGTGCCCCGAGCCCCGTCGACGTCCGGGCCGACCCCGGCCCGAGACGCTCGGGGCGGGGCCCGCACCCCATCCCTACGCGGTCTGCGCCACCTCGGCGACCCGCGTCTCCAGCGCCACCTCGAGCACCTCGTCGAGGCTCATCGAGGGGTGGAACGTCACGGCCGCCTTCACCTCGTCCGGCACGTCGTCCAGGTCGCCGCGGTTGCGCTCCGAGATGACGATGTCCGTCAGCCCGGCCGCGTGCGCGGCGAGGGACTTCTGCTTCAGCCCGCCGATCGGGAGCACCCGGCCCTGCAGCGTGACCTCACCGGTCATGCCGACCGTGTGCTTGACCGGACGGCCCGTCAGGAGCGAGACCAACGCCGTCACCATCGTGATGCCGGCCGACGGCCCGTCCTTCGGGATCGCACCCGCCGGCACGTGGACGTGGAACTCCGCGTCCTCGAACTTCGCCGGGTCGATGCCGAGCTTCTCGGCGTTCGCGCGGGTCCAGGAGAGGGCGATCCGCGCGGACTCCTTCATCACGTCACCCAGCTGTCCGGTCAGGACGAGCGAGCCCTTCGAGCCAGGGACCGGGACGCGCGTGGCCTCGATGAAGAGCACGTCGCCGCCGGCGCCCGTGACCGCCAGGCCCGTCGCCACGCCCGGGACCGCCGTGCGGGCCGCGGACTCGTGGAACACCTTCTGCCGGCCCAGCGCGTCGCGGACCCGGTCGAGGTCGACCGTCACCGGCGCCTCGTCCTTGCCCGACGCGATCGACGTGGCCGTCTTGCGCAGCAGCTTGCCGACCGTGCGCTCGAGCTGGCGGACGCCGGCCTCGCGGGTGTACTCGTCGACGATCGTCGCGAGCAGCTCCTCCGGCACGACGACCTCGTCGTCGTTCAGGCCGTTGGCCTTGCGCTGGCGCGGCACGAGGTGGTCCCGGGCGATCGCCCGCTTCTCGGCCACGGTGTAGCCGTCGAACGGGATGATCTCCATGCGGTCCAGCAGCGGGCCGGGGATCGTGTCCAGCGAGTTCGCCGTCGCCAGGAACAGCACCTGCGAGAGGTCGATCTCGACGTCGAGGTAGTGGTCCCGGAAGCTGTGGTTCTGCGCGGGGTCCAGGACCTCGAGCAGCGCCGCCGACGGATCGCCGCGGTGGTCCGCGCCGACCTTGTCGACCTCGTCGAGCAGGATCACCGGGTTCATCGTCTTCGCGTCGCGCAGGGCGCGGACCAGCCGGCCCGGCAGCGCGCCGATGTACGTGCGGCGGTGGCCGCGGATCTCGGCCTCGTCGCGCACGCCGCCCAGGGCGATGCGCACGAACTCGCGGCCGGTCGCCTTCGCGACGGACTCGCCGATCGAGGTCTTGCCGGTGCCGGGAGGCCCGACGAGGGTGAGGATCGACCCGCCGCCGCGGCGGCGGTCGCTCGCCGACTCGTCGTCCAGGCCGCGGTCGGCCCGCAGCTTCTTGACGGCGAGGAACTCGACGATCCGGTCCTTGACGTCCTCGAGCCCGTAGTGGTCGCCGTCCAGCGTCTCGCGGGCGTGGACCGGGTCGAGGTTCTCCTCGGAGCGCTCGGACCACGGCACGGCCAGCAGCCAGTCGAGGTAGTTGCGGATCATCTGGGCCTCGCCCGAGCCCTCGCCGCCCATGCGCTCGAAGCGGCCGAGCTCCTTGTCGGCCTGCTCCTTCACGGCCTCGGGCATGCCGGCGGCCTCGATCTTCTCGCGGTACTCCTCGACGACCGACGCGTCGTCGTCGCCGAGCTCGTGCCGGATCGAGTCCATCTGCTTGCGCAGCAGGTACTCGCGCTGCTGCTTCTGCGCGCCGGACTCCACGCCCTCGCGGATCTTCTGGCGCAGCTGCAGGTCGCTCAGGCGCTCCTGCAGGAGCTCGATCGTCTTCTCGAGGCGGTCGGTCACGTCGAGGGTCGCGAGGATCTCGACCTTCTGCTCGACGGAGAGCTCGGGGTCGTAGCCGACGGAGTCCGCCAGGGCACCCGGCTCCTTGATGGCGCGCAGGACGGCCTGGACCGACCCGTCGTCGCCGCGGGCGCTCAGGATCTCGTCGATCGTGGCGCGCAGCGTGCGGGTGAGCTCGCGGGTGCGGCCGTCGACCGGCACGTCGTCGGGGTGCTCCTCGACGGTGACGCGGAGGTCGCCCGTCGGGCCGGTCTGGGCCGCGCCGGCGACGCCGCGGGCGATGCCCTCGAACATGGCACCGGTGCCGCCGCCGGGGAGGCGGACCTTGCGCTTGACGCGGGCGACGGTGCCGACGGCCGCGAACTCGCCCTCGATGCGGGGGACGAGCAGCACGCGCTCCTCGTCGCCCGGGTCGACCGGGAGGGTCACGTCCATCGTCGGGAAGACGACGACGTCGTCCAGCGGGATGAGAGGCAGGGTGGTCATGAGACGGGAGGTCCTCGAGTAGTTGACGTGGTCAACGATTGGGTTCGTGAACCGTAGCACGGGGTGATGCGCGTGTCCACATGATCTGAGCGGAACACACTGAGATCATCGAACGACGGTAGCGCAGGGTCGCTCAGTGCGCGCCAGGCAGGGTGATCACGGGGTCGAGGCGGGGCGGAGCACGACCGTGCGAGCGCCGCGGATCCCGCCGTCGGGGGCATCGCGACCGGCTCCGGGCCGGCCGGCAGCACCGCGTCGTCAAAAGACGGGGGTGGACACCCCGACTCGATCCGTCCCGCGCGCGGCTACGGTGCGCGGGATGTCGACCGTCGAGCGCCTCCGGTCCGAGCCCGATGCCCGCCGCCTACGACCACGGCCGCGCGGTGCGGCTCGCGACCTCCGTCCACGAGGTGAGGCCCCGGCCCGCCGCACCGGAGCGCGCCTGCGGGTGCTCCTGGCGGACGACGCCACGCTGTGGCGGGCGGGCGTCGCCCGGCTGCTCGGGGACGCCGGCGTCGACGTCGTCGGCCTCGTCGGCGAGGCCGGCGGGCTCGCCGAGGCCGTCGTCCGGCTCCGCCCCGACGTCCTGCTCGTCGATCCGCGGATGCCGGCCGTCCGCAACGGCGACGTCCTGCGGGTCACCTCGTGGGTCCGGCGCCGGATGCCGGGCGTCGCGGTGCTCTATCTGCAGGGCGAGCAGGACGCCGGCGCGCCGGTCGAGGGCGTCGGCGACGGGGTCGGGATCGTCCGCAAGGAGCGGATGACGTCGGCGGCCGAGCTGGTGGCAGCGGTGGAATGCGTGGCGATGGGAGGCACCGTGGTCGATCCAGGGAACGTCGGACGGACCGCGGCCGGTGGCGCCGGGGGCCCCGACCCGCTCGCCGGCCTCTCGGGCCGCGAGCGCGAGGTCCTCGCCCTGATCGCCGAGGGGGCGTCGAACGCGGCGATCGCCGAGCGGCTCTGCATCGCGGGGAAGACCGTCGACTCGCACGTCGGCCGGATCCTCGTGAAGCTCGGGCTCGGCGAGGACCCGTCGATCAACCGGCGCGTGCGGGCGGCCCTGCTCTACCTGCAGGCGACCGCCGGGCGCTGAACACCCGGCGGGCCCGGTGCTCAGCGGGCCGACGTGCCGCCGCCCGGCCGCACGCACGTGCGGAAGCTCCGGGTGATCGTCCGCGTCCTGCCCTCACGGGTCCGCAGCCGGATCTTCACGGTGTAGCGTCGAGAGGCCAGGCCGCGGAGGTCGATCCGCACCCGGGTGCCGTCGACGCGGAGGCGCCGAGCCTCGCCGCCGCCCAGGACGACCTCGGCCCGCGTGATCCGGCCCGCGCGCGCCGGAATGCGCGAGACGAGCGTCCGGCGGCTCGCGCAGGGCGTGCGCACGACGGGCGGCACCGCGATCGAGACGGGATCGCGGGGCGCCGGGGGCACCACGGCCGGCCCGGCGTCGTGGGCCTGCTGCACCGGCACCGATCGGTCGGCGACCACGCGCCACCGGCGGGTCGTGACGTCCCCGACGCGCTCCTCCTCGTCGAAGGCGCGGACCCGGAGCTCGTGGTCGCCCTCGCCGAGGCCCGACAGCTCGTGGCGTGCGGGGCAGGGCGTCCACGGGCCGCCGTCGAGGCTGCACTCCAGGCGCCCGCCGGTGCCGAGCACGGGGGAGGAGAGGTCGAAGGCGGTGGTGGTGCCGGACGTCGCGCCCTCGGCGGGGCCGCCCGTGACCATCGGCGCGTCGGGGGCTACGCCGGGCGGGGCGAACCGCCAGGTCGCGGCGTAGGTCGCCGATGCGCCGGGAGCGAGCGGTGCGCTGACGTCGTGGTCCGCCCACTGGACCCCGACGCCGTTGTCGACCGCGGCGGGGTCGACGGCGTCAGCGAGCAGCGCGGTGCCGTTCACCAGCGGACGCACGGCCGCCTGGTAGGCGCCCGTGAACGCGTGGGCCCACGGGGTGTTCTCGACGATCACGGCCTCGGTGCCGTCCTCGGCGTGCCCGCCGATCTCGCGCGGCGGCCCGTCGTGCAGGACGCCGGTGCCGACGTCGCTGCCCTGCACGTAGAGGTCTGCCCCCAGCGCGGCCCGGAACGGCACCGGCGCCGCGTCCCGGTTCGTGACCCTCCAGGTGAACGCGACGGAGCTGCGGCCGGCGACGTGGCGGGCGGTCTGCTCGACGAGGAGGTCCGGTCCTCCGGCCGCGGCGGCGGGGCGCCAGGAGCTCGTGATGCGCCACGGGTCGGCCGCGGTGCCGGTCCCGGTGAGCACGGGCGCGTCGACCTGTTGCACCGGGCGGGCGCTGCCCCCCGCCCCGGAGCGCCGCGCCGCGTAGGCGTCGCCGTCGGTCTGGAGGCCGAAGGCGGCACCCTCCTCGTCGTAGAAGAGGTTCGAGTCGGCGTCGGAGAAGCGTGCCTGGAAGGACCCGGCGTACGTCCCCCCGTTCACCGACAGGCCGAGCCGACCGCCGTCGACGGTGCGCCCGTCGAACGTGTCGGGGGTGGCCGCCCCGGCGTCGCCGCCTCCGAGCGAGAGCAGCAGGAGGACGGCGAGGACGGGGGCCGGTGCGCGAGGGAGCTTGCGGGGTGAGCGACGATCGGTGGTCTCGGTCATGCCCCGATCCTGCGGCGCCGGCGCCGGCTCGGCATCGGGGGACTCCCTGGTCCTGGACCCTGGGGATGTGGTCCCGCGACCCCAGGGATCCGGTCCCCGGATCCGCGTGCGGGTGGCGTTCGCGTGGTCGTCGCGACGCGCCGAGGTCCGGGGCTCCGCCGTCCCGAGGGTGCCCTCGGGACGGCGGAGCGGGCCTCAGTACTCGTCGCGGTTCGTGCGGGCGATCGCGAGCGCGGTGAGCGCGGCGACCCAGATCGCCAGGACGGCGAAGGCACCACCGAGCGCGAGCTTGATGTCGCTGTTGTCGTCCGGGGTGTCCAGTGCGGCGACCTGCTCGAAGACCGCAGGCAGCAGATAGTTGGCCAGCGACTTCGAGATGTACTCGGAGACGAGCCCGGTGATCAGCGCGCCACCGAAGAAGAGGACGATGCCGACGGCGATCGCGGGACCGTTGGACCGCATCAGCATGCCGACGGACGCCGCGACCAGGCCCCAGACCCAGAGCGTGCAGAGCACCGCCCAGACGCTCTCGAGCACGTCCTTGCCGGTCATCCCGCCCTCGGAGGACCCCCAGGCGACGGCGATCACGAGGATCATCACCGCCATCGGCAGGACCGCGAGCATCATGCCGAGCAGGCGGACGATCGCGAGCTTCCACCGGGGGACGCCCGTGAGGACGAGGTACCGCATGGTGCCGTTGGCCGTGTCGTAGCTGCCTGCGAGGGCGCCCATCACGACGATGCCGAGGATGCCCGAGTACCGGCCCGCCGCGGACGCGATCTCGACCGCGGTGTCGTCCTGGTCCGGGGTCGCTGCGAGGACGGCGATGATCGTGATCAGCAGCGAGAACGCGATGGCGCCCCAGAAGGAGCCGCGGCGGCCGACGATGCGCCGGAGCTCGGCGCGCAGGAGGGGGACCATCATCGCTGCTCCCTCGCCGCGGGGCCGGGGGTACTCGCCCCGCCGGGCGTCACGTCGCCCATCCGGCCGCCGAGCTCGCCGGCGAGTCCGCCGGTCAGCTCGAGGAAGCGCCGCTCGAGGGTCTCGCCCTCCTTGCGCAGCTCGATCACGCCGATGCCGTTCTGGAACAGCTCGCGGCCGGTGTGGAGCAGCATGTCGTCCTGGATCTCCTGGACCTTCACGTTCACGGTGTCCGGCGCGGGCCGCGACACGCCGAGCGAGAACGGCAGCGCGCCCAGCAGGCGCTCGGCGGCGTCGGGATCGGTCGTGCGGACCGCGATCGCGTGGGTGCCCCCGCGCTTGAGGTCGTCGAGCGACCCGTGCGTGAGCATCTTGCCCTTCTCGATGATCGCCAGGTGGTCGGCCATGAGCTCGACCTCGCTGAGGATGTGCGACGAGATGAAGACGCTGCGGCCCTCGCGCACGAGCTCCTTGATCATGTTGCGGAACTCCTGCAGGCCCGCCGGGTCCAGGCCGTTGGTCGGCTCGTCGAGGACGAGCAGCTCGGGGTCGTTCAGCAGTGCGCGCGCGACGCCGAGGCGCTGGCGCATGCCGAGCGAGTAGCCGCCGACCTTGTCGGTCGCGCGGCTGGTGAGCCCGACCCGGTCGAGCGACGGAGCGATCTGCGCGTAGGCGTCCGCGCCCTGGTGCGCGGCCCAGATCTCGAGGTTCTTCCGCCCCGAGAGGTACGGGTAGAAGCGCGGCTCCTCGACGATCGCCCCGACCCGGGCGAGCGCCTCCTGCGTCTGGCCCGGGACCGAGCGGCCGCGGACCTTGATCGACCCGGACGAGATGCGGGCGAGCCCGAGCATCATGCGGATCAGCGTGGTCTTGCCGCAGCCGTTGGGCCCGAGCCACGCGAAGCACTGGCCGCTCGGCACGTCGATCGTGACGTCGTCGACGGCGACGTTCTGGCCGAACCGCTTCGTGACGTTGTTCAGGGAGATGACGGGTTCCATGGCGGTGCGCGGCACGGTCGGGGGCGGGCCCGGCGCCGGAGGCGTCGGGGACGGGAGCCACGCCGGCCGGACCATATACGCCCCGGCCCCGGTCGCCGACCGGGGGATGACCCCGGTCCGACCCGGGGGTGCCGTCCGGGTGGACGGTGTATCGCGGGGTGGCGGCACCGGTCCGCCATGATCGACCGATGGACGCGCGACGCAGACCGTGGACCGCGGAGGCCGCCGCGCCGCTGGTCGCGGCTGCGGCCGGGCGCTGGGGCCTCTCCGGCGTCCCGGAGCTGCTGCGCCTCGGGACGAACGCCAGCCACCGGGTCGGCGACGCCGTCGTCCGGGTCGCGCCCGCGGGACGCGAGCGGGAGGCCGTCGAGCGGGAGCTCGCGCTCGCCCGGTTCCTCGACGGCCGCGGGTTCGACGCCGTGCGCCCGCTGGACGTCGAGCAGCCCGTCGATGTCGGCGGGCACTGGGCGACCGCGTGGGTCTGGGTGCCCCACGATCCCCCGACGGTCACGGACGGCGCGGGCTTCGGGGCGCTCATCGGCGCGTTCCACGACGTCACCGCCGACTACGACGCGCCGCTCCCCGGATGGGGCGCGCTCGAGCTGATCGCCGCGCGCATCGGCGGCCTGCACGCGAACCCGCACTTCTCGGCCGGCGAGATCGCGATGCTCGACGACGTCCGACGCGGGCTGGAGCGCCGGCTCGAGGAGCTGTCGGCGACGACCCCCGTCGGCGTCGTCCACGGCGACGCCCACCCCGGCAACGTCCTCACGGAGACCGGCACCGGGCGGACCGTGCTCGCCGACTTCGACCTCATCGGTCGCGGGCCGCGGGCGTGGGACCTCGCCCCGGCGGCCCTGCACCCCCGCCGCTACGGCGCGGACCCCGCGTGGTGGGACGCCGTCCGTGGCGGGTACGGCCGACCGGAGGACGAGTCCTGGGCCGTCTGCCTCCGGGTGCGCGAGCTCGCATCGGCCGCGTGGCTGTTCGCGGCGGAGGACCCGTCCGCACCGGCCCGGTCCGCCGAGGCCGATGTGCGTCTGCGCGCGTTCACCGGCGAGACCGACCCGCCGGTGTGGGGGCGACACTGAGCTCAGTGGAGGCGCTCGCGAGCCGACCCGGAGCTCGCCGGACGGGGACGAGGATCGGCTTGCCGGGGCGGCGGGATCGTGATCGCGTCCCGCCGCACGCCGGCGCGGGAGAACGCCAGGACCCCGGTCCGCAGGGTGCGCGCGGGACGTTCGGGTATCCGTTCGGGGTCAGCGTCGTCGGGCAGTGCCGGCGGCGAAGCCCGAGAAAGGACCCCCACGCATGCCGCAGGTCACCGACGTCCCCGTCATCACGCTGAACAACGGCGTCGCGATCCCGCAGCTGGGGTTCGGCACGTGGCAGATCCCCGAGGAGGACACCCAGGGCATCGTCGAGCACGCGATCGCCACCGGGTACCGCCACATCGACACCGCCGCCGCGTACCAGAACGAGGCCCAGGTCGGAGCGGCCCTGCAGGCCTCCGGTGTCCCGCGCGACGAGCTGTTCGTCACCACGAAGCTCTGGAACGCGAACCACGGCCGGGACAAGACGCTGAAGGCGTTCGACGTGAGCATGGAGAAGCTCGGCCTCGACGTCCTCGACCTCTACCTCATCCACTGGCCGCTGCCCGACCAGGACGACTACGTCGAGACCTGGAAGGCGCTCGAGGAGCTCCTCGAGAGCGGCCGGACCCGCGCGATCGGCGTCTCGAACTTCCAGCGGCCCCACCTGGAGCGCCTGTTCGCGGAGTCGGACGTCGTCCCCGCCGTCAACCAGATCGAGCTGCACCCGCTGCTGACCCAGGTCGACCTGAAGGCGTTCCACGCCGAGAAGGACATCCACACCGAGGCCTGGAGCCCGCTGGCCCAGGGCGGCGACCTCCTGAAGGACGACACGATCGCCGGCATCGCCGAGCGCGTCGGCAAGTCCCCCGCCCAGACCATCCTGCGCTGGCAGCTGCAGGAGGGGAACATCATCTTCCCCAAGTCGGTCACCGCCTCCCGCGTCGAGGAGAACTTCGACGTCTTCGACTTCGAGCTGACGCCGGAGGACCTGGCCCAGATCACCGGGCTGAACCAGGACGAGCGCCAGGGTCCGGACCCGGACACGTTCCACGTGACCTGAGGGACGCCGGGGCCTCGGTCGTGGCGCCCCGGCGCTGATCGGGCGCCTTCCAACGTCTCAGGACGTTCACCCGGGCGCCGGCGGCAGCTGCGATCTTCGGCGCTCGTGGCCGATCCGCACCACAGCCGCCGGTGGCCGGCGGCCCTCGGCGCCGCGGCGGGAGGGCTCCTCCTGACCGGGGCGCTGCACGCCTCGGCCCCCCGGCTCGCCGCCGACGGTGTGGCGGGCGAGCTCCTGCACCTCGCGCCCGCCGTCCTGGTCGCCGCCCTGTACCTGCTGCTGGCGCGACTGGCCGGGCGCGCACCGCGGACGCGGACGCTCCTCGCGGTCCTCGTCGTCGCCGGCGTCGGGCCGGAGCTCCTGGCGGCCGTCCGCGAGAGCGCGACGCACGGCCACGACGACGGGCTGGCGCACCTGCTCCACGCCGCGCCGCCCGTGCTCGCGCTGCTCGGCCCGGCGGTCGTGGCGGCGATCGGGATCTCCTGGATCCTCGCGCTCGCCTGCCGACCCGGGACGCCGCTGCGGCGTCCCGCGTCGCGAACGGACGTCGCCTCCCGCCCCGGTCGTGCCTTCGACCTCCCGCGCCCGGGCCCCGCCCGCGCCGGTCGCTCGGCCGGACGGGCACCACCGCACCCGCTCGCGGTCTGACGCGGCCGCCCGGCTCCCGCCGGGACCACGTCCCACCCCTCCGAAGACGACCCGCCCGCCGACGGCCCCGCACGGCGCGACTGCCCCTGCCCGGCCCCGCCGGTCCGGGGACCCGGGCGCCGCGGCGGCCCCGCGCCGGGCGGCCGGCGCCCGTACCCGTGGCCGGCATCCCCGGCCCGCGGCCGGCGCCCCGGTCGACGACCGGTCGTCGACCACCGACCTCCCCGAACCACGACCACGACGAAAGACCCTCATGCAGCTCCCCAAGACCCGCGGCGCGCTCGTCGCGACCGCCGCGGCGGCCGTCGCCCTGGCCGGCGGCGCGACCGCGCTGGCCGTCTCACCCTCCGGCGACGGCGACCACTCCGCCACGCTCGCCGAGCAGATCGACCCGGCGAAGCCGAAGAACGTCATCCTGCTGATCGGCGACGGCACCGACGAGGCGATCATCACCGCCGCGCGCAACTACGAGAAGGGCGCGGACGGCGCGTTCGCGGGCCTCGACGAGCTGCCGTTCGTCGGCGACATGACGACGCACGGGCTGAAGGTCGGCAAGAAGGCCAACGGGCAGTACCCGTTCGCGTACGTCTCCGACTCCGCCCCGACCGCCTCGGGTTGGTCGACCGGCCGCAAGACCGTCGACGGCCGCCTCTCGCAGGGCCCGTCCGAGACCGCCGCCACGCCCGGCGAGGACTACGAGACCGTCCTCGAGAAGTTCAAGAAGGACGGCAAGCGCGTCGGCAACATCACGACCTCCGCGTTGACCGACGCGACGCCGGCGGCCGCGGGCTCGCACGTCAACGCGCGGACCTGCCAGGGCCCCGAGGACATGGCGGCCTGCCTGCCCGCGAAGAAGTCCGCCGCCGGCAAGGGCTCGGTCGCCGAGCAGCTCGTCGACAACAAGATCGACGTGCTGATGGGCGGCGGCCGCAACCGCTTCGTCCAGACGACCGACGCCGGCGGCACGGTGCTCGACCGCGCGAAGACCACGCACGGCTACCGCGACATCGGCACCAAGGCGCAGCTCGACGCCGTGACCTCGCTGAAGGACGGCCCGGTGCTCGGCCTGTTCTCCGGCGGCACGCAGGCGGACCCGAAGTCGACCACCGGCGAGAACATGCTGCCGTACTACAAGCCGCTCGTCGCGACGGCCGCCGGTGCGGGCGGTGCGACCACGAAGTGCGAGGTCGAGACCCGCGACACCCAGCCGCGCCTCGGCGACATGACGCAGAAGGCCATCGACCTGCTGAAGCAGGACAACGACAAGGGCTTCTTCCTGCAGGTCGAGTCGGCGATGGTCGACAAGCAGGAGCACGCCTCGGACGTCTGCGGCGCGATCGGGGACCTCGCGGAGCTCGACCGCTCCGTGCAGATCGCGCTGGAGTTCCAGAAGACGAACCCCGACACGCTGATCATCGTCACGGGCGACCACTCGCACTCGACGCAGATCGTCGGCGGCACCAGCGGCGGCAAGGCGACCGCGACGGTCCAGACGGTCGACGGCGATCCGATGACGATCGGCTACTCGACGGCCAACCCCGGCAGCTCGCAGGGCCACACCGGCTCGCAGATCCGCGTCGCCGCCAAGGGGCCGCAGGCCGCGAACGTCAACGGCTTCATCGACCAGACGGACCTCTACGACATCATGCTCGGCCAGGCGCCGAGCACGCTGCCGGCCGGCCCGACGCAGACGGTCACGACGCCCGCCACCACGGTGACGGTCCCCGGCCCGACGACGACCGTCGCCGGACCGACGACCACCGTCCCCGGCCCGGCCCCGGCCGTGAAGCTCGCCGCCGGGATCGCCGCGCCGAGCACGCTGACGAACCGCGCCGCCCGCAAGGGCGTCCCCGTCTCGCTGGTCGCGACGAAGGCCGCGACGGCGAAGGTGACGCTGAAATCCGGAAGCCGCACGCTGTCGACCGCGACAGTGAAGCTGTCCGCGAACGCCCCGAAGGCCGCGCGCCTGTCGGGCACGAAGATCGCGAAGGGTCGCTCGACGACGCTGAGCCTGAGCGTCGTCGTGACGGCGGGCTCCGAGAAGACGACCCGCACCGCACGGGTCACCGTCACGCGCTGAGCGCGACGGGCGGACCGGTGACCGGCGTGGAGCCGGTCGCCGGGCCGGGCGGTCAGCCCGCGACGACCTCCTGGCGCAGCACCGACGCGCCGGCGAGGGTCGACGTGTCGTCGGCGGCGACCGCGGCGAGGACCTGCTCCGGGGTGCTGGCCGCGCCGTCGTAGACCACGACGGTGGAGACGTCGCCCTCGCGGAGGAACGTCGTCTCGCCGTACTCGGTGTAGCGGGTGGCGCCGATGCCGACGAGGAGCAGCTCGGGGCGTCCGGCGCGGAGCAGGGCCCCGACGTCCTCCAGCGGCGTCCCGTCGCCGCCCTCCTGGTGCGCGAGGCGCTCGACCATCCAGTCGACGAGCTGCGCGCCGTAGTACGAGTACGCCGGCAGCGGGCTGTCCTGGCCGTAGGGGTGCGTCTCGCCGTCGCGGCGCAGGAAGCTCGCCAGGCGGAACTCGCGGGTGGCGCCCTCGGGGTCGAGGTCCTCGACGGCGAAGAGCTCGGCCGCCACGCCCTTGGAGCCCGCGCCCCAGTTCTTCTTCTGGCTGATCTTCGTCGCGCCGGGGCGGCGGATCGAGCAGTCGTTGAACGCGCCGAGGGCGAACGGCTCGAGGGCGGCGACGGCGCCGTCGCTGCCGTAGACCGCGCGGAAGAGCACGCCGACCTCGGGCTCGAGCTGCAGGTTCGCGGGCTCGTCCTGGACGGGCAGCGGCGTGCGGTCGGACGACAGCGGGAAGGCCCCGAGGAACGTGTCGCCACCCGGGACGTAGAAGGGGAAGATGCCCTTCGGGGCGCCCTGCTCGGCGACGACGCCGACGAAGTCCGAGGCCTCGCCGGCCTGCTCCAGGTGCCCGGCGAAGTTGCCGGCGACCCCGAAGCCGAACGCGCCGCGCAGCTGCTCCAGGTCGGTGCGGATCGGCGGTCGGCCGTCGGTGGCGCTGGTCGGATCGGGCGTGCTCGTCACGGGGGACCTCCGGTGGTCGGGGCCCGGGCGGTCGGGCCGGGGCCGAGGATAGTCGTGGTCGGCGGGGGCGGCGTGCGAGTGGCAAGGCGCCACGTCGGCGTGGACGGCGTCCTCCCGCGTGTGCGCCCGGCACATCGGTCCTCCCCGCGCGTCGATGCAGCACCCAAGCGGTTCGCGACCCCCGGTACGAACCGCGTGCACGGACCCGTCCCGGGTGGCAGGATGGCTCCATGGCCGACTCCTCGAACGCGAACCTCGCGACGCTCCTGACCACCACCGCGGCGAAGTTCCCGGAGCGGGTCGCGATCCGGCTGGACGACGCCGCGGTGCCGTACGCGGCGCTCGAGGCCGGCAGCCAGCGCGTCGCGGGCCTGCTGAAGGACCTGGGGGTCGAGCCCGGCGACCGCGTCGGGATCATGCTGCCCAACACGCCGCACTTCCCGCTCGCGTACTACGGGGCGCTGCGCCTGGGCGCGGTCGTCGTGCCCATGAACCCGCTGCTCTCCAAGCGCGAGGTCGCGTACTACCTCGACGACTCCGGCGCGAAGCTGCTCCTGGCCTGGCACGGGTTCGCCGAGTCCGCGCAGGGCGGTGCCGAGCAGGCCGAGATCGACGCGCAGGTGCTCCTGATCGAGCCGGAGGACATCGGGAAGCGCGTGGGCGAGGCGACGCCGATCGAGGAAGTCGCGCACAAGGACGGCGACGACACCGCGGTCGTCCTCTACACGTCGGGCACCACCGGCCGGCCGAAGGGCGCCGAGCTCACGCACCACAGCATCGGCTCCAACGTGCAGGCGTCGCTCGGGCTGTTCAACCCGACGGAGGAGGACGTCTTCTTCGGCGGCCTGCCGTTCTTCCACGTCTTCGGCCAGACCTGCACGCTGAACGTGTCGGTCGCCACCGGCTCCGAGGTCACGCTGCTGCCCCGGTTCGACCCGACGCAGGCGCTCGAGGTCGTCCAGCGCGACGGGGTCACGATCTTCATGGGCGTGCCGACGATGCACGGCGCGATCCTGCACCACCCCGAGCGCGACGAGTTCGACACGAGCTCGCTGCGGCTGTTCGTGTCCGGCGGCTCGGCGCTCCCGGTCGAGGTCCTCAAGGGCATCAAGGAGGCCTTCGGCTCGCCGATCCTCGAGGGCTATGGCCTGTCGGAGACCTCGCCGGTCGCGTCGTTCAGCCGGGTCGACCTGCCGCTGAAGCCGGGCTCGATCGGCGTCGCGGTCGACGACGTGCAGCTGCGGCTCGTGAACGACGACGGCGAGGTCGTCGGCGTCGGCGAGGTCGGCGAGCTCCAGGTCAGGGGCCCGAACGTCATGAAGGGCTACTGGAAGAACCCGGAGGCCACGGCGAAGGCGATCTCCGAGGACGGCTGGTTCTCCACGGGCGACATGGCGAAGGTCGACGAGGACGACTTCTACTTCATCGTCGACCGCAAGAAGGACCTCATCATCCGCGGCGGCTACAACGTCTACCCGCGCGAGATCGAGGAGGTCCTCTACGAGCATCCCGCCGTCGCCGAGGCCGCCGTGATCGGCGTCCCGCACGAGGAGCTCGGCGAGGAGATCGCCGCCGCCGTCGGGCTGAAGGACGGCCAGTCGGTGACGCCCGACGAGCTGCAGGAGTACGTCAAGGGCCAGGTCGCCGCGTACAAGTACCCGCGCCACGTGTGGATCGTCGACGCGCTCCCGAAGGGGCCGACGGGCAAGATCCTCAAGCGCGAGATCGAGGTCCCGGAGCAGGTCTGACCGGCTCGGCGTCGGCCGCGGACGGTCGGCGCCCGGCGGGGCCGCAGCGCCCCGGTGGGGGCTGCGGTGTCGCGCCGGCCGGGCCGGCGCGACACCCGTCGGCTACGGCGCGGCGCGGAAGGTCACGCCCTCCAGCGAGTAGTAGAAGTTGCTGCCCTTGACCGGCGCGACCGAGCCGTCCGGCGAGATGCGGAGCTCCGAGAGGATCGGCGTGTCGCCGGCGGAGGTCACGAGCGGCGCGAAGTACTTCGTGATGTCGGGTCGGTAGCCCGCCGGCAGGACGAACGCGGTCGTGTTCAGCGTGCCCGACGTCATCAGGCCCTCCAGGTGGACGACGCCGAAGGGGTCCTTGTAGTACTTCGCGAAGCTGCCGACCCAGCCGTTGGTGAAGCCGGTGATGGTCGTCGGGGCCTCGACGGCCGGGGGCGCGCCGGGCGCGCCGGTGTCGCCCTTGGCCCCGGTGTCGCCCTTCGCGCCCGTGTCGCCCTTCGGGCCGGCCGGGCCTGCGGCGCCCGCTGCTCCCGTGGCCCCGGTCGCGCCCTTCGGGAGCTGGCCCGTCTTGAAGTCCTTGGTCAGGAGGGAGCCGTCCTTGACCTTCGCGCTGGTGACGGCCGAGCTCTTGATCTGCTTGCTGCCGACGCTGTTCTTCGGGAGCGAGACCGCGGCGTAGCTGGTGCCGCCCAGGGCGACGAACAACGCGGTGAGGCCGACGGCCATCGATGGTGAGGGCCTGCTGATGCGGGGCATGGGTGCCTTCCGGTGGTGCGCCGCCCCGACGGCGGCGCGAGTACCGCGACGTTCGTCCTCGTGTGCGGTGTCCGCATCCAGGTGGCCACCCGCATCTTTGGGCGCCGCGGCGCCCTGATGGCGCATCGCGCCCTGCCCGCCGGGCGCCCGGGCCGTCCGGGTCGGGTCGTGGCGGCGCGCTCCGCCGGGGGTTCCGCACCCTCGCCGACGGGGGCAGCCCGCGACGCGCTACGCTAGTTGCGTAAACAACTACCTGAACGGTTTCGATCGTGCCCGACTCCCAGACCCCGCAGCTCGTCTTCCGCGAGCGCCCCGCCGCCGGCGACCCCGACGGCCTCCTGGTCCTCCATCACGGGCG
This sequence comes from Patulibacter minatonensis DSM 18081, assembly GCF_000519325.1. GTDB lineage: Bacteria > Actinomycetota > Thermoleophilia > Solirubrobacterales > Solirubrobacteraceae > Patulibacter > Patulibacter minatonensis. The sequence goes on along the minus strand of NZ_KI912613.1, from coordinate 403,408 downwards.
CGGTGCGGACGAGCACGACCTCGTCGGCCTCGCCGACGTCCTCGACCCGGAGCGGCGCCTCCACGTCGTCACCCCCGGGGCGCCGCTGCGGGTCCAGGGCTGGCCGGGGAAGCACTGGTACGTGGTCCCGCGCGTCGGCTACCCCGACCCCGACTCGTTCGCGGGCAGCTTCCGGGCGCTCGCCGCGTTCCACGACGCGCTCTGGGAGCGCACGGGCGTCGCGCCGGAGCGGACGATCCTGGGTGGCTTCTCGATGGGCTCGGTGATGAGCCACGCGACCGGGCTCGGGCCGCTCGCGGCCGACGGCGGGTTGCCGGCGCGCCCGGTCGTCGCGGGTGTGCTCGGGATGTCCGGCTTCGTCCCGACGGTCGGAGGCTGGGCGCCGGACCTGGCGCCGCGGAGCGCGACGCGGGTGCTGAACGCCCACGGGCACGGGGACCCGGTCATCGGGTTCGACTTCGCGGTCGCGGCACGGGAGCTCGTGACCTCCGGTGGGCTCGACCTGACGGTCCTCGACCACGACGGCGGGCACCACATCGCCCCGGAGCACGTCCCGGCGATCGCCGCCTGGATCGCGGAGACGCTGCCGCCGCGCTGACGGCCGGCGCGCGTGGCGCCGGCGCCGGGCGCGCCGGCCGACCGGGGTCGCCGTCAGCCGGCCTCCTGGCCCGCGATCCCCAGCTCGTCCGCCAGCGGCTCGAGCGCGTCGACGATCGTCGTGATCAGCTCGGCGAGGTCGACGCCGATCTCCTCGGCGCCCTGCGTCACGTCGTCGCGGTCGACCGCCGCGGCGAAGGACGCGGTCTTCAGCTTCTTGCGCACCGACTTCGGGTTCAGGCCGTGGATGCCCTGCGGCCGGACCTTCGCGCACGCCGTGATGAACCCGCTGAGCTCGGCTCCTGCACCCAGGACTCCAGGAGCTCGAGGGCCTCGTCACGGGGGATCGCTCGCGGCATGGCTCATTCCTAGCGGACCGGGGACCCGGGCCCGCCCGCCGCGCGGTGGGCCCGTCGCGGTCGGCGGGCCGGCGTCGGCTCCCGGCCTGCCGCTCAGCCCCAGCCGGCGAGCCGCTCGGCCGGCACGATCTCGGCCGGGTGGGCGCCGCCCGCGATCCGGCGGGCGAGCGCCTCGCGGGGGAGGGGCGCGTCGGAGGCGAGGAAGAGGACGTTGCCGGCGTGCCGACCGCGGACGACGTCCCGTCCACCGAACGCGAGGACATGGGCGAAGGCGCCGCGGAGGTGCGACGCCTGCTCGGCGGCGAACGGCCACGGGGGCTGGTCCACCGTGTTGAGGAGGTACCGCCCGCCGGGACGGAGCACCCGCGCGACCTGCGCCGCGAAGGCCGCGGTGGCCATCGGCTCCGGGGTCTCGGTGCCGACGAAGGCGTCGCCGAGGACGAGGTCGAACGCGTCGTCCGCGCCCTCCCCGACGACGCGGCGCCCGTCCGCCTGCAGCACCTTCAGGCCCGGGCCGCGGCGCAGCCGGAGGTGCTTCTCGGCGAGCCGGACGACCGCGCCGGAGCGTTCGACGACCGTCTGCCGGACCCCGGGGCGGGTGCTGGCGAGGAACCGGGGGAGGCTGAACGCGCCGCCGCCGAGGTGCAGGACGTCGGCCTCCGCGCCGCGCGGCACGAGCACCTCGAGCGCCGCGCCGATCCGGGCGACGTAGTCCAGCTCCAGGTGCGTCGGATCGTCGAGATCGACGTAGCCGTGGGCGAGCCCGTCGATGAGGAGGAGGCGGCCGCCGGGGCGCGCGCGGTCGGGCTGCAGCTCGAGGACGCCGACCCCCGACTCCACGCGGACGGGATCGACGGGCCGGGTGCCCCGGGTGCTCCGGCGCCGCGCCACCGATCAGGCGCCGGCGGCGCGGGCGTCCGCGTGCCGGGACGGGCCCGCGACGGGGCGGCGGGCCACGCTCAGCCGGCCAGGTCGCCGACGGGGTCGGCCTCGAGCAGCTTCGCCGCGGCCGTCTCGTCGCCCGCCGCCAGGATCGCGCCGGCGAGCGTGCCGAGGAGCTGCTCGACGAGCGCCTCGCGGGTCGGGGCGCCGAGGTCCAGGCGCACGAGGATCGCGCCGTCGATGAACAGCAGCCAGCCGTGGAGCGCGGCGCGGAGTGCCGGCGGGGCCGCGTGGACGTCGGGGTGCCCGAGCGAGTCGGCGATCCGCGCGACCGTGTCGTTGCGGACGCCGGCGAGGATCTCCCGCACCCCCGGCTCGGCCGCCGCGGCGGTCAGCAGGCGGCGGAACGCCAGCGGGCGCTCGTCGATCCACTCGAGGTAGGCGCCGAGCGCCTCGACCGCGGCGTCGCCCAGCGGGATGTCCTGTCGCGGGCGGACCTTGCCGGCGAGCTCCTCCGTCGCCGCCGACACGGTCGCGAGGAAGAACGCCTGCTTCGTGGGGAAGTAGTGGTAGAGCAGCGGCTTGGAGACGCCGGCCGCCTTGGCGATCTTCGACATCGTCAGATCGCCGTACTCGTGCTCGGTGAACAGCGCGGTGCCGCGCTCCAGGAGCTCCGCGCGACGGTCGTCGACGGTCATGCGGCGGTACGACCGCGCGCCCTTCGTGCGGGCGGCCTGGTCCTTGCGGGGCAGGGGCACCCGACGAGGATAGCGCTGTCGACCCGTGGTCGACAGAACGACCCCGCAGGACGGCCGAATCCTGTCGACCGCGGGTCGACGAACGCACGTCTTCTTGTCGACCTCCGGTCGACGCGAAACGCCGTCGGGGACGGCGATTCCGTGTCGACCGGAGGTCAGGAGCTTGTAGACCCGAGGTCAAGAAGTGTTGACTCTTGGTCAGCAGCGTTGCTACGGTCGCTCCTGACCGGGGGTCGACAGGGCCCCGAAGATCGTCCCGAAGAGGCCGTACCGTGTCCCGCACCGCCACCCCCGAAGCCCCGAGCGTCCCGCCGGACGTGATCGCCGACCTCCAGCGACGGCTCAGCCGCGTGGAGGCCTACGTCGGCGTCCCGACCGCGGGCTCCCAGCCCCGCCGACCGGCCCCGGAGCCGCGGCCCGAGCCCCGACCCGTCGCGCGGCCGACCGTCGTCGAGCGCGTCGACGGGCCGCTCGTCGCCCCACGCCCCGTCGAGGCCCCACCCGCTCCGGTCCGCGTCCGGCTCGACGAGGCCCTCGTCGGCGGCCGGCTGCTCGCCTGGGCCGGCGGCGCCGCGCTGCTGTTCGCGCTCGGGACCCTCTTCTGGCTCGGCGTCCGCGACGGCTGGCTGAGCGAGCCGCTGCGCTGCCTGCTCGGCGCCGCCGCCTCGGTCGGACTGCTCGCCGCCGGCCTGCGGAACGCCCGGAACGGGGTCGCCCGCGAGGCCTCCTGGGCGATGGCGGGCACCGGCCTGGCCGGGCTCTACGCCACGGTCGCCGTGTCGACCGCGACCTACGAGCTCGTCCCGACGCTCCTCGGCCTGCCGGCCCTCGCGGCGCTCGGCGTCGCATCCGCGGCCCTCGCGCTCCGCTGGGACGCCCCGCCGCTGGCCGGCATCGGCCTGCTCGGCGCGCTCGCGGCGCCGATCATCGCGCCGGTCGACGGCCTGGTCCTGCCGGTCGTCGTCCTCGCCATGGCCGCCACGGGCCTGCTGCTGCGCCACCGTCCCTGGACGTGGCTCGCCGCCGCCGCCACGGCGCTCGCGCTGCCGCAGATCGCCTGGCACGTCGTCGTCCTGCTCGACGACCTGCAGTCGACCGACCCGTCCTCCGGGACGCTCGTCGCCCCGGGCGTCGCGATCCTCGCGACCCTCGGCGCCGGCTTGGCGATGGTCGCCGGCTGGGAGCTCCGCAACCCGGAGGCCCGTGAGCGCTGGACCATGCCGCTGCTGCTCGTCGTCCACGCCGGCGCCGCCGCGGCGCTGGCGGGCGGCTACGCGCTCGTCGACCGGCCCGCCGCGGCGGTCGTGACCCTCGTCCTCGCGGCGGGGCTGCTCGCCGGCTCCGCCCTGCGGGTCCGGCGCAGCGCCCGCACCGCGACGCCGGTCGAGCTCGTCCTCCTCTCGACGTCGGTCCTGATCCTCGACCTCGGCTTCGCGATCGCCGCGTCCGGCCTGCTGCAGCTGCTCGGCTGGGCCGTCACCGCCGTCGGTTTCGCGCTCCTGGCCCGCCACGCCGCCCGCCAGCAGATGCCGGTCCTGATCGGCGGCCTCGGACTGCACGCCGGCCTGGCGCTGATCGAGACCGCGGGCGCCTACGGCCAAGGGCCCGACAGCTTCGTCGTCGCCTGCGCCGTCCTGGCCGCCGTCTGCGGCGTGTCCGCCCGCGTCATCGCGCCCCGCAGCGAGGACGCCCGGATGATCCTCGACCTGTCGGCGCTCGCTGTCGCCTTCGTCTGGACCGCCGTGACGCTCGACGGCGTCGACCTGTCGCTCGTCCTCGCCGCGCAGGCCGCCGGGCTGCTGCTGCTCGACCGCCGCGCCCCGGACCTCGTGGCCCGCGGTGCCGGCCTCGCCGTGCTCGCGATCTCGGCGGCGATCGCGCTGCTCCACGACGAGGGTGCGCCGGCCCAGGCCACCTGGGACGTCGTCCCGGCGGGCACGGTCGGCGACCTCGTCCTGCCGATCCTGGCCGTCGCCGCGGCCGCGGCGGTCGGGGCCTTCGCGCTCCGCGGCGCGCACACGCTGGTCCTCCACGCGTTCGACGCCGACGCAGGCGGCCCGGGCGACGCGAACACCGACGAGCGCGACGCGGCGACCGACACGGACGCCGACGAGGAGACGGGTCCGCGCCCGCTGGGCCCCGGACTCCGGACCACGCTCGTCGCGACCGCCGGCGGCGCCCTGCTGCTGGCCTCCTCGATCCTCGCGGGCCACGTCGCCGGCGCCCTCGGCGGCGGTGCGGACGCCTCGGCGGTCGCCCGCGACGTGCTCTGGGCCACGACCGGACTCGGCCTCCTCGCCGCCGGCCTGGTCCGCGCCGAGGCGCCGGTCCGCATGGTCGGGCTCTCGTTCCTCGCGGGCATCGGCGTGAAGATCGCCCTGATCGACCTCGCCGACGTCGACACCGCCGGCCGCGTCGTCGCGTGGGCCGTCCTCGGCGCGCTGCTCCTCGTCGGTGCGGGCCTCTACGCGCGGCTGAAGCCCACCTCCTCCGAGGACGTCGGCGACCACGGACCGTCGGTCGACGACCTCCGGTCCGCAGGCGCATCGGCCGACGTCGCGCGCTTCTCCGACCGCACCGGGAGCATCCGATGACCGGGGTGGTGCCCGCGGCGGCGGGCCTCGCGGCTGCATCCCCGGTCGTCGCGAGCACGGGCACGGCGCTCGGGACCCTCGCGGTCGGAGCGGTCCTCGTGGTCCTTGCGCTGGCGATCGCCGCGATCGGCGTCCGGGCCGCCCGGCACGGCCTGTGGTTCTCGCCGCTCGTGCTCTGCGTCGCCGCCGCGAGCGTCGGCTTCGTCGCCCTGCTGGTCGTGCTGCTCGGCGTCGGCGCGCTCGACGGCCTGCCGGGCGGGGACGGGGGCGTGTCGTGACCGGTCTGGACACCGGGGCACCCCGGAGCCCGCGCGAGTGGCGGGAGCGTGGTGCGCACGCTGCGTCGAGCGGGCGGTGGGACGCCGTGCGCGTGCTCTACGCCGCCACCGCGCTGGTCGTCGTGGCTGCCCTCGTGTTCGCGCTCCTCGGGACGTGGTTCCCGGGGGAGCCCGCGGACCCGGACGGCGTGTGCGGTGGACCGGGTGCGACCGGCTGCACCCGCGCGCAGGACTGGCCGTTCATCGCGGTGGTCCTCGGTGGGCCGCTGGCCGCCGTGCTGCTCCTCTGTGCGGTGACCGCCCACGTCCTCCGGGCCGTGTCCGGGTGGTTCGCGACGCGCGGGGGCCGGTGATGCCCGGTCGCCTGGCGTCGATGATCGCCGCATCCCTCGCGGTGGGGTGGTCGACCTGCGCCGCCTGGGTCGCGTGGATCGTCGGCGGGCTGGCGTGCGACGAGTCGTGCGGTGGTCCGGCCGCCGCGTGGACGGATTCGGCGGACGCGTGGCAGTGGACCGCGATCGTCGCCCTGGGCGTCGCGCTGCTCGTGCTGTCGATCGTCCTGTGGTGGGCGGCGAAGTCGGGGCGGCCCGCCGTCGCGTGGCCCGCGGCGATCACGTGGATCGCCTGCGGAGTCGCGCTCGTGCTCCTCATGAGCGTCGCTCACGACAACGGCCCGACGCTCCGGAACCTGCTGCTGCTGGGCATCGCGTGCGTCGTCACCGCCGCGACGTTCACGGCGCCGGAGCGCGAGGCGACGTAGCGCGACGATCCCGTCGGGGGCCGGGTCCTGGCGCTCCGCGGGGCCGTCGCGCCCCGGTGCGGAACGACCGCGACCCGGCCTGAGCCGGGTCGCGGTGCTGCGTGGGGGTCGAGCCCCGCTTGCGGAGCCCGGGTGTCGGCCCGACCGGGCGCTCAGTCGCCCGCGGCCACCGCGTGCTCCCGCTGGGGCTGCGGCGCCTCGAAGCCCTGGAGCGGCTCGCCCTTCGGGTCCTCGTTCTTGACCAGGTGCCCCTCGAGCGACACGTTCGGGAGGATCCGGTCCAGCCACTTCGGCAGCCACCAGGCCTTCTCGCCGAGCAGGAGCACGACCGCCGGGGCGACGACGAGCCGGACGATCAGCACGTCGACGAGGATCGCCACGCCGAGCCCGACGCCGAACATCTTGGCGATCACGTCGTCCGCCGTGGCGAAGAACAGGAACACCGACGCCATCACGAGGCCGGCCACGAGGATCACCTTGCCGATCCGGGAGAGGCCGATGATCACCGCCTGCCGGGGCTTCTCGCCCTCGTGGTGGGCCTCCTGGATGCGGGAGAGCAGGAAGACGTTGTAGTCCATGCTCAGCCCGAAGAGGATCGCGAACAGCATCACCGGCAGGAACGAGATGATCGGCACCCCGTTCTCGACCCCGATCAGGCTCGACCCGAAGCCCTGCTGGAAGACCGCGACGACCGCGCCGTAGGCCGCGCCGACCGACAACAGGTTGAAGACGGCGGACACCAGCGGGATCCAGAGCGAGCGGAAGGCCGCGATCAGGAGGATCACCGACAGCCCGATCACGAGCGCGATGAACAGCGGGATGCGGCTGGCGACCTTGTCGGAGAAGTCCTCGAACCCGGCCGTCTGTCCGCCGACGTAGACCTTCAGCTCCGTGCCCTTCGTCGCCTGCGGCAGCACGTCGTCGCGGAGCGTCGAGAGGAGGTCGCTGGTCTTCTGGTCCTGCGGCGCGGTCGTCGGGACGGCGCCGATCGTGGCGATCTCGCCGTCGGGGCTCGTCACGGCGGGGGACGCGGACGCCACGCCCGGCGTCTTCTTGACGTCCGACGCGATCTTCGCGAGCTGGTCCTTGAGGGCCGGGTCGTTCTTGTTCCCGATGTCGACGGCGAGGAGGAACGTGCCGTTGGACCCCTTGCCGAACGCCTTCGCCTGTGCGTCGTAGGCGATCCGCTGCGTCTTGTCGGCGCCCTTGTTGCCGTCGTCGGGCTGACCGAGGCGCATCTGCGTCAGCGGCGCGGCGAAGACGAGCAGGATCACGACGCCGGCGCCGATCGACAGCCACGGGCGACGGGTGATCCTCTCGCCCCAGCGGGCGAAGAACGGCGACGGCTGGACGTGCTCGATCTTCCGCGGGCGCAGCTTCTCGCCCCACGCGCCGAGCATGCCCGGCAGCACGAACAGCGCGGCGAGGACGACGGCGAGGACGCCGAGCGCGGTGCCGAGACCCATGGCGCCGATCAGCGGGATGCCGGTGGCGTAGAGGCCGAGGATCGCGACGATGACGATCGCGCCGGCGGCCACGACGGACGCGCCGGAGGTCGCCGCCGCCTTCGCCGCCGCGTCGCGTTTGGAGTCGCCCGCCGCGAGCTGCTCCCGGTATCTGCCGACGATCAGGAGCGCGTAGTCGATGCCGGCGCCGAGGCCGAGCATCAGGGCGATCTGGCTCGCGAAGCTCGGCAGTCCGAGCGGCTTGGCCAGTGCGGCGATCAGCACCTGGCCGAAGATCACCCCGGCGACCGCGCCGAGCAGCGTGGCGCCCATCGCGGCCTTCGAGCCGAACAGGACCGTCAGGAGGACCATCGCGATGGCGACGCCCGCGAGCTCACCGACCGGGAAGCTCTCTTCGGCCGCGAGGTCCACCACCTGGCCACGCGAGGAGATCTGGACGGCTGGGTCCTTCACCGTCTTCAGCGCGTCCTCGAGCTTCGTGCCGTCCTTCTTGTCGAGCTTGATCGCCTCGACGTCGTACTGCACCTTCGCCTGGGCGATCGTGCCGTCCTTCGACACCAGGCCGCCCTTGGCGAACGGCGAGTCGGCCTTCGCGACGTGATCGACCTTGCGGACCGCGGCGAGGGTCTTCTCGATGTCGGCGCGGGCCTTCGGGTCGGTCAGCTTGCCCGACTTCGCCTGGAAGACGACGTCGGCGTCGGCACCGGCGAGGTTCGCCTGGCCGTGCGCCTGGAAGAGGTCGATCGCCTTCTGCGACTCGGCGCCGGGGATCTTGTTGTTGTCGGCCGACGGGCCGCCGGCGACGCCGGAGGCGACGCCGAGGAGGACGAGCACCAGGAACGCGACACCGAGCGTTCGCTTCCAGTGGTGGATCAGGGAGCGCGAATAGCGCGCCAACAGGGAGGACATGGGGGCTCCTGAACGGGTCGGTCCGGCGCAGGGGGACCGGCGCCGCGTCGCAAGATAGCACCGCCACTGCAAAATTGCATGTCTTGCAGAAATGCAGGAAGCGCGAACTTGCGGCTCCTGCAGCATGACCGTGTGACAGGCGCTACTGTCACGGCATGGTGAACGGCACCGCGACCGCGGCGGGTTCGACTCCCGAGCCCGGGCTCCGCGAGCGCAAGAAGCAGCGAACGCGCGAGACGATCGCCCGTGCCGCGCTCGAGCTCTTCGACCGGGACGGCTTCCACGAGACGACGATCCCCGCGATCGCCGCCGCGGCCGACGTCTCGCCGCGCACCGTGTCGGCGTACTTCCCGGCGAAGGAGGACCTCGTCTTCCCGGACCAGGAGGACTCGTTCGCCCGCCTGGCCGACCGCCTGCGCTCCCGGACGACGGCGGAGACGACCGCCGACGCGCTGCGCGGATGGATCCGCACCGAGCTGCCGCGCTGGGCGGAGCGCGACGCCGAGATGCGGATGCAGCGCCGGGTGGTCGACTCCGACGACGGGCTGAAGGCGGTCGAGCAGCGGTTCCGCGCGTTCGGCGAGGAGCTGATCGCCGCCTCGATCGCGGAGGACCTGGGCGCGTCGCCGGACGACCTCGAGCCGCGGATGGCGGCCGCGGCGACCTTCGCGATCTTCGGCATCCTCGGCGCGGAGCACGACACGAAGGGCCAGATGTCGAAGGCCGCGGTCTGCGAGGCGCCGGGCGAGCCCGTGGTCCTGCAGCTCCTCGACCGCGCGCTGCGGTTCGTCGACGCCGGGATCCGGTCGCTGCAGGGCGACGCGCCGGGCGTCGACTGACGCTACGCCGGGACAGCGACCTCGACGCCCGCCAGCTCGGCGCACGTCTCCCAGATCCGCCGGCGTGCGTCCGGGGTCTCGTGCGTCCACGGGCCGTAGTGGGTCGGGCGCTCGCTGCGGTCGTGCCAGAAGCCGCCCGAGTCCCTGAGCGCCCCGTCGGCCGCGGCGAGCCAGACGATCGTGTCCGCACCCTCGGCGGACGAGCGCAGCACCCGCTTCGTCACGCGGTGGAAGCCGGGGAGGGACTCCTCGACGCCGGGGGTGTCCGCCCAGCCCGGGTGCATCGTGTGGACGACGACCCCGGTGCCGGCCAGCCGCTGTGCCCACTGCTCGTTCAGCACCACCTGCGCCCGCTTGTTGCGCGCGTAGACGGCGGCGGGCGAGTACTTCCGGTGCGCGTGCTGCGGGTCCTCCGCGTCGAGCTTCTGGCCGTACATGCCGCCCGAGGAGACCGTGATGACGCGGGTCGGCGCGTCGGCCTTCAGGCGCGGCTCGAGCAGCGCGGTGAGGAGGAACGGCCCGAGGACGTTCGTCGCGAACGCCAGCTCGAACCCCTCGTCCGTGACCGTCCGTTCCGCGGGCATCGCCCCGGCGTTGTGGATCAGGACGTCGATGTGGGGCTCGCGCTCCTCGAGCGTGGCGACGGCCTCCCGCACCGACCGCAGCGACGAGACGTCGCAGCGGACGACCGCGAGGTCGGCGGTGCGGGACGCGTCGGCGGCGTGGACGGCGGCGGCGATCCGCTCCCGGGTCGCGGCCGCCTTGTCGACGTTGCGGGCGAGGAGCACGACGCGGGCGCCCAGCAGCGCGAGATCGAGCGCCGCGGCCTCGCCGATCCCGGAGGTCGGGCCGGTGATCAGGACGGTCCGACCCTCCATCCGCGGCAGCTCCGACGGCCAGGTCGGCAACCGCCGGCGGACGGCGAGGCCGAGCCGGGTGTAGCCGGGGGCGATCGTCCGGTCCAGCAGCGTGTCGATCGGGCCGGCGAGGCGGAGCATCTCCTGTCAGGTACCCGGCGGAGGGGTCGCGGGCACGGGCAGGGCGGTCGGAGGCCCCTGCGGTCCGCCGGCGGGAGCGGGGCGCGACGTCCCGTCGAGCGCCGCGACGGCGACGTCGACGGGGACGCCCACCTTCGCCGCCAGGGCCGCGGCGTAGGCCGCGCGCTCCCGCGCGCGCTCGGCGGCGGAGCGGACCGCCGGGCGGGCACCGACGAGGTCCGACGCCGGCCGTTCGGCGCGGAGCTCGCGCAGGACCACGGCGAGGTGCCGGTCGCTGACGCCCAGGGCGCCGGCGAGCGTCCGAGCGTGGTGGACGTGGGCGTTCGCGTGGTCGCGCGGCGCGCTCTGGAGCGTGGTCCTGGCGCCGCGCTCGCCGGCGTCGCCGTCGGTGTCGGCGGCGGCGCTCGTCACGAACGACCCGCCGGCCAGCGTGGTCAGCGTGGCCAGGAGCGCGGTGATCCTGCGGTGTACGGGCATGGGGCCTCCCGGGTCGGGTCGCCGTGCGCTGGGGGGCGCGGGCGCCTGACGACGCTAGGGGCCGCCGGTGAGGGGACGCTGAGCCCGGGCTAAGAGGGCCGTTTCGGGCCCGCAGAGCCGCGCTTCAGCGATGGCGCCCCGGCGCTCGCGGGGCGCGGGGCGTCGCCGGGACTCAGTCCTCGGTGCGCGCCGGGGCGGCGGTCGCCTCGGTCGGCGCGGGCGTCGGCTCGGCGCTCGCGCGGCGGACCTGGGGCTCGTCGTCGTGGCCGTCGAGCGACGACTTGAAGCTCTTCAGGCCCTCGCCGAGCGACTTGCCGACCTCGGGCAGGCGCTTCGGCCCGAGCACGAGCAGCGCGATGACGAGCAGGACGATGATGTGTGTGGGCTGCAGCAGTCCGGATCCCATGGGTGCCTCCGAGAGGGTCTGCGCCGCGGCGCGGCGCCGGCGCCGGGTGGCGCGTCTCGACCTCAGGGTACGACGCCTCGGGGGCATCAGATGCGTGTACGGGGCAACCTGGCGCGTCGGGGGTGGTCCGTCCATCCGGCGGTGCCTCGGCGGGGGTGGGGCGCCGTCGTCGGCGCCCCACCGGGAGTCGCTCAGTCCTTGCGGCCGCGGCGCGCGCGGAGGATCCCGCGGGCGACGCGGAACCCGAGGCCGGCGGCGCCGATCGCCAGGCCGACCGGGCGGAAGGACGTCCCGCCGTCCTGCTCCTGCGCCCCGGGCGTCGTCCCGCCGGCCGGGGCGTCCCGCGGCGCGGACGTCGCGGCGCGCGGTGTCGCGGTGGCCGCGGGCTCCGGGGCCGGCTCGGGCTCCTCGGCCTGGTCCGGCTCGGGCTCGGGGTCCGTCGCCGGCTCCGGCTCGGATTCGGACTCGGGGTCCGGTGTCACGTCCGGCTCGGACTCGGACTCGGACTCGGGGTCCGGTATCTCGTCCGGCTCGGGCTCCGGCGTGCCGGTCCCGTCGTCGGCCGCGGAGGCGTCGGAGTCCTCGGGCTCCTCGGGCTCCTCGGCGACCTCGGGCTCCTCGTCCGCCGGTGCGGGATCCGTGCCCGTCTCGTCGCGCTCGAGGGCCTCGATCGGCTCCGGTCCTCCCGCGGTCTCCTCGGGCTCCTCCTCCTCCGGGTCCTCGTCGGGCTCGATCGCCTCGATCGGCTCGGGCGCCGGGCTCGCGTCGGACTCGTCCGCCGCGCCGTCGGGCGCGGGGGTGCCGGTCACGGGCTCGTCGTCGGTCCCGTCGTCCGCGGCCGGGGAGTCCGCGCCGGGGTCGCGACCCACGAGAGCGGCGAGGATCGGGTCCTCGTCGGCCGCCTCGGGGACCTCGGGCGTCCCGTCGGACGGCATGTCCGCCGCGTGCGGGGTCTCCGTGGGCTCGCCGGACGTCTCGTCCGCCGGCGGGGCGGGGGCGTCGGAGGACGCGTCACCGCGCGACGGCAGGAGGTCCGGGAACCCCGGCGTCGCGGAACCGGCCGGCTCGTCCGGGGCGGCCGGGTCGTCCGTGCCGGTGGACGGCGGGTCGGCGTCGGTCGTCCCGGTGCTCCACGAATCGTCGTCGGCGGGATCGTCGTCGGCGTCCGGGCCGGCGGCCGCGCCGGGCGGGTCGAACGACGAGGACGCGATGCCCGGGGCGGGTGCGTCGTCGTCGCCCGTGGGCTCGTCCTCCAGCGCCGGGTCGACGGACGCGACCTCGGGTTCGGCGGCCGGCGTCTCGGCCTCGGCGGCCGGCTCCTCGACCTCGGCGGCGGGCGCCTCGGGGGCCGTCGGTTCGGTCGCGGGCTCGCGGGGCGGGGCCTCGGGGACGGCGGTCCGCCGCTCGAGCGCGGGTTCCGAGCGTCCGAGGGCCGAGGCGCCGTGCGCCCCGGCGAACAGGTCGTTCGGGTCCAGGGGCGCCGTGGCCGCCGCCTCGTCGTCCGAGGGTGCCCCGGTCGCCGACGCCGCTGCAGGCTCGGGCTCCGGTTCGGGCTCGGGCTCGGGGTCCGGCTCCGGGGCGCGCTCGGGTTCTGCCTCCGGCGCGGGTTCCGCTTCGGGCTCGGTCGCCGCGGCCACCGGGACGGCCACCGGTGCGTCGGCCGTGACCGGCGCGTCGGCCGTGGGCGGGACCTCGTCCGCAGGCGCGTCGTCCTCCGGCGGAGCCGTCGCGACCGCGGCCACCGGGGTGTCGGCGTCCGTGGGGGAGGCGCCCGCGTCCACGTCGTCGGCGGGATCCTCGGGCTCGGCGGAGGGGTCCGCCGGCGCGGGATCGGCCGGCGCGGTCGACGCGGGGGCGTCCGCCGGCGCGGCGTCCGGCTCGTCCTCGGCGGTGTCGTCCGGGGCGTCCTCGGCCACCGCCGACCCCGGCGCGTCGTCGGCGATCGCCGACGGGGCCGCCGCCGCGGCCTCGGCCGGCGGCGCGTAGTGGTCGAGCAGCGCGCGCTCCTCCTGGAGCGACATCTCGCCGTCCCCGCCGACGTCGGGCGCCGACTCGACCTGGTCGACGGTGAACGGGACCTCGACGGTCTTCTTCACCGCCCGCGCGCGGTCGATCGGGATCAGGCGCGTGGTCCCGCCGAACCGGCCGGTCTTCACGGTCGCCCACGCGGCCTCGCCGGTGCGTTCGTCCGCGAAGACGTCCTGGACCACGCCGATGCGCGCGCCCGCGCGATCGACCATCTTCCGGCCCGGCCAGTCGACCACCTGCGATTCCTGCGGCAACGTGCTGCTCCTCGATGCGTTCCGCCCCACACGGCGGACGTTTCGGCCGACCCTATCCGGCGCGAGAAGCGCTGTGCGGACGGTGCACGACCGCTCCCACCCGGGTCGAGCGGGCCGTCGGCGACCGTCGCGCCGGGGCCCCTCGAGGCATGGCCCTCTACGATGGGCCACGGTGTGACGGGAAGCCTGGTCGTCGACACACGTCGTCGACCCCGGGAACCCCATGACCTCCGAGCACTCGCCACCCGTCGCCGCCCCGGCGTCGGGCCCACCGGCCCGCACGCCGTGGACCGACCGCGGCTCGCGGACGCTCCGGCAGTTCCTCGCGACCGAGACCGGAAGCGCGGGCCTCCTGCTCGTCGCGACGATCGTCGCCCTCGTCTGGGCGAACTCCCCGCTCTCGGACGCCTACGACGACCTGTGGGGAGCGCACCTGCGGATCGAGCTCTCCGGGACCGGCGTCGACGAGGACCTCCGGCACTGGGTCAACGACGGCCTGATGGCGCTCTTCTTCTACGTCGTCGGCCTCGAGATCCGGCGCGAGCTCGAGCTCGGCGAGCTCCGCGACCGCCGCGCCGCCGCCGTCCCCGCGATCGCCGCGTTCGCCGGCATGGTCGCGCCGGCGCTCGTCTTCACCGCGATCAACGCCGGCGGGGAGGGCGCCCACGGCTGGGGCATCGTGATGGCGACCGACATCGCGTTCGTCCTCGGGGCGCTCGCGCTGCTGGGGCCCCGCGTCCCGCCGGGCGTCCGCGTCTTCCTGCTGACGCTGGCGATCGTCGACGACGTCGGCGCGATCGCCGTGATCGCGCTCTTCTACTCGTCCGGGATCGACCTGACGGCGCTCGCCGCGGCCGGTGGAATCCTCGTCGCGATCGTGCTGGCCCGGCGCTACGGGCCGACCTGGCGCGGGCCCGCGTACCTCGTCGCGGGCGTCGTCCTCTGGTACGCGACCCTGAAGTCCGGCATCCACCCGACGATCGCCGGTGTGGCGATGGGCCTGATCACCGCGGTCCACCCGCCGCGGCGCGCGGACGTCGAGCGGGCCGCGAGCGTCACCCGGCTCTTCCGGCGGACCCCGACGCCGGCGGGCGGGCGGGCGGCGGTCCTCGAGCTCGCCTCGGCGGTCTCGCCGAACGAGCGCTTCCAGACCGGCATCCATCCCTGGACGAGCTACGTCGTCGTCCCGCTGTTCGCGCTCGCCAACGCGGGGGTCGCACTCGACGGCGACGCGCTGGACCGCGCCCTCACGTCCCCGGTGACGATCGGCGTCGTGGCCGGGCTCGTCCTCGGCAAGCTGCTGGGGATCGGGCTGAGCACGGCGCTCGCCGTCCGGTCGCGCGTCGGGCCGCTGCCGCACGGCATGCGGGGCGGGCATCTCCCCGGGGCCGCGACCCTGGCGGGGATCGGCTTCACCGTCTCGCTGTTCGTCGCGGAGCTCGCGTTCGACGACGAGGCCCTGCGCGACGAGGCGAAGATCGGCGTGCTGGTCGCGTCCGTGCTGGCCGCGGTCGCGGGCACGGTGCTGCTCGTCCGGCGGGGGACCGACGACGCGGACGACACCGGGGAGGCGGTGCCGCTCGACCCGCCCGTCGATCCGATGCACGACCGGATCCTCGGCGCACCGGACGCTCCGCGGACGCTGGTGGTCTACGGCGACTACGAGGATCCGCACACCCGGGCGCTGGCGGCCGAGCTCGAGGTCGTGCGCGAGCGCGCCGGGCACCTGCTGCGCTACGTGCCGCGGCACCTCCCGAACGAGGACGTCCACCCGGGCGCCACGCTGGCGGCCGAGGCGGCGCTGTCGGCCGCCGCGCAGGGGCGCTTCTGGGAGATGCACCGCCGGCTGCTCCACCACCCGGTGGGCGACGACCTCGGGCCCGCCGACCTGCTGGCGATCGCGGGCGACGCCGGGCTCGACCCCGACCGCGTCGCCGACGACCTGCGCCACCACGTGCGGCTCCCGGCGGTGCGCGCGGACGTCGACGGTGCGGCGCGCAGCGGCGTCACCGGCACGCCGACGGTCTTCCTCGACGGCGAGCGGCTCGACTGCGGCTACGACGCGGACTCGCTGCTCGCGCGGATCCTCGGCACGGGCTGACGGGCGCCGGGCGGGCGTCCGCGCCCCGGCGGCTCAGACGTCCGGCGCCGCGGGCCACGGCGCGCGGACGTCGCGGATCGGCGGTCGGCCCGCGTACGCCTCGGCCGACGAGTCCGTCTCGACGTCCACCGCCGCCCCGTGCCGCGCGGCGGCCGGGTCGGTCAGGTAGCGGGTGTGCTCGTCCGGTCCGCGGGTGCCGACCATGAGGATCGCGCAGGGACCGCCCTCCGCACCCACGGTGATGTGCGCCGTCCCGGGCGGGCAGTGCAGGTAGTCCCAGCGCCCGAGCCGCCGCTCCTGCCCCTCGACGATCGCGATGCACCGGCCCTCGAGCACGAGGAAGCCCTCCTGCTGGTCCTCCGCGTGGTACTTCCCGGGCGTGTCCCTGGGCCAGAGGACGTGCACGCCGATCCCGAGGGTCGCCGACCGGGCGTCGGGCGACTCGAACACGCACCACGCGCCCGTGCCCTCGACGGTCCGCCAGGCCAGGTCGCCGACGTTCATCGCCCACCACCCGCCGTCCGCGGGCACGCGACCGTGCTCCGTGTCGAGGATCCGGGCCTCCGGGACGCCGCCGAGCTGGGTCATCCGCCGAGTGTCCCCGGGGCCGCGGACGGCGTCAGGTCGCGGTCGGCGTCCCGTCGGCCGCGGCGGGCGCCGCGCGGGCGCCGGCGCCCGGCGGGCCGCGTCGCTCGCGCCGGAAGTGCACGAGGATCAGCACGCTCATGACGGCGGCGTAGAGGCACCAGACCGAGGTGAACTCCTCCTCCTGCATCGTCGCCGCGCCCAGCAGGCCGACGACGTTCAGGACGCCGAACCAGCGCAGGTACCGGCGGCTCGAGAGCAGCGCCGGGGCGCAGACCGCCAGGACGTAGGCGGTGGCGCTGGGGATCGCGTAGGGCGTGTGCGTGGTGTAGGCGACGCAGTGGGCGCGCTCCTCGGCGACGATCGGCCACTGCGTGACCTGCCACAGCAGGAAGAGTCCGGTGACGAGCCCGAGGACCGCGAACGGCCAGACGAGCATGCGGCGCCGCCGCTCGGGCTCCAGCAGGGCGAAGCCGAGCGGCACGAGCATCGGGAGGACCGCCTGCGCGTAGATCACGTAGGCGTCCCGGGCGGCGTTCCCGACGCCGGCCGAGACCTGGCCGCGCAGGCCGAGCCACACGAACCCCTCGACGAACTGGTGCACGCCGAAGCCGAGCGGCAGGGCGGCGATCACGAGGTCGCGTGGTCGGCGGACCTGGGTGAGGGTCGCCACGCCGATCGCGGCGATCGCGGTGCCGCCGACGAAGTCGACCTCGGGGGAGAGACACATGGGGCGCCGGGGACGCTACGCGAGCGGCGCGGTCACCGGCCCACCGGTCAGTGCGCGGCGGTCGCGCGGAGGCGGTGTCCCGGCCCGGGGCGGCGCTCCACCTCGTCGACCCCGACGACGTGCCCCGCGTCGCAGACCAGGGCGGCGCGGACCGTCGCGCCGCAGCCCTCGTGCTCGGTGTGGACGGGGACGCCGGCGTCGCCCGTGAGGTGCTCGTCGCCCCACTGGCGCAACGCGACGATGACGGGGTAGAGCCCACGGCCCTTGTCGGTGAGGACGTACTCGGTGCGCTCGCGCTGCCCGGGCTCGCGGTAGGGACGGCGCTCCAGCAGGTCCTCCCGGACCATCGCCTCCAGCCGGGACGCGAGCACCGAGCGCGACACGCCGAGATGGTCCTGGATGTCGGAGAAGCGGCGCAGGCCGTAGAACGCCTCGCGGAGCACGAGCAGCACCCACGGCTGCCCGACGATGTCGAGGGCGCGGGCGACGGAGCACGTCGCCGAGTCGTACTGGCGGAGGTCCACGGGACGATCCTAGCTGAGTTCGCGCGAAGAACCCAAGCGCGCTATGGTGCCCGCCATGCACGGTCCGTCCGACGAACCCAGCCCACGGGCCCGGGCCACCCTCCGGATCGCGGGCGCCGCGACCGCGCTCGTCCTCGTCGCGTTCACGCTCCCGCTCGGGATGCTCGCGACGATCGTCCCCGACCTGTCGGCCGGCGACGTCGGGCGGACCTGGATCGTCTCGTCGATGTCCGTCGGGCTCGCCGGCGCGCTCCTGGTGGCCGGCAGCCTCGCGGACGACCTCGGGCGGCGGCGGATCTTCCTCGGTGGCCTCGCCGTCTACGGCGTCGGGAGCCTCGTCGCCGCGGCCGCCCCGAGCGTGCTCGTCCTCAGCCTCGCCCGCGCCCTGCAGGGGATCGGCGGCGCCGCGCTCCTCGCGTCGTCGCTCTCCCTGATCGCCCACGCGTTCCCGGCCGGCCCGTCGCGCGTCCACGCCACCGGCGTGTGGGGCGCGATGATCGGCGCCGGGATCGCGATCGGCCCGCTCGCCGGGGCGCTGATCGCCGACGCTGCGGACTGGCGCGTCGCCTACGCGGTCCTCGGGGTGGTGGCCCTCGCCGCGCTCGTCCCGGCAGGCCGGGGCCTCGAGGAGTCGCGCGCCCCCGAGCGCCGCGCGGTCGACCCGGTGGGCGCCGCGCTCCTGGCCGGCGGCCTGACGGCGCTCACCGCCGCGGTGGTCCAGGGGAACGCGGCCGGCTGGGGCGGGGCCGTCCCGCTCGTCGCGTTCGCCGTCACGGTCGTGCTGCTCGCCGCCTTCGCGCGGTGGGAGCTGCGCTCCGCCGCGCCGCTCTTCGACGTCCGCCTGCTGGCCCGACCGGCGTTCACCGGCGCGCTCGTCGGCTCGTTCGTCCTGGGCCTCGCCGTCCTGTCGTTCATGAGCTACGTGATGACGTGGATGCACATAGCGCTCGGGGCGACCGTCGTCGGCGCGGCCCTCTGGGGGCTCCCGTGGTCGGTCGTCGCGTTCGGCGTCTCGATGCGCGCACGCGTGCTGGGGCGCTTCCTCACGCCGCGCGTGCAGACCGCGATCGGGCTCGTGGTCTGCGGTGTCGGCCTGCTCCTCATGCGCGGCCTGGACGCAGACTCCGGGGCGGGCCACTTCGCGCCCGGACTCGCGGTCCTGGGCGTCGGGACGGGGTTCCTCAACGCCGCGCTGGCGCAGGCCGCCGTCTCCGTCGTCCCGCCCTCGAGGAGCGGCATGGGCGCGGGCGCGAACAACACCGCGCGCTACCTCGGCGCGGCGCTCGGCGTCCCGCTCGTCGTCGGCCTGCTGCGGACCGGCACCGCCGACCGCGTCGACCTCGGCCAGTCGGCCGCCTCCGCCGCGACCGGCGCGATGAACAGCCTGCTGCTCGTCGTGGCCGGCATCGCGCTCGGCGGCGCGCTCGCCGTCCTGATCCTGCTGCGGCCCGCCCGGGACCGCACGACCCCCAGCACCGAGAAGGCCCTCGCATGACCCAGACACCCGACCTGTCGCTCGCCGCCGCCAACGCGTTCCTGAAGGGCGCCGGGTTCGAGACCGACGTCGCGACCGGCACCGAGGTGACCGGCCACATCGACGCCGGCGTCGACCACCACACCCCGTGGGGCGTCGTGCACGGCGGCGTCCACGCGACCGCGGTCGAGTCGGCGTGCAGCATCGGCGCGTCCGCGGCCGTGCTGGACCAGGGGATGTACGCGGTCGGCCTGTCGAACCACACCGACTTCGTCCGCGCCCACACGGAGGGGCGCCTGGACGTGCGCGCGTGGCCGATCCACCAGGGGCGGACCGGCCAGCTCTGGCAGTGCGACCTGACGCGCGAGGACGGCAAGCTCGTCGCGCAGGGGCGGGTGCGACTCCAGAACGTCCCGTTCGAGCGGTAGGCGGCCCTGGGCCGGCCTACCGGGCCGCTACTTCTCGGTGACCTGGTGCCCGATGTCCATCGTCACCTGGAAGTGCTCGACGCTGCCGTCGGTGACGTGACCGCGGATCGAGGTGACCTCGAACCACTCGACGTTCTCCACCGAGGAGGCGGTGGCGGACACGCCCTTGCGGATCGCCTCGGCGACGCTCTCGGTGGAGCTGCCGGTGACCTTGATCGTGCGGTAGACGTTGTCGGACATCTTGGACCTCGTGGATCGGGGAACGAACGCGCCGTCCGGCGCCTCGAGCGGCGTCTACCCGGCGCGCGATGGCAGAATCCCGGCATGGCGACGCGCGTGGTCGACGGAGGGACGGGCCCGGGACGCCGGGTGTCCGACGTCCTCCACGACCGGCTGCGGGCCGAGATCCTGGCCGGCGACCTGGCCCCCGGCGACGCGATGTCGTCCGAGCGCACGCTGGCCGAGCGCCACGGCGTCAACCGCCACGCCGTCCGCGAGGCGCTCAAGCGGCTCGAGCAGGCCGGGCTGGTCCGCATCACGCAGGGCGGCGCGACGCGCGTCCAGGACTGGCGCGAGACCGGCGGGCTCGACCTGCTCCTCGACCTCGTCCGCGACACCGGCGGCGACGCCGGGCCACCCGCCGAGGTGGTCCGCTCCGTGCTCGAGCTGCGGGCCCTGATCGGCGTCGACGCGGTGCGCCGGTTCGTCGACCTCGCGGACGCCGACGAGCGCGCGCACGTGTCCGTGCTCGTCGAGGCCGTGGCGGTCGCGGTCGACCGCGGAGAGGGCCCGGCCCTGGTCGCCACCGCGTACGAGGACCTCTGGCGCGCCGTCGTCGCCGGGTCCGGGAACGTCGCCTACCGGCTGATGCTCAACTCGCTGAACCAGGCCGTCGCCGCATTCCCCGAGCTCGCGATCGCGCTCGCTCCCGACGATCCTGCCGCGCTGCTGGCGCTCGCGGCGGCCGTGCGCGACGGGGACGTGGGGGTGGCCGCGGCGGTCGTCGCAGCGCAGCTCGAGGGCGACGTCCCGCCCGCGTGACCCGGCGTCAGCGGAAGCGCTTCGCCGGCTTCCGGTGGGCGTAGAGCCACGCCCGGAAGAACGGGGTCAGGTCGCGCCCGGCGACCTCCTCGGCCAGCGCCGTGAACTGCCGCGTCGTCGTCGGTGCCGCGCGGTGCTCGGCGTACCAGCGCCGCAGGAGAGTCGTGAAGCGCGCGTCGCCGATGCGCCCCCGGAGGGCCTCGAGCGTCGCCGCGCCCCGGAAGTACACGGCGCCGTCGAACAGCTCCGCACGGCTGCGCGGGGCGGCCGGGGCGACGTTCCAGAAGGCGCGATCCTCGATGCGGAGCACACCGCGCAGGTTCGCGCGGGTCGGGAAGTAATACTTGCGGTGCGCGTCGTAGTACCACTGCGCCCACGTCGCGAACCCCTCGTTGAGCCAGATGTCGCTCCAGCGGCGCAGGGTGACCGCGTCGCCGAACCACTGGTGCGCCAGCTCGTGGGCGACCGTCGAGGCGTCGGGCGCGGAGGAGTACGTCGGGCGCGACTGGTTCTCGAGCGCGAACCCGAGCGCGGGTTCGTCGAAGACGGTGCTCCCCGAGGTCGTGAACGGGTAGGCGCCGAAGCGCTTCGAGAACACGGCCAGGATGTCCGGCTGCGCCGCGATCCCGCCCTCCTCCCGGGTCTGCTCCGCCGCGGCCGGCGCGACCGCGTCGTAGATCGGGATGCCGCCCGGGCCGGTCGACGTGGAGACCCGGAACCGCCCGACGTTCGCGGTCATGAGGTACGTCGAGAGCGGCTGGTCCTCGACCCAGGTGAAGGTCGTGCCCGTCGCGCCCGGCACCTTCGACCGCAGTACGCCGTTGCCGACGACGTCGAGGCCGCGCGGGACGGTCATCCGGAGCGTGTACGCGGCCTTGTCGAACGGCACGTCGTTGCCGGGGAACCACGTCTTCGCGCCGACGGGCTCGGACGTCACGACCGCCCCGCGACGCGTCGGGATGAAGCCCTCGTCGGGGCCCGCCGTCGACGTCGGGCGCGGTCGGCCGGCGTACGTCACCGCCACGACGAACGGCGCGCCCGAGGTGATCGGCACCGGGGGCGTGATCCGCAGCTTCCTCGTCCGCCGCACCCGCAGCACCGGGGCGGGGCGGCCGTCGACGGTCACCGCCGAGACGGCCGGCCCCGCGTAGTCGAGCGTGAACCGGCTGAGGTCCTGGGTCGCCCGCGCCGTGATCGTCGCGGTCCCCGACAGGCGCTTCGCGGCGGGCCGGTAGTCGAGCGCCAGGTCGTAGTGCTGGACGTCGTACCCGCCGTTGCCGATCGTCGGATAGATCCGGTCCTTCGCGGACTCCGCGCCGGGGGACGGTGCCGCCGCGGCTGACCCCGCGGCGACCCCCGAGAGGCCGAGCAGGGCGACGAGGAGGGGCGAGGACACGGATCGGGACGGGACACGCATCGGCGCAACCTAGCGGGCGGGACCGCGGTCGTCGCCCGGTCGCCGCCCGTCGGGTCCTCCGGCGGCACGGGCCGCGGCCGGGGAGGAGGCCGGGACGTGCGTCGGCGCGGGTTGACGACCCCGGCGACCAACTGGTACAACCAGTGACGCATCTGGTCCAACCAGTGAGGAGCGCCGCCGCATGAACGATCCGATCATCTTCGCCATCCCCTTCTTCGTGCTGTTCATGGCGGTGGAGGTCTTCACGCTCCGCCACGCCGCGCACGAGCACGCGGAGGACCCGTCGACGCCGGTCGGCTACGACACGAAGGACTCCGCGACGAGCATCGCGATGGGCTTCGGGAGCCTCGGCTTCAAGTTCGTCCTGAAGCTCGGCGCGCTCGTCGTCTTCGCCGCGATCTACGAGCTCTCGCCGCTGAAGATGCCGATGGACACCTGGTGGCCCTGGCTGCTCCTGCTGTTCGCGGAGGACCTGTCGTTCTACGCGTACCACCGCGGGCACCACCGGATCCGGATGCTCTGGGCGACCCACGTCGTCCACCACTCCTCGCAGCACTACAACCTCTCGACCGCCGTCCGGCAGGACTGGTCGCCGTTCACCGCGCCGGTCTTCTGGGTCTGGCTCGCCGTGATCGGCTTCCCGCCGTGGGCGATCCTCCTGGCGCAGAGCTGGAACCTGCTCTACCAGTTCCTCCTGCACACCGAGGCCGTCCGGAAGCTCCCGCGCCCGATCGAGCTCGTGATGAACACGCCGAGCCACCACCGCGTGCACCACGGCGTCCAGGACCAGTACCTCGACAAGAACTACGGCGGCATCTTCATCGTCTGGGACCGCCTGTTCCGGACGTTCGAGCCCGAGGGCGAGCGGGTCGTGTACGGCCTGACGACGAACATCGACACGCACAACCCGGTGCGGGTCGCCTACCACGAGTGGGCGGCGCTGATCGGCGACGTCCGGCGCGCGTCGTCCTGGCGGGACCGCGCCGGCTACCTGTTCCACGGGCCCGGCTGGAGCCCCGAGGTGCGGGCGGCCCGGGACGAGGACGTCGCTCCCGGGACCGGGGCGGCCGGCGCGGTGGGGTCGACCGGGCGCGGCGCCGTGGTCGCCGCCCCCGCGGCGGCCGGAGCCGCGCAGACCGTCGCCGCGTCCGTGGCCGACCCCGCGGCACCGAGCACCGTCGGGCTGGCGCGCTGACCGGATCGCCCCGTCCGGCCCACCGGCCGGGGCGCCCGACGTAGGCTCGTCCCCCCATGGACGCCCGCGTCGCCTCGTACCTCGACCACGCCCGGCGGAAGCTGTCGGCCGGCCGCACGGCGGAGGCCGAGGGCCTCGAGCGCCAGGCGCTGATGTTCGCCGAGATGGTCCCCGGTGGCGGACGCGAGGAGCGCGGCGCGGTCCTGGCGCTGCGGTCCGACCGCCTGGTCCGCCAGGCCGACCACGCCGGGGCGCTCGCCGCCACGCGCGAGGCCCTGACGCTCACCGACGGTGCGAACGAGACCTTCGCGCTGCGGCTCGACGAGGCCCGCCTGCTCCTGGCGACGAACGACCCGGGCGCCGGGACGGCGGTCGACGCGGTCGTCACCGAGGGGCTCGCCCAGGGGCGCGCGAACTGGCCGATGGCGCGGGCCTTCGCCCTGCAGGCGCGTGCACGCGACCGGGCCGGTGACGCGAAGGGTGCCGCGGCGTCGCGGTCGCAGGGACGCGATCGCCTGGCCGGCACGCCGAACCCGCCGGCAGCGCTGCTGGAGGCGCTGCGCGAGCCGTTCTCCGCACCGCCGCCGACGCCGGGGACCGGCGCGGCGTCGCCCGGCGCGGGCGACGCGTCGCTCACGACCGGTGGCCCCGCGGGGAGCGGGACGTCGTCCGGTGGTCCGGGCACCGGCGACGGAACCGGCGCGGACCGGGCGGCCCACCGCTCGAGCGACCCGCGCGGCGACGCGCCGGCTCCGCGCTCCCCCGGGCGCCCGGCGCGCGGACTGCCCCGCGACGACGGGCGCCCGGACCTGCGGACGGTCGGCCGGGACGGACGCGGCCCCGGGCGCGCCGGCGGCGGCGTCCCGTCACGGGACGGCGATCCCGAGGGCCCGCCCGGCACGGCGGCGCGGAAGGGCGACGCGACGCCGGAGGCCGTCCCGGCGTCGGGCGTCGTCGACGAGCAGGCGTTCGCCGCGGTCATGGCCGACCTCGACGGGCTGATCGGCCTCGGCGGCGTGAAGGCGGAGGTCCACCGCACCGGCCAGCTGCTGCGAATGCGCGCGCTGCGCAAGGCCGCCGGGCTGAAGGTCGCCGACGTATCCCTGCACCTCGTGTTCTGCGGCGGGCCCGGCACCGGCAAGACGACGGTCGCGCGCCTCTACGGCCGGCTCTACCACGCGCTCGGGCTGCTCGGGACCGACCGGCTCGTCGAGGTTGACCGCTCCGGCCTGGTCTCGGGCTATCTCGGGCAGACCGCGACGCTCGTGAACACCGTCGTCGACTCCGCGCTGGACGGCGTCCTGTTCGTCGACGAGGCGTACGCCCTGGCGTCCGGCGGCCCGAAGGACTTCGGGCAGGAGGCGATCTCCACGCTCCTGAAGCGGATGGAGGACGACCGCGAGCGCCTGGCCGTGATCTGCGCCGGCTACCCGCGGGAGATGGACGAGTTCCTGTGCTCGAACTCGGGGCTCGCCAGCCGCTTCGCGGAGACGATCACGTTCGACGACTACGGCCCCGGCGAGCTGCTCGCGATCCTGGAGCGCTTCTGCACCGAGAGCGACTACGCCCTCGACGACGCGGCCCGGACCTACGCGGCGGAGGTGCTGGGGCGCTGGCACGCCGAGCGCGACGACCGCTTCGCGAACGCCCGCGCGGTCCGCAACCTGTTCGACGACGTGATCTCGTCGCAGGCCGACCGGCTGCTCTCCGGCGGCACCACGCCCGACGCGGCGGCGATGCGGATCCTCACGACCGCGGACGTCGAGCGGGCCGCGCTGAGCGGCTGAGGGGCACCACCGGCACCCGCTGTCGTCCGTCCGCCGGCCCGGACGTCCGCCGGTGGCGCGCAGGGCGTCCGACGAACGTTGACCGCACTCGCGCCGGACGGCGGCCCTGCCGAGGGGACGGACATGCGTGCGTTCCCGTCCCCCTGCCCGTCCCTCCGCCGTGCGGCGCTGCTCCCACTGGTCGCCGGCCTGCTCGCCCTCGGGGCGGCGGGTCCCGCGGGAGCCGACGGGCTCGGGGTGCCCGTCTCGGCCACGATCGCCGGGACGGTCACCGCGGCGCAGGGCGGTGCCCCGGTGCCGCTGGCCCTCGTCGAGGCGGTCTCCGGCGACACGACCGTCGGATCCGCCCGCGCCGACCTCGCCGGGCACTACGCCATCACCGGGCTGCCCTCGCGCTCGGACTACACGGTGCGCATGAGCGCGCCCGGGTACGAGACGACGCTCGGCTACCTCCGCGGCTCGGACGTCTTCACGCCCTTCACCTTCGACCTGCGCATCGGCGAGACGTACCCGTTCGACTTCACGCTCAACCGGCTCGACGGGCACATCCGCGGCCGCGTCGTCGACCTGAACGGCGCCCCGCTGGCGGGCGTGAACGTCCTCCAGAGCCTCGACCACGGAAGTCGCGGGACGGGTCCGGCGGCGATCGCCGAGCCGACGGCGACGACCGACGCAAACGGGCGCTACGACCTCCCCGTCTACGCGGGCTGGTGGTACCTGCTCGCCGAGCGACCGGACCTCGTCCGCCACTGGATCGGGGACCGCCCGAGCCTGAACGGCGCCGGTGCCGTGGAGATCGCCCCCGGTCAGACGGTCGACGGCGTGGACTTCCGCCTGCCGCCCCGGCCGGCCCGGAGCTGCTGGGCCGACGGCGGCTACTGGATCGCCGGGACGGCCGACCGGCCCGCGCCGTCGTTCCCGCCCGACGCCGGCGACTACTGCTCGGGGCCGCTGGCGCCGAAGGCCCCGCTGATCGTCCGCGACCAGGGCCCCTTCCTCGTCGGCGGCCAGCACATGGACATGATCGAGCAGATGGAGGCGGTGATGATGCCGGCGACCTGGAGCGGTCGGAACCCGCCGACGGTCCGGCTGGTGAGCGACGGCTACACCGGGATCGCGCAGGGCACGCCGACCCCGCCGCCGGCCGTCGCCAGGCCGTCGGGCTCCGCGGCGCCCGTCGCGGCGTCGCTGGTCGGCACCCGCCGCGTCCCCGTCCGGCGGGGCCGGCTCGTGGCCACCACCAGCTGTCCGGCGCACGCGACGTGCAGGGGCGCGCTGACCGTCACCGTGCCGCGCGTGTCCACCCGGGGCCGGAAGGCGGCGTCCCTGACGATCGCGTCGACCGGGACCCGTACCACGAGGGGCACGCACCGCACCACGCTCCGCCTCACGTCGACGGGCACGCGGATGCTCCGCTCGGCGCACGGGCGACTCGCCGCGACCCTGCGCTGGGCGCCCGCGGGGTCCACGAAGGCCACCGTCCGCAGCGTGCGTCTGGAGTCCCGGTGAGCGCCCGGCGCACGCCGGTCGGCCGGCTGATCCTGCTGCTGGTGGTGCTGGTCGGCGTCGTCGTGCCGGGCACTGCGTCGGCCGCGCCGCCGACGGGCACGCTCGTCGGCCACGTCGTGGACGACCTCGGGCGCCCCGTCGCCGACGCGTCGGTGCACGTCGCCGCGACGCAGGCGCCGTGGCCCTCCGGCTACGACCCCGTCGTGGCGTCGACCCGCACCGATGCGCTCGGGCGCTACGTCGCCCCGGACGTGCCGGCGCGCGACGACTACGTCCTCCGCGCGAGCAAGGACGGGTACGCGAGCGCCGAGTCGCACCCGGCGGGCACCCGCCTGCAGACGCGGACCTTCTCCGTCGGGGCCGGGCAGACGGTCACGGAGGACCTCGCCATCGTCGAGCTGTCGGTCACGATCCGTGGACGGGTCGTCGACTTCTCGGGCGCCGGGATCGCGGGTGCGACCACGCCGTTCGGTCCGGCGGACCGCACCGGGGCGTTCTCGGGGCGCGTGTTCCCCGGCGACGTCGTGATGACCGCCTCCGCCGACGACTACCTGCCGCTGCGCGAAGGCGGGACGCCGTGGGAGGACCGCGTCGTCGTGCGGACGGAGCACGGGCAGACGGTCGACGGCGTGCTCCTGCGCCTGCGGCGCGTGCCGACCGAGGACTGCTGGGGGCAGGACGGCAGCTGGACGCCCGCCGGTGGGCACCGGGACGTGCGCGACGCCGACGGGAACTGGACCCAGGTCGTCGCCGCGACGCCGCCGGCGTTCCCGTACGCCGAGCACCTGTGCGTCGACACCGACGACCGGCCGTACCGGGGCGCGGTCGAGGCGCCCGCACGGGTCGGTGTCCCGATGGCGCCGCTGCCACGACCGGCCGCGGCGAAGCCCCTGGCGGCGCCCCGCCCGGCGACGGTCGGCGTCGGGACGCTCCGGGGCCCGTCCAGGGTGCGGGCCGCGCGGGGCGCCTTCGCCGTGACCACGAGCTGCAGCGCGTCGTGCGGCGGTCGCGTGGTGGCCGTCGCCCGCCGCGCCGGCACGAGAGGTCGTCGCGCGGCGGACGTCGTCGTGGCGTCCGGGAACGTGGCGCCGGGCACCGGGACGCGGCCGGTCCGGCTGCGGCTCACCGGGGCCGGACGTCGGGCGGTCGCGGCGACGCGGTCGGGCGTCGTCGTCACGCTGCGCTGGACCGTGCCCGGGGCCGGTGGCCGGTCGAGCACCGGCCCGCGCGTGCGGGTGATGCCGGCGCGCTGACCGGCGCGCAACCCCACAACGGCCCGGCCCGCGGCGGGCCGGCGATCAGCTCGGGCCCGTCAGGGTGAGGCCGTTCGCGAGGGTCCGGACCCCGCCGCCCCTGATCGACACGGTCCCGACGCGGGGCCTGCGGACAGCAGACGACCGGACTGACGTCGTGCGCGCCGCCGCGCCACGACGGCCCGGTCCGGCGGAGGCCCGACGACGACCGTCAGGCGTCGGTCCCGGGGAGAGCCCGCAGCTGCCGGCGGTGGACGCGGAGGGCGTCGGCCTGCGCGCCCCACGTCGAGGCGTCGGGGAGCGCTCCCGCGGGGACGTCGAGCACCGCGATCAGCGCAGCGACCCATTCGCCGGCCAGCGAGCGGGGCACCGCGTGGCGGAGCACGAGGGACCCGTCCTCCGCCACCACGGTGAACGTCACGTCCCAGACGTCGTCCCACGAGTCAGACGCCGATTCGGTCGTCGCGTGGCTGATGCGCAGACCGTGTCGGGCGCCGATCGGCGCCCAGTCGCGCTGGTACGGGGCCTCAGCCACGGATCCGCGCCGGCCGGGGGCCGAGGGGCGTCGTGGCGGCGGGCCGGGCCGGCGGGGACGTCGCGAGCACCCGTCCCATGTTCCCAGCACGCGCCCGTCGCGACGCCGGTCGGTCGGACGACCTCGTGGTGGCGCCGGGCTCCCGCGGGTACCGTCCGCGCATGGCGAAGGAGGAGACCCAGGTCCACGCGGCCGGGCGCGACGTGCGGCTGTCGAGCCCGAGCAAGGTCTTCTTCCCCGCGCGGGCCGAGCGCGGCGACGGGCTGGGCCCCGAGAAGGCGATCACGAAGCTCGACCTCGCCGAGTACTACGTGGCGGTCGGCGAGGCCGCGGACAGCGGCGTCGGCCCGGCGGTCCTCCACCTGCAGGAGCGCCCCGGTGCGCTCAAGCGGTTCACGAATGGGATCACGAAGGAGCCGTTCTTCCAGAAGCGGATCGCCGACACCGCGCCGGACTGGCTGCAGACCGCGACGGTGTCGTTCCCGAGCGGCCGCACGGCTCGCGAGCTCGTCGTCAACGACGCCGCGCACCTCGTCTGGGCCGTCCAGCTCGGGACGATCGACTTCAACCCGTGGCCGGTCCGCCGCGCCGACCTCGACCGGCCCGACGAGCTGCGGATCGACCTCGATCCCCAGCCTGACGTCGGGTGGGACGAGGTCCGGGCGGTCGCGCTCTGCGTCAAGGACGTCCTCGACGAGCACGACCTGATCGGATGGCCGAAGACCTCCGGCTCGCGCGGGATCCACGTCAACGTGCGGATCCACCCGGAGCACGACTTCACCGGCGTCCGTCGCGCCGCGCTCGCCCTGGCCCGGGAGGTCGAGCGCCGGATGCCCGGCCGCGCGACGTCGAAGTGGTGGAAGGAGGAGCGCGAGGGCGTCTTCCTCGACTACAACCAGAACGCGCGCGACCGCACCGTCGCGTCGGCCTGGTCGGTCCGCCCGACCCCGGACGCCCGCGTCTCCATGCCGCTGACGTGGGACCAGGTCCCCGACGCGGAGCTCGGCGACTTCACCCTCGCGACCGTCCCGGCGCTGCTGCGCGAGCACGGCGACCCGCACGCGGCGATCGACGAGCACCCCGGAGCGCTCGCGGGCCTGCTGGACCTGGCCCGGCGCGACGAGGAGGAGGGCCTCGGCGACGCGCCGTGGCCGCCGAACTTCGCGAAGGGCGAGAACGAGCCCAAGCGCGTGGCGCCCAGCCGGGCGAAGAAGCCGAAGGACTAGCGGGAGACCGTCTTCACGTTCCGCCCGACCGCGATGCCCTGGCCGCCGGCGCTCCGGGCCTCGACCGCGCAGAAGACGCGCCGGCCGCGGTCGGCGGAGCGCAGCTTGTAGGTGTTCTTGCTGCGGAACCCGCGGTTGATCTGGCGGGAGCCGTTCTCGAGCAGGAAGGCGTAGCGGAACTTCGTCCCGGAGGTCCACGAGCCGCGCTTGCACGTGACGGTGCGGCCGACCCGGGCGCTGCCGGTGATCTTCGCCTTCGTGCCGCCGCGGGGCGCCAGCGGCGTCTGGGCGGCCGTGACGTCCTGCTCGGCGAGGGCGGCGTCGATGAAGATCCGGATCTCGGGGGCGGCGACGTTCGCGAAGAGGTTCAGACCGCGGCAGTTGGAGTCCGCGATGTCGGTGACGCCGATCAGGCGCCGCGCGCTCGCGGAGCCGATCGTGGCGGTGCCGCCGCTGTCGCCGGAGCACGCGCCCTTGCTCGTGCCCTCCGTGCACAGGAACGCGCCCGGGGCGGACGTGCTGCAGCTGCTGCCACCGATCACCGCGCGGACGTTCACGAACCGGAGCGTGCCGAAGTCGTCCGCGGAGCCGCCAGTGATCCCGTATCCGGTGATCCGGACCAGGCGGCCCGGCGAGACGATCGTGCCGCTCGGCGCCATCGGCAGCGCCGCGGTCTTCCCGTCGGCGAGGTTCAGCGGCGCGGAGAGCGTGAGGACGGCGACGTCGTCGAAGAAGCCGCCGGCCTTGTGGCGCGGGTGCACGCGGATCGTCGCGACGCTCGACACGGTGCCCTGCGCGAGCCCGGCCTTGGTCGTCGCGTCCGTGGTGCCCGACGCGACTGCGACCTGGTCCGGCGTCGCCCGCGTGCCGTTCTCCTCGACGACGCAGTGCGCCGCCGTGAGGACGTGGGTGGCGTCGAGGATCGTGCCGCTGCAGCCGCCGACGGCGTCGTCGCCGAAGACCGTCTGGATCGCGACGGTGTACGGGGCGGTCGTCGTGTCGGGCAGGGTGGTCCCGCCGACGATGCGCGGGGTCGCGGCGCTGCCCGGGCCCGACGTGCTGCCGGCGATCCGCGGCGACGACGCCGGGGCGGACTCCGTCGCCGTGGACGCGTGGGCGACGGACGAGGTCGTGACGTCCGTCCGCCACTCGGCCGACTGGGCCGGGGCGACGGCCCCGAGCCCCGCGACGAGGGCGCCGGCGGTGCAGAGCGCCAGGCGGAGGGGACGGGGGCGGGGGAGCGTCATGGTCAGGTGGTCCTCGGTACCCGGGGCCGGCGGCCGGATGCGTCGCCGTCGGGGCACCGTAGCCGGGTCGTGGGGCCGGCGTCGCGGTCCCCGGCCGCTCGGGCGCGATTCTTCGCGCCGTCTTCGGTGGCGCTTCGGGGCGCTCGGCCCGGCGATCGCCCGTGGCGACCGTCCGTCGGGACGCGCACGGGCGGCGGTCCTCGCCCGACGGGGCGTCCCGTGGCGCGTGGCGTCCGGTCGGCCGTGCGCCTCGGGGGTGGACCGCCCGGAGGACCCCTCAGGGCCGGATGGTGTCCCCGCCCGGCGGACCCGCCCGGAGCGCGTGCCGTCGCAGTGCGGCCTGCGCCGCCCGTCCCGGGAGGCCTCCGGCGGGCAGCACCGGGCTGACGATCCGCCGGCGATCGGGCCAGAGCGCGTTGATCATCGCGTTGTCCCGCACCGCGCACGAGTCGAACAGCGCGAACTCCGGACGGCCGTGGAACCACGTCGCGGCGTCGGCCATCAGGTGGACGCCCGGCGCCCCGGCCCGCAGCGTCTCGTCGTGCCCCATCTTCAGCGAGAAGACCACGTCGCCGGCCGACAGGCAGAGGACGGACGCGGCGATCCGGTCCCCGACGCGGAGCTCCAGCAGGTGCCCACGGCCACGCCCGTGGAAGTCGTCCCACGTCTCGCGGACGAACGCCTCGTGCTCGGGGTCCGACGTCAGCGCGGTCCCGGCGGCCCCCTTCCAGCCGGCGGCCTCGAGGGCGAGGAGGCGGTCCAGCGCCGCGGGGTCCTCGGTCGCGTCGACGAGCGTCGCGGTGCCACCGAGCTCCCGCTCGAGGATCCGGCGGGTGCGGCGGCGCTCGCGGCGACGCCTGCCTGAGGCCGCCCCGTCCACGTACGTGTCGTCCGGACGCCGCCGCAGGACCGCGCGGTCGAAGCCGCTGTGGACCGCGGGCGCGGGGCGACCCGGAGCGGCGTGCGTCGGCAGCGCACCGGCGAGCGGGCCGTCGCCCATGGCCTCGAGCGCCAGGAACGCGCGGCCGGGCCAGCGTCGCGGGGCGGCCCGCAGGGCGTGCGCGGCGACGTCGAGCGCGTCCCGGTCGACGAGCGGCGTCGAGAGGAAGCAGTAGTCGTGGTTCCAGGCCCGGACGCACGGCAGCAGGAGATCCGACCACTTCGGCCGGCGGCGCACCGGGACGCACGCGAGCCAGCGCTCGTCCGTGCGGACGACCAGGAGCTCGGCGCGTCCGCCGCCGGGCAGGTGCCGCGCGGCGGGCATCGCGAGGCCGGGCTCGAAGAACGGGTTGGGCTCCAGCGCCCGTCCCGCCAGGGCCGCCCACGCCGCGCGATCGGCGGTCCCGACGTCGGCGATCCTCAGCCGGTCGGTCCGGACGTCCACGCGCACGGGCGGGACGCTACCGCGTGGGCCGAGCCGGTCCGGGAGGTGGCGCCAGGGCAGCCGGCGAGCGGCCGCTCAGGCGTCGAGCTGGTCGATCGTGCAGGCCTCGGGCGGCTTGTCGTCGCGCCAGCGCTCGAGCTTCGTGCCGTGGCGGATCCGGCCGGCGGAGACCTGGTCGAAGCTCACCTCGACGACGAGCTCGGGGCGCAGCGCGTTGATCTCGAGCTCCTTGTCGGACTTCCAGCGGCTCGGCTCGCCGGCGATCACCTCGCCGGTGCCGTAGGGCGCGAGCTCCTCGATGAGCTCCCGCTTGCGCTTGGCGGTGAAGCTCGAGCAGTGCCCGACGGTGCGCAGCTCGCCGCCCTCGGCGTAGAGCGCGAGGATCAGCGACCCGACGGTGCCCTCCTCCTTGCCGTGGCGCCAGCCCTGGACGACGGCGTCGATCGTCCGCTTGCGCTTGATCTTCACCATGCCCTTGCGCTCGCCCGGCAGGTAGGCGGCCTCGAGCTCCTTGGCGACGACGCCCTCGGTGTCCACGAGCCAGCCCTCGGCCTCCTCCGGCGTGCGGACGGCGGGGGTGAGGGCGACGCTGGTGCCGGTGAACGCGGCGTCGCCGACGAAGCGCTCCAGGGCGTCGCGGCGCGCGGAGAACGGGCGGTCCAGCAGCGACAGGTCGCCGACCGCGAGCAGGTCGAACGCGACGTACCGGGCGGGGACCTCGACCGCGAGCCTCGCGATCCGGGACGCCGCGGGGTGGATGCGCTGCGACAGCGCGTCGAAGTCGGGGGCGCTGTCGCCGTCCAGGCCGTCGGGGTCGACGACGATCTCGCCGTCGAGCACGTACCGGCCTGGCGGGAACCGGAGCTCCGGGAAGTACCGCTGCAGGGGCTTGCCGCCGCGGGACAGGAGGACGAGCGAGGCCCCGCCGGCGGTGGCGGTCGGGTCGTCGGTCTCGCCCGCGGCGTCCGCGTCCGGCGCGGAGGGGAGCCCGCCGACCGGCGTCTCGCTGTCGACGAACGCGATCGCGCGGAACCCGTCCCACTTCGGCTCGTACGACCAGCCGCCGCCGGTCGGGAGGGTCGCGCGGCCGCGGGCGAGCTGCGGGGCGAACGGGGGCTGCAGCGGCAGGGTCACGGTGGGGCGACCCTACCCGGGGGACGGGCCTGCGACGCATCGCCGGACCGCCCGTGACCCGTGCCTGTACACCGTCGGCGCGGCAGGGCATCATCGCGTCATGCGCCGCGTGTCGCTCTGGATCCTGCTCGCGGTCGTCGCGGCGCTGGTCGTCCTTCGGGGGACGGACGCCGCGACCGCCGCCGAGGGCCCGGCGCCGGCGGCCTGGTGGGCCGGCCCCACCGTCGGCGGACTGCCGTTCACGGAGCCGCAGGCGGGCCTCGCCGTCTACGGGGACTGCGACCCGGGTCCGGGCGACGAGGGCGGGTGCTTCCCACCGCTCCAAATCCAGACGCAGACGACGTGCGGCGAGAACCCGGTCGCGCTCGACGGTGTGGACCCGCGCGGGCTGCACCGGCTTCCCGGGGGTGCGATCGGCACCGACCGCGGCGCGGAGCAGAGCGTCAACACCGGGCGCCGGACGCTGAAGATCTACGCCGACGCGAGGGCGCTCGCCCTGGAGGCCCGCCGTGGCCTGCGCCCCCGGACGCAGGCCACGGCGACGTCGACGCTGCCGCCGCCCGTCTTCCCCCGGGCCGTGCTCGGCGAGCTCCGCCGGGTCCAGGCGCAGCACCGCCGGACCCCCACGGTCGCGGCGACCGGCCGCGCGCTGGGCCTGTCGAAGGCCACCGTCCGCGTGCGGCTGCGGGTCGTCGCGCTGCTCCCGGGGAAGGCGCTGCGGGGGGTGGCGGTCCCGCGGATCTCGGCCCGGGAGGTCGCGCGGCGCCGGCAGGCCGCGCTCGGCTTCGTGGCGGACGGGATCCGCCCCGACGGCGTGGACGCGCGGACGCTCGGCCGGTGGGTGCGCAGTGTCCGCGGGCTGGCGGGCGGGTGCTGAACGGTGGTGGCGTGCGGACCGGGCGGGGCGACCGATGGGCGGTTCGCGCCCGGGTCCTCCGTGGACGGCGGGGCCCGGCGACCGGTGGCGGTCGCGCGTGGTGGCCGTCGCGCCGCGTCGCTCGTGCTCACCGCACTCGCGCTCGGGGCGGCCGGCTGCGGCGACGATCGCCCGGCGGTCAGCCCCGGCCGGACGCCGGACGCCACGGTCGACGCCTGGCGCTCCGCGCTCGAGGACGGCGACTTCGACGGGGCGTGCAACGTGCTGACCACCGCCGCCGTGCGCTCCCTGCACGACGGCGACGTCTGCGCACGCGCGCTCGAGCGCTTCCACCGGCGGTACCCGAAGCTCGAGCACCCCGCCTACCTGAGCACGCTCGCGACCAGCACCGGCGGGACGAGCGTCGCGACCTTCGAGGCCACGCGGCGCGGCCGCGGCCCGGCGGTGCAGCTGGTGCGCCGGGACGGCGAGTGGGTGATCACCGGGATCGGACGGTGAGGGCGAGTGGCTGATCACCGGGATCGGACGGTGGCGGTGGCCGGGTGGCGGACGGCCGGCGGGAGCGCCTCGCGGCGGCGGCGCGCGATCGGACGCACGTTCTCGTCGCGATGCGACGCGAACGTGCCGCCCGGCTCCGCGTCGGCCCCGGGTCATCGCCCGCGCCGCGCGCGCCACTGGCCGATGGCGCCCTCGACGTCGACCGGTCGGCGGTTCAGCGGTGGGCCCTCCGGCGGCGTGCGGATCGCCGCGCGGATGCGGGCGTTGACGTCCTCGAGGATCGCGCGCGCGTCGTCCTCGCTCGCCGCGTCCCGCGCGAGGGCGAGCGCGTCCTCGACGTCCTTGCGCAGGATCAGCGACGGCGGCAGGTAGGAGAGCCCCTCCGCCCGCATCTTCCGCTTGAGCCACCAGCCCTCGTCGCGGTGCCGGCCGAGGTCACGGATCGGCTCCCCGTGGCCCGGCAGGTCGTCGAACGCCCCGCGCTCCGCGGCCTCCCGGATCCGGCGCTCGATCCAGGACTCCATGCTCGTGTCGTGCGGCTTGCGGCCGGTCATGGTGGGGTCCATGTTCCCGCGGGAGGTGGCCAGGATGCGGAATCAGGAGGGTGCGCACGGGCCGAGAACGCCGATCCGACGGGCGTGCGCGGGCCGCGAACGGTCGTCCGGCGGGCGTGCGGGGTCCGCAGCCTCAGGCCTCGTGGACGAACGAGTGGTGCTCGTGCGCGACCCGCCACCGGCCGTCCTCCCGGCGCAGACCGAGGGTGAGTCGCAGCCGGCGGTCGGGGTGCTCCGCGAGCTCATCCGTGGTGCCGCACCGCACGAGCGCGGAGGCCCAGGCGACGTCGGTGCCGGCGGTCACCTCGAGCGACGCGAGCTCGAACAGCGCGCCCGTGGCCAACCAGCGGAAGAACGGCGGCCACGTCGCGCGGTAGGCGTCGATGCCGCGCACCCCGGCGTGCGGCTCGGGCACGTCGAACATGACGACGTCGGACGTCCGGTCGGCCGCGACCCCTTCGAGGTCGTGGGCGTTCACGGCGGCCACCCACCGTGTGACCTGGTCGCGGATCTCGGTCTCCGTGGTGGTCATGAGGCAGGGACCGGCCGGTCGGGCGCGGCTCATCGGTCGGGTGGCGCGGCGGTGGTCGTGCTGGGGCGTCGCGTTCCCGATCTGGTACCTGGGCGGTGCCGAATCCGGAACGTGAGGTGCTGCGGCGCGGCGGTGGTCGTGCCGGGGTGGTGCGTTCCCGATCTGGTACCCGGGCGGTGCCGGATCAGGAACGCGAGCCGCCGCGGCCCCACCCGGCCCCGCCCCACCGCCCTGACTCCGCGACCCCGCCGCGTCCGCGTGACGCGTCCCCGATCACGCTCAGGGTCCTCTCAGGTAGTCCTGGGTCCGGTCCCAGCGGCCGCGCCGATCCTCCTCGTGCGCCGGATCCCTCTCCGGCACCGAGCCAGGAGCCGACGAGATGCACACCGATCACCACGACGACACCACGACCGCCCCGATCGACGCCGCCGGTGCGTCCGCCACCTCCGCCGCGCCTTCCGCCGCCGGAACGCCGGACGCCACCGCGCACGCCCACGCCGCCGCGCCTGCCGCCGCCGGAACGCCGGACGCCACCGCGCACGCCGACACCCCGCACGCCGACACCGCCCACGCCGACCACGACCACGGCCACACCCGCCGGACCCTCATGACGGTCGCCGGTGCGGTGGGCGCCACGGCGATGCTGTCCAAGATCGGCGTCACCGGCGGCCTGCTCGACCGGCTCGGGCTCGACGAGGAGGCCCAGGCCGCCACCGCCGCGTGCGTCCTGACGCCCGCGAAGACCGAGGGGCCCTACTTCGTCGAGGAGGGCCTGAACCGCTCCGACATCCGCATCGACCCGAGCGACGGGACGACGCAGGCCGGCGTGCCGCTCGCCCTCACGCTCGTCGTCGTCGACGGCGCGGACGGATGCACGCCCGTGGCCGGCGCGACCGTCGACGTCTGGCACGCCAACGCCCTGGGCACGTACTCCGACATCCAGTCCGAGGGCACGAAGGGCAAGAAGTACCTCCGCGGCTCGCAGACCTCCGACGCCGACGGCGAGGTCACCTTCACGACGATCTTCCCCGGCTGGTACTCCGGCCGCGCGATCCACGTCCACTTCAAGGTCCGCCTCTACGACGGCACGAGCACGACGTACGAGTTCACGTCGCAGCTGTTCTTCGACCCGACGCTCGAGAACCAGGTCGTCGCCACGAGCGCCTACGGGAACCGCGGGACGCCGGACACGCCGAACAGCAAGGACGGCATCTACGGCTCCGACGGCGGGACGCTGGTCGTCGCGCTGACCGGCAGCCCGTCCACGTCGCTGGCCGGCACCCACGTCATCGGCCTGTCGGGCGCGCCCTCGAGCACGACGACGACCGGGACCACCACCGGGACGACGACGGGCACCACCACGGGCACGACGACCGGGACCACCACGGGCACCACGGCGTCCTCGTCCGCCGTCGAGGCGACCGTCAAATCCGCCAAGTGGGTCCGCACGTCGACCGGCCGCCGGATCCTGCGCCTGACGCTCGACCTCGACGAGACCGTCGCCGTCGTCGCCCGCCTGGCGCGCGACGGGAAGACGATCGTGCGGAAGAGCAGGAGCGGGATGAAGAAGGGCGACCGCACCCTCGACCTGCGGATCCCCGTCCGCTCGGCGCGCGGCAAGGCCCGCCTCGCGGTCGCGTTCACCGACGCGAGCGGTGCCGTCAAGAGCGTCCGCCGCACGGTGACGGTGCCGAAGAAGGCCTGAGCCCACGCCGTCCGCGGCTTTGGGTGCCGGGACGAGGGACGGACGCCGGTCGCCTGCCCGCCGACGGTGACCGCCCGGGCCGCGTCGGCCGGTGCGCCGCGGGCGGGCAGGACCGCCGTCACTCTGTCCGCAGCCCGCCGGGTCGCAGGATCCGGCGCAGCGCGGGGGTGCTCAGGGCGGTCACCAGCGGGACGACCGCCGCGCCGACGCCGGTGATCACGAGGAGCGGTCCCGCGTCGACGTGGAGCGGCGCGTCGACGAGGCGCAGGAGCACGGCGCCCAGGCCGATCCCCGCCACCACGGCGAGCGCCAGTCCCAGGACGACCGGCACCGCGGTCTGCAGCAGGATCGAGCGGCTGATGGTCGCGGGCGGCGTGCCGAACGCGACGAGCGACGCGAGCAGCCGGCGCCGGGCGTGCAGCTGCTCGAGCGCCGCCACCAGCATGCTGGCGCCGATCATCAGGAGCACGAGGACCGCCGCGACGACGATGCCGCGGCGGATCGCCACGAACTTCCGGTCCTGCTTGACGACCTGGAGCTCGTCGACCCGCGTCAGCGGCCCGAGCCCGGCCGCGACGTTGCGCAGCCGCTCGGCGGCGTCGGCGCTCCGGTCCAGCCGGACGTCGGCGCGCACGGCGAGCCCGGGCAGGGCGTCCCCGACGGCCCCGGGGGTCGCGAGGATCCCGCCGGCCTCGGAGCCGTCCGGCGCGACGCGCGACGCGACCCGGCGTGCGTCGGCGGGCACCCGCCAGCGCGCGCCGGCGCTGCCCTCCTCCCCTGGCGCGGAGGCGTCGCGGACGACGGAGCCCGCGCGCGGCGCGGCGTCGTCCCCGCGGGCGAGGAAGACGCTGCCGTCCCGGCACGGGCCGGTCCGCACGAGGCGCCGCAGCGTCGCGCACGGCGCGACGGTGACCGTGGACGTGTCCTCCCCGCGGGTGGCGACGAACACGGTCGACACGACGAGGCCCGGCCGGACGCCGTCGGCCGACCGGAGCGCCGCGGCGACCCGCGCGCGGTCCGGTCCCCCGGGCCCCGACGGCAGGAGGACCTGGGCCTGCACGCGCTCGACGTCCTTGCCGGTGGCCGTGCTGCTGCGGTCCTCGACGCTCGAGAACAGCATCTGCAGCGCGATCGCGCCGGCCACCGCCACGGCGATGGCGGAGACGACGCGCGCTGAGGTGCCGCTGTCGGCCTGCAGGCGGCGGACGGCGAGCTGCCACGAGACGCCCCCGCCGCCGAGGCGGTGGACCACCGTCTCGACGAGCCAGGGGAGGATCGCGGTGACCCCGAGCAGCAGCAGCGTCACGCCCACGGACACCTGCGCGGGGTCGACGGACTCGCCGCCCCCGACGTCGACGCCCAGGAGCGGGAACAGCAGCGCCAGCCCGGCCACCGGCAGCAGCAGGCGCCACCACACGCGGCGGCGACGCTCGGTGCCGCGGCGCACGACCCCGAGCGGATCGATCGCCACCCGGCCGAGCGCGAGCTGGGTCACGACGACCGCGACGACCGGGACCGCGAGCGCGACGAGCACGACGAGGGCGGTCGCCGGACGCAGGTCCGACGGGAAGACGCTGAGCCCGTCGATCTCGACGCTCCGGGCGAGCTGCCGCGCCCCGAGGAACAGCGCGCCGCCGAGGGCGAGCCCGAGGAGCGCGCCCAGCAGGGCCTCGCCGGCCGCGATCCGCCGCACCATCCGGCGGTCGGCGCCGACGAGCGACAACGCCGCGAGCCGCCGGTCGCGCTCCTCGCCGCCGAACCGCACCGCGGCGGCGACGAACACCGCGACCGGCAGCAGCATCACGACGACGGCGATCACCACGAGCAGCGCCAGCGCGGGCGGCAGGCCCTCCCGCTGGTCCCCCGACCCGAAGTGGTCGATCCGCTGGACGGCGGGTCCGGGGCGGAGCGTGGCGTCGCCCGCGTAGTACGCGAGCTCGCGGGGACCGGCGAGGCCGGTGTCCGCGATCGTGCCGACGATCCGGCCGGGCACCCGTGGGCGCAGCAGCGCGCCGTCGGACGACGCGAGCAGGTCGCGCAG
Source organism: Patulibacter minatonensis DSM 18081 (assembly GCF_000519325.1). Taxonomy (GTDB): domain Bacteria; phylum Actinomycetota; class Thermoleophilia; order Solirubrobacterales; family Solirubrobacteraceae; genus Patulibacter; species Patulibacter minatonensis. The sequence continues at coordinate 364,026 of NZ_KI912613.1, read as the reverse complement.
CCGGGGGGAGACCACGACCTCGCCGGGTCCGGGGAGTCGCGAGACGCCGGGCGGGACCGGCGCGTCGGGCCCCTCCGCGCGGACGAGCCGGGCGCGGACGTTGCCGTCGCGGAAGTTCGTGTCGGCGCTCGCGACCAGGGCCGTGTCCGCGCTCGCCCGCCGCTCGGGGGCGCCGAGCTGGAACTCGGAGCGCGCCGCGTTGCGGTCGTCGCGGCCGTCGAGCGCGTTGGGGGCCGACGCGGCGAGGAGCAGGAGCGCGACGCCCAGCCCGACCCCGACGGCGGTCATCACCGTGCGCGACCACGAGGCGCGGCCCCCGGCGGCGGCCAGCCGCGCACCGAGCCCGAGCTCGCGCAGCCACGACCCGGTGCTCACGCCACGACCTCGGTCGTGCGGGTGCGGCCGTCGCGGACGACGACCTCGCGGTCGGAGTACGCGGCGACGCGCGCCTCGTGGGTGACGAGGACGACGGCCGCCCCGGTCTCGCGCGCCGCGCCGCTGAGGAGCTCCATGACGCGCTCGCCGTTGAGCGAGTCCAGCGCGCCGGTGGGCTCGTCGGCGAAGAGGACGCGGGGCTCGGTCGCCAGCGCCCGCGCGACGGCGACGCGCTGCCCCTGCCCGCCGGAGACGCGGCCGGGGGTCTGCCGGGCGACACCCGCGACCTCGAGGCGCTCGAGCCACTCGTCGGCGCGGCGCTCGGCGTCCTTCCGGCGCACGCCGTTCAGGCGCAGCGGCAGCGCCACGTTCTCGCGGCAGCTGAGCTCGGGCACGAGCTGCCCGAACTGGAAGACGAACCCGAACGCCGATCGGCGGAGCGCCCCGCGCTCCGCGTCGGACAGCGCCGCGACGTCGCGGCCGTCGAACGTGACGCTGCCGCGGTCGGGCGGGACGATGCCCGCCAGGCAGTGCAGCAGCGTCGACTTGCCGGAGCCCGAGGGGCCCATGACGGCGACGATCTCGCCGGGGGAGACGGAGAAGCTCGCGCCCTCGAGCGCGGCGGTCGAGCCGAAGGCCTTGTGCAGGTCGACACCCCGGAGCAGCGGCCCGGCGGCTTCGTCCTGCCCCGGGGAGCCGTCGGTCGGGCGGACGTCGTCCGTCCCGCCGGTGCGCGACGACGGGCGGCGAGGGAGGAGGCTCACGACGCGACCTCCGTCCGGAGCTGGTCGAGCCGGGCGGCGGTCAGCTCCAGCCACCGCAGGTCGGCCTCGAGGTGGAACAGCGCGTGGTCGCAGACGAGCTGGTCGGCGAGGTCGCCGCCCGTCTTGCGCCGGGTCAGCTCGCGCATCGTCCGCAGGTGCTCGGCCCGCTGCGTGTCGAGCACGTCCGTCGCCGGGCGGTCGGTGAGGAGCGCGAGGACGACCTTCGCGTAGAGCGTCGTCTGCAGGTACTGCTCGGGGCGCTCCGGCTGGGCGAGCCAGAGGTCGACGTCCGCGACGCCGGCATCGGTGATCGCGTAGCGCTTGCGGTCGGGCCCGCCGCCCTGCTCGACGCCGTCGAGCTCCACGAGCCCGTGCTTCAGCAGCCGGGAGAGGGTCGCGTAGACCTGCCCGTAGGCGAGAGGGCGGTCCTGGCCGAACTTCTCGTCGTAGGCCCGCTTGAGGTCGTAGCCGTGGCTCGGGCCGCCCTCGAGCAGCCCGAGGAACGTCTTGGCGATGGACATGGACGATGACTATACACACCGAGTATTCACAGAGTGTATAGCCGACTGGCACTGGGGATCCGGCGTCTCGGCCCCGCAACGGCACCCGGCCGTCCGACGGCACGCGCCGCACCCGGCGGGCCGGTCGGTGGGGCCGCGCGGAACCCGCGACCTCCGGGCCGCCGACTACGGTGGGGTCCCGCGGTCCCCGCCCTGCGCTGTGCCTCCACCCCGAACCTCCACCGCGGCGACGTCGGCCGTCGTCCTCGCCCTGGCCGCCGCGGGATGCGGCGTCGACACGTCCGGCACGGTGATCGGCGACGGCGGACGCGCCACGACGACCTCGACGGGCGACCTCCCCGCGCGCTCCGCCGGCCCGCCCGCCGAGTTCGTGCACGCCCCGAGCGTCATCGGCATGCCGGTCCGTGCTGCGCGGCTGCGCATCGGGGCGGCCCGCTTCGTCCCGGAGCCGGGGCAGCGGTACGGCGTCGAGGGGCGGACGGGCGCCGTCGTCACGTTCGGGCCCGACGACGGCGACGAGCTGCCGGTCGTGACGCAGACCCCGACCCATCCGCAGCCGTCGCGGTACGGCACGACCGTCGCGCTCGGCACCGTCGCCCCGGCGCTCCCGGGCCGGCGTCGCCCGGTCCTCGAGGAGCTGTCGTGGCGCAGGGTCGCCTACGTCGGCGGGGCCGTCGAGCTCTCGGGCGTCCGCTGGGGCGGCGACTGCCGGCGGCTCGACCACGTCCAGGTCGGTCCTCCCGGCGGCGCGGTGCGGAGCGTGCGGGTCTGGGCGACGAACCAGAGCTTCCCCGTCGAGGCCGGCTGCGAGCCCGCTCCGACGACGATCCGCGTCCGGACGGGCAACGACTGGGACCCGGCGACGTCCGTGTGGAACGACCCGCTCGAGCAGCCCCGGGCGGACGTCCGCCCGGTCCGGCACGTGCGCTACGCCCGGGTCACGGTCCAACCGGACCGCCGGACGGTGATGGTCACCTACCTGCGCGGCGCCTGCGAGGCGCTCGCCCGGGCGTCGGTCGCGGCGCGGGGCGGTCGCGCGACGATCGACCTGCGGCTCGGGGCCGTCCCGCCGCCCGCGGGCGAGGGCCGGGCGCTCTGCCCGGCGATGCGCTCCGCCGGGACGACCGTGCTGCGGCTCCCGGAGGCGCTGCCGCGGCGCGCGGTGTTCGAGGACGCGGCGCCGGGGGCGACGGCCCCCGGCGACTGACCCGGGGTCGTCCTAGCGCCCGGGCGTCAGCACGTAGACCTTGGCCCTGCGCTGCGTGTTGCCGGCCTTGTCCTTCGCGCGCAGCGTCAGCGTGTAGCGCCGCCCGCGGACGAGGCCCGAGGTGATGATCGTGCCCTTGCCGCTCGACGTCGTCCTGGCCTTCACCGTCTTCGTGCGGGTGCGGCCCCCGGCCGTCCAGCGCAGGGTCGCCGTGATCGAGCGGACGCCCGCGCTGGGCGTGGGGTCGGCCACGGTCACGCGCGTGACGCAGCGGGTCGACGTGCACCTCCGGGATGCGAGCTTCATCGTCGGACGGCCCGTGTCCGCGGTGGTGCGCGGCGTCGGGGTGGCCGTCGTGGTCGTCTGGATGTTCGACCCGGCCCGGATGAACTGGTTCACCGAGTCCTCCGCCACGCGGGTGTAGAGCCCGGGCCGGTTCGCCTGGGCACAGCCGATGCCGAGGCTGACGATCCCGGCCAGGACGGGCGACCCGTCGACGTCGACCGTCAGCGGCCCGCCGCTGTCGCCCTGGCAGGAGTCGATGCCGCCGCTCGGCTCACCCGCGCACAGCGTCCGGTCGTTCACGTTGGCCCCGGTGCCGGAGTACGCGCTCTGGCAGGAGGACCGCTTGAAGATGTGGGTGACGCCGGTCTGGAGGTCGCGCGGGTAGTCGTTCGTGACGCCCCCGCCGAGGATGCCGCCGACGCTCGACCCGGTCTGCGCCTGCCGGTCGCCCCAGCCGGAGATCTTCACGACGCCGTTGCCCTCCGGGTCCGCGAACTGCGCGGACTGGGCGGCCGTGATCAGCGGGATCGGCGCGATCGACGTGGTGCCGTCGATCTTGGGGGACCCCTCGTAGAGCGGGGACGCGAGGGTCAGGACGGCGGCGTCGCCGTCGAGGTTCGCGAGCGTGAAGCCCGGGCGGACGACCATCTGGGTCACCGCGACGTCGCGAGCGGTCGGGGCCTCGGCCTCCTGGCCGTCGCGCAGGTGGGCCGTGCCCGCGAGCACGCGGACGTGGGCGACCTGGCGCGCCTGGCCGGTGGCGCTGTCGAAGACGCAGTGCCCGGCCGTGACGACGTGCGTCGCGTCGACGATCGAGCCGCCGCAGAACTGCCCGTTGTACGGGCTGGTCGGCTTGTTGTCCTGGTTGGGGTCGTACAGCGCCACCTGGAACGGACGCGACGCGATCGTCGACTGGGCTCCCCCGACCACGCGCGGCGTGGCCTGCTCGGCGGCCGCCGCGGGCATCGCCGAGGCACCGGCCCCGACGAGCGCCCCGAGGGCGGCCAGCACCGTCAGCGCGCCGCGGTGGGCGCGTGCTCCGGTCGCTCTGATCGTCGGGGTGCTGTGCTCGTCCACGTGGGCTCCTTCGTGCGCCGTCCGGCGGACACCATCTCACGGTCGCATCGGACGGGTCGAAGTCCTGCGGGGCCGACCCGCTCTCGGGAAATCCCCAGCCGGCGTTGAGCGGCCCCGGAGGACCCGGGCGGATGGTGTCCCCATGTTCCGCGAGCCGCCCGACGACCCCACGACCCGCGTCGACCGGGGACCCGCTCCCGGCGACGCCGACCGCGAGCGGCCGGGCGCCGTCCGCGACCGCGGCCGGCGCACTGCGCGCCGCCTCACGACCGCCCTCGCCGGCGGCGCCGCGGCGCTCGTCCTCGGTCTCAGCGTCCTGGTGGCCGGCACCACGAGCTCGAGCACCGCCGCCACCGGCGCGACGGTCTCGACCACCAGCGACGCGGCGACGTCCTCGGGCACGTCGTCGTCGGGCGCCGCGGACGCGACCGACAGCACGTCGTCGAGCACCACGGGCTCCTCGGACGCCGGCTCGACGGCGGACACCTCCGCCGACGACACGTCCTCCGGCACCACGGAGTCGTCCGGCGACCCGACCTCCTCGGGCACCACGGACGACTCCTCGAGCGCCGACACCTCGAGCGCCGACACGTCGTCGTCCGACTCGAGTTCGAGCTCGAGCGCGCCGTCGTCCACGAGCTCGGGCTCCTCCGTCACCTCGGGGGCGTCATGACCGCCCTGACCCGCTGGCGCGCGCTCGGGACGACCGTCGAGCTCGTCGTCGCCCCGTCCGCCCGGCTGTTCGCCGCCCGCGTCGCCGTCGAGCGCGAGCTCGCCGCGATCGACCGCGCGTGCAGCCGGTTCCGCGAGACCTCCGGGCTGTCGCGCCTGAACGCCGCGGCGTGGGACGGCCCGCGCCCGGCGGAGCCGCTGCTCCTGGCCGCGATCGAGGTCGCCCTCGACGCCGCCCGGCGCACGGACGGCGCGGTCGACCCGACGGTCGGGCGCGCCATGGTCGCCGCCGGCTACGCCCGCGACCTGCACCGCGCGCCCGCCGACGGCCCGGCCTTCGCGCCCCGGCCCGCACCCGGGATCGACGGGATCGTCGTCGACCGCGATGGCGGGACCGTCGTCCTGCCGAAGGGCGTCGCGCTCGATCTGGGCGCGACCGCGAAGGCGCTCGCCGCCGACCGCGCCGCGGCCGCCGGGCTGCGGGCCGTCCCGGGCGGGCGGGTCCTCGTCAGCCTCGGCGGCGACGTCGCGGTCGCCGGGACACCGCCGCGCGGCGGGTGGGCGATCGGGATCGCCGACGACCACCGCGAGCGCCGCCCGGAGCACGTCGTCGCGATCGACGGCGGCGCGATCGCCACGTCCGGCCTGACCGCGCGTCGCTGGCGCCGCGGCGGCCGCGACGTCCACCACGTGCTCGACCCCCGCACCGGCGCCCCGGTCGACGTCGTCTGGCGGACCGTCAGCGTCGCCGCGCCCACCTGCGTCGCCGCGAACACCTGGAGCACCGCGGCGCTCGTCCTCGGGACGGCCGCGCCGGAGGCGCTCCGGCGCGCCGGGGTCGCCGCGCGCCTGGTCGCCGCGGACGGCCGCGTGACCACGGTCGGCGGCTGGCCGGCGGACGCGGATGCACAGGACGGGGTGGCTGCCGCCCGCGCCGCGGGTCCGGCCGACCCGCGTGACGGCGCGAGCGAGGGGCTTCTCGACACCGACCCGGCCACGGTCACCCCGCACGCCCGACCGACGACCGACCGCCGCCGCGCCGAGGCCGCCTGATGACCCTCTGGTACCTGTCGCGCGCCACCGGCGCCGTGACCCTCGTGCTGCTGACGCTGACGATCGCGCTGGGCATCGCGAACGAGCGCCGCTGGGCGCCGCGGCGCACCCCGCGGTTCGTCGTCGACCACCTGCATCGCTCCACGTCGCTGCTGGTGCTCGTCGTCCTGGCGATCCACATCGCCACGAACGTGATCGACGGCTACGTCCAGATCGATCTCGTCGACGCGGTCGTCCCGTTCGTCGGCTCGTACCACCCGCTCTGGCTCGGTCTGGGCACCCTCGCGTTCGACCTGCTGATCGCGGTGATCGTCACGAGCGTCCTGCGCGACCGCATCGGCGTCCGCGCCTGGCGCGCCGTGCACTGGGCGACCTACGTCTGCTGGCCGGTCGCGATGGCCCACGGCCTGGGGATCGGCACCGACGTCGGCACGACCGGCTGGATGCTCTGGCTGTCCGTCGCCTGCGCCGCAACGGTCGCCGCCGCCGTCTGGGCGCGCCTGACCCTGGCGCCCAGGCCGGTCGCTGCGCCGCTGGCCCCGACGGTGCCCGCCGGGACCGCGATGCCCGCGGGGACGCCGAGATCGGCAGGGACCGCGATGCCGTTCGCCGGGCGGGAGACGGTCCCCCTCGGACCGCCGCTCGTCCCCGTCCCGCCGGCCCCGTTCACCTCCCACGACCGCGAGGTCCGCCGATGACCACCCGCCTGCTGTCCGCCGCCGTCCCGCACGGGACGACCGACCTCGCGCACCACCGCGCCGTCCACGGGGCGCTGCCGGTGCTCGGCCGCGGCGACGCCGACGCGCTCGTCGACGTGCTGACGGCCGCCGGCCTGCGCGGTCGCGGCGGCGCCGGGTTCCCGGCCGCCCGGAAGCTCGCCGCGGTCGCGGGCTCGCGGCGCCCCTTCGTGGTGGTCAACGGCACCGAGGGCGAGCCCGCCTCCTCGAAGGACCGCCTCCTCCTCGGCCGCCAGCCGCACCTCGTGCTCGACGGCGCGGTGACCGCCGCACGGGTGGTCGGGGCCGGCGAGGTCGTGGTCGTCGCCCCGGCCGCCACCCACGACGCGGTCGCCCGCGCGATCGACGACCGCGCCGCCCGCGACGAGCCGGCGATCCGGCTCGTCGCCGCCGCCGAGGGCTACGTCGCGGGGGAGGAGACCGCCGTCCTCGCCCACGTCGAGGGTCGTCCGCCGGTGCCGCGGCTCGCCCCGCCCCGCCCGGCGGAGCGCGGCCTGGACGGCCGCCCCACCCTCGTCCAGAACGTCGAGACGCTCGCCCACCTGGCGCTGATCGTCCGGCACGGCGCCGACTGGTTCCGCGCGGTCGGCACCCCGGAGCGCCCGGGGACGACGCTCGTCTCCGTGTCCGGGGCCGTCGCACGGCGCGGCGTCCACGAGGTCCCGGTCGGGGTCCCCGTCGACGACGTCCTCCGGCTCGCCGGCGGCCCGGGCGAGCCGGTCCGCGCGCTCCTCGTCGGCGGATACTTCGGGGCCTGGATCGACGGGGCGGCCCGGCCCGCCCTCACCGACCGCGACCTCCGGCCGCACGGCGCGTCCGTCGGCGCGGGCGTCGTGATCGCCCTCGGCGCGTCCGCGTGCCCGGTGCGGACCGTGGCGCGCCTCGCGTCGTGGATGTCGGGCCAGTCCGCGGGGCAGTGCGGCTCGTGCGTCAACGGTCTCGCGGCGATCGCCGGGGTGCTCGTGCGCCTGGCCGACGGCGACGGCACGCCGGACGACCTGCGGCTCCTGCACCGCTGGACCGCGATGGTCGACGGCCGGGGCGCCTGCGCGCACCCGACCGGCACGGTCCGCATGATCGCGAGCGCGGCCCGCCTGTTCGCCGTCGACCTAGAGGACCACGCGCACCACGGACGGTGCGCGGCCTGCGCGGGCACGGGGCGGGCGGCGGCGACCGCGCACGGTCGCGCCGGGGCGGTGGCCGCATGAGGCGGGCAGCGGACCGCGAGGCCGCGCCGGCGCTCGCCCTCGACCCGATCGCGTGCGTCGGCCACGGCCTCTGCGCCGAGCTCTTCCCGGAGGGCATCGTGCTCGACGACTGGGGCTTCCCGATCGTGCTCGACGAGGCGTCCGACCCGGCCCTGCGCGACCACGCCCGCCGGGCGGCGAAGGCCTGCCCGGCGCTCGCGCTGCGCCTGCGCGCCCGCGGCTGAACCGCGGAGGCGGGCGGTCGCCGGTGCCCCGCCGACGACCTCCAGCGTTCGTACCGACGCCCCGGAACGTCGTACTTCCTGCCTGGGTATTCCTGGATCTCACGATCGCGAGTTCCAGGAATACTCGTCGCGGGGACGACGGATCCCCGTGCGCATGCGGACCAGGACTACGGCCGGAACGCGGCCGCGCCGGGGCCGGGCTCGTGCCGATCGTGCCGATCGTGCCGTCGGCGTCGGCGTCGGCGTCGGCGTCGGCGTCGGCGTCGGCGCCGACCAGGGCCTGCGCTCGTCGCCTCGTCCCTGGATCCGTGCCTGCCCGCCCGGGCCCTCGTCACCCGCGTCACGCGGTCTCCGTGAGCGCCCAGACGCCACCCAGGGTGCTCCCAGCCGGTGACGGGATCGTGGCGACATGAACCGCACCAAGAAGACGCTCGCCTCGATCCTCGTCACCGGTGCCGCCGCTCTCGGCGTCATCGGCTGCGGCAGCTCGTCGGGCGACGACACCACCAACGCGGCGGCCGCGCAGCCGGGGACCGCCACCACCCAGCAGGGCACCGGCACCACCGGCCAGGGCGCGACGCAGGGCCGTGGCGGGCCGGGCGCGCTCGACACGACGAAGCTCGCCGCGGCGGCGAAGGAGCTCGGCGTCACCAGCACGGAGCTCCAGGCCGCGCTGACCGCCGCCCGCCCGTCACGTCCGACGGCCGGCGGCGCGCAGCCGGGCTCCGGGTCCGCCGGCGGCTCGGGCACCGACCCGCGGACGGCGATGTACGCGGCGATCGCGAAGCAGCTCGGCACGACCGCCGCGAAGGTGAGGACGGCCCTCGCCGACGTCCTGCCGACCGGTGGTCCGGGCGGCGCGGGCGGGCCGGGCGGCGGCATGGGCGGCCCGCCGTCGGGCGGCCAGGGCGGGACGCCCCCGTCCGGCGCCCAGGGCACGCCGCCGGCGCAGGGCGGGTCGTCGTCCTCGTCGTCGACGACCGCCCCGACGACGTAGGCGCCGGCCACCCGGGTGGTCCCGATCCGGTCCCACCAGCGGCGAATCCCTGACGGTCGGCTCCCGGTGGAGGCCGGGGTCTGGGACGATCCGCACCGTGTCAGCGTCCGCGTCGTCCCCCGATCCAGGTGAGCGGTCCCGCAAGAACCGGGCGCGCATCCTGGCGGGGCTCGCGACCGCACTGGCCGAGAAGGGGTACGCCGCGACGACGATCGCCGACATCGCGGCGGCCGCCCGCGTGTCCCGGACGACCGTCTACGACCACTTCTCCGAGAAGGACCAGGCGCTGATCGGGCTGTACTCCGACCTCAGCGACCGGCTGCTGACCCTGCTGGCCCGCGAGCTGTTCGGCCAGGACCGCACGACCCCCTGGCGCGAACGGCTCTCCCTCCTCATGGCGACGTACCTGGGCGAGATGGCAGCAGCGTCCGCCGGCGAGCGCATGTCGCTCCTGGAGATCGCGTCCGCCGGTCCCGAGGGACGCCTCGTCCGCCGCGACATCCTCGACCGGTTCTCCGTCGCGATCGCGTGGATGAGCGACGTCTTCTCCGAGATCGACCCGTCCGCCCGCTCGCTCGACCCCACGCTCTCGCTCGCGGTCGTCGGCGCGATCAACGAGCTCGTCCTGCGCGCCGCCGAGGACGGTCCCGACGCGGTCCGCGACCTGCGGGCCCCGACGACCGAGATGATCGCGCGGCTGGTCCAGCGGCCGACGGAGGACGCGGCGGGCTGACCCCGGCACCCCGCCCGGCTCCGCCCCGTCCCGCGCCGCCCGGCTCAGCCGGCGCCCCCCGTGCGGCGCGCGGTCAGCCCGCGTCGGCCTCGAACGCCTCGCGCATCCGCTTCGGCGCGCGGAGCAGCCACGAGTCCTCGAGCAGGCCGGCCAGCTCCTCGCGGTCCACGGCACCCAGGCGGACCAGGACGTGGGGGTGCCCGTCGTAGTGGGGCGTCGTGAAGAAGCGGCCGGGGTCCGCGGCGACCAGGCCCTCCTGCTCCTCGGGACCGCCGGTCCAGACGACGAGCACGTCGTCCTCACCGTCCCACATCCGTGCGAACAGGCGGTCCTTCACCCGGAACCCGGGCGTCCCGTACGACGGCTTCTCGACCGTCTCCGGGAGCGCGAGGGCCAGCTCGCGGACGTCCGCCTCGGTGCTCACCCGGCGGCCCCCGGCGCGTACGTGCCGAACGACCAGAGGTTGCCCTCGCGGTCGCGCAGCGAGCACTCGCGTCCGCCGTACTCGGGGTCGTTCGGCGGACGCGTCGACTCAGCGCCCGCGGCGACGGCCCGCTCGTGCAGCGCGTCGACCGCGGCGGCGTCGGGCAGCACCCAGTACATCGCGCCGGTGCCGGGCGGCTGGCCGGGACCGTCCTCGCGCACCGAGCCGGCCATCACCCATCCGTCGCCGAGTCGCAGCTGGGCGTGGTCGACGAGCTCCCCGGTCTCCGGGAAGACCGCGGTCAGCTCGAGGCCGAACGCGTCGATCCAGTGCTGCAGGGTCGCACGGTCGCGGATGCGCAGGGTGGGGACGACAAAGGTCATGGGCGCCACGCTACGCCCGCTGCCGGGCCGCGTCTTGAACGGACGTGACCGGGTCGCCGGGGCCGGCCTCGCCGCGGTCGCCGGGGATCCCGTCCGCCGTCGACCGAAGCGCCTGCGTCCGGAACGCGGTGGGGGTCACGCCGGCGAACGCGCGCACCTCGCGGGTCAGGTGCGCCTGGTCGCTGAACCCGTGGGCCGCCGCGACGACGGCGAGCGGGTCCGGCCGCTCCCGCAGGGCGTGCTGGGCCCGGTCGAAGCGGACGAGGCGGGCGTACGCCTTCGGGCCGACGCCGACCTCCTCGCGGAACCGCGCCGCCAGATGGCGCCGTGAGCACCCGAGCTCGCGGCGCAGCTCGTCGATCGGGAGGAGCCCGCCGGTCCGGTCCAGGCGCCCGACGGCCCAGGCGACGTCGGGGCGTCCGGGACGGGCGTCCCGGACGCGTCGGCCGAGCCAGTCCTGCATCAGCCCGAAGCGCCCGGGCCACCCGGCGGTGCTCGCCAGGCGCTCGACGAGCTCCGCCGCCGTGCGCTCCCCGACGACGTCCTCGAACGCGACGACCTCGCCCGCCAGCGCCGCGCCCGGCACGCCGAGCACCGAGGAGGTCCCGAGCGGCGTGAGATCGACCTGCAGCACGTGGACGTCGCCGGCGTGCTCCGAGGCCGCGGGCCCGAGGGCGATCCCGCCCGCGAACGAGCGCCGGCGGCGCAGCGGCGCATCCGGCGCCGCGCCGATCCGCCACTCGTGCTCGAGCGCCAGGATCAGCGCGGTTCCTGGGATCGCGGGCTCCGTGCGCCGCTCGGGCGCTCCGCTCGACCGCACGCCCGAGAGCCGGCCGACGTGGCCGGCGAGCTCCGGGCGGGGGAGGGTGGTGGCGACGTCGAGAGCCACCGGGCCATCGTCGCCGCTGGGAAGCGCCCTGTCCAGGAGCGGCGGGCGGTCAGCGAGCGGCGGGCGGCGGGCGGCGGATGCGGCCGACCCGCCGAGACGCGGGCACGGCGGATCCGGCAGGATCGGGGCGCCGGTCGCCGCCGGGTCCGCGGTCGCCGGCCCGCCCGCCGCGCCGGCGGGGCGCCGGCGCGGACCACGACGAGGAGGACGGGAACCCCATGATCGACGTCACGGAGCAGATCGACGCGGTGGAGCGCCGGGTCGGTCGGCGCACGACCGCGTCGGGCGAGGTCCACGTCCTCTCGGTCGAGCAGTCGTACGCGACCACGGCCGACGACCTGTGGGACGCCTGCACGAACCCGGAGCGGATCCCGCGCTGGTTCCTGCCCGTCGAGGGCCGCCTGGCCGAGGGCGGCCGGTACCAGCTGCAGGGCAACGCCGGCGGGACGATCGAGTCGTGCGACGCGCCGCGCACGTTCACGGCGACCTGGGAGTTCGGCGGTGCGACGAGCCGGATCGTCGTGCGGGTCGAGGCCGAGGGCGGCGACCGCGCCCGCCTCGTCCTCGAGCACCACTCCGATCCCGCCGACGACACCTGGGTGCAGTACGGCCCCGGCGCCACGGGCATCGGCTGGGACCTCTCGGTCCTCGGACTGGCGCTCCACCTCTCGCCGGGCGGCGCGCTCGACCCGGCCGAGGCGGCGGCGTGGGCGGGGGAGGACGACGGCCTGCGGTTCCTGCGGGTCAGCGGCGAGTCGTGGCACGACGCCGACGTCCAGGGCGGGGCGGACCCCGCCGAGGCCCGCCGGCGCGCGGACCGGACGATCGCGGCCTACACGACCCCGCAGGACTGACCCGGCGGCACCCCGGCCAGCAGGGCCGCCTCGAGCACCGCGACGTGCTCGAGCACGAGGTCCTCGGTGGCGAGGACCTCCGGCGTCTGGGTCCGCAGCTGGGCCAGGCCGAGGTAGTGGCTGTAGGCCATCACCGCCCGGTGCTGGGCGAGGTCTTCGGGCAGGCCGAGCTGGACGAAGATCCGCCGCAGGTGCGCGACGCGCGCGACCGCGGAGCGCTCGAGCACCGCCGCCACGTCCGGGTCCTCCGCGCCGGCCATGAACTGGAGGATCACCGTCGGCGCCATCTCGACGCAGGCGTAGACGAGCAGCTCGTGCAGCCGGCGCCGCGGGTCCTCCACGGCGTCGAAGCGGACGGACAGCTCGGTCACCTGGCGGCGCTCCCACCGCTCCAGCGCGGCCCGCAACAGCGCCCGGCGGTCGGCGAAGTGGTGGTAGAGCCCGCCCTTGCTGACGCCCAGCCGCCGGGCGACGGACTGCACCGACAGGCCACGGACCCCGGCCTCCTCGATGTCGTCCAGCGCCGCGGCGGCCCAGGCGTCCGGGGACGTCAGGGCCGGGCGCCCGGCGGGGCTCACGCGCCCCGCCCGCACCGCGGCGTCGGTCCGCCGCCGCCTCCGGGGATCCCGATCACACCGCGATGCTCTCGGCGGTCCCCGGCTCGAGCCACCGCGTGCGCCCCGCCAGCGGGGACGCCCCGATCACGGTCTTCGCCGCCGACCGGCCCTGGCGGAAGTGCTTCCAGCCCTCGAAGTGGATCGGCACGATCGTCGTCGGGTCCAGGGCGCCGCAGAGCTCGACGGCCTCCTGGGCGTTCATCGTGTACCGCAGCGGGCCGGACAGCCACGGGAACGTGACGCCGCCCATGTGGACCACGACGGTGCCGACGTCGAGCCGCTTCGGGACCTCGCGGACCCCGTCGTAGAGCACGGTGTCGCCGGTGATCCACAGGACGCCGTGCTCCTGCCCCGCCCACTTCAGGGCGAAGCCGACGACCTCGCCGACGATCGGCTTGGAGCCGGGAGGCCCGTGCCGGCACGGGGTGGCCGTGATCTCGATGTCCTCCTTGCCCTCGGCGGCCAGCGTCGTCGTCTGCCACGGCTGCAGGCCGAGCGCATCGCCGCCCAGCCGCTTGGCGCCCGGCGCGGTCGTGACGATCTGCCCCATCCGCGGCAGCAGCTCGCGGCCGGTCGGATCGAGGTTGTCGCCGTGGTGGTCGTGCGAGATCAGGACGGCGTCGATCGGGCCGAGGTCGTCGAACGCCACGGCCGGGCCCTGGAGCTTCTTCGACGCCGTGCCCCAGCCGAAGAAGTACCGCTTGCCGGGCGGGTCGAACGTGGGGTCCGTGAGGATCCGCCACCCCCCGACCTCGATCAGGACGGTCGGGCCGCCCACGTAGGTGATCTGCACGTCGGTCACGCGATGCACTCCTCGGGCTGCAATTCCGTTCGGGGGCGTACGGTATCCGGCCCACGGGCGCCGCGGGAGGTTTCTCGAGGCGACGCCCTTGTGTGATGGGCGTCCGGTCGGGGCTGCCGGACGTATGGTGGGTCATGGGCTCCATGCGCCGTACGGGCGTCGCCGGCATCCTCATCGCGACCGGGACGCTCGCCGCGGTCGCGCCGCCGGCGGGGGCCGCGACGACCGTGAAGGCGTCGGGTGGCACCGCCGCCGCCACGACCGTCTGCGGGGTCCAGCGCCGCGCGATCACCGTCGCCCGCGGCGCGACGGTCCGGCTGCGGCTCGTCCGCACGGGCGCGAGCCGGCGGTCGAGGAAGGCCGTCACGCTGCGGATCTCGACCTGCCGCGACGGGCGCTTCGGGACGACGGTCCGCCGGAAGGTCGCCACCAGCCGGAAGCTCGGCACCTCGGCCGCCGGGGACTACCGCGTGACGCTGGGCGGCCGCAGCACCTACGTGCGGGTCGTCGGACCGACCACCGCGGCCCCGACCGGTCCGTCCGCTCCGGCCGACACCGTCCGGGGCATCCACGCGGTGCGGACCACCGACGGGTCGCAGACGCTGAAGGGCACGCTGGAGTCCGGGCCGATCGGGTTCTCCGTCGACGCGAAGCGGACCGCGGCCGGCGTCGTCTCCGGTGAGTTCAAGGCCACCGGGTCCCTGGCGTCGATCATCGGCGTCGGCGGCCTCGTGCCGTTCGAGTTCAAGGGCCCGGTGACGTGCCTGGACGCCGCGGGCGACCAGGCGACGATCTACTACCCGCTGAAGGACTCCTCGCCGGCCCCGGTCGCCGCGCTCTTCGGCGGCGTCCTGATCACGGTCGACGGCGACGCCGACGGCGGCCTCGGGCACTTCAGCTTCTCGCCGGTCCCGGTGGCGCTCGCCCCCACGGTGGGCTGCGGCCACGGCGGGCCGACGCCCCTGATCGTCAGCGGCGGCAGCCTCGCGGTCGGCACCCCCGGCGGCTGACGGGCGGCCACCGCGCGGTGGCCGCCCCGCCCGGACGGGTAAAGGCGTCCGCATGAGCTACGACGAGTCGCCCACGCGTCAACTGCCGCGCGAGCCCGTGCCGGCGCGGCCGAGGGAGCCCGTCCGTCCGGCCGGCGGGGGTCCTCCCGGGGGCTACGGCGGCGGTGGCGACTACGGCGGCGGCGGCGGGGGCGGCGACTTCGGCGGCCCCGGCGGGCGCGACGCCGACGAGCACCGCCTGACCACGCTCGAGGAGCGGCTCCGCACGACCCGGAACCTCCTCACCGCGATGGCGCTCGTGGCGGTCCTCGCGCTCGTCGTCGCCGGCGTGGCGCTGGCGACGGGCGGGAGCGACGACGAGGGCACCGGCGGCAGCACGCCGGCCGCGCTGCGCAGCCGCGTGACGAAGCTCGAGGACCGCCTCGGCGACCGGGCGACGAAGAGCAGCGTCTCCTCGCTGTCCGACGAGGTCGACCAGTTGGAGGGCGACGTGAAGAAGGCGTCGAGCACCGACTCCGGGTCCTCGGACCAGTCGGGCGCCATCGACGACCTGAAGTCGAAGGTCTCCGACCTCGAGGACCAGGTCTCGCAGCTGCAGAGCCAGGGCGGAACGTCGACCGACGGCGGGACGGACACGACCACCCCGCCGGACGGCACGCTCACCACGCCGTAGAGCGCCGGACCGGCCCGCGGCCGGATCACGGGCCGGGCTCTTCGCCGGCTCTTCGACGGTCCCAGGTTCCGCTCAGGGTCGCCCCAGTCCGCTCACGCGGGCCGGGCGCACCCTGGCTGCATGACCTCCGCGACCCTCCCCGCCGCCCGCCGCGACGGTCTCGTGCCGGCCACGCCCCCGGCCGTCGAGATCGTCGTCCCCGTCCACAACGAGGCCGCGGCGCTGCCGGGCTCGATCCGCCGGCTCCACGAGCACCTGAGCACCGCGTTCCCGTTCCCGTGGCGGATCGTCGTGGCGAACAACGCGTCGACCGACGCCACCGCCGCGGTCGCCCGCGCATTGGCCGACGACCTCCCGGGCGTCGAGCTGCTCGACCTCGCCGAGAAGGGCCGGGGCCGCGCGCTGCGCGCCGCCTGGTCCTCGAGCGACGCCGACGTCCTCTGCTACATGGACGTCGACCTCTCGACGGACCTCAACGCGCTGCTGCCCCTGGTCGCCCCGCTGATCTCCGGCCACAGCGACCTGGCGATCGGCACGCGCCTGGCGCGGGACTCCAACGTCGTCCGCGGTCCGAAGCGCGAATTCATCTCCCGCGCCTACAACCAGATCCTGCGCATGTCGCTGCAGGCCCGGTTCTCCGACGCCCAGTGCGGCTTCAAGGCGATCCGCCGCGACGCCGCGCAGCAGCTGCTGCCGCAGGTCCAGGACCAGGCGTGGTTCTTCGACACCGAGCTCCTGGTCCTCGCCCAGCGCGACGGCCTGCGGATCCACGAGGTCCCGGTCGACTGGATCGACGACCCCGACTCCTCCGTCGACATCGTCCGCACCGCGACCGACGACCTCAAGGGCGTCGCGCGGCTCCTGGCCGCGGGGTGGGCGGGATCGATGGTCGTGCGCTTCCTCGCGATCGGCGTCGTCTCCACGATCGCCTACGCGATCCTCTACCTCGTCCTGCGCCCGGAGCTCGGCGCCGCCGTCGCGAACATCGCGGCCCTCGCGATCACCGCGGTCGGCAACACCCAGGCCAACCGCCGCTGGTCCTTCCGCGTGAAGGGTCGCGAGAACCTCGTCAAGCACCACGCGCAGGGCGGCGCCGTCTTCGTCCTGACGGTGCTCCTGACCAGCGGTGCCCTGGGCGTCCTGCACCTCGTCGACCGGGCCCCCGGGCACGCCGTCGAGCTCGCCGTCCTCGTCGCCGCCGGCGTCCTGGCGACCGTCTCGCGGTACCTCGCGCTGCGGTTCTGGGTCTTCGGGCGTCCGGCACCGCAGGACGCGGCGACGGCCGGCCCCCGCCGGCCCCCCGTCGCACCGGTCGCCGAGCGCGCCGGCCGCTGACCCGCGGGGGCGCGCCGCGCCTCCCAGCGATCGCCCTGGACGCACCCAGGGCGCTCCCGCGTCCCCCGGCGATCGTGACCGCACGACATCGGGCCGCACCCCGACCCATCGCCTCCGAACCCCACCCCGAGACCTCTTCATGGCCACCCAGACACCGCCGCTCCCCTGGCGCCGCCGATCCGGCGACGACCACGACCCCGTCGCCCCGGGCGACGACCACGAGGTCGCCGCCCCCCACGCGACCGACGACGCCGACCGCGGCCGCCTCGCCCGGATCGCCCTCGCCCTGCGCGCACGCCCCGAGCTCCTCGCGCTCCTCGTCCTCGCGGGCGTCCTGAACCTCTGGAACCTCGGCATCAACGGCCAGGCCAACGACTACTACTCGGCCGCGGTCAAGTCGATGTCGACGAGCTGGCACGCGTTCGTCTACGGCTCGTTCGACGCCGCCGGCGTCCAGACGGTCGACAAGCCGCCGCTGGCCCTCTGGGTCCAGGCGCTCTCGGTCCGGCTGTTCGGCTTCAACACCTGGTCGTACCTCGTGCCGCAGGCGCTGATGGGCGTCGCGACCGTCGGCCTGACCTACGACGTCGCGCGCCGGGTCTTCGGCCGCGTCGCCGGTGGCGTCGCGGGCCTCGCACTCGTCCTGACCCCGATCGCCGTCGCGATCTCGCGCCACAACAACCCCGACGCGCTGCTGATCCTCTGCTCCGTCGCCGCGCTGTGGTTCCTGGTGCGGGCGCTCGAGGACGGGAGGACGCGCTGGCTCGCGCTGTCCGGTCTCATGATCGGCCTCGGCTTCGAGACGAAGATGGCCGCCGCGCTGACGATCGTCCCCGGCATCGTCGCCGCGTGGATGTGGATCGCGCCGCAGGGGCGCCTGAAGGCCGTCCGCCAGCTCGGTGTCTTCGGTGCCGTCGCCGCAGTCGTCGGCCTGGCCTGGCCGATGCTCATGTGGTTGACCCCGGCCGGGTCGCGCCCGTGGATCTCGGGCACGAACGACAACTCGATCTGGTCGCTGATCTTCGGCTACAACGGCCTGGGCCGCCTCTTCGGGCAGTCCGGTGGGCCGGCGACCGCGGCGACCGGCAACGCCGGCGGCATGGGTGGCGGCGGTGGCGGCATGGGCGGCGTCTTCGGCGGGGACGCCGGACCGTTCCGCCTGCTGAACGCCGCGCTCGGCGGTCAGGCCGGCTGGCTCATCGGGACCGCGCTCGTCGCGGGCCTGGGGCTCCTGCTCCTGACCCGCCTGCGACGCACGGACGCCCGCACCGGCTTCCTGCTGGCGATGGGCGGCGCCTTCCTCGTCACCGCCGTCGCGTTCTCCCGCGCCGCGGGCATCTTCCATCCGTACTACGTGTCGCTGCTCGCCCCGTTCGTCGCCGCCATGGTCGGCGCCGGCATCGGGACGGTCGCGACCCAGGGCGCCGGGGCGGTCCGGATCGGTCGCGGTCGCGACCGTGTCGCCGGGACCGACATCACGGGGTCGGCGACGGCCATCGCCCACGCGTCGACGGGCGACGCGGCGCCGGCCTCCCGGGCCGCCGGACGTCGGACGGCCGCCTCCGACCGCATCGTCCTCCGTGCCTTCGGCCCGGCGCTGATCCTCGCCGGCGTCGCCACCGAGCTGGTGGTCCTCCACGACAGCGCGACGGACATGGAGTGGATCGCCCCGGTCCTGATCGTCGGCGGCGTCCTGGCGTCGCTGGCCCTCGCGGTCGGCCGCGGCGGGGCCCGGGCGCGGAACGCGGTCCTGGCGGCGATCGTCGCGCTGCTGCTGACGGCCCCGGGCGCCTGGGCGGTCCAGACCCTCGGGCACGCGACCTCGAGCACCTTCCCCGCGGGCGGCCCCGAGTCGTCCGGCATGGGGATGGGCGGTCCGGGCGGCGGGCGCGGCATGGGCGGTCCCGGCGGTCAGCGGGGCGGCATGCGCGGCGCGGGCGGCCCCGGCGGCACGTCGAGCATGGGCACGCCCCCGGCGATGCCGGGTGCCACCGGCTCCCCCGCGGGGTCGTCGGCAGCCGGCGGGACGTCGTCCGGCGCCTCGGCCTCGGCGCTCCCGCCCGGTACGACCTCGTCCACGGGCACCTCCTCCGGGACGACCGGTGGCGCGACGAACGGCGGCCCCGGCGGCGGGATGGGTGGCGGCGGCATGTTCGGCGGCAACTCGACCGAGCTCACCGCGGCGGTGACGTACGCGGCGACCCAGGGCGGCGGCACGATCGGCGTCTCCAGCCAGAGCAGCGCGGCGGCCTCGATCCTGTCGGGCACCGGGTCGTCGACCGTGGAGGTCGCCGGGATCGGCGGCTTCTCCGGCAGCGAGAGCGCGGTCACCGCCGAGTGGCTCGCCCAGCAGGTCGAGAACGGGAACATCCGCTGGGTCCTCGCCTCGAGCACGGGCCAGGGCGGCCCGGGCGGCGGCGGCGCGAGCGGCGGCCGGGTCGGCGCGACGAAGATCATGGCGCTGGTCCAGGAGGTCGGCAAGCAGGTCCCGTCGGTCGACGGCCTCTACGACCTGCAGGGCCTCGCGAGCGCCATCCGCGCCGCGGGCTGACGGGGCGTGTGCCGCTCGGTGCCGAGGACCCGGGTGCGCCAGGGCCCGGTCCCGCGCCGGGTCGGTCGGACGGACCCGGCGCCGACGTCCGCCAGCAGGGCGGCGTGCGGGCGACGGGCACGGTCCGCGTCCTCCGGGCACGCCGCCGACGCGAGCTCCAGAGGACGGCGTGGCCGCGCTCCGGGAGACCGCGGTGGGCGGTAGCGCCGGAGGGGCGAATGCATCAATGTCAGGTCGAGGTTCAGTGTGTGGGCGGGCGGGGTGGTGCCGCGCGCCTTCCGTCGCCGTCGCGCCGTGCACGGGGCCTGCATGGGTGGGGTCGAAGACTCGGAATCACCCCGGTGAAAAGGTGTATCACCCGGGTGTGGCGATCGGCCGCGTCGCGGTCGGCCGGACCGGTCGGTGCGGCCCTCGGGGCGCACCGTCCGCCCCGGAACAAGCATGCCGGGGAGGGGCGACGCGTCCGTCCGAGGGCCCGCCGACCTCCCCCGCGTGGAGCATGGGTGTCCGGCCGGTCCGCGTCCGCGCGGCGTCCGACGACGGGTCGCAGCGTCTCGTTTCAGGTGCGGAACGCCCGCGTTCGACGACCTTCGCGCCCGGTCGTGGTTGCGGCGCGCGGCGCGCGCCGCCGTCGCGATCCATGGTCCACCTGTCGGGGGAACGTCCGATGGGCACGGGGAATCCGCGAATCCTCGCGGGTCCGGGCGGTCGACGGTGCACGCGCTCCGGAGGGTCGTCACACGTCGACCACCCAAGCCCTACCGGAAATCTCCCGATCGCGGAGAACCGAGACAGATCCCAATTTCTCCCCCGATCGTGGTGGACCGGAGGTATAAAGCCGCCATGAAGAAGCCAGGTGCGTGGTGTGTGGCCATGCGTCCGTCCAACCCGTCCACCGATCCCGAGGCGGATCCCGACCCGACCCGGTCCCGAGGCTCGAGGTCGCTCGTCCGGCGCCTCGCGCTCCTCGCCACCCTCGTCGCGGGCATCGCGGGCGTCTCCGCGGCCGAGGCATCAGCCGCGACGCGCGCGTTCAACACACCCCGGTTCCAGACGAACGACACCGGCGACATCACGTACGTCAGCAACACGCTGTCGACGTGCGCCGACGGGTCGGTCTCGTCGGCGGCCACGGGCAGCCTGCCCTGCCAGCCGGCCGGCCGGGGCGGGACGAACAACCTCTACAACAACCTCGTCCCGAACCAGCTGGTCAACGTCGCGGGCATCGGCTCCGGCAACACGGCGAACTCCTCGAGCTCCACCTTCAACCTCCCCACGGGCGCCCAGGTCCTCTGGGCCGGCCTCTACTGGGGCGGGGACGCCGGCTCGACGAGCGGTACGACCAACCCGAGCGTGGCGCAGACGATCCAGCTCCGCGCTCCGGGCGGCGCGTTCCAGACGGTCGCCGCGAGCCAGTTCGACCAGGGTGCCCCGGTGGGCAACGGCACTCCGGGACACGTCAACGGGTACGCCGGCTTCGCGGACGTCACCAGCATCGTCAAGGCGGCCGGCGGAGGCGTGTACACGGCGGGCGGCATCCCGATCTTCTCGCCGTCCTCGCCGAGCGCCACGGTGAACGACTCCTACGGCGGCTGGTCGCTCGTGATCGTCACGAAGGACCCGAACGAGCCGGCGCGCAACCTCTCGGTCTTCGACGGCTTCGAGACCGTCAACACGACGAACCAGCCGACGATCAACGTCACCGGCTTCCTCACGCCCCCGACCGGCGCGGTCAACACGAAGCTCGGCATCATCGCCTACGAGGGCGACTACGGCATCCAGGGCGACTACGCGCAGCTCAACGGGCAGAACCTCACGGACGCGGCGAACCCGGCGACCAACTTCTTCAACAGCACGCAGACCACGCTCGGCGTCCGGCGCAGCGGCATGACCCCGGACTACGTCAACACCTTCGGCTACGACGCCGACATCTTCGACGCCACCGGCCGGCTCGGGAACAGCGCCACCAGCGCGTCGATCAAGCTCGGCACGACGCAGGACGTCTTCGCCCCCCACGTCGTGACTCTCGCGACGGAGCTCTACGCGCCGAAGTTCACGCCGCGGAAGACCGTCCAGAACCTCACGCGCTCGACCGGCGCCACGCGGCCCGGCGACACGCTCCGCTACACGGTCTCGTACGAGAACACGGGCGGCGACGCCGCCGCCGGCATGCGCGTCGACGATCCGCTCCCGGGCAACACGACGCTGGTCGACGGATCACTGCGGATCACGAGCCCGGGCGCGACCCAGACCATCACGAACGCGGCGGACGCCGACGCGGGCGAGTACGACGCCGCGAACCGCACCGTCCGCTTCCGGCCCGGCACGGGCGGCAACGGCACGACCGGCGGGACGATCGCCGTCGGCCAGACGGCGACGATGACCTTCGACGTCACGGTGAACGCCGGGGTGGGCGACAACACCCGCATCGACAACCAGGCGCAGGCCGGCTACCGCGCCGCGACCAGCGGCGTCGGATTCACCGACGTCCCGACGCCCATCGCCTCGACGCTCGTCCGCGCCCCCGACCTCCAGATCTCCAAGACGGTCACGTCCGGCGCGATCACGGCCGGCCAGCCCGTCCGCTTCTCGCTGAACGTCACGAACTCCGGCGGCGCCCCCTCGAGCAGCCCCCCGGCGGTCACCGTGACCGACGTGGTGGACCCGGCGGCGTTCCAGAGCATCCAGGGCGCCAGCGGCAACGGGTGGACCTGCAACGTCGCGGGCACGACCATCACCTGCACCCGTTCCGACGCGCTGGCGGCCGGGGCCGGCTACCCGCCGATCATCGTCGACGTCACCGCGGCCGACAACCTGCCCGGCACCGTCCAGAACACGACGACCGTGGCCGGCGGGAACGACAGCAACACGACGAACAACACCGGCACCGCGACGGGCACCGGCACGAACCGCGCCGACCTCGACGTCGTCAAGAAGTTCGGGCAGGCCACGGCGACCGCCGGCGGCACCGTGACGTGGACGATGGACGTCCGCAACGACGGCCCGTCGGCAGCGACCGCCGCGACGCTCCAGGACACCGTCCCGGCCGGCCTGACGGTCACGAACGTCACGTCCACGCGCGGCACGTGCACGAACGCGATCACCTGCACCTTCGGGACGATCCCGAGCGGCGAGGGCGCGACGGTCACGGTCACCGCGACCGTCTCGGGCGCACCCCGCACCGTCACCAACACGGCCACCGTCTCCAGCCCGGTGACGGACCCGAACGCGGCGAACAACACGTCGTCGTCCCAGCTCGTCGTCGCGCCGAGCGCCGACCTGGTCCTCACGAAGGTCGCCCCGGCGGCCTCCCCGGCTGCCGGCACGCCGTACGACTTCACGCTCACGCTGAAGAACAACGGCCCGGACACCGCGCAGAACATCACCTTGATCGATCCGGTCCCGGCGAACTTCAACGTCACGAACGTGGCGGCGTCGGGTGCCGGGAGTCTGACCTGCGACACGACCACCGCCCGCGTGGCCTGCACCGGCGCGTCCCTCGCCTCGGGCGCGACGGCGACGGTCACCATCACCGGCACCTCCGCGGCCGGTGGCCTGGTCACGAACACGGCGTCCGCCGACTCGACGACCGCCGATCCGAACACGGCGAACAACACCGCGACGGCGGTCACCACCATCGGCGCCGTCGCCGACCTCGGCATCGCGAAGTCCTTCTCGACGAACGCCGCGGTCGGCGTCGGCGGGACGGCCACCGTCACGCTGCGGGCCGACAACGCCGGCCCGAGCGCCGCGGTCAACGCCCGCGCCACGGACATCCTCCCGGCGTCGCTGACCTTCGACAGCAGCACCGACGGCTGCACCAACGTCGGCCAGACGGTGAGCTGCCCGATGGGCACCATCGCCGCCGGCGGCAACGCGACCCGGACCTTCGTCGTCAAGGTCGCCGCCGGTTCGTCGGGCACCGCGGTGAACACCGCGACGGTCACGAGCGACACGGACGACCCGTTCCAGGGCAACAACAGCTCGACGGCGCGCCTCCCGCTCGTCGCCGCGGCCGACCTCGCGATCACGAACGTGCCCGACGTCGCCTCGGCGAACGTCGGTGACCCGATCACCTGGACCCTGACGGCCCGCAACAACGGCCCGGACCCGGCGATCGGCACGACCTACTCGATCACGCTGCCCGCGGGCATCGGGAACATCACGACGACCGCACCGAACTGCTCGGTCAGCGGCCAGGTCGTGACCTGCACCGTCACCGGCCCGTTCGCGAACGCGCAGACGGACATCGCCGCGATCCGCGGCGTCGTCCAGGAGCCGCTGGCGGGCAAGACCGCGACGGCGATGGCGACGATCTCGTCGGCCACGGCCGACCCGAACCTCGGCAACAACACCGCCATCGTGCAGACCCCGATCGGCCGCCGCTACAAGCTGGTCCTGTCGAAGACCGCGCGTGACACGACGGTCGCGCCGAACCAGGCGACGACGTTCGACGTGACGATCCGCAACGACGGGCCGAACGACGCCACCGGCGTGCAGCTGGTCGACACCCTCCCGACGAACACCACGTTCGTCGGCGCGGGCGCGGGTTGCTCCAACGTCGCCGGCACGGTCACCTGCAACATCGGTGCCCTCGCCTCGGGCGCGTCGGAGACCCGGACCATCACCGTCCGCCCGACGAACGCGGCGGCCGGGACGACGATCAGGAACAGCGTCGTCTCCACGACGACGGATCCCGTCGCGGTCGACATCAACAAGAACGACCCGCCGAAGACGGCGGACGTCACGGTCGCGCCGAGCGCCGACCTCCAGGTCACGAACACGGCGCCGGCCAGCGCGTCCGTCGGGGAGACGGTCACCTGGACGGTGACGGGCAGGAACAACGGTCCGAGCCCGGCGACCTCGCCGACGTTCACCGTCCGGATCCCGGACAACGTCTCGAACGTGCAGATCACGACCGGGGCCGCGGACTGCACCCGCGCGGGGCAGTTCATCACCTGCGCGCGTCCGACGCTCGCCGACGGAGCCTCGATCCCGCTGGTCTTCACCGGCGTCGTCGACCCCGCCGCTGCAGGGACGACCCTGGCCGACCCGGCGACGATCTCGTCCGCGACGCCCGACCCGGCGCCGGGGAACAACAACGCCACCGCGTCGACCACGATCGGCCGTCTCATCGACCTCGGCATCACGAAGTCGGTGACGCCGGGCCGGGTGCCCGTCGGCGGTGAGGCGATCTACACCCTGGACGTCGTCAACCGCGGACCCAACGAGGCGAACGGCACGGTCGTCTCGGACACGCTGCCGGAGGGCGTCACGCTCCTGCAGGCCACGACGACCCAGGGCGACTGCTCGGTCTCCGGCCGCACGGTGCGCTGCGCCCTCGGAACGGTGGCCTCGGGTGGGCGCGCCCAGATCCTGCTGCGGGTCCGGGCCGACCAGGTCCGGACGGTCGTCAACACCGCATCGGTCCAGGCGGCGAGCGATCCCGACGCCAATCCGGCCGACAACACCTCCGCGGAGACGCCGCTGGCGATCGACCCGGCACCGGCGAACCCGCCGGCCGCCGAGCCGCAGGCCGACCTGACGATCGACAAGGTGCTGATCAACAAGACGGTCGAGGTGAACCGGATCCTCACCTACCGGATCACGGTCACGAACAAGGGCCAAGGCGTCGCGAGGGCCGTCCGCGTCACGGACGTCCCGTCCCGCGCCGCCACGCTCGTGTCCGTCAAGCCGATGGTCGGCACGTGCTCCGCCAAGGCCCCGATCACCTGCGACCTCGGTGATCTGGCGCCCGGTGCGACGGCGCAGGTGACCGTCGCCCTGCGGGTCACGACGCCCGGCAAGTTCGACAACGCCGCCACCGCGGTCGCGACGGGCAGCCCGGCGGTCCCGGCCGAGTCGGACGTCGCGGACACCTCGGTGCGCCGCCTCGCCTCGTCGCTGACGGTGAAGAAGACCGCGTCCGCCACGTCGGTGCGCGGCGGCTCCCGCGTGAACTTCACGATCCGGGTGAAGAACTTCACGAAGAAGACCGTCAAGAAGGTGTCCGTCTGCGACACCCTCCCGCGCGGCCTCGTCTTCGAGAAGGCCTCGCCGCTGAAGGTCACGGGCCGCAAGGCGTGCGTCACGATCGGCTCCCTCGGTGCCGGCAGGACGCGGACGTTCACGGTGACCGTCCGCGCCGAGCGGGCCACGAAGTCCAAGACGCTCAAGAACTCGGTGCGGGTCATCGCCCCGAACGAGCTGAGCAAGAAGGCCACCCGCTCCGTGCGGGTCCTCCCGGGCCCCGGCACCTCCGGCAACGGCGGCGTGACCGGGTGACCGACTCCGCTCCTCGGGCCCCGCGAGGGGCCCGCGAACGGCCGGCGACGCCGGGGAACGCACCGCGTCCCCGGCGTCGCCGCGTTCCGGGGTCGGGTCCGGCCCTGATCGCGCTGACCGGCGGCGCGATGGTCGTCGGGACGGCGGCCACGGCCGTCGCCGGGGCGCCGGCCGGTCGCGGACCGGCCACGACGACGGCGACCCTGTCGAGCACGACGACGTCGCGGACCCCGTCGATCAGGACGGTCACGACCGCACCGTCGTCCGCCACGACGACGACCCCGGCCCCACCCACCCCCGGCGCCGCCGCGCCCGTCCGGAACCCGGCCTTCCCCGGCGACGGGCCGTGGGCGTGGTCGGACTCCACCAGGCCGTCCCGCAACGCGCAGCTGACCCGGACCACCCGCGTGCGGTTCGCGCCGCGGCTGAGCTCGGGGATCCGGACCTCGCTGCGCCCGCTGACGACCCACATCCGCAACTCGGTCCGGCTGCTCGTGCTCGAGCGCCGCATCGACGACACGGGGCGCGAGTGGCTGCGGGTGCTCTTGCCCGGCCGGCCGAACGGCCGGACCGGCTGGATCCTCTCCAGCGCCGCGATCGTCCGCACCAACGCGTACATCATCCGGGTCCACCTGAACGCCCGGCGGGTCGAGCTGCTGCGCGGACGCCGCGTCGTCTCGCGGTTCCGGGCGGTCGTCGGGGCGAAGGCGACGCCCACGCCGACGGGCCGGTTCGCGATCTACGAGATCCAGCGCCAGCGCGACCCCACCGGGTTCATCGGGCCCCTGGCCATGCACCTGACCGCCCGGTCGAAGGTGCTCGACGACTACGGCGGGGGCCCGGGCACGATCGCGCTGCACGGCCGCGGTCCCGCGGCGCTCGGTGATCCGCTGGGCACCGCCCGCTCGCACGGCTGCATCCGCCTGGACAACTCCGCGGCCCGCCACCTGGCGCACCTCGTGCGGCCCGGCACCCCGGTCGTGATCACCAAGCGCTGACCGCGGTCCCGGCGCTCCCAGCGCCTTCCCAGCGAACGCTCACGGGCCGCCCACGGCGGTCCTCGATCGTGGCGCGCATGTTCGATTCCGTCCTTCCCGGTCGCGGCCGTCCGCGCCGACCGCGCACCACGCCGCTCGGCGGCCAGCGGCGCTTCGCCGTCGCGACCCCGCCCCGGACCGCCGACGACCCCGCCGGAGCGACGCCTCCGCCGGGACGGCCCGTCGACGCCCCCGCGCCGGACGCGACCACGACCCGTGGCGGCGGTCCGGCGGCTCTGGGCGACGACGCATCCGGTCGCGGCCGCCTGCAGACCCTCGTCCGCGGCCGCGAGGGCGATCCGGCGTGGATCCGTCCGACGCTGCTCGCCGTCCTGGCCGGCGCCGCGCTCCTGCTGCTCTGGAACCTCTCCGGGAACGGCTACTCGAACACGTACTACGCCGCAGCGGTGAAGTCGGCGTCGGTGTCGTGGAAGGCGCTGTTCTTCGGGTCGCTCGACCCCGGCTCGTTCATCACGGTCGACAAGCCGCCGCTCTCGATCTGGCTCATGGGCCTCTCGACCCGCGTGCTCGGCTTCGGCAGCTTCACCATGCTGCTGCCGCAGGCGCTCTGCACGGTCGCCGCGGTCGGGCTCCTCCACGCCACGGTCCGCCGCGCGCTGCAGGACCGGCTCGGCAGCTCCGCCGCGGCCGCCGCCGGCCTGCTCGCCGCGGCGCTGCTGGCGATCACGCCGATCACGGTCGCGATCGGCCGCGTCAACAACCCGGATGCGCTGCTCATCCTCCTGCTCGTCGCGTCGGCGTACGCCACGATGCGCGCCGTCGAGGGCGGCAGGACGACGTGGCTGGTCTGGGCGGGCGTGTTCGTCGGCCTGGCCTTCATGACGAAGATGCTGCAGGGCTGGATGATCGTCCCGGCACTGGGCGCGGTCTACCTGCTCGCCGGCCCGCCGAAGCTCCTCACGCGGATCCGGCAGCTCGCGATCGCCGGCGTCGTCATGGCGGTCGTCTCGGCCGCCTGGCCGACGGCGGTCTCGCTGTGGCCCGGCTCGAAGCCCTACATCGGTGGGTCCGACGACGGCTCCGCCTGGAACCTCATCCTCGGCTACAACGGACTCGGCCGGATCACCGGGAACGAGGGCGGCATGGGCGGCGGTGGCGGTGGCCCGACGTTCGGCGGCACCGCCGGCATCTGGCGCATGTTCAACGAGCAGGTCGGCGCCCAGATCGCCTGGCTGCTGCCGCTCTCCGCGCTGTCGCTCGTCGCCGCGCTCTGGCTGACCCGCCGGGCGCCCCGCACGGACAAGGTCCGCGCCGTGATCGTGCTGCTCGGCGTCTGGATGCTCGTCCACGCGCTCGTCTTCTCGACGGCGAAGGGCATCTTCCACCCGTACTACACGAGCGCGATGGCCCCGGCGATCGCCGGGCTCTCCGCCGTCGGCCTCGTGCTCCTGTTCCGCGCGGCCCGCACGTCCGTCGTCGCGCACGTCGCCCTGGCGGTCGGCGTCGCGGGCACCGCGTGGCTGTCCGTCGAGCTCCTCGGCCGCGCCGCCGACTTCCAGCCCTGGCTCCGCGTGGCGGTGCCGGTGCTCGCGGGCCTCGCCGTCCTCGCGTCGGTCGGCCTGCGCCGGCCCGGGACGGCGATGCGCCGGCTCGCGGTCGTCGCCGCGGTCACCGGCGTCCTCGCCGTCGCGGTCGGCCCCGCGTCCTACGCGGTCGCGAGCGCCGGCCGGTCCCTGAACGGCAACAACGTCCTCGCCGGCCCGGCGAGCGCGTCGCAGGGCGGCATGGGCGGTCCCGGCGGCATGCGCGGCGGCGGTCAGGGCGGGCCCGGCGGCCGGATGGGCACCCCGCCCTCCGGCACGCAGGGCGCCCCGCCCTCGGGTGCGCCGACCGGCGGGGCGGCCCCGTCGGGCACCGCGGGCTCCGGCTCGGCCGCCTCCGGCAACGGGTCGTCCACGGCGCTGCCGCCCGGCACGACGACGTCGGGCGGCACCGGGTCCGCGTCCGCCGCGGCCGGCCAGGGTGGGCCCGGCGGCGGCGGGGGCGGCATGGGCGGCGGCTCCGTCAGCGACGAGGTCGTCAGCTACCTCGAGGCCCACCAGGGCTCCGCGAAGTACCTGTTCGCCGCCAGCGGCTCGCAGACCACGGCCGACGTGATCATCGAGACGGGGAAGCCGGTCGTGACGATCGGCGGCTTCAGCGGCAGCGACAACAGCCCGACGGTCGCCCAGCTCGCGCAGATGGTGCGGTCCGGCGAGCTGAAGTACGTCCTCGTCTCCAGCGGCGGCGGGCGCGGCGGCCCGGGCGGCGGCGGGTCCAGCGACCTGACCACGTGGGTGCAGCAGCACGGCAAGGCCGTCACGGGGGTCACGGTCAGCGGCGGCACGCTCTACGCGGTCAGCACCTCCTAGGCCGAGGACGCCGTCCGCCCGCGGCACCGGTGTCCCGGCGACCCGCTGCCGGGACACCGGTGCGTCCGGCCGTACGCTTGCCGGATGCCGCCGCCGGTCCAGCCGCTCCGCCTGCTCGACGACGTCCTCGTCGTCGAGCGCGGGACCGCGGCGCCGCCCGCGGGCGACGACTGGGTCGCCGTCGTCCGGGCACCGGACGGCGTCACCGTCGTCCGGCGCGTACGGGCGGGCGAGCCGGCGGACGAGCCGTGGCGTGCGTTCCACGGCGAGGCCGGGCACGACCTCGACCTCCCCGGGATGCTGCTGGCGGTGATCCGCCCGCTCGGCGAGGCGGGCGTCCCCGTCTTCGTGACGTCGACCTTCGACGCCGACCTCGTCCTCGTCCCCGCCGGTCGGGTCGACGAGGCGGCCGGGCTCCTCGCGGACGCGGGCCACGAGGTCCGGCGCTGAGCTACCGCCGCCGTCCCGCTCCGCGTCCGCCGGCGTCGGCCTCCCGCCGCTTCCGCCGCGCCTGGAGGTCGAACCAGAGGAAGACGACGTAGATGATCACGCCGAACATCACGGCCTCGACCGCGTCGCTGCCCAGCAGCTTGCTCACCACCGCCGCGACGACGCCGAAGAGGAGGTTGCCGAGCAGGACCTGCAGGAGGGACCGGTCGTGGCGCGGGTCGTGGGCCTCGGGATCGGTCCTGTCGAGCCCGAAGAAGGACAGGGCGCGCTGGACGGGGGAGGCCACGCCCGGATTCTGGCACGCCTCCGCTCACAGGACGTCCCCAGCATTCCCCCAGGAACGGCTGCGATGCTGCGCCCATGAGCACCCAGGACGCCCCTGCCCACCGCGTGCTGGTGGTCGACGACGAGCCGAACATCGTCGACGTCGTCTCGATGGCCCTGCGCTTCCAGGGCTTCGAGGTCGCCACGGCCGGGACGGGCGACGAGGCGCTGACCCAGGTCGAGGCGTTCCGCCCGCAGATCATGATCCTCGACGTGATGCTGCCCGACATGACGGGCTTCGACGTCGCCGACCGGCTCGGGGCGCAGCGCAGCCACGTGCCGATCGTCTTCCTCACCGCCCGGGACGCGACCGAGGACAAGCTCCGCGGCCTGACGTCCGGCGGCGACGACTACGTGACGAAGCCGTTCTCGCTCGAGGAGCTCGTCGCCCGCATCCGCGTGATCCTGCGCCGCACCGGCCAGGCGACCGAGGAGTCCTCGACGCTCCGGTTCGAGGACCTCGAGATGGACGAGGACACCCGCGAGGTCACGCGCGGCGGGCACCTGATCGACCTGACGGACACCGAGTTCCGGCTGCTGCGCTACTTCCTGCGCAACCCACGCCGCGTGCTGACCCGCGCGCAGATCCTCGACCACGTGTGGGACTACGACTTCGGCGGCGACGCCCGGGTGCTCGAGACGTACGTCAGCTACTTGCGCAAGAAACTCGACGGCGCCGGCGGCGAGGAGCTGCCGTCGCTGATCCACACCGCCCGCGGCGTCGGCTACGCGCTGCGCGCCCCGAGGCGCTGAGCCCGTGACGCTCCGCGTCCGGCTGATCGCGCTCGTCTTCGTCCTCACGGCGGGGGCGATGATCGCGCTGGCCGCCGTCACGTACACGAGCCAGCGCGGCGCGCTGCTCGACCAGGTCGACGGCCAGCTGCGCGCGGCCGAGCAGGGCGTCGGCCGCCGCCTGGCGGTCCAGAACGACGCCCTGGGCCGGACGGGCGGGGCGAACCGTCCTCCGGGCGCCCCGCCGGTCGGCGGCCCCGGCGCCGCCGGACCCGGCCCGGGCGGGGGCGGCGACGACGGCAACGATCTCGTCCCCGGCGCGTACGGGGAACTGCGCTCGGCGACGGGGGAGAAGGTCGGCAAGGTCGCGCGGTCGCGGCCGTCGCTGGGTGCCGCCTACCTCGCCGCACCGGTCCTCCCGAGGACCCTGAGCGCCGGGCGCACGTTCACCGCGAGCTCGAAGGGCGACGACGGCGTGCGCTACCGCGTCCGGACGGTCGCCCGCGACCGGCCCGGCTCTCCCGGCGGGCCCGGGAACCCGTCGGGCCGCGGCGCCGCCGGCGGATCGACCGGCCTGCAGACGAGCACCTCCGCCGGCGGCACCTCCGCCGTCCGTGCCGCCCTGGCCGACGGCTTCGTCGTCGTCGCCGTCCCGCTGACCGACGTCGACGACACCCTCGACCGCCTGCTCCGCACCGAGGCGATCGTCATCGCGATCGCCCTGGCGCTCCTGACCGGCCTCTCGTGGGTGCTCGTCCGGATCGGACTGCGGCCCCTCGACCGCATGGCCACCACGGCGGGCGTGATCGCCGCCGGCGATCTCGACCACCGCGTCCAGGACGCGAACCACAAGACCGAGGTCGGGCGCCTGGGCCTCGCGCTGAACGGCATGCTCGGGCGCCTGGAGTCCGCGTTCGCCGAGCGCGAGGCCAGCGAGGGCCGGCTGCGGCAGTTCCTGTCGGACGCCTCCCACGAGCTCCGCACGCCGCTGGCGTCGATCCGCGGCTACGCCGAGCTCTTCCGCGTCGGTGCGGTCAAGGATCCCGAAGACCTGAAGAAGGCGATGGGGAGGATCGAGGACGAGGCCGCGCGGATGGGCGTGCTCGTCGAGGACCTGCTCGTGCTCGCGCGCCTGGACGAGGCGCCGGAGAAGGCGCACGCGCCGGTCGACGTGGCGCTGATCGCGGAGGACGCCGCCGAGGACGCCCGGGCGATCGACCCGGCCCGGCCGATCACGACCGCCGGGGCGGGGGAGGCGGTGGTCCGGGGGGACGACGGCCAGCTCCGTCAGGTGCTGACGAACCTCGTCCGCAACGCGCTCGTCCACACGCCGGGCGGGACGCCGGTGGAGGTGACGACGACGACCGACGCGACGCACGTGGAGATCGAGGTCCGCGACCACGGCCAGGGCCTCCCGTCGGAGGACCCGCAGGCGATCTTCGGCCGCTTCTGGCGGGCGGAGGGCGGCCGGACGCGCGGCAAGAGCGGCGCCGGCCTGGGCCTGGCGATCGTCGCGGCGATCGTGGACGCCCACGACGGCGAGGTCCGCGCGGCGAACGCCGCGGACGGCGGCGCGTCGTTCGTCGTCCGCCTCCCGCTGCTGCGCGACTGACGCGGACCGGGCCCCGGGCGGCACGGACCCGGGGCCCGTACGTCCTCCCTCAGCGCAGCAGGTCGTATCCCGCCAGGAGGAGGAGCAGCTCCCGCTCCACGAGGTCGCCGTCGATCGCGACGTCGAAGCCCGGGACGGTGCGCCGGCGGACGCGCATCGTGGCGGTGCACCCCGGGGCCTCGAGCTCCGCGCAGGTGCCCTTCGTGCGGTTGCGGCGCCAGACCACCGCGGGGCGGGGATCGTCGCCCAGGGTGATCGCGCCGTCCCTCAGGCTCGCGCCGATCCGGCCGTCCGCCGCGGTCGCGTCGACGGCGGCGCAGCCGATGCCGGGCCGCAGGGTCCAGACGCGGTCGCCGACCGTGGCCTCGGCCACGCCCGGCGTCGTGCCGCCCCAGAGCAGGCGGCCCAGTGGTCGGCCACCCTCGCGCAGCTCGTACTCGGGGCGCCAGCGGGCGGTGCGGACGAGGGCGAGGCGGGTGGTGACGACGGGCATGCGTCAGTGTCGAGCGCGGCGGCGGCGTCCCGGCTGACCGCCGGGCGAGGAATCGCCCCGGCGGATTCGACGCCGGTCCCAACCGACCGACCCGTCGCGCGGGGGGCGACGGGGTGTGGACGCCGTCGACCGGAGTGCCACGAGCCGAGGTCAGCGCGCGGGAGGCGGGCGTGGCCCGCCCGCGTCAGGTGCGGAAGATCGCCTTCGTGGGGATGATGTAGTACTCGACGTCGGTCGCCGGACCGCCCTTGTAGCCGGGCGTCGAGGCGGTCTCGACGCTGCCGCCCTTGCGCGTCACGAAGTCGTCGACCTCGGCCTGCTGCTTGGGCAGCACGCTGTCGCGGCGGAGGCGCTCGCACTTCTCGGGGGTCGGGATCGGGTGCGTCTCTGCTTCGGCGAGGCCCTGCAGGAGCGCCACGATCTGTCCGTCGGTCATCCCTGGACCTTCACAGGATCCGCCGCGCCGCGCGGCGCGGTCCGGCGCTCAGTGCCCGTGGGTCTCGAGGCGGGAGAGCTCGTCCAGCAGCCCGACGGCGAACGATCCGGGACCGCGCGAGGCGCTCGACGCCCGCTCCGCGGCGACGGCCAGGACGGCGTGGGCGGCCGTCGCGGCGCGGACCGGGTCGGGCGCGACCGCCAGGAACGCCGCGACCAGGGCCCCGAGGGCGCACCCGGCACCGGTCACGCGGGTGAGGAGCTCGTCGCCGCCCGGCACCCGGAGGATCCCGTCGCCGGACACGACGTGGTCGACCGGTCCGCTGATCGCGACCACCGCGCCGGTCGTGCGGGCGAGCTCCTCGGCGGCCCCGATCGCGGCCTCCGGGCCCGTGGTCGCGTCGACGCCGCGACCGCCCGCGCCGCCGGCGAGCGCGAGGACCTCGGACGCGTTGCCGCGGATGACGGCCGGCCGGAGCGCGAGCAGCTCGTGCGCCAGCGCCGTGCGCATCGGCAGCGGGCCGACGGCGACGGGATCGAGCACCCAGGGCACCCCGGCCTCGTTCGCCGCGGCCACCGCGACGTGCGCGGCGCGGCCCTGCTCCGCGGTGACCGTCCCCAGGTTGACCAGCAACCCACCGGCGATCCGCGCCAGGTCAGCGGCCTCCTCGGGGGCGTGGACCATCGCGGGGGAGGCGCCCGTCGCGAGCAGGACGTTGGCGGTGACGTTCGAGACGACGACGTTCGTGATGCAATGGGTCAGCGGCGACGCCGAGCGCAGGGCCGTGAGGTCGGAGACGACGTCCGGGTGCGGCCAGGAACGGGTGCTCGACGGGTCGGTCATCGCGTCAACGTAGCGGGCCCCCGGGCGCGCGGCGGCGGCGGATCGCCCGTGTCCGAGGAGGCTGAGCCGTCCCCGTGAGATCGATCGCTCCACGTCCGGGCGCGGTGCGCTAGAACCAACGCAGGGGCGCAGGCCGCGCCCCTCGCACCTCCCCCATGGCCTCTCCGCACGACCAGCCCACCCGCGTCCAGCCGGTCGCGAACCCGCCCCAGCCCGCTCCCGCGGCGGCCGGCGGTCTCGACCTCAAGACGCTGATCATCACCGCGGCGGCGTCCGCGCTGGCCGCGTTCATCTGTTCGAAGGT
This sequence comes from Patulibacter minatonensis DSM 18081, assembly GCF_000519325.1. Classification (GTDB taxonomy): domain Bacteria; phylum Actinomycetota; class Thermoleophilia; order Solirubrobacterales; family Solirubrobacteraceae; genus Patulibacter; species Patulibacter minatonensis. Next base: position 329,747 of record NZ_KI912613.1, on the reverse strand, counting down.
GTGGGCGCCCGGGACCCTCGCGTCGGCGGCGTTCACGCCCGTCGCGGTCGCGCTCTTCCGCGAGGCCCTCGCCAAGCCGACCGACGTCGTGACCTCCGCGCTGCCCGCCGCGCTCCCCCTGACCCGTCGGCCGCTCGCGGGCGACCCGCGCTACGACCTGTCGGCCCCCGACGAGGACCCGACCCGCGTGCACCGCCTGCCGGGATCCGAGCAGCCGACGCAGGTGACGCCGGCGCTCGGCCCGCAGGGTCCGGGGGCGACGGGCGTCGATCCGGTCACGGTCCACGCCGTCCGGCAGCGCAACCGCCGTCGCTGGCAGATCGCGGCGATCACGGGCATCCTCGGCTTCGTCGTCGCCGCGGTGCTGATCACCGTGCCGGAGGTCATCGCCGGCAAGAGCAGCACCACCATCTTCCGCGGCGGGAACACGCCCTCGAAGAAGCAGGCGACGCCCGCGACCACCACGACGGTGATCCAGCAGGTGCCGACGGACGCCGTCACGACCGTGACCCAGCCGACCGAGACGGCGACCACCGGGACGACGCCGACGACGACGGTGACGGAGGAGGCCCCGCCCACCGTCACCGAGACGGTGACGACCCCCACGACCACGCCGACCACCGAGACGGCGCCGTCGACGACGCCGGGCCAGCGCTCGACGCCGGGCACCAGGGCGGAGCCCGACGCGGTCGATCCGTAGGCCGGGGGCTCAGGCCACCTTCGCGAGCGCCAGGCCGAAGAGCCCGTCCGCGTCGGTGAGGAGGTCCTCCAGCTCCAGCCCCGCGGCCGCGAGGTCCGCGGCGATCCGCTCGCGGGTGAACTTCGAGGAGATCTCGGTCCGGAGCTCCTCACGGGCCGCGAACTCGACGGTGAGGTCCAGCGCGTCGATCCGGACGACGTGGTCGCGGACGGCGCGCAGGCGGATGTCGATCCACTCGTTCTCGTGGTCGAAGAACGCGACGTGCTCGTACTCGTCGACCGGGAAGTCCCCGCCGAGCTCGCGGTTGATCACGGTCAGGACGTTGCGGTTGAACGCGCTCGTGACGCCGGCGGCGTCGTTGTAGGCGAGCTCGATGACCGCGGGGTCCTTCACGAGGTCGATCCCGATCACGAGGCGGGAGTCCTCGTCGAGCAGGCCGCGCAGGCGGCTCAGGAAGTGGCGGCGCGAGCCGGCCTGGAGGTTGCCGAGCGTGCCGCCGAGGATCGCGACGATCCGCGGGCCGATCGGGCCGGGGATCAGGCCGAGGTCCCGCTCGAAGTCGCCGACGATGCCGTGGACGGGGACCCCGAAGTCGCGGGCGGCCTCGTTCGCGCAGTGGTGGACGGTGGGCGCGGAGACGTCGAGGGGGACGAAGCGCTGCAGCGTGCCGTGGGCCTTCAGCGCCTCGAGCAGCACGCCCGTCTTCGTCGCGTAGCCGGAGCCGAGCTCGACGAGGTCGACCGCGCCGGTGCGCTGCGCGAGCTCCTCGGCCCGCTCGACGAGGATCGCCCGCTCGGTGCGCGTCGGGTAGTACTCGGGCAGGTCGCAGATCGCGTGGAAGAGCTCGGACCCGTGGTCGTCGTAGAGGTGCTTCGGCGGCAGCTGCTTGAACGGCTGCGTCAGCCCGTCGTGGACGTCGTGGGCGAGCGTGCGCGGCGCCGGGTCGGCGTCGGCGACCGTGACCTGGACGAGCTCGGCGGGGGACTGGTCGGTGGTGCTCATGCGGAGGCCTCCCGGCCGGTCGGTGCGACGTCGGCGGCGAGCCGGACGCCCGCGAAGATCTGGCGGCGCTCGGGCAGGTCCCAGTTGCGGAACGTGGTGGTGGCGACGCGGGGGTGGGCGGCGAAGGAGCCGCCGCGGAGGGCGCGGTACCCGCGGTCGAAGAAGACCTCGGAGTACTCCTTGTACGGGTGCGGCCGGAAGCCCGGGTAGCCGTGGAACGTGGTCGACGTCCACTCCCAGACGACGCCGACGTCCTGCAGGATCCCGGCGGCCGCGGCGTGCTCCCACTCGGCCTCGGTCGGGAGTCGCAGGCCGGCCCAGGCGGCGAAGGCCTCGGCCTGGAAGGCGTTCAGGTGGCAGACGACGTCGTCCGCCACCGACGCGACCGAGGCCTCGGCGCCTCGGGCGCCCGCGGCCGGATTCCCGCCGGTGGCACCGTCGCCCGTCGCGTCGCCCACGCCGCTGCCGGCGCCGCCGGCGCGCCACGCCCAGCCGGCGTCGCTCCAGAAGCGCTGGTCGCGGGTGCCGCCGTCGGCGACGAACGCGTCCCACTGCGAGACGGTGACCGGCCGCGGGGCGATCCGGAACGCCGCGACGGTCCGGGCGTGGCGCGGGCGCTCGTTGTCGTAGGAGAAGACGTCCGGGGCGGCGCCGACCTGCGTGTCGCCGCCCGGGACCCGCAGGAGCGTGCCCCCGAGGACCTCGGCGCGGGACCGGGCCGCGGCGGAGATCGGCCGCATGGCGGTCGACGGCGCGTCCGAGCCGGCCGCCGGGCCGCCCTGACCCGCGCCGGCGTGCAGCGCGGCCTCGCCGGTCGTGCTCGTCGACGTACCGGTGCCGCCCGGCAGCCCGCCGAGCCACGACGTCAGGCCGCCGAGGCGCATCGTCTGGAGCATCGTCTCGGTGTGCTGCATCTCGTGCTGCAGCACCATCTCGAACAGCTCGTCGTCGACGCCGCGCTCCTCCGCGACCTCGAGGACCCGGGCGCGCACGTCGTCGAGGTAGTCCCAGGCCTGCGGGACGTCGAGCAGCTCGAGGTCGCCGCGCGCCTGTCGCGGCGTCTCGAACGCGTCGTAGAGGTCGGCGAGCTCGGGGTGCAGCAGCGGCCGGTCGCCGTGGCGGTGCACGAGCCAGAGGTCCTCGTAGGCGGCGATGTGCGCCAGGTCCCAGACCAGCGGGCTCATCAGCGGGTCGAGCTGCTCCTCGAGCTCCTCGCGCGTCAGGCCGTCGACGAGGATCCGGGTGCGCTCCCGGACGGCGCGCAGGGCGTCGACCGGGGACGCCGGGAGCGGCGCGCGGAGCGCCTCGGCGGGGGTGGGGAGGCGACGGACGCCGCCCGCGGGCGGGCCGCCGGCGTGGTCGTCGGGATCGTCTGCGGGCAGGGCCTGGGCAGTGCTCACGGAGGGGCTCCGGGGTCTGGGGTCGACCAGGACGACCGGCACGCCGCGCAGGGGCGCTTGACCGTCCGTGGTCAGGGTGGTGGTCCTCGACCGTCCGCGACGACCTGCTGATCGTTACGCGCCCGGGCGAGCACCGGTTGCGCGGGCATCTACCCGTGCACCATCATCGTCACACGGCCCGCGGTCAGGTTCGGACCGCGGACACAGCGTCGTCACATCGCGCTTGGCCGCGGGGTGAAATCCGGCGAAAACGGGTCCGGGATGGGTCGGCAGGGCGGGTTGGGTGCGCGCCTCCCGGGCCGTCCGTCGCCCCCTCCGCGGAGGACGCCGGCGCCGGCGCCCGCACCGGCACAGGACCGACCCGGCGGCCGATAGCGTCCCGGGGCGTGCGTGAGTCCTTCCTCGAGATCCTCCGTTGCCCCTCCTGCCTGTCCGAGCGATCGCTGCGGCTCGAGGTCGTCGAGGAGGACGAACGCGAGGTCCGCGAAGGCACCCTGCGCTGCGCGACCTGCGCGCTCGAGCGCCCGTTCCGCGGCGGGATCGTCGACCTCCTCACCGATCCGCCGGCGTTCGTCGAGCGCGAGGCCGACGGCCTCGCCCGGTTCGCGGACGTCATGCGCGCGGACGGCTGGGACGCCGAGCGGATCCTCGCGCTGCCCGACGTCGACCTCGGCTACTGGAACGCCCAGGCCGCCGCGATGCAGCGGATGCTCGCCGACGTCCCGCTGGAGCCCGGGCAGCGGATCCTCGACGTCGGGTCCAACACCTGCTGGGCCAGCAGCCGCTTCGCCCGCGAGGGGCTCGAGGTCGTCGCGCTCGACATCGCCGACAACGACCTCCAGGGCCTCGGCGCCGGCGACATCCACTTCGAGGGCCACGGGATCCACTTCGAGCGCCTGCTCTCCCCGATGTACGCCCCCGCCCTGGCCGACGCCTCGTTCGACCACGTCTTCTGCTGCGAGGTCCTGCACCACAACGACCGCGAGAACCTCGACCGCACGCTGCGCGAGCTGTTCCGGATCCTGAGGCCCGGCGGCCGGCTGACGATCGTCAACGAGCCGCTGCGGTTCCCCCTCCGCCCGAAGCTCGACCACGGCGAGGAGGTCGCGGAGTTCGAGGGCAACGAGCACGTCTACCTCATGCACCAGTACGTCCGGGCGACCCGTTCCGCCGGCTTCGCGGTCGAGGTCCCGAAGCTCCGCGCGATGCTCGACGAGCCGTTCGACCGCACGTTCGTCCCGACCACCCGCTTCGGGAAGGCCAAGCGGGCCCTCCGCGACGGGCCGGGCGGTGCGCACCTCCTCCGTGCCCGCCGCGCCGCGCGGTTCTGGTGGCTCCACGCGATCCGCGGCGACGCGAACCTCACGCTGTACTGCGTCAAGCCCGGCTGAGGCCCGCGGTCTGGGAGCATCGGCCCGACATGACCGAGCAGCGGATCCTCATCACCGGCGCGGCGTCCGGCCTCGGCCTGGCCCTCGCGACGCGCTACGCCCGCGACGGCTGGCGCGTCCTCCTCACCGATCTCGACCAGGACGCGCTCGACCGCGCCGTCGCGGGGATCACGGCGGCCGGCGGGGCGGCGGACCGCCTGTCGACGCTCGTCCTCGACGTCCGCTCCGACGACGACTGGGGCGCCGCGGAGGCCTGGGTGCGGCGCACCTGGGGCGGGCTCGACGTCCTCGTCAACAACGCCGGCGTGGCGACGGGCGGGCGCTTCGAGCACCTGCCGGTCGAGGACTGGGACTGGATCCTCCAGATCAACCTCATGGGCGTCGTCCGCGGCTGCCGCACGTTCGTGCCGCTGTTCCGGGAGCAGGGCTCCGGGCACCTCGTGAACATCGCGTCGGCCGCCGGGCTCCTGAACCCGCCGGTGATGGCGTCCTACAACGTGGTCAAGGCCGGCGTGGTCTCGCTGTCGGAGACCCTGCGCAGCGAGCTCGAGCCGGCCGGTATCACGACCTCCGTCGTCTGCCCGACGTTCTTCCGCACCGGCCTGGCGGGCTCGTTCCGTACGCCCGACGAGGCGGTCCGCCGCACGATGGAGAAGCTCGTGACCCAGAGCTCCGTCCCCGCGGACGTGATCGCCGGGCGGATCCAGGACGCCGTCGCCAAGGGGCGCTTCCTGATCCTCACCGACCGCGAGGGCGTCGTGGCCTACGCGGTCAAGCGCTTCGTCCCGCCGCTCTTCCGGCGCGAGGCCCGCAAGGGCGCGATCCGCCTCCTGAACAGCATCGCCCGCAGCGAGCGCGAGGCCGCGGCCGAGAGGACGGCGGTCTGAACGAGCCGGCGTGCGACCGGACCGTCGCCCGGCGGCGACCGGCCGCCCCCTGATCGTCGGTCCCGGACACGAAACCTTGACCTCGACCTAGGTCGAAGTTGCATACTGGGTTCGAGTTCGATCGAGCTGCATCCGCGGGGCGACCCGGGCAGCGGCGAGACCGGACGGTCCGCCCACCGCATCGCCCCCGGCGACCGCGGGTAGGCGTCGGCAAGACCACCACGACCCACGAGGTACTCCCATGGCGTTCTCCGTTCCCCCGCTGCCCTTCGCGTTCGACGCGCTCGAGCCCCACATCGACGCGAAGACGATGGAGATCCATCACGACAAGCACCACCAGGCGTACGTCGACAAGGCCAACGCCGCGCTGGAGGGCACCGAGTTCGCGGACAAGTCGATCGAGGAGATCGTCGCGAACCTCGGCGCGCTGCCGGCCGACAAGCAGGGCCCCGTCCGCAACAACGGCGGCGGCCACTACAACCACTCCCTCTTCTGGGAGGCCCTGCAGGGCGACGGCGTCCAGACCCCGTCCGGGGACCTCGCCGCCGCGATCGACTCCGCGTTCGGCTCGTTCGACGCGTTCAAGACGCAGTTCCAGGACGCCGGCGTCGCCAGGTTCGGGTCCGGCTGGGTGTGGCTCGTGAAGGGCGACTCCGGCCTGGAGGTCATCTCGACCCCCAACCAGGACACCCCGCTGGCCGAGGGCAAGACCCCGCTCCTGGGCAACGACGTGTGGGAGCACGCCTACTACCTGACCTACCAGAACAAGCGCCCCGCCTACCTCGAGGCCTTCTGGAACGTCGTCGACTGGAACAAGGTCGCCGAGCGCTTCGCCGCCTGAGGACCCTCCGCCGCGCAGGGACGCGGGCGCGTCCCTGCGCGGCACGGGAGCCACGATGTCCCGGCAGCTGACCATCGGCGAGGTCGCGGAGCGCTCCGGCATCGCCGCGACGGCGCTCCGGTACTACGAGACCCGCGGGCTCATCGCGTCCGACCGGGCGGGCTCCGGCCACCGGCGCTACCCGCGCAGCGTGCTGCGGCGGCTGGCGTTCATCGTCTTCGCGCAGCGCGTCGGCCTGACCCTGCGCGAGATCGAGGAGACCCTCGCGTCGCTCCCCGGCGACCGCACCCCGACCCGCGCGGACTGGTCGACCCTGTCGGCCCGCTGGCGCACCCGGGTCGACGAGGAGATCGCCCAGCTCGAGCGCCTGAAGTCCGCGATGACCGACTGCATCGGGTGCGGCTGCCTGTCCCTGGACCGCTGCGCGCTGGCGAACCCCGACGACCGCGCGGCCGCCGCGGGCCCCGGTCCGATCGTCCTGCGCGACGCACGGGCCTAGCGGCCGGACGGCACGGATCTACCGCCGGTAGGAGTCGGGGAGCGCGGGCCGGTAGGCTCGCCCGGAGCCGTCTCTCCGAGGAGTCCCGCCGTGCCCGAAGCCGTGATCGTCGACGCCGTCCGCACCCCCATCGGGCGTGCCGTGAAGGGGTCGCTGAAGGACGTCCGTGCCGACGACCTGGCCGCCGCCCCGATCCGCGCGCTCATCGAGCGCAACCCGGGGGTCGACTTCGCCGAGACCGTCGACGTCCTCATGGGCGCCGCCAACGGCGACGGCGAGCACAGCTCGAACATCGCGCGCACCGCGTCCCTCCTGGCGGGCCTGCCGTTCGAGGTCCCCGGGGTGACGAGCAACCGCTTCTGCGCGTCGTCGCTGCACACGATCCGCACCGCGTTCCACGCGATCAAGGCGGGGGAGGGCGAGCAGTTCATCGCCGCCGGCGTCGAGGCCGTCTCCCGCTACGGCTCGGGGTCGCCGTGGGAGCTCAACCCGAAGCTGAACGGCTCCGACGGCGCGCTCTGCGACGTCTACATCCCGATGGGCCTGACGGCCGAGAACGTCGCGAAGCAGTGGAAGGTCTCCCGCGAGGCCCAGGACGCGTGGGCCGCCAAGAGTCAGCAGCGCGCCGTCGCCGCGCGCGACTCGGGGCACTTCGACAAGGAGATCGTCCCGTTCACGCTCGCCGACGGCACCGTCGTCTCGCAGGACGACGGCCCCCGCCCGGGGACGACGGTCGAGAAGCTGGCGGGCCTGAAGCCCGTCTTCGACCCCGAGAACGGCACGGTCACCGCCGGCAACGCGTGTCCGCTGAACGACGGCGCGGCGGCGACGCTGATCATGAGCGCCGAGAAGGCCGAGAAGCTCGGCCTCACGCCCCGCGCGCGGATCATCGCGACGTCGGTCGCCGCCCTGCGTCCGGAGATCATGGGCGTCGGCCCGATCCCGGCGATCCAGAAGCTGCTGGCGGCGACGGGCATGAAGATCGAGGACATCGACATCGTCGAGATCAACGAGGCGTTCGCGGCGCAGATCGTGCCGTGCATGGACGAGCTCGGCATCGACCCCGAGCAGCTGAACCCGTTCGGCGGCGCGATCGCGCTGGGGCATCCGTTCGGGATGACGGGCGCTCGCATCATGACGACGCTGATCAACGGCCTGGAGGCCAAGAACGCCCGGTACGGCATCGAGTCGATGTGCGTCGCCGGCGGCCTCGGCATGGCCGCCCTGATCGAGCGGATCTGACCGTGCCGGGCCGCCCGCGGGTCCGTCGCCGCGACCCGCGGCGGCTGCTCCACGGCCTGCTGACCTCCGCGCCCGAGCCCGTCGCCGACGGGGTCGAGCTCCTCCGCGGCGGGCTGACGCGGACGATGAACGTCGTCCTGATCGACGATCCCGGCGGCCCGGGCGTCGTCGTCCTCGACTCCGGGGAGGCCGGCATGGCGGCGGCGATCCTCGCGGCCGGACGGGCACGGGGCGGGATCTCGCGGGTGGTGCTCGGGCACGGCGATACCGACCACCGCGGCGGCGCCCCAGCGATCCGCGCGGCCGGCGGCGAACGGCCGATCCCGGTGCTCTGCCACGCCGACGCCGTCGCGCAGGCCGAGGGTTCCGGCGGCCGCGACTACTGGCGCCCGGAGCTCCTGCCGCCCGCGGTCCGGCGCTTCCACGCGGTGATGCACCACGTGTGGGACGGCGGACCGGTGACCATCGACGGGACCGTGGCCGCCGGGGACGAGATCGCCGGCTTCCGGGTGATCGACCTGCCCGGCCACGCGCCCGGCCAGATCGGCCTGTGGCGAGAGCGCGACCGCCTGGCGCTCGTCTCCGACGCCTTCTACATGACCGACATGTGGGGCCGCCCGCAGGAGCCCGCGCTCCCGCTGCCCGCGTACAACCAGGACACGGGCCTCGCCCGCGCGAGCCTCCGCGCGCTGGCCGCGCTCGACCCGCTGGTCGTGGTGCCGGGGCACCTGGGTCCGCTGCGCGGCACGGACCTGCGGGCGCGGCTGGAGCACGCGGCGGACGCCGCCGGCTGAGACGCCGCGGGCGGGGCGTCCCGGGAAGGAGCAGGGCCCCGGCGACCGAGATCGCCGAGGCCCCTGAGGAGAGAGGGTGCGCCACCGGCGCATGACCCACCTGCATGATGCGACAGGCCCCGCGGCGGGGCCTCTGACGACGGTCCCGAACGGAGCGAGGCGGTCTTGGACACCGGGAGTGACGACCGGCACGCACGCCCGGGCGGGGCGCGGCGCCGACGGGCCCGGCGGAGCTACCCTGGCCCGATGCCGCGAGCGCACCCCACCTGGCTGATCGCCCCGCTGTCGCTGATCGTCGGCTTCGGTGTCGCCGACGTCACGGGCGTGCGCCCGCTCGGCGGCATCGTGCTGTTCCTCGCCGCGCTCTGGTGCGGGCTCGAGTGGCGCCGGACCCGCGGACTGCCGGTCGCGCTCGGCCTCGTGGCCGTCTACCTCCTCGCCTTCGGGCTGTCGCACCCGCTCGGCAAAGCGATCGACTCCTGGCCCGCCGTGGTCCTCGTGAGCCTCGTCGTCGGCGCGATCGTCTGGGCGGCCACCGCGAAGCACCCCCGCGCGGCGCTCTGATCCGCGCCGGGCGCTCCCCCGCTCTCTGACCCGCACGCGCCGGGTGCCCTGTCCGGCCCCCGGGCGGCCCGCGCATGACGCCCCGGGCGCGGGGTACTCGTTCCTCGCGCAACCAATCAGAGGAGCAGCATGCCCGTCGCATTCCGCAAGGCCAGCACCGAGTGGCAGGGGACCGCCGCCGAGGGGTCCGGCAGCACCACGTTCGTCAGCTCCCAGGCCGGTGGGCCGTTCCCCGTCAGCCTCACGAAGCGGACGGACCAGGAGGACAAGACCCAGACGAACCCGGAGGAGCTCATCGCCGCGGCGCACTCCACGTGCTACGCGATGGCGTTCTCCAACGTCCTGTCGCAGAACGACACGCCGCCGACGAAGCTCGACGTCGACGTCCGCGTCGTCCTCGACAAGGCCGGCGAGGGCTTCGCGATCACGAAGAGCGAGCTCACGGTCGTCGGCGACGTCCCCGGCCTCGATCAGGACCAGTTCGCGAAGCTCGCCGCCGACGCGGAGCAGGCCTGCCCCGTCTCGAACGTCCTGCGCGGCAACGCCGAGATCTCGCTGAAGGCGACGCTGAAGTCCTGAGCCCTTGACCTGGAGTGCGCTCCAGGTCCTACCGTAGGTCGAGATGGCCACCGCACCGACCACCACCGCCGACACGCAGGACGGCGTCCTCGGACGTCCCGCGATCGCCGGCGCCGGCGGGCACTCGATCGCCGACGCCGCCCGGGAGACCGGGCTGACGCCGGACGCCCTGCGCTACTACGAGCGCGAGGGGCTCCTGCTGCAGCCCGTCGACCGGGCGTCGTCCAGCCACCGGCGCTACAGCGACGTCGACCTCGGCTGGATCCGCCTCGTCACGAAGCTGCGCGGCACCGGCATGCCGATCCGGTCGGTGCGGGAGTACGCCGCGCTCGTCCGGGCCGGCGAGCACACCGAGCCCGCCCGGCTGCAGCTGTTGGAGGAGCACCGCGAACGCGTGCTCGGCCAGCTCGACGAGACGCGGCGCAACCTCGAGGCCATCGAGCACAAGATCGGCATCTACCGCGAGCGTGCCCGCGAGGGCGCGCCCGAGAGGAGCGTCACCCCGTGACCAGCATCACCACCACCGCCCTCGGAGACCAGGGTCTCCGCGTCTCCCGCCTCGGCCTCGGCTGCATGGGCATGTCGGAGTTCTACGGCGCGACCGACGACACCGAGTCGATCGCCACGATCCACCGGTCGCTCGAGCTCGGGGTGACCTTCCTGGACACCGCCGACATGTACGGCCCGTTCGTCAACGAGGAGCTCGTCGGCCGCGCGATCGCCGACCGCCGGGATCAGGTCGTCCTCGCCACGAAGTTCGGCAACGTCCGCGACCCGGAGGACAAGGGCTTCCGCGGCATCGACGGGTCGCCCGAGTACGTGCGCTCCGCCTGCGACGCCTCGCTGCAGCGGCTGGGGCTCGACCACATCGACCTCTACTACCAGCACCGCGTCGACCAGACCGTGCCGATCGAGGAGACCGTCGGCGCGATGGCCGAGCTCGTCCAGGCCGGCAAGGTGCGGTACCTCGGGCTGTCCGAGGCCGCGCCGGACACGATCCGCCGCGCGCACGCGGTCCACCCGATCTCCGCGCTGCAGACCGAGTACTCGATCTGGGAGCGCGGCCCCGAGGCCGAGATCCTGCCGCTGCTGCGGGAGCTCGGCATCGGCTTCGTCCCCTACAGCCCGCTGGGCCGCGGGTTCCTGACCGGGAAGATCCGCACGCTCGACGACCTGGAGGACGGCGACTTCCGCCGTCATCAGCCGCGCCTGCAGGGGGACAACCTCGAGCAGAACATCGCGATCGTCGAGGCCGTCGACCGGCTGGCCGGCGAGCACGACGCCACCGCCGCGCAGGTCGCGCTCGCCTGGGTCCTCGCCCAGGGCGACGACGTGGTGCCGATCCCCGGCACGAAGCGCCGCACGTACCTCGAGGACAACGCCGGCGCCGTCGACATCGCGCTCTCCGAGGACGACCTGCGCCTCCTCGACGACACGGGTGCCGCGGCCGGGGACCGCTACCCCGACATGTCCTCGATCGACCGCTGAGCTACGCGGGGTCGCGGTCGGACGACCGCGACCCCGCGTCGGGCCGCTCACCGCCGGTCGGCCTGTCGTCGGCCGGCCCGGTGCCGGGTCCGTCGGCGTCCCCGCGCCCGCCGTCATCGCCCGACGCGGGTGCGTCGGCGGACGTCCCACCGGTCCGCGACCCGCCGCCCCACACCGACACGGGGTCGTCGTCCGCCCGGGCCTCCGGGCGGACCGGGCCCGTCCACGCGTCGGCGTCCTGGGCGACCGGCTCCGCCCGCCTCGCGGCGGCCCCGGCCTCGGCGGCGACCAGGCCCAGGTAGAGCACCGTGGCGACGATGCCGCCGAGCACCGTGACGAAGGCGCCGAACAGGACCTGCACGAAGGACCCGCCGACCTCCCCGAGCTGGAGCGCCCCCAGGGTGACGAACGCCCCGGGCAGCAGGAGCAGCACCATCAGGAGCAGCGTGACGAGCACCGGCCGCCAGAGCGGGGCGACGAGGTCGCGGCTGCGGGTGAGCGCGGCGAGCGCCCCGGTCCGCTCGACGACGACCACCGGTGCCGCGACGGCCCAGATCGTCATCAGGAACAGGCCGGGGACGATCAGCAGGAACAGACCACCGATCGTGCCGATGAACGTGATCAGCAGCACCAGCAGCAGCTTGTCCGCGAGCGGCGCGATCCGCCGGAAGAGCGGGCCGGGAGTCGGCTCCGCGGGCGCCGTCCCGGTCTCGGCGTCGTGGACCGCCGCGACGACGACGCCGAGCATCAGCGTGTTGAGGACGATCGACACCGCCAGGGCGAGCGCCGCCGCCCCCGTGTCGATCAGCGCGTAGGAGACCATCGCCTGCACGAGCCCGAAGACGAGCGCCACGGGATAGAGCAGCACGAACTGCGTGCGGAGGAGCTCGATCGACCGGCGGACGACGTCGCCGGGCACGAGGGGCGGGGTGGCCATCCCTGGATGATGGCGGTCGGGGCGCTCCGGCGGGCGCAGACGTGGCGCCTTGCCGCTCGGCGCGCTCAGGATCCTCCCAGCGGGGCCTCGGGTGGCTCCCACCGGCCGGGGCGAAGCTGCACCCATGTTCGGGACGACGACCTGGCCCACCCAGACGACGCAGCCGCACGCGGCGCCGGCCGGCGGCGACGCCGGACCGGACCGCCCGGTCCTCCGCATCCGCGTCACGCGGCGTGCCGCGTGCTCCCACCGCGTCCGGCGGGAGGTCCGCCTGCCGCGGGTCCTGCGCGCCGACACGTACGTCGTCCGCGTCTGCCGCCCGGCCGGCGGCGACGTCCTGCGGATCGCGCGGACCACCGGCGGCACGCCGCACCGGGCGGGGCTCGCCCGGTGAGCCACGCACACCCGCGGACGGGGACGTCGACGTGACGCCCCCGCCACCACCCGGGCGGCCGGCCGCGCGGCCGCTCGGGGAATGTGCAGGATCGGTGCGCATTCCCCGAGCGGCCCCGGGGGAGGCCGCCGTCCGCACCACCGGCGGCGTTCCGGCACGATCCCGGTGTGCCCCGCCCGACCACGGCCGCCGTCGTCGCCGTCGCCCTGCTCGGGGCAGCGGTCGCCGGGTGCGGCGACGACGCCGGGACGCCGACCGGCGCGGAGGGCGCCGCGCGGCCGGGCGCCACCGCGACCGCCGGCGCGGGGCCCGCGACGACGGCCGGGCGGCCCGGGACGACGGCCGAGGATCCCGCCACGAGACCGTCGACCGCGACCTCGGCCGGCGCCCCGACGACGACCCGGTCGGTCCCGGGCGCCACGACCGACGACGTCGCCCCGCCGCCCCGCGGCTGGGACGCGACGTGCCCCACGGCCACCAGGTCCCCGATGGGCTGTCGGGCCGTCCGGGGCCGGGTGTTGTCGATCCAGTCCTACGACCCCGACGGGGACGGCGACCTGCACGTCGTCGCGATCGGCGGCGACGTCACGCTGCCGGGCATCACGGTCTTCGACGTCCGGGCGTCGCTGCGCCCGGCCCGGGACCCCGTGAAGGGCGAGTACGTCACCGGGGCCGGCCCGGTCTTCCGCGGCAGCCTGAAGCAGCGGCAGATCCAGGTCGACGCGTTCCGCGTCTGGCGATCGCGACGCTGAGGGCGGCCGGCGTCAGCCGCGCGGCGGGCGCCAGCCGGTCATCGCGGCGGTGAGGCCGTCGTCGTCCAGCGGCGTGGCGGTGATCGGCGTGCGGGCGCCCGGCTGCGCCCGGAGGCCGTCGAGCACGACGGTGAAGAGGCGCTGCCACACGTCGGGGTCGACGTCCCGGGTGTAGTCGACGAGGGCACCGACCATCAGCTGGATCAGCGGCATGTCGGTCGTGACGACGTCCGGTCGCAGGCTGCCGTCGGCCTGGGCCCGCTCGACGAGGCGCCGGACGAGCGGCTCGATCCGCTCGCGCCCGGCCATCGCGCACCCGGTCGAGGTGCCCATCCGCGCGCCGAGCAGGAGCTCCTTCAGCCCGCGGTTGGCGGCCTGACGCTCGGTCGCGCTGCGGACGAAGTGCTCGAGCCCGCCCCAGGGGTCGTCGATCGCGAGCCCCTCCTCGGCGATCGCGACGATGCCGTCGAGCTGGTCGTCGAACAGCGCGTCGATCAGCGTCTCCTTGTTCGGGAAGCGCCGGTAGACCGTCCCCACGCCGACCTCGGCGTGCTGGGCGATCTCGTCGAGGCTCGCGCCCAGGCCCCGATCCGCGAAGACCTCGGCGGCGGCGTCGAGGATGCGACGCCGGTTGCGCTCGGCGTCACGGCGCAGCGGGCGGGCGGCCGGGTCGTCGGCGGTCGTCTCCATGAGGGACAGGCTAGCCCACGATCACTATGCGGAGGGTCACACTCCATATGGAGGACACGCCTCCGCTTTCGTGCTACGGTGCTCCGGAACGCCGGGTGGGAGGCGCTCCCGACCCTCGGGGCACCGATCCGCCCGGCACCGCATCCGTCCGAAGGACCTCGCATGTCTTCCTCCCCGACCGAGACCACGGTCGATCCACACCACGAGCGGCGCTGGCTGATCCTCGGGATCCTCGGCATCGCGCAGCTGATGGTCATCCTCGACGCGACGATCGTGAACATCGCGCTCCCGTCGGCGCAGGGCGACCTCGGCTTCTCCGACGACAACCGCCAGTGGGTCATCACGGCCTACGCGCTGGCGTTCGGCTCGCTGCTGCTGCTCGGCGGCAAGATCGGCGACCTCATCGGCCGCAAGCACGTCTTCATCATCGGCCTGCTCGGCTTCGCCGCGGCCTCCGCCGTCGGCGGTGCCGCCGGCAGCTTCGGCGTCCTCGTCGTCGCCCGTGCGCTGCAGGGCGTCTTCGGCGCGCTGCTCGCGCCGGCCGCGCTCTCGATCCTCACCACGACGTTCACCGACCCGCTGGAGCGCAACAAGGCGTTCGGCGTCTTCGGCGCGCTCGCCGGCGTCGGCGGCGGCGTCGGGCTGCTGCTCGGCGGCGTCCTCACCGAGTACCTGTCGTGGCGCTGGTGCCTCTACGTGAACCTCGCCTTCGCGATCCCCGCGGCCATCGGCGCGTTCACCGTCCTGCACTCCAACACGCAGCACGGCACCGGTCGGCGTCCGCGTCTGGACGTCCCCGGCACGGTCGCGGTCACCGGTGGCCTGTTCGCCCTCGTCTACGGCTTCTCGAACGCCGAGACCAACGGCTGGGGCGCCCCGCTGACGATCATCATGCTCGCCGCCTCCGTGGTGCTCCTGGCCGCGTTCGTCGCGATCCAGCTGCGCGTGAAGGAGCCGCTGCTGCCGCTCCGCGTCGTGCTGGACCGCAACCGCGGCGGCTCGTACCTGGCCATCGGCATCGTGTCGACCGGCATGTTCGGCGTCTTCCTGTTCCTGACGTACTACATGCAGCGCACGCTGGAGATGCGTCCGGTCGAGACCGGGCTGGCGTTCCTGCCGATGAACTTCTCGATCATGGGCGTCATCGCGGTGGCGAGCACGAGGCTCCTGCCGCGGTTCGGGCCGCGCCCGCTGATCGCCGGCGGCATGGCGCTCGCGGCGATCGCGATGGCGATCTTCGCCCAGCTGGAGACGAGCTCCGGCTACGCGACCGGGGTGCTGCCGGGCCTGATCGTCATGGGCCTCGGCATGGGCCTCGTGTTCTCGGCCGCGATGGCCACCGCGACGCTCGGCATCGAGCCGCGCGACGCCGGCGTCGGCTCGGCGATGGTGAACACGACGCAGCAGGTCGGCGGCTCGATCGGCACCGCGCTCCTGTCCACGCTCTTCGCCAGTGCGGCGTCGGGGTTCGCGGCCGACAACGCCGGCCGGTTCCAGGGGCAGCAGCTCGTCCTGGAGTCGTCGATGCACGGCTACGTGACGGCCTTCTGGATCGCGTCGGGGATCCTCGCCGTCGGCGCGGTCGTGGCCGGGACGATCCTGCGCCCGGGCGCCCAGGTCCAGCCGGAGGGCGAGCCGGGCGGCGCGCCCGCGATGGCCCACTGACCCCCGGGGCCACCCGGTCCGGCCCGTCCGACAGGACGCGGCCGGCCGGGGCCCCGGACCGACCCGCGGGCGCCGGCGACCGGCGCCACCCGGGAACACCGACGGCCCGCGCGAGCGGGCCGTCGTCGTTCCTGCGGATCTCCGGTCGGGTGGCGTCGCCCGCCCGACCGCGTCCGTCGTGCCGTCGCCGCGCGCCGGACCGGGATCACCGGACCGGCGCGCGACCGCCGGTCAGCTCGAGCAGACCGGCAGGATCTGCGTGCCGAGGAAGTTCAGCAGGTTGATGTTCAACCCGATGACCTTGATCGACATCGTCCGGGCGCCGCCGCAGGCCAGCTGGCCCGCCGAGACGTTGTCGAGCTGCGCACCGAAGAGCCCCTTGGTGCCCTTCAGCCACACGATGCGGTTGTTCGCCGTCGCGGGGCTCGCCGGGGTGCCGATCTTGAACGACTCGATCGTCGGCGGGAACTTGATCTCCCCGATCGAGAACGGCTGGTTCCGCGAGTCGAAGAACGCGTAGAGCCGCGGGATGCTCTGCGTCAGGTAGCTGAACGTCGGCCCGTCGCCCAGGTCGAGCTGCAGGTTCCGGAACCGCAGGTTCGACACCGACACGTTGTCCGAGCCGACCGGCAGCGACGCGTTCAGCGTCGTGAACTGGCCGGCCGCGAGCGTGCCCGCGTCGTCCAGGTCGATCGACGTCTTCGCGACGTACGGCCGGTTCTTGCCCGCCGCGCCCCCGCCCGAGAGCAGGTTGGGGTTGTCGCGCCGGCAGCCGCCCGCGGAGTCGACGCAGACGTTCAGCGTCCGCGGGACGTTGTCGAGCGCCAGGTCGAGCTTCGGGATCGACCCGAGGTTCGTGGCGTTCAGCTCCAGCCGCGCGAGGTTCGCCGCGTTCCCGAAGACCAGCCGCGTCGGCTGGCCGTCGGCGAGGATCGCCTGCACGCTCGTCGACGCGGACGTCTTCGAGAACCGGCCGGTGATCTGCGACGCCGGGCCGCTGTCGTTCGGGGTCGACGCCTGCAGGCGGATCGGCTTGCTGCGCGTCTCGTCCTGCCCGAGCGTGATCGCGATCGGGTCGAGCCCGAGGCTCAGCGACTTCAGGCCGGTCAGGCGGACGGCGACGCCCACCTGGTCGGCCGACCCGCTCTCGTACTGGAACAGGTCCTCGACGGCGTCGTCGTTCGAGCCGTCCTCCTTCAGGCCGGTCACCGGCAGCGGCGTGGAGCCCGCGGCGAGCCGGAGCTCACCGATCGCGGCCTCGCCGTCGCCGATCGACAGCTCGGCGAGCGGTCGGGCGGTCGGGCCGTCCTGCTTCGGCAGCCCGAGCGCGAACGACCTCGGCACGTCGCGGATCGCGGCGGAGATCGAGTCCGCCCCGTCGAGCAGCGGCACGCCGTCGGCGCCGAGGCTCAGCCGCGCCACGCGGGCGTTGGCGTCGTAGGCGAGCTTCGTGCCGCCGGCGCCGTCGTCCTGGAGCGCCAGCTTGAACGCCGTCGGCAGGTCCTCGATCGCGGCCGTCACGTGGATCGGCGTCGTGGCGCCCTCGCCGGGCGGCAACGTCGCGTCGACGCGGAACGGCTTCGACACGCCGGTCGTGGCCTCGAGCGTGACCGGATCCGGGTCCACCGTGATCGACCGCAGCTCGAACACCCGGGCGGCGAGCCGGAAGTGCCCGCCGGTGGTGTCGAGGAACGCGCCGGCGTCGTCGCCGGAACCGGGCACCTGCGGGAAGTCGGAGCCCGCGTCGGTGGCCTCGATCTCGAGCTTCTGCACGGCGACGCCTTCGGCCGTCAGGCCGAGCGCACCGTCGTCGTCCCCGCCGCTGACCGCGATGGAGCCGTCGCCGGAGACGCCGGTGAGCCGGACGTGCAGCCGGTCGGCGCCGTCGACGAGCGGGATGCCCGAGCCGGCGACGTCGATCGTGTCGATCGGGCTGTCGGCGGCGTACCGGAGCCGCGTGCCGTCGGGGCCGTCCTCCAGGCCGATCGTGAGCGCCTTCGGCAGGTCGCGGATCGCGGCGGTCACGTGGACCGGCGCGGCGCCCGAGCTCCTGCCGGGCACGGTCGCGTCCACGAGGAACGGCCGGACGACGCCCGTCCGCAGGGAGAGCGACACGGGGTCGGTGCCGACCGTGATCGACTCCAGCGCGTAGATGCGGGCCGCCAGGCGGAGGCCGTCGGTGGTGTCGACGAACGCACCGGCGTCGGTGCCGTCGCCCGGGACCTCCGGGAACGGCCGGTCGCCCTTCGTGGCGGCCACGTCGATGCGATCGATCTTCACGCCGTCGGCGACGAGGCCCAGGCGGCCGTCATCGGTCGAGGGCGTCCGGAGCGCCAGGGCGCCGTTCCCGGAGATCCCGTCCAGCGACAGCTTCACGCGGTCGGCGCCGTCGACGAGCGCGAGGCCGTCGGCGGCGACGTCGATGCGGTCGATCGGGGCGCTGGCCTCGTAGGTCAGGCGGGCGCCGTCCTGGCCGTCCTGCACACCGAGCTTCAGGCTCTCGGGCAGGTCCTGGATCGCGAGCGCCAGGTGCGACGGCGCGGCACCGGAGCCCTTCCCGGGCACGGTGGCGTCGACGCGGAAGGGGTGGACCGCGCCGGTCCGGATCTCGATCGCCGCCGGGTTCGGGGCGACGGAGACGGACCGCAGCTTGAAGACCCGCGCCGCCAGGCGGAACGTGCCGCCGGTCGTGTCGAGGAAGGCGCCGTCGTCGTCGTCGGCGCCGGGCACGGCCGGGAAGTCGGCGGTCCCGCCGGTGGCCTGGACCTCGATGCGGTCGATCTCGCCGTCGGCCGTCAGGCCGAACGCGTCGCGGTTCGTCTCCGGTGCCCGCAGGCCGAGCGAGCCCTTCACAGGCATGCCGAGGAGGTCGGCGCGGAGGCGGTCGGCGTCGCCGATCAGCGGCTTCTTCGAGCGGAGGTCGGCGGTCAGCCGGCCGATCGAGCTGCCGTTCCCGTCGTACGCGATGCGGCCGGCGTCCTGCTGGAACGCCAGGTCGAGCTTCGCGGGGACGGCGCGCAGCGCGACGTCCGCGCTCAGGTCGGGCGTGGTGACCGCGGCGGTCAGGAGCCCGCCGGGGCGGTTCGTCGTGGCCGTCACCGCGGTCGCGCCGGAGAGGTTCGCGGTGAACGTCGCCGCGTCGGGGGCCTGGCGGTAGTCGAGCCGGGCCTGCGTGGCGTTCGTCCGGGCGTCGGGCGTGCCGTCGAAGACGCCGGCGAGGATCGCGACGCGCTCGCCGCGGCCGCTCTGCGTGACCGTCGCGGTCACGCTCGGGCCGGGCTTCAGGAGGGTGTCCGCGGGAGTGGAGATCGTGAAGGACGACGGCGCGCGGTCGTCGCGGCTGTCGTAGCCGACGTTGATGCGGCGGCCGCCGAGGACGGTCGCGCCGGGGTCGCCGACGATCGCCTCGACCTGCACCGGGAGCTGCGACGTCTCGCCGGGCGCGCGCTCCACCTTCAGGCCGACGGCGTTCTGGCCGACGAGCGTGATGGTGCCGACGAGGTCGGCCTGCGCGTCGTCGTCGACGTTCAGGGCGGTGGGGACGCCGAGCTGTGCGACCTGGGTGCGGGTGACGATCGTCCCGTCGGCCCGCTTGAACCGCGTCTGGAAGCGGTAGTCGAGGATGCTCGCGTTGCACGCCAGGGTCGTCAGGCCGTCCGTGATCGGCGAGAGGCCGCCCGTCACGGGGTTCTTGACGACGCCCGACACCGCGGTCAGCGGCTGGCAGAGGAGTCCCTGCACGACGGTGCCGACGCCGTTCTGGCCGCCGAGCAGCCCGAGGACCGGGGCCAGCGGGTTCGCGGCGGGCGTCGCGGCCGCGGTGGTCGCGCCGCCGGTCGGCGTGGTGCCGGTCGCGGTCGTCGGGGCCTTCGGGGTCGTCGGCTGCAGCACGCCGCCGACGAGCCCTCCGAGATTCCCGAGCAGCCCGGCCTGCGCGGGGGTGGCTGCGGCGAACGTGCCCACGCACGCCGCCGCGGCCAGCACGCCTGTCGCGCGCCGTCCTGATGTCCTCACTGGTGCTCCCTCGTATACGCGTTGATGGTCGTTGCGCACACCGCCGGGGACGCGGTAAGGCCTCGAAGGCGCCCAATCTGACCACTCGCGCCATTCGTGTCAAGGGGGTATCACCTAGGTCACATGTCGGAAACCGACGGTCGCGGAGACGCAACACCGTTCACCTCTCGGAGGTCGAGACGCCGCAACACCGTTCACCTCACGAGCAGTCGGAGCGCGACGACCGCGTGCACCTCGCGGGCGGTCGGGACACGCGCCCGCCACCCGGGCCGCCCACCGCTGCGATGATGGCCCCGTGGCTGCTGCCGACGTCCCGCCGACCGCGACCCGCACCGAGCGGATGACCCCGATGTACGCGCTGGTGATGGCGATCGCCGGCGGCGTCGTGAAGCACTGGGGGCGCCTCGAGGTCGCGGGGACCGAGCACCTGCCGCTCGAGGGGCCCGTCCTCCTCATCGGCAACCACGACAGCAACTGGGACCCGGTCGCGATCGGCAAGGCCGGCGAGTCCCGCCGCCAGATCCGCGCGCTGGCGAAGTCGACGCTGTGGAAGACGAAGCCGCTGGCGTTCGTGATGAACGGCATGGGCCAGATCCCCGTCCGGCGCGGCCAGGGCGACGCCCACGCGCTCGACACCGCGATCACCGAGCTCGCGTCGGGCGCCTGCATCGGCGTCTTCCCCGAGGGCACGATCTCCCGCGGCGCCTACCTGCGTCCCCGCAGCGGGGCCGGGCGGCTGGCGCAGGCCGTGCCCGCCGCGACGGTCGTCAGCGTGAGCGTCACCGGGACGGTCGACCTCGTCCGGTTCCCGCTGCGGCCGACCATCCGGGTCGAGTTCTTCCCGCCCCGCGACGGGCAGCTCGCCGCGGGCGAGGAGCCCGGCGCGTTCATGGTCCGCGTCGTGGAGGAGATCCGCGAGCGGGCGCCGATCGCGATCCCGGGGCGCAGGAAGACCGCGGCGAAGTACCGCCGGGCGCAGGAGGAGCGCGCCGCCGAGGAGGCCGGGAAGACCCGCGTCGAGGGCGCGCCCGCGACCGACGAGGACCTCGAGACCGCGACGGGCTGAACCCCGCGGCCCGCCGGACGCCGTCCGGCCTGCCGGTGGCCGAGGCGGTGGCCGTCCTACGCCCCGGTGCGGTCCAGGATCAGCCGGATGGTCTGCTCCGGCTGGTCCCAGTGCGGGAAGTGGCCGCACTTCTCGATCCACGTGAGGTCGGCGTCGGGGAACGCCTGCTGCGCGCGCGGGGCCTGGCTCGTGAACGTGACGCGGTCCTGACGGCCCCAGACGAGGTGGATCGGCCCCCGGGCCTCGCCGGCCGCGAGCCCCTGCTGCAGCGGGCCGTGCCAGAGCGCGTCGAGCGTCTTCGAGAAGCCGGGGGCGGCCGCGAACGCCCGGAGCTCCTGCAGGACGAGGTCCTGGGGCAGCGCCCACGGCCGCGCCGAGAACTGCGCGAGCAGGGCCGTCCGGGTGACCGGGTTGCCGGTCAGGACGGGCAGCGCCTTCTGGAGCCCCATCACGAGCTTGTACGACGCGGCGACGGAGACGCCGAACGTCTTGCGCTCGCGGGTGCTCCAGAACCCGCCGGGGTCGAGCGCGACCGTGGTCCCGACCTTCTTGCGCCGCGCGAGCTCGAGGGCGAGCCGGGCCCCGAGGGACGAACCGACGACATCGACGCCGTCGAGCCCGTGGGCGTCGATGAACGCCTCGAGCCGGTCGGCGATCGCGACGATGGTCACGTCGCCCACGAGCTCGGGAGCGGCCCCGTGCCCGGGCAGGTCCGGGCTGATGACGTCGCGCTCGGCGGTCAGGCCCGGGAGGATCGCGTCGAACGAGTCGCGGTCGCCGCCCAGACCGTGGATGGCCAGGAGCGGCGAGCCGGCGCCGGAGCGCTTGAACGGCAGGGTGTCGGCGGAGGCGGTGGTGCTCAAGGGGTTCCAGACTCCCGGCGCGTGGCCGGGGTGGGGGTCCCTCGAGCGCTACCCGGCCGGGGCTGCCGCGACGCTCACCCCGTCGGCAGGTTCCCCTCGCGGACCCGCGCGGCCATGTCCTTGGACTCGGCGCGGTAGACCTCGCCGTCGGCCAGCTCGAGGACCGGCAGCTTGCTCTGGCCGCTCAGCTCCTCGACCTTCGGGCGCTTGCCCTTGCCGAAGCCGTGCTTGACGATCTCGTAGTCGATGCCCTGGGCGTCGAGCTCCTTCTGGACGACCCAGCACGCGTCGAGGTTGACGTGCAGGAACGTGTAGCTGCACCGGTGGAGCTTGACCTTGGCCATGTCGGCACCGTACCCGCGGGGCCGCGGGCGCACCAGCGGTCGTCGGGGCGGGCGTGGCCGCCCGGCGGTCTCGAGCGGCGGGATCGCGACACGTGCGGCGGTCCCGCCCGGCCTGCGTCGCCCGGGATCCGGGCGGCTGCGGGGGCCGTCCGCCGGGTAGCGGCGACGCATCCCGCCGCCGGAGACCCCATGAGCTTCAGGATCGACCTTCGCCCGCCCGTCCCCGAGGCCGTCCGCGCCGTGGCGCTCGAGCGCCTCGACCGGGTGATGGGCGAGCTCTCCGGGGAGCGCTCGGACGACGTCGCGACCGCCGTGCACGAGGCCCGCAAGGACCTGAAGAAGACGCGGTCGCTCGTCCGGCTGCTGAAGCCGGGGCTGCCGAAGGCGCGCTACCGCGAGGAGGCCGACGCGCTGCGCAGCGTCTCGCGGTCGCTCGGCGGGCGGCGCGAGGCGGACGCGCTCGTCGAGACCGTCGACGCGCTGCGCGACCCCGCCGCGGGCCACGTGCCCGCCGCGACGCTCGACCGGCTCCGCGAGGCGCTGGTCGCCGACGCCCCGTCGGGCGGCGGCGACGATCTCGACGGCGCCGTCCGGGCGGTGGCGGAGATCCGCTCGCGCGTCGCCGACGGCGCGCTCGACGTCGACGGCCGCACCGCCCTGGCCGCGGGCCTCGCGCGAACCTACGCCCGCGGGTACGCCGCGTTCGCCGCCGCCGACGAGGACCCGACGGCCGAACGCCTCCACGACTGGCGCAAGCGGGTGAAGGACCTCTGGTACCAGCAGGCGCTGCTGTCGCCGGTCTGGCCGACGGTGCTGGGCGCCCAGGCCGAGGAGGCCCGGGCGCTGTCCAAGGTGCTGGGCGCCGACCACGACCTCGACGCGCTCGACGTCGCGTTGCGGGACCCGTCGGGCCCGGTGGCGCACGTCGCCGGCGACACCGACGCCCTGCTGCCCGTCGTGGAGGCGCGCCGCGCGGAGCTGCTCGTCGTCGCGCGCGCCCACGGCCTGCGCCTCCACGCGGAGCGGCCCAGGGCGTACGCCCGCCGGAGCGCCCGCTACCTGGACGCCCCGCCGCTGCCGCGGTGACCGACCGCGGGCGCCGTCAGCCCGCCGCGACCTCGCGGCCCTCCCAGGCCTGCTGCAGCGCGCCGAGGAGCGATTCGGGCGGCTGCGCGCCGGAGACCAGGAGCCGGCGGTCCAGCACGAAGGCCGGCACGCCGTTCAGCCCGAGCTGCTGGGCCTCCGCCGCCTCGGCCTGCACCGTCGTCGCGTAGGCGTCGCCCGCGAGCACGCGCTCGGCCTCGTCGGCGTCGAGCCCCGCCTCGGCGCCCAGCCGCACGAGCGTCGGGTGGTCGGAGAGCAGCTCGCCCTCTACGAAGTAGCCGCGAAGCAGGCGCTCCTTGACGGCGTCGCCCACGCCGCGGTCCCGGGCGAGGTGCAGCAGCCGGTGCGCGTCCAGGGTGTTGCCCGGCTGCGCGCGGTCCAGGCGATACTCGAGCCCGACGCCGGCGGCCATCTCGACCACCCGCTGGTTCATCGCGCGGGCCTCCTCCGGCGTCTTGCCGTACTTCTTCGCGAGCAGCGCGTCGAGGCCGCCCTCGACGGACGGCGGCATCGTCGGGTCGAGCTGGAAGCTCCGCCAGGTGACCTCGACGTCGTCCGCGTGCTCGAACCGCTCCAGGGCGTCCTCGAACGACCGCTTCCCGATATAGCAGAACGGGCAGGCGACGTCCGACCAGATCTCGACCTTCATCGCTCCGACCATACGGGGCGGCCGACGTCGGCCCGGTGGGGACGGGTCAGAACCCGAGCGGCGCCGACTCCTCGTGCGAGCTGCCGTCCGCCATCCGCGCCGAGAACCGCATCGTGCCGCTGTCGATGGTCCCGTCGTAGACGACGAGGTACGCGTGCGCCGGCGAGGACGGCAGCAGCGTGCGGACGTCGCGGGGGGAGCTCAGGGTCAACGACCGGACGTCCGGCGCCAGCTGTCCGGCGAAGTACTCCATCCCGGGGAGCGTGCGGCGGGCGACGCGCCCGGGCGCGGGGTCGGCCGACGGCTCGCCGCCCTCGTCGGCGCCGCCGTACCCGATGCCGATCGGGTGGGTCCGTCCGACGTAGCCGATGCTCTGACAGCTCTCGCGGCCGATCCGCTGCTCGGTGAAGGTCCCCAGCTCGAAGTCGATCCGACCGACACGGTCCTGCACGATCCGCCCGGGCTGGGACGCGACGCAGTGGCCGCCGCCCGTCGCCGGCCGTGCGGCGAGACCGAAGGGCAGGCCCCCGTTGGGGTCGGCGGCGCGGGCGGCGACGAACGTCGCCGCGTCGGGGTCCGGCTGGGCCTTCAGCCCCCGGAGGAAGCGGTCCGGCAGCCGGGGCCCACCGCCGATCGGGACGGGGCCACCCGTCGGGTACCGGACGCTGCCGGTCAGGGTGGCGGCGTCCGGGTCGTCCGTGCGGACGGAGAGCAGGCCGCCGTACCGGCCGCGCGTCGTCCGGACCGACTCCCCGTCGAGCCGCAGGTCGAGCGCGCGCCCGTCGACGCCGACCGATCCCCACACCACCGTCCCCGTCCGCGACGGCTGCGTCCCCGCCGCGGTCCGCAGCGGGTGGAACGCCTGGACCGCGGGCTCCCGGTGGAGGTCGGGGAGCCGGGACCCGCAGTCGATCGGCGCGCCGCGGTATCCGGCGGTCACGGGCCGGAAGACGTCGTGCCCGTCGATCCAGCCGAAGCGCCCGCGGTGGAGCCGGCCGAGCTGGAAGCACCGGTTGCGACCGACCACGTGCGTGCCGCTCCGGACCGTGGTGAAGCGCTCGGCGAGGAACGTGCGGAGGACCCACGGGGCGCCACCCGCCGGATCGTCGACGCGGGCGGCGGTCGCGAAGCGTCCCGTGCGGCGCAGGCCGACGACCGCCGAGCCGTGCCGTTGTGGCCGGGCAGCGGCGACCCGGATCTCGCGCCCCGCGCCCGCCCGCCCGGACGTCGCGGCCGCCGTCCGCTCGCCGGGGATCGCCGCGGCGGCGACGGCACCGCCGAGGACGCCGAGGAGGAGCGCGAGCAGGCCCACGCGTCGGACGAGGGGGCTCACGGGCGTCCTCCGGGAGTCGTGGTGCGTCGGACCGGGACGCGGTGGTCGACGAGGTTCGTGTCGCCCCGGTACGTGCGGACGGTGCCGTCCCGCAGCGTCACGCGGACGCGCAGGCTCGACGGGCGGACCGTCGGCGGGAAGACGCCGAGGAACGCGCTGCCGGAGCGCGGCCGGACGATCTGCACCGGCGCGGAGCGCCCCGGCACGCCGAGGACCGCCACCGAGCGGACGTCGCGGCCCATCCCGCCCCACACCGCGGTGCGGGGCGGGTCGCCACGCCAGTCGCCGGTGAACCGCCGGCGCTCCGGGGAGCGTCGGACCGTGATCGCCGACAGCCGCCGGACCGCGAAGAACACGCCGGTGCTCGGGGCCGTCGGGTCGCCCGCCGGACCCAGCAGCCCGCACGCGGGCGGGCTCTGCGGGCCGCCCGGCACGCGACGCACGGTGCCGAACGACACGCAGTTGCGCTCGTCGTCGTCCGTCGACCCGGCCTGCGCCCGCCAGGCCGGCCCGCCGAGCGGGTCGAGGAGGACCGCCGGGTCGCGCCCCAGCGGCACCCGCTGGATCCGCCCGCCGTCGAAGGTCAGCGTCGCCTCGGCGCCGAGGTCCTCGGGATGCCCGCGGTAGACGGTCACGAAGGCGCCGCCCGCGTCGTGGGGGACCGTGCGCCTGCCCTGCGAGGTGCTGACGACGACCCGACGGAGCCGGTCGCCCGCCACGCCGCTGACGACCACCCGGGCGTCGGCGTCCCGGCGCGCGGCGAGGGTCCGTGCGCCGATCAGGCTCGCGGCGTCCCGCTGCTCCTGGCCGCACGAGTTCGTGACGCCGGGCGCCAGGGGACGGAACCGGCCGTCGAGGCCGACGAGCCCGAACACCCCGCCCGAGACCTGGCCGATCGTGCTGCAGACGTAGCCGGTGGTGCTGCGGGCGACGCGGACGGTCCACGGCGGCACGCCCGGCGCGGGGTCGGGCGCCCGGACCGCCGACACCCGCACGGAGTCGGGCACGGGGGTCTGCTCGCGGGGGACGTCGGCCGCCGAAGGCGCCGGGATGACGCTGCCGCGGAGCGCGACGAGCGTGGCGGCCGCGCCCGCGGAGGCCGTCGTCCCGCCGATCACGAGGGCCACCAGCACGGTCCGCAGCGGCAGGCCGAACGATCGCCGACGGCCGTCGCCCGCCGGAGCACCCGTTGTCCCGGGGGCATGCGCCGGCCCGTTCGTGGCCGCCCGGCGGGCCGCCGCGGCGACGAGGTCGCGCTCCAGACCGGTGATGAAGTCGGTCATCGGTTCCCTCCTCCGAGCTGGGTGCGCAGCGTCGAGAGCCCGCGGCTGACGCGCTTGCGCACCACGGACTCCGACACCGACAGCGACGCGGCGATCTCGTGGTACTCGCGCTCCTCGACGATCCGGGCCTTCAGCGCCTCGCGCTGGTCCGCCGGCAGGTCGGCGAGCAGCGACGTGGCGTCGTCGCCCTCGTCCAGCAGCCCGCCGATCGTCGCGAGGTCGCGGTCCGTGAGGTCGCGCGGCTCGATCCCGAGCCGCCGGCGCGCACGGTCCTCGACCTGCCCGCGGCGCGCGGCGTCGATCAGGAGGTTCCGGGAGACCGTGAACAGCCACCCCCGCGCGGCGCCGCGCCGCGGGTCGTAGGCGTCGAGCCGCTCGAGCACGTGCGCGAACGTCTCGGCGCACACGTCGGCCGCGATCTCCGGTCTCCGCGTGCGGGCCAGCAGGAACCGCAGCAGCGCCTCCACGTGCCGGCGGTAGAACGCCCCGAACGCGTCGGGATCGTCGCCCGAGGCCGCCGCCGCGAGCAACGCCTCGTCGGACCTGCGGTCCTGGTCTCCACGCCACACGCACCTACTACGCGCAGCGCGGGCGGGTTGTGACCGGGCCTCCGGTCAGGCGTCGACGCCCGGCTCCCGGTCGAAGACCGCCGACACCAGCGCCCGCCCGTCCGCCGTGGTGACCCAGCGCGAGACGCCGTCGGCGACGACCCGGACCGGGCCCGCGAACGCCGGCTCGTGGTGCTCGAGATCGACGCCGAGCGGGGCGTCGGCGGGGAGCGCGGTGAGCTCCTCCTCCAGGGGGCGCCAGGTCGCCGCGTTGTTCACGTGCCCGGCGACGTCGAGGTCCGCGGACACGAACGACCACGGGACCGCGGGGGCGTCGGCCGGCGGTGCGGGGTGCCGCAGCCGCGCGCGGACCCGTCGGCCCGCGGCGGACGGGCCAAAGACCTCGAGGAACGCCGGCGACCGGTGCGGCAGCAGGGTGCCGGGGTGCAGCGGGACCCAGATCGCCGCGGCCTCGATCCGCCCGCCGGCGTCGCCCGTGATCGTCGTCCGCCGCTCGGAGACCAGGGGGCCGAGGCCGCTGCACGCGGTGCGCATCCTCAGGAGCTCGCCGAAGACCGGGAACCGCTCCACCCGGATCTGGTTGCGCCGGAGCACCCAGACGACCTCCTGCGCGATGCCCGCGGCCACGACGTCGTCGTAGGCGACCTGCTGGAGCCAGTCCGCGATCGCGTCCAGGCGCGCCCGCCCGGCGATCGTCGTCGACGCCGGCCCCACCCGCTGCGCCAGCTCGTGGACGCGGCCGACGGTGGGGAAGGGGGCCAGGTCCTCGAGCGCCATCGCCGGGAAGGGTACGACGCGGTGCGGGCGCCCGAGGCGCGGGCGTACGTCGTCTCACGCGATCGACCGACGGCGGGCGGCCGGTCGCCGGACCCTCGGGCGCGCAGGCGGCCGCGCGGCTCATCGCGGACCGATCCCGTCCGCGTTGCTCGCGAGACTCCGCCCATGCTCGAGACCTCGGCCCGGCTGCTCCGCCTGCTGTCGCTGCTGCAGATGCACCGCGACTGGACGGGCACGCAGCTGGCCGACGAGCTCGAGATCACGCCGCGCACCGTCCGGCGCGACGTCGACAAGCTGCGCTCGCTCGGCTACCCGGTCAACGCGGCGCCCGGCGTCGCGGGCGGCTACCGGCTCGGCGCGGGCAGCGAGCTCCCGCCGCTCCTGCTCGACGACGACGAGGCCGTCGCCGTGGCGGTCGGCCTGCGGACGGCCGCGAGCGGGTCGAGCGTCGGCGGGATCGAGGAGTCGTCGCTGCGCGCGCTGGCGAAGCTCGACCAGGTGCTCCCGCCCGCGCTGCGCCGCCGGGTCGGGGCGGTGCACCAGTTCACGGTGCCGGTCCCGGGCTTCGGGCCGGAGGTCGACGCCGAGGCTCTGTCGACGATCGCGGGTGCCTGTCGCGACCGCGTCCAGCTGCGCTTCGGGTACGGCACGCACGACGGCACGAAGAGCCGCCGGCTCGTCGAGCCCCACCGGATGGTCCA
This sequence comes from Patulibacter minatonensis DSM 18081, assembly GCF_000519325.1. Lineage (GTDB taxonomy): Bacteria > Actinomycetota > Thermoleophilia > Solirubrobacterales > Solirubrobacteraceae > Patulibacter > Patulibacter minatonensis. The sequence goes on along the minus strand of NZ_KI912613.1, from coordinate 301,219 downwards.
CCTGCACGGGCGCTGGTACCTCGTCGCGTGGGACCAGACCCGGGAGGACTGGCGCACGTTCCGCGTCGACCGGATCACGTCGAAGCTCAGCCTCGGACGCCGGTGCACGCGACGCGACCCGCCCGACCACGACCTCGCGGCCTACGTCCTGCGCCAGGTCTCCGCCACCCGCAGCCGCTACCGGGCGCGCGTCCGGCTGCACGCGCCGAAGTCGGCGCTCGAGGGCAAGGTGCCGCCCTGGTTCGGCACGATCACGGAGATCGACGAGGACTGCTGCCTGCTCGAGGTCGGCGCCGGCTGGATGGGCGGCCTGGCGGTGCACGTCGCGTCGATCGGCGTCGACTTCACGGTCCTCGGGCCACCCGAGTTCGCGGAGGAGGTCCGGACGCTCGGCGCCCGGTTCGCCCGCGCCGGCATCGTCGACGAGGCCCCCGGCGAGGAGGGGTGAGCATGCTCGAGGTCTCCCGCGAGCAGGCGCTCGCGTTCCGTGTCGCCGGGCACCACCTGGACGCCCCGGTCGACCCGCTGACCGCCGTCGCCGCGTGCGGCCTGCAGGAGTTCCCGCCGGGCCACGCGCGGGTCGCGCTGCACGCCCGGGCGGGGGCGGTGGAGGACGACGCCCCCGTGTGGGACGACCTCGTCACCGTCAACGCGATGCGCGGCTCGCCGTACGTCGTGCCGCGTGCCGACCTCGCGGTCTTCACGACCGCGCTCGTCCCCGAGGAGGACGAGGACCTCAGCGGACTGATCGGCTCCGCCGTGGCCAAGGGGCTCGCCGACGCCGGCCACGAGGTCCCCGAGGCCCTGGACCTCGTCGCCACCGCCGCCCGCGACGGCCTGGCCGGCGGCCCGCTGGACCGCGACGCGTTCCACCAGGCGCTCCGCGAGCGGCTCCCCGAGAGCCTGCTGCCGTGGTGCCGTGGCTGCCAGAGCCACCACGTCCGTCCCGCGATCTGGCGCGCCCTCGGCCCGCTCGGCGTGACCGAGATGCCGGAGAAGGCCGTCTGGGCGCTCGCCGGCCACGGCGCTGCGGACGGCGCGACGCCGGCGGCCGACCTGCCCGCCGCACGCGCCGAGCTCGTCCGGCGCTTCCTCCGCACCTACGGCCCCGGGACGCACAGCCAGCTCGCGTCCTGGGCGCAGACGTCCCCCGCGTACGCGAAGACGCTGTTCCGAGGGATCGAGGACGAGCTCCGCGCGGTCCGCCTGGAGGGCGCGAAGCGCTGGATCCTCGTCGCCGACGAGGACCGGCTCGCGGACCCGCCCGCCGCCTCGGGCGTCCACCTGCTGCACGGGCACGACCCGTACGTCGCCCAGCCCGACCGCGAGACGCTGGTGCCGGACACGGCGCAGCGCAAGGCGCTCTTCCCGGCCGTCGGCCGTCCCGGCGTCGTGCTGCGGGACGGCGCGATCGCGGGGCTCTGGCGCGCGCGGAAGAAGGGGAGGGTCCTCGAGCTCGAGGTCGCCGGGGACGGCGCCGGGGCGGACCTCGGCGACGCCCCCGAGCTGCTCGCGCACGTTCGCGGCTGCGAGCGCGCGCGGCGCGTCTGAGGGCGGCGGTGGAGGCTCGCGGGCCGCGGACGATGCGTCCGGCACGGGCGTCCGGAGGTTCCCGCGGCGGCCGTCAGGAGGTGTCGGCCGGGTGGCGGACCGGTTGCGTTCCGGACGCGGATCCGAGTTCACTTGACGACTGTGCACCGAAACCCGTACGTTTCGACCCTCGGGGCGCGTAGGGCGTCCCGACCGAGGGTAGGGTCGTCACACCATGGTTGAGAAAGCAGCAGCTCCGCGGGTCTCGCGCTGGCGTCGGAAGGCCCTCCAGGCGGCTGGGGCGATGACCACGCCGTTGCTGCCCGACGACTACTTCGCGCTGCTCGACCCCCGTTGGTCGACGCGCGAGGCCACGGGCACCGTGCTCCGCGTGAAGTCCGAGACCGACGAGGCCGCGACGGTCGTCGTCCGTCCCGACCACCCGTGGCCCGGGCACCGCCCCGGGCAGTACCTCCGCATCGGCGCCGAGATCGACGGCATCCGCCACTGGCGCGCGTACTCGCTGACGTCCGACCCCGACCACCCCCGGGGTCTCGTCTCGGTGACCATCAAGACCGTCGAGGGCGGCAAGATGTCGCCCTGGTTCACCGAGGTCTGCGGTCCCGGGACGTCCGTCTTCCTCGGCAACGTCGAGGGCGAGTTCGCGCTGCCGGACCCGCTGCCCGAGAAGCTCCTGATGATCAGCGCCGGCAGCGGCATCACGCCGATCTGGAGCATGCTCCGCGAGCTCCAGCGCCGCGGCCGCCTCGACGACGTCGTCCACCTCCACGGCACCCGCACCGCCGAGGGCTTCATCTTCGGCGCGCCGCTCCGCGAGCTCGCCGCCGAGAACGATGGCTACAAGCTCCACGAGCAGCTCAGCGCCGACGACGGCCGGCTGACCACCGAGAACCTCGACGACCTCTGCCCCGACTGGCGCGAGCGCTCCGCCTGCCTCTCCGGCCCGCGCGAGATGATCGACGCGTTCACCGAGCACTGGGAGGCCGAGGGCATCGCCGACCAGCTGCAGACCGAGCGCTTCCAGCCGGTCATCGGCACCGGCGACGCCGAGGTCGGCTCCGGCGGCACCGTCTCCTTCGTCGTCACCGACAAGGAGGCGACCTGCGAGCAGGGCATCTCCATCCTGGTCGGCGGCGAGGAGGCCGGCGCCACCCTGCCCTACGGCTGCCGGATGGGCATCTGCCACACGTGCGTCGGCGTGCTCCGCGAGGGGCAGGTCCGCGACCTGCGCTCCGGCGAGGTCCACGGCGAGCAGGGCGAGACCGTCCGCACCTGCGTCAACGCCCCCGAGGGCCACGTCGTCATCGAGCTCTGAGAACAACGGTGCGAGCCCCGCCCTCCACCTCTCGTATCCGGACCGCATCGGACGACGACGGGGTTCCGGGCACCCGCAGGCCGACCGACCGCGACGGCGCCTCCCAGGTCCGTCATCGCGGGACACCCACCTTCCAGGCCCCGCGGGGCCCTTCCCCTTCCAGGCTCCACGCCACCCGAGGAACAGGACAGAACGCATGACCCCCACCGGACCGAGCACCGCCACCATCCCCGGCACGAACGACGGCTCCCACGGCGGAGCGTCCCGCCGCGACGGGGACCCGAACGCGTTCAACCCGCTGTTCCGCCTGTCCTCGGAGGAGATCGAGGAGATCGGCGAGCGGTTCCAGAAGATCCACGACGAGGTCAAGGCCGACCTCGGCGAGCGCGACGCGCAGTACATCCGCTCGATCATCGAGTTCCATCGCCGACTCACCGCCCTCTCCCGGATCGTGCTGATGGCCTCGCGCTACCCGCCGGCCTGGCTGCTCGGGACCGCGGGGCTCTCGACGGCGAAGATCCTCGAGAACATGGAGATCGGCCACAACGTCCTGCACGGTCAGTGGGACTGGATGAACGACCCGCAGATCCACAGCTCGACGTGGGACTGGGACACCGCCTCGACCGCCGCGTCGTGGAAGCACTCCCACAACTACGTGCACCACACGTACACGAACATCATCGGGCTCGACAAGGACGTCGGCTACGAGTTCATGCGCGTGGACCCGAAGCAGAAGTGGTCGCCCGAGTTCCTCGCCCAGCCGTTCATCAACGTGCTCGTGATGCTCTTCTTCGAGTGGGGCGTCGCGATCCACGACATGGACCTCGAGGCCATCAAGAAGGGCAAGAAGTCCAAGAAGGCCATCATGGCCGACCTCAAGGGCATCGGCCGCAAGGCCGGCCGCCAGGTGCTCAAGGACTACGTGCTGTTCCCGGCGCTCTCGGGCAAGCACTGGAAGAAGACGCTGAAGGCGAACTTCACCGCCAACATCGTCCGCAACATCTGGTCCAACGCGATCATCTTCTGCGGCCACTTCCCGGACCAGGCGTACACGTTCACCGAGGAGGAGGTCGCCGACGAGACCCGCGGCGGCTGGTACGTCCGGCAGCTCCTGGGCGCCGCGAACATCGAGGGGAACGACACGTTCCACCTGATGAGCGGCAACCTGAGCTACCAGGTCGAGCACCACCTCTTCCCGGACATGCCGAGCTCCCGCTACAAGGAGATCGCGCCGAAGGTGAAGGCCCTCTGCGAGGAGTACGGGCTGCCGTACAACACGGGCCCGTTCTGGCAGCAGTGGCTGATGGTGCAGCGCACGATCCTGCGCCTCGCGTTCCCGGGCGGCGGCGAGACGCCGAAACCCGGCCCGTACGTCGCGCCGCCCGAGCCGCCGCGCCAGGAGCGCACGGTCCAGGGCGTCGAGGGCCCGATCAAGGCGTTCCCGTAGGACCGGCGCCCGGCCGCTCGGCTCCCCGGTCGGCCCCGGCGCCCGGGTGTGTCGTCGTGAACAGGTGGCCGCCGGACCCGGGGCGACGGCGCGCCGTGCGCGCCGCCGGGTGTCGTCGTGGCGTCGCCGGGTAGCAACCCTGGATGGTCCCCCGCCGCACCGCTGCCGCCACGCCGATCGCCGGCCCGGACCTCGACGCGATCCGGCGTGCCCTGCAGGCACGGGACGAGGAGCTGCGTTCGCGCATCGGGACCATGGCGGAGGCGCCCGAGCGCGGCTCGGCCCTCGGGTTCGGCAAGCGCATCGGCGACGGCACGATCGAGGCCGTCGGTCGCCTGACCGAGGTCGGCGTCGGCGCATCGCTCGAGCACGAGGAGGCCCGGGTCGCCCGCGCGCTGGAGAAGCTCGACGAGGGCACCTACGGGCGCTGCGACGCGTGCGGCGAGCCGATCGCACCCCGCCGCCTGGCAGCGATGCCCGAGAGCGTCCTCTGCATCGAGGACGCCGCGAAGCTGCGGCGGTGAAGCACGCGCCGCACGACGGTCACGTCCAGGACCGTCACCGCGGACCGCGGGCCGCGGCGGCGGTGAAGTGCGCGATCACGTCCTCCAGGGGTCGTACCGCGTCGGCGCCCTTGCTCATCGCGAACCCCGCCTGCTCGAAGATCGCTTCGTCGTAGGTGTCGATGCCCCACCGGTCCCGGTACAGCGCCTTCCACGGCACCCCGCGGTCGTCGGCCAGTCGCATCGCCTCCTCGTGCCCGGGGAACCGCTTCGTCCTCGCGGTCGCCTTCCCGGTCCGGAGCGCGCGAACGGTGTCGTCGTCGGTGAGGTGGAAGATGTCCTTCACCCCGATCCCGCGGGCCTCGAGCCGGACACCGGCCTCGCGTGCGGTCCTCAGGGCCTGCTCCGCCCACGTCAGCTCTGCCGGCCGCGACCGCTGATCCCCGCCGTCGACGCCGGCGGCCCGCGATCCGTCGCGGCCCTGCAGGAGCTCGGTGTCGAACCCGTCGAGCAGCAGCACGACCGGTGCGTCCGTGAACGCGAGCGCTCCCTGCAGCAGCGCGTTCGGTGCGTGCTTCGCCTTCGCACCGCCGTGCATCGCCACGACGACGAGTCCGAGCCGGCGCAGCCGCGGTCCGGCGTATCCCTGGAGGAACGCGACGTCGGTCGGTCCCTCGACCAGGATGAAGCCGCGCTGCAACGTCAGGAGCTCGCCCCGGGTGAGCCCCATCTCTCGTGCGAGGTCGTCCGACCGCGACAGCGAGGTCGGGGCGAACGACGTGACGCGGCTCGGCTCGCCGCGCGGGCGCGAGACGCGGTTGAACGTGGCGATCGACGGGTCGAGCTCGAGGAACGTCGTCGAGTGGGTCGCGAGCACCGCTTGCGCGCCGAGGTCGGCGATGGTCCGGCCCAGCCACTCGGCGACGTCCCGCTGGAGCTGGGGATGGAGGTTCCGCTCCGGTTCGTCCAGGAGATAGACGAGAGGGCGCGTCCCGCCGAGGACGGCCCCGAGAGAGAGCTCGTCGCTCAGTGGCCCGTGGCCGACACCGTCGCCGTCCCGGATCGCGTCCCACGTCTCGGTCAACGCGGTGACGTGCTCCACGGACCGCTCGGGGTCGGAGTCGGCCAAGGCCGCGATCCGGCGGTACCACGCACCTTCGTCGTGCTCGTCCGGGTCATCCCGCACGCTCTCGGCGAGCTCGACGACCTTCCACATCTGGCGCGAGGCGACGTCCGTCGAGAGGCGGACCCAGTTGCGGTACCCCTCGGCGACGTCCTTGGAAGCGAACGACCGCCCGCTGTCGCGATCCATCAGGTCGAGATGCCACGCGTCCTCCCCGGCCGGGACGGACACCACGCGGTAGCGCTCCGAGACGAAGGACGGGAGCGCTGATTCGATGAGACCCCCCGCGACGGCGTGCGCGGCGGGAGTCGAGACGGCCCGGACGCGTCGCCATTCGTCGTCGTCGTCCTCGTACTCCGCGTCGTCGGAGAACCGGCGCCAGATCGTCGCGTCCGCGATGGCCTCCGCGAGCCGGTCGACCTGCCTCGCGGTGTCGCTCCACGGCATCTGCCCATCGAGGCTCTGCGGCAGTCGGATCGTCTCGAAGAGCCCGTCCGGGGTGAAGGGCTCGAGGTTGATGGTCAACATCGGGACCGGCTCGCCGTCCACGAGGGGACGGTCGCCATGGAGCGCGGAGTTCGCGTGCGCGAGGACCTCGAACGCGCTGTCGGCCGGGAGGCACCACGAGATGTCGACCCCGAGCATGGGTTCGTCGTCACCGTCCTCGGAGTACTCCGCCGCGGTGAGCGCGACGGTCCGCGACTGCGAGAGGACGTCGAACGTGGCGTCCCACCCGCGATCCTGGAGCCCGCCGACCTCGCGGGCCCACCCGACCCACGCAAGCTCGCCGCGCCTGCCGTGGCCCTGCCTGCTGAACGACCGGAGTGGTCCGGTGTCGGGTTCCACCAGGACGTTGCCGCCGAGACGGAGCGCCGATGTCACGGGGTGTCCCTCGGCGGCGTCGACGTGACAGCGTTGCTGCAGCGATTCGATCTGGGACGAGGTCAGTTCGACGTACAGCGTCTCCAGTCGTGCCCGACGAGGAGTCTCGGACGGCCGTTGGAATCCCGCGCCGAAGCTGCGCAGCAGCCGCGATTTCCCGGCGTCGTTGGGCCCGAACAGCAGGGTCATCAACGACAGTCGGACGAACACGCCGTCGGCGTCGGTCGTCTCGTTCACGGCTCTCATGCCGATGAGGGGCACGCGGACTCCTTCGAGGGAACGGCAGCGGGACACGGAGGCGCGAGGCGGACTCCGGGTCCACACCATCGCACGGGGTGCGTCGGACGTGGCCGCGTCCGCGTGTGCCGGCGGCGATGGTCGTCGGTCAGCCCCCGAAGACCTTCGCCGGCAGCTCGTAGACGTCGAGGTCCTGCAGCGGCGGGCCCTTGCGCGTCCGTCGCGGGGCCTTCGGCGGCTTCGCCCGGCCGCGCCCGCCCTTCGCCTGCCCGGGCGGCCGGACGCCCTCCTGCGCGGCGGGGTCGACGAGGCGCAGGCGCTCCCCGCCGAGGACCGACATCGCAGTCTCGATCTCGGCGTCGGTGAGGTCGTGGCCCGCCTCCGCGATCAGCCGCGCCGCGTCCGACGCGCGGACGCATAGCACGCCGCGGCGGGTCCCGAACGGCTGGATCGCGACGGCGGGGTGGGCGGCCAGGACGGCGCGCAGATCGTCGGGGTCCATCGCCACGGAGGATGACGGGTCGCGGCGGGCGCCGGTGCCGGGCCGTCGCGGGGGCCCTGCGGGCAGCCACGGCCCGCCCGGCCCCGGTCTTGCGAGACTGTCGGCATGACCCAGATGGCGTCCATCACGCTGGAGGGGGCCTCGTTCGAGGATCGCTTCCTGAAGATCCTCGAGGAGACCGGCCTCGAGCCCGAGGAGTTCGAGGGCCTGCCGTACTTCTCCTACAGCCCGTTCTTCGTGATCGCCGGCGCGACGATCTCGCCGAGGATCCGGGAGCACGGCGACCACTCGCACTTCGAGGGCGTCGAGATCGAGGTCCCCGAGGACCAGGTCGAGATCTTCCTCGACGTGCTCCCGGAGCTCCTCGCGCAGCTGCAGCCGCTGGACGACGACGAGGAGTAGGGCGCGCCGCGGGCGCGCCGCGACGAAGGTCCCGTTGACGCGTCCACCGCCCGTGCGGTTGCGTACACCATGCAGGACCGACGGCGACCCGCCGCGGGTCCGTCCGTCGAAGGAGCCCCATGCGCACCCGCACCCTGACCGTCGCCGCCGCGACCCTCACCACCGTCGCGGCCGTCGCCGTCCTCGCCGTCCCGGGCACGGAGGCGGCGAGCACGAAGACCGTCCGGGTCGTCGACAACCGCTTCAGCCCGACCACGCTCACGGTCAAGGCCGGCACGAAGGTCAAGTTCGTCTGGTCCGGGACGATGACCCAGCACGACGTGACGGTCCGCAAGGCCCCGAAGAACGTGAAGAAGGTCCACTCGAAGCTGATGCAGTCGGGGTCCTACTCCACGACCTTCCGCAAGAAGGGGACCTACAAGATCGTCTGCACGATCCACGAGTCCTTCATGACGATGACGGTGAAGGTCAAGTAGGGCCGCTCCCGGGCCGGTCCTCCGGCCCGGGTCCGGAGCGGCGGCCTCAGCCCTCGCTGCTGACCGCGTCGACGGTGTCCGGCAGGGCGTTCAGGCCCGCGACCGCGGCGACGATCTCGTCGGGCCCGCCCACGACCTCGAAGGTGCGGCCGACGGTCGACGGGTCGTCGAGGACCGCCAGCAGGGTCGCGGCGACGTCGGCCCGGGGAATCGGCCCGCGCTCGACGTGGCGCGCCGCGTGGACGCGTCCGTGCGGGTCTTCGTCCGTGAGCATCGCGGGGCGCACGATGGTGTAGTGGAGCCCGCTGGCGCGCACGTCCGCGTCGGCCTGGGCCTTGGCGCGCTGGTACTCGGCGTAGACGTCGTCGCCCGTGATGTCGCCGTCGATGCCGATCGCGGACACGATCACGAGACGGTCGATGCCGGCATGGCGGCACGCGTCGATCGTCTTGACGACGCCGCCGTGGTCGACCGACCACTTGCGCTCCGCGGGCTGGCCCGGACCCGAACCGGCCGCGAAGACCGCCGCGCTCGCGCCGCGGAACGCCCCGGCCAGCGACTCTCCGGTGGTGTGCTCGTCCTCGAGGTCCACGACGACCGGGTCGATCCCGTCGGCGCGCAGCTCGTCGCCGTGCGCCGGGTTGCGGATCACCCCACGGGCGGTGTCCCCGCGCTGCGCGAGCAGCGCACCGAGCTTGCGGGCGATCTGCCCGTGTCCTCCGACGATGACGACGTCCATGCCCTCGACGCTACCCGGCGCCGACCGGCGGTAACGAGGGACGGCGATCGCCGTGGGCGCGCCGCGGATCCCGGGCCCCGGGACGACCGGGTCCGATCCCGGCGGAGGCACCGACCCTCCGTGCGGTGGCGGCCGGCCGGACGGTCCCCGAGCGTCCGGGCGGGGTCCTTTCCGGGGTGCGCGTCGGGGATCCTGGGGGAAGCACTGGGGGGAATCCCCATGGTGCGGGAGGGCGCCCCCGCGCAGGATGGTCCGCATGACCCAGCTCCCCGGCTTCCTCCGTCACGAGACCGCCCCGGCCGAGCGCCCGGCCCCGTCCCTGTTCGACATCCTCGGCTCGCTCGGGCCGGTGCCGGAGACGGGCGGCGGGCACGGTGCGCCCTTCCGCGCGGCGTGCGCGCTCGAGGTCGCGCGCCGCAACCGCCCGCTCGGCCCGCCGCGACCCACCCCGCACGGGGCGGCGCCGCCGGCGGGCTGACCACGCCGCGGACCGGAGCGACGTCACGCCCCGGGCGCGTCCGTCGTCCGCCGGCCCCGCGTACCCCCGGCATGGCCCGGTACGTCGGAACCGTCACCTCCAACCGCCCCGCGCGGGAGGTCTTCGAGGATCTCGCCGACTTCCGGTCGGTCGCGGAATGGGATCCCGGTGTCGCGTCGTGCGAGCACACCGGCGGCACGATCGGCGAGGCCGGCTGCCGGTTCCGCGTGATCCAGGACACGACGGGCCCGGACGTCCGGATCGACTACGTGATCGAGCGGATCTCCCACCCGCACCGCGTGACGCTCCGCGGGACCAACGCGTGGCTCGTGTCCATCGACGTGATCACCGTGGAGCCCCGGCCGGGCGGCTGCGAGGTGACCTACGACGCGACGATCCTCCTGAAGGGCCCGCTGCGCCTCCTGGACCCGCTGATGACGCTCGGCCTGAAGCGGATCGGGGCGAAGGCGAAGGTGGGCCTGACCGCGCACGTCAACCGGTAGACGGCCGGCGGAGGCCGACGCCCGGCGGCACCGCGGCGGGCGGACCGCGACGTCGTCCGTATCATCGCCCGCGTGCCGAAGCCGCCCGTCCTCACCCCGCAGGCCACCGACTTCCCGAAGTGGTACCAGGACGTCGTCAGCAAGGCCGAGCTCGCCGACAACGGCCCCGTCCGCGGCACGATGGTCATCCGCCCGTGGGCCTACGGCATCTGGGAGCAGCTCCAGGGCCAGGTCGACCGGCGGATCAAGGGCGCCGGCGCGCAGAACGCGTACTTCCCGCTGCTGATCCCGGCGTCGTACCTCCAGAAGGAGGCCGAGCACGTCGAGGGCTTCGCCCCCGAGCTCGCGGTCGTCACGCAGGGCGGTGGCAAGGAGCTCGAGGAGCCCGCCGTCATCCGCCCCACGAGCGAGACGATCATCAACTCGTACTTCGCGAAGTGGATCAACAGCTACAAGGACCTGCCGCTCCGGATCAACAACTGGTCCAACGTCGTGCGGTGGGAGCTGCGTCCGCGCCTGTTCCTGCGGACCACCGAGTTCCTCTGGCAGGAGGGCCACACCGCCCACGCCACCGCCGACGAGGCGCAGGGGTACGCCGTCGGGATCCTCGAGGACGTCTACCGCCAGGTGATCGTCGACGTCATGGGCATCCCGGTCATCCCGGGCCTGAAGACCGACAAGGAGCGCTTCGCGGGCGCCATCCGCTCCTGGACCGTCGAGGGCATGATGGGCGACGGCAAGGCGCTGCAGATGGGCACGAGCCACGAGCTCGCCCAGAACTTCGCCAAGGCGTTCGACATCCGCTTCCAGGACCAGAACGGCGAGATGCAGCACCCGTGGCAGACGTCCTGGGGCGTCTCCACCCGCCTGCTGGGCGCGGCGATCATGGTCCACGGCGACGACCACGGCATCCGCCTGTCGCCGCGCCTGGCGCCGACCCAGGTCGTCGTCATGCAGCTCGCCGAGGACGAGCCGGTCGCCGAGGCCGCCCGCGCCACCGTGCAGGAGCTGCTGGCCCGCGGCGTCCGCGTGGAGCTCGACGACCGCGTCGACCGCGGCTTCGGCCGTCGCGCCACGGACTGGGAGCTCAAGGGCGCACCGGTCCGCATCGAGATCGGCAAGCGCGACATCGAGGGCGGCGTCGCCACGATCGCCGACCGCGTCGACCGCAGCAAGGGCCCGGTCCCGCTGACCGAGCTCGTCGCCCGCACGATCGAGGTCCTCGACGGCCAGCACCAGCGCCTGTACGACGAGGCCCTGACCCGCCGCACCGAGCGGACCGTCGACGTCGCCACCGTCGACGAGGCCCTCGAGGCCGCGGGCTCCGGCTTCGCGCGCATCCCGTGGGCGATCCTCGGCGTCGAGGGCGAGGAGGCCCTGGCCAAGCAGGGCGTCACCGTCCGCTGCCTCGTCGCCGCCGACGGCGGGTTGCCGGAGCCGGGGGCCGACGACCTGGTCGCCGTGGTCGCGCGGGCCTACTGACGCGGACCGACGGCGGACGCCGGTCCCGGCCGCGCGTCGCCCTCGATCACGAGGTCCGGCGTCGTCTCAGGCGTCGGCGCCCTCGACCAGCCGCGCCAGCCGCTTGATCGCCACCGTGACGTAGGCGTCGGCGATCAGCTCCTGCAGCTCGTCGCGGGTGATGCCGCGGTCGAGGTGGACGCCGATCCAGCCGCGATGGCCGACGTACGGCGGCCGGAAGTAGCGGTCCGGGTCGCCGTCGACGAGGGCCTCCTGCGCGCCCTCGGGTGCCGCGAGCCACACGGCGATCCGGCCGTCGCCGTGGTGGTCGACGAGGTGCGCGGCGAACATCTTCCCCTTGGCCCCGGCGAAGAACCCCGGGTTGCCGTGGCTGACGCGCTCCTCGGCCTCCGGCAGCGCCAGGCAGAGCGTCCGGACCTCGTTCAGGTCGATCGTAGCCATGCGCGCAGCGTAGACGGACCGGGCGGCGACGGAACCTGGAGGACCGGGCGGCGACGGAACCTGGACGGACCGCGTGGCGCCGGACAGCGACCGACCGGGCGGCGCCGGAAAGTTCAGGGTGGGGTCCTCGACGCCACCGGCACGGGGTGCTGCGAGCGTGCGTCCATGCCCCGACGCCCACGTCCATCCCGTCCGCTCCTCTGCTTGGCCGGCACCGCCGCGCTCGTCCTGGCGGTCGCTGCCCCGTCCTCGGCGGTCACGCCGGTGAACCCGTGCGACCGGTCCGGCCGGACGGTGGCGCAGCAGCGCGTGAAGGGCCAGGTCGTGTCGCGCCTCTCGACGAAGGCGGGCCTCCTGCGCGGGTGCAGCACGCTGAACGGCTCCTTGACCCGCACCATCGGGCCCGTGAAGCCGTCGCTGGTGCGCTTCGACGGGCGGTACGCCGCGTTCGTGGTCCACACCATGAAGGCGGGCGCGCCGATCGACCGCGTGTGGGCCGTCGAGCTCGGCACCAAGCGCGCGTTCCTCAAGGATCGCGCCGCCGTCCCGCGGGCCTCCGCCGCCGGCGCGCGACGCAACGGCGTGGTGCGGGCGCTCGTGGTGCAGCGGCAGGGCGGCGCGCTCTGGGCCACCGACGACGGCACGGTCGTGCAGGCGGCCGTCGGCATCGACGACAGCGCCCGCAGCCTGAACGCCGACGGGTCGGACGGCACGCAGCGGTTCGCCGACCACCGGGCCGCGATCGTCGACGCGCTGGGCCCGCTCGACGCGCTCGCCGGCCGCGCGTTGGAGGCCACGATGCGGATCAGGCCGACCTTCGAGGACGTGGGGGAGTGCGGCCGCGTGACGACGCTGACCGCGTCGTACACCGTCGCGTCGGTGCTGCACCGCGCCGCCGTCGCCTACTCCGGCGAGGGCGACTGCGGGTTCTGAGCGGAGCGCCGCGGCGGCGACGGCGTGGCGCGCCGACGAGCGCGCCCACGCCGACGGGCGGCGGGCCCGACGTGCGCCTAGTGCAGCTGCCAGTCGGGGTCGTGCTCGTTCAGCGCGTCGTCGAAGTCCTCGCGGCTCCCCTCGACCGCCGCTTGGAACAGCGTGCGGTCGATGCGGCCCTGGTACACGGGCACGCCGAGCTGGATGCAGGTCGCGATGATGTCGACCCGCTTGACGCCGACGGCGTCGGCGAGCTCTTCGGGGGTGAGGTGGACGGCCACGGTGGGACTCCTTGGAACGGCTTCCGGAGGTGTTGTCCCCTCCGGGTTCTAACGGAGCGCCCGGACCGAAGCAACCGGGAACCGGTGGGTCCCGGGCCCGCGGGGTGCTCAGCCGGCGGTGCGGCCCTCGTCGCGGGCGGCCGCCACGAGCCGATCGAGTCCGTCAGGAGTCGCCGCGTCCTCGACCGCCGTGTGCACCGCGACCTCCGTCCGCAAGCCGGCGATCGCGCTCATCCCCGTGTCCATGGTGATGGCGACGATCTCACGCGACGCCTCGAGCGCCGGGGCCTGCATCCCGGCGATCGCGACGACGAGCTGGTGCTGCCCGTAGCGTGCCGTGATGGCGGGGGAGGGGAAGAGCTCGCTGAGCAGGGCCGCGGCACGCGAGACGACGTCGTCGGCGAGCGTCCGCCCGGGATCCCGCGGATCCTCGAGCGTGACGACGATCAGGCCGACCTCGCGTTCCTCGCGGAGCATCTCCGCGACGCTCTCCTGGAGGCTCGGGCGATTGGCGAGCCCGGTCAGCTCGTCCCGGGTGGCCAGACGCTCGAGCCGGCGCTCGGCCATCCGCCGGTGGGTGATGTCGGTGTGCGTGATGACGGCACCCACGCCCGGGACGTCGATCTTCGTCACCCGGAGGCTGAACCAGCGCAGCTCGTCGGGCGCGTGGCAGTCGTACTCCACGCCGAACCGCGCGCGGCGGCCCTCGAGGACCTCGCGGACTCCCTGGCTGATGGGATCACCCTCCGTCCCTGCCCCGGCGACGGTGCTGGCGGCGATGTAGTCCATCCCGATCCAGTCGCTCCCCTCCCAGCCGTTGTCGTGGGCGAAGCGCTGCCACGCCACGTTGACGTGCAGGACCCGACCGCGCTCGTCGACGACGACGACGTGGTCGTCGACCGCGTCGAGCGCCCCGACGACCGCGGCGAGCAGCGTCGGGAGGGTGGTCGCTGGGGTGTGGTCGTCCTTCATCCGATCTCCCTCCGGGGCGGTCCGGGCGTGCCCGCTGCGAGCGCAGGTCGCAGGTGCCCGTCTGATCCTGTACCCCCGGTTCGTCGGCGCACGCACCTCATGCCGCGAGCGGGGGAGGGTCCGACGGACGGTCGTCCGGGTCCAGGTGGTCGCGCATCGACTCGATCGCGCGGTTGAGGATCCTCGAGACCTGCATCTGCGAGACCCCGATCCCCTGCCCGATCTCGCGCTGGAGCCGTTCGTCGAAGTACCGCAGCTCGACGACCTCGCGGTCCCGGGGCCCCAGGGCGGAGAGGGCGTCCTCGATCTCGTCACGCAGGACCACCTCGTCGTAGCCGCGGTCGCGCGACCCCATCGTGTCCAGCGGCGACGAACCGGACTCCCCGGGGGTCGAGAAGTCCAGCGACTTCGCCCGGTAGGCGTCGTGGGCGACTTCGGCGTCCATCACCTCCGCGACCGTCACGTCGAACTGCCGGGCGAGGTCCTCGTGCGTGGCCGCCGGATCGTCGGTCTTCGCGCGTGCGACCTTGGCCTGCAGCTCCTGCATCGCCCGGGGCACCTTGACCGCCCACGTGTGATCGCGGAAGTGCCGCTTGATCTCGCCGGCGATCGTCGGACGGGCGTAGGCCCCGAAGCTGCCGCCGCCGGAGGCGTCGAACCGCTCGAGCGCCTTCATCAGCGCGAGCATGCCGACCTGGTGGAGGTCGTCGAGCGACTCGCCGCGGCCCGTGTACTGCCGGACGACCGACCGGACCAGGGGCGTGAACCGCTGCACGAGCTTGTCGAGCCGTCGGGGATCGCCGGTGGCGCGGTAGAGCCGTATGAGGGCGATGTCGAGCAGGTCGCGCTGCTCGTAGGACTCGGACACGGATCCTCCGCCCGGACTCGCGCCCGGCCGTGATCGGTTTTCGCCTCGCTCGCCGCGGAGGGCGGCTCCGGGACGCTGTCGGCACTGTCGTGGTGTCGTCCGCCGCGGGGCGAGCCCCGTGCGCCTCCTTCGCGGACGTCCTGCCCGGGTGCCGAGCAGGTGTCGCAACCGGTGCGCCACGCCTTCTGACCTCGGTCGATCCTACCCGGTACGTCCTGGCCCGGCCACGGGTGCCCCTGCGGATCGGCACAGATCGGCACGGACGCGCGACGCGCCACCGGCGGGGTGCACGGGCGGCAGGCCCCATGACCCGGCCGGCCGGGGCGGACGGCGGGCGGCGCGACACGGCGTCCGTGCGATGCTCGTCGGGTGGATGCGGAGCAGAACGTCCTCGGCGGTCCCCTCGAGGAGTGCGGCACCGATCCGCTGACCGGGTTCTTCCGCGACGGCTGCTGCCGCACGGGCCCGCAGGACCAGGGCCGGCACACGATCTGCGCCGTCGTCACCGCGGAGTTCCTGGAGCACCAGCGAACGATCGGCAACGACCTGACGACCCCGATGCCCCGGTTCCTGTTCCCGGGCCTCCAACCGGGGGACCGCTGGTGCGTGACGGCGCGCAACTGGTTCCGCGCCCACGAGGACGGTGCCGCGGCCCTGGTCGTGCTGGCCGCGACCCACGAGCGGGTCCTCGACGACGTGCCGATCGAGGCCCTCCGCGCCCACGCGGTGGACGTCCCGCCCGACGCGGGCGGGCTGTCGGGCGACCGCGGCTGACGCAGGTCCGGCCGCGCCCGGGTGGTGGGCCAGGTCGTCGCAGTCCGCGCCCCGGCGAGTCCGCGTCCCGGCGGCCGGACCACGACCGCGTCCGGGCGACCGGTCACCCCGTCGGCGTTCGTGCGTCCCCGGTGGTCGAAGCACGACCGCGTCCGGGCGCGGGTCAGAGCAGGACGGCGACGGCGACCGCCACCACCGCGGCGACCGCCGCGAGGACCGCGATGCCGCCGAGCACCTGCGACCGCCGGTCGGCCGCGACGATCCGCTCCTTGACCTCGAGCCCGCCGTCGACGCCGCGGTCGAGCAGCCGCTGCGCCCACGCGAACTCGAACGACAGCATCGCGAGGCCCAGCGGGATGACGACGACGGCGGGACCCGGGAAGACGATCATCGCGATGCCCGCGAGCACCACGATCACGCCCGCGAGCACCCAGGCCGCGCGGTAGATGCGGCCCTTCTCCTTGTAGGACTCCCGGCGGGCCTCGAGCTTCTGCAGGATGCGGGGCTGCGTGCGCTCGGCCATCAGGGGACTTCTACCCGCTGCGGCTGCCTGCAGCGGGCGTATCAGCGATGCGGCTGTCGGCCGGTCGTGCTGGGGGCCGAGAAGGTGATGGTCGTGTGCAGCCGCGCGATCGCGGCGGACACCGAGTCGATCTCGTCCCGTGACGGCGGACGGCCCTCGATCCACCGGCCCGTGAGGTCGACGATGCGGTCGGTGATCTCCCGGGACAGCTCACGCACCGGGAGGGGTGTGGGCGCTCCAGGGACGTCCATATCGTCACCCTACTCGGTCCCCCGTTCGGCGGCAACAGCGTTACCCACACCGGGTCGGCGAACTCCCCCATCGGGTGGGAAGGCCTCCCCCGGGAGTCGTGAATCGGGCCGGATCCGCGTCCGCGGACGGGGCGCCCCCGATGCAACGGGTGACGGTCCTTCCCCCAAGAGCGGACGCCGAGGCGTCCGGCCGTCACGACGAGGAGAGACGCATGACCGCACGTCCGATGAAGCGCACCCGCCGCCGCATGGCCGCCGTGGCCGTCGCATCCGTGGCCGCCGTCGCTGCCACCGCCGCCACCGCTGCCGCCGCCGACACGTCGGGTGCCCAGAGCTCGTCCGGCGACTTCCAGGCCGGTGGCATCCACGTCACCTACGACGCCCAGCGCGCCGCGGGTCAGAAGTCCACGCAGGCCACGGGCACGTTCACCGCCGAGGGCGCTCCGGTGGCGGTGATGGGCCTCCCGCCCGAGGTCGGCAAGATCCGCCTCGCCGGCCCGATCTCGTGCCTCGAGACCCACGGGAACGACACGAGCTTCTACTACAAGTTCGACAACACCTCGACGTCCGGCGTGCTGGACAAGGTGGGCGCCGGGATGATCGTCTCGCTCCACAAGGGCGCGGACGGCAAGACGCAGATGGGCTTCGTCCCGATGCTCGACGGCATGGTCCCGACCATCGGCTGCGACACGTCGGCCCTCCCGCAGGGTGGCGCGCTGCTCTCGGCGACCAGCGGCACGTTCCAGAACGGCGACTGAGGTCCGGCGGGCGCGACGCCCGCCTCCTCGCCGGTCACAACGGGCACCGCGACGCGGTGCCCGTCGTCGTGTCCGCCGGTCGGTCTGCCCGGGCCGCTCAGCGCCCGCGCTCGAGGGTCTCGGTGATGTGGATGGTCAGCCGCAGCGCGAGCCGGACGAGCTGCTGGGCGGCGAGCAGCTCCCCGAGGGTGCCGGACTCCCGCACCCCGACGAGCGTGGGCCGGGTCAGCCCCTCGAGCCGGTCCGCCTGCTCGTGGAACCTGGAGACGACGTCGTCGTCGAGCCCGCCGCCGAGGCGCCCCGACGCTCGAGGTCTCGCAGGTCCGCGAGGACGAGCTCGACCGTCGCCCGGATCCGCACGGCGTCCGGGGGTGCGTCGCCGAACGCATGCTCGGTGGGCGACGCGCCGTCGGCGGCGATCGTCGCGAGCGGGCCGGTGGTCGGCGCGGTGGGCCTGGCCCTCGAGCTCGACGGCTGGCTCGGCCCCTTCGCACCGGAGGCCCTCCTCGAGGAGCGACGGCCGGCGACGGGAGTCCCGCGACGGGTACCGACGACGACGGGCGCCGACGATGACGGGCACGGCCGACGACGGGCGCCGATGACGACGGGCGCCTCGCGGCGCCCGTCACGGTCCTGTTCGGGTGCGTCGGCGGCCGTCGGGGCCAACCGGATCCCGGTGGCGCCGCGTGTGCGACGTCACCGGAAGGGGCTGCCGCTCAGCCGCAGCCCGTGTTGTTGCCGCAGCTGGAGCACGTGTAGCACGCGCCCGTGCGCTGCATCATGCCGCCGCAGTCGCCGCAGACCGGGCCCAGCTCGATGTCCGGGCCCGAGGCCTGGACGCGGGCGGGGACGACCGGCGGGGTGTCCGTCGAGGCGTTCAGCGCCGGTGCCGCGCCGGCGGGCGGGGTGGCCGTGCCGGCCGAGCCGACGACCGCGCCGCCGGAGTTCGGGCGGGCGGTGTCGCCGCCGCCGGAGACGACGTCCTGCGCGTTCTGGCGGTGGCGCACGGCGTCGGTCCGGATGCCGAGCTCCTCCTGGATGTCGGCGTCCAGGAAGCGGCTGGCGAGCCAGCGCATGAAGTAGTCCGGCATCGACTTCGCGAACGGGATCTCGGGATTCGTCGTGATCCCCTCCGGCTCGAAGCGCATGTACGCGAACTTGCGCACCAGCGTCTCGAGCGGCACGCCGTACTGCAGCGCGATCGACACCGAGGTGGCGAAGGAGTTCATCATGCCGCGGACGGCGGAGCCCTCCTTGCCGATGTCGGTCAGGAAGATCTCGCCGACCGAGCCGTCCTCGTACTTGCCGGCCGTGATGTAGCCCTCGTGGCCGCCGATCGAGAACTTGTGCGTGATCGACTGGCGCTCGCGCGGCATGCGACGACGCTGCGGGCCGAGCTCGGCGCGCAGGCGGGTCTCGGCCTCGGCCACGGCCTTGCCGACGGCCTTCGCGACGATCTGGTCGACCTCCTCCTGGGCGACGACCTCGTCGTCCTGGGCGTCGGTGCGCAGGGCCTGCGCCGTCTTGCTGCCGTCGCGGTAGATGGCCAGGGCCTTGACGCCCAGGCGCCAGGCCTCGGTGTACGCCTCGGCGATGTCCTCGACCGACGCGGTCTTCGGCATGTTGACCGTCTTCGAGATCGCGCCCGAGAGGAACGGCTGCGTGGCGCCCATCATCTTGATGTGGCCCATGTGCGTGATCGCGCGCTCGCCGACCGCCACGTCGAACACCGAGAGGTGCTCGTCCTTGAGGCCCGGGGCGCCGACGATCGAGCCGTGCTCGTTCGTGAAGGCGATGATCTGGTCGACCTGCTCGGGCGTGTAGCCGAGCTCCTTCAGCGCCAGCGGCACCGTCCGGTTGACGATGACCATGGAGCCGCCGCCGACGAGCTCCTTGTACTTGACGAGCGAGAAGTCCGGCTCGATGCCGGTCGTGTCGCAGTCCATCAGGAACGAGATGGTCCCGGTCGGTGCCAGGACGGTCGCCTGGGCGTTGCGGTACCCGTGCTGCTCACCGAGCTCGACGGCCTCCTCCCAGGACCGCTGCGCGGCCTTCAGGAGCGGCACGTCGCCGGCGTCGACGTCGTCGATCTCGTACGACGCGTCGCGGTGCATGCGCATGATCGCGTTGTGGGGCTCGCGGTTCTCCTCGTACGCCTCGAACGGGCCGATGGCGGCCGAGATCTCGGCGGAGCGGCGGTACGCGCGGCCCGTCATCAGGGCGGTGATCGCGGCGGCGGTGGCGCGGCCGTGGTCGGAGTCGTACGGCATGCCCTTGGACATCAGGAGCGCGCCGAGGTTGGCGTAGCCGAGTCCGAGCTGGCGGAAGCGGCGGGCGTTCTCGCCGATCTTCTCCGTCGGGTAGCTCGACGGGCCGACGATGATCTCCTGCGCGAGCAGGAGGACGTCGACCGTGTGCTCGAACGTCGGGACGTCGAACGTGCCGTCGGGGCGACGGAACTTCATCAGGTTGATCGACGCGAGGTTGCAGGCCGAGTCGTCGACGTGCATGTACTCCGAGCACGGGTTCGACGCGTTGATGCGCCCCGAGTTCGGCGACGTGTGCCAGCGGTTGATCGTCGTGTCGTACTGGATGCCCGGATCGGCGCAGCGCCAGGCGGCCTTCGCGATCTCGTCCATCAGCTGCCGGGCGCGGAAGCTCGGCGTCTCGACGTCCTGCGCCGCCTTGTTGCGCGGCGTCGTCCGCCACTCGGCGTCGTCGACGACGGCCTGCATGAAGTCGTCGGAGACGCGGACCGAGTTGTTCGCGTTCTGGTACTGGATCGAGGTGAAGCCGTCACCGTCGATCGACATGTCGAAGCCGGCCTTGGCCAGGGCCTCGGCCTTGTCCTCCTCCTTCGCCTTGCACTGGACGAACTCGAGGATGTCCGGGTGGTCGACGTCGAGGACGACCATCTTCGCCGCGCGGCGGGTCTTGCCGCCGGACTTGATCGTGCCGGCCCAGGAGTCCGCGCCGCGCATGAACGAGACGGGGCCCGAGGCGGTGCCGCCCTTGGACAGCGGCTCCATCGAGCCGCGGATGTTCGACAGGTTGATGCCGGAACCGGAGCCGCCGCGGAAGATCCGGCCCTCCTTGGTGTTCCAGTCGAGGATCGAGTCCATCGAGTCGTCGACGGAGAGGATGAAGCACGCCGAGCACTGCGGCGACTCCTCGAACCCGACGTTGAACCAGACGGGGCTGTTGAACGCCGCGAGCTGGTTGAGCAGGATGTAGGTCAGCTCGGCCTCGAAGGCGTCGCCGTCCTCCTGCGTCGCGAAGTACGCGAGGGAGCGGCCCCAGTCGGCGATCGTGCCGGCCACGCGGCTGACGATCTGGCGGACCGAGGACTCGCGCGCCGGCGTGTCGACCTGGCCGCGGAAGTACTTCTGCGTGACGATGTTGGTCGCGTTCTGCGACCACGACGTCGGGAACTCGACGTTCCGCTGGACGAACGCCGGCTTCTCCGGGTTGCCGATGACGGCGTCGCGGAGCTCCCACTCGACCTGGTCGAAGGGGTGGACACCGGC
This sequence comes from Patulibacter minatonensis DSM 18081, assembly GCF_000519325.1. Lineage (GTDB taxonomy): Bacteria > Actinomycetota > Thermoleophilia > Solirubrobacterales > Solirubrobacteraceae > Patulibacter > Patulibacter minatonensis. The sequence goes on along the minus strand of NZ_KI912613.1, from coordinate 280,251 downwards.
GGTGGTGAACCGACGACTGACCGTCAGCGCCTGGTCTGCGCGTCGGTCGCTGATGATGGACGGGTTCGCCGGTTCCATGCCTGCCTACGTTCCTCTGGGATTGCCGAACTGGTGCTGTTCCCGGAACGCGAAGACCGCTGCAGAGCACGGCCGGACCATCCGGGCGAAGGGGTTCCCCCGGCCTTGCGAACTGGTCCGCAAGGGCGACGGACGGACACCATGACGTACTGCTCCGACGGAACGACGCCCCGTGGCCGCGTCTACGCCGCAGGCCGCCCGAGATCGCCTGCAAGGACCTGCGAAAAGACAATTCGGAATGCCATCCGTCCATGGTCCGCGCTCGATGAGACGGCCACGGACGGACCGTACATCGGACCTCGCGGGACGGTCCACGGGGGTGGACGGACCGGCCGCGCCCCGTCTCCGCGGGCCTTTCGGCCGCGCGAGGGGCGGACGGACGGTGGGGCGAGGGGCGGCGGGCGCGGGCCGCACCGGCTCGCACCGGACAGGTGCGTGACGGGCGGCCGGCTCCCGAAGGGACCCCAGAGGGACAGGCGCCCGGTCATCGAGGGCGCAGGGCGCGGGGCGCGGGGCGTGGGAGGAGGCAGGCGGGAGATGGGGCGCGGGGCGCGGGAGGACGGAGATGGGGCGCGGGGCGCGGGAGGAGGGAGATGGGGCGCGGGAGGTCGGCGGTCGTTCGTCTCGTCGGGGGCGACGAACCGCACCCGGCCTTCGCTTGGCGGGAGGTCGATGGTCCCCCGTCTCGCCGGGCGCGACGACCCGCACCCGACCGCCGGACGGCGCGGAGCCGATGGTCGTTCGTCACGCGGGACGCGACGCGCCCGTGGCAGCGCCGCCCGCCCGTCGTCGGTTCGTGTACCGCGGCGGTACACGATCCGACGAGCAGGCCGTCGGCCGGCCGCGCGACGGTCGCACCTCGTCGAGTTCGGTACCTCGGCGGTACACGATCCGACGCGCACGTCGCGGCGCCCCCGCCGGCCTGCCCCACGTCGAGTTCGGTACCTCAGCGGTACGCAGGCCGACGAGCAGGCCGTCGGCCGGCCGCGCGGCGGTCGCCGGCCCGCTCCTCGTCGAGTTCGGTACCTCGGCGGTACACGATCCGACGAGCAGGCCGTCGGTCGGCCGCGCGACGGTCGCCGGCCGCACCTCGTCGAGTTCGGTACCTCAGCGGTACACGACCCGACGAGCAGGCCGTCGGCCCGCCCCTTCCGCTCCGGCCCGCCGCCCGCCCAACGCCGCCCGACCGGACGGAGCGCGGCGCGCCCACGAACCACCCGTAGAGCCCCGCGCGCCCGTCGCGCCCCGCGCACTCGTCGCCCGCCACGCCCTGGAGCGCCCCGCTCTCGCCCGCCCGCCGCGCCCCCGCG
>NZ_KI912613.1:273121-278763 GCF_000519325.1 Patulibacter minatonensis DSM 18081 | reverse complement strand
GGCCCCGCCCGCCCCGCGGGGCGGCGAGGGACCCGGACGACCCTCAGCGGCCCGAGCCGAACCGCATCCAGTCGCGGAACTCGGCCCAGCGGAGGCTGATGCGCCAGCCGGCCTCGCCCATCGAGTGGCCCAGCGGGGTCAGCCACTGGATGCGGCCTGTCGCGTTGACGAAGGCCCAGCCCAGGGCGGCGGCGCCGATGATGGCGGCGGCGAGGACCGCCCACGTCCAGGCCTCCGGGTCGTTGTCGTCCGGCGTGGCGGCGCGGGCGGTGATGACGCCGTCCTGGGCGGCGGCCGAGGGCTGGGCGACGGCGGCCGGGCCCGGGGTCGTCGAGGGCGGCGCGACCGCGGAGGTCGTCGTCTCGGTCGTGGTGGTGGTGGTCGTCGTCTGCTGCGGCTGGGTGGACGTCGGGCCGGAGGAGCGGGTCGACGGGGTGCCGCCGCCGGAGGAGGGCTTGGAGTCGGAGGCCTTCTTGCAGTCGCCGCTGGCGGCGATCGCGGCGTCGAGGGCGTCGGGGAACTCCGGGGCGTACTGGTCGGAGTCGCTGCCCAGGCGGCTCTTCGCGTCCTCGAGCTCGCCCTTCGTGTACTTGCAGGGGTCGATCGTCTGCGTGTTCCGGTAGTCGGCGTAGATGTCGTCGAACGTGTCGGCGTGCGCCTGGCCGACGACGGGGACGGCGAGCAGGAACGCCGTGAGGAGCGCGACGAGCGCCGTACGCAGGGACCACGTGCGTGGCTCGGGCTGCGGGTGACGGATGACACGGACGACCACACGTCGATGGTACCGTCGGCCCCCTTGTTGCACGCCGCTCTCCGATCGCTCCGTGGAGGACGGGCGGCGCGGGACCTCCGACCCTCCGCGGGCGGACTCCTGCTGACCGCCCTCCTCGCGGTCGGCACCGGGGTCGCGTTCGCCGGGGGCGGCTACGGGCAGACGGCCTCCGCGGTGGCGGTCTGCCTCACCGCGCTGCTCTCCGTCGCGGTCGGCGCGCTCGTCGCCGGCGGCCTCGGACGCATGCTGCCCCGGCGCGACGCCGCGCTCGGCATCGCGCTGCTCCTGGCGTTCGCGGTCTGGGCGCTGATCGCGACCGCGTGGAGCGTGCGGCCGGACCGCTCGATCGCGTGGGGCGCGCTCGTCGCGGGCTACGCGCTCACCGTCTTCGTCGCCGGTGCCGCGGCCCGGGTCACCCCCAGCGCCCGCGCGATCGCCGTCGCCGCGCTGATCGGGGGCGCGAGCGTCCTCTGCGCCGCCGCGCTGATCGGGCGGCTGTCGCCCGACGCCGCCGTCACGATCGGTGGGCTGAAGAACGCGATCCGGCTCCGCGGGCCCCTGGACTACTGGAACGCGCTCGGTCTCGTCGCAGCGATCGGTGCGCTCGCCGCCGCGCGCCAGGCGACCGACGCCGACCGGAGCGTCCCCCTGCGCGTGGCCTGCGGGGCCGTCGTCCCGCCGCTGATCGCCACGCTGCTGCTCAGCCAGTCGCGCGGCGCGATCGTCGCGCTCGCGATCGGGATGGTCGTCGTGGGCTGGTCGTCCGGGGCCGCCCGCCTGCGGCTGCCGCTGATGGTCCTGCTGTCCGCCGCCGCGTCGGCGCCCCTGGCGATCGCCGGGACCGGCCGCGTCGTCGACGGTGCGGTGGTGTCGGCCGACGGCCGCGCCGCCGTCCTCGGTGGCCTCGTCGCCGCGGTCGTGCTGGGCGGCGTGATCGCGCTGGTGATCCGCGGCGCCGAGCAGCGGGTGCCGTGGGACCCGGCGCGCACCGTCGGGGTCCTGCGCGCCGGCGTCGCCCTCGTGCTCGTCGCCGCGATCGTCGGGGGCGCCGCCTACACCGTCAAGGAGGGCGGGCCCGGCGCCGCGCTCTCGTCGTTCGGCGACAGCGTCGCGTCCGTCGACGAGGTCGCGCCCGTCGCCGGCGCGGACCGGCTGCTGTCGGTGTCGTCCTCCAACCGCACGGGCTGGTGGGCCGAGGCCGTCGGGGCGTGGGCCGACCGTCCCCTCGAGGGCTGGGGCCCCAGCTCGTTCGGCACGATCCGCAAGCAGTACCGGCAGGACACCACCGAGGTCACGCAACCCCACAGCCTGCCGCTGCAGGTCCTCGCCGAGACCGGGGTGATCGGGTTCGCGCTCCTCGGCACGGCGCTGTGGCTGCTCGTGCGCGTCGGCGTCCGGCGGCTGCGCCGGATGCGCGAAGAGGGCGTCGACCCGCGCGAGCTCGCGCTGCAGGCGACCCTGCTGGGCGCCGTCGCCGCGTGGCTGTCGCAGAGCGCGATCGACTGGCACTTCGACCTGCCCGGCGTGACGATCCCGGTCCTCGCGGCCCTCGGGGTCGCCGCCGCCGCGCCGGCACCGCGGTCGGTCCCGGTCGAGCCCGACGGCCGGATCGCCCCCGCCACGATCGAGGAGCTCGACCGGCAGCTCGACCGCGAGGAGCGGCCCGCCGCCAGCGGCGTGCTGGTGCTCGTGGCCACGATCCTCGCGACGGTCGCGCTGGCGGCGATGACGGTCGCACCGGTCGTCGGCGACCGCCTGGCGAGCGACGCGCAGGCCCGCCTGTCGTCGGGCGCGGACGCGGCCGGGCTGCGCGACGCGACCTCCGACGTGGCGCTCGCCGCCAGCCTCGACCCGTTCGGGCTCAAGCCGCTGGAGGTCGGCCGGACGATCGCCGTGCGGCGCCTGAACTTCCTCGAGGCCCGGCGCCTGGCGCTCCGCGAGATCGCGCGCCAGCCCGACAATCCCGACGCGTGGACGGCGCTGGCCGACGTCGCGGGCTCGATCGCCGACCGGGCCGGCATGCGCCGCGCCGCGCAGCGCGCCGTCGCGCTGGACCCCTACGGCGTGCGGGCGGTCAGCAAGCTCGCCGACGCCCTAGGGCGCCGCGCACCCCCGGAGGCGTCGCCCACGGCCGTCGGCACCCCGCTGGTGGACCCGACGCCGACGACCGGCGCGACCGGCGGCACCGGCGCGACGGGGGCCACGCAGGGCGGGTCCGCGACCGGCACCGGGACGACCGGCGGGACCACCGTCCCGCCCGCCGGCACCGCCGGCACGCCGCCCGCGGGGTAGGTCGCGGCGACGCAAGAACGTGCGGGGCACCGCCCCCGGTTGTCCCGAGCCCGTGAGCGGCGTAGCGTCGGGTCGTGACCGAGCTGTCCTACGCCCACGGCGCCGCCGCGACCCCGCTGCTGCGCGACACGATCGGCGGGCGCCTGCGGGCCGTCGCCCGCACGCATCCCGACCGCGAGGCCGTCGTCTCGTGCGAACAGGGCGTCCGGCTGACGTACGCGGAGCTCGACCGGGCGGTCGACGCGCTCGCCTCCGGACTCCTGGCGCGCGGGATCGTCCCGGGCGACCGCGTCGGCGTCTGGGCGCCCAACCGCGTGGAGTGGCTGCTCGTCCAGTACGCGACGGCACGGGTCGGGTCGATCCTCGTCAACGTCAACCCCGCCTACCGCACCCACGAGCTGCGGTTCGCGCTGGAGCAGTCGGGGCTCCGGCTCCTCTTCAGCGCGCCCGCGTTCAAGACGAGCGACTACCGGGCGCTCGTGGCCGAGGTGCAGGACGACGTCGACACGCTCGAGGAGACGGTGTTCTTCGGCGACCCCGCATGGGAGGCGCTCGCCACCGCCCCGGTCGACGCGGGCGCGCTCGAGGAGCGCCACGCCGGCCTGGACCCCGACGACCCGATCAACATCCAGTACACGAGCGGGACGACCGGTGCCCCGAAGGGCGCCACCCTCAGCCACCACAACATCCTCAACAACGGCTTCTTCGTCGGGGAGCTCGTGACGTACACGGAGGAGGACCGGATCTGCGTCCCCGTGCCCTTCTACCACTGCTTCGGGATGGTGATGGGCAACCTCGCCGCGCTGACCCACGGCGCCTGCATCGTGATCCCGGCGGCCGGCTTCGACCCCACCGCGACGCTGCGCGCGACCGCCACCGAGCGCTGCACGTCGCTCTACGGCGTGCCGACGATGTTCATCGCGATGCTCGCCGACCCGACGTTCGCGGACCACGACCTGCGGGCGCTCCGCACGGGCATCATGGCCGGCTCGCCGTGCCCGACCGAGGTGATGAAGCGCGTCGTCTCCGACATGCACATGGAGCAGGTGTCCATCTGTTACGGGATGACGGAGACCTCGCCCGTGTCGACGCAGACCCGCGTCGACGACCCGCTCGAGCGGGTCGTCGGGTCGATCGGGCGCGTCGGCCCGCACCTCGAGGTCCAGGTCGTCGACCCCGGCACCGGCCTCGCGCTGCCGCGCGGCGCGACGGGCGAGCTCCGGACCCGCGGCTACTCGGTGATGCGCGGCTACTGGGGCGATCCGGAGCGCACCGCGGAGGTCCTCGACGACGCCGGCTGGATGCACACGGGCGACCTGGCGACGATGGACGGGGCGGGGTACCTGAACATCGTCGGCCGCTCGAAGGACATGGTGATCCGCGGGGGAGAGAACGTCTATCCGCGCGAGGTCGAGGAGTTCCTCTCCACCCATCAGGACGTCGCGGACGTGCAGGTGATCGGGGTCCCCGACGAGCGCTACGGCGAGGAGCTGTGCGCGTGGATCCAGCTCCGCGCGGGTGCCACACCGCTGGACGCCGACGCCGTGCGGACGTTCTGCGAGGGCCGCCTGGCGCACTACAAGATCCCGCGCCACGTCCTCGTCGTCGAGGAGTTCCCGCTCACGGTCACGGGGAAGGTCCGCAAGAACGTGATGCGCGAGGAGACCGTCCAGCGGCTCGGCCTGGGACCCGTCGCGGCCGGCTGAGCGCTACGCGTCGCGCGGCGTGGGGTCCGGGGTCCGCCCGAGCTCCTCGTCGTGCTGGGCCTTCAGCTCGTCGATCACGCGGCGCTGCGCGTCGGCGGCCTCGGCGGTGCGGCGCTCGTGCTCGCGGATCCGGCCGTCGAGCTCGCGGGCGTGCGCCGCGGTCAGGCGCTCGATGGCGCGCTCGCTCTGCGCCTGGACCTCGGCGAGCTCCCGCGCCAGGCGGTGGCGCTCGGCGACCGCGGCCTCGAGCTTCTGGTTCAGCTCGTGCCCGCGCGTCGGACCGGACGAGGCCTCCGCGAGCTGCTGCTCGAGGTCCGCGATCCACGCCGCGGCGTTGTCGAGCCGGCGCTGGGCGTCCGCGGCCTCGTGGGCGACGATGTCGGTGCGCTCCGCGGCCTCCGCGGCCCGCTGCTCGGCGCGGCGGGCACGGGCGTCGGCGGACGACGCGCGCTGCTCGGCGTCGGCGACGGACGCCTCGGCGCGGCGCGTCACGTCGACGATGCGGCCGTCGGCGGTCTGGGCGCGGCGCACGGCCTCCGCGGCGCGCTCCTCGGCGGCCTGCGCCACGGCCTCCGCGGCCTGCTGCGCACGGGTCGAGGTCTCGGCCTCGTGGCGGGCGTCGTTGACGGCACCCTGCAGCTCCGCGAACCGCGCGTCCATCTCCGTGCGGTGCTCGCGGATCCGCTCGTCGGCGCGGGCGGTCTCCACGACGACGCGGTCCTCGGCGGCGGACTCGCGCTCGGCGGCCCGCGCCTCGGCGGCGGCCGTCGCCTCCAGCGCCCGCTGGGCGGCGCGCTCCGCGGCCGCGGTGCGCTCCTCGGCGGCGACGACGCGCTCGTCCGCGGCCTCCTTCGCGGCGGTGGCCGCGGCGG
>NZ_KI912613.1:145630-273021 GCF_000519325.1 Patulibacter minatonensis DSM 18081 | reverse complement strand
GAGCGGCCTCGACGCGGCGGTCGGCGTCCGCCTCGGCGGTCCGGACGGTCTCGGCGGCGCGCTGCTCGGCGTCCCGGACGGCGTCCGCCGCCCGGCCCTCGGCGGCTCCCGCGCTGTCCTTCGCGTCCGCGGCGGCGGCGTCGATCGCCTCCTGCGCACGGGCCTCGGCGGCGGCGACGCGGAGCGCGGCGTCGCGCTCGCCCGCGGCGACGGTCTCGGCGGCCGCGGCCTCCGCAGCGGCCACGGACTCCTTCGCCGCGGTCTCCGCGGCGGCGACGGCCTCCCGACCGGCGGTCTCGGCCGCGGCGACGGCCTGCTGCCCGGCGGTCTCGGCGGCGGCGAGCGCGTCCCGGCCCCGGGCCTCGGCGGCGCCGACGGCGTCCCGCCCGGCGGCCTCGGCCGCGGCGACGGCCTCCTGCTTCGCGGACTCCGCGTCCGCGGCGGCCTGCTGCGCGGCGGCGACGGCGTCCCGGGACTCCGCCTCGACGGCCGCGACACGGGCGGTCGCGCGGCGCTCGGCGGCGACCGCGCGCTCGTCGGCCTCGGCCGTGGCGGAGCCGGTGACCTGCTCGACCTCCGCGCGGCCCGCGGCGATGCGCTGGTCGCGCTCGGACTCCGCTGCGGCGGCGCGGGCCGTGGCGGCCTCGGCGGTGCGGCCCGCGTCGGCGAGCTCGCGGGTCAGGGTCGCGACGCGGACCTCGGCGGCGCGCGCACGGGCGTCGGCGTCCCTGACGGCGGACTCGGCGGAGCGGGCGCGGGCGTCGGCCTCGCGCAGCGCCTCGTCGTCGGTCGAGACGGTGGTGGCCTCGCTCCGGGCGTCCTCGAGCTCGGCCCGGACGGCCGCGGTCTCCCCGCGGCTGAGCTCCAGGGCCTCCCGGGCGTCGGAGGCGGCCTTCTGGGCGACGTGCAGCTCGGCCTCGAGCTCCCGCGCCCGCGAGGGATCCTCGGCGGGCTCGCCGCGCAGGGCGGAGAGGTCGGCGGCGGCCTCCTCGGCGTCGCGCCGGCGACCGACCTCCGCGACCCGCACCGCGTGCAGCAGCCCACGCAGGCGCTCGGCCTCCGTCAGCGCGGCGTCGCGCTCCTCGGCGATCGCCTCGGCGGCGGCGCGGACGTCCGCCGCGTGCTCCCGCTCGACGCGCAGGGCGTCCTCGAGGGCCGACGTGCGCGCGTCGACGGCGCCCGGGCCGGACCCGGACGCGGAGGTGGGCGGGCTGCTCTCGCTCACCCGTGCGGATCCCCCGTCACGTCGGGGAGTCTAGGCCGACGACCTGCATGTCGTTACTTCGTCACCGGTTCTTGCAGGATGTCTGCCATCGCGTCGAGCGCGTCCGCGAGTACGGCGGACGCATCCTTGTGCGCGTCGAGGGTCCGGAAGCGCTCCGGCTCGCCCGTCGCCAGCGCGTCGTAGGACGACTCCACGCGCGCGAAGAACGCGTCGTCCTCCCGCTCCATGCGGTCCTGCCCGCCGCCACGTGCGTCGAGACGGCGACGGCCCGCGGAGCGCGACACCCGCAGGAGCAGCGTGCGGTCGGGACGGCAGCCGAGCGTCGCGAGCTCGTTCACGCGCGCGACCGCCTCGAGGCCCAGGCCGCGCCCGCCGCCCTGGTACGCCAGCGAGCTGTCGACGAAACGGTCGAGCAGCACCCACCGCCCCTCGCGGAGCGCCGGCACGAGGAGCTCGGCGCAGAGCTGGGCCCGTGCCGCCGCGAACAGCAGGGCCTCGGTGTGCGGGTGGACGTCGAGCGCGGGATCGGCGACGAGCGCCCGGATCCGCTCGCTGAGCTCGACCCCGCCCGGCTCGCGCAGGCGCAGCACCGGGAGCCCGCGCTCGAGGAGCGCGGCCTCCAGCCCGTCGGCGAGCGTCGTCTTGCCGGACCCGTCGAGTCCCTCGATGGTGATGAGGCGTCCGCGTGGCTCGGGCATCGGGATGACGCTACTGCGCGCCGCGCGCCCCAGGGCGTCGGCGGCCTCGGGCGGCCGCGGTCACCGGGCGTGTGGACGCGATACGCGATCGGTACGGCGCCGATCCGGGCCTGTCACACGGACCGCCCATCCTCGGCCGGGACGGACGGGTCCACGCCCGTGCCGGGTGGGCGGCGCCCTCCCGGAGTCCCGTCATCGTCGACTTCCCCAGAACACGACCGCGGTGGGACGGCCCGCCGCCCACCGCAGCACGGTCGCCCCGGTCCTCGCGGGCCGCGGCGATCGCGGCAGGGGGACACGGCGCCGCCCTCGGGACCGTCCCGGGGGCGACCGTCGTCCCCGCGTCCCGTCCTGCACCCCCGGGCCGGCCGGTCAGCCGGTCGGCCCGGCGGCCGCCGCCCGACGGAGCTCGGCGGCGCCCGCCACGAGGGTCTCCGCGTCCGCCGCCGACGGCCCGCCGGCCAGCAGGTGCTCGAGCCGCCGCGCCACCGGCGACGCGTCCGGCAGCCCCAGGGTGCCGAGCAGTCCCGCGAGCTGGTGGGCCTGGGTGCGCGCGGCGTCGCGTTCCTCGTCGCCGAGCGTGCCGGCGGCGAGGGCCGCCGCCGCCGACTCGATGCCGTCGATGCGTGCGTCCACGCGCGGGCGCGCGCGAGCCCAGAGCGCGGCCATCGCGTCGTCGAGTCCGGGATCGGTCTCCGCCATGGGCCCATCCTAGGCGGCCCCGGCGGTGCCTCCTGGTCCTCCCGGTGGCCGGGGGGGACGACCGGCGGGGTCGGATGCAGGAGACGGCGTCCGCACGCCGGGCCGGCGGCCGGAACGTCCAGCCCGGGCGTCGCCGATACGCGTTCGATACGCGACCGACCGCTGCCTGCGACCTGCGATCCGCAACATCGCCGGAGAGACCCCAGCCGCATGCCCTCGTCCCACCCCGTCACCCGACCGCACGCAGCCCGACACCCCCGGCGCCGTCGGTCGGTGGGGGCCGTGCCGCCGTCGTCGACGGGCGGCGTTCCGGCCTGATGCCCCGTCCGACCGACCCAGTTCCAGACGAGGACCCGTCCATGCACCCGAGCACCGCCGCCAAGACCGCCGAGGAGAAGGCCGCCGCGGCCGCGGCGATCGACGCCGCGGAGCAGCAGCGCCTGGAGGCCGTCCGCGCCACGGGGCTGATCGGGGTGGAGGCCGGCGAGCGCCTCGACCGCATCGCCCGGCAGGCCGCGCAGATCGCGGGCGCCCCGCTCGCGCTCGTGTCGCTGATCGACGAGCACCGCCAGTGGAACCCCGGCGTGCACGGCGAGGACGCCCCGCGCGAGGCGCCGCGCGGCTTCTCGATGTGCTCCGCCGCGATCGCTTCGCCCGACCCGTACGTCGTGCCGGACGCGTCGAAGGACCCCGACTGGGCCGACGTCCCGGGCATCAACTCCGCGCCGCACGTCCGCTTCTACGCCGGACAGCCGATCGACGACGGCAAGGGCAACATGATCGGTGTCCTCTGCGTCATCGACACCGTGCCGCGCGAGGCCGACGCCGAGCTGCTGCAGACGCTCGCCGACCTGGCCGTCTGGGCCCGGCACGAGCTCCTCTCCGGGCGCGTGGAGCTCGAGGGCGCGGACGCCGAGGCCACCACCACACCGTCCGAGGAGCAGCCGGCCGCCGACGCGTCGGTGTCCACAGGGCAGGCCGCCACGGACCGCCTGCAGGAGCTCGAGCGCCTGCAGTCCCTCGTCGTCTCCACGACGGCCCACGAGCTGCGCACGCCGCTCACCGTGCTTCGCGTGCACGCGGACCTGCTCGCCGCCGCCGCGGCCGAGCTCGGCCCCGAGGAGCGCGCGTCGCTGGACGCGATCACCCGGGCCGTGACCCGCCTGCAGGACGTCTCCGACGGGCTCGTCGCAGACCTCCGCGGCTCCGCGGGCGGCGCGGAGGAGGCCCTCCGGCGCTGGCTGCAGCTCGAAGAGGGCTCCCAGCGCATCCGCCCCATCAACGATTGAGGCTCAGGCGGGCGGGCGGTACCGGTAGCCGATGCCGCGGACCGTCTCGACCGTGTGGTCGGCGCCGTGCTCGGCGAGCTTGCGGCGCAGGCGGCTGACGTAGAGCTTGACCTGGTCGGCGGTGGCCATGCCGTCCCAGACCCGGTCGATCAGGACCTCCGACGGCAGCACGCGTCCGGCCTCGTCGGTCAGCGCCGCCAGCAGCGAGTACTCGCGCCGGGTCAGCTGGAGCTCCGTGCCCCCGATGGACACGAGGCGCTGCTCGCGGTCGACCTTGAGCAGCCCGTCCTCGTAGATCTCGACGGGCTTCGAGGTGCCCTCGGTGCCGCCCCGGCCGCGACGCACCAGCGCCTCGACGCGCGCGAGCAGCTCCTGCGGCCCGAACGGCTTGACGACGTAGTCGTCGGCGCCCCCGCGCAGCGCCCGGACCTTGGCGAGCTCGGCGTCCTCGCTGGTCAGCATGCAGACGGGCACGTCCGCGACCTCGCGGATGCGCTCGAGCGTCTGCCAGCCGTCGAGGCCCGGCATGTCGACGTCGAGGAGGACGGCGTCGACGGAGCCGGCGAACAGGACCTTCAGGGCGGCACGACCGTCCTCCGCGGTGCGGACGGAGAAGCCCCCGCGCTCGAGGACGAGTTGCACGACTTCCCGGATCGATTCGTCGTCGTCGACGACCAGGACCTGGGAGCGCTCTCCTGCCATGTCGCGCACTGTATCCGGCGCACCCGTCGTCCACCGTGCATGTCGTGCGCGCACACGGACGGATCCGCGCGGACGGACGCCCGGGCGGTATCGTCCGCCGGCCGGATCCGGCCCGGGTCGCCGCGGGCGCCGGGGCGGCGCGGGCTCCGGCACGGGCGGCGACTACCATCGGCGCCGTGAGCGTCCTGCCCGGCACCGAGCACCAGCCGCACGCGCGGGCGGTGCTCGCCCGCGCGCTGGCCCGGACCGCACCGGACGGCGGGCACGTCCCGGGAGACCCGTCCCACGCGTACCTCTTCCAGGGACCCCCCGGGTCCGGCAAGCGGACGGTCGCCCGCGCGCTCGCGACGGTGCTCCTCGCCGAGACCGCGGACGGCACCGTCCTCGACCCCGCGGGCGTCGCGTCGCGGGTGGAGCGCCGGTCGCACCCCGATCTCACCTGGGTCCGGCCGACGGGCTCCGGCGAGATGCGCGTCTCCGACGTCAAGGAGGCCGTCGTCGAGGCGGTCGCCAACCGGCCGTTCGAGGCCCGGCGCCGCGTGTTCGTGCTCGAGCGCGCCCACGCGATGAACGACGGCGCCGCCAACCGGCTCCTGAAGACCCTCGAGGAGCCGCCGGACTACGTCGTGCTGGTCCTCCTCTCCGACCGGCCGGGGGAGCTCCTGCCGACGATCCGCTCCCGGTGCCAGACCGTGCGCTTCGACGCGCTGCCCGAGGGCGAGCTGGCGACGCGCCTGCGGACGACCCACGGCGTCGACGAGACGACGGCGCTCGCCTGCGCCCGCCTCGGTCTCGGGGACGCGCTCCTGGCCGGCGCGCTCGCCGGCGGGGACGGCGCGCCGATGCGGGCGGCCGCGGAGGCCGTCGCGCGCCACGCGATCCACGCCGTGGGTGGACAGCCGCCCTGGAAGGCCATGTCGGACGCGGCCGCCGAGCGCGGCAAGGCGGCGGGGACCGTCGTGGAGCAGGAGGCCAAGGAGCTCGCCGAGCGCCTGCCGGACCGCGAGCGGCGCCGGATCGAGCGGGAGGCCAAGGACGACGCCAAGCGCGCGGTCCGCCGCGAGCGCACCGCGGCGCTGGACGCGTCGCTCCGGCTCTGCGGCCTGTGGTTCCGCGACGCGGCGTCGGTGGCGGTCGGCGCCGAGGCCACGGTGCACCACGTCGACCGGCTGGCCGAGCTGCGCGAGGACGCCGGCCGGACCGACGTCCACCGCCTGCTGCGCTGCGTGGACGTGGTCGACGAGACCCGGCGGACGCTGCGGCGCAACGCCACCGAGGACCTCCAGCTCGACGCGATGAGCGTCCGGTTGGCCGGGGCCCTCGCGCGACGCTGAGGTCGGACGGACCCGGGCGCGGACGCCGGGACCGGGACCCCCGGTCGATCAGCCGCCGGTGATCGTCACGTAGAACCGCTTGCGGGTCGTCGTGCTCGTCGGCGAGCCGTCGCTCAGGCGGGGGCTGACGACGAAGTGCGTGCTCGTGTTCGTGCCGGTCGGGGCGCACGACACGACGCCGGTGATGGCGCAGCGGGTGGCGGAGACCTCGCCCGAGAACTCCGGGTTGGCGTTCGCGCCCGGCGCCTTGCCGTTCATGACGCCGTCGCCGTTCTGGTCGGTCTGGTTCTGCAGCGCGATCGTCGCCGACAGGCCCTTCGACGAGAGATCCTCGCCGCTGTCGATGTAGACGTTCTCCGACGCGCCGGCCGGGTTGCCGACGTACGCGGACTTCACGGTGAAGCCGCCGGACTGCGCCTCGATCTCGCCCGCCGCGTTGACGAGGACCCACCGCGTCGCCTTCGGGGCCTTCGCCACGGCCTCGGCGACGGCCTTGTCGACGGCCTCCTTGATGATCGCGTCCGCGTCCTTGCCGTCGACGCGGTCGGCGTTCAGGCCGGTCGCCACGCCGGTCGCGTTCGTCGTGAACGGCTTCGTGCCGTCGCCGCCGTTGGCGACGCTGATGTCGCCGCCGAGGATGCCCTTGCCGACGCGGAACTCGAAGGCCTTGCCCGTCGAGAGGTTGTTCGCGCGGATGCACGCGTTCTTCTCGTCGGTCGCCGACGTCGCCGCCGAGGAGCGGCACCCGTAGATCGCGGCGCCGCCGGTCGTCGAGAGGTTCGACTGCCGGGTGGCGTAGCCGCCCTTGGCGCCCGGTCCGGCGTTCTCCGTCGCGATGATCTGCGTCTCCTCGTTCGCGCTGTTGCGCTCGCCGAGGGTCAGCGAGCCGCCGGTCGCGGCGTACGTCAGCGGCGCGACGCCGAAGGCCAGGACGCCGGTGCCGACGAGCACGGCGCGCGTGCGCCCGGTGCCGCGGCGGGGGAGGATCCGGCGGATGCCGGTGCGGGCGGGGGTGGTCTCGTGCTCGTGCTCGGGGTGCATGGTGCTCCTGGGGGTCGATCCGCGTCGGTGCCGGCCGTACGGCCGGCGTCGGATGCTCGGAAGAACGCGGGGCGACCGCGAGTGGATGCGCGCCAAACGAAGGATTTCGTGCCATACGGTGTCCGCGTGCGCCACGCCGGCCGCAGACCCGGATCGTCCGATGGCGACCGGCGCTCCGCGTGTTCCGGGAGCACATGCCTGGGGTGATCGGGGCCTGAACGCCCCACCCGTGCGTTGCTAGCTTCGGCGTGTACCCCGTTCTCCGCCCACGCGCCACCGAGCGGCGCGGGCGGGCGATCTGACCGCGGGTGCCTGTCCCGTCCCGCACCGCCCGCCGTCCGCGCTGTCCCCCGAGCGCCGGACGGTGGGGCGGCCGGTCGCGGCGCGTCCCGCACCGCCGGACCGCTCCGCGGTCGGCCGGGCCGTCTACGATGTGGCGCGGTGCCCGCCGAGACCCCATCCCCGATCGCCGGCATGAGGATCCTCGTCGTCGACGACACCGAGGAGCTCGCCGACATCCTGACCTTCGTCCTGTCGCGCGAGGGCGCGGACGTCGAGGTCGCGCGCGACGGCCAGGCGGCGGTGGAGCGCGCGCTCGGCGCCGACTTCGGGGTCGTCCTGATGGACGTCGGGCTCCCCGTGATCGACGGTCTCGAGGCCTGCCGGCGCATCACCACGGAGCGCCCCGACGTCCGCGTCGTGATGCTCTCCGCCCGCGACTCCGCGGCGGACCGCGAGGCCGGCCGTGCGGCGGGAGCCGTCGGCTACCTGTCGAAGCCCTTCGGTCCCCGGACGCTCGTCGCCGACCTGCTCGCGGTGCTCGCCGCGGCCGACCGGCCCCACGATGCCGGCGGCTGAGCCGGTGGCGGCGACCGACGCGGGGCGGGTGGGACCGGAGCCCACGCTGCCGGACGCCGCGACCCTCCGTGCGCTCAGCGCGTCCTGCGGTCTCGAGCTCGCCGCCTTCCGTCCCGCCCACGTCGCCCGGACCATCGCCCGGGCGGTCACCCGCCTCGGCCTGCCCGGGCCCGCGGCGCTCGCGGCCGCGATCCACGGCGACCCCGGCCTGCGGGGGCGGTTCCGCCGCGCGGTCGCGGTGTCGACGACCGGCATGTTCCGGGACCCGGCCCAGTTCGAGCTGCTGGACCGGCTGATGCGCGCCGACGATCGCAGCGGCCGGCCGCTGAAGGTGTGGTCGATCGGTGCATCGGACGGCAGCGAGCTCTGCAGCCTCGCGCTGCTGCTCGAGGCCCAGGGCGTCCTCGACGGGGCGACGCTGCTCGGCAGCGACCTGATGCCCGAGAACGTGGCCCTGGCCCGCGAACGCAGCCGGGAGCGCCTGGCGCCGGCGGTGTTCTCGGCCCTGCGGTTCGAGGAGCGCGACGTCTCCCGGAGCACCCCCGACGGCACGTGGGACGTGGTGCTCTGCCGCAACGTGCTGATCCACCTGGCCCCCGGGCCGAAGGCGGCCATGCTCGACCACGCGGCGGGCGCGCTCGCCCCCGGGGGGCTGCTGCTGCTCGGGCGCAGCGAGCGCCTGCCGGTGTCCGACCGCCGGGGCCTCGTCGACGCGGGCGCCAACGCCTACCGGTGCGCGCCGTGAGACAGCGCCTGACGCCCCTGATCGTCTCGGTCTCCGTCTCGGTCGCGTGCCTGATCGGGATCATCCTCGCCGGGCTGACGCTCGCGGTCGTCGAGCTCCGGGACGCGGGACGCGACGCCGCGCGGGCCGAGCAGACGATCGCCGTCGCCACCCGGGTCGAGCGCAACCTGATCGACCTGGAGACCGGGGAGCGCGGGTTCCTCGTCACCGGCGAAGAGATCTTCCTCCAGCCCTACGACGCGGCCCGCAAGGCGCTTCCGAAGCTCCTGACGTGGCTCGAGACCGGGTCCGACGAGTCCCGGCAGGACGCCCGCGGCCTGGCGATCGCCAACGGGATCCGCTCGTACGAGTCCGGGTGGGCGAGGCCGGTCGTCGCACTCGGCCGACGGGACCTCGGCGCGGCGCGCAGGAAGGTCGCGACAGGGCGCGGCAAGGAGATCGTCGACCGGCTGCGGCGCCAGTTCGACACGTACGTCGCGGAGGAGCAGGCCCGCGCCGACCGGGTCCGCGGCGACGCCGAGGACGCCGGCACCCGCGGCGTCGTCTTCGGGGTGGCGGGCGGCGTCGTCTCCGTGCTCCTCGTCCTGGCGTTCGGCGGGTACCTGCTGCGGCTCGTCGTCCTGCCCGTGCGGCGGCTCGCCGAGGCGGTCGGACGTGTCGCCGGCGGCGACCTCCAGGCCGAGGTCGTCGAGTCCGGGGGCGGCGAGGTCGGCCGGCTCGCCCGCAGCTTCAACGACATGAGCCGTGCCCTCCAGGAGCACCACGACGAGCTCGAGGGCCAGACGGCCGAGGTCGAGGCCCAGCGCGACGACCTCGAGCGCACGTTCTCGGAGCTCGAGGACGAGAAGGCGTGGGTCGAGACGCTGTTCGGCTTCGTCGAGCGGCTCGTCGCGGAGTCCGACCTCGACGGCGTCGCGCGCGTCGCGGTCGAGCAGGCGGTCAAGCAGGGCAGGGCGGACGCCGGGGTGCTGCGGCTCGTCGACGACGAGGGCGAGCTCGAGCTCGCCGCCGCGGTCGGCGTGCCCGAGGGGCTGCTGCCGCGGACCGTCTCGGCGTCCGCGGGCGTCACGGGCCGCGCGGTCGTCGCCCGCCGGCCCGTCGCGCTCGCGCACGCCGACGCGGGGCTCGAGGTCGAGGGGTTCGGCGGGCCGTCGCGGCCCGTCCGCGTCCGGCACGAGCTGCACGTGCCGCTCCTGCGCGGCGACGAGCTGCTCGGCGTCGTCGTGATCGCACGCGTGGCCGACCGCCGGTTCCAGTCGGAGGAGATCGACCGCGTCCGCGGGCTCGCCGAGCAGGCGGCCGTCGCACTGGCCAAGGCCGCGGAGGAGCGGCGCTCCGCACGGCTCTCCGCGGTCAACACGGCGGTGCTGGACGCCACGTCGTTCGGGATCGTCATGTACGACACCGAGGGCCGCGTGAGCGTCATCAATCGCCGGATGCGCGAGATGGCGGTGATCCTCGGGATCACGTACGACTCGACGGTGGAGGAGCGCGTCGCCACCATGCTCCGGTTCGCGGTCGACCGCGAGGCCACCGCGGCGGACTTCGCGAAGGTCGTCGAGGACCCGCGTCACCACATGCGGACCGAGCTGCACGTCCGGGAGACGGGGCACTGGTTCGTGGCCCGCACCGACCCGGTCGCGGACGCCGCCGGGAACCTCCTCGGACGGATCGTCTCGTTCCGGGACAGCACCCGCGACCACGAGATCCAGCAGATGCGCGACGAGTTCGTCGCGACCGTCACGCACGAGCTGCGCACGCCGCTGTCGTCGGTCGTGGCGGCCGTCGACCTCCTCGACGACGAGACCGCGGAGCCGACCCCCGGGCAGCTGCACTGGACCGGGATGATCCGGCGCAACGTCGACCGGCTGCTGCGGCTCGTCGACGACCTCCTGACGGTCGCCCGCGCGGACTCGGGCGAGTTCACGCTGCACCCGGCGCCGGTCGACCTGGAGGTCGTCGCGACCGACGCGGTCGCGAGCGCCCGTGCCGCGGCCGACGCCAAGGGCGTCACGATCGAGGCCGAGACCGCGCCGTCGCCGGTGCGGGCGGACGTCACCCGCATCGCCCAGGCCGTCGACAACCTCCTGGCCAACGCGGTGAAGTTCACGCCGGCGGGGGGCACCGTCCGCCTGCGGGTCGTGCCGCAGAGCGACGTGGACACCGTCCTGCTCGAGGTCGCGGACTCCGGCATCGGGATCCCCGAGGCCGACCGCGTGCGGCTGTTCGAGCGCTTCTACCGCGCCCCGGCGGCGACGAAGGGCGCGATCCCGGGCACCGGGCTCGGGCTGACGATCACGAAGGCGATCGTCGAGGCGCACGGCGGCACGATCCGGGTCGCGGACGGCATCGACGGCGGCACGGCGTTCGTGCTCGTGCTGCCGGCGGGCGGGCCCGACCCCGCCTGAGCCCGGACCCGCGAAGCTCGGGTCGGGGCCCGGTCCCGTCCCGGGTGGCCCGAGCCCCGCCGGGGTCTCGGCGGTGGTGCGGACCCGTGACGCTCGGGTCGGGGCCCGGTCCCGTCCCGGGTGGCCCGAGCCTTGCCGGGGTCCCGGCGGCGGTGCGGACCCGTGACGCTCGGGTCGGGGCCCGGTCCCCTACCCCTACTCGGCGGCGCTGATGACGCGGGCGAGCGCGGTCGTCAGCTCGGCGTGCAGGGCGGGGGTGCGGACGGCGATGCGGACGTAGCGGTCGTCGAGGCCCGCGAAGGTCGTGCAGGGCCGGACCGCGATGCCGTGGTCGTGCAGCCCCGCGACCGCGTCGACGCCGGCGGGGGTGCGGACGAGGACGAAGTTCGCGGCGCCGTCCCAGACCTGGACGCCGGCGAGCTGACGCAGCCGGGCGACGAGGTCGCCGCGGTGCGCGGCGGTGCGGGCGGCGATGCGCCCGGTGGCGTCGGGGCGCCCGGCGTAGGCGCGCAGGAGCTCGAGCGCGGGGGTCGGGCACGTCCACGGCGGGCCGGCCTCACGGACGGCGGCGACGAGCTCCGGGTCGCCGAGCAGGTAGCCGCAGCGGATCCCCGGGACGGAGAGGGACTTCGTGAGGCTGCGCAGCACGACGAGGTCGCCGGGGCCGTGGTCCGCGGGGCGCTGGTCGGCGAGCGCGCCCCCTGAGGCGGCCAGGGCGTCCTCCCCGACGAAGTCGGCGAACGCCTCGTCGACGAGGACCGTGCGGCCCGGGCGGCGCAGGCGGAGGATCGACTCGCGGGCGTCGAGGACGCCCGTCGGGTTCTCGGGGCGGCCGACGACGACGAGGTCGCAGTCCTCGGGCACGGCCTCGGGGTCGAGCTTCCAGTCGAACTTGGCCTCGCGCGGGACGCGCACGATCTCGCAGCCGACGGTCCGCAGCGCGGCCTCCGACTCGGTGAAGCCCGGGACGACGACCGCGGCGCGGACGGGGCGCAGGGCGAGCGCCAGGCGCCAGAAGCCCTCGACGGCGCCGCCGAGGGGCAGCACGCCGTCGGCGGCGCGGTCGTGCCGCTCGGCGAGGGCCTCCGACGCGGCGCGGTCGTCCGGGTACCGCTTGCCGGTCTCCAGGCCGTTCATCAGGGCCTGGCGGGCCCAGCCGGGCGGGTCGCCGTGGACGACGTTGACGGCGAAGTCGAGCATGCCCTCGGGGACCATGCGGTCGCCGTGGAGGCGGGCGCCGGGCGGGACGGGGAGGGACGCCGGCAGCGGGCGAGCCGGGGTGCGGGGTGGCGCACCGGCGACGCCGTGCCCCGCGTTCCCGGGCACCCCGGCGTCGCCGGGCGCGGCCGGGTCGCCGTCGAGCACGGCGTCGACCGGGGTGGCGTCCTCGGGGTGGACGGGCAGCGGCGCGCCGGACGCGGACGGGACGGGCTCGCCCTCGTCCTCCCGGCGGTGCCCCTCGGCGACGGCGTCGGCACCGACCACGACGGCGGCCGGCGGGAGGACCTCGGACTCCCCGTCGGCCGGCCGGTCGGCGGCGGCCTCCGGCAGGCCCGTCGCGACGGCGGGGACGGACGCCGCGACCGCCGGGGCGGTGCCCAGCGGCAGGGACGTCTGCGGGGCCGACCCGATCTCGGGACCGGCGCCGACGTCGGTCAGCTCGATCGCGTGACCGGCGACCACGAGGAGGACGCGGTCCGCGCGGGCGGCGAGCGCCTGGTGGGCGCTGCCGAGCAGGTCGACCCACCGGCGCGTGCCGCGGGTGGCGGCGACCGGGGCCATGCCGGCCTCCTCGCCGACCACGACCGTGAGGGCCTCGCGGGCGCAGGCGGCGTCGGCGAGCGCGGCGACGGCGTGCTCGATGCCCGCGAGCGCGGCGGCGCCGTCGATCGCGCCGGCGGGATCCTCGCGGCGTCCGTCGTCGTCGAGGAGCCCGGCGTCGTGGAGGACGCCCGCGAGCCAGGCGCCCAGGCCGTCGAGCAGCACCGTCGACGCGCCGGCGTCCCGGACGGGCAGCGCGAGGTCCTGGATCGCCGCGACCTCGACGGTCTCCCACGACGCCGGGCGGCGGCTGCGGTGCTGCGCGATCCGGTCGTGGTCGCCGTCCTCGCCCGTGGGTGCGGTGGCGAGGTAGCGGACGGGCCCGCCCGCGGCGGCCGCCAGGCGCTCGGCGACGGCGCTCTTGCCGGAGCGCGTTCCCCCGAGGACGAGGATCAGGCGTGGGCTGCTCATGCGGAGGGGGCTCCGGAGTCGCGGTGGAAGAGGAGCGCGTGGATCGCGGCCACGGTGACCGGGGTCCCGCCGCGCTCCCCGCGGTTGGTGAGGCACGGTACCCCGCTCCGGGCCAGCGCAGCCTTGCTGTCCGCCGCGCCGACGAAGCCGACGGGCAGCCCGACGACGAGCGCGGGCCGGACGCGGCCGGCCTCGATCTCCTCCAGAAGGGCGAAGAGCGCGGTCGGGGCATTGCCGATCGCCCACACGGCGCCGTCCGGATGGTCGGCGGCGGCGAGGCGGAACGCGGCGTCGGAGCGGGTGCTGCCGGTCGCGCGGGCGCGGTCGGCGGCGCGGGGGTCGGCCAGCGGGACGATCGTCTCACGCGCCGTGATGCCGGCGGCGGCCATCCGCGTGTCGACGATCAGCGGCGCGCCCGCGAGCAGGGCGGCGCGACCGGCGAGCAGGGCGTCCTCGTCGAGCACGAGCGTCTCCGCGAAGGCGACGTCGGCGACGGAGTGGACCGTCCGCTCGGTGACGGCGCGCGAGAGCGGCGGCAGGTGGTCGAGTTCGAGGCGGGAGCGGAGGATCCGGTAGCTCTCGACCTCGATCGGGTGCGGGGTGCGGGCCGGGGCGCCGACGCCCGAGGGGGCGGGGACCGGGGCGCCGGGGAGGGTCGCGGACGGTGCGGGGGAGGGCGTCTCGGCGCGCGGGGTCGCGTCGTCGTCGCCCGTCGGGTCCGCGGGCCCGGACGTCGCCACCGCGCAGGTCGCGTGGGTGCTTCGGCGCTTGGCGACGAGGAGGCGGCTCCCGGAGCCCGACTCGCCGGCGACCAGCAGCGCGGCCGCCTCGGCCACCGACGGCGTGCCGACGTGCGAGGCCACGACGTCCGAGGGGGTCGGCACCGGCACGGCCGCGAGCTCCTCGGCCCCGAGGAACCGCGCGGGCACGCCCAGGTCGGCGGCCAGTCGGACGATCGCGGGCTCGTCGGCCTTCACCGTCGCCGACGCGACGGCGGACACCTGCGCGAACGTGACGCCGGCCTCCGCGAGGGTGCCGTCCGCCAGCGCGGCCAGCTCCTCCGGCGGGCAGCCGCGACTGGCACCGACGCCGAGGACGACGGCGTGGACCGGCGACTCGCGCCGTGCGTGGGGATCACCTGGCACGGCACCATCGTGACCCATCCTCCGGACTCGCGGTCTGCCAACCTCCGAGTGGTGAGTTCACCGGACGCCAAGACGGTCCCCCGCGCGGTCGAGGCCCAGCGCCTCTTCACCCTGCCGCCCGGCGCGACCGAGGTCCTGCTCGTCCGCCACGGGTCGACGGTCGGCGTGGAAGCGGGCGGGGTCTTCCCCGTCAACGAGGAGGGCGACGGCGATCCGCCCCTGTCGCCCGACGGGGAGGAGCAGGCCCGGCTGGTCGGCGAGCGGCTCGCGCTCGAGCCGCTGTCGAAGCTGTTCGTGACGACGCTCGTGCGTACGCACCAGACCGCGGCGCGCCTCGTCGAGCTGACCGGCCTGGAGCCCGAGGTCGTCGCCGACCTGCGCGAGATCCACCTCGGCGAGTGGGACGCCGGCGAGTACCGCGTGCGGATCGCCGACCGCGACCCGACGATCATGCGGTCGTTCACCGAGCAGCGCTGGGACGTCATCCCCGGCGCGGAGCAGGACGAGCTGTTCGCGGAGCGCGTCCGGCGCGGCTTCGACCACGTCGTCCGCAGCGCCGGGCCGGACGCGACGGTCGCCGCGGTCGTCCACGGCGGCGTGATCGCCGAGATGTGCCGCCAGGCGGCCGGCAGCGAGGCGTTCGCGTTCCTCGGGGCGGACAACACCTCGGTCAACCGCTTCGTCGTGTTCGCCGACGGCCGCCTGCGCCTGCGCGGCTACAACGACACCGCGCACCTCGACGGGCTGCGCGCGGCCAGGCGGTCCGCCGGGCAGGCCGCCGAGCCGATCACCTGACGGCCCGGCGGGCTGGACCGACTCGGCAGGCAGGCGGGCGGGTCGGCCGAACCGGGTCGGGGTCAGTTCTGGTCGGATACCGACCACGAACGACCGCGGGGTCTTCTCGCCGTCAGTCCCGGCGGCCGACGAGGACCGCCGTCGGGTTGACGGGCTCCAGGCGGTGGGCGCCGACGAACGGCCGCAGCCGCGAGGCCTGCACCAGCGTGCCCTCGGCCCGCAGGCCCGCGGCCTCCAGGCGCTCGAGGACCGGGCCGATCCGCTCCACCGTCGCGAGCGTCACGACGACCGCGCGCCGGGCCCGGGCCGCGGCGACGTCGACCACCCGGTCGAGGTCGGCCCCGCCACCGCCGACGAACGCGACGTCCGGGTCGGGGAGCCCCGTCAGCCCGTCCGGCGCGGAGGCGTGGACGGCGGCGAGCTCGACGTCGTGCGCGGCGGCGTTGCGACGGGTGAGCGCGACCGCGTCCTCGTCGTGGTCCAGCGCGATCACGCCGGCGCCGAGACGGGCGCACTCGACGGCGACCGAGCCGCTGCCGCAGCCGACGTCCCACACGAGGTCGCCCGGACCGGGACCCAGGGCGGCGAGCGCCGCGGCACGGACCTCGCGCTTGGTGATCATCCCCGCGCGGTGCTCGAACGCGTCCTCGGGGAGCGCCCACGACGTCGCGGCCCGCGGGGGCTGGATCGCAGTGCGCTCGGCGGCGACCGGATGGCCGGGGCGCCACGCGAGCAGGACGTTCGGGTCGGCGAAGGTGCCGGCGGCGATCTCGGCCGGCGAGCCGATCGTGACCCGCTGGTCGGGGGCGTCGAGGCGCTCGCAGACCGCGAGCGTCCGCTCGGGGGCGCCGGGGATGCGGTCGTAGGCGCAGGCGAGGAACGACGGGTCGCAGTCCGGTGCGGTCAGCACGGCGACCTTCGGGCCGGCGAGCAGCGCGCCGAGGACGGCGGTGATGCCGCCGGTGCCGCGGGCGTGGGCGGACACCACGCGGGCGTCGTCCCACGGCAGCGCGACCCGCGAGAACGCCCGGGCGACCGACGACGGCGCGGGGTGGACGACGATCCGGGCCGCGTCGACGCTGCGGGCGAGGGTCCGGACGATGCCGAACCACCCCGGGTCGCCCGACGCGAGCACGGCGACCGGGCCCGCGTGGGCGGCGATCCGCTCCAGGGTCGGCTGCAGCGGAGCGCCGAGGAGCACGGTCTCCGGCACCGGAGCGTCCCCGGCGCGGTCGCGGAACGCCGCGAGGGGCAGGGCGCCGCCCGCCACGAGGGTCGCCGCGGCCAGCGCGGCGGCGCCCTCGGGGGTGGCCGGCCGGTCGCCGGCGAGCCCGACGACGTGGACGGCGCTCTCGCTGGTTCCCATCGCGCCCATCATGACGCGCGGCAGGAGGACGCCCGGGCCGGCCGCGATCCGGGCCGGCCGCGATCCGGGGCGACGGGCGCGGGCGCGCGCCGTCCGCACGCGCCACTTGCCACGGACCAGGGCGACGGGCGCGTCCGCGCCCGTCCGCACGCGCCTCGACGCGGAGGCCTTCCCGGAGCGTCGGAGGGGCGGGTCCGGTGAGGGGATCGTGAGGGATCCCCCGCCGGCGCCGCGCCGCGCACTACGGTGGTCGGGTGCCCGAGGTCGCGCCATCAGTCATCCCGTCCGCGCGCCGGCTGCGCGGGACGACCCCGACCGGGCCACGGCGGCGGCGCGCCCTCGTCCTGGTCGCGGGCGT
The DNA here is from genome assembly GCF_000519325.1 of Patulibacter minatonensis DSM 18081. Lineage (GTDB taxonomy): Bacteria > Actinomycetota > Thermoleophilia > Solirubrobacterales > Solirubrobacteraceae > Patulibacter > Patulibacter minatonensis. The sequence goes on along the minus strand of NZ_KI912613.1, from coordinate 256,123 downwards.
GGTGGCCGTCGGTGCGGTCGTCCCCGCGGGGGCGCAGGCCGCGTCGACACGTGGGCTCTCGCTCGGCGCCGCGCCGTCCTCCGCGTCGTCGCCCGCCGCGCCGCGCATCGTCGGCGGGACCGCCACGACGATCGCGGCCGTGCCGTACCAGGTGCGGATCCGGGGCCGGGACGACGGCAAGCCGTGGGGCACCGCCGGCGCGTACGGGTTCTCGAGCTGCGGCGGCGCGATCATCAGCCCGACCCAGATCCTCACCGCGGCGCACTGCACCTTCGAGGGCGCGACCCCGATCCCGGCGCAGTCCTACCTCGTCAACGCGGGCTTCTCGCGCTTCGACAACACCTCCGGGTCCGGGTCGAACCCGAAGCCCCTGGCCGGGGACACGCCGCAGGCCGTCCGGGTCGCCTCGGTCCGCCGCCACCCCGGCTACCAGCCGTCCGCCGACGGCACCGGGACCCTTGAGTCGCTGGACGACGACGTCGCCGTCCTGACGCTGTCCAAGCCGCTGACGTACGACGCGAACGCCGCCCCGATCGCGCTGCCCGACCCGGCGCAGAGCCCCGTCGGTCCCGCCCGGATCTCCGGATTCGGGCTCCAGTCCGACGGCGGCACGCCCGACGGGTCGCTGTACCTGCTGGACACCCCGCTGATCGACGCCGCCTCGTCGGAGGACGCGGGCGGCGCCGGCTCGCTGAACGCGGTCTACGCGGTCTCGCTCAGCCCGATCGGCTCGACCTGTCAGGGCGACTCCGGCGGGCCGCTGGTCCAGAACGGCCGCGTGGTCGGCGTCGTCTCCAGCGGCCCGCGGTGCGGCGCGGGGTCGCCGAGCTACTACACGAACATCGCGGCGCCGGAGATCCTCGCCTTCGTGCAGGGCAGCGACGCGCCGCCCGTGGCGCCCCGCGGCGGCCAGGACGTCCGCATGACCGCCCTGAGCGCGACCCCGAAGACGGGCGACACGCTCGTCTGCAACCCCGGCACGTGGTCGGGGGCCCCGGCGTACGCGATCGGGTTCGTGGACACCCGCAACGGCCGGGTGCTGCAGTACGGCGCCACTGGGAGCTACAAGCTGCAGCAGGCGGACCTCGGGGCGACGGTCTCCTGCAGCGTGATCGCCACCACCGCGGGCGGGGCCGGCAGGACGCCCCCGACCCGCTCCACCCCCGGGATCGCCCAGGGACCGCGCCCGCGCCTGAGCACCCGGGTCAGCGCGGCCTCGAAGGCCCGGCGCCGCACCAGCCTCGCCGTCAAGCTCGTGATCCGGAACACCGGCGGCGTGCTCGCCCACGGCCTCACGACCTGCATCCGCCCCGGCAAGGGCATCGCGATCTCCTCGCGGGGCGGCGGGCGCGCGGCGGGCGGTCAGCTCTGCTGGACGAACTCCTCGCTCTCCCGCGTGATGAGCAAGCGCTTCGGGCTCCAGGTCACCCGCCGCGCCCGCCGCGGCCGCGCGACCCTGGCCACGATCAGCGTGACGGCCGCCGACGCGCCCGCGGTGCGCTCGACGCGGCGGATCACCATCCGGCGCTGACGGGCGGGGCGCCCGGACTCGGCGACGGGCGGGGCCGGGTTGGGTCCGGCGGTCTGGCTGGCCGGGCCGCGTCCGCCGCATGCCGGTCCGGCGTTCGCGGAGGGTCGGAGGTCGCGGACGGTCGGGGGTCGCGGATGGTCGGTATCCGACCGGGGGTGACCGTGGTGGTCGGTGGGCGGCGGGTCGTGCCGGGTCGGAGGTCGCGGATGGTCGGTATCCGACCGGGGGTGACCGTGGTGGTCGGCGGGTCGCGGGTCGTGCCCGGTCGGGGGTCACGGATGGTCGGTATCCGACCAGCAACGACCTCGGCGGCCGACCAGGGCGCCCACCCGCCCCAACCGGCGGTCAGATCGCGCGGCCGGTCTCGTCCTTCAGGCGGCCGCCGCGCTCGGTCGTGCGGGCCGGCGGGACGATGACCGTCGACAGGTACGGGCCGCGGCGCTCGGCGTCGGTGCCCGCGGCCTGGACCTCCTGGCCGTCGACGCCGAGGTGCTCGCCGTAGATCGCCTGCTCCAAGCGGCCCTCGTCGGCGAGGATCTCCCGGACGCGCGGCATGTGGCGGCCGCCCTTGTACGCGACGACGGTGTCGGAGCCCCGCAACGCCGCGCGGAGGACCTCCTCCCCGGCGGTCAGCGGCAGCAGCGTCAGCGACTCGTTGCCCTCGGTGAGGATCGCCCCGGACCGCGCGGCCAGGTCCTGCATCGCGGTGATCCCCGGGATCGTCTCGACGACGACGTCCGGGAGCAGCCCGCGGACCGTGTGGGCCATGTACGTGAACGTCGAGTACACGTTCGGGTCGCCCAGGGTGCAGAACGCGGCGGTGCCGCCCTCGCCGACGATCGCCGCGATCGCCGCGCCCGCGCGGTCCCAGTTCTCCTGGCGGAGCGACGCGTCGCGCATCGAGAACCCGAGCCGCTCGATCTTCGCCGGGTCGACGTGGGGCGCGACCACGTGCTCGGCGCGCCCGGTCTCGCCCGCCGCCTCGGTCACGGGGACGAACACGCGGTCCGCCCGCTCGAGCGCCTTCAGGGCCTTCAGGGTCAGGTGCTCGGGGTCGCCGGGACCCACGCCGATGCCGATCAGGAGGCCGCTCATGGGGGCCATCCTGACGGACGGCCTGGCCCGGACGGCGGGCGGTGGGCGTGCGGCGGTGCGTGGTGGATGGCCGGCGGGCGACGGGGCCCCCGGCCTGGTGCCTCTCGCGCCGCGGGGCGACGCGACCGACCACCGACGGCGACCCGCGCGCGCCGCTCAGCGCTCGTCGAGCTCCAGCCACTTCTGGACCGACGTCGGCCGCCAGGCCACCAGCCGCTCGAGCAGGGCGGCCGGGTCGGGGTCCAGCACGATCGCCGCGCGGTTCTCGGCGCGGAGGAAGCCGGCCACGACGGCGTGGTCGAGGAACGCGTCGAACGGGCCCCAGTAGCCGGCGCTGTCGAGCAGCCCGACCGGCTTGTGGTGGATCCCGAGCTGAGTCCACGTCGCGACCTCGACGAGCTCCTCGATCGTGCCGAGCCCGCCGGGGAGCGCGACGAACGCGTCGGCGCGCTCGGCCATCAGGGTCTTGCGCTCGTGCATCGTGTCGACGACGACGAGCTCCGTCAGGCCGCGGTGGGCGACCTCGCGCCGCTCGAGCCCGCCGGGGATGATCCCGACCGCCTCGCCACCGGCCTCGAGGACCGCGTCGGCGACGACGCCCATCAGCCCGGTCCGCCCGCCGCCGTAGACGAGCCCCGTCCCCTGCGCGGCCAGCAGCCCACCGAGCGCCCGCGCGGCGTCGGCGTGCGACGGGTCCGTCCCCGGGTTGGAGCCAGCGTAGACGCAGACGGTGCGGAAGGCCATCGGCCGATCGTGCCAGACGGTGCGACCGCGCCCGTCGTCGTGTCCGCCGAAGGGGGAACGGGCCGTCGGGCGCGTGGTGCGGCCGCCGTCCGGTGTGGTGCGCGCCACCGCCGGGCGGACGGGGCGATGCCGCCGTGCGGCATGAACCGGCCCGGATCGGGCAAGGTGGCAACGTGCTCCGCCCCGCGAGTCCTTCACCCGCCGCGGTCCCCGATCTCGCCGCGGCTCCCGGCCCCGCCGCGATGACCCGCCCCGCCGCGTACGCCGCCTCGACCGGCCCGACATGCATGCCCACCCCGGCGGCCCGCGCATGAGGCGCCTGAGCGACCTCGTCCTGGCCCGCCGGCGGGTCGTCGCCGCCGTCTGGGTCGTCCTGACCCTCGCCGGGGTCTGGGCCGCGAGCGGGATCGGCGACGCGCTGTCGCAGAAGTCCGACGCGCCCGGGAAGCCGTCGTTCCAGGCCAACCGGCAGATCGTGCAGGAGTACGGCAACGGCGGGACGGTCCCGGCGATCGTGCTCGTCGCGCGGCCCGAGCAGGGGCGCGCGGTGACCGACCCGGACGTCCGGGACGAGCTCCGCGAGGCGGTCGACCGCGTGAAGCGCGCCGTCCCGCGGGCCCGGGTCGTCGCGAGCTCGGGGGCGACGGGGGAGGGCCTGGACGCCGCGGACGGCCGGGCGTCGGTGGCCTACGTCTTCCCGCCCGTCAGCCGGCAGAAGCCCGACGAGAACCCGCAGGCGCTCGCGGCGGTCCGCCGGGTCGCCGCGAAGACCGAGGTCGGCGGCCGGCCGCTGCTCGTCACCGGGACCGAGGCGCTGTCGGACGACTCCGGCGGCGGTGGCGCGGGCCTCCTCGTGGAGACGCTCGTCGGCGGGCTCGGCGCGCTGCTCGTGCTCGCGTGGGTCTTCGGCTCGGCGCTCGCGTTCGTGCCGCTGCTCGTCGCCGCGGTCTCGATCCTCACGACGTTCCTGCTGCTCCGGATCCTCGCCGCACTGACCGAGGTCTCGTTCGTCGTGCAGTTCCTCGTCGGCCTGATCGGGCTGGGCGTGGCGATCGACTACTCGCTGCTCGTCGTCTTCCGCTGGCGGGAGGAGCGCGCCGCCGGCCGCGACGGCGAGGACGCCGTGCGCGCGGCGATGGGGACCGCGGGCCGGGCGGTCGCGGTGTCGGGCATCACGGTCGCGATCGGCCTGCTCGCGCTCGTCGTCGTCCCCGTGCCGTTCATCCGCTCGATCGGCTTCGGCGGGCTGCTGATCCCGATCGTCTCCGTCGTCGCGGCGCTGACCCTGCTGCCCGTGCTGCTGACCGGGGTGGGGGAGCGGCTCGACCGGCGGTGGGCCGGCCGGCACGCGGCCGGCGACGCGGGGGACCCGACCGTCTCGCCCGGCTGGACGCGCTGGGCGACCTTCGTCGTGCGCCGTCGCTGGCCGGCAGCGCTCGCCGGGCTGCTCGTCCTCGGGATCCTGGCGGGCGTCGCGACGACTCTGCGGCCGGGACAGCCGTCGGTCGACGCGCTGTCGGCCGGCGGCGACGCCCGGACGGCGCTCCGGCAGCTCGAGCGCTCCGGCCTCGGCTCGGGCGCCCTGACGCCGATCGAGGTCGTCTCGAGCGCCGAGGCACAGAGCGGCGTCGCGCAGGAGCTGCGCGGGATCGACGGGATCCGCGGGGTGCTGACCCCGGTCGACCCGTCGTGGCAGAAGGGCGACACCGCGATGACGGTGGCGCTCCCGAAGGGCGACTCGGCGTCGGACGAGGGCCGCGCCACGCTCGACCGCGTCCGCGACGCCGCGAAGGACTCGGGGGCGATCGACGGCCGCGTCGGCGGGCCCGCCGCCCAGGACCGGGACCTGACCGAGGCGATCTACTCATCGTTCCCGCTGATGGTGCTGCTGATCGCGGTGATCACGTTCGTGCTGCTGGCGCGGGCGTTGCGCTCGGTCCTGCTGCCATTGAAGGCGATCCTCCTGAACGTGCTCTCGGTCGGCTCGTCGTTCGGGATCGTGGTGCTCGTCTGGCAGCACGGCTGGGGGTCGGAGCTCATCGGCTCGGTCCCGGCGACCGGGTCGATCACGACCTGGGTGCCGCTGGCGATCTTCGCGTTCCTCTACGGCCTCTCGATGGACTACGAGGTCTTCATCCTCAGCCGGATCCGCGAGGAGTGCGACCGCACCGGCTCAACCGACGAGGCCGTCGTCGCCGGGCTGGGCCGGACGGGACGCCTGGTGACGAGCGCCGCGCTGATCCTCTTCCTCGCGTTCGTCGCCCTCGGCGCGGCGCCGAACACCGAGATCCGGATCCTCGCCACCGGCCTGGCGGCGGGCATCCTGCTCGACGCGACCGTGGTCCGGGCGTTCGTCGTCCCGGCGCTCGTGACGCTCTTCGGCCGCGCGAACTGGTGGCTGCCGGACGCGCTGGCGCGGCGGTGGGGCGGGCGGTAGGCGGGGCGGGCCCCGGCGGGGGAGGGTGCCGCGGATCCCTGCCGCCGGAAGGCGACGATCCGCAGCGACACGCGAGGCCGCGAGCGGACGGCGGGCGGTCCCGCCGCCCGCCCGCGCCGGCCCTACAGGCCTACCGCCCGCCCGCGCCGGCCCTACAGGCCTACCGCCCGCCCGCGCCGGCCCTACAGGCCTACCGCCGGCCCGCGCCGGCCCCTACAGGCCCGGCGGGTGGCGGACGGTGAAGCCGCCGGTGCCGCGGAGGTTCGCGTTCCAGCGGCTGCCGAAGACGCCGGACCGGCCGCTGGTGTCGTACCGGGTGCCCGCGACGTACATGAAGACGTGGCCCTCGTTGGCGAAGATCGTGACCCAGCGGCCCGGGCCGGGCTCGCCCCACTTCGCGAGCTCGCCCGACGTCATGGGTGCGTCGACGAGACCGGCACCCGCCAGGGCGTAGCTGACCGAGCCGGAGCAGTCGTAGGCGGTGTCGACGAACGAGCCGTGGCCGCCGCCGTAGACGTACGGGAAGCGGGCGATCGCGTTGGCGCTGCCGATGATCGCGGCGACGGCGGCCGGGGCGTTGGCCGGCGTCTTCGCGTTGCCGCCGGGCGTCAGGTCGAGCGGGCCGGACGGCCCGGCCTTCGCGGCGGCCTTCGCGGCCTCCTTCTGGACCTGCTTCATCTCGCCCAGCTCGGCGCGGATCTCCGCGTCGGACGGGGCGCCGGGGGAGATGCCGTTCTCCGCGTTCTCGGCCTGCGCCGCCTGGGACTTCTTGGCGTTCTTCTCGCCGGCCGTCTCGGGCGTCGGGGCGGCTGGGCCGCGCTGCTGGCCCTCGGGCAGCGGGGAGGCCTCGCCGGCCTCCGCGTCGTCGGGCCGGGAGACGGCCACGAGGTTCGGCGTCTCGCGCTTCACCACGGCCGCCGGCTTCGATGAGTCGTCCTTGCCGCCCCCGCAGCCGGCGATCCCACCGGCCGCGACGACCGCCGACACCGCGGCGATCGAGGTGCGGGCGAACGCGGTGCTGCGGCGTCGTCCTCGTTCCATGCTCGCGATGCTACGGATCCCGCGCCGTTCCGGTCGAGCGTCACACAACGGATGGGCGCCGACTCCCACGTGGACGGTCGGGGCGCGGGCGTCGTGGGCCACGCCCGGGAGCCCGGAGCGATGCGCCGATGGCCCGTCCGACGGGTCGACGCCGCATCGGTGGGCGCGGGACCCGCCGGTGATGCGCGAATGGCCCGCATGTCGGGCCGACGCCGCATCGGTCGGCGCGGGACCCGCCGGTGATGCGCGAATGGCCCGCATGACGGGCCGACGCCGCATCGGTCGGTCCGTGCGCGGCCCGTCGCCGCCCGCGGCTGTCCGCCCCGCCGGTCAGTCGCCCGTCGCCCCGACCGACGACCCGTGCGCCCGCGCGACCGGCTGCCCCGGATCGCGGGTCAGGAGCAGCCCGATCAGCCCGATCGCCGCGAAGGCCAGGACGGGGAGCATCGCGTGCTGGGTGGCGACGGCCCCGTGGTCGCCGTCGCCGAGGAGGCGGCCGATCAGGAGGGAGCCGATCACCGCCGCCGAGAATCCGCCGCAGTTGACGAGGGCCCCTGCGCTGGCGCTGGCGGCGGCGGGCGCGGCGCGGCGCGCGATCTCGAACGCCAGCATGGCCCCGCCGGCCGCGAAGCCCGTCACGAGCAGGCAGGCGAGGAGGACGCCGCGCGGGAGCTCGGCGCCGGGCCAGAGGAGGAGGACCGCCCACGCCGTGGTGGCGGCCGCGGGGCACAGGAGCGCCGCGACGCGCTGGCGTCGAGCGTCGGAGCCCACCGCGAGCGCGATCAGCGGACCGCTGACCGCGAACGCGATCGAGCCGCCCAGGAGGTAGCTCGCGGCCGTCGCCTTGCTCATCGCCTGCGCGTCGGTCATGTACGGCACGCCCCAGATCGCGGCCATGATGAGGAACGGGGAGAGCGCGCCCATGTGCAGGAAGAACCCCTGTCGGGTGGCGGGGCGCCGCCACGCCGCCGCGAGGGTCGCGAGCACCGGTTCGTGACGGGGCGTGGCGGGCCCCGCGGCGTCGTCGGCGATGCCCCCGGACGCCGACGGGGGGCGGTCGTCGCCGGCCCCGTCCGGCGGGACCGGCGGACGGTCCCGCACCAGGGCGAGCGGCACGAGCGCCAGGACCGCCGTGAGCCCGCCGACCACGAGGAACGTCCCCGCCCACCCCAGGTGACGCAGCCCGAGCTCCAGCGGCACGGTCGACACGAGCTGTCCGACCGCTCCGGCGAAGCCGATCAGCGCCGTCAGCATCGTCTGCATGCGCGACGGGAACCACGCGTGGGCGAGGCGCAGGACGTTCAGGAACGTCAGGGCGTCGCCGATCCCGACGAGGCCACGCCCGACGAGCCCCAGCGGCATCGAGTGGGCGACCGCGAACAGGATCTCGCCCAGCGCCATGATCCACAGTCCGATCGCCAGGGTGCGCCGCGGGCCGAAGCGGTCGGCGAGCAGTCCCGCCGGCACCTGCATCACGAGGTAGAGGACGAGCTGCAGCGAGGTGAAGACCCCGAGTGCGCCGACCGCGACGCCGAAGCGCTCGGCCGCGTCGCTGCCGGCGACCCCGAGGGCCATCCGGTGCAGCATCGCGATCAGGTACGCGGACGACCCGACGACGAAGACGATCCACGCGCGGCGAAGGGCGGGTGGCCCGGAGTCGGGCGTGGACGTGCGGACCGCTTGTTGCATCTATGATGTATCTAAGCATGGTGGAGACGACCGGCATCACCCCCTCGGCCTCCCGCCGGGTCTACGAGCACGTCAAGCGGCGGCTGGTCGACGGGTCCCTGGAGGACGGCGTCCTCCTCAGCGAGGGGGCGGTCGCGGACGAGGTCGGCGTCAGCCGCACCCCGGTCCGCGAGGCGTTCCTGCTGCTCGAGGGCGAGGGCCTCCTCGCGCTGTACCCGAAGCGCGGGGCGCTCGTGCTGCCCGTCGGCGCCCGCGAGGCCCGAGACATGTACGACGCCCGGGCCCTCGTCGAGGGCGACGCGGTGCGCACGGTGCTCGCCCGGCCGCGCGACGCCGCCCTGCTCGCCGACCTGCGCGGCATCGTGGCCGAGCAGCGGCACCTGCAGGCCTCGGACGACCTCGTCGCGGCGGCGGAGGCGGACCGCCGGCTCCACCGCGCGTGGGTCGCGGCGGCGGGCAACCAGGTGCTCCTGCGCTTCTTCGACGGCCTCAGGGACCGTCAGGACCGCGTCACCGTCGCGACGATGCGGCGCGGTGGCGGCCTGCCCGCGGAGCTGGTCGACGAGCACGAGGCGATCGTCGACGCGGTCGACGCCCGCGACGTCGACCGGGCGGTCGCGCTGCTGGCCGCCCACCTCGACCGGGCGCGGGTGGCGGGGGAGGGCTGAGCGGCGCCGGGAGTCGCTCCGGCCCGCGGTCCCGCGACCCGCAGAGCGTGCGTGGTGGCGCCCACGACCGGCCGTCCGGATCACCCCGGGTGAATCGCGGCCCGCGGCGGACGACGGGCGATCCGGCTGGGATGCTCCCCCCGTGGACGACACCGCCGGCGCCGCCGAGGCCGCGCACCCTCCGCGCCGCGACCGCACGCTCCCGTCGCTCCGGCGGCTGCTCGCGCTCCTCCTCGGCGCGCTGGCCCTGCTCGTCGCGGCGCTCATCGTCGTCGCGTCGATGCAGCTCCGCGGCGCCAGCTCCCAGACCCGTGCGGAGAACCGGCGCACGCAGTCGTTCGTGCTGGCCGACGGCGTCCGCCAGAGCTCGAACGACCTCACGAACATGGTGCGGCTGTACGTCGCGAGCGGCCGGCCCCGCTATCGCGCCTACTACGAGGACATCCTCCGGATCCGGGCGGGCACCGCCCCGCGGCCGCTCGACTACGACAGCTCGTTCTGGGACCGGGTCCTCGCGGAGGGGACCGGGTTCGTGCGCTACGGGCCGAAGCAGTCCCTGACCTCGCAGCTGCGCGCCGCGGAGTTCGCGCCCGCCGAGTTCCGCGCGCTGCAGGCCTCGCTCGACGCCTCCGAGGTCCTCGCCCGGACCGAGGGCTCCGTGATGACGCGGGTCGGCCGGCGGATCGCGCGCGGCGTCGACGCCGGGTACCGCTCAGACGTCCAGCCGCAGTACCAGCGGCTGATCGACCCGGCGTACCTCCGTGCCAAGGGCAGGATCATGCGGTCGATCCGCCGCTTCACGGACCTCGTGGCGGCACGGACGACGCGCGAGGTCGACCGGGCGCGGGACCACAACGAGCGCCTGGTCGGCATCGAGATCCTCGTGCTCGTCCTGCTCGTCCTCGTCGGTGCGGCGGCGCTGGTCCTGCTGACCCGGCTCGTCCTGCGCCCGCTCGACCGCCTGGCGGGCGCGACCCGGCGGATCGCCGGCGGCGACTACGCGCACCGCGCCGAGGTCCACGGCGTCTCGGACCTCGAGCGCGTCGCGGGGTCGTTCAACGCCATGGCCGTCGCGATCGAGGCGGACGTCGGGGCCCGGGAGCGCGCCGAGCAGGAGGCCGTGCTGGCCCGCGAGTCCGCCGACCACGCCAACCGCGCGAAGTCGACGTTCCTCGCCGCGATGAGCCACGAGCTGCGGACCCCGATGATCGGCGTGACGGGCATGCTCGAGGTGCTCTCCCGCGGCGACCTGACGCCGTCACAGCGCCAGATGGTCGCCACGGCCGACAGCTCGGCGCGGTCGCTGCTGCAGATCGTCGGCGACATCCTCGACCTGTCGAAGATCGAGGCCGAGCGGCTGGAGCTCGACCCCGCGACGGTCGACGTGCGCGAGATCGTCCGCGCCTGCGTCGACACGTTCGTCCACACCGCCTCGTCGAAGGGCCTGCTGCTGACCGGCGACGTCGAGGAGCGGCTCGCCCCGGCGCACGTCGCGGATCCGCTGCGGCTGCGGCAGATCATCGGGAACTTCCTCTCCAACGCGGTGAAGTTCACGCAGGTCGGCGGGATCGAGGTCCACGTCCGCGTGACCGGCGCGGAGCCGGGCGTCCAGACCGTCGAGGTCGCCGTCAGCGACACCGGCATCGGGATCGACGCCGAGCAGCAGCAGCGGCTGTTCGCGGAGTTCGCGCAGGCCGAGAGCTCGACGAGCCGCCGCTACGGCGGGACGGGCCTCGGCCTGGTCATCGCCAAGCGCCTCGCGGTCCTGATGGGCGGCGACGTCACGATGGAGAGCGCCCCCGGCGAGGGCACGACGATGCGGCTCGTCGTCCCGCTCGCGCTGGGGGACCCGGCGCTCGTCGAGCACACGGCCGGCGGCCCGGTGGCGGGCGCACCGACGAGCCGGGCGCTGCCGTCCCGCGAGGCCGCGTTGCAGGAGGGCAGCCTGCTGCTGCTCGTCGAGGACCACCCGGTCAACCGCACGGTGCTCGTCCACCAGCTGGAGACGATCGGCTTCCGGGCGGACGTCGCCGTCGACGGGCAGGAGGGCCTCGAGCGCTTCCGTGACGGGGGCTACGCGCTCGTCCTCACCGACCTGAACATGCCGCGGATGGACGGGCTCGCGCTCGCGGTCGCGATCCGCGAGGACGAAGCCGCGGCGGGTGCGGGGCGCACGCCGATCGTCGCACTGACCGCCAGCGTGATGACCGGCGAGCCGGAGCGGGCGCGGGCGGCGGGGATGGACGACTTCGCCGCGAAGCCGACGACGATCCCGTTCCTCGCGGGCAAGCTGCGCGAGTGGCTGCCGGCGCTCGACTGGACGGCCGCGGAGGCACCCGACGACGACCCGGCGACGGGGGACGGCGGCGAGCAGGCCGGCCCGGCGGGCCCGATCGACCCGAGCGTCCTGGCCGAGCTCACCGGCGGTGACGAGGAGCTCGCCGCCGACGTCCTCCGCGAGTTCCTGGTGACCACGCGCGACGACCTCGAGGCGATGCGTGGATCGCTCGCCGCACGCGAGGCGGTCGACGTCCGCGCACGGGCCCACCGCGTCCGCGGCGCCGCGCGCGCGGTCGGGGCGGGGCACCTCGCCGACCGCGCCCAGCAGCTCGAGAGCCTCGCGGCCCTGGGGTCGGAGGAGTGGCCGCGCTTCGCCGAGCTGCTCGACGAGCTCGGCGTCGCGCTGGACGAGGTGGTCGCGGAGGTCGAGGGCGGCCGACGCGACTCCCGGTAGCTTCTCGGCGGACACGACCGACGGACGAGGAACGACATGACGCAGATCGACGCCGACGCACCGGTGCTCGTGACCGGGGCCAGCGGGTACGTCGCCAGCTGGATCGTGAAGGACCTGCTGGAGCAGGGACGGACCGTGCGGGCGACCGTCCGCGACCCGGACAAGGCGAGCGGCCTCGAGCACCTGCACGAGCTCTCGGCCGCCCACCCCGGGAAGCTCACCCTCCACGCCGCCGACCTGCTGGCCGACGGGAGCTTCACCGTCGGGATGGAGGGCTGCCAGCTCGTGATCCACACGGCGTCCCCGTTCCTGGTCGGCAAGGTGAAGGACCCGCAGGAGCAGCTGATCCGCCCCGCGCTCGAGGGCACGCGGAACGTGCTGGCGAGCGTCGACGCCACGCCGTCGGTGCGGCGCGTGGTCCTGACCAGCAGCGTCGCCGCGATCTACGGCGACAACGTCGAGATGCGTGGCCGCGGCCCGTTCACCGACCAGGACTGGAACACGACCAGCAGCGAGACCCACCAGCAGTACTCGTACTCCAAGACGGTCGCCGAGCGGGCCGCCTGGGAGATCGCCGGGAAGCAGGACCGCTGGGACCTCGTGACGATCCACCCCGGCCTGGTGCTGGGGCCGTCGCTGACGACGGCCAGCAAGTCCGGGTCGATGACCACGATGCGGCACTTCGTGGACTTCTCGCTGACCTTCGGCGCCCCGGGCCTGACGCTCGGCGTCGTCGACGTGCGGGACGTCGCGCAGGCCCACGTGCGGGCCGGGGACACGCCGGAGGCGACCGGCCGCTACATCGTCAACGCGGACACGCTCAGCCTGCTGCAGATCGGGAGGATCCTGCGGTCCGCGTTCGGTCCGCGCCCGTCGTTCCCGCTGTTCCAGGCGCCGAAGAAGGTCATCGAGCTGGCCGCCCCGGCCGCCGGCCTCACGCGCGAGTTCGTGAAGAGGAACATCGGCCGTCCGCTCGCGTTCGACAGCTCCCGCACCGTGCGGGAGCTCGGCGTCGCGTTCCGGCCGGCACGCGACTCGGTCGTCGAGCACTACCAGCAGATGATCGACGACGGGCTGGCGAAGGGGCGGGCCCGCGGGTAGGCGCGGGCCGGCGTCCGATCAGCCCGGGAAGACGACCGACACGACGGCGCCGTCGCCCGGCACCCGGGCGACGCCGTCCTCGTCCAGCGGCACGCCGTCCACGGCGTCGCCCGGCGTCTCGAGGTGCGCGTCCAGCGCCACCGAGTCGTCCTCCTCGGTGATCCGGTGGACCCAGACGGCGAGCTCCGACGACGCCCGCCGGCCCGCCTCGGCGGGGCCGCCGGGCATGAACGTGGCCCGCCGCAGGCCGTCGAGGTCCGCGACCGGCCCCTGCGCCCCCTCGAGGTGGACCGACGTCCCGTCGGCGTAGTCGAGCGCGACGGCGACGTTCCCGGGCCGTCCGGCGTCGACGGCGTGGAACGTCGTGGTACCCGATGCGTCGTCGTGCCGGAGCTCGATCGTCGCCCCGGGTCGGAACGCGCCGCCACGGACCATCGACCACGTCATGACGAGGGCGAGCGCGACGACGCCCAGCGCGGTGATCCGGCGCGGGAGGTCGTCCCAGAGCACGAGCCCGTGCAGCGCCACCGCCGCCAGCGAGAAGCCGTAGACCGCACCGAGCACCCAGCGCTGCGCGGGCACCCGGTAGCCCCACCCGAGGAGCTCGCCCCGGTTGCGGCCGGCGAGGTTCAGGAGCACCGGGAACACCCCGGCCAGCAGGGCGACCACGACGACGCCGAGGACGCTCAGGACGTCGGCCAGCGAGATCTCGCCGGCGAGCGACTGCCAGACGGCGCCGGCGAAGACCACGACCACGGGGGCGACACCGGCCGCCAGACGGGCGCGATCGCCGGACAGCCGGTCCCGGACCGCCTCCGCGAGCGCGCCGCGTCGGCCGGGGGCGGGGAGGCCGGTCGGGGGCGCCGCTCCGGCCGCCGGCCGCGCGGGTCCCTCCGCCTCGTCGCCCGGACCGTCGAGGAGTCCCAGGAGCTCGACCGGCAGCCGCGCCGGGCGTCTGCGCCCCGGCCGCGCCCCGAACCGCCGACCGTCGCCGGCCCCCCAGGTCGTGATCAGACCGGCGTCCGTCAGCCGCTCCAGCCGCTCCGCGGCCACGGACGGCTCGACGCCCTCGTGCGCGGCGACGTCGGCCACCGTCGACTCCGGGTGCCGCAGCAGCCAGGCGACGATCGCGGCGTCCTCGTCCGTCGCGGCGAGCAGGTCGGTCAGGGATGCGGCCGACGTGTCGTACGCGCCGTCGTAGCGGAGCCGCATGGTGGTCCGGACCTCGAACCGGACGTCGTGCTCCGTCGCCGCGAGGATCGTCAGCTCGAGCGCGGCGCCGGAGCCGAGCTCCGCGAGCGGGGCTGCCGTCAGTGGGGACCACCGCGTGCCTGCCGTCGCCACGCCGCTGCGGACGCGGCCGTCGGCGCCCTCGGCCTCGACCCGGAAGCGCGCACCGGCCGACGAGCGACCCTCGTAGGTCAGCGCGATCCGCGTCCTGTCGGCCCCGCGCCCGGCGAGCACGGCGCGCGCACCCCGGCGGGGCAGGACGAGCGTCCGGGGACCGCGCGCCGGGAGCCGCTCCTGCACGAGGTAGAACAGCGCCAGGCCCGAGTGGATCGACGCCATGCCCATCCCGAGGACGACGAGGATCCCGCCGAACGCGAGGACCGCCGGGCCGGCCTGGTCCGACAGCGGCTCCAGCGCCGTGCCGGTCTCGCGCGCCAGCGTCCCCGGCGACACCGCGCCGGTCACGGCCAGCACGAACAGGACGTAAAGCACGATCGCGGTCAGCTGCGCGGCGACGACCCCGCGCATCAAGGACCCGCCGCTCGGGTCCCGTGCGAGCACGACGCGGGCGCAGTTGCTCACGGAGAGGTGCCCGAAGTACGCCGTGAAGGTCACGCCGAAGACGAGCCCGAGCGACGTGACGTCCGACCCGTTCCCGCTCACGAACGGCAGGTCGACGTGCGAGAGGTTCCCCGGGTCGAGGTGCCAGAACGCGAGCCCGCTGATCGCGAGGATCAGGGCGATGTTGATCGCGCCGACCACCAGCGCGGACGTCACGGTCGCGTCGATCGACCCACGGCGGAGGTACCAGAGCTCGACCGCGAACATCAGGGTGACCCAGACGAGCTCGTGCGCCCCGAACGCGCTCGAGAGCGTGCTGGAGACCCCGATGTAGTCGGCCTCCATCCCGAGCAGGCAGATCGCCACGAGGCCTGCGGTCAGCACGAACGCGCCGGTCCGGCCGAGCAGGTCGGTCACCACCCGGCCGATGTAGGCGTCGCCGAAGCGCATCGTCCTCGTCCGCGTCAGGGCGTCGGCCATCAGCGCCACCGTGAGGACGTTGACCAGCCCGAGGACGACGAGGATCCCGATCGCCGGCATCGGCCCGACGGCGGCCACCGCGATCGGGAGCGCGACGATCGTCGAGCCGACCGTCTCGGTCAGCGTCAGGGCGTAGGCGGTCCAGAACGGAGAGAGCCGGTCGAAGCGCGCGGTCGTCGCGGCCGCGACCCACCGCCGGCGCTCGCGGATGCTCGTCCGCGGGGCGAAGACGGAGTCGACCGGCCGGTCGTACAGGGCCGCGAAGGCGTCGGCCACGCGCGGGTCGTCGAGCCCGAGGGCCGTCCGGATCCCGGGCACGCGCTCGCGGGGCAGCGGGTGCTTCTCCCCCAGCCGGTGGGCGAGCGCTGCCTGCACGCGCGGGTTGCGCGGCACGAGCGCCGCCCACTCCCGTGCGTGGAGCTCGAGGTCCTGGACCGTCGGCCGGCGCGGGGGCTCGCGGCCGAGGGCGAAGGCCTCGACGTAGGCGAGCTCCCGGCGTTCCGCCGCCTCCCGCCCGGCGAGGCGCCGCATCGCCTGCCGCGACCGGGCGGCGAGCCGCGCGGTGCGTCCCTCGATCAGGAAGAGGACCGTCGCGGCCCGGCGCTCGGGCAGGCCGGAGAGCAGGCGCTCGCGGTCGAAGAGCTCGTCGAACGCGTCGGCGGGCACGGCGCGCTCAGCCGACGATGCGCGCCGCGAGGGCGTCGTACATCGCCGCGACCGGGTGGTCGGGCCGGCTCAGGGAGAACACGCCCTGGCTGGAGTACGCCATCAGGTCGTCGGAGTGGGGGAGGACCGCGGCGACCTCGCAGTCGTACGCCGCGCGGACGCGCTCCTCGACGTCGGCGTGGTCGAAGACGGCGGGGGTCTTGTTGACGACCAGCAGCATGTGGGGGACCTGGAGCCGGCGGGCGACGGAGACGGTGACGCTCGTGCCCTCGTAGTCCTGCTGGTCGGGGCGGAGCACCACGACGACGGTGTCGGAGACCGCGATCGACAGCAGGGTCTCCTCGTTGAGGCCTGGGTGGGTGTCGAGCAGCAGCAGGTCGAGCCGCAGCTCGTCCACGAGCGTCCGGATGCCCTCGTGCAGCAGCGCGACGTCGTACCCGTCGTGCATGACGCGGGCGATGTCGCCGGCGTCGATGCTCGACGGGACGAGGAAGACGCGGCCCTCGAGGGTCGGGTCGAGCCCCGCGGTGACGTCCACCGCGGCCTCGGTGATGGCGCAGCGCCCCCAGAGGTGGTCGTTCAGCGTCCGGCCGATCGTGGCCTGGTCGATGCCGAAGAGGACGTGGATGCCGGGCGACTGGATGTCGGTGTCGACGACGCCGACCCGCAGCCCGCGACGGGCGGCCATCACGGCGACGTTCGCGGTGGTGTTCGACTTGCCGGTGCCTCCGCGGAAGGAGTGGACCGCGACGACGCGGCTCATCGGGACCGGAGCTCCGCCGCGCGGCGCTGGAGGTCGCGGAACGCGTCGGTGCCCGTGATCTCCTCGACCTGGCGGTCCGCGCGGGTCCGGTCGATCTCGATCCGCAGCTCCTGGACCTGCCGCTTCAGGGCGCGCTCGCGGGCCTGGACCTCGGCGGCCATGTGCGAGAAGACGCGGGCGAGGGTGCCCAGCGCGTCGTCGCGCCCGGCGACGCCGTCCAGCGCGTCCGGTGCGAACGTGCCGGCCTCGACCGCCGATGCGGCGGTCACGACGTGCTCGACCTGCTCGAGGTACTCGCGCTCGAGGTCGTGCAGGCGCTTGCGGGACAGCCCGGCGGCGATGCGCGCCCGCAGCAGGACCGGGTTGAACGGCTTGGGGAGGTAGTCGTCGGCGCCGAGCTCGATGCAGCGCACGACGCTCTGCATGTCCTCGACGCTCGAGATCATGATCACCGGCAGGTGGCGCAGGTCCTCGTCGCCGCGGATGCGCTCGAGCACCTGGTAGCCGTCCATCTCCGGCATCAGCACGTCGAGGAGGACGACGTCGAACGGCCTGCTCCGCACGAGCTCCCAGCCGGCCCGGCCGTCGTTCGCGGTGGCGACGGCGTGGCCCTCCCGCTCCAGGTAGCTCGCGAGCAGCCGGCGGTTGATGGGATCGTCGTCGACGACGATCAGCTGCGCCGGTGGGTCGCTCAAGGGGTGCGGACTCTAGGCTCGCCCGGTGGACGGTGTCAAGACTCACCCCGGGTGGTCCGGGCGGGCGTTCCGGGGCACGTCTGCGGCGCGATCTGTCACAGATCGGGCCGTCGACCCAAGTAGGTGGTGATGGTCCTGAGACGCACCGCCGCGCGGTCGGACGCCGAACTCCTCGCCGGCGACGGCGACGCCTTCGCCGCCCTGTACACGCGCCACGAGGACGCGATCCTCGGGTACTTCCGCAGGCGGGTGCCGTCGGCCGAGATCGCGGCTGACCTGGCGGCCGAGACGTTCGCCGCCGCCCTGGCCGGGCGCTGCGGCTTCGATCCGGACCGCGGCGAGGTCCGCGGCTGGCTGTTCGGGATCGCCCGGCACCTGCTCGCCCAGAGCCTCGAGCGGGGTCGCGTCGACGACGCCGCGCGCCGGACGCTCGGGATGCAGCGCGTCGTGCTCACCGACCAGGAGCTCGCCCGCGTCGACGCGCTGACCGGGACCGCTGCGCTGGACGCCCTCGCCGCCCTGCCCGAGGAGTTGCGGCTCGCCGTCGCCGGTCGCGTCGTCGACGAGCAGGAGTACCGCGAGCTCGCCGCGGCGCTCCGGTGCTCCGAGAGCCTCGCGCGGCAGCGCGTCAGCCGCGGCCTCCGCACGCTCCGCACCCGACTCCAGGAGCTCCGATGAGCCGCCTCCCGACGCTCGAGCAGGCACTTCGCGACGCCGCGCAGCGGGCGCACGACGGTGTCCCCGCGCCCGCCGCCCCGACCCCGGCCCCCCGACGGTTCTGGCGCACGCCCCTGGGCGTCCTCGTCGTGCTCGCGGGGCTCGGGGGGACCGGGGCGGCCGTCGCCGCGACCGGTCTCTTGGAGCGCGGCGAGCCCGTGCCTCGGTCCGTCCGGCCGTTCGCCGGGGGACTCGCGTCGATCTCGCCCGGGAGCACCCGCGTCATGAAGGTCCGGGCCGCCGACCCGGACGGCGGACCGCCGTGGGGCCTCCGGATCTTCCGCACCCGCGACGGCCTGGCGTGCGAGCAGTTCGGCCGGGTCCAGCGCGGCGAGCTCGGCGTGGTCGGCCGGGACGGCGCGTTCCGGGACGACGGCCGGTTCCACCCGAATCCCGCGGATCGGCAGCAGTCCGGCAGCTGCGGCGGCCTGCTCGACGGCGGGCAGCTCTATAGCTCCGGGCTGCAGTCGGGCATCCCGGCCAGCGGCTACTCCGGCAGACCCGGCGGGGCCGTCGGCGGGTGCGTCGAACGGGTCGACCCGGCGACGCAGTCCCCGCAGACCCGCCGTCGGCTCCGGGGCCTCCCGGTGTGCGGCAGGGGGACGGCGCGCACCCTGATCTACGGCTTCGGGGGCGCGGAGGCCGTGAAGGTCGAGCTCCTCGGGAGCGATCGCCGGGCGGTCGTGCCCGGCCGCGACGACAGCGGCGCCTACCTGTTCGTCCTGCGTTCGATGGAGCGGTGGTCGTCCGTGCGGGTGACGTACCGCGGCGGCCTCGAGTGCACGGTCACGGCCCGCACCGACCGCCCGGTGCCGGACGGCGACTGCTTCCCGCCGCCGGGCATCCGGATGCCGAGCCCGGCGTCCGGTGGGCCCCTGCCGCGTCCCGGCGACTGACGCGCACGCCGGCCCGGGCGTGCCGTCCCTCAGGCGACGGGTGCGAGGTGCTCGTCGAGCACCCGGCGCTGCGTCGGGCGAGCGGCGGCGTGCCGCTCTCGGCCCTCGTCGGTGATGCAGGCGAAGACGCCGCGGCGGTCCGACGCGCACATGTTGCGGCAGACCAGACCGTCCTTCTCAAGCCGGCCGACGACGCGGGTCGTGGCGCTCTGGCTCAGGTGGACCGCGTCGGCGAGCTCCTGGATCCGCTGGTCGCGGCACTCGCCCTCGACGAGGCGCTCCAGCACCTCGAACTCGCTGACCGACAGGCCGTGCCCCGCCT
This sequence comes from Patulibacter minatonensis DSM 18081, assembly GCF_000519325.1. Lineage (GTDB taxonomy): Bacteria > Actinomycetota > Thermoleophilia > Solirubrobacterales > Solirubrobacteraceae > Patulibacter > Patulibacter minatonensis. The sequence goes on along the minus strand of NZ_KI912613.1, from coordinate 236,753 downwards.
GCAGCTCGCGCTCGAGGTCGCAGGTGATCGCGGCGTGGGAGGCGAGGATGGTCCGCCAGCGCTCGACCGTGGGTTCGGGGCTCATCTCGTCATCGAGCGTAGCACCGCGGCGGCCTGTCCATGCACCGGCAGATGCTGCGAGTGCATAAAATGCATGTGCATATACTTTCGCCATGGCTTCTTCCCATGCCGCTGCGGGCATCGCCCGCGGCACGTCCTCCCGGGCCTCCCGGTCCTTCTTCACCCCGCCGTCGGTCAGCCCGGTCGGCGGCCCCGCCGCCTGGTTCGCGGCCCAGCGCACCGCCAGCACCTCGTCCTCCGCCGGGGGCGTCGTGTCGATCGACGGCTCCGGCACCCCGCGTGGCGCCGCTGTCGCGGCTGCCGCGTCGGGCGGCCCGTCGTCCGTCGTCGACGCGTCCTCCACGGCGGACGCGTCGTCCGGCGACGCCGGCGGGACGGCCGTCGCGGTCGCCGCGTCGGCCGACGCCGCCCAGGATGCCGACGACCCGGCCACCGTGGACCGCCGCTCCCGCAGCCCCGACGCGGGCACGCCGGCGCCCGGCGGCGGGCCAGCCGACGGCGCCGGCGACGACCGCTGGGACGCCCGCATCTGGGGCGCCCTGATCGTCCTCTGCGGCGCGCTGTTCCTCGACGGCCTGGACGTCTCGATGGTCGGTGTCGCGCTGCCGTCCATCGGCTCCGACCTCGGCCTCTCGGCCGGCACCCTGCAGTGGGTCGTCTCCGGCTACGTCCTCGGCTACGGCGGGCTCCTGCTCCTCGGCGGACGGGCGGCGGACCTGCTCGGGCGACGCCGGGTGTTCCTCATCGCACTGGGGGTGTTCGCGGTCGCGTCGCTCCTCGGGGCGCTCGTGGACGACGGCACGCTCCTCATCGCCACGCGCTTCATCAAGGGCGTCGCCGCCGCGTTCACCGCACCCGCCGGCCTGTCGATCATCACGACGACGTTCCGCGAGGGCCCGGCCCGCAACCGCGCGCTCTCGATCTACGCCGCGTGCGGCGCGAGCGGCTTCTCGCTCGGACTCGTCTTCGGTGGCGTCCTGACGGAGGCCGGCTGGCGCTACACCTTCCTGCTGCCGGCCCCGATCGCGATCGCGCTCCTGATCGCCGCCCGCCGGTTCATCGCCAAGGACGAGCCGGACGACGCCGGGCATCGCTCCTACGACCTCGCCGGCGCGGCGACGGTCACGGGCTCGATGCTGCTGCTCGTCTACGCGGTCGTCGAGGCCCCGGGGCGCGGCTGGCTCGACCCGGTGACCCTCGCCGCGTTCGCGGTGAGCGCCGGCCTGCTGGCGGCGTTCGTCGCGATCGAGCGCCGCGTCCAGCACCCGCTCGTCCGCCTCGGCGTGTTCCGCTCGCGGCACATCGTCCACGCGAACATCGGGGCGATGGTCGTCTTCGGGTCGTACGTCGGCTTCCAGTTCCTCGCGACCCTGTACCTGCAGGACGCGCTGGACTGGTCGCCGCTGCAGACCGCGCTGGCGTTCCTGCCCGCCGGGCTGCTCGTCGCCTTCGGCGCGCCGCGCACCGGCGCGCTGGTCGACCGGATCGGCACCGCGCCGGTGATCCTCGTCGGCCTGACGGCCTTCGCGGTCGGGTACGCCCTGTTCTTCCGGGCGGACGCGACCCCGACGTACGCGACGACGATCCTGCCGACGATGCTGCTCCTCGGCGTCGGCTTCGCGCTCTGCTTCCCGGCCCTGAACATGCAGGCGACGGCCGGGATCGAGGACCACGAGCAGGGGCTCGCGTCCGGTCTGGTCAACACGAGCTTCCAGGTCGGCGGGGCCGTCGTCCTCGCCCTCGTGACGGCGGTCGTCTCGGCCAACGCCGTCCCGGGCGACCAGGCGGCGGGCATCATCGACGCCCTGCGGCCGGCCACCGGCCTGGTGATGGGGGTCGCGATCCTCGGGGTCCTCGTGACGGCGGCGGTGCTCGCGCCCGGCGCGCGGCGGACGGTCCGCGCCCGGGTCACGGTCCGCGGCGGCGCGGCGGACTGAGCGGCGGCGGGCGAGGGCGGGCACGGGGGCGGTGCTGCCCCTGTGCAACCCCCTCCGGGACCTCCCCGGTCCCGGGCACGAATCCCGCGGGAGCCCACACGCCGCTTAGGTTTGTCCCGTGGACCACGACCTCGCATCGGACGTCATCGACCTCGCCTCCGACGCCCGGGCCTGGCTCGCGGGCGACCGGGTGATGGTCCCGGTCGGCGGGCAGGACACCGCCCCGCCGCCGGAGGCCTCGTTCGCCGAGGCGTTCGAGGAGCGCACCGTCGACGTGCTGCGCCGGCTCGACGCGGTCGGCGTCCCCGGGACGACGACCACCGGGGTGCCGCCGGCCGAGGCGCGCGCCCGCGCGTACGTCCAGGGCGGACACCAGGAGACCTTCGTCGAGGACCTCTTCGCGATGGCCCGGCTGCTCGCCGAGCGCTGAGGGCGGTCAGCGGCAGGCGGCGACGAAGCGCGCCGCGGCCTGCGGGAACGCCGCCCAGTGCGTGTGCAGGTAGCTCGCGTGGACCGTCGGCGTGGCGACGCCCTCCGCCCGTTCGCGCGCCCGCGAGCGCAGGACCCAGGCGGGCGGGTCGGTCGCCTCGGGGGTCAGCGTGGAGTAGTGGAACTCGTGGCCCCGGACGTCGGCGCCGGCCGCCCACAGCGGCGAGTCCGCAGCGGCGGTCGCCTCGCGGTACCCGAGCGTGAGGCGCTTGCCCAGGTGGCCGACGCCGGGCAGCACGCCGCACATCTCGTGCCCGTCGAGCGTGGTCCCCAGGTAGAGCAGCCCGCCGCACTCCGCCACCACCGGGGCGCCGCGCCCGGCCAGCGCCGCGACCGCCGACCGCGCCGCGCCGTTCTCCGCGAGGGCGGCGCCGTGCTCCTCGGGGAACCCGCCGCCGAGGTACAGGCCGTCGGTGCCCGCGGGCGGGCCGTCGTCGGCCAGCGGGTCGAACGGCACGAGGTCCGCGCCCGCGGCGCGGAGGAGCTCCAGGTTCTCGGCGTACCGGAACGTGAACGCGGCGCCGGCCGCGTAGGCGACGACCGGGCGCCGGTGGCCCGGTGCGTCGGCCGGGTCGGGCGCCGGGGTGGTGGTGAGGTCGGGGACGGCGGCGAGACGCGGGGGCCCGCTCGTCCCGGGGGCCTCCGCGGCGCCCGGGGCGTGCGCGGCACCGGGGCCGCCCGCGCCACGGGGACCCGCCGCGGCATCCGGAGCGTCCCCGTGGTCCGCACGGCCTGCGGCGCCCGTGGTCCCGGCCCCCGCGAGCGCGGCCGCGGCGCTCCACGCGAACGCCCCGAGCGGCGGCGCCGAACGGGCGAGTCGCTCGATCCCCTCGAGGTCGCATGACGCGGCGACCCGCTCGGCGAGCACCGCCTGCGCCGCACGGGCGCGCTCGTCCCGCTCGCCGACGGGCACGAGGCCCAGGTGCCGCGACGGCGCCTCGACGCGGTCGTCGCGGGGAAGGGCGCCGAGGACCGGGACGCCGATCGGCTCGAGCGCCTCGCGCAGCAGCTCGGCGTGGATCGGCGAGCCGACCTTGTTGAGGATCACCCCGGCGACGTGGACCCCGAGGTCGAAGTTGCGGTACCCGAGGACGAGCGCGGCGACCGAGCGGGCCATCGACGCGGCGTCGACCACCAGGAGCACCGGGGACCGCGTGAGCTTCGCGACGTGGGCGGTCGACGCGAGCTCCCCCCGCCCGGTCGCGCCGTCGTAGAGGCCCATCACGCCCTCGATCACCGCGAGGTCCGCGGGGCGGGACGCCGCGCCGGTCCCCGCCGCGTGGGCGGTCGCGTGGGCCAGGAGCGGGGCGATCAGCTCGGGGCCCGACAGGAACGCGTCGAGGTTCCGTGCGGGCCGGCCCGTCGCCAGGGCGTGGTAGCTGGGGTCGATGAAGTCGGGGCCGACCTTGGCGCCCTGCACCGTCAGCCCGCGCGCCGAGAACGCCGCCATCAGGCCGGACGCGACGGTCGTCTTGCCCGCGCCCGAGGTCGTACCGGCGATGACGATGCGGGCGGTCACGCGGCGGACCGTATCGGGTCGCTCCCGGCCCCCTCGGTCCGGCGGCGGCGGGGTCCCTGAGCGCCGGACCTCGCAGGTCCTCCGGCCTTTCGGGGGAGCGCTCCGACGGCGGGGCGTCGCCGCCCCGCCCGCGCGTTCAGGCCTGCGCCGCGGCGGCCTCGACGTGCTCCTGCAGCTCCTCCTTCGCCGCCGCGCGGATGACCACCCACATCGCGAGGATCCAGGTGAAGAAGACGACGAACGCGAGCCAGTAGACCGCGGCGCCCTGCCACGAGAACGGCCCGGTCTTGAAGAACGGGAGGAACAGCGCGGGGACGAAGAGGATCGCGACCCAGATGTTCAGGAAGCCGAACCACCGCGGGTAGACCTGCCGCGCGACGTCGCGCTTGAGGGTCGCGACCCCGATCACGAGCGCCTGGAACGAGAAGATCGGGACCGTGATGAACAGCATGATCCACCCGAGGTCGTGCAGGGTCTGCGTCAGCTCGGGCGACCGCTCCGGCCGGAACGAGGCGACGATCAGGATGATCGTCGCGGCGGAGAGGAAGATCCACCCGCCGGCACCGGAGATCAGCTGGATCATCGCGAGCACCGGGCGCTTGGGGTGCATGCGGTTCATCTGCACGGCGATCACCGCGGTCAGGGCGCCCCAGCCGGCCCAGCCGCAGAAGCCGATGACGAGGCCCGCGCGGATCACGTCCGTGTTGTCGCGGTAGTGATCGGCGATCTGCTGGGCGCTGTCGTTGGCCCCCATCGGCGGGATGAAGCGGGTCATGACCAGCCAGCCGCCCACGACGAGCACGATCAGGTAGATCCCCGCCCAGGCGCAGGCGATCTGCGTGCGGGTCGAGAGCCCGAACGATCCTTGGACGGACGTGGGGGGCGACGCGCCGGTGGGGGGCGCGTCGGCGGACGGGGTGAGCGTGCTCATCGGGCTTCGCTTTCGGGTGTCGGGTCGGGGATGCGGTCGCGGCCGGTCAGGAGGTCACGAGGTACAGGACGCAGAGGGCGGTGCAGAGCAGCACGACATAAGCGTCGAAGATGGTGCGCAGGAGGAGGGTCGACTCGCGGATGTCCATGAAGTGCCGGCCGACGAACCAGACCTTCACGAACGTGATGACGAGGACGGCGACGCCGCCGACCGTCGCGCCGTCGCCGGGTGCGCCGCCCTCGTGGATGCCGAGCCACCACGACGCGAGCGTGGCGACGACGAGCGCCGCCCAGATGACGACCGATGCGCGGCTGTTGCGGACGATCTGCTGCACGGTCAGGCCACCAGGTAGAAGAGCGGGAAGAGGACGAGCCAGAGCAGGTCCACGAGGTGCCAGAACGTGGCCCCGCTCTCGAGGAGCGCCTGGTCGTGCTCGCCGGGCGTCGGTCGGCGGGTCAGGCGCACCATGACGCCGAGGGCGACCATGCCGATCAGCAGGTGCACGAGGTGGATCCCCGTGAACGCGAAGTACAGGGTGTAGAAGTCGTTCGTCCCGGGGTTCAGGCCGTCGCCGAACTTCTCGCCCCACTCGATCGCCTTGTCGATGGCGAACATCGTGCCCGTCGCCATCGCCCCGAGCAGGAGCTGCGAGGCGAGCCGGCGGCGGTTCTCCCGCACCGCGCGCATGCCGAGCACGACGAGGATCGAGCCGGTGAGCAGCAGCACGGTGTTGGCGACGCCGAACTCCGTGCTCAGGGTCTCCCGGCCGGCCCGGAACTCCTCGAGCCCGTCGCCGCGCTGCACGATGAAGATCCCGAAGAACAGCCCGAAGACGAGCATGTCCCCGAGGATGAAGATCCAGAGGCCGACCTCGCCGGGGACGTGGCCCGACGTCCAACGGGACGGGGGCCCGTCCTTCGCGGTCGGCGCCGCGGCGACGGCCGGGCGGGGGAGGGGCTGGACCTCCTCGTCGTCGGTGCCGAGCATCCTCAGCGGGGCCCGGCGAGGGCGCGGTGACGGGGACGGCCCGTGGGCGGGCGTCGCGTGACGCGTGCTGGTGCGTGGAGGGTCACGGGCGACATCGCCGCGAGCATAACGCCGTGGAACGGTCGGGGAACGAGTCCTGTGCGATGCCTCCGGACGATCGCACAGCGGGGCCGCGGAACCCCCGTCCGACCGGGTGGAGGGGCCGCCGCGCGGACCGCGTCCGGCGTCCCGACGGCGCCGCCCGCGAGTACGGCGTCGACGCGGTGGCGGAGGCGGTGGGCGCGTCCGCGGCGGACCGCGCCGCCGTCAGGGCGTCCAGGGGGACGCGACCACCGGTGCTCCCGCGACCGCGTCCTCCGTCAGGCGGTCGGGGCCGGTCGGCCGGATGCCCGGGCCCCAGACGACGGCCGGGACCGGGTCGGCCAGGTGATCACCCGTCCGCGGGTCGGTGCCGTGGTCGGGGCAGACCGCCAGCGTCGCGCCGAGGTCGAGCGCGAGGGCGGCGAGCGGCGCGAGCAGGTCGCGGTCGATCCGCTGGGCCTCCAGGCGCTTGGCCTGCGGGTCGCGGGCGTGGGACGCCTCGTCCGGGCTGCCGACGTGGACGACGACCGTGTGGAACCCGTCGCGCAGGAGCGTCGTGGCGGCGCGGCACTTGGCCGCGACGTCGGTGCCCGGTCGACCGGTCGCGCCGCTCGGGTGGATCGTCGCGGCGCCCATCAGGCGCGCGACGCCCGCCATCGTCGACCGCGGGGCGCAGACCACGGCGGTGTCCTCGTCGAGGATCGGTCCAGGGGTCTCGCCGTCGGGCCAGAGCTGGAAGCGGGGGAGGTCACCCGGCTCGTGGGTGCCCTCGACCCCGTTCGCGGCGCCGAGGTCGTCGAGGTCCAGGCGCCGCGGCAGCGTCGGGGTGCGGTGGCCCCAGACGAGCATGCGGTGGGCGGCGAGGTGCTGGACGTGGAGCGCCTCGTCCAGGCCGTGGAGCAGCGACAGCGCCGTCGGGGCGAGCTCGGGCCAGGGACGGCCGTCGTCGTGGCGGACGTCGACCCGGTGGACGACCGCTCCGGCCGGCTCGGTCAGGCCGCTGGCGGCGGCGTCGACCCGGCCGCGCGACACGGTCCGCGTCGGCGTCCAACCGAGGAGCAGCGGCAGGCCGACCTCGCTGCCCGGCAACAGGCCGGGGGGCGTGGTGGCCACACGGCGGACGGCCCCGCGCTTCGCGATCGCGTTCAGGGCCATCGGCGTGAACGACGACAGCGTGGTGCCGCGGGGGCCGGGCGTCTCGGCGAGGCCGTCCGGGATCACGAGGATGCGCTGCCCGCGGGTGCTGCGGTCGGCGGCCGGCTCGCCGACGTCGTCCGGGTCGTCCCAGACGTCGCCGGGGAGGGAGCCGCCGGAGGGGGTCACCAGTCGATCCCCTGCTGGGCGCGGATGCCGGCGGCCATCGGGTGCTTCACGTTGACGACCTCGGAGACCAGGTCGGCGGTCTCGACCAGGCGCTCGTGGGCGTTGCGGCCGGTCAGGACGACGTGCTGGAAGCCCGGGCGCGCGGCGAGGGTCTCGATCACGTCCTCGACGTCGATCCAGCCCCAGGAGATCGGGTAGGTGATCTCGTCCAGCAGCAGGAACTCGTACCGCTCGGCGGCGATGCGGCGCTTGACCTCCTCCCATCCGGCCTTGGCGATGTCCTCGGACTCGGTCATGTCCTTCTGGATCCAGGTCCAGCCCTTGCCCTGGATCTCCCACTCGATCGTGCCGCCGGCGCCGGAGGCCGACAGGGCCTCGGCGGCCTTGCGCTCGCCGACCTTCCACTTGCCGCCCTTCACGAACTGGAAGACCCCGCACCGGTAGCCCCGCGCCCAGGAGCGCTGCAGCATCCCGAACGACGACGTCGACTTGCCTTTGCCCTTGCCGGTGACGACGGCGACGAGCGGCAGGTCGCGCTTCTTGCGGCGGACGGCCTCCTCGGAGCCCTTGTCGTCGGGCGTGTGGGGCAGGTCGGCGTCCTTGTGCCGTTCCGCGGCCTCGGGGCCCGGGGCGACGGTCGGGTCCAGGGCGGTCGCGCCCTCGTCCGGGTTCGCGCCGGGCGGAGTGGTGCCGGCGGGCTCGGGGGTGGTCGGCTCGTCGGTCATGCGGGTCCTCCGGTGGTGGGACGGGCGGCGGTCGTGGTCACGCGGATCGGTCCCGGGCACCGGGCGGGTCGTCCGCGGCGGGCGCGGGCGGCGGGGGCGCGGCCGGTCGCGGACCCTGCGGCTCGCAGCCCGGCGGCGGGGGCGGCGACGCGCCGGCGTCACCGGCCCGGGCCGCGACGTCCTCCGGCGGCCGGCTCCCGACGGTCGCCGGCCGGCGCGGGCCCTGCGGCTCCGTCCCCGGGGGCGGCGGGACGCGCGGTCCCGCGGGCGCCGGCCGCCGTCGGACCGGCGGCTTCGCGGAGCGCCGCAGCTCGGGGGGCGCGATCAGCACGAGGTCCGGCCTGCGGGCCAGCAGCGCGCGCACGATGCCCGCGGTCACGAGCGCCTCGACGATCCCGATCAGCGCGTAGGTGCCGATCGTGCCGCCGACGACCGGACCGAGCTGGACCGAGCCCTTGTGCCCCAGGTGGAACTCGACGACGAAGAGGCAGGCGGCCAGCACGACGTTGACGTACGCCGCCACGGCGCACGCGGCCGCGAGGCCCCCCGTGGTGCTGCGGCCCTGCCACCGGCGGATCACCGCCTGGACGCCGCGCAGGATCGGCCAGCCGATGAACGCGGGCACGAGCGCCGCGTTGACGATGTTCAGGCCGAGGACGGTGATGCCGCCGTCGCCCTGCACGAGCGCCTGGACGACCGTGACGACCGAGATCGTGATCATCCCGAGCCACGGTCCGAGCAGCGCGATCGCCAGGGTGCCGCCGAGCAGGTGCCCCTGGGTGCCGATGCCGATCGGCAGGAACGGCGTGTCGCCGACGAGGAAGAACGCGCCCGCCAGGCCGGCCAGCGGCAGCTTGCCGTTGTCGGCGTGCATGTCGGCCCTGCGGATCGCGACCGCGAGGCCGGCGACGGCGACGCCGGCGCCGATCGCGGTCGTCGTGCCGGTGAGGAAGCCCTCAGGGATGTGCATCCTGGGCCTCCTCCGCGGCGTCGTCGGTGGACCGGTGACCGGCGGGGCGGGGCGTGCGTCGGCCGCGCGTGGCGGCGTCCGGCGCCCCGGCGTCGCCGTCGGCGGGGCGCACCGGGGCGACCGAGCCGGACTCAGCCACGGTCGACGAGCGGCCGTCCGCGAACCACGCGAGGTCGAGACCGGCGACGGCCCCGATCACGAAGGTCACCGGGGCGGGGAGCCGGGGTGGCAGCGCGGTCAGCGTGCCGCGGATCGTCTCCTGCGCACCGGCCCGGCCCGCGGCGCTGATCGCGGCGACCGGGGTGTCGTCCGGCATCCCGGCCGCGAGCAGGTGGCCGGCGATCCGGCGGATCCGCGACCGGCCGGTGAGGACGACGATCGTGCCGTCCAGGCGCGCCAGGGCGTCCCAGTCGACCTCGCCCGGGTACTCCGGGTCGGTGTTGCCGGCCAGGACGGTCACGACGCGCGAGAGCTGCCGGACGTGGACCGGGATCCCGGCGAACGCGGGCGCCGCGATGCCCGCGCTGATCCCCGGGACGACCGTGAACGGCACGCCCGCCTCCTGGAGCGCGAGCGCCTCCTCGCCGCCGCGGGCCGCGACGAACGGGTCCCCGCTCTTCAGGCGCACGACCTCGCGGCCGGACCGCCCGAGGTCGACGAGCAGCCGGCAGACCTCGTCCTGCGGCAGCGCGCGCCGGGCGGCCACGGCGGGCGGCCCGGGGTCGGCGGGGACCTTGCCGACGAGGACGCGCTCGGCGCCGGGCGGGGCGAGGGCGACGACGGGGTCCGAGGAGGGGCGGTCGCTGACGACGACGTCGGCGGTCCGGACGAGCTCGGCGGCGCGGACGGTGAGGAGGTCCGGATCGCCCGGCCCCGCCCCGATGAGGTGGACCGTCACCGGCGGCACGGTACCGGAGAGCCGGGGCCGGACGGTCCCCCGCGGAGCGATCAGGTGCTGACCGCGGCTCCCGCCGTCGCCGCCGTGGCCGCGGAGCTGCTGTCGGACGTGTGCACGTGCAGGGTGAGCAGCAGCAGGAGCGATGCGTTGGGGTCGCTCCGTCCGGCGTCGGTCACCTGCGCGGTGCCCTTGCGCTTGCCGAGGGACCCGGGGAGGTCGACCTCGACGACGGTCGTCCCGTCCCGCTCCCACGTCCAGGTCGTGCGCAGCCAGCCGTGCGCCTTGAGCTCGTAGCTGCTCCCGCCGAGCTCGACGGTGCCGCCGCGCGTCCAGGTCCGCTTGTCCATCCGGGCGACCTCGGCGCCGGACTCGCCCTCGGTGATCTCCACCCGCGAGCTCGTGAGGCCCTTCACCCGCGAGAAGCCCCAGGCCCCCCCGGCGCTCTCGGCTCGCGCCCTGCCGCTCCACACGGAGTAGTCGATCCGGGCGACCGGACCGTCGGCCGCGACGAACTCGTGGACCTGCTCGCGCCAGGACTCCTTCCGGATCTCGAGCTCGCCTGTCGTGTCTCCGAGCGGGACGAGCGGCGGAGGGGACTCGGGGTCGGCCATGCTGTACGCCGTACCCGGAAGGCCGGGGCGGCCAACGTCCCCGGGTCGGCGGGCGTCCGAGCGCCGGACGCTCCCGGCGTCGGTGGAACGTCCGGTCCGTCGTACGTTCGGCCAGGAAACCGGGGTGCACCCTCACGGAGCGGGCGTACACGTGCGACGCGGGCGTCGAGGGGTAAAGGTCGCCCGGAGATCGGTCGATCGGAACCCCATGGACCGCCGGACCCGACGAGACGTGGGCGTCGCCTCCGTGATCGGGGCGTCGCTCGTGGTGGCGACCCTCGGGGTCGGCCACGTCTTCACGCCCGCGGGCTCGTCGACCGTGGAGGGCGGCTCGGGCGGCGACCGGGGCGGGGCGCTGGTCGTGGCCGGCGGCGACCGCGCCGACGGCCGACGGACGGCGGGATCCGGCGGGGCGACCACCGACGGCGGGACCCCTGCCGGGGCGACCGCGACCTCCGGCCCGACCCCGACGGCGGGATCCGGCGCGGGCGGTGCCGGTGCGGGCACGACGGGCAGCGGATCAGGCTCCGACGCGGCCGGCGACACCGGGATCGGCGCGAGCGCCGCGGGCGGCACCGGGTCCGACGCCGGCACCGACGACGGCGCCCCGGACGGTGGGGCCGCCGGCGGTGGGGCCACCGGGGGCGGGGCCGGCGGCGACGCACCGCCCGGCGGTGGCGACGGGGCGGTCACGACGGCCGGGGTCCGGCTGCGCGTCACCGACCTCAGCGTCACCGGCACCGACTCGGGCACGCTGAAGGCCGGCAGCGAGGTCCGGGTGCGGCTCTCCGCGCGCCGGATCACGACCTCGACCGGGGCGGACGCCTCGAGCACCGCGACGATCGGCGATCGCCTGAGCGTGGCCGCCAGGATGGGGCTGGACGCCGTCGGCGAGACCCACGGGGCCGGCGCCGCGGACGGCGACGCGACGACGGACGACCCCGCGACGACCGGCGACACGGGCAGGACCGACGACGCCGGGGCGTCCGACGGCACCGGGCCGAGCGCCGCGGACGATCCCGCCGCGACCGGCGACCCGGCGTCGTCCGACGACGGCGGTGCGGCGGACGACGCGACGCTGCCCGGCAGGCTCGACGTGCGGATCCGGCTCGACGACGCGGCCGTCGCGGCGCTCGGGAGGACCGCGTCGACCACCTCGGGACCGGTCGCGCTGCGGGCGCTCGTGGACCTCGTCGACGGTCCCGACGCCACCGCCGCCGGCCCCTACCGCGTGCGGGTGCGCATGCAGCTGGCACCCGCGCAGGCCACCCGTGCCGCGGTCGCGGACGGCGCACGGACCGCCGACGGCGTCAGCAACGTGGTCTCCGTGACCACGCCGATCGGCACGGCCGATCCGTCGGGAGAGCCCGGTACGGGCCCTGGCCCGGGCGATCCCGGCGACACCGGGACGGCGCCCTCGACGACGGCGGAGCCGGTCGAGGTGCTCGTGCCGGTGCCGACGACCGCGGGCACCTCGAGCCCGACGGACGGCGGGAACGTCGGCGTCCCGATCCCGCCCGACACGACGCCGGCGGGGAGCGACGCGCCGACGACCGCCGATGCCGCGGTCGTCGTCCACGTGCCGGAGGCCGACGAGCCGATCGGCGGCACCCCCGAGGACCTCACGACCGCACCGCCCGCCGTCCCGACGCCGGACCCGACGGTCCCGGACCCGACGCCCGGCACCGGTCCGGACGACGCACCCGGATCGACGACCGGCCCGGACGCGCCGACGACCACCACCGCCCCGGACGCGCCCACGACCACGACGGGCCCCGACGGCCCGACGGCCACCACCGCGCCGGACGACCCGAGCACGACCACGGCCCCGGACACCCCCACGACCACCACGTCCCCGGACGCCACGACCACGACGACGACCGCGCCCTAGGATCCCGCGGGTGCCCGGAGCCCTGTGGATCGTCGGTCTCGGCCCCGGGGGAGCGGAGCTGCGCACCGGCCGTGCGACCTCCGCGGTCCGGGACGCCGACGCCGTCGTCGGCTACGGCCCGTACATCGACCAGTGCGCCGACCTGCTCGGCGAGCACCAGCTCGTCGAGCGCAGCACGATGGGCCGCGAGGAGGACCGCGCCGACCGCGCCGTCGCCCTGGCGCTGGAGGGGCGCCGCGTCGCCCTGGTCTCGTCGGGCGACACCGGCATCTTCGGCATGGCGGCCCTCGCGCTCCGCGCCGCCGCCGCCGTCCCCGAGGACGAGCGGCCCGCGGTCGAGGTCGTGCCGGGCGTGACGGCGGGGACCGCGGCCGCGGCGCTGCTCGGCGCGCCCCTCGGGGACTTCGCCACCGTCTCGCTGTCCGACGTCCTCGTCCCCTGGGAGCAGGTCGAGTCGCGGCTGTCGGCACTGGCCGCGACCGACCTGGCGCTCACGCTGTACAACCCGCGGTCCCGGACCCGGACCTGGCAGCTGGACCGCGTCCGCGAGCTCCTCCTCGAGCACCGCGATCCGGCCACGCCGGTCGCGCTCGCCACCGACGTCGGGCGGGCCGACCAGCACGTCGACCTCTCGACGCTCTCGACCTTCGACGCCGAGGCGGTCGCGATGCGCACCGTCGTCCTCGTCGCGGGGCCGACCGCCGAGCGCGTCGGGCCCTGGCTGATCACCGCCCGCGGACGCTGAGCGGCCCGGCGCGCGGGCGTCCGTCCCGCGCGTATCGTTCGGCCGATGTCCTCCCCCCACCACCGCACTCCACTCGCGCGGGTCGTCGTCGCGGGTGCGTGCACGACCGCGCTGCTGCTCGGCCCGGGCGCGGGCCTCGCGTCGGCCGACGACGCCAGCCTCGCGAAGACGATCACCGAGCGGGCCCAGCAGCTCGACAAGCGCGAGAAGGCGCTCGCGAAGACCCTGAAGACGCTGCAGGCGTCCCCGAGCCTGAGCCGCGCGAAGTCGGCGTCGAAGGACGCGAGCGGGATCTTCCGCACCACCGACGCGTTCCGCACCGAGGTCCGGGACGACGACGGCACCACCGACAAGGGCGTCGCCGCCCGCGACGCGGTGCTGCCGAAGCTCACCGCGATGGCGGCCGCGGCCGAGAAGCTCGACAAGCAGCTCCTCTCGGTCGTCAAGAAGCGCAAGGTCGGCAAGGCGCAGGTGACGAAGATCGTCTCCGCGAAGCTCGTCCTCGACCGGTCGATCGGGAAGGTCCTCACCGCGATCGGCGAGGCGTTCGCGAGCGACGGTCCGATCGACCCGGCGCCGAAGCCGACCGACCCGACCGAGTAGCGGAGGGCGCGCCCGGGGACCGGGTGCCCCGGGTCCGCCCGCCCCGCGTGGTGGCCCGAGGGATCGGGCGCCGCGCGCGGCGCCGTCCTCAGGCCGCGCGCGACGACCGGACCCAGACCGCCACGGTCCGGCCGTCGTCGAACACGTCCTCGAGCTCGTACGCGACCCCGTCGTACCGGATCGATCCTGCGCCGGCCGCGACGATGTCCCGCGGGAGGAACGCGCGGCCACGGTCCTGCCACCGCAGCTCGCCACCCCGCCGGGTGTGGAGGCGCACGGGCACGACGTCCGCGCCCGCCCGCGGCCGGTGCTCGGGGACGCCGCGGCCGTCCGGGTCCTGGGCGGTCCTGCCGGTCACCCGGCGGCGACCGTCGACGGGTCCGGGCCGGAGGCGCCGACGGTGCCTGCCGTCGCGACGCCGCGACGGGTCGTGGTCCTGCGTGAGGTCATGCGCATGCTCTCCTGCTCCCGGGCGCACCGGCGCCCTGGTGATGCTGTTGCCCCTGCAAGCGACGGGTGTCGGGGCACGGATGCGGGCGCGCCACAACTCACCACCGGCGGGGGACGGATCGCGCCGAACGGGGGAGCAGTTCACGGATCGCGGAGCGTCGGACCGGATCGGCCCGACGCGCTCAGAACAGCGAGAGCTGGTCGGACGGCGGGGCCTTCGGCGGCCCGGGCCGCGTGCCGGGCCTGCGGGTCACCTTCGGCTCCGGCTCGGCGGGGCCGCCCGACAGCGCGCGGGAGCCGGGCGCGAACCGTCCGGGCCGGACCGGCGGGTCCGTTCGGACGACCCGCTCGCCCCAGCGCTCGCCGCGCTCGACGAGCTTCGCGAGGCGGACGGCCTCCTTGCGCGGGAGGTGCGGGCCGTCCCGGTAGAGCTCGTCGTAGAGCTCGACGAGGTCCGGCCGGGCGTCCGCCAGCCACTCGAGGAAGACGTCCCGGGTGCTGCCACGCAGGTGCAGCCCGATGCCGCGCACGCCGATCGCGCCGGCCTCGGTGCACGCGGTCAGCAGGGCCTCGATCTGCTCCGGCGAGTCGTTGATGCCGGGCATGATCGGCGCCGCCAGGACCGCCGTCGGGATGCCGATGCGGTTGAGCTCGGCGACCGCCGCCAGCCGCGCCCGGGGGTGGGGCGTGTGCGGCTCGGTCGAGCGCCACGCCTTGGTGTCGAGGCTCGGCACCGACAGCGCGGCCTCGAACCCGGCGTTCGCCTGGATCTCGAGCATCAGCGCCTGGTCACGCAGCAGGAGCGGCGACTTCGTCAGCACCGACCCGGGCACCCGGGCGTCGCGCAGGGCCTCCCAGATCCCGGGCATCAGCTTGTACTTCGACTCGACCCACTGGTACGGGTCGGTGTTCGTCCCCAACGCGACGGTGTCGCCGTAGGCCGCCGTGCGCGCCCGCTTGGCGAGGTCGACCCGCAGGCGCTCGGGCGCGTTGACCTTGACGACGATCTCGCGCTCGAAGTCGCGCCCCGGGCCGAAGTTCAGGTACTCGTGGGTGGGGCGCGCGAAGCAGTTGTGGCTGATCACGCCGGCGGCGACGAAGTCCCCGGTGCCGGTGGTGATGTCGACGAGGTCGCGGACCCCGAGGGGTTCGATCGCGACGACGCGGAGGCCGGCAGGACCCTTGACCTCGCGGCCGAGGAGGCTCCGCCCCACGCGCGTCCGCGGTGATGCCGGACCCCTGACGGAGGTGCGACCGTGGTCCGGGCGGTCCGTCCCGTGGTCGGCCGGTGCGAGGGCGGGCGCCGCCCCGGCGGCGACGAGCGGCCGGGCGGTCGGGACGCGGCGGTCCGGCCCGGACCCCACCGGCCCCTGGACACCCGGGCCGAGCAGGCGGTGCCCGACGCGGAGGCCCGGACGGCCGCCCGGGTGCGCGACGTCCGGGGCCCCGGCGGTCACGTGGCGCCAACCCCGCGGCGTCAGGAACCGGTGGTCGCCGCTCGCGATGATCTCGGTCCCGTCCTGCAGACGCACGAGCCAGGCGGGCTTCCGCGTGGACCACCGGTCGCGGACGACCGTCCTCACGTACCGGCGTCCCGTCCGGTCCCGCCGCGTTCCGTAGATCGCGTCGCCCGGCTCGAGCTCGCCGATCGGCCTCGTCCGGCCGTCCGCCATGAGGACGGGCGTCGCCGGGTCGAGGCAGTACGTGCACGCGTGCGAGCAGCCCCGGTACGGGTTGACCGTCCAGCCGAACGGGAGGTCCGTCCGCGCCGGGACCTTGTTGAGGACGGTCTTCGCCTCGATCTCGTAGAAGCGCGTGTCGAGGGCCTCCGGCGCGTCGAAGCGGCGCACGATCGCGGGGTCCTTCATCCCCGGGAGCTGCGCCGTCTCGGCGTTCGGGTCTCTGGTCAGGTGGTCCCACCGCATACGAACACATGTTCGCATGCGTGGCGGACGGCGTGTGGTCGATCGACGAAGCGCTCAGCCGATCCCGACGTGCTGCGTCTCCGGCTCGATCAGGAAGACGACCCGCTCCTGCTCCCGCGGGTACGGCCCGCCGACGTGGACCTTGGCGATCCGGTCGATGATCTCCCACGCCCGGTCGCCCTCGAGCTCCGCGACGACCTTCCCGCGCAGGGTCACCGGCGTGAACGGGTCGTCGACGGGCGTGATCGAGAGGGCCACGCGCGGATCGCGGCGCAGGTTCCTCGCCTTCCGACTGCCGGGACCGGTGAGGATCGCGAGGTGCTCGCCCTCGAGGCCGACCCACAGCGGGACGCTGTGCGGGGCGCCGTCGGGCAGGACGGTGGCGAGGTGGGCGATCGAGGTGCCGGAGAGCACCTCGCGGACGGCGGGGTCGAGCTCGAGCATGGTGGGGGACTCCTGGGTGTCGTCGGTGTGGTCGGGCGTGCGGTCGGTGTCGGAGGCAGCGTGCCGGGTGGTGGCGGGGGTGGCAACGGGGGTCATCGGACGACCGCGTAGTGCAGGTGGGTGACGCCGGGTGCCGCCACGGCCTCCAGCAGTCGCAGCGCGACGTGCTCCGGCAGGTCGTGGAAGAAGGGACGGCCGCCGCCGAGCAGCACCGGCACCTGGTGGAGGACCAGCTCGTCGACGAGCCCGGCCTTCAGGGCCTCGGTGACGAGGACGCCGCCCATGAGTGCGACGTCCTGCTCGCCCGCGGTGTCCTTCCCGGCGGCCACGGCGTCCTCGATCCCGGTCGTGACCAGCGTCTGCCGGCCGGACATGTCCGGAGCGGGCCGGTGGCTGAGCACGACGAGCGGGGCGGTCGGGTGCGGGCCGCCGTCGTCGCCGAAGCGGCCGGAGTCCTCGTACGTCTTCCGACCCGCGACGCTCGCGCCGACGTTCCCGGCGAGCCGGTCGAAGATCGGGGCGCTCGTGGCGGAGAGCCGGAACCCCTTGAAGACGCGGCTCTCGACCTCGCCGTCGAAGTACCAGTCGAACAGGTGGCCGCCGTCGCCGAGGCCGTTGCCCGGTCCGCTGTCGCGACCCGTGATGTAGCCGTCGACCGAGACCGACAGTGCGCTGATGACCTTGCTCATCGGGCGTCCTTTCGTGGGGTTCCTTCAGGAGACTCCACGACCGTAGCACGTGGAGTTCCGTAAGGGAACTCCAATTGCTAGGCTCGGTCCATGCAGCGCACGACCTTCAGCGACATGGCCTGCTCGATCGCCCGCACGCTCGACGTGATCGGCGAGCCGTGGTCGCCGCTGATCCTGCGCGACGTCTGGGTCGGGATGCGGCGCTTCGACGAGATCCAGGGCGACCTCGGCGTGTCGCGCAAGGTCCTCACCGAGCGGCTGAACCACCTCGTCGACGAGGGCGTCCTCGAGCGCCGGCCGTACGACAACCGCCCCCGGTTCGAGTACCACCTGACCGTCAAGGGCACCGAGCTCGTCGACCTCCTCATGGTCATGAAGGGCTGGGGCGACCGCTGGACGGCGGGGGAGGCCGGCCCGCCGATCCTCTACCGCCACCGCGCCTGCGGGCGGATCGCCGACGTCGACCTGCGCTGCGACCACTGCGGCGAGCCGATGCACGCGGGCGACGTCGACCTGCTGCCGGGGCCGGGGATGGCGGTGGTCGCGGACGGGGCGGGGGACGCCGCGGCGGGCTGACGGACCCGCCTGGACGCCCGTCGTAGCCGGAGGTCCCCTGGACGCGCGGTGGGGGAGGTCCCCGATGTGGCGCCCCGGGAGCGCGCGCAGGATCGCCGCATGGTCCGACGCGACACCCCGAGGTCCCGATGACGACGGCGAAGGCCCGGCGGAAGAAGGCGAAGAAGCAGGTCGTCTGCCGCACGAAGCGCGTGAAGGGGAAAGGCGGCAAGGTCGTCCGGAAGCGCGTGTGCACGCCGAAGACGCCGGCGAAGCGCCCGACGCCGAAGCGGCCCGCGAAGCCCGGGTCGCCGTCGTTGCCGACGCTCCCGCCGGGCGTCCAGGTCCCCGGTCTGCCACCCGTCGTCCGGCCGCCCGTGATCGTCGTCCCGCCGCCGGTCGGCGGTGGCGGTCCCGGCGACCCGCCTCCCGCGGACCCGCCCCCGACCGATCCGCCGCCCACGGACCCGCCGCCCGCCGGCGTCGCCCGCTACACCGGGCCGTTCGGCGTCCGGCAGGCCGAGCGGCTCCTCTGGCGGGCCGGCTTCGGGCCGCTCCGCGGGCAGGCCGCGCAGGTCGCCGCGCTCGGGCTCGACGGGGCGGTCGCGGCGCTCACGCGGGTGTCCGGGACGGCGCGCCTCGTCGGGCCCGCGCCGCGGACCGAGCTCTCCGAGCCGATCGACCCGTCGCGCTTCCCGTACGACCACCTCGTCTGGCTGGACCGGATGGTGCGCTCCGACCAGCCGTTCGTGGAGCGGATGGCGCTGCTGTTCCACGACTGGTTCGGGGTCTCCGACGAGGTCGTCGGGTCGTGGCCCCTGATGCGGGAGCACATCGAGCTGTTCCGGCGGATCGGTCGAGGCTCGTTCCGCGACCTGCTGCTCGCGGTCACCGGCGACGGTGCGATGCTCGTGCGCCTCGACGGCGACGACAGCGCCAAGGGCGCCCCGAACGAGAACTACGCCCGCGAGCTCATGGAGCTCTATGCGCTCGGGCCCGATCGCGGCGCCTACACCGAGCGGGACGTCCGCGAGGCCGCCCGCGGCCTGACCGGGTACGTCTCGTCATACCACCCGCAGCGGGGCTACGAGGACTTCCGCTACGACCCCGCACGCCACGACGACGGGCAGAAGGAGCTCTTCGGCACGCGGAAGGACCACACGCCCGCCCAGGTCGTCGAGGCGTGCCTCCAGCACCCGCTGCACCCGAGCTTCTTCGTGCTCAAGCTCTGGCAGGCGTTCGTCGCGAGCCCGCCGGAGCCCGCCCAGCGCCAGGCGCTCGAGCGGCTGTACGTCGAGGGCGACTACGCCGTCCTGCCCGTCGTCGAGGCGATCCTCAAGCACCCCGCCGTCTACGAGGGCCCCGCGCTCGTGAAGCCGCCGGTCGTCTACGCCGCGGGCATGCTCCGTGCGCTCGGGCGGGGGATCGAGTCGATCGGCTGGCCCGAGGTCGGCCGGCAGGCGGGACAGCGGCTCTTCCAGCCGCCGACCATCGCCGGCTGGCGGGAGGACCGCTGGCTCGACACCGCCACCTGGCGGGCCCGCTGGCAGCTCGCGTTCCTCGCCCTGAAGGAGCACCAGCTCGGCGCGTCGGAGTCCTACCCGGCCGTCGAGTCGCCGCAGTACGCGGTCGCGATGGCGCTCCGGCACTGGGACGACCCGCCGATCCGCGCCGACACCGCCGAGGCGCTCGTCGAGGTCGCCCAGCGCCTGGGCCGCATGGTCGGGGTCTCCGACGCCGCCCGCAACGCGCTGCGCCAGGACGTCCTGCGCCACCTCGTGATCACCGCTCCCGACTGCCAGGTCTCCTGATGCGCTCCTTCGCCTGTTGCCGGCCCACCGAGACCGGCCACCCCGTCCCCGCCGGCACCGGTATGTCGCGCCGGGCCGTCGTCCTCGGCGGCGTCGGCCTCGGCCTGACCCTGTTCGGCGGCCGCGCGCTCGCGCCCGGCGCGCTCGACGAGGCCGTCGCCGCCGCGACCCCCGGGCAGCGCGTCCTCGTCTGCGTCTCGCTCTCCGGCGGCGTCGACGGGCTCAGCCTGCTGCCACCGCAGAACGACGCCCGCTACTCGCGCCGCCTGCGGCCCGAGCTGTGGGTCGACCCGGCGACGACGCTCGCGATGAAGGGCACCACCGACCTGCGCTGGCACCCCGCCGCCGCGCGGCTGAAGGCGCTCCACGACCGCGACCGGCTGACCGTGCTGCCGTCGATCGGCTACGCCGGGCCGAACCACTCGCACTTCACCTCCCGGCACTTCTACGAGGTCGGCGCGACCGACCCCGACGGCCGGACGGGCTGGCTCGGCCGGTGGCTCGACCTCGTCGGCACCGACCACAATCCGCTCCAGGGCCTGACGCTGGGGGAGACGATCTCGCCGATGCTCGCGGCCGCGAAGGTCGCCGTCGCCGCGACCGACCGGCCCGCGGACTACCGCGTCACCACGCCCGGCATCGAGGGCGGCGCGTGGCACGCGGAGCTCGTGCGCGGCATGACGGAGCTCGGTCGCCTGACGTCGACCGACCCCGTCCTCGGCGCCGCCCGCGCGGTCCACGGCGACGCCGCCGACGTCCACGCCGAGCTCGTCGGCGGCTTCCAGGATCCGGCGGTCAGCTATCCCGCCGGGCGCCTCGGTGACCGGCTCGCCGACCTCGCGCGGCTCCTCGGCGCGGGCCTGCCGATCCGCTGCGGCACGATCGACTCCGGCCTCGACTTCGACAGCCACGCGAACCAGGCCGCGACGTTCGAGCGCCACGTCACCGAGACGGGGACGGCGCTGCAGGCGTTCCAGGACGACCTCGAGCGGCGCGGCATCGCCGACCGCGTGCTGACGCTCGTGTGGAGCGAGTTCGGCCGCCGGCCGGAGGAGAACGGCTCCGCCGGCACCGACCACGGCGCGGGCGGCATCGCGATGCTCATGGGCACCGCGGTCCGCGGCGGGCGGATCGGCGAGCACCCCGGCCTCGGGTCGCTCGACCCCGACGGCAACCTGCGCGCCACGACGGACTTCCGCGCGCTCTACTGCTCGCTGCTGGAGCAGTGGCTCGGCCACGACGCCGGACCGGTGATCCCGGGGGCCGACGGGCTCGGGAGGTACGCGCTGCTGCGGGCGTAGACGCGGGCCGCGGCGACGCCGGACGCGCCTCGTCCCGGGCCGCGTCCGTGAGACCTGTCTTATGTTCGCGACTCCGGATCGGGGTCCGGGTTCCTGATGGTGCCGAGCGATGGGCGACCCCGTACGGGGCGGCCGTCGCACCTCGGCACGACCATCCCCCCGAACCACGGAGATCCCCCATGAGCTCTCGACCCACCCGCCGCATCGGCACCCTCGCCGTCTGCGCCGCCCTCCTCGTCCCCGCCGCCGCGACCGCCGCGACCGTCACCGGCGACGGGGGCGACAACCGCCTGACCGGCACGTCCTCCGTCGACACGATCAAGGGCCTCGGCGGCAAGGACCGCATCTTCGGCCTCGCCGGCTCCGACCGCCTCGACGGTGGCTCGGGGAACGACCGGATCTTCGGCGCCTCCGGCGACGACACGATCCTCGGCGGACCGGGCAACGACTGGCTGAACGGCGGGGCCGGCAACGACGTCGTCCACGGCGACGCGAACGACACCGGCGACCGCACGAGCTACGACCGCATCTTCGGCGGCTCCGGCGACGACCAGCTCTACGGCGGCGACTCGCACGACCGCGTCTTCGGCGGTTCCGGCGACGACCGCGTCCTCGGCGAGAACGGCAACGACCGCCTGGCCGGCGGCAGCGGCGACGACACCGTCGACGGCGGCGCCGGCAACGACACGATCTTCGCCAACCGCGGCGTCGACACGATCCGGGGCGGCGCCGGGAACGACACCCTCTGGGCCCTGGCCCGCAAGGACGTCACCCCCGGCCCGAACGGCGAGACCGACCAGACCGGCGACACCCTCGACGGCGGCGCCGGGAACGACCGCTTCCGCACCCGCGACGGCGAGGTCGACCGCATCACCTGCGGCGACGGCACCGACCGGGCCGACCTGGACCTCGTCGACGTGATCACCGACGCGACGCCCGAGAACCCCAACGGCTCGTGCGAGACGGTCGTCCGGGCCGCGCCGAAGGCGTCGGACTCGCGCAGCGAGGACCGCGAGGAGGCGCCCGCGGACGCGAACAAGACCACCTGACCCACCGGGCTCCGGGGGCTTCATGTTCGCTTCATGCGGCCCCCGGCAGAGTGCTCCTCACCCACCGACCCCGTCGTCCGAGGAGCCCACGATGTCCACCCGCCGCGTCACCACCACCGCCGTCGCCACCGCCCTGACCGCCCTCGCGCTCGGGGCTTCAGCCGCCCACGCCGCGGCGCCCACCGACCCCCAGGCCGCCGGCCAGCAACCGCTGAGCATCATGAAGGTGCCCCAGGCGCTCGACGTCGCCGGGCGGCCGCTCCAAGACGTGCCGGTGCTCGTCGCCGACACCGGCCTCGACCTCGACCACCCCGACATCGCGTCGCGGCTCTACGCGCTCCCCGCGCCGGTGCCGGCCCCGGACGCCGACGGCGTCGGCAATCTCGGGAACGTCTCCGCCGGCGCGGCCGGCTGGGATCTCATCGGCACGGACGCCCCGAGCGCCCTGAAGCCCGACGCCGACCCGAGCGATCCCGCCGGCGGCAGTGGCCACGGCACGGCGGTCGCCGGCGTGCTCGGCGCCGCGTGGAACAACGGCCAGGGTGGCGCCGGCGTCGCCCCGAACGCCCGCTTCGTCGCGCTGCGCACCTGCTGGGACGGCGACCAGTGCTACCAGTCCGTCCAGGCGCCGGCGATCGACTGGGCCGCGGACCGCGGCGCACGGGTCGCGAGCTTCAGCTGGCTCTCCGGCCCGCTCGAGGACGGCCTGCGGGACGCGATCAAGAAGCACCCGCAGACCCTGTTCGTGACGATCCCGTCCGGCAACGGCGGCGCCTACGACGCCGACCCGGAGGACCCGGAGCCCTGCAACCTGGACTCCCCGAACGTCCTCTGCGTCTCGACCTCCGCCCCCGACGACGGCCTCGACTGCGGGGCGTACGGCCCGGGGAGCGTCGACGTCGCCGTCCCGACGCAGAACAGCATCACGACGACCAACGGCGGCGGCTTCGGCCCGACCGGCTGCGCCACGAGCTACGCCGCCCCGACCGCCGCGGGCGTCGCGACGATCCTCTTCGGCATCGACCCGACGGCGTCCGCCGCCGACGTCAAGGCCGCGATCGTCGACAGCGCCCGGAAGGTCCCGGCGTGGCAGGGCAAGTCGGTCAGCGGCGGCGTCGTCGACGCCCAGGCGGCCGTCCTGCTCTTCCAGCAGCGCCGCGGGATCGCCCCGGGCACCGGCGGGGGCGGCGGCACCGGCACGACCACGAAGGACACGACGAAGCCGGTGCTCACGGCGAAGCGACGCGGACGGGTCACGCGGACGGTCGTCCCGCTCAGCATCCGCGTCTCGGAGACCGCCCGGATCCGGATGACGATCGAGAAGCGCTTCGTCGGCCGGAAGTCCTTCGGCAAGTGCCGGCCCGAGAACGCCTCCAACCGCCGCAAGCCCTCGTGCGTGACGTGGAACGCGCAGCGCGTCCAGACGGTCCCGTTCCAGTCGCCCGCCACGGGCGTGGCCCCGAAGGGCGCGCGGTCGTTCGACCTGCGCCTCGTCGACGGGACGAAGAAGGCGCTGCCCCGCGGCCTCTACCGCGTGTCCGTGCAGGCGACCGACAACGCCGGCAACGCGAGCGTCGTCCGTCGGGTCACGTTCCGGAAGACCCGCTGATGCGGTCGGGCGCCCCGGCGGCGGTCCTCGCGTCCGGCGTCGTCCTCGCGGGCGCCGGCGCGGCGGCCGTCTCCGGCGCGAACGCGAGGACCGCTCCCCCCACTGCCGTCCCCGACGCGATCCGCATCGGGGGCCCGTCCGCCCCGGCCGACACGAAGGTCGCGGTGGTCGGGACGACGAAGGCGCTGCGGGGCGCCCGCTTCACGGTCGTGGACGCCCGCGGCAGGACCGTCCTGCGGGGACGCCTCCGGAAGCTCCCGGGCGCCGCGGCGCCGTGGCGGCGCGCGCTCGGCGCCGACCTCTCGCGCGTCACGGCCCCCGGCGTCTACCGCGTGCGGGCCGCCGGGCTGACCTCCCGCGGCTGGACGGTCGCGGCCCGCCCGTCGTCCGCGCCGATCACCACGATCCTGCGGTCCTTCGCGGCGAACGCCGACGGACGGGAGCCGTCGCCCGCCCACGGGCCCGCGCACCTGCACGACGCCGAGATCGCCTCCGGCCCCCACGCCGGGGAGCGGTTCGACCTCACCGGCGGCTGGATGGACGCCGGCGACACGCTGAAGTTCACCCAGACGACCGCGTACGCCGCCGCGGCGCTCCAGGCCGCCGCGCGGCTCGACGCCGCCGACGCCCCCGCCCTGCGCGCGACCGCGGACGTCGGCGTCCGCTGGCTCGTGAAGGCGCACCCCGCACCTGGCCTCTTCGTCGCGCAGGTCGGCGACGAGCGCGACCACGATCTCGGCTTCCGCGATCCCGCGACCGACGACGCGTCGGGCAAGGACGGGATCGCGGTCCGGAAGGCGTACCCGAACATGGGCGGCGATCTCGGCGGCAAGGCGGCGCTCGCGCTCGCCCTGGCCGCGGAGCGCACCCCCGAGGGCGACGCCCGCGCCGCGCTCGTCCGGCAGGCCCGCGAGTGGTACGCCGCGGGCCGGGCCTCCGGCGTCGTCGCGCCGAAGCTCGGGCCGCCCGTCGGCGAGTTCTACGACGGCGACACGCAGGACGACGCGCTGGCCGCCGGCGCCGCCGCGCTCCACCGCGTCACGGGTGAGCGCGCCTACCTCGACGACGCCGTCCGCCTCCTCGGGCGCACCACGCCCGACGGCCGCCTGGGCTGGGACGCGCTGGCCGGGTTCGCGGCCGCGGACCTCTGCGGGCGCCTCGGCGCGCCGGCGGTCGACGACGCCGCGGCCCGCGCCTCCGCGTGCCGCGCGCTCGACGCCCAGGGCCGTGCCGCGGTCGCTCGCGCCGCGAGGCACGCGTTCGGCACGCCCGGCGCGTTCGCGTGGGGGCAGACGGGTGAGAACGGCGGCGCGGTCGCGCTGGCCGCGCTGGCCGGTCGCGGGTCCGTCCCGGGCGCCGCGCGCGTCGGGGTCACGGCCCGCGACTGGCTCCTCGGCCGCAACCCGTTCGGCGCGAGCTTCGTCGCCGGCTTCGGGCCGCACGCACCGCGGGCGATCCACCACTGGGCGTCGACCCGCGGCAGCGGTCGGCCGGTCGGTGCGGTCGTCGGCGGGCCCGCTCCGTCGAAGGACATCCGCGAGCAGCAGGTCGGCACGCCTCGGGGTGGTCCGTTCAGCACCGCGGGCGCGACCTACGAGGACCGCGTCGACGACTACGTGACCTCCGAACCGGCCATCGACTACGCGGCGGGCTCGATCCTGCTGCTCGCGGCGCTCCAGCCGCGCTGAGGGGTGACCGCCATGACGACGCACCCGACGCTCGCCCAGGGACGGAAGCGGGTCTATGCTGCCGCCATGCGGATCCTCGTCGTGGAGGACGAGGCGGAGATCGCCCAGGCGGTGGCGGAGCGGCTGCGCGCCGAGTCGTTCGGCGTCGACGTCGCCGGCACCATCGCGGCGGCGCGCTCCGAGGCGGACCTCCACGAGTACGACGCGGTCGTGCTCGACCGCCGGCTGCCCGACGGCGAGGGCCTCGCGCTCTGCGGCGAGTGGCGGAAGGCCGGCCTCGAGTTCCCCGTCCTGATGCTGACCGCGATGGACCAGACGGGCGACGTCGTCGACGGCTTCTCCGGCGGCGCGGACGACTACCTCACCAAGCCGTTCGCGACCGAGGAGCTCGTCGCACGCGTGCACGGGCTGCTCCGGCGTCGCCCGACGCGGCGGATGGAGGTCGTCGAGGCCGGGGACCTCGTGATCGAGGTCTCCCGCAGGCGCGTCAAGCGCGACGGCGTGATCGTGCCGCTGACGACGAAGGAGTTCGCGCTCCTCGCGTTCCTCGCCGACCGGGCGGGGGAGGTCGTCGACCGCTTCGACATCCTCGAGTCGTGCTGGGACCAGGCGTACGAGCCGGGCTCCAACGTCATCGACGTGCACGTCGCGGCGCTGCGCCGCAAGCTCGGTTCCAAGGCGATCGAGACCGTGCGCGGCGCGGGCTACCGGCTGGCGGACGGCGCATGAGCGAGGAGCAGCTCCGCCGACTACGCCGACGCCTCACCGCCTCCTACGCGGCGGTCTCGCTCGTCGTCCTCGTCGCGATCGCCGTGATCGCGGTGCTGCAGGCGCACGACCGGCGGCACGAGCAGCTCGACCGCCTCGTCGAGCGGACCGCGCTGTCGGCGTCCGGCTACGCGTACCCCGAGGGCGATCCGAGCAAGCTGATCGTCGACCGGCAGCCCGACGGCTACTTCGGGCCCGCGCGCCGGCCGGGCGCCCCGGTCCTCGTCGTCGACGAGCACGGCAAGGTCGTCGCCGGGCCGGCCGGGAAGCTCGACGCGGCGGCCGCGAAGCGCGCGCTGGCGCGCATCCAGGACGGGCGGCTGCTCCGGGTCACCGACGACGTCTCCGGAGGCGACGGGGTCCGTGTCGCGTCGAACCCGATCAACGGCTCAGACCGGTTGCTCGGCGCGATCGTCGCCGTCGAGCCGCTCGCCGGGGCGGCCCACGACGTCCGCACCGCGGGGTTCCTGATCGCCGCCGCGGTCCTCGGGCTGTGGCTTCTGACGATCGCCGCCGGGTGGATCCTCGCCGGTCGCGCGCTGCGGCCCGCCGCGGCGGTCGCCAAGCGCGAGGAGGCGTTCCTGGCCGACGCCGCGCACGAGCTGCGGACCCCCGTCGCCGTGATCCGTGCGCGTGCCGAGCAGGGGCTGCGCGAGCTGGGGGAGGACGGCCCCGCCGGCCCGGCGCTGCGCGCGATCGAACGGGCCGCCGAGCGCGCCTCGGGCACGATCGCCGACATGCTCGAGCTCGCCCGCCTGGACGCGCGCCGCGGCCGGATGGAGCGCGAGAAGCTGCGCCTGGACCTCCAGCTCGAGCAGCTCGTCGAGGAGTACGAGGACCGCGCCCGCGAGGCCGGCGCCGAGCTCTCCCTGACCGCGGCGCCGGACGTCGTGGTCCGCGGCGACGAGCGCCTCCTGGGCCGCTCGGTCGCGAACCTCGTCGAGAACGCGATCCGCTACGGCGCCGACGGCGGTGAGATCGCGGTCCACCTCTCGGTCGACGGTCCCGACGCGGTCGTCGAGGTCCACGACCGCGGTCCCGGTGTCCCGCCGGCGCAGCACGGCGCCGTCTTCGACCGCTTCCACCGCGCCAGCGGCGCCGCGGGCGGCTCGGGCCTCGGCCTGCCGATCGCCCGACTGGTCGCCGAGGCCCACGACGGGTCGCTGGAGCTGTTGCCGCCGATCGACGGACAACCCGGGGCGCGGTTCCGCCTGCGGCTGCCACTGGTCGGCGAGGGGTGAGGTCGCCGCGGTCCCGGCGGTGCCCCGTCTGACGCCCCTGTCCCGGAACGCATTTCGGACGGGTCTCTCGGGACGGCGGCTCGTCGGCGACGCCCGGACGGGAGGCGTCGCGCTGGGCGTGAGAGCTACACGTTTGACTATCGGGACGGTGCAATCAACGGACCGGCGTCGTTTCGCCGTGGGCTCGGGCTGCGATCTCGTGGGCGTCGCCGTCGCTGTCGTTACCGTCGAGCGAGTGGAACTCCCCGAAGAGATCGACTGGTCCGACGTGCAGCACGCGTACGGGCCAGCCGGAGACCTTCCCGCGCTCTTCGACCTTATTCGGACGGCACCGGCGGACCGCGACGAAGCGATCAACGATCTGTGGTCGGCGCTCTGCCACCAAGAGACCATCTACGAGGCGTCGGCGGTCGCCGTTCCGACGCTCTTCTCGCTCGCGCAGCTCCACGATCTGTCGGTCACCGACCGGACCTCGCTTCTCATGCTCGTCGTCTACATCGGCCGCGGCGACGACACGGCCTGGGAAGGCCACGTGTCCTGGGAGACCGTCGAGCGCTGCAGTGCCGCGGTTGAAGCGATCGTCCCCAAACTCGAGCAATGGGCGCGAAGCACCCCGGAGCCGGCGGTGAGGGCAGCGGCTCTTGCCGCCGCGACGTACTTCCCCGCGAGCCTGGCCGGTGACATTCGCACCATCGTCCCGGACGACGCAGACCCGAGGCTGCTCGCGGCGCGAAGACTGCTGATGTCGCAGATCCGCGGTGATCTGACCAACGCGGACGTCCTCGTAGCTGCCTCGATCGATGAGGACGTCGCTGACTTCGCTCACGAGACGGCGTCCGACGACGCATCGTTTCGGCGGAGCATCATTCTCGAGCTGGCGTTCGCAGCCGCAACCGCATAGCCAGCCACGGCACCCGCTGAACGTTCCTTGGGTTCTCGCGGTGATCGCAACGCTAAGGTCTGCGAGGGTGCGGCCAGGCGCTTGGCGGCTCGGTGTGGTGGTCGTCGTGGAGGCTTGCCCGTAGGGCGAGCCGGAGCGACGACCCCCACACCGTCGTCCCGGTCGCCGCGGGGCCCATAGGACCGACCGAGCAGGCGCGCATGACCATCGGGTTCTCACCACAGATGGTCGCCGAGACGACCCAACCGTTTTGGGACGCGCTGCAAGCCGGCGCGTTCCTCACCGACGCCGCCGCGGCCGCTGGAACGAACCGCAGACGATCGCGCAGATGGGTGCAAGAAGCCGGCGGCGTGCGGCTCCGGCGCGGGCGCGATCTCAAGGGCCGCTGTCTCACGTTCGCGGAACGCGAAGAGATCGCGATCGGCATCGCCGCCAACGAGACGAAGTGCTCGATCGCCGCGCGCCTGGGGCGGAGCCCGTCGACGATCACCCGCGAGCTGCAGCGCAACACCGCCGCCAACGGCACCTACCGCGCGACCTCAGCGCACGCCTCTGCGTTTCACCGCGTCGCGACCCAAACCGGCGAAGCTCGCGATGAACCTCGAGCTCCGCGACCTCGTCGAGGCGGACCTCAAGCGGCGATTCTCGCCCGAGCAAATCGCCGGACGACTGCGACGGAAGTTCCCGTCACGACAGGAGATGTGGGTGTCGACCGAGACGATCTATCAGTCCCTCTACGTGCAATCCCGGGGTGCTCTTCGACGCGATCTGACGACGTGCCTGCGGACCGGAAGGGCGCTCCGGAAGCCGTGCCGGCAGCCCGGGCAACGCAAGAACAGCGCCAGGAACATGCTCAATATCGTCGACCGGCCGGCCGAGGCCGACGACCGCGCGGTGCCCGGCCACTGGGAGGGCGACCTCATCATCGGCAAGCGGAACCTCAGCGCGATCGGCACGCTCGTGGAAGGCACAACGGGCTACACGATGCTCGTCCACCTCCCCGATGGCTACAAGCCCGAACAGGTCTGCGACGCCCTCATCGACAGCGTCAAAACCCTCCCCGAGGTGCTCCGCAAATCACTTGCCTGGGACCAGGGCCCCGAGCTTCGAGACCACCAGCAGATCACCATCGACGCGGGCATCGACATCTACTTCTGCGACCCGCACAGCCCCTGGCAGCGCGGCACCAACGAGAACACCAACGGGCTCCTGCGGCAGTACTTCCCGAAGGGCACCGACCTCTCCCTGCATACCCCCGCCGATCTGCGATTCGTTGCCGACGAGCTCAACGACCGGCCTCGCAAACGCTTCGCGTTCGCGACGCCCCTCGAGCAGGTCGGATCACTCATCTTGCGCTGACCGCCAGAATCCGCCGATCGGCTACCGGGATGGCATTTCAGCAACGGGCCGCCAGTCGTTGGGTAGTTCGGCGACGGTGGCCGGCAGACTCGCGGACACCCGCCTCGGGGCGGGCGGTACCTCTACTGGTGACTAGCGACGTTGACGACGCTCCCGGTGGGATCGCGGACGAAGAACCGGCGGATGCCCCATACCTCGTCCCGTGGTTCGCGGACGATCTCCAGGCCTGCGGACGTGGCGGACGCGTAGGCGCGGTCGACGTCCTCGACCTCGATCGACACGTCGACGCCGAGGAGTTCGGGGTCGACCGCTGTCGGGCTCTCCCAGGCGATGATCATCTGCGTCGTCGGGGCGCTCGTCGAGGCCAGCATGAGCATGCCGTCCTCGTCCATGGCGACGCGGAACCCGAGCACGCCGCAGTAGAACGCACGCGCGGCGTCCGGATCGTCGGTGATGAGGACCGGCATCGCGCGACGGATCTCCACGTCGTGCGTTCTATCCGACGCTCGGTCGGGAGACAACAGCGATCCTCGGCCCGCCGACACCCGCGAGTTCATTGGTCGCGGCTCGGCTCGGCACGCCGGGCCGAGGCCGAGTCGTGAGGAGGCCGCCGCCCGGACCTGCCCCAGCAAAGGATCAACCCGGTCACCGCAGTCGGAGCGTCGACATGCGGGGTGCCGAGGGCCCGCCGGACCCGGTGGCCGTGGCAATCAAGACCCCGCGCCGAGGTGTGCAGGCAGTCGTCCGATCCTGAACGGTAAGTGCTCGTATCCTTCGCAGCCGGTCAGCGTCAGGGTGTTCGAACGTGCGGCATGGGCGAACTCCTCGACCTCTACGACGTTCTCTGCTGACCACTCCGGGGCCCGGGCCGAGTCATCCTCCGACACCGGTACCACGGCTCAGAAAGGACGCCGCAGCTGAATACCGTCGCCGGGTCCCGTCGGGGGAGCTCACGGGTGTTGGGGTGCGGGTCGCCGGAGATTGGATCGGCGGACCCATCCTCGGTGGTCGGCGTCGGAGACGACGTAGGCCCAGAGGCGGCTCTTCGATGTCCGGATCATCGAGACGGGTTGGTTGCTCATGAGGGTGCCGCTGAAGACGCCGCCGGGAGTGCTGTGGAGGTAGTGACGGCCCGCCGTGGTGATCATGGCGGTCTCCCCATGGCGGGTTCGTCGGGGGTGCAGCTCGAGGGATCCCTGGTGGTCGGGACGGCGGCAGAGCACACCAACGCGCGCGGTCTGCGGTCGGCGCAGCGGCGTGTTCTCGAAGCGGAGCCGGACGTCGGGGCCGCCGAGATCGCGTCGTGGGTCCTCGCGGACCATCAGGGTGAACGACCTCGGATTCGGCGGGTTGATGAATCCGGCCGCTCGCGTGCCTCGCGGGCAGTGCAGCACGACGGCACGTGGCTGTCCCGGCGGAGGCCTGCCGGCGGGCAGTCGGACGCGGGCGGTGACGGCCCACGCCCCGGGAGGAAGCGACCCTCCACGACGGACCTCGCGGTCGGAGACGAACCCCGCCGGGAGCGTCACCGGTGACGGGTCGCCCGGGCCGCGGTGGTGCTCACGCTCGACGACGACCCCTCCGGTCGCGACGGCGAGCACCACCACACCGGCGACGACCGACTTGCCGACCACGCCGATCGTGGCACCTCCACCGCCGAGCAGTCCGGCAAGCGGCACGACCGGTGGAACGAGGATCCTCAGGCGCCGATCGCTCCGCCGCAGCGCCTTGCGGTACTCGCGGCACTCCGCGCAGTGCTGCAGGTGCAGACGGGCGTGCTCGGACGGCCGTCGGCCCTGGTCGTGGGCGTCGTGCAGGAGCGTGCGGATCCGGTCGCACGTGGCGTCCCTCGCCTCCTCCGTCCTGACGAGGTTCTCGCGTGCGCGCCGGACGGCCATCCGCACGGCGGGGCCGCTGATGCCCAGCTCGTCGGCGACGTCGTCGACCGGACGGTCGTCGACGGCGACAGCGACCAGCGCGCGGCGCTGCGGGTCCGGCAGCTTCGCGACGTCGTCGATCAGGCGACGCAGCCGTTCCTTTCGGACGATCAACACGTCGGGTGAACCGTCGACGTGTGCGGTGTCGTCGCGCAGTGGTTCGGTCGCGCGGTGGGCATGGGCGCGGATCGCGTCGATCGTGGCGTTGCGGACCATGCGGTGCAGCCACGCGGAGAGGTGGTCGGGGGCGAAGCCGTTCGAGAGTCGATGGTGCGCGCGGAGCAGGACGTCCTGGACGATGTCGTCGGGGTCGATCTGTCCTGGTCGCGACAACGAGGCGGCCCAGCGGCGCAGCGCGGGGCGGTACCGACGGTCCAGCTGTTCCCACGCGCCCTCGTCCTGCGCGGTGAGGCGTGCGAGCAGCGCATCGTCGCGGGACGAGGGGCGGGGACTCATCGGCAGCTCAGCGGCCGTACCCGTAGACCTTCACGCTGCCGCTGTGCCCGGTGCGTCCCTGGACGGTCAGGACGGCGCGGCGCTTGCCTTCGTACTGCTCGTGGCCCTTGGCGATCTGGACGCTGACGGCACCGCCCTCGGAGACGGCGATGCCCGTCAGTCCCTTGCCGCGCGGAAGGGTGAGGGTGAGGCGGCGCTTGGCCGTCGCGCCCTCGACGGTGACTTGGCGGTAGATGAGGACCGCGCCCTTGGGGATGGTGTCGCCCTTGTGCAGGTGGTTGCCGGGGACCGAGACCGGGGCCTTGGCGCCGGTCCAGGTCTGCTGGGCCCCGACGACGGGTGCGTCGGCGGCGACCGCGGGCCCGGCGAGGCCGGCCAGGGCGATCGTGCCGGTCAGGACGACGCTCGACGCACGGGTCGAGCGGAGGGTGGCGAACATGGGGAACCTCTGGTGTTGGGGGACGGTTCGACGGCGCGTTCTTCGCGCCGTCGAGGGTGAGACGGCCGGGGCCGCCAGAACGCACGCACGTTCTCGAAAAGATTCTCACGCCCGGCACCAGCGCAGGCGCGACAGCCGACGGAGCGCCGGCCGCGCCGGGCGGCGCGGCCGACCCGTCGCTCAGCGTCGCCGGAGCTTGATGGTCTTGCGGACGTACGCGCTGGAGCGGTTCTTCAGGCGGGTCTCGACCTGCAGCACGACGGTGCGGTTCCCGCGACCGAGGCGCCGCAGTCCGGTCTTCGACAGCCGGATCACCGCCTCGCGGCGGGAGCTGTACTTCGCGGGCAGGGACCTCAGTCCCAGCTGCTGGCCGCCGAGCTTGATGATGATCCGTCGGTCGGCCTTGGCCTCCAGGGCGCTGAGGGGCACCTTGATCGTGCCGGCGGAGGAGGCGGTCAGCTGGCGGGCCTTCGACGGGATCGTCGTCTTCGGGGCGACGGGGCCGAGGTAGGCGTCGGCGGTGCTGTACTCGGTGCCGCCGCCTCGCTCGGCGGTCGTGACGTGCACGTAGTCGGGCTTGTAGCCCTTCAGCGCCGGGTCGGTGGCGGTGAGCGTCAAGACCGTCTTCTCGGCGTTGAACGCGATCGATGTCACCGCGCCGGGAGTGCCGCCGTAGCTGGTGGTGATGTAGTTCGGGTTGGTCTGCGCCAGGTTGATCCGGTCGGGGGCCGTGTCGGCGGTCGTCGAGGGCTACGCCACGGTGCACCCGATCCATCGTGAGATGCAGGCCCGGGGTCACGGCGGCCGGTCTCGCTACGAGGTCGTACGGGTGCAGGCGCCGGCCGCGGACCTCGCCGTCGGGCTCGTTCGTCGCGTGTCGCTCGACCCGTCGGCCGCACCGGGCTTCGACGAGATGGCGCTCTACGTCCTCGTCCGTCGCGACGGACGCTGGTGGCTGGCCGCGGGACAGAACACCCTATTGCGCGAGAAGCCCGCGCAGATCGACTGACGGCGGGCGCCACGGAAGGTCCTCAGCAGACCCCGACGGCGGCACGTTCCCAGCCCCGATCCCCACGCGGCAACGCTCGACCCGATAGCCGATCGTCTGCGGGGCGGAACGGGTGGCCGTTGGGCGCTCACCGCCCCGTTCCGATCGCGTCCGGCTGCCGTTCCTCTAACGAGACGCTTGCATCGCGCGTCGGTCGCGCAAATCGGAGCCCGCTGCGGTGTGTCGCGCTACGGTCGCCAGATGAGCGTGCGGCGTGTGCGGGCCCTTGTGGTTGTCTTCGTCGGGACGGTGTCGTCCGTGGCTGCGACGCCGGAAGCGGTCGTTGCGGCGCCGTCCCCGGTCTCGTCGAGGTGCGCGCCCCGGCTCGAGCAGCTGCCGGCGACCTCCGGGTACGCAAGCGGGTTCGAGGATCCCGACGAGAACGGGGACGACACGACGCCGCGGAACGTGGGGCGCCCGACCGGGCTGGCACGGCGCGGGCTGCGAGTGGTGACGCGCCGCAGCTCGTCGGGGCGCATCGTCACCGCCACGGTGTGCGACGACGCCAAACCCGTTGCGGCCGTGCCGGGGGCGACCGGTCGCTCTCGGGTTGTTGGACTCTCTGCATCGGGGTCGTTCATCGCGCTTCGCGTCTGGCAACCCGGACGCCGCGGCTTGCTCGTCGTCGGCGAGAAGCGTCGAAGCCGTCTGATCGGCGTGCGCCGCACCGGGGTGCCGACGAGCACCCATCGGGCCTCTGAATCCGGTCGAATCGCTGTGTCGGACGCCGGCGACGCCGCGTGGATGGCGCGCGAAGGCCGGCGCCTGGGGGTCTGGCTCTGGCCCCGCACCCAGACCCCGCAGCGCCTGTTGCGGATCTCGCGCAGCGCGACTACGCGGGCACGCGATCTCCGCATCATCGACGCCACGCACCTGCAGGTCGGCGGAGCACGGACCTTCCTGCGGCACGGGCGCCCGACACCCGGCCGGTGCCCCTCCCCGCAGGGCGCGTTTCCGCGAACGGTCGGGTCCGCGACGGTCACCTCGCTGTCACTCGTGGAATACCCGGAGCACGCCTTCGCCTCCGACTACGTCGGCACGACGGTCGTGTGCGACCGGACGATCGGCGACTACACCGCAGTCGAGACGACGAACGGCTTCGGGACGCTGCACGACTACGGCCAGAGCAACGTGTACTTCGCAGCGCGCACCGCCGGCACGACCGTGCTCCAGGAAGCCTCCTCCAGTTCGAGTCCCCAGGCCCGCAGCTACACCACCGCCGTCAACCCCGCTGGTCGCCCCAACGTCCTCTCGTACGCCCCGGGCATCGCCCTCGGTGCACCCGACACCGCCCCGGCGCAGACCACCAGTACGCCCGATCCTCCGGCGCCGAAGATCACCGCCCGGCTGATCCCGGGTGCCGTGGCGTGGTTCGGCGCCCCGGTCCCCCAGACGGGTCGCGGAACCGCAACGATCGACGTCTGGCTCGCAGACTCGCGCGGCGCGCGCGTGCTCGACACGATTCCCACGGGCGCGCTCTACGGACTCGACCCCGCCCACCTGGAGCTCAACGCGGACACCGTGACCTGGACCGGAACGGGTGGCGTCCGCACCGCATCCGTGACCCCGGTTCCCAACGACCCCGTCGAGAGCGCTGTCCTCCGCGCCCCGGACATCTCCTACTGACTACCCCCCCGATAGAGACGACGCGACGCCGTTGCCGCCCGAACCCGTCCGCGGAACGACGCTGGTGCACCAGTAGACGATCGTCAGTCGGGGCCCGCCGATCGCCGCGCGGCCGAGTCAGTGGCCGAAGAATCCCCGCGCGAGGGCGTCGGGGAGCTGGCGGACCGCGACGTTCGCGTCGGCGAAGGTCTGGCGGACGAGCTCGTCGCGGACCGATCCGGTGGTGGAGAACACCACAGAGACCCCCGCGTCGATCAACACCTCCGGACCGTCGGGGAACGGGAAGTAGCTGTCGGAGTACGCGACGCACCCCTCCGTCCGGTGACCGGCCGTCGTCGCGCGCTGCACCGCGAGGGTGCAGCAGCCGACCCGGTCCTGTTGCCCGACACCGTTGCCCAGCAGCTGACCGTCCCGGACCAGCGTGACGGTGTTGGAGTTGCTGGTGCTCCCGATCGCCCAGGCCAGCAACAGGTCCTCGGCGTGCTGATCCGTGAGCGTCCCGGAACGCTCGACGTCCGGCGCGTCGAGATCGAGGACGAACGTGTAGTTGGGCTGCTCGAGGTGCCCGCCGCGGACGTACCGCGTCCGGGTCGCGTCGTCCACCGATCCGCGATCGAGCGACCCGAGCGCGCGGTTGGCCAGCAGCCGGCACTTCCCGTGCTTGCGTGCGAGCAGTTCGACCGCTTTATCCGTGAACGACGGTGCGACGACGACGTCCAGCAGGCGCCTGGTCTCGGTCGCGTGATCGGTGAGGACCGAGGCGAGCTGCTCGTCGACCACGACGTTCAGCATCACCGAGCCGCCGAAGATCGCGCGCGGATCACCCTCGAGCATCCGCTGCACCGCCCGCACGGGCGAGGCGTCGATCCCGACACCGCACGCGTTGCCGTGCTTGGTCCCCACCGCCACCGCACCGACCGGGAGACCGGCGACGTCGCGCGCGGCGGCGATGTGGGTGAGCGTCTGCAGCTGCCGGTCGACCTCGATCAGGTTGTTGAAGCTGGGCGCCGCCCCGTCGACCAGCTCGAACCTGTCGATCGCCAACGGATCGTCACCCGCACTCCAGACCAGCGCCGCCGGTCGCTGCACGGCGTTCTCCCCATACGCACACGACCGTCGCTGAAACTCGGGCATCCCCCGACGCTATCGCCCGCCGGCCACGGCCCTCCATCGCACCGGACCGGGACAAGGACGGCATTGCGCACGGGCACCGAGGACCCCAAGCGATCCGTTCCGGTCATTCGGGTGCGGTGCTGAGCCCGAAGGCCAAGAGCGTCTCGTTGAAGTGGTCGGGTCGTTCGAGGTTGGGGTAGTGCGCGCTGTCGGGCACGGTCGTGCTGGCGCCGTCGGTGACGGCGGTGGTCACCTCACGAGGGAGCCGCAGGTGGTCGGCGGCGTCCAGTTCCCCGTCGATCGAGCGGACCGGCACGTCGATCTCGGCGAGCCGGTCGATGGCACCCGGCAGGGCGGTGGGGGCCACGGCGTCGGGGCGGACGTGGTCGATCACGGTCTGCATCGCGGTCCGGCGCAGGTAGTCGACGACTGCGGGATCGAGGTCGGCGGGCGTGCGGTGCGGTCCGGCGCCGATCCGGAGGAAGACGTCGACCCAGGCCTCTGCGTCCGCGGCCTCCGCGGCGCGGTTCCACTCGGCGACGGTGGCGACCAGCCACGGGTCGCGGAACTGCGGGGCGCTGTCGCCGCCGGCGCCGCTGAGGACCAGCCGGCCGACCAGCCCGGGGTGCTCGAGGGCGAGGTCCGTCGCGGTCCCGGCGCCGAGCGAGAGCCCGACGACGATCGCCGGGCCGAGGTCGATCTGCCGGATCAGGGCGGCGACGTCGTCGCAGTGACGAAACGGCGTGGTCGGCGTCGACGAGCGTCCGTGTCCGCGCAGGTCGGGACGCACGACCGTGAACCGGGGGGCCAGCGCGGGGACCTGCGGGTCCCAGAGGTGGTGGTCCAGCGCGCCGCCGTGCAGCAGCACGATCGGCGGTCCGGAGCCCTCGCGAGCGTAGGCGAGGTGTCCGTCGGGGACGTTCAGGGTGTGCGTGCTCATCGGATCTCCTCGCCGGGTCGTGGTCCGGGGACGGACCAGCCGTGGTCGGGGGCTCCGCGCGAGGCCTCCTCGCGCAGGTGCTCGGTCAACGCTTCGATCACGCGGACCGCGGAGGCGACCTCCGCGGGATCCAGCGTGTCGGCCAGCGCGGTGAGGTTCTGCAGCTCGGCATCGTGGATCCGCGCGAACGCGGCTCGGCCGGCGTCGGTCAGCACGATCAGCGGGGACCGCTGGTGGGCCGGGTTCTCCCGGGTCTCCACGAGTTCCAGCTCCCGTGCGAGATCGACGACGCGCTGGACGGGCTGTCGGTCCAGCCACAACGACCGCGCGAGCTGCGGGACCGGCTGCGGCCCACCGTCCCGCAGACGCTCGAGGACCGCCCGCATCGCCATCGTGATCTGCTCGTCGGCGAGCTGATCGGCCACCGCCTTGGCCGCGTACTGGTGCAGCGGCCGCACCAGGCGCAACACCGCGTAGAGGTCAACCGCACTGGACATGACAGCAATCATGCCAAGTAGACATCTTTGGTGTCAATAGCTGCGGTGGATCCCAGCGATCACCTCGCGGGGCGTCGCGGTGCCCACGGCGTGCGCCGGCGTCCCGCCAGACGATCGGCTGTGGGACGACGTCAGTCGAGATCGAAGGCTGCTCGGATCGCTGCCGTGAGCTCGAGCTCTTGGTCGGCGAGGAGGAGGCCGATCTGGCGGCCCAGTGTTGCGGCCGGGATCGTCGCGATGTTGTCGCAGTTGACGACGCTCGCGGTGTCGAGACCGTTGGCGGGGCCGACCGGGAGCTCGGTGGACAGGCCGCGGATGGTGGTGGTGATCGGCGCGACGGTCACTCGTGTGAGGTGCGGGCGGACGAGCTCCCGGGTGAGGACAAGGACCGGCCGGGTCCGGTCGAGATCAGCGAGGTGGATCGGCCGCACTACTCGAGGTCGATCCCGATCGACGACGCATGTTCGGCGAGGGCGTCCATGTCGGTGTCGGGCTCAGCGCGGGCGAGGATTTCGGCGTCCCGGGCGGCGACAGCCCGCCGCCGTTCGCGCTCCAGGGCACGGGTGACGACGAACGCGCGGCTCGGGGCGTCGCCGTCGGCGATCAGGCCATCGACGAATGCGACGAGCTCGTCGGGAAGGCGGACCGCGACCTGCTTGCTCATCCCAAAACGGTACCGCAGTGGGATGCACCTGGCGGCCGGGGTCCCCGCAGACGATCGTCGCTGAGACGACGATGGACCGGCGTGACGGCGAGAAGCGAGATAGTTGGTCGGTGCCTATCGCTCCCCGGAGCTCGGCCGTCGATAGCCCGGACGTCGAGGATCTCGACTGCTGGCTGTGCCCGTCGGAGCCGACTTCGATCTTGCTGGAGCTGTCCGTAGGACCCGCGGATGACGAAGATGGCGCGGACCTGTTCGCCGTCACTGTCTGCAATCTGGCGTGGCTGGCCGATCGGGCCGACGATCGCCCGATCGGCTTGCGGCATCACGTGCTGGTGTCACCGGGAACGTCCTTCGGTGACGTCCGGCAGTACCTCGAGACACGCGTCAATGCCTGTACCGCCGGGACGTGGCAGGCGGTCGCGGAGCGCGTCGGGCGCTTCGCGGCCTGGGAGTTCGAGGACTACCAGGATTGAGTGTTCACCTCGAACGCCTGTTCCGCTGGAACCACGGCTCGTCCGCCGGCTGCCCGATAGACGATCGAATCCGGACGCATCGGCTGGCCGGGAGCGTGGGCCGGCCGCGGCCTCGCGGC
This sequence comes from Patulibacter minatonensis DSM 18081, assembly GCF_000519325.1. Taxonomy (GTDB): domain Bacteria; phylum Actinomycetota; class Thermoleophilia; order Solirubrobacterales; family Solirubrobacteraceae; genus Patulibacter; species Patulibacter minatonensis. Next base: position 197,860 of record NZ_KI912613.1, on the reverse strand, counting down.
GTCCGGCCAGCATTCCGTTGCGGGACGGAACGCGTTCGCGGTCGAGCTCGTGTCGGACTCCACCGACGAGGGCTTGCGGACGGGGCTGTCAGCCGTTGCTACTCGAGTAGCATCGACGGTATGAAGGTCAGTGTCAGCCTCTCCGCCGACGACGTCGCCGAGCTCGATCGGTTCGCCCGGACCTCAGGGTTGCCTTCACGCTCCGCTGCGGTCCAGCACGCGATCCGGCTCCTCCGAACGGCGGAGCTCGAGCAGGACTACGCGGACGCGTGGGACGACTGGGAGTCCTCCGGCGAGCGCGCGGTCTGGGAATCGTCCACCGGTGACGGGGTCGGCGATGCGGCGGGGTGAGGTCCGACTCGCGAACCTCGATCCGGCTCGATCCAGCGAGGCGGACAAGCGTCGCCCCGTCGTCCTCGTCAGCAACGACCGCGCGAACGCGACCGCTGCCCGACTGGGGCGCGGGGTGGTGACGGTCGTGCCGGTCACGAGCAACGTCCGCCGGATCTACCCGTTCCAGGTGCTGCTTCCTGTAGAGCGCTCGGGCCTCCGAGTGGACTCGAAGGCGCAGGCCGAGCAGGTCCGTTCGATCTCCGTCGACCGTCTCGGGCCGACGTTGGCCCACCTCCCGGCAGACGTGATGGGCGAGATCGACGAGGCCCTCCGCCTCCACCTCGCCCTCTAGGGACGGCGTCCGGCATACCGATCGACTGCCGGGACCTCGGAGTGCGCGTCTACTGGCGGTCCAGCGTGGCGCACGACGGCGCCTTCTCGGCGAGCTCCTTCGGCAGATCCTTGCCGCCGTCGATGTTGATCCCGTCGAGCTTCTCGCCGAGGCCCGAGATGTCCTGCAGCGACTTGATGTTCGAGACCTCGCTCTTGGCCTTCGCGATCGCGTCGTCGGTCTTGTCGCTCGAGTCCTTGATCGAGTCCTGGAAGTCGGCGAACTTGTCCGGTGCCTTCGCGTCGGCGAGCGTCTTCAGCTCCGAACCGAACGTGTCGAACAGCTTGGTGGCCGCGTCCTTGAACGCCGTGACCGCCTTCTCGGGATCGCTGCCGGCCTGCGCGGCCAGGCTCGACGACGAGGTCGTGAGCTCCTTCGTGGCGTCGACGATCTTCTTGCAGGACGCCTCGTACGTCTTCACGTACGTCGCCTCGTCACCCCGCCGCTGTCGCTGCCGCAGCCGGCGACGGCCAGTCCGGCGGTGATGAGGAGAGCGGGAAGGGCGCGACGCGCGCTCGTGGATGACATGCGACGACCGTAACGCCCTTCGAGGACGTCTCGGCATCGGGCCACGGCCTGCTCGCCTCGGCCCGTCCGATCGTCCCGGCGGCTCCTGCCGGAGAACGATGGTGGCGACGTCGACGTCCTGCCCGACCGGGAGACGGATCCCCGCCGCCCGGACGATGGCGCCCGTCGCCGCCACCGAACTAGGCTGGGTCATGGGTCGTCACTTCATCGTCGTCGGTGCCGGATCCGGGGGCGCCGCCGTCGCGGCGCGGCTCTCGGAGGATCCGGACGCCTCGGTCCTGCTGCTCGAGGCCGGGCCCGACCACGACGGGGCCGGGACGCCCGCCGGGGTCGCCGGCGTGAACTTCTGGGCGGCGTGCGGCGAGCCCGGCCGGGTGTGGCCGACGCTCACGGCCGTGCACGCCGACGGCCAGGAGCCGATGCCGTACCTGCGCGGCCGCGGCGTCGGCGGGAGCTCCGCGGTCAACGCGCTGGTCGCGATCCGCGGGCTGCCGGAGGACTACGCGCGGTGGGAGTCCGAGCTCGGGTGCCAGGGGTGGGGACCGGAGTCGATGGCGCGGGAGTTCGACGCCGTCGAGGACGTCACGGTGCCGAAGACGCGGCTCCCGGACGACCGGTGGCACCCGCTGGACCGCGCCGTGCGGGACGCCTCGGCCGCCCTCGGGTACGGCTTCGCGCCCGACCACGACGCCCCGGGCGCGATCGGCTTCAGTCCCGCGGCGCTGACGATCGACGACCACGGGCGGCGGAGCACCAACGACGTCTACCTGGACCCTGCGCGCACACGCCCGAACCTCGAGATCCGCGGGGAGGCGCCCGTCGACCGGATCCTGCTCGACGACGGACGGGCGCTCGGCGTCCGACTCGCCGACGGCGAGGAGCTCCACGCCGACGAGGTCGTCGTCTGCGCCGGCACGATGCACACGCCCGCGATCCTGCTGCGATCGGGCCTTGGCGAGCACCTCCCCGTCGGCGAGAACCTGATCGACCACCCGGCCGCGCCGATCGTCCTGGTGCTGAACGACGCCGGTCGCGCCGATCCCACGGGGCCGGTCGTGGGCGGGCTCCTGCGCTACAGCTCGGGCCTCGCCGGGGCCGGCGAGGCCGACATGCAGATGCTGCCGCTCGGGATGGTCGGCCTGGAGCCCGAGACCGCCGGCGTCGGCGGCCTCTACGTCGCCGCCACCCAGGTCTTCTCGCGCGGTCGGGTGTCGCTGACCTCCGACGACCCGCACGCGGACCCCGTCGTCGAGCTCCGCATGCTGTCGGACCCGCGCGACCTGGAGCGGCTCCGCGACGGCGTCCTCCGCGCGCGCGACCTCGTGCAGCAGCCGGCCATCAGCGCCATCTGCGACGTCGCCCTCGCCGGGGAGGAGCCGCTCGCGTCGCTCACCGACGTCGACGGCTTCCTCCGCGCCGCGGTCACGAACTACGTGCACCCGGTCGGGACCTGCCGCATGGGCGCGCCGGACGATCCCCGCGCGGTCGTCGACGTTCGCGGCCGGGTCCTCGGGACCACCGGGCTGCGCGTCGCCGACGCCTCGGTCATGCCCGACGTGCCCCGCGCCAACACGCACCTCACCACCGTCGCGATCGCCGAGCGGATCGCGCGGGACATCCGCGGCGCGGACGTTCCGGCCTGAGCCGTCCGAGACCGATGAGTCTGCCGCCCCCGGCGGGTCGCAGGGGAAACGAGACGGGAGGACAAACCGTGCGCGATCTCATCATCACCCAGAACATCACCCTCGACGGCGTCGTCTCCAACGACACGGGCTGGTTCGGGCCGGCCGGACCGGGCGACGACCACGAGGACCTCAACGCGGCGCTGATGGCGCAGGCCGACGCCTCCGACGCGTTCCTCGTGGGGCGCGTCACGTTCGAGGAGATGCGCGGCTTCTGGCCGAAGCAGCAGGACGACGCCACCGGCGTCACCGACCACCTGGACCGCGTGGCGAAGTACGTCGTGTCGGGCACCCTCGACGATCCCGGATGGGACGGCACCACGATCCTCCGCGGGCCGGTCGAGGAGGAGGTCCGGGCGCTGAAGGCCGCCGCGGGCCGGGACATCGTGCTGACCGGCAGCGTCCGGCTGGCGCACGCGCTGATCGACTCCGGGCTCGTCGACGAGTACCGCCTCTTCACGTACCCCCACGTCGAGGGCCGCGGCCGCCGCCTGTTCGAGGACCGGACGACCGTGCCGGAGCTCCGCCCGGTCGAGGTCCGGACGTTCCGCTCCGGGGTGGTGCTGTCGCGGTACCGCACCGACGCGGGCTGACCGCGCGCCGGACCACCACGGGACCCGCACGACGGGCGACGACCGGGCCGTGACGCTGGGGACATGGAGGCTCGGGCGTCCCGTGACGCGCTCCCACGCGCCCCGACCCGGCGCACGCGGCGCGGGTCAGCTGCCGCGGGCGAGGCGCAGCGTCCGCGCGATGTCGTTCTTCCGGACGACCTCCCCGTCGGGGGCGACCCAGTCGATCCGCCGGCCGTTGACCGACCGGAAGCGGCGCTCCTGCGCCGAGCCGGGCATCCCCGGGTTCGAGGCGTCGATGGGGAGGACGTAGTAGTTGTCGACGACCGGGGCCGAGATGACCCTGCCGGTCGTGAGCTTCACCTCGACGCGGGCGACCCCGTCGGGCACGAGCCCGGTGGTCACCGTGCGCAGTCGTCCGCGGAGGAGGTCCTCGAACGAGCCGCAGCCCGATCCGCCGATCGGGACGGGTGCGGGGATCTTCCGGCCGGCCGAGGTCACCGTGGCCCGCGACGCCCGCTCGCGCTCCGTGAAGCCGGTCGTCTGCGAGACGCACAGCGCATCCCGGATGAGGGGCGCGTACCGGGCGTCCCCGAGTCGGGCGACCGAGGTCAGGACCGTCGCGGACCCGTCGTCGGCGCGCAGGAGGCGGACGGACCCGAGACGCAGACCGCGCCCGGGGCTCCCGAGCGCGGCCAGGAGGTCCTCGGTCGGCGTCGAGCGGTCGCGGTCGGTCTGCCCGCGCCGGAGCACGCCGAGCGCGGCGACCTGCGCCGCTGGCACGTGGGTCCTCGACAGCGTCCGCCGGCCCTCCGGTCCGCCGCCCTTCGACCCGACCTCCGGGTTCCACGGCGTCGTGGCCGCCACGGCGCTGCCGGCGACCAGGACGCCCGCGATCGCGAGGAGGCCCGCCCGCCGGGGCAGCCGGCGCCGCGGACGCCGCGCGGTGGACACCTCGGCGCCGGGGGCCGCGGCGGCAGAGGCGACGAGCGCGTCGTGGAGGCGGTCGAACGGATCCGGCTCCGTGGTCACGACTGCTGCTCCTTCACGAGGTGGCGCAGCGAGGCGAGCGCCCGGCTGACCCGCTTGCGGACGACCTGCTCCGAGCAGCCGACGTCGGCGGCCAGCGACGGGTAGGACCGCTCCTCGAGGACGCGTTGCAGCACCAGGGTCCGCTGGTCCTCCGGAAGCGCGCCGAGCGCGGCGGCGAGGTCGACGTCCCGGCGTCGGTCGATCGCCGCCAGGTCGTCGTCGTCGAGCGCGACGGGCTCGTGCCGCAGGCGCCGGCGGGTCTCGTCGGCGACCCGGCCGCGGCGGGCGGCGTCGATCATCAGGTTCCGGGCGATCGTGAGCAGCCAGGCGATCGCCGGCCCGCGCGCCGGGTCGAAGTGGTCGCGCCGGGCGAGCGCGCGGGCGAAGGTCTCCGCGACGACGTCGAACGCCACGTCCGCCCGTTCGGTCCGCCGACCGACGTAGCTCGTCACGGCGCCGACGTGCCGCCGGTAGAAGCGCCCGAAGTCGTCGGGGACGCGGCTGGCCAGCAGCACGGCGTCGGGGGTGTCGTCCGGCATCTCCCTGTTCTACGTAGCAGCGGCCGACGTGTGACCCGATGATCCCGCACCCGGCCGCGCGTCGCGGATCCGGCGCGTCGCGGGCGGCGTTCGAGGACGTCGGTCCCACGACCCGGGACGCCAGGGGCCACCTGCCTCCCACCATCGGTGGAGTCCTCCATCCGGCAATTGGTGGAGGTGTGCACAGGACGTGTGGAACATCACCACACGGGTGATGCGAGATCACCCTGGTTCGTCGTTGCCGGGTGGGTGTTTCGGTGCGTAGTCTCAGGCGGCCGAGGCCTTCGCCGCGCTTCCCCCCGGCGCCCGCGCACCGTGCGTCGACGTTCCCATCGCCCAAGGATCCCCATGTCCCGTCGCCTCCTGACGCTCTCGCTCGCCGCAGCGGGTCTGCTCCTCACCGCCGCTTCAGCCATGGCGGTCGGTCCGTCCGCCATCGGCACCGGCTCGGACGGCACCTCGTACGTCGGTTACGCGGCCACCGGGGGGATCCAGCGCATCGCCGTCGACGGGACGACCACGGGCCTGCCGGCCTGGGGGACGCCCGGCAGCGGCGCGGGCCAGCTCGGCGGCATCGTCGCGATCGGCGTCGCGCCCGGGACCGACGGCCACGTCTTCGTCCTCGACACGAACCGCCGGGTCCAGGAGTTCACGAAGGGCGGCACGTTCGTCAAGGGCACCCAGCTCTCGGCCTGCACCAACGGCACGCCCGACGCCACGAAGTACGGCGGGCTCGACGTCCGCGTCGACGGCGCGTCGACCACCCCGGTCGCGCTCTACGTCGCCCATCCGTGCGCCAACCAGGTGCTGAAGCTGGATCCGGCGTCCGCGACGCTGGCGGTCGCGGAGACCACGACGACGACGTCCCGCCCGGGCCGCATCACGTCGCCGCGCTACCTCACGGGCCCCGCGAACACGCGCGCCGTCTACGTCGGGCTGCCCGACGCGAAGGCCGTCGCCTCGTTCGCGCCCACGAACCTCGCCGCCGGCCCCGACGCGACCCGCACGTACGGCTACACGCCGTCGGACCTCTTCGTCGACGAGTTCGGCGTCCTCACCGTCGGGGACGTGACGGACAGCAAGATCCACCTCTACGACTCGGCCGGCGGCGAGTTCCGCGTGCTGGGCAGCACCGGCACCGCGGCCGGGCAGCTGAACACCCCGCAGGCGTTCGACATCGCCGGCCAGGACGGGACGGAGAAGGCGGGCAACCTGTTCATCGCCGACAGCGGCAACGAGCGCGTCCAGCGCTGGAACCCGTACGGCTACACGTTCTGGACCGCGACGGCGAACGGGACCACCGGCGGTCCGCCGGCCGGTCAGACCCCGGCGAACACCGCCGCGCCGACGATCGTGGGCGACCGCAACCCCGGCGCCGTCGTGACGTGCACCCCGGGCACGTGGACGAACTCCCCGACGCGCTACGACAAGCGCTGGCTCCGCAACGGCACGGTCGTCGGGACGGGCGACGTCTACGGGATCTCCGGCGCGGACGTCGGGAGCCAGCTCGTCTGCGAGGTCACGGCGGTCAACGCGTCCGGCTCCACCGTCGCCTCGAGCGCGCCGGCCTCGTCGACCTGGAACACCCCGGTCAACACGGGCGTCCCGCAGATCCAGGGCACCGCCCAGATCGGCCAGACCCTGACCTGCACCCGCGGCGACTGGGCCTGGTTCCCGACGACCTACGCCTACAGCTGGCGGCGCGACGGCAGCCAGGTCGCGACCGGCGACACGTACCCGCTGGTCGCCGCCGACGCCGGCCGCTCCATCACCTGCGCGGTGACGGCGAGCAACCCCGCCGGCGGCGCGACCGCGCAGAGCACCGCGGTCACCCCGTCCGGAACGACGACCCCGCCGACCGGCACCCGCACCGGCGTGACGATCAACAACGGCGCCGAGGCCACGAACACCACGGCCGTGTCGCTCAGGATCCGCAAGCCCTCGGGCGCCACCGCGGTCCTCATCAGCAACGACGGCTCGTTCGACGCGCCGACGCAGGTCCCGGTCGCCGCGAACGACACGTACGCGTGGACGCTCGACGCGCGCGGCAGCCAGCGGCGCGCCCGCGTCGTCTACGTCCGGTTCGTCGGTCCCGGGATCGACGCGGACCAGACGTACTCCGACGACATCCTCCTCGACACGACCGCCCCGACCGTGACGGCGGCGACGGTCAACTCGCGCGCCGCGACGAAGGTCGCGACCGCCCGCGTCGCGGCGAAGGACACGGGCTCCGGCGTCCAGCGCATCCAGTACTCGGCGAAGAAGAGCGCCAAGAAGGCCAAGGTGCTGAAGCTGAGGAACAGCCGCTCGTTCCGGGTCGAGCCGTCCGCCGCGAAGTGGGTCCGGGCGATCGACCTGGCCGGCAACGCGTCGAAGTGGAAGCGCGTCACCTACAAGGCGCACAACGGCAAGCGGTAGGGGCGACGACGCGCCGGGCCGACGACGGCCCGGCGTCCGCCGGACGCGCCCGGCCCCGCCGGCAGCGCCGCGCCCTACACCGTCGCCGGCAGCCCGAAGTTCGGGAAGAGGGACCCGTCGAACGTGACGACCTCGCGGACCAGGCCGTCCTCGAAGCGCAGGACGTCGACGGCCAGCGGGCGGAACGCGTCGGCCCCTGGCGTCCGGACGTAGCAGGCGACCGCCGGCTGGCCGTTGGCGCCGGTGAGCACGCAGCGCGTCTCGCCGAAGGACTCGGAGCCGAAGCCGCCGTCGACCCAGCAGCCGATGACGGCGTCGCGGCCCTCGAAGACGTCGGGCTGCGGCGGCATCGAGAAGCGCAGGTCCTCGTGGGAGAGCGCCGCGAGGGCCTCGACGTCGCCGCGCTCGGACGCCTCGACGTAGCGCGCGAGGAGGTCGCGCTGGGCGGCGTCGGGGTCCTGGTCGGGACGCCACGCGGCGCGGGGCTCGGGCAGGTGCTCCCGCAGGCCGGCCCGCGCGCGCTGCAGGGCGGAGTTCACCGACGCGACCGTCGTCTCGAGCACCTCGGCGGTCTCGCGGGCGGAGAGATCGAGGACGTCGCGCAGGATCAGGACGGCGCGCGGCAGGGGCGCGAGGCGCTGGATCGCGACCAGGAACGTCAGCTCGAACGTCTCCTTCGCGACGACCGCGGCCTCCGGGCCCTCGTCGTCCGACGGCAGCTCGGCGAGCAGCGCGTCCGGGAACGGCTGCAGCCACAGGACCTCGCCCGACGCCGTCGGGGTCCGCGGGCGCTTGTCGAGCGCGTCGAGGCACGCGTTCGTCGCGATCCGGTAGAGCCACGCCCGGAGCGACGCGCGTCCCGCGTACTGCTCCCGCTTGCGCCAGGCGCGCAGGAACGTCTCCTGGACGAGGTCCTCGGACTCCTCGAGGGAGCCCGTCATCCGGTAGCAGTGGACGCGCAGCTCGCGGGTGTGGCGGCGCACCTGCGCCTCGAAGGCGTCGTGGTCGGTGTCGGTGGAGGGGGTCATGGTCGGTGTGACGGCGGGGCGGCCGGAAAGTCATCAGGCGGACCGGGACGACCGCCTGCCGGGCGATGCTCCCACGGGACCCGGACCGGTGGGCGCGCACGAATCGCGACCACGTGTGGCGGGCCGGGGACGTGGTCGGCCTTTGGCCTCCGGGGGCGTCCGAATCGCGACCACGTGCCGTGGCCGGGCGCCCGCCGGACCCCCGGAACCACCGCGCCGGACGGGCCGTCGCGGTCGCGAGAATCCACCGTTTCGTGGGGGATGAGCGGCGCCCTCCACCGATCGGTGCGGAGGTGGGGGAGACAGCGTTCACCAATAGGGGGATGCATAGATCCGCCTGTTGTCAAGAGTGTCTGGACGGATAGGCAAATGACACCTTTCGGAGGCGGTTTCGATGGGCGTGGAGCGCAGGATCAATCCCATGTTCATCGCACTCGTACTCCTCGCCGCCTGGGTCGTCCTCAACGTCGCGCTCCTCGGCGCCGTGGCCTACGCGAACCACCGCGGCCAGGTCCGCGCCGCCGCTCCGGCCGCCCCGAAGGCCGCCCGCCGCAGCGCCCCGGTCTTCGTCGTCGCGCACTAGCGACCACCCCGCAGGCACCGCCTGCCGCCGCGCCGCGTCCACCGCGCCGCGTCCACCGCGCCGCGCCGCTCGCCACACCGCCGGCCGGCCCGTTCCGCCCGCCGTACCCCCGCCGCCCGTGAGTCCTCCGGAAGCCGGCCACGCAGCTCCCAGGTGTCCACCCGTCGCATCGGCTTGACCGCCCGTGCTCCGTCGTCGATCCTCCGACGCGACATGGGACCCGCGACCGACACCACCGACGCGCGACCGCCGCTCGAGCACCACGAGGCGCTCGCGGTCCTCGACGCGCTCGGCGTCGCGGTCAGCGTCCATGGCGTCGCCGGCGAGCTCGTCTACGCCAACCGCCTGTCCCGGAAGCTCCTCGCCGACCTGGCGGAGCTGATGACCGAGGAGCGACCCGTCGGCGCCGTCCAGTGGGGCGCCATCCGGGAGGACGGCACCCCTCTGGAGGCCCACGAGCTCCCCGTCGAGGTGACCCGCACCACCGGCATCCCGGTGCGCGACGCCCTGGTCGGGTTCGCGGGCATCCTCGGCGACGTCCGGTGGCTGCGGATCACCACCCGGCGGATGCCGGGTACCCACGACGTGCCGTGCACGGTCGTGGCGACGTTCACGGACGTCACGCCGGCCGCCTGAGGGCGCAGCAGGGCGTCGCGTTCCCGAAACGGGACCCGGCAGGTGGGTGATCGGTGACGCGTACCGGCGAGGCCGTCCGCGGTCGCGGCCCCATCGCGGGCCACCGTCCCGGCTCCGCGAAGGTCCTCCCTCCACTTCACGTCCGCTTCATGGGCTCCCCAGCAGGGTGCGTTCCACCAACCCACCGAGCCCCTCAGGAGCCCACCATGTCGCACCGCACGATCCTCACCTCCACCCTCGCTGCCGCCGCGCTCGCCGCCGCCGTGGCCGTCCCGTCCGCCGATGCGGCTTCGGCCACGTTCACCTCGACCGGTGCTGAGCAGACGTTCGTCGTCCCCGAGGGCGTCACCTCACTCCATGTCGTCGCGATCGGCGGCCGCGGCGGCGCCGGCGCCCGGGGCATCGTCGCCGGCACGCTCGGCAGCGCGGCCGCCCAGGTCACCTCCGACGTCCTGGTGGTCCCGGGGCAGCAGTTGTTCGTCGAGGTCGGCGGGCGCGGCGGCGACGGCGCGCGGTCGACCGGCGGCGCGGGCGGCTTCAACGGCGGCGCGAAGGGCGGGAACGTCCTCGGCGTCGACTCGAACGCGGGCGGCGCGGGCGGCGGGGGCGGCGGCGCCTCCGACCTGCGGACCGTCGAGCGGGCCGCGGCCGGGTCGCTCGGCTCCCGGATCGTGGTCGCCGCGGGCGGCGGCGGGTCCGGCGGGGGCAACGCCGGCGGGTCCGGCGGCGACGCCTCCGCCGCGACCGGCGGCAACGGGCTGGCGGGCGTCGGGGCGACCGGCGGCTCCGGCGGGTTCGGCGCCACGCCGACCGCTCCCGGCGGCGTCGGCGCCCCGGTCGGCGCGCTCGGACTCGGCGGCGCCGCGAACGACACGGCGCTGAAGGTCGACTCGGGCGCCGGTGGCGGCGGCGGGGCGGGCCTCTTCGGCGGTGCCGGCGGCCTGAACGGCAGTGGTGGCGGCGTCGCCGGTGGCGGCGGCGGGGCCGGCTCCTCCGGCACGATCGCCACGGCGACGGACACGCAGATCGTCTCGTCGACCGACGACCCGAGCGTCACGCTGACCTTCGACGACGGCAGCTCGGACGGCGTGATCCTCGACGACCTCGCCGCGACCCCGCGGTCGTTCAAGGCGGCCACGAGCGGCGGCACGAACCCGGCCTCGGGGTCGAAGAAGACCGGCACGACGCTCTCGTGGGACGTCAGCGCGCCGTCCCTGACGACGTTCACCGTCTACCAGCCGAAGCCGGGCCGCAAGGTCGGCGACGACTGCCTCGCGCCGAAGAAGGGCAAGGCCGTGGCGAAGAAGGACCGCTGCACCCGCCCCGTCGAGTACGGCTCGTTCAACCACCAGGACACCAAGGGCGAGAACACCGTCCGGTTCTCCGGGCGCCTGAAGGGCAAGAAGCTGGCCAAGGGCTCGTACAAGCTCGAGGCCCTGCCCAGCACCCCGGACTTCGTGGGGGAGGCGCGGACGATCTCGATCACGATCAAGTGACCGTGGCCGTGCGCCGGGAAGCCGGGAGGGCTGCCCGGAACCTGGCGCCACGCCGAGGACGCAGGACCGAGGGCCCCGGAGACGGGGCCCTCGCCCGTTCCCGTCGCACCTGGAGTGGCTGCTCCTCTCCTCCGGCGTGCAACGGCCGACGCCACCCGACGCGCCGGCCCGTCCCCGTCCCTCCGGGTTCAGGATCCGCCGACCAGTGCCGCCGCCGCGTCCGCGAACGCCCCGGCGGGGTCCTGCGCGGCGAGCGCTTCGGCTTCGGCCCGCACGGCCGGTCTGCGCGCCTCGGCCTCGCGGTATGCCGCCCGCAGCGTCTCCGCGGTCAGGCGACGCGGTGCGACCCGCGTCCCGAGCTCGGCGTGCGCCACCCGGCCCGCGACCTCCGGCTGGTCGCGACCGTAGGGGACGACGACGAGCGCCGTCCCCGCCCGCAGCGCCCCGCCGACGATCCCCATCCCGCCGTGGCAGACGACGGCGGCGGCGCGGTCGAGGACCGGGCCGTGGGGGACGAACGCCTCGACGCGCGCGTTCGGCGCCGCCGGCAGGCCGCCCGGGTCGGCGGCCCCGAGGGTGACGACGACGCGGACGGGCTCGTCGCGCAGCGCCTCGATCGCCGCGGCCGCCAGGGGCGCGTCGTCCTGGCCGTCGGTCGAGCAGGTGACGAGGACCCACGGGTCGCCGGGCGCCGTGAGCCACGCGGGGACCGCGGTGTGCGCGGACGGGTCCCAGCGCTGCGGGCCGACGACGCGCAGGTTCGCCGGCGGATCGGCGCGGGGGTGCTCGAGCGCGCCGCCGCTGAGCTGCAGCAGGGCGTCCGGCCGCGCGAGCTGGTCGAGCGCGCCCGTCAGCGGGGGCAGGCCGAGCCCCGCGCGGACGGGGTCGAGATGGGGCAGCACGGCGCGCGAGACGGTGCGGCGGACGAGCCACCAGCCGACCGCGTCGCGGAGCCGGCCGGCGGCGTCGGAGCGCGGCTGCAGCCCCAGCCCGAACGGCGGGACGCCCCGGCCGGGCAGGGGGCAGAGGTACGGGTTGCAGATCGCCCACGGCAGCCCCGACGCCTCGGCGGCGGCAGCGGCACCCCAGGCGGCGAGGTCGACGAGCAGGACGTCGGGGTCGACCTCGGCGATCGCGCGGCGGAGGTCCGCGGCGTCACCTGCGGCGCGCGCGGCCTGCCGGCGCAGCTCGCCGCGGGCGGTCCCGGCCTCGCGGTCCCGACGACGCATGCGCCTCGCGGAGCCTGCACCCGGCCCGGCGGCCTTCGCGGGCGCCTCCGCCGTCGGGCCGGCGCTGCCCGCTCCCGCCGCCTCCGCCCGCAGCCCGGCGTCCCGCACCACCCCGATGAGGCGCTCGCCGGTCCGGACGTGGACGTCGTGTCCGCGGGCCTGCAGCTCCAGCAGGCCGGGGATCAGCGGGAAGAGGTGACCCGCCGCCGGCGACGTGAACGCCAGGAACCGCGCCACGACCGTCCTCCGCGGGCTACGCGGCGAGCGGGTTGAAGCCCGCCGGGAGCTCCAGGCGGTGCGCGCGCATGAAGTTCTCGTCGGCCAGGATCTGGCGCGTCGGGCCGTCGGCGACGATCTGGCCCTGGTCGATCACGACGGCGCGCGGGCAGAGCTCGAGCGCGTAGGGCAGGTCGTGCGTGACCAGGATGGTGGTCGTCGGCAGGCGACGGATCACGTCGGCGAGCTCGCGGCGGGCGGCGGGGTCGAGGTTCGACGAGGGCTCGTCGAGCACCATCAGCTCGGGCTCCATCGCCAGCACGCCCGCGACGGCGGCGCGGCGGCGCTGGCCGAGCGACAGCTGGTGCGGGGCGATCTCGCGCAGCTCCTCCAGGCCGAACGTGCGCAGCGACGCGAGGACGCGCTGCTCGAGCTCGTCGCCCTTCAGGCCGAGGTTCGCGGGGCCGAACGCGACGTCGGTCCCGATCGACGGCATGAACAGCTGGTCGTCGGGGTCCTGGAAGACGACGCCGACCTTGCGGCGGAGCTCCCGCGCGGTCTTCTTCGTCAGCTCCGTCCCGCCGATCCGCACCGAGCCCTGCTGCGGCTGCAGCACGCCGTTGAGGTGCAGGAGCAGCGTCGTCTTGCCCGCGCCGTTGGGGCCGAGCAGCGCGACGCGCTCGCCCTCGCGGATCGTCAGGTGGACGCCTCCCAGGGCCTCGGAGCCGTCGGGGTAGGCGAAGTGCAGGTCGTCGATCCCGACCGCGACCGGGGCGTCCTCGGCGACGCCGCCGGGCCCGCCGATCGCGCCGGTCCGGACGCGGGAGCGCGTCCCGCCGCGGCCCTCCTCGGCCTGGGCGAGCACGAGCTCCGGGGCCTTCTGCGGCGCGCGGGTCGTCCGGCGGTTGCGGCGCCGGCCGCCCGCGGGGCCGTCGCCGTGCGGGGTCAGGGAGATCGGCAGGCCGACCTTCTCCTCGTAGCCCGGCAGCGTCACGCGGTAGACGCAGAGGTCGCAGTTCATGCGGACGTCGCCCTCGAAGCCCTCGCGGTAGCGGTCCAGCGCGACGCGGGCCAGCCGGCGGTCGGCGCCGAGGTGCGGGCCGCCGCGGACGGTCAGCTCCGGGTGCTGCTGCGCCCAGGCCGCGGCCTGCTCGTAGATCCGCCCGAGCAGGACGCCGGTGAAGAGGAAGAACGGGACGACCGCGATCGTCGTCGCGCCGAGCCTCCGGCAGCGCTCCAGGGCGTCGGGCACGCGCGGCTCGGCGACGGAGATCCAGGCGGGCTCGACGATCGGCAGGCCGCGGCGGTCCGACAGCAGGCGGCAGGCCTTCGCGAGATCGCCCGAAGCGTCGGGGTCGCTCGATCCGCGGCCGACGAGGACGACGCCCGACGTCTCGGCCGGCGCGTCGGCGAGCGTGGAGGAGATGCGGTCCTCGGCGACCTCGAGGACGCGCGGGTCCAGCGAGAGGTCGCGGCCGAAGCGGAACCGCACGCCGGGGTGCCGGATCCGGGCGCGGGCGAGCGTCGCGGGACCGTCGTTCTTCAGGTGCCCGGCGGCCAGCAGGACGATCGGGACGGAGACGATGTCGGTGGCGCCGTCGGCGACGAGCTTGTCGATCGCCTGGTCCGCCGAGGGCTCGGCGAGCTCGATGAACCCGCCGGCGTGGTGCAGGTCGGGATCGATCTCGCCGACGTGGCGGACGAGGTCCCAGAACTCCTCGACGTGGTCGGCGTCGCGGGACCCGTGGCCGACGAGGACGAGCGACGGGCGGTCGGGCGAGGGCGTCCCGGCCGTGCCGGCGCGGGCGTCGGACGGACGGAGGGCCACAACGGGAGGGTAAAGGGCGCCCGACGGGCGGGGCGGGTGGCCGGGGGGCGGGCCGGTCGTCGGGGTCGGGTCGAGGGCGGCCGGGCGCCGCGGGTCGGGGTCGTGGTCACCGATGGTCGGATACCGACCACGTGTGACCTTCGTGTCCGGTCGGCGAGGGGAGAAAGGTGGGGCCACGGCCACGGATGGTCGGATACCGACCACGCCTGACCTCGCGACCCGCTGCAGGGCGACCACGGACGACTGCCGTCCCGCCGACTCGTCGTCGCCACCGATGAACGCGAGGAGTTCGGGGCGTCCTGGGTTCCATGACGAACAGAACCGTGGTCCTCAAGATGGTGCTCTCGCTCGACGGCTTCGCGACGAGCCTGGACGGCACGCACGACTGGATGTTCGAGTTCTTCGGCGACGACCACGGGTGGGGACAGCGCGCGCTCGACGCGGCCGGCACCCACGCGATGGGTCGCCGGAGCTACGAGATCATGGCCCCGCACTGGCAGGCCTCCGAGGGACCGATCGCGACGTCCATGAACGAGAAGCCCAAGGCGGTCTTCTCGCACGGGATGGAGCACGCCGACTGGGGGCCCGTCGAGGTCTTCGGCGATCTCGGCGCCGCCGTCGCGGAGCTCAAGGCCCGCGACGACGAGGGCACGATCCTCGTCCACGGCGGCCCGACCCTCGCCGCCGCGCTGACCCGGCTGGGCCTCGTCGACGAGTACCAGTTCACCACGGTGCCGATCGTGATCGGCGCCGGCCGCGGACCGTTCGCCGACCTGGAGGAGCACCTGAAGCTCGAGCTGGTGGAGGAGCAGCGCTTCCCCACCGGCTCGCACGGGCAGGTGTTCGTGCCGAAGCGGTGACGAGCACCGCGCCGCTCGCCCGGTCGTCGGCGCGGCCTCAGCAGGTCGGGCGCAGCGACGCCGCGAACGCCTCGAAGGTCGGGCGCCAGCGGTCGGCCTCGTCCTCCGGGGCGGCGCCGAGCGTGGCGTAGCCGTTGCCGCACGAGCGCGAGAAGCGGTCGTACTTGCGGCGGTCCTCGGTCGTGAACTCCCAGAGGAAGTCGCCGCCGACGGCCCGGAACGCGTGCTCGACGTAGTCGGCGCGGCCCATGCGGCTGCGACGACCCTTCTCGGCCCCGGACCGCGGCGAGTCGGTCGCGCCGGGGCGCCGGTCGACCAGGACGGAGACGTCGGGGCGACCGCTGAGGTGCCAGCGGGTCTCGTAGAAGCCGTCGACGGCAAGGTCGCCCTTGAGCTTCTCGGTGCTGTCGCGGACCCAGCGCCCGGCCGGCGGGTTGATGAGGAACCCGCCGCCGCGGAACGGGGTGCTCGCGAGGAGCCCGCCCGCGGACCCGGACCCCGAGCCGCCGCCCGGGCCCGTGCCCGGGACGGACGTCGTGGCCGCCCCCGGGCTCCCGGTGCCGCCGGGGTCCGGGCCGCCGGTCGACGCGCCCTGCGTCGTCGTCCGCGCGGGGCCCGTCGAGGTCTGCGCGCCCGTCGTCACCGGGCGATCGGCCTTCGGGGCGCCCCGTCCCGTGGTCGTGGCCGCGACCGGGCGACCGTCGTCCCCGCCTCCCGAGAGCAGCAGCACGGCCGCGGCGCTGCCGGCGATCGCGACCGCGAGCACGAGGATCGACGCCACGAGCAGCCCGTGGCGGTCGCGCCCCGCGGGCGGCGACGGCGGGGGAGGGGGAGCGCCCCACGAGGACGAGGTGGCGCTCGGGGCGTGGTGCGCGAGCGTCGGGGCGTCGAGCGCGTCGGCGCGGTGGTCGGGTGAGCCCCAGGCCTGGTCGGCGGCGCCGGCCGCCGCCACGTCCGCGCCCGGTCCGGACAGGCGGTCGGCGCTGCTCGGGGCGGGACCGGTGACCGGATCGGCCGCGACACCGGGACCGCCGGCCAGGCCCGCGACCGAACCCGCCGGACCCGACGCGCACCCGGTCACGGCACAGCCCTCGCCCTCGACCCAGCAGTCGTCGTGATGGACGGTGGAGCAGTCCCCGCACCCGACGACGGCCGAGCCGGACTTCACGGGGAAGCGGCAGTAGGGACAGGTCCGGCCGGCGTCGTCGCCGGTGGCGGTCCGGTGGTCTGGTGCGCTCATCGGGATTCCGGGTCCTGGGACGGCGGCCGCGGCGGGACGGATGGTGCCGCGGGAGGGACGCGGATCATCGCCGACCGCGCGCCGGTGCGCCACCGCGTCGCCCGGAGGTGACGCCCGACGCACCCTGCCGCCGAACGTGACGGACGACCCGTTCGCGGCGTGACCGAGGCCTGCGACGCGCCGCCGGACCTCGGCGAATCTCCATCCATCGAGCGAGGGGCACCCGCCCACCGCCACCCACCGAGGAGACCGACCATGTTCCGCACCACCCGCAACGCCGACGCCGCCACCGAGACCGAGACGCCCCGCCGTCGACGCATCACCTCCGCCCACGTCCTCGCCGGCGCCGCGCTGTTCGTCGCGCTCGGCGGCACGAGCTACGCGGCGGTCAGCCTGCCGTCGAACTCCGTCGCCTCCAAGCAGGTGAAGAACAACTCGCTGACCTCCAGCGACATCAGGGACGCGTCGCTGCAGGCGAAGGACTTCAAGGCGGGCCAGCTGCCGGCCGGCGCGGCCGGTGCGAAGGGCGACGCGGGCGCGAAGGGCGACACCGGCGCCAAGGGCGACACGGGGGCGAAGGGTGACACGGGCGCGAAGGGCGACACCGGGAACGCGGGCTCCGACGCGATCCCGAACGTCGGGCTGTCGTCGATGGCGAACCCGCTGACGTCGACCGGCACGACCCCGACGCTGATGGCACCGCTGACGCAGAACATCACGATCCCGGACGGCGCCCCGCGTCGCGTCCTGGCGACCGTCCAGGGCGAGTCGAAGTGCTACAGCGGGGGCGACTGGTGCACGGTCCGCATCCTCGTCGACGGGACCGAGCTGACCCCCGCCCAGGGCGACGACTTCGCGGTCGATAGCGTCGGTGGCGACGAGTACGAGTCGGTCACCGTCCAGCGCTACAGCGGCGTTCTGGCGCCGGGCGCCCACACGGTCACCGTCGAGCACTACGGCAACAACGCCGCCACGTCGCACCGCTTCGACGACGCCACGCTCTCGGTCATGCAGGTCCAGGGCTGACCCACGCTGCTCCCTCGCCACGCCCGGGCCACGAGCCCGGGCGTGTCGGACCACCACCCTCCGGCCGGGCCGCTCCCGGCGCCGAGGGACGACGACACCCCCACGACGGCGGGCCTCCGGGCCCGCCGTCGCGCGTTCCGGGGCCGCCGCGCCCTGCGGACGATCCGGGTGGGCCGCACATGGGCCGGTCCTCGTCGCGGCGCCGGGACGCCGTCGCGTACACGGTCCCCGCCCGGGTAGCGTGCACCCATGGGAATCGTGCTCTCGCTCGTCCTGCTCGCGCTGGGCGTCTTCGTCCTCTCGCCGCGCGGCGAGCGGCTGCTGACGCGCGATGCGACCCCGTCGGACCCGGGCCGCCGTGAGGTCGCGCCCGCCACGCTGCCGACGCGGGTCTTCATCGGCGCGCTGCTGGTCGTGGCCGGTCTGGTGACGCTGCTCACCGCGCTGGGGTGACAGCGTGCGTTGGGTCCACACAGGTTGACGTCGTAACCCAGCGCGTTACCATCCGGTGACCACCCCGTGTCGCCGGCCGAGTCCCCCGGGCCGAGACTCCTCCAGGAGAGCCCGACGACCATGCCCGCAGAGCACCTCACCCGCTGGATCGACGATCTACGCACCGCCGACGCGGTGTTCGCCGAGGCCTCGAGGCTGCGTGATCCGGACGACACCGCGTGGCAGGCGGCGGTCTACCTGCTCAGCTCCGACGAGCGGCTGTGGCGGCGCTTCGGCCCGGTCGCGCTGCGCGAGCAGAGCCTGACGGCCGTCACGATCGAGGCGCTCGCGGCCTACGGGTACGACTACGGTCGCCGGAAGGACCCCGCGATCCGCGCGACCGAGGCGTGGGGCCCGGACCAGCTCGAGGTCCTGGCATGGACGGCGTTCCTCGCGACGGGCCGCTGGTTCGACGGCCCCGCGACGGTGCCGTGGGCGCTCGACAGCGTCCGCTTCGAGCGGTGGCTCACCGCGCTCTGGATCCGCCGGCACGATCCGATCGCGCCGGAGGTCCCGGCCGCGGCGCCCTCCGCGACGCTCGCAGCGCTGGCCCACTGACGGCCCGTCCGGGCGCCGATGGGCGCCGTATACGCAACACTGACGCGGTGTCCGGGGCACCCGCACGTCCCCGCCGCCCGTCCGCGGCGGAGTTCGCCGAGGCCCGTCGCCTCCGGGCGCGCCGCCGCAGGCTGCTCGCACGCGGGTCGGGGGCCGTCGTCGCGGTCGTCGCGGCCGCGGTGATCTTCCTGCTGCTCGACGCCCGAGCGGCGCGCAACGCCGAGAAGGACGTCGTCGAGCGGTACGTCCGCCAGTGGGGCGCCCAGGACTTCGCCGGGATGTGGAAGGACCTCGGCAGCGACAGCCGCCTGCGGATCCGACCCGACCGCTTCGTCGAGCTGATGCGCGGGACGCTCAGCACCGCGACCGCGACGTCCCTGACCACGGGCGAGCCCCGCCGCGACGGCGACGGCTACGCGGTCCCGGTCACCGTGCGGACCCGCGTCTTCGGCGTCCTGCGGGGCACGGTCGACGTCCCGCTGCAGGGCTCCGGCGACGACGCGCGGATCGACTGGACCCGCCGCATGGCGCTGCCCGGCCTGCGGGCGGGGGAGCGCCTGACCCGGACGACGACGATGCCCGCCCGCGCCGACCTGCTCGCCCGTGACGGCACCGTGCTGGCGTCCGGGCCCGACCGGCGGTCCGACGTCCCCGGGATCGCGGGGCAGATCGTCGGCTCCCTGGGCACGCCGAGCGCCGACGACCTCCCGGCGCTCCGGCGCCTCGGGGTGCCGGCCGACGCCACCGTCGGCGTCTCCGGTCTCGAGCGGCAGCTCAACGCGCAGCTCGTCGGGACCCCGGGCGGCACCCTGGAGGCGGGCGACCGCGTGATCGCCCGCGCGGACGCGAAGAAGGCCGCGCCGGTCCGCAGCTCGATCGACCCCAACGTCGTCAAGGCCGCGGCCGAGGCGCAGGCGAACGCGCCGGACGCCACCGGCACCGTGGTCCTGAACGCCCGCACCGGCGAGGTCCTCGCGTTCCAGGGCGGGGCGTGGACGGACCTGCAGCCGCCGGGCTCGACGATGAAGATCGTCACCGCGTCGGCCGCGATCGAGGACCGCCTGGCGACCACGTCCACGGTCTACCCGCGGGAGACGGAGGCCAAGGGCTTCGGGGTCCAGAACTCCGACGGGGAGCTGTGCGGCGGCACGCTCGTGGAGTCGTTCGCCGACTCGTGCAACTCGGTCTTCGTCCCGCTGGGCGCCAAGCTCGGCGGGAAGCGGCTCGTGCAGATGGCGGAGGCGTACGGCTTCAACCGCGACACGCCCGGCGTCATCGGGGACACGCCCGCGCGCATCCCCGATCCCCTGCCGGACACCGATGCCCCGACGTCCGCGATCGGGCAGGCGGCGGTCGAGGCCACCGCGCTGCAGGTCGCGCTCCTCTCGGCCACGATCGCCAACGGCGGGATGCAGCCGCGTCCGACGTTCCTGCGCACCGACGCCCCGGCGCCCACCCGCCGGGTCGTCCGCTCCGCGACCGCCGCGGCGATGCGGACCCTCATGTCGGCCGTGATCAGCGAGGGCACGGGCAAGGACGCCAAGGTGGCCCTGCCGGGGATCACGACGGCCGGCAAGACCGGCACCGCGGAGCTCGCGTCGACCCAGGGTCCGCAGTGCGACGCGGAGGCCGCCGCGAAGGCCGCGGAGGCGCAGCCGGACGACGTCACGCAGGCCCCGGAGCCGCCGTCCCCGTGCGGCAACGCCGACGGCAAGTCGACGACCGCCTGGATGTCGGCCTTCGCGCCCGTCACGCGCCGCGGGGGCCAGGACCCGATCGCGATCGGCGTGCTGCGCGCGAAGAACTTCCAGGGCGGCGCGACCGCCGCCCCGGTGGCGAAGGCCGTCCTGACCGTGGCGCTGCAGGCCGGCGGCGGGTAGGAGGACGGTCGCGTCGCGGGGCAGGTCCCCTCGCGGGACGCGCGCGACGGCGCGGCGGCCGCGTCGTGCGC
The DNA here is from genome assembly GCF_000519325.1 of Patulibacter minatonensis DSM 18081. Classification (GTDB taxonomy): domain Bacteria; phylum Actinomycetota; class Thermoleophilia; order Solirubrobacterales; family Solirubrobacteraceae; genus Patulibacter; species Patulibacter minatonensis. Next base: position 177,222 of record NZ_KI912613.1, on the reverse strand, counting down.
GCCGCCGCCGTGCGTTCGCCCACGGCGGCGGCGCCGCGACCTACCGCCGCGCCCTCACCCTCGTCGTCCGCTTCGACGAGCCGTAGGCCGTCTTCACCGTCGTGCGCAGCGTGATCCGGACGGCCGCGCGGCGGCCGGCGAGCGCGCGCTTCACGGCGGCGGTCGGGCGGACGGCGACGCTGCCCTTCCCGGCGGCGGCGAGGCGGGCGGTGCCGGTGCCGATCGTGCGGGAGCGGAGCTCCAGCGCCTTCGCCGTGCGGGCGTCGACGGTCGCCGTCGTCGTGACCCGGGCCGCGTACTGGCAGACGAACGGCTGGCGGAGCCGCCCGCCGCGGACGGTGGCGACCCGCACGCTGCCGGTCGGCCTGAGCAGTGCGGCGGACGCCGCGCCGTCGGCGGTGCAGCCCGCACCGGGGACGGGGGCGGCGACCGCGACGAGGTCCCGCATCGTGGCGCGGTCGCCGTCGGGGTAGGCGGCCTGGGCGCCGACCGTGACGTTCCCCGCCGCCGGGAACGTGGTGGTGATCGTGGTTCCGGACGCGTCGTCGTAGGCGCCGTCGCCGTCGAGGTCCCAGGTGACGGACGGGGTCGGCGACCCGCCGGGCGCGGCCTTCGGGACGGCGGTCAACGTCGCGGGCCGGCCGGCGATGCCGGAGCCGGTGATCGCGACGGTGGGGATCCGCGCGCGGATCCAGGCGTTCAGCGCCGGTCCGCCGATGCGCGCGTAGATGTCGGGCGTCCCGGCGGAGCCGCAGCCGCTGGCCGGACCCGCGGAGACCACGCCGACGAGCAGCGGGACGGTGGAGCCGGGGGCGTACAGCGGGCCGCCGGAGTCGCCCTGGCAGCTGGCGGTCGTGCCGGCGCCACCGGCGCAGACCTGGGTCGCGGCCCTGAACGTGGAGCCGAGGTTCCGGGCGCACGCGTCGTCGGGGACGATCGTCACCTGGGCCTCGCGGAGGTCGGGCGACCCGTCGGCGAAGCTCCCCGTCTTCCCCCAGCCCACGAGCGTCCCGGTGACCCCGGGGTTCCACCGGGCGCGCTCGGCCTCGGACACGAGCCGCGCGGGCTCCTGCGGCGCGGGCTGCGCCAGGTGGACGAGGGCGACGTCGTTCTCGACGGTCTGCGAGTTCCAGCCCTGGTGGACGGTGATCGCGTCGGACGGGAACGTCGCGCCGCCGGACCCCGACTGCAGGCTGCCCAGGCGCGCCGTCGCCGTCGTGCCACCGGCGCCGAAGACGCAGTGCGCGGCCGTGAGCACGTACCGGGCGCTGACCAGCGTGCCGCCGCAGATCGTCCGGACCGTCCCGGTGCCGATCGTCAGGAACGCCTGGGCCGGGTGCGCCCCGGCCACCGACGGGCGGCCGCCGACGACGCGCGGGGTCGCGGCACCGCCGGCAGTGGTCCCGGCCGCCGACGTGGCGACGCGGCCGGCCGCCGGCGACGTCGCGCTCGCGGGCGACGAACCGGCGGCCCGGGCGGCGGGGGCTCCCGTCGCGATCGCGCCGGCGACCACCAGGGCCGACGCGGCGGCGCGCCGACGCCGCGGTCCGGCGCCCCGGGGCGATCGGTCGCGGCGCGGTCCGGCGCTCCCGGCTGATCGAGGGCGGACGGGGTCGGGGAGCCCGGGCATCGCGGCAGCCTACAGCGGCGGGGTCGCGAGCTCGCCGCTTCGGTTTCGTGCCACGCCTGCCCGCCGCCGGTAGGTTCCGATCCGTGGGAGCCCGCCGTCGTCCGCTGCTCGTGGGCCTCCCGGTGCTCGTGGGGACGGCGATCGGGGCGGTCATCCTCGTGACGCACCACGACGACCGGCCCCAGCCCGTCCGCGGGCGCATCGTCTTCGCGGCCTGGACCTTCGACGAGCTCCGGAGCTCGACGGGGTACCTCGACCGTCCGCGGATCGTCAGCGTCGCCCCCGACGGGTCCGGCGGACGGCGGGTGATCGCGGACGCGACGGCACCCGCGGTGTCGGCCGACGGCCGCGTGATCGCGTACCGCGACGGCGACGGGGTGGTGGTCGAGGCGACCGACGGGTCCTCGCGACGCCGGGTCGTGCGAAAGACGCTGGACGACGTGACCGGACCGGCGATCTCGCCCGACGGCCGGACGGTGGTCGTCGCGCGCAACCACCTGGCGCAGCGGCCGGCGGGCACGGTCGAGCTGGTGGGCGCGGACGGTCAGGGCCGGCGGACGATCGGACGCGCGCCGCGGGGCACGCGGCTCGCGGACCCCGCGTGGTCGCCCGACGGGCGGACGATCGTGTTCTCGGCCTACCGGCCGGACGACGGTCGCGGGCAGCTGGTCCTGTTCGACCCCAGGGGTGGGCGAGCGGGGCGGACGATCCCCGGCCTCGCGCGCAGGTTCGCCTTCACGGGCGACGCGGACATCGCGCCGGACGGCCGCACGGTGGTGTTCGTGGGGGTGACGCGGGACGGGCGGTCCGGCCTCTACGTCGTCCGGCCCGACGGTCGCGGCCTGCGGCGGCTCCTCGTCGTCTCGCGCGGGACGTTCGGGTCGCCGGCGTTCTCCCCCGACGGCCGGACGATCGTCGCCACCCGGTTCCTCGCCCGCGCCCGGGACCTCGGGGTCCGCCTGCGGAGCGGCTACCGGATCGTCGCCGTCGACCGGGCGTCGGGCGCGACCCGGACGCTGCGTCGCGCGGGCTCCGGCACCGCCGAGGACTTCGCCTGGCGCTGATCGGTCGCCCGTCCGGGTCGGCCGGTCGGCTCGGCCGTCGGCCCGCCCGCGCACCGGGCCATCCGGCCGCGACCGCCGGACGGTGCGCCGGATGCCCGGCGGCGTGCGGGCCCGGCCTCAGCCCGCGACGCCCGACGCCGCCCGCACGCGCTGCGGGTGGGCGTAGACCGTCGCGCGGCCGTCGCGCACGAACGCCGCGAGGGTGACCCCCAGGCGGCCGGCCGTCTGGACCGCCAGGCTCGACGGTGCCGAGACGGCGGCGATCACGGGGATGCCCGCCGCGGCGGTCTTCTGCACGAGCTCGAACGAGACGCGGCCGGAGAGGACGACGATCGCGTCCCGGTCGTCGGCGCCGGCGAGGAACCGCGCGCCGAGGGCCTTGTCCAGGGCGTTGTGCCGGCCGACGTCCTCGCGGACCACCAGCGGCGTGCCGTCGAGCGCGAAGACGCCGGCGCCGTGCGTGCCTCCGGTGCGATGGAAGAGCGGCTGGGCCTCCCGCAGCGCGTCCGGCAACGTCGCCAGGACCGCCGCGTCGACGACCGCGGTGCCCCCGACCGGCGGGACGCGCTCGCACAGCTCGTCGATCGACGCCGTCCCGCAGACCCCGCAGCTCGCCGTGGCCATCAGCGTCCGCGCGGCCAGGTCGCGCCGCGGTGCCCGGCGCAGGTGGGCGGTGACGACGTTGTAGCGCTGCACGTCGACGTCGGTGCAGTACCGGATCTCGGCGACGTCCTCGCGGGCGGCGATCACGCCCTCGGCGCGCAGCAGGCCGGCGGCGAGCTCGAAGTCGTCGCCCGGCGTCCGCATCGTCGCCGTCGTCCCGACCACCGCCCCGTCGGGACCGGCGACCCGGATCTCGAGCGGCTCCTCGCCCGCCAGCCGCTCGGGCCCCCGGCGCTCCCCGCCGTCCGCGTCCAGCACGACGGCCGGGACCCGGGCGGCGCGGCTGCGGGCGGGCGGGGACGACATGGGGACACGGTAGCCGGGCGGCTCGCCCGGCCCGTGCGGCCGGGCGGGCTCGGTCAGGCGGTGGGCAGCGCGACGGACGGGAAGTCGAGCTCCGTCTGCCCCACGGAGTTGAAGTAGTTCGTGAAGACGTTCAGAGCGACGTTGCCCACGACCTCTCCGACCTCGCCGTCGGTGAGCCCGGCGGCGCGGGCGTCGGCGAGGTCCTCGTCGGAGACGAACCCGCGCTCGGCCACGATCGCCCGCGCCAGGCGCAGTGCGGCGGCCGTCCTCGGGTCGGACGCGTCGCCGTGGATCGCGGCGGCGAGGTCCTCGTCGGAGACGCCGGCGCGACCGCCCAGCACGGTGTGCGCCGCGGCGCAGTAGCCGCAGGAGTTCTCGGCGGCGGTGAGGAGCGCGATCTGCTCGCGGGCGGCGCCGGACAGCGACCCACGGCCGAGCGCGCCGCTGAACGACAGGTAGGCGTCGAGGACGGCCGGGCTCTCGGCCATCGCCCGCATCATGTTCGGGGTGACCCCCAGGGCCCGCTGGACCTGGTCCAGCAGCTTCTTCGCCCGGCCCTCGGCCTGGGCGGGGTCGACGACGGTCAGACGCGGCATCTCGTGCTCCTCGTTCCGGCCGGACCCGATGCCCGGCCACGGCGCCAAGGTAGCAGAAAGAAAGGAGTCCTATGTAATGCACTCCGACATGACGTGGTGCTGTATGTTCGGAGTCCTATGGAGTCCTCCGGAGCGGGTGAGCGTCCCGCGGAACGGCACGCGGCGGCCGAGGCCGCGCCGGGTCACGGGGCCGGCGGCGTCGATCTCGACACCCGGCTGACCGGTGCCCTGGAGCGCGTCGGGCACGCGATCCGGGTCGCGCTCTGGCAGCAGGCGAAGGAGCATGGGCTGAGCCCGGTGCAGGTCCAGTTGCTGCAACGGCTGTCGACGGATCCGCCCGAGCGCCGGCGCGTCGGGCAGCTCGCGGCGGAGCTCGACGTCACGCAGCCGACGATCAGCGACGCGGTCGCCGCGCTCCGCCGCAAGGCGCTCGTGACCTCGTCGCCGTCGCCGGGCGACGCCCGCGTGCAGCTCCTCGACCTGACGGACCGCGGCCGCGACATCGCGCGCGCCTCGGCGGCGTGGGCGGACGACGTCGGCGCCGAGCTCGCCCGCATCGGTACCCCGGTGAAGGTCGACGCGCTCGGGCTCCTGCTCGACGTCATCCGCGGCCTGCACGAGCGCGGGGTGCTGTCCGTCGCCCGGACCTGCACGACGTGCCGCTTCTTCCGCCGCTCGGGCGACGAGGGGCCGGGCGCCGTCCACCGCTGCGCGCTGCTCGACGCGCCGCTGCCGCCCTCGGACCTGCGGGTGGACTGCCTCGAGCACGAGCCGGTGGCCGCTTGAATCGTGCGGGCGGCGCCCGTCGGCGGGGCCCGGCGTGAGCTCCGGGACGCCGACGCCGCAGTCCGCGGTCGTCTTCTCGGACCCCAACTGCCCGTTCTGCTGGGCGACCGAGGAGCGCCTGCACGCGCTCGGGCTCGCCGGCCACGTGCGCTGGCTCGGCGTGCAGCACGCGCCCGAGCTGCCGGTCCCGATGGTCGCCACCGGCCGTCCTGGCGGCGAGGACCTCGCGGGGGAGGTCGCGTCGATCCGGTCGCTCGCCCCCGAGCTGCCGATCGTCGTCCCGCCGGGGAAGCCGAACACGGCGCTCGCCATCCGCTGGGGCGCCGCGGCCCTGGAGGCCGACCCCGTCGCCGGGCGTGCGTTCGTGTTCGACGTCTACCGCGCCCTCTGGACCGCAGGCGCCGACCTCTCCGACCCGGCGATCCTGGCGGACCTCGCCGCCCGCCACGGATTCGGCGAGCTGACCCCGGACGCCCAGGCCGCGACCACGGACGGGTGGTGGCGGGCCTGGCAGCGGACGGGCCGCCCGGGCGTGCCGCAGCTCATCCGGCGCGACGGGCAGATCGTCTACGGGCTCGCGGAGGAGTCGGTGCTGCGGGCGTTCCTCGGCGCGGGGTGACGCAGGACGCCTCAGAGCGACAGCCCGAGCGGCATGGTCCTCCTCGTCCCGTCGCGGAACACGGCGGTCGCGGTGCTCGATCCGCCGGCCGGGAACTGGTCGGCGAAGACGGTGATGATCACGTGGTCCTTGCCGGGGAGCAGGGTCCGGGTGTCGTCGGGGGAGCGGATCTCGACGCGGACGACGTCGGGGTGGACCCGTCCGTAGACGAGGACGCGGCCGGCGGGGAGCCGGAGGGCGTCGGCGATCAGCCGGGCGCGGCGCGCGGCTTCGGTGTGCGGAGCCTCGACGACGCCCCCGGCGGTGCCGAACTGCATCGGCTTCGACCGCGGGATCGCCCGCTCGACCGAGCAGTAGGCCGTGTCGTGCCAGGTCCCGTAGTCCAGGTCCGGGAACCCGAGCCGACCCTCGAGGACCTGGTCGGTGTGGGTGACGCACGGCCGTCCGTCGTCGGCCTTCCCCGCGGCGATGCCGAACGGCAGGCCCCCGCGGGGGTCGGCCGCCCGGGCGACGATCCGGAGGTCGTGGCCTCCCGCCGGCCCGCTCGCGGCGGCGTAGTCGGCCACGTGGACGCGCCGGCCGGCGCCGTCGGCCCCCGTGTAGCCGAGGTCGTCGGCTCGGGCCGTGCGGGTACCGAAGAGCAGGAAGGGAGCGGTGCCGCGCGCGGTGAGGCGCGCGCCGCCGAAACGCACCCGCAGCCGGGACCGCGTGCGGCCCGCGGTGCCCCAGACGAGCGTGCCCGTGATGCGCGGGCGGCCCGCGATCGGATAGGCGGCGAGCGTGATCAGCCGGACGCTCGGGTCGTCCCGGCCCCGCTGCTGACAGGTCGTGACGTCGCCGTAGCCCGTCAGGGGTTGCGCGAGCAGCCGGGTCTGGCCCGGGACGATCCAGCCGAACCGACCGCCGCGGATCCGCCCGAGCTGCAGGCACGGCATCCGCCCCGCTCCGCCGTACGCCTTCGCGGTGAAGCTGCGGACCGCCCAGTCCGCCCCGCCGCCGGGGTCCCGCCGCCGGAGCACGATCCTCGGCGTCGAAGGCGCCTGCAGCGGGCTGATGCGCGGCAGACGGGTCGGCCCGTCGGCGATGCCCGATGCCGCGGCGAGCGCGACGGGGACCGTCGGTCGGGGACCGTCGTCGCGACTGCTGAGGACGCCTGCCGCGACACCGACGGCGACGGCGATCGCGGGAAGGACCAGCAGGGGGCGGGTGGTCATCGCAGTCCTCCGGAGCGCCGGGTCACGCCTTGCCCCGGGCGATAGGTCGTGGTGGTGCCGTCCTTCAGGACGGCGTCGATGCGGACCCGTGAGACGTCCCCGGTCGGGGTGGCCGGCAGGACCTCGAGGATCCGCCCCACGCGGTTGGTCCCGAGCGGTCGTCGGGTGCCGTCCGGCAGGGTGAGCGTGAGGGACCGGACCGGCAGGTTGGCACCGGCGATGAACGTGCGGGCCGGGCCGCGCCAGCGCCAGCGCGTGGCGAAGCCGCGGGCCGGACCGCCCTGCCCCGGCCGCAGGGTGAGCACGTCGAACAGCACGCGGCGCTTGCCGCCGGCGCAGATCGCCGGACCGCCCCAGTAGGGCACCGGTTCGCGTGCCGGGAGCACGCGGAAGCAGAACGGCATGGTGCGCCCCACGCCGCGATCGAAGACCCCGGCCTCGGTCTTCCACGCCGGGCCGCCGTACGGGTCGGGGATCACGAGGTCGCTGGCACCGTACGTCTGGCGGAAGCGCTTCCCGTCGCGCCACTCGAGCTCCAGCGTGGGGCGGGCGTCCTCGGGATAGCCGCGCAGGACCGCGACGGTCGCGCCGTCGGACACCGGCACGTCGCGTTTCTCGCCGCCTGGCAGGCGGACGCGGGCCGCCGTCAGGTCGGCGCCCCCGTCCGCGTAGAGCACCGTGCGGACCTCGTCGCGGTCGCTCCCGGCGAGGGTCCGCGCTCCGGCGATCGGCGCCCCCGGGCGCGGGGCGGTCGCGCACGAGTCGCCGCCGCGGACCGGCAGTCCGCGGAAGCGCCCGTCGAGCCCGACGAGGCCGAAGCGGTCGCCCTCGACCTGGCCGACCGCGACGCAGCTGAGGTCCCCCGACGTCGACAGACGCAGCGTCCACGGGGCCGCGGTCCGATCGGGATCCGGGGCCCGCAGCGCGGCGATCCGGGCGGTCCCCAGGGTCGGGCGGATCTGGGCGGCGTCGTCGGAGCGCGCGAACCCGGGGATCGGGGAGCCGTCCAGGACCAGCAGCGTCCCGGCCGCGGACGTGCCGCCCACGGCCAGCATCGCCACCGGGAGCACCAGCATCGGCAGGCGCCACCGGCGTCGCCCCGGCGCGACCGGGGGCGGCGTCGCAGTCGCGATCCGATCGAGCTCCTCGCCGAACGCGACGAGGAACGGGACGTCGTGCAGGTCGCTCATGCGGGCGACACCTCCTCTGCCAGCCGCCGCAGGGCCCGCGAGACGCGGGCGCGTGCGGTCTGCTCGCTGACGTTCAGTCGTTGGGCGACCTCGGGGTAGTCGAGCTCGTCGACGATGCGCAGCCGGACCGCGTCGCGCTGGCGGGCGGGCAGCCGCGCGAGCGCTCGGGTGACCGCCTCGCGGAGCTCCGCCAGCCCGGCCAGCTCGTCGACGCGGAGCAGGTCCTGTTCGGTGACCGGTGGCCGCTCCAGCCCGAGCCGCGCCTGCGCCGCGCGGTCCGCGTACCCGCGACGGAGGAAGGCCGCCAGCTGCGCGCGGGCGATCGCGAACAACCACGCGCGCCCGTCCTCGTCGTCCGCGCCACGGAACCGCCCACGGGCGGCGAACGCCTGCGCGAACGTCTCCGCGGTCAGATCGAGCGCCACCTCCCCGTCGAGCACGCGACGCGCGAAGAACCGCAGCACCCGCGAGGCCTCGGCCTCGTAGAAGGCGGTGAACTGCACGGGCTCGGTGCGCGACCGGGCGAGGGACGAACTGGCCATCTGCCCGGGGAGTGTCGAGCACCCGAAAGCTGTGACACCCGATTTCCGCGAAGGTCGGCGGAGGCGCTTCAGGACGGTCGCTGGTGGCGGAGCACGAGACGTCCCGGCGCGCGGCCCGGCCGTGTGCGGCTCACGGCTCGCCGAGCTGCCCCGGCGTCAGCAGTCCGCGCTCGTAGGCGGCGGCGACCGCGGCCGCCCGGTCGCCGACGTCGAGCTTCGCGTAGAGGTGCAGGAGGTGGGTCTTGATCGTCGCCTCGGAGACGAACAACGTCTTGGCGGCCTCGCGGTTCGTCGTGCCGCGGGCGACGAGCTTCAGGACCTCGAGCTCGCGGTCGGTGAGCGGGTCGCGCTCCGGCGTTCGCACCCGGCCGAGCAGGCGCGCCGCGACCGACGGGGCGAGCACCGACTCGCCGCGCGCGGCGGCCCGGACGCCGCGGAAGAGGTCCTCGCGCGGTGCGTCCTTGAGCAGGTAGCCGGTCGCGCCGGCCTCGATCGCGGGGAGCACGTCACGGTCGGTGTCGAACGTCGTCAGGACCAGGACGTGCGCGGTCGACCCGCGTCGGCGGAGCTCGCCGATCGCCGTCACGCCGTCGGTGCCCGGCATCCGCAGGTCCATCAGCACGACGTCGGGCTTCCGCCGCAGCGCCAGCTCGACGCCCTCGGCGCCGTCGGACGCCGTGCCGAGCACCTCGAACCCGTCGGCCCCGCGGAACATCCCGCCGAGCCCGTCGCGGACGACGGGGTGGTCGTCGACGATCAGGAGGCTGACGGGCGCGGGGACGTCGTCGGTCATGCGGTCTCCTCCGGGAACCGCGCCGGGACCGTCGCCGACAGCGCGACGCCCCCTCCGGGCTCCGACTCGATCTCCAGCGTCCCGTCGAGGCCGGCGACGCGCTCGCGCATCGCGATCAGGCCGTAGCCGCCCTCGTGGCCGGGGGCGGCGCGGTCGCGAGGCGGGTCACCGTCCGCCGTCCTCCGGGCGTCCGGGTCTGCGGCGCCCGTCGTCGGGCCGTGCGGTCCGGCCGTGTCGCCGGTCGCCGTTGTCGGGCGGTGCGGTCCGTCCGTGTCTTCGGTCGCCGTCGGGCCGTGCGATCCGTCGCCGTTACGCCCGTCCGCCCTTCGACCGTCGCGCGCTGCGAGCTCCCGCGCGCACGCCTCCGGGTCGAACCCCACGCCGTCGTCGCGGACGTCGAGCGTGACCTGGTCGCCCATGTACGAGAGCGTCAGGCCGACGCGGTCCGCCGACGCGTGGCGCGCGACGTTCGCGAGGGCCTCCTGCGCCGTGCGCAGCAGCGTCACCTCGACCTCGGGGCGCAGCGGGCGGGCGTCGCCGGTCGTCGTGACCTCGACCCGGACCTCGTGCCGCGCCGACCACTCGCGTGCGACGTCGGCGAGCGCGTCGGGCAGCCGGGCGTCCTGCAGGGCCTCGGGACGCAGCGCGTCGACGGAGCGCCGGGCCTCGGTCAGGCCCTCGCGCGCCATCGCGACCGCGGTGCGGTGGTGCCGGCGCCAGTCGCCGCCGCGCTCGTCGGCCTGCTCGGCGGCCTCCAGCTGCGTGACGATCCCGACGAGGCCCTGGGCCAGCGTGTCGTGGATCTCGCGCGCCATCCGGCCGCGCTCGTCCTGGATCCCGGCCTCGCGGGCCTGCTCGACGAGCCGCTGCTGCAGCGCCGCGTTCTCCGCCGCGGAGCGCTCGAGCTCGGCGTGCGCGACCGTCAGGTCCGCGAGTGCCCGCCGGCGGTGCTCGTCCTGCTCCTTGCCGACCCACGAGAACCAGATGACGGTCCCCGCCACCGCCGTGTTGACGACCGCCAGGAGCACCCAGACGGCGAGGTCGCCGGCCGAGTCGCCCGCGGTCCCGCCCGTCTGCGACCAGGCCGAGATCATCGCCACCGGCGCGACCGCCAGGAGGAACCGGCGGCGCTTCGCCGCCCGGACGACGAACAGGTAGCCGGTCCACGCGAAGAAGCCGTAGAGCGGCGAGAGGGCGACGAGCGCCCCGGTCAGCACGAGCAGCACGACGAAGTGCGCGGTGCCGGCGGGCGTCGCGACCGACCACTGCGGCCGCCGCCACCGCCAACCGACGAGGACCCAGACGGCGGCGAGAGCGCTCAGCCCGAGCTCGGCGGCGAGCCGGCCGTCGGACGGGTCGTCCGTGGCGGCGGCCAGCACCGTCGAGATCAGGAGCAGCGCCAGTTGGATCGCGCCGAACGCCGGCGGCTCGACGTGGCGCAGCCGGTCGGCGAGCGGGGGAGGGGTCGCGTCGTCCTGCAGCACGGGGGATCCTGGCCGCGACCCTACTGCCAGCGGAAGTGGCGGGTGGCGAGGACGCCGACGACGATCCCCCACGCGGCGATGACCCCGAGCGCCCCGACCGACGGCCACGTGCCGCCGGTCGTGACGTCCTGCAACGCGCCGACCGCGGCGCCGACGGGGGTCGCGTCGCTGACGTGCCGCAGGGTGTCGGACATCGTCTCGCGGGGGATCCAGAGGCCGCCGAAGAACATCAGCGGGAAGAACGCGAGGGCGCCCAGGCCGTTGGCGGCGCGGACGGTGGGGGCGATCGCGGCGATCAGCACGCCGATCGCCAGGAGCGACGCGCCGGTCAGGACGAGGATCACGAGGAACGCGGGGAACGGGTCGGGGAGCGCGACGTCGAACGCGAGGCGACCGACCGCGACGACGGCGAGCAGCGACACCACGGCGACCGCCGCGTGGATGACGAGTTGGACGGCGAGCAGCCGGCTCGGGCGGACGGGGGTCGTCGCCAGCCGCCGGAGGATCCCGCGCTCGCGGTCGGTCGCCAGCGTCGGCGGGAGCACGTTGACCGCCAGCATCGCCAGGGAGAACACGGCCAGCGTCGGGACGTACGTGTCGATCACCCGCAGGCCGCCGAGGTCCTGCTCGTGCTTCCCGCCGGCGGCCGCGCCGATCGCCACGAGGATGATCAGCGGCACCGCGAGCGTCCAGAGCAGCGTCACGGGCTCGCGGAGGAACAGCCGCGCCTGGGTGCGCAGGAGCTGCGACGGCCGGCGGCGTCGGCCGGGGGACGGGCCGCGCGCGGTGGTGGGGGAGAGGGCGTCGGGGGTGGCGGTGGTGGACATGGGGGACTCCTTCGGGGGTGGTGGGCGGTTCGGAGGTCACGGGTGGTCGGTGGGCGACCATTCGGGACCGCGGTCGTCGGTGGTCGGTGGGTGGAGGTCACTCGTGGTCGCTGGGCGACCGTTCGTGACCCCGGCCGACGCGGTCGGCCGGTCAGCGGGCGACCGGGAACGGGAACGGCCAGGGCCGCGCGCCGTCCGCGTCCGCCGGCGCGGTGAGCGCGACGAACGCGTCCTCGAGCGACGCGCGGGGCCCGCCGTCGGTGGCCGTGGCGATCAGGCCGGCGGGCGTGTCGAGGGCGGCGACGCGGCCGTCGTGGATGACGGCGACGCGGTCGCAAAGCCGCTCGGCCTCCTCCATCACGTGGGTGACGAGGACGACGGTCACACCCATCTCGCGGATCTGCCGGACGAGCGCCCAGGTCTCGCGCCGGGCGTGCGGATCGAGGCCGGTCGTCAGCTCGTCGAGGATCGCGACGCGAGGCCGGCCCACGAGCGCGAGCGCGATCGACAGCCGCTGCCGCTGGCCGCCCGAGAGGTCCTTGAACCGGGTGTCGGCCTTGTCGGCCAGCCCGAGCGCGCCGAGCACGGCCCGCGGGTCGGCGGGCTCGTCGTAGAACGAGGCGTAGAGGTCGACCGCCTCCCCGGCCCGCAGCTTGTCCGGGAGCGCGGCGTCCTGGAGCTGGACGCCGACGATCCGGCGGACGGGTGCCGTGTCGGTCAGCGGGTCGTGGCCCGCGACGCGGACGCGACCGCCGTCGGGGGCACGGAGCCCGGCGAGGCACTCCACCGTCGTCGTCTTGCCCGCGCCGTTGCGGCCGAGGATCCCGAAGATCTCGCCCTCCTCGACGCTGAAGCTCACGTCCTGCACGGCCACGGTGCTCCCGTAGCGCTTGTGCAACTGGTCCACCTCGATGATCGGCATCGGGTCCGTCCTTCCGGGGTCGTCGTGCGGTGCGACATCCACCTTGCTGCCGCGGGGCCGGGAGCACATCGACCTGCCGGGTGGATCCGGTGCTGCGCCGGATGAGCTGCGGATCAGCCGATCGGTCGACCCGTGAACGCCGAAGCGCCAGATCGCTCGGGTACGCCACCATGACCACCATGGATCGGTCGACCGGCGCATCACCCACGACGGGGCGGAGGATCACCTCGCTGCAGGTCGTCACCGCCCTCTTCGCGCTGATGCTGACGGCGACGATCGTGACGTTCGTCGTCCTGGCCGCGGAGTCCGGGTCCGACGGCCCGCGCGGCACGACGACGATCACGGTCCTGCCGTCGTCCGCACCGTGAGGCGGGACCTCGGGCGGTGACGGCGGGGCCCCGGCCGGCGCGCGCCGGTCGGGACCCTCCGCCGCTGCCTGGCCGCGCGCGACGGCGAAGGTGCGGATCGCGCGGTGCCCACGGTGCCCCTGCTGCCTGCGACCGCGCGGGCCGAAGGCTGCGGTGACGTGCCCTCGCCGGGCGTGGTCTGCGACCGCGCGGGCGGAACGCTGCGGCGGCGGGTGCCGGTGCGCGCGGGAACGGCCGCGGGCGACGCCCGCCGTCCGAGGTGCGACGATCGGCCCGTGCGCATCGCCGCGATCGCCGACCTCCACGGGCACCTGCCGGAGACCCCGGAGTGCGACGTCCTCGTGATCGCCGGCGACCTCGTGCCGTTCCCCCTCGTGCACGACCCGCCCGGACAGGCCGCCTGGCTCCACGCGACGTTCCGCCCGTGGCTGGCCGAGCGCCCGGCAGGACGGATCGTCGGCATCGCGGGCAACCACGACGACGTGTTCGAGGACGGCCCGGTCCGCCCGCCCGAGCTGCCCTGGACCTACCTGCAGGACTCCGGCTGCGCGATCGACGGCGTCCGGTTCTGGGGCGTGCCGTGGACGCCGTGGTTCTTCGACTGGGCGTTCAACGCGCCCCGCGGCGACGCCGACGAGGCGTTCCTGACCGAGCGCTTCGCCCGGGTCCCCGACGACACCGACGTCCTCGTCGTCCACGGCCCGCCGCGCGGCTACGGCGACCGGACGACGGGCGGCGACCGCGTCGGCAGCACCGCCCAGCTGGACTGCATCGACCGCGTCGCGCCGAAGGCCTGCATCTTCGGCCACATCCACGAGGATCGCGGCGCATGGACCCGAGGCACCACGAGGCTGCTGAACGTGGCCGCGGTCGACGCGGACCGGGCGCCGGTGGCGGACGCCGCGGTGGTGCTGGACGTGGCGGCCGCCGGCTGAGCGCCGGGCCGGCGCCGCACTCACCGCGCCAGCAGCTCGACCTCGTCCCCGTGGGCGACGAGCAGCTCACGGACGACGTCGGGGGCGAAGAGGCCGTGGTCGATCACGCCCGGCGTCGCGTCGAGGCGGGCGGCGAGAGCGCCGGGGTCGGTGAGGTCGGCGTCGAGGTCGGCGAGGACGCCGCCGTCCGCGGTCGGCGGGGCGTCCCGGAGCGTCGCGCGCGGCAGGCGCTCCAGCGTCGCGGCGAGGGCGAAGGGCTGGAGCTCCAGCGGCACCGGCCACGAGAGGCGGTCGACGAGCTTCGACGACCCGACCACGCAGACGAAGCGGTCCGCCGCCGCGATCAGGATCCGCTCACGGGTGTGGGCCCCGCCGCCGCCCTTGATCGCCCAGCCGTCGGCGGCGACCTGGTCCGCCCCGTCGAGCGCCAGGTCGTAGCGGCCGGTGGAGGCGGCGTCGACGAGCGACAGGCCGGCCGTGGTCGCGGCGGTCGCGGTGGCGGGGGAGGCCGCCGCGAAGCGGGCCCTCGATCCGCGGGCGCCCAGCGCGGCGGCGACCAGGGCCACGGTCGACCCCGAACCCAGGGCGACGAGCATCCCGTCGTCGACCAGCCCGGCGGCGGCATCGGCGGCCGCGGCCTTCTCCCGGTCCTCCTCGCGTGCGCCCATGGCCGCACCTTAGGCGGTCGACGCGTCCCGCAGAACGACGCGGTGCCGGTGGTCCCGAAGGGCCACCGGCACTGGTTCTCGGCCGAGCGAAGCTCCTGCCGGCGTTCCCGCGCCGACCGATCCCACCTCGCGGTGCCTCATGGATCGGGCGCGGTGCCGCGCGTCACGTGAGGACCCCGAATCCCCCGATCAAGGACCCTCACTGGTTAACGACGATACCCGATCGCTGCGACGAGCGCGACAGGTGGTGGACGGACGGGGCCGCGACCGGCCCCGGAGGCCCCGCGAGGCGCCCCGCGAACGGGTCGCCGCGACCGCGCACGACCGATCCGCCCCCGCGCCTCGTACGGTCCATCCATGCGCCACCCGGAACGCACGGTCCTGCAGCTCTCCGATCCCCACCTGGTGGCGGAGGAGTCCGGCGCCGACGTCCGGCTCGCGCTCGCCCTCGAGACGATCCTGCTCTCGAAGGTCCGGCCACTGGCGCTGCTCCTCACGGGCGACCTCAGCGACGACGGGAGCCCCGAGTCCTACGCGCGGGTCCGGGCGGCGGTCGACCCCGTCGCGGCGGAGCTCGGCGCGGCGGTCCTGGCGATCCCCGGCAACCACGACCTCGCCGGCCCGTTCCGCGAGGGCATGCTCGACGGCGAGCCGCTGCACCGCGCGATCACGGTAGACGGGCTGCGCATCGTCGGGCTCGACACGACGGTCCCGGGGCGCCCACACGGCGAGCTCGGGGCCGGACAGCTCGAGTGGCTCGAGGACGTGCTGGCGAAGGACGCGAAGCACGGCACCCTCTTGGCGCTGCACCACCCGCCGATCCCGACCGTGCACCCGATGCTCGGGCGGATCGGCCTGCGGGACCCCGACCGCCTACGGCGCGTCGTGAAGGGCACGGACGTCCGGATGATGGTCTGCGGCCATGCCCACGCGGTGTCCGCGGGCACGCTCGCGCGGATCCCGGTCTGGTCGGCCCCGGCCCTGGGCGTGACGAGCGACCCGCTGCCGCCCGAAGGCCAGATGCGCGCGTGGGACGACATCGGTGGCCTCAGCCGGATCGACCTGTTCGACGACGACGTCGTGGCGACCGTGATCCCGCTCTCGTCGGCACCGACCGCCGTCTACGACGTCCCGGTCGCCGGCCGGCTGCAGTGGCTGGACGAGCTCGAGGCCGGGGACCGCTGAGATGCGGCCCCCGATCGACCGGGCCGTGCACGGCGAGCGGGCCGCGCGGCCGCCCGCGTCGTGAACGTCGTCGTCCAGGCGGGTCTGATCGAGCTCGCCGTCGGTGCGTTGTCGGGCTGGGTCGTGATGCTGAAGGTCGCCTACCCCGAGGTCCTGCGCAGAGCCGGGATCACCAGCCCGGGCAGGCTCCTGCAGGCCCACATCGACCTGATCGTGATGGGCGTGATCCTGATCGCGGTCGGCGCGGTCCTGCCCGACCTGGCGACGTGGAACCGCGTCGTCCTGATCGCCGGGGCGGTCGTCAACCCGCTCCTGTTCCTCCCGATGGCGTGGCGCGAGTCGGCGTCCGGCACCCTCGGCTACCGCGTCGTCACGGTGCTGTCGTTCTCGGCGATGAGCGCGGGCACGGTCGGCGCGGCGGTCGCCGGCCTCCAGGCCTGATCCGGCGCCGCGGCTGCTCGCGCACCACAACTCCGGGGTCACCGGCGCGTTCTACTCCGTATGCGCTCCCCCCGCATCCCACTCACCCTCCTCGCCGCCGGTGGTCTCGCCGTCGCCGGGGCGTCCGCGCCGGGCGCCACGGCGGCCGGGTGGTCCGCCGCGCCGTCGGTCGACGCCTCGACCGTCCGTCTCGGCGCCGCCGCGGTCGCCGACGACGGCACCGCGACGATCGTCACGAACGCCGAGAGCGGCATCGTCGTCCGGACGCGCGCCGGGTCCGGCGGCGCGTGGAAGGTCCACCGCATCCCCGGCAGGAGCACGCCGCAGTTCGGCGGCGATCTCGCCGTGGGGCCGGGCGGGGCCGTCCTCGTGATCCGGCCGGCCGCGGTCAGCGGCGTGGACGCCGACGGCAACACCGCGACCGCGAAGACGGTCGAGGTCGACGTCCGTGCCACCGCCGACGGCCCCTGGAAGCACCTCTCGATCCCCGCGCCGCAGTTCTATTCCGAGGGGGTGGCGGCCGCTTTCGACCCGACGGGCGGCTGGCAGCTCGCCTACGAGCGCCTGCCCGGGAAGCTCGGGGGCGACCCGGTCCACGTCGTCACGCAGCACCTCGACGCCGCCGGCAACCCCGACGCGCCGGAGCAGGACCTCGGGCGCGGCAACGTCGGCCCGCTGACCGACCGGACGCTGCAGGTCGACGCCACGGGTCGCGCCGTCCTCGCGACGGCGGAGGACACCCCCGACCAGCGCTCGAACGTCCACGTGCGGCCGCACGGCGGCACGTTCGGGCCGCCGCTCCCGTTCGGTCCGGCGAAGACCTTCTTCCGCGACTTCGGCGTCCGCACGAGCTCGGCGGGACGGACGGTCGTCGCCGGGGACACGGGGGACGGGACGGGCGCCGTGGCGTCCGGGCTCGCCGGTGCGGACCCGGGGACGGCGGTGACGGCCGTCGACGGGAACTTCGTCGGGGTCTTCGACGGTGCGCCGGTCGGCACGGACCTGGCCGCCTCGGTCTGGACGACGGACCGCGAGGACGACTGCGGAGCGAGTGGTCGCGCGTGCAAGGGCCGCGGGGGTGGCCTGGTGTCCCGGGTCCTCGCGCCCTCCGGTCTGCGACCGGCCGCGCGCCTGGCCCGCGCCGGGGTGCAGGCACCGGCGATCACCCCGCTCAGCGGCGGGCGGGCGCTGGTCGCATGGGAGCAGCTCGGCGCGACGGGATCGCGCTCGACCTGGCACGCCCGGATCGTCGGGCCGACCGGCCGGATCTCGCCGCTGTCCGCCCCCGCCCGCGCGGGCTCGCAGGGCGGCGCCTCCGGGGTGGTGCGGTCGGCCGGGCGCTGGGCGCTGACCGCCTGGCCGTCCGGGTCGGGGAAGCAGCAGCGGATCCGGGTGGCGATCCGCCGGTTCTGACGGTCGAGCCGGCGCCGGCCGCTGGACGCCCGTCAGCGCGACGGCGTCGGCGCGATGCTCCGGCTCGTCAGCGCCAGGAGCCCGACGGCGACGAAGGCCGACGCGGTGAGGACCGGGGAGGTCCGGCCGGGGCGCGCGCCGGGTACGGCCGTCGCGGTCGGCGTGGGCCACGCACGGGCGAACGTCGGCTGCGGACCTCGCGCTCGGCGGGCACGGGAGCGGGCAGCCGGGACGGACGCCGGGACCGGCGTCGCCGGCGGGCGTCCGGCCGAGGCGGTGTCGTCGGCGGCCGCGACGAACACCGGGGCGAGCGCGGCGACGGGCGTCCCGGCCGGTCCGGCGACGGCGATCGGTGCCGAGCCCGCCGGCACCGGGGATGCCGCGGCGGCGACGTCCGTGCGCTCGTCGTCCTGCGGTACGACGATGCTCCCCCGGCGGGTGTGGGCCGCGAGGACGAGGACGCCCGAGAAGAGCACGACGTCCTTGAGGATGTACTGCCCGAGCAGGCTCGGCAGGTGGTGCGGGCCGTTGAAGAGCTCGCCCGGGAGGGTCACGAGCGGCGACAGGATCGCGACCATCTCGAACAGGAGCAGCCAGACGACCGCGCGCATGTACCGCCCCTGGATCAGGAGGATCCCGGCGAGGACCTCCACGAACGCGACGACGAACAGCAGGCCGCTGACCGGCACGAGGTGGAAGGTCAGGACGGCGGTCGTCTGCTCGGCGATCTGCTGCGCCGGCGAGAGGCCGGGGAAGAACTTCAGGACGCCGAACACGATGAAGACGAAGCCGAGCGAGATCCGCAGCATCAGGACGCTCCGCCGGACGCTGAAGTCGTGCACGGCGGTCTCGACGCGGACGGCGCGGTCGACCACGGCGGGGACCCGGTCGAGCACGGGTCGGAGCAGGCGCTGGGCGGCGCCCGGGACGGGGACATGCATGGGTCGCACGGTGCGAGCTCCAGGTCGGCGGATGGGGGAGTGGGGACCCGGCGGGGGCGCCGGACTCCGATGCACTGGGAACGGCGTCGACGGCCCGGCGGATGCACCCGGCCCCCGTTCTGTCGCGCTCCCGCTCCGGCGTCGAGGTCCGTCGGGCCGCGGACGGTCGGGGAATCGGGCCTGCGCCGGCGGACGGACGGCAGCCGCGGGCACCGCGGTCGGCGATGGTCGGAGAGCGACCAGGTGCGACCCCGGCGTGCCCGGCCGCGGGAGGCACGGTCGGCGACGGTCGGATGCCGACCAGGTGCGACCCCGGTGCCGGATCCCGGGCGTCGTCAGTCGCCGAAGCCGTCGATCAGCCAGCGACCGTCCACCCGGCGCATGGTCGGGTGCTCGGGCAGCACGTCGATCGTCACCGTGGCACGGTCGCCGGTGCGTTCGACCGACATGCCGTCGACGGTGCTGGTGGCGTTCACGCCGAGCTCCAGGCCGAGGCGCTGCACGGTCCCCTCGCGATCCCCGGCTGCCTCGAGCTGCTTCCGCGCGCCGGCGAAGAGCACGATCGCCTCCTCGCAGACCGGAGCACCGCCGCCGGCGCTCCGCGCGAACGCCGACGTCAGCCAGCGTCGCCCGGTCGCGGTCAGCGCACCGCACGTCGCCGCGCCGTCGCCGTCCCGGAGCGCGACGAAGTAGCGGTGGAGCGTCGCCCGGACCTGCTCCGGAGTCTCGTCGCCGGACGCCGCGGACCCGCCGCACCCCGCCGCGGCGAGCGAGCAGCAGATCGCGAGGACAACGAGCCGGGCCACGTGCACCGGAGCACCGTACGCGTGCGGGGGCGGATCGACGGGTCGCACGGACGGACGTCGGGGTGCGCCGACGGGTCGCGACGGTCGGCTCCGCCCGAGACGCCGGTCGGGTTGCAGAGTTATGTTGCCTTCGGCGGCCCTGATGTGTACGGTCGCGTCATGCAACGCCTGCGGAGCGTGTTTCGCCTGCTCATGCCGCGAAAATCAGCCCGAGTGAAGCCCCCGCGTCCGGGACAGCCTCCGACGACCCCGCTGCGCGTGCCGCCGTCGGTGCCGTCGGGCCCCTGGTCCTGATCGCGCGGGCGCCCGTCGCCCGCCACCCCGCCGCGACCGTGGCGCCCGTCCGGCGCGCCGCGGGTCCGGCTACGCCGGCCGGGTGAACGTCACCCGGCCGTCGCCCCCGTCCGTCCCGCGGACGAACCCGCAGCGATCGGCGACCGCGATCGCCGCCGCGTTCTCGCGCTGCGGCCGCAGCTCCAGACCGCCGACCCCGACAGTCCGGAACGCCCACCCCTCGAGCAGCCGCACGGCCCGCGTCGCGTGGCCCTCGCCCCGTGCGGCGGCGCCGAGGAGGAACGACACCCGGCCGACGTCGCGGTCCGGCCCGCTGACGGCCAGGTCGATCGCCCCGAGCAGCACCGCGTCGTGGGCGTCGGTGATCGCCAGGTGCACGCCGCGGCCCTCGAGCCGCTGCTCCTCGGCGAACGCGGCATTGCCGGCCGCCTCGCGCGCCGGGTAGTCGCGGGGGACGGCGGTGAACCGGTGGATCTCCGGGTCGTCGCAGAGCGCGGAGAGGTCGAGGCCGTCCGACGGGCGCCAGGGCCGCAGCGCGACCGTGCCGTCGGTGAATCCGACCGGCGGGACCGGCAGCGCGACGCCCGGAGCCCCACCGCCCAGGGTGCTCCTCAGACGCTCCTGCAGACGGGTGGCGAGGCTCATGGCTGGATGATGCCCCGAACGGGGGCCGGGCACGCGGAGACCGGCCCGGGAGGTCAGCCCCGTCCGGCCCTGAGCGCCGCCGCCCGGTGCTCGAGGTGCCGGCGCTCGGGGAGGCTGTCGGTGCGCCGTGCGGCCTCGTCGAACGCCGCGGCCGCCGCGTCGTGGTCGCCGGCGCGGTCGAGGAGGTGCGCGCGGACGGCCCAGGTGCGGTGGTGGTCGGTGAGCCGGGGGTCGTCCGCTGATGCGTCGAGCGCCGCGAGCCCGGCCCGCGGTCCGTCGGCCTCGCCGACCGCGACGGCCCGGTTCAGCGCGGTCACCGGGTTCGGCGCGATCCGGAGCAGCAGGTCGTACAGCGCGACGATCTGCGGCCAGTCCGTCTCCTCGGCGGTCGGGGCCTCGGCGTGGACGGCGGCGATCGCGGCCTGCAGCTGGTAGGGCCCGAGCTCCCGGTGCGCCAGCGCGCCGGTGATCAGCGCCACCCCCTCGGCGATCACCTCGTGGTCCCAGGTCGACCGGTCCTGGTCGGCGAGCGCGACGAGCTCGCCGTCGTCCGTCCGGCCGTCGCGGCGGGCGTGGGAGAAGAGGAGCAGGGCGAGCAGGCCCGCGGTCTCGCCCTCCTCCGGCAGCTCCGCGTGCAGCAGGCGGGCCAGCCGGAGCGCCTCGGCCTCGAGGTCGGGACGCCGCAGGTCGGGCCCCGCACCGGCGGTGTGGCCCTCGGTGTGGAGGAGGTAGATCACCTGCAGCACCACGGCCAGTCGGGGGCCACGCTCGGGTGCGGGCGGGACGCCGAACGCCGCGCCCCGGAGCTTCTGCTTCGCGCGCGAGATCCGCTGCGCCATCGTCGCCTCCGGGACGAGGAACGTGCGGGCGATCTCGTCGGTGCCGAGGCCGCCGAGCGACCGCAGCGTCAGCGCGAGCTGCGACGGTGCCGACAGGTCCGGGTGGCAGCAGAGGAACAGCAGGCCGAGGGTGTCGTCCTCCTCCGCGGACGGGTCGCCCCGGTCCGGGTCGAGCACGTCGGTCGTGGGGGCGGGCTCGAGGAGGAACGCCCGCTCCTCGCGCCGGTCCCGCGCGTCGTCCGCCCGCCGCCGGTCGATCAGCCGGCGCGTCGCGACCGTGATCAGCCACCCGCGCGGGTGCTCGGGGACCTCGTCCCACTGGCGGGCGGCGTCGATCAGCGCCTCCTGGACCGCGTCCTCGCACGCGGCGAAGTCGCCGTGGCGGCGGACGAGCAGCCCGAGGACCTGCGGGGTGAGGTCCCGGAGGACGGCCTCGACGGGACCGCCGACGCTCACTCCGTGGGGCCGCCGGGCTGCATCAGCGGCCAGAGCTCCAGGCCACCGCCGTCGCAGTGGGTCAGCGCCGGGTAGGACGACGCGATCTCCAGCGCGCGCTCGGGCGACGCGACGTCGAGCAGGAAGTAGCTGCCGACGTGCTCCTTGGCCTCGAGGTAGGGGCCGTCGGTGACGACCGGACCGTCGCCGCCACCACGGATCGCGACGACCCCGTGCCCGAGACCCTCGACGGCGGCCATCTCCCCGGATGCCGTCAGCTCGCTGTTGAAGCGGTCGACCTCGGCCACCATCGCCCGGAACCGCTCGGGGTCGCCGCTCCAGATCTCCGCGTTCCCGTAGATCAACGCCAGGTACCTCATCGCGGACCGTCTCCCTCGCCGTGGTGCTCGCCGGACCGCGCGATCGTACCCGCGGGGGTGGCGGGTCGTGGGGGTGCGGGCCGTCGGACGGCGGGCGTGGGACGCGGGGCGTGGGCGGAAGGCGGCGGTCGGACGTGCGCGCCGGCGGGCGGCGGACGTGGGGCACTTCGTGTCGGGTTGCGTACCGCGGGGGTACCGAGTCCGACGAGCACCGCGGGCCGCAGACGGCAGGGCGCCTCGTGTCGGGTTGCGTACCGCGGGGGTACCGAACCCGACGAGCACCGCGGGCCGCAGACGGCAGGGCGCTTCGTGTCGGGTTGCGTACCGCGGGGGTACCGAACCCGACGAGCACCGCCCGGCTCGCCCGGCCCGCCCGGCCGCCCGCCCCGCCGCCGTCCGTCAGCCGCCGACGAGCCGCGCGGCGATCACCGTCGCGGCGGCGAGCAGCGGCAGCGACAGGGCGCCGGCCCACTCGGCGGGCTTCGCGGGGGCGGTGAGGAGCCCGGCGGGGATGCCGCCGTCCCAGCCGCGGCTGACCATCGCCAGCTGGACGCGCTCGCCGCGTTCGAAGCAGCGGACGAGCAGCGTGCCCGCCGACCGGATGGTCGCCCGGGCCTGCCAGATGAACCGCGGGTCGTCCCCGCGCGCGATCCGGGCGGTCCGCATGCGGGCGAGCTCGGCGAGGATCACCTCGACGTAGCGGATCGCGAACCCGGCGATCGCGGTCATCACCCGCGGGGCGTGGAGTCGCTCGGCGCCGGCGAGGATCGACGCCGGCGGCGTGCAGGCCGCCAGCACCGCGGTGCCCAGCAGCACGAGCGACGCCTTCGCGACGATCCCGAACGCCAGCCACAGGCCGTCGGTCGCGAGCGGGATCCCGAGGACGTGGACGCGGTCGCCGGTCGCCACGAACGGCAGCACGACGACGAAGAGCACGAACGGGACCTCGATCACGAGCCGCCGGAGCAGGTCGCCGGGCGGGATCTGCGCGACCGTCGCCGCGGCGAGCACGAGCACGAGGTGCAGCCCGAACGCCCACACCGCGTGGGTCGGCGTCAGGGCGACCGCGATCGCGAACAGCCCGAGCGCCGCGACCTTCGTCTGCGGCGGCAGGCGGTGCAGCGGCGTGTCGAGGCCGAGCAGCTCCTCGTTGCCGCCGTGCGCGGCGCCGCTCACGGGCGCTGACGGGTCGCGGGCATCGGTCGTGGACGGTATCCCCTCCGGGTGGCCCGGGCCCCGCCGCGGTCCGGCGCGTCCCGGACCCGCGTCGCTCGGGTCGGGGCCCGGCCCTCATCCCCTAGACGACGACCGGCGCTTCCGGCTCGCCCGGCTGCCGCAGCGGCGGGGTGCCGCGCAGGCGGAGCGAGACGACGAACGCCAGGACGAGGAGGACCGCGCCGACGAGGACGACCTCGTTCCAGCCGCCGCTGTCCCACGCGGTGCCGCCGAGCGGTCCGGCGATCGACGCCCCGAGGTAGTACGCGAGGAGGTAGAGGGCCGAGGCCTGCGCCGGCGCGTGCGCGGCGCGGCGGCCGACCCAGCTCGAGGCGACGGAGTGCGCGGCGAAGAAGCCGATGGTGAGGACGGCGATGCCGAGGATCACGAGGGGGAGCGGGTGCAGCAGGGTCAGGGCGAGCCCGGCCCCCGCGATCAGGACGCCGACGGGGAGCACGGCGCGGCGGCCGATGCGGTCGGCCAGCCGGCCGGCGACCGCGGAGCTCAGCGACCCGAGCGGGTAGACCAGGAAGACGGCGGCGATCGCGGTCTCGCCGAGGCCGTAGGGCGCGTCCTCCAGCCGGAAGCTCAGGCCGTTGAAGACCGCGACGAACGTCCCCATGAGGAGCGCGGCCATCGCGTCGAGGCGCAGCTGGCCGGGGTCGCGCAGGTGGTCGCGCAGGCTCGTGAGCGTCGGCCGCATCGCGAACGCCTTGCGCGTGAAGTGCTGCGACGCGGGAGCGAGCTTCAGGAAGACCGCGGTGCAGGCGAGGCTGATCAGCCCGACGCCCAGGAGCGACACGCGCCAGCCGCCGAGGTCCGCGAACGCGCCGCCGACGAGCCGGCCGGCCATCCCGCCGATCGCGTTGCCGCCGATGTAGAGCCCGATCGAGCTGCCGAGCGACGAGGGGTGGACCTCCTCGACGAGGTACGCCATCGCCACCGCGGGGAGCCCGGCGAGCGCGACGCCCTGGAGGAAGCGGATGCCGACGAGGACCTCGAAGTTCGGCGACGCCGCCGCGAGGATGATCAGGACCGCCGACCCGATCAGCGACAGCTTCATCACGCGGGTCCGGCCCCACGCGTCCGACAGCCACCCGGCCGGCAGCAGCGAGACCGTGACGCCGAGGCTCGTCGCGGCGAGCGTCAGGCTGGAGGTGGCGGAGCTGACGTGCAGCTCGCGCGAGAGCAGCGGCAGCAGCGGCTGGGTCGTGTAGAGCAGCGCGAACGTCGCCAGGCCCGCGGCGAACATCGCGATCGACAGCCGCCGGTAGTCGTCGGACCCGCGCCGGAGCCGGAGGTCCTCGCCGGGCTCCGCTGGTGCTGGACTCGACGACGACACTCTTTCACCGTACAACTACCTGTCGCGAGGTGGTGTGACGGGTCGCCCGTCGCGTCGTCCTCGGTCCACGGCTGTCACGGGGTTGCGCGCCGGCAGTACCCGAGCAGCTGGGCGAGGGCCTCCTCGTCCGGGAGCCGGGCGACGCTCGTCAGGACGGTGTCGGCGTCCTCGAGGCCGAGCCGGCGCTCGAGCGTCAGGCGGGCGGCCAGTCGCGCGGCGGCGACGTCGTAGCGCGGGTCGTCGCGCTCGGCCAGGAGCGACGTGATCTGCGCGGCGGCGCTCAGGGGGACGTCGCCCATCAGTCGCGCGGCCTCGAGCGCGCGGTCGGGATTGCGGGCGCGGAGGGCCATCTGCAGGCGGTCCTGGCCGGGGTCGGGAGTGCGGTTGCCGGACGGCCTCATGCGAACACACGTTCGCACGACGGGCGGCGGAATCGGACGTGCGGACCAGCGGTTTCCCGCACGTTGCGGGAAGTTCGTGCGTCGTGAGCCCACTAGCCTGCGGGTCCGTCCCATGCGTCCCCTCCGCGGCTCGACCTCCGGCACCCTCCTCCGCGTCCTCCTCGGCCTCGCGACCGTGTGCGGCGTCGTGGCGGCGGTCGTGCTCTCCACCGGAGACCGCAGGGACCGCGACCGCTCGTTCCGCTCGATCACCGGGGACGACCACGTCGTCCGGGCCGTCGACGGCGACACGCTGATCGTCCGTGCCGAAGGGCGGGCGGAGCGCGTGGGCGTCCTCGGGATCGCCGCCCCGGCGGACGTCGGCGCGGGCACGTCGGCGCAGCCGTGCGGGCACGAGGCGGCCGCGAACGCGACGCGGTGGGCTGCGGACCATCGCCTGGTGCACCTGATCCGCGACCCGCCCGCGCCGGACCGCGACGGCGCGGGCCGACTGCTGCGCTACGTCCAGCCGTCCGACGGCTCCCGCGACCTCGCGTTCGTGCAGGTCGAGGCCGGACTCGCCCGCGTCGACGCCCGCGGGCAGGACCTCACGTTGCTCCCCGCGCTGGAGCACGCCGAGCGCCACGCCCGGGCCGCTCGCCTGGGGCTCTGGGGCGCGGGCTGCCCGGGCTGAGGCGCGTCCCGGCATCCCCGTGCGGTCCGGCGCGCCGCGCCCGGCCTCCCGTGCGCGGCTCCCGCGCGCCGTGCCTCACCTCCTCCTCGCCGCGCCCTGCCTCCGGAACGCGGCGTCGTCAGCAGCGGTCGCGCCGCGCCGCCGGGGTGTCGGCCGCGTGGACGGCCCAGCGCCCTCGCCCGCCGGCCTTCGCGGCGTACATCGCCCGGTCCGCGTCGCGCAGCGCGTCGGCGGCGGAGAGGGGCAGAGGGTCGCCGAGCACGCGGATCCCGATGCTGGCGGTGATCGCCGGGATCGACGACCGGTCGGGGGTCGTGGTCGGCTCGTTCCCCGCCGGGATCCGCAGGCCCGCGATCGCGGCACCGACCTTCACGGCGACCCGGACGGCCTGCTCGCGGTCGGCCGCGGGCAGGAGGACGGCGAACTCGTCGCCGCCGAGCCGGGCGACGACGTCCGACTCGCGGAGCGTGCTGCTCAGGGTGCGGGCGACGACGTCGATCACGCGGTCGCCGACGTCGTGCCCGTGGGTGTCGTTGATCGCCTTGAAGCGGTCGACGTCGAGGAACAGGGCCGCACCGGTCGCGCCGTACCGCCGGCACCGCGTCAGGTGGGCGCCGAGCTCCTCGTCGAACCGGGTGCGGTTCAGGAGCCCCGTCAGCGGGTCGTGGGTGGCGCGCTGGATCCACCGGTCCTCGGTGGCCTTGCGGTCCGTGACGTCCATGACCTGCGCGAGCATGTTGCGCGGCACGCCGGCGTCGGTCCGCATGATCGTGACCTGCGCCTGGACCCAGCGGATCTCGCCGTCGGCCCGCACGATGCGGTGCTCGAACGACGCCGTGTCGCTCGTGATCCCGACCGCCGAGAACGCCTCCTGGACGAGCGGGACGTCGTCGGAGTGCACGAACGAGAACGGCGGCAGGTCCCGGAGCGTCGGCTCGTCGAACCCGGTGATCGTGTTGACCGCGGCGTTCGCGCGCTCGAACGTGCCGTCGAGCCCGACGAGCACCATCCCGATCGGCGCGTGCTCGAAGAGGGTCAGGAACTGGCGGTCGGCGTCGCGTCGTGCGCGCTCCTCGTCGCGGCGCGCGGTCACGTCGTGCCAGACGGTGAGGACCCCGGCGACGCGGTCGTCCTCGACGAAGGGCGTCGTCTCGACGTGGAAGTGCCGGCCGTCCGCGGTGTCGTACTCGAGCGATCCGGGGGTCCCCTCCAGGGCGGCCTCCAGGGCCTCGATGATCGGCGTCGCGTCGTCGGTGGAGAAGAACTCGCGGACGTGGTGGCCCTGCACGCCCTCGCGCGTGACGCCCGACGCGTCGCCGGTCAGCCCGTCCGCCTCGACGACGCGCAGGTCGGGGTCGTAGAGCACGACCATCGTGCCCGGCAGGTTCCCGAGGATCAGGCGCTGCCGCGCGCGACCGAGGACCGCCTCGGACTCCGCGACCCGCCGCGCGGTGACGTCGACGAGCTGGACGGTGAAGCAGACGGGCCGGCGACGGTCGTCGCGGATCAGCGCGATGGCCAGCCACGCCGTGACGACGCGCCCGTCCGGTCGGGGGAAGCGCGACTCGAACTCCGAGCGCTCCCGGAAGCCGTCCAGCGCCGCGCCCGCGGCGGCCTCCCACCACGCAGCGTCCGCGGGGTGGACGAGCTCGGGCACGAGCCGGCCCCGGACGTCGCCGGCGGCCCGACCGACGAGCGCCGCGAACGCCGCGTTGACCCGCATCACCCGTCCGTCGAGCGCGGTGATCGCGAATCCCGCGGCGGCGCCCTCGAAGACCTCGCGGTAGAGCCCGTCGGGCAGGGTCTCGGGCGTGGTCGCGAGGGCCGGGACCGTCGTCCCGCCCCGCTCCTGCGTCTGCCCCGGATCGTCCCTCACCGTCCCATCATCGGCGTCCCGGTCGGCCGTCGGGAGGGGTCGGCCGCGCTGATACCGGACGGGTACCGCGCTGACCGGCACCGGCCACGTTCCGGCCTCCGGACTCGACGGACGTCGGAGGGGCGACGGCCGTTCCGTGCCTCCTCCGTGCGCACGAGGTGGTCGGGTGCGGTCGGACGGCCCACGCGTCACGGGTCGCGATCCGCGTCACCAGGTGGTCCGGTCGCCCGCGGTGGTCTACTGGAGGGGATGGCCGTGACCCCCGCCGAGCAGCCCGCCCCGACCGGCTCGGCCACCGCCGCCGACGTCGTCCGGGATCCGCGCCGGTGGTTCATCCTCGCCATCTGCTGCTCGAGCCTCTTCGTCGTCGTGCTCGACAGCACCGCGGTGAACGTCGCGCTCCCGAACATGCGCGCGGACCTCGGCGCCTCGACCGCGGGGCTGCAGTGGGCGGTGTCGGCCTACACGCTCGTGCTCGCGAGCCTGCTCATGCTGTCGGGATCCACCGGCGACCGGATCGGTCGCGTCCGCATGTTCCAGATCGGGCTGGCGGTGTTCTCGACCGGGTCGCTCCTCTGCAGCCTCGCGCCGAACATCGAGCTCCTGATCGTCTTCCGGATGCTCCAGGGCGTCGGCGGGTCGATGCTGAACCCCGTCGCGATGTCGATCATCCGCAACACGTTCGACGACCCGCGCGAGCGCGCCCAGGCGATCGGCGTCTGGGGCGCGATGATCGGCCTGTCGATGGCGTTCGGGCCGGTCGTCGGCGGCGGCCTCGTGGAGCTCGAGTCGTGGCGCGCGATCTTCTGGATCAACGTGCCGGTGGGCGTCGCGGCGATGGTCCTGACCCACCGGTTCGTCCCGGAGTCGCGGGCTCCGACCGCCCGCCGGATCGACCCGGTCGGGCAGGTCCTCGTCATCGTGTTCCTGGCCACCGTCGTCTTCGCGATCATCCAGGCGCCCGACGCCGGCTGGGCGTCGCTGCAGACCCTCGGCCTGCTGGCGGTGTCGGCGGTGAGCCTCGTCCTGCTCGTCGTCTACGAGTCGCGGTGCCACGAACCCCTGATCGACCCGCGGTTCTTCCGCTCCGCACCGTTCGCGGGGGCGTCGCTGATCGCCGTGCTCGCGTTCGTGTCGCTCGGCGGCTTCCTCTTCCTGAACACGCTGTACCTGCAGGAGGCGCGCGGGCTGTCGCCGCTGCACGCCGGGCTCTACACGCTGCCGATGGCGGTGACCACGGTCGTCGTCGCGCCGGTCACGGGCAGGATCGTCGGGCGCTTCGGGACGCGCTGGTCGCTGGCAGCCGGGGGCGCCGCGATCGTGGTCAGCGCGATCATGCTCACCGGACTGGGGCGCGACACGTCGGTGGCGTGGCTGTTCGCGAGCTACGTGCTGTTCGGGGTCGGCTTCGGCTCGGTCAACCCGCCGATCACGAACACCGCGGTCTCGGGCATGCCCGCCGAGCAGGCGGGCGTCGCCTCGGCGGTCGCGTCGACGAGCCGGCAGGTCGGGTCGTCGCTGGGCGTCGCGATCGTCGGCGCCGTCGCGGTCGGCACGGCGACGAGCGGCGCGGCGGTCGCAGAGAGCAGCCACCCGGGCTGGTGGATCGTCGCCGGCTGCGCGGTGGCGATCGTCGTCCTGGCGTTCGCGTCCACCGGCGCGTGGGCGCGGGGGACCGCCGAGCGCGCCGCGGCGGCGCTCAGGACGCGGCCGTCGTAGAGGACGTCGCGGACGGCCGCCCGAGGCGGGTCCCGGACTCCCGGACGTGGCCCGGCGCGCCCGATGCACACGGCCGGCGGAGGCGGCACCCGGGGTGCCCTGCCGCCGCGGAGGGGTGCGCAGCTCCTGACCGATCGCGGGAGGGTGTGGGCCCGGCCGGACGATCAGCGGTTGCAGGCGATGAGCGTCTTCTCGAGGCGGCGCTGGAACGGCTTCGGGAGGTCGCTCTCGTCGCTCGCGTAGTCCACGACGTCGAGGCGGCGGACCGCGCCCGTGAGCCTCCGGAGCGTGCAGCGCTGCACCCGCGCCGAGTACCGCTCGGACCGCAGGCCGGCGGTCAGACCCTGGCGCAGCTCGGCCCGTTGGTTCTTCGGCAGACCGATCGCGTCCAAGCGCCAGTCGCCGCCGACGCGCCGCAGGCGGACGTCGAAGTCCTGGCCGTCGAGATCGCTCCCGGTCGGCGTCACCCGCGCCGACGCACGCGCACTCGACGCCCGGACGCGCTCGACGTCGATCGACCTCGCGTTCGCGCTGCGCCGCCCGGCCCCCCGGCACTTCTCCACCGACCCGTAGGTCCTCCGGACCAGCCCGGCGGTCGCCAGCCGGGTGCAGTTCTCGTCGTCGTCGGTGGTGAAGAGGGTGCGGAGGGACGCCTCGATCGCCTGCTCGGGCGTCGAAGGGCCGTCGGAGGAATCGCCGTCGTCGCCGCCGCAGCCTGCGGCGGCGAGGGTCAGGGCGAGGGTCGCGAGGGTCAGTCGCGTACGCATGGGGACCGCTTTCGTCGTGGGGACTCGGAAGCGGGGGACGGCGCGGACTGTACACCGCACACGGGCGGCGCGCGAGGGGTCGCGTCAGGGGTGGCGCGCCGGGGAGGCGCGGCGTGCCGTCGGCGGAGGCGCCGTCGGCGGCGGGGTTACGACCGGATGCCGCGGAGCACGAGGCGCGCGAGCTCCTCGTACGCCTCCGCGTCGTGCAGGCCCGTGGTGCGCAGCACGTCGCCGGACTGGATCCGCTGCATCGTCGCCGCGATCGTGTCCGCGACGAAGGCCGCGTGGACCTCGCGGAAGTCGCCCGACGCGACGCCCTCGTTGACCAGGTCGCGGACGCGGCCGGCGGCGATCTTCGTGTTCCTCGCGTAGGCCCGGCGGGCGGTCGGGTGCGCGGCGACGTCGGCGATGAAGTCGGCCGACGCGGGGCGCAGGGCGTCGGCGACGGCCGAGAGGTAGGCGGCGATCTTCGCCTCGGCCCCGTCGGCGGCGGCGGTGGCGGCCTCGACCTCGCCGGTCGCTGCGCGGAAGAAGCGGACGACGGCGTTGCCGACGAGCTGCTCCTTGCTCTCGCCCAGCGCGTAGAGCGTCGTCTTCGAGCACCGCAGCCGCTGCGTCAGGTCGCCGAGCGTGAGGCCGCGGAAGCCCTCCGCGAGGAAGAGCTCGACGAGCTGGTCCGCGAGCTCCTCGTGACGCTCGCTGAGGACGACGGGCACCGGTCAAGGGTACGACAGTGCGTCGGCGTCCGGCCCGGATCCGGGGGCATGCCCCACCTTGGGCGGGGGTGGGCCGGAGCGGTGGGACGCGGTCGTACGGCGTCGACCGCGTCAGCGGGTGAGCGCGTCGTCGGTGCGCGGGTCGATCCCGAGCGGTGCGAGCGTTCTCGCGGACGCCTCCTCGACGGCGGTCAGTCGCGCGATCGCCCGGGTCATCGCGTCGTGGGTGGCGTCGCGCAGCTCGACGGCGTCGGCGACCGCGGCCGCGCGGACGGCGGCGGCGTCCGCATCGGCCGCCTGCGCCGTGGCCCACGCGCGGCTCCGGGCCTCGGCCTCGATCTCCGCGGCGGAGGCCTCGGCCGCGGCGACGATCCGGTGGACGGCGGCCGAGGTGCCGACGGCGAGGTCGCCGGTGACGACGGGTGCCGGGCCCGGCGCCGGAGGAGCGGGTGCGGGCGTCGGGGGGTCGGTGACCGCGTCGTCGAGGTCGGGGACCCCGGACGTCCGGCCGTCGGCGTCCTCGCGCCCCGCCCCCGGGTGCGCCGGCAGCCACAGCAGCACGAGCACCGCCCCGACCAGCACGACGCCGGCGGCCACCAGGCACCCGGCCTGCAGGCCGTCGAGGTAGCCGCCGCGCGCCGTCGCGACGAGCGCGGAGGCGGCCCCGCCGTCCCCGCTCGCCGCGAGCCGCGCGGCCGCCCCGAGCGCCGAGCCGATCGACTCGCGGGCGGGCTCGAGGACCGCCGCGGGGAGCCGGTCGCCCTCGAACGCCTCGCGGTAGAGCGACAGCGAGACGCTGCCGATCACGGCGACGCCGAGCGTCCCGCCGAGCTCGCGCGTCGCGTCGTTGACGGCCGAGCCGACGCCCGCCTTCTCGGCCGGGACGACGCCCATGAT
>NZ_KI912613.1:91278-145530 GCF_000519325.1 Patulibacter minatonensis DSM 18081 | reverse complement strand
GGGGGTCGGTGACCGCTTCTTCGAGGTCGGGGACCCCTGACGTCCGGCCCTCAGCGTCCTCTCGCCCCGCCCCCGGGTGCGCCAGCGGCTACAGCACCACGATCACCGCCCCGACCAGCTCGACGCCGGCCGCCACCACCGCACCCGGCCTGCAGGCCGTCGAGGTAGCCGCCGCGCGCCCTCACGACGAGCGCGGAGGCGGGCCCCCCGTCCCCGCTCGCCGCGAGCCGCGCGGCCGCCCCGAGCGCCGAGCCGATCGACTCGCGGGCGGGCTCGAGGACCGCCGCGGGGAGCCGGTCGCCCTCGAACGCCTCGCGGTAGAGCGACAGCGAGACGCTGCCGATCACGGCGACGCCGAGCGTCCCGCCGAGCTCGCGCGTCGCGTCGTTGACGGCCGAGCCGACGCCCGCCTTCTCGGCCGGGACGACGCCCATGATCGCCTCGGTCGCCGGCGCCGACGTCAGGCCGAGCCCGCTGCCCATCAGGACCATCTGGCCCGCGATCACGAGGTAGTCGGTGGTGCCGCTGGCCGTCGACGTCCACGCGAACCCGGCCGCGAGCAGCCCGAGGCCCCCGGCGACGACGAGCTTCGTGCCGACCGCCACCGCCAGCCGCGAGCCGACGATCGACGTGATCCCCACGCAGAGCGCGAACGGCAGGATCCGCAGCCCCGACTCGAACGGCCCGTAGTCCTTCACGAACTGGAAGTACTGGGTCACGAGGAAGATGAACCCGAACATCGCGAAGAACGCGAACGTGATCGACGCGCTGGCGGCGGTGAAGCGCAGGTTCGTGAAGATCCGGACGTCGAGCATCGGGTGCTCGTGGGCGCGCTCCCACAGCGTGAAGACGACGAGCACGAGGACCGCACCGGCGAGACCGCCGAGCGTCGCCGTCGACGTCCAGCCGTGGGCGGGCGCCTCGATCAGCGTGTAGACGAGCAGCCCGAGGCCGAGCGTCGAGAGCGCGATCCCGCCGACGTCGGGCGGCGGCGTCGCCGGGTCGCGGGACTCCGGGATCCGCCAGACCGTGCCGAGCAGCGCGAGGACCGCGACCGCGCCGGGGAACACGAGCGTGCTGTTCCACGACACGTGCTCGACGAGGAACCCGCCGACGACGGGACCCGCCGCGATCGCCAGGCCGGTCGTCGCGCCCCAGATGCCGATGGCCTTGGCCCGGCGCCGGCGGTCGGTGAAGAGGTTCGAGAGGATCGACAGCGTCACCGGGAAGATCAGCGCGGCACCGACGCCCGCCGCGGCACGCCAGGCGATCAGGGCGTCCGGCGATCCGGCGGTCGCCCCGCCGAAGGACGCGACCGCGAACAGCGCCAGGCCGACGACCAGCGCGCGCTTCCGGCCGTAGCGGTCCGACAGGCTGCCGCCGGCGAGGACGAGCGCGGCGAACACGAGGTTGAACGCGTCGACGATCCACAGCAGGTCCTCGGTCGACGCGCCGAGGTCCTCCGTGAGTCGCGGCAGCGTGATGTTCACGATCGTCGTCGAGACGTTGATCACGAAGACCGCGGCGCAGAGGATCGCCAACGCTACCCGCTCGCGACCCGTGAACCCGGTGGGGGACGTCGTCGCGGTGCGTGTCATCGGAGAGGTTCTACGCCGACGATGTGACAGTGTCAAGTGCGTATGGTCACGAAACTCGAGCGCGGGACCCTGCGGGCGCGCGTCACGGGCACCGGGCGATCCGCGGAGCCGGTCCGCGGGGGCCGCCATGATGGGGTCATGTCCTCCCCGCCCCGCGAGCTGCGGCACGTGCTCGTCGACGCCGCCGAGGCCGAGGTCGCCGAGGCCGGGATCGGCGAGGTCAGCCTGCGGGCGATCGCGCGGCGGGCCGGCGTGTCCCACCAGGCGCCGGGCCACGTCTTCCGGGATCGTGCGGGGCTCTTCACGGCGCTGGCGGAGCGGGTCTATGGCGAGCTGGCCGACGCCCTCGAGGCAGCGAGGGCGGGGGCTGGCGACGACGCGGCGGCGGCCCTCGCGGCGTGCGGCGTCGCGTACGTGGCGTTCGCCCAGGAGCGCGGCGCGGTCTTCTCGGTGATCGTCCGCCCCGAGCTCTGGAACGCCGACGACCCGGGCCTCGCCGCCGCCCGGGCGCGCGCGTGGGCGGTGCTCGAGCGCTCCGTCGCCGGCGCGCAGGACACCGGCTGGGCGGCGGGCGTCGACCGCCGCACGATGATGCTGCTCTGCATCTCGATGGTCCACGGCCTCGCCTCCCTGGCCCGCGACGGCGTCCTCGCCGTCGACGAGCCGGGGGCGACGGCCGACGACGTCGCCCGGCGGATCACGGGTGCGCTGGCGGTGCTCGGCGCGGGCTGAGCCCGACGTGGTCGTGGTTCGGCCGCGAGGGCCGGTCGTCGCCTCAGCGCGTCGGCTGCCCGAGCGCGAGCAGGTTGCCCTCGCTGTCGAAGAAGAACGCGCCGAGCTCGCCCGTGCCCTTGCTCGGGTAGTTGCCGGGCACGGTCACGACCTGGTCGGTGACGTCGAGGTCGCCGAGCTCGAACGTCGCGAGCTCCAGGCCGCGGCCCCGGAGCTCGGCGACCGCAGCGCGCAGGTCGTCGACCTCGAACCCCATCTGGGTCGACGCGCCGGACGCGGAACCCGAGGACGCGAAGAGGTGGAACTCCGTCGCGCCGCAGACGTACCGGAGGCCGCCCTCCCGCTCCTCGACCGGCTCCAGTCCGAGGCGGTCGCGGTAGAAGGCCCGGGCGCGTTCCAGGTCCTGGGCGGGCAGCTTGGTCACGGCGCGGGCGTTGTGCAGCGCGGACATGGGGGAGACCTCCGGGTCGGGGGCGGGTTCGGGGGCTCGGACCGCCGAGGGCCCACGAACTCATCGGTGGCGACCACCAGCAGGCCACCCCGGGCCGTGCGCGCGTGGTGCAGTGCCGGCCGCCCGACCGATGCGCCGATGGACGGTGGGACGGGCCGTGCGCGCATCACCCCGTGTCGGCCGCCCGACCGATGCGCCGAAGGACCGTCGGACGGGCGATTCGCGCATCACCCCGTGCCGACGTCCGACCGATGCGCCGATGGACGGGAGGACGGGCTATCCGCGCATCACCCCCCGCCGACGCCCGTCCCGGTCCGCCGCCGCAGGCGCCCGCCCGTCGACAGCCACGAGCCGACGAGGATCAGCACGAGCCCGACGCCCGCGCCGACGCCGACCGCCTCGTCTAGCGCGATCACGCCGAGGCCGGTGGCGAACACCGGGGCGACGTACGTGACGATGCTGGCGCGTCCCGGGCCGACCCCGGCCACGAGCCGCCCGTAGGCGACGAACGCGGCGGCGGTGCAGAACAGGCCGAGCACGACGATCGCGACGAGGCCGTCGCCCGAGGGGACGCCGTCCGGTGGGTGGGCGATCGCGAGGGGGAGGAGGACGACCGAGCCGAGCATCGTCGCGCCGGCCATCGTCGCGCGGGTGTCGACATCGGCGAGCTTCAGCGTGAGCACCATCGGGCCGAGCGCGTAGCCGAGCGTCGCCACGAGGATGGCGCCGGCGCCGACGAGCTCGCGGCCGCTGCCCGCGACGTCCAGGCCGACGAGCGCGACCACGCCGCCGAGCCCGACGACCAGGCCGACGAGGCGCGAGCCGGTCATCCGCTCGCCGGGGACGAGCTTCAGCGCGATGATCGCCACGAAGCTCGGTGCGGCGGCGATCAGGATCGCGGTCAGCGACGAGCTGACGCGCTGCTCGCCGAACCCGATCAGCGGGAACGGGACGCAGATTTCGAGCATCGCGTAGACCGCGATCCACCGCGACCGCCCGCGGACCTGCCCGAGCACGCCCGACGCCCGCGAGATCAGGGCGAGGACGACGGCGGCGACGAGCACCCGCGACCACGCGAGGAACCCGGGCGACAGGCCGTCGTCGACCGCGATCTTGATGAACGCGTACGGGATCCCCCACAGCACGGCGACCGTCACGAAGAGCGCCCACACGCGGGGGCTCATGGCGCGGTCGCGCGCTGCGGTGTCCGGGGCCACCGGTCGATGATCGCGGGCGCAGGGCGCCGGAGGGGTGTGGACGGCGTCGGCAGGTGACGACGGGAGCTGCCGCTGCGGGTTCCTGCCGTGGGGCGGCAGGTTCCCGCAGCGCTGCCGCCGGCGGGGCCGCCGGCTGCAGGTCCCTGCCGTGGGGCCGCAGGTTCCTGCAGCGCGCCCGCCGCGGGACGGCTCCTCACCCCATCGGGTTCCCGACCTCCTGCACCTGCCCGAGCGCCTCGAGGTCGTCGGCGTCGAGGACGAGGTCGGCGGCCGCCAGGTTCTCCTCGAGGTGCGCGACGGAGCTCGTGCCCGCGATGAGCAGCACGCGCTCGTCGCGCGCCAGGAGCCACGCGAGGGCGACCTGGGTGGCGGTCGCGCCGTGCTTCTCGGCGACGGCGCTGATCCGCGGGTCGGCGGCGAGCTTCGTCGGGCCCCCGTTGAAGGCGGAGCCGAGCGGGAAGTACGGGACGAACGCGATCCCGGCCTCGATGCAGCGCTGGAGGACGTCCTCGCCGGTGCGGTCGAGGATCGAGTACGCGTTCTGGACGCACGCGACGTCGGTGAGCGCGAGCGCCTGGTCGAGCTCGTCCAGGGTGACGGTGCTGACGCCGATCAGGTCGAGCTTGCCCTCCTGCCGCAGGTCCGCGAGCTCGCCGAGCTGCTCGGCGATCGGCACCTGCGGGGTGTCGGCGCCGTCGTCGCCGTGGAGCCGCAGGTTGACGAGGTCCATCCGCTCGACGCCGAGCGAGCGCAGGTTGTCCTCGACGCCGGCGCGCAGCTCGGCCGGGGTCTGGGCGGGCAGCCAGGCGCCTACGTCGTCGCGGCGCGCGCCGACCTTCGTGACGAGCCGCAGGCCGTCGGGGTAGGGGTGGAGGGTCTCGCGGATCAGGTCGTTGACGACGTCGGGGCCGTAGAACTGGGCGGTGTCGACGTGGTCGACGCCGAGCTCGACCGCGCGGCGGAGGACGGCGCGGGCGGCGTCGGGGTCGCGGGGCGGGCCGAGGACGCCGGGGCCGGCGAGCTGCATCGCGCCGAAGCCCATCCGGTTCACGCGCTTGTCGCCGAGGAAGCTGTGCTGGGTCATGGAGACAGCGTGCGCCCCGGGAGCGGCTGCGACAATGAGCGGGCGCATCATGGGAGTGCCACCACCACCCACGGAGACGCGCGCCGAGGCGCCGTCCCGCCACGCCGAGCTCGGCGAGTTCCTGCGGCTGCACCGCGAGGCCACGACGCCCGCGAGCGTCGGTCTCGAGGTCGTCGGCCGGCGCCGCACGCCCGGCCTGCGCCGCGAGGAGGTCTCGCAGCTCGCCGGGGTCGGCCTCTCCTGGTACACGTGGCTCGAGCAGGGCCGCGACGTCACGCCGTCGGCCGGCGTCCTCGACGCGCTCGCCCGCGTCCTCGACCTGCGGGTCGCCGAGCGCGCGCACCTCTTCCACCTCTCCGGCGTCGCGGTGCCGACGGCCGACGGCGCGTACCCGACCGAGGCGCCCGTGCACCTGGCGGCGATCGTCGAGGGGCTCGAGCCGTACCCGGCCTACCTGCTCGGCCCGCGGATGGACGTCCTCGCCTGGAACGCCGCCGCGACCCGGCTGCTCGGCACGCCGACCGCGGCGCCGGACGGGACCACGAACCTGCTCTGGTGGATGTTCACCGCCGACGGCGCGGACGATCGCGGCCCGCAGTGGCACGCGACGGCCCGCAGCAACGTCGCCCGCTTCCGCGCCCAGCACGCGCGCCGGTACGACGATCCGCGCTTCCGGGAGCTCCTCGACGCGCTGCTCGACGTGAGCCCCGCGTTCCGCGAGCTGTGGCCGCGGCACGAGGTCCTCGCCGACCAGGTCGGGACGAAGGTCATCGAGCGCGACGACCTGGGCCGCCTCGAGATCTACCACCTGCAGTCGGTGCCGACGAGCGACCCCGACCTGCGGCTGACGCAGTTCGTCCCCGCCGACGACGCGACGCGGGCGACGTTCGCGCGGCTGTCCGCGGAGGCCGCGTCGGCTCAGGCGCCGGCCGGACGCTGACGGTCGTCCTGCGGACGCCAGCCCGCGCGGCGCCCGGCGTCCTCGACCCGGCGGCGGCTCTCGAGGACCGCGTCCTGCGCCTCCTGGATGTCCGTCGTGCAGCGCGCCAGGACCGCGGCGAGCGCGGACGGCAGCGCACCCGGCTCGGAGTCGCGCAGCGCCTCGCCGGTCTCGTTCAGCGCCGCGATCACGTCGAGCAGGCGGTCGGCGACCGGCTCGGTGTCCGGCTGGCCCTGGGCGGCCAGGTCGGCGAGCTCCTGCCGGTACTGCTCGAGCGCGGGGAGCGGCTCGGCGTCGATCCAGTCGGCGAGCGCGGCGGCATCGGCCTCGGGCGCCGCATCGGCATCGGGGAGGTTCACGTGGCGTTCGGCGCGGGGCATGGGACGGCCGTTCCAGGAGGAACGTGGGATCGACAGTAGCGCCGGCGGGGGCGTCCGTGCCCGAGCGTACGCAGCATGGTTGCGAAATTTCGCGGCGTCCGACCCCGGCGGTGTCCGGCGGCCCGCCGCGTGCACGGGCACCGCCTCGGTACGACCGTCGCTCGTCCGTCCCGGCACCCGGGGCGGACGGCGGAGCGCTCCCCGCGTTCAGCGTCCGGACGCGGCGACGGCGAGCAGGCCGCCGAGTGTCCCGACGTTCGTGACGAACGCCTGGCGCTTCATGCGGCGCGGCTTCTCCTCGGTGTCCCGCCAGAAGCCGTGGAGCGTGTACGTCAGGCCCGTCAGGCACCCGGCGAGTGCCACGGCGCTGGTCCGCGGAGCGACGCCCAGCGCCATCGAGGTGCCCGCGGCCATCATCACCACGGACGTCGCCGGGACGACGCGGTCGGCGGCGGGGATGCCGGCCTTCTCGGACATCCCGATCAGGCCCTTCGGGCTCTTCAGCGCCTGCAACCCGCCGGTCACGAACCCGTAGGCGAGCATCGGTCGGGCGACGACGGTGACGGCGTTCTGGACGGTCATCCGTCCACTGTGACGGGTCGGCGGGCGGGATCGTGGGCCGGCGCCGGTGGACCGCGCACGCACACGAGGCTCCGCGGACGGTGTGACAGGGTCCCTGGTCCGGCCTGCGCCGACGGGTATCCGTTGGGTGCAGCACCCCGAACCGAGAGGACCCAGATGCAGGCGATCGTCGTCACCGAGGCCGGAGGACCCGAGGTCCTCGTCCCGCAGGACCGGCCGGACCCCGAGCCCGGACCGGGGCAGGTCGTGGTGCGGATGGCGGCCGCGAACATCAACCCGACCGACGTCGGTGCCCGGCAGGGCCTGTACCCGCCGGGCTTCGGCATCGAGGGCCCGCCGTACGTGCTCGGCTGGGACCTCGCGGGGACCGTGGTCGCCGTCGGGGAGGGCGTCGCCGACGGCCCGGCCGGGATCGGGCCGTTCGGGCCGGGCGACGAGGTGGTCGGGATGATCCCCTGGTACGCCGCCGGCGCGGCCTACGGCGCCTACCAGGAGCTCGTCCTGCTCGAGGCCCGCTGGCTCGTCCGCCGACCTGAGGCGCTCTCGGCCGTCGACGCCGCGACGATCCCGTTGAACGCGCTCACCGCCGAGCAGGCGATCGGCGTGCTCGGGGCGCCCGAGGGCGCGGAGCTCCTGATCACCGGCGCGTCCGGCGCGGTCGGCTCGTTCGCCGTGCAGCTCGCCGTCGCGCAGGGGTTCCGCGTGGTCGCGCAGGCGGGGACGGGCGACGACGCGTGGGTGGAGGACCTCGGGGCCGCACGCGTGCTCTCCCGGGACGCGGACCTCGCGTCGGCGGGCACCTTCCGGTGGGTCCTCGACATGGTCCCGCTCGGTAGGCACGCGTTCCCGGCGATCGCCGACGGCGGCACCGTGGTGACGACGCGGGTCGTCCGTGCGGAGGCCGGGCGCGGGATCGTCCAGCGCCCGATGCTGATCGAGGAGGACACCGCGGGCCTCGAGCGCCTGGTCGAGGGCGTGGCGACCGGGGGCCTCCGGACGCGCGTCTCGCGCACGATGCCGCTGGCCGACGCGGCGCAGGCACACGCCGTCGTCGAGGAGCCGGGCCGGCACGGCAAGATCGTCCTGGTGCCCTGAACGGCGAGCACCCCGGAGGACCGGGCGCCCGCCGGCGCGGAGGGTGGGCGACCGCCGGACCCGCGGTCACTCGCCCTCGATCGGCTCCACGGAGATCGCGAGCAGCCGCGCGCGGTCGAGGACGTCGTGCGGGACGGTCGCGCGGCTCTCGCGGACCTGCATCGCGGGCCACTCGCAGACCAGGGTCACCGGCCCGGCGTCGGGCCCGGGGACGATCACGACGCTCGTGGTCGTCACCGTCGGGGTGCCGCTGCCGCCGCGCATCCGCCAGGCCAGCGCCGCGGGCCCGTCGTCGGTCTCGTCGGGCTCGACGTCCTCGTCCTCCCACGGCAGGTTCGTGACCGAGCGGCCGTCCTCGTAGACGACGCCCAGGCGCAGGAACTCGTCGGGCAGCGGGCCACGGCGCGCTGCGTCGCGGAGTCCGAGCTGGTCGCGCGCCGCGCCGGGCGGGATGCGCCGGGCGATCGTGTGCCACGTGATCCCGAGCGCGCGCTCGCTGACGGTCAGGGTGGCGATCACGGTGACCAGCGCGGTCGACGCCACGACGACCGGCTCGGGTACCGCACCGGGGACGGTGTGGCCCTCGAACCGTGCGTAGGCGAGCCAGTCCTCGTCGGTGTCGTCGGCCTGCGGCTCGGGCGGTTCGGTCGGGAAGAACCCCATCGGGCGAGAGTACGACCGGCGGCCCGGAACCGGATCACGACGGGGGAATCGGGCGGGGCACGGGGGACGTTCGCGTCGCTCGGCGACGCCGGCGTGCTGCGGTCAGGGCCACCCGACGGCCTCGGTCACCCCGACGACCGGGCCGTCCCGGTCACCCTGCCGGCGCCGACACCGCCGCACGGTCCGCGGCCCGCACCGTCACCGGGATGCCGTTGAGCACGACGGTGCCCGACAGCGGGTCGACCTCGCGGTCGTCGGTGAGGACGTTGGAGTTCGTGCCGGGGCGCAGGCCCGCCACGCCCAGCCGGGCGCCGTCGGCGTCGTGACCCCAGCCGTGGGGGAGGGAGACGACCCCCGGGCGCAGGGCGTCGGTGACCTCCGCGGGCGCGTCGACCGCGCCGGCGCGGGAGGTCACGCGGACCGTCGACCCGTCGGCGATCCCGAGCCGCGTGGCGTCGTCGGGGTGGAGCTGCAGCGTGCAGCGCTCCGGCCCGCCGGTGAGGACCGGGAGGTTGTGCAGCCACGAGTTGTTCGACCGCAGGTGGCGGCGGCCGACGAGGACCAGGGCATCGGGGTCGACCGGGTCCGCGAGCGTCGCCTCGAGGCGCGGGAGATCCGCGAGGAATTCCTCGGGCGCCAGCTCGATGGACCCGCTCGGCGTGCGCAGCGCGTCGGGCAGCGACGGCCGGAGCGGTCCCAGGTCGACGCCGTGCGGCGCGGCCTCGAGCGCGGCGAGCGTGAGCCCGTGCGCCCGGATCGCGGCGAGGACCGAGTCGACGTCGCCCGGCGCGGCGTCCGTCCCCGGCACCCAGCCGTCGGCGACCCCACGACCGTAGGGACCGGCGCGCAGCATCAGGTCGACGAGCCGGGCCGGCCCGACCCGCGGCGCGCCGTGGGCGTCGACGAGGCGCGCGACGACGTCCTCCGGATCGGCGCCGGCGAGCGGGGAGTGCTCGTCGCCGGACTCGCGGCGCGCGGCCTCGACGGCGACGTACCGGTCGATCATGGCGGTGTCGACATTCGGCCCTTGGCCGGTGACGACGCCGAGCAGGCGCAGCAAGATCTCCCACTCGTCCGGGGCGTCCTCGTCGCGGGGCAGGACGGCGGGCGACCAGTTGGCGACGTTCCGCACCGCCAGGCGGGTGAAGACGACGTCGAAGTGGTCGCGCTCCAGCGCCGACGGCGGGGGCAGGACGACGTGCGCGTGGCGGGTCGTCTCGTTCCGGTAGATGTCGACGCAGATCAGCGCGTCGAGCCCGGCGAGCGCGGCCTCGAGGC
Source organism: Patulibacter minatonensis DSM 18081 (assembly GCF_000519325.1). Classification (GTDB taxonomy): domain Bacteria; phylum Actinomycetota; class Thermoleophilia; order Solirubrobacterales; family Solirubrobacteraceae; genus Patulibacter; species Patulibacter minatonensis. The sequence goes on along the minus strand of NZ_KI912613.1, from coordinate 135,510 downwards.
GGCCGGAGTCCGGGGCGGAGCGGGCGGGGTTCCCGCCGACGGTGATCAGCGCGCGGACCTGTCCGTCCCCGGGGGTCTCGATCTCCTCCGTCAGCGCGGCCGTCGGCAGCTCGCCCATGGCCTCGGGCAGCCCGCGCACGCGGCTGGTCCAGCGGCCGGTCCGCATCCCGCGGCCGTGGCCGGGCGCGCCCCGCGTGTGCTGGGTGCCGATCGCCGGCGTCGTCAGGAGCGCGCCGCCCTCGCGGTCGAGGTTGCCGGTCAGGACGTTCAGCACGTCGACGAGCCACGAGGTGACCGTGCCGAACGGGACCGTGCACGTCCCGAGCCGGCCGTAGACCGCGGCGGTCGGGGCGTCGGAGAGCTCGCGGGCGAGGCGCCGGATGTCGGGGGCCGCCACGCCGCAGTGCTCCGCGACGCGCTCGGGCGAGAACGGCTCGGCCGCGGCGCGGACCTCCTCGACGCCGGCGGTGAACGCGCCCAGCCGGCCGAGCGCCACGCGCTCCTCGGCGAACAGCACGTGGACCATCGCGAGCAGCAGCAGCGCGTCGCCGCCGGGACGGATCCGCACGTGCTCGTCGGCCTCCTCCGCCGTCCGCGAGCGTCGGGGGTCGACGACGACGACACGACCACCGCGGGCGCGGATCGCGCGCAGCCGTCCGCGGGCGTTCGGGGCGGTCATCAGGCTGCCGTTGGACGCCAGCGGGTTCGCGCCGAGGACGAGCAGGTGGTCGGTCCGGTCGAGGTCGGGGATCGGCACCGACAGGGCCGTCCCGAACATCTTCCCGACGCTCACGTGCTTCGGCATCTGGTCGAGGGTCGAGGCGGAGAAGACGTTCCTGGACCGCAGGGCCTTGGCGAGCAGCGGCGCGTAGAGCGTCGCCCCCGGCGAGTGCGCGACCGGGTTGCCGAGGTACAGCGCGCATGCGTCGCGGCCGTGGTCGTCGAGGAGCGGCACGAGCAGTCGCTGCACCTCGGCGAACGCCTCGTCCCACGTGCACTCGACGAGCCGGTCGCCGCGGCGCACCAGCGGCGCGCGCAGCCGGTCGGGGTCCTCGTGGAGCTCGCCGAGCGCCACGCCCTTGGGGCACAGGAACCCGTGGGAGAACACGTCGCGCCGGTCGCCGCGCACCTTCGTCGGCCGGTCGTCCTGCACCGTGACCTCGAGCCCGCAGGTGGCCTCGCAGAGCGGGCAGGTCCGGAACGCGGTGCGGGTGCTCATGGTGGTCCTCCGGCGCCGCGGGGGTGAGGGTGCGGTCCGCGGCGCGCGCCAGCCTACTCCGGGTAGCGCGGGCCGTCCACGGGGACGGCCGAAGGTCCGGCCCCCCGCGCCCGCGCCGCTAGAGGATGCTGCCCAGCACGTAGTCGAACGTGGCGCGCTTCTGGCCGCGCGGGTCGAGCAGGCCCGAGTCCCAGGAACCGTTGCGGGAGCCCGGCGTCCAGGACGCGTTGGGCTCCGACTGCAGCTGGTAGACGTAGACCCGCTGGATCTGCGACTTGTACTTCGACGCGATCGTCTTCAGGTACTTCGTGCCGGACAGCTGGTACTTGCTGCGGGCGGCGTCGCTCGTCGCCTTCTTCTTCTGGGCGAGGAACGGGTTCGACTTCTCCGACGACGCCTTGCGGGCGTAGACGCCGCCGGACTCCGTGATCCAGACCTTCGAGCCCTTCACCGCGCTGGAGCGCAGGAAGCGGGCGGTGTCGGTCGACCGGCCGTCGTTGACGTCGTTGTAGTTGTTCAGGCCCCAGAGCTTCACGGCGGAGCCCGCACCCTTGCGCACCCGCGCGGCGTAGTTCCCGGCCTCCGACCCCGAGGTCAGGTGCAGGTCGCCGCCGAGCACGCGGCAGCCGCTGCAGTTCTTGACGACCTCCTTGTAGATCCGGCCGAGCGCCTCGGGCTTCGTCTTGAACGCACCGGTGAGGTTCGGCTCGTTGAAGATCGAGAAGTCCTTCACGAACGGGTACGCCTTGCGGAAGCGCTTGAACTCCGTCATGTACGCCGACGTCGAGATCGTGCGCTTCAGCGACGAGCTGTTCGACGCGGTCACCCAGAACGTCACGAGCGGGCGGACGTTCGCGGCCTGCGCGGCCTTCAGCCAGGTGTCGGCCTGCTCGGCGTAGAACTTCCGCGAGGCGTCGTTCTTGTACTTCAGCGCGTCGAAGCGCATGACGTACCGCGCGGAGGTCATCCCCGCGTCGCGCAGCTCCAGGAACGAGCTGTTCGTGAACGTCTGCGGCTTCTGGTCCGCGATCCCCCACGTGGTCGCGCCGGCGGGCGCGGCCAGGGCGGCGGTGGACAGCAGCGCGAGGCCGGATGCGGCGAGCAGGCGGCCGGTGCGCAGGGATGATCGGCGGAGGGTCATGCGGGTCCTCGGGGCTCGGGTGGGCTGGGGTGCGACGTCGGGCGGGGGACCCGCGGCGATCATGCCTTGTGGCGCGGCGCCGCGCGCCGCATGGGACGGATGACCCGCGGCGCGAAGCCCCGTCTAGGACGTCCCGGGGAGCAGGTCGCCGGGCCGGGCGATCCGCACGATCAGCATGACGTGCGTCATACTCCAACCATGGCCGTGTCGGGATCGCGTTCGAAGATGATCCAGAGCGCCGCGGTCCTGATGCAGCAGCACGGCGTCGAGGCGACGTCGTTCCGTCGGGTCCTCGAGCACTCGGGTGCGCCCCGCGGCTCGATCTACTTCCACTTCCCCGACGGCAAGGCGCAGCTCGTCACCGAGGCCACGCGCTACGCCGGGGACTTCATCGCCGCCGGCCTCGTCGCCGCCCTGGAGCAGGGCGACCTGACCACCGCGCTCGAGACGTTCGTCGCCACGTGGCGGTCGATCCTCGAGCAGAGCGACTTCGCCGCCGGCTGCCCGGTCGTCGCCGCGACGCTCGAGGGTGCCCGGATGGCCGACGCGGTCGACGTCGCCGGCGCGGCATTCGCGGCGTGGGAGCGCCTGATCGCCGACGGGCTGGAGCGCCGCGGCGTCGATCCGGTGCGCGCCGCGTCGCTCGCGACGATCTCGATCGCGGCGATCGAGGGCGCGGTCGTCCTCGGACGGGCGCAGCGGTCGAGCGCCCCGTTGATCCGCGTCGCCACCGAGCTGCGGCACCTGATGTCCACCGTCGACGTCGCCGCGTAGCCCACCGAGCACCGAGGTCCGAGCATGTCCCCGAACACCGCAGGTCAGAGGTTCCGTCCGGTGATCCGGATCGGCAAGAGGCTGATGGACGGCGCCCGGTCGAAGCGCGCGTCCGGCGTCCTCGCCGACGACGCGCGCGCCGAGGGGTTCGACGTCCTCGCCGGGCACACCCACGCGCTGCTCGTCACGTACAAGCGCGACGGCACCGGGGTCCCGACGCCGGTCTGGTTCGCACGCGACGACGACCGCGTCTACGTCTGGACCGAGATCAACGCCTTCAAGGCCAAGCGCCTGCGTCGCGACCCCCGGGCGCTCCTCGCCCCGTGCGGTCCGACCGGCGCGCCGCAGGGCCCGGCGGTGGCGGCGCGCGGGCGCGTGCTGGAGGACCCGCAGGAACGGGAGCGCGCGGCGACCGTCGTCCGGTCGCAGTGGGGCTTCGGGCGCCGGCTGTTCGAGCTGGTCTCGCGGACGGTCACCGACGTCCACTACCTCGCGTTCGAGGTCGCCGACGACGACGCCTGAGGTCCGCCGGTCAGGTCAGGTCGGCAGCGGACCGTGTCGTCGGTGCCGGAGGCGGGGCCGCCCGGTCCGTCGCGACGGCCCGGCATATGACGGACGACATAGTAGAGTCCCGCGTTCGGGCTATGAGGAGCGTCATAGCCGCCCGTCGCCGACCGAACGAGGTTCGTCATGAGTGCTGAAGCCACACCGCCGCAGGTGGGCGACCCGTCGACCTGGGGGCCCGAGCGGTCCAAGACCATCACGTGGCACGACCCCGGTCCGACCGCCGCCGTCGGGCTGCAGCTCAGCGGCCTCGCCTACCTGCGGGCCATGGGCGACGGCGGTCTGCCGTCGTCACCGATCGCGAAGCTCATCAACCTCGAGGGCGTCGACGTCCAGCCGGGGGAGATCACGTTCCGCTGCGTCCCGGACGAGTCGACCTACAACCCGCTGGGCATCGTCCACGGCGGACTGATCTGCACCGCCCTGGACTCGGCGGCCGGGTGCGCGGTCCACACCACGCTGCCCGCCGGCGTGGGCTACACGTCGACCGAGATCAAGGTCAACTACATGCGCCCCGTCACGGGCGGCACCGAGCTCCGCATCCGCGGCTGGGTCACGAAGCCGGGCCGACGCATCGCCTTCGCGGAGGCCGAGATCCGCGACCCTGACGGCAAGCTCGTCGCCAACGCGACGTCGACGCTGCTGATCATGGGCGGGTGAGGGGCGGTTCCGGTGATGCGATGGCCGGTGCAGACCAGTCGTGGCCGGTGTTCGCTGACGAAGGCGTTGGGCCGGCGCCGAGGTCCGGTCAGCCGCTCGGAGTAGGGCCGATGAAGTACCGGGTGCATCTCGGGGCGGCTTCGATCAGGCCGTCGGGCGTCCGGGGGTTCTGCACCCCCGTCAGCGGAGGCGGGGGGCCGAGGCGCTCGAAGTCGGTGCTCGACGCGACGGCGCGATAGGCCCGACCGAGGTCCCGCAGGTATTGCACCGCACCGGGGGGTGTCGGAGCGCAGCGCGCGTTGGAAGTCGGCGAACCGGCGCGGCGCCACGGCAGCTGCGACCTGTCGGGCCTGTCGGGCCTGTCCGTCGAACCGCGTGGCTGCGATGGCCGAGACCGCTGCGGCCCGCCTGTCGTCGTCATCCACGTACCTCCGGGCGGCAGCGACCGCGTCACGTTTGAACCGACGCTCGTCGGCCAACAGCGCGTCGCACGCTTCCCGGAACGTCTGGAAGTAGGCCGCCGTCCGGTCGTCGGACGCGGATCGGGTGCTGGTCGGCGTCGGGTCGTCAGCGCCACAACCCGCCATAGCAGCACGCCACACGCGGCGGCGACCCGGAAGTGCATGACCGCACCGTATCCGGTGGATCCCCGCCGGCGGGGGAAGGGCGCGCCGCTGACGTGCGGCGATAGGCGCTCGGTGCCCGCGCGGCGGCGTAGGCCCGGGGGCCGGCTGCGTGGCCTGTACGCTGCGCCGGTGCTCGCGACCCGACGGTGCCTCCCGGTCGCTCTGGCGCTCGCCGCTCTCGCGGCGTCGGGGTGCGGCGTCGGGGGAGGGGGCGAGCCTGCAGGTCCCATCCCGCGAGTCGTCCGTGCGTACACCGCTGCCGATGCCTCCGGGGAGGCTGAGCGGTTCTGTTCGCTCCTGACCGCCGACGCCCGCAGGTCGTTCTCCGACGGGTCGAGCTGCCCTGAGACGGTGCGGGAACGCCATGCGTTCGCGAGCGGGCACGGTGAGGGCGCGCGGTCCTACCAGCGGTTCCTCGACGGTCTGGCCGACGCGGCAGCCGGCCGGGACAACCTGCGCATCGCGCTCACCGGCGAGCGCACCGCGCGGGTGCGGATCAAGCTGAGGGGCGAGCCGTCCTACCCGATCGAGCTGCGTCTGGAGGGCGGCCTGTGGGGGATCGACGAGGCAGCCGAGACCGCCACCCTGCGGTGATCGGGGTCCCGGGAACGCGACCGGCGCGCGCGTCGCGCCGGCCACCGTCGGGTCCGACGGTCCGGGAAGAGCGGCCCGTCGGCGAGCTGGTGCGGCGGCTCGACGACGATGGCGAGCCATGCGAATCGACGGTGTACGCTAGTCTGGTGCGTCGTTCCGCTCCAGCCCTCGTCCTCCTGGCGTCGGCGCTGGCTGCGTGCGGCTCGTCGGACGGGTCGTCACCCGGGTCTCCCACGACGGTCGCCGCACCAGCCCCGACCGTGCGCGACGCCGACGTCCTGACCGCCCTCGACCGGTACCTCGGGGCGTTGAGCGAGAAGGACGGCCGCGCGTTCTGCAGGGCGCTGACCCCGGCGAGCCGGACGGCGGTCGTCGTCATCAACGTCCGCTCCCGCCCCGGGCCCCCGAAGGTCGGTGCGTCGTGCGAGTCCGTGCAGGAGCACGCCTTCGCGATCAACTCGAGGCGCGCGCGGCCGTGGGACCCGGGCCTCGCCCGCTACGCGGACTGGAAGCTCCGCCGGAAGGGCGCGAAGGCCTCGGTCAGGGATCCGACCACGGACGAGCGCTACAGGCTCGTGCGGCAGGACGGCGCGTGGCGCGTCCGGCTCCCGCAGCTCGAGGACCTCACGAAACGTCTGGCCGAGCGCGACGCCGCCGACTGATCCCTCGCACGGGTTCGCGGTGCGACGGGCCCCCGCCGGCGTTGCAGGTCCGGCTCAACGCCTCACCCGGTACTTGAGGTGCGTGACCCCGGGCGCCTCGACCACGCGGAGCTGCTCGAGGTGGATGTCCCGGAGCGGCGATGCCGTCGACGGCGGTCGGCGCCGGTACGCTCGCACCGGATGGGTCGGCGAGCGGGTGGGTGATGTGGCGATGGGCTTGGGTCGGTAGTGGTACCGGGTCGTGGGAGCCGTCGCGCTGATCCTGCTCATCGTCTCCGGCTGGATGAAGGGCGGATCTGCAAGCGGATGGTTTCCGCTCTTCGTCCTGGGCCTCGTGCTCGGCGCGGTCTTCGCGGCCCGCAGCGCCGACCGGAAGCGGCGAGGAGCCGCCTGACGGACCGGGTCGCCGTGAAGGTCCCGCAGCTCGGTCTCGCGCCTCAGCCAGGGGACGTCCACCGGACCTCTCCGTCGATGAGTTCGGGGCCGGGTCGAAGTCCGACGGAACGAGCGACCGCACCCGACGCGATGTTCTGCGGGTGGATGAGGGCGTGGAGTCGGACGACACCGCGCCTGCGGAGCTCGCCCACCATCAGCGCAGCAGCCTCTCGTGCGTATCCCCGGCCCTGGCGGTCCGCGGCGACGACCCACGCCACCGCCGCGGAGCCGTCGCCGTCGACCGTGGCCTGGACGGTCCCCACGACTGCGCCCTGGCACCGAACAGCCCAGTTGCACCAGTCCTCCGACCCGTCAGGAGACCGCCCGGCCTCGAGCCGGCGCACCCGGTCCTCCATCTCGATCGGCGACAACGGCGCGCCACCGATGAACCGGTGCAGCGACAGGTCGCTGAGCGCCGCTGCGAGCGGCCGCGCGTGCGCGATCCCCAACGGCTCGAGGACGACGTGCTCACCCCGGAGGGTTCTGAGGGCCCCCGTCACCCCACGACCTCCACGCGTCACCCGGGACGCGGTCTACGCGCCGTCCTGGGGCCGCACCGCGTCCTCGAGCTCGGGGAGATGCCGGACCACCTCGGCGCGCACGGCTGCGTCGTCGAAGGGGACGGGCGGATCGAACCGCAGACGCTCGACACGCGCCGGCACCCGGACGTCCACCACGACGGGCTCGCGTCGCCGTCTGAATCGGAACATGCGACTCAAGCTACCCGGTCCCCCGAACGAGATCGGTGAGGACCGGTGGGGCCCCATGCTCGTCGGCGCGGCGCGCAGTCGACGTCCTCGAGCCGGCGGATACGGTTGGTCGATGGTCGGCGTTCTGGCGCTCACGTTCGGGAGCGGGGGAGACTCCGACGCCGGACCCGGCGGCGGCGTGATCGTCCTGGCGATCCTGCTGCTGCTCGTGGGCATCCCCGCGGCACTCGGGTTCGCGCTCAGGATCCGCGACAGCCGTCGCGGCGACGATGAAGAGCACGAGGAGCCCGAGATCGGCAGCCCTCCGGCCTCGCCCGCCTTCGGGTGGGGGAACGTCCCGGGCATCCGCGGGAGGACCAGCACGCGGTTCGACTGGATGGTCGTCGGGGCCCTCGCGCTCCTGGTCCTCGTCCTGCTGGTCGTCACCCAGCTGTAGCGGTCCCCCAGCTCCCGGCACCGCGGCTCGGCGAACGTGACGGATGACGTGGAGCGGTGCGGCGCCGCGGTCCTACGGTCGGTGCGTGTGGAGACGAACCAGGACGCCGGCGCGCGTGCCCAGCGACGACCCCCTGGTGGCCTTCGTCGAGGCGATCGCGGAGGAGCGGAACGTCCCGCTGTCGAGAGCGCGCGCGGAGCACCTCGTCGCGACGGCGCTCGCGCTCGCCGCCGGGTCGACGTCCGCCGAGGTGACCCTCGGCGTGCTGCTGCTCGAGCAGCAGAGCGTCGAGCTCCGCGATCGGGGCCGATGACGCGGTGCGTCTCCTCCTCGGGCCGGGTTCCCGACGTCGCGCGAGCGCGCCTCGGACGCGTGCTCGCATGACGCGCCCCCACGGATCCGACGTGATCTCCGGCGACGCCGGCGTGCCGGTGCCCGCGCCTCAGCGCGCCGACGTCAGCGACCGCAGCGCCACCGTGGTGCTGTTCGCCGTCGTCCCGTCGACCGGCGAGACGTACGTGTAGCGGTACCGGGCCTTCGAGCCCTTCGGCACCCGGGCGACGAACGCGCCGTGGATGTCGGTCGTCGCTGTCTTCACGGGCACCCAGCCGTCGACCGACGCGCGCTCCAGCTGGACGGTCAGCGGTTCGGTGGCGGTGCGGACCTGCCCCCAGATCGTGCCCGCGCGGGAGGTCCGGTAGCCGAAGATCGGGTTCGGGAACGCGAGCGAGATCGGCTTCGGACGGCCGTCGGAGAAGGACAGCCCCGACTGCCAGCCGCTCGGGTTCACCTGCTGCTGCACCGGTCCCTCGTCCATCCACTCGTACTGAGCGAGCATCTGGACGCGCGGGGTGTTCCAGGCGACCCACCAGCCCCACTGCGAGTAGAGCGACTGCGTGCCGACGCTGACGCCCCGCTTGCGCTCCGGCGGGTTCGTCTCGTACCCGTACTCGGTGAGCCACAGCGGGAACCGCCTGGCGCCGATCACCTTCAGGCGCCCCATCCGCGTCAGGCGGTCCACGACGGAGGTCAAGCGGCCCAGGTCGCCCATCCGCGCGTCGGCGGCGCGCGGCGACCGGTAGCCGGGGGAGAACCCGTTGGAGTGCGGGTGGTAGGCCAGCACGTTGCCCTTCGGCGCCCGGAACCCGCGGCACCCGCCGGTCGTGAGGCGGCGGTACCGGTCGTCGACGCACGAGAGCGCGCGGAGGAACGTCAGCGGCGGCGTCGTCCCGTTGGGCCTGACCGGACGGAGGTCACCCTTCGGGGACGTCGCGCCGATCGCGATCCGGCCCGTCGGGTCGAACGCGCGGATCGACGCGTAGCCGACCTCGGCGAGCTTGCGGTACGCGTCCGGCGACACGGCGCGACAGACCCGCCCGCGGCACGTGTTCTGCGGCTGCAGCCAGGTGGAGACGTTCGGCTCGTTCCAGACGATCCAGTCGTCGACGCGGTCGGCGGTGTGCTTCGCCACCGCGCGGGCGAAATCGCCGAACCTCGCGGGACTCGGCCGCCAGCGCCCGTTGTTCCGGCTCGGCTCGAGCGATCCCCAGACCGGCCCCGGCCCGGTGATCACGAGCGTCACGGTCATCCCGTGCCGGCGCACGAGGTCGATCTTGCGGTCGAGGTCGAGGAACGAGTACGCCCCGTCGGCCTTCCCGTCGAAGCCCGAGGGCGGCCGGCGCGCGTGCGGGTCCGGGGCGATGTGCGACCACTGGGCGAACATCCGCACGTTGCGGATCCCGGCCGCGGGCCACTGCGCGACGATCGGCTCCGGGTCGCCGTGCGCGCCGTTCAGGACCGCGTCGTCGGCGATCGTGGTGACGACGGCGTGCGAGGCGGACGCCGGCGGCGCGAGGGCGGCGGGACCGGCCGCCGCGGCGAGGAGGAGGGCGACGGCGAGGCCAGGGCGGCGGAGCATGCGGGGTGATGGCACGAGCAGCTCCGGGACGGGCGGACACGGACGACGCGGGCGTCAGGTTACGGATCCGGTCGGGCGGCGGCGCCGAATCGCCGGCGCCGCCACGCCTCACCGCTTGCGCAGCGCGGTGCTCCCGCTCGTCCTCGTGGTCCCGTCGACCGGCGAGACGTACGTGTAGCGGTACTTCGCGGTGGTCGACCGCGGGACCGTGCGGGTGAACGCGCCGTGCGCGTCGGTCGTGACCGTGGCGTAGTCCCTCCAGCTGCCGCCCGACGCGCGTTGCAGCGTCACCTTCGTCGCGCCGGTCGCGGTGCGGACCTGGCCCCAGACCGTCGCGCTCTTCGTGGTGCGGTAGCCGAAGATCGGGTTGGGGAACACCTGCGCCAGCGGCTTCGCGCGCCCGTCGTCGAAGTACAGGCCGGACTGCCAGCCCTTCGGGTCGTCGTCGGTGTTCTCCGACCCCTCGTCCATCCACTCGTACTGGGCGAGCATCTGGACGCGCGAGTTGCGCCATGCGGTCCACCAGCCCCACTGCGACCATGCGGCCTGGGCGGCGGGGGAGATCCCGAGCGTCGTGTCCGGCGGGTTCGTCTCGTACGCGTACTCGTCGAGCCAGAGCGGGAACCGCGACGCGCCGACGACCTTCAGCCGCTTCGCCTTCGTGAGCCGGTCGACGACCGTGGTCAGGCGCGAGAGGTCGCCCATCCGCGCGTCGCCGCTGCTCGGCGAGGTGTACCCGGGCGAGTACTTCGACGAGTGCGGGTGGTAGGCGAGGACGTTCCCCTTCGGCGCGACGAAGCCCCTGCAGTCCCCCGTCGACCTCCGGCGGTACTTCGAATCCACGCAGGCGAGCTCGCGGAGGAAGACCATCGGCTGCGTCGTGCCGTTCATGCGTCTGACGAACCTGTCGCCCTTCGACGAGGTGGCGCCGATCGCGATCGTGGAGCCCGGATCCGCACCGTGGATCGCGTCGTACCCGGCGGCCGCGAGCTTGCGGTAGAGGTGCGGCGAGTACACGCGGCACTTCGAGCCGGTGCACATGTTCTGCGGCTGCAGCCAGGTGGCGACGTTCGGCTCGTTCCAGACGATGTAGTCGTCGACCCGGTCCTTCACGTGCTTCGCGACGGCGGTGGCGAAGTCCCCGAACATCGTGGGGCTCGGCCGCCAGCGCGGGTTCCGGCGGGCGGGCTCGAGCGAGCCCCACACGGGACCGGGGCCGGTGACGACGAGCGTCACGGTCATGCCGTTCTGCCGGATCAGGTCGATCTTGCGGTCGAGGTCCGCGAAGGAGTACGCGCCCTCTGCCTTCCCGTCGAACCCGGCGGGCGGCTTCGTCGCCTCGGGGTCCGGGGCGATGTGCGACCACTGGGCGAACATCCGCACGTTCTGGACCCCGGCGGCCTTCCACCTGGCCACGATCGGCGCCGGGTCGCCGTGCGCGCCGTTCAGCACGCCGTCGTCGGCCATCGTCGTGACCATGCCCTTGGCGGCGGACGCGGGGGCGGCGGCGACGGCCAGGCCGGCGGTCGGGACGGCGGCGAGCAGGAACGTCACGAGCGCGAGGCGGAGCCCCGCGGTCGATCGGCCACGGGACGACGCGCGTCCGGACGCGACGGGAGAGGCGACGCGGACGCGCAGGACGCGGGGCGCCGACCGGCGGTGCCGGCGGAGGGATGACACGGATCGGGCTCCTCGAAGGGGGGCGGAGGACGACCGCCGGGCGCGGGGACGGGCCGGACGGTCGTGGTGTTCAGCGGTTGGAACCCGGCGCGGCGCGGGAAGTTGTGGCGCCGCGGCGCCACGCCGCGAGGTCTTAGGACGGCTTCAGGTTCGGGGTGAGGTCAGATGTCGTCGCAGGCGGTGAGCCCGAGCTTCTTGGAGAGGGCGTCGCCCTCCTTGCTGAGCCGGTCGAGCTCCTTCGTCGTCTCTTCCGTGCCCGCCTTGTCCTTCTTCTTCCCCTGGTCGACGAGCTGCTCGGTGGCGTCCGCGGAATCCGCGACGTTCTTCGTGAGGGCGTTCCAGTCGTCCTGCACGTCGTCGGCGGGCTCCAGGTCGTCGAGGCGATCGCCGAAGTCGCCGTAGACCGCCGCGAGCTTCTCGAAGTACGCGAGCTGCTCGCTCTCCGTGCCGCCCTCGCCGGGGTTCGAGCTCTCCGCCGGCTGCGGGATCTTCTTGATCTTCGCCTCGAACTCCTTGCAGATCGCACCGGACTTCGTGTTCAGCTCGCCCTTGTCGAGCTTGTCGTCGCCTCCGCAGGCGGTGACGGCGAGGGCGAGGGTGGTCAGGGCGACCGCGGCGGAGATGCGGGGGAGAGGCATGCTCGGGTCCAGGGACGGGGGTGGGACGTACGGCGTCTACCCGACCGGCCGCGTGCGTATCCCGGGGGCGCGCGGCCGCTCCGGCGTCCCGCGTGGACCACCCTCTAGATCCAGCCCTCCTCCCACGCGATCCGCGCGGCCTCGGCCCGCGTCGGTGCCCCGAGCTTCGCCATCGCCGCCGACAGGTAGTTGCGGACGGTGCCGGGCGCGAGGTGCGCGGCGGCGGCGATGGAAGAGGCGCTCAGGCCCTCGCGGACGAGGCGCAGGACCTCGAGCTCGCGGTCGCTGAGCGGGCATGCGCCCTCCGTCAGGGCGGTGGCGGCGATCTCGGAGTCGACGTAGCGGCCGCCCGCGTGCACGTCGCGGATGATCCGGGCAAGCCGGTCGGCCGGTGTGGTCTTCGGGACGAAGCCCCGGACCCCGCCCGCCAGCGCGCGGCGCAGCACGCCGGGCCGGGCGTGCCGGGTGACGAGGACGATCGGCACCTCGCGGTGGGACAGGATCCGGCTCGCAGCCTCGACGCCGTCGAGCTTCGGCATCTCGAGGTCGAGCACCACGAGGTCGGGCTCGTGCTCGGCGGCCAGCGCCACGGCCTCGGCGCCGTCGCCCGCCTGCGCGACGACGGTCATGTCGGCCTCGAGCCCGAGCAGCGACGCCAGCGCGTCGCGCAGGAGGTCCTCGTCGTCGGCGAGCAGCAGGCGGATCATCGCGGCGCCCGGCCGGTCAGCGCGAACCCGCGGTCCGGGAGCGGTGCGGCGTCGACCCGCCCGCCGACGGCGGCGAAGCGCTCGCCCAGCGCGACGATGCCGGTGCCCCGGTCGTCGTCGGTCGCGGCGGCGCGCGCGGTCCCGTCGTCCTCCACGCGCAGGACGACCTCCGCCCCCTCGAGCCGCACGGACAGCGTGCAGCGGTCCGCGCGGGTGTGGCGCAGGAGGTTCGTGGCGCCCTCGCGGACGAGCGACCCGAACAGCGGCTGCAGCGCCTCGGGCACCCGCTCGGGCGTGCCGGTCACCGTCGTCTCGACGCCCGCCGCGCGCAGGATCTGAACGGCGTTCTCGAGCTCCGTCACCAGGCCGACCCGGCGGTAGCCGTGCACGAGCGCCCGGGTGTCGGCGAGCGCCTTCAGCGTCAGCTCCTGCACCTCCGCGGCGTTGCGGCGCGCGGCGTCGTCGTCCGTCCCGACCAGGCGCCGGGCGAGCTCGGCCTTCAGGGCGATCGCCTGGAGGTGGTGGCCCTGCACGTCGTGGAGGTCGGCCGCGAACCGCAGGCGCTCGCGCAGCACCGCGACCTCGCCGGCGGTCGACCGGGCCTCGTCGAGCCGGACGGTGACGTCCCAGATCCACAGCTGCAGGATGGCGCCGCCGGTCACGCAGACGAGGACGATCGCGGGCGAGATCGCTGCCGGGAGGACCGACGCCTCCCCGATCGCGGCGGCCGCGCCGCCGACGACCGCGGCGAGGACCGCGCCGCCGGCGATCATCCCCCGGCGGCGCGCCGCCGGCAGCCAGAGCACCGCGCTCCCGACCAGGCCGGCCCAGGGCAGCGCCCACCAGCCCGTGCTGCCGGCGTCCGCGTCGGAGGCCGGCACCGCGAGGAGCGCGAGCGCCGCGACCCCGGCGATCGCGACGCTCGGACGCCGGAGCGCCCGCGCGTCGACCGTGCCCATCGCCCCCAGGAGCAGACGGATCTGCTCCACGCCCACGACGAGCAGCCCGACCCCGATGGCGCCCTTCGCGGCGGACGACGCGTCGCGGTCGGCGAGGTCGATCACCGGGAGCAGCACGGTCATCGCGGCGATGAAGATCAGGGACCACCGCGTGAACGTCCGGACGCGGGCCATGTCGTCGGGGCGGTCGGCGCCGCCGGTGCGGGTCGGCGCGTCGGCGCGGTCCGCGGCGTCGTCGGCGGCCGGGGCGACGGGGCCGGCGGGGACGTCGTCCGTGGCGGATGCGGGGGATGCAGCCATCGGACGTCACTGTAGTGGCGTTCTGACGCCGCCCCGGAACGTCATGACACCTGCACACGAACGGGTGACGACCGGGCTCTGGTGGGCCCGGGCCCCGGTCGTGAAGGTGCGATGCATGAGCACGAACGAGAAGGCGATCGAGGTCGAGGGCCTGCGCTGCGCCTACGGCAGCCACGTGGCGGTCGACGGGGTGGACCTCACCGTCCGCCGCGGCGAGCTGGTCGCGCTGCTGGGCACCAACGGCGCGGGCAAGACCACGACGATGGAGACGATCGAGGGCCACCGGGCGGCCGACGGCGGGACGGTGTCGGTGCTCGGCCACGACCCGTGGAAGGACCGCGACGAGATCCGGCCGCGCGTCGGGATCATGCTCCAGAGCAGCGGCTTCGCCGGCGAGCTGACGGTGCTCGAGACCGCGCGGCTCTGGACGCGCCTGCGCTCCCGTGCCCGCGACTACGACGGCGCGCTCGAGCGCCTCGACCTCGGCCACCGTCGCGACGTCCAGGTCAAGCAGCTCTCCGGCGGCGAGCAACGGCGCCTCGACATGGCGATCGCGCTGCTCGGCGATCCGGACGTCCTGTTCCTCGACGAGCCCTCGACCGGACTGGACCCGCAGTCGCGACGACGGACGTGGGACGTCATCGCCGACCTCGTCACCGGCGGCACCGCCGTCCTGATGACGACGCACTACATGGAGGAGGCCGAGAAGCTCGCCGACCGGATCGCCATCCTCGACGGCGGACGGATCGCCCGCAGCGGCACGATGGCCGAGCTCGTCACGGGACTGCAGGGCACGATCTCGTTCGTGCTCCCCGACGGCGTCGCCGCGCCGCACGACCTGCCGGGCCTCACCGGATCGATGGAGACCGCGCGCGGCGAGGTGGTGGTCGTCACGACCGCCGAGCTGCAGCGGGACCTCGCGGTCCTGCTGCGGTGGGCCGACGCGCACGGCGTCGCGCTGCACCGGCTGCAGGCCTCCGAGGGGTCGCTGGACGACGTGTTCGCGGGGGTGCAGGCATGAGCCCCGCGACGAGGACCCCGATGACGACCCCGGGCGCGGACGCCGTCCCGGCCACCACGACCACCCCGACCACGAAGGACGACCCGACCATGACGCACGCGACGACCACCACCGGCGGCGCGAGGACGCGCGCCTCCACGACCCGCGCGATCCTCGCGCTGGCCGGCAGCGAGGTCCGCCTCCTCGTCCGCAACCGCCTGGTCGCCACGACCGCGCTCCTGATCCCCCTGGCCACGGCCGCGGGCTTCGGCGCCAGCGGCCTGCGCTACGGCGAGGGCTGGGGCGGGACGGTCGCCTTCATGATCCTCACGATGCTGCTCCTGACCGTCTACATCGCCGCGACCACCGCGGTGGCGGCGCGGCGCAGCGGCCTGGTGCTCAAGCGCATGCGCAGCGGCGAGACCCCGGAGTGGGCGATCCTCACCGGGATGCTGCTCCCGACGGTCGGCCTGGCCGTCGTCCAGTCCGTCCTGATCGGCGGCATGTTCCTCGCGTTCGGCGCCGGGCTGCCGGAGAACCCGGCGCTCGTGCTCGCCGCGGCGACGGGCGGGGCCGTCCTGTGCGCCGCGTTCGCGCTGGCGACGACCCGCGTCACCGCGACGCCGGAGATGGCGCAGGTGACGACGATGCCGTTCTTCTTCGCCGCGCTCGCCGGGGCCTTCTGGATCGTCTCGAAGCCCGTCGACGAGGCGACCACCCTCATGCTGGTCAACCCCGGCGGCGCGATCATGCACCTGATCCAGGCCGGGTGGGACGGCGGCGGCGACGTACTGACCGCGGCCTCCGCCCTCGTCTTCTGGGCCGCCCTGGGCTACGAGGTCGCCAAGCGGACGTTCCGCTGGGAGCCCCGCAGCTGAGCGGCCCGGCGCGATCTCAGTTGCTGCAGTCGTCCAGGCCGAGCTTCTTGGCGGCACCGTCGGCGGCCGCGGTCGCCGTCGTGAGCTCCTGGTTGGTCTTCTGGAGCCCGGCGGTGTCCTTCTTTTTCGCCTGCTCGACGATCGTCTTCGTGCCGTTCGCCGACTTCTCGAGGTTCGTGGTCAGCGTGTTCCAGTCGTCCTTGACGTCGTCGGCGGGCTTCAGCTTCTTCAGCTCGTCGACGAAGTCGCCGAGCGTCGACGCGACCTTGCCGTAGTAGTCGATCTGGGCCTTCTCGTCGGTCCCGGAGGGCTGCGAGATCGCCTTCGTCTTCGCCTCGAAGTCCTTGCAGATGGACCCGGCCTTCGAGGTCAGGTCCTTCTTGTTCAGCGTGTCCCCGTCACCTCCGCAGGCGGTGATGCCGAGGGTGAGGGTGGTGAGGGCGGCGGCAGCGAATGCGCGGTTCATCAGCATGGTCTGGTCCGGGGCTGGGAGGAGGTGGACCCCAGGCACACTACGAGCCTCGGCGATCTCGGACGGTGCGGCACCTCGGGCGCGACCACCGGCGCGCCGGTAGGTTCCCCCGCGATGCCCCGTCCCCGGCCGTCGTCCTGAGCCTCCCCGGCGACCGCAGCGACCCGCTCGACGCCGAGCTCTTCGCCGTCCTGGCCGCGAGCCACGCGCGCTTCGTCGGACGACCGCTGACGCCCGAGGGTGCCGGACCGGGGTGGCTGTTCGCCGACGCCCCGTTCGGCGTCCTGGCGCACACCGCCGAGGACACGCCGCGGTTCGTCTACGCCAACGGCGTCGCGCTCGCCGCGTTCGAGCGGACGTGGGACGAGCACGTCGGCCTGCCCTCGCGGCTCTCCGCCGAGCCGGACCGCCGCGAGGACCGCCAGCGCCTGCTCGACGCGGTGGAGCGCGACGGCTTCTTCGCCGGGTACCGCGGCCGCCGGATCTCCCGGACCGGCCGGCGGTTCTGGATCGAGGACGTGACGATGTGGAACCTCGTCGACGACGCCGGCCGCCGCATCGGGCAGGCGGCGCGGTTCACGCCCGGCGTCGTTTACCGCTGAGTCGTCCTCCCGGTCAGCCGCGCGGCTGGTGACGCCCGTGGAGCATCAGCGGGTTGCCGTCGGGGTCCGCGAAGAACGCCATGTGGCAGACGCCGGTGTCGAACGTCTCGCCGAGGAAGCTCACGCCCTTGCCCTCGAGCTGCCCGCGCATGCCGGCCACGTCGTCGGTGTGGAGCGCGATCGCGTTGGTGTTCGCGTTGAACGGGCGACCGGCGGAGCTCGGGTCCCAGACGCTGAGCGTCGTCCCGTTGAGGTCGAACTCCGAGAACGGCTTGCCGACGGTGTGCTCGGACTCCTCCAGGCCGAGGACGTCGCGGTAGAACGCCCTCGAGCGCTCGGCGTCCTGCGTGGGGATCGGGACGAAGTCGATGCGGGTGATGGAAGGCATGGGTGGAACCTATGGACGGATGCGGTCAGTCCGTGACCGCATTGCGCCGCGGTCACGGGACGTTCACGGGGCGGTCGACGGCGGCGTGCGGGGGCCGGCCGGACGGCGCGCCGACCGCGGTTCCGGCCCGGTCGGCGGGCGGCCGGACGGGGTGCCGACCACGGTCCCGGCGCGGTCGGCGGGCGGCCGGTCTCCGGGGTCAGTGGTCGGACACGACGAGCAGGCCGTTGCCGTCGGGATCGCGGAGCCGGAACTGCGCCGGGTGCCCCGCGAGGGGCGCGCTGGCCCACCGCACGACCTCCCCGGACATCAGGAGCGCGGGGTCGACGTCGGCGCCGGCGGCCTCGAGCGCCGCGTGGTCGGCGGGCACGTCGGAGCTGGCCAGGATCACCCCCGTCTCGGCACCGATCAGCCCGGCGGGCTCGGCCGCGGCGAGCGTCAGCCGCGTCCCGCCGTCGGGCGGCGACACCTCGAGCCACCGCTCGCCGGTGTCGTACGTGAAGTCGATCGTGGCCCGGAATCCGAGGACGCCCGCGTAGAACGCGAGCGCCCGATCCTGATCGGAGACGGGCACGACCATGGTCGCGACGCCGGTGAGGTGGAGCGCGGGGGAGGTCATGCTCCACCGACCCGGCGGCGAGGCGCAACTCATCGGTGCGCTGCGCGTTCGGGCGGCCGCGGCGTCACGAGCCTGCGGCGCGGGTCGGGCGGCGGTGGCCTCGCGAGCCTGCGGCGCGGGTCGGGCGGCGGCGTGCCGGCCCCGCGACGCGCCCCGTCACTCGGAGGGCGGTCGGCGGGGCCTGGGCGGCCCGGTCGGCGAGACCGTCGGCGGGGCCACTCGGATGTGCCGGGCGGACCTGCACGATCCGTCAACGAATCCAGGGTCCCGATCGACTGTCGGACGATGCATGCCCACCGTGCATCCGCCGACAGTCGATCACCCGGCCGTGTTCGTTGTCGGATTCTGCAGCTCGACGATCGCTCGTGGTCCGGCGAACGACCGTCGCCGGGTCGCACCAGGTCTCGCGAAGGGCGAACGGTGGCGCGATCGTCGCCCGCGCGCACCGGGACGGTGGGGCGCCGGTGACGTTCCGCCCGCCCGGTGCGCCCGTCGCCGCCGACGAGCGTCAGAGCCCGCGCGACCCCCAGGCGACGGTGCCGTCGGCCGCGACGCGACCGGTGCGCCGGCCATCGGCGAGCCGGGCGGCCCAGAGCTCCTCGGTCGGTGCCGGGCCCGGTCGACCGCCGAGATCGGGGAAGGGGCGGCGGGCGAGGTCGCGGTGCTCGCGGGTCGGCCGTCCGTGCGCGACGGCGTCGAGGATCTCGAGGACGGGTGCGCGCGTGGGTGCGCGCCGGTGCCCGACGACGGCGGTGAACACCTCGAGCTGCGCGTCGTCGAGCGGATGGTGGGTGCCGAACCAGAGCCAGTCGCGGAACGCGTTGGCACGAAGGACCGTGCGAGCGTCCTCCACGGTCGTGGTCTGCCCCATGTCCTCGCCCAGCCATCCGACGTGGGCCGCGGAGTTGCAGCCGGGCGGCAGCGGGATCTCGAGGACGCAGAGGCGCTGCGCGACGAGCGGCGCCGTTCGTGGATCGATCGGCTCGCGCGCGAACGCGATCGGGCCGACCGGCTCCGGTGCGTCGGCGAACGCGCGGGCCTTGGCCACGAGGACGTCGTCGGCGTCGGGCGGTTCGATCCACGGCCACACGTCCGTTCAGCCGATCCCGGGTTTGCGGTCGATCAGCCACCGCCCGCGGGACCTGGTCAGCTCGAACCCGAAGTCGAGCACCGTCCCGGTCCTCGAGACCCGGGCTCGTCCGTGCTTCACCCGGATGTCGAGCTTCGACGGGTCGCGGAGCCTCCTGCGGACGGCCTGCGCGTCGACGGGCACGATGCCGACGGCGTCCGACGGCAGGTCGCGGGCGAGTTCCCGGTAGGCGCTGACGCAGTCCTTCACCCTGGACGGGTGCTTCACGAAGCGCCGGTGGTAGGCGGCGACGGCGTCCCGGACGTCCTCGGTGTAGCTCGCGCACTCGGCCTCCCGGTCGTCCGCGATCACCGCGTCGAAGTACCGGACGAGACCGGCGACGATCGCCGCCCGCTCGGGCCCGGACGGGACGGCCCCGCCGCTGGTCGACGCGTAGGCGTCCGCCGGGAACCGGACGCTCGCGACGTCCTCCGCATCGCCCTTCCGCTCGATGAAGCAGGAGTCGGCGCGCGTGATCCGTGGCGCCAGCCGGACGCGGACCGTTCCCGGGACGTCGGCGAACCGCGCGGCACCGGCCCCGGTGATCAGCTTCGCGCGCGACCCCAGGAGCGGCACCCGGGTGCAGCCGATGCTGAGATCGCCGCTCAGGCGTCGCCGCACCGCCGCGGGCGCCTCGTCGGTCGCGGTCACGACGACGGACCGCCCGTCGAAGCGCCACCGGATGCCGTCCTCGGTCGCGGTCCGGGAGGCGTTCGGGGTCTCCCTGCCCTGCGCGTCACCGGGGCGGGACGACAGCGCGAGCACCGCCGTCAGGGACAGCGCGGCCGCCACGGCCGTCGTCGGGACCCAGATCCGCACACGCACCGCTCCATCCTCGCGCGGGCGGCGACGGGGCACAAGACGACGACCGTCGAGCCGCCGCGCGCCGGCCGGCCCGCGCGCCGCCCCGTCGAGCCGTCGCGCGCCGGCAGGCCCCCGCGCCGCCGCTCAGCGCGCGACGCGTGCGAGCTCGCGCCCGAGCGCCGTCCGCTTCCCGCGCGCGTCGTAGAGCGACGACTGGCGGCAGTCGCCGGCGCAGCGGTCCATGAACCACGCCCAGCGCTCGACGTAGGGGAGCCGGTCGAGCATCCGCTTCGTCCGGCGCAGGTGGGAGCGCATCCGGGCCGCGGTCGGCCGGGCGTGGGGGCGGGCGCCCTGCCACGTCCAGGTCTTCAGAGCGCCCGTCTCCGTCACCCAGATCGGCAGGCCCCACCGCTCGTGGACGCGGCGGATGTCGCGCTCGATCGAGCGGACGCTGTCCGGGTCGGTGGGGTCGCCGTAGAAGTGCAGCGCGATGAAGTCGACGCGCCGGCCCTGGGCTTTTGCGCGCTCCATGAAGTCGTCGAGCCACGTCTTCGCGCGGTCGGACTGCGACGGCGTGTGGATGCTCGCCACCGCCGGGCTGCCGAGCCGGAGGCCGGTCGCCTCGAGACGCGGCCACAGCCGGATCGCGTCGGCGGGGCTCATGTTCGCCTGGCCGGCCAGGTCGGGCTCGTTGAAGCCGAGCAGGTGACGCGCGCGTCCGGCGCGGTGGTCCGCGTTGAGCCGGGCGACCGTCGTGTCGGTGACGCTCCCCGCGCCCCACAGCATCGGCACGAACTCGACCCGCGAGCTCCGCAGCGCGCTCTCGGCGGACCAGTCGTACGTCCACGACGCCCCGACGGCCGAGAGGCGCCTCGCGTCGCCGCGGTCCGCGTAGACGCCGCTGGCGACGCCGGTCTGCGGACGGGCCCGCGCGACCTGGGCCGTGCCGAGCAGCACGAGGAGCGCGAGCGCGACGAGGACGATCGGCGCTCGCCGGAGCGGCGCGTCTGGGCGGACGGTCATCGCTTCCGACGATAGGGGCAGTCGGAGGGGCGGGAGTCGGTCCGTGGTCCGGGCTCCGTCGTCCGTCCAGCCGCGGTCCGCCGCGCGGCGCCTCCGCGCGGCGGTCGCTTCACCCCGAGGGCCGGGACGCCGCGATGCCGTCGATCGTCGCGTCGGCGATCGCGAGCCGCACGGACGGGTCGACGCCGGCCCTGCCGAGCGCCTCGAGCCCGCGCTGCGTCGTGAGGAGCACGCCGCCGAGCGCCGCAGCGTCGGCCCCGGGGTCGACGCGGCCGGCGCGCTGCGCCTGCTCGATCAGGCCGCGGCATCCCGCGAGCAGGGTCGTGTACGCGGCGTTGGCGCGCGCCGCGACCGCCGGGTTCTCCGACGCGAGCTCCGCGGTGCCCTTCGCCAGCAGGCAGCCCCGGGGGTCGGTGCTGCGGGCGGTCGTCCGGAGCCAGTCGCGCGCGCGGTCCAGCGCCTCGTCCTCGGGGCCCTCCAGGCGCGACGCGGCACCCTCGTCGGTCCCCGCGCAGTAGTCGTCGAACACGCGGCGGAACAGGCCCTCCTTGTCCCCGAACGCCCCGTACAGGCTGCCCTTGCTCAGGCCGGTGGCCCGCGAGAGCTCGTCGACCGAGGTGCCGTGGAACCCGGTCTCGTTGAACTGCCGCCGTGCGGCGACCACGACCTCGCGCTCATCGAACTTCCGCGGACGTCCCATGCCCCGCATCCTACGCCGTTTTGAACATACGGTCCAGAATGTGCAATATTGGACCGTATGTTCAGAACCATCGCATCGCCCGACCCCACCGAGTTCGCCGGCCGGCGTGCCGTCGTGACGGGAGGCTCGCGCGGCATCGGCGCGGCCATCGTCCAGCGCCTGCTCGACGGCGGCGCCACCGTCGTCACCGGCGCGCGCACCCCCACCGACACGACGCCCCCGGGCGCCACGTTCATCACCGGCGACAGCAGCACCGTCGCCGGCGTCCGGGCGTTCGCGACCGCGGCGCTCGACGCGCTGGGCGGCGTCGACCTCGTGGTCAACAACGCGGGTGCGGCCCGGGCGCACCTCGGCGGGGCCGACGCGATCCCGGACGAGGAGTGGCTCGACGCGCTGCACCTGAACTACCTGTCGGCCGTCCGCCTGAACAACGCGCTGCTCCCGGCCCTGCGGGACTCCGGCGCGGGCGCGGCGATCGTGAACATCTCGTCGGTCGCGGCGCTCACGCCACCGCCGGCGCTCATCCACTACGGCGCCGCGAAGGCCGCGCTGATCTCCTACGGCAAGGCGCTCGCCGCGGAGCTGGCACCGGCCGGCATCCGCGTCAGCACCGTGACCCCCGGCAACGTGCTCACGCCCGGCGCCGACGCGATCCGCCAGGACTTCGCCGACGCGCAGGGGATCTCCCTGGCCGACACGACGAGGGCGATCCCTCTCGGCCGCCCGGGCGACCCGCGCGACATCGCGGAGGCCGTCGCCTACCTGCTCTCCGACCGCGCGCAGTGGGTCACGGGCACGAGTCTGATCGTCGACGGCGGCGAGCACCCCGCGGTCTGACGGGGGTCGGTCGCAGGGCGCCGGCGTCTACGGGCAGCGCCGCACGACGTCGCGCCGGTCGGCCTCGATCGTGTCGCGGCCCGGCCCGCAGTCCACCCGGTCCCGGTGGCCGTCGCGACTGGTGACGGCGTCGTTCCTGGCGCCGCCGCGGATCCGGTCGACCCCGGCGCCGCCGACGACCCGGTCGTCGCCCGCGCCGCCGTCGACGGTCCCCCTGGCGGTGCTCTGCGCGTTGCCGTAGCCGCCGAACAGATCGTCGTCGCCGGCGCCGCCGAGCAGCGTGCGCGCGTGGGACCCGGCCTCGTCGACGTGCAGCCGGTCGTCCCCGTCGCCCCCGGTCAGGCGGAGCGCCTCGCTCGTGGTCGTCAGGACGTCGTCGTCCCCCGCTCCGCCGTCGAGCGTGAGCCGGTACCGCGGGTCGTTGAAGTCGCGGAAGCGGTCGGCCCCGCCGCCGAGCCGCACGCGCAGGGCCTTGGCGGACGGACAGACGACCTGCTGCTCCCGGCCCGAGCACCCGGCGCCGATCGTGAACGCCGCGGGCGCGTTCACGGAGAACGTGACGGAGCGGTCGAGCTGCTCGACCGTGATCGAGTCCGCCCCGCTCGTGCCGACCACGGTGATCGTCCCGCCGCTCCTGGAGACCGCGATCGTCTCTCCGGCGGCGGCTCCCGCGCCGCCGGGCGATGTCGAGATCGCGAGGCCCGCCACGATGGCGACCGACGTGCGCGTGAGGGGCGTGAGCATGTGGGTTCCACGATCCGGCAGGAGCGGTGCGGCATCAGCGTACAGCGCAAGCGGCCAAGGCGCCCGACACGCGGCACCGACTGCCGCGGCCGTTCCTCGACGCGCGGCGCCGACTATTTCGGCCGTCCCCCGAGGGGATGGCGGTCCCAGTGGCGGCGCAGCGCGTGGCCCATGGCCACCGACGCCTGGCGCTCGAAGCGCGCGCCGCTGCGGTCGATCGCGTCGAGCGACAGGCCCCTGGCCGGCGCGACGTGCTCGGTGCGCGACACGACGACGCCGTGCAGGCGGTGGCACGCCTCGACGTCGCCGCCGTGGATGAGGTCCGTCATGAGGACCTCGGTGTCGTCGATGAGGCACACGGCCGACGACGGTGGGTGCCGCAGCAGGTCCGAGCGCAGCGCGGCCTCGTCGGGGAACCGTGCGTAGGTGAACAAGGGGCCGAGGTTCTCGCAGGCGTCGGTCTCCGTCTCGACCGCGGCCGTCCATCGGGCGACCGCGGGGTCCCGGGACGGCCGGACCTCGTCGCACCCGGAGAACCGCACCGCCTCGCGCACCTCGTCGAGCCGGGAGTGTCCGGCGGTCGCCACGACGAGGGCGATCGCGGCGACCACGGTCAGCAGACCGACGAGGGCCGCCACCTTCGCCCGACGGGACCTTCGCAGCAGGATCCGGCCGACCACGGGGAGCGCTCCGACGATCGGCTCCGCGTCCGGCGACCCGGCCCCGCCTACGTCGCCTCCGGCGCGAGCGCCAGGAGCTTGCGCATGTCCCAGTAGTCGCGCCACGCGGTCAGCGTGCCGGCGTCGTCGAACCGGAAGAACCCGGCGATCGGGATCGCGAGGAACCGCTCGCCGGCGGCGTCGACCATGTGGTCGACGCGCTCGTTCCAGACGGTGTTCCCGACCTGCTCGATCTCGACCCAGTCGACCTCGATGGTCTCCACGCCGAAGCCCTCGTGGAACCCCGTGATGGCCTCGAGCGCCTGGTCGGCGCCGCGGAGGAGCGGCATGTCCTGCTGGCAGAGGTACTCGCCCTCGTCGCCCAGCAGGTCGCGGAACGACGCGCGGAGCTCGTCGTAGCTCGTCGCCCAGCGCTCGACCTCGTGCTGCACCACCTGCAGCGGCGTCCTGTTCGTCGTGCTCATGCCCCGACCCTAGGTCGGCGGACACGGCGGCGGGGAGAGGTTTGCGCGCGACGCCGGCCATCCACCGGCCCGTCGGCCGGCCGACGACGCGCCGGCTCGGGCGTCACGGATCGACGGCCGTCTCCGCCGGCGCGGACCGCGGCGCACCCGGTACGACGGTCGTCCGGCAGCCCCGTCGCGTGGCGCCGCGGTGGCTACCCTGCGCCGCATGCGTGCGTCCCACCGGTGGTTCTCCGTCGTCCTCGTGGTCCTCCTCGGCCTGCTCGGACCACCGGCGGTCGCCGCCGCAAGCGACGACGGACTCCGCGAGGTCGTCAAGCGCGACGTCGCGGTCAGCAACCGGTTGAACGCGGCGGAGAAGCGCCTGCGGGCACCGAGCTCGAAGTCGTTCCCGGCGTACATCCGCTTCCTCCGGCGCGTCACGAACCACTACGCGCGGATCGAGCGCAGCGTCGACGGCCTGCGCCGCAGCTACCGGGCCCAGACGCCCCAGACCTCCGACGCCGCCCGGGGCCGGACGCTGGTCCTCCGGGCCCACGGGGACCTCTCCGCCGCGGCGCACGGGACGGTCGTCGCGTTCCGTCGCGGCATCCGCGGGATGACGAACGCCCGGTCCGAGCGCACCTACCGCACGGCGTACCGGCGGATGATCCGCGGCCTGAACGCGCAGAACCCGCGGTTCCGCCGCGGCAACTCGCGGCGGGACCGGGGGCAGAAGCTGATCCGGCGCGCCCCCGCCCCGCCCGCGTCGCCGACGGTGCCCGGGCCGGTGACCCCTCCGGGGCCGACGGGCGCGATCCCGACGCCGAGCACCCCCGCCCCGTCGCCCACGCCGACCCCGGCGCCGCTGCTCCCGGGGCTCCCGCTGGTCTCCGGGCTGCTCGGGGGCTGAGCCGCCGGGGGCCCTCCCGGCCCGCGTGACCCACGGAGCGGTGCGGGCGTGACGCCTGACGTGTCGGGTGCGGCGGAGACCCGCGAGAGTCGTCGGACCGCCCGCCGCTCCCCGGAACCCTCCATGCCCCGCACCACGACGTCCCTCCGCACGACCCACGACCATGCGTCGGCCGGACGACCGTCGTCCCGGCTCGTCCTCGCCGGCCTCCCCGCCGCCGTGGCGCTCGTCGCGGTCCTCTCCGGAGCGTCGGCCACCCCCGCCGGGGCAGCCGTCCGGCCCGCACCGTGCCCGACGGTCGGCCGCACGCTCGCGAAGGACACGGCCCCGAACCTGCGCGTCTGGCGCGAGGGCACGACGATGAAGGCCTGCACCCGCGGGTCGGGCGAGCGACGCCACGTCCGCGTGCTCGGCCCGTGGTCGCCCGCGACGCAGGTCGCCGTCGGCGACGGCACCGTCGCCTGGACCACGGCCACCCGGTCGGACGCCGGGGTGCCGAGCGACAGGATCGACACGGTGGACGTCGCGTCCGGCCGGCGGTGGCTCAGGACGTCCCGCGCCGCCGTGGCCCGTGAGGGCGTCGCCGCCGCGGAGGACCGGGTGGTCCGGCTGCTGACCACCGACCTGGGGACCGCGTGGGTGACCGCCCGCGGCGTCGTCGGGCTCGCCGTGGAGTCCGTCGACGAGCCGGCGACCTCGTTCTACGCGGACGGCGCGCCCGCCGACGTCCACCGCAGCGGGCGGCAGTACTTCCTCGGCGACGCCGGGCCGACGGACGCCGCCACGGTCGCCCGCGGCCTGCGGTTCGTCGTCGGCGGGGAGCACGACGGTTGCGGCGGCAGCTTCGTCCACCGGCTCCGGGTCCCGGCGTTCGGTGGACGCCCCGTCGCGTCGTTCGCGTTCGCCGAGCTGCCCGCTCCGGCCGGCGACGAGTGCGGGTAGGCGCCCCACGCCCGCGACCCGACGGCCGTACCCTGCGTGGCCGGGATCCCCGAGCCCGAGGACGAAGTGCGCTCCACCGACGTGGTGATCATCGGCGCCGGTGCCGCCGGCCTCATGTGTGCCCTGACCGCCGCCGCGCGCGGACGGCGCGTCGTGGTGATCGAGAGCTCGAACAAGCCGGGCAAGAAGATCCTCATGTCCGGCGGGGGCCGCTGCAACTTCACGAACATGTGGGCGGAGCCCGCGAACTACGCGTCGCACAACCCGAACTTCTGCAAGTCGGCGCTGGCGCGGTACACCCCGTGGGACTTCATCGGGATGGTCACCGAGCACGGCGTCGGCTACCACGAGAAGAAGCTCGGCCAGCTGTTCTGCGACGACCGGTCCAAGGCGATCCTCGAGATGCTGCTGGGCGAGTGCCGGAAGCACGGCGTCGAGCTCCACGTGAAGACCGGGGTGCACCGGATCGAGCGCACCGACGACGGCTACGACCTGCGGACCGACATCGGGCAGGTCGTCACCGAGTCGCTCGTGATCGCCACCGGCGGGCTGTCGATCCCGACGCTCGGCTCCACCGGCTTCGGCTACGACGTCGCGCGGCAGTTCGGCCACGAGGTGTGGGAGACCCGCGCCGGTCTCGTGCCGTTCATCATCACCGACCAGCTGAAGCCGCTGTGCGAGGAGCTCTCCGGGACGTCGGTCGACAGCGTCGCCCGCTGCGGCGGCGAGAGCTTCCGCGAGAACCTCCTCTTCACCCACCGCGGGCTGAGCGGCCCCTCGATCCTCCAGATCTCGTCGTTCTGGAACCTCGGGGACGTCGTCGAGATCGACCTGCTGCCCGACCGCGACGCCCTGGAGTGGCTGGAGGACCGGCGGGCGACACGCCCCGACGCCGAGCTGCGCACCGTCCTGGCCGAGGTCTTCACGAAGCGCATGGCGGGCCTCCTCGCCGACCGGTGGTTCACGAACCGGCCGATGAAGCAGCACGCGCCACCTGAGCTCCGGGCGATCGCGGACCGGCTGTCGGCGTGGCGGGTCGTGCCGGCCGGCACCGAGGGGTACCGCACGGCCGAGGTCACCCTGGGCGGCGTCGACACCCGCGAGGTCTCGTCGAAGACGATGGAGTCGCTGAGGAGCCCCGGCCTCTACTTCGTCGGCGAGGTCCTCGACGTCACCGGCCACCTGGGCGGGTTCAACTTCCAGTGGGCCTGGGCGTCGGGCCACGCGGCGGCGCAGGTCGTCTGAGGCCGCGACCGCGCGGCGTTCCGGGACATGCGTCCCGGCGGACCGGGGTAGACGTCGTACATGGCGGACGTGACGCACGGCAAGGACGAGCCCAGGCCCGGCGGACCCCTGGGCAGGCTGGGGACGCTCGTCGTCATGCTCGGCCTGTTCGTGGTCGTGCTCGCCGACCAGCCGCTCGGAGCGATCCTCTCGGTCCTCGGGTTCGTGCTCTGCATGGTCGACCTCCTGAGTCCCGGGCGCGACCTCCGCGGCCGGCGCGGCTGAGCCCGCGGGCCGACGCCCTCAGTGCCCGAACGCGTCGGAGTCCGTGACACCCTCGCCGCCGCGGTCCAGGGCGCTGATCTCGTCGATCTCCTCGCGGGTCAGCGCGAAGTCGAAGACCTCGAGGTTCTCGCGCTGCCGCGTCGCGTCGGCGGACTTCGGGACGGTGACGAGGCCGAGCTCCATGTGCCAGCGCAGGATGATCTGCCCCGGCGTCCTCCCGCGCTTCTCGGCGATCCGGGCGACGGTCGGGTGCTCGCGCAGTCCGGCGTGCTGTCCGCCGAGCGGGCTCCACGACTCGCAGACGATCCCCTTCCGGCGCAGGTACGCGCGCTCGGCGACGCGGGTCCTCGTCGGGTCGAGCTCGATCTGGTCGACGTCGGGCGTCACGCCGGTCGCGTCGAGCACGCGGTCGACGTGGGCGGGCTTGAAGTTCGAGACGCCGATCGCGCTCACCCGGCCGTCCTCCAGCAGCCGCACGAGCCCGCGGTACGCGTCGACGTAGCGGTCCTGCGCCGGGTTCGGCCAGTGGATCAGCAGCAGGTCGATGTAGTCAACGTCCAGCTTCGTGGCGCTGCGCTCGAACGCCCGCTGGACCTCGTCGACGCCGTGGTCCTCCTTGTTGAGCTTCGTCGTGACGAACAGCTCCTCGCGCTTCACGCCGCTCGCCGCGAGGCCCCGGCCGACGCCGACCTCGTTGCCGTAGTTGAACGCCGTGTCGATCAGGCGGTAGCCGATCCCGATCGCCTGGGCGACGGCGGCCTCGGCCTCGCGGTCGTCCAGCGGCCACGTCCCGAGCCCCAGGCGCGGCATGACGGCGCCGTTGGCCAGGGGGACGGTGGGGGCGGGGGTCGTCTCGGTCGGGCTCATCGGTCAGGCGAGTACCCATCACGGCAGCGCGTCGCACGCTGCGGAGCAGGCGCACGACGTGCCGGGCACGCACGTCCCGGCGGGGGGTGGCGCCGTGCCGCTCAGCGCCCGGTGAGGTAGCGCACGAGCAGCACCTCGGTCTCGCGCACGTACGACTCGGGGTCCGCGCCGTCGCGCGGGTTGATCACGAGGTTGTGGGTCACGGTCTCGCCGATCTGCACGACGAGCTGCGCGGCCAGTCGGCGGTCCGGCGGGAGGACCTCGGGCCGGGATTCGAGGTAGCCCGTGACGGCGTCGACCGCGGCACCGACGGTGCGGTCGAGCCGGTGGCGCAGGGCCTCGGGGCGCGGCGCCTCCTCGAAGAGCACGCGGTGCAGCGCTGGGTGCCGGCGGTGCAGCTCGACGAGCGCCTGCAGCATCCGCGGGATGCCCTCCTCGACCGGCGGCGACCGCACGACGAGGTCGGTCAGGAGCGGCGTCAGCGCCGCGAGGGCGCCGTCGAGGTGCTCCTCGACGAGGGCGACGAGGATCGCGTCCTTGTCCGGGAAGTACTGGTAGACGGTCCCGATCGACACGCCCGCGCGCTCGGCGATGCGGTTCGTGGTGCCGGCCTCGTAGCCGTGGCGGGCGAAGACCTGGGCCGCGGCCTCGACGATCGCGTCGACCGTCGCCACCGACCGCTCCTGCACCGGCGTGCGACGGGTGTTGGCGCCGCGCTCGGGGCTCATCGCCGGGGCGCGGGGCGACGCGTGAGGCGGCAGGCGGGCATCGGCCCAATATAGAACGCCCCGGGCCGTCGACCTGCACGGGTTCGACGAGTGGGTGGACGCACCCACGACGGCCGGGCCCGTGCGACGGCCGGGTCGGCCGCGCGCCGGCCCTCATCGCCCGCCGGCGACCGCGCGCAGCCGGGGCGCCGCGGCCCCGAGCCCGTGCTCGCGCGCGAGGGCGGCGGCCTCCCCGCGGGAGCGCACGTCGAGCTTCCTCAGGACGTTGGCGACGTGGAACTTCACCGTGTGGTCGGTGACCGACAGGGTCTCCGCGATCTCGCGGTTGCGGGCACCGCGCGTCAGCTCGGCGAGGACCTGGAGCTCGCGCTCGCCGAGGGCCGCGAGCGGGCCTGCCTCCCGTGCGGCGACGGCCGCCAGCGGGACCCGGACGGTGACCGTCGTCCCCCAACCGGGCGTGGCGTCGACGTCGAGCGTCGCGTCCAGGGCCGCGACGCGCTCCGCCGTGCGGTGGACCGCCAGGGCGTCGCGGGTGATCGCGCCCGGGCCGTCGTCCCGCGCGACGAGCACGAGCGCGTCGTCCTGGACGCGCCACCCCAGGCGGATCCGGCCGACGGCGTCCTGGTCGAGCAGCACGAGCGCGACGCCGCGGGAGATCGCGCGCGCCGCGTGGGCGAGGTCGGCCGGCAGGGCGCGGTCGTCCTCGGGGCCGACGAGCTCGAGCGTCGCGGACCCGAACCGCGTGAGGGGCCCGAGCTCCTCGGCGAGGCGCTCGAACGCCTTGTCGGCGGGCTCCTCGCTGAGCGCACGGTCGCGGTGCCCGGCCTCGCGCAGCTCGATGAGGGCGGCGACCGCCACGTCGACGGCGGCCGCGCGCGCGGTGCGGTCGTCGACGTCGCGGGCCCGCAGCGTCCCCAGCAGCGCCGCGAGGGTCGCCTCGTGCGCGTCACCGAGCTCGGCGATCGTCCGCGCCCGCTCCTGCGACGCGGCCAGGCTGTCGACGAGGCTGCTCGGCGGGACGTCCGCAGCGCGGTCGGCCATCGCCGCGACCACGACGTCGCAGAGCCCGCGGGCGACCCGCACCGCCTCGGGGTCGGGGGCGTCGTCCCGGAGCACGATCGCCAGCAGCGCGCCGCCGGACCCCGGCGGCGAGGAGGCGACGGCCAGGATCGGTCGCTCCGTGCCGGCCAGCGGCGCGACACCGACCCACGGAGCGCCGGGGGAGGTGCGCCCGGCCAGCTGCGCGAGCTCGGCGCTCGTCGGCGCGGCCTCCAGCCCGGACCCGCCGTGGCGCTTCAGCGGCGCGCGCGAGCAGTCGCCGGTGAGCATCGCGACGAGCCGGTCGTCGCCTGCGGGGAGGACCTCGTCCATCAGCGGCTGCAACGTGCTCAGGACCTCGGGGCGCGGCGCGGCCACGAGCCGCGCGGCGGCGTCCAGGGCCCAGGCCGGGTCGCTCCACGCGGGCTGCGTCATGGAGCGATCGTAGCTCGCGGCCGTCCCCGCCCACCTGCCCGCCCGGGCAGCAGGACTGCCCGAGCGGGTAGTCGTCGGGCAGGCGCCCGGACCGCACCATGGGTGCAGGTCAGACGCAACGAACGAAGGAGCACGGGATGTCCAAGGCGATCAGGTTCGACGAGCACGGCGGGGTCGACGTGCTGGAGGTGCGGGAGGTCGAGCGGCCGACGCCCGGGGACGGGCAGGTGCTGATCCGGGTGAAGGCGGCCGGGATCAACCCCGGCGAGAGCGCGATCCGGGAGGGCGTCTTCGCCGACCGCTGGCCGACGACGTTCCCGTCCGGCCAGGGCAGCGACCTCGCCGGCGTGGTCGAGGAGCTGGGGGCCGGTGTCGACGCGGTCGCGGTCGGCGACGAGGTCCTCGGGTGGACCGACGAGCGCGCCAGCCACGCGGAGCTCGTCGTCGTCCCGGCCGACCAGGTGGCGGCGAAGCCGGAGGCGGTGTCCTGGGAGGTCGCGGGGTCGCTGTTCGTCGCCGGGATGGCGGCGCTCGGGTCGGTCCGGGCGGTGGCGCCGCAGGACGGCGAGGTCGTCGTCGTGTCGGCCGGCGCGGGCGGCGTCGGGTCGATCGCGACGCAGCTCGCCCGCCGGACCGGGGCGACGGTGATCGGCCTGGCGAGCGAGCGCAACCACGAGTGGCTCCGGAGCCACGGCGTCGTCCCGGTCGCGCACGGCGACGGGGTCGAGGACCGGATCCGGGAGGCCGCCGGCGGTCGGGTCGACGGGTTCGTCGACCTCTTCGGGAACGGGTACGTCGAGCTCGCGCTGGGTCTCGGCGTCGCGAAGGAGCGGATCAACACGATCTTCGACTTCGAGGCCGCCGCCGCGCACGGCATCACGACGCAGGGAACGTCGGAGACCGCGAGCGCGGAGGCGCTCGCCGAGGTCGCCGAGCTCGTCGCATCGGGCGCCGTCGAGGTGCCGATCGCCGCGACCTACCCGCTCGAGCGGGTGGCGGAGGCCTACACGCGCCTGGCCGACCGCACGACCCACGGCAAGATCGTGCTCGTGCCCTGACGGGTACGGGGACGCCGCGTCCGCTCCCGGGCGCGTCCGCCACGGAGCTGCCGCATGACCCATGAGAACGTCGTCTCGATCCGGTTGGAGGACCCCGCCCGGGCGACGGCGGTGGTGGACGCCCTGCGCGACGCGTCGCGGATGGACAAGCTCGTCCTGAACGCGCTCGTCACGGTGGAGGTCGCCGCGGACGGCACCGTCGCGGTCGGCGAGCTGCGCGAGGCCGCCGGCGACGGGATGCGGCACACCGGCACGCTCGGCGGGTTGGTCGGGATCCTCGGCGGCCCCCTCGGGGCGGTCGTCGGCTGGGGCGTCGGGACCCGACTCGGCGAGCGCTTCGACGCGGAGGAGGCGTCCGAGGACGAGGACGCGATCGTGGCCGCCGTCCACGACCTGCCGCCCGGCAGCGTCGCGGTCGTGGCGGAGGTCGAGGAGGAGCCCGACAACGAGCACCGGCTCGACGAGCTCGTCGCCGACCTCGGCGGCAGGGTGCTCCGGCGCCGCACCGAGGCGCTGCTCGAGGAGCTCGAGGCGTCGGTCGCCCGCGGCGAGGTCCCGGCCCGTCCCGGCGATCGTCCGCCGTCCTCCCGAGGGGCCCGGATCGCGGCGCTCCGGGAGCGCCTCGAGGGCTGAAGCGCCACGTGGGCGGCAATGCGCCCGACGGCTCGGATCCTCCGTGGTGAGCGGCGATCCGCCCGGTGCGATGCAGCGCGCCACCCCGCTCGGGTGGCCCCGTCCCAGGACTACGATCCGGGTATGAGCGACCCCGGTCTGAACGACGTGCGGAAGGCCGAGGAGCTGATCGCCAAGCTGACGGTCATGTTCATCGGCGCCTGCGGGATGGGCGTCTTCGCGATGCTCCTGGGCATCGTCCTGTTCTTCGCGAACCGCCCGTACCACTAGGCCGACGACGAGGTCCGGGCTCCGTCGACCGGCGCGAGCGCCGGCCCGCGGTCAGGTCGACGACGGGGTCCGTCGGACCCGACGGACCTCCGCACCCGTCAGTGCCACGAGGTCCTCGGGCGCCAGCTCGATCTCGAGGCCCCGGCGCCCGGCGCTGACGAAGATCGTGCCCGACCCCGTCGCGCTGTCGTCGACGAGCGTCGGCAGCGCCCGCCGCTGCCCCAGCGGGCTGATGCCGCCGGTGACGTAGCCCGTCGCGCGCTCCGCCCGCGCCGGGTCGGCCATCGTCGTCCGCTTGCCCAGCGACCGCAGGTCGAGGGTCGCGTCCGCCGGGACGACGCAGACCGCGAGCGCGCCGTCGCGGTCGACCACCAGGGTCTTGAACACCCGCGCGGGGTCGAGGCCGAGCGCCTCGGTCGCCTCCAGCGCGTACGAGTCTGCGGCGGGGTCGTGCGGGTACTCGTGCAGCTGGAACGCCACGCCCGCGGACCGGGCGGCCCGCGTGGCGGGCGTCTCGCGGCCCGCCACGCTCAGGCCTCCAGGCGCTGGACGCCCGCGGGGGTCAGCGCCCAGGTGCCGTCCGGCTGCTCCTCGGCGTGCCCGCGCGCGGCCAGGTCGGCGAGGTTCAGCGGCGTGCGCATGTCGCCGTGCCCGCGGCCGATCTCGCCGTCGATCGCGTCGACCGACACGCCGACGCCGGCGCGGCCCCCGGCCAGGCGCCCGAGCGCGGTGGTGACGTGGACCAGGTCGCGCGCGCTCATCGGGCGATCGTCGCAGGCGGGGTGGCCTCCCGCAGCCGCGTACGCCGCACGATCCCCGCGCCGCGACGACCGCGGATAGCGTCGGTCCATGACCGTCGTCGTCGTCGCCCACATCCACGCCCGCGAGGGCAAGGAGGCCGAGACCGAGGCCGCCCTCTCGGAGCTCGTCGCCGCCACCCACGGCGAGGAGGGCTGCCTCTTCTACTCCCTGCAGAAGAACGTCGACGACCCGCAGGAGTTCACGACGATCGAGAAGTGGGCGAGCCCCGAGGCGCTCGGCGGGCACTTCGAGACCGACCACCTGAAGGCGGTCCTCGCCCGCGCGGAGGAGCTCCTCGACCAGGCGCCGGACATCCGCACCTACGGGGCCATCCCGATCGGCGGGGACAAGGGCGAGCTCTGACCGGCGGATCCCGCGGCCGGTGACGGGCATCGGCCCGCCGGCCGCGGGCGTCGCGCCCCACCGGCGCCGCGCCTCGCCGCCGGCCCGCCTGACCGGCGCTCCGCCCACCGGCGTCGGGGTCGTGCGGCGTCGCCTACGCCGGCGACGTGATCGCGACGACCGCGACGACGACCACGACGAGCAGCAGCACGCCGGGGACGAGCAGGGCGCGGAACCAGACCCGCGGATCGGTGTGGTCCCAGGGGGAGGCGAGCGCTCCGGGGTCGGCCGCGTCGGCGGGGACCGGCTCGGTGCGCGGTGCGGCGTCGCGCTCGAAGGCCGGAGCTCGGCGCGGGACCACCACGCCGGACTCGAACGCGGGGACATGGTGCGCGACGGCGACCGACGGGGCGTGCGCGGGTTGGACCGCGGCGTCCGACACGACCAGCTGCGTCACTGCGGGGCGGGGGACCCAGGCGGATGGTCGGCCGCCCGGACCGTCGCCCTCGATCGTGGTGGTGCTGCCGTACTGCGACACGTCGCTCCCGTGGTGACCTCGTGAACCGCCGGTGGTGCGGGGAACACCGTCCTGCACGCGATCGTCGCCGGGCATCGGCGGGACGGCGTGCGCGCGCAGACTACCCCTCCCGGGGCGACGGCGGTGACGGGTTCCCGATCCGGGTGGGCGGTGCGGTCGGGCCGGTGGTGGCCGTGGACGACGGTCCGGCCGGGGACGACCTCGTCGGATCGTGTACCGCCGAGGTACCGAACCCGACACGCAGCGGTCGGCCCCGCGACCGGACGGCGGTCGTGTCGGATCCTGTACCGCCCGGGTACCGAACCCGACACGCGGCGGTCGGCGCCCGCCCGGAGGGCGGCCGTGTCGGATCGTGTACCGCCCAGGTACCGAACCCGACACGCGGCACGTCGGCCTCGGCCCGCCCCACCCGGGCCATCGTCGGCCCGGGCCCTCAGGCGCTCTGCAGGTGGGCGAGCACGTGGTCGGCGAAGACGTCCGGCGCCTCGACGTGCATGTGGTGGCCGGCGCCCGGGATCGACGCCAGGCGCACCCCGCCGGTGAAGCGGTCGCCGAGGTCGTCGAACTTCTCGGGCCCCATGCAGGCGTCGCCCTCGCCGCGGATCACGAGCGTCGGTACGGGGACGCGGCCGAAGACGATCCGGCGGTCGTCGCCGTGCGTGATCGCCAGCGGGATCCCGCGGTAGTAGCCGAGCGCGGCGGAGAGGTTGCCGCGGGTCGCGAACCCGGCGCGGAACCTCGCGAGCTGCTCGTCGGTCGGGTCCCAGCCGGGCGACCAGCGGCGGACGAGGTCGTCGATCCACCGCAGCCCGTCGCGGCCGACGATCCGCTCGGGGACGTCGGGGACCTGGAACTGCAGCATGTAGCGGGAGCGCCACAGCTGCCGGAGCGTCGGCTTCGTGATCACCGTGTGGGTGTGCGGCACGGCGGCCATCACGATCCGGCGGATCCGGTGCGGCGCCAGCGTCGCGACGGTGTGCGCGGTCACGGCACCCCAGTCGTGGCCCACGACCATCAGCTCCTCCTCGCCGAGCGCGTCGGCGATCGCGAGCACGTCGCGCGCCAGGTCGACCGGGGTGGTCCGCCGGCCGGCCGGCAGCGACGACGGCGCGTAGCCGCGCATCGCGGGGGCGACGGCGTGGAAGCCGGCCGCCGCGAGCGTCTCGACGAGCGGCACCATGCTCCACACGCTGTCCGGGAATCCGTGCAGGACGACGACGAGCGGTCCCTCGCCCCGCTCCACGAGGGCGAGCTCGACGTCCCCGGCGTCCACGGTGCGGTCGACGACGGGTGGGGCGGCGGCGGTCACCGGGTGAGCGTTGCACGCGCGGGGCCCGCGGGCGCGTGCGGCCGGCAGGTGGGGCGGGGCGTGGCGTGGTGGTGGAGGCGAAGGTGCTGCGCGTCGGATCGTGTACCGCCCGGGTACCGAACCCGACACGGAGGGCTGTCGGGCGACCCCGGGTGGCGATCCGCGCGCAGGTCGTGCATCATGTCGGGCGTGACTTCCCGTCACATCACGCCGCGTATCTCCGCGGGCGCCTCCGGCGTCCGCCTCGGCGTGCTCGTAGTAGCCGGCCTCACGGCCGGTCTCTCCCAGGCATAGACCGCGACCGGCGCCCCGCCGGACCCGCGTCTCAGCCTCCAGAGTCCGCCGCCCGCCCCGAACATCGGGAGCGTGCTCGTGTGCGCTCCCACGACCGACACGACCATGCTCCCCACTCAGACCCGCTCCCACCGCACCTCGATCCCGGCCACCGGCCTCGGCTCGATCCTCGTCGCCTCGCCGCAGCTCGCGCTCGCGGGCGTCGACCGCGGCGTCGTGGCCGAGCGCGCGGTCGCCGTCGGGATGGGGGAGGCGTCGTTCACCGCGGCCGACCGCGCCCCGTGGGCGGATGCCACGGGTGCGACGGCGGGCCACGACGACACGACGACCCCGAGCGAGGCCACACGATGAGCGCGACCGACCGCACTGCCGACCCGGCGGCGGCCGCGACCGCCGCCGGTGACGCCGAGCCGCCCCGGGACCACACGACCCTCCGCGGCGCCGACCGCCTGGTGGAGGCCCTGGTCGCCGAGGGCGTCGACACGGTCTTCGGGCTGCCGGGCGGTGCGTCGCTGGCGCTTCACGACGCGATCGACGCGTCCGCGATCCGTCACGTCCTCGTCCGCCACGAGGCCGCCGCCGGCCACGCCGCCGAGGGCTGGGCGCGCGCGTCGGGCCGCACCGGCGTGGCGATCGTCACCAGCGGCCCCGGCGCCACGAACCTCGTCACCGCGATCGCCGACGCCTACGCCGACTCGCTGCCGACGGTCTTCATCACCGCGCAGGTCCCGACGACGCTCCGGGGCTCCAACGCGTTCCAGGAGTGCGACGTCATCGGGATGACCGCGCCCGTGGTCAAGCACGGCATCGCGGTCGAACGCGCCGACGACGTCGCGGACGCGATCCACGAGGCCTTCGCGATCGCGGGCAGCGGCCGGCCGGGTCCGGTGCTCGTCGACGTGCCGTCCGACCTCCTGAAGGCGCCCGCGCGGGAGTCCCGCGGCGGCCGCGACGGGGTCGACCTGCCCGGCTACCGCCCGCGCGAGACCCCGAACGGCCGGCAGTTGCGCCGCGCCGCCGAGGCGATCGCCGTCGCGCGCCGGCCGGTCCTCTACGCCGGCGGCGGCGTCGTCCACGCGTGCGCCGAGGCCGAGCTGACCGCGCTCGCCCGCCGCCACGACCTGCCCGTCGTCACGACGCTGATGGCGCTGGGCGCCTACCCGCAGGGCGACGTCCGCTGGCTCGGGATGCCCGGCATGTACGGGGCGGCCCCGGCGAACCGCGCGCTGCACGAGGCCGACCTGATCGTCGCCGTCGGCGCCCGCTTCGACGACCGCGTGACCGGCCGGCTCGACGCGTTCGCACCGCGCGCCCGGGTCGTCCACGTCGACGCGGACGCGTCCGAGATCGGCAAGAACGTCGCCGCGCACGTCCCGGTCGTCGGCGACGCCAAGGCCGCGCTGGCCGGGATCGCCGACGCGCTGCGGACGCTCGCCGAGGAGGGCGAGGTCGCCGCCGAGCTGCGCCCCTGGTGGCAGCGGATCGCCGCCTGGCGCGCCGAGCACCCGGTCCGTCGCCTCGAGCACACGGACGACGCGATCAGCGCCGAGGCGACCCTCGACCGCCTGCGCGAGCTGACGGGCGACCGGGCGATCGTCACCACCGACGTCGGCCAGCACCAGATGTGGGCCGCCCAGCGCCTGCGCTTCGCGGCGCCGCGGAACTGGGTCACCTCGGGCGGCCTGGGCACGATGGGCTTCGGCCTGCCCGCGGCGATCGGCGCGGCGCTGGCGACGGCGGGCGACGACGGGACCCGGGGGACGGGCGGCGACGACCGCGACGGGACCGCCCGGGCCGACGCCGCCGACCGTCCGCCGGTCGTCTGCGTCACCGGCGACGGCTCCTTGGTCATGCACCTGCAGGAACTCGCCACGGCCGTCGCCGAGGACGTGCCGGTGAAGGTCCTCCTGTTCGACAACGCGTCGCTCGGCATGGTCCGCCAGCAGCAGGACACGCACTACGCCGGTCGCCGCGCGGCCTCCTCGTTGCCCGGGCTGGACTGGGTCGCGCTCGGGGCCGGCTTCGGCGTCCCGGCGTGGTCGGTCGACGACCCTGCGGACCTCGACGACGCGATGGCCACGTGGCTCGCGACGGACGGCCCGGCGCTCCTGCGGATCGGCCTCCCGGTCGACCAGGGCTGCGACCCGGCGTTCGCGGCCGGCACGGTGGCGGTGCCGCGGGACTGAGGCCCCGCGCCTCGAGGGCTGGCGCGAGCCGGGCCGCAAGGCGCGGGTCCGCGGCTGTCGGGCCCGTCGTCGCGATCGCGGCGAGAGCCGGGCGTGATGCGGGTTTCTGCCGCGGGGCGGCAGGAATCCGCAGCGGCCGGGCCGGCTGTCCGCCACCCGGCCCTCGCCGCCGGTGCGGCCAGGCTCAACCCCGTGCCGGCGTCCCCGGCTGCGGGGACGTGCCGGCCTCGACGCACTCCTCGACGACGTGATCCGACCCGGTCGGCCCGCCCGCGCCGCCCGGCTCCACGCAGTCGTCCCCGCCCGCGCCGCCCGCCTCCACGCAGTCGTCCGCGGCCGCGCCGCCCGACTCCACGCAGTCGTCCGTCCCTGCACCCGGCGCCACGCACGGGTCGACGGCCTCGCTCACGCAGTCGGCCGACTCCTCCCGCGTGGCCCGGGCGAGCAGGTCCGCCAGGGTCCGGCGTTGCTCGGCGTCGAGTCCGGCCAAGACCTCGTCCTCGGCCGCCCCGAGCGCGTCCTCGGCCTCGGCCAGCCGCGCGAGGCCGGCCTCGGTGACCTCGACGATGTGCCGACGGCGGTCCTCCTCGGAGCGCCGGCGGGCGATGAGGTCCTGGGCCTCGAGCTCGTTCAGGAGGCCCACGAGGTTCGTCCGGTCGATCCGCAGCGTGCCCGCCAGCGCCTGCTGGGTGCTGCCGCCGTGGTCGCGCAGCACGGTGAGCGTCACGAGGTGCCGCGGACGCAGACCGAGCGGCGCCATCGCCGACTCCGAGCGCACGCGCATGCGGCGCGCGAGGTGCGACAGGAGCGCGGCGGACCGCGGAGCGTCGGTGGTCGGCGGGGCAGCCGCGTCGGTGCGGGGCGTCGAGGCGATGCCCACAGTCTACGCCCGGACGCCAATCAGTCGTGTGCTACAACTCGTTTGCGTATAACAAACGATCTACGAGAGGCAACGCATGACGCACCGACTGCTGCACATCGACTCGAGCATCCAGACCGAGGGCTCGATCTCCCGGCGCCTGACCGCCCGCGCGGTCGACGCGTGGAAGGCCGCCCACCCCGACGGCGAGGTGACCTACCGCGACCTGGGCGCGCACCCGCTCCCGCACCTCGACGCCGAGGGCGGGATGGCCCGGCTCGTGCCGCCCGACCAGCAGACCCCGGCACAGGCCGCGTCGTGGGCGCTGACCGAGGAGGTCGTCGCCGAGGTGCAGCAGGCCGACGCGATCGTCCTCGGCGTGCCGCTCTACAACTTCGGCGCGCCGAGCTCCGTGAAGTCCTGGGTGGACCACCTCGTCGCGCCCGGGCTGTCGGTCGACTACGCGACGATGAGCGGCCTGCTCGGCGGGCGCGACCTGCTCGTCGTCGTCTCCCGCGGCGGCGGCTTCGGTCCCGGCACCCCGAAGGCCGGCTGGGACCACGCCGAGTCGTGGCTGCCCCACGGCCTCGCCATGACCGGGCTCGAGCCGCGCATCGTCATCGCCGAGCTGACGATGGCCCCGAAGAACCCGGCGCTCGCCGAGCTCATCCCGCTGCACGAGGAGAGCCTCGCGGCGGCCGAGCGCGCGGTCGACGCGGCGTGGGAGCCGGCGGTCGCCTGAGCGGCGGGGTGGTCCCGCGCGCGGCGCGGTCGGCAGCGTCGTTCCCGCCTGGCGGTCGTCACCACCCCTACCGCCGGTAGGACTTCCCCGCCCGACCCCCGGACCCGCGAAGATGCGTCCCATGAGCACCCAGGAGCAGGCGGACGTCATCGTCGTGGGCGGAGGGCTCGCCGGGTTGGTGGCGACCGCCGAGCTCGCCGACGCCGGGCGGACCGTGCTGCTCGTGGACCAGGAGCCCGAGCAGTCGCTGGGCGGGCAGGCGTTCTGGTCGCTCGGTGGGCTGTTCCTCGTGGACTCGCCCGAGCAGCGGCGGATGCGGATCAAGGACTCGCGCGACCTCGCCTGGCAGGACTGGCTCGGGACCGCGGCGTTCGACCGGCCCGAGGACGAGTGGCCGCGGAAGTGGGCCGAGGCGTACGTCGACTGGGCCGCGGGTGAGAAGCACGAGTGGATCACCGGGCAGGGCATCAAGCTCATGCCGCAGGTCGGCTGGGCCGAGCGCGGCGGCTACGACGCCGGCGGCCACGGCAACTCGGTCCCGCGCTTCCACCTGACGTGGGGGACGGGCCCCGGCGTGATGGCGCCGTTCGAGGAGCGCGTCCGTCGCGCGGTCGTCACCGGGAAGGTCCGGTTTCGCTTCCGCCACCGCGTCGACGAGCTGCTCGTCGAGTCCGGCGCCGTGGTCGGCGTGCGGGGTGCGACGCTCGAGCCCTCCGACGTCGTGCGCGGCGCGAAGAGCTCGCGGACGGAGACCGGCGAGTTCGAGCTCCGTGCGCAGGCCGTGATCGTCACCTCGGGCGGCATCGGCGCCAACCACGACCTCGTCCGCGAGAACTGGCCCGCCCGCCTCGGCACCGCGCCGAAGCACATGATCTCCGGGGTCCCCGACCACGTCGACGGCCGGATGATCCGGATCACCCAGGACGCGGGCGGCGAGACGATCAACCCCGACCGCATGTGGCACTACGTCGAGGGGATCCAGAACTGGGACCCGATCTGGACCGCGCACGGCATCCGGATCATCCCCGGGCCCTCGTCGCTCTGGCTCGACGCGACCGGCAAGCGCCTGCCCGTCCCGCTCTTCCCGGGCTTCGACACGCTCGGCACGCTCGACCACATCATGGGGACGGGGCACGAGCACACGTGGTTCGTGCTGACCGAGCGGATCATCGAGAAGGAGTTCGCGCTCTCGGGCTCGGAGCAGAACCCCGACATCACCGGCAAGAGCGTCGTCGAGACCCTGAAGGCCCGGCTGTCGTCCGGTCCTCCCGGCCCGGTCCAGGCGTTCATGGACAAGGGCGTCGACTTCGTCGTCGAGAAGGATCTCGAGGCCCTCGTCCGCGGCATGAACGCGAAGACCGACACGCCGCTGATCGACCTCGAGGGCCTGCGGAAGATCATCACCGAGCGCGACCGCGAGGTCGAGAACCCCTACACGAAGGACCTCCAGCTGACCGCCATCCACGGCGCGCGGAAGTACTTCGTCGACCGCCTCACGCGCGTCGTGAAGCCGCACCGCCTGCTCGACCCCGAGGCCGGTCCGCTGATCGCGGTGAAGCTCCACGTCCTCACCCGCAAGACGCTCGGCGGCCTGCACACCGACCTCGACGGCCGGGTGCTGCGCAAGGTCGACGGCCTCGCGTCGACCGCGCACGGCGAGGCCGGTGCGGGCCGCCGCGAGCCGGTCCCGGGTCTCTACGCGGCCGGCGAGGTCGCGGGCTTCGGCGGCGGCGGGATGCACGGCTACCGCGCGCTCGAGGGCACGTTCCTGGGCGGCTGCCTGTTCTCCGGGCGGACGGCCGGCCGGGCGGCGGCGCGGGCGCTGGGATAGCGCGCGCAGACGACGACACGATCCACGAGAGGATGCAGCGATGAGCACCCTGCAGATCACCGGCGTCGACTTCGTCACGCTGCCCGTGAAGGACTTCGACGCGTCGATGGAGTTCTACGGCGAGACCCTCGGGCTGCCGTTCGTGAAGCGCTGGGGGACGATGCCCGGCGCCGAGTTCCAGGCCGGCAACCTGACGATCGCGCTGATGGAGCCCGGCGCGTTCGGGCAGGAGTTCCGGGCCCACGCGGTGCCGCTGGCGCTCCAGGTCCCCGACGTCGCGGAGGCCCGCGCGACCCTGGAGGAGCGCGGCGTGCGCTTCCTCGGCGACACGATCGACAGCGGTGTCTGTCACCAGGCGCTGTTCCGGGACCCCGCCGGCAACGTGCTGGATCTGCACCACCGGTACGCGCCCGCGGACTGATCGGGGACCGGTCCCGCCGGCCGCGGGTGGGTGTCGATCGGTCTCGCGGGACGCGACGACGGACCACCGACCTCCCGCCGATCGCGCCCTCGGGGCGCGCGCCGCGCCCGCCTCAGCGCCGCAGCCGCAGCCGCAGCAGCGGGTCGATCAGCCGCCAGCGCGGGCCGGGGTCGCGGGCGAGGAGCTGCCCCGCCGTGACCAGCGCCTCGGCCGCCTGGTGGAACGACCCGCGCGTCGCACCCTGCCGGGCGGCGAGGTCGGCGGACGTCGGCGCGCGGCCGTGCGCGACCTCGCCGAGGACGATCCGCTGGTTGCGGGTCAGGGGGGCCAGCGCGGCGGCGTGGATCTCCGCGGTCTGCTCGAGGGCGTCCTGCAGCACCAGGTCGACCAGGGCGTCGGCATCGCCCTCGGTCCCCGCGCCGCCGTCGGGCTCCGTCAGCCGCCGCGCGAGCAGGTGGCAGAGGAGCATCGTGCGCTGCGGATGGCCCTCGCCCAGCTCGACGAGGGCGGCCGCCGCGTCGCCCGGCGACAGCTCGAGCTCGGCGAAGCGCCGCTCGACCTCGTCGATCGTCGACTCGATCGGCAGCGGCGACAGGGTCAGCGGCTCGGCCTGCCCGAAGAACGGCGCCTCGTGCCGCTCGAACATGCGGGCCAGCATCGACGGCTCCGAGCCGGCGAACACGTACGCGACGTCCTGGTGGTGCTGGATCACGGCGCGCAGGCGGGCGTCGAGGCCCGGCCCGGCGACGAGCAGGTCCTGGAACTCGTCCAGCACGACGAGCACGGGATCGCCGGTGCTCTTCGCCACCTCGTCCGGCAGGGCGAGCAGCTCCTCCAGCAGACGCCCGTGGTCGGACGGCTCCGCACGCGCGGGCGCCAGGGTGATCCGCGGGCCGGTCAGCGAGACGTCCGCCCCGAGGCGCCCGGCCAGGCGCTCGGCCCGCCGGACGGGCCCGGCCTCGCGGTGCCCCGCCCACGCGACGAGCAGCGCGCGGGTCAGGCCGGCCAGGTCGCTGATCCCGCCGAGGTCGACCCGGACCGCCCGCCAGCCCGACCGGCCGACGGCCTCGGCATGGGCGGCCAGGAGCGTCGTCTTGCCGTACCGTCGTGGCGCCGCGAGGCGGATCGGGGTCCGCTCCCCGGCGGCGCGCCCGAGCAGCCGGAGCTCGTCCTCCCGGTCGATCATCCGGGCCGAAGGGACCGGTCCGGCGTGCTTGAACGGATAGTCGGCCACCGAGAAAGTATAGTTCGAGCTATACACGCATGTCCACCTCGGGCTGTACGCGGGTGCTCGTGCGGTCGGGCGTCCGGATAGGGTCGCGGCGTGTCCGCCGAGCCG
Organism: Patulibacter minatonensis DSM 18081; assembly: GCF_000519325.1. Lineage (GTDB taxonomy): Bacteria > Actinomycetota > Thermoleophilia > Solirubrobacterales > Solirubrobacteraceae > Patulibacter > Patulibacter minatonensis. The sequence goes on along the minus strand of NZ_KI912613.1, from coordinate 92,113 downwards.
CCCGCGACCTATGCGCCCCGGTTCCCGACGGACCGCCAGGGCGCAGCGGTCCCCGTCGAGGTCGTCCTGTCCCGTGCCGCTCCCGGTCCGCTCTCACCGGCCGCGCTCGCCGTTCTCGACGGCGCGGAGCGTGAGCGGGTCGCGCGCTTCCGCCGACCGCAGGACGCGGAGCGGTTCGTCACCGGGCGCGCCCTGGCCCGGACGCTGCTCGGAGGGCGGCTGGGTCTCGCACCCGAGGACGTCGACCTCGCCGTCCCGCGGCCGGGCTGGAAGCCGCGCGTCCCCGACACCACCCTGGACGTCTCGATCGCCCACGCCGCGGACGTCGTCGTGGTCGTGCTCGCCGACGGCGTCGAGGTCGGCGTCGACGTCGAGGGCGGACCGGGGGTGCTCCGCACGATCGACGAGCAGCTGTGGCGGAGCGTCACGTCGCCCGAGGAGCGCGCGGCCGTCGGGCCGCTCGACTGGCCGTCGGCGGGGCGTCCCGCCCCGGCGACGGTCGACGCGGTCCTCCGGCACTGGGTGCGCAAGGAGGCGGTGCTGAAGGCCGTCCGGCTCGGCCTCGTCGTCCCCATGGAGGGGCTCGCGGTGGGCGACGGCCCGCCGCCCGAGGTGCTGGCGACCCCGGAGGGGCTGCCGGGGCCCGCCGGCATCGCGCTGGCGGACGTCGACGCGCCGGACGGCTTCCGGATCGCCGTCGCGGCCGTCACGGACGGCCCGCTCGTGGTGCGGGACGCGGACACCGGCACGGTCGTCGGGCGGTCGGGCGGGCGGGCGTCCCGAGGGTGACCGACCGGGTGCAGGTCGCCGTCCGCCGGTGGCTGTCCGCCGGTGG
>NZ_KI912613.1:75058-91178 GCF_000519325.1 Patulibacter minatonensis DSM 18081 | reverse complement strand
TCCGCCGGTGGCTGTCCGCCGGTGGCGCGGCCGCCCCGGGGCGCCGCCCTGCGCCCCGCGACCCGGGGACGGCCGCCCGCCGTTCCGCCCGCACCTCGGAGGCCGTCCGCCGGGTCAGTCCACCGCCCGCACGGACCGTCCGAGGATCTCGCCCGCGGCCCGCTCGCCGGCGCGGATCGCGCCCTCCATGTAGCCGGCCCAGCGGGGTGCGGTCTCCGTCCCGGCCCAGTGCACGCGGCCGACGGGCCGGGACAGCGCGGGTGCGAGCTCGCGCAGGGCCCCGGGCTCCAGCACCGCGACGGGGCCGCCGAGGCTCCAGGGCTCCGTCGTCCAGTCCTGATCGCGGTAGGCCACGGGCCGGCCCGCCTCGGGGCCGAGCATCGCGGCCACGGCGGCGAGGACCTCCGCCCGGCGGACGTCGCCGTCCTGCGGGCCGAACCGGCGGGCCGCGGCCCCGGTCACGAACGCGGCGAGGACTCCCGGGCCGTCCGCGGGTCCGGCGTCGACGACCATCTGGACCGGCCCGTGGTCGGAGAACGCGTTCCCGGACAGCCCGCGATCACGCCACCACGGGCGGTCGAAGACGAGGATCGCCTTCGCGTAGGCCGCTCCGCGCATGCGGGTCGAGAGCGCGGCGCGGTCCGGTGGCAGGCCCGGCTCGAAGGCGATGGCGGACACCAGCGGCGGACCGAGCGCGACGACGACGTGCCCGGCGTCGACCCGGATCCCGTCCGCGGTGACCCGCACGCCGCCGTCGGCGCCGCCCCGTCCGGCCGGGTCGGCTCCGTGCTGCTCGAGCCTCCGGACCGGCGCGTCCAGCACGAGGTCGTCCCCGAGGCCCGCCGCGAGGCCGTGCGCGAGCGCCTGCGTCCCGCCGAGGAGGTGCGCGTCCTGTGCTCCGCCCGCGAAGCGCATGAGCTGCGAGAGCCCGCCGTTCTGCCGCGCGAGCCAGAAGACGAACGCGAGCGAGACGTCCTCCGGCTCCGCGCCCAGGGTGGTGCGCACCAGGGTCTCGAACGTGCCGCGGGCGACGTCGGTGCGCAGGGCGTCGACCCACGGGGCGAGGGTCCGCTCGTCGAGGGCCGCCGCGCGCCGGCGGGAACGCGCGGTCGCCCGCGAGGACCGGAACCGCTCGAGCTCCAGGTCGGCGAGCCGCAGCCCGGTCTCCGCCATCCCGAGCAGCGGCCGCACGGGGACGTCGCCCCGGAACGTCCCGGACCCGTCGCCGAACCGCCAGCCGTGCCGGCCGCGCAGCCACTGCGGCTCCTTCGTCAGCCCGAGCTCCGCGGCGAGCGCCAGCACGCGGTGGTGCGCCGGGCCGACCCAGTGGGCCCCGACGTCCGACGCCCAGCCGCCGACCTCGGGCGCGAAGGTCTTGCCGCCCAGGCGCGACCGGGCCTCCAGGACCGCGACCGACGCCCCCGCCCGACGCAGCGCACGGGCGGCGGCCAGGCCGCTCAGCCCGGCACCGACGATCGCCACGTCGCGGCGGATCGTGGGGGACGGAGCTCCGGCGACGGCCATGAGTACAGATGTACCAGCGGTACGTATGTACTGCAAGCCGTTCGGGTACGGTGATCGTCGTGTGCGCCGCCCGCCGGACCCCCGAGGACATCCGCGCGGCCATCGTCCTGGCGGCGATCCAGGTCGTCGGCGAGCAGGGCATCGCCGCGCTGACGCACCGCGCGGTGGCCGAGCGCGCCGGGGTGTCGCTCTCCTCGACGACCTACCACTACGCGTCGAAGGCGGCGATCGTCGAGGCCGCCTTGCGGTTCCTCGCCGAGGCCGAGCAGCAGGTCGCGGCCGACGCCGTCGCCGCGATGCGTGCGGCGGCCGAGGGCGGGTCGCCGCCGACGCCCGCGGCGCTGGTCGAGCACCTGTCCCGGGCCACCACGGACCACGGCCCGGTCATCATGCGCGCGGGCTACGAGCTCCAGCTGCAGGCGACGGTCGACGACCGGCTGCGGCCGATCGTCCGCGACTGGCTGGACGTCGTCGCGGGGCACGTCGCCGAGGCGCTCGAGCTCCTCGGCTCGCCCGACCCGCGGCGCGACGCGCACCTGCTCGCCGTCGCTACCGACGGCCTGCGCCTCTACGCGCTCACGACCCCCGGGACCGCGGGGCGCATGCAGCGCGAGACGCTCGAGCACCTCGTCGGGCGGATCTTCGCGGGGACCGCGTCGGGGACAGAGGCCCGCGGATGAGGCCCGGTCGGGTCCGGCCCGGGCGGACGAGGGCCACGGGCGACGCGCACGACGGGACGCCGGTGCGCGCCGGGCTCGTGCTGGCGCGGGCCGTCGCCGGGCTCGCCGGGTGCGGGGGCGGGGACGAGGGGCCCACGGTCCAGCGCTCGGCCACGGCCACGCACGCGGGGCTCGTCCGCGACCTCGACGCGGCGTGCGACGCCGAGAACCGCGCCCTGGCGGCCCTCGATCCCGTCCTGCAGGCGGCGAAGGACCCCGCGGCGGCCGCGCCGGTCTTCGCCCGCGTCGCGGGCATCTACCGCGACCACGTCCGCGCGGTGGCGGCGCTGCCCGTCCCGGCGGCCGACGCCGCGACCGCCGGGACGTACCTCCGGGCGGCGGACGACGTCGCCGCCGCAGCGGGGCGCTTCGCCGACGCGGCGGGGAACAGCAGCGGGTCGTCCGAGGACGCCGCCGCCGTGCTGAAGGCGGACGGCGTCCGCCGGGGCGCGGCGGCGACGCTCGGCGCGCGGGGCTGCACGACGTTCCGCTGAGCCGCGCCTCACAGGACGGCGGCGCAGGACGCGGTCCGCCGATGCCTGCCCGGCGGACCGCCGCCCGTGCGCACCGGCGGTCACGGACACGTGCGCGTGCACCGCGACGGTCCACGCGCTCCCGGTGCGTGGTCGGGCGCTCACGCCGGGCACGTCACCGCGATCACCCCGCCCTGCGGGTCGGCGAGCACCGCGCTGCGGAACCCCGGTGTGTCGACCGGGCCCATGAGGACCGTGCCGCCGAGCCCGACGGCCCGCACGGCGAGGGCGTCGACGTCCGCGACCCGGAAGCAGACGCTCCAGTGCGGGGGCGTCGGGTCGCCCGGGCCGATCGGCGCGAGCACGCCGAGGACCTCGCCCTCCGGGTGGGCCCGCCAGAACGCCATGGGCGCGCCGGGGACGGGGTTCGCCCGCCATCCGACGACCGCGTCGTAGAAGGCGCGGGCCCCGTCCGGGTCGGGGGTGTGCAGCGAGCTCATCGTCCACGCGCCGGGCGCGTCGGCGCGCTCGGTGCCGTCGAACCCGTCGGCGGTGAGGAGGCCGAACGCGACGCCGGTCGGATCCGTGACGACGGCGACGCGGTGCGCGGCGACGACGGGCGCCGCTCCCGGGTCCGCATCGGGTCCGCCGCGCGCCGCGGTGCCCGGCGCGTCGCCGGCGGGCGCGAGGAGGACGTCGCCCCCGGCCGTGACGGCCCGGTCGACCGTCGCGGCGACGTCGTCGACCGCGATCCAGGTCGTCCAGACGGCGGGGGCGCCCGGGGGCGCCTGGCCGACGCCGGCGACCGGCCGGCCGTCCAGGCGCGCCGTCCGGTGCTCGCCGGGCAGGCCGCCCGGCATCGGGACGGGGTGGTCGAACGTCCACCCGAAGAGGGCGGCGTAGTGGTCCGCCGCCGCCCGCGGGTCGGGCTGCATGGTGTCGACCCGGCGGGGGACGCCCGCGGGGTGCTGGTTCTCGGTGCTCATGGGTGCTCCTTCGAGCGGTCCGCCCCGCGAGGAGTCGCGAGGCGCTGGACCCGGCGCCGCCGGTCGTCGGCGGGCACGGGCCCGACCCGCACGGCATCCGGCCGCGGCGGGTGGTGATCGCTGGTCCGGTCCGCCGCGTCTTCGGGACGCGGGGGACCGCCGCCCTCATCCGATGAGGGCGGTCGGGGGTCCGGCGCGACGGGGCGCCGGGGATCGGACGGGCGCTCCCGCGGGGAGAGCGCTCAGCGGTCGTGCGAGCAGCGAGCGATGGGGGCAGGCTAGCGGACCGGTCCCGGGTGTTCTCACGGAAGCCTCATCACCCGGCGCCGCGGGGCGGGCATCCTGAGGGCATGTCCCGGATCCCCCGTCCCTCCTCGCTGCTCGGCGTCGCCGGGTGCGCTGCCGCCGTCGTCCTCGTCGGCGCGACCGCCCCGCAGGCGTCGGCGACGCCCAACACCTACGACTTCCTAGCCGTCTGCGGCAAGGGCTACGTGCAGGTCCAGACCGGCTCCGTCGACCGCAACGCGGACCTGAAGGGCAGCCACCTCCGCGGTCGCCTCTCGCTCTCGTACGACCGGTCGTCCGGCACGTGGTGCGCCGTCACCTTCCGGTCGTCGTTGTCGCAGGTCGGGACGAAGCGCCGGATGAACGTGACCATCGACGGGGCCGGGAAGCACGCCGAGGACCCGGGGGACTACGGCTACTACGCCGGGCCGGCGAAGATCAAGGCGCCGAGGACCGCCTGCATCCGGGTCGCGGGGATCATCGCGCCGTCGTCGAAGCGCAAGGGCCTCGACCCGTTCGTGGGGTCGACCACCTACGGCTGCTCCCGCTGAGACGGCACGACGGCCGGCCCGCGAGGCGCGGCGCTCCGCGGGACACCCGCGGCGGAGCAGCCGTCCGCCGGGGCGCCCCGGCCGTCACCGGCCGGGTCCGCCCCGGTCGGTCAGGACTTCAGGCCGGGCTTGCCGTCCTGCAGCGTGAAGCTCGCGCCGGTGGACGCCGCCGCGCTGCGCGTCGTGACCGCCGCGACGTTGCGGAAGTCGGCCCGCAGCTCCTTCGCGTCCATCGTCACCCGGACGTAGCCGCGGCGCTTGCCGTTGTACTTGATCCAGGGGTTCTCGCTGAGGTCCTCGTGGGAGTCGGAGCCGTCGCCGCCGGAGGTGACGGACGTGCCGCACAGCTCGGAGCCGACGATCGGCGAGCTCGGGTCGTCGAAGTCGCGCAGGAGGTCCGCCGCGTAGTGCTGGTGGATGTCGCCCGTGAGGACGACCGGGTTCGACGTCTTGCGGTCCGCGATGCCGGTCAGCACCCGCTGGCGGCTGGCGCGGTAGGCGTCCCACTGGTCGGTCGAGTAGCCCTTCACGGCGCCGGGGACGACGTCGTGCTGGGCCATCAGGACCTGCTGGGCGAGGATGTTCCACTTCGCCTTCGACGCGCCCATGCGGTCGACGATCCACTGCTCCTGGGCGATGCCCGGCAGCGTCGCCTTCGGGTCGCGCATGTCCGGGCCGTCCGTCGGGCCCTTGTCGCCGTACGGCTGGTCGGTGCGGTACTGGCGGGTGTCGGCGACGACGAAGTTCGCCAGGTCGCCCATCGGCAGCTCGCGGTAGAGCTGCATGCCCGAGCCCTGCGGGTGCGCGTAGTTCCGCAGCGGCATGAACTCCCAGTACGCCCGGTAGGCCGCGGCGCGGCGCTTCGCGAAGACCTTCGGGTCCTGGTCGGGCTCCGTGTCGACCTGCGAGATCAGGTTCGCGTAGTTGTTCTCGACCTCGTGGTCGTCCGGCGTCGGGACGAGCGGGAACAGCCGCCGCATCTCGAGCAGGTCGGGGTCGGAGTTGTACTGGCTGTGGCGCTCGCGGTAGCTCGGGAGGTCCATCGGCTCCGCGTTGCTGTGCTGGCGGACGCCGGTGGTGCCGGGGCCGCCCTCGTAGATGTAGTCGCCGACGTGCACGACGAACCAGGGGTCGTCGTCCGCGATCCGCTTGTAGGCCGTGAAGTAGCCGGCCTCCCAATTCGAGCAGCTGGCCAGGCAGAAGCGCAGGCTGTTGGGCGACGCGCCGACGGCCGGGGCGGTGCGGGTGCGGCCGAGCGCGCTGGCCTCGCCGTTGGCGTAGAAGCGGTACCAGTACTCGCGGCCGGGCTTGAGCTTCGGGACCTCGACGTGCACCGAGTGGCCGTCGGCCTTCGTGGCGGTCTGGACGCCGCGGGCGACGATCCTCGTGAGGTTCTGGTCCTCGGCGAGCTCCCACGTGACGGGGACCTGGCCCTTGACCGCGTCGCGGCCGAGGGAGTCGAGGGCGATGCGGGTCCAGAGCACGATGCTGTCGGCGGCGGGCTCGCCGGAGGCGACGCCGGCGACGAACGGGTAGGCGCCGCGGGGCAGGGCCGAGGCACGGCCGGCGAAGACGCCGCCGAAGGAGAGGGCGACGGCGCCGGCTCCGCCGGCGGCCAGGAGATCGCGTCGCGAGATGCGTGAGGTCATCCGGACGTCCTTTCTGGTGGAGCGATGGGGGGACCCCGATGCTCGCGGTCGCGGTCGGCGCGCTCGTGACCCTCGCGTGAAATCGTCCCGTGGTGCCTGCGAACACCATCGTTCGCAGGTCGGGCGCATCCGTCCCGGGGTCAGCCGGCGGCCGGCGGCTCCGGCGCATCGTCGCGGCCCCGGGCGACCGATCGCCGCGCCTCGGTGCGGAGCTCGCGGGTCGCCGCCGCCAGCGCGACCTCGAGCGCCCGCGCGGGCGGTCCCAGGGCCCGCACGTCTCGGGCGCCGCGGCGCCGGAGCTCGGCGGCCGCGCCGTCCTCCACCCGGCCCCCGAGCACGTCGACGGGCGTCTTCGCGGCACGGGCACGGCGAACGACCGCGTCGACCGTCTTGCCCTGCAGCGTCGACGCGTCGACGCTCCCCTCGGCCGTCAGCACGAGGTCGGCGTGCCGTGCGAGGGGGTCGAAGCCGACGAGGTCGAGGACGGCGTCGGCTCCGGGACGGGGCACGGCACGGAGCGCCAGGAGCGCCAGGCCGAGGCCGCCCGCGGCCCCCGACCCCGGGACGTCCGGGTCCGCTCCGAGCGCTGCGGCCCACCTGACGAGCGCCGCGTCGTACGCCTCGACCTCCCCGGGCGTCGCGCCCTTCTGCGGACCGAACCGCCGCGCGGCGCCGTCGGGACCGCAGAGCGGCGCGTCGACGTCGTGCAGCAGCTCGAGCGCGACGCCCCGGAGTCGCGGGTCCAGGCCGGTGAGCGACGCGTCGACGGCCGTCGGGTCCGCCACGAGGTCCGCACCGTCGGCCGGGGCCTCCACCCCGAGCGCGCGCAGGAAACCGGCCCCGCCGTCGACGCTCGCGCTCCCGCCGACGGTCACGAGGATCCGGGTGGCACCGAGCTCCAGCGCGGCGAGCACGAGGTCCCCGACGCCCGCCGACGACGCGCGACCGACGTCCCGTGCCGCCTCGGGGACCGCCGCCAGCGCGATGGCCTCGGCCGCCTCGACGAGCACCGTCGTCCCCGGTGGCCGCGCCGGCGCGCCGGCCGCGGTCGCGCCGTCGTCGGTCGGGGCCGTCCCCCCGGTCGCCGACGCCGCACCCGCAGCAGGCCCCTCCAGCACCGCGATCCGCGCGTCGACCTCCCGGCCGTGGGCGTTGCGGGCACGGACGGCCACCGGGCGGGCGTGGCCGCCGGCGACGAGTGCGTCGAGGGTGCCCTCGCCGCCGTCGGCGACGGGAAGCAGCAACGGCCGACGGCCGGCGTCGCGGACCCCCGCCGCCAGCGCCGCCGCCGCCCGCGCGGCGTCGACGGCCTCGCGCAGCTTGTCGGGCGCGCAGAGGACCGTCGGCATGAGCTCCCGGGTGCGCTCGGCCAGCGCCTCCCACGGCTCGGGATCCCAGAACCGTCGCGCCCGCCCGGACGGCGACGGCAGGACCCAGACCTCGGCGCCGGCGAGCGACCCGGGCTGCCGGCCGTATCCGACGGGTCGCCCGAGCGCCGCGGACCCCGCCGTCTTGCTCGTGAACGCCACGATCGGCGCGGCGCAGCGCGCGACCTTCCGCGCGACGGCGTCGGGATCGAAGCCGGCGGTCCCGACCTCCGCGTCCGACCCCGACGCGGACTTGTCCAGGTCGGTGAGGGCGATGCCGTGCTCGGCCACCGTGCGGAACTGGGCCGGGGCGATCCGCGAGGGCACGAGGCCGATCGCGTGGAGGGTCGGCCAGAACGCGTTGCCGGGCCCCGCGTAGGGCGCACCGACACGGGCGCTGACGGCTCCGGCGGCGGTCCCGCAGAACAGCACCCGCGCGCGATCGGGCAGGACGTCCTCGAGCACGGGGGTGTCGGACGACGGCACCACGACATCCTGACCGGTCCGTGCGCACACCGACGGGACGGCGCCGCCGGGCCCCGTCCGGCGCCCGGAACCGGACCGTCCGACGGCGTCCGCGGGGAGACCCGGAGCCGCCGCGGGGACGTCCGGGGACATTCGCGGTCACAACTTCGGGGGCTCGTGCGAACTACCAGTGCGCCGAGGCGTGGCGCGGCGTCCTGTCCCGCCGGTGGCGTGGCGTCGTCGGGGGAGCTGAGGCCCCCGGCGACGCCACGCGAGCCTCACTTCGCGGCGTCGACCGCCCGGCGCAGCTGCTCCTTGTCCATCTTCGAGCGGCCGTCGACGCCGAGGTCCTTCGCCTCGGCGTAGAGCTGGTCCTTGGTGCGACCCTTCTCCCGGTCCGTCCCGGAACGCTCGCCGCCGCGCTGTCCCGAGCTCTTGTCCTGCGTCGACGTCCTCGACGCCTGCTCGGACTCGCCGTGACGGGCGCGCTCCTTGTTGACGGTCCGGGCGGCGATCTCCTCCGCCGTGGACTCGCTCTTGCCCTGCTCCTGCACCGAGGACTTGATCTCCTCGTACTGGCGGGCGCGCTTGGTGCCGGGCCTGACGCCGTTGGGCGGCATGGGAACTCCTCGTTCGTGACCGGGGTCCTCCGCCCGGCGCAGCGGGCGGGGACCGGCGGATACCCGGCGACCCGCCGCCCATGCGGCCGGCCGGTCAGTCCCAGTCCCAGCCCTCCGCGACCGTCCGCAGCAGCCCGTCGCCCTTGTCGGCGCTCGCGAGCGAGCTCAGGGTCACCGTGTAGAGGACCCCGCGGTGCAGGGCGATGAGCTGGCGCTGCACGATGCGCTTCCCGTCCTGCTCGCGGCGGAACGTCCACGTCCTCGCCGGCTCGCCGTCGAGCGTGGTCGGCGCCTCCGCCGGGGGCGTCGGGACACCCACGGTCTTCGCGGACCCGGCCCGCACCTCGGGCTCGAGCCGCTCGATCGGCTGGTCCCCGACCGACGCGGGGACGGTCTCGCGCGTGATGATGACGTTGTCCCGGATCTGCTTGTCGACGACCTTGGCGTAGAACCGGTCGACGTCGAACGTCGCCTTCGCGGCGAGCTTCCGGGCGTCCGTCCAGCCGGACGGTGTCGTCGTCCGGTACCCGGTGCCGTCGATCGTGGTCGGACCGGCGTCGTCCGAACCGCCGCACGCGGTCAGGGCCAGGACGGAGAGCAGCAGGGCGGGGGCGAGGGTTCGACGGAGCACGTGCGCAGCGTACGCCCGCCGGGCCGCGCCGGCCACAGCCGTTCGGCCCGCCCCCGAGATCCGTCGCGGTGCCGCGACCGGCGCCCTCACTCCCAGTTCCAGGAGCGGAGGAAGGACCGGAAGACGGCCCCGTCGTCCCGGGCGTCCTGCTCGAGCGACGTGAGGGTGATCGTGTAGAGCGCCCGCCGATGCAGGACGGCGATCTTGCGCTGCACGAGGGTGCGGCTCCCGAGCGTGCGGCGGACGACGAAGCTGATGGCGGGATCGCCGTCGACGGTGGTGTCCGCGCCGCGGGTGACGTCGCCGTTCCCGACGGTCCGGACGATGTCGCCGCGCACCCGTCGGGCGAGGTCCTCGACGTCCTGGCCGCGGTCGGCGGCGCCGCCGTCCCGGACGATCAGGATGTTCGACACGACGTCGGACCCGCGGCCGCGGACCAGGGAGAGGTCGAACGGCACCCCGGAGCCCTCCAGGCGGCGGGAGCCGTCGAACCAGCCGTCGGGGACCCGCACCGTGTACCCGGTCCCACGACCGGGGCCGAGGGAGAACGTGGTCCCGCCGACGGGATCGGAGTCGTCGTCCGACGGTGTCGCGGTCGTCGTCGGGGCCGACCGCGTGGTCGCGGGCGGGTCGTCGGGCTCGGGGCCGGACGGCCGTGGTCGGGAGGGCCGCGACCGCTCGGTCCCCGGCGACGCGGCGCGGCGCGTGACGGTGACGGGCGTGGTGGCCGTCGACGGCATCGTGACCGTCGCGACGGTCGTGACGGTGGTGCCCGCTGAAGGGACGACGGGCACCGACGCGGCCACCGGGCCGTCACCACCGCCGTCGTCCCCGCCGCACCCCGCGGCGGTCAGGACCACCCCCACGGCGGCGGCGCAGGAGATCGTCCCCCGCACGCGCATCCGCGCAGCGTAGCCGTGTGGACGGCGTTCAGCGCAGCCCGTCCCAGAGCGCGCGCCGTCCGCCGTCGGGATCGTCCTCGACCGCGCCGGCGCCGGCGGCCCCGCCGAAGACGCGCACCGCGCGCCGGTCGGGCTCGTACGCAGGCCATTCGGGGTCACCCCCGACGACGAAGGCGACCCACGCCGCGTGCATCTCGTCGGCGAGGTCCTGCGGCGCGTCGGGGCCGATCATGCCCCAGCCGCTCTCGACGTGGGTGGTGTCGAACGCGAACGCGATCTCCACCGCGTGCGCCGCGCCGAGCTGCCCGTCCAGGGACGGGGACCGCCACCGGAACTCGTAGAGCCACGTGGGGGCGGGGCCGCCCCAGCGGGACTCGGCGGCCCGGATCGCGGGGATCCGGAACATCCAGTCGGTCATCAGCGACTCGAGCCCGTCCCCGGCCGACGGGCCGTCGGCGTACACGGCCGCGCTCTCGGCGGGCAGGCGGTACGCGTCGCCGGCGAACGGCAGCGTCTCCGCGGTGACGTGCTCGAGGATGCCGAGCGGGACGAGCCAGAACCGGTACTCCTCGGCGTTCGTGCCGATCAGGAGCGGGACGGCCGGCGCGTCGTCGGCAGCGTCCCCGCCGAGCGCGTCGACGGGGCGGCGCGGGATCAGGTCGCCGTCGACCACCGGCTCGTACGGCATGCCGTCGAGCCCGACGTCGCCCCACGCGAGGCGGTCGGTGGTCGACACCTCGGTGCCGAGCTGCAGCTGCGCGGCGATGAACGCATCGACCGGGACGCCGGCGAACCCCGCGGCGGTCGGGGCGACGTCGAGCCGTCGCCCGAGCTCCTCGGCCACCCGCGTGGCGCTCTCGATGGACTGCACGTGGTGCCCCGCGCCGCTCTGCGCGATCGCGCGGTGGAAGAGCCCGCGGGCCTCGTCCGCCGCCAGGAGCGTGACGACGCTCATCGCGCCCGCGGACTCGCCCGCGATCGTGACCCGGCCGGGGTCGCCGCCGAACGCGGCGATCTCGTCCCGCACCCAGCGCAGCGCGGCCAGCTGGTCGAGCAGCCCGCGGTTGTGCGGCGCGTCGGGCAGCGCGCCGAATCCGTCCATGCCGAGCCGGTAGTTGATCGTCACGCACACGACGCCGTCGCGGGCGAAGGCGCTGCCGTCGTACGTGCCGACCGCGCCCGTGCCGCCGCGGAAGGCGCCACCGTGGATCCAGACGAGCACCGGCAGCGGGGCCCCGTCGTCCCCGGTGACCCGTGCCGCGGGCGTCCAGACGTTGAGGTTGAGGACGTCGTCGCCCGGGATCACCGGGTCGCTCAACATCGTGTCGAACGGCGGGGCGTAGAGGGGTTTCGCGGGGTTCGGCCCGTACGCGGTCGCGTCGCGCACGCCGTCCCACGGCTCGACCGGCGCGGGCGCGGCGAAGCGCAGGGGGCCGACCGGCGGCGCGGCGTACGGGACCCCCTTGAACGACGCGATCCCGTCCGCTTCCGTCCCTTGGAGCGCCCCGGCGCTGACGGTGACGACGGGGAGTCCGGGGGCGGAGGCGCTCATCGGGCCTGACGCTATCGGGCCGAGGGCGCGGGGTCGTCGGGGCGAGGCGGCGGGGGTGGTGTTCCGCGGATCCGTTCGACCGCCTGCTCGTCGCCCAGGCCCAGCTCGAGCACGAGCCGATCGTCACCGTGGACCCGTGGACCCGTGGACCCGTGGACCCGTGGACCCGTGGACCCGTGGATCCGCCGGTACGACGTCGACGTCCTCGGGTGACGGAACGGTTCGGCGTCAGCCGGTCGTGCGCGGGACGACGTTCCGGCACGACGGGGCCGCGGTGCGCAGATCACGCGGGAACGCGACGTCGGGCGCGTCCTCCGTCGGGTCGGAGGTGGCGGCGACGACGCGTTCGAGCGCCGCGAGCGTGGTGGCGCTGCGGGCCTTCGTGGCGCGTCGCCGGAGGCTCCGGGTCAGTACGGGCTCGAGCCGGCGCAGGGCCCGCTGGAAGGCCGCGTACCGCGCGGGTCCCGGGATCCGGGTGAGCGCGCGCGTCAGCTCGGCGGTCCGCTCGTAGGTCGCGGCGTAGAGGTTGCGGATGCCGGGCAGCGCATCGGCCTCGTCCACGGTGCTCGCCGGCGTGAGCTCCTGCACGCCGCGGACGAGGTCGGCGCGGAGGGCGACGATGCCGCCGCAGGCCTGCTCGAGCTGCCGCCCGTAGTCGTCGTCCGCGGCACCGCCGCCCCACGAGCCGTCGCGGCAGATCGCGCTCGGGGAATGGCCCGGCGTGACGCACGAGAACGTCCGGGCGGCCCCGCCGCCGGCCCGGGACTGCGCGGTGAAGGCGAAGCGGTTGCCGGATTCCGAGACCGCGAGGACCCGCAACCGTCGACCGGTCGCGGACTGGACGGCGACCTGGCCGCGGCCGGGCTTCCCGGCGACGATCGCGGATGCGATCCGCCGGTCGGAGCCGAGGCCGAACGTCAGTGACTCGGGCTTCCGGCACCGCTCGTCGGGCGTCGGCCCCTCGGCCCGGCACGACTCGGCGGCGCTGACGACGTTGCGCACGAGCGACGCAGCCGCGCGGTCCGCCTCGTCCGGGTCGACCGTGGGTTCCGCGTCGTCACCGCCGCACGCGGCGAGGAGGGCACCGGAGGCGAGCAGCGGGAGCACGGATCGGCGCACGGGAGGAGCGTACGGCGTCGCCCGGCGCGGGGAGGTTGATGTCGGCCGGGTCGCGCCGACGAGGTGCTACGTTGTGACGCACATGGAGTCCGTCGGCGTCAGAGAGTTGCGTCAGCACCTCAGCCGCCACCTCGAGAGGGTGAAGGCCGGGGAGGACCTCCTCGTGACCGAACGGGGGCGCGTGGTGGCCCGGCTCGTCCCGGCCGGTCCCGGAAGCGATTCGTACGCCGCCCTCGCCGAACTGACGGGCTCTACGGTCCCTGTCGAGTCGTTGTCCGCGATCGCAGCGCGACTGAACGCGCCCGCCAGTCCTGCCGGGACGACCGAACGCCTGCTCGCCGAGGGGCGACGGGAACGGTTCTGACGGTCCCGGCGCGGAAGGACCGCTGAGCGATGGGCGTGGCGTACGTCGACACGAGCGCGCTCGGCCGCGTGCTTCTCGGGGAGCCGGACGCACCCGCCATCCTGTCCGCACTGGCCGACCACGATCGCCACGTCAGCAGCAGGCTGCTCCGGGTCGAGTTGCGTCGGGTCGCGCTCCGCGAGGACCGGCTCGCGAATGCCGATTCGCTCCTCAACGGCGTGGCGCTCGTTCCCGTCTCGGCCGAGATCCTGGCCGACGCCGAGACGATCGCACCGGCGACCGTGGCCACGCTCGACGCCATCCACCTGGCTACGGCGCAGCGGCTGCGAGCGCTGGGTCAGCTCGACGTCGTCGTGACGTACGATCGTCAGCTCGCTCGCGGCGCGAAGCACCACGGCATTCCCGTGCTCGCGCCGGTGTGATGAAGCACAGGCCTACGCGCCCTCGGGCGGCGCACCCGCGCCCTTGTACCGCTTCGGGCTCCCCAGCCGCCGGTACCGATGACCGTAGTTCGGCCGGTAGACGTGGGAGCGCCGCTCTTCCTCGCCCGCGGCCAGGCCGGGACCGAGGACGATCAGCGCCTGGGTCGTGATCTTGTGCTCCTTCAGCGTCGCCGCGAGCTCGTCGAGGCGGCAGCGGAGCAGGACCTCGTCCGGCCACGACACGCGGTAGCCGATCGCCACCGGGGTCTCCGGCGCGTACCCGCCCGCGAGCAGGTCGGCGACGAGCTCGCGCGGCCGGCGGACGGACAGGTAGAGCGCCATGGTCGTGCCGTGGCCCGCGAGCTCCTGGAGCTGCTCGTTGTCCGGCATCGGCACGCGGACGGCGCGGCGGGTGAGGATCAGCGACTGCGCGACCTCGGGGACCGTGAGCTCCTGGCCGAGCGCCGCGGCCATCGCCGACAGCGACCCGACGCCGGGCACGATCTCGTAGGCCAGGTCCATCCGCCGGCAGGCGTTGATCTGCTCGTGGAGCGTCGCGTAGATCGCCGGGTCCCCGGACTGCAGGCGGCAGACCGTCAGGCCCTCGCGCTTGGCGCGCGCGAACAGCTGGATCACGTCCTCGAGCGTGTGGTCGTCGCTCGTGAGGACCTCGGCGTCCGCTCGCGCGTGCTCCATCACCTCGGGCGGGACGAGGCTGCGGGGCCAGACGACGACGTCGGCCTCGCCGAGCACCCGCGCGCCGCGCAGGGTGATGAGGTCCGCGGCACCGGGTCCGGCGCCGACGAAGACGACGCGGCCGGCGGGCGATCCCGCGCGCGGCGTGTCCGCCGCGGCCCCGGTCCGCGCCTCCGGGTCGTCGCCCGGGGGCGGTCCCGCGTGGTCGCCGGCGGTCATCGGGACACCCCGGCCGCCGTCAGCAGCCGTTCGGCCCGCGTGCGGTTCCAGCCCACGACGACGAGGCTCCCGTGCACGTCGGGCAGCGCCCAGCCCTCGTGGCGCCGGCCGATCATCCACGCGGGGCGGGCGCCGGCGACGCCGTCGAGGGCGACCGCGGCGGACGGGCGGCCGATCCGGCGCTCCCCGAGGACGTGCAGCGGGCCGTCGGACGCGGCGGTCAGCTCGACGGTCCCGGGGACGCCGCCGCGACCCGCGGTGGCGACCGTCGACAGGACGTCGCACATGGGTCGGCCGTCCAGCGACGACGCGAGGAACGCGACCCCGGCACCTTCGGCGACGATCGGTGCGCCCGTCCGGTGAAGCGCGACGACGGACTCCCGCAGCGACGCGTTGCCGGCCAGGGCGTCGACGAACGGCACCGGGGCGCCGTCGCCGAGGACGAACGCGACCGTGCCTTCCGGGAGCGCGGGGTCGGACGCGAGGTCGACCGTCCGCACGTCGGCGCCGAGCGCGTCCAGGGCGTCGACGAGCTCCCGGGCGGGGTCGAGCAGCACGGGGCCGGCCGCGATCGCCACGACGGGTCGGGCGGCGGCACCGTCGGAGGACGCCGGGGAGCTCATGCGGCGGCCCGGTCGTCCGTCGACGGGAGCGTCCCGCTCGATCCGGTCGCAGGGGCGCGCAGGCCGACGCGTCGGGTGTGGCCGTCCGCCACGGCCTCGCCCGTCAGCACCCCGACCGGCAGCAGGCGGGCGCGGGCGGCGTCGGCGATCCGCCGGGCGAGGTGCAGCCGCACCCGGCCCTCCTCGGTGTCGAAGACGAGGACCCCGTCGGCGGTCCGGCCGAGGCGCTCGGCGGCGCGCTCGGCGGCGGCCAGGCCGGCCTTTCCGCCCGACGCGCGACCGTCGGTGACGACGACGCAGAGGGCGCGACGCCCCGGGTCGCGCACCCGGTGGGCGG
Source organism: Patulibacter minatonensis DSM 18081 (assembly GCF_000519325.1). Classification (GTDB taxonomy): domain Bacteria; phylum Actinomycetota; class Thermoleophilia; order Solirubrobacterales; family Solirubrobacteraceae; genus Patulibacter; species Patulibacter minatonensis. Next base: position 75,674 of record NZ_KI912613.1, on the reverse strand, counting down.
CGATCAGCGAGGACGCCGCGTCGAGGCCCGCGGCCAGCGGCGTGCCGCCGCCCGTGGCCAGGCGGGCGAGCCGGTCGGCGGCGCGCTCGACCGACCCGGTCGGGGTCAGCACGACCTCCGCCTCGCGACCCCGGAAGGCGATCAGGGCGACCCGGTCGCGGCGCTGGTAGGCGTCCATCAGCAGGCCGAGCGCGGCGTCCTTCACGGTCGCCATCCGCTTCCGCGCGCCCATCGAGCCGGAGGCGTCGACGCAGAAGACGACCAGCGTCCCCTCGCGCCCGGCGCGGACCGGGGTGCGGTGGTCCTCCGGGCGGACGACGAGGCGCGGGCGGGGCGGGGCGGTGCGCCCGGTCGGAACGTCGGCGGGGGCGACGGCCGCCCGGTCGGGGGCGGTGGCCGACCGCAGGGCCGCAGCACGCAGCGTCGCGGCGACCGCGAGGTCGTCGGTCGCCAGCTCGCGCGGGCGGACGTCGACCGGTTGGCCGTGCTCGCCCGACGTCCGGCCGCGGCGGCCCGCGACGCCGGACGACGCGCGCCCGCCGCCGAGGTCGAGCAGCGATCCGACGACCGACCCGGAACCTCCGCCGGGGGCGTCCGTCCGCTCGCGCGCCGCGGC
>NZ_KI912613.1:48173-74958 GCF_000519325.1 Patulibacter minatonensis DSM 18081 | reverse complement strand
GTCCGCTCGCGCGCCGCGGCGCCCGGGGCGTACGGGCGGTCCTGGAGCGCGGGGCCCTGCGACGACGGCGGGCGACCGGACGCCGCGTCGTCGGCCTGCGGTCTGTCGGCGTCCGCATCGGGCGGCGGGGCGCCGCCCGGGGACGCGGGCGGGTCGTCCGCGGGGTCGCGCAGGTGCGGCCGATCGCGCGGGTCCGGCCGACCCTGCGGATCGCGGTCCGCCGGGTCCGCGTCGGGACGCCCCTCGGCGGACGGCCCCGGGGCGCCGCCGGCCGGCGGGGGCGTGCCGCCGGACGACCGCGGACCGGACCCGTCGTCGCCCGGGCCGCCGGACCCGTCGCCGTCGTCGCCGGGCCCCTGCGGGTCGTCCCCGCCGGGCGGCGTGCCGTCGGGGTCGGCGTCGGGATTCCCGGCGTCGTCCTCGCGGGCCTCGTCGAGCGCGTCGTCGAGCTCCTCGGGCTCGAGACCGGGGGGGTCCAGCGGGCCGCGGCGGCGGCGGTGGGGGAGGGTCAGGAGCATCGCGGCGTGGACGTCCTCCTCCTGCACCTCGTCGCGGCCCTCGAGCGCGGCGATCGCGCGGGAGCAGCGCGCGGCGACGAGGTCCGCCCGCATGCCGTCGACCCCGAGGCGCGCGCAGGCGCCCGTGATCAGCCGGAGCATGCGGTCGCCGAGGACGACGGCGGGGAGGCGCCGGGCCGCGTCGGCGATCGTCGCGGCGGTCTGCTCCTCCTCGTCCCGGAACCGCGCCGCGAAGCCCGCGGGGTCGGCCTCGAACGCCAGGCGCCGGCGGACGACCTCGGCGCGGACCCCGGGGTCCTTCGACCCGGCGACCGTCACGGACAGGCCGAAGCGGTCCAGCAGCTGGGGCCGGAGGTCGCCCTCCTCGGGGTTCATCGTCCCGACGAGCACGAACCGCGCGTCGTGGCGGACGGACACGCCGTCGCGCTCGACGACCGCCTCGCCCTGGGCGGCCGCGTCGAGGAGCACGTCGACGAGGTGGTCGCCCAGCAGGTTGACCTCGTCGACGTAGAGGATCCCCTGGTGCGCCCGGGCGAGCAGGCCCGGCTGGAGCACGGCCTCGCCGTCCTGGAGCGCGCGCTCGAGGTCGAGGGTGCCGACGACGCGGTCGACGGTGGCGCCGACGGGCAGCTCGACGAGCGGTGCCGGCCGACCGTCGACCGGCGGCAGCAGCGTCTCGAGCGCGCGCACCGCGGTCGTCTTCGCCGTCCCGCGCTCGCCGCGCACGAGGACGCCGCCGACGTCGGGTGCGACCGCGTTGATGAGGAGCGCCCGTCGCAGGTCGTCCTGTCCGACGAGGGCGGAGAAGGGGAAGCGGACGGCGGCCAAAGCCGGGCGGACGCTACCTGAGCGCCTCGCATGTCCTCGAGCTCGCGGCCCTTCGTGTCCGTGACGGCCTTCCAGACGAACACGAGCGAGGCGAGCGCGATCGCGACGACGAAGGCCCGGACGAACGAGTCGAGGTCGAACTCCGCGCGGATCGAAGACCCGACCGGCGGGAGGTCGTCGACTCGCGATCCGCGATGTCGGGGAGGCCGAGGTCCGGTGCACCTACTCGCGAGTAGGACCAGTCCCCGTCTGTGTCGCGCTCCACCCTACGGTCCAGTAGCCTCCGGGCATGAACAAGAGCGTGCAGGGTCAGGTCGTGCTGATCACGGGGGCCGCCCGCGGCATCGGGGCGGAGACCGCCCGGGTGCTCGCCCGACGCGGTGCCAGCGTGTCGCTCGTCGGCATGGAGCCCGACCTGCTCCGCGCGCTGGCGGAGGAGCTGAGCGCCGCCACGACGCAGAAGCACGCGTGGTTCGAGGCCGACGTCACCGACCAGGCGGCGATCGAGGCCGCCGTCGCCGGCACGGTCGCCGAGCTCGGCGGCATCGACGCGGTCGTCGCCAACGCCGGCGTCGCGAACAACGGCACGGTCGCGGTCAACCCGGCCGACGCGCTCGTCCGCACGGTCGACGTGAACCTCAACGGCGTGATCCGGACGGTGTCCGCCGCGCTCCCGCACGTCGAGCAGCGCAAGGGCTACGTCCTGGTCGTCGCGTCGCTCGCCGCCTTCACGGTCCTGCCGGGCATGGCCGCCTACTGCGCGTCGAAGGCCGGCGCCGAGGCGTTCGCCAACGTCCTGCGGCTCGAGGTCGCCCACAAGGGCGTCCGCGTCGGCTCGGCCCACCCCGGCTGGATCGACACCGACCTCGTCCGCGACACCGAGGACGACCTGAAGACGTTCCGCCAGGCGCGCAACAAGCTCCCCGGCCCCCTCGGGTCGACGACGTCGGTCGAGGCCTGCGCCGAGGCGTTCGCCGACGGGATCCAGCGCCGGAGGCGGAAGGTCTACGTGCCGCGCTCGCTCGTGTGGTTCTCGCTGCTGCGCACCCTGACGATCAGCCCGATCGGCGACCTGATCATCAAGCACGAGGCCAAGAAGATGGTCCCGGCGATGGAGGCCGAGGTGCGTGCCCTGGGCCGCTCGTTCGGGTCCGCGACGGTGGCCGCCGGCGGTGACGAGCGCGTCGTCGCCGAGCGCGCCGAGCAGCGGAAATCCGTCCCCACCGCTTGACGGACGGTCCTTCGGGGAAGAGGCTGCCGGTCGTCCCATGCGCGTCCCCGTGCCGAACATCGGATTCCCCCAGCTGCTGCCGCGGATCGAGGCCGCGCTCGACGCCGTCGTGTCGCTCGAGCGCGCCCTGCGCACGCTGCCGGGCTCGATCGAGCTGCTGCGCAAGGAGCTGAACGTGCTCTCCGAGGTCCGCGACGACATGAAGGGCATGCGGACCGACATCCGCGACGTGATCGGTGCGGTCGAGGACCTCAAGGCCGAGATCGGGCGCCTGCCGCCCGACGTGACGCACCTCCGCGGGGCCGTCGACGCGATGTACGCCGCCGTCGACCGCATGGAGGACCAGGTCGAGGGCATGGGCGGGTCCCTCGCGCAGATCGACCGGATCGCCGGGCGCGTCGTCCACCCCCTGCGCCGCCGCACCCGGACGCGGGACCCCGAGGCCACGGCGGAGGCCGAGGTCGAGGAGCTCGTCGACGACCGGCTCCTCGGACGCGGGCCGGGCGCCCCGAGCGGCTGAGGCGCCCGGGCGCCCTGAGCCGTGCCCGGGGCGGGACCCGGCCCCCTCCCCTCAGCGGCTGCGGACCGCGTGCACCTCGAGCTCGGGCGGGACGCCCTTGGCGCGGAACCGCTTCCGGCGCTTCGCCTCGACGAGGTCCGGGTCCATCGCCGCGACCGCCGCGCCGGACGCCAGCAGCTCGTCGGTCCCCGCGGCCTGGGAGACGCGGGCCGCGATGTTCACGTCGACGCCGAGGTAGTCCGCCCCGACCTTGCGGGGCCGACCGACGTGCATGCCGGCCCGGATGTGCGGCTGGTACCCCGCGATCTCGATCCCGTCGAGCGCGGCGCGGCCCCGCTCGACGGCGTGCAGCGCGTCGATCGGCTGCCGGAAGACCGCCATCATGCCGTCGCCGAGCCACTTGACGACCGTGCCGCGGTTGCGGGCGACCGCGGGCTCCAGCGCGCCGCCGACCTCGCGCAGCAGCAGGAGCGTGGCGGCGTCCCCGGCCTCCAGCGCCCAGTGCGAGAAGCCGACGAGGTCGGTGAACAGCACCGTCAGGTCGACGGTGCCGCGGCCGCGGTTGTTGCGCTCGGCGGCCGCCTGCCAGACCTGGAGCGCGCCCATCCCGACCTCGTGAACCGCGCCGCCCGTCGTCTGGCCGGCGAGACGCGCGATCCGGCGGGTGAGGGTCGCGTCGCGCCCCTGGTCCGACGTCGAGAGCGGGTCGCCGAGGCGGTCGTCGCCCGGGAGCCGGCGACGCATCCGCGCGACGGCGTCGAGGACCCGCTCGTCCTCGTTGAGCTCGCGCGCGCGTCGACCGAAGCGCCGCGCGCGCTCCCGGACGGCCGGATCGGCGTCCTGCCCGGCGGGCTCCATCGGGGCCGGAGCGACGGGGAGCTCCGTCGTCCCGTCCGCCGCGTCCACCGGTCCTGATGCCGGAGCCGCGTCCTCCTGCGCCCTGTCGTCCTCGGCGTGCACGCGGCGACCATCGCACACTCGCGCCCACGTGGCCGCCTGCGGCGACGGTCCGGGTGCGGCCGGGGTCGTCCGGGTAGCGGAGGGCCCGGCGAGCGGCCGGCGTCGCATCCACGGCGCCGGCCGACGCCCCGCCGCCGGCGCCGTCAGTCGGCGGGGGCGGTCCGCACCGGCGCGAGGATGAACGTCTCGCAGGCGATGTCGGGGTCCACGTGGGTCGCGCTCAGGACGGCGAGGACCTCGCGGCCGAGGGCCTGCGCGACGACGTCCCGGAGCGGCTCGGTCATCGCGTCCTTGAACGTCTGGCGCTGGTCGATCACGGCGTCCTCGTGGCCGAGCTCGTTCAGCGTGTGCTCGACCTTCGTGAACCCGCCGTGGGTCAGGACGACCACGGCGTCGCCGAGCAGGTGCGTCCGGACGCTCGTCGGCCCCTTGCCGTAGTGCTGCTTCATCAGCCGCACGATCGCGTTGGAGATCTCGAGCGTCGGCGAGCTCTGGCCCGCCCCGCTCGTGCGGGGCCCGGCGTCCGGCGCGAGGTCGGCTGAACGATCCTCGACGGACGACGGCTCCGTGCGGGCCTCGCCGGCCGGTGCTTCGGACGAGGGACCACGCGCATCGCTCATCCGCCGAGGGTAGCCGAACCGCCGGGGCGCCCCGCGGACGCGTGCGAGGTCGCCCGGGCGGCAGGGACGCGGGTCTCGGCTGCACCTGGCCACACGGCGCCCCCGACCGGGCCGGCCGGTCCCCGGGGCGCCCGCACCGATGTCGCCCCAGGAGCGCATGGCGTCCCGTGGACGGGGTACGTTCGACCTCGCCATGAACGACGAGCACGCCTTCTGCCCCCACTGCCGGCAGCTCCTCCAGAAGGACGCCCCGCGTCCGTTCCCCACCCGCCCGATGCGGTGCCCCGGGTGCCTGCTCCAGGTCGGCCCCGGGCGCGCCCGGGACGCCGGCGGGCGCTCACGCCGGACCGGTGCGCGGGCGACGGGCGGGGTGCCCCAGGACGCCGTCCTCGGGGTCCTGCGCGACGTCCAGCTGCAGGCCCTGGACGTCGAGGTGCACGCGGACGTCGTGCCCGGGCGCTGACCGCGACCGGTGCAGGCGGTCCCGGCCGACGTCACACCCGGCAGCGCAACCAGATTCGTCCGTCGAGCGTAATCGTTGTGGAGCGAACCACCTCGCTCTCCGACGACCCCGACCCGCCGAGCCGCGCCGTGGAACCCGCCGACACCCTCACCACCCAGCACGAGAGCCCGCTGCAGGCCATCTCCAACGCGATGGCGCAGATCTACAAGGCGCAGTTCGGCCGCGGGCCGACGAAGGTCAAGACGTTCTTCGCCGGGCCGGACGCGGTCGTCTGCGTCCTCGAGGACACCCAGACCCCCGCCGAGCGGCGACTCGTGGAGCTCGGCGAGCACCAGCGGCTCCGGGACGTCCGGTCCTTCTACCAGCACGCCACGGAGGACGCGATGCGCGGCCCGGTCGAGGAGGCGACGGGCCGCAGCGTGCGGGCGTTCGTCAGCGGCATCGACGTGCGGGCGGACGCCGCGGTCGAGACGTTCCTCCTCGGCGACTGACGCTCCCGCGCCGGGACGGGCGGCGACCCGGGCGTGGCGCCTCCGCGCCCGCGGGGCGGGCCCGCGTCGCCGACGGATACCGTTGGGCGTCCCGGGCGGGTGCCCGGAGCCCGCAGATGACCGTCGCCGCCCCGCCCCGCACACCCTCCAGCGCGACCGGTGCGGTCGAGGTCCGGCCCGTCCGCTCGGTCGCCGACCTGCGGCGGTTCATCGACCTCCCGTACCGCCTGCACGCGGGCACGCCCTGGATCCCGCCGCTGCGGCTCGAGCGCTGGATCTTCCTGGTCCAGAAGCTCAACGCGTTCTTCTCCCACGGGCGCGGCACGTACTTCCTCGCCTGGCGCGACGGACGGGTCGTCGGCCGCATCACCGCGCACGTCGACGACTCGTACAACGAGCACCACGACGCCCGTCGCGGCCTGTTCGGCTTCATCGAGTTCGAGGACGACCCCGAGGTCGTCCGCGCGCTCCTGGACGCCGCCGAGGCGTGGGTCCGCGGGCAGGGCTGCGACCGCATCGTCGGGCCGATGGACTTCGGGATGAACGACGAGTGCGGCGTCCTGGTCGACGGCTTCGAGCGCGAGCCGCTCGTCCGCCAGCCGTGGCACCCGCCCTACTACGGGGAGCGCCTGGAGGAGGCCGGGCTGACCAAGGCCGTCGACCTCCTCTCCTACTGGCTCGAGGTCGCCGGCCGGGACAAGGTGCGACCGGCGCTGCTGCGCATGGGCGCGCGGGCCCGCGAGCAGAACGGGGTCGTCGTCCGCCCGATGCGGATGCGCGGCCTGCGGAAGGAGCTCGACGCCTTCGCCGACGTCTACAACCAGGCGTGGTCGGAGAACTGGGGCTACAGCCCGTTCCGCGAGGAGGACCTCGACGCCTGGGCGTTCGAGCTGCGGCTCGTGCACAGCCCCGGCTGGTACCTCATCGCCGAGAAGGACGGCGAGGTCATCGGGATGTCGGTCACGGTGATGGACATCAACCAGGTCCTCAAGCGGATGAAGGGCCGGCTGCTCCCGTTCGGCTGGCTGCACTACCTGCGGCGGCACCGGATCGTCGACCAGCTCCGCGTCGGCTTCCTCGGCGTCAAGCCCGAGCACATGGTCACCGGCGCGGGCGCCGCGCTCTACGAGGCCCAGTACGACGTCGGCGCCACGTCGCCCCTGAAGGCCGGCGAGGCCGGCTGGATCCTCGAGACCAACAAGGCGATGAACAAGAGCCTCCAGGCGATGAGCGGCGTGGTCGTCAAGCGCTGGCGGATGTACGAGCGGGAGCTCGGCGAGGCCTGACCCGATGGCCGGGACGTCCACCGAGTCGCCCCTCGTCGAGGAGGTCGCGCCCGGCATCACGCGGATCGCGCTGCCGCTGTTCGGGATCGCGGGCGGGGTGAACGTCCACCTCGTCCGCGGTGACGGCCCGACCACGCTGGTCGACGCCGCGATGCCGCTGCCCGGCGCCCTCGAGGACCTGGAGGCCGGGTTGCGCACCGCCGGCTCGTCGCTGGACGCGCTCGAGCTCCTGCTGGTGACGCACCACCACCTCGACCACATGGGCCTCGCGGCCGAGATCCACGGGCAGACGGGCGTGCCGATCGCGGCGACCCGACCGGTCGCCGACGCGATCGCCGACCCGCACGCCCTGCTCGTCCGCGAGGTCGGCTGGGGCGAGGCGCACATCGCCCGGCACGGCGCCCCCGACGGCCTGCTCGACCTGGCCCGTGCCGGGGAGCCCCTCGTGCGCGGCCTGCCCGTGGCACCGACCGCGCGGGTCCTCACCGAGGGCGACGTCGTCCGCGCCGGCGACCACGACCTCGTCGTCCGGGTCCGTCCCGGCCACAGCCCCACGGACACGCTCTTCGTCGAGTCAGACCCGGTGGTCCCGGGGCGCCCGGTCGCGTTCGTGGGCGACCACGTCTTCCGCGCCGCCCCGCTGACCCCGGTGCTCGGGTCGATGCTCGGGACCGACCAGCGACCGGCCGCGACGTACCTCCGTGCGCTGGAGGAGACGGCGGCGATCCCCGGCCTGCTCGCGCTCACGGGGCACGGCCCGGCGCTCGCCGACGTCGCCGCGCTGCACGCGGACCGCCGGGGCGCGCTGGACCGGCGGACCGGCCGCGTCCGCGACGCCCTGACGCCCGAGCCGCGCGGCACCTGGGACCTGGGGCTCGAGGTCTGGCGCGGCGTCCCCTCGGAGCGGCACGGCCTGACGCGGCTCGGGGCGCTCCTGGCGTCGCTCGAGCTCCTCGAGGACGAGGGGGCCGTCGTGCAGGGCGAGGCCGACGGCCGCGTCACCTGGGCGGCGACCGCGGCGTGACCGCCGGCCGGGTCCCGGACGGGCCCGGGGCGGCCGCCCCGGCCGCGGGGACGCCCGCGGCGACGGTCGGCTGGGTCCTCGGGTTCGGCAGCCTCGTCGACCCCGACGACCCGCTCGTGCGCCGGATGGCGGTCGAGGGGCGGGCGGTGATGGGCACGGTCGAGGGGATGCGGCGGACGTGGGCGGCAGGGCTCGACAACGCGGCCGCGGAGCACGACGGCAAGCACCACCGCGACGCCGACGGCCGCCGGCCGGACGTCGTCGTCGCGGCCCTGAGCGCCGACGAGGACCGCGCGTCGGCCATGAACGTGCTGGCGCTCCCGGTCGACGCCGACGGCCTCGCCCGGACGGACGCCCGCGAGCGCGGGTACGAGCGGCTCGAGGTGGGCGCGCGGTTCCGGCCGGATCCGGTCCCGGGGCGAGGCGACGGCGGGCCGGCGTCCGGGGGCGTCACGGCGACTCGACCCGACGGCGATCGCGTGGCGGCGTTCGCGAGCGCCACGCCGTCGCCGCCTCCCAGCGGTGCCGTGCCGATCATGGGCCCGGTCTGGATCTACACCGCGACCGCCGCCACCCGCGCGCTGACGGCGGAGGCCGTCGCGGAGGGGCGGGCGGTCGTGAGCGCGGCCTACGTCGAGCGGGTGGAGGAGGCGTTCGCGGCCCGGGGCCCGCGCGCCCTCGACGCCTACCGCGCCTCGACCGACGCGCCGCCGTTCCCGCGCATGGACCTGCGGCTCCACTGGGCCGGGGTGCGACCGGGCGAGTGACGGCCGCCGCGAGGCGGACGGCCTCGACCCCGGGGACGGCCCGCGAGCCGCCCACGCGACCGCCGTGCGTCCGGGTTCACCGTCTAATTAGATGAATTTAGATCAGGTATTGATACTTTGGAGAGGAGGCGCGTCCCGGCGCCGCTCCCGACCCCCTTGCAAAGGCAGCGATGACCCGACAGCTCCACCTCGGCGGTTTCCAGATCGCCTCCCAGGTCACCCACTCCCACGCCGCGTGGCGCCACCCCGCATCGGAGCCCGACGTCTTCGGCCCCGACCACTACCAGCGGGTCGGCCGGACCCTCGAGCGCGGGAAGTTCGACTTCGTCTTCTTCGCCGACCTCCTCGCCGCGCCGACGCGCTTCGGCGGCCTCGACGAGGCCCTGCGCCGCGGCACGCAGGCGTCCGCGACGATCGACCCGGCCTTCGCGGCGGCCACGATTGCGGCGGTCACCGAGCACCTCGGCGTCGCGATCACGAAGTCGACGACGTACTTCCACCCCTACGAGGTCGCGCGCATCTTCGCGAGCCTCGACCACGTCAGCAAGGGCCGCGCAGCGTGGAACGTCGTGACCTCGCTGTCGCAGGCGGAGGCGCTGAACTTCGGGGTCGACGAGCACCTGGAGCACGACCTGCGGTACGAGCGCGCCCAGGAGTTCCTCGAGGTCACCTCGAAGCTCTGGGACAGCTGGGAGCCCGACGCGTTGGTGCGCGACAAGGTCTCCGGCGTCTTCGCGGACCCGTCGAAGGTCCACGAGGTCGACCACGACGGCGCGTTCTTCAAGTCCAAGGGCCCGCTGAACGTCCCGCGCTCGCCACAGGGCCGCCCGGTCCTCATCCAGGCCGGCTCGTCGCCGAAGGGCAAGGACTTCGCGGCGCGCTGGGCGGAGGCGATCTTCGAGATCGACCCGACCCCCGAGGGCCGCCGCGCCTACTACGACGACGTGAAGTCCCGCGCGTCGGACTTCGGGCGCGACCCGGAGCAGGTGAAGATCTTCCCGGCGTTCGTGCCGTTCATCGGCGAGACCGAGTCGATCGCCCGCGAGAAGCAGGCGTTCCACAACGAGCTGGCCGACCCGATCTCGGGCCTCATCACGCTCTCGGTCCACACCGACCACGACTTCTCGACCCACGACCTCGACGCCCCGATCGACCAGATCGACGTCCCCGGCTCGCAGGGTCTGTTCGACGTCGCCCGCCGCCTGTCGGAGCGCGACTCGCTGACCCTCCGCGACGTCGGCAAGCTCTACGCCCAGGGTGTCCTCCTGCCGCAGTTCGTGGGCACCGCCGCGGACGTCGCCGACCAGATCCAGGACGCCGTCGAGCACGGCGAGGCCGACGGCTGGATCGTCTCCGCGGCCCACACCCCGGGCACGTTCGACGACTTCGTCGACCAGGTCGTCCCGGAGCTCCAGCGCCGCGGCGCCTTCCGCACGCAGTACGAGGGTACGACCCTGCGCAGCCACCTGGGCCTGGACGACGTCCCGGTGGGCTCCACGCGGGCGCAGCGGGAGCCGATCGCGGCGGACTGAGCGCCGTCCGACGTGGACCGGCCGGGGGACGCCTGGCCGGGCCGGACCGGCTGGCCGGGGCCGCTGGCCGGGCCGGCTGGCCTGCCCCGCTGCAGGAACCTGCGGTCGGGCGGCAAGAACCTGCAGCGACCCGCACCACCTAGGCCTGCCCCGCCTCCTCGACCTCGCCCTCGACCTCGAGCAGGACGTCGCGCAGCTGCTCGAGCTGCGCCTCGTCCGGCTCCGCCCACAGGCCGCGGTCGGCGGCCTCGAGCAGGCGCTCGGCGATCGACCGCAGTGCCCAGGGGGAGGACCGCGAGAGGAACGCCCGGACGTCCGGGTCGTTCACGTACCGCTCGGTGACCTTGTCGTACATCCAGTCCTCGACGACGCCGGCGGTGGCGTCGTAGCCGAAGAGGTAGTCGACGGTGACCGACAGCTCCATCGCGCCCTTGTAGCCGTGGCGGATCATGCCGGCGACCCAGCGCGGGTTCAGGACGCGGGACCGGACGACGCGGCGGGCCTCCTCGGCCAGCGTGCGAGTCTCGACCGTCGTCGGGTCGGCGGAGTCGCCGAGCCACGCCTTGGGCTCCTGGCCGGTGATCGCCTTGACCATCGCGACCATGCCGCCGTGGTACTGGAAGTACCCGTCGGAGTCGAAGATGTCGTGCTCGCGCGTGTCGAGGTTCTTCACCGCGATCTCGATGCGCCCGAACTGCTCGCGCATCGACGCGTGGGCCTCCGCGCCGTCGAGGCCCTTGCCGTAGGCGTAGCCGCCCCACGCCTCGTAGACGCGGGCCAGGTCGCCCTGGTCGTGCCAGCTGCGGTTGTCGACGAGCTCCAGCAGCCCGGCGCCATACGTCCCGGGCTTCGAGCCGAAGATGCGGGTCGTCGCGCGACGACGGGCCTTCGTGCGCTGCGCCGTCGCCTGCTCGCTCGTCGCGTCACCGCCGAGCGCCGCCTGCTCGAGCAGGTCGGTGAGCAGCCGCGACTCGTCCTCACGGACGTGCTTCGCGACGAAGTTCTCCTCGTCGGTCTCGTCGAGCGCGGCGACCGTCGCGACGGCCTCGTCGATCAGCGCGATGAGCTGCGGGAACGCGTCCCGGAAGAAGCCCGAGATGCGGACCGTGACGTCGATCCGCGGACGACCGAGCTCCTCGAGCGGGATCACCCGCAGCGACGTGACGCGGCGGGTCTCGCGGTGCCAGACCGGCTCGACGCCGAGCAGCGCGAAGATCTCCGCGATGTCGTCGCCGTGCGTGCGCATGTTGGCGGTGCCCCAGACGACGATGCCGATCTGCTCGGGCGCGCGGCCCTCCTCCTCGACGTGCCGGCGCACGAGGTCGTCGGCCAGGCGCCTCCCGGTGTCCCACGAGAGCTGGCTCGGCAGGGCCTTCGGGTCGACCCCGTAGAAGTTCCGGCCGGTCGGCAGGACGTCGAGGCGCCCGCGCGTCGGCGAGCCCGAGGGGCCGGACGGCACGTAGCGGCCGTTCAGCGCGCCGACGACGTGGTCGAGCTCCTCGGTCGAGCGGCGGATCCGCGGGACGACCTCGGCCGCCGCGTAGCGCAGGACGCGCTCGGTCTCGGCGTGCCCGCGGCCGAGCGTCGCCGTGGTCAGGTCGCGGATCGCCGCCGCGTCAGACGGCCAGCCCGCGTCCCCGAGCGCGTCGAGCAGCGCGCGCTGGGCGGCGTCGAGGCGGTCGACGACGTCGCCGGCCGTCGCGGCCGGGCCGGGGAAGCGGTCCACCAGGGCGGCCAGGTCGGGCGAGTCGCTGGCCGGGATCCCGACGCGGACGGTGGCGAGGGGGCTGTCGTCGGCGGCCGGGGCGTCGTGGCCGACGGCGACGCGATCCGATTCTGCGTTGTCGTCGCCGTGCGACGCGAACGCAGCATCGGCGCTGTCGTGGCCGGTGGCCGCGGCTTCACCTGGCACGGATGTCGCGTTGTCGTCGCCAGGCGACGCGAACGCAGAACCGGTGGCGTTCGCGCTCCCGGCGGCACCGGCCGCATCCCCCGCCGCGCCGTCGTCGCCCTCGAGCCGCCCGGCGGCCTCTCCGCCCGGCCCGAGCCGCGCACCGAACGGATCCTCCGCCGTCACGGCGGGCGCGGACAGCCGCGCCCCGCCCGCGGCGACCAGCGCGTCCTCGTCCAGGCCGAACGCCCGGCCGACGACGACCCGCAGGCCGGGCAGGTCGCCCGAGCCCAGGCGCATGATCGCGACGGCGAGGCCGCGCAGCTGCTCCTCGTCGGGCACGCGGCCGAGGACGTGCAGGCCGTCCCGGACCTGGAGGTCCTTGATCGAGCAGAGGTAGGTGTCGATGTCGGACACGAGGTGCTCGAGGTGGTGCTGGAGCTCGGCGGCGTCCGCGCCGGCACCGGTGCTCCGGAAGCTCGCCACCTCCGCCTCGTGCAGGCCGAGGTCGTGGTGGAGGTCCGCGGACTCGACGACCTCCCAGATCCGGCGGGCCAGCGCCGGCAGCTTCTCGGGGTCGAGCGCCTCGACGCGCACGTACTCGTCGAGCAGGTGCTCGAGCTCCTGGAGCTCGTCGTAGGTCTCCGCGCGCATCATCGGCGGCACGAGGTGGTCGACGATCGTCGCGTGCACCCGGCGCTTGGACTGCACGCCCTCGCCGGGGTCGTTGACGACGAACGGGTAGACCAGCGGCAGCGAGCCGAGGATCGCGTCGGGGTGGCACTCCGACGACAGGCCGATCGACTTGCCCGGCAGCCACTCGAGCGTCCCGTGCTTGCCGAGGTGGACCATCGCGTCGGCGCCCCAGTGGGACTCGAGCCAGCGGTAGACCGCGAAGTAGTGGTGCGGCGCGGCGCGCTCGGCGTCGTGGGACAGCGCGGCGGCGTCCTCCTCGGACGTCGCGCGCGGCGGCTGGATCGCGAAGAAGACATCGCCCAGCTCGAGACCGGCGACGACGACGTCGCCCTCGAAGGTGTACTGCGGCTCGATCCCGGCACGACCACCGGCGGTCCAGGTCCCGGCGCGGGGACGGCCCTTCGCGTCCGTGGTGACCGGGGTGCCGTCGGCGCGCAGCGCGGGCTCGCCGTCGTCGAAGACGTACCCGGGACCGTGGTCGCGCTCGACGATCGACCGGAGGCCCTCGGGGAGCGTCGCGAACCACGCGGCGTACTCCGCTCCCGGCAGGCGGTACGGGTTGGCGGCGAGCTGGTCGTCGGTCAGGAGCTCCGGGTCATGCCCGCCGCGCTGGATCAGCGCGTGGATCAGGGCCTCGCCGGCGGCGGTCGCCTCGGCGGCGGTGATGCTCGGCGCGTCGAGGGCCTCCTGCAGCGCCGGGACCACCGACGCGTCGACCCGCTGGCCGTCCGCGATCAGCGCGCGCAGCAGCTCGACGGCCGACGCGGGCGTGTCGAGCCCGACGGCGTTGCCGATCCGCGAGTGCTTCGTGGGGGAGGAGGAGAGGACGATCGCGATCCTCCGCTCCGCCGCCGGCAGGCGCCGCAGGCGGGCGTGGCGGACGGCCAGGCCGGCGACGCGCCGCGCGCGGGCGGGGTCGGCGACGTACCGCATGATCGGGGTGCCGACGTCGGCGACGTCCTCGTCCTCGGCGGCCTCCCGCTCCTTGAACGACACGACGCCGCCCAGGATCCGGCCGTCGAACTCGGGGATGGCGACCTGCATCGCGACGTCCAGCGGGGTCAGGCCGGCGGGGTTCTCGGCCCAGCGATCACGGGGCTGGGTCGCGGCGGCGGCCTGGATCACGGGCACGCCGAGCTCCTCGAGCTGCGCGACGTCCCAGGTCTGCCAGGCGTCGTTGCGGCCGTCGTCGTCACCGTCGGCGGCGCCGGTCACGTCGCCGGCGTTCGATCCGCCGGACGCGAGGACGGTGGTCAGCAGCGCGTCGACGATCGGGACGCGGGCGTCCCCGTCCGCCGTCGTCAGCAGGTCCAGCGCCGCGATCCGGCCGTCGGTGCCGGGCCGGAGCGACGAGCACCAGACCGGGAGCGGGACGCCGCCCTCGGCCGCGACGGCCTCGGCGATCGCCGCGACGAAGCCGGTGTTCCCGGCCGTGCGGTGCGAGCGGTAGAAGACGATCCCGACCACGGGCCGCTCGTCGACCGGCAGCCCGAGCGCTCCGGAGCGGCGGGCCGGGTCGACGACCTGCGCGTCGGCGTCGGGGAGGGGCGTGCCGCCGGGGCCGGCGGCGTTGCCGGCGGACGCGGGGGCGCCGGTCCCGCCGTCGACCGCCCCGCCCTCGGCGGCGACGATCCGCTCGCGCGCCGCGGCCAGCGCGGCGTCGACCGACACGTCGCCCCGCTCGGGATCCCACGCGCTGTGGTCGGGCAGCGCCCGCGGGGCGTCGAAGCCGTCGCCGCGGACGAGCAGGGTGTCGCCGAGGAACCGCAGGAGCTGGGCGGTGTTCTCGACGCCGCCGTGGCGCAGGTAGTCGTGCGCCTCGGCCACGACACCGGACGACACGGTCGACCGGGCGGCGAGGTCGGCGTCGGGCTCGGCCTCGCCGCCGACGGCGATCAGCGCGATCCCGTCCGCGGTGCACCGGGCGTGCAGCAGGTCGAAGCCCTGCTCCCACGCACGCCGGCCGCCGAGCAGCCGGACGAGCACGACGCGCGCGCCGTCGAGGAGGTCGTCGACGAGGGCGGCCGCGTCGCCGTGATGCGCCGGGTTGGCGCAGCGGACGGCCGGGAAGTCCTCCGGCAGCTGCGGGACCGCGGCGGCGGTGGCCAGGATCTCGGTGTCGGCGGTGGTGACGAAGCGGAGCAACGGGGGCCTTCTTGTCGGATGACGCGTCCTTCGGGGGCACCGAGGGCCGGCGGCCGGCGCCGCGACGGGCACGACGACGACCGCGCCCGGACGGCGCCCCTCCCCACGTCGACCCGGAGCTCGGACTCCCGACCGGACCCCGGGGACCGCCGCGCCGCGCCCCGAGGGGGCGGCACCGGCTCGTCCCCGGGGTCCGGTCGGTCACCGTGGCGCGACCGTCGCAGACTCGCACTGCGTTTCCCGGATCGCCGCGTGGGGCGGGACGATACCGGGGCACGAAACTCCCCAGCCATCGCGCCGAGGGTGGTGGCGTGCGAGGATGCACAGGTGCAGCTCGGGCGGCACAGCCCGTCCGACCCGGACGAGCCACCAGGCGATCCGGACGGTCCGGCTGCGACGACACGGACCACCGTGGTCGATTCAGAGCCCAACCAGGAACCAGCCGGGACGGGTCATCCGTTCCCCAGGGATCCGGACGCCCCGTCGGCGCCCGAGGTCCCGAGCGGGCCGCCGGAGGACCACGAGGCCCCGACGACCAGCGGCCTGTTCAAGCGGGTCCTGATCGGCATCGGGGCGATCCTCGTCATGATCATCGTGGTCCGGCTGCTGGCGCCGCACGTCGGATTCCTCAACGACACGTGGCAGAAGGTCCGCACCGGCGACCCCGTCTGGCTGATCGTCGCGGTGGTGCTCGAGGGCTTCTCGTTCGCCGGGTACGTCTACGTCTTCAACGCGACCGCGCGCCGCGCCGGCCTGATGCTGCCGCGCTTCACGAGCTGGCGGATCGTCCTCGCCGGGGTCGCGGCGACGCGCCTCCTCGCCACCGCGGGCGCCGGCGGCATCGCGTCGACGACGTTCGCGCTCCGCCGCCACGGGCTCGACGCCCGTCACGCCGCCGCCACCGTCGCCGCGCAGATCGCGATCATCTACGTCTGGTTCGTCCTGCTGATCGCCGTCTGCGGCTTCGCGCTGTTCGTCTTCGGTCACGGCCACAACGCGATCACGATCGTGCCGGCCGGCATCGCGGTGCTGCTGCTCGTCGTGGCGGTCCTCGGGCGCTCCGCGCTGCGCCGCCTGGCGGGGTCGACCTCGGAGCGCGAGGGCAAGATCGCCCGCGCCCTCGCGTCGATCCCCGGCACCCTCGACGACGGGGTCCACACGGTCTCCACCCTCGTCCGGGAGCGTGATCCGGCGATCTTCGGCGGCGCGCTCTGGTGGCTCGCCGACGCCGCGGTCCTCTGGGCGGCGTGCCACGCGTTCGGCGCGTCGCCGAACGTGCTGGACATCTGCATGGCGTACCTGATCGGCCAGGTCGCGAACCTCCTGCCGATCCCGGGCGGCCTCGGCGTCGAGGCCGGTCTGCTCGGCATGCTGATCGCCTTCGGCGTCCCCGGCGGCGTGGCCGTCCTCGCCAGCCTCACGCAGCGCCTCGTGTCCACCTGGCTCCCGGCGCTGCCGGGCGCGATCGCGCTGGCCGCCATCGGGCGCCCGTCGCCGGACGCCGAGGTCGTCCCCGTCGACGAGGACGACCACCGACCACACGGCCCGTCGCCCGCGGCGGCCTGAGGCGGCGGGATCGCGGGCGCGTGGGCGGGCCGGCGGGCGCGTACGGGCGGCAGAACCGGGGCCTGGTGCCGGGGCCCAGGCCGCAGGAACGCACGCCACCCGGGAGCGACCGCCGGGCCGGCGCTCGAAACTGCGCCCCCACCGAGTGAGCCGGTGACGCGTTCACGGTCGCGTCCGGAGGCGCCTCAGGACGAGATCGTGCCCGGTTCGGGGTCCCCAGCCCTGCTGTCGCGCGGTCCGCCACCCAGCGTGCCGGCGCCAGGCGTCGTGGGCGCCGGCTCCTCGGAAGCCTCGACCCCCGTCGCCCGTACCCCGACCGCCGGGTCCCCCGACGTCTCGATCCCGGTCGCCCGGCTCCTGTCCCGCGCAGCGCAGCCCCCGCCCCGCGACGCCCGGACCCAGACCCACGCGAGCGCCGCGCCGGCGGCGACGCCGTAGGCGAGGTTCGACGTCGCGACGACCACACCGGTCGTCAGCACCATCACCGCGCTCTCCGCGACCGGGGCGACGCGCAGGCGGCGCGGTCCGACGGACTCCCAGTCGAACGTCGTCAGCGCGACGACGATCATGGTCGCGACGAGGGCCGCCATCGGCAGGACCTCCATCAGCGGGTGCAGCAGGACGACGAGGACGAGCAGCCACGCGCCCGCGGCCAGGGTCGACACGCGACCGCGACCGCCGGTCTCCACGTTCAGCAGCGACTGGCCGATCATCGCGCAGCCGGGCTGGCCGCCGAAGAAGCCGGTGACGACGTTCGCGACGCCCTGCCCGTAGGCCTCGCGCCGCTTCGGGGAGTCGGTCTCCGTCACGCGGTCCAGCAGCCCGGCGGTCAGGAGGGACTCGACGAGCCCGACCGCGGCGAGGCTCAGCGCCGTCGGCAGGACGGTCCACAGGGTCGCCCACGCGATCGGCACGTCGGGCGCGTGGAACCCGGGCAGGCCGGTCGGCAGGGTGCCCTCGTCGCCGACGGTCGGCACGCCGAGCGCGAGCCCGACCGCCGCGACGGTCAGCACGGTCGTGCTGATGAGCGAGGGCGGGAAGCGGATGCTGCGCGCCCGGCCGGCGAACAGGATCGCGACCCCGACGAGGGCGAGGACGACGACCGTCACGGACACGACGTGCCGCATCTGGGCCAGGAAGATCAGGATCGCCAGGCCGTTGACGAACCCGAGGGTCACGCCCCTGGGCAGCCGCATCAGGAGCTCGGCGATCCCGGCGCGAGCCAGCGCCAGCTGGATCGTCCCGGCCAGCACGGTCGCGAGCACGAGGTACTCGAACCCGTGGTGCCGCACCAAGGGCGCGGCGACGAGCGCCATCGACCCGGCGGCGGCCGAGACCATCGCCGTGCGGCCGCCGACCAGCGCGATCACCACGGAGAACGTGAACGACGAGAGCAGCCCGACGCGCGGGTCGACCCCGGCCACGATCGAGAAGGAGATCGTCTCGGGGATCAGCGCGAGCGCCGTGACGAGGCCGGCGAGGAGCTCGACCCGCGTGGGCGCGGACGATCGGGGGAGGCGGCCGAGGAGCCGGTGAGGACGTGCGACGTGCAGGGCGCGAGGAACGGTACGCCCGCGCCCCCTGTCGGTGCGGAGCACCCGCACGGACCGGCCGCGGCGGGAGCGCCGTCCGGATCACCTCCGGGCGCTGCTCCGACCGCTCGATCCCGAAAGTTCCTACGGAGGCGTAGGATGGGGCCCATGAAGCGCAAGAGCTCCCGCGCAACGACCCCCGCCCGAGAGGCGCAGCGCCTCGGCGCCGAGGCCGCACGGACGGCCGTCGACGCCGGGCGCCCGGTCGCCGCGGCGGCCGACCGCGCGGCGAAGGCGGCGGGCCCCGCGATCGCCGCCGGAGCGGCACGGGCCCGCCGGACGAAGCACCCGCTCGCCCGCGGCGCCGCGCTGTCGGTGCTCGCCGCCGGCGGTGCGGCGTGGACGGCCGCGTACCGGGCGGACCGCCGGCGCATCGCCGCGGACCCCGTGAAGCCGGGCCTGGACTTCGAGCTCCACGGCCGCCCGCTCGCGGTCCGGGCGGGCGACGGGACCGACCTGCGCGTCCGCGTCTTCGGCCCGGAGGGCGCGCCGACGATCGTGCTCGTCCACGGCTGGACGTGCGCGCTGGAGTTCTGGACCCTGCAGATCCAGGCGCTCCAGGACGAGTTCCGGATCGTCGCGTACGACCTGCGCGGCCACGGCGGCAGCGCCCCGTCGAGCGGCGGCGACTACTCGATCGACGCCCAGCGCGACGACCTCGAGGCGGTCCTCCGGGCGGCGGTGCCCGCGGACGAGCGCGCGGTGCTCGTCGGCCACTCGCTCGGGGCGATGACGATCGTCGCCTGGGCGGCGGACCACGGCGCGAGCCTCACCGACCGCGTCTCCGCCGTCGGCCTCTTCTCGACCGGGCTCGACGACCTGATCACCTCGTCGCTGATCCTCCCGGCGCCCGGCATCGGCCCGCGCGTGCAGCAGGAGCTCGGGCAGCTCCTCCTCGGCAGCAAGCTGCCGATCCCGAAGCGCGCGACGCCGATCAGCTCGCGCGTGGTCCGGTACGTCGCGCTCTGCGGCGCCGCCAGCCCGGCCACCGTCGCGTTCTCCGAGCAGCTGGTGCTCAGCTGCCCGCGCGACGTCCGCGCGAACACCGGCAGCGCGGTCAGCCGCGTGGAGCTCCTGCAGGGCCTCGACGCGATCGACGTCCCGACGACGGTCCTCGTCGGACGCGACGACCGCCTGACCCCGCCGGTGCACGCGGAGCGGATGACCGCGGCGCTCTCGGACGTGCTCGAGATGATCGAGCTCCCGGACGTCGGGCACATGGCGCCCCTCGAGGCCCCGGAGCGCACCACCGCCGCGATCCGCGCCCTGGTCGCGGCGGGCGACCGGGCGGCCGCGCCGGTCGGCGACTGACCGAGGCCGAGGCGCTCCCCCCCGCCATCGGCGACCGCTGCCGCCACCGGCACCCGCGTACGCCGCCGGTCGTCGCCGTCGCCCGTCGCCGTCGGCGGCCCCCGGCGGGTGGCTCAGGGGCGCATCGTCGCCAGCATCGCGCTGACGGTGCCGGAGAGGTGGTCCAGGTCGACCGCCTCGGGCCGCTCCAGGAGCAGCCGGCCGAAGTGCTCGCCGATGCCGATCAGCGCGTGCGAGACGATCGTCGGATCGAGCGCGTCGCGCCCCCCGCGGAGGGTCAGCGCGAGCTCCACGACCTGCTGCATCCGCTTGCGCACGACCTCGCGGTCGCGGTCGATCCGCTCCCGCACCGCGACGGGCGTCCCGCCGTGGGCGAGGAAGATCGGCCGCCACGTGAGCGGGTCGCCGAGCACCATCCCGGCGAGGTCGCGGACCGTCCGCGTGAGGTAGCCGTCGAGGTCGCTGAGGTCCGGCGTCAGCGAGATCTTCGCGGCCAGCTGGTCGAGCGCCCGGCGCTCCTGACGGTCCAGCAGCGCGAAGAGCAGCGCGTCGAGCCCGTCGAACACGTTGTAGACGACGGGCCGCGTGACGTCCGCCTCGCGCGAGATCGACTCGATCGACAGCGCGCCGTACCCGTCACGGGCGATGATCTGCAGGGCGGCGTCGAGCAGCTGCTCGCGCCGGTCCTCCGCGGGCATGCGCGGGGTGTAGGGGCGCCGGCGGGCTTTCGGCATCGTCGTCGAGCCTCGCACACCGCTCGCCGGTCCGGGGCCCCGCAAGGGGACGACCGTCCTTCGACCGGCCGACCCCCGGTCGCAGGAGTACGGGGTCCACCGCGCGGGGGAGGGTGGTGTCCGGGTGAGGCGACGAGCGCCCGCCGGGGTCGGCGCGGCGACACCGGAGCGTCGACCCCGACGGTCGGCGGACGGCGGACGGCGTCCGTCGCCGTCCCGGAACGACCGAGCGCCCGGGGGGCCGGGCGCTCGAGGTGCGGTGCGGGGCTCGCGCCCCGCGGGTGGTGGCCGGGGTCAGCTTGCCGTGATGCAGACGACCTGCGTCTGGAAGGACTTCGTGGAGCCCGAGCCGTTGTACATGCGGACGGTCCAGCCGTTGCCGCTGACGCCGGAGCGGCTGACGTACATGCTGATCGAGTCGGTCATCGTGACGCCGCCGCCGACGGGCTTCTTGCCGGCCGGGCAGACGACGGACGAGATCTCGTTGTCGCCGGTGGTGACGTTCGTCGACGTGCCGGTCACGACCTGGTAGCCGGAGACGCCGTCGGTGCCGTTGGTGCCGGGCGTGCCGGCGGTGCCGGTGTCGCCCTTGTCGCCCTTCTCCCCCTTGTCGCCCTTGGCGCCGGGGAGGCCCTGCGCGCCCTGGGCGCCGGACGGGAGCTGGCCGGCGGCGAAGTCGGTGGACTTCAGCGAGCCGTCCTTGACCTTGGCGGTCGTGACGGAGTTCGAGGCGAGCTCGCTCGTCTTGACGGCCGAGGCTTTGATCTGCGAGGAGCCGACGCTGTTGGCGGCGAGCGAGCCTGCCGCGTAGCTGGTGCCGCCGAGGGCGACGAACAGCGCGATGCCGGCGGTGACGTGGGCGGTGGAGGGGCGGCGACGGCGCGGCTCGGCGATCGTCTGGTCGTCGGTGGCGATGGTGCGGTTCTTCGTGAACATGATGGTCTCCTGAGGGGCTGTGGTGCGCCTGGCGGGGTGCCCTGCGCTGATGGATCCATCTTTCGTCAGGAGGTCCCCCGGTTCTCAGGCGTCGATCACCACGCGGGTGCGTCAGGCGTCACGTTCGGCGGTGGGGTGCGTCAGGGGTCACGTTCGGAGGGGTGGAGGTCGGCGCGTGGGGCCGCCTGCGGTGACCGTGGTCCTCCGGCACCGGCGGACCCGCGACGAGGGGCCGGGGGTCGCGGTTCCGAGGTGGTCGGTATCCGACCGGGGGTGACCGTCGGGCGTGTCGACGAGGCGGGACTCGGGGACGGAGGTCACCGACGGTCGGTATCCGGCCACCAGTGGCCGCCGTCGGAAGGGGCCGCCGGTCCGCGGCCACCGATGGTCGGCATCCGACCAGGGACGACCGCCAGGACGCGCCGCCCGCCGGGCCGCCGCGGTCGCCGCCCTACAGCAGTCCGCCGCCCGCGGCCATGCGGCCGGCGCGCTCGGCGATCAGGAGCCGGATCGGGTCGTCGGGCCCGAGCTCCATCAGGGTGCGCTGGAGGCTCACCGGGTAGGGCGCCTCGCGGGGGATGATCTGCGTCATCCAGTCGACGAAGCCGAGGAGGCGCTCGCGGGGGTAGTCGTCCGGGCGCTGCAGCATCAGTCGGGCGCCCTCCTCGGCGTTGCCCACGAGCATGCGGGAGACGAGGTCCAGGTCGATGTCGGTCGAGCTCTGCCGGACCGCGAGCCCGACGCCGAGGAGGTCGGTGGCCAGGCGGACGATGCCCTCGCGGATGTGCTCGACCTTGGAGCGGATCTCCTCGGGCGTGCCCTCGACCGGGTGGAGGATGAGGATCCAGCGCCGCGGGTTGCGCTGGACGGCGTCGAGGAACGTCTCGATCGCCTGCTTCAGCACGTCGTCGGGATCCTGGTCCAGCCAGGGCGGGGCGGGGATCGCTGACGCGAGCTCGGCGAGGGTGCGCTGCTCCTCGCGCTCGATCAGGCCGGCCAGGAGCTCGCCGCGGTTGGCGAAGAAGTCGTAGACGACCGGCTTGGTGACCCCGGCGGCACGGGCGACCGACTCCATCGAGACGTCGTCGAACGACCGGGCGTCGGTGACGAGCTCGAGCGTGGTGTCGAGGAGCTGCTCGCGCCGCTGCTCAGGCGGGAGCCGCGGTGCCGGGCGGCGGCGGGCGGTCGTCTTGGGCCGAGGGGGCACGTGTCCAGTCTCGCAGATGGAGGGCGATCCCGATGACCTACGGAACCGTAGATACGGTACCGTAGGAAACGTCATGACGCTGCTTCTCGGAACGCTCGTCGTCCTCGCCCACCACCTGAGCGGTCCGCTCGCCCTCGCGTTCGCGGCACCGCCGATCCTCCTCGTCGGCGGCGCGGTCCTGTGGATGCGCCGCCGCGAGTCCGGCGAGGACGAGGAGTTCGACTGGGCCGAGGACGACGACGGCTTCCCGGTCCGCGGGCGGTAGGCCCACCGGCCCGGCCGTCGTCCCGTCGCTACCCCGCCGCGCGCGGGAACCGCACCACGAACCGCGCGCCGCCGAGCTCGCCGTCCTCGATCGCGACCGTCGCGTCGTGGTGGCCGACCTGCTGGGCGACGATCGCGAGCCCGAGGCCGGAGCCCGGGGCCTCGGTGCCCGCCGCCCGGGCGAACGGCCGGAAGATGCGATCGCGCTCCTCCGGCGCCACGCCGGCGCCGTCGTCCTCGACGAAGAGGACCGCGCCCTGCACCGGGCTCGCGGGCCGGAGCTCGGCGATGACCCGGCCGTCCGGGCGTCCGTGCCGCGCCGCGTTGCGCAGCAGGTTGTCGGTGACCGACCGCAGGCCGGGCTCCCAGCCGGAGACGACGACCGCGTCGTCCGGCAGGCGCAGGTCGAACGTCGTCCCGGGATGCTGGTCCCGGATCGCCGCGACCGCGTCGGCGACCACCGACGCGAGGTCGACGTCGACCCTCTCGACGCGCACCGCGTCGCCGCGGGCCAACGCCTGGAGTCCGTCGAGGAGCAGGACCAGCCGCCGGTTGTCGTCGAGGGCGTCGGCGACCATCATCGACCGGGTCTCTGCCGGGACGTCGGGGTGCCGCTGCATCGTCGACAGCGCGGCCTGCACGCTCGTGAGCGGGGTCCGGAGCTCGTGGCCGACGTCGGCGGCGAAGCGCCGGGTGGCGTCCAGCGCCTGGTTGCGGTCGTCCGCCGACCGGTTGAGTCGTCCGAGCATCGCGTTGAACGACCCTGCGAGCTCACGGACCTCGCGCGGGCCGCCGACGGGCACCCGGGTCGCGAGGTCGCCCTCGCCCTCGATGCCGCGGGCGTGGCCGCGGAGCCGCCGGAGCGGACGGAGGACCAGCTCCGACGCGAAGGCGACGCCGACGCCGGACAGCAGCAGCATCGCCGCCCCGACCAGGAGCAGCCGACGACGGAGGGCGTTCTGTCGCGCCTCGGTCTGGGTGAGCGCGGAGATCGACTGCAGCCGCTGGACGCCCCCGGTGTCGTCGGTGCCGAGGATCTTCGTGTAGACCCGGACTCGACGACCACCGGCGGTGCGGGTCGAGAACCCGAGGGGGGTGTTCCCGATCCCCTTGAGCGGCATCCCGCGCTCGTAGTAGTTGAAGCCGGCGAACCGGACGATCAGCGTGCTGCGCGTCGCGCTCAGCAGGCGGTTCAGGCGCTCCCGCTCGTCGGCGGTCTCCTCGAGCTCGCCGTTGAGGACCGCCAACGCCGCCTGGTCCAGGAGCTCCGCGGTCCGCTGGATCCGGTCGTCGAGGCTCTGCCGCTCGGCCCGGTCGGAGTCCCGCGCGACGTACGCCCCGCCGACGAGGAGGACGGGGACGAGGACCGCCAGGATGCCGATGGTCAGGCGGCTCCGGAGGCTCCGCAGCCGCATCCTGCGCAGTCGGTCGCCGAGCAGGCGGAGACGCACGGGGTCAGGCGCGGAGCACGAAGCCGACGCCGCGGACCGTGTGGATCACCCGTGGCTCGCCGACCTGCTCGAGCTTGCGACGGAGGTACCCGACGAAGACGTCCGCGACGTTCGTGCCCGGGTCGAACGTGTAGCCCCACACGTCCTCGTGCAGGCGCTTGCGGTCGAGGATCTCTCCCGGGTGGCGGAGGAAGAGGTGCAGCAGCTCGAACTCGCGACGGGTGAGCTCGAGATCGCGCCCGCCGCGCGAGGCGGTGAGGGTCGTCGGGCAGAGCTCCAGGTCCTCGACGACGAGCTTCTGGTCCTCGTCCGGCGGCCGGCGACGCAGCAGGGCGTTCAGCCGGGCGACGATCTCCTCGATCGCGAACGGCTTCACGACGTAGTCGTCGGCCCCGGCCTGCAGGCCGGACACGCGGTCGTCGACCTCATCGCGCGCGGAGAGGACGCACACGGGGACCTCCTCGCCGGAGGCGCGGAGGCGCTTGAGGACCTCGATGCCGTCGAGGTCCGGCATCGTCAGGTCGAGGAGGACCGCCGCTGGTCGGATCCGCGGGACGGCCTCCAGCGCGGCCCGGCCCCCGGAGGCCGGGACGACGGAGAACCCCTCGAGCTCGAGGCCGAGGGCGAGGGTCCGGCGGATCGCGGCGTCGTCGTCGACGAGGAGGACGACGGGACGGCCGGACGGAGCGCTCACCGCCTGATCTCGCAGTCGCCGAGGACGTTGTCTCCGGCGTCGGCGTAGACGACGTCGCGCTCCGAGCCGCACGAGATGACGTCGACCTTGCCGTCCTTGGCGTAGATCGTGTCGCGTCCCTGCTGGCCGAGGATCCGGTCGTTCCCGGGCCCGCCGGTGATGACGTCGTTCCCGAAGCCGCCGGACAGCACGTCGTTGCCCGTTCCGCCGTCGATCCGGTCGTTGCCGCCCCTGCCGTCCAGCACGTCGTTGCCGCCGAGGCCCTTGATGGTCTCGCTCGCGGCCGTCCCCGTGTAGCGGTTGAGCCCCTTGGTGTCGGTGAAGGAGTTCCGCCCCTTCGCCTGGGCGATCGCGACGACGCCGAGCAGGAGGGCGACGGAGACGAGGAAGGCGGCGATGCGGTTCACGGGAGCGTCAGCTTTCGGGCGTCACCCCCGGGGGCGAGGGGCCACGTGGCGGACATCCTCGCACGACCCGTGATGGACCGGGGCGGGTTCCTCACGACCGCCTCACGAACCCGAGCGGCGACCCGCGTCCACCGGCACCGGCCCCGCGGGCCGGTTGCCGCTCCGCCGATCGGGCACAGTGGTGGGCCGATGCGCGCGTTCTCCTGCCCCGTCTGCTCCCGCCTCGTGACCTTCGAGAGCGACCGGTGCCTGCACTGCGGGGCAGAGATCGCGTTCGACCCTGCGGTACGGGGGCTCGTGGCGCTCCGGCGCACCCCGGCGCGCGACCCCGACGAGGTCGAGCCGACCGAGTCGGCGCTCCTCGGCGCTCCGGAGCCCACGCCGGAGGAGATCGCGGCCGCCGACCAGGTGCGGTGCGCCAACGCGACCCTCATCGGCTGCAACTGGCTCGCCGAGCGCGCCGAGCCGGACACGTTCTGCCGCAGCTGCGCGCTGACCCGCACCCGGCCGGCCGACGTCGACGAGGAGGGGCTCGAGCAGTTCGCGGGCGCCGAGCGGCACAAGCGCCGCCTGCACTTCGAGCTCCTGGAGCTGGGCCTGCCGATCGCCGACGGCCAGCGCCGGGACGGCGGGCTGATCTTCGACCTCCTGTCGAGCACGGCGGGGCCGGTGACGACCGGGCACGCCGACGGGGTCATCACGATGGACCTCGCCGAGCAGGACGACGTGCACCGCGAGCAGATGCGGGACCAGCTGAACGAGCCGTACCGCACGGTCCTGGGGCACCTGCGTCACGAGGTCGGGCACTACTACTGGACCGTTCTCGTCGCGGACGCGGGCGACGAGGCCCGTCTCACGGAGGCGCGCGAGCTCTTCGGCGATGACCGCGAGGACTACGGCGAGGCGCTGGACCGCCACTACAAGGACGGCGCGCCGGACGACTGGTCCGACGAGCACGTCAGCTCGTACGCCACGATGCACCCGATGGAGGACTGGGCCGAGACGTGGGCCCACTACCTGCACCTCTGGGACGCCGTGCAGACCGCGGCGTCCTACCGGGTCTCGGTCGCCGGGCCCGCGCACGTGACCGATCCGACGGGGACGTTCGCGGGGCGGGTCGCCGACCCCGTCGTCGGCCGCTTCCCCGAGGCGCTCGAGCAGTGGCTGCCGCTCAGCTACGCGCTGAACGCGCTGAGCCGCAGCCTCGGCAACGAGGATCTCTACCCGTTCGTCCTCGCGCCGCCGGTGGTGGAGAAGCTCGCCTTCATCGACCGCGCCGTCGCCGCCGGGGCCGCCCGGGACGCCGGGTCCGACTGACACCGGCGCGGAGCGGACGGCGCCCGCAGGCGGCAGGATCGGCGTCGACGGCGGCGTGCCGCCGTACACGCCGCGTCCGTCCGCGCAAGGCACCGTGCAGGGGCCTCCGGCTGACGCCGCCCGGGCATCCGGGGGGCTACCGTCGGTCGCCGCAGATGCCCGAACCGCGCACCACCCGGTCCCCGCGCCCGCCTCGTGCGGTCCCGTCCGACCGACCCAGACGCACCGCGTCGCGGCCGTCCGGCCGCACCCCCGGATCCGGCGGCCGCGACGACCGGTCCCGCTCGGGAACCGGACGCTCGTCCGGCGGCCGCGACGACCGGTCCCGCGGCGA
>NZ_KI912613.1:13873-48073 GCF_000519325.1 Patulibacter minatonensis DSM 18081 | reverse complement strand
GCGCCCGCCCCGCTCGACCGGCACCGCCCGCGCCGCCGCCATGCGGCCGCCGCGACGCATCTTCGGGCTGCCGCTCGTCGCGATCGTGCTGCTCGGCGTGGTGTTGGCCGTGGTCGTCACGTCGCTCGTCGTGCGCGAGGCGCACTCCGGCGAGGCCCTGCCCGGCACGCGGGTGGCACGCATCGACGTCGCCGGCATCTCGGCCGAGCGGATCGAAGAGCGCCTGCGCCCCGTCCTGGGCGCCCAGCGCACGGTGCTGCTGCGCGCCGACGGCGACATCGTGCCGGTGAAGGCGTCGGACCTCGGCTACGCGGTCGACCTGCCGGCGACGGCGCGGGCCGCGGTGGCGGCCGGGCACGGGGGCGGCCTCGACGCGATCGTCGGGCCGCTGCGCGGGCTCGTCACCGAGCGCGACGTCGCGGTGCGGTCCACGTTCGACACCGCCAAGGCGCGCAAGGCCCTCGCGCCGGTGGCCGAGAAGGTCAGCCGCAGCGCGTACGCCGGGGCCCTGAAGGTCGACCCGGAGTCCCTCGAGGTCTCGACGACGAGGTCGCGGCCGGGGCGGACCGTCGACACCGCCGAGCTCGTCTCCCGGATCCGCAGCGAGCTGCGCGCCGGCCGCCGCGGGCCGCTGGACGTGCCGCTGAAGTCCGTCCCCGCCGTCCCGGAGTCCCGGCTGCAGGAGGTCGCAGGCCAGGCCGAGGACTACCTGCGCCAGCCGCTGCGGCTCACCGGCGCCGGGACGCCGCTCACGCTGTCGACCGCCCAGACGGCCGACCTCCTCGCGCTCGAGAGCCGCTCCGCCGGGCGGAAGGCCGTCCTCGGCGCGGGCGGCAAGGCGCTGACGGCGCTCCTGGACCGCATCGAGAACCGGGGCCGCAAGCTGCCGCGCGACGCCCGGGTGTCGGCGCCCGCCGGCGGCGCGAGCCTCACCGCGAAGGGCGAGGTCAGCTGGCGGCCGAAGCCGGCGTCGGTGACCGTCCGGCCCGGTCGCACGGGCCGCGAGGTCCGGCGCGACCTGCTCGCCCAGCGGATCGAGGCGGCGGTCCAGGCCGGACGCCACACGGTCGCCGTGCCGCGGAGGACGGTGCAGCCGAAGGTCACGTCCACGACCGCCCGGAGGATCGATGCGCTGATCGGCACGTTCACCACCCCGTACGTCGCCGGGCAGCCGCGGGTGAAGAACATCCAGCAGATGGCCCGCACGGTCGACGGGACGGTGATCGCCCCGGGCGCCCAGTTCTCGCTGAACGGCATCACCGGCGAGCGGACGAAGGCCAAGGGCTACGTCGAGGCGCCGTTCATCTCGAACAACAAGATCGAGCCGTCGGTCGGCGGCGGCGTGTCGCAGTTCTCGACCACGATGTACAACGCCGCGTTCTTCGCCGGCCTGCAGATCGACGCGCACCAGCCGCACAGCCTCTACATCGATCGCTATCCGCCCGGCCGCGAGTCGACGCTGAACTTCCCCGACATCGACATGCGGTGGACGAACGACACCCAGACGCCGATCGTCGTCCGCACGAGCTACGACGACGCCGGCGTGACGGTGCGGCTCTACGGCGACAACGGGGGCCGGCGCGTGACCGCGAAGCCGGGCGACCGCCAGAAGGCGGACGGCGGCGACTTCCAGATCACCGTGACGCGG
The DNA here is from genome assembly GCF_000519325.1 of Patulibacter minatonensis DSM 18081. GTDB lineage: Bacteria > Actinomycetota > Thermoleophilia > Solirubrobacterales > Solirubrobacteraceae > Patulibacter > Patulibacter minatonensis. Next base: position 46,425 of record NZ_KI912613.1, on the reverse strand, counting down.
ACGATCCGGTACGGCGACGGCCGGACCGTGTCGTCGGACTCGACCACGCGGTACGAGAACGAGCAGGAGGGGCCGTCGGAGTGACGGCCCGGCCGGAGCGGTCCGCCGTCCTCCGGCCCGCACCGTCCGCCGATCGTCGGACCCCACGGCCGGGGCGCGAGCGTCGTCGCGCCAGGACGACGATCGGCGGCCCCGCCGCGTTAGGGTCCGGCCATGCCCGAGTCCTTCTCCACCGCCACGCTCGCCGGGGCCGCCCCGGAGCGGTTCCACCGGCTCCGCAAGCCGCTCGGCGTCACGAGCTTCGGCATCAACCAGATGGTGCTCGAGCCCGGGCAACGGATGCGGATCCACCTGCACGAGCAGCAGGAGGAGGTCTACCTCGTCCTCGCCGGCCGGCTGACGATCGAGATCGAGGGGGAGGAGCACGACTTCGGCCCCGAGGAGCTCGTCCGCATCGCGCCGGAGGTCCGCCGGCGGCTGCTGAACCGCGGTCCGGACCGCGTCTCGCTGCTCGCCCTCGGCGGCTCCGGCGAGCACGAGCCGCGCGACGCCCGGGCGTTCGCGGACTGGGACGCCGAGCCGCAGGCCGTCCCCGACGTGCCGCTCCCGGACGACCTGCCGGCCGCCGAGCTGCGGAGCGCCTGAGCGATGGCGTCGCAGGACCCCGCGCCGGACTGGAAGCGCAAGGGCACCCACCGCGTGTCGCGGGTGAAGGCCGTCGGGGGCACGCTCCGCGTCGCCGGCGACCGCCTCGTGTTCCTGCCGTCGGAGCTCGAGCGCCGCATGCACGCCGAGGACTGGTCGCTCGCCCTGGCGGACATCACGGGCTTCCGGGTCGCCCCGGTGCGCGTCGCGGACGCGATCGTCGGCGGGCTGCGCCCACGGCTCGCGCTCGACGTCGGGCGCGGGACGACGCACCTCTTCGTCGTCCCGGACCCGAGGGCGGCGGCGGAGGAGCTGCTCGCGATCGCGGCCGAGGCGGCCGTCGACGCACGGGTCCGCGCCGAGGGCGGCGCCTGAGCCTTCGAGCGCCGGTCCCGACGACGTCGGTCGACGCGGGACCGGCCCCGAGGACGGCGGCGGGGCGTCAGTCGTCGTCCGGGACCGTCGGGTCGGTCAGCGGGCCGGACATCGACCGGCCGTCGCGAGCCCACAGGTTGACGCGGCCCGCGCCGTCGGGGTACTCGCCCGCGGCGACGCGGAACGCGCCGTCGGCGCCGTAGAGCTCGAGCGTCGCCGGGTCGCGCGGGGCGTGCGGGTGCTCGTCGGCCCCCGACGAGTCCGCGGGACGCTGGCCCAGGCGGGCCCGGAGCACCCCCACGTCGTCCTGCAGCTCGATCCCGGTGCCCCCGTCGGGCCACACGCCGACGCCCGCGCGGTAGGCGCCGTCCCGGTCCCAGAACTCGAGGCTCGCGTCGCGGTCGTCCTGCGGGCCCTCCGCCAGGAGCGCCCGGAGCCGGCCCGCCCCGTCCCAGACCGAGAGCCCGGTCGGCCGCCCGCCGCCCTCGCCGAGGCTGATCCGGTGGTTGCGCCCGGCGTCGAACAGCTCGACCGACGAGGACCCGTCGATCCAGGTGCCGAGCGCCGCGCGGAACGTGCCCGCGCGATCCGCGAGCTTGATCGCGGCGGAGCCCTCCGGCTCGACCGCGACGGTCGCGCGGATGCGGCCGTCGGCGTCGGCCAGGTCGAGCGCGACGCCGCCGTCGGGCGTCACCCCGAGGCGGGCGCGCACGGCCCCGGAGTCGTCGACGAGCTCGAACGCGGTGGAGCGCATGCTGGAGGTCCGAGTCGGTGGTCGCCCCCGGATGCACCGCGGCGTTCCCGGACCGGACATGGGACCCTGACCCGATGTCGCCTCGCGCCCGGCCGTTCCCGGAAGGCCTCGCCGGCCGACGCGTCCTGATCACCGGTGCGGCCCGGGGGATCGGGGCGGCGCTCGCGAGGGACCTCGCTGCACGCGGGGCGCGGGTGGCGCTCGTGGGACTCGAGGACGAACGGCTCGCGGCGCTGTGCACCGAGCTCGACGACCAGGCCCCCGCCGCCGGCCCGCACGCGTGGTTCCCCGCCGACGTCCGCGACCTCGACGCCGTGTGGTCCGCCGTCGCGGGGGCCGTCGAGCGCTTCGGGGGCCTCGACGTCGTGGTCGCCAACGCCGGGATCGTCAACCTCGGGACGGTCGCGGGGTCACGCACCGAGGACCTGCTGCGCACGATCGACGTCAACCTCCAGGGCGTCGTCCGGACCGTCGGCGCCGCGCTCGATCCGGTGATCGACGCCCGCGGGCACGTCCTCGTCGTCTCCTCGTCGTCCGCTCTGGGGCCGACCGCGGGCATGGCCGCCTACACCGCGAGCAAGGCGGGCGTGGAGGCCTTCGCCGACGCGCTCTCGCAGGAGCTGCGGCCGACGGGGGTCAGCGTCGGCTGCGCCTACCTCGGCTGGGTCGACACCGACCTCGTGCGCGACGTCGATGCGCTGCTGCCGTCGCTGCGGCTGCTGCGCCGTCGCCTGCCGTGGCCCCTGCGCGCGACGACGTCCCCCGAGGTCGCCGCCGCAGCGCTCGCCGACGGGATCGCGGACCGGCGCCGCAGGGTCATGGTGCCCCGCGGGCTGGGCATCCTCCGCTGGACCCGCCCGGTGCTGACGAGCCGCGCGGGCGAGGCGACGATGGGGCTGCTCGGGCACCGCCTGCTGCCCCGGATGGACCGCGAGTCCCGCGCGCTCGACCGCCGGTTCGGGGCGAACACGCCAGACTGAACGGGAACGTCCGCCCGTTCACGGGCGCGCGAGGCGGATCGGCCCCCGTGCACCGGCCGGATCTACGCGCTCGCCGCCCTGTCGCACCTCGAGCCGGCCCGCCGCGGCCTCGTCGGCCGCGACCCGCCGCACGTCGTCCATCAGGGCGCGCCAGTCGCCGTCCGGCCGCAGGGCGCGGGCGGCCTCCGACGGGCAGATCGTCGTCCCGTCGGCCCGGCCGTCCAGGAGCCGGTCGATCGCGTCGGCGATGCGTGCGTCGGACGGGACGGCCATGCGCCGAGGCTAGCCCACCGGCCGTGCGACGCCGCGTGGGACGGGCCTGCACCGACTCATCGATCGGCCGGCGCCCGGCGGAAGGTGTCGCCGCCGCAGCCCGCGATCAGTCGGGGTCGGTGCGCCCGGCCTCGTCGAGTCGCACGAGGAAGTCGTCGAGGACGTCCTGCGTTGCCGAGAGCTGGCTGCGCAGGCGGTCCAGCGCGTCGGCGGCCCGGCGGGCTGACGCCGGGTCCTGACCGGCGGCGCCGGCCTCGACGGTCCGGGGCTGCGGGACGGCGGGACGGCGTTCGATCGGGGAGCGTGATGCGGACATGCGGCGGATCCCCGACAGCGGGTTGCAGGGCGTGGGCGCCGCCTTGCGGGCGGACGCGCACGGGCATGATACGGGGCTCGTACGGAGCCGTATAGGCCCCCTCCGTGGGAATCCGCAGTGGTCGACCGGGACGGGCCCGGGGTCGGCGTCAGTGGTCGAGCTCGGCGAGCAGGTCCAGGACGACGGTGAGCGACGCCTGGATGCAGCGACGGGCGGCGACCAGCTCCGTCGCGGCGGCGACGCCCTGCGGCCGTCGGGCGGCGGCGTCGACCCGTTCCTGGAGGAGCCGGATCGACGCGGTCAGCGCGTCGATCTCGTCGATGGCCTGACGCGAGCCGCGACGCAGCGACGGGCCGATGCTCCTCGTCCGCTCGAGGACAGAGAGGGCCTCGGCGCGGAGCTCGCTCGGCGAGTGGACCCGAGCCCGGTCGCCGCCGTCCGGTGGTGCGCCGTGCTCCGTGGGCACCACGAACCGGTGGACCCCGCCCGGCGAACCGGTGGCCGGCGCTGCGGAATACCTGCTGGTCGGCTTCACTGCTGGTCCTGGCGGGTCGGCGGGCTGGGGTGGGTCCGAGGCAGGTCCGGGTCGGGGCCCCGTGACCGCGTCGGCTCCGGTGCGGACTGGTCCACCCCGGAGGTCGTGCGCCGGCGACTCCCGCGCGCGCGAGGACGGCCCGGCCCTGATTCTTCGACCGCGGAGGCCGACTGGATTCGCGTGGTCGACGGTTGTTCGACCCCGCGGGGTGCGCCTGGCGCGGAGCGGGCGTCGTGCGCGACGCCCGTGGCGGTCCCGTCGGACCCCAGCTGCCGCGGCCGTCGCCCGCGATCGGGTGCGGCGGCCCCAGCAGCACGTGCGCGTCCGTCACCTGCGTCACCACGCTCTTCGTCCGGGCGAGGATCTCGCGCAGGTCGCTCCTCTGGCCCTGTCGTCCGTAGTGGTGCAGGTCGCTCGTCACGCCCTGGACGTCGAGGCCCGACGCACGTCCGAGGTACAGCGCGCGGGCCATGTGGAAGCCCTGCGTGACGACGATCGCGTCGCGGACCCCGAAGACCTCGCGGGCGCGCACCATCGTCGCCCGCGTGTCGACCCCGGCGTGGTCGGTGAAGATCGCGCGGCCGGGAACGCCGGCGGCCTGGAGGGCCCGGCGCATGGTGTCGGGCTCGTCGTAGCCCCACGTCAGGTGATCCCCGGAGACGAGGATCCGGCGGACCTTGCCGGACCGCCACAGCTGCAGGGCCCGGTCGACGCGGTCCTGCAGCATCCCGCTCATCCGGCCGTCGGGGTTCACGAGCGCACCGAGGACGATCGCGGTCTGCGCCGGGCGCACCCGGGCGACGTCGTCGGTTCCGCCGGTGCCGCGGGCGAGCACGTAGCCGTTGGTCGCGGACACGACGGCGGCGACGGCGAGCACGAGCCCGAGGACGAGCCGGGCGAGCCGTGATCGCGGGAACGCACGCATGCGTGCAGCGTACCCCCGCCGTCCGCGGCCCCGCGCCGGGTCGTGCGCGCGCGGTCCGGCGCGCCGTGTCGCGGGGCGTCACGGGACCGGCACGAAGTCGGTGCGGTTCGCGGGTCCCGTGCAACACCGTCGTCCCTAGCGTCGAGGCCATGCCCGACCGCCCCGCAGGACGCCTGCCCACCTCCGACGGACCGTCCCGTCCCCGCCGGCCCGGCACCTCCGGCCGCCGGGCCCGCCGGTTCGCGCTGATGGTCGTCGCGACGAGCTCGTTGGCCCCGCTCGCGGCGTGCGGCGGCTCCGGCGCGGACCCGGACGCCGCGTCCGCCCCTGCCGGGACCGCCGCCGTGCGGGCGGGGACGCGCGGCGCGGACCGCTCGGCCGCGTGGCCGGGCGGCGCGGAGGACCGCGACGTCGTCGCCCGCCGCACGGTGGCGGTCCGCCGGGCGCCCGACGCACGGACGTCGACGCGCCCGCGGGCGGACCTCCTGATCCGCGGGCTGACGGTCCGGGGGCGCGTCGCCACCCTGCGCTTCACCGCCGTCCTGCACGACTGGGACTACGAGGAGCCGCGCACCGATGGCGGCTCGCCCCCGTCCGCCCCGGCGCTCTACGACATCAATCCGGGGAGGAACACGGACACCGTCAGCGCCCAGCTGATCGACCCCGTCCACCTCCGGCGCCACCTGCCGCTCCAGGACAGCGAGGGCGAGGAGCTCGCGGACATGAACTTCGCGGGCCAGAGCGGCGAGGGGCAGGCCATGGACGCGAGCTGGATGTTCGCCGCGCCGCCCGAGGGCGTGGACGCGATGGACGTCCAGGTCGGGAGCTGGCCGGTCTTCCGCGAGGTCCCGGTGACCCGCCGATGACCGTCGTCGGCAGCACCCCGGCCGGGGTGCTCCGGGGCGTCGCCGTCGGTGTCCTCGGCGTCGCGGTGCTCCTCGCCGGCGGAGGCGCGGCGCAGGCCGAGCCGACCGCCGACGAGCTCGCCGCGTCCGTCGTCCCACTCTCCGCCCCGATCGAGCTGCTGCGGCCGGGGTCGACCGTCCGGCCGGTCGCGCCGCGTCCGCGTCGGGGGCGCACGGCCGTGCCGGCCGACGTCCTCTTCGACTTCGGCCGGGCGTCCGTGCGGCCCGTGGGCCGGCGGGCGCTCGTCCGGCTCGCCCGGTCGGTCGCGACCGGGACGGGGGTCCTGCGCGTGGTCGGCCACACCGACGGCGTCGGGGACGACGCGGTCAACCGGGCGCTCTCGCGACGTCGGGCGCGGGCGGTCGCGGCCGTCCTGCGCCCCGGGCTGCCGGGCGTGGTCCGGATCGTCGCCACGGGCCGCGGGGAGGACGATCCGGTGGCCGACGAGACGACGCCCGACGGCGAGGACGATCCCGACGGCCGGGCCCGCAACCGCCGGGTGGAGCTCCGGGTCGTCCGTCGGTGAGCGTCGGGGCGGGGCCGCGGGGGCTCAGGCCTTGGGGGCGTCCCCGCGCTTCTTCTGCTTCTGCGCCTTCTGGCGCTCGCTCGTGTTCAGGATGTTCTTGCGCAGCCGGACGTTCTTCGGCGTCACCTCGACGCACTCGTCGTCGGCGATGAACTCCAGCGCCTGGTCGAGCGTCATCTCGCGCGGCGGCACGATCTTCACGAGCTCCTCCGACGTGGCGGAGCGAATGTTCGTGACCTTGCGCTCGCGGACCGCGTTGACGTCGAGGTCCTCGGCGCGCTTGTTCTCGCCGATGACGGAGCCCTCATAGACCTCGTCGCCGACGGAGACGAAGAGCGTGCCGCGGTCCTGCATCGAGATCACGGCGTAGCCGGTGATCTTGCCGGTGCGGTCGTTGACCATCGAGCCGGCCTGGCGGGAGCGGATCTCGCCGGCCCAGTCGGCCCAGCCGTCGAAGATCGAGTGCATCATGCCCGCGCCGCGGGTCGTGGTCAGGAACTCGGTGCGCACGCCGATCAGGCCACGCGCCGGGATCCGGAAGTCCATGCGGATCCAGCCGGTGCCGTGACCGCTCATGCCGAGCATCTGGCCCTTGCGCTCCGCCATCAGCTGCGTGATCGCGCCGAGGTGCTCCTCGGGCGTGTCGATCGTGACGGCCTCCTGCGGCTCCTCGCGCTTGCCGTCGTCCTTCGTGCGGACGAGGACGCGCGGCTTGCCGACCGTCATCTCGAAGCCCTCGCGGCGCATGTTCTCCACGAGCACGGCCAGCTGCAGCTCGCCGCGGCCGTGGACCTCCCACGTGTCCGGGCGCTCCGTCGGCTCGACCTTCAGCGACACGTTGCCGATGAGCTCCTGCTGGAGGCGCGCCTCGATCATGCGGGCGGTCAGCTTCTCGCCCTCGCGGCCGGCCATCGGCGACGTGTTGACGCCGATCGTCATCGCCAGCGACGGCTCGTCGACGGTGATCGGGGGCAGCGGGCGCGGGTCCTCGATCGAGGTCAGCGTGTCGCCGAGCTCGATGTCGGGGAAGCCGGCGATGGCCGCGATCTCGCCCGGGCCGATCTCGTCGGCCGGGACCCGCTCGAGGCCCTGCGTCTTGAAGAGCTCGCCGACCTTCGCCTTGGTCTCGCTGCCGTCGCGCTTGACCCAGAGGACCTGGTCGCCGCGCTTCAGGGTGCCGTGGGCGATCTTCGAGATCGCCAGGCGGCCGAGGTACGGGGAGGCGTCGAGGTTGCCGACCTGCGCCTGCAGCGGGTGGTCGGGGTCGAACGTCGGGGCGGGGATCGCCTCGAGGACGCCGTCGAGCAGCTCGGAGAGGTCGGCGCCGAGCTCCTCGGGACGGATGCCCGCGCGGCCGTCGCGGCCGATCGCGTAGTAGACCGGGAACTCGAGCTGGTGGTCCTTGGCGTCGAGCTCGAGGAAGAGCTCCTCGACGTCGGAGACGACCTGCTCGATCTGGGCGTCCGGGCGGTCGATCTTGTTGACGACCAGGATCACGGGCAGATCGGCCTCGAGCGCCTTGCGGAGCACGAAGCGCGTCTGGGGCAGCGGACCCTCGGCCGCATCGACGAGCAGGACGACGCCGTCGACCAGGGCCAGGCCGCGCTCGACCTCGCCGCCGAAGTCGGCGTGGCCGGGGGTGTCGACGATCGTGACCGTCGTGTCGCGCCACTGGATGACCGTGTGCTTGGCGAGGATGGTGATCCCGCGCTCGCGCTCCTGGTCGTTGGAGTCCATGATGCGATCGGAGTCCTCGCCGCGGTGCAGGGCGCCGGACTGCCGGAGCATCGCGTCGACCAGGGTGGTCTTCCCGTGGTCGACGTGGGCGACGATCGCGACGGTGCGCAGGTCTGTACGTGCGGAAGGCATGCGACGGGGAAGGATAGGGATGCGGACCCTCCCGCCCCGCCCCGACCCCCCGCAGTCGTGCGGGCGGTGCTTGACACGGACGAAGCCGGCCGGTATTCGGGACGGCCCCGCGGCCGTCCCGTGAACCGTCTCAGCGGCGCTTCGGGCAGCGCCCTTCGACGAGCCGCACCGCCCGACGGCCGTGACGCCGGACCGTCGTGCGCTTGGCGGGCCGGACGACGACCGAGCCGGTGCGGACGGACTGCGCCGTCCGGCCCAGTGCGTCGGAGGTGGCGACGCGCAGACGCAGGCGGGTGCACCGCGGCACGCGATCGAGCGTCAAGGAATAGGCCGGGCGGTCCTTCTTCGGGCTCAGCGTCGCGAGCACCGCGGACCCGTTCATGACGCGGTAGACCGCCGGGGCCCCCGCCAGGGGGCGCTTCCAACGGATGCGGAGCGCACCGGGCTCGCGACGGACGTTGATCCCCGTGGCGGGGCCGACCGCAGCCGGGGCGCCGGCGCCGATCCCGACGGGCCGTACGGCGCGGCCGGCGCGGCCCTGCGAGTCGGTGACGGTCAGCGTGACGTCCCCGGTGTAGGGCGCGGCGTACGTGTGGGCCACGACCGGCGAAGCCGTCGTGGCCGTCTGGCCGTCGCCGAAGTCCCAGGCGTAGGTGAGGGTGTCGCCGAGCGGGCTGTCGGAGCTCGCGGCCGAGAACCGCACCGGGACACCGACGAAGCCGCCGGTGCCCTCGCCACCGTCCCCGGCGGTGCGCGGGCGAGCCGCCGTCCGGGTGCGGGCGGCGGTCGGGGCACCGGCGTTGCGCTGCAGCGTGGCGATGATCGACTGGGCGACCTGGCCCGGGTCGCCGACCGTCACCGACGTGCCCGAGGTCCGCTGGGAGATCGCGGAGAAGGCCGCCTGCGTGTCCGTGTCGTCGCCGACGACCATGGTGTGGACCGGGACGCCCAGCAGGTTGGCCCGTCGGATCGTCGCGTCGAGCGTGCTCCCGGTCACGGGTTCCGGGTCCTTCGGCGGAGCGTCGCCGACGAGGACCACCGCCTTCGACGCCGGTGCGCGCCAGCTGACGGCGAGGCCCTGGTTCAGCCCCGCGAAGACGGACTCGGCCCAGTCGCCGCCGCCGTCCGCGTCGAGGCGCCCGAGCGCTGCGGCGAACGTGTCGGCATCGGGTGTCAGATCGGTGACGAGACGTGCCTGGAAGGCGGAGTCCTCGTCGGGCTCGTCGCGGTACTCGGTCAGCGCCGCCTGGAACGACGTCGTCTGCGACGCCAGCTGGGCCCGGATCGCTGCGACGTCGTCACGAACGCTCGAGATGGCGTCGTCCATCGATCCGGTGGAGTCGATCACGAAGCTCACGTCGAGCGGCGTCAGGGACGCCGTGGGACGGGACAGGCCGAGCAGGCCGCGGTCCGACAGACGGGCGCGCAGCCACTGCGCCGCCTTGTGCGCCTCGTCCTCGGGGTAGCGGAGGTGAGCGTTCACGTCGAATCCCTCCGTGACGACCGTGGGCGTGAGTCCCCCGAGACCTCCGCCGACGATGCGAAAGCCGATCGGCCCCTGGCACACGGGGTCGAGGCTGCGGCAGTACGAGACCACCGGGACCTCGGCGGGGAACTCCGGCCGGGACCCGCGGACGCCGCTGCGGTCGGGGTTGAACGAGCCCTTCACCGCCCGTGACGACGGGTTGAACCGCGGGTCGCCGAAGAGCACGACACCGAGGATCTTCTTCCGGACGTCCGGGGCGACGCGCGGGAGCTCGTCGCCGATCGCGTCGGCGCCCTGCGAGTACCCGGTGAGGATGACCTGCGCGCCGGGGCACTTCGAGTTCAGGGCGCTCAGGACGAGGCCGAGGCTGCCTTCGCCGTCCTTCCTGCTGACGTCGTACTCCATCGTGTAGTAGAAGCCGCCCTTGCCGACCTTGATCGCCGCGTACGGGACGTCGGTCATCGACACGTTGGCCCAGACGTCGGCGCCGACGAGCGAGGAGAGATCCGTGAGCACGGTCCTGGCCGGATCCTCCTGCGGCATCCCGTGGCGGGGGTGGCGGAGGTCCGTCGGTCCGGTCTGCCCGGAGCCGCGCACGTTCACGGCGACGACCGGGCGGCACTCGGGAAGGTACTTCGGGTACTTCGGGCTCGCCGCCGCGGACGCTCCTCCGGGGGCCGCCAGGCCGAGGAGGCCCGCACCGGCGAGGGCGGTGACGAGCAGTGGTCGGGAGCGTGGACGCAGCACCGCCCGAGTACACCAGCGTCGCGCGGACGCGACCATCCGCCAGACGACGGATCTTGAGCGTTCGCCGCGGCGCGTCGGCCGCGGTCCCGTCTAGGCTGCGGTGATGTCCCGAGTCCTCGTCGGCCTCCGGCCCCGCGGCCCGATCGTCGTGCGGGCCGTGGCCGGCGCCGCGGTGCTCGTCTGGACGCTGATCGGCATGCCGATCGTGGCGGCGCCGGCCGCGATCGTGTCCGGCGTGCGGGTCGAGCCGTCGAGCCGGCCCGCGGTCGTGCGGCTCGCGGAGGCCTGCACCGCGACGCTCGTCGCCCCGCGGCGGCTGCTGACGGCGGCGCACTGCGTCTCGCACGTCGTGCCCGGGACGACGGCGGTGCGGATCGGGGGCGCGCGGTACGTCGCCGTCCGGGTCGCCCGTCATCCCCGGTTCCAGTACCTGACGCCCGACTTCCCCGCCGAGCCCTACCGCGATCTCGGACTGGTCGAGCTCGACCGCGACGTGACCGGGGTCCGGCCGATCGCGGTCGCCCGCGGGCACGTCCGGGCGGGGCAGGAGGTCGAGCTCTCCGGGTACGGCACCGGCAGGGCGGACCGTCCCGGCGACTACGGGGTGCTCCGTCGCGCGAGGCTGGTGGTGCGGTCCGCCGCGGTCTGCCGGCGCGAGCTCGGGCGCGCGGCCCCCGGCCAGGGCGCCCAGTACCGCGGCCGCGTGATGCTCTGCACCCAGGACGCCGACGGGCGCCGGCCGTTCGCGTCCGGGTGCTACGGGGACAGCGGGGCGCCCCTGACCCGGACGACGCCCCGGGGCCGGACCGTCGTCGTCGGGGTCGACTCGTGGGGCGTGGCGTGCGGGACCCGCGATGGCGACCCCGAGGTCTTCGCCCGCGTCTCCGCGGAGCGCCGGTTCCTCGAGGCCACCGATCCGGGGTGGACGACGGTCCCGATCGAGGAGCCGTTCGTCCCCGGTCGGTTCTGAGCCGCTCCGACGGCGAGGCTCCCGGGCGGCGCCGCGGGCGGGACCGGAGGCCCCGCCCGCCCACTCGTCGCTCAGTCCGCCGCCACCGGCGACGTCGCTCGCCCGCGGCGGTCCCGCAGCCACCGCGGCGACCACCAGGCGCGGGCGCCCAGGAGCTGCATCACGGCGGGCACGAGCACCATCCGGACGATCGTCGCGTCGACGAGGATCGCGGTCGCCAGTCCCAGGCCCATGAGCTTGAGGAAGACCTCCGGGCTGAGCGCGAACGCCGCGAAGACGGCGACCATGATCGCGGCCGCGGCGGTGATCACCCGTGCGGTGCGGGCCACGCCCTCCGCGACCGCCGCGCCGGCGTCGCCGTGCCGCGCGAACCGCTCCCGGATCGCCGACATGAGGAACACCTCGTAGTCCATCGACAGCCCGAACAGCGCGGCGAACATGATCACCGGGATGAACGGCGGCACGGGCAGCGGCGTGTCGATGCCGACGAGCTGCCCGGCCCAGCCGCCCTGGGCCACGAGCCCCACGACGCCGAAGGCCGCGCCGATCGAGAGCAGGTTCATCACGCCCGCCTTGGCCGCGACGACCGGCGCCCGGAACGCGGCGACGAGCAGCAGGAACGAGATCAGGACGACCCCGCCGACGAAGAGCGGCAGCCGGTCCGCCGTCGCGACGCCCTGGTCGACGGCGCTCGCGGTCGCCCCGCCGAGGTCGACCTGCAGACCGGCGCGGTGCAACGGTCCGTCCCGGAGCCGCTCGACGAGGTCCTTCGTCGCGGTGCTCTGCGGCGAGGTCCGCGGGACGACCTGGATCAGCGCCGCCGTGCCGCGGTCGTTGGCGACGGGCGCGCCGACCGACGCCACCCCGCGGTCCGCGCGCAGGCCGGACGCGAGGCGCTCCAGCGCGGGGCGGTCCGCCGCGCCCCGCGGCGTGGCGGCGACCGCGACCAGCGGGCCGTTCTGCCCCGGGCCGAAGCCGGCGGTCACGAGGTCGTAGGCCTCCCGCTTCGCGGTGCCCGTGGCGTCGTTGCCGGCGTCGGGGAACCCGAACCGCAGGGTGGTGGCGGGCGCCGCGAGCAGCGCGAGCAGCGCGAGGGAGAGCACGGTCGCGAGCACCGGCCGTCGCTGGACGCGCCGGGCCCACCGCGCGCCCGGTGCACCGTCCGGGTCGCGCGGCTCGGTGCGCACCCCGAGGATCCGCAGGCGCTCGATCCGCCGTCCCGCGAACCCGAGGAGCGCCGGGAGCAGCGTCAGCGACGCGGCCAGGACCACGAGCACCGACGCGCTGGACGCCAGGGCGACGCCGTGGAGGTACGGCAGGCCCATGAGGTACAGGCCGAGCAGCGACACGACCACCGTCCCGCCGGCGACCAGGACGGACCGCCCGGCGGTGGTCATCGCCTCGACGGTCGCGTCGTGCGGCGCCCGGCCCGCGGCCCGCGCGGTCCGGAAGCGGGTGATGATGATCAGGGCGTAGTCGATTCCGACGCCGACGCCGAGCATCAGGGCCATCTGGACGGCCCAGTCGGGCGTGTCGACCACGGCGGCGAGCAGGCCACCGACGCCGAGCGCCACGCCGACGCCCATCAGCGCGACGACGAGCGGCAGCCCGGCCGCGACCGCGGAGCCGAACGTCAGCAGCAGGACGATCGCCGCGACCGCGAAGCCCGCGATCTCCGACGACATGCCGGCCTCCTCCTCCATCCCGGAGATCCCGCCGGACGCGTACGTCCGCACGCCGTCGTCCGACGCCCGCGACGCGAGGTCCATGAGCGCCGTGCCCGTGGACTCCGGGACCGCCTGGTGGTCCTCGGTCAGCGGGATGCGGACGACGGCCGTGGTCCCGTCGCGGGACACGGCGGCGTCCTTCGTCGTGACGCCGTCCCCGACGCCGGGGAGCCGCTCGGTGCGGGCGAGCAGCCCGTCGATCGTGGCGGTGGCCCGTGGCCGGTCGGCCCCGGCCGCGTCCTTCCAGACGATCTCGACCTCGTCGGTCGAGCGGCCGCCGAACTCGCGGTCGATCGTCCGCGTGGCCGCCTGCGACTCCGAGCCGGGGGTGTCGTAGCTGACGACGAAGTCGCCGCCCAGCTGCATCGAGGCGACGGTCGCGACGACGAGCGCCACGAGCCAGCCGAGGACGACCGTCCTGCGTCGCCGGAAGGCCACGGACGCGAGGCGTCCGAGCGGGGTCCTGTCGGGGGCTTCGGATGTCTGGTGCATGGTCGGCTCCGGGGGTGGGGGAGGGTCGACCACGACGCTACGAGCGGGGGTCCGGCGCGTCGTCGGCGGCGCGGACGCACCGGGCGTACTCCGCGCGGAGTACGGCGTCGGGCGGCGGCTCAGGCGCCGGGCACGACGACGCCGGCCTCGTACGCGGTGACGACGAGCTGCGTGCGGTCCCGCGCGCCGAGCTTCATGAGGATCCGCGAGACGTGGGTCTTCGCGGTCAGCGGAGAGATCACCAGGTCGTCGGCGATCTCGGCGTTCGACCGGCCGCGGGCCACGAGGACGAGGACCTCCAGCTCGCGCTCCGTGAGCTCGTCGAGGGCCGCGGGGCGGACGAGCGGCTCGGCGTCCGAGCGGGCGGCGAACGCGGCGATCAGCCGGCGCGTGACGCGGGGGTGCAGGAGCGCGTCGCCGGCCGCGACCACGCGCACGGCGCGGAGCAGGTCGGCGGGCTCGACGTCCTTGAGGAGGAACCCCGCGGCACCTGCCCGCAGCGCGCCGAAGACGTAGTCGTCGAGCTCGAACGTCGTCAGGACGATCACCTTCACGCCCGCCAGCGCAGGGTCGGCGGTGATCGCCGCGGTGGCCTCCAGGCCGTCCATCACGGGCATGCGGACGTCCATCAGCACGACGTCGGGGCGGTGCTCGCGCGCGGCGGCCACCGCGGCGGCGCCGTCGGCGACCTCCGCGCACACCTCGAGCCCGTCCTCGGCGGCGATCAGCGCGGAGAAGCCGGCGCGGACGAGGCCCTGGTCGTCGGCGAGGAGGACGGAGACGGTCACGACGTCCCCTCCGCGACCGCGCGCAGCGGCAGGCGGGCGCGGACGGTCCAGGCGCCGTCGGCACGGCCGGCCTCGGCCGTCCCGCCGACCGCCGCGGCCCGCTCGCGCATCCCGCGGAGACCGGCGCCCGCGCCGTCCGTCGGTCCGGCGGCCCCCGCGCCCTCCGCGTCCCCGCCGTCGTCGGTCACGACCACCTCGACCGCGTCCCGCCCGACCGCCACGTCGACCCCCGCCGCCCGCGCGTCCGCGTGGCGCAGCACGTTGGTCAGGGCCTCCTGCACGATCCGGTACGCCGCGGTCGCCACCGCGGTCGGCACGTCCCCTTGCGGGCCGTCGATCCGCACGCGGACGTCGACCCCGGCGGCGCGCAGGGGCTCCGCGAGCCCGTCGAGGCGGCCGAGCGGATCGACGGGGCGCAGGGGCGGGACGTCCGCCTCGTCCTCGTCGCGGAGGACGCCCAGCGTGGTGCGGAGGTCCTGGAGCGCGGCGCCGGAGACGCGCTTGATCTCCTTCAACGCGGCCTCGGCGTTCTCGGGCCGGGAGTGCAGCAGGTGGGCGGCGACCCCGGCCTGGACGTTGATCGCGACGATCGAGTGGGCGACGACGTCGTGCACGTCGCGCGCGATCCGCAGGCGCTCCTCGGCCACGCGCCTCCGGGCGTCGAGCTCCCGCTCGCGGTCCTCCTGGGCCCGGCGCTCCTCGTCGGCGCGCCGGGCGTCCGCGCGGGCCCGGACGCTGTCGCCGAGCACCACGGCGCCGGCGACGACCCCGGCGTTGAAGAGGATCTTCCCGACCTCGAGGTCGCTCGAGAACCCGACGACGAGTCCGGCGGCGACGGGAACGAGCACCGCGGCCAGGAGGAGCGACCGCCGGCGGTCGCCGTGCAGCGCGCCGGAGAACGCGGCGATCCCGCCGGGGAGGAAGACGGTGTCGCCGGGACTCAGGGTCGCCAGGCACGCCGCGATCGCGAGGCACATCGCCGGGACCGCGACGAGCGGCGCACGCCGGCGCGCCGCGAGGACCGCGACGGCCAGGCCGACGGCGAGCACCCCGGCCACCGAGAGTCCGTCGCCGGACCCCACCGCGCCGTCGACGAGCAGCGCGGCCGCCACCCCGGTCAGGAGCGCGGCCTCGCGGAGCTCGGGACCGGGACGGACGGGCATCGCGGACCACCCTACGTCGCCCCGGATGATCCGTCGTCGTCCGCGGGGAGTATCCGTCCCGCATGCTCCGCTACCTCCCCGCCGCCGGCTCCCTCGCCGTCGCGGCGCTCACCACGCTCCTCGCCATCCTGTCCGGCGCCGGCTGGTGGTGGGCCGCCGTGCCGTTCCTGGCGCTCACCGCCCTGGCGGCGTACGACCTGGTCCAGACCCGGCACGTCGTCCTGCGGACCTACCCGATCGTCGGCCACGGACGATGGATCGCCGAGGCGCTGCGGCCCGAGATCCAGCAGTACTTCGTCGAGTCGGACACCGACGGCCGGCCCTTCGACCGCGACACCCGCACCATCGTCTACGAGCGCGCGAAGGGCGACGAGGCCGAGTCCCCGTTCGGCACCGAGCTCGACCTCGACGTCGTCGGCCGCGAGTACCTCGTGCACTCGATGGCGCCGGCGCCGACACCCTCGGCGGACGCGCCGCCGCCGCGCGTCCGGATCGGCGGCCCCGACTGCGCGCACCCGTACGAGATGGCGCTCCTGAACGTCTCCGCCATGAGCTTCGGCGCACTCTCGAGGCCCGCGATCCTGGCGCTGAACCAGGGCGCCCGCGAGGGCGGCTTCGCCCACGACACCGGGGAGGGCGGGCTCTCGAGGTACCACCTGGAGCCCGGCGGCGACCTCGTCTGGGAGATCGGCACCGGCTACTTCGGCTGCCGCACGAAGGACGGCGACTTCGACCCCGACCGCTTCGCCGAGCAGGCCGCGCGGGAGCAGGTGCGGATGGTCTCGCTCAAGGTCTCCCAGGGCGCCAAGCCCGGGATCGGCGGGGTGCTGCCCGGCGGCAAGGTCACGCCCGAGATCGCGGCGGCCCGCGAGGTCCCGCAGGGGCGGACCGTCACCTCGCCGCCCGGGCACCGCGTCTACTCGACGCCCCGCGAGCTGGTGGCGTTCCTCGCCCGGATGCGCGAGCTCGCCGGCGGCAAGCCCGTCGGCTTCAAGCTCTGCGTCGGCTCCCGCGTGCAGTTCCTGGCGGTCTGCAAGGCGATGGTCGACACCGGGATCACGCCGGACTTCATCATCGTCGACGGTGCCGAGGGCGGCACCGGTGCGGCACCGCTCGAGTTCGAGGACCACGTCGGCCTGCCGCTCACCGAGGGCCTGATGTTCGTCGCCGACGCGCTCGTGGGATGCGGTCTGCGCGACCGGATCAGGATCGGCGCGAGCGGCAAGGTCGCCACCGGCGCGGACATGGTCAAGCGGATGATCCAGGGGGCGGACTTCCTGAACGCGGCGCGCTCGATGATGTTCGCGCTGGGCTGCATCCAGGCCGAGCGCTGCCACCTGAACACGTGCCCGTCCGGGGTCGCGACGCAGGACCCGAAGCGCTTCCGGTCGCTCGTCGTGGCGGACAAGGCGCCGCGCGTCACGCGGTACCAGCAGGCGACGGTCCAGAGCGCGCAGCGGCTGATGGCCGCGATGGGCGTCACCGACCCCGCGGACCTCCGGCGCTCGCAGCTGCGCCGCCGGATCTCGGTCGAGTCCTCCCAGAACCTGGCGGAGCTCTACGCCCCGCTGGAGGACGGCGCGCTGCTCCGCGGTGCTCCCGGCGACTGGGGCCGCTGGTGGGCCGCCGCGGACCCCGACGTCTTCGACCTCGACTGGACCGAGCTGCGGAGCGCCGGGGGCGGGTCCGCGGTCTGACGCGGCCGGCCTGCCCGCCTTACCGGTCCTCCGGGAACACCAGCAGCGGCAGCGCACCGTTCGGCGTCACGTCGCTGCCGTCCTGCGCGAGCCACCGGAGGTCGCTGGCCCGCGGGTCGACCTCGCCCGCGTCGAGGGCGAGCACGTTGGAGGTCACCGGCACCTCGCGGTCCGCGCCCCCGGGCTCGTGGACGACGACCCGCGCGACACCGTCGGGCAGGAGCACCCAGACGAGATCCCCGGTCCGTCCCGTGGCGGTGCCCCGCCGCACGTCGGTCAGCCCGAAGCACTTCGTGCTGGAGTCGGGCCCCGTCGCCAGGTACACGCACAGGGCGTCCTTCGCGGCGGTGGCGGGGACCACCGTCCGCGGCTGGAGGTCCGCGACGGACGCCAGCACGATGCCGTCGTCACCCGGGCCCTGGACGACGACACGGAGCGCGTCAAGGCGGATCCCCTGGTACGGCCGGGTCAGGACCGTCAGCGCCCGCCGGGCGACCGCCGTCCGGTCCGCGGCGGTCTGCTCGCGTCGGAGCACGCCGAGCACGGCCCGCTGCTCGGCGGGCACGGGCGTGGAGCTGAGCGAGGGGCGGTTCCCGTCCTCGTGCCCGAGCGGCGGGTCCCAGAGCGCGATGCCGGCGGCGGCGACGCCGCCCACGGAGACCACGGCGGCGCTCGTCATGAGGCCCGTGCGGAACAGGCGTGCCCGACGGCGCGCCCGGTCGACCAGGCGCTCGTTGGCGATCAGCAGGCTCTCCTGCAACTGCGGAAGCTGGATCATGCCCATCCCATCATCTGGTCGCGGAGCCGGGTCAGACCACGGCTCACTCTCTTGCGCACGACGCTCGACGAGGTCTTCAACCGCTCGGCCGTCTCGTCGTACGTCTCGTCCTGCACGAAGCGGGCGACGATCGCCTCCCGCTGCTCCTCGGGCAACCGCTCCAGCGCCGCGTGGAGGCGGTCGTTCTCCCCCAGCGCGTTGACGCGCTCGAGGTCCTCGTCGTCGAGCTCGAGCGGCATCATCTGGAGCTTCTCCCGCGCCTTCTGCTCGACGGTCCCGCGACGCGCGCTGTCGACCAGCACGTTGTGCGCGACCCCGAAGAGCCAGCCCGCGGCGTCGCCACGCGACGGCTTGAACCGCGCCCGCGACGCCAGCGCCTTCGCGAACGTCTCGGCGGTCAGGTCGGCCGCCACCTCGGGCAGCCCGACGCGGCGCCGGTGGTACGCGAGGATCGCGGCCTCGTACCGCTCGTAGAACTCCGCGAAGGCGGCGGTCGAGCGGTCGAAGCGCTTCTCGGCGAGGAGGTCCTCGTCGCTGCGTGCTTGCTCGCGGTTCACGGTTCCTGTTCGGTCGGCGGCCGGGATCTGTGACCGCTGATCGCGGTTCTCCGTGCCCCACCGGTGTCCTCCCACCGGCAGGGCGCGGGCCATCAATGCGGGGGTGGCGGCCGGCGTGCCTATCGGGACTGCCCGCCCTGCAGGTCGTCGAAGTCCAGGAGCGTCGTCTCGGACGTGCCGTTGTCCGTCCGCACGGCGATGCTGTCGGTCCTCTCCGGGTCCGTCACCACCACGCCCGAGGCGTCGGGACGCACCGCCGTGGTGCGATCGGCGTCGTCGGTGGTGCTGACCGACGCGCCGTCGGGCACCAGCGTGATCGCCGCCGACGTGTCGTCGCCGACGATCCCGACCGTCAGGCCGTCGCGCTCGACGACCGCCGTCGGGGCGCAGCTCGTGCCGTACCCGTCGACCGGGTCCGGGACGACCACGCACACGACGTCGTCGCCGGGGACGACCCACCCCTTGCCGGTCGGCGTGTCGATCGCCCGCGACAGGTGCGGGTTGCGTCCGAACCGCGCATCCGACGCGACCGGCACGGCCTCGGCGGGCAGCGCGTCCTTCGCGGTGCGGGCGCGGCGGAAGATCCGCAGCGTCTCCCGCTGGTCGGCCTGGACCGCGGGGATGGCCGTCGGCTGGGCCGCCGTCGGCGAGACGGGGTCCGGCTCGGGCGCGTCCTCGGCGACGGCCGGGACGACCGCGACGCCGGTCACCAGGCCGACGGCGATCCCGCCGGAGACGAGGCGGCGGACGCGGCGACCGCGTGCGCTCAGCATCCCGCCGCCCCCGAGCCCCACGTCGACGTGCCGAGGATCGTGGTGGTCGACGCGTTGTTCCGGATGACGGGGTAGAGCAGGTTCGCGCCGCTGTAGTAGTGGCAGGCGTAGCCGTAGCCGTAGTCCCAGTTCGCGTACAGCGGAGCGCCCGTGTTGGAGTACGTGCTCGCCGCGGCGCTGACCGCGGTGCCCCGCGACGTGTAGGCGGAGGCCGAGTACAGCGAGTGCCGCTCGGGGTGCGTCTTCTGGACGTTCTGGCCGAGCGAGTAGGCGAAGCTGTTCTGCGCGGCCCGGGCGCCCGGCGCGGCGGCCAGGCCGGCGAGTCCGAGGGCGAGTGATGAACAGATCAGTGCAGCGGCCCGTGGGGCGTGCCGACGTGCTGAGATAAGCATGAGGCGTCTTTCGAGGGGTCGGTCGTGGGAGATCGGGGATCCGTGCCGCCCGGGGGCTCGACGGCCGCTCGAACCTACGTCCAGTGCGGTCACAGTCCTGCCCACTCGACGAACGTGCGCGCGCCAGGGTCGAAAACCGGTCCGTTTCGCGCGCGATACGCAAAAAGCGGTCACAGATCGAGCCCGCTCAACGAACTACGTACGTGGCGACGTGCATCCGCACCCGGAACGCCGGGTTCGAGGCCTGGGAGGTACCCCCGAGTCGAATGGTTCGCTACACTAATTACCAGTGCGAACCACCAGGACAGCCGTCGCTCCCCGCACCTCGACCCCCGAGGTCGCGGCGCACCTGCGCCTCGTCGTCACGCGGGCCGCGCGGCGGCTGCGCGCGGAGGCCGGCACCGGGCTCGGGCCGTCGCTCGGGGCCGCGCTCGCGACCGTCGAGCGGTTCGGCCCGCTCAGCCCGAGCGAGCTCGCCGACCGCGAGGGCATCCGCCGCCCGTCCGCGACGCGGCTGGTCGCCAAGCTCGAGGAGGAGGGTCTCGTGGCGCGCGAGCCCGACCCCGAGGACGGCCGGTCGTTCCGGGTCAGCCTGACCGGGGCGGGTGCCGCCCACATCGCCGACGTGCGCTCCCGCAAGGACGCGTTCCTGGCGCGGCGCCTCGAGGAGCTCTCCCCCGAGGACCGCGCGACCCTCGACCGTGCCGCGGACCTCCTCGAGGACCTGCTGCTCGAGGACCGACCGGACTGACCGGCCGGCGCACCGGGTCGCGCCCCGCCGTCGGGACCCGACCGTCCGCCGGCCGACGCCGGGATCCCGGACCACCCCCGCCCACGACCCGAGGAGGACCCGGATTGAGCCCCACGATCCACCGCACCTTCGACTCCCTGCACGTCCCGAACTACCGCCGCTACTTCGCGGGCCAGGTCGTCTCGGTCTCCGGCAACTGGATCCAGAACGTCGCCGCGATGTGGCTGATGGTGAAGCTGACCGGCGACGGTCTCGCCGTCGGGCTCACCGCCGCGCTGCAGTTCCTGCCGCTCATGCTCTTCGGGGCGTGGGGCGGCCTGCTCGCCGACCGCGTCGACAAGCGACGGCTCCTGATCGGCACGCAGCTTGGGCTGATGGTGCCGGCGGTCGTGCTGGCCGCGACGACCTTCACCGGGACGGTCACGCCGCTCGTGATCTACGCGATGGTCTTCCTCCGCGGCACGGCGATGGCGATCGACAACCCCGCCCGGCAGGCGCTGCCGATCGAGCTCGTCGGACCGGATCGGGTCGTCAACGCGGTGGCCCTCAACAGCGTCGTGATCCAGACGTCCCGGATCATCGGGCCGGGCGTCGCGGGCCTCCTGATCGCGGTCGTCGGCATCGCGTGGTGCTTCGTCGTCGACGCGCTGTCGTTCCTGGCGATGATCGTGGCCCTGCTGCGCCTGGACCCCGAGCAGATGGGCGAGTCCCCGCGGGCCGCCCGGCGCAAGGGCGCGCTGCGCGAGGGCGTCCGCTACGTCCGTGGTGCCCCGCACCTCGTGATCCCGCTGGCGATGATGGCGGTCATCGGCCTCCTGTCCTTCAACTTCCAGATCGTCCTGCCGCTGATGGCGCACGACACGTGGCGGGGCACGGCCACGACGTTCACGCTGCTGACGATGACGATGGCCGTCGGGTCGGTGATCGGGGCGCTCGTGGCCGGCAACCGCCGCGAGATCACGCCGCGGCTCCTGGTCGGTGCGGCGACCCTCTTCGGCACGTTCCAGCTGCTCGCGGCCGTCGCGCCCGTCCTGCCGCTCCAGCTGCTGCCGCTGGTGTTCCTCGGGATGGCGTCGGTGACGTTCTCCTCCGGCGTCAACTCGACGCTGCAGCTCCAGGTCGAGCCGGCGATGCGCGGCCGCGTGATGGCGCTGTACTCGCTGGTCTTCCTCGGCTCGACACCGATCGGCGCGCCGTTGGTCGGCTGGATCGCCGGATGGGCCGGGCCGCGGGCCGGGATGGCGGTCGGCGGGGTGGCGGCGCTCGTCGCGGCGGCCGGGGCCTGGTGGGCGTACCGCCGGGTCGCGGACCGGGTCGCGGACGCTCCGGCCGGGGCCGGGGATCCCGGTGTGGGCGGGGCCGCGGCACCGTCGCCGGCGCCGCGGGTGGTCACGAACGCCTGACCGTCCGGCCGCGGACGTCCGGTCGGCGGCGCGAGGGCACCGCCGGCCGGTGGGCGACGCGAGGTCGGGCCCGCCGGTCCTCAGCGGTAGTAGTTCTTCCCGCCGAACGTGCTGACGGCCTTGTAGAAGACGTCGGCGACCTTCTTGCAGAATCCGCGCTGCACGGCCTCGAGGTACTTGCGGTCGAACCGCTCGTCGCACTGGATCTTCATGTTCGACCTGAACCGGCTGTCGATGGAGTCCTTCCCGGCCTTGGTCGGAGCGGCCATCAGTCCGGCCGACTTCGAGCCGAAGTTGCGGTAGCCGAAGTCGTGACGATCGCAGGACTTCTCGAAGAGGTCCGAGTAGTACTTGATCGGCTTGCCCGTCTTGCCGGCGAGACTGAACTCCGCGTTCGCGAGGTTCTCGGGGACGCTGCAGCCGTTGGTCCCCCAGTTGATGCTGTGCCCGTCGACGTCCTTGCGCGTCTCGGGGTAGAGCTTCTTGTACCGCCCGTAGTTCGACCCGCCGACGTCCTCGAACTCGACCGCGCGGGCGATGACGACCAGGTTGTCGTGGGTCGGCGCGGACGGCGGCGCCGGGACGTAGGGCGGCGTCGGCGACGGGTCCGGGGGCACCGGGCCCGGGTTGGGGGCGCACGTCGGGACGTTCGCGAGGAGCCCGTCCGTGTACGTCTTGACGTAGTGGTCGGGCACGTAGAACCCCCCGGTCTTGATCCAGACCTTCGACCCGTAGGCGACCTCGCCGCCGGTCTGGCACTGGATCCGGATCCACTGGCCCGCCTTGACGTGGTCGACGCGGGCGACCGGCTTCAGCTTCGGCCTCGTGCGGCCGTCGAGGTCGGCGCGGACGAGGTAGGTGTTGTCGACCCTCCACGGGCCGGGGCCCGTGACCTTCGCGGCCGAGGCGGCGGCGGGGGCGGCGAACGCCGCACAGAGCAGCGCGAGGAGCACGGCGAGGAGCCGTCGGGGTGACACGCGGGGGAGGTGCATCGGGGTCCTTCTCGGGGGTTGGGGTGCCTGCGAATCTGCCACCGTCGAGCAGCGCCGAGGGGTGGTCCTCACGGACCTCTCACGGCTCCCTCACGGTGCTCTCACGACCCCTCACAGGGCTCTCACGAACGGGACACCGGACGGTCACCCACCGGCGTCGAGCGCCCGCCCGACGGTCCCGGGGACGACGTCGCCTGCCGCCGCCCCCCACCCGTCCTGTGGCCGTCGCACCCGGATCCGGCGGCGCCCGCGCCCGTGTCCGCCGGCTGGGAGACTGGGCCCGATGGCCGCCCCGGACGACGACGCGATCCCCGACCGCCTGCGCGAGCTCGGGATCCACCGCGTGTCGCTCCCCGCCGCCAACGAGATGGGACGCGTGAACGCGTGGATCGTCGACGACGACCCGCTCGTGCTCGTCGACGCGGGGATCGGCGACGACGGAGCGATCGACGCGCTCGAAGCGGCCTTCCGCGCGGTCGGCCGCCGGGTCGAGGACCTGGGCCTCCTCCTGCTGACGCACCAGCACACCGACCACCTGGGGCTGGCGGGCGAGATCGTCCGGCGTTCCGGGGCCGAGCTCGCCGGCCTGGCCCCGCTCGGGCCCTACCTGGCGGACTTCCCGGCGGAGGCGGCTGCGGACCGCGCGTACATGGCGGAGCTCCTGCGCCGCCACGGGGCCGACGAGGCGGCGGTCTCCGGCAACGAGGAGGGCTGGGCGCGCTTCCACGCCGCCGGGGGCTCCGCGCGCGTCACCGTGCCGCTCGTGGCGGGGTCGACGATCGCGCTCCGCGACCGCACGCTCGAGCTCCTGCACCGCCCGGGGCACAGCGAGACCGACGTGCTGTTCGTCGACGCCGCCGCGCGGGCGATGTTCGGCGGCGACCACCTGCTGCGCGCCACGCCGTCGGTGTCGATGCGCGACCGCCCGCTCCCGGCCGGCGACGGCGCACGGGCGCCGGACCCGTCCGAGGACGACGTCGCCGTGACGATCCGGTACCGGGAGTCGCTGCGCGCCACGGCGCCGCTGCCGGTCGACCTCGTGCTCCCCGGGCACGGCGGCGCGTTCCGGGACCCGGCAGAGGTCGTCGAGCACCACCTCGCCAAGCAGGACCGCGACGCCGCGGGCCTGCTCGCGCGGGCGGGTGACGCGCCCTTCACGGCCGGGGGCCTGGCGGCGTCAGTGTGGCCGCAGGCGCCGGCGTCGCTGGCGCACGTGCTGCTCAGCACCGTGCTCGGGAGCCTCGGCGTCCTGCGCGCGGCGGGGCAGGTCGAGGTCGTGGACGCGCCGGCCGGCGGCCCGGTGCGCTTCAGCGCGCGCGCCAGAGCCCGCGGGTGAACAGCGCGAGGATCGTGAACAGCTCGAGGCGGCCGAGCAGCATGAGGAAGCTCAGTCCCAGCAGGCCGCCGTCGGGGACCTCGGAGTAGGACTCCAGCCCGCCGAGCTGCCCAAGTGCGGGACCGACGTTGAACAGGCACGCGAGCGAGCCGGAGAACGCGGAGAGCAGGTCGAAGCCGCAGGCCGCCAGGAGCGCCGTCCCGAGCGTCATCGCGACGAACGCCACGGCCATGAACCCGAACGCCGCGCGGACGGCGTCGTCGGTCACGGGCTTCTTGCCGATGCGCACGACGACGATCCGCTGCGGTGCGATCTGCCGTTGGATCTCGGCCCGGATGCCGCCGAAGATCGTCAGCCACCGCCGCACCTTGAAGCCGCCGGTCGTCGAACCCACCATGGCGCCCGACGCGGTCGCCAGCAGCACGAGCAGCCGGGCCTCCTCCCCCCACAGGTCCGGGTCGGCGGTCGTGAACCCCGTCCCGGTGGTGATCGACGCCGCGGTGAAGATGCCGTCGAACACGTTGCCCGGCGCCTCGCTGCCGCGGGCGCCGATCGCCAGCAGGATCCCGATCCCGATCACGAACAGCACGTAGGACCGCAGCTCGACCGCGTGGATCCCGAGCCCGCGACCGGTGACGAGGCGCCACCAGATCACGTACGAGACGCCCGAGGCGAGCATGAGGACCGTCAGCGCGACCTCGACCGGGGTCGACTCGAACCCGCCGGCCGAGGCCGTACGCGTCGAGAAGCCGCCGGTCGACGCGACGGACATCGCGTGGTTGACGGCCTCCCACGGCGACAGGCCGACGAGGAGCAGCGCGATCAGGGCGATGCCGGTGACCGTCAGGTAGATCAGCGCGGTGATGCGGGCGGTGTCGCGCATCTGCGGCGCCACCGTCTCCTCCGCGGCGCGGCTCGACTCGCCGAGCAGGACCCGCCGTGCCGCACCACCGGCGGCCGGGGCGATCGCGACGAGCAGGACGACGATGCCGATGCCGCCGATCCAGTGCGTCAGGGAGCGCCAGAGCAGCACGGCGTGGGGCTGGTGGTCCACGTCGACGAGCGCCGTGGCGCCCGTGGTGGTGATGCCGCTGGTGCCCTCGAAGATCGCGTCGGCCACGCGCGGGAACGACCCGCTGAGCAGCAGGGGGATCGCCGCGAAGAGGCTCGCCGCGACCCAGGTGAGGCCGGCGGCCATCAGCCCGTCGCGGCCGGTCGGCGCCGGCATCGGCCGCCCCACCCACGTGCGGCGGAGCAGCAGGGCCAGGACCGTCGCCAGGCCGGTCGCGGCGCCGAACGCCCCGATCGCCCGCTGGTCGGAGACCGCCGCGGTGATCGTGCAGACCAGCGCGGCGACCGCGAGCGCGATCGAGCCGGCGGTCAGCGCGCGGCGGGTCAGCGGGCCGATCCGCTTGTTCAGCCGCAGCGGCCGTGGGCGGCGGATCCGGAACCGCGGTCGGCGCCGGTCGGCCGCGGCGGACGTCGCGCTCACCGGTCGAGCACCGCCCCGAGCTTCTGGGCGCCGCCCCCGGTGGCGAGCACCAGGGCGATGTCGCCCTGCTGGTAGCGGTCGATCTCGCTGGGGAACTTCACCTCGCCGTCGCGGACGACGGCGGTCAGCGCGGTGTCGTGGGGCAGCGACGCGGCGATCGGCTTGCCGCACAGCGGGTTGCCCGGGGCCATCCGGTACTCGAGCGCCTCGAGCCCGTCGACGATCAGCGTGCTCTTGCGCGCGCCGGTGCCGCGCGAGGTGCGGAGGATGCGCTCGGCGGCCGCCAGGCGCGGCGCGATGATGCCGTCGACGCCCAGGGCCTCGGCGAGCGGCGCGAACTCCTCGCGGGAGAGGACGGCGAGCACCAGCCCGATGTCGAGCCGGTCGGCGTGGGTGCAGGCGAGGAGCGTGGCGCGGTCGTCGTCGGCGCAAGAGACGAACGCGTCGCACGTGTCGACGCCGGCCTCGCGGAGGGCGGCCTCGGACGCGCCCTCCTCCCAGAGGACCTCGATCGAGCGGTCCTCGAGGACCTCGGCGGCGTCGCGGGCGCGCCGCTCGTCGGGTTCCAGCACCACGACCTCGCGGCCCAGGTGCGCCAGCCGCGCGGCGAGCGCCACCCCGATCTGGCCGGCGCCGAAGATCGCGACGCGGTGCACGCTGCGGGCGACCGGGTCGATCTCGCGGCACGCCTCCTTCAGCTCGTCGGTCGAGCACGCCAGGACGACGTGGTCGCCCGGCAGCGGCGTCGTGTCCTTGTTGGCCAGGTGGACGCGGCCGTCGCGCAGGAGGGCGCCGATCTTCGAGTGCGTGGCGTGCGGTCGCGTGACCACCGAGCGCCGGGCGGCCGGCGAGTTCGGGGTGACCATGCATTCCGCGAGCGCCAGGCGGTCGTCGGCGAAGCGCTCGACGCGGACGGCACCGCGGATGCGCAGCGCGGATTCGATGTCGCCGACGGCCGCCAGCTCCGGCGACACGAGGACGTCGATGCCGAGCGTGCCCTGGGCGGTGTCCTCGCCCGACGGGTAGTAGTCGGCGTCGCGGACGCGGGCCATCGTGCGGGTCGCCCCCTGCGCCTTGGCGTGCAGGCAGGCGACGAGGTTGATCGCGTCGATCGAGGTGACGGCGACGAAGAGGTCGGCCTCGCCCGCCTCGTGCTCCAGGAGGTCCTTCGGGGACGAGGCGTCGGCGCGCTCGACGCGGACGTCGATCCCGGCGCGGGAGCGGTGCAGGAGGAGCTCCCGGTCGAGGTCGAGGACGACGACCTCGTGGCCCTCGCGCGCCAGGCGCCCGGCGAGGTACCAGCCGACCTCTCCGGCCCCGGCGATCAGTGCGCGCATCGGGACGAGGATGCCGGAACGGGCGGCGGGACGGGCGCGCGCACGACCCCTCCCGTCATTCCTTGGGCGTGTACCAGACCTTCACCTTCTTGGCGAGCATCAGCGCGAGCACGATGCCGATGGCGATCACGATGACGTTGTTCTCGCGCATCCCGTAGCCGGTGACGAGGAAGACGACCATCACCCCGAGGTAGAACAGGACGGCCTGCCCGCCCTTGGGGCCGTAGTCGTGCGGCCTGCCGAAGCCCGAGGGCAGCTTGGGCGCTTTCATAGGCCGACACTACCCGCGCGGGCGGGGTGCGGACACCGTCCGGGCCTGAGGTCGACCCCGGGGGAGGAGGGATCCGCCGCCAGGTGGGAGGCCTGCGGACCGCGACGAGCGGCGACGCGCCACGTTCGTGGTCGTCGCGCGCTGAGCGCCCGGCCTGCCGCGTGCGTCCCGCCGGGACGCGCCCCGCCGAGCACGCGGGCCGGGTCGCGCCGGGACCGTAGGCCTACGGCCAGCCGCGGCGAGCGTACGCGCAGCAACCTCGGGGTACCGAGCCCTCGTTGCTCGACGCGCTGCTCACGCCCCTGGCCTCCGAGCCGGGGTTCCATCCCGGCAGCCACGCGGGCGTCCTGGTCTTCGTCCTCGCCGGCGCCGGGCTGCTCGTGGCGACGATCGCCCTGAGCAACCAGGGCGGCCGCACGTTCACCTCGGCGATTGTCTACCTCGTGCTCGGTGTGGTGGCCGCGCTCGGCATCGCGGCCGTCGGCGGCACGCCGTTCGATCCGGTGGAGGACGCGGACCTCCTCGAGCACCTCACCGAGGTCGTGGCGATCATCGCGCTCTTCGGCACGGGGATGGCGGTCGACCGGCCGTTGCACTGGCGGGCCTGGAGCCACGCGCTGCGCCTGCTGCTGATCGCGATGCCGCTGACGATCGCCGCCGTGACGCTGTTCGGCTGGGGTGCGATGGGGCTCTCCCTCGGCGCCGCCCTGATGCTCGGCGGGGCGGTCGCGCCGACCGACCCGGTGCTCGCCGGGGACCTCGGCATCGGACCGCCCGGGGAGCCCGACGAACGCGACACGAGCTTCGCGCTGACCGCCGAGGCGGGCTTCAACGACGGGCTGGCGTACCCCTTCGTGCTCGCCGGGATCATGATCGCCCACCACGCGGACGACGGGAACGTCCTCACGTGGCTCGCGTCCGACGTGCTCTGGGCGATCGCGGTCGGCGTCCTCTGCGGCGTGGGGCTGGGGTGGCTGGCGGCGCGGATCGTCCGGGAGGCCCGCGACCGCGGGTTCATGCAGGAGTACTTCGACGCGTGGGTCGGGCTCGGGGTCGTGCTCGGCGTCTACGGCGTGACGGAGATCCTCGATGCCTACGGCTTCATCGCCGCGTTCGTGGCGGGCATCGCGTTCCGGCGCTACGAGCGCGACCACGAGATGCAGGCCGGGACGCACCGCGGCGCCTCGGTGTTCGAGCGCCTCGGCGAGCTCGCGGTCGTCCTGTTCGCCGCGTCGATGCTGACCCTGGACGGCCTCGGCACCCCCGGCCTCGCTGGCTGGGGCCTCGTCGTGCTCGTCGTGTTCGTGATCCGCCCGGCGGCGGGGCTCGTCGCGACGCTCGGGACCTCGATGCGCCTGTCGGACCGCGCCTTCATCGCGTTCTTCGGGGTCCGCGGCGTCGGCTCGCTCTTCTACGCGGCGGTCGTCGTGACCTCCGGGGCGCTGTCCGACCACGAGGCCGCCGTCGTCCTCTGGACCGTCGTCGCCCTGACCGTCGTCTCGATCGTCGTCCACGGCCTGGCGGGCGACCCGGCGCGCCGCCGGCTCGACCGGATCGCGCGGGCGCACGGCGAGGCGGTCGCGGGTGATCGCGACGAGTCGGGGGAGGAGCAGCGGGTGGAGGCCGAGGAGGGCGCGGAGGACCGGCGGTCGGGGCGGCCGGTCGCGGGGGAGGGGTGAGGACGGGAGGTGCGGTAGGGCGCGGCGGGAGGAGCGCGGGGCGGAGCGCCCCGGCGGGTCGCGGACCGACCGGCGGGCGGGTCGCAGGGCCGGACGGCATGCCGGTCCCGACGTGTCGGTTTTGGTACCGCAGAGGTCCCGAACCCGACACGGAGCCGGCCGTCCCGCGGCCGAGGCCGGGCGTGTCCGATCCGGTACCGCAGAGGTCCCGAACCCGACACGGAGGCGGGCGTCCGGCGGCCGAGGCCGGGCGTGTCGGATCCGGTACCGCAGAGGTCCCGAACCCGACACGGAGGCGGGTGGCCCACGCGCGGGGGCGGGGAAGGCCGCGGCCGGCCTTGCGACCACCGTACGGAGGATCCCCCGGCCCGGCGCGGAAGGCCGTCCCATGGCGGACCCCGTACAGCCGGTCGACGTGGTCGTGGTGACGGTCGTCGGCGACGACCGCGACGTCCTCGGGGCGATCGCCGGCGCGGCGATCGACGCACGCCTCGCGGCGTGCGGGCAGGTCGGCGGACCGGTGACGAGCGTCTACCGGTGGGAGGGTGCCGCGGAGACCGCGGAGGAGTGGACGCTGACGCTGAAGACGGCGGCGGACCGGACCGACGAGCTCGTCGCGCTGGTCGTCGACCGTCACCCGTACGACGTGCCCGAGGTGCTGGTCGCCCCGCTGGCCGGCGGCCACGCTCCGTACCTCGACTGGGTGCGGGCGGAGACGCGGCCCGCGCGATGAGGGATCAGCCGACGGGCCCGCAGGCCAGCGTCGGCAGGCCCGCCGGAACGCCGTGCTCGAGCAGCCGCAGCAGCGCGTCGGTGTCGAGGTGCTCGGCGACGAGGTCACCCAGGACGTCGTAGCGGCGCTCGCGCACGTCGGCGAAGCGCGCGGGGCCGGGGGCGAACGACCGGCCGCGGACGCGGGCGGCCCAGCCGAGCAGGACGTGCCGCGCCTCGTCGTGCTCGAGCAGCCCGTGCCACGACGTGCCGGCCACCACGCCTTCCACGCAGCCCTCGGCCAGCACCCGCGGGTCCTCGCCCGCGGCGGCGACCACGGGCTCCGCCGACAGCAGGGGGACCCCTCCGTGCCGGACCACCCGGCCGTGGCGGATCTCGTATCCGCCCGCGGGGACGGCCGATGGTGCGGACGACGGATCCCACGTCCCGTGGCCCGCGCCGTTCTGAGCCGTCGGACCCGTCGGCCGCCCGCGCCCGGACTCCGGGACGTCGGACCCCCCGGGGCCGGGCACCGGCGCGAACCCCGGCGAGTGCGGCGGCGTCCCGCCGACGGATCCGTCCGGCGTGAACAGCAGTCGGCCTTCGCGGCGCCGCGTGATCTTCGCGGGGTGCATCGTGGTCGTGACCGGCAACAGACCGAGTCCGGCGACGGTGCCGGTGCCGGTCTCGACGCCGTCGTCCTCGATCGCCGTGCCGAGCATCTGGTACCCGCCGCAGATCCCGAGCACGGGCCGGCCCGCGGCGACGCGCTCGCGCAGCACGCGGTCGAGGCCGGCGTCCCGGAGGTCGGCGAGGTCGGCGACCGTCGCCTTGCTGCCCGGCACGACGACGAGGTCGGCGTCGCGCAGCACGTCCGGGTCGCGCGTCAGCCGCAGGTCGACGTCGGGCTCGATCGCGAGCGCGTCGAGGTCGGTGAAGTTCGAGATCCGGCGCAGGCCGACGACGGCGACGCGCACCGGGTCCGCGGTCTCGGCGCCGCGGTCGAAGGTGCGCAGCGCGAGTCCGTCCTCGGCGTCGAGCTCGAGCCCCTCGGCCCACGGGACGACGCCGAGCACCGGGCGCCCGGTCATCGCCTGCAGCGCCTCGACGCCGGGATCCAGCAGGGACGGGTCGCCACGGAACTTGTTGATGACCATCCCGGCGACGTGCGCCTGGTCGGCGGGATCGAGCAGGGCGATCGTGCCGTAGTGCGCGGCCAGGACGCCGCCGCGGTCGATGTCGCCGACGACGATCGTGGGGAGCCCGGCGTCACGAGCCAGTCCCATGTTCACGAAGTCGCCCTCGCGCAGGTTGATCTCCGCCGGCGACCCGGCACCCTCGCAGATCACGGCGTCGAAGCGGCCGCGCAGCTCGGCGAGGCTCTCGAGGACCGCGCCCCGCAGCTCGCTCCGCAGCCGCCGGTAGTCGCGGGCCCCGGCCGTCCCGTGCGGCCGACCGAGCAGCACGACCTGGCTCATCCGCTCGCCCGTCGGCTTCAGGAGCACGGGGTTCATGATGGCCTCGGGCTCGATCCCGCACGCGGCGGCCTGGACCGCCTGGGCGCGGCCGAGCTCGAGCCCGTCCGGCGTGACCGCCGCGTTCAGCGCCATGTTCTGCGCCTTGAACGGGGACACCGACACGCCCTCGCGGTGCAGCCACCGGCAGATCCCGGCGGTGATCAGCGACTTGCCGGCGTCCGAGGTCGTCCCGGCGACGAGCAGCGCGCCGGCGGGCGCGGCCGGATCGGCGGGGCGGGTGCGCGGGACGGCCACGGCGGGGATCCTGACGGACGGCGAGGGCGACGGGCGCGTGCGGTCGGCGCAGGGACGACCGCCGCCCGGCCGCGGCGGCACGAGCCGGCGGACGAACCAACGCCGGGCCGCTGGAATGAACGCCGGCAGTCCATGGTCCGCTGGCCGGCGTTCGAACCTGCGCCCACACCGCAGGAACGAACGCCAGACCCCCGTCGACCGCGAGCCGGCGTCCGAAACTGCGCCGACTCCGCAGGAACGAACGCCAGACCCCCGTCGAAAACGAGCCGGCGTCCGAAACTGCGGCCCGCAGTCGACCCGCCGAAGGTCCTCCCGCGGCGTCCCTAGCCGCGCGCCCGGCGCATCAGGACGGCACCGACCGCGCACACGACCGCCGTCGCCGTCCCGACCCGCAGCGACAGTCGCGCGGCGCGCTCGAGGTCGTCGGCCTCGGGGTCCCGGGCGCCCGGCACGTCGCCGAGGACGGGGCGCTCCTCGACGCGGCCGCCGTAGACGTTCCGTCCGCCGAGCCGCACGCCGAGTGCGCCGGCGAATGCGGCCTCGACGCGCCCGGCGTTCGGGCTCGGATGTGCGGCCCCGTCGCGCCACCAGGCGCGCCAGGCGGCGCGGGGACCGCCGACTGCCGCACCGCCGCCGGGCCGGTCCGCGCTGCCGCCGGTGCGGCCCTCGCCACGGTCAGCCCGGCCCGCGTCACCGCCGTCCCCGCTCGCGTCACCGCCGTCCCCGCTCGCGCTGCCGCCGTCCCCGCTCGCGCCGCCGCCGTCCCGGCCCAAGTCACCGCCGTCCTGGCCCGCGCCACGGCCGTCCCGGCCTGCGCCGCCATCGAGGGTCCCGGCGTCGTGGCCGCCGACCGGACCCAGGCCGCCCGCGACCGCTCCCGTCGCCAGGGCCGCCAGCCGCGCCGCGGGCCAGCCGGCGACGTCGTCCGCGCGGGCCGACGCCCAGCCGAAGCGGGCGTAGCGCTCCGATCGGTGCCCGACCATCGCGTCCATGGTGTTCAGCGCGCGGTGCGCCGCGACGCCGGGCGCGCCGAGGAGCGCGCCCCAGACGAACGGCGCGACGACGGCGTCGGAGGTGTTCTCGGCCACGGACTCGAGGCCCGCGCGTGCGAGGCCCGGGCCGTCGAGCGTCGCC
>NZ_KI912613.1:3577-13773 GCF_000519325.1 Patulibacter minatonensis DSM 18081 | reverse complement strand
CGTCCCGCCCGCCGAGCCGCCCGCCTCACCTCCGGCGCCGACGACCCCACCGTCGCCGCTCTCGCCGAGCTCCGCCCGCGCGGCGCGGACCTCGTCCCGGGTCGGGGTCCAGTTGGCGCGGGTCAGCCGCCAGCGGCCGTCGTGCGCGTGCAGCTCGGTCAGCGATCCCGGGGTCACGTCGATCCGCCACGCGGCACCCGCGGGCGCGCCCAGCGCGACGGCGATCGCCGCCCGCACGACCCCGCCGTGCGTGACCGCGACGAGGGGCGCCTCGGCGTCGTCGTGCGCGGCCATCCAGGCCCCGACGCGTGCGGTCAGGACCTCCAGGGACTCGCCGCCGGGGGGCGTGAACGCCGGGTCGGTCATCCAGGCGACGACCGGGGCCGGGTCGGCGGCGTGCAGGTCGGCGACGCTCCGGCCCGCCCAGTCCCCGAAGCCGGCCTCGCGCAGGCCGTCGTCGACGGTGGCGTCGCCGTGCCCGAGCGCGGCGGCGGTCTCGGCGCAGCGTCGGGCGGGGGAGCGCAGCACCCGCGGGTCCTGCGGCAGGTGGCGGCGCAGCGCGTGGGCCTCCGCGCGACCGCGGGCGTCGAGGCCCTCGTCGAGGGGGAAGGCGGCGCTGCGGACCGCGGCGGTGGTGCCGTGGCGCAGGAGGAAGAGCCGGGTGGTCATCGGGTCGGTGCCCGTGACGGGCCGACGGGGGATGGTCCGGCAGGGGGCTGCACGGGCCGATGATCGCACCCGCCGTCGTGCCGGGGGTCACCGCCGCGCGTGGGCACCCGGCCCCGATCCGCGGGGCTGCGTCGCGGTGGTCGCCGGGCGCTCCCCCGCGAACGACGACGGCCGCCCCGTGGGCGGCCGTCGGTCCTGCTGAGGCGGAGAGAGGGGGATTCGAACCCCCGAATGAGTTTCCCCATTACACGATTTCCAGTCGTGCCCATTCAACCGCTCTGGCACCTCTCCAGCGGACCGGGAAGGCTACCGAAGGTCCCCCGGACCCTGCCGCCCGCCCTCGGCTCAGCGGCGGTCCCACGCGTTCTTCGCCCGGTCCTTCGTCCTGTTCGACAGGCGCTTGAGCCGGCGCGCGGTGGTGGTGTTCTGCGCGATCGCGGCGAGCTTCGAGCCGACGGGCTGCAGGTGCTCCCCGGCCTCGGCGGCGGGGAACGTCGTGAGCACCGCCCGCTCGTGGATCCGCAGGACCTCGGGCGCGTCGAGGAACCGCTTGCCGTCGGGGGTGTCGATGACGATCCCGTCGAAGAGGTGCTCGCGGGCGATCGCGTCGGCGTGCCGCACGGTCCCGATCTCCACGCCGTCGGTCGACCGCACGGGCGTGCCGCGCCGGAGCGCCTGGAAGCTGATCACGTCTCCGTCGTCCCACACGCGGACAGCGTATCCGGGCCCTCGACGGGGTTCGACGGTCCAGGTGTCCAGGATGCCGGCCCGCGGGCGCGGCGGCCGGCTGGACGTCGCTGGACGTTCGTGGTCGGTCGCGCCAGCGTCCTCCGAGGCCCGCGGCGCGGCGGGGCGCACCGCCGCCGCGCCACCGGACCGGGAGGGCCGACCGCCGCGCGACCGAGTCGTCGTGCCGCGGACCGTCCGTGGCCCGGGCCACCCGTCCCGGCGGTCCGCCGTCCTACAGCCGCCAGGCGCCCTCGACGAGCACCTCGGTCTCCGCGCCGCCCGCGTCGAGGCCGATCGCGGTCACCTCGTGGGACCCGACCATGAAGTCGACGTGGATCGCGGAGCGGTTGGCGCGCGCGTGGTCGGCCTCGTCCTCCAGGCACATCGTGTACGCGGAGCCGAGCGCCAGGTGGCTGGCGGCGTTCTCGTCCAGGAGCGTCTCGTGGAAGACGGTGCCGGTCTGCCCGACCCGACCGTCGCCGTCGACGAGCGCGAGCTCGCCGAGCCGCCGGGCGCCCTCGTCCCGGGCGATCCAGCCGCGCAGCACCTCGACGCCGGTCGTGGCATCGGCGCGGACGACCTCGCCGCCCCGGAACTCGACCTCGATGCCGTCGACGGTCGTACCGCCCAGGGTCAGCGGCTTCGTGGCGCGGACGACGCCGTCGACGCGGGCCGGGTCTGGGGTCGTGAAGACCTCCTCCGTCGGGACGTTCGCCTGGTGCGGGATGCCGCCGACGGTGTCCATGCCCGCGGCGATGAAGACGGACGACGGCAGCAGGCCGACGGTCAGGTCGGTCCCCGGGCCGACGAGCCGGATCGCG
Organism: Patulibacter minatonensis DSM 18081; assembly: GCF_000519325.1. Lineage (GTDB taxonomy): Bacteria > Actinomycetota > Thermoleophilia > Solirubrobacterales > Solirubrobacteraceae > Patulibacter > Patulibacter minatonensis. The sequence goes on along the minus strand of NZ_KI912613.1, from coordinate 11,554 downwards.
TCGAACCGGCGCTCGTTGAGCTTCGCCGCGTGAGCGCGCAGCTCGGTTGCGCGGGCCTGCCACGCGGCGACCGGGTCGTCCTCGAGCCGGAGCACGGTGACGATGTCCGCCTCGAGCCGGCGCAGCGCGTCCGCGGGCGGGAGGTCCGGGAAGACGAGCCCCGCCCAGCCGGCGTTCGGGGCGGGGACGACGGTCCAGTTCAGCTCGCGCCGGTTGATGACACCGGCGGTCTCGCGCAGCGACGGCAGCTGGTCGCGGCCGACGCGGGCGGGGTCGATCCCGTCGAACACGCCCGGGCGGACCTGGCCGACGAGCGAGATGTTCGCGGCGCGGGCCTCGCCGAGCGCGGTCATGCGCGCGCCGAGCCACGGCGGCACGACGTCGAGGGTGTCCTCGCCCGCGTGCTCGAGGCGGGCGCGCTTGACGAGCGGATCGAACCACGCGACGTCGACGAACGAGGCGCCCGCACGGTAGGCCTCGGCGGCGATGGCGCGGACGAGCGGCTCGTGCCCGCCGACCTGGCCGCCGACCGCGACGACCTGCCCCGGCTGGACGTTGGCGCCGACCCGGACCGCCAGTGCGGCGAGGCGGGCGAGCAACCCGGCGTCGGGCTGCAGCGGATCGACGGACGACGGCTCGGGGGCGTGCACAGCGCGCACGCTACCGCTCGCCGGTCGCGTGATCGAATGCGCGGGGCCCCGGCGGTCGACCGCTGCCGGACCGCGGGCGCGGGGCGTGCCGCCGCGGCACGCCCCGCGCGTAACCTGGGTCTATGCCTCGACGGGCTGCCCGTTGGCGGTCAGCGTCGTCGGCACGTTGCCGCGGGTGGCCTTCGAGTACGGGCAGCCCTGGTGGGCGTCGTGCACGATCTTCTTCGCGGTCTCGTCGTCGACGCCGGGGAGCGTCACGGCGAGCGTCGCCTGCAGCGAGAGCCCGGAGCCGCCCTTGCCGATCTCGACGGTCGCGTCGATCGACACGTCGGAGACGTCGGTGTCGCCCGCGACCGCGCCGATCGCGCCCTCGAAGCACGCCGCCCAGCCGATCGCGAAGAGCTGCTCGGGGTTCGTGCCGTCGCCGCCCTTGCCGCCGAGGGCCTCGGGGATGTCGAGCTTGACGTCGAGCTTCCCGTCGTCGGTCTTCCCGCCCCCGGCGCGGCCGCCGGTGACGGTGGCGTTCGCGGTGTAGACGGGCTTGAAGCTGGCCATGGGTGCTCCTCGGGTCGTGATCGGGGTCGGCCCGACCGTACCGCGTGCGCCGCCCGGCCCCGCGGGGATCAGCTCCGCGGCACCCCGGCCGGGCGCCGGATCGCCGGCGCCCGGCCGAAGTCCGAGAACCCGATCCGGCCGCGGAAGGACTGTCCGGCGTCGGGGCCGGTGGTGAGCCCGACGTCCCGCCCGAAGTCGACGTCGTAGCGCAGACCGACGATCAGGCCGTCAGGTGAGAGACAGGCGCCGATCGGGAAGATCGCGTCGTCCTTCGCGGCGCGGAGGAACGCCTGCACGGACGGGTCGTCCCGGACGTCGGCCAGCAGCTCGGTCAGCGGCACGACGCCGGCCGCCCAGCGACACCGCACGCCGTCGAGCGTCGCCTCGGCCCCGGCGAGCCCGATGCGGAGGCGCCGGGCGAAGATGCCCGTGGAGTTGCCGGGGGCGTTCGGGACGATCGACGGGTCCTTCGTCCACGTCGCCGAGCCCTGCGGCCGGCCCGACGTGTCCTTGCCGTCGTTGTACTGGTCGAGCGTCAGCGTGGACCCGTCGGACGACACCGAGAGCCGCCCGAGGCTCTCGCCGGTGCGGAAGTCCGCGCGCCCCGACCCGCGGACGGTGCCGGACGAGAGGTCGAGGTCGATCGTGTACCGGGCGGAGCGGACCTCCCGGAGCCGCCCGGGCGCGCGCGCCAGCCGCGCTCGCAGATCGGTGAGCACCGCCGGGTCGCGCGCCTCGTCCGCCGTCGCGGCCGGGACGAGCCCGTCGGGGATCGCGGCCGTCTGCGCGGCGGAGGCCACGCTCGCGGGGACCGTGGCCGTCGGACCCGCCGACGACGGGCGGTCGTCGTCGCCGCAGCCCGCGAGGAGCACGGTCAGGCCGGCGGCGAGGACCAGGACGCGCGATCGCACGGCGCGATCGTACGCCACCCGGAGGCCCGTCCCCGCGACCCGCTCCCGTAGGCTGCCGCGCATGGCCTCCGCGTCGGCGCCTCGGGCGGGCGGCGCGTGATCCCCGGTCGAGGGGGACCTGGGAGGCCCGCCCCCGCGACCCGCTCCCGTAGGCTGCGGCGCATGGCCTCCGCGTCGGCGCCTCCCCCCTCGACCGCGGTCGAGGACTACCTGAAGGCCGTCTTCGCGCTCGAGACCCGTCTGGAGGGCGCGGTGCCGACGACGGCGCTGGCCGGCCGGCTCGGCATCACCCCGGGGTCGGTCTCGGCGATGCTGCGGCGGCTCGCGGACCTGGGGCTCCTGGAGCACGAGCCGTACCGCGGCGTGGTGCTGACCGAGCAGGGCCGGAAGGTCGCCCTGCGCACGGTTCGCAACCACCGGCTGCTGGAGCTGTTCCTCGTCGAGGTGCTGGAGGTCCCGTGGGACCGCGTGCACGACGAGGCCGAGCGGCTCGAGCACGCGGTCTCCGACGACCTGGTCGAGCGGATCTCGGCGAAGCTCGGACACCCGGAGTTCGATCCGCACGGCGACCCGATCCCCGACCGTCAGCTCGAGATCGCGGAGCGCTCCACGCGCAGCCTCGAGGACCTCGAGGTCGGCGACGAGGCCCCGTTCGTCCGGGTCTCCGACACCGACCCGGCGATGCTGCGGTACCTCGCGGAGCGCGGCATCGTCCCGGGTGTCCACCTGACGCTCGTCGACCGCCAGCCGTTCGGCGGCCCGCTGACGGTGCGGCTGGGGGAGACCGAGCACGCGCTCGGCCCCGAGCTGGCCGCGGCGATGCGCGTGGCCGCCTGAGGCGCGCCCGCGGCTCACGGCCAACGCTCCGGCCCGTAGCCTGCCCTACCGATGTCCGACGCGACCTCCGCGCCCGGCCCGGCGCCCGCCGCCCGCCGGCCACGCCGCCGCCCGTTCGCGCACGTCCCCGGCTGGGAGCTCGGGGTGCTCGGCGGGATCGTGCTCGTCGCGCTGCTGCTGCGCGTCTGGAACCTCGGCCAGAACCTGCCGCTCGTCTACAACATCGACGAGTCGGCGCGGTTCGTCCCGGACGCCGCGGGCTTCTTCCACCAGCGCCTCGGCTACCGGGAGCTCGTCAACCCGCCGGGGATGATGGGGCTGCTCGGCATCGTCGACCAGGCGTGGTTCCGCCCGCAGGGGATGTCGCCGAGCGAGGCCCTGGTCAAGGACCCCGGTCAGGCGTACCTCCTCGGCCGCTGGGTGGTGGCGGTGCTCTCGGTCGCCGCGATCCCGGTCCTCCACGCCGCCGCCCGGCGCCTCGTGGGCCGCACCGCGGCGCTCGTGGCCTCGGGCCTCCTGGCCGTCGCCTTCCTGCCGGTGGCGTACTCGCGCGTGGCGCTCGCCGACGGCCCGACGCTGCTGTTCGTCGCGCTGGGGCTGCTCGGCGCGGCGTGGCTGCTGCAGGACGAGCCCGGCCGGCGTCGCGGGTTCGTGCTCGCCGGGATCGCGGTCGGACTGGCGGCGGGCTTCAAGTACAACGCGGGCATCGTGGTGCTGGCGCCGATCGCCGCGCTGGTGCTGCGGACGCCCACGACGGGCTGGCCGCACGCCGTCCGCCGCGGGGTCCTGATGGGCGTCGTCGCGGTCGTCGCGTTCGTGGTCTCCAACCCGTACGTCTTCATCGACCCGCACGAGGTCTGGCGCGCGATCGAGTACCAGGCCAACTGGTCGAAGTCCGGCCGGTACGTCGGCGAGCCGATGACCAACGGGTTCGCCTTCTACACGTGGGCGGCGGGCTGGGGCGTCGGCTGGGCGCCGCTGATCGCCGCGGTGGTCGGGGCCGCGCTCCTGGCGTGGCGCCGGTGGCGGATCGCGGTCGTCCTGCTGCCGCTCGTCGCGGGCTACCTGCTGGTGATGGGCCCGCAGGACCGCTTCTTCGCGCGCTGGCTGCTGCCGATCGTCCCCGTCCTTGCGATCGCGGCCGGGTTCGCGGTCAGCGAGGTCGTGGGGCTCCTGCGGCGGAGGGACGTCCCGGCCACGGCCGAGACCGACGGTCGGACGGCGGCGGCCGACGCCGACGTGCCCGTGTCGCCGGTCGGCGACGGTCCGGAGCGGTCCTCGGACGATCGCCCGCGAACGACGGCGACCGGCGATCGCCGGCGCCCGGTGCGGATCGCGCTCGCCGTCGTCCTGGCGGTCGGCCTGGGCGCGCAGTCCTTCGCCCACAGCGCGCACACCGCGCACGTCGTCGGCCGCGACGACACCCGGACGATCGCGCGCGGCTGGATGGAGGACCACATCCCGGCGCGCTCCGGCGTCGTCGTCGAGTCGATGTCGCCCGGCTCGTGGACGCCGACCTTCGACGGACGCAACGACTTCTACAGCCTCACGCGCTGGTCGATCTACCACACGATCCCGGCCGTCCAGCGCCGCGACCGCAAGCGTCATCCGCAGCTCCGCATCAAGGCGGGCTTCTCGTCGTGGGTCCGCATCCTCTACCCGGAGCTCATCGACGAGTTCGAGCGCTACGGGTACTGCTGGGTCGTCACGGGCAGCTACCAGGCCGGCCGCGCGGGCCGCACGCCCGGGCTCGTCCCCGAGGCGATCCGCTACTACCGTGAGCTGACCCGCCGCGCCGACCTCGTGTGGCAGGTCTCGCCGTTCGCGCCCGACGCCGGACCGAAGCGCCTGCCGTACGGCCCCACGACCGCGCCGGTGAAGTACCAGATCGACCGCCAGGGGACGACGTACGAGCTCGCCTACGAGCGCCCGGGGCCGATGGTCTCGGTGTACCGCCTGCGCGGCGGGCGGTGCGCGGGGGACCCGGCGCAGCCGGTCGTCCCGAACGCGCCCTGGGGCTGAGCCACGCGCGGCCCGGCCTCGACCGCGGCCCGACCGGCACGTCGATCGGGCGGGGTACCATCGGACCGCATGGACGGTCGGGGCCCCGGGCTCGTGCGCGACGCGACCGCCGCGGACGCCGCGGCGTGCGCGGCCGTCTACGCGCCGTACGTGCGGGACACCGCGATCACGTTCGAGACCACGCCGCCCGACGCCGCGGAGATGGCCCGCCGGATCGCGGTCGCGACGGCGTCGCACGCGTGGCTGGTCCTGGAGGACGCCGACGGGTACGTCATCGGCTACGCCTACGGCGGGCGGTTCGCCGCGCGCCCGGCGTACCGCTGGGCGTGCGAGGTCTCGGTCTACCTCGAGCAGGGGCGACGCCGGACGGGCGGCGGCCGAGCGCTCTACGCAGTCCTGCTCGACCGGCTCGCCGCCCGCGGCTACCGCACGGCGCTCGCCGGCATGACGCTCCCCAACGACGCCAGCGCCGGGATGCACCGGGCGATGGGCTTCCGGCCCGCCGGGGTATACGAGGCCGTCGGCCACAAGCACGGCGCGTGGCACGACGTCGCCTGGATGCAGCGGCGGATCGGGGCGGGCGACGATCCACCGGCCGAGCCGGTCTGACCCGGTCCGGCGAGGCTCCGCTCCGGTCCGACCGCACCCGCCCGCGGCCCTTCGCCCTTCGGCGCCGGTGACGCGTCGCCGTGCTGTGCGAGCGCGCTCCCGCAGCCATTGCGACCGGCGGTAGGGTGCTCGCATGCCGTCGATCAAGCGCCTGTTCGGGCCGTTCTTCCTGTCCGCCGGGATCTCGCACTTCGTGATCCCGAAGTTCTTCGTCCCGATGGTGCCGGACTACCTGCCCGCCCACGAGCGCCTGGTTCAGGTCTCCGGCGTCGTCGAGGGCGTCGCCGGCGTGGCGACGATGGTCCCGCGGACCCGGCGCTTCGGTCGCCTGCTGGCCGCGGCCACGCTGGTCGGGGTCTTCCCGGCGAACGTCAACATGGCGCTGCACCCCGAACGGTTCCCGAAGGTCCCCGGTGGCCGCCCCGCGCTGATCGCCCGGCTGCCGCTCCAGGGCCTCCTGATCTGGTGGGCGCTGAAGGCGGAGTAGCCGGACACCCGGGCCGGGAGCGTCAGGTCACGGCCGACCGATCGGGAGGACCGGGACGGCGCTCACCAGGTGTCGATCCACCGCCCGCGGGGTGCCGCGAGGCGTTCGGCCGCGGTGCGCGGCCCCGGGGCGTCCCCGAGCGTGGAGACGATCCATCGCCGCGTCTCCAGCGGGTCGATGACGTCGTCGAGCTCGAACGCCGTCGCCGTCTGCAGGCCGCGCCCGACGTCGTAGGCGGCGTCGACCATGCGGCGGAAGAGCGCCTCGCGCTCCTCGCCCTCCGCGGCGGCGGCGAGCTCGCCCGAGAACCCGAGCCGCACGGCACCCTCGAGCCCCATCGGCCCGAGCTCCGACGTCGGCCACCCGACCGTCGCCAGCGGCACGCGCAGGTGGCCGCCGGCCATCGCCATCGCCCCGAGCCCGTAGGCCTTGCGCAGGACGATCGTCACCAGGGGCACGGTGAGCTTCGCGCCGACGACGAACATCCGCGACACGTGCCGGACGGCCCCCGTCGCCTCGGACTCCGGCCCGACCATGAACCCCGGCGTGTCGCACAGAGAGACGACCGGCAGCCGGTGCGCCTCGCAGAGCTGGAGGAACCGCGCGGCCTTGTCCGCGGCGTCGGAGTCGATCGCGCCGCCGAGCCGCGACGGGTCGTTCGCGATCACGCCGTAGGCGCGACCCTCGATCCGGACCAGGGCGGTCACGATGCTCGTCCCGAAGCCGGCGCGCAGCTCGAGCACGGCGTCGACGTCGGCGAGCGCGTACAGGACGCGCCGCACGTCGTAGGCCCGCGTGCGGCTCTCGGGAACGGCGTGGCGCAGCAGCCGCTGGTCGGGCGCCGTCCACCGGGCGACGGGACCCTGGACGTACGAGAGGACGCGTCGGGCGACGTCGACCGCCTCGGCCTCGTCGCGCACGGCCACGTCGACCACGCCGTTCTCGACCTGCATCCCGATCGGCCCGACGTCCTCGGGCGCGTGGACGCCGAGGCCCCCGCCTTCGATCATCGCGGGGCCGCCCAGGCCGATCGTCGCGTCGTGCGTGGCGATCACGACGTCGCAGCAGCCGAGCAGCGCGGCGTTGCCGGCGAAGCACCGCCCGGAGGCGATCCCGACGAGCGGCACGGTCCCCGACAGCGCCGCGAACGCGTGGAACGTCGGGGCGTCGAGCCACGCGCCGGTCGGCACGTCGACGTCGCCCGGCCGGCCCCCGCCGCCCTCGGCGAACAGCACGACGGGGAGGCCCCGCTGCGCCGCGAGCTGGAACATGCGGTCGGTCTTCGCGTGGTTGCGGACCCCCTGCGTCCCGGCGAGCACCGTGGCATCGTACGCGCAGACGACCGTCGCCGCCCGGTCGCGCCCGACGGCGTCGCCGTTCACGTCGGCGACCCCGCAGACGAGCCCGTCGGCGGGGGTCCGGTCGATCAGGTCCTCGAGCGACCGGCGACTGCGCTGCGCGGCGACGGCGAGCGCCCCGTACTCGACGAACGACCCCGCGTCGACGAGGTCCGCGACGTTCTCGCGGGCCGTGCGCTGCCCGCGGGAGCGGCGCCGCGCGACGGCGTCGGGCCGGGCCGCGTCGAGGGTCCGTGCGTGCCGGTCGTGCACCTCGGCCAGGTCGGGCCGGATCGCGTCCAGGTCGACGTCCCGCGGGGGCGGGGGAGGGCCCGGGGCGCGGAGCAGGCGGGGGTCCAGGGGCGGGGCGGGACGGTCGACCGGCGTCGCGTGGGCGCCGGGACCGCCGGGTGCGTGGCCCGGCCCGACGGCCCCGGGACCCCGCCGTGCCGACGACGGGTGGTCCGCGGCGACGGGCAGGGCGACGTGCACCGTGGTCCCGTCGACGGCGACCCGGGCCGGGCCGTCGGGCCGGAGGCCGGCCGCCGCGGCCTCGGCGGCGGCCACCG
>NZ_KI912613.1:0-3477 GCF_000519325.1 Patulibacter minatonensis DSM 18081 | reverse complement strand
CGCTCCAGACCGGTCGGGGTGCCCTTACGGCCCGCCCCCGCGGGCTGGTACGGCGCGGGAGAGTTTCCAGCTTCCATAGCTCTCAGCCCCTAACGGAGTGTCGCGGTCTCCGGGAACGCACCAAGAAGCAGCGAGTTCAGGAGATAGTTGTAGATGTAGATCGCCGAGAACGAGATCACGACGGCCTGGTTGACGGCCTTGCCGACCCCGGCCGCGCCACCCTTCGCGTTCATGCCCTTGTAACAGCAGACCACGGCGATGATGAACCCCGAACGTCAGGACCTTCAGCGTGTTGAACACGACCTCAGCGATCGTGAAGTTCGACGCGAACGTCGACGTGTACCCCGCGACCGTCTCGTCCCACACCAGGATGTTCGCCAACAACTGGCCGATGATCGACACCGCCGTGTTCCAGTAGTTGAACATCACCGTCATCACGCCAAGCGCGATGAACCGGGGGACCAGCAGGACCTTCACCAGATCGGTGCCGAGAACGGCGAGCGCGTCGAGCTCGTCACGAACCTTGCGGGCACCCAGATCAGCGCAGATCGCGGTGCCGGCAACACCCGCGACGACCATCCCGTTGATCCACGTCGCCAGCTCACGCACCGACGCCATCACCGAGAACGCACCAAGACGATCCGTCGTCGCCAACGTCGACAAGAGCGAACCACCCGAGATACCAGGCGCGCCATACGCGAACACCAGCGTGCAGAACAAGCACGGCAAGAACGCCTTCTTCGTCACCAACCACGACTGCTCGATGAACTCGCCACCCCAGTTGTACGGCGGCGAGATCGCAGACTTCATCACCTGCAACGTCAGCAACGTCATCCCGGTGAGCTGCTCCACCCACCCAAGCGGGCCAGGCAGACCCTTCGGCGGCCTCGGCGCCTCACGCAGACCACCCGGAAGGGTGCCACGCTCACGCGTCGTGGTGCTGGGGCCCGTGACGGTAGCCATCAGGACCCCTCCTCGAACTTGGACATCTCCAAGCCCCTTTCCTCAGAAATTCGTCAGAACATCGACGCATTTCCCACTTGTCGTACAGGCTACGGAGCGCGATCACAGAGCCCTACTCCTCCCTGGACCAGGATGTCTCCCCCCTGGGGCCTGCAGGGCCGGTCGGCGGCGACTCCTCCGTCACCCCGCTCTTCGTCAGCAGCGGCGGCCGGCAGACCGGCAGCTAACCGATCGGCCGCGCCCGGCACGCGTGGATCAGTCGTCCCGGCGGGGCCGGGTCCCGAGCGGCGAGTATCCCGTGGCCCCCGGCCGTCCCTGACCGGTGGAGTCCGATCCGGATCCGGGGCCGGAGCTCGCCGGCCGGTCGTCCTCGCGGCGCGCCCGGACCTCCGACGGCCGCACGGGTCGCGCCGGCGCCTCGATCCGGGCGGTACCTGCCGCCTCCCGCTCCCGTCGCCGCCGGCGCGACCCGGACCCGGGCACCTTCGACGCGAGCTCGCTGATCGGCTCGAGGTCGCCCTGGATCTCCTCGAAGATGACGGTCAGGCGCTCCAGGATCGGCACGATCGTCTCGAGCACCTGCTCGATGTCGTCGACGCGCTTGTAGACGTGCTGGACCTCCTCGGTGAGGTCGTCGATGCTCGACATGCTGCGACCGAAGTCGTGCAGGCCGCTCTCGTGGAGGACGCGCTCGAGCGCCTCCTGGATCGGCTTCAGCGGGTTCGGGGGCGACACCACCCCGACGCTAACGCCACGTCCGGGAGCGGGCTACCGGCGGTCGCGTTCGTGCGTCGCCGCGGAGGCGCGCGGCCTATCGCCGCGGCGGGTCGCCACGCGGGTCACGCGCATCCATCGCGGCGCGCTCCGGCCGCGGGCGGCGCCGCGCGGCGAAGAACGACCGCAGGAGCGCCGAGCACTCGTCGCCGAGGACGCCGCCCTCCACGTCGGGGCGGTGGTTCAGCCGGGGCTCCGCGGTGATGTCGAGGACGCTGCCGCAGGCGCCGGCCTTCGGGTCGGTGCAGCCGAAGACGACCCGCGGGATCCGGGAGAGGACGATCGCGCCCGCGCACATCGAGCAGGGCTCGAGGGTCACGTAGAGCGTGGCGTCCAGGACGCGCCAGGAGCCGAGCGCGGCGGCGGCGCGACGGAGCGCGAGGATCTCGGCGTGCGCGGTCGGGTCCTCGTCGCGCTCGCGCTCGTTGCGCCCGCGACCGAGGACCGTCCCGTCGTGCGCGACGACGACGGCGCCGATCGGCACGTCGCCGTGCCGCTCGGCCTCCAGCGCCTCGGCGATCGCCAGGCGCATCCACTGCTCGTCCGCGCCGGGAGGGGTCCCGGGGACGTGATCGGCGGGGGTGCTCACCACCGGATCATCGCAGCCCGTCAGGGGCCGCGGGACGCCCCGGGGGCTGCCGGCGCGAACACCCGCCGACCCCGGGGGGCCGGGCCTAGGTGGTGCGGACGATCAGCACCGAGCTCGGTGCGTGGTGGCTGATCTTGTTCGGCACGGAGCCGAGCAGGAACCGCTTGGCGCCCGTCATGCCCTTGTTGCCCACGACGATCAGGTCGGCGCCGAACTCCTCCGCGACGTCGAGGATCGCGTCGGCGGGGTCGCCCTGCCGGGCGTAGGTCTGGACGTTCGTGACGCCGGCGGACGTCGCGTTCGCCTTCGCGGCGTTCAGCGTGGCCTCGACGTCGGCGCGCTCGTTGACCATCCACTCGACGTCGGCCGGGGCCTGCTTGGCCTCCTCGCGCAGGCGGGACCCCGAGACGGGCTCGTACGCGGAGACGATCTCGAGGCGGGCTCCGACGGCCTTGGCGATCTCGATGGCCTCCGTCACTGCCTGGTTGGCGGTGTCGGAACCATCCGTACCGACGACGATCGAGCTGAACACGGCACTCCTCAGCGGTTGGGAACTGGGCAACGTGCGCCGCGGTGGACGGCGTCCGGCCCGCGACTGGGCCGATCATCGCACAGGCCCGGGAGCCCGCTGCGGAGCGGGATCACGCCTGGTGTGGGAGGGACCTCACGCTGGGCGCACGCCGTATCCGGCCGCTCAGGCCCAGAGCTTGAGCCCGGCGATCACCATGCTCACGAGCACGCACGCCACGAGCAGCACCTGCATCCAGAACCACGTCGGCGGCATCGGGCAAGGGTACGGCGTGCGTGCGACGATGGCGTGGACGCATGCGCCGCCCGTCCGACGACCCCGCCCGCCGCGCACGCGCGGAGCACCACCGATGATCATCGGACCCGGCGATCCCGAGCGCGAGAAGGCGCGCGCCGAGGCCGCGAAGGCCGAGCGACGGCGCGCGAAGCGGGCCCGGAAGGCCGAGAAGGCCGACCGCCGTCGTGCGGTCGAGACCCCTGCCGCCCCCGAGCCCCCCGCCCCGGACGACGGGCCCACCCACGACCGGGCGGCACCGGACCCCGGCCCCGAGCCGCTCCCGACGTCGTTCGACGGGGCACCCGCCCCCGTGGGAGCCCCGGCTCCGGTGGCGCCGCGGGGCGAC